>NZ_CP126692.1:0-300560 GCF_032613195.1 Pseudomonas sp. P108 | reverse complement strand
TTCCCGGCTTACCCGTTATGATGTACGAATCCTTCCCAACTCACGGAGAAGCTATGCCGCATTATCTCAGCCCTCAGCAGGGGATCAAGGAACAGGTAGGCATTCTGGAAGAGCGCCTTGAAGCGTTGGGCAACAAGATGCGCGCCAGCCCCGACCGGCTCAGGGTTGATGCGTCATACCTGATCCCGTTTCGCGATCAAGCTGAGGTCGATGAGACTAAAGGCATTACCGTAACACCCCTGGACGGGAGTGAGGCGCTGCAACGCGTCATCTATGGTCTGACCTCGACGAGGATTGAACCTGGAAAGCAAAATCCACGAGAGACCTTGCGTGTCCCTGCCGTGCTGGCTTTACCCCGCGACTGGTTACATGAACTGGTTGAGCTTAACGGTGTGCGACAGGAAATCGAGCGTTTGGCCGGCGAAATTGAAGAACAGTACGAACGCAGCAAAGCATGGGCCTCCATGCGCTACCTCTCAAGCCTACAAGTGATCCGTCAAACATGGATTGTCAGCGGGCCGGCACGCATCCGTTTTTACTGGGATGCTTCTCCATCAGTGCAGAACAAGACAGCAGCCGATTGGATCAAGGTGTACACCAAGCATCTGAAAAAACTCCACGGATATGTCCCGGCAATCGGCGAATTGCCAGAAGGAGACAACTCGCGCAAATTTGTTGAAGCCATAACCTCGTTGTCAGGCATCAGCCCCCGTGAGCGCATTGCGGCCTTTCGCCCTGGTCAGCCCCATGTACGGGCTCGGGTTTCGTTTATCGGAACTGAACCGAAGGCTCTAAGGCCGTCACCTACACCAATCGTTTACCCCATCGACGATCCAGTGCCCTTTATCGTTCCACTATCAAGTTACGAGGCTGGAGAACTCAGCGAGAAAAAATGGAGCCGCACCAAGATCGATTTGGAGCCCTTCGTTGAATCCATGTACCTACATCGTTACTTGAAACAGTACCGATTCTCCAAATGAGGGCGCCGGCATGGCCGGCCTCCACAAGACTGATAGTGGATTGGAGTCAACCATGCTGGACACACAAGTTGCACGCTTGCGAGCGAAATACCCTAAAGAGTTCAACCTCGAACAAGCCGCCACGGCGGTAGCTCGTGCATACGGATACAAGACACTCGACACCCGGAGCTGGGAGTTGGGTGACCCTATGCAAGGCCTTCAACACATCAAGTCGCACGATGTGATGCTCTCTGAGGATGCTCAGCACCAAGCGATGCACTTTATGCGCATGGCTCTCAACCTGTCGCTGTCGTACCAAAACGACGTTCGACAAGGCGTGCCCGAGCGAGAGATTGTGGCTGCTCTGGGAGGATTCTCAAGCTTCGACTCGCTGATCAACTACGCTCGGTCTGACCCAATCGACCCGAATACCACTGACCGAGCGATCTTGGCCAAATTCAAGCAACGGTTCGGTTACTACGCGCCGATTCAGTATGTCCTGGGCCGCTATATCCATGAACACTGCTTGATTATCCAGCCGGACGAGGAAAAGGCCCGGCGCTTTGTGGATCAAGAAGTGGTTCTAAATCCAACCGCAGGCACCAAAGTCGTCATCTTCCGTGATAATCCTCATGGTGGTGATTGGCTCTCAGTCGTGTCCAAGGGCATTGCGATTTACAGAGCCGAAACAGACTCGACGTATGACGTGGGTCTTCGAAAAGCGTTTAGTACGAGCAATGTGGTTGTCGCCATCGCGCCGCCTGAGACCTTCTCGCTCAAGGATGTAGTTGCGTTGAACATCCCTGCCATGATGACCAACTCTCCAGACGGGAGGGCACTCATTGTTGATGTGGAAAACCTCAACACTCAGACCTCCGAACTCGATGCTGCCTACTCGCTGGCAAGCGCGAGCGGCGTCCACCTGGTCGTTATAGTCAGGCAACCCAATGCGGAGTTGTGGAAACGCTCAGGCATTCGACTGATCTTTGGCTTCGATCCGAACATCAAAGAAAGCTATTTGGACATGGACAAGTACATTGGCTACTCAGCCCCCTACGTTGGGTTCAAGCGGAACAAAATGCAGTACCTCTATCAGTCTGAGGATTCAGGGCCACGCTTTGGTGCCATGGATTTGATCCCCGACGACACCAAGACCAAAAGCTTGCTCGACCGAATGAAGGAAGCCATACGTGGTTAAACGCTTTACTCTGGCCGCCATCTGCGCGGCCAGCATTCCACATGCCATCGCCAATGTGCAGCTGGCACAGGTCAGCCCTCAACCGCCATCAATCTCGCTTCACGCATACGTTGGAACCGGCACCACCTCCGTATGTGGCTTACGTGAAGCACCACACCTCATCGAGCATCTGATTCTCAGCGATACCGAATACGGTGAGAGCCCCGTTGATGCAATTTTGGCGCTGAGAGCAAGTGGCATAAAGCTTTCAGCGGTGACTCACAGCGATTTCACTGAGTTCTCGCTAGAAGGCCCATCCGGCTCAGCAATCGAAATGCAGCGTGCGTTGGTTACTTTCCTCGGGCGACGCTCGCTTCCCACTCTGGGATTTGAGCGAGAAAAGCTGACGATCACTCGCGAGGTGGGGTCTGATGAAAACTACATCAGTTCGCCTACCTTCTACGAGCGATTCATCAGTGTCCATGCCGGCGCCGTGGCACCCTGTGCTGCCGACAGCAAGCCATTCATGGCATACACGCTGGATGAAGTGAACTCCGTGTTCCAGCGCATGTATGTTGCCGACAATATTCGCATCGTCGCAGTGGATCATCAGGAAAACTTCGATTTGGATGGGATCGCTTCGGCTCTTCGTCTTCCTGTCACCGCCCCGCCCCCCAGTCTCAAAACTGGGCAGCGAGAAGATGCGCGTGTTTTGAAGATTGAAGGCAGAAAAGGTCTTGTGGAAGTGATTTTCCCTATTGCAGGTAGGGCCACCTTGCCCGCCGATGCAGCACGGGAAATGGCAGACCAAGCTAGACTGCGAGTGCAATCCCACATCCGCCGCAAGTATCAACTTTACGCGGCTCACACCTTCATCGATCAGAGTCTAAGTGGTGGGTGGTTACGCCTCGAAGTGCCTGATCTGCCCGAAGGTGATGCAGCCGAGGTGGTAAGCATTGCTCAAGCTGCCATGTCGAATGTGGGTAGGGATGGACGGTGGGCTGATCCAGTGTGGGTATCACTCGGCTCGCATCTGCCGGGACTACCTATTGGCGATCCCGTAATTGCTGAAAGGAAGATTTTCAGTGTGGGAGTGCTAGGGCAGCTGAGACGAATGATCGCAGAGCTGCTTGCCCTTTTTTAACTCTTCCTCAGCTTTTTCCGCGCATGCGCGGGTATTCAGCGAATCTGCACTCAAGCGTCAAGCGTCAAGCGTCAACGGCCAACCGCACCAAAAGCGGGGAACAATGAGCGGTTTTGATGGTCTGATGGGCTTGAAACGTGGCTGACCCGTTACGGCGGCTAAAAAAAGGTTCACTTGCTCAATATTATGCGAACGGCATCAAATACAAGGATGCCGCGCAGTGCATGTTTGCCACGCTTGAGCTAGTATGTGTGCAAACAGTTTCACATCAGTACGATTTCCAGGGAATCGCCGTAGGATCAAAACCTCCTATTCAGCGCTCCCCCCTTCTGTCACTTCTGTGGTGTTGGCGGTTCCCGACTTACCCTTGAACAAGGCGCTGGCTTTCTTGCAGCGCCTTGCTTCTATCACGCGCTAGCCTTGAATCTATTTTCCAAACTATCTAAAAATTCCGCCTCGGCAGAGCCGCCTTTTGGAGCCTGGATCTTCATTCCGATCTTGTGCTCGTTTGAATTGTGATCCTTCCCGAGGTTCACCACCTCGCCTAGGAAAACCATACGAGTGCCGTCTGTGGTTTCCAGCTCGACCTCGATCTTTGAACCTAGCTGGTGTTCTTGCTTTGCAAGGATGAGAGCGCCAGCGACGGACATGTCCTTCACTCGGCAATCCTTCCATCCCTTGATGCTGGCAAGGAGGCCAGTGCCTCTTATGCGCTGACGGGAAAAAGCGCCGGGCGTGAGGTGATAGCGCTGGAATCGACGTTCAGACAGGGACATAAACAACTCATCAACTACAAGGGGTTGAGTGGAAGCAAACATGGCAAATCGCGAGACTGGGCTCCATCCAAACGGGCGAGCACCATGCAGAGAATCCACAGTTATTTTTCGAGAATGAATCACCGGCTCAACAGTGTCACTTGGCAGATGCAAACTCTGCTTGTTTGCACCGTGTTTTGGGTCGCAACAGCGGCTTGCTCTTTTCCGGCAACTGATGGCGGATGGGCTGCATGGTCGCTGAATCAGTGCCTAGAGGACTTTGGCGTTTTTCTGCTGTTCTTCTCGATATGGTGCGGGTTCTATGCCCACTTCCAGCGCTCGATATCGCCGGGCTGGCTTCTGCTCCTGCTTGCCGTTGCACTCTGGCAGGAAGAAGTTAACCTTCTGAACAAAGCCTATCAGGCAATTAACCTCTGGTTCGGCCACCAAATAACGTCAACAGAGCGTCAGCGTGGTGATGTGACCGTCCTTATGATCATCACGTTCTCATTGCTCGCCCGCTTCTGGCAACGTGGTTTCAAGAGCTTTTTCCGCATTCACATCACAGTGTTTCTGATGTTTTTCACATGCTTTCAAATGTGGCTGCACTACACGTTCCCGTATCAGTTGCAGTCCGCGATCCTTGAGCCCTACTTGAAGTACCAAGAAGAATTTACTTCAACCTATGAAGGCAGATTTCACTACCAGTGTGATCAGGGGCAGTGGAAATGCTACAGCTGGGTAGGCGCTGACGTGCCTGATGATCTTAAAAATGACTCAGGACTAATGGCGGTAATCGCCAGCCATAAGGGCATCGTCATGAACACCACAGGCTACATTGGTCAACAGCCCAGCGATGACGACACGGTATTCAGAGGCGTCGATGCCGCTCAAAAGTACCTCATCACTTATTACAAGAATCACGAACTGAATCGAGTGGTCATAAACCACGATTTCGCACGACTGGCGGCACAGGCCGTCACGCGCCCGCTGGTGGTCTTCTCGGCATGTTTCGGCATGGCATGGTTCTTCGGTGGCTTGCTCGTCGTGTTCATGCACCAGCAGCGCTTAGAAGGCTCCAGGAAAAAATACTGATCCGCCACCCGAAAAGGGGGCTTTGGGGTCGCACTATCAGTTATGACCCCAATTTGACACCCCCCTCATGTATCCAGAAGCCAAAAGCACCGTCCCTTGGGATCTGGCGGACAAGAAAACGCAGAAGGTTAGATTCTCGTCCGCTAGTTTCTACATCGTCATAGACGGCATTCGCTCCGAATCTGTCCGCTCAGTCTGTTCGACTCTCAAGGCCTACGTTAAGACCTGCGAAGGGGTGCGCTGTCGCGGGCCAAAAGCCCTCAAGACTGAGCGGCGCCGCTGGATGAGAATGCGGGAAATGAGGAAGGCTGACTCAACGAAGGGGGTCTATCTCAGCCAAACCCTGCGGCATCGTAGCGTCCTCCTGGTTATCCAACCTACGAACGACATGGTGGCAGGACTGATCGGTATCGAGTTGCCATCAGACGTGAACATCAGGATCGAGCCCTACGACAACAACCAGTACGATCTACGGGAGGATCGCTGATGACCGGCAGCGCTTTCGCGGGCTCTTCTGGGGTGCTGGACGTGCCGGCGCCGGCATGGATCGTCAACGATGCAACGTTTTTTCCTCAGTGGGGAACATTCCTACTGGCCCTGATCAAACACGGAAGCATTGAGACGGTACGTTGCCCGGAAGGACTGGTGCTGGGCGATAACGAATTTGGACTGCTGATCGAGGGCGGTTTATTCGTGATTGATGGGCAAAACAGGCCAGATGCTCGACTCATGCTCATTGAGTTCTTGAAACGAGGCGACCTGCTCACATCCTCGCCCGGCCACAGCAGCCTGCTCCAGCTTTACCCCCACTCGCGCACGACCTGTCTCGTAGTCCGGGATCGAACGTTTGAGCCTTTCAAAGCTGACTTCCCGAACTGGGATCAATTGTTATTCCAGCTAAAAGCAGGCATTGCTGAGGCCTACGAGCAGGCGACGGTCGAGACAAGAGGCCGTGATCAAGACAGAATCAGGCGCGTCTTGACACTCATGGCTGACCATCCCACTTCTGTTGATTCAAAGCTTGGGCGACAGATTGAAGCTGGAAAGCAATTGATACGAGACCTGGCCGGCGTGCAGAAGCGTTCAGCCACGCGTGCGTTCCGTGCCTTAGAAGAAGATGGCGAAGTCAGTTTTCACGGGTATAAACGGCTCTTCTTTAAGGGCTGAGCTTCCACCCCTTCCCCGTATGGCAGCCGTATACAAATGAACATGGGTGTACCAATTGAGTAGTAAGAAATCTAACTCGATCAGCATAAGCACACTGGCCAGATTTGCGGCACAGCCAAGCAGTGTCTTCGCTAAGGTCGATGCAGGAGCCGTGAAGTATGGCAATCGCGCCCACGCAGCGATTGGAAGGGGGCCAAGCCTAATCAAATACGCCCTCTTGGCTGCCCTTGTCGTGGCTGCTGCGAAATTCCTGGGGGTCTTCTGATGGCCATGTACATCCTCGGCGGGCTTATCCTGCTGGCCATATTTTTTCTTTTCCAAAAGCAGCAAGCGTCAGGGGAGGTCTTCAATCGCTTCGGCCTACGCGAAAATGCATACCGGATGCTCAGCACCGATCTTGGGAAATCAGCTGGGCGCATCAAGCTCGCCCGGTTCGGTATCAATGGAATAGCCGACGCGGTGTTCGAAGCCGTCGCCGGCAATGAGATTGTTGTCGGTGAATTCAAAAGCCGGAAATACAGGAACATGGTCAAGCTTCATGAGTTCTATCAACTCACGCTGTACATGGGCCACCTGAAAGCCCTTCACCCGAAGCACACCATCCGTGGGGTGCTTGCCTATGCCGACGGCAAGGTCTCCATCACATACGACCCTGACGTTTATGAGGGGCTTGTACGCCTCAAAGGCGATTACTGGGATACGGTGAAGCGCAGAACAGCCGGCAGCACTGCACCGCTACACAAGCGGATGAAAGTCAATGGGATGAACCGGGGCATTAGACTGAGCACTGAGTTGTAAGCACAGAGCCCCTGCTGCGTGAGCTTCACATACGCCACCCTCAAAGCCCATTGAGCTGCTAGCGACTGGTAGACCACCGAAACAATAACCCGCTACTGGCGGGCTCAGCTGTTCCTCTTCTATCGCAACTCGAACTCCTGCCGCGACTTAGCCGCTAGCGCTTCCACCGCTATCGCATACAACTCAGGATGTTGCTTGTCGAATGGAGGCATGTTGACGGTTTCCACCCATTGACCGCGTGCGGCTCCCTTGATTAGCCATGAGGGCTTACCATTTGCTGGTTGCGTCCACTTTGTCGCTCCCATTCCGTGCTCAGCTATCTGCTTGACGGTGACAAAGCCTTGGCTGCGCAAGAGTGCTACGAGCTTGATAGCGGACTCTTTCCATGGAGTAAGCCGCACGGGTGAAGGGACACCTGCCGGCAAAGCTTGTGCGAATGCTGGTACGCGACAGCGCTCAGCTGGCCACCAATCGAATAGCCGCTCCAATCCTTTGGTAGCAGCGCAAGACTCAGCATCGAAAATGTCACGCTTCAAGTCAAAGTAAAGCTCGTATCCGTGCCTCCCCCAGCGCTCGCGTGGGCACAGAACAGATACCCCTAACCGGCGTAGCATTTTTTCGATCCCTTCACTAGCATCAGTGATTCTGCTAACGATCACCACGCGGTGATCTGGGCCAGGGCGCCCGTAGTGTTCATCACCAAATCCAGGAAGTATCTGATCTGCTACCTTGGCATTCAAAGATAGCTTTGCCTCGACACCGATCTGGCGCCCATCCTCATGAACAACTAATACGTCAAAACCTGCCCCCTCTGGATAGCATGTCCAACCATCAATCTTGTTGAAGGCTTCAATAAACAAGTCACACAGCACCGACTCTTTAGCAATTGGCGCCGGTTTCGCTGTCTTAACGCTGGCGGCGACGGACTCAGCGGCAGCGCGACGATCAATCTGTGTCTTGCTCAAAGTTGTGGCCATGGCGACGTTTCCCCCCCTGCGGCTGGTTCGTGGTTCCACATGAGTTCAAAGTACAAGCCATCGTCCGTGCTTTCATTCGAACCTGTAGCAGTTAGATACTTTGTCTCCAGGCAAAACAAAGCCCGGCGTACCGGGCTTAGCTTCAAATCTCAACGAAACGGTCAACAGCGGGCAAATACAACCCTAATTTCACTGGCAGTGTGATGCCTGCCTCGATGACTACGCTCCGGTATTCCTCCATCTTTGCCCGGTACTGACTAATGATGCCGCGCAGGAACACCTCTTGCTCTACACCCTCTGGGCATTCAGATGATTTCCAATCCGTGATCCAGTAGATGCCGGCGTCCACAAATGGGCGATCCAAGTAGCGATGCACCCAGCGCCCATTTCGATAGCCACTGACCTGCACCTCTTGCCCGCCTTCATCGTGCTTGGAGAGAATCCATCGGCCTTTTTCGCTTGCCAAAGTCGTCGCAAGCAGACGCATGATCCGATCCCGGCCAGTTGGGATATCACGGATTGGGTAACCCTCGCGGCGCATGAGTGCCGAGATTGCCTGACCCTTGCCACTCAGCTTTTCCTGCGTCCAGTTGTCGAGCCCGTCCTTGGCGATCATTTCGACCACCCTGTGATATACGATGCCTTCCACCTTCGCCCGGTGATCCTTACCCTCGCCTTCACGCAACTCATCATGCAGTTCGTTTTCAGTAGGCAGTGCTTCGTTGGTCGCGGCTGGAATGAAGCTATCAGTTGGAAGAGTCACGGTGTGGTCTGCATCCAGCCGAGCTTTCGATGGCACGCCACCTTGAACATCCAGCTTCGCAGATTGCGCACTCGCCTCAGTGAAGTCGTTTGCTAGCACCTCTTTCAGGCAACCCAGAAGCGTATTGGCGGAGCCTTCATCATCACGGTCAATTTCTTTGCAGGCGAGCAAATGCAGATTGAATTTCGCCCGAGTCGTGCCGACATATGCCAGACGTTGAATCTCGGCACTGTGGTCAGCCTTCACCTTGCTTCCAAGGAAGCGGAACAAACGGCTTTCTGCTGACATATCGTCCTGGTCTCCCATATTAGGAGCGAGGAAAAAACGCCCGCCGATGGCTCGCCAATGGAAAAGTGGGGTGTCATCTTTCCCACCGCGTTTCTGCAAGGCAGGGATGATAACTGTATCGAACTCCAGGCCCTTCGACTTATGAATGGTCATGATCTGCACCACGCCAGCTTTCGGCGAAGCGTAGAGGTTGGCCAGATCGTTGAAGAACGACTGCGGGTTATCCAGATCACCATTTGCGGTGTGCGTACCAAGCAATTTGAAGACGGTCTTAATGTCCCCCAACTCTGTTTGATCCACCGTCGCCATGCCGCCCAGAGCCGTCCAGAGCGCGCGTGCCCGCCACGCAAGCTCGTCACTGCGGGACGCCTTCTCAACTCCATCCAGCGCCTCCACAAGGCGCAGCACGCGTGCATGTCCTTCTGGCGTCAGCTTCGACTGCACCTGTGGGCTGCGCAGAGCCACCGGAATAACTGCGTGCCCCATGCTGACCGTTAGGCTGTCCTCCCAACTCAAGCCGACGAATGCCGCCCGCAGGAGTGCAAGCCATGAGGTTCGGTCTGCCTGATGCCACAGCGCTCGAACAAGAGACACAACCTCAGATACCGGCTCGGAGTCGGCGATAGGGTCAATATCAGTACCGCTTGCACTGATCCCTGCCTGCTTGAGTGCGGGCAGGATGTATTTGAGGTGAGAACGACCACGCACGAGAATCGCCACGGACTGCTCGGGATCAGCTTTGAACGCTTCCTGGATCAAATGAACGACGCGAACACCTTCTGACTCACTATCGGTCAACGCTTCAACGGTTACGCTTCCAGGGTTCGAGCGAAACGCCACAGACGACACAAAGGTGCTATCTGGCCCTTTGAAAAGCTCACCATAAACGCGGTTGTTCCAGTCCACCACGGTCGGCGATGATCTGAAATTTACACGGAGGTGGTAGACCTCTAAAGCCTTCGGCCCGAATTGAGCAGCTTTAACTGTGTCTGTAAACAGGCTAAGAGTGGCGCCCCTGAAAAGGTAGATCGACTGATATTTGTCACCGCAAAGGAAAACGCTACGAGCATCATCCTGCTCCCATGCCTGAACAAGGCAGCTGAGCAACTGGTACTGAGCAGGAGAAGTATCCTGGTTCTCGTCCACTAAGAGGTGACTGACACGATCTTCCTCAAGAAGCGCATCCCCGATTTCAACGCCGGCACCAAGAGAGAGAATCGCTCGCTGGGCTACCTCTGGAAAGTCAACGGACGCTGAGCCGTCGAACGCGAGCATCAGATTGGCCAAGAGATATCGAAGAATGATGGTCAAATGCTCCATCATCTTCGCGGATGCTTCCGGGTATACCGCATCGGGCATATCTCGAAGCTTGATCAAAGCTTCGTCAATTTCTGGCTCCCCACTGAGGGTGCTGAGGAATCCGTTCATGCGAGACGTGAGCGCTTCCTTCGCCGGAAACCCTTCCCGTGCCGTTACTTTGGTGCGAATCATGTTATCGGTCTTGAGCAGCGCTTTAGCTGCGCGGCGACCGAAGTCACGCCCTTCTTCGGTTAAGTCCAGGCGCCCGTATGCTGCCCACCGATGGTGATCATGCACACCACTGGCGTCAGCAAAGATGCTCCAGCAGGTATCGAAGTCGTATTTAGCGAGAATGGCCATCGCCTCAGAGACTTCATTTTCTACGATTTCCCGCAACGTTTCGGAGAGTTGATCGGCGCTAATATTCAGTATCTCGCCAACCCATTGGTCGCGTTTCGAAAGCAACGCGGCGAACATCGGCACCAGCAGCTCGAACTGATTGCGAGCAAAGCCGAGCACTGCCTCAAGTGCATCGCGAAGCTCTTGAGGAATGCTCTCATCGTTGACGCTTCCGAGCGTATCAAGGATGGCTGTTCGATAGATCAGGGATGGGTCATCGGCTGTGCGGCCACCGCCCAAACCAGACATGATTGGCATCTTACCGGCGATCTGTGCGCAGTAAGAGTCGAAGGTCATGATCCGCAAGCGCGAAGGGTTCAAGGCCAGATTCCAACCCAGCAAAGCATCGCGCTGGAGCACCAGACGGGCCAGCATATACAGAGGCTTTTCGTGAGCCTCTGACGGCTCTGCGCCACGAGCTGCAATGCCCAGCGCATTGGATACCCGCTCGACAATCTCCCCCGCTGCTTTGTTGGTGAACGTGATTGCTAGGATTTCCTCGGGGCGTTCAACGACTGTCAGACACGCAAGGAAGCGGTAAAGCAGCTGCGTAGTCTTACCTGAGCCAGCCGGCGCCAACAGCGCAATGGAACGACTAGGATCGATGGACAGTGCGCGCACATCCGCGTCATGCGGATTGGTAGCAGCAATCGCAGCCATGATTGGGTTTAGGTGTGACAGTTGAGATTCGATACGGGCTTGAGCGGTCATGGGGCTCTCCTTTCAGATAGCTCCAAGATAACGGCGCAACTAATGTGTCATCGGTAGGCGAAGAAAGTCGTCACAACCGATAACAGGAACTTAGAATCTCACCGTCTAAGCAGACAGCCTGTCGAGTCACCCTTGAAGCCAGTAAGAAAGCTCGGGGTAGGTTGGAAGTGAATGAGACGAATATGGATTGGCTCGAACAACACAGAAGCCTGCGTGAGCAATGCCATGGATTCCGATGTATGACTTGGCAGCAAGAGCAATTCGAATAGCCTCCCCTTCCCCACCATATTCATGGTCAAGAATGATCACCTCGATTGGCAGGCCAAGCGATACCCCAGCGGCGAAAGCCCACGCTGTGGCCTCTGGATCGCCGGCCTGGAGCGCAGCTCGCATCAAAGGGCTATCAGGAGCAATTTCCGACGCCTCCATTTCTTGGAACATCCGTTGTACGCCATCCCCCACATCACCATTCAGATACTGCCTATAGCAGGCAGGCATCACTGCAAGATGCCCAGCCTCATGCAGGATGGTTGACGCGCTCGCCCTCGGATCGATATGTAGGCCTCCACCAACTATACGCACGTGCTCAATGAAGCCTACCGCCCCATGCACAATCTGGATGGGGAGGCCGATGCTTTCGACGAAGCCAAACACCTTTTCAGCGTGGAGACACATCATGCTGGCTTTGTCTGCTTTCTTTGCGACGTTCATGAACGCCACCTCGGCTTGTATTCGTTAATGCTTAGACGCAGAAGCGGCAAAATCCCGGATGGCGGTCGCCAAATCTTGGCTTTTGCCTTGCGTGTAGTCTGGCCATGGAGCGAATGGCTGTGAGGTGTAACCCCCAAGCACAATCGAAGTTGGGCATCGATACATCAGAGGCCCTTCGTCTTCGCGATACTGGACAAATGCGAGACCGTCCCGACAATTTTCCATGTCCTGTACCGAGGACAATTCGCGTAGCAAATCTACGTTTGCGATGCCGTCCATTGAAGACTGGAAAAACATAAGGTGGGAAACGGCGGACACAACACCGATACACCCAGCGCAAGCAATTGCCACCGCCTTACCTTGCAGCCAAAAAGTACCTGAGTTTGATTTGATGCATGTGCATAGGGCCAGGGCGGCACACACGCATGCGGCGCATGCTGAAAGCAGAAGAACGTAAATTGTCCATTTGATGCTGTGCGATGAGCTTAACCCAACGGTCTCCAGTCGCACTGAATCGATGATGGTCACAATGAACGGGCTTGAGAACCCAGCCGCAATCGCCACCCACAGTAGCATCAGCTCCAGTCTGGGGCGTGGGCCTGTCGAATCATCAAACCCTGTCATCTGAGCATGAACGATTTTAATCATTTGGTGCGAAGCCGTAATCAGCAAAATTAGGCAACTGACTAAGTAGAGCATTGTCTCGTCTCTAAAATGGAAGGCCCCGAGCGGGCCTTCGACAAAATGGATGCATGTTACAGCGGCGATCAGATCAAGGCTGCAAGGTGTTCGTATCCCATCGGAAGAGCCTTATCAAGCGCCGATAGGCTGCCATTCCCTGCTAGGAACCCTTGCGCCATTTCTTCCAGCGCCGAGTTCCATGCCTTGACCTGCCCTTCCCACTCGCTTGGGGTACACACATCGTTTTTGGCTGCGGAACCCCCGCAGAGCTTCGACGTGAAAGAGCTGCGGGTGTGAAGGTGAAGTTTCTTGTAACTGATCTGGGCCAACGTCACGCCTTCAATCGACTTGATGCCAAGGTCTGCCGGCTTTACCTGTGTTGCATAGATGGGCAACTGTGGCTCCAGCAGCTTTTCCGCGTTCAGTCGCTTAAAAGTGAAATTCGCCCCCGATTTGTAGTCGAAAAGCATGCTGTATTCTTTTTTGTCAGGCAGCGTGATTTTGTCCGTCCGATCCAGCGTCACGGTCAACTCCACACCGAAAACGTTGACCTCGGTGCGGCTTTCAAACCCGACAACCTCAAAGGGGTGCTCCCGCGCCTTTTCCACGTCCATCCAGGCACACAGCAAGCTGCGCAACCGCCCCTGTTCGAGACCAATCAACCGGCGCCCATAGCGCCATTGAAGTTTATAGAGCAAACGTATGCTTGCCTGCTCGATAGCATCATCAAGCTCCACCATCAACTGCTCAGCGCTGAACGCTTTCAACGCGGCCTGAGTACGCACCTTTGTCCAGAAAAGCTCAAGGCAGAGGTGTAGCATCGTCCCTTGGATACGCGGGTCGAATCCGAAAACTGGAACCGGAAATTCTTTGGCCCCGAGGCGATTGCAGGCGAAAGCAAAGAATGGCTCAGCAGCGTAGTTTTGGAAGACCGACACACCACCTTTGAGATTCTTGCGTTCCTCATCACCCACTTCGGGCACGGTCTCCTGATCGTAGTCTTCTCGGTTTAGAGAACCGACCTCATTCCCAGCGAATCCATCCCAAACCGCGTTGCAACGCGCAGCCTCCGGCCAAGGCCCGAAAAGTTCAGACGCACCGACGTTGCTACCACGGTCATCGTGCTCAAAGCAGGAAACCGTAATATCAGTGCTCGTACACATGAGGGCCTGAACCACCCGCTGAGCTTTCGCCAATTGGCCCTCACCAGTGGCCTCGGGAACGCCTGCCTCAGCCAGCAGCTCGACTGGAAGGAAAGGGTTCGGATCAGCTGGCAAGGGTAAAGTTTTGTTGGAAGCCCCGAGCACCCAGACATGATCGAAACTCAAGCCCACCGCATCGCCGTAGGTCATGATTGCCACAGGTGCCACATGGCTCAACCGTGGCTGGAACTGTCGGGTATCGATGATTTCGCGAAGCCACATGAACGCTCGCTCATAGGCACAATGCCCTAGTTGATAGTCCAGGGATCGGAAAACCTTGAGCGCTTCCTCCCAGGCTTCCAAAGTCTGAAAGTTCGCCGATGACAGCGCCTCAGCTTCCGGCCAACCCATCAGGGAGAGTGACGATTTGAAAAACTCAGCCCATTCAGATGGGTAGCGTTCTTTGCCGTCTTCTTCATGAGCGTCCAGCAGGCGCCGAAGGTTCTCGGTGAAGATGTTGCAGGCTGTTTTGCATGCGCCCAGTGCGCGAAGGTAGTCTTTCCCTCCCATGTGCAGGCCGTTGTTCTCTCGCAGCCACACGTCCACAAGTGCCCGCTGCGCACCTTCTACAGCGTGCCCACCCACCCAGCTGGAACGGAGCACACGACTGAAAACGTCTGCATCTGCTTTCCGATTGGTTATGGAAAGAATGCCCATGGCGGCACGAATCATAGGCCGCGACCCGAGGGTGGCACCACTCGAAATATCCCATGGTTCCCGCGCCTCAGACCCGTCGCTCGGGGGAAGCATTGAGGCTGGGCTGACAGTCATGGTCAGCGCCTCGATCAAGGGGGCTTGATACGCCTCCATATCTGGTACAAGCAAGGCCATCGTAGGTGCAGCATGCGGCGTGGCGATGTAAGGTTTTAGAGCGTTATTCACCCACTGAGCAACATGCTCAAACTCATCTGCCTGCGTGATTGCCCGGACAAGCTTAGGTACGGTCACCTCGGCTTCAAAATCCAGATCAAAGACCTCGGCGCCCATAGTCTTGAGCTGTTCGATTACTGCGCGCTCGGATGGATTCATGTAGAGGACGCCCACCATTACGATTTTTCCGGGCGGGGAAATCTTGCCGGCGCGGAGCAAATCCAGCACTAAGGCCGGCAGCTCAGCACGGAAAGCGCAGCCGTTTTTTCGGCAGTCTTGCTCGATCAGCGCCCGCCACTGCCAGAAGACCTCATACTCACGTTTGAAGCGAAAGCGATCCGGGTCGTTGGGAAGCTTGAATTTGATGAACGTTGAGTAGGCTTGGGCAATACGTCGGGCTGTACTGGTGGAGGAAATGAGATTGTCAGGCAAAAGGCCGGAACGATCGGCAACGCCTTTCACCACTGCCAACTCTTGCACTGGGAACAGCAGTTGCTCATCTGGCAGCCGCTCCAGCCACACTTCCTCGATCCACTGCGTGACGGTTCGGATCTTACCTTTCGCAAACCAAGACCGCTTGCCACTGACTGACTGCAACAGAGCGGCCTGCATTTTGATATGGCGGGATACGCGCTCAGTAGAAGCGAGTACGAGAGTGTTGTCATCGAGCACTTGAAGATGGGCAATCAGGGACATATGGGTTCCTCCTGTAATGCCGATCAAGATAACGGGCTCAATGCCGTGTCATCGCTGTGCTGAGGCTATATCTGCAAGACGGTCAAAATGCTAGCGACCCATATTGGGAAGTGGATCGAGTTGGGATGCACTCCAGAGCAAAATTTAGGATGCTCACTCAGGTGCTGAAACACCAAGGCGCACCGGGTAGGCCGGAGTGCAATGAAGGTAGGAATGAACCATGATGAGGTCTCGCTTTACTCTTGTGACAGTGACTCTGATCAGCTTCGCATCAGCTGCACATGCTAGTCAGTACGAAAAAAGCTCTGACTTGTTGGAGCTTGCAAGCAGGACGCTCCAGGTTGATGGAATCACCGACGCTCGAATTGTTGAGGTCGTTGAAAATCAGCTACCTACAGGTTTTGTATTTTCTTACTGTCTCAAAGGCTCACCAAGCCTCTGGCGTTATGAGGTTGTGAGCAGCGACGGCCCTGACTCACTGAAAGGTACAAGAGTTACCAAGTCGCAGGCCGTGGATGCCGACAGCAAATCGTGCAATGTCGCAGGCTAAGTCAAAACCATCACGTCTTGATAGCGCTCCACAGGAGGCAGAATTAAGAGGCGTTGCCTTGCTGCTCTATCCCTCGACCACTCCCAAACAAAACCAGTTATGGCCCGTGGCCGCAACATCGCCTACTGGGCGCTGCCAACGACAAGTAGAATGCGCGAGTGTGTACAGCCGGGAAACGCCTCTCCAGCCGAACTAGCACCGAAAGCCACTATGAAATCCTGCCAGTCGAAATAACAGGGAAAAGACGCCATGGGTTTTCGTTTTTTGATTATCTACATTCTTGTTGTTGTGGTGGTGACCATCATTGGTTTTGTTGTACTCGGGTCATAGGAAAACGATCATGAGCCTGCACATTACGAGCTGACTCAGTTACCCGCAGCCCTTTACATACCCCACACATCCATAGCTGCGACTCAGAGGCTAGCGATGCTGATGAAAAAAATGGTTACCGCCTGCCGAACACCCTCCAAAAAGGGGGCTTTGCAGATGCATTAGTAAGTATATGCATTCGAAAATTGCTTACGCATTGCAGGTGCCGAATGGCCAATCCAGCCGTAACGGATTCATCAGCTCCACCGTTGTATGTTGTTTATCAGCCCGTTGTGCGGTTGCAGCGAAGCCATGCCACAGTGCATGCCTACGAGTCACTGCTGAGGGTTGGGCCGAACACGGATGATCATTCGACCTTCTCCGTGATTTCTCAGGCAGAACAAAACGGCACGATGCCCATGCTCGACACTTTGATTGCGAGACAGGTTTGCGGAGACGCATCGCGCATGGACGGAATGCGGCTCTGGATAAATCTATCTCAGAGAACGCTGAGTTGCCCTGATGCCTCAAGGGACATTTCCGAACTCATACATCAGCACAATCTGGCTTGCCGAATCACAATCGAAATGACGGAAACAGCTGACGGTGACGAACAGTTGATAAACGAAAGCCTTCGATGGTTTAGAAATCAGCAAATTACCGTCGTGATCGACGATATCGATGATGGCTACGCCAAGTCGCATCTTCTGCATTCCGAGCTAATTGCCGGATGCAAGCTATCAAGGCGATCTACGGTGAGGCTGATGAATGAACCGGGCTTCGCAAACACCGCCTCGAAGCTTGTGCGTTGGTGCAAGGCCAACGGAAAGTCAGTCGTGATGGAAGGAATAGAAAACGTGATCGAGTATCGAATGGCTCGACAACTCGGCGTTGACTTTTGCCAAGGCTACTATTTCTGGCAGCCGATTCCGCTGTCTGAGGTTCCTGCTCCAGGAACGCGCTTCGTAAAGCCAACGCTACCAAATTTAAGGCATACAAATTCGCTACTCATGCCTACCTACATGAACACCACTGGCTTGGAGTTATGGGGAACGTAAAGCCGGCTCAAGCAGCTGGTTCAAAAAAGCCCGGTGATAGCCGGGCTTTTTTTGTGAGGTTCAATCTTCGGCAATACGGTTTCGACGATGAATAAACTCCGCCATTTCCTCGCGAGTGGCGCGGCGCTGGCTTACGTGTCCCATCGCAATTTCCGTCATGTTCTTCCGCTTCTGCCGCTCCATGACACTCGCAAGCATCGGCAGGGCTGTGGTGCCCTTCTCAAAGATGTTGCGGGCTTCATAGTCCACCAGCAGTGACTCGTATACTGGCAAGGGCTTTCGATCAGCTGTACCGAAGCGCACCACATGCTGCCACCAAAGACCTCGGAGGTTTCGAGCAAGGACACGCTCGTAACGCGGGTCGATCAACGTAGACATGCGAGTGTAGATGTCGAAAACATTGTCAGCGTGGATCGTGGCAAATACGCTATGCCCTGTTGAGGCTGCAAGCAACGCGGCATTCGCAGTCTCCGAGTCTCGGATTTCGGAGACAACGATTGTCGTCCGGCTTTGGCGCACACAGTCGCGAATTGCTTCGGCGAAGTTCTCAACGTGGGTTCCGACTTCGCGCTGGATGATGGAGTGGCTGGGGTAGATGACCTCGATTGGATCTTCCACCGTCGCGATCTGTGACGCACGTGGATCAAGGTTGCCGATGGATGCAGCCATGGTCGTGGATTTGCCGGAGCCCATCCTACCTGCAAACAATGTCAAGCCAGAGCCTTCGGTCAGCTCACGGATGATGTTCCAGTCAAGCTGTAGGTCATCACGTAGGGATGGGATTTTGAGGGGCAGCGCTCGCATTGAAATGCCCCAACCCTTCTGGGAGTTGGCCATACAGCACCGGAAGCGATTGCCCAGCAAGTCCGTCGTGTAGTGCGAGCTTTTCAAAGCAGAGCCGCGCACTTTCTCTGCATAGTTGCGCTGAAAGAAATCCTTCCAGACTGGCGGTGTTCGGCCAAACGTTGTTGCACCGTGGTAGTCAGTCGTCTCGACATAATCGTCAGTGAGCAAGATGTTCCTTCCAGCGTTCAACGCCCTTGTTAACTGCTGCTCATCTACGACACCTGCGTTCAGTCCGTAACTCACATTACCCCCTTCAATAAAGCGTGACTGGCCCGTCCAACAACGGATCAAGCGAGTTCCTGTGTATGGCGTGCTCGACGAATCGCTTGGCACCAAAGCACTCATCGTCAGCTTTGTTCGGCTTTGCGAATTCGAGCAGGCATGCGTTTTTGTAAGCGCAGCCTTGGCATTCTGGATTGCTGTTACGGGTCACCTGTCGCCTCATATAAAGGCGGCGCTCCCGTGAAACCAATATGTCGTGAAAGGTTGTCTGTGCCTCCAGGATATTCCCGAAGCTGTGCATGTACTCCTTGTAGCCGTCTTTGTAATTCGGCAGCACGAAATCACCATTGGGCAACAGAAAAAGTGTCTGCCCACACATGTTGCTCATCGGCGAACGCTTCGAGCGATCTACGGCGAAATGTGCCTCACCTATAGAGGGCGGATTCAGCCCCTTGTACTTCATTGAGTACCAATGGTTGAGCATGCCAATCATGAAGTCGTTGAAAGCTGTCATGGTTGGAGCGTATCGCTCGTACTTGCCGGCAACTGAGTTCTGCTCGTTCAGCATGAACGGTAGCCACCCGGACTCGCAGATGCCTAAGTCCGAGAGTATTTCCAAAGTGTTCACGTGCCCCTGCTCAAGGAGGTCGGCGTTCACTACGCTAATTGTTGCTACACGCAACCCTCGGGAGACAGCTTCTTTGACTTTGGCTTCCCACTTGCGGACATAGGATTTGGAGCGCATCGAGCCGTCATAAGAAGTTTGGATGTACCCATCGGTGTAGCGATGCCAGAGGGGTGCCCATACGTCCAGATCAACGCCAAGAAGCGACGTGAGCATTACGTGCTTGACCTCATACCCCTTTGACTCGGGGAATTCCTCAGCCATCATCAGGACGTACCGCTCGAAGTATTCAGGGCCTGTGCTGGTTGGCTCACCACCGTAGTTGTAGACGAGTATGACCCGGCTTGGAGGCTGCACCTCATCCCAGTATGCATCGACCTTTCGGCATACTTGGCGCATTTGCTCGATGCTCATTGTCTCGGGGTCTCGTCGCTGCTCCAACGACAAGTAGCAGTGCTTGCAGTTGTAGGGGCATTGAAGCGTAGGCATGATCGTGAACACAAAATATCCGTTCTCAATCGTGTCTGGCACATCGGCCTGGAATTGGCTAGCGATGACGCTCATCGTGGCCCCCTTTGCGCACGACCAAAACCGGGTTGGTCAGATCCTTTTTAGCCAGTGCCGGGCCTCGGTTCAGCGAGTGATCCGTTACGTGATAGTGGTGCTTATTCCGCTGCAACGCTTGCTCAAGCAATTCTTCCTCAACAGTCCGCTCGCCGCTTCCGGGGCCTTGTTTCTTTTCAAGGGCCGCTATTGTTTCAACGCTGAATAAGCGCCGACCATAGCGCCATAAGAGCTTGGCCAGTATGGGAAAGATGGAAAAGAATCCGGGGTGCGCTGTGCCTTTCGCTGGGTGCTTCTTTGGTGGTGCCATTGTTCAGCCAACCGCGATCAGATGGGCGGGCAACGCGGCATTGCGCATCATTAGAGCCTGCGGCAGAACACCTTCCTCCACGCGCTTACGAGCATATTTGATGAAGGTTTTAAACCCAGGGCACTCACCCTTTCCGTTCCATTGCTCATGAAGAACACCGCAGTTGGCCCGGCAAATAAGTCGCTCGTCACATGTGCGGCAAGCATCAGGTAGCCGCGTCGCTTTCATCACCTCACGCAGGTAGCTGCGTGAGGTCAATACGTCGTGGACAGTGGTCGTGAACTCGACCTGGGTGGCACCGTCTTCGCCAACAACCTCACGCGTTTCAAACAAATTCCCATGCGAGTGATAGTCGTTGGTGCCGCCCTTCTCGATGCAGCTGATCGTCCGGCCATCGGAATCGATATCAAGTGCGCCATGCACAATCGGGCACACCACATCATCCATGGGCTGATCCTGGTGAACCGCCATCAGCCAGGACTCGCATGGGTTGATCCAAAGGTCGGGGATTCGCTCGCGATTTTCTATGTACCAGTCCAGCGCATCGCAGTAAAACTGTGCAGTCTCGCTGTGCTTGGGCTGCACAAGTTTGGAGTTGAGGTCACCGTCGCCGCTGGGGATGAAGAATCCGAAATGCATCTTTGTGAAACCCAACTCAACCAGTTCCTCAATCATCGACGCGGCTCCAGCCTGTACCACTGGCTTTACCAGTGCCGTGGTCACCGAGAAATCTTTGGGGCCGGGTAGAGAAGAAAGTTTGGATTCCGCAACCAGCGTCCGAACATTACGCCGCCAGATTTCTTCTTGCTTGCGCTTGTTGAAGCGGGTGCTGCGCTCGTAAGAGGTCGCCACCTTGTCAAACATCCTCGCCACGTCGAGCGCTTCTTGAGTCACGAGGTTCGTTACGATGCTGAAAGCTACTTCCTGCGGAATCTCCTTGAGCATCGCCTTCGCCTTTGGAAGGGCGGCTTTGAAAAAATCCACGCCGAGCATGGAAGGTTCGCCGCCGATAACGTGGATATCCACGAAGCTGTAGCGGCGAGAGAACTCATAGTCAGCTTTCATGTGATCGACGATCCCTTGCACTACGTGCAGGAATTCATCCTCACTCATGTCGGGCGATTTATCTTTCTTGTCAGAAAGAATGTAGCAGTGGCTGCACCTGAGTTGGCAGCGCCGAGTGACGTTGATCTGGAACAGGAAAGAGGTACGGCCCATGCCTACGTTAGATAATCCTGGCTGCATTACTGACTCCCAGCATGATGAGTGAATGCCGACAGAACATCATCTGCGCGACCAAGGCGCACCGCGCCAGATTCCGCCTCTCGGGCTAAGCCGACTTTCACGCCTAACGTGGAGTCAATGAACCTGGAGGTGGGGGTGGTTATGTATAGGGTTCGGGCCTGTACAAACTCAATTTCATCGTTATTGAAACGCAAGTGACAGATCTGCTCCCTTGCCATCCGCCAAAGCGGATTCGTCATCGGGATGTGCTGATGCTCTCGGCTTAATGGAAAAAAGATGAGGTCGTTGCACCCCTTGATGAAGCCGGCACTGGACTGCAAGCAAATACCATTGAGCAACCAGATTCGCTCGCTTGAGGCACAACGCTTGATGAGAGCAGAAAGGGCTTTCATGTACCCATCTTGACCTGACAATCCTTCGATATGGTCAGCCAGCACACCAGCAACAGAGTTATCGAAACTGTTTGTCGTTTGTGCGAGTTGGTAACCCCACTCTTTATGAGGCCAGTCTCCAGTACCAACTGAGTCAGGCGACAGCAAAACACGCTTCCCATCGCTCGCCAGCACGATTGCCAAAGCCATCGAAACAATTGGATCGTCGCCAACAACCACCGCGTCGAATACCTCTTTGCCGTAGAGGCTTTCTCCAAAGGTTCCTAGGATGCGCATCATGAGCGCTATAGGCCCCATGCCTGCCGGTGCAGTCCGATATGCATCACGGAACTGGTACTTCTTCAGGATAATTGAGTTCATCAACGCCAGTTCGGGCCGTACTTTTCTCTGACTCGTGTGCGCATCACGTTTTCTCTGTACCCGAACTGACCAACCATGGTGTACCGAGTCTTGGCGCTGGTTATCTTTGTGACACGATGCACCCAGCGGGGATTCGTGTTGATAGCCCACACCAACGTCCCGTGATTAGGCGTGACAGACGCCTTGATCGAGACTGACTCTGGATCACGCAGAAAGCCATGCTCATCTACGTCACCCTCTCCCAGCTGCAACATGCCGCCGTCTTCCGGCAGCCACACGTCGTCACTGAGGTAAACCATGCAAATCAGGTGCATCGGGTCATAGCTATCGTGATGCCAAACCATCGAGTCCCCCTTCTTGCCACGCTGCAACATGCAGTTGGTTCGAGACCAATCTCCCATGTGCGATCTTATGTGCTGTGTCGCTGGCCCTAGCCCCAGCTGTTCCATGAACGCCAGATACACAGGCGGCACTAGGTGATTCTCCGAGGGGTTGTCAGACTCCCATTCAGCGATATCCGGGCTACCCGGCCTGTCCTCAAGGAACCTGTCGGACTTAGCCTCTGCAAGTAACCGATCAGCAACGTCTAACTCGATTGAGGATACGAAAAAACCATCACGGAACAACTCATTCAGTTGCATTTACTCCACCTCCGCAAACCCACGCTCAGCAGCCCTGGCCAAGCCTTCAAATCGGGCGTTTTCATGACGCGTTGCAATCCGATGCAACCATTCGCGGATGTGCTCCGTTCCATGCGTGCGAATGGCCTCATCAATGCGCTGAAATAGGGCTGTCCAGGTCATGCAGTGATACGACTTGCCGTGAACACCATTCCCCTGCGCAATCGATTCGAACATGCAGCCGCCATGGCAGGACTTGTAGAATGGACATGAACGGCAAGTTACCGGCGTATTGGAGGCTCGGCTTGCGTACACGTTGATGGCTTCGTAATCCCAGGTCTCAGACAGGGCGTTGCCGATTGGCGCAAGTCCCGCATCGGCCATTTCAAGGCAAACGTAAAGATCACCATTGGGCTCGATATTGACGCTCTTGCGAGTACAGTCATTTTGGAACGCACAAGCGGTAGCCTGGATTCGACCAAGACCGCTGACTTCCGATACTCGGGCCTCGCAAAGCTGGTAGAACGGTTCAACAACCACTGGCAACCGTAGGAACCAATCGTCAAAGAGGCTGACCATGCTGTCGCGAAACTGCTCTGCCGTATTCAGCTGTACGGCCTCAATTCCACCCCTGAAAATGGGCCTGAACGTTATCGCTCGTCGTGACCTCACGGCTTCTCGCAGATGCTTTCTTGCGTCGTCCACTTGCCCTGGCTCCACGACGTAAATCGCGCCGGGCGTGCTACGCGCTCTTTGCAGGTACTGATCAGCCGACTTCCAAATTAAACGATACTTTTCAGCATCACCCTTGATCGTCCTGGAAGCAGTAGTCAGGTCAATGCTGGTTCCAATTCGACCAGAGAACTGATCGTAGAGCCTCGCTGCTTTGCGTTCGGAGAGGATGAGGTTGCTTTGGGCGCCCACTGTGCATCCCATCTGACTCTCGGCGCAAACAGCTTCAACGATACGGATATGCTCATCTAACTCATGCTCAGGCACCATCGCAATTTCCCCACCCAGAAACTGCGCCGTAACATGCGTAAATGAGACACCAAGCGCGGCTTGTGACGTGCCCAGGATGAATCGCAAAGCCTTTTCGAGGTCGGCAGGGCTGAGGCGTTTATCAGGGGTCTCCTGCCAACTGCTGCAATAGGAACAGTCGGCGTTACAATGCTTTGTGAGCCGTATGTGCAAGGTCAGCGGGTTAACAGGCATGGTTCACCTCTTGAGCTTCCCGAGCTGTCATGACCTTGAATGCGAACTCTATCAACTCGTCATGGCGACCCTTTCCAGTGATAAAACTGCTTTCACCAAGCTGCGAAGTGACGCTATCCAGCATCTTGGATAGACCCCAGCCCTTTCCTTCGACGATCCGTGCCACATCCAACAATGGGAAATTGAGATAGTGGAAGTTGCGGTACACGATGTGCCGGAACAGTTCTTCGCCTCCCTCAACCACAGCCCTTTCCAGCCAACTCGCGTCTACACGAACGTGCGAGCCTATCGCGTCATAAAAAAACAGGCGCTCAGTCCAGGTCTTTCCGTGGATCAAACCATCGGCCATTGCCACAATTCTCGGCCTTCCGAACTGGGAGAAGAAGCCCTCGTAATCCGAAGCGAACTCGCTTTCCAAAAGCTCGGATTCTGACCCGAGATTAACAAACGAGGCGAGGCGCTGTGCCTCCAGAGCCCCACGACGCTGACGACGCTCCACCATTGTGAGGTATTGGCTACGGTCACTGACCGTAAGTCGAGTTTGGGCCTTGGCGAACTCCCAAACCCTTTTTAATCCTGCGCAATCACCATGCGATATGAGCCCCGCCATTTCTTTTGGCAATTGCTTGTGCCAAGCCCATCCTCCAGAGCACACCACAGCGAATTCACACGTATTACACGCTTCATAGGGCATTGAGTGCCGCAGACGAAGTTCTGGGGTGTTGTTGAAGATCGTCTTGGCTGCGAAAGACACGTCGCGCACCGAAAGTGTTTTGGTAGCGAATGAGCTTTCGTCGCCGGTAAAGCTGCTGTTGAAGGTCACTTCGCCATTGGGCTCAACTTCAATGTCGTATGTGTCGTTTCCAGGGTAATGGTAGTGCGTCAGGGTTCGGATCGACGATTCCATTTCCACCAGTGGGCTCAACTCCACATGATCGGGGAGTAGCTGGCGCAGGGCGATGATGAACTCGGATACCTCGCCATACGTGCAGTTTTTTTGAAAGTACGCTTTCCCCGAGCCGGCTGGATAGAGCATGTCGCAGGTTACGTCAGTGATACCCTTGGGTATGAAGGTGTCCACAACGAACTGAGGCCCCTGCTCGATGACGGCCTTGCTCATTGTAATGCAGAGGGTTTTACGCTTAATCCCTGTGATGGCTTCCAACGTCTGCAAATAACGGGGCAATAGTTTGTAATCTTTTTTGAACCGATTGGTATCAGGCTCCCAGGGCACAAAAAGATCGATACCGTACCCATACTGCTCGCCCATGCGATTGAGCAGGCCAATGTAACCGGCGTCTTTGAAAATCAGGTTCGTACACCAGATCAGCGCCGCCTCGGCGTCATAGAGCGCATCCCACCTCGCCATTCGTTCAAGCGTCCATGGAAGATTCCTCTCCCAGAACGCTATGGGCATCATCGTCAGTTCGCCCCCAAGCAGCTCGATGTTGATTTTGCTGATCTTTCGATCCGCGTTGAATAGTTCCTCAATACGGATGAATGTCTCTCGGTAAACGTCCTCCGCCATCTGTGTTTTATCGCCCAGCAATTCCGGGGTGATGTAGCAGTGGTCGCACCGCAAATTGCAGAGCCTGGTTGGCGCGATGCACACGTTGAGCATGTCGAGCGCGTTATGCATAGGTAATCACCCCCTTCGCGCTGACCGACACTTTGTCTCCAGCTTGCACCCCATCCGGGACGCTTGCGCCAATCACAACAGGAAGCCCCTTCGCAGAGGCGTGCTGCATCAAATGAGAGGTGATAGATCCACGCGCCGCAATCACAGCTACGGCATTCTCCAGGCACGGCAAGTAGTCCATGCTGCATCGATCCAACATGAGGATTCCACGCCGCGAGCCATGGTTAGGGGTTACCAACTCGCCCGTGATACCAGCCGCAGGTATACGCCACACGCCTCGTGCAGGTGTTGTGCCTAAGCACACCTGTCGAATAGTTTGAGGATGGTGAACAAAAGCTGTCGAAACCCCAGTTTCGAAGGGCTCCCAATCCCCAAGCTGGGTTTCTAACGCATGCATGAGCTTCCGCTCTTTTCCTTCGATACACAGCGCTCTGATCGCCGGGTGAAGTGATGCCAACCGCGCACTGATGAGAATACTTGTTACATCCTTGATCCACTCAGTTGGAGTCACCGCATTAATCACTGCCGAAGGCCACTCTTCGTTCACAAAACTCTGCTCAGTGACCGTCGCGTTGTATCCAACTAGCGGCATCACGCCAATGCCCTGCCACGTTGGGAAGTGTCCATGTTTTAGGGCCATGCCGAGCACAGATGAGACCAGTGCGCGAGGTGAGCCAAGCCAGTCCTCTTTTGCACCGCTGGCCAGCCTGTAGGTGGCGATGCGATTCATGCGCCCCAGGGTCTGTGAAACGTCTCGCAAGGCAGCGACAACAGATTCAATGGATACCTCGCACGCACTCTGCGAGAGCGCAAAACGAATGTACTGATCAACCCATTTCAGTAGGTGTTCTATCTGCACCAAGCGAGGTTTGAACCCAAGTGACTTCAAGTCTTCGATGTAATCGAGGTTTGAACGCCAATTGCTGACGACCATAGCAAACCTGCGCTGGCCGTAAGCGACGATATGTCCCGGCGCAAGTGCTGAAACAATGGCAGCGGACAGTGCATCTGCGTGGGCTGTAACTACCTCAACCACCCGTTTGTTTGCCGCGTCCCGAAGTCGGATTTCCGCGCATGCGCGGGTATTTTCGATGTTGACTTGCAAGATGGTGAGCCTGCCTCTACGAGAAAGGGCGAACTCGATGACACAGGCGCCGATTTCTGTGAGGTCTTGGAGTGCCAAGGCTGCATTGCGAACAAGCTTCGGCGCACGCTTGGCGTCCCATAGCGGAAATTCGAAAGACTTGGCTGCTCCTTCGCCAGAGGTTACATCCTCAGCGGTGCCAATGTCGCAGATCACCAGCGAGCATTTGTCGTTGCTCTGTAGCTGGATGACCCCGTACCAAGCGGCATTACAGTAGGGTTGTACAAGTGCCGCGCCTTCAACCCCGGCTAGATCGAAGGCATCCAAAACGCCTGCCACGCGATCAGGTACATCAGCGTTTGAGCAGACGAACGAGGGGTATATCCCCGCAGTAGAACTGTGGTTCTTTGCCTCGTCTACCATTGCCGAACGAACGATGTAACTACTGCCACGAAGCTTGGCACGATGTAACGCAGGTATATCTACTCGCTGAACAACGAACCCAGGCTGTACTCGGTAGCCACGCTGATTAGCAATATTCAACAGCGCAGCTTTCTGTGGAAGCACCGGGCTGTACTGAGAGAAAGCATTGATTTTGGGTCGAGCGCGCCACATAGCAAACAGACAAGCAGAGGCGAAAGCCGCTAGACAGCTGATCTGGAAAACCCAGTATGGCGTTTCGAGCTGAGGATAATCACTTCTGCTTTGGAGAACAGCCGCGCTTATCGCGACGACTAAGGTCGCTTGGATAGTGCTCCGCAGGGGCTGGTTGCGCCGAAGCAAGACAACAGAACCACCAAGTATTGCACCGAGCAGGAGTGCAAGCACAAGGCCGTGGCCCAATACTGCTCTCCCAGCATATCCACCCGCCGTTCGTATCGAATACGCAGCCTTTTCCTCATCCGTGTCGAGGTCTTCAACCGTCAAGAATGGTTCAGTAAGACTGGCAGCAAGCGTGAACCGGCCCAGCCAAGGTATTCCGCGTCTCGCCAGATACTCACCAGCCAGTAGCGAGTGATAGGCAGTGCGGCGATCAAATGCCAACCCAACATAGATTTTGGTCGGATCAAGGGTTGCGACGAAATCTTCCAGCCCCCCCTTTGCTACGTCTGCCATCGGCAGCCTGTGGTAACGCTCTTTGAGGAAGTCCACACCAATTGGCCAGGGCCGCTCGCTAAAATCCAGAAACTCTACGTCAGGCCGGTTCAAAACAAAGCGCTCGGCATCTTCTACTGACACGGTTTGGTTATCGTTGTGGTACGTGTCGAAATATGCGGGTTTGATCAGTATCTCATCAGGGTTTGGCATAACGTAATGAACATCAACCCCAGCTTTTACAAGCAGATCAACGATGATGGGGGTCGCGCCAGTATCATTTGTCTCGAAGCCGACGACGAAGACCTGTTTACCCAGCAGGGTGAGAGACAGCTCCCGGTAGTTGGCCACAAAGTCGGCGAGTGAAAGCGTCTTGTTGCCAAAAATCCAACCATCCTTCACAAATTCGCTGTCAGTGGTCACGCCCATTACGAACGCGGTGGGGTGCGCCTCGATCCAGGATCTATATTCGGGAACAGGTACAGTAGAGCCTCCAATTGCGATACCGCTGTCTACCAACCCCCACCCATGCTTCGATAGCGCTGTGGTTCCACCCTGTAAAAACCCTACGTTGAGCCCGAACCTTTTAAGAGCTGCAACAGCAATGGAGGCGGCGATACCGCCGTACTGGTCAACGAGAACAACTCGTCCACCGAGGTCATTCACAGCCTTGATGAGCACATCCTTGTCGCGCCAAATCTCATCAGCTGATAGCTGTCCCGTAGACATGAAAAGGCTTGGATAGGTACTGATTTTTAGCGCCTTGAAATGCCCCGCTTCTAGACCTGCCATGAACTCTGCGGGTGTGACGGCCTGGGCCGATGCAGACTGCTCACCAATTTCCATGAACGGGAATGGGATTTCAGGAGACAGAAAGCTGGAATCCGCATTGGTAAACAGAGCAGCCTTGTTGGACTGATCCTGTGCGAAGTCTTGGAGCAAGAAGATCCCCGAGGACACCAGCGCCAGCGCAGCGACTAGAGGAATGGCTCCCTGCCCCTTGCGCTTGTAGCACCAGAAAGCCGCAGCAGCTAACAGAGCAACTGGAAAGGCCATTACGCCAAGCAACCCGATGCCCGCCGCCCCTACTGCGATTGGAAACGCGTGAGCTACGCCAGGAGACAGGAGTAAAGCCAGGGCGAATGCGCCTTCGGGATATCTCATTTTGGGGTGCTCTGGAGTATGCGCTTGACCCGATATGCACTGGCCTTGAGCCGTTGCATGTAGTCATAGGAAGCAGGCGTTATTGAGAGGCTTTCTGGAGAATTCAAAACAGATGAGGTTTGTGCGCTCGCCGCGTTCAGAACTGCCCATATCAACAGGTCTTCGAACTTGAACGATATCTCCAGCGATGACTCACCGAAGCGGGAGTATTCGTTGGCAACCCGCAGGGGGGCTGATTCCCACGCAAGGGCGACCGCTAAGGCATCCTTGAGATATTTCGCCAGGGGATGGTCGCCTCGCTCAGCGATGAAGGCATGCACAGCGCCCGGCTCCACCTCTACGGTGTGATAATTGCCGGCAACTGAATGGGCGATGATTGAAGACGCTTCACGGAACGCACCTACACCACCCTCAAACTCGACTGAAATGCCTATCCTGTCGTAGAACCAAAGCCGCTGCCTAGGCGACAAACCAAACAGCTCGAAGTCGAGCACCACTACCCTTTGGGCATGTTTAACCGCTTCGAAGAATCCCTCGTAGTCTTGAAAGAACTTTGCCTCACTCAGCGTTGCAGCCGCATGCATTGACTGGACGATTCGCCGTGCTTTACGAGACCGTCGCTCATCACCGTACCGGGTCACTCCTAGTGGATCAAAGTGAGTTGCAGCCTCCTGAGCCCACAATTCAAAAAATCCAGGACATGAGAACCCATTGCCCTCAGATTGCCCCATGTACCTCTGAACAACACCGGGCTCCAACCCTTTATGCGGATACCACCCTGAATTACATGCTTGGAGGTATTCGCAGTCACGGCAGAAGTCGTGCTCGAAACTGAGCTTGTTGTCCAACTCTGAGCTGTTCCCCCAGATAATTTTAAGAGGTGCGTTTTTATCGGTTGCATGCAGTCCGACATAAGGCCGCACTGCCTCTGAGCCCGTCTGATTAGGGTTAAGGGACAGGATGCCTCTCTGATCCCAATGGTACTCGTAGGCATCGTTTAATGTGTTCTGTGACCGTGAGAGGGTGCGCAGCGACTTCCTCATATCGTCAAGATGGTCAACCGTTAGGCCATATGGTTTCCCAAGCTCGGTCAACTCTGCGATAAAACGCGCCACGTCAGCGTACAACGGCTGGTACTGATCAAAATATGCTTTGCCAGACCCCCACGGGAACACCATGTCGCATGTCACGTCAGTGATACCGCGCTTCACAAATGTGTCGATGATGTATTGAGGGCCGAGGTTGATGATCCCCTGCCCCATGATCAACACAAGGTTGAGCATGTTGCAGTCTCCCAAGGCCTCTATGCGGCTCAGGAACTTAGGAAAAATGGCCATGTTGCGGCCGAAGCGCCCGCTCTCTGGCCCTTCGAAGCTGATCGCGATATCCATGGCAGGATGGTGCCGATAAGCGCGGAGCAGTTCGAGGTAGCGCTCGTCCTTCCACATGAGATTGCTACAGAAGGTGAATTCTGTCTGGATGCCGGCGTCGTTCAATTCCGTGATTCGGTCGAGTGTCCAAGGCAGGTTGCGCTGCCAGAACTCGAAGGGCATCAGAGTTGCTTCACCCCCCAAAACATCCAAATGCAGATAAGTCACGGACTCATCCAGGTGGAATGACTCAATGATCACCTCAACGCAACGACGGTAGGTGGCCTCATCGATGTATTCCTTGACCCGCAGCAGCTCGGGCTGGATGTAGCAATGCTTGCAAGCCATGTTGCAGTTGAGGTTCGTAGAGATGGTCGTGCTCATCATCTCTATCGAGCGGTTTCGGGGGAGGCTGAAATTTTCGATCTTCATTCCCCATGATGGCGGCAAGAAGACCTTGATTTCATCCGTACCCGATGCACTTACTTACTGCTGCTTCACTGCTTCTGCGGACTATCAGGAGCGCGAGAAGCGTTAAGAGGTGGCTGAGCGGCCTCGCATCCAAACGGAAGTTATGCATTTTTTTAGAAATGCACACAGCTTCATTCGACGCTGCCGGTTGCTGAGATAAATTCGACGGCTGACTGGCCAAGGCCACAATCGGCAGCTCCAGATTTCCGAAAGGCAATGAAAATTAGGGCGACTGCCCTAAGTTGCTGGCAATAGCTGCGACAGCCTGTAGATTTCCCGTGATCTTTGAAAAGAGCTGAATTGCAGGAGCATTGCGCCCCTGCTAGTCAGTTTTGATCGCGTTCTTTGATAGCGCCTGCAAGGGCGTCAACGGCCCAATCGGGGCATGGGTAGGAGCTGGGTTTCTCGGGGTCATTCAGCCATGAGCGGACGGTGCGCACGCCACATGGCCGCTTAGTAAAGCTGCAAATCAGTGCTGCACTCTCGGCCTGCGTCAATTTATGTTCTGTCAACAGCGATTTGTAACGAGTCCGATTGTCCATTGGCCGTTACTCGGGGGTAGACGGGTTTTCGATGAACACAGACAACGGGCCTTCAGTTGGAACCTCCAGCATGCTGCGGACGCGGCGGTTGATTGCGTCGGTGAAGGGGTTGTTGAAGGCAATGTACCCAGGGGTAAACAATGCCAAAAACGTCGGTATCAAAACTATCATCCCGATCCAGGTGTACAGCACCGTCGCCCTCAAGCCCGCAGTGATTGCCTCTGGTGTTGCCACTCGTGTCGTGGCGATTAGGTCGGTGATCGATGCCGGTTCTACGATGAGCAGGAACACTAAGGCCATCATCAGGAATACAGGAACCGCGCAAGTGCCCCACAACAGCATGCGCAAACCCACGCCGAGGATTCTTACTGCATACGCCAAATACAGGCGACGATCCTGCCGGACGCTTGCCGCGATGGTGTTGTAGATTTCGACCGGCAGCGAGCCGACCTCGATCCCGTTGACGTGAATGCGGGCAATGGATGAGGACATTTGTTTTCCTTGGTTAGATTGAGCGCGGATAGGCAGCACTGCCTACTATTGCAGAATAGGCAGTGCTGCCTATCAGGTCAATCGCAGGATGCTCGGTCTTCCGCGACCACTACAGCGGGTTTGCCTGCAAGCCATTCAGGAGGGCGCTGGTCACTCTCTCCAAATCCAGCACGATTCGTTCGACTCAGAAGGTCTGCAATCCTGCTTTCAGATTTGATGCGGATGAGATTTGGGCCGAGCACCGGGGCAGACTCATCCAAACCATCAAAATTCTCTGCGTGCCGGCGATTCCTCATCACCCATCGCAACAGCTCTGCATTGTGGTCGGCTGCAATTAGTGATTCCCCAATAGCGCCTGCCTCGACACTGGCCGCACCCGAGAAAAGAATTGTGGCCAACGGATCGAGAGGGTTTTGGTCACACCATTCCCATACAACCTCTTTCCCCATCGTCAGGCTGAACAAGTCGTCATACACATAATGTTCGACGACCAGTCGCTGTTGTGTTGGAGGTAGCGCGAAGAAATCCCCGTGAGCAAGAATGCTGGGTATACCGACCGCCTGATAAGCCCAGAGGCGCTGGATGATCGGCTTATGCCCCACATCGTTGCTGGTCATCTGAATGCGGCTCTGCTCATTCTGCTTGAGCCACGCTGAGAATGGCTGATCAACGCAAGATGACTCGCAAACGATGTCACGGCGCTGAGCCCTAATGTCTCTGCTATGGCGAAGCCTCAATAACGCATCGCGATGAACCTGCAAGGAACGATCAAAGCTACCGTAGCGTGACTTGATCTTCTTCCAGAGGTTTTTGTAACCAGGGCAATCCCCGGAATCCCATGCACGAACATCCTGCGGCGCTGCGGTGCGGTAGTGATACCAACCGCCTGCGCAGTGGGAGTGAAATTCGCACTGGAAGCAGTAGTCATGGTAGGCGGAGAGTTTGTTGTCCAACTCTTGAGTGTTGTCGGCCAGAACCTTCCAGCTCCAATCCGGGTCGTCGAGAAAAATCAGCCCGCTGCCCAATGACGCCTCGCCAGTCGTCTGGTTTGCATTGAACGTTGTGAGTCCGTCAGGCTCGATGGCTAGGTCATATCGAAAATTACCGATGCATTGATAGCTAGTGCCCCGGAAAACAGCACTGCTCATTTCATCAGCGGGCGTGAACGTGATCCCCGTTGGAACTAACTCGAAGAGGCGAATGAGATACGCGCTCATGCGCTCGAACTCAACCATGTTCGGCTGCCAGAATGAGCGACCTGACCCGTAGGGACTGATCATCTTGATCGAGAAATCCTTGATCCCGAGAGGCAGGAATGTTTCCAGCAAGTATTCTGGGCCAAGATCAACGACCGTTCGAGTTAGGATTACGTCCAGTATTTTCTGGGACACATTGGCCTCGCGGACAGTCTCCTTCCACCGGTCAAACAAGGCCATATTCTTGCCGAACCGATTAGTCTCAGGCTCCCAAGATGTGTACAGGCACATTTCTGGACGCTGCCCATAGCGCTCGAAAAGCTCAAGATAGTCCCGCCGCTTTCGATCATCGGCGAAGATGAGGTTTGAAAGGACGTTGATTGCACCGGGCGTCTTTAGCGAGCGGTTAAAGTCGGCGCATTGGTCGAGCGCATATGGCAGATTTTCTTGCCAGTATTCGATGGGCAGGCTGGTAATTTCTCCGCCGATCAACTCCCACTCCACTTCCTCAAGGCCCTTATCTAGAGCCAGCAATTCGCGCATGCGAGGAAATATCGCTTTGAACGTGTCTGGCGACATAAAGGCCTTGTTGCCAAGCTCTTTGGGGTCGATGTAGCAGTGCGTGCATCGCCGATTGCACCACCGTGTCGCGGTGATGCTCACATTAGCTTGATTCAACGTTCGCGCTTTATGCACAGCTGGACTCCAAAAGTTGATTCCACATACCGCGCCCCCCAGCGCATTCGCCTGAGCCGTCGGTTACAGGTACGTGGGAGGGGCCACCCTTGCAGTAAGAAATGTGCTCACAGCCCTGACAGGGAGAAATGCGCTTTCTATCAGCGATGATCCGAGCCTTCCTCTTGGGTGACCGCAGTATTTCATCCATACCCTCGACACCGACATTGCCAAGGAACGTGGCTGACAGATCTGAGTAGAGAGGGTTCGTCGTTACTGTCCCGTCAGGGTTCAAGGTAAGAAATCTACTTTCACACGCAACGTTGAACTGGTTGTTCAACTGCCCAATTTGCTGCTGAAAAGCACCGATGGTGATGCCGGCGTCTAGAAACGCAGCCCCCCACCTCGACTCCATTTCGTTTAGGTAAGCCCAGATCGCTGAATAGCTCGCAGTAAGCGGCAACTGCGGGACGCTGGCAGCCGTATAGGAAGGCTGATTTAGAAAGGATCGGAAATCCACGGAAACATCGAATTCCCAAACCCTACATTGAGAACCCAAAATAGCCGCGGCTAATGAATCGACGCCTGCCCGGATGGTTTCGATGTTCAACTCAACGTTAACAGGACAGTGGATACCTGAATTCCAGAGCTTGTCCAGGCCTGCGAAAAAGCGCTTTTGGTAAAGGCTGGCGTCGCCAGCGAGCGTGTATTTCTGTGCATGCGCGTATGTGGTTTCTGCACGCCCCCCGAACTCATGGAGAGTTAGGTCGATCAACCAATTGGGTACGTGGAAGCAATTTGTAACCATGGTCTGGTCGGCATGCGGCAATACCCTTCTGGCTACCGCGCAATACTCGTTCATAGCCACACGGCCTACTACGGTAGGCTCCCCACCCTCCCAAATGAGAGTGACAGGTCTACCCTGCCAGAACATCGACTCAAGAAAGACCTCAAGAGTGTGGTGAGGCAGCCTTTCCATGGCTGATCTATGATCTTCGGTCAGGTAGCAACGCTTGCAATCGACATTGCACTGCCGCGTCACATTGATAAAACCAACTGCCTCTTTTGCGTCCATCACGCCCTCGACGCGCCCTGTTTCCAAAGCGCTACAGTCCATCAGCCAACGGCGATAATGATGTTGTTGGAAGACGCTGGTTGCGGCTCAGCTACTGGCTTTGGACGCTCAAGCCCAATCTCACTGATCGCGCCGCCCGCCTTCAAGATCGAGCCAATGATGCCTACGAATTCGGCGCCAGCCAGTGCAGCCACCTTCCCATCAACACCGATCGTCTCAGCAGCGCGAGTTGCACCGACAGAAGGACTGACCACGCCTCGATCAAGATCGACGAGGTGCTTGAGTTGAGAAACTGAGCTGAGTTGATCCCAGGCCGAAGCCAGGTGATCTGCACCGCCGAAAGCACTCGATACCGCCGCGACGAGATTTTGTGCGAAGGCAACTTGAGCTTTGCTTGGCGTGAATTCCTCTGTGTCTTCGCCTTCGGTCTTCGGCAGGTACTTATCGAGAACCGCGTGAATGCTATTTTTCAACTCGTAGATCATGCCGGCAGCATCGGCAAGCCCGAGACCAGTCATCAAACTGGTGGCCCGGATTAGGTTAGGTACTGGAGTGCGCGAGTCGAGTTCTTCTTCGAGCATTTTCCGGCGAGCTGCACGCAACTCAGCATCCTTGAGTTTCAGTGCCCCTGCCAGCTTTTGCACCTCACCCTTGAAGTAGTCGTCCCCACCCAGTTCCCGCTCAATGACTTGATCAAGGCGAGCCTTGATGTAATCCATGACCTCAAGCGGCACCTCGTCGGTGAACAAGAGTTTCATTTCATGGTTGTTGGTAATTTCTTTCGGCGTGTGGCCCATAGCAACTGAGAACTTGTACTCAACGTAACCGTCCACAGGTGTCAGGCTGAAATTACCGCTGCTATGCGTGAGCCAAAGCGCAGCGTAGCGCTCCAGTCGATCCACATAGCCTTCTACGCTCGCAACAGATGACGCATCGTTTGGAAGCATCAAACGAACATTCAAACCTTGAGCTTCGGCTTCTTGCAAAACCAACACAGGGTCAATTACGCAGGTTGGCCCAACATCGATGGTTGTTCGACTCAGCGTCCCGGTAGCCAGCAGAAGACTGAAAATAAAGTCGTCGTGAAGCATTCCAGGATCGTCGTCACTGGCACGCGCTTTCAAACCTAATGACAAGGCATCCAGTGGGATGCGTTGCAACTCGGTGTCGCATTCGACAAGGGCATAATGAACGGTACGGGCGAACTTCGTCGTCGCATCTGCGCGGACGGCTTCGGATTGTCTTTGGAAAACTGCATCCAATTCGGATGCAGTCTTGCCGACAACAACCGTCTGCTCTGGCGCCCTACCATCTTCTGGCGACAACTGCTCGGGATCAACAGTCTGCACCACGGGCGAATCTCCGAGGGTCGTGCTCACAATTACCTCCACCCACGCGAGCCGTGGCATGCGCCATGACAAGCCCCGTGACATGCTGTGTGGCAATAACCCCATGCACCAATGTCGGTGGAATCTCGGTCTTTTGCAGTCGCAGTTGCGGCCAGGAGCAGATTATCAATGCCCGAGGCTTCGTTGCTGACTACCAAATCCTTGAGCGCATCCTGATACTTATCGACCACAGGCTTGATCGGATTAAGCTCCAGCATCGCCCTGTAACGCTTGATATCAGAGTCATTACCGAGTTCGGCAACGGTTTTGTCGATGGTGATCTGCGTCGTTGCCTGAGAGTGCTGCGCGAACACAGCAGCACTCACAGCCAGACCGACGAGAATCCGGTTCACGGCTTTGCCCTTCATACCCCTTCTCCTGTTCTTATGTGGCCTTGAGGCCATCAATTCACCCTGCAACAGCAATAAGACCTGCGCTCTCAGCTGACGCAATGCAGGAGTTCAATAGCTTGAACGCCTGAAAACCACCAGCACACTCGCCAGACTCATCGGTCTTGGGTGTCGCCATACAACCACTGGAACAGATGGGCTTAAACTGACAGTCGTGACACGATAGCTGTCGCTCTTGCCGAGCCTGTACCAACCTTGTTGCCTCTACCACCGCAACGCCCACCGCGTTGCGGTTGCTCACCTCAGAGGTAAGCGCAGTGCAAGCCGAGTAATACCCCGTTTGGTCAAACGTATGGAAACGGGTGTCGCACTTCCCCGACAAACAACCATAGCCACCCGTCAGGCCGCTGCGCAGACGTTTCACGCTGTCGATTAGCCCATCAAGTGGAGAAATGTTAATCGGCTGCACACCTGCACGAATCTCACGCGTGAAGCGCATGTAGGCCACTGCGAACCGGCCAATCCACAAGCTGTACTCATGATTCGAGACGCCGAGCCAATCCCAGTTGGTGATCGCATAGCCTGTACGCGTCAGCCGCTCGAAATGCACCAGCTTGATGCCCTTACCAAGCAGGAAGTCGATGAGGTCTCGGGGATTTTTAAATCGCTCAAGCAGAGGCTTCGTTGTAGTGATGACCATGTAAGGGGAAATCCCCATGCGTTGCAACTCAACTACTTGCTTCCAGAATGCGGTCTCGAACTCAGCGTTGGTGTCAGGTCGCCCCTTCTTCATCATGCGGATATCAACGTCCCACGAAACCCCAACCTGGGAATCGAAAAACTCCCGGTAAAGCTCTGCCCAGCGCAGGTCGAAATTCATCAAGTTCGTTTGAATGCTGAATTTGATGGTGAAATCTGACAGCGCTTGCCGAAGGAAAATGCACACCCTGCGCAGGAATTCCACACCCACAAGCGTGGGCTCACCACCGTGGAACTGAAACAGCAATGTCTGTCCTGGTCGGGCGAATTCACGGACTCTGGCAGGCATGGCCTCAATATCTACCCACTGCATCCGCTTTGGGTTGTTCGGTATGAAGCAATGGGCGCAATGAAGGTTGCAGGCCTCGATCAAACGCACATAAATCATCTGATCGAAGTCTTTTGCTGAATCACTCAACGGATACGCTCCAGCCCGTATGTGTATGGGTCAAATGCTTTATGGCCTGCGGCGGTAAGGTAAGCGGAGGCATGCTGCCGGCCAATAGGCGTATCCACGTATGAGTGGACGTGGTGTAGATGAGAACGATAGCCAGCGCACTCACCGCTCCCCGTATGGACTTGGTGATCAGTTATAGGGCAACCAGAGCGGCAAAAGCTTCTGAATGGACATGCCTTGCAGTGGTTGGCAACGTGCCCGATCATTTGCACTTTTATCCAATCCCGGCGCACCGCGCTGGTCTGAAACGCGTCAATGCCGTCCTGGGCTTTCGGCCACTTTTCCTGCTCGTACTCAATCCTATCGGGGCAGGTGTTGAGGGAGCCATCTGGATTAACGACAAGGAAATCGCGCTGGCATTTACCGCCCCACCGCTCCCCTGGTTGACCGTGGAGCACGCCACCTATCGATGCAGCAACAGCGTTGTTCGCAACAAAGGGCTTCCCCGCTGCAATATCAGCCATCCCTAGGTCAAACAACGCTTTGAGAAATTCGCTGTGCTGCTTGTTGTCTGGCCTGTCGGCGCCGGCACCGTACCCGTTGTAACGTTCGATACTGAAATGGTCGAAACCATTGGCCTTGAACCATTCATAAACCTTTTGGGGCTCAGCCGTTTCGTTTGTAGTCGGAACCATGATTGGCCCAACGGTGATGCCGTTGGTTCGGGCTAGATCCACCTTGCGCAACCACAAATCAACGTACTTATCGTTGGAGCCGTTGATGGTGCGCCCAGTGAAATCCAGCGATGACCCGACGAATGATCCGCACCGCTCTTGAATGAACTTAATGTGTCCCTCGCGCAGCGGGATGAGGCTCGTTTGCACAGTTTCCTGGATCTGGAAGCGTGCCAGTCCAGCTCTCACGCGATCTGAGTACCAGAACAGCGTCTCAGGACTCAAGCTCAGCGGCTCGCCGCCGTGGTAAAGGATTGCTATCTGCTCATGGCCTTCGCGTAGCGCCAATTCATGAATAAGTTCCAGAGTGGCATCGAGCGTTTCTGGGGTCATCCGCGATTTATTCGCTCGAACATCCTCGGGCAAATAGCAGAAATCACAACCTACGTTGCAGTAGTTCGTCGGTTTCAAATAAACAGTCAGCATCAGGCAGCTCCGAGGGTTGCTTCGACGCGATACCGTGCCGCTACTGGGTCTATACCCAGTCGATAGAGAACTCGATCAGCTTCACCAGTGGCCACAGATTGCTTGAGTCGGTCGAAGACCATTTTCCACGACTGGCAATAAGCGAATTTGCCACCCATACCCCGCTCAAAAAGCACAGCATCACGAGCGCAACCGCCCTGGCACTCTTGGAAGTGTCGGCAGGTTTTGCAGTCAGGCGGCTGGTTGCGAGCACGGCCTATGATTTCGCGTGAGGCAGGCGAAGAAGCCAACGCAGGAACCACATCGGCACCACTGTAAAACTGCACCTGGATCGGTTGAGCTGCTACCTGAACTGCACCTGTGAGGATGTTTCCAAAGCGATGCGCAGGGTCGCCAAGGTCGCTGAACTCTGAACAGTTGAATACAGACCCATCTGGATCGATAGTGAGGAATTTTCCACCACACGATTTAGTCCACGGACACAAGAGCGTGCGGAAGCCAGCAACCTTGCTGAGCATCTGATCGAGAGGTGTGATGTTGAAGCTCGGCACTTCATCGATCCAACGGTTATACAGATCAATCAACATTTGCCCGTAGGTCACAGGCTGAATGAGCATCCCGGCAGACCTCGCCCTTCCCGCTGGATAGGCGTAGTTGAAACGAATATCGAACCCGTAGCTCCCGTAAGCCTTCGCTCGGTCGTACATCACCTGGGCTCGATCAGCAGCACCTTCGTCATACACGCCGATCACCAACGGGCGGAAGCCGTCGGCAATTACGTCATCCATAGCACGCCAGAAAACCCTGTCGTATGTCCCAGCGTTCCCCTTGATCGTTCGGTACTTTTTGTAAGGATCAAAGCTGGTCGAAATCCGACCTTCGAAAACATCTTCAAATACGCTTTTCCATCGTGCCTTGTTGTAGCCGAGCAGGTTTGTTTGGATGGCGAAATTTAGATTAAGACCAATTGACTTGGAATATTCCGCGCATGCGCGGAAAAACTCAGGCCCCATGAGCATCGGCTCACCGCCGTGCCAAATCCAGTCAACCTTCGGTGTGAGGTTCCCCTGGAGGCGGTTCGCGATCAGCTTAAAATCGTCGAGAGTCCAGCGATCAGCACCATCAGGTGGTGCTGAGCAATAGGAGCAATCGGCGTTGCACTCTTTTGTTGGCTTGGCGATGACTACCGAGTAAGGCATTGATCGTCCTCAGTTCGGGTAGTAGCAAAAAACATCGACAAGCGAGTCGAGGTTCTGATAATCGGCGGCAAAACCTTCGGCAACAGCGGTGACAACCCAGTAGTTCCCACTCGAAGTCAGTCTGTAGTTGTAACCATACCGGCCAACGAAGTTCGGATCATATGAACCCGCATAGCCACCTCGCATTGCGCCGGGGCGTAATGCGCCCTTCGGGGTGCCACCTGCCCCACACGCCGGTTTGCTCACCAGCCATCCGTCACGAACGATGTAAGTGCCGATTTGCACGAAGTTGGGCATGCTGTCAGACAGCAAACGATTGCCTCGGTTACGAACAACTACATCATCAACGGTGAGCTTTTGACCTGCGGGTATCACAATCTCACCGTTCTGCGCGCTCAATGTGAGGCTGCCAGACTGGGAGCGAAGCGTTGGATTGGCCTGAGTGAAATTGATATCACCCGCTTCCTCGATCTTCTGCCCGCCCATGTACAGGGAGGTGCGCATGCGGTTGTCTTCGATGTTTCCGGTAGCAACACGCGTCAGCTTGTTGCTCAGTGCCGGCTCGCTACCTGGAATCCCAATCTTGGAAGTAATCGTGTGCGAACCAGCGGCGGTTATCTCAGTGCCCGCAATGCTGTTCACTAGGTAACCGTCCCAGTCCTGAACAGCCGCCTGGACGACACTAAAAGACTTCGTGTCGCAACTCGTCGTGATAGCGTTGTTGTAGCGGTTTGTGGCACCTACTGCGCTCAGGTAACCGCCAGTTTTGAGTTGGGTAATCGCGTTAGTGCAATTGGCGCCGCCCGGCCAGGATGCAGTAGCCACACGGTAGCTGCGGGCCGCATCCATGATCGCGGTCGTGTCCTCGGTCGTCAGATTCGCACGACGAAGATTCAGTTCCTCCATCATGTTGGGAGTCATCAGCGCCGCAATCAGGGCCATAACAGCCATCACTACGACTAGCTCGATTAGAGTGAAGCCTTTTTGTCTCCCGGCTTTAGAAGTGTTCCCTTTGTACTTCACCATCGATTTCATCTAATCGTCTCGCCGGTCAATAGTCGTTTCTGGTGCTGTACCCAAGCAGGGCCAGCGGTACGGCGGGCGGGCGTACCGACAATGATCCGAGTACGCGATCCCGATTCCTCGGTTTCGTACCCCTCCCAACCGTCAATGTGAACATCCAATTCAACGGCGACGGTGCATGTCCTTTCAGTCATCTTGAACAGGTACGGCCTATCAAATGGGTTATTTGTAGGGAGGTCGTAATCAGTGGAAAGCTTCGCTTTAAGGGTCGTTACGTCAGTCCACCCCGTGTACAGCGCACCGTAAAAGCTGTTCACCTTGTAATTGGAAGGATCGCGGGAGGTTGATGCAGGTGTGACCCGCACCAGATCACATGCAGCAACGATTTCCTTGGCTTGCGATACCGCTCCCTTGATCTTTGCGTTGCGTATTGGCTCCATGATGTAGGGCACCATGAACGCAAGAATGATGGCGATGATCGCCAGCACCACCACCATTTCAATAGCGGTGAATCCCCCCTGCCTCCGATCCATCACATAGTCATCCGCATGGTCATCATCGGCACATAGAACCCCAGCGCAAACAGGAGGATCGAGCTGATGAGTACCAACATCGATCCTCGTGACATGGAGTTAGCGATCTTCTCGGAATACTGAATGAACATTTCAGTCAGGGCCTCCGATAGGTTGGCGAGGATTGCGCTGCGCCCATCAACGTTTTGCTTGTCAAACCCTTTGAGGTTCTGAGAAATGATTTTTGGCCATTCCTCACTATCGAAAACCTGCCCCAACTCACGTCCTTCCTTGTTGCGCTCAAGCGCTTCTTCGTAGAGCTGGCGCTGATGACCTTTGGAGCGTTCGAGTATGAACCGCAAGACTTGCGGGTTAGTGAACCCGGAAGCTGTAAGAAGCCTATAGGTTTGAACAAACTCCAAGCCGCGCTTACAACGAAGCCGGTCATCAAACAGACTGAAAAACGGCCATCGACGGATGCTTTCCCACACACGCATGCGGAACACGAAGCCGACGCAAAGCGCGGCAACGATCAGTGGCCAGTAGGTCATGTAGAACCACTCCAACCACATCAATATGTGGCTGAGAACCGTCGGAGTGATTGGAAATTTCTGCTTGTACAAAAACTCGCGAAGCATGCTCCCGCCGAAGATCGGAAAACCGATGCCCGCAGAAATGCCCACGAAAAAATTGATCGCCGCCGTTTTCATCGGCTTAGCGAATTCCTTCTTGGTCTTCATGCGGTCACGCAGCACTACACCTGCGCGCTTCAACGAGTCCGCAAGGTTGCCGGCCCGATCACCGGCATCCGCCAAAAGAATTGCTGTTTCATCAAAACGCATAAGCTTGAGCCAATCCGAAGCTCGCTCACAGCCACCAAAATCGGCTTGGTTCATTCCGAGTTTAGCGAGGTCTACAGATTCCAAAATGGCGCGACCGGGCGTCCGGCCTGCCTCAAGCTTCGAGGCAATAGTTACCAGCGCCAGAACCTGTTCAGTCAGTGGAAGCCGCTTCTCAGTTAGCGATGCCCTGATTGCACCAAGATGATCAACCTCTACACTTAGAATGTTCCTAGCTTGGAACCCGGATTTGGAAATGGCTTCCTCCCTGGTCATTGCCTCAACTGGCTTAGACAGGACGCTGCCTTCCTGCCCAATATATTTGATTACGAAGTAAGCCATTCCCGCCCCCTACTTAGTTGCAGCGGTACGCGACAACGATCTGGGCGCTGGTGCCAGACACAGATTTGACGTTAGGCGCTGCGGTCAGCGAGTCCTTGAGGGCAGTCGCCAGCTCGGTGTCTTGAAGGTCGAGCGGGTAGGTCACGGTAGCGGTGTTGCCGCCCGAGGTGGTAACGCTCCAAGTGCCACCGAACACGGTTTCAGCCGGAGCACCACGCTCTACGAGTTTGTCGTATGTGATAGTGGTGTTGTTGCATTTGTTGGACATGGTGACCAGACGGGTAATGCCCGACGGGAAGTCCTTGAGCAACTGCGTCTTCGCCGCCTGAACCTTGGCGTCTTCCTTGGATTGGAAAAGGCCGGAGGACATGACACCGATGATCAGCGCAAGGATAGCCAGAACGACGACCAGTTCAACGAGTGTGAACCCGCCTTGTTTCTTCTTGACCTGGGCTGGCACTGGGCGCAGGGATGCGCGGTCAATTTGGGATTCAGCTACTTCATGTTGCATGGATGCTCTCCAGGATGGTCAAACTTTTTATCAAAGCGATGCAAGTGACGGTGACGGTTGTCCCGGTTGCAAAGATGGGTGGTGTGGAACTGGGACGGAGACAGCTTGCCCTGAACCGGGGGTGGCATTCACCTCAACTCGATCCACTTCGTATGGCTTAAGTTCTGCTTCCAGCTGCTCGAAGGAAATTGTGCCGTCTGCAACCAGTCTGAGGCCGTCATCCCAAAGGTCTTGGAAGGTGCCATCAGCAATCTGCTTGCGTCGCAAAATTGAAGGGTTGACCCCATTCAAAAGCGCGACTTGTACTTCCGGGGTCACTTCCATGATTTCGATAATGCTGTGCCGCCCCTTCTCCCCGTATTGTCCGCACTTGTCACAACCGTTGGGATTTTTGCGATACACAATGGAACGGCCACGCGCCGCCGCAAATGCCGCGTGACGGCCATATCGAGCAAGACGTGTGCTGTCTTCTTGCAACTGGCCGGAAACCTTGCAGTGAGGACACAGGCGCCGAACCAACCGCTGGGCCAGAAACGCAGTCGTATTCGTTACGATTTGGTCAATACCAATGTCCATCTTCAAGAGGCGACCAATAGACTCGTGGCTGTTGTTCGTGTGCAAAGTCGCCAGTACGAGGTGACCCGTCATTGCAGCTTTGAATGCCAGCTCCGCCGTCTCGTTGTCCCGCATTTCGCCCACCAAGATCACATCCGGGTCTTGACGCAACAGTGCGCGCAACGCGTCTGCAAACGACAGGTTTTCATTCACTTCGGTGTGGCTCATACCCGGCTGCTGCATCTCCACCGGGTCTTCTACCGTGTGGAAATTTCGATTCGGATTGGTGTTCTGCATGTTGATCAGCTGCGCGTACAGCGCTGTCGTCTTACCGCTACCGGTTGGCCCGGTCATGACGATCATGCCGCTCGGGTAATTCCCGAAACGGATAAGCTTCGCAAGGTTGTGCTCTGATAAACCCTGGCGATTTAAGTCTGCCAAAGAGTTGTTGTTGCCTAGCAAACGAATGACCATTTTGGGCGAACTTTCAGAGCGACGGGTAACAGGCAACGTTGAGACACGGAGGTTGATGGCCTTGTTACTGTTGAGTTGCAATTCAAACTTACCGTCTTGCTGCTTCATCGACTGCAAGGTGACTTGGCAGCGCGACTCCAAGACGCCTCGCACCATCGTTTCATAAAGCGAAAGATCGATCTTGCGCTGTGTTCGCAGCGCTCCATCGATGCGGAACTGGAGGTCTACTTTTTCGGTTTGTCCAGGCACAAAGTGAACGTCACTTGCATCCTGCCCAGCAGCGAGGCGAATAATGTCTTCCACTTGCTGGAGCGCTAATTTGTCATCGACGTTCTCGGCTTCGCCTTGCGTTTCTGCGCCATGCACAGCCCGCAGCTGAGCCAGATAGCTGTTTGACACGACTCCCAGATTCTTGAAGTGAATGTCTTCGCGGCGAGCCCAAGCCATTGCTTGATCGCAAAGGCCCTTGTCAAATGGGTTTGTAACGCAGAGCGTATCGCTGTATGCGATCCAGCCATCCTCGGCACTGGCGCAGCGCACCGTAAGACCTTCCTCGGCGACAGAAAGGTAGAACATGTTCCCTAGTGCATGCGCAGCCGCCTCTGCAACGGCGTTGTCATCTTTCGCAACGCGAACTGCATCAACCAAAATCGCAGCTTGGGATTCAGAGACAGGCTGACTTTCGGCGATCTGGGGGGTGACTCGCCCACGCTTCACAAGATGGTCATATACCCGCCCTTGAAGCGCTCGGATTCGTTCATTTGCTTGTGACATATCAGTCGTCCGTGTAACGCACAGATTTAGTCCAGTCGATGCGCACCATTCGACTTCCTTCTTTGCCATTGAGCGTGGCGCTATCCACCCCAAGCTTTGTGAGCTTTTGGTCGTAAATGCTCCCGCCTACAGGCACCTCCTTAAAGCCGTCATTTGTGAAAAACACCGCGCTGCTTGCCCTCAACTCAACGAGCCTGAGAACCTGCTTTCCTTGGCTCTTTTCCCGTTCAGACGGCTTCGCAACCACCTCGACCTTTTCTTCTTTGGCCTCGGTAGGTTTAGCGATTGGCGGCGGAGTTACAGGTGCCGGTGCAACGCTGGGAAACCCGGTCTCGCCGAACATGCTCGAACCTGTCGGCATAGGGATAACCGGGTCAGACCCTCCGAAAGGGTCGGAAGGGTTGTACCCTTGACTAGCCTGCATACCGCCTCTACGGCGTACCTCAAGCGCCAGCCGCTCCATATCACCGATACCGAGTGGAACGCCTTTCGGATCAACGATGAATCCAGCATCGTTCATTTCTTTGTAGGACTTAGCCATCTGCGCCTGGATGGAAAGCTTGTCCTTGTTGAAAGTCATTTCTTCCAACGTGCGATTACGAGTGAGTAGTTCCTCGTCGGCGCCGTCGGCGAATGCGCCAGTTGAAGCGGCAGCCGCAATCGCGAGTGCGACAATACTCAGTTTCTTCATGATCAAATTCCCACGACTGCCAGATACAACTTGAACTCCCCGTCAGCCATGCTGTAGTCGAGCAGGTAGACAGGATCGGTTTGCTGAATTTTTTTGATTACGGCCAGAACCGTTTTAGGCTTGCCCACGACGAAGCCACCCCAATGCTTCAATGGGCCTTGGTAAGCGCTGACACTTCCGTTCTGCATGCTCCCGTCATCTGGTACGAGTTCGAGGCCGTATAGCTCAAGGCCAGCAGAAACCTCACGCCATGACTCCTTAAGCGGCGGCAACACCGGGGCTGCCACATAGTCCGAAATCAGAGACTGGGATTCCTGGATATCGTGATCGAGGCGATTGAAATCCCGTGGCAACTCACGCGCTGCTTCCAGTTTCAAAGTACCGAAAACACAAAGGGCCAATGTCCCGAGCGTTGCGAATATCATCCCGCTGCTCATGCCGTTCAACAGGCCGAAAGCTGGCTTTTTCATTGAGTTACCCCCACGTCAGCATCGTTTTCGGACGGTGCTTCAATAGTCAGCCTGTAAGAGAGGTCGGGCTGTAACGTCGAGGCCACGCCTTTCATGGCGGTAGCTGGATCGACCTGTGCCTTCTTTGGGGTGATCAGGATGTGCGTGCCAGCAAAGCCAATCTTCACATCGTCATTAACTGCCGGCGTCGTCGCGTTTGGGTACAACTCGAACAGATGGAAAAGTTGGCCAAGCATCACCGCATCATCTGGGCGCTTGATCAAGCGTTCCGCAGCCAAGGCTCGGACGCGACCGTCCAGCTCGTCGATCAAACTTCTCTTGGTGCTGTAGTCGGCCATGCGGCTTTTGTAAATCGTCTGCAACCCGTAGTTGGTTGCTGCTGCGCCAACGGCAATCAATGCGCACATGCTGCCGACAACTAACCAGCGGCGCTTGTTTTCAGCCCTGAGTTTCTGGCTTAGCTCAAGGCGCGTGTACGCCGGCTGCCGGGGCAGCTTGAGCAGATCAAGGTCAACGTCGATGAAACTCGCTTTCTCAACATCGATATCGTAGTTATCGACAATGAACCCACCTGCGTACTCACCCGAGGAAACGATGCCCTCTGGGGAGTCGATATCGCCCTCCAACAACAGGTACAACCCCTGCGACTCACGAGGGGTCGATAAGGGGAACGCAACCAATGGGGAACCAAAGCGGATGGCATTGTTGTGGAACATCAACTGCCACAACCCGTACACCTTCATGCCTGGGTAGTCTTCGCGCAGGCGGGCAAGGTCGTTTTCGGAGACGTAGATAGCTGGTCGTCCATCGGCCCCTTTCGGCTCGACCATCGAAAACGTTTCAGAGGCCTTGTCAGTCTGCATGGCCCCGAGAACGTCTCGAACGACGACCACTTCCTCGCCGCCGATTTGCATCGGCTTTCCGAGGCTGAAATTGGTCATCAGCGAGTACCCTCCACCACTGTAGGAGTCACTACCAGAACCAACTCACGACGCTCAAGCTGATTGTTGATGTTCTGGAACAGCGGGTTTACGAGGATCTTGGAAACAGGGTTTTGCCATGGCAGGCGCTCCAGCGCCTTTTCAAGACGCTCGGTGATCAGACCGCCCAGGTGAACAGACTCCCCACTGTTACAGATGAGTTGGGTCGAAAATTCTTTGAGCGCGATGCGCGGAGTTTCAAACGAGTAATCGCCAATCGCGATGGTGTCATAACGATTGAGATTGGAAATAACCGGCGTCACATCAACGAGCAGGCGTTCGTCTTCCAGTACCCGGACGGTGACGGCCAGCGTTACACCTACCTTCAACCGTGCAAGTTTCGGTGTAACCGTGGTGTTGCCGTTCTCGTCTTGGCTTTGCTCAACGTCAGAAATGTAAGTCAACTCTTCGCCCGCATAAATCTGGGCGGGGACACCGTTTCGTACTGTGAGATTGGGTTGATCTTGCAGCTCTACGCGACCGAAGGTTTCGAGGAAGCTGAGCAAGGCTGTTCCCTTCCCACGATCACCTTCGAAGGAACCTGTGATGTTCCAAAACCCGTTGCCCGACAGCACCTGGGAAGTATTGCTGAGGCCGACGTTGAACAGGTTCCCGGAAATGCTACCGATCTTGAGAGCGTCCCAGTTGATGCCCTTCTGCTTACCGTTATTCAGTACAACGTCGTATGCCTGAACCTGTACGTTGACGATTTTGGTTGCATCGGCAACCGCCTTTTTCAGGTAGCGGTCGAGAATGCGCATCTGTGCAGGCTTGCCACCTGCTGTCACCACGCCGACGGAGCGAATGCCTTCAATGAAGGCCTGGCGACCGTCGTTCAATGGCTGGGCAATCTGCTCTACAGATGGGCCGAAGTTCAAACCGACCATGGTGCTGCCGTCAGGCATGCGGGTCGCGCCGCTGGGCATGCCGCCAGCGCCAACGGAGGTGCTGTCAGCAGCGCCACCTTGGTTGCGCCCCTTTGTCGCCTCATCAGGCTTCGGGGCTCCGATGATGCGCCGGGCGCCATCCATGATGGTCTTCCACTCGTCTTCGCTCAGGTTCACCGCGATAGAGGAACCAGTAGTCTGGTTTTCTTCCGTCTGAGTGTCGTCACCTGCCTTAGCACCCCGTGATTGCTTGGAAGTGACGATGCTGTCGATATTGCGTGTGGTGGCGAAGGCCGCAAGGTTCCACTGCTTGGTCTCGAAGTCCGAGACATAGACGCGTTTACCGTCGATTTCGATGTTGAGGTCACGGGTTCCTTCGACATACTCGATGAAGTCCTTGAGGGCCATGCCCTGAGAAGCAACATCGATAGGTTCATTCAGGCTAACACCGCCACGCGGGATGATCGCGTAACCGGGCAGCGTCTCCTGGAGAACCGAGCGCAATGATTTGTTTTGCGCCGTGAGGAAGACCGGACGCTGTTTAGCGAGGTCTTCAGTCTTGATTTCGCGCACGAAAGTAGTACCTCGTGCAGCCTGCATTTTCGACTCGCGGTCTGGAGACAAGTCCGAGTATTGGTTTTCAGGATCGATTTCGAACTGGTTTGCACAGCCCGAGAGTGCGCCAGCGAATGCGAGAGCCAAGCTCAGACGTGATTTCTTGAACGGCATAAAAAGTCCCTTACTTGGCTCGGTCGGTGATCAGAAGCATGGGAGCCGGATTGCCGTTGGCATCGGTCAAATCCCAGAAATAGGCGAATCGAACCCGCGCATCGCGCACCGAACCTGTCAGCTTGCGCAACGCCAAGTCACGTGGGTCTGTGGAGATAAATTGATAGCGGCGTTCAGCAAGCTCTGGTCTTGCGCTGAATTCGACCTGTACCCGCCAGCCTTGCGGCATCATCCCGCGAGCGATTTCTTCCATGGTCGCTGACTGGTACTCAGCCTTGACCGGCTCATTGAGAACTACAGTCGGATCAAGGCGTTCCAGCTGGACTCGTTTCTTGGCAGCGCCTTCGATGGCCACAGCGCTGTTCTCGGCCATCATCAGAATCTGCTGGCTTTCCTGTTTGATCTTGGCGACCTGGGACGCGCCATCTACCTTGAGCTGAGACGCTTCGGCCATCGCGCTGTCATTCAACGCCATCGCCCGGTTCACGCGCAGCTCTTGTTCTTTCACCTGCGCGAGTTGAGCCTGAATAGAGGCACGCTGGGTTTCCAATACACGGACGCGCTCGTCAGCCTTGGCAACGACCTCTGCGTGAGCCTGCTGCACAACTCGCTCTGCATCAGCGCGGGCTGCATCAAGGCTGATGCGGTTCCGCTCCAACTCAGCAAGCGTTTCTTTGTACCGGCGCTCGGTGGCTGTCTCTTCAACCGAGATAACCGGTGCGTCCAAGGAAAGGTCGATGACAGCTGCGGGGGCCGGCTCTGTCTTCTGGAACTTCACAGCACCGGTAACGCTCTGAGCTTTACCAGCCTCATATACGCGGTCGAATACGGAAAGCCCTCCGGGGCTGGCCATCGCCGCATCGCTGTATGCGTGTGCGTTGGCTACAGTGAGGGCGACGGCAAGGCCGATCAGACTTTTCTTCACAACTACCTCGAACGAATTTCTGGGGTGTATATCTCCTAGTGCGAACGGAGAGCCCCCAAATCGGCAGGTAGTTGAGTGGAATCTTAAAAAAAAAATCACCACCATGGGCCACCAGCTTCTAGGAGGCCACATGGCTAAAAAACCCACCGTAAAGCAAAACACCGGAGTATTCGCCGTTACGTTTTGCTGTGCCGCACTCATCCTCGGCTACGCCTACTATCTTGTGCAGGCGAATCAGCACCTTGATGTGCAGGCATTGGCTCTCGCGCCAAACTGGTATCAATTCAAGCCGGACTGGGTTCGCCAGATCATTTCTGAGGGCGGTTACATAGGCACTCTTGTCGCGCTCCTACTGCTCATGCTCCAAGGCGTGTTGTACTGCGGTGCAGCCTTTGTCGCCGGTTACCTTGCACTTAGGCATTACCTACATAAGCCGACTGCGGCTCTTATCGATCCTTCTCCAACCGCAGTTCAGCCGAAAGGGGTCTACACGGCTGAGATCCCAGGCTCGGAACTGACGGTTATCCTCCCGAAATACAGAGGCAGCAATGGGGAAATCCAGGGCGGGCAGATTGATAGAAACCCCTACCAACAGAATTTCTACAGGATTGATCAGGCCGACATTCAGACGAAGGATGGCGTTCAGCCTACTGCCTACCAGCTGCTTTACATGGCCATTTTCGGCATGCTCAAAAAACACCCTGACGTTCCAGCAAGTATCGGGGGACACCACGCTGACGCACCTCTATTCGAGCATTCGGTAGCCGTGGCAAAGAAGGTGAAAGCTTATTTCTCGGAGCGTGGAAAGATTGAGCCGCTTGCGCAGATAGCAGGGCTGGGGCACGACCTGGACAAACTCTTGGCCTACAAGCAAAGCGGGGATGTCTGGGTTAAGAACGTCAATGCAACACATCACAACAAGTTCGCGGCGCACATTGTTTCGACACAGCCTGAGTTTCGGCTCCTGCCAGAGGACGATCAGCGAACGTTAGTGCTCGCCCTGCGCTATTACCACGACCCTGACAATCTTCCGATTGGCGCGAGTAATCGCACAGAGACACTGATCCAGGCGCTCCGAATGAGCGATGGATTTGTCATCAAAGAGGAAAAAGCTGCCGGAGTCGAGAAACTGAGTGATGAACAGCTTGAGTCGATAGAGCAAGCATTGATCAACACGATTAATGAGCTGAACATCAATAGCTATCTCAACAAAAACGGACATGCAGGTGGCTGGACAACGCCTGCACTTGAATATTTCATCACGCCAATGTCTACCGTGCTGGAGCTGATGGGCAAACACCTCCCCGTGGAAATGAACAGAAAGCTCCAGCTCGATCATGAAACCAGAACGTTTAAGCACCCAGCAGCTAAGCTTGTGAGCGAACGCTTCAACAAGCTTGGCCTGCTGATGACAGGTTATAAAACCTTTTCATCCGACCTCGGCCTCTACGACTGCCGCATTGGCACAACAAGATTTACAGCCGTACTGATGCTGAAAAAACAGATGCTCGAAAAGCTGATCCCTGGGCTTCAAGAAAAATGGGGCACGGCGGCGTATCGGATCAGGATCACTAAAGCAACGGAAGACAACACAGTCCAGGGTGAATCAGACATAGATGACGAAGCGGCGGAGAAAGAAAAGGAGGCCTAGGCCTCCTTTTTTAATCCTTGAGAATTCTGAGGGCGCTTTCTGTACGCACAGTCCGCCGCGCTCGATCAACATCGCCCAGATCGTTCCAACAATTGTAAGCCTTCTCGTAGACTGCGTTACGCTCAGCCAGCCGGCAGAGCATCACATCCCTCTCATACCCGCTCAGATAGCGCTTGGAAAAGCTTTCAAGAGAAGCGTCACGCCCCGTTTCCCAAAGCATGAGCGCTACAGTATCAATAGCCATCTGCTCTGCATCCGAACCTACGCCCATTGACCTGAACAACAACTCTCCATCCGGGCTTCGGTAGAGGTAGCGGCTAAGCAACTGTTCAGCTTGTTCGAACTTTCCAGTTTTTACTGCTTGTGCGGCAACCTCGATCTGCGCCTCGCGCTGCTCTCGTGTTGGCGGCAAAGGGACGCCGGGTGGCTGCGTAGTACAACCCACTATGCCAAGAGAAATGGCCAGAACAACCCAGCTGAGCCTCATCGATCAATCCTCTTTGAAGTGTCGGACAGCGACGTATTTTTTGCCGGCGCTGTAGAGGCAATTCTCACGGCCTTCGAGCAGCTTGAGTTGGTTGGGCTTGAGGCCGAACATTCGTTGCATTTCCTTACTGCTCGATTCCGGGGTTTTGAGCAGGAAATAGAACGAGAAGTTACGCAACTGATCCTGAGTAACCTGATCAGGCTGCTGTACCCCCATCCACACGCCGATACCAAAGCCGCGCCCCTCAGTAGCGATACGGTTAACCGGGCTAAGCGGTTGTTTGCTGATAGCTTTTGCGTGCTTGCCTTCGTCGCATACTAGGAGGTGACTTGCACTTTTCGGGTCGATGTTTCCGGACGTTTTTGCCTGGAGGACACCCATCGCAAATGTACGGCTTGCGATAATATCCATCATTATCTGCTGGTGAGCAGATGAGATTTGAGTCATGTCATAGACATTGATCTTGTTGCGCTGGAGTGTCGAAGCTTCGCCAGTGAACAAGCGGCTTTCAACCATTTGGCTGATTGTGTCACGCAGCGAATAGATCGAGTCTTTCGACCAATGCTGCCATTCTTCACCAGTACCATTCTTGTTGAGGCTTTCATAGGAAAGCTGCCCTTTTACTATCCCCGCAATAAAGTGGGAAGCAGCATCAGCATGTTCCTGGCATAGCAAAGATATAGAGTCTTCGTCGTCTTCTTCGTCTCGGGCCTTGCGAATTGCAGAGAGAGCCTTGCGCTTTGCGCGCCCGATTTCAGCCATGATTGAACCGACAGAACCAGAATCAAGGCCGCTCGCGATGCACTGATAGATGAGCGTCAGCTTTTCATGCACATCCGCGAATGTGGGAGCCTTATTAGTCCAGGTGGCTTCGTCCTCATGCAGGATTCCAAAATCCGCGTAGACGGCTTTTAACACCTCACCGAGGTAGCCCAGCTGCTTGCCGCCAAGCTTGGGGTTGAACTTGTTCACCAACTCTTTGGCGTTCTCGATAGTCATAACCACGCCACCACCCTCTTGGCTGCGCGGCACTTGCAACGGATTAAGAGAGGAACCACCGTCGAAGTAGGAGAACGTAATGATGTTGAAATCGGATTCGCTGACGAGCTGGCTCAGCCCTTGGTCTAAGAAATTCTGAGGCTTAAAATCTCCCTTCACATCCAGAATATGGAAGGTAGATCCACGAACAAAAACTCGGGCGATCATGTTGCGCAGAGTCCAAGTCTTCCCAGACCCGGAAATCCCCATGAACAAACCGTTGAAGTTGTTCAGTTCGGGGTAGCACCAATCAACGCTTTCACCTTGTGGGCAATAGCCGATTAAAATCTTTTCATCAAAGGGAACAAACGCGGTCATTTAGCCTACCTTGAAAGCGGAGGGTGATGAATCTTGAGTGCCATCACGCCCTCGTAAAACGTCAGCGCCTCCGTAATTTCGGAGGGCCAGGAATCTTTGGAGACACGGCGGTATGCTGACTGGCATTCAGAGCAGCACAACTCTTCTGTCTTTAGCTTCATTAGCGTTGATGCGGTGTTCGCCACTACCACGAATGCACTGAGGTCATCGCAATCACACTCACAAGCGATTCCGCCTTTTTGAAGCTTTATTGGACGATCATCGAAATTGCCCTTCACTTTCGCGGCTGGGTCAGCATCTGGGTTGATATCCAGCACAAGCTCCACCCACTCATCGCCATGCCCTTTTTCGGATGCAACGCCACGTTCAGCCCACCGCAGCTCCAGCAGGACATGGGCGATTTCGTGTGGGATTACTTCAGAGAAGAAAGTCGAAAAGTCTTGCCAGATGAACAAGCCTTGAAGACGAATCTCGACCGTTCCATGAAGCTCTCCATTAATCTGGAGCAATGAAACCTTGCACGACGAATGATCTGCCATGCCATAGTCGAATCGCACGTCAACCCAGACCTGTGTGCTCGGGAAACCCCTGAGTCGCAGAATGCGGTCAATCTCACGCACAATCTCTGCCTCGCGACTCGATTGTGCGTTGTGCTGCTTAACGGAGTGAACAACAATTTTTCTGATATCCATATCTGCTAGTGCGCCCTTGAAGGGCACTGATTCGAGCGTGGCTACGCAAAATCTTCGCTAAGGCAGATAAGCATCCCATCCGGTGAAGTTCCCGGCATTTGCCTCGTTGATCAATTCTTGGAGCAGTGCCGAGTCTTCAAGCTGCTGGATACGCTGTAGTGCGTCCAGTCGCATGCCCGGCCATTTCTGGTTTCCTATGGCCCAAATTGCACGGCGTAGCTTCCCAATATCAGCGCTTGAGGCCCCAGCAGAGCGATGATGGTCGGCTCTCACCTTGAGGTTTTCTGAGGTGGTTACATCGGCGGAAACCACCTGATTTTCCGCGCATGCGCGGGTATTCTTTGATGCAGACGAAAGAAGCTCCTGCACAGCGGCATCACTCAACGATGGGTAAAGCACCCTTGCGTACCCTACGCAGTGAGCGGCGAGAGCTATCAGATCAGTTTTAACCAAATCAATTTCAACTGAGGTCTTCTGCCCCTCACCGCCACCAGCGGCTCGCAGCGTTACGATGCGGCGACCGTCGCGAATCGTCTCAACACCCTCGATTGACTTAACCGCTTGCCCCTTGCGCACGGCTCGATAGGCATAATGTCCTGCGTGACCTATAGCCACCGCGTACAACTCAGCCGCCTCACCAAGATCGAGGTGGAAGGTTATCCGGTTCTCGTCGTTATTCAGCTTGTAGCTACCATTCACTTTGTGGCTGAAACAAAGCAGCAGGCAGTGACTAACACCAATGCACCGCCCTCGCTCACCAACTCTGTTGTAGAGGTGGATCGAGAGCTGCAATGCATTGTTGCTAAACGCCGTGTGACTACTGACGATCATCCCCTTTCGGGGGTCGAGTGGATGAGTGGACTCAAATTCCCAGTTGTCACCAACATGGTGACCAATGAGGTATGTGCGATGAATATTTTCGTAATCAATGAACACGGCCCGACCTTCTGAATCGCATACGATGGAATGCAATCAAGGATAACGATCCAAACAACCAAACGCCGTGAGCGACCGTGGCGAGCAAGTAAAAAAGGTCTCTTATCTTGGTATGGATTCGAATTCCTACCTTGGCATCAACGATAACTCTTACGTCGTCGCCGCTCTGATGAAACAAAACAACCGAAACGCCATCGGCACCTAGGTCGTTGAACACACCAAAACCGTGACCCACCTCAGCTTCGGGCTTATGGTCACGGTAGAAACGGTATAGGCCCTCGACCTGTTGGCTGTATGCCTCCGGGAGCGCGTGTGCCGCAACATCAGCTCCAATCCAGCAGATCAGCTCCGACTCACCGCATGAGCGCCTGAAACGCTCCACAGAGACCGGCACAAGGTAACTATTTCCCCAGGCTGCGTCTTTGGCCCAAGCGGGAAGAACTTGCTGCACCAGAACGTAGTGAAATAGTACGAAGGTTGCGAGAACGCTTGCACTCGAAATACCGACCATTACCCGATCAAGAGTGCGCCAGCTTTTGAACGCCAAGCCTATCAACGAAATCAGAGCTGTGAACGCCATCAGCCCTACCGTTGCGATTTGAGGGTTCTTGCCTCGCGGCAGCAAAATCTCGCCAAGCCAGAAGTGACCGTCAAATGTCACGAAAACGCAGGCGCAGACAAGCGCACCGACAGCCAGTGAGGCTTTCAGTGTTCTGGAGAAAAACAATGTGAATGAGAGGAAAATAGAGAAGAAAATCAGTGTGTGATCAATTTCTGCAAACGGTATCAAGGCGTGGCTCCTGTGGCTTATGTAAGCCTGCCCAGCCCCCTAAAGGGTTGCAACCGAACTCTATGCAGAAACGCGGGGAAGCCGGGCCTTACCCAGCCTGACTTCCCACACGACGTGCCCAGGCGCACGCACAAAAGAGGAATTCAACCTTGGGCTGAAAAGCTCCCTCCGTTGCCGTTTCTATAGTCATCGTAGAACTCATTGTCAGCGAACAGTACATAAACAATGTCGTCGCCAGAGTCACTTTCGCCAGGGGGGCAGCTACCGTAGTAGCCGCATCCATGGTACGTCGTTCTCAGGTTGCTATTCAGTTTCTCGATGATGCCATCAAGTCGATCCATGCCAAAGTCGGATGGATAGAACAGCCGAGGGAGGTCGTAGCGTGCGATGACGCCAACTGCTCCCGCGTGAAAGGACGGAAGAAAGGTCACCCCGAGTGTACGGAGGTAATCTACGTCTAGCTGTACATTCGGTGTCATCGGAGCCTCGCTTACTGTGGGTGTCACCCCAAAGCCCGTTGCTAGAACTGAGCTTTGGGGTGACACCCACAGGCCAAGGCCTAGGGAGTCACCGAACGTTAGAAGAATAGGTTGATCAACGAGCCAACCCAGCCGAAGCCAGTAGTCAGTACGGTGAACAGGACGCTACCCAGGAGCATGTACCAGCCAAGAGCACGGCTCTGACGGCTAGAAACAGATCGATCCTGGTACATCAGGTAGAACTCACGGTCAGCAGTGTTTGCCTTCATGATCTGGAGGTCTACCTCACTATCGTTTAGGACACCCAACTCAGCCCTTGCGTCGTAGTCGAGGCCCAACTCCTTGTAACGGATTTTCAGCTCGCCCGAGCCATGCGCGAAGCGAAGCACAAATTTTCCGTTAGCCGGATTGTAAATTTTCAACAGGTCACCGCGCTTTGCCAGAAAACCTTCGCCTTCCTTCATGCGGTTATTGTTGATCCGGCAGATATGATCGGTGGCGTCTTCCAAGCTCAATGCATGCAGCTTGCAGATGCTTTGACCCGTCACGTTAACCTTTGCAGCGAAATAGCGCTGTACCCGGTGAGGGTCAAGCAGTCGAAGGAAGCGCCAGACAAGGCCGCAAACAGTTACGAGTGCTTTTTCAGCGAAGTTCATTTGCTCGGTATGGGTGTTCATTTCAAGTCTCCAACGGCGCTCGGTCGCCGCGATATTGCACACACGAAGGTGGCATAAACCCTGCCGCCGAGAATGGCAGGGCTTGCTTATCAAGCAGTTGCTTGTTCAGGTACATCAAGGTGGTCAACGGCTTCAACAGTCGATGCCGCTGCTTTCGCAGCAGCACGCTTTTGCTGCATGTGAAGCCGCTTGGTAACACGACGCAGCGACTCACCCTTTCGGGAAGCATCCAGGAAGTCCTGTTGAGTCATTACTGCCGTGAACGCCTTGAGCAGTTCATACGGGTCTTCTTGCTCGCCGGCAATGCGCAGACGATGGCAGAACAACCAGTAGGCCCATTTTGGAAGCCACGACCCAGTGTCGTCATAAGACTCGTCAAGCACCCTTTGGGCGCTTGCTTGCATCATGACGGCAGTGCAGTCATGAAGCATTGAGCCTTTGAGTCCGAACTCACGCTGCCCCATTACAGGCTTTGTGATCCGATAGGCGTAGAACGTACCGTCTTCGACCCATTCCCCATTCTTGATTACTGGGCTCATAAACAACGCCTGCTCCAATCTTTCGATGGTGGCGTTTTCTGTGAACGATTCAGTGCCAAGAGTGGATAGCGTGTCGTCGTCTTCCAGGGTGTCGAGGTGACCCCCGCTGCCCCAGATTTTTCGACGATCCAACTTCAACGTTGCACGAGGCTTCGTTGTCGCTGGTGCTTTGGGTTTGGGTTTGGAGATTTGCTTTGGTTCGGCGAAGTTTTCACCGAAAAGATCAAGTGCAGCTTGCATAGTGATGGCCTCTTTCAGGCGCACCACTCCCCGTAAGGGCGTGGTGTGCCCATACGGGGTTGGAGGGATTAGCTAATCATTCGAACATGGAAGCGCCCAAGAAACTCAGGCCTGCCATGAAAGGCGGTCGATCAGCAGGAACAGCCTCAACTTCGTCCTCGAAAGAGGCCTCAATTTCAGCATCGTTTGGTGCTTGCTCGTCGCTATCAACAACCGTAGTTGCGACAACGGCAGAGCCAGCGGTGGCGCCGAGAGTGTTCCTCGCGGTAGCAAGAGCTTGCTGAGCAATGCTGCTCGAAACCGCGTGTGAACAAGCCGCCATTACTGGTGGCTGTTGACTCACAACAACAAGAGGCTGCTTGTCGCGAAGGCGAGCCAGCAGTTCGTGCTGGTCACCCATGGCTTCAAGGCATGCAATCAAGTTGTAGAACTGCCCAGGCTGCAAGCCCAAGTCCTTCTCCACGCTTTTAGGCATGAAGACCAGCGCGTCGTCGATGACCGAAGCCAACGGGGCAACTTGCTGGTGTACGAAGGCAAGGCCATGGAGTTTTGCAGTGATTTCGCCGATACGAGCTACCGTCCGGTAGTTGATGGTGTAGACGCCATGATGCTGCTTCTTCCCATTCAACACTTTCAGAATATCGTTGCTCTCACGGGTCAGGTACTGCACAAGCCCACCAAACACCCCTTCTCGCAATGCAACCAGACCTTCTCGCTGAGCTTTGAACAGAACAGGGTCAAATTCCGACTTGCTCTCATCCAACTCCAGCTTGATAGGTACTGGCGAATACGCAAAATTCATACGGCTCACGAAATGCTCCCAAGTGGGTTGGCGTTTACGCAGCGCATCAACAAGCGTGTTTACCACTTCCGCAGAAACGCCCTCACGAAAAGCCTCAGCGGCGATCAGTGCGATACGTTCGTTACAGATGGTGGAATAGCGGTGACTATCTGCTTCGATCTGAGTGGCCCAATCTGCCTTGATGGCATTCAGGTCTTCGATCTTCGCGACAGCTTCGGTACGACTGCTTACAACGCCCATTTCTAGGCGAACAGCGGCGCCACGATCCAGAACCGCGTTGGCGCGGTCACGGAGGCGGCTGTAGTTGTTCAGAAACTCTTTCGGGAAAATTTTCTCCTGAATAAGCTTCCGCGATGCACTAGGCAGTTTTTCAACATCAATGCCCAGCTTGGTGAGGTCGAACTGGCGTTCGGCGCTCATGCAGCTAACCATCAAGTTGAAGACTACAACTTGGTCATCATTTACAGCAGTGCGTACTTTTGAAACGTAGTTTGTATTAGTCATGGTATTGCTCTCACCTGCCGCCGCAGGGAAATTTATTTAAACGTCCGATGGCGGATGCCGGACGTATCGAGTTGCAACGAACTCAAAAAACATCCGGCGCGAGCCGAATGTTTTTTCAGCTCACTGGGAGAACAGCCCCCGTTTTAGGGGGGCTTTAATTACCGACTTCTCAGGATAGGAATTCAGCCATTTTTGAAACCATGGCTGGAATTAGTCCTTCTGCGTTTTCTGCATGCGCAAACTTTATGTTTGCCGCTCTCAACCAGTCACATGCGCTTTCGGCGCCGATAACCAGAAAAATGACTTCCGCGCCATTACGTTGAATGGTCGAAGTCATCTGAGTAGCGTGTTCAACATCGTCTGGCAGTCCATCAGTCACCACTAAGAGCAGCTTGCGCTGGGCTTCATGGCTCAAAAGGCGAGACCCAGCTTGTAGAACAGCTGAGCCAATTGGAGTGCAGTCACCCCCTACCAGTCGATGCATGCCGGCGATGCGATCCATAGCTACACGATGATTGTCCCCGAAGGACTTAACCATGCAGTTAAGTTCGCCAGATGCTGGAGCGAACCCCAGAATCTCGCGTGGCGTGCCAATTTCATGCAGCACCTTTTCGAGCATCGATAGCGCAATGCGAATCTGCTCAGCAACCGAGCTGCCTTCCTGTTTAATCCCGGTGGAAGCGGACAGGTCGGCAGTAATCGTTACAGCAGCAGTCTCTTCAACCCGTTCCTCTGCTTTCGCAAAGACTTTCGAATCGTTGAGTGCAAAGCGGTAAAGGGCACGGTCTGATAGCTGCCCGGTGCGAGCAGCGTAGCTTTCCGTTTCCTCCCGATTTGCGAGCAGTGCGCGTAGACGGTTTCCCATCACATTTGCTTTACGACCAGTTACTTGGGCAATTGCCGCAGCCATTTCTCGATCCGCAGTAACGACGGGCATACCATCAGCAAAGCCATCGGCTTTACCTGCACCTGCGGAATAATCAATGACCAGACCATCGACCAGCGGTTGGCCTTCATAGGCAGGATTTACGCCAGAGGCGATGCTCCCAGCCAGTTCTTTAAGAGCCGAGCCCTTGTCGAACACTTCCTGGTTGCCCAGGTTTTCGTTCAACATGCTTTCGACCATTTCCTTCAACGACTTCCCATTGTCGGTATCCGCACCTGGCTCTGGCTGGCTATCGCCATCCTCACCCTGGTTGCCTTTACCGTCACTGGACTCGTCGCTTTGCTCACCCTTGGAGCCGGCTTTGCCAGACTTACCTCCAGCCTCGTCATCGTCTTTCGACTCAGAAGATGATTGGTTGGAGGATTCGTCGCCATGTCTTTTGTCACCATCTTGCGACTTATCGCCGGCCTCGGAAACGCCACTCTCATCTTCATCACCTTTCGGGTCAGCTTCTGAGTTTTGGCTTTTACCTTGACCAGCATCATCGCTGTTGGCTTGAGATTCACGATCAGTTCCAGCGTTCCCATCTTCACCTTGCGGATCGGAGCCAGGATCGTTGTCATTCTCAGAATCGGACTTAGCAGAATCGCTGGAGCCTTCGGCATCATCGTCGCCTTCGCTGCTCTCAGGAGAGTTGCTGGGCTGGGACTGCTCTTGCTCTGCAAGGTTTTGCAGAAGTTTGATGATCTTGAGCGCGAGGTCGCCGCCATCCTCTGTAGAGGCGACAGCGGGAAACTCGGCATCCAAAAGGTTACGCAACTCTGGAATCACCTTGTCAGCATGTTGGGCCAAATGCTTACGCAAATTTCCCTCGACGCGTGCGGCAGCCACACTGATAGACGGCCAACGTTTCGCTGTCAGGTACGAGAGGCAATAGCAAGCCACCGCCTCCCCCAACCCTGCGGAACCATCACGGAACTGATCACGCTTGATCAGCACCATGGTGGAATCCAGCAAGCGATTTGCAGCCATCAGCTTCCAAGCGGCCTGACGGCCCTCCATAAATACGTCATCTAACGCGTTCAGAAGAAACCCGGCAAAAGAGCCATGCTCCTTACCGAATGCTTGGAAGAATTCAATATTACTGCGCTGTATGTGTCCCACTTCATGGAAGGCGTTGCCTTCGAACAACACCAAATCATCTGGTGTCAGTTCAGCCGGCAATGCAGGCAACCACATGACCTTGCCATTGGTGGCAGGGCCAACGTTATGACCGACTACGATCTTCAATTTCGAGTCGCGGGCCAATGTACGGATAAACGAGAGCCAACCTTTCGGTGCATTGATAGCAGTACGCATTTAAAACTCCTTACCCATCACTGGGTTTGTGTGCCCAGTTTGGGAATTCCCAGCACCAAGGAAGGGAACCGACCCGAGGGCCGTTTCCAGCCCAAGGGGGGGGGTGTTTTTAGATAGTGGTCAGTCTTGCGGAAGCTAGCTCCAGTGCAATCTCCATGGAGCGCAACTGGTAACCAACTTCCTCACGCTTACGTGAATCGCGAACAGGGTGAAGCTTTTTCAAGCGGAACTCTGCTACGGCGTAAACGACAACAGCGTGTGCAATTTCCAGTCTGCAAGAAGCGAGTTGGATTGCTTTCTTGACCATTACCTTTGCGTTGCTGATTTGATTTTTCATGGCATTTCTCTCACACGCCGCGTCGTGGATGGTTGTTACTTCCAGGTGCGGAGGCTGGAAGGGTTGAGCTATGGGCTCGGAAAATCCTTCCAGCGCGTGAGCGGGAAGTTTTTCCCAGCTCACCAGAGAGGTAACCCCCCCCAAAAATGGGGGGGAGTTATGCTTTATGCAGCGTCCCAATTAAGAGTTTTAGCAGTCAGCTGAGTCAGAAACGAGTTAGCTGTATTTGCGTACTCACTTGGGAGTTCAAGCTTGGTGCCGAACACCAACTCGTAGGTTGGCAGAACGACAAACTGATCGGTTTCCTCCATCCCCGTGTAGATCGCATCAACAAACGCTTTCGCGCAGTCAGGGATCAACTTAGGTTTGTTATCGACCATAACAGTCTTATCATGACGGCCATACACAAGAGCCTTGCGACCCCAGCGTTGAAGCTCACGGAACGACAAGGTATCTGTCATTTCCCCTTGCTCAAAAGCGGCACGGACACGAATAGCAAGCTCAATCATGAACTTCGCAACTTCTTTTGGTAATTCGCCTTTGGTGCTACCGATCAAAGCTTTCAGCTCTAGAGCCGGTTTCATAAAGGTCATTTTGAAACAAGTGAAGCGCGAACGAACTGCGGTATTTTGTGTGTTTACTCCGACATAGTTAGGGTTACGGGACATTTTACCGCCAGTGTTATCAGTAGCGAACAAGCGGAACTTAGGATGCCGCTTGATGGTCATCGAACCTTCAACCTTAGCCAGATCATCGGGCTTGACCAAAGGGTCGAGACCGTGATGTTTCAGGGTAATCGTCTGATCCCCGTTTAATACGTCGTTGATGGACAGCAGTACGCTTGGTTTGATTGCAGCCAATTCGTCGATCAGCACCGGGATGCCGTGACGCAAGCAGTAGCTAAGAACACCATCAGCAGCCTTAACGTTTCCATCCTCAATCGTTTTGGAACCCATCAGGTAAGTTTCATCCAAGCCTGGACCACCGTTAATGGTCATCAGCGGGATGTGCAACCGTGCACAGAATTGCTGCACGAAAGATGACTTACCAGTGCCCTTCTCACCGTTGAACATCATGTTCTCGCGGTTGGCATAAGAGCGCAGCACGCGAGCAACCATGTCTGGTTCAAACACGTAGTCAGGGTTGATTTCAGGCACAAATGGGGAACGAACTGCGTCAATTACAAACGGTTCCTCAAACCCAAGAATGGGATCGGAAAAACCGAAGACTTTGTGCAGGAGAACAGAACGCTGGGTTTTTTTAACTTCGGTCATTTGATTAACTCCGCAACTGCCGCGAACAGTGCATATTGGTTTAATGCCTAGGTCGCGGGGACTAGGCATGGAATTGAGAACTCCAGAAAAACGCCTAGCCTTGAGGGCTAAGAATTTTTCTCGCAGCCCTCTAAGTAACAGAGAATCCCCTCCGACCCGAAGGTCAGAGGGAAGATTGAAGCGACTAACGTGCCGGTTTACTTCCGAACGATGCGTACAGCCAAAGTCCAGTCCCTGCTCCAAGAGCAAGGATCACGCAACCATTTGCAATTAAGTCGATCATTGATATTCACCTGTAAAAGTCATCGAAAATTGAGGTTATTACTTACTCTTTCTTCTTCTTCTTTTTCTTGGTGGTCTTTTCCTCCTGGTCTTGGTCGCTTCGGCCTTGCCCTTTTGCTTAGCCTTCGGGAAGGACATAGCAAGGTCGGACAAGAACATCAGCAGCAACAGAATTGCCGCAACGATGGATACTGGCTTGTAAAAATCAACCGGAATTACCCAGCCACCAGTCAATCCAAGAACAAAAGTGTTTACGCTATAGGCCAAAGCCTTGATTTTAAGTTTTTTCATTTTTTATCACCGTAGTTTAATCGGCATTTTTAAAACCAACGCCACGGTGCTACCGGCGACGTTGGAAACCGTCGCCGGTAAGGTTTTTTAATTAATGACGCACTTCGTAGGACGGCAGGACTACCGCAGGGCTTACAGCGAACTGAATCTCGCTGTTCACACCATGAGAGTCACGCATAAGCTTCCGGTGCATGACCTTTTGCTTAATCTCTTCTAAAAGCGCTTCTTTAGATCGCTCGTGCAGAGGTTCCAACCAAACTCCTAGCCAATGGGCTTTGAATTCGGAACGGAACTCCTTCGAGAGCAGTCTGTGTATACAGATGACCTGAGTTGGAGCCCAGATTATCTGGATGGCTTCATGGCCGTCTTTGGCCTTTAGGAACACACTGTTTTTCGCAACATATTCCATCTTCTCCAGATGACCCAACTTCAAAGGTTCAAGAACCTTGTCTATGAGGTCACCTTCCGCAAGCATTGCAGCTACAAGAGCTGATCCGCGTTCGAGGGCTTGGTCTAACTCCATCTGACGACGGTGTTGAACTTGGCGCTCTGCGTGAAGTGAGCACATCGAAAATTCGTTATATGCCATTTCTAAGCTCCACCTGCCGCGCACAGGGGTATAAGTGAATACCCAGGCGCGGAGGCTGAGTAGTTACGCTTCGCGCAGACAATACTCAGCCTGAGCTGAATGAGGTCAGCTCGAAGTGTGAAGTTCTAATGGAAATGGAGTCAGCTCTACAGGCGCACTAGGCGTTGTAAAAACTGAAAGCGATTGGTCAAAGACCTATCCTGCTAGGGAAGCAAGATGCTTAACGCGAGGCTCGCGTAGAAATAGAAAAAGCCACCTGGCCACATCTACTCAACAGAGGACGTGGTTGGCAAATTCGATGCGGCAATACAGAGAATCTGTACGCCAATTTGGTTTTGCTATGTCTCCTGATCCTTACACGATGACGTGAGAAGGCTCAAGTCCAGAAAACGTTTGCGATGACGCAAAGGTGAACTGGGTGTGCAAGCAATGCTGGCACATAGAACACCGCTTTTTTACCGCATCTGCCAAACAAAGGCAAGCGACTGCCTGTGTGACTTGCTCCCATTTTTCCGCGCATGCGCGGCTATTCAGACAAGCTGTGACTCTGGGAGCATCGCTGCCACTAACATGCATCGCTGTGGCGTAGTCAGCACAGCACCACGCCCCTCAATCTCCACGGCAAACCCTCCTGACTTATCCGGTTCGGCTACCAAGCCGATTGAATACTTTCCAGCACCATTGCGGACAACTACTCGATCACCAACAACGGCCCGACTTGCTGGCTCAATCACAACGACCCAACCACTGAATCCTATAGGCTCAAGCCCGCTCTCAAAGGTAAGCGCAAAGGCCGTCTCGTCTGCACTGTAAAAAAGAATTCGCCGCGCCGTCACAAATGGCTCGCCCCAACAGCCCCGTGTCACTGAGCGGACAAGACTGACAGAAAGAAGTCGGGATATGCGCATGTTGTCCAAGTCACCGCTCTCATGCGCAAGACGGGGAGAGATCGCGGCGGGAGATACTTTCAGAACCTGGGCGAGTTTGGTTAAGGAGTCGAGTGTGAGGGGGATACGACCACTCAAAATACGATTGAACGTACTAGCGTTTTTCCAGCCGCATTCAGCGGCTACATCAGTTTGCGTTAGCCGTCGAGTTAGCTTGGCTCGCTGATACGCAGCACGCAGGCGGCTGCCTTCTTCTTCGAGGATGATAGGAGAAATCGACGCCATTCGGGGATGCACACCTAAGTAAAGTGCGCCCATTATGGTCGAAAGTGAATTGTTTTAGGAGTCTGCCTGCCTACTGCGCAAAGCGCAGTAGGACAGACAGTTTGCGATCAAGCAGCACTAGAATGCCGCTTGTTTACACCACCATTAACCGCGAATGATTTAAGCGTTTGGAGACGGTAGTAGAACCCTTTCAGGTCTAACACCCCTTCTTCAACGATAACGTCTTCCCAGTCACGCCCCTTAACGTTTTCTGGGTTGCCGCTAGGCATCATGAAGGTCACTTCGAAGCCCTCTTTATAAAGGCGACGGGCGAGTTCCCAGGCAAAGTATTGTCCATCGCCACTTTTACGATTGCGCTTCGGGTTTACCGGATCGCAGTCGCTCCAGATGACGACAGAATCAAACTCAGCCTTGTCCACATGCAACTTGGGTAAGGAGCCGCATGAGTAAGCTACTTTCACTGACTCACCTGTAGCCAGATGAATCGACCACCCCTTTTCAACACCCTCGGCAACGTGCAAAACACGGCCTTGGGTTTTGGCAATGGTGATGGACGAACCAGCGAACCCAGGCATCGGAGCACAAATCTTTTTGACTTTGCTGACCGGTGCTTTATCGCCACTCTCAGTGATGAAGATGCGGTGAAAATTCACCACAACCCCACTCTTTGAGCGAAATGCACTTACTATCGCGGGGTATACCCCGGCGAGGACTTTCTTTTCCTGACCTTTTTCACCATCCACCCAATACTCAAGACCTGGATGGAAGCGAACGTCATGGATATTGGAGTTGAGCGGGATACCCCTTTTCTTGAAGTATTCACGCCCTGGCGCAGCGCTTGGATGGTCAAGAGTCACTAAATCTCGGGCAATGAGGAATAGCTTCTCCTTCCTGTAAGCGATCACATCCTGAGTCATTCCCGATGAAGCAGGTCGTACCACTGGGGCCGTTTCCTTGCGCACATGGTCACTACTCGAAGCTGGATTCAAAGCCTTGAAGATTTCAAGCATGCAAGACGTGTAGTCCTTACCGATGCCGTCCTCTACTAAAAGCTCGACAGCGCTCATGCCACGATCCTGCATGCAGGTGCAGATTGCTCTGCCTTCGTAGCTAGCATCGTCAGTAAACCGGAAGTCCAGCTTCCCGCCGGTCGCACTGTGGCGGCTAGGGAAAGGGCAATCGACGAGCTTGCCAATTTTTCCGAGAGCTTGGTCAAACGTGTTGGTCATCCGACCGATCACGTTAAACCAGCCTCCGTTCTGTTGCACAAGCCGATCAACTGTCTCGGAAAGCGGTTCCGTGAATTTCGATGTATTTCGTTTGCGGTTCATAGCTGCCTGTCTCCTGAGAAAAAGGCAGCCCCATAGGGTCTGCCCCTATGGGTTGGTGGTGTCGCATTGTTAAAGATCGTTCCACGCAAAGCGTGGATTCCCAGCCGGGATTTCGGCGCCTTACGACACCAAGTCCGACCAAGCTAATGCTGCACGGCGCTAGCTGTGCGAGCAGTGAAAAGGCGAAAAACCCGAGTTACCGGGTTTTTCTGATGGATCATTTGCTAGAAGGGCAATCCAAGTCGTTCGCAGCAAATGCTGCGCAACGTGACTGGTTAGCACCTGCCAAGTCGCGGCGCGCATCATCGAAGGTCAAATAACCCACGAGAGCAGCGACACTTAAAACGGCCAGCAGAGTACGTTTCATATCAAGTTACCTCACGATACTTAGAAAGCGCCTCCACAGCTGCCTACGGCAACCAATGGCGCCGAAGGCGGTTCACACACGAATAACAGCAAAGCTGATACATCGACGTGCGTGCCCCAAATCAATTTCAGTGCAACAACAACGAACCGACTGAACGAGAAGACAATGGCGAGCCATTATCAGCACATACAACCGGGGCGCATCCGTCACGCCAGCGTACAGGACGCGAACATAGACAAACGCAGGAACAACCTAGGGCTGGAGCGAACTCAAGCCTGTAAGCCGCTAAATCCTGGTCTTCTCTCTAGCCGAAGCCTTCAAGTCGATCAGAAACGTCAGTCAGTAAAGACCTGGGCGAACCCTAGCCAATACAAACCAACAAAACTGCATCGACCCACTGGGAATGCGGACGAACCAACACAAGAACCAAATAGGACGACACAGCTGTCACCTATAAGACCCAAGCAAGCTCAGACCCGTCAAAGTGACAACTCTCGATCAGAACCATCATGCCGAAGCAATCAAAATCCAAAACCGAGAAGGGATTGGAAGTTGAATGCCGAAGCGATCTAGTTCCAATCAGGGTTGCCGAAGCGTGCGATGAATACCAACGCATGCAACAGCTCACAGAACAAACGCGATGACGCATTTAGCTCTGAGGCGTGACCAAACTCTACGAAGACGTAAAGCGGGAGGTCACATGGAGCACGTACAGGTTCGCGCTATTGGCCGTGCGATTCAACCCGGCAATGTCCCCAAAACCATAAAAAAAGGGGGAGCATAAGCTCCCCCTTTCCTGTAGCCGCGCATGCGCGGATTTTGTGTTTACTGATGATTGATCGACACCAAATTCATAAGCTTCAACGGCACATCAATAAATTCCTCGCGCCCTTCGTCGTTCAGGTAAGCGACCACCCCCATGCTTGGGGATTTAGCCTTTTTATTGAGGATCAGTTCGCCAGTGAAGTCTTTCTTGGCGTCAGCGCCCATCTTGAACTCAACCATGATGATTGCACCTTTCGCTGCTCCAGCAACTCCAGCAGCAGGCGACTCATCAAGTGGCGCTTGTTCGGCAGGCTCCTTTGCGCCACCGGCTAGCTGTGAGGCACCAGCGGTCGAGGAACTGGCCGGTGCGAGTGCAGACTGCCCGTTATTCTCGGCACTCTGCGTATTCGGGGAGCCCGGTTGTTGTTTGCCAGACTGCGAATCGAGTGCGCCACTCCCTTGCTGGTCAGTTACAGCCGAGCCAGCGTTGCTTGCCGCTTTCTCACCAGCGCCAGCAGCGCTACCCTGGTTGTTCGACCCTGCACCGGTAGGCGTGCTTGGTACGTTACTAGGCGCCGGAGTGCCTGGATTATGCTGGCCGGAGTTAGCGGGCTGATTCGCCGGCGTGTTCGATGCCGGCTTAGAGCCAACTGCTTCCACTGTGGCTGGCCAAGACCAGCTTGCCTTATCGAATTCGTAGCCATCAGACTCCGCCAGAGTTCGAGCCTGGCGCAGTAGAATGCGAGTGCTCGGTGCGCCCTCCACTTTCAAACTCTCGAAAATTGCCTGACCCAATTGCTCATTCGCCTTGCAAGTAAGGTCGAAGGTGTTGAGGGAATCCAAATCAGTGAGAAGCTTGAGGTGGCAAGCGTCTTTTGCGATCTGGTGGAATTCGGCAGCTTTCAACAGTAGGTAGACGGTCTTTTCGGGCAGGCCGTAAACCTCCATCAACTCGTGCTGCGGAACTACCCTTTTTTCTTCGTTGGAAAGCTCTCGCTTGTAGTCCAGCAGAGCTTGCCCCAACTCAACAGGGTTCAGGTCAACGCGAGCAGTGTTCTCATGAATCTGGCAGCGCAGCTGATACGCACGCCCCTTCTTGAGCCAATCGGTATCGATGATTGCCGCAACCTTCCTTGGAAGATCGCTGATAGCCGGATGGTCTGCACTTGTTAGCCGGGAGCAAAGCGTGCGGCGGTGCCCCACGGCGATGCCGTACTTGAGCGCTGGTTTGCTTGGATCGAGCTTGTTCTGAGGTAGAGGGTACACCCGAATCGGCTGTAGCTGCTTCGACCCTTCGATAGTCAAGCGCAGGTCAATCAGACCATCAATGCTGTCGTCCACAACCTTGCCATTGCGGATGTTTTCCGCTGGGTCATAGAGGATTTCATTGGTCGGATCTAGATGGATAATTTTGTCGGACTGGTTGACGAGAGTGCCTGCGTTTACGCCGGCAGCCGTCCCGCCGCCCAACGCTGCAAGATTGCGCTTCATACTGCCCCCTTCACAGCCGCGGCCCTGGCCACAATATCGGCACGAACGGCGCGGCTAATATCTTTGAAATAATGGATGCGCTCAGCTGGAATCTCTGGGATGCGAGAGGCCATTTCCCCGTAAGCCGCGCATGTTTCCTGACTGGCCTGACGCTCGTTACCGCTTTTTCGAAGGTGCCATACAGGGATGCCCATGCCTTGCGATTTGTCAAAAGGCTTGCTCTGACGAATCGGGGTGGGGATAAGAGCGGCACCACACAGATCGCATAGGTGCTGGTATTTCAGCAGCGTATCCTTCTCGCCATCGAGCTTGAGCTTGTTGATCAAAATACCTGTGATGGACAGCTCAATGCCAAGAATCTGCCCAATATTCTCGATGCTACTGAGAACGCCTTCGAGAGCTGACTCGGCGAATGTGTCTACCAGCACAGGTGCGTAGATATAGTCGGCGGTCGCGCAAGCGCTTGTGGTGCGCACGCCCGGAGCTGGCGGTGTGTCGATGACAATAAAGTCATAGATTTGACCGAGAGCCTGCAAGTTCTCATAAAAGACGCTGGCAACGCTGATTGGCATCACATCCACGCCATTGAGTTCATGGCAGTTGCGTGGCGTTGCAGCTACGTCGATACCGCTTGGGTGAGTCAGCGGCTGAAATACCTCAGCAGTACCCTGCTCGAAGAGTGCAAGGGCTGGTGTATGAACATAGTTGGACAACACGTCACGGTTGAAGAAAAGCTGAGTGATATTGCCCTGCCCATCCAGGTCGATGACCAGCACTCGGTAACCGAGTTCGTTCAGGTAGTGCGCGTAGTTGAAGCTTGTAGCGGTCTTGCCGACACCGCCCTTCTGGTTGGTCACGGCAACGATCTTGCCGAGCGGTTCTTCACTTCTGGCCAGCACAGCCTGAATGACTTGAGCCAAGGGGCGAAGTGACGGTTTTTTCTTAGTGGTCGGTCGCGTAGTCATAGCCTATCTCCTAATAGCGCTGACGACTACTTTACCGGCTCTAGGCCTCAGATCAAGCAATTTTTAGCAAAAAGCCGCGCAATGCTAGGGAGTAGTGAAGGCTAAAAAACCATTGAACTGCGCTTATGACCAATAGATATAGGGACTTTACTAGGTTTCCGCCTGTAGCGCCGCTTCAACGTATTAGCGCCAGCGCAACACTTTTAATGGTCATTTAGCCGCGCAATGCGGAAAGCAGACCGCTTATTCCATAGCGGAAGATTAGCGAAATTCCGCGCATGCGCGGACGGCTTGAACCCCATGGACACCCGGCAAAGCATTCACAAGTCCGTTTCGATGATCTTTGCATTGGCACTGCTCGTCGTCTTATTCAGAAACGCTACGCGACTGGCGGCCTGATCCTTAGAGGTGAATTTCCCCATGAACAACACATGCTGCTTCAACTTCTCGGAATACCGATACGTAAAATCGTTGATTCCATAGGCTTTAAGGAAATTCGAGAACTTGTCAGCACTGCCTTTCTCCCCATAGGTGTAGATGACTGAATAAGAAGTTGCAGCCGGGGCCACAACCAATGGCTTCATATCGCCGCCAGCCATCACGCCAGAAGCAATCACAACATCGTCCACACTGCTTGGTCTTGGACGCGGGGCTTTTGGGGCAAAGTCGGAGACTACGACCAGAGGGGCGATGTGATTATTAATCGGCGGCTTGTTCACCTCAGATGCCGAGCCTGCTTCTGCGACTGCGACCGGGGCCGTATGCGGCTTGGCCTTGGCGACGATAGCTTTCGCTGCATTGCTTTCCTTCACCGCAAACGCAACCGGCTGCTCGCCGTAGCTGCCCGAATACACCGCACGGTTAGTCAGTACAGGCCCTACCACAGAGGCTTTCGCAATCTCGGTTTTGACAGTCAACTCAGCAAGCTGGCTTCGAGCATCGTTATTGATCTGAGTTTTCTTGGCTGCCAGCTCTGAACGAATAGCTGTTTCGTTCACAACCTTTTCCAATCGAGCATTTGCTTCCGTACCGCTCGATAGCGCTGTTCCCAGTGCCGCTGTGAGATTGACAGATAGACCTGCCAGCTCTTGGGATAGCTGCTGATCAACGTCGGCGAGCTGCCTAGATTTACGCACTTGAATGTCGCGTTTAGCTTGTTGCAAATCACCTTGAAGACGATCCACCTCCAAGGAGGATGCGTGGCCGCTTGCGTTTGTCGAGGCGACCGGAGCGTTGATCAAGTCCCGCTCCACGTCGGCGAGTGCGTTGTTCTGCACTTGCAGACCGTCGAGCCTGGATTGCTGAACAGCAATCTTTGCGTCATAACCGGCCTGTACCGCCACAAGCTGGCCTTGAAGACTGCTGATCCGCTCATTCAGCTTGCCAATTTCATCGAGCAAAGGTTGAGAGGCGCCATGCAACTCAGTCTTGAGCAGGGTAATTGCATCTTGAGCAGTACCGATATCTGCTTGAACTCGACGCTTGGAGTCTGCGTTGGCCAGCGCAATTTTAATTCGCTGCGATTGAGACACCTGATCAGCCGCCTGATTGTTGGCGGCTGCGTCCCGTTTTGCGCTAATGATCCGCACCTGGAAATCTTGCTCAAGCCGAGAAAGGTCACGCGTCGAATCGGCTTCAATCAAAGCCTTTTTTCGCTGAGCCTCGGCTTTGGCCTTTTCAACCTCAAGCTCGCTTTTGAGCCGGGCCTTCTCAGTTGCAGAGCTTGTGCTCTGAATAGAGCTACTGTATTTCTGATCAAGCTCAACAAGCCGGCGATTCGTATCAAGCTCGGCCTCCATCAACTCCCTATCACGGTCATTCTCGATCAAGGCCTGCTTAACTGCTTGCTCCGATGACTCTTTCGCAATACGGGTTTGGGCATCGTGAGTAGCAGTAGCATAGTCACCCATGCGAACAGCTTCGCTATCACTGGCCTTGAGATTGCCAGCCCCAGCCTCCACTTGGCTCATCCCTATGGAAGTTTCCAGCGCCTTGCGTCTTTCTTCGAGCACATCCAGATCATGCTCTAGGTTCTTTGCCTTTCGCATGTAAAGCATCTGCTGTTCCGTATAGCGCTGCGCCCCCAGAGAGTCGAGCATACGGTCATCGTACTGCGATGCGGGCTGAGTGAGGCCAACCTCGGGTACAGAGTTGAAAGAACAACCGCTAAGCAGTATCGCGGCTGTCAGTAATGTCAGTGAAAATGTGCTTCGCATCTGGGCGTCTCAAGTGGCGAGCTATCTCTGTATTGATAGTGGGAATGAAAAGTCCCCTTTTTTAGGGGTCAGAGCGTTTCCGTATTAACGCCGAGCCGGTCGAGTATTCCTTGAAATTCCTCAGTCGTGCCGGCAACGAAGCCTATTTGCCACCCCCCGCGCTCAGTCCTCACGATGGCGCAGGGGTATCCCGTTTGCTCAGCCACTATTTCTTTGAGGCGCTTTATGTTCACGTCCTCATTAACGCCCGCGCTTGGTGCGGGGCGCTTCTGCATTTTCAGCTTGTTGACCTCATCCACGACCTTGCGAGAAGACCACTTCTTGGCCGCTGCCTCTTGGGCAATCTGCACCTGCTTACCAACAGATGAAAGGCCGCATAGAGGCCGAGCTTGTGCGTAGCTCAGTCGCTCACTTCCCAGCATGTCGCGCACGGAGAGCGGCAGCGACAGGAGCCTCAGATAGTTCGTGACGTGTTCGCGGGATTTGCCTATCTCCTGGGCAACCTCTTGATGGGTCATGCCTGAGTGGAGAAGAAGCTCATAAGAAAATGCTTCCTCCAGTGCGTTGAGGTCTTCGCGCTGAATATTGTCGGCGCCACTGAGGTACAGCGCCTGCTCATCAGTGAAATCACCGATGCAGCAGAGCAGTACCGGCATGCCAATAAGCTGAGCCGCCCGCCACCTCCTTTCGCCACAAATAATCTCGAAACCGTCGGCGTACTTGAGTGGACGCACAATCAACGGAGTAAAATTTGTGCCAGTGGTTTCGAGGCTGGCAGCCAGCTCCTTGATCGCCTGTGGCTTAAAGTTTTTTCGCGTCTGATAGACCCCAGGCTTCAACTGCTCAATAGGCAGCGTTCGGAAGCTTTTCACAACAGACCGGATATCGAATCGCTTTGCTTCAAGCACATCGTATTTGCGATGTGTTCTTCGCGCTTCCCTGCCGGTGCGCAACGCGCCGTCTCGCGATGACCTAGCTGACATTGATCCGTACCTCGGTGCAACGCTCGTAAATAAATAGGCTGCAAGCCCCGCGCTGCAAGGGATTGAGCAGAGCGTCATGATCACCATGACAGCCCACAATGTTTCACGCGAAACATAAATGAATCCGCGAAACATGTTACGCACTATAACCTACGCTGCGCCAACCTCACCCATTTCACCCCAAAAATCATGATGGTAACTGAGGGATCTGTCTGGCTAACTCCATAGTGCTGTCATGAATAAAGCCCCAGGGCTTTGGGGCTGGGCGAAAGACAAGCACCAACCCAGCATTAGGCTGTCGGTATGTGTAGGCAATGGGCTGAGCGATGTATTCGCTACGGTCGTCGGGGATGAATTTAGTACGAACCAAGGCATCAATGATCGGCTTGCACGCGGCGGCAACGCTCTCAACGTCAAGGCAGCTGCTCTCAGCTGTCGCGTAGACCTCTTCTACAATGAACGGAAAGGAGCGAGCCTGATTCTGTTTCCAGAGGTCATAGGTCTCAAGATTCAGCATCATCAGCGCTTCGATTCGCTTGCGCCATGTGGTCTTGAGTTGTGTCGCTTTCGCGTCATGCATACGCAGGAGTACGTTTTGGCTGAGCAACTGAGCACCTGCTAAAACCAGTATCAGAGTGTTGCTTTCCGGGTCGTAGCTCAGAGTGTCCCTTCGAGAGTCCTGATTGTTTAAAGCCACCCTCTTAGCCCTTTGTGTTGCAGCTGATGGTTGACGCGGCTGTACAGCCTGCACTTGAGACCCACCCTCATAACCCGAGGCGGGAACTGAGGGGCCGGCGCTCAACCCGCGCTTTGCACCGTTTCTTTCTTCCTGCTCCGCAATCCTCGCCAGTAGCTTTGGATCACTGGCGATTGCCCAGCGCTTACCCATAAGTCCTCCAGTTTTCAGGGGCTGGAGGATAACGACTGAGTTTTTTTTATAGCCCCGACGACATAACCCCTCAAATTGTGGCCTTTCACTTCCCACTCGTAAGTAAATGGGGCAGCGAAAATCAGGCCATGAGACTTCAACGAATTTGCATAGTGGACGACGCGAAGGGCATGCAGACCCTCGCGCATCGAGTGCTAGTACAGCAGCTCGGTAAAGAATTGGTGGTGGCTTCGAACGGCTTCGAGGGTTTGGAGGTAATTAACTCGAACGAGCCCGACGCATGCTTCATTGATGTGGAAATGCCAGAACTGAGCGGGTTGCAACTGGTTAGCATTCTTCGCGCTAATCCCCGCTTTGAAAAAATGCCGATAGCCATGCTTTCAAGTGCGGCCAGTATTTTCGACAAAGAAAAAGGGTTGATTGCCGGCGCCGACCTGTACCTCACGAAGCCGTTTTCCAAAGACAGCATCGAACAAGCCTTACGAACGATGGAAGGCTTGCATGACTGAAATGATCAACAAAGAGCAGCGTTTGGCCGCGTTCCGCCTCGGCGACACCCCATGCCTCTGCGTCACTTCAAACCTCGACGCGGTGATGCAGACGCCCACAAACGCGCTAATCATTCCTGGAACGAAACCGTACTTCCTCGGTAACGCGAAGATTGGCCGTGACCTCGTTTCGTACTTTCACCTACCAACCTTTCTCGGCCTCAACAGTGCAGGCCAGTCTGAGGCGCAATATGACAAGCCTACGACTCTGATCCTCCGAGACCCGCTTTCTTCGTCAGTGTATGGATTGGTAACCGACGAAATCATCGATTTCATCCCCGCCGTCGAGCTTGAAGACGCGGCACGCGAAGATTTGGCAATGCCCGCCATGCTGACGCCGTATTGCGTGGGAGTCGTTAAAGCCAGATCACGGCATTGGGCATTGATACACCTGGACAACATCATTCGAGACCAGTCGTTCCGCTCCGTCGAACTCCCGGTACAGAGGCCATAAATGAGCAAAAATCCCCTAATCCCAACCTGCATTACGGCTATGGTTGTGGCTGGAGGCCTTGCTGGCTTCTGTGCCTACGAGTACAGCACTGGAGTCAGTGCAGATCGTTTCTACAGTTCGCAAGCAAACACCTTGCAGAACGCGGCGCTGAACACCATCACGCTCTCGATGCGTGCTGCCAGCGATGCTAGTTATGTTGGACAGCTCCAACAAGTTGCGTCTCAGGTAGATGCATCTGTAAACACGCTTCGGCGAGGCAGCGCCACTGCCGGCATCGCGCCAATTCCCGCAGTAGGAACCGCTAACCTCGATCACCTAGAGGCAGCCTGGGGAAAGGTGCAGGCTGCGATTCAGCAGATCAGCGCCTCGCGAGGCAACAACACCGCATTCGAGCGACAAGCTACTGAGGCCACCCAATTGGCGGTGAACTTACAAGCCGAGTCCAAGGACGCAATTGATCGAATCCAGTCGAGTAGTTTGATCGATGGACGGATCAAGCAAGCGCTCTTAAAAGCACAAAAATCGGTCTTAGAGGGGATCGAGCTATTGGCTGGCACTCCAACTCCAAACAGCGACAGCCTGAACCTCGCCCTAGAAGCGAGCAAGAGCTACGTGGCGACACTTGCTAGCGTCGGTGGCTCGATGCCACGCGACGAAGCCCTGATTGGGCCGTTACTCAAGAGCTACAAAACGGCACAAGCCCTCACTCGCTCGTCTTTGAAAGCTATCGAAGCTTCAAGCGGAACCGTTGATAACGCCCCCTACGTTCGCGCCATTTGGGCTGAGCGTGAAAACCTCGATGCTGCAATCAACGGTCTACAGCATGCGATCAATACACTCCCCCAATCTCGCATGGTCACGCCGATGACGCTGTTGGCATCGGTCGGGGCTCTGTTGATCGTCGTGCTAGCTGGAGTGACGTTGATTCTGCGTGAGTCGCGTTCGTATACCCGCAAAGCTGAAGCGATGACTTTGAGCGTGCAAAACTCCCAAAAAGAGCGCTCTCAGGAGCTGCGCCTTTTGGTTGACCAAATGCAGAAAGCCGGAATGGGCGACCTTACGGTTTATTTCACAGAGGACAAAGAATCTACATATGAAATCGCGCACGCGTTGAATGACGTATTCCCGAAGTTCCGGGAAGTTGTCAACAACGTTCAGCAGACCATAGCGAGCCTTTCCGCCGCGTCAGAGGAAACTCTGGCGATGGCAAAGAACACCGAGCGCAGCCGGAACGAGCAAGTACAAGCAATCCAGCACATTGCGCATCTGGTTGAAGAACTGAACAATTTCACCAAAGGAATGGATGGCGTGTTCAGCCGCACTCGTGACTCTTCGGTCTCGGTGGGCACACATATCGCGACAGGCTCCAATGCTGTGCATGAGGTTCACGATGCAGTCGTCAAGCTTGCTCAGTCGAACTTGAACATCATGCATAGCGCCAAGGCGATGACTGAAAACATCCAAGGCCTTGAGAACTTGGTAGATGTCGTTCGCCGTGCGGCCAATCAGTCTGCAACCGTTGCGCTAAACGCGTATCTCGTAGCTGACGCCATCACAGATGATGACCTCTCGAAACGAATCAGAATCAGCGCTGAGGCCATGTCAAAGCTATCGAGCAACGCATCTGTGGCAGCCGAGCAGATCGACACCAACCTCCAGGCTATTAACAATGCCGCCAAAGAAACACAGTACGTCCTGGAAGAAAGTCAAACAGAAATAAAGGTTCTCACAGGCACATCCTCGAACGCGCTAAAGGCGATGGGCAGTATCAGCGAGCAGGTGGCGCAGCTTGTTGAAGGCATTATCAGCATGGCAGGTCAAACTAAAGACCTGAATGAGCGTTCCGAAGAAGTTCGCGACACGATGGATAAAATCCATCACTACGCCTCGGATCACAGCTCTGCGAGTGAGCAGACAGCGACCGCCATTAGCAACCTCAACAAACAGGCTCAAGTCGTGGGCAATACGCTTTCGACGTTTACTGTCTAGGAGGTTACATGGCAGAAGCTATCGCAGAAGTCGAAGATCAAGAAGCATGGATAGACCTCCTATTCAGCCGCTTTAAGATCGAGGTCGCCCAAGACCGGCAGCCGGCGCTGTTTCGTGCCCTGGATAGCTATGCGTCCGGGGTTAATGAGACCTCCGCGACACTCTATGCGAGAGCCATTCGACGCCAGTTGCCTCAAGAAAACTGGGCACAGATCATCCACTTAGCTACGAATCACGAAACAAGGTTCTATCGAAATCCAGCGGTGATTCAGCTTGTCGCGGACTGTGCACGTGGGTTCGTTCGTCCACGCATCCTTTCCGTTGGCTGCTCCACTGGCGAGGAACCCTATTCGCTGGCATGTGAATTGTCAGCACAGGGATTCCCAAACTACCTAATCCATGGAACAGACGTTTCTGAGCCTTGCATAGCTACGGCGACAGCTGGCATTTACCGCACCAACGAAGCTATTCCAGAGCGGTTTGCTACTCGCTTCGATGGTGGGCAGCGCATGAGGTTCGGTTGGATAAAGGAATTTGTTTCATTTGAACAACACAACATTCTCGGCGAGCGGCCAATTGAGTTTGCATCGCCGAACGTAATCATTACCCAAAACATGCTGATCTATTACCGCACAAAAGCGCGCCTCCGAATTCTCGATAGCTTGTCCTGCTTGTTGTCCAGTGGCGGATACCTGATTACCGCCGCAGCCGAAGAAGCAAACTGGAAGCCCGCCGGCTTTGACCGCATACATTCTCATGCAGCAACCGTATTTAGGAAGAAACCATGAACCCTGTAAAAGTGGCCCATTTGTCCTGGTTGCGCGGCCCTATCGTGAAATACATCGAGCGCTGCAAACAGGCAATGGTGAGCATTACTGATCTTCGGGGCAGAATCAGCAATCCTCCAGCAGGCGCAGAACCGGTCTGGTTCGTGAATCAGAAAGAGAAGCTGACCGTCAGCGAAGAGGAATTAAAGCATCTGCTGTCATGCATCTCGTCATCACTCGATGTAGTGAACAGTAACGGCGGGTACACGCTTGCCAATGAGGTTCGGACACTCGCGACCGTCGCGCTGACAAACATGGACGCTGACCGGCAGGACAAGGCGCTATTAGCGATCCAAGCGGCTCTCAACGTGCTACCAAGCTACATCGCAATGGTGATCGAAGGTGCCCAGGACGCCCCAGGTGTTCTGCTCAAGTACATCAACGAAATGCGCACACTGCGCGAAGTTCCGCCGCTTGAAGACCAAAGCGCACTTCCGGTCAATTTGAGTTTCGGCTACAAGAGCCCTCCCCTGCACGAAAGCGACTGCGACCTGAGTGAGCGGGATCGGATCTTCAAAAAGGCGTCTAGTCAGTTCTGTCTGCTGTATGCGGAAGCTGTAAAAGAGTCAGCAGAATCTGCCTGGATGGAAATGCGTGACCACATGCGAGAGTTGCAGCGGGTGACTAACGATCCCGAGCTGGGCTGCAACTGGTGGGTGGGAGAGGCAATTATCGATGTGATCATTGCCGACAACTGCTACTTCCCGCCTGCCATGATCAGCGCCCTTCGTGTAGTCATGGTTGCCACACAGAGATTGCCTCAAGGTGAGGATGCTGCAAAGAGCACTTTGAGCCCGGCAAAATTTTCCTCCCTGCTGAACGCCCTATCCATAAGCAGGAAAAAAACTGCTACCTCAACGGAGGTGATCAAGCATTTCGACGTGAAGCAGAACGTCGAAGAAGAGCGGATCTCACAGCTCCAGGAGCAGCTATCCTCGCAAAGCGTCAAGAGCATTACAGACGTGATATCGGAAATCCGGCCACGACTGGAATCCGCGATGTTTGCATTCGGGCGGGCAGCTAAGGCTAAACAGCAGGGCTTTGAAATCCAGGTGCAGGCGTTTGATCAATCGATGCGCACCATCGCGAACATTTTCGGTATTTTTGACCAGGGTGAGCTATCAGAGGTCAGCTTCTATCTTGCTGATGCAGTGAAGGGTCTAAAGAGCCCAGCCGACTTTACGCCAGAGGTGGTGGAGACGGTCAAAACACAGATCCTGTTCTTGGATTCCAGGCTTATCAACATGCAGCGGAACGAAGCTGCTGATCACCTGCAAATACAGAACGTAACACCTGATGTAGTAGATCGAATAGCAAATGAGACGACAGCTGAACTGAAAAAAGTCAGCCACATGATTGCCACCAACGTTGAGAGCGGAGTCGGCCCAGAAAAGCTGCTCGCTGCGCTGGACTCACTTCGTGAGTTGGCCCGTGTGTACGAGTTCGCAGGGTCGCTATCGATTGCAAAAATCCTGTCCGCAATCGTGAGTGTGATCAGCGCCGAGGTTCGCGAGGGTATCCTGTCTGAATCGCCCAAGCTGATTTCAGCCGCGAGAGCGTTGGTGGCTGTCGAAATGTACCTCCAATACATCACTTCGAAAATGCAGCCGCCATCATCACTGATAGACGTGGCCAACTCTGCCGTAGCAGACATGGGCATGGACACGGCTGAATTCAAAATCGTCAGCCACAGCGATTTGTTGGCGAAATTCGAGGCAAGCGCTTCCGAGGAAGACGGCCTTGACGCGCTATTGCGGGAGATTTTCGACGTTCGTCCGAGCGTGGAGGAACTTCAAAAGGCCAAGCTTCCGCAAGGAGGCGCGGTGCTGAGTCAGTTTGCAGCCGCAGGGTTGCGCCTTGAGAACGCAGCGCTGATGAAGGATGAAAGGAAGTTTGCGGAACTGTGCCGTTTTTCCGCCGAGCTTGCGACGATTCTTCCGGGCCGAGTTGACGACCCCGCGTTCGACACTCCGGCAGCTTGGAAGTCACTTCGTGATGCTTGCGAGAAAATCCTTCGCTGCATGGACGATTACTCGGCCAAGGGCAAAATCAATCTGTTCCTTGTAGACTCCATACGCGAAGTGGCAGCATTCCTGGGTACAGTTGGCGCTAGCGAAGCCGTCTCTAACCAAGCGCAAGCACCGACCACTGCTGCCGAGCTGTCGGAGTCGGACTCGTTTGCACGGCCCGTCCCTGATGGCTACGACCAGCAACTTCAAGAGCTGTTTGATGAGGAATTCTCCGAGCAGCTAGTACAACTGCGTGCCTATCTACAGGTGCCAGGCTTCCTCGTTACAGACCGAGAATGTCGGGTAATCCACAATATCCACGGCTGCTCCCTCTCCGCGTCGTGTATGCCTATCAGCACACTATTCGATGTACTTGAAGCTCGATTCTTCGCCTTGAAAGGCAAAGATGAATCGCTCTCTGTACAGCAGGCTGCTGACTTTGCTGTGCTACTCGATGATGTCGAAGCTTTTCAGAAAGAATTCCCCTGGACACCCGATACGGATGCCCTACCCCGTTGGCTGGAGATAGCCGGCACCCTTACCGGAGCATCTGTCGAGCAGGACGATCACACTTCAGAACCGGAGTTTGAGGCTGCTGCGAATGCGCCCGAGCCTTCGAGTTCTTCCGGCCAGACAGCCTCCGAAGAGGTAACCCCCCCTACGTCAGCTGATTCCGTAAGTCATGCTACCGGGCAGACCACGACACCTCCGCCACAGTCTGAAACTCCAAGTTCTGCCGATCTAATGGAGCCCGATTACGATCTTGAACAGTACGACCTGTACCTTTGCGATGCAGACGATGTAATCCCTGAACTTCAACGCAACATCCAGGCATGGATGACGGACATGAGCAATCGAGAGGTGATTGTCGATATCCGCAGGAACATGCATACACTCAAAGGCGCCGCCGCAATCATCAATGCCTCTGGAATTCGGACGCTCACGCATCACATGGAATCGCTGTTTGATGCCATGTCTTCTGGCGCAATAACACCAGATGAAAACTGCGCGACACTCACGACATTCGTTCTCAATGAACTGATCACCATGAGCGATGCGGTTCGCAATCGACAGGCTTACCGGTCACTGCCGGCGCTCAACGAGTTCGTAAGCGACGCGTGCGATATATGCAAAGTAGATGGGGACACGCTGGATCAAGTCATTCGCTCGTCATACTGCGCCGATGAGGCCTTAGCCGTCCCGGAAAATGAATCCGAGCCGCAGCTTCCCATCACTTCGATCCAAGAGGCTTCGACCGCTCCACCATTCGTCATCGAGCAAGAAAATGAACAGGAGTTACAAGCCGATGTAGCTCAACCTGCCGTCTCAACTGTCATGGCATCCGAATCATCAAAGGTTCCTGACACTGACAACCTTCCAAGCGTTAGCGATGACGATTCAATAGATCAACCTGAGCGGGCTGGTACTCGCCGTGGTTATCGAGGTATGCGTAACCGGGCTGTAGGCGAGCGCCAGCAAAACTTTGAGAGCCGGCAGGCACGTAAAGCCGTTGCAGCCGAAGGGATCATCGTCGATGCTGAATTCTTGCCAGCGGAACCAGACTTCACGGAAATCGTAACCGAAAACCGCGAAATCAGCCCACAAGTGCAGAGTCTCATTCACCGCGCTCAGGAGAGCGACCGCGAGTCTACTCGCGCCAAGCGCCGGGGAGTGAAAGGCAGCGAGAAGATTAAGGTCGAGCTTCAACTGCTGGATAACTCAGTAAAATTATCGAACGAACTCAAGGCCTCGTCGTATCGCCAAAACACACTCAACCGTGAAATGCAGCTTTCGGTCGTGGCACTGCGCGAGAAAATCTCGTTGCTGTTGATGCATGCAAACAAAACGACCGTGCAACTGCGGCACTTCAACAACATAACCAACACCGGTAGTGGCTACACCTCAGCTGAGCCTGCAAACGACGACCAGAGGCTATATCTGGAGCGTTTTAACCACCTGTCACACGGGCACACCCAGTTGATCGCCCAGCTTGAACAGTTGCTTCAAGACTCCACCGACATTGTGTCGCAAACCAATGTCATCGATAGCACCTACACCTACCACACCGAAGTGGTAGCAAGCCTGCAACGTGACCTGCTGCTATCTCGTTTAGTCATGTTCGACAACGAGAAGCCCAGCCTCAACGGGGCTTTGGTTAGCGCGCTCCAGATCAGCCAAAAGAAAGCCGATTTGCAAATCCTCGGCACAGAAACTCGCATTGACCGCCAACTGTTGGAGTCCATACGCGACCCGTTACGACATGTGGTCACCAACGCCGTCGCACATGGCATCGAGCCAGAGTCCGAACGGTTGAAGCTAGGTAAGCCTGCTTCGGGCAAGATCATCGTCAAAGCCAGCCGTAGAGCTAAGTCGCTGGTGATAGCCGTTACAGACGATGGCCGTGGCATTGACCCAGTAGCTATCCGCGAGAAAGCTGTGAGCCTGGGGCTTATCAAAAGCGACGAACGCTTGAGTGAGCAGGAAGTGTTACACCTCATCACTGAGTCCGGCTTCTCAACAGCCAGAACCGTAAGTGAGCTTTCCGGGCGCGGTGTAGGCATGGATATTGTGCGCAGCAAGATTGGTGCGCTTGGTGGCCATCTGCATATCCAATCTGAGATCGGCAAAGGAACGACCATTTCCTTGGAGCTTCCACTGACTGTTGGCTCTAATCGCGCTCTCGTTTGCCGCATCAGCGAACAATGGTTCGCGATACCGACATTCAATATGGTGCAGGTATTGGACTACCCGACTACGGAGCTGCTTGCCATCAAGGCCAAACCCGGACAAGCAAGCGTCATGTTCGAGGAAAAAACCTATGATGTGGTGCATCTGGCTGACTTGATGGCGGTGCCAGATCTCAAGCTACACAGCGCGCATTCCGCAAGCCATACGTCGCTCGTTCTGATCGACCAAGGCAGCACAAGATTAGCTATCGAAGTGGAAAGTGGCATTTCCATGCCGGAAATTCATGTCACGAAGTTCGAAGGGATCTTGAGCAGCGTGAAGGGCATCATTGGTAGCACCGAAGTGCATGACGGCACCCCCGCCCTTGTGTTGGATGTGATTGAACTGGCCCGTCTCAACCTCAAGATGACGGACGCCGGCTACAGGGCGAAGCTGTTCCGTATTCGGCGCGTGAAGCGTGAAGCGAAGCCTCTTGTTTTGATCGTGGACGACTCAAGCAGTTATCAAAAACTGCTGACGAAACATTTCCAGAACCTCGGCTGGGATGTGGCATCTGCACACAACGGCCAGGACGCTCTGGATAAACTGCCGACCTTGAGCGCCCCTACCCTTTTCGTGGTTGACGTGGAAATGCCCCGGATGAACGGGTTGCAACTCACAGAGCGCCTTCGAGCCCTTAAGCACTTCGACAACACCCCAATCATCATGCTCACCACACGAGCCAACCTACGAGAAAGCGCCTTGAATCTAGGTGTGAACGAGTTCCTACCAAAACCCTATGACCAGTCCGCACTCAATGAAGCAGTGCGAGCAGTTTGCCCCACAACTGAAACAGAAGGTGCAGCATGAGAGTTGGTATCGCCACAAAGAACGGCACTCAAGCCAGCATCATGTTCGAATTGCTGCAACCACTCTTTGGTGACGTGAAGGTCTACGATGAAGCGGCAATGGATCGGGGGGAGTTTTCTCAGAGCAATGTCCACGTAATGATCATCGACTACTCAGTCGAATCCATCATGGAAATAGAGTGTGTCTTGGACATGATCGACAGCGATGAACCCAAGACAATCCTCTCTGAAAAGCAATTGTCACCTCTCCAGCATGATGAGAGGTTGGCTTGGCGTAAGCGAATTGTGGATCAGATCATATCGCTTCTGCCTGACCTCGCAGGCGATATCAACACCTCTAAAACAGCGATTCATGGCAATGACATTTGGGTGATCGGATCGAGTACCGGTGGCCCAGATGCTCTGAACACCCTTCTGGGGGCGCTGCCGAGGCTGCCAATCTCCTTAATCGTGGCGCAGCACATCGGTAGTGACGGCGGCTCAGTTGCTCTACAGAAGCTACTGAACAGTCGTCAGTCAGGTTGGATTGTCGAAATTGCGACAGATGGCATGCAACTGAGGCCAGGGCACGCCTATATCGTTCAGCGCGATACGGCGGTATCCATAGAGGGCGAGAGGATCAGCACCCGCAGCTTTCAATTACCAGACCAGCCAAGCCCTTCGATCAATGCAAGCCTTCGCTCAATCCGCAGGTCTTCATCGGGCGGGGTTGGCGTTATCATTTTGACAGGGCTTGGTGATGATGGGACGGCTGCGCTGAAAGAAATGAAGCACAAGACCTTGATGGTGCTGGCGCAGGAAACAAGCGACTGCGCAGCACGCTCGATGCCTGATGCCGCCCGACAGGCGGGAGTTGTCGATGAAAGCTACGACGCAGCCGGGATTGCCAAGAGGCTGGCCAAACATTATCGCGTCGGTGTGTTGTAACTAGAGGGGGCGAAAGCCCCTTCTTCATTGAGAAAGAAGCTCGGCGAGAACCTTGGCCTGATCGTTAATACAGCGCTCGAACATACAACCTAGGATGGTCTCAGCTACTGGGTAATCACGCTGTACACAGCTTCGAAGGAAGCTTATTTGGAGGTCGTGTTGTGTCGGGTAGTCCAATTGCCTGAACCGCACCCTACTGATAGTCGAGGTGCCGAGCTTCGACGTTACCTCCAACTCGTTCTCATTGAGCAAGGTCGCGAACTGCTTCAACGTCGGGCCAGTCGTAATCTGTCTGCTATTCATGGGTACTCCTTCATAGTCACCCACATAGTGCAGAAGCAAATTCTGTGTCATCGCGAGCTACCAAAAAAACCGCGCATGCGCGGAGATTTGCCCGGTTCTGCCCTCCCTACCTTTAAAAAGAATCCCGCGCATGCGCGGAATTCAAACGCGACTCAGGAACAAGGCGAGGATGGCGTACAGAAGCCGAAAATCTCGTCGTAAGTCTTACAGCAGACCACAGGCAGCCACCATACGAACGTATAGATGTGATCTGGAGCAACCGGGCCTAACAACATCTGAGTATCCAGCAAAAGGCTACCTGGACTGAAACCAACAGTGACCATCGGGGAAGTCTGCTGCAATTTCCCGATGCTCATTGATGTGTCAAAAGGCAGGGAGCCGAGCGCATTACGTGCAATGTGAAGCGCACGGTACGCTGCGATACCGGCAGCCACGATTGGGTTGTCTCGCGGGGTGGCCATTTGTCTGGGATAGAGCGGCCCCCACTGCGTGCCAATGCATCGTTCCAATCCGAACATATTCCCTATCGTGGCGCCCAGGGTCGAGCATTCGAGGTCTGTTGGAGGAAACATCAACCAATCGCGACAGCCGGTGTTCCAGGCAGGGTCACTCTCAGTCGTGTATAGCAGTCTGGGAAAACAGTTAGGCATCGCTTGATTGATCTGATTGGTCGCGGCGCCGATCAGCTTGTCTGTTGCAACTGAGCACAAGCTGGTGCTGAGTATCGACTTCGTAGCTGGGCTGGTCGCAGAGTCAACACCGCACATTTTGCAACCCTGACCAAGCATTGCAATGTTCACTGCCCAGTCGGGAATCTGCCATAGCCGAACATGCATGCTGGTGTAGTCGTTATTATCTACGCCAGCTGACAGCGGCCCAGCGACAGGCTGACCGAGAACCGTGTCCCCACCCCCCTTTACAACCTCACACAGAACTGTCGGCTGGTAATGAGACACAACCATGTAGTCTTGGCAAAAATAGCAGCAGGGGCTGAAAACCTTGTACTCCAGCGTTATCGGATCAATCGTAAGCAACGTTGCAAGGTTCACACCTGCTGCTCGGACTTCCGGCGTAAACACGCCCAGGCCCATAGCTGAAACGGCCATTGCTGCGGCTGAGAGTTTGTTGAAGCGGCGGCGGGTAAGTTTCATCGGTTCGATCATGGGGATTCCTCTAAGCCTCATACTTGAGAGTGGAAACCCGATGACCCCCAATCTGCACATGGTTCGGCGGAATCGTGATTGCGATCCATATAAAATCTTTTTAGATCGATTTCATGAGGTGCGCCGTGTCGCAATTTTTAGGCCTAATTCTCCTTTTGCTGGGTATGGGAAGCTTCTTTGTTCTTTGGCTGATGAAGCTCAACAACCGTTCGAAGGTCGTTGAAACACAGCTTTCTGAGCCTGAACCAATCAAACCTGCCAGAAGGTTTGCAAGCGCCTCAACCTACTCACTATCTCCGTCAAATGCGGTTAAGGGGGTTAAGGCCGCGCAAGAGTCCGCTGATGAGGTTCTATCGCCGCAGCCTCACGCCAAGCAGGCCGGGGCGGAGAATTGCCCTCAGAGTGAAAATAGGGCGGCACCGGATGCTGATGATCCAACTGCCGCAACACACCTAGAAATCGCTACCCATTTTTTTGCCATGGCCGACTTTGCTGGGGTCGTAGACATGTGCCAGCTGGTTATAGACAACGAAGCAGCATCCTCAAGTCAAAAAGAAAGCGCCGAAGCACTCAAAGCCAGATGCGGTTAGGTTTACCCTTGCATCTGGTGCCACACTTCTTTCAACTCTGGAATGTTTACAAGCTTCGATTGCGCCTTCTTTTCCATGCGGCTGATATTTTGTGGCGAGGTGTTCAGCAACTTCGCCAGCTCGGCAACCTGGATCACTTCCGCTCCACCCAGGCCAGTTCTTCGAGTGAGGATGAAAAAATCGCGCTCACTCAATGCAGCCTTAATCAGCCCAACGACGTAGGCAGACTCGCTTTCTTCTTCTAGATCGGCAACAAAGTTGTTGTTTTCATCCGCAATAAAGCTGTGCATGCCAGAGTCTTCGCCCTCGGAATTGGACAGACTATCCATGGACATAGCGCCATTCCCTTGCAGGTAGGGGCGAATACCCTCTAGCTCAAACAAGCTGATCCCCGAGGCCTTGCAAACGTATTCATCACTGGCATTTGGAAGGTCAGCGTATACAGCACGCACGCGACCAAGCATCTTGTGGCTACCCTCGGGAAGGCGGATTAACTCCTGCTGGATAAGGCTGCGAATGATCGTCTGTTTGATCCAGGTCACTGCGTAAGTGCTGAACTTCATCCCTTTTTCAGGCGCGTAGAGGCTGATCGCTCGACTCAGACCCTGGTAAGCAGCGGAGCGAACCTGATCGAAGTCTGATGCGAAGTTATGTTCATAGGCGACCTTCTCTGCAAGTCCAGCATTGATCATCGCAAATGTGCCAGAAAGCCGGTCAATGCGCTGATGGCATTTATGGAATGCCGACCAGCTGGCCAGAAGCTCCACGACCGGTACGCCGGTAGCTAAAGCAACGTTAGCGATTCGCTGCTGACGCTCCAGGACACCAAACCGAAACGCTCGTTTCGCCTTGGCTGGCATGATGGCTTGCACATATCGATTGGCGCCAAAGCATATTGCCGGCAACTTGTTGGACAGCCAAAATTGCTCGCAAAGGCTGTGAACCGTGGGCCGGGCAAGATGCATTTCATCTGCCACGTACAGGACAAGATCGCGACAAGCAGCGCTGAGGTCACTGCAACTGTTACGGAATGCATTGGTGGCTTTTGCCAGAATCATGTCGTAGGGAACGAGTTGCGCGAGACTACACCGGAGTGCATCCAACGCACCGTTGTAGAAGAGGTCGCGCTCTTTGCTGTCAAGTGCGGCCATTGATGCCAAAGCGCTCCGCACACTTTCAATGCGCTCTCTAGCCAGCTTCGAAAACAATGCGTCAGGAATGCTGCCATGACGCACCCAGCGACCGTCTACGCAAATCAACGCCACCGCCTTGTCTGCTTTGTTGTCCTTACTGAATGCTGCCTCAACATCAGAGAGCAAGTCTGCGATCAATTCACGATCACAAGCGAATGCACTCATCTGGTCAAGGGTCAGTTGGAAGACCGTATAACCGAAAGCCTGCTCCTGCTCCATGGTCAAGCGCAGGCCCTGTCGAGGTGTTGCAGGAAAATCCGCAAGTGACTGAGGGATTGCAAATCCAACGGGGGCAGAGACGCTTGAGAGATTGGTTTGAACGGTCATGGGTTGCTCCCATCGAATTTGATTGATGGGAGTAATCTTCAACCCTATGGTGCTGTGTCATCGCCGGGCAGGAATAAAAACAAAGAAGAACTGGCTAATAAATGAGCAACCCGCTTGAGGGCATGCACTGACTGGCCAACAGCTACTTATCCACCGATTTGCTCAGAGTTTCGGTGGATAACTTCTCATCAAAATAGCCCAGGCGTCGCTGATAGAATCAGGCCCAGAGCCCTTTGGCGATCCACCTTAACCGATGCCTTCTGGATGAACCTCACAGCATCGCCAACAGCCCGACGTGCTATTTCAGGGCGCCCTAGCTGCCGGGAGATAACAGAAAGCGTTAGGTACGCCTGTAAACGAACGTCATCAGATTTATAGTCGTAGAAGTCCTGCAATGGGGGGTAATCCCCACCCCCGACTCTGATAGCCATCAAGATTAGCTTCTTGTCATCAGCGCTTAGCTCCTTCCCTCCGTTGTAGGCGTCGATAACAATTGCGCCAGCATCTTGTTTCAGGCCAGCCATTGAATAGCAACTCGCGACATACGCCAGCATCGAAAAACCGCTTGAATCAGGAGTTGACTCAAGTAACACAGACCTCAACGCGGAAGCTCGTTCTAAGTCCCCCGTCCGTAGCAGGCCTGGAAGCTTCACAATTAGCGCATTCGCGTATTGGCCTTTGTCCTGGTCGTAGAGGTCATCCAGTAATGTGTTTAGCTGTTCGTCGCCCATGGACTGCGCATTAAGTCTCACGATCCCAGATAGCACCTCTGACCGCAGTGTCTTATCTTCGATGGATAATGCCGCCTTGATACGCTCTTGTGTAACAGGGCCACCACCGTTTAGAAGTGCGCCGGCATCATATGACTCTGTAATCGCCGGATCGCGTTCAAAGCCTTCGGCATCTGACGCGTTTGCACCAGCCGCACCGATGCCGAATGCCAATATCGGAATTGATCCAACATCATTCTCTGACGTGGCCACAATCTCAGCGCTCTCCGCCGCTACGGCAGGCTCTGGCGATGCTTCGGCCTTGGCCACTGTATCGAGGCTAGTCACATTCGTGTTGCTTGCCTGCTCGACGGGCGTAACTGCCTTATCAAGATGATCATCAATCTGACTATCCGCCGCTGTTTTCGAGCGGGCATCAGGCGGAACAGCTTTTTCAGCCGCTCTCTTGGCGGCGATACGAGCAGTTGCTTCTGAATAGGTGCTTTCAGCAAACCCTTTAAGGCATTGCGAATCGAGCGAGGCTGCGCAGAATGCTCCTGTCGGATGGACAAGCCAATCTGGATTCTTGGCTGCGCAGCCGCTGAGTACCGGGATGGCAAGAGCGCAGGCTATCGCCTTTAGACGAAAAAGGCCGGTCATGGCTTAGGAAGAATAGGAGAGACAGTGGCGCCGGACTGCTCAGCGATAGCCAGTATTCGGGCAGATAAGCAATCGTCATCACCACCGACGAACCGGAAAATATGGGTGGAACGCCTACCTATGTTTTCTGCAAGCGCATCCTCAGTCAGCGAGGAATCCAATAGGATAAACGCTGTAGCCGTTTCTCTCGCATAGTCAGAAATGACCTGGGCGCAAGCGTCATGCTCGATGGCAAACAAGCATTGCGGAAGCCGATTTGCAAAGATGATCTTTAGGCACCCGTCTGCATAACCCTGATCAACACAGCTACCTGCAAACGCCACTTTGAGCTTTTCTTGCGGAGTCGATACATCATTGATGAAGTCGCCCATTGCGCGGGCCAGATCATCGCTATACGAGCCGCTTGCAACTGATAAACGAGCACCATGGGACAACAGCTGCGAATAACGATCCCTATGCGCAACGGCCTGCATAAAGATGCCGGCGTAGAGCAATCTGCCCTTTCTACGAGACCAATCTTGAGAATCGCCCCCGACCTGTCCAATCCCGTCAACCTCTAAGCGAAATAGCTCAGCGTCTTCTAGACGCAGGAGGTATGTACGGTAATGCTCATCAACGCCCCTAAAGCGTTCTGAATGAATGAAGTGTGCAAGAGACGGATATCGGGCCGGACGCCCAGTCTCTTGCTCGATGTAGCCGTGAAAAGGCATTACCTCATACGGGTCAAACGTTGTTCCTGGACTCATTCCAAATCTCTACGGTTTTCAGCCAATGTTGTGCAGCAGCGCGCATGCCAATTGGATAAGCGTCTGATCCGCTAATGGTCGAGCAGTATTTCATTGCCTCTGCCCTCCTTCCTGAGTCCGCGTTACCCATCAAACGGCTCGCGCAATGCGCGTACCACTCTTTTACCTCTGTTTCGTTTAGCAGTGCCGGCTCCAAACGCCTGATCAGCCGGTCTCCTAGAGCTGTGATTCGCGAATCATGTGCAGTACGCACCAAGCCAGCCCATTCAACTCTCGGTGACGCGTGAAGCCTATTGAGTAGATGACAGTCCGATTCAAGGTACTCTGCCCCATATAGCTGGTAGTCCGGGTCGCCTTTGAGGGTGTTCTCAGAAGCGCCTGAGACTTCCATCAGCGCCAGACAAATGTCGTGCTGCAAGGAAATCTGTGCTGCATTTCGCTTGATCGTGGGCGCGTCTATACGAAGCCGAGAGGCTGTTTTGCTATCGATTACACCAAGAGGACTGACAAAAGGAATCCGGTTTAGGTTTACCCTAATAATTGGCCTATCGCTCTGGTGAGCTTGCGTCCTTATAAACCGAGTGACTGATGCTCCAGCATCTAGCACTAGATCGGAGAGGTCGCACTGTAGATCGACCATGTAGATGATATTGGCGTACTGCGGATCAGTACCTAGCGCTAGGAAAATCCCCCAGCGCTCATCCGCAAGCAAATGCTCATGGCAGATGAATACAGGACGCAATGCGGCAAGACTATCAATCTGACCATCGATGAGCCCGCATAGTGAGCCAATCTGAGCTGGCGCCGAGTGCGCCACAGCATGCGACATGAGCTTAGGACTGGACGACCAGATCGAACGTGCGAGAGCAAGAACCGTGTCTGCTCTGGAAGACCGCTCGTATATCCGTTGTACTAACTCGCGCTTGCGCTGCTCCCCCCACTCTACAGGCAGCTCGAAAGGCATCGTGGTGGGACGCAAGAGCGTTATCGCCCGACAGACAGTGAGCAAATCGATGAAGTGTGCGCCGTCAGGGGCCAGAGTGTTCGGAAGCGTACTCAGGCTTCGGTACAGCGAATAACGAATGAAATGGTCAAGGGCCGAGGTATTCCCAATTCCAACGTGCAACGTATTAGGCCGGGCAAAAAGCTCCTGCGCCGTGCGCGACCACTCGTATTCAGTCACACCAGTGCTGAAATCCAAATCGAAACAGTCAAGCTGCTCAACATTTTCAGGAGAAAATGCAACGTCAGCCCGGAGGGCTATTCGCTCGCTATACCGGCTGCTATCGACACCTCCACAAGTCAACGAGTCAAAGGATACAAGCTGACCTTGAGAGGGGGTGCCTAAGTATTGGCCATCATAGAAATGGATTGTTGAGGTCATGCTCGGGCTTCAAAAATGCGAATGCACAGCCCAATATCAACGATGTGCAGGTTGCGTTTCCACTCAACTCGGGTGCAAACGCATCAGGTGGGGATTACTGGCCAATAGTCACTCGTTAGAATGATCACCACCCACATTCAACCACGGGCTCATCGCATGGGCAGTCCATGTACACACATCGCATTCGCTCTTAAAGACGGCATTGTGCATCTGTGCCTGGACTCTTGCGTTGCGGCTGACGTTACGGCTACATCGTTGTGCAGGGATCATTCACTTGAAGCTCCCCGCGCACCTGTAGCGCAAGATGACCTGTCGAACATCCAGAATTTCATTATCTGCAAAGGTTGTGAGGCCCGCTTCAATCTGCTCGGCTATAGAGCGCATTATGCGCCAGCACTTGCAGAATCGACGCAACACCCTGCTCAACTCGCGCTCTTCTGAGGCTTTCCAGATCGTCGCAGAGCCTCACCGTTGAGTGCCGGTGGCTGTGTGGAGGATGCGTGGGAATGGCGTGCGAACGCCTCCCATTAGGATTGATGGCGTCAAGGCGCTGCACAGGGTTGAGGATGATATTCGCGGTCAGGTTGAGATCGGCCCAGGCTGCAATGCCCAAGCCGAACCACGCGCCGCCCAGAGAGCCTGTTCCGAAACTGAGTTGGGCTTCGCTCGTCTCAACCGCCTCGAAACTTGCATAAGCCTACTGGATCACGAACTATTCTTTAACTGTCATGAGCACCGTTGTCTTTCCGTCAACAACCATCACCTTTGGCTTACCAACCTCGATAATGGACGTATCAGAAAAAGCTGCGTTATCAATGACCGGGAGGACGTTAACCCCGCAATCGAGGCGCCCTTTTTCTTCCAACGCTTTCAGGGTAGAGACCTGCCCCACCACTTCCACCTTGTATTGGCCATCTGCGGGCTTTTCCACTTGTCGCAATGTCATGACCATACCAGTGCGATACTCAGCCTCGCGGCAAATATCCTTTTTCCTCGCTTTGTCTTGTACAGCCACCGTATAACGGTTGGCATCCCGAAGGTCGAGGGTTTGGCGCTGGTCGGAAAGCTGATACTGGTAAGTGACCGGCTCATGACTGCCTTGAGAGACAGCAATATCCAGTGTGGCCGCGTTAGCTGAGCTAACGCCTATCAGCAGGCAGAGTGCAAGTTTACGCATTCAAATTCCTATGAGCAGTTGATCGTGCTCGCAAATTTTTGGGCGAGAATCCGGCCAACATGCAGTTCTTTCCACCGCATATCGGCTTCTGCATTGGCTTCCACGTCGTGTACGCGAAGGTCAACCACATCGACTCCCACTGACTCGGTGCATGCCGGAAGCCCGTAACCGTCCGCAAGGACTTCAAATAGCAACTCAGGCTTGCCTTGCGGGTAAACGGGCTCCATGAACGTGAACAAGCGTTCGTACCGCGTGACGATATCTGCCAGCAACTCATGGACGAGGCATGCGGGGAGTTCTACATAAAGGCGGCGGCTATCAAGCTTGATCACGCAGGCATTCATTTGTTTGGTGCAACCCGTAATTCGGCGGTGTGTTGGATTTGGCTTCCGAAGGACACTTTAACGGGCTGATCAGACTGCTCCATCGAAAAAGGCACTACGACCCGATCCAGATAAACTGGGGGATTAGTAGAGCTTTCCAGGTCGGCCTTTAGAACGTACATGTGATCAATGCCAATGCACGAAACGAAATCCCACCCTTTCACCCCTGGCTGACTTACGCGAATGAAGTAGCCCTCGGGATATGTGAAATGGTCACCTTGCTGAACGATACCGTTGGTTTCTGTGCCGAGCATGAAGGACTTGTATTCCTGCAAATCCTTGGTGTAGACCCTACCACCCAAGGCTAGTGGAATACTGAGGGTAACCGCTGTATCTGGTTGTCCATCGCTTTTTAGATCAATGCCGATATCAAGATGATCATGCCCCATAGGAATAATCCCTTTAGGGGTATAAACCTCTCCTTCCCGCCACTTGCCTGCACACTGAATAGCTTCGCTCGTGTAGAACTTTTCAGTGACATGCACGGTGCCCGAGTGGGCTTTGGACTCATAGCTGTAAGTCGATACAGCTGGCTCCTGGGGCGCCGAGGCGCAGCCGGCAAGCGTGGCAATCGCCAGAGCTGCCAAGGTGAAATTCCGCATTAAATACCTGCCTATCCTCCCCTTTCCAAACCCAAACAGCACCATGCGTGGTCAAGCGCTGTACCTGTGACTGGCGCATTCAGCGTCACAACGGATGGACTATCGTGCCCATTCGCCAAAATAGGCCCTTTCCAAACCCGAATGATAGGAATTGAAGACTTGGGGCCTGGCATGCTGCGTATTTGGTTGATAAGGGTATGAGCTGACGTGTTCGGGACGAACCCGTCTTCGAGGATAAGCAAACCTGACCTCGGGTCTAGGATGCAACTCAATAAGGGGGCAGTTGCGCGCACCGCGAGTGTTGAGTGCCCGAGCATATTGAGCAGCAGCGAATAGCGAAAGGCAGATTCAGGATAGCGGGTGCCCACAACGACGATCATTTTCCACAGCCTTCTTTATGTCCCAGGGGGATCGGTTCTCTCAGCATAACGAGTAACAGCAGCCAGTTGGCATGCAACCAACGCTGGAATGCCTTCAAAATAGATTCTCAGCTGAGAGGGTTGATATGGACGAATACAACGTCGGTTCAGGTATGGATAGCTGGCCAGTGCCAGTGCTCGTCATCACCCAAAAAGAGAAGCTGGTCAAGCTGTCGCAACTGCCCAAAGCGCTTAAGCAAAAGGCGTGGGCAGAAATCAAAACCAACTGCCCTCCCCTTGCAGATTTACTCAGAGACGAGGCATTGCGGGAGACTGTAGAGCGCTTTGATGCCGATATCTTTATCGATGCTCACTTAGCTCCGTGTCTCCCCCCCGAGCCGCTGAGGGGTAGGAAAACCTAGCAGCTACGGTACTCACCTGTCAGTCAGAAAGGGGAGCTGCCAACACTGTAGACCTCGCCGCGCTCCAAGCTTCGTTTGAGCTTTTGGAACGCTGCTCGCTTATCTGCGGGTGACAGCACTATGGCCGGTGTGTCAGATACTGAGTACAAAGGCGACGCATCCAAGCCACTATTCTCAGCTATGGGAGCTGGGGCGCTGGAAGCTTTCTTCGCATCGATTTGACTTAGCAGGTCATCGACTGAGCCACCTGCATGGCCGTAGGCACTAACCAGCAGTTCTAGGCACTCGTCAGTATCAGCCCCTGCGAGGTGTGGCTTGGTCTCCAGGAGGGTGAGCATTCGGGTGTAGGCATCCTGGACTTGCTCTGATGTAGGCTCGTGCTCTTTAAGCCACGAACGGGCTCGCTCGGTGTAGGTCTGTTCTTCTTCGCACATATCGAAACTCCGGCTCTGATCGTGGATAACTCATTGGAAACCACAGAGCCGTGTGTCATCGCGAGAGCCCAATAGATATTATCAATTCTGCAAGGCGGCCCGATAGAAGCAGTCATTCCCGCGCATGCGCGGCATTTCGTCCATCGAAAACACCTTCCAAAACAGATAAAACCGTGCTCAGTCGTCAAGAAGAAATCGCAGGATGACCGCAGCTAACCAACTGTATTTGTTATCTTTTCTGGAACACAGCCGCGATAAAAGCGCATTTAGGCCTTACGCTACGCGAAATCTACACGGAAACGAGGCCTAACCCCTGCCAGAACTCACACAGAAGCGTGGTTTAAAACGCCCCCACGCTAGTCTTTTCCGCGCATGCGCGGATCGCTCAACGACTTCAAAGCTACAACGATGCCCACTGCAAAATCCTGAATTGGCAATCTGAGATACCCTCGGGGGTATCCAGTATGGAATTAAGTTGCAAGGTCAATGCGCTGTAAGGTGAAAGCTTCACAGCGATTGCCGAAAGCTCAACATACTGATCAGCTGCCACCTCTTCTTCTGCGCAAACTGGCATTCCTTTGACTCGAAACTTGGCAAGCTCGCTGGCGAGAGCGGTAACGTCGAAGCCAGGGGATGCCCCATTCGAGGATCGAAGCTTACCCGGCAGTCCATGCTTGAAATTATCGACGCTCGCCCACCTGTCTTCCGGTTTGGAATTAAGCGCATAGCTCAGTGCAGCGGCGGCAAGCGCGAACACGCCGATGGCGCAGAGGGCGTAATTGCGACGTGACATGAATTTCTCTCCAAATGATGCTTGTTGAGTGGTATTTGAGCCTCTTGATGAGTAGCGTTGGGTGAACCGTTGAAGGAGAACCCCAATTGCGTACCTATGTTTGGCTGTCATTGCTAGGAAGCTTGTTTGTCTCAGGTTGTACAAGTGCCTGGATTGAAAACCCGAGCCCGACAACTCGAAATCTGGTAAATGACCTGCGGCTGGAGGGTTTCGACTGTAAAGCGCGACATTCTAATATCGAGTGCATGCAGAATGAGCCGCTGAGAAATAAGCAGCCGGCAAAGTGCGATGCGGAGAAAGGCTGCGTTAAGCAACCCGATATATTGGTCTACAACCGTTACTATATCGAGCAACTTGATAACGGGCTGCCGTCTTTGAAACACGAAATCGTTGAAATAGTTGATAAAAAAATGTTCGGCGCAACCACGGTCAAGGCGGATGAATCAGACGGCCATCAGCGGACTGAGTAGGTCGCTGATAGTAATATCAAGAGAGAGGTCTTCCGCTACGCAACCAGTAGATGGGAGGTTGATAAGGCGGTGAATAGCGATCCCTACTGACTCATTCGACGGCTCGGTACACAGCCGGGCCAATGTCATTTTTAGCGTAAGTGATCGATCTACTCCGTCTTGATCATGGATAAACTTTAGGCTCGCATGCTCGGTTCCATGCTTGAGTAAGGTGCCTTGGTAAGCAGCGCCTAGACGCTTGGCCATGATGGAAAATATTGGCTGTGCCACCGTCACCACCCAGCATGCCGCCGCCCGATGTTTGTGCTTCAAGGATGCCACCTGATGCCGGTACAGGTTCAATCTGGAAGCAAGTCGCCCACCCGGTGTGATTTTTTGTCTGGCCTGGATCAGTGCAATTCGCCCGTTTAAATCGCTTGCGTCACGATTCAACTCAATAAGGCTTCGCTCGTATACAAATACGAAACTGGATAGTTTCAAAGTGCTCCCCCCAGCGCAGGAATTCGCGCCTGTACTGCTGCGGCGCCATTAGCCCTCTGAGGGTCTGCAAGCGCTCAATTCGTAGTGTCGATAACGTCGATCACCATGGGTAAAGCCTCGACCCAGTGATCTTTAGGAATGCTGCCAGTAACTAGCGCGTAACGCATCCCAACCGAGGGGCGTTGCTTCTTTAGCAAGTAGGCTGCGGCGCCTGCACACATCTTCTCGGCTTCGTAGTAAGTCCTGCGGCCTGCCTGTTCGCTTTCATCTACGTCATCGAAATCTTCAAGATCCTCAGAGGTCAGCGTTTTGTGGCATGAGAAAGTCTTTTTGTCGTTAGCTAGCAGATCAGCCACGATCCCTTCAAGCCGCCCTGGTCGAAGCTCAACTGCACCCTTTTTGCGAAATGGGCAATTCGCGCAGGGCATGCGCATCCGAAAGTAACTTGCAAATGGGTCGAATTCTTTTTGCATTGTTCTACCTAGCGGAAAGCTGGCCGGTGGGCGTGACCAAATTTTCCGCGCATGCGCGGATTCTTTGTTGTTTAGGCTGAAACGTCATCGCCGCTCATGTTGCTAGTGAATTACGACTACACCAAGAGGCTTGCCGGTCGTTTTCGCGAAAAGCTCAATTCCGATCCCGTGAGCCGAAGCCTCTACCTCAGCAAGATACACATCGTACTCATGCAAATGGTCGGCAGCATACGTGGCAATGGAAGTGCTCAACTCGCCCTCATATTTAACCGTAGGCGCTAGGGGGTGGGTAAACGTAAACATGTCAGTTCAATCCGTAAATGCTAATGAGAGCAGCGCGAATGATACCCACCTAGGAGGCGTGTCATTTTCCCACCTGGAGACCGTTGAGCGTGATACCCCCAGCAGCTCTGAAAATTCATCCTGATGCAGCCGCATGCCAGCCCGTACCGCAGCCACAGACTGACCTGTTGCTACGGTTTCGAGGTGCGGCATGATGCGACATGCTCGAAGGCCCCGGCAAATATGCCGCAGAAAATCGTCTTCACGACAACCTTCCCAGCTTCGGACAGTGTTCCTCGATACGCCGAGGGCGACTCCAAGTTCATGCTGTGACAATCCCAGCGTCTTCCTGGTCGATTTAAGTAAACCGAAGTGCTGAGTCTTGCGCCGAGCCACTATCGGACACCGTGCGCAATGCGAAGGATTTGGGTAGCTATCGAGCGACATGCGATTCGCAAGGCCGCGCATTCAACAGCGCCAGCATTACAGAGCAGTCGCTCTACCTGCATGGCAATCGGATCAGGATCAGACTTTGCCGTATCTGAGAATGCCAACTGCTCGATATTTAATGATGTACGGACTAAAGCGTCCTCTCGCTTGATGGTGATACAGCACTGACCTTGCTCTACTACGAGCTTGTGGGAAACATCATTGCCAGCCGAGACCATTTTGTCATTGCGGCCTAGCGATCCGTCGCGGTCGGCCGCCAGAGAGAGAAGTCGCTGTAGGACATATGTAACACCCGCAGCTGGCAACCGTGGGATAGGGCCATGGCGATAACCGTACTTCCGCAAGCCAATACCGCCATCCACGCATGTGAACAGCTCGAAGTGACCGCTGCGGAGTGCGTGATCGATAAGGGCTTTCCAGTTGGTGAAGCCTAAGCCGAGTACGCAGTCGTCAACAGGTCGATGACTCAAATAATGGGCTGCCGAACCGCAACTGGAGTCACTATCCAGAATGAACCCATCATCGACGGAGTTGATATCGAATGTCGCGGCCTCAGCGCTGAGAAAGAATAGTTGCATTTCGCTCATGATCGAGACTCCTTAAATGATGGAGTCATGATCACCGGGAAAGGGCTGTGTCACGGGGAGAGGTGGTGGTTTTCAACAAGACACTCGATACCTGAGTTGGGTTTCGAGGACAGCCGCAGCTGGCTATTGATCTGCTTGTTCGGCTTGATAACCAAGGTAATCCAAAGCTTTGAGCGCATCTTCCTTCGTCGCCGGATTGGCGTAGGCTGTAAGAAAGTTCGTGACAAGCTCATAGAGCATATCTGCTGTGGGATGGCCATTCTCAACAGTAGCTAGGCAGTACCTCTCCATCAGATCAAGCGGCATTTTTCCCAAGAAATCCTTTCCCAGCTTAGCCTGTACATCCTGTGACAAAAAAGCGTACACAGAAAATGCATCGTCCGGGGAGCGCATGTCGGGACTAGGGGCTTCGCCTGGGTTGCCTGTAGGCGATGTAGGGGCGCTCGGAGAATCGAGTCGTTGATTGCCCATAAGGGTGACACTCTGCAAGGGGAGAAAATCCACCATTCTAAGAGCGGTCACCCGATGGAGGGAACCGGGTCAGTCGCTTAGGTGGGCTCGATGCCAGCTAGTCGCTGCTCTGAGCTGGTAATCTTCCAAACACTCTAGCGCATTGCGCGCTGTCTTTCCTCGTAGAAGCGCCGGACGGCAAAGTGCCATGCCGATCATCGCATCAATCTTCTCATCGCCAGTCTTGAAGCCAAGGTCTGCTTCGGCCTGCTGGAGAATATGTAAACAGCCCCTGTAGGTTTGGGAGGCGTCCACAGCCCTGGCGTTAACCACCAGCGCTTCCAGAACCCAGGGCCAAGCAAGAGCTTGGAGCGGGGTAGGGGTCTTTCTCTCCACCAGCTGCATGTGTTTAACCACCCCGCAGACTGCATATAGCATGTACGTCTGCTCGGACTGAGAGTGTCTGGGGACAATGGTGATGGAGAAGTTACCCGTGAACTCCGGCGATACCCAGCGGGCACCTGTACTTTTGTCCTTGCGGATGAGCCGACCACTAGCATCGACTTCGTAGCTATGATTCGAGTCCGAAATGACTTCCCATGGCTCAAGCGGAAGCCCAGCTGGAAATATTTCGGGCGCTTGAGAGAACTTTAGGGTAGCTGGCCTATTAGTCATGGATTAGCCCAGATGTTTGGCAATGGCTGCGGCGATTGAATCTTTGCGGGGCGGCTTGACGATGTATGAGCTGGCGCCGGCCTCTGTAGCCAGAGCTACATCAAACATGCCGTCTTTGGACGAAAGCATGACGATCGGAGTGTCCTTGAACATGCTATTTGCCCGAACGAGCTTAGCCATCTCAATACCATTCATTCGTGGCATTTCGAGATCGATGAACAAGATATCAGGCTGGAAGGTCAGCATGTGGCTGATACCGTTCAAGCCGTCCGTGCCACACATGACCTCATGCCCTAGTTCACGAACAAACGCTTCAGCTGTGGTACGGATAGTTTTCGAGTCATCGATCACCATCACACGATATTGCTTTTCGCTCATGCAGCTCTCCTAAATTCCTTTGCCCTGATGACTAACAGTCGCCAGGGGAGTGTCAGATACGGCCACTTACCTGATAGTGCAGGTCACGAATGCACTGATCGAGCCGTCCAGGTTGTTTCTTTTCACTAATCGCCCTGACTCCACGAATTAGGGATAGCTCAGCTGCCGCTTGAGGGCTTCCCAACTGATCCGCAACGGAGAGCCAGCAATACGCCGTGAACTCAGGCTCAGGGGCTTTAATCCGGCGAAGCATCACTTGTTGGGCATACTGAAACATGGCCTCGGCATCACCGCGCAAAGCTCGGTCTTGCAAACTTACAGTGTGGGGCTTTTCGGACGCTTCGGTTGCACCACTATTAGAATAAAACTGGGCTCCAGCCACGTCGCCAGCCTTGGCCAGTTCTTTAGCAAGTGACGATGCAGCATCATGGTCGCCCCTATCAGCAGCGTCACGAAGATACTGGATACCCAGCTCGGTATCGTTCAGATGCGGCTGAATTTGGTTTGTAAGCAGTTGGCCATATTCGCGGGCGGCTCTGGCACTGACCTTGGAGGCCTGCTCAAGAAGCTTTCGACCGTAGCTTTGGTCTGGCGCTACGCCCTGCCCACGTAAATAAAGCATACCGAGAACACGGGTCGCTTCTGCGAATCCATCCTCATGTGAGAGCGTTATATACTTAAACGCCTGTGACATGTCGGTTGGCATAGAGCCGTCCAAATACATGCGGGCGAGGTCGTAAAACGCCTTAGCACTACCCGAGTATCCTGCCTGCTCCAAAAGCGAGGCTTTGCCCTGAATATCACCCAGCGAACCCAGGCGATTTGCCTCGTTAATCATGTCTTGAACAGCAGCTGCTTCACCGGCTCCTGCTGGGCTGACTTCAAGCGATTGGGCAGGTGCCACCGGAAACGCCTGAGCAACGGATGTATCGGCAGTTTCTTGCCGGGGCATGCCAGAGGAATCTACCTTCCCTACAGCAGGGGTACGCGGGAGAAGGGGATTGGGATCAACCCTCTTCTTCACAATGGCTACCGGCTCGTCGAAAGGGTTCGAGTTGTAATCGTAGTTGTTGGGTGAAGCGCAGCCTGTTAAAGCGGCAGCAGCCAACGTGATTGCTGAAAGGCGGGGCGGCATTTGAAAACCCTGAAAGAGGATCACCCAAACTTGCCGGTCACCCCCGATCAATGCAACTCAACATGGATCACTTCCTACGACGGGAACGCATAAACTGGGCGACCTCAAGCTCCAAAGAACCTATATCAACTTCCTGGGACGTGTCAGGTTGGCTTTTGGAAGACGATGCAGAAAAGGTCTCCTGAGCTTGCAGAAGTCGCTGGACTTCCTGCGCATACGCATCAGGCCGCGCCTTGCGCTGGCGGTGCTTAGACTTTGTTGGAGCTGGCTGGGCCGCATAAGTGGTACTGATAGTGCTGTCCAGAAACATTGCGTGCTCGCATTTTGCTAGCAAGATTTCGCTCAGTTCGGATTTGGATGTGGCTTTGCTGAACATTGATGGACTCCATGCTCATCATGTAGGAGGTTGAGCCCCCCAGCGATGGGAGGGCGCAGAATAAATGGTCTAAATCAATCGCTTGGGAGTCGGGCCATTGTCCGTCTGTGGCCATCAATGGTTTCTACGCAGATATCGTGCCCCGCAACGGCGTAGCGAGAGTAAATCATGCCCTTGAAGCTTATGGCTTTCAGATTCGCCAGTTTATCGCCCCAGCCGATGACGCCGTAATCGCCCATTGAATGCCGGCGAAGCAGTTCCTGCAAATCAGCAAGTGAAATCGACCCATTTTGCTGGAGGACATTCACCGCGTGAGACTGAACAGTACGACCTAAAGAGAGTGGAAACACACCTTCGCTTGTGTAGCGGCTGTGTAGCGCGATGAAGTCCTGCTCGCACTGAGCCTGATAGGCCAATTCTGTTGCTGCTTCCGACTTCTTCTGCTCTTTAAACGTAGCAAAGTCTGCCAATGCTTCTGCCGTCACGTCGTGCTTCGCAACCAAACATGGTTGTTGATATTTGTGATTGTAGGTGATGAACACGTCCTCCCGCTCAAGCGAGGCGAGCAGGTGCATTTTTCGTTCATCAAGAGTGGTGAACTGGCCATCGTCAGTTCCATCACGACTCGCGTAGTCGCTGAGCAATTGATCCAATGTTTCTGGGGCTAACTCGGTGTGCGGAATCAGCATTCTTGACGCTCCAATTGATTGGTTCCGCAAATCTTGCAGTGAGAAGCGCTGTGTCATTGCCGGTTCGACTATCTTTCTGAGCAGTGGTTAACGAACGAATAAACTGAATCTCGGCTGTCGGAGACAGGTAGATCAAAACCATAAAAAATGGATGTTTCCGATGGTAACCACGCAAAACCAATCGAGCGAGCCTGAGACAGCTCAGAGGCCACGTTCCGAGGCACCTTGTACGTTGAGGTAAGGAAGCCCTTTTCGATTGATGTAGGTCTAGCCAAAGCCCCTGCTGCCAGACCGATGAACGTACCGTCAACCCTGAGAGAAAGATGCTTTGCTTCTCTCAGAATCTTTCCAGTGTTCTGGTCTGCATCGTACTGGGCCGTCAGGCTCATACCCTCAGACCTTGAGCATGAAACTAACAATCTGCCAGTCCCATTCCAGGTGCGCTGCTCGCCTTGTAGGAAAACCTTTCCCCCTCTCCCGATGATTTCCCAACTAACCGGCAGCACGCCATTGTTCACAAGGTTGAGCCTTAACGCCTCTTCCACAGGCAGCTTCTGCGGAGACGACCCTGCATTCACCATCCGTTCGAAAAGGGTAGGGGAGACGCCTAAACGTATAAGGTAGCCGGTGATCGCTGCTGAAACGACTTGGCCGAGCGCGAGGTCATGGCTTGACACTGATCGGCTATAGAATCGATGTATTCCGAAAAAAGTATTTGCGTCTGCAAATCGGTAAACGCCTCCAGCGAATGTCATTAAACAGGCGCTTTGGCAAGAGCCGGGAATAGCTTTGCCATATGCTGCGCCACGCCTTCCAATTGCTGTGTTGAAGCCCGAGCGGCGTATGAACTCCCCTAACTCCATGCCAGCCTGCAAATCTCCACCGATACTGTTGATATAGATGGTCGCCCTCTCGATCTTGTTACTCGCCAAAGCGCTGGCAAGCTGTCGGGGGAGCGATGGAGTAATCTCGCCGTCAATGTAAATCTCAGCCGGCGCATTTCTCCCGTCTGGGTGTTTGAACGTCACCGCCTGAATCGTTGGCTCTGCTGCATGAGCAAGTGCGTGAAAGAGGGATGACAATGCGAAGGCTGACACTAAGCGCTTGATGTTCAATGGGTGGCCCTTGATGGTTCTCAGGGGCAAGGTTATGAGTTGATCGAAGCCAGTTCCACTCAACTCAATGCAGCTAAATTGCTGTCCACTCTCTTGGGGTCATGCGTCGGTCAGGTAGTTCGGGAATCACCTGCGCTTGGAGAATGGCGTACTGAACCGGGCTGGGTATGGGCACTGATAGCTCGCTGGGCACTTCCAGACCAAGCACATCACAAATGCGCTGAACCAGTTGCTCATACGCTGCCACGTAGCCGAGGTTCTGGGTGATGTATTTCGTCAAGGTGGCATGCTCAGGGGTTGCCCACTTCCAACAGGCTCGATACGGGGGCTTTCCCGAGACTACAAGCGAAATACCTGGAACAAAACGCGATGCTGATTTGGAGCTGATTTGACCAGAACTGATGCCTAACTCAGTTTCCTTGGCGTCTCGCCAGCGCTGGGCCAATGCCATAGCCATCGAATCATTGACCTCGGCTGTGATCATGAAAACCTTGGAATGGGTTTGCCGACTTTCTCCACGACCTTGCTGGATCGTGGGCCGGTAGCCGACCGTGTAACCTTCCGAGTCACGCAGAGGCACTATGCGGCGCTTTGCATAAGCATCAGCGGTCTTCCATCTGCCGGCAGCCTGAAAAGGAAGCTCGTCGCTTGGAAGAGGGGGGAAACTACCATCACTCACAGGAGGTGTTATTGGCACTTCTGTATCGATCAACCGGGTCATTTCCCACCCTGTCGGTGAGTAGAGTCAATCGAGGGGGGCAGCAAGGTCATTGAGCATAAATCCTTCAAAGCTAAGCCACTCATCGTCCGTATGGGACGGTTGAGGCTCCCGAGAATATGGTGTGGGAACCTGGGCCTTACTGCCCACCAAGTCTGAGCGTCCAGCGCGAGGCGCGAATTCGACTGCTTTTCCCTGCATTTGTTCCGAAGCAATATCTGACGTGACCGCTGGGGAATGGTACACCTTGATCACCGGGTCAGCGCCATCGAATACCTCAGCAAGGCGACGACCGGCCCATTTGTCACAACCGTGAATTTGCCTGTCATGATTAATGCCGGCGCTCAGGCAGCATCGATTGAAAGTCTGAGTTCGGATCACTGAGTAGGCGCAGTGTCATCGGCATGGACGCCAACGCCCCCGATTCCCGAAATGGGTGCCGATTTGGAGATAGCCTTGTGGCGAGGCCTCATGCTGCCCAGCACAACAGCACCGGCAGCAAGGGGGATCAAACTGAACGTCAAACCGTAGAGAAAGCCATCTTCGTCAATGGTTTCGTGGAGCGATAACAAATACAAAGCCCCAACCAAGACTTTGAAAAGCAGGATTTGGGTTTTTGCAGGATGGCCACCCAAACACCGCTTGATCCATGGCGTGTAGGACGCCCCAAAGAGGGCAGCTGCGATGATTGCAAAGTTGATGAGGGTTTCGGTCATGGCGGGCTCCAAAGCTCACGGAAAGGTAAATCTGCGGCCACTGGCGATCAACCGAACTGCATGCAGTTACATGTAGGCGAAAAAAAACCCCCACACGTTTCCGTGTGAGGGTTATCACCATCAGACCATCAAGCTACCCAGGTATCTGGATCGTACTTGAAATCAAGATCAGCGTAGAGACGCTGGAATTTCTCCCAAGAAAGCGATCCATCCCGCACCCGACTCTGCAAGGCAAGCCGCTCAGTCGAAAGCTTCCACTCTCGGGTCTGGGACAACTTGTCCAGCGTGTCGGCGGGTGCCAGCTGGGTAAAACCATTTGCACACAACTCCACCAAGGCTTCTTCTGCCGAAGTGAACGACGACTGGGTTTGGAACCCATTCTTGTCAAAGAGTTGGTAGCTGAAAGCACCTTCTTCACTCGCATCATGCAACACGTAACCGTATTGCGCTTGCGAGTTCTTGTAGATCAAGCCCATGCCCTGCTCATCAAAGAGTTTGAACATTTCATCGAGCAAGACCTGCTTTGCGTCGAGTTCCGCAGCCGAGTTTTCTACGAAGGCTTCCAAAGGCACCTTGCTAGGTGTCTGGGCGAGGAAGTTATCGCGAAAATCAGTTGCACGCTCAGAGAAATACTGACGCAGATTGAGAGTATCCATTTCCGCCTCCCCTTACTCGTTCGCGCCAAAAGCAGACACGGCAGTACCGTTTCTGAATTCTTGGCCATTGAACGTATAACGGATGCTTTTTGCAGCGGTCTCACGCGCTTTGCATTCCCCACGGTGTGGCTGGGATTCGCAGAGTACGTTGAGTTGCGCATTGGCTTGGCGGTCGTGCTGAACCTGATCCACAGCACCGACCAAAACACCTAATAGGGCGGCAGCAATGCTGAGTGAAGCAATTTTCAACTTGGATTTCATGATTATCTCCGACCTGTAGAGCGCAGGCGAATAGATGTACGCCAAGTGCTCTAGGGCTTGGCGGGTATTGCAGGAATCAACCTGACCAGCACAAGCCCGAAGGCCTGAGTTGGTTCAGACCTAGGGCGAAGCAGAACTAGCTTAGGAAAACTGTTCGATGCGTTGCAGCGCTCTCGCGCACAGATCATCCAGCTCCTTTTTTGCACTCGTCGCTAATGCATCCAAGCAAGCACTGACGCGCTCCTCAAATGAATGCAGGCGTGACTTCATGCGCGCTGCGAAGACTTCATCAAAGTACAAGGTCATTTCGGAACCGTGGCCCAATAACTCCCACTGCGCTTTCCCGACTTCCCATTCTGCCCACTCACCAATTGTCATCGGCGCCGGCCATTCTGCGTACTCAAATTTATTATCATCAAGCCAAACGATTTTGGAGCCTGCAACGGCCTTTAGCCATTCCACACATTCCTCGTTTGTCCAATGAATGCCACGCAACGTGTACTTAATCTTGTACGTAGGATCGGGCGGAGCAATACAGTTGCCATCGCAATCCATCCAAGGCGGCATGAATCGCAAGACCATGAACCTCCGACCAATATCCTTATTGTACTTCAATGCATTTTTAAGCGAGTTCATTAGCGTATCCGACCTGTAGAGCGCAGGCGTATTTTTGTAACGCCAAGTGCTCTAGGGCTTGGCGGGTATTCAGGCATAAACCTAACCAGCACAAGCCCAATGGCCTGATTGGTTTCAGGCCTAGGTCATCGTTTCATTTTCGCGGGATGGAAATCGTCAAGGTGCTTTCATCCTCGAAGTGAAGACAGATGCTGACCTCGCCGGTTTCAACCCAGGCAATTTTCCTACCTTTCAAAACACTCGCGTCGTCACCAAGGTTTTCAAGCTTGGTTTGAACGATGGGAAGGCGTGCGTGCGCGTAGCGAAAAGCGACTTCCAACTCCTGCTTTTCGGGGACGCAATGCGTTTCAACACAAGCTTCACGGGTGGAAGTCTTAGGGCGGAAGAAAGAGGCAACGCACAACAGTGCATTTTTGATCGGTTTCATGTGTATCTCCAACCTGTAGAGCGCAGGCGATAAGGTATTAAAGCCAAGTGCTCTAGGGCTTGGCGTGTGTCGCAGGTGTAGACCTGACCCGCACAAGCACGAGGCCTGAATCGTGTCAGGCCAGAGCCGAAGGATTATCCCTTTCGGGACATTCAGTTATGAGTGTCGTCTGCAATACGTTGAAGCGCAGCGTTGCAAAGTTCTTCAATTTCCTCTTTGGCGTTCATAGCCATAAGATCCAATAACTCATCAATGTTGAGTTCGTAACCCTCGTCAAGCTCCATTGAATCATCATCGAATTGGTCGTCGTCGAAATGATCGCCATCGCTACCCCAACAAAGCTTTTCAAACCGATGCGGTTCGTCATCGCCAAGATTATCTACCCCGGAAAAAGCCGACCCAGTGATCAACTCGTATGCAACTCGCGCACGATCTTTCGCATGACCTGGCATCCAGAGAATTACTTCATTCTTACCGCTGCAATGCCTCGCAACGAGTGGTCGAATGTACTGGTCTTGTCCATAGTCATCAGTCGAAAAATCTTCCGATCCAGCTGTGATAATCCAGCTTTCCCATTGGAGAACGTTTTGTTTTTCCACGGAGCTATGAATGATCGAAGGTGTCAACTCCTTACAATTCACAACCCTACCTTTCTCAAAAGCCTCGAAGAAGAAATCCTTGAAGTGCAGGTTCTCCACAAGTGGCGATGCACTCGGGTTTAAACCATGCGCAAGACAGTAGCGTCCCAATTCAACACACAACTCCCGCGCTACGTCGCACGCTTGTAGATACGGGTGGTTCCGGTCAAATCGATGTTGGTCGGTCGTTCCCCATTTTTCCGATGGGTAAAGCACCGAATCCAACTCACTTTTGTCTTTGCCCCAGTATTCCGGGCTTTGCTGCCAAATCCCTTGCATCACCTTGAACTGAACATCAGCAAGGGCGGTTTTGATCAGTAGTGGAAAAGCCGATATGTGGTTATTTTTCATGTGTATCTCCGACCTGTAGAGCACAGGCGATGGTTTATTACGCCAAGTGCTCTAAGGCTTAGCGGCTTTCGGGTGTATCACCTGACAAAGCGCAAGCCTGCCGGCCTGAGAATTGTCAGGCCATGACCGGGTGAATCGAGTGGCGTCACATCAGAACCTGGGTATCCAGGATGACGGTGATCCGTGCGGTAGGCATCAGTCCGAAGTGCTCACCATTGCCATACATCTCACCCTCAGACTGAGGGCGGTTGCAGACAAGGATGTTCAGTGGCTCGAAGTGAGCTTTGCCGTGACGATCAAACCAGTTCGATTCGACTGCATACACGCTTCCAGCAATTACGATGTGCATGCCGGCCCGTACTGCGTGTGCAGGGAGAAGTTGAGTTTGCATTTGATGTATCCGACCTGTCGGGGCAGGCAAATGAGATAGCACCAAGTTCCCGATGCTTGGCGTTAACAACCACATGGGATGCACGCCGAACCTATAGGCTGGATGCAGCCCATAGTGGGAAGGGGGGGAGGGAGGTTTAAGCGGTCAAAGCGAACAAGGGCATGGTCACCTGGGTGGCCGGTTTCTCTATCGCTGGTACTTGCCGGGCTTCCTGGGAAACCTGATTCACCTCGGTTGCATGTTTTTTGGTGAGCGGACTGATCAAACCTTTGACGGTCTTACCGATCAACTCGCCAACTGCGACGAACGCGCAGTAGATGACTGACTGCCCGAGAACCTCATGCGCTGTGGTAGCGCTAAGTCCCTCTATCAGTCGTACTGGGATCGTCTTCACCCGTGCATGCTCGTACTCAGTCATGAGTCGCGACAGCGAAGGATCGTGCGATGCAACGATGAAGGGCTCGGTGCTTCGGGCTTTGGCGTAGCCGCGACCGATTGTTCCGCACCCGTCTTCCTCTCCCGTTAGGAGTTGACGCATAAAGCCCTTACCGCTGGCCTTATCACGTACCTCCTTATCCGCCAAGTAGTCGTAAGGTTTCCAACGGTCAGAATCGACCGGGATCACTTCGAGCACGTCGGCGAGCTTTTCCTCTTTTTGACGAACTGGAACCAACTGCTCGAAATCCACTGGCCCGCAAACGCCCGGTGTGGTTGCTACCAAGCACAGGCGTTTCCGCTTCTCCAACGAACCCATCGACGGGCCGTCCAGTACGGTCTCACTCAGCTGATAACCAAGATGGGACAGAACGGATCGGATTACCGTCATAGCAGCTTCCGTCATGTACTCCACGACGTTTTCAAGAATCACGACACAAGGATTCGTGACTTTGACCCAGTTCAGATAGTCGTGAAACAGGCTGCCTGCGGTAGAGTGTTCCTCTGCACAGGACAGCTTGTTTTTTGATTTTCCTGCGCGTGAAGCCCCAGTGCAGGGCACTCCGCCGACAAGTACATCTGCCTGTGGTATGCCGCTACCGAGGATGTTCACGTCACGAATGTCACCGTTGATCACGATGCTATCGTCACGCCACAACTCAGGATTGTTTTTTAGAGAAGCGTCGATGTAGTCGCCTTCCAGCTCCACACCAACTTTCACATAGCTTGCCAACTTTGAGCGCTGCATACCTTCATGCAGAGCCGCGTCTAGTACCCCTCCGCCATGGAACAACGAAATCACATGAAGGGGTTCATTGCTTTTGAGTTTGTCCAGGAACCGCGTTACGCGCTCCTGAACTCTCATAGCAATATGGGAAGGTGAAATGATGATACGGCCATTCTGTACAGCAACACGAAGCTTCGTGCCGATGTTGAACAGCTCAGTGATGATGACGTCACGCAACTCGATGAGTGGGTAAACCCGCTCGTTACGAGTGCGCTTGCTGACAATGATCGTTTTCCCAGCGAAACCTTGCGGCGCAGGGCGTAGCTCGATTCGCTTGAGTTTGCTAGACACGCTCAGAACATACTGAACGCCAATTTCCACTCCTGCATGGGCCAAGCGTTGGCCTTCTAACCAAATCCGAGGAACGGATCGGGACTCAGAAACGAGAGTGTTGATTACGCATGTAGACATTTTTGGATGCTCCTGACCCTCAGCGAAACGAAGTTCCTGGTCGGGTGAGTGGTGGTTGTACGCGCAAAGCGGGGACAAACACCAAGCCCAGGGCAAGAGTTTGTCTTGCCGCAGGCGAGCGATATGAAGATGGTCTGACGATTTCTACCGTCTCGCTCACGATGACGTGAGGGATAGGGTCTGCGAAGAGGCACGCGATGACGCGAGGCTAGCCGCAGTGTAGGCACATTAGAGTGCTACATAGAACATCGCCTTTTTAACACCGCCAGGCCGGCAAGTAAACCGAACAACTGAGCCCCCATGCGGAGCAGTAACTGCACAAGGTTGGGTTGAGAATGAACACTAGATGCTGAGAATGATGGAGACACACAGCCAGTCGAGCAGCCGTTTTGTGCCAGCAGTGCCCGATTCCACGTCGCCAATTCCTAACCCAAGGTTTGACAGCTTTAGCTGGCATGCTCGTGCTCATGCATCCAAGTACGGCGCCGGCACAGCCGAAGAAAGACTGGCGCCAAGTCCTCTTGGATCGTGATCGATGGCTGAGCCTGGAGCGCGGTGCCACTGGGGAGAAAGGCCAGTTCCTCTATTACCGTTACGGTAGCGGGTTTGATCGGAAAGGGTACAACATCGCCTGCCACTTGCTTCGTGATGTGGAAAGCGGTGTTACCTTCGCCATGAATCCGAAGCTGATAGATTTACTTTTTTTGATCCAGGGCTGGCTTCGCATCAATAAAATGCCTTTCCACATTATCATTCAGAGCGGATACCGCACGCCGGCACACAACGCCCGCCTTGCGAAAGCTGCCAAGCAGTCTGAGCACGTAAAAGGAAACGCAGCGGATATCAGGATTCCGGGGCTCAGCACGGACGCGCTGACAAGACTTGCGAAGGCCGTGGGGGTGGGTGGTGTTGGCTTCTACCCACAGAACGGCTTTGTGCATGTGGATGTGGGCAGGCTTAGGCAGTGGACGGGCTAAACCCGCCCAGTGTCAATTTGAAACAGGCTTCTTCGCCCGAGGTTTCTTGGGCTGTGCCGGCTCAGGTGCAGGGCCTCGTCCCATAAAATGATTTTCGAAGCCTTCGAAGCGCTCCTGAATTGCTTGTTCGCTACCCCGAGCAATTTCTTCATCCGTATCCTCGATACGCATGAGGTCAAGCGTCGATCTGATCCTGACAGCGTCGCCGGCTCGCAATCCGCTTACGATTTCCTCGCCCTCCCGATTACGCTCGATATTCCACCCTGGGACTATGTACCCCTTTTCTTCCCATTCGGCGAACCGTTTCTTCTGCTCCGACTTGAAGCGGCGCTTAACCTTGCCGTACTCAGATTTGGAGCCGCTAAATTCGAAGTAACGCTCAAGCTTGATTGGAAAGACCCCATCGCGGTGAGAGGCGATGAGCGGCAGCAGTTTCTTCCCAAAACGGTCGAGCTTATCCCATATCTCAAAGGGGAGAAGGGTCGTGTTTACACCGTCGAAAAATACCGCCGCCAAAGGGTCAAGGTTGATCATCATCCGTTTAGTAACGGGGTTGTGAGTCACGTTTTGGATGAAGCTGAGGGTGATATCAACGTCGTGATCGTTTTCGAGGCCATGGGCAATCATGCCCAAGTGACTTTCGTACCGGTTTTTCACCAATTGCTGGAAAAAGGCGCCATCTGCCATGTCAGAAAGATTCGGTGAAGTCAGGATGCTGAGCAGTCGCCGAAGAGCAGGCTTGCTGCTGACTTTCAACTCACCGGCTTCTAGGTCATCAAGGATTCGCCGAGCCTTAACGTAATTCGCGCCAGAGTTTGCATCGAGGTCAAGCCAGCGTAGAACGTCAGCTTGAGTCGCATGGATTGGTTTCGTGATTGATCGACCTCGGGCGAGAACCATCAGCTTTACCAGCACAATCTCGTGATCAACTGTGAGCACTGGCCCCCTGTAGTGGATGCTGCCACTACCGAGACTGAAAATTTCAGTCCATTCCAAATACTGACTTTTGTTGCGGATGTTTACCTTTCCTGCCGTGAACAATGAAGACCGGAGGATAGGGTTGCTCTGCTCAAAAAAACGCTCGTTCGTGAAGGGAAGAATGCCTTGGCCAGAACCCTGCTCAAAGCGGTCTCGCATAATTGATTTACGAGAGTCGATGATGCCTCGCTGAATTTCTTCCGGCGTCAGTTCCAACTCGTCAGTCATTGATCCCCCCTTTACTCGTATCGGCATAGCTCTCACTGCTGACAGGATATATGCCCTTTACCATTATTTATAACCATTTGTTAGATCGATGAAGAATAAGCAGGGCGGTGGCTGTAAGCGTTTGCTTGGTTGACCGGAATCCTGTGTACGCATCAGTGGCTTGCTTGGGGGCACTATAACGGCTAGGAACAGCTGGTAAACGCGTACAGGCCAGTATTCACTTGGCGCTCACCAGATTCCGGTGCCATCCCAAATACCGAAATGGGTATACAGACCTTGGTATCAACTTGCCGCCTTACATATGGAACAACCATGCAAAGCACCCGCTGGAGCAACCGCTCAGCTGTTTCCGGTAGGTTTGTACTCTCAACAACAATCTCGGGCCGACGCGTTGCGTGCGCTCAGCCAATTCCGGTGAGTTCAGTTGCAAGCACCCCAGATTTCTGATCAAGCGCACAGCAGATTCCTGTCTCAGCGACTCCGGCTGGAATGGGTGAAGGGTTGCCCAGCCCTTTGATTTCGCGCCGCTCACCAGTTTCCTGCCGGTTCGGTTGCAATTGATTTAGCTATCTGATCGAAGCGCTCGGCAGTTTCCTGTACACCAACGCATCGCTGGTAATCAGGTGAAAGCCAACAAACACGGGGCGCTCGGCAGATTCCGGTCAATCGGTTTGCTCTAATTGGTGGCGCTCAACAGCTTCCTGGAGGTGCCTTTGCTCAATTGCCTGGGGCAATTGTTCAGATCAACAGTTGAGCGCTCGTGAGATTCCGGTCTACCAAGCATTGGTAAGGGCCAATAAAACTCAGGCGTTCAGCGGGTTCCGGTCGTACTGGATGCCTTCTTAATCCACTTGTGTGCTAACTGCGCTCACAGGATTCCGGTCGGCTTTTCCATGCTGCGCCTCTTAACTATGTCCGCACTGGTGGCCCAGTAGGAGCCTAGATCACTCCTGGCGCTCAGCAGATTCCGGTCGGCCTTGGTGACGGAGCGCTCGCCAGATTCCGGTCGCACCATTCGCCTGCTGGACGCCGAGCGTTCTCCTAGCGCTCGGCTGATTCCGGTCGGCCAAGGGGGGGGCGCTCGCCAGATTCCGGTCGCACTGGTCGCCCACTGGTTGCCGAGCGTTCTCCTAGCGCTCGGCAGATTCCGGTCGGCCAAGGGGGGGGGCGCTCGCCAGATTCCGGTCGCACTGGTCGCCCACTGGTTGCCGGGCGTTCTCCTAGCGCTCGGCAGATTCCGGTCGGCCTTGGCATGGAGCGCTCGCCAGATTCCGGTCGTACTGGTCGCCCACTGGTTGCCGGGCGCTCTCCCGGCGCTCAGCGGATTCCGGTCGGCATTGAGGTGGAGCGCTCGCCAGATTCCGGTCGCACTGGTCGCCCACTGGTTGCCGGACGTTCTCCCGGCGCTCGGCAGATTCCGGTCGCCATTGGTGGAGCGCTCGCCAGATTCCGGTCGCACTGGTCGCCCACTGGTTGCCGGGCGTTCTCCCACCGCTCAGCGGATTCCGGTCGGCCTTGGCATCGAGCGCTCGCCAGATTCCGGTCGCACTGGTCGCCCACAGGCTGCCGGGCGTTCTCCCGGCGCTCAGCGGATTCCGGTCAGCACGGGTGGACTGATTATCCTCCAGCCCAAAACGACTCATTGCTGCCGAATTAAGCGTAGACGTTGGCGGGCTGTTAGCATCCCGCCCCATCGGTGCATAGAGTAAAATCAACGGGTTGAGTTGCATCGCATAATAGATCGTGGTTGGCGCTCAGCAGATTCCGGTGTTTAGATGAAGAATCAGCTAGATTTGATGACCAACTACATGAAAGCCGCGAAAGCCCCAACACGTAAGGCTTACAGAGGGTTATTATTTAATTGATCACAGCATATTCACAGGATGTTAACAGGGATATTCACAGAAAAGCCGCAGCTTATGCACAGCTTGGGGTCTGTAAATGGGCTGAACCGGAATCCTATGTACGCTCACCGGAATCTGGCGTGCAAAGGCCGGAAACTCGTGTGCGCTCACCGGAAACTCTTGTACGTCGGCCGGAAAGTCCTGTACGTCAACCGTTATCTCACGTACAGCGTCTATCACGGGGCTTTAAGCGGGGCGGGGCTCGCAGGAATGTATCAACAGCCTATAACCCCATAAGCTCTAACCCGAGGTTCTAACCCCTTTTTTGTAATAACCCTTACAAGTTTCAACCCTGGTTGAAACCCTTTATAAACTGGGCGTGAAAGAATTCTCGTGGGTGCGGTTTAAGGCCTGACGAGTCGCTTCGAAGCATCGGAGTTGAGGATCGCACCAGCGTACTCACGGAACGGATTTCCATAGGTGTGATCAGCAAACCCAGACGATTCCATCATTCCCATCCAGCCAGCGACCACTTCGGGGTTAGCCCCATAAAGACCCACCTTAACGTTGCCGGCTGCATTTACTCGGGTAGTAAGGATTGGCAATCGTGCAACAGCAGCAGCGTCTCTAAGCTCAGGTGTCGAATCAAAACTCGCGTCTACGATTTGAATCCCACCAAAACTCAACCTTGGCAGGGCCTCTAATCGCTCGACGGCTCTGTTGATCATCCTTTTCAGATACCAAGGCTGGATTTGAGCCATAGCCGAGCGAGCTACAATGCGCCAACTCATCAACTCGCTCGGATCAATCCCTGGGCACTCCCCACGCATCGCTGCTGAAAGGCAGTGATCGCTGGCTGCAACTAGACGGTGCTCAGGCCGACAAACCCCAAGAATCTTGGCTACTTGTCCAATGGAAGATCCTTCCCAGTATTCACTAGGGCTTGCTTCGTAGCCTGGGTCACCTGGGTTGTGATGATCAACGATCAAATCTCTGTCCTGACTGTATCGATCTGAACGGCACTCAACCCAAATGATCTGCCGGCATTGATCTATCGGCTTCGATAACTCGTCTGCTCTGTAAGCATTACCACTGGTACAGCGTCGCCCGAGGCGATTGGCTACCACAACTCGCTCGCCAGCCTTGGCCAACATAAACCTAATGGCGCGCATTTCTGGATCGTATGAGCCGAGCGCCCACACCGGATTTTTGGATGCCATAGGTATGTCTCAGATTCGGGATGCAGTGAGGATTACGACACGCACGGAGGTTCCTTCGAACTGGTCAACGTAAGCTTCCGACCAGTCGTGTGAAAAACCTTCGAGCGGCTGAGTACCAGTCATTGACGCAGGTAGGATTGCGACCAGACGACCGTCCTCTGCTAAAAGCGATGCTGCTGCAATAATGTGAGCAAGTGCCCGACCCTTGCTGAATGGAGGGTTCATCAAAATTCCATCGAACCGCTGGTCACTATTGCGCTTCGCCCACTCCAGAAAATCAGCCTTTACGGTGTTATACCCTTTCGCTTCAAGTACCTTCGCCCTGACCTGGGCCAGCTCGATGCACGTAGTCGTAGCCATCGGCAGGTGACAGGCGAGGTCGCCAAGACCTGCCGAAGGTTCGCAGTAACGTTTGCCTGCTTCTACGCAGAGCCGTTGCGCTGCATCCTTACTTATCCGTGATTTGGTAGGGTAGAACTGGTAGCTCGCTTGCTCTGGAACCACGCCGCCAAAGATCAGTTGCTCGATTACTGGCCGAGGCTCGTAGTCGAATCTCACCCATGCCATGGACTTGTCACGGTTAAAGCTGACCTCTGCACCAATGTCCTCAAGAACCTGAACGGCTTTCGAAATCGAGCTTTGGGATTTCGAATACAAGTTGAGGCTGTTGAATGAGTCGCGAAATTCGATAGCCGAAAGCATGTCTATGACTTCCATGGGCAAGCGCTCTACCTTCAAGTCGAAACTGCCGACACGCGGCTTCTTTGGGGGCGTTCTGAAGCGAGACGGGATCGCCATAGGGTAGAGGTGAGCCAAGATCGCGTTCAGCTCCACAGCTACCTCTGGAGCAACCTCAAAGTGGACTGTGCCGACCTTGTGAACTACGGCTGTGAACGCGCCACCATCAATTGGCACTTTTTTACCAATGAAACCTTTATACAAACGATCAAGGATCTGGCGAGTCCCATACTCCTGCGGTTCACCGCGACCAGTGAGTCTGCCAACCACGCCCCGTAGGTCACTGATCACAGCAACCATGCTGCTATCGGCATAACCGTCCCTATTGAAAACGCCAGCCAAAATCATCTTCTTGGAGAAACCAGCCGGCGAGTTGGTTACATACTGTTTGCTGAGAGACTGGAAAATTCCATCGACGCGCTCAGCGAAGAAGGTCTTCCGTTGTTGGAGCAAGTCATGCAACGTGGGCCGCACCGTGCTTTCATCAAAAGGAGGGCATTCAATGCCGCTGAATTGCAGCCGGGCCTTCTCGCGTTTGGCCGCAGGCATGACCTCAAAAACCTTCGCCTCCCTGAGCAAACGGTTCCAGAATTCGATTCGTAAGCACGCAACGGCTGCGTTGGCATCTGTAGGAATACTAGGCGTGTAATCATTGCCGTAGACCAATCGCATCCCATCAATGAAGTAGCTCATCACTCCTTGTCGCTGTGCGTCATCGATCAGCGCCTTGGCCGCATGGATTGCTTGTTCCCGCTGACGAAACTGCCCCAGGAGCTGATCGATCATGTCGAAATGAGTAATGCCGCTGGCCGCAATGTTGAAATCTCCTTCGAGAACTGATGCCTCGACAATGGTGGACGGCGCAAGGGTAAACAATTCTTTCTGAAAAGCGGTCACGGCCTTAAGCCTCCTGATTTGATGGAGCAATCATCAGGCGGTAAAGCTCGTGTCAGCGCAGCGCATGGATGTACGTAACGAATTCGTCGCGGCACAACATGGGATTTGGAAGAAAAAGTCGGCGTAGGAATTCCCGCGCATGCGCGGGAAAAAGCTCTGGAAGGGGAGTGATATCAGAGTGTTAGCTGATGTACCAAGCTGTAGTCTGGAACCGAATCAATTCGAGTGCAGCCAGACTAGACAGCTGAACGTCACCAACCGACTTGGTGACTTGAAATTTTCGACCACTTTGTGAAGTCGTCATGCTGCTGCATTCTCTGCACAACCCCACAGATGAGGTTGATTGTGATCCTACAGCCTCTGAAATTAGTTTTGCCACTGTGCGACCCAGCTTAGCCTTCGTGAGAGCTAAGCCTGGGGAATGAGGCTCCCCGTTCTGGTAAAACGTTGCATGTTGTACCTCATGCATGATTGCTCCGCATCGAGGACAACTGTGTTCATCTGCTATGAAGGTTACGTCAACCAGTTGCCCAGCAGCAAAACCTACAGATTTGAGTCTTTGATCAGCAGCTGCTCTAGCCAGCTCTGAAATACCTACTTGGTCTCGATGCTGTGCGCTAGTACCTTGCTTATTCAGGATAGAAACCTGGAAGTCGCTGTCGCTCTTCGAAAGAGCAGCGCAGAGCATGTGTTTAGTGGAAGGGATTCCGTTTCCACAAAAAAACCACACGGTCTCAAATCCTAAGCTCCGCAGGTCATCGTTAGCCTGGAAAAATGGCATCGCAGACTGGATAGGGCCTTTGACCAGCAAAAAGGCTACCTTGCGGAGTCCATCACTGGTAGCGCACTGGACAGATGCTTGCGGTGGGAGAGATACGTCGCATCGGATGGAGCGCCAGAGTGGTGGCAATCCCATAAGAATTTGTTGCTTCAAACCTTCCATGTAATCTACAACTCCGATAACGAGGCGATGAGTTAACCTGCCTCGTTCTGCGTTAGCCATTCAACCGAAGTCGTTGTACTTGCTTAGAGTCGTGGCGCTGGAAGGGGGGCTGTGGTCTGCACCCAGGCACCAGATCGAGCTTGACCACTCAGCTCCAGGCGAACTGAGGTTCAAGACTCATTACCGGCTGCATGAAATGTGACAGCCTTTCAGTAACGACATCAAAAGGCTTTTCTGGACGGCCCAAGAGTGTTGAATGCAGCCCATCTTGCTTATAGATCACCCCTGCGACGTTGACACAATCTGGGGCCAGTCCGTGAACAGCCATGGGCTTAAGAGTGCCTTCGTCCACCAAAATTGGACAATGATCGATCACGTCTTTAGTCCCTATATTCAAGGGGCGTTTCTCGTCGTAACAATCGATGCCAAACCACTGGCCAGAGCACTTGGTCAGAACGAAAAAGGGTTCGCTGTATTGTCTATTTTCGTAGGGTTTCTTGATGAAAACCTTAACGTCACCCGCAAATACATTGGCTTTGAACAGTCTTACCGCTTCTAGGTACGTTCTGTTGAGGTCTCTCCACCGACTGTTTCTGCTTTCCACAAGGGCGAGAAGTCGATCTGGGCATTGCAGATACTCCCGGCAGACAGCTGATAGCGTAACTTCCTCAGTAATTTCGAGGCGTGCCCTGTCGAATCGATAATGGCAAAGGTAGCTATCGAAAATTGATTCCAGAACCACAAAGCCCCATTGGACGTCCTTTCCAAAGCCATCCACTCTTTTGATGGCTCTAACGGTTACGTGTGAAAGGCCACGTTGCTCCTGCCATGCCTCAGCGACTTTCTGACCTTGGCGTTTGACGGTAAGTAGGTCGGACGCTTGAGCAGTAGAGTAAATGCGCATGGAAGGCTCCTAAAAATGAGGCAGCCATAATCTGATGGTTCATGCGGTGTCACCCAAGCTTGCGTGAATATGCTCAGCTCCAAGAATAGGAACTGTTGAGCACCGTTCGTACAGGCAGGCGATGGTGGGAAAGCAAAGGCCGCTGAGAGCGGCCTTTGACGGACAAAGCAGGGGGGGTGTCCAGAAGCTGGGCCAAAGTCTGCATTCGGCTCCAGTCCAGGCACCATATCCTCACGGCGGATTCGGAGGTGCGTGTTCAGTCGAGTTTGATCAAATACACGTCAAAATAATCGCGTCTATTCAGCTTTGTTTCGGTTCCTGGGTCAGGGTGTAAAGGCGCGGATCGCTCGATAGTTCTTTAAACCACGCAGAGATTGCCCTGTTGGTGATTTGCTCATAATGATTCACCTCTATCAGCAGTGCGAAAAACAAGACCTCCGGGAATGTAGGTCGGGTTTCGAGCACACGCCAATTGACACGGTTTCGCACCATGTCTTCGATCAGCTCTTCAATTTCACGGTAGTAGGCAAGAAGCGGCGCAGGGTCTAGCGTTGTGGTGTATTTGGGCCACAGCGTGTTGAGCTTTCTCAGGACTCTGTGCAGAAGAGTACGGGCGTACAGGCGCAAAGCGGCGTCAGCCGGATACATTCCATCGGGGCTACGGTCATTCAGGTATTCAATCATGGGGTACAGCTCATGACTGTACGCTTCGCTGGTGTAGATGGCGGGTGTGAGGACAACCTCTCCGATTCCCGCGTTCGATTTCAGCTGAATCAACTCTGCTTCCGCGCTTGGTTCAGCTACATCAGCCTCTCTGAGTTCCCAGTCCATGACTCGGAGTGACCCGCGCAGAAAGCGGCTTTTGATGCAGCCTTTCCTGTAAAAAATCGTAAGCAGCATTGATGACCTCGTTGCAAATCAAACTTGGGCAGAATTATGACCTTGTTGGCAAGGAAAAACATGGTGTCTTGACCAATTCGCCATTTCCCATTCTTGGAATCCAGCCGCATCTAGCCAATCACTCAAGCTCATTCTGGCCAGCATAACGACGCCGTAGCTCAGCTCACCAATGAAATGTACCGCTTGTCGTCACTTGGTCGGACAAGATTCAAACGTTTCGGCTAACGACTTGGCCTGACCGTCGATAACCAACGATCTGGAATACTCGCCAGGGCCTCGGTCGTAGCTCAGGCTGTAACCGACGCGATCTGCGTGAGCAATTGCTTTAATGGTTTCGCGTGTGACGCCGGCTTGGAACGTAATAAATCCAGATTGTTTGTCGTAGCTGGCCGTAGCTTCGGTGACGGGATACCGATCATTGTCCACTGTGACATTGTGGGTGTCGTAGTTGAGCAAGGTAGCAGGCGGGAACCATGGTTTGAATTTGGCGGACAGCGACGGCTTGCCTTCTCGACACGCAAAGGTAATTCCCATGCCGCCAGTTGAGGTCTCGCCTAGCCCAACGAGACTGCCATCGGGCGCGACGTTCCATGTTGTGAATTCACCACCGGTACTCAGATTCCAGTCGTAACTGGCATGCTTCCCAACAGCCTGAATACGGTCAGCCGGCGTAGCCATTATCAGAGTAAAGAATTCATCACTCACCCCCATCGCCTTGATGTACTCACGTAGATCGCGCCCAGCAGTAAAAAGGAGTTTGCTGTCTGTCGCCCATCGGCCCTGTTTTGCCAGATAGAATCGATGTACACCCAGGTGGCCAGTGTTGGTGTCCAAAAGTCGAAACTTGCCGCCAATAAATGCAATCGGACACGCACTCTCACACACACCACGGGCTACCTGATTTTGGTTTTCCGTGAGCTTTCCGATTTGGGTGGCGAAACCGTGATCGCGTATCAGCTGCCCCAACTCTTGGGCGGCTACAAGGTCTCCCCCCGCTGAATTGAAAACCACCATACCGTATTGGGTAGTCTCCGGTTTCATTGCTTCGGAGACAGAATCCACAGTCGCTTTATGGATGTATCCATCAACGAAGATTTGCTTGAACCCACCCTGGTTGAATGTTTTGACACGAGCTGGTGTAAGTCGAGGGTCATCAGAAGAAACAAAAGTAGATGGGGTCGCATGGGATATCGATATCGATCCGCTAAGAATCGCAGCTGCCGAGGTGAGGGCTAATCGATAGGATAGCGAGCGTTTTGCTTTCATGTTCATGCCTAAGTTGGAGTGAGCACATGGAAGCAAAGAGCGGGGACATTTGTCAGGCGAATGTGGTGCAGTTGAGCGAAACGCCTCACCCCCCATAATGGGAAGTGAGGCAGCACCCTATGAAGTGCGGATGGTTTGTGCCGGGATTACGCGCTTAACCAGCATCTGGGCACCACTCATCAGTCCAAAAGGTTCTAGGCCGAGGCCGGCAAGCTTCTGGTTGTCCATCAGCACCGCCACGATCCCTTTCTCACTTTCAGGTTTCAGCACCTGGATTGTTCCGATCAGTGCGATTTGGTATTCGGGATAATTCTGCATATCGGTGGCCAGGGCGCACCCTATACGGCCACTAGCCCAATCCAACTCGGCATGCTCGTAAGGATTATCCGGGCTGCTGTCGAAGTAGCGGTCGCCCTTGAAAATATGAATGCGGCCCGCAGGTAATTCTTCGTATGGCCGAGGCTCAGGGCCTTGACCAATCGACTTCACTCCGCTGTAGGTCTTGTACATCAAATTGCCCAGGATAGGGGCGAGCACGATCACGATAAAAGCAAACCCAAACAATCCAACCATCACTTCCTCCTTGCCCAAATCCTATGCTGGGCTGTCTGGCTTTTCACTACTTCTTGCCGTGATTATAACGAGCAGCGCCATTGCCTCCAGCAAGTGGATGAAAATTCCCGCGCATGCGCGGAAATCAGGCTCATCCCCTCCCCATAGCCAATCCTTGGAGTTCGCGAACTCACACTGCTCAAGCTGACACAGCTTCCCTCGATCTATGATTGGCTCAACCATCATCGAACCCAAGGGGGCCAGCAATGACAGAACCTACAGAAATCATTCGAAGCTCTTTCACCTTGTCTGGTGTTCGGATCTTTCTGGTTTACGACAACTCGCGCCGCTTGTTCAAGCTGGCAACCCGTTGGTACTGGCTCTGTTCGTTTGATTCAGTTTGGGATGGCTGTGATGCTTTTGAAGCCTTGGAGTTGCTTGATGGCGATGACCGCGTATTGGGAGCTTTCATTAAGCGTGAAATTAAGCGTGTACCCAGATATCGCTTCGCCAACCCAAATTCGATGGGCCGGATCAGCTACCTAACACGTAGCGTCGAGCGTCGGATGCAGGGCCTCAAACCTCAGCGTTGCGGCTCTAAGGGTGCTGTTGAAAGATGGATTGCGTCATGAACTCCACCTGCTTCACTGAACGCCCCCGCAGGTGCTGAGCAACTACCTCAAGTTGAAGTGAGTCACCGCAGGCTTTCTTGTACCTTGGCGTGCTGCACCCACCCCCAGCCGTTCCGGGAACTTGAATGCACAAGACTCATCAAGCATCGCCCTCAGTTCAGACGCCAGTCTCCCTCGCTCCACTCGCTTGTATTTCGCCTCTTGAAGGAGCCGAGACAAGAGTTTGCGTAGTAGCGCTTCTCATCGGTGGTGGGGCTTACAGCGTGGGGGCGTCATTGATGCCGCTTGCAGGCACCCTGGGCGCCATGTTGATCTTGATCAGTGGGGCAATCATTACCGAAAGACTCACACGTCCTCTGGTCTTATTATTGTTGGGGTGGGGGGTTTACCGGTCGCTGTGTCGTCTTGGTGGCAAACAACTCGCTGGCCAAGTAGCACGACACTATGCCGCAGGAGGTAGTCTGAACTCTGCTCAACTCACGCTGATGCTCCACGCTCAGAACCGAAAAAGCTATACCGGTGAAGGCCGCGAACAATGACTTTCCGCTACTTCATTTTTGCCTGCGTTGCTCTCACGGTAGCTGGGTGCAATTCTGAATCCAAAGCACTTCCTCAGCCGGCGATGGCCATCGCCCCTGGTTACATCAAGCTGGACTCAGGAAAACTCATTCAGGTGATCGGGTATGAACATTGTCCGAGTGAAGGCTACATACTGATTGGGCGAAACGGGACAGGCTCCAGAGAAAAGCATTGCACTCTGGTAGGCAAGGGCTCAGCTGAGTTTGATATATCGGTAGGGACAACGATTGGCATGGTAGTGGAACGCTGGCGAGTCATTGCTGACTCGCGTTCGATCAGACTGACGAGGCCTGATGGGGATGGCGCTACGGTATTCGTTGTTAAAACAAAGTAGTCACTGCCTTACATTTTGTTTGAAGGCTGTAGTGAGCACTTTGTAGAGCAGTACGCATGCTTTCCCGAGAAAACCCATCCTTCGGCCTTGGCATCTTTTTTCATCTGGCGAACAGGAATCTGGCGAGCGGCCCAGCACCCGGCAGCAGTTGCTTTGCAAGTTGCACAAACCAGCTCAATCCAGAACAGGGTGCCCACCGGATCGACTGATCCGGTAGTCGTGGCTTGGGAAGAATTAATGGGGTTCTCTGTAAGCGACAACAGTCACACGTCCTGCCGTTTGAGTTGATCTTTGAGCTGAGAGGGTAAGTCTTTGATGACAAGCGTACCGTTTTCAGCGTCGAACTCCACCTTCGAGCCAAGCAGGTGCGCCTCGAAACTGATGGAAAGCCCCTCAGCACGCCCCGTAAATCGCCGGAACTGATTGATGGTTTTCTTATCCGCTGGGATTTCAGGAGAAAGACCATAGTCCTTGTTGCGGATGTGATCGTAAAACGCCCGAGGCCGATCTTCATCGATCAATTCCGAAAGCTGCTCCAGGCTGATCGGTTCACCCAGTTTGCTCTGTGCCGATGCGTAATTGACAAGAGTCGAAGTCTTGACGCGTGCGCTTTCTTCGGGAAGGTCTTCCTGCTCTACGAAATCGGTGAAAGCTTTGAGCAAGGTTCGGGTTTCGCCCGGCCCATCTACCCCTTCCTGGCATCCGATGAAATCTCGGAAATAGTCAGAAACCTTTTTGCCGTTCTTGGTCTTCGTGTAGGAAATGTATTGCTTGGATTTGTCGTTGTTGCGCCACTCGCTAAGGTTGATCCTTGCAGCAAGGTGAATCTTGCTCAGATCGAGGTGGCGTGTAGCACTGATATCGAGACCTTCACCTACAGAAACGCCTTCGCTGTGTTGTAGCAAAGCGATGGTCAGATAGTCAGTCATGCCTTGGACGTAGTGGGTAAATAGTACATGCCCGCCAATTGAGAGATTGCTTTCCTCCATCAGCTTGGTCAAATGTTCGACCGACGTGTGCGTGAATGCCATGAACTCAACTTCACCGTCGAGGTATTTCTTCAACCACCCACTCAGAGGGTATGCACCAGACTCGCCATGGAAAAAGCCCCATCCCTTGCCTTGGCGTGCGTTGTAGCTGTCATTGAGGTCGGCCATAAGGTTGGACATTACCTCAGTTTCAGCGAGTTCCTTGTCGCTAATACGAAGTACAGCAGGGTTGCCGTCTGGCTTTTTGTCGATGTGGTGGACGATTGCGTGACGTATGGGCATTTGTATGTCGCCTTGTGAGCCTTGAATAAGAGAAGGGGGCAATGCCCCCCTCTGCGGTGTTTGAATTTTCAGCTGACCTTGGAAATTGGCACAACCGACCCCGGTGCATTTTCTGCCACCGGGATCAGATCCAGTATGGCCTCCGGGCTTTTCTTGAGAGCCGGCGCAAGCTTGTCTCGGCGTTCAGCGAGGAAGATACCCAGCGTCTCTGCGTCGTCTTCGCTCATGTTCGGCAAAACATGGCGGATCAGCGAAGCCAAGTTCTCAGCAACTTCCAACTTCCGGTCATGCTCATCTGCTTCGCTACGTGTCATGAAAATCACTTCCAGGTCTCGGGTACTGCGATATACGGATTCAACAGCCATTGCATGAAACTCCTATTGCTGACTTGGTGACTATAACGGCCCATTTTGGGCTCTACATGGGAGCCCTTCTTCATGCCTCCTTGGCGAGATTGCAGTGAGGGCAATGCCAGTAGATGCGACGTTTGAAATGCATTTTCGTACTGTATTTTCCTTTGCAGTCAGGGCACTCGCGCAGGATTGTGCTGCCGCCCGGATGAGAGAACGCCTTGAAGCCACGGCTCATCATCGCGGTCGATGCAGGGGTGATCACTGGGTCAGAAACTTGGGCAATGTCCGGTGCTTCAGAAATGCGTGCCGCCAGCGCTTGGCGAGCGACAATCAACTCGGCCTCTGTTAAACGGACTTCATCCCGCTTGTACGGTGCTGGATCAAAGGTGGCCTTAATCAGTGCTCTCAACTGAGCGTCATTTTCAGCGTAAAACTGAATTGGCTCACTGTTGGCCGACAGATAGGCCGAGGGATCGTCACCCTCACTGAAACCGCTCATGGTTGCCTTAACCAGCAGCAGAGACAGTTCACTAGGAGCCTGTTCTGCGATGTGCGAAAGGCGTAACTCCAACTCTCGCATTTCATGCGCCAATTCAAGGTGCTCATCGCTCCGGCGATGCTGGTGTTCGCACGCCAGGGCGAATGCAGTGTTGAAAAGCTTGGCGCTACGGGTAGTAGGTGCTGATGGTGATGTGGTCATCGGTAAGCTCCATGTGCATTTATATGGAGCCCATCATGCCGGCAGCTGGGCAGTGTCATCGCGGGGTGTGGCACGCGCTTGCACAATCGTCATAACCAAGGTTAGGAAGGGAGCACTGAGTAAGTGGTTCGAGTTCGAATGAAACCGGGGTGGGATGGTGGTTGAATGATGGCATCCGCAGTAAGGAACGTATGAAATGGCGCCGCCCCGCTCTAAAGCTCAGATTCAAGAACTGATCAGCGATTGCGAGAACTATCGAGAAGACTTGCAGTACATCCAAGCCACTCTTGATGAGCGCAACGTGTTCATAGGTCAGCTCACGTCCGAGCAGTCCGGCCAGACCGAGGCAGCGTTTTGCGTCACTGTGGGCATGTTCATGCATGACTTGCCAGAGCTGGTGATGTGCGGCGTACCTGTCCCGCTGGTGAAAAAAATCGTCGAGGAAATGTGTGAGGGTCACGACTTTGATCGGGAGTTCTTAGCTGGCGGGCGTTCTAAAGTTATCGTCGGTCTGACGGCGCTTGCGCTGCCAATCGAGTCCCCTGAGACCTTCGATGTTTTCACCTTCTGCAACGATGCATACACCATGCTCGGTCGCGGCCCGGTGCGAGCCGTCCAGTTGGTGTTTGCTGATGAGGCAGGTGCGTTCCCCTGGAACCGCGATTACTGCGATCAGGAGCGTCAGTTCCAGCCGGTACTCGGCATGAGCGGCGCCAATGCGCTTGCAAACTGAATAGGTGACCAAAAATGAACGTCAAGCAAATCGAAAATTGGATGATGGTGCCAACAACCGGAAACACCATTTCATTGTTTGGGGATGTTGGCGGAACACGTATTCAGACCTCGCCAATAAAATTTGGGAAGCCGGGCGAGGTTCAGACGCAGAACTCGGTTTATAAACTGGGTGAGAAATCACCCGGCTTGTGGGAACTAAAACTTGCAATTCTGCGGCGCTCGCAGATGGATGAACTCATAGATGCGGGCGCTCTGTAGGCAGGATGACCTTCCCTGAGCAGGTGAGATTCAACGCTGTAGCAACTCTTTGAAAGACTCTTGCTGACTTGGTTTGCATGGTGAGAACTGCAAAAACACTCCTTTTTGATGACGCAACTCGTCGAACCTGCCAATGGTGTCTCGATAGTAAACGCGTCGAGCACCCAGGCCTCCACAGCGCGAATTCAAATGCGATATCACCTCTGCCGCGCTGTTAGTGATTGATGGCAAGTCCAAAACGTCATCGTCGGTGATGAGAATCATCATGTCATTTTGCACTTGAACGGTGTACTGGGCCATGCGCATTGATTAAACCTTCGAAATGGGATGGGCTCAGCAAGCCTCTTGGAACCCAAAGTAATTAGCTGTTGCGAAGTAGCCGGGCCTGTTCGGGCGCAAACCTTTCTGGAAGTCGAGGTGGATCGCTTTGGCGCACTCTGCAATTTGATAGCTGTAGGTAACCCACCAATGAACGACAGTCTTCAAAAATGAGTTGAGAGATACAGGCCCGACATGGAGCTTGTGCTTTTCCCAGGCAGAGCGCAGGTCAGACTCCACGGAGTCCTTGAAGCGCACTGTAGTTTTGCAGCGTTCACTCTCACCATCCCCTGCAAGTAGGTGCGAAGGGACGGATTCTCGAATCATGTTGATGGTTTCGACGCTTGCTGATGCAAGCAGACGATCTTTGATGACCACGAGCGCATCACGCTCATAAAGCCACTTGGAAACTGCGGTGCAAATCTCACCGTTGACACTGCGATTGGCTGTATCTGCAAGCTCAGCAATTGCAGCGTGAAGGGAAGGGTTGACTCTGAAAACGAAACGATCGGTTTGCTTCCCGTCTTGTTCTGACATTAAAAAACCTGGAGCTGGTGGCTGCGGATGCGATCACTATAGGGAAGGCTGTGGGAAGCTTGCCACCGAACTCGATCTAGATAGTCAATTTAGACTTGGCGCACCTCTTGAGTTGGCTACCGCTTCCCTTTACCGGATAGCTGATCCTCCAGCTGCGATTTGAGATTGGCGATTTCTTCGCGCTCGGCAGCAATTTCTTTCCTCTCCTGCTCAAGCGAAGTTCTCAACAGGCGCACCCCATCCAGCAGGCAATTCAATTCTTCAAGACCGTCCAGCCACGCCGTCAGCCCTTGGATGATCGCGCTGTTCATGCTGGTGTGTAGTTTTTTTGCGATTTCAGTGATGCGTTCGCGCATCGTGTCAGGCATGCGGACGACAAACTTGTCAGCATCACGGGATATAGCAGCTTGCTTGGTCATTGCGGGATTCCTCGTTCAATACTACCGAGGATAACGAGGCGAAATTTGATATCCCCTCGGAGTGAGCTTCCGATTCAAAAGTCCTCATTTCCTAATCTCGGGCATGGGCTTTTGCTGTTCCGTAAACTCCACCGTTGGTTGCACTGATAGACCACTGCAAGCTGAGTGGAAGTGAAGTCATGCGAAGGCGAACGCTTACGAGAATTCCCGCGCATGCGCGGGAATCCGGGTTGGATCGGGCTCAGACTGAGCCACATCCTTCTTTGGCAAAAGCGCCAGCAGGCAATTTCCATGTCGCTCCAGCTGGAGTCAGGATTGGCAGCGTGTATTCCTTCTGATCGGCCTGGGAGAGTGCTTCGAGGTCGGTGATGTTGAACGCCTCAGCTGTCGCCGAGAGGTCGAGGACGTTGATACGCTGCCGGCTGATGGTGCAACCGAACTCATCCTCGTATTGAGCAATTGGTCGGGCACGGTGTGGGAAGTATTTGCGAATGGTCGCCCATACAGCTGGTGAGTTGTAAATGCACGTCATACAGCTGCTTCGCCCCCAACCAAGTTTGTACGGAATTGGGGCTTCGACACGGTGCTTCTCCAACAAAGCCCATACCATTTCTTCGCTGTAGTGCAGCACCGGGCGCCAAGCATCAACATGACGGCCCAGCCTTCCAGCACGACGATCAACCGAATGTGGCTCCAGCTGGTTGTACCGGGAACGGTTTGAACTCTCGCCCCGGCGCTCCCCAGTGACAAACAGTGTCTTGGAGCCTAGGAAGCGATCTTGGTTGGTCAAGGCACGGCGACCCACGTCAATCTTTGCGGCAGAGCTGCACCAGCGGGTCGCGAGGTTTGCACTCTGCTGCGGAAAGCGGCGGCGCGTTCCCGGTTGAGTACGTGCGGTGTCTCGCTCCAGTGTGATGACGCCACTTGGGGTTTCTACAATATGGGGCTGGGAGTAGGAGTTGTGCTTGAGCATTTCCCCCTCAATGCCACCTTGCAGCCATGAAAAGTAGAGGGGGAGGTTATAAGCTTCGGCGAACTTCTCCAGGTAGCTGTCCATGAAGGCCCAGTCCATGAGGGTGCTGCCCTCATCGCCATCCACCGCGTGGTGCCACAGTTCAACTCGGCTCATATCTGCCCCTTGTTCAATCAGCGCGAGCAGACAGGCGATACTGTCCTTGCCGCCAGATGCGCACACAACGATGCGGTCATACACGCCCAGGTCGATTGTGGGCGCATCGAAATAGGTGCCAAATGCGAGCGCTACAGGCTCAGGCTCGAAGCCCAAGAGGCTCATTTGTCGGCCTAGGGCGGGGATAACCACAGCATCGTCGAAGTGGTTTGCGAAGTTGGCTTTGGCGTTCATGGGCATACCTAGTTAGGCGTTTATTTGATATGCCTATCGTCTCGCTGGGTTGCCCGTGTCACCGCCAGCTTTGCAAACTCGTCAACTCCCAAGCTCGGCTCTCAGATCCGCCGCATGGGCCATGAGTTGATCGAACGGTTTCATTCAAGTTGTGAAGAGGATCACCCGAGGATCAGGGCAAATACTTCCAGGTGCTGCGCCTCAATGTCTGGACTACTAGCCAATCAGCACACTGGCCTCGCGGTGAGCGTCGAGTAGCCTTAGATTCCCTCCTGGACTGACTCCAAGAGGGTTCAATGTGCGATTTGACTGTATCGGCGCTGAACGCACTCCTGAGTGTCGGCGTCCTGCGAACAGGAGGCGGTTAGTCGCCGGGGCAACTGCAACCTTTACGGCGGTTCATAACAGCTACGGTAGCAGCCGCGCCTATGGCCGTGCCTAGGGCGAGGCAAACGGCGCCGACAATCAAGATGCCGCCAAGGTCGAGCGAGGGTAGTGAAAGTGTCATGAAAGCGGTGTCCAGAGGTTTGGTGAGGGAGGCTTACCGTGAATCAATAAGTCCCGTGTCAGAGACCGTTTCCGCAAAGATGCTAAGCCCGCACTTTGGGAGCCGAGCATACCGGTGGGGTATATCGCCTTCGACTCAACTCGAAGTCTTTACTCGCAGCCTCTGGAGACTTGTTCTCCAAGCCATGCGGCAATACGGCACCGTTCGTCTGCTGTTGCACGCCATTGGAAGCTCAGCACGTCATCAACTCCACGGAGCAGCGCTTCACGCTTCGTTTCGGCAAACTTGCCCCATTTAGGCAATGCCTTTGCGGTTTGCGCAGAACCGTTCCTGGAGCTGAGGCTTGAGTACCACATCCATTTCCCAGCATGCGGCGCCAGCTCGATTGAAACGAGTGGCAACTCGCAGACGGCGCCACCGGCCCACTTGTGAGGGCGCATCAACTCAAGGGTTTCTTTGCAATTGGTGAGCGGGGGTGCGGTAAAGAACAAGCTGAACTGAATCTCATGGCTGATCACTACGCGGCTCCTTGGCAGTGGTTATTGGGCGAATAATGGTCGCTGAGCGGGCGCCCTCTCGGCCCTTGGCCAAGGCGCGCTCATGGTGTTCTGCGAGTTCTGACTCGCTCCACTCCACCATCCCATCCAGCTCAACTTCATCAATCGGTGCTATGCAACCGCATACTCCGCTCCCAGTGACGAATTCGGCCTCTTCGGGGAGGCAGTACCGAAGCTTGATTCTCCGCATGCCTATCGGCACTTTTGCCGCTTCTTCTGCTTCCCATTCTGCAAAAAGGTCGCTGAGCCACGGGTCTACTTGGGGCTCTGCCGATACCTCACACAGGAAGCTGTTTAGGCGGTAGTTGCTGCCTTGATAAGCAAAGCGGGCTCCTGCTTTGAGGTCGCCCTTACGGGATTTTGTGAAAAGCATATCTCTGCTTCCTAGTTGGACGACTTCAATCGTCCACCGGAATGTGATGTGTCATCGCCGGTCGGCGCCGGAGGCTGGTCACCAAACTTTGGAATTGGGAATAGCCGCGGCGCAGCGCACTCAAGCCAGCTCCAGGATTTTCCCTTGGTAAAGAGCGAACTTTGCGAGTACGGCGCCACCGCCCGAGGTACGCATGATCACCCACGGCTCTGCGCCTGGACGGCCAATGACGGTTCCCCTCGTCTGCATAGCGAGGTATTTGGCGCGGACAGTATGGGCGTCAGCAAACCCTCCCAGACCGACTTCAATACGGACGTTATCGAATCGGTAGCTTTTCCCTCGCAGGGCGATATCGGCTCCGTTTGCTTCGATATAGCTTTGGAGCTGACATTTTGGGTCTGCTGAGGAATCTGTGGCGGCGGGCATGGTACTACCTCTATTTGCAGTGCCCCGCCCGCTCTAGGCGGGGCACTACTGTTTAAAAATCCCAGCAGCGATGCATCAGCACTTGGCCATCGAGCGCTAAGCGCCCCTTGCTGTCGATGTGGGTTTGGTCGATAGGAGTAAGACTGCCGTCGCTCTGTTTGTGGAGCACCAATGACTCGCGTTCACTCAGCCGTAGTGTCCAACGGTCGTTCAAGTCGGTGCCGTGGCAGAACAACCCGTCACGGTGCTTCCCGCTTTTCAGCGCCTCGATCAGTTCCTGCTCACTTAACGGCAGGACAGGGGGAAGATCAACGATTTCGTAGTTCATGAGCATGTACAGATTGGCAACGCGCCTTGGCAGGTATCCCAGCTCAGTTGGTACGTCCCAGCCTTCCCACCACGCGGAATCGTCGGCTTCAACCATTTCTTGCCAGCTAAAACCTTCGACCCCTGAGTCGGTAGAAAGCACGTTTAAATCCCAGCAATCCAGTACCCGGCCATCTTCAACAGCGACAGGGTAGTAACCGTAAACGTCGCAGTAGTTGACGCCGGGTACAGAAGCCACGAGCCCCTTAGTTGGGCGGCTGGCGAGCTTGGCATGAATGAATCCATAGAAGGCTTTGCGGCAGAGTTGGCCATCGGCTAACTCCCACGCGGGAACACTGAGAACGTCGATCAGGTCGCCGTCCTCTTCGTCCTCGTCTGGCCGCTTGACCATCACGGCCTCGATACCCTCAGCCGCGAGCTTCTGGAGGACTTCGCTGATGACTTCGCTTTCGGTCATGTGTTTCATGGCTGCACCTATTGATTTGTGATGCAGCTATGATCAGCTCATAACTCTCGTGTCATCGTTGATCAGAACAACTCCCCGAATCCTTTTCCAGGATTCGAAGAAAGCCGGATCAGGAAGCGCGATATCGCGGCAGCGAAACAGGCTTGGCCATGAACAGCGATGCAAGAAAGCCGACACGCTGGCCCACCATTTCCGAGAAGGGAATCGGCCACCCTTCACACCATGCAGTCGAATCCTTCATCAGGTCAGCCCAGCTGAACGAAGCGCCGGCTTCGCCCGGCCAATACTCAACATCGGCACCATCGCCCGATGGCATGAACGTGTCTGGGTGGTAGCAGAAGACGCCCCCCTGATCGCCTGTAATTGGGTTTGTGAGTTGCAGCCCGTCACCGTCATGATCTTCCAGCAGCTCACTGACAAGACGGTAAACGGCACACTGGCTCAGCTCTTCATTCAATTCCAAGGCAGGAACCTGTAGCACGACTTCTCCGTCGGTCGATTCGTTGCAAACAATGGTGGCTTGAATGTCACGCTCGGCAAGCTTCTTCACGCAGAAGGAAGCCATATGCAACGCAGGGTTCTTGGTGGTCATGGGGCAGACTCCACTTGATTGATGCAGCTATGTTCGCATCGGGAGTTGCTGTGTCATCGAGACCAACGGCGAATGCTCGACTCCCAAAATCCGGGAGCAGGTTGGTTGGCAATGGAGCGGCTGAATGGGTGCTGTCGTGGCGGAGGGGAGGGGAGTGGCCGGCTCTCATCTGAGCGCCGGCTAATGGATCAGGCTTTCGAAGCAGCTCCTTTAAGCAGCGAGGCGACGCCGGCCATGAAATCGTTTGGCAACGCCACGATTTTCGAGTTGCCCGACTCTGCAAGCCGGCTGTACGACTCGATGAATTTCTCACCAAGCATGTACTGCGCAGCTTCCGGGTTGTCCTTCAATGCCTTGCCGACTTTCTCGACTGCTTCCGCAGTGGCCTGGGCCAATTCCACCTGTGCAGCAGCATCGGACTTGGCGGCATCGAGTCGGCCTTTTGCGTCCTGGTCGGCGGAGTAACGCTGAGCATCCGCATGAAGAGTTACTGCCGTTTTCTCGCCCTCGGCGCGGGTAACAGCAGCCTTCCGTTCACGTTCTGCGGCGGCTTGTGCCTCCATGGCCTTCAACATGCTGTCGCTCGGGGTGATTTCCTGAATCTCGACGCTGCGAAGCAGGATGCCCCAGTCTTCCAACTCTGTGCGGATGGATTCCTGAATGTTGACCTTGATCTCATCGCGACTCGTCAAAGCCTCATCGAGACTCAAGGAGCCCAGCTTCGAGCGCAAGGCTGCGGCTGCAAGCAGCACAGTTGAGCGCTCGTAGTTATCTACCCCGAAGATCGCCTTGTCGGGCTCAGTAACACGAATCACGATCAACGCGTCAGCGAGAACGACAGCATTGTCCTTGCTAATGGCGTCCACCTTGCCCAATGCGAGGATAATGTCCTTGCTGGAAGTCGTTGCCACCACGCGATCAACGAACGGAATAATGAAGTTCAGCCCTGAACGCAGGGTGCGATGGTATTTCCCGATTCGCGCCACGATCAAGGCGTCGGTCTGGTCTACGATCCGAACGGCCATCGAGATACAAAGGACTGCCAGAAAGAGCATGACGAGTGGTACAACAGGTACAGAATCCAAGAAATTCATTTTACAGCTACCCCTTCTATTTCGACTGTCACAGTCGAGTCGTCGTTGACCTTCATGACCCGCGCACGGCGCTGATTCAAGAGAGGCTCAGTTTGTTTTACTTTCCAAAGTTCATGCCCACCGATGGGCTTTGAGAAGGTGATCACCGCATAGGTAATCCCATCCCTGACGGCTACGCCTGTCACGAAACCGTAAGCACCAATCACATCGCCGGCTGGTACGCCTGCCACTCTGGGAAACCGCCGCGCTACGACCGCTTGGGCAACGGCAGCCCCAACGCCGAAGATCACCAACCCCCAGTCTGGGACGGGCCAGAAGTAGCACGCTAGCGACATGAGCAAAGCGGCAATCCCCAGCACCAGAAGCTTGAAGGTAAAAGAGAAAATCTCGACGACAACGAGTGTCAGGCCGAGAGCCAACAGCAGTAAGCTGTGCCAATTCAAGTCGGTCATTCTTCTATCCTTTTTAATCCTCGCTCGATGTTATGGAAATGATGAAACGCGTGCATTCCAACCCCATGCAGTTACAAGCATCTGCTGGGGTATTTGAATCGTCGCAGGGGTGGACGTGTGTCACACCGAACTTGAGAAGAATGCTCAATTCCTAGAAATGGAACCCTTGAGCTAAATGCACTGACATCAGAAGATGGGATTTCAGGCGACCTGTATCATGGGCTGATTGAGCAATATCAACAGGATGGTATGTATGGATCAAAGCGAATTTACTCGGCGGCTTCTCCAGCTGGTCAACGCTCAGCCAAAGCGGGTTGAGCTGACGAGCGATCCGTATATGCGAATCTTGGGGAGCCTTGGCTTCGCCAAAACCATTCGACAGCTGCAAGCATTGTTGCTCTGCGCTGCCCTTGCCCTGGGTGCGGCAGGAGTATTGAAAGCTATGGGGGCGGCGTCATCTGCTTCGAGTTGGGGAATGGCAATATCTCTCGCAGCTGCCGGGGTGATGATTGTTCGTCGCGTCCCTTACTGGACGCCAGCAGGTGCGCTGCGGGATGGATTGGTAACGCTGAGCAACTACAGGCTGAATGACCTGGATGCTTTCCTCAAGCATCAGCGAACAGACCTCACTTCGTTGAACAACACGCTCCTGAGTGATCTGTGTATGCAGCTGGCATTGGATCGTCGCAGGGCCGTGACGACACATAGGTCGCCAGTAGCAGGAGCTAAGCGAGGTAGCAACTGCGGTCTGTGAAGAATGGAAAACGCAAAAAGGGCAGCCCAGCGGCTGCCCTTTTTTGATTACTAGGCTGTTTCAACTGGCCGGACGAAGCCGGTCTATTGACGCCGTTTACCAGTAGTTCCGATTGCGCTTGCTACGCACCACATACCCTGCGATCACTATGCCGGCGAAGACTAAGAACAGGCATGCTTTGCCTGCGTACCAAGGCAGATCCACCCAGCCATCTGAGTAATACTCGCCGAGCCCCATCCCCACTGTAACTTCGCTTTCAGCTTTCATCACGATAAGGGTGTGGATGCCGATCCATACTGCGCCAAGGATGATCGGCCACGTGTTCTCAAGGCGAATTGGCAGCGGCACTTCGAACTTCTCAATCACCCAGACAATCAATAACAGCACCGGGCCGAACAGCAGCGCTCGGGCGTGATCGGCCACTTCCCAGAATGTGAAGCCAGTAACTTCCGCAATGCCGGCCAGTGCCATGACCGCCATTGCTGCGAACAGCAACAACCCACCAAACACCTTCACCTCGATTTCACCGCTGGTTTGCATTATTTGTCCACCTTATCGTTCATCGGAGCTGCGCCTAGATACCAGTCCAGGGCAGGCAAATTCTTTGAGGCCCAGCTTGATATGCGTTGCGCACCACCCGGATATTTTCCTGCTATCACCCAGCTGATAGCCAGCAGCAGTACCTCTAGCACCATGGCTGGCATTAGCAGGACGAGGCGCATCAACGAGTTGCGGTCTTGGGTGTGTCATTGCTCAGGACAAACTCGACACGTCGGTTTTCTGAGCGCCCTTGAGCAGAGTCGTTGCTGACTTTCGGTTCTTTGCTGCCTGCACCGCGAACATACATCGTCTGGTAAGGAACGCCGGCAGCGGTGAGGTACGCGGCAACGGAGCGTGCGCGGTCGAAGCTGAGGCGGTTGTTCAGGTCAGGAGAGCCGGAACTGTCCGTGTGACCGGTGATGCCAATTTTGTAGGGTTGGCCTTTCAAGGATTCCGCCAGCTTGCTTAGCGATGGGTACGCCTCGGGTGCAATGTCGGAGGAACCGACCTTGAAGAACACATCGGATTGGGCGCTAACAACCAACACCTGCTGTCCATCCGCGATGCGAGCTTGCTCCACCTGGAGTTCAGTAGCCGCGAGTTCGGCTTGCATTTCCTTGTGGCGTTTATCCCACAAGTAACCAGCACCACCGCCAGCAGCTGCACCCAGCATGGCACCCTTGATCACGGCAGAGCCGTCACCAAGTGCCGCACCTACCAACGCACCGCCCACAGTGCCGACGGCCAAACCGACGCCGGTTCGTGTAACTTCAAAATTGCCCGTTTCGGGGTTGGTGGCGCAGCCAGTCATAACGAGGCATGCAGCGAGTGCGGATGCGAGTTTGAGGTTGTTCATTCAACGTGTCTCCGGTTGAGTTGGGATGCACCCATCTTCGCCGCGTACTTCCTGTGTCATCGCAGGGCATCGAAACTTTCCCAGTCCCACGCGTGAGTGGTGAGGACGATCAAGGTAGCGGGGTGTCTGTAGATCGTGTGTGTTTCGTGAAGCTTTGACGCGGCAGTCATGCCGACGGTTAGATTCGCCAATGTGAACTGACATAGCTCGCTTCAAAGCTCCGATACTGATGATGGCCAATTAGAGTTGGTCGCACCAGGGCGACCTTACCGGAACTAAGACCTTACGGCTAGAAACCTGCGGCCAAGCGCGGATCAGACGCTTTCCAGGCGTTAGAGAGTTCTAGATTCTCGTTGGTCAAAGCAAGCGAGCGAAACGTATTTCCCCCCACATACCAACGTAATTGCGCGGCAGTCCGGCGACCGCTTCTTGCATGACGCACTACACGCACCACTCGCTTTCCTGCGGGCGTGAAATCCGCGCTGGACTGGATCACTATCTCGCGTCCCAGTAACTGCTTGCCGGCCTCAATCGCTCGAAGGGTAATTGTTGCTTTATCCATGGAGGTCTCCTTAATCGGTCTACCAAGAATACGACCCAATGATGCGTGTCATCTTCGCTGGGTAGATGATTGGACGCTGATAGCCGTTATCATCATGTGCGTTGGGTTATGCGCCCAAGGAATTGCACAAAGTGCAGATGAATAAACGAACGAATCTGGATAAGGTGCATTCGTGCGTTCTGGAGTAGGTGTGAGCCGACTCCGATAGGTCTTGTGCGCGTCGGACTGTGGGGGCTGCTAGCGCCTCCGATGAAACCACAAGCGCCTACTCCCGAGCGCATTCATTGACTTAAGGAAAACTTGAAGTGGCTACTTGGATTTCTAAACACACCGTTGCTTACGCCCTAGGCTTGGCGGCTGCTTTCGCGATAGGGGGTGGTGTAGGGCGCGCTTCGGTTACCCCTGAGACTGCAACAGTAGAAATCCCTCCGCCGAGTTTGAGGGTAGTGAGCAAACAGTTGCGCCAGCAATACTGCGTGCAGAACAAGGCGTTCGGTGAATTCCAAAACCCAGCTGATCACAATGTGCGTCGGCAGGTAGACGTGTACCGGGTCGAGGGCACGCCTTTATCTGAAAGCGGCATCATCTGTTTGCTGGAAGGCGAAGTGTCAGAATCGACTCGCGAAAACGGCTTCCAAACCGTAGTCCGTAGCCCGTTCACAAAGGCATTGATCGTTGCGGATGGTGGCGAGGCTGAGTTCGTAAGCCGGGAATTCGCTACAGCACTCAGCAAGGCGGAGTCGCATTACCAATCAGTGAAGTCTCATGGATCGACACCAAGACATACTGCACAGTAATTGCCTTCCTCGTTTCAGTTACCAACGGATTTGCAGGGGGCGCCTCATTCAAATCAAGGCTTGCTCAGTTTTCGTCTACGGTATCGCACAGTAGCCACTGGCACGTTAAACCGGGCGGCAATTTCTGAATCACGCATGGTCGCAAAAAGCCCATCGGCCTCGCGAGGCAGAGGTGAGTATCCACCGCGTCCGGTTGCCTCTCTCTGCTTTTTAAGCGCATACATACTCAGGCCAGTTATTTTGGCAAGCCGTTGAGTTGGCATTGCGTCCAGAAAGTGTTCAAGCGAATGCGGCAGCCTTTGCTGCGCAATCAGTTGCTCGGCCACGTCTTCATTTTGCAAAGCAAGGGACAATCGCTGAGCAGCGTAGTCGGCTGCCGGCCCGCCGTATCGAACAGCTAATTCAAAGTCAGAAGTCTGGTCTAGCTCGCAAGCATCCACGACCTTCCAGTACGTCCTTGCCGTGGGTGCTTTGATACCGAGCGCTTTACGCTTAGCCCGCACCTGATCAATCCCGAATCCGGTTTTGCGAGAAACCTGGACGTTGGTGTGCTGGTGGAACAACTTGATCCATGCCTGCGGCCAGCGTTGCCCCGGTTCTACCGCGTCGAAGTCTTGATTGGTCGAGGTGATGCCGGCGAGTTGGCGGTAGGCCTCAAGGGGAGCTTGGTCGATATCCCAACCGTCCGCGATGTTGGTGGTGCTGTACTGACCAATCAAAGCCCGAACCTGGGGATCAAGCTTGCGCTTGCGGGTCGTGTAAGAGGGGCGCCCAAGATCGTCACGCATATACCTCACCAGGTGGGGCGTGATCGGGACTGCAAATCTTTGACTAACCAACTCAGCCAAGGTCTCGTCCTCTATTAGTCCGAGCAGGCTAATCCAGTTGATGGCCAGAGGGCCACGTGGGTCGTGGTGGAAAGGCGCTAGCCCATAACGCATTCGCAGCGATGCAACTTTGCTGGCGCCTGATATGCCAAGCACTTTGCAAAGATGTTCGTTTGGAAGGGTCGGGGCCACGATAGGGAGCCAGAACGGCAAACGGGCTGGGGCCATCCGATAGAGGTCTCGACGCAAGTGGGGACTGATTTGGGCCGAATCATACAGTCCCCATTCTTTGCTATCTATGCCTCAGAGCTTGATGTGTCTACGGGAGGGAGCAAAGGCCTCTGCATGCCGGCGACTTTCAGCGCTGCGTCGGCTTTGATCAGCTCGATGCAAGCTGGGCACTCATCATCCCGGACTTCGAAGCCTTCAACGGTGTCCGGGCACATCCCGTTGAGGACGTGCGACACTTTTCCGCTCGATACAGCGTACAGCCCGGCCAGTACGGAGGCTGGTATTGTCACCAGTGCGACTGGTTCAGCGGGAGCGGGCTCGATTGCGACTGGCTCGACTGGCTGGGATAAAGGCATGACGTGTGTAATCACGTCTCCAACTTCCAACTCAATTAATGGGTCGTAGGTGTTATACGGATTTTCAAAGCCCGGAACAGGTTGGTTATCCGCCTCCTGCGCATTGGCCAGGGTTACGTGTCGCAAGCCATCACCTCGCTTGAACGCCACCCAGTGGAAGCCCGTGAGTTCAACAAATAATTCACCTTGGGGCACCTGATGAACACGCCACGCCCCGTCTTTCCGGTGTTCCGGGAGTTCCGGCGGCAAAGCTTCAAGAAAGCCCTTGATTATCGATTGATCCAAGTCCAAGCCTGGGAGCCCGTTATCAACCTTAACCACTTTGAAGGCGAGCCCATCGCAGGGCGTAGGGTCTAAATAAGCCAGTGTCACTTCTGACAACTCAGAACCGGTGTGCCAGCCAACTGTGCGCCCCTCAGCGTCAGCATCGCAGTCTGTCTCTGCGTAGGAGAAATACAGCCAATAAAGCCCCTGTGCAGGTGGAGATTCATACTTGAATCGCTTGAAGAGCATATGTCCAGATTCCTATGCAGAGGCGGCAGCGGCAACGCTGCGTCGCCGCGATGCTGAGTTAAATGAAACCACGTTAGTGATCGGCTCGGCTTTCATCAAATGCTGATGCGCGTGCATAAGCGTGCGCCGGATTAGCTTGGCGTCAGCCAGCATTTTGCTGGCAAAGCCTGTAGGGCGCGACTGCCGCCCGGAGTAGCTACCCGCCAATACCTCACGGCGATGTTTGCTCAGTATTGGGATGCACTGGCGTTTGATCTTCTCTCGAACAGCTGGATCAAAATAGTCACCGCTTACGCAGATTTTGACCATTCGAAGCATGTGGCTTGGCAGCATGGTGGTCTTCCTTGTGTCAGTGGGCTACAGCTGCGGCAGGAACGTTTGCGGCTGCCCGCAAAGCTTCACCTCGGCTGCGTGGGGCCGGAGCAGAAGCTCGACCAAAGGTCAGCGACTCGTCAGCATCAATCCCATGGCTTAACTCCTGGTCGAAATCATCCGGCAGAACGATATCCGTCATTGTAAGAGACTGTGGCGTGGGTTCCTGCTGTCCCAGGATGGTCGAGGTGAGTTGAATGCCCAAGTCGCTGGCAACATTGTCACTCCACTCGCCGCAGGCCTCATGCAACGTGCTGCGAATGTCGGCCTCGTGGGTGTAGTAGGTGGCAAGGGCTGGGTAATCCTCGTCAAACAGCATAGCGTCAATGAGGATTGGGCCTTGCGTCTCCGGGTGCTTGGCAATTGCATAGACGCGGATGCCGCCGTCCATTTCAACAAACCGAACCATGTTCAGCGGTGTTTGCTGCATGTGGATGTGAGAAGTGAAGTCGTGGGTGTTCGCAGTCCCTTTGATCAGCCAGCTGTTTGCACGCGCAACGCGCATTTGCGTGCGTACATCGCGGGTCACCGAGTGGAACAGGTCGCGAAGCGAATATCCCAGCAAGCTGGATAGAACAGCGCCAGCAGCAAGCTTGAAGTTGAGTGCTTGGGCGCCGAGCGCGGAGGCGAATTGTGCGTCCGTAGCGAGGTAGCCGGTGTAGACGCCGACAACGGTGAGACCGCAGCTGATCGCGCCGGAAAGAAGAGAACGCGTCCATGCATGGCCGGCGCGGAATTGCTCGCGGTCGAAGCGATAACCATCAAGCATGGTGCTGCCGTTGGTGATGCTGTTCAGCAAGTCTTTCATGATGAGCCTTCCTCTGATTGGGATGGCTCATCATCAAGCCTGTTGAGTTGTGTCATCGCAGCTTGAAGCGAAGAGAACTCAACTCTTCAAACCCCAGCTTGGGAATCCAAAAGAGATTCAACTCGTCGGATGGAAGCGCCTGTACGCAGCACTCGGGTCTGAGGCAACCAACTCAGCAACTTCTGGTGCAAGGGTGCGCAGCACCTCCCAAGCGTGGGCGATGGCCTTACTGGACTGGTCGAAATACAGGATCGAGACCAGCTGTGCGACGGCCTGGGTTAGGCGCTCATCGTCCAGTGGATGTATTTCTGCCTTGGGCACGTATTCGACACCATCAATCATGACTACAGGCATGAAGTGTTCTTCTAGATTGGGAGCGTCAATCATACCTTTTGCTGGCGCTTGGAGCGCAGGCGCAAACAAACTGCATGGGGTTCGGTTGAGCGCGAATGCGTTTACCGCCACGGTGGTCAAAGTAGGAGACTGATCGCAAGGACAAACCGTGCTTACCAACAGCAACCATCTATCAGCACAACAGGATCTAGACCAGCGTCTAAACCTCGCCCTGGCCAAGCTTCAATTACCTTACGAGGACATTGTGGAACTAGCTGGCGAAATGCTTCGCACGGGGATTCCCATGCTCAAATTGGTATGCAGCCGCCCTGAGTCCGTATACCGGCTCGCTGACGCTGTTCACGCAATCCCAAAAAGCATGAGTGAATCTTCTGTAGACCAGCTTCGGTTACGGGTCGCGGAAGCTATGGTGGCCATCGACGAATTGAACGACGCCGATGTGCAAGCTCACCTGTGACCACACAGGCTGTTCCCCCGGCGCCCCTTAATGCCCAAAGTGGGGTTTGACGAGTTCGCTGGAAATCGAAGACTTCGCTTGAGCGGTATGCGGTTTTCCCTACACTGAGCGCATTACGTTCCCATCATGGATTGCCCAATGGTTCCTGTTGAACTTCTTAAAGCCGCTATCGATCAGCTCCCTAAATGGAACCTCAAGGTCACATCCAGCCTCACCTGGGTCAACTGGCGACAAGGCTTCCAAATCAAGATGGGCTGGTATGACGGAGCTTCGCTGCTCTGCTACCTCGACTTCAAAGATAATCAAACCGCCCGAGATAGCGTTCTTCGCCGCGTTTTCGAGATTCACGCCGACGCCGGCCAGAAACCTCGCCTTGTGAATGGTCACGGCTGGTCGCGGTATGAGTACGAACTGCGCACCACCAAGTTCATCAGCGTGAACGAGGTGGCGGAAATCGCGCAAAGCATGGGATACGAATTCACCGTTCTCTACGTGCAGGAGTGCATCGGTGCTCGGCCTGTTTTTGAGACGATGGAAATACCCCTGATCCCTGGAGAAATGGGCAAGGAATGGGTTGGTGGTGGCTTCATCCCATACTCGTGCCCTATGGGTATGAATCTGTGATTGAGTTGCCGCCCGGCGAAGTGCCCGAAGAGCATTTTGAATTGCTTTTGGGGGACACCTCGATCCACAGTAAAACCGTCATAGCCGCTTTGCATGACCATCTGGTTATGGGTATTCCTACACCGGAAGCCTATGTGCGTAGAGGCGCAAACAAGGGGCTATTCCACCTCAATCTCAGGCGGCTGCGTGCCAAGAGCGGGGTTGCTCGTAGTCTGTCCCGGTTTTATCCGAGCGCCGCCGAAAGCCCGAAGGCCGTGGACACCAACATAGTGAACGAACTATGAGCCGCACCCTTGAGTTGACCCCTATTGTCGAAGCAGCAGTCCTGGCCGAAAGGCACTGATGCGCATGCCGACAAACGTTGGACGTGCTTCATTGCACGGTTGCATGGCAAGAGAGCAATCCTGATCAGCGCTCGCCAATTCCTCGCGAATCCCCGGCTTTGGCCGTGAGGAATTTTTGGCTGCTGCGATGACACATAAATTACTGGGGCAGTCTGCACTGACCACCCACCGTTTAAGAACTGGAGCTGTTATGTCGAAGGGTTTTGAGCCAGTCGTTATCCCTATCGTCGAAGTGGAGCGTGTCATCACTGAATTCCAAAAAGCCGATTTGGGCCAGTGGTACTGGTACGGCGAGGAAGGTGATGAGCCTGTGCTCATGTGCGTAATGGATCGAGGCACCAATTACTTGAAGCTGCATGCGCCAGAAGGACGTAGTTATCACACTGCGCGCGTGCATCGAGATAAATTCGACAAGGAATTGCGATTCGAGCCAAACGCAGATCAGATTATCCAGCAGATGATCGCTAAGCATCAGCAGGCTCTTATCGACAACATGGCCGAAATCCAGAGCCTCACCGAAAGCCTCGGCATTGCTCCCCAGTTGGCTCAGCACACCAGTACCGAAGCAGATGGCAAAGCTTTGGCTGTTCTTTCTGGACAGGTGGATGTGGCTGCCTTCGAAAAGGCCCTGATCCTGGCGAAGAAGGAAACGCTGCCGGCGCTGTTCAAGAAGACCGAGAAAATTTCCGAGGAACTGGCCCGGTGGATGTGCGCCACCTCAATGCCTATGAAGGCCAAGCTCGGCCCCATGAAAGAGTCGGTCGAAAAGATCGAGGATCGGATTTTCAGCATCAAACTCTATTCGGGCCTGCTGGAAACGATCTTCACCTTGTCCGAAGGCCAGCCAGCAGCGCGGGATGAAAAGCTCCGCATTATGCAGCGTCGCCTCTACTGCGATGAAGAATGCCTTCTGGACTATGAGTCCGGTGGCATGGAATTCGACGGTATGGGCGCCTTCGACAAGTGGCTAGCGAAGCCTGTTAATCGCAATCGCATTCTGCCCTTCCCCCGCTGCATGGTGTCCATGCGTGTACGTCGCACTGAGAAGGATCGATCTGGTCAAGGACTGAGCGCATTTGTGGAAATAACGGAGCGTGATGCTGACAAGTTCACCTACCTCATCATACGCAATGGGGAGAACTTGTATCGGGTTTGCACTGATCAGGATTTCGGCGAGCACATGTTCCCGGAGCGCACTGTCTACGATCCTTCCGAGCCGATGATGATGAAGTTGTGGGGGCAGCGCGAAGTTAAGGCATTTATGCCAAAGCGCGAATACGACACCGTTGTTGCGGAGCAAGAGCGAGTTCACAAGCTGAAAGTGCAATGGGAGAAAGACAACCCCCAAGAGCAGTGGGAAGCTGCGAACCCGAAGCGAAGCTGGTGGGGCTCAAACCCTCACCGCTACAGTGGAAGCTTTGACAAAAGTGATTGGTATCCTTTTGATGATTCAAGTACCTTTTTCGATCTGGGTATGGAGAAAATTCAGAGCGAGATTAAGGAATACAACCGAATCGCTCTCGTTGTTCAGGGCCTTTTTGACCGTACCGAGACTCTGCTGCCACACCTTCCGGTTCAAATGTGGAACCCGGTTTCTTTTGCTGCGTCAGTCGAGTTGATCTACGACAACTCGATGGTGCTGCACTGGGGCGAGGCTCCCGATATCGCCGCCTACATCGAAAAGTGCAATGCGCAAGCGACAGCCGATTCTGTGTTCTTCGGTCAAGATTACGAGTGGACAGTGCGCGAGGCTGAACGCGAGAACGAGAGAACTAGAAATGCGTGGCGCATTCCCGAAGACAGAAAGTATTACTACAAAACCCTCCGCCCTCATGGTGACCCCGGCCCAGGTCGTCTCGCCATCCCTGCTGCTTGGGCGCCTCGAAGTAAAACAGCAACCTTCGGCTGGTTGAAAGAGTCTCGCACCCAAGACTATATGCTGAGGGCAACGATCAAATTGCCGCTCGACAAGCTGTTCAACGTGAGCGCTTACAAGCTCGGGGATTTCCGCCAGTTCTTCATCGATCCAAGAACACGGGCCAAGTACCTGGAGTGGGCGCCAATGCTGCTCAGCGCCGAGGAATACCACCTTGGGAAATTGGAAGCGAAACAGCCTGTCCACGAAGCGCCACCGAAACCACGGTTCAGGCGGTAATTGCTTGGCTGCTTGATCACGGTAGGGGCGTCTGGATCTGGCGCCCCTTTTTTTGCACAGCCGAAATGCGGAGCGGGAGAATAGGGGTCATGAGCATTGAAGTAGGTCAGACCTGGCGCGAGGTTGATCCGCGCTTTGAACGTCGCGTGACGGTTGTGGGGTTCTGTGAGGAATCTGGCAAGGTCAAGATTGAGTGCGCTGGCAAGGTCACGAAAGCCAAGCGCGAGCGCTTCAATGGAAAGCGCGGTGGCTACGAGTTGGTCACAGCCAGTTGATAGCAGGGCGCTTCAAATCCTAGCCTTGGTCTTGACGACTTTTACCCACCCCAAAGTGACACAAGGCTTCCTCGGGCACTCTGATCGCATCAATATGAGACTGAGGCGATTCCTTATGAAACACTCTTGCGCTCTGCTGCTTGCCGCAGCTTCAACCATTGCTGTGCTCACCGGTTGCGCCGGGCAGGTAGTCCAGCTTCCTGATCCAGTAACCACCAGCGTACAGCCTATCCGCTATGAGCCTGTGTACATCGTTCCCAACTGCCAGAATGTAGGCGGCAAGCCCTACTGCCAGTGGTTGGAGCCTCGGGGGCACCAACAGATGAATCCTGCACCAGCAGCCGTACAATCACCTCGTGTACCGGGCATTGCCCTCTGATTTCCAAAGGTAGCGCCTCATGAAAGAACGACTCTGGACTGTAGCTCGGTTCCCCAACGGCAGTTGGTCTACAGGCGGGAAGCCGGATTGCACTGATTACGAACTGTGTTCGGTCTACAGCGTGCTCGCTGACAGTGAGAAAGAAGCCAAGAGCAAGGGCCAGTCAATGCACCGTAAGGCAATGCGGCAGAAGGCAAAGGCGCTGCTGGTGCCGGGCAAATGAGCATGCCTATTCAGCAATTTCCCCGATTGGCCCATTTAGAGTGGCCTGGGCTATCCGACCTGAGTATCCCTGCTGATGTACTGGCGGGGACTCAGCGCGGCGTTGAGATATGCTCTTCCGGTCTCAGCGATTTGCCGGCGCCTCTAAACAAGGCATCGTGCTGGATTTACTGCCGTGAGGCATGGCCTCACGCAGATCCTGATTTTGAAGGTTTGGTCTTTGTCACGCTTGCGGTGAAAGCCGATCACCGTTACGCCCAACTACTGCCGAATCACAAGCATACCGAGCATGGGGTTTTCCCAGGTTCAGTGTTCACGACTGATCCTCTGTCGCTTCACTGGCTGGCGCCTAACGCTGACAATGGGGTGGACTTCATCGGCCTCCAATTTGAGGTTCCCTATCACGAAGCGGATGCCTTCTACGACGACCTTCTGCACCAGCTAGGTGAGTTAGGTGCTATACGAGATAGCAAGCCTGGGGTGGCTGACGCATTGCTGGTTGCAACGGGCGATTATGTTGGTGTGCCACCAGGGCCACTCGAAGCTGGTATGGCTCATGAATAACAAACTACCGGGGGCTATCCCGGTCATCATCACACACGGGGATTGAAGCATGGCGCTGATAACCGGTATTGCTATCGATGAAGCCAGCCAGTATGAGCTGACAGAGGGCGGCCAGTTTGGTGAGGACTTCTACGGAAAGCAGGTCATCGAGGCTGCACGTGAGCTGCTGGCTCAGCAGTCTGGCGGTAAAGCTGCTGCACTGCCGCTCGGTGAGTTTTTTGAACGCCCGGATGATATGGGCCAAGGCCGATTGCGCCTGATCCTAGATGGCGACTCTGACGTTTCTCTTGCAGTCATCACCCATGAGGGCGAAATGGCAGACGTGGAGTTCTGCACGCCTTTCAGCGGGGGAGGACGGTCACCTAAAGTCCGCGAAGCTTTGCTGGACTTGTGTCGTGCCATTCAAACTGAGAATGCCTCAAACCCGATCCTCGACTTCCGGGCTGACAGGAAGGTGGCAGCAAGTCTTGCTCCCGCTTTCGCTGTAATCATGAAATCCGCAGATGATGCCCAATGGCTGTTCTGTCCAGGCGAGCTTTATTTCGATCAGGATGTAGCGTGCCAGCGTGCATATGTTCTGGCTGGGGCCGGGGACAGTGAAACCCAGTACAGCGCTGCGAAGATTGATCGCGCAGGGGTCGTGCCCGTGGGGGAGACGCATACCGGAGTACGTGAGGTTTGAGTAGAAAAGAGAAGCCTTTGAGCGACGGTCAGTACCTAGCTACGTGCCGCGATAAATCCGTGCTTGCAGCGATGAGTAACGGCCATTCCTCAGTGTGGCCTCGCGCCAGGGTGGTGATCAAGGGAAGCGACGCCGAGTTCTTCAAGGACGGCAAATCAGTTTGGTCTTGCAACTCTGCTTATGCTGGAGCCCATTTCGACTTGGCCGCTCTACCAACAGGCTGGTTCACTGATCGATTGAATAGAGCGGGCACCGCACACTTCTTCCGCGTTGAAGAAGCTGTGGCAACCAGCCTCTGCGGGAGAGTCCTTGATGCCGATTCGTTGCAGCCGATGAGCGAAGCGCTCAAACAGTGCTCACGGTGCGTCAAAGCCAAAGATCGGGCGTGATTGGGCAACTGCGCTGCATTCGGTTGCGACTACTTGCTGTCGTTAGGCAATCTGGAGCAAATCTTCAGGAGAGCCTGCCTTGAGTGAGCCAATCATCATCCGAGCATTCATCACGCACATCGACTGCCCTCATTGTACGAGCCCAGTCACGGGATTCTTGAATGATCCGCGTGGGGGCACTTTTAATTGCGACGGCTGCGGGCAGACCTTCGAGGTGCCCGCCGATGCCGAAATCGACTTTGGTTGATATCTGCAAGCCAGTGGATACAGAGGGCGATGCCGTTATTCTGAATACCACTCCTGCCGCAATTGCAGCAGGTCTCGGCCTTGCAGCCGAAGCTTATTCACTGGGCAGATAAAAGTGCCAACACCGAACAAGGGAAATGACTTTGAAATTAAACCTCGTCGCGAGTTTCTGCCTCGCATCAGCATTCGCCTTGCCTGCTATCGCCCAGGATGAAGAGCCGCCGAGCCCGGAGAAAACGGCAGCGCACTTCATCGCCGCGTTCTACCGGGTGAAGCCTGAGCAGGTTAATGTAACCCTGATCAAGCGTGAGGCTCTGAGTGCAACAGCCGTTACTCATGTGAAGGGGCTGCCTAACTGCACAATTGACATGGCACCGACGCCGGCAGCCGATCCGAAGTTCGGCTGGCTCATTGGCGGTCTGGGCTGTGATACTTCGTTCAGCAAGGATAACGGCTGAATGGCTGACACTCTTGGCGAGGTGTATGGAATCTTGTGCTTCATGATTGCACTCACCTTGGTTCAATGCTTACGGCTTCGAGTAGCAAAAAACCGCGCATGCGCGGGTAAGTCATGGTCACGGTTTTTCATCGCAAGCTACGCGTGGAGGTCTCGTGATCGAGTCCGATCTAGAGCCAGTTTCTAATATGGCTGCCCGGCAAATGGTTGCAACTGCCGGCCCCCTACGATTGCCAATTCCTAATCACTGTTCTGACCTTTTTGCTACAGGCTGGGCTTTAGCTGACACGCTTGTTGCAAAAGGGATCGACCCATTATCTGTAATCAGTGAAAGCTGGCACCACGAAAAAGTGGCCGGTTTTGATGCGCGGCTTGCCGCCGATTGAGAGCTGCTATGCACTATGGCGGCGGTAATCTGCGCATGTCTCGGCAGCACTGCCTGAATCGGCGGGCGCTTTGGCCGCAGGCGCAACGTTAGATGCTGTGATCTGAGGAAACAGTAGTGAACAAGCTTTTTGCAGGCACTCAGGCAATTGCAGATGCGCTAGTAGCGCATGGTATCCCTGTTGTCGAAGTAGAACCGCACGATGCCGAAGAGCCAGAACATTCTGATCGAATTTGGTTAAAGCGCTTTTCGGATGGGGGAATGTGTGAGGGGGAATACATCTTTGTCGGGGAGTCACGTTACAAGGACTCCGACCGGGTAGACCTGTGGGTTGGTCATAACAGCGCTGATCTTTGCGGTGGTCACCCAACGTACTGGTCAACCCTTATCCCGGTAGGCAATACGAAAGCCATTCAGGGGCTCGTACTCAAACACTGGCCGAAAGGCGAGTAGATCGAGGAAACGAATCAAACCTGGATAGTGCGGCGTGCATTTCGTCTCAGGCGCATGTGTGGCAGCCAGACTCGGTAAAGACCAATTGCATTGGTCAACACAAAGCACATGTGCAAGCAAGCTATGCCGTATGCCTCAACCAGTACCCCATAGCAGGTCAGCGTCAGGCTTGAGACCAAAAACAACCACCAACCCCATGGGGAAAGCCTGACATTGCTTGCGATCAGAGCTGCGCCAGCGATGCCGCAAGCTGTTCCTGTCCACTCCAAGATTTCATTCATAGCGCATTCTCCACGAGCTATGGCTCAAGAGCCATTAGATGAGTTGCCAAGCGATGCCAGAACCTCATCGAGTGCGTCGATGGCGGCGGAGAGCCCATCTTCAAGCTGATCAGCAGCTTCTTCCAGGGCTTCGACTGCTTGCTCCATGGCTTGGCCTTTATCGCCTTGCTGCAAGCTCTCTGGGAGGTTGTCGAAGCTTTCCTGTTCCTCACCCTGGAGTTCTTCAATCTCGTCTTTGAGAGAGTGGGCGTTTTCGAGTTGTGCCTTGAGGGTTTCGATCTGAGCACAAATTTCAGCGATGCGCTTTCTACGTTTGTTGTTCATGCGTGATGCCGTCCATTGTGTGTCAAAGCGCTGCGATTGAAGGCAGCGCTGGGCCTTGTGTGAGTTAGAGCTTTGCAGCGGACAGCAACGCGGATATGCGTGCGACGATCTTCTCGCGACGATTCAGAACATCGGTGCTTTCAAAGATCAATACCTCCAACTCTTTGCCCAGAGCCTCGGCAGTGTAAAGGTCGCTTACCATGAAAGGCAGCGCCATTTCACGGTGCGCAGAGTACCCTTCAATTTTCACACCTACAGCGCTCACTGTGATGGCGCCGTAGGCGTAGGGATCAGGCCGGTAGAACACAACATCATTGATACTGAACCCTCCTGTAAGCCACGCAGGCAGCTCTGACACAGAAGCAAGTCCGTAATCGGTAGGGTTGTCGAATAACTCTCCATTTGCGTTGAGCAGTGAGTCTTCTACGTCAGCAGCCTCGGCGCGGCTCCCCTCACGATACGAATCTTCGACTGCACGGTTTGCAAGGACACTTAAGTGGATCAGCTTTTGGCTGTGCGCATCGAGCACGATGCGGGTCATGCGCTCAGACTTCTCGCCTGCGAACAGGTGGCCCCAGCTTCCAACGATATAGTGAGGGGGAGTGTGTGTGCTGGCTGGTAGGATTGATGCTTGCTGCATGGTGCGTCTCCTGTCAGTAACTGGGCCGAGGCAATCTCGGTTGATGCATCCAGTATCTGCCCGGTTAGCCTGTGTCATTGCAGTCAAGGTGTGTGCGGGGTCGAATCGTCAAACCGGCCCGTGGGTTTCGGGCCGGCACATGGCTTGTTTATCGGTTATTCAGTGGGTCGTTATCCCACTTATCTTGCAGCTTCTTCATCTGCAATTTGTTTCGATATTTTAATGCCCAGGAGATTGCGAATGCGAAAGCGAAACCTCCGGCCAAGACGACAGAGAATGCGATAAGAAGGTTGATAGCGAATGTAGCATTAGTCATTTTTTATACTCTTATTGGTTGACTTCCACTCATTATGCAACATGATTGCAGAGAGGTTCAATAAGAGTCTTTTAGGTTTGACTAAATATATATTCGGGGTATATAAAAATACTGCGCGTTACTTTGATATATCCTGTTTGGCTGGTGCTTCTGGAAGGTCGGCCTCCAGAGCTAGTAGACTTTCGCGCAAGCTTTTGTAGCAAGAAACGCCCAGATAACCAGCGCCGATAATAATAACTGCGTTCACAAGGGAGAGTAGTCCCATTTCTTTATTGGCGAAAATGTACCCTGCTGCGGCCAGTGCGAATGATCCTGTAGCCATGCCCAAGAAGAATATATAAATGACAGTAGCTTCTAAGGTCTTAACGTGGGAATTCATGAGTGTCATCCTAAGTGGAAGTAAATACCAAGATGGGGATTTGTAGCTGGTGGTTATGATGATACAAGCCGCTCGGGTGAGTCCAATCGCATCCAGGCGCGGTGGTACTTCTCTACACGACGTAAATCGTTTTCGGTGACGCTACTCAGCCGTAGCAAATTGAGGTTGTCCTCAATGTCCAGCAGCTTCACCTTTCGAGCCAGTGGATGCACGCGCACCCTGTCAATGAAGGCTTCGTAGCTTTCACCCCGGCGCCGAGTTAGAACCTCAACTGCGGTGACTACCGATTCTGGGAATCCATCCGCCCGAAGATCATCTGCCGTGGTGTCGCTGTCCTCGATTACGTCATGCAGGAGTGCTACGCATTGCCCAATAGGGTCATTCAGCTTTGCCATCAGCCGCAGTGGGTGGAGGATGTAGGGCTTTCCACCTTTATCCACTTTGCCGCCGTAGGCCGTGAGGGCGCGCTTCAAAGCGACCTCGATCATCTGTGCATCCATGGTTACTCCAATATTTCTTGAACTGCACTGTCCTGGGCGGCAATTACAGCGCGACCGGCAGTGGTGATCTGAAAGCCGTAGGTGGCCACGATCAAAAGCTTTTCGTCTTCGAGTCCACGCACTGTACGGGACACTGCTAATGCCGCGCCCTGCGGGGTTCGAAATTCGTAGTTGGGGAACGCGGCATAGGCGAGCGCCGACATGGGGAGCGATCCCCTTGCTGCACGAGTGAGCGCGGTAAGGATTCGCAAGCGCTGTTCCGCTACTGGAGCTACTGGTTTCCCGGCTTGCCTTTCGCTACGGCTGGTTTTCTGTGCGGTATTGTTCATGCGCAAGACTCAAGCATTGAAGGCCCCTTCGTTCGTCGGAGCCGTGGTGACAGCCAATCAAGCTTCTCCTGTAGCGCCGCTGCGTGCAATCCAAGGAGGTGCAGTTGGCGATGTGTCCAGTCTGCGGATGCGAACGCGTGTGTCATCAACCTACGGTAGGAATCGAAGGGAAGTGTTCAACTCCTGTATTAGGTATTCACTTTCCAGTCATTGCTACGGCTGTACAGGGGGGAAGGCTTGGGTCTATGCGGGCGTGAAGTTTCGGTCGAATACATGCACGCCCTATCGAGGGTCATCCCAGGGATCGACGCGTTTTTTCATGCGCTGCCTTGGGTGCCAGTGAGAGGGGTAAAAACGAACCCTTCGCCAATGCGCCACGCTTGGTGGTCATGAATGGCACCATGTAGGGCGTGACGCCTACAGCCAGAGCAGAGCCGAGTGCAATCCCGGCAATCACCCGCGCATTCGTCCATTGGGACGGCAACGCGACGAGCAGCACACATGCGATCAGCGCAGCAGCGAGTGAAAACAACCAAACGCGGTGATCGATCTTCACATGACGCAACTCAATTGGTGCTATTCGCACAGGCTGGGACTTGAAGTTTTGAATCGCCATGATGGTATGCAGATCAGCAACTGGCACCTCACCAAAGTCTGGGTTCCCAAGCGGGGAGGTCGTACCGGGTCTTTGGAAGAATGCGAGTTGCACCTGTTCGGGTTCTGGAAAACTAGCAGGCCAACGCTCTGCCGTCTTCGCCCCATAGGCTCGCAATAGGGGTAGCGTCCAGGTTGGGTTTGGAACAGGTTCTACCCAGCGGCCATCCAGCACCGCCCAAACCCCTGAGAAACCGCCCTTTTTCACATCATAGATTTCGATCCGGCTGGCTTCGGGGTACGTCCATTCGAAGACCCGCGCCGGAATGGATTCAATGCCTTCCTCACGGAAAAAATCCACTCGGTTCTTTCCCTCGCACGGCGCAAAGATGCCCAGCGGCTTCACCCACGCGTAGGTCGCATCATCGACCTTGCCGTCGGCCATCGCGACGAAATCGGTCAGTTTGTCGCGACAACTTTCCAGATCGCTCTCACTGAGGCTTGTGCGGCGCCAGCGCCAACTACAGCCGAGAGTGTTGCTGGTCGGAACTAGAGCGAACTCATACGTCGGCGTGCCATCGTCAACGCGCTCACAGGCCCGGTAGAACGGGAGGATATGGCAGAGGAAGGGCAAAGGCTCATGCGGGCCAAGGGCGCCATCGTGAAGATCACGCGCCAGCATGCTTGCACCATGGTCTGCGACCGCAACATCCATCAGGTATTTGTTTCGGACAACTGCTTGGACGGCTCGGTTTAGGTCGTCCGTGACACCCGTATCGAGTGGTTGTACTCCAGGTTTCAAGCTGGGGAGGGGTGAAGTTTCCATTCCTAATCAGCAATCCTGTTCAGAGTCCGATATTCATCCCAGTCCATGCCAAGTGCCTCAGCCAATTTGCGCTGGTGATCAAGTCGCCACTCTTGGGCTTGCTCTGGCGACGTGGCGACCAATCGAATCACCAACTCTGTTACGTCCAGCCCCTGACGGCGAGCTGCCTCAAAGAAGACTACAGAGCGCTGTTGTTCGCGGTACTCAGAAACGGTCAAGCCGCAGGCCTCGATTACTGCTGGTTTGACTGATTGGATTTCAGCGAGCAGATGGGGATGCTCTGCGAAAAATTTTTCCATTGCAGCGTTGTGCCGCTGTTCAACTGTCATTCAAATTCTCCTTTGACTCGGTGGCCGGTGAGTCCGCTTCCTGTGGTACTGAAAGCTCGACTATATCGGCCATGAAATGCGACAAAGCTGATCCAGCCATTCGCGTGAGTATTGTTGATTGTAAGTCTTGTTGCTGCCCTGTCACGCAGCAAGGTGGGGAGACTTTTGCCTCGCCCACCTCGCTCTCTTTTACGGGATTTGGGGATTTAGTGCGCTCATTTATCAGGCAGCGGCACGTTTGTTCCGCAGGCTGCTCCCACGGCGCTGGCTGCGGATCTGCTTCCCACGTGGCGGGCGTTCGTTTTCGTTCAGGCCTGCCCGCCATTCAGTGAAGGCCACTCCTTTCTTGCGCTCAGCTGGCGCTGGGGCGCGCTTGGCCCCACGGTGATCGACCACCTTTTCACTTTCGACTACCGGGGTATTGCACTGACTGGCGGCAGTAGCTTTAAGGCAGGTCTTGCAGGTAACGCCTTGGGTGTCAGACGTGGTGTTCGAGCTAGTCGCAGCGCGACCGCAGGCAGTTTTCGAAAGGTCGTTCGAGTAGTGCAGAGCCATAATTCTCTCCAATTGGCTGGTGCCTCCCAAGCGGGGGCGGACTGTAGTGGGGTGTTTATGCGCCAAATCCCTTCATGCGAATTGGCGGTGGCTGGCGGCTCGGTTTGCGGAGCCTTTGGTGCCAGCATGTTTCTTGTTTCTTACTTAGCCACACTTGCCACTGGTGTGGTGAGAGGCTTATTTGACCGCACAGCCTCTACGGCCAGGGCCAGATCGCGGGCCAGGACGAGCAACCGTTCCATGCGCTCAGCATCGACGATCAGCATGCCTGTGATCCGTCCCACCCGCTGTATCTCGGCGTTCAGTTTGTCGAGTCGCATCTTGAATTTCTGGGCTGTGACACCGTGTTTTTTGATAGCGGCCTTGGTGTCGAGCCCATTAACAAGATGGTCGCGCAGTGCCTCGACCATTTCCGGGCTATGAGAGCTGTCAGCCAGGAATTCATCAAACACTTCATTGGGCAGGTCGCCTGGGGCGACCTTGAGTAAATCGATCAGCATGTTGCGGTTCCAATCATCGAGGCAGAAGGGTGGGTGACAGTCAGGCTGCCGCCTTCATGTCATCCTCACTTTGAGCATTCAAGTTTACTGGAGGAAGTGCGTCAGCTTTCTCGGCCTCGTCCAGCAGAGCAATGAACTTTTCGAGCTGCAACCGTGTTGCCTCGGAAAGATTGGCGTAAGCCGGATCTTCTTTCAGCAGGCGGTTGACTTTGAACAGTTCCAAGCCGTGCTTGCGAACTGCTTTCTTGACGTGTGCGTCTGACGCATGACGGGCGGTAATTCGTGGCCGGGCGGGAGTTGTGGTGCCCGCTTCTTGTTCTGCTGTATCGCCCGTCTTCGCTGGGTTTTCTTGCCCAGCCGGGGCCTTTGCCTGCATTTCAGCAAGGGCGCGAGCACGTCGGTTCTCAAGTTCCTGCACTACCGCACCATTGCCATGTGCGCGGAGCATGGTAATGGCTTCGGACGCGGCAATCTCTGTGCTCAGAACTGCATCCACCAGTGCCTTCGGCGAGTTCACCAGTCGCAGCAGGCCATCTACATAGCCCGGCTTGATGCCCATGCGCTTGGCGATCACTTTGTCGTCGTGTCCATTACGCGACAAGCGCTTGCAGAGCACACCGAGTTCAAATGGAGCCAACTCCTTGCCTTTGTTGGCGCGGTACATGGTCACGTAGAGGTCATCGAGATTGGTATTACGACCGTCCTGCACCACTACAGGCAGAAGATCAATCTCGGCGCCTTTGGCGATTGCCTTGATGGTGGATTCGAGTCGGCAGTGACCATCGAAAACGTACAAGCCCAACACGCCGTCGATTTCCAACACCAGAGCCGCGAGCGGCTTGTGCTGCATGAAACCTTCTTCAAGGATGGAGTCGGTCAACTCCGCGATGTGCTGATCAAGGTCTGGGCCTGGGAGGCGGACGTTGAAGCCTTTCAAGACCTTCAATTCCTTGACCGGCACTTTCCACAGGTCGGAGCTACCGCCCGCACCCTTGATTTGCGGAATGCCGGTAGCGCTCTCGTCCGACTTGCCTTCGTAGATGGCTTGGATACCCGACATAACCTTTTGAACGCCATCGGAAAGGGCCTTGTCGGCACCTTTCTTCTCGTCCTTGGGCTCATAGGCAGCCTTGATGCCTGCCATGATGGTTTTGACGCTACCCGGATTCAGGGTCAGATCGAAGTTATCGATTGCAAGCTGGATTTGGTTGGTGGCCATGGCAGTCATTGGGGTATCCCTCTGCGGTTGAAGTTGATGTGTGAATAATACCCCCTGGGGGGTATTAAATCCACAAAACAAACCCCATGAGGGTAAACTCGTCAACTCCGGCTTTGGGATTCCAGGGCGGTATCGCGCCCAAGGTATCGCTTCTATCCGACAGCCAAATATTGGCAGCGCAGCGCAAGCTTTTCAGCGTAATCCGCTCCGGTACATGTGCCTTCGAGTTTGAGCACTTGGGACAACTGGACGGGAGAGGTGGCGACCTGACTTACAGCCAAGGCTAGGGAATCACAGAGCTTCACCACGTATTGTGGAACCCGATGCTCTGGGTGACTAAGCATGTCATCAGGTGAACTACCGCGACTGTTCAGTGCTTCTTTGATAATGCTGGTGTAGGGCTCATAACTCATATGCATGTCCTTCGCGTAGGTTTGGATGGTGAGCTTGGTGTCACACCCATCATTTGACTCAAACGCTGGTTGAGTTGCATTGATGGTGCGCCACTTGGATATCACCTAGGTCGGCGTCCTTTCTCTTGGCAGCCGACCCATTTGCTTGCTTGTGTCACCCGGCATTCGTGCCGTAACCGACCGTCTCCGGGTGCAAGGTGTCAGCGCCAATGTAAACAGCATCAGGAGCTTCCGGCCATTCCAGCCGGCATGAATCGAAGCTTCCTTCGTTCCAGGCGCGAAGGAACTCCAATGGGCATTCTGTCTGATATGCGAGAACAAAATCGATGACGGCTTTGCTTGCTTCCTGTCCCTGGCTCAGCAGCGCGATATGAGTCCGCAGGTCTTTGGCGAAATGCAGAAGCTGAGGGCCGCTGAGACCTACATCGGGCCGGATAATGCCTGCCTCTACTATGCATTCGCCGAGTGCCTGCCCCAGCAGCTCGACATGTTCAGCTTCGTTGCCGTCGAGCACCACGCGTGAAGCTGTCCAGCCTGCTTGCCAGACACTTAGGTCATGACCGTTGGCCGGGTCGAGCACGTCAACCTTATAGTGATCGGCGAAGGCTTCATCGCAGTCACCCGATGCGCCCGGAACGCCATTCTTGGAAGCGGCATCGAGCAGGCGTCGAAGGTCTTCGGCTTTGACACTTACGGTAGTCGCAGTATCACGGTGTGCTATCTCATGCAGTCGAGCTGCAACGTCTTTGATGCTGGTCTTATCGGAAGTGGCCATCTTCTTGAATCTCACATTGGGAAGGGAAGGGTAGGGTAAGTGGGTTGAGTCTGTTCAATTGATGCCGGTTTCGATCATCCAACGCCAGGATCTGCCGCAGAGTTTCGCTCACTCGCTACTGCCGCCTTGAAGTTGGCCAGTACCTCGCCGAAGGCCGCTGAATGGCTGAGTACCCAGTCGAACAACTCGTCTTCCTCGCGCCCCTCCAGAACGAGGCGGGCGTGAAGCTTCACAGATTCCTCACGACGCATGCTTAGCCACTGACTGAAAGTGTCCAGATCGCGCACGCCGGCATGGCGCATGAACACATCCAAAGGGCTGCCAGCCATCATTTCAGCTGCGGTCATCATGCCGGCAGCTTTCATCCGCTCAGTGAGCGCTGCGTCGTTGTCGAAGACGGTGCTCAGCGCACGCAACTGCTCCACTTCCCGTGCTAGGGGCTCGGCTGCCTCCAGCTGCTTGCGCAGCAACTCATAGTCGCTGGCAAGAATCACGGGCCTGCCCATCAGCTCGGGGTCGTCAGGCGCGTATTGTTTTGCCTTGATCACGCATTACCCTCGACGATTGCCCGGCCTTTGATTCCGTTGGCCAGGGTGATGGGGTAGCTGTAATGCTCACCCGTTTTTTTGCAACGCCCGCAGTCCGATACTTCCGAGCCGGCGTGCTGAGCAATCGTGCGGGTCATGGCTTCGTGCAGCGACTCGTTCTCGCTGGGGGCTGCAATGAGGGGCGTACCGTTGAAGTTTAGGCGGAACGCCAGCGAGCTTTGTAAGACCATACGTCATACCTGAACTGTTTGGTGGTGCATCCATGATCGCCGGCTGCCGGTGGTGTCATCGCAGCATGCCCGGTGTGTGTGGGAATGCTCGAAACCAAACCTGGGTTCCGGGGCGCTATGGGCGATCCTACCTCGCAGCTTTCTTGGGCTCAGCTCAACCCAATGCAGTTACTACTTGGGACTGTCGGTTGCTGACAAAAATCGGCATTCGAGCAAGGCCTCATCAGTAACTCCAGATTTTCGAAATACAGGCGATGGCCGATGGTAATGAATGCGACTGCCTGTGGAATTCTCATATAATCCGACAGCGGGCTCGATGGGCCGAGGCCGTAGAGAGGTGCGGTGTACGTGCCTATAAAACATCAGGGGTCGTTATGAGTTTCAATGCAGGGAATGTGGAGATAACGCTCACTTACGGCAAGCCGGGTGAGTTGGGCAGAACGTCAGAGCCTCAAAAATATTCAGTCGCGATGCAGCGCATGCATAGCTGTTACTCGTTCACAGTAGTCCCTTTGGAAATAGGGGTCGCTCTACTCAAGGCACCAGGTCTTTCCCGCGCTCGTATCAGGCTGACCGATGGCACTGTGGTAGAGGGTTCCGTGCGTAATGTCCAACACAACTATTTCGAGTTGGTCGAAGACAAGCAGCCAGCGTAGGAAAAAGCCATGTTCTACGAGAGCGTCAAAGCCGCATGGGAGGAACGGAAGGTTCATATTGGGCTGCCTGCTTTTGCATTTCGCGAACCTACAATTACGGGGCGAGGGTGGCTATACGCGTTCAAGGTTTTCTTGCTCAACGGTAAAGAGCGTCAGGCTTTGATTGACATGGCCGAGCACGAAGTAGCTTGCGTGGCTCAGATTTTCGGCGAAGTAGAGGACTGGACACCGGAGCAACGTGAAACGGTTCGACGTTCGTTGCGAAAGTTCGGTTTCCCAGTCTTCCCACCCTCCCAGCGGGAGCTGGAGGCCAGCACTCCACAGCGCCGCCTTTTGATTTGGGAAGGTCGCCAGAGGGCCAAACAGGTTTTGGAAAGAACGTTATGAAAAACAGCTATCAGAAAGACTACTTTGACGAATTTAAAGACCAACTGACAGGTCACGGCTGCTTCATCAGTGTTAATCAGTTCCAGGCGCGTGAGGCATTTGAACGACTAACCCAACTCCAGAAGATCCGCGAAAAGCGTGGCTATTCCAAGCCGAAAGCTTGGCCGGCGAATCGCGCAGCAGCGCGCTCGTAAGGATAAAAACCATGCAACTCGAACTTGTTTTGAGGCTCATCGCTCTCGTATCAATCATCGGTGCCACGGTTGTAAATTACTCGCAGTATGGATTCATGCGATCGCTATTAACCCTGGCGTTGGGCTGTCTACTCTGGGGAGTTTTTTTTTGGTCGATCTCGGCGCGATCAAAGACCTGAATAACGCTCGACTGCATCCTACGGCTTCGGCTTAACCAATCGGGGCAAAATCAGTGAAGAGGCGTGATTGTGCGCCACAACAGAACAGGTGATTTATGAGCAACCCCCTAAAAGAACAACTCGAACAGCAGTTGGCTTCGGCACAGCAGGAACTGGAAAGTTGGGTGCATCAGGGCCTAACGCGGGAAGACGGTAGTTCTGCGCAGGATCGACGGTTTGAAGAGCGAGGTGAAAGTCTTCGCGAGCAGGTAGCTGATTTGTCTAATCAGCTTGATCAGCTGAAAAAATGATGGGAAGGGCGGCTACCGCGCCCATGGGCAGCTTCACCGACACCGGAAATGAGCATGCAAAACAAATCGCTTGCAGAACAGTTGAAGGCCCATTGGGTGAAAGTGAACAGCCCTGAATCCCTTGCCATTGCCAAAGGGGTGCGAGCGTCATCCGGCGTGCCCAAAGTGACCATCCGACCTGCCATGCCACCAAGTGGCCGGGTGATGGTTCTAGAGGAATCATTCGACGTGCCGGCACCTGAAAACAAAGCCGCCGACGACCAACCGAAGTAGCATGGTAATCCCGGCTGCACACTACCGGCCCGCATCTGCTCGTTTGCTCGGTCTCGGTAGCGGCAGCTATTTCGGGATTTCGCATTAATTTCGGAAACAGACAACAGCTGTGGTTCCCGATAATGAAAAAGCCGCCAGCAGGCGGCTCTGTGAAAGCACCATTGTCTATTTTCGCAGCGTGCGGCCAGATGCTGCGAAGGCCTCCAACTCCGCAGTAGGGATGCCTTTGGCCATCGTCCAGAGTGCAGCGATGCGACGTGCCACTTCGTGTTTGGTCTCATCGGTCTGGCAGTAGTTGTACGTACTGGTAGAGAGTGGGTAGTGGTGCTTACCGTCCACCAAACGGACGGTGAACGGTTTGTACCCGCCTTCGACCGTTGCCGTGAGGTTGATCAGTCTGGTGGCATCTTGTGCCTCATCAATGCTTGCCATTCGTTGCTCCTTGAACCCCACCTGGGTTGGGGTGCGCTCGCTTATGCGCAGTGAATACGACGAAGGCCTCGTCAAAGGTCAGTAACCCGAGCGCTACCCGATCCAGCCGCTGACCACACTCTGGACAGTAGTTGAACTCACTGACATAGCCTGGGTGCTCGATCTGTACGCTTTGGCCGCACTCATTGAACTCATCAATCGTTTTGGCAAACTCGATGAGGCGCTTGTTCCAGTCGTTTGCTTTGATCAGCTCATCAGGGATGTACCCTACTGGGTGGTCGCATACAGCCGGCATTGGGGAGTTCCTTTGAGGGCTTCGTGATCTGGTGATGCAGGTTCATCATCACCTCGTACCCGTGGTGTCATCGCAGCAATAGAGCCGGCAGAGCACATCCTAAGACCCCAACATAGGGATTCAGGGACTCACCTCGGCGCAATGCGTGAGAGGGCTTATGGTCGGATTGTATCGAGGGGCAGCCAGCGCCTCACTTCAACTGGATGCAGTTACTCACGCCAGAGCCGCTGCAAGGGACAAATAGAGGGCGCATTGCTGGTTTGCAGTGCGAAAGAAAAAGGGAGCCGAAGCTCCCTTTGTTGACCTGGATACGATTACTTGACCGATGCCCAACTCTCGACGGTTTCAGCGCCGTGTTTGGCTTTCCACTCTTTAAGGGTCTTGTGATTACCGCCCTTGGTCTCGATGATTTCCCCGTTCTCAGGGTTTTTGTAAACCTTGATCTGCCGTGCCTTACGGGTAGCAGGGGAGGCGGCATTGACAGCGCGCTTAGTCGTCGCCTGGGGATCGAGCAGCGCAATAATGTCACGCAGACTTTTGCTGTACTCACCCATCAATTCGCGGAGTTTGTCTTCGAACTCCAACTCTTTCTTGAGCCGATCATCGGTGGACAGGGCGGTCAGACGGGCTTGCAGTTCTTCAACTGCTTGTTGGGTTTGGCGGTATTCGGCAATCAGGGACATGGCATTCTCACGTTAGAAGTTCAGCTGCAAAAAACATGTCAACAGACACGGTGGCAAAAGGCAACTCAATGCGGTGCATTTAGCTAGACTGACGTGCCTTGAGATTGTTGCGATTATCAGAAGCATAGCCTTGATAGTCAGTCTCATAAAGCTTCCGCCACAGTTGGCGTAAGCAATGTTTTATCTCTCTTCCGGTACTGCCGAGTATATGGGTTGGGCGGCAGTGCCCAAACGCGGCGCCATTGGCCTGAACGTGCCAAGCGGAACAGGTTTGCGACTATTTCTCGTCATGACGTGTTCATCTGGGATGAAATGGGCCACGCAGTCATAAAGTTAGATTATTCAGGCTGATCAGATGGAACGGGCTGTGGCCCCAGCAGGTACTCACCATCAGCCAGCCAAGACTGTTCAGAGCCGTTGAATGATTTGAACTTGTTAACCCATCGAGTTGGATCAACCATGACCGGGCGGGGCTCGGATTTGCCTTTCTCGAAGTACCAATACAGGCCTCGTTCGACCGGGATGGATTTGTGTTTGTCCAAGCCGTGGCCACCATCCTCATGGGCAATATTGAATCCGTCCCATGCTCCGCGAACCCAGCTAGCTGCATAGTCACCTTTAGGCAAACGCAACACCGCCTGTTCGACCATATGCTTTTCGTCTGGGTAGCCGTAACGCTCCACCGCGATGCGTTTGATAGAGGCTTCGAAACCATCGCGTTTGTGATCCAGCAGCTCAGCTGGGTATTTGGCCTTTACCACTTCAATCTCCTATGGTGTCTGTGCTCGGGATGCTGCCTATTGTAGGGTGAGCCGCTGTGTGTCCCTGGCGCCTACAGTGTTGGCTTGGGAAACTCCCCACATCCCAACAAAGGAATTTATCTACAACTCGGTGGCGGTAAACGTTAGACGGCCTTTTCCGCCACCGAGGTGGCCATCATTGCAGGCAAGACGGCGAGCGATGATGTTTGCATGTGACTTGGAATCCGCTCGAATGTCGGGATAGCGGATGCCGTTGACTTCATCCCAAGCAGGATACTGGAAGGTGAGAGTCACGGTGTAGGACTTCGCTGGCGCCGGATCAACCTGCTCAGCTGGGGCAAAGCTCGGCGTGGTCACAATCGGCTCACGCAGCCCCATGGCCACCTCTACTTCCTCAAGCGTGCCGAAGAACGGTTCTTCGCTATGGCCATTGATGTAGCTGTAGAACTGGCCATTGGATAGCTGGCCGATTGCTGGATGCATGCCTTTTCTCCAGAGTGAGGTGCCCCAGCGTGCCGGGGACGATTGTGTCAGATAGTCGGATGTTCTTTTGCCGTTACAAGCTCTTGACCTTGCTCCCAGGCGCCAGCGAGCTTCGGGTGAGAGGCGATAATGGCCGGTGCCTTACCCTGTCCGGCATACGCCCCGAGGTACAGCACCTTCTGCATTACCCGCCATACCGGATCGAGCTGAACAATCGAACTCGGCAAGAAGGGTTTTACGCTGGCGATGATCTTTGCGACCAGTTCAGCTTTCGCCATTTCAATACGGATATTCACCATGTCCCGGAATGCCAGATCAGCTGGCGCTGGTGGCATAGGATGCTGCGGAGTGTTCCAGGCCGGCCCAGTACCTTTGTGCTTGCTGAATTCTTCCCAGAGCCATTCGTGGACAGGCCCCGAGTCGCGGGCGAGTTTTCGCAGGCGCTGCTCAGACACTTCGCCGGCGCGGTAGGCTGCACGGTCTTCGGAAAAGCAGTAGTACCAGTCATGGTTTTGCAGGTGAGCATAGAATGCTGCCAGCGGGAAGACGGTTGACTTGGCTTGAGGTTGGACTTTGCTGCGAAGAAGGGTGATGTTTCCGATATTCATCGCTGGGCTCCTGCGCGTTGCGCGCTTTGTTGATGGAGCCATCATCACCCTTGAGCAGTTGTGTCATCGAAGCGACCAATGATTTTGTCGAAGATGCTCGCCTCCGAAAATGGGATCTGCTACTCCCCGAACCTGTTTCTGTTTGGTCGCGCTTACGATCTGGGGCGACTTCCTTCTCGATCCATTCTTCTCTGTCGCTCTCTGCGCTCCAGCCTCATTTTCTTCCCAGCCTTGGGGTCAGCTGAGGCGGTTATGGTGACTGTCGCATCGCGCTTCTGGTTGAAATGAATTCGGTCTTTAAGCAATGCCAGAAGCTCGGGATTAACGTGTGGCCCATCCACGGCATCGCTCAAGGACACGAGACTCATCGCCGCGCCCTTGGGCCAGATGTTTTCTATGAACTCATCCACGGTGCGGCACTGCATGGCCATCTGTGGCGAGGAATACCCCAGTGCGTGGGCGAGCATGTACTTTGCCCCGGTAAGCGTTAGGTCGGCGCCGTGAGCCTGACCAAGTTTTTTGAGCTTTTTTGCTATCCGTCGAAAACGATCAACTGACAGGCCAGTGCTTTGGCTGACCAAGAGGATTTGGTCACTGAGTCTGTCATCCCGAAGCACGTAGTCTTCTTTTGCGACCCAACCACTCATGTTGTTTGCCGCCAGGAACCCCGTAAGGTGTTCACCGAGGTGATGGGCCACATGCCGCGCAGTGATCTGCTTCGGCGGCTCTTGGGGCAAGATTTTTACTGGCTCAACCAAAGTACGCGCTCCTTTTCAGTCCCTGGCCACGCAACTCGCGGCGGAAGTCTTCCCGCCCGCCCAGAAAAATCACTACAAGGCGATCCTCGAAGAGGGATTGCAATTCTAGATCGCTCACTACAGACATGGATTGTGCTGTGAACAGCACTCTGCGTCCGCGAAGCACTCCAAATAATTCGGAATGGTTATCCCAGGCAAAGCGGTTTGGCTCTTCAATCGCCAAATTCCCATCAGGGAGCCGGCAAACATCGAGTTCAGGGCGCTGACCCTGCAAAACCAAATTGATATCAGGTTTGAGAACGATGAGATTTCGGATTTTGCTGAGCAGGTAGGATTTGCCAGATCCTGCTCGCCCTATGACTATGACCCCGTAACCAAGGTGCATCAGGCACAGAATGTAGCGCCCATAGAAGAACGCTCGCGCACGGTGAAGAACGGGATGCGAGCCGGGCTTGAAAGGATCTATACGCTTGGGGCGGCCTAGAACCTCGACCACCCTGGTGCGTTTAAATGCTTGTATCAATGATGCTTTAAGATGATGAAGCAAAATACCACCCTGCAAATCGGATTCAGAAAGCGCTATCTCAAGTCTACTGCCTATGTCTATGCACGCAAACTGTTGCAACGACCCCATTTAACTACAACTGGGTTCAATGCTTGCTGAAAGATTTCCAGCGTGAAAGGCTCTCGCTGGTTGTGTTTATCTTATCCAACTCCGGCGCAACCAACTCGTTCAAGAACGGGTTTGCGATCACGAACAATCGCTGCGTTTCTGCTTGAAGAATGGTCGCTGTTAATTGGCAGGCACCAATGCAATCGCGCTCGGTGGTTGTGACTGCCTCGGTCAATTGTTCCTCGCCGACGTTCTGGCCTGCCATTTCGCGGGCGGAAATTTCGAGCTTCTTTCGAGACTCTTGTACGGCGATAATCTGGAGTTTGAGGTTTGCAACACGCTCATCGGCGTCCTCGATTTTCTCCGCGATTGCCAGCGCGGTGCTGTGTTCAGCCATAACCTTTCGTAACCAGTGTTGGGGTCTGGTGTTCATATAGGGCTCTACTGTTGGTGATGAGTTTTAGATGCTGACGGTGTACTGGTATAGGTCGCGTCTGGCAGTGCAAACGTGATTTCGGTGAGGTCTTCGACAGCAACCGATTTCGGGGCCTTCATATCCCGAAGCTTTCGATCACGGGAGCGAATGATCAAGTTCTTCAAAGGCCACAGTTGCTTCCAGCATTGACTGGCCCTGCCGTGCCTTTCCTGGAGCTGGTCTGTGCGGCACTCTGTGAAACCTTTTTTGAAACCATTGCACCAGTACCAAGCGTTATCGAGCGCAGTGGGTGGTGCATCACCGCATCCGACATGCACCTGTGGTGCCACGAACACATCGTGTTCCGCCCTATCCAGGCCACTTGCCAAGGCTTTGATTAATCCGCGCATGTCGTCCTCGGTTGGATAACTTGATTGAAAGCCAATTCTGCCATTTTCCTGCCTGTGTCATCTGCTGACACCCCATGTTCTCGAATCCTAGTCAGGGAAGCGGGGCGGTAGTGGCAAGGCTTTGTCGATCACCGTTGGGTTGCTGAACTGCATGCCTCTCTTACTTCGACTGCTCTTGCGCGATGTGTAAGCGACCGGCCTCGGTGAGGTCACCGCGACCGTCCAGAAATCCGCGCTTCGCGAGACCGGCAATGGTGCCTGTGCGCCCGCCATGCTCGCTTCGTCCATAGCAGCCATAAAATGCTCCGCGCCCTTCTGCAATGTCGCTGAGTACCCGTTTCATCAGGGGCGACATGGCGCGGGGTTTGGCCGGCGCCCTCATGGCTTGTCTTCCTCATGTTCGGGCATACACCAATCCAGCACAGTAGTCAGCCCGAGCAGTTGGACTTCTTGCTTGCTCAGGTGCATAGGCATTTCAAAGTCTCCATCGGGTTACACAAGGTCGGCAGGTACGCGGAGCATCGGTTTCTTCGTTTTGCCGGCAATGGCTTTGGTGACATAGAACCGCAGGGCAGCAATCAGCATGGTCGGGCCAGTCAGGTAGCCATAGTCGAGTTCGGCGTAAGAGTGGCCATAACGCCGTGTCCACTCAACCGAACCTGAAGTTGGCCGGAACCGACAGTCCTTTGCCATCCACAGTTGATGGAAGGAATGGCCTTCTTCCTCCACGTAGCGCAATTGGATCTTTTCCCGCTCAAGGATGGGGTGGCCGGTAGCTGGGTCGGTCGAAGGGGCGTAGATGCCCTCCGGGCCAAACTGGGACGGGTTATGCCAGAGGTCACCATCTTTCAGGTGGACTGGAACGTCTTCGAGGCCGGCTACCAGCCAATTGATCATGAGGGGGGTGAGGTCTCCAGCAGCGACATTGATCATCTTAACGCCAGCGCTGCGGGCTTTAGCTTTGGGTTGGTTCACGGGATTGGCCTCGGTATCTAGTTGATGAGCCAATCATGAGGGCGGGAGAGTTGTGTCACCGTGGCCCGACGAAGATGCTGAGCCACGATGATGAGATTTCAGTCCAGGGGGGGCGCGATCATTGATATGGCCATCGCTTAAGAGATCGCCCAGGTGCTAGGGCTGTTAAGTCCGCACTGTTTTTTCGAACATGTCGAGCATCCGGGGCATAGCCATAGGGTCGGAGGGTAGGTTCGAGTCTACGTTGCAGGTGATTTTTGTACCATTTGGGGTGGTTCCTTCGCAGCCTTTAAAACCGAAGGACAAAAGATCGAAAGCAGTTTTCACCGCCATTCCGAATTGATCAGGCGAATGGCCTTCGATTTCAACGGTGATCACAGCTTTGTAGTTAGGGCTTTCCATAAATTGCATCCGAAGTTTGTGAATGTTTGTCTTGGAACAGAGTGAGGCTAGTGGCTGATACGCGAGATTACGGCATCCCAGCCCGGCCAGTCACTGGTGCCAAAATTTCCGTTGCCGGTTACGTTTTCCTTCTCCCACTTTTCCAAAGCGAGCTTTTCATCTGGAGTCAATGTGGTGGCTGCCTTGATGATGCGCTCGTACTTGGCGATATGGGATTCGCTGAACCTCGACTCATTTTCCTGCTGCTGCTTCTCTGCGTGGGAAAGCTCAGTCTGGGACATGACAGTCTCCTTTGTTGAGGTGGGCTTCGGTTGGGCCATAACCCGATAAGGATAGCCCACTGATTGAGGTGGTGGCAGCTGGACAGAAATCAGGGGGCAGGTCAGCCCGCCATCTGTATCAGAGCCCCACCGTAAAACTTCAATTCGCGTTGGTGGAAGTTGCCTGCGTCAATGCCGGAGCCGCCAAACTTGCAACGGCAAAAGCCAGTCCGGGAGTTGACTGAGGTGACGGTCATCCAGAAAGGGTGACGTTCACCTTTGGTCACAACCTCATCACCCTGGGCGAACAACAATTCCGAAAGAGCGGCTATCGGGGGTAGGTCAAAGATAGTAGTTGGCAAAGTAGCCATGGCTTTTGATCCGACTGGTTGGGAGTTGGATCAATTTTCGCGTAAAACACACTGTGTCATTTGCAAGCCCTGGATTTCCCAGAACCAAGACTACGAACTGAGGCCAGCCCGACCAGCACGGAAGCGACTCTGTATGTTGGCAGCTTTGCTGCTTTGTGCCCCAACAAAAGCAGCAGTAGAGTCACTTATCAGGCGTAGAGAAAGCCTTGATATTGAGTTTTAGGCGGAGAGAGCGCACATAATGCACAGGGAGCTTGAAACGCTTTGCAATCTCGGTGTCAGATTTCTTTCCTAACATCGGAAATAGCGACTGCGGCGGTTTTATTTTTACATTGAGCGATTGAACGCCTAGAAACTCCCTGACTTGTTTAGCCTTGAACGTAGAGATTCCAAGTTTTTCAGAAGCTTCCTTGTTACCGGCCCAACGCAAAAGTTCGACTACCTTTTTTTGGCTTAGGGTTAATGATGAAATAAGTTCAGGGATTGAACCGCAGTATCTTGAGAAGCAGGGAATGCCGCGTTTGCCTCTTTCCTTAAGTATAATTTTTTCGGTTAATCCGGTTAGCTGGGCCAACTCGTTATCAAACATGGTGCCAAGTCTTTCTATGACGGCATCATCCAGCAACGGATTCGATTTTCTGAAAGCGGTAATACCGAGGTTTCTCCTGATCGTTCGAATCGAGCCAATGCCTAGACCGTGCTGAGCTGCCAGGGTGTGGTCTGGTTTTTTGCCCAAGTCTTCAAACAACTCAAGCGGCGGGGACTTCCTCATGCAAAGCTTTACCATTCCGTGCTGTTTCCGCAGCTCGATAGCATGAGACTTGTCAATGCTTAGGTGATCAGCCAAATGCTTGTCTGAGCACCAAGCCATCAGGCGCATCGTGACTTCATCTAGTGCAGGCAGCAGTTTATTATCATTCAAGCATGACTTGGGCGAGTCGAGGTAAGTCTGGTTTAAATCTTCTCCAGTGAACGCAGGAATGTTTCGGCTATTCCTTGCCTTCCGTATGCTCGTTCGAGATAGGCCAGAGGTTTTAGCCAACTCATTGTCAGAAACCTTCCCCAGATGCGAAATAACGTCGTCAGTGAGCATCGAGTCCAATTTGCAAAAATTCGGAATCCCAAGGTTGGCCCTGATACGTCTGATCGTGCTAACACTCAGAGAATATTTCTCAGCAATAGGCAGGTCTGGCTGCGCCCCAAGGGAAATGAAGAAGGCGGGCGGAAGTGTTTGTGTGACCTTAAGCTCGGTCATTCCCAGTTCGCTTCGAAGCGTTTTCACTGCACTCAAAGAAATACAGAGTCGTTCGGCGACCAAAGCGTCTGGTGCGCATGATATGAGCCATAACCATTCGTTGGGGAGCTTCCCTAAATTTTTCTGAGCGCCAGCTTCTGCCTGCGAATACCGTGATATGCCTCTACGAACTCTGGCGCTTCGAATGGTGCTCTCGCTTCGTCCAGTTGTTCTTGCAAGAACTGCATCTGGCATGTTCCCCAGTTGGCTGAGTATTCTGTCTGGGAGAAAGTCTTTGTCGGACTTGGCGCGCTCAATCCCTCTTGCAGTACGAGCGGTTCGGATGGTGCTCTCGGCTCTACCTGTTTCTCGTGCAAGTCGCCTATCAGGGACAATTCCTAAAAGTGCAATGATTTCTTGCGGTAGCCGTCTAGTCTTTTTTTGTGAGCGCGAACTTGAAGCATCAGCGGGTGCAACATGCCCGCCTAGTTTAAAAGGATCATGTATTTTATCCATGTGTTCACCTTTCATCCTCGGCCCTTCGCTAAGCGCGCTTGTTCTCTAGATGATTTGTTTTTTCATCCAGCATGTGAAGGTAGCTCTGATGCTTGAACGTAGCGAAGGGCCACAGGTATTGCGAGGGGTATTTTGTTTTGCATGGCCATGACTAACAGGATAATGAGCTGCCAATGCTATTAACAAAAGCATGAGGGTGCCACCCAACGCAAAGCAGATTCTCCGCGCAAAAACCGCGCATGCGCGGAAAAGTCTCACCTTGGCCCAGGCCAACCTGGGTCAATATGTTAGGCGGCTTGTTGGTGATCGCGCCAAGCACGGATGTTGGTCTGTACATGTTGCGCTGCCGAGACAATGGCAGCACAGATGCTGGGCTGGCTGCCCAGGCACGCGAGCGCTCTTTCGTTGGTGTACTCGCAATGGAAGATGAACCAGAAGCGCAGCTGGCCAGCTCTGGTGCTGACCGCCATGCCCGTCCAGTCGGAGGGGTACTCAATGAACACGGCAGCGTTGTCCGGCGCCGGCCCGCAGATTTTGCCACTGTCGAGCATGAAAGGCAGCGAAGTGTATGTCAGCTGCTCCATTAAATTGCGTGGGTAGGGCAGGTTATCGAGCACAATTTGAATTGCAGCTTCGGCAATCTGTAGATCGGTCATCGGCATCGGGCGTGTCCTCAACTCGCAATTTGTATGCGCCAATTCTCGGTTCTATTGCAGTGTGTCATCGGGCACAGCCTTGAAATGCTCGCGCCCGAATAAGGGAACCGACACCTGATCAGGTGAGGTGGCCAATGTGGCAGACGTGGAAGAAATCAAAGTCTTCCACTGTTGCAGGCCGCAGTTTCTCGCTGGGCAAAACGCTTATCGAGCCATTGACTGGGTTGTGGCCACCACGGATTACGCTGCCGGCCAGCACGCCGAGCGTCAATGGAGTCTGGGGGATGCGATAGCAAAGGGTGTGCTCACCCAAAACAACATATTTCGTATGAGCATCATCTGAGTTAGAAGCGGAAGCGCTGACTGGGTTAGTAGACATGGATCAGAACTCCAGGACGCCCAGCTCGACAAGATTGGTTTTGATTTCGGCGAGGGCAGCTGTGGCCTGCTCGTCAATATCGGTGGACGCTTTCAGGGCAGCCTTTTCGATGCGTGCGTGATCGATTTCGCCGAGCAGTTCAACCGAGAGGTCGATGATGGAGAGTCCCTGCGTATTGATCAGGCGTGCGGTATGGCTGTGGAGAACGCTTTCTACGTCGTCAGCGGTTACTTGAAATGCAGTGTGGGCCATGATGTTTCTCCAATGGGTTGTTCGATGGTGCCCATTGTCATCTTGGTCAAACGGTGTCATCGCAGGCGCATGGAAGTTCTCATCCCGGATAATCGGAAATGAGTCGCCAGGCTTGTGCAAATGCCACGGGTTCGATTGAAGGGAAGCGAGGCTTTCGCCAGATTGTTGAAAACCATCTTGCGGAGAGAACTATGGAAGCTGATCAGAATGACCCTACAAAACCGTTAAATGCTCTGGGTTCTGTCGGACGTGTAAGCGCGGTTTTACTCGGCGGCGCCTTGCTCACCCTGACCCTGATCTTGGGTGCGGTGGGTTTGCGATCCATTACCAGCGTGCAGCACGCGATTTTACAGGCGGTGCTCAAGGCACCTGAGTCGCCGTATCTGGACAAGCTCATCACGTCATGGTCTGACTTAGCAGTGCCTTTGTCATTCTGTCTGGCAGCGCCTGCTGGCCTATTTCTGATCGCGAGCATCATGGCCTTTAGGGGGGAGTTGACTGTGACTTACAAAAAGCGGGCATAAAGCCCGCGAGTTGAACTGTTAAGCCGGCAGGTTTGCGTGAATAGAACGCGGCGGCGGCTAGTAGTCAGGACAGTTCGGCGAGCCAACCCAGTACGGCGCTCTCCACGTTTACATCGTCTGCGTAGAGTTTCTGGGCCAAGCTTCCTTCGGCAATGTCTTCCAGCAGTTCCGCCCACACTACACCGTCCCAATCGTCACCCGTGTCACTGTGGTGATGGGCGAGCCAACTAGCTGCCTGCTCAGCGTTGTCCAGCAGCGTGCTATAACCGATGGACACAATGGAGCAATCCAGACGTTCCGCATTTTCTTCGCCGTAGCGAAGGATGGAGTGGAACAGCAAGCCAACGTCTTCTTGATCTTGAATGCGGGCGTTTGTGAGGATCATGGTCGCTTCCTGTACGTGGGTTGAGGTGGACATGCTGACCCGTTGTCGGGTGTGTCATTTCTCATTGACCAAAGTCGTCAATACCCACTCTTGGAAGCGAAGCAGAACAGCAGATTCAAGCCCTGTCGCGGTTCATAAAGTCCATAAAGAACTCACCCCACAACCCTGCATTGGATTCCGGGAGTTCCATGGGGAATCGATCAGGGTCAGCGGCATGGTTTGCACGCCACTCGGCAGCAAACGCCTTAATATCCGCCTCAACCTCAGTAACGAATTCATCTAAGTTCAAAGCCATACAACCTCTCCGATGGCGCGGTCTTTCAGCCTCAGTTCTCTGTCTTGGTAAACTCGCCTTACGCGGGAGCCTGATACTAGCTTCGTAGCGCGGCACCCATTTCACCCAGCAGGGGGTGGCCAACCAAAGTCGCCTCAAGGTCTTTTACTGTGGCCTCAACCGGCAAATCACGAATCGTAGCCACCAGAGCCTGCATCAACTCGGAACTCAATTCTACGCCGCTAGCTTTCACCAGCAGTTCAGCGAGATAAGCCTGCTGTGTCTCTGTCATCAGGCCGGGCCTGATCGGCGAGGCGGCAATGGGGAGCGTCCCCACGTCGATACTTCCGTTTTCAATGTTCGCGATTACATTGTTGATCGCTGCATCGAGGCGTTTATCGTCCTGGGCGAATTCGAGAAGTTCCCGAACAGTCTTGCGCTCCATAATCACTGCTCCAGTGTGTAGGCCGGCACCTGCCGTAGGCTGAGGATTGATCATAGCCTGCCGGCCAGCAATCCTCCTAAGCGCCGCTGTCATCACACTTGAGTGGGTGGAGCCTTGGTGGTCATTCCCGAGCCCGGCCTTGGGATATAGGGAAGTCAGTCGTCCTGACTGTTGTGGAAGATGAAAGCTCTCTTGCCATTTTTTCGATGGTCAGCCCCATGCGGGCGAGCCCTGATGCGCATGGGGCCGCCGCTGTTTCTACACCAAGCCTTTGGAAGCGAAGGTCTTAGTTTTCATCAGCCGTTCGCCAGGGAACAAAAACAGCATGAACAGCAAATTGGTGATCAGAAAAACTGCGACGACTGACCAGACGAAAACATCTTTTGCTTGGCTGTCTGAAACCGCAGCTTTCACCATGCCGCTCAAGGTTTTCTCAGCAACCTTTTCGCCAGTGGCAACGGACTGTACGAGCTGTAATGTGGCAGCCATGGCGTCGGTGTTTGTCGTCAAGAACCAACACATTGGTAGTACCAACAACCCTGGTAGCAGCGCTAAAACTACAAAGGTAGCTTTAACTTTTTTGGTCATCGCCGCATAGCAGCTGCCGAGTTCATGCAAATAGGTATTCACGGTAATTCCTTAAATTCAAAGAGGCGGATGTGCCATAGGCATCGTAATTACCGGGGGTATCGGTCTCAACACAACTTGCTGCACTTGCTCTAGGTGATGAGCCGCTTCATGTCGCATGGCGCTGCTTTGAAGGCTTGCACGCTTGCTAGGGCTGCGATTGATCATGGCTACGCCGGATACCGGCGCTTCGCGAGGCCGCAGCCGCTAGACCGGAACTCCAAGCACGCATCAATGCCGTCTTAACTCGCTGCAAGATCGACAGCGAGCATGCGCCTTAACGTTTCACGACAGAAAGGTCTACGCCGCCATCCCACTCAGCCGTGACGCTTGCGCCGCAGCTGCTGCAATTCGTGTCCTGGTAGGGAGTAAGCACGGTCATCTGTGCCTGTCCGCGAGAGTTGCACTCTCCGCATTTGTACGAATACAGGGCAGTTGGCCGGGTGTCTCCAGCCATTGGAATCTCACGATCCCGTCCAAGCGCGTCCCGGCCACAAGAAGGGCACGCGCCGCTCCAACGAAAGCCGTCTTCTTCGGAGTCGTATCGTTCGGTATAGATCGCGTGAGCGCAGTGAAAGCAGTGTTGGATTTCGTCACACTCGTTCACTTTCACATAGGGGATGCGGGCCATCGTCTCACCTCAATCTGGGTTGTGCCGGCGCCGTTGCCCCGGCCTTCACGCAGAGATAGTAGCCCCACTCCTAATGATTGGGGCTCAGGATACGATCAGCGAATGGTGCGTGGATGGATTGCCGTTACGCTTGCTCGCGAAGTCGTGCAAAGGCTGCCAAAAGCTTCGGGCAGACCACGCGCCAAATCGGAGCCTCAACATACCCGGCTGGGGCAGTTTTGCCGGTATCCACAAATTGGCCACTTTCCAGAAAGGCCGAGACTCTTGCTTCTGGAAGATTCCACACGGGGATGCCCATTTCATCATCCGCGATTTCGGCATCCACTAGATTCACCGACAGGGTGCCCCAGGACTCGCCGTTCTCGCACATCAATTGCAGGGCAATCCTCCTGTTGGCGTAAAGCCGGGGGATCATAGTCAGTTCTTCCACTGGGTTTGCTCCTTCGCTTCCAATTACTCTGATTGAGTCCGGGTTTCTGTTTGCAGTATCACTGCCGCACCAGATCGCATACGCGCTACAGTCGTAACCTGCACTTCGATTGCGGAGACTGTTTCTTCCATGCCGATGATTGGGCGCTGGCAGTTATGGCAAGCCTCACCGTTGCTGACTGGCTCAGTTGTGACGGCGCTATCTAAAGCGCAGCAGTAATAGCTCACGCCCTGTGCGGTGAAGAACTGTCCATGGCAGTTGTGGTTCATTTGTGTCCTCCGTTTACTCGTTGCTGGTGCTTGTTGTCTGCTCGATCAACTGCGGAGACTGTTCGCGTAGAGCTTCAAAACCCTTGCGCATTGCCATATCGTTCACGAACGCTTCAAGCTCGATCTTGCCGGCAGTTACATTCCGCTCCATGGTTTCCCGCATCTGTTTCTGGATAAAGCCCATGGAGTTAGGAAGGCCGACGCTCAAAGTCTGGGCCATGCCTAGCACTTCCTTGAGCGCTGCCTTGCTCATCTTTCCTTCTTCTGCGCACTGCGCGAGTCGTTCAACAAGCTCGGTTGCGGTGGCCACATAGCCATCACATTTTTCGCGGACTTCACGCTCGAACGTCTCGGTCATGGTTTCAACCTTTTCGATCCGAGGAATCAGCTGCAACGGAGCTTCTTCGATGGGACGAAACTCGTAAGTAATGGGAACGCCGGCACCACCAACCGAGCTGACAAATGTTGCCCATTGGGCTTCGCTCATTTGGAACTGAATCACTTCGTCATCAGAGTGATACCAGTCGCGGCTCAGGTGTCGATCCTGGATGGCAGTGTGAAGCGTGACCGTCAGAACGCTACGATGGTTGAGGTCGGAACCGAACAGGTGAACACCACCTGGATTTACAGAGGTCTTGGCAACGCTGATTAAGCCGTAGGCAGGGTGGGAGTGGCGTTCACCATCATGTGGCGCTTCCAGGGGGGTTACAACGGGCTTCATGGTCTCGAACATTATTGATCCTGCATGGCGCTGGCGCCCCTGCGCAAGGGACGCGGATTATCCAGTCACGAACATAGGTAGCTCTGAGTAGAGAGCATCACCAATGGCATTCGCGGGCTTTTGTGCTGAGAAAGTATGTCCTCGCCATAGCCGTGTCATTGGAGAGCAGTATAAATCGTGCGCACCCAGATTCGGGTTTGAGGCGGCGAAGGATCTAGAAGCCCACGACCAACCAAAAAAAAACAGCCCCCGAGTTTGAGGCTATGGCCTGATCTTGTTTTGCGGGGACTCAGATGGATGCGAGGGATGAGCTGCACGAACCATGCGGGGATACCGGGCGGGACTCTACTCGCCTGTCCTTGAGCAACAAGGCCGATGATGAGGATGATCGCCTCCATCCTTTAGCCTGGGGCCAGCACCAAAAAGCATCGTAAGGGCCTTCAATCCTGATCCAAACAACCCGATCACATCCCGGTGTACGCATCACATGGGTAGCGTCGTGGGGCGCTTCTGACCAGTTTGCCGTGGGCTTGGGATAACGGCGGTATTCGGTACGCGCAGTAGCATGGCTTGCGAGTGCTCTCAGGTCTACCACGCGTCGTTCTAAGTAGCCGGCAGCCTCCAAGCGCCCGCAGCGGTAAGAAGGCCTTGTAACCTGCGCGTGTGCTACGTCGAACCATCCAGAGTCAGGTAGATCGTCCAGGGCGGCTCGATCTGCATCGGTGAGGGGTTTGGTCTTCACTGTCGTCATAGCAGGCCTTGACTCACTCGGTTTCGCAGAGCGAGCCAACCTCTTTCACATCGTAGAGGTCAAAATTGCCGTCATGCTCGATGTTTAATGAGTGGCAGGCAGCGGCTACATCGGCACCTGTCACGCGGTCGGGAAGCATGTGACGCTCGCGGCACCAATCAGCAACGTCATGGAGCTGTTTTGACGTTAGACGTGTCATGGAGCGCTACCGTTGAGCTGCTGGCGGAGGGCAGCGGAAAATATCGCGAGCGGTTCTTCCTTCTCTAGGGCGACAAACAAATCTTCCACTGAGGTTTGTTCTGGAAGGCCTGCGACTGTCTTCTGCAAGGCTTCACGCTGCCTTTCGTCGATTGTGACACCGGACGCCTGCTCCAAGAATTGCGCCACAAAAGCCCGATCCGGTTTCAACCCAACAGCGCTGTGACCAGCGACTTTAACGAAATCGTTTGCTCTGATTCGCGCCGTTTCACTCCCTGAGTTGTGGTTCTCGAAAACCGCGCTGAGGCGTCCGTCATTTTTGCTCATGTGCTTGCTCCTAAAGAGAGTCGGTGTGGGCGCTCAGACTAGCTGGCTGTAGCTCTTCTCAGCATTGTTTCCCAGCCGCTGGGCGTTGGGCATTCCTCGGCGGTTTGGGTTGACTGCAAGCAAGCGGTGCGAGCCCGAGACCGATCAGTGGCAATCACGGTAGCGACGATCAGCACGAGAATCAGCGCTGTCGCGACCGTGATAGTCCCGAGGCCGAACTTCACTACTTTCCTGGAAATATCAGAGGCCAAGGTCTGCTAACGCCATGCCCTTCATTTCGGCCCATTTGCGGCCTATGACTTCGACCTTGGCCGCGTCCTCATTACTCAGCAACTCCACCGACTCAACAGGATAGTTGAGGGTGGTGATTTTGCCGCTTACTGGCGCTCGCATGTGAACGACACTGCCTTCTTTCAGCGGGCCTGCGGGATACTCCAAGCGTGTACCGACCCAGACCTTCCCTTGATGGGGCTGGCAATCGATCACGATGCCATCGCGCACAAACCATTCGGTGAAGTCCTGGCCACGGTCGGCGAGGGTGATTTTTTGAACAGTTGCCATGATGATGCCTCTAGGGTGTGACTGGATTGATTACCTATCATGCACCCGGTTTTTATGTGTCATCGCCGAGGCGAAGTGTTTTACCGCTTTACGAGCCGGGTATAGGTGAATACTGGCTGCCCAGATTCGGAATCGATACCCTCGGTGGGTTCACTCGCTAGCACGGCGCTGGCCACTCGTTGCGATGCGATGTTCTCTTTTCCTACCACGGCCTCAATGTAGAACTGAGTAATGCCGTGGCGCCCCAAGCCTGCACTCAACTCCTGAATACCGGCCTCAAGAATTTGCTTGGCCCAACCTCGTTGCCGGTACGCTTCGGGCACCGCGTAGCCGATGTTAAAACAAGCGATGCCGTCGATAGGCTCATGATGCACAAACAGCGCGATAGCCTTGACCCGGCCATGCTGAATCCGAGCAAAGGTGTAGCGGGTGACTCCGTTTGGCTGGTCGAGCACCACCCTCACTTCCGAACCTAGGCCCGTAGGATGTGTCGGCATGCCTCGGCGAACCTCTCGTTGAAGGCTCACAAGTGCATCCATAGGGTCAGCAATCTGCTGGGAGGCTACTTGAGTCATTGGCTAACCACGCGCAAGCCGAGCGCGGCGGCGCTGGAAGATGCCAACTCAGGGGTGTCCCAGCAGCCAATCCAGAACTCCTGTTTGTCCGTGGGAGCGACCGCAAAGGGAGGTACATCTGCGCCACATTCATTCTGTTTGTAGATCACTACCTCAACCCCCTGTAACAGGTACTCAGTCATTTCAGCCCGGCACTCTGGGAATGCAGCTTTAACATGTTCACTTTGTGCTGTAGTGAGTTTCATAAAACCTCTCGATATCCCATTCTACGTTGGGCGGGTGCTTGTCTGTTATTCCAGGCCGGGGATCGTGGCAGGCGAACGTCCATCGCGACGGCGATGTAGCAACTCATCCGCCAGCTGCTGTGCGTACTTCTCAACTTCCATGGCCCTTGGGATGTGCAGCCCTCGACTTCGGCGTAACGCTTTGAAGGCCTTAAGGCTGACCGGTACGGTGTAGTAGAGCGAGAGCTGATCCCATGGATTACGGATATCACCGAGTGGGTCAATACGGTCGAGGATTGAGTTGCCCCTGTAGGTGTCTACGCCCAAGTGGCGAAGCTCTGCTGGAATGCCATCCAGTGGCAGGCCTGTCACTGTCATCACATCGAAGACCGACGAAACCTCCAGGCTGATGAACAGCTGAGCTTCTTCTTCTCGGTTCACTGCGCAGCAATAAAAACCATACGTGTAGTCGATCAGGCGAAGCGTGTCCGCCAGCGATTTGCCAGCCCTGGCGCGGCTTCCGACGCGCTGGTTGCGTACAGGCTCGTAACGAATCTTGATCGATCGGTGACTGTTAATCACCTGAACACCACTGCCTTTACCGTTGATCAGCTTGCCCTGACCCAACGCCAGCAACGCATCCTGATGCGCCGGGGTGTCTACGCTGACGCGTTCATGGTTCAGCGCCATCAAATCATCAACGAGTTTGGGGAGATACTTGGCGGCAGCTTTGTAGAACCAATCCTGTACAGCCTCCTTGCGATTCTTGAAATCCTCTTTCACAAGTTGCGCAATGGCCTGCACTTGATTGTGCCGAGCCAAGAAATGGCAGTCTCGTATGACACGCTCAGGTGTGGACAGGGCGGTCGAGGACAGGCCTTGCAGACTCAGGCGAGGCAACTTTTCCTGCTCATAGAACGGCAAGCTGTCTATGTCGCGACGGATAAGTTCGAGTTGGCCATCCCTGCCCAGTGCGAGAAGGGGTGTCTCATGGTTGAGCGCGGTAGACGGCACGTACAGACTGTCGTCTGGGACACTCGCGGCAAAACGTTCTTCCATCCAGAGGTTCGGATTGTAGCGTTCCGCCCATTTAGGCTCGATGGAATGCAGAAACCGGCTATTCAACTCGGAGCTGGTTCGGGTTTCCAGCTTGAGTTCGTATTCAATGGGCACGGGTAGCTGGTCGCAACTGCCGGCCCACTTGTGGGGGAGACGCACCATGGAGCCAGTCGCCAGCTGGGGTTCGGCTACCTTGCGCGTGAAGTAGCGTTCGCGGCACTGGTCGATAAAAAGGGTGAGCCACAGCAAATCCCAATCTTGCAGATCGGACAGGTTGCCGAGCACACGCAGACCTGTGTCAGAAACCATTAAAGCATTGCCGGCGTCCCCTTCGCTTGCTCGCCGTCCATTGTCCCCCCACTTGATGCCCAGCAGGTCGTAGGGAAAGTGGCTGCCTTCGATTCGGTTGAGGTTGTACCTGTCATTGCGAGCCCGCATCCGGGCCTCTTGCAGCGGATGTTCGTAATTACCCTTGTCGGTGAGAACAATGATGCGCCCACCCGCATTGATCACCATCACGAAAAAGCTGTCGCTGATGTTCGGGGCAACGATCACGCACAGTGAAAACCCGACTGGGATGCGCCGAGCATGGGAAATGAGTTCTTCAATTGAGTCGAAGGCGAATACCAAGCGACTGACTTTCGCCTTGGCCACGTCGTCCACTGGCCCATCGCAAATCATCAGCCGTGTGAGGCGTGAAACCCCATGGTAGGCATCGAGCCCGACAAAGCAGCCGCTATCGCGGACAAATTGACGACTTTTCTCATCCAAGGTCTGTGGCGTGAGTTCGCGGTAGTGGGCGAGGGCGCCTTCGCAATAGGCGTAGAAATCGTCGAACAGGGTCACCGAGGCGTTGTCGCTGAATAGGGCGTTCATACGGCCAACAAGATCGACTCGGGCTTTCAGGCGCTCGTTGCCGGCGAGAATGTCAGCCAGCGTAAACGACTCGGCGGCAGCGAATTGCTCGGCCAGCGTCTTTACCACCAGCGCAACGGTCAAGTCATCCTCAACTGCCTGGGCTTGCTGTACCCGCTTGTTGGCCTGATAGAGGTCGAAAGACTCACCGCCCACCGTGAATGAGTAGGAGCTGCTGCTGACGGATTTTCCCGTCAGTTCTTCCCAAAGGGATACAGCCTGGGCGCGAATGCTTTTGTCTGTGCTCACGGCGCGGGTTCCTGTCGCTGGTTACGGCATCGTTTCAAAGTTGGATTGGGGATAGTCAGGCTGCGGGCTCAATTTCTTCCCATTCCCAAAACTCGATGCTGGGCACCTCGTCTTCATCCCCGTCACGGTCACAATAGAAGTCCAGGCTAACGCCTTTGTCGTTTGGCTCAGCAATGACCTCTCCGACCTCACCGCCACGCGTCAAGCCGAATTCTTGCTTGATGGTCAGCGAATCGCCAATTTTAACGTGCTTGGCCCAATCAGGTTTTCCCTGATTGACACCATTGTGTTCTAAGGAAATATCCGACAGTGCCTCGGGCTCCTTCTTACCGCAGTCGGAGCACCAGTTGATTCCAGGGCCTTCCTTGTGCTGGTTTGGATGACGGCAGTTCGTTGTTTCGTTCATCGAAATGTCCATTGCTTAAATAGAGAGCGCGAAACCCACGCCCCGATACCGCCAACCCCCCAATGAAGGGGGAGTGAGCCAAGCGGGCTACCAGTTCAGGGACGATCCCCGTATCAACGGTGGGTATCAGTGCCGTTTTCAATGAGCATCAATTCCGCAGCGATGAGTTCATCTTTCTCATCCTGACCCAAGGCATCCCACTGGTTATATTCATCAGCATTTGCGTTCCAGCGATCCGCAGCGCGTTTCGCAAGGTTGTCGTACAGTGCTACACAAACGGTGCTGTCAGCACGTCGCAAAATTTCGTCCTTTTGCTGCCGCGTTCCTGCTTTTGCCAATTCCACTGGATCTGCGTCACTGGTGACCGTGGCGACCACACCGTATTTTCGACCTTGCATGCGGAAGAACTCGAAAGCTTCAACTTCAGTGGGGCTCAGCGATGCAAAGGGACGGCCATTCAGCTGAAATGCCTTCACAAGATCGGCCATCACAGAATCTGTGATTGAACCCAGCATGGCGACAAGTTCGGTCGCCAAGGCACCTTGATTTGGGGATGACGCGAGGGTGCGATTGCTTTTATCTATGCTCATGCTACGGGTTCCGGTAAATGGTCACTGCATCGTTCAATGACAGGTTTCTTGGCGCAATTACCGCGCCTCTCTACTGACCCGGCCCCGGCAATGCCGAGGCTTGGTGCGCTGGTTTAAGAGTTCAACCACTCATCGTAGGTTTTAATCTCCCAACCCAATTGAGTGGCTTGTTCAACGTAGATTTCGTAACGGTCTCGAAGGGTGCTCATCGCTCAATTTCCTAGTTGGTGGCGCATTGGCGAAACAATCACTGAGGTTACTCAACCCAAGTTGATCAGGAGGTCATCATCGCCCTAGAAAACCTGTGTCATCGTCACTGGGATACTTTTTTTGTGTTCCGAGTCTTCAACGCCGAAAGAAAGATTTCGCGTGGCAGTGATGGTGCGAAAGCCGGGTTGGCCTGAGTCCAACTCTCATAGTCGGCGCAGCTACCCACCTGCAAGCAGCCTGTAGCGTTCATTTCATGCACGTACTGACATTGGTGCAGAACTTCATTACTGGCGTCAGGACGCTCCATCTGAGCGGTATCAGCCAATGTGGTGGCGTGAGTTCGGGTGATTACGTCGCAGTAGCCCGCTGCTACTGAGACTGCGTACTCCTTGAGGTACTTTGCGGGTAGTGGCTGCTCCGGCGCGTCAGGCGCTGCGTATGCGGTGCCTGCTAGGATGCCGAGTATTGCCAAGCAGAAAATCTTCATGTCATTTCCGTGATCAGTTTGCTTGTGCTGTAGGGCAAGGAACCAGCTTGGCTACAACCTTCACTTCTGGTTCGCCGGGGACTGTTGGAACACCTTCGATAGAACTGGTCGATTCTGTGCATTCACCATTCGCCAAAGTAACGACGGTGCCAACCCAAACCTTCCCCTGTTCTACAGCAACGCTTTGTTGAAAATCCTCGTATGTGCCAAATTGCTTTGACCATGCGATCTGTTGCGGAGTCATGTCTTCAGTGCCAGGGTAAACACGTCTGATATACATAACCTCATGCCCATTTTTTGAAAGCACAACTGTTGACTCGGACTTCGTCGCTTGGATCTGAGAGGGTGAGACGTTGATTGCCGAACGCTGCTTATTCTGCTCGTCGATCTGCGCTTGGGTGACGCAACCGGTTAGCGAAAGGATGGCCAAAACTGTCGCGCCTAAAGTTATACGTGCATTCATCGACTTGCTCCTTCAATCAGCGTCGGTCTTTCCGGTGCTTTTACGACCTCGGCCCCGGTTTTTGAGGCCGGGGCTTGGGGTGTACCTGGTGCGATTTCTTACAACGATTCGAGCTGTTGAGGCTGAGCCAAATTGAAGCCTTCCCAAGCGCCGCGCACCCACTCCACTGCATACCGTCCGTTACGGTTGCGCTCAAGAATGGTTTTGAGCATCGCATCGCTAGCGGAATATCCAAACCGCTCAACTGCAACACGCTTAACGCCTGCCTCAAATTCCGGGCGCTTATCATCCAGAGGCTCTGCTGGGTAGATCTGCTCTTCGGTCATGGTTCAATTCCTAGGACGGGTAATGTCATATTTAGAATTCTTCAAAATGATTAACTGAATTGCACATCATCCAGCCACCATTTGTTCTTTCTGCGCTGGCAGCAGCTGTGTATCGGTACACCCTGAACCAGCATTTTGAGACTTGGGAAATGCCTTGTCGTGTTTGCCATCGCAAGAATGGCATAGGCGACGTTTAGTGAGGTCTGCGCTGGCAGGCACCAAAAACCACCTTCCACGAGCCTTCATTTTCCAGTTGTTGTTTTTTGGCTTGTGGCCGCAAAGCGCTACGCCTGTCTGGGGCACCACCCAGTGCAGAACGTGGCCACCATTTGCCCTGGCCAGCACGGGATTGGGGCTATCACCGAAGCCGCTGCTGCGCATGTCCTGCATGCCGAAAATCAGCGGTGAGAGGTTCCCAATAGGGGAGGCCGGTCTCCCATCTGGGAACTGACACTCATAGTGAGCCCCATTGATTGTATAGACGGCATCGTGTCCCCAGTGGATGGACTTACCGCAGAGGCAGCACACACCTTCGTCGATACAGAATTCGATAAACTCGCGACTCAGCATTGATGATCACCATGAGCCGAACATTCCGGTTCAACCCACTCCTGGGGCTCACCGATGATGCGCGTGGCCGTAGCCTTGCACGATGCGATGCTCTTACCGCCACGCGGAAACTCCATCCATTGCTTCCCTCGCAGCCCATACACGTTGTCAATCTCGTAAGTGCCGTCAGCCAGTGCAGTGATCGTCAGCTCATTGCGAGTGCCCTGATTGGCGATAAGAACGGTCTTGCCCGGCGTGAATTCCTGCTGGCGCCGGGCAAGTCGCGGACTGGTTGCCTTTGGCTGGCTTGGACTTGGCAACAATTCCATATGACCAGCAACGCCCAGCGCACCTGTTCGATCCCCATTCTGGCGAGCGAGGATCAACGCGTTGCGAATCTCTGTGGCCAGGGGAGGCGGCACACACGCCAGAACGAAGTCTTTCCAGAACAGGTTGATGTAGCCCTGCCACTCGTCGCCGAGTAAGTCAAAGAAGCCAAAGCCATCGGGATTGATGCCTTGATCCTCTGGCTCTGCATCTACAGGACGCAACCGCTGCGACTGAGCAGCCAGCTGCCCGTGTGGGTAGCCATTCGGCTTGAAGGTGCCTCCCGGCTTGCACACGACCATTCCCGCGTCCGTTCGCCTGACGACCTTTGCCTCGAACAGCCGCTTAATGCCGTCGTAGACGGCCACGGCATCACCGGCATTCAGCGTTGCAATCCACGCTGTCACAGCTAGCTGATCCATATGGAGCCTCAGTTCTTATCGGCTTTGGCTTGTGCTTCGGCCAGCAGCCCACGCACGCGCTCGATTTCCGCCGCACTGTGAGGCGTTCCTCCAGCGTTCAAGTCGAGGTACTGGGTGAGAAGCTGCTCGCGGCTGGTGAAGTCATAGACGGCGACCTTCACATAGAACTTGCGTGGGCTGTAGGCAGTGCTCAGCAACTCTTTGGCTGAGTAGCCGAATGGCTTAACGTTGCCTTTGACGAATTCAGTAATGGCAGTGAAGCGTTGCAGACCGTCAACGCATTGCAGGCCGGGCGGAAGGTCGGTATCTGCTTTGGTAACATCGCTCCAGCTGGGACTGTTGAACTGGATCAGCAAGCCGCTGACCGGGACGACGCCGCGCAGGCAATTTTCGATGTAGTGGGCTTGCTGTTCCGGCGTCCAAACGTGCCCGCGCTGAAAGTCTGGGATCAGCTCCAAGCCACCGTAATCTTCGCCAAGCCCAATCAAGGCGCGTTCCAGGCCATCCCAGCGATAGTCCGCAGACCAGCGTGCAGTGCGCAGGGGCTTAACAAGGGTGTCGAGATGTTGTTCGAACTCGCTGATCTGGCGTGCCATGGTTGAATTCCGTATCCGAGGGACAACAGTGTCCGTTCTTTGAGGTGCCCAGTATGTCCGAGGAACACTCGTGTCACGACCTACTGCTCGTAACACAGCAAATTCCTCGGGGGCCAAACTAGGATCTGAGGCATTCAATGCCGGGACGCGTCGCTGTCCCACTTTCCGGCTTAGCGCGCTATAAGGTCGCATTGGGCTGGCTCAATGCTCACAGTGTTGGACGTTGATCGTGCCGTCAGCGGTAGCAGAAGGGGACAGCCGCTGATCTGAACCGCACCAGCTGATCTTTCTGCCGCTTGGTTGGCCCTGCACGAGGATATCCTGGCAGCATTGCGTCACCGGAGCATGGTGAGCTTCGACAAATTGAAAGGCTTGGCTGTCGAAGCATCACTCTCCTAGCCTAAGCGTCCAGCTTTAGGATTCAACCCAATTCATCCCAGTTGCTCATCGTCGGCTCCCAAAATGGGTGGCGGAAATCCGCGCATGCGCGGACTTATCGAATGAACCTGCGGTGGGTCGGCTTTACCCGTACTCGCGAACTGTTGCGGCAAATGCCTTGAGGCCATCGGCCAGGGTGTCTAGCTGATCAAGCGGAAAAGACTTGGGCACTTCAATGGTGATGGTAGGTGCTTCGCCCACAAGCAGATAGGCATGGGCAATACGCTTGTGCTTGCCTTTGACGTTCATCCCTGCGGTAACAGTTCCCCGGACACTACCGCTAGGCTGTTCGAACAGGTCTGCCTCAATTTTCACTTCGCCGGTCATTCTTCGTCGCTCTGGTTTGACGTTCAGTTGTTTTCAGGCTGGTGGGACTTTCAGTCAGCTAGGCCAGCTACACCGTCCCCGATCCACAAACGGGTTGCCACGCGTTGGATGATTGCAATGTCTTCGTTGCTGGTCGGGACTTTCAGCAACTGGCCAATGAACGCGTCCTGGGCAATCTCTCGGCAAAAGTCTGGGCGGTTATAGCCTGAGCGAAGCAAGTTCGAATATCTCTCTGCACCAAGCAGGCGCTCAACAGCGCTGTCGAACTGATCCTTGGTGATTGGCGTCGATTCCGAGGCTGGGGAGTCGGCAGTCGCGACTTGCTGCCATTGCCCATTGATACCTTTTTTTCGGAATAGCTGGCCGGGCTTCGACAATGCGATCAGTTCGCCGTGGTCGTTCACGCCAGCGTCCCACTCACGCATCATGTCGACGGTAATGCCGATCAGCTTGGCGGCTTCCTTCTGGCTGGGTGCAGCAACCATAACCTCATGGATGCCGTCCAGGTTTGCGCAATAGGCTTTGTTCTTGGCCATGAATGTCACGTTCCCTAAATTCAGTTGTTGTGGTCTCAGCGAAGAAAATTGCCGAAGCCTGTTATGTGAGGTGGCGATTAGTAAACCTTGGTTTTAACCAGCGGACTGGATGGGCTCTTCTGGCGAGTATTGTTGCTTCCATGTCGGCTGAATTGCACCGTGTGACGGATGCCGTCGAACGGGATGTTCAAGTGCCCACCATTCGCTGCACTGCGTATGGGGCCGAACTCCTGGTGACCGCAGCTGGTGTACAAAACGCGCAAACCGCGCTGAGCTGTCACGCCGTAGCTTTTGCGATTCCAACCCATAGCTGCCATCGCTGCCTTTTCCCGATCAAGAGTAATGGAACTTGAGGTACTTGCCTTTGGGCAGCGGAATCCACACCCAACCGGCAAAGTCGTCGCCGGACATGCCCCCATTGCTGTATTGGTCGAGGTAGATATAGCGGAACGCAGTGCCCGGTTCATCCTGTCGATTGCCGGCATGGGAATCGGCAATTTCGAACTCGCAGGTGTAGTCACAGTCATCGATGAATTCGTTGATGTGTTTGAGCTTCCGCGCCCCGACAATCGTTGCGACATACGCCAAGGCTTCCTCGCGTTTTTGTCGCTGCTGGCGGTCATGTTCCAGCGCTGACGCGTTGGCTTCTTCCATGATCCGTGCGTAGTCGGCATCTGTCATTCCCAAGTCCATGGTTCGCTCCTGTTCGAGGTTGTGTGTTCAGGGCCGCTGCGGCTCACGATTACGTCATATCAACGTGAACCATGGCCGCATTGAGCGAAGTGCTGTGAAATGATCAGCCGGCCAGCAGGCTCAGTTGCTCGGTGGGGGCATTGTCGCTGATAACCCACTTGGTGCAAGCCGGTGGAAGGCTGGTAACGGTGTAAAGCCGGTTGTAATCGTTTGGCACCTCGATGTGAATCTCACTGCCCTTGGTGCTGGCGCCCAACTCTTTGACCGCTTGCTGGATTTTGCTTTGCTCCCAGCTTTCCACCGAGACAGCCGTGTCGATAACGACTTTGACGCCTTGGCTCGGAATGAAGGGCGCGCTATTGATCGCCTCCCGATATGCTTTGATACGGGTGCGGTAGCTGCCTGGGGCTTGCAGTTCCGATTCCCATAGGTTGGTCACGTAATTGGCCACGTAGCTGTAAGCCCAGCCGTCACAGCGCCAGCAGCCGTCGTCGCCCTTGACCAGAATGCAGTCGGAATCAGCGTTGATTTTGTGGAAGCGAGGCGACTCCACGGCGAAAGCCTTGGCTTTTGCTGGCGCGTAGCCCAGTGCGGGGTTGCGCATGCCATAAACCGGGGTGCTGCGGTTTTTGAGGATTCGCCAAGCGCCGAGGTGGATGCCGTTGAAGATTACTCCGAGGGCTTCGGAGTCGCCGTAGAGAGAGGCGCCAACGGTCTGACCGTCTTCCAGTGCCTTGGCGAGTGCGGCACCACCGGCAACTGTTTCGAGCTGGGGCTTCACCTTGACGAATTCGTCTTCGCCGATAACAGCAGACCAGCCTTTTGAAACAGAAAGCTCGAACTGAAAGTCATCCAATTCTACAGGGTTCTCCAGTTCCTTGAGCCAGCCGGCGATGTAGCCCTCTGGGGTGATGTTGCGTCCGCCAGTGCCTTGCAGCATGCCACCCTCGCAAGAGGATGCAGACCAGAAGATGATGCGCATGACGGCAGCCAGGTCGCCGATAGCGCGTGCGCCCCAGCGAGGTGTACGTGGGGTCACGTTCTTCTCGTAGGTCTCTTCGTAAAGGACGTAGAAGGTTTTCCCGTCGGCGTTATTGAATGCTGCGACCAGTTTGCCGGTGGTGACGGTAGCGCCCATGTTCTTGCTCCAATCAGAGGGGCGTTGAGCCCCGCGTTTTCGATGGAGTAAGTGTCCATGGGAAATAGGAGTGTCATCGGCATGCTTAGCCAAATAACGAAACTCGTCGGAAGCCAGGATGGGAAGTCGAAACCCGGAATGAGTTTAGGGCTGTCGAACCTCGATATAAGCGAACACCTCGGTTCTCGGATGAGTGTTTGCTTTATCAAAGCGCTGGCCTTCGCGAACAGTGAACCAGTGGTCGGCGACACTGATTATGTAAGTTTTGGTCACGTCCAGAGTAGGCAGAAAACGCTTCAAGGTCACACGGTTTTCCGGTCGTGTCATGGGCGTTATTTGGAACCCCATATCATCACGCAGCATGCACCAAGCTGCTACGACATTCATGCCATTCACGCTATCCCAGCCTCGTCGCTGCGCAATGGACAGGACGGCTTGAAGATCCTCGCCGGTGGCAATGTGAATGGCGTATGGCACACAGTCGCTCATGACTACTTTTCCCGTTTATTCCAGAGCTTCGCCGGTTAGGTCGAAATACTGACTCGACAAGACCGCCATTTCAGTTCGCAGCTCGGCAACGTCTTCGTCACTGAGGTTGTTGCCATAGCCCGCCGCGACAGCCCGGTCACGCAACGTCGCATGCGCGCCTGCAAGGCGGTCAGCCTCGGCTTCCTGTTCCTGAGTCAATAAGTTGGTCATGGCGTTATTCCTTTTGGCCCTTCACCGTGCAACCTGCGAGAACACAATCGTAGACACAGCCAGAACCGCCAGGGCGGCAAGAAACTCGTACTGCGAGACCTTGCGGCGAATTGCTCGAACGCCAACCTGCTCGTGTTCTAACGGGGCCACTCTCCGCACATTTCTCATGTAGAGATAAGCGTGTCCATGGATCATGGCTATCCCAATCGCCACACAAAAGGGCAGAGCCCAAAGCAGTCTTTTATAAAAGTATGCCGTGGCCACCTCATCGCTTGCGTTCGCAGCAGAATCAAGGCCAAAGCCCAAGATTAGACTTGAGAGAAAGACTCCACCGCCTGCTATTGCGCAAGCGATGAATGTCATTACGCTGAACTCGATCAGGGTGACCCTTGGGAAATCGGAAAACTTCATGCAGTACGAGACCTTTTTCGTGTCAGTTCCGGGTGGGCACAAACCCGTCGCCGTTGCAGGTTTTACAAGCTGGTTCATTGCGCCACGGTGCGCGACCGTAGCAGGTAGGGCAACCGTGAAAGGGCGAGCAATCTACCCATGCTCGCAGCACCTGAGCAAGCTGGTACTGGTCGCTGGCTTCCGCCTGCACGCAAGCCTCAAGCGTTGCTCGGTATACGTTGATTTCGGTGATAGGTACTGTCTGCATGGTTTTATTCCCCTAGGCTCGGTTCTGCGAGGCAATTGGCACAACGTCGGAGCTGGTAATTTCGGCGAGAGCTAGTGTTTAGGCTCACGCCTTTCCGGTTGCCGCATTTTCAGTGAAGAACCCTTCGGCCACCAGTTGTGCGTAGGCGACTTTGAGCATTTCCTTGTGACCTTCGATGCTTTCTTCCTCATCCATCTGGTCGTAGCCAGTCAGCACGTCATACCAGTTGAAGAAAGCATCGAAGTTGGAGAACTCCCGGCAGTTTTCATCGGCATCGCGGCGAATTGCCGTTTTCACCCCTTCGAGCGCAGTTTGAGCGTGCCAGCTGCTGATCAGGGGCTCTGCCTCAAAATGCGACTCGTCCTGCTTTGTCGCTGTATGGAACGCTGTGAGGTCTACGAGGCCAGCATCAACAGACTGGTAGGAGTCGGGGACTTCCGCGCCGAAAAAGCTCCACACGATGGCGTACAGGTAACCGATCTGGGGATTCGTGCAGTAGTAAGGCGGGAACGGTACGGCTTGACTGTCCGTCGGCGCCGGCAATGTCACAACCCAGAGCCCATCACCGACGTCCTGAGCGCTGATGCGCAGCTTCAACACTAGCGGCCAGACCTGGGCGATATTCTTCTCGGGCTCAAAATATTGGCCCTTGTACGTCACCCCCGCGTGCTCCCAGTCGTCGAACGGGAAGAACAGGTCTTCACCTTCCGTAGCGCCAAGAGTCAGCGACACGTACAGGTTCAGCAGTTGGCCGTTCAGCTCCATGGTTTTCATTCTGGGGTTCCTTTCTGGGCATCTGTTTGGGATGTGCCCAGTATCAAGGAGCCCTTGCTGTGTCATCGCTGTGCAGCGGGCAATCGAGAAGATCCTCAATCCCCAAGATGGGTGCCCATAATTCCGTGGCGCGTTGGGGCTGACGCACGCAGGGCTGCTGGATGGGAAACCCGCCTATCCCGCGCTCAGCGCCTACCCTGGGTAGCGAGAATTTTGCTATTGAAACTCAACGCCCAACTCATCGCAGCACTGCTCGCATAGCCCGCCACCTTCCTGCTCGCTGTACTGCAACTCACTAACCTCATGCCACCAACCGCACTGGACACACAACTCGGTATCTACTTCCAGTAGGTCAGCTTCGAGTCGAGTTTCGTCAACATCATCGCCCATTTCGAGTTCTTCGACAGCGGCACCGATCTGCTTGCAGGTGCCCCGTAGGTGTTCACCCAATTGCGCAAGCTGTTCGCGGGTAAGCATGGTTGAACCTCGTCAGTCTGGTTTTCGGACAATGATCATTCCGTCATCCAGGCGCATTGCATTTACCGGCGTTGCTTCACTGGGCTGGATGAACTTCATGCGTGGGAGGCCGTAGGGGTGCGTATTCAGCTGGATCGTAGCAAAGCCCCCGCGTTGCAAAAGCTCGGTCGCGAGCCGATCACTCTCTGCTCGGCTGCCTTCTTCGCGAGCGACTTTGCAGGCCAACTCTATCTGCCGGTCTACCTCGGCTTGAGTGAATAGACCCAGCGCAGAACGTATCTTGCTGGCTATGTGTTGGAGCATTGCTCGGTTCCTTGATCAGCAGCGGGGGCATAGGTTTGTAGTTCGCGCCAAGCTTCGAACGCGCTGTAGGCCAGGGCGCGGTCGTCGTTCAGCGTGTCGGTGTAGCCGTATTCGGTTTCACGGACGATAGGCACGATTTTGTACTCGGTGCGCAGGATAACGCCACCGAAACCACGTGGCTGTATGACGCGCACAGCCTCGACCGGCTTCCCAATCTCGGGTTTGGCATCATCCATGATCGTGAAACCATCGGCCTTGTACCGTGCCTCGCGCTCCAGCTGATATTCGGTTTTCATACGCATGGTTGCTCTCCTTCTACGGCTTTGCTGGTGACTGCCGGCGCCAACATGGTTGTGATTCGGTGTGCCAGGGCGTGGCGAATACGTTGAGGGGATTGCTCGGGGCGCTGGAGTACGCGGCGAGCGTGCAGCAGATGCTCAACGTTCTCCCGGCTAATCGACACGCTGCCTTGGGTTGCAGATACGGTGGTGCTGTCATGCACCTCAATCAGCGCAGCCAGCAGCTCGATTGAAATGCTCGTTTGGCTTGCGCCTACTGACGCTGCGTGCGGAATCACTTCGCGCAGCCCTTGAAGTTCGGCGGCAAAGTTTTGGATCGATGCGGTTGCGGTCACAGTCTTCTCCTGCGGCTTACGGGGATGGTGTTTGGTGCTGGCGCTCGCCAGTTTCAAATGTTGGGTTTGAGGATCAGGCCGCTGCCCAGCAGTACGCCATACGCCACCAGAACGGCTGGCTCGTATGCGGTAATGTCGGGGCCGTCATCATCGATATGGCCGGCGCATCCAGCGGCCCAAACCGCCATGAAGCTTTCGAACGTGTGCGAGGTCAGTGGCTGCTGAGCCAGCAACTCGCACGAACGGGCGAGCATCTGGGAAAGGGATGGGGCATCAAACTCTTTGCCATGCACCAGACACATGTGCGTGATCACTGCCTTGTAGCTTGCCTCGTAGTCGGTGCCAGCCTGATTCTGCTCATGAACCTTACCTGCTTTTGTTTCGGCGGCTGGCGCTTGATCGTCGCCGGCATCCTCGAATCCAAAGAGCGAACCTTGGATTTCCCCCGCTGGTGCGGACACCGCGATGGCCAAAGCATCGGCTTGCTCGCCGTGAATACCTGCAAGCTTGGTGTTCAGGTGCGCGATGATGGCATGTGGATCGTTGAGGATCGGCTGCAACCCGTGGCGTGTCAGTTGGGTGCTGACTCGAAGCATGCGATCCCAGTCGCTGTGCGACCCCTTGAACAACTGCACCGTGCCCAACCCAAGCAAATAGTGGATGGCAGCGTTCGGAGTGTCGTTCAGCCGCTGGCTGTCCAGCACGCGGTCGAACTCGAACTCCATGAACAGGGCAAGGCCCTCGTCGTCAATGTCGTACTCGTTGCCCACCTGGACGTTCGTTAGGTACTGGCCATCGCGATTGACGATCAGGTCTTCGCAATCTGCCGCAGCAGCGTCAACGTCACGCAGACCGCTGAATGTGCCGTTGAACTGTGCGTCGGTGAATGGAACTCGACCACGGAAAGCCACGTCCTTTTCGGTGTAATCGGGTATCGAATCCAAGTCTGGGATTCGGAAGCGCTTGCCTTCGCTGTAAACCGAGCGATAGAGCTTCATCGCAGTCCACGCGGGCTGATAGCCATACCGCCCCCAATTCAATTCGATAGCCATGATCTGTTTGAGACTCAACAGTTTGAAGCGCGGTGCGATGCCGAGACGGCGGGCCTCGATCTGCTCGTCAGCCTGGATGCTGAGGACGATCCCCAGCAGCTGCCGGGTGTACTCCGGGCCGTAGGCATTAGGGGTAACTGTAATCCAACCATCTTCGCCCACGTCACGCGCCAGCCAAGCCCGCGCCGATGGGTTGAAGTGCATCTTGATCATAAACGAGCGCAGGTCATTCAGTGGCTTCATCCACGCATACTCGCCGCTCTCAGCAGCGATGAGCGATTCAGCCGAGGTGTCGCGGGATACGCGGGCGCACGTCCAGCAACCTGTCCTCGCATTGCACGGAGCCTTGCTCTGCTCTTTACCGGCGATGTAGGCATTGACCATGCAGTCCCCGCCGTTGAGGTCGCGGTACAACTCGACCAACTGGTTGAAGTTGTCGTAGGTCTCGATCTTTTCCGAACGCACGTAGCCGATGAACTCGAACACGTCGAACTGCGAGAAATTGGCGATAGGGCTGAGTACCAACTGACCGTCTTCCATCACGTCCACCGCGTCTACGGCACTCTCACCACGGTTAGCCATTGCACGACCGCGAGTCGCCGATTCGTCGAAGCGGGTGCCGATCAGCGACACGATCTGAACGGCCTTGGCCTTTACGCCGGTCTCTGCCGCAATGTGCTTGCGCACCTGTCGCTTGAGTTTGTCCAGTGGGTAGGCCTTGGTCATTTGCTGGCATTTGGTGTTGTTACCCACGCTCATGATGGTACGACCACCAATCACCGAGACGAGGTAGTCCATGCTCAGCCCCGGCGAAGCCAGCCAGACTCGCATTGGAATACCGCTGACCTCCGCATATTCATTCATGCGCTTGATCATCAGCTTGTTGTAAGCCGTGACCACCGGATTTTCCATGAGGGTGTCTGAGTGACAGATATTCAAGGTCGGAACACTCACGCCCTCGGCGATCAGCTCACGCATAGCAATCAGCGCTATGGACAGTGTTACAGATGAGTCCTTCCCACCGCTCCAGGCCACGGACAGGTGACGGCCAGCCAGTACCTGCGCTTTGATGGCCTGCACCGCGATGGCAACCTTCTCCATCATGGATAGTTCCAGGATGGGCGCCGGGGCGGCGTTCTCAAAGGTGACAGTCTCGGTAACGTCCAAGAGTGCGATGGTCTGTTGCATGCCCATGTCGGTGAGTCCGTGGCTTGATTTCGATGTAGCCATCATCAGGGTGAAAAGGCTGTGTCACCGCCAAGGGTGCAAATCCCAAACAACTGCTCAAACCCCATACATGGAAGTGAGCAACACCCTAAGTCCGAGAGTAGGCTCCGACCCCGAAAAGGGTTCTGGGCGACCTGACTCCCAGACATGGGAAACGGGAATGACCGCGGCATGGGTACAAGCTATCGATCTAGGGTTTGAGGATCATCCCAACCCTGAACATTTATGCCGTGTGCGTGAACTGGGCGAGTGGGTGAGGAAGGAAGTGGTGAGCGTCTGGATGGATTGTGCGGCTGCTTACTGTGAGAGCAGCCAACCGGGAACAGCGGTCTCTTCCGAGCGGCACCGTTTCAGCGACGGCCTTCTTTCCCAGCGCTTGTGACGGGAATGCAGTCACGTCGCGCCCAAGCCCTGTAATGGGAATCGAGAACTGCAAGCGCAGCTCCGATTGCGGAGGGTGCTCGCAATCGGAGGAAGTCTTAGACGTTGGAAGGCGCTGGCGCTGCCCTGGGTGTCTGCGGCGTGAAACTGGGGCAACTGTAGTTCGGCCCGGTCTTTAAAGCGGTTTGCAGACCGTAGTCGTCATGGACGTGAGCAATGATCTGGCAACCGGTGGTGCTGGCCACGGCCTCACCCTGGATCGTGTCGATGAAGTCGCAATTACCGCTTGAATCCCACCAGCGGCATGTCTGGCAGACGCGCTTCGTCGATGTTGCCGCTGCATCGCGGGCCACTAATAACTCATCGAGCAGCGCGGCTACCCCGGAGTGACTGAATGGCCCCAGCATGCTGGTAGCATCACACCAGCGGTCTGGCTCACCTTGAACGCCCTCACTCAGGTACTGCCAGCCATCGCCAGTTTTGCGCAGCTCCACCTCACCGACCTGCAAGGTTGGGAAGTCACTCATCTGCGATGCCCCCAGCAATGGCAACTTCGGCGGAGCGGCTTGAGCAGATCAACTCAGCTGGCACGCTGACCACTGGCCCGCGAACGAACGCAATGATTGCGCGGCAAGCGGCAACCATAACGCCGTGACTTGTCTGGTGGGTCGTATCGCTTCGTCCGCAATGCGCGCTCCCCCAGAATTTGCCGTCGCCTAGACCAGATTCATGATTCCCCAAGACAATGGGATATTTCAGGATCAGAGGGCCGAGTTGGCTCCAGTTGGTGGAGGGGCTGTAAGTGAGCGTAGCTCGCGGGCCAGTAGATCCAGGGCCAATCTTGCACTTCATGCCATGCAGTTCGTCATGCCATATCCAGTAGCCGCCGTTCGCAGTGCGACCGAACGCCATGGGATCGTGACGGATGGGCAGCTCTTCGATGGTGGCCATCACCCAGTCCAGCGCAGCATCGATCAGGCTGCCTACTTGTACTTCAACCATTGCCATCGGTGTGTTCCTTGCTCCAGTGATGTGCCTATTGTCAGGCCATGGAGCGTGTGTCACCGCGCTGTAGGGCCGTCACACGGGAATGCTGAGAACCCAAACTAGGTTGTCAGGGCGAGGAAGAAGTAGGCATGCCCAGCCATGGTTGGGATTGCCGTACACGCGGCATTGTTATGCCCCCGCAAGACAGGGTTACCTGCAACCTTGCTTCGTTATACTTGCTTGTGAGAGTCCGACTAAGGTCAGAATTCCAGCCATGACGCCGTGGGCATTGCAAATGCTGCTACGGCATACTCAAACCGAAATGCAAAGGCGCAGTCGTGAACTCAGGACAGAAAAGAGGACTTTTCGCAGCATCGATAGCGATATCAATTTGTGTGGCTACAGTTTCACTGGCGGTCACCTGGAGCAACCACTTAGCCATCGTTGCACTGAAAACCGAACAAGACCGGCTTGATCAGGAAAGACTGAGGTCAGAGATAGCCCTCATGTCGAAAGCCTTTTTCAGCAGCATGAAACTTGCTGACTCTAAGGGTGGGCCTGATCTGACTGATGAGCAGTGGCGTGCGCGAGTCAGAGAATTCGCTAAGGCCTCGTGCAGTGGCTTTGAACAAGGCTACGCAGAGGCCGACAAAAGCAGAGCCAAGCCGGAAGATATAGCGATTTTTAACCCCATGATTATTGCGTGTGCTGGAATTCAAAAGACTCAGGACAACTGATCAATTCCCCAACTGCGAGACACAAATGCCTAGCAGCATTCTCTGCTCCCTATCCTGGGGTTTTAGAAGCTCTGCTACCCCAAGGGCTGCGTTGGGAAGTGCCGCTCTCTTCACCAACGGTAATGGACGTGAAACTCTGTGCCATCCAGCGAGCCGCAGCCTACCGCTGCGGCCAGAACGTCATCGACGTAGAAGTGCAGGTAGTGTGCTCTGTGACGCTCAGGCACGACGCTGGGCATTCGGGGAAAGGGTGTAGGCGCTCACTACTTGCTTACCTCTGAGTCGCTAGGCACCAGCGTGCAGGCACTAGCTATCATGAAGCCCACGCCAGCTATTTTGTGTTCGTGCTTCGGCCCAAAGGACTGGAGGTGAGCACGGACGCAATTGTTCAGCGCCTCGGGCGTGAAGCCTTCATTGAACTCAATGGTGCCGGGCGGCAGTTTGGTGCCGTAGAAAATGGCGGAAGCCAGTTCGGTGTAAATGTTTCCGTTCTTGAATTCATCAGGAATGTCAGCCCATGCCGGCAACAGTCTTTCAGTGGAGAAAGCCACTTCCGGCTTCGTGATGGACGCGATCTGCTCAGGGGTGAGGGAGTAAGCCATGCTCAGTCTCGGTTCCCATTTTGGGTTTGTGTATTTAGACAGTGGCCTGTGCTGAGGCCGGTTCGACAAGTGTACCTGTAGAACCGGCCCCCATTGCGTCAAGCCCGCTTAGGATTGGTGATCTTGACGGCTCACCAACGGTAATGGACGTGAAACACTGTGCCATCCAGCGAGCCGCAACCTACCGCTGCTGCCAGAACGTCATCGACGTAGAAGTGCAGGTAGTGTGCTCGGGTGTGCTCTGTGACCTCAAGGCGGCGCAGCTGAGCGACCGTGATAGGTGAATCTACCTCGACCGCCGCAAAGTAGGCCGATTCTCCCTTGCAGTGCCAAGGTCGGTTTATGGCGGAGATATGCGCTCCGTCTGGACAAAGGGGTGCAAGATGTTGAGCAATCCACTCCCGGATCGCATCGGCGCTGATGGCAGCGACAGTCGTTGTCGTGATCGTGTTTGTCACCATCACGCTGCCTCGCTCGACTCAGCGCACGCAGCAGGATTTTTCCAGCGGATTGCCTCAGCAATCAAAACCTCGAATTGGAAGCCAGGATCGGTGCTTACCTTCACGGTGTCGCCACGATTTTGTGCGATAGCCAGCGTGTAGGCGTCGGCCTGTTCTTTTTCCAGTAGTGAAAAGTACGCCTCGGGTTTGATGTTCGGGTTCAGGTGGTCATCGGCCAACAGCGAGCTGCCACCGTGGTTGTGGCTCAGCCCGAAAGTCATAGCGACATACATTGGCTCGCCGGCAGTGCGGTGCAGTTGACCGTCAATGATGAGCCAGTCGGTGGAACATGCCTGTAGGTGAGCTGCGATGCCATCCTTGCCCTCGTGTGCGCCGACGTAGATCCCAAAATGGGTGTTCGAGAGCATGGCGCTGTCGGTGATCAGGTTCAGCTCAGTGGGCATTACCGGGTAGCGCACTGCGCGGCGGTGTGAGCAGCCATGTACTGGCACGTCGGCCCATAGGCGCCCATCGAACCAGCGGTAGGAGACTGCCTCCATGTAGTTGCCGGACACAAAGTCCATTTCAGCGCCGAGAATCGCTACCGGTGCCTGCTCGCTGGTCACCTCACGGATCGACATGACTGCAACGCCGTCATCGAAACGCTGTGCGCGAGGCTTACGGCAGCGTGGGGGGATGACCTGGGCGACGTAGCTGTAATAGATAGTGCATTGCATGATGAGGCTCCGGTAGGGCTCGCCGGGCGGTGCCCAGCGCATTCGATACGCCCACTATCCACGCCCGATTGTTGTGTCATCGGTACACAGGCGCTCATCCCAAAAAATCCCCAGTTCACAGGTTCGGGTCGCAGGCGCGGTGGTAGTGATGCATTGACCAGACGGGGAGGGGCGTAGCGTGCTCTCAGGCTGCTCAGGGGTGAGCTGACACGGAACAGCGAGGTCTAGATCCGTTGTGTTGGAATAATCCCGACGCGGAGTGGGGGCAGCTGCGTGGAACCGCCTGCCGCCCCTAGGAGATTGTCATTGATCCCTGAAACCCACATCCGCCGCTGCGGCGTTGCGGGTCAGGGTTTAACTAGACGGGTGTCCAGACCGAAGCGCTCTTGCGCGATTAGCCGGTAATGGCCTTCTGCAAGGTCACAGCTGACCAGCAAGTTCCATGAATGGCGGGTGACTGCGGAAGGGATCAGCACAAAGGGATGCTGCGCCAGCAAGGCGTCAGCAAACTTCTGTTGGTTCGGTGACGCGCTGGCGCTCGACAGCCACACCGGGTTCGGTACGTCCTCTGGCTGCACAACGTGAATCAACGACGGATCGAGAACTTCGAAACAGGTCAGGACGTGCGGCACGGTGTCCAGGGCATCAAAGCCAGAATGCACTGCTACTTCGAGGATGGCGGTCGATGGGTCAGCAGATGCGTAAACGACGTTACGCCCAGCAGGGTTCCACCGGCCACCTATCTTGTGCGCACCGATGCCGCTATCCCATGTGTCTTTGAATTCCTCGCGGTCGAGGCGCCAAGCGTGCCAAGAACCTGACCATGGCAAAGGGTTCATTGGTATACGCCATATCGGATGCGCTCAAGGTAATCCTCGACGGCCTGAAACCCGACAGGGTTGTCGATCACGTCTAGGGGTACGGTGCCATCCAAATACTTGCAGGGGCGACCCAGCCATTCCTCTGCCAGCTTTTGAGAGCCAAACACGTTGATGGCATGCTCAAGCACCTTGGCATACTGGAATGCTACGGCGCTCTGTTGGGAATTGAGTTGGGCCGGCTGCTTGGCGCCTTGGCGCTGGAGCGTCCTGATCGACTTTCCAACGATGCGGCTCATGATTTTGTTGGTAGCAAACAACTCAGAGAGCGAAAGCATGTCCTGTACGTCTTTCAGGGCAAAGCCTTTGTTGGTGAGCTGGTAGAGCATCACCGGGCTGAGTTGGCCCATGTCGATGCGCAGCAGGTACTCGGTAGGCCTGCGGGCGGCTGGGGCTTTGTTGGTACGGGCTTCTGCGGTAAGCATGGGGTTATCCTCCATGTGCGACATATGACGCCAGTGTAGCGCCAATTGTCGCGTTTCGCACGACGAAGCGTTGAACGGTTGCTGAATCATGCGAATGCAGTGCCTCCAGCCAACTCACGTCCGGCATCAATGGCGGCATCAGCTTGCCGTGTTGTGAGGTCGTAGCTCAGGGCGATGGTACGAGCGCCGTCACCACAGAAGGTTTGGCGGTAGGCGTCCAGGCAGACGCCCGCGCCATAGTTTGACACTGCTCGCTTAGCCTTGGCCGTCATGTTGGTAGGCCCAGCGCCAGTACCCTTGTCGTCGCTATGCGACAGCAATACCTGATCCCCCTCAACCAACAGCACCCCAGCTTTCGGATGCCGCGTCATGTACTGGTTTGATTCCTTAATCCCGGACTCAGTGTTTGGGAACTGAGCAACCACAAGGTAGCTCCGTCCTAGATGTTGCACAAACTTCGGCTCGGGGGTTGGCATCGCTCATTCTCCACGTTGGTTTCGATGTGGTGATCATGAGGGGGAATGCGCTGTGTCATCGTTTCGGCGTGAAGATGCCCGATTCCCATGGCAGGGATCGAGGTTGGGCGTTGGGGCGAGAACGTGTCTTCGCTGGGAAGGTGCGGCTGGGTGGGTGACTCATTACTCGAAGCGCCAGTGTGAAAGCTGGCGCTCGTCCAAGAATCAAGCCCGCCCGGCTTTGTAATAACCGTCGGCCCACGCAGCTGAGTTCTTTAGCCCCATGCAGGCAAGACACTTATCGGCTGCCTTCCAGCCATACAGCCACTTCTTGAGCACGTCGAACGACATGTGAGGCTCAACGTCTGGGGCCTTTGCTACCACAGCCTGCAACTGGCGCAGGTTGGCGATTTCAGCCGCAACGCTGCAATCCATGCTGTCGAGGTAGTCTTCAACAAACGGGTTGCCGCTGTTGATGATGCCGGCCTCAAGCTGCTTAGCCATTTGAGCAATGTAGCCATTTTGAATCCTGGTGCTCATTGAGGTGTCTCCGAAGGCTCAGCCGGCGAGGGCGGCGCAGCTGCGCACAAAGTGATGAGGGTCATTGGCGAGTGCATTGCGAGCTTGCTCGTCACAGATGCTCCAGTGGTCATTGGCGACCTTGCAGCGCCCGATGCGATCCAGCGTTTTCAGGTCGGCAGATGTGATGCTTCCACTGCTGGCCAGTGCATCGACACGGGCCTCGCGCTCGGCATAGATGACTTTCGCTTCTTGTGGAGACGGTTGGCGGCGCTTGTTCATGACTGTCTCGCAAATCAGCGGGTGACGGCGCGAATTACGCCGGTAGGGGTTTCGTAACGGGCAAGATCGGCGCCGGGCGCGACCATGACGCCATTGCCCACGCCGGCCAGCTCGCGAGCCTCGTAAACTGCATAGGCCTCAGTGGCAACGTCCTTCTGATAGTACGTCTGCCCGTCGCGCTCGATTAAAACTCTGAACATGATCTATCCCTTAACTTGAGGGGGGTGGCTTTGAGAGGGGTAGCTTAAGAGGGAGAAGGGCGTGTCATTTTTGCACGCTGGCGCTGAGGACAAATGCTCAACACCAACTCTGGGAGTTCAGAACGAGGCGGGGAAATATCAGATCATTTCAAAAGCCGGAGACGACGGAGTGCTCGGATATGCTGCGTAAACCCCTTGCAAATGCACAGCTATGGGAATTTAGTCTTTTTGGGTTGTGTTACCTGAAAGTAGATCCGCAACAGCAGCCATTATGTGCCTGACGAATAGTGATGAGACGAAGAATCCCAAGAGGCCCGGCAGGCAGTAGGCCTGCAACGTGAAGTCTCCTTTGAAGGGGTTGGCGGCTACAGCTGCGTTACCGAAGGCTAGTATGCAGAGTCCTCCTATGATGAGGCAGATAGTGAGATTGCAGAGCTGAAAGGTATTCAAGGTGGCATCCTCTGATTGAAAGCCCAGTCTACTCACACCCTGATTGGCGTTCACTCGAACTGGTTCCGGTTACTCATTTCCGGTGCGAGTGATAATTCGAGGCCAAGATGCCGATTCTTTATCATCAGCCGAATCACAGCCACGCCCCACGCCGAGCGCTGAGGCGATCTGTGCCGAGAGTTCGCTGCCAAGCTCGATCAGCCTTGCGTCGTGCAGGATCGCTCCATCGCTGCTCGGGTGAGCCTTCCGGTAGAGGTAGCCAAGCGGATTACGAACCAACCCACATCCTGACTTGCCATCTGTGGACTCCAGGGCGACACATGGCCCGGTGTGGCAGTCCAGATATTCGCTGGCTAGATCGCAGGGTTCGACGGTGCAGCAGTAACCGCACCCATTACAGGGTTGGCCGAACTGGGGTTTGCGTTGTGAAAGCGGCATTGAATTCATCACTTGAACCTCACCTGCGCCATTCTGAGAAACCTCGATCACCGCTGGGTCATCCCTTTGATGGCATCAGCAGCGTCGTACAGCCCCAAGCGGTTGGCGAAGGTGTGTAGGTCAGCCAACTGATTGCGGTTGGAATCTTGGCGTTGCGGTTGCTGAGGGATGCCGGCAAGTATCTTGCTCAGATGCTGTGGCATGCTCCGGGCTGCCGGCGCGTCGTCGATCCGCTCACCGGCCCGGCTGAACACGGCATGCGGCTCCACGTCGAAATCATGTTCGTCCTGGGCGCGACATTGAGCGCAGGTGGCGTTCCGATCCCCATTGGGATCGTCGTCCAGGATGCAAAGCTCCGTCCCACAGTCGATGCAGTTACCACGGTCGTCGGTCATCACCACTACCTCTGAGATTTGTTGGTCGCCCATGATAGGCCCGAACAGGCCTGTGCCACCTTCGGGTGCTTTCTCGGCAGGCCAGATTCTCGCCCTTCAACATTGGTATTGAGAACCGGGCACGCTCAAAACCGAATGCCGGCAGCGAGGTGTGCCGCCGATCACCGAGTTGGACTATCTGCATCCACTTCGGGGGAAAGTGCGGGGGGGAGGCGTTAAAATCACCACCCATGGGCGCTATGTGCTTGCGCCGTCACTCCCGCCTCCAGGAACCCAATACGAAATGCTCCATGCTGTCATGCACCATTCGAACTCACAAAAGCCGTACTGTCTGCTTACCGTGATCACGGTCATGGCATTGGCTGCATCCATCCACGGTACGGATAAGGCAGTGATGGAAACTGGTTACCGGATGCTCGGGAAGATGAAACCGCAATACGTGAAAGTCATCCTCGACATTATCAACTCCCCATCACCCTTGAAGCACATGAACGCCTTCGTGGCCAGCCTGCCTGACCGAATCCTCACAATGAAGGTGCAGCATCCTGCGCTGCCGATGCTTAACGCCGGCTAAATGCGGAAAAATCTTCAAGTCAGATTATTGGGGGTCGGAGACAAGTGTAAGCGCTGTGGTCTCCACCCACGCAGCCGCTCGCAACCAATCTACAAACGCTTGCACGTCCTGGCCACTGTGCTCTTGCAACTTCCCCATCCGGCCATCAAATTCGCATAAGACAAACGCATCCCCTTCATAGGGGCCATCCTGAAAGTAGTCGCTACCTGTGTTGTCGGGATCAAGCATCTGCTCGATGTGCCGCCCATGCAGATCATCTAGATACTGGTCGGTGCGCCAGCCACGGGGAAGTCGCAGGGCCTCGCCCGCTTTCTTCGTCAGCCCGAAATAGTCCGCGTCGCCATTCTCCAATATCCCGGTCATCATCCAGTACAGTCGTCCAAGGGTTGGGTGAGTCGTGCTCATCAATACGTTCGGGATGAGTGCGGGCTCGGGGGCTTGGCTGCTTTTCCATTCGGCGAGAAGCATCCAATTACGAAACTCATCTGGGGTTTGCCCGCTGCGCTCCTGAAGTGACCGGAGTGTCCCGTGATACCCAACATGGGATTCGGTAGCTTGGGCTCCAGCGTTCCAACATTCTGAGCCCTTGCGCCGGGGGTTGAATACTTCCCTTAGATGATCACTGTGGAGCCGTGCCAGAGTTGAGTCCGCGCCCCAGTCACCGGGCAGCCGCAGCGCTAACCCAGGATTGGTCGTAAAGCCTATGAAGTCTGCCTCATGGTATCGGTCAGTTCGCTTGCTATGGCGCCAGTAGAGCGTACCGAGTTGTGGGTGGCTGGCGCTGATAGTCACTTCTGGGCGCATTGGTTAATCCACAATACTGGGGCTTGCCGAATAGCCAGTTTCATTTTTGACGCAAGTGCGCTGCTGGCGGAATTGTCCATGGTTGGTTTGCCAGTCATCCTGCCTTGGCTGTTAACTCTGGACGCTCTTGGCTGATAGAGCCGGGTTCACAGCGGTATGCTTGAATGGCGTTACGCATTGCCTCGTACTCTGGAAGCCGGGTATGGGCTTTCACCCACCTAAGAACCCTCTCGCTTTCTGCCTCACCATGCAGTGCTCTGATTGAGGTTAAGGCTTTGCTTTTGCACTCCATGGTGGCAAGCGGCCCAATTAGCTTGCGAGCGTCATGGCAGCGCTGCCGGAGCCGCCAACCTTGCTGGCGCTCACCCTGGCTATACGCCCGGTTCATTTGGCGGGTTAGTTCGAACAGGTGGTGGCGGGCAGACCTGAGTCGTGTCTGTTGACTAATATTCGCTCTACCAGTCTCAATGCCCCAGCTGGTGGTCTGTAACAGACCTGCAAGGGCGAATTCATGTTCCAGTGGCTGACTGTAAGGCACCGTCGCCCACTCGACGATCTGCTGGGCTTTGATAACCCTGCGTTGGTAGTCAAGCAACCCGTCCACAGCGCTCTCTCCACGCAACCTTTCGAAGGACTCGACCACAAGGTACTCGAACTTGATGTTCACCCGGTCGGATGCTTCGTACTTTAGGAAACGGGTCGTCACCTCTATCTCCTTCTGCATAGCGGTGTTCCCGTCGTTCTTGGCGGCGTCGAAGGCTTGCTTGTACTTCTCCATAGCAGCTGCGATGCGCCCCAGAACAACTGCGTGCCAAGGGCTCTTGAGCATGAACTGAAAGGCTGGTGCTTCGTCCTTGAATGCCTCAAAAGGCTGCGTGCTGGCCATAAGGTTTCGTCCAGGTGTGAGCGAAGCCTGATTCTATGAACGAGCTGCTGATCACTGCCACTCAACCCGCATCACTTACTCGCAGGTCGCATCTAACGTTGGGAACCGAGGGGTGCGCTCTTTGACCACGCGCTGTCATAGCTGGCGTTTTAGGGCGGGCGCTGTAGCGGAGCGCCGGTTAGGGGGCGAAGATGACGCCCCCCGATGTGATTACATGCCAGCCGCGTTCAGCAGGGGATTGCTGGAGTTACCGCCACCGCCGTTGGTCTTGTACGCATCGAGTAGCTTGCCGGCCTTGTTCCATTCGAACACAGCGGATTCAGCCTTGTTTTTGCCAACAAAGGGGATCGCGGTAATCAGGTTGTACTGGTACTGCCAGATTTCTTTACCCGCGACTTCGCTTTTCGAGCTGGGATAGCCAATGGCGCTCACAACCTGGCTCTGGGTCGCCTTGGAATCTTTCAGTGCCTGCACCTTTTCAGGGGCAACGTAAGTGCCGGTCTCGTAATCCAGAGGGCTACGACCGTTAGCGCAGCCGGTCAGCATAGAGACGGCCAGCACTGCTGCGGCCAGTAGGGTTGCCTTCTTCATTTCACTTCCTTTCTGTCAGTACATACCGCCATCAGCGGCTTAAAGTTCTTGGCCTCAAGGCCAGCGGCCAAGATGGGTGTCGCGGCCCTGGCGCTGCCGTGATGGCGATACCTGGGCATGACTGCTGGCTAGTCTGGGACTGGTGGCACGATACAACTCTTTGCCCGAGGATGCTCCCGCCGCCGTAATTATGCTCGCCTGCCATGGGTCGCCATCAGGGGCACCGTGAACAGACCATCGCGGTTGGCTCTGCGGGGTTGGTGCATAGCCTTGTCATTGATGCGCCGGAACAGATTTGATGCTCAGAATTGACGCATGAGTGCGCGCCTGATGCGATTTTGTGAGTCATGAGTGCGCTGCATATTGCACAGCCTCATGTTTTGGCTCAAAGCGTGGAAGCGCGACCAAACCAGAAGGGTCTGTAAGAGGCGGTAGTAACGCTCTTGGGCTGCTGCTGCCGTGAGGCAGGCGCAGCGCCCGGAGCCCTCGTTCAGCTTGCCAGCGCAGTCTGCAAGGGCACGTCGTGCGAAAGCGGGCATCGCTGGCCATACGACCACATGGAGAGCACCCGGAATGTCTGCATGCCCGGAGTGTGGTGGATGACCACATACCAGCCGGACGGTTGGTGGCACACGCCACGGAAGCAATGCTCGTTGTTCCAGTCAGCCAACTCCTGGCTGCCAAAATAGAACGAGCGAGTTGTAGGCCTCTCAGCGATAGCAGTGATTTCATTTGGCGTCATGGTCTTGGCCTTGGTTGTTGAAGTTGATGCGATCAGGGTAGGTGTTTGCAGGTCGTGTCATCGAGGCACGCTGCATCGTGGCTTCAATTGCTCACACCCCAAAAATGGAATCGAGCCGGGCTATTTTTTTGCCGGCTATCAATGAGGACTTCCGATTCAGTGCCCTTTGCAAACCCACTATCAGGATATGAGGGCACCGCATGTGCCTATTGCGTATGGCGTTGATACCGAATCCCAAGCACGGGGATGACGGCTAGTGAGGGTTTTATGAACGAATCGGCCTGCTTTTCCGACCTGAGCCTCTACGAACTCGACCGCTTCCAATGGCTGGAAGCGAATCAGGGGAATATTCAAGGGTTCACCACCGAGCGCGGTAAGGTACTTGCCGAGCATGCAGGGAGCATGGAATCGCTCAAGGCACACCAGATCATCCCTGGGTACATCAACGCGTTGCTGCTGAACAATGACAACCGGCAGTCGCTAGGGCAGAGCCTAAGCACTTACAAACTCACCACCTCGTGGATCACAGGGCAAGTGATTGAGGAAGCTCGCTCGTATGTAATGAGCCTGTTCAACGTGATCCTGAATGAGGTGAAGGTCTACACGATTGATGAGACTGTCATGCCTGCAACGAGCCACGGGGTCGTCTATAGCAACGGAACCCGTAAGCACGTCATCGCGGCGCCACGAATGTCCTTCGACCCCTATGGTGTGATGGTGCGCCAGTTTGCCATCGCGGCACACTACACATTGATGCGTGGGAAGCCTGGGCTCGCTGCAATGATGAGCGACGACCTCACCCAAGCAATGGTCGGCCAGTATGCAATGCTCAGATTCGCAGCTGATGAACCGGAAAAGTGCTCCGTTATGCGTCATCTGCATTTGCTCGTCGGATGGGAGTTCGCCAAAGGGCTTTCTCGAACCCCAGAATTCCCTTTGGGATTCATCACCTCAGACCTGGGTGAGCAGTTGATGCATGCCTACGGTACTGGGATGTTCAAGGCCCTTGTTACCGAGCAGTACGAGAGCGCGAGCAACGGTCAGGCCATGTGGTTCGGTAGCTGTAATTTCACTGGGACAGCGATGGCACTGAGCTTTCTGGGTGATGATTATGGTATGGCTCGATTCATGGAAATCGACACGGGTGATCGGAAGCTCGCGGACAAGCTCATGGAAGCGTTCCCCGGCCTGGGCATGAATGATTTCGAGGCCATGCAGGAAGGGTTCAACGCTCGGCTGTCGTCGATCATCCGTTCAGTAAGCGAAAGCGAGCCTGTCGCCAGCGCTGTCTAAGCTCACTGTGAATCGGCCGCGACAGGCGCGGCCACTCCTACTTATCTGGGAGGCAGGCTGAAATAACCTCTCCTGTGGTTTCTTCCCTTGTTGCAGTGCAGCCAGCTGGGCAAGCACCTCTCGTATGCCCTGTCGCAGTACCACTGCTGTAGCTCCGTATCGACCAGCATAAGCCCGCATTGCAAGTTCCCATTCCGGGATTTGGTGCTTCGCCGTGGTCAGATCGAATTGCTCAGGCCTGAGACTCGGAAATCGCATTGCAGGATAGGAGTTAAAAGGGGAGGGCAGAGCCCTAGGCAGAAATGCTGGCCATGGCGTCTGCGACAGTCCGAAAGCGACCTACCGGTGATGCATGGCGAACGCCATCACGCACCGCGATCAACCAGTATTCCTGTGTGGATGCAGCTGTCACGCATAAGCCAGTCCAACTGGCCGGCAGCGTGCGCCCATCGCGATCAACAACACGGTCTATCTGTCCAGATTTAGACATGCACGCGTAGGGCATATCGAGTGGATTTAGACGCGGTAGTGGCGTATGCCTGCAAACCGCATGGGAGCGATGCATAAGGGTTTACCTCAGATGTAGGGGGACGCCCTAGGGCGCGGTACGTGACGCACTGGGCAGATATAGGGTTCCGAAAACCGTCAGGCACTTACTTTCATTCTGCCGGCGTGTAGGCCGTAGGTGGTGCGTTAAGCGAGACCGGTAATTATGTCGGGCGGGTATCGCCGTCTCCATAGATTCAAAGGCTGCCCATAAAAAATCGTCGCACCCCAAATTGGGAAGCCAGACCATGACGAGACTCGTCTCCCATGTTCTGTTTTCGTGCAGCGCCTGCAAGATGGGGTGCCCCATGCGGCACTGAAACGCCTCCTGCACCGATCCCTGCAATCATCTGGCAGATTCCTCGAAAACGGCATCCGAGTCGGTGCCGGTTCCGAACCGCTGGAGCTGAGAAGATTGTCAAAGTTGTGCTTGGGAAGCCGGTTCTGAAATCCGTGCGTAGGAGCCCGGCTCGCGCTTCCAAATCTGGGAATCGACGCCTCGCACCGCGAGCCAGGAAGTGGAGTTTGTCGTCTCCGATTCTGGCGACCGAGGCGGAGTGTCATGCCTTTTTTAGAGGGCGAGATTCACGGTTTTGCAGAAAAAAACAAAGCCGGAATCCCCCATCCTTGAACAACACTTTGCGAGGGTGTAGGCAACACGGTGTGACCAAGCAGAATCACGCCTGAAATCGGGACATGTTCTCTTAGGCGGCAGACAATAGAAGTGTCTTTACTACTGCCACGGTTGCCCCATGCCTAATAGTCACAACAGGGTCACAGACTGCACTCCAATCGTGATGTATCTCCGCGCCGACGATTGCGCCGCAACGGGTACAGCGGAGTATTTAGCTGGGCTTGGAATGCAGGTTGCTGAGGCTGATCTTGCAGGTGCCAGCTTTCAGCGAGCGGTGAGTGTCGCCGAAGTACCAGTGCTGCTGATGGGGCACCAAGTTCTGGACTGGCCGGTATCGTTCTCGACCCTATGTGGGCAGCTCGAAACTGGGGGCGAAGACAGGCTTATCATCGTTATGACTAATCGGCACATTACATTCAGTGAGAGGCACAGACTTTCTGCCCTGGGGAACGTCAGGATTACTAGCGTACAGGAGGACAGTAAGAGGGTTCGTGACATGATCCGAGATTGGATGCGTGACAGGACAATGCTTGGTTACCGCGTGCTGCTGGTCGAGGACAGCAAGACAGACGCGTACTTGGCCACCAAATACATGGCTGAGGTTGGTGTTGACGTTTTGCATATTCGCAGTGCTATGGAAGTGCTCGATGCAATCGAGGACTTCCAGCCTGACCTTATCATTAGTGACTTGCACATGCCTGATTGTGAAGGTGACCAGATGGCGCGAATCATCAGGCAGGACAGGGATGCAACCATGCCTATCATCTTCCTCTCCGCCGAAGGTAACAGCGAGAAGCAATTACTGGCTCTAGCTGCCGGCGCAGATGGCTTCATTCGCAAACCCTTGCACAAAGAGCCATTCATCAAGGTACTCAAGTCCACTATCCGTCGATCAGTCGCTCTTGAGAACAGAATGCGTCGTGATCCGCTTACAAACCTGCTGAACCGAGCGCAGTTCGATACCAATCTTCGACGTATGGCAGAGCGAGGTGAACAATGCGCACTGGCGGTTCTGGACATTGACCATTTTAAATCTGTCAATGACTTGCACGGGCATCCAGTCGGCGATCAGGTGATCTGCCGGCTAGCCAAGTTGTTGGAGGACGGAGTTCGAAGCACGGACTTTGTGGGGCGTATGGGGGGGGAAGAATTTGCGCTTCTTATGCCTTCGTGCGATATGGAAAATGCATTGGCCGTGCTCAACAGGCTGCGCGTCCAGTTCAGCGATCAACAATTTCTCCCAGAAAGTGGGAATCCTTTCTGCTGTGCATTCAGTGCAGGACTTGTGACGCTCGGCGCTGACTATCACCTTTCATACAAGGCCGCAGACGACGCTCTCTACGAGTCAAAAAAAGAAGGGCGCAACCGAGTTACGGTGCGCCCCTCGTTAGCCTAGTGAGTTTCAGGCTGTGATGGTTGAAAAACCAACATCTTCCTCGTTAGCCGCATCGCCTTTCTCGCGTGAGCGCACGGATGCATGGGATGGCTGAGGTGCGTTTTGATTCGTAGTGCGATCAGATGACTCTTGATCCACATGGGCCTGTTCAAAAGTACCTTCCAGCGTTACCTCATCATGTTCATCGTGAGTCAGAAGCGCTTTCCTCAAAATCTCGTCATCATCAAACCGTGCAACCGGGAAACCGTCCGGCATTTCAACTCGATCCAAATGACCCCGAATGTCGCCGTAGGTTAGAACGCTACGGGTGCGCATCAGCTTAACCAACTCAATGAGAACCTTCTGGTTGACGAGACATGCTGCATGACAGCGGTCGTACACGCTACGGCGCAGCATGGTGATTCGTGACGCCTTAATTTGGGCTTCATGAATATTGGCCGGCGTAGCATTGAAAGTCCTGTCATGCCCGAGCATCAGGTACTTCGCTGCCAGTTCATCAAAAGAGGTCAGATCATCCAGAGCTGCTTGGCTAGATGAACCAGTCAGCACCTGCTCAGCAGCCGACCCCATCATGAGCATATGCAGACGCCAGTACATGAAGTCGGCTGTCCAAACCAGGTTGGTGTTGCTGTACACCTTGGCAACACGATTGTTTACATCCAGTTCAAGGCTAAACGTGTCGTCGAACAACACGTTCGATCCCGCATAGCCGATAGCACGACCGGCTTGGTGTGCCAGTAGCCGAGTAAGATCGGCAACAGTCACTTGAAAAGTAGGCATTTGCGCAACCGACTGTTTTATGCCGGCGACAGCCGTGAGGGCCTGACTGTTGGTGGCGTCAGGAACATCAGGCGTTTTAGATGGGAAGGCGATGTAGGAACCCGCAACGACCAGAGCTAAGGCGCCGACTCCTGTGGCAACTAAGCCAACATTCCCTGCCACATACTCCGCTGCCGGTGCCCAGCTGATGTAGCAAAGGAAGGATAGGCAGGTGATAGCCCAGCTGAGATTCAGTGCTGAAACTACCCCCTTACCTACCGCTCGTGCTACATCCCCAGACTGCGCGACCACGATCTCACGCACCAGCAAGAGGGTGGCGATGACCAGAGAAAGCAAAATCGCTGCGGTGCAGGCGCTGGCTACTTCGTCGCTGGGTTTGGAGCCATAGCTGTAAACGGCAAGCATATACAGGCCCAGAAATCCCACGTTGAGCAAGCAAGGTACTGCCCACTGTGGGAGTAACGTTCCCGCATCCTTTAGATTGTGCAATCTCATAGTCTCACCGCTTCGTTACAGGGATTGGAGGCCGGGATTGGCCGCTTGGGTGGCGCTGGTGTCAGGCGAGTGGATTTGCTGCTCGGCTGCCTGGGCTTGCGTTTTGTGTTGAGCAGGTGCCGGGGTAGGGGCGGACTGCGGCGCTGGCGCCTCTTTGACAGGTGGCTTGCTGTTGCTAGCAGTGGACGGTTTTACCGCTGCCTGGGTCTGCTCTTGACGGGGCTGTTGTGCATCTTTACCACCTTTACCGCCGTTGCCGGCATTGTTCTGTGGCTTCTGAGGTTGCCGTGTCTTCGCTTGCGCGTTTCGCGCCGAAGGCTGACCAGTAGCTTTACTGGCAGCATCACCGTTTGGTTGAGAATTCCGTGACAGCGTTGGGCGTTCAGCGCGGGGGGCGCGGCGTTGACTGCTGTTGCGGTTAGTCGCCTCGATTTCCTTCTCGACCTGCGTCAATTCCGATTCCAAAGCGCTCAGAGCGGCTTGCAGCCGATCCATAGCGCGACGGCCTGCATCGCGGACTGCTGGAGTGGCCATCGCGATCTGAATCGAGCGCTGTTCGAGCCGAGAAATACGAACGGTGTTTTGAACCATGCGGGCGCTGGACTCGCCAGTGATGGTGATATTCCGAGTCGGCAGGTTCGGGTTGAACTGATTGGATTGAGTGCTTGCTTCAGCCATGGATCGACTTCCTTACGTGTTATTGAGAGTTTCCGAGAGTCCGCAGCAACGTCCACGTACTCACTTCGTCCGTGCAGCTTTGGAAGAAGCGGGACAAGTCGCGGCTGTGTTTCATAAGGGATGCGGTGTCATCGGTTACCACTGCCCCCCAGGCGTCCACCCAAAAGAGGTGAGCCACTTTGTATGGCATGTAGCAGACCTCTACATGCCGATAGTCTGGATCGCGGACATACACCTTCCCGATGTACAGGCAGAGCAGCCCAATGACGATCAGATTCAGGATCTGTCGAAATGGGCCACTACGCGATGGTGCGGATTCAGCCATGCTGAACCTCCTTCTCGATGGTGATGGTGTAGCCAGTACGACGTGTGACGTTTCCAATGGCTTCATTCAGATTGAGCCCGGCACGCAACAACTCGCCTAAGAGCCGACCGGCCTCCAGGCGTAGATCGGGCCGGATGCCAAACCTTGCGGCCAACTCGTCAAAGACGATCTTTGAGGTTGGAGTAAGGCAGTCGGCGGTAGCGTGAATACGGTTGATTGCCTGTAAGTCTGGTGCGGCCACTTGATACTGGGCTCTGAGCATTAGCGCGAGATAGCGGCCAGCGTTCATGCGCTTGGCAACTTGAGCTTTTAACGTTTCAGATTTGCCGGCACGCAAGAGCGCATCCGCATCATCCATACCAGCGCCGAGCGGAATGATGCTGGTGACGATGTTGAGGGTTTCACAGTTCTTGATGGAGAGCAGTGCTCCGTTCCAGCCAGCGTTGTCACCATCAACCATGTGGGCAACTTCGCTTATTCCACGCTGTTGAAAGTGGAGGGCTTGCGCTGTATTGATCTGCGCCCCACCCACAGCGCAGCCCCAAATATCCGAAAGTTGTAAGGCCCAAGCGTCCATTGTGCCTTCGACACAAACCAGCACGCCTTGCTTGCGCTGGTTGTACAGGTAGGGGATATCCTTTTTAAGCTTCGCCGCGAATTTATACTTCTTAACCTTTCGATCACCCGCACCGACGGGGATACGACCCCAGAGTCGGTCATCACCGTCAGGGTGGGGCCAATATCCGATTACCCTGCCGGCTAATCCAGGGATAACAGTTCCGTTATCGTCCAGTTCGACATAACCGCGTTCCGCAGCATCATTGAGCGTGTAGCCATAGGGCTTCAAGCGTGCGATCAAATCTTCCGGCGTTGTGTAGTAACCAAGGCGCATCGCCGCCATTTGCTCGTTCGTGTAACCACGATCAGCTTGGAATTGCTTGAGAGCCGACGGGTTCTCGGATGCGAGCTTCTGGGTGATTAGCCAAACCGCTTTACCTATCCGAACATCATTGTTCGATGCTGCGGCAGGGGTATTCGGCTGATTCCTTTTGGGAGGTTCCACGTTTGCCGCTTCACAGAGGATCGAAAAAATTTCGGACTGGGTATATCCGCACGCAAGCATGGCATCCCACACGCTAGTGGTCTTGCCGCACTCATTCTTCCGGGGGCAATTGATAAACGCGCTGGTGGGGTAATAGAACCCTTCTTTGGCCTTGCAAGCAGGACAGGTCAGCGGGTAGGAGCCGCTGTTTGTCTTCGGCTTGGGATCGAGGCCATTGAGCAAATTGGCCTCCACAGCATCCAGTCGTGGGTACACCTCTTTACGCAGGAATTCTGATGGGGAGAAATCTGACATTTACGCCTCAAGCTGCCGAATCGTCGCGATGTGCTTGCTTGCCCAAAAGGGCAGTGAGTTCAGCTGCCGACCACCCAAGCTCATTCAGCACAGCCTTCATCTTTTTCTGGATGCTTTGGCGATACCGGGTAATCAGCTTGGGAGTCGTGCCGATCTCCAGCGCCACCATCGAACGATCTTGGTAATTCAGTAGGAGGTTCCGAAGCACATCAACCTCACGGCTGGTTAGGTGGTGACGGAACATTTCGATCATGCGGTGTATAAGCTGAACCTGTTCCTCGGGAACGAACTGAGACTCCGAAAGGAACTGTGGTTGGTAATTCGGGTGGGATTCGAGGTAGGCGTTCACGTCGGCCAGAAACGGGTGCATCAACGAGTGCGACACCAGCATGTGAGAGTCGTCCACCTCTTCGATATTGCGATCAACGTAATCGATGTAGAGAAGGTCAGTCGGGGCGATACTTCCAAAAACCTGATCAGCCAGTCGGCAGCGGATCAAGCGGCGCAGGCTGCCATAGATGAAACGATCCCGATTTTCAGGCGCTGTTGCAGCGACGCAGTTGTCAAGAATTCCGGGCAGCGCGTCGTGCAGCATGGGGTACACCTCATGCAGCAACTCTTCGTTGTCCATCTTGGCTAGGCCAAAATTCCTGTACGCACGGAGTGCGTCCCTGGCTGCCATTATCAGAAATCCACGGGCTGACTCAGCAGTTAAAATCTGCCAAGGGTCAAGGTTTCGTAGCTCTGTATCAGTCAGCTCAGCCAACCACGTTGTACGGTATCCCACGGCGTGCCTCCTACAAGCATCCGTCGATTGGAACGACAGCAGCCGCTCCCCCCTTCTGTTCAATCTGTGTGTGGGGTCTATGCCCCGCCGACGCGAATGCGTTCAGCTCGGGATTGATTCTTGGGATTTGGGGACTTCCATGCAACTCAACTGGATGCAGTTACACGTACCCCCCCTTACAGGGAACCGTGGCCATGCTGTGAAAAATGCGGTGGAGGTGTGTAGTGAGGGGGCGCAGCCGTTATAAAGATGTGACTGATGAATGAGCCCAAGGCGTTAGACATGAATACACAAACCCAACCCGTACCTGCCCTCAGTACAGCCCTGGAGGCGTTCGCTCAAAAAGTTGAAGGGCGCCTTCACGCTTACGTCAAAGAAATCCATCACGGGAGACCAGCTATCTCGTGCATTTGGAGCGAAACGCCAAAAAAGACCCTCAAGGATGTGGTGTGCATCTGTGACGAAGGCTTCGACGCTTTAGCTGTAGTGCGAGCTGGGAATAAAGGTATGAAGGCCTCGGAGCAGGTGGTGAAGATGCTCATAGAGTTGTACGAGAGCCAGAACGGCAAAGCAGCGGGTGAAGGGATTGAGTTCTGAGCCCAGACAGTGACAAAAGAGCCGGCCATGTGCCGGTTTTTTTGTGCTTAAAGAAATGCGATTCGAGGTAGTTCGTGGAGCGAATGCAAAGAGAAAAGCAGGTGTGATTTCAATAATTACATTAGACGGCTATTTAGCTCAGAAATCTGGTCATAAATTGCAGTCCCCGAGCGCCAGTCAGGTTATACATTAATTCTTTGCCTATATTCTTATCGGTAGGGTTTAGATCGCTTATTTGGTCTCCAAGCGCCAGCCAAAAAGAAAGGCACACGGCAGCGAAATGAAACACCTTAGCCAATTATTAATCTGGTGTGATTTATCTGGAATATCTGGTCATTTTTTGCCGAGCACTGTGAATTGCAGTCTCAGACCGGCTAGGCCAGGGTGCGCATGAGGTGGTGAATTGCTCGGCAATGGGGGGAATCTCCGCTTGTCGTCCAAGGGGAGTTTGCCCAGGTCAGTAGCAGCAGAAGCGGCGCTGACTGGATGGCATTTTTTCAACTCGGAAATCGTGTCCTCGACTTGAGAAATCCTTTGCGGCTGGCAAGCGATCTGAGGCTCACTGGTGCGCAACTGGTGGCAAGCGCTTAGAGACAGCAAGAAAGGGATTCCCAATGAGAGCCACAGCGTGCCTAGGAATCCCGAGGATTGAAGGGCGCCTGCTGTAGAAGCGCAAACGTCCACTCTGTGTTTGGTAACTCCCCGCTAACGCAATCCGTATGCATCCTGAGTCCAGGTGCGGTCGCTCACTGGTGGGATGTGGAATCCTATGAGTTTCCGCAAGAGTTATGTCGGTGGCATGGGGTTTTGCCGGAGTCTCCTCGGCGGCGGTGCGTGTCGGCCCAAGTATGTGGCGAAGTGTTTCTATGGAATCTCTAGGAGCCGTACATGCGTAGGGTTGTTCGGATGAAGGTTTGCGAAAGGTGCTTAAGGGAATGGCAGTGCTATGCCGACGCAAATCTTCACTATTCGTCGGTGCGCCACAGAATCGGCCAGGAAAAGCCAAAAAAGAGACATATTGGTGCTGTCTGCACATCCTATGAGGCGTTGAGTAAAAGCATCAAGTTGGGATGAATCGAGAACTGGTTCCCGCGACAATCTGGTATGTCGATCAGGAACGTGTACCGCCAATGAGCCCCAAGCCTGTGCCGCCCGCATACGAGAAGGGCGTATATGTCGCTCAGCTTGAAGCTGCGCGAGGCCGAATCAAAACCACCAAAACTCAGCTACTGGACTGGCTGCAAAAGCTGGATGAGCACGCTGCATCGGTGCTCGTCCACTTGGAGCCGATGATGCGTGGGTTCCCTACTCTGAAAGAAGATGTGAAATACCGTCTGGTTTACGACATTCATTCAGGGGAAAAGCGATACGGTTGCTTAGGTATCGCTCTGCGGTGTGACGCCATGCGAACTGATCTTTGCAAGCTCAATCAGCAAGACCTCATGAAGTCGCTACAGCCATTCTTCGGTAGCGTTGATGCCAAGCAGCACGCCGTGGCATTCCAAAAATTGAACAGGCTCAACGATAGAATCGCCGGCCTAAAATTTCTGGGAGCTGAGTTCCCTCAGTCTCTTGGTAGAGGGGCAGTGTTGCCGCGTTGGTTTGAGGGGTTGAGCACCTATGGATTACGCTGCTTACCACTCATAGAGGATGCTTTTGCAGAATTCGAAATGCTATCCGACGCCCTTGATGAGGCGATGTTTGAGTTCAATTCAACGATGGGGGCGGTGAGGTACAGGTCGATCCGTTGCACCTACACACTCGATGATTACGATTTGCTCGGGCCTTCAAATCCTGCGTTAAAGGTTGTCACCAGTATCAACCGTGCGACGAAACATCGACGCTACAACGTAATGACTGACTTCAAAAAATCACTGAAACGAAAGCGTATCGCCCAGGAACTCAAGCGCCAGCTTGGCCGTGATCCTGAACCATCGGACGTATCCAATGCATTGAACGCGCTCCGTCCTCGTAAAGAGTCGGAGTGGATCACCAAAGAGGTGATCAAGGCCTGCTATTTCGGTAGGTCTATTAAGGAAATCTTCTCAGCTCAAGAAAATCTCGTAGCCGTTATGCAGCCCTGGAACCAAATCAGGACGCAGCTGCAAGCACTACTTCCATGAAGGGGAAACCATGACAACAGCAAACGAACAGGCACTGATCGCTCTTGATTTAGGCAACGGTACGACTTCGTACATTGCCGGTAATGGCAAGAAAGGCAGCTTTGCGTCCCTGGTCGCAAGTTACAAAGACACGAGCGGCTTGGGAATGGGAGTCGCGAAAGAGGTGTTCACCACCAAAGACGGCAGGAGTTTCCTTGTAGGTGAAAGCTGCCGGGATGCGGGTGCGCAGTCGCGTAGCACAGACTCATCATTCTATTCGTCCGACATGATCCGAGTCCTGCTACTCAAGGCGCTCAAAGAATGCGACATCAAGACACCAATAATCGTAACTGGACTGCCAACAGAATTTTATGACCAGGAGGTCAAAACGTTCGAAGAAAACATCAGAAAATGGGCCAAGGGGGAGGGTTATCAGGTAAGGGCTGTGAAGGTAGTCCCTCAGTGGGCAGGCCCATGGTTTGATGACGAGTTGGAGAATGAGAAGGGTGAGCGCATCCCTCTCGACACGGTTATCAAGGGCAAGTGGGGCATCGTAGATATTGGCCAAGGCACAACTGACATTGGCCAATTCAACAATGGCCGAGTCTCTGACCAACGCCATGGCGAATCCAAGGGCGTGTCCGATATCCATAGGGCAATCTTCACCACATTGAAGGCAAAGCCGGAAGGGACGAAAACCGGGGTGATACCGAAAGAATTCACCTTGGACAAGCAGACCACCGAACACACCGTAGACCAGTGGATTCGCGATGGCTATATCCCTTGGCGGGGACAAAAGCTCGACATGAAAGCCATCAGCTTGCCGGCCAGGAACGAGTTCGCGAAGGATGTTCTTCCTCGTTGCATTGAGAAGGTGTGGGGCTCGACTGATTTTCTGACCGGCATAATCCTCGCTGGGGGCGGAGCCACTGTGCTCGGCATTGAAGTTTTCAAGCAGTACATTAACTGCCCGCTTTACAAAGCTTCCACGCCAGAGCTGAGCATTGTCCGAGGCTTTTTCCGATTCGCGAAAACCCAAATCCTGCCGAAGATTGACCAATGAAAGATTCAGTCCAAATCAAGGCAGAGTTATTTGAGGGTCGCCACGATGCGTTGCTAGGCTTTTACGAGCGGTACAGCAGGCTGTTTGTGAACAAATTGCTGCTCAAACTCTGCGAAGGCATCATGCCGAGTTACAAGCCAAGCCTTGCTCTGTTCGATCAGCAGCCTGACGGTGGCAATGCGAAGGGCCGGAAGGTGTCCATCTTGATCGATAAGGAGTCATCGCCATTGATGTTCGCCTTTTATTGCGGCTTACCTTATGGGTCGCGGACGATGGTCATCGTGAATCTCATGAACAGCTACGTTCAGGTCGCCGAGGCTGATCCGAAACTGATGGAGCGTTTGTACTGGGACTCTTTCGTACCGGCTCCGCGTGTTGTCGATACCGAAACGGCCCCAGCCTTCCCATCAGCATCTGAACCGCACGATCCTGAGACACCGGCTTTACCGCGATCAGGGTCAGGGGAGGCAGTAGGTGGGCAGCCAATGAGCCCTGTAGGGGCGAAGGCCCATGAGAATAAGGATCAAGATACTCCAGTACCGCAATCTGATCCTTTAAGTGAATTAGATACCGGCCTTTGATCCTCTTTGAGCGCCCCTGCAAGGGGCGCTTTACCCTACAGTTCGCGCTCGTTTTCGACCCAAAAATGTAGACCGTCATCCGCTAGCACGATGCCCAGTCGAATAGGTTGGCCCCATTGATGGTAGGTGTGAATGAGACGGCCAAGTTCTGTTGCTGAACCGTGTCCGGTCATCAGTGGAACATCACCAACATCGCATTGCAAAATTGCAGTCATTGCGCTGGGACAGAGTAGGTAACAGGTTCTGCGACCGGGCATAGCTGAGGCTACTCTGTTCAGTTCGATGGCGAGAGAATACGCGTCCTGAGTTTTGATCATGGCCGATGAATCCAGTAATTGCCGTCGGCAGCGCAAGAGACTTCGAAACTGCTGCTCTGCTTCGCCATCCAAGCGAAAGCCATCGGCAACGAGCCAATGTTATCGGCCCGTAATGGGGGAAGGGCTGCTGAGACCTTGCCTATCATGGTTAACGAAAGCGTGCTTGCATCACGCGTCATTGGTACGACCAAAAAGCGATAGACTGAGTGTTGATCCTGCTCCAGCAGTGTTCCAACAATCTGTAGGAAATCCCCAATGGCAAGGTTGTGCAGGCCTTTGTCAGCTGTATTCATCAACGCCATGCGCCGCACGAATAGATTTGCCGGCAATGGCCATTCATCAATCATGTGATCAGATTCGAAACCCAATTTGTCATGACCATCCCAGTACCGATCCTCCGGCTGATAGAACAAGTCGTTTTCGTGGTCAGTGTGATCCAGACTCATCGCACTTGCGCCTTGCGGTAGATTTTGGTGTGAGAAATCCATCCCTGGCGAACGATTGCTGAGGGCACAGATTTCACCTTGCCCTCGTACATTTCTGGGACAAAGCGCTTGAGAAGTGGAATTTGTTGAATTCCAACCTCTGCGAGCGCGGCTTCAATTTCACCGCGCCCCTTGGCATCAGCTGGGAGGTCGTCATACAGAGCAATCAAATCCATCACATCCTGCTCAGGTGCTTCTCCTGTGGCGGGTGGTACGAATAAGAAAGGAGATTCAGGCAGTTTTCGCGTCTCGTGTACCGCTGCTGCGACAGTCCCGATCACCTGTGGGTAGGGTACAAATCGAATTTCATTCACAGCGTCAGTGACAGATTTTGTCCAAGGCAAAGGATACTCAAGATCGGCAGCAGTCGTTATCAGTTCGACCCCTCCTGGGATCAATGCTTTGGCGTGTTCGCCGATGCTGATCCTTACGAGGTTGCCCTCAGCGTCGAGACAATAGCTGAAATTAATCACTGCTTTGCTCCTACGCCCAGCGTGTCGCGTGCGTTCTTGTCTAGCAAATCCCAATAGGGTGGCGTGTAGAAGGACTCATACTTCGCTGTGACGATCTTGGGTATTTCAAGGCTGTCAGCGTCAAGCTTCAAATGATGGATCAACGAATTGATCGGCTTGTCTGCACCCTGGATGTAGTAGCTGCCTAGGTTTGAAAAGTAGGCGTCCACAACCTTGCCATCCGGGCTAACGATGAACCAGTGGCGAGCCCAGCTATCCCAATATTTACCATCGGGATCATCGAATCCTTGAGCGCGTTGGAAGTCGTTGCTGGCCATGTAATCGCCCCCGGCCTTTTTTGCGAAAGGCAAGTAGGGCTTGAGCCAAGCGTCGTAGCGCAAGGATTTGGAGCCATTACCGTGGCGAGTTGCCGGCGAGTAAATGTACAGGTCAACCTGTGGGCCGTGTGGTTTCAGGAAAAGCGGTATGAAGTTATCAGGGACTTTATCGAGGTCTTCAACAAAGGCGGCGCTCGGGTTGGGATCATACTGGAGCCAAGCTACCCGCACTTGGTCGTGTAGGTGGTTGGAGTAAATGAACTGCTTCACACGCTCGATGGCGACAGCATCAGTGGCAAGCCGATCTACGATAGGTTTCCCTCCCTTTGTCCAGCCGGGTGCGGCCATGTACACCATCCATGTGTTGGGCTGTCTGTATGGCTGCGGGTGCTCTTTCTCCTTGAACGTCCCAAACGATTTGAAGACCGTGCTCTCACGACCTGGAAATGTCATGGGGAGAACGTTGACGTTCGATGGCTTGTAGGTAGCCTCGCTGAGACCCGCAGCGTTCTTTGACGGTTCCTCGCGACAGCCGGTGGCTAATGCGCAAGCGATGAGTACAGCAGTGATAGCAGTGATTTTCATGGTTTCCTCCAATGCGTTCTTTATAACGGCTTCCCTGCTCGAATCAATAAAAAAGGCCCGGAATCCGGGCCTTGTCGTTGATTTATGTTGTGGGTTGAGTTGGCGGGGGGTTTAAGGACTTGCTTCCACCTACCGGGCCACCACCTGATCCAGGATTGCCACCGTTGCCACCGTTGCCACCGTTGCCTCCACCACCGCCACCACCGCCACCACCGCCGCCACCTCCTGTACCTCTCGGGGGCGTGGACTGGTTCTGCGATCGATTTCCACCATTGGCAATTTGAGTGACCTGCCGGCTGATGCTGGAGATTGCATTGCTCATGCCTTTAGCTGCTTTCGCGCCCTCTGCGGCTTTGGCCATCTTAGCCCCGCGACCGAAAATTCCAGTCGCAAGTGAGATTGCTGAGCCGATCATGCTTGCACCTCGACCCGCTGCTGAATGGCCGGCAGATGCAGGGTTGAAGCTGGTGACTGCACGAACATCATCCCAAAGGATGAACTTTGCGATTGCAATCTCACATACGCAAATAGATGCGTAAATGATGGTTTCTGCGCTCATCGCACTCATTGATGAGGAAAGGTCAACACCTCCTGGGTTCATAGTTTCAGTTATGACCGTGTAGGCCTTATTGAAAGAAATAAGGTTTGCGCTCACGGCGAGAAGTAAGTTGTTGATAAAAACAACAAGGAACGGGAATGCCATAAGTTTGGAATACGAGACCAGAACCTTTGGCCCGAACATTACTGAAACCAGAGCGAAAACAGGGAAAGTGATGAGCAGGATAGCTACAATCATCGCCATCGTTGATATGGTAATGGGTATGCCATACTCCAGCATCCATTTGTCGAATACGTTACTCACCTTTGTTGATGCATCGTAAATTGAATCGCCTAGTGACTCCATCAAAGACGCGTCAACTGTTTTGTCGATACCCATATCCTTTAGTTCTTCGGTGATCTCATCATTGATGCCACGACGAACCTTGTTAGAGGTCGAAAGGGAAGTAAAAGCACCGGTCAGATCCAGATTTTCATACCCAGGAACGCCTCTTGAGCCCTCTCGCAAACTGCTCATGGTTTCGGAAGCGACCTTATAGAGGTCATAACAGTTCTTTGGATAAAAAACATAATCCTCTTCTGCGCCAGCTGTTGTAGATGCGGCTCCAGGAGCTGTCATTTCCTTATACGGTCCACTTGATGACGAAAGCTTTTTGAAGCTATCACTGTTCGAAGTCGATGCGCTGCCGGTATCCGAAAGAGAGGCTTTCATGTATGCCGTGGTAGGGATGCGATACCCCTTTTTGCCATCGATGGTGCTGTTCGATGGTGGCAAGTCTTTTAGGAATTGCTCGCCCTCAGTCCGCTGCGACTCTACTTGTTTTGCTTCTATTACTGAGGCTTCGTATAGCGCCATGCCTCCATACATGTCGCTACCCATCATTACAGCTGTACCCCAATCCGTATTACGGTTTGCAGCTTTGGATGTGTATTGGCTCAAGGTGGTTGTTTCACTCGCAGCCATGCCCAGAGTATTGGCGCCTAAGCCGATGCTTTTCAGCATCGTCTTTTCTTTAGGCGTTTTAGCTTGTTTCAATGCCTCTGAGCCGCACTTTTGCAAATAGTCCTTTACTGCTTCTTTTCCCTCACTTTTTAGAAACTTCTCAGCGAACTTGGCGGCTTTATCGTTGAATGCCATCGCAATAGCATCTTGGGTAGGGCCTCCGCCACCGTTTGCTTCATTGATAGAAGCTTTCCAGCTGGCGTTGACCACATCCTGAAATACCTGAGTCATCGAGCCAGCGAGGAAGTACGAGTAATAAGCACCGACGCTCAGTTCAGTGCCAGAAGCACTACCAAGGTTTTTCGTTTCAGTCGTGGGGCTCAGCAGGAAGCCAGCTAGAAACACCATGCCAAAAACACTAATTGCAGTAAGCAAACGGTCTACCGGCGCCTTGATCATGCAGAAGGCTGCCCACGCCAAACCGAGCGAATACAGCACGCCAACCCCGGCCTGCCTCAGCCAGGGGGCGAGGTAGGCCATGGTGCCGAAATAGTATTGAATAAGCCCCTCAAAGTTACCAACGATGGACTTGAGGTACATCCACTCAACAAAACTCGAATCCATATCCGTCTACTCAGGTGGTTTTGAGGATTTCGTTTCGCTTCAAGTCCATGTTTACCTCTTCCGTCAGGGTCGAAAGTTCGGCCTTTAGAGATTCGATGGCGTGGACATACTGTTGCTTACGAAGCTCGGGCAGTACCTGATCATCTGATTGGTTCTGGATGCCGGTGAGAACTGCCACTTCAAGGTTGCTGACGATGAAGTTCAGGTCTTTGAGCGCGATGAGTTGTGCAAGGCTGCGGATCATCGACAGTCCCTGAGCAGGGTTGGTCTTCATCAGCAGGTTCATCTTGCGGTGCTGGGCGACCGAAATCGCAATACTCGTGCGGTTGTAGATTGCTTTGAAACCGTCGGTTTTCACAAAGTCGGCTTCGTCTGCGCCAGCCACTTCATTGATCCAACCTTCGTGGCTAACAACCAAGTCGGAAGCCAGCTTGCGGAGCGTCAGAGTCCGAGGAATGACGCCACTCTGGCCTTCGTCGCTGATTTGGTAGTCAGGCAGCAACTCTGCATAGTTCTCGATTACCTCGCATGGAGTACCACTGGATGCAAGGATCATCGTTCGCAACCCTTTGCCTTTTACGTTGTTGCACGCTTTGGTGCGCACGCCGTTGTTTGCAGCGCCGGCCCCGCTACCAGTAGAACCTGTAGAACCGGAACCAGATCCGCTGCCCACTCCAGTAAACGAGACAAGCCCACCCGTCGCGCTGCTTACCTTGCCAAGGTACTGATCCGCCCGTTGAGACACTGTGTTTTTAGTGTCCTTCATCACTTTCGTTACGCTGCTCAAGAGACCATCGTCGGACATACACTCGGGATCTTTAAACCCAGCGTCGGCGGTGCAGCGTGCCTCAGCCATTGCCTGTGCTTTTTCCTCCGCCGCTTTATCAGCAATTGCTCGTACACCCGAGCAACTAAGGTTGGTGAGGTCAAGGCCGAATTGGCTGACGCCATTTAGTTCGTCGATCACAGCTTTGACAGTTGGCTGTGAGTACGCGAGGAACATGATGGCCAGCGCAGGTGCTTGTTGAATGAATTGCTCGACCATCTGGGCGTATTGTGCCAACTGGCCGTCGATGACCCCGCCAAGGTTGATGCCGTCACAACCGACGCTTACCTTGCCGGAGCTGTACCCGCTTAGTGCGGTCGTTTTATCAGGAAAATAAGGGGTGTAACTGTCCAGCTTCGCGCCGTCAGTGAGAGTTGACGCGCCGCGAACGACCCGACCACCGAAGGTTTGGACATTCTCCATGCTCATTGTCCAGGGCGAATTCGCCTGGTTATCAGCGTAAGGATCGCTGACATTGGCATTGGTGGCGGCAGAGCTTTGTGCAGAACCAACAACGCAAGTCAGTGCCAAAGACAATGACAGAACTATTTGCTTGAGTTTCATTAATGCCGTCTCACTTCTTAGCGCTGATGACGTGGGTGATGCCTTGCAGGCTTTCTTCAATTTGTGTGATGGTTCGAACACCCAACAGCTTCTGGCGCTGTTTCATGGGTACGTTGTCGATCCATACAGATGGCCACTTTTCTACCCCAGACTTGAGCGCGTTGCTTGCCTCAAGGGGGTTGAGCATCCGTCCAGTCAGGCCACGGTCGGTAACTTTGGCTTTGAAGCCTTCCGCGTTTTCATCCACTTGAAAAATTGTGATCTTGAGGTCTGGATAACGCTCTTTGAGCTTTTGCATTGTCCCGAGTTGTACATCGCACGCGCCGCACATGCTTTGAACGAACACAGAGATTGCAATGGCCTTGGTGTTAACAGCCTTTGGGCTGTCGAAGATTTGTTTCGCTTTGTCCAGGCCAATCAAATTTTTCAGTGGCCCAGCTTCCCACAGAGCATTTTTGTAAAGACTGGCCGACTTCTTGTACTCCCCCCATGCGGAGTCTTGGAACTTGAGAGCAGCCATAGCAGCTTCTGGGGTTTGCTCAAGCTGGAGTCTGATCATTGCGGATGGAGTGCCGGGCACGAAATTGAATTCAAGCCCTGCGGCGTTGGTAACCCGTAGTGGTGCGTTTGGATGTTTCTTGGCCTGTTTGTTGATTTCCGTGCAGTTCTTCATCCACTGCATGTTCTGGCAGTCCATGATGTTCGGCAGCTTTGCAAGCTCTGCATCTTCCTTTTGCTGCTGATAGTCAGCGGCCTGCTGCATCGCGCCGGCAATAGCACGCGACAACACGTCCTCGGTGGCGGGGTTGTTAGAAAGTGCCCATGGCGTGTTGAACAGCACGCCCCCGGCGACAAAGGCCAAGCAGAGTTTGATTTTTGAGTTCACGGATGCCTCGCTCATAACAGAGTGGAGATAAGGGAAGAAAGGGAAGAGAGGTCGTTTACTACCTTCGCTTGCCCGCTAGGGGGCAGCACTACAACGGAGGGCAGTTTTTTCACCCCATGTTGGGCAGCGAGTTGACCCTTGAAGTCTGGGGTGAAGCCTTTGGGTGGTAGATTCGTGCCGCCAATTGGTGGGCCGTCAGGCTTCCAATCCGCAGGATTAATGACGACAAAAAACTGAGTTTTAATCTTGGCGCCGAATTGGTCTTCTAGTCCCTGAGTCATGCGATACAAGCTTTCTGCTGTAGCGTCAGGCTTAGCTATAAAAACCATGACCTCGATCCTCGGTATCTGTGGCAAATCAACCATGTTGTCCGTATAGCGAAGTACCTCGGCTTTGTACTGGGCCAATTGGGCATTTGCCTTAGCTATGTCTGCCTGCGTTGGAAGACCGCTAGTGCCAGCGATAGTTGGCACGCCATTGTTCGCTTGCTGGTCTATCAGTTTCTTCACGCGTTCGAGTTGCTGCTTAGCGCCGGCATGCCCCTTTGCTGCTGCCACCGAGAAGAACTTGACTGCCCGCTCCAGGTTGTCTCCATACTCAGGTGAGCGGAGCATCATTTCGCCGAGGTAGAACATCGACTGAACGTCACCACCTTGAGCGAGCGGGAACATCAACTCCCACGCCTTAGATTTGTCGCCACTGCGCAGCGCTACCAGACCCTGTTTCAGTTGATCCGATTGGGTGAGTAGTGGCTTGTCAGATGCATAGGCAGAGCTGGTCAATAGCACTGCGCTAATTAGAAGCAAATGCAGAAAACGCACGGGCTCTCTCTCTCTCATAAATAGGGAGTAACTTCTTCATGTACGCAGCACGGGCTTTGGGTGTCTTTGAGTGATAATCCCCTGCTGCCTCTATGTCTGAGCGGCCCGCTCGTTTGTGGGATGCAATCAAGGAGGCTGCATAGTCGAGGTTGTAAGCAGGATCGAACCACTGCTGAACTCGGGCGCGGCTCACTCCATGGAACCGATAGTTGACTTGTGCGATGCCTATGTCGGTATTAACGACCCATAGTTGTCGAACACGGGCTTCGCCTACAGCGACTGATCTTCCATCATCGGTTCTGAGAACCACGCTACTGGCACCAGCACGTTGTTGTGCTGCTCTGTAGGCCTTGAGAAATGCCCAGGCGTGAGCTTCGGAAGGGAAAAACTGCCGCAGTGTTTCATCCTTGGAAACTCCGATTTTGACCAACCATGCATTGCGGCTGATTTGCCATAACGCCAAAATCGCGCGTTCCTTGCTTTCGAAGTAGAACCCCTCGCCATCGCAATTAAACGCCCATGGTTGTCTTTGGGTTTCTTTCTGAACAACAGACCGCATAACGATTGGATCAACGCCATGCCTGCGTGCTGCTGCGTCTATCATCGCGTCATATGGTTGAGCGAACGCAGGTGCGGCGACGAGTGCGAGCCCGGCGATCAAAACCCTGATCACACCAAATCCTCAATTGTCGAGAAGCGGTGTTTCCTGAGCCACGCCACTGCGCAATCACGCCGAGGTGCGCAAGCTTCCATCCTCCTGAAAAGGGGGGGATGGGGATTGTAGTGTTTCGTTCCTAAAATCTTGTGGAGGCCTTCGTGATAAATCACATAGGCCAATACATAGCGGGGGGCTTTATACCCGATGCTCGACAGGGCGGGATGTACAAGAATTTCTTCAACATCGTTCTTGATTTCGATGCTGGCAACAGCTGGAGCAACAGCCTCGGGATCTGCCTTCCAGATAGTTTGGGATGTATTGAACCAGATTGGTTCTTTGAGGTGCCGGATTGCACTGGTGTAGAGACCGTTGATGTGCCTCAGTTCATAGTGACAAAAGGGCTGTAGCAATTCCTTAGCTGATTGGAAGTCCTTTTCTGCGTAGGCCTGAATCGCTTTGGCCACCTGAGACTGCTCGTCAGGTGGTAAAAGCTTGAGTTCTTCGGAGGGGTCGCGTGGCTCAACAGCGCTGGGATAGTCCCAGCGCGCTTTGACCGTGAGCCGGTTGTTAAACCGTTCCTTGTTGATGGCTGCGAAGCAATTCTCAAGCAGGAGAAGATCCTTCTGCGTGGGAGAGATTGTCAGTGTGCGTTTAGCCTGCTGAACAGCCATTTGGAGAACTCCAGAACTTGTGAACTACGACGCCTTCGGCGTTCTGTAGATCAAGCCTGTCCCCAACGATATTCACGCGCAGCCCCTCGATGAAGTCACCTTGGCCAACCATAGTTTCACTTCCCCGGTGGGTGATGAAAGCATGCGGTACACAGGTGGTGCAGTTTCGAGCCGCCTGGGCTACGGCAGTCACGCATACTTGCGGACGGGCCACGACCTTTTGTGCGGTTGCTACGCGTTTCGTTGAGGGCGAACGCTGCGGGGTGTGTGCCGGTTGAGCAGCTTTCTTCGGAGGCGATTTGCTAGCCGCGGCTTTCGACTGACCTTGGTGGTCTTTCGAAGCTTTAGCTGCGGCAAGGTCATTGTTGAGCTTGCTCACCTGTGATTCCAGCGTTCCAATCCGGCCATCCTTCTCGGCGATCTTCGCTTTGAGGTTGGCCACTTCAGCTTTCGCGCCCTGATCTTGCAGTACGCCAGCTTTACTATCCGGGTTTTGAGTTTTCGTTCCACTCAACTCGGTGGAGTTACTATCACCCCCAGAAAATGGGCTCGTCGCATCGGCCCCGATGAGTGCAAGCTCAGCAGACGCATCGGTGGAGTGCTGCGGTTTTGCCAGATTAGGCGTAGTTGGTGCTGGTACGTTTGTTGACTGCTTTGCAGGTAAGTCAGGAGGGGATGCAGGTGTGGTCTTCACCTCTCCGCTGAATGGATCGAGGGTTTGAGTCGTTTCCACTGGAGCACTCGCAAACTGCTCATTGAGGTCAGCAGTCACCGCTTCTGAGCCCAATGGGGAGTTCGCAGGATCGCGAGTTGGCGCTTCATCAGTTCCGAAACCCAGCGTTTTAGCTGCCCCGGACGCAGCAACTTCTATCGGTGCATCTGGCTCTGGCTCTTTGCCAAAATCAAATGCGGGGCTGTCTACCGTACTCTCGCCAGCAGAAGTCGAACCTTGGGTAACCTCGGTTTGTGCGGTTGGAGGGGAGAGTGGCATCGAGTCCTTATTCTTCATGACCCATACAGCCGCGATGGCCATGGCTCCGAGAACTAGCAACTTCTGCTTTGTGTTCAGTCCTTTGCGTTTTGGTTTCGCTGGCTGAGCCTCGCCTTCGATGATAATGCCGTCTTCCAAATCCTGATCGTCAACTGCGGAAAGGCGCTCATCATTCTTTGGCGCGTTCGTGCCACCGTTGTCTGCCAGATCATCTACAGCGGCATTCTCGTCGCCATGCAAAGGACGCCCTTCTGCCCGCGCCTTCGCCTGCTCATTGGCGTTCTGGACGGTTTTCAGGCCCGCTTTGAGTTTCGCGCCGAGGGCTTTCAAAGGTGAGGATGTATCAGTCATTGCTTGCTCCTAAAGCCGGCAGATAGGTCGGCGCTTCTTCGATAAAACGTCCAGGGGCAATCTGTACGCATTCTTCATGGCTAGGTACGAGCATGCCGTTGACGACACGCCCAGGGATTTGAACTCCGCACTGAATGATTGGAGCTTCCCAAGTAAAACGATCCCGCGCCCGCATCTTTCCTTTCATATCAACAAGTACGTCTTGCACGCCTTTTTCGTAGGCGCGCCGTTCTTGTACTGTTTGAGGGGCGGAGATTTTTACCTGCTGTTTAGCTTTCTGCTCATCGACAATGCTTTCGCGAGGTTCATAGTTCGAAGAACAGCCGGAAGCCAGCAATACAGGTAAAACAAATGCAATGTTAAGCAGCTTCTTGAACATGGAACCTGGCTCCGTATGGGTATTCTTTAGCGAGTTGAACAATGGCTCGCTGGCGTGCCAATTTTTCGTCAACGTCTTGAGACTGCATAATCTCTTGAGTTTTGGTTTCGCGAAGCGCGTAGTCATCAGGGCTGGAAGATGCAATCCACAGCGAAACTGAACTAGCAAAGAGTCGGAACACACCGGAGTAGTACAGACCCTGCGTAGTACGCATGCGGTAGAAGACCTCCGAATAAAGCGGAGGCAAGGAGGCTAGTGAGCGCCAGAGAAGCACTTCCTCGTCGCTGAAACTCAAATGCTCCTGTGCAATTTTGTAGTCTGACTCGGAACACGCCAAGAAGAAGTAGTGACTAGTGTTCTCCAGAATCCCTTCCTGGTTATCCCCAGACCCCTTTGCCTCGGCTTTCAGAATCCGAACAAAGTCGTTTACGGTCTGACTAATGAGCAGGCAGCCGGCGTTGTATTTACGCATTTCACGGTAGAAGCCCGCCAGAGCAGCGGCTGCTGTTGGCGAGGAAAGCGTTGCCCATGCTTCATCGACCGCAATCAGTTTCTTCCTTGGTTTAGGAAGAACATATTTACAGTACATGTCGATTTGACGGAACAAGGCCAACGTTACGATGCCGAGAGCGTCAGATTTAGCCATGCGCTGGGTTTCAAGAACGGTGAAATCATTGTCCCAGTCTACTTGTAACTTACCGTCAAAGATTGCCGCGTATGGGCCGTTGCCATAGAACAGATATAACAGTTCGGCTAGGTTCGCACCCTCAAGGTCTGTAAAGTTCGTCGCTTGTAGCTTAGGAATGAAATCACTCATGATCGGCTCATCATGAGGTTTGGTTTCAACCCACTCGCTGAAAAACTCAAAGAGTGCGTTGTACAGCAAGGGTAAGGTTTTTGCGTGTACTACTGCGTTCGAATCACCGTTACCCGTCGTCATTGCCATCATCAGAAGGTTGGCAATGAACATCAGGTCAGCGTTGTTAGGCATCGCATTGTTACCTTCCTCGTCTTTGCTCAGCGAGAAAGGATTGATGCAAATTGGGTATATGGTTCGACCAGTGACAGGCTCAAGAAAGGGCTCTGTTGCCAATCGAATATAGTTGCCGCCCAAAACAATACATAGTGATTCGTAACTGTCACCTTTATCGATAATCCAAACCTTGGGCCTGTATTTAACACGCGTACCCATGAGTATGTTGTTAAATGCGAAACTTTTTCCGCTGCCGGTAGTACCCACTATCAAAGAGTGCCCGGTAACAACTAAGCTTCCAAAAAGATCCAAGTATATAGGTTGCCCAGACCTATTGTTCATTACAATGCCTGGATCAGGCACACCTTGATACTCCATGAAAATAGGGCACATGTGAGAAAGGCTTTTCGTCAGATGTGGAGTATCGCGACGAAGTAGTGAGCGGCTTTTCTCAACGTAGTTTAATGGCAAAGATGAGCGTATAACTGCATCACCGCGATCCTTTTCCGCCTTACCGATTCGCCATAGCAATGATTCCAACTGATCACATTGGCTATCGAGCCTTTTGGCGTCAAAGCCCATCAGGCAAATATGAATAGAGGTATCAAAGAATTGCTCTCTGCCCACAACGTTTTCTGCCGAGACCTTTTCATATACCGCATCTAGGTCTTCTTCTTGTTGCTGTAGAGTAAGTTTGTCGCCAATACGCATACCTTTTTTGGACGCGATTAGACGACCGCGAGCAGCAAGTCGGGCCAAGACCTTTGCCTTGCTGGGCACATACCAATTGAGAGTGATAAGAGATTCACTCTCAATACCACGCATGGCCCGCTGAATCATGCCCGGCCCGGATTTCGGCGGTTTTCCGACGACGGAGGTTGCGCGAACGTGGTAATCATGGCCGCCGTCTTTTATCTTCCAGCCGTTCTCACTCGGAACCACTGAACTGAACATTGGTGCGGTGTTGAGTGCTTGGTGACCCGGTGTCAGTGATGGGTCTTTCAAGCACTCATAGATCGGCATATCGGGACGATATACTGGCGGCTCGATGTTGTAGTAACGCACAGGGTTCATCAATTGGTACTGCCAGTTGATGTAGCCTTGACCATTCAATTCCTCGGGCATGAACTCTTGCGCCGCAAGTGCCTGTGCAATGCCGTTGCACAGTAGCCCGAATTGATCAGAGTGCTTGTGATAGGCGTCGAACGCTAATACATCAGCATCTGCCAAGCCTACCGACGCCATGACGGTCTTCCACGTCTTGTCGATAAACTTGCCAAACATGTACTGGGGTTCCCACATGAAAATCAAGTAGAACGACGTCACATACGGGTAGCGACCTTCATTGATTTCACGGTGGATTGCAGTTGAGACGTTAGCTCGCACATCGTCGGATTCTTCATTATCCAAGTCAGCCAAGGCAGCTTCGCGCATCTTCTCAAGAGTCGCGGGAGTGAGTTTTGCGAAGAAGCCGTTCGGCGCTGTCGCAGCCCCGTATTGCCTCTCGATGATCGAATCGGCAAGTGCGTGTTCGAATTCTCCTAGGTCTTGATCCAGATTGTCAGCGTAGTGCCCCATCACTCCCCGGATGTCTCGATGAGTATGACGAACGAACTGGCCGCAACTGCCATATGGGTATTTGTTGAGAGCTTCGCCGAATGCGTCGCAGACACCATGTAGCTGATCATTGTTAAGCATGGCGCCAGAAGCGCCTTGGATACGCCAAATCTTGGCGAAGCGTCCATCTACGGTATGGAAGTAACAACCGTCCTCTTCGAATAAATACGCATCGCTGAGTAGTTCGATGGGCATGCCGCCCTGGTATCCACGACGGGCTAAGGCCTGCAAGTCGGTATCGAACATGTGCAATTCGTCGCGTTGTGTCGTCTCGCTCATTGCGCGGCTCCTTTGGGCAATGCCACCAGCGCCCGACTTTCTTGGTACACGGTGAATTGCGCATCTGTAACGCGTGTCAGGTACTCAGCGAGGTCAACCAACGAGTTGGGGCGGGAATTGATCTTCACGATTTGCTGTTGATTTACCTGTGGATCGAACACGGCGTCATAACCGCTGGCCGCAGCCGCAACCATTGCGAGTTGACCAACCGTCAGGTCGCGTACTTTGAACACCTGGGCCATCGGCACCGGGTCGAGTTCAGGGATTTTTTGGCGATCTACAAGGTTCTCGCGGCGCTCGAACAGCTTTCGGTAGAGCGCTACATCAGGTTGCAGGTGAGTAAGGTTCTGGCTACTTCCCAAAATCTGCTTGGTGTGAAATTCACGGATCGCATCCATCTGTTCCTGGGGTATACCTTGAGGAACACCGTTCAGCTCCTGGGCATTCAAGGCAGTCGCAGCTGCGCAGAAGGCTAGAGACACAATTAGTCTGCCCATTGCGCTTCCTCGATAACGATGTAGTCCCAGTTGCCGCCGTGTTTGATGCCGGTCTTTTTATCTGCATAGGGAACAACCCAGACCGGCGCTACTACATCTGGCTGTCGGATTGGATAGTAGGGGTCAGAGCTTCCCAGCTCTGGTCTTGCTCTCAAACCCTGACGCAGGAGGCTGACCGTCTCGCGCTGCGCGGTTTCATGAACTGTGTCGTAAATCTCATCCATGGACGCCTGATTGTGAAAGGTCGGCTCAGAAGAACAGGCCGACAGCATTGTCAGGAGGGCAATCGCGAATAGTGGCTTTTTCATTCCTGAATTCCTCACAGCAGTACGTCGCCTTTACCGGCATCTAGGTCGAACGCTTCGGCAGGCTTAAAAACATGAATGGGTTGGTCAGTCACAAACCGCAACCGGATGCCCGGCTCGACCACCACGGTGTCAATAGCAGCGTTGGCCTCTTGCTCAAATCGGCCAGCGATTTTGTTAAAAATTGCAGCGATGCCCTGGGTGGTGGCGGACTTTGTTGCACTGCCAGTCAGTTGTTGCACAGAAGAAGCGCCATTGGAGTCCAAGCTGTTTTGTGTTGTGTATTCAGCCTGGGAGAGAGCGGCTGCGAATGCCGCGCCCGCAGCTGCCATGGACTCAAGCGCCAGGGTTCTACCTGATGCCTTATCAAGGCGACCGTACACATCTTGCTCGTTGTCTCGCGTGTCTACGATGTAACCAGTGCTCGCTGCCATTTGTGAGTCGCCGGCTTCGTCCCAGTAGCTCATTTGCTCAACGCGAATATTCGCCCTGCCTGCGCTACTGCTTGAAGTTCGGCGCCCTGAACACAGGGCCATGAGGTGAATTGAGCCTACGTCTACTGATGACCCGTTTGGCCCACGGAAAATGCCTCGAACAGGCAACACAACTGGCCGTGCTGGGATCTCAGTTTGCTTAGCCCCAGGGGAGTTAGCGCCAATTGGGCAGGCCACACCATGGAGGGTCGTGACCTCAACAAAGGAAAATGCCGGAATGGTGATCCGCTCCATTTTCGTGCCGTTGTAGGTCTGCCCGGTCGGGTTCTTATTGCTCTCAGCTTGGGCAGCGTATGCCTCTGCTGCGTTGTCGTACTGCTGAGGTCGAGGTGGAGCGGCGACTGTCGTGGACGCCTGTCCCCGATCAGCATTTGGGTTGTTGTAGTTGCCATTTTGCGGGGCAGGGGTGCTCATTGAATTGAACAAGTCCTGCTCGCTTGCATTGAGCGAGTCTCCACCGCTTTTCTTCGAGACAGTGGTTCCGATGTTCGTAGGTTTTAGAATGAAATAGTTCGGCCCGTATGGGTTACCTACTGGTGCCTGACTGCTGCCTATGTCTTGTTGTGGCTTAGGCGCGCTCATGTTGAAATTCAACTTATCGAAGTTCAACCCTCCGTCCATGCTCAAGTCAGGCATGTTGTCAGGCAGGCTTGGTGGTGACTGCAACACCTTCTTATCGTTTTTATTAGCGTTCTGGTATGTTGCTTCAATACCGTTAGAGCGAAGATTTACGATTTCGTCGGAAAGAGTTGCGACCTGCGCCTTGAGGGTGTTGTTGCTGTCCTTCCACTCTTTTCTGAGTGTTTCGTCTCGTTGATTAAAATCACGTTCTTGCAGAGCCAGTTTCTGCTCAAAAGATTCCATGCTTTTCGCAAAAACAGTCAAGGCAGCGTCACGGTCTTTTACGCTGATATCGTTGATCTGATCTGTGCCAACTTCGATTGGTTTAGCACCCACATCAACTGGCTGCACTGTTGTCGGCTTTCCACCGAAAATAGTTGCGCCGAGACCTAATGCCAATACACCCCCGGCGATTAGCAAGTTCTTTTTGTTGAGTGCTTGTTCTTTCTTGTCATCGCTCATTTCTGTTTCTCCGAGACGATAAACAGAAGCCCGCGATGACTATCGGCGTACACCTCAGTCAGGAATTCGGGAGCAGGCCCCAAAATTCGCGATGTTGGGATCATAGAAACTTGTCTTGCGAGGCCAAGTGTCTCTCGGACTGCTGGATTGCTGTAGTCCATTTGGTCAATTGCCACTTTGGTGGCAGTTCGGCCTTTGTTTATTACTTCATAAGTTGTCCCGATATATTTAGGCCCGATGTATTGGCTCTGCAATACGAACTCGACTGAGCCTTGACGGAATACGACACGCTCTGCTTTGGACATGGCTGAAAAATCGGCCTGGCGATAACCGCTTGGAAGTTTGCCGTCGAACAAGTAGTTCATCAGCCCCTTCTTTTTCCCATTCACAGTGGCCGCGAGGCTTCGATCCGCAAGTGGCTCGCTCTGAATGGTCACCTCGCTGTCAGCGCAGCCGGGGCGAGTAATCAGTCGCAGCTGATAAGACTTTTTGGTGCCGCCGTCAACGGTCACCATCCCTGTGTAAATAGGGTCATCTGCGAGAAATGAGATTCGGTTGTTGATCGGGGTTCTGTAAAAATTCATACCCTCTGGAACCTCTACCAAAATCCCTTCGAGATAGGGTTCGGGAAAGGTCACAAAGGCCCGTTGAGTGTCGTTGCTGATGAACACGTCTACTGGTTTACCATCATAAACAACAGTACGCGCCGAGCGGTTGCACTCGTCCTTCGCCATCGCTGGCATGCTGATAGCTGCTGCAACCAGGGCAGCTAGAAATGTCTTTTTCAAACTCAAATCTCCTGCACGATGAAGTCATCAACTACCAGCGCCCAGTCATAGTGAGCGGACGGTTTTACTGGTTTGATAAGGATCTTCACGTCATATTTGCGAGTGCTAAAAACCTTGTTGATCGTCGCTCGAACTCGCTGGCCTTTGAACGACACGATGTAGCCCATGCCGGGTTTGTATTCGATTCGATACTTCGAATCCGGCGCGAATACTTGCGTGATTTCCTGCTCGATAGATTGGCGGGCCAATGTCTTTAACGGCTGCTCTTGCTTAATACGCAAAGAGGGGGTCATGAGCCGCAGAGCTTCGGAAGCGTTTTCCTCGGCTGAGTCAGGTGTAAAGTTGTAGTAGTTCTGGATAAACCATGTAACGAATCCTTCGATGTGTCGTCGCGGTATGGCTTTTTCACTCACAAATACGCCTTCCGCATTTGGATAGCCATACATCACACGGTCTTCACTCAAGCGAGTGTTGGCGCGGTTCAACTCTACAATTTGAAAGACAAGAAACGAGATAATAAGGGCGGCTGCTGCGATAACGAACAGCAGAACTACCATGATTCGACTCTGACGCAATTCTGATGCGCCGAGGATGTTGAACATTTTGAGCGGTGGGCCGTATCTGGTTGGTTTCTGCATTGTTAGCGCTCGTATTTATGGCAGTAACTTGGGAGTGGCAGAAGCCCACTGGTAACCCAAATATTGTTAATCTTCTTCACTGCCCAATGTAGTAACCGATACAGTGGCTGGATTCGTTTAATCGCAGGGTTTTTAATGGCATTCCCTAAGCCAGTAGCGACAGCCACCGAGAGAAAACCCGGTGGCTTTCCTGCTGTCATCTTTTTGTAGAGCCACAACAAGAAGCCGGCACAGACCAAACTGAGGATTGGGTTTAGCCCCATCGTTTTCATCACTGCAATTGGAAAACCTGCAATGAGGTAGTCCTCGGGTTCGAGACCCGCAAGTCGCAGTGGCGAAGTCGCATATACGAAGGTGTCGCTCTCTTGTGTGACTCTTAGTTCCATATCAGGTAAACATCCCTGCTACGCCGCTAGTAAGCATGGCGGTAGTGGTTCCCGAGCTGCTGCCGCCCATCCAGGACTTAAAGCCGTCAACAACCAACTCACCGAACAAGAAGATGCAAGCGAGGATCAATGGAACCTGCCATCCGCGTCCGCTGAAAGCCAAGACGCACACGGCCAACCAAATCATCGAAACCCAGAACAAAGGTGTTGATAGGAACTTCCACCACGCTCGGGCCGAGCTATCCAAGTTGGTGCCAACTTGCGAACTTGGTTTGGCTGTGCCGTCGAATGCTGCAAAAGCCATATCGGGCATCAGCATCAAGAGCGATAGTGCGAACAATGCAATCAGCATCATGCCGAGGCGTTGATGCTGAAGCGTTCCGTAACGAGGCAAAACGTTGGCGATGACCAAGGTTATTCTCCAGATTGGATAGGGGTGAAAAAGAGGCCATCAGGCACCAAGGTCTGGTGAGCCATACGCTTCTTTTCTGGGGTGAGTAACACCGTCATGGTGTCTTCCATCGGCCTTAACTGTTCCAACATCTGGCGCAGGTTCAGTCCGGGAAGCTGGTAAGCCGCCTGGGCTTGTTCGAGTTCCTTTCTTGCAGCTGAAAGCGCCTGAGAGGCCCGAGCTAGGTGCTCAAATGACTTCTGATACTCAGGGTCGCGCTGATCGATAAGGTACGGATCAGCAGCCAGTGCTGATCCGGTGAATAGGGCTGCAACGATTGCAGCAATACAGAGAGGGAGGGCGCGCATAAAATATCTCCTTTGCATATTCACAGTGCAAAGGCGATGGCCCCTTTTTGAGGGCTAAATACGCGTACTGCTAAAAATAATTTTCTCGTGCTTACTCACGGGCTCTACGGTAAGTCTCGATCACCCAGATGCGAGCCTTGTGAAACAGAGTGAGGGACATTTTCGCCAAGAAACCGAGTAGGTGAACAGTAACGAGCGATGCCACCAGTTGGATGTAGGTCATGACGTTTTTGAAGACAGATGAGCACACTGCCTTGGTCATGCCTCTTGTAGGAGGGAAGGCCAAAAAAATCAGGATAACCACCAAGATTGCTACCCCATAGGCAATGGGGCCATGCCTCGCGGCTTGGTAATCGATGGTATCCATCAGCCAGTTAAAGACTGGGCCTAAGTCGTAGTTCCACTCGCGATAGTTGTCGATCCAGCTTGCCATGCACACCTCATTACCCGCGCATGCGCGGATATTTGTCCGTCGTTAATGCTTGCCACACCAGAAGACCGTGTTTCCCGCGCATGCGCGGGAAATGGGTCACCTTTAGGTTCTTTCGAACAGTTGTTTGTTTTTCTTCGTGAACTCATCCCAGGCATAGATCCCCGAGCGACCTTTGGGCCGACGGCGCACCAGCTGCATATCGCCGAACTGAACGTTTGGGAATTTATTGCGTACCAGTGGCATGCGAATTCGATAGGTTCCTGACTTGCCAACCAGGATTCCGTCGCCTTGGTCAAGGGTCGAGAAGTCTTCCGGTTGGATCATTTCCTCTCGCTGAGATTTAGTGGAGACCGTCGCGCTTTCGCCGTCGTTCTGGTTTGCGACTAGCCCGGCCTCGTCTGACGCGTGACTGTTGCCGGTCGATGATCCCTCTGCTGTTGACTCCATTTTCGTGATTACAGAACCGGCGAGCTTTACAGCGAACTCCCGAGTCTTGCTGTCCCGAACGTCGCAGTACAGGTGGTGCCAACAGTTGCCCAGTACCATCTCGACGAAGGCTGGAGAAATGTTCTCCAGGAAGCCGACGCCCTGGAACGCAATGATGATTGGCACGTTCGCCGAGCGGGCCAGCTGGAATAACTGCACCTGCGATTCATCCATGAATGATGGGTATTCATCGAAGATGGCCGGGTTCATCGCCAGAGGCTTGGATTTCTCCAGCTGAATCTCACCGACTGCTCGGGCAAGGTCGGAAATGAACAGCTTGCCGAACAACTCCACACCATCCTTGTCAGCAAGGCTGGACATAGAGAGCACGACAACCTCGTTGTTGAGGATCGATTCTTTCAGGTCTACATCAGGTGCATAGGTGTTTACGATGCTGGAATATTCGGAGTGCGCGAAGGAAGACAGCTTCGAAATCAGACCTTGCGTAAGAGTCTTGTACTGGTTGTAGTTCCATCCTTCTTCATCATTTTTCCACCAGTTTCGTAGGTAGCTGTACAGCCAATCCATACCCTCGCGGTGATACTTACTCTCTTCTGGCCGAATGCGCTTCGTGTAGGCCCGCAGTAGGTCAAAATCGGAAAGCAGCGCGATCATGTCCTTGATGTTGAAAGCTGGAGAACCTGGCTGGAGCTTCAATACCAGTGTCGCGGCGGTAAGCGTATAGCGGGCAATGTCCGTCCAGAATTCCTCGCTGGAGTTCGCCTGGATTTTCATTAGCGTGGATAGGGTGGCACGCACACCACCGGAGTACACAGGATTGTAGGTGTGGCTCTGCTCGGGATATTCGAAGTTGATCAGCTTGAACTGATCTAGGCGGTTGGCCTCTTTCATCATTGCGTAGATCGAGCCGGCGAAGTCAGAGTCGCTTTTCGCCTCAACCAGGATCAGCCCAGCGCCTTTTCTAATCTGCTGTTGGATAATGCTGAGCAGAAGCTCCGTCTTACCTGTGCCGGTCGCGGCGAGCAGGGCGACGTGCCGAGTCATTTGGTCATCGGTGAGCATGAACGGCATCATCTGCGGATACACATCATTGAGCGTCTTGCGCACGTCGTCTGCCGTGACACGACCTTTTTGATTGCGTACTTCCTCGATGTTGTCTTTCCACTCCTGGTAGGGCATCACTTGCCCGAAGTAGGTGCTTCTACGGAGGTCGCAATCCGTCAGCTCAGCCTCTTCGAACTGTGAGTCCCACACTAGGGGCTTATCGATTTCCTTGGCTTGGGTGTTGATGCCAAGAGTGATGTACGCAGCTGCCAGCCCCATGGCGATCACCATAGGCGCCGGCATGAACGGAATCGCCGAACCCAGTAGAGCGCCGGATAACGTCATCTTGCGCTGCCGATCAAGCTTCTCGCGTTTTTGTTCCTGCAAGTCTTTACGTGCGGAGCGGATGGTCATTTATCAGATACCCAGTCTAAGAGCTTGGAGCGAGTTCTGTTGGAAGGGCGATCTGCGATTCCATCAGCCAATTGCGCGATTTCGCCAACCACGATGAGCGAGCGAATAGATGTGTTGATCAGGCTGCTCAATAGCTCTTGATTGATAGCATCACGTTGATCACCGATTGCTAAAAGCACGACAAGCTCATACCGACGGCCCCGTATGAATTTTGGAGTCATGACCAGACCATCGAACACATCTATCCGGTCGTCAGCTTCAACCGAGACCTCGCTGCCACTTGCGGTAAGCAGTGTCAGCTGCTTCGGCGTGATGGCGCTTGGCCAATAGACTGAGAACGCTGGGCATGCAGAAGACTGCAACGGCTGGCGCACTACAACCGGCAAGCCTGCATGATATTGGCGTCCCTGGAAGGTCGCCGGGAGCGAGTCTTGGCCGTACTCGTCCACTATTGCTGCCTGAACTTTCTTCACCACATCGTGAGCCGTGTTAGGAGCCACGACGCGTATGTCCGAGAGCGGGTCAAGGTTCAAAGCACCCGCTGTCTCTTTCAAAAGCTCGGGGAGAAAAGTGGGTAGGTCATCAACTGAGCACTCCAGCCAGGAGAGAGGCTGCGTGGGGTCAAACGCCTCAAAGTCAGGAGTTACCTCGCCAGCCCATACCTTCTCCTGAGCATCGTGCTTGTTCGATTCTGGCACCCCCCAGAAGCGTGAGTGGAAGGCTTTGAACTGCTGGCTATCAAGCAGGTCAGCGAAAGGTTGCCCAATCGAAAGACTTGGGAGGTCTCTTGGACATCCCAGTAGGTAGAGACGGCCATTCTGAGGGGCAGCCTCGATCAGGTAGTTCATTTCCTCTATACCCAACGCGTCGGCGCCGAGCACGACAATCACGTCGGCCTCGACTGGGTTGGTGCCACGCTGGAGAGGGATGCCAGTCTCGTCATCCAAGCCAATTAATTCAGCGTAGGTCATGATCAACGAACCGCATCCAATGCTCTTGCGTGCCTCGGCGATCATTTCCAGGGTGTACGTGGTGAAGACGGCATCAGCTCCGTATGCCTGGAACATCAACGAGAGAGCTTTTGCAACGAACAGCTGATCTTCGTATGTCTGGCACTGGACGATGGCAAAGCACTCGGCCAAAAGCGAGCTGAGCCCCGTCAATAGCTGCTTACTTGCAGCTTGCTTGAGCTTCATCGGCTTGAGCATTTTCAGCCCCATCTGCTCTGACGGCACAAGGTCAAGCTCCAACTCTTGCTCGTCGAGCTGCGACCACTGTCGGATCAACTCGAAAAGCTGCTGCTCTGCATCGTGCAGGTGCTTGAGTTGTACGCGCCGGTCTTCAACATGGATCAGACCCAGCCGGCGCAACTCGGCGACAGCAGGGGGCAGAAGCGGGCGCACGGTATCGGGATGAACACGTAGCAACTTCACCACAAGTTGCCCCAGCTGAGGCCCCTCAATCACAGAGTGACCGAGCCAAGCCTCTCTGCGCAAAGCTGCAATTACAGCCCCCCTGATGGCTGACTCGGACTGGTTGGTGACCCCCAACTGATTGGCAAGCGCCATAGCCTTTGGAAAAGGCAAATCATCGAAGTGGACGTACAGGGCGTAGGTGTCCGTTTTGATGATTTGGTTGAGGTCTGCATCGTTGCCGTAGTAGCGGGCCAGCTTCGAAAGCTTGTAAAGGGGAATGCCCTTCACCTCGATTTTGGACAGCGCCAGCCGATCAGACCGTTTGGTCTTCCAGCCTTCGATAAGCCGCTCAATGTCGCGCTCAGGTATCCCTGCATCCCCGATGAGGTCTGGAGAGCGTTCAAGAACCTCAATGGTGTTCTCCCCGTAATGCTCAACCAGTTTTACTGTTGATGAGCGCGCCGCCCCGGTCAGGGCGGTAAGGTAACCAGAGATTGCTTTTAGCGAACGCGGGGGGCGGGAAGTGAATTTGCTGACCTCGAAATCACCACCCTCGATATCAGGTACTCGTTGCCCGTAAAGAATGAATTCCTCATACAGAACTGTTTGGCCAAAATCACCAGATGCGGCAAATAGTGATCCGTCTTCTCGACGAAAGCTTCCAATGCCCCATGGGCCTGTAGCGGATCGAAAGACCACATCAACGAGAGTCCCTTCCTCTCGATTCTCAGCCTTGGTTTCGGGGTTCGCTGTTGCAGTCATGTGCCTCCTTTAAACCCTTTCCCAGACTCGACTCGGCGAACAATGCCGTCTACCCGACCCGTTGCTCTGTAAAGGCCGCTCCAACAGGAGAAAATGGTGTCCGCTGCATCCACAGCATTTGGGTCGGACTGGAGCAGGATGGTCAGACGGTCGAGGTCAACAACCACTTCGAGGCAGTAATGCATCGCTATGTGGATGTTGGGCTTTTCACTCAAGTCCGGAAGCTCGACAGGCGTGCCCGCATATTCAGCCAATACCGACTCGAAGTCCGTGAAGAAGTATGGGCGCATGGCGCGATGGATCTGAGCCCAGGCCGCATCCATATTGATCTGCACCTGTTTGATTGCGCCTGCACGGTGTTGCATTGGGGTGCTGCGAATCGCGCCGCTCATTTTGACCATGAACGGGATCAGCTGGTGGGGTGGTGGGCGCTTGTACAGGCCTTCGTCAGGAATCAGAAAGGACTGCGCTTGCCGGGTATAAATTAGTGTCATGCAGAACTCCGGTTGCTCTAGTAGTTAGTGGGTGGCGAAAGTCCCCAATTTTGAGGGTGCCTAGCAAAAGGAGCCAAGTTTTGATTTGCGATTGTCTAGATCGCACCTCGAAATACACTTGCCAGCTTGCGAAAACGACAGAGCCCCGCATTTGGCGGGGCTCTGGTGGGGTGGGGGTGTTACGCGCCCAAGGCTGCTGTCGCTTAGTTCACGGCAGCTTTCAGCGCTTTACCGGCTTTGAAGGTCGGGTTCTTCGCGGCTGCAATTTCAATGCTCGCCCCGGTCTGAGGATTACGTCCGGTGCGTGCAGCGCGTTCGCGAACCTCGAAGGAACCAAAGCCTACCAGAGTGACCGCATCGCCAGCCTTCAAGGCCGTAGTAATAGCTTCGATAGTGGCGTCCAAGGCGCGGCCAGCCGCAGCTTTTGGCAGGTCAGCGTTGGCGGCGATTTGATCGATCAATTCAGTTTTGTTCATACAGATTACCCTTTGTGGTTTCCAGTTATGGCCACGGTTTTGTGGCCCAGGTTGTTGAAGTCATCTTCGAGTCAGAAGAAGTCAGCACGAATCGTGGTTACGATCATCCCAAGGTAGAAAGTGGTGCTTGCTGCCATGATGATGGGGAGGGAGGTGGGCCAGCGGTATCGAGCACCGCAGATGAGGAATGCTTGGGCACATGGGATCAGCGCCAGCTTTATGTAAGGGGCGCTGGAGAAAATAGGGCTCGACACTGGCACCCAGCCGCTTGCGGTTACGGCCAAGATGTACAGGAGCGCGGTGTAAGCGAGAAAACGCTTGTTGCTGATTTCTTTGGTCAGTTTGTTGAGCATTGGAGTTCTCCTATGCGAAGCCAATCGAGTTCAGTTCTTTCAACTGGGCTATGGCCGTAGTGATCATGAATCTATCAGCCTCACTCCAGGACTGCATTTCAACCCGTGACACTTTCTCCAAGGTTTGCTTGAGCAAATGCGCTGCTCGAACGGGCGGCAATACCGATGCGTTGATCTGGGTCGGCACGGGGACGGATGAGCCATTACTGAGCACCCAGAATGCCCAATGTTTGACAGCTATACCGGTTTCTTCTGCATACCGTTTTGCCAAGTCATTGAGAATGGCCGGCGCCAGCTGGCCAAACACGAACTCAGCTGAGACAGGCGCTATTTCGAATTCCGCTTCCATAAAGATTCCTTTGGTACATGCCTACACCATAACGGCTCGATTCCCAGAATCCGCCCTGACGACCAAATTTTTCACATTGCATAAGACCGTTCCGCATCCGGGTTGTAAGATCAAACGGTGCCGAGGATTTTCGGCCCTAGACAGGAGCTGTGCATGAGTCGAATGAGTGAAGTGTTGAGCATCGCCGAGGATATTGCCCGCCTGCGGCAGTCCGACAAAATCCCTGCAACAAACCTGCTCGCCCGCTGTAGGGCAACATTGATCTATGGCGATGAATTCAAGGCTGCATTGGCGGAAGCGATTGAGGCAGGCCGGTTGCAGGAAACCGAGGATGGGCAACTTCTACTGCTCAACCATGGATAAATAGGCTTGTGGCTGCTTCGGCATGACAGGATTGACTGTCAGCATCCAAAAAGCGCTCTGCGCGGTGCGGGAGGTGGAGAGGGTACTACAGGGGGTGTTTCACCCCTCCCATCACACGCACAAGGCTATCCAGCGACATGGACACGATTTCAGCGCACCACTTCTAGCACAGTCATGGCACCTTCCAGCAGTGTCTCGCTCCGCGATCCTTTGACCATTTCACCGCGCCAGTAGCGGTGCGCGCTCTCGATCAGTTGAGGCATGGATTGCGAGTCCTGCTGTAAGTGACCTTCTGAGGTTGTGTGCAACCGACCCTCCACAGAAACACGAAGTATCTGTGCTTTGCCTCTGCCATCCAAACGCTTCACCCAGCTACGCGCCTCATCAAGAGACTCGCTAACCCAAATACAGCGGGCTCGGGATGGGAGAGCACTAAAATGCGCTGTCCTAACAGACTCGAACACCAGCTCGCGTATGATTTTGATGTGGCTTTCCATGATGTGGTGGACTTGAGGCATCACCTTGGCAGCGTGGTTGTTTGCAGTATCAGACCGAAAGAACTCAAGCAATGGGTACGCTTTGCTACCGACGGGATAGACGGAGTGAAAGTCCATTGCCACCTCATAGAAAGGGTTGTGTTCCCGTTTTGCGGTATCGATGACCTGCCCCACAGCATGCAAACTTTTCTTCGTGTAGCCGGTGTCGTGATCAACATGGAAGTAGATATTGTTCATGCCAGTAGAGCCCATTCACAAGGGGTCGATATTTTCACACATCTGTCGATAACTGAGTGGCTGTGATGCATGAGCAACTGCGCTCGGTTGAGTGGATTAAAAGATCATGCTCGTTATCCTGAGTCGTCGATGACCCTTCGCCGAAGGGTTTCCAGCTTGAGAGGTGGCACGATGACCGAAGAACAACTGCTGGCGCAGAGCGCCGACGACTACATGAACGCCGAGCAGTTGGCGTTCTTCAAACAGCTACTAGGGACGAAAGCAGACTCGATTCGGGAACGCATCCGCGCCAATCAATTGCTTTGCCAGATCGAACGCCAAGCTGATGCCTCGGACGCAGCCAGCATTGAAGAAGATCGCACAAAGGCGCTGCGGCTGATCGACATGGACAATGGCATCTTGGCCAACATCAAAGCAGCGCTCGATGCCATGTCCGATGGGCAATACGGGTACTGCCAGGACACAGGTGAACCCATCACACTCAAGCGTTTGTTACTGATTCCTGAGTCGCTGCTGTGTGTTGATGCAATGGAAGCTCGTGAGTCGCGTAGCCGGCATCAACGAGCAGCTTGACACCTCTCTCAATCACATACGGGCGCTCTATGCGCCCGTTGTATTTTGTGGGGAAATTGTTGGTTAATGAAAATACAGCCAGGGCAATAATGCGATTGCGCTAAATTTTGCTGGTGTTGTGGCTGTTTGTTGGGCGTGTTGAACGCGCTGCCAGCGTTTTCCGTTGACGGTGATTTTGCCGACGCCCTCAGCGAGCGCGTTGAAGCCTATGCCGACTACCAAGCCTCCCAGGCGGCGAAACGGCCTGCCCACTTAGAAGGCGCCGCTTCGGCGTCCACTGCCGGCAAGATCGCCGGGTAGTTGGAAAACCCAACGTTTACCATATGCCCCGCCGACAACGTGGGGAAAACCCAGCAAAGGCGCCGGATTAACCGGGCGCAAATGAGGAACGACGATGACTATTACACCGTTAGAACAAACTCTGATCGACAACGCCCGCTCCCATCAGGAGTCGCTTGCCGCCTACTATCCCAAGCATCAGGCTGGCCCATTCAACGAGGACGATCATGCTGATTATCTCAAGCACTCGGGCGCACTCACGGACTTGGTGTCTCTTACCCACTTCAACAGCGGCTTGAGCTACGAAGCTGCCGAACTGTTGCGTCAAGTGGAAGCCGAAGACGTTGCGACGTTCAGACAGCATTTTCCTGTTGAAACACCGACTGCCGACAGCATGGTAAACGAGACCAGTGCTGCCACTAAGCTGGTGTCCGCAGATGGTAAAGCTTTGCCCGTGATCGTGTGTGATATGGGCCTCTACGGGGCCGGGCTCAAGCAAGATCCGAATGCATAGGAAACCGTTTTGGAAGCCATCAAATTCAACCGACAGAAAGCCCGCGAAACGCCGGGCGTGGCCGTGGTGCAGGCTGTAGACGATCACCGCGTGGAAGCAGCTCGCATCGGCTTGAGCCAACCTGAAACCATCTTCGGGCTGTCGCTACAGGCCAAACGCCATGGTAGCCGAGTTGATTACTACCTGGATGGCGTGCGCATGGCTCGCGAAAGGGTGCTGTTCAACGTCACCATCCGCGTTGTTCGCGACAACGACGCTAAACCAGCACAGTGACCCAGGAAAAACCCGCTGCACCCACAAGCCCGCCCAGTTGCGGGCTTCGCCAGTAGTGACAGGGCGCTTTCGGCCCCTATGATCGAGCACGAATCAATATGCCACGCACTTATTCTCCAGGGTACTGCCCTGACAAATGCTCTGGCGGTCAGTCAGATCCGTGAGTCTGTAGGATTACTCACGGAGTATTGGCCAACCCGATACCCATCTACTGCATTCAGCCCGCACACCGGTCTGGTGTAATTGGCCGAATTTCTCCTGAACTTAGTGCTCCATTAATCCCCTCATTCAGGGTACTGACAGGCCTTGTGAGCTTTGAACGAAAAAAATCCTGTCAAGCTGATAGAAACGGGAAGCCCAACTATTTCCATGAGGCTGAAAGTATCGGAGCCCCAAAGAAGGCGGAAAAACAGACCTATAGTCATAACTCCGAATAGGAGTGTGAACAGATCGTAGCCCGGAACGCTCAGTGCCTCGCTGCCATGAGTGAGCCAGTCTTTGAAGTACGCGCACTTCTGACTTCGAGTAGGTACATGGGTGGGGGCCTTCGTGCTCATATCTGTCGATGCTCCTGAATTTTTACGGGCGCGAAAGCTCGCGTTTTGGCGTGCTGGTGGTACAGCGATCTTCTCCATGACCAACGGCTGCGAGCGCCGCGTCCAGCTCCGCAGTTGCGCGCAGGTCAAGAACGCTGAGTAACTTCTCGGCGTCATTGGCCGCATCTACAGGGTCTCGGGACAGAGCGGACGTAAGAGCATTTTTGAGCCATTCGCTTGTGTCGGGCGACTCAAGCAATGCCTTGATTTCAGTATTGAAGTTCATTTTGTCCTCTTAAGGCATTACCGACGTGCTGCTTACGTGGAAGGGATAATCATCCAGTTGTCAGGCATAGATTTGAACCGGGGACGGTCGGGGAGAGGCATCTGCGCCGTTTCTCGTAGCAGGCTCCAGAACACTCCAAGCGCGACGTTCTCTACGTCGGCCAGGTTGGTGCTGCTCACAGAGTCGAAAGTCATCAGATCGACGAGAGCATCTGCCAGCGGCGCTCGTTTATGGGTGACGAACCACGGCACGATCTTAGCTTCCATGACAATCCAGCCAACAGAGGTATAGGTTGATTCGCCTGTCACCAGCTGTTGTGGAAGGTTGTTCAGGATCAGGACAGGACTGCTGTCCAGATTTCGGGTTCGTTTTAACTCGGCGAGCACGTTCCAAAACACTTCGTCTCGTCCCCAAGCCGGATGTGCTGTAAACCGAAGTGCAAAGCACTCGACGCTTCCCAAGTCTGCATCCGCTATCCAACCTACCCTGGCCATGGAAGCATGTGGGTCGATCTTTGGGCAACCAGACAGATCAGGGCGATAGTTCCAGCCAAGGAAATGGAACAGGTTGAAGATGACCGCTGGATGTGGGTAGTGCCCCAGGCGTTTTGTTGAGTCTACAGTTTCGAGCCTTTGGCCAAGTGCATGCCGGCGCTGTTCCTCCAGCACGGCCTCTATCTGCGAGGACGGCTCCTGATCGTCCTGGTAGTAGCAAAGCGTGGGGTCGAAGTAAGCCTTCTTCTCGCCGTCGAACATGCATTCTCGACTACCAACTGGGCAGAGCGAGAGAAACAAATCGGCAGCATCTGGAAGAATTCGGTACTCCAAAATCAGGGTCAATCGATCTTCTCGGAACCGCACCATACGCCGTCGTGCGTACACGGCGTCTTCCATTTCTACGCGTAAATCAGGCAACGCGCTGTGGGGGAGGGAACGCCAGAGGGCTTCGTAGGTGCTGGCGCCGGACAAACTCGCGGCCACACGTTCAGCAAAATGAGCCTTCTTGGGGAAGTACGTGCTGAATGCCTGAACCCACTGTGATAGGTCACGCCTGCTTCTCCAGCGCTCATCATGGGCCATGGTGGGTGTCGCTGTGCTGTGATCCTGCATTACGTTTCCTTAGCTCGGCATTGAGCCGCAACAATAACGACCCACCCTTGTCTGCTCGCATAACGGGCTATGATCTTTGGGCAAAAAAAAGCCCTCCATGAGAGGGCCACACCTTGGGGGTTCACTTCCTTGAATTGAACTCGTACCAATGTAGGAGTAAGGGGGCAGCGGCGCTACTCAACACGATGCAGTTACTCCACCCACAATTTGAGGTTACTGCTGGATAGGCGCCGAACGCTGGCCAAGTGGCGCCACCTTCACGTCGCAGGTGTAGCTAAGAGGGTTCGTCTGTGACTGCGGTGTGCATGGTTTGTTAGAGACGGGCTGCACGTCGAAGCCTGTGGCCCTGAATTCGAAAGTCAGGTTGTTTACTCGCGGGCCACCCAGTGCCTCCTGCTCGATGCCTTTCCAGAATGTGAACGCCCCGGCTGCCGCAACAACAAGACTAATAACTATGACAGTCTTTTGGGTCTTGTCCGAAAGGTGTAGGGCACCCAGGCTTGTGAGCAAAAGGCTAGCTGCGCAGAGCGCGAACCCAAAGGCCATTGTGGCTTCGTGCTTCGACCAGACCTGGAAGGCCAGACCGAGTACAACCGCTGCCACCAAAAAGTGAGTTTTGCGCAGAGCCTTGTTCAGCTTACCGCCTGTGCCAATGTCAGATGCTGTCGGGGCAATGCCACCAGCGGTAGAGCGTTTGTTATCGGTTGTCATGACCTTCCTCGTTGGACATGGGCCAGCCATTCTGGCCCGCGACAACCTATGGTAACGGTTCAAGCTTCAAATTCGCATGATTTGAGGGATTAGAGGCTGTCTCAACTCTCTAATTAGGTTCTCGCCTGCACCGGCAGCGCAGCCCCTCCACCTGGAGGTGGTTCCAATGAATAAAGGTTGTCACATATGAACAAAGGTTGTCACAAGTCTCTGCCACCAGAAGTTTGTCGGGGCAGATGTGGGTAGCCATGGAGTATAAAAAACTGTCGGAGTAGCGGCGTGCAAGGGAAGCCAAGGCACCTCATGACTATTTCGATGGCCATGCTCAAACGGAAAAAGTGCGCTCGATAGCTAATACTGTGCAGTCGGTTCCATACACCACGCCGAACTGTGAGTTCAGCCACTCACGGAGAAACCTCGGCATCACCCCAACGGTTGGAACGGGTTTGAAACCCTCAAAAGTCGCTACCATTGCGGGTGCCCCAAATAGGCCAATGGTTGCGCCGGTTAGGTAGTCAATCATCTGGGTGCCACGTATGAACTTGAGCGAGAGGATCAACGATCCGAGGGGCGGTCTCTTCCCGTCCTTCGGGGTATTGATGTGAATACCTGGAGCACTGTCTGAAATCCTGGTAATCCCGGCTCTCATGTCCTTCATGGACAATTGTGACAGTGTTGATCTAACGCGTCTTTCAAAAGTCGGCTCATTTTTAAACGGCCCGCCTGTCTCAGTCGAAACGTGCATAACATCCATCACATCAACTGCATCATCGGCGATGAATAGGCCAATGCTCTTAGGCACATCCTGTTCGATAGCTGCGCGAGCAGCAGTAGCCAACCCCTTCCAGTCAACCTGACTGTAGTCAGTCAGCACTGGTTCACCGTATCTATTGAGCAGAAGCCCGTTTTCTGGCGAGTGGGGACAAACCAAGAAATGTAGTGCGCTTGGCAACGCCGAACGTTGAGTTGCGATTCGCCATTCATTGTCTTCCATTGAACGTGTGCCCCAATTTATGAATTGATCCCCACTTATGCTAACCCGCTGAACGCGCAGACCACCATTAACAATAGTTCTTATGGGCTCTCCCGTTCGTCGCTCGGCAGAAAGTAACCGGCGCCCTCAAGCCGTGCAGGCAGCGCGACGGCTGAGTTTTTAAGTCGGTCTCACGGCACCGCCCGAGTTGGTTTGCTTCGGAAAAATAATTAAGTCAGTCTCAACGGGCACTTGAAGATCACCGCCCGTCGCCGGCAGATGAACTGGTTTTGGAAGGCCCGATCTGGGGCCGACAGTGGTTTTAGAGAATTAAAACTTTCGCTACCTACTTCGCCCATCAGTTCAGCTCTAAGCGCCGACTCACCGAACAGTGAATAGGTACGACAAGAACTCACCACTTGTAAGGGGGATATTCAGACCAAATGTCGAACGGCTTAAACACCATCGACCTGAGAGGGTTGTTGAATGCACGGAATGTGAGAAGCGTATCCAAGATTGCGCCCAGCTCAGTTTTCCTTTTGGCGGGAGTCAACGTTAGAAAATAACTCGTTCTGCTATGGATTTTTTCATTGGCGCTCTCCCCACCATCTTGGGCAACCATGAGAGCGATTTTATATAAATTTTCGCTTGCCCCTGGCTGCATTTCCTCTAGGCCATCCAATACGGTATGTTCCAAATGGTACATAACCGATTGGTCATTTCTCGTAACGGTAGGCATGAAGGCCAAGCCTGCCCTCAATAAGCCCATCTGGATCAGCATGTTTGGCCATAAACAGTCGAACCCATAGATGGGTGTCGGATCGTCCCCGTACCATTTCCTTGTGTCCTTTTTCCTCATGCCATCGAAGGCGTGACGCACCTCATAGGCTAGCCCTGATAGTAGTGGGTCTTCTATTTTGAGAAGGGCGCTTCCTCTATGACACGGTGAATGAAAGTCCAGAGCGCTTTGAGTTCGTAAATATCACCCCAGAGCACAAGCCCGGCGTTACTTTTTCTTATGGAGTGCTGCATCGGAATCACCCTGTCAAGAATGGCATTTCTACAGCGTAGACGCTCAGAGGTAGTCGAGGGCGGAAGCTCTAACTCCCAGCGACGTTTTTAACTCTTTAGAAGCAGCAGCAAGACTGACGTTGTTGGAGTGAGACTGACTTAATTGTTTGTGGCCAGCCGGCGCCGCCGTCTTCCGTAGAGGAGAGATACCATCATAAGAAAATGGCCTTTTTAAGGGCACCCCGCATTCCTTCTGAAAGACCCTCTAAACCTTAAGGCCTTCTCGGTATTTCGCCCGTACCATTTGGGTAAAGCCACACCTACACTAATTACTCGCTTTTCTCTTCTGCGTGTTCTGCCCGAAACCTCGTTGGCGTTTCTCCGGCATCTTTTTCTCATTTTCTTTATGCGGCTCTGCCGCATATTTTTTCTTTCTTTGCTCTTTTTCTTCGCTTTTTTTCTTCAAGAGGGCGCCTGTCGTAAGGTTCGGGGTAGGAGTACGAACAAAGAATAAAAGCGGGTTAATCGGTACGGATGCGCTTTATGCATCGAGTTGAGGTGAAAGTCATGTGTTGAGCCGTTATAACTCTCAGGCCCAGGATTTGAGTGTGGGGCAGGGTGGATCAGGCCCAGAATTCAGTCGGGCAAGGTTCAAAGCATGCGGTATGGGTTGTACGGTTCTAGCAAGGCGAATAGGCGGCGCTGCTCTGGCAGGTTATCCAGAATGGGGCAGGCGACATTTGCGTCCTTACAGGTCGGCACAGGATTTCAAGCCAGGTGGGGAGGTGTATCACAGCCCCTTTCTTATGATGGTATCCTTTGCTTTGAAGGGACGACTCCCACCAAAGGGTGAATGCCCGCCAGTTAGGCTGGCGTATGTAGATTCCCAACTTTATTGAAACCCACTCAGAGGTGCGTCTGATGGCCAAGCAACGAACCGTTCTTCATGACCAGCTAGAAGCCCGTGCTAAATGGGAGAAATACCTGATCTCAGGTGCGGTTGAAGAGGGTGAGTTGGCTCTTCACTTCGCAGAATGTGCGGGCTATGGCGCGAATGAGAAAACGGCGCTGATCAAAAACGTTCGGGAGCTATCGAAGGCCTTTGATGAGGGTCGCAGTAACGCTGAAGCCGACTGGGCCATCAGTTTGCAGGAATCTGGAAGGGGGTTGAATTTTTGGTCGCTGAACTTCAATCTCCCCAAACTTGGAGAAATCTATCGGGGCAGGATTGTTCATGGTGACGCTGATATGGTTTACCAAACAGTCTTGATCAACGGTGATGAGGTGGTCATTGCGCACCGCATTAGCGAGCTGAGCAGCTTGGAATCGAACACATTCGCTCACAACTCGCTAGAGGTACATATCCAGTACATCGCCAGCGGTCTTGCAGTAGGTAAATTGGTACAGCCCTCTTAGACTGGCTTGGTTCTAAGTCACAACGGAATTCCCCATGAAGTTCATGTACGCAGTGACCCTGTTTTGCGCGGTGACCTCGGCTCAAGCGGCTGACGTGAAATCGATCAGCCTTGACGAGTTCGCAGGCGACAAGCGCGCTCAGAAGATCGAGAACTTAAAAACGACCGCGAACCAGTACGGTACAACGACCGTTGTGGCATTGCTCACCTACGCCGATGGTGAGCAGGAAACCTGCACTTTTGTAATGGTCGCAAATCTTGCCGAAAAAGATGGTGAAAAGGGGCTAAATGTTACGCCAAAGAGCCGCAGTTGCACCCCTGCGGCGAAAGCCAACTGATCACCGAAAGCGCCGCCCAGGTACACCACAAGTCCAGCCACCGCGCTGGTCAGCAGCAGAGAGATTGCTATGAAGTTTTTTGCCGGGCTACTGGATTGGCTCAGACCTTCTCCAGCGATGATCAGCAGTACAGCCAAAGATCAAGCATTGATCACACTGGCCCGTCACGGTTATCAAGCCCATTACTACACGCCGCATTCAGAGGTCGTGGACGGTGAGTTGTCCGCTGCGCTGCGCTTATTAGGTCGTTCAGGCTTTCTGATCACCAATCAAAATGGCGACCTAGTTGGAGCGGTAGAAACAGCTCATCCAGGAAGCGAGTCGCGTGCAAGGCAACTACGGGCAAAATTCAGGCTGGTAAAGTGATCTAGGAATGTTCCTGAAACACTGCATCTGGTATGCCGGCGCACCTGATCAGCCACTGCATCTAGTAAATGCAGTCCGACTGGTTTAAGTAAGAACTGTCTTACGGAATAAATAGGAAAACGCCGAAGGGCGCCTTTTTCTTTGCCTCCAAACGCGCTGCGAGGGGGCTGCGATGTTCCTCCCCCAATCGCATAGAAGATGAGTGCGGTAACCAATCCCGCTCGATTATGCTGCGCGGATCGAGGCCGGCACCAATGACCATTGGCAGTCGTACTCCAGCTCCGCCAGTGCGTGGGTACGAGGATTAAACATGCTCTGCTGGTGCTGGCCAGCTAACACGCCGTTTGTGAGCTTGTAGATCGAGTCAGGGAAGGCGATCACACTTGTACCATCGAAAGAGTCAGCGCCGGCCTGCGCACATGCATTAATGCGCTTGAGTGAGTTAACCCGACCAACGTGGAAGTAGCAGTTTCGGCGCCGGGCAACCTGTCCCCAAGCATTCATCGTCGCCAGCTTCCACTCGGTCGAACCCCCAAGGAAAATGCCGACCATTGGCCCCAGGTATTGGCGTACATCGTCGGGAGTCATCCCGTCCTGTACGGCGATCAGCAGCCGTTCTGGGAACCCTTTGAGGCGATCCAGCCATTGCAGAGACAACTCTAGGCTAGCCATCCCCCCGGCCACGATATCTGGCAAGACGACCCATTGAGCCCCCTCGCCAACCTTGTCGATCGCTCGCGAGAAAGCATCCTCGTCAAATGGTTTGCCCTGCTGAAAAGCGCTCCACGCACCGTTGTCTACACCCCATACTTCGAATCCCTCGGTACGAAGCACGCCGGCAGCGGACACGAGGATCGACCATCCCATATCCCGCATGTTCGCCAAGGTGGACTTGGTTCCAGTACGGCTTGCATAAGGGCGCAACAGGGGGGCATTCGGCACCACCAACTCATCGATAGCCAAGTCATCATCGCCTTGGCCATCTACGCAGTAGTAGGTGCTGTATGCCGCACGTCCCTGAGCCGCGCTGATACGGTGGCCAGCACTGTAGGCTGTGATCCAGTCAGGGGAGGTAAAATCGTTCATGTGCCGCTCCGTTTGTGATTGCCCATAGGCTAACGACGTGGGTGCGGTGTCATCGTGGTACGTGCAAAATGCCCGCGCCCGATTATTGGAGCCGGAAGTGGAGTGAAGGCGGTTGGCCGTTATTCTTAAACAGAACCCAGGCCTCGGGCCGCATATGGAGGACACGCAAATGGAAACCCCTCGGAAAACTGTTCCGACTCTGGCCCCGTTGGCTTTCTCTCTCAGCATCCGTTCTGAGAGCGCAGCGCCAGCCCTGGGCAGCAACTACCTCGATCCGACTCATCTGAAAACCTATCCAGCATTGATCGGCATCGGTGGCGCCGCTGCATGCGCTTGCCTGCTATACACCTTTCTGCCGCTCTGGTTGAGCATACCGCTTGCGGTTTGGCCGGGTATTCAGGCGTTCAAGTACGCCAAGCGCTACTTCCATGGTTCTTTTGCTGACGCACGCATCCAAGCTAACCGCTCAGTTCTGATTCAAGTCGTGGAAGCGCCGGACGTCTCAGTCTTTGCTGACGTAGCTGAATCCATCGTCAAATCCCAGTATGGGAACCAGCAGTGGGTAGAGAAGGCATTGCAACTGCGTGGGGCGAACGGCGATTCGTACCTCTTCCTCGCTGCGGTGTTTACTTTCGCGCCAGAACTCTGGCAAGCCTGCGCCAAACGGGTATACGACCGACACCTCTCAGGCGCTACACCACATGCATGGAGCAAGTAGCTACATGGCTCATGAACTGCACCAACTGCTGAGTGTTTACGAGGCGGCACCGGTTGAATGCGACGGTTTCGTCAGGCTTGCGCATACCGCGCTGGTCAATGCCGGCATACAGCATCGCTGCTTGTTCGGCAGGGTGAGTTCCAGTGATGGGGCAACGGTGAGCCCGGTTCACTTATGGATCGAGTTGGAGGACGGGAGCCTCGTTGATTACCGAGCACGGATGTGGTTGGGAGAGGTGACCACGGTTCCACACGGTATCTTCAACCCAGCCGACTTCCCTGAGTGGAGATACGAAGGTGTCCAGGTGGACGTGCCAGTGGCCAGTTCAGCCTTGGTCGCAATCCTCACCGCGCCGATGCCGGTATTCGCGTAGCGGCGTTACAAAAGGGAAATCTGCCAATTTGGCATGCCAGACATGAATTAAACTGCTGAATCGCCAGTGAATGTGCAACCAGCTATCCGTTAACCGATTCCACAGCCAAGATGGTGCCCGCTTTGTTTCAACGCGAAAACAGGCGCGGTAGGAATGAGATAGTTCGTTTGCTATCATATTGCCCAGCGAAAGAGAGCCCTCTTTCGACAACGGACTGGCACACAGTGACCAGACAAGGAAGCGATAAGCCCATTGGCTTACGACCCGCGAAGGATTGCGCTGTGACAGAAGGGAAGCACCTTGGCGAAGCCGAGTGCTTGATGTGAAGGGGGAGCGTTGGGGCTTTTTGTAGCCCCAACGGTTTCAACAGCACACCTTTAGCCAGCAGACGCCTCGCTCGGCGTGGCACTAGCATTTTCACCACTCTTTGCATCGCTGCCGTCATCAGCAGACGCTTCCGCGTGAGCAGCATTCTGGTCATGCGCTTGGGTTTCTGCGGATGCATCGTTCTTTGCCGGCGCAGAGCCGTCGTCAATTTTTTCGAAAAGCCCGTCAATGGCGTCGTTGATTTCCCGTTGGGTAGGCTTTTTCGAAAGAGCGTTACCCCCTTGTGCTGCACGGTCGGTGATCGATGCTTCGATCCGCGTGAGAACGGCCAGCGTTTGCTCCACCACTTGCCGATTGTGCTCTACCGTGGTTTCGATCTGTGCCGCACGCTGATTCTGCTCAGCGCCGCCCAGCAAGTTGTAGTAAGTGTGAAGACAGGCAGCGCTACCGATCACTGCGCCGACCAGCGCCGCGATCATCGTTTTCGCGTGCTGCGGCAGTTGGGAGTAGTTGCGTGGGAAATCTGAAGCTGGATTGTTGCTCATGCAGGAGACCTCTCTATGACAGTTGCCTCCAAGTTTCAATATTTAGGGAGTGCTTCGCCACCGAGGTCGATGCAGTTACTCAAAGCCGAGGGCAGGTGTGAGTAAACGCACTGGGTTGAGTTGCCCCAGAAGGGCTGATCGGAAAGACTGACAGCATCGTCATCCTACCGAGAGAAAAGGGGATTTATGGAGCAGCAGCAGGGCCAGGATGTTCAATCCAAGGCAAAGTCTTTCCTACAGGCAAAATGGTTCCCCGGTGCGATTGCGTCCCTCGCCCTGGCCATCGCGATTGGTGGTCACGCTTTCACCGCGATCAACTCTGTCGCCTCCGTAAAAATGTCCAACAAAATCGACAACCTTGAATCCTTCCAGGGGCTCACCGAACGCTCCGATGGCAATCAGGATCGACTGATCCAAGCCCTACAAGGTGAAGTGGTAAAACAGGCCCGCACAGTCCAGTCATTGCAAGCAGAGCTTGCAGAAATCCGCCGTGAGCAGGCCGAACACAAGAGCGAGTCGAAAACAAAGCCGGCAGGCTTTGAAACCGTCAATCAAGAAGCCCTTAAGGCCGCTGAACGAGCCAAGCAAGAACAGCGCCCTCTGGCGAATGGCGTTAATGCTCGCTTCGACCAACTGATTCGGTCACGCATGAAGCCGCAATGGGAAGAACCGCCACGCCGTCCTGGTGCCGAAAGCATGGATGACGAGGATGTTGTTGTGCTTCAGTTTGCGGTAGACCGGCAGGGCACGCTCCTGGACGTGCAGGTAGCCAACACCAGCGGCCAGATCGAGTTCGACAACAGCGCTGTGAAAGCTGCTTTGCGTATGAACGCTATTCCTGAAATCGCCCGCTTAAGCGATGAAGCTTACGCTCAGGTCAAAGTGTTCCGGTTGTCGATCACTCCCGGTCAATTGAAATGACCTTTGCTTGAAGGCAAAAAGGGCTCCTGCGGGAGCCCTTGCCTTATGCGATTCAGAGCCGGGCGCGGTCGATCCATACTGTGCATTTACAGCAGCCCGGCGATTCAAATTTGAGCATTTCGTCGAAGTGCAAAGCGCAAAACCATAGCCTCGGATTATACTGGACGTTTAAACAGTATTGGCGACTAGGCCATGAACATCGCGGTACATCGGCTCACTATCAGCCATCCCCCTACAAGACTGAGGTTTTTTACCGAAGTTGCCTGCGGCTGGCCGTCGCCGGCAGCGGACTATGAAGAAACACCGCTCTCACTGGACGAGCTTGTCAGCGTATCCGCCGCATCAACCTACTTAGTGCCGGCGACGGACAATTGCATGTTGCCGCTAATCGCTCACGGGGATGTGCTTGTGGTTCAGTGTGGAAGCGAGTCCTTCACCGGAGACGTGGTAGTGGCTAGCATCCATGAAGACTGGACTATACGGAGGCTCGGAGCTGTTCAAGGGCGCCCGGCCCTGACCTCGGACAACCGAACCACACCCCCTATTGTTCTCGGCGATGGTGAGTCTATCGACGTGTGGGGCCTCGTTTTATGGAACCTCCGCCAACTCTACAGACATAAGGATCTGAGCGACGGGGGATGCCAGTCTCTCGACGAACTCGCCAATGTCTCGACCTATTCCACCTTTCTCGTTCGCGCACGCGGTAAGTCTATGGCCCCGCTGATCCTTGATGGCGATGTGCTGGTCGTTGACCGGAGTATCGAGGCCGCTCATGGCGACATAGTGGTAGCGGTTTACCAAGGCGATTTCACTGTGAAGCGTTTGGGGGTCGTGACGGGACGGGTCGCTCTTATACCTGAAAATCAAAAAATGGCCCCGATCTTTGTCGGGGGTGATGAACAAGTTGATATCTGGGGAGTAGCGGTTTGGTGCCTTCACCGGTTACAGCGCAATCAGGCGAGATAATCGGACTTTGCGATGCCCATGCCTATTACGTGTCCTGTCATCGCCTTTTCGAACCCCGGCTGCAAAATATGCCTGTGGTTGTCTTATCAAACAACGATTCTGCGGTGGTCAGTCGATCAGATGAGGCCAAAGCGCTGGGCATCAAAATGTCACAGCCGCGCCATGAAATCGAATGGATGACCCGGCGCCACGGCTTGATCATGCGCTCGTCCAATTACCCGCTTTACCAGGATATCCACCGTAGGATGATCGCCGCGCTCACCTCAAAAGTCGGCTCCTGTGCGCCATATTCCATCGATGAGGCCTGGGTACGTCTAACTGGAATGCCTGGAGATTTAGCAGAGGTGGGCGCCAGCATTCGCAACCACGTTCAGAAAACTGTAGGCATACCAGTTGGGGTAGGTATATCCAGGAACTGCACCACTGCGAAGCTTGCGAACTGGGCTAGCAAAAAGTGGAAGCGGCAAACTGGATCTGTCGTGGTCATCACTGAGTCGGAGAGGCTACAGAAACTCATGGCCCTGGCAGAAGTGGGTGAGGTCTGGGGTATCGGGCGGCGACTGACTGACCACCTAAACAGTTACGGCATTACCACTGCACTCCAGCTGGCCAATGCCGATGCAAAGCATCTTCGCCGGCTGCACGGGGTCGGGCTGGCGAGGACTGTGCGCGAGTTGAATTGGGAATACTGCATCAGCCCGGATGAGGACGACAGCCCCCGCAAGTCGATGACTTGTTCGCGAACCTTTCCCGCACCAATCAGTAGCCTTTCTGAACTTGCGTCATACCTCGCAACCTTCGCTGCAACTGTTGGACGGAAGCTGCGTCGTGAGGGGATGCTTGCCTGCGCCGTAAGGATTTTCCTACAACCAAGCCGTAGTTCCACCGTGACAGTACAGGGGAAATCGGTAACAATTGGCATGGTTGTACCAACCAACGATTCGCGGATATTGATTGAGGCGTCCATGGATGCCTTGAAGGCGTGCTATACGAGTGGCGGTGCATGGATAAGGGCCGGTCTGATGGTGGTAGACGCTATCAGCGAGACCCATTTCATACCTGACCTTTTCGCTCCTGAATCGCGCCCACGCAGCCAAGAGTTGATGTTGACGCTTGATCGCATCAACCGGGTCTCTGGTGAAGGCACGATCCGGTTTGGATCTGAGCATCGGAAAATTGGCCAACACATGCGCCGCCAATATCCATCAAATCGATTTACAACCTCATGGATTGAGTTGCCAGAAGCAACGTAGAGTTCTTTTAGCCCGGTGCAGGCACTGATACACAGGGAAAAATGGTGAGTGAATGCCCGAGCAGCCAGTGACCCGAAAAAATACCAATAGGCCACGCTTCAATTACGCTATCGAGCAGATGGTGGACAGAACCGTTCGCGAACAGAATCGATTCCTGGATCACTGCCAATCTCACAGGGTTGAGTTAACCCTGTTTTCTGTTACAGGTGCTTCTTTCAACGGCATCGTCCACGCCTTCGACCGCGAAACAATTCTGTTCGGGGGCAGCGGCAAAAACGCAAATCCTCGCCTCATCATTAAGCGGTTTATTGCCCTGATCATCCCCCGCGATGCGGTGAATTTGTTCCATGAGTACAAGGGGCTGGGCACGGCACGCACGAAAAATCGAAAGCAACGATTCATTCAAGCAATTGAAAATCTGGGGCGTGGTTTCGACCTAGAACAGGATATTGCGGTGAAGCCTGCCGATGACTCGGCACGGGAAGTTTCGTTGCAGGTTGAGAGTGCTGGTCACGGACAGCCAGCAAGGCAGAGAAGGGCGGTGGTGACAAAGGCTCGAAGCCCCAGAGTCACGCAGCCGCCCAAAGATACAATTTAAAGCTCGTCGGGTACGTCGCTTATCAGGTAATGCCGGATCAAAAGCGACGAACTCGGCTTCACTTTAACACCTGGGCGGAACAGGGTTTTCGATAGCTTTCTCAGCGCTGCCGGGGTATTGGCACGACCTGCTGTGGTGGTCTCACCTACGAACACTAACTCTTGATCGTAGGCCATGCGGCGCATGAAAGTAGGGGAAATGCCGACAAGCTTGGCAGCCTGTTCGCGGGTGTGAGTAGTGGTTAGCTCACGGAGATATTCGACGAAACCGTTGACGGATTCTTGATCACGGCGCCGGGCGCGCTCGCGAAGCTCTGGTGTGATCTTTTCGGAGTCGAGGGATGTGACCGGCTTTCGTGACACGGAACGAGCAACAACAGCGGATGTGTGCTGTTTTTCCCGTCTGATGGCTGCGCTAGACAAGCGCTTGGAGCGACTTCCATCCGCGAAGCTGATCCCATGACGCTGCGCAAAATCACGCAGAAAAGGGATGCTCATCTTGTGGATGTTCGCCATTTGGCGAATCGTGAAGGTCTCGCTACTACCACGGATACGCTCAGCTACCTCGCGCTCGCGGATAGCCATGATATCGTCGGACGAAGAGAGTTGCGTCCCTAGCACTTGCTGATGCATTACCAAATTCCCCTTGGTTCAACACGAACACGGCCACCGTCATCCCGCATGCGATGCAGACTCGCTATGCACAGTGATCACGCTACGTTCGCTTGAGCTGTCATTTGTCTGGCCCGTACCCGAAGGCATCAAAGTCAGACTTATTCGTTAATTTCTCGATACCTAGACTGGGATTCGAGAAGTGCCACCATTTTGGCAGCACGCCGCCAGGATTACAACGCCAAAAAATGGTTCCCGACGAGTGACCAACGGCACCGCAGCGTAAGCCCTTGTTTTCCGCCGTGCAACGATAGAAAGGCGAAACGAGGCAGCTAGCCCTCAAAACGTAGAAGGTTCGCGGTTTTACCCTGACCGTCGCCCATCAACGACATTTTGCAGTGGGTTATAAGCGCTCTACAAAACGTCGGCGGAGGAAATATCGGGAGGAAATGTATCAACTTGAGTGGATTCCCGACACGCGGTCGTTATTATCTGTCCCGCATAAGAAGTACGCCCCGCACAACCCACCCGATGCAGGGCGAAATCGGACGATAGAGAGAAGGAAAATAACACCGTGGCGAACATCGGCAGAAAGACCATCCTGGCACTGGCCATCGCAGCAGCAACCTCCGTTCAAGCAGCACCTACCAACCAAATCGACGTAACAGGCAATGCAGCGATCCAGGTGCCTACAGGCTCCTTCGACAGCATTACCCTTTCTGGTGCCGCTGTGCGCCCAACAGGTCTGGATGGTATCGATTTCGACGGCCCACAGATTACTGGCGACTTCACCAACAACGCCAACTTCAACCTGAATGGCAATTACGTTGACGCCATCGGTATCGACGATGATTCGGTCAAAGGCGTGATCGGCGGCAGCTTCGTCAACAATGGCACCATCACCGCCAACGGCTACAACGCGTCAGGAATCAACATCGCTGACACCGAAATCGGCGTCGATGGCGGCAATGACTCGAATGGCAACGTGGTCAACAATGGCACCATCAACGTCATTGACCAGTCCGGCACTGCTCCAACCGAGGAACAGGCCGCGATCATGCTGGAGAACGTGCGCCTGCACGGGGACTTGATCAACAAGGGCACTGTGAACGTTACCGCCACCAACGCGTGGGGCATCAAGGTTGACGGCCAAGACCAGAATCCGCTGGACACCTTCAAGTACGCTCGCATCGACCGCGACGTTACCAACGACGGCACCATCAACGTGGCCGGCGCCAGCGCTCGTGGGATCGAGCTGAACAACGTCAACTTCGGCCAGGACGTGGAGAACCACGGTACGATCAACGCTTCCGGTGCCAATGCAACCGCGCTGCGCATGGATCGCACTGACTACAACCGTATCATCAACACCGGCACGATCAACGCAGCTGGCTCCCATTCGGTAGGTATCGAAGTACGCGAGTCGTTCGGCAACACTGTTCTGAACCATGCAGCCTCCACTACCACCGGACAAGACCCGCAGTATTTGATGCAGAACGGTATTATCAACGAAGGCACCGTCAAGGCTGACGGGGTTGGTATCAAGATCACCAACGACCTTGTGAAAACCGGGCCGGGTGAAACCAGCAACGTTGATAACTTCTACCGTATCACCCAGAACAAAGGCACCATCAGCGGTGGCGAAGCAGCAATCGACGGTAACGGTCAGGCCAATCTGTACCTGAACGGCGGCACAATCATCGGCAACATCGAAGGCATCCGCGCTGCATTCGTAAACGGCAACGTTGCGATTTCGTCCAAGCTGATTGAAGCCAACTCGTTGGAAGTGGCCACCGGCAACCTTTACGTTGCGGAAGTAACCAACGTGACCGGCGACATGATCATCCGCAATGGCGCTGGTGTGAGTTTGTTCGTAAACAATGCGACCGACCCGAACAAAGCAATCGCTGCTGTAGCCGGCAAGCTGACATTGGAGCAAGGCTCTGTGGTCGGTGTCACCACCAATCCAGGTTCGTTCAACAAAGCAACAACCAAGTACGTGCTGCTGTCGGCTGGCGAACTTGTAAACCTGGGCGCACAGGTCAAAACCTTGACCCCACTGCTGGCCGTTACCAACGTAGCGGTCGAGAACAACAGCCTGACCGCAAACATTGGGCTCGCCTCTGGCGACCAAGCCGGTAATGGCCTCTCGGCCATTGGCATCGACCGTAACGGCCTCGCTGCATCGAAGGCATTCATCGACGGCGTTCTGTCGAAGCTGCCACCGAATAGCAATCTGTACCAGACGTTCATCAACGCCAATGACGCACAGTTGCGGCGTCTGGCAACCCAGCTCCAGCCGGAAACCAACCGTGCTGCTCAAACCGCTTCGCTCTCGGCAACCGGCTTGGCTGCATCGGCAATCGGCAATCGCGCAGCTTCGGTCGGCGCAAACTCCGGTGACGCGCTGATCGAGACCGGTGCATGGGTAAAAGTGTTGCATGGCAACAGTGATCAAGGCTCGCGTGGCGGCATCGCTGGCTATGACGCGAACTCCAACGGCTTGATCATCGGCGCCGACGGCAAGCTCAACGAGCAGACTACCCTCGGCCTCGCATTCAGCCATGTCCGCACGGATGTGTCGGGCGACAATGGCAATGACACTGATGTGACCACCAACCTGCTGAGCGGCTATGGCAGCTGGGAGCAAGGCCCGTACTCTGTACTGGGCACCCTGTCTGTCGGTAAAGGCGACAACGAGTCGAAACGCTATGTGGCCGGTGAACGTGCCAAGGGTGACTACGACTCCACCGTCCTGGCTGCTGACCTGAGCGCAGGCTACACGATCAAGCTGAATGACAACCTCAACGTCATTCCGACCGTAGCTACCCGTTATAGCAAGGTCAAGATCGACAGCTTCACTGAGAAGGGCACCGATGCGGCACTCCGCTCCGGCAGCCAGTCGCTTGAAGTCTTCGACTTGGGCGGTGGTGTGAAGCTGGAAGGCCAGTACGGTAATTTCAAGCCGACTGCCCGCCTGATGGCGTTCCACGACTTCGCCCAAGACAACGCCAACAGCACCTCGTCGTTCTCGCTGGGCGGCAACACCTTCGTGACCACTGGCGCCCCAGCGACCAAATGGACTTACGAGACCGGTGTGGGCCTGGACTGGACGAAGGGCAACTACACCGTCGGCGCCAGCTACGACTACACACGTAAAGCGGACTTCAACGCCGATACCTTCACCCTGAAAGCTCGTTACGACTGGTAAGAGTCGGCGATGAACAAACCCGCCCCACGGCGGGTTTGTTTTTAACGGAGGAAACCACTATGAAACGCACCTCCCTGCTCTTGATACGCGCCGGGGTGATGGCAGCAATCACGCTGTCCACCGGATGCTCTATGAAGCCGATTGACTTGGAAGCACAGAGCCGTGGATCGAGCCTTCGCCCGGTCGCAGTCAAGACAAGCCAATTCACTATCCAAACGCTTCAACCTGATTTGGTGAAAACGAAAGTGCTCCGGGTCTACATCGAGGGCGACGGCAGGGCATGGATCACCAGCCGCACCGTCAGCGATGATCCCACCCCACACAAAAGCATGGCTCCAGAATTGGCTATTGATGATCCGGGGCCAGCTGTCTACATGGCAAGGCCTTGTCAGTTCATCCTCAGCGCAGCCTGCAACCGAGGATTTTGGACTACAAAACGGTTTAGCCAAGAGGTGATCCGTGCAGAGAGCGAAGTGCTGGACACCCTCAAATCCCAATATGGGCTTCAAGGTTTCGAGTTGGTTGGCTACTCAGGCGGCGGCGCTGTAGCCCTTCTGCTCGCCGCGCAACGAGAAGATGTGGTTCAGGTGCAAACAATCGCCGGCAACATCGATCCGCAGGCGTGGACAGCCTTGAAGCACTTACAACCCCTCACCGACTCGCTGAACCCTGTGGATTTCGCAGATCGGCTGGAAAAAGTGCCGCAACGCCATCTGATCGGTATGAACGACACTGTTGTTCCAGCTGAGGTGGCCAAGTCCTACATGCTTAAGGTGCAACCCGTCTGCGGCGAAACGGTGTTCGTCCCGGCTGACCACTTTTCAGGGTACGAACTCAGCTGGAAGGCCAACCGCAATAAAACAGTTGCCTGTGACAAATAGGGCCTTGGGTGGATTTATGGGTAGAGTCAGACCAGACATGAACGCAATCCGCAGCGTGCTGAACAAGCCGAGAGGGGAATGGCCAGATAGCTTTGAGGTGCGCTGGGATTTTTCGCCCGAGAATTTTTTCCTCGCAGAAGACGGTGCCAAACCAGAAGATTACGCCGAGGCTGAGTACATGATCGGTGAGGCCGACCTGGAGGAAATCGATTCCAAACTCCATGGTGCAAGTCGCAGGGATTCCACCCAACTTTGGGCCGTGGCAAGCAGCAAGGTTGCAGGTGCAATTCTGCACTGGAGCGGTGGCGGGCTGATGACGCCACCACATCTAGAAATCGCCATGGGCCATCTGGTAATCGTTGGCGGCAACAACCGCATGGCGGTGTGCCGGGCCGATGGGCAGGTTCGTCTTCCATTCCTATATCCGATTAGTCAGACAGCACTGTTTGCCGCCAAACTCACTACATTCTCACCCCGCGCATCTGTTTGATGCAGCTCGCTTGAGAGGCTGATATGAAAGCTTTAACCAACCCAATCGCCATTGCCGCGCTACAGCGCGTCATCAATGACGCAGCAAAAGGGCCGAAGATACGGCCAAAGTATTCAAGCCGTACAGCTGACAAGTACGTGCTCAGAGGATTTGATGAGGTGTTTTCCGAGCTTGAGGCTATTGGACGCCATCAAGGGCGCAGCATGAACTCAGAGGTCGTAGCCGCGATCCTGGAAGCTCTGGATGGCTACAAGATGAGTTGCGGGATGCTAGCGATCCTGAAATCCCACCTTGGCCGCAATGTTGCCAATGAGGTACTGGATCAGGTGCCTGACTTCGATTTGAACTTGTGCAGCAAGCCGAGGAAGTTTGTCATCCGTTTCCCCACGAGCGTCCGCGACAAGATCAGAGACGGCGTGCAGACCGTGCTCAGCGAGGACGGTGGAAAACAGAGCATGAACACCTGGATACTGAATGCTGTGGTGGAATGGATCAAGTTTCAGCGCCAGCAGTACGCCCTGTTGTCCACCTCGATCACGATGAATCAACTCCTTCTTACCAAAGCCGAGTAGGGCGCCTCATGAAGATGAAACTAGCGATGCCAATGGTGCTCGCCATGTCAGTCAGTGGGTGCGATGCAGTTCAGGATCTGGGGCGCAGTGTAAGTGACGTATTTGGGTTAAAAGCCCCGGATACGTTAGTCATTAGGCCCGGAACGACACTAAGCGCTGGCGGGCAACTACTTACCGTCTTCGGCGTTGACCCATGCCCTACGAAGCCGGAGGGGGTAATGGAGGCGATATTCGGCCCCACCCCGGAAATAGTTGATCGTGATTGTGTTGTGATAGGCCCTCTAGCCACACAAGTGAGGGTTATCCTGGGTGTAGACAGCCAGCGGGTAGACGAACTTTGGTCGGTAGAGCGAGAGGCTGACCGTATTCGGCTACGCCGCGCTAACGGCGAAATGCTGATGCCGGCACCTTGAAGCGAGAAAGAAAAAAGGCGCCCATTCAGGCGCCTTTTTACTGTCTCCGAGTTTTCTACATCATCCCTGACCACTGCCCGGAGACTGACTACGCAAACGCGTGTGATCATTTTCGGTGATTTTGGCGTATCTGGCAATCAACCCCTCCAACTCAACAGCTCGGCGGCTACCGAAGCCTGTAGCAGTGCGCCTTGAATCGAGATTCCACGCAGAGGTTCGAGCTTGTATGCGAGCCCTCGGCGTTCACACTGATCTTGGCTTGGTCACCGGGTGAAGCTGTGACGGCGCCGGATACCTGAAACACACCTGCCGATGTAGTGACGGACGTGGAAGTCGAAAAGGCGGTTTCATGGAGTTGAACCGACTCGACTGCGCCTGCGCTCTGATAGGCGACAGGAGGCGGCACGTAGGGTTCCTTTTTCGATAACACCAAGCTGAGTAGGACGGCAGCCCCGCAGACAGCTGCGCATATTTTTATCCGCCGCTTCACAGCCTTTACCATCGCATCGCAATCCTGAACAGTGCCAACCTCACTGACCATCCTGGGATCGGGATGAAGTCCGATGGTGAACGGCGTATTGCCAAACAGGCGGAGGAAAGCCCTGTTGCGTCGGTTGAGTTTCGTGTCCTGCATTCGATGCATTATATCCCCTTCATTTTTTACGAGAGCGTCGTCAGCGCAATCACTCATCGCCGTTTTGTATGGTGTAGCTGCCTTGAACAGTTAGAGCCTGCACCGAGTCCTTAGAGTCTTGCGCTATCGCGATGGGCGAAGGATTCAGTGCAAGAGCACCAAAATCCTTCCGCGATGGGATGTAACGCTGAGCATTCTCGACAGATTTCCAACCGACGTGCTCCATGAGCGTTTTCAAATCCCACCCTGCACGTGTCGCCCAGTCAGCAAAGCCTCTGCGCAAGGAGTGCGTAGTGAACCGGGGCTCGTTGGGAAACAGGTTGGCCGATACACGATTGAGAATGTGCTCAATGCTTTGTTTGTGAATACCTTTAGCCGACAAGCGCCCCCAGCGCGTGATGCCCCTGAAAGCCAGTCCCTCAGTTATTCCAGATACTTGGAGCCAGTCGAGGTAAGCGCTGGCCGGGCAGTAAGCTCTCAAGGCCCCCATCACATACCGTTTACCCTGAACATTCCGATCAGTCTTGCTGTAGGGAAGGAAGATCGAGATACCCTCGTTCCTGTTGGCCTGGACATGGCCTACATCAACCCGACTGAGTTCATCACTTCGGAATGCTTGCCAGAAGCCCAACAGAATGAGCGCTAGGTCTCGATGGGTGCGCAGAATGGCTTCATGCATACCCAGGTTTATCGCTTCCTGCTTTTCTGCTTCAAGCTTGTCGCATATCGCAAGCAGGTGCTGAAAAGTGAGCGGGTAGGCCTGTTTGGGCATGCTCATGTGATTCTTCGCAATCCCACGGATCGTGTCAGTGACGATTGCTGACTCAGTTGGGTCAGGGAACCCGAGCTTCCGGTGCCACTTCGAAATCCCTGCAATTCGCTGGCGAAGCGTACTCACCTCAAGGGATTCGGCGTAGGCTGCAAGGTAATTGCAAATTGCCTCACTCGTCGCCGGAAGCATTCCTCCATAGTCGAAACGAAAGTGCTTCACTGCTGCGCTGTAAGCACGTTCGGTATTCTCCGACCTGCCGTCCTGCCTGAACTGTTCGGCTTTGGGTGACAACCCGCTCGTGGTTTTTGGAGCCACGCGGTGCGCCTGGCTATGAGCCGGTTCAGTGTTGTCGTCGTGGTTCATGGTCATAGCCGCAGAGATTCGAGCCATCAGTATAACGGCGGGGTTGGCTAGGTAATTTCAGTTCACGCCTAAATGAGTCTCACCACAAAGCGAGCTGAGCAAGGATGATTCAAGCTTCGCAGAAGCTGTAAATCTACAGTTTATTCAGGCAACCACGCCTGAACAGGTAACCACCTTCAAGGTGGCCACCCTGTCAATGTCAGTGTTTGCGGATCAAACGTTACTCTGGCTTCCAATAGTTCCCGTCCGCGCAAGCCCACCACCTTTGAAGGGGCCATTAGCACTGTCACTGATCCTCCGGCATCCACGTCTAGGTGGGCGCCACAGTGGTCGCAATCCTCTGGCCGGGATGCGCACCGCATGTCCCTAGCAACACTGATCTGCGTATCAATGGGTGAATTGCAGTTAGGGCATTCGATGCGCATGGTTGAGCCAGCGGGCCATTCTGCGTTGTCGTTGTGGTGCATCGTTGTTCCTCGTCACAATCCGGGGCTCGCACCCTCAAAACCAAACGTGGGTCATGAGGAACACCGCGGTGTTTAGCTGCCCATCTGGGGTGTGAACTGTATGGAGCGGACGGCATAGCCTTTTTTGAAATCCGCATCACTTAACCGCTTTACTTCTTCGATAGCGCCGATGGATTTGAGGGCGCTGATCGCTGAGTTGTCAAAGGCGGTGTTCCCAGAGGCCTTCGTCAGCTTTACTCCAAACACCTTCCCGTCCCGAGCCATTTGCAACTGGACAATGGCGCTCAGGCCATCAGCAGCTCCAGCGGGTTTGTACCAGCTTTCAGAGATTCGTTTGCCCAACACCGCGTCTACCTGCTCGATGCTGAGTAATTCAGGCGAATGCGAGTTAGAAGCGACGGTGAGCGCTGCCGGTGCCTCGTTGGAATCAGCAGGAGTCGCGAATGGATTGTCGGCTCCCAGAGTGCTGGAAATAGCCTTGGCCTCGTGGACAGTGGTCGCTGTGGTTGCGGCAGTGGACGCTGCAAGCGGAACCCGCTGATCCGAGCTTACGGAAGTTGGCGCCCCCAACACACCCTGACCTGCGATATTTGGTTGCGGTGAATGGGAAGACTGCGACACCTGGGTTACAGAGGCAGATGACTGTCGCGAAACCAATTCTGCCTTGGCGCTTCTTGCAGCAACAATGGCCTTGGCCAACTCAGCCCGATCTACCTTCAACACAGTCGCTATCCCAGTCAATCCTACATCCAGCTCGTCGATCCTCGCCCGATTTTGGCGCTCCACCTCAAGCTGCTGCGCGAGACTCGCGTTGCTCAGGTTGAGCGTTTCCACTTCTGCGGCCAGGGCGTTGATGCGGGCGCTATTTGGCAGAGCGCTAAGTATCGTGGATGCGCCGGTTACGGCGACAGCCGCGATTGACAATGTGAGCGCGACATACGTCTTTTTCAGTTCTTTCAAGGTGAGCGTCCTCCGCATCGTGATCAAGCCACTTTACGCAGGTAAGCAACTGTATTCATCCGAACTGGATGCAGTTGCTGAGCCCCCTTCGCAGACTTGTTCGTAGAGGTAGAAAGCGCCCGCTCTTGGTCTGGAGACCGGCAAAAACGTCCGAGATAAGAAAGGGTGCTGAGCTTTGCATCATTCCGGGATTAGTTCCAAAGGATGGCGCTCAAGGAGCCGCCAAAACTTCGTTTGACCGTTAACAATGCCATCGGAGGTCAACCAACGTTCGGTTTTGACGGCGTTCTCTTTCCAAATTGGTTGAGTCCATTCATCGACTAGGGCGTAGGTAACTGGTCGCTCGATTCGACTCTCAGGAACAAAGCCACAGCACGCATGCTGTGCGAGAACAACCTCGCGGTATGTCACAGCATCCTGGATCACTACCGGCAGGTAGCACACTACTGCTAGCGCAAGAAGGGCATAAAGTACACTGCAATGCAGTTTGTATTTGAAACACATGATGATTCCTGCTCGATCTTAGGGTGCGAAAAGCAACTTTCTACTTCTTCATCTGACTCGGGTCAGTGTGACTGCTGGGCGTGGGCATTGCTGGTCTACTTTTTATGAACCGAGTACAACGAAGCACTGCAAAAAGGCCCTATCGGGCCGGTGGTGTGCAGCGTTTTTCCCGTGCTAGTTCCGCTGGTCTTCGGTGGCCGTGTTTCTAGATGCCAGTCCGTCAACACCTTTCCCAAAACCATCACCTGCCCATGGGATGGCAGGATGGGTTGGAAGGTCAATGTGAGCATGCCGGACGAAACTCGTACCCTTTTGGCAAGTGCCAAGGATTCATGGCTGTACATGCCCGCCGAATGGCCTTCAACTGTTCTGCAATCGGTTTGTTTTACATGATCTTTTCCCCTGAATCTTGAGTTGGGAGCCGGCGTCAGCCTTACTGGCCATCAGTAGAACAAACAGACTCAAAGATCAACCAGTCCAGACTTTGTTGCCTTCCAATAGAGCAACGCGACAACACCACCTGCCAATAGAAGTATTGAGAGAAGAAGTTTCGCGTAGATCAGCGCTGCTAAGGCGCCGAGCAAAGCGCCGCCTGCGACCGTTAAATGAAAACGTTGAGCGCGGAATCGCTTTTCACGGCCCCTTGTGAGTATTTTTGGCACTTTGAAAAAACTCCTTAACATCACCTTGATCGGCGTTGGCAACCAGAGTGGCGCTGGCAACACCGAAACACATAAGCCAAGCGTAGAGTATTCCAACAAACCACATAAAATTCCCCTTCTTAGGTTTATCCGAGAACAAGCGCGTTCTGGTACTGCCAAAGGCCCAATAAAGGGCCTGTGGCATGCAGCAATCATGTCATATCATTTTGCAGATTTAGCGACCGGAGGCAAAATTTTGGCTTGCTGGCACCATCAAAATTTCTCCGAACATCAAAATAATCGCGTTCCCACGTACTCGATCAATGGCGCGAAAGCCGTGCCTCTACTACGAGATTAGCCTGTGATTGAGAGACATGGTGGCACAGCGACTTCCCGTGCTATTCCGGCTTTCTGGGTTGAGCCTCCGACAGGAGAAAACCGTAAGCAATTACGACCACTGCCGGCATAACCCAAAAAGAGAGCTGAGCCACCAGCCGTGCAAAGCCATCAATGTTGTTCTGCATGTCGATGGGAGCGCTAGAGACAGAATCAGCCGTAAGGTTACCTAGACCGATAGAGCCTACGGCTATGATTGCAACCGCAAAGAAACCTAAATACTTAGCGCTGCTTTTTCCTTTCGACAATTTCCACAGTATGGCGCTAGTGACAAAGCTGCCGAAAAAGTAGCTGAACCCAAAGAAAGACACCCCAATGGACTCTGCACCTTGACGGAAGAGTTCGGTCTGAAAACAGATGAAGGCCACCACAAACGAGATGAAAAATCCTGCAAGTACACCTGCGCCAACTTGGTTGATAAAGCTCATTCTTCTCATCTAATCCATCTACCTATGATTTATTGGCGCAGATATTGCGCCGCTCCTACGCGCTTGGCCCGCACGGGTTGGGCATGTGTGTGCAGCGACTTCCTCGTGACTACTTCGTCGGTACACATGACTGGTGAATCATCAGCCAACCTGACCGATTCGTTGCATCAACAGTTTTTGCCCGTTGCATGGTAAGCGCGCACTTACGATCCAGGATCACGACGTTGAACGTTGCGATGTCACCCTCGATTATCGGCTCATCCATAACAGTAAACATGGTCATCAAATACTCAGAGGCGAATTCTTTTGCCATCGCAACTGTTCCTGGCTTGGCGTCGCTATGGCTTGAAAATAACAGTGGTAATGGAAGGGCAAACGCCACTAGAACCGCTGCGATAAACTGCTTGGTTGTATACATCGTTCCCTCAACTTGGCAGAGTTGGATATTTACGCCAGATTCTGGATGTGAACGGCTGATCCCAATGGCTTGCGCCTGAGCGATGCCTTGCCTCTGCTTCGGGGATACCTTCGGCGATCAAGCCCTTGGCAACGTGAAGGTGCCGGAGACGACGCTGAGCATCCAGCGCGACTAACAACCCGACCAAAAACCCTATGAAGCCAACGGCGAACAGAGCTGCTTTAAATGACATACATTTTCCTATGAGCGCAGGCGGATACAGCTTGCAATAGCATCGGTGCCTTCAACTGTTGCTTGGGTGTAACCATTGAGCCAAGTGCTGTAAAGGATAAGGCCTGCGAAGATGACGAAAACCACCGCCGCGCAGATTGCCTCCTTCTTTGTGAACTCGATTTCGATGTAGTCAGAACCTGCCATTGCAGCGTTCTCCTGCTTGATTGTGTAGGCCAAAGCGGCCTGTTCCTACTGACAATGCCCGCGCAGGGCGCGCCATTCAAAATCGGATGTATCTGGGGCCTTAGCCCCACAGTTTACGGCAGGGGTTAGGCATACTTGAGCGGACATTCCGTGCATCCATGAACACCGGGCAGAGCTTGCTTGCTGAGTATTGCGACTCCCACAGTCAGTGATGATGCGGTTCAGAACACCGGCACTTTTGTAAGAAATCCTCTTTTTGCATTTAGAACGTCTGTTCGAACGAGCCGTCTTGCTGCCAGTAGTATTCACTGTTGAGTTGATTCTTTGCCCAGTCTTCAACCAACGCTGCCATTAGGCGCTCTGGCAGTGTTATCCCCCACTGCATCAAAACAGGTGCAAATTCGCTAGCCTGCTGAGCGTGGCTGTACTCCAGGGTGAACAGTGAATTCCACAAAGGGGTAGTCATAGGCTCGGTGGAATCGAACACGTAGCAGAAGAAGTGCGGCCCCTTCATTCCGTTGTCATAGCCGACAACGACAAGTGCTTTACCCGCAGCCGTTGTGGACGGCAGTTCTATGGTGTGACGCGACATGGTTGTCCTTATTGCTTTGATCAATATCGTTGAAACCAACACGCTCGGTTTCCATCGAGCTGATGATAACGGCTCATCGTCCCGAATCGACCTCCGTGCCGTCGCTGTTCCACCATACCTCGCGGTCAACCACGTCGTTGTCATAGTCCTGCTGGAGCGAAAGCTTGACGGTCTCTGGCAGCGTGATACCAAACGAGGCAAGCTTCGCATCGAATCCATTTACACACTGCACACTGTCGTAGTGTGTGTCGAACATCGATGCCCACACCGGCTCAGCGATATGTTCAGCGCTCAATGAGTCGCTGACATTAAGGAAGAAGTGAGTGAAGGGTGCTCTGTCGTAGCCGCAGACAATCCCCACGCTGCCGGCCGCCAGGGCAGCAGGAAGAACGATGTAATGTCGTGACACAGTTGATCCTCTTGTTGCCGGCGCTTGATTCCATGCTGACCAATCGTCTGCGCCACCATTAAACAGATGGTCGATTCGATTCCTGTAAGGCAGTACGCGATTGCTTCGCAAGCCAAGTCCCCAAGCGTCTAGCCATAGCGGGATGAGCAGCATCAATCCGCCATCACTACCCCTCGATCCACTCTTGCAGCCATACGATAACGTCGTTACAGCCGTTACTCCACCGATCCAACCTCTTTTCTACATATCCCCCTATCTCGGGCGGAAAACCGCTCTAGCATGGGATATGGTTTCTTATCGCATGTGAAATCCCAAGCTTGGCTCTCGCTTTTCTCAACGTGTTACATGATAATTACTCTGTGACGTAACGGTGTAATTTTTAACTATTTAGAGGATGCCCAATGGCTCGCGAAAAAGGGATAGGCCGCGCTGACGTATTTGCCGCGATGGAGGCCTTGCTTGAACGCGGCCTTGAGCCCTCTACACGGGCTGTGCAGCAAATTACTGGCGGCTCGAACACCACCGTTGCTAAGTACATAAAGGCCATCAAACTCGGTGCCGAGACGCCTGAACGTCAGCTGGAATCCCTCCCAGAACAGATCGAAATCCCGTTACGGCAAATGCTGGCGGCAATGGACGAGTTGGCGGATCAACGCACGGCAGAGAAAAGCGAAGCCCTGGATAAACGCCGGCAAGAAGTCGAGGCCCGATGGAGCGGGCTGTTGATGGAGAAGGAAGCTGCCGTCCAGTCATTCGAGTCGGAGCAGCGGAGCAACGCTGAGTTACGCCTACGGCTAACTGCCGAGACCCAGAAGCTTGAAACGGCAAACGCTGAGCTGGGGGAGTGGAAGGCACGAGCAATCAAGGCGGAAGCACTCAACGATCAACTAAACTCTCGACTCGTGGAGTCGAGCCGGCGCGTGGATGAAATTGAGGCGCAACTCGACAACCTGGAGCGTGCAACGGAAGTACAGCGCCAGCGTGATAGCGATGCGCACAACGCTAGGGTCTCGCAGATGCAGCAAGTCATCGATACAAGTCACGGGAACGAGTTGCGCTTGACCGAGCAACTTGGCCAGTTACAGCGCTCTTGCGAAAAGCTTGAGGCGAGTCTTCGAGAGGCCACTCGTAAAACAGCGGATGCGGAAGCTAAACAGGCAGAACTTCAAGCCCTGGTTGGTGATTTGTCGATTGCACAGACTGAAAGCGAGAGGCGGGCTACACGCAACGAAGCCCAACTAATGGAAGCCGTGGCCTCGCGGGACGCGATGAGCGAACGCCTCAATGCCGCGCAGGGTAGCTTGATTGCTGCACAAGAGCGAATCGAGCAACTGAGGGATAGCGGAAGCGCAGAAAGCCGGTCTCTGATCATCAACCTGATCGAGCACTCGCGCAGGGTTTTCACACACGCCCAGGGCCTTGCCAAAAAGACCGACACATATTTCCAGGAGCTGGCCATCGCCCAGCGAGAGATTGAGCGCCTGTTTGGGGACAAATAGTCACTCGCCCTTTCGAGAAAAAGGAACACTCCCGGCGTTTGGCCGGGGAAATAAGCGGGTAATGGTTATCGCCGAAGGGACAGGTTGGCTACCTCGGAGCTGCGCTCGTCGTCGAGAGCGTGGTAGTAAATGTTCTGGGTGGTAGCCAGACTCTTGTGCCTCATGTCTGCCTGCAAATGCTTGGGGTTTCGGAACGGCGCATCGAACGTGGCACCGGTATGGCGAAGCCAGTGCAAGCTGGCAGACCGCAAGTTTCCGATTTCGTATTCTGGGAAGTTGGCTTCCTTCATCCTTTCGACTGTGCGATCCAGTACCAACTGCACATCGCTTCGAATGAGGCGAGAGGTCAAACCAGCGCGGCCATGAACTGTGGTGAGCAGCGGCAGGGACTCGCCAGGGGCAGGGTAGTCGGAAAGGCCTCGGGATCGACGATACCGTATCAAGTAGCTAATGCAGTCTGGCTTTACTGCGATCTTGTCTTGAACATTGCCCTTGCCGATGACGTGATACCACCACGCATCACGGTCACGAACGAATGACCCCATGGCAGGCATCCACTCACCATTACCGGCCAGATCACTTACGCGCAAGTAGCAGCCGAACATCATCACGATGCAAAAAAGTGTGCGCTCGCCCGACCGGGGCGATTCCGTGGCCATCAGCTCGGCGGTTTCAAGCAGAAACTCCCACTGGAGTTTGGACAAGGCCTTCTGTTTGGGAATTTTGAGTACCTTGCTTGCGTTCTTACGATTTGCGCGCTTGATCAGCACGCAAGGGTTACTGTCCATTACGCGGTCGGCAGTGCAGTAGCTGAACAGTGAGTTCAAGACTGCGTACACCTGCTTCAAAGAGCTGTCTGCCATGTGGAAGGACGGCGCCGGCACATCGCGGTTGTTTTCGAGCGCGCTCTTTGCCGTTGCCTTCTCCGTGCGCATGGTAAAGGGGCGCCATTCGATGTTCGGCTCATATACCCCATTGGCCAGCACGAACCGGCTCTTGATTGAAGTGCTCACCCAGGACGGATCGGGCTTTTTGCAGAACGCGAGAAAATCCTCAACATCACTGCGCAGGAATGAAAGGAACGATTTGCCTTGCTTGTTCCATGCCCACAGCATCAGTCGCTCGACCTGTGTCCGGTAGTTATTGAAGGTCGTTTTGGTGTCCTCATGTGACTTGAGGAATTTACGCACCGCATCGTAATCGGAACGGGCATCAAACCTGTCACTGAAACGCGCCAGATACTCAGTGATAAAAGGCCGGTCGTGCTCGTAATCGGCTGCATTCGACCGGGTGACTGCCTCATGGGTGTCAAACAACGGGATCAGTCGAAAGGTGGATTTCGAGGACGGCAAAGCGCTCGGGCTTTTATCTGCCATGCCCGTCGCTCGGGATCGTTGGGACATACACTTACAGGCCTCAGAAGGTGAGTTGAAGCCAGTATAAGCGCAGGCGAGGGGGAGGGTAGAGCGGTAATCCCGCTACAAGGAAAATTTTCTGAAAATGACGATCTGATTCGGAGAAATTCTTAAAATGGAAGGTTACACCCAACACAGCGTTGGGTTGAGAATCGGGAATGGGAGGGATTCCAACTCAAACGAACCGAGAGCAGTTACCCCTTTGGCCCGCACGGACTAGTTGCCGGCAGCGATCCCTAAATACCAGCCGGTAATCTGATCGCCCCAGCAGATGCTGATAAAGCCCGCTAATGCGAGATACGGGCCGAATGAAAACGGCTCAGAGTTTCCTCTTAGGCTTGCAGACCGCAGCTGGTGAAAGCCTGCGATCACAACAGCGGTGACACTGGCTAGCAAGACAGTCAGACACAGGATTTGCCAGCCGCCCCAGGCACCGATCACAGCCATCAGCTTCATGTCACCCCCGCCTAGCCCTTCGCGACCGGTGATAAGTTTGAACCCCCAATACGTGAGCCATAACGCGCTGTAACCAGCGATAGCCCCAAGCACTGAATCGTGCAAGCTGACGCCTATACCTAACAGACTCACCAACATGCCGCTCCAAAGGAGTGGGAACACGATCACATCGGGCAACACCTGATGCTCTGCGTCGATGAGTGACAACAGCACCAATGCCCAAGATAAGCCAATCAGGCAGGCAGCTAGATAGGTGCCACCGTAGCAGCCGGCAACAGCGAGGGAGGCAGCTGCTGCGATTGGTGTTGTCCAACGCCACCGATCAAAGCCCTTGTTGATATGCACTGAACCTACAGCATCAGGATCAAGCGCAAGATGCGCCACGGCGTCTCGATGCCATACGTCGAAAAGCCAAGCTGGCAACCTTGAACCAATCAAGCCAATGATGCGCCCTGCGCAAGCTCCTATGCATGCCGCCGCGATCATCAGGATTGGCTGGTCAACGATATACATAAAATCTCCACTTTGGCCAAAAAAAAGGCAGGCGTGAGCCTGCCTAAAGTTGGGAATATCTACTATGCGTAAGCGCTAAACCCCATCATCGTGAGGACGGCTTGGGCAGCAAAAAGGAGTACGAATGCATACCCGAACATGGGAAGCATCCGTTGGGTTTTGCGGTAAATCCAAAACCCACAAAAGGCGATGGCCATCATTGGCAAGGTGAGTACGCCAGCCAGATACAGCCCTTCGAACCAAGCATGAGCGGCGAACGTACCCGCGAAAAGCAACTCGACTGCGGGGTACGTCCAGCTGATCCTGCAAGAACAGGAGGCACATTTTCCACGAAGCAGGAGCCACCCCAAGACTGGGATGTTGTGCTTAGCCTTGATCGGAGCTGCGCAGCAGGGGCAAGCGGAGCGGGGCACAGATAAATTGAACTTCCCATATCGCTTAGTTAACTCTTGCAGTGCGTTGCCGTCCGCGTAATCCGGGCCGAGTCTTTTCATGATCGGGAGTCGGTAGCAAACAACGTTTACGAATGATCCAATACAGGCCCCGATAATGCCGAACCACAGAACGATGACCCAGCCACTCGGCAGTTGACTCAAGTCCATATCAAACCCCCGCAGCGATGCATTCGGGCAGTAGATCAGCCAGCACGAACTCCAGCTTCTCTACGGTAATTGGTTTGATGATTACCGCGCTGGCTCCCTGTGCTCGCGCAAAAGAGTGCAGTGCAGCGTCAGTAGAGGCCGTGACAACGACAATGGGGATGAGACTGGCCGCTGTGTACTGCTCCCTTACAGTCGCCAATTCACCGATGCCGTTGTGGAGGTCACCGATATGAATGTCCATGAGGATCAAGTCAGGCAGAGGCTCGATCCGCAGCCCTGAATGAAACTCCCCCGGCGTTCCGTGTACCACCACCTCGGGGAAAAATCTCTGCGCAACCTGGGTGGCGAGGAATGAGTCTGTGCGCGAGTCGTCGAGGATCGTTACTTTCATCATGGGCACCAAAAAGCAGGCCGAAGCCTGCTCCAAGAGGGTGGTTAGTAAGGAGAAAATTTCGCTTCGATTACACGCTGCTCACGGATGTGCTGCTCATAGGTCAGCTCTTTATCCTGGAGTTTGTGATCGATCACCTCAAGTGCCTTGCGCTTCTCACGTTCGGCATAGTCTTTGGTGCTCCAGTAGTTGCGCTCTTTGGCTGCCAGAGCAGCATCTGCCGGCATCCAGAGGGGGCCGAGGAAGGGCCAAGTAAGAACACTGAATGTCGCTGCTACGGGGTGGCCGGTGTATGCATAGCCCGCAATAGGGAGGATGCCAAGGCCAGCGGCAAGCGCAACGCTCTTTTCCTGCTGCTCTAACCCCTTGGCCTTGTAAGCGTCATATTCACGCTCCTGGCCGGGGGAGAGGTGGGTCACGCAGCCCGAGGTCAGCAACGTGGCGCTGATGATTGCTGCGATGGTGATTTTCTTGAACGTCATTTCTGATGGTGCCTTGAGTTGATAATGCTACTGGTATAACGGCTGAATACGCTAAACCGCGCCTCTCGCCGTTCAGCTTCCCAAAATGCCCAGCCCCGATACTGGGAAGCCGCAGGGCAGGGAAGCAGTACCTCCGACCACACTAGCCACAAGCGGGGCCGGATTCACCTCAACACGGTGCAGTTACTCAACGTAGCGACGTTGTTCTTCCTATTCACACTTCAATAGGAAGAATAAAACCTTATAGATCAGCAGGTTATGCGAGCCACAAGACTGGCGAGAGTTCGGCATCAGGCAACGGTTCCGTGGATTCGAACGAGACAAATTTCATGCTTACAGGCGTGGCTTTTAGGGTCAGCCCCCGTGGACTGGGTAACTGGTGTTGACGCTCGCGGAAGCGGGCAAACGTAAGCGAAAAAGTCAGCAGCAGTTAGGCAGATCATATTGAAGCCTTTAGTTCACGCACTGAACGGTGATGACGGTGTTAGGAAGCGAATTACCTGGACGGTTGTAATCGAATCCCGCATTAAACTCTGTAACCAACCCGAATGTGTAGCCCTGCGTTTTGCAGTATCGTGAGCCACATACGGTCTGATATCTTGGGTAGTCATAATTAAGCACGTTGTAAGTATCCCAGCCGTCATAGGTGCAAGCAGGAAAAACAACTCCTGTTGTAAGCTCGAAGGTTCTTGCCGCTGGGGTTCTTGTCCAGACTCCTTTGTAACATGAGAGGGTCATACCATCAGCGTCTCTTGCCACAGCACCCACAGAACAATTCTTAGCACCTTCAACTACGACGTGATCTAATACTATCCCTTGTTTGAATGTAGCTTTTCCTGAAAATTGAGACTCACCTTGCACACCTAGCGCGCCAGCGATAGCTGCCATTTCCTGGACGTTTAATGTGCGAGTTTGTACACCGCCCGAAAAGGAGCCGCCTACCGCATTGATGGTATTAACTTCGTTTATATTGTTGCCCCCGAGGTAAAGCGTTGTACGCATCCTGTTAAGCTCAGCGTTGCCAGTGGCAATTCTGGAGAGCTTCGCGTCCAGCGCTGGCTCAGAGCCGGGCACACCAATGGTTGTCCTTATCTGGTAAACGTCCGGCGCCACTATTTCTGTGCCTGCTATCAGATTCACAAGCAACCCGTCATAGTCCTTAACCGCATTTTGATCGAGGCTGAATGTCTTGGCAGTGCATGAGGAACTATATGGGGAGTTATATTTGTTCATGACTGTAATTCCAGCCAGATAGGCCGGAGTAGAGTTGCGAAGCACGCTTATAGCATCAGAGCATGTAGCATTTCCGGGCCATGCTCCTTTATCTATTCGATAAGAACGAGCCGCATCCATTATCATGGTAGTCTCCGCCGCCGTTAGCTCAGCTCTTCGCTGATTGATTTCGGAGATCATGTTAGGCGTAGTTAAAGCTGCAATAATGCTGATAATAGCCAAAACCACCATCAGCTCCAAAAGAGTAAATCCACTTTGCCTTTTCAAACCTACGCCCCACCATATTGTTTTAGTAGATTTTCCATTTATTCGCCTCCCAATAAGAATTCCTTTTGCTTGGTACACATTTGTGTCGCGTCGAAACCCATCAACAACTGACTTTGAATTTCTGCTCAACCATTAGCCAATCACCTTTTGGATCGTAGAGTTCAAAGTTAAAGCACACCACGTCTAAAGGCATTCGTTTGAATGCTGGATCGCACTGGTGCGGATCGAACACCGCAATGTCAAATTCTGGATGCCTGAACGCCACTACCCAGTGCCAGCGCCCCTCAGCCCCTCGCCAGTCGTCACGAACCTTTAGTACCCCCAAACCTTGGAAGCTATCCCAACCCGACCATCGCCGCGTACTGACCACAAGCCCTGACAACTCGATAGCCATCCTCATTTCCCAGCTTGCGGTTGAGTAAGCCGGGCGGGACTTGCGTCGAATGCCGAAACCGTGCGCGTTGAAAATCACCCTCGCGGCCTCATAAGAAGAGCCGGTGACCATAGCTAGGCAGGCGACACCGCATCCATACGGATCGGTCTGCCTGATCTTCTGGATACCACATTGATTTTGCCAATCCCCCATGGTGCAGATCCTCCCGTTACGAACAGTTGCCGGCTTTACGGAAGCCAGCAGCGATTGCCTCAGCTTCCGTAGCGAACTCCTGACGGTTCCTCTCGCTTAGCCGCTCATAACTCGGACAACCCTGTGGGAGGTGGTACACACCGCTGCGCCTGTTAGCGCGTACCGGGGCGCTCGCATGCGACGTCACGTTCTGATGTACAACGATTGGCACAGCTGCACTCAAGCTAATGCGTCCTGCTGCCGGCTCGACGCCTTCTCCCATAGGCTTGAATCCAGGAACCCACTGGCGCTCTCCGGTAACGAAGGGGTTGTGATGGCCCATTGAAAAGGAGATACGTCGGTCACGTTCGATTTCCCAAGGCGAAACCGGATATGCCCGATCCCAGGCCATTAGGACTCGTTGCTGTTGATCACTGAGACGAATGCTGTACCGATCTGCCATGTAAAAGGTGATGCGTGCAGCTTCTCCTTTCACCTCGTTACGTGGCTCTACAGCACGGACACTGGTTCCAATTTTCGTTATGCATGAACCAAGGGGGACAGCTGGGCCTGAGACCATGCCGTAGTTGGTATTTGAGCGCAGGGCATTCGCCGTACCGATGCTTGGCGTAAGGTTGAACATATCGGCTTCCATCCGGTTGAACACCGGATCGGTACGTTGGCAATTCTGTCTACCACCATCGCGCCAGCACTGCCGCTGATTCGCCACAGCACTTATAGCCATGACGTGTTCCCACTCAAGCCGGTCAGCACGGTCGGCCATACTGTCGGCCTGGAAACCGCAACTCGTCTTTTCCATCCGTCCACCAGACTTGCCAACCCACTGCCATTTGCACCCGCAATAAAAATCGCCAGAGGCGGACTGGTTTTGGTCGAAGTAAACGTGTTCACGAAGCAGACGCTTCGCTTGGGCAAAGTCTTCGGGAGCGGCATTCGCAGAGATTGAAAACCCGAATGTCAGGCACACTGTTAACAGGATCAGAGGCTTCATAAAAGTTGATATTCTCAGACCGAGTTGTCGTCGTAATCGTCTTCCGACGAGCCATAAAGATCCTCATACGCCTCACTGACAGCCTGAGCAGCTGCACGCGAAATGGCTTCCTCCGTCTTCAAGTGGAAGCCGGACGCCATCAGCAGCACGCGGGCATCAAAGACTGAGAGTTGAGCGCATTCTCGAACCACGTCCTGATACAGCCTGCTTTCCCACTGCTCGAAAATCTGGCTGTAGGGCACCTTTGCTCTGATCGAGTCAAGAACATCACACGCAGACGTATAGGCACCTGAATGCCAGATCGGTACTTCGCCAGCTCTGCGCTGGTCGAAATCGTTCGAGCGCTTGGTGAGGTCATACAGAATGAAATCGCACCCTTTGCCGGTCGCGTTGGCCAATTCTTGAAGCCATTTCTGGTCTTCCGGTGTGAGCAGCGAGCGTTCCATTGAATCCTCCATGCACGATTCAAAGGAGCATATCGTTGAGCGTGATTGGAATCAGCCGAACTGCTTGCAGTTACTCATCACAGCCGCTATATCAAGCAACACCTGCGTTCGTAATCTCACGAATGCACCTCAATCTATAGGGAAGAAAATGGCACGTAGCCTTACCGACGACTTGAATCCCATCACAACCGAAAAACACATTCCCTCTGTGGTGCAGGAAGTCTTCACCGCTATGGTGATGCATATTGAATCAACCGGGTGGGGCGGAGCCTGCCATTCTTCATCCGCGATCATGCACATGCTGCTCAAGGAAAAAGGCGTTGATTCCACTATTAAAATCGGTGAGGTAGGAGGCGGCGGATACTGGTTCGATCACTCATGGATCGAGATTGATAACCTGGTATTCGACGCTGCCGTCGCATATCCCCAGGTGGGTGGAAAACGATTGGGCGGGCCAGTTTTTGCCGGCATTGACATCGTGTCAGGGATCGAAACCACACTTACCTATGGCATTGGTAAAAAAGGCGGTCTCGAAGAAGAAGCCCAGCAGATTGCTTTGCTTTCACTTGGTGCGTACTTTCAGTTTGCTGACCAGCACGCACTCGTAGAAGCAATGGGCAATGGCGAACAACCACCACCAGCCCTTTGGGATCGTGCCTCTTACATTGGAACAGATTGCGGGGTTCACAGGTCTCCCGCAGAGTTGGCTCGCGAATACTTCGAGGTACGGCGTGCAGAGACCTACGCCTGATTGAAATGGCGCGGGTTGAGGCTCGCGCACCTTACCCCTCCAAATCCCATACACCCTATTCTTCCTATTATTAATCTAATCGGAAAAACGGCGGGCCTGTCAGGCATCAGACCACTACCCCGGTGGCGCCTGATAAAACAGGATTGACCGTCTGGGTGTCACTCTTCCTGGTCAGGTGCAATCCAGAAGATCAGACCCGTACCCGAAACGGATCACCTCAAGATTAAATATGGGATTTGAGAACGAACAGGCTAATGACTGTAGGAATGAGCCCGTTAAGGGACGGGCTCATTCGCGTTCAAAACTCGTATCGTAATTTAGCTGTAACGGTCTCGGCGCGATATCCATCACGCTGAGAATTATCGTAAGTGGCACCTACTGACCAAGCATTGAGCTTGTAGGTGAGCCCTACGCCGGAAGAGACTGTGTTCCGTGAATTGACTCTGCCGGTAGTTGTAAACGGTGTGTCGCCTTGTACAAACGTTGACGTGGTGCGTGAATCATCGCCAATGAAATCGTGCCAGTTCATGAGTTTCAGCTCTGGCTCAAGTGTTCCTCGCCCGATATCAATAACACTCGCCAGCCGAACGCCTGCTCCCAATTCCGCGAGTTCGTATCGCTGCCCGTCTACATGGAGCGCCGCAGAAGATCCCTTTTCGGTTAATGAATCAATTTCAATAACAGAGTAACGAGCACCAACGCTAGGCTCTACGACAACACCTTCTGATGGTCGGAAAGTATAGCCACCTACAATGCTGGCACCGACGTTTCTGCTATCGTATGAAGCTTTAGCCATAGTCCCAGCGATGTATCGCTTAGAATCGTTATTATTAAAACCTAACAAAGCAGAACCATTAACAAACCAACTACCCTGCTCCCAAATCCCATAAAAGGTTACAGCTTGGCCATCAACATCGAGCTTGTTTCCGCTATCCATTCCGATATCAGTTCGCAGCACACTGTAGGCGACACCGACCGTAACCTCATCGTTGAATTTAGCGTCTACGCCAACAGCCACACCATTACTGCTAGCACTGTAACCATCAACATTAGCACGCAAATCTTGATCAACCTTGGTGTGAAGAGATTGCGCCCAAACGCCACGATTCAAAAGCTGATCGCCAGACGAAAGACCAGACCGCAACGCTACGGATCGAGCGTTTAAGGCATCATTGACCAGTGCTTGGCTGTTCAAAGCCTCAGTACGCAAGCCGTCAGACATATCAGGCTTTAACTGCTCGGAAAGGGCCGCCAGACGACCTGGGGTGTTTGCCGTTGCGAATGACTGGAATACAGGATCTTTTACGTCAATATTCGAAAGCACCTCCTTGGCCAATGGGATAAGTGCATTCGCCGCGTTCTTGGAGCCTCCAGCTGCAACAATTTCGCTGATTATTTGCACGTCCGGTTTTAGGCCAATCGTTATTCCTCCACCATTGCCACCGCTTGGCGGAACGGGAGTCGGGTCAGTCGTGACTGGCGGCGTAACCGGTGGTGTGACCGGCGGTGTAACTGGGGGCGTGACTGGTGGTGTGACTGGTGGTGTGACTGGTGGTGTGACTGGGGGCGTAACCGGTGGCGTGACTGGGGGCGTGACAGGTGGTGTGACTGGTGGTGTGACATGTCCCAGGTCTGCGACGATATTGTTACCATCGACACCGAATGCGCGTACCTCTAGCAAGGCCGAGCTGGAACCGACCTTTACGTTATCGCCCCCGACGATATTAGAGGCACTTACGAGCGTATAGCGACTAGGCGAGGGACTGAAATTTGTTGGAGTCGCCATCAACTCGATTTCAGAATTGTTCGCAAACGACGCCTGCCCAGAAACGTTGAGTATCGCTTCATCTGGATCTGTGCTCTCTGAAATGTACATTTGCATCAGAGAGTTTGAAGCCATCGAGAAGTCACCAACAATGTTGGTGTGGTCGGCATTCAATTTAAACACGCCGGAATTTACGTTGACTGATGCTGACTGAATTTCCTTTCCGTAGAAGCTTGCACTTCCATTTATAGCAACTTCTGCCATATCAAGGATATCACCGTAAATGTCGCCTTTAGACCAATCCAGTGTTGTAGTGCCGCCCCCTTTAATTGCGGCAACACCACCTATGATAGATCCACCATCCTGATGGACAGTGAAGGCGCTACCATTTGGGTCAACATTTATCGCAACATTATCTGCCGAGATTTTACCGCTGTTAAAAATACCATCTTCAAAGATTGCGGAGTAAACCTGCACTCCTACAGCCCCATCACCAGAAGCCGAAATCACACCGGCATTATTCAAGGACTGAAGTTTTGACTCAGTAATGCCTACCGCAATTGCTGATTCACCACTTGCGTCGATAGTGCCAGTATTAAAAATCCTTCCTATTGCTCCAAGCGTACCACCTGAAACATCAATGGCCATAGCTTGATTGCCGGCAACACGGATCAACCCATTATTGATAATCGATCCATTTTTTTCTTGAGCGTCAAGAGACCAAGCCTGTATCGCTTTTACGCCATCACCTTCGGCAATAATGCTCCCTATGTTAATTAATGCTCCATATATACCAACAGACTGCATGCTCAACGCAATTGCGCGCCTACCAAACGTATAAATGTCGCCTTTATTTATTAAATCACCCTCGATAGTTGAGCCCATTACGGATAGGCCTGTCCCTTCCTGACCTGGTGATAATTTTCCAGTCAAGATTAGACTGCCTTTGAGGGTTGAATCCCAAAATGAAATTGCTGTGCCCCCTACCCCCACAATATCAATATCACCGGTATTAACGAAATCACCAGCAATAACAGTTGGCTTATATACGCACCCTGGCACTCCACCACAGCGGCGACTCGACACAAGCAATCCATCAATGTAATTGCCGGTCATGTTTAAGTCAGCGTCGTTAGTAAGGGAACCCTCTAATTGCATATTCCAGAAATCGAGCGCACGCCTTTGATTGCCCGTAGAACTAGCCGATGGCAATTCACCCAAAAGATAAACATCTTTGTAAGTTGCGCTGTTAAGTAAAACTGCGCCAGAGCCAAAATCGAACGTTTTGTTCTCTCCTGATGCAGCAAGAACAGGATTACTGACAGACGCAACTGCTACGAGCGTAAGTACGTATTGCATTTTTGATGTGAGCACTACTATCTCCGCTGAGATTCCCCCTAAAGCTCAGATATATGCCAGAGCAGCCTTTTGGATTCCACCGAACCCATAGCACTTCCCCTCCATCCGGCCCGCGCTCGATGGTGCTCATTATTTTTCAGGGACTTACGCTGATCATGACCACGAGTGGTAGACGTAAGCGGCCACCTCTAAAAGTGCTTTGCCTTCGTCTTAAGCGAAAATTGATCTTGCGCTGCGAGGCAAGAGGTCTCTTCCTTGAGACCCCTACACCTTGAGGGGCATCGAATTCGGCTGAACTCGTGTAACTGTGAACCTGGGAGGGTCAAGATTTAGCCTCGCCCCGCCCTTACCGCCGTGCTCAGCTCCACTACCTCACGCCGCGTGAATAGGGGGAAACTGAGAAGAAGAACATTTCTGCCCGTTGGCCGGATTGAATGGGCTTCATGTGACGCCTGACAAACAGGTTTGACCGCCTGGAAAAAATCCTAAGCCTCAGCCTTCCTACCCAACGCCAGCTGATTGACATGCTTCTGGAGTGCCGTGAGGTCTTCCATGATTCCACCGAGCGGGTAGACGTGCCCATTGAGCATGCCGGAGCGCTCCATGGCGTAGTAGTCATTCTCAAGCCTTGCGAAGTTTTCGTTGTCGGGTATCAAATTCAGATCGCCCGTATTGCACCGCCCATAGTGGGCAGATCCGCTATTGTAGAAGACGGATTTTAGTGCAATCACATCATCAAGCAGTTCGAGGTCGTCCTGAGCTTGAACACCAACTTCATGCTGTAGGAGCATAGCGAGGTCATACCAATGCCGAGAGATTCGATCCTTGCCTTCTGGGATTGGCTTGTTGCACTGAGCATGGATCAGCGTGACCTTTTCCCAAAACGTCCTGGCCGGAGATAGAACCACTACGTTCTCAGCCTTGGGAAAGGAAACGCCCTCGAACAGCCCGGATACGTCTGGCTCAATTGTGTGAACAGCATTTGGGTCGATGATGTTTCGTCCGCCAAACTCCACCAGGACGTGATCACGCAAATACCCCTTCGCGTCAGCAGCCATAGCTGGGTAGAAAATGTGGATCGACTCGCCATCTTCACTTACGGAAAGCTGGCATTCCGAGGCACAACCGAAGCTTTGGAGCTTTGCGTTTAAATATGGCATGACCGCTTCACGCGTATAACGGCCAACCTCAGCAATCAGCGCATCGCTGACCTTTCTACGCTTAGCCCCAGACAGCTGTAGCAGTTCTGGCACGCTGTGCTTACAGCCTAAACCCCTATAGTCAACGGTAATGTCAACGTCCTCAGAGAAACGTTTGATCACGCCATGAACTTTCGAAAGGCTTGTGCCTCCTTTGAAGGCCATAGCCTTCTTTTCGGGCATTGCGAAGAGTAGCTGGAGGACAAGTGTCAGCCATATGTCCTTTTCGATCACGCTTGGAGAGCGGCCAGTTTCGGCATATGCCTCACTTAAGATTTCGCGTTGGCCCGCCTGGGGGAGTTCGAAATATGACTTTGACACGCTTATTCCTTAGCGGCACATACCAGTGCCGACCGCATCCACTCAGGCATTTTGCAGGCCATGAGCTTGTTAAACTCTTCTTTGCTGAGGGAGCTAGCCACCTTGCGAGCCGCCAATTCCGTCAGCCCCTCCTTACCTAAATACAGCAAAGCTGTGAGCGCTACACCGATCTTAGTACCGGCCTGCTGGAGCCGCAGGCGAGACACATGTCGAAGCCGTACCACAGCGCTTCCAATCCTGATTTCACGGGAAGATCCACTGGTGTAGTAAGTCGGTAGCACCTGCATCTGGGTGCTGAGACCCAGCCGGCGCACGGCCTCTGCCCCATGCACTTGGATAGTCTCCCCTCTTACCTTGGCGACCGCTTCCATAACCGCAATAGGGTTGGCACGAACTCTTTTACCTGTGTACTCGCTCTGCTTGGGACGCATATAGACCCCACGAGCCACACGCTCCAGCGAGCCGCTGAGCACCAACCGCGATAGCGCTTTGTCTACCGAGGCACGGGAGCCAACCTGCGCAAACACCGCGCCAGCAAAGGGGCGGCCCTTGGGCATGTGCTTGATACGGTTCGAGATAGACTCTGCAACAGACATGGGAGACTCCGTTTGTGTCAGAAGTTTTGTGGAAGATTCCTGACTCAGATACCTACTATAGCCCTTATGTTCCGTGGCTTCCACTCATTCAACCGTATACTGACTGGTGAAACCAGTCAGCTATCCCTTCAACGCTGGATTCGATCACCACAGCTGGCGTAAATGGTGGCACCAACTCAAGCAGCTTCCTCCACCGCAGCACCCGACCGCTGAGCTGCTGCCCTCACCCACTTCGCAAACACGACCGAAATGCTCGCGTCGTTGAAACGTCTCCCCAGCGGCTTTGAATACACAACATCGATTCCGTTGACCGAAGGCATTTTGCGTACAGCCCCCTCGGGAAGAATCGCACCAATGACGCCGCCTTCGCGCACGAATTGCACGGCATGTTCAAAGTGGCTTTGCCAGACACGTCCTGCATACGGTGGATTCATGAGCACAGCATCAGCTTCGCCGTGAAGGTCTCCCGGCTTTAGGCTGAGGAAGTCCGCCCGTGTTACTTCAAACCCCATCTTGTCCAGGGCCAAAGCACGCAGCCGATCAATCTCCACACAGTGCGTCTGGAGCGGCATATGCTTTGCGATCCCCCCCATGCCGGCTGAGGTCTCATAGCAAATATCGGCCTCACTCACGCCAACCCAACCCACAAACTCTTTGGCCAACTCAGCGGAGGTCGAATAAAACTGGTGGCTTACTTTTTCCGGCACCTCACCAGTAGCGACAATTTGTGCGACCACATCCGCAGGCGGATAGTCGAACAGGTGGCCATCACCGTCCCGAACACCACCAATCTGCGCCAAAACGTCATCTAGCATTGATCTGATCGCGCCTCCCAGCCGCTTGTTGTCGATGAGCGAGTAGGACGGCAGCCGCAGCTTCCAGAGCCCGTTGTCGGTCTGCTCCTGATAGATGTTTCGCAGGTAGCTGCGAACTTGCCGTGGAACCACAGACTTAATCAGCTCGCTTGAACCGAAACCCGACTTCCTGAGTGGTTTCTTGAGTGTCGCCTCGTCGGGCAGTGCTTTAGGGTGGATGTACGCTAGGGCAATGTTGAGCTTGTTCGCGATCACCGGATGAACCTCCACATGAAGAGTGCCCACCATGAACGCTTTGATACGAAGCGCGCCCTCCATGACTTCAAACCATTCGCCGCAGTGATGCTTTCGAGCATCCTCCAGAAAGCCATTGGCATCGGTGAATGGGTCATCTGCACCCGTCATCACGGTAGAGCAGACATTGATCAGGTCTTGCACAACACGAACCTTGTCGTGGTTTGTGCCTCCGCCCTCGCTAAATACATTGTTGAGGATGAAGCGTTTATGAAATATGCCCCCCCAATTTGTCTTGTGGCATCCACTAAGAGAGCGCCATAGCGCATCGGTTCTCATCGAGAAGAAGTTAGCCCGATGGGCCTCTATCAAGGACAGTACGCCGTATACGGTTGAATGATCAAAGCGGGGCATACCCACAGACTGAGCGCCGTCCTTAGCTGGTTTGCGCCACGCCTTGAAAGAGTCGTGCCATTGCTCCCACAGGTCAGCTGGAAGGATGTAGGTTAGCCCCAGAAGATCAAATAGCTTGAACCACCAGCATTCCTGGCGGGCATTGATTCCTCGCGAAAGGTTGAACATTTCCAACAAGTCCATAGCCCAAAAGGCGCTGATATTGCTGGACTTGTACACTTCGGCGCCGTAGGCAAACGACGCAAGTACAGGACGATTTTCCTTGCTCATGAGGTCTGCATGAAGCCGGCGCATTTCTGCCTCACCATGCTCATACTCACGGATCAGATCATCGATAGCCGGCGTGCTCAATGTGGGTAAAAATTCCCGGTATTCCTCTGGGATATGAGCAACTGGAAAATTGAATTCGAACATGCGGCAAGCTCCGTTAGATATGGAGCCATGCTCCCACCAGGCCGGGCGTGTCATTGCCTTCATCGAGCCGAGGAAGTGAAATCGTCACCACCCATAATCAGAAACCACGACGATTCTCGCAGGAGTGCATTTTGTAGGGCGTTATGAAGCAATTCAGAGCAAGCCGCCCAGCCCGGCAATGACGGCACAATGAGGTACAGCCAGTAACTGCATTGAGTTGAGCGGTTATAGCCCTGCACGACCGTTAAAGTAAGGGCATCCATCTAGCTACCGGAGCCTCGGCGTTGCATTCTTCCCATGAGCTACAGACCATGGCCACAAAGGTCGCAGACGCCGTCACTTCCCTAGTCAATGCACGGACGGCCTCCCAGGAAAACAAAGCGCGCCGGCAGCATTCACTTATCTTCCGGCTGTACTACTGGCTGTTTCCTTTACATACCGAACGGCTGGAGGCCTCAGCCGAATCAGCACTTGAAACCGCGAAAGCCGATGGTCAACGAGTTGCCTCGGACTGGATCAAGGCAACAGCCCTGCACTACTTGAATAAAAACGGATCTGATAGGCACCGACGCGCTGAGCAGCTATCGGAAATCAGCAAGCTACAGCAGCACATCGGACTGACTGCGGACTTGCTTCAACTCTCCCAGAGTGCAATGCAACATTTAACAAATGCCGCGTATGACTGCGATCTAGCGTGGGCCGCAGAGTTAGTCGATCTGTTCAACAAAAACAAGACGATTTCGCTTGATTCAAGAATAAAGAATTCCATTGCTGCGGCTTCGGTACGAAGTGCAAACGCATCGGTTCGCGCCCTTTTAGAAGCACTACAGAATCACAGTTCGGCGACCATGGAAGCTGAGCCGGGCGACGCCCTTGAACTGGCCGTCGATATCGCGTTTGATCCGGGTATCGACGTGCTGAGTTGGATCAACATGCCCACAGTGCAAGAAGCAGCTGTGGAATGCCGTCGCATTGCGGCGCGACTTGCACTAAGCCATGATCGCTTCGAGCGTTTGACCAAGGATTCCCATACTCGCTTAGGTCATGCCACAGAGGTGCTGAGGAAGATAGAGCTACCCTACCTAGCTGCCGCTGCCGAGCACGTCCCCACACTGATCAAGAGCGCATTACCGACACGCATCTAATGGCTTGCATCGAACCGCAAGCTAGGAATTGAAAATGATCCCGAAACCAACTGCTGAATACAATCGCTACCCGTTCGACACCAGCTACACCTTCACGGTGGACAGTGGTATCGGTAGGTACATGTCCTCCCCGCTTGATGAGGTTTACGAACATGAGCCCGGCGATCAGGTTGCCATGGGCAGTCTGCCTCCAGAGGAATTCGAGGTTCGCGACCATCTACTGCTTGCGTGCGCGTTGCGCTCACGAGTTTCTGGATTTGAATTTTGGTGGAGTCAGTTCTTAAAGCCCACTGAGGCATATCGCAAAAGCGCTGCCGCGTTTGAACGCTTAGGGGCACTCGCAGCTCGCTCACCAGAGCATCGAGCTGCTTTCGTTAGACTCAGCCGTTGCAGCGCAGTCGGAAAAGTAATTCAGCTTGAATTGACGCGGATGGTAAACCGAGCCGACCGTAGCAAAACGGTTGTGGCGGCATAGCAAGCGAATAACCGAAGGATTCACAATATAAAAAGCCCCGCGTGCGGGGCTCAGTGTGCGTGCCTCACGACTCAAAGAGCCACTTAGTCCGCGTTTCCCATTGGCACGGGGTGGCAGCGGCGCCAGCACGAAAATACCTCAGCAAACCCTACCCTACAAGCCCAGCATCAACCTGCCAACGGGAGAGTGGCGCGCTCCAGGGGAGCGCAGGTTGTTCTCTCAACAGAGTGAAACCGTGGCCGTCGAACGAGTATGTTTTGAGTTGATCGAAGCAGCGCCAATTCCCATCCAACTCGAACGTCACCAACATCACTAGCAGCGGCTTATGCACGCCGTGCCAAGCGGCCCTGATCTTCTCTAGATTGACTTCATGATGACCTGTCGAGCTGTACCCGATATAAGCGCATACGTCGCAGTCAGAGGCGGCGGCTGCAAGCTTTGCTATCTCCCCTACCCGATTGTCCCGTGGTTCTTCCCACTCCCACTCAAGCTTTGCCCAAACCTTTCGATTGGCAAACTGCAATTCGGCGTCTGTACGGCCACCTGACTCAAAGCAGGAAAAAAGCCCCATCAGGCTCGCGACCTGACGCACTGAGGTAGCGATATGCGTAGTCCAATCGGCACGTTTGGCGAAGTCGATGCCACTCAGGGAAACAGGGAAGTCCCTGTACCAAAATGCGTTGAACAGCGTAATGAAATCATTGACCCGGTAGTCCATTGAAGCTAGTGCTCCCAGTGTGTCATGCGTTACTCAAAAGCGGGTGCGGTCGAGATAGCTGGACAGTGCTGCATATGCCATCCAGGAAGGCACCCTCATCTTCGTCGTACAGGGCACGGATGAAAGCTCGGGCGCGGTAGTAAGCGGTCAACATGGCATGCCTATCAGCGGCGAAGAGGATTTTGTTTATTTCCAACGTTGAGCGGAATATGGCGGTTTGAGGAAGCTTTTCGTTAGTGATCATGGCTCGATTCCATAATGGTTTCCCCAGCCTCTTAGTGGTGTACCCGGGCGGCAGATCCGCCGCGATTCCTACCTGTTTTCTTTCTGATGCTTTGCCAGAAGATCCGCCGTCATTCGATCAAGCTCCCGGCCTTTATGGTCATCCGCAGCGCCCATAAGCTTGCTCACAAGGATAGGAAGCAGGGTGACAAGCACCGATACCGCAACCCGGTAGGGTGTGACGGTGTAGCTATCATCAAACACATAAAAAGCAACTTGGGATACGCCAAGCAGCGCGGCCAAACTGATCATCCCAATCTGCATGATGTTGCCCATTTTCTGCTCCTGCTAATGGACGCGGACACCGCGCCTCTCTTACGGCCCCGCCCCCGCGTTTAGGCGGGGCTTGGGTAGTTGTCGGACTTTTCCCTCTTATTCGACTGCTTTGCGTTGAGATGCTTTCGCTGCCTTGGTCGGCCTGACAATAAACCAAAAAAACAATGGCGGAGTGACCAGCACAATCGCTAGATTCAACAGGTCACGCAGGGTGCTCCCCCAGAAAGCGACAGAGCCAAGCACCAGCAGGACCAACGCGGTTGCGGCCAGAGTCATGCGAGCTTTCAACATGGTTAGTTCCTTTACTGCACACCGGCCTATCCGGTGGGCTTCTACTGACTCAGCCCCGACGTAGGCCGAGGCTTGGGGTGCAGCTCATCGATTTCCGTTAACTGGCTGACTTGCTAGTAGATCGGTTTTTTGGGCATCACACTTTGGACAGCGCGCTGTCTTTGGTGCTGAGCCGGTTGTGCTTGACGTAGTGGTCACGTGCCCGCAGTCCAACAGCACGTCATAAAGCAGGCTCCAGCGATTACCAGTTTTGTCAGCCCTAACCACTGCTCGTCTTTTCATACTTTTTTCCTACTTGCTTGCGTGTTTCTGTTCAGTGTCCAAATATTCAAGGCCACAGGTTGGATGCAATCCGGTAGTGAAGCTATCTCCATCGAGCTGAACATAGAGAGAGCCGCCGCAGGCACTGCGAATTGTGCCGAATCGTGGAGCCCTGTTCTCAAACGTGAAGCGCACTCGTTGACCCCGCTTTGCAGGAACACCATGGGTATTGCGGATTGCTTTCATGCTCATCGGCTTTTCCGTGCTATTCGGGCTTGTTAGTCTGAGCCTCAATCGAGGCCAAGAATGCGCGTGCGCCTGGGGATGGGGTTTCGATACCTTCCATAACCATGAAACGGGCCAGCGACTCAGGGGGCACACGGACGCTGGGCAGGCGCAGCGCCCATACTGCTTGTGAAATCTTCATGGCTTTACCGTGTCCCCTGCTCGATCCTGTAGGCCAAAGCAACCTGTCGCTTCAAGTTCTGCCGTTGGGATGCCTACGCGCATGTACGCGGCCATATCGCCCATCTGCTCGACGATGGCAGCCTCGCTTGCTTCGTGCGCGCCGCTGATCTTGGCTTTCATTCTCAGGCACAAACCGCAATCGACGTGTGCCCAGTTGCTGGTGCCGTTGCTGGCTTCACCGAGCCAAGTGCCGCATGGCGCCTGCTCGGCTTCATCGTCGTCAGGGTAGGGATCAAAGTGCGTTGCCATCGTCGTTTTCACTATCCTCATGTGAGACTGGATGATTCCCAGCCGAGGGTGCTCGGTTGAACAGTTTTTCCCGCAAGAGCGTATCGACCTCTGCCGCGATTTCTTCATTGTCAGTGAAGAACTGCGCCGCGCTCTTCGCACCCTGCCCGATCTTGTCGCCCTTGTAGCTGTACCACGCGCCGGACTTCTCGATCAGCCCATGCTGCACACCCAACTGCACCAGTTCTTCTTCCCACCAGAACCCGATGCCGAAGCGATTGATGACCTCTGCAACTTTGAACGGCGGAGCAAGCTTGTTCTTCACAACTTTGATCTTGGCCTTGCGGCCAATCGCATCGTCGCCTTCTTTGATCGTTTCCGTGCCACGGATATCAAGGCGTACCGAGCTGTAGAATTTCAGGGCGTTACCACCCGTAGTTGTCTCGGGGCTTCCGAACATGACACCGATCTTCATCCGAATTTGGTTGATGAAAATGACCAGCGTATTGGAATGGCTCACATGCCCAGTCAATTTGCGCAATCCTTGGCTGAGCAGTCTGGCCTGGAGCCCGACATGCATATCCCCCATTTCGCCTTCGATTTCAGCTTTCGGCACCAGCGCAGCCACGCTGTCGATGATCACTACGTCAACTGCATTGGAGCGCACCAACATATCGGTAATCTCCAAAGCCTGTTCGCCTGTGTCTGGCTGAGACAGCAGAAGATCATCTACAACCACGCCGAGCTTCGCTGCATAGTCTGGGTCGAGGGCGTGTTCCGCATCCACGAATGCACAGGTATGCCCCAGTGCTTGAGCCTGTGCAATAACCTCCAACGTCAGTGTCGTTTTGCCAGATGACTCCGGGCCGTAGATTTCGACGATACGCCCACGCGGTAATCCACCGATACCAAGCGCTTCATCTAGACCTAGCGATCCGGTTGGGATTACATCGATTTTCACTCGCTCATGGTCGCCCATGCGCATCACCGCGTTTTTGCCAAATTGCTTCTCGATTTGCCCGAGAGCTGCTGCCAGGGCCTTCTTCTTCTGGTCGTCCATCATTCATCCTCATGGATTAAAAATTCTGGAGTAAACGATAACGACCATCTGAGCGTGTCATCGCTTGCACGCCATAAATCGTCGATACGCAGGATAGGAAGTGACACGACTTCGGTGGAGTGGACGGCGCCGGTCGTTATATTCATGGGATAGCGCACGAATCAAGGAAGCCCCATGTCTGAGGAAAACATTGTCACCATCCTGGCCGACGTAAGCGAGGCTGACTCGCCCGTCCTACGCAGACTTCAATCACTGGGTGCTCACGTTCGCGTTGGCGACCTTGAAGCAGCCAACTATGTAATCAGCGGCGCCGTCGCCGTGCTGCGCATGAATGCGGTTGAGTTCGTGCAAGGGGTAGTTGATGGGAAGCTGTTCCACAAGGCTGGCAAGATGAAACTCAACTTCGACCGTTCGGTTTTTATGATCGACGGGGACATTTACTCTACCCGCGTCCCGATTGCCCGAGAGGCCATTGAGGGTGCCGTTGCATTCCTCATCTGCGTGGAGGGAGCCTCAGTGCTCTACGTGCGCAACCCCTCGACCACGGCTGATCAGCTGTTTCGTCTTGCAAAGCAGGCGCAGAAGAATCTCGGCTTCGAAATGGCCTTCCAGCGGGCCAAGGTGACAAATGAGCGGGACGAAGCGCTGTTCACGCTTGAAAGTGTGTCGGGCATTGGCCCATCTACAGCGCCGAAGGCCCTGGAGCATTTTCGGTCAATCTTTGCATTCGTGAATGCCGGCGTTCAGCAGCTCATGGGGATTCCCGGAATCGGTCAGAAAAAGGCTGAGCGGATCTACAACAGCTTGCGATGGGAAGTACCCCATTCAAACCAACTTGAACTGGAGCACCCCGCGAAGCCAGATACCGCAAGGGCTGGAGAGTAAGTACAAGGGATTGAGTTGCTTGAGTATGGCTTGTAGCTAGGATGGGTTATCCCAATTGAACTATAAGGCCATGCAAAATACACTCCCTTCCGAAGCCCTCACAGCTGACCCCGGCCTAGGAGTTCGCGCCACAATTCAACGTGGCCAATCCATGGTGGGGATGATCGATGCAGGAAGTGATGAGTTCGTCGTGGTCGAGGGTGGCGCCATCCTGCTCTACGCACTGAACAGCAACGGGGAGCGTTTCTATCTGTCTATCATCGGTGCAGGCTACGTCTTCACGCCTCAAAGCATCGCACTCGCGTTGCATCACAAGGATCGAATCAGCTCAGAAGCGATTAGCAAGGTAGACCTGCGAAAAATATCGAAGGCGCAATGGGACAGCGTGAATCGCAAAAATCCCAACTTGTACAACTGGGTCATCGATCAAGAGTCCCACCAACTCCAGATTGTCCAATTCCACCTTGCACAACACGTCCAGCGCTCCAGCCTTGATCGAACGCGCTTCGCGCTATGTTCGTATGCGCGGAGCATCGGCATGTCGTTACCGTGCGGTAGCAAGTCAATCAGGGTCAGTCGCGCTGAGTTGGCCAACTGGATTGGCGTTTCGAGTGACCGGATGTGCCGCTTGATCCGGGAGCTTCACGCAGCCGGCGAGGTCACGATTAGCGGACGGAGCATCAAGGTCAGCACAGGGTTGATGGCCAGCTTGTTTCCGACTCCGGCTTAACCCTCAGATAGCTCAGCCGAAACATCCCCTCGGGCACGTTAGCCAATCCATCCCGTGCGAGCATATGCCCTCGTCACTGTTCTTCGCATCGTCCTCAGCTATTTGCTCTGGCGTGAGGTAGTCATATTCTTCACAAGCATACTCGTGTGCCGCCGACCCTTCGGCGCTGTAGGGGTCGGGAAATGCTTCAAGAACCTGCTGACAGAAATCCCGGTGTACCACAGTTTCATAAGTAGGGTGGCGAGCCACAGCAGCGCTGTAGAACGAGTCGATTTGCTGCTGAATTTGTCTTTTCTGCTCGGGCAACATCGTGGGCTCCTGGTGCTTATCTACGATCAATAAAACTGCCGGCGACACCAGCGATTCTTGTGGACGCTTTGAGGCGCTGAGCGCCTTCCACAGGCTCTCTCGCTATAAGCCAGTAGCAGTGCTTGCGTGCTCTGCTGATACCTATGTGGGCCAAGCGATACAACTCGTTCTGCTGGATAACGTCGAATGGAGACTGGTCATCGGTATCGACTGTTTTCGCCGCACGGAAGATTTGATTCTTGGCCCACGTCGAGGTGGCCGCCACGAAGTCGCCCAAGATGAAAACACAGTCGGCTTCAAGTCCCTTAGAACGCTGCGCAGCCCGTACTCTTACTTGCCGATGAACGGAGTTCTCGGAGCGATCCCTGTCTACGGCTACGTTGACGAATGACTCACTCTGCTTGTAATCATCGGGGTTCGCCGCAAGGATTAGGATGCTGTCACCATCGGCGTAATGCATGTCGAAAAGGGACATGAAAGTAGTAGCCGACAATTCCAGCACCTCAACCGGGGTGGACTGTTCGTTGGCAGCACTAGCCGGCGCCAGCGAGCTGATAGCTGGGATACCCAGCACCAGACTCTGAGCGGCGTAGATGATCCCTTGCTGGGATCGGAAATTCACACCAAGCAAGTTCAGCTTGTATCCACGGCTTGGGAAATGGAACTTGAAGTCGGTGAGGTATCGCGGGGTCGCCCCTTGCGTACCGTGCGCAGTCTGAAAATCATCGCCGCAAGCGAACACGGACATTCCCGCTGACGTGAGCCCTTCCACCTCAATACGGTATCGGTTCTCAGCCATGCAAGCTTTGATGAATTCACCGGTATGGACAGTCACGTCCTGCAACTCGTCGGTCAATACGTTGCGCATCGCCTTGAGGCTTTCCGTGGGTACAGCTTTAAGGTTGCGATGCCCTTGCTCGCCAAAAGTGAGGAACAGGCGATTTACCGTCATTATGGGGGGCTGAGCTGCCAATAGATGGGACTCGAACATGGGCCAAAATTTGGCTGCGCAGTCAAAGAACAACGCGTCCGGGTCATGAGGCATGAACATCAAGTCTGAGATTGTTTTGCCTGGGTCAAGGCCTAGGGTTTCGATAAGCGAGCCCGTCTGGTAAAGGCATTCATCAATCCACATCGGACGTTCGAGGCCTTTTACCCTTGCTTTAAACCGTGGGGCTGTATCCTCCAGTCGCATTGCAGAATCGACAATGGCTGATAGCTGCTCTGACGAATCGCACCAGATGATCCGCTGCATTGAGAAACGCTGGAGGAAGGCCCGCTTCGCAAGACACTCATCGTACAGGGGCAGTGAGCAGCCAGTACGGCAGTAGTCGCGAGCCATTTCTTTCGGAAATCCTAGGACTACGTGCGCGTCGAGTTGAGGTAAATAACCGTTCACATGCACTCGCTTGCCCATGATGGTAAGCGCCAGCATTTGAGGCTCTATCTCAGGAATTGGCCACTGCCCGGCACCATGCCAAGCACTGGTGACTGCCTTGGTCAGCAGCTCATCTTCTACGATCCGTAGAGTTCCTTGCTCGCTGTAGCGGGTCAAGGCTGCGCTATCAGGTGTTGCGCGGGGTAGGCACACTGTTTCAGCAAACAACCGCTGAACGCTTTGCGCGAACAGACTACTTCGCTTGTAGGCTGCGCTATACGCTTGCTCCACGCATTCAGCCTGGGCAGCAGTAAGACGGGGGTCAAATGGGCGTCCGTCTTCGTCGCCAGTATCGAGCAGCCCAAGCAGCTCGAACGGAACCACATCATGCAGCGGTGGCACTGAACGGATGATGCTTAGCAATGCGCCCCTAGGCGTTTTGACTAGTTCCAAACTCTGCTCTTGCGTAAGCACCACCCCCCAGCGTGAGAGCAAGTGGCAAAGCTCTGCTATCACGTCGTATCGGCAGTCCTTGGTGACTGCCAAGATCGTCATTTCCGAGAGCGGGATCTCAAGGTAACAGTGCATGAGCACTGCACGCATCATCATCACAAATGTCTTGCCGGTGCCTGCGATACCAATTGTGACTGCGCTAGTTGTAGGGGACAGGATTGCCTTCCACTGTTCATCAGTGGGTTGGTGATCCTCCCCGAGCTTGGCTAGGGCGTCGGCCTTGAACTGTTTTGCCGTCGCTGGGGTGATGCTCATACGGCCATCGTCGAGCAGCAAAGCATCGTATTTCACAGCCGGAGCATTGTTGCCCCTCGCATCTTCGAGTCTGACGGCAACCTCTCTGGTGATGATCTTCGGTTCGGGTTGAGTTGACACAGGTGCCTGCCCACGCCCCTTCGCATACCCCTGACTGAAACCGAGGCGGAACGACTCACGGTGCTGGCCCTTCACAGCAGTCAGAAGACGCGCCAACACAGTGGCGAGAAGGCCGCTTTCCACATTCGAACCTAAATCGTGCGTTTTATCGCTCACCGCTGTCCCCTTGAGTTCTTGAGCTTTCATCGATGATGGCTAAGGGTAGTCAGCAAAACCACCGAACTGATTGCAGTTGCTGTACGACGAAGTGTTTCAAGTTGAGTGGAATTCACTCAGCCATTTCCATAGCTTTGCCGGATCAACGACAACTTTGGAACTGGGGATAGGGTGTGGGCCAAGCTCATGTGTCCGATGCTGTTAGCGCACTGCAAAAGCTGCTCACGGCATGCAAAAAGAAACGGACTCTCAACAAGCGCGAAACGATCATTCCGTACCTGGAAAGCCCTCGGTGCCTCTACTTGGTGACGAAGGGAAGCTTGCGCATTTTTTTGAGCAATACCGATAGTGATGGGGTGGTCTGCATTGGCCATCTTATCCCCGGCGACATATTCGCCGAGCAAGGGCTGTTCGGTACTGCACCTATGCCTCTGTCCACTGCCACCTTCCAGGCGAGAACTGACGTGCAGCTGCTCTGCGTGACGCACGTCGAAATACAGCGTGCGGCGCTAGGAGCACCAAGCATTTACGCCGACCTTTCTGCTCTGATCAATCAACGTCTTGGGGACACTACAGAGAAGCTTTTACAGTTGGTTTTCGAAGACTTGGAGCAACGCTGTTACGCATCATTGGTAGAGCTGACTCGCCTGCCAGATGCGCTGACCCATCCGCTTGGAATGCAGATTACGGTGACCCGAATCGAGCTGGCCCAGATGACTGGTTGTAATCGTGAAAGCGCGGGGCGGGTGCTCAGAGTTTTACACGATAAAGGTCTGATCGAGGCGAACGGTAATGGCAGTCAAATCGTTGTGCTCGGAGTACGCCATGGTTTGCCAGCTTTACTTCGAGAGGGAGTCGCAGAATGCATTTAACCCAAAAAGCTCAACGTTTCCTGGGCATTGGACTTTTGTGCATCGCAATGACCGCAGTGTCATTGGGTTTTGCGCTTGTCGCCCACCAATCCGAGGCGGTGAGTAGCATGAAGGTCTTATGTCTGTCATTGCTGCCAGCATTATCCCTGGTCACAACAACCGCAATCGCTAGTCAACAGCGCAAACTGTCGAGGACATGATGTTCACACTTACCCTGCTCCGCTTCACCCCCATCAGCAAGGAATCGCATCTGGTTGCAGTTATTGTGGCGTTCTTGGGGTATCTGGTGGATGCGTTTGCAATGCCGACATCTACAACAATTACCAGTTTTTCGACCGCCCTTATCGCCGCCATTTGCTGGTATGTGTACAAAGTGTTCGACGGCGTAACCTACGACGGCGCTGAAACCGCCTACGCGTCGATGCTGGGTATCGCAGTGGCCATCGGCATCTGCTCCACCTATTTCCTTATTTAAAGGCTGGAGCGCGCCTCTCAACAACCAAACAGGTCGAGGACGATAATGAATAGAGATCATCTGAAGGTTCTTCGCGAAGGGAGACTGCTGGACGCTACACTGACAGCTCGAACCGTACCCGCTTGTGAAGTCGGGCCTGCACATAAAAAATATTTCTACGAGATTGACGGACGCTCGCTTAGCTTTGAATACACCAAGCGCAAAGCATTAGACCGCCTAATAACCGAAGCCAACGAAGGCGGATGGAAGGTCTTTCAGCCACTGAATTGATCAAGGCATTGACCGGGGGGCTGCCAGCTTCCAACGTCGGCAGCACGCTCAATCAGAGCCATGCAGCAAATTTACCAACTCAGTGAAAACCCGCGCATGCGCGGAGAATTCCCCGCCACTATCGAAATCCAGGGCGCAAAAATGCCCCTTGGCTTTTGCCGTGCTCCGTTTGGGCATCCAGCTGCTGATCCCAGACTCCCATGTTGTGAATCAACTGGTTCACTGCTGCGTCAAGCTTGCTGCGCAACTGGTCGCAAGGTATTTGCGATTTGAAATTGTATAGCCTGCCGGCCACGGTCTCAGCCGTATATTTCCCGTTGTTGGCATGCATCATTTCATGGGCACGCAGAGCGCCTATGTATCTTTCCCACTCGGCCAGCACGGGCGCACTCTGTCCGTTGATAACAAGGCGAGGGAGAGTGATTTTGCTCTCCAGAAAAACCCTTACGTTTTTCACCTCGCACCCGCCGCTGCTTGTGCCGAATGAAGAGTAACCGGTGGTGAACCTGTTCTCGGTGATCGCTCCGTAAGGGGAGCCTTTGATCCGTATAGGCGTGCTTCTGAAAACAGACGACCGTATCTCAGCCGTCGTGGCGCCCACCACGTCGTAATAGCGAATATCGAAGTCGATGGTCGGTTCCGGCTGTGCAGTAGCCACTGATGCCGCCGAAAGAAGAGCTACAGCCATAATGCCGTTACGCATCATCGCGCTGGGCCTGATTTTCGTATCGGACGCGCTTGCTGATCGAGAACTGGATATCTTTCAATTCACGCTTGAGTTTTCCGGCCTTCCCAAACCCACATTTCAGCATTTCATTGCAGAGCCAATACGCCGAGTTCAAAGCGGCCTGATGGTTTTTGCTCCAGGCTGCACGAAGGGTTAATACTGCTCTTTCATAATCACCGGCTTTGATCTGCGCTTCGCCCAGGCGGAATGCCGCTTCGGCATCCCCCTGTTCCATCGCTTGAATAAGAAGCCTCTGCCCTTCTTCGACTTCGCCAGAATCGATCATCACGACTCCAAGGTCAGCGAGGGCTGGCGCATACCCCCCTGACACAGCGGCACGGAGCATGCTGAGAAACACCGACTCAGAGCCACTGGCCAGCGCCTCATGTGCGATGTAATAGGCGCTCATCGGATGGCCTGCACCTATAGATCGGTACAGGGTATCGGCCTTGCTTTTCATCGACTTGGTTCCGACAGACTCATAGCCACGGGCCAAAGCAAGGCCAGCCTCTACCATCCCACCGGCAAACGCTTCTTCGAGTAATTCGATACACTCGACACGCTTCTTTTCTTCCTTAGTGAGGAAGGCGTTGAAAGCCAACTTCACCCGTGCCGCCCATGGCACCAGCTCGAAGTTCGTTTTCGGCATGGCCTTGAGTAGTGGTAGCCATAGGTGGCCAACGACGTTGAGCACCTTGGTCGTCGGGCACTCCGACAAGATCAAACCGCTACCGGGATCGATGGCCATGTTCCCGATTAGGCCGATTGGGCAGCATTGATTGAACGACACACCTGGGATCGCCTCGCCGAGACTCCAGCTGCCCGCAACTGAACCTTCCAGCTTGTACAGCGCCATCGCAGCACGGATCAGTGCCCAGTCTTCTTGCGTCGATGTAATCGATGATGGCTGTAAGCGTGTCAGAACAGCGCCCCAACCTCCTTCGATACCCACGTCAGCCGTGGAGATTCCGAACCGATTGATTGATGACTTGCTCAGGCGCGAGTTGGCAATCTGTGAGTTCAGCCAACCGAACTCCAGCCCGTTGCCGGCAATGCCATGAGTCTGAATGAGGGCGTCCAATTCGTTGTACATGCAGGCGTAAACCGGACAGCTCTTCGAATGCAGCGCCGTAACAAGTTTGATCTGGGCAGCGCTCTCTCCCGCTTCAATCGCTGGATGCACCCACACAGCCAAATCCCATTCTAGGGAGTGAGCTTCAAGCAGGGATATTTTCTGATACGGTTTAAGACCAATACCCCGCCCCGCCTCATAGAGGCTGGAATGAATAGCCTCTCCAAAGGTCGAGAAAAAACTCACTTCGCTCGCGCCCGCCAACTCGGCAGTGAAGTTGAGCCACAACCCTTCATCCATCGCGGAGACGGGCTCATCGCTGATTAAAAGCACGTTAATAGGTCGTTCCAGCGCCAGCCGCTCAAGCAATATCAACTGAGCTACAAGCGCAGCCGGCGCCAGCAGCGATGCGGCGCCATCTATACCTGTTTTGACTGGCGTGACGATGCCAGCTTGACGAAACCTTTCCTCAAGGATGGCGTACCATTTTTTTGCGATCACGCCCAGATTCGCGGCGCGAGTGAATTCTTGACTGAGGTTCACTAGAGACTCCCATCGAACATACCGACAGCATATCGATTGTCCGTATGGCTCTCACGTCAACTTGAAGCAGTTCGCGAAGCCGGCCAATGGGGTGCAAGACAAGTCTTGGCCAGCTACCTGCAACTGTTGCCTAAGACATTCTCGGCGCTGAGCAGTGTCGCTATCTAGAGTTTGCCCCTTTTTCGCTGGTCACAGACCCTTTAAAAACACCAAGCGCAAACACAACGAGGCCACTCACGGCCACCAGGTAACCGGCAACCCCAAGCTGATCAAAAATCCCCCCATAACCGTCCCACGGCAGCGTTAACGATATGCCCAATATAACTATCAAAGCCCCGAGAACTTTCAGGGCGTTGACGGCATATTTCCAAACAACAATCCAAAAAGGGAATGCCACAATCATAAGTAGGAGGATAGACACCTTGATAAACTCAGATAAAACCATTACTGACCTCCAGATTTTTAAAATACGTTGGAATGTTCTGAACGTGTTAGCTCGCTATATCGAAGGCTA
>NZ_CP126691.1:5975000-6631596 GCF_032613195.1 Pseudomonas sp. P108 | reverse complement strand
GGATATCCCCTAAGTTGAAAGCCGGTGAGGCAAAAACAAGCGGCCATTGTAGCGGCGAGCCGTCCACTTATCCACATGCAGGTTGCGCGGTGACCATGATTTATCAATGCGTTAAATCGGAAAAAGGCGACCAACGGTGTGTGAATAAGCTCTGTGGATAACCGCCTCTAAGGGCACTGGACAACTGGGGGTTGAACCCGGTGGATAACCTGCCTGTGGATAACAAGGCTTTCCACACACAGGTTATCCGATAGCGCAGCACAGGCTGACCACGGTTTTCCACTGTAGTTGTCATTCTCTGTACATCAGGTAAAACATGGGCCGGTGTCACTTATCCACAGAAGAAGGCTTGCCTAGCTTTTATAAGCTTTACAGAAAAGCTTTAAATAATTCCCTTCTTTATTTTTATGTATGGCGAGCAGGTGATCAGGCAAAGAACACCTCGAGATCTATTTATAAGGAAACGTTGGTTGGAAATTGACCTGAAGGCTTGCTTTCTCTAGAATCCCCGGTCTCTTAAAACGGGGGCCATTCCGGCCCGTTGTGGACGAACCAGGTAACACGACAATGAAACGTACTTTCCAACCAAGCACTATCAAACGCGCTCGTACCCACGGTTTCCGTGCTCGCATGGCTACCAAGAACGGCCGCGCAGTCCTGTCGCGTCGTCGCGCCAAAGGTCGTGCGCGTCTGGCAGTTTGATAATCCGGTACTGGAGGTGAGTCAGGACTTCAGTCGGGAAAAGCGTCTGCTTACCCCCCGGCATTTCAAGGCAGTCTTTGACTCCCCTACCGGCAAGGTTCCGGGGAAAAATCTCCTGCTCCTTGCACGCAACAACGATCTTGATCACCCCCGTCTCGGGCTGGTTATCGGGAAAAAGAGCGTAAAGCTCTCCGTTGAGCGCAATCGCCTCAAACGTTTGATGCGCGAATCGTTCCGTCTGCACCAGGATTCACTGGTCGGCTGGGATATCGTTATCGTCGCGCGCAAAGGTCTGGGCGATGTAGAAAACCCCGAATTGATTCAGCATTTCGGCAAGCTCTGGAAGCGTCTGGCACGCAGCAAGCCAGTTCCAGAAGTCAAAACCGAAACTGTAGGGGTAGACAGTACCGATGCGTAAACTGGCCCTCGTTCCGATCCAGTTTTATCGCTATGCCATTAGTCCTTTGATGGCCAGCCACTGTCGTTTCTACCCCAGTTGTTCCTGCTACGCGTATGAAGCCATCGAAAATCATGGCCTTCTGCGCGGTGGCTGGCTGACCTTTCGTCGTTTAGGTCGCTGTCATCCGTGGAATCCCGGTGGTTATGACCCGGTTCCACCTATCCCTACCTCCCGTTCTTCTTCGATGGCCGAGTAATCATGGATATCAAACGCACGATCCTGATCGTCGCCCTGGCAATCGTGTCCTACGTTATGGTTCTTAAATGGAACCAGGACTATGGCCAGGCTGCCCTGCCGACTCAGAATGTTGCTTCCAGTACGACTACATCCGGTTTGCCGGACACCGCCACTGGCAATAATGCTGCCGCCAGTGACGATATTCCGCGCGCCGCTAGCGATACCAGCGCACCTGCCGAAACTCCGGTAGCCGCCAGCAAGGATCTGATCCAGATCAAAACCGACGTGCTCGATCTCGCGATCGATCCACAAGGTGGCGATGTTGCTCAACTGACCTTGCCTTTGTATCCACGTCGTCAGGATCGTCCTGATGTTCCGTTCCAGCTGTTCGATAACGGCGGCGAACGTGTTTATCTGGCCCAAAGCGGTCTGATCGGCACCAATGGCCCGGATGCAAATCCGGCCGGTCGTCCGGTCTACTCCTCGGAGAAGAAGACTTATCAACTGGCTGACGGTCAGGACCAACTGGTCGTCGACCTGAAGTTCAGCAAGGACGGCGTCAACTACATCAAGCGTTTCACCCTGAAACGCGGCCTGTATGACGTAGCCGTTTCCTACATTGTGGATAACCAGAGCGCTCAGCCCTGGAATGGCGCGATGTTCGCGCAGTTGAAGCGCGATGCAAGCGCTGATCCTTCGTCCACAACCGCTACTGGCACCGCGACTTACCTGGGCGCCGCCCTGTGGACAAGTTCGGAGCCGTACAAGAAAGTGTCCATGAAGGACATGGACAAGGCACAGCTGAAAGAAACCGTCACCGGTGGTTGGGTAGCCTGGCTGCAACACTACTTCGTGACTGCGTGGATTCCGGCCAAGGGCGAAAACAACATCGTCCAGACCCGTAAAGACAGCAAAGGCAACTACATCATCGGTTACACCGGTCCAACACTGACCGCTGCTCCGGGTGCCAAAGTTGAAACCAGCGCTGTGCTGTACGCCGGTCCGAAAAGCCAGGCTGTATTGAAAGAGTTGTCCCCAGGTCTGGAACTGACCGTCGACTACGGCATTCTGTGGTTCATTGCCCAGCCAATTTTCTGGCTGCTGCAACACATCCACGCCATTGTCGGTAACTGGGGCTGGTCGATCATCTTCCTGACCATGCTGATCAAAGGTATTTTCTTCCCTCTGTCGGCTGCCAGCTACAAATCGATGGCGCGTATGCGTGCCGTTGCACCGAAACTGGCTGCTCTGAAAGAGCAACATGGCGATGACCGGCAGAAAATGTCGCAAGCCATGATGGAGCTGTACAAGAAAGAGAAGATCAATCCGCTGGGCGGCTGCTTGCCGATCCTCGTACAGATGCCGGTTTTCCTTTCGCTGTACTGGGTTCTGCTGGAAAGCGTGGAAATGCGCCAAGCGCCGTTCATGCTGTGGATCACTGACCTGTCGATCAAGGATCCGTTCTTCATTCTGCCGATCATCATGGGCGCAACCATGTTCATCCAGCAGCAGCTGAACCCGACTCCTCCGGATCCGATGCAGGCGAAGGTCATGAAAATGATGCCAATCATCTTCACCTTCTTCTTCCTGTGGTTCCCGGCAGGTCTGGTGCTGTACTGGGTTGTGAACAACTGCCTGTCGATTGCACAACAGTGGTACATCACGCGTAAGATCGAAGCGGCGACGAAAAAAGCCGAGGCGTAACTTGCACTGTGGATAACACCACTCAAAACGCCCCCTAGTGGGGCGTTTTGCTATCTGCCACTTTTGTCTGGATTCCGGTTTATGAGCACACCTCGTGAAACCATCGCCGCCGTCGCCACCGCTCAAGGTCGCGGCGGTGTGGGCATCGTTCGTATTTCCGGGCCGTTGGCCAGCGTTGCCGCGAAAGCTATCAGCGGCCGTGAACTGAAACCGCGTTACGCCCATTACGGGCCGTTTTTCAGTGACGACCAGCAAGTGCTCGATGAAGGTCTGGCGCTGTATTTCCCGGGACCGAACTCGTTCACCGGCGAAGACGTTCTGGAACTGCAGGGCCATGGAGGCCCGATCGTGCTGGATATGTTGCTCAAGCGTTGCCTGGAATTGGGTTGCCGTCTGGCCCGTCCGGGTGAATTCAGTGAACGTGCCTTCCTCAATGACAAACTCGACCTGGCCCAGGCCGAAGCGATAGCCGATTTGATCGAGGCGAGTTCGGCACAGGCTGCACGCAATGCTCTGCGTTCTTTGCAAGGCGCTTTTTCCCAGCGTGTGCATAACTTGACCGAACAACTGATCGGTCTGCGCATTTACGTCGAAGCCGCCATCGACTTCCCCGAAGAGGAAATCGACTTCCTCGCCGATGGCCACGTGCTGAGCATGCTGGACAAGGTCCGCGATGAATTATCCACAGTACTGCGTGAAGCCGGGCAGGGCGCTTTATTGCGCGATGGCATGACCGTGGTGATTGCCGGTCGTCCGAATGCCGGCAAGTCCAGCCTGTTGAATGCGTTAGCCGGTCGAGAAGCGGCGATCGTCACCGAGATTGCCGGCACCACCCGCGATATTCTGCGTGAACATATCCACATCGACGGCATGCCGTTGCACGTTGTCGATACCGCAGGTTTGCGTGATACCGACGATCAGGTGGAAAAGATTGGCGTTGAGCGCGCACTGAAAGCCATCGGCGAAGCGGATCGCGTCCTGCTGGTGGTCGATGCGACCGCTCCGGAAGCGCTGGATCCGTTTGCCCTGTGGCCAGAATTCCTTGAAACCCGGCCGGATCCGGCCAAAGTTACGTTGATCCGTAACAAAGCAGACCTGACGGGTGAATCCGTTTCCCTGGAAGTCAGTGAAGATGGCCACGTGACGATCAGCCTGAGCGCCAAATCTGCAGGCGATGGTCTGGAACTGCTGCGCGATCACCTCAAGGCGTGTATGGGCTACGAGCAGACTTCGGAAAGCAGCTTCAGTGCTCGTCGTCGCCATCTGGAAGCGTTGCGCCATGCCAGTGCAGCCCTTGAACACGGTCGTGCACAACTGACTCTGGCCGGCGCCGGCGAGTTGCTGGCCGAAGACCTGCGTCAGGCTCAGCACTCTCTAGGGGAAATCACCGGGGCATTCAGCTCTGATGATCTGCTGGGACGGATCTTTTCCAGCTTCTGTATCGGTAAATAACCCCCCGCTTTCCACAGACAGGTCCATTCGCGACCTGTCTGTGCCTCCTCTTTCTCAAATCTTTATCCAGTGCCGGGCAGATTTCGTCTCCCTGAGCGGATTTCTCGTGCCCGTTATTTCTTCATTCACCGCATTTCTGTGGATTAAGCCCTGTGAATAACTGCCACTGAGACCGGTTGATAACAGGGCCTCAAAACTGGATATAAACCCATCTGTGGATAACCATCCCTTTAATCCACAGGCTTAAACCGGTTATCCAAGGCCCTCATTGGCACATGGTCACAGGGTTTTGAATCTCTGTACATGTTGAATATAAAGGCCTGTAGCAATCTATCCACAGATAATGGCCTCAGTAGAAATAAACATAAAAACAAAGGTTTTATAAATTTCTCTCTTTTTTATTCTTTTAACCTCGAGTTCTCCACAGCTGGTTAAATTTTGTGCAAAGGGTTCTTTAGGAAGGGCGAAGTCCCTATACTTGTCGACCAGGTCCAAAAACCTGATCTCAAACTATTCCTGAATTACCTACTTAAGCAGGCACGAGGTGCGTGGTGGATTTCCCTTCCCGTTTTGAAGTGATCGTCATCGGCGGCGGTCATGCCGGTACCGAGGCAGCACTGGCCTCAGCACGTATGGGGGCAAAAACCCTGTTGCTGACGCATAACGTGGAAACCCTCGGTGCCATGAGTTGCAACCCGGCCATCGGTGGCATTGGCAAAAGCCATCTGGTCAAGGAAATCGATGCCCTCGGCGGCGCGATGGCAACGGCCACCGATTTGGGCGGCATCCAGTTTCGCGTGTTGAACAGCCGCAAAGGCCCAGCCGTACGGGCGACTCGTGCGCAAGCCGACCGGATTCTGTACAAAGCCGCTGTCCGCGAAATCCTCGAAAACCAGCCGAACCTGTGGATATTTCAACAAGCCGCTGACGACCTGATCGTCGAGCAGGAACAAGTCCGTGGCGTGGTCACGCAAATGGGTCTGCGGTTCTTCGCCGATTCAGTGGTGTTGACCACCGGCACGTTCCTTGGCGGACTTATCCACATCGGTTTGCAGAATTTTTCCGGCGGCCGTGCCGGTGATCCGCCATCGATTGCACTGGCTCACCGTCTGCGTGAACTGCCATTGCGTGTCGGTCGCCTGAAAACCGGTACACCGCCGCGTATCGACGGCAAGTCTGTGGATTTCTCGGTGATGACCGAGCAACCGGGCGATACGCCGATTCCGGTGATGTCGTTCATGGGCAACAAAGAACAGCATCCACGTCAGGTCAGTTGCTGGATTACTCACACCAACGCCCGCACCCACGAAATCATTGCCGCGAACCTCGATCGTTCGCCGATGTATTCGGCTGCCGGTGAAATCGAAGGCATTGGCCCGCGCTATTGCCCATCGATCGAAGACAAGATCCACCGCTTTGCCGACAAGGAAAGCCATCAGGTGTTTATCGAACCGGAAGGTTTGACCACCCATGAGCTGTACCCGAACGGGATATCCACAAGCTTGCCGTTCGACGTGCAATTGCAGATCGTGCAATCGATCCGTGGCATGGAAAACGCACATATCGTGCGTCCGGGTTATGCGATCGAGTACGACTACTTCGATCCGCGCGACCTGAAGTACAGCCTCGAGACTAAAGTCATCGGCGGTCTGTTCTTTGCCGGACAAATCAACGGCACCACCGGCTACGAAGAAGCCGGCGCCCAAGGTTTGCTCGCTGGTGCCAACGCCGCACTGCGTGCCAAGGGCAAAGAAGCCTGGTGCCCGCGTCGCGACGAAGCCTACATCGGTGTGTTGGTCGACGACCTGATCACCCTCGGCACCCAAGAGCCGTACCGCATGTTCACTTCCCGTGCCGAGTACCGCCTGATTCTGCGCGAGGACAACGCTGACCTGCGTCTGACCGAAAAAGGTCGCGAACTCGGCCTGGTCGATGACGCGCGTTGGGCAGCCTTCTGCAAGAAACGCGAAAGCATCGAACTCGAAGAGCAGCGCCTGAAAAGCACTTGGGTTCGCCCGAATACGCAGCAGGGCGATGCGATTGCCGAGAAATTCGGCACGCCGCTGACACATGAATACAATTTGCTCAATCTCTTGAGTCGTCCGGAAATCGACTACGCTGGTCTGGTCGAAGTGACCGGCAACGGCGCCGAAGATCCACAGGTCGCCGAGCAGGTTGAAATCAAGACCAAATACGCCGGTTACATCGATCGTCAACAGGACGAAATTGCCCGTCTGCGCGCCAGTGAAGACACGAAATTGCCTGTGGATATCGATTACACCAACATTTCCGGTCTCTCCAAGGAGATCCAGAGCAAGCTCGGCGCGACTCGACCAGAGACGCTGGGCCAGGCTTCGCGGATCCCGGGCGTGACCCCGGCAGCGATTTCGCTGTTGATGATTCATTTGAAAAAACGCGGCGCGGGCCGTCAGTTGGAGCAAAGCGCTTGAGTTCTAAGGTCACTTCGCAACACGCCGAAGAGTTATCCACAGGAGCCCGCGAGCTCGGTGTCAATCTCACTGAAGCCCAGCATGAATTGCTGCTGGGTTATCTGGCCCTGTTGATCAAATGGAACCAGGCCTACAACCTGACCGCCGTGCGCGATCCGGACGAAATGGTGTCGCGGCACTTGCTCGATAGTCTGAGCGTCATGTCGTTCATTGAAAACGGCCGCTGGCTCGACGTCGGCAGCGGCGGCGGCATGCCGGGTATCCCGTTGGCGATCCTGTATCCGGACGCGCAAGTGACCTGCCTGGACAGCAACGGCAAGAAAACCCGCTTTCTGACTCAGGTCAAACTCGAACTCAAACTGGATAACCTGCAAGTTATCCACAGTCGTGTCGAAGCCTTCCAGCCTGCTCAACCGTTCAACGGGATCATTTCCCGGGCGTTCAGCAGCATGGAGAACTTCACCAACTGGACTCGCCACTTAGGCGACGCCGATACACGCTGGCTGGCAATGAAGGGCGTTCATCCGGCCGATGAGCTGGTAGCATTGCCGGCAGACTTCAAACTCGATAGCGAACACGCCCTGGCCGTACCCGGTTGCCAAGGCCAACGCCATCTGCTGATACTGCGCCGCACGGCATGATTGGGAACACAAGCAAGAATGGCTAAGGTATTCGCGATAGCGAACCAAAAGGGTGGTGTGGGCAAGACCACCACCTGCATCAACCTCGCAGCATCCCTGGTCGCGACCAAGCGCCGGGTGCTGTTGATCGATCTCGATCCACAGGGCAACGCCACCATGGGTAGCGGTGTGGATAAGCACGGCCTGGAAAATTCGGTCTACGACCTGTTGATCGGCGAATGCGATCTGGCCCAGGCCATGCACTATTCCGAGCACGGCGGTTATCAACTGCTGCCGGCCAACCGCGATTTGACGGCGGCCGAAGTGGTTCTGCTGGAAATGCAGATGAAGGAAAGCCGTCTGCGCAGCGCGCTGGCGCCGATCCGCGAAAACTACGATTACATTCTGATCGACTGCCCTCCGTCGCTGTCGATGCTGACGCTGAACGCATTGGTTGCTGCAGACGGGGTCATTATCCCGATGCAGTGCGAGTACTTTGCGCTCGAAGGTCTCAGCGACCTTGTGGATAACATCAAGCGCATCGCCGAACTGCTCAATCCGAACCTGAAAGTCGAAGGCCTGCTGCGGACCATGTATGACCCGCGCCTGAGCCTGATGAATGACGTTTCGGCGCAGCTCAAGGAACACTTCGGCGAACAGCTCTACGACACGGTGATCCCGCGCAACATCCGTCTGGCCGAAGCGCCGAGCTACGGCATGCCGGCGCTGGCCTACGACAAACAATCGCGTGGCGCCCTGGCTTATCTGGCCCTGGCCGGCGAGATGGTTCGCCGTCAGCGCAAAAATTCACGCATCGCCGCCGCTCAGGCAACTTAAGGAATCCCCATGGCCGTCAAGAAACGAGGTCTCGGACGTGGACTGGATGCACTGCTGAGTGGTCCGACCGTCAGCGCGCTGGAAGAACAAGCCGCGCAGGCTGACACCCGTGAGTTGCAACACCTGCCGCTGGATCTGCTGCAGCGTGGCAAATACCAGCCGCGCCGGGATATGGATCCGCAGGCGCTGGAAGAACTGGCGGCGTCGATCAAGGCGCAAGGCGTGATGCAGCCGATCGTGGTGCGCCCGATTGGCGGGGGCCGCTTTGAGATCATCGCCGGTGAACGCCGCTGGCGCGCGAGCCAGCAAGCCGGGCAGGAAACCATCCCGGCAATGGTTCGCGATGTGCCGGATGAAACGGCGATCGCCATTGCGCTGATCGAGAACATCCAGCGCGAAGACCTCAATCCGATCGAAGAAGCGGTGGCCCTGCAGCGTTTGCAGCAGGAATTCCAGCTGACTCAGCAGCAAGTTGCCGAGGCTGTGGGTAAGTCCCGCGTCACTGTGGCTAACCTGTTGCGGCTTATTGCACTGCCGGAAGTCATCAAGACCATGTTGTCTCACGGCGACCTGGAAATGGGTCATGCCCGTGCTTTGCTCGGTCTGCCGGACAATCAGCAGGTGGAAGGGGCGCGACATGTTGTCGCACGCGGTCTTACCGTGCGCCAAACTGAAGCACTGGTTCGCCAGTGGTTGAGTGGCAAACCGGAGCCTGTGGAAGCGAGCAAACCCGACCCGGATATCGCCCGTCTCGAACAGCGTCTGGCCGAGCGCCTAGGCTCTGCGGTGCAGATTCGCCACGGGAAGAAGGGAAAGGGTCAGTTGGTGATCGGTTATAACTCGCTCGATGAGCTTCAAGGTGTGCTCGCACACATCCGCTGAAACATTTCCTCATGTAGCGCGCAGTCGGAAATCACTACCTGACAGTTGAATAGGGGCAGAACCGCCCCTATACTCTGCGCGCATTTTGTCGGCACAAATTATGCCAAGTTATTGAATTCTGGCAGCCGACCATTGGAGAGCAAACGTGATGGAAACCCGCAAGCCAAACCGCCTGCCGTTCCATCGCCTGGCGGTTTTTCCGGTGTTGATGGCTCAATTTGTCATTTTGCTCATTGCCGCTTTGGCGCTCTGGCAATGGCACGGAGTCGTTGCCGGATACTCGGGACTTTGCGGAGGCCTGATAGCCTTGCTGCCCAATGTTTATTTTGCTCACAAGGCATTTCGGTTTTCCGGCGCCCGAGCAGCCCAGTCCATCGTCCGGTCATTTTATGCCGGCGAGGCAGGCAAACTGATTTTGACGGCAGTGCTCTTTGCACTGGTGTTTGCAGGTGTGAAGCCACTGGCGCCGATAGCAGTATTCGGCGTGTTCGTGCTGACTCAGTCGGTCAGCTGGTTCGCTCCCCTGCTGATGAGAACAAGACTTTCGAGACCTTAGGGCGTTTGAGGCAACCATGGCAGAAACAACCGCTTCGGGCTATATCCAGCACCACTTGCAGAACCTGACCTTCGGTCAGCTACCTAACGGCGGCTGGGGCTTTGCCCATACCGCAGCAGAGGCCAAAGAAATGGGCTTCTGGGCTTTCCACGTCGATACTCTCGGCTGGTCGGTCGCGTTGGGTCTGATCTTCGTTCTTCTTTTCCGCATGGCGGCAAAGAAAGCGACTTCGGGTCAGCCGGGTGCTTTGCAGAACTTCGTTGAAGTATTGGTCGAATTCGTCGATGGCAGCGTGAAAGACAGCTTCCATGGCCGTAGCCCGGTGATTGCACCGTTGGCACTGACCATCTTCGTCTGGGTGTTCCTGATGAACGCCGTCGACCTGGTACCGGTCGACTGGATTCCTCAGCTGGCCATCCTGATCTCCGGCGACCACCACATCCCGTTCCGTGCCGTGTCGACCACCGACCCGAACGCGACCCTGGGCATGGCGTTCTCGGTTTTCGCACTGATCATTTTCTACAGCATCAAGGTCAAGGGCTTCGGCGGCTTCATCGGCGAACTGACCCTGCACCCGTTCGGCAGCAAGAACATCTTCGTTCAAGCCCTGCTGATCCCGGTGAACTTCCTGCTGGAATTCGTGACCCTGATCGCCAAACCGATCTCTCTGGCTCTGCGTCTGTTCGGCAACATGTATGCCGGCGAGCTGGTGTTCATTCTGATCGCTGTGATGTTCGGCAGCGGCCTGCTCTGGCTGAGCGGCCTGGGCGTTGTTCTGCAGTGGGCGTGGGCTGTGTTCCACATCCTGATCATCACGCTGCAGGCGTTCATCTTCATGATGCTGACCATCGTCTACCTGTCGATGGCGCACGAAGAAAACCATTAAGACCAGTCTCGACTAGTCTGATGTCCTTCCCGGTCAAACGGGAAGGGGCTCTTCACAGGGCACCTGAAACGATTTGTTTTACCGCTTTAATCTAAAAAACCTAAACCATACGACGTAAAAGTCGGGAGGAAAGATGGAAACTGTAGTTGGTCTAACCGCTATCGCTGTTGCACTGTTGATCGGCCTGGGCGCACTGGGTACCGCAATTGGTTTCGGCCTGCTGGGCGGCAAGTTCCTGGAAGGCGCAGCGCGTCAGCCAGAAATGGTTCCAATGCTGCAAGTTAAAATGTTCATCGTTGCCGGTCTGCTCGACGCCGTAACCATGATCGGTGTTGGTATCGCTCTGTTCTTCACCTTTGCGAACCCGTTCGTTGGTCAGATCGCTGGCTAATTACCCGGATTTTTCCGAGTAATTTGATGTGATGGACAACGTAACTGCGAGGTGTTGGCGTGAACATTAATGCGACCCTGATTGGCCAGTCCGTTGCGTTCCTGATTTTTGTACTGTTCTGCATGAAGTATGTATGGCCTCCGGTCATCGCTGCTCTGCACGAACGTCAAAAGAAGATCGCTGATGGTCTGGACGCTGCCAGCCGTGCAGCTCGCGACCTGGAGTTGGCCCAAGAAAAAGCGGGTCAGCAACTGCGCGAAGCGAAAGCTCAGGCAGCTGAAATCATCGAGCAAGCCAAGAAACGCGGTAACCAGATTGTCGAAGAGGCCGTTGAAAAGGCCCGTGTCGACGCTGACCGTGTGAAGGTTCAGGCTCAAGCCGAGATCGAACAGGAACTGAACAGTGTCAAAGACAAGCTGCGCGCCCAAGTGGGTTTGCTGGCTGTCGGCGGCGCCGAGAAGATCCTGGGTGCCACAATCGATCAAAACGCGCACGCAGAGCTGGTTAACCAACTGGCTGCTGAAATCTAAGCGAGGGCGATCATGGCAGAACTGACCACGTTGGCCCGACCTTACGCTAAGGCGGCCTTCGAGCACGCTCAGGCCCACCAGCAACTGGCCAATTGGTCAGCCATGCTCGGCCTGGCTGCAGCGGTGTCACAAGATGACACCATGCAGCGCGTGCTCAAGGCCCCGCGACTGACGAGCGCAGAAAAGGCCGCCACGTTTATTGACGTGTGCGGCGACAAGTTTGATGCCAAGGCACAGAACTTCATCAATGTCGTTGCCGAAAACGACCGTCTCCCGCTTCTGCCGGAGATTGCCGCTCTTTTCGACCTGTACAAGGCCGAACAAGAGAAGTCGGTAGACGTTGAAGTGACCAGTGCTTTTGCATTGAACCAAGAACAGCAAGACAAACTCGCCAAGGTTCTCAGTGCACGACTCAACCGGGAAGTGCGCCTGCAAGTTGCGGAGGATGCTGCCCTTATAGGTGGTGTCGTCATCCGCGCCGGCGACCTGGTTATCGATGGCTCGATTCGCGGCAAAATCGCGAAACTTGCCGAAGCATTGAAATCTTGAGTTTGAAGGGGCAGCAGAGCAATGCAGCAACTCAATCCTTCCGAAATAAGTGAAATTATCAAGGGCCGCATCGACAAGCTCGATGTGACCTCCCAAGCCCGTAACGAAGGCACTGTCGTCAGCGTATCTGACGGCATCGTGCGGATTCACGGTCTGGCCGACGTCATGTACGGCGAGATGATCGAGTTTCCGGGCGGCGTCTACGGTATGGCCCTCAACCTGGAGCAAGACTCCGTAGGTGCCGTTGTACTGGGCGCTTACCAGTCTCTGGCTGAAGGCATGAGCGCCAAGTGCACCGGCCGCATCCTCGAAGTTCCGGTTGGTAAGGAACTGCTGGGTCGCGTAGTCGACGCACTGGGTAACCCTGTTGACGGCAAAGGTCCACTGGGCAACACCGAGACCGACGCGGTCGAGAAAGTTGCACCGGGCGTGATCTGGCGTAAGTCGGTAGACCAGCCTGTACAGACTGGCTACAAGGCTGTCGATGCCATGATCCCTGTCGGCCGTGGCCAGCGTGAGCTGATCATCGGTGACCGTCAGATCGGTAAAACCGCTCTGGCGATCGACGCGATCATCAACCAGAAAGACAGCGGCATTTTCTGCGTCTACGTAGCCATTGGTCAGAAGCAATCGACCATCGCCAACGTGGTTCGCAAGCTGGAAGAAAACGGCGCCCTGGCCAACACGATCATCGTGGCTGCCAGTGCTTCGGAATCTCCTGCGCTGCAGTTCCTGGCACCGTACTCCGGTTGCACCATGGGTGAATTCTTCCGCGACCGCGGTGAAGACGCGCTGATCGTTTATGACGATCTGTCCAAGCAAGCAGTGGCTTACCGCCAGATTTCCCTGCTGCTGCGCCGTCCACCAGGCCGTGAAGCTTACCCAGGCGACGTGTTCTATCTCCACTCCCGTCTGCTGGAGCGCGCATCCCGCGTTTCGGAAGAATACGTAGAGAAGTTCACCAACGGCGCAGTGACCGGCAAAACCGGTTCGCTGACCGCACTGCCGATCATCGAAACCCAGGCTGGCGACGTTTCCGCGTTCGTTCCGACCAACGTGATTTCCATCACCGACGGTCAGATCTTCCTGGAATCGGCCATGTTCAACTCGGGCATCCGTCCTGCAGTGAACGCCGGTGTTTCGGTATCCCGTGTGGGTGGTGCCGCTCAGACCAAGATCATCAAGAAGCTGTCCGGTGGTATCCGTACCGCTCTGGCTCAGTACCGTGAACTGGCGGCATTCGCCCAGTTCGCTTCTGACCTGGACGAAGCGACCCGTAAGCAACTTGAGCATGGTCAGCGCGTTACCGAGCTGATGAAGCAGAAGCAATACGCACCAATGTCGATCGCTGACATGGCGCTGTCGCTGTATGCCGCTGAGCGTGGGTTCCTGACTGACATTGAAATCGCCAAGATCGGCAGCTTCGAACAAGCGCTGATTGCTTTCTTCAACCGCGATCACGCCGATTTGATGGCCAAGATCAACGTTAAAGGTGACTTCAATGACGAAATCGACGCTGGCATGAAAGCCGGTATCGAGAAGTTCAAGGCCACCCAAACCTGGTAAGCCGCAGCGGGAGCCGCGAGGCTCCCGCTTGCTAACCTGATAGGTGTTACATGGCAGGCGCAAAAGAGATTCGCAGTAAGATTGCGAGCATCAAAAGCACGCAAAAGATTACCAGCGCCATGGAAAAAGTGGCGGTCAGCAAAATGCGCAAGGCACAAATGCGCATGGCTGCTAGCCGTCCTTATGCGGAGCGTATCCGCCAGGTAATTGGGCATCTGGCCAACGCCAACCCGGAATACCGCCACCCGTTCATGATCGACCGCGAAATCAAGCGCGTTGGTTATGTTGTGGTGAGCAGTGACCGTGGTCTGTGCGGCGGCTTGAACACCAACCTGTTCAAGGCCCTGGTCAAGGACATGGCGGTAAACCGCGAAAACGGCGTCGAGATTGATCTGTGTGTCGTTGGTAGCAAGGGTGCGGCCTTTTTCCGCAACTTCGGCGGTAACGTCGTTGCAGCTATCAGCCACCTGGGTGAAGAGCCGTCGATCAATGATCTGATCGGCAGCGTCAAGGTGATGCTGGATGCCTACCTGGACGGCCGTATTGACCGCCTGTCCGTGGTGTCCAACAAGTTCATCAACACCATGACGCAACAGCCTACCGTGGAGCAGTTGATTCCATTGGTGGCGACCCCGGATCAGGATCTCAAGCACCACTGGGACTATCTCTACGAACCGGATGCCAAAGAGCTGCTTGACGGCTTGATGGTCCGCTACGTTGAGTCGCAGGTCTACCAGGCGGTGGTCGAGAACAACGCGGCTGAACAAGCTGCGCGGATGATCGCGATGAAGAACGCTACCGACAACGCCGGTGATTTGATCAGCGATTTGCAGCTGATCTACAACAAGGCGCGTCAGGCTGCGATCACCCAAGAGATCTCGGAAATCGTCGGCGGCGCTGCCGCGGTTTAACGGTTCAAATATTCAGAGGATCCAGCTATGAGTAGCGGACGTATCGTTCAAATCATCGGCGCCGTTATCGACGTGGAATTTCCACGCGACAGCGTACCGAGCATCTACAACGCTTTGAAAGTTAAAAGCGATGCCGGCACCACTCTGGAAGTTCAGCAGCAGCTGGGCGACGGCGTGGTTCGTACCATTGCGATGGGTTCCACCGAGGGCTTGAAGCGCGGTCTGGAAGTTACCGACTCTGGCGCAGCCATCTCCGTACCGGTCGGTAAAGCGACCCTGGGCCGGATCATGGACGTCCTCGGTAACCCGATCGACGAAGCTGGCCCGATCGACACCGAAGAGCGTTGGGGCATTCACCGTCCAGCGCCTTCGTTCGCTGAACAGGCAGGCGGCAACGACCTGCTGGAAACCGGCATCAAGGTTATCGACCTGGTTTGCCCGTTCGCCAAAGGCGGTAAAGTCGGTCTGTTCGGTGGTGCCGGTGTAGGCAAAACCGTAAACATGATGGAACTGATCCGTAACATCGCCATCGAGCACAGCGGTTATTCCGTGTTCGCCGGTGTGGGTGAGCGTACTCGTGAGGGTAACGACTTCTACCACGAGATGAAGGACTCCAACGTTCTGGACAAAGTGGCACTGGTTTACGGTCAGATGAACGAGCCGCCGGGTAACCGTCTGCGCGTAGCACTGACCGGCCTGACCATGGCCGAGAAGTTCCGTGACGAAGGTAACGACGTTCTGCTGTTCGTCGACAACATCTATCGTTACACCCTGGCCGGTACTGAAGTATCCGCACTGCTGGGCCGTATGCCTTCGGCAGTAGGTTACCAGCCGACCCTGGCTGAAGAGATGGGCGTTCTGCAAGAACGTATCACTTCGACCAAGGAAGGTTCGATCACTTCGATCCAAGCGGTATACGTACCTGCGGATGACTTGACCGACCCGTCGCCAGCGACCACCTTCGCCCACTTGGACGCCACCGTCGTTCTGTCCCGTGACATCGCTTCCCTGGGTATCTACCCGGCAGTAGATCCACTGGATTCGACTTCGCGCCAGCTGGACCCGAACGTAATCGGCCAGGACCACTACGACACCGCTCGCGGCGTTCAGTACGTTCTGCAACGTTACAAAGAGCTGAAGGACATCATCGCGATCCTGGGTATGGACGAGCTGTCGGAAGCCGACAAGCAGTTGGTAAACCGTGCTCGTAAGATCCAGCGCTTCTTGTCGCAGCCGTTCTTCGTGGCTGAAGTCTTCACCGGTGCTTCGGGTAAATACGTTTCCCTGAAAGACACCATTGCTGGCTTCAAAGGCATCCTCAACGGTGACTACGACCACCTGCCAGAACAAGCGTTCTACATGGTTGGCGGCATCGAAGAAGCGATCGAGAAAGCCAAGAAACTGTAATCCCGGCGCCCGGCAACGGGCGCTAATTTAGGTTGAGGCAATCAGATGGCTATGACAGTCCATTGCGATATCGTCAGCGCGGAAGGGGAAATCTTTTCCGGCCTGGTCGAGATGGTGATTGCGCACGGTGCACTGGGTGATCTTGGTATCGCTCTGGGTCACGCGCCGCTGATCACTAATCTGAAGCCAGGTCCGATCCGCCTGATCAAGCAAGGCGGGGAAGCCGAGGTGTTCTACATCTCCGGTGGTTTCCTCGAGGTTCAGCCGAACATGGTCAAAGTGCTTGCCGATACCGTGCAACGTGCCGCCGACCTGGATGAAGCTCAAGCTCAAGCAGCTCTCAAGGCTGCCGAGCATGCTCTGCATGAAAAGGGCGCTGATTTCGACTACAGCGCTGCGTCAGCACGTCTGGCCGAGGCTGCAGCTCAGCTGCGCACCGTCCAGCAGATCCGCAAGAAGTTTGGCGGTTAATCCGTCATCCGCTTGTTGTGCGATTGATAAAAAAGGGTAGCCTCGGCTACCCTTTTTTCTTTTCCGAATTCCCGAAACCCGGTCGCAGTTGCTGACCACCCAGGATTGGTAGCCAGTCATGTCTCTTGAAATCGTTATCCTCGCGGCCGGTCAAGGCACCCGTATGCGTTCGGCACTGCCGAAAGTACTGCATCCGATTGCCGGCAATTCCATGCTGGGGCATGTTATCCACAGTGCTCGGCAACTTGATCCACAGCGCATCCATGTCGTGATCGGCCATGGCGCGGATGTGGTGCGGGAACGTCTGGCCGCTGATGATCTGAATTTCGTCCTGCAGGACAAGCAACTCGGTACCGGTCACGCCACCGCTCAAGCGGTGCCGTTCATTACTGCCGATACCGTGCTGATCCTCTACGGTGACGTGCCGTTGATCGAAGTCGAAACCCTGCAGCGTCTGCTCAAGCACGTCGTGCCTGGGAAGATGGGTTTGCTCACCGTGGAACTGGACGACCCGACCGGTTACGGCCGTATCGTGCGCGATGCCGACGGCAAGGTCGCAGCCATCGTTGAACACAAAGATGCCAGCGAAGCGCAACGCGCAATTACTGAAGGTAATACCGGTATCCTCGCTGTCCCGGCCAATCGTCTGGCCGACTGGATGAGTCGCCTGTCGAACAACAATGCCCAAGGCGAGTACTACCTGACCGACGTGATCGAAATGGCGGTGAGTGATGGCCTGGTTGTCGCCACCGAACAACCGCACGATCCGATGGAAGTGCAGGGCGCCAACGATCGCAAGCAACTGTCCGAGCTGGAGCGCCACTACCAGTTGCGCGCTGGCCGTCGGTTGATGGCCCAAGGCGTCACCCTGCGTGACCCGGCGCGTTTCGACGTGCGAGGCGAAGTCACCGTGGGTCGCGACGTGCTGATCGACATCAACGTGATCCTCGAAGGTAACGTTGTCATCGAAGACGACGTGGTGATCGGCCCGAACTGTGTGATCAAGGACAGCACCCTGCGCAAAGGTGTGGTGATCAAGGCCAACTCGCACATTGAAGGTGCCGTTCTGGGCGAGGGCAGTGATGCCGGACCATTTGCGCGTCTGCGTCCAGGCACCGTGCTCGAAGCGCGTGCGCATGTGGGTAACTTTGTTGAATTGAAAAACGCCCACATGGGCGAAGGCGCCAAGGCAGGTCATCTGACTTATCTGGGCGATGCCGAAATCGGTGCGCGTACCAACATTGGCGCCGGCACCATTACCTGCAACTACGATGGCGCCAACAAGTGGAAAACCGTGCTGGGTGCTGACGTGTTCATCGGTTCCAATAATTCGCTGGTCGCGCCTGTGGATATCTCCGACGGTGCAACCACGGCGGCCGGGTCGACCATTACGCAGAATGTGGATAACGCACAGTTGGCCGTGGGCCGAGCGCGGCAGAGAAATATCGACGGTTGGAAACGGCCGGAGAAGATCAAGAAGAGCTGAGTTATCCACAGCGGCTTTTTGAAGATCAAAAGATCGCAGCCTTCGGCAGCTCCTATGGGGACTGTTGAGGGTTGCGATTTTTTTTGGACGACAGCTTGACGATTTAGAGCCGATAGGTTTTGATTGCTTCCGATATCTTTCGAATCGAAACTTAAGTCGCCATGTCGAAACGCAACACGCCGCAACGCCGCCACAACATCCTCGCCTTGCTCAACGAGCAGGGCGAAGTCAGTGTGGATGAACTGGCCAAGCGCTTCGAAACCTCCGAAGTTACGATTCGCAAGGATCTCGCCGCGCTGGAAAGCCACGGTCTGTTGCTGCGCCGCTACGGCGGGGCGATCACCATGCCGCAGGAACTGGTCGCGGAAACGGCGCAGAGCGTTTCCAAATACAAACAGGCGATTGCCCGCGCGGCGGTGAAACGCATCCGCGAACACGCACGGATCATCATCGACAGCGGCAGTACCACCGCTGCAATGATCCCGGAACTTGGCCAACAGCCAGGCCTGGTGGTGATGACCAACTCCCTGCACGTCGCCAACGCCTTGAGCGAACTCGAGCACGAACCGGTGCTGTTGATGACCGGTGGCACTTGGGATCCGCATTCGGAGTCCTTTCAGGGCCAGGTTGCCGAGCAAGTACTACGCTCTTACGACTTCGACCAGTTATTCATCGGCGCCGATGGCATCGATCTGGTGCGTGGCACCACCACCTTCAATGAGCTGCTCGGTTTGAGCCGGGTCATGGCTGAAGTGGCGCGGGAAGTCATCGTCATGGTCGAGGCCGACAAGATCGGTCGCAAGATTCCCAATCTGGAGCTGCCATGGAGCAGCGTCCATACCCTAATTACCGATGATCGCCTGCCTAGCGAGGCACGCGATCAGATTCAGGCCCGCGGTATCACCGTGATTTGCGCGGCTGTCAGTCAGGAGAAATAAGCATGTGTGGAATTGTCGGCGCAGTTGCTGAACGTAATATCACCGCCATCCTGCTCGAAGGCCTCAAGCGCCTTGAATACCGCGGCTACGACAGCGCCGGTGTCGCGGTCTTCACCAACGACGAAACCCTCGAGCGCATGCGTCGCCCGGGTAAAGTCAGCGAACTCGAAGCGGCGCTGGCCGAACACCCGTTGGTCGGCCGTCTGGGCATTGCCCACACCCGCTGGGCAACCCACGGCGCACCCTGCGAACGCAACGCCCACCCGCATTTCTCCGGCGACATCGCGGTGGTGCACAACGGCATCATCGAAAACCACGAAGCCCTGCGTGATCAACTGAAAGCGCTGGGTTACGTGTTTACTTCGGACACCGATACCGAAGTTATCGCCCATCTGCTCAACCACAAGCTCAAGGATCAGCCTGACCTGAGCGTCGCTCTCAAGGCGACGGTCAAGGAATTGCACGGTGCTTATGGTCTGGCCGTGATCAATGCCAAGCAGCCGGATCGTCTGGTTGCCGCGCGCAGTGGCAGTCCGTTGGTGATTGGGCTGGGCCTGGGCGAGAACTTCCTCGCCTCCGATCAGTTGGCGCTGCGTCAGGTCACCGACCGCTTCATGTACCTGGAAGAAGGCGATATCGCCGAAATTCGCCGCGATAACGTGCAGATCTGGGACATCAACGGCAACGTCGTCGAGCGCCAGACCGTGCAGTACAGCGACGGTGCCGAAGCCGCCGACAAAGGTGAATACCGCCACTACATGCTAAAGGAAATCCACGAGCAACCGACCGTTGTGCAGCGCACCCTCGAAGGTCGCCTGAGCAATGATCAGGTGCTGGTGCAAGCATTCGGCCCACAAGCGGCCGAGTTGTTCGCCAAAGTGCGTAACGTACAGATCGTCGCCTGCGGCACCAGCTATCACGCGGGTATGGTCGCGCGTTACTGGCTGGAAGAACTGGCCGGCATTCCGTGCCAGGTCGAAGTCGCCAGCGAATTCCGCTATCGCAAAGTGGTGGTGCAGCCGGACACCTTGTTCGTGACCATCTCGCAGTCCGGCGAAACCGCCGACACCCTCGCTGCGCTGCGCAATGCCAAAGAGCTCGGCTTCCTTGCCAGCCTGGCGATCTGCAACGTCGGCATCAGTTCGCTGGTGCGCGAATCTGACCTGACCCTGCTGACTCAGGCCGGCCGCGAAATCGGTGTCGCCTCGACCAAAGCCTTCACCACGCAACTGGTCGGTCTGTTGTTGCTGACCCTGTCGCTGGGTCAGGTGCGCGGCACGTTGGCCAATGGCGTTGAAGCGCGTCTGGTCGAAGAACTGCGTCGCCTGCCAACCCGTCTCGGCGAAGCGCTGGCCATGGACAGCACCGTGGAAAAGATCGCCGAGCTGTTCGCCGAGAAGAACCACACTCTGTTCCTCGGTCGTGGCGCGCAATTCCCGGTGGCAATGGAAGGTGCCCTGAAACTCAAGGAAATCTCCTACATCCACGCCGAAGCCTACCCGGCCGGCGAGCTGAAACACGGCCCACTGGCGCTGGTGGATAACGACATGCCGGTGGTTACCGTGGCGCCGAACAACGAACTGCTGGAGAAGCTCAAATCCAACCTGCAGGAAGTCCGCGCCCGCGGCGGCGAACTGGTCGTGTTCGCCGACGAGAAAGCCGGGATGACCAACGGCGAAGGCACCCACGTCGTGCAGATGCCGCATATCCACGACATCCTCTCGCCAATCCTCTACACGGTTCCGCTGCAGTTGCTGTCGTACTACGTTGCGGTGCTCAAGGGCACGGACGTCGATCAGCCGCGTAACCTGGCGAAGTCGGTGACGGTGGAATAAGTTATCCACAGCTGACATCGACACAAAAAAATCGCAGCTCCGGCTGCGATTTTTTGTATCTGACTTGAGAGGTTCCATGGATCGCTTCCAGGAAATGCACGTCTTTACCACTGTCGCCCAAGAGCAAGGTTTCTCCGCCGCCGCGCGGCGTCTGGGTCTCTCTGCGGCCAGCGTCACGCGGGCGGTGGCGGCGCTGGAGTTGCGCATCGGCACGCAGTTGTTGATCCGCACCACGCGCAGTGTGCATTTGAGCGAAGCGGGGCAACGGTATCTTGAAGATTGCCGGAGGATTCTCGCCGAGGTGCAGGAAGCCGAGGATTCGGCGGCGGGCAGTCATGCCGAGCCGCGTGGGCAACTGACGGTGACGGCGCCGGTGTTGTTCGGTGATTTGTTTGTGACGCCGGTGATGGCGAGTTATCTCGCGCAGTATCCGGATGTCACGATCAATGCCGTACTGGTTGATCGTATCGTCAACATGGTTGAGGAGGGCATCGATGTCGCGGTGCGCATTGGTGATCTACCGGACAGCAGTCAGCATGCTGTTCGCGTGGGTGAGGTGCGTCGGGTCATTTGCGGCTCGCCGGACTACTTTGCCAAATATGGCCGGCCGGCTCATCCCCACGCATTGGCTGGCGCGCCGGTGGTGGCGACTTCAGCGATCGGTCAGCAGCGCAGTTGGCCGTTTCTCGACGCGGGCGAACCGCTCAGCGTGCGTCCTGAGCCGCGTCTGATCGTTACCGCCAATCAGGCTGCGATTACAGCGACTTGCATGGGGTTGGGTTTGACTCGAGTGTTGTCCTATCAAGTGGCGAGCCAGGTTGCCGCCGGCACACTGGAAATCGTCCTCGCGGAATTCGAACTGCCGCCGCTGCCGATCCATGTCGTGTATCAGGGGGGGCGCAAGGCTCCAGCGCGGATCCGCAGTTTTGTCGATTTCACGGCAGAGGCTTTGCGCGAACATCCAGCGTTGAAAAATGCAGCGTTATTTCACTAAGTGAAATAATCGATTGCGTTTGCTGGTGATTCTGTTGTTTTCGCGATCAGCGCAAGATGACCTCCATCGGCGCGCTCATCCCCGCAGCGGCGCCCCTGTTCAGCGGAGTCGACCATGCAAGCGATCAAACTCTACAACTTTCCACGTTCCGGCCACGCCCACCGTGTCGAGCTGATGTTGTCCCTGCTGCAATTGCCGACCGAGCTGATCTTTGTCGATCTGGCCAAAGGTGAACACAAGCAGCCAGCGTATCTGGCGATCAACAGCTTCGGGCAGGTGCCAGCAATCGATGACGACGGCGTGGTGCTGGCCGATTCCAACGCAATTCTGGTGTATCTGGCGCAGAAATACGGCAATGGTCGTTGGCTGCCCGCTGACCCGGTGGGTGCGGCACGGGTGCAGCGCTGGCTGTCGGCGGCCGCCGGGCCGATTGCATTCGGACCCGCTGCGGCGCGACTGGTCACGGTGTTTGGCGCACAGCTGAATGCTGATGAGGCGATTACCCGTGCGCACAACCTGCTCAAGGTAATGGAAGCCGAGTTGGGTAAAACGGCGTATCTGGCCGGCGACGAACCGACCATTGCCGACGTGTCGGCCTACAGTTACATCGCCCATGCGCCGGAAGGCAACGTGTCGCTGGATGATTACACCAACGTCCGCGCCTGGCTGGCCCGGGTTGAAGCCTTGCCCGGTTTCGTCGGCATGCCACGCACGGTTGCCGGTCTGCAAACCGCAGTCTGATTCTCACAATCCACGCTGTGCCGAGGGTGCAGGGGAGAGGTCATGATGGAACGTTCACCGTGGCACGCTGGCGAGCAACAGTTGCAAGCGAAAGTCGGGGTTGCCGAACGCATGGAAGCCTTCGGGCGTAAGGTGATTCGCACCTGGATGCCGGACCAGCACCGTGAGTTCTATCAGCAATTACCCTTCATGTTGTACGGCGCAGTTGATGCAGATGGGCGCCCGTGGGCCAGTGTGCTCGAAGGCGCGCCGGGGTTTGCCCATTCGCCGGATCCCGAGCATCTGCATTTCGCCAGCCAGCCTGCTGCCGATGACCCGGCGCAACTGCGTAACGGCGAACCGATCGGCTTGCTCGGCATCGAGTTGCACACCCGCCGGCGCAATCGCCTCAATGGTCATGTCGGCAATCTGAGCGCTCATGGTTTTGATGTGAGCGTGGATCAAGCCTTCGGCAACTGCCCGCAGTACATTCAACTGCGCCAGTTTCAGCGTGTGCCGTTGACGGATCCGCAGACGCGTCCGGCTGAGCATCTGAACGGCCTCGATGATGCGGCCATCGCGCTGATCGAGGGCGCCGATACTTTTTTCGTCGCCAGTTATGTGGATGTCGACGGCCAGCGGGCAGTGGATGTTTCTCATCGTGGCGGCCAGGCCGGGTTCGTGCGGGTGGAGGGCAATCGTCTGACCATCCCCGATTTCGCCGGCAATCTGCACTTCAACACCCTCGGCAATTTGCTGCTCAACCCCAAGGCTGGTCTGCTGTTCATCGACTTTTCCACAGGCGACGTGCTGCAACTCAGCGGGCGTACCGAGATCATTCTTGAAGGCCCGCAGATTGAGGTGTTTCAAGGTGCTGAACGCCTGTGGACATTTGATGTGGAAAAACTGGTGCGGCGCCCGGCGGCATTGGCCTTGCGCTGGCGCTTCGACGGCATGTCGCCGACCAGTCTGTTGACCGGTAACTGGGCCGAGGCGGACGCACGTTTACAGGCGCAGGCGCTGGGCAATCAATGGCGGCCACTGCGGGTGACGAAGATCGAAGCGGAGAGTCAGCACATTCGCTCGATCTATCTGGAGCCCGCCGACGGTGCCGGTTTGCCGGTGTTTCTTGCCGGTCAGCATCTGCCGCTGCGTTTCACCGTTGATGGCGAGGTGCACATTCGCACCTACAGCCTTTCGAGTGCGCCATCCGATGGTTTCTATCGGATCAGCGTCAAGCGCGAGGGCCTGATTTCATCGCATCTGCATGAGCAAATTAATGTCGGCGATGTGCTGGAAGCGCGGGCGCCGCAGGGGCATTTCACCGTGAAGCCGTTGGAGCACCGCCCTTTGGTGTTGTTGGCGGCCGGTGTAGGAATCACGCCTTTGCTGTCGATGCTGCGCGAGGTGGTGTACCAAGGCCTACGGACGCGAAGGATTCGTCCGACGCTGTTGTTGCAGAGTTCACGCAGCTTGGCCGATCAACCGTTTCGCAAGGAGCTGGATCGGTTGCTCGAAACGGCAGGCGATTCGGTACGAGTTCTGCGTTTGCTCAGCCAGCCGGAAGCTGAACTGCACGAAGGTGAGGATTTCGATCTGTCGGGGCGTATCGACGCGCAAGTGCTGAGAAACGTGCTGGATGCCGAGGACTTCGATCAGCTCGACTTTGTCCTCTGCGGCCCCGGCGGTTTTACTCAAGGCTTGTACGACACCCTGCGCGAACTGGACGTGCGCGATGCGCAGATTCATGCGGAAACCTTCGGCCCGTCGACGCTGAAACGTCAGGCTGATCCGGACGCGATCGTCATCGAACAACCGCCTGCTGCGACCACATCGGTGCCGGTGGTGTTCGAGCGTTCGGCGAAAGAGGCGCGTTGGCAGCCGGATGGCGGGAGTTTGCTGGAACTGGCGGAAAGTCGCGGGTTACGCCCGGAATTCAGTTGCCGGGGAGGTTCTTGCGGTACCTGCAAGACCCGGCTGGTCAGCGGTGCAGTGAATTATCCACAGGTGCCGGCAGACGTTCCGGAAGCGGGTCACGTGCTGATCTGCTGCGCGGTCCCGGCACAAAGCCCGCAACCGCTGATCCTTGACCTGTAACTGAAAACACCACAACACCCTGTGGGAGCGAGCCTGCTCGCGAAAGCGTCAGGTCAGTCGACATCATTGTCGCTGATCCACCGCCATCGCGAGCAGGCTCGCTCGCACATTTGGGTATATGTTTCAGCCTGAAATCAGGCGTAGGACAGGTTCTTTTCTTCCAGCAATTCCTGATACAACGCCGTCCATTTACGGCCCATGTCGTCGGCTGTGAATAACTGCCGATAACGCGCTTCAGCTTTGACCCCCATCGCTGCAGCACGCACCGGATCCTCCCACAGCGTGCGCATCGCCTCGCGAAACGCCTGTGGATGACTCGGCGGCACGACCAATCCCGTCTCGTTGTGGATATTGATGTAACTGGTGCCAGTGCCGATCTCACTGGAGATCATCGGCTTGCCGTACATCGCGCCTTCCAGCAAGGAAATGCCGAATGCTTCCGAACGCAGGTGTGACGGGAAAACAATCGCGTAGCTCAGTTGCAGCAGCGCGACCTTGTCTTCGTCACCCAGACGTCCGAGGAAGTGAATGTTGCGCAGGCCCAGCGCCTGCGCCTGCGCGTGCAGCTCCAGCTCCAGTGGCCCGGCACCGACAATGACCACGGGATAGTCCACGTCTTTCAGGGCCTCAAGCAGAATGTGCAGGCCCTTGTAATAACGCATCACGCCGACAAACAGAAAAAACTTATCCCCAAGCTGTTGGCGCCAGCGGTTCATGCGCTCGGTTTCCGGCTGTGGATAACCCGACTTGTTCAAACCGTAAGGAATTACCCGGGTCTTGTCCTGGAACTGCTGTAACACATCGCTGGTGTGCAGATAGTTGGGTGACGCGGCAACGATGCGGTCGGCGCTGGCAAGAAAACGATTCATCAACGGTCGGTAGAGTTTGAGCAGGTGCTTCTGGCGGATGATGTCCGAGTGGTAAGTCACCACGCTCGGTTTGTTCATCGCACTGGCGAAATGCACCAGGTCCATGAACGGCCACGGAAAGTGGTAATTGACCACGTCGGCCTCGGCTGCCATTTCGCGAAACTGTTTGAACACGCTCCAGGAAAAACCGGTGGAGGCGAACTGGATGTCGAGTCTGGCCCGGTGCACTTCGTGCTGACCCAACTGCACCACGGGCGGTGTCGGGTCGGCACTGAGCGTCAGCACCTGGCCGTCGATACCGTGCTGGGCGCCGCTTTCGCAGAGCTGGAAAATCACTTGCTCAATGCCGCCGACCGAGTCAGGCAGGTACGTCTTGAAAAAATGAAGAACTCGCATTCAACCTCCCATGGCCTGGCGGTAGGCACCGGCCGTGGCCTGTGCACAACGCTTCCAGGAAAAAAGCCGTGACTGCTGCAACCCGGCTTCTCGGCATGCCTGCCAATGCGCTTGATCGTCGATCAGTCGGCTCAGCGCATCACGCAGGCCTTCTGCATCGTCAGCTTCAATATAGTTGCCCGCTGCACCGGCGACTTCCGGCATCGCCGAAGAACGCGTGAGCACCACCGGTGTGCCACTGGCCATGGCCTCCAGTACCGGCAGACCGAACCCTTCATACAGTGATGGAAAAATCAGCGCCCGGGCGCCGGCCAGCAATTGGGCGACCTGTTCATCGAGCAGATAACCGAGCAGGCACACATGCCCGCTGGCCAGCGCCTGGCGCAACGGTTCGCTGAACTGTTCGCGCTGCCACCCGGCCATGCCGACAATCAGCAATGGAAAACGCTGACGCACCGCCTCCGGTAACAGGGCATGGGCGCGCAGGGCGAGGCCAAGGTTCTTGCGTGGCTCCAGCGTGCCGACACAAAGGAAATACTCCCGCGACTCCACCGCATGCGCCTTGAGCACCGCGTCAATGGCGCTGGCCTCGCGCGGATGAAAGCGCTCGGCAACCCCCAGCGGGGCCACCACAAAACGTTCGGCTGGCAGGCCGAAATAATCCTGGGCTTCGTCGGCAATCGCCTGTGAATCGGTGAGAATCACCTGCGCCTGTTGGACACCGGCGGCCAGTCGGCGCTCGATCTCCTTGAGCCGTGCCGGTGGCTGGGTCTCAGGGAAATGCAGGTGAGTCAGGTCGTGCAGGGTGATCACCGTCGGGCCATCGAAGGCCAGTGGCCACAGGCTCGGCTCGTGATAGAGGTCGATACCTTGCGCGCGGCCCTGATCGAAGCGTTTCTGCTCCAGCCAGCGGCGCGCCTGATAGGCGCCGGGGATTTGCCGCAGCAGTGGCGTCAATCGTGAGTAACCGGGCATGGCCGCTTCCGGCAGTGCCGAACTCCAGCCCCACCCGTGGAACAACGTCACGTCCACGTCGGGTTCATTGCGCAAGGCGTTGACCAGTTCAGCGACGTATTGGCCGATGCCGGTGCGCGGTGCCTGCAGAATGCGCGCGTTAAGAGCAATGCGCATGCTGACTCGCTGGCGCCGTTGGCGCTCCCAGAACGTTACGCGCACTGCGTTCGACCAGTTGCAGGCTCGCTTCCCGCCAGCCGATCCACTGCCAATCGGCAACATCGCGAGCTGCGGGGAACTGGCCGTTGCGCTGAAATCCGATAATCAACCGGGCGAGGCTTTGCGGATCCTGCAGATCGAAGTAGGCCATGAACTCGCCGCCAATTTCGCGGAACACCGCAATATCACTGCCCATCGCCGGCAATCCACGCTGCATGGCCTCCACCAGCGGCAAGCCAAACCCTTCGACGAACGAAGGGAACACCAACGCACTGGCGTGGGCGTAAGCGTGTTCCAGGCTGGTGTCGCTGAGGTCGTTGAACATGAACAGGCGCTGGTTCAACTCGGGATGATTGCGCACCCGGGCGAGCAGGGCGTCGCATTTCCAGCCGACCCGCCCGGCGATGCACAGCCGTGCGGTTGAGCCAGCGGCCCAGGCGTGCTCGAAGGCATCAAGCAGATAGGCGTGGTTTTTGCGCGGCTCGATGGTGCTGACCATCAGGTAGACCGGCTCAGAGGTAGTGAACAGTTGCTTCAGGCGCGGCTCGACCATTGCCACGTCGTTGTGCAGATCCAGTTCGGAACCCAAGTGAAAGAAATCGAACCAGCGTTGATGGGTTTGCTCGACACCGATTCGCTGGCGCAACTCTTCACGCACCTGATCGCGCACCGTGGCGGAAATCGCCATGTAGCCATCCGCTGTGCGGGTGATCCAGTCGAACCACTCACTGAAAACCTCGACCAGACGTGTGTCGTAAAACTGTGGGTGAGTCAGCGGGATCAGGTCGTAGATCACCGCGATCATACCGACGCCGTCACGTTTGAGCCGTTCGACGTGGGCGAAAAGATCCGAGTGCCATGACGAATCCAGTAGCACCAGTTGATCGCCCGGCTGGTGTTGCAGCGGTGAGCAACGTTTGAGCAGTTGCCTGCGATTGATCCGCCGGATCAGGCGGATCGGCAGGCCGAAGGCTGCGAAGATCGTCAGTCGGTAGCCGACATATAAAACCCGTCGCGCCAGTTTTGAGTTGAGTTGCGCATCACGTCGCTGATGCCACTGCCAGAAGCGATGAGCGAGGCGTTCCAGTCGTCCGCCGAAGGTTTCAAGCGTGTTGAAAAAAGGCGTATCGAACGGTGCCAGTTGCAACACGCGATAAAGCTCGCCATTGAGTACCACCACCGGCATGCACTCCACACCTGCGGCGCTGGCGGGCAGTTGCTTGATGACGTTGCGCACCACTCGCTGAATACCCGAATTGATGGCCGGGTGTTTGAACACATGGGTGCATTCGACCAGCAAGCGGGTCATGGCGCACGCTCTGCGTGCCGGGCCGCGGTGTCGCGAGTGATGGTGGTCTTGGCGCCGAGCCATGAGCAGCCGACGAAATCTTCCTGACGGTTGTTGATCACGTGGAATACCAACCCGTAGTCGCGCCATTCGAAATTGCGATCGAGGTGCGAGTCCAGACGCGACAGGCTCAGCGACACTGAATAATTGCCTTTGCCCAAACCCATGATGAACGAGAAGCGGTAGGTGAAGCGTTCGCCGGCGTGCAGGTCGGTCAATGCCTTGTCGAGGCGATGGGTGTTGATGCCGTACATCATCTGACCCAGCCGATCCTTGAGGATAAAGCCCAGCACCAGCCGTTCGATGTCCTTGCGCACCTCGACCTGAACTTCGAGCACCACCGGTTGGCCGACTTCGGCGGCGTCGATGCTGCGATCGTTTTCATCGAGCAGGCGCACGCCGAGAATCGCCGCTTCGCCGGTGCCTGATATCGTTTGCACTTCGCCGCCAGCGAGCATTTCCTGACGGACGATCTGGCCTTCGCGTTCGGCCATCAGCGCGTTGTAGTAGTCGAGCACCGGTTCCGGTTTGCCGTACATGGCCATGCGGCCGTCCTTGAGCAGGATGGCCGAGTCGCAGATCGACTGAATCGCCGAGCGGTCGTGGGACACGATCAGCAGCGTGGTGCCGGATTTGCGGAAGCTGCGGATGCGTTCGAAGCTTTTGTGCTGGAAGTAGGCGTCGCCCACCGACAGTGCCTCGTCGACGATAAGGATGTCCGGGCGCCGCGCCGTGGCAACGCTGAACGCCAAGCGCATCTGCATGCCGCTGGAATAGGTTCGCACCGGATGGTCGATGGCGTCGCCGATCTCGGCGAAATGCTCGATGTCGGGCATCAGTGCTTCGATTTCTTCGAGCTGCATGCCCAGCAACTGACCGGCCATGATTGCGTTCTGGCGACCGGTGAAATCCGGGTGGAAACCCATGCCCAGCTCCAGCAGCGCGGCCACGCGGCCTTGCAGTTCGATCTTGCCGGTGGTGGGTTGGGTGGTGCCGGTGATCATTTTCAGCAAAGTGCTTTTGCCCGCGCCGTTGGCACCGACGATGCCCACCGCTTCACCGGGGGCGATTTCGAATTCGACGTCCTGCAGCACCCAGTGCTGGTGGTGGCGGATCGGCGAAAACGGAATCAGCCACTCAGCCAGTCGGCTCCAGCGGTTGGGATATTGTTTGTAGGCCTTGCTCAGGCCGGTGACGCGAATATGCCCCATCAGAGTTCATCCACCATTTCGCCAACGCGCTGGCGAAACAGCCGTAGACCGATCAGACAAAACAGCACCCCCGTGACGAAGATCGGCAGCAGCGAGCTCCAGACCGGCCACTGTCCGTAGAGAAACAGGTTCTGATAACTGCTGAACAGGTTGGTCAGCGGATTGAGTTGCAACAGGCGCTGCACCCATTCCGGCAGGATCGTGATCGGGTAAACGATCGGCGTCAGCCAGAACCAGAATTGCAGGCAGATGCCGAAGAGCTGGCCGACATCGCGGAAGAACACGTTCAATACGCCGAGCACCATGCCCAACCCGGCGCAGAACATCATTTGCAGGGCGATCAATGGAATCAGCGCCAGCAGCGCCATGCCCGGCCAGCGCCCGGTGATCAGCAGAAAGCCGAGAAACAGACTGATGATGATCGCGAAGTTGATCCCGGCATTGCACAGGACGATGACCGGCAGGCAGATCCGCGGGAAGCTGATTTTCTTCAGCAGGTTGGCGTTTTCCAGAAACATGTTCTGGCTGCGCAAGGTGATTTCGGAAAACAGCCCCCACGCCAGCAACCCGGCGCAGAGGTAGACACTGTAGGCCATGCTGTCATCCACACCCGGCAAACGGGCGCGCATGATGTGGGAAAAGATCACGGTGTAAACAATGATCATCGACAGCGGATTGAAAATCGGCCACAAGGCGCCGAACAGCGAATTGCGGTATCGCGCTTGAAACTCTCGCTGCACGCTGCCGAGGATGAAACCCCGGTAGCCATGCAACGAGCGGTACAGGGAAAGCAGCATTTAAACCGTCCTGCCGTATTGGTCTTCGAAGCGGACGATGTCGTCCTCTCCCAGGTATTCGCCGCTTTGCACTTCGATGATCACCAGATCGATCACCCCAGGGTTTTCCAGACGATGCTTGTGGCCGGCGGCGATAAAGGTTGATTCGTTCTTGGCCACCAGCGTCGTGCCGGAGCCGTTGTTGGTGACCTTGGCCATGCCTTCGACAACCACCCAGTGTTCGTTGCGGTGATGGTGCATTTGCAGGGACAGCTTGCCACCGGGTTTGACCACGATGCGCTTGATCTTGAAGCGCGGGCCTTCCTCCAGAACGGTGTAGGTGCCCCACGGTCGACTGACGGTACGATGCAGCCGATAGGCTTCGTGGGATTTGTCCTTGAGCTGCTTGGCCACGCGCCGCACGTCCTGCGCACGGTCGGCGTGGGCCACCAGCACCGCGTCGGCGGTGTCGACCACGATCAGGTTATCCACACCCACCGTCGCTATCAGTCGGCCTTCGCTCTGCACGAAGTTGTTGTGGCTGTCGATGAAGATGGCTTCGCCGCTGGCGCGGTTGTTGTCGGCATCGGCCGGGACCAATGCCGCGACGGCACCCCACGAACCAATGTCGCTCCAGTCGAATCCGGCGGGAACCACGACGACTTTTTCCGAGCGCTCCATCAGCGCGTAGTCGATCGAGATGTCAGTGATTTCCGCGAACAGTGCCGGCGACAGTTCCTGTTGCAGGCAGCCGACCGTTTCAATCGGCGCGCTGACGTCCATGCAGGCGCGGGTCTGCTCCAGCAACTCGGGCGCGTGCGATTGCAGTTCAGCAATCAAGGTCGCGGTGGTGAAGCAGAACATTCCCGAATTCCACAGGAAGTTGCCGCTCTCCAGATAATGCGTGGCAGTTTGCAGGTCGGGCTTCTCGACGAAGCGCTGCACTTTCGCCGCGCCTTTGGCGTCCAGCGGCGCCCCGGTCTCGATGTAGCCGAAGCCGGTTTCCGGTGCGGTCGGGATCACGCCGAAGGTCACCAGATAACCGTCCCTGGCCAGATGGACTGCGTGCTCGACCGCGGTTTTCAGTGCGTCCTGATTGACGATCAAATGGTCGGCGGGCATCACCACCATGATCGCGTCGTCACCGTGCAACGCTTGCAGCGACAACGCCGCTGCAGCGATGGCCGGCGCGGTGTTGCGCCCGCTCGGCTCGAGCAGGAAGTGCCCGCGATGACGCGATACGTGGGCGGCGCAATAGTGATCCTTGCTCTGGAAGTAGTACTCGCGATTGGTCACCGTGACGATGTCGCCCCAGCCGTCGAGCAAAGCCGCCGCGCGCTGATAGGTCTTGCCGAGCAGCGACTGGCCGTCGGGCAGGGTCATGAACGGCTTGGGATGGCCCTCGCGGGACACCGGCCACAAACGGGTGCCGGCACCGCCGGACAGAATCACGGGGATCAGCATGGCCTACTCCTTGGCGACGCGTTTCATGTCCGCATCCATCATCATGCGGATCAAGGTATCCAGGTCGGTTTTCGGCTTCCAGCCCAGTACGCGCTGAGCCTTGGCCGGATTGCCGAGCAGCACTTCGACTTCGGCCGGGCGGAAGAAGGCCGGGTCGATCTTCACGTAATCGCGGTAGTTGAGGCCGACGTGATCGAAGGCGATGCGGCACATTTCCCGTACGGTGGTGGTGACGCCGGTGGCGACCACAAAATCGTCAGGCTTGTCTTGTTGCAGCATCAGCCACATGGCTTCGACGTAATCACCGGCAAAACCCCAGTCACGCTTGGCGTCAATGTTGCCCAGGGCCAGCTCCTGCTGTTTGCCCTGCTTGATGCGTGCAGCGGCGTCGGTGACCTTGCGGGTCACGAACTCGATGCCGCGCAGTGGCGATTCGTGGTTGAAAAGAATGCCGCTGCTGGCGTGCAGGTTGAAACTTTCGCGGTAGTTGACGGTGATCCAGTGGCCGTACAGCTTGGCCACGCCGTAAGGGCTGCGTGGGTAGAACGGTGTGTTTTCGTCCTGCTGCTCAGCCTGGATAAGGCCGAACATCTCACTGGTCGAAGCCTGATAGAAGCGGGTGTGCGGGCTGAATTGACGGATCGCTTCGAGCAGATGGGTAACGCCCAGGCCGTCGACGATGCCGGTGGTCACCGGTTGATCCCACGAGGCGGCGACGAAGCTTTGCGCGGCGAGGTTATACACCTCGTCCGGCGCCGACTTGATGACCGCACGCTGCACCGAGCAGGCATCGGCCATGTCGCCATCGAGATAAACGATGTCGGCTTCGACACCCATCTCGCGCAGGCGCCAGCGCGAATCGCTGCTGCGTCGTGCCACCAGGCCATGAACCTTGTAGCCCTTGTCGAGCAACAGTCTGGCCAGATAGGCGCCGTCCTGGCCAGTAATCCCTGTGATCAGTGCACTTTTAGTCATTCTTGTTTTACTCGCTTCTCCCAGTCGGACAGGATCGCCCGCAGGGATTGTTGTGTAGTGATTTCAGGCGTCCATCCGGTGGTCCGGGTCAGCTTGGTGTGACTGCCGCAAACGCGGCGCTGGTCGGCGCGGCGCATGCGAGCCGGATCTTGAACCAGTTGCACTGGCACTTCGGCCAGATCGGCCAGTTGTTCAATCAGACTGCGGATGCTCTGCTCGCGCCCTGAGCAGATGTTGTAAACCTGTCCTGGTACACCTTTCTCCAGCAGCGCGAAATAGGCCGAAATCACATCGCCGACATCGAGGAAATCCCGCGTGACGTCGATGTCGCCGACTTCCAGTTGCGGGGCTTGCAGGCCCTGTTTGATGCGATTGATCTGGCGGGCGGCACTGGCGATGACGAAACTTTCTTTCTGTCCTGTGCCGATGTGGTTGAACGGCCGCGCGACGAGCACCGGCCAGTCCTCACTCAAACCCCATTGCAGGCTGAGAAACTCGGCCGAGAGTTTGCTCACCGCATACGGATTGCGCGGGCAGGGCGCTTGTTGTTCGGTGATCGGCAGATCGCTTTCGCTGACCTGGCCGTAAACGTCGCCGGAGCTGACGTACAGGAACGTGCCCTGAAAACCACGGGTCTTGAGAGCCTGCAACAGATTGAGGGTGCCGAGCAGATTGATGTCGAGGGTACGTGCCGGGTCGCGGAAAGCTTCGGGGACGAACGTCTGGCCGGCCAGATGAATGACCGCGTCAGGCATTTGCGGCCACAGGTCGACAAGGTTGTCTGGAGCCGTCAGGTCGTAACGTGAAGCTGCAGGCAGCAGTTCCCACGCAGAGTCAGGCGAGGCCAAACGTGACTGAATATGTTGTCCAACGAATCCACTGAGACCCGTGACGAACAGACGCTTTTTCAAACAGCGACCCCTTGGTCTTGGTTTTCGCGGCACTTCCTACAGGCTCTAGAGAAGGGTCTGTCAGACCGGTCGGAAAAAAACCGCTAAGACGACAGGCGAAAACGTTGTTGTAGTTATTTGCTGCCAATCTGTGCCAATTGCCGAGCAATTTCAACTGGCCATACCGTGACTGGTCAGTTCTCGTCAGCGTAGCGGATTTATTCTCGCCGGGCGGTTCACGAATCCTCGACGGATGTGTTTAGAATGCCCCTCGTCGCCAAATCCCGGGCTTTGATTCGGGAACCGCGACGCAGGGTGAAACCGACCACTAAAACAAGAACGAAGACGCACCCGATGACGAAGGACGAGGGCCGGCCATGCCGACTCGATCCAACGCACGGCCGTCATAGCATGAAGGTGCCGGGATGGCGCCTTCATCGTGGGATGCCATGAATTTCATTCTTTACTCGGACGTCAACGACAGTTCCATCAGCCAGAGTCTCGGGCGCCCCGAATACAGCTATTACTTTGTACTCAAGGCCTATCGCCCGGTGCTGGAAAGTCTTGGACGCGTGCACGTGGTGGCCTCTCCCGCCGATGTCGATACGCTCTATCGACAGTTGCTCGTCGCCGGCGAAGACAGCCTGTTCCTGTCGTTCACCCCGCCGCAGAAAACCCCGGTCGACCTGGAGTGCCCGACGATGTGCGTGGTGGCCTGGGAGTTCGATTCGATTCCTGATGAGCAGTGGGACAACGACCCGCGTCAGGACTGGACGCAGATGCTTGCCCGTCAGGGCCGCGTTATCACGCTGTCGAGCCACACCGCCCGGGCAATTCGTCGTGCCATGGGCGAAAACTTTCCGGTGTTGGTATTGCCAACACCGCTGTGGGAAAACTTCGCAACGATTCGTCAGCAGACGCTGAGTACACCGGTGAATCCGGGCACATCGCTGGCGATCAAGGGCTGCATTTTCGATACTCGCACTCTCGGCCTCTGCGCCGACGCACTGATCCCGACGCCGATAACGCCGGAAGAGGAAGCCGCGCTGGCCGCTGCAATCGAAGCCGCGCGCCCGCCACCGCTGACCCTCAAACGCCGCTTCGTCATTGCCCGGCATTACCTGCGGCTGTGGGCGCTGAATCTCGGGCACGAGCAGGTCGAGCCGGTGCCACGGGTGAAATTTCTCTACAACTGGTACTGGGAAGGCATTCGCGACCTGGTGCCGGACACGCTGCACGGCTGGCTCGAACAACGCCTGCCGGCGGTGTGTGGCGCGCTGCCGGTGCCTGTTGTGGAACCCGTGCCACTGGATTTGCCGGACACTACCTCAGCGGTCGAGACCACGGTCGACGGCGTGGTTTACGTCACGGTGTTCAACCCCAAGGATGGTCGCAAGAACTGGCACCAACTGATTACCGCGTTCTGTTGGGCGTTTCGTGAAACGTCCGACGCGACGCTGGTGTTGAAGATTACCCAGAACGATCTGGCCTCCTACTACAGCGAGTTGATGACCTTGCTCGCGCAGCTCACGCCGTTCGCTTGTCGGGTGGTGGTGATGCATGGTTACCTCGATGACGCGCAGTACGCCAGGCTCTATCAGGCGGCGAGTTTCTATGTGAATGCCTCGCGCTGCGAAGGGCTGTGCCTGCCGCTGATGGAGTTCATGTCCAGCGGCAAGCCGGTGATCGCTCCCGATCACACGGCGATGGAAGATTACATCGATGACGCAGTGGCGTTCGTGGTCAAGTCCAGCGAAGAGCTGACGATCTGGCCGCAGGACACGCGGATCATCTACCGCACGTTGCGTTACCGCCCGGACTGGGGCTCGCTGAAGAGCGCCTACGAAAACAGCTATCAGATGGCCAAGGCCCGGCCACAGGACTATCAGCGGATGTCGGTGGCTGCCGTCGAGCGCATGCACGATTACTGCGCGTTCGCGCCGGTGCAAAAACGCATGGCGGACTTTTTCGCGCTGACGCCCATGTCTGCCGATGCCACGCCCGTGACGGATAACGCCTCATGCTGATCATCATTCATTCGGAAACCAACCAGCACACCATTGCGCAGAATCTCGGGCGTTCGGAGTACAGCTATTACTTCGTGCTCAAGGAATATCGCCCGGTGCTCGAACGGCTCGGGCGGGTGGTGGAAGTGCTCGATCCCCAAGCCGAAGTCGATACGCTGTACCGGGAATGCCTGAGCCGTGGCGAGCCCTGTGTGTTTCTGTCGTTCTCGCCGCCGCACCGCACTCCGGTGCATTTGGCGTGTCCGACGTTGCCGGTATTTGCCTGGGAATTCAGCACCATTCCCAACGAGCCGTTTGCCGGTGAACCGCGCAACGACTGGCGCACCGTGCTGGCAGCCTGTGGCGCGGCGATCACCCATTCCAGTTACACGGTCAACGCCGTACGCGAGGCGATGACGCAGAATTATCCGATCGTCGCGGTACCGGCGCCGGTGTGGGATCGCTTTGCCGCACGCGGCGCGCAATTGCAGGGGCAAGTAGCGACTGAGCCGCTGCGCCTGACCATCAAAGGCCTGGTGGCGGACAGTCGAACCCTCGATCTGAATGCGTTCGGCCCGGCGCATTTGCGCAATGGCGAAGGGATTGATTTTGCCGCGCCGATTACCGAGCAGGCGTTGTTGCTGGACGGCGTGGTGTACACGGCAGTGTTCAATCCCGGTGACGGACGCAAGAACTGGGAAGACATGCTCAGCGCTTTTTGCGTGAGTTTTCGCGACGTCGAAGATGCCACGCTGGTGCTCAAACTGACTCATCACGACGCCGAAGAAGCGCTCGGCGATATCCTGCATCACTTGTACAAAAACCAGTCCTATCGCTGCCGCATCGTGCTGATCTACGGCTACCTCGCCGACCCGGATTACGAGCGACTGGTGCAGGCCACCCGTTACGTGGTCAACACCTCATATGGTGAAGGTCAGTGCTTGCCGCTGATGGAGTTCATGTCCTGCGGCAAACCGGCGGTGGCGCCGCGCACCACGGCGATGATCGATTACCTGAGCGCCGACAACGCCTTCCTGATCGAGTCCACCGATGAACTCACCGCCTGGCCACACGACCCGCGCCGGGCCTTCCGCACGCTGCGTTACGTGACCAACTGGGCGTCGTTGTGCGAGGCCTATAAAGCCAGTTACGAGGTGGCGAAAAACCAGCCAGCACGTTATGCACAGATGTCGGCGCAAGCGGTCAACAGCCTGCAAGGTTTCTGCAGTCAGGCCGTGGCTGAACAGCGCCTGCAGGTGTTCCTTGCGCAGTTGTTCGAGCAACGCCTGGCTGCCATGGAAGTCCGTGAAGCATGAACAGCAAACACCTCGGCACGTCCCGAACCGTCGTCCCATCTCCTGGAGCCACCTCATGCTGAGCCTTTTGAAGAAACTCACGGCGGGCACGCCTGCACCGGCCCCGGAGCTGCCAGTCGCAGCTGCCGGGAAGACCGATCCGTACATGCTCGGCCTGCACGATGCGATGCTCAGTGGCTGGTTCAATCAGGAAACCGGCGAGTTGTTCAAAGGCTTCCCGGTGACTGCCGATGACACGCTGCTCGACGTCGGCTGCGGCGATGGCGGCAACGTGCATTTTTGCGGCATGCGCGGAGCGAAAATCATCATCGCCGACATCGACGCAGGCAAAGTCGAAGCGACCCGCCAGCGCCTGAGTGACACGCCAGCACGGGACGTTGAATGCCACGTCACCGACTGCAACCCATTGCCGATCGCCGACGCCACGGCGACGCGCGTGGTTTCCACCGAAGTCATCGAGCATGTCGACGACCCGGCGCAGTTTCTCGCTGAACTGGTACGTGTCGGCAAGCCGGGCGCGCTGTACCTGTTGAGCGTGCCGCACCCAAGTTCCGAAGACCTGCAAAAAGACATCGCCGCCGCCGAGTATTTCCAGAAGCCCAACCACATTCGCATCATCAGCGAAGAGCAATTCAAGGCGATGGTCAGCGAGGCAGGGCTGGAGATCATCAGCCACAGCCAGTACGGATTTTACTGGTCGATGTGGATGCTGCTGTTCTGGGAGGCCAAGGTCGAATTCAGCCACCCGGATCATCCGCTGCTCAATCACTGGGCCGACACCTGGCAAGCGGTGCTCGACTCGCCGCGTGGGGCGCAGATCAAACAGGCGCTGGATGCCGTTGTCGCGAAGAGCCAGGTCATCATTGCCCGTAAACCCTGAGCACTTTCCTTTGTGGGAGCGAGCCTGCTCGCGAAGAGGCCGTGTCAGTCGACATCGTGGTTGAATGACACAATGCCTTCGCGAGCAGGCTCGCTCCCACAAGGTTTTGTGTAACCTTGCAGCCTTGTGTGGTCTGGGGTTGGAAGGTATGCGGTTTATTGTCGGTCTGTTTTTGGGTGTGTTGCTGTCGGGTTGCGAGCAGCGCGATGCGCCAGCCCTCGACCAACAACTCTACATCTGGCAACGCCAATGGACGCCGGCCCATGCGCTGGCGCTGCGTGACAGTCACGATGACTTCTCGACACTGCGCGTCCTCGCGCTGCAGGCCTTTCCAAACGCAGGATGGAGTCGCGCCCGGATCGATGCGCCGTTATTGAAAGCCGATGGCCGCCCGTTGATCGCGGTGATTCGTCTCGACGGCCAGCTCAAGTCGCTGGATCAGGATCAAGTCACCACGCAGATTCTTCAGGTACTCGCCGAGTGGCAGGCGCAAGGCCTGACGCTGAGTGGCGTCGAGATCGATCACGACGCCGGTAACGCACGCTTGCCGGTCTACGCTGAATTCCTCAAACACCTGCGCTCGGCATTGCCGAAAGATATCCCGCTGAGCATCACCGCACTGCCAGCCTGGCTCGACAGTGCGCAATTGCCGACACTCCTGCAAACCGTCGACAGCAGTGTGCTGCAAGTCCACGCCGTCAGCGATCCGCGCCGGGGATTGTTCGATCCTGATCAGGCGTTGAAGTGGGCCAAGGCCTGGGCGCGAATCACCGATAACCCTTTTTATCTCGCGCTGCCGGCTTACGGTGTCGCGCTGTTGCCGGATGACGGCGGGGCGCCGGTGGTGGAGAGCGAAGTGCAAATAGAGCGGGGCGGTGAGCGCCGCGAGCTGCTCGCCGATCCGCAGCAGTTGAGCCTGCTCGGCAAGTCCTTGCGCGAGAGCCCGCCCGCGCATCTGGCCGGGTTGATCTGGTTTCGTCTGCCGCTGGCCAATGATCGCCGCGCCTGGAGCCTGACCACCCTGCGCGCGGTCGCCCGTGGCGATCAACTCGTCAGTCAGCTCGGCGTGACGTTCAGCGAACACAGCGGTCTGTACGACATCAAACTCGACAACCCGGGCAATCTCGACAGTGCCTGGCCGGTGCAAATCACGCTGAAGGCGCAAAACTGTGAAGGCGCCGATGCGCTCGCCGGTTACTCGTTGCAACAAAGCCCGGATCTGCTTACCTTCACCCGCCTGCGCGACGGCCGATTGCCGGCGGGTGGACAACGCGTCATCGGTTGGGCGCGTTGCGCAAATATTGATCAAGGAGGTTCGCATGTTGACCCGTAACTGGCCCCGCCATCTGCTCTGCCTGAGCCTCTGCCTGCCGCTGGGTTCGGCGTTCGCCTGCGGGCCGGATTTCCCCATGCGCCTGCTCGACAATCGCGGGCAGACTCTCGCGGATCTGCCTGAGGGCAACTTCAACTTCGAACTCAGTCGCCTCGGCAAAACCATTGCCGGGCTGAAGAACGTCACCGCTGCAACGCACAATCCCAACGACCTGTACGGCGAGGAAAACGCGGCCGCCGAGGCGCGCGGAAAAGCCGAGCAGGCTGGCCTGAGTGCCGAGCAGCAAGTACTGGTCAAGCAATTGCGCGAGCTGACCGATGCACGTCAGGTCGAGGTGCAGGGCGCCAGCCTGCCGGCGGAAATCCGTTTGTACGTGGCCGGCGCGGTGGCATTTGCCACGGGCGAGCATCAACTCGCCGTCGATTATTTCAACAAGCTGCTGGCGCTGCCGGCGGATCAGCGTCCGTTGCGCAGTACGTGGGCGGCGTATTCTCTCGGGCGTACATTGTTCGCCATGAGCAGCGAGGCCGGGGATAAAGTCGTCGCGCTGGAGCGATCGCGTGATGCGTTCCGGCAGGCCCGGCAACTGAGCATCGATGGTTTCAGCGATCCGCTGGAACTGGGTGTTGCCAGTCTTGGCGAAGAGGCGCGTGTTGTGCGCGCCGCCGGCGACTGGAACGGCGCGATTGAATTGTATGAAGCGCAGAATCTGCATGGCTCAGCGGTGGGTTACACCTCGCTCAAGCAATTGATGAACGAACTGGCGGAGTTGCCCGAGGCCGAACTGGCTGAGTTGCTCCAGCACAAATCCGTGCAGCAATTGGTGACGGCCTCGCTGGTCAGCCGCCAGGGCTGGTCGTTTGGCGATGAGCCGCCGAACGAGAAGAAACTGGTGAAGCTGCTGCAAAACAGCACCCGTGGCAGTCTGGAAAACGCGGATCGTCTGGCGGCGATGAGTTATCAACAAGGCGATTACGCCGGCGCCAAGGCTTTCCTCGAAAACGCCGGTGACGGCGGTCTGGCGTGGTGGCTGCGGGCGAAACTGGCGGTGCGTGACGGTGATAAAAATGCCGCCGCCGCAGCCTATTCGAAAGCCGCGCAGGCCTTCCCGCAGAAAGAAGACTGGGGTTATCGCCGCACGCCGGACTGGGCTTACGAGAGCCTGCAGCCGAAATGCCGGGTCGAGGGCGAAAGCGCGATCCTCGCCTTGCAGCGCGGCGAATACCTGCAAGCGTTCGTGCAGTTGTATCGCAGCAACAGCACCTATTGGTTTGATGCTGCGACCGTGGCCGAGCGTGTGCTGACAGTCGAAGAGCTGAAAAAATACGTCGACGATAACGTCCCGGCGCCGCCCGCATTGACCCAGCAGGAGCGCGACAACTACGTGCCGCTGCCGGTCGCCGCCAGCCTGCGCAATCTGCTTGGTCGACGCTTGTTGCGCGAAGGGCATTACGCCGACGCGGTGGCTTATTTCGACAATCTCGACCTGCAAAACAAGGCCCGACTCTACGGCGAACAACGGCTGAAGGCCGATGCCGCGTGGTGGCCGACCAAACGCGCCAGTGCCTTGTACAACGCGGCGTGGACAGCCCGCGAGTGGGGCATGGATATTCTCGGTTACGAGATGGCGCCGGACTACGCCACGTTCGGTGGCAACTACAGCCTGGAAAGTGTTGAGTTGAAAGTCGGCCCGCTGGTCAGCGAAGCCGAAGTGCAGCGTCAGACCGCTAGCGAAGCGAAACCGGATCAGCGCTATCACTACCGTTTCGTCGCCACCGAGCTGGCCGGGCGCGCTGCTGACAACCTGCCGCACACCAGTCAGGCGTTTGCTGCTGTGCTGTGCAACGCCGCTGGCTGGAACAGCAGCCTGGAAGATCAGAGCGCGCTGTATCAGCGCTATATCAAGGAAGGCCCGTTCGTACCGTGGGCGGTGGACTTCGGCAATCAGTGCCCGTACCCGGATTTCGAAAACGCCGACAAGCGTTACGTCACTCAGGTAACCGATGCTGTGCGCTCGTCGTTGCGGCCGTACAAGTGGCCGGTGCAGATCGGCGCGGTTGTGCTGGTCGCGGGCGCTGCGTTGCTGTTGATCAGTCGTCGCCAGCGCAAGGCCCGCAAAGGCTAAGCCTGCTGGACGAAGGTCAGGCGCACGGCGAAACCGATCAGCAGGCTGCCAAACAGCCATTGTTGTACACGTTGGGCCGTTGGACTGTGTTGTAGCCAACGGCCCAGCGCGGCGCCGGTGAGGGCGTAGGCGCTGTCGAACAATAGACCGATGCCGACCAGCAACATGCCGAGCACGGCGAATTGGTTCAGCACCGGAGCACCGTCAGTGACGATGAACTGCGGTAACAGCACTGAGCAGAACAGCAATGCTTTCGGGTTGAGCAAATTGGTCAGCAAACCGCGACGGATCGCTTCGCGCCATTGCCCGTGGGTGTTGGTCACCTCGCCAGTCGTCAGGTTCGGCAGCAGGGTGCTGCGCAGGCATTGAATGCCGATCCACAACAGATACGCCGCCCCCGCCAATCGCACCGCCTCGAATGTCCACGGCGCGGCTTTGAACAGCGCCGCCAGCCCCAACGCCGCCAAGGCCACGTGACAACCACGGGCAACGCCCAGGCCGATGGCAGTGGCCAGCGCCGCACCGCGCCCCTGGCGGGCACCGGTTTGCAGCAGCAGGATCATGTCCGGGCCGGGCAACAGATAGACCACCGCCAATGCCAGGAAAAACAGCCAGAGACTCGCCACGCTACACCCCTTTCGTTGTCGATTCGGTGAGCCAAGTCTAGGGCCGAAAGGTGGGGCAGGTGCTTGCGTAGTCCGCTTCAAAAGCCTGCTGCTTTAGCATAACCTGCTGGTTTTCACCGTAACGACTATCAGGATCTGCCAAACATGAAACTCGACGCCTTTGATCGCAAGATTCTCGCGGCCCTGCAACGCAATGGACGCCTGAGCAATGTCGAGCTGGCGGACGAAATCGGCCTGTCGGCCTCGCCGTGTCTACGCCGGGTGCGGATGCTGGAAGAGGCCGGGGTGATCCGTGGCTATCAGGCCAATCTCGATCGCGATGAGGTCGGGCTGGGGTTGACGGTGTTTGTCGGGGTCAAGGTCGAGCGTCATAACGACGAGCAGGCCGAGGCCTTCTACAAAGCTGTCACCGCATTGCCGGAAGTGATTTCTGCGTTTCTGGTGTCAGGAGAGTCGGATTTTCTGCTGCAAGTGGTGGTGCCGGACTTGCGCGCGTATGACCGCTTTCTCAGCGGCTGTCTGTTGAAGTTGCCCGGGGTGAGCGATATTCGCAGCAACTTTGCGATTCATACGGTGAAGACGCCGGGGGCTTTGCCCTTGGGGCATCTTCCGCTGTAGACCGAGTCGCACCCTTCGCGAGCAGGCTCGCTCCCACAGTGACCGCGCTCCTTCTGGAGGACTGCGGTCGAATGTGGGAGCGAGCCTGCTCGCGAAAGCGGGAGTCCGGTCAATAAAGATTTCAGAACCCTACATCTGCGTCGCCATTCCCTCGACATTCATCGCCGCCTGGCGCAATGCCTCTGATCTTGTTGGATGCGGATGGCAGGTCAACGCAATGTCCTCGGCCGAAGCACTGAACTCCATCGCCACACAAAACTCGCCAATCATTTCACTGACGCTCGGTCCCACGAGATGTACGCCGAGTACTTCGTCCGTGCGCTCGTCGGCAATGACTTTGGCAAAGCCCTCGGTCTCATGGTTGATTTTCGCCCGGCTGTTGGCGGTGAACGGAAACTTGCCGACCTTGTAGGCGCGCCCTTCAGCCTTCAGTTGCTCTTCGGTCTTGCCGACGCTGGCCAGCTCCGGTCGGGTGTAGATCACGTTGGGGATCAGGTCGTAATTGACTTCGCCGGCCTTGCCGTGGATCTGCTCGACGCAGGCCATCGCCTCGTCTTCAGCCTTGTGCGCCAGCATCGGGCCTGAGGTCACGTCGCCGATCACCCAAATGCCAGCGGCTTCGGTGCGATGCTGTTTGTTGGCGAGCATGCCGCGTTTGTCGGTGCTCAGGCCGACGTTTTCCAGACCCAGGCCTTGGGTGTACGGACGACGACCGATCGCCACCAGCACGTAATCGGCCTCGAGCAGTTCAGCGCTGCCACCCGCCGCAGGCTCGACGCTGAGCTGTACACCGGTGGCGGAAGACGTGGCGCTGGTGACTTTCGAGCTCAGCTTGAAGGCGAGGCCCTGTTTGCTCAGCGAGCGTTGCAGGGTTTTCCCGGCCTCGCCATCGACGCCGGGGCAAATGCGGTCGAGGTATTCGACCACGGTGACCTGCGCACCCAGCCGTCGCCACACCGAGCCCAATTCCAGGCCAATGACGCCGGCACCGATCACCACCAGATGCTTGGGCACTTCACTTAGCGACAGCGCGCCCGTTGAGTCGAGGATGCGTTTGTTATCGATTTCGACGCCTGGCAGGGGAGTGGGCTCGGAACCTGTGGCGATGATGATGTCGTTGGCGGTCAGTTCGATTTTGTTGCCCTGATCGCCAGTCACCGTGACCTTGCCGGGACCGTCGATGTGGCCCCAGCCGTTGATCCAGTCGACCTTGTTTTTGCGAAACAGAAATTCGATGCCTTTGGTCAGGCCGGCCACGCTTTCGTTTTTTTGTTTCATCATTTGCGCGAGGTTCAGCGTCGGTTTGACCTCGATGCCAAGGTTGGCGAATTCCGCCCCCATCGCCGCGTCATACAGCTCCGAGGCATGCAACAGGGCCTTGGACGGCATGCAACCGACGTTCAGACAGGTGCCGCCGAGGGTCGCGCGACCTTCCACGCAAGCGGCCTTGAGGCCCAGCTGGCCGGCGCGGATCGCCGCGTTATAACCGCCGGGGCCGCCGCCCAGAATCACTACGTCATAGTTGCTCATGCGCTTGCTCCTGATTGATGGATGCGGATCGCTAAAAGTAGTTCCGGATAAAAATTACGAACGTAATATGTGCGTTTCGAGGCTTTTCGGTCAAGGCTTCAGGCAAGCGACAGGTTGGGCATCTTTGAATAAGGGTAATTGTGTACGAATATTTCACGCTTTTCGTTATATCGTAACGATATGAACAGCGGACCATTGAATTTGGGGTGATATGCAAGTCGATCTGGAGGTGGATGGCACGCAAGTGACCGGACTGCCGCGCTTTCAGCAGGCGGCCGTGCAGAGCCGGTACTTGCGACGTTGGGCGATCGGCCTTGGCGGATTGGCCGGGGCGGGGTGGATGCTGGCGTTTTTTGTCGGCCTGTTTGCTCCGCAGTCGTTGTGGTTGCCGTTGCTGATCAATCAGAGTGCGGCGTTGCTGGTGTTGGTTGCCGGGATGCAGTCGGCTTGGTGGGTCACGCAATGGCGCGCGCAGGCGATCAATCCTGTCGCGGTGACGCCGGTAGCCGTGGACGAAGAATCTGCGCCGCAAGGTTGGTACGAGCGATTACTGGAGCGCCTGAGCCAGCGCAGTTTGCATCTGCTCGGCCAGATCGGTGCGGCGACCCTGTGGTTGGGCGGTCTGGCGCTGCTGGTGGTGTTAAGCATCGACCAGGTGTGGAACCTCGCTTTGCCCGCCGCGGCCGTCGGTTTATCCGCCACAGTCGGCGCGGCGCTGGCGTTGTTATTGGCGTTCGGCTTGCTGGTGCTGGAGCGACAACTCGCACAGGAAAATCCCGCGCAATGGCCGGACGCGGGCTCACTGGCACAACTGACGCGTGTGGCAATCATCACGCTGGTGCTTGGGGCGCTGTGCTTACTGTTCGCCAGCGAGAACGCCATTTGGCCGGTTCGCGTCGCCGTTCTGCTGGGGATATTGCCGGGATTGGTCGCGATTGAGCTGTTATTGCGCGCTGTTCTTTCGATTTTCAGTCCGCGCCGAGAACAGCTCGAACCGACGCTAATGGCGCGCAGTTTCGTCGCCGGCATGCTGCGCTGGCCGCCACAGCCATTGCTCGCGTTGCAGCATGAATTGCACAACCGTTTTGGCATCGATCTGCGGCAGATCTGGGCGTTCAGTTACATGCGCCGGGCGTTTCTGCCGGTGCTGGCGTTGGTTGCTGCCGTGGGGTGGTTGCTCACCGGCATTCATGAAATCCCCCTGCAAGGCCGCGGCATTTATGAGCGTTTCGGCAAACCGGTGCAGGTGTTCGGCCCGGGATTGCATACAGGTTTGCCGTGGCCGCTGGGGCGCGTGCTGATCGTTGAAAACGGCGTGGTGCACGAATTGGCAACCAGCGTCGGCGAGAATCCGGTGCCGGTGCGAGCCGATCCTGCTGAAGGTCCGGCGCCATTCACAGCCAATCGTTTGTGGGACGCCAGTCACGTCAATGACAAATCGCAAGTCATTGCCAGCAGCCGTGGCGATCAGCAGAGCTTTCAGATCGTCAACATGGACGTGCGCTTCGTCTATCGCATTGGCCTGACTGATCAGGCAGCAGTGGCGGCGACCTACAACAGCGCCGACGTGCCGACACTGATCCGCAGCACCGCCAGCCGGATTCTGGTGCACGATTTTGCCTCGCGCACGTTAGACGGTTTGCTCGGCGAAGATCGGGTAGGGCTGGGCGAAGAGATCGGTCGTGCGGTGCAACGCGATTTGCAACAACTCAACAGTGGCGTGGAGATTCTCGCCACGGTCGTCGAAGCCATTCACCCGCCGGCCGGTGCCGCCAATGCCTATCACAGCGTGCAAGCCGCACAGATCGGCGCGCAAGCGTTGATCTCCCGCGAACGTGGCGCCGCTGCTGAAGCGAGTAATCAGGCGCTGTTGCAGGCCAGCCTTGCTCGCGATCAGGCCAGCGCCAATGCGCGGGAAACCAGTGCCACGGCGCAAGCGGCGGATCTGAAATTCACTGCCGAGCAAAAAGCCTACGCCAGTGCCGGTCAGGCCTTCGTGCTCGAGCAATACCTCGGCCAGCTCAGTCAGGGCCTGAGCAAAGCCAAATTGCTGGTACTCGATCATCGCCTTGGTGGCAGCAGCAATGCGCCGACCATCGATCTGCGTACCTTCACGTTGCCGGCTGACCCGACGCCCGCGCGCACCACCGCTCAACCAGGAGTCACCCATTGAGCCAGTCGCACACGCACCAACCGCATGATCACAGCGGCCACGATCACGGCCACGGCGGACATCATCATGGGCATCATCACCATCACCACGTTGCGCCGGAAGAGGCGGGGCCGTTTCCGTGGCGGCGCATGGCCTGGGCCGTGTTGCTGGTGGCGTTCGCCATCGCTGCGGCGAGCCTGGTGCAAGTGCGCTCCGGTGAAGCCACGGTCATCACCCGTTTCGGTAATCCATCGCGGGTGTTGCTCGATCCGGGTTTGAGCTGGCGCTGGCCGGCGCCGTTCGAAGCGGCGATCCCGGTGGATCTGCGGCTACGGACGACGTCCAGCGGCTTGCAGGATGTCGGCACCCGTGACGGTCTGCGCATCATCGTCCAGGCTTACGTGGCGTGGCAGGTTCAAGGCGATCCGGACAACGTGCAGCGATTCATGCGCGCAGTGCAGAACCAGCCGGATGAGGCTGCGCGGCAGATTCGTACCTTTGTCGGCTCGGCACTGGAAACCACCGCCAGCAGTTTCGATCTGGCGAATCTGGTCAACACCGATGCCAGTCAGGTGCGCATCGCCGACTTCGAAGCGCAGTTGCGTCAGCAGATCGATCAGCAATTGCTCGCGACCTATGGCGTGCGTGTCGTGCAGGTCGGCATTGAGCGTTTGACCTTGCCGTCGGTGACGCTCACCGCCACGGTCGATCGCATGCGCGCCGAGCGTGAAACAATTGCCACCGAGCGTACGGCGATCGGCAAGCGCGAAGCCGCGCAAATTCGTTCCGCTGCCGAGCGCGATGCGCGAATTGTGCAGGCTGACGCCACGGTGAAAGCGGCAGAAATCGAAGCACAATCTCGCGTCGAAGCTGCACAGATCTATGGCCGTGCGTACGCCAGTTCACCGCAGCTGTATAACTTGCTTCGTTCGCTGGACACCCTTGGCACTATCGTCACGCCGGACACCAAACTGATTCTGCGCACCGATGCTGCGCCATTCCGCGTGCTGGTCGACGGCCCGCCGACACTCGACAGCAAATCCGGTTTGCAGCCATGAATGAACAAGTTCCACGTGGAACACATGCGCTGAACAGTCCGTGGATTCAGGCTGGACGTTTGGCATTTTTTGCTTTGTATGCGGTGACGGTACTGGCCGCGTTGGCTTGGGCGTTTTCCAATGTGCGGCAAATCGATCCTCAGAATCGAGCGGTGGTTCTACACTTCGGCGCGCTGGATCGCATCCACAACGCCGGTCTTTTGTTGGCCTGGCCACAGCCTTTCGAACAGGTGATTCTGTTACCGGCAGCCGATCGGGTTATTGAACGTCGCGTCGAGAATCTGCTGCGCAGCGATGAGGCGCTCAAGGCCGATCGGGTCGCATCTTTCGCTGCACCCATCAGCGATGCCCTGGCCGGTTCTGGCTATTTACTGACCGGTGATGCGGGGGTGGTGCAACTGGATGTGCGGGTGTTTTACAAAGTCACCGATCCTTATGACTTTGCCTTGCAGGCTGATCATGTGCTGCCGGCGTTGGATCGATTGGTCACCCGCAGCGCTGTGGCACTGACTGCCGCGCGGGATCTGGACACCATTCTGGTGGCTCGCCCAGAGTTGATCGGCGCCGATAATCAAGCGGCCGAACGCCGTGAACGGCTGCGCGGTGATCTGGTGCAAGGCATCAACAAACGCTTGGCCGAGTTGAAGGCGAGCGGGCAGGGCATCGGTATCGAGGTGGCGCGGGTCGATGTGCAATCGAGTCTGCCCGATCCGGCGGTCAGTGCTTTCAATGCGGTGTTGACCGCCAGTCAGCAAGCCGACAAAGCCGTGGCCAACGCACGCACCGACGCCGAGAAACTCACGCAGACCGCCAACCAACAAGCCGACCGCACGCTGCAAGTTGCTCACGCGCAGGCCGGTGAGCGCCTGGCCAAAGCCTCGGCCGACACCGCCACGGTATCGAGTCTGGCCAGCAGCACCGACCCGCAAATGCTCCTGCGCCTTTATCGCGAGCGCATGCCGAAGATTCTCGGTCAGGCCGGATCGGTAACCACGGTCAACCCGAAAGACGATTCCCGCCTGATCATTCAGGGAGCCAGTAAATGACCGCGACCATCGCCGCACCAAGTCTGTTGTCCTCGGCCGAACAACGCCGCGCTGCCCGACAACTGACCTTGGCCATGCTTGCACTGGGCTTGCTGGGTCTGGGCTTGATCTGGCGTTGGCTGGTGCCGGAGCAAACCGGTGTCAGCCAGTTGCTGTTGGGTTTCGCTTCTTTATTGGTCGCCGTGCCGGTCATGCGTTCGGCGTGGTACAGCCTGCGTTATCCGAGTCTGCATGGCATCACTGATCAACTGATTGCTCTGGCCATGCTCGGCGCGTGGGCAACCGGTGATCTGCTGACGGCGGCGTTGCTGCCGATCATCATGATCTTCGGCCATGTGCTGGAGGAACGCAGCGTCATCGGTTCGCAGGAAGCGATTCATGCCCTCGGTCAACTGACCCGCAGCCATGCGCGTAAGGTACTGACGGATGGCTCGATCATCGAAGTGGACAACGGCACGTTGAAAGCTGGCGACACCGTTGAGGTGCGAGCCGGGGATCGAGTGCCGGCAGATGGTCGGGTGTTGTCTGGCCAAGCCAGCCTCGACACCGCTTCGATTACCGGGGAATCAGTGCCGGTCGAGGCGGGCGTCGGCATGAGCGTATTTGGCGGCGCGATCAACCTCGACGGCCTGTTGCGCATCGAAGTGACGCGAACCGGCGATGAGTCGACGCTCGGCAAGGTCATCGCGCTGATGCAGAACGCCGAGCGCTCGAAGCCGCCGATCACACGTTTGCTTGAACGTTACGCCGGCAGCTACATGGTGCTGGTGTTGTTGCTGGCGGCGGTGACCTGGTTCATCACCAATGATGCGCAGGCAATGCTCGCCGTGTTGGTAGCGGCGTGTCCCTGCGCGTTGGTGTTGTCTGCCCCGGCGACGGCGATTGCCGGTGTGGCAGTGGCGGCACGCCACGGCATTCTGATTCGCAGCTCAGCGTTTCTTGAAGAGCTGGCGGATCTCACTTCGCTGGTGGTCGACAAGACGGGGACGCTGACTTACGGCACCTTGCGCTTGCAGTCGATCGACAACCCGCGCGCAGAGTCGTCCGCGATCATGGCACTCGCCGCCAGTCTCGGGGCGGCGAGCAGCCACCCGGTCAGTCGTGCGCTCGCACGGCTGGTCACTCAAGACCAATGCTTACCGTTGAGTGATATCCACGAGCGCCAGGGACTCGGGGTCGTGGCCATGACCGGGCAGGGCGAAGCGGCGCTTGGCCGCCCGGAGTTGTTCGCGCAACTCGGCATTATTACGACAACTATTCCCGATCATGACGGCCCCATCGCCGGGCTGGCACTCAACGGTGAGTTCCTTGCCTGGCTGCTGCTGGCGGACAGCGTCAAACCGGAGGCCCGCTTTGCCCTCAGTGAATTGCGTGAACTGGGTCTGGGTCGACAGCTGTTGCTCACTGGCGATCGCCAGAGCGTGGCTCAGTCGCTGGCCAAGGATGTCGGGTTGCATGAGGTCGAAGCTCAGGCGTTGCCCGAAGACAAACTCAATCGTGTGCTCAAGGAAATCGACAACGGCTTCCGGCCGATGGTGGTCGGTGACGGCATCAATGATTCGCTCGCGCTCAAGGCGGGCGTGGTTGGTGTGGCGATGGGCGCGGGAGGTGCGGACATTGCGCTGGCCTCGGCAGACATCGTTTTGATCGGCAGCGACCTGCGCCGACTGGGCACCTGCGTGCGCCTCAGCCGTCAGTGCCGCAGGACGTTGCAGGTCAACGTGATCATTGGTCTGGGCTGGACGCTCGCCATCGTCGTGTTCGCCGCATTCGGCTGGCTCGGTGCGGCCGGGGCGATGATCGCCGCGCTGCTGCACAACCTCAGCACGCTGCTGGTACTGGGCAATGCCGGGCGGTTGCTGCGCTTTCAGGAGCCGTTATTGAAGCTCAAGGAAGAGCCTTGAACATTATTTTTGATCTTCTGTAACGCCTTCGGGGGCGCTCTCTCTAGTGCTATGTCGGGACTGAACAAACCTTCCAGCCGACACCCCTGGCGATTACCGAGGATAAGAAAAATGACTATCAAGACCGCTGCTGCTGGTGCCGCTCTCGCTTTGGCCGCCGCGACCCTGTTTGCCGGTGTTGCCACTAACGCGATGGCTGCTGATGCCAACGTTCACTGTTATGGCGTGAATGGCTGCAAGGGCCAGAACGACTGCAAGACCAAAGATCACGCGTGCAAAGGCTTGGGTTCGTGCAAAGGTCAGGGCTTCAAGGCGATGACTCAGGCGGCTTGCGAAAAAGCCGGTGGCAAGGTCGGCGAATAACTGACCGGTTAGTGTCGCCGCAGTGGTTTGCGCCACTGCGGCCACTTTTATCAGGAGTCCGCTTATGTCAGCTTCTGTGCCTTTCCTGGGTTACGGCCTCGGACTGCGTAGCGCTTACTACCAGCAGATCCTCGAGCAGTCGCCGGATGTCGACTGGTTCGAAGTGGTCTCGGAAAATTTCATGGTGCAGGGCGGCAAGGCTCTGTATTACCTCGATGCCATCGCCGAGCGCTATCCGCTGGTGATGCATGGTGTATCCCTGTCCATCGGCGGGCCGCATGCCCTCGATCCGGACTATCTCAAACAACTCAAGCAACTGGCCGATCGGGTCCGACCTGCATGGATCTCCGATCATCTGTGCTGGAGTCGCGGCAATGCCCATCAGTTGCATGATCTGCTGCCGCTGCCTTATACCGAAGAAAGTCTGGATTACATTGCCGGCCGGGTAAGGCAGGTGCAGGACATTCTGCAGCGTCCGCTGGTACTGGAGAATGTCTCCAGTTACGTTCGTGCTGCCGCGGATGATTTCAGCGAGTGGGAGTTTCTCGCAGTGCTGAGCCGGATAACTGGCTGCGAGTTGCTGCTGGATGTGAACAATGTCTATGTCAGCTCACGCAACCACGGCTTTGATCCGTGGGCATTCATTCGCGGCCTGCCTGTCGACAAAGTCCGTCAACTGCATCTGGCGGGGCACAGCGACTACGGTGATTACGTGATCGACACCCACGACCATCCGGTGAGCGATCCGGTCTGGGCGCTCTATCAACGCACACTTGAACACTTCGGCCCGGTGGCCACATTGCTGGAACGCGACGACCATTTTCCGCCTTTCGAAGAACTGCTCGGTGAATTGCACAAGGCACGTGAACTGGGTGACAAGGTCTTGGCCGGGAGGCAGCAATGCGCCTGAAAGACTGGCAACTGGCGTTCGAGTCGTTTCTGCTCGACGACGACGCTACGGCGAATCCGGTCTTGGGCAAAAGCCTGATTGGTGGCCCGACACTGGATGTCGGCACGGGACTGGCGATCTATCACAACGCTTACAAGGCGCGTCTGCTGGAAGTCTTGCGCAATGACTTCGTGGCGATCTTGCACTGGATGGGTGACGACGAATTCGATCGGCTCGCCAGTTCTTACATCCGCCATTCCCCGCCGGGGCATTACAGCTTGCGCTGGCTGGGCAAAGGCTTCGAAGGCTTTATCCGTGAGCATCTGGTGCCGGAACAAAGCGCGCCACTGGCCGAACTGGCCTCGCTTGAATGGGCGTTTACACTGGCGTTCGATGCGCCGGCGGGGCAGACGTTGACGCTGCAATCAATGGCGACGCTGGCCCCAGAGGAATGGCCTGAGCTGCGGGTGAAGCCAACGCCTTCGCTGCAGTGGCTGGAATGCTGCTTCAACAGTCTCTCGCTATGGCGTTCGGTGAAGGAAGAATCCGACTTCCCTGACAGCACGGTGCTCGAAATCCCACAGGCCTGTCTGATCTGGCGCTGCGAACTGATCTGTCACTATCGCAGCCTCGATCCTGCCGAAGCCACGGCCCTCAATGGCCTGCTCGCCGGTGGCTGGAATTTCTCCGAACTGTGCACACAATTAGCAGTCATTTATGGTGAGGGCGCGCCACTTCAAGCCGTTACCTGGTTGAAACAGTGGGTTCAAGACGGTTTGCTGGAGCGTCTGCAACGATAGCCAAGGCTAATCAAATCGATAGCCTGCTATTTTTCCGGGATGGTCTACCCTCAGATCTGACGGTCTGAAACAAGGGGGGATTTTCCATGCTCGCGCAACTTCCACCGGCCTTACAGAATCTGCAGCTACCGCTTCGACTGCGGCTCTGGGACGGCCATGAGTTCAATCTGGGGCCGGCGCCCAGCGTTACCATCGTGGTCAAGGACCCGCAGATGGTCACTCAGTTCACCCATCCAAGCCTGGATGCGCTTGGAGCGGCATTCGTCGAAGGCAAACTTGAACTGGAGGGCTCGATCAGCGAAGTCATCCGGGTCTGCGACGAATTGAGCAACGCTTTGCTCGGTGAAGATGACGACAGTCAGCCAGTGCGTTCGGTGCACGACAAGGAAACCGACGCCAAAGCCATTTCCTACCACTACGACCTGTCCAATGCGTTCTACCAGCTCTGGCTGGACAGCGACATGGCGTACTCCTGCGCGTATTTCGAAACGGGCAGCGAAAGCCTTGAGCAGGCGCAACAAGCCAAATTCCGACATCTGTGCCGCAAGCTGCGTGTGCAGCCAGGTGACTATTTGCTTGATGTGGGTTGCGGTTGGGGCGGCCTCGCGCGTTACGCCGCGCGGGAATTCGGCGCCAAGGTGTTTGGTATCACGCTGAGCAAGGAACAACTGGAACTGGCGCGTGAGCGGGTCAAGGCTGAAGGCCTGGAAGAGCAGATCGAACTGCAATTGCTCGACTATCGCGATCTGCCCCAGGACGGTCGTTTCGACAAAGTGGTCAGTGTCGGCATGTTCGAACACGTCGGCCACGCCAATCTCGCCGAGTACTGCAAAACCCTGTTCGGTGCGGTCAAGGAGGGCGGTCTGGTGATGAACCACGGCATCACCGCCAAGCACACCGATGGCCGTCCGGTAGGACGCGGTGCCGGGGATTTCATTGAAAAGTACGTGTTCCCCAACGGTGAGTTGCCGCACCTGTCGATGATCTCGGCGGAGATCAGCGAGGCGGGCCTGGAAATTGTCGACGTCGAAAGCCTGCGCCTGCACTACGCGCGCACGCTGGATCATTGGAGCGAGCGGCTGGAGGACAACCTTGAGGCGGCGGGCAAACTGGTGCCGGATCAAGCGTTGCGCATCTGGCGACTATATCTGGCCGGCTGTGCTTACGCGTTTGCCCGTGGCTGGATCAATCTGCACCAGATCCTCGCGGTGAAAGCGCATCCGGATGGCAGCCATGAACTGCCATGGACCCGTGACGATATCTACAACCCCTGAGCCTGTTCCCTTTTTTTGGGAGAGGGTTTCAAAGGATCGGTGAAATAAGCCGGGCGATCCGCATGCCGACTTGTTGCAGGCGGTGGAGCTCCCGGCTTTCTTCTTTGGCGACTTCGTCGGCCAGCGCGAAGTCATCGATGAGCATGTGTTCCACGGCGGCGGAGAACTCACTGTCGACCGTCAGCAACATCACTTCGAAATTCAACCGGAACGAGCGGTTATCCAGATTGGCACTGCCGATCGCGCTGATTTCGCTGTCGATCAACACCACTTTCTGATGCAGAAACCCGGGACGGTAGCGGAACACTCGGACACCGGCGCGCACCGCTTCAAAGGCATAAAGGCTGGAAGCGGCGTAGACGATGCGGTGATCGGGGCGCGAGGGCAGCAGAAGACGTACATCAACACCGCGTAATACTGCCAATCGTAACGCTGCGAAGACGGCTTCATCGGGGATGAAATACGGGCTGGTGATCCACACTCTTTCCGTCGCCGCATGTATCGCTTCGACGAAGAACAGCGAGCAGGTTTCGTACGCATCGGCCGGGCCGCTGGCGAGCAGTTGGCAGAGTACGCCGTCTTCCGGGTATTCATCCGGCAGGATCAGCGGCGGCAGGGTGCGGGCGGCCCAGAACCAGTCTTCGGCAAAGGATTCCTGCATGCACGCGACCACCGGGCCGCGCACCTTCACATGGGTATCGCGCCACGGTGCCAGCGGTGGTTTTTCACCCATGTATTCATCGCCGACGTTATGCCCGCCGACAAAGCCGACCACGCCATCGACCACGACAATCTTGCGGTGGTTACGGAAGTTGACCTGAAAGCGGTTGAGCCAGCCGCTGCGCGTGGCGAAGGCTTTTACCTCGACGCCCGCATCGCGCAGCGTCTGCACATAGCTGTGGGGCAGGGCGTGGCTGCCGATGCGGTCGTAAAGCAGATGAATCGTTACGCCTTCCGCAGCTTTTTTCAGCAGCAGATCACTCAAACGTTGGCCGAGTCGATCATCGTGAATGATGAAAAACTGGATCAGCACCGCTTCTTTCGCTTGATCGATGGCGTGGAAAATCGCCTCGAACGTCGCCGTACCGTTCACCAGCAATTGCACTTCATTGTTCGCCAGGCATGGCATGCGCCCCAGTTTGGGCATCGCCCGTAACGAGGCGTAGGCATTGGACGCGCGCGCGGTGAGGGCTTCTTCCACCCAAGGGCGCCAGTTCAGTTCGGAGATGGCCTGACGCATTTGTTCGTTGGCCTGGCGCCGCGCCTTGATGTAACCATCAAAGGTGCTGCGGCCGAACACCAGGTACGGAATAAGCGTGAGGTAGGGAATGAAGATCAGCGACAATGCCCAGGCGATCGAGCCTTGAGCTGTGCGCACGGTGAGCACCGCGTGAATCGCGGCGATCAAGCCGAGGGTGTGTATCAGGGCGATCAGATAACCGAAAATGTGCGGTCCAAAATAATCCATGGGGCAGCCTTGCTCCGGAAGATTCAATGCTTAACAGACCATGTTCTGTCGCGATTGTCGCTATTTAATTGGTGCATGAACCGAAGCAATCGGCCGACGTCTAACGGCCACTACTGATCAGGAGTTTTTCGATGAACGTTCGTCTGCTGGGTTTGGCGCTGGGCCTGGGTTTGGCATTGCCGGTGGTTGCGCAGGCGCAGATGCTGCAGCCGGGGCTGTGGGAAATGACATCGAGCAACGTCAAGGTCGATGATCAGCCGATGGATGTGCAATCGATCCTCGGTCAACTGCAAGGGCAGATGACCCCGCAACAGCGCGCAGCGCTGGAGAAGAACGGGATCAATATTGGCGGCAAAGGCATCCGCGCTTGCCTGACGCCAGAGCAGGTGGCGACCAACGATATTCCGTTGGCCGACCCGCAATCGGGCTGCAAACAGCAGATCACCGATCGCACCGGTAACCAGTGGAAGTTCCGCTTCAGTTGCCCGAAAGCGCAGGGTACCGGCGTGGCGACGTTCCTCAGTGATCGCGAGTTCACCACCGTGGCCAATGGCACGTTCAATGCGATCGGGATCAACCAGAAGGGCAGTCTGGAGACGCGTGCAGTTTGGTTGGGTCAGGATTGCGGCGCTGTGAAGCCAAGAGCCTAAAAGCTTCGCGAGCAAGCTCACTGCCACAGGGAAATGCGTTCCAATTGTGGGAGCGAGCTTGCTCGCGAAAGCGTCCTCAAGCTCAGCGCATAAACCTCAGCGCCAACCCCCGACACGCCTCATTCACCCGCCCATCCCGCCAAGCAATCTGCCCCGACACAATCGTCGTGCTCACCCGATGCCGAAAGCTGCGTCCGGCAAACGGCGTCCATCCGCACTGCGACAGAATGGGTTGCCGATCGACCTCCAGCGTCTGCGCTTCAACCAGCACCAGATCCGCCCAATACCCTTCCCGTAAATAGCCCCGATCCGGAATCGCAAACAGGTCCGCGACGCGATGGCTGGTCTTCGCCACTAGCGTAGTGATTGGCAAAACCGTGTCCGCGACCAGTTCCATCAATGCCGGCAAGGCATGCTGCACCAGTGGCAACCCCGAAGGCGCCTCAGCGTAAGGCCGCTGCTTTTCCTCCCAGGTATGCGGCGCATGATCGCTGCCAACAACGTCCAGCCGATCGCTGTTCAATGCTTCGCGCAGTGCGTCGCGATCCGCTTGGGTTTTGATCGCCGGGTTGCATTTGATCAGGTTGCCGAGCTTTGGATAGTCGCGATCATCGAACAACAAATGGTGCAGACAGACTTCAGCGGTGATGCGTTTCTGCGCCAATGGTGTGTCCTCGAACAACGCCAGTTCACGCGCGGTGGTCATGTGCAAAACATGTAGGCGGGTGCCGTGACGTTTTGCCAGTTCCACCGCCAGTGATGAGGATCGATAACACGCCTCGGCATTGCGAATAAGCGGGTGGGCGGCGGGCGGAATACGATCGCCGAACAACTCACGCAGATTGGCCGCGTTGGCATCGATGCTTGGCGTGTGTTCGCAGTGCGCCAGCAGGATGGTCGGCACCTCGGCGAACAGTCGCTCAAGGATCTGCGGATCATCGACCAGCATGTTGCCGGTCGAGGCGCCCATAAACACTTTCACCCCGGCCACTTCACAGGGATTGAGCGCGGCTACCGTGTCGAGGTTGTCCCGGCTCACGCCAAAGTGAAAGCCGTAATTGGCCACCGAGTTGATCGCCGCCCGACGCTTTTTATCCGCCAGCGCTTCGAGGGTAAGGGTGGCCGGGTTGGTGTTGGGCATGTCCATGAAGCTGGTGATGCCACCGGCAACCGCCGCACGCGACTCGGTGTGAAGGCTGCCCTTGGCTGGCGCACCTGGTTCACGGAAATGCACCTGGTCATCAATCATTCCGGGAAGCAGCCATTGACCGTTCGCGTCGATTTCCACTTTGGCGTTTTCACCTTCGATGCTGCGCGCAATCTTGACGATGCGTCCATTGCTGACCAACAGATCTGCGTCGAACTCACGCCCTTCGTTGACCAGCCTTGCGTTGCGAATCAGCACGCTGCTCATGGCTCAGAACTCGTTCTGCAAGGCTTTGTAGCCGCGCACCAGATCGACGTTGGTGCGCGCCACGTCTTCGGAAAACTCCGAGGCGCTGACACTCACTGGCGGGAATAACGAGAGGTCGGTGTTCGGGCCGATGCGGGTGGTGGAGGGCACATAGAAGGCGTCCGGTAAATCGCGACCATCGACCACCGAGTTGTGCCGCACCACGCAACCGTTACCTACAACACAGTTGAACAGCACGCTGTTGAAACCGATGAACACGCGGTCGCCGACCACGCACGGGCCATGCACGATTGAGCGGTGGGCGATCGAGCTGAATTCGCCGATGGTCACCGCCGCACCGGATTTTGAGTGGATCACCACGCCGTCCTGAATGTTCGAATTGGCGCCGATGGTGATCGGCTCCATCTCGCCCGAGGCATCCACTTCGTCGGCGCGGATCACCGCGTAGGGGCCGACGAAAACGTTTTCGCCAATCACCACTTTGCCGCAGATGATCGCGGTTTTGTCGACGTAAGCCGACTCGGCGATTTGCGGCAAATCGCCTGAAGGATTCTTGCGGATCATGGTCGGCTCAGCGCGTTGTAAAGGGTGTTGAGGTTGTATTCGAACAGGCCGGTGAAGGTGCTGGCCGGGCCACTGGCGGCGAGGGCGTCGGAGTACAAGGTGCCGCCGATGTGCGCGCCGCTTTCATCAGCGATCTGCTTGAGCAGACGCGCATCTTTGATGTTTTCCATGAACACCGCTTTGACTTTGGCCTGACGAATCTGGGTGATCAGCGCAGCGACTTCGGCGGCCGAGGGTTCACGCTCGGTGGACAAACCTTGCGGCGCCATAAAGTCGATGCCGTAGGCCTGACCGAGATAACCGAATGCGTCGTGGCTGGTGACGATCTTGCGATTGCCCGGCGGCAGCGAACCGAGCTTGGTTTTTGCTTCGGCGAGCAGGGCGTAGATCTGCTTCAGATAGGCCTGGCTGTTGCGTTCGTAGTCGGCCTTGTTCGCCGGGTCGGCTGCGATCAGCGCCTTGGTGATGTTGGCAATGTACAGCTCCGTGTTCGCCAGATTATGCCAGGCGTGCGGGTCGGGAACGGTTTCGCCATCCTCGTCCAGTGAGCGCGGAATCACGCCATGACTGGCACTGATGACGGTGGCTTTGGTCTCGGTGCTGCTCACCAGTCGATCCAGCCATGGCTCGAAACCGAGGCCGTTTTTGATGATCAGCCTGGCGCCGAGTAATGCTTTGGCATCGTCCGGTGTCGGCTCGTAGGTGTGCGCGTCGGCGTCCGGGCCGACCATGTTGGTGATCTGGATATGCTCGCCGCCGACCTGATGCACCATGTCGCCGAGAATGCTGAAGCTGGTCACCACCGGTAATTTTTCCGCCGCCGACAATGACATCGACAGCATCAGGCTGAACAACACGAGTAGAACGCGCATCGGGAAACACCTCATTGGGATGTAAGCAAAGGCGGGCGGCGCAGGAGACCGTGAACCGGCCCGAACACCACCGACAGCAGATAACCGACGCCGGCGACCAGCACGATGGCCGGTCCGCTTGGCAGCGAGTAGTAGAACGAAAGCAACAAGCCAAACCACACCGAGAGGCAACCGATGATGGCGGCGATGCCAATCAGGATCGGCAGTCGACGGCTCCAGAACCGCGAGGCAGCGGCGGGGAGCATCATCAACCCGACCACCATCAGCGCGCCGATGGCCTGGAAGCCGATCACCAGATTGAGCACCACCAGGGTCAGGAATACGCCGTGGGCGAGTGGGCCGAGGCGGCTGACGGTTCTCAGGAACAGCGGGTCGAGGGTGTCGAGCAGCAGCGGTTTGTAGATCAGTGCCATGGCGATCAGGCTGAATCCCGAAACCCATAACATGCCGGTGAGGGTCGGGCCGTCGACGGCCAATGCCGAGCCAAACAGCAGGTGAAGCAGGTCGAGACGTTTGCCGGCGATGCCCAGAATCAGCACACCGCTGGCGAGGGATATTGGGTAGATCGCGGCGAGGCTGGCGTCTTCGCGTAGACCGGTTCGGCGGGTGATCCACGCCGCGAGCCCGGCCATGCTCAGACCCGCGCCGAGGCCGCCGAGTGTGAGTGCAGGCAGACTCAGTCCGGCAAACCAGAATCCTAATGCGGCGCCAGGAAGGATGCCGTGGGCGACGGCGTCACCGATCAGGCTCATCCGTCGCAGGATCAAAAACACGCCGAGTGGTGCCGTGCTGCATGCCAAGACCAGTCCGCCAAGGAGGGCACGTCGCATGAACAGGAACTCATTGAACGGTTGCCACAAGTGGGTGACGGTGACCATCAGGCCACCTGCGTGTGAGGGGGTTGCCGGATCAGTTCGACGCTGGCGCCGTACACGCATTCGCGGTTTTTGATCAGCAAGGTTTGCGGGATGTGTTGGCGCACGGCGCAGAGGTCATGGCAGACCACGACGATTGTTCGACCTTCGTTATGCCAGGTGTGGATGTGCTGCCAGAGCAATTGTTGGCCGAGCTCATCGAGGGCGGCATGGGGTTCGTCGAGGAGCAGAACCGGAGCGTCGGTCAAACTCAGGCGGGCGAGCAGGGCACGTTGTAGTTCGCCGCCGGAGAGGGCCATGAGCGGGCGGTGTTCGAGTCCGCTCAGGTGCCAGTTTTCCAGTGCATCTTTCAGGCGTTGTGCGCGCAGTTGGGTTGAGAGTCGACGTCCCCAGAAACCGGCGGCGATCAGTTCTTCGAGGTTGATGGGGAACTGGCGGTCGAGATGTTGTTGCTGGGGGAGGAATGACAATCCGCTTTGACGTGGAACACTCAGGGAGGCTTTGCCTGCCAGTGGTTTTTGCAGCCCGGCGATGACCTTCAAGAGGCTGCTTTTGCCGCAGCCGTTGGCGCCGATGATTGCTGTTAGGCTGCCGCTTTCGAGTTCTAGATTCAGGGGCGTGGTCAGCGGTTGACCGGGAGCGCCCCAACTCAGGGATTGGCAGCGGATCATGCTTGCTCACGCTGCCAGTGGCTTTCGGCGACGGCGTCGTGGGCGTGCAGGCTTTCGGCGTGGATCACTCGCAGATGGAACTGGTTAACGCCGGGTGTGCGGCGAAGTGCGAGATTCAATCGGCGCACGGCGTCTTCGCAGAACATCAGATTCTGTCCATTCGCCAAGGCGAAGGCTTGCTCGTCCGCGCGTTTTACTGCGGTTTGTACGGCGGTGCCGAGGGCCGCTTCGGCGTCATTGATGATCACGCTAAGCGGTAATTCGTCGATGAACTCGTCGAGGTGCAGATGCAATTGTGCAGTGCTGCGTTGGCTGTGAGGCGTGGCGACGATGCCTTGAGTCGAGCCAAGCCAAGCGAGAACGTCTGCATGCTGAAGGGGTTTGTTGGCGAAGTCGTCGACGAATTGTTGCTGAATTAATTGCCGGGCCAATGCCGCGGAACACGGGCAAGTCGAGGAGTAGGGCACTTCGATGTTGAGTTCCACGTGGAACATCTTGTTTTTCAGACTGGCTGAAATCGTCGCGGGATAGGATTTCCATCCGGCCAGTGGACTGATTAGTGCTGGTCTTTTCAGCAGTAGATCGGTGCGGATATTCAGGTAGGCACAGTGGGATAAACCTTCGTGGCTATCCAGAAAACGTTTGAGTACCTGGTGCAGCAGAGCAGGGGAAAGACTCTCCTGTTCGAGCGCTTCCAGGGCCAGATAGAGTCGCGACATGTGAATCCCGCGAGCTTCGCCGTCATCCAGACTCACCCCCGCATCAGCCTTTGCGCTCACGCGTTGGCCTTCCAATAAAACAGGTAACGCGATGCCGTGCATGCCCACCCATTCGAGGGGCAAGGCTTGGCGAGCGGATTGCGCAGCGATATCCGGAAGTGTCAGCGAATTCATGTTCGGAACCATCGTGTTGATTGAAATGAATGTTACATTATAACAATACAGATCACGATGCTTTTTTCATGAACAGGCTTTCATATGCACAGACGCCATTTGCTCAATCTGATTCTCGCCAGCGCGGCCTTCGCCCTTCCGTTCAGTGTTTCGGCCACGCAAATTCGCAACGCACGGCTTTGGCGTTCTGAGGAAAAGCTGCGATTGGTCTTCGATTTAAGTGGCCCGGTGCGATACAAAACCTTCACGCTCAGCGCTCCAGAACGGCTGATAATCGATGTGTCCGGCGCAGATCTGAGCGGCGATTTCAGTCAGTTGGCTCTGAATGGCACGGTGATCCGCTCGATTCGATCCGGGCCTTTTGGTCAGGGAGACACGCGGATTGTTCTCGACCTGAGCAATCCAGTGCTGCTTAACAGCTTTCTTTTGGCGCCCCAGGATGGCCAGAGTCATCGGCTGGTTCTGGATTTAGTCAGTGCGAAAGCAGCGCCAGAGATCCCAATGGTTCCACGTGAAACACCCAGAATCAGCGCTCACCCCAAGCGCGACATCATCGTAGTCGTCGATCCAGGACACGGTGGGAAGGATCCCGGTGCGGTCGGCGCGAAGGGTGAGCGGGAAAAAGATGTGGTGCTTTCCATTGCTCAGCTACTCGCCAAACGCCTGAAAAAAGAGAAAGGATTCGACGTGAAACTGGTGCGCAATGACGACTTCTTTGTGCCCTTGCGTAAACGCGTAGAGATCGCCCGTCAGCACAAGGCAGACATGTTTATCTCGGTGCATGCCGATGCAGCGCCAAGGCTGACAGCTTCTGGAGCGTCTGTGTATTGCCTGTCTGAAGGTGGCGCGACATCGGCGACGGCGCGTTTTATGGCGCAGCGTGAGAACGGCGCTGACCTGCTCGGCGCTACCAGTTTGCTCAACCTCAAAGACAAAGATCCAATGCTTGCCGGGGTGATTCTCGACATGTCGATGAATGCGACCATTGCCGCCAGTCTGCAACTGGGCAACACGGTGCTGGGCAGTCTGGCGGGCATCACCACTCTGCATCAGAAGCGTGTGGAACAGGCCGGATTCGCCGTGTTGAAGTCGCCGGATGTGCCGTCAATTCTGGTAGAAACCGGCTTCATTTCCAACGTTCACGACAGTCAGCGGCTGGTAACCGCGCGGCATCAACAGGCTGTCGCGGATGGTTTGTTTGAGGGTTTGCAGCGTTATTTTGAGAAAAACCCACCGATCGACAGCTATCTTGCCTGGCGACAGGAGCAGCTAAAGGCGCAGGTCTAGCAGCCCACAATTCGACTGCAAGTGAATTTCGCGCTGCTGCCGCCCGAGCTGGAGAAGCGATTGATAGTCGTCCAGCCGACGCGTCGGGTGTAACCAACCCAGGCCTCACCGTCAGAGGCAATCCCGGTGAAGAACGTCAATTGGCCGAAGCGGCTGTTGGTTTGCGCCCAATAACGCTGCCCAGCCTTTTCAAACCCGCGCAGATAAAGCGTGCTGCCGACAGTGTTGACGCTATACGTATTGCCCTCGGCATCGACGCAGGCAAGCAGGTTGGCGCTGCGGGTGCAGCTTGCCAGCGCCGGAAACTGCGCCCACGTATTGCCCGCCACCATTAATCCAAGGCTCAACAACGAGCATTTCAGCGCAGTTTTCATTAGCAATTCCGGGTGTGGGATGGGCTCAGCTTCCTGCTGTTTATCGCTCAGGACAAGGGCAGGGCTGGTTTATCTGGAGTGTTATACTATAACATAAACAACTACTGAGCCTGAGCGGGCCGATTTCAAGTGTTTACCTTCAGCGAAGCCCTCGCATGAAGCGCCAAGACGCCAAGCGCTGGTAAAAGCGCCAATCGGCTGCCTTCATAAGAGGATTATCCAATGTCAGCCGAATTGCCCGTCACCGTACTTTCCGGATTTTTAGGCGCCGGAAAAAGTACACTTTTGAATTACGTACTACGTAATCGAAATGGTCTTCGCGTCGCTGTCATCGTCAATGATATGAGCGAGATCAACATTGATGGCAGCGAAGTCCAGCGTGATGTCAGCCTTAACCGTGCAGAAGAAAAAATCGTCGAAATGAGCAACGGTTGTATCTGCTGTACGTTACGCGAAGACTTGCTCGAAGAAGTCAGCAAGCTCGCCCGTGAAGGTCGCTTCGATTATCTGCTCATCGAATCCACCGGCATCTCCGAGCCGCTGCCGGTCGCAGAAACCTTCACTTTTCGTGATGAACACGGACAAAGCCTCTCCGACATCGCCCGTCTCGACACCATGGTCACTGTCGTCGACGGGGTGAATTTCCTCCCGGACTACCAGGCGGCTGAAAGCCTCGCCTCCCGTGGCGAAATTCTCGGCGAGGAGGACGAGCGCTCCATCACCGACCTGTTGATCGAGCAGATCGAGTTCGCCGACGTGCTGTTGATCAGCAAGATCGACCTGATCAGCCAGGCCGAGCGTGAGGAATTGATCGCCATTCTCAAACGCCTCAATGCGCAAGCCGAAATCATCCCGATGGTCATGGGTGAGGTGCCTCTGGAGAAGATCCTCAACACCGGTCGCTTCGATTTCGAGAAAGCCGCGCAGGCACCGGGCTGGCTGCAGGAGTTGCGCGGTGAGCACGTGCCGGAAACCGACGAGTACGGCATCGCCTCCACCGCCTATCGCGCGCGCCGACCCTTTCACCCGCAACGCTTTTTCAGCTTCATCGACCGTCCGTGGCTGAACGGCAAGCTGCTGCGTTCCAAAGGGTTCTTCTGGCTCGCGAGCAAACCCACAGACGCTGGTAGCTGGTCGCAGGCTGGCGGCCTGATGCGCCACGGTTTTGCCGGACGCTGGTGGCGTTTTGTGCCGAAGAACCAATGGCCACAAGATCAGCAAAGCACCGCCGCGATCATGGAAAACTGGACGCCGAGCGTAGGAGACTGCCGGCAGGAACTGGTGTTCATCGGTCAGAACATCGATTTCCTACAGCTTTCAGAGGAACTGGATGACTGCCTGCTCACTGATGAAGAAATGGCGCTCGGCGTAGAGGGCTGGCGATTGCTGGCGGATCCGTTTGGCCCTTGGCATGAAGAGGCTGCCTGATGCTCGCGCTCAAACTGCTGCAAAACCGCACGCGTTATCAGCACCAAGGACCGACTCCAAAGACGCTGACGCGAATTCTGGATGACGACACCAACCTTGCCGTCTGGCAGCGACAATTGCCGTTGCACATCAGCGATTTCGCTCAATTGCTTCTGTCGCTCAACGAACCGTTGGGCCAATCGCTATGCCTGGAGCTGCCGCACGAGGACGCTGAGCCTGACCTGACCGGTTTGGCTTCAGGTTTCCGTGATCTGGAAGGCTATGAAGGCTTCATCGCCGACCTGAAATGGCTGGTCAGCGCCTTCGCCTGTTTGCTGGGAGCCAAGCGCATCGGACTGCGCCTGCGGGTGCTCGATAAAGCCATGTGCCCGCGCTTCCACGTTGATCATGTGCCGGTGCGGCTGATCACCACCTACGCCGGCGTCGGCAGCCAATGGCTCAAGGAAGGCGCGATGGATCGCCAGCAACTGGGGCAGGCGAACGCTGAACCCCAAGCGCAAATACAGCAACTCAAGAGCGGCGACGTCGCCTTACTGAAAGGCGAGAAATGGCACGGTAATGAAGGTTTCGGTCTGATTCACCGTTCGCCGCAACCGGCCGCAGGCGAGCGTCGTCTGATACTGACCCTCGACTGGCTCGGTTGACGCCTCAAGGCTTGAGCCACGAGCCTTGGCTCTGGCCTTCGCAATACGGTTTCAAATACGCCGCATCGGTGGCGACCCCGTAATAGTGGATGTCCTGGCGATAAGGCATATTGGCGACTTGCGCGTTGCTGCACACGCCAAACGCGCCGTTCGGGCATTGATCGACGTATTGCACCTCGACTTTTTGCCCGGCCAGGGTTGGCTGGCAGAAGCCGTCGTTGAACAGTTTTTCAGGAATATTGCGGTTTTGCTGGCAGACTTTGACGTCGAGTCGCTCGCCCTGACTGTGCACTACGCAGGCCTGAGCCCACGCTTCGCTCGACAGCAGCGTCAACAGCAACGACCATCCCATCCAACGCATCTTTGCATCTCCCAAGAAAGCTTCCCGCCATGTTGCAGAACATTCCTACCCATGTCATTGCTGGCCCTTTGGGCGCCGGCAAGACCAGCCTGATTCGTCAACTGATGGCTCAGCGGCCGGCTGGCGAGCGCTGGGCGGTGCTGATCAACGAGTTCGGCCAGATCGGCCTCGATGCCGCGCTGCTGACCAACGACGCCGATGGTATCGCACTGGGCGAAGTGGCCGGGGGGTGCCTGTGTTGCGTCAATGGCGCGCCGTTTCAGATCGGCCTTGGGCGTTTGCTGCGCAAAGCCAAGCCTGATCGACTGTTTATCGAACCGTCCGGGCTGGGGCATCCGGCGCAGTTGCTCAAGCAATTGAATGAGGCGCCATGGTCAGGCGTGCTGGCGGTGCAGCCATGTGTGCTGGTGCTGGATGCGCAGGCGCTCGAGGCTGGCAAAGCATTGCCGGCGGCACAGCAGGAAGCGTTGCCCAGTGCGGGCTTGCTGCTGTTGAACAAGGCTGAAAACCTTGATGAAACGGCGAGGCAGAAAATTATCAGTCAGTTGCCTTCAGTCAGACGGATCTGGACGCAACAGGCGCAGTTGCCTCTGAGTGAACTGCCGGGCTTGGCTGCGCATGCGTTGAAAGGAGTGGATAACCTGGCGGTGCCCCGAGGATTGGGACAAATGCCGGCCGTCTGGAGCGCTCCGACGGTGCCGATTTGCCTGAGTCAGGCGCAGGAGGGTGGTTGGAGCATTGGTTGGCGTTGGCATCCGGGCCAGACGTTCGACAAGCAACGCATTGCCGACTGGCTAACTGGCCTTAATTGGAAAAGAGCGAAACTGGTTATCCACAGCACGGAGGGCTGGGTGTCTGCGAATGCTCTGGATAATACCAAGCTGATTTGGCAGGCCAGCGAATGGCGTAAAGATTCGCGAATCGAACTGATCTTCGTCGATCCGCAAAATATTGATCAATTGCAGGCAGGTCTGGCGCGATGCCGAACCCAGTGATTCAGCTCAAGGCTTCCACTTCGTGTGTTCCTGCCGCCACTGACTCAGCTCGATGACTTCTGCCCGTGGCCTCTGCACTTCGACCACTGGCGGCGTATCGTCGAACGGTGCCGGGTAGGGCGCGAGTTCGATCTGCGCACTGTGCGCACCAAACTGGGTGATGGTGCCGTTATGCCGGGTTTCGCCGGTCACGGTGAATTCGAAGTTGTACACCCGCGCCAGTCGTCGGCGACCGTTGGCGTCCTTGATGAAACCGATCTTCTTCAGCGCGACGTTGCCATCGAGCAATTCGACCCGTACGTTCAGGCAATGCTGTTTGACCCGCTCCAGTGCGCGTTCGCGCAAGCCGTGGTTGTGCCACAGCCATGCGCCGGCAGCGGCAAACAGCATCAGCACAAAGATGTTTTCCAGGGTCAGCATCAACATCGAACTCCAAAAGATAGCGTCAGCTTAACTGCGTCGCCGGTCTGTCGTACAGGCTGCGTTTCGTCGCATACTGCGCGGCTTGAATTTCAATCGTTTTACGGAATGACCCGAATGAAACGTACGCCTCATCTGCTCGCCATTCAGTCCCACGTCGTGTTCGGCCACGCCGGTAACAGCGCGGCGGTTTTTCCGATGCAGCGGGTCGGGGTCAACGTCTGGCCGCTCAACACCGTGCAGTTTTCCAACCACACTCAGTACGGCCAATGGGCCGGCGAAGTGCTGGCGCCGCAGCAGATTCCCGAGCTTGTCGAAGGTATCGCTGCAATTGGCGAGCTGGGCAACTGCGATGCGGTGCTGTCCGGTTACCTCGGCAGCGCGGCGCAGGGACGAGCGATTCTCAGCGGCGTCGAGCGCATCAAGGCAGTCAACCCGAAGGCGCTTTACCTGTGTGATCCGGTGATGGGCCACCCGGAGAAGGGCTGCAGCGTACCGACCGAGGTTAGCGACTTCCTGCTGGAAGAGGCGGCGGCCATGGCGGACATCATGTGTCCGAACCAGTTGGAACTGGACAGCTTTTCCGGGCGCAAGCCGCAGTCGCTATTCGATTGTCTGGCGATGGCGCGGTCGCTACTGGCGCGCGGACCGAAAGCGGTATTGGTCAAGCATCTGGATTATCCGGGCAAACCGGCGGATGGCTTCGAGATGCTGCTGGTAACGGCTGAAGGCAGCTGGCATCTGCGTCGTCCGTTACTGGCGTTTCCCCGTCAGCCGGTGGGCGTGGGTGACCTGACGTCCGGCCTGTTTCTGGCGCGGGTGCTGTTGGGCGACAGTCTGGTGGCGGCGTTCGAATTCACGGCGGCGGCGGTGCATGAGGTGCTGCTGGAAACTCAGGCGTGCGCCAGTTACGAGCTGCAGCTGGTGCGGGCGCAGGATCGGATTGCACATCCGCGGGTGAAGTTCGAGGCTACTGCAATCAGTCTTTAAGACTGTGCTGCCCCCATTCGCGAGCAGGCTCGCTCCCACATTTGAAATGCATTCATCTGTGGGAGCGACGGTGCGACGATTCGACCTGCTCGCGAACGCGGTCTGAGCGCTACAAAGATCAGGCGTCGCCCTTGATCTCCTGATAGCGCTTTTCCAGCTCCTGACGAATCTGCCGACGCTGCTGCGCCTGCATATAACGACGCTTGTCTTCACTGTTCTGCGGTTGCAGCGGCGGCACGGCGGCCGGTTTGCGCTGGTCATCCACCGCCACCATGGTGAAGAAGCAGCTGTTGGTGTGGCGCACCGAACGCTCGCGAATGTTTTCGGTGACGACTTTGATGCCGACTTCCATCGACGTGTTGCCGGTGTAGTTGACCGAGGCGAGGAAGGTCACCAGTTCGCCGACATGAATCGGTTCGCGGAAAATCACCTGATCCACCGACAGCGTCACCACATAGCGGCCGGCGTAACGGCTCGCGCAGGCGTAGGCCACTTCGTCGAGGTATTTGAGCAGGGTGCCGCCGTGGACATTGCCAGAGAAGTTGGCCATGTCGGGGGTCATCAGTACCGTCATCGACAGCTGGGCGTTTCCGGGTTCCATAACGTTCTCACGGATCAAGGCTGATTTCTGGAAGCACCTCTACGGGTGCCTGGTCGCTTTTCGAAAGCACCGTTATCGGGACGCCGGGCGACTGGCCGCCGTCACGCCGGAATCGATCTGTTTCCATATATTGCACCGCCTTCCAGGCGGAAGTCGCGGTGTTAACCTGCAAAAGCCCCTCTCAAGGGCAATTCCCACACGAAAAGCGGATTTTTACTTCGCTCGCTCAGAGTTTTCTGACGTCTGACTGCGAGCCTCGTCATTCAAGGAGCCCACGCCATGCATGCCATCAGTTTTATTCAGGATCTGGCAGTGATCATGTTGGTCGCGGGTGTGGTGACCGTGTTGTTCCACCGTTTCAAGCAACCGGTGGTGCTCGGCTACATCGTCGCCGGTTTCATCATCGGCCCGCACACGCCGCCGTTCGGCCTGATCCACGACGAAGAAACCATCAAGACCCTCGCCGAGCTGGGGGTGATTTTCCTGATGTTCTGCCTGGGACTGGAGTTCAGCCTGCGCAAGCTGTTCAAGGTGGGTGCCACGGCGTTTATTGCGGCGTTCCTCGAAATTGTCCTGATGATCTGGATCGGCTATGAAATCGGCCGCTGGTTCGACTGGAACACCATGGACTCGCTGTTCCTCGGCGCGATTCTGGCGATCTCCTCGACCACCATCATCGTCAAAGCGCTCAATGATCTGAAGATGAAGAACGAGCGCTTCGCGCAGTTGATTTTCGGCGTCCTGATCGTCGAAGACATCCTCGGCATCGGCATCATCGCGCTGCTATCCAGCATTGCTGTCAGCGGTACGGTCAGCTCCGGTGAGGTGTTCTCCACTGTCGGCAAACTCTCGTTGTTCATGATCGTCGCGCTGGTCATTGGCATCCTGCTGGTGCCGCGCCTGCTGGCTTATGTGGCCAAATTCGAAAGCAACGAAATGCTCCTGATCACCGTGCTGGGCCTGTGTTTCGGCTTCTGTCTGCTGGTGGTCAAGCTTGAGTACAGCATGGTGCTCGGCGCCTTCCTGATCGGCGCGATTATGGCCGAGTCGCGGCAGTTGCTTAAAATCGAACGCCTGATCGAGCCGGTTCGTGATCTGTTCAGTGCGATCTTCTTCGTTGCCATTGGCCTGATGCTCGACCCGATGATTCTTCTCGAATACGCGTGGCCGATCGCGGTGATTACCGTCGCCGTGGTGCTGGGCAAGATGTTGTCCTGCGGCCTCGGTGCGTTTATCGCCGGTAATGACGGACGTACCTCACTGCGCGTGGGGATGGGGCTGTCACAGATTGGCGAATTTTCCTTCATTATCGCCGCGCTGGGCATGACCTTGCAGGTCACCAGCAACTTCCTCTATCCGGTCGCCGTGGCGGTGTCGGTGATTACCACGCTGCTGACGCCGTATCTGATCCGTGCGGCGGATCCGCTGTCGATCAAGCTGTCGGCGGCGGTGCCCAAGCCTCTTGGCCGAGTGCTGGGCATGTACGGCGAATGGTTACGCAGCATTCAGCCGCAAGGTGAGGGTGCGATGCTGGCTTCGATTATCCGCAAGATCTTGCTGCAGGTCGGGGTCAATCTGGCGCTGGTGATTGCGATCTTCTTTAGCGGAGCATTCTTCGCCGAGCGCCTCTCGACCTGGCTGCAGGACTGGATTGCCGACCCGAGTTGGCAGAAGGCGTTGATCTGGGGTGGGGCGCTGCTGGTCTCGCTGCCGTTCTTGATCGCGGCCTATCGCAAGCTCAAGGCACTGTCGATGCTGCTGGCGGAAATGGGCGTGAAGCCAGAGATGGCCGGGCGGCACACGCAGCGAGTGCGCCGGGTGATCTCCGAAGTGATCCCGATTCTCTCGCTGCTGGTGATTTTCCTGCTGTTGGCAGCCTTGTCGGCCAGTATCTTGCCGACCAACAAGTTGCTGATGCTGATCGCCGTGGTCGCTGCCGCCGTGGCGGCGCTGCTCTGGCGCTGGTTCATCCGTGTGCACACGCGGATGCAGGTGGCGCTGCTGGAAACCCTCGACAACCACAAGGAGTCGTCGGGGCACTGATCATCCTGGGCGTTGGGTCGATCAGCTTTCCAGCCAGACGTCCCGCGCCCAGTGCCACACCGATTCCCAGGACTCTTCGGTGATCAGCTCTTCTTCGCCGGACCACAGCACCACGGTGCCGTCTTCTTCGACGCAGTAGTAGTTCTCACCGTCCTGGCAGATCGGGATCAGGTCACGTGGTACGCCGATGTCCCATGCATTGGCCGCGACATCCGGCAAATAGGTGTGCGATTGCGGGTCGGTGACAGTCACCGGCTCGAGGCTGCCGTAAACCACGTCGCTGACGGTCAGCAAAAATTCTTTGAAGACGAACGGAATATTGATGAACAGTTCTTCTTCGACTTCCACCAGTTGGTCTTCGTCAGGCAATTCCAAAGGAACCGGCACGGGTTCGTTGGCTTCACGCAGTTGTTCGATGATTTCTTCCACGTCCGGGATCCTCTTGCTTGAATGGCGCGGTTTATATGGGCCGGTTTATACAGTAGCTCGCTATAGATGCAACCGCGAAATAGAAAACCCCAGCCGAGGCTGGGGTTTTTATTACCGCAAGTTAAGCGTAGTGAGGGATCAGCCGTTCTGGCGGATACCGGCAACCAGCCAAGGCTGGTTCTCGCCCTGCGGACGTTCCATGTTCCAGCTTTCGCTGAACACTTCGCCCTGATCGAAGCGCGAAGACTTCGACACACCGCTGAAGGTCAGGGTGGCGATGGTCTTGTCGGCACGGTCATCCACGCCATCCAGTTGTACCTGGAGGTTGTCGATGTAGGTCGACTGGAACGCATCGCCCAGATCCGCACGCTCACGCTTGAGGAACTCGAGCATTTGCGGGGTCACGAACTCGGCGATCTTGTCCATTTCGTTGGCGTCCCAGTGCTGCTGCAGCGACTGGAAATGGCTGCGTGCAGCTTCAAGGAAGTTCTGCTCGTTGAACCAGGCTGGCGCGTTGATCACCGGACGAGCGGCAGCAGGCGCAGCCGAACCGCCGAAAATCGAACCCATGGCAGCAGGCTTCTGCTCGAACGCTTCACGCTGCATCGGCGCGCCGGCCGGAGCGAATTGCTCCTGCTGCTTGCGTCGACGTGCGGCAATGAAGCGGAAGATCACGAATGCGATCACAGCCATGATCAGGATGTCGAAGATCTGCATGCCTTGGAAGCCGCCGCCCATGAACATGGAAGCGAGCAGGCCACCAGCGGCGATACCGGCCAGAGGGCCGAGCCATTTCGAAGCACCACCGGCCTTGGCGGCAGCGCCAGCGGCACCGGCAGCACCAGCGGTCGCAGCTGCGCCGCCTACGCCTGGAGAAGAAGGAGCCATCTGGCTGGTCTGGTGCGTCGGCGCAGCGCCGGCGCTTTTGCCACCACCAAAGCGCTTGGCGTTGGCGTCGAGGCTCATCGTCAGGCCGATGCACAACGCCATGGCGATGCTAAGAAAACGTTTCATAAAGGGAATTCCCGTTTGTGGAGACACGCGCGCCATGTTGCACAGCTGAAGTGTTACTGGCTAGCGAGAGAGTGTTTCGGGCTTTTGCCTGACAGGTTGAGTTCAGCTTCGCGAGGCAATCAGCCTATGTACTTTTGTCTGTAGGAAAAGGCGATAGGTTCAGCGGGATTGTTAGTCAGAACACCGAACCCTGTGGGAGCGAGCCTGCTCGCGAAAGCTGCACCGCGGTCTATCAGATCAATCGCGGTGATTTCATTCGCGAGCAGGCTCGCTCCCACAGTAAAGCTAAATCGGCGTCAGATCGCTTCCAGCTTGGCGTAACCGAGCATCAGCCACTTGCTGCCTTCGCTGAAGTTCACCTGCACCCGCGCCTGCGCACCGGCGCCCTCAAAGTTGAGGATCACACCGTCGCCAAAGATCGAATGGCGTACCGCCTGACCGAGGCTGAAACCCGTTTCCGGAATCTCGCTGCCGCTGAACAGATTGCTGCCGCTCATCGACTGATTGCCGCCGAACGGACGGCTGACGCTGTTCGACAAGCGCACTTCCTGAATCAGGCCTTTCGGCACTTCACGTACGAAACGCGAGACCTTGTTGTAGGTTTCGCTGCCGTACAGGCGTCGGGTTTCCGCATAGGTCATTACCAGATTCTGCATCGCCCGGGTAATGCCGACGTAGGCCAGGCGGCGTTCTTCCTCAAGACGTCCTGGTTCTTCCAGGCTCATCTTGTGGGGGAACAGGCCTTCTTCCATGCCCACGAGGAACACGTAAGGGAATTCCAGGCCTTTGGCGCTGTGCAGGGTCATCAGCTGAATGCTGTCTTCGTGCTCGTCAGCCTGAGTGTCGCCGGCCTCCAGCGAAGCATGGCCGAGGAACGCCGCCAGTGGCGTCAGTTCTTCGTCTTCTTCAGTGTTCTCGAAGTTGCGCGCGGCGCTGACCAGTTCCTCAAGGTTTTCTACCCGGGCCTGGCCTTTCTCGCCTTTTTCCGCTTCGTGATAAGCAATCAGACCGGATTGCTCGATGACGGTTTGCGTCATCAGGTGCAGCGGCATTTCCATGCACTTGGCGGCGAGGTTTTCGATCAGTTCGATAAACGCACCCAGGGCACCGGCCGCACGACCGGTCAGGCCTTTGTTGGCGACCAGTTGGCGCATCGCTTCCCACATCGACACATCGCTGTGGCGTGCGTGATCACGGATGGCTTCGACAGTTTTCTCGCCGATGCCACGGGCGGGCACGTTGATTACGCGTTCCAGCGCTGCATCGTTGCCGCGGCCTTCGAGCAAACGCAGGTAGGCCATGGCGTTCTTGATTTCCGCACGCTCGAAGAAGCGCTGACCACCATAGATGCGATACGGAATGCGTTCGCGCAGCAAAGCTTCTTCCAGAACGCGTGATTGGGCGTTGGAGCGGTACAAAATCGCGATATCGCTGCGTGCCAAGCCGGTTTTCAGCGCGCTTTCGATGGTTTCGACAACGTAGCGCGCTTCGTCGTGTTCGTTGAACGCGGCGTACAGATTGATCGCTTCGCCATCACCGCCGTCGGTCCACAGCTCTTTGCCGAGACGACCGGTGTTATTGGCGATCAAGGCGTTGGCAGCCTTGAGGATACCGGCGGTGGAGCGGTAGTTCTGCTCCAGACGAATGGTCACCGAATCCGGGAAGTCAGAGGAGTACTGATGAATGTTCTCGATCTTCGCGCCGCGCCAGCCGTAAATCGACTGGTCGTCGTCGCCGACCACCATCAGGCTGTCGCCGCCCTTGCCGAGCAGGCGCAACCAGGCGTACTGCACGGCGTTGGTATCCTGGAACTCGTCCACCAGAATGTGGCGGAAGCGCTTCTGGTAGTGCGCCAACAGGCCCGGATGATCGCGCCACAAGTCGAGTGCGCGCAGCAGCAGTTCGGAGAAGTCGATGACGCCGGCACGCTGGCACGCCGCCTCGTAGGCTTCGTAAATGCCGCGCATGGTCGCCAGATACAGATCGCCGCTGGCCTGAATGTGTTGCGGACGCAGACCTTCGTCTTTCTGGCCGTTGATGAACCACTGTGCCTGACGGGCCGGCCAGCGTTGTTCGTCCAGACCCAGCTCGCGGATCACCCGCTTGACCAGCCGTTGCTGGTCGTCGCTGTCGAGAATCTGGAAGGTCTGGCTCAGGCCCGCTTCCTGCCAGTGCGCCCGCAGCAAGCGGTGCGCGAGGCCGTGGAAGGTGCCGACCCACATGCCGGCCGGGTTGATCCCCAGCAACTGCTCGATGCGATGACGCATCTCGGCAGCGGCCTTGTTGGTGAAGGTCACCGACAGGATGGAGTGGGGCGAGGCGTTTTCGACCTGGATCAACCAGGCGATACGGTGCACCAGCACTCGGGTTTTACCGGAACCGGCGCCGGCCAGGACCAACTGACGGCCAACGGGGGCTGCTACGGCCTGGCGTTGGGCATCGTTGAGGGAATTCAGCAGAAGGGAGAGATCATCGCGCATCGGGGCATTCTAGGGTGCGCCGCAGGCCCGGGCAAACCGAGCTTTGCATTAGCCGATGAAACTCCTGTCGATGACGACCGGTCGGTCACTGCCTACAGGCATCGGCCCGCCGCGCTCCAAGGGTTTGGCCGGTGGCAAAGGACGGAAAAGTTTCACTGAAATTATGATCTGGGGCAGTTTGGCAACGGGATCGGCTTGTGTATGCTCCGTCCACGTTTCGGGCGCACGCCCTCCTTATAAGAACAAGAACGTTGCCCATGACCCTCAGCGCCGAACTGTCGGGCCCCTCCGTGGAACCCCGGGTTATCCGCAAGCACTATGCCGTCGAAATGGCGGTCGAGCGCACGCGCCTGCTGTATCAGGGCTCGTTATTGCCCACCCTGTTCATGTTGATCAATGGTCTGGTCTGCGCCGCTTTGCTCTGGAGCCCGCAGCGCTACTTTGTGGTCAGCGTCTGGCTGGTGTGGTTGCTGTCGCTGGTGGCGTTGCGGGTGATTCAGGTCGCAGCATTCGACTCGGCAATCCCTGACCGGCAGGCACAACCGATCTGGCGGCGGATGTTTCTGCTGGGTTCGACCATGACCGGCCTGACTCTGGCCGGCGCCGGAATTGCGCTGGTGCCCGCCGACAACTTTATGCAGCAAGCCTGGGTGTTCGGCCTGATCGGCGCCGCGACTCTGTCGGCCAGCGTTGCCTACGCGGTGAGCCTGCCGGCGTTCCTGTCGTTTACCTTGCCCTGTCTGTTGCCGGCGATCGGCTATCTGTTCTGGGGCGGCGACGAGCAGGCGCGTGGCTGGGGCTGGCTCGGGCTGATTCTGCTTGGCTCGCTGAGTGTGGTCGCGTGGCAGGTCAATCGCCTGATCGATCGCGGCTTGCTGCGGCGCTTTCAGAATCAGCACTTGATCGAACACCTGCAACAGACGCAATCGCGCAGCGAGCAGCTCAATCAGGAACTGGCCAGGGAAATCGATCAGCGCCGCTGCGCCGAGGGCAAATTGCGCGAAGCCCAGGTAGAACTCGAAAACCGCGTCGCCCAGCGCAACCGCGAGCTGGACGCGGCCAATCAGGCCTTGAGCAAAAGCGAGGCACGGCTGGCACTGGCGTTGAAAGCCAGTGAGTTGGGTCTGTGGGACTGGAACCTGCAAACCGACGAAGTCCACCACACGCAGATTCAGGAACTGTTCGGCCTCGCTCCGGAATACGTCACGGCGCTGTTGCGCGACCTCAAGCCACGTCTGCACCCCGACGATGTGCCGACGCTAAAATACGCGTTGATCGAGCATTTGAAGGGGCGCACCGAGGACTATCAGATCGAATACCGCGTGCGTCACAGCGATGGCCACTGGGTGTGGATCGAAGACCGTGGCCGCGCGGTAGAACGCAGCGACAGCGGTCGGGTGATTCGCATGGTCGGCACCCGTCGCGACATTAGTGCCAGTAAAAGCCTTGAAGAGCAGCAGCGACTGGCGGCGACGGTGTTCGAAGCGGCCAGTGAAGGCATCGTGATTCTCGACCCGAACTACGCGCTGATCGCGATCAATCAGGCGTTCAGCCGGGTCACCGGTTACGACATCGAGGACATGCTCGGGCGCAACGTCGTCGAGTTACCGTGCAGCCGTGATGCCCGCCGCCATTACGTGGCGATCCGTCATGCACTGGAGCAGCACGGCAGTTGGCAGGGCGAACTGGTGGAGACGCGCAAGAACGGCGAGTTGTACCCGCAGTGGCTGCAACTGAATGCAGTGCGTGATGGTCGGGGAAATGTCAGTCATATCGTCGGCTTCTTCGCCGATCTGTCAGCACGCCGCGAATCCGAAGAGCGCATGCGTTACCTGACCCATTACGACGAACTGACTGGGTTGGCCAACCGCTCACTGTTTCGCGAACGCCTGCATGAAGCGCATCAGCGCTCCCGTCAGGGCCGGCGCAGTCTGGCGCTGCTGCACATCAATCTGGATCGTTTCAAATTGCTTAACGACAGTCTTGGCCATGAGATTGCCGACCAGTTACTGCAGAAAATGGCGCGCCGCTTGGTCAACGCCTTGCCAGAAGCCGACACCATCGCCCGCTTGTCCGGTGATGAGTTTGCAGTGCTGTTCGATGCCTATGGCAACCTGTCGAGTCTGGCCCGGGTCGCCACGCGCCTGTCGAGCAAATTGCGCCTGCCACTGACAGTCGAGGGGCATGAACTGGTGGTCAGCGCCTCGATGGGCATCAGCATGCTGCCGGACAATGCCCGGGAGATTTCTGCGTTGGTCAGTCAATCGAACATGGCCATGCAACACGCCAAGCACTTGGGCGGCAACAACTTCCAGTTTTACACCGACAGCCTTCAGGCCAGCACCCTTGAGCGCTTGCAACTGGAAAACCAGCTGCGCAAGGCCATTGAAGACAAGCAACTGAAAGTGTTCTATCAGCCCAAACTGTGTCTGGAAACAGGGCGCTTGAATGCGGCGGAAGCGCTGGTGCGCTGGGATCACCCGACCATGGGGCGAGTGCCGCCGGGGGATTTCATCGGGCTGGCCGAGGAGACCGGTCTGATCGGCCCGATCGGCGAATTCGTCCTGCGTCAGGCGTGCTGGCAGGCCTGCGAATGGCAGCGTCAGGGCCTTGCGCCGATCCGTGTTTCGGTGAACCTGTCGGTGCATCAATTGCGGCAGGGCAAGCTGGTCAGTCTGGTGCGCCAGGTGCTCGAGGAAACCGGGCTGGCGCCGCACTACCTCGAGCTGGAGCTGACCGAAAGCCAGTTGCTCGATAGCGTCGAACATATCATCGCGACCTTCCAGCAGTTGCGTGATCTGGGGGTGAAACTGGCCATCGATGACTTCGGCACCGGCTATTCGTCGCTGAGTTACCTCAAGCGCATTCCGGTGGATTACGTGAAGATCGATCAGGCCTTCATTCGCGGGTTGGGTGAGGGCAGTGAAGACGCGGCGATCACCCGCGCAATCATTGCCATGGCGCATGGCTTGTCGCTGAAGGTGGTCGCCGAAGGCGTCGAGCGGCAAGAGCAGCTGGAATTTTTACGCGCCGAGCGTTGTGATGAAGTTCAGGGCTATCTGATCAGCCGGCCCGTGGAGGCTGACAGTCTGGCCGGGCTTTTGCGCGATCAGGAAAAACCGCTTTAAGGGCTACATGCACCTCATCGCGCCTGATATGGGGACATGGAGTTACGCATTGAGCAGGCAAAAAGCCAATTCATGTAGTATAACTACAAGCGTGCTACATCCTTGCCCATAAGAAGAGTCCAGCCCCTTGAATCTGCTGCAACACATCGCCCAGTCACGTCACCTGTTACGCAAGTCGGAGCTCAAGGTCGCCGACCACGTGCTGCTTGACCCTGCGGCGGTGATGCACAGTTCCATGGCCGACCTGGCCCACAGTGTCGGCATCAGCGAGCCGACCATCGTGCGCTTCTGTCGCGCCATCGGTTGCTCCGGTTTTCAGGATCTCAAACTGAAGTTAGCGCAAAGCCTCGCGGCCGGTGCCAGCTTCGGCCAGTTTGCGATCCATGAAGACGACTCGGTCGCCGATTACAGCCTGAAGATTTTCGACACCACGTTGCACACCTTGATGGAGGTTCGCGAGAAACTCGATCCGATTGAGCTGCAGCGCGCGGTGACGTTGATGTCGCAGGCGCAGCGGGTCGAGTTCTATGGCTTCGGCGCCTCGGGTGCAGTGGCGGCGGATGCGCAGCACAAGTTCTTCCGTTTGCTGCTGACCGCGGCGGCGTATTCCGATCCGCACATGCAGGCGATGTCGGCGGTGACCCTGAAACCGACCGATGTGGCGATCTGTATTTCCCAGTCCGGGCGTTCCAAGGATCTGCTGATCACCGCCAATCTGGTGCGCGAGAGCGGCGCTTCGCTGATTACCTTGTGCCCGAGTCAGACGCCCCTAGCCGAATTGTCGACGGTCAATCTGGCGATCGATGTGCACGAAGACACGGAAATCTATACGCCGCTGACTTCACGCATTGCGCACCTGGTGGTAATCGATGTGTTGGCGATGGGCGTGGCCATGGCGCGCGGGCCGAGCCTGGTCAATCACCTCAAGAGCGTGAAGCGCAGTCTGCGTAGCTTGCGCTTGTCGCCGAAAGCCGCCAAAGCGCTGGATGACTGAAGCCATCTAAGTTCGTTCCAACCTCATTCGCGAGCAGGCTCGCTCCCACAGGGGATCTCCGAGGTACACAAATTCTGTGTCATACCGAGATCAAATGTGGGAGCGAGCCTGCTCGCGATAGCGTCCTCAAAAACACCACAACCCTTCGCAAGTTTCATCGCACTGTCATCCTCGCGCAGCCAAACCGTCATCCCCGCCGCCTATCGTGAAACTCCCGTCATCGCCTTGGGAGAATCGAAATGGCTCAGCCCTACGAAGAACGCAACAGCGCCGCGAAAACCCGTCGTCAGCAGGAAGACCAGCGCCGCATGGAGTTTCGCCGCGCTATCGAAGATCGCTTCGAACTCCGTCAGCTTCAGGCCGAAATCGGCGATTTTCCCGAGATCACTCACTGGCAGGCAGCACCCGCAGCTTCCCGTCGAAGCGCTCAACCAGCGCGCTGATCTGCACCCGTTCGCTGCGGATAAACGCCAGGAAGGCGTGTGCCACCGGGGACAAGCGTTTGGCTTTGGCTTGCACCAGGCACCAGCTACGCAAGAGCGGCAGTTCCTCGACCGGCAGCTCGACGAGCCCGCCGGTCGCCAGCTCCAGGTTCAGGGCGTGGCGCGTCAACAGCGCCAGGCCCAAACCCGCCTGCACACATTCACGCTGCGCTTCGGCCGAGGCCACTTCCTGGGTCTGGGTGAAGTGCACGCGTTTCTCTTTGAAATACTCCTCGCAGGCCAGTCGCGTCCCCGAGCCGGGCTCGCGGATCAGCAGCGTGTAAGGCTCAAGATCCTGCAAACGCAGCGGGCCCATGTGCGCCAACGGATGATCCGGACGCGCCACGGCAACAATCGGATTGTTGAGGAACGGCAAAAACTCAAGCCCCATGTCCTGCGGCACCATCGACATGATCACCAGATCATCGCGGTTATCCGAAAGCCTGCGGATCACCTGGCCACGGTTGACCACGGTCAGTTGCAGATTCACTTCCGGGTGCTGGCGCTTGAACGCGGCAAACAGATGCGGCACGAAGTATTTGGCGCTGGATTCCACTGCCAGTTTCAGCTGACCTTGCAGTGAACCCTGCATGTCCGACAGCTGCATATCGAGGTTTTCCAGGCGTCCGAAGATGTCCCGACTGGCGCGCTGGAGTGCTTCGGCAGCCTCGGTCATGTAGAGTTTTTTGCCGACATAATCGAATAATGGCTGCCCGATCAGCTCTTCGAGCTGACGAATCTGTAGGCTGACGGCCGGTTGCGTGAGAGACATTTCCTCGGCTGCGCGGCTGTAGGAGCGTAAGTCGCACACCTCGTTGAAGATCTGCAACTGACGTAATGTCATACGCATCAAGGACTTACGCATTTATTAATGGCTCTGGTGGCGGGCTTGTCGTTTAACTATAAGTCTTTACTTATGCCTGACCCAATTTTTATTCATTTTTGTTAATCCCTCATGAGCGCTAGTGTGGACCTGCGACTAAATTGAAACATTTGGTCACGCGTCGACCTGGGTCTAGCAGGTCGTGGTGCCACCGGCTCAAGGGAACCTCCAAGTGATAACAAAGATCCTGATCGCCAACCGTGGTGAGATTGCCGTACGAATCGTGCGAGCCTGCGCCGAAATGGGCATTCGCTCGGTTGCGATTTTTTCCGACGCCGACCGCCATGCACTTCATGTGAAGCGTGCGGACGAGGCCCACAGCATCGGTGCCGAGCCACTGGCCGGTTACCTGAACCCGCGCAAGCTGGTGAACCTGGCGGTTGAAACCGGTTGCGATGCACTGCATCCCGGTTACGGTTTCCTCTCGGAAAACGCTGAACTGGCTGACATCTGCGCCGAGCGCGGGATCAAATTCATTGGCCCGTCGGCAGAAGTCATCCGCCGCATGGGCGACAAGACCGAAGCGCGCCGCAGCATGATCAAGGCGGGCGTACCGGTGACGCCGGGCACCGAAGGCAACGTGGCCGACATCGAAGAGGCCTTGGCCGAGGGCGACCGTATCGGTTACCCGGTGATGCTCAAAGCCACTTCCGGTGGTGGTGGTCGCGGTATCCGTCGCTGCAACAGCCGCGAAGAACTTGAACAGAATTTCCCTCGGGTGATTTCCGAAGCGACCAAGGCGTTCGGTTCTGCCGAAGTGTTCCTGGAAAAATGCATCGTCAATCCGAAGCACATCGAAGCGCAGATCCTTGGCGACAGTTTTGGCAATGTCGTGCACCTGTTCGAGCGTGACTGCTCGATCCAGCGGCGCAACCAGAAGCTCATCGAAATCGCCCCGAGCCCGCAACTGACCCCGGAACAGCGCGCCTACATCGGCGATCTGTCGGTGCGTGCGGCCAAGGCTGTCGGTTACGAGAACGCCGGCACCGTGGAGTTTCTGCTCGCCGAGGGCGAGGTGTACTTCATGGAGATGAACACCCGGGTGCAGGTGGAGCACACCATCACCGAAGAAATCACCGGGATCGACATCGTCCGCGAACAGATTCGCATCGCTTCCGGCCTGCCGTTGTCGGTGAAACAGGAAGACATTCAGCACCGTGGTTTCGCGTTGCAGTTCCGCATCAACGCCGAAGACCCGAAGAATAACTTCCTGCCGAGCTTCGGCAAGATCACCCGTTATTACGCCCCCGGCGGACCGGGTGTGCGCACCGACACAGCGATCTACACCGGCTACACCATTCCGCCGTTCTACGACTCGATGTGCCTGAAGCTGGTGGTCTGGGCACTGACTTGGGAAGAGGCGATGGACCGTGGCCTGCGTGCGCTGGACGACATGCGTCTGCAGGGCGTGAAGACCACCGCCGCGTACTACCAGGAAATCCTGCGCAACCCGGAATTCCGTAGCGGCCAGTTCAATACCAGCTTCGTTGAAAGCCACCCGGAACTGACCAACTACTCGATCAAGCGCAAACCCGAAGAGCTGGCCCTGGCCATCGCCGCCGCCATCGCCGCCCACGCAGGCCTGTGAGGAATACAACAATGTCCAAGAAGATCTTTGTCACCGATACCATCCTGCGCGACGCTCACCAATCGCTGCTCGCCACCCGCATGCGCACCGAAGACATGCTGCCAATCTGCGACAAGCTCGACAAAGTCGGCTACTGGTCGCTGGAATGCTGGGGCGGCGCGACCTTCGACGCCTGCGTACGCTTTCTGAAAGAAGATCCGTGGGAGCGTCTGCGCCAACTGCGCGCGGCGCTGCCTAACACCCGTCTGCAAATGCTCCTGCGCGGGCAGAACCTGCTGGGCTACCGCCACTACAGCGACGACGTGGTCAAAGCCTTCGTCGCCAAGGCTGCGGTGAATGGCATCGATGTGTTCCGTATCTTCGACGCGATGAACGACGTGCGTAACCTGCGCGTGGCCATCGAAGCGGTGAAAGCTGCCGGTAAACATGCCCAAGGCACCATCGCCTACACCACCAGCCCGGTGCACACCATTGATGCGTTCGTGGCGCAAGCCAAGCAGATGGAAGCCATGGGGTGCGACTCGGTGGCGATCAAGGACATGGCCGGTCTGCTGACCCCTTACGCCACTGGCGAACTGGTCCGCGCGTTGAAAACCGAGCAGTCGCTGCCGGTGTTCATCCACTCGCACGACACTGCGGGTCTGGCGACCATGTGCCAGCTCAAGGCGATCGAAAACGGCGCCGACCACATCGACACCGCGATCTCCAGCTTCGCTTCGGGCACCAGCCACCCAGGCACCGAGTCGATGGTCGCTGCGCTCAAGGGCACCGAGTACGACACCGGTCTGAACCTTGAGCTGCTGCAAGAGATCGGCTTGTACTTCTACGCCGTGCGCAAGAAGTACCACCAGTTCGAAAGCGAATTCACTGCCGTCGACACCCGCGTGCAAGTCAACCAGGTGCCGGGCGGGATGATCTCCAACCTCGCCAACCAGTTGAAAGAGCAGGGCGCCCTCAACCGTATGGCCGAAGTGCTCGCGGAAATTCCGCGCGTGCGTGAAGACCTCGGCTTCCCGCCGCTGGTGACCCCGACTTCGCAGATCGTCGGCACCCAGGCGTTCTTCAACGTGCTGGCCGGCGAGCGCTACAAGACCATCACCAACGAAGTGAAGTTGTACCTGCAGGGCGGCTACGGCAAGGCGCCGGGCGTGGTCAACGAAAAACTGCGTCGTCAGGCCATCGGCAGCGAAGAGGTCATCGATGTGCGTCCGGCCGATCTGCTCAAGCCGGAAATGACCAAGCTGCGTGCCGACATCGGCGCACTGGCCAAGTCGGAAGAAGACGTGCTGACCTTCGCCATGTTCCCGGACATCGGCCGCAAGTTCCTCGAAGAGCGTGCTGCCGGCACCCTGACGCCGGAAGTGCTGCTGCCGATTCCGGAAGCGGGCGGTGTGACCAAGGCTGGCGGCGAAGGCGTGCCGACCGAGTTCGTCATCGACGTTCACGGCGAAACCTACCGCGTCGACATCACTGGTGTCGGCGTCAAGGCTGAAGGCAAGCGTCACTTCTACCTGTCCATCGACGGCATGCCGGAAGAAGTGGTGTTCGAACCGCTCAACGAATTCGTCGGCGGTGGCAGCAGCAAGCGCAAACAAGCGTCGGCCCCGGGTCACGTCAGCACCACCATGCCAGGCAACATCGTCGATGTGCTGGTCAAGGAGGGCGACACCGTCAAGGCGGGCCAGGCGGTGCTGATCACCGAAGCGATGAAGATGGAAACCGAAGTCCAGGCCGCGATTGCCGGCAAGGTCACCGCCATTCATGTGGCCAAGGGTGATCGGGTCAATCCGGGCGAAATCCTGATCGAGATCGAAGGCTGAGATAACGGCCGCGATCCAACGCTTTAAACCTCGGGGGGGCATGTGCTCCCCTTTTTTTTGCGTTTTTTAACCCTGTAGGAGCTGCCGAAGGCTGCGATCTTTTGATGTTGTTTGCAGTTCATTAAACAAGATCAAAAGATCGCAGCCTTCGGCAGCTCCTACAAAGAGTGTTGTGTCAGTTAGAACGCCATGCGCCATTGGCCCATCACGCCGTGGGTGCGGCTGTCAGTGGCCACTTCACCGGTGAGACCAACACCGACCGTGTGATTGGCAGACAGTCCGAGATCGAGGCCTGCATCCAAGGACAGGCTGTTTCGATCCAGCGCGGCACCGGCAATTTCAAAGCGTTTGCCACCCTTGACCAGTTGCTGGCGGGTGTCGTTTTCAATCTCGCCAAAGGTGTGCTTCCAGCCGGCACTGAATCGCGGCGTCAGCGTCATGCCGTTATCCAGTCGAGTGATTTTCGCCGTACGCAGACCGAAGGTGCTGCTGAGGTTGTCGCGGGTTTGCCCGAAGACTTTCAGCGCCGCATCCCCGCCTTTTTCGCTGTAGCTGTCGCGCTGGTAGCGCTGATAACCGAGGCTGGCGAACGGTTCGAGCGTCGCGTTGTGCCGGCCAACATTGACCGCCAGTTCGGCAAAGGCTTGCTGAGTGTTGGCGTCGTAATTGCCCTTGAGGCGATCACTGAACCCGTTAAAAGCCACACGACGTTTGCTGTCGCCATCATGACTGGCATAGGTCGCCCCGAGACGCAGTGAGAACGGTCCGTCCTGACGCACGGCGTAGACCCCGAGATGCCAGCTGTCGAGGTCGCCATCGTATTGCCGGGCGTCGAGTCTGGTCTGCGATTTACCGCCGACCAGGCCGATGTGCCATTGTTCATCGAGCCGCCAGTCGGCGCCCATGACCAGACCTTGAGTGGCGTGTTTGAGCGTGCTGTCGAACCCGCGATCGACCTTGCCGCCATGGCCGAGCGCCTGAATCCACACCCGCCCGGAATCGGCGCCGCCGGCGGCCTGACGCGGTGAATTGCCGTAGCTGTAGGCAGAGCCGTAACGGCTGTTCAGTTGCTGCATGGCCGAGAGCATGCTTGCGCTCACCGGAGTGATGCTGCTCAGCGTGGCTTTGGCGAGGTTGGCGTTGCTGCTGGCGGCGAGTTGTTCGATGGCGACGGGGGCGGTGGTTTTGTCACTGGTCAGCAACGCGGCGACTGCTGCGTTTGTGGGTTTAAGTGGCGCAGGAGCGGGCTGTTCGGCGGTCTCGTTAACTTGTGCAGTCAGAGGTTTGTCCTGCACTGGCGATGGGGCGGACTCTGCAACGAGAGTCGATGCTGACGTCGGAACTGGAACTGGAACTGGAACTGGAACTGGAACTGGAACTGGTGCGGATGCCGTCAATGGCGTTGGCGTTGGCGTTGCGAATGGCGCAGGCGCTTGTGGTTCGACAATGCTGTCGGCAACTGCACGACCGTTGGTAGTTGTGGCGACGCTCGCAAGCGGCTCACCGTTACGGGCGTAAGTCAGTGCGACGGATTTTTTGTTGTATTGAGGTGTGGCTGTCATGAAGGCCAGGTCGTTCACAATCGTGCCGAATTTACCTTCTACGCTGCCAGCTTCGATGATTTTGTACTGGCGGCTTGATGGGTACTCCCCCGAAGTAGCGACAATTTTCAGGGTGGCATCGTCAAGCTTGGCTGCACCATCGACCTTGATCGTCTGACTGCCGACAGGACTGACCTCATAAGCCAGTTCGGCGTTTGGGGAAAAGCTCAGGTTGCCTTTCACCCGCGGACTGCCGTGCAATTCATTGACCGTGAGCAGGCCATTCACGTGCAGATTTCCTACCGTACCCTTGCCCGCAAAACTGCCTCCTTTCTCTACTTGTACGTTGCCCTTGATACTTCCCCTGTTGAAAAGCTTGCCGGCGCTAATCGCGCCTCCCTCTATGGCGCCTAGGTTTGTCAGCGTACCGCTGGGCTCTACCAACACGCCTTCCTTGAAGTCTCCCTTGCTGCTTATCGTCCAGTCTCCCTGGACGAGATGCAATCCATTGAGATTACGGGTGTCTTTTAGCGTGCCGCCGTTAGAGGCATTCACTACCAATACGTTTTTCCCCTCGCCGCCATCTAACCGCCCACTGACGGAGGCGCCGTCATTGAGAACGATCAAATCGTTGACTGCTGCACCTTGGAAAGTACTTTCGGGTGTATCGAGCACGATGGGAACAGTGTTTTTATCGCCAATAAAACGCTGAATACTTTCGAGAGCCTCCTGATATGAGCCGATTTCTGGCAGCTCCGGCACGTTTATGTCGGGGAGTGACTCGGCTACGTCAGGCTGCTGCTGAGCGTTAGCAAGCTGTAAACCGCCAAGTGCCAGCGCAACGGCTAGAGCCAAATATTTCGGTGCGAATTTGTGTTGAACAGACATTCAGTTTGATCTCTGTTGATGGGAGACCAAACTTTATTGATGCACCGAAAAATCCGATGTCGGCTGCTTCCCGCAGGCTTGCAGGCGACATCGCATCGTTTTGTAGAAAATGACCGCGAGATCCGCAACCAGGTTTTTTACTCGGCCGCAGCGCCTCCTTTTCCTACAACCAATCAAGACCCCGCCGGCTGTTCAACCCTCAAAAACTCATCTGCCACTGACCGATCAGCCCGTGATTACGACTGTTGCTGCCGATCTCACCGCTGTATCCCACACCCAGCGTATGCCGCGCGGAAATCCCTACGTCCAGCCCGGCCTCCAGCACCAGACTGTCGCGATCCAGCGAGCTGCCATCGATACTGAACGCCGTGCCGCCGGTCACAAATGCCTGACGCGTCGAGCTGCCGACATCGCCGTAAGTGTGTTTCCAGCCTGCGGCCATGCGCGGGGTCACGCTCATGCCATTGTCGAGGCTGCTCAAGTGCGCCAGGCGCAGGCCGAAGGTGCTGCTGAAGTTGTCTTGGGTCTGGCTGTCGACTTGCAGCGCGGCGGCGCCACCTTTTTCCTGGTAGCTGTCGCGGTGGTAGCGCTGATAACCGAGGCTGGCGAACGGCTCGGCGCTGAGCCGGCCACTGCCCATGGCGTAGCCGACTTCGGCGAAGGCTTGCTGGCTGTCGGCGTCGTAATCGCCTTTCGGGCGGTCGCTGAAACCATTGAAGGCGATGGTGCGTTTGCTTTCACCTTGATGGCCGCTGTACGCCGCGCCGAGGCGCACGGCGATCGGGCCGTTTTGATGCAGCGCATAGACACCGGCGTGCCAGCTCTCGACGTTGCCGTCGACGCCGGTCGCATCCAGATCGGTTTTCGAATAGCCGCCCAGTACGCCCAGACGCCACGCCGGGTTCAGTGACCAGTCGGCGCCCAGCACGCTGCCCTTGGTGCGTTGCTCCAGACCACTATTGCCGTGCTCGCCATCGAGTTTGCCGTAGCCGCCGATGCCTTGCAGCCAGAGCCGGCCGCGAGCGTTCGGGTCATTCAGATTGCGTGCTTCGGACGGCACGCCATTGGCCGCCAGCACGGGGGTGTCACGCTGATCGAGACCGACCATCAGTCCCGGGTTGCCGCCCATTTGCTGCATGGCCGAGAGCATGCTGCTGCCGACCTGACTGCTGGCGCCGAGGGTGGCGCTGGTCAGGTTGGCGTTGCTCGTACCGGCCAACTGCTCGATCGCCGCGCCAGCGCTGCTTTGGCTGGTATTGAGCAAGGCGTTGTACAGCGCGCTGTTTTTACCGATTGAGGCCAGGCTGTTGGCGGCGTTTTTACCGTTGCCGGTCGCAGCGAACTCGTTGAAAGCCACGTCATTGCGGGTGTAGGTCAGATCGACCTGGGTGGGTGTGTAGGCGAGGGTGGGCGTGAGAAACGCATAGTCGCTGCTGACCTTGCCGAAGGTGCCGTTGACCTGCGCCGCTTGCAGCACGGTGTAATGGCTCTGCCATGGATACGTGCCGCTGCCGGGATTCACCGCGAGCGTTGCGCCATTGAGGTTGGCGATGCCGCCGACCTGTACCGGTGCGCTGCTGCCATCGGCGTTGACGCCGTAGGCGAGGGTGGCTGTGCTGGCCATGTTCAAATCGCGATCGATGGATGCGCGACCGAGGCGGGTGTCGGTGCGCAACGTGCCGTTGACGTTGAGGTTGCCCACCGAACCGCCACCGGCATATACACCGCCGGCGTCGACGGTCAGGTTGCCGGCGATGCTGCCTTGGTTGACCAGTGTGGCGCCGTCGCGCACTGCGCCGCCATCGCTGAAATCATCATGGCCGGTCAGCGTCCAGGCGCCTTGCTTGACCTCCAGCCATTCGAAGTTGCGACTGGCGCCGAAGCTGCCACCGGCCGCGTCATCCATCACCACCCGGTCATAACCGCTGCCGCCATCCACCAGGCCGACAAAGCGACTGCCGTTGCGCAAGGCCAGGCTGTCATTGCCGCCACCCAGATCCAGTGCCAGGCCGTTGCTGCCACTGATCGTGCCGCCGTTGATGACGCTGTCGGCGAACTCGCCGACGAGCTTCACGCCGAAACCGTTGAGGCCTTGAATGGTGCCGAAGTTTTCCAGAGTGGTCGCCGCCAGCCCCGAGCCGCCGCTGCCATCGTCGACCAGAATGGAGCTGTCGGCGCCGCTGATCAAAGCGTTGCTGGCGTTGAGAATGTAACCGCCACCCAGCGCGATACCTTCGCTGCCGTTAGCGAAACCGCCCTTGTCGACACCGCCCGCACCGACGCCCTGAATGGTCCCGTAGTTTTCGATGTGGGCGATCTTGTCGATGTCCACGCCGTCGCCGTCACCGTTCGCTTGCAAGCCTGAGTACGCGCCAGTAATGGTGCCGTGGTTGATCACCGTGCCATCGCCGTCGGAACCGAAGCCGGAGCCGTTGCGGCCGGTGATCTGCCCGTAGTTGACCAGTGTCGCGCCGAGGTCGGTGGTGATGCCATGACGGCCAGCGGAAATCACTCCGTAATTGGTCACACTGACACCGCTGGCGGAGTCGATATCAATGCCGTCGAACTTCTCGTCGGCATTGTGCGAATCGCCGGTGGAAATCTCGCCGTAGTTGGTAATGCTCGCGTTGGCGCCGGTCTTCATGCCGTCACTGGCGTCGCCGCGAATCAGCCCGCCGACGCGGTTGATAATGGTGGTCTTCACGGCGTCACTGCGCAGCGCATCGAGGTCCAGCCCCTGGCCGGTGGTCGAACGAATGATGCCGCTGTTGTCGATCAACAGGCTGCCGCTGATAAAGTTACTGTCGATGCGCAAAGCGTCGTTGGCGCCGAGAATCTGCCCGCCGCTGCGGTTGTTGATCGTGTAGTTGCGCGCCTGGGTCAGGTCGCCGCTGCTGTCGATGGCCCGGCCGCCGGTGGAAACGATTTTGCCGGCGTTATCGATCACCACACCCGCACCGCTGGTCTTGTCTTTCAGGCTCACGGCCTTGCCGCTGTTGGTGATGCTGCCCGGCGCCGAAATCGTCAACGTGTCGCTACCACCCAGCGTTTGCGCTGCAGTGGTGGCGGTGTCGATCTGCACGGTTTTAGCGTTTGCCGATGTAGCAGCGATCAACAGGGCAATGGCAAGGGACAGACGCTGGGGCGGGAACGGCATGGTCGGACGGCCTTCTTGTTATAAGCGGGGCGTCCTGTATAGCGAAGGGTTTTTACAGAATGATGTCGGTGGTTGATCTGCATTGTTTTGCATCTTCGGCGCTGAAACATATTAATTTCTGCATTTTGTTGCAGTTTTTTTGCCTGCTCCTCTCATTAGGTGCAGTAAGTTTGATTCAAACGCCGAAGCAATCACATCAATGAATCCCCGCGCCATTAATGTTTATTGAGCCTTATGCGGCGCTCGAAGATTGGAGAGGAAAATGGTAATGACAGTTCTCGAACGCATGGCGCTCATCGAAAGCATTCAAGAGGCGCTGGCCGACGGGACATTGGAAATCAGCGAAGCTGTCCGCCGTTTACGAGTGGAGGTGACAGGGCTGCATCAAATCCAATTCGCTAAGATGTGCAAAATTTCGGTCCGCACGTTGATACACATAGAGCACGCTGAGGGTAATCAAACGTTAAGGTCGTTGGACTCAATATTCCGATTGTTCGGGATGAAAATGGGCGTCGTGCGGCTTCGCCGAGAAATCAATTAAAACCCGACGCAGCCCGCAATGTGCCGATCGCCCTAGCTCCGCCGCACGTAAGCCTTGCCGTAATGCCGCTCCATGCGCGCCTGAATCAATTCCAGGCCAATCGACATCAGCCAGTAAATGATCGCCGCCGTCGTCAGCATTTCGATGTAGCGGTAGCTTGAGCGCCCGTATGACTGGGCGAGAAACATCACTTCCCAGACGCCCATCACCGAAATCAGCGACGAGTCCTTGAGCATCGAGATGAACTGGTTCGTCGTGGGCGGGATGATCGTGCGCATGGCTTGCGGCAGGGTGATGCGCCAGAAAATCACTGTCTCGCGCATCCCCAATGCCAGCGAAGCTTCGCGTTGGCCGTGGTCGACTCCGAGGATGCCGGCGCGAAAGATTTCGCTGAGATAGGCGCCGTAGTTCAACGACAAGGCAATGATTCCGGCGACGATGGCGCCGGGCACGATGCCCAGTTGCGGCAAGCCCAAATAGATCAGCAAGATCTGGATAAGCAGTGGCGTGCCACGGAAGAACGAGGTGTAAAAACTGGCGATGCCGAACGCCACGGCGCTTTTCGACAGGCGTGCCAATGCGGTGATGAAGCCCAGCAGGGACGAGGCGACAATCGAGCATACACAGAGGAAAAGCGTCAGCGCCGCACCCTGCAAAAAGCCGTTGGGCGCCAGGTGCAGGCCGACCAGATTGGGCAGTTTGTCGAGGATGATCGAGAACTTCAGGTCGAAGCTCAGGAAGAACCCGGCGAACAGGCAGAACAGCGTTGCCCAGGTCAGGTACAGCCGCGTACGAAACCCGAACATCCGTTGCAGGCGTGATTCAGCCACTGGTTGCGGTGGCTGTGGCGGTGTCGGGAAAGAAGTCATTGGCTGATATCAGCGCCGATCCATTTTTGCGACAGCTTGCTCAGGGTGCCGTCCTGTTTCAGTTGCGCGAAGACTTCACGCACCTTGGCGTCCCATTGCGCGTCACCCTTTTCGATGGCCACCGAGTTCGGCTCCGAGTACAGCGGCGCGCCGGCCAGTTTGAAGCGTTTGTCTTCATTCAGGCGTGGCTGCGCGGTAACGAGGTTGGTGAGGATTGCATCCAGGCGCACGCCGGCGCCCAGGCCCAAATCCTGGAAGGCGACGTTGTCGGTATCGTACGGCGCGATCTGCACGTCTTCGAACGGGTACTGCAACTGCGTGTCCTCGGCACCTTCGATAACCAGGTTCTTGTTCAGATAGCTTTCGTAACTGGACGCGCTGGTGAGGCCGACTTTTTTGCCACTCAGATCCTTGGCGTCGTGAATCCGCTCATCCTTGGCGTTGACCACGATCACTGCCGGCGAAGCGTAGTACTCGACCGGGAAATCGAACACTTCGGCGCGGGCCTTGCTCGGTGTCATCGAGCAAATGCAGATATCGTAGCGCCCGCTCCAGCGGCCGGCCGCAATGACGTCCCAGGACGGCGTTTCGAGTCGCAGCTTGACGCCTAACTTGTCAGCCACGGCTTTGGCGACATCAACGTCGAAGCCATCCAGTTGATTCTGGTCATTGAGAAACGAGAACGGTGGATAGCTTTCCATCAGCACGCCGACCAGTTCTTTCTTTTGCTCGATACGGTCCAGCGTCGTGCCACCAAAGGCTTGCGTGGAGGCGGCCAGAATCGTCAGGCCCAGGGCCAGTAGCGGTTGAAATTTCACAGTCGATCCCTGTGTAAAAAAGAGGTTGTTTTTAACGGAATGGTGCGTATTAAATAGTTATAAGAACGACTCTGATAGTGAGTTATTTTCATAAGCATATGAGTGAAAAGCATATGGGCGCAGGCAGCACGATTATTCTCGATGGCGGCATGGGCCGTGAGTTGCAGCGCGCCGGGGCGCCATTTCGTCAGCCCGAGTGGTCGGCGCTGGCGTTGAGCGAGGCACCGCAAGCGGTTGAGGGGGTGCATGCCGCTTATATCGCCAGTGGCGCCAATGTGATTACCACCAACAGTTATGCCGTGGTGCCGTTCCATATTGGCGAAGAACGTTTCGCCGCCGAAGGGCAGGCGCTGGCCGCGTTGGCCGGTGAGCTGGCGCGGCGTGCGGTGCAAGTCTCTGGGAAATCCGTGCGGGTAGCTGGCTCATTGCCGCCGCTGTTTGGCTCCTATCGTCCGGATCTGTTCAACGCCGAACGAGTGACCGAGTTGCTGGCGCCCTTGGTCAATGGCCTGGCACCGCACGTTGATCTGTGGCTGGCGGAAACCCAGAGTTCGATCATCGAGGCGCGAGCCATTCACGCCGGGTTGCCGAAGGATGGCAAACCGTTCTGGTTGTCGTTCACCTTGAAGGACGAAGACACCGATGAAGTGCCGCGCTTGCGCTCTGGTGAGCCGGTCGCCGAAGCGGCTGCGGTGGCGGCTGAGTTGGGCGTCGAGACGTTGCTGTTCAATTGCAGTCAGCCAGAAGTGATCGGTGCCGCGATTGATGCGGCGCGTGAAACCTTCGAGCGTCTGGGGGTGAAGATAAACATTGGTGCTTACGCCAATGCGTTTCCGCCGCAGCCAAAAGAAGCCACGGCCAATGATGGACTTGATCCGCTGCGCGAGGATCTGGATCCGCCGGGTTACCTGCATTGGGCGATTGACTGGCAGCAGCGCGGTGCCAGCCATTTGGGCGGTTGCTGCGGGATCGGGCCGGAACACATTGCGGTGCTGGCGCAGAAACTGGTGTAACCGCAGATCAAAAGATCGCAGCCTGCGGCATCTCCTACAGGGTGAACGTCAATCCCGTGTAGGAGCTGCCGCAGGCTGCGATCTTTTGCTTTTCAGGTAATCACGATCGGCATTCGACCAAGCCTTTCACCTGCCCGTCGGGCGTCTGATTTTCATCCGACAGCCACCGCTCGAATCCTGCCGCAATCGCCGGCCACTCGCCATCCAGAATCGAGTACCACGCGGTATCACGATTCTGGCCCTTGACCACCATGTGCTGGCGGAACACGCCTTCGAAGCTGAAACCCAAACGCTCGGCGGCGTACTTGGAGCGGGCATTGCCGTTGTTGCATTTCCATTCGAGGCGGCGGTAGCCGAGGTCGAAGGAATGCTTGGCCAGCAGGTACACCGCTTCGGTGCTTCTCGGCGAGCGCTGCATTGGCGCGCCGAACGTGACGTGGCCGATTTCGATGCGACCCTGGGCCGGGACGATCGACATCAGGCTGAGGATGCCTTGCACCTGAGCGCTGGCGCGGTCGATGACAGCGAAGAAATACGGGTCGCTGGCGGCCGCGTGGTTGTTCAGCCAAGCGTCGAAAACGCTGCGTTCCGGGAACGGGCCGTAGGGCAAGTAATCCCAGAGTTTCGGGTCGGCGCCGGGGCCTTCGAGGGCGGCGAACAGCTCGCTGCCGTGACGCGCCGGGTCGAGTCGTTCCAGGCGAATAAAGCGACCTTCGAGCAGGGTGGCGGTAGGGGCGGGGGCGCCTTTCCAGTCAGCGAGTGATGCAGTCATGTACGCGTCTCCTTAAATGGCTTTGCGAAACTGGATGAAGCCCGGGCGTTCGGCGATGCGCTCGTAGAGCTGGATCGCGGTGGCATTGGTTTCGTGGGTCAGCCAGTGCACTTTGCCGCAACCGTCAGCCTTGGCGGTGGCGTAAACGTGTTCGATCAACAGGCGGCCGACACCGCTGCCACGGGTTTCCGGCACTACCAGCAGATCCTGCAGGTAGCAGGAGTTTTCGATGCTCCAGTTCGAGCGATGGTATATGTAATGCACCATGCCCACCGCCTTGCCGTCGGCCCAGGCCAATGCCGCGTGGGTCGGTTCGCTCGGGTCGAGAAAACGCTGCCAAGTGTTGTGCGTCACAGCTTCCGGCAGTTCAGTGTTGTAGAAACGCAAGTAGGCTTGCCACAGCGGTAGCCACACGGCGTGGTCGTCGGCGCTGACCTGGCGAATGTCGATATGACTCATGGTGATTTCCTTAACGCATCAATCGGGCGAGGGTTTGATCATTGATTTCCGGGCTGGCAGCGAGGCCTTCGCGCACGCCGGCAATGTCTTCGGCGCTGCGGTTCTGGCTGAGCTTGCGCTTGCCTTCGAGACGGTCGATGGGCATGGCGAAACCGACGATGGCCTTGAGCATGCCGTCGATGTAATCGGCGGGCGCATCGGCAACTGACCACGGTTGTGCGCGGCCGGCTTCATGGCGGTCGGTGAGGGTGCTGACGATGTCGAGCAGGCGCCCGCCGTCGCTGAAGGTTTCGGCGTGGCCATAGGCATGCACGGCGATGTAGTTCCAGGTCGGCACGACTTTGCCGTGTTCGGCCTTGCTCGGGTAAAAGCCCGGGCTGACGTAGGCATCGGCGCCAGCAAAAATCAGCATGGCTTCGGCGCCGTCGCGCAGGTCTTTCCATTGTGGATTGGCGCGGGCCAGGTGCCCGTACAGCGTGCCGTACTCACCTTGTTCGCAATGCAGCAGCACCGGCACATGGCTGGCTTGCAGGCCACTTTCGCCGTGAGTCACCAGAATGGCGAGGCGGGTGGCGAGAATCAGCTCGTGCAGTTGTGTCAGGTCTTCGATGGCAAAGGCGCGTGGCGTGTACATGGACAGATTTTCCTTGGCGAATGCCTGCATCGTAGGCAGGCTATTGGTCTGTTGTAAGAGCCATTGATGACCAATTTCATAGGTCCATTGCCATGCCCGATTCGCCGACGTTGTCCATGCCATTCAACCCTGCAGGTATCGAGCTTGATCGCCGTCAGGGTTTGAGTCGGCAGCTCTATCAGGCTTTGCGCCTGCGGGTACTGGACGGGCGGCTGGCGAGCGGCACGCGGTTACCGGCGAGTCGCGATCTGGCGGCGGCGTTGGGTATTTCCCGCAACAGTGTGGTGCGCGCCTACGATCAACTGTATGCCGAAGGGTTTATCGAGGGGCGGGTCGGCGATGGCACTTATGTCGCGCAATTGATGCCGGTAGCAGCCTCGCCGAAAAAATTATCCACAAAAGTATCCACAGGGTTTTCAACAGGCTTACCCACAGCCTTATCCACAAATTGGCTGGATTCACCTGTGATTCCATCCAGTAAAGTTATCCACAGCGGGACCTTTTCGCGTATCGAAAAGAACCATTTGCCCCGGCCGCCGAGCGGTCCACCGCGAGCCTTTCGGGTCGGTGTTCCGGCCTTTGATCTGTTCCCGTTCGAGGTATGGGCCAAGCTGAATGCGGCTTTCTGGCGCAAACCGAATCTGGAGCAACTGTGTTACGGCGATCCGTCCGGTGATGCGCGTTTGCGCGCCATGATCGCGGCGTATCTGCGTAGTTCGCGTGGCATGCAGTGTTCACCTGAGCAAATTCTGATCACCAGCGGCGCACAGCAGGGCATTAGCCTTTGTGCACAGTTGCTGGTGGAGCCGGGCGACGGTGTGGCGATCGAAAATCCGGGCTACCGTGCGGCCGGTCATGCGTTCGCCGTGGCAGGCGCTCGTTTGCACGGTATTGCCGTGGATGACGAGGGTATGGATTGCGCTGCGCTGTCGGCCACTGGGGATTGTCGCGTGGCTTATGTCACGCCCTCTCATCAGTACCCGACCGGCGTGGTGATGAGCCTGGCGCGACGTCTTGAACTGCTCGCCTGGGCCGAGCGTTGCCAAGGCTGGATCGTCGAGGATGACTACGATGGCGAGTACCGCTACACCGGTGCACCACTGGCACCGTTGGCGGCACTCGATCGACAGGGACGCGTGTTGTATGTCGGCACTTTCGGCAAGGTCGCGTTCCCGGCGCTGCGGCTTGGGTATCTGGTACTGCCGCCGGGGCTGGTGGATGCATTTTCACAACGGCGGGCTGTGGATGTCCGGCATTCCGAGGTGAGTACACAAGCCGTGATGGCCGAATTCATGGCCGCCGGGCATTTCCAGCGACATATCCGACGCATGCGGCGGGCTGCTCTGAGCCGCCGCAATACATTGCTCAAGGGTTGGCCGAGCGCCATTGCCGGTGTCGGCGATCTGCCTGCCGTCTCGGCCGGATTGCACTTGACCGTGGCCGTAGACAACCTCGAGCGCGAGCAGCAGTTGATTGCGCAAGCGGCTCGCGTCGATGTCGAGATCAACGGTTTGAGCAGCTACTGGCTGCCTGATTCCACCACGCCCATGGATCAGCGCGCCGGGTTGGTACTGGGGTTTGCTGCCGTACCTGAAGCGGCGATCAACTCGGCGTTGATTCGGTTACGACAGGCGTGGCAGGTATGAGAAACAGCGTCTGTGCGGATTTGTCGGAAATTGTGCTGCGATGGATATCGATCAGTGCCTGATTGTTGAGCAAGCGTGGCTCATAAGCTCCTCCCATATGTCGTTGTGCAACGGTTTTCATATGGCCGGTGGGGAATGGCGTGACGGGCGCTTGCGCGCTGCTGTAATGGAAGTGTGCGTAACACAGCACCTTGTGAGTGTGGACGTCGCGTATTTCGTATTCGTCGAGAAAATCGTTGGCGTGACTGCGGAGCCGGCGCCGGGTCACGGTTTGTGACGTCCTCACTTCCCCCTTGTCCTTCAGCCAAAGGATCCCGGCCGCCGTCGGTGGCTGTTGCTTGACCATCCGGATACGCGTGCTGGTGCCTTTTGCTTCAAGGTTGTTAGCGGCTTCGTCAAGCTTGTGGCCAAGCGCTTCGGTCGGTTTTTTGAGGTCGGCAGTCAGATTGCTGGCGGTCAACGCTTCATCGATGTCTGCGTTGGCTTTGCGCAAGACGGCAGCGTGTTTGTGATAGTCCTCTTCGACCTCGACAGGAATTCGTGGCCCTCGTTTGAGTTGGGCCTCGATACGCCGGTGGAAGGTGGCCAGACCGTCGATCAGGGCCTGACCTTCACGAATACTGGTATTCAGGTTTGGACTAGGCTTGGGCGGTTTCGGTTTGGCTGTGCGCTGTTCGACCCAGACACCGGGTGACTCTTCCTGGAAGGTGGCGATGACGCCCGTCAGGGTGGTGCGCACTTCCACCAGGTCAGTATCCGGACTCTCGATGCTCTTTTTTCGTTCGCCGACTAATGTACCCCTGGATTTGGTTTTGATGATCCGGCGCGTCGATGATGATGCCGATGTCGGCCGGGAAGGCCCGGGCAGCGGTTCCAGCAAGTGTTTGTAGCGCAGCAACTCGACCAGTTTTACGTCCGTGCGGGCTTTGAATGCGCTCACCCGGCTGCGCACATGTTCCAGTCGCGCGGTGTTGATCTGCTCGGGATAGTCGATGAGCAGATCGCCAAAGCGTTGATCGATGGCGGTAAATTGTTCGGCAACATTGCTCAAGGCATCCGTGCGGTCACGCAGGTTGTCGAGGCTTTCGTCGCTGGTCAGGTTCAGCGTGCTCTGGATACTCAGTGCAGCGTCTTCGATGAGGGTGGCCAGTGTCTGCCGCGCGTTGGCGTCAGTCGTCGTGTCACCCGGCTTGACGCAGATCTCCTGGCCGAGGCTGATCTGTAGAAGCTTGAGGTCGTTGATATCATAGTTAGGCAACATCTTGCGATACAGTTGAATAACCTCGACAGCCTCTTTTCCCAACAGCGTCAATTCGTCAAAACGCGTCTGTGCCGACTCCACTTTTTCGATGATGGCCTGGGTCTGATCGGTCATTTTTTCGAAGGTGTCGATAAACGCCTGAAGGGCGAATCGGCTTTCATCGGCAAGCATTGTCTGCATCGTCTTCAGGCTGGCCTGAAACTCTGTGGAGTGCAGTTCGAGCCACTCCTGACCGAGAAACAACTGCATCTGCAGTCGCTGAATCATCACGGTGCGGTAATTGGGAATGGGTTCCTTGTGATTCAACGCTTTGATTTGTTCGATGTTCGTGGCGTAAGCCTTGCGCTGTGATTCAAGCGTAGTCAGATATTGCTCACGCAGCTGTGCCCTGGACTGCGCAAGCGCGTTGTCGAGCGCGGCGCGGTGTGCGTCAAGCTGAATCTGTTTGGCCGTCATCGTTACATCGAAAGCGCTGATTTCGGCAGTCAGTTGCTTCGCTGTTTTTTTGCTGAAGTCCTGAGCTTTCTCAAGCGCACTGTCGAGACCGCCGCCTCGCAGGCGCAAGCGCAGATCGACCACCCATTGGCCATTGGCGGTGCGGGTCAGTGGCGGTCCGGGGCGCGCCGTTGCTTGGCGTGAGTCGATGATCTGGACGTCTGCGTGTTCATTGATGGTGACTTCGAACCAGCGCTTGCCCACCGGAGCGAACCATTGTTTCTGGCGTGGATAGAGGTGTCTGTGGGTGCCCTCGCTGGCGGCATCGCCGATGCCTCTGGGTTTGGCGATCTGAAAACTCTCAAGCAAAGTGGTCAGTGCGACGGGAGATCGCTTCAGTGCGGCAAAAGGGTTTACCGACATTTCATGGGCGCTGGGCAGGGCGCTGCCGGAGATATCTGGCAGCTTTAATGCAGTGCTGATGACGGCGGCGGTGGTGGTGATGGGCTGAACGGGTTCTTCCTGTGTCAGTGGTTCGCTTTGTGGCTTGTCGCCGACCGCTGCGCGATGGGCGAGCACCATGCCCAATGCCAGAAGAATATCGGTGAGAGCGGTCCAGGCGATCTTGCCGCATTGCTCATTGGCAACGTCGCTGACTTCTTGCAGGTCGTCCATGATCTGCCAGATCCAGGCCGCTGTGCCGACGCTGCGTCCCAGGAACGGCAATGCCGCGTTGAACAACATCCAGCCGCCGTGTTTTAGCGTGGCCCAGCGCGCTTCTGCATCGGAGACCGACTGGCGATCAGCCTGGGTAATCACCGCCTGAACATTACTGTTGTGCAGCGTCGCCAGCACATCCTGCTCGATCGCCGCGGTCCCCAATGCCACCGGACCGGACATGTCGAGAGCGGTAGTGGGGTTGATCAGCAATTGCGGGATCGTCCAGACCGAAGGCAGCCGGGCAGTGAAGACGAACTGGCTGTAGTTGAAGCGTACATCGTCCGGCAACCAGGCCAGAACTGACTCACGCAGTTGGCGAGACTGCTGGATTTCGTACGTCAGGTTGGCGTGAGAGGGAAACTGCATCAGCGCCATTTCGAACAGTGGCCGATAAAGCACGCACGGCCCTTTTTCCACCGCGCGCGGGCCGATGATGAACATGTTATCGACGGTGTCGGCCTCTGAGCGGGTGCGATGGGCGACAAATGCCAGCGGGCGAATGACCACTTCCTCGTGATCGACATGCCGCTCCTCGTCAGTGCTGGCCAGTGCGGCGACGACATAGCGGTAACCCAGATCAGTCATGCCCGCCTTGCCCTGTATTTTGTGTTGCAACGCCAGCAGTGGCAGCTCGATGGGCAACTGGCTGGTGTAGAGCCCTTGCAGCGCGGTCGCTTGCTCGGTGTCGTCGACCAGCAGGTTCTGCAAGTGCGCCGGGTAGGTCTTGCCGATATCGACCGTGCTGACCAGCGTTTCCACGTAACTGACGGTCATCCAGTCGGGCAATTCGCTGCCGTCCTTGTAACGTACGGTTTTGTTGCCGATTGGCTGTCCGGCAAGGTTCTGCAAGGCAAGTTCAATGAGTGACAGTGTCTGGGTCTGCGTGTTGCCCGGCAAGACGAACGTGCCCCAGACCACCAGGCTGGTGATGCTGATTTCAATGTCATCGATCGCTACGTCGCCGGCCTTCGGATGGTCCTTGAGCATCTGCTGTTTCAGGGCATCGCGGGTGAACGCTTGCAGGCTGACAACTTCGCTCTGGAAGGTTTTTCCTTTGTTCGCATGCTGCACCATGGTCAGGTCCAGCAGATGCCGGCTGTAACGGGTTTGATCGGCCGGCGCGGCGCTGTCGAGCCAGGCTGGCAGCATCGGGCGCAGACGCTCGATATGCGGTTTGAGGCGCGGTGTCGGTTCGCGCGGATCGCCGACAGTCCCGGGGTGCGGGTAGGGCGGGCGGGGCCCCGACTCTTGAAAGAAATTGATCGCGCCGAGGGCATCAGCCTCCAGCGCAATCAGGGTACAGGCCTGATAGTCGAAGAAATGGCCTTGCGGTTCGAACAGTCGCCATTCCAGGCCGACACCGGCAGCTTCATTCCCGTAGCGACGCAACAAAGCCTTGCCGAGTTCATCCAGCGATTCGAAGCTCTCGAAACCCTGGATCACCGAGTACGTGATGATCCAGGTGCGCTGGCCATCGGTACCGATCAGCACGGCGGTATCGAGAAGGGTCAGATGGTTCTGTTGGTCACCCTCGTTGCGGTCCAGATCGACCAGGCAGGCGCGTACCTGGTATTTGCCGGTTGGCCGGCGCTGGTGTTTGTCCGGGTGCTGGTAAACCGCCTCCACCATGGTGCGCTGGTCGGTATCCCAGTCAGGATTGGCTTCGACGTTCCACAGCTTGCGCAAGGATTGCGACATCTGTTGCCAACGCGGTTGTCCCGGGTAGGTGAATTCGTCCCAGTAATTGACTTGCTGTTCCTTGTAGGCAATGAACAGCAATGGTGCCAGATCATTGAGCAGCTTGCCGACGGCGCTGATTTTCACCGGCAGTTGAATGGCTGCGGGCTGGTCGGGCTGCGAGGTCAGATAATGCTCACCGTCGAGGTACGTCACGGCAGTGCCGGAGAGGCCCAGGCGCACCAGTGTGTCGGTCAGCGATTCGATCAGGTGGCGGCCGGGGACGACCTGATCATCCTGAATGACCCAGGTCGGTCTTACGACCATGGCCCGTTGGGGGTCGATCTCCAGATCCGGATATAGCGTCTTGAGCGCCGGACGCAGCGTTTTCGAGGCGACTTCTCGCAGCGAAGGGCCGGTCACCAGTTGGGTCAGGATATCGACGGCGCTGGGCGAGGGGATTTCGGGCATGGGCAACTCCTGCTCTGATGGGCGCGCCGAAACGGCGGCGGTTCCGGGCAAGGTAGAGGCAGGCTGCGGGGTGCGTGCGGTAGATAAATATTGCCGGCAAAAAAAGACCCGCGTGGGCGGGTCTGGTTTTATGCGTGTCCGACTAGCGCGTGGTTACTGCTCGAATCCTTCCAGCACGTTCACCGCATTGATGCCGATCTCTTCCACCGCGTAACCGCCCTCCATGACGAACAGCGTCGGTTTGCCGAGTCTGGCGATGCGTTTGCCCATCGCCAGGTAATCCGGGCTGTCGAGTTTGAACTGCGAGATCGGGTCATCCTTGAAAGTGTCGACGCCGAGCGATACGACGATAACGTCAGCGCCATAGCTTTCGATCTCCCTGCAGGCCTGATCAAGCGCTGCACTCCAGACCTCCCAGCCAGAACCGGCGGGCAGCGGATAGTTGAAGTTGAAACCTTCACCGGCACCTTCGCCGCGCTCGTCGTCGTAACCGAGGAAGAACGGAAACTCCGCTTCCGGGTGGCCGTGAATCGAGGTGAACAGCACGTCGCTGCGCTCGTAGAAAATCGACTGCGTGCCATTGCCGTGGTGATAGTCGACGTCGAGAATCGCGACCTTCTTGTGGCCCTGATCGAGGAACGCCTGCGTGGCGATTGCGGCGTTGTTGAGGTAGCAATAACCGCCCATCAAATCGCTGGCGGCGTGGTGTCCCGGTGGCCGGCATAGCGCGAAGGCACTGCGCGCGCCGCGCTGGATTTGCGCTTGTGCGGTCAGGGCCACTTGCGCCGCGCTGTACGCCGCTTGCCAGGTGCCGGCGGTGATTGGCGCGCCACCGTCGAAACTGTAGTAACCGAGCTGGCCGTGCAGGCTGGTCGGTTTGATCGCACGCAGAGTCCGCGCCGGCCAGGTGTAGGGCAGCAAGTCGCCGTCGGTATTGAATTCAGTCCAGCGCGCCCATGCGCCTTTGAAGAAGTCGAGGTAGTCACGGCTGTGGACGCGGGCGATCGGCTCCAGACCGAAATCCTTCGGTGCCTCGACCGCGCCGAGGTTCTGGTTTTTCACGCGTTGCAGCACATGGTCGGCGCGCGACGGCATCTCGAAGCACGGCTTGAGCTGGCCATCGATGAGTTCGCAGCGGCCATGGTGCAGGTGGTGATCGTCTGAGTAGATCGTCAGCATTTGTTGTTCTCCGCAGGGCTGATTCGGTTGCTCTCAGTGTTGCGGGACAAGACGAATCGGAAAACGGCAGGAAAGGCCAAAAGGGGATTGATATGGCCAAAAACACTGACCGCAATTCGCCCCTTCTTCAGGCCCTGAACTGACTCGGCGCCACGCCGCTCCAGCGCACAAAGGCATGGCGGAAGCTGGCGGTCTCACTGAAGCCGAGGGTTTCGGCGATGCGGTAGATCGGCAGTTGATCTTCACACAACATCTGCTTGGCCCGCTCGAAGCGCAGCTCATCGAGCAGTTCCTGATAGCTGCTGCCCATGTCCTTGAGATGCCGGCGCAAGGTGCGCGGCGAGCACTTCATCTGCTGCGCCAGACCTTCCAGCCCCGGCGCGGCGTTCAATTGCGCGCTGAGCAGCTGCCGAATCCGCCCCAACCACGCCTGACGCCCAGTGAATTCCAGGTTCTGCTTGCGGCACCGTTCGGCCATGGCTTGATGGGTGATGAGATCGGCCAGCGGCAGCGGTTGATCGAGCCAGTGACGGTCGAAGGCGAAGGCGTTGTCCTTGGCGGTGAAGTGCAGCGGACTGTCGAAGTGCTCGGCATAGCTGTCGCGATAGTCCGGCGCCGCGTGTTCGAACCGCGTGGCGAGCAATGGCAACGGATGCCCGAGCAAGTCATCACAAATGACTTTCAGCGACACCAGGCAGAATTCGGCATTGAACACTGCCATCGCCGGAGTCTCGCGATAATCGGCGGCGACGAACCAGACGCGCTGGCCATCGTCTTCCAGACTCAGTTCGAAAAGTGTTCCCAACAGCGCCGGATAACGGATCGCCAAGCGTAAAGCGTCACCGAAGGTGGCACAGGTCAACAGTGCGTAACCGAGGATGCCGTAGCAGGAAACGTGCATGCGCCGACCCAGTTCCAGACCGATATCGCGCTTGAGCGCGACCGCGTTGGCGCAGACCTGCATCTCCTGATTGGTGGTGATGCGCGTGTCGGCCCGGCTGAGATCCGCCGCACTGATGCCACTGCCGGCCAGCAGCGCTTCGCTCGACAGGCCTTCGGCTTTGAAGGTGTTGAGGATCAGCGAGACGGCGTTGAGGGTGGTGAGGTGGGAGTGGAGCATGGGATTTTCCAGCCTTGAGATGGCTGGAACGCAGCAAGTTGCATGCCGCAGCAGCCCCTCACCCCAGCCCTCTCCCAAAAGGAGAGGGGGCCGACTGGGGGATATTGAAGAGACACGCCGACGTGAAAAAACTGTGCCGAATCCATAATCGACACTTTTTTTCAGGTCGGCGTATAGCGCAAGACACTAAGGTCAGTTCCCTCTCCCTCCGGGAGAGGGCTAGGGTGAGGGCCGATCCAGAGCCTTGCTCAGAGCAACTCACCACACAAATCCAGTTCGATCAGCCGGCGCACTTCTTGAGTTTCAAGGCCTGCCCCCAGCACCCCATGCAACTTGCCGAACGCTGCCTCACGAGTCATGCCGCCGCCGGACAACACGCCGACACCGCGCAAGCGACTGCCCGCCTCATACACATCCAACTCAACGCCACCTTCATGGCACTGCGTGACCGCCACAACGACTACGCCGTTATCCCGCGCACGGCCAAGGCTTGCCAGAAACTCAGGGTTGTCGCTCGGCCCTGTACCGCTGCCGTAGCACTCCAGCACCAGACCTTGAATGCCGCTGTCGAGCAGGCCGTCGAGCACTTCGGCACTGATGCCGGGGAACAGTGGCAGCACGGCCACCTTGGCCAGTTGCTTCGGCTGGTTGTAGTTCAACGACGCTGGAATCGATGGGGCTTTGATACCGCCGCCCTGACGCTCCAGGCGCTTGAACGGATGACGGCCGAAGCTGCGCACTTTCGCGCAACGGGTCGGCGCCAGCAGTTCGCCGTGGAAGTACAGGTGCACGCCCGGTGCCAGGCCATGGCCGAGGGCAACCAGTGCGCCGCCAAGGTTTTCCCACGCATCGCTGTCGGTAACGCCGGCCGGCAGCATGGAGCCGGTGAAGCACACCCGGGCGTGCAGGCCGAGCAACTGGAAACTCATCGCCGCCGCGCTATAGGCCAGCGTGTCGGTGCCGTGCAGGATCAGCACGCTGTCGCAGCCTTGCACATCAACAGCATCGACCACTGCTTCACGCAGTTGCTGCCAGTAGGTCGGGGTCATGTTGGCGCTGTCGATCAGCGGCGACATTTCGCGGAAGCGCCACTGTGGCACGACGAGTTCAGGCTGGCTGTGCAGGTAGTCGCGCATCCGCGCTTCGAAACCGGACGCCGGGGCCAGACCATTGGCGCTGGCCTGCATGCCGATGGTGCCACCGGTGTAGAGCACCATGACGTGTTGGGCGGCGGGGTAGGAATTGGCAATCATCTGAGGGTCTCCACAAGAGATGACATTGTAGGAGTGAGCCTGCTCGCGATAGCGGTTCATCATTCAACATTGATGTTGGTTGAAAGACAGCTATCGCGAGCAGGCTCACTGCCACAAGTTATTGCACCACAATAACTGACGGGCGCAGGGGATGCGCCCGTCATTTACCTGTCAGCGTTGCGCTGCAGGCACGCCTTGCGGCTCGGCTTCGGTCTGGCCGGCAGCGGCAGACGGGTTGGTCGGCCAGGCCTTCAGGTCGAGGTCCAGATCGGCAAATTTGCTCGAGTCGAACACCGGCTGTTTGACGCCGGCGCGGCGCTGCGCGTCGTAGTCGCGCATCACGCGCATGCCGACCTTGAACAGCATGGCCAGGGCCACCAGGTTGACGAAGGCCAGGCAGGTCATGGTGATGTCGGCGAAGGCGAACACGGTCGACAGGTCCTGCATCGAACCCCATACCACCAGCGCCAGCACCAGGCCGCGGAAAATCATCAGTGCGGCGCGGTTGCGGGTGAGGAATTGCAGGCTGTTTTCGCCCAGGTAGTAGTTGTAGAGGATGCAGGTGAAGACGAACAGCGACAGCGCGACGCTGACGAACATGCGACCCCAGTCACCGACCACAGCGGCCAGCGAGTTCTGGGTGAGGACGATGCCGTCACCTTCGAAGCCCGGGGTGTAGAAGCCCGACAGCAGGATCAGCAGCGCGGTGCAGGTGCAGATCACGAAAGTGTCGAGGAACACGCTGAAAGCCTGAACCACGCCCTGAGCACCCGGGTGCTTCACGGCGGCCACGGCAGCGACGTTCGGCGCACTGCCCAGACCCGCTTCGTTGGCGAACACGCCACGCTTCACGCCCATGACGATGGCGCTGCCAAGCAGGCCGCCAAAGGCCGGGTCGAGGCCGAAGGCGCTCTTGAAGATGGTTTCCAGCATGGCGGGCACGTGTTCGATCTGGGTACCGATCACGTACAGGGTCACGCCGATATAGGCCAGGGTCTTGATCGGCACCAGCAGGTCGGACACCGAGGCGATACGCTTGATGCCACCGATGAAGGTGATGGCCAGCAGCACCGCCAGGACGATACCGGTGTGTTGTGGGTTGAATTCAAAGGCGTTCTGCAGCGAGTGGGTCACGGTGTAGGACTGCAGGCCAATGAAGGCGAAGCCGTAGGTGACCAGCAGCAGGACGGAGAACACTACAGCCATGCCTTTGAGCTTAAGGCCGTGCTGGATGTAGTAGGCCGGGCCCCCACGGTACAAGCCGTCGCCATCGGCGCGCTTGTAGACTTGGGCCAGGGTACATTCAAAGAAGCTGCTGGACATGCCGACCAGTGCGGTCACCCACATCCAGAACACCGCACCCGGACCACCGAGGGTCACGGCGATGCCGACACCGGCGATGTTGCCTGCACCGACACGGCCGGCAAGGCTGAGCATCAGGGCCTGGAACGAGCTGAGTTGCCCGGCGCTGCCTTTGAGGCTGTCGCGGAACACCGCGAACATGTGGAAGAAGTGACGCAATTGAACGAAACGCGAGCGAATCGTGAAGTAGCTACCGAGCCCGACAATGAGCACGATCAGTACTTTCCCTGAGAGGAAGTCGTTAATGACTTCGAGCATGGATTTTTCCTCGCTGTTTATTGTGTAAGCAAATACTGGATGGAAGAAACATCGTGTTACACCGGTGTGCGCGCGGCACGACGAGTGAGGCGAAGGTTTCGTCCGGTTCCATTTCGCGGGTTTGTTATTAGTTCGGGTTTCGCATGGGTTATGGCCTCGTTACCGACGACCGCTCACGCGAAGAGGGGCGGCACTATACCGATCAGTGACGCGCCCGTCTGCACGGTAGTGGTGCAAGCGACGAAACGAGGCTTTGAAACACCCGGCGTTACCGGCGCCGGGCTTGTGCAGGAACTGCTCTTCTGTGAGAGCGAGCAGTCCCCAGACATACGGGTCTCAGGGTCAGAAAGTTAAAAAAAAGGGCTTGGGGACTAAATCCCCAAGCCCTCAAAAGGTGAGAGGTGTCTAGTCCCTCGACCTGGTGAGCGGTGCTACAAGTAAAGCGTCGGTTCAGGCTTTGAGCGGAACCAGACGTGGAGCAATCATGTTTTCCGGGCGCAGGATGTCGGCGAGCATGGCTTCGTCGAGCAGACCTTCTTCGCGCACCAGTTCCAGCACGCCGCGGCCGCTTTCAAGGGCGAGACCGGCGATGCGGGTGGCGTTTTTGTAGCCGATGTACGGGTTCAGTGCGGTGACCAGACCGATCGAGTGTTCGACCAGTTCACGGCAGCGCGCTTCGTTGGCGGTGATGCCGACGATGCAGTGCTCGCGCAGCATGTCCATGGCGCGTTGCAGCAGGCGGATCGAGTCGAAGATCTTGAAAGCGATCAGTGGCTCCATCACGTTCAGCTGCAGCTGGCCGCCTTCGGCTGCCATGGTCAGCGCCAGGTCGTTACCAATTACTTGGAACGCCACTTGGTTAACCGCTTCCGGGATGACCGGGTTGACCTTGCCGGGCATGATCGAGCTGCCTGGCTGACGCGCTGGCAGGTTGATTTCGTTGATGCCGGTGCGTGGGCCGCTGGACAGCAGGCGCAGGTCGTTGCAGATCTTCGACAGCTTGACCGCGGTGCGCTTGAGCATGCCGGAGAACAGCACGAAGGCGCCCATGTCGGAAGTCGCTTCGATCAGGTCGGCGGCTGGAACCAGCGGTTGACCGCTGATCAGGGCCAGACGCTGTACCGCCAGCGCTTGATAACGCGGGTCGGCGTTGATGCCGGTACCGATCGCAGTGCCACCGAGGTTCACTTCAGTCAGTAGTTCCGGGGCCAGCGTCTTCAGACGGGCCAGGTCTTCGCCCATGGTGGTGGCGAAGGCACGGAATTCCTGGCCGAGGGTCATCGGCACGGCGTCTTGCAGCTGGGTACGGCCCATTTTCAGGACGTGATCGAATTCTTTGCCCTTGGCCGCGAACGCCTGAATCAGGCTGTCGAGGCTGGCCAGCAGGGTGTCGTGACCGAGCAGCAGACCCAGACGGATCGCCGTTGGGTAAGCGTCGTTGGTCGACTGCGCCATGTTCACGTCGTCGTTCGGGTGCAGGTACTGGTACTCGCCTTTCTGATGACCCATTGCTTCGAGCGCAATGTTGGCGATCACTTCGTTGGCGTTCATGTTGGTGGAAGTACCGGCGCCACCTTGAATCATGTCGACCACGAACTCTTCGTGGAAATCACCGCGGATCAATCGGGCACAGGCTTCGCTGATGGCAGCGTGCTTGGCTTCGCTCAGGTGACCCAACTCGCGGTTGGCGTCAGCAGCGGCCTGTTTGACCATTGCCAGGCCGACAACCAGTTTCGGGTAATGCGAAATCGGAACGCCGGAGAGGCGGAAGTTGTTCACCGCTCGCAGGGTCTGGATGCCGTAATACGCTTGAGCCGGTACTTCGAGGGCGCCAAGCAGGTCGTTTTCTGTGCGGAAAGATGCAGCGGAGGACATGATAGAAATCATCTCGATATGGACCCGGTCTGTGCCGGAACGCTGCGAATGCTAGGCTTGTGGGAAATTTTGGGCCAATGCTGTTCAGCACTGCCCTATGCACATTCGGCATAATGCCCATGTGACGCCGCCTGCGCGGCAGACGTGTGACCTGTTTTGGTGCGTGTCCGGGAGGACGTGATGAATCTGGAAAGCAAATGGCTCGAGGACTTCAGTGCTCTGGCCGCCACCCGCAGCTTCTCGCAGGCCGCTGAACGACGCTTCGTGACCCAGCCGGCCTTCAGTCGGCGGATCCGCAGCCTCGAAGCGGCGCTGGGGCTGACTCTGGTCAACCGCTCGCGCACGCCGATCGAACTGACGGCGGCGGGGCAGCTGTTTCTGGTCACTGCGCGCACCGTGGTCGAACAGCTCGGTGAAGTGCTGCGCCATCTGCATCATCTGGAAGGCGGGCAGGGCGAGGTGATGCAGGTCGCTGCCGCTCACTCGCTGGCCTTGGGTTTCTTCCCGCGCTGGATCGCGCAACTGCGTAATGAAGGCCTGAACATCGCCACGCGTTTGGTCGCAACCAACGTCGGCGACGCGGTGCATGCGTTGCGTGAAGGTGGCTGCGATCTGATGCTGGCGTTCTACGACCCGGATGCGGCGATGCAGATGGACCCGGAAATCTTCCCCTCGCTGCATTTGGGTCAGACGGAAATGCTCCCGGTCTGTGCGGCGGATGCCGAGGGCAAGCCGTTGTTCGATCTGGAAGGGGAGGCGAGCGTGCCGTTGCTGGCCTATAGCGCCGGGGCGTTTCTTGGTCGCTCGGTGAATGGTTTGTTGCGTCAGCGGCAGCTGCGTTTCACCACTATTTACGAAACCGCGATGGCTGACAGCCTGAAGAGCATGGCGCTGGAGGGGCTTGGAATTGCGTGGGTGCCGCAGCTGAGCGTGCGTGCTGAGCTGGCTCGCGGCGAACTGGTGGTCTGTGGCGGCCCGCAGTGGCACGTGCCGCTGGAGATTCGCCTGTATCGCTGCGCCTTGGTGCGCAAAGCCAACGTCCGTCTGCTGTGGCGCAAGCTCGAGGGTGGCGCTGCACAAGCTTCCTGAGCCTACGCGGACCCCTTGTAGGAGTGAGCCTGCTCGCGATAGCGTCTGCACATTCAACGATGATGTGACTGATACACCGCCATCGCGAGCAGGCTCACTCCTACAGGGGATTTGCGGTGTTCTGTCGCTGACCTTCAAGTCAATAAAACCGGGCATTTGCGGCAGATGACAGATGGTCGCGCGGGGGGCTGTTTATTGCTTTCTTTGCGGTATACTGCGCGGCCTTCGGCCGGCACGTCCGGCCATTTTTCGTACAATCAAGCCACGCAACCTGCGTGGCTTGTTGTTTTATGACGCGCCTGCGGGCGCTCCAGAGAGAAGAGGCGCGACGATGAGTGCACTGGTTGGCGTGATCATGGGCTCCAAGTCCGATTGGTCCACCCTTAGCCACACCGCCGATATGCTGGAAAAGCTCGGCATCCCGTACGAGGTCAAAGTGGTCTCTGCCCACCGCACCCCGGATCTGCTGTTCCAGTACGCCGAAGAGGCTGAAAGCCGCGGCATCGAGGTGATTATCGCCGGTGCCGGTGGCGCAGCCCACTTGCCAGGCATGTGTGCGGCCAAGACCCACCTGCCCGTGCTGGGCGTGCCGGTCCAGTCGGCCATGCTCTCGGGCGTCGACTCGCTGCTGTCGATCGTGCAGATGCCAGCGGGCATTCCGGTCGCCACTCTGGCCATCGGCAAGGCCGGCGCAATCAACGCAGCCTTGCTCTCGGCGAGCATCCTCGGTGCCAAGCATCCACAGTTCCACACGGTGCTGAAAACCTTCCGTGCCGAGCAGACGGACAGCGTCCTGGACAATCCAGACCCACGTATTGCCTGAGGTTGTTGAGATGAAGATCGGTGTAATCGGTGGCGGCCAGTTGGGTCGCATGTTGGCCCTGGCGGGCACCCCGCTGGGCATGAACTTCGCTTTCCTCGACCCTGCGCCGGACGCCTGTGCGGCCGCGCTGGGCGAACACCTGCGGGCCGATTACGGCGATCAGGATCATCTGCGCCAATTGGCCGATGAAGTCGATCTGGTGACCTTCGAATTCGAAAGCGTCCCGGCCGAAACCGTGGCATTCCTCTCGCAATTCGTCCCGGTCTACCCGAGCGCCGAAGCCCTGCGCATCGCTCGCGACCGCTGGTTCGAAAAGAGCATGTTCAAGGACCTGGGCATCCCGACTCCGGCCTTCGCCGACATTCAATCGCAAGCCGATCTGGACGCCGCCGTCGCTTCGATCGGCCTGCCGGCCGTACTGAAAACCCGTACCCTGGGTTATGACGGCAAAGGTCAGAAAGTCCTGCGCAAACCGGAAGACGTGGTGGGTACCTTCGCCGAACTGGGCAGCGTGTCCTGCCTGCTGGAAGGCTTTGTGCCGTTCACCGGTGAAGTCTCGCTGATCGCCGTGCGTGCCCGCGATGGTGAAACGAAGTTCTATCCGTTGGTGCACAACACCCACGACAGCGGCATCCTCAAGCTGTCCGTGGCCAGCACCAATCACCCGTTGCAGGCGTTGGCCGAAGACTACTCGAGCCGCGTGCTCAAGCAGTTGAACTACGTCGGCGTGATGGCGTTCGAGTTCTTTGAAGTCGACGGTGGCCTGAAAGCCAACGAAATCGCCCCGCGCGTGCACAACTCCGGGCACTGGACCACCGAAGGCGCCGAGTGCAGCCAGTTCGAAAACCACCTGCGCGCCGTTGCTGGCCTGCCGCTGGGTTCGACGGCCAAGGTTGGCGAGAGCGCGATGCTTAACTTCATCGGTGTGGTACCGCCGGTTGAGAAAGTCATCGCTATCGAAGACTGCCATCTGCATCACTACGGCAAGGCATTCAAGGCCGGGCGCAAGGTCGGCCACGCCAACCTGCGCTGCGCCGACATGGCCACGCTGCAAGCGCAGATCGTCAAGGTCGAAGCGCTGATCGCCGAGTAACGACAGTTTCATGTGGCAGCGGCGGAACCATTCAGGAGCCGCCGTTCTCTCATGGCAGGATGCCAAAGTCTGTCTAGGCTTTGGCATATCTACCAAATCAGAGGGAAATGCCATGGGAATTATCGGAACCATCTTTATCGGCTTGATCGTCGGCCTGCTGGCACGGTTCCTGAAACCGGGCGATGACAGCATGGGCTGGATCATGACCATCCTGCTCGGTATCGGCGGTTCGCTGGCAGCCACTTACGGCGGCCAGGCTCTGGGCATCTATCGCGCGGGCGAGGGCGCAGGTTTCATCGGCGCACTGGTCGGCGCGATCGTGTTGCTGGTGATCTACGGTCTGATCAAAAAGAACTGATCCAAAGCGACAAAGCCCTCTCGGCCAACGTGGCCGGGAGGGCTAGAATGCTCGGCGATTCAATGTTCCTTCCTTTCTATACCGAGCACCTTCATGCGCCGTCTTCTGTTGACTCTCCTTTTCCTGGGCAGCGGTTTGGCCCACGCCGGCGAACTGCCGGAAACCGACTGGCTCGAACTGATGCCCAAGTCGGACCAAAAGGCCCTCGAGGCCATGCCTGAAATCGACCACAACTCCCCGGAAGCCACCGGCACCTTCACCGAGAAGGGCGGGATGAAGCAGGCCAAAGGTCTGCCGGCGGTGATGTACTCGACCAAAACCGTGGCATCGATGAATGACAAACACATCCGCATCGGTGGTTATCCGGTGCCGCTGGAGTCCGACGCCAAGGGCCGCAGCACGTTGTTCTTCCTTGTGCCGTATCCCGGCGCCTGCATCCACGTGCCGCCACCGCCGCCGAATCAACTGGTGCTGGTGCGGTATCCGAAAGGTTTGAAACTGGACGATATCTACACGCCTCTGTGGGTGACCGGCACGCTGAAGGTCGAGAAGGTCAGCAATGATCTGGCCGATGCGGCGTATGCGCTGGAAGCCGACAAGGTGCGGGTGGTGCAGGAGTCCGATCTCTAACAATCACCACCAAACAACTGTGGGAGCGAGCCTGCTCGCGAAAGCGGTGTATCAGTCATTTGAATGTTGACTGATACAACGCCTTCGCGAGCAGGCTCGCTCCCACATTTTGTATTGCAGTGCTGGTTAGAGCGGTTCGCGGGCGACGCTGACGCCCATGGTATGACTCGCCCCCGGCGCCAGCGTGACGATGTCATCCATCACATTCGCCGTCTCGATGCACAACATGCGCTGCCAACCATCGTTGTCCATATCCGCCAATGCCGCCGCGCGATCGATCCAAGGGTTCCAGATCACCGCCGTGCGTGAACCTGTGGCCGTCAGCACAATGCGTCTTTCCCAGGCAGGGTCGACGATGCTCAGTTGTGGCGGCGCATCGAGGTAGATGCGGTCGGTCTCACCGGCAAATTGCAGGTCGCCTTGCTGACTGGTGGTTTTCCAGTCATCCAGCGTCTCGATGTAATTCAAACCATCCACGCCTTCGACGTGCACATTGCGCACATCACTGACCGCGAAATAGGTGTGCAGCGCCTGACTCAGGCTGACGGTGTCACTGCCACGGTTATGGCTGGTCAGGCTGAAACTCAGTTGCTCGGACAAATGCAGGGTCAGGGTCAGATCGACTTCGTGCGGCCAGCCCGGCAGGCCACCTTCGGGGTAGGGCAGCTTGAACTCGACCTTGATACCGTCAGCCTCTGATTCGATGCCGCCCAGTTCCCAATCCATCGCTCGCACCAGACCATGCGCGGGTGCCGGTTGCTCACCGGTGTACATGGCCTGCACGCTCTGCGGGTTGCGTTCGAACTTGCCGAACCACGGCCAGCACACCGGCACGCCGGCGCGAATGCTTTTGCCCGTCTTGAAGTCGGCCTTGTCGTTGAGCCAGATGATCGGCGGTTGCCCATCGATCTGATAACTGAGGATGTGCGCGCCTTGCTGCGCCACCAGCACTTCGGCCTGACCGTGGCGGATGCGCCAGCAGTTCAGTTCATCCAGTTTCACCGCTTCAACGTTGGGCGTGTTCATGGGGCAGCTCTCGATCAGACACTTGGGACGGTTATCGACCGCAAAACGGCCGCGAGGTTTAACGCGCGCGTGGTGGAACCGAGCGAGTGCGACCGCTGCCGTCGATGGCGACGAAGACGAAAACCGCTTCGGTCACTTTACGCCACTCGCTGGACAGCGGATCGTCGCTCCACACTTCGACCATCATCTGGATCGAGCTGCGGCCGATTTCCAGGGTCTGGGTATAAAAGGACAATTGCGCACCGACTGCCACAGGCACGAGAAATGCCATGCGATCGATGGCGACGGTGGCGACGCGGCCGCCAGCGACACGGCTGGCCATTGCGGTGCCGGCCAAATCCATCTGCGCTACCAGCCAGCCGCCGAAAATATCGCCAAAGCCGTTGGTTTCGCGCGGGAGTGCAGTGATTTGCAGGGCCAGGTCGCCTTGCGGGATCGGATCTTCTTGTTCGAGCTCTATCATGCCGGGGGTGCCTCTGACCCGTGACTCTTCGTTGGTATTGCTGGTGGTAGCCGTCTTCGGGAAAAACGATTCAGCACCGAACATACTACGTTCGTCACGTTTTCCATCAGGCGCCTAAAGGAGAAACTCTGCGAAACCGGCTAATCCCGAGCAAAGGCCGGGCCAACGACGTTTTCGCACAGCAACCCCTTACAAACCGGAGCAGGTTGCGAGTATATCGGTCGGTAGACTCCACGACGACCATCCGGTTCTGATTTTGACCGTCAATTACGCGCCTCTATGTGCTTTTTCGAACAATTTGCTATGGTGCCGAACCTGCCCAAGCCACCGCCAGCGTTGTTGTGGCGGCAGATCCGACTATAAGAGAAGCCCTTGCCATGACCACAGCGCCTTCGAGCCTCGCGCAGCCCGAGCAACCCGCACGACCGTTGACCCGCAATGACTACAAGACTCTGTCGCTGTCCGCCCTTGGCGGAGCGCTGGAATTCTACGATTTCATCATCTTCGTCTTCTTCGCCACCGTGGTCGGCAAGCTGTTCTTCCCGGCCGACATGCCCGAGTGGCTGCGCCTGATGCAGACCTTCGGCATCTTCGCCGCCGGCTACCTCGCGCGGCCGCTGGGCGGCATCGTCATGGCGCACTTCGGCGACCTGCTGGGGCGCAAGAAGATGTTCACCCTGAGCATTTTCATGATGGCCGTGCCGACCCTGATCATGGGTCTGCTGCCAACGTATGCGCAGATCGGCATGTGGGCGCCGATCCTTCTTCTATTGATGCGGGTCATTCAAGGTGCGGCGATTGGCGGTGAAGTGCCGGGGGCTTGGGTCTTCGTTTCCGAACACGTTCCGCAAAAGCACATGGGTTACGCCTGTGGCACCCTCACCAGCGGGCTGACCGCCGGCATTCTGCTCGGCTCGCTGGTCGCCACGGCGATCAACAGCATTTATACGCCAGCAGAGGTTTCCGATTACGCCTGGCGGATTCCATTCCTGCTGGGCGGTGTGTTCGGCCTGTTCTCGGTCTACCTGCGCCGTTGGCTGCACGAGACCCCGGTATTTGCCGAACTGCAACTGCGCAAAGCCTTGGCTGAAGAAGTGCCGCTGCGTGCGGTGCTGCGTGATCATCGCGGCGCGATTGCGATCTCGATGCTGCTGACCTGGTTGCTGTCGGCCGGGATCGTCGTGGTCATTCTGATGACGCCGACCGTGCTGCAAACGGTCTATCACTTCTCGCCGACCGAATCGTTGCAATCGAACAGTCTGGCAATCGTGTTTCTGAGCATTGGCTGCATCATTTCCGGCGCACTGGCGGATCGCTTTGGTGCCGGGCGCGTGTTTGTGTTTGGTTGCCTGGGCTTGCTGATCAGTTCGTGGACCTTCTATCACAGCCTCGCCGATCACCCGAACTGGCTGTTCCCGCTGTACGCGTTGACCGGTTTTCTGGTGGGCACCATTGGTGCGGTGCCGTACGTGATGGTTAAAGCGTTCCCGCCGGTGGTGCGCTTCAGCGGGTTGTCGTTCTCGTATAACGTGGCTTACGCGATTTTTGGCGGGTTGACGCCGATGGTGGTCAGTCTGTTGTTGAAAGAAAGTGCGATGGGGCCTGCCTACTATGTAGCGGTGCTGTGCACGATGGGGATTCTGGTCGGGGCGTGGCTGTGGAAGAAGGGCCGCTGATTTCCCCTCCCGCCTGATCGTTCCCACGCTCCGCGTGGGAATGCATCCTGTGACGCTCCGCGTCACTTCTCAAATGCGGACGCAGAGCGTCCATGGCGGCGTTCCCACGCAGAGCGTGGGAACGATCTGTCGCGACATGCTGGCCTTTCATCCAATTGTCATATTTCAGCCATAGAGTGTTCACACGGCCTGCTGATACTTGGCCCCGACTTAACACACCCTATCTGCTAGGAGTAAGGCATGAAACTGAAGCGTTTGATGGCGGCAATGACTTTTGTCGCTGCTGGCGTTGCGACTGCCAACGCGGTTGCCGCTGTTGACCCTGCTATCCCGAGCTACACCAAGACCACTGGTGTGTCGGGCAACCTGTCCAGCGTCGGCTCCGATACCCTGGCCAACCTCATGACCCTCTGGGCTGAGAACTACAAAAAAGAATATCCGAACGTCAACATCCAGATTCAGGCCGCTGGTTCCGCCACTGCGCCACCTGCGCTGACTGAAGGCACCTCCAACCTGGGCCCGATGAGCCGCAAGATGAAGGACACCGAACTGGCGGCCTTCGAGCAGAAGTACGGCTACAAGCCAACCGCTATCCCGGTGGCCGTGGATGCCTTGGCTGTCTTCGTACACAAAGACAACCCGATCCAGCACCTGACCCTGGAGCAGGTTGACGCGATCTTCTCGTCGACCCGTCTGTGTGGCGCCAAAGCCGACGTGAAAACCTGGGGCGACCTGGGCGTGACCGGCGACCTGGCCAACAAGCCAGTTCAGCTGTTCGGTCGTAACTCGGTATCCGGCACCTACGGCTACTTCAAAGAAGAAGCCCTGTGCAAAGGCGACTACAAACCAAACGTCAACGAACAACCAGGTTCGGCGTCGGTTGTGCAGTCGATCAGCTCCTCGCTGAACGGCATCGGTTACTCGGGCATCGGTTACAAAACCGCCAGCGTTAAAACCGTACCGCTGGCCAAGAAAGGCAGCACTGACTTCATCGAAGACACCGAAGAAAACGCCCTGAACGGCAAGTACCCGCTGTCGCGTTTCCTCTACGTGTACGTCAACAAAGCCCCGAACAAGCCTCTGGCTCCGCTGGAAGCCGAGTTCGTGAAACTGGTGCTGTCGAAACAGGGCCAGGAAGTGGTAGTGAAAGACGGCTACATCCCTCTGCCAGCCAAGGTTGCTGCAAAAGCACTGGCTGACCTGGGTCTGCAGGAAGGCGGCGCTGTCGCAAAGAAGTAACAAATTGAGTCCGGAGTGAGCCCCACCGGACTCAGGTGAAAGGCCGGATCTGCGCGCAGACCGGCCTTTTACACACCTCAAATTTTTGATCCTCTGCCAGTCCCGCTGGCAGTGGATTTGCTGCGTCACTGCATTGTCATCTTTCTGTCATACAGGATCGCTAGGGTGAGCGCATGAATGATCTGGCCAATTCCCAAATGACTACTAATCCTCCCAAGCGCATTGATTTCAATACGCCTGAGCTGCAACGCAAGCGCCGCATTCGCGCGCTCAAGGATCGCTTCACCCGCTGGTACGTCCTCGTTGGCGGTCTCGCGGTGCTGGCAGCCATCACCCTGATCTTCTTCTTCCTCGCCTACGTGGTTGCGCCGCTGTTCCAGGGTGCCGACCTGACCGCGAAAGACTCGATTACCCCAGCCTGGATGCAGGACGCCGGCAAGCCGCTGATGATTTCGCTCGAAGAGCAGAATCAGGTGGCCATGCGTGTTTCCGACAAGGGCCAGGCATTGTTCTTTGATATCGACAGTGGCGCTGAGCTGAAGCGCGTCGATCTGCCGGTGCCTGCCGGCGCCACCGTAACCTCGATTGGTGAAGACCAGCCGGGCCATCCGCTGGTGGCCGTGGGCCTGTCCAACGGTCAGGCGCTGGTGTTCCGTCACACCTATAAAGTCAGCTACCCCGATGGCAAGAAAACCATCAGCCCGGCCATCGAGTATCCGTACGGCGAGGCACCGATCGCGCTTAACGAAGCCGGTGGTGCGCTGGAGCATGTCAGCCTCAACGCCTCCGACACGACCCTGATGCTGGTCGGTTCGACCGGTTCGCAACTCAACGTTCTGTCGCTGACCAGCGAAGAAAACATGATGACTGGTGAAGTCACCAACGAGCAGAAGCGTATCGATCTGCCGCAGATGACTGAGCCGGTGAAAAACATCTTCGTCGACCCGCGCCAGCAATGGCTGTACGTGGTCAACGGTCGTGCCCAGGCCGATGTCTTCAGCCTGCGCGACAAGAGCCTCAACGGTCGCTACAAACTGCTGGAAAACGCCGACGCTGAAGTCACCGCAACCACGCAACTGGTCGGCGGTATCTCGCTGATCGTCGGTGACTCAAAAGGTGGTCTGGCCCAGTGGTTCATGGCCCGTGACACCGATGGTGAGCTGCGTCTTAAGCAGATCCGCACCTTCCAGATGGGCACCACGCCAATCGTTGAAATCAGTGCTGAAGAGCGTCGCAAAGGCTTTCTCGCGCTGGATGCCAGCGGCAAGCTCGGCGTGTTCCACAGCACCGCGCACCGCACCTTGCTGGTCGATCAGGTGGTTGAAGGCCAAGGCCTGTTCGGTCTGTCGCCACGCGCCAACCGCGTGATCGTCGAAGCCGGCGGCAAGCTGCAACCGTTGCTGCTCGACAACCCACACCCGGAAGTCTCGTGGAGCGCGCTGTGGAGCAAGGTCTGGTACGAGAACTACGACGAGCCTAAATACGTCTGGCAATCGACCGCCGCCAACACCGATTTCGAACCGAAACTGAGCCTGTCGCCACTGACCTTCGGCACCCTGAAAGCCGCGTTCTACGCGATGCTGCTGGCGGCGCCACTGGCCGTTGCCGCTGCGATCTACACTGCGTACTTCATGGCCCCGGGCATGCGCCGCAAGGTCAAACCGGTGATCGAGCTGATGGAAGCGATGCCGACGGTGATCCTCGGTTTCTTCGCCGGCCTGTTCCTCGCGCCGTATGTCGAAGGGCATCTGCCGGGCATCTTCAGCCTGCTGATGTTGTTGCCGATCGGCATCCTGGTCGCCGGTTTCACCTTCAGTCGTCTGCCTGAATCGATCCGCCTGAAAGTCCCGGATGGCTGGGAAAGTGCGCTGCTGATTCCGGTGATTCTGTTCGTGGGCTGGCTGTCGCTGTACATGAGCCCGTTCATGGAGAACTGGTTCTTCGGCGGTGACATGCGCATGTGGATCTCCCACGACCTCGGCATCACCTACGACCAGCGCAACGCTCTGGTGGTCGGTCTGGCCATGGGTTTTGCGGTGATCCCGAACATCTATTCGATCGCTGAAGACGCCGTGTTCAGTGTGCCGCGCGGCCTGACCCTCGGCTCGCTGGCCCTCGGTGCCACGCCGTGGCAGACCATGACTCGCGTGGTGATCCTGACCGCCAGCCCGGGGATCTTCTCGGCGCTGATGATCGGCATGGGCCGTGCAGTCGGTGAAACCATGATCGTGCTGATGGCCACCGGTAACACCCCGGTCATGGAAATGAACCTGTTCGAAGGCCTGCGCACCCTGGCTGCCAACGTCGCGGTGGAAATGCCCGAGTCGGAAGTCGGCGGCAGCCACTACCGCGTGCTGTTCCTCTCGGCATTGGTGCTGCTGTTGTTCACCTTCGTCATGAACACCCTGGCAGAACTGATTCGTCAGCGTCTGCGCAAGAAATACTCGTCGCTTTAAGCAAAGGTAGAAGTCTGTGAAACAGAACTCCCTGAAAGGATGGTTCAAGAGCGGCGCCCCAGGCGTCTGGATCAGCGGTGGCGCGGTGTCCATCGCGGTCATCATGACCATTGGCCTGCTGGCCGTGATTGCCGTGCGCGGTCTGGGTCACTTCTGGCCGGCGGACCTGGTCCACGCCCATTACGACGTACCGGGCCAGGCCAATCACCTGGTCATCGGTGAAGTGGTACAGAAAGAAGAAGTGCCTCGCGCCCGTCTGAAGAGCGCCGGTTTGCCGGTGCCCGATGAAGGCCCGGAATTCATGACCCGCGAGCTGATCAAGGTCGGCAACCGTGATCTGAACGGCAACGACTTCACCTGGATCGTCGGCGAGTGGCTGACCAACCAGACCACGCCGCCAGAACTGATGGCGATCGAGCGTCGCGAGTGGGGCAATTTCTACGGCTACCTGGTCAACGTCAAACAGGATGGCAAAGTCATCGCCGAGGGCGAGGCCGCGTGGCCTGAGCTGCAGGCGCGAATCAACCGTGTGAACGGTCTGGCGGCACAACTGAAGTCGCTGGAAAAGACTGACATCGGTGCAATCAACGCAGGTCTGGAGCGCATCCGTCTGCACGGTCGCAAACTGGAACTGGAAGGCAAGCTCGACGCTACCGCGCAAGCGGACATGGAGTCCGAGCGTGCCGAGCTGAATGCGCGTTATCAGGACATCGAAGCGCGCCTGGCCGATCTGCATGCGCAGTTCAATCGCGATGCCTTGACCGCTCGTGATGCCAACGGCAAAGAGATCGAAATCGGTCTGGGCAAAGTGGTTCACGCCTACCAGCCGAACGCGATGAGCACCTTCACCAAGGTCGGCTTCTACTTCAGCAAGATCTGGGAATTCCTGTCGGACGACCCGCGTGAAGCGAACACCGAAGGCGGGATTTTCCCGGCGATCTTCGGCACCGTGATGATGACGTTGATCATGGCGATGATCGTCACCCCGTTCGGCGTGCTGGCGGCGGTGTACCTGCGGGAATACGCCAAGCAGAACACCCTGACGCGGATCATCCGTATCGCGGTGAACAACCTCGCTGGCGTTCCGGCGATCGTTTACGGCGTGTTCGGTCTGGGCTTCTTCGTTTATGTACTCGGTGGTTCGGTCGACCGTTTGTTCTTCCCCGAAGCACTGCCGGCACCGACCTTCGGTACCCCGGGTCTGCTCTGGGCCTCGCTGACTTTGGCGCTGCTGGCGGTGCCGGTGGTGATCGTGGCGACCGAAGAAGGTCTGGCGCGTATTCCGCGTACCGTGCGTGAAGGCTCGTTGGCCCTCGGCGCGACCAAGGCTGAAACCCTTTGGAAGATTGTCATTCCGATGGCCAGCCCGGCAATGATGACCGGCATGATCCTCGCCGTGGCCCGTGCCGCGGGTGAAGTGGCGCCGCTGATGCTGGTGGGTGTGGTGAAACTGGCGCCGTCGCTGCCGGTGGACGGCAACTACCCGTACCTGCACCTGGATCAGAAGATCATGCACCTGGGCTTCCACATCTATGACGTCGGCTTCCAGAGCCCGAACGTCGAGGCGGCGCGTCCGCTGGTGTACGCCACGGCGCTGTTGCTGGTGCTGGTGATCGCCACGTTGAACCTGTCGGCGGTGTATATCCGTAACCACCTGCGCGAAAAATACAAAGCACTGGATAGCTGATTTTGCAGCACTGATTTTTATGTGGGAGCGAGCCTGCTCGCGAAGGCATCACCGCGGTTTCATAGACAAACCGCAGCGCCTGAATCGCCAGCAGGCTGGCTCCCACAAAAACCGAACCGAATTTGTTAGCACAGGGAGCCTCCCATGCAGCACGAAACACACACCCACGGCATCAACATGTCTGCCCTGGGCCGCGACAAGCAGAGCCTCAGTCTCGAGCAGGAAACCGTGGCCATCGAAGTGCCGGGCCTGAGCCTGTACTACGGCGAGAAACAAGCGCTGTTCGACGTCAGCATGAACATCCCGAAGCAGCGCGTGACCGCGTTCATCGGCCCGTCCGGCTGCGGTAAATCCACGCTGCTGCGCACCTTCAACCGCATGAACGATCTGGTTGACGGCTGCCGCGTAGAAGGCGCGATCAACCTCTACGGCAACAACATCTATCGCAAGGGCGAAGACGTTGCGGAGCTGCGTCGTCGTGTCGGCATGGTGTTCCAGAAGCCCAACCCGTTCCCGAAAACCATCTACGAAAACGTGGTTTACGGCCTGCGCATTCAGGGCATCAACAAGAAGCGCATCCTCGACGAAGCGGTCGAGTGGGCGTTGAAAGGCGCGGCGCTGTGGGACGAAGTCAAAGACCGTCTGCATGAATCGGCACTCGGCCTGTCCGGTGGTCAGCAACAGCGTCTGGTCATCGCCCGTACCATCGCGGTTGAGCCGGAAGTGCTGCTGCTCGACGAGCCGTGCTCGGCCCTCGACCCGATCTCGACGCTGAAAGTCGAAGAGCTGATCTACGAGCTGAAGTCCAAGTTCACCATCGTCATCGTGACCCACAACATGCAACAGGCCGCGCGGGTGTCCGACTACACGGCGTTCATGTACATGGGCAAACTGGTGGAATTCGGCGACACCGATACCCTGTTCACCAACCCGGCGAAGAAGCAGACCGAAGACTACATCACCGGTCGTTATGGCTGATTGAAGCGGCTGCGAGCGGCAAGCTTCAAGCGGCAAGTTAGAAGCGAAGCGGCATGGATCACCACATAACAGCTTGCAGCTTGTAGCTAGCAGCTCTTGGTTAAACGCTTTTTCGGAGCGAATGCATGATTTCCAAAGAAGGTCTTACCCACCACATCTCCGCGCAGTTCAACGCTGAGCTTGAGGAAGTGCGCAGCCACCTCCTGGCCATGGGCGGGCTGGTCGAGAAGCAGGTCAACGACGCGGTGACCGCGCTGATCGAGGCCGACTCCGGCCTGGCTCAGCAGGTGCGCGAGATCGACGACCAGATCAACCAGATGGAACGCAACATCGACGAAGAATGCCTGCGCATTCTTGCCCGTCGTCAACCGGCGGCGTCCGACCTGCGTTTGATCATCAGCATTTCCAAGTCGGTGATCGACCTTGAGCGCATCGGTGACGAGGCGACCAAGATCGCTCGTCGTGCGATTCAGCTGTGCGAAGAAGGCGAAGCGCCGCGCGGTTACGTCGAGGTTCGCCACATCGGCGACCAGGTACGCAACATGGTCCGTGATGCGCTGGACGCGTTTGCCCGTTTTGACGCCGATCTGGCGTTGTCGGTGGCGCAGTACGACAAGATCATCGACCGCGAATACAAGACCGCGCTGCGTGAGCTGGCGACCTACATGATGGAAGACCCGCGCTCTATTTCGCGGGTCTTGAGCATCATCTGGGTGCTGCGTTCGCTGGAGCGCATCGGCGACCACGCGCGCAATATCTCCGAATTGGTCATTTACCTGGTGCGCGGCACCGACGTGCGCCACATGGGCCTCAAGCGCATGAAGGAAGAAGTTGAGGGTACAAGCGGCGAAACCGCTAATGTTCCGGGCAATGCTGACGATAAGTAAGATTGCCTGAGAAAAGCGCCCGGCCCTTTGGCCGGGCGTTTTTGTTTGTGCTTTTCACAAGGCAGATCGAATTAAAAAGCAGCACCCGCGAACGAAAAGTCCCGGCGTGACTGAAGAGTTTTGGCAATGTGCCATCAGCCAGCGTTATGCTTGCCGGGATTTTAATAGGGGTGTTGGATGAGCAAGATCAGTGTGTTGGTCGTGGACGATGCTTCGTTCATTCGTGACCTGGTGAAAAAGTGCCTGCGTAATTACTTCCCGGGGATCCGCACCGAGGACGCCGTCAACGGTAAAAAGGCTCAGGCCATGCTGGCCAGAGAAGCCTTCGACCTGGTCCTGTGCGACTGGGAAATGCCGGAAATGTCCGGTCTCGAGCTGCTGACCTGGTGCCGCGAGCAAGACAACCTCAAGACCATGCCGTTCGTCATGGTCACCAGCCGTGGCGACAAGGAAAACGTCGTGCAGGCGATTCAGGCCGGTGTTTCCGGCTACGTCAGCAAGCCGTTCACCAACGAGCAACTGCTGACCAAGGTCAAGCAGGCGCTGAACAAGGTCGGCAAACTCGACACCCTGATGAACAGCGCGCCGACCAAGATGAACTCGGCGTTCGGTAACGATTCCCTGAGCGCCTTGACCGGCGGCAAGCCTGCCGTGGTCGGCGGCGCTCCGGCAGCGGCGGCGGTCAACCCGTTTGCCAAACCGGTTGCTGCCGCGCCAGCGTCCGCTGCTGCGCCATCCCGTGGCCTGCTCAACAGCCCGCCGGTCAAGGCACCCGCCGCCGCGTCGGCACCGGCCAGTGGCCGAGGTCAGGGCCAATTGCGCCTGCCAAGCGGTACTCAGCAATGCGTGATCAAGGCTCTGAGCATCAAGGAAGCGTTGTTGGTGGTGAAACGCACCGACACCCTGCCGCAGATCCTCGACAGCGCCGTACTCGATCTGGAGCAGGGCGACAACGCCGAAATCGCCCGTCTCAACGGTTACTTGCACGCGGTTGTCGCGTTCGAGCCGAAACCGGACAGCGACTGGCTGCAACTGACCTTCCGTTTCGTCGATCAGGACGCTCAGAAGCTCGACTACATCTCCCGCCTGATCGCACGCGGCACGGCGCAGAAGCACTTCGTTCCGGGCGCGTGATCTTCGTCGCCTGACAGTCCGCTATCGCGAGCAGGCTCGATCCCACCCTGGAATGCATTCCAAATGTGGGAGCGAGCCTGCTCGCGAAGGGGCCATCACTTACGACTTACATTTTTCCAGACTGGCCAATTTGAAACATCTGTCGACTAGCCTGGTCTGCTTCACCTGCTAGGCTCATTTCCAGGCCTTCCTTTCGACAGACTCTTGCCCATGCTCGCGCGCCTGCTGTTTTTCTGTGGTCTCTTCATGGCCTCCACCTCGGCTGTGGCCATGACCATTTACAAATCCACCGATGCCAACGGCGTGGTCTCGTACAGTGACCGGCCGAGCAAAGGCGCGCAGGTGTTCGTTTTTCAGGACCGCATGGTCGAGCGTCTGGAGCGGCAGGTGTACCTCGACATCAAAAAGCAGAAGGGTGCCGACGTGGTCTTCGTGCGCAACGATCTGTATGCGCCGGTCGAGGTGGCGCTGGCGTTCACCGGGATGAGCAATGTGCGCGGCGCGCCGGCACAAACCATCCGCCGGGTGCTGCCGGCGCGCAGCAATACGCGGTTGGCATTGCTGACGGCGGTGTCCGGCAAGCAGCCGCTGGTGTACACGCCGCAATTTCACTATTCCCTCGGTGACCCCGCTGGAACCGCACAGGGCTATCGTTATCCGCTGCCATGGCGCGGTGGGCCGTTTCGCCTGAGTCAGGGCGCCAACGGCCAATACAGCCACTACGGGCCGAAGAACAAGTACGCGATGGACATCGCCATGCCGGTCGGCACGCCGATCATTGCCGCGCGGGCCGGGGTGGTGGTGAAGACCGAGAACTCCCAGAGCGGGCGCGGTAATGATGCTTCCGGCAATTTCGTGCGGGTGCTACACGACGACGGCACCATGGGCGTGTACCTGCACCTCAAACAAGGTTCGGTGAGCGTGCGCGAGGGGCAAAGGGTGACAGTGGGCAGTCCGTTGGCGCTGTCAGGCAACACTGGCAACAGCAGCGGCCCGCATTTGCACTTTGTTGTGCAGCGCAATACGGGGGATGGGTTGGTGTCGATTCCGTATCAGTTCAACCAGCCGCTGGGGGCGTTGCCCAACTTTGCGTTGGGCAAACAGTGATGAGGTATCTGATCTGACGCCTTCGCGAGCAGGCTCGCTCCCACCCTGGAATGCATTTCAACTGTGGGAGCGAGCCTGCTCGCGAAGGAATCGGCGCGGTGCCGGATCAGCCCATCAATCCAGCATCAACACCTTCGCCAGCACAATCTTCGGCCCTTTCATCTTCTTGATGATGATCCGCAGGCCTTCGACTTCCAGCACTTCTTCCTCTTCCGGCACCCGTTTCAGGGTTTCGTAAACCAGCCCGGCGAGGGTTTCCGCTTCGATGTGATCAAGGTCGATGCCCAGCAGGCGTTCCACCTTGAACAGCGGCGTGTCACCACGCACCAAGAGCTTGCCCGGCTGATAGGCGAGGATCCCGCGCTCAGCCTTGCGGTGTTCGTCCTGAATGTCGCCGACCAGCACTTCCAGCACGTCTTCCATGGTCAGGTAGCCGATGATGTTGCCGTCAGCCTCCTCGACCACGGCGAAGTGCGAGCCGCCCTTGCGGAACTGCTCCAGCAACTGCGACAGCGGCATGTGCCGTGACACGCGCTCCAGCGGGCGGGTCAGTTCAGCCAGGTTGAACGACTCGGGAATGTGGTCCAGCGCCGCCAGTTCCAGCAGCAGATCCTTGATGTGCAGCAGGCCGACGAACTCCTGACGCTCGCTGTCGTAGACCGGATAACGGCTGAACTTGTGGCGACGGAACATCGCCAGGATTTCTTTCAGCGGTGCGTTGAATTCCAGCGTGATCAGGTCTTCGCGGGAGTTGGCCCAGTCGACCACTTCCAGCTCGCCCATTTCCACCGCCGAGGCCAAAACACGCATGCCCTGATCGCTCGGGTCCTGGCCACGGCTGGAGTGCAGGATCAGTTTCAGTTCTTCGCGGCTGTAATGGTGTTCGTGGTGCGGGCCGGGTTCGCCCTGACCGGCGATACGCAGAATCGCGTTGGCGCTGGCGTTGAGCAAGTAGATCGCCGGGTACATCGCCCAGTAGAACAGGTACAGCGGCACCGCCGTCCACAGCGACAGCAGCTCGGGTTTACGGATCGCCCAGGATTTCGGGGCCAGTTCGCCGACCACGATGTGCAGGTACGAAATGATGAAGAACGCGGTGAAGAACGACACACCTTTGACGATCTCCGGCGACTGCACGCCGACCGCGCTCAGCAGCGGTTCGAGGATGTGTGCGAACGCCGGCTCACCGACCCAGCCGAGGCCAAGTGAGGCGAGGGTAATACCTAGCTGACAGGCCGAGAGGTACGCATCGAGTTGACTGTGTACGGTGCGCAGGATGTGTCCGCGCCAGCCGTTCTGTTCAGCGATGGCCTCGACCCGGGTCGAGCGCAGTTTGACCATGGCGAATTCCGCCGCAACGAAAAAGCCGTTGAGCAAAACCAGGATCAGAGCGAAAAGGATCATGCCGAAGTCGGCGAAAATTGTAGCGAGGGACAAGCCAGGGGAAGGGTCCATGATGGAGTTTTGCGGGTTCCGTGTGATTCAAAAGAGAGAAAAGTCGCGCCTGAAAGGCAGGCACAAGTCAGCCAATGTAGCGGCTGACCTGGCGATTGCCTAGTGCGACATTACTCAGCGGCGCTGATCGCCCGCGCCTGGGCCACCTGAGCCGGGGCGAAATGGCAGGTGAACGTGCTGCCGTGACCGGGCACGCTGCTGATCTCCATGCGTGCGCGGTGGCGCAGCAACACGTGCTTGACGATGGCCAGACCCAGGCCAGTGCCGCCAGTGTTGGAGTTGCGGCTGGAGTCGACGCGGTAGAAGCGTTCGGTCAGGCGCGGCAAGTGTTTGCTGTCGATGCCGATCCCGGAATCCTGCACGCTCAGGTGCGCGCCCTGATCGTCACCCCACCAGCGAATGCGGATGTTGCCCTCGGCCGGGGTGTACTTCACCGCGTTGAACACCAGATTGGAAAACGCGCTGCGCAACTCCGCTTCGCTGCCCTTGAGCAACAGGCTGGCATCGGCTTCGAGGCTGATGCGCTGGTTCTTCGCGCCGGACAATTGCTGCGCATCGCTCTTGATCGATTGCAGCAGGGTGTCGACCTGCACCGGCTGGTTGTCCGACGGGTAATCGGTGGCTTCGAGTTTCGCCAGCAACAACAAATCGTTGAGCAGCGTCTGCATGCGTCCGCCCTGTTGTTGCATCTGCTGCAGAGCGCGACTCCAGCGCGGGTTCACTTCTTCGACGTTGTCGAGCAGGGTTTCCAGATAGCCGCAGATCACCGTCAGCGGCGTGCGCAATTCGTGGGAGACGTTGGCGATGAAGTCTTTGCGCATCTGTTCCAGCTGATGGATACGCGTGACGTCGCGCACCAGCATCAGGTGTTCATTGTTGCCGTAGCGGGTCAGGTACAGCTGAATGCGCACGCGATCGTTGGTTGGCGAGGGGATTTCCAGCGGCTCGGCGTAGCTGTCCTGCTCGAAGTATTCCTTGAAGCGCGGATGGCGCACGAGGTTGGTCACCGGTTGGCCACTGTCCTGCGGGGTCTTGAGGCCGAGCAGGGTTTCGGCGGCGCGGTTCCACCATTCCAGGTTGCCGTCACTGTCGAGCATGATCACCGCGTCTTTCAGCGCGGCGGTGGATTCCTGCACCCGGTCGATCACCGCTTGCAGGCGCCCGCGTACGCGTTGATCACGGCGTTGCAGGTGGTAGATGCTGTCGAACACCTCGCCCCACAGCCCATAGCCGTCGGGCGGTGCTTCATCGGGTTGGTGCTGGCGCAGCCACTCGTGCAGCCGCAGCAATTGCTTGAGCGTCCAGCCCAGATAAATCCCCAGACCCGCCGCGAGGCTCCAGCCGTAATAGCCGGTGATCAGGCCGATCACCAGGCAGGCGGTGACCAGCAGCAGCATGTGGCGAATCAGGGTGCCATGCCAATTTTGATTCACGGGGGCGTCCTTAGCCGCAGCTTCAAGTTTCAAGCTGCAAGTCAGAGCGGCTCGCTGTTACTTGCCGCTTGTAGCTAGAAGCTTGCAGCTGTTTTTTTATGCTTTGGTGGAAAACCGGTAGCCGGTGCCGCGCACGGTTTGTACCAGATTTTCGTAGGCGTCGCCGAGGGCCTTGCGCAGGCGGCGGATGTGCACGTCGACGGTGCGTTCTTCAACGTAGACGTTGCCGCCCCAGACCTGATCCAGCAACTGGCCACGGGTGTAGGCGCGCTCCTGGTGGGTCATGAAGAATTGCAGCAGACGGTATTCGGTCGGGCCCATCTCGGCGGGTTTGCCGTCGATGGTCACGCGGTGGCTGATCGGGTCGAGCAGCAGGCCGCCAACTTCGATCGGCGCTTCGCCGTCGGTCGGACCGGCGCGGCGCAGCACGGCTTTGAGACGGGCGACCAGTTCACGCGGGGAAAACGGTTTGGTGATGTAGTCGTCGGCGCCGACTTCCAGACCCTGGATCTTGTTGTCCTCTTCGCCCTTGGCGGTGAGCATGATGATCGGGATGTCCCCGGTCAGTTCATCGCGCTTCAGGCGACGGGCCAGTTCGATACCGGAGGTGCCGGGCAGCATCCAGTCGAGCAGGATCAGGTCCGGCTTGCGGTCGACGATGATGGCGTGGGCCTGCTGCGAGTTCTCTGCCTCGAGGCAGTCATAGCCGGCCATTTCCAACGCAACGGCGATCATTTCACGAATGGGCGCTTCGTCGTCGACGATCAGAATGCTCCTGCCAACCATGCCTTAAACCTCTTGTCATTTAACTGTCTTGCGCCGCATTAGATAACGGAATTATTGCAGTCGTGTGACAGTATTTTAGTCCGGCAGCGATTGTGCAAATCCTCAACTAAGCTCTAAGTCCGAATCCTGACAACCACAAAAGAAGGTTTCCATGACTCAAATGACTGTTTCTTTCAAAGCACTGCTGATGGCTGCGGCCCTGACGCTGCCTGGATTTGCCATGGCCGCGGAGCCGGCCATGATGAAGGACGGCATGATGGTCGATCACAAAGGCATGACCGTTTATACGTTCGACAAGGACGCTGGCGGCAAGTCGATGTGCAACGGCGATTGCGCGAAGAACTGGCCGCCGATGATGGCGCCGGCGGGGGCCAAGGCTGAAGGCAAATGGACTGTTATCAAGCGTGATGACGGCATGATGCAGTACGCCTACGACGGCAAGCCGCTGTATACCTTCGTCAAGGATGAGAAGCCTGGAGATATGACGGGCGACAAGATGAAAGACGTCTGGCACGTGGTGCACGAGCACAAGTAACCGCAAGTCCCCTGTGGGAGCGAGCCTGCTCGCGAAAGCGGTGTGTCAGTTAACCTATTTGTCGACTGGCACGACGCCTTCGCGAGCAGGCTCGCTCCCACAGTTCGTGTGGATCAGCGCAATGCGTAATCCAGCACGATCCCGACGAAAATCGCCAATCCAGCCCAGTGGTTGTGCAAAAACGCCTTGAAACAACGCATGCGGTCACGATCGCGGGTGTACCAGAATTCCCAGGCATAACAGCCAGCAGCCACCAGCAAGCCAAGATGGAACCAGATTCCCAACTCGAATTTCGACCCCGCCAGCAGCAGGCACCCCAGCGACAACGCCTGCAAGCTCAGGATGATCACCCGATCCGCCTCGCCGAAGAGAATCGCCGTCGACTTCACACCAATCTTCAAATCGTCATCGCGATCGGTCATCGCGTAATAGGTGTCGTAACCCACCGTCCACAGCAGGTTGGCGATCCACAGCAGCCACGCTGCCGCCGGCAACTCACCGGTCTCGGCCGTGAACGCCATCGGCATGCCCCACGAGAACGCCGCGCCCAGCACCACTTGCGGGTAATAGGTGTAGCGCTTCATGAACGGATACGTGAATGCCAGCGCCAAACCGCCCAGCGACAGCCAAATGGTCGGTGCGTTGGTGCACAGCACCAGCAGAAAACTCACGCCCATCAACAGGGCGAAGAACACCAGCGCTTCTTTCGAGCTGATTCTGCCCGCAGCCAATGGCCGTTGCGCGGTGCGCTTGACGTGGCCGTCGACCTTGCGATCAGCCCAGTCGTTGATCACGCAGCCGCCGGCGCGGGTCAGCACCACGCCGAGGACGAAAATCACCACATTGGCCAGCGACGGCGAGCCCTTGCCGGCAATCCACAACGCCCATAGGGTCGGCCATAGCAGCAGGTAAATGCCGATCGGCTTGTCCATCCGCGTCAACTGAATGAAATCCCAGGCACGCGGGTTCAAGCGATTCAGCGACTTGAGCAGGCTCTGATACATCAGCAGTTCTCCGGATGGGCGCGGGCGGCATTCCACAGGCTCGGCAGGAAGATTTCCGCAACCAGGACGCTCAGCGCGCCACGATCAAAGCGCGAACGCCGGCCCCACAGCTCAGGCGCTTTTGCGTCTTGTGGCAGCCATTGTTCAGGGTAGTGGCAAACTTCGAGGGCGCGGCGCTGGAACGCCTGATCGCAAAACAGCAATTCGCCCAGCGAGCGGCTGCCCAGCTCATCCATGTGCAAACCGTCGCCCTGCAAGGCTTCGCGCGATGCCACGCTGCGGGCAAACACCCAGGCTTCGCCGTGGCCGCTCAAATACACTTCGCGCACCCAGCCTTCGCTGCCATCGGCCAGATCCAGCGCGGCACATTCGTCAGCGCGCAGGGTGTCCCAGCCTTCGAACAGCGGCGTGACGCTGAAGCCATCGCTGGACAGCCGGGTCAGGCGGCGGGTGAGGGAGCCTTCGTCGAACAGCCAATCGAGGGTCAACGAATCGGGGAGGGGCGTCAGTCGGCTTTGGGTCAGCCAGAGCGGGGTCGGGCAGGCATTTGAATGTTGCACAATGAGTCATTATTGGCCGCAAATGAGGCGGCGAGCTTACCATGGCGAGCTGCGCTATTGATTGATCCGGGGCGCCATTGCGCCGAACAGGCTTGCATCTGCCCGGCTCCATCAGTACAAAACGCCCTGAGCCGGATGGCAGCGCAACTCCATCGACCGTCCGCGCCGGCACCAAGCCTGAACCCTGAGGAAGTACCTGAATGAAAAAGTGGCAATGCATCGTCTGTGGCTTGATCTACAACGAAGCCGACGGCTGGCCGGATGACGGCATTGCGCCGGGCACCCTGTGGCAAGACGTACCGGAAGACTGGCTGTGCCCGGACTGTGGCGTCGGCAAAATGGACTTCGAAATGATCGAAATCAACTAAGCACAATCAAGGAGTAAGGCATGAGCGCACCTGTCGTCATCGTTGGCACTGGCCTTGCGGGCTACAACCTGGCCCGCGAGTTTCGCAAACTCGACAGCGAAACCCCGCTGCTGCTGATCACCGCCGATGACGGGCGCTCTTACTCCAAGCCGATGCTCTCCACCGGTTTCGGCAAGAACAAGGACGCCGATGGCCTGAGCATGGCTGAACCGGGCGCCATGGCCGAGCAGTTGAAAGCCGAGGTGCGCACTCATACGCGCATCAGCGGCATCGATGCCGGCCACAAGCGTCTGTGGATCGGTGAAGAAGCGGTGGCCTACCGTGACCTGATTCTCGCTTGGGGCGCAGAAACCGTGCGCGTGCCCATCGAAGGCGATGGCGCGGATCTGGTATTCCCGATCAATGATCTCGAAGACTACGCACGTTTCCGTGCCGCTGCGGCGGGCAAGCGCCGTGTGTTGCTGCTCGGCGCCGGCCTGATTGGCTGCGAGTTTGCCAACGATCTGATTCTTGGCGGCTACGAAGTGCAACTGGTTGCACCCTGCGAGCAGGTCATGCCGATGTTGCTGCACCCGGCCGCTGCGGCTGCGGTGCAGGCCGGGCTGGAAAGCCTCGGTGCGAAATTCCACCTCGGCCCGGTGCTGACCCGCCTGCAAAAAGTCGCCGACGGCCTGGAAGCGCACCTGTCCGACGGCCAGGTCATTCCTTGCGACGTGGTGGTCTCGGCCATCGGCCTGCGCCCACGTATCGATCTGGCGGCGGCTGCCGGCGTACAGGTCAACCGCGGCGTGGTGGTTGATCGACACCTGAAAACCTCCCACGCCAATATCTACGCCTTGGGCGACTGCGCCGAGGTCGACGGGTTGAATCTGCTGTACGTGATGCCCCTCATGAGCTGTGCGCGTGCGCTGGCGCAAACCCTCGCCGGTAACCCGACCGCCGTGAGCTACGGGCCGATGCCGATCACCGTGAAAACCCCGGTGTGCCCGCTGGTGGTTTCGCCGCCGCCACGGGGCAGCGAAGGCGTCTGGACGGTAGAAGGGCAGGGCGCCGACATCAAAGCCCTGTGCCACAGCGCCGACGGCCAATTGCTCGGCTACGCGCTGACCGGCGCCGCGGTGATGGAAAAACTTGCCCTGAACAAACAGCTTCCGGCCCTGCTGGCGTAAATACCGGTCGTTCTGTCGGAATCACCCCGCTTTTGCCCCTACAAAGGTCGCGGGGAGACTGGCGCCGCCGGTATCCGCGTGCCATTCTCACTCCCGTCTGCCGCAGAGTAGAGCCTGCGGCGCCTTGGGCGCTGTTCCAACGAGAACAGCACGGACATAACAACAAAAAACCGTCAAAGGGGCTTCACTAATGCGTAAACCAGAACTCGCCGCTGCAATCGCTGAAAAAGCAGATCTGACCAAAGAACAGGCCAACCGCGTACTCAACGCCGTTCTCGAAGAAATCACCGGCGCTCTGCACCGCAAGGACAGCGTGACGCTGGTCGGCTTCGGCACCTTCCTGCAACGCCACCGCGGCGCCCGCACCGGCAAAAACCCGCAGACCGGCGAGCCGGTCAAAATCAAGGCCAGCAACACCGTTGCGTTCAAGCCAGGCAAGTCGTTGAAAGACAGCGTTAATCCTTAATTGCGGCGAACTCCTCGAATAACGGGGAGAACCGCAGAAAAAAATGGGCACACCGATTGCGGTCGGGTGCCCATTTTTTATGCCTGCCTATTTATTGGGGCGTACAGCCTTAATAAAGGCCGAGTAATTGATTGCATTTGTTGGCTATCGATCAGCCTCACAGTTAAATCAATCCTCTATATATAAAAGCCATCATATTGATGGCACTTTCTGAGTTGGTGGTTGTCTCGCGGTGATTTGTTGAAACAACACCGAAGTCTTTCGGAATCATCCTACATCCGATTTTTTCAAAACCCGTCATGCTCCGCGCCATTCTCGCCTGCCCCGGTTTGCGGTGATCGACGGCAGCTGGAACGATCGCTCTAAATCAAGCTTTCCCGGAGGTTTGTAAGGGTATTCGAATATAAACAGAGCATCGGGGATTCCCTGACTGAATATAGGGAAACCTCCTACAACAAACAAAGAACACTTCGTCTTGTTGTTTAATCAGATGCTTGCTAGTGGCCATCATAGTGATTACGATGCGCCCACTTGAAAGAGCACATCTCAATTGGATGAGTCGCATCACTGCTCTTCGATACTGTCCCGCGCCACGGTTACTCCAATAGGCGCCTGACTGTAATCCTTAATAAAGGCCATGGATGTCCTACTCAAGCAAACTTTCCGCCCATTACCTCGAACTCGCTAAAGTCTCTGTTTCCAAAGAGAATTTCGCGGGCGAAGACGTTCGTTTTTCGAGCGAATTCGAGGCGCTGGAAAGCGAGCTGGCCAAAGCCTCGTCGATGCACGAAAGCGGGCAGATCGACTGGCTGAAAATTCGCGAGAACAGCGAAAATCTGCTGCGTACCCAATCCAAGGATCTGCGTGTCGGCGCCTGGCTGACCTGGTCGCTGTACCAGCGCGAATCCTTCCCCGGGCTGCTGGCCGGCCTCGGGTTACTGCACCATCTGTCGGAAAACAACTGGGCCGACGTTCACCCGCTCAAACCCCGCACCCGTGCCGCCGCCATCGGCTGGCTGGTGCCGCGTCTCGAGCAGGTCATCACCGAAAACATTGCGATCAAAGAGCAGTTGCCGATGTTCCGGCAGCTCTCCGAGCACCTGTCCGGTCTCGAAGCGGCGTGTGCTGAGCACCTGGGCGATGATTCGCCGCTGCTGCTGCCGATCTCCCGTCGCCTGAAAACCATGATCCAGCGCGCGGCCGACAACCAGCCGGCTCCCGGTGTGGTCGGTGCGGCGGTGGCGCAGGTCAAGCAGGCGGCGAGCCAGTTGCTCACCCCCGGCGCTCCGATCGATAACGAACGAGACGCGCACAAAGCCCTGCGCGCCCAACAGGAAAGCGCCCGCCCGCTGTGCGCCTGGTGGCTCAAGCAGAAAGCCACCGACCTGCGCGCCCTGCGCCTGAACCGCACGCTGCTGTGGATGACCATCGACGCGGTGCCGGAGCGCAACGCCGAGCAGATCACCGTGCTGCGCGGCCTGCCGCTGGAAAAGCTCAAGCTCTATCAGGACCGTTTCGATCAGGGCAAATACGCCGACCTGCTGGTGGAACTGGAGGCGAGCCTGGCGAAGGCGCCGTTCTGGTTCGATGGCCAGAGGATGGTCTGGGAGTGTCTCCAGAACCTCAACGCCGAGCTGGCAATGCGCGAAGTGGAAATCCACTTCGCGCTTTTGGTTCAACGGCTGCCCGGCATTGTCGAGTTGCGCTTCCATGACGGCGCGCCGTTTGCCGATCCGTCCACCCGCGCGTGGATCGCCGCCAACGTCATGCCGCACCTGCAAAGCGCCAGCGCGCCGCGCAAGGTCGAAAGCGAAAACGTCGAAACCCAGCCGGCCTGGGAAAAGGCCCTCGAAGAAGTCCTGCCGCTGCTGCGCAAGGAAGGCCTGAAGCCTGCCGTGCAGACGCTCAAGCAAGGCTTGCAGTCGGCCCACGGCGGTCGCGAACGCTTCTTCTGGCAGTTCGCCCTCGCGCGCCTGTGCTTCATGGCCAAGAAATACGAACTGGCCAAGAACCAGCTGGAAACCCTCGATCAGACATTACAGGACTCAGGCCTGCACGCCTGGGAGCCCGATCTTGCATTGGAAGTGCTGCATTTACTGCATAGCTGCTGCGAATTGTTGCCGCAGAACCATGCTGTACGTGAACGCAAGGAAGAGATTTATCGCAGGCTGTGCCACCTCGACCTCGAAGTGGTACTCGAATAGGCCCCAGGGCCACAACCGCAAGGAGAAAAGCCATGGCCAAAGAAGGCTCGGTAGCCCCCAAGGAACGCATCAACGTCACCTTCAAACCCGCCACCGGCGGTGCTCAGGAAGAGATTGAACTGCCGCTGAAGCTGCTGGCAATCGGTGACTACACCCACCGCAAGGACGATCGCAAAATCGAAGATCGCAAGCCGATCAGCATCGACAAGATGACCTTCGACGAAGTGTTGGCCAAGCAAGAACTGGGTCTGACGCTGAGCGTGCCGAACCGTCTGCAGGAAGATGGCGAGGCCGACGAGCTGGCTGTGCAACTGCGCGTCAATTCGATGAAGGACTTCAACCCGGCCAGCCTGGTCGAGCAAGTGCCTGAGCTGAAAAAACTGATGGAACTGCGCGATGCGCTGGTGGCCCTCAAAGGCCCGCTGGGTAACGCACCTGCGTTCCGTAAAGCGATCGAAGGCGTGCTCGCCGACGACGAATCCCGCGGTCGCGTACTCGGTGAGCTGGGCCTGAACGCCGCAGCCCCGGACGCCTGAGACTCCAGCCAAGGAAGCCAACACAATGAGCACTAGCGCAGCACAAGAGAAGAGCGCCGGCAACGGCGAGTACAGCATTCTCGACAGCATCATCGCCGAAACCCGTCTGACTCCGGACGACGAAGCCTACGACATCGCCAAGCGCGGTGTGTCGGCGTTCATCGAAGAACTGCTCAAGCCGCAGAACAACGGTGAGCCGGTCAAGAAGGCCATGGTTGACCGCATGATCGCCGAGATCGATGCCAAGCTCAGCCGTCAGATGGACGAAATCCTGCACCACCCGGACTTCCAGGCTCTGGAATCGTCGTGGCGTGGTCTGCAGTTGCTGGTCGACCGCACCAACTTCCGCGAAAACATCAAGATCGAAATCCTCAACGTCTCCAAAGAAGACCTGCTGGACGATTTCGAAGATTCGCCGGAAGTCATGCAGTCGGGCCTGTACAAGCACATCTACACCGCTGAATACGGCCAGTTCGGTGGTCAGCCTGTGGGCGCGATCATCGCTAACTACTACATGTCGCCAAGCTCGCCAGACGTGAAGCTGATGCAGTACGTTGCCAGCGTTTCGTGCATGTCGCACGCGCCGTTCATCGCTGCTGCCGGCCCGAAATTCTTCGGTCTGGAAAGCTTCACCGGCCTGCCGGATCTGAAAGATCTGAAAGACCACTTCGAAGGCCCGCAATTCGCCAAATGGCAGAGCTTCCGTACCTCGGAAGACTCCCGTTATGTTGGCCTGACCGTGCCGCGTTTCCTGCTGCGTAACCCGTACGATCCGGAAGAAAACCCGGTCAAATCGTTCGTGTACAAGGAAACCGTTGCCAACAGCCACGAGCACTACCTGTGGGGCAACACCGCTTACGCGTTCGGCACCAAGCTGACCGACAGCTTCGCCAAATTCCGCTGGTGCCCGAACATCATCGGCCCGCAGAGCGGTGGCGCGGTTGAAGACCTGCCGTTGCACCATTTCGAAAGCATGGGCGAAATCGAAACCAAGATTCCTACTGAAGTTCTGGTTTCCGACCGTCGTGAATACGAACTGGCCGAGGAAGGCTTCATCTCCCTGACCATGCGTAAAGGCTCCGACAACGCGGCGTTCTTCTCCGCCAGCTCGGTGCAGAAGCCGAAGTTCTTCGGCATCAGCGCAGAAGGCAAGGCGGCAGAGCTGAACTACAAGCTCGGCACCCAACTGCCGTACATGATGATCGTCAACCGCCTGGCTCACTACTTGAAAGTGCTGCAGCGCGAGCAACTCGGTTCGTGGAAAGAACGTACCGACCTCGAGCTGGAACTGAACAAGTGGATCCGTCAGTACGTCGCCGACCAGGAAAACCCGAGCGCCGAAGTCCGTGGCCGTCGTCCGCTGCGCGCTGCGCAAGTGATCGTCAGCGACGTTGAAGGCGAGCCGGGCTGGTACCGCGTGAGCTTGAACGTGCGTCCGCACTTCAAGTACATGGGTGCCGATTTCACCCTGTCGCTGGTTGGCAAGCTGGACAAAGAGTAAGAGCGACTCATGGACGGATACGGCAGCCTGTTCGAACGCCTCAACGGCGACGCGCAACTACGCAAGGGCAACAGCCTTGAGGCTTGTGCCATGGCGTCAGTGGCTGCCCATCTGGCCAAAATGCTCAGCACCCGGGCCGGCAGCGTGCAAACGCTGGCCGACTACGGGTTGCCCGATCTCAATGACATGCGCCTGAGCCTGCACGACTCCCTGAGTCAGGCCCGTCTGGCCATCGAAAACTTCATCGAAGCCTACGAGCCGCGCCTGAGCAACGTGCGTGTCATTTCCCTGCCGCGTGACCACGATCAACTTCGCCTCGCCTTCAGCATCGAAGGCCTGCTGGAAGTTGAAGGGTTCAAGCGTCAGGTCAGTTTTTCCGCGCGCCTGGATGGCAGCGGTCAAGTGAAGGTCACCTAAGGAGATCCCCGATGTCTGGCAAACCCGCAGCACGCGTATCCGACCCCACCGCTTGCCCACTCCCCGGCCACGGTACCAACCCGATCGCCGCCGGTTCCGGCGACGTGTTCTTCGACGGCCTCGCGGCCGCCCGCCAAGGCGATGCCTCGGCGTGTGGTGGTGCGATGTCGGGTGGTTTGGCGACCACTGTGTTGATCAACGGCAAACCTGCCGCGACGGTTGATTCGGTGGGTACCCATGGCAACAAGGTTACGGCTGGATCCGGGACGGTGATTATCGGGAATTCGCATTCGCCGGCGCCGTTTGTGCCGCCGTTACCGGTCATCATCCCTGGAATATTCAATCGTGTCTTTGAATTCAAAACCGCAGATGGAAGAACGGTTGAAAATTTAAACTACACCATGCGCTCTGATAGCGGGATTGAGAAAATAGGTTCAACGTCAACAGGCATGTCAGGTGGTTTTTCAACTGGAAAGACGGCAGAGCCTGTAACTATATACATTTCGGCGGACTAGTAGGTATGGAGACCATAATCAACATCGATGGTGTCGCTTACACCTTTGTGACTCAGGATCAGGTGACTACACTTAAAGTTCTTGCCGAAACAACTGAGAGCAAGGATGCGAAGCCTAAGACAGTTGATCTTCCGTTGGCCTGGATTATTACGCGAAAAAGTGGAGTGCCTCTCTTCGCTTTGAAACCGGGTAAGGATGACTCTCCATTCAGAATCATCACCGCGGAGAAACTGTACGCAGAAAAGGGTCAGTGGTTCGAACCGTTAGCCAGATATTACAGAGAACTTATCTGGATCAATCCAGAAACAACGCAGGCCGGAACAGAGTCGAATACGGCTTATAAACATGTTACCTGGCAGGAGCTGATCGATTTTGCAATTGTTGACCGCTTTTCCTTCACGTTTCACTCCGGAATGCCGGGTGACTGGAAATTCCGTGCCGTGGGCGGTGCTGAGTTTTTGATGGTGTTCATGGAGGATAAACCCTATTGGACTGATGGCATTGGCCAGGTGCCGTTTGCGGTTAACACCTATAGAAAGTATCTGCGAGAAACAAAGCAGGTAGAGCTCGCAATAAAGATGGCTGGTGAAACCGGTGTGACTTGGGGCGACGGCAAAGCCTATACCGGAGCAGAGCGAGGACCGAAAGACGTCTACGATAACTTCATCATATTACGAGGGATATTGTGGGCAAAAGAAAACTGCAAGTTGGTTGTGAAAAAAGACACGGTATACGATAAAGGTATCCCGCACACAATTGAACTTACTGATGCACCCTTTGTGCCAGTATCAAATGCGAAATTGATGAATCCAATTTCGCAAGGCGATATGGATCAGTACGGGACTTGGAATAAATGAAAGCTCGTCGCTTAATTGGCTGTATTCCGCATCTAATAGTGTGTGCTCTGTACGTTCCGCTGCATAACTACGGTGTCGACTTATATATCGGAGTGTATGGTGGATTGACATCGAGAGGTATCGGCATCGGTATGACGCCGGATCTAATGGTTCAGTATTTTGTGGTGATGAACGCTATAACTTTTTTTATCCCCAAGCTGAAATTAAAAGTCCTCTGTGTCTCATTTATGCTTGCGCTTATCTTGTACTATTTTTTGCCTCACTACCCCGTCCGCGCGATGGCTTACACATTGATGGGTGGTGTCCTGACTTTTGCGGCGATATTCGCTGGTCAGTTAATCGATCGCCTTTTTTTTTCAAAAAGAGAAGTTGAAGCATGACTGTCGGGCGTCATTGCCGACATTGCTCGCGGGGAGTTCCTAGCCCGCATGAACCGTTCTGCTGTTTTTTCAAATGAGTTCCACTACCAGGCAGGTAACCCGTGTCGTTTAACCACTACTACCAAAGCGAACTCACCGCACTGCGCCAACTCGGTCGCCGTTTCGCCGAGCGTAGTCCGGCGTTGGCGCCGTATCTGGGCCAGGCCGGGCGGGATCCGGACGTGGAGCGGTTGCTCGAAGGCTTTGCGTTTCTGACTGGGCGGCTGCGCCAGAAGCTTGATGACGAGTTGCCGGAACTCAGCCATTCGCTGATGCAATTGCTGTGGCCGAACTACATGCGCCCGCTGCCGGCGTTCAGCATTTTGCAGTTCGATCCGCTCAAGCGTTCCGGGCCGGCGTTGCGCGTCGAGCGCGATACGCCGATTGAAAGCAAGCCGATCGAAGACGTGCGTTGCCGCTTCCGCACCTGCTATCCGACCGAAGTGTTGCCCCTCGATCTGGCCGCACTGAACTACTCGGTGAAGGGCGACGGCTCGCTGCTCAGCCTGCGTCTGGAAATGAGCGCCGACGGCCACCTCGGTGAGCTGGAACTGAGCAAACTGCGTCTGCACTTTGCCGGTGAGCGCTATATCAGTCAGATGCTCTACCTGAGCTTGCTGCGCAATCTTGAAGGCATCGAACTGATCCCGCTCGACGGCGCCGGTAAACCGATTGATGGCGTCAGCGGCAAGCCGATGGCGTTCAAGATTCCCGGTGATCGGGTCAAACCGGTGGGCTTTGCCGAAGAAGAAGCGTTGATCCCGTATCCGCTGAACACCTTCCGTGGCTATCGCTACCTGCAGGAATACTTCGCCTTTCAGGACAAGTTCCTGTTCGTCGACGTCAACGGTCTGGACATCATCAACGCACTGCCGGAAGACACGCTCAAGCAGATGCGCGGGCTGGAATTGCGCTTCGATATTCGCAAGAGCGGCATCATGCGCATGCGGCCGACCCTGGATAACGTGAAGCTGTTCTGCACGCCGATTGCCAACCTGTTCGCCCACGACGCGCTGCCGATCCGCCTCGACGGCAAGCAGGACGAATACCTGCTGCTGCCAGCGGAATACGATCTGGAAAACTGCGGTGTGTTTTCGGTCGAAACCGTGACCGGCTGGAAGCCCGGCGGCCTCGGTTATCAGGAATACGTGCCGTTCGAATCCTTCGAGCACGACCCGAGTTTCGACGTGCCCAACAGCCGTCCGCATTACAGCATTCGCCAGCGTTCGTCCTTGCTGCACGACGGCCTCGACACCTACCTGAGCTTCGGCATCCGCCACACCGAAGCCCACGAAACCCTGTCGATCGAGCTGATCTGCACCAACCAGAACCTGCCGCGCAAGCTCAAGCTTGGCGACATCTGCATGGCCTGCGAAGAGACGCCGGAGTTCCTCAGTTTCCGCAACATCACCCCGGCCACGTCGAGCTTCGCGCCACCGCTGAACCGTGACTTCCTGTGGAAGCTGATCAGCAACATGTCGCTTAACTATCTGTCGCTGGCCGACGTCAATGCGTTGAAGGTGATTCTCGAAACCTACGACTTGCCGCGCTATTACGACCAGCACGCGGAGAAGGTCAGCAAACGCCTGCTCGGCGGCCTCAAGCACATCAAGCATCACCACGTCGACCGCTTGCACCGTGGGTTGCCGGTGCGCGGTTTGCGCACCGAACTGACCATCGACCCGGAAGGGTATATCGGCGAAGGCGACCTGTTCGTTTTCGCTTCGGTTCTTAACGAGTTTTTCGCGCTTTACGCCAGTCTCAATTCATTCCATGAGCTGCGCGTAAAAAGCACACAGGGAGAGGTGTACCAATGGACACCACGTATGGGCCTGCAGCCCCTGCTTTAAGCGGGCTGACCAAGGTAATACGCGAGTACTCGCTGTTTCAGGCCGTGCTGCTGGTGATCGACCGGCTGCGCGAGGCACACCCGTACCTGAGCGAAGACGATCTGTACGACCACGTGGAGTTCCAGGCCAACCCGAGCCTCGGTTTTCCGCGCAGCGACGTCGATCGCGTGGAGTTTTTCGAAGAACACGGGCAGATGCGCGCGCGCATGCGTTTCAACCTGATCGGCCTGGTCGGCTCGGGTTCGCCGCTGCCGGCGTTCTACGGCGAACAAGCCTTGGGCGATAGCGAAGACGGCAACCCGACGCGCAACTTCCTCGATCTGTTCCACCATCGCCTGCAACGGCTGATGCTGCCGATCTGGCGCAAGTACCGCTACCGCGCGAGCTTCCAGAGCGGCGCGATTGACCCGTTCTCCTCGCAGCTGTTCGCCCTGATCGGTCTGGGCGGCGAAGAGATTCGCAAGGCCAAGGAACTCAACTGGAAACGCCTGCTGCCATACCTCGGCCTGCTCAGCTTGCGCGCGCACTCGGCGGCGCTGATCGAAGCCGTGCTGCGTTACTACTTCAAGCACGAAGACCTGGTCATCGAGCAGTGCATCGAGCGCCGCGTAGAAATTCTCGAAGAGCAGCGCAATCGTTTGGGCCGCGCCAACAGCCTGCTCGGTGAAGACCTTGTGCTCGGCGAGCACGTGCGCGACCGCAGCGGCAAATTCCGCATTCACATCACTGAACTCGACTGGCAGCGATTCCATGAATTCCTGCCGATCGGTTTCGGTTACCAGCCGCTCTGCGCGCTGGTGCGGTTCACCTTGCGTGACCCGCTCGATTACGACATCCGCCTGGTTCTGCGCCAGGAAGAAATCCGCGAACTGCGCATCGGTGAGCAGAACGCCTGTCGCCTCGGTTGGACCAGTTGGCTGGGCCGCGAAAAAGCGGACGGCGTGGTGACCCTGGGCAGCAAAATTCATTAAGGACGTGAGCCATGATCAACGTAGACCTGCAACAACTCATCCAGGCGCTGGACGCCGAAACCCGTCGTGATCTGGAACGTTCCGCCGAGCGTTGCGTGGCCCGTGGCGGCAGCAAGATCCTCGTCGAAGACCTGATGCTCGGCCTGCTCGAGCGTCCGAACGGCTTGTTGTCGCGCGCACTGCAGGATGCCGACGTCGACGCCGGTGAACTGAGCGCCGCGCTGCAATCGCGCGTCGAACACAGCGCTTCGCGCAACCCGGTGTTCGCCCCGGAACTGGTGCAGTGGCTGCAAGATGCGCTGCTGGTGGCCAACCTCGAACTGGGTCAGACCCAGGTTGAAGACGCCGCGTTGATCCTTGCCCTGCTGCGCAATCCGATGCGCTACGCCGGCAGCCGTTATCAGCCGCTGCTCGCCAAGCTGAACATCGATCGCCTGAAGGAATTTGCCCTGTCGCAGAAAGAGCAACCGGCGGCCAATGGCAAACCGGCCGCCCAAGGCGAATCGCTGCTACAGCGCTTCACCCACAACCTGACCCAGCAGGCCCGCGACGGCAAACTCGACCCGGTGCTGTGCCGTGACGGCGCGATCCGCCAGATGGTCGACATCCTCGCCCGTCGTCGCAAGAACAACCCGATCGTCGTCGGTGAGGCCGGTGTCGGCAAGACCGCCATCGTCGAAGGTCTGGCGTCGCGCATTGCTGCCGGTGAAGTGCCGCAAGTGCTCAAAGGCGTTGAACTGCTGTCGCTGGACATGGGCTTGCTGCAGGCTGGCGCCAGCGTCAAAGGTGAGTTTGAGCGTCGCCTCAAAGGCGTGATCGACGAAGTCAAAGCCTCGCCGAAGCCGATCATTCTGTTTATCGACGAAGCCCACACCCTGATCGGCGCGGGCGGCAATGCCGGCGGTTCTGATGCGGCCAACCTGCTGAAACCGGCACTGGCCCGTGGCGAATTGCGCACCATCGCTGCGACCACTTGGGCCGAGTACAAGAAATACTTCGAGAAAGACCCGGCGCTGGCCCGTCGTTTCCAGCCAGTGCAACTGCACGAACCGACCGTCAGCGAAGCGGTGACTATCCTCCGTGGTCTGGCCCAGGTTTACGAGAAGAGCCACGGCATCTATCTGCGTGATGACGCGGTGGTCTCGGCGGCGGAATTGTCCGCACGTTATCTGGCCGGTCGGCAACTGCCGGACAAAGCCGTCGACGTCCTCGACACCGCGTGCGCCCGCGTACGCATCAGCCTTGCCGCTGCACCGGAAAGCCTCGAGCGCCTGCGTGGCGAACTGGCTGAAGGAGGCCGTCAGCGTCAGGCCCTGCGCCGCGATGCCGAAGCCGGTCTGCTGATCGACCACGAAGCGCTGGATGCTCTGGAAGCTCGTCTCGACGAAGCCGAAGACGAAATGGTCGCGCTGGAAACCCTGTGGACTGAACAGAAGCAACTGGCCGAGCGCCTGTTGGAACTGCGTCAGCAACTGGCCAAGGCCCGCGAAGCTGCAGCGGTCGAGCCAGTGGTGACAGTTGAAGAAGACGCCGAAGGCACCGTGATCGAAACCGTTGCCGCCGAAGTCGAAGAAGGCCAAAGCGTCGAAGCGCTGGAAGCCCAGCTCAACGAAACCCACAGCGCCTTGACCGCCGCACAGGTCACGGAGCGTCTGGTCAGCTTCGAAGTGTGCCCGCGTCTGGTTGCCGAAGTGATCAGCGCCTGGACCGGCGTGCCATTGGCGCAACTGGCTCGCGAACACAACGCCAAAGTCGCCAGTTTCGCCACCGACCTGCGCACGCGCATCCGTGGTCAGGAACAGGCCGTGCACGCACTGGATCGCTCGATGCGCGCCACCGCTGCCGGCCTGAACAAGCCTGACGCGCCGGTCGGTGTGTTCCTGCTGGTCGGCCCGAGCGGCGTCGGTAAAACCGAAACGGCGTTGGCCCTCGCTGACTTGCTCTACGGCGGCGACCGCTTCATCACCACCATCAACATGTCCGAATTCCAGGAGAAGCACACCGTTTCCCGCCTGATCGGCGCGCCACCGGGCTACGTCGGTTACGGCGAGGGCGGCATGCTCACCGAAGCCGTACGCCAGAAGCCGTACTCGGTGGTGCTGCTCGATGAAGTCGAAAAGGCTGACCCGGACGTGCTTAACCTGTTCTACCAAATCTTCGACAAAGGCGTGGCCAACGACGGCGAAGGTCGCGAGATCGACTTCCGCAACACGTTGATCCTGATGACCTCGAACCTCGGCAGCGACCGCATCAGCGACCTTTGCGAAAACGGCGCACGCCCGACCGCTGAAGTCCTCGAAGAAACCATCCGCCCAGTGCTGAGCAAACACTTCAAACCGGCGCTGCTGGCACGGATGAAAGTGGTGCCTTACTACCCGGTCGGCGGCCCGGTATTGCGCGAGCTGATCGAGATCAAACTCGGTCGTCTCGGCGAGCGCCTGAATCGTCGTCAGCTGGATTTCAGCTGGTGCCAGAACCTCGTCGATCACCTGTCCGAGCGTTGCACGCAAAGCGAAAGCGGTGCGCGTCTGATCGACCATCTGCTCGATCAGCACGTGCTGCCGCTGGTGGCTGACCGCTTGCTCGATGCCATGGCTACCGGTGAAAGCCTCAAGCGTGTGCATGCCACGCTCGACGGCGAGTCCAGCGTGACGTGCGAGTTCGCCTGAGGTGGGTGTGATGTTCACTCAGGTGCCGCAGCCACTGGTCTATGCCGAAGCGTTGCTGGCGCAGTTCGCCAGTCTGTCGCGGGCGGCGGACGGTGCTGCGTTGCTGGGTGATTTTGTGCGCGGGTTGGCCGAGCTGAGCGGTTGCGAACTGACGCAGCTGTATCTGCTCGACGCCACCCACACGTGCCTGGGGATGAACGCCGAATGCCTCGACGGCGCCCTGCAACCGCGTGAAGCGGCGAGCCTGCCGGCGGATTACAACGGTGAACAACTGTTGCAATTTGCCCTGTGCCAGAACCGTGTGGTGTGCCTCGACGACTTGAGCGGCAGCCTGCACGAAACCAGTTTTCTGCCGGCGGCAACCTCGCCGTGGCAGTCGCTGTTGTGCGTGCCGCTGGTCAATCAGCACAAAGCTGTTGAAGGTTTGCTGCTGTGCGCCAGCCGTCGTCGCACCCACCTGCAAGGCTTCGCCGATTCCCTTGGCCAGCTCGGCTCGTTCGTGCTTGGCCAATTGCATTTGCTGCAACGCTTGCGTCAGCCGTTGGCAGAGTCGGCATCGGTTGTGCGCAGCGTGCCGAGCATCAGTGGCTATGGCTTGATCGGTAAAAGCGCGGCGATGCGCCAGACCCATTCGCTGATCAGCAAAGTCCTGCACAGCCCGTACACCGTGTTGTTGCGTGGCGAAACCGGCACCGGCAAGGAAGTCGTGGCGCGGGCGATTCACGATTGCGGCCCGCGCCGTTCCCAGGCGTTTATCGTGCAGAACTGCGCGGCGGTTCCGGAAAATCTGCTGGAAAGCGAGCTGTTCGGCTATCGCAAGGGCGCGTTCACCGGCGCCGATCGCGACCGTGCCGGGCTGTTTGATGCGGCCAATGGCGGCACGCTGTTGCTCGACGAAATCGGCGACATGCCGCTGTCGTTGCAAGCGAAGATCTTGCGCGTGTTGCAGGAAGGCGAGATTCGTCCGTTGGGTTCCAACGACACGCACAAGATCGACGTGCGCATCATCGCCGCGACCCACCGCGATCTGTCGACGCTGGTCAGCGAGGGCAAATTCCGCGAGGACTTGTATTACCGTCTCGCGCAATTCCCGATCGAGCTGCCGGCGCTGCGTCAGCGTGAAGGCGACATCCTCGAATTGGCCCAGCACTTCGCCGAGAAGACCTGCACGTATTTGCAACGCGATCCGGTGCGCTGGTCGAGTGCGGCGTTGGAACATCTGTCTGGCTACAACTTTCCCGGCAACGTGCGTGAGCTCAAGGCCTTGGTCGAGCGCGCGGTGCTGTTGTGCGAAGGCGGCGAGTTGCTCGCCGAGCATTTTTCCCTGCGCATGGAGCCGATGCCGGAAGACAACAGCCACCTGAATTTGCGCGAACGTCTGGAGCAGGTCGAACGCACTTTATTGCTCGATTGCCTGCGCAAGAACGACGGCAACCAGACCCTCGCCGCCCGTGAACTGGGCCTGCCGCGACGCACGCTGCTATATCGGCTCGGCCGGCTGAACATCAATCTGGGAGATTTCGATGGGTAGGCAAAACGTCATCGAAATCCTCGCAAAAACCAATTTCAGCGCCGCCCGCAAGGGTCGGCGCTTTGTGCTTTGTCTACACCTGGAGACCCTCTGATGTCTGTTCGTCACTGGCAAGCTGTCCTGCTGACCCTCGTCGTTCTATGCGGCCTTGGCGGCTGTAGCGGTAATTACAAATTCAACGACAACGACTATCGCCCGTTGGGTGATCCGCAAGCGGTCAATCGCGGCAAGTGACCGCAAGGAGCATCAAACATGGAATTGGTTTTCGAAATGCTGAACACCAAGCAGTTCGTGCCCACCGAGTTGTGCCAGAAGACCTTTAAACAGGCCGGCGGCGTGATCGGGCGGGGCGAGGACTGCGACTGGATCATCCCTGACCGCAAGCGTCACCTGTCCAATCACCACGCGATTGTCAGCTACCGCGAGGGTACGTTCTTCCTCACCGACACCAGCAGCAACGGTGTCCAGGACGGCGAGAGCGGCGCACGCCTGCACAAAGGCGAACCGGTGCGCATCGAACACGGCAGCACCTACGTGCTGGGTGACTTCGAAATTCGCGCGCGGCTGGTACGCGACCCGGCGACCTTCGACGGTGAAGTTGGCCGTCCACGCGCCGCTGGCAGCATCATCCCCGACGACGCGTTCCTCGATCTCGACCCGCTCAATGCTCTCGAGCAGCAAGAGCGTGTGTACTCGGAAATCGACGAACTGCTGGCGCCGAACACCAAGCCTGAGGACTCCCGTCAACGCGCCGACTACGCGCGCATCGACATGGAAAGCCTGATGGTGCCGGAGCTGATTGCAGCCCCCGTCGAACCTGAGCCCGCTCCGGCGCCGAAAGCCGTTGAGCGTCAAAGCGAAGGTTTCTGGGATCATTTCGGTGCGGCGCTGGGCGTCGATGTCAAAGGCCTCAGCCACGACGAACGCGAAGCCCTGGCGCTGAACGCTGCGCGCTTGCTGCGCCAAAGCATCGGCGGTTTGCAGCAGAGCCTGCGCACTCGTTCCGAGTTGAAAAACGAGCTGCGTCTCGCCCAGACCACCGTGCAAGGCACCAACAAGAACCCGCTGAAATTCGCTGTCGATCCGAGCGAAGCCCTGCAGATTCTGTTGCAGCCAAGCAAGCCCGGCCATCTGCCGGCCGAGCAAGCCATTTCCCGCGCGTTCCGCGACCTGCAGGCGCATCAAGTTGCCCTGCTGACCGCCAGCCGCGCCGCCGTACGCGGCACCCTGGAGCACTTCTCGCCGGAGCAACTGACCCTGCGTTTCGAGCGCGACAACAAGCCGTTGATCGCCACTTCGGGCGGGCGCTGGAGAGCGTTCGGCCGTTATCACCAGGCGCTGCGTCAGGACGATGACTGGAGCGAGCGTCTGCTGGCCCGCGACTTTGCCCAGGCTTACGAAGAACAGATCCGCCTGATCTCCACCCTCCACACCGACCACCAAGGATGATGCGCATGTCTCGCCGCTCGACCGCTTTTTTCAAGACGCTGACTGCGCTCACCGTGCTGGTGCTGCTCGCCGGTTGCTCGTCGCTGTCGCCGTACTCGAAAGTGACCAAGATCAACCTGAAGCTGACCGGCAGCGATCAGCTCAATCCGGACCTCAATGGTCGGCCGTCGCCGATCGTCGTGCGCCTGTTCGAACTCAAGCACCCGGTGACCTTCGAGAACGCTGACTTCTTCAGCCTGTACGAACGCGCCAAGGAATCCCTCAACCCGGATCTGGTGGCCAGCGAAGAACTCGAACTGCGCCCGGGTGAAACCGTGGAAATGAAGCTCAAGGTGGAAGAGGGCAGCCTTTATGTGGGCGTTCTCGCCGCTTACCGCGACTTGCCGGACACCCAATGGCGCCACACCATTCAGATCACTCCGCTGGAAGTCACCGAAGTCGATCTGACTCTGGACCAGACCGGCATCCGCAACACCAATCAAGTGCTCGCCAAGGCGGATGACTGATCATGAATACCCATAAAGTCATTTGGCAGGAAGGCATGCTGCTGCGTCCGCAGCACTTCCAGCACAACGATCGTTATTACGATCACCAGATGAAAACCCGCACCCAATTGCTCGGTGGCTACACCTGGGGTTTCCTCAATCTGGAGATCGACTTGCAGTTCCTCAACATGGGCAAACTGGTGATCAGTGAAGCCTCGGGGATTCTGCCGGACGGCAGCCTGTTCGAACTCGGTGGCAACACCGAGCCGCTGGCGCTGGACGTGCCGCCGAACACTGGTAACACGCCGATCTATCTGGCGCTGCCGCTGGTCACCGGTAACCACATCGAGTCGCGCCGTCCAGAACAATCCGACGTGCTCGCGCGTTACACCGCGTATGACGCCGAAGTGGCCGACTCCAACGCCGGCGACGATTCCGCCAGCCAGGTCAGCTGCGGTCGCCCGGACTTCAAACTGTTGCTCGGCGAGCAGCAGAGCGATCAGGCTTACGTGAAGCTGAAGATCTGCGACGTGCTCGACACCACGCCGGACGGCGTGATCAGCCTCGACCCGGATTTCGTGCCGACCTACATTCAGGCCCACGCCTCCAGTTATCTGCTGTCGTGCCTGAAAGAAGTCATCAGCATGCTCAACCACCGTGGCGACACGATTGCCGAGCGGATTCGCTCCAACGGCAAGGTCGGCGGTGCTGAGGTCGGTGACTTCATGATGCTGCAACTGATCAACCGCACCGAACTGTTGCTGCGCCACTACCTCGGCCTGGAGCAAGTGCACCCGGAAGAGTTGTACCGCACGCTGCTGACCATGCTCGGCGATCTGGCGACCTTCTCCGGCGAGAGCAAACGCCCGCGTCTGGACAGCCGCTATTCCCACGCTGACCAGGGTGGGAGCTTCCGCAAACTGATGGAAGCGATTCGTCAGGTGCTGTCGATGGTGCTCGAACAGCACGCCATCGAACTGATCCTGCAAGCGCGTCAGTACGGCATCATCGTCTCGCCGTTGCACGACCACAAACTGCTTGGCTCGGCGTCGTTCGTGCTGGCGGCCAGTGCCAACTGCGACTCCGAAGAACTGCGCCACCGCTTGCCGGCGCACCTCAAGGTCGGCCCGGTGGAGCGTATCCGCCAACTGGTCAACCTGCACTTGCCGGGGATCAAGGTCAAACCGTTGCCGGTGGCCCCGCGGCAGATCGCGTTCCACTCGAACAAAACCTATTTCATCCTCGAACTCAGTTCCGAAGACCTGGCACAACTCGAGCGCTCCGGCGGTTTCGCGTTCCACGTGTCCGGCGAATTCGCCGAGCTTGAACTGAAATTCTGGGCCATCAGGAACTGACCGACATGATCAAGGAAACGGATTACAACCAGGACGACAAAACCGTCCTGCTCGATCGTCAAGGCCACGGACCGGCATCGAGTCCGCTGACCGACTTCGCCGCGCCGCCGCGTTTCGAGCAACTGGAAGAACGCATGATCTACGCCGCGCGCCTGCGCCCGGCCGAAGCGTTCAACATCAGCCTCAATTCGCTGGTCGCTGCCTCGTCCGAGCTGCTTTCGGAAGTGGTGCGCCTCAAGCACAGCGAAACCCGCGAAGACTTGTACGCACTCAACGAGCGTCTGACTGCCGGGCTGAAATTGTTTGAAGTACGCGCCCTGCACAACGGCGCCGAAAGCAGCCAAGTTATGGCCGCGCGTTACGTGCTCTGCACCGTGGTCGACGAAGCTGTCGTGACCACGCCGTGGGGCAACGAAAGCGAATGGTCGCAGATGAGCCTGCTGAGCAGCTTCCACAACGAAACCTTCGGTGGCGAGAAGTTCTTCCAGTTGCTCGACCGACTGTCGAAGAACCCGGTCAAGCACTTGCCGATGCTCGAGCTGATGTACCTGTGCCTGTCCCTCGGTTTCGAGGGCAAGTACCGCGTACAGGCACGCGGCATGCTCGAACTTGAAGGCATCCGCGATGCTCTGTATCGGCAGATCCGTCAGTTGCGTGGCGACGTGCCGCGCGAGTTGTCGCCGCACTGGGAAGGCTTGAACGATCAGCGTCGTAACCTGGTGCGCATCGTGCCGGCGTGGATGGTGGTGTTGTTCACTTTCGTCTGTCTGGTGGTGATGTATTCGGGCTTCGCCTGGGTCTTGGGCGAGCAGCGCGACACCGTTCTGCAACCTTATCAGCCGCTTGATCCGGCCGCGGTGCAACCGCAGTCGCAGCCGTAAACAGGGACGTGTGATGAAAAAGTTTTTCAAGAAAGTCGGCGCCTTCCTGCGCCAGACCTGGGTCTGGACCTTGCTGCTGGTGCTGTTCGTGGCGCTGCTGGTGTGGTTCGTCGGTCCGTTGTTGGCGGTTGATGACTACAAGTTCTGGGAGAGCTCGACCTCGCGCTTGCTGACCATCGCCGTGCTGTTCCTGATCTGGGGCCTGACCATGGTCTTCGTCAGCTGGCGCAGCGGTATCCGCAAGAAAGCCGAGGAAGAAAGCGAGGACGGCCAGGATCGCATTCGCCGCGAAGAGCTGATCGACGAAGAACAGAAGGAGTTGAAGGCGCGCTTCAAAGACGCGCTGAAAACCCTGAAGACGTCGAGCCTGTATCGCGGCCGCAGCGAGCGCTGGCGCAGTGACTTGCCGTGGTACCTGTTGATCGGCCCACAGGCCTCGGGCAAGACCAGTCTGCTGGACTTTTCCGGTCTGGAATTCCCGATCAACAAGATCGACCGCAAGCTGACCCGCGACACCCTCGGCACCCGTCATTGCGACTGGTACTTCGCCGACCACGGTGTGTTGATCGACACCGCCGGGCGTTACACCACGCAACCGGATGTGGAAGTCGACGGCGGTGCCTGGACGACGTTGCTTGAGCTGTTGCGCAAGCGCCGTCGCGGGCGTCCGTTGAACGGCGTGCTGGTGACCATTCCGGTGGAAACCCTGCTCGGCGGCAGTGAACAGGACATCGATACTTTGGCGCGCCAGGTTCGCGGCCGTCTGCAAGACGTGCATCAGAAACTGCACGTCGACGTCCCGGTGTATCTGGTCCTGAGCAAGGCTGACAAGCTGCTCGGCTTCGACGAGTTCTTCGATCAACTGACCCGCGAAGAAAGCGATCAAGTGCTCGGCACCAGTTTCCGCAAGGATCAGGTCGGCACCGACGTCGCTGTGCTGCGCAACGAGTTCGAAGAACTGCTGCGTCGCCTCAACAGCCAAGTGATCATGCGCATGCACTCCGAGCGCGATACCCAGCGCCGTGGCCGCATCCTCGACTTCCCGCATCAACTCGGGCAGATCGGCGAGCGCCTGTGCCTGTTCGTCGACATGGCGTTCACTGGCAACCGTTATCAGCGTGCCACGCAACTGCGCGGTTTCTACCTGACCAGCGCGCCGCACCTGACCCAAGAGATGGATGCGACCACCGCCGGCATCGGCGCCAGCCTCGGCATGAGCGCCGGCGTGCTGCCGACCCTGCGCAGCGGTCGTTCGCGGTTTATCCACCACTTGTTCAGCCAGGTGATTTTCCCTGAGTCCGATCTGGCCGGTCTGGACAAGCGCGAACGCAGCCGCATTCACTGGGGCCAACGTGCCCTGTATGTTGGCGCACTGGCGGCACTGGCACTGTTCGGTATGCTTTGGGCGGGCGGTTTCTCGGCCAACTACGAGCGCCTGGAAAACCTGCGCAATCTGGCGCAGAACTGGACGCAGCAACGCACGGCATTGTCGCCGCGTGATGACGCCATGGGCGTACTGAAAACCCTCGACACCAGCTACGCCGCAACGCAGGTGTTCCCGAAGAAGGGCGACGTTTCGTACCACGAGCGTGGCGGTCTGTATCAGGGTGAAGACGTCAATCCAGTGGTCAAAGTGGCTTACGAGCGCGAGCTTGAAAAGCAACTGCTGCCACGGGTTGCGACCATGCTCGAAGGGCAGATTCGCGCCAACATGAAGGACCGCGACCGCCTGCTCAACAGCCTGCGCGCGTACCTGATGCTGAACATGAAAGACCGTCGCGACGCCGCGTGGCTCAAGGACTGGGTCGCCACTGACTGGTCGACGCGCTACACCGGCAACACCGCTGTGCAGAACGGTCTGAGTGCGCATCTTGAGCGTCTGCTGAAGCAGCCGTTTATCTACCCGCTGAACGATCAGTTGGTGACCCAGGCGCGTCAGGTCTTGCGCAGCGAATCGCTGGCCACGGTGGTTTACCGCATGCTCCGTGAGCAGGCGCGCAACCTGCCGGACTACCGTTTCAGCCAACACCTTGGTCCACAAGGCTCGCTGTTTATCGGCACCGAATACGTGATCCCGGGTTTCTACACGCAAACCGGTTATCAGCAGTATTTCTCGGTACAGGGTTCGGCGCTGGTTACCGACATCCTGCGTGACAACTGGGTGCTCGGCGAAGGCGCAGGCATCAGCGACATGGACTTGCGTCGTCTGATGGTCGAGCTGGAGCAGTTGTACTTCCGCGACTACGCCAACTACTGGAGCGAAGCCGTCGGCCAGGTTGCCCTGCCGCCAATCAGCGACGCCGGTGAAGGCGCCGAACAACTGGCGGGCCTGACCTCGGCCAACTCGCCGGTACTGGCGTTGCTCACCGAAGTGCGTGAGAACACCCGCTTCCAGGCCGCTGCAGATCCTGTCGAAGAAGCTGGCGACGCTGCTGATGCGCTGGCCGGGCAGAAAGGCAAACTGGGTAAAGTCGGCAAACTTGCCGCCGCCGCAGCGGACAAGGCTTCGGCCCTGAACGTGGCGAAGACCCTGCCGGACACCGCGAAGAAGTCGCTGCAACGCCGCTTCGAACCGCTGCATCGTTTGCTCGATGACAACAACGGCCCGGCTGCGGACCTGACCCCGGCACTGAGCGCGCTCAACGACCTGCAACTGCAACTGGCCGGTCTGGCCCGTTCCAGCACGCCGGAACAAGCCGCGTTCGAAATGGCGAAAACCCGCATGAGCGGCCAGCGTGATGCGCTGACCAACCTGCGCAATGCGTCTGGCCGTCTGCCGCGCCCGCTCAGCGTGTGGTTCAACGTGCTGGCCGAAGACTCGTGGCGTCTGGTGCTCAACGATGCTTACCAATACCTGAACGGCCGTTATCAGAACGAGTTGTACAGCGTGTATGGCAAAACCATCAGCAAGCGTTATCCGTTCAGCGCCAGCAGCACCAGCGACGTAGCGATCAGCGATTTCCGCGAGTTCTTCCGCGCTCAAGGCACCGTCGACCGCTTCTTCGACAGCTACCTGCGTCCATTCGTCAGCGGCGATCCGGGCAACTACCGCATGCGCAGCGTCGACGGCCACAGCCTGCCGGTGTCAAAAATGTATCTGGACCAGATGGCGGCGGCGCTGACGATTCGTCAGAGCTTCTTCTCGATCAACCCGGCCGAGCCGACCGTGCAGTTCAAACTGGAGCCGTACACCCTCGACCCGGCGGTCAGCCGTTCCGAGTTCAAGTTCGGCGACAAGACCATGGAATACCGCCACGGTCCGATCCTGCCAATGTCGTTCAAATGGCCGACCGATGCTGAAGACGGTCGCACCAGTCTGGTCATGGACAAAATGGCCGGGCGCCCGATCGGCATCGAGAAGAACTCCGGCCCATGGTCGCTGTTCCGTCTGTTCGACCTGATGCAGACCGAGTACCTGACCGGTCGCGACGTGCTGGTGCTGAAAGCCGATGTAGGTGGTCTGCGCGCCAACTACCTGCTGACCAGCCAGCGCACGCCGAACCCGTTCGACATGGGCGTACTGCGCACCTTCCGTATGCCGGTGCAGCTCTGATGCTGGTGGCCAGTGCCTGGCGCAGCGCGGCGCGGACCGACCCGGGCAAGGTGCGGGCGCGCAACGAAGATGCCTTCCTCGACTCGCCACAGCAGGGGCTGTGGGTGGTCGCGGACGGCATGGGCGGTCATCAGGGTGGCGACATCGCCAGCCAGTTGATCGTCGCCAGCCTGGCTGAACTGCCGCAACACGAGGACTTCGACGAACGCCTCAAAGCCATCCGCCAGTGCCTGCACTGGCTGAACCGGCGCTTGGGGCAGGAGTTGACGGTCACCGCCGGACGCCACGACAGCATCATGGGCAGCACCGTCGTGGCGCTGCTGGTGGAAGGCAATCGCGCAGCCTGCATCTGGGCCGGTGATAGCCGTTGCTATATGTGGCGTGGGCAGCGGCTGTATCAGCTGTCCAAGGACCATTCGCTGCAACAGCAATTGATGGACGAGCAACAAATGAGCGTCGAACAAGCGGCGGCGCACCCGGCGGCTCAGGCCTTGACCCGAGCCGTCGGCGCCGCCGAACAACTGACCCTGGATGTCCTCGAACTCGAGGTCTATCCGGGCGATGCGTTTTTGCTCTGCAGCGATGGTTTGTATCAGGGCCTGAGCAGCGATGCCCTCGGCAACGCCCTCAGCCTCAGCGCGCCGCACGTGGCGCTGGAACGTTTGTTCGACGGCGCCCTGCGTGGCGCCGCGCGTGACAACCTGACAGCCGTGGTGATCCGCCAATGACCAAAATCGAATCGCCAATCGATGACTTGCTGATGAGCGAAGAGCAGGCCAACAACCTGACCTACTTCGCCTTCGCCAAGGAAAACAAGGCAGAGCCTTTGCTGGCGCCGACCAAGGCCAGCATCGGTGCACTGCCGGATGTACTCGCCGGTCGCTACCACCTCGAGCGTCTGCTCGGGGCCGGTGGCATGGGCGCCGTTTACCGGGCGCGGGATCTGCTGCACGAACAGTTCGGTGATCCCGACCCTTACATTGCGCTGAAAATCCTCAGCGAAGAATTTGCCGAATCGCCGGACGCCAGTGCCTTGCTCTACAGCGAGTTCGCCCTGACCCGACGCCTGCGCCACGACAACGTCGTGCGTGCGCACACCTTTGAAGTCGACACCGACTGCCAGCGGGCCTTCATCACCATGGAATACATGCGTGGCCTGACCCTGGACAAATTACTCTGCGAGCGGCCCCTCGGCCTGCCGTGGCAAGAACTGCGCGACATCGTCCTGCCGCTGCTCGACACGCTGGCCTACGCCCACGGTCGCGGCGTGCTGCACGGTGACATGAAACCGAGCAACGTCATGCTCAGCGAAGACGGCTTGCGCCTCTTTGACTTCGGTCTCGGCCAGGCAGAGGAGGGCGTGATGCCCGGCCTGCCGCATCTGAGCCGCGAACGCTTCAACGCCTGGACCCCGGGCTACGCCGCCCCCGAACTGCTTGAGGGCCAACCGTTGTCGGCCAGCGCGGACGTGTACGGCGTGGCCTGTGTGATCTACGAACTGGCGGGCGGCAAACACCCGTTCCGCCGCTTGCCCTCGACCCAGGCCCGCGACGAGCACCTGGAGCGCGAACTGCAAGCACCGGCGAATTTACCGAAGCACGGCTGGCCAGCGCTGCGAACCGCGCTGAGCTTCAACCCGGCAGAGCGCACCATCACTGCCCAACAATTGCGTGACGCCTTGGGCGCCACTTCGTCCTGGCTGCAACGTCTGCGACTTCGGGCCTAACGGATGACATTCGAACAGGGAGCACTTTATGTTCAACCCAGCTAACGAAACCCACTTCAGCCTCAAGGTCGAAGACTACGTCGGCGACCTGCAAGTGCTGTCGTTCACCGGCACCGAAGGCATCAGCCAGCCGTATCGTTTCGACCTCGAACTGGTCAGCGAAAACCCGGATCTGGACCTCGAACAACTGCTGCACAAGCAAGCGTTTCTCGCATTCGATCCACAGGGCTCGGGCATCCACGGCCAGATCTACCGCGTCGCCCAAGGCGATGCCGGCAAGCGCCTGACCCGCTACAAAGTGTCGATGGTGCCGCAACTGCAATACCTGCATCACCGCACCAACCAGCGCATCTACCAGCAGATGTCGGCGCCGAAAATCATCGCGCTGATCCTCGAAGAGCACGGCATCAAGGGCAACGCCTACAGCTTCCAGCTCAGCCAGCCGTGCCCGGATCGCGACTACTGCGTGCAGTACGACGAAACCGACCTGCACTTCGTCCAGCGCCTGTGCGAAGAGGAAGGCATTCACTACCACTTCCAGCACAGCGACAAAGGCCACCTGCTGGTGTTCGGCGACGACCAGACCGTGTTCCCCGACCTCGGCCAGCCGACTGCGTACTTGCAGGGCAGCGGCATGGTCGCCGAAGAACCGGTGATCAAAGGCTTCAAGCTACGCCTGGAAACCCGCACCAGCCGCATCACACGCCGCGACTACGACTTCGAAAAACCGCGCCTGCAAATGGAAGCGGCTTACAAGCCCGATGGCGAGAGCACCGAACCGGACCTCGAAGACTACGACTACCCGGGCCGTTTCATCGACCGCGCCCGTGGCAAGTTCCTCAGCCAGCGCGCCCTCGAACGCCATCGCGCCGACTACCGCCAGGCCGAAGGTCGCGGCGACCAGACCAAACTGGTCAGCGGCCACTTCATGGCCATGTCCGACCACCCGCGCAGCGAGTGGAACGACCTGTGGCTGCTCACCGAAATCGTCCACGAAGGCAAGCAGCCGCAAGTCCTCGAAGAAGGCGTGACCAGCGATACCACCGACAACAAGGACGACTTCCACCAGGGCTACCGCAACACCTTCCTCGCCACCCCGTGGGACGTGTTCTACCGCCCGGCCCTCGAACACCCGAAACCACGCGTCCTCGGCAGCCAGACCGCCATGGTCACCGGCCCCAAAGGCGAAGAAATCCACTGCGACCAGTACGGCCGCATCAAAGTGCAATTCCACTGGGACCGCGAAGGCCTCGCCGACGACAAAACCAGCTGCTGGCTGCGTGTATCCAGCTCCTGGGCCGGCGACCGCTACGGCGCCATCAGCATCCCGCGCATCGGCATGGAAGTCCTCGTCACCTTCCTCGAAGGCGACCCCGACCAGCCCCTCGTCACCGGCTGCCTGTACCACAAGGAAAACCCGGTGCCGTATGCCTTGCCGGCGAACAAGACTCGCAGCGTGTTCAAAACGCTTAGCTCACCGGGTGGTGGCGGGTACAACGAACTGCGCATTGAAGATAAGAAAGGTGCGGAGCAGATCTACATTCATGCGCAGCGGGATTGGGATGAAAACGTTGAGCATGATCAGAAGATTCGGGTCGGGAATGAACGTCACGACACGGTGGTGAAGAACACCTACACCGAGCTGAAGGCTGAAGAGCACCGCACCACGATCTCTGACCGCAAGATTGAAGCGAAGCTGGATGATCACCTGACGATTGGGCAGAACCAGCATGTGAAGCTGGGGACTGCGCAACTGACCAGTGTGGGGAAAGAGATTCACCTTAAGGCTGGGGACAAGATCGTTATTGAGGCGGGGACAGAGCTGACCATTCTTGGGGGTGGGAGCTTTATCAAGCTTGATGGCGGTGGGGTGACGGTGGTTGGGCCGGTGATCAAAATCAATGCCGGTGGGTCGGCTGGGTCGGGCACGGGCATTGGGATTAAGCCGCCGGTGCTGCCGGGGGCGGCGGATAAGGATAAGGCGGGGAGTTTGATGGATCAGGCGTTGGGGAATGCGGTGCCTGAGAAGGTTAAGCCGACAGTTGATTACCCTTTCTCGCTTTGAGCGGACGGACAAGCGTCAATATGAACAAGGAATTTTTTGAATGATCATTAGCCCTCCTTTTCTGCCGAAACCGAATGCGGGAGAAACTGACGATGTTTTCCTCTCACGCGCTATGGTCGGAGGTATCCCTGGCGATGGTGGCTATCCGCTAAGCTTTGACCTCAACTGGCATGGCGGCATCCATTTGACTGCACCTCAAGAAAGCGGAAAAGCTTTGCCGGTATGTGCAATCTCAGATGGAATACTGGTTTATTTTCGACAGCCGACCCAGGAAAGTGAGGCGGCGCCTGATCATGGCCTTAGGTATCGCGAAAAGTGGACAGATGATGGTTGTATTGTAATCAAGCACGAAACGGAGATAGGCGAAGGCGAAAAAGGAAAGATCGTCTTCTATTCAATCTATATGCATCTCACAAAAATTAGTTTGAGCGCGCCAGCTAAAGGAAAAAAGATATATCGAAAAGATATCATAGGTGAGGCTGGCAAAATTTACGGTGAGGAAAATAGGATTCATTTTGAAATTGTTGCTGACGATAGCAAAATCGAGAATATCGTTGGACGAAAAGAAAAAGACCTGGCATTCAAAACTAGCGATGGTCGAAAGGACTGCTGTTGGGGGGATATTTTTTTCTTTATTCCTCCAGAAGTTTTTGGTTACGAGAGTCAGCCATCCAGCCACTTATCCGCTCTAAATAACTCGCAGATTATTTATCGTTGCCCTGCTATGCCCGCAGGACCCGCGCCGATTGAGGAAGCGGGGGGCACTCCTGCAACTAATGTGTCAAATACAGTTGATGGTTATGAGTGGGCGCTGGCGACAGAGTTACAAGATGGGCTTTTTGTAAGAATGAGTTTCGTTAAAGGCTCATGTACGCTAACTACATATACCCGGTCTGGATTTGACTTGGGTGGGGTAGACGAGAAAAGTGAGTTTGAGTACTCGCTATTTAAAACTTCCAGCGAGCTATATCCCCAATCTCCCAGTGCGGGATTTGAACTGCTACGCTTTGGAAGAGTTATTGGTGAGGAGCGATTGCAGCCGACTGATGCTGCCCATTGGCGTAAAATAAAATTCCCCGCAAAAGTTGGCGAGGAAAGTAAAGTAGGTTGGGTTAACTTAAACTCTCCTACGGTTGGGAAGTTCAGCGATGCAGATTTTCCTCATTGGCAGGGTTGGCAGTTGGTTGATGACGATAAGGATAAAGATAGCCACTGCCAGTCACCTTTTATTCGAGAACTACTAGCTTTGGATGTTGGAAAAGTAGTTTCCGATAACACCGATGCCATAGGGATAGCTACTTCTCCTGCTTACTCCTCTCTATCGGAAGAGGCAAAGCAGCAGCTTTCTGAACGCTATGTGAAGGAGAGAGATTTAAGTAAGCAAAAGCTTGAAAGTACAGATGCTCAAAATCGGATTAAGCGCTTGGTATGCATGTTTCCCAGCGAGTGGTGTAAAAACGATTTTGATGCTCGCTACGACTGGCTATTAAAAGTGGCTGAAAATGGACCGATGCCGCAAGAGGCTTATGATAAGTTGAAGAGGCATCAGGTTGCATTAGGCTTTTGGGAAGATGCCGCTATCGAAGGCATTGAAAGTAGGCACTGGCATTTTCCACCAAAAGAATTTATTGCGACATTTAGGAAATGTAGTTGGTTAAGCAGAAATGAGCTTGTCCAGTTGCTTCCAACGAACTCGTTGAGGAAGGCATCTACTTGGCAGTGGGAGTCAATCAGCTTACCAAATGCGGGCACCCTGCTTTCTAGTTCAAGTCCAGATGCTTTAACTCGTCGGAATGATCTTAATAAGGCTTTGCGTAAATTTCTGGTAGTTACCCCGGTGCGATTGGCATGTTTCTTTGGTAATGCTACACAAGAAACTCAGTGGTACCAAAAGTTTCATGAGGGTAGCCCATATTGGTATAAGCCGTGGGATGGCAGAGGCTTTCTTCAGTTAACACATGCCAGTAACTATATAAAGTACTGGGAATTTAAGGGTGAAGTAATAAGCTCGCAAGTTAAACAGGTTTTAGCTAGTCATACAACGATGGCGAACAATAACAGACCTGTAGTTAATGGTCACAAAACTATGTACGATCCAACAAACTCATTGAGCGATGCGTCTACTGGCATTCCACAAGCGATCATCACAAAGCGTGACGCGGTAAAAGGTTCGTATGATGCAGCCAATAGTGCTGGCGCCTACTGGGCTTGGTCTGGGGCCTCCAAACAAGCTGATGGCTACTACACCAGTTCAAGCAGTACGTTAAAGACTCTAACAACTAATGCTCAAACAAAACATTATTATGAGAATTCTGCTTTCGGAAATGTTGCCGCTACTGTAAATCTAGGCTCCCCTTCATCTAGCTTCAGCTCTATTTGGGGAGTGCAAGCAAGATTTCTCGCTTTTGCAAACGCACAAATGGTTTTAATGGATACCTTGAGCTTTCCAACGCCATCTGGATCTTCGTCAGGGACGCCGCAGGACTTTGTTTATCGGAGAGTCGATTAATGAAAAAAACATTTGGTTTTTACCTTGCATTGGTGGTGTGTTCGGCTTCAAGCACGGCGGTGTCTGCTGACAAGGAACAGGCTGACGGAGTTGTAAATGTTGGGAACGAGCCTAACGACTCTATATCTGCGTCTGGAATAGCAGTCGTTAATGTGCGCCAAGGTAGTTGTAAATACTCACTTGATATTAGTAAAGATCAATATATTAAGTTCAATACACCTGATGTTGTATTTCTAGAGTCAAAATCTCCTCCTAAGGATCAGGACTGGCCGCATCTTGAACAGGCTGAAATGGCTGTCGGTTATGATTGGAGCTTTAAAAAAGACTCCAATTTAGGAGCCAAGTGGTTTGGCATGATGTGCGATGGTGTGGACAATTTTGACCTAAAACAAACTGGGGAAGACTCTGGGAGCGAGGATGTTAGTCCAGAGCTTCAGGATGTTAGGCAAGCAAATGCTCTTAAGTGTCCTGCAACGTTAAGTGATGAGAGATGGCTGCCAAATAAAAGCGCTGGCAACTCCGAAGACTACATTTTTCAAGAGTTGAGAGGTTCTGGTTGGTCGGGATTCATCTTCGGGTTTAAGGATAAAACGGGCAAAAAAATTGCGCGTGTTAGTTTTTGTATCCTAGAGGGAGAAAACATGCTGGTAGGTGCAGCGGAAAATTATCCTGATACTTTGACTCTGGATGCAGAGACTTTTCAAGGGATAAGAGACGTTTTATCTTCTTTGCGATTTTCTAAATAGTTTCCAGTGGATTCAGAGTGAACCAAAGGAGCGGACTTTTTTCGTCCTCCCGTTGGGTAAAGGGTGCGGGTAAGGGGAACGGATTTATTTATCCAACTGATTTTATCGTTGAACTCAAATAAATCTGTTCCCTTCGTTGTCTTGAAGCGGCGGGCTGGTTTTGGACGAAAAACAAACTGCTGGGAATTGCCGACTCTAATGACATACCCAAAATGACTCGACGTATTAGGGATGACGGTTCTTTAGTCGGGACCGATGCTGCTCACCCTTGGCCGGCTGCCGCGAACTTCTCGGCTCGTGAAATAATGATAAATAAGCTTCAAAGATTTTACTGAGGTCGTTTGAATGATTCGCCTAATGGTGTTTTTGTTATCCATTTATAGTGGCGCTGCTTATTCGGCTTCAACTGAGCATAGCCTGATATGTAAAGAAGCTGATCAGAATGCCGATCCAGCTAGCTTGACTCTTTCTTTTGAAGGGGGAGTCTTCTCTCTTGATGATGCTGATCGCGGATGTCGCTCAAATTATGTTGCTAGAGAAGTGGCAGGGGCCGAAAACATAGCAATTATATTTTCTTATCCAACCAGTGATGATATGGGTCTAAACGCTCAGGTTATGATTTTTTCTGCTGTAGCTAAAGGTGGAAAGGCCACATATATCGGAGACATCCCTGCTAGTGCTTCGGAGTTGGAAGATGGTACCTATAAAGATATTCAACAGTCCGGTGATTCAATTTACGAGAACGTTTACCGTATTGAAAGCACAAAAGTTGTGACTTTGACACCAGGTAAAGAGTTGGTCATTTCTGGCGAGCAATGTGTTTATAAGGAAGCGGGTAGCACTGTCTGTCAAAAGATGAAGGGCACCTTCAAAAAACCTGTGTGCGTCCTCAATAATGGTGAGCGCAAGGTCCTCGCGGATGCGAAGGAGTGCATGGACATGAGAGAACATCTTTGAGGAAAAGAATCAAAGGGGACGGATTTATTTATTGCGCTCGACCGCTTTGAGTTTGGTTCAAAACTTAAATAGATCTGGCCCGTTTGTCGGTTCTGCCTCTATCTTCTGTCGCAGGCCCGTTCAGAATTGAACGGATCACTGATTTTTTTTACGGACGCCAAGGAATGCAGATTTTCAGATTCAGCCTCATTTTTTTACTTTCAATACTGTCGCCTGTGGTCATGGCTGAGGGCACGATGATTGCCACCATCCTTCAGGCCGACTTTTCCAAGGACCCGGAAGTCCGGTTGCTTGTCAGAGTCGTTGATGTGGGTGGAGGTTCGGATACCCCTTCAATGGCGGTTCGTAATCAATGCCTGGAGAGGAAGGCGTCCGCAGAGCGTCTTGGGCCGGATCCGTGCTTTTCGATAGAGATCACGGAGAGCAAAAAGCAACGGGCCATTGTTCGGCAAACGCTATTGAATGATCCTCAGCGCACAACCGACCCTATCTATTTGGAAATTGTTTATCGCTCGGAGGTCAGCGAGAGCGATCCGACGAATCACCATCAGCGATCCGCCACACTGAAGATCGAAGAAAACGGCCTCTACAATTGGAACAATGAGAGCGAACAGGCATTGGCGGACGTTGAGTGGTTTCCCTCGGGAAATGGTGTTCTTGATCTGATGGTTCCTGACGCGGATGCATTGCTGAATTCTGTATATCGGGATCGTATGAGTCGGCTGGACGAAAGCGGTCAGAAAGCACTGAGGGAAACTCAAAGAGCCTGGATGAAATTTCGAGATGCGGAGTGCCAGGCCGACCCGAAATTGCATAAATCAGTTTTCGGTGAGTGGTCCGATGCCTGCCTAATTCGCGCGACGATAGAGCGTGCTCGCCAATTGGCTTTGGCTCCGGACAAGAACAGACGTTGAAACGGACAAGCCAGTGCATTCGCGCGAAAGCGTCAACTTGGATGAGCATGAACAAACTTTTCTTTTTCTTTTTTGCGTTATTTCCTTTACGTGTGAAAGGGGACAGATTTATTTGTTGCGCCAAAATTCTTTGATTTTGAGGCGGAGCGTAAACGTATCCGTTTCGATGGTAGGAAAATTTCTTCGATGGCTGATTCAATGAAAAATATATATTCGCTCCCTGGCTTTTTACCGTTAGCCTTTTTGCTTTTCAGTTCGGTGGCATTTTCTGCGAGTTTCGACTGTGGCAAAGCTTCAACGGACGTAGAAAGGAAAATTTGTCGTTCTCCTTCTTTGTCCGCAATGGATGAAAAGCTAAGTGAAGTCTTCAAGTCGATAAAAAGTCGGCGGGTTTTTCAATTAATTGAAAGTGATTGGCTTGAGTCAGAGCGTAATTCTTGTGAGTCAGTCGAGTGTTTAGAGGAAGTTTATGTTCAGCAGATAAGCTTTCTCACACCGGTTTCTATTGCGCCTAGGCCGACTCAGAAAGATATTAAGTTAATGTTGGGTGATAAACCCTACACACAGTTTGAACGCTCATGGAAGGTCATTGATTTAGCATGGCTTCCCAATGAAAAAGGGGCTGTTGAACGATTTGTGATCTCCGCTGAAACAATTTCAGGCATGTTGCATGTCATCGTGTTCGAAGGGCATTTTGATGCGGCGGTGATTGCGTATCGGGGTAATCTATATGAGTACGTTGATCGCAACGACAGGCCGGTATTGCACACGATTGCGAAAGATATCGGTTTTGATGGTGCTTTGAGTTTGGGTTCAAACGACGAAGGGAAAAGATTCGCGGGAATCTTGGATGGGGCGTTTTACTATCGACAGCAGCTCTCTAAGAATCAGCTGCGGGGGATGGTTTATAAGCTCGGTTCAAAATCTCCGCCATTGGAAAGCAGTTTGCTGTTCCAGCAGTGGCCAAATACTGATGAAAATGCTGTTAGTGGTTTGACATTCGGTTGGGGTGGTGAGTATGGAAAATTGCAAGCGTACTACTCGCACACCTCAGGGTATGAAACGATAGCGCAGGCTGGTCGGCCCGAGGCCGGTTGGAATATATATGCTCCGATTTGGAGCAAGTCACGGCCGACGTTCTATTTCAAGAATGGTGATGAAGCTATTTGGCGTGCCAATGTTGCGGATAAGACGTTAACAAAAATTGCGAAGGCTAGTTATGAAGGAATGATCCAAAATCCTACCCCTGTCGATATTAATGGGCGCGAAGCAGTCGTTTATCTGAATGGATCTACTCTGAAAATGGCTATCTCCCTTGAAGAATAAGCACGACTTAAAAATACACTTTCGCAAAATATTGTTGGAATTTGCCTTGAGTAAATATCTTATTCCGGTGCTGCCCGCCGTGCTGATTGGTGGTTTATCTCTGTTGGGGGGACATGCATTTGCTGACGATGCATGTGCCGATATCACTACGAGCTCTCAGAGGGAAAGATGTTCTGTGAGTGCCAAGGTTGCTGCAGATAAGCAGTTGAATACCAGTTATCAAGAACTGATGGTTCGGCTCGAGGGTGGGTATCAAACCGATCCAGTTCTTGCGGCGAGCCAAAAGGCAACGGTTCAGGAGGCTCAGCGCGCCTGGATCAAATTGCGCGATACCGATTGCCAGGTCGATGCGTTGGAGACGGAACCGGGCTCTTCGGCGCATGTGTCAGCGGTGAACAATTGCATCGCCAGTATGAGTCGCGACCGTTCAGTGTTTTTGGACAATATCGCGTCCGATACCGGGAGTGGCCCGACAATTGGACGTGGCTCGTGCCCTACGCAAGACTTTGCACAGTTTCTTCCAGCATTCTCCGCTAATGCCGAATCGCAGAAGCGACTAACTGCGCAGGCCGTGAAGCTATTGGTGTTGAAGGGGACGTCGGATATAGGACGGATAGTGACTCACGTCACTGCAGTGGTGGGGCGCGAGATGGCGTTTCCCTTAATGGCTGCGGTGCCAGATGGGAAAGTCGAAGGAATAGAAGTCGAGAAGGTGGATGATCGTCACGTTGACGTTGTGGATAAACGTGCCGGAAACAGCAATATCAAGATTTTCAACTTTTCGCGGAAGTCCTGCTGGACGCTTGATGGGGTTGAGGACTGGTCGATTCCTGATAAAGAGCTTTCTGTAGCCAGTACGCGGAAAATGAGTCGTGCGGAGAATTTCTGTTGGCAGCGCGGACAAGGATTTGCTGGCTTGGGCGGCCTTGAGCAATACCGGCTGACAGGAGAACTTTTTGAGGCGACTTTGGAAAATTACCTGTGCGCGGCCGCTTCAGGCGATCCTATATCTAGTTCGGCTGCGGCCGGGCTAAGTCTGTCGGGTATGGCCCCGCAATTGGAATACGGCAAAGTTGAGGCTCTTTTCAAAGCAGCAGCCGTTGATTCACCGAGCGGTGCTGAGTCGTTGGCTGGCTTCTATTGTTTTGGCAATGAATTGGCCGGTTCAGGACCCTGCCAGCGCCCGCTGGACGTTGAAAAAGAGTTGATTCGTGCTACCACCATGGGATCAACGCATGCATTCGTTTCGTTAGGCGATTATTGGAAAAGCGGCGATCTAGGAAAGAAAGATACTCCTCGCGCCTTGGCCTGTTATCAGCTTGCTGCCGACAAAGGTAACGACTCGGGCATCAATGCGATTAAGCGACTTCAGTCCGAAGTGGCCGAACCGATAGTGGCCAGCAGCTGCTTTTAGCGCGGTTAAGTGAAAAAGGGCGTTTACAGCGCCCGACGCCTTTTCACCTCGATGTGATCAAACGCGTTCCGCCATCATGGCTAACGCGTTTTCATATGCGCTGAGCCAGAATCCGCAGCGCTTAAAGGTTTAATTCTTGAGCATCTGACGACCGCGATTTTCCTTTAAACTCCCCACCCCCAAGGAATGCGCTCAGGACACGGAATGCCAGCCCCCTCGATCTCCCTTCGCCCCGCGTTAGTGCTCTGGTTATACGCCGCTGCGATCGTGCACATACTCGCCGGTCTCACCCTGACCTGGGCCGGGCATTCCGGATTACTCGACGGCTATCTGCACACCCTCGAACTCGCATTCTGGGGCGCCGACCCGGTGCCCGTCGTCGGCCACGAACAACAGGTCTGGTGGCTCGCGCTGTTCGGCGCGACGCTGCAAAGTTATTCGCTGTACATGCTTGCGCTGGTGCACTTGGGCAATCGCTTGAAAGCCCCGGCAGTCTGGGGCTGGTTGAGCGCCGGCATCCTGGTATGGGCGCCGCAGGATATGTGGCTCTCAGCGCAACAACAGGTTTGGTCGCATCTATGGCTAGATGGTTTTGCATTGCTGGTGTTGTTGCCGCCACTGTTCTGGCTGTATCGGCATGACCGCCGAAAGGCTTCTTCAGTAAAGGCACCGAGCCAATCCAACCCGTTTGCCGGCAGCGCTTTCAAACGCGTGCTGATCACTGGCGGTACCGGGTTCATCGGTGAAGCCTTGGTCAATCAATTACTCGACGCGGGCCATTCGCTCAGCGTACTGACGCGCGATCCGTTGACCGCGGCCAATCTATTCAACGGTCGCATCCGCTGTGTGCATTCGCTCAGCGAACTTAGCCACGACGAAGCCTTCGACGTAGTGATCAATTTCGCCGGCGCCCCTGTCGCCGGCCCACGCTGGACTCCCAAGCGTCAGGCGCAATTGCTCGCCAGCCGAGTCGGCACCACCGAAGCGTTGATGACCTGGTTGAAGAACGCCAAGCAAAAACCAACGCTGTGGATTCAAGCCTCGGCCATCGGCTTCTACGGCGTGCGCGATGCCAGCGAAAGCCTCGACGAACAGGCTAGCAAGGGTGACGGTTTCATGGCCGAACTCTGTGCGCGTTGGGAAGCCGCCGCGCAACCGGCCACTGAGTTTGGCGTGCGTCAGGTGGTGCTGCGTCTTGGCGTGGTGTTCGGACCGGGCGGCGCGCTGACGCCGTTACTGCTGCCGTTCCGCATGGGGTTAGGCGGGCGCATGGGCGATGGTCGGCAGATCATGAGCTGGGTGCATCGCGACGATGTGCTTCAGGTGATCGCGCGGGCTTTCAACGACGACACTCTGCGTGGCATCTACAACATGGTCGCGCCCGAAACGGTCAGTCAGTCAGCGTTCGCCGAGCAGGCCGGCAAGGTCCTCAAGCGTCCGGTGTGGTTGCACATTCCCGCCGCGCCAGTGCGCGCATTGGCAGGCGAGATGGCGCAGTTGTTCTTCGACGGTCAGCGCGTGGTGCCGCAGCGTTTGACCGAGGCCGGCTACACATTCCGTTATCCAACCCTCGACGCCGCTCTGCGCGATCTGACCTGAGGATCGCTCATGAGCAAGCCGTTGATGTACCTGCTGGCCGGCAACGGCAGCGCTGCTGATTGGTGGGATGACGCGCTGCCGCACTTTCAGCGCTACGACGTGGTGCCGCTGGAGTTGCCGGGCTTCGGCGCCAATCCGCAGCCACCCTGCGAGGATCTGGCGGACTACGCGCAGACGTTGCTGGCGATGACGGAGCAGGGCAGCGCGATCATGGCGGTCGGGGTCAATGCGTTGTTGGTGCTGCACGCGTTGCAACGTCGGCCCGGGCACTTTTCGCGCAGTGTTCTGTTGGCGCCGGTTGGGGCATTTTTGTGGCAGCGTCGCTTGCCGGCGTTGATGTCGCCGCTGCCGATCCGCAAGACCATCCACTGGCTGCTGTCGAACAAGCCCACGCTGTTCGCGCGCAAGTTCTCCAACCAGACCTGGACGTCCGCGCAGTGCCAGCGCATGGGCGCCGGCTATGCGCGCTGCCGGGCATTCGTGCCGCATTGGGATCTGGTGCGGGCCGATACCGCGTTGCCACTGCTGGAGTGGATCACCGATCCGGTCGAGCTGGTCTGGGGCGATCAGGACGCGGTGCTCGGCATCGAGCAAGCGGCGGCGTGGTCGGCGATTCTCGCCCGCGCCGATCTGACCATCAGCCTCAAACCCGGTTGGGGTCATTACCCGTGGATCGACGCGCCCGCGCAGTTCGCGCAGTGGCTGGAGTCGGGCGAGCGCGGGTTTGTCGCGCACACCAAGGGCGGGCGTTTGCGCCTGGCTGAACTGGCGCGGCAAGCGGTGCCGACGGCGCTGACTCTCAACGATTGCACTGATCTGCGTCTGCCCGCATTTCTCGCTGCCCAACCTGATGTGACCTGGGCGGTGCGCTCCTCCAGTTATGGCGAAGATCAGGCCGATTCGGCGAATGCTGGTTTGAGCACGACCTATCTGCGCGAGCCGTCCGCCAATGTGCCGAAACGCATCGCCGAACTGACGGCCGAAGGCGTCGAGGAAGTGGTGGTGCAACGCTTCATCGCGCCGGTAGTGTCCGGGATCGCTTTTGTGCGCCATCTCTCGGTAGAACTGGAGTGGGTTGAAGGCCATCTCGAATCGCTGGCCGACGGTCACGTCAGCCCCTCGCGAGCAACGCTTTCGCGGGTTGGCGATGCCTGGCGCAGCGGCACGTTCACGCCATCCCACGGCTTGACCGAAGACTTGCTCTGGCGCTTTCTGCAAGACGTACTGCGCGTGTTCCACTACGTGCCCGGCGACGTCGAATGGTCCTGGGACGGCGCGCAATTGTGGCTGCTGCAATACCGGCCGATCAGCGACTACGGCTGGCGCCGCCACCTGACCGCCGCCAATATCGCCGAGATCCTGCCGCCGCAACCGAGCGTGTTGGTGGAATACGCCCAGCGCCGCGCTGCTGCGAGTATCCCGGCGATCATGGCGCGGTGGGATGCGCGGGTGCTGCAGGACAACGAGCCGTTCACCGCCGTGTTCGGCGGCGCGTCCTATATCAACAATGATCTGTTTCTCGCCCGGCTGGCCGACTGGGGCATCAGCGCCGATAACTACGCTGGTGAAGTCGGTGGTGCGACGCCGCATTTGCCGTGGCAGCCACTGAAAATGTTGCGTTCGTTGCCGCTGTTTTTGCGCATGCAACGCAAGGCTCGCAGCCATTTGCTGAGCCTTGAAAATGGCTTGCAGCGCTTCGATCAGGAACTCGCCGAACTCGTCGCCCAAGGTGCCGATGGCCAACAACTCGCGGACTGGTTCACCCGGTTTTACGTGTTCGTGGTGCAAGGCAATCTGTGCATCGCCACGGCGCTGGCCAGCAGCGGCGGTGATTGGCTGGGCCGCCCGCCGACCGCTTACGACAACCTTGAAAACAGTCCGCATCGATTGCCGTGGGAAACAGATCCGGCCACCCCTCGTCCCGCGTCGGGCGATCTGCCGCTACAGCCATTCCCGCAATGGCCAGGTCTGATCCGCCTCGCCCATTCGAGCGGCCTGCCGGGCTTGCGCGGCTACTACCTGCAAGTACGCGAGTGGTATCGCGACAACCTCATGCGAATCTTCTTCCGCCTGCACCACGCCATGCCGCTGGCGGATCGCGAACACTGGTTTGCGCCGCATCCGGACGTGCGCACCCGCGACGGCAGCTTCTGGCAGGACGGTCGCGAAGGTACGGAGCAGGCCACCGGGTTCATGATTTATCCGGGGCAGGTGCAGGGCATTCTGGGCGAGGATATTTTGCTCGAAGACACCCTCGATCCGGGGCGACATGCGCACTATCAAACAGCGCGGGCGGTGATTGCGCGGATGGGTGGGCGCTTGTCGCATGGCTCGACGTTGCTGCGTGAGTTGCGAAAGCCGTCGGCAGTGATACCGCAGGTGGATCCGGCGTGGGTGGGGTGTGAGGTGTTGTATCGGGATGGTGAGTTGGAATTGATTAATTCGAAGGATACGAAGTGAAACGATTGCTGGTGTTATGTGTGAGCTGGTTGCCGATAGCGGTTATGGCGGCAAGTGTTTGCAATCAGGAAGCTGACTCAAAATATTTCTTATCGCAATGGTCGCAGAGCAGTGAACATCCGGAAGACATACTTTCCAGTCTCGATGGAAAAGAGTTTTCTATCGATCCGGGCCACGTGGTTTTTCGCGGCGATCTAAATGGCGATGGCATCGAAGACTTCATCTTCAATTCCCGCGTCGGCATTGGCTCATCAATGGATAGCACATTCGCCTTCCTGATCCAGTGCCGTGGTTATTTGAGGTATTCGGGCGGCGGTTACTTCGCCGGGGTCAAAGTTCTGGACGGCCCAGCCAAGGGGGGAGGTGAGTTCAAGGACATCGAGATCTACTCCTACATCAGGGACAAGCGCGGGCGGATTCGCTACAAGGGTGAAAAGGCCATGACCCGGCCACATCTGTGGCAATTCGACCCGCAGACACAGCGTTACGAAGGGCAGGCTGAGTAAGCCGACGGTCCCCACGGCATTTACGGAGTTACTACGTGAAAGGATTTTCGATTGTTCTCGGCAGCTTGATATTGGCTGCCGCGTCTATGGCATTCGCTGCCGATCCAACCTTCAAGGATTACACCGTCACGCCAGTTTTCAACGGCCCCAACCATAAACTGGTGCCGCAAGAAAACAGCAGCCCAATGATGGATCAGGCACGGGTGCAAGCCCTGAAAGGCAAGGTCAACTTCGCCGGCCATTACATCCTGCACAGGCTCGGCTGTGGCGGCAGCGCCATTTGCGGCGAAGTGCTGGACGCTCAGACTGGGGAAGTCGTTGGTGGTCTACCGAATGCTTACGACGGCAGCTCGTTCGGCATGGTTTTCCAGCCCGACAGCAGCTTGATTATCGTGTCCGGCATCACGCTCGACGGCGAAGAAGATGCGCAGGGGAATGCTTTGGAGAGCGGCAACCGGGATCGTTACTACGAGTTTGTGAACAATGAATTTCGACTGCTGAGCATGACCGATGTGGAATCGTCGCCGATGGATGAGGAGTGAGTGGATGAACCGGTTTTTCATTCGGTCTGTGCTGATTGCGTTTTCGCTATTACCTCATTCACTGGCCGCGACTGCCAGCGAAGGGAGTTGCTACGGCTACCTTACTGAGCTTGTCAGGAGTAGCGATTTTCCGTTTCGTTATGTCGGCAAAGACAAGGTCAATTTGCTGATCGATGAGGACGACGGTGAAGTAGTGCGCGCTCAGCTGTTTTTCGATACCGACGGCACCGGCACGATTGGCTGGATCAAATACACCCCGGCTACCCGTGTATTGCTCAATAGCTCGGCGGAGTTGGAGGAGCCAGTGGCATTGTCTTTCGATGCCAAGTTTGCGGACGGCTATGCGAAGTGCTTGGCGGAACAACAGGCTGGTTAACGGTGAAAAGGATTTCTCAATGAATCAGCTTTTGTTTTCCGGGGGGCTGGCATGGTTGTTCTCTTCCCCAGCCTTCGCCGCACCGACGGATGCTTACATCCAGCGCGATGTCATGCAGTGCGGCGGTGTTGAAGTGGTGTTGGTGTCGTCCTGCCGATCGGTGACGGTGGATGGTGCGCAAACCCACGTCATCCCGGTCTGCTCCGACCAGACCATCAACATCGGTAGCAAGGTGCTTCGACGCGATATCAGCAAAGTTTCACAACTCACTTCCGACGGTGCGAAGACGAAGATGTTGAGCAATGTTGTTGTGGCGATGGATTGCGTGGAAGGCCCCCAGGGCAGTCTTGTTTCGATAGGCGGCTATGGCGGTTGTGGTGCTTGCGGGGAGTGGCACGGCTATTACTCGACAACAGGGCGATTGGAGCAATACAGCTTCGATAATAACCAGCGCTCGTTTGGCTCGAAGGGATCTCGGGACGAGCTGATCAAGGCCTATGGCGTTACGAAGAGACAGTTAATGTCAGAAAGCCCGGCGGTGAAGAGGATCGTCTATGGCCAGCCTTAAATGTGACGCACCTGAGTCATCGTGAAACCATCAGCATTAACATTCGAAGATTGATCAACAGGGAAGTGAGTGGAATTGGCCTGGCTCTTAAGTTGTATGAGTGCGCTCGGATTCATGGTTGCCTTGTTGGCTCAGCAGGCATTAGCGAGTGACCCACAAACCATCGGTGAGCTGCATCCGCCTGTGGTTGCATCGCTCGGTGATCAAAAGATCACAGTGTTCTTTTTGAAGAACAACCTCAAAGGTCAGGTAAAGGAAGGACATGTTCCTTATGCCGAGATCTTCTACACCACCATGAGTGCGGTGAAGCCTTCGCTGAATTATGTGTGGAAAGTCGAAGGTGAGCAGATCGCCTCGGTGTTTTTCTTTGAGCGAAAATTTCCCGAGCGCGCCGGGAAGTCCATGTTCGTTCTGACAAAAAATAAAGTACTGGACCGTCAATACAGTCATTTCGAAGGTGACTCCTATTCATTGCTGGAACTACCGCTCTTCATGGACGGCGATCACTTGGCTTTGCAGTTCTTCCGCGGCGACCCGCCAGAGCCCGAGTTTCAGAACTGCCGCGACGGTCTAAATCTGGAAGACGATGTGGAAGTTGAGTGTGCTTACAAGGATGCGGCGAGCATTAAGAAACGCTTGGCGGAACTGGATGCGAAGATGATTGCGCATTCAAAACGGGATCAGGAAAATCGCCAGCAGCCAATCAAAGCCGATGGAGACGCGGCCAATGCCACTTGCCCTTCGACCGAATTTTCCGCGTTTCTCACCGCTTTCTCCGAGCGCGCCGACGTGCAGAAATCTTTCGTCCAGCAGCCGCTGAAGATGGTCACGACTGTGGCCGGCGATCCCGAGCCCGAGATGGAAAAGCGCAGTCTCAGCGGCGATCAACTTAAGTTTCCTGTCATTCCGGATCAAGCAAAGCGAGAGGCCCAGGGCCTGACGTTGACCGTCAAGGAAGAGCGGGGCGACAAGGCAATTGCGATCCTGCAGAAGCCAGATACCGACTACATCTTCGAGTATCGGTTTGTCCGTGGGCAATGCTGGCAGTTGGAAGAAGTGATGGATTACTCGCTTTAAACGCAGAGAACTGGGCTGAGGAAAGAAGTCTGTTCAATCAGATCTGTAAATCATGAGCAGGGAAGCAAGTTGAAAAAATTAGGCTTGATCGCGTTATTGCTGTGTTCTTTCTCTGTGGCTGCAGAGCCGATGTTCCCCTCCCTCAAGTCTTGTAGGGATGCCGACGGCGATTGCGCATTGGCGCTGAAAGACAATTTTCTGGTGGACGCAAAATCCGGGCAGCGTATCTCTGAGGAGGCGGAGCCGGCAGGGATGATGAGTGGTTTCTGGCTGTATCGAGATGGAGACCGGTACATCCTTAAGAATGAAAACTACTCCCAGGCGAAGTCGCGTCGTTGGCTGGTTTTTACCTATGACAGTGGAAAAGTAGTACTCGACGGCGCCTATATTTTCTCGATAGACATTGACCCGAACACCGGGCCCTACTGGCACGGCTACGACTGCCGAGGTGATGCCAAGCCGTTCGCAGTGCCAACGAAAGAACCCTTCAGCGACGTTGCCTTGGAGGCGCTGTGCGGTGGTGCTGAGGGCTGGGTGGTCTCAGGAAAAGACAAGGCAGTGCCCGTATCAGCCAAGGGGCTGGCCGTTAGTGTTCCCGTTTATCACGCCCGCAACCGTGACGGTTCAGCGACGTACCTGTTTACTGAAAGCGATGTTCCGGATCTTTCAAAGCTGGTTTGTTTGTCCAATTGCGCCGACGCCAATCAAGTACCAGAACGCGTTTCGCAAGAAACAGCGCCATTGCAGGGCGGGCAGGATGGAACGTTGTGCTCCGCCGAAGAAGACATCTACTTCAGCTGTCCTTTGACGGGGGGTAAAACGGTTTCTGTTTGCGCGCAAGGGAACAACAAGCCCACTGCGGGATATGTTCAATACCGTTACGGTGTTCCGGGAAAGATAGAAATGCTCTATCCGCAGAAAAACGTGCCTCCCAAGGGCAAGTTCTTCGTAGTGGATGCGTCGGAAGGCAGCGTTAACCTGAACAACATCAAATTCAAAAAGGGCCCGTATACCTACCTCGTTAATCAGGCGTTTGTGAGTTTTCTGACTGTGCTCAAGGATGACAACGTAGTGTTCCGGCAGTCTTGCAGCGCGGGTGGTTATTCATTTGTTAGTCGGGTTGCCCGTCAGGGTATAGAGGCACTGCCTAAAAGCGCTGAAGACTTTAGATAGCGAAGACGACTGCAGAAAGGGGACTTAACGTCCCCTTTTTTCATCCACAAACCTCGCTACGGCTTGGCCGCCACGCTTCGCACTTCGATCTGGTCGAGCGTCCCTTCCACCATCAATCTCACCCCGTCCGCCATTCTGCTCAGGGCCAGTGCCACCGAGCGGCGGGAGCCGTGGAGGTCGTCGGCGAGGTCGCAGGCGATGACGCTGATGGACAGGAGGTCTTCGGAGGCGTTGGCCATGAGGGCTTCAGCGTCGGTGCCGGGGGAGAGTTTGAAGAGGCCGTTCTCACGTTTGGGATGTGGTTCGACGGCTGGTTTGAAATGGTGGTCGAGGGCGCGCTCGGCGGCTTCGTGGAATTTCTTTGATTCCAGAGATTCGTAGGGCGAAATATCCGGGTTTTCTGGGGGATTGGGTGTTGGTTTGATCATTCGGTCTTACTCCAGTTTAAGGAGCCGACACCGTTTCGCTCGCACTTCGAAAGTGGTGGCAGCTGTGCATAGGTGTGCAAGACCGGTGGAGTAACCCGGCAGACCCGAAGGCCTCCCATACACAGCCGCCATAACGATCCGCGAGCATAGGAAAACGCTCGGCGAATTGCCATAACCAATGTGTACTCCAACCGGACTTGCACGTCCGTATCGCCAATCTGCGGCGACACACAGAGCCTATCGATAGCCAGCCAACTCGCCTAGTTCATGGACAGCACCGCACTTTGCAGGAAATTTCCCATAGATTCGCGGGCCGGAAGATCAAAAGATCGCAGGCTTCGCCAGCTCCTACAGGGATGTGTTTCAACAGGTGTAGGACGTTGCTTGCGGAATCGTGACTTGGCAGTCATCGTGCGGGAATTGGTCTGCATCCTCTTCCAACAGCGTCAGATACTGGCGTTATCGTTCGAATCCCTTACACTGCCTCGGCCGTTCATTTTCCTTTTGAGGCTGTGCGCATGAAATTTCGTTTTCTTCTGTGGATGATGGGTTTGTTGATGGGTAAGGCCAGCCGGACAAATCCTGCGTTCCAGCAGCAGTTGGGTGACAAGGATCTGGTGTTTCAGCTGCAGACGCTGGATGGGAAAGTGGCGCGGCATTTCGTGGTCAAGGATCAGCGCATCACCAGCAAGTCTGGGGTGGTGGCGGAGCCGGCGTTTGCGATTGCGTTTAAAGATGCGGGTTATGGCTTTGCGACGATGCAGGCGAAGAACAAGCAGTTGGCGTTTATGCAGGGGATTCAGGACAAGTCGATCCAGCTCAAGGGTAATCCGGCGCTGGTGATGTGGTTTCAGGGGTTGATGAAGTATTTGGTGCCGAGGAAGGCTAAGCCTAAGGCTTGAGCCTTTGGTGACGCGGAGCGTCGCGGGATGCATTCCCACGCGGAGCGTGGGAGCGATCAGGGGCGGTCTGGTAGACCGAGTTGGATTCTTCGCGAGCAGGCTCGCTCCCACAGGGATTTTGGTGATCCTTGGGGGAGCGGGCCTGTTTCGTTTTAGGCCTGGCTGAACTGCGAAGCCAGTTCGCGCAACAACACTTCAGCCTCAAGCACTTTGCTGACAACGTCGTTGGCTTTGTCGCGAGTCAAACCCACACGCTCCAGCAGCGCGTCGGGGATGTCTTCATCCGGCCCGGAGCCGATGCCCCGACTACGCAGCAGGCGCACGGCCAGGCAGACGAGGTTCGGGTATTCGGCGTAGGCGCCGTCGTAGCTTGGGTCGTGCTGGAAGCGCAGGGCGGTGGCCAGTTCGTCGGGCATGTCCCAGTAGCGCATCAGCCACGAGCCGATCTGTTCGCGGCTGATACCGAGCAGGTGTTGCTCGATGTAGCTGTGGCACAGGTGCGGGTTGACCTCCAAGTGGCGGCAGATCAGTGAGAAGTGCGGCGGAAACACGTGGGCCAGCAGCAGGTAACCGAAGTTGTGCAGCAGACCGGCGAGGTAGGTCAGGCCGGCTTCCGGACGCTGGGCGCGCGGCATGGCGCGGGTCAGGCCTTCGATGACGGCGGCGGTGTAGATCGATTGCTGCCAGTACGGCGTGGTGTGTTGCGGGTGGTCTTTCGGCAGGCTCAGGGTCTTGCCGAGGGCCAGGCCCAGCGCGAGGTTGATCACCAGATCGAAACCCAGCACGCGGACGATTGCGTCTTCCACCGAACGAATCTTGCCCGGCGAGGCGTAGTACGGCGACGCCGCCCAGCTCACCACTTGTGCGGCCAGTGCCGGGTCGGTTTCGACGACGCCGGTGATGTCGTCGATGGTGGCGTTGGGATCAACGCGCAGCTTGATGATTTTTTGCGCGGTTTCGGCCAGCGGCGGAATCTCGATGGTCGCTTCCAGACGCTGCTGAATGCGCCGCGCGGTGAACGCTTGCACGGCCTGGGTGATTTCCTCGCGGTCATCGTCCGGGCGGTCGAGATTCGGGCGGATGCTGCTCAGGGCTTCGCCGAAGTTGGCGGCGCTGGCCTTGGTCAGCATGGTCTTGAAATCTTCGCTGGCGATTTCCAGCAGCAGGCCCGGCTCGCCGGAGTTGATCAGCAACTTCGGCTCACGCAGCAGGCTTTCTTCGTAGAGGCACGGCGAGCTGGTCAGCGCCGGCAGGCCCGGCAGCAAGCTCAGGCTGTGTTTGCCGAGCATCTTTTCCAAGCGCTCGGTCGAGACGGCGGTGAGGCGCCGGCCCGTCAGTTCGGCGAGGCGGTTGAGGTCGAGCAATTGGCTCTGCGGAAACAGCACCATCAGCGCGCCGACGGCGTCGTCCAGCAACACGGCTTGTACCTTGCGCGATGCATTGAGGCCGTGGTGGTCGAGCACTTCTTCGTAGGCGATGCCCAGCTTGCCTAGCAGCAGCCGAATGACAGACGGCGCGTGCGGGGATTCGGGGGCGAGAGCGGCTTCGGTCATGATCTGTATCCGTTTTTGAAACAATGGCAGGAGTATAACCAGCTTGGTCGGAACGATCTGTCAGAAACTGCGACGGTGCTCACACTTGGCCGTATTGCTGCCCGTGGCGCAACCAGCGATCGAGTAATGGGCTGACGTGGGTTGGCCAGCGCTCCAGCAGGGCTTGCGCGGCGTCGCGGACGGCGGGCAGCAGGTCGGCGTCGCGCATCAGGTCGGCGACTTTGAATTGCAGCAGACCGGTCTGGCGGGTGCCGAGCATTTCCCCGGGGCCGCGCAGTTCGAGGTCTTTTTCGGCGATGACGAAACCGTCGTTGGTCTCGCGCATGATGCCCAGGCGCTGACGACCGATCTGCGACAGCGGCGGATGGTAGAGCAGCACGCAATGGCTGGCGGCGCTGCCCCGGCCAACGCGGCCGCGCAGTTGGTGCAGTTGCGCGAGACCGAGGCGCTCGGGGTTTTCGATGATCATCAGGCTGGCGTTGGGCACGTCGACGCCGACTTCGATCACCGTGGTGGCGACCAGCAGTTGCAGGTTGCCGGCCTTGAATTCGGCCATGACGGCGGCCTTCTCGACGGGTTTCATGCGCCCGTGAATCAGCCCGACTTTCAGCTCGCCGAGGGCGAGGGTGAGATCTTCGAACGTGGTTTCGGCGGCCTGACAGGTCAGCTCTTCGGATTCTTCAATCAGCGTGCACACCCAATAGGCCTGACGGCCCTCGGCGCAGGCACCACGCACGCGTTCGATGACTTCGACGCGGCGGGTGTCGGTGACCAGAACGGTGTTAACCGGCGTTCGTCCGGGTGGCAGTTCGTCGAGGATCGAAGTGTCGAGGTCGGCGTAGGCACTCATCGCCAAGGTGCGCGGAATCGGCGTGGCGGTCATGATCAATTGATGCGGACACATGCGCCCGCCGACGCCTTTCTGTCGCAACGCCAGACGCTGCTGTACGCCGAAGCGGTGCTGTTCGTCGATGATCACCAGTGCGAGGTTCTTGAACTGCACTTCGTCCTGGAATAGCGCGTGGGTGCCGACCACCATTGGCGTGCCGCTGGCGATCTGCTCCAGCGCGGCGACGCGGTTCTTGCCCTTGAGCTTGCCGGCCAGCCACGCGACTTCAATGCCCAGCGGTTCGAGCCATCGCTTGAAAGTGATGAAGTGTTGTTCGGCGAGGATCTCGGTCGGCGCCATCAGCGCGACCTGATAACCGGCCTCCAGTGCTTGCAGTGCCGCAAGGGCCGCGACCACGGTTTTGCCCGCGCCGACGTCGCCCTGAATCAACCGCAGCATCGGTTCGTGCTGGCTGAGGTCGTAGGCGATTTCGTTGCCGACACGCTGTTGCGCGCCGGTCGGGTTGAAGCCGAGGTTGGCCAGGTATTTCGGCGGCAGCTTTTTCGCTTTCGGCATGGCTGGCGCGCGCAGCGAACGCATGCTTTCGCGCAGACGTTGCTGCGACAGTTGATGGGTCAGCAGTTCTTCGAAAGCCAGACGATGCTGCGCCCAGTGATGACCGAGGGCGAGTTCGTCGACATCGGCATCGGCAGGCGGGTTGTGCAGGTAGCGGATCGCGTCGGCCAGCGGCGCCAATTGATAGTCGCGCGCCAGTTCGGTCGGCAGCCAGTCGGGCAGGGTGTCGGGCTTGAGCAGGGTCAACGTCTGCATGCACAACTGACGAAGGCGCGCTTGGGTCAGACCTTCGGTGAGCGGATAGACCGGGGTCAGGGTTTCATCGACTGGCGGCGGTTCGTCACCAGTAATGGCGCGGTATTCCGGGTGGTAGATTTCCAGGCCTGAGGCGCCGGGCCGGGCCTCGCCGTAACAGCGAACCCGCGTGCCGCGCTTGAGGCCTTCTTTCTGCGCGTTGCTGAAATGGTAGAAGCGCAGGCTGAGACCGCCGGTGCCATCCTGCAAGCGCACAACGAGGCTGCGACGGCGGCCCATGACCACGTCGGCGCCGCTGACGGTGCCTTCGACCACGGCATCCTGTCCCGGTCGCAGCGCGCCGATCGGCACCACACGGGTGCGATCCTGATAACGCAGCGGCAGGTGAAACAGCACGTCCTGCAGGTTCTCAAGACCGACCTTGGCCAATTTCTCGGCCATGGCTTCGCCGACACCCTTGAGTGCCGTCACCGACACTTGCGACAGCTCAGTCATGACGCTCGCTTAACCGGCCGTAACCGGTGCCGCTGGCTTGGCCACCGAGCACAGGCGAATGGAGTCGGCGAGAATCTCGATGGCTTTCGGCCGTGGGAAGCTGGCGCGCCAGGCAATGGCCACGGTGCGGAACGGCACCGGTGGCGACAGTGGGCGCACTTCGATCACGCCGGGGGCGTAGTGATGGCTGTCGACGGCCGACAACGGCAGGATCGAGATGCCCAGACCGGACGCGACCATATGGCGGATGGTTTCCAGCGAGCTGGATTCAACCGTGGTGTGCTTGGCACCGTCGTTGCCCTTGGTCAGGGTCGGGCAGGCTTCCAGCACTTGATCGCGGAAGCAGTGGCCTTCGCCGAGCAGCAGCAGGCTCTTGTCGTTGAGCAGGCCGGCGTCGATGGTTTCTTTCTGTGTCCACGGGTGCTGGGCCGGCATCAGGACGTAGAACGGCTCGTCGTAGAGCGGCAGGGTCAGCACGTCGGCTTCGTTGAACGGCAGGGCGATGATGATCGCGTCGAGCTCGCCGTTGCGCAGTTTGTCGCGCAGCACGTGGGTGAAGTTTTCTTCGATGTACAACGGCATCTGCGGGGCGACCCGGTGCAGTTGCGGAATCAGGTGCGGGAACAGGTACGGGCCGACGGTGTAGATCGCGCCGACTTTCAGCGGCGCAGTCAGCTGGTTCTTGCCGGCCTGGGCCAGTTCGCGAATGCCTTGCGCTTGTTCGAGGACTTTCTGCGCCTGGGCGACGATGCCTTCGCCGACCGGGGTCAGGCGCACGGCACTTTTGCTGCGCTCGAAAATCAGCACACCGAGTTCGTCTTCAAGCTTTTTCACGCCCACCGACAGGGTCGGCTGGCTGACGTGGCAACGTTCGGCGGCGTGGCCGAAATGCTGCTCTTGGGCGAGGGTAACGATGTAGCGTAATTCTGTGAGGGTCATAGCAAGCGTCCATGAAGATGCGGGCCAAGCATACCGACTGCAATCGATAGACGCACGTTATCAGACTGAGTGTGGAATGCGACACCGGGCAATGTCAGTTTGCCGCGGGCAGATACGCAAAAGGCACCTTTCGGTGCCTTTATTTCGATCTAACGTTCAACGCGTAACCACTGTGGGAGCGAGCCTGCTCGCGAAAGCGGTGGGTCAGACAAGCATGTGCTGACTGACACGACCTCTTCGCGAGCAGGCTCGCTCCCACAGGGTATTGCGGTTTTGCTTAGCGGCGGCGTTCGAGGGAGTAAACAAACGGCGCAACAATTTCAATCGAGCCATTGTTCAGCATGTCGGCCGGTGGCTTGGGCAGCGGTTGTGCGCGGCGGATCATTTCCAGGGTTGCCCGGTCCAGATCAGCGTTGCCCGAGCGGCCCACCAGTTCAAACGACAACACATTACCTTCGGCATCCACCACGAAACGCAGACGGTTCAAGCCTTCCTTACCCCGCGCCTGAGCACTTTGCGGGTACTTCTTGTACTTGGCCAAATGCGCGAGCAGGGTGCCCTGCCAACTGGCCTTGGCGGCCAACTGTGCCGGCGACGGACCCGGCGCAGGCTGGGCGGATTTCTCCGTCGGTGCCTGGGTCGGTTGCGTGTCGGCCGGTTTCTCCTCGGAAGGTTTTTCCTTCGGTGGATCAGGCAGCTTCTTCTCGACCGGCTTCGGCGGTTTCGGCTTTGGCTTCGGCTTGGGTTTCTGCACCGCGATTTCAGCTTTCGGTGCTTCGGCCAGCTTCGGAATCGGCAACTCTTCAACCGGAGCCGGTGGCTGCGGCGGTGTGACGACTTTCGGCGGAGCAGGCGGTGGCGGGGCCGGAACCGGGGCCAGCTCGACCATCATTGCCTGTGGGGGCAATTCGATGGGCGGGCGGGCGGTCCAGTTCAGCGCCAGCGCGATGGCCAGCGCGTGAACGCCCAGCACCACGGCCAGGCTACCGCTGTAACGCGTCAGCTTATGGCGCGTCGTGATCATTTTTTGGCTGCCGTCTCAAGTCCGACCAGGCCGACCTTCAGGTAACCGGCAGAGCGTAGGTTATCCATCACGCTCATCAGGTCGCCGTAATCCACGCCTTTATCGGCCTGGAAGAAGATGGTGGTGTCTTTCTTGCCCTTGGTTCTGGCGTCGAGGGTGGCGCCCAGTGCTTCGGGCTTCACTTCGTCTTCGCCGAGGAACAGGCGCTGGTCAGCCTTGACGCTGAGGAACACCGGTTTCTCTGGCCGCGGCGCCGGTTTGGCGGTCGAGGCAGGCAGGTCGACTTTGATGTCCACGGTGGCCAATGGCGCGGCCACCATGAAGATGATCAACAGCACCAGCATCACGTCGATGAACGGCGTGACGTTGATTTCGTGGTTCTCGGCCAGATCGTCGTCTGCGCCTTCTTTCAAATGCAGGCCCATGGCCGATTACCCCACTTTGACCATGTGCGGCTGCGAGCTGCGCTCAGGCTGGTGATCGAGGTCGCGGCTGACCAGCAGCAGCACTTCTGCCGAGGCGTCGGAAACCTGCGCCTTGTAACCGGCGATGGAGCGGGCGAAGACGTTGTAGATCACCACGGCTGGGATCGCGGCAACCAGACCCAGTGCGGTGGCCAGCAGGGCTTCAGCAATACCGGGCGCTACGACAGCAAGGTTGGTGGTCTGGGTTTTGGCGATGCCGATAAAGGAGTTCATGATGCCCCACACGGTACCGAACAGGCCGACGAACGGCGCGGTGGAACCGATGGTGGCGAGGACGCCAGTGCCGCTGCTCATGTTGCGACCGCAGGCTGCAACCAGACGCTCAAGACGGAAGCTGACGCGTTCCTTGATGCCTTCTTTCTCGCGGCTGTTGACCGACAGGCGCATCTCTTCGAGGGCGTCGTGCACCAGCAGGTTGGCGAGGGTGCCTTCCTTGCCGGCAGTGGTACTGGCTTCTTTAAGGGTGGTGGCTTTCTTCAGGGCGGCGATTTCGCCACGCAGACGACGCTTGGCGCCCATCAGCTCGAAGCCTTTGGCGATCCAGATGGTCCAGGTAATGATGGAAGCGATGGCCAGACCGATCATCACGATTTTCACGATGATGTCGGCGTTCTGGTACATGCCCCACGGCGACAGGTCGTGGGCCATGCCCAGGCTGTTGTCGGCTTCGAGAACTTCAGGAACGTCGGCAGCGTCAACCGCTTGCACCGGATCGGTAGCGGCCGGGGCAGCCGGAGCGGCGGCTGGTGCGCTTTGCTCGGTGGCGGCTGGCGTTGCAGGTGCCTGGGCGTCGGCGAAAGCGGCAGTCGGTGCCAGCATCAGGCTGAGCAGCAGAGCCGCCACTGCGCTCCAGGCGCGAGGTCGATTGGTTGGCGAAGCGGGGATTTGATTACGTGTCATGCTGGCCGGACCTGAGATAGAAAAACGGTGATGCTCTACCAGGCCTCGTGAGGCCGAGAACAAAAGTGGCGTGCATTATTGCAAGTAATTCTTGTTAACAAAAGTAATAGAGTATCTTTTTTTCCTGCATTGCTAGCCGTTCGTCCTGTGCCAGAGCTAGTCTGTGCCTTTCCGATAGGAGTTTTTTGATGTCCGCGCCTTCTGTTTTGATTGCCGGTTGTGGTGATGTCGGCAGTCGTCTGGCCAAACAATTGCTGGCGGCTGGCTGGGAAGTTCATGGCCTGCGCCGTGACGTTTCGAAGCTGCCTGCTGGAGTGATTGGCGTTGCCGGCGACCTGTTCAACGAAGACTGCCCGGCGACCTGGCCGGTGGGGGCGGTGGACTATCTGGTGTATTGCGCCGCGGCTACTGATCACGATGAGGCCGGTTATCGTGCGGCTTATGTGCAGGGTTTGCAGAATGTGCTGAGCTGGCTGGATGACTATGGTCAGGTGCCTGAGCAACTGATCTTCGTGTCCAGTAGCAGTGTTTATGGCCAGCAGGAGGGTGAGTGGGTTGACGAAGCATCCGAGACGATCGCTGCCGGTTATTCCGGGCGGCTGATGCTCGAAGCGGAGCAGGTTGCGCTGAACAGTGACATTCCTGCGAGCATCCTGCGCCTGACCGGGATCTATGGCCCGGGTCGGGAATGGCTGCTGACTCAGGTGCGTCGCGGTTATCGCGTAGCCGTCGAGCCGCCGCTGTATGGCAATCGCATTCACGCCGATGACGCGGCGGGACTGTTGGCGTTTCTGCTGGAAAAGTCACGGCAGGGCGTGCAATTGGAGAAGATCTACATCGGTGTCGACGATGCACCGGCACCTTTAGCTGAGGTCGTGGGCTGGTTGCGCGAGTATCTGGGCGTTACCGAATGGGCCGACGACGCCAGCGTTCGCCGTACCGGCAGCAAACGCTGCAGCAATGCGCGGGTGAAGGCGCTGGGCTGGACGCCTGAGTACCCAAGCTATCGCGAAGGTTACGCTGCGATCCTCGAAGGTAAATGCTGACTTCCTGACACCCCAAAAACAAATGTAGGAGTGAGCCTGCTCGCGATAGCGGTCTAACATTCAACACTTATGCTGACTGTTACACCGCTATCGCGAGCAGGCTCACTCCTACAGGGGATATCTGCGAATTCAGCAGCGGGTTACTGCTTCTCCAGCAACCACTTGCGCTCGCCCGGCGTGTACTGCGGCATTTCATCCGCCAGCGCCGTGTTCACGGCCTGGAAAATCTCCAGTTCCTTGCCCTTGCGCGCAAAGATGTAGGCATTGCCCTGACCGTTGAGCTGCAGCCACATGTTGTCGTTGGTGCTGCTCATCGACGCGCAGTCGCCTGCCAGGCACAAGGCGTAACGGTCGGCACCGGGTAAACCAGATACCTGGCCATCGGCCTGGAACTGCACCGTTTCGCCTTCGCCCTGACCACTGGCGATTTTCCAGCTGCCGCCCATGTAGGCCGAATACAGTGCACGTTCGAAACTGGCGCCGATCGGCGCACCTTCCGGCACCGGAATCTGTGCACGGTCGAACACCTGCTCGGGTTCGTTCTCGCTGGCGGCTTGCTGCAGTTGTCCGCCGTCGCGTTTCAGCTCGCTAGCAGAACTGCCATAGAAGTCGACTTTCCAGGCGCCGGATTTTTCACCCAGCAGCCGTCCTTCGACGTTCTCAAAACCGTTGGTGTAGCGGGCCTGACCGGCCTTGGTGTTGACGTCCCACTCAAGGTTCGGGCCATAGGCCTGAAGCGCTTCGCGCAGGGGGCCGCCCTTGGCTGCGGCATCGATCGCCACCTGGTTGATCCAGGTGCCGCTGATGTCACGGTCGGCAGGGTTGCTGGCGCAGCCGCCGAGGAAAATGGCGAACAGCGGGAGAGCTAGCGCTTTGCGCATGGTGGAATCCTTTCAAAACCTTTTCTTGCAGCAACCGGCGCGGCGGTTGAAGGCCGCGCCGTGCGCATCACTCGATGACCAGAATGGCATCCATTTCAACCTGCGAACCCTTTGGCAGGGCAGCCACGCCGATGGCGGCGCGGGCCGGGTATGGCTGGTCGAAGTACTTGCCCATGATCTCGTTGACCTTGGCGAAGTGGCTCAGGTCGGTGAGGAAGATGTTCAGCTTGACGATGTCCTTGAACGAACCGCCAGCGGCTTCGGCCACGGCTTTGAGGTTCTCGAACACCTGGACGGTCTGGGCTTCGAAGCCTTCAACCAGTTCCATGGTTTTTGGGTCCAGAGGAATCTGACCCGACATGTAAACAGTGTTGCCTGCCTTGATCGCCTGGGAGTAAGTGCCGATGGCGGCCGGGGCCTTGTCGCTGGTGATAACGGTCTTGGTCATGTATGACTCCTTGTAATGGTTGAGTTATGCACGCATGCGGGTGATGCGGATCACCCCGGTCAAAGCGCGCAGCTTCTTGATCACGCGGGCCAGGTGCACACGGTCGTGGACGCTGACCACCAACTGGACAACGCTGATGCGACCATCGCGTTCGTCCATGCTGATTTTCTCGATATTGCCGTCGGCTGCGTTAACGCTGCTGGCCAGCAGGGCGATCAGGCCGCGCTGGTGTTCCAGCTCGACGCGCAGTTCGACGTTGAATTCGCCGGTGACATCCTTGGCCCACGAGAGCTGGATGCATTTTTCCGGGTTGTGCCTGATTTCGCTGATGTTGCGGCAGTTGTCCAGGTGCACGACCATGCCTTTGCCCGCCGACAGGTGCCCGACGATCGGGTCGCCCGGGATCGGCGTGCAGCACTTGGCGTAGCTGAGCACCAGACCTTCGGTGCCGCGAATCGCCAGCGGACCTTCAGGGCTTGGCAGTTGTTCGCCTTCGCCAAGCAGGCGGCGGGCGACCACATAGGCCATGCGATTACCCAGGCCAATGTCTTCGAGCAAGTCTTCGATCAGTTCGAGGCGGTACTCGGTGAGCATGGCTTTGACGCGTTCGGCCGGGATCTTCTCCAGCGAACTGTCGAAACCATTGAGAACCTTGTTCAGCAGGCGTTCGCCGAGGCTGATGGATTCAGAACGGCGTTGCAGTTTCAGCGCATGACGGATGTGCGTGCGCGCCTTGCCGGTGACCACGAAATTGAGCCACGCCGGGTTTGGCCGTGCGCCGGGAGCACTGACGATCTCGACCGTGGAACCGCTTTGCAGCGGCTCGGACAGCGGTGCGAGTCGACGGTTGATCCGGCAGGCAATGCAGCTGTTGCCGACATCGGTGTGGACCGCGTAGGCAAAGTCGACCGCCGTGGAGCCTTTCGGCAGCTCCATGATCCGGCCTTTCGGCGTGAACACGTAGACTTCGTCCGGGAACAGGTCGATCTTCACGCTCTCGATGAATTCCAGCGAGTTGCCGGCGCGTTGCTGCATTTCCAGCACGCCTTTGACCCACTGACGGGCGCGGGCGTGAGTGCCTTTCGGCTGCTCGTCACCACTGGACTTGTACAGCCAATGGGCAGCGATGCCGTTGTTGGCCATCTCTTCCATTTCGCGGGTACGGATCTGGATCTCGATCGGTACGCCGTGCATGCCGAATAGCGTGGTGTGCAGCGACTGATAGCCGTTGGCCTTGGGGATCGCGATGTAATCCTTGAAGCGTCCTGGCAGCGGTTTGTACAAATTATGTACAGCACCTAGCACGCGGTAGCAGGTATCGACCTTGTCGACGATGATCCGGAACGCGTAGACGTCCATGATCTCGTTGAAGGCCCGACGTTTGCCGCGCATTTTCTTGTAGATGCCGTAGAGGTGTTTCTGGCGACCGCTGACTTCGCCCTGGATGCCGTCGATAGCGAGGCAATGGCCGAGGGATTCTTCGATCTTGTTGACGATTTCCTTGCGGTTGCCCCGGGCGCGTTTGACCGCCTGGTAGATCCGCGCGGAGCGCATCGGGTGCATCGCCTTGAAGCCGAGGTCTTCGAATTCGATGCGGATCGCATGCATTCCCAGCCGGTTGGCGATGGGCGCGTAGATTTCGAGGGTTTCCTTGGCGATCCGGCGGCGTTTTTCGCCGGACAGCACTTCCAGTGTGCGCATGTTGTGCAGGCGGTCTGCGAGTTTGACCAGGATCACGCGAATGTCGCGCGCCATGGCCATGGCCATTTTCTGGAAGTTTTCGGCCTGGGCTTCGGCCTTGGTCTCGAAATTCATCTGGGTCAGTTTGCTGACCCCGTCGACCAGTTCGGCCACGGTTTCACCGAACTGCGCTTGCAGCGCTTCCTTGGCGATACCGGTGTCTTCGATCACGTCATGCAGCATCGCAGCCATCAGGCTCTGATGGTCCATGTGCATGTCGGCAAGAATATTGGCCACGGCAAGAGGATGCGTGACATACGCCTCGCCACTGCGACGGCGTTGACCGTCATGGGCTTGTTCGGCGTAGAAATACGCTCGGCGGACCAGGTTGACCTGGTCGTTGCCGAGGTAGGTCGATAAGCGATCGGCGAGGGCGTCTATGCTCGGCATGATGATTCCTGCCGTAAGCTGTGATCCCGCGCCGTGCTACGTCGACCAAGCATAGGCTTAGACGGCCTCGTTGGACTCGTCCTCGAACGCTGCGAACAGCGGCTCTTCCTGGACGATTTCCTGCTCGGCGATGAACTCGTAGCTCATCAGGCCTTCAGCGATTTCACGCAGGGCGACAACAGTCGGCTTGTCGTTTTCCCACTGGACCAGTGGCTCTTTGCCGCCGGTGGCCAGTTGACGGGCACGCTTGGTAGAGAGCATGACCAGCTCAAAGCGGTTTTCCACGTGTTCTAGGCAGTCTTCAACGGTTACGCGGGCCATGGTATTCCTCGGAGCGAATGCAATATGCGCGCTGCCCGGTTGGGCGAGCGGACTCAACAGTTTAAAAAATCACCAGCGATTAGGGAAGCGCTGATTTTTTGACCAAGCCCTTCAACGCGCTGCAAGCACCAATGTAAAGCGCTTGCAGCGGTTTTGGGAAGTGCTGATTATCCGAGCAATTCGGCCAGCAATTTGCCGAAACGTACTTGCTGGCGTTTCTGTTGCAGCTGATTGGCGCGGAAAATCGCCTTCAGATCGTCCAGTGCGTGAGCAAAATCGTCGTTGATGATCAGGTAGTCGTACTCGACATAGTGACTCATCTCGTTGACCGCTTCGCGCATCCGGCCGTCGATGATCTCGTCGCTGTCCTGACCGCGGTTGGTCAGGCGTTGGTGCAGGGCCTGAAGCGACGGCGGCAGGATAAAGATCGAGCGTGCCTGCGGCATCAGCTTGCGCACTTGCTCGGCGCCTTGCCAGTCGATTTCAAGAATCAGGTCGTGACCTTCGTCCAGCGTCTGCTGCAGGCGGCTTTGCGAGGTGCCGTAGAAGTTGCCAAAGACTTCGGCGCGTTCGAGGAAGTCGCCGTGCTCGCCCATTTTCACGAACTCTTCGCGGGTCACGAAGTGATAGTTCACGCCGTCCACTTCACCTGGGCGCATGGCGCGGGTGGTGTGGGAAACCGAAACGCGAATTTCCGGTATGGCATCGGTCAAAGCCTTGACCAGACTGCTCTTGCCCGCGCCCGATGGCGCGGAAATGATGTACAGGGTGCCGGTGCTGTGGGTCATGTCGGGGTTGCCTTACTCAATATTCTGCACTTGTTCGCGCATCTGCTCGATCAACACTTTGAGGTTGACGGCCGCCTGGGTGCTGCGCGGATCGAAGGCCTTGGAGCCCAGTGTGTTGGCTTCGCGGTTGAGTTCCTGCATCAGGAAGTCGAGGCGGCGTCCGGCCGCACCACCGGACTTCAGTACCCGGCGCACTTCGATGATGTGGGTGCTCAGGCGATCCAGTTCTTCGGCCACGTCGCTCTTTTGCGCGAGCATGACCATTTCCTGTTCGAGGCGCTGTGGATCCAGTTCGGCCTTCATGTCGGTGAAGCGATCGAGGACCTTCTGGCGCTGAGTGGCGAGCATTTGCGGCACCAGTTCACGCAGGGTCACGACGTCTTCTTCGATAGAGGTCAGGCGCTCGTTGATCAAGCGTGCCAGCTCCGCGCCTTCGCGCTCGCGGCCGGCCTTCAACTCTTTCAAGCCTTGATTGAACAGGGCGAGTGCGTCGGCGTTCAGTGTCTGCGGGTCGCTCGCATCGCCGACCAGTACGCCGGGCCAGGCCAGCACCTCAAGCGGATTCAGTGCGGCAGGATTCTTGATCAGGCCGGCAACGGTCTCGGCCGCAGCGACCAACTGCGCGGCGCGCTCGCGATCGACTTGCAGCGCTTTGCCGGTGCTTTCTTCGGTGAAACGCAGGGTGCATTCCAGTTTGCCTCGCGACAGACCTTGACGCAGCGCTTCACGCACCGCGCCTTCGAGGTCGCGAAACGACTCCGGCAAACGCAGGTGCGGTTCAAGGTAGCGGCTGTTGACCGAGCGCAGTTCCCAGCTCAGGGTGCCCTGGGCGCCGGCTTTTTCGACGCGGGCGAAGGCGGTCATGCTGTGCACCATGGCGGTGACCTCGCAATGCAGATCGGCGCAGCAGATGTTCCGCAGGCTCGATATCAATGAATTTAAGCCGACTGGCAGCAAAGGCGCAGGATTGTAGCGCAGTGCGGCGAATGCGCCCAAACACACGGTGTGACAAAGGGCTGCAGCCCGTCGGTAATGGGTGTTTCAAGGGCTTCAGTCGTCGTCCCGATTTTTTAGCGAGTGCCCAGGGGCGGTGCAGCACTCTATAATGCTCGGCAGTTTTCCGTCCTCAGTACAGGTATCTCCTATGAAACGTCCAAGTGGTCGCGCTGCCGATCAGCTCCGCTCGATCCGCATTACCCGCAACTACACCAAGCACGCCGAAGGTTCGGTGCTGGTCGAATTCGGTGATACCAAAGTCATCTGCACCGTCAGCGTCGAAAACGGCGTGCCGCGCTTCCTCAAAGGCCAGGGCCAGGGTTGGCTGACCGCCGAGTACGGCATGCTGCCGCGCGCCACTGGCGAGCGTAACCAGCGTGAAGCGAGCCGTGGCAAGCAGGGCGGTCGCACTCTGGAAATCCAGCGCCTGATCGGCCGTTCCCTGCGCGCTGCGCTGGACATGTCCAAGCTGGGTGATGTCACCCTGTATGTCGACTGCGATGTGATCCAGGCTGACGGCGGTACTCGTACCGCTTCCATTACCGGTGCCATGGTTGCACTGGTTGACGCGTTGAAAGTGATCAAGAAGCGCGGCGGCCTCAAAGGCGGCGATCCGCTCAAGCAAATGATCGGTGCCGTGTCGGTTGGCATGTATCAGGGCGAAGCCGTGCTGGATCTGGACTATCTTGAAGATTCCGCCGCCGAGACTGACCTCAACGTGGTGATGACCAGCACCGGTGGTTTCATCGAAGTACAGGGCACTGCCGAAGGCGCGCCGTTCCAGCCGGAAGACTTGAACGCCATGCTGGAGCTGGCCAAGCAGGGCATGAACGAAATCTTCGAACTGCAAAAGGCTGCACTGGCCGACTGAGCAGGTGCATAACCGCAAGGAGGACACGATGAGTGACGAGCAAGAGTTGCTGCCCAAACCGAGCCAGGAGGTTCGCCAGTGGGCGATGTTTTGTCACTTGTCCGCCTTGCTGGGGATCTGGATTCCGTTCGGCAATCTGATCGGACCATTGATCCTTTGGCAGATGAAGCGCGAGACAGATCCGTTCATCGATGCGCAGGGCAAGGAGGCGTTGAATTTTCAGATCACCGTCGCCATCGCCTCGTTGATTTGCTTCCTGCTGATGGTTCTGATCATCGGGTTCTTCCTGCTGGGGATACTGGCGATCGGCGCGCTGGTTTTGACGATCATCGCCGGTGTGAAAGCCAATGAAGGTTTTCCTTACCGATATCCGTTTACCTGGCGACTGATCAAATAACAAGCTCGAAAAGTTTAAAATCAATGCCCTGACCTGTCAGGGCATTTTTATTTATGCAACTAAATTAGTCTCTACTATATGTAGGAATAATCTGACTGCGATGACTGGTCGATACTCTTTCCGTATATACACTTTTGGTCACAACTGTATTGGCTTAGTTTGGATTCATGGCCTTGGAATCAAAGGCGACGATTGTTAAAGTTGGCCGAATAATATTTCTCCTGAAATATTAAGATATATTCAAGCCATCGAAGGCTTTTGAATTTCCGAGTAATCAGTGTTGAGACAATCAGCCGGTTCATGAGGCGCGTGCAGGTAAACAGCTCGCCTCTGAATATATAGCCAAGAATAATCCCAATGATTCAGCTCGATTTTTACGGAACACTTGTGGCCGCCTCGTTAGTGCTTCTGCTAGGGCGCGGGCTCGTTATGCGTGTTGGTTTCATGCGCAGTTACAATATCCCCGAGCCTGTCGCGGGTGGCTTGGTAGTTGCCTTGCTTTTATTGCTGCTGCGAATGTTCGATATTGAAATTCGTTTCGATACTTCCCTGCAGACACCTTTGATGCTGGCCTTTTTTGCCACCATTGGTCTGAGCGCAGACTTTGCCAGCCTGAAGAAAGGCGGCCGCATAGTTGGGGTATTTCTCCTGGCGGTCACCGGGCTGTTGGTGGTGCAGAATGCCATGGGTATCGGCTTGGCAAAAATGCTCGGGCTTGATCCATTGATGGGGCTGCTGACCGGTTCGATCACTCTGGCGGGCGGTCATGGCACCGGTGCTGCGTGGGGTACGGTATTCAGCGAGAAGTACGGTCTGGCGTCTGCGTCGGAACTGGCGATGGCATCCGCGACGTTTGGCCTGGTGCTGGGTGGTCTGATCGGCGGACCAGTCGCGCGCTTGCTCATCAAGCGAGTGCAACTGCCCGGTTGTCAGAGTCAGGATGCGCCGCCGCGGTTGCCAAAAGGCTTCGAGCAACCAAACAAGGAACGCTCGATTACGCCGTTTTCGTTTATAGAAACACTCGCCCTGATCGCGGTCAGTTTGCTGGCGGGCAATCTGTTGAACGGTCTGCTGCAGGGGACCGCATTCGAGTTGCCAACGTTTGTTTGTGTCCTGTTTGTAGGCGTGGTGTTGCGCAACGGGCTCTCGGCGCTGGGCCTGTATCAGGTGTTCGAGCGTGAAGTGTCGGTGCTGGGTAATGTCAGCTTGTCGCTGTTTCTGGCGATTGCCCTGATGTCGCTCAAGTTGTGGGATCTGGCCGCACTGGCGTTGCCGATTTTCATCATTCTGGCTGTACAGGCGCTGGTCATGGCGTTGTTCGCGATTTTCGTGACGTTCCGGATGATGGGGCGCAACTACGACGCGGCCGTGCTGGCTGCGGGGCATTGCGGTTTTGGCCTGGGCGCCACGCCGACTGCCATTGCCAACATGCAGGCCGTGACACAGCGCTACGGTCCCTCGCAGATCGCGTTTCTGGTGGTGCCGATGGTCGGGGCGTTCTTCATCGACATCATTAATGTCATCGTCATCAAGCTGTATCTGGCTTTGCCGTTCTTCGCAGCTGTCTGAATTCGAGCCTGCCTGGACGTGACGCATAAAAAATGCCCGTATCTTGCGATACGGGCATTTTTTAACTGCGAAACGACGCTTAGATGGTCAGCGTCCAGTCGTAGTCGACGATCAGTGGCGCGTGCTGCGAGAACCGTGGCTGACGTGGCAGACGTGCACTGCGCACGAAGCGTCGCAAGCCCGGGGTCAGGATCTGGTAATCGAAACGCCAGCCCAGATTGAGCATCTCGGCCTGTTCGTTATCCGGCCACCAGCTGTACTGGTCGCCTTCACGGCTGACTTCGCGCAGGGCATCGACATAACCCATGTTGCCGACAATCTCGTCCATCCAGGCGCGTTCTGGCGCCAGGAAGCCCGGGGATTGCTGGCTGTCGCGCCAGTTCTTGATGTCGAGCTTCTGCTGCGCCACGTACAGCGAGCCACAATAAATGTACTCGCGACGTTTACGCCGCTGTTTGTCCAGGTACTTGCCGAAGTCGTCCATGAGCTTGAACTTCTGGTTCAAGTCCTCATCGCCGTTCATCCCCGAAGGAAGCAGCAAGGTGGCAATACTGACTTTGTCGAAATCTGCTTGCAGGTAGCGCCCGTAGCGGTCGGCCGTCTCGAAACCGAGACCGCTGATGACAGCCTTCGGTTGCAACCGCGAATACAAAGCCACGCCGCCTTGGGCAGGGACTTCAGCATCGCAGGCATAAAGGAAGTAGCCATCCAGTTGGAAGGCTGGGTCATCCAGTTCAAAGGCGGAGGCACGGGTGTCCTGCAGGCAGATGACGTCGGCATTCTGTGCTTGCAGCCAACTGAGCAAACCACGCTCGACTGCAGCCTGAATACCATTGACGTTCACACTGATGATCCGCATAAATGGCCCCAAAAATCGCGTGCGTGTATGATACACGGCGTCAAGCTAATTAGCTAAATCCGTGGTATTTGGGGTTTTTTTCATGCAAGCGTATCAGCGCGATTTCATTCGTTTTGCCATCGATCGCGGCGTTTTGCGCTTCGGTGAGTTCACCCTGAAGTCCGGGCGCACCAGTCCTTACTTCTTCAATGCCGGCCTGTTCTACTCGGGCTCGGCTCTGGCGCAGCTGGGGCGTTTCTACGCGGCAGCCATCGCTGAAAGCGGTATTCCCTTCGACGTTCTGTTTGGCCCGGCCTACAAAGGCATTCCGCTGGCGGCAACCACTGCCGTCGCGCTGGCCGAGCATCACGACCGTGACCTGCCATGGTGCTTCAACCGCAAGGAAGCCAAGGCCCACGGTGAAGGCGGCAGCCTCGTTGGCGCCCCGCTGACTGGGGACGTGCTGATCATTGATGACGTAATCACTGCGGGTACGGCAATCCGCGAAGTGATGCAGATCATCGCTTCCCAGGACGGCGCCAAAGCTGCCGGCGTGCTGATCGCGCTGAACCGTCAGGAGCGTGGCAACGGTGAGTTGTCGGCGATCCAGGAAGTCGAGCGTGATTTCGGCATTCCGGTGATCAGCATTGTTTCGTTGAATCAGGTGCTGGAGTTCCTTGCCGATGATCCGCAGCTCAAGCAACACCTGCCAGCCGTAGAAGCTTATCGCGCGCAGTTCGGCGTTTAACCGCAGAGCACTGTGGGAGCGAGCCTGCTCGCGAAGAGGCCTTCACATTCAACATTGATGTGATGCAGAGACCGCTTTCGCGAGCAGGCTCGCTCCCACAGGGATTGCCGGCAAAAAAAGACCCCGCTCAGCCAGGCTGAGCGGGGTCTTTTTGTTTGCGCTAAAGCTTAAGGACGCTTGCGATTGCTGATCAGCGTGCCCACACCGGTGTCGGTGAAGATTTCCAGCAGGATCGCGTTCGGCACGCGACCGTCGATGATCAGCGAGCTGCCCACGCCGCCCTGAACCGCTTCCAGCGCGCAACGGATCTTCGGCAGCATGCCGCCGTAGATGGTGCCGTCGGCGATCAGATCATCGACCTGCTGCGTGCTGAGACCGGTCAACACCGTGCCCGACTTGTCCATCAGGCCGGCGATGTTGGTCAGCAGCATCAGCTTCTCGGCTTTCAGCGCCTCGGCGACTTTACCGGCCACCAGATCGGCGTTGATGTTGTACGACTCGCCGTTCTCACCCACACCAATCGGCGCGATGACCGGGATGAAGTTGCCTTTGACCAGCAGGTTAAGCAGCTCGGTGTTGATCCCGACGACTTCGCCGACGTGACCGATGTCGATGATTTCCGGCTGGGTCATCTCCGGGGTCTGGCGGGTCACGGTGAGCTTCTTCGCACGAATCAGCCCGGCGTCTTTACCGGTCAGGCCGATGGCGCTGCCGCCGTGGCGGTTGATCAGGTTGACGATGCTTTTGTTGACCTGGCCGCCCAAGACCATTTCCACGACGTCCATGGTCGCCGCGTCGGTGACGCGCATGCCATCGACGAAGTGGCTTTCGATCGACAGGCGCTTGAGCAGATCACCGATCTGCGGGCCGCCGCCGTGCACGACCACCGGGTTGATGCCCACAGCTTTCATCAGCACGATGTCGCGGGCGAAGCCGGTTTTCAGCTCCTCGCTTTCCATCGCGTTGCCGCCGTATTTGATCACCAGGGTCTTGCCGACATAGCGTCGGATGTAAGGCAGCGCTTCGGACAGGACCTTGGCAGTGTTGGCGGCGGCATCGCGTTCGAGGGTCATTCAGGGCTCCGGGTGGATCAGAACGGTAGTTGGAGATCAGGTGCAACACGTTTCAATTGGGCGTGGAACACGTCTTTGATGCGCTGTAGTTCAGCCTCGTCATCGGCCTCGAAGCGCAGCACCAGCACCGGTGTGGTGTTGGATGCGCGCACCAGGCCCCAGCCTTTGGCGTAGTCGACTCGCACGCCGTCGATGGTGGTCAGGTCAGCGCCTGCGCCCCACTGTGCGTCGTGCAGTGCATCAATGATGCTGAATTTGCTCTCTTCGGTCACATGGATATTGATTTCCGGCGTAGAAATATCATTCGGGAAGGTCGCAAACAGCTCTTCCGCGGTGGATTTTTCCTTGCTGAGGATCTCCAGCAGCCGTGCGGCGCTGTAGATACCGTCGTCGAAACCGAACCAGCGCTCCTTGAAGAAGATGTGCCCGCTCATTTCACCGGCCAACAGCGCGCCGGATTGTTTCATTTTCTTTTTGATCAACGAATGACCAGTCTTCCACATTAGCGGCCGACCACCGTATTCCTTGATCAGCGGCACCAGACGACGGGTGCATTTGACGTCGAAGATGATTTCCGCGTCCGGGTTGCGCGCCACGACGTCGCGAGCGAACAGCATCAGCAGGCGATCCGGGTAGACGATGCTGCCGGTGTTGGTCACCACGCCGACACGGTCGCCGTCGCCGTCGAAGGCCAGGCCGATGTCGGCGTTGGTTTCCTTGACCTTGGCGATCAGGTCGACGAGGTTCTCAGGCTTGCCCGGATCCGGGTGATGATTCGGGAAGTTGCCGTCGACATCGCAGAACAGCGGGATGACTTCGCAGTTCAGCGCTTCGATCAATTGCGGGGCGATCACACCGGCCGCGCCGTTGCCGCAGTCGACCACGACCTTCATGCGCCGCGCCAGTTTGATGTCCTGGACGATTTCGGTGTTGTAGCGGTCGAGGATCTCGACCTGGGTGACGCTGCCCGCGCCGCTGCTCAGGTTGTTGGTCTTGAGGCGCTCGTGCAGGGCCTGGATCTGTTCGTTGGCGAGGGTGTCGCCGGCGATGACGATCTTGAAACCGTTGTAGTTCGACGGGTTGTGGCTGCCGGTGAGCATTACCCCGGACTTACCGGCCAGGACGTTGGCGGCGTAATACAGCGCCGGGGTCGGCACCAGACCAACGTCGCTGACGTGGCAGCCGCTTTCGGCGATACCGCGAATCAGTTCTGCAACCAGCTCCGGACCGGACAAACGGCCGTCGCGGCCGACGGATACGTTCGGCTCACCTTGGGCCAGGCTCTGCGAACCGATGGCGCGGCCGATCCAGTAAGCGGTCTCGGCATTAAGGAATTCCGGCACGGTGCCGCGAATATCATAGGCGCGGAAAATGCTGTCAGGCAGCTTCGGGGCGATCTTGGCTGGGGTGCTCATCTACGGAAATGCTCCATCTCGAAAGTGGCGGGACAGACCGACGAATCGTTCGACGGCAGGCTCAAACTGAAGGGTATGACGGCGTTTTCCACAGAGAGTTCGTGCTGTGAAAGGGCCATGACGCCTCGGTTGGCGTGGCTTTCGGCCGGCAAAACCTTGATTTACGGTGTTAAAACCTGCCGCGGAAAATGCACAAATTTCCCCCGTAGGAGCTGCCGCAGGCTGCGATCCTTTGACTTTGTTTTTTAAGATCAAGATCAAAAGATCGCAGCCTGCGGCAGCTCCTACAGGATATTCATCCGGTTATTTGGTGCCGGTATGACCGAAACCGCCGGTGCCGCGTTCGGTTTCAACGAACTCTTCAACCATTTCGAAATGCGCCTGTACCACCGGTACCAGCACCAGTTGCGCCAGACGTTCGCCGACGGTCATGGTGAAATCGGTCTGGCCACGGTTCCAGCAGGACACCATCAGCGGGCCTTGGTAATCGGAGTCGATCAAACCCACGAGGTTGCCCAGCACGATGCCGTGCTTATGGCCCATGCCCGAGCGCGGCAGGATCAGCGCGGCGAGGTTCGGGTCGCCGATATAAACCGACAGACCGGTCGGGATCAGCACGGTTTCACCCGGTTTGATCACAATGTCCTGCTCCAGCATGGCGCGCAGGTCGAGGCCGGCGGAACCCGGGGTGGCGTATTGCGGCAGCGGGAATTCGGTGCCGATGCGTGGGTCGAGGATCTTGGCTTGCAAAGCGTGCATGTAAATTAAACCTGGTTCAGACGTTCGGCGATAAAAGTGACCAGTTGGCGAGCGATCTTGCTCTTGCTGGTCTGGGCGAAAACCGTGGCGTGCAGCGCACGGTCAATCACGCTGCAGGCGTTTTCTTCGCTGTTGAAACCGATGCTCGGGTTGGCGACGTCATTGGCGACGATCAAATCGAGATTCTTGTCTTTCAACTTGCGTGCAGCGTAGTCGAGCAGGTGTTCGGTCTCGGCGGCAAAGCCGACACTGAACGGACGGTCGGGACGGGTCGCGATGGTGGCCAGGATGTCCGGGTTACGCACCATTTGCAGGACGAAGCCGTCACCGCTCGTAGGATCTTTCTTGAGTTTTTGCGGGGCAACGACTTCCGGACGGTAGTCCGCCACCGCTGCCGAGGCGATGAACACGTCGCAAGGAATCGCGGCTTCGCAGGCCGCGAGCATGTCGCGGGCACTGACCACGTCGATACGGGTGACGCGATCCGGCGTCGGCAGGTGCACCGGGCCGCTGATCAAGGTGACGCGAGCGCCGGCTTCAACCGCCGCTTCGGCGAGGGCAAAGCCCATTTTCCCGGAGCTGTGGTTGGTGATGTAGCGCACCGGGTCGATGTTTTCCTGGGTCGGGCCGGCGGTGATCACCACATGCTTGCCGGTCAGTGCCTGACGCTGGAAGCAATCCGCTGCGCATTGCGCCAGATCGGTGGCTTCCATCATCCGGCCCATGCCGACGTCGCCGCAGGCCTGGCTGCCCGAGGCCGGGCCGAAGGTCTTCAGGCCACGGCTTTCAAGGAGTTGCAGGTTGGCCTGGGTCGCCGGATCGCGCCACATCGCCTGATTCATCGCGGGGGCGACGGCCACGACGGCGTCGGTGGCGAGTACCAGCGTGGTCAGCAAATCGTTGGCGATGCCTTGGGCCAGACGGGCGATCAGGTCCGCGGTAGCCGGGGCGATCAGCACCAGATCGGCCCACTTGGCCAGCTCGATGTGGCCCATCGCAGCTTCTGCGGCCGGGTCGAGCAAGTCGAGGTGCACAGGGTGGCCAGACAAGGCCTGCATGGTCAGCGGGGTGATGAACTCGGCGCCACCGTGGGTCATGACCACACGCACTTCGGCGCCCTGGTCGATCAGGCGACGAACCAGATCAGCGCTCTTGTAGGCCGCGATGCCGCCGCCGACGCCCAGAACGATGCGTTTCCGATACAGCCGCTGCATAGGTCTGCCTTTCATTTCGTTGATGACTGCGGTGCGATGCCCCCTCCCCAGGGTTGAATCGACCACAAAAAAGATGGGCTACGATATCACAGCGACCGCTACGGAACAGCGGCGCCCACAGACAGGGAATGTGTATGAGTATTCGCGATTGGCCTGCGGCGGAACGGCCGCGGGAAAGGTTATTGGAGCATGGGGCAGCGAGCCTCTCGGACGCTGAGTTGTTGGCGATTTTTCTGCGCACCGGATTGCCCGGGATAAGCGCTGTAGACCTGGCGCGTAATCTGTTGACTCAATTCGGCAGCCTGCGTTTGCTGCTTGAGGCCGATCAGCACGCATTCAGCAAACAATTGGGACTCGGGCCGGCGAAGTTTGCGCAACTGCAGGCGGCTCAGGAAATGAACAGGCGACATCTGGCTGAGAAGTCACGGCAGAAACCAGCCCTGGAAAACCCTCAGGTCGTTCGCGATTATCTGAAAGCGATGCTGCGTCACGAACCGCATGAGGTGTTTGGTTGCCTGTTTCTCGACTCCAAACATCAAGTACTGAATTTCGAGATCCTGTTTCGCGGTTCGATCGACAACACCAGTGTGCATCCCCGCGAGGTGGTTAAGCGATGTTTGGCCAATAACGCGGCGGCGTTGATCCTGTGCCACAACCATCCATCGGGGAATACGGACCCCAGTCAGGCCGATCGGCTGCTGACCAAGCGCCTGCAAAAGGCGCTGGAGCTGATTGATGTGCGGGTGCTCGATCACTTCATCGTCGGCGATGGTGAGCCGCTGTCGATGGCGGAGTGTGGCTGGATGTAGTTCTCAGGGACAAACGCTATACCCCTGTAGGAGCGAGCCTGCTCGCGATAGCAATTTTCCAGTCACCGAATGGGTTGACTGAAATGACGCCATCGCGAGCAGGCTCACTCCTACAGGTTATGTGCAGGGCAGGTTATTTGAGGTTGACCTTGGAATAGTCCTGACGGCCAAACGGGCTCACGGAGTAACCCTGAACGTCTTTGCGTGTGAGCGCATAGGCTGTCGGGTGCGCCAGCGGCAACCACAGCGCCTGCTGCTGAATCTGCGTCTGCGCCTGCTCATACAGCTTGGTGCGCACGCCTTGCTCGCTGGTGGTCTTGCCGGCGCTGATCAGCTTGTCCAGATCGGCATTGCAGTAGCGTGCGAAGTTGGTACCCGACTTGACCGCCGCGCAGGAAAACTGCGGCGTGAGGAAGTTGTCCGGGTCGCCGTTATCGCCGGCCCAGCCCATGAACAGCAGATCATGCTCGCCGGCCTTGGCGCGACGAATCAACTCTCCCCACTCGATCACGCGGATTTCCGCCTGAATGCCGATTTCCGCCAGATCTGACTGCAACATCTGTGCGCCCAGGCTCGGGTTCGGATTCAGCAGGCTGCCGGAAGGACGCGTCCAGATGGTGGTCTGGAAACCGTCCTTCAACCCGGCCTTGGCCAGCAATGCCTTGGCTTTGGCGACATCGTGCGGGTAACCCGGCAGGTTCTTCGCGTAACTCCAGGTGTTCGGCGGGTAAGGGCCGTTGGCGGCTTCGGCGGTGTCTTCAAACACAGCCTTGATGTAGTTGGCCTTGTCGAAGGCGAGGTTGATTGCCTGACGCACTTCCGGCTTGTCCAGCGGCGGATGCTGGCTGTTAATGCCGACGAAAGCGGTCATGAACGCGTCAGTCTTTTCGACTTTCAGCGTCGGTTCTTTCAGCGCGGCTTGTACGTCGAGTGGCTTCGGTGACAGGGCGATCTGGCATTCATTGCGCCGCAGTTTTTGCAGGCGCACGTTGGCGTCCGGGGTGATGGCGAAGATCAACGGGTCAACCGCAGGCTTGCCGCCGAAGTAATCCGGGTTGGCCTTGTAGCGGATCGCCGCATCTTTCTGGAAGCGGTTGAACACGAACGGGCCAGTGCCGATCGGCTGGCTGTTGAGCTTGTCCGTGGCGCCGGCCTTCATCAGTTTGTCGGCGTATTCGGCGGAGTAGATCGAGGCGAAGCCCATGCTCAGGGTCGCCAGGAATGTCGAGTCCGGATGATCAAGAGTGAAGCGTACGGTCAGCGGATCGAGTGCGTCGATTTTCTTGATCAGCGCAGGCAGTTGCATCGACTGTGCGTGCGGGAAGCCGCTTTGAGCGACCTTGTGCCACGGGTTGGCCGGGTCGAGCATGCGGTCGAAGCTGAATTTGACGTCTTCGGCGGTCAGCTCGCGGCTCGGCTTGAAGTATTCGGTCGTGTGAAACTTCACCTGCGGGTGCAGCTTGAACACGTAAGTCAGGCCATCGGTGCTGACTTCCCAGCTGTCGGCCAGGCTCGGCACGACTTTGCCGCTGGCGGTATCGAAGTCCACCAGACGGTTCATCAGTACGTCCGCCGAGGCGTTGGTGGTGGTCAGCGAGTTGTATTGCACCACGTCGAACCCTTCCGGGCTGGCCTCGGTGCAGACGCTCAGCGCGGCGGCCTGGGCCAGGGGGCTCATCAGGAGCGGGGCAAGCAACAGGGGTAGGGCAGCGAGGCGCATGGTCGGTTTCCTTTTACAGATCGAAGGCCCATCTGCAAGTGCAGTCTGGAAAAGGCCTACCCTAGAGGTCTGGATTACAAATGACTATCCCCTTTTTGCATTTTCGGGGCACAGTGATGGCCGTTTTTCAGGCTGCGGGGGGCGGCCAAAAGTCTGAAACACCCGCAAGGGTGGTTTTCTGCGACGAGTGGTAAAAATCGATGCCAGCCTTTATCCAAGGCGTTCGCAGGCTGAAAAAGCGCCTTTTTGTGGATTGTTTGCACACCGAATGTTGTTGCTCCGAAGTCTTTCTGGTATAAAGCAGCGCTCTTTTCTAGGGGCCCGGTTCCTTCACTGTAGGTGTAGCCGGTAAGACCTCTAAAGAAACGCGGCGCCTGGCGCCAAATGACTGAGAGATTAAGCGGCCAACCCATGCCGGGTTGGGCATGTGGTTTTAGAGGGCTGAGGCATGTCGAGAGTATGTCAAGTTACCGGTAAGGGTCCGGTGACTGGGAATAACATTTCCCACGCAAACAACAAAACCCGTCGTCGTTTCCTGCCGAACCTGCAGCATCACCGCTTCTGGGTTGAAGAAGAGAAACGTTTTGTGCGTCTGCGCGTATCTGCCAAAGGCATGCGTATCATCGACAAGCGTGGCATCACTGTCGTGCTCGCCGAACTTCGCCGCGATGGCAAGATTTAAGGGAGCTAATCATGCGTGAATTGATTCGTTTGATCTCGAGCGCCGGTACTGGTCACTTCTACACTACCGACAAGAACAAGCGTACTACCCCGGACAAAATCGAGATCAAGAAATATGATCCGGTTGTTCGCAAGCACGTGATCTACAAGGAAGGCAAAATCAAGTAATTGATTTTCCCCGACTTACGAAAAAGGCCCGTATCTCACGATACGGGCCTTTTTTGTTGCCTCGGATTTTGTGTTTCCTGTTCTGGCCCCTTCGCGAGCAGGCTCACTCCTACATTTGAATGCGGTCACCTGTAGGAGTGAGCCTGCTCGCGATAGGGCCGGATCAGCCAGCGAAAATCCTCAAGCCTTCTGTTCGAAGATCACATAGATCTTGCGGCAAGCCTCCAGCACTTCCCAAGTGCCACGAAACCCCGCCGGAATCACAAACCGGTCGCCCACACGCAAGGTCTTGGCATTGCCATCGCTGTCACGCAGCACCGAAACCCCCTGCAGGATTTCGCAATACTCATGCTCGGTGTAATTCACCGTCCACTGCCCAACCGCACCTTCCCACACGCCGACGCCCATCTGCCCGCAAGGGCTTTCGTACTGATGGAACACCGCTTGCTCAGGATCACCCTTGAGCACTTTCGCCGGGTCCGGACGATAGCGTTCGGCTTCGCTGCTGGTGAGGCTGATGTCGACGACGTTCTGGATGTTCATTGTTGTTATCCCCCGTGAATACGGCGCGATTGGCTGGAAAGGCCCAAAGTCTATGTTGATTAAAATCAACACCGCAAGGCCGTATGACCACCTTATGTCAAATATATTGAAACAACCCCGGCCGCTGGTTTAGGGTGGCGGGTGCCTCTGGCCGAAAAAACCGGCTGGCCGGGCAGAATTCCTGAGGACGCTGGCGAAGATCGCGCGGCGCTCGTATTCAACAAGCGGAGGACACTCGAAATGACCACCCTGACTCGTGCCGACTGGGAACAACGCGCCCGCGACCTGAAAATCGAAGGCCGCGCCTACCTCAATGGCGAATACACCGACGCCGTCTCCGGCGAGACCTTCGAGTGCATCAGCCCGGTCGATGGCCGTCTGCTCGGCAAGATTGCCAGCTGTGACGCCGCCGACGCCCAACGCGCTGTTGAGAACGCCCGCGCCACGTTCAATTCCGGCGTCTGGTCGCGCCTGGCGCCGACCAAACGCAAAGCCACCATGATCCGTTTTGCCGGCCTGCTCAAGCAGCACGCCGAAGAACTGGCCCTGCTTGAAACCCTCGACATGGGCAAGCCGATCAGCGATTCGCTGTACATCGACGTTCCGGGCGCGGCGCAAGCGCTGAGCTGGAGCGGTGAAGCGATCGACAAGATTTACGACGAGGTCGCGGCCACGCCGCACGATCAACTGGGTCTGGTGACCCGCGAGCCGGTGGGCGTTGTCGGTGCCATCGTGCCGTGGAACTTCCCGTTGATGATGGCCTGCTGGAAACTCGGCCCGGCGCTGTCGACCGGTAACTCGGTGATCCTCAAGCCGTCGGAAAAATCCCCGCTGACCGCCATCCGCATCGCCGCACTGGCGGTTGAAGCGGGTATTCCGAAAGGCGTGCTCAACGTACTGCCGGGTTATGGTCATACCGTTGGCAAGGCGCTGGCCCTGCACAACGACGTCGACACACTGGTGTTCACCGGTTCGACCAAGATCGCCAAGCAACTGATGATCTACTCCGGCGAATCGAACATGAAGCGTGTCTGGCTGGAAGCCGGCGGCAAGAGTCCGAACATCGTCTTTGCCGATGCCCCGGATCTGCAAGCCGCTGCCGAATCCGCTGCCAGCGCAATCGCCTTCAACCAGGGCGAAGTCTGCACCGCCGGTTCGCGTCTGCTGGTCGAGCGTTCCATCAAAGACAAGTTCTTGCCGATGGTGATCGAGGCGTTGAAAGCCTGGAAGCCGGGCAATCCGCTGGATCCGGCGACCAACGTTGGTGCGCTGGTCGACACCCAACAGATGAACACCGTGCTGTCGTACATCGAGTCCGGCCACAGCGATGGCGCCAAACTGGTGGCTGGCGGTAAGCGCATTCTTCAGGAAACCGGCGGCACTTACGTTGAGCCGACTATTTTCGACGGTGTGAGCAACGCGATGAAGATCGCTCAGGAAGAGATCTTCGGCCCAGTGCTGTCGGTCATCGCTTTCGATACCGCTGAAGAAGCGATCCAGATAGCCAACGACACGCCGTACGGCCTGGCCGCCGCGGTCTGGACCCAGGACATCTCCAAGGCTCATCTGACCGCCAAGGCGCTGCGTGCCGGCAGCGTGTGGGTCAATCAGTACGACGGCGGCGACATGACTGCGCCGTTCGGCGGCTTCAAACAGTCGGGCAACGGCCGCGACAAGTCGCTGCACGCGTTCGACAAGTACACCGAGCTGAAGGCGACGTGGATCAAGCTGTAAGCCGTTAGGAGGGTCTGTTCGCAAGAGCAGATCCTCCAGACGAGGCAGATCCCTGTGGGAGCGAGCCTGCTCGCGAAAGCGGTGTATCAGTCAGCCCATGTGCTGAATGTGAAACCGCTTTCGCGAGCAGGCTCGCTCCCACATTTGTTTGATGTGGTCTCTAAAAATAATTATCCACAGGAGCGTGGAACATGCGGTGGGCGACGTATTTCGCCGTGTTGGCGTCTGTCTTGAGTGTCGGTCTGGCCCTGGGGGTCAGCATGCCGTTGGTGTCGTTGCGCCTGGAAGGCTGGGGTTACGGTTCCTTCGCCATCGGTGTAATGGCAGCGATGCCGGCGATTGGCGTGTTGTTGGGCGCGAAGATTTCCAGCCATTTGGCGGCGCGCTTTGGCACGGCGAACCTGATGCGCCTGTGCCTGTGGGCTGGGGCATTGTCGATCGGTTTGCTGGCGCTGTTGCCGAGCTATCCGATCTGGCTGGTGCTGCGCCTGATGATCGGCGTGATCCTGACTATCGTGTTCATCCTCGGCGAGAGCTGGATCAATCAGTTGGTGGTCGAGCACTGGCGTGGCCGGTTGGTGGCGCTGTATGGCAGCAGCTATGCGTTGAGCCAACTGTCGGGGCCGTTGTTGCTGGGCGCGTTGGGCACTGAACATGATTACGGTTTCTGGGTCGGTGTCGGTTTGCTGGTGGTTTCGCCGTTGCTGTTACTCGGTCGCAGCGGTGCGCCAAGCAGTGAAGCGAGCAGCGTGACGTTCCGCGACCTCTGGGGATTTGCGCGCGAGCTGCCAGCAATTGCCTGGGCGGTGTCGTTGTTTGCCGCGTTCGAAGCGATGATCCTGACGTTGCTGCCGGTGTATTGCCTGCAGCAGGGTTTCACGGCCGAGATCGCGCTGGCGATGGTCAGCACCGTGGTGGTGGGGGATGCGTTGCTGCAATTGCCGATTGGCGCGTTGGCCGATTACCTGTCGCGACGTACGTTGTTCGCGGGTTGTGCGGTGGTGTTGATGCTGTCGAGTCTGGCGATTCCAATGTTGCTCGACACGCTGCTGATCTGGCCATTGTGGGTATTGTTCGGGGCGAGTGCCGGTGGTTTGTTCACCCTGTCGCTGATTCTGATTGGCGAGCGTTATCGCGACGATGCGCTGGTGCGCGCCAATGCGCACATCGCGCAATTGTGGGGTGTCGGTTGTCTGGTCGGGCCGCTCGCGGCGGGGGCGGGCAGCCAGTGGATCAGCGGGCATGCGTTGCCGTTGCTGATGGCGATCGGGGCGTTCGGGTTGGTGATTCTGCTCTTGCGCCAAGGGGCGTTTGGCACAGCTCAGACGGCTTGAAGTCAAAAGATCGCAGCCTTCGGCAGCTCCTGCAGGAGGAATGCATTTCAACTGCAGGAGCTGCCGAAGGCTGCGATCTTTTGCTTTTTAAAGCATTCGCTCAAGGCCGACAGTGGTGCTGAACCACGCGTTGAATCGTCGCCACCAACTCCCCGGCTCCTTGGTCAGGGTGTGCATCTGGCCGTTGTCCTCAGTCACCCAGACGATCTGCCCGTTCTCAAGCTTCGCCTCATAGCTCAACGCTGGCGCCATGCCCTGCAAGGCCAGTTCGCGCACATGCCCGGCCAGTTCCGGGCTGTCGACCAACACCCCGACCTCGGTATTCCACAGCACCGAGCGCGGGTCGAAGTTGAATGAGCCGATAAACGATTTCTGCCGATCAAAGATCATTGCTTTGCTGTGCAGGCTTGAGTCCGAACCACGAAACGACTTGCTGTAAAACACATGCGGGCCGCTGCCATAGTTATCCCCAGGCTGGCGCCGCAGTTCATACAACTTCACGCCATGCTCCAGCAACGCCTTGCGATACGGTGCATAGCCGCCATGCACCGCCGGTACATCGGTGGCCTCCAGCGCGTTGGTCAGCAGGCTCACCGAGACGCCGGCATCGGCGCGACCGGTCAGGTAAACCAGACCTGGCTGGCCCGGCACGAAGTACGCCGAAATCATGATCAGCTCTTTGCTCACGCCTCTGAGCTCGGGTGCCAGTTGCGTGGTCAGCAGCAATTGCGGATCCGGCTCACCCTTGGCCAAGACCTTGCTCGGCGCGTCCCACAATGCCTGATTCCACGCCCAGATCAGCTCTTTGCGCCAGATGTCCATGCGCGGCGCAGTCTTGAAGGTCATCAATTGCTGATACAGCGCGTGATTCTGTTTGCGGGTTTCTTCCAGCGACTCTTCCAGGCGCGTGCGGGTGTTTTTCAGGTCTTTGGCGGTCGGCTGGCTGGAGAGGAATTCGTCGATCGGTTTGCTCAGGGCGCTGTTCCAGTACTGGTCGAAACTGTGGCCGAGCTGCTCGGCGACAGGCCCGACACTGAGCATGTCGATATCAGTGAAATTCAGATTCGGCTCGGCGTCGAAATACTCGTCACCCAGATTGCGTCCGCCGACGATGGCCGCGCTGTTGTCCGCCAGCCACAGCTTGTTGTGCATACGCCGATGTTGCAGCGATAGATTGAACAAGCGGCCTGCTGCCCGCGTGACGCCGGTACTGCGGCCAAGGTGGAGTGGATTGAACAGACGAATCTGAATCTGCGGATGCGCCGCGAGTGTGGCGATGATCTGGTCGAGGCCATCGCTGGTGGTGTCATCGAGCAGGATGCGCACGCGCACGCCACGGTCGGCAGCCTTGAGCAGTTCCTCCACCAGCATTCGCGTGCTGATGCCGTCGTGGACGATGTAGTACTGCAGATCGAGGCTGGTCTGGGCGTTGCGGATCAGTTCGGCGCGGGCGGTGAACGCCTCGCTGCTGTTGGACAGCAGGCGAAAACCCGAGCGGCCCTGATAGGGCGCCGCTTGCGCCTGGATCGAACGGCCGAAGCTGGAATCGGATGCCGGCAATGCCTGACTCGGCTCGCGCGGAACATCGAGACTGGCACAGCCACTCAGGAACGAGGCGAGTAACAGCAAAGCGAACAGGGGCTGTCTGAAGCTCACGTAGGGTCATTCCGAATGGCGGCTAGGGTCGGCATATGGACGCGGTTCTCTGGAAAAAGGTCAGTCGGCTTCGGCCAGCAATCTGACAGCGGTCTCGCCGACTTTGCGCACCGCCTCTTCGATCTGCGCTGTCGGTTTGGCAGCGTAGTTCATGCGCAGGCAATTGCGGTACTTGCCCGAAGCGGAAAAGATGCTGCCGACGGCAATCTGTACGCTTTGGTCGTGCAACTCACGATTCAGTTTCAGGGTGTCGAAACCTTCCGGCAATTCGACCCACAACATGAAGCTGCCTTGGGGCCGACTGGCGCGGGTACCTGCCGGGAAATAGCGGGTCACCCAATCGATCATCAGGTCGCGGCTGCGCTGATATTGCGTGCGCATGCGCCGCAAGTGCGGTTCGAAGTGGCCGGCCTTGAGGAATTCGGCGATGGCGATCTGTGGCTGCGGTGCGGTCGATCCGGTGCTGATGTATTTCATGTGCAGCACGCGCTCGAGGTATCGGCCCGGTGCGACCCAACCAATGCGCAGCCCCGGCGCCAAGGTCTTGGAAAACGAACTGCACAGCAGCACACGGCCGTCTTCGTCGAAGGATTTGATCGTGCGCGGACGCGGGTAGGTGTAGGCCAGTTCGCCATACACATCGTCCTCGATGATCGCCACATCAAAGCGTTGCGCGAGGTTGAGCAGGGCGCGTTTGCGCGACTCCGGCATGATGTAGCCGAGCGGGTTATTGCAGTTCGGGGTGAGCTGGATGACTTTGATCGGCCATTGTTCAAGCGCCAGTTCCAGCGCTTCGAGGCTGATGCCGGTAAGCGGGTCGGTGGGAATTTCCAGGGCTTTCATGCCCAGGCCTTTGAGCGTTTGCATGGCGCCGTGGAAGCTCGGCGAATCGACCGCGACGATGTCGCCCGGCTCGCAGATCGCGTGGATGCTGGTGGACAGCGCTTCGTGGCACCCGGTGGTGACGACCAGGTCGCTGGCGCTCAACTGGCAACCGGAATCGAGCATCAGCCGAGCGATCTGTTCGCGCAGTTCGAGAGTGCCGTGAATGTTGTCGTAATACAGACCGGGCATGTCCTGGCGGCGGCTGATCCGCGCCAGACCGCGCAGCAACGGTTTCATGGTTGGCGAGCTGATGTCGGGCATGCCGCGACCCAGTTGCACGACGTCCTTGCGCGGCACCGCGCGAATCAATTCCAGCACTTGATCCCATTGCGAAATCTCCACCGGCCGTTGCGCCGGACGACCGACGGCGGGCAGCTCCGGCAGCTCGCGACCGACCGGTACAAAGTAGCCGGACTTGGGTTTTGGTGTGGCCAGGCCACTGTCCTCGAGCATGCGATAGGCCTGTTGCACCGTGCTCAGGCTGACCCCGTGTTCGACGCTCAAGGCGCGCACCGACGGCAACCGATCGCCGGGTCGATAGAAACCGTTTTCGATGCGCGTGCCGAGCAATTCGGCGAGGTTTACGTAAAGGGTCATGGTTCTGCCTCGGTGCGGTGATTCGATATACCAGTACAGATGTGGCAAAAAACGACAATTCAGTCGGCAAAGCGGCAAATCTGTATGGAGTTAATACAGTCGCTTTGAATCTGTAACGGTTTTGCTCGCCCGCGCATCATGGAATCTCTGGCTACCCAAGTAAACAGGAGCATTGAAAATGAACGGCTTGAGCGATGTGCGGCTGACGTTACACAGTCAGGAACTGGCGGCAGGGCAGAAGGACAACGCACGCAATCTCATGCGTAACGCGCCATCCGGTCTTAGCCGCTGGAACCTGTTCTGGCATCGTCTGCACACGCGCAAGGCGTTGCTGGCGCTGACGGCGGACCAGCTCAAGGATATCGGGCTGACCCGTGAGCAGGCGCTGGAGGAGGGGTTGAAGCCGTTCTGGCGGATCTGACAACCACTGATCGTTCCCACGCTCTGCGTGGGAACGCCGCCCCGGACGCTCCGCGTCCGTTGTGACGCAGAGCGTCACTGGATGCATTCCCACGCAGAGCGTGGGAACGATCAATCAGACCAACTCTTTAAGGCGATGCCACAACATCCCCAACGCCAACAACGGCGAGCGCAAATGCTTGCCGCCCGGGAAGGTGATGTGCGGCACCTTGGCAAACAGATCAAACCCGCCACCCTGTTGCCCGCTGATCGCCTCGGCCAGCAACTTGCCCGCCAGGTGCGTGGCATTCACCCCGTGTCCGGAATAGGCCTGTGCGTAATACACGTTCGGCTGGTCCGCGAGCCGGCCAATCTGCGGCAAACGATTAGCGCCGATGCCGATCATGCCGCCCCACTGATAATCGATCTTCACCCCAGCCAGTTGCGCAAATACCTCGAGCATCTTCGGCTGCATGTAGGCGCCGATATCCTTCGGATCGCGCCCGGAATAATGGCAGGCGCCGCCGAACAGCAAACGACGATCCGCCGAGAGCCGGTAGTAATCCAGCGCGACACGCTGGTCGCAGACTGCCATGTTCTGCGGCAGCAGGCTGTGCGCCTGTTCTTCGCTCAACGGTTCGGTCGCGATGATGTAGCTGCCTGCGGGCAGGACCTTGCCGCTGAGTTGCGGATTCAGATCATTGAGATAGGCATTGCAGCCGAGGACCAGCGTGTTCGCGCGTACCAAACCTTGGGCTGTATGGACTTTGACTTCAGGGCCGTAATCGATACGCGTCACTGCGGAGTGTTCAAACAGTTTGACGCCCAATTGCTGCGCCGCTTCGGCTTCACCCAGCGCGAGATTCAGCGGATGCAGATGTCCTGACCCCATGTCGATCAAACCGCCGACATAGCGCTTGGAGCCGACCACCGTGTGCATTTCGTTGGCTTGCAGCAGACGGGTTTCGTAGCGATAGCCTAGGCTGCGCAGTTCTTCGGCGTCTTCGGCAAAACCTTCGAGGTCGGCGGGCTTGTTGGCGAGATCGCAGTAGCCCCAGGTCAGATCGCAGGCAATCTGAAAGCGCTCGACCCGCTGGCGAACGATTTCCACCGCTTCCAGGCCCATGAGTTTCATCTCGCGCACGCCGTCGCTGCCGATGACATTGGCGAACTGATCGAGACCGTGACCGACGCCGCGAATCAACTGCCCGCCGTTGCGGCCGCTGGCGCCCCAGCCGATCTTGTGCGCCTCGAGCAACACCACGCTGAGGCCGCGTTCAGCCAGTTCCAGTGCCGTGTTCAACCCGGAAAAACCGCCACCAACCACGCAGACATCAGCCACCATTTCACCTTGCAGCGCAGGATGATCCGGCTGCGGCAGGCTGCTGGCGGCGTAGTAAGAGGCAACGTGGGGTTGGCTCGCGGAGGTGAAGGCGCGGGCAGTCATGGGCGTCATCCAACGGCTAAGTGTCGAGAAAATTTGACGGAGCATAAGCCGCACGCCTGAACGTGGGCAACACTGGTCGGCCTGCGGTGTCTGGATCACGGCTTTTGCGGCACAATTGCCGTCTATTCCACCTTGGTTACCGTTTCGATGAGCTGCAACAGCCAGACAGTCCGCACCTTGCGTCAGCAGATCCCCTCGTTCGAGTGCGTGCCCGGCTGCCACGACTGCTGCGGGCCGGTGACCACTTCGCCGGAAGAAATGTCCCGCCTGCCGCGCAAGACCCGCGCCGAACAAGATGCGGCGATGGAAGAGTTGAACTGTGTGCATCTGGGGCCGAATGGCTGCACGGTATATGAGGAGCGGCCGCTGATTTGCCGCTTGTTCGGCACGACCAAAACCTTGCCGTGCCCGAATGAGCGGCGGCCGGTGGAGCTGATTCATCCGCGAGTTGAAAAGCAGATTTTCGAGTACATGGCGGCGAATCGGCAGGTGTTGGTTTAAAAGATCGCAGCCTTCGGCAGCTCCTACAGAGATATGCATTCCCATGTAGGAGCTGCCGAAGGCTGCGATCTTTTGATCTTCAAAAACTCAATCCGGAATCGGCAGGCTCAGGCTCTCCTTAACCTCTTCCATCACGATATAGCTCTTCGACTCGCGCACATGCGGCAGCTTCAGCAGGATGTCGCCCAGCAGCTTGCGGTACGAGGCCATCTCGGAAATCCGCGCCTTCACCAGATAGTCGAAATCCCCCGACACCAAGTGACACTCCAGCACGTGCGGCAACTTCAGCACCGCGCGGCGGAACTCCTCGAACGTGTCGCCGGATTTGTAGTCGAGGCTGATCTCGACGAACACCAGCAAGCTACCCTTCAAGTGCTGCGGATTCAGCCGGGCGTTGTAGCCCATGATGATCCCTTCGCGCTCCAGACGCCGCACCCGCTCGGTGCATGGCGTGGTGGAGAGGCCGACCTTTTCCCCGAGTTCGGTAAAGGAAATCCGCCCGTCCGCCTGCAGGATCCGCAAGATGTTGCGGTCGATCTTGTCCAGCTCACGTTTGGTCTGAGTGTTGGTACGCATAGGGGATGCGCCTCCGTGAAAAGGGTTTTTGCCGAGAATTGTCGCCAAATATAGGCGCTTATATAGTGAAAAGCACTGGCATTTCTTTTTTACACTGCGCGCATCATTGCTCTAACAACAGACGTACGCGGCCCTGCCGCGATGAGGGATACAAAAATGCGCGTAATGGTCTTGGGTAGCGGCGTCATCGGTACCGCCAGTGCTTACTATCTGGCCCGTGCCGGGTTTGAAGTGGTGGTGGTCGACCGGCAGCCCGCTGCGGCCATGGAGACCAGTTTCGCCAACGCCGGCCAGGTGTCGCCGGGCTATGCCTCGCCGTGGGCCGCGCCGGGCGTGCCGCTGAAGGCGATCAAGTGGTTGCTGCAACGCCACGCCCCTCTCGCGATCAAGGCCACCGCCGACATCGACCAGTACCTGTGGATGGCGCAGATGCTGCGCAACTGCACCGCCAGCCGTTACGCGGTGAACAAGGAGCGCATGGTGCGCCTGTCCGAGTACAGCCGCGACTGCCTCGACGAACTGCGCGCTGAAACCGGCATTGCCTACGAAGGCCGCAGCCTCGGCACGACTCAGCTGTTCCGCACTCAGGCGCAGCTTGATGGCGCCGCCAAAGACATCGCCGTGCTGAAAGAGTCTGGTGTGCCGTTTGAAGTCCTCGACCGCGCCGGCATTGCCCGGGTTGAACCGGCGCTGGCGGGCGTGACTGACATCCTCGCCGGTGCCCTGCGCCTGCCGAACGACCAGACTGGCGACTGTCAGATGTTCACCACGCGCCTCGCCGAAATGGCCGTGAAGCTCGGTGTCGAATTCCGCTTCGGCCAGGACATCCAGAAACTCGACTACGCCGGTGATCGCATCAACGGCGTATGGATCGATGGCAAGCTGGAAACCGCCGACCGTTACGTGCTGGCCCTCGGCAGTTATTCGCCGCAACTGCTCAAGCCACTGGGCATTAAAGCCCCGGTGTATCCGCTCAAGGGTTACTCGCTGACTGTGCCGATCACCAATCCGGCCATGGCCCCAACCTCGACTATTCTCGACGAGACGTACAAGGTCGCGATCACCCGTTTCGACAACCGCATCCGCGTCGGTGGCATGGCCGAGATCGCCGGTTTTGACCTGTCGCTGAACCCGCGTCGCCGCGAAACCCTGGAGATGATCGTAAACGACCTTTATCCTCAGGGCGGCAATCTGGCCGAGGCGAGTTTCTGGACCGGCCTGCGGCCGACTACCCCGGACGGCACGCCGATCGTTGGCGCCACGCCGTTCAAGAACCTGTTCCTCAACACCGGTCACGGCACGCTCGGCTGGACCATGGCGTGCGGTTCCGGTCGTTTGCTGGCCGACCTGATGGCGAAGAAAAAGCCACAGATCAGCGCCGAAGGCCTCGATATTTCCCGTTACGGCAACAAAACCCAGGAGTCCGCAAAACATGTCAATCCAGCGCCAGCTCACCAATGAGCGCATGAGTCAGATCGTCAGCCACAACGGCACCGTGTATCTGGCCGGGCAGGTCGGCGACGACTTCGACGCCGGAATTGAACAGCAGACCCGCGACGTACTGGCCAATATCGAGCGTTTGCTTGATCTGGCCGGCACTGACAAACAACACCTGCTCTCGGCGACGATCTATCTGAACGACATCGAGGCGCATTTTGCCGGGATGAACTCGGTGTGGGATCAGTGGCTGCCAAAAGGTGCTGCTCCGGCCCGCGCCACCGTCGAGGCGAAGATGGCCAAGCCGAGCATTCTGGTGGAGATCTCCATCGTCGCCGCGCTGCCGTAACTGTTTTAAAGATCCCTCTCCCGGCGCTGTTGGCGGTTCACGTCGTCAGTCGGCGCCGGTTTTTCTTCCCATGACCGCCTAGAAGTCTGCCGCCATGCGTCCTGCCCGTGCCCTGATCGACCTAGAAGCCCTGCGCCACAACTACCGAATTGCCCGCGAAGTCACCAGCGCCAAGGCGCTTGCGGTGATCAAGGCCGATGCCTACGGCCATGGCGCGGTGCGTTGCGCGCAGGCGCTGGAAGCCGAGGCCGACGGGTTTGCCGTTGCCTGCATCGAGGAGGCATTGGAGCTGCGCGCTGCGGGTATCCGTGCGCCGGTGTTGTTGCTGGAAGGGATTTTTGAGGCCGATGAGCTGGCGTTGATCGTCGAGCATGATTTCTGGACCGTCGTGCATTCGCTGTGGCAGCTCGAAGCGATCGAACAGGCAGCCCTGAGCAAACCGATCACTGTTTGGCTGAAGCTCGATTCGGGCATGCACCGCGTCGGTCTGCATCCAAAGGACTACCCAGCGGCCTATCAGCGGCTGCTGGCCAGCGGTAAAGTGGGAAAAATCGTCCTGATGAGCCACTTCGCTCGCGCCGATGAATTGCACGCGCAGAGCAGCACCGAGCAAGTCGCGGTGTTTGAAGCAGCGCGTCAGGGGCTGGCCGCTGAAGTCAGCCTGCGCAACTCGCCGGCCGTGCTCGGTTGGCCCAGGATTCACAGTGACTGGGTGCGCCCGGGCATCATGCTTTACGGCGCGACCCCGTTCGAAGAGGCCAACGCCGTGGCTGATCGCCTGCAACCGGTAATGACCCTGGAGTCGAAAGTCATCAGCGTGCGTGAACTGCCGGCTGGCGAGCCCGTAGGCTACGGCGCCAAATTCATCACCGACAAGCCGATGCGCATCGGCGTGGTCGCCATGGGTTACGCCGATGGCTACCCGCGTCAGGCGCCGACCGGCACGCCGGTTTTGGTGGCTGGCAAGCGCAGCCGCATTCTCGGTCGCGTGTCGATGGACATGCTCTGCATCGATCTGACCGATGTGCCGGAAGCCGACCTCGGTTCGACCGTCGAATTGTGGGGCAAAAACATCCTCGCCAGCGAAGTGGCGCAGTGGGCCGACACCATTCCGTACCAGATCTTCTGCAACCTGCGTCGGGTGCCAAGGCTCTATTCCGAGGGTTGACGCCGCTGCGGGGGCCAAGTGTTGTAAATACTGAACGCTGTCGCCATGATAACGCTCAATATTCTTACAACATCAGGAGGCTCCCGCCTTGGACGTCGGTGAACGACTGCAATCGATCCGCAAGCTCAAAGGGCTTTCCCAGCGTGAACTCGCCAAACGCGCGGGCGTCACCAACAGCACCATTTCGATGATCGAAAAGAACAGCGTCAGTCCTTCGATCAGTTCGCTGAGGAAGGTACTGGGCGGCATCCCCATGTCCATGGTCGAGTTCTTTTCCGAAGAAATCCTGCAGGAAGTCCCGACCCAGATCGTCTACAAGGCCAACGAGCTGATCGACATTTCCGACGGCGCCGTGACCATGAAACTGGTCGGTCGCGCGCATCCCAGCCGCGCCATCGCCTTCCTCAATGAAATCTACCCGCCGGGCGCCGATACCGGCGAAGAAATGCTCACCCATGAAGGCGAGGAAACCGGGATTCTGGTGGAAGGTCGTCTGGAACTGGTGGTGGGTCTGGAAACTTTTATTCTCGAAGCCGGCGACAGCTACTACTTTGAAAGTACCAAGCCGCATCGTTTCCGTAATCCGTTCGACGCACCTGCGCGACTAATCAGCGCAGCCACGCCGGCGAATTTTTAACAAAGAGGTGCCAAGCCATGATGGCAAAGGCATCCGGACCGTTTTTCTACCGTGCGGTATAACCCCTTCGACTATGGGGTTGTTTCAGTGTGACGGGCTACCCGCTATACTTCCGCCCGCCTGCGAACCGTGGCCGCAGGCGTGAATAGCCACCATTGAGGGTGAACGCGTGAACCTAATTATGAAAATGCTGGCCGCACCAGCAACCGTACTGGCCCTCTGGGCTGTCAGCGCTCAAGCTGCGACGAATGACGACATTGCCAAACGCCTCGAGCCGGTCGGCCAGGTGTGTGTCCAAGGGCAGGAATGCAAGGGGATGGAAGTGGCTGCAACTGCCGGCGGCGGTGATGCCAAGACTCCAGACTCAATCATTGCCAAACATTGCAACGCTTGCCATGGCTCCGGCCTTTTAGGCGCGCCGAAAATCGGTGACACCGCAGCCTGGAAAGAACGAGCCGATCACCAGGGCGGCCTCGACGGCATCCTGGCCAAGGCCATCACCGGCATCAATGCCATGCCGCCTAAAGGCACCTGCGCTGACTGCTCCGACGCCGACCTGAAAGGCGCAATCGAGAAGATGTCCGGCCTGAAATAAGCCGCGCTTCTGACGAAAAAAACCGTCTTCGGACGGTTTTTTTGTGCCTGCGATTTAGTAGCCCTCACCTCACCTCACCTCACCCCAGCCCTCCCGAAACGTCGGACCGCCCGTAGGGAGAGGGGCCGACCGAGGTGTCTTTTGCTATGCATCGACCTGAAAGACCTTAGCGATTATGGATTCAGCACATCACTTTCACGTCGGCGTATCTTCACAGCAACCCCCAATCAGTCCCCTCTACCTCTGGGAGAGGGCTAGGGTGAGGGCAACAATTTCGAGTCGGAAAAACATTTCAAGAACAGCGCACACTTACTCTGAAGCTGTTCATTGCAGCAAACTCAAGGCAAGCTCGGTCTACCCCTATTCACGGAACGGGCAGGAGGCTTCAGATGGTGCAGTTGTGTTCGATCGAACAGGCAGTGGACGACGTGCTGGCGCGCTTGCCGGCGCATATCCACATGGGCATGCCGCTGGGCCTGGGCAAACCCAATCACTTCGTCAACGCGCTGTACCGGCGGATCAAAGGTCTGCCCGAGCGGCAGCTGACGATCTACACCGCGCTGTGCCTGGGCCGCCCGGCGTTGGGCGACGGCTTGCAAAAACGCTTCATCGAACCCTTCGTCGAGCGCGTCTTCGGTGACTATCCGGAATTCGATTTCCTCGCCGACCTACACCGCGACAGCCTGCCCGCCAACATCCGCATCGAACAGTTCTTCATGCAGCCCGGCAGCCTGCTCAACAGCGCGCCGGCCCAGCAGGATTACGTCAGCAGCAATTACAGCCACGCCGCCCGTGACATCAACGCCGCCGGGCTCAATCTGGTGGCGCAATTACTGGCCAGCAGCAGCGAGCATCCCGATCGACTGAGCCTGAGTTGCAATCCCGACATCACCCTCGACCTGTTGCCGATGATCGCCAAACGTCGCGAAGCCGGGGAGACTATTTTGCTGGTCGGTCAGGTGCACACCGATTTGCCATATATGCCCGGCGATGCAGAAGTCGATATCGACACCTTCGACCTGCTCATCGACGCGAAGGACAGCAGCACGCTGTTCTCCACGCCGAACATGCCGGTGGGATTTCAGGATCATTTCATTGGCCTGCACGCGAGTACGCTGGTGCGCGACGGCGGTACGTTGCAGATCGGCATCGGTTCGATGGGCGACGCGTTGACCGCCGCATTGCTGGCGCGTCAGGCGGATAACACCGGTTATAGGGCGTTGCTCGACGACATCAACCTCAGCCAGTGGGCGCAATTGATCGAGCGCGAGGGCGGCACGGGGCCGTTCGCCAAAGGCCTGTACGGTTGCAGCGAAATGTTCGTCAACGGTCTGCTGGTGCTGGCGGATGCCGGGATCATCCGCCGCAAGGTCTACCCCGATGTGCCAACGCAGGAACAGGCCAACGCCGGCACCCTCAACGAGGCGGCGCAGACTGACGGCATCTCGGTGCACGGCGGTTTCTTCCTTGGCCCGCGCAGTTTCTACGAGCGCCTGCGTGAGTTACCGCAGAGCAAACGCCTCGAATTCAACATGACCCGCATCAGCTACATCAACGAGCTCTACGGACAGGAAGAACTCAAGCGCCTGCAGCGCCTTGATGCGCGGTTCATCAACACCGTGTTCACCATGACCCTGCTTGGCGCTGGCGTGGCGGATCAACTCGAAGACGGACGGGTACTCAGCGGTGTCGGCGGGCAGTACAACTTCGTCGCGCAGGGTCACGCGTTGCACGATGCCCGTTCGATTCTGATCCTGCGTAGCTGGCGCGAATCCGGTGGCGACGTCAGCTCCAACATCGTCTGGGAATACGGCCACTGCACGATCCCACGGCACCTGCGCGACATCGTCGTGACCGAATACGGCATCGCTGATTTGCGTGGCAAATCCGACGCGGTGGTGATTGAGTCATTGCTGAATATCAGTGACTCTCGCTTCCAGCAGGGTTTGATCGAGCAAGCGCAAAAAGTCGGCAAGCTGCCAAAGGATTTCCGTCTCGATCCACGCTTCACCGAGAACACGCCGCAGCGTTTGCAAGCGATTGCCGCACGGCACAAAAACCTGTTTCCGGAGTACCCGCTGGGCTGTGATTTCACTGCGATCGAACGCGATCTGCTGCGCGCGCTGAACTGGCTGAAGAGCAAATTCAAACTCACCGAAATCCTCGAACTCGGCAAAGCAGCCCTCGACGCCCCCGAAGCATCGCTCCACCCCGAACACCTTGAACGCATGCAACTCACCCACCCGGAAGGCCTGAAAGAAGACCTCTTCCAACGCCTGCTCCTCACCGGCCTGAAAGCCACCATCCAAACCCCGTAGAAGCTGCGGCACGCTGCGATCTTTTGATCCTGATCTTTGAGCAGATCAAAAGATCGCAACCTCGTTGCACTCGACAGCTCCTACAGGGGTATGCCCGAGATCTGAATGGATACGGAATGACTTCTGTAGTCCCGTTCTGAAAATCATCAATCAATGAGTATTTGGATTGTCGTCGGCGTTCGCCTATCGATAGGTTTGTTTGTGGGCGTTTTTTAAGAGGACTTCTAGCCAGCCGAAATCCAGAGGGCACACAGTGCACACATCAAAGAAATACCTGACAGATGTATCTGTCCACCAAGCCTTACTCCTCACTGACTTAACCGAAAAGAGCCACCCTGATCACGCTATCCGACTATTACTGAATGAGGTCCTTCAGGGACTCGAAGAAAAGGGCTGGCCCCGAGCACAGTTGCAGATTGGCCCAAGAATTGTGTCCGCAGAAGAAAACTACGGTTTGCTTGGTTACGACCCGACAGAAATTACCCTCGGCAGTGAGCACACACGTTGGGTCGATGAGCATTCGCTTTTGCGAACACAGACCACGAGCCAGATCCCTGCGGCGCTTCAGCAGGCCGCCGAGGTTCGTCAGCCGGGACAAACCATTTTGCTGGCAGCGCCAGGCATTACCTTCAGGCGTGATAGCCGAGATCGTTGGCATTGCGCCGAGCCGCATCAAATGGATATTTGGGTGTTGGGCGACCCGGAGTTGGCATCCCATGAGCATTTGCTGCGGCTTGTTGGCGATATTTTGCAGTTGGCCGTTCCTGAAAAATCCTGGGTTTATAGCGATAGTCCACATCACTACACCGAGGGCGGGATTGAAGTGAATGTGTTGAATGATGGCGTGCCGGTTGAGGTTCTAGAGTGCGGGCGTATCGCGAAGTCGCTATTGCAGCGTTTGCAGATTGATCCTCTGCGCCATGGCGGGCTCGCTCTTGGGATGGGGCTGGATCGCCTGACGATGTTGCGCAAAGGCATTCCTGATATTCGTTTGTTGCGTGATCAGAATGTGCGCGTGCAGGCGCAGATGCATGATCTGGATTCTTGGACTGCGGTATCTCGTTTGCCGTCGATTGCCCGCGATATCTCGTTGGCGGTAACGCCGGGATTGAGTGAAGAGGTATTGACCGAGAGGATGTTGCAAGCGGCGGGTGATTGTTCTGGGTGGATCGAGGAGATGCGAATCAAGGGGCGTTGGCAGCGTACGGATTTACCGGCGCAAGCCATTGAGCGACTCGGAATGCTGCCGGGTCAGGAGAACGTGCTTTTGCATGTCGTGCTACGGGATTGTTCGCGCTCGATTACTACCGGCGAGGCGAATGCCTTGTATGCGGATATTCAAGCTGCGATGCATGAGGGAGTGCCGGGGGCGGGGTACAGAATGGATTTGTCGAAGGCTTGAGACTTACCTGTGGGAGCGAGCTTGCTCGCGAGCGCGTAGTGTCAGTCAACCAAGGTGTCGACTGACACTACGCTATCGCGAGCAGGCTCACTCCTACAGGGGGACTGCGGTGCTGCTGGCTTATTCGATGAAGGTGACGACGCCATCCTTCAGCGATTTCACGCGAGCCAGCGATTCAACGCGGTAGCCCTGCGAATCCAGTTCGGCGCGGCCGCCCTGGAACGACTTCTCGATGACGATGCCGAGACCGGCAACGGTCGCGCCGGCCTGTTTGATGATCGAGATCAGCGCTTGCGACGCCTTACCGTTGGCCAAAAAGTCGTCGATGATCAGCACGCGGTCGCTGCTGGTCAGGTGACGCGGGGAGATGGCCACGGTGCTTTCGGTCTTTTTGGTGAACGAGTAAACGGTCGCTGACAGCAGGTTTTCCGTCAGGGTCAGGGACTGTTGCTTGCGGGCGAAGATCACCGGCACGCCGAGGTTCAGACCGGTCATGATCGCCGGGGCGATGCCCGAGGCTTCGATGGTGACGATCTTGGTGATGCCCGAATCCTTGAACAGCGTGGCGAATTCGTCGCCGATCAGCTTCATCAGGGCCGGGTCGATCTGGTGGTTCAGGAAGGCGTCGACCTTCAGGACCTGGTCGGAAAGCACAATGCCTTGTTCGCGGATTTTCTGGTGCAATGCTTCCATGAAGCTGTCCTCATTTGGCGCTTTGTGCGCCGAAGGTCTAGTAAAAAGTGGTCAATTCTAGCGCTTTAACATCGCGCGTATATCAGCCAATGCGCTATTGCCACGCACGACTTTGACTTCGGTCGGTGTGTCGTCGTTTCCTTCCCAGGCCAGATCGTCCGGCGGCAGCTCATCGAGGAAGCGGCTCGGCGCGCAGTCGATGATCTCGCCGTACTGCTTGCGCTTGGCGGCGAAGGTGAAGGCCAGGGTCTGGCGCGCGCGGGTGATGCCCACGTAGGCCAGGCGGCGTTCTTCTTCGATGGTGTCGGCTTCGATGCTGGAACGGTGCGGGAGGATTTCCTCTTCCATGCCCATGATGAACACGTAGGGGAATTCCAGACCTTTGGAGGCGTGCAAGGTCATCATCTGCACGCCTTCGGCGCCGTCTTCCTCTTCCTGCTGACGCTCGAGCATGTCGCGCAGGACCAGTTTGCCGATGGCGTCCTCGACGGTCATTTCGCCTTCTTCGTCCTTCTCGAGGGTGTTTTTCAACGCCTCGATCAGGAACCAGACGTTGCTCATCCGGTAGTCGGCAGCTTTGTCGCTGGAGCTGTTGGTGCGCAGCCAGTTCTCGTAGTCGATGTCCATGACCATGCTGCGCAGCGCCGAGATCGGGTCTTCGCCGGCGCACTGCTCGCGGACCTTGTCCATGAAGCGCTTGAAGCGCGACAGGCGATCGGTGAAGCGGCTGTCCAGATGTTCGCCCAGACCGATTTCGTCGGTGGCGGCGTACATCGAGATCTTGCGCTCGGTGGCGTAGTTGCCGAGTTTTTCCAGGGTGGTCGAGCCGATTTCACGGCGCGGCACGTTGATCACGCGCAGGAAGGCGTTGTCATCATCCGGGTTCACGATCAGGCGGAAGTAGGCCATCAGGTCTTTCACTTCCTGACGGCCGAAGAAGCTGTTGCCGCCGCTCAGGCGGTACGGCACCTGATGGTGCTGCAGCTTCAGTTCGATCAGCTTGGCCTGATAGTTACCGCGATAAAGGATGGCGAAATCGCTGTACGGGCGGTCGGTGCGCAAGTGCAGGCTGAGGATTTCCATCGCCACGCGCTCGGCTTCGGCGTCTTCGTTGCGGCAGCGGATCACGCGGATCTCGTCGCCGTGGCCCATCTCACTCCACAGCTGCTTTTCGAATTCGTGCGGGTTGTTCGAAATCAGCACGTTGGCGCAGCGCAGGATGCGACTCGTCGAGCGGTAGTTCTGCTCGAGCATCACCACTTTCAGCGATGGATAGTCGTCCTTGAGCAGCATCAGGTTTTCCGGCCGCGCGCCGCGCCAGGCATAGATCGACTGGTCGTCGTCGCCTACCACGGTGAACTGGTTGCGCGTGCCGATGAGCATTTTCACCAGCAGGTACTGGCTCGCGTTGGTGTCCTGGTATTCGTCGACCAGCAGGTAACGGACCTTGTTCTGCCACTTTTCGAGAATGTCGGCGTGTTCTTCGAAGAGTTTTACCGGCAGCAGGATCAGGTCGTCGAAATCCACCGCGTTGAACGCCTTGAGCGTGCGCTGATAGTGGGTGTAGACGATCGCGGCGGTCTGTTCCTTGGGATTGCGCGCGTTCTCCAGCGCCTGAGGCGGCAGGATCAGGTCGTTTTTCCAGGCGCCGATCATGTTCTTGATCTCGTCGACGCCGTCGTCGCCCGCGTATTCCTTCTGCATGATGTCGGTCATCAGCGCTTTTACATCGGTCTCGTCGAAGATCGAAAAACCGGGTTTGTAGCCCAACCGCACGTGTTCCTTGCGGATGATGTTCAGACCGAGGTTGTGGAAGGTGCAGACGGTCAGGCCGCGCCCTTCGCCGGCCCGCAGCAGGGTGCCGACCCGCTCTTTCATCTCGCGCGCGGCCTTGTTGGTAAAGGTCATGGCGACGATGTACTGGGCGCGGATGCCGCAGTTCTGGATCAGGTGCGCGATTTTGCGCGTGATCACGCTGGTCTTGCCGGAGCCAGCACCGGCGAGCACCAATAGAGGGCCGCCGACGTAGTTCACGGCTTCTTGCTGCCGGGGATTGAGTCGGGACATACGAAAATTCGGGAGTCGTTGACGAAATGGGCCGGCATTTTAACAGGCTCAGAGAATTGTGCTGCTCTCTCCGACTTGTGACGTATCACGCGATTCAAATTTGCCGGTTTTGTTACTTTCGCGGAGGATGCGCGGTGATTTTGCGGCTAATGTACTCATTCGTGACACAAAATAACGTTTTGATAACCGTTGTCATTTGGTCATTGAACATCGCAACGGCATAATGCCCCGCCCACATCTTTGCAGAGTCTAGGGAGCTAGCTTGTCTACGCCTGTCGAACCCTTGCGTTTGCTGCTACTGGCCGAAGAGCCGGCGTGGACAGCGTTATTGCGTGAGTGTCTGGCTCCGATGGGGAGCGCGGCGGTGCTGATCAGCGCGCCGAGCTGGGAGTCGGTCAGCAGTTTGTTCGAAGACAACCGCCACGCGGTGTTGTTGACCATACCTGCATTGCAACCGGCACCCGGCCGTTGCAGCCTGCCGACGGTATTGCTGCTGGAACACGAACCGGACACCGCGCCGGTTGGCGTCAGTGACTGGCTGGTGTTCGATACCCTCGACGCCGATATGCTGCGCCGTTGCCTGCGCCATGTGCGCGAACGCGGCGTTCTCGAAAACACCCTGCAACGCCTCGCTGAACAGGACCCGCTGACCGGCATCGCCAACCGTCAGGGTTTCCAGACCTTGCTCGCCGCGCGCCTCGCGGAAAACGACGGTCGTGGCCTGGCCCTCGGGCATCTCGATCTCGACAACTTCCGTCATGCCAACGATGCGCTTGGCCATCAGGCTGGCGATCGCTTGATCCTGCAGGTTGTCGCGCGGCTGAAAAGTCAGCTGGAGGCCGGTGATCAACTGGCGCGGCTGGGCAGCGACGAATTCGCTTTGCTGATCGACACCCGCCGGGCGCCGCAGCGCGCCGAATGGATGGCCGAACGCATCACCGAAGCGCTCGCCGAACCGTATTGGGTTGATGGCGAAAGCCTGCTGATCGGCTCCAGCCTCGGCATCGCCCATGCCCGTGCGCAGGGTGGCGCTGACCCGCTGATGTGGCACGCGCACATCGCCATGCAGCAAGCGAAAAGTACCCAGGGCTGCACCTTTCATATCTTCAACGAACGTATCAACCGCAATGCGCGGAGCATGGCTGATCTGGAAAGCGAACTGCGCCGGGCCTTGCGTCGCGATGAGCTGGAGCTGCATTACCAGCCACGCCTGAATCTTCAGGATGGCCAGATTGTTGGCCTCGAGGCCTTGGTGCGGTGGCGCCATGGCGAACGCGGTTTGCTGCCGCCCAGTGAATTTGTCCCTTTGGCCGAGCAGAGCGGTTTGATCGTGCCGCTGGGTTACTGGGTGATTTCCCGAGCCCTGCGTGACATGCAGGCGTTGCGCGAGCGCGGGTTGCCGGCGCTGCACATGGCGATCAACTTGTCGTTCCGCCAGTTTCAGGACAGTCAGTTGTTGCCGACGCTTAGTCGCTTGATTGCTGAGCGCGGTGTTGAAGCGCAGTGGCTGGAGTTTGAACTGACCGAAACCGCAGTGATGCGCCGCAGCGATCTGGTCAAGCAGACCATGGACGCCCTCGGCCGCCTCGGTGTGCGTTTCTCGCTGGATGACTTCGGCACCGGGTTTTCCTCGTTCGTGCACCTCAACAGCCTGCCGATCACCTTGCTGAAAATCGACAAGAGCTTTGTCGGCGGCATGGAGCAGCGCGAGGAGAACCGCAAACTGGTGCACGCGATGATCAATCTCGCGCACAACCTGCATCTGGAAGTGGTGGCGGAGGGGGTGGAAACTCCGGAGCAACTGGAGCTGCTGCGTGGGTTTGGCTGCGATCAGGTGCAGGGATATCTGATCAGCCGACCGTTGCCGTTGGCGGAACTGGTTGAATATCTAACCTTCGGCTCAAGCCAGCAGTCAGCCCTGGAAATCGTCAGCTAAATACAATCTCCGGGTCAGGCATGAGCCCCTGTGGGAGCGAGCCTGCTCGCGAAAGCGGTGTGTCAGGCAAAGATGATTTGACTGGCCGATCGCATTCGCGAGCAGGCTCGCTCCCACAAGGGGAATCTCATTCAGGCTGAGGGATGTTGAAGCCCCGAGATTGCGGCTCCAGCCGAATCATCCGCTTCATCTTCCATTCGAACGCCAGGGTCAAACTCACCGCTGCACACGCCAACCCCAACGCCAATCCCCACCAGACCCCCGTCGGCCCCCAGTTCAAGTGGAACGCCATCCACCAGGCCGCCGGCGCGCCGATCAGCCAATAGCAGCCGAGCCCGACCAGAAACGTGGTCTTCGCATCCTTGAGCCCACGTATGCAGCCCATGGCAATCGTCTGCGTACCGTCGAACAACTCAAACCACGCCGCCACCGCCAGCAGGCTCACCGCGAGGCGAATCACCTCGGCAAACGCTGGATCGTTGTGATCGAGGAACAACCCGACCAACTCATTTGGCAGCAGCCAGAACACCATGGCGAAACCCAGCATGACCACGGCGCCAAAGACGATCCCGACCCGGCCGGACATCCGTGCATCGCTCAATTGACCGGCGCCGTAATGCTGGCCGACGCGCATGGTGATTGCGTACGACATCCCCGCCGGCACCATGAATGCCACCGAAACAATCTGCAGGGCGATCTGGTGTGCGCCCAACTGCGTGCTGCCCATGGTGCCCATGCACAGCGCCGCGAAGGCGAACAAGCCCACTTCCACAGCGTAGGTGCCGCCAATCGGCAGACCGAGGCGCCACAGTTCTTTCAGGTATTGCCGGTTCGGTCGCGACAGGCCCGCACGTAAAGGGTAAGCGTCATACGCCGGATGCCGACGGATGTGCCAGGCCAATGCCAACGCCATGCAGTTGGCGACAATCGCCGTGACCAGGCCGATCCCGGTCAGACCCATTTTCGGCAGGCCGAACATGCCGGTGATCAGCGCGTAATTGAGCAGGAAGTTGGCCACCGTGCCGGCCAGGCTGATAATCATCACCGGCGTCGCCCGGCCAATCGCGCTGGTAAAACCGCGCAGGGCCATGAAGCTCAAGTAGCCGGGCAGGGCGAAGGGCAGGGCGATGAGGAATTGCCCGGCGGCGTTGACGTTGGTTTCGGTCTGGCCGAACAACAGCAACACCGGTTTCAGATTCCACAGCAACAACCCGGCGCCCAACGCCATCAGCCACGCCAGCCACAACCCGGCCTGAGTCAGCCGTGCAGCGCCGATGATGTCGCCGGCGCCTTTGCGAATCGCCACCAGCGTGCCGACTGCCGCAATCACGCCGATGCAGAAAATCGATACGAACGAGTAAGTCGCTGCACCGAGACCGCCGCCCGCGAGCGCTTCGGGACTCAGGCGGGCCATCATTAAAGTGTCAGTCAGCACCATCAACATGTGTGCCAACTGTGAAGCAATCAACGGCCCTGCCAGCCGCAGAATGGCCCAGAGTTCGGTACGCACAGGATGCTGCATGGTCATCACCACTCGATTTTCAGAGGGAACAGAAGACCGTCGATTCTCGGCGCTTGGCAGGTTTTGCACAAAGGGATAAAAAGGATGGGTGGCATGATTAAAACTCATCTTGAGCAGTTTTCGTCAGACTGGCTGCATCCCGCTATAGGAGCTTTCTGCATGTCTCGTCGTCTTCCTCCCTTGTATGCCCTGCGCGCATTTGAAGCAGCGGCACGGCACAGTTCGTTCACCCGTGCGGCGGAAGAGTTGTCGATCACCCAGAGCGCAGTCAGTCGGCATATTCGAACGCTGGAAGATCATTTCGCTTGCCGGCTATTCCATCGCAGTGGTCGCAACCTGCAACTGACCGAGGCCGCTCGCCTGCTGTTGCCCGGCATCCGCGAAGGCTTCACGGCGCTGGAGCGGGCCTGCAATACCTTGCGCGCCGAAGACGACATTCTGCGCATGAAGGCGCCGTCGACCCTGACCATGCGCTGGCTGCTGGCACGGCTCAGTCGCTTCCGCCACTTGCAGCCGGGCAACGAAGTGCAACTGACCAGCGCCTGGATGGATGTGGATTCGGTGGACTTCAACGATGAGCCGTTTGATTGCGCGGTGTTGCTGAGTGACGGGCATTTTCCACCGGACTGGGAGGCGAGCCTGTTATTTCCCGAAGAACTGATTCCGGTGGGTGCGCCAAACCTGCTGAATGATCAGCCATGGGATTTGGCCCGGCTGGCGTCCACCGAATTGCTCCATCCAACCCCGGATCGTCGTGACTGGCGCAGTTGGCTGGAGCACATGGGGCTGTCCGATCAGGTGTCGCTCAAGGGCGGACAGGTGTTCGATACCCTCGAGTTAGGGATGATCGCCGCGGCGCGCGGTTATGGTGTGTCGATGGGCGACCTGTTGATGGTCGCCGAAGATGTGGCGCAGGGACGACTGAGCCTGCCGTGGCCGACGGCCGTCGCCAGCGGACTGAATTATTACCTGGTGTGGCCAAAGACCCGTCCGGGAGGTGAACGTTTGCGCCGCCTCAGCGACTTCCTGCAAGGCGAAGTCCGCGCCATGGAACTGCCGGCGGTTGCGCGCTTGAGCTGAAACGTTCGAGCCGCCACAATGGCGGCCTTGTGCCATAACCCTGCTGCTCGCTCAAGTATTCGGCTTTACCGCCGAATACGTGCATGTGGAACCGTCGTGCCGGTATCCACGATTCACCCCCACTATTAAAAATTATCCGAGCTGCGATCAAGGAGGATCGGAAAGTTCGGCCAGGAGCTGTCATGTCTCAACCTCGCGCTCGGATCGCCTCACAGTTAGGTCTCGCCCTCGCCGTGATACTGGCGATAGTCATCAGTGGCAGTACGGTGTTCGCCCTGCGTTCGCTGGATTCCGCAAACCTCGCTACCCGTGAAGAGCATCTGGCCAGTGAGGCGCGGCTGCTGGCCGACCAACTGAGCACCTTTCACGGCACGCTGCGTGAAAGCACCCAGCGGCTCAGCGGGTTGTTCGAAAAGCGCTTCAGCGCGGGTCTGAGCATTCACCCGAGTGAACCGGTGACGGTGGCCGGCACCCAGACCCCGGGCCTGCACCTGGGCAGCGAAGTGTTGAACAACAACTTCAAGGAAGTCGACGAGTTCAAGCAGATGACCGCCGGCGTCGCCACGCTGTTCGTGCGCAGCGGCGAAGACTTCGTACGGGTCAGCACCTCGCTGACCAAGCAGGACGGCACTCGCGCCATTGGCACCTTGCTTGACCACGCGCACCCGGCGTACGCGAAGTTGATGGCGGGGCAGAGCTATGTCGGCCGCGCGTTGCTGTTCGATCGTTCCTACATGACCCAATACACCCCGGTGCGCGATGGCAGCGGCAAGGTGATTGCGGTGCTGTTCGTCGGCTTCGATTACACCGATGCTCAAAACGCCCAGTTCGACAACCTCAAGCGCTTCCGCATTGGCCAGACCGGCTCGCTGGCGCTGCTCGATGAGCAGAGCAAATGGCTGGTTGCACCGGCAGGTGTGCAGGCGTTGGATCAAGCGATTCCAGTGATCAAGGATCTGGCGAAATCGCCGGGCAAAGGTCAGTTCTGGGGCGACAAGTCCGAAGATTTCTACAGCGTCGCGGTGCCGTTTGATGGTGGCCCGTGGTCGGTGGTAGCAAGCATGCCGAAAGCCGAAATCCGCGCAGTGACGTGGAGCGTCGGTACGCAACTGGCGATCGGCAGTCTGTTGGCGATGCTGCTGGCGGTCGGTTCCGTGGTCTGGTTGCTGCGTAGCAAACTGGCGCCACTGAGCGATCTCGTCCGTCAGGCGGAAGCCTTGGGCGCCGGTGATCTGAGCGTGCGCCTGAACGTGTCGAGCAACGACGAAATCGGTCAGCTGTCCCGCGCGTTCAACCAGATGAGCCAAGCGCTGTCGACCATGGTCGAGCACATTCGTCGCTCCTCGGAAGAGGTCAACAGCCGTGCCCAGGCCCTGTCCGGTTTGTCCGGCGGTGCCTATGAAGGCATGGAGCAACAGTCCGGCGAAATCACCAGTATGGCCGGCGCAGTGGAAGAGTTCAGCGCGACCTCGCTGAACATTGCCGACAACATGGGCGCGACCCAGCGTCTGGCGCAGGAAAACGCCCAGCAAACCCAGATTGGCCGCAGCTCGATGGAAGAAGCGTCGTCCTCGCTGGAGCAAATCGCTGGCGCCCTGAACAGCACCGCCAGCGTGATCAACACCCTCGGTCAGCGTTCGCAGGAAATCGGCGGCATCGTCGGTGTGATCACCTCGATCGCCGAGCAGACCAACCTGTTGGCACTCAACGCTGCGATTGAAGCGGCCCGTGCCGGCGAACAAGGTCGCGGCTTTGCCGTGGTAGCCGATGAAGTGCGCAGCCTGGCCTCGCGTACCCGCCAGGCGACTGATGAAATTTCCAGCATGATCCACAGCATCCAGCAGGAAACCGGCAACGCCATCAGCACCATGGAGCAGGGCAATGTGCTGATGCAGGAAGGCTTGTCGCGCAACGCCAACGTGGCGTCGGCGCTGGCGCGTATTGACGAGCAGAGCCGTTCGGCGGGGCAGCAGTTTGCCGCGATCACCACGGCGACTCAGGAGCAGAGCAGCACTGCGACGTTGTTGAGCAGTAATTTGCAGAGCATCGCACTGGCCAACAGTGAGCAGCGTGAGGTTGTGTCGAACCTGGCTGTTACCGCCAAGGAGCTTGAGAAGCTGGCGGCGGATTTGCGTTCCGAGGTTGATCGCTTTCGTTGATGCGCCTTTGAAATAGCTTTCGCGAGCAGGCTCGCTCCCACAGTGTTCGGTGTGATTCACAGATTTTGTGAAGACCCGGATCCCCTGTGGGAGCGAGCCTGCTCGCGATTGCATCACTGAAGATCTCCGGCAGAACAGGCGATCTGTCGATCTAATACACTTGCTGAAACGTTTCCGCAGCGCTATAAAAATGGCACAACTCCAATAAAGGCTGCTGCCATGACCCCGCTCAAACTCGCCGTCGCCCTCGGCGCCTTCACTGCTGCTTCCCACGCCATGGCCTGGGATTACGTCCTTCTCGATACCAACAAGCCCGCAGAAAACTGGAGCATCACCAGTGAGCAGATCGGTGTGAAAACCGACAAACCCTTCTCCGTAAGCCTGCGTACCTTGCACGGTGGGCGGCAGGAAGGCGTCAGCATTGTTGATATCGATAACGGCACGATGAAACTCTCGGTGGTGCCAACCCGAGGCATGAATGTCTTGCAAGCTTCTGTTGGCAATGTACGCATGGGTTGGGATTCGCCGGTCAAGGACGTGGTCAACCCAGCCTTCATTGAACTTAACGGACGCGGTGGGCTGGGCTGGCTGGAAGGTTTCAACGAGCTGGTGACCCGCTGCGGTTACGAGTGGGTCGGCCATCCCGGTATGGACAATGGTGAATTGCTGACCTTGCACGGACGCGCCGCCAACATCCCGGCCAGTACGGTCATGCTGCACATCGACGAAAAGCCGCCCTACGCCATCAGTCTGCGCGGCGAGCTGAAAGAGCAAGCCTTCAAGAAAGTCGATTTCTCGGTCGTCACTGAACTGGTCACCGAACCTGGCAGCGTGCGCTTTGCACTCAACGATACGCTGACCAACAACGGCGACTATCCGAAGGAATACCAGGCGCTGTATCACAGCAATTTCAGTACGCCGTTCCTCGAGCAGGGCGCACGTTTTGCTGCGCCGGTAAAACAGGTTTCGCCGTTCAACGACAAGGCCAAGGGTGATCTGGCTGACTGGCAGACTTACCGCGCGCCGACCAAGGACTACGACGAAACCGTCTACAACGTCGTGCCCTATGCCGACGCCAAAGGCGAAACCCTGACTGTTTTGCACAATAAGGCCGGCAGCCTCGGTGTTTCTGTTGGCTTCAATACCCAGCAGTTGCCGGTGTTCTCCCTGTGGAAAAATACCGACACTCAAGGCCAGGGCTACGTCACCGGGCTGGAGCCGGGCACCAGCTTTTCCTACAACCGTCGCTATCAGCGCCCGCTGAATCTGGTGCCGACCATCGCATCCAAGGAACACAAACAGTTCCAGATCAGCTACAGCCTGCTCGCAGACAAAGGCGCTGTGGATAACGCCTTGAAGCGCGTGACCGAGATTCAGGCCGGGCGCGACACCGAAGTGCGGCAGACGCCGTTGGTGGATCTGACCGAGCATTAAGGTGTCGCCGGCCGGTATTGCAGTGCCTCGGCCAGGTGCTCGCGTTTGATTGCATCGACTTGCTCAAGGTCTGCCAGAGTGCGGGCGACCTTGAGCAGGCGATGGGCCGAGCGCAGCGAAAGCGTCAGGCGTTCACAGGCTGACTCCAACCAACTCTCATCGGTTGTGGATAACTTGCAGTGTTTTTTCAGTCCTGGCAGATCGAGAAACGCGTTGGCGCAGCCTTGACGCTTTTGCTGTCGTTCGCGAGCCTCGGCTACCAGTGCTGCGGCGCTGGCGCTGTCCTCGCCGGGTTTAATTGCCGGATTCAACGCCGTCGCCTCCCGCGCCACCGTCAGGTGCAGATCAATCCGATCCAGCAACGGCCCCGATAGCTTGTTGCGATAGCGCTGCACCATGTCCGGTGTGCACGAGCACTTGCCGCTGGGCTCGCCAAGATATCCACAAGGGCAGGGATTCATCGCCGCCACCAACTGGAAGCGTGCCGGAAAACGTACGCGATCCTTGGCCCGGGCTATCACGATGAATCCCGACTCCAAAGGCTCCCGTAAAACCTCCAAAACCTTGCGATCAAATTCCGGCAACTCATCGAGAAACAGCACACCATGGTGGGCGAGGGTGATTTCGCCAGGTTGCGGTTTTGAGCTGCCGCCGACCAGTGCCGGCCCGGATGCCGAGTGGTGCGGTTGACGGAAGGGACGCTGCGGCCAATGGGTCAGCGGTGCGCCACTGGCGACGGACTGAATCGCCGCCACCTCCAGTGCTTCACTCTCGGCCAGCGGCGGCAACAGCCCCGGCAGGCGACTCGCCAACAATGTCTTACCCGTCCCAGGCGGCCCGCTGAACAGCAAGTTATGGGCGCCCGCAGCAGCAATCAGCAGCGCTCGTTTCGCCGCCACTTGTCCCTGCACTTCATTCAAGTCGGGATAAGGCTTGCTGGCATGCATCAACCCGTCTGATACATAGGGCTCAACCGGCGTATGCCCATTGAAATGCGCCACCGCCTCCAGCAAATGATCCACCGCAAACACCTTCAACCCCGAAGCCAGGCACGCCTCCTCGGCATTCGCCCGCGGCACCACCAACGCACGACCCGCCTTGCGCGCCGCCAACGCTGCCGGCAACACCCCGCGCACCGCCCTGACTGCGCCGGACAACGCCAACTCACCCAGACATTCCACATCATCCAGCGTCAGACACGGCACCTGCACACTCGCCGACAGAATCCCCAAGGCAATCGCCAGATCAAACCGCCCGCCATCCTTGGGCAGATCCGCCGGCGCCAGATTCAAGGTGATCCGCCGCGCCGGAAACTGCAGCCCGGAATTTATGATCGCGCTGCGCACCCGATCCTTGCTCTCCTTCACCGCCGCCTCGGGCAGCCCGACCATAGTCAGCGACGGCAGACCGTTGGCCAGATGGACTTCGACGGTGACAGCGGGGGCTTCCACGCCTATCTGGGCGCGACTGTGGACGATGGAGAGGGACATGGTCGTTCCTTGAGCTGAATCGGGGAGCCGCTTCCTGCGGGTTTTTTAAGGGTAGTCTGGGGAGAGGGCGTTGGTCGGACAGTTTTAAGGGCGAACTTTCACTGGATGTTGCTGAAGGCACTAATCCTCAGGCATAAAAAAACCGCCTGTTTGGCGGTCATTTTTGCGGTACTCAGGTTCCACCACCGGCGAGCCAGCCATCGGGCTCCATTTCCTTGCCATAGGTAGCGGCCACTTTCAGAAAATGCCGCTGACTGGCTGAAACTCTGTCCGGCAAACCGAGTGTCTCGGTACCTGGTTTGGAAACCCGTGCCGGTTGGGTTTTCTGCTTCTTCTGCTTCATAAACACCTCACGTGCCGGGATGCTTGATTCGATCTTATTGGTCGTCCAATGGAAAGACAAGGCGACCGGTTGTATCAAAATAAAATCCCAGCGTTTGATAGTAAGGGATGGCACCTGAATCTGGCTCTTGTACTTCGATTTGTGTGCACCCCAGCTTCCGGGCGTAGAACTCTGTTGTCAGCAATGCCATAGGAGCGATCCAGCCCCGCAAGATATTCGTCTTGCAGGTGTGTCCCTGCAAAAGGACGATTTTCATGCAGATCGTGCTTCTTCGCGGCGTTGCGTAGCACAGTCCGCACAGTTCTTCTTCGTACCAGAACGCCAAGTCCAGCCCTTTTGCATCTTTGGTCTTCCAGTCCAAAACAGCGTCCCATGGATACCCAACGGGGCCGGTCCACTGGTGGAATGCGTTGATTGCTACTGGAGTAATCGGATCGATCCTGAGTGATAGAGCATCAACTCCAGCTGCCAGGGCTTCTGGGTCCATGGACATTGTTTGATGTGCGAGTTTTCGGGATTCAGATTTGAGTGTCTGATTTCGAAGTTCGGTACCTTTGCCTTTTCTTCGCATCGTCTTGTTCTGTGGGATCAATCTGCAGACGATATCGAAGGCATTGATGCTTACGTAATCAGACGTAGGGGACGGTCCTCGTAGGACTGTGCTTGCGTTAGTGAAGGACGTTGGAGATGGCCAGTTCAGGGTGTGAGAGGGCGGAGAGGCAATACTTTATACCGGCATGGATGAGGGTTTTGCGCTGCTCTCGATCGTAAATGAGCTTTGACTCCTGAGCGGTACTGAAGGATCCTCACGTCCGAGGACTGCAACTGCGCATTCGTCGGGACTGGGCATCAGCAAAAGCTCCCCCGCATTTTTGGCAGCAGAGAAAGCTGGTTTCTCTGAAGTAGTGACGACGGGCTAGCCTGTCGGATTCTGAACCCAAGGCCGTAAAGCCAGGAGCTAAAGAATCGCTGCGACTATTCCTCCGAACAAAAAAAGGCGCCCTATGGACGCCTTTTTTATTTTTCACTCAGGACCTTCTACCGGCCAGCGCGCCGCTTGGCTCAAGCGCTGGCCCACATGTAACAGCAACTTCAATAAAACGCCGTTGGTTGGCTGACATATCCCCAGCCAAACGGAGTGCTTCGAGGTGCAAATCAACAATCTGAAATAGCTTTTCCTTCCTCTTCTTATCCTTCACAGATACCTCCATCTTGATGGGCGTATTTCGTTTGCCAATGTAATGACATGCGTAAGGGCTGCGTAACTGGGCGCAGACGCTGATGTTAGTAGGGCCATGCCCTAATAGTTGTAGGACGCCGGCGAAAGGGGGGTGAAGGTCTTGTATCCGGGAGTCGGATGCTCCAGTTTGGCCACTCAACGCAGCCTCTGGAGGCGAAAAATGGACCGCAATGGTATGCGCCCGATTCATCCGGGCGAGGTTCTGAGTAAGTAATTCATGGAGCCGTTGGGCATGACTGTCATGGATCTGGCCATGCCCACGAACTGGCCCGAAAATGAGATCGAAAAGCTTGTGAAATGCCACCTCAGGATCTGCGCCGATCTGGCAATCAGCCTTGCCACTCATCTCAACACTACGCCTGAGTTCTGGATGAATCTTCAGTCGACTTACGATTTGCGCAGGGCCCAGCTCCGGCATGCGGGTTTATAGCGATTGCAGCATCCGCGAAGCCCTTTTCCACCATGGCCCCGTTATTGGGCGCTTGGTCTGTTCCCGTTCCACCACCATCAGCGGCACATCCTGCAACCGTATCCACGGCTGGTTATTCCAGTGCAACAAACTCAACGACATATCCGGCCAACTGAGCAGGCTCAGGTGTGGGCGTTCGCTTGTGCTGGGATGTTGGGCGTCGCGCAGGGTAGGGATGACCTGGTGGGTGATCCATTCGCGCAGTGCCCGGTATTCGGGGCAGTAGTGGTAGACGAGGAGGGCGTAGATGCCGGATTCGCTGATCAGCAGGGTGTTTTCGATCTGCTTGTGGATCAGGGTTTTGCGGGTTTGGTATTGGTCGGGGTCGAGTTTTCGCAGCATGCGTTCGTTGAGGTAGATGTGCAGCAGGCGACTCAGGTCTCGGGCGCAGAACCAGGGTTGGTTCTGGATGAGGAGGGCGTGGAGGGGGAGTTTGTGGCGGGTGAAGATGTAGGGCTTTAAATAGGTTTCTTCCATGGTGCAGTTCTCGAATTCGAATGAAGAAAACTGCCTCTGATCGTCGCCAAACGATAGGGGTGGCAGCTATGCGCAGGTTGGCGAACCGGTGAATCCGGAACCGGCAGACCCTAAGGTCTCCCACGCACAGCCGCCATAATTCGAGATGGGAAAAGTCCCAGGGTCGAACATGGTCGCAATGCGTCGAACTCTATCCAGGTCGCCAAACCCGGTGCTGAACATTCAGCATCGGGTGAGCTTAGAAACCTGGGCTTTTCGGCGCAATCGGACGGCGGTGGTGCAGGTTGTAGGACGTTGCCGGGATGGTTGAAGGGCTGGAGATCAAAAGATCACAGCCTTCGGCAACTCCTACAGGGGGCGCGGATTATTCAGCGGGCGGCGTCAGCTTCGCTTCCATCTCGGCAACCTTGGCTTCAAGGCTTTCGAGGCGAGCGCGAGTACGCGCCAACACAACCATCTGGCTATCAAACTCTTCACGGCTCACCAAATCGAGTTTGCTGAAGGCACTCTGCAGCAGCATCTTGAACTGGCTTTCGATTTCGGCTTTCGGCAGCGGGGTGTCGCCGTTGAACAGGCGGGAGGCGGTGCCGCTCAGGGCGTCGAGGAAGTCTTTGGGCGCGAGCATGGTGAATGTCCTGGAAACAATGGCCGGCAGTGTATCACGCAGTGTCTATAGTCAATCTCGTGGTCAGGGATGCACGCTTTTCGCGCAGGCGGATGGACGGCGACGCACCGTTGTTGTGCGTATCCGGATGGCGTTTTGGGTGCAATGGCTTGCAGCAGCGGCCAAGGGATTGAAATCAGGGGATTTTGGCGAGATGGCAAGGTTTCTGCTTAGTCACCTTCGACCCATGCACTGATGCAGTCGCTGTGACGAATGCAGTGCGGCAGACGGAGCGGGGAGTTTCGTCAGCAGCGGTTAGCTGGCGTCAGTCGGGCAGGTAAGGCCGACGATGCGTTACAAAGCCAGGCACTGCGCTTAGACTTGAGTCGGGTTTGTTTTCCTGGGGCAAGTCCACCAATTCGGGAGAGAGTTTTCATGAAGCTAGTCACTGCCATCATCAAGCCGTTCAAGTTGGACGACGTGCGCGAGTCGCTGTCCGAAATCGGCGTGCAGGGCATTACCGTTACTGAAGTCAAAGGCTTCGGCCGGCAGAAGGGTCACACCGAGCTGTATCGCGGCGCGGAATATGTGGTCGATTTTCTGCCCAAGGTGAAAATCGACGTGGCCATCGACGACAAGGATCTGGATCGGGTTATCGAGGCGATAACCAAGGCGGCCAACACCGGCAAGATCGGTGACGGCAAGATCTTCGTGGTCAATCTGGAACAGGCGATTCGCATCCGTACCGGCGAAACCGATACCGACGCGATTTAACCGCCGCCACAAACCCCAACGCCCCAGGAGAAAACAATATGACTCTGCGTAAATTCGCAGGGCTAGGAGCCCTGTTGTCCATCGTAATGCCAAGCCTTGCAATGGCGGCAGACGAAGTGGCGGCCCCAGTCCTCAATTCCGGCGACACTGCCTGGATGCTGACCTCGACGGCACTCGTGCTGTTCATGACCATCCCGGGCCTGGCGCTGTTCTACGGCGGCATGGTTCGCTCGAAAAACATTCTTTCCGTGATGATGCAGTGCTTCGCCATTACCGGTCTGATCAGCATCCTGTGGGTCATTTATGGCTACAGCATTGCGTTCGACACCACCGGCATGGAGCAGGGCGTCGTCAACTTCAACTCGTTCTTCGGCGGCATGGGCAAGGCGTTCCTCGCCGGTGTCACGCCTTCGAGCCTGACCGGCCCAGCGGCTCTGTTCCCTGAGGCGGTGTTCATCACCTTCCAGATGACCTTCGCGATCATCACCCCGGCGCTGATCGTCGGTGCGTTCGCCGAGCGGATGAAGTTCTCCGCGATGCTGATCTTCATGGGCATCTGGTTCACCCTGGTTTACGCACCGATCGCGCACATGGTCTGGTCCGGCAACGGCGGCCTGATGTGGGACTGGGGCGTACTCGACTTCGCGGGCGGCACCGTGGTGCACATCAACGCCGGTGTCGCCGGTCTGATTGCCTGCCTGGTATTGGGCAAGCGCAAAGGCTTCCCGACCACCCCGATGGCCCCGCACAACCTCGGTTACACCCTGATGGGTGCGGCGATGCTGTGGGTCGGCTGGTTCGGCTTCAACGCCGGCTCCGCTGCAGCGGCCAACGGCACCGCCGGCATGGCGATGCTGGTCACTCAGATCGCTACCGCTGCCGCCGCACTGGGCTGGATGTTTGCCGAGTGGGTCACCCACGGCAAGCCAAGCGCGCTGGGCATCGCTTCGGGTGTGGTTGCCGGTCTGGTAGCGATCACTCCGGCAGCCGGCACCGTGGGCCCGATGGGCGCACTGGTGATTGGTCTGGCGGCGGGCGTGGTGTGCTTCTTCTGCGCCACCACCCTGAAACGCAAACTCGGTTATGACGATTCCCTGGACGCGTTCGGCGTGCACGGTATCGGCGGTATCCTCGGCGCGATCCTCACCGGCGTCTTCGCTGCGCCGGCGCTGGGTGGCTTCGGCACCGTGACCGATATCGGTGCGCAAGTGTGGATTCAGGTCAAAGGCGTGGGCTTCACGGTGATCTACACCGCGATCGTCACCTTCATCATCCTCAAGGTACTCGACGCTGTGATGGGTCTGCGTGTGACCGAAGAAGAAGAGTCGGTCGGCCTCGATCTGGCACAACACAACGAACGCGGCTACAACCTGTAAGTACGCGCATTAAAAAATTTGCCCGGTTCGCCGGGCATTTTTTTGTCCGGAATTTGTCATTCAGAGAGCAGCTGAAAGGATTTTTCGTACTGCTTTGGTCGTGTTTACGACGGGCGTTTTTCTGCGGCCAATGGCTTACATGATTGCAGGAATATTAGGGCCTTTGTTTTTTCCCAGAGCGCGCTAGAATGCGCCCCGAACGTGCGGAGAACTGTATGTGGCAACAGACTCTGATAACCCTGCGGGCACGGCCCCGGGGCTTTCATCTGGTAACGGACGAGTTACTCGCGGGGCTGCCTGAACTCAGGGAGTGCCGGGTCGGTCTGTTGCATTTGTGGCTGCAGCATACCTCGGCGTCGTTGACCATCAACGAGAACGCCGATCCGGCGGTACGTCGCGACTTCGAACGATTTTTCAATCGTCTGATCCCACAAGGAACAGACGGCTATGAGCATAACGACGAAGGCCTGGACGACCTCCCGGCGCACTTCAAGGCCAGCGTGCTTGGCTGCCAGATCAGTCTGCCGGTTTCGGCAGGTCGCCTGGCACTGGGGGCCTGGCAAGGCGTTTATCTGGGCGAGCACCGTGATCATGGCGGTGCCCGAAAAGTCCTCGCCACCTTGCACGGTGAAGGGGCATAAACCGTTGGTCACCAATGGTTACTGATTTTTTAACGGCGACTTTCGACAGTTGCCAAAGCTGGTCTATAACTAATCTGCTTTTCGCAAGTCATGAGGTAGAACATGAGCGACGATGATCTGGAAAACGACGACCTCGAAGTAGGCGACGAAGACGAGGCCGAGGAAGGTCTGGAAGCAGCAGCGGAAGACGTTGCTGACGACGATGGTGGCGACGATACGCCGGCCCCGGCTGCCAAAGGCAAAGCCAAGGCTGCGGTGTCGGTAGACGAGTTGCCGAGCATTGAAGCCAAGAACAAGGAACGCGACGCCCTGGCCAAGGCCATGGAAGAGTTTCTGTCGCGCGGCGGAAAGGTTCAGGAAGTGGAGGCCAACGTGGTCGCCGATCCACCGAAGAAGCCAGACAACAAGTACGGTAGCCGCCCTATCTGAGGCGTGCCGCTGGCTTGCTGAAAAAGCCCGCCGTCGCTGCGGGCTTTTTCATGCCTGAAATTCCGGACGCGCCACGAGTGAGCCTGCTCGCGATAGCGGTGTGTCAGTCCACCTTGATGTATCTGACACACCGCTATCGCGAGCAGGCTCACTCCTACAAGGGAACTGTGTCAGTTCGAGAGGGCATTCCAGCGTGCAAGAACGGCTGGCAAATCGCTCAGGCTACGGATTTCGGCGTCCGGCAAACGGTCCGCTTCCCAGACCTTGCCCGCCGGGTTAAACCAGATCGCCCGCAACCCGGCTTGCTGCGCCCCGGCAATGTCATCCCCCGGATGATCACCTATGTGCACGGCGGTTTCCGCAGTAGCGCCACCGCGCTGCAACGCTTCATGAAACAACCGGGCATCCGGTTTGGCGATGCCGATATCTTCCGCGCACAACGCGAACTTGAAGTAATCCGCCAACCCCAACCGCCGCACATCGGCGTTGCCATTGGTGACTACGCCAAGCGCATAGTGATTGGCGAGAACCTCCAGCACTGGCTCGACTTCAGGGAACACTTCGATCTGATGCCGAGCATGCAGAAACACTTCAAAGCCCTTGTCTGCCAGGTCGGTTGCTTCTCCATGGGCGTACCCAGCGTCTTCCATCGCATGAAACAACACCCGCCGACGTAGCGCGCTGATGCGATGTTTCAACCCCGGCTCACTGGTCAACACCCGCTCACGAATCGCCCACAAATGTTCGACCGGCACGGCGCCCAGATTCGGCGCATGTTCGCTCAGCCATTCGCGCAATACCGCTTCGGCGCTGACGATCACCGGGGCGGTGTCCCACAGGGTGTCGTCGAGGTCGAAGGTGATCAACTGGATGCTCATGAATCATCGCCTTTCATGCGTTTGGCCCGTGGGTGGGCGCTGTCGTAGACCGCCGCCAGGTGCTGGAAGTCCAGGTGGGTGTAGATCTGCGTGGTCTTGATATCTGAGTGGCCGAGCAATTCCTGCACGGCGCGCAGGTCCTGCGAGGATTCGAGCAGGTGGCTGGCGAACGAGTGGCGCAGCATGTGCGGGTGCAGGTTTTGCCCCAGCTCGCGTTCGCCGGCCAGTTTGACCCGCACCTGAATTGCGCGCGGGCCGAGGCGCCGGCCTTGCTGGCTGACGAACACGGCATCGTCCGCCGGGTTGGTCATGGCCCGCAACGGCAGCCATTGTTCGATCGCTTCACGGGCCTTTTTGCCCACCGGCAACAGACGGGTTTTGCTGCCCTTGCCGAGCACTTGAACCATGCCATCGGCCAGATCCAGCTGATCAAGATTAAGCCCGGTCAGCTCTGACAAGCGCAGGCCGGAGGAGTAGAACAACTCAAGAATCGCCTGATCCCGACGTGCGAGAAAATCGTCCTCGACCGCACCTTCAAGCAGTTGCAGTGCACGGTCGGTATCGAGGGTTTTCGGCAGTCGGCGCTCGCCTTTCGGCGGTGCCAGACCCGTGGCCGGATCATGGTTGCAAAGACCTTCGCGATTCAGATAGTGATAGAGCCCGCGTACTGCCGAGAGCAATCGAGCGAGGCTGCGCGAGGATTGGCCCTGCGCATGCAGGCGGGCGATCAGGCTGCGCAGGCGCTGAATATCCAGTGCCGCCCAGCTGCCGATGTTCTGTTTGACGCACCAGCCAAGGACTTTGTCGAGGTCGCGGCGGTAGGCCGACAGCGTGTGCGGCGACACCTGTCGCTCACTGCGCAGGTGTTCGCAGTAAGCGTCCAGTTGCCGTTCCATGCTCAGCGTACCGAGCGCAGGGAGCTGTTGACCCGTGGCAGCACGCGGCCCATGACTTCGGCGATGTAGCTGAGGAACAGCGTACCGACCGAACTTTTGTAGTGCTGCGGATCACGGCTGGCGATCGCCAGAATCCCATGGATGCCTTGATGGCTGACCGCGACCACAGCGGTGGAGCCGATCTGCTTGCGCTGTTCTTCGCCGAAGAGGAAGTCCAGTTCGTGCTCGCGCAGGCTGCCGCTGACGCTTTTGCCTTCGGTGAGCAGGCCGCCGATGGCGACTTGGGCGTCAGCGTGGCTGACCCAACGGCCGACCGGCGCCGGGTTGTCACCGAGCAGGATCAGGCTGACAAAAGGCACCTGGAAATCCTGACGCAGACTGTCTTCGACGCTGATCACCACGTCTTCAAGACTGGAGGCGTCCATCAGGGCGAGGATCAGGCGACGAGTCTTGTCGAACAGGCGATCGTTGTCGCGGGCGACGTCCATCAACTGCGAGAGGCGGTGGCGCATCTCGATGTTGCGGTCGCGCAGAATGGTCATCTGCCGCTCGACCAGCGAAACGGTATCGCCACGCTGGTGAGGAATGCGCATCGCGGGCAGCAGTTCTTCGTGCTCGACGAAGAAGTCCGGATGCGCCTCGAGGTATGCGGCAACCGCTGCCGCCTCCAGGCTCTCGGACGCTGATTCGTCGGACTGTCGGGCGGGTACCTGAGGCTTATCGGTCATGATTTCTGCTCACTCAAAGACGTACTTGTCCTTCGTATACACGCACTGCCGGACCGGTCATCAGTACCGGTTGGCCAGGGCCTGCCCATTCAATGGACAGACGCCCGCCGGGCAGGTCGATCAATAGCGGCGAATCCATCCACCCCTGGCTGATCGCAGCGACAGCCGCTGCACACGCGCCGGTACCGCAGGCCTGGGTTTCCCCGGCACCGCGTTCCCACACGCGCAATTGCGCGCGGTTACGGTCGATGACCTGGAGAAAACCGACGTTCACTCGCGCGGGGAAGCGCGGATGGTGTTCGATTTTCGGCCCCAGTTCATGCACCGGTGCGCTGTTGATGTCTTGCACGCGCAATACCGCGTGCGGGTTGCCCATCGACACGGCGGCCAGTTCGACGGTGGTGCCGTCCACTTCCAGCTGATAGCTGATGGCCTGCGCCGGCGCTTCGAACGGAATGTCCGCCGGCACCAGACGCGGAGCGCCCATGTTCACACCGATCTGGCCGTCGTTACGCACGTCCAGTTCGATGATGCCGCCCTTGGTCTCGACGCGGATCTGCCGCTTGGCGGTCAGACGCTTGTCGAGCACGAAGCGCGCAAAGCAGCGCGCGCCGTTGCCGCATTGCTCGACTTCCGAGCCATCGGAATTGAAGATCCGGTAACGGAAATCCACGTCCGGGTTGCTCGGCGCCTCGACGATCAGCAACTGGTCGAAACCGATACCGGTGTGCCGATCGCCCCATTGCTTGGCGTGTTTTGGCTGAATGTGCGCGTGCTGGCTGACTAGGTCGAGAACCATGAAGTCATTGCCCAAGCCGTGCATTTTAGTAAAACGCAGCAGCATGGGTTACTCCGGCAGCAGGCTTTCGCCGGCAAACAGCTCGGCCACGGTCTCGCGGCGACGCACTTCAAAAACCTGATCACCGTCTACCAACACTTCAGCGGCACGGCCACGGGTGTTGTAGTTGGAGCTCATCACAAAGCCGTAGGCACCGGCCGAATGCACGGCCAGCAGATCGCCTTCGGCCAGGGCCAATTCGCGGTCCTTGGCGAGGAAGTCACCGGTTTCGCAGATCGGGCCAACGATGTCGTATTTGCGCGCAGCGGTGTCACGCGGTTTGACCGCCGTAACGTCCATCCACGCCTGATACAGCGCCGGGCGGATCAGGTCGTTCATCGCCGCGTCGACGATGGCGAAGTCTTTGTGCTCGGTGTGCTTCAGGTACTCGACCTGAGTCAGCAGCACGCCGGCGTTGGCAACGATGAAACGGCCTGGCTCGAACACCAGCGCCAGATCACGACCGTTCAGACGCTCGCGCACGGCTTTGATGTAGTCGGCAGCCAATGGCGGCTCTTCATCGCGATAACGCACGCCCAAACCACCACCGAGATCGATGTGGCGCAGGTGAATGCCGCAGTCGCCGAGGCGATCGACCAGATCCAGCAGGCGATCAAGTGCGTCGAGGAATGGCGGCAGCGTGGTCAGTTGCGAACCGATGTGGCAGTCAACGCCCACTACTTCCAGGTTTGGCAGATGCGCGGCACGCACGTACACGTCTTCGGCGTCGGCAATGGCGATGCCGAACTTGTTCTCTTTGAGACCGGTGGAAATGTACGGGTGGGTGCCAGCATCGACGTCCGGGTTCACACGCAGCGACACCGGTGCGCGAACACCCAGTTCGGCGGCAACCACTTGCAGGCGCTCGAGCTCGTCGGTGGACTCGACGTTGAAGCAGTGCACGCCGACTTCCAGCGCGCGACGCATGTCGTCACGGGTCTTGCCGACACCGGAGAAGACGATCTTGTCAGCGCTGCCGCCAGCGGCCAGTACGCGTTCCAGCTCGCCACGGGAAACGATGTCGAATCCGGCGCCCAGACGTGCCAGGACATTCAGCACGCCGAGGTTGGAGTTGGCTTTGACCGCAAAGCAGACCAGATGCGGCATGCCGGCCAGTGCATCGGCGTAAGCCAGATACTGGGCTTCGATGTGCGCGCGCGAGTAGACATAGGTGGGCGTGCCGAAGCGGTCGGCGATGGCGGACAGCGCCACACCTTCCGCGAACAACTCCCCGCCACGGTAGTTAAAAGCGTCCATGGCGATCCCTTATTGGTAAACGTCGTGCTTGTGTGCTTTGGACGGCTGCTTCTGCGAAGACTGGGCTTGTTCGGCCGGGTCCTGATCGTCATCCGGCAGGTACAGCGGGCCTTTTTGACCACAGGCCGAAACGAGGCAGGCGACCGCGACGAGCGCAGCAAGGGAAGAGATCAGGCGCTTCATGGCGAAATCCTTGAAAATGCGTTAATTGCGCCGGAGTATACCGGCCACCCGGCGGCTTGCCTATGCGAGGGGGTTCCCGTCCGGCGGGGCTTGCCTAAAGCTGCCCGAACCGCCGCAATCTCCTGTAGGAGTGAGCCTGCTCGTGATAGCGGAGTGTCAGATGCCTATATGCTGACTGACACACCGCTATCGCGAGCAGGCTCACTCCTACAAGGGTTTGGTGTCAGGAGTGGGGCAGGGTGCTTGGTCGTTAATCTTTGCAATCGGCCGGCAGCGTCCGTATCTTTCGGCGCTTGAGCCTGATCAGAACATTTTTTGAGGTTGCCGCAATGAGTTTGTCCGAAGCCCGTTTCCACGATCTGGTCGATGAAACCCAGGAAAAACTGGAAGACATCTTTGACGAGAGCGACCTGGATATCGATCTGGAAAGTTCGGCCGGTGTGCTGACCGTCAAGTTCGAAAACGGCTCGCAGCTGATCTTCAGCCGTCAGGAGCCGCTGCGTCAGCTGTGGCTGGCGGCGGTGTCCGGTGGTTTCCACTTCGACTACGACGAAGAAAGCGAGCGCTGGATGTGCGACAAGAGCGAAGAGCAACTGGGCGAAATGCTCGAGCGCATCGTCAAGCAACAGGCTGGCGCTGAATTCGACTTCGAAGGTCTGTGATTCCGTGACTGACACCGCTCCTGTTCGTCCGCCGAAGCCGCTTTACAGCAACATCAGCCCGGCAGTGCCTTCGCCGTGCAGCGGTGTATGCCGGCTGGATGAGCAAAAGGTCTGCCTCGGCTGCTTCCGCCATGTCGAAGACATTCGCGAGTGGCGTTCGGCGGACGATCAACGCCGTCGGGTCATCTGCGCCCAAGCCGCAGACCGCCGCAACTCCTCAATGTAGGAGCTGCCGGGTGGGTGACTTGTATATTTTTTGAGCTGTGATAGTGTCCGAACACGCCTCAACCCATCGAGGCTTGGTGAAAACCCCGTCTTTTTTGGCGGGGTTTTGCTTTTTTTGTGTGCAGAAGAAAGGAGTCTGCCCGGATCATGACCGCACCTTCCATCACCCTTACCCGTCTGGACGTGCAACGTCTGGAGCGCCTGATCGATAGCCTGAACGATAAAGACCAGGCTGCGCCGGGCGTGATTGCGCTGCAAACCGAGCTGGACCGCGCCGATACCGTGGTCGGCCACGATGAAGTGCCCGCCGATGTCGTGACGATGAATTCCCGTGTGCATTGCCGCGAAGAAGGCAGTGGCAAGGACTATCACCTGACGCTGGTCTATCCGAAGGATGCCAACGCCGATGAAGGCAAGATCTCGATCCTGGCTCCGGTCGGCAGCGCGTTGCTGGGCCTGAAAGTCGGTCAGCACATCGACTGGCCGGCACCCGGTGGCAAGACCCTCAAACTGACTTTGCTGGAAGTCGAATCGCAACCAGCCAACGGTGGCGCGTTTCCCGAGTAATCCGCCTCAGACCTGTTCGAGCGCCTCGTTCAGGGCGCGCTCCAGGTCAGCCTTGTAGCGCAGATACAGATTGCTTGAACTTTGCCCGTCACCGAGCAGGCCTGAAAGGTCGAGGTCGGTGATGTAGCAGCGATAGCGTTCGCTGTCGCGGCGCTGCTCGACGATCTCCCGGGCGACCACGCTGAATAGCTGGTCGCCATGTTCCAGCTCGCTGAATTCCCGTTGATTGCAATACAGGGTGACCTGCACTTCGCCCGGTGCGGCTTTGCCGACGATCGCCTGCACGTCGTAGAACGGCTTGTTCACGGGTGTCTGCGGTGCCGGCCGCGCTTCGACCCGGCGCGCGCGTTGCGGGCCCGATGGCAATAACTGGTAATACAAAGTTTCGAGGCGGACATCCGGGCCGGCGTCCATCGGGAGCACGGCTTCGCGGCGGAACAGGATCGATTGCAGGAAGCGCTGCAACGGCACCAGCAGGCTCTGCTCGTCGTGGTAAGGCAAATGTTGTTGCCACAGCGCATTGAACTCATCCAGCACGTACAGCTCGGCCTGTTGCTCGGTGATCCGATAGAACACCTGAATACATTCCGGCTGGCCCATCGGCAGGATCAGTGCGAGGTCGTGATCCTCCAGCGCCATCGGATCCAGATGCAGCGGGCTGTAGCGCGGCTGCTCTTCACCGAGGTAGTCGAGCAGGGCCGGAAGGGTGGCGAGGGCGACGTGGTTGACCTGGCCCGGCACCAATTCCAGCACGTGATAGTGCTGCTGCACCTGGATCAGGTAGCGGTGATTCAAATCGCTGAGCAGCAGATTCTGCGCAGTGTCGATGATTTCCTCGACGCGGCGGGCGATGAATTGCGCGCGGTTGTGGCAGAAACAGCGCACCTTTAGCGTCGGCTGCAATGGTCCGCGCGGCAGATTATTAAGGTAATCGCGCAGGCAATCGAGCAAGGCATGCGGCCCGTCAAAGCGGTTGACCAGCACCTCGTTCCAACTGTTGAGCGTGACCTGATCCAGCGTCAGCACGAGGTTCTCGCGCACGCCGGCGTAACTCAGCGAGTCGGTGCGTTCGGTGGTCATCAGGATGTTCAGGTCGCGGTGATGTTTGAGCGGATCAATACCGACGTTGACCAGAATCAGCACTTCGCTTGGCACAGCGGCACGTAGCAGCGGCTCCTCGGCGACTGTAGGCAAGGGCAGGGCGATGCACTGTTGCAGGCTGCCGAGCAGGTTGAACAGCTCGAACTCGCTCAGGTCGCTGGTGCCTGGATGCAAAGCCAGGCGGGTGCTGCTGTCGATCACGCCGTTGCGGTGGCACCAGGTCAGCAATTCAAGCAATTCGCGGCTGCGCTTGATCGGCGCGAAGTGTTCCCACTCCAGCGCCGTGAGGCTGCCGTTATACAGGCCCCACTGGGTTTGCCCGGGCTCCTTTTTATTGCGCGACTGCACCAGCGTCAGGGTGTCTTCGGCCAGATCCGGGGCGATGCCGGGGTTGATGAACTCGACCTTGTCGGCCTTGCGCTCGAAGGCTGCGTAGAGCCGGCGGCCGAGCACATTGAGATCACGCTTGTTGATCAGGCTGACGGTCTGCTCGGTGCGGGCGAACTGGGTCAGGAAGCGATAGCTGTAGTTCAGCTCATTGACCAGCGCGCGGCGTTCGGCGCTGACCTGGCGGACTTTCCACTGGCTGCGGCTGTCGAGCAGTGTCAGTTGCCGCTGATCCCAATGCCATTCGCTGGCCAGCCGTTCCAGCAGCGAGCGCTGCCAGCTCTGGGTGCGGCTGTTGCCGGTGAGCTTGCGGTTGACCTTCAGGTACAGCGCGCGGCGCACCAGTTCCAGACGTTCCGGTTCGTTGCGCGCAGTGAGATACTCCTCGATGCGCCGGTACACGACCATGTACGGATCCAGCTCATCGAGATCGAGCTGATTGGCGAACACGGCTTTCTTGAAACGCAGGCTCAGGCACCGCACCTGTGGGTGTTCGCTGGCGTAAACCTCGGTCAGCAGCAGTTTGAGTACCGATTTGTACGGTGACTCGATGCCCTTGAACAGTTGCCACAATCCGGCGCCGATGAACTCTCCCGGTGGAATCGTCGCCAGATGGCCGAGATCCAGGGTTTCGTCTGCGCGGATAAAGCGCTTCGACAGCAGGGTATGGGTGTAAAGGTCGTAGGCGGTTTCTTCGTAAACCGGCACCAGCCACCAGATCGGTGTACGTCCGGCCAGCCAGATCGCCGTGCGGTAGAACTCGTCCAGGAGCAGATAATGCTGGGTCGTGCCGCAGTTTTCCGAGCTGAGCTGAGTGTCGCGTTCGCCTTTGACGAAGCGCTCCGGGTCGATCAGGAAAAAATGCGCTTCGGCGCCCTGACTCGCCGCCCAGGCTTCCAGCAGCTGACATTTCTTGCTCAGTTCGGCGAGCTCACTTTCGCTCAGATCCGGCGCGTGGCAGACCCACACGTCCATGTCGCTCTGATCGGCCTGGGCCAGCGTGCCGAGACTGCCCATCAGAAACAGGCCATGAATCGGTCGCGGTGGATTGCTGCCGTGGCGCGGTTTGTAGGAGAACGAGCGGGTCAGGCGTTGGGCTTCAGCGAGTGTATCGGCGTCCGGTTCGTAATTGGATACCCCGGCCGGCGTACTGCTCGAGACATAACCCGGCAGCAGCGGGTGATTGACGTGGAAAAACAGCGGAAGCAGTGTCAGTACGCCTTGTTGGCGTGTCGACAAGCCTTCCAGTGCGCGACCTAAGCGCCCTTCATTGAGTTTGAGAAAGCGCGCACGCAGCTGGCTGAGTACCTTGCGGTCGATGCCTTCGTCCAGGTCGGGGCGGATTTCGTGGGTGCGCGTCATGTCAGCTCAAACCGGCTCGCAAGCTCGGACGAAGAGGGTCTCGGAATGGGAGGCAGTTTAGCCTTTGCGCAGCGGGACTTTTAAGCTGAATTTGTTTTTTGACGTCAGATTTCTATCGCGGACGACCGGGCAGGCCCGCGGAAATCCCGTGGCAGGAGTTCCCGTGGGCGAAGTCGGGGAGAATCAGGCGGTTTCTTGCTCTCTCAGAATGGTCAGCACGGTTTGCACATTTTGTGCGGCATCGCGACCGAGGCTGGTCAGATAACCGCCATCAGGCTGATCCGTCAGGTCTTTTTCAAAGAGGCGTTTGGCGGCAGAAATATGTTTCGGGGCAGCGGTCTGATGAATTTTCAAACCTTCCTGGGAACTGTCCAGGGGAAAGAGTGCGAGGACTTCCAGTTCGGCAACCAACTCAGGGGTAAGCGACATAAGGACTCCAGACTTTCTAGGAATTGGACGACAGCGTCCCTAAGGTGAACCCGCTTTTGCGGCATGTCCAGTGCTCAGATCAGGGATTTTGTCTTGAGGCGAATTCCAGTGTAGTCGGGGCTCAGGCGCAGGGCCGATAGATGGGTGACAAATTGTGTGGGAGCGAGCTTGCTCGCGAAAGCGATGTGTCATTCACCAAATAAGTTGACTGATAAAACGCCTTCGCGAGCAAGCTCGCTCCCACAGGGGGGAATGTGTTGTTACTGCTTTTCGGGTGGCAGCTCTGGCAATGCACGCAGCGCCGCTTCGTACCATTCGGTATCAAATGCACGGTCTTCATCGAGCATCGCGTCAATCTCGTAAGCCAGCACATGCGCCATCAGATTGAGGATCTCTTCGCGCGGAGTGCCCACCAGGGTCAACTTGTTGAACGTCGCTTTCGCCGCTGGCGGGTTGTCGCTTTCGATCTGGTTCTCGATGGCTTCGATCAACGTAGCCTCGGTGAACTCTTCTTCGTCGTTGTCGATGTCTGTCGGCTCGCTCATGGCAGGCTCCTCATGGAAAGGCGCCAGTTTACCCGCATTCAGCGGGGTGATGCTGCTGGCGCGATTCGCCTGCACGATCTATAAACAGGCCCTGCCCACCCCGCACGGCCTGGAGGCTATGTGATGTTCAAGCTCTACGGATTCTCAGTCAGCAACTACTACAACATGGTCAAACTGGCGCTGCTGGAAAAAGGCCTGCCGTTCGAAGAGGTCACGTTCTATCCGGCGCAGACACCGGAATCTCTGGCCATCAGCCCGCGCGGCAAGGTCCCGGTGCTCGGCGTAGACGCCGGTTTCATCAACGAAACCGCGATCATCCTCGAATACCTCGAGCAAACCCAGAAAGGCACGCCGCTGCTGCCGAGCGATCCGTTCGAGCGCGCGCAGGTGTTGGCGATTGCCAAGGAAATCGAGCTGTACATCGAACTGCCGGGACGCGCCTGCTATGGCGAAGCGTTCTTCGGCATGACCCTGCCGGAGGCAATCAAGGAAAAAACCAAAACCGAATTGCTGCTGGGTTTTGCGGCGCTGGGCCGGCATGGCAAATTCGCCCCGTACGTGGCGGGCGACAGTTTGAGTATTGCCGATTTGTACTTCCTTTACAGCGTGCCGCTGGCCTGTGCGGTCGGGCAGAAGCTGTTCGGGATCGATTTACTGGCGGAGATGCCGCAGGCGAAGGCGTTGCTGGAGCGGCTTGAGCAGAATCCGCATGTGCAGAGGATAGCGGCGGACAAAGAAGCGGCGATGCCTGCGTTTTTAGCGATGATTGCTGCGAAGAAGTGATTTTTCTGCTGTTCTGAAGATCGCATTCGCGAGCAGGCTCGCTCCCACAGGGGATTTTTGTCGGCCACAAATTCTGTGTTCAACAAAAATCCAACTGTGGGAGCGAGCCTGCTCGCGAAGCTTTTGCTTTAGCGGCTGGCGATCAGGGCCTGACCGCGCACCACAGCTGCCTTGACCTGCGCCGGCGCAGTGCCGCCGATATGGTCGCGGGCATTCACCGAGCCTTCCAGGGTCAGCACGGCAAACACGTCCTGTTCGATCTGATCACTGAACTGGCGCAGTTCTTCCAGGCTCATCTCGGCCAGATCCTTGCCAGTGTCCACACCATATTTCACCGCGTGGCCAACGATTTCGTGGCAATCACGGAACGGCAGACCACGGCGCACCAGATAATCCGCCAGGTCGGTCGCGGTGGAGAAACCGCGCAGCGCCGCTTCACGCATGATCGCGTGCTTCGGTTTGATCGCCGGGATCATGTCGGCAAAGGCGCGCAGCGAGTCGCGCAGGGTGTCGGCGGCGTCGAACAGCGGCTCTTTGTCTTCCTGGTTGTCCTTGTTGTAGGCCAGCGGTTGGCCTTTCATCAAGGTCAGCAGGCCCATCAGTGCGCCGAATACACGGCCGGTCTTGCCACGCACCAGCTCTGGCACGTCAGGGTTTTTCTTTTGCGGCATGATCGAGCTGCCGGTGCAGAAACGATCCGGCAGATCGATGAACTGGAATTGCGCGCTGGTCCACAGCACCAGCTCTTCGGAGAAGCGCGACAAGTGCATCATCGCGATGCTCGCGGCCGAGCAGAATTCGATGGCGAAGTCACGATCGGACACGTTATCCAGCGAGTTGCCGCCGACGGCGTCGAAACCCAGCAGTTGCGCGGTGTATTCACGGTCGATCGGGTAGGTGGTGCCGGCCAGCGCGGCGCTGCCCAGCGGCATGCGGTTGGTGCGCTTGCGGCAGTCAACCAGACGCTCGTAGTCGCGGCTGAGCATTTCGAACCAGGCCAGCATGTGATGACCGAAAGTCACTGGCTGCGCGGTTTGCAGGTGGGTGAAGCCCGGCATGATGCTCGCGGCTTCGCGCTCGGCTTGTTCCAGCAGGCCTTTTTGCAGGCGGGTGATTTCAGCGAGGATCAGGTCGATCTCGTCACGCAGCCACAGGCGGATGTCGGTGGCGACCTGGTCGTTGCGGCTGCGCCCGGTGTGCAGCTTTTTGCCGGTGACGCCAATGCGATCGGTCAGGCGTGCTTCGATGTTCATGTGCACGTCTTCGAGGTCGATGCGCCAGTCGAACTGGCCGGCCTCGATTTCGCCCTGAATGGTCTTCAGGCCATCGATGATGCTGTCGCGCTCGGCATCGGTCAGCACGCCGACCTTGGCCAGCATGGTGGCGTGGGCGATCGAGCCCATGATGTCGTGGCGATACAGGCGCTGGTCGAAAGTGACGGAGGCGGTGAAGCGGGCGACGAAGGCGTCGACGGGTTCACTGAAGCGGCCGCCCCAGGACTGATTGGTCTTGTCAGTGCTCATGAATTCGCTCGTATCGGCTTGAAGAAAAAAGGCGTGAAACGCTGGCGCGGATAATAACAGGGTTGCCCAGACTGTCGCTGACACCGGTCGATACGTTTTTTTCTCATCGGCTCAGTCATAGTCGGCGCTGGCCCTGGCGGATTTGCGCAAGGATATTTTTCGATTGAGCAATATCGGCCCGACGAGCGTCTACAGTAGGACATAAGGGTCGGCGCGGCTGCGGATCGCGCAAAGGTCTGACCGCCGACTATAAGAAGAGGGGGGTGGGTGTAATTGTCCTTCGGCAATCCCCGTGAGAAACGCAGGAAACAGCGGGCTTCGAGCAGTACGACCCGGACACTGGCAAATATTGCTGGCCGACGTACGGCACTTTTTGGCGCTCGGGCTAGTCTTAGCGTGGATCGCGGTGACGGACGTCACTTCACCTGTCTACGCTATCCTTGTGCGAGACTCACGCAGGAATCCAGCGCAATATGAATGTCCTGATCGTTGATGACGAACCACTGGCTCGCGAGCGCCTCAGCCGAATGGTGAGCGAGCTCGAGGGTTATACAGTTCTGGAGCCCAGCGCCACCAATGGCGAAGAGGCGTTGGTACTGATCGACAGCCACAAGCCGGATATCGTACTGCTCGATATCCGCATGCCGGGCCTCGATGGCCTGCAAGTCGCTGCCCGTCTGTGCGAACGCGAAACGCCGCCGGCCGTGGTGTTTTGCACCAGCCCCGATGAATTTGCCGTGGAAGCCCTGCAGGCCAGCGCCGTGGGCTATGTGGTGAAACCCGTGCGAACCGAACATCTGCATGACGCCCTGAAACGGGCTGAACGTCCCAATCGGGCGCAACTCTCGGCCCTGACCCGTCCTGCTGCCGAAAGCGGCACCGGCCCGCGCAGCCACATCAGCGCCCGCACCCGCAAAGGCATCGAACTGATCCCGCTGGATCAGGTGGTCTACTTCATCGCTGACCACAAATACGTGACCCTGCGTCACGAAGCCGGCGAGGTGCTGCTGGACGAACCGCTCAAAGCCCTTGAAGACGAATTCGGCGAGCGCTTCGTGCGTATCCACCGCAACGCGCTGGTCGCCCGTGACCGCATCGAACGACTGCAACGCACACCACTGGGACATTTTCAGCTGTTCCTCAAAGGTCTCAATGGTGATGCGCTGATTGTCAGCCGTCGGCATGTGGCCGGTGTGCGCAAGATGATGCAGGGGCTGTAGCCCGGTCATTTCGGGCGGCCTCTCTTTCCTTTACCAGGCATTGCCGGCCAGGGAGGCCGCGCCGTTTCTGATTCAAGTCAAAGTGGATTTGGCTGAGCTGTTATTATCCGCCGTATCTATTCAGTACGGATTGATCCATGTCCTCTCGCGAAATCCGCATCGCCACCCGTAAAAGTGCGCTGGCCCTCTGGCAGGCCGAATACGTCAAAGCCCGTCTGGAAGCGGCCCACCCGGGCCTGCTGGTGACGCTGGTGCCCATGGTCAGTCGCGGCGACAAGCTGCTCGATTCGCCACTGTCGAAAATCGGTGGCAAGGGCCTGTTCGTCAAGGAACTGGAAACTGCGCTGCTGGAAAACGAAGCCGACATTGCCGTCCACTCGATGAAAGACGTGCCGATGGACTTCCCGGAAGGCCTCGGCCTGTTCTGCATTTGCGAGCGTGAAGATCCGCGCGATGCCTTCGTTTCCAATACCTATGCCAGCCTGGAGGCGTTGCCTGCCGGCAGCATTGTCGGCACGTCGAGCCTGCGTCGTCAGGCACAGTTGCTGACCCGTCGTCCGGACCTGCAAATCCGCTTCCTGCGCGGCAACGTCAATACACGTCTGGCCAAGCTCGATGCTGGCGAGTACGACGCGATCATCCTTGCTGCGGCCGGTCTGATCCGCCTCGGTTTCGAAGATCGCATCACTTCGGCGATCAGCGTCGATGACAGTCTGCCAGCCGGTGGCCAAGGCGCAGTCGGCATCGAATGCCGCAGTGCCGACACTGAAATCCACGCCTTGCTCGCACCGTTGCATCATGCCGATACCACGTCGCGGGTGACCGCCGAACGTGCCCTCAACAAACATCTGAATGGCGGCTGCCAAGTGCCGATCGCCTGCTACGCCGTACTTGAAGGCGAGCAGTTGTGGTTGCGTGGTCTGGTCGGTGAGCCGAGTGGCGGCAAGCTGCTCAGCGCCGAAGCCCGGGCGCCGCGTGCCGATGCCGAAGCGTTGGGCGTGAAGGTCGCCGAAGACCTGCTCAGCCAGGGCGCCGACGATATTCTCAAAGCGGTTTACGGCGAGGCAGGTAACGAGTGACTGGCTGGCGCCTGCTGCTGACGCGCCCTGCGGAAGACTGTGTGGCGCTGGCCGAGACGTTGGCCGGGCAGGGGATTTTCAGTAGCTGTTTGCCGCTTCTGGACATTGTTCCGCTGCCGGTCTCTGCCAAAATCCGTCAGGCGATTGCGCAGTTGCCGAGTTGCAACGCGGTAATCGTGGTCAGCAAACCGGCGGCACGCATTGCGCTGGATCTGCTCGATGGCTCGCCCTCGTTGACGATGCCTTGGTTCAGCGTCGGCGCGGCGACTGCACAGATTCTTCGCGATTATGGTCTGGACGTCAGCTTCCCGGCGGACGGCGATGACAGCGAAGCCTTGCTGCAATTGCCGCGTCTGCGTGCAGCGGTGAGCCAGCCCGGGGCGCAGGTCTTGATCCTGCGCGGAGAGGGCGGCCGTGAGCTACTCGCCGAGCGCCTGCGTGAGCTTGGTGCTAGTGTCGAGTATCTGGAATTGTATCGACGTGACTTGCCGGCCTATCCCCCGAACGAACTGTCGCGGCGGATCGAAGCGGAACGCTTGAACGGGCTGGTGGTCAGCAGTGGACAGGGTTTCGAGCACCTGCGCCAGATGGCCGGTGATGCCTGGCCGACAATCGCGCAGTTGCCGTTGTTTGTTCCAAGCCCTAGGGTCGTCGAGCTGGCAGGTGCCGCCGGGGCTCAAACAGTTGTGGATTGCCGCGGCGCGAGTGCCGCGGCTTTGCTGACGGCGTTGCGGGAGCATCCCGAACCCGTTTACTAATGCAAAGGATGGATACGTGAGCGAAACAGCCTTGCCCAAAGATGATGTCCAGCCTGTGATTGAAACCCAGGTTGAAACTCCACCGCCGGCCACAGAGCCGCGCCGAGGCAATGGATTGGCCATCGTCGCCTTGTTGCTCGGCGCCGCCGGCGTCGCGATCGGTGGCTGGGGTGTCTGGCAGGTCCGTCACCTGCAGACCAATACTCAGCAGCAGTCCGGTGAAGTGCAGGCATTGAACGATCAGGCGCAGAGCCTGAAGCTCAATGAGCAGCGCCTGACCGAGCGCCTCGCGCAACTGCCGGGGGCCGACGAACTTGCCGAGCGCCAGCGTCTGGTGACGCAACTTCAGGGCGATCAACAGCGCCTTAATCAACGCCTGGAGACGGTTCTCGGTGCCAGCCGCAAGGACTGGCGTCTGGCCGAGGCCGAGCATCTGCTGCGCCTGGCCAGCCTGCGGCTGTCGGCGTTGCAGGACATCAGCAGCGCTCAGGCGCTGGTGCAGGGCGCTGACGAAATCCTCCGTGAGCAAAACGATCCCGGCTCTTTTGCCGCTCGCGAGCAAGTGGCGAAAACCCTCGTAGCGCTGCGCAGCACTGCACAACCGGATCGCACCGGTCTGTTCCTGCGTCTCGGCGCATTGCGTGATCAGGTCATCGACCTCACCGAGCTGGCGCCGGAGTACAAGGATCGCGGCGAGTCGCTGCTGGGCCTGACCGCCGACGGTGACGGCGCCAGTCGTTGGGCGCAGTGGTGGGATCAGGTTTCGCGCTACATCCGCATCGATTTCAACGCTGACAAAAACGTGCGGCCGCTGCTGGCCGGGCAGAGCCTGAGTCAAGTGCGTCTGGCCCTGAGCCTGGCGCTGGAGCAGGCGCAGTGGGCCGCTCTCAACGGGCAGGCGCCGGTCTACACCCAAGCCATGGCCGAGGCTCGCGATGTGCTCAAAGGCAATTTCAATCCGGACAATGCGCAAAGCAAAGTGATGCTGGAACAGGTCGCCGAGCTGAGCAAGGAACCGGTTACGGTCACGACGCCGGACCTGACCGGCACGCTGAGTGCGGTGCAAGCCTATCTTGAGCGGCGCAACGTCAACGCTGAAGAGTCAGTGAAACCTTTCGCCAAACCTGCCGCCAACACCGCGCAGGAGGCCACGCCATGAAGCGCTTGTATGTGATCGTGTTTCTGGTGATCGCGGCGACGGCGGCGCTGGGTCTGGCGATTGCCGAGCATTCCGGTTACGTGCTGGTGGCCTACAAAAGCTTCCGCTACGAGTCGAGCCTGTGGGCGACACTGGCGGTAATCGCTGTGCTGTGGTTGCTGATCTGGGGCATCAAGGCGCTGGTCGAGCTGGTCATGACGTCGAGCGGTGTGGTCAATCCATGGTCGCGACGCAACCGCAGCCGGCGTGTGCAGGTGGCCATCGAGCATGGCCAACTGGATCTGGCCGAAGGTCGCTGGGCCAGTGCTCAGCGTCATCTTTATCGAGCGGCTGAAGCCGAGCGTCAGCCATTGCTGTACTACCTCGGTGCTGCCCGCGCAGCCAATGAGCAAGGCAATTACGAAGAGTGCGATCGATTGCTGGAGCGTGCACTGGAGCGTCAGCCGCAGGCGGAACTGGCGATCGCTCTGAGTCATGCGCAGTTGCAGACCGACCGTGGCGATACCGACGGTGCCTTGGTGACTCTGCAAGCGATGCATGATCGTCATCCGCACAATGCGCAGACGCTGCGTCAGTTGCAGCGCTTGTATCAGCAGCGCGGCGAATGGTCGGCGGTGATTCGTTTGTTGCCGGAATTGCGCAAGGACAAAGTCCTGCCGCCCGCCGAACTGGCAGAGCTTGAGCGCCGCGCCTGGGGGGAAAACCTGTCGCTGGCAGCGCAGCGCGAAGAGGACGGGAGTGTTGGCTTGCAGTCGCTTACACGTGCCTGGCAGCAGCTCACTTCGGCGCAGCGTCAGGAGCCGCCGCTGGTGCTGGCATACGCCGAACAGCTGCGTCAGCTGGGTGCTCAGGTCGAAGCGGAAGAAGTGCTGCGCACGGCCCTCAAGCGCAAGTACGACAGCCATCTGGCCCGTCTCTACGGTCTGGTGCGCGGTAGCGATCCGGCCCGTCAGTTGCAAACTGCCGAAGGCTGGCTGAAGGATCACCCGAACGATCCGAGCTTGCTGCTGACCCTTGGCCGCCTGTGTCTGCAAACCAGCCTGTGGGGCAAGGCGCGGGACTATCTGGAAAGCAGCCTGCGTGTGCAGCGCAATCCTGAAGCCTGTGCGGAACTGGCACGGCTGCTCGCACAGCTGGGCGATACCGAGCGCAGCAATCAGTTGTTCCAGGAGGGTCTGGGGCTGCTGGATGAGCGCCTGCTGGCCGCGCCATTGCCGGTTCCGGCGCACGTCTGAAGTGGCGGGGGAGGCAGCTCCCTCGCTTACCTTTTGTGGTTGAAATTTCAACTTCAGTGAGCGCCCGAGGCGAATTCCTACAACTGACTACACCGATTCCTCTCGAACCTGTCGGGTTTTCCCTACACCTCTGGTGAACTGTCGGCAGGGCCTCGCCTTGAAAGGCTGACACGCTTTCCTCTACCGTAACCGTCTGTCTCTACTGTTACGGAAAAGCCATGTCGTTGGCCTGCTCACGCTCCTTGTTCTTCATGGCTTTCACTGCGGGGGCCTTTGCTCTGGGAGCTTCCTATTATCTTGAATATGCTGTTGGTCTGACGCCGTGCAGCCTGTGCCTGGTGCAGCGCCTGTTCCTCACGTTGCTGTGTGTATCCAGTGGCCTGGCGGCGGTGCACGGCCCCAAGCGTGTCGGTTTGTGGCTCTACTGGCTGTTGACGCTGGGCGCGAGTCTGGGAGGTACCACGGCTGCCTGGCGGCAGGTGCTGATCCAGAGCGATCCGCTGCTGCAACTGCTCAATTGCGCGCCTGCCCCGGAGCTGTTGTTCACTGGTCTGCCCTGGATCTGTGCGTTGCAGCGGATGTTTAGCGGCGGTGCCGATTGTGCGGAAATTTCCTGGACGTTGTTCGATCTGAGCATCCCGGAATGGAGCCTGCTGTTCTTTGTCGCGGTATCGATTCTGGCGGTTTATCAATTGTTGCGGCTGGTCTGGAGTGCTCTGCAACGACCGCTCAGCGGCGAAGCGTCGCACCCGGTGCTGCTGCGGGATTAAACACTTGTATGAACTTTATCTCCTGCGTACCTTGAAGCCATAGGCGTGCGGGCATAATCTGGCCCGCACGTGTCATTGGATTTATGTTGCTCGATGACGCTCTGCCCGGCCGACCCCCAAGGCAAAATCAAAAGAGGGGCGCGGGTGTAGAGCAGCATGACCCACAAGGGAAGAGAGATCGCCATGCTCGAAAGTTGTCAGAATGCTCAGGAACGCTGGGGTGGAGTTCATCTGCTGATCGACCGCTGGTTGCAGGAGCGTGAAGATCTGATCGGTGCCTACGACAAGCTCGGCGCAGAGCCTGATTCGCTGTCCGAGAGCCGCAAGCCCTTGCAGGAGTTCTGCGGCGTGTTGGTCGATTACGTGTCGGCCGGGCACTTCGAAATCTACGAACAGCTGACTGGCGAAGCCAAGGCGTTCAACGACAAGCGCGGCCTCGAACTCGCCGAGACGATCTATCCGCGCATCGATGTCATCACCGAGAAGCTGCTCGCGTTCAACGACCTGTGCGATGAGGGCAAATGCGTAGCGGAGAAGTTCAAAGAGCTCGGAGGCCTGCTGCACGAGCGCTTCGAACTTGAAGACTGCCTGATTGAAGTGCTGCATACAGCACACAAGGAAGAAGATCCGGTTCAGGCCTGATCCCGAACCCTGAACAAAAAAACGGTGCGCCCGAAAGCGCACCGTTTTTTATTGCCTGCTCAACTCGTCGCGCCGCGTAATTCCACTTCAAACACCAGCGGTGTGAACGGTGCGATCAAGTCGCCGGCACCGTCGGCGCCATAGGCCTGATCGGAGGGAATCACCAGTCGCCATTTCGCACCGACTGGCATGTTCTGTAACGCGGTGCGCCAACCGGCAATCACGCTGTCGAGATTGAACCATTGCGCCTGAGTGTTCTGGTCGAACACTGTGCCGTCGGGTAGTCGCCCGACATACAGCACCTGCACTTTTCCATCGGGACCGGCCTTGGTCCCCGTGCCAGGTGTCAGCTCGGTGAGCAGGATGCCGTCGGCCAGTTCCTTCACGCCCGGTTTGGCTTTTTCAGCGGTGAGAAAACGTTGCTCGTTTTCCATCGCCGCGTCGCTCGAAGGCTGCGCAGAATGTTCGGCATTTTGCGCTTCATGATCGGCCAGAATCTGTTCGATACGCGCTTCGCTCAGCGCCAGCGGCTTGCCTTGATAGGCTTGTTGCAAACCATCGACCAGTGCCTGAATCTGCAATTGCGGGACTTCCTGGCGCAGCCGTTCACCGAGGCTGGCACCGAGGCTGTAGGCCAGATCGTGAGCATCGTTCGCGGTGGTTTTTTCGTCCGCATGAGCGGCCGAAACAAGCATGCAGAGGGATAAAAAAAAGTAGCGCGACATGGGCACACTCCGTCCTGAGATGCGGTGGATTATGCCAGCGCGAACGTCTGCAACGGTGAACTGCTTTTGCCTTCACGCAGAACATTTTCGATTCGGTGCAACGCAACGCAATCGATACTGTCAAGATGCCCTAGCGGCGGTAACTGCAGAGGTCTAGTATGAGCCGCACTCACGTCAGCCAGGAGGTAAACCATGTCGGCCACCAAGAAGCCTGTAAATACTCCGTTGCACTTACTCCAACAACTCTCGGGCAGCTTGCTCGAGCATCTGGAAAACGCTTGCTCGCAAGCCTTGGCTGATGCTGAAAAACTGCTCGCCAAACTGGAAAAGCAACGCGGCAAGGCGCAAGAAAAACTGCACAAGTCCCGCACCAAATTGCAGGACGCAGCTGCCGCCGGTAAAGCCAAGGCACAGACCAAAGCCAAAGGCGCCGTGAAAGAGCTGGAAGACCTGCTCGATGCCTTGAAGGATCGTCAGTCGGACACTCGCAGCTACATTCTGCAACTCAAGCGCGATGCTCAGGAAAGCCTGAAGCTGGCCCAGGGCGTGGGCCGCGTTCAAGAAGCCGTGGGTAAAGTGTTGTCCACCCGCGCCGCCAAACCGGCAGCGGCACCGGCGAAGAAAGCAGCTGCCAAACCTGCTGCTGCAAAAGCTCCAGCGAAAACCGCAGCGGCCAAGCCTGCTGCAAAAGCTGCTGCTAAAACCGCTGCCAAGCCAGCTGCAAAAGCACCGGTGAAAGCCGCTGCAAAACCAGCTGCCAAAGCGGCCGCAAAACCTGCAGCGAAGAAACCTGCTGCGGCGAGCGCTGCAAAACCAGCAGCTAAAACCACGGCGGCAAAACCTGCTGCGCGTACTGCCGCTGCCAAGCCGGCTACCCGTGCCGCCGCTGCTAAACCAGCCACCAAACCAGCTGCAGCAAAAGCTGCTCCAGCGAAAACCGCCGCTGCCAAACCGGCCGCTAAACCTGCTGCCAAAGCTGCCGCAAAACCTGTTGCTAAAACTGCTGCTGCAAAACCAGCTGCCAAGACTGCCGCTAAACCAGCTGCCGCCAAACCTGCTGCAAAAGCACCAGCTAAAGCTGCTGCCAAACCAGCCGTGAATGCCGCTGCCAAACCAGCAGTCAAGCCTGCCGCAAAACCAGCCGCTAAACCGGCCGCTGCTGCCAAACCAGCGACTGCTGCTAAGCCTGTTGCTGCAAAACCCGCCGCCAAGCCTGCCGCAAAACCAGCAGTTAAAAAGCCAGCCGCTGCCAAACCAGCCGCTGCCAAACCGGCCACCGCACCCGCCGCAAAACCTGCCGCACCGACAACTTCGGCTGCGCCAGCTGCACCGGCACCTGCCGCTACTACCTCGACCCCTTCGACTGCGCCAACGCCAGCCGCTGTGTCGAGCGTCAGCAACAACCCAACCAGCGCTTCCTAAGTGCCGGTAGCCGCGACGCGCAGCACTTGCAGCGCGTCGCGGTTCGGGTTGGCCGCTGTGCCGGCCAAACCTTCAAGCCAGGTCATTGAACCTGCGTCGTTTCGCGTCCACTCCTGCGCCACACCTTCAAGCCGTGACAGCAGCGCTCGCTCAGCTTCCAGCTCGAGTGATTTGATCTGCTCGCGCATGCCGTTCAACACCGCATCATCCAGCGCACGCGCTTTCCATTGCATGCGCAGTGTTCGCAGCGGCTGCACCACTTCGATATCCCACGGCTCGGTCAATGCCTGAAGCACGCCAATGCGGTGTTCATCGCAGGTCACCCCGCGTTGTTCCAGCCATAAACCGCAGAGCAGCAGGCACACGTTGGCGCCCGCCGTTTGCAGTTGCAGGCAGGCATCTTCCACACCCGCTCGGGCGTAGGTGGCAAGGGAAAAGCTCCACAGGTCAGAGGACATCGTGCTACTCGCGCCAGTTGTGAGCGAAGCTGGTAGACTCCGCCGCCATTATGATCCGACTTCAGAACCTGACTTTACAGCGTGGCCCGCAACGTCTGCTAGAAGACGCCGAGCTGACCCTGCACGCCGGCCACAAAGCCGGCCTCATCGGTGCCAACGGCGCCGGCAAATCCAGCCTGTTCGCCTTGATTCGGGGTGAGCTGCACCCGGATTCGGGTGACTGCTACTTGCCGGCCGACTGGCGCATCGCTCATATGCGCCAGGAGATCGAGACGCTCGAGCGGCTTGCCGTCGACTATGTGCTCGATGGCGACCTGCGTCTACGCGAGGTGCAACGTGACCTCGCCGCCGCCGAAGCGGCGCATGACGGTGCCGCTCAGGCTCGTCTGCACGCCGAACTCGACAGCGCCGACGGCTACACCGCCGATGCGCGAGCGCGCAAGCTGCTGGCCGGTCTGGGTTTCACCAACGAGCAGATGGATCGTCAGGTAGGCGATTTCTCCGGTGGCTGGCGGATGCGTCTGAATCTGGCGCAGGCATTGATGTGCCCATCGGACTTGTTGCTGCTCGACGAGCCGACCAACCACTTGGACCTCGACGCCATCATCTGGCTCGAAGAGTGGCTGAAAAGCTACCCGGGCACCTTGCTGCTGATTTCTCACGACCGCGATTTCCTCGATGAAGTCGTCGATCACGTCGCGCATGTCGATCAGCGCAAGATCACTTTGTATCGCGGCGGCTACACCGCATTCGAACGCGCCCGTGCCGAGCGTCTGGCCCAGCAGCAACAGGCCTACGAGAAGCAGCAGGCGCAACGTGCGCACATGGAAAGCTACATCGCCCGCTTCAAGGCGCAAGCGACCAAGGCCCGTCAGGCGCAGAGCCGGATCAAGGCACTGGAGCGGATGGAAGAGCTGTCGGCGGCCCACGTTGATTCGCCGTTCGATTTCGTCTTCCGCGAGTCGACCAAGATTTCCAGCCCGCTGATCGACCTGTCCGATGCGCGTTTGGGCTACGGCGACAAAACCATCCTGGAGAAGGTCAAGCTGCAACTGACCCCGGGTGCGCGGATCGGCCTGCTGGGTCCGAACGGCGCGGGTAAGTCGACGCTGATCAAGAACCTCGCCGGCGAGCTGTCACCGCTCGGCGGGCGCCTGACCCGTGGCGAGAACACCGTGGTCGGCTACTTCGCTCAGCATCAGCTCGATTCGCTGGATTCCAAGGCCAGCCCATTGCTGCACTTGCAGCGTCTGGCGCCGACCGAGCGTGAGCAGACCCTGCGTGACTTCCTCGGCGGTTTCGACTTCCGTGGCGCGCGCATCGACGAGCCAGTGCTGAATTTCTCCGGTGGTGAAAAGGCGCGTCTGGCCTTGGCGCTAATCGCCTGGGAACGGCCGAACCTGCTGCTGCTCGACGAACCGACCAACCACCTCGATCTGGAAATGCGCCTGGCGCTGACCATGGCGCTGCAGGAATTCAGCGGTGCGGTGCTGGTGGTGTCTCACGATCGGCACTTGCTCAAGAGCACCACCGACAACTTCTACCTGGTCGCTGACGGCAAGGTCGAAGAGTTCGATGGCGACCTCGAAGACTACGCGCGCTGGCTGGTGGAATACCGTCAGCGCAATGCCCCGGTCAGCAACACCCCGGTGAACCCGGACAAGACCGACAAGAAGGCCCAGCGTCAGGCGGCGGCTGCGTTGCGTCAGCAACTGGCCCCGCACAAGCGTGAAGCCGACAAGCTCGAAGCCGAACTGGGCAAGCTTCACGAGAAGCTCGCCAAGGTCGACGCCAGCCTTGGTGACAGCGACATCTACGAGCCGGCGCGCAAGAACGAATTGCGTGATCTGCTCGCCGAGCAGGCCAAGCTGAAGGTTCGTGAAGGCGAGCTGGAAGAGGCGTGGATGGAAGCCCTCGAGGTGCTGGAAAGCATGCAGGCGGAGCTGGAGGCGCTGTCCTGATGGAAGCGTTCAAGCTGCCGCTACCGGCGGTGTGGGTCGAGCCGGTCTGGTTCACGGTGCAGATTCTGCTGATCCTGCTGGCCGGTTACCTCACCCAGCGCTTCGTCGCCAAAGGCCTGACAAGATTGGGTGAGCGCTATCCGTTCCCGCCGCAGTTGCTGATGCCGCTGCGTGGTGTGCTGCGCTGGCTGATCATGGGCAGTGCACTGATCTTTGTGCTGGAACGTCTCGGTGTCTCGGCCACGGTGCTGTGGACGGCGCTGTCGGGTTTCGTCGCGGTGGCAGCGGTCGCGTTCTTTGCGATGTGGAGCGTGCTGTCGAACCTGCTCTGCGCGATTCTGATCTTCACGGTCGGGCCGTTTCGGTTGGGGGATATCGTCGAGCTGGTGGACACCACGGACAAGCCAGGCGTGAAGGGTCGAGTGGTGGCGATCAATCTGCTCTACACCACGTTGATCGAGGCTGAAGAGCTGGGGACTGGCAGCGCGATGGTGCAGGTGCCGAACAGCTTGTTCTTCCAGCGCTCGGTACGGCGTTGGCGTGGGACGGATGTGTTTCCGTCGAGCGGTTTCGAGAAGTAGATTCTGCGGCGTCTGTTCTGACGCCTTCGCGAGCACCTGCAACATTCAGCAAAAAATCGGTAGTCATCCATTCAAACCCGCATTAGCTTAGGCATTTGTCACGAGCATGAGTCGAGGTGTGCGATGGAGCTTCAAACATGGCTGGCGTTTTTTGCCGCCTGCTGGGTGATCAGTCTGTCCCCGGGTGCTGGCGCCATTGCGTCGATGTCCAGCGGTCTGCAATACGGTTTCTGGCGCGGTTACTGGAACGCCCTCGGCCTGCAGATTGGCCTGGCGGTACAAATCGCGATTGTCGGCGCCGGTGTCGGCGCGATCCTGACCGCTTCGGCCACGGCCTTCCACGCGATCAAGTGGTTCGGTGTGGCTTATCTTGTTTATCTGGCCATCAAGCAATGGCGCGCGCTGCCCATGGACATGAGCGATGACGCGGCGGTGCGGCCGATCGGCAAGCCGCTGGCGCTGGTGTTCCGCGGCTTTCTGGTGAACATCAGCAACCCCAAGGCTCTGGTCTTCATGCTGGCGGTGCTGCCGCAGTTCATCAATCCGCACGCGCCGCTGCTGATTCAGTACGTGGTGATCGGTGTGACGATGATCTTCGTCGACCTGATCGTAATGGCGGGCTACACCGGTCTGGCGTCGAAGGTCCTGCGTCTGTTGCGCACACCGCAGCAGCAAAAGCGCATGAACCGCACGTTTGCCGGGTTGTTCATCGGCGCGGCGGCGTTTATGGCAACGTTGCGCAAAGCGGCGGCATAAACATCGCGGGCACAAAAAAGGCGACCTTTGCCGGTCGCCTTTTTTGTGGCCAAGACGCAGAGCGTCCCGGGATGCATTCCCACGCGGAGCATGGGAATGATCAGGAGCCAGTCATCAGCGCAAGATCACCGGCGCGGTATCACGCGGCAGATTGTTGCGCTGCGGTGCTTCGCGCGGCTGCTCGTAACCGCTGCCACCGAGCTGCATGCTCAGTTGCCCGGCCACGTCTTCGCCCAAGGCCTTGGACACGTCACGCACCACTCGTGGGCGGTTCAGTGAGATCTTGATGTCGCGATGGTTCACCAGTTTGGTGTCCTGCGCTTCACCCATCGCCGTGAAGGCCGACGTGATTTCGAAGGTCTTGGTGTTGATCAGGCTGAAGTCCGCCACCAACGTCAGGCCCAGCACCGCCGAATAGCTGTCGGTGTTCGCCAGCTCGTTGATGTCCTGAGTGAAGTCGATATCGGACACGGTGCCGAACAACACGTAGTCGGCGCCCTTGAAGTTACCGGCCTTGATGCGCTTGATCACATCAAAGACATCACCCTTGGACGACGCGGTGTACGGCGTGCCTTGCACCAGCTGGAACATACCGGTGCGCAGGATTTCACCCTTGATGTCGCCGGTGAATTTGCGCAACTCGCCTTGCTCGATGTAGCTGGTGCTCGCTTCGATCTCGTTGTAGCTCGAGGAGCCGCTGGAGCTGTAGTAACCCTCGCGGTGATTGCTCTGGGCCGAAACGATGTGGATGTATTGCTCCACACGTTCCTGATAGGCCAGATCCGTCACCGCGACTTTCGGGGCCGCTTGCACGCTGAACGCGCAAGCCAGGGCCATCATGCCAATCCATGCGCGCATCAATTAACGCTCCGTGGTTTTGCGAATCTCTTTTTCGTCCATCCACTCGGCCAGACCGCTTTCAACGTCGATCAGTTGCAGGCTGAATTTGTAGAAGACGTCCTTGTAGTCGCTGCTGCGCTTGACGATCGAGCTGATCGAGCCTTCGATGCGGTACTTGGCGGCAACCATGTTGCCGGTCTTGGCCACGGTGCTCTTCTTGTACAGGCCGCTCTGGTTTTGCAGCTTGAGCTGGTCAACCTGGCTCTGCATCGCGTTGTTGTCGCTGGCGAAGCGCGCTACGCCGGTCTTCATCAGCTGAGTCTTGATGCTGGTGGTGATTTCGCGGGTGTCGATGTACTCGCTGGTCTTGTTCTTCACGTCGTAGACCTGAACCACCGGACGGCCCTGCAGGATGCCGGACTGGGCCAGCGAGCGGGTCATCGATTCGGCGATCATTTGCAGGTCGGTCGAACCGAATTCGTTGGTTACGGTTTCAACCGCTTTGGTGTCGCCGTAGCTGATGTTCTTGCTGCCCAGGGTCGGCGAAGTATTGGCGCAACCGGAGGCCAGCAGGGCGATAACGGCGATGCAGGAAAAGCGTGCAAACATGGGAGTGCTCTCTAAAACAGGAATTGGGTGACAGGCTTACGGCGTCTTGATTTCCAGACGGAAGTCCATGGCTTTCGGGGTCGGGGCAATTCCCTGAATGAAGCTGGTCTGGGCGCCGTACATCATTTGGCTTTTCCACACTTCTTCTTCGGCAATCGGGAAACCTTCCGCGCCGAGCCAGGCGAAGCGGTAGTAGAAAATCTTGTTGCTGTTGAGGGTGTTGCTCAACTGCACATTGACCGTCATGAAGCCGTTTTCGCGGGCGACGCGCATGGCGCCGACGACGATGTGTTTCTGCGGACCCATGGCCACGACTTTGCTCGCGGCGCTGCCCGGCTCTGGCGGTGGCGGGGTGGCGCAGCCGCTCGCCAGCAAGGCGAGGGCGGCGACGGCGATGAGTTTGAAGCGCATGCAAAGACTCCGTTCTTAAGGTTGTTTGAGGCTGGCGACGTTGGTCGCGCCGGCGCTCGGGATGACGTGTGCGGCGAGGCCACCGGCGAACACCTGGTTGCCCACGGCGCGCAGGGTGATCACCTGATAACGCTGATCGACGGTGACCTTGACCAGCGAACCGCCGACGGCGCTCGGCAGACTGACCTGGTGCTCACCCTTTTTCAGACGCAGACGTACCACTTGGGTGTTGTCCGGCAGGGTGCGCCATGTACGGGTATCGGCACCTTCGAGCACAGCTGAAGAGATACCCACGGCGAGACCGGCCAGCGGGTTGGTTTCATTGATCTGCTTTTGCGCCACGCCTTTGGTGATCGCCCGCACGGTGGTGCGCAGAATGATCCCCGGCATGTCGTCACGCAGGGCGCGGCGGGACATGGCAGTGGTGCTGTTGAGCGCGGTCAGATCGACTTGCTGACCATCAACGCCGATCTGCGCGAACGTCGCGGTGGAAGTGTCAGGCTTGATGATCGGGAACGACAGCGGCGTGATCACCACGTTGTTGGAGATCGGCAATGGCAACGGTACGCGGATCGAATCGCGGGCCGGCGCCAGACCGCTTTGCACCACGATCAGGATGTCGCTGTCGTCGGACTTGTTCGGCTTGTCGAGATTAACCAGCGCCTGCTCCAGCAGCGGCGTGTTCGGGCGCAGTTCGGCGGCCTTGCGGTAGCCCGGTGCAGCCAGGCCTTTTTCGCCCAAAGCTTCGTAGACGAAACCGGACAGGTAATGGCTGAACGCACTCTGGTAGCTGTTCTTCAGACCAACCACTTCCGGCGCGTCGAGGCTGGCGACCGGATAACCCTGCAAGTCTTTGTACTGAGTCTTGATGCCTTCTTTCTCGGCCTCTTCCTCGCTCTTGAGGTATTCCTTGTCGCGCAGTTCGGCGATCACTGCCTCACGTTCGTGAGTCTTTTTGATCGCGGTGCGTGCGCCGTCGAAATCGTTGATCGCAAGCAGGTTCAGGGCCATCTGCGTGGTCAGCATGACTTTTTCGTAGTCATAGCCTTCGTAGCGACGCACTTTGTCGTTGACCAGGAAACTGCCGAATTGAGCCAGGTACTTGTCGGTGTCGAGTTTGACCGAGTCTTCCCACTTGCCCACCACTTGATCGGCGCTGGTCCAGGCATTCTGGCTGCCGGACAGGTCGCCCTTGGCGCGCAGCAACTCACCTTTCTCGAAGTAATAAAGCAGGTCTTTGTCCGGGCCGGTGTTGTTCTTTTCCAGCAGGGTCAGCGCGGCGTCGACGTTGCCGGAGGCCAGTTGCTGATTGGTCTGGGCCAGTTCGGAGTCGTAGTTGCGAAACGCCGAACAGCCGGACAGCAGAGTGACGGCGCTGAGCGCGATCAGAGTGGGGGCGCGGAATGCCATGGGGGTACTTCTTCCCTGGAGTAAATACAGCCGCGAATGCTGGTCGGGCTGGTGTGACCCATCGACAGTGGCGTTGGCCTCCTGCCAATTCCTCATAACCAGAGGAGCTTTAATGCCGTTTCGCGATAGCGAGGGCGCGGCATTATAAGCGGGTGGTGATGGCTATGTAATAGCTTTTTAATCGCACTTGTTAGTTTGGTGCCATTACTTATTTCAGGTTGGATACCACGCTCTTTGCCGGCGCCACATCCGACTGGAATGCGCTGCCATTGGCAAACACCCGATCACCCAAGGCACGCAGGCCGATGACCTGGCGTTTCTGGTCGATGCGGATCTTCAGTGGCGCAACCCCGGGCGTGTTGGGCAGGCTGATCAGGTGGTCACCTTTTTTCAAACGCAGGCGCACAACCTGAGTAAGGTTAGGCAGGGTGCGCCAGGTGCGGGTGTCGGCCTGCTCGAAACCGTCCCAGTGAGTGACGTAGGAGGCTTTGCTCGGATCGCGTCGATTGTCCGTGGCCTGAACATCGGCCGCCAGAAATGCCCGATAGGTTGTGCGCTGGATAATGCCCGGCATGTCGTCACGCAGGGTGCGCAAAGACATGTCGGTAATGCTGTTGACCGCGATCAGCTTTTTCTGTCGACCATCAATAGCCACTTGATTGAACGCCGGGGTTGAGGTGTCAGGGATCATCACGGGAAACGAAACATTGGCAACGATGACTTGCCCGTCCGCGAGCTTCACCGGGTAGGGCACGCGCACGGAACTGCGGGCCGGCGCCAGGCCGCTCTGCACGATGATCAGCACATCGCTTTCGTCTGCCTTCAGTCCAGGGCTGTCGAGGTCGCGCAAGGCCTGTTGGAAAAACGCCATGTCCGGGCGCAGCTCGATCGCCTGACGATAGCCGGGCGCTGCCAGGTCTTTCTCGCCGAGTGCTTCGTAGGTGAACCCGGCGAGATAGTGACTGAACGCGCTTTGGTAGCCGTTTTTCAAGGCAATGACGGCGGGTGATTCCAGCATGACCACCGGGTAGCCTTGCAGATCCTTGTAATGGACGCGGGCGCCGCTGGCCTTGGCCGCTTCTTCGACACGCTCGTATTCCATTTCCCGTTGCCGGGCGATCAGCGCTTCGCGCTCGTGGGTTTTCCTGATGTCGGCGCGAGCACCGTCAAAATCATTCATGGCCAGTTGGTTGAGGGCCATTTGTGTGGTCAGCATGACTTTTTCGTAGTCGTAACCATCGTAGCGGCGCAGCTTGTCATTGATGATGCTGCCCCAGTGATTGCCCATGGCGGCGAGCAATTTGTCGCCCGTGGTTTCAATGGTGTCCTGGCGCTGTATGACCATTTGCTCGGCGCTGCGCCAGGCAACCTGGCTCTGCGGGAACTCACCGCCAGCGCTCAGCACCGCACCCTTCTCGAAGTAATAGAGCAAATCCTTCTCTTCATCCGGGTTGTGCGCCTCGATCAAGGCCAGTGAGGCGTCGATATTGCCGGCCTTGAGCTGTTGCGTGGTCTGTTGCAGTTCCATGTCGTAATCACGGTAAGCGGCGCAACCACTGAGTTGCACAAGGGTGGCGATCAGCAGGGACGGCAACAAACAGTGGCGCATGAGCGGGTTCTTCCTTGAACGGAGAGGGCGAAATGATGGCGCATTATACGGGCGCTTTGCAGCTGCCGGGGTGCCATGGATGACGCTTCAAAGCCGATCAATCAGCTCGCTGCACGCCGCGGTGTTGCGCTGAATGCCGACAAAGCTTGAGGGAAATGCGTTCGAAGTGAACAATATGTAACTTCGCATTTCCATTTGAGAATTCTTCATGACTGCCTCGTCCCGTTTCCTGGCCTGGCTGGTGTTCCCGTTGTTTGCCCTGAGCAGCTTCAATCTGCTGGCCGATACCGTGGAAGGCGCGCCGCAAGCGCTGCACCTGCTCGATTACATCAGCGCCGACTACCCGCCGACGGTAGCCGCAGGCAAGGTGGTCGATGACTCCGAATATCGCGAGCAACTGGAGTTCACGCGGGCGCTGCAAGGCTTGATCGCCGGTATGCCGGCCAAGCCGGAAAAGGCTGCGTTGGAGCAAGGTGTCAGCGCATTGAAGGCAGCGATCACCGCGAAGCAGGACGGCGCCGAAGTGGCCCGTCAGGCGCGGCAGTTGGGCGCGCAACTGGCGGTGGCGTATGAAGTCAGTCAGGCACCGATCATCACCCCGGACCCAAGCCGTGGTGCGCCGTTCTATGCGCAGAATTGCTCGGTGTGCCACGGTGACAGCGGCGCCGGTGACGGCCCGGCGGGGCTCGGCATGAGCCCGGCGCCAGCCAATCTGCGTGATGCGGCGCGGTTGGATCACCTGAGCCTGTATGCGATCTACAACACCCTCGGCCAAGGCGTCGAAGGTACCGACATGCCGGCGTTTGCCGATCAGCTTGACGATCGGCAGCGCTGGGATCTGGCGACTTACATCGCCGGCTTCAGCGCCGATCCGGCGGCGGCCAAGTCCGAGAAGACCTACAACATTGCCGATCTGGCTCGCCAGACCCCGGCCGAAGTACAGGCTGCCGAAGGCCCACAAGCGGCGGCGACGTTCCGTGCGCAGCGCGCGCAGCCGCCGCAGGTCAAGCGTGGCCCGGCGCAGTTGCTCGACTACACCGCCGCAACGCTGGACAAGAGTCTTGCCGCGTACCGCGCCGGTGAACACGATCAGGCTTACGACCTGTCGGTCGCGGCGTATCTGGAAGGCTTCGAACTGGTCGAGAGTTCGCTGGATAACGTCGACGCCAACGTGCGCAAGGACACTGAAAAATCGCTGATGGCGTATCGGCAATCGTTGCAGGACGGCTTGCCGGTCGAGCAGGCCGAGCAGCGTCTGGAGGCGGCCAAGGCCAAGTTGAAAGAGTCTGCCGGCCTGCTTGGCAGCGATGGTCTGAGCTGGTCCCTGAGCTACATCTCCGGTTTACTGATTCTGCTGCGCGAAGGTCTGGAAGCGATTCTGGTGCTGGCGGCGATCCTCGCCTTCCTGCGCAACACCGGCCAGCAATCGGCGGTGCGCAGCGTCAACGTCGGTTGGGGCCTGGCGCTGCTGGCCGGCCTCGGCACCTGGGCGCTGGCGGCGTATGTGATCGATGTCAGCGGTTCTCAGCGTGAGTTGCTTGAGGGCGCGACGGCGCTGTTCGCCAGTGTCATGGTCTTGTGGCTCGGCGTGTGGATGCATGACCGTCGCCACGCAGCGGCCTGGCAGGATTACATCAAGAGCAGTCTGGTCGGTGGCGGCGGACGTTTCGGTTTCGCGATCCTCGCGTTCTTCTCGGTGTACCGCGAGTTGTTCGAAGTGATCCTGTTCTACGAAACCCTGTGGCTGCAGGCCGGCCCGGCCGGGCATGACGCGGTGCTCGCGGGTGGTGCAACCGCACTGGTGCTGTTGGTGGGTCTGGCGTGGGTGATCCTGCGCGGTTCGGCGAAACTGCCGCTGACGCTGTTCTTCAGCATCAACGCGGCGCTGCTGTGTGCGCTGTCGGTGGTGTTTGCCGGGCATGGCGTGAAGGCGTTGCAGGAAGCCGGGATCTTCGGCACGCGGCCGGTGGCGTTCTTTGAATTCGATTGGCTGGGGATTCATGCCGATGCCTATTCGTTGACGGCGCAGGCGGTGGCGATTCTGGCGATTGTGGTGTTGTACGGGCGCAGTTGGATGGCGGAGAAGCGACGGGTTTCGGCTGCTTGATTGAGTGCTCCCTTAAAAGATCGCAGCCTTCGGCAGCTCCTACAGGGGCGTAGCATGTCGCAATATTGCGGCGCGACGCGCACTCTGTAGGAGTTGCCGAAGGCTGCGATCTTTTGCTTTTAGAGGTAAAGAAAATGCGTGTATGGATCGATGCCGACGCCTGTCCACGGGCGGCGAAGGATCTGGTGGTGAAGTTCGCCCTCAAGCGTCAGTACGAAGTGGTGCTGGTGGCCGGGCAGCCGCAGATCAAGCCGGGGCTGGCCATCGTCAAGCTGATCGTGGTGCCGAGCGGCCCGGATGCGGCAGACGATTATCTGGTCGAGCACGCGGTGCCGGGTGAGCTGGTGATTTGCAGCGATATCCCGTTGGCTGATCGTTTGGTGAAGAAGGGTGTGGCGGCGCTGGATCCGCGCGGCAAGGAGTTCGATGCGCAGAACATGGGCGAGCGGCTGGCTGTGCGCAACCTGTTCACCGATCTGCGCGAGCAAGGCCAGATGAGCGGTGGACCCGCACCGTTCGGCGATCGCGAGAAACAAGCGTTTGCCAATGCGCTGGACCGGATCCTCACACGCCTGACCCGCAAACCCTGAGTCTTATGATGATCGTTCCAACGCTCCGCGTGGGAACGATCATACGGGGGGATCAGGCGTCGTTTTCGTGGGTCAGTTCGAGCACGCGATCGACCAGTTTGTTGATCCCCGACGCCGCTTCACTGATGTTCTGCGCCAGCATGTAAGCCGGGGTTGTCACCAGTTTGCGCGCCTTGTCTTCGATGATTTCCGTCACCGCGCAGTCTTCGTGGGTGGCGCCCATCTTGTTCATTGCCGTGGCCGTGTCGGCGTCGTTGCCGATGGTACAAGTCACGCCTGGGCCATAGATCTTCGCCGCCAGCGCCGGGGAAATGCACATGAGGCCAACGGGTTTGCCGGCTTCGGCGAACGCCTCGGCCAAGGCCAGCACCTCAGGCTGCACAGTGCAGCCTGCGCCTTCAACGGCAAAGTTCGAAAGGTTCTTCGCCGCACCAAACCCACCCGGCACGATCAGCGCATCGAAGTCGTCGACGTCGGCTTCGCGGATGTCCTTGATGTTGCCACGTGCAATGCGCGCCGATTCCACCAGGACGTTGCGCGACTCGGGCATTTCTTCGCCGGTCAGGTGATTGATCACATGCAATTGCGCGATGTTCGGGGCGAAGCACTGCACCTGCGCGCCGCGTTGGTCGAGGCGCAGCAGGGTGATGACACTTTCATGGATCTCGGCGCCGTCGTACACGCCACTGCCGGACAGGATCACTGCAACTTTTTTGCTCATGGGTTTCTCTCCAGATTCATGGCGCTAAATGTCCACTAAATTGTCGCGCGTTGCCATAGGCTGAAGTGGTGGCTGCACCTGCATGGAACGCTTTCTACATGGATCGCAACAACGGCGGGGTGTTCATTAATTGCGGTTGCCTGCTGCGTAACAAGCGGGAGATTTCCGGCGTGAGAACGCCGCTGGCGAACTTGAATGCGCCAGAGCAGCGAGGACAAAAGTGACGTATCTGACTGAAAGCGTCGGCCAGCCCGCTCAGTGCCGGCGGGCTGTAGCCAGTCGCCAGCGAGTTACTCGGCTGGCGTCTTCGGTTCGGCAGGTTTGGACGCTTCGGCTTGATTCAGCAGTGCCGCTTTCGCGGCTTGCTCGTCGGCGTAAACCTGCTTGGCCAATCGCGCATTCTTGAAGCGGCGGCGCAGCCACAGACCAACGCCGAGCACCAGCAACGCGCCCAATACCCATAGCTCGTACTTCTTGATGCTGCCGAGGATGCCTTCCAGCACCGCACCGAAGTGGTAAGCCGCAGCGGCCAGCGCCGTCGCCCAGATCGCAGCGCCAATGCCGTTAAGCAGCAGATAACGTCCCGGCGGATAACCCGACAGGCCGATCGCCACCGGCATCACCGTGCGCAAGCCATAAACGAAACGGAAGCTCAGCACCCAGATGTCCGGATGCTTGCGAATATGCTCCAGCGCGCGATCGCCCATCATCTGCCAGCGCGGTTTGCGCGCGAGTAACTTGCGCCCGTGCTTGCGGCCGAGGAAGTACCACAGCTGATCGCCGGCATAGCTGCCGAAGAACGCCACGACCACCACCATATTGATGTCCATGTATCCACGGAACGCGAGGAAGCCCGCGAGCACCAGAATGGTTTCGCCTTCGAAAAACGTGCCGAGGAACAAGGCAAAGTAGCCAAAGTCATGCAGAAATTGTTGGAGCATTGTCTGGGTGCTGGCGAAATGAACGCGCAGCCTAACCCTTCGGACACATTCATGAAAGTGTCCAAATGTGTCTCGACGTGAACAATTCCTACACTGAGAATGGAATGCGGCTACATGTCACGGGCCTCACACAACTGTCATCTGTTCGTCATAATGGCCGTCTATAACTGTCACGCTCGCCCGTTTGCGCGGGCTCAGGAGTCCGCCGTGAGCTTTACCCCAGCCAACCGTCTGTTCCCTGCCACGCGCCTGCGCCGCAATCGTCGTGATGATTTTTCGCGTCGGCTGGTGCGGGAAAATGTGCTGACGGTCGATGACCTGATCCTGCCGGTGTTCGTGCTCGACGGTGAAAATCGCCGCGAAGCCGTGGCCTCGATGCCCGGGGTAGAGCGGCTGACGATCGATCTGCTGCTCGAAGAAGCGGCCAAATGGGTCGAGCTGGGGATTCCGGCGCTGGCGCTGTTCCCGGTCACCCCTCCTGAACTGAAATCCCTCGACGCCGCTGAAGCCTGGAACCCCGAAGGCATCGCCCAGCGCGCCACCCGCGCGCTGCGTGAGCGTTTCCCGGAACTGGGTGTCATTACCGACGTCGCGCTTGACCCGTTCACCACCCACGGCCAGGACGGCATACTCGATGAAGCGGGCTACGTGCAGAACGACATCACTGTCGACGCACTGGTCCGTCAGGCCTTGTCCCATGCCGAAGCCGGCGCTCAGGTTGTCGCGCCGTCGGACATGATGGACGGTCGCATTCAGGCGATTCGCGAAGCGCTGGAAATCGCCGGTCACGTCAACGTGCGGATCATGGCCTACTCGGCCAAGTACGCCAGCGCCTATTACGGCCCGTTCCGTGATGCGGTCGGTTCGGCGTCGAACCTCGGCAAGGCCAACAAAGCCTCTTATCAGATGGATCCGGCCAACAGCGACGAAGCGCTGCACGAAGTGGGTGCGGACTTGTCTGAAGGCGCGGACATGGTCATGGTCAAACCGGGCATGCCCTACCTGGACATTCTTTTCCGGGTAAAAGATGCCTTCAAAGTGCCGACCTTCGTCTACCAGGTTAGCGGCGAATACGCCATGCACATGGCGGCGATCCAGAATGGCTGGTTGAGCGAGGCGGTGATTCTCGAATCACTGACCGCCTTTAAACGTGCCGGCGCTGATGGCATCCTGACTTACTTTGCTGTCCGCGCCGCTCAATTGTTACGAGAGCAGAAATAGCCCTCCCAGGAACATTCAATGAATACCGAAGGACTCACGGAAGTTGCAGTAAAAGAAGCTCAACCGGTGGTCGAGCAAATCACCGAGACCCCGCCGGAACTGGAGCCTGCGCCACCCGCGCCGGTGGCCGAACCTGCGGCGGCGGTGCCGGCGATTACCATTCCGGGCCTGGATGACAGCAGCCTGTACATCCACCGCGAGCTCTCGCAACTGCAATTCAATATCCGCGTGCTGGAACAGGCGCTGGACGAGTCCTATCCGTTGCTGGAACGCTTGAAGTTCCTGCTGATCTTCTCCAGCAACCTCGATGAATTCTTTGAAATCCGCGTCGCCGGCCTGAAGAAACAGATCACCTTCGCCCGTGAACAGGCCGGTGCCGATGGTCTGCAGCCGCATCAAGCGCTGGCACGGATCAGCGAGCTGGTCCACGGTCATGTTGACCGTCAGTACGCGATCCTCAATGACATTCTGTTGCCGGAGCTGGAAAAGCATCAGGTGCGCTTCATCCGTCGCCGCAACTGGACGGTCAAGATCAAAACCTGGGTGCGCCGCTATTTCCGCGACGAGATCGCACCGATCATCACCCCGATCGGCCTCGACCCGACGCACCCGTTCCCGTTGCTGGTGAACAAGAGCCTGAACTTCATCGTCGAGCTGGAAGGTATCGACGCCTTCGGTCGCGATTCCGGTCTGGCGATCATCCCGGCGCCGCGCTTGCTGCCACGGATCATCAAGGTGCCGGAAGAAGTCGGCGGCCCCGGCGACAACTATGTATTCCTCTCGTCGATGATCCACGCCCACGCCGATGACCTGTTCCAGGGCATGAAGGTAAAGGGCTGCTACCAGTTCCGTCTGACCCGAAACGCCGACCTGGCGCTCGACTCCGAAGACGTCGAAGACCTGGCCCGCGCCCTGCGTGGCGAGTTGTTCTCGCGTCGTTACGGTGATGCGGTGCGTCTGGAAGTCGCTGACACTTGCCCGAAACACCTCTCGGATTACCTGCTCAAGCAGTTCAACCTGAGCGAGAGCGAGCTGTATCAGGTCAACGGCCCGGTCAACCTGACGCGGCTGTTCAGCATCACCGGTCTGGACAGCCATCCGGAGCTGCAATACACGCCGTTCACCCCGCAGATCCCGAAACTGCTGCAGAACAGCGAAAACATTTTCAGCGTGGTCAGCAAGCAGGACATTCTGCTGCTGCACCCGTTCGAGTCATTCACCCCGGTGGTCGACCTGCTGCGTCAGGCGGCGAAAGACCCGCACGTTCTCGCTGTGCGCCAGACGCTGTACCGTTCCGGCGCCAACTCCGAGATCGTTGATGCGCTGGTCGATGCCGCGCGTAACGGCAAGGAGGTGACGGCGGTCATCGAATTGCGTGCGCGCTTTGACGAAGAATCCAACCTGCAACTGGCCAGCCGTCTGCAAGCGGCCGGTGCGGTGGTGATTTACGGTGTGGTTGGCTTCAAGACCCACGCCAAGATGATGCTGATCCTGCGTCGCGAAGCCGGCGAAATCGTCCGCTACGCGCACCTCGGCACCGGTAACTACCACGCCGGCAACGCCAAGCTGTACACCGACTACAGCCTGCTGACCTCCGACGACGCTTTGTGCGAAGACGTCGGCAAACTGTTCAGCCAGCTGATCGGCATGGGTAAAACCCTGCGCATGAAGAAGCTGCTGCATGCGCCGTTTACCCTGAAGAAGGGCATGCTCGACATGATTGCCCGCGAGACCCAGTTCGCTGTTGAAGGCAAGCCGGCGCACATCATTGCCAAGTTCAACTCGCTGACCGATCCGAAGATCATTCGCGCGCTGTACAAGGCCAGCCAGTCCGGTGTGCGTATCGACCTGGTGGTGCGCGGCATGTGCTGTCTGCGTCCGGGGATTGCCGGGGTATCGCACAATATCCATGTGCGCTCGATCATCGGCCGCTTCCTTGAGCACACCCGGGTGTTCTACTTCCTCAATGGCGGCGACGAGCAGATGTTCCTCTCCAGCGCCGACTGGATGGAGCGCAACCTCGACAAGCGCGTCGAGACCTGCTTCCCGGTCGAAGGCAAAAAACTGCTGACTCGCGTGAAGAAAGAGCTGGAGCTGTACCTGACCGACAATACCCACAGCTGGAGCTTGCAGTCGGATGGTCGTTACATCCGCAACACGCCGACCGGCAACCAGAACCCGCGCAGTGCGCAGGCGACGTTGCTGGAGCGGTTGGGCAGCCCGATCTTGCCGGTGAGCAGCTAAAGCCTTGAAGGTCAAAAGCCCCTCACCCTAGCCCTCTCCCGGAGGGAGAGGGGACTGACCGAGGTGTCTTACGCTATGCTCCGACCTGAGAAATCGAGTCGAACTCAGGATTTGAAAAGCCCCCAAATCGGCTCCCTCTCCCTCGGGAGAGGGCTGGGGTGAGGGGAAGGTTCACCTCCGCTCTCAAGTCGAACCCTATAAAAAAGGCGATCCAGAAGGATCGCCTTTTTTGCACCGGAGATTCAACTCAGTGAACGGTGAGGACGATGCCCACCCGCGTCAGCCAATCCGCCTCAAGCCCGAAATCCGCCTGAGTCAGCTGATTCTCATCCAGCCAGTTCTCCGGGAATTCCACATCCAGGGTGTTGCCCTTGGCGTGCAGCACCACCTGCGGCATCGCTTGGGTGCCACGAATATGGTGGAACAGGATCGCAAAGCGCAGCAATACGCACAGGCGAATCAGCTTGTCGCCGTCGTCGCCAAAATCGGCAAACTTGTCCTTGGGAATGTTGCGGCGGTGGCCGCGCACCAATAGCGCGAGCATCTGTTGGTCTTCGCGGGAGAAGCCGGCAAGGTCCGAGTGCTCGATCAGGTAGGCGCCGTGCTTGTGGTAGTGATAGTGCGCGATATCGAGGCCGACTTCGTGCACTTTCGCTGCCCAACCGAGGAGTTCGCGCCAGATGCCGTCATCCAGTTCCCAGTCCACCGCCACCTGATCAAACGCGTGCAAAGCTTTGCGTTCCACACGCGCCGCCTGCTCCAGATCGACGTGATAGCGCTCCATCAGCGAAGTTAACGTACGTTCGCGCACGTCTTCATGATGATGGCGGCCGAGCAGGTCGTAGAGCACGCCTTCACGCAGCGCGCCGTCGCAGTGATCCATGCGTTGCAGTTCGAGGGCGTCGAAAATCGCTTCGAGAATCGCCAGGCCCGCCGGGAAAATGGTCCGGCGATCCGGTTTGATGCCTTCAAAGTCGATCTTGTCGACGTCGCCGAGCTTGAACAGCCGACGCTTCAACCAGGCCAGACCTTCGGCATTCACTTCGCCAGTGCCATGGCCGCCGGCCTTCAGCGCCAGGCCGATGGCGCGGATGGTGCCCGAGGAGCCGATGGCTTCATCCCAGGTCAGGCGGTGCAGGGCGTGTTCGATGCTCATGATCTCCAGCCGCGCCGCGGTGTACGCCTGGGCGTAGCGGGCCGGGGTGATCTTGCCGTCCTTGAAGTAGCGCTGGGTGAAGCTGACGCAGCCCATCTGCAGGCTTTCGCGCAGCAGCGGCTCAAAGCGCTGGCCGATGATGAACTCGGTGCTGCCGCCGCCGATGTCGGCAACCAGGCGTTTGCCCGGGGTGTCGGCGAGGGTGTGCGACACGCCCAGATAGATCAGGCGCGCTTCTTCACGACCGGAGATGACTTCCACCGGGTGGCCGAGGATTTCTTCGGCGCGGTGGATGAATTCGAGGCGGTTGCGCGCTTCACGCAAAGCGTTGGTGCCAACGATGCGCACGGCGCCGAGCGGCATACCGTTGATCAGTTGGGCAAAGCGCTTGAGGCAATCGAGGCCGCGCTGCATCGATTCTTCGTTGAGCTTGCGCTCATCGTCGATGCCCGCGGCCAGTTGAACCTTCTCGCCAAGGCGCTCGAGAATGCGGATTTCGCCGTTCTGGGCCTTGGCCACGACCATGTGAAAGCTGTTCGAGCCCAGGTCGATTGCGGCGATCAGGGACAGATTCTTGGCTTGGGATTGCGGCATGGTCAGGGGGTCTCGGTCGATAACCTCGACATCGTGCCACGATCAAACGCTGGCGCCAACGCGCACGGTTCAAACCGCCGGAGTGCGCACCCCGAACCTGATCGTTCCCACGCTCTGCGTGGGAATGCCTCACCGGACGCTCTGCGTCCGCTTTTGGGACGCGGAGCGTCCCTGGCTGTATTCCCACGCGGAGCGTGGGAACGATCAGGATAAGGCAGATTCAGGCTGTTGCTTCAACTGTGCCAATAAAGTTCGCCAGCTCCGCCGTCTGCGGATTGGCAAACAACACCTTCGGATCCCCCACCTCATGCACCTTGCCGTGGTGCATGAACACCAGTTTGTCGCCGACCTCGCGGGCAAAACGCATTTCGTGGGTGACCATGATCAGTGTCATGCCTTCCTTGGCCAGTTGCCGCACGACGCTGAGCACTTCATTGACCAGTTCCGGGTCGAGCGCCGAGGTGATCTCGTCGCAGAGCAACACTTTCGGCGACATCGCCAGTGCCCGGGCAATCGCTACGCGCTGCTGCTGGCCGCCGGAAAGCCGATCCGGGAAGGCATCGAATTTTTCCCCGAGGCCAACCCGTTCCAGCATCTCTCGCGCCAGTTCCGCTGCCTTGGCTTTCGGCACTTTCTGCACCACCTGCGGCGCGAGCATGACGTTTTCGCCCACGGTCAGGTGCGGGAACAGGTTGAACTGCTGAAACACCATGCCGACCTTCTGTCGCAGGCTGCGCAGGTCGGCGCGCGCGGCGTCGAGATACTCGCCGTCGACTTCGATCACGCCGTCGTTGATCGATTCCAGACCATTAAGCGTGCGCAGCAGGGTGGATTTGCCCGAGCCGCTGCGGCCGATGATTGCCACGACCTGGCCTTCCTCGACGCTGAGGTCGATGCCTTTGAGCACGTGGTGATCGCCGTAGTATTTATGCAGGGCGGAAATTCTAAGCAGAGGCATGCAGTCTCCTTTCCAGGTAGCGCGCACTGAGGGACAAGGGGTAGCAGAGCAGGAAGTAGCCGAGGGCGACGAGGCCGTAGACCATGAACGGTTCAAACGTGGCGTTGGCGAGCATGCCGCCGGTCTTGGTCAGCTCGGTGAAACCGATGATCGAGGTGACGGCGGTGCCTTTGACCACTTGCACCGAGAAACCCACGGTCGGCGCCACGGCGATGCGCAGCGCTTGCGGCAGGATCACGTAGCGCAGTTGCTCCAGCGGATTGAGCGCCAGACTTGCCGAGGCTTCCCACTGGCCGTTGGAAATCGATTCGACGCAACCGCGCCAGATCTCCGCCAGATAGGCGCTGGTAAACAAGGTCAGGGCAATCGCCGCGGCCATCCACGGCGAGATTTCGATCCCGGCCAGGGCCACGCCGAAGAACACCAGAAACAGCTGCATCAGCAGCGGCGTGCCCTGGAACAGTTCGATCCAGGTACGGGCGATGTTGCTCGACAGAGGATTTTTCGAGATGCGCATGATCAGGATCAGCAACCCGACGAGGCCGCCGCCAATAAACGCCACCAGCGACAACGCCAGCGTCCATTGCAGGCCGACGAGCAGGTTGCGCAGGATGTCCCAGAAGGTGAAATCGCTCATGCGCGGCTCCTGCTGATGTAGCGCCGGCCGATCCAGTTCAGCAGTTGGCGAATCAGCAGCGCCATGCACAGGTAGATCAGCGTGGTCAGCGCGTAGGTTTCAAAAGCGCGGAAGTTGCGCGACTGAATGAAGTTGGCAGCGAAGCTCAATTCTTCGGTAGCGATCTGCGAACACACCGCCGAGCCGAGCATGACAATGATGATCTGGCTGCTCAGCGCCGGCCAGACCTTGCCCAGTGCCGGCAGCAGCACCACATGGCGGAACGCCTCGAAGCGCGTCATCGCCAATGCCGCTGCGGCTTCCAGTTGCCCGCGCGGAATCGCCTGAATGCCGGCGCGGATGATCTCGGTCGAATAGGCACCGAGGTTGATCACCATCGCCAGCACCGCCGCCTGCCACTCGGAAATCTGCACGCCCAGCGACGGCAGGCCGAAGAAGATGAAGAACAACTGCACCAGAAACGGCGTATTGCGGATCAACTCGACGTAGACGCCGAAGATCGCCGAGAACGGGCGGATGTTCCACGCCCGCACCAACGCCCCGACAATCCCGACGCCGACCCCGAGCAACGCACCGATGGCTGTCAGCTCAAGGGTGAACAGCGCCCCGCGCAGCAGCAGGTCGGTGTTTTCCACCACCGGCATGAAATCGAACTGATAAGCCATGAAGGTCTCCCGCGCAGTCGATCAGAGATCGGCCGGCAGCGGCTCTTTCAGCCAGGTCTGCGAATTCTTTTCCAGTGCGCCGTCAGCCTTGGCGGTGGTCAGGATGTCGTTGACCTTGGCCAGCAGCGCCGCTTCATTCTTGTTCACGCCGACGTAAACCGGCGAGTCCTTGAGCTTCACTTTCAGCGCCGGCACGCGCTTCGGGTTCTTTTCGCTGATCGCGACCATCACTACGTTGCCGCTGGCGATCAGGTCGACCTGGCCGGCGAGGTAAGCGGCGATGGTCGAGTTGTTGTCTTCGAAGCGCTTGATGGTCACGCCTTCGGGGGCGACTTTGGTTAATTCGATGTCTTCGATGGCGCCACGGGTGACGCTGATGGTCTTGCCCTTGAGGTCGTCGAGGCTGGCGATGGCGGCGTCTGGCGGGCCGAATACGGCGAGGTAGAACGGAGCGTAGGCGCGGGAGAAGTCGATGACTTTCTCGCGCTCAGGATTTTTGCCGAGGCTGGAAATCACCAGGTCGACTTTGCCAGTGGTCAGGAACGGGATGCGGTTGGTGCTGTTGACCGGGGTCAGTTCGAGTTTGACCTTGAGCTGGTCGGCCAGCAGTTTCGCCGTGTCGATGTCCAGGCCGCGAGGCTTCATGTCCGGGCCGACCGAGCCGAACGGCGGGAAATCCTGGGGCACGGCGACTTTCAGCGTGCCGCGTTTGACCACGTCGTCGAGACCGTCGGCGTGAGCGGGAGCCTGGCTGAGCAGCAGACTGGAAAACAGGGCGGCGAGGAGGGCGCTGTAACGCTTGGTCATGAACAATCTCCGGATCGGCGGGAAGTGATTTCTGCGATCGGACAGAGCATGGGCCGTGCCAAGACGTGCCTTTTATCCCGGCAGGCCGCAGTTTCAGCGGCTTTGTTCGGTCTTACTGGTCTGAACAGTCAGGTTGTTTTTCGCACTGCCATGGCGCATCTGCCAGGTTCGCCGAACCCTGCTGGGGCACGACTTGCCGGACTCGCCGAATAGCTTTACAACTAGCCGCACATTGGCCTGGCGCGTCTGAAAACCATGAACTCGATTTCCCGTGCGGTACCCGAAGTGGCGCTGCAAGCGATCCGCAAACTGATCACCGAGCAGGGTTTCGGTGCGGGCGATGCTTTGCCGTCGCAGCGGGATCTGGCGCTGCAACTGGGTGTCAGTCGGGCGTCTTTGCGTGAGGCGCTGTCATCGTTGAGTGCGTTGGGCGTGGTCAGTATTCAGCCGGGCAAAGGCGTGTTCGTGCAGTCGCCAGTGGAGTTGTCGCGCGGCGAAAACGCACCGGGCTGGTCGTTCGCGGCGCAGGCGTCGCCATTGGATATCTTTCAGTTGCGCTATGCACTGGAAGGTTTTGCGGCGGGGCTGGCGGCGGTGACCTTGAGCACGTTCGATCTGGATGCTCTGGAAGACAATGTCGCGGCCATGCGCGATCAGTTGAAGGCCGGCGACTTTGACGCCGCCGCGAAACTGGACTTCGAATTTCACCGACGGATCCTCCTGGCCAGCGGCAATCAGGCGATGCTGAGCATCCTTACGGCCAGCGCTGAAATGTTCCTGGAAAGCCAGAAACTACCGTTCATCCGCGCCGAGCGCGCCATGGAAACCTGGCAGGAACACCGCAAGATCCTGCGGGCCCTCGCGCGCCGGGCGTCCGGTGCGGCGCAAAAAGCCATGCAGGAACACGTGCGCAATGCCGCACTGCGCACCGGAATTTCCTTCATTGCCCCCGCCACGGCGTGACTTGAGCTATACCCAAACTCATCGAGTGCCATAGCAAGACTCAATCAACTGCGGCTTCCTGAACAGGGGAAGGGCGGCTATGATGGGCCACGTTTTTTTGCTTACAACCTGGAGAATTCCATGAGCAGCGATCTTATCAAACACGTTAGCGACGCTAGCTTCGAAGCCGACGTACTCAAGGCCGAAGGCGCTGTCCTGGTCGATTACTGGGCTGAATGGTGCGGTCCTTGCAAAATGATCGCTCCGGTTCTGGACGAGATTGCCGAGACTTACAAAGGCAAGCTGACCGTTGCCAAACTGAACATCGACGAGAACCAGGAAACCCCGGCCAAGCACGGCGTGCGTGGTATCCCGACCCTGATGCTGTTCAAGAACGGCAACGTTGAAGCGACCAAAGTCGGCGCGCTGTCGAAGTCGCAACTGGCGGCTTTCCTCGACGCCAACATCTAAGCGTCGCAGTAAAGTGCCTGAAAAAAAGCCCCGCAATTAGCGGGGCTTTTTGCATATTCAGGGCTAGACGCTCCGAAACTCAGGTGGTACATTCGGCCCCGCACTGGTTTCTCCATTGCCCCCTGCTAGCCGTCGCCGACGCACTCCTTTTCGAATTAGTTCGCGATCCTGTCGCCTTCTCCGCGGCGCGGCCTCATTAAGCCAAAAGCTTAATTTCCCCCCCTCCATAAATGATTACGTCATTCCTATATGAATCTGACTGAACTCAAGCAAAAGCCGATTACCGAACTGCTCGAATTGGCCGAACAGATGGGCATAGAAAATATGGCCCGTTCGCGCAAGCAGGACGTGATTTTCTCCCTGCTGAAAAAGCACGCGAAAAGCGGCGAGGAAATCTCCGGTGATGGCGTGCTGGAGATTCTCCAGGACGGCTTCGGCTTCCTGCGCTCCGCTGACGCTTCCTACCTGGCCGGCCCGGACGATATCTACGTCTCGCCAAGCCAGATCCGCCGCTTCAACTTGCGCACCGGTGACACCATCGTTGGCAAGATCCGCCCTCCGAAGGAAGGCGAGCGGTATTTCGCCCTGCTCAAGGTCGACACGATCAACTTCGATCGTCCCGAGAACGCGAAAAACAAGATTCTCTTCGAGAACCTGACCCCGCTGTTCCCGACCGTGCGCATGAAGATGGAAGCCGGTAACGGTTCCACCGAAGACTTGACCGGTCGTGTAATCGACCTGTGCGCCCCGATCGGCAAAGGCCAGCGCGGTCTGATCGTTGCACCGCCGAAAGCCGGTAAAACGATCATGCTGCAGAACATCGCAGCGAACATCGCCCGTAACAACCCTGAAGTTCACCTGATCGTGCTGCTGATCGACGAACGTCCGGAAGAAGTGACCGAAATGCAGCGCACCGTGCGCGGTGAAGTGGTTGCCTCGACCTTCGACGAGCCGCCGACCCGTCACGTACAGGTTGCCGAAATGGTGATCGAGAAGGCCAAGCGCCTTGTTGAACACAAGAAAGACGTGGTGATCCTGCTTGACTCCATCACCCGTCTGGCCCGTGCCTACAACACCGTGATCCCGAGCTCCGGCAAGGTATTGACCGGTGGTGTCGATGCCCACGCCCTCGAGAAGCCAAAGCGTTTCTTCGGTGCTGCGCGTAACATCGAAGAAGGCGGCTCGCTGACCATTATCGCCACCGCGCTGGTTGAAACCGGCTCGAAGATGGACGAAGTGATCTACGAAGAGTTCAAGGGTACCGGCAACATGGAACTGCCTCTGGATCGCAAGATCGCCGAGAAGCGTGTGTTCCCTGCGATCAACATCAACCGCTCCGGCACCCGCCGCGAAGAGTTGCTGACTGCCGACGACGAACTGCAGCGTATGTGGATCCTGCGCAAGCTGCTGCACCCGATGGATGAAGTGGCTGCCATCGAGTTCCTGGTCGACAAGCTGAAGACGACCAAGACCAACGACGAGTTCTTCTTGTCGATGAAGCGCAAGTAATACACGCGCTGTAAAAAAGAACGCTCCCGAAAGGGGGCGTTTTTTTTGTGTCCGTAACAAATAACTTTCGTAACGCGCTACTGTCCTTGTCTGGAGCGGTTTGTACCTACAAGGATAAGAAAGGTTATGCACACGTTTGGCAATCGCCGTGATATCGACGGATTACGGGCACTGGCGGTTATTCCCGTCGTACTGTTTCATTTCGGATTCAATACATTCAGCGGCGGTTTTGTCGGCGTTGATGTGTTCTTCGTCATTTCCGGCTTTCTGATTACCTCAATCCTGTTCCGTGAAATCAGCGCCCAGCGCTTCAGTTTCCTCGACTTCTGGGGGCGTCGCGCCCGGCGCATCCTGCCGGCATTGACCGTGGTTGTTGTAGTGACGCTGGCATTGGGCTGGCTGTTGCTGACGGCCAAAGATCTGGCTGAGCTGGGACGGACGATTCGTTACCAGTCGCTGTTCATTTCCAACATCCTGTTCATGCGCGAAGACGGTTACTTCGAGCCCGCCTCGGAGCTCAAGCCGTTGCTGCATACCTGGTCGCTGGCGGTGGAGGAGCAGTACTACATCTTCTTCCCGCTGATGATGGTGCTGATGATGCGCTACGTCCGTCATTGGCGCTGGATGTTGTTCGCTGTGCTGCTGGTGTCGTTCGGTTTGAACATTGTCTACATCGAACGCCGGCCGGAATTTGCTTTTTTCGCCCTGCCGACCCGCGCGTGGGAACTGCTCTGCGGGGCCATGCTGGCGGTCATACCCGTGCCCAAACATGTCGCGCGGCCGTGGCTGCGTGAGTCCGTTGGCCTGGCAGGGTTGGCGGCGGTGCTGTTTGCCGTGTTTACCTACGACAAAACCACCGTGTTCCCGGGCTGGGCGGCGCTGTTGCCGGTATTGGGTACGACGGCGTTGATCTGGTCAGGCGCACAGGGCCCAACGTGGGCCGGCCGGTTGTTGAGTATCCCGGTTCTGGTGTGGATCGGCCTGCTGTCCTATTCGCTGTACCTGTGGCATTGGCCGGTTTACGTGTATGCCAACGCGATTTCCATCGATGGCATCCAGCCGTTGGAGGCAATTGGCTGGATGGCCCTGGCGTTGGCGCTGGCTTGGCTGAGCCTGCGATACATCGAGCTGCCGTTTCGTGAGAAGCGTGTGTTTGCCAGCCGTAATTCGGTATTGGTCGGCGGTCTGGTGTCGATCACGGTTCTGGCGATCACCGGCTCGGCGATTCGCTCGGCAGACGGTGTTCCGCAGCGTCTGACCGGCAAGGCGCTGGAATATGCGCAATCGCGTGAGTGGAACGCCGGGCAGTCGAATTGCATGCACTTGAGCACCGATAAGGCGTTGACCAAATCCTGCCTTGTGGGCGGTGATCAACATATTACGGCGACAAAAATGTTCTGGGGCGACAGTCACGCCGCTGCATTGTTGCCGGCCATCGAAGGCAATGCCGGGCGCAACGTGCAGCCGGTGTGGTTGTACAGTTTGACCGGGTGCCCGCCGATCATCGATGACCACTTGCGCCCTCAGTGCAAAGACTTCAACCAGCGCAACATGGACCGCGTCACGAGTCTGGGGATCAAGGACGTGGTGTTGGCGGCAAACTGGAGCCTGTACGTTTATGGTCGTGAAGACGGCGATGGCGATCTACAGTTCCTGCTTGATCGCAAGGACAACCCACGTCAGGCAGAGCAGCGCATGGCCGTCGCCCTCAAGGCGCAAGTGGCCGAGCTGCGTGAAGCGGGCGTGCAAGTCTGGCTGTTCAAGGAAGTGCCACTGCAACACAAGAGCTTCATCGACCGTCTGACCAGTCTGGCGCGCATCGGCCGTTCGGCAGACGGTCTCGGTCGCCCGCTCAACGAGCACTTGGCTCGCCAGCAGTTTTTCACTTCGTTGTTCGGTTCGATGAGCGCCGCTGATTCCGGCATTCATGTCATCGATCCGACGCCGCTGATGTGCAAGGACGGCTTGTGCGCCATCGATGTCGACGGCCACTCGCAGTACAAGGATGCCGATCATCTTTCGGACGTTGGCAGCGCCAGACTGAGCCCGTTGTTTGCGCCATTGATGCTGGGCACCAGCGACAATTGATTGATGCCAGGCTCTGACGGGCTGCTGTTTGCCCGTCAGAGCAGGTAGGATGTACGCCTATTTTGAGGGTGCCATCGTCAATGAAATTCAAGGATCTTCGGGATTTCGTGCAGCAGCTTGAGCAGCGCGGAGAGTTGAAACGCATCCAGATTCCCGTCTCGCCGGTGCTGGAAATGACCGAGGTGTGCGACCGCACGCTGCGGGCCAAGGGCCCGGCGCTGCTGTTCGAAAAGCCGACGGGCTACGACATCCCGGTGCTCGGCAACCTGTTCGGAACCCCCGAGCGGGTGGCCATGGGCATGGGCGCCGAGTCGGTCAGCGAGCTGCGCGAAATCGGCAAGCTGTTGGCGTTCCTCAAGGAACCCGAGCCGCCGAAGGGCTTGAAAGACGCGTGGTCGAAGCTGCCGATCTTCCGCAAAATCATTTCGATGGCGCCGAAAGTCGTCAAAGACGCGGTGTGCCAGGAAGTGGTCATCGAGGGCGACGACGTCGACCTCGCGATGCTGCCCGTGCAGACCTGCTGGCCCGGCGACGTCGGCCCGCTGATCACCTGGGGCCTGACCGTCACCAAAGGCCCGAACAAGGAACGCCAGAACCTCGGCATCTACCGTCAGCAAGTCATCGGCCGCAACAAGGTGATCATGCGTTGGCTCAGTCACCGTGGCGGTGCCCTCGACTTCCGCGAGTGGTGCGAGAAGCATCCGGGTCAGCCGTTCCCGGTGTCCGTGGCCCTTGGCGCGGATCCGGCGACCATCCTCGGCGCTGTGACGCCAGTGCCGGACAGTCTCTCCGAATACGCTTTCGCGGGCCTCTTGCGCGGTAACCGCACCGAACTGGTCAAGTGCCGCGGCAATGACCTGCAAGTGCCGGCCACCGCCGAAATCATCCTTGAAGGCGTGATCCACCCCGGCGAAATGGCCGATGAAGGCCCGTACGGCGATCACACCGGTTACTACAATGAAGTCGACAGCTTCCCGGTGTTCACCGTCGAACGCATCACCCACCGCGTCAAACCGATCTACCACAGCACCTACACCGGCCGTCCGCCGGATGAGCCGGCGATTCTCGGCGTGGCGCTGAACGAAGTGTTCGTGCCGATCCTGCAGAAGCAGTTCCCGGAAATCACCGACTTCTACCTGCCGCCTGAAGGCTGTTCGTACCGCATGGCCATCGTGACCATGAAGAAGTCGTATCCAGGGCATGCCAAGCGCGTGATGCTCGGTGTCTGGTCGTTTTTGCGACAGTTCATGTACACCAAGTTCGTTATCGTCACCGACGACGATATCAACGCCCGCGACTGGAACGACGTGATCTGGGCCATCACCACGCGCATGGACCCCAAGCGCGACACGGTGATGATCGATAACACGCCGATCGACTACCTCGACTTCGCCTCGCCGATCTCTGGCCTGGGCTCGAAAATGGGCCTCGATGCCACCCACAAGTGGCCGGGCGAAACCACTCGCGAGTGGGGCCGCGTGATCGTCAAGGACGACGCCGTCACCCAACGGATCGATGCCATCTGGAATCAGTTAGGAATAGATTGATGCGTGTAACCCTGCAGCCCTCCGGAGCAGTGCTTGAGATACAGCCCGGTGAGCGGATTCTCGACGGCGCGCGGCGCTTGGGCTACGAATGCCCGCAAAGCTGCCGCAACGGCAATTGTCATGTGTGTGCGGCGCTGCTGGTTGAAGGTAGTGTCGCGCAGGACGGCAAGGTGCACGACCACGGCGAGTTCTACACTTGCATAGCCGAGCCGCTGGAAGACTGCATCCTGCTGTGGGATGGCGTGCTCGCGCTGGGAGAACTGCCGGTGCGCAGCCTGTCGTGTCAGGTCATCGAATGCCGCGATGTGGGTGGCGACACCTGGCGCGTTCGCCTGCGCGCTCCGGCCGGCAAGCCACCGCGCTATCACGCCGGGCAGTACTTGATGATCGAGCGCGAGAACGGTGAGAAGTCAGCGTTTTCCATGGCCTCTGCGCCGCACGGCGGGCGTGATCTGGAAATCCACGTGCTGGCGCGCGAAGCCAGTGCACTGAGCCTGATCGAACAGCTGCAACGCAACGCGATGGTGCGGGTCGAGCTGCCGTTCGGCGATACGCATCTGGCCGAGCTGCCCGACGGGCCGCTGGTGTTGGTTGCCGCTGGTACCGGCATGGGCCAGATTCACGCCTTGATCGAGCACTGCCGCGCCAACGGCTTCAAACATCCCGTGCATCTGTACTGGGGCGTGCGCCGTCCGGAAGACTTCTATGAGATCGAACACTGGGACGAGTGGCTGAAATTACCCAATCTGTTCCTGCACAAAGTCGTCAGTGATCAATGCGGTTGGGAAGGGCGCTGTGGCATGTTGCACGAGGCAGTCTGTGAAGACTTCCCTGACCTGAAACCGCTGCACGTCTATGCCAGCGGCTCGCCGGCAATGGTCTACGGCACGCTGGACGCATTGGTCGAAGCCGGGATGGACGCCCATCAAATGCGTGCCGACGTGTTCGCTTACGCTCCCCGCTCCTGAATCCGTTATAACTCTCTATATAGCCGATCGGTATTTATGTAATTGCATAAATACCGCTAGGTTATATATCAATCAGGCAATCAATTAAGAACTGTGCCATGGCACTCAAATTGCCTTAAAACATATGTGCCTTATTGTTACAGCGGTGCGTTCTATTAAGTAATTCTTCACCCGCGGGGAGCTGAACGCTATTCGCCATGAGCGCCATTGAAAACGCTTTTCTGAATTTGAATTACCCTCCGCGGCTCGATCTTGGGCCGCAGCTGACGCACGAACAACTTCTCGCTTCCATGCAATCGACCATGGCGCGCCACAAGGGCGGGCCGGTGTGGCTGTTCGCGTATGGTTCGCTGATCTGGCGGCCGGAGTGTTCGGCAGTGGAGCGGGTGCGCGGACGCGTGCATGGCTACCATCGCGGCTTGTACCTGTGGTCGCACGAGCACCGCGGGACGCCGGAAATGCCCGGTCTGGTATTTGGTCTGGATCGCGGCGGTTCGTGCAGCGGCTTCGCCTATCGCTTGCCGGAAGACAATCTCGATGCGGCGCTGTACGCCTTGTGGAAACGCGAGATGCCGGTGCCATCCTATCGGCCACACTGGCTCAACTGCCGGCTCGAAGACGGCACTCAGGTGCAAGCGTTGGGATTCGTTCTGGAGCGACACCTGCCCAGCTATGCCGGCAACTTGCCGGATCATGTGCTGAGCCAGGTGTTCGAGAGCGCCAGCGGGCGTTACGGCACTACTCGCGATTATGTCGAGCAGACCGCGCACGCCCTGCGCAGCCACGCCATGCCAGACCGCAATCTGGAGGCGCGGCTCAAGCGCTGTAAATCACAGTCGGATCAAGCGACTGCTTCACGGCTCTGACTGGCGACTTGCTTGTGCCACAGCGTCGGGGCCAGGAAGGCCATCGCCAGCAGGCAAGCGCCCACCAGTAGCACGAAACCGCCATCCCAGCCGAAATGGTCCACGGTGTAGCCCATCGCGGCACTGGCCGCGACCGAACCACCGAGATAACCGAACAGACCGGTGAAGCCTGCGGCAGTGCCGGCGGCTTTCTTCGGTGCCAGCTCTAGCGCTTGCAGGCCGATCAGCATCACCGGGCCGTAGATCAGGAAGCCGATCGAGAACAGCGCGATCATGTCGACGGTCGGGTTGCCGGCCGGATTCAGCCAGTAAACCAGCGTTGCCACGGTCACCAGTGCCATGAACACCATGCCGGTCAGGCCACGGTTGCCACGGAAGATCTTGTCCGACATCCAGCCGCACAGCAGCGTGCCCGGAATCCCCGCCCACTCATAGAAGAAATAGGCCCACGAGGTCTTGTCGACGGTGAAACCCTTGGCTTCTTTCAGGTAGGTCGGTGCCCAGTCCAGCACGCCGTAACGCAGCAGATAGACGAAGACGTTGGCCATGGCGATGTACCAGAGCATTTTGTTGCGCAGCACGTATTTGACGAAGATCTCTTTCGCGCTGAATTCGTCTTCGTGGCTGGCGTCGTAGCCTTCCGGGTAATCGTTCTTGTACTTCTCGATCGGCGGCAGGCCAACCGATTGCGGGGTGTCGCGCATGGTGATGAACGCGAACACGGCCACGCCCAGCGCCACGGCTGCCGGTACGTAGAACGCTGCGTGCCAGTCGTTGAACAGGCCCATGCCGAGCAGGAACAGCGGGCCGATCAGGCCGCCACCGACGTTATGCGCCACGTTCCACACGGACACCACGCCGCCGCGTTCCTTTTGCGACCACCAGTGCACCATGGTCCGGCCACTTGGCGGCCAACCCATGCCCTGGGCCCAGCCGTTTATGAACAGCAGGATGAACATCATGGTCACGCTGGACGTTGCCCACGGCGCGAAACCGAAAATGAACATCACCCCGGCCGAGACCAGCAGGCCGAACGGCAGGAAGTAGCGCGGGTTGGAACGGTCGGACACCAGGCCCATGAGGAATTTCGATAAGCCATAGGCGATGGCGATCGCGGACATCGCCAGACCCAGATCACCGCGGCTGTAGCCTTCGTCGATCAGGTACGGCATGGCCAGGGAGAAGTTTTTGCGCAGCAGGTAATAACCCGCGTAGCCAAAGAAAATACCGGCGAAAATCTGCCAGCGCAGGCGTCGGTAAGTGCTGTCTATTTTTTCTTCAGGCAATGGAGCCTGATGTGCGGCAGGACGAAAGAAAGCAAACATTCAAGAGCTCCAGATTTCTTGTTTTGACTGCGGATGCGAATGTTACAGTTTCGTTACCGAAAATAGCACCGGTTCGCATCGAGCAAATAGCGGAAAATGTTGGAAGTCGCGCGTTCCTTTACGAACCTGTCGCTCAGCTGTAAGAACAGGGCGTTTTTGTCGCGCTCGGGACGTTGTGTCTTAGACTCGCGATCTACAGATCGCCTGATTTCTCGAGATAAACGATGACGCCGAAAGTTCGCAGGCTATTGCCCAGACTGTTGATGGTTGTTGCGGTGGCTGCTGCAGTGCTGGTGTTGAACTTCGCACAGGGTTCTGCAGCGCCAGGCCTGCGCAATGTCACCGTATTGATCGTCCGCCATGCGGAAAAGCCTGATGTCGGCCGAGAACTCAATGCCCAGGGCGAACAGCGCGCCGCAGCCTACGCGGACTATTTCACCTCTTTGCAGCTGGACGACCAGACACACACGCCCCAACGTCTGATCGCTACCGCCGACAGCCCGGAAAGCATCCGCCCGCGACAGACGCTGATTCCACTGTCCCAACGCCTGCAACTGCCGATTGAACAGCCCTACGCCAATAACGACGTCGACAAACTGGTCAGCTCGCTGCGCAAGAATAATCAGGCGAAAACCGTGCTGATCGCTTGGCATCACGGCCACATCAATAAACTGATTGCCGCTTTCGGCGGCGATGGCCCGGCGTTGATCGGACAGCCGAAATGGCCAGTGAATGTTTATGACTGGCTGATTGTTTTGCGCTTCGATGACAAGGGGCAGTTGATCCAGTCGCGTAGCGAAAAGGTTCAGGAGCATCTGATGCCGGGCGACATTGCGGCGTCGCCCGGTGGTTGAAGCGCTTTCATTGTTAATTAGCGCACTTGCACCACCACCTTGCCCACAGCCTTGCGCTGGCCAAGATCATTGATCGCCTGCGCCGCATTGCTCAGTGGATAGACCTGCGATACCAGCGGTTTCAACTTGCCCTCGGCGAACCAGCCGAACAATTGCTGGAAGTTCGCCGCATTGTCTTGCGGCTGGCGCTGGGCGAAGGAGCCCCAGAACACACCAAGTACAGCCGCGCCTTTGAGCAGGGCAAGGTTGACCGGCAGTTCCGGAATGCGCCCGCTGGCGAAGCCGACCACCAGCAAGCGTCCGTTCCAGGCGATGGCGCGGATGGCTTGGTCGAAGAGATCGCCGCCGACCGGGTCGTAAATCACATCGGCACCCTGGCCGTCGGTGAGGCGTTTGATTTCGTCCTTGAGGCTGGTTTCGCTGTAATTGATCAACTCATTGGCGCCGGCAGCTTTGGCCACCGCCAGTTTCTCCGCGCTGCTGGCGGCAGCGATGACGCGGGCGCCCATGGCTTTGCCGATTTCCACCGCCGCCAGGCCGACGCCACCGGATGCGCCAAGCACCAGCAGGGTTTCGCCTGCTTGCAGATTGGCGCGTTGTTTGAGCGCGTGCATCGAGGTGCCGTAGGTCATGCTGAAGGCGGCGGCGGTGTTGAAGTCCATCGACGGCGGAATCGGCAGCACGTTGTAGCCGGGCACCGCGACCTGTTCGGCGAAACTGCCCCAACCGGTCAGGGCCATGACGCGGTCACCAACCTTGAGGTGACTGACTTTTTCGCCGACTTCGCTCACTACGCCAGCCGCTTCGCCACCCGGCGAGAACGGGAAGGGCGGCTTGAATTGATACTTGCCCTCGATGATCAGCGTGTCCGGGAAGTTGACCCCGGCGGCGTGCACGTCCAGCAGGATTTCATTCTTCTTCGCGACAGGGCTGGCGACGTCTTCCAGCACCAGCGATTCGGCAGGGCCGAAGGCTTTGCACAGCACGGCTTTCATCAGGGCTATTCCTTTGGGAGTGATGGCCGATAAGTGTAGGTGTGTCAGTCAACGGGTCAACGAGCATGCCCGGCCCTGATAGTCAGCCATAAGCTTGTGCTTGCGCGGCGGGTCGTTATGCTAGGCCGCAAACCGGATAAGGAGCGAATTGTGAAAGCGTGGATCATGTTGTTGCTGGCCCTGTCTCTGCCTGTGGCAGCGCTGGCCGAAGAAGCCAAAGAAGGCGAGGCGCCGAAGGTAAGTTACATCACCCTGAGCCCACCGTTTGTGGGTAACTACGGGCTGGACGGCACACCGAAGCTCAAGGTCTACAAGGCCGATGTGGCGCTGCGTGTGAGTGGCGAAGAGGCGAGCAAACTGGTCAAGGCCAACGAACCGTTGATTCGCAATCAGCTGGTAGCGCTGTTCACTCAGCAGACCACCGAGGCGATGGGCAGCATCGAAGGTAAAGAGAAGCTGCGTCAGGAAGCGTTGAAGCAGACCCAGCAAGTGATGAATGACGAGACCGGCAAGCCGGTGGTTGAGGATCTGTTGTTCAACAACCTGATCATTCAATAAGCCATTCGTTGTCCGGGCTGGCCCCATCGCGAGCAGGCTCACTCCTACAGTTGGAATGCGTTCCCCTGTAGGAGTGAGCCTGCTCGCGATGGCGATGTTTCAGGCAACATATTCTTCAAGGCTTGAGCGCAATCACCGCCGCCCACTGCTCTGGCGTCACCGGCATCACCGACAACCTTGACCCCTTCTGCACCAACGGCATCTCCGCCAGCGCCGTCTGCTGCTTCAGATAATCCAGCTTCAACACCCGGGTAAACGTCTCGACGTGCTCGACATCGATCGCACTCCAGGCATTTTTCTCCGGCGTCGCCTTCGGGTCGAAGTAATGACTTTCCGGCTCCAGTGCGGTGGGATCCGGGTACGCCGCTTCGATTATCTTGCCAATTCCGGCAATTCCCGGCTCCGGGCAGCTGGAGTGATAGAAAAAGAACTCATCGCCCACTGCCATCGAGCGCAGAAAATTGCGCGCCTGATAATTGCGAACCCCGTCCCAGCGCGCTTTGCCGAGTTTTTCCAGACCTTTGATCGAGAGTTCGTCGGGCTCGGACTTCATCAGCCAATAGGCCATGGTTTTTTGCTCCTGAAACGGTCATTGGGCAGGTTGTCGGGCAATTTTATGACAAACCGACAGTCGGTTGACGTCAGCGTTTGCGCGCAGGTTCACGTTGTCGCAAAATGCCGGCCTTTAAAGCTTGACGCTGCTGCACGGCCTACGAACGGAAACCGCTGCTGTCATCGTGATGATGTGCCTTGAGGGGGGCAATCGATGAAACGCAAACCGGATTTGCTATGGACTTTGGTCATTTTGTTTGGTCTGGGCGTTGTAACCACCGGTTACGCGCAGAGCCTTTGGTCGAACAAGGCAGACGCGCCGATTGAAGTCGCGCAACAAGTACAACAGTCGACAGCCTTCAAGCGCTGACACTGGTTTTTCGACGCCGCTGATCTGCGCGGCGTCCTATCCTGCGAAATACCACGCCTTGTCGCTGACCGTGCCTTGTAACGGTACATCCCAACTCGCCTGCGCCAAGCGTTCGACCTTCTGACACTCATGAGCCAGTCCCAACAGCGTCGGCTTGCGCCAGCTTTTACGCCGCGCCAGATACGCCAGGCTGCGATCGTAGAAGCCGCCGCCCATCCCCAGTCGCCCACCGACATCGTCAAAACCCACCAGTGGCAACAACACCAGATCCAGCGCCCAGACCTTGCGTTGCTGCGCCAGATTGGCGCGCGGCTCGAGAATGCGGAAGCGATTGGGTTTGAGTTTCTCGCCGGGACGAATTCGCTGAAAGACCATTTTGGTTCGTGGCCAGGCACTCAGCACCGGCAGGTACGTTGCCTTGCCCCGACGCTGTGCTTCACGCAGCAGCAGGCGCGGATCGATTTCACCGTCGGTGGGCAGGTACAGAGAGATATGTTTGGCCCGGCGAAAATGCGGGTCTTGCGCCAATTGCCGGTACAGGCCTTTGGCGGCCTGGCGTTGCTCGCTTTTGCTCAGTGAGCGGCGTGCCTTGCGCAGCAGGCGGCGGAGTTGCGGGCGGGGCAGCAGCGCGGCTTCGGTCATGGTTCGGCTTCGGCAGGATGGATGCAAAAACGTACGCATAAAAAATCCGATGGCGGTTTTCACCGACATCGGATTCGAATCAGGCTCCCCGGATGAACCGCTGTCAACTTAGCCCTTGAACCCGAAAGTTCAAGGTGGAAGATGCAGTAGACTTTAAGGCTTTCCGTCTAGCGGACATGCACACCAGCCCAACGTGCAACTTCCAGGGTAGTGCGAATCGGCTCAGGGACATCGTCAACTGGCAAGCACCCCAGGGAGTGCCGCGAGTATACCGCAAGCGGCCAGTCGAATCAGCCCTTGGTGGTGTTCTGATCGTCGGCGAGGACCAGATCGACACGATCGAGCAAGTCGCGCACCTGTTCACGGGTCGAACCGCTGGCCTGGATATCCGGGCGCTCTTCTTTGTGCAAGAGGTCATGGGTGATGTTCAGCGCGGCCATCACAGCAATGCGATCGGCGCCGATGACTTTACCGCTGCTGCGAATTTCGCGCATTTTGCCATCGAGGTAGCGGGCGGCACTGACCAGATTGCTGCGTTCTTCCTGCGGGCAGATGATCGAATATTCTTTGTCGAGGATCTGCACGGTGACGCTATTGCTTGAACTCATGAGTCTTGCTCCAGGGCCTTGAGGCGCGAAATCATCGATTCGACCTTACGCCGGGCGATTTCGTTTTTTTCAATGAGGTGAGCGCGTTCCTCGCGCCAGGTTTTTTCCTGAGCTAGTAAGAGTGCGTTTTGACTCTTTAGTTGCTCGACTCGGCCAATCAGCAGTTCGAGTCTGGCCATCAGCGCTTGCAGGTCGGTGTCTTCCATTGTGTCCACTGGGTCGGAGTCTGTCTGATGGGATAGCTGGCGGACAGCCTTTAATAGTCTTGGCGAGTCTGTCGATGTAGGATACAAGGCCTTCATTCTAGACATAGCGCCGTCTGGCGCCTAGCTGCCCATGACCATTGCGAATTCCCCGTACCAAGCCTTTGCCACCCTGCTGACCTCCAGCGGCCACAACGTCTCGCCTGCCGAACTGCACGGCGTGCTGCTCGGACGCAGCTGCGCCGGTGCCGGCTTCGATAACGAAGGCTGGTTGATCGACGCCGCCGAACTGCTCGAAGGCGACATCCAGGACAACGTCCGCAACGCCCTGATCGGCCTGCAAGAGATGGTCAAAGGCGAGCTGACCGGCGACGACGTCACCGTCGTTCTGCTGCTGCCGACCGATGACGCACCGCTGGCCGACCGCGCCGCTGCACTGGGCGAGTGGTGCCAGGGCTTCCTCAGCGGTTTCGGCCTGAACTGCCGCGACAGCAGCATGCTCAGCACTGAAGCCACCGAAGTGCTGCAGGATCTGGCTGCCATTTCCCAAGTGCAGGACGCCCTCGAAGAATCCGAAGACGGCGAGACCGACTACATGGAAGTCATGGAGTACCTGCGCGTTGCGCCGCTGCTGCTGTTCTCGGAAACCAAGAAAGCCGACGTGCCGCCAGCCGCCAAGCCGTCGCTGCATTAATCGCGTGCCAGGGAAAGCCATCTGCCCATGACCCATATCCCGAAAGCGGAATACAGCCGTCGCCGCAAGGCCCTGATGGCGCAGATGGAACCCAACAGCATCGCGATCCTGCCCGCCGCCGCAGTCGCTATTCGCAACCGCGACGTCGAGCACGTCTACCGTCAGGACAGTGATTTCCAGTACCTCAGCGGCTTTCCCGAGCCGCAAGCCGTCATCGTCCTGATGCCCGGCCGCGAACATGGCGAGTACGTGCTGTTCTGCCGTGAGCGCAATGCCGAACGCGAGTTGTGGGACGGTTTGCGTGCAGGGCAAGAAGGCGCGATCCGCGACTTCGGCGCCGACGACGCCTTCCCGATCACCGACATCGACGACATTCTCCCGGGCCTGATCGAAGGCCGTGACCGGGTGTATTCGGCGATGGGCAGCAACCCCGAATTTGATCGTCACCTGATGGACTGGATCAACGTGATCCGCTCTAAAGCGCACCTTGGCGCCCAGCCGCCGAACGAATTCGTTGCCCTGGATCATCTGCTGCACGACATGCGTCTGTATAAATCGGCGGCAGAAGTGAAGGTGATGCGCGAAGCCGCACGGATCTCGGCGCAAGCCCACATCCGCGCGATGCAGGCCAGTCGGGCCGGGCTCCACGAATACAGCCTCGAAGCCGAGCTCGATTACGAATTCCGCAAGGGCGGGGCGAAGATGCCGGCCTACGGGTCGATCGTTGCCGCCGGGCGCAACAGCTGCATTCTGCATTACCAGCAGAATGACGCGGTGCTCAAGGACGGTGACCTGGTGTTGATCGACGCCGGTTGCGAGATCGACTGCTATGCCAGCGACATCACCCGCACCTGGCCGGTCAACGGCACGTTTTCACCCGAGCAGAAAGCGATCTACGAGTTGGTGCTGGCCTCGCAGGAAGCCGCATTCGCCGAAATCGCCCCGAACAAACACTGGAATCAGGCGCACGAAGCCACGGTTCGCGTTATCACCACGGGGTTGGTGAAACTCGGTTTGCTGCAGGGTGAGGTCGACGAATTGATCGCCAGCGAAGCCTATAAAGCCTTTTACATGCACCGCGCCGGTCACTGGCTGGGCATGGATGTGCATGACGTTGGCGAGTACAAGGTCGGCGGCGAATGGCGCGTGCTGGAAGTCGGCATGGCGCTGACCGTGGAGCCGGGCATTTATATCGCCCCGGACAATCAGAACGTCGCGAAGAAATGGCGCGGCATTGGCGTGCGCATCGAGGACGACGTGGTGGTGACCAAAACGGGCTGTGAAATCCTCACCAGCGGCGTGCCGAAAACCGTCGCAGAAATCGAAGCGCTGATGGCGCAAGCAAGGACCCACGCGGCATGAGTCGAGTCAATCTGGCAATCATCGGTGGCGGTCTGGTCGGCGCCAGTCTGGCGTTGGCCTTGCAGGCCGGAGCCAAGGCGCGTGGCTGGAAGATCGTGCTGATCGAACCGTTCGCTCCCGGTGACAGTTGGCAGCCGAGCTACGACGCACGTTCCTCGGCGTTGTCCTTCGGCTCGCGACAGATCTATCAACGCTTGGGCGTGTGGCAGGAAATCTCCCGCCGTGCCGAGCCGATCAAACAGATTCACGTTTCCGACCGTGGCCGCTTCTCCACCGCGCGCTTGTCGGCGATGGAAGAGGGCGTGCCGGCACTCGGTTACGTGGTGGAAAACGCCTGGCTCGGTCAGTGCCTGTGGCAGCACGTCGACAAAGACGTGATCAGCTGGCGCTGCCCGGCGGAAGTCACGCGCATGGAACCGCTGCCCGACGGCTATCGCCTGACCCTCAATGATGAAACCACCCTTGAATGCGACCTCGCGGTACTCGCCGATGGCGGTCGCTCCGGGCTGCGCGAGCAGTTGGGCATCAACGTGCGCAAGCGTCCGTACAACCAGAGCGCGCTGATCGCCAACATCACCCCGAGCGAAGCGCACAACGGCATGGCCTTCGAGCGCTTCACCGACGAAGGGCCGATGGCGCTGCTACCGCTGCCCGAAAACCGCTGCGCTTTGGTCTGGACCCGTTTGGGTATGGACGCGCAGCGCTTGGCCGATCTGAGCGAGCGCGATTTCCTCAGCGAATTGCAGGGCGTGTTCGGTTACCGCCTCGGCACGCTGAAACAGGTCGGCGCACGGCATTTGTATCCGCTGACGCTGGTTGAGGCCGAAGAACAAGTGCGCTCGCATCTGGCCGTGCTCGGCAATGCGGCGCACAGCCTGCACCCGATTGCCGGGCAGGGTTTCAATCTGTCGCTGCGTGATGCCGATGCTTTGGCGGCTGCGCTGTTGGCCAGCGATAAACCGCTCGGCGACCTCGCCACGTTGCAGACGTATCGCGAGCGTCAGCGTCTCGATCAGGATCTCACCGTCGGTTTCTCCGATCAGGTCACGCGCCTGTTCGGCAGCACGCAACCGCTGGTTTCGCTGGGGCGCAACATCGGCCTGCTCGGCCTTGATCTGCTGCCACCGGCCAAGCGCTGGTTTGCCCGTCAGGCCATGGGTTTGGGAACACGACCGGATGCTTAAGTGGTTAACCGGCAAATTCGGGAAAGCACGATTGATGCGCTGGGTGATGACGTTCTACCCGCCGTACCTCGGCGCCGGTGTTCGGGTTCGGCACATCAGCGATGACTTTCGCGATGTGCAGGTGTCGATGGGCCTCGGCTGGTACAACCGCAACTACGTCGGCACCCAGTTCGGCGGCAGCCTGTATTCGATGGTCGACCCGTTCTTCATGCTGATGCTCATGGAAAACCTCGGTTCGCGTTACATCGTCTGGGACAAAGCTGCCGACATCGATTTCATTGCGCCGGGCAAAGGCCCGGTGTTCGCCCGCTTCACTATCGACGAGACCTTGCTCGCCGAGATTCGCCGGCAAACCGCCAATGGTGAGAAATACCTGCCGCAGTTGCAGGTCGACATTCATGACGGCGCCGGTAATCTGGTGGCGCGGGTCGGTAAAACCCTTTACGTGCGGCTCAAGCCGCAAGCGAGACAGGCTTAAAGCATGGAAATGCGCGCAGATCTGCTGATTGTCGGAGCCGGAATGGTCGGCAGCGCTTTGGCGTTGGCGTTGCAGGACAGCGGACTCGAAGTCCTGCTGCTCGACGGCAGCCCGCTGAGCGTCAAACCGTTCGATGCCGAAGCGGCGTTTGAGCCGCGAGTGAGCGCCTTGTCGGCCGCCAGTCAGCGAATCCTCGAACGCCTTGGCGTGTGGGAAGGCATCGCCAAGCGCCGCAGCAGTCCGTACACCGACATGCATGTCTGGGACGGCAGCGGCACCGGGCAGATCCATTTCTCGGCGAGCAGTGTGCACGCCGAGGTGCTTGGCCATATCGTCGAAAACCGTGTGGTGCAGGATGCCTTGCTCGACCGTTTGCACGATTGCGATCTGGGCATGCTGGCCAACGCGCGACTGGAACAGATGCGCCGCTCGGGCGATGACTGGCTGCTGACGCTGGCTGACGGTCGTCAGTTACGTGCGCCGTTGGTGATTGCCGCTGACGGTGCCAACTCGGCAGTGCGACGTCTGACCGGTGTGGCGACGCGTGAGTGGGATTACTTGCATCACGCCATCGTTACCAGCGTGCGCAGCAGCAAGCCGCATCAGATGACTGCGTGGCAGCGTTTTACCGATCACGGGCCGTTGGCGTTTTTGCCGCTGGAGCGTGACGGGCAGCAGGATTGGTGTTCGATCGTCTGGTCGACCACGCCGAGTGAGGCCGAGCGCTTGATGGCGCTGGACGAAGTGGATTTCTGCCGGGAGCTGGAACGCGCTTTTGAAGGTCGTCTGGGCGAAGTGATCAGTGCTGATCCGCGTCTGTGCGTGCCACTGCGTCAGCGTCATGCCAAGCGTTACGTGGCCGAAGGCCTGGCGCTGATCGGCGATGCGGCGCACACCATTCACCCGTTGGCGGGGCAGGGTGTGAACCTTGGCTTCCTCGATGCGGCGGTGTTGGCCGAAGTGCTGTTGCAGGCGGCGGAGCGCGGTGAGCGTCTGGCTGATGTGAAAGTGCTGAGCCGTTACGAGCGTCGGCGCATGCCACACAACCTCGCGCTGATGGCGGCGATGGAAGGGTTTGAGCGGTTGTTCCAGGCTGATCCGTTGCCGGTGCGTTGGTTAAGGAATGCCGGGTTGAAGCTGGTGGAGCAGATGCCGGAGGCGAAGGCGCTGTTTGTGCGTGAAGCCCTCGGGTTGACCGGGGATCTTCCGGCGCTGGCCAAGCCCTGATCTTTTCGTTGCTGCTAATGGCCTCATCGCGAGCAGGCTCACTCCTACAGGGGATCGCATTTCAAATGTAGGAGTGAGCCTGCTCGCGATGGCGCCCGTCCAGGCGCCACAATTTTCAAACTGTGCAACATCTGGTAACTCCTTCAAAAAGAGTTCGATTGAGGTGGTAAATGTGAGTCCTTATCATTTGGCCCACATTTCCCGACCGAGAGACCACTCCCATGTTGGCACCCAAGCGTCTTCTGACCGCACTGGCCCTGACCCTGATCGGTAGCACCACGGCCCAGGCCGCTGATGAGGTGGTGGTTTACTCGTCGCGCATCGATGAACTGATCAAGCCGGTCTTCGATGCCTACACCGCCAAGACCGGGGTGAAGATCAAGTTCATCACCGACAAGGAAGCGCCGCTGATGCAGCGCATCAAGGCCGAAGGTGAAAACGCCACCGCCGACCTGCTGCTCACCGTTGACGCCGGCAACCTCTGGCAGGCCGAGCAGATGGGCATCCTGCAACCGTTCACTTCGAAGACCATCGACGCCAACATTCCGCTGCAGTATCGCTCGTCCAGCCATGCCTGGACCGGCCTGAGCCTGCGCGCGCGGACCATCGCCTACTCCACCGAACGGGTGAAACCGGGTGAACTGACCACTTACGAAGCGCTGGCCGACAAGAACTGGGAAGGGCGCCTGTGTCTGCGTACGGCGAAGAAGGTCTACAACCAGTCGCTGACCGCGACCATGATCGAAGTCCATGGCGCCGAGAAAACCGAAAAAATCCTCAAGGGCTGGGTCAACAACCTGTCCACCGACGTGTTCTCCGATGACGTTGCGGTGCTCGAAGCGATCAATGCCGGGCAGTGCGACGTTGGCATCGTCAACACGTACTACTACGGTCGCCTGCACAAGCAGAAGCCGGAGTTGCCGGTAAAACTGTTCTGGCCGAATCAGGCCGATCGCGGTGTGCACGTGAACCTGTCGGGCATTGGCCTGACCAAACATGCGCCGCACCCGGAAGCGGCCAAGGCTTTGGTTGAGTGGATGACCACGCCTGAGGCGCAGAAGATCTTCGCTGACGTGAACCAGGAGTTCCCGGCCAACCCGGCGGTGGCGCCTTCGGAAGAAGTGGCGGCGTGGGGCAAGTTCATTGCTGATACCTTGCCGGTGGAAGTGGCGGGCAAGCGTCAGGCCGAGGCGATCCGGATGATGGATCGGGCGGGTTGGAACTGAGGCTTTTCCGATAACACTGTTCACTTTAGATCGCTGCCCTCACCCCAGCCCTCTCCCGGAGGGAGAGGGAGCCGATCTGTGTTGTTTTCGAAACTTGAGTTCGACTCGATATCTCAGGTCGGCGTAATTCTCATAAACTACGCGGTCAGTCCCCTCTCCCTCCGGGAGAGGGCTAGGGTGAGGGCAGCAATCCCAACCTGAAATACTCAATCCAAGAACACCCAATCCCTCAGAGAACCAAAAGTGGCCCACCCCGCCCAACGCCGCTGGTACCCCATCGTCTTCGCCATCGCCGCGCTGGTGCTGTTGCCCCTGAGCGTTCTACTGCTCTCTTGGCAAACCATCGATCAGCAAATCTGGTCGCACCTGTGGGAAACCCAGATGCCACGCCTGCTGGGCAACACCCTGACGCTGGTCGTTGGCGTGGGTGTCGGTGTGACGCTGCTCGGTGTCAGCCTCGCCTGGCTCACCAGCCTCTGCGAATTCCCCGGGCGGCGCTGGCTCGACTGGGCGCTGATGCTGCCATTCGCCATCCCCGCGTATGTGCTGGCCTTCGTTTTCGTCGGCCTGCTCGACTTCGCCGGCCCGGTGCAGACACTGCTCAGGGAATGGTTCGGCACCGGTCTGCGCCTGCCACGGGTGCGCTCCACCGGCGGGGTGATTATCGTGCTGGTGCTGGTCTTCTACCCGTACGTTTACCTGCTGGCGCGCACCGCGTTTCTCGCGCAGGGCAAAGGCCTGATGGAAGCCGCGCGGGTACTTGGTCAGTCGCCGTGGCAAGCCTTCTGGCGGGTGGCGTTGCCGATGGCGCGTCCGGCCATCGGTGCAGGCGTGGCGCTGGCGCTGATGGAAACCCTGGCAGATTTCGGTGCCGTGTCGGTGTTCAACTTCGACACCTTCACCACAGCGATCTACAAGACCTGGTACGGCTTCTTCAGCCTGCCGAGTGCGGCGCAACTGGCCAGCCTGTTGTTGCTGGTGGTAATGCTGGTGCTGTACGGCGAACGTCGCGCGCGTGGCGCCAACCGGGCAAGTAACGAGCGACCTCGGGTGAAAGCGCTGTATCACTTGCGTGGACTCAAGGCTTTCGCGGCGATGAGCTGGTGCGGCCTGGTGTTCGCCTGCGCCTTCGTCATTCCGGTGCTGCAACTGGTTGTCTGGTTCTGGCAGCGCGGGCGTTTCGATCTCGATGAGCGCTACGCCGGGCTGATCCTGCACACCCTGTATCTGGGCGGCATGGCCGCGTTGATTACCGTCAGCGTTGCTTTTTTGCTGGCGTTTGCCCGGCGCTTGGCACCCACGCAGGCGATCAACTCCGGCGTTGGGCTGGCCAATCTTGGCTACGCCTTGCCGGGTTCGGTGCTGGCGGTGTCGATCATGCTGGCTTTCAGTTACCTGGATCGTGAGCTGGTGATTCCGCTTTCCAGTTGGCTCGGTGGCGCAGGCAAACCGTTGCTGCTCGGCAGCCTGGCGGCGTTGCTGATGGCGTATCTGGTGCGTTTTGTGGCGGTCGCGTACGGCCCGCTGGAAAGTAGTCTGGCGCGTATACGGCCCTCTTTGCCCGAAGCGGCACGTAGCCTGGGTGTCAGTGGGCCGCGACTGTTTTTCAAAGTGTATCTGCCGCTGTTGCTGCCCGGCACGCTGAGCGCGGCGTTGCTGGTGTTCGTCGATGTGCTCAAGGAAATGCCCGCGACCCTGCTGATGCGCCCGTTTGGCTGGGATACGCTGGCCGTACGCATCTTTGAAATGACCAGCGAAGGCGAATGGGCGCGGGCGTCTTTGCCGGCGCTGACTCTGGTTCTGGTTGGATTGTTACCGGTCATCGGCCTGATTCGCCGCTCCGGCCATCGAAACACTTAGTAGTGAGTCCTGAATCATGCGGCTACAATGCGCGGCATTCGGTGCGGTTCGTCTGACAGATCTTTTCGCTGAAATTGGCTGAAGGCCTTCTATTACAAGGCTTTCACGCTGTGCAGCGACTGTCCGCACCTTCGCCACGCCCGGAAGGAGAAACCCATGGGACAGCGTACGCCTCTGTATGACCTGCATCTCGCCCTCGGCGCGAAGATGGTCGATTTTGGCGGTTGGGACATGCCCCTGCATTACGGCTCGCAGGTCGAGGAGCACCACGAAGTGCGCCGCGATTGCGGGGTGTTCGATGTATCCCACATGACCGTGATCGATGTCACCGGCCCCCAGGCCAAAGCCTGGCTGCAGCATTTGCTGGCCAATGACGTCGACCGCCTGCACCGCCCCGGCCGTGCGTTGTACAGCACCATGCTCAATGAGCGCGGCGGCATCGTCGACGACATGATCGTCTACCGCCTCGATGACGCTTATCGTCTGGTGTTCAACGCGTCCACCCGCGATCAGGATCTGGCCTGGATGAACGCGCAGCGCGGCGATTACGACGTGCAACTGCAGGAGCGCACCGAGCTGGCGATGCTCGCCATACAAGGCCCGCAGGCCCGGCACAAGATTGCCGAACTGGTGACCCAGTCGCGCGCTACGCTGATCCAGCACCTCAAGCCCTTCGAAGGCTACACCGACGGTGACTGGTTTATCGCCCGTACCGGTTATACCGGTGAAGATGGTCTGGAAATCTGCCTGCCGGCCAGTCAGGCGCCGGGGTTCTTCAACGATCTGGTCGGCGCCGGCATTTCCCCGATCGGCCTCGGCGCCCGCGACACTCTGCGCGTTGAAGCCGGAATGAACCTCTACGGTCAGGACATTCATCAGGACGTTTCGCCATTGGCTTCGAACATGGCCTGGAGCATTGCCTGGGAGCCGGCCTCGCGCCAGTTCATCGGCCGCGCCGCGCTGGAAGCGGAAAAAGCCGCCGGTGTTGCACACAAACTGGTCGGCCTGGTGCTGGAAGAGCGCGGTGTTTTGCGTGCTCATCAAGTGGTTCGTATCGCCGATGTTGGCGAAGGGGAGATCACCAGTGGTAGTTTCTCTCCTACGCTAAGCAAATCGATTGCCCTGGCGCGTGTTCCGATGGCCACCGCCGACCGCGCCGAAGTGGAAATCCGTGGCAAGTGGTACCCGGTACGAGTGGTCAAACCGACCTTCGTACGCCATGGCAAAACTTTGATCTAACCTTTTTCCGGCGGGCATGACCGCTGACCCAATTCCGAGGACACCGAAGATGAGCAATATCCCCGCTGAACTGCGTTTTGCCGAAAGTCATGAATGGGCACGTCTGGAAGCTGACGGCACCGTCACCGTGGGCATCAGTGATCACGCGCAGGAAGCGCTGGGCGATGTGGTGTTCGTCGAGCTGACCGAAGTGGGCAAGGTGTTCGCCGCTGAAGATCAGGCTGGCGTCGTTGAATCGGTGAAAGCTGCTTCCGACATCTATTCGCCGATCAGCGGTGAAGTCATCGCAATCAACGAAGAGCTGGGCGGCTCGCCGGAGCTGCTGAACTCCGATCCGTACGGTGCGTGGATCTTCAAGCTCAAGCCAAGCGACAAGGCTGAGCTGGACAAGCTGCTGGATGCTGCTGCTTATAAGGCTGCCATCGGCGAGTAAGCTTTAAGCAACACCCCAAAGCCCCGACTCGTCGGGGCTTTTTCATGCACGATGCAATCCCCTGTAGGAGTGAGCCTGCTCGCGATAGCGGTGTGTCAGTCAGCCTTAAGGCGTCTGAAGGAACGCTATCGCGAGCAGGCTCACTCCTACAGAGGTACGCGGTGCACTGAAAATGGGTTGCCACATCGGCTGCTATGCTGGTTTGACCGTGTTGCATTGACGCTGAGCGCCAGCCAAGAGAGAGCCCGTCATGTCCCAGTTGCCGTCCCTGAGCCAGTTACGCGATCCCGATGCCTTCCTGCGCCGTCACCTCGGCCCCGATGCTGCCGAACAACAGGCGATGCTCGACAGCCTCGGCCTCGGCAGCCGGGTCGAACTGATCGAGCAGACCGTGCCGCCGGGCATTCGCTTCAATCGCGCACTGGATCTGCCGCCCGCCCTCGATGAACAGGCCGCGCTGGCCAAACTGCGCGGTTACGCCGAGCAGAACCAGGTCTGGACCAGTCTGATCGGCATGGGTTACCACGGCACCCTCACGCCGACCGTCATCCTGCGCAACGTGCTGGAAAATCCCGGCTGGTACACCGCGTACACGCCCTATCAACCGGAGATCGCTCAAGGCCGGCTCGAAGCGCTGCTGAATTTCCAGCAGTTGACCATCGACCTCACCGGCCTCGAATTGGCCAACGCCTCGCTGCTCGATGAAGCCACGGCGGCGGCGGAAGCCATGGCTTTGGCCAAGCGTGTGGCGAAGTCGAAGAGCAATCTGTTTTTCGTCGATGAGAACTGCCACCCGCAAACCATTTCCGTGGTGCAGACCCGCGCCGAAGGCTTCGGCTTCGAGCTGATCATCGACGCTGTGGATAACCTGAAACAGCATCAGGTGTTCGGCGCACTGCTGCAGTATCCGGACACCCATGGCGAGGTTTGCGATCTGCGTCCACTGATCGATCACTTGCATGCGCAACAGGCATTGGCTTGTGTCGCTACCGATTTATTGAGCTTGCTATTGCTGACACCGCCGGGGGAGTTGGGCGCCGATGTGGTGTTCGGTTCCTCTCAGCGTTTTGGCGTGCCGATGGGTTATGGCGGGCCGCACGCGGCGTTCTTTGCCAGTCGGGAGGAATACAAACGGGCGATTCCGGGGCGGATCATCGGTGTGTCGAAGGACGCCCGGGGCAACGTGGCGCTGCGCATGGCCCTGCAAACCCGTGAGCAACATATTCGTCGTGAGAAGGCCAATTCGAACATCTGCACCGCACAAGTCCTGCTGGCCAACATCGCCAGTTTCTACGCGGTCTATCACGGCCCGGAAGGCTTGAAACGCATCGCCCAGCGTGTGCACCGGTTGACCTGCATTCTGGCGGCGGGGCTTGAGCGCAAAGGCATCAGCCGGGTCAATACGCAGTTCTTCGACACGCTGACGCTGGACGTCGGCGGTGCGCAAACCGCGATTATCGAGAGCGCCCAGGCTGCACAGATCAACCTGAGGATTCTCGGGCGTGGGCGGGTCGGGCTGAGTCTCGATGAGACCTGCGATGAACGCACCGTGGCGAAACTGTTCGATGTACTGCTCGGTGCCGATCACGGGCTGAACGTCGACGATCTCGACGCCGAAGTACTGGTTTCCGGCATCCCCGACAACCTTCAGCGCAAGACGCCTTATCTGCGCCATCCGGTATTCAACGCTCATCACAGCGAAACCGAGATGCTGCGCTATCTCAAACAACTGGAGAACAAGGATCTCGCGCTTAACCAGTCGATGATCCCATTGGGCTCGTGCACGATGAAACTCAACGCCACCAGCGAAATGATCCCGATCACCTGGCCGCAATTCGCCAACCTGCATCCGTTCGTGCCGCGTGAGCAGGCAGTTGGTTACACCTTGATGATCGAAGAACTGGAGCGCTGGCTCTGCGCAATCACCGGGTTCGATGCGATCTGCATGCAGCCCAACTCCGGCGCCCAGGGCGAATACGCCGGGCTGCTGGCGATCCGCAAATATCATGAGAGCCGACAGCAGGGCGCGCGGGATATCTGCCTGATTCCGTCCTCGGCTCACGGTACCAACCCGGCCTCAGCGCAAATGGCCGGGATGCGTGTGGTGATCGTCGAGTGCGACGAGGCCGGCAACGTCGATCTGGAAGATTTGAAGTCGAAAGCCGCCGAGGCTGGGGATAAGTTGTCGTGCCTGATGGCGACCTATCCGTCGACCCATGGTGTGTACGAGGAGGGCATCAGCGAGATCTGCGAGGTTATCCACAAGCATGGCGGTCAGGTGTACATGGACGGCGCCAACCTCAATGCGCAGGTCGGGCTGGCGCGGCCGGCGGACATCGGCGCCGACGTGTCGCACATGAATTTGCACAAGACCTTTTGCATCCCCCACGGCGGTGGCGGCCCGGGCATGGGGCCGATCGGCATTCGCGCGCACCTGGCGCCGTTCGTCGCCAATCATCCGGTGGTGCCAATCGATGGGCCGTTGGCGCAGAACGGCGCCGTCAGCGCGGCGCCATGGGGCAGCGCAAGTATTTTGCCGATCAGCTGGATGTACATCGCCATGATGGGGCCGCAATTGGCGGACGCCAGTGAAGTGGCGATCCTGGCGGCGAATTACCTGGCGCAGCATTTATCCGGCGCGTTCCCGGTGTTGTATACCGGGCGCAATGGGCGCGTGGCCCACGAATGCATTCTCGATCTGCGGCCCTTGAAGGCGCAGACCGGAATCAGTGAGGAAGACGTCGCCAAGCGTCTGATGGATTACGGCTTCCATGCGCCGACCATGTCCTTCCCGGTGCCGGGGACCTTGATGGTCGAGCCGACCGAAAGTGAGTCCAAGGCTGAGCTGGACCGATTTATCGGCGCAATGCTGAGTATTCGCGCGGAAATCACCGAAGTGCAGAACGGCAACTGGCCGGCCGAGGACAACCCACTGAAACGCGCGCCGCATACCCTGGCGGATGTCACCGGGGTTTGGGAGCGGCCCTACAGCATCGAGCAGGGCATTGCCCCGGATGCGCATACCAAAGCGCACAAGTATTGGCCGGCGGTGAATCGGGTCGACAATGTCTATGGCGATCGCAACCTGTTCTGCGCCTGTGTCCCGGTGGATGATTACCGCTGACATTCAGACTGTATGCAGTCCTTGTGGGAGCGAGCTTGCTCGCGAAGACGGCGTGTCAGTCGCCGCATATTTCGGATGTGAAATTGCCTTCGCGAGCAAGCTCGCTCCCACAGGGTTTTGTGCTGGGCTCAGAAGACAGGCAAAAAAATGCCGCTCATATGAGCGGCATTTGTGCTTCTGCGAACGGCTTACTCGGAAGCCACGGCGTTCTTCGCCAGAATCGCATTCGCCAGTTCCATGTCCGACGCCTGCAGGCCCGGATTGTCGGCGCGAACCTTCTGCATCGCTGCTTCCAGATACGGCCCGCGAATGCCGCCGTCACTGGCAACGAAACTGCCGGCATCGTCCTGTGCGGCGATGATCAGCTTGTGATCCTTGAAGGTCAGGTAAGTCGAACCGGTGGTGGCACCGGACGAGATGACGTTACGCCAAAAGCTGTCCGCCATGGCCGAACCAACGGGAAGGGACAGCAAGGCCAGAGTGGCGACAGCAAGTTTGAGACGCATGATGAGATGACTCCTGGGGGTTAACTAGGGCCTTGGATCGCCATTTCCCCGATCCGGTTCCATGGTGACTTATTTCTGCTCGCTCTGCGGCGTCACCCGTAGCACTTCCTCTACTGTGGTCAGCCCTGCCGCAACCTTCTGCGCGCCGGACAAACGCAAACTGCGCATGCCTTCCTTGAACGCCTGCCGCCGAATGGCGGTGAGGTCGGTGTCCGGGGTGATAAAGGCTTTGAGGCTGTCGCTCAGTTGCATGATTTCGTAGACCCCGGCGCGGCCGCGATAGCCGGTATCGCGGCATTCCACGCAACCAATGGCACGTTGCGCGTTGCCCGGCAACGGCGCCTGCCACGGGCGGGTCAGGGTTTGCCAGTCTTCGTCCTCGAGGGTCAGCGGCGCCTTGCAATGCGGACACAAGGTGCGCACCAAACGCTGGGCCATGACCCCGAGCACGGTGGCTTTGATCAAGTAATGCGGCACGCCGAGTTCGAGCAGGCGGCTGATCGCGCTGGGGGCGTCGTTGGTGTGCAGGGTCGACAGCACCAAGTGCCCGGTGAGCGCTGCCTGAATCGCCATTTCAGCGGTTTCCAGGTCGCGGATCTCACCGATCATGATGATGTCCGGGTCCTGCCGCATCAGTGCACGCACCCCGGCGGCGAAGCTCAGGTCGATGTTGTGCTGCACCTGCATCTGGTTGAACGCCGGTTCGACCATTTCGATCGGGTCTTCGATGGTGCAGAGGTTGACCTCAGGCGTCGCCAGTTTTTTCAGCGTGGTGTACAGCGTGGTGGTCTTGCCCGAGCCGGTCGGCCCGGTGACCAGAATGATGCCGTTGGGCTGGCGGGTCATGTCCTGCCAACGCCTCAGATCGTCGGCGCTGAAGCCCAGTTGATCGAAATCCTTGAGCAGCACTTCAGGGTCGAAAATCCGCATGACCATTTTTTCGCCGAACGCGGTGGGCAGGGTTGAAAGCCGTAGCTCCACTTCGCCGCCGTCCGGGGTCTTGGTCTTGACCCGGCCGTCCTGGGGTTTGCGCTTCTCGGCGACGTTCATCCGCCCGAGGCTTTTCAGGCGACTGACAATCGCCATGGTCACCTGTGGCGGGAATTGATAGACGTTGTGCAGCACGCCGTCGATGCGAAAGCGCACGGTGCCTTGTTCACGCCGTGGCTCGATGTGGATATCGCTGGCACGCTGCTGGAAGGCGTACTGGAACAGCCAGTCGACGATGTTGACGATGTGCGCGTCGTTGGCGTCCGGCTCCTGATCGCTGGCGCCGAGGTTGAGCAGTTGTTCGAAGTTGCCGAGGTTACCGCTCTGCTGATCGCCATTGCTGGCGCCGCTGACCGATTTGGCCAGGCGGAAGAACTCGACGCTGAAGCGCTGGATATCCGCCGGGTTGGCCACCACCCGCTTGATTGGCAGTTTCAATACGTGGGTGAGATCGGCTTCCCATCCGGTGACGTAAGGCTGGGCACTGGCCACGGTGACCGAGTCGCGGTCGACCGCTACGGCGAGAATCTTGTGCCGTTGTGCGAAGGCGTAAGACATCAACGGCGTGATCGCGGCGACGTTGATTTTCAACGGATCGATGCGCAGATACGGCTGACCGGCCTGCTGCGCCAGCCACAGGGTCAGGCTTTCCAGGTCGAGGTGTTTGCCTGGACGGCTAAGGTCATCGAGTTGCTGACTGGCGATGAATTCCAGCGGGTGCATCTGGCCGTGAGCTGCATGGCGACGGCGGGCATTCAGTGCCTGCTCCGCCGAGTCCTGGCCGATAAAGCCTTGGGCGACCAGTTCACGCAGCACCTCGTTGAGTTCCAGCCAGCGGTCCTGAGTGGCGAGTTGAACGGACATGCGGGCTTCCTTTTGAGCGACAGTGCGCAAAAGGATAGTCGTGGCCCCGCAGACCGTTGGGCCACTACCCGACGAAGCCGTTGCCGGATTTGTCAGCCAGCGGCTTGCGCGGGTGCATCCCAGAAGCTGTCGGCGTTTTGCAGGTTCACCGAGCAAACGCTGATCAAGTTACGAAGTTTTTCCGCGATCACTTGCGCGCGATGCCAACTGAAACCGCCCATGACAATGTCGATCGACATCAAGTCATCCATGCGCTGCACGTTGACTTGTTCCGGTGTGAGGAATTGCAGTGCGAACAGGTTGAGCACCCGCACCAGCAAGTCCGGCTCAGCCTCGGCGAGAATCTGATACTGCGCCAGGCAATGGGCGTTACTGACGTTCCAGACATCGGCGCGGGTTGGCGCGGTGGTTACGGCTTCGAGGTGCGGCATGACGAGTCTCCAAAATCTCTGGAGGAATTTTTACATTCGGTGCGGGGTATTTCTTGGCTATGATCGGCGTTATTGATGATTGATCGATTGGATCAATTCGTAGAGTGCGTTATTTGAGCTTTTTTTATGCACAGCGAACTGGACAGCTACGACCGCAAGATTCTCGCCCTGCTGCAAGAGGACGCATCGCTCTCGAGTGCGCAGATCGCCGAGCAGGTCGGCCTGTCGCAATCGCCGTGCTGGCGGCGGATTCAGCGGATGAAGGAGGAGGGGATCATTCGTGGCCAGGTGACTTTGCTCGATCGCAAGAAGATTGGCCTGAATACGCAGATCTTTGCCGAGATCAAACTCAACGCGCACGGGCGTTCGAACTTCACCGAGTTCACCGAAGCGATTCGCGGCTTTCCGGAAGTGCTGGAGTGTTATGTGCTGATGGGCGCGGTGGATTTTTTACTGCGCATTGTTGCGGCGGACATTGAGGCGTATGAGCGGTTCTTCTTCGAGAAGCTGTCGCTGGTGCCGGGGATTCAGGAGGTGAATTCGATTGTGGCGCTGTCGGAGATCAAGTCCACCACCAGTTTGCCTGTCTTGCGATAAAGCAAAAGATCGCAGCCTGCGGCAGCTCTTACATGGGGCGGGTGTACACCCTGTAGGAGCTGCCGAAGGCTGCGATCTTTTAGCGGTATTACATGCGCAGCAGCATTTTCCAGGCGCGATTCTGGTAAACCGCAATCGCCTGCTGCTTGCGTGCGTCGAGCAGTTCGTCAGTGATCGTCGGTTCGTTGGCCAGTTGCGCCAGTTTGTTCAGCTCGCCGTACAAGCGATCCATTTCCGGGATTTCCAGCACATTGCGTGCGTGGTGCAGCCAGACCTGAATGCGCTCGATACGCGGCAGTTGTTCAGCCAGATCTTCCGGCTGCTGCTGATAACGCTGCAACTGCAGGGCCGTGGCTTCTTCGCCCAATGTGCGCGGCAACCAGCTGTGCAACTGCGCGCCACCCTGACGGTTGCCACGCACGTTGCGCTCGGCGGTCCAGGTGCGGGCCAGCAACCAACGCGAAGTGTTCAGCGAGAACAAGCCCCAGCGCGGGTCTTCGAGTTCTTCGATGAACTGCTCTGGCGCGGCTTTGCGCACGTCTTCGTCTTCGATACCGGCCTGCACCAGCGGGCGCCAGTCTTCCAGCAACGCATCCAGAGCAACGCGCAAGTCGTGGGTCGACTGACGCGGCGCGGCCTGGCCGAGGCTGCTGAGCAGGGCGCGCATTTCCGCGAGGTTCTCGACCCAGTCGAGCAACAGGCGCCAGTGACCGTTGAAACGGTACTGTTCGGCCAGACGCTGGCTGCTGCCGAGCAAGTGCCAGCTCAACGCAGCGAAGGCGTCGTCGAGTTGGGTTTCCGCAGTCAGCTCCGGCGCCGGCAGGCTCAGCGAGTAACTGTTGGCGTCGTACAGACGATAGCCACGTTCAGCCTTGCTGATGTCGCACGGCATCAGCGCCAGGGTTTCCGCCAGTTCAGCGGCCAGTTCCAGCAGCGCGGCAGGCTCGCCTTCGCGCAATTCCAGTTCCAGTTCGCAGATTTCTTCTTTCTGCTTGCCGACGACAACGTGACCAAGATCCAGCGCGGCTTCGATGACCACTTTGCTCTTGCCACGGCCCCAGGCGATTTCGGCGCGCTCACGGACGAAATCGGTGGTGAAGATTGGCTTGAGGGTTTTCTTGTCCAGTTCGGCCAGCGACTCGGGCCAGCATTCGCCGTCGAGTTTCTTCACGTCGAGCTTGGCTTTCGGCAATTTCCAGTCGTATTCATTACGCTCGGACAGACCGGCGACGCTCTGGCCACGGGTCTTGAGGGTCTGAATCACTTCGTCACCGTCCTTGCGCAGGCGCAGGGCGACTTTGGCCTGAGCCAGATCGCGCTCGGGGGTGTCGAAGTACTGGTTCATCAACTCACGGCGTTCCCAGCCACTTTTGTTGCGTTTTTTCAGTAACGGGTGCTCGCGCAGGGCGGCGAGGGTTTCGCGGCTGACGCGGAGTTTGATTTCGGTTTCTTTCTGCATGGCCGGAAAATCCAGGATCGGGAGCGCAGCCGGGGAATATGTGGCTGCCAAGGCCGTGCAGTGTACAGGACTGATTCGTCCTACGCCCTGCGGCGGTTTATTCCTGACGCCGGATGGCTCTATGATGGACTTCAAATCGGGAGTTGGAGTCAGCGATGCCTTTGCCGTCCATGCAAGACCAGTTCGCTGCGCTGATCGCCGCGCCATCGGTCAGCTGTACCCAACCGAACCTCGATCAATCCAATCGCGCGGTGATCGATTTGCTCGCCGGTTGGCTGGGGGATCTGGGTTTCAATTGCGACATCCAGCAGGTCAGCCCCGGCAAATTCAACCTGCTCGCCAGTTTCGGCAGCGGTCCCGGCGGGCTGGTGCTGGCCGGACACAGCGACACGGTGCCGTACGACGATGCGTTGTGGCAGACCGATCCGCTGAAGCTCACCGAGGTCGATGGCCGTTGGGTCGGGCTGGGCAGTTGCGACATGAAGGGCTTCTTCGCGCTGATCATCGAAGCCGTGCGGCCGCTGCTCGATCAGCCGTTCAAGCAACCACTGCTGATCCTCGCCACCTGCGATGAAGAAAGCTCGATGTCCGGCGCCCGCGCGCTGGCCGAGGCCGGACGTCCGCTGGGCCGCGCAGCGGTGATCGGCGAGCCGACCGGGCTCAAGCCGATCCGCATGCACAAAGGCATCATGATGGAGCGCATCGACATCCTCGGGCAGAGCGGCCATTCGTCGGATCCGCGTCTGGGCCACAGCGCCCTCGAAGCGATGCACGATGCGATCGGCGAACTGCGCGGCCTGCGCCTGTTGTGGCAACGTGAATTCAACAACCCGCAGTTCAGCGTGCCGCAGCCGACGATGAACTTCGGTTGCATCCATGGCGGCGACAACCCCAATCGTATTTGTGGCCAGTGTTCGCTGGAGTTCGATTTGCGACCGCTGCCAGGCATGGACCCGAAAGTCCTGCGCGCGGAGATTCTGCGCAAGCTCAACCCCGTGGCCGAGCACCATCAGGTGAAGATCGATTACAAACCGCTGTTCCCGGAAGTGCCGCCATTCGAGCAGGCTGAAGACGCCGAACTGGTGCGCATCGCCGAAAAGCTCACAGGTCATAGCGCCGAAGCAGTAGCGTTCGGCACCGAAGCGCCTTATCTTCAGCGCCTTGGCTGCGAAACCATCGTGCTCGGCCCCGGCGATATCGCCTGCGCGCATCAGCCTGGCGAATACCTTGAAATGTCACGTTTGCAGCCTACCGTGCATCTATTACGGCAACTGATTGAACATTACTGCCTGAAGAATTGAACGCATCCCTTGTAGGAGCTGCCGAAGGCTGCGATCTTTTGCTTTTGTTTCAGAAGATCAAAAGATCGCAGCCTGCGGCAGCTCCTACAGGGGCAAGTCGTTAAATTAGTGGGAATCCAACCCGTATTCATGAGGAGAGCGCGCGTGTCGCCAAGCCTGTTCCGACGATAACCATCAGCCCGCTGTGAGTTTTCCGTTTCGCCCCTTTTTAGGCTGCTATTTATTACAGGCCCAGGTTCATGCCCGAATACGTCAATTGGCTTCGCCACGCGTCTCCTTACATCAATGCCCACCGCGACTGCACCTTCGTCGTCATGCTGCCCGGCGACGGCGTTGAGCATCCGAATTTCGGCAACATCGTTCACGACATCGTCCTGCTGCACAGCCTCGGCGTGCGCCTGGTGCTGGTGCACGGCTCGCGCCCGCAAATCGAAACCCGCCTCGCTGCCCGCGGCCTGACCCCGCATTACCACCACGGCATGCGCATCACCGATGCCGCGACCCTGGAATGTGTAATCGATGCGGTCGGCCAATTGCGCATCGCCATCGAAGCGCGTTTGTCGATGGACATGGCTTCGTCGCCGATGCAGGGTTCGCGTTTGCGCGTGGCCAGCGGCAACCTCGTCACGGCGCGGCCGATCGGCGTGCTCGAGGGCGTCGACTATCACCACACCGGCGAAGTGCGCCGTGTCGACCGCAAGGGCATCAACCGTCTGCTCGATGAGCGCTCGATCGTGCTGCTGTCGCCGCTGGGCTACTCGCCAACCGGTGAAATCTTCAACCTGGCGTGCGAAGACGTTGCCACCCGCGCCGCCATCGACCTCGGCGCAGACAAACTGCTGCTGTTCGGCGCCGACCTCGGCCTGATCGACGAGAACGGCAAACTGGTTCGCGAACTGCGTCCGCAACAAGTACCGGCACATTTGCAGCGTCTGGGCAGCAACTATCAGGCGGAACTGCTCGATGCCGCCGCCGAAGCTTGCCGTGGCGGTGTGGCGCGCAGCCATATCGTCAGTTACGCCGAAGACGGCGCGCTGCTGACCGAGCTGTTCACCCGTGACGGTGGCGGTACGCTTGTGGCGCAGGAGCAATTCGAACTGGTGCGCGAGGCGGCGATTGAAGACGTCGGCGGTTTGCTCGACTTGATCAGTCCGCTGGAAGAGCAGGGGATTCTGGTGCGTCGTTCGCGCGAAGTGCTGGAACGCGAGATCGAACAGTTCAGCGTGGTCGAGCGTGAAGGCATGATCATCGCCTGTGCGGCGCTGTATCAGATTGCCGATTCCGATGCCGGTGAGCTGGCGTGCCTGGCGGTGAACCCGGAGTACCGCCATGGCGGTCGCGGTGATGAGTTGCTGGAACGCATTGAAACCCGAGCGCGGGCGCAGGGTTTGAAGACCTTGTTCGTCCTCACCACGCGCACCGCGCACTGGTTCCGCGAGCGTGGGTTCGAGCCGAGCAGCGTCGAGCGTCTGCCGGCGGCGCGGGCGTCGCTGTACAACTATCAGCGTAATTCGAAGATCTTCGAAAAGACTCTGTAACCGAGGCGTTCCATTCGCGAGCAGGCTCGCTCCCACATTTGTTCAATGAACCCATGTGGGAGCGAGCCTGCTCGCGAAGCTTTTTACTGGGTGATGAATTTCGCGCTGACATACGGCGAATAATCCGGCAGCACCGTTTCAACCTTGCCTTGCTCCTTCAAAAACTTCGCCGTCTCGCCAATCGCCTTCGCCGTGCCGCCCTCCAGCAGCGCCGTGGTTTGCTGCGCCTTGGCATCCGGGAACGCTGAACCCGCGAGCAATTCCGGCACGTCGGCGGCGTTGGCACCGGTCAGTTTGGCGATTTTCTGTACCGGCACCGAGTCGGCCGTCCAGCTGTCTTTATGCGCCGCATAATCGGCAAATGAGTCCAGCGTAACCTTGGCGAACTTCGCGACAACCTCTGGATGCTTCTCGGCAAAATCTTTGCGCGCCACCCAGACTTCAAAGGTCGGCGCGCCCCACTGACCGACCTGTGCTGCATCGGTCAGGGTCTTGCCGGTCTTGCGGATTTCCCCCAGCGCCGGCGACCAGACAAACGCGCCATCGATATCGCCACGCTTCCACGCCGCTGCGATCTCTGCCGGTTGCAGGTTCACCACTTTGACTTTCGAGCTATCCAGCCCCCAGTGCTTGAGTGCGCCGAGCAGGCTGTAGTGAGAGGTGGACACAAAAGGAGTGGCGATGGTTTTGCCGACCAGATCCTGCGGAGTATTGATTCCGCTGCCATTACGCACCACCAGTGCTTCGGCGGCATTGATCTGTGCTGAAACGATGAACGCCACAATCGGCAGATTGCGTGAAGCGGCGGCGGCCAACGGGCTGGAACCGAGGTTGCCGATCTGCACGTCGCCCGAAGCAATGGCTGTCACAACTTCCGGGCCGCTGTTGAAACGGCGCCAGTCGATTTTTTCGCCGATGGTCTTCTCGTAGACGCCGTCAGCCTGGGGGACTTTGCTCGGGTCGATACCGGTTTGATAACCCACGGTGAGGTTGGCGGCATGGGCCGAAAAAGAAATCAGTGCTGACACACAAACTGTAACAAATTGACTAGATAGTGCGCGTTTGGCCATCATGGCGTCGCCTTTTCGATAGGGTTTGACGATTTGGGGTTACGCCAAAGCTAATCGATATAAAAAAAGGCTAACAAATACCATTTAGGAATGAGCTTAGTCGCCGATACGCTGTTTCCCGGCGGAGGTGGCAAGATACTGGCCATATTCCGAAATGATATGAAAAAGAATGAATAAATTCTTTTTGGGTTTATCAGGAAATCTTTACTCTGCACGGACCAAATCACTGCGATTAGACCTTGGTCGTAGACATACAAGGTTACGATTGACTTGTCAGTCACGGTCTGGCGCTAATCGCGCATCTTAGGACCCGGGGCATCAGACCCAGGGCCAGGAACACAAGAATTAGAAACGAGAGGAGCTTTACATGAACAAGTCCACCTTGGCCCTGGCTGTGGCCGTAGGGGTTATGGCGCAGCAGGCAGGCGCCGCCGGTTTCATCGAAGACAGCAAAGCTACTTTGGGGCTGCGTAACTTCTACATCAACACTGACAACCGTAGCGGCACAAACGAACCAAGCCGCAACGAAGAGTGGGGCCAAGGCTTCGATCTGCGTTTCATTTCCGGCTATACCCAAGGCACCGTTGGTTTTGGTATCGACGCCATCGGCCTGCTGGGCGTACGTCTGGATTCGGGCGGCGGCACCAACGGTAACGTTACCGCTGCTGGCAAACCTGGTCCTGCTTACGGCGGCACTGTTTTCCCAAGCGAATCCAATGGCCAAGCGGTCGATAACTTCTCAAGCCTGGGCCTGACTGCCAAAGCCAAGATCTCCCAGACTGAGCTGAAGCTGGGTACTCTGCAGCCGAAGAACCCGGTTATCGTGACCAACGACGGTCGTCTGCTGCCACAGACCTGGCAGGGTGGCCAGATCACTTCCGGCGAGATCAAGGACCTGACCCTGGTCGGTGGTCAGATCGAGCACGCCAAAGGCCGTAACTCCAGCAACAATGAACAGCTGTCTATCAACGGCGCGGCACCGCGTACCGTTAACAGCAACAAGTTCATCTACGCTGGTGGTGACTACAAAATCACCAAAGACCTGACTGCGCAGTACTACTACGGCAACCTGGAAGATTTCTACAAGCAACACTTCCTGGGTCTGGTTCACAACTGGGCAATTGGCCCGGGCGTGCTGAAGTCTGACTTCCGTTACTTCAACAGCTCCGACGACGGTGCCAACGGCAACACCCCTGCTTACTTCAGCAGCGGTAACTATTCCGGTGTTGCCAGCGGTCGCGGTAAAGTCGACAACAACCTGTACAGTGGCCTGTTCCTGTACACCGTTGCTGGTCACACCTTCGGTGGCGGCTACCAGGTTTCCAACGGCAGCAGCGACTTCCCTTGGCTGAACCAGGGTGACGGCTCGTCGAACTACACCATCACCGACATGCAGATTCAGAAGTTCGGCCGTGCCGGCGAACGTACCTGGCAAGCTCGCTACTCGTATGACTTCGCCAAAGTCGGCGTACCAGGCCTGACCGCTGGTATGGTTTACCTGCGTGGCGACAACATCGACACCGTTACTTCCGGCGGTCGTGAAAACGGTAATGGCGACTCCGAGTGGGAACGTGACCTGACTATCGGTTACGTGGTACCGGAAGGCCCGCTGAAAAACGTTGGCTTCATGTGGAAAAACGCTACCTGGCGTACCAACATCGCTGGCGTTCGCGACCAGGACGAAAACCGCCTGATCCTCAGCTACTCGATCCCGCTGCTGTAATAGCGCGTTTCGATTCGTTGATGTAAAAAAAGCCCCGTCCGGCATCGCGCCGGACGGGGCTTTTGCGTTTTCGAGTCAGGCCCACCCCCGTAAGCCCTCCCCGAATTTCCCTCTTTACAGCAACTCAAGGCCTTCTCGAACCTTGCGACCGATATTCGTCGGGATGCCGTCGAGCGTCCAGTGAACAGATGTTTAATATTCACTAATGATCTAGATATCTCATTATTTATTCTTTTTCACGATGGCAAAACCCGGGCTACAGTTGAGGTCTCGAACAACTCATCAGGAGCAGCACCATGAGCCTCAGACTCGGCGACATCGCCCCCGATTTCGAACAGGATTCCAGCGCCGGCAAGATTCGTTTCCACGAATGGCTGGGCGATAGCTGGGGCGTGCTGTTCTCCCACCCGGCGGACTTTACTCCGGTGTGCACCACTGAGCTGGGCTTCACCGCCAAGCTCAAGGATGAGTTCAGCAAACGCGGGGTCAAAGCCATCGCGCTGTCGGTCGACCCGGTGGACTCGCACCACAAGTGGATCGAAGACATCAACGAGACCCAGAACACCATCGTCAACTTCCCGATCCTCGCCGATGCCGATCGCAAGGTCTCGGATCTGTATGACCTGATCCACCCGAATGCCAACGACACGCTGACCGTGCGTTCGCTGTTCGTGATCGATCCGAACAAGAAGATTCGTCTGACCATCACGTATCCGGCGAGCACCGGGCGTAATTTCCACGAGATTCTGCGGGTGATCGATTCGCTGCAGCTCACCGACAACTACAAGGTGGCTACACCGGCCAACTGGCAGGACGGTGAAGAGGTGGTGATCGTACCGTCGCTCAAGGATGAAGACGAAATCAAAAAGCGCTTTCCGAAGGGCTATCGCGCGGTGAAACCGTACCTGCGCCTGACGCCACAGCCGAATAAGTGAGATTTGCGGTGTAGTCACCACCCTTTCGCGAGCAGGCTCGCTCCCACATTTGAAACGCGATTCCCTGTGGGAGCGAGCCTGCTCGCGAAGGCGTCAGTCCGGGCAGCACAGAATTCAGAACCACTAAGCAGGGGATTTCAGGCCGTTTCGACGGCCTTTTTTTTGCCCGCAGTTTGTTGAAATGCATATCTCCAAAACGCATAACCAAATGAACAAATATGATTTATGGATATATAAATCAGCTGGTAAGGTCACTCCATCGAAGCGAGATCGCAACCCGCGAATCGCCTGTAACGCTTAAGGAATTGTCTCAATGCTGGTCGTCTCACTCGGTGGCAGTCCCAGCCTGCGCTCCCGTTCCGGGGTGCTGCTGGAACGCTCGCAACGCTGGTTGCAGGCGCAAGGGGTGGAAGTGGTGAGTTATCAGGTGCGGGACTTCCCGGCCGAGGATTTGCTCCACGCCCGCTTCGACAGCCCGAAGGTGCTCGACCTGCTGCAACAGATCGAAAACGCCGACGGCCTGCTGATCGCCACACCGGTTTACAAAGCGTCGTTCTCCGGCGCCCTGAAAACCTTGCTGGATCTGCTGCCCGAGCGCGCCTTGAACCACAAGATTGTCTTGCCGATGGCCACTGGCGGCAGCATCGCCCACATGCTGGTGGTCGATTACGCCCTCAAGCCGGTGCTGTCGGCATTGAAAGCCCAGGAAATGCTTCAGGGGATTTTCGCCGAGGACAGCCAGATCGCTTACGGCGAAGGCAGTGCGGCGGCGCAACTGGCTCCAGCGCTGGAGCAGCGTCTGCATGAAGCGCTGGATCAGTTTGTCGGCGCCATGGCCCGCCGGCCGAAACCGCTGGAACCGGGCCTGTTGAACGAACGTTTGTTGAGTGCTCGCTGGAGCATTTAAGCCACACCCGCATTTGATGTAACTCACCTTACTTCGCCGCTAACGGCCAAGCAGGTGCAGCCAAAACCCAACAGCAAAAAGGAGAGCGCTATGCGCACTGTATTTTTGCGTCGTGGTCTGGTCGCTCTGTTTGCTGCGGCTGTCACCTTCGGCGCCATCACTCAAGCTCAAGCCGAGACCCTTCGGATCGGTTATCAGAAATACGGCACGCTGGTGCTGCTCAAAGCCAAGGGCACTTTGGAAAAACGTCTGGCCGCTCAAGGCGTCGACGTGCAATGGACTGAGTTCCCCGGTGGCCCGCAACTGTTGGAAGGCCTGAACGTCGGCTCGATCGACTTCGGTGTCACCGGCGAAACTCCGCCAGTTTTTGCTCAGGCTGCCGGCGCCGATTTGCTTTATGTCGCTTATGAACCGCCAGCGCCGAACAGCGAAGCGATCCTCGTGCCGAAAGACTCGCCGATCAAATCGGTGGCTGATCTCAAGGGCAAGAAAGTCGCCCTGAACAAAGGCTCCAACGTTCACTACCTGCTGGTGCGTGCGCTGGAAGACGCCGGCCTCAAATACAGCGACATTCAAACCGTATTCCTGCCGCCGGCCGATGCTCGCGCTGCGTTCGAACGTGGCAGCGTCGACGCCTGGGTCATCTGGGATCCGTACCAGGCTGCCGCCGAGAAACAGCTGCAAGCGCACACCCTGCGCGACGGCAAAGGCATCGTCGACAACCACCAGTTCTATCTCGCGACCAAGCCTTACGCACAGAAAAATCCCGAGGTGATCAAGACTCTCGTGGAAGAAGTGCGCGCCGTTGGCGAGTGGTCGAAAGCCAACCCTGAAGACGTGACCCAACAGGTTGCACCACTGCTCGGCCTGCCGGCGGACATCACCCTGACCTCGGTCAAGCGCCAGGGCTACGGCGCGCTGTTCCTGACCCCGGAAGTGGTCGCCGCGCAGCAGAAAATCGCGGACACGTTCTTCCAGCTCAAGCTGATTCCCAAGCCGCTGAGCATCAAGGATGTGATCTGGACACCACCGGCCGCTGTGGCTAAAGCGCAGTAATTCGAATCCCCAAGGAGACCACTCCATGAGCCTCAATATTTTCTGGTTCCTGCCTACCCACGGCGACGGCCATTACCTTGGCACCGCCGAAGGCGCTCGCGCCGTTGACCACGGTTATCTGCAACAGGTCGCGCAAGCGGCGGATCGTCTGGGTTTCGGCGGCGTGTTGATTCCTACCGGCCGCTCTTGCGAAGACTCGTGGCTGGTGGCGGCGTCGCTGATCCCGGTGACCCAGCGGCTGAAATTCCTCGTCGCCCTGCGCCCCGGGATCATTTCCCCGACGGTGGCGGCGCGGCAGGCGGCCACGCTTGATCGTCTGTCCGGCGGCCGTGCGTTGTTCAATCTGGTGACCGGTGGCGACCCGGAAGAATTGGCTGGCGACGGTCTGTTCCTCAGCCACGAAGAACGCTATCAAGCCTCGGTGGAGTTCACCCGCATCTGGCGTCGTGTGCTGGAAGGCGAAACCGTTGATTACGACGGTCAGCACATCAGCGTGAAGGGCGCGAAGTTGCTCTATCCGCCGATCCAGCAACCGCGTCCGCCGCTGTACTTCGGTGGTTCCTCGGAAGCGGCGCAAGATCTGGCTGCCGAACAAGTGGAAATGGTCCTGACCTGGGGCGAGCCGCCCGCAGCAGTCGCCGAGAAGATTGCACAAGTCCGCGCCAAAGCCGCCAAGCTCGGCCGCACCGTGCGCTTCGGCATTCGTCTGCACGTGATCGTCCGCGAAACCAACGCTGAAGCGTGGCAAGCGGCGGATCGTTTGATCTCGCACCTGGACGACGACACCATCGCTCGCGCCCAGGCTTCGCTGGCGCGTTTCGATTCGGTCGGTCAACAACGCATGGCTGCGCTGCATGGCGGTAGCCGCGACAACCTCGAAGTCAGCCCGAACCTCTGGGCCGGTGTCGGTCTGGTGCGCGGCGGTGCCGGTACGGCGCTGGTCGGTGATGGGCCGACCGTCGCGGCACGGGTGAAGGAATACGCGGATCTGGGCATCGACACCTTTATCTTCTCCGGTTATCCACACCTCGAAGAGTCGTATCGCGTCGCCGAATTGCTGTTCCCGCACCTCGATATCGAGCGCCCGGAACTGCCGAAAAGCGCCGGTTACGTCAGCCCGTTCGGCGAGATGGTCGCCAACGACATTCTTCCCAAAGCCGCGTCGCAGAGCTGAGGCGCGCCATGAAGAAAATCATCCACAGCCTCGCGCCCTGGGCGTTGCCGGTATTGCTGCTGGCGGTGTGGCAGTTGTCGGTGTCGGCGGGTTGGTTGTCGACACGGATTCTGCCGGCACCGGTGGCGGTGATCGAAGCCGGCGTGAGCCTGGTGCGCAGCGGCGAAATCTGGACGCACCTGGCCATCAGCGGCTGGCGCGCGGCGCTCGGTTTCACCATCGGCGGCAGCATCGGGCTGGTCTTGGGTTTCATCACCGGCCTGTCGAAGTGGGGCGAACGCCTGCTCGACAGCTCGGTGCAGATGATCCGCAACGTGCCGCACCTGGCGCTGATTCCGCTGGTGATCCTGTGGTTCGGCATCGACGAGTCGGCGAAGATCTTTCTGGTGGCGCTGGGTACGTTGTTCCCGATTTACCTGAATACCTATCACGGCATCCGCAACGTCGACCCGGCGCTGGTGGAGATGGCGCGCAGTTATGGCCTCTCCGGTTTCAGCTTGTTCTGGCAGGTGATTCTGCCGGGTGCACTGCCTTCGATTCTGGTCGGTGTGCGCTTCGCCCTGGGCTTTATGTGGCTGACGCTGATCGTCGCCGAAACCATTTCCGCCAGCTCAGGCATCGGCTATCTGGCGATGAACGCCCGGGAGTTTTTGCAGACCGACGTGGTGGTGCTGGCGATCCTGCTTTACGCGGTGCTGGGCAAACTCGCCGACCTCGCCGCCCGTGGACTTGAACGTGTGTGGCTGCGCTGGCATCCGGCGTATCAGGTTGCCAAAGGAGGTGCGGCATGACCGCTCAACAACCTCCACGCTTGCTGCGCGGGATTCCGCTGGCGGTGCGCAATCTGCAGAAAACCTTCGGCGCGCGGCAGGTGCTGCGTGACATCGATCTGCACATTCCGGCGGGGCAGTTTGTCGCCGTGGTCGGGCGCAGTGGTTGCGGCAAAAGTACCTTGCTGCGTTTGCTCGCCGGCCTCGATCAACCGACTGGCGGCGATTTGCTGGCCGGTTCTGCGCCGCTCAGCGATGCGCGGGAAGACACCCGACTGATGTTCCAGGAAGCACGTCTGCTGCCGTGGAAAAAGATCATCGACAACGTCGGTCTCGGGCTTAAAGGCAACTGGCGTCCGAAGGCTCTTGAAGCACTGGACGCGGTTGGCCTGGCGGATCGCGCCAATGAATGGCCAGCAGCGTTATCTGGCGGACAGAAGCAGCGCGTCGCATTGGCGCGGGCGCTGATCCATCAGCCGCGCCTGCTGTTGCTCGACGAACCGCTCGGCGCACTGGACGCACTGACCCGCATTGAAATGCAGCAACTGATCGAACGTCTCTGGCAGCAACACGGCTTTACGGTGCTGCTGGTGACCCACGACGTCAGTGAAGCGGTGGCGATTGCCGACCGGGTGATTCTGATCGAGGACGGCGAAGTCGGTCTCGATCTGCATGTCGAACTGCCGCGCCCACGAGTGCGTGGTTCGCACCGACTGGCAGCGCTGGAAACCGAAGTGCTTAACCGTGTTCTCTCCCTGCCCGGCGAACCGCCGGCGCCGGAACCTGTTTCACCACTGCCTACGCAACTGCGTTGGGCGCAATGAAGCAGCTGCGAGCCTCAAGCTACAAGCTACAAGTAGAAGCGCTGTGCTTTTGCTTGCCGCTTGAAGCTTGCCACTTGCCGCTTATTTCGACCTCAGGAGAAATATCATGACTATCAAAGCCATCAACGTCCGTAACCAGTTCAAAGGCTCGATCAAGGAAATCGTCCTCGGCGACGTGCTGTCGGAAATCGACGTGCAGACCGCTTCCGGCATCGTCACTTCGGTGATCACCACCCGCTCGGTCAAGGAGCTGGAACTGGTGGTCGGCAGCGAAGTGATCGCTTTTGTGAAATCCACCGAGGTGTCGATCGCCAAGTTGTAAGCCGGTGAGTAAAAAACAACCCCGGAGGGCGTGAGCCCTGCGGGGTTTTTTGTGCCTGATCTGAAAACTGCGGCGCGGCCTTCGCGAGCAGGCTCGCTCCCACAGGGGATCGCATTCCAGATGTGGGAGCGAGCCTGCTCGCGAATAGGTCAGTCAGATCACCAGAGATCTTTTGGGTAGATACGGCGGCAGATACAACCCAATGTAGGCATCAAACACGCGCATCCCTTCCTCGGCCATGCGCGGCGTGATCTGCCCGTGCTGCTGCACCGAACGCGCATAAACACGGTCACCCAACTCCATCGCCAAGGCAAATACATCGACATCTTCCGGCAGCCTCGGCAATTCGAAGTGATGATCGAACAGCTTGTGCATCAGATCGCCCAGTTCTATGTCGTGCTGACGGTCAGCCTGAGTCACTTCGGTCAGACCATGCTGCGCGAGGATCAACTGCCGCGCCGCCGCGTCTTCGTCGTAGATCTCCAGCATCCGTTGTTCGACCAGTCGCGACAGATCACGCCAGTCACGCAAAGCTTCGTGATCGATCGGCGCTTGCAGGCAAGCGCGAAACGCGGCGTGGACATCCGCCGTCAGCGCTTCGAGCAATGCCGGGACGCTGGCGAAAAAGTGGTACACGGAAGAGGGCGGGATCTGCGCGCGTTCGGCGACGCTATAAATCGACAGACTCGCCACACCCTCGGCCGCCAGCAATGTGCGCGCGGCGTCGAGTATCGAATCGATGCGCGCCTGACTGCGGGCACGGGGTTTGCGGACGGGGGCGGGTCGCGTCATGGAAGTCTCCTGCGGGGCAGCGGGCATTGTACGAGCCGGCTTGTGTGTTGTCTTGTCGACCGCTTCGCGAGCAGGCTCGCTCCCACATTTGATCTCCAGTGAACTTGAGCATTTGTACACACAGCCCCCTGTAGGAGCGAGCCTGCTCGCGAACCGCCGCAGGCGGCCATAAAAAAACGCCGTTGGCTGAATCAGCCAACGGCGTTTTTCCTGAAGCTACAACCGCTTAAACGGTATGCAGATACCAGTTGTACTCAAGGTCGGAGATGGAGTGTTCGAACTCCTCCAGCTCGCTTTCCTTGCAGGCGACGAAGATATCGATGTACTTCGGATCGATGTACTTGGCCATCACCTCGCTATCGTCCAGCTCACGCAGGGCATCGCGCAAGTTGTTCGGCAGGCTTTGCTCGTTCTGCTCGTAGCTGTTGCCTTCGACTGGCGCGCCCGGCTCGATCTTGTTGGTCAGACCGTGGTGCACGCCGGCCAGAACCGAAGCCATCAGCAGGTACGGGTTGGCGTCGGCACCGGCCACGCGATGTTCGATACGCACGGCATCGGACGAGCCGGTCGGTACGCGAATCGCCACGGTGCGGTTGTCCAGGCCCCAGCACGGCGAGTTCGGCACGTAGAACTGTGCGCCGAAACGACGGTAGGAGTTGACGTTCGGGCAGAGGAAAGCCATCTGCGCGGGCAGGGTCTCGAGCACACCGCCGATCGCGTGACGCAGCGCGGCGTTCTGCTCGGGATCCTCGCTGGCAAAAATGTTTTTGCCTTCTTTATCCAGAATCGAAATGTGTACGTGCAGACCATTACCTGCCTGGCCCGGGTACGGCTTGGCCATGAAGGTGGTGTCCATTTCATGGTCGTAGGCGATGTTCTTGATCAGACGCTTGAGCAGTACCGCGTAATCGCATGCCTTGATCGGGTCAGCGACGTGGTGCAGGTTCACTTCGAACTGCGCCGGGGCACTTTCCTTGACGATGGCGTCGGCCGGGATGCCTTGCTCTTTGGCACCTTCCAGAATGTCCTGGAGGCAGTCGACGTATTCGTCGAGGTCGTCGATCAGGTAGACCTGCGTCGAGTGCGGACGTTTGCCGGAGATCGGCGAGCGTGGCGGCTGTGGACGGCCGTTCACGTTTTCCTGGTCGATCAGGTAGAACTCGAGTTCGAATGCGGCGCAGATGGTCAGGCCCAGCTCGTCAAACTTTGCAACAACTTGACGGAGCACTTCGCGCGGATCGGCGAAGAATGGGTCACCCTCGAGTTCGTGCATGGTCATCAACAGTTGCGCGGTCGGGCGCTTCTGCCATGGCTCGTTGCACAGCGTATCGGGGATTGGATAGCAGATACGATCGGCGTCGCCGATGTCCAGGCCCAGGCCGGTGCTTTCCACCGTCGAACCATTGATATCCAGAGCAAATAGAGAGGCCGGCAGGTTGATGCCTTTCTCGTAAACCTTGTGGAGGCTGGTGCGTTCAATGCGCTTGCCGCGCACCACACCATTCATATCCGCAATCAGAAGGTCAACGTACAGAACCTCAGGATGTTCCTTAAGGAACGCGTTCGCTTCGTTAAGCTGAACGGCACGCGGGGGTACCGACATGATGCAACACCTTTGTTGTTAAAAATATCAATCATTGATCTTTTCTGGTTTCAGTCAACCCGAACGGCCTGCCGAAGTCAAGCGAGGCCTTTTTTGCCCTAAAAAAGCGCTGCAAGGGCATTTATGGGGCACTTTGGGGCGGTTTTTAGTCCTTGTGACGCTGGGCACCCGCGGGCTTGAGCAGGCCGTGTTGTATTTTTTACGGGGGTGTTGTGTAAAAAAATGAACAAGGCTAAGCTCCGATCAAACCCATAACAGCAATAATACCGGGGTGCTTCATGTCTCGCCTGCCGTTAATCGGCATCACCGACTGCTCGCAACAGTACGGTCTGCATGCTCATCACATCAGTGGCGACCAATCCGTCCGTAGCGCAGCCAGCATGGCTGACAAGTTGCCGACGATGTTCCCGTCCATGGCCGTTCAAGCGCCAGCGTCCGATATTCTGGACGTACGGGAAAGCATCCTGTTTATGGCGTCTCCTTCCACTATAGATCGCTTTCATTTCCAAAGCCTGTGCCGCTTCCCCAGCCGTGCTCATGATTCTGCACGCCTTGAGTGTGCACAGGAAATGCAACGCCAGCGTAAAGGGCAGGTAAGCTCTTCTTTCATTGTCTATGCGCGGTGCCAGGCGTAAGCCGGCACTGCGCGAGCAAGCCCCCTTTAACGCGACGCCCAAAGCGTCAAACTTTGCCTGACATCATGTCAGGAGACTCAGCCCAGAGGCATTTATGAGTACCAACCTCGACCAGCTCACCGATTGGTTGAAAGACCACAAGATCACAGAAGTCGAATGCATGATCGCCGACTTGACCGGTATCACCCGGGGCAAGATTTCGCCGACCAACAAGTTCATTGCCGAAAAAGGCATGCGTCTGCCAGAAAGCGTGCTGTTGCAGACCGTGACCGGCGACTACGTCGAAGACGACATCTATTACGAACTGCTCGACCCGGCCGACATCGACATGATCTGCCGCCCCGACCAGAACGCCGTGTACATGGTGCCGTGGGCCATCGAGCCGACCGCGCAGGTGATCCACGACACCTACGACAAGCAAGGCAACCCGATCGAGCTGTCGCCGCGCAACGTCCTCAAGAAAGTTCTCAAGCTCTATGCCGACAAGGGCTGGCAGCCAATCGTGGCGCCGGAAATGGAGTTCTACCTGACCAAGCGCAGCGACGACCCTGACTATCCGTTGCAGCCGCCGATTGGTCGCTCGGGCCGTCCGGAAATCGGTCGTCAGTCGTTCTCCATTGAAGCGGCGAACGAATTCGACCCGCTGTTCGAAGACGTCTACGACTGGTGCGAACTGCAGGAACTGGACCTCGACACGCTGATCCACGAAGACGGCACGGCGCAGATGGAAATCAACTTCCGTCACGGCGACGCACTGTCGCTGGCCGACCAGATTCTGGTGTTCAAACGCACCATGCGTGAAGCCGCGCTCAAGCACGACGTGGCCGCGACCTTTATGGCCAAGCCGATGACCGGTGAGCCGGGCAGTGCGATGCACTTGCACCAGAGCATCATCGACATCGAGACCGGCAAAAACGTCTTCTCTAATGAAGACGGGACCATGAGCCAGTTGTTCCTGCACCACATCGGTGGTTTGCAGAAGCTGATTCCTGAGCTGTTGCCGTTGTTCGCGCCGAACGTCAACTCGTTCCGCCGCTTCCTGCCGGACACCTCGGCACCGGTCAACGTCGAGTGGGGCGAAGAAAACCGCACCGTCGGCCTGCGCGTACCGGATGCCGGCCCGCAGAACCGTCGCGTCGAGAACCGCCTGCCGGGCGCCGACGCCAACCCGTATCTGGCGATCGCCGCGAGCCTGCTCTGCGGTTACATCGGCATGGTCGAAGGCCTCAACCCGAGCGCGCCGGTGGTGGGCCGTGGTTATGAGCGCCGCAACCTGCGCCTGCCGCTGACCATCGAAGACGCGCTGGAACGTATGGAAAACAGCGCGACCATCGAGAAGTACCTGGGCAAAACCTTCATCACTGGCTACGTCGCGGTAAAACGGGCCGAGCATGAAAACTTCAAGCGCGTGATCAGTTCCTGGGAGCGTGAGTACCTGCTCTTCGCCGTCTGATACGCCGGGCGCGGCCCTCACCGGCTGCGTCTTCACCGATAACAAGGAGAATTGGCATGACCAGCAACAATCCGCAAACCCGCGAGTGGCAAGCACTCAGCAATGATCACCACCTGGCCCCGTTCAGCGACTTCAAGCAGCTGAAAGAGAAAGGCCCGCGGATCATCACCAACGCCAAGGGCGTTTACCTGTGGGACAGCGAAGGCAACAAGATTCTCGACGGCATGGCCGGTCTGTGGTGCGTGGCCATCGGTTATGGTCGCGATGAGCTGGCCGACGCAGCCGCCAAACAGATGCGCGAACTGCCGTACTACAACCTGTTCTTCCAGACCGCGCACCCGCCGGCGCTGGAACTGGCCAAGTCGATTGCCGACGTGGCGCCGGAAGGTATGAACCACGTGTTCTTCACCGGTTCCGGCTCCGAAGGCAACGACACCATGCTGCGCATGGTCCGCCACTACTGGGCGATCAAAGGCCAGCCAAACAAGAAAGTCATCATCAGCCGCAAGAACGGTTATCACGGTTCGACCGTGGCCGGCGCGAGCCTCGGTGGTATGACTTACATGCACGAACAAGGCGACTTGCCGATCCCGGGCATCGTCCACATCGCGCAACCGTACTGGTTCGCCGAAGGCGGCGACATGTCGCCGGAAGAGTTCGGTATCTGGGCGGCCAATCAGCTGGAAGAGAAGATTCTCGAAGTCGGCGTCGACAACGTCGGTGCCTTTATTGCCGAGCCGATCCAGGGCGCCGGCGGCGTGATCATTCCGCCCGACAGCTACTGGCCGCGCATCAAGGAAATCCTCGCCAAGTACGACATCCTGTTCGTCGCCGACGAAGTGATCTGCGGTTTCGGCCGTACCGGTGAGTGGTTCGGCAGTGATTTCTACGATCTCAAGCCGGACATGATGACCATCGCCAAAGGCCTGACCTCCGGCTACATCCCGATGGGTGGCCTGATTGTTCGCGACACCGTGGTGGCGGTGCTCAACGAAGGTGGCGATTTCAACCACGGCTTCACCTACTCCGGTCACCCGGTGGCGGCGGCGGTGGGTCTGGAAAACATCCGCATCCTGCGCGATGAAAAAATTATCGAGAACGCGCACAACGAAACGGCACCGTATTTGCAGAAACGTCTGCGGGAACTGAACGATCACCCGTTGGTGGGTGAAGTTCGCGGAGTCGGTCTGTTGGGCGCGATCGAGCTGGTGCAGGACAAGGCCACGCGCAAGCGTTACGAAGGCAAGGGCGTCGGCATGATCTGCCGCCAGTTCTGCTTCGACAACGGCCTGATCATGCGCGCTGTGGGCGACACCATGATCATCGCGCCGCCGCTGGTGATCAGCAAAGCCGAGATCGATGAGCTGGTGACAAAGGCACGTAAATGCCTGGACCTGACCCTCAGTGCGTTGCAGGGCTAAGTGCTAGGCTTTGAGCGGGGGAGCCGTGGCGCTCGCGCTCAAAGCTGTCAGAAAGGCTGGTCTTTTCTTGAAAGACCGCCTCGGATCTTGCCAGACTAGCCGCGGTTCCAGTTGTCCGGGTTCGGCCGCTGAACAAAGTGGTTCAAAAAAGAAAAATTTGGAGCATTAACGCATGAAGGCATTAGGCAAAAAGCTCGCTGGCAAGACTCTGCTCGCCATGTCCCTGATGGGAGTCATGGCGGCTGCGGCTCAGGCGGACGACAAGGTGTTGCACGTCTACAACTGGTCCGACTACATCGCCCCGGACACTGTGGCCAACTTCGAAAAAGCCACCGGGATCAAAGTCGTCTATGACGTCTTCGACAGCAACGAAACCCTGGAAGCCAAGCTGCTGGCCGGCAAGTCCGGTTACGACATCGTGGTGCCTTCCAATAACTTCCTCGCCAAGCAGATCAAGGCCGGTGTTTACCAGGAGCTGGACAAGTCCAAGCTGCCGAACTGGAAGAACCTCGACGAAGACCTGCTCAAGGCTGTTGGCGATGCCAGCGACCAAGGCAACAAGTACGCGTTCCCGTACATGTGGGGCTCGATCGGCATCGGCTACAACCCGGCCAAGGTCAAGGCAGCGCTGGGCATCGACAAGATCGATTCCTGGGACGTGGTGTTCAAGCCTGAAAACATCGAGAAGCTCAAAAGCTGCGGCGTAAGCTTCCTCGACGCACCGACCGAAATGATTCCGGCGGCGTTGCACTACCTGGGCAAGCCGACCAACAGCAAGGACAAGGCTGACCTGAAAGCCGCCGAAGACCTGTTCCTGAAAATTCGTCCGTCGGTTGCCTACTTCCATTCCTCCAAGTACATCTCCGACCTGGCCAACGGCAACATCTGCGTCGCCGTCGGTTACTCGGGTGACCTGGAACAATCCAAGACCCGCGCCCAGGAAGCCGGTGACAAGGTCAAGCTGGCCTACACCATTCCAAAAGAAGGTGCTGGCACGTTCTACGACATGGTCGCCATTCCCAAGGATGCCGAAAACGTCGAAGCCGCCTACAAGTTCATGAACTACCTGCTTGAGCCGCAAGTGATGGCCGGCATCACCAACGCCGTGCGTTTCCCGAACGGCAACAAGGCTGCCACGCCACTGGTGGACAAGGACATCACCAGCGATCCGAGCATCTACCCGTCGGCAGAAGTGAAGAAGCAGCTCTACGCGATCAGCGATCTGGACGCAGCGACCCTGCGCCTGATCACTCGCAGCTGGACCAAGATCAAATCCGGTAAATAAGCCGGTTTGACGCAACAACCGCTGGCCGTCATGCCCCGCGCGGGCGGCCAGCGGATCAATTAAATGACAGGAAGTTTTGCAGGAACGGTTTTTCGAGGGTAAGTTGCGCGCCGGTTTTGTTGCCGGGCAGCCATCGCTGTCATGCAGCGCTGGGCAACTTGGGCCCAACTAATTTAGAGGACCTCCACTTGCCTATTTTTTCTTCTTTGCGCAAAGCCCTGCTGGCCACTGCCGGCCTGACGATTGCTGTCGGAGCCCAGGCCGCCGGTACGGTGCATATTTATAACTGGTCCGATTACATCGGCGAGACCACCCTGGCCGATTTCCAGAAAGCCACCGGGATAAAACCGGTCTACGACGTGTTCGACTCCAACGAAACCCTGGAAGGCAAGTTGCTGGCCGGGCGTACCGGTTACGACGTGGTCGTGCCGTCGAACCACTTCCTTGGCAAGCAGATCAAGGCGGGCGCGTTCCAGAAGCTCGACCGCTCGCAGCTGCCGAATTATTCCAATCTCGACCCGGCGCTGCTCAAACGTCTGGAGCAGAACGATCCGGGCAACCTGTACGCCGTGCCGTACCTTTGGGGCACCAACGGCATCGGTTACAACGTCGATAAAGTCAAAGCTGTACTGGGTGTCGACAAGATCGATTCGTGGGGCGTTTTGTTCGAGCCTGAGAACATCAAGAAGCTGCAAAGCTGCGGCGTGGCATTCCTCGATTCGGCGGATGAAATGATGCCGACCGTGCTCAACTATCTGGGCCTGAATGCCAACAGCACCAATCCCAAGGACTACGAAAAAGCCACCGACAAATTGCTCGCGGTGCGTCCTTACGTGAACTACTTCCACTCCTCGAAATACATCGGTGATCTGGCCAACGGTGACATCTGTGTGGCCATCGGTTTCTCCGGCGATATCTTCCAGGCGAAGAACCGCGCAGCCGAAGCCAAGAAGGGCGTGAACATCGCCTACACGGTGCCGAAAGAGGGTGGCGCATTGTGGTTCGACATGCTGGCAATCCCCAAGGATTCGTCGAACGTGAAGCAGGCCCATGCCTTCATCAACTATCTGCTGAAACCTGAGGTGATCGCTCAGGTCAGTGATTACGTCGGTTACGCCAACCCCAATCCGGGGGCGGACAAGTTGATGGAACAATCCATCCGTACCGATGCGTCGGTGTATCCGCCGCAGGCCGTTATCGACAAGGCTTATGTGTCGATCGAGTTGCCACCGAACATTCAGCGTCTGATGACCCGCAGCTGGACCAAGGTCAAGTCGGGGATGTAAGGCACACACTATCCTGGGTTCGCCTTGCGGGGCGAACTGCATTGTTTTTTTCTGGGAGTTTCGTAAATGGCAGTTGCCTCCGGCGCCTATAAGAAAGCCCTCGAGGGCGACCAGACACCGAAACAGGTGCTGGTCAAAATCGACCGGGTCACGAAGAAGTTCGACGAGACGATTGCCGTGGACGATGTGTCCCTGGAAATCAAGAAAGGCGAAATCTTCGCCCTGCTCGGCGGTTCGGGATCGGGCAAATCCACTCTGCTGCGGATGCTGGCAGGGTTCGAACGGCCCACGGAGGGGCGCATTTTCCTCGACGGCGTCGACATCACCGACATGCCGCCGTACGAACGTCCGATCAACATGATGTTCCAGTCGTACGCCTTGTTCCCGCACATGACCGTGGCGCAGAACATCGCCTTCGGCCTCAAGCAGGACAAGATCCCGGCGGCTGAAGTCGATGCCCGCGTAGCCGAAATGCTCAAGCTGGTGCAGATGAGCCAGTACGCCAAGCGCAAGCCGCATCAACTGTCCGGCGGTCAGCGTCAGCGTGTGGCGCTGGCACGTTCGCTGGCCAAGCGGCCGAAGCTGCTGCTGCTCGACGAGCCGATGGGCGCACTGGATAAAAAACTGCGTTCGCAGATGCAACTGGAGCTGGTCGAGATCATCGAGCGCGTCGGTGTGACTTGCGTGATGGTGACCCACGACCAGGAAGAGGCCATGACCATGGCCGAGCGCATTGCGATCATGCACCTGGGCTGGATCGCCCAGATCGGCAGCCCGATCGACATCTACGAAACCCCGACCAGCCGCTTGGTCTGCGAATTCATCGGCAACGTCAACATCTTCGAAGGCGAAGTGATCGACGATGCTGAGGGCCACGCAACCATCACCTGCAAAGACCTCGATCGGCAGATCTACGTCGGCCACGGCATCAGCACCTCGGTGCAGGACAAGTCCGTGACTTACGCGATCCGTCCGGAGAAGCTACTGGTCACCGCCGATCAACCGACCTGCGAATACAACTGGTCGAGCGGCAAGGTGCACGACATCGCCTACCTCGGCGGGCACTCGGTGTTCTACGTTGAATTGCCGAGCGGCAAACTGGTGCAGTCGTTCGTGGCCAACGCCGAGCGGCGTGGCGCGCGTCCGACCTGGGGCGATCAGGTTTACGTGTGGTGGGAAGATGACAGCGGCGTGGTACTTCGCTCATGAACATGCGCAAATTCAAACGCCGCATCAACCGAATAATCCCCAATGGCCGGCAGCTGGTCATCGGGGTCCCGTTCATCTGGCTGTTCCTGTTCTTCATGCTGCCGTTCTTCATCGTTCTGAAGATCAGCTTCGCCGAAGCCGACGTGGCCATTCCGCCGTACACCGAGATCTACACGTACGCCGAGCAGAAGCTGCAACTGCTGCTGAACCTGGGCAACTACGCGATGCTGGCGGGCGACGAGTTGTACATCGCCGCTTACCTCGGCTCGTTGAAGATGGCGCTGATCAGTACCATTCTTTGTCTGGTCATCGGCTACCCGATGGCCTACGCCATCGCCACCGCCCGTAAAGAGCTGCAAACGGTGCTGGTGCTGCTGATCATGATGCCGACGTGGACGGCGATCCTGATCCGCGTTTACGCGTGGATGGGCATCCTCAGCAACAACGGTTTGCTCAACGGGTTCCTGATGAGCATGGGCTTTATCGACGAGCCTTTGCAGATCCTCAACACCAACCTGGCGGTGTACATCGGCGTCGTTTACTCGTATCTGCCGTTCATGATCCTGCCGTTGTACGCCAACCTGGTGAAGCACGATCACAGTCTGCTGGAAGCGGCATCCGACCTCGGTTCGAGCACCTTCAACAGCTTCTGGAAAATCACCATTCCGCTGTCCAAGAACGGCATCATTGCCGGCTGCATGCTGGTATTCATCCCGGTGGTCGGCGAGTTCGTGATCCCGGAACTGCTTGGCGGTCCGGAAACCCTGATGATCGGTAAAGTGCTCTGGCAAGAGTTCTTCAACAACCGTGACTGGCCGGTGGCATCCGCGCTGGCAGTGGTGATGCTGGCGATCCTGATTGTGCCGATCATTCTGTTCAACCGCAGTCAGGCCAAAGAAATGGAGGGCAAAGAATGAAGCGCATCCGTTTCTCCAGCCTGATGCTGGTCATCGGTCTGTTGTTCATCTACCTGCCGATGCTGATCCTGGTGATCTACTCGTTCAACGCCTCGAAACTGGTGACGGTGTGGGGCGGCTGGTCGATCAAGTGGTACGTCGGCCTGCTCGACAACACGCAACTGATGGGCTCGGTGCTGCGCTCGCTGGAAATCGCCTGCTACACCGCGGTTGCCGCGGTGGCGCTGGGCACGCTGGCGGCGTTCGTGCTGACCCGCATCACCCGCTTCAAGGGCCGTACGCTGTTCGGCGGTCTGGTGACGGCGCCGCTGGTGATGCCGGAAGTGATCACCGGTCTGTCGCTGTTGCTGCTGTTCGTGGCCATGGCACAGATGATCGGCTGGCCGCAGGAGCGTGGCATCGTCACCATCTGGATCGCCCACACTACGTTCTGTGCGGCGTATGTGGCGGTGGTGGTGTCGGCGCGCCTGCGTGAGCTGGACCTGTCGATCGAAGAAGCGGCGATGGACCTCGGTGCTCGGCCATGGAAGGTGTTCTTCCTGATCACCATTCCGATGATCGCGCCATCGCTGGCAGCGGGCGGCATGATGTCGTTCGCGCTGTCGCTGGATGACCTGGTGCTGGCGAGCTTTGTCTCGGGTCCTGGTTCGACGACCTTGCCGATGGAAGTGTTCTCGGCAGTGCGTCTGGGTGTGAAGCCTGAGATCAACGCCGTGGCGAGCCTGATTCTGCTGGCCGTGTCGATCGTGACCTTCATGGTCTGGTTCTTCAGCCGCCGTGCCGAAGAAGCGCGCAAGAAGGCGATTCAGCAAGCCATCGAAGAAAGCGCTGCCGATTCTTGGAAGCAGCCGGACGTGCGTCGGGCGCCAAGCCCGGAGGCTGCGTAAGCGCTAACGGGTTGGCCTCATTCTCGAGGCCAACCCAAATCCCAATGTGGGAGCGAGCCTGCTCGCGAAGACGGAGTATCAGTCGACTCAAATATTGGCTGATACACCGCTTTCGCGAGCAGGCTCGCTCCCACAGTTCGTTTCAGGCAGTCCAGGGTGATTGGCGGATGACCTCGACAAAGTTCATCGGCTTGAACCCTGGCTCCTGATCCCTCAGCACATCGGTCTTCACATTACCGAACGTGGTCTGCGGACGATGGCGCAAGCCATCGGCGAACGCGCAGATGATGCATTCCTTGAAACCCTCTCCACGCGGGTGCGCATGCACCACTGCCTCGCGCTGTACCGTGCTGAACGTCGCGTAATCCATGCCCAGCACATCCATTTCCACACCAGCCGTTACCAGCGCCACCGTTGGGCGCAGATGCTTGGGCACGCCCGGTGTGGTGTGCAAGGCAATCGACAGCCACACCTGTTCGATATCGTCATCGCTCAACCCGTACGGTTTGAGAAACGCTGCCGCCGCATTCGCGCCATCCACTTCGAAACGTTCATCTGCGCTGCGATGACCTTCGACCAGGCCGAGGTCATGGAACATCGCGCCGACGTAGAGCAACTCCGGATCGTAGGCCAGTTGCTGACGCTCACCGCTCAAGGCGCCGAACAAAAAGACCCGGCGCGAGTGGTGGTAGAGCAAGTCGGACTCGATGTCGCGGATGTACTCGGTGGTGGCCCGGGCGAGGGCGCTGTCGGGGATTGTGATGTCGGCAATGGTGGTGCTCATAACGGTTTCCTCGTCGAAAACGCCGTCGTGGCGCTGATGGGAAAAGTCTGTGCCCGAGGCAGAAACCGGACAATCGATCCATGGCTGCGATCCTTGCCAATCCACCTGCAAATCGTGCCAAGCTAAAAGATCGCAGACTGCGGCAGCTCCTACAGAAGCCCGCATTCCCCTGTAGGAGCTGCCGCAGGCTGCGATCTTTTGCTCTTAAAGGGGGGATCCACAGCCATGAACAAAACCGTCGCCATCGTCGTGTTTCCCGGCGTGCAATCGCTGGACGTCAGCGGCCCGATGGATGTGTTTGCCGAGGCCAATCGCTTCCTGCCGCCCGAGGATCACTATCGGCTCGAAGTGATCGGCGTCGAACACGGCCCGATGGCCTGTTCCAATGGTTTGAACCTGAATGCCCATCGGTATTTCAGCGAAGCGCTGGATGCCTACGACCTGCTGCTGGTCGCCGGTGGGCCGCACCTGCCGTTCATGGATTTTGGCGCGACGTTCGACGAGTGGCTGCGCGAGGCGTGTGCTCGGGCGCAGCGCTTCGGTTCGATCTGCAATGGCGCGTTCATGCTGGCACGCGCCGGAATGCTGGAAGGGCGCACCGTCACCACGCACTGGAACGATGCCGAGGCGTTGGCCCGGTTGTGCCCGACCACACAGGTCGAGGCGGATCGTCTGTACGTCGAGGACGGCACGCTCTACACCTCGGCTGGGGTGACGGCGGGGGTTGATCTGTCGTTGTACCTGCTGGCGCGTGATCACGGTGCAGAAGTGGCGCTGAGCGTGGCCAAGCGTCTGGTGGTGTTCACCCAGCGTTCCGGTGGGCAGTCACAGTTCAGTCCGTTTCTCACGCCGCATGCGGAACCTACGTCGGCGGTGGCGATGGTGCAGTTGTATGTGCTGGCCAATCTGACTGGTGATCTGACGATTGCCGATCTGGCCAATGCGGCGAACATGAGTGCGCGCAATTTCTCTCGGGTGTTTGCCCGGGAAGCCAAGGTCACGCCAGCGGAGTTCGTCGAGCGGGCGCGGGTGGATGCGGCGCGGGTGATGCTGGAGAGCACGGCGGCGCCGTTGAAGACGGTGGCGTATCAGTGCGGGTTTCGTGATGCGCAACATATGCGCGGGGTGTTTAACCGGCGGTTGGGGGTGACGCCGCAGCAGTTTCGGCTGAATTTTGCGGTGATGCTTTAACCCTCACCCCAGCCCTCTCCCAGAGGGAGAGGGGGCCGATTGGGGGATATTAGCGAGATACGCCGACGTGATGTTGCTGTACCGAATCCATAATCGACTCGATCTCTCTGGTCGGTGCATAGCGAAAGACACCTCGGTCAGTCCCCTCTCCCCCCGGGAGAGGGCTAGGGAGAGGGCTAGGGTGAGGGCTAGGGTGAGGGGCTTTTAAGGCGCTGTCCGCGCCGGCAACAGCTTCAACGTACTGCGCGTATTCGCCGTCACCTCTTCGTCGTTGAAATGCGCCTGCACATACATCCCGTCGACATACGCCTCAGCCTGATCGTCATAGTGACTGTCAAACGGCACACCACTCTGCCCGACCGGGTTGATCGTCAAGCCATGCGCCGGATCAGCAAAATCCACCAGGCGCCGCGTCGACGGCCCGTAAGTCACCGGCCACGGCGCCGGGCCGATCTTCGCCGACAGATTGTTCGGCACTTCATGACTGCCCGGCGCCGCAAACGGCCCGACATTGAAAATCCGCTCCAGCGGCTTCTGCTGTCCCAACGGATGGCCGTGAGTCAGCGTGTGCGCCGCGCCCCATTTCCACTCGGCAGAGTTATCGCCCAGGGTCAGCTTCAAGTGCTGCATGCTCGCCTGCCACGCCGCGCGCACGACATCGGCGCGGGTCTCCTTGTTCGGCGTGCTGCGGTTGTCCCACCACGGCGAATCGGCATTCGCCGCCAGTTTCGGCAACGCCGCATCGATCACTCGCGTCGACAGCAATGTCTCGAAGAAATCATTGCCCAACTCATCACGCATCGCCGCATCGGCCAAGTCATACAAGAACTGGTTGAACACCGTTGCACTGACTGAATCCAGCGGATAGTCGCCCGGCCATTGCGCCAGTTGCTCGACCAGTTTCAGCTGTGCCGGATCGCTCACTACCTCACGCAGCACCGGCAGCAACGGCGCGAGCAAGCGCGGGCCATAACCGGTCACTGTGCCCAATTGCAGTTTCTGATTGGCCTCGTTGCTCCACTTCACGCTCTTGTCGCTGAGCTGACGATTGAGTTGCTGCCCGCGATCGGCAAGGTTGTAGTAACCGGGAATCTCCATGCCGGTCGGCGACAGCGGCTGGAAGTTGGCCGAGACAATGTAGCCGCGCGCCGGGTTCTCTTCCTGCGGGTTGGCGCTGAACGGGTAGAAACCCTCCTTGTCGGCCTGATTGCTGCTGCCGTCGAGCATGAACTCCGGTCTGACCCCGGCCGGACGCTTGGGCAGCAACGCCGAGGCCCACCAGGCGATATCACCCTTGGCGTTGGCGTAAACCAGGTTCAGCCCCGGCGCCTGCACTTTCGCGGCAGCGGCGCGGGCCTTGGCCAACGTGTCGGCGCGGTTGAGCTGATAAAAACCTTCGAGAATCGGGTTCGGCGTTTCAAGGAACGCCCACCACATGGCGATCGGCGTCTTGCCGGCAGCGGTGCCGAGCGCATCGTTGACGATCGGCCCGTGGGGCGATTGACGCAGGGTGAGAGTTACCGGCGTCTGGCCTTTCACATTGATCTGCTGTTGGGTGACAACCATGTCGGTCCACTGGCCGCGATACCAGACCTGATTGGGGTTATCCGGGTTGACCTTCTCGGCGATCAGGTCCAGATCGTCGTTCTGGAACATGGTCAGGCTCCAGCCGAAATCGAGGTTGTGGCCGAGGAAGGCGAAAGGCACTAGCGCCTGATGATGGCCGTACAACTCGAAGCCCGGCGCCGACAATTGCGCTTCGTACCACACCGACGGCACCGAGAAGCGAATATGCGGGTCACCGGCCAGCAGCGGTTTGCCGCTCTGGCTGCGGCTGCCGGCAATCACCCAGGCGTTGCTGCCTTCGAACTGCGGCAGGCCATTATCGATCAGCGCCTGTTCGCTGAGGCGGGCGAGGGCGTTGAGGTCTTTCCAGTCGCCAGCGGCAAGTGCCGGCGCTTGCTTGGCGTGACCGTTGACCAGCACCCCTTTGGGCTGCCAGTCGAGGTCGAAAACCTTGAGATAATCGGCGCCGAGCTGATCGCGCACGTAGGTCAGCAGCGGTTCGGTGCGAAACGCCGCCGCAAAGCTATAGGCCATGTAGCCGGCGACGCTGATGCTGTCTTGCGCCGTGAACGGCCGCTTAGGGATGCCCAGCACGTCAAACTCGATCGGTGCAGCGTGGCTGTCCTGATATTGGTTGATGCCATCCAGGTAGGCTTGCAGGCCTTTCCACGCCGGCGACTGTTTATCGAGACTGGCGACGTAACTGGCGGCGCGCTCACGGATGCGCAGGCTGCGAAACAGTTTGTCGGTGTCGAGCAGTTTCGGCCCGAGCACTTCGGCCAGTTCGCCACGGGCGAGGCGACGCATGGCTTCCATCTGGAACAGGCGATCCTGGGCATGCACATAGCCAAGGGCACGGTAGAGGTCGGTTTCGTTCTCGGCGCGAATGTGCGGTACACCGCGTTCGTCGTAGCGCACGGTCACCGAACCTTGCAGGTTGCGCAGTTCGACCTGGCCCTGGCGCGTCGGTTGTTTGCTGTGGACATACCCGCCGACGCCGGCGAGCAGAACAACGATGAGCAAGCCAAGTACGGTGAACACGCGCTTCATGGTGACTCCTTGTGCATACGGGATTGCCGCCCGTCGGGCTGCAAACAATTAGCACAGACCTTCTGTGCCGTGCAGCGCTGTCCTTGAAAAGTCCGGAATGCCTTACTGCTTCTCCACAGACCACGGGCAGTAACAACCGACCGCCAGCGTGTGCGTGGCATTGACCGGGCGATCTTCTGTCAGGGCATTCAAAATCGGTTCGATAAAGCTGTTGCTGGAGTTGCAGGTCAGGCCTTCGCTATAAGGGCCGAAGTACGCCAGTTTGCCGCTGCGATCCCAGATCGCCACGGCCGGACTGGCGGGCACCTTTTCGGAACCGGGCAATATCGTGATGGTTTTCAGGCTGCTGAGGGTCGCGGGCAACTGGCCGTGGCTGCCAGTCTTTTGCACGGCGAAGAACTCAACGCCCTTGGCGCCGAACTGCTCGACCATCTCGGTCAGGTGCTGTTGATTGCCGACATTGCACGGGCAGGCCGGGTCCCAGAAATGCACCAGGCGGATCTTGCCGGGGCCGGCGAGATTGTCCGGCAGGCGCAGCGGATCACCGGAAAACACTGCCGTGTGTTCGCTGAACGCACGCAGATAACGCCCCTGAAACCAGTCATACGCCGCCCACAGCACCCCGGCGCAAATCAGCGCGAGCAGGCTGGCAAACAGTGCGGTGCGGTAGGGCGAACGCATGGTTTTCGTTCCAGAAGAGGTGGGCTAGCTTGCCATGCTTGCTCCGACAGATGAATATCGCAGGCCGATAAAGTCTGTTTACCGCTTTGGAATTCCCGCATGCCTGCCACTTTCGACCCCGATCAGATTCGCGCCAGCCTCAAGCCTTTGGCCGAGTGGCAGCCGTTGTCGGACGAGGCCAAGGCCTATCAGCGTTTCTACCAAACCGACTTTCCCGAGCGGGATGTCTGGCGTGGCATGGGCCGTTTCGAGGTCGATGGCTATGAAGTGGTCAGCCATTGCTGGTGGCCGGAGAAGGTCAAGGCGACGCTGTTTCTGCTGCACGGCTACTACGATCACACCGGGCTGTATCGGCATGTGATCAAGTGGGCGCTGGATCAGGATTTTGCGGTGATCGCCTGCGACTTGCCGGGCCATGGCTTGTCAAGCGGGCCGCGCGCGAGCATTCGCGATTTCTCCGAGTACCAGGATGTCCTGCAAGCGTTGTTCGCCGAGGCGCAGTCGATCGCGTTGCCGCAGCCGTGGCATTTGTGCGGGCAGAGCACCGGCGGGGCGATTGTGGTCGATCATCTGCTCAATCACGGCGAAAACAGCCCGGCGCAAGGCCAGGTGATTTTGATGGCGCCGCTGGTGCGGCCGCGGGCGTGGGGCTGGTCGCAGCTGAGCTATTACTTGCTCAGGCCTTTTGTCAGAGGGGTCACGCGGCGCTTCAGCGAGAATTCCAACGATCCGGATTTCCTGCCGTTTCTGCAGGCTGATCCGTTGCAGCCGCGACGTTTGCCGACGAAGTGGGTCGGGGCGTTGTCGCGTTGGATCATTCGCGTCGAGCACGCGAAAAAAAGTCCGCGGCGGCCATTGATCATTCAGGGGCAGGCGGACATGACGGTCGACTGGCAGCACAATCTGCAGGTGATGAAGTGGAAGTTCGACCGACCGCAGATCTTGCTGCTGGCCGAGGCGCGGCATCATCTGGCGAATGAGACGGTGGAGATGCGTGAGGAGTATTTCGAATTCTTGAGCAAGCGGATCAGGGGCCGGAATCTGTAGCGCTTGTGAGGGCCCCTTCGCGAGCAGGCTCACTCCTACATTTGGAATGCGTACCCCTGTAGGAGTGAGCCTGCTCGCGATAGCGGTCTAAGAGGCGACGAAGATCATTGCCCGACCGCAAGCCCTGCGCGAATTGCCGCCAGCGCGGCCTGGTAATACGCCTTGCCCTCAGCCGACTCGGCAAACGTCGCGAACTCTTCCAGCTCTTCATCCGACAGATCGCGATAGACATAGAGCAGCGTGTTGTTCATGTCCGCGCCAATCTGATCCATCAAGCGCTGGCGCTGACCATTGAGCATGCCTTGCGCCTGACCGCCACCGAGCAGCCCCGGAATCATCGAACTCAGGCTGTCCGCCGCCACGCCGGCAATCGCCAGACTCACTTCGGCGCCAGCTTCACGCGCTGGCAGCGCCTGAGCGAGGTGGCCAATGATCAGCAGGCGGCTGTCGCTGACCTGCATCTTCGGCAGGCCCTTGGCATTTTTCGCCAATTGATCGCGGCGCGTCGCGAGCAATTCGGCGGCGACGATTTTCTTGCCCAGCGGCGATTGAAAGAAGGTCAGCGCCGGTTTTGGATCAGCGAGCTTCTGCCGCAGTTGCGCTTCGGCACGTTGATCCACAGCCTGCGGGGCAAAGCGCTGATTGCTGTTGTTCACCAGCGCCTGAAATACGGCGGGCGGCAGGCTGTTCTGATAGCGCTGCTGTGCGGCCGTCAGGGCATCGTTGAAATGCGCACGTTGATCTGGCCAGCCGGCGACCTTGTACAACTGATCGTGGCCGTCCGCCCAGGCGGGCAACACGCAGAACATCAACAGTGAAAAAAGCAAACGGCGCATAGGGACTCCTGTCAGCAGCCGACTATTCTCCGTGCGGTGCCGGTACTTGTCGAGAATTCGTAGCAAGCCGCCGCGTGGCTCTGTCGGATTTCTTGCCGCCGACATACTATGCGCGCCATGCAAATATCCTCTGAACACCCACTGCTGTTACGCATTGTCGATGACCTGGCCGACCACGGCTGGTCGCAGCAGAACATTTTCCTGCCCGCCGGTTTGACCCGCGAGCTGGCGGCCGAGTGCCGCAAACGTGAAGCAGAGGGCGAACTGGCGCCTGCGGCGGTGGGGCGTGGGCCGTTTTCGGAGATCCGCGAGGGGATTCGTGGCGACCACATTCAGTGGATCGATCCCGGTCAGGCCGAGGCCAGCGACCGTTATCTGAACCTGATGGAGAGCCTGCGTGAAGCGCTCAACCGTGGCTTGTTTCTGGGTCTTGAGGACTTTGAATGTCATTTCGCGCTGTATCCGCCGGGTGCGTTTTATCGCAAGCACGTCGACCGTTTTCGCGACGACGACAAGCGCATGGTGTCGGTGGTGGTTTACCTCAATGACGCGTGGCTGCCGGAGGATGGCGGTCAGTTGCGCATGTATCTGAACGATGAACGCGTGCATGACGTGCAGCCTACTGGCGGGTGTCTGGTGGTGTTTCTCTCCGGCGAAGTGCCTCATGAAGTGCTGCCCGCGCACCGCGAGCGCTTGTCGCTGACCGGTTGGTTCCGCCGCCGTGGCAACGAGCCGTTCTGAGATGGACAGGATTCTGGTCAGTCGTTGCCTGCTGGGGCATCGCGTACGTTATGACGGCGGTGCGAGCGGGCCGTTTGATCTGCTGGAGCAGTGGATTGCCGAAGGGCGGGTGGTGCCGTTGTGTCCGGAGGTCGCGGGAGGATTGCCGACGCCGCGGGCAGCGGCGGAGATTCCGGGCGGGCAGGGTGGTGAGGTGCTCGATGGTGTTGCGGCGGTGATCACCACTGAGGGTGAGGATGTCAGTGCGCAGTTTCTCGATGGTGCGCGGCAGGCGCTGGAGCTGGTGCAGAAGCACGGGATTCGCGTGGCGGTGCTGAAGGCCAACAGTCCATCTTGCGGGAATCTGTTGACGTATGACGGGACGTTCAGTGGCGTCAAAGTCAATGGCGAAGGGGTGACGGCCGCGTTGCTCAAGCGCCATGGTGTGCAGGTTTTCAGTGAACTGGAATTGCCGCTGGCCGCGCTGGCACTGGCTGCTTTGGACTGATCCTGAATCGTTACCCTCACCCCAGCCCTCCCGAAACGTCGGACCGCCCGTAGGGAGAGGGGGCCGACCGAAGTGTCTGGCGCTATTCATCGACCTGAAAGACCTTGTTGACTATGGATTCGAGACAGCCATGACTGATCGATTACGTCGACAAAGCCATGAACGATCGACTATGGATTCGACAAAGCCATTTTCAGTCGATTTCGGATTCGGTATACCCATTTCAGGTCGGCGTATTCCTTCAGCATCCCCCAATCAGTCCCCTCTCCCTCGGGGAGAGGGCTAGGGTGAGGGGCTTTTAAGGCTTCAACCACTTCTCGGTCAGCGCTGCCAAACGCCCATCTGCCTTGATCCGCTCCATCGCGCTCGCAAGACTGGCCTGAAACGCCGGATTACCCTTCTGAAATGGAATCGCCAGATCCACTGGCTCCGCCGCTTTCGGCTTCTCTTCAGTCAATGCCTGCACCAGCACCATCGGCCGTGGCTGCTCATCCTTCTTCGCCAGCAACTGCGAATCGACCTTGCCGTACGGCTCGCTGAAGTCGAAACGATCCTTGAGTTCGGGTGTCAGTGCTATGTGGTTGAGCGCGACGTCGTACTTGCCGCTTTCAACGCCCTGGAGCAGGTCGGCCTCGTCGGTGACGATGAAATCGGCGCGTACATCCAGCTCCCGGGCGAGCAGTTGCCCAAGCTCGACCTCGAACCCCGTGAGTGTGTCGCCTTCCTTGAAATTGAAGGGCGGTGTATTAGCCTCAAGGGCAATGCGCAGCTCGCCACGGTCGTTGACGTCATCAATCAGTTCGGCGTGAGCCAAAGGGCTCAAAAGGGGTAGCAGGCAGATCAGGCCAGGCAGAAAACGCATGGTCACTCCTTTGAAATCATTATCGCGACGCTCTGATTCAGGCTCGCTTTGCTATGGTTGTCGAGTGCCTTCGACAACGAATGGTCATGAAGTTGTCATGACCGTGCGGATTTTACGGAAAAACTGGAGAAGAAAATGAAAAGCTTTATGTCACGTGCAGCGTTCGCGGGTGTGCTGATGGGCGTTTCGGTGCTGGCCAGTGCCGCCACACCGGCCCCCAAAGGCGCCGAAGTGTTCATCGTCACTCCCGAAGACGGGGACACGGTTTCGCAGACCTTCACCGTCAAGTTCGGGACCAAGGCCGTCGCACTGGCACCAGCCGGTGATGTCACCAAAAACACCGGTCACCATCACCTGCTGATCGACGCCAAGGAAATTGTTCCTGCCGGTTCGGTCGTCCCTACCGATGCCAACCATATGCACTTCGGCAAGGCGCAGACCCAGGCTGACATCAAGCTCGCCCCGGGCAAGCACACCTTGCAGCTGGAACTTGGCGACAGCGGTCACATGGCATTCGATCCGCCAATCGTCTCGAAGAAAATCACCATCAACGTGGAATAAAAAAGGGAGCCCTTTCGGGGCTCCCTTTTTTATCAGCGGCGAGTTGCAAGCTACGAGCTTCAAGCAAAAGCACAAGCGAACATCACTTGCCGCTTGTAGCTCGCGACTTGTAGCTGTTCTTAGAAAAGAACCCGGCTACGGATAGTGCCGTTGACGTGCTGCAGCTTCTCTTGCGCCAGCTCCGAGTACTCGGCGTCGACGTCGATCACCACGTAGCCAACCTTCTCGTTGGTCTGCAGGAACTGACCGGAGATGTTGATGCCGTTTTCGGCGAAGACCTTGTTGATCTCGCTCATCACACCCGGGATGTTCTCGTGGATGTGCAGCAGACGGTGCTTGCCAGGGTGAGCCGGCAGGGCCACTTCCGGGAAGTTCACCGACGAAACGGACGTACCGTTGTCGCTGTACTTGACCAGTTTTTCTGCCACTTCCAGACCGATGTTGGCTTGCGCTTCGGCGGTCGAACCACCGATGTGCGGAGTCAGGATCACGTTGTCGAGGCCACGCAGCGGGCTTTCGAACTCTTCGTCGTTGGAGCGTGGCTCCACCGGGAATACATCGATGGCCGCGCCGATCAGGTGCTTGTCCTTGATCGCGTCCGCCAGGGCGTCCAGCTCGACCACGGTGCCGCGCGCCGCGTTGATCAGGATGCCGCCCTTTTTGATGGCGCGGATTTCCTTCTCGCCGATCATCCACTGGGTCGCAGCGGTTTCCGGAACGTGCAGGGTGACGATGTCGGACATGCCCAGCAGCTCGGTCAGGCTACCGATCTGAGTCGCGTTGCCCAGCGGCAGTTTGGTTACGGTGTCGTAGAAGTACACCTGCATGCCCAGGCCTTCAGCCAGAACCGACAGCTGCGTACCGATCGAGCCGTAGCCGACGATGCCGAGTTTCTTGCCACGGATCTCGAAGGAGTTGGCTGCGGACTTGATCCAGCCGCCACGGTGGCAGGAAGCGTTTTTCTCCGGGATGCCGCGCAGCAGCAGGATCGCTTCGGCCAGCACCAGCTCGGCAACGGAGCGGGTGTTGGAGTACGGCGCGTTGAACACGGCAATACCGCGCTCACGGGCAGCACTCAGGTCAACCTGGTTGGTGCCGATGCAGAAACAGCCGACCGCAACCAGCTTCTTCGCGTGATCGAAGATCTCTTCGGTCAGTTGGGTGCGCGAACGAATGCCGATGAAGTGAGCGTCAGCGATCTTTTCCTTGAGCTGGGCTTCCGGCAAGGAACCTGTCAGGTATTCGATGCTGGTGTAGCCCGCCGCCTTGAGGACGTCGACAGCCGATTGGTGGACGCCTTCGAGAAGAAGGAACTTGATCTTGCTCTTATCGAGAGAAGTCTTGCTCATCTGCGTAAACCTGTATCCCGGAGAAAAATGGCAGGAAATGGTCAACAGACGCTGACCCGGACGACAAGAAAGTCGTCTCCGCGGATCTGGCCTTGGGCACTGTCCTGCGGGGTCGATATGCTAGCATAGCCTCCCCGCTAAACACTCATTCCTGCGACGTGAAGCGTTCTCAGGATGACCATGAATTGTTCGAGAGTTCTGTCGATGACCAATCCTGCCCTGATTGAAGAACTGAAGACCCTGGTCGAGCCTGGCAAGGTCCTGACCGACGCCGACTCCCTGAATGCGTATGGTAAGGATTGGACCAAGCACTTCGCCCCGGCGCCAAGCGCCATCGTGTTTCCCAAGACCATCGAGCAGGTGCAGGCGGTGGTCCGTTGGGCCAACACGCACAAGGTGGCGCTGGTGCCATCGGGCGGGCGCACCGGGCTTTCTGCGGCTGCGGTAGCGGCCAACGGCGAAGTGGTCGTGTCGTTCGACTACATGAATCAGATTCTCGACGTGAACCTCACCGACCGCACCGCCGTTTGTCAGCCGGGCGTGGTCACCGAGCATTTGCAGAACGTCGCCGAAGAAAAAGGCCTGTACTACCCGGTCGATTTCGCTTCGGCAGGTTCCAGCCAGATTGGCGGCAACATCGGCACCAATGCCGGCGGGATCAAAGTTATTCGCTACGGCATGACCCGCAACTGGGTCGCAGGCATGAAAGTCGTCACCGGCAAGGGCGACGTGCTCGAACTGAACAAAGACCTGATCAAGAACGCCACCGGTTACGACTTGCGCCAGTTGTTCATCGGCGCTGAAGGCACCCTCGGTTTCGTCGTCGAAGCGACGATGCGCCTTGATCGCGCGCCGAAAAACCTCACCGCGATGGTGCTTGGCACCGCCGATTTCGACTCGATCATGCCGGTGCTGCACGCCTTCCAGGGCAAACTCGATCTGACTGCGTTCGAATTCTTCTCCGACAAAGCCTTGGCCAAAGTCATGGGTCGTGGCGACGTTCCGGCGCCATTCGAAACCGACTGCCCGTTCTACGCATTGCTGGAATTCGAAGCGACCACTGAGGAAGTGGCCAACAGCGCCCTGGAAACCTTCGAGCATTGCGTCGAACAGGGCTGGGTGCTGGACGGCGTGATGAGCCAGAGCGAAACCCAGCTGCAGAATCTGTGGAAGCTGCGCGAATACATCTCCGAAACCATCTCGCACTGGACACCGTACAAGAACGACATCTCGGTCACCGTGTCGAAAGTTCCGGCATTTCTAAAGGAAATCGACGCGATCGTCGGTGAACACTACCCGGATTTCGAAATCGTCTGGTTCGGCCACATCGGCGACGGCAACCTGCACTTGAACATCCTCAAGCCGGATAACCTGAGCAAGGACGAGTTCTTCGCCAAGTGCGCGACCGTCAACAAGTGGGTGTTTGAAACCGTCGAGAAGTACAACGGTTCGATCTCCGCCGAGCACGGCGTGGGCATGACCAAGCGCGATTACTTGACCTACAGCCGCTCCCCGGTCGAGATCGAGTACATGAAAGCGGTGAAAGCGGTGTTCGACCCGAACGGCATCATGAACCCGGGCAAGATTTTCGCGGTTTGATCGACAATCTTTGATGAATCAATGAAGGCAGGAGTCGGTAAATGAGCTATCAGCACCAGTACGTCGACGGCACGCGCATCCACTTCCCGATCGGGAAAGTCGTGTGCATTGGCCGTAATTACGCCGAACACGCCAAGGAACTGGACAACCCGGTGCCTACCGAGCCGTTGCTGTTCATCAAGCCGGGCAGTTGCGTGGTCGAGCTGGAAGGCGGTTTCGCCATTCCGACCGAACGCGGTTCTGTGCACTACGAGGCGGAAATCGCCGTGTTGATCGGCAAGCCGTTGTCGACCAAACCGAGCCGTGAAGAAGTGCTCGACGCGATCTCCGGGTTCGCCCCGGCGCTGGACCTGACCCTGCGCGACAAGCAGGCGGAGCTGAAAGCCAAGGGCCTGCCGTGGGAAATCGCCAAGTCGTTCGACGGCGCGGCGGTGATTGCGCCGTTCGTGGTTGGCAGCACCTTTGCTGACCTGACCGACATAGGCATTCGCCTGACCATCAACGGCGAAGTGCGTCAGGACGGCAACAGCAGCGCGATGCTCAACCCGATCGTGCCGATGATCCAGCACATGGCCGGCTGCTTCTCGCTGCAGGCCGGTGACGTGATCCTCACCGGTACGCCGGTGGGTGTTGGCCCGCTGAGCGTGGGCGATGACATCGTCCTCGAACTGGTTGGCGCGAGCAGCTTCACCAGCAACGTGCGCTAACCGCCACGCCGCAAATCCCCTGTGGGAGCGAGCCTGCTCGCGAAGGCGCCAGGTCAGTCGACATCATCGTTGCCTGACACTCCGTCTTCGCGAGCAGGCTCGCTCCCACATTTGTGTGATCCACCTTGCAAGCGTGCAGGGCAATCCCGCCATTTGCCGTTTTTTTCACATCCTGTACGGATAATTCCTCTCATTCTGGCGTCTGAGCCGGCCTCTTTGTGCTATTACCCATAGCCTGAATTTTCGGAACGCGTCCCTCGATGTCATCTCAAACTCAGCTCAAACCCACCCGCCGTTCACGTTTCGCCCTGCGTTGGTATGTCTGGCTCTTGCTGGTGATTGCTGCCGCTTATGCCGTGGCGTTTGCCATGCATTGGGATGATCGCGGGGTGCTCTGGCTGCAGGAACGCTTCGAAAGCCAGGCCGAGCAGAAGGAAAGTATCTGGCTGCCGGACTACCGGGTGGTGATCGATGCCAAGCCGTTGACCGGTATGGAGAAGGACGAGGCCTCGGATCTGTCGTACAACCCGCAGACCAAAACGCTGTTTTCGGTGATGGGGAAAAACCCGTTTCTCGCCGAGCTGACTTTACAGGGTGAGGTGCTGCGCAAGATGCCGCTGGTGGGCTGGAGCAATCCGGAAGGCCTGACGATGATGGAAAACGGCCTGTTGGCCATCGTCGATGAGCGCCAGCACATGCTGTCGATCGTCAAGGTCGACGCCGACACCCGCGAATTGCACATCGCTGACTTCCCGAAATACGATCTCGGCCCGTCGAAAGACCAGAACAAAGCCTTCGAAGCCATTACCTGGGATGCCCATAATCAGCAATTGCTGCTCGGTGAGGAGCGGCCACCGGCGCTGTTCACCTGGAAGAGCGATGGCAGCCAGACCCTCAAGGGCGACAAGCAAAAACTCGCCAGTGATGAACTGGATATTCGCAATCTCTCGGCCTTGGCGATTGACCCGCGCACCCAGCACACACTGGTGCTGTCCGCCGACTCACATCTGCTGCTGGAGCTGGACGAGAAGGGCGAGCAGGTCAGCTTCATGACCCTGCTCGGCGGTTTCAATGGCCTGAAAAACACCATTCCCCGCGCCGAAGGCGTGACCATGGACGAAGCGGGTACGCTGTACATGGTCAGTGAGCCGAACCTGTTCTATCGCTTCGAAAAACAGTAATAACTGTCCTCGCGGCAATTTCAGACAAGTCTGATTGTCCTGACAGGCAAGTGGCCATTAAGCTTCAGTTCAGATGGGCGTGATATTTCATCCGCCTGTTTTGATCCCGAGCTCATCCGAATGCGTCGACTTGCCCGTCCCAAACCCCTGATGATCATCCTGTCGGTGATTGCCCTGATCGCGTTGATCGCGATCGGCCAATACATGCGCCTGTTCGAGCGCGCCTGGTTTAACTTGCACACCCTGTGGCAACCGCAGAGTAGCGAGTCGATTGGGCTGGATCAGTATCGCGTCGAGATTGAAGCGCGGGTGATTGACGGGCTGGACGACGATGTCTCGGCGCTGACCTTCGATCCGGTGCGCAAAAGCCTGTTCACCGTGACCAACAAGAATTCCGAACTGGTCGAACTGTCGCTCGAAGGCCAGATCCTGCGGCGCATCGCCCTGATTGGTTTCGGCGATCCGGAAGCCGTCGAGTTCATCAGCGCCGACACCTACGTGATCACTGATGAGCGTCAGCAGCGGTTGATCAAGATTCACCTGGAAGCAGACACCACGTTCCTCGACGCAGATGATGCCGAGCAGATGACCCTTGGCGTGCATATGGCCAGCAACAAGGGTTTTGAAGGCCTGGCGTATGACTCGGTGGGCAAGCGCCTGTTTGTCGCGAAAGAACGCAACCCGATGCTGATCTACGAAGTGCACGGCTTTCCGCACTTCAATCCGGAGAAATCCTACGCGGTGCATGTGATCAACGACCCCAAGCGCGATGCCGGGATGTTTGTGCGCGATCTGTCGAGCTTGCAATACGACGAGCGCAGCGGGCATTTACTGGCGCTGTCGGATGAGTCGAGATTGATTCTCGAGCTGGATGTGGGCGGGCGTCCGTTGAGTACGATGTCCATCAGTGGCGGGCGTCAGGGTTTGAAGAAGACCGTGCCGCAGGCGGAAGGCATCGCGATGGATGATGACGGGACGTTGTATCTGGTGAGTGAGCCGAACCTGTTTTACGTCTTCAAAAAACCAACGCCGAACTAACCAACACCACAAAACCATTGTAGGAGTGAGCCTGCTCGCGATAGCGGTGTGTCAGTCGACAACAATATCAACTGATAGACCGCTATCGCGAGCAGGCTCACTCCTACAGGGGGATTTCGTTTGTCCACAAATATGTGGGTGACCGGGATTACTCAGCCTTGAGGGTTTTCACACCTTCGCTAGTACCCAGCAACAGCAAGTCCGCCGGACGCGCCGCGAACAAGCCGTTGGTGACCACGCCGACAATCGCATTGATTTGCGCTTCCAGCTCCACCGGGTTGGTGATCTGCAGGTTGAACACGTCGAGAATGATGTTGCCGTTGTCGGTCAGCACGCCTTCGCGGTACACCGGGTCGCCGCCCAGTTTCACCAGTTGGCGAGCGACATGGCTGCGCGCCATCGGGATCACTTCGACCGGCAGCGGGAACTCGCCCAGCACCGGTACCAATTTGCTGGCGTCGGCGATGCAGATGAAGGTCTTGGCCACAGCCGCGACGATCTTCTCGCGGGTCAGTGCGGCGCCGCCGCCCTTGATCAGGTTCAGGTGCGCATCGCTTTCGTCGGCGCCATCAACGTAGAACTCCAGGTCGCTGACGGTGTTCAGCTCATACACCGGAATTCCGTGGCCCTTGAGGCGCGCGGCGGTAGCTTCGGAACTGGCCACCGCGCCATCGAACGCGCCCTTGTGCTGGGCCAGGGCGTCGATGAAGCAGTTGGCGGTGGAGCCGGTGCCGACCCCGACAATGCTCTTGTCGTCGAGTTTCGGAAGGATGAAGTCGACGGCGGCCTGAGCCACTGCCTGTTTGAGTTGATCCTGGGTCATGCGGGCTCCGGAAGCGGGCAAGGTGAGAACGGAAAGGCCGGCATTATAGCCGCAAGCGCGGCTAAAACCTCTGGATTCGTGTGGTCGTGCGGGCAAAAGCCGGGTTAGACTCCTCGGTCCCGCTCAACCGCTCAGTGATGCTTTCCGATGCTCGAACAGTACGTCAAAAAGATCCTCACCTCGCGCGTTTATGACGTTGCCGTAGAAACCCCGCTGCAGAACGCTCGCCAGCTCTCCGAGCGGCTGGGCAATGACATTTGGCTCAAGCGCGAAGACTTGCAGCCAGTGTTCTCGTTCAAGATTCGCGGCGCCTACAACAAACTGACGCAACTGAGCGATGAAGAGCGCGCCCGTGGCGTGGTCACCGCGTCGGCGGGCAACCATGCGCAGGGCCTGGCCCTGGCGGCGAAAGTGCTGGGCGTAAAAGCCACCATCGTCATGCCCAAGACCACCCCCGAGATCAAAGTCGAAGGCGTGCGTTCGCGCGGCGGCAAAGTGGTGCTGCACGGTGATTCGTTCCCGGAAGCCCTGGCCTACTCGCTGAAACTGGTCGATGAAAAAGGTTACGTCTACATCCACCCGTACGACGATCCGCACACCATTGCCGGGCAGGGCACCGTGGCGATGGAGATTCTGCGCCAGCACCCGCAGCCGCTGGACGCGATTTTCGTTCCGGTCGGCGGCGGCGGTCTGATCGCTGGCATCGCCGCGTACGTCAAATACCTGCGTCCGGACATCAAAGTCATCGGCGTCGAGCCGGACGATTCCAACTGCTTGCAAGCGGCGATGGCCGCCGGTGAGCGCGTGGTGTTGCCGACCGTGGGCATCTTCGCCGACGGCGTGGCGGTGGCACAGATCGGCCAGCACACCTTCGACATCTGCAAAGACTATGTTGATGAAGTGATCACTGTCAGCACCGACGAGATCTGTGCAGCAATTAAAGATATCTACGACGATACCCGCTCGATCACCGAACCTGCCGGTGCTTTAGGCGTGGCCGGAATCAAGAAATACGTCGAGTTGCGCGGCGTCAGTGGCCAGACTTTCGTGGCCATCGACTCCGGTGCCAACGTCAACTTCGACCGCCTGCGTCATGTTGCCGAGCGCGCCGAACTGGGTGAGGGTCGTGAAGCGATCATCGCCGTGACCATTCCCGAGAAGGCCGGCAGCTTCAAGGCGTTCTGCGAGGCCGTCGGCAAGCGCCAGATCACTGAATTCAATTACCGATACAACACCGGCAGCGAAGCGCACATTTTCGTCGGCGTGCAGACCCACCCGGACAACGATCCGCGCAGCGCACTGCTGGCCAGCCTGACCGAGCAGGGTTTCCCGGTCGTCGACCTGACCGACAACGAACTGGCCAAACTGCACATCCGCCACATGGTCGGCGGGCACGCGGCGCACGTGATTGATGAGGTGGTGTTCCGCTTCGAGTTCCCGGAACGTCCGGGGGCGCTGTTCAACTTCCTTAATAAGCTCGGTGGGCGCTGGAACATTTCGATGTTCCATTACCGCAACCACGGCGCTGCCGATGGCCGTGTGGTCGCGGGCCTGCAAGTGCCGCACGACGAGCGTCATCTGGTGCCGGCGGCCCTTGAGGAAATCGGTTACCCGTACTGGGATGAAAGCGAGAACCCGGCCTATCAGCTGTTTCTTGGCTGAGCGGCTACGCTGATGGGCATGGCCCAAGGAAGAGAAATTCATGGAAACCCTGACCACCCTGAAAGTTCTTCACGTCGCGGCGACCGTGGTGATCCTCGCCAGCGGGTTGGGGCTCGCTGCTCTGACTTGGCGTAATCGCAGCGAAGGGCCGGCCAGCACGATGCAGCGCCCTTGGCTGTTTATCTGGTGCTTGATGCTGATCGCGATGCTCAGCATGCCCTTCACTGGCTGGTGGCTGGTGCATTTGATTGGCTGGCCGTTGGGGCAATTCTGGATTCTGGGTTCCAGCGTGATTTATGCCGTGGCCACGTTGAGCGCAGTGTGGCTGCTGGTGCGACTTAATCGGCTGTGGACTAGCGGGGTTGGCAACTGGAAATTCAATCTGGCGCTGGCGGTTGTCAGCGGCGTCGGGTTTCTCGCCATTGCGGCTTTGATGGGTGCCAAGCCTGTCTAGGGCTTCAGACCGTGTCGACCCCATTCGCGAGCAGGCTCGCTCCCACAGGGGATTTGTGAACGACACAGATCCAATGTGGGAGCGAGCCTGCTCGCGAAGGCATAATCAGCCGCGCAACGAAATCACCGGCCAGCCACGCTTCTCAGCCTCAGCCCGCAGATTCGGATCCGGATCGACAGCCACCGGATTCGCCACCTGCTCCAGCAGCGGCAAATCATTCATCGAATCGCTATAGAAATAGCTGTCATCCAACGAATACCCGGTCTCTTCCAGCCAACGGTTCAGGCGCGTCACCTTGCCTTCGCGGAAGCAAGGAATATCAGTGCTGCGCCCGCTGTAACGGCCATCGACCATTTCACATTCAGTGGCAATCAGGGTTTCAACGCCCAGACGCACAGCAATCGGCGCGGTGACGAAGCGGTTGGTCGCGGTGATGATCACCAGTTTGTCGCCGGCGTCGCGGTGCTTTTTCAGCAGTTCCAGCGCCTGCGGCAACACGATCGGTTCGATGCAGTCGCGCATGTAATCGCTGTGCCATTGCTCGAGCACGGCCATGTCGGTGCGGCCGAGGATCTCCAGGCAGAAGTTCAGGTACGCGGCGTTATCCAGTTTGCCGGCCAGGTAATCCTGATAGAACTCGTCGTTGCGCGCTTTGTACGCAATCGGGTCGAGGAAGCCGCGTTCACACAGATAGTCGCCCCAGGCGTGATCGCTGTCGCCGCCCAGAAGGGTGTTGTCCAAATCGAAGAGTGCCAGGCGCATTGCAGTTACCCGCTGATAAGTCTGTAAAAAGGCGACAAGAATACGGTCTTTTCACAAGAGTGCACATAAGGTAGGAAGCTTCGTTGCCGCCTTATCAACCTTTGTGGAACAATGCGGCGACATGCGTTTGCGAGGTTGTTGCCGTGATCGACCCCGATGGTTTCCGCCCCAATGTCGGGATCATTCTGACGAATGACGCCGGCCAGGTGCTATGGGCTCGCCGTATCAATCAAGATGCCTGGCAGTTTCCGCAAGGGGGAATCAACCCTGAAGAGACGCCGGAAGACGCCTTGTACCGCGAGCTGAACGAAGAAGTTGGCCTGGAACGTGAAGATGTTGAAATACTGGCCTGTACTCGGGGCTGGTTGCGCTATCGTTTGCCGCAACGTCTGGTGCGTACCCACAGCCAACCGCTGTGCATCGGCCAGAAACAGAAATGGTTTCTCCTGCGCCTGATCTCCAACGAGCAGCGGGTGCGGATGGATTTGACCGGTAAACCGGAGTTCGATGGCTGGCGCTGGGTCAGCTATTGGTATCCGTTGGGCCAGGTGGTGACATTCAAGCGCGAGGTGTATCGCCGCGCCCTCAAAGAGCTTGCCCCGCGCCTTTTAGCGCGCGACTGACGACGGAGTTCGACCCCGAGCCATGCTCAATACGCTGCGCAAGATCGTCCAGGAAGTCAACTCCGCCAAGGATCTCAAGGCGGCGTTGGGGATTATTGTGTTGCGCGTCAAAGAGGCCATGGGCAGCCAGGTCTGCTCGGTCTACCTGCTTGATCCCGAGACCAACCGCTTCGTCCTGATGGCCACCGAGGGCTTGAACAAGCGCTCGATCGGCAAGGTCAGCATGGCACCCAACGAAGGTCTGGTCGGTCTGGTCGGCACGCGTGAAGAACCCCTGAACCTCGAAAACGCTTCGGTTCACCCGCGCTACCGCTACTTCGCCGAAACCGGTGAAGAGCGTTATGCCTCGTTCCTCGGCGCACCGATCATTCACCACCGCCGCGTCGTCGGCGTGTTGGTCATCCAGCAAAAAGAGCGCCGCCAGTTCGACGAAGGTGAAGAAGCTTTCCTCGTGACCATGAGCGCGCAGCTTGCCGGCGTTATCGCCCACGCCGAGGCCACAGGTTCCATCCGCGGTCTGGGCCGTCAGGGCAAAGGCATTCAGGAAGCCAAGTTCGTCGGCGTGCCGGGTTCGCCGGGTGCGGCGGTCGGTACCGCGGTGGTCATGCTGCCGCCGGCGGATCTCGACGTGGTGCCGGACAAGACCATCACCGACATCAACGCCGAGCTGGCGCTGTTCAAGACCGCCATCGAAGGCGTGCGCGCCGACATGCGCGCGTTGTCCGCCAAGCTCGCGACCCAGCTGCGCCCGGAAGAGCGCGCGCTGTTCGACGTCTACCTGATGATGCTCGACGATGCCTCGCTGGGCAGCGAAATCACCACCGTGATCAAGACCGGCCAGTGGGCCCAGGGCGCACTGCGTCAGGTGGTCACTGAGCACGTCAACCGTTTCGAATTGATGGACGACGCCTACCTGCGTGAGCGTGCCTCGGACGTCAAAGACCTCGGTCGGCGCCTGCTCGCGTATTTGCAGGAAGAGCGTCAGCAGAACCTGGTCTACCCGGAAAAGACCATTCTGGTCAGCGAAGAGCTGACGCCGGCGATGCTCGGCGAGGTGCCGGAAGGCACGCTGGTCGGTCTGGTCTCGGTACTCGGTTCGGGTAACTCCCACGTCGCGATTCTTGCCCGGGCCATGGGCATTCCGACGGTGATGGGTCTGGTCGACCTGCCGTACGCCAAGGTCGACGGCATCGAAATGATCGTCGACGGCACACGCGGCGAGGTCTACACCAACCCGAGCGAAGTGCTGCGCAAGCAGTTCGCCGAAGTCGTCGAAGAAGAGAAACAACTGGCGCTGGGCCTCGACACCCTGCGCGACCTGCCATGCGTGACCCTTGACGGCCACCGCATGCCGCTGTGGGTCAACACCGGTCTGCTGGCCGATGTGGCACGGGCGCAGAAGCGTGGCGCCGAGGGTGTCGGCCTGTACCGCACCGAAGTGCCGTTCATGATCAACCAGCGCTTCCCGAGCGAGAAAGAACAACTGGCGATCTACCGCGAGCAGCTCGCCGCATTCCACCCGCAACCGGTGACCATGCGCAGCCTCGACATCGGTGGCGACAAGTCGCTGTCGTACTTCCCGATCAAGGAAGACAACCCGTTCCTCGGCTGGCGCGGCATTCGCGTCACCCTCGATCACCCGGAAATCTTCCTGGTGCAGACCCGCGCAATGCTCAAGGCCAGCGAAGGCCTGAACAACCTGCGGATTCTGCTGCCGATGATCTCCGGCACCCACGAACTCGAAGAAGCCCTGCACCTGATCCACCGGGCCTGGGGCGAAGTGCGCGACGAAGGCACCGACGTGCCGATGCCGCCGATTGGCGTGATGATCGAGATCCCGGCGGCGGTGTACCAGACCAAGGAACTGGCGCGGATGGTCGATTTTCTGTCCGTCGGCTCCAACGACCTGACCCAGTATTTGCTGGCGGTCGACCGTAACAACCCGCGTGTGGCCGATCTTTACGATTACCTGCATCCGGCGGTGCTGCAAGCTTTGCAGACCGTGGTGCGCGATGCCCATGCCGAAGGCAAACCGGTGAGTATCTGCGGCGAGATGGCCGGTGATCCGGCGGCGGCGGTGCTGTTGATGGCGATGGGTTTCGACAGTTTGTCGATGAACGCCACCAACTTGCCGAAGGTGAAGTGGATGTTGCGTCAGGTCAATCTGAGCAAGGCCCAGGAGTTGTTGGCCGAGTTGATGACCATTGATAACCCGCAAGTGATCCACAGCTCGCTGCAATTGGCGCTGAAGAACCTTGGGTTGTCGAAGATGCATCCGCCGGCGGTTATCAAGGCCGTCTAAAGATCAAAAGCCCCTCACCCTAACCCTCTCCCAAAGGGAGAGGGGACTGATTGGGGGATGCTGCAAAACTCCGCCGACCTGAAAGTGCTGTGCTGAATCCATAATCGACTCACACGGACAAGAAGGTGCTGTGTTGAATCCATAATCGACTCGGTCTTTCAGGTCGATGTATGGCTCAAGACACCTCGGTCGGCCCCCTCTCCCTTTGGGAGAGGGCTGGGGTGAGGGTCGGCTTTTAAGCTTTTATCTCCACCTCGCCCAAATGCCCGCCATACGGCCCAAAACTCCGCTCGACCATCCGCCGCGACCCATCCGCCTGCACCACCAGCGCCGTACTCGCCCGCGTCCCGTAACTCTGACTGGCAATAAACACACTCGACAGCAATGTTTCAGTGGCCAGACCCACCCCGGTATCCGGCAATTCAGCTTCCGGCGCGGTCTGGGCATCGCTTAGCAAATCGAGCAAGTTCTGCGGTTGCGGATCATCCAGCACCGCACTCAACCCAGCCTTGGCCTTGAGCAACTTCGGCCACGGCGTATCCAGCCCGGCATTGGATAACCCATAGACGCCCGATTCCAGCATCACCGGTTCCGACAACCGCGCATTGAAGTGCCAAAGCTCATGACTGTTGCCGAGCAACAGATTAAACCCGGCATATTCCGCCGAACGCCCGACCACATCGCTCAAATAATCATCAATCGACGCATCGCCGGTCAGAAACCGCGCCACCAGTTCCCCTCGTGACTTGCGCGCTGGCGCCTGCTGCGGATCGCGAATATTGGTCAACGCAGCAAAGCGGCCGTTGGCGCCAATCCCCAGCCAGGTGCCGCCGGCCTCAAGATCACGCCCGGCATGCACATGCGGCGCCTCCGGCCACTGCGCCAAGGGCAGGCTCGGCCGGGCGTAGAACTCGTCACGGTTGGCCGCGACGATCAGCGGCTGGGCATCGCCCGGGCGCCAGGCGAAAACAATCAGGCACATAAGGTGGTCCTTGTGTGTTTTTTGTCCACTGTACGCATCCGGCGTCCGTGCATCCATCGCCAGTGGAGCCAAAGGGTGTGCATCCGTTACCATGCCGCTCCGGTTTTGGGGATGCGGTCTGGGGAGACGGTCATGGAATTTCTGCTCTATCTGGCGCTGGGCGCCTGTGCGGGCGTGCTGGCCGGACTGTTTGGCGTCGGCGGCGGGATCATCATCGTCCCGGTGCTGGTGTTCAGTTTCACCTTGCAGGGCTTTGATCAGTCGATTCTCACCCATCTGGCGGTCGGCACGTCGCTGGCGACGATCATCTTCACCTCGGTCAACGCCGTGCGTGAGCATCATCGACGAGGCGCGGTGCGCTGGCCGATCTTCATGTGGATGGCCGTCGGCATTCTGCTCGGTGCAGGTTTCGGTGCGCTGACCGCTGAAGCGATTTCCGGCCCGCATCTGCAAAAGATCATCGGCGTGTTTGCCTTGATCATCTCGGTGCAACTGGCGCTGGACATCAAACCCAAGGCCAGCCGAACGGTGCCGGGTAAACTCGGTCTGACCGTGGCCGGCAGCATCATCGGTTGGGCCTCGGCGATTTTTGGTGTCGGTGGCGGCTCGTTGACCGTGCCGTTCCTGACCTGGCGCAGCGTGCCGATGCAGCAAGCGGTGGCAACGTCATCGGCCTGCGGTCTGCCGATTGCCTTGGTCAGTGCATTAAGTTTCATGATTCTGGGCTGGCACGATCCGTTGTTGCCGCCGCATAGTCTCGGTTTTGTGTATTTGCCGGCGTTGTTGGGCATTGCCCTGACCAGTATGGTTTTCGCCCGCATCGGCGCGCGTTTGGCGCATCGGTTGTCGCCGCGCTTGCTGAAACGGCTGTTCGCCGCTTTGCTGTTCAGCGTCGGGTTAAGCTTTCTGCTTTAACCGCGTCGCAATCCTGGCTTAATCCTGAGGTGGCAGCGTCGCCCGGGAATTTTGGTTTCAACTCTAACGAGGAGTCGCAATGCTGCCTTACCCGCAGATCGACCCGGTGGCCCTGGCCATCGGTCCGCTGAAAATCCACTGGTACGGTCTGATGTACCTGATCGGCATCGGCGGTGCGTGGCTGCTGGCGTCGCGCCGGCTCAACCGTTTCGACCCGACCTGGACCAAGGAGAAACTCTCCGACATGGTCTTCTGGATGTCGATGGGCGTGATCGTCGGTGGACGTCTGGGTTACGTGCTGTTCTACGATCTGAGTGCTTATCTGGCCAACCCGACGCTGATTTTCGAAGTGTGGAAGGGCGGCATGTCGTTCCACGGCGGTTTCATCGGCGTAATGCTGGCCGCGTTGTGGTTTGGCAAGCGTAACGGCAAGTCGTTCTTCCAGTTGATGGACTTCGTCGCACCAATGGTGCCGATCGGTCTGGGCGCCGGGCGCATCGGTAACTTCATCAACGCGGAGTTGTGGGGCAAAGCCACCGACGTGCCGTGGGCCATGGTCTTCCCGCCATTCAGCGATCCGGCGCAACTGCCGCGTCACCCGTCGCAGCTCTATCAGTTCGCGCTCGAAGGCGTGGCGCTGTTCCTGATTCTGTGGATTTTCTCGCGCAAACCGCGTCCGACCATGGCCGTATCGGGCATGTTCGCGCTGTTTTACGGCATCTTCCGTTTCATCGTCGAATTCGTCCGCGTACCGGATGCGCAGCTGGGCTACTTGGCGTGGAACTGGCTGACCATGGGCCAGGTACTCTGCGTGCCGATGATCGTCGGCGGGCTGTTCCTGATCTGGCTGGCCTATCGTCGCGCACCGGCAGCACCGCTCGCGCCGACGGCTTAAACTACGAACCCCGGCGCGCGACGCCGGGGCTCAAAGGACACAGGTAACTCATGAAGCAATATCTCGAACTGGTCTCGCACGTCATTAAGAACGGCACCAAGCAAGCCAACCGCACCGGCATCAACACCATCAGTTTCCCGGGTGCGATGCTGCGTTTCGATCTGCAGGAAGGTTTTCCGGCGATCACCACGCGCAAAATGGCCTTCAAATCGGCCATCGGCGAGATGTGCGGTTTTCTCCGTGGCGTGAACAACGCCGCTGAATTCCGTGCGCTGGGCTGCAAGGTCTGGGACCAGAACGCCAACGAAAACGCGCAGTGGCTGGCCAACCCGTTCCGTCAGGGCGACGACGACCTCGGCGAAATCTACGGCGTGCAATGGCGCAAATGGCCGGCGTACAAGCAGATCCCGCTGAGCAACACCGCCGCCATCGAACAAACCTTGAGCAACGGCTACAAGCAGATCGCTCAGGGCGAAGAAGACGGCCAGGCCTACGTGGTGCTGTACAAAGCCATCGATCAGGTGCGTCAGTGCGTCGACACGATCATCAACGATCCGGGTAGCCGCCGTATTCTGTTCCACGGCTGGAACGTTGCTCAGCTGGATGAAATGGCCCTGCCGCCATGCCATCTGCTGTACCAGTTCCACCCGAATGTCGAGACCAAGGAAATCTCCCTGACCCTCTACATCCGCTCCAACGATCTGGGTCTGGGCACACCGTTCAACCTCACCGAAGGCGCCGCGCTGCTGAGCCTGATCGGTCGCCTGACCGGCTACACGCCGCGTTGGTTCACCTATTTCATCGGTGATGCGCATGTCTACGAGAACCATCTGGACATGCTCAACGAACAGCTCAAGCGCGAGCCGTTTGCCATGCCGAAGCTGAAAATTTCGGATCGTGTGCCGGAGTTTGCCAAGACTGGCGTGTACCAGCCGGAATGGCTGGAGCTGGTCGAGCCGAGCGATTTCTCGCTGGAAGGCTACGAGCATCACGCGCCAATGACTGCGCCAATGGCGGTCTAAGCCGTTGCATAAAACCCCTGTGGGAGCGAGCCTGTTCGCGAAGAGGGCGTGTCAGTCATAGAGATGTCGACTGATACACCGCTTTCGCGAGCAGGCTCGCTCCCACATTTGGTTTTGCGTGAGTCTTAATGGCCGTGGCTGCGGCCAACATGGGAGTGTTCCACTTCCGTGGCGACAACCCCGCCACTCACTTCCAGCCGCTGCAGAATCCCGCATTGTTCCGCCCCCGGCCCTTCGCCACAACGTTGGCGCAGGTCGAGCAGTTGTGTCTGCAACGCCAGCAACCCATCAATCCGCGCCTTCACATGCTGAATGTGCTCATCGATCAGCGTATTCACGCTTTCACACTGATCCTGCGGGCTATCACGCATGGCCAGCAGGCTGCGGATTTCTTCGAGGGTCATGTCGAGGGTGCGGCAGTTGCGGATGAAGGTCAGGCGTTCGGCGTGCGCCTGGGTGTAGACGCGGTAGTTGCCGTCGCTGCGGGCCGGCTCCGGCAGGAGGTTTTCGCGCTCGTAGTAGCGGATGGTTTCCACGGCGCAGTCGGTGAGTTTGGCCAGTTCTCCGATCTTCATGACGGCAATCTCCAAAAGGGTGCTTGACCCTATAGTGGCTACAGGGTCTTTACTTGGCAACAGGCACCTTCATGGACGCGACCAATGAGCGATTCCCAGCACACCCACAAGCCCGGCGACGGCCACGATCACAGTCATAAATTGCAGCCTGTGCATAAACATGCCCACGGCGGCGACTCTTGCTGCGGGCCGAAAGTTGCAGCGCCGGCACCGGTTCATGCGCACGAAGATTCCTGCTGCTCATCGAAAGCCGCCGCGCCTGCGCTGGTGCAACTGAGCGAGAAAACCAGCGCCGACGCGCGGCTGAGCAGTTTCCGTATCGAGGCGATGGACTGCCCGACCGAGCAGACGCTGATCCAGAACAAGCTCGGCAAACTCGCCGGCGTGCAGCAACTGGAATTCAACCTGATCAACCGCGTACTTGGCGTGACTCACAATCTGCCGGGTACCGAGCCGATCACCGAGGCGATCAAATCCCTCGGCATGCACGCCGAGCCGCTGGAGGCGGGCGTCGAAGCGCCGGCCCCGGCACCGGTGAAAAAACACTGGTGGCCGCTGGCGCTGTCCGGTGTCGGCGCGCTCGCCGCTGAAGTCATTCACTTCACCAATGCCGCTCCGACCTGGGTGGTGGCGATCATCGCGCTGGTGTCGATCCTCAGCGGTGGCCTGACCACCTATAAAAAGGGCTGGATCGCCCTGAAGAACCGCAACCTCAACATCAACGCGCTGATGAGCATCGCCGTCACCGGTGCCATCCTCATCGGCCAGTGGCCGGAAGCGGCGATGGTGATGTTCCTGTTCACCGTCGCCGAGCTGATCGAAGCGCGCTCGCTGGACCGTGCGCGCAATGCGATCAGCGGTTTGATGCAGATGACGCCGGAGCAAGCCACGGTGTTGCAGGCTGACGGCAGCTGGATTGAGCTGGATGTGAAAAGCGTCGAACTCGGCGCCCGCGTACGGGTGAAGCCGGGCGAGCGCATCGCGCTGGACGGCGAAGTGGCCAGCGGCAGTTCGACCATCGACCAGGCGCCGATCACTGGGGAAAGCCTGCCGGTAGAAAAAACCGTCGGCGACAAAGTCTTCGCCGGCACCATCAACCAGGCCGGTTCGCTGGAATACACGGTGACCGCCGCAGCGAATAACTCGACCCTGGCGCGCATCATCCATGCCGTTGAACAGGCTCAAGGTGCGCGCGCGCCGACCCAGCGCTTCGTCGATCAGTTCTCGAAAATCTACACGCCCGTGGTGTTCGTGTTTGCCTTGGCCGTGGCGATCATTCCGCCGCTGTTCATGGGCGCTGTGTGGTTCGACTGGATCTACCGCGCGCTGGTGCTGTTGGTGGTCGCGTGCCCGTGTGCACTGGTGATTTCGACTCCGGTGACCATCGTCAGCGGCCTCGCGGCAGCGGCGCGCAAAGGCATTCTGGTCAAGGGCGGCGTGTACCTCGAGGGCGGTTTCAAGCTCGATTATCTGGCGCTGGATAAAACCGGCACGATCACTCACGGCAAACCGGTGCAGACCGATTACCTGTCGCTGGACCCAACCGCCGATGCCTCCGCGCCGGCTATCGCTGCTGCGTTGGCCGGACGCTCCGATCACCCGGTGTCGCTGGCCATCGCCAACGCCGCTGTGGATAAAAACTTCGCAGCGCTGATTGTGGATAACTTCGAAGCGTTGGGCGGGCGTGGCGTCAAAGGCGAGATCAACGGCCAGACCTACCACTTGGGCAACCATCGCTTGGTCGAAGAGTTGGGCCTGTGCTCGCCGGCACTGGAAGAGAAACTCTTCGCGCTGGAGAAACAGGGCAAATCCGTGGTGCTGCTGCTGCTCGACAATTCCGGCCCGCTGGCACTGTTCGCGGTGGCGGATACCGTCAAGGAAACCAGTCGCGAAGCAATCCGTCAGCTCCACGAACTCGGGGTGAAAACCCTGATGCTCACCGGCGACAACGTCCACACCGCCCAGGCGATTGCCGCACAGGTTGGCATCGACGAAGCGCGTGGCGACTTGCTGCCGACCGACAAACTGCAAGCCATCGAAGACCTTTATGCACAGGGCCGGCGGGTCGGCATGGTCGGTGACGGCATCAACGACGCGCCGGCACTGGCCCGCGCCGAGATCGGTTTTGCCATGGCCGCTGCCGGCACCGACACCGCGATCGAAACCGCCGATGTCGCCCTGATGGACGATGATCTGCGCAAGATCCCGGCGTTCATCAGCCTGTCGCGCAACACCGCGAGCATCCTGAAACAGAACATCGCGCTGGCCCTGGTGATCAAAGCTATCTTTCTTGCGGTAACCTTCGCTGGGCTCGCCACCATGTGGATGGCGGTGTTCGCCGACATGGGCGTGAGCCTGCTGGTGGTGTTCAACGGTTTGCGCCTGCTGCGCAAATAGATGAGGAAAGGTTGTGCTGAGTGCCGAGCTGAAAGCGTTTTACATGGTCGCCCGCCTGGGCAGCATCACGCTGGCGGCGAAAAAACTCGGCCTCAGCCAACCGACCGTGACCACGCAGATCCGCAATTTGGAAAGTCAGTACTCGGTGGAGTTGTTCTACCGTGGCGGCCGGCGTCTGAGCGTCAGCGACGAAGGCGCGCGGTTGCTGCCGATGGTCAAGACGCTGCTGCAGCAGGAGGCCGACATCGAGTTTTTCCTGCGCAACAGCGGTCAGGTGCAGGGCACGTTGCGCATCGCGGCGACGGCGCCGTATTACATCCTCGATCTGGTGAAGACCTTTCGCGAGCGTCTGCCGCAGGTGGAAGTGTCGGTGGAAATCGGCAACTCGCAGCAAGTGCTGGAAGCGCTAGAGGATTACCGCGTGGACATCGCCGCGTCGTCGCAATTGCTCGATGACGCGCGGTTGATTCGTCGGGTGTTGGGCACTGATCCGCTGGTGCTGGCGGTGCATCGCAATCATCCGCTGGCGGCGCAGGAGCATGTGGCGTTGAGTGCGCTGGCCGGGCATACCTTGTTGATGCGTGAATCCGGTTCAACCACGCGGCAGCTGACGGAAGAGTTGCTCGCGAGTGCCGGGGTGAGCTTCGGGCCGTTGCTGGAGATTGGCAGCCGTGAGTCGATTCGTGAGGCGGTGTTGCGCAATATCGGCATCAGCATCATTGCCCGGCAGGAAGTGCCGCATGATCCGCAGTTGCGCGTGCTGACGATCGAGAATGCGCCGCAGATTCCCGAGTACCTCTATTGCCTGAAAGAGCGCAAGGGCGCGCGGTTGCCGGCGGCGTTTCTCGGTTTGGCCCAGGAAATGTCCCCCGCGTAATGATCGTTCCCACGCTCCGCGTGGGAATGCAGCCCGGGACGCTCTGCGTCCCAACAGCCGAACGCGGAGCGTCCGATGAGGCATTCCCACGCAGAGCGTGGGAACGATCTCTGGTGAACCAAAATCCCCGAATACCACTATCGGCCGTTTTTGCCTCGTTGCCACATGACGGACGCATTACAACTCTAGGATTGGCCCCATCTGCTTGATGAGGTCTGTCCATGAATCCTGCCATCGCAACTGCCCTGACCAACCCCGGTGCGCCGATGAAAGTGCGCGGCGTGCAGAAACGCTTCGGCGCTTTCACCGCGCTGGATAACGTCTCACTCGACGTCGCCGCCGGTGAACTGGTGTGCCTGCTCGGCCCGTCGGGCTGCGGCAAAACCACGTTGCTGCGCTGCATCGCCGGTCTGGAGAAGCAGGACAGCGGCGAGCTGTACCTCGGCGAGCGCGACGTCTCGCACCTCGCCCCGCAAGCCCGTGATTACGGGATTCTGTTCCAGTCTTACGCGCTGTTCCCCAATCTGACCGTCGAGGCGAATATTGCCTACGGCCTTGCTGGCTGCGGTCGCGATGAAGTGCGCCAGCGCGTCGGACAGATGCTGGAACTGGTCGGCCTCACCGGCAGCGAGAAAAAGTACCCCGGCCAATTGTCCGGCGGCCAACAGCAACGTGTAGCGCTGGCCCGCGCGCTGGCGCCGGCACCATCGCTGTTGTTGCTTGATGAACCGATGTCGGCCCTCGACGCCCGGGTCCGCGAGCATCTGTGCACCGAGCTGCGCCAACTGCAACGCAACCTTGGCATCACCACCCTGATGGTCACGCACAATCAGGACGAAGCCATGCTGATGGCCGACCGTATCGCGGTGATGAACAACGGCCGCGTCGAGCAGTACGCCACCCCGCAGGAAATCTACAACCGCCCGGCCACGCCGTTCGTGGCCGAGTTTGTCGGCCAGGGCAACTGGTTGCCGTTCCAACGCAGCAGCGACACTCACGCGCAGGTCGGCGGGATGAACCTGCGCCTCAGTGACGGCAGCGTTCAGCGCGCCTCCGGCCGTTTGTTCTGCCGTCCGGAAGCGATCAACGTCAATCCGCTGGTACACGAAGAAAACCTGTTCCCGGCCAAAGTCCGCGAGATCACCTTCCTCGGCAACCGCTGCCGCATGAGTTTCGAACTCGATCAACTGCCGGGCCACGCACTGCTCGCCGAACTCGCCCCGGAAGCCATGCCGCGCCTCGGCGCCCAGCAGATCATGGTCGCCTTGCCGCCGCGCAGCCTGCAGGTGTTTGCCTGATGAACAGCAATCTCGCGCTGCCGCTACCGCACAAGCAGGTGCGACAGTCTTCGAAAGCCGAGATCGGCGATCGCATTTTTGTCGTCGGCGGCAAAGTCCTTCTGCTGCTGTTACTCGGCGTCGCGGTATTGCTGCCGTTGCTGGCGATCTTCTGGCGCGGCTTCAGCAGTGAAGCCGGGCAGGGCGGTGGCTGGCTCGCGGCGAAGGAACTGGTGAGCAGCGAGAATTTCCACTGGCTGCTTGGCAACAGTCTGAAAGTATCCCTCAGCGTGGCGGCCATCGTCGTACCGCTGGCTTACCTGTTTGCCTACGCACTGCAACGCACGATGATTCCGGCGAAGGGCATCTGGCGCGGGATTTCCCTGCTGCCGCTGATGGCGCCGTCGATGTTGCCCGGAATTGCATTGGTCTATCTGTTCGGCAATCAGGGCATGTTGCGCGGATTGCTCTCGGACAATATCTACGGGTTCTGGGGGATTGTGCTGGGCGAGGTGATTTACACCTTCCCACATGCGCTGATGATTCTGCTCTCGGCATTGTCGCTGGCCGATGCGCGACTGTTCGATGCAGCGTCGAGCATGGGCGCCAGCCCGGCCAAGGCGTTTCGTAGCATCACCTGGCCGGCCACTCGCCAGGCCGTGTTCGCCGCGTTCTGTCTGGTGTTCACCCTGACCATCACCGATTTCGGCGTGCCGGTGGTGGTCGGTGGCGACTATCAAGTGCTGGCGCTGGAGGCCTACAAAGCCGTGGTCGGCCAACAACAATTCGGTCGCGGCGCATTGATCGGCATGGTGCTGTTGCTGCCGGCGCTGTTCAGCTTCGGCGTTGATGCCTGGCTGCGTCGGCGTCACGGCGACTCCATGAGCGGGCGTGCGCAGGTGTTCAAACCGGCGCCGTCGAAACTGCGCGACGGCTGTTACCTGGCGATTGTCTTGCTGATCAGCGCCGCGTTGATTCTGGTGTTCGGCATGGCGGTGTTCTCGTCGCTGGTGAAGTTCTGGCCGTACAACCTGTCGCTGTCGCTCAACCACTATCAGTTCAACGAAACCGCTGGCGGTGGCTGGCTGGCTTACAGCAACAGTTTGAAAATGGCCTTGGGCACGGCGTTGATCGGCAGTGTGTTGATCTTCACCGGCGCTTATCTGATGGAGAAAACCCGCACTCAGCGCGGCCTCAACCTCGCGTTGCGCATGCTCAGTTTCGTGCCGATGGCGGTGCCGGGACTGGTGCTTGGTCTCGGTTATGTTTTCTTCTTCAACCTCACGGGTAACCCGCTGCATGTGCTCTACGGGACGATGACGCTGCTGATCGTCTGCACCATCGCGCACTACCTGACCACCGCACAAATGACCGCGACCACCGCATTGCGCCAACTCGACGCCGAGTTCGAAGCCGCCGCGCTGTCGCTCAAGGCGCCGCTGTACCGCCACTACCTGCGCGTCACCGTGCCGATCTGCCTGCCGGCGCTGCTGGACATCGTGCGCTACCTGTTCGTCTCGGCGATGACCACTGTGTCGGCGGCGATTTTTCTCTACAGCCCCGACACCATCCTCGCGGCGGTGGCGGTGCTGAACATGGATGACGCCGGCAACGTCGGCGGCGCGGCGGCGATGTCGACCCTGATTCTGTTCACCTCGGCGGGCGTGTCCTTGCTGCTGGCGTGGGCTTCGCGCGGCTTGCTGCGCCGTTCTCAAGCCTGGCGGCAAACCGCGCCCGGTCACTGATTCAACTCACTTACAGGAAAACGATCATGTTCAAGCCTATGGCCCTGGCCGCAGCTGTGCTCGCTACTTTCAGCCTGAATGCCTTCGCGGCAAAAACCGAGTTGACGGTGTACACCGCCCTCGAAGCCGAACAACTGAAGTCCTACAAAGAAGCCTTTGAAAAGGCCAACCCGGACGTCGAGATCAAATGGGTGCGTGATTCCACCGGGATCATCACCGCCAAACTGCTCGCCGAAAAGGCCCGTCCACAGGCTGACGCGGTGTGGGGCCTGGCTGCTTCGAGCCTGGCGATTCTCGACCAGCAAGGCATGCTGCAAAGCTACGCGCCGAAGGATCTCGGCAAGATCGGCGCGAACTACCGCGACGCCGCGAACCCGCCCGCGTGGGTCGGCATGGACGTCTGGGCCGCGACGATTTGCTTCAACACCGTTGAGGCTGAGAAGCAGGGCCTGACCAAACCCGTGAGCTGGCAGGATCTGACCAAGCCTGAGTACAAAGGCAAGATCGTCATGCCCAACCCGGCGTCGTCCGGCACCGGTTTCCTCGACGTCAGCGCCTGGCTGCAAACCTTTGGCGAGAAGCAGGGCTGGGCCTACATGGACGGTCTGCACCAGAACATCGGCCAGTACGTTCACTCCGGTTCCAAGCCTTGCAAGTTAGCAGCGGCGGGCGAGTTCCCGATCGGGATTTCCTTTGAATACCCGGCGGTACAGCTGAAGCGTCAGGGCGCGCCGCTGGACATCATCCTGCCGAAGGAAGGTCTGGGTTGGGAGATCGAAGCGACTGCCGTGATCAAAGGCACGCCGCATGAAGAAGCGGCGAAGAAACTGGCTGACTTCTCGGCGAGTGCCGAGGCGATGGATCTGTACAAGGAGAACTTCGCTGTCCTCGCGCAACCGGGCATCGCCAAGCCGCAGACCGAATTGCCGGCGGATTACGAGCAGCGCCTGATCAAGAACGATTTTGCCTGGGCCTCAAAGAATCGCGACGAGATTCTGACCGAGTGGCGCAAGCGTTATGACGGCAAGTCCGAGAAAGTCGCCGCCAAGTAACCGTTGCCGATCGTTCCCACGCTCCGCGTGGGAATGAATCCCGTGACGCTCCGCGTCACTATGGACGCAGAGCGTCCTTGGCTGCATTCCCACGCGGAGCGTGGGAACGATCATTGAGGTAGCCTCATGACACAACACAAAGACCTGCTCATCGTCGGTGCCGGCATTCTCGGCTTATCGCACGCCTATGCTGCCGCCAAACGCGGCCTAAAAGTCGCCGTTTTTGAACGCACTGCCACCCCCCTCGGCGCTTCGGTGCGCAACTTCGGCCAGGCGCTGGTCACTGGCCAACCACCTGGCCAAATGCTTGAGCTAGCCAAGGCCAGCCGCGAGATCTGGGGCGACTGGGCGCAGCTCGCCGGTTTGCAGATCAAGCGTAACGGCTCGTACCTGTTCGCTCGCACTGAAGTTGAAGAACACTTGCTGGAAGTGTTCTGCAACGGTCGCGCCGTGGAGCACGGTTACAACATCCAGTTGCTGCGCGGCGCGGCCTTGCGCGATCTGTATCACGGCCAGTTCAGCCACCACCGCGCCGCCCTCCACGGCATCGACGATCAACAGCTGTACTCTCGCGAAGCAATCCCGGCGCTGATCGATTACCTGCGCCGCGACCTCGGCGTCGAGTTCCACTTCTCCACGCTGGTACGCGACGTCGAGCCGGGGCACCTGCACAGCACCGCCGGCAGTTTTACCGCGAAGCAGATCATCGTCTGCTCCGGCCACGATTATCAGACCTTGCTCGCCGAGCCGATCGCCGCCCTCGATCCGCAAATCTGCCGTCTGCAAATGCTCCGCGCCAAACCTGCGACCGAGCTGAATCTGCAACACGCCTTGCTCACCGGTTTGAGTTGCGTGCACTACGGCGCCTTCGCCGATCTGCCGGAAGCAGCGGCGGTGCAGGCGCAGATCCTGCGTGAGCAACCGCACCTGCACGACAACGGCATTCACCTGCTGATCAGCCCGACACCGTACGGCGAGCTGATCATCGGCGACTCGCACCATTACGGCAGCGACCCTTCACCGTTCAACGCCGAGCAAGTGGATAACTGGATGATCGAGCTGGCCGAGCAGACGCTGGGCTGCAAGGTGCAAGTGGTCGAGCGCTGGCAGGGCGTCTATGGTTCTCGAGGACCGGGGCCGTTTTCGTTGCTGCGCCCGGCAGCGGGGTTGAGTGTGGCGCTGATGCACACCGGCGTCGGCATGAGCGTCGGCCCGGCGATGGCCGAGCGCAACGTTGCGCAGTTGCTGGAGGAAATTTGATGACAGGTCATGAGCAAGTCGTTGCGCGGGTATTCGGGTTGTATGAGCGCTTCGGCACCAGCGATTACATCGGCGAGCCGGTGTCGCAGATCGAGCATATGTCTCAGGCGGCCGAACTGGCGATGGCTGAGGGCTTTGACGATGAAGTGGTGTTGGCGGCGTTCTTTCATGACATCGGCCATTTGTGTGCCGAGGGCGCGGAGAATATGGGCGGTTATGGCGTGCTCAGCCATGAACGCCTGGGCGCGGATTATTTGCGTGAAGCCGGTTTCAGCGAGCGTATGGCGCGGCTGGTGGAATATCACGTGCAGGCCAAGCGGTATCTGACACTGCGTGAGCCTGGGTATTTTGATCGGCTGAGTGAGGCGAGCCGGCGAACGCTGGCGTATCAGGGTGGGGTGATGACCGAGGTGGAGGCGGATGTGTTTGAGCGGGATCCGTTGTGTGCCGTTAGCCTGCGGATGCGCCAGTGGGATGAGTTGGCCAAGGAGAGGGCGGTGCCGGTGATGGATTTGGCGGTGCTGAAGCGTAAGGCTGAGGTTTTGTTGTTGGCTGAGTGATTGCAACCCTCACCCCAGCCCTCTCCCGGAGGGAGAGGGAGCCTACGGAGTTGTTCTCAGGTGATACATCGACCTGAAATATCCAGCCGAACTCAGGTTTGAAAAGCCTGGAGATCTGCTCCCTTCCCCCTCTACCCCTTGGGGGAGAGGGCTGGGGTGAGGGGGTAGCGATCTAAAGCTCAAGCACCCGATCAACCAACCCCTCAATCTGCTCTTGCCGCTCAGCCTGATTCAACTTCGCCTGCGGATTCAACGACGACCACTGCGGATGCGCCCGCGCCTTGTTCAGCGCTTCCGGCAACTTGCCCTCACGCCAGGTTTTATCCTGCGGGGTCGCCACCTGAACCGCGTCCATCGCCGCATGCCCACGCTGATCCAGCGCCAACACCAACTGCCGCTGGCGCAGCGCCAACAGTCGCAACACCCCGTCATCCACCGTCAGCTCACGCTGCCCTTTGATCTTGCCGAGCAAGCGACTGCCATAACTGCGCGCCGTCTGCAGCGCACCCCCGGCAATCGCCCCCGCCAACGCCGCCGCGCCGAGGGTGATCCCGCCAACCAGCAAGTCCACACCAGCCCCCGCCGCTGCACCGGCAGCAATACCGCCGCCCACGCGCACACCGAGTTGCTTGAGGGTTTCCGGGTTGAACAAGTCATCACCCCAGCGTCCATCGAGCAACGGCAAATCACTCGCCGCGGCATCCTGTGGTCGGAACGCGTAAAGCTTGAGCAACGCCTCAACACACTTCTGCTCGCGCTGGCGCACAGCCTTGCGCAGTTCGCTGATGGCTTGCTGCTCCTGCTCCGCCTCGCTGACCACACTGCGTCGGCACGCGGCGCAGTCGATCAACAATTCAGCAATCAAGCGCGCCGCACTTTGCTGCCGCGCCAGGCGCTGAGCCTGTTGATCAGCAATCAACCGTTCCAATTGCGGACGGGCATTTTCCAGCAGCAGCGCCAGACTTTCATACAGCCGCCGCTCGCCATCCTCGGGCGGCGCCACACTGTCGAAACGCACCAGTGCATGCAGCCCAAGCCGTGCCAACGCTTCACGCCAATCCGGCTCGCGATGGTTGGCACTGCTGACAAAATTCAGCACCGGCAGCAACGGTTTGCCGCAACTGGCCAGCACTTCCAGTTCATCGCGGTACTTGGCCAGCACCGGTTCGCGCGCATCGATCACGTATAAACCGGCGTCGGAGGCGAGCAATTGCCGCAGCACTTTGGCCTCCTGCTCAAAGCGCTGGCGAGCCTCGCTGCCGTCGAGGAACCGCGCCAGCCGCGCCGGGCCATCGAGGCGTTCGCCGGGGCGTTCCAGGCGTTCGAGAAAATCCAGCAGGGCGATGGCATCTTCCAGTCCCGGCGTGTCGTAGAGGTCGAGCAACGGTTCGCCGTCCACCGACAACCGCGCGCCCTCGACATGCCGGGTAGTGCTCGGGCGATGGGACACTTCGCCAAAACCCACGTCGCGGGTCAGCGTGCGCAGCAGCGAGGTTTTGCCGACGTTGGTGTGGCCGACCACCGCGAGTTTCAGCGGCGCTTTCCAGGCATCAGTCATGACCCGTCTCCAACCAGTTCAACGGCGCGCTATCGGCAAAAGGCAACTCCAGTTGTTGCAGCGCAACGTGCCAGTCGCCGAGGCGTTCGGCGTCCAGTGCGTCGCCCGGCGGTGCTTGCAGCAGCCAGACGCGCGTCTCCCCGGCGCTGCGCGCCAGTTCGGCGATCAAGGCGAGGCTGCCGCGATCCGGCGAGCGCCGTGGGTCGCAGGCAATCGCCAGACGTGCCGGTGGAAAACGGCTGAGTTGTTCGAGGAGTTTGTGCCGCGATTCGCGGCTGTCGAGGATGCCGGCGTTACTGACGTTTTTCGGCAGCGCGGGTGGCCATGGACGTTGTTCGTCGAGTTCGATGGCGACCAGCAACGCGCCTTCGCTGGCGAGTTCGCCGACGCTGCTTTCGACGCGATGCAACTGCGCAGGCTCCGGGTCGTTGACGCCAAGGCGTTCGCTGGTCGGCATCAGACGTTCGCGCAGATGCGCGTAGCCGGGCAGGTTCAGCTCCAGACGCAAGCGATCACGCCCACGTTTCCAGCGCCAACGGCAGAACAGCATCAGCAGCAGGCGGGGGAGCACGCCATAGATCAGCACCGCGCCGACCAGCCATATCGCCCACATCTGGCGAACCAGGACGCGGTTGTAATCGGTGTCCAGCGTTACGCGAATCATGTCCACGCTCGGCGCACTCCAGCCCAGCGCATGGGGAATAACCGTCAACGCATCAGTCAGTGCCGCGAAGAAGTCAGCGCCAAGCAGCGTGCTTTCCCAGATGAAGTCATATTGCCGGGTGGCCATCATCAATATCAGCATGCTCAGCGCGCTGAACATGATCAGCAACCACAGGCCATTGACCAGCGAGCCAATCGCCCAGCGATTGAGTTTGTGGCGTTGCAGCAGGACCAGTAATGCGGGGGGTAATTGCGCGGCTTTGGCGTCCCGGGCAAATTTCTCGCTGAGCCACAGCCACAATCTGCCAAGCGCTGCCGCGTGTTCGCCAGCGAATAGCAGGCCGAATGCCCAGCTCAGCAGCAGGATCAGATTGACCCCGAGCAACGTGCCCAGCGCCCAGAAAATGTTTACCGCTCGCGTACCGTCGCCGAGCGCAGAAAATGCCATGCCCGCCCCGGTGACGCAGGCCAGCAGCGCCATCAGCAGCAACGCCAGACGCGCGCCTTGCAGCCAGTGTTTCAGAGCATTGGTCAGCCCGTCGCGCTCGGCCAGCCAGAGCGCCCGGCGCTGAATGCGGCTCGGCAGATCACCGCCGGCGGTGCGGGCCAGACGATTGGCTTCCAGATCATCCAATGGGCCTGCGTGTTCTTCGCGCAGGCGCACGGTTTCGGTGAGCCAGAGGTTTTGCAGTGGAGTCAGTTCAGTCACGCAGCGTCCCGTCGCTTAATTGAGCGCTGAGCATAACCGCTGTGGCGCTTATCGGGGTAAGCGCGGCTCTGGTATCCTCGCCGGCATGACTAAATCACTCCCCCTCAGCCTGATCGCAGCCCTCGGTGAAAACCGCGTGATCGGCGTCGACAACAGCATGCCCTGGCACCTGCCGGGGGACTTCAAATACTTCAAGGCCACCACCTTGGGCAAGCCGATCATCATGGGTCGCAAGACCTGGGATTCGCTCGGTCGACCGTTGCCGGGGCGCTTGAACATCGTGGTCAGCCGTCAGGCCGATCTGGTGCTCGAAGGTGCCGAGGTTTATCCGTCGCTGGAAGCTGCCGTGGTTCGCGCCGAAGAGTGGGCGAAAGCCCAGGGCGTCGATGAGCTGATGCTGATTGGCGGCGCGCAGCTGTATGCGCAAGGGCTGGAGCAGGCGGATCGTCTGTATCTGACTCGCGTGGCGTTGAGCCCGGAGGGGGATGCGTGGTTTCCTGAGTTTGATTTGCACCAGTGGAAGCTGGTGTCGAATGTGCCGAATCCGGCTGAGGGCGACAAACCCGCGTACAGCTTTGAGGTTTGGGAAAAAGCCTAAAAGCATCGCGAGCAGGCTCACTCTTACAGGGGGGAACGCATTCCAATTGTAGGAGTGAGCCTGCTCGCGATAGCGGTCTGTCAGGCGCTACTTAAGCCTGAGCCAACTCCGCATGCTCATCGGCATCCAGCAGCTCTTTATCCGTCTGCTGCATCACCTGACTGGTAATCGCACCGGCCGTAATCGAACCACTCACGTTCAACGCCGTGCGGCCCATATCAATCAGCGGCTCAACCGAAATCAGCAACGCCACCAGTGACACCGGCAAACCCATCGCCGGCAGCACGATCAGCGCCGCGAACGTCGCGCCGCCACCCACACCGGCCACACCCGCCGAACTCAAGGTCACAATCGCCACCAGCGTCGCGATCCACAGCGGATCCAGCGGGTTGATGCCCACGGTCGGCGCAACCATCACTGCCAACATCGCCGGGTACAGACCGGCACAACCGTTCTGGCCGATGGTCGCACCGAACGATGCCGCAAAACTCGCCACCGACTGCGGAATCCCCAGACGACGGGTTTGCGCTTCAATGCTCAGCGGAATGCTCGCCGCGCTAGAGCGGCTGGTGAACGCGAACGTCAGCACCGGCCAGATCTTGCGGAAGAAACGCAGCGGGTTGATCCCGGCGGCCGACACCAGTACGCCGTGCACGACGAACATCAGGCCCAGGCCGAGGTACGACACCACGACAAAACTGCCGAGCTTGATGATGTCCTGCAGGTTGGAACCGGCGACCACTTTGGTCATCAGCGCCAGCACGCCGTACGGGGTCAGCTTCATCACCAGCCGCACCAGACGCATCACCCAGGCTTGCAGGGTGTCGATGGCGTTGATCACTTTCTGACCTTTCTCGACGTCATCCTTGAGCAGTTGCAGTGCGGCGACTCCCAGGAACGCAGCGAAAATCACCACGCTGATGATCGAGGTCGGCTTGGCCCGCGCCAGATCGGCAAACGGGTTTTGCGGGATGAACGACAGCAGCAGTTGCGGCACATTCAGGTCGGCAACTTTGCCGGCGTAGTCAGTCTGAATGGTTTGCAGACGAGCCATTTCCTGAGTGCCAGCGACCAGACCTTCGGCAGTGAGGCCGAACAGGTTGGTCAGGCCGATGCCTATCAGCGCGGCAATCGCGGTGGTGAACAGCAGGGTGCCGATGGTCAGGAAGCTGATCTTGCCCAGCGACGAGGCGTTGTGCAGGCGTGCTACGGCGCTGAGGATCGAGGCGAACACCAGCGGGATAACGATCATTTGCAGCAACTGTACGTAGCCGTTGCCGACCAGATCGAACCAGCCGATCGAGGCTTTCAGCACCGGGTTGCCGGCACCGTAAAGGGTGTGCAGGGCCACGCCGAACGCGACGCCCATCGCCAGCGCGAGCAGGACTTTTTTCGCCAGACTCCACGTGGTGTGGCGGGTTTGCGCCAGACCGAAGAGCAGGGCGAGGAACACCAGCAGGTTGAGAATCAACGGTAGATTCATGAGAACTCCAGAAAGACTTTGCCAACAGCCTTCCGGGGCTGCTGCGAACCGGCAAGCCTAACAGCTTGATTTGCAATGATTTAATACCGAAATCTTAGGGCGTCCGTCGTTTTTGGAATAAGCCCGTGTCGCTCTCGGCAATGCATCTGGCGCAATAGGGACGCGGGCGGTCGCTGACAGACGAGGACTGTCACACATATTTGTTAGCGTCGATCTCTTTGAATCAGGGAGAAGAGGCTTATGAAGTTCGCACCGAAATTTCTGGCTGTCGCACTGACGGTGGGCATGGGCCTGGCTACTCAGGCGTTCGCTACTGACCTGAAACACTGGCCGGCCGATCAGGCCAAGGCGCTGGACGCGATGATCGCGGCCAACGCCAACAAGGGTAACTACGCGGTGTTCGACATGGACAACACCAGTTACCGCTACGACCTCGAAGAGTCGTTGTTGCCGTTCATGGAAAACAAGGGCCTGATCACCCGCGACAAACTCGATCCTTCCCTGAAACTGATGCCGTTCAAGGACACTGCCGAGCACAAGGAAAGCCTGTTCAGTTACTACTATCGCCTCTGCGAAGTCGACGACATGGTCTGCTACCCGTGGGTGGCGCAGGTGTTCTCCGGTTTCACCCTCAAGGAACTCAAAGGCTACGTCGATGAGCTGATGGCTTCAGGCAAACCGGTGCCGGCGACTTATTACGAAGGCGATGTGGTGAAGAAACTCGACGTCAATCCGCCGAAGATCTTCACCGGCCAGCAGGAGCTGTACAACAAGCTGATGGAGAACGGCATCGAGGTCTACGTGATGACCGCCGCCTCTGAAGAGCTGGTGCGCATGGTCGCGGCGGATCCGAAGTACGGCTACAACGTCAAACCGCAGAACGTCATCGGCGTAACCACGCTGCTGAAGAACCGCGAAACCAACGAACTGACCACCGCACGCAAACAGATCACCGCCGGCAAATATGACGAGAAGGCCAACCTCGGCCTTGAGCTGACGCCGTACCTGTGGACGCCGGCGACGTGGATGGCCGGCAAGCACGCGGCGATTCTCACCTACATCGATGAATGGAAAAAACCGGTACTGGTTGGCGGCGATACCCCGACCAGCGATGGTTACATGCTGTTCCACGATGTCGACGTGGCCAAGGGCGGGATTCACTTGTGGGTTAACCGCAAGGACAAGTACATGACGCAGATCAACGGCATGATGGCCAAGCATGCAGCGGCGCAGGCGAAAGAAGGGTTGCCGGTGACGGCGGACAAGAACTGGGTGATCGTCAAACCTGAGGAAATTCAGTAAGCCACACCGATCCAATGTGGGAGCGAGCCTGCTCGCGAAAGCGTAGTGTCAGTCACCATCTCTGTTTCTGATATACCGTATTCGCGAGCAGGCTCGCTCCCACAGTTTGATCTGCTGTGACTTTGGGATTTCGCTCAGACACAAAAATGCCCCGCACTCAGGCGGGGCATTCTTTTATTCGACGCTTAAGGCTTACAGCCCGTCGAGCATCGCTTTGTTACGCACAGCACCTTTGTCGGCACTGGTCGCCAGCAGGGCGTAGGCCTTGAGGGCGGTGGTCACTTTACGTGGACGCACTTCTACAGGTTTCCAGCCCTTCTTGTCCTGCTCAGCACGGCGTGCGGCCAGTTCTTCGTCGCTGACCAACAGGTTGATCGAGCGGTTCGGAATGTCGATCAGCACTTTGTCGCCGTCCTGCACCAGACCGATCGCGCCCCCGGCGGCGGCTTCTGGCGAAGCGTGGCCGATGGACAGACCCGAAGTACCGCCGGAGAAACGACCGTCGGTGAGCAGCGCACAGGCTTTGCCCAGGCCTTTGGATTTCAGGTACGAAGTCGGGTAGAGCATTTCCTGCATGCCCGGGCCGCCTTTCGGGCCTTCGTAGCGAATGATGACGATGTCGCCAGCCTTCACTTCGTCAGCGAGGATGCCGCGTACGGCGCTGTCCTGGCTTTCAAAGATCTTCGCGTTGCCTTCGAAGACGTGGATCGATTCGTCGACACCGGCGGTTTTCACCACGCAGCCATCGAGCGCGATGTTGCCGTACAGCACGGCCAGGCCACCTTCTTGCGAATAGGCGTGTTCGAAACTGCGGATACAGCCGTTTTCACGGTCGTCATCGAGGGTTTCCCAACGGGTCGACTGGCTGAACGCCGTCTGCGTCGGGATACCGGCAGGGCCGGCCTTGAAGAAGTGATGCACCGCTTCATCGGTGGTCTGGGTGATGTCCCACTTGGCGATGGCTTCTTCCATGCTGCGGCTGTGCACGGTCGGCAGGTCGGTGTGCAGCAAGCCGCCACGGGCCAGCGAACCGAGGATGCTGAAGATGCCGCCGGCGCGGTGTACGTCTTCCATGTGGTACTTCTGGATGTTCGGCGCAACTTTGCACAGTTGCGGAACAGTGCGCGAAAGACGATCGATGTCGCGCAGGTCGAAATCGATTTCCGCCTCTTGGGCAGCAGCGAGCAAGTGCAGGATGGTGTTGGTCGAACCGCCCATGGCGATGTCGAGCATCATCGCGTTCTCGAACGCTTTGAAGTTGGCGATGTTGCGCGGCAGCACCGATTCGTCGTTCTCGCCGTAGTAGCGTTTGCACAGTTCGACGATGGTACGGCCGGCCTGCAGGAACAGTTGTTCGCGATCGCTGTGGGTGGCGAGGGTCGAACCGTTGCCCGGCAGTGCCAGACCCAGTGCTTCGGTCAGGCAGTTCATCGAGTTGGCGGTGAACATGCCGGAGCACGAACCGCAGGTCGGGCAGGCGCTGCGCTCGTACTCAGCGACTTTCTCGTCAGAAGCGCTTTCGTCGGCGGCGATCACCATGGCGTCGACAAGGTCGAGGCCGTGGGACGCGAGTTTGGTCTTGCCGGCTTCCATCGGGCCGCCGGAAACGAAGATCACCGGAATGTTCAGGCGCAAGGCAGCCATCAACATGCCCGGGGTGATCTTGTCGCAGTTGGAGATGCAGACAATGGCGTCAGCACAGTGGGCGTTGACCATGTACTCGACGGAGTCGGCGATGATTTCGCGGCTCGGCAGCGAATAGAGCATGCCGTCGTGGCCCATGGCAATGCCGTCATCCACGGCGATGGTGTTGAATTCTTTCGCTACACCGCCGGCGCGTTCGATTTCGCGGGCGACCAGTTGGCCCAGATCCTTCAGGTGCACGTGGCCCGGTACGAACTGGGTGAACGAGTTGGCAATGGCGATGATCGGCTTTTTGAAGTCGTCATCTTTCATCCCCGTGGCGCGCCACAGTGCGCGGGCACCGGCCATGTTGCGGCCGTGGGTGGATGTTTTCGAGCGGTAATCTGGCATGGAGCACTCCGGGCGGCTAATCACTTACTAATCAGGTGCAAAAGGGGAGTGAGCTTCTATTGACGTCTGGAACACTCAGAAATGGCCGTGTGTCCGTGATGTTGCCGATGACGTTGCGGGATCGCCGCTGGTCTCAGCCTGAGCTCATAAACCCGCCGGGGGATGAATGGCGATGAATCAGCCGATTCTACACCGCTGGCGTCTGGAGGGAATGGCGCAAAGCGTTGTTCCAGCGCAGACGGTGTATATGGAATGACGGCCGGCAGGTTTAATCACCACCGGACTGCACTGCGGCATTGGCTTCATGCTCTCTGGCGCGACGGCTGAGCTTGTTGTTGAGTACCAGCGCTATCGTGCTCAGCAGCACAAAACTGTAGCCCAGCGTTGATTGCAGATTGACCGGGCTGAGGCTGATCAACGCGCTGATAAGTCCGCCACAAATAAAGATGATCGTGCTGCCCGCCGAGGCCGAAGTCCCGGCGTTTTCAGGAAACAGGCCCATGGCCCGCGAGGTGGCGGCGGGTCGTGCAATGGTGGTGCCCGCGGTGCAGATCAGCATCGGGATCAGCACGGTGGCCGGGGCCAATGCATGGTTGGCCGACAGGTATAGCATCGCCATTCCCGACAGCAGTATCAGGCTCAGTCCGGCGAAGATTTGCTGAACCGGTGTAATGCGTCGATTCAATACGGCCGCGAGGATGCCGCCGACAACATAGGCAGCACCGTAAACCAGCAGAATCAATGAAAAGTCATAAGGCGCGAGTTGCAGTTGATCCATGAAGATCAGCGGCGAAATAACGATGAACGAGAAGTGGCAGGCAAATGCAAACGCCGAGATCAGCCAGTAGCCGACAAATTCGAAATCCCCCAGTACCCGTCGGTACGACTGGATGAAACCGAGTCGCGCAGCATTGTAGGTTGGACGGCTGTTGTGCAAAAACAGCCAGGCCTTGATCAGCACCATGGCGGACAACGCAGTAAACACCCAGAAGCTGCCGCGCCAGCCGAGTGTGGCTTGCAGAAAGGTCCCGGCCAGCGGCGACACCGAGATGAAAATCCCGGTAGCCGTGACCATCAGGATACGCAAACGGTCGCGCTCCTCGCCTTCGAACAGATCCTGTACCAGCGCCTGGGACAGCACGAAGCAGCCACAGCCCAAGGCCTGCATCACCCGGAATACAAGGAATAGCGTGTAATCGGAGGTCATGACGCAACCGAGCGCTCCCAGCATCGACACGCTCATGCCGGCGAGTAACAAGCCTTTGCGCCCGATCACGTCCGAGAGCGGGCCGATCAGGAGCTGGGCAAATGCGATCCCCACGGCGAACAGGCTGATGGACAGTGCGATATCCGCCGGTGAGCTGCGAAAGTGTGCCGCCAATGCTGGAAATGAAGGCAGCAGGACATCCAGTGGAAACACGCCCAGCAGCACCATGGCCAGCAACAGGCTGACAGCAGCGCGGCGCTGCGTTGTGGTTACCACGGATTTTCCTTTATCCATCGATCAGTCCTGCCTTGGCAAAAAGTTTCTGGTTATGAGGAAGTGCGAAAAAACCGGCCTTGCGCAGTGCGTCCAGCGTTGCAATGGAGCCTGATCGTGCGCGTGCACGATTGGCGTGCGCCGTTGCCATGCCGCCGATAATGTCCCTCACATCGCTGTCGACAATGCCTGCTCCTCGCAAACTCTGTTGCAGCCAGTGTTCGTCGACCTCGAAAAAAATCCCGATGATCTCCAGCAGTGTTTTGCTGACAAACAGGCGCTGGCGGCTGTTCATGGACAGCCAGAAGTAATGGAACGCCTCGGCGAAGTAACGACTGTGGCGGGCTTCATCAGTCAGGTGGTCGCGCAGCATGTCGCTTACGCTGGACACCAGGCTGTCGCGACAGACGTCCAGCAGCTCCCGGGCGATGATGGTCTCCGAGACGAAACCGAGCAGAAACCATGCCAGTGGTCGATTCTTCTCCGGTGTGCGAGCGATCAATGCGTTAAGGCGGGTGATGCGCTTTGGAATCGCCGGACGTCCGGTGATCCCGTAAAAGCTGGCGATCTGCTCAGCGAGTCGATTGGAGAACAGTGCGTGGTAACCCTCGTCGGTGTAGAGCTGCAGCGCCGCGTGTTTCATTGCCAGAGGCACGTAGATGGGCAGTTCACGGTGCACGATGACTTCCACGGCACGATTGACGATGCGGTGTTCCAGCAGCGTGGTGTAATCGAGAAAGTGCACCAGATGGTTGGCTGACAGCCGGTGCAGCACATCACGCCCGGCGGCTTGAATGACCGGATGTGCCAGGTAGGGCAGAAACGCAGGTGGAAACCAGTGGCGGGTTTGCAGCTGCTGCGGCACATCGTCGGGCAATTGATAATCATGGGTACTGCTGCGCACGGAAGCACGGCTCGCCCAATCGCCCAAGGTGAATTTGAGTGCCCATGACACTGGCGCTTCATCCGGGTCCGCAATTGACTGGCTCATGCCTGCCCCTCGCGCAACAGTTCGCGCATCTCACTGCACATCACCTGTCCATCGCTTTCTCCGCAGCCAACAAAAAACAGTGGTTGTTCAGCGCTACCCTCGAGATTGAGGAGTGCTTCGACCTGACGGTCGGCAAATGCCCCGGTCAGCCAGGTGTTGAGGCCCAGTGCCGTGGCGACCAGTTGAAAGGTTTGCGACAGGTGGCCGGCTTCAACGAAGGCCATGCGATAGGCCCGCGAGTGTTCATATTTCCACCAGAGCCGGTCAAAACGGGCGGTGATGAACAACCCCAGTGGCAGGTTGTTGATGAAGTGTTGGCCGCCGAGCAATTGGCCCAGGGCGGGTTCAGGCAACGAATTGACCCGGCTCAGGGAATGATCGACCGGATGGTAGGCATAAATGCCGGGCTCCAGGTCAACAACATTCCGGGCCAGCAAGAAGCCTTCGCAGGCGTTCAGGCCTCCACCGGAAGGGCTGCTTCGACGAGCACCAAGGCCTGTGGCGATGCTGTCGTCGCAATCCTGTTCGCGTTCGTGCAGATAGCCGAGAGAAAGATAGAGCAGAGTGCCGACGTCATTGAGCGTCATCGCTGCACCGGTGTAGCTGCGACAGGTTTTTCGCTTTAGCAGTGCACTTTTCAGGCTGTCATTACCCAACGCGCACGGAGCAGGCAGGGCAATGCGTTGCTCAGGTTCAAGCGGCGGGCAGTCGTTTGCGGGAGGTGGAGTGGCCAATACCTCGTTGCAGTGCGCCAGATATTGTCTGGCCCACTCATGGATGTTCTGGGGAATATGTTCACAGGGAATATTTTGCGTGCCGATATGATAAATCTTTGACAGTTCGTCCCAGCCCCATTCTGGAGTGTCTATTTTTGAAACGGTTAGTATGTCCGCGTTTAATAGTTGTATGTCTATTATGTTGTCGGTGTCGAAGAGGTCTGGCTTGTTTATTAGTTGGGCGAGGCGAGAGGCGTAGTTCAGGTCGAGCTCGTGTTGAGTATGGTTTTTATAGTTCCATACAATTTGTCCGGGCGAACGCGGCAATATAAATAGATAAGGATTGATGTGCATGTGGGTCGATTCACTCTGGATAAAGTCAAAAGGACGCCGGGTTGCCGGCACTCCCCGGCGTCCTGACTCACTTAACGGGCTTTGGACGCAACCAGAAAAGCCAGGTTTGCGATTTTTTTACTTTCCAGAGAAATACTTTTCATGATGTGAACTCCTTGTTCGTTGATAGTTGAAGTCACCTCGTGGCGACAACTTCATAATAGTTTGTAATGGATTATTGGCAAGAGGATATTAGGTAGGAAATTTCCAGTAATTTTGTCGGAGCAGTCTTTAGTCGGAAATAAACTTGTAGGGAAAGTTTCAGCAATTAAAAGACGTAAGGAAATATCCTGCACGTTAACGCGAAAATAATTGTAGGAAGTGTTGGGGAATAACGAAGAGGCAGGGCCGCGTGCAAAAAAAAGGGAGCCTGCTGGCTCCCCTCTTATCCGCGTGTATCAGCTGTTGGGCAGCAGGCGGCAGGTGATGCTCTTGATGTAGCGCGTTTCGGCGATGGCCGGGTGCACGGGGTGATCCGGGCCCTGACCGCCACGCTCGAGCAACTGGATGTTGCGATCCAGGTGACGGGCGCTGGTCAGCAGGATGTTCTGCAGGTCATCTTCCGGCAGGTGCATCGAGCATGATGCGCTAACCAGGATGCCGTCCTTGTTGAGCAGGCGCATGGCTTGCTCGTTCAGGCGGCGGTAGGCGCCTTCGCCGTTTTTCATGTCTTTCTTGCGTTTGATGAACGCCGGCGGATCGGCAACGATCACGTCGAAGCGTTCTTCGCTGGCTTTCAATTCTTTCAGCGCTTCGAAAACGTCGCCTTCGATGCAGGTCATCTTGTCGGCGAAGCCGTTCAGTGCAGCGTTGCGCTCAACGCCATCGAGGGCGAAAGCCGAGGCATCGACGCAGAACACTTCGCTGGCGCCGAATGCGGCAGCCTGTACGCCCCAACCACCAATGTAGCTATAGAGGTCAAGGACGCGTTTGCCTTTGGCGTAAGGGGCCAGGCGGGCGCGGTTCATGCGGTGGTCGTAGAACCAGCCGGTTTTCTGGCCCTGAATGACCGGGGCTTCGAATTTTACGCCGTTCTCTTCCAGCGCGACCCACTCCGGCACCAGGCCGAACACGGTTTCGACGTAGCGGTTGAGGCCTTCGGCGTCGCGCGCGGCGGAGTCGTTCTTGAACAGGATGCCGCTTGGCTTGAGCACTTGGGTCAGCGCGGCGATCACGTCATCTTTATGCGCTTCCATGGTGGCCGAAGCGATCTGGACGACGAGGATGTCGCCGAAACGGTCGACGACCAAGCCTGGCAGCAGGTCGGAATCGCCGTAGACCAGACGATAGAAAGGCTTGTCGAACAGGCGCTCGCGCAGCGACAGGGCCACGTTCAGGCGGTGCACCAGCAGCGATTTGTCCAGTTGCACCTTGATGTCGCGCGACAGCAGGCGAGCGCAGATCAGGTTGTTCGGGCTCATCGCCACGATGCCCAGCGGTTTGCCGCCGGCAGCTTCGAGGATGGCTTGATCGCCGGCCTGGAAGCCGTGCAAAGGGGTGGCGGCTACATCGATTTCGTTGCTGTAGACCCACAGGTGACCGGCGCGCAGGCGACGGTCGGCGTTGGCTTTGAGGCGCAAGCTAGGCAGGGACATGACGTCGCTCCGGAAAAAAGAGCGGGAGTATAGCGTGTTGCGACTTGTGTCGGGTTTGATGAGCGATGAAACGCTGATGGCCCCTTCGCGAGCAGGCTCGCTCCCACAAAGGGCTTGTGACCGACACAAGACCAATGTGGGAGCGAGCCTGCTCGCGAATGCGGTCCCCAATGCTACGTCAACAGTGCGTCGATCAGCTCTTTGTTGAACGCCGGAATATCATCCGGCTGACGGCTGCTGATCAGGTGACCGTCCTTGACCACTTCCTTGTCGACCCAATTGGCCCCGGCATTTACCAGGTCATCCTTGAGCGTCTTGTAACTGGTCATGGTTTTGCCGTTGACCAGCCCCGCCGAGATCAACAACCAGCCGCCATGGCAGATCACTGCAATCGGTTTTCCGGCAGACGCGCCAGTCTTGACCAGATGCTGGGCGTCCTGGTCGATGCGAATGGTGTCGGAGTTCTGCACGCCGCCCGGCAGGACGATCGCGTCGTACTGTTCGCTGCTGGCGCTCTGGAAGGTCTGATCGACCTTGAAATCATCCGCCGGCTTGTCGTGATTCCAGCCTTTGACCTTGCCGGCCTCTGCCGAAAGGATGTCGACCTGCGCGCCAGCTTGCTCCAACGCTTGCTTGGGACCTGTCAATTCAACCTGTTCGAAACCATCGGTTACCAAAAAAGCGACGCGCTTGCCGTTGAGGGAAGTGGCCATCGATAAGCTCCTGAGTCTGTGGGAGTTTGCCGCCGCAAAGGATCGGAGTGATCCGTTGGGCATTACAGATTCCGAAGCCGTGGCCTGAATGAAAGTTCCTGACAATTGCCCACTGGTGTGTCGTCTCGCGGTTTTTAGAGGTTAGAATCGCCGCCTGTCCCAGAGTGTGTACTTATGTCCCAAGAGCTGACCACCGAACAGATTCAACAATCGCTGCAAGGCATCAGTGTGCCGGCGCAACCGCAGATCATGGTGGATCTGCAAATGGAGCAGTACATGCCCGACCCGGACCTGGAGGTGATCGCCAAGCTGATCGCCCAGGATCCCGGCCTGTCCGGCTCGCTGCTGAAAATCGTCAATTCGCCGTATTACGGCCTGAGCAACAAGATCACCTCGATTCAACGCGCGGTGAACCTGCTGGGCAGTCGTTCGATCATCAACCTGATCAACGCGCAGTCGATCAAGGGCGAGATGAACGATGACACCATCGTCACGCTCAACCGCTTCTGGGATACCGCCCAGGATGTGGCGATGACGTGCCTGACGCTGGCCAAACGCGTCGGCACTCAGGCCGGCGACGAGGCGTATGCCTTGGGCCTGTTCCACGATTGCGGCGTGCCGTTGATGCTGCAGCGCTTCCCTAACTACATGTCGGTGCTGGAAACCGCCTACGCCAATGCCAGCGCCGAATGTCGGGTGGTCGACACCGAGAACAGCGAGTTCAACACCAACCACGCGGTGGTCGGTTACTACACCGCCAAGTCGTGGCGCCTGCCGGAACACGTCAGTGCGGCCATCGCCAATCACCACAACGCCCTGGCGATCTTCAGCGATGAATCGTCGCGCAACAGTCAGCTGAAAAACCTGCTGGCGATCCTGAAAATGGCCGAACACATTTGCGCTTCGTATCGGGTACTGGGCAACCAGACCGAAGATTTCGAATGGAGCGCCGTCGGCCCGCTGGTACTCGACTATGTAGGACTGTCGGATTACGACTTCGAAACCCTCAAACAAACGATCCGCGACCTCGGCGCGCATTGATTCGAGGACGCCATGCCTGAACTGCCAGAAGTCGAAACCACCCGCCGCGGCATCGCTCCGCATCTGGAAGGCCAGCGTGTCAGTCGGGTGATCGTGCGTGACCGGCGGTTGCGCTGGCCGATTCCCGAGGATCTCGATGTGCGCCTCTCGGGGCAGCGCATTGTGCTGGTCGAACGTCGTGCCAAGTATCTGTTGATCAACGCCGAGGTTGGCACGCTGATCAGCCATTTGGGCATGTCGGGCAATTTGCGTCTGGTCGAGGTCGGGTTGCCGGCGCTCAAACACGAACACGTCGATATCGAGCTGGAGTCGGGACTGGCGCTGCGCTACACCGACCCGCGGCGTTTCGGCGCGATGTTGTGGAGCAATGATCCACTCAATCATGAGCTGCTGATTCGCCTCGGCCCGGAGCCGCTGACTGATCTGTTCGATGGCGAGCGCTTGTTTCAGCTGTCGCGCGGGCGATCCATGGCGGTCAAACCGTTCATCATGGACAACGCGGTGGTGGTCGGGGTCGGCAATATCTATGCGACCGAAGCGCTGTTTGCTGCCGGGATTGATCCGCGCCGCGAGGCGGGGGGGATTTCCCGGGGGCGATACCTGAAGCTGGCGATCGAGATCAAACGCATTCTTGCCGCCGCCATCGAGCGTGGCGGTACAACGTTGCGTGATTTTATTGGTGGTGACGGGCAGCCGGGGTATTTCCAGCAGGAGCTGTTTGTCTATGGCCGCGGTGGAGAACACTGCAAGGTCTGTGGCACCGGGCTGCGTGAAGTGAAGCTGGGCCAGCGTGCCAGTGTGTTCTGCCCGCGCTGCCAGAGCTGAGGCAAAAAGCTGAAAAGGTCCTACGGTCTATAGTGAGTTGTCTCACTGTTAAGCCCGAAGGATCGTGCCATGAAGTCCTTGCAAGTCCTCTTTGTTGCGCTGCTGCTGTGTTCCAGTCTGGCTGTTCAGGCCGCGGAAAATGGCAGCGGTGACCCGCGTTACACCATCCAGAATCCCCCGGCCTACGCCATGCTTGGCGATTTGCTGATTGCCCGACCTTTATTGGTGGTGGCGACGGTGATCGGTGCGGGGGCGTTTGTCGTGTCGTTGCCGTTTACCGCGCTGGGCGGCGGGATTGGCGATGCGGGGCAGGCGTTGGTGGTGGATCCGGCGAAAGCGGCGTTTGTGCGGTGTCTGGGGTGTATCGGGGAGGGGTTTGAGCAGCGTGAGTAAGCTGATCAGGGTTTAACTGTGAGGCTGGCGGCCTCATCGCGAGCAGGCTCACTCCTACAATTGAAATGCGTTCCAATGTAGGAGTGAGCCTGCTCGCGATGGCGTCGGTACAGGCGCTGAAAAATCAGGCCTTGCCAGTGATCAGGCGGTACTTGTCCATCAACTGTTCTTCAGTCTCCGGATGCGCCTCGTCCAGCGGAATGCAATCCACCGGGCAAACCTGCTGGCATTGCGGTTCGTCGTAGTGGCCGACGCACTGGGTGCACAGGTTCGGGTCGATCACATAGATCTCTTCGCCTTGGGAAATGGCGGCGTTCGGGCACTCGGGTTCGCAGACGTCGCAGTTGATGCAATCGTCGGTGATGATCAGGGACATGCTAACTCCAGCCGGGGCGGCAGGCCCGGGCGCTATAAACCAATGCGCGCAATTGTGCCGCATTGGCGAGCGCAGTGCACGCGGCTGCGATCAAGGGCACTGATAGCTGCGATCAAAAAACAAAGATCGTCTGATCGCAGCCCGAGCCTGCGGCAGCTCCTACTTTTTAAAGCGCAGGGTCAGCGCGTCAGCCACGGCCGGGTGGACGAACTTGCTGATATCGCCGCCCAGCGCGGCAATTTCCCGCACCAGCGTCGAGGAAATGAACGAATAACGCTCGGACGGTGTGAGAAACAGGCTCTCCACATCCGGGGCCAACTGGCGGTTCATGTTGGCCAGCTGGAATTCGTATTCGAAGTCCGACACCGCGCGCAGACCACGCAGGAACACATTGGCGTTCTGCTCTTTGGCGAAATGCGCGAGCAGCGTCGAGAAACCGACCACTTCCACGTTAGGCAGGTGTTTGGTGACCTCGCGAGCCAGTTCGACCCGTTGTTCCAGCGGGAACAGCGGGTTTTTCTTCGGGCTGGCAGCGACCGCGATAATCACGTGATCGAACAGGCGCGAGGCGCGTTCGACCAGATCGCCATGGCCCTTGGTAATAGGGTCGAAGGTACCTGGGTACAACACTCGGTTCATCGCGTCGTCCTGGCGGGAGTCCGTTGGGGAGTCGGATGGTATCGCAGCCGTCCCGGTCGGCCAAGTCGCCTGTTGGGTAAGAAAGCACTATAGACGATGCGAATAATCGGTTTTTTCACGGGTTTCTCAGCCGATCGGCGAGGGACGTCGCCAGTTGTGCGGTCAGGCCATACACCGACAGCTGCGGGTTGGCGCCGATGCTGGTGGGGAACAGTGAGCCGTCGTGAATCGACAGATTAGTCAGTTGATGATGCCGGCCGAGACTGTCGGTGACCGCGCTTTTCGGGTCTTCGCCCATCGCGCAACCGCCCATGACGTGAGCGCTGCCAAGTCGTGTGCGATACAACTCCAGGCTCAAACCATCGATAAGCGTGCGTGCCTCGGCCAGGGTTTTCACGTAACGGGCGTCGGCGTGCATCGGCATCACCGATTTTGCGCCGCCGGCGAACTGGATTTCGGCCATGATTTGAAAGGCCCGGCGCAGGCCTTCCCAGGCGTAGGGCGAAACCTGATAGTCGAGCACCGGCGAACCATCGCCACGTAATTCGACTGCGCCACCGGTGCTGTCCGGGTGAAAGCCATCACGCAGCAGGGCCAACATGGCGTGGGTGTGCGGCAGGTCCGCCATGTGTTGCGCGCTTTCCTCGCCAAAGCCGCCGAGCAGGGTGGCCGCCAGTGCCGGGTGCAGCGGCGGTACTTCAAGTTTGAAGGCCATCGGCCCGGTGGTGCCGTCCTTCCATTGGAAATGGTCGGAATAGATCGACTGCGGCGCCCCGTAGAAAGGGTTGATGACTTCATCGAAGCGCGCGGCGGACATGTTCACCGGGTGCAGGAAGGTGCGTTTTCCCAGGTTTTCGTGCGGATCCGGCGCGTCCGAGCGCAGCAACAGCGCCGGGCTGTTGATACCACCGCCGGCCAATACGTAATGCCGCGCCTTGACACTGATCTTGCGCCCTGTCGGTTCAACACAGCGCTCATCCATCGCCACGCATTGCAGGCCGGTGACCTTGTCGCCGCTGATCAGCAGTTTCTCCGCGCGGGCCAGATAAAGCAGTTCGCCGCCCTTTTCCAGCGTCGCCGGTATGGTGGTGACCATCATCGATTGCTTGGCGTTGGTCGGGCAGCCCATGCCGCAGTAACCGAGATTCCAGCAGCCGCGCACATTGCGCGGGATCACGTGCCAGCTGTAACCGAGGTGCTCGCAGCCTTTGCGGATCACATCGTTGTTGGCGTTGGGCGGGACCATCCACGGGGCGACGCCGAGGCGTTGTTCCATTTTCTCGAACCACGGCGCCATCTCGGCGGGGCTGTGACCTTTGACGTTGTGTTCCTTGGCCCAGTGTTCGAGTGTCGGCTCCGGGGTGCGAAAGCTCGATGTCCAGTTGATCAGCGTGGTGCCGCCGACCGCGCGTCCTTGCAGGATGGTGATTGCGCCGTCCTTGCTCATGCGGCCGATGCCTTCCTGATAGAGGCTGCTGTAGGCCTGGTCTTCAAGCATTTTGAAATCGGAGCTGGTTTTCAGTGGGCCTTCTTCGATCAGCAGGACTTTGTAGCCGGCGGCGCTGAGGATTTCCGCGGTGGTGCCGCCACCGGCGCCGCTGCCAATGATGGCCACGTCGGCCTCCAGGGTCAGGTCGTCGCTCAGCTGTGCGCCGTTGTAGGTTTTCCAGCCTCGGGCGAGGCCTTCGCGGAACGGGTCGGGTACGGGCATCGATCAGGTTCTCTTTATTATTTTTGGATGCGGCGGTGTGGCGGCCGACCTCTTCGCGAGCAGGCTCGCTCCCACATTTGAAATGCATTCCCCTGTGGGAGCGAGCCTGCTCGCGAAGGCCGCGCCGCTAATCTCAAACAGTAGGCGGGCCGGGATAACCGCAATGCGCCCACGATTCTGCGCGGGTATACCAGGCCATCATCACCATCTGCTGCAACGAGCTATGCCCCATGCGCAGCAGGCTCAACGAGCTGTTCTCCCAGCGATCAAGAAAATGCCGCATCGCCTCGGGGCTGGCATTTTCCCAACTGCCCCAGATTCCCGTGAGTGGCCCGCGTGTCACCGCCATGCCGAGGACGTCGAACAGTTGCCGGGTGAGTTTGAGCATTTCCGGCGACAGGTGATCGAGGCTGTCGTCCAGCGACTTGAGCGTGCCTTCCACAGCGCCTGGCATCTTCTCGGCCGCCACAGCGCCATGGAGCATCACCGGAATCAGTGCGCGCAGAAACAGCAGATCGGCGTCGCGCAACGAGACAAAACCGTTGGCCGCGACGCTCGACGAACAGCCGCTGAGGCTGGCGCCGAGTCCGGCGGTGGCGAGAAACGCCGTGGCGCCGAGGCTGAATTTCAGCAGGCTACGGCGCGACAGTGCAGGTGTTTCGGTCAGGCTTGGGTGCATTGTTTTTATTACCCGGCGATGACAAAGGTTTAGCGAATGAACAGCTTCTGGATCAGTTTCTGAATCGATGTGCCGTAGGGCGGGTAAATCAGTCTGGCCGCGTTGAAGCGTTGTTTGATCAACACGCCCTTGGCTTTGCTGAAGGTCAGAAAGCCTTCTTGACCGTGGTAGTGGCCCATGCCCGAAGCGCCGATGCCACCGAACGGCATATCGTCCTGAGCCACATGCAGCAAGGTGTCGTTCAGGCACACACCGCCGGAATGAGTTTCGTGTAGCACCCGGTTCTGTTCGCGTTTGTCGTAGCCAAAGTAGTAAAGAGCCAGAGGACGTGGCCGCTGATTGATGTAAGCAAATGCCTGCTCCAGATCCTGATACGGCACGATCGGCAGCAACGGGCCGAAGATTTCGTCCTGCATCACGGTCATCTCGTCGCTGACATTCAGCAGCACGCTGTGCGGCATGCGCCGGCCCTGAGCCTGTTCGAACAACGGAATCAACAGCGCACCCTTGCTGGTCGCGTCGCTGACGTAGCCGTTGAGTCGCGCCAATTGGCGTTCGTTGATGATCGCCGTGTAGTCCGGATTGTCGATGAGTGTCGGATAAAAACCCTGCACAGCCTGGCGATAGGCTTCGACGAAAGCGCCGACCCGATCTTCCGGCACCAGCACGTAATCCGGGGCAACGCAGGTCTGGCCGGCGTTGAGGGTTTTACCGAAGGCGATGCGCTCGGCAGCATCCTTGAGCGGCACATCGCGGGAGACGATGGCCGGCGACTTGCCGCCCAGCTCCAGCGTCACCGGGGTGAGGTTTTCGGCGGCGGCGCGCATCACGTGTTTGCCGATGCTGGTGGCGCCGGTGAACAGCAAGTGATCGAAGCGCAAACGGGAGAACGCCACGCCGATGTCGGCCTCACCGAGCACCACGCAGACCAGGTCTTCGGGGAAGATTCGCGCCAGCAATTCTTTGAGCAACAAGCCGGTGGCCGGGGTCGATTCGCTGAGTTTGAGCATCACCCGGTTGCCCGCCGCCAAGGCGCCGACCAGCGGGCCAACCGCCAGATACAACGGGTAATTCCACGGCACGATGACGCCAACCACGCCCAATGGCTGATACACCACTTTCGCCGAGGCCGGCTGGAACGCCATGCCAACCTTGCGTCGCGAGGCTTTCATCCAGCCTTTGAGATGCCGGCTGGCGTAATGAATGCCGTGCAGGCTTGGCATCAGCTCGGCGAGCAGGGTTTCATCGGCGCTGCGATGGCTGAAATCGGAGCTGATCGCCTTGATCAATGCCTGACGCTCGTTGCTGAGCAAATCACTCAGTGCCTTGAGCCATTGCTGGCGCTGGGCGGCGGGCGGCATCGGATTGGCGGCATACGCAGCCCGCTGCGCCTTGAACAACCGCTCCAGCTCGGCCAGAGGTTGTTGCAGCGTTTGCAGGTAGGCAATGTCGGCAGTCATGGCCTGCTCCGGATTTATTGTAGTGATGAACTTTTTAGAGTCTATGCTCTAGAAAGTCAAATGACTTCCTTGCACAGCAGTGTTTTATCCATTTCCGGTTAGGTCGTAAGATGCCCCCCAACGCACTCTGAATTAAAGCTCAAGCCATGGCCCCACGAATAAAAACCAGCGAGCGTATCGTGCTGAACAGCCTTGAGCTGTTCAATCAGCAGGGCGAGCGCAGCATCAGCACCAATCACATCGCTGCCCACATGGAGATTTCTCCGGGCAACCTGTACTACCACTTCCCCAACAAGCAGGCGATCATCGCCGTGTTGTTCAGTGAGTACGAAAGCCTCGTCGACAGTTTTCTGCGCCCGCCGCAGGGGCGTGCGGCGACCGTCGAGGACAAGCGTTTCTATCTCAAGGAATTGCTTTCGGCGATGTGGCGCTACCGTTTTCTGCACCGCGATCTGGAGCATCTGCTCGACAGCGATCCGGAACTGGCCGCGCGCTATCGGCGCTTTTCCCAGCGCTGCGTGATCCAGGGCGCGGCGATCTACGAAGGTTTTGTCGCCGCCGGGATTCTCGACATGGATCGCGTGCAGATCGAATCCCTGACCCTCAATGCCTGGATCATCCTGACGTCCTGGGTGCGCTTCCTGTGCACCACCCGCGAAAACTCCAACCACCTCAGTGAGCAGGCCATTAAACGTGGCGTGTATCAGGTGCTGGTGCTGGAGGCCGGGTTTGTCACCGAGCAGGCGCGTGACGAGGTCAATGCGTTGTTCGAGGAGTTCTACGTGCCGCTGGCCCAGGCCCTCGAAGACGTGAAATAAACCGTTCTGTTGAAATCCCCCAGGAGCCCGTTATGCCGATTGCGCAACTGATCAGCCCCGAAGCACTGGATGCCCGCAAGGCGCAGCCGGGGCTGGTGATTCTCGATTGTCGTTTTGCTCTCGAAGACCCGGACTACGGGCAACGCAGCTATGCCGAAGGGCACATAGCCGGGGCGAGCTTCGCCGATCTTGAGCGTGACCTCAGCGGCACAGTGGTCAAAGGCGTGACTGGCCGTCATCCGTTGCCCGAGCCGGCAGAGCTGATCGAGCGGCTACAGGCGTGGGGCATCAACAATGACAGCGACGTGGTTTTGTACGACGACGGTCCCGGTGCCTACGCGGCGCGGGCGTGGTGGTTGCTGGCGTGGCTGGGCAAGCGCGATGGCGTGTTCATTCTCGATGGCGGGCTCAAGGCGTGGCATGCGGCGGGGTTGCCGCTGAGCCTGGATGCGCCGACGGTCAGTCGCGGCACTTTCAGTGGTCAGCCGGATATGAGCCTGCTGCTAAGCGCCGAAAAATTGCAAAAGCGTCTTGGCCAACCTGCGTTGACCTTGATTGATGCTCGGGCTTTGCCGCGGTTCAAGGGTGAAGTTGAGCCGATTGATCCGATTGCCGGGCACATTCCCGGCGCGCAATGCGCGGCGTTCACCGACAACCTCGGCAGCGATGGGCGATTCCTGCCGGCGGATCAGCTCAAACAGCGTTTTGCCGCCAAGATCGGTGAGCGTTCGCCAGCGGATCTGGTTGCCTATTGCGGTTCCGGCGTGACGGCGTGTCACAACCTGTTTGCGTTGTGCCTGGCGGGTTATCCGTTGGCGTCGTTGTATGCCGGATCGTGGAGCGAGTGGATCAACGAGCCTTCGCGCGGTATCGCCACCGGCGAATAATCAATACCCGTGGGAGCGAGCCTGCTCGCGAAGGCGTCGGATCAGTCGACATTAATGTTGAATGAACAACCGCTTTCGCGAGCAGGCTCGCTCCCACATTGGTTATTCGTTTTCTGAAGGAAATTGTCGGGCGCTGCGGTACGCGGCGGGGCCGACGCCATAAGCCTGCTTGAACTGCCGGCTCAAATGGCTCTGGTCGGCAAACCCCAATTGCGTGGCAACCTCCACCGGCAGGCAGCCGTGTTGCAGAAGTGCGCGAGCCTGGGCGATGCGTTGCTGCATCAGCCAGGTGTGCGGCGGCATGCCGGTGGCGCGGCGGAACACCCGGGCGAAATGGAAGGGCGACAGATTGACCGCCGCCGCCAGCTCTTCCAGTGACGGTGGCGCCGCCAATTGCGCGTGCAACAATTCCTTGCCCAGCAGCACCGCGCGGTGTTCCTTGCCGGCTCGACCCGGCACCGGCACTGCCGCATGGCGCTGCAACAGCAGCAACATCATCTCGCGCCACACCGTCTGCTGTTGCAGCGCGGTGGCCGGGCTTTCGAGCAAACGATGCAATTGCGCAAAGCCGTTGACCAGATCCGCATCGCGATACAGCGTGGCGCCAAACGCCGGCAGACTCGTGGTGGACAGTTCCAGCTCATCCAGCAGCGAAACGATTTGCGCCGTATCGGGATAAAACGCCCGATACAGCCAGCCGTCCTCGGTGCCTTTGTGCCCGGTGTGCAATTCGTCCGGATTGATCAACACCAGCGTGCCGCTGCCGGCCAAATGTTCGGCGCCGCGATAGCGATAACGCTGGGCGCCGGCCATGATCATGCCGATCACGAATCCGTCGTGCACATGCGGGGCGAAACGATGCTCGATGTAGCGCGCCGACAACAACTCGACCCCGGCCAGTGGCGCGGTTTGCCAGAAATGGATCGACTCGCCCTGATCGCTCATGCGGGCACGCGAGCCAGCCACTGCGGTATACGTCGTTCCAGGTAATAACCGGGCTGGCGCAGCGAGCCATCGACGAAGCCGACGTGCCCGCCGCGTGCCTGCAATTCGAAGGCGGTCGACGGCGACAGCTCACTGGCCTGCGGCAAGCTGTGCGGGAACACGAACGGATCGTCCGCCGCCTGAATGATCAGCGTCGGCGTGCGGATCTCACCGAGGAAATAGCGGCTTGAGGCGCGACGATAGTAATCCTCGGCATCATTGAAACCGTGCAACGGCGCGGTCACCCGGCCATCGAAATCCCAGAAGGTGCGCATGTTCTCCAGCGAACCGAGAGCCGCCAGTGCGGCGAGTCCGTCTTCGCGGCCGTCATGCTGAAACTGTCGCTGCTTGTTCTTGATGTAGGCGACCATCTCGCGCATGAAGTGCGCTTGATAGACCTTGGAAAATCCCTGGCCGATGCGGTCGGCGCATTGATCGAGGCGAAACGGCACTGACACCGCCACGGCACCTAGCACACCGCTGGCGCTGCCGGTTTCCCCAAGATGTTTGAGCAACACATTGCCGCCCAACGAATAGCCAACGGCATACAGCGGTGCCAACGGTCGCTTGGCGCGCAGGTGTCTGATGGTTTCGGCGAGGTCTTCGCTGGCGCCGGAATGATAACTGCGCGGCAGCAGATTCGGCTCGCCCGAACAACCGCGCCAGTTCAGCGCAACACTGGCCCAGCCTTGATCGGCCAGCGCCTTCTGGATGCCGGCGACGTAAGGCGAATTGGAGGAACCGGTCAGGCCGTGCAGTACCAACACCAGGGGCGCATCGGCGGTGTGCGGACCGTGCCAGTCGAGATCGAGGAAGTCGCCGTCCTCAAGCCACAGGCGTTCGCGTTCACGCTCGATATGTACGGTTTTGCGCCACAGCGGTCCCCACAAGGTTTGCAGGTGCGGATTGCCGAGGCCGAAGGCGGGGGTGAAGCGTTCTGACGAAGGGGGCACGATGGTTCTCGATGCAGCGCGGCGGCCTTGTTCGAGGCGCGCCGCTTGTTCAGGCCGGTCGGTTAACCGGCGATCTCTGCCGTACGTTGCCACAGCGCGTAGTAAACCCGGCCGGATTTCTGCTCGCGGTGCAGGCGCCAGTTGCCCGGCAGACCCAGCGTCGATGGCGCTGTTTCGCTTTCAGTGTAGATCCACGAGTCGGGCGCCAGCCACTGACGTTCTTCGAGCAAGGCGCAAACGGTCGGCAGCAGGTTCTGATTGAACGGCGGGTCGAGGAACACCAGGTCGAACGCACTGGCGGTCTGGGTTTCCAGATAACGCAGGGCGTCGGCGGTCTGCACCTGGCCGTTGGTGCAGCGCAGGGTGCCGAGGTGTTCCTTCAGGCTGGAGACGGCAATGTTGCTGGCATCCAGCGCCTGGCCCATGGCGGCGCCGCGGGACAGTGCTTCGAGAAACAGCGCGCCGCTGCCGGCGAACGGGTCGAGTACCTTGGCCCCTTCAACGTACGGCGCGAGCCAGTTGAACAGGGTTTCACGCACGCGATCCGGCGTCGGGCGCAGGCCCGGCGCGTCAGGGAAGCTCAGCTTGCGGCTGCGCCATTGGCCGCCAATGATGCGCAACTGGTTCACACCGTTGTGGACGTTTTGCGCAGGTTTTTTAGGCGATCGGGTAGCCATTAGTGCTCCGGAACCCCGAGCGGTTGCTCGGCAGGTTTATCAGATGGGGCCGGTAACGGCTTTTGCGGCACGGTCGGGCCAGCGGTGACGATGACCATTTTGTCCGTGCTCAGGTGTTTGTTCAGGGCGTCGCGGACTTGTTCCACGGTCAGGCTCTGCGACTGACGCATGAAGTCGTCCAGATAGCTCAACGGCAGATTATAGAAGCCCATGGCGCCGAGTTGGCCAACGATATCGGCATTGCTCGCGGTCGATAGCGGGAAGCTGCCAGCCAGCTCGCGTTTGGCGTCATCGAGTTCTTTCTGCGTCGGCCCGGTTTTCAGGTAGTCGGCGAGCACGTCTTGCACCAGTTTCAGGGTGCCTTCGCTCATTTCCGCACGAGTCTGCAGATTGATCATGAACGGGCCACGAGCCTGCATCGGGCTGAAACCCGAATATACGCCGTAAGTCAGGCCACGTTTTTCACGCACTTCGCTCATCAGGCGTGTGCCGAAACCGCCGCCACCGAGGATCTGGTTGCCCATCGACAGCGCCGCGTAATCCGGGTCATCACGGTCGATGCCCAGTTGCGCGAGCATCAGGTTGGTCTGCTTCGACGGGAATTCGATATGGCCAGTGCTGGCTTTCGGTTCCTGCGGCTGAGCGATCTTCGCCAGCGCCGGGCCTTTCGGCAGGGCCGAGGAGACCTGATTGGCAATCGTCTCGGCTTCCGTGCGAGACAAGTCACCGACCAGCGCAATCACCACATTGCCAGCGGCGTAAGCCTTGGCGTGGAACTCACGCAATTGCGCGAGAGTGATCTTCGGCACGCTCTGTGGATTGCCGTCGCTCGAATGCGCGTACGGGTGATCGCCATACAGACGCTTCATCAGCTCAAGGCTGGCGAGTTTGCCGGGGTTCTGTTTCTGATATTCGAATCCGGCGAGCATCTGGTTCTTGATGCGCGCGAACGAGTCGGCCGGGAAGGTCGGTTTGCCGATGACTTCCGAGAACAGCTTCAAAGCAGGCTCACGCTTGTCGGCAGCACTCAGGCTGCGCAGCGAAGCCAGCGCCATGTCCTTGAAAGCACCGTTGCCGAAATCCGCACCCAGACCTTCAAAGCCCTGAGCGATGGCGCCGACGTCTTTGCCAGCGACACCTTCGTTGAGCATGGCGTTGGTCAGCACCGCCAGACCCGATGCGCTGCCGTCCTGGCTGCTGCCGGCGGCGAAGATCAGGCGCATGTCGAACATTGGCAGCTCATGGGCTTCGACGAACAGCACTTTGGCGCCTTCGGCGGTGTTCCAGGTTTGCACGTCGAGCTTGCGGCTGGCCGGGGCCTTGCCGTCGAGCTCGGCCAGTGATTGCAGCTTTTGGCTGGTCTTGGCGTTGTCCAAGGCTTCGCTGGCATTGCTGTCAGCGCCTGGCGACAGGTACAACGCGGCAGAGCCGATCACTGCAACGGCGATCAGGCCGAGCAGCAGGCGTGGGGTTTTGCGCTCACTCATGAGTCGTCTCCAGTGGCAGGACGTGGGCGACGCTGAGACGTTCGCGGGTGAAATACAGCTTGGCGGCGTTCTGGATGTCTTGCGGGGTGACGCTTTCCAGATCGGCGAGTTCGGTGTCCATCAGTTTCCACGACAGGCCGACGGTTTCCAGCTGCCCGATGGCCGTGGCCTGGCTGGTGATCGAATCACGCTCGAAGACCAGACCGGCGATCACTTGTGCACGCACGCGTTCCAGTTCTTCGGCAGATGGCGCGGTGGTTTTCAACTGCTCCAGCAGTTTCCACAGGCCGGCTTCGGCTTGCGCCATGGTCTTTTTCTTCTGCGTGTTCGGGGTTGCCGACAGGGTGAACAGGCTGTCGCCACGGGTGTAGGCGTCGTAGCTCGACGAACCGCCGGAAACCAGCTCTTCACCGCGCTCCAGTTGCGTCGGGATGCGACCGCTGTAGCCGCCGTCGAGCAGCGCCGAGATCAGACGCAGAGCGTTGACCGAGCGCTTGTCTTCAGCCGTGGCGATGCTCGGCACGTTGAAACCAAGCATCAAGCTCGGCAATTGCGTCTGCACGTGCAGGGTGATCTGGCGTTCGCCGGGTTCGGCCAGTTCCAGCGGTTTTTTCGCCGGTGGTACCTCGCGCTTGGCGATCGGGCCGAAATAGCGTTGGGCGAGGGTTTTTACCTCGTCCGGGGTCACGTCGCCGACCACCACCAGCGTGGCGTTGTTCGGCACGTACCAGGATTGGTACCAGTGGCGCAGCTCTTCGACCGTCATGCGGTCGAGGTCAGCCATCCAGCCAATGGTGGGCGTGTGGTAACCGCTGGCCGGGTAGGCCATGGCTTTGTAACGCTCGTAAGCCTTGGACATCGGCTTGTCATCGGTGCGCAAGCGGCGCTCTTCCTTGATGACTTCGATTTCCTTGGCGAACTCGTCGGCCGGCAGGCGCAGATTGGCCATGCGGTCGGCTTCCAGTTCGAAGGCTACGCCCAGACGGTCGCGAGCCAGCACCTGGTAATAAGCGGTGAAGTCGTCGCTGGTGAATGCGTTCTCTTCGGCGCCCAGGTCGCGCAGGATTAAAGAGGCTTCGCCGGGACCGACTTTCTCGCTGCCCTTGAACATCATGTGCTCAAGCGCGTGGGACAGACCGGTCTGGCCCGGGGTTTCGTAGCTGGAGCCGACCTTGTACCAGACCTGCGAGACCACCACGGGCGCGCGATGGTCTTCGCGCACCACGACCTTGAGGCCGTTGTCGAGGGTGAATTCGTGGGTCGGTTGCGGGTCGGCCGCCAGGGCCGAAAGGGGCAGGCAGACTGTGCTGAGCAGCAGGCCTGCAGCGCGGCGGGCTAGAGCATTCATTCGTTTTTTAACCTGTTGGGCTGCCCGCTTGGTCTTAGCGTCGGCGGGCGAGAGGGTGCTAGGATACTGATCCGTTTTACTGGCGGCCACGCCTATCAAGCCACTGATCGGTCGATAGGTTGTATGGGTTCCCGGCAGAAGCTTTGAGTTTGTCAGCTAAACTCTGCGTTTTCGCCGAAGATGCCGTTCCAGTCCTTCGTATTAATCGACCTTTGAGGTGCCTGTGGCGCCTCGACAAAATGTTGCGCGTGAACAAGCTGGATGAAACACAGTCTGTTCTGCATCGAATATTTATTTGCCGGGGCGCCCTTATGGCGCGTCGCTACCGTGAGATAGCCGTCCTCCATGTTTGGTTCCAACGACGACAAGAAGACCCCAGCTGCGGCTGGCGAGAAGAAAAGCCTGTTCGGATGGCTGCGTAAGAAACCGCAGGAACCCGTCGTCGAACAGCCGCCCGCGATTCCTGAGCCTGCACCGGCGCCTGCACCGGTAATAGAAGAAGAGCCGGCACCGATCGTTCTGCCGATTGCCGAACCGGTGTTGCAACCGGTTGAGCCAGAGTCTGAGCCAGAAGCGCCTGTGGCGGCGGAATTGCCGCTGACCCCGGCGGCTGAGCCATGGCTGACTTTGCCTGTGGCGGAAGAGCCAGTGGCATTGGTTGAAGAGGCTGCGCCGCACGTCACCCCAGAGATTCCTGCGCCTGCTGCATTCGTTCCAGAGGTTGCTCCGGCACCGGTGGTTGAGCCGGTTGTCGAGCCTGCGCCGGTTGTTGTTGAGCCTGTTGCGCCCGTGTTTGTTGCGCCAGTTGTTCAACAGCCCGAGCCTGCACCTGCACCTGCACCTGCACCTGCACCGGTTGTCGCTGCTCCTGTTACTCCAGTTGAAGTGATTGCCGAGGTCCCGGTCGAAGCCCCGCGCACCGAAGAAACCAAGGCCGGCTTCTTCGCCCGCCTCAAGCAAGGCCTGTCGAAAACCAGCGCCAGCATCGGCGAGGGCATGGCCAGTCTGTTCCTCGGCCGCAAAACCATCGATGACGACCTGCTCGATGACCTCGAAACCCGTCTGCTGACCGCCGACGTCGGCGTCGAAGCCACCACGCAGATTATCCAGCGCCTGACCCAGAAGGTCGCCCGCAAAGAGCTGGCCGACGCCGACGCGCTGTACAAATCCCTGCAGGCCGAACTGGCCGCGATGCTCAAACCGGTCGAACAACCGCTGAAGATCGTCTCGCAGAACAAGCCGTTCGTGATTCTGGTGGTTGGCGTCAACGGCGCCGGCAAGACCACCACCATCGGCAAACTGGCGAAGAAGCTGCAGCTGGAAGGCAAGAAAGTCATGCTTGCCGCTGGTGACACCTTCCGCGCCGCTGCCGTGGAGCAACTTCAAGTCTGGGGCGAGCGCAACAAGATTCCGGTCATCGCCCAGCACACCGGCGCCGACTCGGCTTCGGTGATCTTCGACGCCGTGCAGGCCGCCAAGGCGCGTGGCATCGACGTGCTGATCGCCGACACCGCCGGTCGTCTGCACACCAAAGACAACCTGATGGAAGAACTGAAAAAGGTTCGCCGCGTAATCGGCAAGCTCGACGCCGACGCGCCGCACGAAGTGTTGCTGGTGCTCGACGCCGGTACTGGCCAGAACGCCATCAACCAGGCCAAGCAATTCAACCAGACCGTCGAACTGACCGGTCTGGCGCTGACCAAGCTTGACGGTACCGCCAAGGGCGGGGTGATTTTCGCCCTGGCCAAGCAGTTCGGCCTGCCGATTCGCTACATCGGCGTCGGTGAAGGCATCGACGATTTGCGTACCTTTGAAGCCGAACCCTTTGTCCAGGCACTGTTTGCCGAGCGGGAGCGTTCATGATTCGTTTCGAACAGGTCGGTAAACGCTACCCGAACGGTCACGTCGGCTTGCATGAGCTGAGCTTTCGAGTCCGTCGTGGCGAGTTCTTGTTTGTCACCGGCCACTCCGGTGCCGGTAAATCCACGTTGTTGCGCCTGTTGCTGGCGATGGAACGTCCAACCAGCGGCAAACTGCTGCTGGCCGGGCAAGACCTGAGCACCATCAGCAACGCGCAGATTCCGTTCCTGCGCCGGCAGATCGGCGTGGTGTTCCAGAACCACCAGTTGCTGTTCGATCGTACGGTGTTCAACAACGTCGCCTTGCCGCTGCAGATTCTCGGGCTGTCCAAGGCCGAAATCGCCAAGCGTGTCGATTCGGCACTGGAGCGCGTGGCGCTGTCGGATAAAACCGATCTGTACCCGGGCGACCTGTCCACCGGTCAGCAACAGCGCGTCGGCATTGCTCGCGCCATCGTTCACCGCCCGGCCCTGCTGCTGGCGGACGAACCGACCGGTAACCTCGACCCGCGTCTGGCGGCCGAGATCATGGGCGTCTTCGAAGACATCAACCGTCTGGGCACCAGCGTGCTGATTGCCAGTCACGACCTGGCACTGATCGCGCGTATGCGTCACCGCATGCTGACCCTGCAACGCGGCCGATTGATTGGCGACGGGGAGGCCGGAGAATGAGTGCGACACGCAGTCCGAAGGTTTCCGAACGCGTGGCCCCGAAAGCCGCCGATCCGCAGCCGCCGAAGAAGAAAAAACACGACGAAGACGATGGTCCGGACTTCGCCACGCTGTTCCGTGCGTGGACCGAAAGCCATCGCGCCAGCCTGCTCGACAGCCTGCGTCGCCTCGGCAAACAGCCGATCGGCAGCTTCTTCACCTGCATGGTGATGGCGGTGGCGCTGAGTTTGCCGATGGGGCTTTCGCTGTTGCTTAACAACGTCGAGCGTCTTGGCGGTTCGTGGCAGCGAGCGGCGCAGATTTCGCTGTATCTGCAACTCGACGCCAGCCCGGAACAGGGCGAGTCGCTGCGCGAACAGATCAAAGGCATGCCCGGCGTAGCTGATGCTGAATATGTCGGCCGCGATCAGGCGCTGGAAGAGTTCCAGCAACAGTCCGGACTGGGCGAAGCCCTGCGCGAGCTGCCGGAGAACCCGTTGCCGGGCGTCGTGCTGGTGACGCCAAACGAAGTCGACAAGCCGACGCTGGAAGCATTAAGACAAAAACTTTCCGAGCTGCCCAAGGTACAACAGGCGCAACTTGATCTAGTCTGGGTCGAGCGTCTGGCCGCCATCCTCAAGCTTGGCGATCGTTTTGTCTTCGGTCTGACGGTGCTTTTGGTTTCTGCATTACTTTTGGTGATAGGCAATACCATTCGTCTTCATATTGAAAACCGCCGCACCGAGATAGAAGTGATTAAACTCGTCGGCGGCACTGACAGCTATGTGCGTCGTCCCTTCCTTTATATGGGCGCGTTGTATGGCTTCGGTGCGGGACTGTTGTCCTGGGGTGTATTGGCGTTCGGCTTGAACTGGCTGAACGATGCGGTGGTTGGACTGGCCGGCTTGTACGGCAGTGATTTCGCGCTGGCCGGAGTGCCAGTTGCCGACGGTCTGTCGCTCTTGCTTGGCGCGGTGCTGTTGGGTTATATCGGTGCATGGATTGCAGTCGCACGCCATCTCAGGGAGCTGGCGCCGAAGTAGAATCTTTTTTGCGCGTGATTGACCTCGCGGTTTTTTTGGGAACTTGCACTTGAATTCCCGGTCAATTTTTCGCAGTGCCGAGAGGCACGAGTATGTAAGTGGGAGGTTTTTTCGTATGACCAATTCTTTGCAGCCTGCGTATGCGTTGGTTCCGGGTGCGAACCTGGAAGCTTACGTGCACACCGTCAACAGCATTCCATTGCTGACGCCGGAGCAGGAGCGTGAACTGGCCGAGAGTCTCTACTATGAGCAGGATTTGGGGGCGGCTCGGCAGATGGTGCTCGCCCACCTGCGTTTTGTCGTACATATCGCCCGTAGCTATTCCGGCTACGGTCTGGCTCAGGCTGACCTGATCCAGGAAGGTAACGTCGGCCTGATGAAGGCCGTAAAGCGCTTCAACCCGGAAATGGGTGTGCGTCTGGTGTCGTTCGCCGTGCACTGGATCAAGGCGGAAATTCACGAGTTCATTCTGCGCAACTGGCGCATTGTGAAAGTCGCGACCACCAAGGCCCAGCGCAAGCTGTTCTTCAACCTGCGCAGCCAGAAGAAACGTCTGGCGTGGCTGAACAACGAGGAAGTCCACCGTGTGGCGGAAAGCCTCGGCGTTGAACCGCGGGAAGTGCGCGAGATGGAAAGTCGCCTGACCGGCCATGACATGGCCTTCGACCCGGCTGCTGAAGCCGACGACGACAGCGCTTTCCAGTCGCCGGCCAACTATCTGGAAGACCACCGGTACGACCCGGCGCGTCAACTGGAAGATGCCGACTGGAGCGACAACTCCAACAGCAACCTGCACGAAGCCCTGGAAGTGCTGGACGAGCGCAGCCGTGACATCCTCTACCAGCGCTGGCTGGCAGAAGAGAAAGCCACGCTGCACGACCTGGCGCAGAAGTACAACGTGTCGGCCGAGCGGATCCGTCAGCTCGAGAAGAGCGCGATGAACAAGCTCAAGTTGTCGATTGCCGCATAACCGGCGAGCAGGCAATAAAAAAACGCCCCGATCAGCGATGATCGGGGCGTTTTCATTTGTGCGGACATACTGGCCCCTGTGGGAGCGAGCCTGCTCGCGAAAGCGGTGTGTCAGTTTGCATTGATGTTTCTGGTACACCGCTTTCGCGAGCAGGCTCGCTCCCACAGGGGGTCTTCAGGGTTTGGAAGATTCGTGACTGGTTATCGAGACCACGGTGCCCGACGCGAATCATTCAGCCCCAACAGATAACTATCCCCACCCAACTGACTCATCTGCTGCCGAATCCACCCGGCCCGGCGCGACACATAAGCGGTCGGATGGCTCGCACTCCATACCCGCGGATTGGGCAACACAGCCGCCAGATAACTCGCCTGCTGACGTGACAACGACTTCGCGCTCACGCCAAAGTGATGGCGGGCCGCAGCTTCCGCGCCAAACACGCCGTCATCCCACTCGACGCTGTTCAGGTACACCTCAAGAATCCGCTGCTTGGGCCAGAACACTTCGATCAGCGCGGTAAACCACGCCTCCAGGCCTTTACGCAGATAGCTGCGACCCGCCCACAGAAACAGGTTTTTCGACACTTGCTGGCTCAAGGTACTGGCCCCGCGAATCGAGCCGCCGAGCTCGTTGTGCGCCAGTGCGGCCTGGATCGCGCTGAAATCAAAACCCCAGTGCTCCGGGAATTTCTGATCCTCGCCGGCCATGACCGCGACTTTGAGATCGTCCGAGATTTCGTCCCACGGCTTCCAGGTACGTTGCAGGTCAATCGGCTCACCGTCGACCCAGGATTCGACCTTGCGCTCGACCATCAGCGCCGTGCCCGGCGGCGGCACGACGCGAAACACCAGCACCAGCAAGACGCTGCCACCGGCGAACCAGAGCAGGGCCTTCGTGAGACGACGGAAAATAGTACGCAGCATAGAGATGGCTTGGCCGAACCGGTGGAGCGGGCCATTATACAGACCCTGCCGATCGCGTCTGACTGGAGTTCCCAATGCTGCGTGGCTTTTTGATGCTGGCTGCTTTTTTCGGTTTCACCGGGGTCGCCTTGGGTGCCTTCGCCGCCCATGGCCTGAAAAACCGCCTGACGCCCGAGTATCTGGCGATTTTCCACACCGGCGTGACCTATCAACTGGTGCACACCTTGGCGCTGTTCGGTGTGGCGCTGTTGGCCACGCAGATTCAGGGTCGACTGGTTGCCTGGGCCGGCTTTTCCTTCGCAGCGGGCATTCTGTTGTTCTCCGGCAGCCTGTATGTGTTGACCACCACCGGCATCAGCAAGCTCGGCATCATCACCCCGTTCGGTGGCCTGGCATTTCTGGTCGGTTGGGTTTGCCTTGGGCTCGCCGCCTGGCGCTTGCAACCAACCGCTTGACGCTTGGTGCTGACCTTTAGGTCATGATCGGGCTAGAATGCCAGCCCCTAAAAATGATGGCGGCGTTGCGCATGCGCATTCAGTTGAACGGCGAATCCCTTGAACTGCCCGACGGCGAGACCGTTGCGGCCCTGATCACCCGTCTGGAACTGACCGGACGCCGGGTGGCAGTCGAACTCAATCTGGATATCGTCCCGCGCAGCCAGCATGCCGACACCACGCTCAATGACGGTGACAGCGTCGAAGTGGTGCACGCCATCGGCGGCGGCTGATCGCCCGCCCCGCGAGGGCACAGAATTCTGCAAGACCCTCACCCTTAAAGAGGATTCCCCATGAGCATCGTTCGTAGCGACAAGCCTTTTGTTCTGGCCGGTCGTACTTACCAGTCGCGTTTGCTGGTTGGTACCGGCAAGTACCGTGACATGGAAGAAACCCGTCAGGCCATCGAAGCCTCGGGTGCCGAGATCGTCACCTTCGCCGTGCGCCGCACCAACCTGGGCCAGATCGAAGGCGAGCCGAACCTGCTCGACGTGCTGTCGCCGGAGCGCTACACCTTTCTGCCGAACACCGCCGGTTGCTACGACGCTATCGAAGCTGTGCGCACCTGCCGCCTGGCCCGTGAGCTGCTCGATGGCCACAACCTGGTGAAACTGGAAGTACTGGCCGACCAGAAAACCCTGTTCCCTAACGTCATCGAAACCCTCAAGGCCGCAGAAACGCTGGTCAAGGAAGGTTTCGACGTGATGGTCTACACCAGCGATGACCCGATCATCGCCCGTCAACTGGCAGAAATCGGCTGCATCGCAGTGATGCCGCTGGCCGGTCTGATCGGCTCCGGTCTGGGGATCTGCAACCCGTACAACCTGCAGATCATCCTCGAAGAAGCGAAAATTCCGGTGTTGGTCGATGCCGGTGTCGGTACTGCCTCCGACGCGACCATCGCCATGGAACTGGGTTGCGATGCGGTGCTGATGAACTCGGCCATCGCCCACGCCCAGCAACCGGTGATGATGGCTGAAGCCATGAAACACGCCATCGTTGCAGGCCGTCTGGCCTACCTCGCTGGCCGTATGCCGAAAAAACTCTATGCCAGCGCCTCTTCGCCGCTGGATGGTCTGATCAAGTAAGAGCCATTGATGACTGAATCGAACGACACGCCTATCCAGACGGAAGAAGGCGACGAGCGCCAACACCGCCGCATCAAGAGTTTCGTGATGCGCGCCGGGCGCATGACCGAAGGCCAGCAACGCGGTCTGGATCAGGGCGCGCCGCTGTACGTGCTGCCGCTGGCCGATGCGCCGGTGGATTACGATCAAGTGTTCGGCCGTTCGGCACCGCGCTCGCTGGAGATCGGTTTCGGCATGGGCCACTCGCTGCTGGAAATGGCCGCGGCGGCACCGGATCAGGACTTCATCGGCGTTGAGGTTCACCGTCCGGGGGTTGGCGCGCTGCTCAATGGCGTGCTGACTCAGGGCCTGACCAACCTGCGGGTCTACGATTGCGACGCGATCGAAGTGCTCAACCGCTGCATCGCCGACAACAGCCTTGATCGCCTGATGCTGTTTTTCCCGGATCCGTGGCACAAGAGTCGTCACCACAAGCGTCGCATCGTTCAGGCGTCGTTCGCTGAACTGGTGCGCAGCAAGTTGAAGGTTGGCGGGATTCTGCACATGGCCACCGACTGGGAACCGTACGCCGAATACATGCTGGAAGTGATGAACGTCGCCCCGGGCTACCGCAACCTCGCCGAAGACGGCAAGTGCGTGCCACGCCCCACCGAACGCCCGATCACCAAGTTCGAACGCCGCGGCGAACGTCTTGGCCATGGCGTGTGGGACCTGAAGTTCGAAAAACTCGCTTAAGCATCACGCAATACCCAATGTAGGAGTGAGCCTGCTCGCGATGGCGGACTGACAGTCACCGAAGAGGTTGAATGTCAGGCCGCCATCGCGAGCAGGCTCACTCCTACAGTTGTTTTCGGTTTCGTCAGAAGCTACAGGGTGGAAATGAAGCGCACTGGCACTTGTTCTGTCAGCCAGACGCCATTTTCAGCCTGATAAAACTTGAAGCCTTGCTCCTGCATTTGCTGTGCGGCGACTTTCAGGATTGCCACGGTTCCGTAGCGTTGCCCGACGGCTGAGGCGGTGGCGGATTCTTCCGATAGATGCACGTGGTGACGCGATCCCGGGATCAAGCCTTGCTGGCTGATAGAGTCCATGAAGCGCGTCGCCGTACCGTGATACAGCGTTTGCGGTGGCTGCTTTTCCTCCAGTTGAAGCGCTACGCTTTTCGTCGAATGGCCCTGAACGGCGCGAATGGACTGGCCGTCTTCCGAGATCGAAAAGCGTTTTTTGTCGCTGCTCGCTACGACGTTTTCAATCAGTGAGCGATCCAGGCTTCGACCATCACGCGCAGCGCCGCTGATCAGTGCTTCGATATCTGCCCAACCCTCCGAATCCAGCGTCAGCCCAATCGCCTGAGGCTCGTGGCGCAGTACGTAGCTAAGAAATTTGCTCGTCTCATCCAGCAGTTTTTTACTCATGAGCTTCCCTGTCATTGCGATCAACTGTGGGAGCGAGCCTGCTCGCGAAAGCGATCGGTCATTCAGCAGTGATGTCGGCTGACATGACGCCTTCGCGAGCAGGCTGGCTCCCACAGTTGCTTTGGGGCGTTTGCGGAGTCAGCGACGGTCGGCGACGACGCCGATCAGCACCAGAACCACCAACAACACCGGCGCCAGGCTGTAGTTGTTGAACTGGCTCAAACCCTTGATCACCCATGGCGTGGCGTAGATCAGTGCGGCGCCACTGCCGATCACGCACAGCAGCGACATCAGCGGCACGCGCAGGGCGCCGGCGATGCTGCCCAGGCGTTGCTCGACCCAGCCTTTGAAGTCGGCGCCGAACAGCACCAGCAGGCAGCCGACCAAGGCCAGAGCGATTTCCGAGAGGTTGCTGCGGCTCCAGCGGGAGACGGTGGCGAGCAGGTCGAGTATCAAATCCATGCGTTTTTCCTTGGGGCTGAAGTTGAGGGTTGGGCTCAGTTCAGAAATTGTTGCAGCAAGTCGTTGAGGAACAACTGTCCGCGCTCGGTGGCCGCCAGACGTGACGGTTCGACCTGCAACAGACCGCTTTGTTCTGCCGCGGCCCGGCCTTCGGCGAGGCTTTCCAGCGACAGGCCAGTGCGCTCCGGATACAGGCGCGATTCGACGCCGGCAGTCAGGCGCAAAGCGTTCATCAGAAACTCGAACGGCATCTCGTCATTTGTCAGGGCTTTTTCACCGGCCTGAAAGCTTTTTGCCGGGTTGAGATAGTCCTTCGGCAGCCGCGTCTTCCACGTACGCACAATACGCCCGTCCGGATGGCTGAGCTTGCCGTGCGCGCCCGCGCCGATGCCGATGAAGTCGCCGAAACTCCAGTAATTGAGGTTATGCCGCGCCGGGCGTCCAGCCTGGGCATAGGCCGACACTTCATATTGCGCGTAACCGTGCTCGGCCAGCAGTGCCTGCCCGGCCTCTTGAATGTCCCACAGCGTGTCGTCTTCCGGCAGCACCGGCGGCTGGTTCCAGAACACCGTGTTCGGTTCCAGTGTCAGCTGATACCAGGAAATGTGCGTCGGATTCAATTCGATGGCCTGGCGCAGATCGCTCAAGGCATCGTCCAGCGACTGATCGGGCAAGCCGTGCATCAAGTCGAGGTTGAAGTTATCGAACCCGGCCTGACGCGCCATCCCGGCCGCACGCACCGCTTCGTCGCCATTGTGAATCCGCCCCAGCGCCTTGAGTTTTTCCTGCTGAAAGCTCTGGATCCCGATCGACAGGCGATTGATCCCCAGCTTGCGGTAGGCGACGAACTTCTCTTGTTCGAACGTACCGGGGTTGGCTTCCAGAGTGATTTCAATGTCTTCAGCAAACGGAATGCGTTGTTCGACGCCTTCCAGCAAACGCCCAAGCGCTTCGGCACTGAACAGGCTCGGTGTGCCGCCACCAAAAAAGATCGAGCTGATTTCGCGGCCGTAAACTGCGTGCAGGTCCTGATCGAGATCGGCCAGCAGCGCGTCGACGTATTCCTGCTCCGGCAACACCGGGCTGGCGGTGTGCGAGTTGAAATCGCAATACGGGCATTTGCGCACACACCACGGGATGTGGATGTACAGCGCCAAGGGCGGCAGCGTTGGCAGCGGCGCCCGAGGCGAAGAGGCGGAGCCGCCGACGATCAGCGACGACGCAGAAGAATCAACGGTCATTTCACGCCCAGACGCTGGCGCAGCAGATCCATTGCACGGGCGCGGTGGCTGATCTGGTTCTTGTCGGCCGGGCTCAGTTCGGCGCTGGACACATCACGCTCCGGCACCCAGAACAGCGGGTCATAACCGAAACCGTGTTCGCCACTGGCAGCGGTCAGAATGCGCCCGTGCCACAAGCCTTCACAGAGGATCGGCAATGGATCATCGGCATGACGCACCAGCGCCAATACGCAAACGAACTGCGCACCGCGCTCGGCTTGCGGCACATCTTTCAGCGCGTCGAGCAGTTTGGCGTTGTTCGCTGCATCGCCCTTGCCGTCGGCATAGCGCGCCGAATAGATGCCTGGCGCGCCGCCGAGGAAATCCACTGCCAGACCGGAGTCGTCGGCCAGCGCCGGCAACCCGGAAATCCGTGCGGCGTTGCGCGCCTTGAGAATGGCGTTCTCGACGAACGACAGACCGGTTTCTTCCGGCTCGACCTTGCTCCACTCGCCAATCGAGCGCAGTTGTACCGATTCGCCGAGCATGGCCTGGAGTTCTTTGAGTTTGCCGGCGTTATGGCTGGCCAGTACGAGCTGCTTGATGTTCATCATTCGCCGGGAAAGAGTTCTTGGTTGAAATTGATGGTGTTGATCTTGTCGCCGTTCTGCACCTTGATTTCAAAGGTGCGGGTTTCCTGCTGAGGCACCGGGTATTGGGCGATGTAGTAGATCGCACCCTGCTCGGTGACTTGCTTGAAATTCAGCGGCACGCTCTGGCTGGTCAGGTCTTTGACCGTGCCGGTGACATTGGCGACCAGCGGTTTGCCGTCCTTGATCACCGAGACATTGATCACGCCCTGATTCTTGCTGCGGATCAGCTCCGCGGCCTTGGCGATGTCCGGTTGCAGGAACGTCGAGTTGAAGGTGTTGTAGTGCACCGTGACGTCGCCAAAGGTTTCCTTGCGCTCACCCTTGATGACGTCGGCCGCCAGAGCGCTGGCGCTCAGGCAGGCAGTCAATAACAACAACGCTAAACGACCCATGATCGTGCTCCTCGAAATGACGGGATTCAGACCGCGACTTTGTGGTCTGCAAGCTGCGGGCTGCTGACGCGGTAGATACCGATCTCACCTAACAGATTAGGCCATAGCTTACTGGCCCACCCGTGACGGTGCTGTTGATCCACGGCAAGCCGATCAATGACCTTCGCATCACGTTCGCGGCAGAGTTCTTCAAAATCTTCGAAGGTGCAGAAGTGGATGTTCGGCGTGTTGTACCAGGTGTACGGCAGAAACTCGGACACCGGCATGCGGCCCTTGCTCGCCAGATACCAGCGGCAGCGCCAGTGACCGAAGTTCGGGAAGGTGATGATGCACTGACGGCCGACCCGGAGCATTTCGTCGAGGATCTTGTCCGGGTAGTGCACGGCTTGCAGGGCCTGGGTCATGACGACGACGTCGAAACTGTTGCTGGCGAAGTTGCCCAGCCCCTTGTCCAGATCCTGCTCGATGACGTTGATGCCCTTGGCTACGCATTCGGCGATGTTGTCGGCGTCGTTTTCCAGGCCATAACCGGTGACATTCTTGTTGTCGCGCAGCCAGGTCAGCAGTTCGCCGTCACCGCAACCAAGGTCGAGGACGCGGCTGCCGGCGGGGATCCATTCCTGGATGATTTCCAGATCAGCTCTCATGGCTTTCTCACAGCGTGATGCGGTTCATGTAATTGCCGAACGCCTGCAGGTAGCGAGGGATCGGAATCAGGAAGGCGTCGTGGCCCTGCGGTGCGTCGATTTCCAGATAGCTGACGTCTTTGCGCGCCGCCATCAACGCATCCACCAGTTCGCGCGAACGGGCCGGGGAGAAGCGCCAGTCAGTGGTGAACGACATCACGCAGAACCTGGCCGTGGCGTTCTCGAAGGTTTTCGCCAGGTTATCGTCGAAGTTCGCCGCCGGATCGAAGTAGTCCAGCGCCTTGGTCATCAACAGATAGGTGTTGGCGTCGAAGCGCCCGGAGAACTCTTCGCCCTGATAACGCAGGTAGCTTTCGACCTGGAACTCGACACTGTGGAAGTCGTAGTTGAGCTTCTCGCTCTTCAACCCACGGCCGAATTTCTCGCCCATGGAATCGTCGGACAGGTAGGTGATGTGCCCGACCATCCGCGCCAGCATCAGCCCGCGCTTGGGGATCACGCCCGCTTCCTGGAACGAACCACCGTGGAATTCCGGGTCCGTGAGGATCGCCTGGCGCGCGACTTCGTTGAAGGCGATGTTCTGCGCCGACAGCTTCGGTGCCGAGGCGATAGCCAGGCAGTGACGCACGCGATCCGGATAGGTGATGGTCCATTGCAGCGCTTGCATGCCGCCGAGGCTGCCGCCGATCACCGCCGCCCACTGGCCGATGCCGAGCAGGTCAGCGAGACGCGCCTGGCTGTGCACCCAGTCTTCCACGGTGAGCACCGGGAAGTCGGCGCCGAACGGTTTGCCGGTCTCCGGGTTGACGCTGCTCGGGCCGGTGGAACCGTTGCATCCGCCGAGGTTGTTCAGGCTGACCACGAAGAATTTATGGGTGTCGATCGGTTTGCCGGGGCCGATGCAGCTGTCCCACCAACCGGGTTTGCGGTCGTCGACGCTGTGATAGCCAGCAGCATGATGGTGGCCGGACAAGGCGTGGCAAATCAGCACGGCGTTGCTCGCCTGCGCGTTCAGCGTGCCGTAGGTTTCGTAGATCAGGTCATAGGCGGTCAGCGAACGGCCACAGGCCAGCGCCAGCGGTTCGCTGAAGTGCGCGGTTTGCGGCGTCACCAGACCAACAGAATCGGGGGGAAAGGCAGTTGGCATCGACCCTGCTCTCGTTGAAATGAGGCGTAAGTCTAAAGACCGGGGGGGTTAGCGGCAAGCAACTACCTGCGCTCGTTCCCACGCTCTGCGTGGGAACGCCTCATTGGACGCTCCGCGTCCGCTTCGGCGGGGGACGCGGAGCGTCCCGGGATGCATTCCCACGCGGAGCGTGGGAACGATCAGCGCACTAGTCCGGGCAAGTCCGGCAACTTCTTCGGCGAACAAATCTTCACTCGCTTCTGCCGATTCAACTCACCACTGAGCAAACTGACCTGGCTCTTGGAAACCCCAAACGCCTTGGCCAGAAAGCCCATCAGATAAGCATTGGCCTTGCCCTCGACCGGCGGCGCGGTCAGGCGGATCTTCAAACGATCACCGTGCAGCCCGGCGAAGTCATCGCTGCGGGCTGCCGGTTGCAGGTGACACTCGAGGATCAAGTCGTCACCGTCCCATCGAAACCAGCTCACATCAGCAGACGGAGGATTTCCGGCATCATCGTCATCGCCGCCAGATTGTTGATCACCAGCATGTCGATCAGCTTCAACGCGAGGAAGGCGAAGATCGGCGACAGGTCCAGACCACCGAGATTCGGCAGAAAGCGGCGGAACGGCGCCAGCGCCGGCTCGCAGATCTGGTTGACCAGTTCAGCCCCCGGATTGTGGCTGCCCGGCGCGACCCACGACAGAATCACGCTGATGATCAGGGCGAAGAAGAAGATCTTCAGGAACAGCGCGGTCACGCCGATCAGCGACCAGATAAACAGTTGCAGCGGATTGCCGGTGGTGCCGTAAGTCAGCAGCAGGGTCAGCGCCATCAGCGCCAGTTGCACCAGAATCGCCAGCACCAGTGACGACATGTCCAGACCGAACATGCTCGGAATGATCCGCCGCAGTGGTTTGAGCAGTGGCTGGGTCGCTTTGACGATGAACTGGCACAGCGGGTTGTAGAAGTTCGCCCGTACCAGTTGCAGCACGAAGCGCAGCAGCACGATCAGCAGGTACAGGCTGCCGAGGGTTTGCAGCACGTAAACCGCTGCAGTGTTCAATCCAATCATGTAAGGCTCCTTATTTGCCCAGTTGTTCGGCCATTTCGGCCGAGCGGTGCGCGGCGGCGCCGAGTGCGGTTTCGACCAGGGCTTCAAAGCCATTGGCCTGGAATGATTTGATCGCGGCTTCGGTTGTGCCGTTTGGCGAAGTCACGCGACGACGCAGTTCGGCGGCGTCAACGTCGCTGGAAACAGCCATGTGTGCGGCGCCCAGTGCGGTCTGCAGGGTCAATTGTTCGGCGATGTCTTTCGGCAGGCCGAGTTTGACGCCGGCTGCGGTCATGGCTTCGATCAGCAGGAAGAAGTACGCCGGGCCGGAGCCGGACACAGCGGTCACGGCATCCAGTTGTTGTTCTTCTTTCAGCCACAGGGCGATGCCGACAGCGGACAGCAGTTCTTCGGCTTGCTGACGTTGCTCAGCAGTGACTTCGCTGGTTGCGTACAAACCGCTGACACCCTGGCGCAGCAGCGCCGGGGTATTCGGCATGCAGCGCACGATCGGCTGCTCGCCGAGCCATGCGGTCATGCTCGCGCAGGTGATGCCGGCAGCAATCGACACCACCAGTTGATTCGGTTTCAGGCTCGGGCGAATCGCCTCGCACACGGTTTTCATGGCCTGCGGCTTGACCGCCAGCACGATGACATCGACGCCGTCGATGGCCTGGGCGTTGTCAGCGAAGGTTTCGATGCCGTGTTCGGCACTGACTTTGGCGCGGGTTTCCTCACCCGGGTCGCTGGCACGGATCTGTGCGGCTTCCAAGCCCTTGGCGCGCAGGCCACCGATCAAACTGGCCGCCATGTTGCCCGCACCGATAAACGCAATACGTGTGTTGCTCATGTGTGGTCCTTATCTGGAAACGTTCAAGATTGGGAATAGTCACGGGCGCCAAACAGGGCCGTACCGATACGAACCCAGGTGGCGCCTTGGGCGATGGCCGACTCTAGGTCGTGGCTCATGCCCATGGAAAGCGTGTCGAGCGGTAGTTCGAGGCTGGCCTGCAATTTCTGCACAGCGGCGAAGGCCGCGTCTTGCTCGGCGCGGTCGTCGGTCGGCTCGGGAATCGCCATCAGCCCGCGCAGCTTCAGCCGGGGCAGGGCGCTGATGGCTTCGGCCAGCGCCGGCAGATCAGCCGGAGTGCACCCGGATTTACTGGCTTCGCCGCTGACATTGACCTGAATGCAGATGTTCAGCGGCGGCAGTTCACCCGGGCGCTGTTCGGACAAGCGTTGAGCGATTTTCAGGCGATCCACGGAATGCACCCAGTCGAAATGCTCGGCAATCGCACGAGTCTTGTTCGATTGAATGGGGCCGATGAAGTGCCAGATCAAGGGCAGGTCGGCCAGTTCGAGCTGTTTGCCCAAGGCTTCCTGCAGGTAGTTCTCGCCAAAGTCACGCAGGCCGGCGGCATACGCCTCGCGCAGGGCTGCGGCGGGCTTGGTCTTGCTCACGGCGAGCAACTGGACGCTGTTTTCAGGACGGTGTGCGGCTTGGATCGCGGTCTGGATGCGCGAACCAACCTGAAGAATGTTGTCTGCTATCGTGGACATCAAGAGGCGCCGGCGGTCTGAAGGTTCGCGGCATTCTACTGGAATTGAGGAGCGCTATGGATATCACTGAACTGCTGGCCTTCAGCGCCAAACAGGGAGCTTCCGACCTGCACCTGTCGGCCGGTCTGCCGCCGATGATCCGCGTCGATGGCGATGTGCGGCGGATCAATCTGCCGGCGCTGGATCACAAGCAAGTGCATGAACTGATCTACGACATCATGAACGACACCCAGCGGGTCGACTTCGAGAAACATCTGGAAACCGACTTTTCCTTTGAAGTGCCGGGTGTCGCGCGGTTCCGGGTTAACGCCTTCAACCAGAACCGTGGCGCTGGCGCCGTATTCCGTACCATTCCGTCGAAAGTGCTGAGCATGGAAGACCTCGCCATGGGCGACGTCTTCCGTAAGATCACCGACGCCCCGCGGGGGCTGGTACTGGTCACCGGGCCGACCGGTTCGGGCAAGTCGACCACGCTGGCGGCGATGATCGATTACCTCAACACCCACCGTCATCACCATATCCTGACTATTGAAGACCCGATCGAGTTTGTTCACGAATCGCGCAAATGCCTGATCAATCAGCGCGAAGTCCATCGTGATACCCGCAGTTTCGCCACCGCTCTGCGCTCGGCGTTGCGCGAAGACCCGGACGTGATTCTCGTCGGCGAGATGCGTGACCTGGAAACCATTCGCCTGGCACTGACCGCAGCCGAAACCGGGCATCTGGTGTTCGGCACGCTGCACACCACCTCAGCGGCGAAAACCATCGACCGCGTGGTTGACGTGTTCCCCGGCGACGAGAAGTCGATGGTGCGTTCGATGCTGTCGGAGTCGTTGCTGGCGGTGGTCTCGCAGACGCTGATCAAGAAGATCGGCGGCGGGCGGGTCGCGGCGCACGAGATCATGCTGGGCACGTCGGCGATCCGTAACCTGATCCGCGAGGACAAGGTCGCGCAGATGTACTCGGCGATTCAGACGGGTGGGTCGTTGGGGATGCAGACACTGGACATGTGCCTGAAGGATCTGCTGACCAAGGGCTTGATCAGTCGCGAACATGCGCGGGAGAAGGCGCGTACGCCGGATAACTTTTGAGGGAGTGATCGTTCCCACGCTCTGCGTGGGAATGCAGCCCGGGACGCTCTGCGTCCCTGCCGAAGCGGACGCGGAGCGTCCATTGAGGCATTCCCACGCGGAGCGTGGGAACGATCGGTTGGTGTTAGCGCTGAACCACGCGCATCTGGCTTTGTTCTTTCGGCAACACACGCTTGGCCACCACGTAGTGCTGCTGCCAGTACGGCTTGTTCAACGTATCGATGCTCACCGCTTTGCCGCGACGAGGCGCGTGGATGAAGCGGTCGTTGCCCAGGTAGATGGCAACGTGGTTGACCCGACGGCTCTTGATGTTGAAGAAAATCAGGTCGCCCGGCTTCAGATCCTTGCGCTCGACTTTCTCGCCGTGACCGCTGGCCATGGCATTCGAGGTGCGTGGCAGGTCGAACGTAGCGTCGTTGAACGCGTATTTCACCAGACCGCTGCAATCGAAACCTTTACTTGGGCTGCTGCCGCCCCAACGATAAGGTGTACCGAGGACGTTCACAGCACGGCTCAGCACATTGCTGCTTTCCTTGCTCGCCATCGGTGGCACCAGCTTGCTGTGGCTCTTGCTGCTCAGCGTGGTGGTTTTGCTTTTGCTGCTTTTGCTCGAAGGAGCCGAAGCATGGGATTTAGGGGTAAAGCCGTTAACGTTAGGAAGACGTTGCTCACGATTGGTGGCGTGGGCGGCCAGTGGCATTAATAGGCAGATGGTTAGCCATGTCTTGAAAAATGGTCGCATTAGGCGTGGCTCTTCAGTGATAGCGCGCAACTTTATAACAGAGTTTTTTTTCATTCCGAGTCCGTTGGTCGATTCAGTTGGCAGCCAACGGAACCAAATAAGCGGCAAATGGACGCAATTGTCGGACAGAAGTCAGGTGCTATAAGGCTTTGACGGTAGCAACGGTAACATTTGCCGTACGTCGGCTACCTGTAAAAAAGTCACAAAGAATTCAAGAATATTTATCTATCGTGTGAATCGAGGTCTTCATGAACCCCTATCAACAATTTGTTCAGCAGCAAGATACGCACAGCAAAATCATCGGTTATCTGCTGTGGATTTTCGGTTTTACCGGCGCTCACCGCTTCTATTACGGCAAGCCGGTGACCGGGACGATCTGGTTCTTCACCTTCGGTTTACTGGGCATTGGCTGGCTGATCGACCTGTTCTTGATCCCGGCAATGGATCGCGAGGCGGATCTGCGTTTTACCGCCGGGCCGATCGAGTACAACGTGGCGTGGATTCTGCTGACGTTTCTCGGAGCATTGGGTGTGCACCGGATGTATCAGGGGAAATGGATCAGTGGCCTGATCTATCTGCTGACGGGCGGGTTGTTCTTTCTGGGTGTGCTGTATGACTTCTGGACGCTGAATGATCAGGTCTCGGTGCGTAACGCCGAAGGCAGAGGCGCCTTCCAGTAAAGCTTCGCGAGCAAGCTCGCTCCCACAGGGGATTTGTGTCGTTCACAGATCCAGTGTGGGAGCGAGCCTGCTCGCGAAAGGGGCGACGCGGTATCAAGCCTGGTGACTGATCCGCCCGTCCACCAGCGTGTAGCGAACCACACCCGGCAAAGTGTGCCCAATGAACGGGCAGTTCTCACCCTTCGACAACCAGTTTTCACCGGCCACCGTCGAAGCCTGCGGATCGAACAGCACGATATCCGCCGCCCCACCCACCACCAGTTTGCCAGCCGGCAGACGCAGCGCTTCAGCCGGGCCAGCGCTCAGGCGCGCCAGCAAGGTCGGTAGATCGAGCAAGCCATCCTCAACCAGCGTCATCGCCAGCGGCAGCAACAGTTCAACACTGCTGATGCCCGGCTCTGTCGCGCCGAACGGCGCCAGTTTGGCATCGCGTTCGTGCGGTTGGTGATGGCTGGAAATCGCCGAAACCACGCCGGACTTCACTGCTTCACGCAAACCGTCGCGATCCGCGCGAGTGCGCAGCGGCGGTTGCACGTGATACAGGCTGCTGAAGTCGATCAGCGCTTCGTCGGTCAGAATCAGCTGATACAGCGCCACGTCCGCCGTCACCTTTAGGCCACGGGCCTGAGCCTGTGCGATCAGGGCCACGCCGCGAGCGCTGGTCAACTGGCTGAAGTGCGCGCTCACGCCAGTCTGCTCGACCAGCAACAGATCCCGGGCCAAGGCCACGGTTTCAGCGGTTTCCGGGATCCCCGGCAGGCCGAGGAAACTGGCGACGGCGCCTTCGTGGGCCAAGCCACCTTCAGCCAGATCATGATCCTGCGAGTTGAAAATTACCGTCAGGTCGAAAGTCGCTGCGTATTCCAGCGCCCGGCACAGGGTGCGGGTGTTGCGGAAACTCTCCAGACCGTTGCCGAAGGCCACGCAACCGGCATCGCGCAACGCAACCAGCTCAGCCAGTTGCTCGCCGTCCAGACCTTTGCTCAGCGCGCCAATCGGGAACACCTTGGTGTTGCCGGCTTCGCGGGCGCGGTCGAGGATCAGTTCGGCCACGGCGGAGGTGTCGAGCACCGGTTTGGTCTTCGGTGGGCAGCACAGGCTGGTCACACCGCCAGCAGCGGCGGCGCGGGTTTCGCTGATGATCGAGCCTTTGCGGCTATAGCCCGGCTCGCGCAGGGCTACGTTCAGATCAACGAGCCCCGGAGCGGCGACAAGGCCTTGGGCATCAATGGTTTCTACTGCCGTGAAACCCGCCGGGGCCGCGCCGAGGGCGACGATCTTGCAGGCTTCAACGTGAATGTCGGTAACTTGATCCAGGCCGCTGCTTGGATCTATGACGCGTGCGCCGAGAATGCTGAGCTTCACTGGGCGTTCTCCTGCTCGAATTGGCGCTGGGCGGTTTGCCCGCTCATGGCCATGGACAGCACGGCCATACGAATTGCGATGCCGTAGGTGACCTGATTGAGGATCACCGAGTGCGGGCCATCGGCCACTGCGGACTCGATCTCCACCCCTCGGTTGATCGGCCCCGGGTGCATGACGATGCAATCCGGTTTGGCCCCGGCCAGGCGCGCGGTGGTCAGGCCGAACAGGCGGTAGAACTCGCCCTCGCTCGGCAGCAGGCCGCCGGTCATGCGTTCACGCTGCAAGCGCAGCATGATCACCACGTCGACATCTTTCAGGCCTTCGGTCATGTCGGTGTAGACCTTCACGCCGTATTGCTCGATGCCGATCGGCAGCAGGGTTTTCGGCGCGATTACGCGGATGTCCGGGCAACCGAGGGTCTTCAGCGCGAGCATGTTCGAGCGCGCAACCCGCGAGTGCAGGATGTCGCCAACGATGGCCACCGAGAGGTTTTCGAAACCACCCTTGTGCCGACGGATGGTGAGCATGTCGAGCATGCCCTGCGTCGGGTGGGCGTGACGGCCGTCGCCGCCGTTGATGATCGCCACTTGCGGGCAAACATGCTCGGCGATGAAGTGCGCGGCACCGGAATCACCGTGGCGCACGACGAACATGTCGGCGGCCATGGCTTCAAGGTTGCGCAAGGTGTCGAGCAGGGTTTCGCCCTTGCTTGCCGACGAGGTCGACACGTTCAGGGTGATCACGTCCGCCGACAGCCGCTGGGCCGCCAGTTCGAAGGTGGTGCGGGTGCGCGTGGAGTTTTCGAAGAACACGTTGCACACGGTCTTGCCGCGCAGCAACGGGACTTTCTTCACCGCCCGGGCACCGACTTCTAGAAACGAGTCGGCAGTGTCGAGAATTTCCGTCAGCAACTCGCGGCGCAGGCCGTCGAGCGAGAGGAAGTGGCGCAGCTGGCCCTGATCATTGAGCTGCAGCGGGCGCTTGGTATCTAGAGGCGTCATCGCGAAGGGGACTCTCAATAGGGCGGATTAAAGGTTGAAGTCTTGCAGTTCGAGCGTCAGCGGCTCGGGGCCCGACAGCTTCACCCGTTCATGTGCGGCCAGCGACAGCGTCGCGCCGACCACGTTCGGGCGGATCGGCAGCTCGCCGGCGTCGAGGTCGAGCAGGCAGACCAGGGTCACGCTGGCCGGGCGGCCGTAGTCGAACAATTCGTTCATGGCGGCGCGGATGGTACGGCCGCTCATCAATACGTCGTCGATCAGCACCAGATGCTGGCCTTCGATCTCGAAGGGCAGGGCGGACGGGCGCACTTGCGGGTGCAGGCCGTTCTGGCTGAAGTCGTCGCGGTAGAAAGAAACATCCAGCGTGCCCAGTGGCGCGTCGCTGCCCAGTTCCTTGAGCAAGGCCTGCGCGACCCAGATGCCGCCGGTGCGAATGCCGATGTAACGCGGTTCAGTGATGTCACGCTGGGCAAGGTGCGCCTTGAGGCGGGTCGCCATCTGGCTGATCAGATCGGCGGGATTTGGCAGGCTCATGGTTGCTCCTTGTTGGGGGCGAGTCGGGTCCTTGGACACGACTCGGTTTTTCACTCAAAAGAAAAGCGCCGAAGCGCTTGTCAGGATTCAAACAATGCAGTGTTTTCATCGAGCCAGCCCTGCAACAGCAGAGCGGCGGCGATGGCGTCCACCGGGTTGTCGCGGTAACTGCCCTTTTGGCCGCCACGGACCAGACGCTCGCCCTTGGCCTCGAAGGTGGTCAGGCGTTCGTCGTGGGTATAGAAGGGCACGTTGAAGCGGCCATTGAGGCGGCGGGCGAATTTTTCCGCGCGCAGGCACATTTCGCTCGGCGTGCCGTCCATGTTCAGCGGCAGGCCGACCACCACGGCGTCGGGCTTCCATTCTTTTATAAGGGCTTCGACCTGGTTCCAGTCCGGCACACCGTTTTGTGCCTTCAAGGTGCACAGCTCACGGGCCTGGCCAGTAATCACCTGGCCGACCGCGACGCCGATCTGTTTGGTGCCGTAGTCGAAGCCGAGAATCAGGCGCAGGGCCATCAGGCGTGACCTGCCTGGCTGGTCAGCAGGCTGAGGTTGATCCCCAAATGCCTGGCCGCCGCTTCAAGGCGCAGTTCGCTGCTGGTGTTGAACAGGATATCGGCGTCGTACGGGCAGTTCAGCCAGGCGTTGTCGGCGAGTTCCGCTTCCAGCTGCCCGGCTTCCCATCCGGCGTAACCGAGGGCAATCAGGCTTTTCGCCGGGCCGACGCCGTCCGCGATGGCGAACAGCACATCCTGCGAAGTTGACAGGGCCAGGTCGCCGTCGAGTTGCGCGGTGGCCTGGAAGGTCTTGCCCGCCGGGTGCAGGACAAAACCGCGATCGGTCTGCACCGGCCCGCCGATGAAAATCGGTACGTGCTGGCAGAGTGCTGGCGGGTCGATGTCCGGGCGCAGCTGCTCAAGGATGTCGGCCAGATTCAGCTCTTGCGGCCTGTTGACCACAATCCCCATAGCGCCATTGGCCGTGTGCTCGACGATGTAGGTCAAGGTGTGGGCAAAGTTCGGGTCGGCCATGTGTGGCATGGCGATCAGGAATTGATGCTTGAGGTAGCTGGGGCTGACGTTTTTCATGTGCGCTAGTGTGGCGTTCGGGGGGCAAACTGACAAGCTGGAGATGCAGGTGACACACCGATCCAATGTGGGAGCGAGCCTGCTCGCGAAAGCGGTGGATCAGTCACATCAATGTTGAATGACACACCGCTTTCGCGAGCAGGCTCGCTCCCACAGGGGATTTGCGGTGTATTCAATTGCTCGAGAGCTTGTCGCCCCGGGCGAATTTCCAGGTACGAATGATTTCCAGACGGTCGATATCCGACAAGTCCCCGGTAAACGGGGCAAACGGTGCCGCCAGTCGGACGATACGCTGCGCCGCCTGATCCAGCAGCGGCTGCCCGGACGATTCCAGCACCAGCACTTCATACAGCGAACCGTCGCGATTGATCGAAACCATCAGGCGCAAATTGCCGTAGATCTGCTTGCGCCGTGCTTCCTCGGGGTAATTGAGGTTGCCGATCCGCTCGACCTTCTTGCGCCAGTCGTCCTTGTACCAGGCACCCTTGTCGCGCATGGTCGATGCCGCGCTCAAGCGGTGAATACGCGGACGCTTGGCGTACAGCTGTTGTTCCTTGGCCAGTTCGGCTTCAAGGCTGGCGATGTCACTGGACAGCTGCGAGCTGTCGAATTCCGGCGCATCAACCGTCGGTTTGACCTCGGTCTTGCTTTCTTCTTTCTTGGTCGGCGCTTTTTTCGGTTTCGGCGCAACCGTGGTCACCGCAGCCTTCGGCGCAGCTTCCTGCACTTCCGGTTTGGCGGCCGGTGGCGGCGTGACTTTCTTGACCTGATTGTCCTGGAACGGCGCCACTTCAGTGGTCTTGGGGATCGCCTTCTTGTCCAGCGTGCCGCTGCCTTCCTGATGCTCTTGGGCGAGAAAGTCAGCCTTCTCTGGCTTCTTTTCGCTTTTGAAGGTGGCGAGGGTGATTTCCAGGGTTTTGCTGATTTGCTTGGGCTCGACCATCGTGAAGCCGACGCCGAGCAGCAGCGCCAAGTGGATCAGCGCTGCGAGAAACAGGGTAAAACCGAGGCGATCGGCCGGGCGCACGCCACGGTGGGCGAGTTCTGCGGGCAGATCGGACGGGAGGGTCATGACAAGAAAACCAACATCGCGTTTTTCAGAGGCTGCGCATGATAACGCAATGTTGGTTTCACGCCTTGGGCTTCACGCTTCAAGCGACAGACTGCATGTGACGTGCATCAAGCTTGTGGCATTTTGCCGGCGGCCTGCAGCTTCTTGGCGATTGCATCCATCAACATGCCGCCGATGTCGGTGCCGAAGGCGTTGTCGATTTCACGGATGCAGGTCGGGCTGGTGACGTTGATTTCGGTGAGGCTTTCACCGATCACGTCGAGACCGACGAACAGCAGGCCTTTCTCACGCAAGGTCGGGCCGACCTGTGCAGCAATCCAGCGATCCTTGTCAGTCAGCGGGCGCGCTTCGCCACGTCCACCGGCAGCGAGGTTGCCACGGGTTTCGCCCTGCGCCGGAATCCGCGCCAGGCAGTAATCCACCGGCTCGCCGTCGATCATCAGGATGCGTTTGTCGCCGTCCTTGATCGCTGGCAGGTAAGCCTGGCCCATGATCTGCTGGCCACCGAGGGCGGTCAGGGTTTCCAGGATCACCGACAAGTTCGGATCGCCTGCGCGGTGGCGGAAGATCGACGTGCCGCCCATGCCGTCCAGTGGCTTGAGGATCACGTCACCGTGCTTGGCGGCGAATTCGCGCAGCACGTCGGCGCGGCGGCTGACGATGGTGGGCGGGGTGCACTGCGGGAACAGCGTGGCGAACAGCTTTTCATTGCAGTCGCGCAGGCTCTGCGGCTTGTTCACCACCAGCACGCCAGCGGTTTCGGCCTGTTCGAGCAGGTAGGTGGAGTAGACGAACTCCATGTCGAACGGCGGATCCTTGCGCATCAGGATCACGTCCAGATCGCTCAGCAGGTTGTCCTGCTCGGCGTCCAGTTCGAACCATTTTTCCGGGTTGGCGAAGACTTTCAGCGGCTTCATCCGCGCCCGTGCCTGACCTTCACCCTGATACAGGTCGCGTTGTTCCATATAGAACAGTTCCCAGCCGCGCTTCTGCGCGGCCAGCAGCATGGCCAGCGAGCTATCCTTTTTATAGGAGATGCTGGCGATAGGGTCCATGACAATCCCGACGCGAACGCTCATTGGGTTTTCCTCGAAAATTGGCTACCGGATCGGTATTGAAAAAGTGCCGCCAGAGTGGCGCCGGGCGGGTTTTCGGTCAAGGAAAAACCCGTCGATAGATTGCATCTGGAGACTGTGCTAAAAAGGCTGCCATGCCGTGCTGGCCCTTGAGCATCAAGGGTTTCCAGCCATCAGTCATCGCAAAACGGACAATTTGATTCGCAAAGGCGACGGTAGAGCCCTCTTATGGAACAGCAGTCCAGCGCCTTGAAGGTCATGGTGATCGACGACTCGAAAACGATTCGTCGCACCGCCGAAACCTTGTTGAAGAATGTCGGGTGCGAAGTAATCACGGCGATCGACGGTTTCGACGCTTTGGCGAAGATCGCCGACAACCATCCCGGGATCATTTTTGTCGACATCATGATGCCGCGTCTGGATGGTTATCAGACCTGCGCTTTAATCAAGAACAACAGTGCGTTCAAGGCCACGCCGGTGATCATGCTGTCATCGCGTGACGGGCTGTTCGACAAGGCCAAGGGGCGGATTGTCGGTTCTGATCAATTTTTGACCAAGCCTTTCAGCAAGGAAGAACTGCTCAACGCGATCCAGGCCCACGTACCGGGCTTCGCCGCCGTTTTGCCGCAGTAAGACACGTACAGTGACGCTCGGCCAGCGGGCCGCGCGTCGACAAGAAAAATGGGGAAAACCATGGCACGTATCCTGATCGTCGATGATTCGCCGACTGAAATGTACAAACTCACCGGCATGCTCGAAAAGCACGGCCATGAAGTGCTGAAGGCCGAAAACGGCGCCGACGGCGTGGCCCTGGCCCGTCAGGAAAAACCCGACGCGGTATTGATGGACATCGTCATGCCCGGCCTCAATGGTTTTCAGGCGACTCGTCAACTGACCAAAGACCCGGAAACCGGACACATCCCGGTGATCATCATCACCACCAAGGATCAGGAAACCGACAAGGTCTGGGGCACCCGCCAGGGCGCCAAGGATTACCTGACCAAACCGGTCGACGAAGACACCCTGATCAAGACCCTGAACAACGTGCTGAACGGTTGATCGCGCGACCATGAGCGAGTCGCTGACCGCGTTCGAGCTGCTCTGGCAAATCGACCAGCGCTGCCGCTTGCTGGCGGCGGACCTGCCGTCGCAAGCGGCGCGCCAGGATCGCTGGAGCGGCATCGGCTTTCGCCTCGGCGAGCATTGGTATGTGGCGCCGATGGGCGAAGTCAGCGAAGTGCTGCACGAACCGCGCTTCACCCAGTTGCCCGGGGTCAAGCCGTGGGTCAAAGGCGTGGCTAACCTGCGCGGGCGGCTGTTGCCGATCATGGATCTGTGCGGTTTCTTCGGCCATGAGCTGTCGCCGTTGCGTAAACAGCGGCGGGTGTTGGTGGTCGAGCATGGCGATGTGTTTGCCGGGTTGATGGTCGATGAGGTCATTGGCTTGCAGCACTTTGAACAGGACAGCTTCGAACCGATCTCGATCAGCAAGCGCCAGGGCTCCAAGGCCGAGTTCGTCAAAGGCTATTTTCGGCGCGAGCAGAACTGGCGGGTGTTCAGCCTGTTTGCCCTGGCCAAATCCCCGGTGTTCATGAGCGTCGCGATATAACAGATTCAACACCGTCCCCTGTGGGAGCGAGCCTGCTCGCGAAGAGGGCGTGTCAGGCAAGATAAATATTGGCTGACCCAGCGCTTTCGCGAGCAGGCTCGCTCCCACAGGGATTGCAGCAGGCCTCAAAGGTGTGGGTTAAGGGCGAGGACCGATGACAAAAGCAAAAACAGGCAAGCCAGCGGAAGGATCGCGCAGTCGCTCGCAGATCATCGTGCTGTTCATCGCACTGATCGTGTTCATCATGCTGCTGTTCGCCAACTTCGCTTACCTCAACACCCAGGCGAACTACGACAAACAGTACATCGGCCACGCCGGTGAGCTGCGTGTGCTCTCGCAACGCATTGCCAAAAACGCTACCGAAGCCGCCGCCGGCAAGGCGGCCGCGTTCAAGTTGCTCAGCGATGCGCGCAACGATTTCGCCCAGCGCTGGGGTTACCTGAAAAAAGGCGACCCGGCCACCGGCCTGCCGCCGGCACCCGCCACCGTGCGCCCGGAAATGCGTGCCGTGCAGCTGGATTGGGAGCGCCTGCTGAAAAACACCGACGCCATCCTCTCCAGCGAACAGACCGTGCTGTCGTTGCATCAGGTCGCCGCGACCCTGGCCGAAACCGTGCCGCAGTTGCAGATCGAATACGAAAAAGTCGTCGAAATCCTCCTGCAGCGTGGTGCCCCCGCCGCGCAGGTGGCGATGGCCCAGCGTCAGTCGCTGCTGGCCGAACGCATTCTCGGCGCGGTCAACACCGTGCTCGCCGGCGACGAAAACTCGCAGCAAGCCGCCGATGCCTTCGGCCGCGACGCCACCCGTTTCGGCCAAGTGCTCAACGGCATGCTGCAAGGTAACCCGGCGCTGAAAATCAGCCAGGTCGAAGACCGCGACGCTCGTGCGCGTTTGAGCGAAATCTCCGAGCTGTTCCAGTTTGTCTCCGGCTCCGTCGATGAAATCCTCGAAACCTCGCCGGAGCTGTTCAAGGTTCGTGAATCGGCGAGCAACATCTTCAGCCTCTCGCAAACCCTGCTCGACGAAGCCTCGCACCTGGCCACTCGCTTCGAGAACCTTGCCGGCGGGCGCAACACCGACACCATCGGCGGTTACGTCCTCGGTTTGCTGGCGCTGGCCTCGATCATCCTTATCGGTCTGGTGATGGTCCGTGAAACCAACCGGCAACTGCGCGAAACCGCCGAGAAGAACGAGCGCAATCAGAACGCGATCATGCGCCTGCTCGATGAAATCGAAGACCTCGCCGATGGTGACCTTACCGTGACCGCCTCGGTGACCGAAGACTTCACCGGCACCATCGCCGACTCGATCAACTATTCCGTCGACCAATTGCGCGATCTGGTTGCGACCATCAACCTCACCGCCGGCCAGGTCGCCGCAGCGGTGCAGGAAACCCAGGCCACCGCCATGCATCTGGCCCAGGCCTCGGAGCATCAGGCCCAACAGATTTCCGAAGCGTCGACGGCGATCAGCGACATGGCCGAATCCATCGATCAGGTCTCGGCCAACGCCGCCGAGTCTTCAGCGGTAGCCGAGCGTTCCGTGGAAATCGCCAACAAGGGCAACGAGGTGGTGCACAACACCATCCACGGCATGGACAACATTCGCGAACAGATCCAGGACACCGCCAAACGCATCAAGCGTCTGGGCGAGTCGTCGCAGGAAATCGGCGACATCGTCAGCCTGATCGACGACATCGCCGACCAGACCAACATCCTCGCCCTCAATGCGGCAATTCAGGCGTCGATGGCCGGTGATGCCGGGCGCGGTTTTGCCGTGGTCGCCGACGAAGTGCAGCGACTGGCCGAACGCTCGTCCGCTGCTACCCGGCAGATCGAAACGCTGGTGCGGGCGATTCAGACCGACACCAATGAAGCCGTGATTTCCATGGAGCAAACCACCACCGAAGTGGTGCGCGGCGCGCGACTGGCGCAGGATGCCGGTGTGGCCCTGGAAGAAATCGAAGGCGTATCGAAGACCCTCGCGGCGCTGATTCAGAGCATCTCCAACGCCGCGCAGCAGCAGACGTCCTCGGCCGGGCAGATTTCCCTGACGATGAACGTGATCCAGCAGATCACCTCGCAGACCTCGTCCGGCTCCACGGCCACTGCGGAAAGCATCGGTAACCTGGCGAAAATGGCCAGTCAGTTACGCCGTTCGGTGTCCGGCTTCACCTTGCCGGCGGCGGAAAAAGTGTGATCGGAGCGGTTATGGGTGACCGGCATGACTACGTGGCCCTCGAATGGGTCAAAGGCGAAATTGCCGAAACGCTGAGACAGGCGCATCAGGCGATTGAAGCCGTGCTCGACGATCCGCAGGCCTTCCCGGGGCTGGACGAGTGCCTGGCATACATCCATCAGGTCCACGGCAGCCTGCAGATGGTCGAGTTCTACGGCGCAGCGTTGCTCGCCGAAGAAATGGAACATCTGGTCGAAGCCTTGCAGCACGAGCGCGTCAGCCATCGCGACGAAGCGCTGCACCTGTTACTGCAAGCCCTCGGGCAATTGCCGATCTACCTCGACCGCGTGCAGAGCGCCCGGCGTGATTTGCCATTGGTGGTGCTGCCGCTGATCAACGATTTGCGCAGCGCTCGGGGCGAAAGCCTGCTCTCGGAAACCAGTCTGTTCAGCCCGCAACTGCCCGAGCTGGCGCCATTGAACGCGCAAGCGCTGGCACTGCTGGAACCGGCAGAACTGCCGAACGTGCTGCGCAAATTACGGCAGATGCTGCAAATGACCCTGGTCGGTTTGCTGCGCGAGCAGGATGACCAGACGCACCTTGATTATCTGGCGAAAGTCTTCACCCGCCTCGAAGCGCTGAGCGGCGATGCGCCCCTGAGCCCGTTGTGGCAAGTCGCCTCAGCGCTGGTCGAAGGCATGCGCGAGGGCGTGATTGCCAACAGCCCGGCGCTGCGTAGCCTGTTCAAGGACGCCGACAAAGAGCTCAAGCGCTTGCTCGAGCAAGGCATGACCGGCCTCAACCAAGCGCCCCCGGCGGAGCTGCTGAAAAGCCTGTTGTTCTATATTGCCAAAGCCGAACATCCCACCGGGCAGATGCTGACCATGAAAGATCGCTACTCGCTGGACGACGCGTTGCCCGACAGCGCGATGGTCGACGAAGAACGCGCGCGCCTGGCCGGCCCCGACCGCGATGCGATGCGCTCGGTGCTGTCGGCGCTGTGCGAAGAGCTGGTGCGGGTCAAGGAACGCCTCGACCTGTTCGTGCGCAGCGACCGCCAGCACACCTCGGATCTGGAGAGCTTGCTGGCACCGCTGCGGCAAATCGCCGACACGTTGGCCGTGCTCGGTTTTGGCCAACCGCGCAAAGTCATCATCGATCAATTGGCCGTGGTGCTCAGCCTTGCCCAAGGCCAGCGCGAACCGAATGACGCGATCCTGATGGACGTTGCCGGTGCGCTGCTTTACGTCGAAGCGACACTGGCCGGAATGGTCGGCACCGTCGAGCCGGAAAGCCCGGAAGATTCGCGCCTGCCGACCACCGACCTGACGCAGATCCATCAGATCGTCATCAAGGAAGCACGCATCTGCCTGCAACAGGCCAAGGACATGATCGTCGACTACATCGACGCCGATTGGGATCGCCAGCACCTGCAACCGTTGCCGGCGCTGCTGACTCAGGTGCGCGGTGCGCTGGCGATGATTCCGTTGAACCGCGCGGCGAGTCTGGTCGAAGCCTGCAACGGTTTTATCCGCGAGCATTTGCTGCTTGATCCGCATGAGCCGGGCTGGGAACAACTTGATCATCTGGCCGATGTCATCAGCAGCCTCGAGTATTACCTCGAACGTCTGAGCGACGATCCGCAGGCGCCGAGCGAGCAGTTGCTGGATGTCGCGCAGAAGTCTCTTGCGAGTCTGGGTTTCTTTCCAAATGAGCCGCATGTGCCCGTGCTCGAAGACGTGCTTAGCCCCAGCGAAGCGCTGGTGATGCAGGACATGCAGGCGCTCGATGATCCGGAAACCGTACAGTCGCTGGCCGACGTTCTGGCCAGCCCGGTTTCGGCGCTCAACCCGCCAGCGCTGATCACCCCCGGCAGCCTGATGCCGCCACCGGCCGATGAAGAACCGGTCGACGACGAATTGCGCGAAGTGTTCCTCGAAGAGACCGACGAAGTCCTCGAAGTCCTCCACGAATACCTGCCGCGCTGGACCGCCAATCCGCAGGATCGCGACGCGCTGACTGAACTGCGCCGCGCCTTCCACACCTTGAAGGGCAGCGGGCGCATGGTCCGTGCGCTGATCCTCGGCGAGCTGGCCTGGGCGGTGGAAAACCTGCTCAACCGCGTGCTCGAACAAAGCGTCGAACCCGGTTCGGTGGTGCAGCAACTGCTTACCGACACGGTGCTGTTGCTGCCGGAACTGATCAACGAATTTGCCACCAACAGCCAACGTCAACGCAGCGATGTCGACCAACTTGCTGCCCGCGCACATGCCTTGGCCAAGGGTGACGAACCACTGGCGGCCGAAGACGTCGACGATGTGGCGGCGCTCGATCCGTTGTTGCTGGAGATCTTCCGCAACGAAGCCGAAACGCACCTCGCCAGCCTCAACCGTTTTCTCGATCAGGCCGCCGAACACGTACCGTTGCAAGCCAGCGACGAGTTGCAGCGCGCCTTGCACACGCTCAAGGGCAGCGCCTCGATGGCCGGCGTATTGCCGATTGCCGAACTCGCTGCACCGCTCGATCAACTGGCCCGCGAGTTCAAGGCGCATCAGTTGCCGCTGGACCTCGACGAAGTGGAATTGCTGCTCGAAGCCGAGGGCCTGTTCCGCGTCGGCCTGCGTCAGCTCAAGCATGATCCGCTGGCGCCGATTGTCGGTGCACAGTCGCTGATCAAACGCTCGGAAACCCTGCTCGCCGAGCGTCTGGCGTCGATCCTCGATGCGCCCAATACCGGCCTGCGGATCAAGCGCGATCCGCAACTGATCAATAACTTCCTCGCCCAGGGCATGGACATCCTGCTCGATGCGGAGAGCCTGTTGCAGCGCTGGCAGCAACACCCCGGCGAGCGTCAGGAACTCAGCGCGCTGCTGGATGAACTGACCACCCTTGGCGAAGGCGCGCATCTGGCCGATCTGCTGCCAGTCGATGTGTTGTGCGAAGCCTTGCTCGACCTGTATGGCGCGGTGGAAGAAAGCAGTCTGGCGGTCAGCGAACAGTTTTTCCGCGAAGCGCAGAACGCCCATGAAGCGCTGATCAACATGCTCGATGAACTGGCTGCCGGTCAGGAAGTCACGCCGCAGCCAGAGCGGATTCGGGCGTTGCATGATCTGCTCGATCAGAGCCTCGATCCTTCTTCCATGGGCCTGATTCGAAGCGATGGCAGCCGCACCTTGAGCATCCGTGAACTGGGCAGCGCCACCGCCGAGTTGCAGCAAAAGGCAACCGCGCTTGAGCCCGATGACGAGATCGTCGAGATCTTCCTTGAAGAGGCCGTGGACATTCTCGACAGCTCAGGCCAAGCCTTGCAGCGCTGGCTCAGCGACCCGGACAACACAGCGCCACTGTCCTCGTTGCAACGGGATTTGCATACGCTCAAGGGCGGCGCGCGGATGGCTGAAGTCGAGGCCATTGGCGATCTGGCCCAGGAGCTGGAAAGCCTTTACGAAGGCTTGGTCGATCGTCGCTACCACTACAGCGAAAGCCTGGGGCGTTTGCTGCTCAAGAGCCATGACCGCTTGGCGTTGATGCTTGATCAGTTGCAAAACCATCAGCCGCTGACCCCGGCGCAGGATCTGATCGACACGATTCGTCAGCTACGTCAGGGCCACAGTGTCGCCGAAGCGCCGCCAGCAATAGCCGAGCACGACAGCGCTGGCCACGACCCGGAGCTGATGGAGATCTTCCTCGAAGAAGGTTTCGACATCATCGAAAACTCTGGCGCCGCGCTGCTGCGCTGGCAGGCGGAGCCGGGCAATCGTCAGGAAGTGGAAACCCTGCTGCGCGATCTGCACACCCTCAAGGGTGGCGCGCGGATGGTCGAGATCGGCCCGATCGGAGACCTCGCCCATGAGCTGGAATACCTTTACGAAAGTCTTTCCAGCGGCGCTTTGCAGCCGTCGGCGGAGCTGTTTGCGCTGGTGCAGCGCGGGCATGATCGCTTGGCGCAAATGCTCGATGGCGTGCGCGCCGGGCAACCGTGTCCACCGGCCGATCGGCTGATCAACGCGATCCAGAATTTCAGCCATCCGGTGACGGTAGAAACGCCGCCAGTGCTACCTGTGCCGGTCAAGACTGACGCGGCGCCACCGACCGCCGAAGCGGGCGCGGACATGGTCAAGGTCTCCGCCGAACTGCTTGATGAACTGGTCAATCTGGCCGGCGAAACCTCGATCTTCCGTGGTCGTATCGAACAGCAAGTCAACGACGCGCAGATCGCGCTGAACGAGATGGAAACCACCATCGAACGCATGCGTGATCAGTTGCGCCGCCTCGATACTGAAACCCAAGGGCGGATTCTCAGCCGTCAGCAAGTCGATGCCGAACGTCTCGGCTACGAAGAATTCGATCCGCTGGAAATGGATCGCCATTCGCAGTTGCAGCAACTGTCGCGGGCGCTGTTCGAATCCGCCTCCGACTTGCTCGATCTCAAGGAAACCCTCGACCGCCGCAATCACGACGCCGAGAACCTGTTGCAGCAACAGGGCCGCATCAACACCGAATTGCAGGAAGGCCTGATGCGCACGCGCATGGTGCCGTTCGAGCGCATGTTGCCGCGCCTCAAACGCATCGTCCGTCAGGTCGCTGAAGAGCTGAACAAAGACGTCGCCTTCGTCATTGGCAACGCTGAAGGCGAGATGGATCGCAACGTCCTCGAACGTATGGCCGCGCCGCTGGAACACATGCTGCGCAACGCCGTCGACCACGGTCTGGAGTCCGCCGAAGTGCGGCTGGCGGCGGGTAAACCGGCGCAAGGTCAGATCAGCCTCGATCTGTCGCGCGAGGGCGGTGACATCGTTTTCGACATTCGCGATGACGGTGCCGGGGTGCCGCTGGAAGCCGTGCGGCGCAAAGCAATCAAGCGTGGATTGCTCGCACCGAATGCCGAGATCAGCGACCGCGACGTGTTGCAGTTCATCCTCCAGCCGGGGTTTTCCACAGCAGAAAAGATCACCCAGATTTCCGGACGTGGCGTCGGCATGGACGTGGTGCACGAAGAAGTGCGGCAACTGGGCGGCAGCATGAGCATCGACTCGGTGCCGGGGCAGGGCGTGCATTTCCGCATTCGGCTGCCGTTCACCGTGTCGGTCAACCGCGCGTTGATGGTGCAGTGTGGCGAGGATCAATATGCGATTCCGCTGAACACCATCGAAGGCATCGTCCGCGTGTTGCCGAATGATCTGGAAGCTTACTTCCGGGTTGATCCGCCGCGCTATCAGTACGGCGGCCAGACCTATGAACTGTGCTACCTCGGCGAACTGCTGAAAACCGCGCCACGACCGAAACTGCTGGGGCAGAACCTGCCGTTGCCGGTGCTGCTGGTGCACTACAACGACCGGCGCATTGCGGTGCTGGTGGATACCATGGCCGGCACCCGCGAGATCGTGGTCAAAAGCCTTGGCGCGCAATTCGCGGCGGTGCAGGGCGTGTCCGGGGCGACGATTCTTGGCGATGGCCGGGTGGTGCTGATTCTCGATCTGCTCGCGCCGATTCGGGCGATGCAGGCGCGGGTTGTGCAGGCGCCGACGCTGCCGGAGATCGACAGCGAACCGCACAAACCGCTGCTGGTGATGGTGGTCGACGACTCGGTCACCGTGCGCAAGGTCACCAGCCGTTTGCTCGAACGCCACGGCATGAACGTGCTGACCGCCAAGGACGGTGTCGACGCCATGCTGCTGCTCGAAGAACACATGCCTGACCTGATGCTGCTCGACATCGAAATGCCGCGCATGGACGGCTTCGAAGTCGCCACCCAGGTGCGCAATGACGAACGCCTGCAACACCTGCCGATCATCATGATCACCTCGCGCACCGGGCAGAAACACCGCGACCGCGCGATGGCCATCGGCGTTAACGACTACCTCGGCAAGCCGTATCAAGAGTCGGTGCTGCTTGAAAGCATTGCCCAGTGGAGCAAGAAACATGCATGAGCGCCGGCACAATCAGCGCAGCAGCCAACTGACCGGGTTGCTGCTGCCATTGGCGGATCGTAATTTGATCCTGCCTAACGTCGCTGTCGCTGAGTTGATTGATTACCAGGCCAGCGCCTTCGATCTGGACACGCCGCCGTGGTACCTGGGGCGCGTGAAGTGGCGCGAGCGGCAGATTCCGCTGCTGAGTTTCGAGTCGGCGTGCGGGCAGAAAATCGTCATTGGCGAGCGCGCGCGGATCGTGATTTTGAATGCGCTGGGCGGGTTGCCGGAGCTGAAGTTCATTGCCCTGCTGGTGCAGGGGATTCCGCGCTCGTACAAGCTTGATAGCCAGTTGAGTTATGTCGATGTGCCGTTGTGTGCGCTGGAGCAGGCAGCGGTGCAGGTCGGGGAGCAGGTGGCGAAGGTGCCGGATTTATTGGGGTTGGAGAAGTTGTTGGTGGATGCTGGGCTGATCCACTGATTCAGAACTTTCATTGGCCTGACTGGCCTCATCGCGAGCAGGCTCACTCCTACATTTGGAATGCATTCCCCTGTAGGAGTGAGCCTGCTCGCGATAGCGCCTGCGGCATCCACCAAAATCCGACAGACAAATCCTCAATCCCCGCAGCGCAATAAACGCATCCAGGCACATCTGTTTAAAGACACCCGGTGTTACGGCTCCCTAGCCTACAAATCCTTGCGCAGCTGCCTACGCATGTACCAGAATCCGCCGGCTTGTGCGCCTTGGGCAGGCTGCGTAACTTGATTCCGTCACTGATTTCCAGTGATCGGGTTTAGCAGCCCGTGGTTAATCTAAGGGTGCACATACATCATCGTCAGGCTCAGCGCCTGCATTCGATGGCGGCTGTGCGCAGGGCGCTTCGGCGCGCCGGCTTCCTTAGGTTCCCCGGTCTGCTAACCTGCGTTCAGCTGCCACCCCTTCTTTTAGCAGAGAAGCGGTTCCAGCTTAATTTCGGAACCTGAAGATGATTAAACCTACGCCTAACCCCCCGCTTGCAGATCCCGCATCCCCCTACGAATCCCCCGACTCCAAGAAATTCCACGAAGCCGCCGAACGCGCCCTCGACCATTACCTCGGCCCGACCAACGCCGACCTGATGGCCACGCCTTACACCCCCAACACGCTGTACATGGCCAACCCCAGTGCCGACACCGAATCCCTGCTGGCCGATGCCAGTGAAACCCTCGGGTCGGCCACGGTGATGCTCAACAACCATGCGGCAATGGTGGAAGGTACGCACCGCAAGACTGTGCAAGGAATTGCGCAGGTGGTGATGGTGGCGGAGATGGCGGTCAATCGTTTGTTGGATAGGTTGGTGCCGACGGAGTGACTTAAAAGCTGACCCTCACCCCAGCCCTCTCCCGGAGGGAGAGGGGGCCGACCGCAGGATGCTCATAAGTTACGCCGACCTGAAAATACTGCTGTGAATCCATAATCGACTCGGTGGGGCAGGTCGATGTATGGCGCCAGACACCTCGGTCAGTCCCCTCTCCCTCAGGGAGAGGGCTAGGGTGAGGGCGCTCTTGACCATTACGCTCAGCGTAATGATTCACCACCGCGCTTGATTGATGCCCCCACCCCACACGCCTACCTTAGCTCCACGACAGCGAACCCCGTGGAGTGAGCATGACAACAACAATTTCCCCCGACTCGCGCTGGACGCGGCGGCGCGATGAGAAGCAGCGCCGCCTCGACAAGGTGCACGGGCTGGCCGACGGTGTGGTGTTGCCCACCGACAAGATCGTCGCCGCGCTCGAAGCGCTGATCCACCCCGGCGACCGTGTGGTGCTGGAGGGCAACAACCAGAAGCAGGCGGATTTCCTCTCCCGTTCGCTGGCCAAAGCCGACCCGGAAAAGCTCCACGACCTGCACATGATCATGCCCAGCGTCGGTCGCTCCGAGCACCTCGACCTGTTCGAACGCGGCATCGCCCGCAAACTGGATTTCTCCTTCGCCGGCACCCAGAGCCTGCGCATCAGCCAGTTGCTGGAAGACGGCCTGCTGGAAGTCGGCGCGATCCACACTTACATCGAGCTCTATGCGCGGCTGGTGGTGGACCTGATCCCCAACGTCGTGCTCTCGGCCGGTTTCATGGCCGACCGCGCCGGTAATATCTACACCGGCCCGAGCACCGAAGACACCCCGGCACTGATCGAACCGGCGGCGTTCAGCGACGGCATTGTCATCGTCCAGGTGAACCAGTTGGTCGACGACGTCAGCGAACTGCCTCGCGTAGACATCCCCGCCTCATGGGTCGATTTCGTCGTGGTCGCCGACAAGCCGTTCTACATCGAACCGCTGTTCACCCGCGACCCACGGCACATCAAGCCCGTGCACGTGCTGATGGCGATGATGGCGATCCGTGGCATCTACGAAAAACACAATGTGCAGTCGCTCAACCACGGCATCGGTTTCAACACCGCCGCTATCGAATTGATCCTGCCGACCTACGGCGAATCCCTCGGCCTCAAAGGCAAGATCTGCCGCAACTGGACGCTCAACCCGCACCCAACGCTGATCCCGGCGATCGAGAGCGGTTGGGTCGAAAGCGTGCATTGTTTCGGCACCGAACTGGGTATGGAAAACTACATCGCCGCGCGCCCGGACGTGTTCTTCACCGGCCGCGACGGCTCGCTGCGTTCCAACCGGATGTTCTGCCAACTCGCCGGGCAATACGCGGTGGACCTGTTTATCGGCGCGACGTTGCAGGTCGATGGCGATGGCCATTCCTCAACCGTGACCCGTGGCCGCCTCGCCGGTTTCGGCGGCGCACCGAACATGGGCCACGACCCGCGCGGTCGCCGTCACGGCACCCCGGCGTGGCTGGACATGCGCCACGACGATGCGCAGCAACCGATGCTCGAACGCGGCAAGAAACTCGTGGTGCAAATGGTCGAGACGTTCCAGGAGGGCGGCAAACCCACCTTCGTCGAAACCCTCGACGCGGTCGAAGTGGCGAAGAAGAGCGGCATGCCGCTGGCGCCGATCATGATCTACGGCGATGACGTCACCCACCTGCTCACCGAAGAAGGCATCGCCTACCTGTACAAGGCGCGCTCGCTGGAAGAGCGCCAGGCAATGATCGCCGCCGTCGCGGGCGTCACCGCCATCGGCCTGCGCCACAACCCGAAAGACACCGAACGCATGCGCCGCGAAGGCCTGATCGCCTTGCCCGAAGACCTCGGCATCCGCCGCACCGACGCCACCCGCGAACTGCTCGCGGCGAAGAGCGTGGCCGATCTGGTCGAGTGGTCCGGCGGCCTGTACAACCCGCCCGCGAAATTCAGGAGCTGGTAATGCACGCACTTAACCTGCAAGCGAAACCGCTTTCTATGGCTGATCGATTGGCCGATCTGGCGGTGGACGCCCTGATCGACGAAGCCGATCTGTCGCCGAAACCGGCACTGGTCGACCGTCGCGGCAACGGCGCGCACACCGATTTGCACCTGGGTCTGATGCACGCTTCGGCGCTGTCGTTGTGGCCGGCGTTCAAAGAGATGGCCGAGGCGGCAGTTGCAATCGGCGAAGTCGATTCAACGTTGCGCGAAGCGATTGGCCGCATCGGCCGTGAAGGCGAGCAAGCGATGCTCACCACCACCAACGGTGTGAACACGCATCGTGGGGCGATCTGGGCCTTGGGATTATTGGTGACCGCCGCTGCGCTGGAGCCGCAATCTTCCAGCGCCAACGCCGTAACCCTGCGCGCCGCACGTCTCGCCCTGCTGGATGACCGCTACGCACCCAAACCACTGAGCCACGGCGCCCAAGTCGCCCTGCGTTACGGCGCTCGCGGTGCTCGGGAAGAAGCACAACTCGGCTTCCCCTCGGTGCTGCAACGCGGCCTGCCACAACTCAAGCGCAGCCGCGCCAATGGCCACGGCGAACAAAACGCCCGGCTCGACGCTTTGCTCGCCATCATGACCAATCTGGCCGACACCTGCGTGCTCTACCGTGCCGGTGAAGAGGGTCTGCACGCCATGCAGTCCGGCGCGCAAGCGGTGCTCGACGCCGGTGGCAGCGCCAGCCTCAGCGGTCGCCGCCGGCTGCACGAACTGGATCAACAACTCATCGCATTGAATGCCTCGCCCGGTGGCGCCGCCGACTTGCTCGCCGCCACGCTGCTGCTCGATCGCATCGAGCGCGACGGCATCCTTCAGGGAGCGTTTTGATGGAAACCCTATCGTTTGAATTCCCCGCCGGGCAGCCGCCACGCGGTCGTGCGCTGGTCGGTTGTGTCGGCTCGGGTGATCTGGAAGTGCTGATCGAACCGGGTCTGGCCGGCAAGCTGACCATCAACGTGCAGACCTCGGTCAACGGCGCGCAGCTGCGCTGGCAGCACCTGTTTGCGCGGATGTTCGACGGCACCACGCCGCCGGCGATGGCCATCGATATCCACGATTTCGGCGCGACGCCGGGGGTGGTGCGCTTGCGTCTGGAACAAGGTTTCGAGGAGATCGGCCATGACTGACAGCGCCGCGTTGCTCAACAAACACAGCTTCGTCGAACTCGGTGCGCGGCAACGGGCGAAGGCCTTGCTCGATGCCGGCAGCTTTCGTGAATTGCTCGACCCGTTTCAACGGGTGATGTCGCCGTGGCTCGAACGTCAGGGCGTGGTGCCGCAGGCCGATGACGGCGTAGTGATCGCCAAGGGCAGCCTCGACGGTTTGCCAGTGGTCATTGCTGCGATTGAAGGCGCGTTTCAGGGCGGCAGCCTTGGCGAAGTCGGCGGGGCGAAGATTGCCGGCGCGCTGGAACTGGCCGCCGAAGACAACCGCAAAGGCATCCCGACTCGGGCGGTGTTGTTGCTGGAAACCGGGGGTGTGCGCCTGCAGGAAGCCAACCTCGGGCTGGCGGCGATTGCTGATATTCATGCGGCGATTGTCGATTTGCAGCAGTACCAACCGGTGGTCGGCGTGGTGGCAGGTAGCGTCGGTTGCTTTGGCGGCATGTCGATTGCCGCTGCGTTGTGCAGCTATTTGCTGGTGACTCAGGAAGCGCGCCTTGGTTTAAACGGCCCGCAGGTGATTGAACAGGAAGCGGGGATCGAAGAGTACGACTCGCGCGACCGGCCTTTCATTTGGAGTTTGACTGGCGGTGAGCAGCGGTTTGCCAGTGGTCTGGTCGATCGTTATGTCGCCGACGACGTGGCGAAGATTCGGCAGCAGGTCGGCGAATTGCTTCAGCAAGGTTTGCCGGCGCAACCGCGTAGCCAGCGCGCCGAATGGTTTCTGCAACGCCTCGGCAGTCTGAACAGTGACCCGCAAATCGAACCGTCGGTGGTTCGCGATCTGTATCAAGGAGAGCGCTCATGAGCGGTTATTCGTTGCGCGGCTTGAACTGGTTCAACGCGTTGAGTGCGGGCGCTAAAAGTGTTGAAGGGCTGCCGCCCTCGTTGAAAGTTGCTGACGGTGAACTGGGACGTTTTATCGCTGTGGTTGCTGATCCGGACAATCGTTTCCCTCGCGCTCGTAATGGCGAAGTCGGCTTGCTTGAAGGCTGGGGTCTGGCCAAGGCTGTGGATGACGCGATCACTGCTGATCGCGATAGGGCGCAGAAACGCCCGATCATCGCCATCGTCGATGTGCCGAGCCAGGCTTACGGTCGTCGCGAAGAAGCCCTCGGCATTCATCAGGCGCTGGCCGGTGCGGCGGACAGTTATGCCCGTGCGCGTCTGGCCGGGCATCCGGTGATTGCGTTGTTGGTCGGTAAGGCGATGTCCGGGGCGTTTCTGGCTCATGGTTATCAGGCCAACCGTTTGATCGCGCTGCGCGATCCGGGCGTGATGGTGCATGCCATGGGCAAGGCTTCGGCGGCGCGGGTGACGTTGCGCAGCGTTGAAGAATTGGAAGCGCTGGCCGCCAGTGTGCCGCCGATGGCTTATGACATCGACAGTTATGCCAGTCTCGGATTGCTCTGGGAAACCTTGTCAGTGCAGCAGATTGAACAGCCGACGGTGGAGGATCTTTCGAGAGTCAACGAGTGCCTGAAGCAAGCCATCGGCGATGTCGTCAGTACTGACTTGAGCAATCGCCTCGGCGCGAAGAATCGTGCGGCTTCCAGCAAGGTTCGCGAACTGCTGAGGGCGCAGTGGTGAATACGCCTCTGGCCCACGACCTGCTCTGGGGCATGACCCCGGTGCAGTTGCCGGCGGATGCGCCGCTGTGGGCAGTCGAGTCGCTGGCCGCCGGGCAACCGGTGGTAGTGCGGCGGGCGTTGAGCGATGAGGGTTTTCTCGCGGTCGGTGTGCGCGGTGTGTTGCGCGAGCAGCGGTTGGCGGCATTTATGGCGGTCGATTCGATTGCCTGTCGGGTCAGTCCGGAGGCGCTGTGTCATGTCGACAGCGAGCGCGATCTGCCGGTCATGCAGGCGCTCAAACAACTGCGGCCGATGCTCGACGATTGCGGTTGGGTCTGGGGTGTCAGCGGCAGTGTCGGGTTTGAACTGGCCAGTGATTTTACCGCGATGCACGCGGCCAGTGATCTCGATCTGATTCTGCGTACGCCGCAACTGATCACCCGTAATCAGGCACGCAAACTGGTCGCGGTTTTTGATCAGGCTGTGTGCCGGGTCGACATGCAGTTGCAGACGCCGTTCGGTGCGGTCGCATTGCGCGAGTGGGCCAGCGGATCGGCACGCGTGCTGCTGAAAAATGCTCATCAGGCTTGCCTGGTGATTGATCCGTGGAACCCGCAGGAGCAGGCAGCGTGAGCAGTCTGCTGGTGTTTCCCGGCCAGGGCGCGCAGCAAGCGGGCATGCTGCAGCGCTTGCCTCGCGAAACCTTGGTCGAAGCCAGTGATGTGCTTGGCGAAGATGTTTTGTTGCTGGATTCTGCTCAAGCATTGCGCACGACAAGGGCGGTTCAGCTCTGCCTGCTAATCGCTGGAGTTGCTGCTTCAAGGCAGCTGTTGCAGGACGGACTCACGGCGGATTACGTCGCCGGCCTGTCCATCGGCGCATATCCGGCAGCGGTTGTCGCTGGTGCGCTGAGCTTCAGCGACGCGTTGCATCTGGTCAGCCTGCGCGGTGAGTTGATGCAACGGGCTTATCCACAGGGCTACGGCATGACCGCGATCATCGGCCTGCAATTATCCACAGTCGAAACGTTGCTGGCGCAGGTGCACAGCGACGATTCGCCGGTGTATCTGGCCAACATCAATGCCGATAATCAGGTGGTGATTGCTGGCTCCGACAAGGCGATGCAAGCCGTGGCCGAACTGGCGCGCAGTCGCGGCGCTGGTCTGGCAAAACGTTTGGCAGTGAGCGTGCCGTCGCACTGCCCATTGCTGGAAAAACCGGCGCAAACCCTCGCCGAAGCTTTCGCCAAAATTGAACTGAAAACCCCTCGGGTCGCCTACCTGAGCGGCAGTCGCGCACGCCCTGTGAGCAAAGTAGAAGCGCTGCGCGACGACCTCGCCTTCAACATGTGCCGCGTGGTGGATTGGCGCGGCACTGTGCAAAGCGCTTACGAGCGTGGCGTACGTTTACAGATCGAACTGCCGCCCGGTGCGGTGCTGACCGGGCTGGCGCGCCGGGTGTTCGAACAAGGCACCGTCACTGCCTTCGACAGTGCGCGTCTCGACACCTTGCAGGCGCTGTTGCGTGAGGAGGGTAGCCGCCAACTCTAAACCGCCGCGACTCAAGCTTCGAACAACAAAAACAACATTCGACGATGCACTTTGAGGACTACAACAATGATTATTTACGGTGTGGCGCTGCTCGCGATCTGTACGCTGGCAGGGGTGATCATGGGTGACATGCTCGGCGTGTTGTTGGGCGTGAAATCCAATGTCGGCGGGGTCGGCATCGCCATGATCCTGTTGATCTGCGCGCGGTTGTGGATGCAGAAACGCGGCGGCATGACCAAGGAATGCGAGATGGGCGTCGGCTTCTGGGGCGCGATGTACATTCCGGTGGTGGTGGCGATGGCGGCGCAACAGAACGTTGTCACCGCGTTGCATGGCGGCCCGGTGGCGGTGCTGGCGGCGATCGGTTCGGTGGTGGTTTGTGGTTGCACGATTGCCTTGATCAGCCGCACCCATAAGGGCGAGCCATTGCCTGATGAACCGGCGGAAATCTCCCCGGTCGGCACGCCAGTAGGAGGTCGCTGATATGTGGGATCTCATCGAGAAAGGTCTGGAACATAACGGGCTGGTCACTGCATTCGCTTTTGTCGGCGTGATCATGTGGGTGTCGGTGGTTCTGTCCAAACGCCTGACGTTCGGACGCATTCACGGCTCGGCGATTGCCATCGTTATTGGTCTGGTTTTGGCGTGGGTCGGCGGCACCATGACCGGTGGCCAGAAAGGCTTGGCGGATCTGACGTTGTTCTCCGGTATCGGCCTGATGGGCGGGGCGATGCTGCGTGACTTTGCGATTGTGGCCACGGCGTTTGAAGTGCAGGCGACCGAGGCGAAGAAGGCCGGGATGATTGGTGTGATTGCGCTGCTGCTGGGCACGATTCTGCCGTTCATTGTTGGCGCGTGCATGGCCTGGGCGTTCGGTTATCGCGATGCGGTGAGCATGACCACCATTGGCGCGGGTGCGGTGACTTATATCGTCGGGCCGGTGACCGGTGCGGCGATTGGCGCGACCTCGGATGTGATGGCGCTGTCGATTGCCACCGGGTTGATCAAGGCGATTCTGGTGATGGTCGGCACGCCGGTCGCGGCGCGTTGGATGGGCTTGGATAACCCGCGTTCGGCGATGGTGTTTGGTGGTTTGGCCGGGACTGTCAGCGGCGTTACAGCTGGATTGGCGGCGACGGATCGGCGGCTGGTGCCTTATGGGGCGTTGACCGCTACTTTCCATACCGGGCTGGGGTGTTTGCTTGGGCCATCGCTGTTGTTCTTCATTGTTCGCGGGATTGTGGGCTAGGTTTCTGATTGATCGTTCCCACGCTCTGCGTGGGAATGCAGCCCGGGACGCTCTGCGTCCCAAAGCGGACGCGGAGCGTCCATTGAGGCATTCCCACGCGGAGCATGGGAACGATCATGGGGTGATCTGGCGATTGGCATACATCCGACACTCCGCCAGCAACGCCAGCAAATTCGGATCCCTCTCCTTGGCCTTCAAAAACACCACGCCAATGTGCTGCTGCAACCGGTACTTCTCCTGCAACGGAATCAGCTTCACCCGATTCTCATACACCGCGGCAATCCGTCCCGGCAGCAACGCGTAACCCACCCCAGAGCTGACCATGCTCAACAGCGTGAAGATGTCATTCACCTGCATCGCCACCTTCGGTTCGAACCCCGCCTGCTTGAACACCCGGTTGCCGTCCTGATGCGTCGCGAAGCCTTGGGTCAAGGTGATGAAGGTTTCATCGCGCACTTCGGCCAGATCCACTTCACTGCGCTGGGCAAACTTTGAATCTGCCGGCGTGGCGAGGAAAATGTCATCGGAGAACAGGGGGATCTGTTCGCAATCCGGGTCGTTGATGCTGTCGTCAAGCGACACCAGGATCGCGTCGACTTCCATGTTTTTCAGCTTGTACAGCAGGTCAATGTTCGAGCCGAGGATCAGGTCGATGTTAAGTTCGCTGCGGCGGATTTTCAGGCCCATGATCAGTTGCGGTACGGTCTTCACTGTCAGTGAATACAGCGAACCGAGTTTGAAACGTTCGGCGGAGAACCCGGCCGCCTCGCGGGTCAGGCGTACGCTTTCGACGACGTCGCTGATCAGCTTCTGCGCGCGCTCTTCGAGGACATAAGCACTTTCCAGCGGCGTCAGGTTGCGGCCTTCGTGTTTGAACAGCGGGCAGCGCAGGGCGCTTTCCAGCGAATGAATGGCGCGGTGCACGCTGACGTTGCTGGTCTGCAACTCGGCAGCGGCGCGGGCGAGGTTGCCGGTGCGCATGAAAGCGAGGAACACCTCGAGTTTTTTCAGGGTCAATTCTTCGTCGATCAGCATGGCGCGGACTCTTTTTGGTATCGGCCGATTGTGCCCAATTACCACGACGTGCGCTGGTCCGTGTTGAACAGAAACATTGCGCTTTTACGCTCAAGGCCCGAGCCTTGCGCGCTGCGGTAACGAATGTGAGGTGAGCAATACATGTATCACGGAGAACGATTGAACGCCTGGACCCATCTGGTCGGGGCAGTGGCGGCTTTTGTTGGCGGCGTGTGGATGCTGGTGATCGCCTGTCTCGACGGCAGCCCGTGGAAGATTGTCAGTGTGGCGATTTACGCGTTTACCTTGCTGGTGCTCTACAGCGCCTCGACCGTGTACCACAGCGTGCGCGGGCGCAAGAAAGCGATCATGAAGAAGGTCGATCACTTTTCAATCTACCTGTTGATTGCCGGCAGTTATACGCCGTTCTGCCTGGTCACCCTGCGCGGGCCGTGGGGCTGGACGCTGTTCGGGATTGTCTGGGGGCTGGCGTTGATCGGCATCCTGCAAGAGATCAAACCGCGTTCCGAAGCGCGGATTCTGTCGATCGTGATTTACGCGGTGATGGGCTGGATTGTGTTGGTGGCGGTCAAGCCGCTGATCGCGGCGCTGGGCACTACCGGGTTTGCCTGGCTGGCGTCGGGCGGGGTTTTGTATACGGTGGGGATTATCTTTTTTGCCTTGGATCACCGGCTGCGGCATGCGCATGGGATCTGGCATCTGTTTGTGATCGCGGGGAGTTTGCTGCACTTTGTCGCGATCTTGTTTTACGTCCTCTAGAGACGCCACCATCCCCCTGTGACTGATCGTTCCCACGCTCTGCGTGGTAACGCCTCCTGTGACGCTCTGCGTCACGTCGTATGGGACGCTCTGCGTCCCGGGCTGCATTCCCACGCAGAGCGTGGGAACGATCAGTCCGGCAAAAAGGTTTAGAAATCCCCCCAAAGCTGCTGGGCCACCGCCAGTGCCACCACTGGCGCGGTCTCGGTACGCAATACGCGTGGGCCGAGGCGAGCGGCGTGGAAACCGTTGCCTTTGGCTTGCTCGACTTCAGCGTCAGTCAAACCGCCTTCAGGCCCGATCAGAAACGCCAAAGTCGCGGGTTTGGCATGACTCACCAACGGCTCCGCTACCGGGTGCAGCACCAGTTTCAACTCGGCTTCGGTTTGCTTGATCCAGTCCGCCAGCAATACCGGCGGATGAATCACCGGCACCCGCGAACGACCACATTGTTCACACGCGCTGATCGCCACCTGGCGCCAATGCAGCAGGCGTTTGTCGGCGCGTTCGTCCTTGAGGCGGACTTCGCAGCGATCACTGAAGATCGGCGTGATTTCATTCACGCCCAGCTCGGTGGCTTTCTGGATCGCCCAATCCATCCGCTCGCCACGGGACAAGCCCTGGCCGAGGTGGATGTGCAGCGGCGATTCGACCTGACCGGCGAATTGCTCGTCGATCTGCACGGTCACACGTTTCTTGCCGACTTCCAGCAGAGCGCCGCGAAACTCATGGCCAGAACCGTCGAACAACTGCACCGCATCGCCCTCGGCCATGCGCAGCACGCGGCTGATGTAATGCGCCTGGGCCTCCGGCAATTCGTGTTCGCCAGTGCTCAGGGGGGCGTCGATAAAGAAGCGGGACAGTCTCATTTCGGGTCTCTCAGATTAGATCGTTCCCACGCTCTGCGTGGGAATGCCTCGATGGACGCTCTGCGTCCGCTTTGGGACGCGGAGCGTCCCGGGCTGCATGCCCACGCGGAGCGTGGGAACGAGCGGTCACGTTAGCCCGGATCACGGAAGCCGGGATGGAAGTCTTTTGGCACGGCCACACTGACGCTGTCACGCGTAGCAATGTCGATGCCTTCGCTGGCGACTTCGGCGAGGAAGTCGATCTGCTCCGGGGTGATCACGTACGGCGGCAGGAAATACACCACGCTACCGAGCGGTCGCAGCAACGCGCCACGCTCCAGCGCATGCTGGAACACCTTCAAACCGCGACGTTCCTGCCAAGGGTAGGCCTCTTTGGTGGCTTTATCCTTGACCATCTCGATGGCCAGGACCATGCCGGTCTGACGCACTTCGGACACGTTCGGGTGATCGACCAGATGCGCCGTCGCCGAGGCCATGCGCTGGGCCAGCGCCTTGTTGTTCTCGATGACGTTGTCCTGCTCGAAGATATCCAGCGTTGCCAGTGCCGCCGCGCACGCCAGCGGGTTGCCGGTGTAGCTGTGCGAATGGAGGAACGCGCGCAGGGTCGGATAGTCATCGTAGAACGCGCTGTAGACCTCGTCGGTGGTCAGGCACGCGGCCAGCGGCAGATAGCCGCCGGTCAGGGCTTTCGACAGGCAGAGGAAGTCCGGACGAATGCCAGCCTGTTCACAGGCAAACATGGTTCCGGTGCGACCGAAACCGACGGCGATTTCATCGAGGATCAGGTGCACGCCGTAACGGTCGCAGGCTTCGCGCAGCAATTTCAGATACACCGGGTGGTACATGCGCATGCCGCCAGCGCCCTGAATCAACGGCTCGACGATTACTGCCGCAACGCTGTCATGATGCTCTGCCAAGGTCTGTTCCATGGCGGCGAACATGTTGCGCGAGTGTTCTTCCCAGCTCATGCCTTCCGGGCGCCCGTAGCAATCCGGGCTCGGCACTTTGAGGGTGTCCATCAGCAGCGCTTTGTAGGTCTCGGTGAACAGCGGCACATCACCGACCGCCATCGCCGCCATGGTTTCACCGTGGTAGCTGTTGGTCAGGGTGACGAAGCGCTTCTTGTTCGGTTGGCCGCGGTTGAGCCAGTAGTGAAAGCTCATTTTCAACGCGACTTCGATGCAGGACGAACCGTTATCGGCGTAGAACACCCGGTTCAGCCCTTCCGGCGTCATCTTCACCAGACGCTCGGACAACTCGATCACCGGTTGATGGCTGAAGCCGGCCAGAATCACGTGTTCCAGTTGATCGACCTGATCCTTGATGCGCTGATTGATGCGCGGGTTGGCGTGGCCGAACACGTTGACCCACCACGAGCTGACGGCGTCGAGGTAGCGCTTGCCTTCGAAGTCTTCGAGCCAGACGCCTTCACCGCGCTTGATCGGGATCAGCGGCAGCTGTTCGTGGTCTTTCATCTGGGTGCAGGGATGCCACAACACCGCGAGGTCGCGTTGCATCCACTGGTTATTCAGGCCCATTTACAGTCTCCTCGAGGCGGCTCGCGACAGGCGCGGGCAAACAATCGCGCAAGCCTATGCAATGCATCGCGCGGGGACAACCCATTGTGTCGATTGAGCTACTTTGTATGAGCCGATAGACGTCGCTGGCGGCGTTTTGATGGCTAACGTATTCTTCGCGGTTCTTTGGGTCGTCTGACCCGCACAACTGCTTTTTCCTACGTGTATTTCCGGAGTTCGCTGAATGTCTGTCGGTTGGCTGCGCGCCTGTGCGCTGGTGATGTTGGGGCTGTTCAGCGTTACAGCGCTGGCCAAGGATAAAACCGCAATCGTGATCGGCGGCGGCCTCTCGGGCCTGACTGCCGCTTATGAACTGCAAAACAAAGGCTGGCAGGTCACCCTGCTGGAAGCCAAGCCGAGCCTGGGCGGGCGCTCGGGCATGGCCACCAGCGAGTGGATCGGCAACGACAAGACCCAGCCGGTGCTGAACAAGTACGTGTCGACCTTCAAGCTCGGCACCACGCCGGCCCCTGAATTCGTGCGTACCCCGGGCTACCTGATCGACGGCGAGTATTTCTCTGCCGCCGATCTGGCGACCAAGCAACCGGCTACCGCCGATGCCTTGAAGCGCTATCAGAAAACCCTCGACGATCTGGCGCGTTCGATTGACGATCCACAGAACCCGGCAGCGACCAGCACCCTGCACGCGCTGGACCAGATCACCGTATCGAGCTGGCTCGATAAGCAAAACCTGCCGGCCACCGCGCGTCAGCTGATCAACCAGGATATCCGCACCCACTACGACGAACCTTCGCGTCTGTCGCTGCTGTATTTCGCCCAGCAGAACCGTGTCTATCGCGGCATCTCCGACCGTGACCTGCGCGCTTCGCGTCTGGTCGGCGGCAGCCAGGTGCTGGCGCAGGCGTTCGTCAAACAGATCAAAACGATCAAGACCAATTCGCCGGTGTCGGCGATCACTCAGGACAAGGACGGCGTGACCGTCAAGGTCGGCAGTGTTGGCTACCAGGCTGACTACGTTGTGCTGGCCGTGCCGCTGCGTGCACTGAACAAGATTGCCCTGACGCCGGCGCTGGATGCTCAGCACATGGCCGCGATCAAGGGCACCAACTACGGCTGGCGCGACCAGATCATGTTGAAGTTCAAGACGCCGGTGTGGGAAAGCAAGGCGCGCATGTCCGGCGAGATCTACAGCAACACCGGCCTCGGCATGCTCTGGATCGAACCTGCGCTGAAGGGCGGCGCCAACGTGGTGATCAACCTGTCCGGCGACAACGCTCGTGTGATGCAGGCGTTTGGCGACAAGCAGATGGTCGATCAGGTGCTGATTCGTCTGCACGCGTTTTATCCACAGGCCCGTGGCTCGTTCACCGGTTATGAAATCCGTCGCTACAGCACCGACCCGTCGATGGGCGGCGCCTACCTGGCTTACGGCCCAGGGCAGATCAGCAAGTTCTGGCGTCTGTGGGAACGTCCGCTGCAACGCGTGACGTTCGCTGGCGAACATACCGACACCTTGTACCCGGGCACCCTGGAAGGCGCATTGCGCACCGGTCAGCGTGCGGCCAGTCAGGTTGAAGATCTGGCGGCAGGCAAATCGTTCGAGCCAGCCAAAGTGGTTCCGGCCGCTGCAGCGGCAGGCGCGGCGGGTGCCGTGGCGGCGAAGAAGGGCAACTTCTTCAGTAACCTGTTTGGCGGTTCGGATGACGAGAAGAAGCCTGAGCCTGTGAAGGCGCCAGAGCCGGCTCCTGCACCGGTCGCTCCAGCGCCTGCGCCGACCCCGGCACCCGCGCCAGCGCCGGTGGAAGCACCGAAACCAGCGACCCCGGTGAAAGCTGAACCGGCGAAGAAAGCAGCGGCCAAGCCAGCGGCGAAGAAGCCTGCAGCTAAAACCGAGGCGAAGAAGGCCCCGGCCAAACCGGCAGCGAAAAAGGCCGAACCGGCGAAGAAGCCAGCGGCCAAGCCGGCAGCCACTACTGAGACCAAGGCGCAGTAAGCCTTTGCTTCAATAAAAAACGCGGCCATGAGGGCCGCGTTTTTTTTGCCAGAAGCGCGCACGTCAATCCTTCCCGGTGCAGTCTCAAGGCTTACCTTTGCGCAGGACACTTCCCACAAAACAATCAGAACGAAACGATAGCGGGTGCCTGATCTCCAACTTTATGCTTGAAAAAATTGGAGGCGCTTGATGAAAAGGCTAATGGCAATAGTTCTGTTGATGACACTTTCCGGTTGTGCCAATGGACGTTTCTTTCCTGGAGGTTATGGTGCTGAACTTGCCCATCAATGCAAGATAGATCCGTACAGTGCGGATTGCTTGCAGCCACCGGCGGTTTTCACCAACTAATCAATCAAAATAACTCAGGCGTATTAAAAGTCCCATTTGAAGAACTCCGTGCCGTTCGGCAACTTTCTGAGCCATCGCTGCTTGGGTTTTCGAATTCGTCCGGGTACAAATCCGGAGCGGGCCCAGCGCAGATTCCCGTTGCGCTGATCGTAGATGACCAGGTTTCCGTCGTCCTGCATCGTCATGTAGGTGTTGTGCCAGAGCGATTTGTCGAGGCTGTGCGTGCTTTCAGCAATCCACAGGCGCCGTCGGGAAGGGTCGTAGAGAAAGCCGTTGTTGCTGATGACAAACTGCAGTGGCTCACGCATCTTTTTTGGATGCAAAGTTAAACTGTAAGGCTGATTGCTATCGGCAATCCACACTACCGTTTCACCGTCTTTGATCACAAGATTTCCATCGCCCTGTAATATAAGGCGGAATCGACCGTTCTCGGATTGCAGATATTGGTCTGGGGTCAAGGTTTGGTTCGGCGGTAACTCGGAAGTACCACTTGCTTGAAAGGGGCTGTAACGAAGCGCCATGTTGTTGACCTTTTCAAAGAATGATTGAGTCATCATTTGATCAGGTGCAGAGGTACAACCAGCGATACATAGTTATCGATTGGGAATTTCTCTGGCGACGACCTTCCCGTGATCGCCACCCGCTCCAGGGAGTGTCGGATCAGCCCGCGAGAATCGAGCAGCATGGCCCGAGCGCTGTGCGGAAAAACCGCCTTTAATCTTTCCTTAACACGCCACTTCCAGACTCTTGATCGTATTTCTCGATATTTCAAAGCAAAATTTTCCGCTTTAATTCGATAGATAACTCGCTAGTCTTGGTTCGCAGTTCTCACAGGATTTGGGCAATGCAGCTACGTAACTCTTCTTCGCGCTATGGTTGGGTCAGCATCTTCATGCACTGGGGTGTGGCGCTGGTGGTCTTCGGGCTGTTCGCGCTGGGCTTGTGGATGGTCGGGCTGGATTACTACAGCAGCTGGCGCAAAGACGCGCCGGATCTGCACAAGAGCATCGGTCTGGTGCTGTTGGGTCTGATGGTGTTGCGGGTGCTGTGGCGCTTTATCAGCCCACCGCCACCGACGCTGCAAAGCTACAGCCGCATGACCCGTATCGGCGCCAAATTCGGCCACGGGTTTCTGTATCTCGCGCTGTTCGCTGTGATGATTGCCGGTTACCTGATTTCCACCGCAGACGGTGTCGGGATCCCGGTGTTTGGCCTTTTTGAAGTTCCTGCACTGCTCTCCGGGCTACCGGATCAGGCAGATACCGCTGGGGTGATTCATCTCTGGCTGGCGTGGGCGCTGGTAATTTTTTCCGGTCTCCATGCGTTGGCAGCATTGAAGCACCACTTTATCGATCGTGATGCGACCCTGACGCGAATGCTCGGTCGCAAAGCCTGAAATTCAACCTCGACTCAAAGGAAAAGAAAGCATGTTGAAAAAGACTCTGGCCGCTCTGGCAATCGGTTCTGCACTGCTCTCGGCCCAGGCCATGGCAGCGGACTACAAAATCGACAAGGAAGGTCAGCACGCCTTCGTTGACTGGAAAATCAGCCACCTGGGTTACAGCTTCATCCACGGTACCTTCAAGGATTTCGACGGTACTTTCTCGTGGGATTCGGCCAAGCCTGAAGCCAGCAAGATCTCGGTTGATGTGAAAACCGCCAGCCTGTGGTCGAACCACGCTGAACGTGACAAGCACATCGCCAGCAAAGACTTCCTCGACGTGGGCAAGTTTGCTGATGCCAAGTTCGTCTCCACCGCCGTTAAATCGACCGGTGAAAAGACTGCTGACGTGACTGGCGACCTGACCCTGCACGGCGTGACCAAACCTGTAACCTTCAAAGCCACATTCAACGGCGAAGGCAAGGATCCATGGGGCGGCGAGCGTGCTGGCTTCAACGCCAAGACCACCCTCAACCTGAACGATTTCGGGATCAAGGGCCCAGGTCCTACCTCGCAGACTGCGGATCTGGACATCTCGCTGGAAGGCGTGAAAGTTAAGTAACTTTCGCTCGCCACACAAAAACGCCCCCGGTCGAAAGGCCGGGGGCGTTTTTTATTGTCTACGACACACACACACTTCCCTGTGGGAGCGAGCCTGCTCGCGAAGGTGACGGGTCAGTCAGCATTGATGTTGGCTGAATGACCGCTTTCGCGAGCAGGCTCGCTCCCACAGGGGATATGCGGTGATTCAGGGGTGTTTGTGGCGCCTAAAAAAATGCCCCGGCTCTTGCGAGGCGGGGCATTTTTCATGGCAGCGTCAACTCAGCGATTGCGGGTCAGCAGCGCTGGTTTCTCGCCACGCGGGCGGCTTGGCAGTTGATCGAGCTGCTCAGGCGTCGGGAAGCGGTCGGCTTTCGATTCCTTGTGCATGATCTTCGGCCCGGTGCTGCGCGGGTTTTGTACGGCCGGTTCGCTGCGTGGCTGATCGTCACGGGCTGGACGACGGTTGCGCGACGACGAAGCGGACTCGTCGCGACGACCCGACTGACCATCACGCGGTGCGCCGTTGCGCGGGCCGCCACTGCGTTTGGCGGGCGGGGTGCCGGTGCTCGAGCCGTTGCTGTTGCGCGGACCGTTCTGACGACCCTGCGACTGACCGCCGCGTGGTGCGCCCGAACCTGCGCCAGCACCTTGAGCCGGTGCGCCTGGACGACGGCCGCGACCGCCTGCCGGGGCAGGCTTGGGCACGTAGTCAACGCGGTTACCGAAGTTATCCACATCGTCGTCGAGGAACTCGTCCGGTGCACGATCAGCCGCCGCACGTGGCGGTTGGCTCGGGCGCTGTTCGCGGGCTGGAGTGCCTTCGCGCGGTTTCTGCTGACGGGCAGGGCGCTCGCCACGTTCACCGGCCGGTTTTTCCTTGCCCTTGTCTTTGCCTTTGTCTTTACGACCGCCGCCACCGCCGCCGCCATTCGGCCCGTCACCGCGTGGGCCACGTGGATTGCGCGGGTTACGCACGTCCGGACGCTCACGCACTTCCGGCTTCTCGGCTTCAATGGTGCTCGAATCGAAGCCCATCAGGTCGCCGTCGGCGATTTTCTGCTTGGTCATGCGTTCGATGCTTTTCAGCAGTTTTTCTTCGTCCGGCGCGACCAGCGAGATCGCCTCGCCCGAACGACCGGCACGGCCGGTACGGCCGATACGGTGCACGTAATCTTCATCGACGTTCGGCAGTTCGAAGTTGACCACGTGTGGCAACTGATCGATGTCCAGACCGCGTGCGGCGATGTCGGTGGCAACCAGGATACGCACCTGGTTGGCCTTGAAGTCGGCCAGCGCTTTGGTGCGCGCGTTCTGGCTCTTGTTGCCGTGGATCGCCACAGCCGGCAGGCCGTGCTTGTCCAGGTACTCGGCCAGACGGTTGGCGCCGTGCTTGGTGCGAGTGAACACCAATACCTGTTCCCACGCGCCGGCGGTGATCAGGTGGGCCAGCAGCGCACGTTTGTGGCTGGCAGGCAGACGGAATACGCGTTGCTCGATGCGCTCGACCGTGGTGTTCGGCGGCGTCACTTCGATGCGTTCCGGGTTGTGCAGCAGCTTGCCGGCGAGGTCGGTGATGTCTTTGGAGAAGGTCGCCGAGAACAGCAGGTTCTGACGCTTGGACGGCAGGCGCGCGAGGACTTTCTTCACGTCGTGCACAAAACCCATGTCGAGCATGCGGTCGGCTTCGTCGAGGACGAGAATTTCCACGTGGGACAGGTCAACGCTGCCTTGGCCGCACAGATCGAGCAAACGACCCGGGCAGGCGACGAGCACGTCGACGCCACGGGACATGGCCTGAACCTGCGGGTTCATGCCGACGCCGCCGAAGATGCAGGCGCTGACGAATTTCAGGTCACGGGCGTAGATCTTGAAGCTCTCGTGAACCTGGGCCGCGAGTTCGCGGGTCGGGGTCAGGACCAGTACGCGCGGTTGACGCGGGCCATGACGCTGGGATTTGTCCGGGTGACCGTTGGGGAACAACCGCTCCAGGATCGGAAGGGCGAAACCGCCGGTTTTACCGGTACCTGTCTGTGCCGCAACCATCAGGTCGCGACCTTGCAACACGGCGGGAATGGCCCGCTGTTGCACCGGAGTAGGCTCGGTATAGCCCGCATCTTCGATGGCGCGGACTAAAGCCTCGGAGAGACCGAGGGAAGCAAAGGACATGAGTAATCCTGTTTTAGTTAGGGCTTGGCCCAATGGGAGTCTTGCCTGGCGCGAATGGCGTTTAAGAGGACGCAATCCCGTCCGGTCCTGCTGCGGTTCCGAAGGCACGTCTGGAGCGCTCGCGCGGGCTGCAAAGCTGCGCTGTAGCGGGTCGAGAGGCCTGTTACGGTTCCGGGCGTCCGGGCGTGAGCCTGGCGGGAACGCCGGAGTATAACAGAGCAATCACTGCGCGCTGCTTTCCTGCTGCTCAACGGTTTTGCGGTTGGCCGTGGCTGAGTTCAGTGAAGGGCTGCCGGCGGGTGCGGCGCCGTAGCGTGCGCTGAGCTCGGCGTAAGCCGGTTCGCGCTTGAAACGTTTGAGTTCGGCACCGAAACGTTGCACCAATAAATCCATGCCGGCATTGCGCCGAACCGCGAGAAACTGGCTTTGGCGGCTAATGACGGTGGGGTTTTCAGTGATCTGATCGCGGATATTCAGCTCATCGAGCAAATGCTGGCCAACGCGGCGATCGGTGATCAGCAAGTCGATTCGACCGCGCACCAATTTACCGAAGTTGGCTTCGTGGGTCGGTGCCGGCTCACGGCTAAACAACGTTGATTCGCTGAAATCGGGGCTGTACAGATAGCCCGGCGAAGTGCCGATGGTCAGGCCTTTGAGTTCTTCGAGTTTGCTGAACGGATGCGGCCGGTCGTTGGCGTAGAACATCACGAACTCGACATCCGACAAGGGTTCGCTCGGGTAGAGCAGGGTGGCGTCGCGCTCGTCGCTGTGAAAAATGTCCAGTGCACCGTCGGCCTGACCGGTTTCAAGCATCGACAGGCAGCGCTTCCATGGCAGGAATTGCCATTCGACTTCAATGCCCAGACGTTTGAAGACGATGGCCGTGGTTTCGTAGTCGAGCCCGAGGTTCTTGCCGCCTTCTTCATACACGTACGGCGCCCATGGCTCGGTGACAATACGCAGCTTCTCGCCTCGAGCGGCGAAGCTCAGGCAAGCAAAAACCAGCACGGCGAATAACTGCGTGATCAAAGGCATGGCTTGAGATTACGACGAGAAACGCGAAAGAGCCAGAAAGTGCCGGCACAAGCTCTGTTTCGGGCATTTAAAAGCAAAAGATCGCAGCCTTCGGCAGCTCCTACACGGGATACGAAATCTCAATGTAGGAGCTGCCGAAGGCTGCGATCTTTTGATCTTGCTTGTCGCTTTCAGCTTGAAGCTTGAAGCTGCTTCAACGCGGCAACTTCAGGTTATTCCAGATCGCCAGACTAGGCTCAGCCTGGTTCATGGAATAGAAGTGCAGCCCCGGCGCGCCGCCCTGCAACAAGCGTTCGCACATCTCGCTGACGACTTGCTCACCAAAGCGCTGAATGCTTTGTGTGTCATCGCCGTAGGCTTCCAGTTGCTTGCGGATCCAGCGCGGGATTTCCGCACCGCAGGCGTCGGAGAAGCGCGCGAGTTTGCTGTAGTTGGTGATCGGCATGATCCCCGGCACGATCGGCAGATCAACACCCTGCGCCTGCAAACGGTCGACAAAGTAGAAGTAGCTGTCGGCGTTGAAGAAGTACTGGGTGATCGCGCTGTCGGCACCGGCGCGAGCCTTGCGCACGAAGTTGGCCAGATCGTCTTCGTAGTTGCGTGCTTGCGGATGCATCTCCGGGTAAGCGGCAACTTCGATGTGGAAATGGTCACCGGTTTCTTCACGAATGAATTCAACCAGCTCATTGGCGTGACGCAGCTCACCGCTGGTCATGCCCATGCCGGACGGCAGGTCACCACGCAGGGCAACGATGCGCTTGATGCCGGCAGCCTTGTACTCGTTCAGCAGGCCGCGCAGGTCGTCCTTGCTGTCGCCGACGCACGACAGGTGCGGTGCGGCCGGAATTTTGACTTCGCTTTCCAGTTGCAGAACGGTGTTGAGGGTGCGATCACGGGTCGAACCACCAGCGCCATAGGTGCAGGAAAAGAAGTCGGGGTTGTAGGTGGCCAGCTGACGGGCAGTGGCGAGCAGTTTTTCATGCCCAGCATCGGTCTTGGTCGGGAAGAACTCGAAGCTGTAGCGACGGTCTTGGGACATGGTCATACCCTTGGAAACAAGAACCTTCGAGGCGCTGCAATCCCATGTGGGAGCGAGCCTGCTCGCGAAAGCGCCGGGTCAGACAACACGGATGTTGAATGTTGAGACGCCTTCGCGAGCAGGCTCGCTCCCACAGGGAGAGCGAGCAAGCGCCTGTTAGTAGCGGTAAGCGTGCGGCTTGAACGGGCCTTCGACGGTCACGCCGATGTAGTCAGCCTGTTGCTTGGTCAGTTGAGTGACCACGCCGCCGAAGCCGCGAACCATTTCCAGAGCCACTTCTTCGTCGAGTTTCTTCGGCAGTACTTCAACGGTCAGACGCTCGGCTTTCTGGGCTGGCGACAGGTCGGCGTACTTCTGGCCGAACAGGAAGATCTGTGCCAGCACCTGGTTGGCGAACGAACCGTCCATGATGCGGCTTGGGTGGCCAGTGGCGTTACCCAGGTTTACCAGACGGCCTTCGGCCAGCAGGATCAGGTAGTCGTCGTTCTGCGCGTCGAAAGCGCCCGGGCCGGTACGGTGGATCTTGTGTACCTGTGGCTTCACTTCTTCCCATGCCCAGTTCTTGCGCATGAAAGCGGTGTCGATTTCGTTGTCGAAGTGACCGATGTTGCAGACCACGGCGCGCTTCTTCAGGGCTTTGAGCATGTTCGCGTCGCAAACATTGACGTTACCGGTGGTGGTCACGATCAGGTCGATCTTGCCCAGCAGCGCTTTGTCGATGCTTGCTTCGGTGCCGTTGTTGATACCGTCGATGAACGGCGAAACCAGTTCGAAACCGTCCATGCACGCTTGCATGGCGCAGATCGGGTCAACTTCGGAGACTTTAACGATCATGCCTTCCTGACGCAGGGACTGGGCCGAACCCTTGCCCACGTCACCGTAACCGATGACCAGCGCTTGCTTGCCGGACAGCAGGTGGTCGGTACCGCGCTTGATCGCGTCGTTCAGGCTGTGACGGCAGCCGTACTTGTTGTCGTTCTTGGACTTGGTCACCGAGTCGTTGACGTTGATGGCCGGGATTTTCAGCTCGCCCTTGGCCAGCATGTCCAGCAGACGGTGTACACCGGTGGTGGTTTCTTCAGTCACGCCGTGAACGCGATCCAGTACTTGTGGGTACTTGTCGTGCAGCAGCTGAGTCAGGTCGCCGCCGTCGTCGAGGATCATGTTGGCGTCCCATGGCTGGCCATCCTTCAGGATGGTCTGCTCCAGGCACCACTCGTACTCTTCTTCAGTTTCGCCTTTCCAGGCGAAAACCGGGATACCGGCAGCAGCGATAGCGGCAGCAGCCTGATCCTGAGTCGAGAAAATGTTGCACGACGACCAGCGTACTTCGGCACCCAGGGCAACCAGGGTTTCGATCAGCACGGCAGTCTGAATGGTCATGTGGATGCAGCCGAGGATCTTGGCGCCTTTCAACGGCTGTTCGCCGGAGTACTTGCGACGCAGACCCATCAGAGCCGGCATTTCCGATTCGGCGATGATGGTTTCGCGACGGCCCCAGGCAGCCAGGGACATGTCGGCAACTTTGTAATCGTTAAAATCTGCAGGCGTGATAACAGCGCTCATGAAGAGCCTCCATTCGTAATGTATGCGAATGGGCGCCGTTGTGCGTTTAGTGTCTGGCCTGAGCCAGTCAACGCCCCATCCGAGCCTGACAGGTTGAACCTGCTGCAGCGCCCCTCGGACAGGTGGCGGGAAAACGGTAGCAAGTGAACGTTACCGTTTTGAAACGGTGGCGATTATAGCCGTCTAGACTGATCTTCCAAAGGGTTTCTGTCGGCCAGATGAAGATCGTTAATGACGACCATAGTCGAAGCCGCATGGAGCCTGACCGCTCAGTCTGCCAAGATACCGTCCATCGTTCGGCAAGACACTCAGGAGTGAAGATGAATTTCCACACCCGCAAATGGGTAAAACCCGAAGACCTCAACCCCAACGGCACCCTGTTCGGCGGCAGTCTGTTGCGCTGGATTGACGAAGAAGCGGCGATCTACGCGATCGTCCAGTTGGGCAATCAGCGCGTGGTGACCAAGTACATTTCCGAGATCAACTTCGTCAGCGCCTCGCGCCAGGGCGACATCATCGAACTGGGCATCACCGCCACCGAGTTCGGTCGCACCTCGATCACCCTGACCTGCGAAGTGCGCAACAAGATCACTCGCAAGAGCATTCTCACCGTCGAGAAGATGGTTTTCGTCAATCTGGGCGAAGACGGCTTGCCGGCACCGCACGGGCGCACTGAAATCAAATATGTGAAAGATCAGTTCCAGGAAGATGAGTTAGTCACCAAATAACATCGGCGGCGCTTTCTTCGCGAGCAAGCTCGCTCCCACAAGGATCACGCTGTACCTGTGGGAGCGAGCCTGCTCGCGAAAGCGGTTGTTCAGTCAGCGAAGAATTATCTGCCCACTGAACAGCCATGAACCGCCGGGGTCGTAGGTAAACACCACCCCCACGGTTCCCACGCCATGACCACTCCCACCGACGGCAAGACCCCCGATCTCTCGGCCAAAGAACAGCATGAAGTCGAGAAAAACCAGCCGCCCCGCGCGGCCGTCCTGCATGAAATCATCCGCTCTCAAGGCGATCAGGAACTGGAGCGCAGCATCGCCGCACTCTGGTGGTCGGCGCTGGCGGCCGGGTTGACCATGGGCCTGTCGCTGATGGGCATGGGCCTGCTCAATTCGCGCCTGCCCGACGGTGATGAATTCAAAGTGATCGCCAGCTTCGGCTACTGCGCAGGTTTTCTCGCGGTGATCCTCGCCCGTCAGCAACTGTTCACCGAAAACACCCTGACCGCCGTGCTGCCGGTCATGACCAAGCCGACCCTTCAGAACTTCGGCCGGCTGATCCGTCTGTGGACGGTGGTGCTCGTCGGCAACCTCTGCGGCACGATTCTGGTGGCGTACGTGATGCTCGAACTGCCGATCTTCGACAGCAAGACCGACGTTGCCTTCCTCGAAATCGGCCGCAAAGTCATGGAAAACCATGCCAGCCAGATGTTCGCCAAAGGCATCGTGTCTGGCTGGATGATCGCCACCATGGTCTGGATGATTCCGTCCATGGAGAGCGCGAAGATGTGGATCATCATCCTCATCACCTACCTGATGGCGCTCGGCGACTTCACTCACATCGTGGTGGGTTCGGCCGAGGTGTCATATCTGGTGTTTGCCGGCGAGCTGCCGTGGAGTGATTTCTGGATGGTCTTCGCCGGGCCGACGCTGGCGGGGAACATCATTGGCGGCAGCTTTATCTTTGCGCTGATCAGCCATGCGCAGATTCGCAGCGAGAGCGGTGCACCGAAGGAATCTGCGGATCAGGCCGAGAAACCTGATCCGCAGGCGATCAAAAAATGATCAGTGGTGAGCAGGTTCGCTGGTGGTCGCGGGCTCGTTGCGAGTCGCGTGCTTGACCAGTTTGCCGATGGTCAGACCCTGCAACAGGATCGACGACAGCACCACGATGTAAGTGATGCTCAGCAGCAGATCGCGCTCCGGGCCCAGCGGCAGGGCCAGGGCCAGTGCCACTGAAACACCGCCGCGCAAACCGCCCCAAGTCAAAATCCGGATGGTGCCGGCCGGCACTGTCCGCCAGCGGCGCAGCAGCAGAATCGCCGGGGCCACAGTGAGCAGGCGCGACAGCAGAATGGCCACCGCCAATACACTCGCCGCCGCCACGTGCAGCCAGTTGAACGGCAGCAGCAACAGCTCCATGCCGATCAGCGCAAACAGCAGCGCGTTAAGCATGTCATCGAGCAATTCCCAGAAACCGTCCAGATAACGGCGGGTCATGTCGTTCATTGCCAGATTGCGCCCGAGGTTGCCGATGATCAGACCGGCCACCACCATCGCGATCGGCGCGGAAACGTGAATCTCCGTGGCCATCGCCGAACCGCCAATGACCAGCGCCAAGGTCAGCATCACGGTGATCTGATGCTGTTCGACGCTCTTGATCATTCGATAGACCAGATAACCGATCAGCCCGCCGAACAACACACCGCCGATGGCTTCATGAACGAACAACATGGCGGTGGCGCTGACGGTCGGGGTTTCGCCGAGTTGGGCGATGCCCAGCAATACGGTGAACACCACAACAGCTGTGCCGTCGTTGAACAGTGATTCGCCGACGATGGTGGTTTTCAGCGGCTTCGAGGCGTTGGCGGTACGCAGCACACCGAGCACGGCAATCGGGTCGGTCGGCGAAATCAGCGCGCCGAACAGCAGGCAATACAAGAAACTCACGTGCCAGCCGAACAGGGCAAAAATGTAATAGGCGAGGCTGCCGATTACCGTGGTGGCAATCAACACGCCGAAGGTTGCCAACAGGCCGATGGGCCAGCGGTAGCTGCGCAGATCATTCAGGTTGACGTGCAAGGCGCCGGCGAACAGCAGGAATGAGAGCATCCAGTTCATCAGCAGATCGCCAAAGTCGATCTGGCCGATCAGTTGCTGCACGCGTTCTTCGAGACCGGGGTAGCCGAGTACGCTCAGGCCTTGCAGGATCAGGGAGAACAGCAGCGCAGTCACCATCACGCCGATGGTCGGCGGCAGGCCAATGAAGCGGAAGTTGACGAAGGTGAGGAGGGTGGTGAGGCAGATGAAAGCGGCGACAAGTTCAAGCATCCGGGGTCCTTTGGATGAGGGGTGAATGGAGCGCGTCCGATACTTGGGCGCAGGGGTTTGATGGGCCGAGAACGACTGAGGGCACAAGCTTCCCTCACCCCAGCCCTCTCCCGGAGGGAGAGGGAGCCGACCTTATTGTCTTGTGGCATGCATCGACCTGAATAACCGAGTCGATTATGGATTCGGCAATGCGCGTTCAGGTCGGCGTACTTCTGAAGCATCCCCCGTTCAGTCCCCTCTCCCTCTGGGAGAGGGCTAGGGTGAGGGCTCTGTCTGGCACGACACGATTAGCCAGACACATTGACCCCAGCCGTTTCGCGACGTTGCAGATAGATGAAAAACAGCGCCGTCAGCACCGTCAGCACGCCGACCAGTGCCCCGGTCCACGGCAAATCCGCCAGATCTGCACCACTGGCAACCACCAGCCCGCCGATCCACGCACCCGCCGCGTTACCGAGGTTGAAAGCGCTCTGGTTCAATGTCGAGCCGAGGTTCGGCGCTTCATGGGCCTGATCGATGATCAGCAATTGCAGAATCGGGCACAGCGCAAAAGCAAAAATCCCCCACAGCACCAGCGTGATCGCCGCCGGCACCACCGAACGGCTGGTCTGGCTGAACGCCGCCAGAATCACCACTACCGCCAGGGCCACTCCGACCAGTGACGGCAACAAACGGCTATCAGCCAGACGCCCGCCGAGCATGCTGCCACCGGTCAGGCCGACGCCGAACAACAGCAGCATCACAGTCACACCGTGCGGACTGACGCCGGTGATGTCCTGCAGGATCGGCGCAATGTAGGTGAACACGCTGAACAGGCTGGTCGATGCCAGCACACTCATGCCTAGCGCCAGCAGCACGTTGACCTTGCCCAATACCTTGAATTCGCTGGCGAGGTTGGCCTTGTCCATCGGGATGTGTTTCGGCAGCCAAAACCACTGCGCGAGGGCTGCGATCACACCGATCACCGAAACCGCCCAGAAGGTCGAACGCCAGCCGGCGTATTGCCCGAGCGCCGTGCCCAGCGGCACGCCGAGAACGTTGGCCAAGGTCAGGCCGGTGAACATCATCGCAATCGCCTGTGCGCGTTTGTTCGGCGCGACCAGCCCGGCGGCGACCACCGAGCCAATGCCGAAAAACGCGCCGTGGCACAGTGCGGTGACCACGCGAGCGGCCATCAGCGTCGCGTAGTTCGGCGCCAGGGCGCAGAGCACGTTGCCGAGGATGAACATCAGCGTCATGCCGAGCAGCGTCGCTTTGCGCGGCATGTTCGCGGTGCCGATCGCCAGGATTGGCGCGCCGAACACCACGCCCAACGCATAACCAGTGATCAACAGGCCCGCGTGAGGAATGCTCACGGCAAGGTCGCGGGCGACATCGGGCAACAAGCCCATGATGACGAATTCGGTTGTGCCGATGCCGAATGCGGCAACAGCGAGGGCAAGCAAGGCGAGTGGCATGCGCAAGGTCTCTGTCGGTAGTCTTGACGCTTTGATCAGGCATACGCAGGCCGACGACCGATCTCGAAGGAGCGCGGTGCAGGCAGGAATTATTGGTATTTTTCTGTGCGCAACTGAGTGCGGCGTGGTCGCTTGCAGTATAAACAGCTGCTGACACATCGCGAATCAATAATCTGACTAATTGGCTCGCTAACAACAATAAGGAGTGGAACGTGCTGGCGACGGGATTGGTATTGATGGCGGCGCTGCTGCATGCGACGTGGAATACATTGATCAAGTTCAGCGCCGAGCGGCTGCTGGTGGTGGCGTGCATGGACACCGTGGCGCTGCTGGTCGTCGCCATCGCGTTGCCATTCGTGAGCTTGCCGCCGATGGATATCTGGCCGTGGATTCTGGCGTCGGCAGCGTTTGAATTGCTGTATCGCTACCTGCTGATTCAGGCGTATCGGGTCGGCGATCTCGGGTTGGTCTATCCACTGATGCGCGGTTTGTCGCCGCTGGTAGTGCTGGCGCTGACGCTGATCTTCGCCGGCGAAGTGCTCACCACCCAGCAGATCTTCGGCATCATGCTGATTCCGTTGGGCATGGTTTGCCTGCTGTGGCAGGGCGGTGGTGGCAAGCACTTGCCGTGGTCGATGCTGCCGGTGGTGGCGCTGATCGGCCTGTGCATCGGCTGCTACACCTACATTGATGGCCAGGCGTTGCGGCGCTGGTCGCATCCGCTCGATTACCTGGTCTGGGTCACGCTGCTCAGCGCGTGGCCGTTTCCGCTGTTGGCATGGGGCGCCAAGCGTCCGGCGTTCATGTTGTTCTGGCGTGAGCAATGGAAGCTGGGGTTGGCGGTGGGCTTCTGCGTATTGGCCAGCTACGCTCTGGTGCTGTGGGCGATGCAATTGGGCTCGATTGCGGAGGCGGCGGCATTGCGCGAAATCAGCGTGATTCTGGTGGTGTTGTTCGGCATGCGCTACTTGAAAGAACCTTTCGGCCGTCCGCGGCTCTTAGCCTGTGGGCTGGTGCTGATCGGCATGCTGGTGATGAAGTTCTGACCGCTCGCGAATTCTATAACTCGAAAAAAGGACGGCGTTATGACGGTGGCTCTGTGGTGTGTGTTGATTGCGATTTTTCTGCCATATGTCTGCACTGGCGTGGCGAAAGCCGTGGGCGGCTACCGGTTGAGTGACAACCACGATCCGCGCGACTTTCTTGAAAGTCTCAACGGTGTGGCCCGTCGGGCGCACGCGGCGCAGCTGAACAGCTTTGAGGTGATGCCGGCGTTTGCAGCGGCGGTGATCGTCGCGCACCTGGTGGGAACCGCGCAGTTGGTGACGGTCAATGTGCTGGCGGTGATGTTTATTACCAGTCGCCTGCTTTACATCATTTGCTACCTGGCGGACTGGGCGATCTTGCGGTCGCTGGTGTGGTTTGTGGGGATGGGGCTGATTGCTTCGTTCTTCTTCGTGTCGGTCTGATGCTCGGGTGTTGCTGATGGCCTCTTCGCGAGCAGGCTCGCTCCCACATGGATATGCATTCCAACTGTGGGAGCGAGCCTGCTCGCGAAAGCCATTGTTCAGACGACAAAGATCCTAAGGGTTACTTCTTCTCTGTATCAGCCACCCGCGGCACTTGTGGCAGCGCCGCACCTTTTGGCCAGAGCATCCAGATCTGCCCCTGCTGTTTCATGTCCCCGGCCAGTTGCCCGGCTGCATCACCGGTGCCCCAGAACAGATCCGCACGCACCTCGCCGGCAATCGCGCCGCCGGTATCCTGCGCCGCCACCGGGCGGACCAGTGCCGTACCATCCGGGCGCGTGGTCGACAGCCACAACAGGCTGCCCAGCGGAATTACCTTGCGATCCACTGCCGCACTGTAGCCCGCAGTCAACGGCACGTTCAGTGATCCGCGCGGGCCTTCGTTACTGTCCGGATTGCGAGTGAAGAACACGTAACTCGGGTTGCTGCCCAACAGTTCGGGGATGCGCGACGGATTGGCCTTGGCCCAATTGCTGATCGCGCTCATTGTCACGTCTTCTTTCTTCAACTCGCCTTGCTCGACCAGCCAGCGGCCGATCGGCCGATATGGATGGCCGTTCTGATCGGCGTAGGCAATGCGCAGCTGTTTGCCGTCTGCGGTCTGAATCCGCCCCGAACCCTGGATCTGCAGGAATTGCAGATTCATCGGGTCGGTCAGGTAGGCAACCACCGGGGCTTTCACACCTTTGGATTCGATGGTCGCAGCATCGTCGTAAGGTTTGAGTACTCGACCTTCAAGGCGACCACGCAGGCGTTTGCCTTTGAGTTCGGGATAAATGCTGTCGAGCGAGACAATGATCATGTCCTCCGGCACGCCATACACCGGCACGTTGGCCGCCTCGGTGGGCGTCAGGCTGCCGGGGTAGACCGGCTCGTAGTAGCCGGTGATCAAGCCGTTGGGGTTGTCGTTTTCAGCGCGCAGGCCGTAGACATCGAGGTTCTGTTTGAGAAACGCACGAATTTCTGTGGCGCTCTGTGGAACATTGGCCGCTGCTGCGCAGGTTGTGCCCCAGACCGCATCTGCCTTGAGTCGGGTGCAGGCGCTGCGCCACGAACCGAAACCGGCGACCAGATCGCTATCGGATACCGCCGGCAATGCCTCCCAAGTGGCGCTGGAATAAGTGGCCAGCGCGTGGGTTTTCGGCTTGGCGTTCTCGCCACCGGTGCAGCCGGCGAGTATCGCCAGCAGCGGCAGGGTTGCAATCAGCGGGTGACGCCAGGCCTTGAAACGGCTGTTCATGGAGTGATTCCTGTGTCGGTTGCCCGCGTGCTCCATGCGCTCGAACAACCCGTATTTTTAATAGGGCTATTGGTGTTTGGCGGTGACGCGAGGATACTGGCCGCCGAATTCCGTGACCTGAAGCCACCATGACTGTTAAAAGAATTGCTGTTGTATTGCTGGCCTGTCTGACCTTGTCCGCCTGTGGCGGTGTCGATCCGAATTCTCCTCTGGGCCAGCGCAAGGCCATTTTCAAACAGATGCTCAAGACCGGTGAAGATCTGGGTGGCATGTTGCGTGGGCGCATTCCGTTCGACGGGCCGAAATTCGCCGAGGGCGCGGTCAAGCTCGATACGTTGTCCCATGAACCGTGGAAGCATTTTCCGCAAGTTCGCGAGGACGATCACACCAGCGCCAAGGACGATGTCTGGCAGAAACAGGCGCAGTTTCAGGAAATGGCTCGCACGCTCGAAGCCGCCACCGGCGAGCTGGTGATTGCCAGTCAGGTTCAGCCGTACAAGGCCAGCAACCTCGCGCCGGCGGTGCAGAAAGTTGAGGATGCCTGCAGCGCTTGCCATAAACAGTTTCGCGATCATTGATATTTAAAAGATCGCAGCCTGCGTCAGCTCCTGTATTGATCAGGGCAGGAGCTGCCGCAGGCTGCGATCTTTTGATTTTTACTTGTCGATTTCTTCCAGCGCGTCCTGCAGTTCTTTGCGCGATTCGGCGAGTTTTTCTTTGCGCTTGTTGATCCTCTCCGGATCGCCTTTCTTCATGGCTTTATCGAGATCGGCCTGACGCTGACTGACTTCGTGTTTGGCCTCAAGCACTTTGTTTTCGCGTTCTTTCTTCAGACCGGCGTCGGTGCAGTGTTCGGTCACTTCGCTCAGGGCTTTTTCCAGACCCGCCTGCTGATCGGCATTGCCGCGCGATTTCGCCTGTTCGATCTGGTTCATGATGCCCTGCTTTTTCGCAGCGCAGCCGGTCAGGCCGGGGGCATCTTCATCGGCCATTACGGGGGCGGCCATCACGCCGCAAAGGGTCAGCATGGCGAGCGGTGCAAGAAATTTCATAAAAGCTCCATGTGCAAAGGCAATCGGGTCGGTCAGGCACTGCGCTGTTGGAGCGCTTGGGCTACCGATGGGTTCCCGGCGCACCGGGATTGCGTAGTCAGAAACCGTCGATTCCGGCGGCACGTAAGGTTTCGCTCAAGGCCAGTACCTGCGGGTCGCGAAAGAATGCGCTCAATTGCGCTGCGCGTCCCGGGCCGATACCGGCTTCGGCCTGCCATTGTTCGGTGTCGCGTTGTGCCAGCGCCTGCCACGAGTCAGGCAGGTGTGCCTGACCGCTTGGCGGTAAGCCCAAGGCTTTGAGCCACTGGGCGAAGGGCCGTTGGCGGGCGCTGTGAAAACTGTGCATCAGGCGTTCGCTGCTGCGCTCGCCGAAGCCGGCAATGTTAGCAAGCTCTGACGCGTCGAGGGTCAACCAATCCAGCAGGTTGTTCACACGGCGTGTTTCGAGAAGTTTCTCCCAGGTACCACGACCGACATGCTGCATCGCCAGCCCTTGCTTACCGCTGAGCCAGCTCAAGCGGGCGAGAAACTGGCTTTCACAACCGGGGGTCGGTTGCCAGCAACTCAAGGCGTGGAAATCCTCTGCGTCGGGGATATCGATATCTGTGCGTTCGCTGGTGCGCAGTACAACACTGTCGAGCCGAGGAATGGTCAGACCGGCGAGGCTGATTGCCACTTGATCTCCCGGGCGAATGTCCAGCTCTTGCCAGCGTTTCAGCGAACTGGCGCTGACCCGTTTGATCTCCCGGTCATCGAGCATGATCGGGGTCAACTCGATCACCGGTGTGATGCGGCCAGTGCGGCCAATCTTGAAGTCGATCTTGCGAACTTCGGCCAACGCTTGCGCAAACGGGTATTTCCAGGCGATCGCCCAGTACGGTGCGCGAGCTTGCCAGCGTTCGGCGGGCGGGCGCTGACTCTGGCGCAACACCACGCCGTCGGTGGCAAAGGGTAAAGGCGAGCGATACCAATGGTCGCGCCATTTTTGTGCCTCTGCGAAATCGCTGGCGGGCTGGCTGTACGGTTCAGTCTTGGCAAAGCCCAGCGCTGCCAATCGTGAAATCCGTTCGGGCAAATCCAAAGGCCCTTGCGGCCAGTCCCAAACGAACAGTCCGATCCCGGCAGCCTGTTCTGCCGTGAAGGATTTGCGGTTCATCAGTCCGGCAACGGCGGCACGGGCGTTGACGCTGCCGGATCGGGCTTGCACGTGTTCATTCAAGCGCCAATAGAGCTCCCCTTGAACCAGCAGATCCAGCGGCTGCGTCAGGCGTTGAGGTATGGCGTTGATTCTTTGCGCTGAAGTCGTCCAGTCCTGTCCGCTGATCCCGTCACCGCGACTGATGGCTTGTTGCAACATCCCTTGGCGATAAACCAGCGTCACTGCCACGCCATCGACTTTGGGTTGAACCCAGACGTCCTGACGATCTCGTAGCCATGCTTGCACGGCCTCGGCTTTATGGATTTTATCCAGACCGGTATGGGCGATGGGGTGGGTGACTGTGCCTGAAGCCGTGCGCAAAGGTTCGACGGGCGAGGGTAGCCTGAAGCATTCACGCCATGCGCTCAGGCGTTGGAGTGACTGGTCGTAGAGTTCGTCGGCGATCAGTGAGCGGCCTTTGCGGTGATAGGCGTCGTCCCATTGGTTGATCTGTTTTTGCAGGGCGGCGATTTCGCTTTTTGCTTGAGTGGCCGGCCATTTCGGGCAATCGGCGTGGGTGTTGAGGGCCGTACAGGCGGTGAAGAAAACCAACAACAGGCGCAGCGTGACAAGCATTGTGAGCGTCCTTGCTCAGGGGGAATGCTTGAAGGTTAGAAGACGATTGGGGGCTTGGCAGGTGGGGTGTTTTGCGGGGTGTGTCTGGTCGGGAAGTGATGTTGGTCCGGCTGGCCTCTTCGCGAGCAGGCTCGCTCCCACAGGGAGGTATTTCAGGCATGAAAAAGCCCCGCACGGCGCGAACCGTGCGGGGCTTTTTGTGCAGCCGGGAAAGGCTTACAGACCAGCAGCAGAACGCAGAGCGTCGGCGCGGTCGGTTTTTTCCCAGGTGAACGTGGTGAAGGTGTCTTCGCCAACGGTCTTGGTCTCTGGTGCGCGACCGAAGTGGCCGTACGCTGCAGTTTCCTGGTACATCGGGTGCAGCAGATCGAGCATGGTGGTGATCGCGTATGGACGCAGGTCGAACACTTCACGCACCAGTTTGATGATCTTGTCATCGCTGATCTTGCCGGTGCCGAAGGTGTTCAGCGAGATCGAGGTAGGCTGAGCCACACCGATCGCGTAGGAAACCTGAATCTCGCAACGCTCGGCCAGGCCGGCAGCGACGATGTTCTTGGCAACGTAACGGCCAGCGTAGGCAGCCGAACGGTCAACCTTCGATGGATCTTTACCGGAGAACGCGCCGCCGCCGTGACGGGCCATGCCGCCGTAGCTGTCGACGATGATCTTGCGACCGGTCAGACCGCAGTCACCTACCGGGCCGCCAATGATGAACTGGCCGGTCGGGTTGATGTGGAACTGGGTGTCTTTGCTCAGCAGTTCGGCAGGCAGTACGTGCTTGACGATCAGCTCCATCACGCCTTCGCGCAGGTCTTTGTACGACACTTCCGGGTTGTGCTGGGTCGACAGAACAACCGCGTCGATACCGACAACCTTGCCGCCTTCGTAACGGCACGTCACTTGCGACTTGGCGTCTGGACGCAGCCAAGGCAGCAGACCCGATTTACGGGCTTCGGCCTGGCGCTGCACCAGCTGGTGCGAGAAGGTGATCGGGGCTGGCATCAAAACGTCGGTTTCGTTGCTGGCGTAGCCGAACATCAGGCCCTGGTCGCCGGCGCCCTGATCTTCAGGCTTGGCACGGTCAACACCCTGGTTGATGTCTGGGGACTGCTTGCCGATGATGTTCATCACGCCGCAAGTCGCGCCGTCGAAGCCGACTTCGGAGCTGGTGTAGCCGATGTCGCAAATCACGTCACGAACGATCTGCTCCAGGTCGACCCAGGCGCTGGTGGTCACTTCACCGGCAACGATGGCCACACCGGTCTTGACCAGAGTTTCCACAGCAACGCGTGCGTGTTTGTCCTGGGCAATAATGGCGTCCAGCACCGCATCGGAAATCTGGTCGGCGATTTTGTCCGGATGTCCTTCGGACACGGACTCGGAGGTGAAGAGGGAGTATTCGCTCATCTCGATGTTTTCCTGAATTTACCGATGGTGAGTGTCGCCAGCCGGTCGCTGAAAATGGCGGACCTGGATCTGGAAACCATTACGTAAGCCTACATAGAGGCTTTCCCCGGGAACGAGTCCCGCAGCGGTGGCCCAACGGGCCAAATCGTCCTGTTCAAACCCCAACCACAGATCACCGCAGGCCTCCCTGGCCCAACTCTGGTTGTGGCTACATAACTCTGTCACGAGCAGGCTACCGCCCGGTTGCAGCAGGTCGGCCATGTGCCTGAGCGCATCGGCCGGCGCGGCGAAATGGTGCAACACCATGTTCAACACTACGCAATCGGCCTGAAGGCTTGTGCCATTCAATGCATCGGCCAATTGCAGGCTGACGTTAGCCAGCTGTTCACGTTCACACACCTGACGCGCCAGTTCGAGCATCGCCGGGCTGTTGTCCAGCGCGGTTACGGTGCCGAAGCGGCGGGCCAGTTCCGGCAGAAAAGCACCATCGCCGGGGCCGACTTCAATGGCCGTGGCTGCACCATTGAAGTTCAGTTTGTCGAGCAGGGCCAGCACGCTGTCACGGTATTGCGGCAGGCCTGCGATCAAGTCTTGCTGGGCACGGAATTTCTCCGCCACCCGGGCGAAAAAGTCCTGACTGGCTGCGGCACGCTGGCCGTGAACCTGCTCGATGCGCGCTTGCACGTCGTCAGGCAGATCCAGATTGTCGACTTCTTCTAACAATGCAGCGTGCAACTTGCCGCCGAGCAGTTCGGTGTGGGGCAGGGCGCGGCGATAGAAAATCGCGTTGCCTTCGCGGCGTGTCGCCACCAGGTCGGCTTGTGCCAGTACCTTGAGGTGATGACTCATGCCGGACTGGCCGATGCCGAAGATCTGCGCCAACTCCAGAACACCGAACGAATCGTTGGCCAATGCGCGCAGTACATTCAGCCGCAACGGATCGCCGCCGGCCTTGCACAGGGCCGCCAGCTCGTCGCAATCGTCATGGCGAATGGAAGGCACGCGTAAATTCATAGGGCCGCAGTCTAGAGACGGGGGGAATTCATCGCAAGGCCAATATCAAAAAGTTTTGATATTGCTCGATAAATGGCACTTCTCACCAAGCGGTTAACTCTACAAACGAGTAGCGGAAAGGTTTCACCAACAGAAAGCGCCGCTATCCATTGGAAAAACGCCCCCCGATGACTATCTGTCATTGCCCCGAGGCGCTCCGGTGAGGGAAAATGCCCTCCTTTTTTCCGTTTCGACTTACCAGAACCCAGGAGATCAGCGATGCCTAGCCGTCGTGAGCGTGCCAACGCCATTCGTGCCCTCAGCATGGATGCCGTGCAAAAAGCCAACAGCGGCCATCCCGGTGCCCCAATGGGTATGGCAGATATTGCCGAAGTGCTTTGGCGCGACTACCTCAAGCACAACCCGAGCAATCCATCGTTCGCCGACCGTGACCGCTTCGTGCTGTCCAACGGCCATGGCTCGATGTTGATCTACTCGCTGCTGCACCTGACCGGTTACGACCTGTCGATCGAAGACCTCAAGCAGTTCCGTCAACTGCACAGCCGCACCCCGGGCCACCCGGAATTCGGTTACACCCCGGGCGTTGAAACCACCACCGGCCCGTTGGGTCAGGGCCTGGCCAACGCTGTAGGCTTCGCTCTGGCTGAAAAGGTTCTGGGCGCGCAGTTCAACCGTCCTGGCCACGACATCGTCGACCACCACACCTACGTATTCCTGGGTGATGGCTGCATGATGGAAGGCATTTCCCACGAAGTCGCTTCCCTGGCCGGTACGCTGGGTCTGGGCAAGCTGATCGCGTTCTACGATGACAACGGCATCTCCATCGACGGCGAAGTCGAAGGCTGGTTCACCGATGACACCCCGAAGCGTTTCGAAGCCTACAACTGGCAAGTGATCCGCAACGTTGACGGTCACGACCCGGAAGAGATCAAGACCGCCATCGAAACCGCGCGCAAGAGCCCGCTGCCGACCCTGATCTGCTGCAAGACCACCATCGGTTTCGGTTCGCCGAACAAGCAGGGCAAAGAAGACTGCCACGGCGCTCCACTGGGTGACGCAGAAATCGCCCTGACCCGTCAGGCGCTGAACTGGAGCCACGGTCCGTTCGAAATCCCGGCCGACATCTATGCCGAGTGGGATGCCAAGGAAAAAGGTCGCGCAACCGAAGCCGAGTGGGATCAGCGTTTCGCTGCCTACTCCGCTGCGTTCCCGACCGAAGCCAACGAACTGGTGCGTCGCCTGAGCGGTGAGCTGCCAGCTGACTTCTCGGAAAAAGCTTCTGCTTACATCGCTGAAGTTGCGGCCAAAGGCGAAACCATCGCCAGCCGTAAAGCCAGCCAGAACACCCTGAACGCGTTCGGCCCATTGCTGCCGGAACTGCTCGGCGGTTCGGCTGACCTGGCCGGTTCCAACCTGACCCTGTGGAAAGGTTGCAAGGGCGTCAGCGCTGAAGATGCCAGCGGCAACTACATGTACTACGGCGTGCGCGAATTCGGCATGACCGCAATCATGAACGGCGTCACCCTGCACGGCGGCCTGGTGCCTTACGGCGCGACCTTCCTGATGTTCATGGAATACGCGCGCAACGCCGTGCGCATGTCCGCGCTGATGAAGAAGCAGGTCATCCACGTCTACACCCACGACTCCATCGGTCTGGGCGAAGACGGCCCGACGCACCAGCCGATCGAGCAGCTGACGAGCCTGCGTACCACACCGAACCTCGACACCTGGCGTCCAGCCGATGCCGTTGAATCGGCCGTGGCCTGGAAAAACGCTCTGGAGCGCAAGGACGGCCCATCGGCGCTGATCTTCTCGCGTCAGAACCTGCAGCACCAAGAGCGCGATGCCGGCCAGATTGCCGACATCAGCCGTGGCGGTTATGTACTGAAGGACTGCGCAGGCGAGCCTGAGCTGATCCTGATTTCGACCGGTTCGGAAGTCGGTCTGGCTGTTCAGGCTTTCGACAAGCTGACCGAACAAGGTCGCAAGGTGCGTGTGGTTTCCATGCCGTGCACCAGCGTGTTCGATGCTCAGGACGCCGGCTACAAACAAGCCGTGCTGCCGCTGCAGGTCAGCGCACGTATCGCCATCGAAGCGGCTCACGCCGATTTCTGGTTCAAGTACGTGGGTCTGGAAGGTCGCGTGATCGGCATGACCACTTACGGCGAATCGGCTCCGGCTTCGGCACTGTTCGAAGAGTTCGGCTTCACCCTGGAAAACATCCTGGGTCAGGCTGAAGAGCTGCTGGAAGACTGATCCAGAAAAGATGTCGTCTGAGCTGACGCCTTCGCGAGCAGGCTCGCTCCCACAGGGAAATGCATTCCAATGTGGGAGCGAGCCTGCTCGCGAAAGTGTTGGTTCAGGCAACATCGCACTGCCTGATTCACCACGGTAATCGAGAACCCCATGCCTCAACCGCGTCCCTTCAAAGTTGCACTCAACGGCTACGGCCGGATTGGTCGTTGCGTCTTGCGTGCGTTGTTTGAGCGAGGCGAGAAAGCCGGGTTTGAAATTGTCGCGATCAACGATCTGGCGGACATGGCCAGTATTGAATACCTGACACGCTTCGACTCCACCCACGGCCGTTTTCCCGGCGAGGTGCGAGTAGAAGGCGACTGTCTGCATATTAATGGCGATTGCGTGAAGGTTCTGCGCAGTGCCACTCCCGAAGGCATCGATTGGGCGTCACTCGGCGTCGATCTGGTGCTCGAATGCTCCGGTGCCTATAACACCCGTGCCGACGGCCAGCGCTTTCTCGACGCCGGCGCGCCACGCGTGTTGTTCTCGCAGCCAATGGCCAGCGACGCGGATGTCGACGCCACCATCGTTTACGGCGTCAATCAGGATTGCCTGACCGGTGACGAACTGCTGGTGTCCAACGCCTCCTGCACCACCAACTGCGGCGTGCCGCTGTTGCGCTTGCTCGACAAGGCCATCGGCCTCGATTACGTGTCGATCACCACGATTCACTCGGCGATGAACGATCAGCCAGTGATCGACGCTTATCACCACGAAGACCTGCGCCGCACCCGTTCGGCGTTCCAGTCGGTGATCCCGGTGTCCACTGGTCTGGCGCGGGGTATCGAGCGCCTGCTGCCGGAACTTGCCGGGCGAATTCAGGCCAAAGCCGTACGCGTGCCGACGGTCAACGTGTCCTGCCTCGACATCACGATGCAGACCGCCACGGCGACCGACGCCAATGAGGTCAACCGGATCCTGCGCGAAGCCGCTACCAGCGGACCGCTCAAAGGCTTGCTGGCTTACACCGAGTTGCCGCACGCCAGCTGTGATTTCAACCATGACCCACATTCGGCCATCGTCGATGCCAGTCAGACCCGTGTTTCCGGCCCCAAGCTGGTGAACATCCTGGCCTGGTTCGACAACGAGTGGGGTTTTGCCAACCGAATGCTGGACGTTGCAGAACACTATCTGCAAACAGCAACTTCAAAAAAACCGTAGGAAGTGCGACCCATGACCGTGTTGAAGATGTCCGACCTCGATCTGCAAGGTAAGCGCGTATTGATCCGCGAAGACCTCAACGTCCCAGTCAAGGACGGTGTTGTCACCAGCGATGCGCGTATCCTGGCTTCGCTGCCGACCATCAAGCTGGCCCTGGAAAAAGGCGCGGCCGTGATGGTCTGCTCGCACCTTGGCCGTCCGACCGAAGGCGAGTTCTCCGCCGAGAACAGCCTCAAGCCTGTCGCTGACTATCTGAGCAAGGCCTTGGGCCGCGAAGTGCCGCTGGTGGCTGATTACCTGGGCGGTGTTGACGTCAAGGCCGGCGACATCGTGCTGTTCGAAAACGTGCGCTTCAACAAAGGCGAGAAAAAGAACACTGACGAACTGGCCCAGCAATACGCGGCCCTGTGCGACGTGTTCGTGATGGACGCGTTCGGCACCGCTCACCGCGCCGAAGGGTCGACCCACGGCGTGGCCAAGTTCGCCAAAGTCGCCGCTGCTGGCCCACTGCTGGCCGCTGAACTGGACGCACTGGGCAAAGCCCTTGGCGCACCGGCTCAGCCAATGGCGGCCATCGTTGCCGGCTCCAAGGTCTCGACCAAACTCGACGTGCTGAACAGCCTGAGCCAGATCTGCGATCAACTGATCGTCGGCGGCGGCATCGCCAACACTTTCCTCGCGGCAGCCGGTCACCCGGTTGGCAAGTCGCTGTACGAACCGGACCTGCTAGACACCGCACGCGCCATCGCTGCCAAAGTCAGTGTGCCGCTGCCGGTTGACGTCGTGGTTGCCAAAGAATTCGCCGAAACCGCCGAAGCCACCGTCAAACTGATCGCTGACGTCGCGGCTGACGACATGATTCTGGACATCGGCCCGCAAACCGCAGCCAATTTCGCCGAACTGCTGAAATCGTCGAAAACCATTCTGTGGAACGGTCCGGTCGGCGTGTTCGAGTTCGACCAGTTCGGTAACGGCACCAAAGTGCTGGCCCAGGCCATCGCTGAAAGCTCGGCATTCTCGATTGCTGGCGGTGGCGACACTCTGGCCGCGATCGATAAATATGGCGTGGCTGAGCAAATCTCCTACATTTCCACCGGTGGTGGCGCGTTCCTCGAATTCGTCGAGGGCAAAGTGCTGCCAGCCGTTGAAGTCCTGGAAAGCCGGGCCAAGGCCTGAGGCCGCCCGTTTGGCCAGGCAAAGGAGTGTTTACATGGTCAAGTCGTTAGCGCTGTTGTTGCTGACCGGTACGCTGGCGGCCTGCGGGAGTAACCCGAAGGCCGAGGTCACGCCGGCACCGAGCGAGTCGCAGAAGGGCTGTTATCAGGCCGACTGGCAAGCCGAAACCAACCCGGTGCTGAACAAGCGTTCGGGGCCGGACGGCCTGGACAAATACGAGACGCAAACCCCGGCCAAGGAACATGGTTGTCCTTGACGGGTCTGACTCTTTAACTCAGGGCTGGCGGCGTGTGCCGTCAGTCGAGGAACACGGATGAAAGGCTTGATCGCCATTGCGGCGTTGGCATTGTTGGGCGGTTGCGCGCAGTTGAACCTGTTTCAGTCGTCTGCTCCGGCGGATAACTGGACGACCTGGACCTGCGACAGCCAGGCCAAAGTGCTGTGGCGTTACGCCGACGCCGGCCAGAAGGAAGTCGATGTTCGACTGGGTGGCGGTGATCAGGTCTATCGCTTGAAAGAAGAGCCAGGCGCCTCGGGCACGCTGTACAGCGACGGCATGCTGGCGTTTCACGTCAAGGGAGAGGAAGGCCTGGTGTACTGGGTCGCCACCAATGACCTGATCGGCCGCGGCTGCAAAGCGCAGTAATTGACACACCACAGTTCTAATGTGGGAGCGAGCCTGCTCGCGAAAGCGGTCTGACAGGCACTGCATCAGCGACTGCAAGATTGCTTTCGCGAGCAGGCTCGCTCCCACAGGGGTTCTGTGTAGCTCTCAGGATTTTGCTTTATCGAATCACCAGACCGGGCCTCAACCCCCGATCTGCAATCACTTGAATAGCCGCCGCCGCTCCGGCAGGCTGGCACGATTAACGACCCTCAACCGGGAGAGACACACACAATGGCACTTATCAGCATGCGCCAGATGTTGGACCACGCAGCCGAATTCGGCTACGGCGTTCCAGCCTTCAACGTCAACAACCTTGAGCAGATGCGCGCCATCATGGAAGCCGCTGACAAGACTGACTCCCCGGTGATCGTCCAGGCTTCGGCCGGCGCTCGCAAATACGCCGGCGCGCCTTTCCTGCGTCACCTGATCCTCGCCGCGATCGAAGAATTCCCGCACATCCCGGTGTGCATGCACCAGGACCACGGCACCAGCCCTGACGTCTGCCAGCGCTCGATCCAACTGGGTTTCAGCTCGGTAATGATGGACGGCTCGCTGGGCGAAGACGGCAAGACCCCGACCGACTACGACTACAACGTCCGCGTTACCCAACAAACCGTGGCCATGGCTCACGCCTGCGGCGTTTCGGTAGAAGGCGAGCTGGGCTGCCTGGGTTCGCTGGAAACCGGCATGGCCGGTGAAGAAGACGGCATCGGCGCTGAAGGCGTTCTGGATCACAGCCAAATGCTGACCGACCCGGAAGAAGCCGCTGACTTCGTCAAACGCACCCAGGTCGATGCGCTGGCCATCGCCATCGGCACCAGCCACGGCGCCTACAAGTTCACCAAGCCACCTACCGGCGACGTGCTGGCGATCGACCGCATCAAGGAAATCCACAAGCGCATCCCGAACACCCACCTGGTGATGCACGGTTCGTCCTCGGTGCCACAAGAGTGGCTGGCGATCATCAACCAGTACGGCGGCGACATCAAAGAAACCTACGGCGTACCGGTTGAAGAAATCGTCGAAGGCATCAAGCACGGCGTGCGCAAGGTCAACATCGACACCGACCTGCGCCTGGCGTCCACTGGTGCGATGCGTCGCCTGATGGCCACCAACCCGAGCGAATTCGACCCGCGTAAATTCTTCGGCGCCACCGTGACGGCGATGCGTGATGTATGTATCGCTCGTTATGAAGCGTTCGGCACTGCCGGTAATGCTTCGAAGATCAAACCGATCTCGCTGGAAGCGATGTATCAGCGTTATCTGAAGGGTGAGTTGAACGCCAAGGTTAACTAAGCCTGAGCGTTAAACTGCTTCGATAAGAAACCCGCCGGTGAGGCGGGTTTTTTGTGGGTGAAATTTTTGGTAGCGATACTTGGAAATCAGCACTTGAAATGTCACCTATAGTGAACTTTAATGATTTTTATCAGCTTAAAGTCCCATATAGGTGACATTTTGATCCTGAATAATCCTGCGATTTTCGCCGAACGCATTCGTCAGCTGCGAAAAGCCAAGGGCTACAGTCAGCTAATGCTGGCGCATAAGGCCAAATGCAGTCGCAAGACCATTATCGATCTTGAGGCGGGTGAAAACGTCGCTTTTTATACCGTGTTCCGGGTGATTGCCGCGTTGGGCATGGCGCTTGAAATCGTCGACAACCGAATCGATCTCAAGTCGCTCGCCGATCTGGTAGAGCATGATGAATAAGGTCAAACGACTCAACGTCATGACGCCGCAAGGCTGCTCGGGTGAGCTGTCCAAGGGTTCGCAGTTCTCGTTTACCTACCAGTCGGCGGAAGCGTCCAGGGAAGTCTCATTGGTCATGCCTTATGACCCGACACCCGTGGTGAGCAATGTGTTGCACCCGATCTTCGATATGAATGTGCCGGAAGGTTTTCTGGCCGATCAGATCAAACGTCGGATGGCCAAGCATATGCAGGTCGATGAAATGCGGCTGCTTTCGGTCATTGGCGGCAATCAGATTGGTCGCCTCACCTATGAAAATCCGACTGAGCCACCTAGCGCCGTGCGTGCCCAGGTCGGTTTACAAGACATTCTGTCTGCCGACGCCTCTCAGGGTGTTTTCAACTTTCTGGTTGAAACCTACTTTGAGTCGGGTATTTCCGGAGTGCAGCCCAAGGTACTGGTGCCTGACCTGGACAAGCTCACTGGCGGCCGAAAAACCATCCTCAGTTCCGATCTCATCGTCAAATCAGGAGCCGAGGAGTATGAGCACTTGGCCCAGAACGAGTTTCTGTGTCTGGAGGCGGCGAGGCTGGCAGGATTGGAAACGCCACCGTTCTGGCTTTCCGAGAGCGGTGAGCTGTTTGTCATGGAGCGGTTTGACCTGACGTCGTCCGGCCGGCTCGGTTTCGAAGACATGGCGGTGCTGTTGGGTCTGAACAAAGATCCTCACGACAATTACAAGTATTCGCAGAGCTATGAAACCCTCGCGGCAGCCATCCGCCAGGTATGTCGCCATGCCGAACCGATACGAGAGCTGGAGCGATACTTTTCGTCAGTCTGCCTTTCGGTGATGGTGCGCAATGGCGATGCACATTTGAAGAACTTCGGCGTGATATACACGCAGCCCGCGGCTCCAGAAACCGTGCAGTTAGCCCCGATTTACGATGTTACGACCACCACGGTCTATGAAAACTACAACCCGAAGTCAGGGCGTTCACTGGTTGACCGTACCCTGGCAATCAAAATGAATAAAACCAAAGACTACCCGGATCGCCAGCAACTGATTGAGTTCGGTCGCAAACACTGCGCGGTGGATAGGCCGGCATTGATCATCGACCGGATAGCTGAGGCAATGAGTCAGGCATTGGCTGCTCATCGGTCGCGAGTGGATGCTGAATTGTTTGTGGGGATGCAACGCGAATGGGATGTCGGGCGTACAGTTGCCTTGAATGATTCGGTTGGGTCGGGATTGAAGCGTAAGCCTGTATTGGGAGATAGCAACGTTTAGCTACGCTTTTGCGCTTATTGCTATTCAGGAGCCCGCCGCGAGGCTGAAATACAGGGTGCAACTCACGCCGACGAAACTCGTCATGCCGTACAGGCATCAAGAGGCTGATCGCCATTTGTGGCGATGCATCTTCGTGATAACGGAAAGTGAAATCCTCGGTATTGCTGAACAGTCTCCCGCTATTACCTTCAGGGGTACTGACTTGAAGAGAGGACATTTTCATTCGAATAAATCTCCAAGTTCTTCAAGGGTTGGCATCGTTGCTGGAACCGCCGAGAGTTCGCAGTCCAGCGCAGCTAAAACCCGCGCGTAAGCGATCATGCCGACAGAAAGGGTGCCTTTCTCCACCGCGATGACTTTGTATCGCGTCAGTCCCGCCAGATCGGCAAGCTGAACCTGCGTCAGGCCACGATTTATACGTTTTTCACGTAATTGAATGCCGAGACGGGTGATTAAAAGAGAGTAATCCATGTTGCGCTACCGTCACATTTTGATGTCGATGTTGCGTATGCGGAACATTTAATCCATTTGGCTTAAGAAACCCGCCATGAGGCGGGTTTTTTTGTGGGCGGGTTATTCCTTTAGTTCGACATGATCCAATGCCTGATTTACCGCCAATTCACCGAGCATGACCACTTGCGCAATGCCCAGGGCAGTCTTGCGGTGTGAGGTGTCGAGCATGGCGGCGAAGTTGTTGAGCATTTCGCTGGCTGAACCCAGAGTTTCGCTGGCGTTGGCCAGCAGGGATTCGGTGTTGTACTTCGGATTGGCGAGGTACATGGGCTCGGGTTTGTGCGTGCTGGCCATGATGAAGGCGGACGGTTTGAGGTAATGGTCGAGGGCGCGTTCGGCGGCGTCGTTGAGTTTTTTGGAATCGAGGGATTCGTAGGGGGATGCGGGATCTGTTTCTGGCGGGTGCGGCGTTGATTTGATCATGTTTCGTCTCCGGTAAATGGAGCCGACACCGGATCGCTACTAAACGAAGAGGGTGGCAGCTGAACGCAGGTTAGTAGACCGGGGAGACGCGACCGGCGCACCCGAAGGCGCCCTGCGTACAGCTGCCATCAAGCGCGGGTTATGCCCGACTGAATGGTGCCAATGCGCATCGCGTAACCACGGGCTACTAAACCCGATCACTGGAAATCAGTGACGCGAATCAAGTTACCGATGGCCCGCCAGGCGCACAAGCCGGCGGATTCTGGCGTAGTGGTAGGCAACGGCGCAAGGCCTTGTAGGCATCCGGAAGTAACCGCCGACAGATCTAAACAGCACTGTTTAAAGGTAGGAGCTGCCGAAGGCTGCGATCTTTTGATTTTGTCTTTTCAGAATCAAAAACAGGATCAAAAGATCGCAGCCTTCGGCAGCTCCTACCGTTGGGATTGGGTTATTTGTCGTGATCGATGTCGAGTTTGGAGAAGGTCACTTGGCCACCTTCGCTGGTGTACCCGGTGTTGTCCTGCACATAAACCCCAGCCTTGAAGTACAACGGCTTGTTGCGCCACGTCGCACTGATCTGTGAATCCCACTGATATCCCGCCGCACTCACACCCAATGCACCGCCAGGACTGAGGTGAATGAGGTAGTTGAATTCGCGATCCAGTTTGATCCCGGTCGCCAAGGTGATAACGCGACTCTCATCCTCGTCCGGATGCATGCGCACCTTGATCACCAGGTTGCCGGTTTCAGTTTTGGTCTTGTACTGATATTCGAGTTTGACCATCGGCTTCTGGCTTTCATAAGCGTGAATCTGGCCGATGACGATCTTGCCGGAACTGGGCACCTTATTAACCGTGAGGGTCGCGCGCAGCAGGTTGTCGGCGTCCGGGTAATACCAGTTGCGCAGGGTGCCGTTGCTATAGGTCTCCCGCAGTTCGGTGCGCGGGTAGATGGCGTTTTCGGTTTTTGACCCGGTAACCGGTGACCAGAAGAACAAGGTGCCGGTGTCGGAATGGAAGTATTGATCTTTGAAGCCGTTCACCAGTTTGGAGGTTTCGACGGTGTATGGCGGGCTGCCAACGGGAACGCTGAGGTTCCAGGTTGCGAGATCGATCATGTCGGTTCTTCCACTCAAGTTTCACTGCACGTACGTGCCAGAAGCTCTAGCCCGCACGTTTTGGGGCGGCCTTTATAAGCGTAGAGGGAAAATTTGTTAACGCCCGTTTGGCAGATGATTGACGTCAACATCCTGTCGAAATGCCATCTCTGCCGGTTTCCGGGGGCTTCAGCGGTGACCGTTAGTCGGCAAATTCACGCTTTGGTTAAATGATGGCCTGATGACAGCTTCTGCTTTCTTGGATCCAGTACTAGAGTGAAGGCTCAGTATGTGTGCGGTTTTTACCGGCAACCGACCAAAAGTCCCGACAAGAGAAGCAGCATGGAATGCGCGCAACCCCCGCCAGGTGAAGGCAGCTCTGTCCTTTTGATCGTTGATGATTACCCTGAAAATCTGATCAGCATGCGCGCGTTGCTGCAGCGCCAGGATTGGCATGTCCTCACTGCAGCCTCAGGTTTCGAAGCGCTCAATATTCTGCTCTCCCACGACGTCGACCTGGTGCTGCTGGACGTGCAGATGCCGGGCATGGACGGCTTTGAAGTGGCGCGGCTTATGCGTGGCAGCCAGCGCACGCGCCTGACGCCGATTATCTTTCTGACCGCCAACGAGCAATCCCAGGACGCCGTGATCAAGGGCTATGCCAGTGGTGCGGTGGATTACCTGTTCAAGCCGTTCGACCCACAGATTCTCAAGCCCAAGGTGCAGGCGTTGCTGGAACACCAGCGCAATCGCCGCGCGTTGCAGCGCCTGAGTCATGACCTGGAAGTGGCGCGCGCCTTCAATGCCTCGGTGCTGGATAACGCCGCCGAAGGCATTCTGGTGGTGGGCGAAGACGGTTTGATCCGTTTTGCCAATCCGGCGATTTCGCGGTTATTGAATGCGCCGGTGAAGGAGCTGGAAGGTAAAGAGTTTCTCGATTTTCTACAGAAGCCGCACATCCCGCTGTGGGCCGATTCCGAGTTTTATGCCAGCTACAAGCGTGGCGAGACGTTAAGGCTGCACGACGCCTTGCTGCGCACGGCGCCCGGCCAGCAAGTGCCGGTGGCGCTGTCGTGCGCCGCGCTGCCTTCCGAGCAACACGCGATGGTGGTGACCGTGCTGGACATGTCGGTGGTGCGGCACTTGCACCAGCAGCTCGAATTTCAAGCGGTGACCGATCCACTGACCGGTTTGCTCAACCGTCGCGGCTTTTACCAGACCGTTGAAAACTTGCTGCTGCGTGGCGAACGTAGTGATAGCAGTTGGGTGTTGCTCTATCTGGATCTTGATGGCTTCAAACGGGTCAACGATTCACTCGGTCACGATGCCGGCGATCGTGTACTGCGCTGGGTCTCCGAGCAGTTAAAAGCCTGCCTGCGACCGTTCGATATTCTCGCGCGCATGGGCGGTGATGAATTTACCGCGCTGCTCGATCTGGAATTCCCCGAGCAAGCGGCGAAGATTGCCGAAAAGCTCATTGAGCGGGTGTCGATCTGTCAGCAGATCGAAGGGCTGGACATCGCTCTCGGCGCCAGCATCGGCATCGCCACTTACCCGGACTGCGGCTCCAACCTCGACGGATTGCTGCGCGCATCGGACATCGCCATGTACGAAGCCAAGCGCGCCGGGCGTCAGCAATATCGTTTCTATGATCATGAAATGAACGGTCGGGCGCGTTCGCGGCTGATGCTCGAGGAGAGCGTGCGTGCAGCCATCGAAAACCGCGATTTCAACTTGGTGTATCAGCCGCAAGTGGCCATCGACACTGGCCAGATTCGTGGCTTCGAAGCGTTATTGCGCTGGCAGCACCCGAGCGTGGGCGATGTGCCGCCGGGGCTGTTTCTGCCGTTGCTGGAAGAGGCACGTTTGATCAGTCGCCTCGGCAGCTGGATCTATCATCGTGGCGCCGGCCAGCGCAAAGCCTGGGAAACCCTGTTTGCCGAAGATCTGGTGCTGGGCGTGAGTTTGAGCAACACCCAGTTCAGTCTGCCGAATCTGGTCACCGAGTTGCGGCAAGTCATGGAGCGACATGCCTTGCAGCCCCGGCAGCTGGAGGTCGAGGTCACCGAAGAAGCGCTGATGCAGAATCCCGACGAAACCCGCAAGCAGCTGCGCTTGCTGCGCAATCTCGGTGTGCGCGTGGCGCTGGATGACTTCGGTTCCGGGCCGTGTTCGCTGGCACATCTGCGCGATCTGGAGCTCGATACGCTGAAAATTGATCGCCATCTAATCGCCCGATTGCCGGACTCCCAGCGGGACGCCTCGCTGGTCAGCACGGTCATCAGTCTGTGCAAGCAATACGGTTTGCTGGTGATTGCCGAAGGGGTGGAAACCATCGAGCAATACCAGTGGCTGCAAGCTCACGGCTGTGAATATGTGCAGGGCTTCCTTGTCGCGCGTCCATTGATCGCCGAGGACGCGGTCAGCTTCGCCGAGCCGTTTGACTGGAGCGCGCTGCCCGTTTGAATTCGCTACACTGGCGCACCTTTTTCGAACCGTGTCGCTTGTCCATGACTGTGTTGAAGTACCTCCAGGCCTATCCCGCGCAATTGCAGGACCAGGTACGCCAACTGATCGCCGAAGGGCGGCTGGGTGAATACCTGAATCAACGCTATTCAGGGCGGCACGATGTGCAGAGCGACAAGGCCTTGTACAGCTACGCGCTGGACTTGAAGCAGGAATACCTGCGCAACGCGCCGGCCATCGACAAGGTGCTGTTCGACAACCGCCTCGACCTGACCCACCGCGCCCTCGGTCTGCACACCACTGTGTCGCGGGTGCAGGGCGGCAAGCTCAAGGCCAAGAAAGAGATTCGTATCGCCTCGTTGTTCAAGGACGCCGCGCCGGACTTTCTGAAAATGATCGTCGTGCATGAACTGGCGCACTTCAAGGAATCGGATCACAACAAGGCGTTCTATAAATTGTGCGAGCACATGCTGCCGGGGTATCACCAGGTCGAGTTTGATCTGCGCGTGTACCTGACATGGCGGGATCTGCAGGCTTAACAGTACGCAACCAGGAAGGTGTGGATGGACGTCAGCAAGACCAAAAGCAGTTTCTACCGTCGCTTGTATGTGGCGTACCTGATCGACAGCGGTCTGGCGCCGAGTGTGCCGACGCTGACCGAAGTGACCGGCATGCCCCGGCGCACGGCGCAGGACACGATTGCGGCGTTGGCGGATCTGGATATCGTTTGTGAATTCGAGCAGGAAGAGGGCGCGCGCAACCATGCGGGGCGCTATCGGATTCGTGAGTGGGGGGCGATTGATCGCAGGTGGATCGAGCGTAATTTGCGGCAGATCAAGGCTGTTCTGGAGTATCCCTGAGTCCTGCGGCGCCTGAGCTGACGCCTTCGCGAGCAGGCTCGCTCCCACAGTTGGAATGCGTTTCCCTGTGGGAGCGAGCCTGCTCGCGAAGGGGCACTTAAGGGCGACGCATCCCAATGTGCGGAATGTCATCCTCCAGATACTCCTCACCCGCCACGACAAACCCGTACTTGCCGTAGTACCCCTGCAAATGCGCCTGCGCCGACAGATAGATCGGCACCTGCGGCCAATGCTTCTCGGCCTGTTTCAACGCCTGTTCCATCATTTCGTGCCCCAGCCCTTTGCCGCGGCCCTGGGGTGCAGTAATCACGCGGCCGATCACCACATCACCGCCCTGGGATTCCGGATCCAGCAGGCGCAGATACGCCATCAACTGGTCATCCTCCCACCCCATCAAATGGTAGGTGTCGCCTTCCAGATCCTGGCCGTCGAGGTCCGGATAAGCGCATTTCTGTTCGACGACGAACACGTCTGAGCGCAGCTTCAACAGCGCGTACAGCTGCTCCTTGCCCAGATCACTGTGATGTTTGCAGACCCACTCGATTGTCATGTGCCGATTCCTTGAACGTGTCACCGGATACTAAGCGCCTGCGGCAAAGATGTCTTTATGGCGTAAGAGTCTGTGACAAAGGTCAAAATGCCATCATTCCTTTCTCGCAGCCTCGGCGACTTTGTGTAATCTGCTGGAGAGCGCTGTGCACTGGCTGCAATGAGCTAATGTTAGGGCCTGGGTTTTGCCGGTAAGGGGCCTTGGGGTTTTGGCTGAAAACATGCCGGGCAACCTGCCCGCTAAGGATTTTCAAGCATGCCGCGTTTGCATCGAGCCTTTGCTTTGATCGGATTGCTCTTGCTGGCTCAGACCGCTGCAGCGGAGAAGCTGCGGCTGGTGTTTGATATCTGGCCACCCTTTACCGACGACACGCTGGTCAACGGCGGACTGGCCACCGATATCGTCACGACTGCCCTGGCCCGGGCCGGTTATGCCAGCGGCTACGAGCAGGTGCCTTGGGCGCGGGCGCTGCTTGGCGTTGGCGAGGGCCGCTACGATGTGTTGGTCAACGCTTGGTACAACGATGAGCGGACCAAGCTGGGCGAGTTTTCCGGGGAATACCTGCTCAACCGCATCCGCTTTCTCAAGCGCAAAGACACGCCACTCGAGTATTCCAATCTGCAACAACTGCACACCTATCCGATTGCGGTGGTGCGCGGTTACGCCTATTCGGCGCCGTTCGATGCCGACACGGCGTTGCAGAAAGTCCCTGTGCATAACTTCGCCATGGCCGTGCGCATGCTCGCGGCGGATCGGGTCAAGCTGACGCTGGAGGATGAGTATGTGGCGAAGTATTACCTGGCGCGGGAATCCGCCAAGGTGCGCAATTCAGTGGAGTTTTTGCCCAAGCCGTTGAGTGAGAACAGCCTGCACATTCTGGTGAGCCTGAAGAATCCGCAGCATGAGCAGATTGTCGCGGGGTTTGATAAGGCGATTGCGGCGATGAAGGCGGATGGGAGTTATGACAAGTTGTTGAGGCAGCATGGGATGTGAGTTTCTGATCCCAGAGTTGTGTTGTTGCTGATGGCCTCTTCGCGAGCAAGCTCGCTCCCACATTTTTTCTGTGTCGTTCATAAATCCAGTGTGGGAGCGAGCTTGCTCGCGAAGACGTCCTGTCAGCCAGCGCTGACCTCACCGGTGTCCTTGATCAGATGCGCCGCCAACGTCCGCAACGGCCCCAACTGCCGGCAGATCAACGCCAGTTGCGTCTGCACCAACCGCTGCCCCTCATCGATCTCGTCGGCCATTTGCTCCAGCTCATTGGCCAGCGCTTCTTCTTCATCACTCTGAATCGCCACCGGCTGCTTGTTCGCCAGACCTTGGGCGATTTCATCGATGCTCGTCGCCAGTTTCACCCCGGCGCCATCAATCAAATGCTCGCGAACATCGGCGGGTAACTGAGTTTCCCGATGCGCACCAAGTCCCGACAGATAACTCAACAGCGTGTGCGACAACACCAGAAAGCGGAAGCCGACATCCGCTTCCTTACGGAAATGCCCCGGTTCCATGAGCATGTTCGCCAGCGTCGTCGACAGCGCCGCATCGGCGTTGTGCGCATTGCGCCGGGCCAGCCGATAGGCGAGGTCGTCGCTTTTGCCGGCGGCGTATTGCTGCATGATCTGGCGCAGGTAGATGCTGTTGCAGGTCAGGGTGTTGGCCAGCACTTTGTTCAGGCGTCGGCCCTGCCAGTCCGGCAGGAACAGGAACACTGTCAGCCCGGCAATCAAACTGCCGAGCAAGGTATCGAACAACCGTGGCAGGAACAGTCCGTAACCGTCGCCGACCTGGTTGAAGCAGAACAGCACCATGATGGTGATCGCCGCCGTCGCCAAGGTGTAGCGGGTGGTGCGGTTGGTAAAGAACACCACGCCGGCAGCGATGGCGAAACAGGACTGCACCAACGGACTCGGGAACAGATCGAACAGCGCCCACGCCACGGTCAGGCCGATGGCGGTGCCGAGGATCCGTTGACCGAGCTTGCGCCGGGTCGCGCCGTAGTTCGGCTGGCAGACGAACAGCGTGGTGAGGATGATCCAGTAGCCTTGCGACGGGTGAATCAGGTGCACCATGCCGTAGCCGATACTCAGCGCCAAGGGCAGGCGCAGGGCATGACGGAACAACAGAGAAGTCGGCGTCAGCTGCGTACGCAGACGAATCCACACGTCCTTGAGGTTGCGCGGCGAGCGGTCGAGCAGGCTGCTGTCGGTCGCATCGGCCAAGGCATCGGGGTTGCTCGCGTCGCTGAGCAAGCGATCGAGGGTGCCGAGGTTGGCGGCCAGTGCGCGCAGCGAACGCAGCAATCCGCGCCACGCCGGGTTGCTCTGGATGCGCAGGTGCTCGAGGGAGGCGTCGAGATCGCTCAGGGCTTCGGCGAAACTGGCGTCGTAAATGAATGGCTGGCGCATCTGGATCGATTCGGCCAGTGCGCGGCAGGCTTTGCCTTGCTGGCGCAACAGGCGCTGGCAGCGGAACAGCACGTCACTGTGGAAGAACGCTTCGGCCAGCGCGTTGTACGGATAGTGTGAGGAGCTGGCGCGTTCGTGGATGTCCTGAGCGAGGAAGTACAGCTTCAGGTAACGGCTGACTTTCGAGCCGGGGCGGCCGTTGCCGACGCGGTGCAGGATGATTTCCTTGGCACTGTTCAGCGCCGCCACCACGCGGCCGTTTTGCTGGGCCAGTTCCAGCCGCCGGGCTTCGACGTCCATCTGCCGGATCGGCTCGAACAGCGAGGATTTCAGCTTCAGGTAAAAGCCCAGCTCACGGAATAATCGCGCCAGACTTTGCTGCACCGGCTGGTTGGAAAACAGCGCCTGCCACACCACCGAGAGCAAGCCGTACCACGCCGCACCGGCGACCAGCAGCATCGGCTCGTGCCAGAAGTCGGTGACCGCGCCACCGCGCTGGTCAACACCGATCATCGTGTACACCGACAGAATCAGCGTCGCCGAGGCAATCGCGCCATAACGCTCGCCGAGCGCACCGAGCATGGTCAGGCCGAAACTGGCCAGCGCCAAAGCAATGGCAAACACGATGGGGTAGGGGAAGAGCAATTCCACCGACAGCGCGGCGATGCTGAAACACACCAGCGTCACCGCGAGGGCATTGAGGCGGCCCTGCCAACTGTCGTCGGTCTCGGCCAGGGCGCTGGCGATAATCCCCAGGAACAACGGGATCAGCAGGCCCATTTCATCCTGATACCAGCACAGCGCCATGCTGCCGGTCAGGGCGATGAACACCCGCACGCTGTAGCTGAATTTATCCAGCGCCCACAGGCGCCGCAAAGACTGACGAAACGAGGTCGAGGACATGAAGTGCGAAGGCCTTCCGAGGCGATGCCGCTAAATTGAGCCAGTAATGACGCCGACGCAATGGCGCCGATCACATCTGACAGCAAAAAGTGTTCCTTTTACTTACACCACAAACCACTGTGGGAGCGAGCCTGCTCGCGAAAGCGGAGTGTCATTTAACATTGATGTCGACTGGTACACCGCATTCGCGAGCAGGCTCGCTCCCACAGGGTTTTGTGTTTGAGTTTGGATCAGGCGTATTGCGCGGCGGCGTAGCCGGAGGCCCAGGCCCACTGGAAGTTGAAGCCGCCCAGATGCCCGGTGACGTCGAGCACTTCACCGATGAAATACAGGCCAGGGCTTTTCAGTGATTCCATGGTCTTGGACGACACTTCACGGGTATCAACGCCGCCGAGGGTCACTTCGGCGGTGCGATAACCCTCAGTCCCCGCTGGCACGACTTTCCAGCTGCCGAGCTTCTCGGCGATTTCCGCCAGTTCGGCGTGGGTGTACTGCTTCATCGGCTTGGACGCAAACCAGTTGTCCGCCAGCAGATTGGCCATTTTCTTGGTGAAAATCTCACCGAGCAGAGTTTTCAATTCGCTGTTCGGGCGCTCGGCCACTTGCTGTTGCAGCCAGCTCGCCGCGTCGTGATCCGGCAGCAGGTTGATCTCCACGGTGTCGCCGGATTCCCAGAACGAGGAAATCTGCAAAATCGCCGGGCCACTGAGGCCACGGTGAGTGAAGAGGATGTTCTCGCGAAAGCTCTGATCGTTGCAGCTGACCAGACAATCCACTGACGTCCCGGACAGCTCGGTGCAGAGCTCCTTGAGCTGATCGGTGATGGTGAATGGCACCAGACCGGCGCGGGTCGGCAGCAACTCATGGCCGAACTGTTTGGCGACCTGATAACCGAACCCGGTGGCGCCCAGCGTCGGGATCGACAGACCCCCGGTGGCGATCACCAGCGACTGGCACTGGATCTGGCCTAGGGTGGCGTCGAGCAGGTAACCGTTCTCGACTTTCTCGATGGTCTGGATCGACGTGTCCAGATGCAGCTCGACGCCGGCCTGATCGCATTCGTCCAGCAGCATGCCAAGGATGTCGCTGGATTTGTTATCGCAGAACAACTGGCCGAGTTTTTTCTCGTGGTACGGCACGGCGTGTTTGCCGACCATGCCGATGAAATCCCACTGGGTGTAGCGCGCCAGTGCGGATTTGCAGAAGTGCGGGTTCTGCGAGAGGAAATTGCTCGGCTCGGTGTACATGTTGGTGAAATTGCAGCGGCCACCGCCCGACATCAGGATTTTCTTGCCGGCCTTGTTCGCGTGGTCGAGCAGCAACACCTGACGCCCACGCCCGGCGGCGGTCAGTGCACACATCAACCCAGCGGCGCCAGCGCCAATGATCACGACTTCGGTAGAGCGCAAAACGGTGTCCTCATGGTGGGTCGCAACAAAACAAACTGTGGGAGCGAGCCTGCTCGCGAAAGCGGTGTGTCATTCAACATTGATGTTGGCTGACAGATTGCCTTCGCGAGCAGGCTCGCTCCCACAGGGGATCTTCGTTAAATGGAAGATCGTTTACAAAATGCGTACGCGCAGCGAACGGCCCTTGATCTTGCCGTCGTTCAGACGCTGCAAGGCCTGCATGGCCACGGTGCGGTCAACCGCCACGTAAGCCTGGAAATCGAAGATCGCGATCTTGCCCACCTGTGCACCGGGAATGCCGGCGTCGCCAGTCAATGCACCGAGAATGTCGCCCGGACGAACCTTGTCTTTACGGCCAGCACCGATACACAGCGTGGTCATCGGCGGCTGCAGCGGGGCGAGGCCCTGGGACTTGAGGTTATCGACCTGATCCCAGTTCAACGGCGATTTCTGCAGTTGTTCGATGGCTTGCGCGCGGTGCGCTTCACCCGGCGCAACCAGACTGATCGCGATGCCTTTCTCGCCAGCGCGACCGGTACGGCCGACGCGGTGAATGTGGATTTCCGAATCACGCGCCAGTTCGACGTTGATCACCATGTCCAGCGCATCGATGTCCAGACCACGGGCGGCGACGTCGGTGGCGACCAGTACCGAAGTGCTGCGGTTGGCGAACATCGCCAGCACCTGATCGCGATCACGCTGTTCCAGATCGCCGTGCAGGCCGACGGCGGAAATGCCTTTGGCGGTCAGGTGATCGACGGTTTCCTGAACCTGCTGCTTGGTGAAGCAGAACGCCACGCAGGACGCCGGACGGAAGTGGTGCAGGACTTTGGTCACTGCGCTCATGCGGTCTTCCGGGGAAATCTCGTAGAAACGCTGCTCGATCTGCGTGTCATCGTGGAACGCTTCGGCTTTCACCGTTTGCGGATCACGCATGAATTTCGACGCCAGTTGCTTGATGCCCACCGGGTAAGTGGCGGAGAACAGCAGGGTCTGACGACGCTCTGGCGTCTTGACGATGATGTCTTCGATGGCGTCGTAGAAACCCATGTCGAGCATGCGGTCGGCTTCGTCGAGGATCAGCGTGTTCAGGCCATCGAGGACCAGCGAACCCTTGCGCAGATGCTGCTGAATGCGCCCCGGGGTGCCAACGATGATGTGCGCGCCGTGTTCCAGCGAAGCGATCTGCGGGCCGAACGAAACGCCGCCGCACAGGGTCAGGACCTTGATGTTGTCTTCGGCACGGGCCAGACGACGGATTTCCTTGGCGACCTGGTCGGCCAGCTCGCGCGTCGGGCAGATCACCAGTGCCTGGCAACCGAAGTAGCGCGGGTTGATCGGGTTGAGCAGGCCGATGCCGAATGCGGCGGTCTTGCCGCTGCCGGTCTTGGCCTGGGCGATCAGGTCCATCCCCTTGAGGATCACCGGCAAGCTCTGCGCCTGGATCGGCGTCATCTGGGCATAACCGAGGGATTCGAGGTTAGCCAGCATGGCGGCGGACAGCGGCAGAGTATTAAAAGCGGTGGCGATGGTGGTCACGGGACTGGCCTGCAAAACAAAATGTCGCGCAGTGTAGCAGCCCCGTGCCACTTTCTTCGAAAGTTCTGGACGAACAGTGGTTAATGTTCGATGTGTTCTTCCGGGCGTTTGGCGCGCCGACCGTCTTCTTTCGACAGTTGCGAGAAGATTGTCGCGGCGAGCATTGCCATGATGCCGACGGTGACGAAGGTCAGCTGGAACGCACCGAGCACGGTCTCGACGCCATCGTTACCAACCTCCGCGGTGAACCCGCCGAGCAACGCACCGGCGCAGGCAACCCCCAGACTCAATGACAATTGTGCAACCACCGAGAGCAAACTGTTGCCACTGCTGGCGCTGGCGTCGTCGAGGTCGATCAGGGTCACGGTGTTCATCGCCGTAAATTGCAGCGAGTTGATCGCGCCCAGCACTGCCAGCAGGCATAGCAGCAGCCAGTACGGCGTCTGCTCGCTGACCAGGCCCATGCTCGCCAGCATGATCCCCAGCGCCAATGTGTTGCCGGTGAGGACGATGCGATAACCGAGCCGTTCGATCAGCGGCCGCGCCACCCACTTGGCGATCATCGCCGCAGCGGCCAGCGGCAGCATGCTCATCCCCGCTTGCGACGGTGAATAGCCCAGCGCCACTTGCAGCAGCAGCGGCACCAGAAACGGCAAGGCGCCGCTGCCCAAGCGGGCAAAGAGGTTGCCGAGAATGCCGACGGCAAAGGTGCGGGTCTTGAACAACGACGGTGCGAACAGCGGGTTTTCGATGTGCCCGGCGCGCAACCAGTACGCCGCCAGACAGGCCATGCCGCCGAACAGCAGCAACATCACGCGCAGGTGCGGCAAGTGCAATTCGCCGAGACCTTCCATGGCGATGGTGATCAGGATCATCGCCGCGCCAAACAGCAGGAAACCCAGACTATCGAAGCGCGTGCGCTCGGTGCCGCGCAGGTCGGGAATGAATTTCCACACCGCGTAGCAACCGATGACGCCGACCGGCAGGTTGATCAGGAAGATCCAGTGCCACGTCAGGTATTCGACCATCCAGCCGCCCATGGTCGGGCCGATCAACGGGCCGAGCAGACCGGGAATGGTGATGAAGCCCATGATCCGCACCAGCTCGGATCGTGGATAAGCGCGCAGCACCACTAGCCTCCCGACGGGCAGCATCAGTGCACCGCCCAGACCCTGAACGACGCGGGCGCCGATCAGCATGCTCAGGCTGCTCGACAAGGCGCAGAGCAGCGAGCCGAAGCTGAACAGCAGAATCGCGCCGAAGAAGATTTTCTTGGTGCCGAAGCGGTCGGCGATCCAGCCTGAGGCCGGGATCAGCAAGGCCACGGTGAGCATGTAGGCGATGATCACGCCCTGCATGCGCAAGGGATCTTCGGCCAGATCGCGGGCCATGGCGGGCAGGGCGGTGTTGAGGATGGTCCCGTCGAGGGACTGCATGAAGAAAGCGATAGCGACGACCCACGGCAACCAGCGGGCGGTGATGGCGTCGAGAGGCGGGCGGTTGGGCATGGAACCTCTTGTTGTCTGTTTGATGATCGTTCCCACGCTCTGCGTGGGAATGCCTCAACGGACGCTCCGCGTCCGCTTTTGGCTGGGACGCAGAGCGTCCCGGGCTGCATTCCCACGCAGAGCGTGGGAACGATCGCTGTCAGAGGGTGAGCGTGAGTCGGCTCACCAGTGCCCCCGGCAGCAACGCCGACGAGGTATTGCGCTGGCTATACGTACTCGCCGACAGCAGCAACTCGCGCTCGGCGGTCAACGCTTCCAGCTGCGAACCGAGCAGGCTGTAAGCACTGTCATCAAAGCGCATGGTGCTCACCGGCGCCTGGATCTCGCCGTTCTCGACCCAGAAGGTCGCGAAACGGGTCATGCCGGTCATGCGTGCCGCCGGTTGATCCGAGTAGTTCAGGTACCACAGGTTGCTGATGTACAACCCGGTGCCCAACTGCTTGAGGATCTCTGCTTGCGACAGATCGCCCGCCGCCATGTTCAACGCACTCGGCATTTCACCACCGCCGGCGCCGTTGGCGGCCAGACCATATTCCGCCGCACTGCGCGAGCCGACCAGTTGATCGCCGGCCTTGCCTTCGACGATCAGCCGCAGATCGCTGCGCGGGTAACCTTCGCCGGAAAACGCCGGGCTCAACGATTCACTGACTTTCTCATCCAGCGACACCAGCGGGCTGAACGCCTGATCACCGACATACAACTTCTGCAACGGGCTGCTTTTGCTGGCAATCGACTGCGCCGAGAAACCGCCCCAGCTCAGCATGCCCATGATTTCTTCCAGCGCCGCCGGTGCCAGATAGGCTCGGTACTGCCCTGGCGCCAAGGTGCGCAGCGGGCGGCCGAGAAACTCCAGTTGCTCGCGTGCCTGGCCGAAGCGCTTGGCGAAGCCTTCGCTGCTCCAGTCATGCCCGGCGTAGCTGGCTTTCACCGCTTCGCCATTGTCGTGGAACAGGCTGAAGTCGAAGTTGAAGCTGTTGGCCTGATGCCAGCCAAATGCGCCTGAAGAACTGGCGAAACCACGGCTGATCGGGCCGGCAGCATAAAAGCCGACCAGATCCAGACCTTCGGCAGCGGCACAGATTTCATCGACGACCTGTTCAGTGTCCGGTAGCGGATGTTCCTGCACGTTCTGACTCTGCCAGCCGTTGTGATTGAGCAGCAGGTACGGATCCTGCGGCAGCAACGGCAGGGTTTCGCGCAGTTGTTGCAGGCCTTCGGCGAGGCGTTGCAGATCGCCTTCCTGATCACCGGACAGGGTGACTTGCAGGTCGGCATGACGCCCGTCGTTGATCAGTTTCAGAACGATGTTGGCCTGCTGCACTTGCCCGGCCTGCCGCACCTTGGCGTGATTGAAACGCACGAACGCCGACGATTCGGCGGCATAACTGAGGGTGAACTGTTCCGGCTCGCGCACACTGTCACGCAGCCAATTGACCATGACCTTGAAGGCGTCGGACTGACTCTTCGAAATGCTCATCAGGCGTCTCCCCCAAACACATCAATGTTGCTGAATACGCAGGCCGGCGAAGCGTGGCCGACGCGGATCACCTGGTTCGGTTCGCCCTTGCCGCAGTTCGGCGTGCCCAGCACCTTGACGGTGTTGGCGTCGCCGACGGCGCGCAGGCTTTTCCAGAAATGCGCGGAAATCGCCCGGTAGTTCGGGTTTTTCACCACGCCTTTGAGTTCACCGTTTTCGATCAACTGACCCCATTCACAGCCGAACTGGAATTTGTTGCGCGCATCGTCAATCGACCACGAGCGGTTGGTGCTCATCAAAATGCCGTGCTCGATGCCTTTGATCAACTGCTCAAGCGGCTGGTCGCCCGGTTCGATATTGAGGTTGGCCATGCGGTCGATCGGCGGCCGGTTCCAGCCGCAGGCGCGGCTGTTGGCGACGCCATCCATCCCGGCACGGTATTGCGACAGCGCACCGCCCAGCGGACGCAGCAACAGGCCATCGCGGATCAGGAATTGTTTGCTCGCTTTGCTGCCGTCGTCATCGTGGCCATAGCTGGCCAGTTCTTCGGGAATGCCCGGATCGAAGGTCACGTTGAGCAGTTTCGAGCCATACTGCAGGCTGCCGAAGTCGCTGGCTTTGACGAAACTGGTGCCGGCGTAATTGCGCTCGTCGCCGAGGATGCGGTCGAGCTCCAGCGGGTGGCCGATGGATTCGTGGATCTGCAGCATCATCTGGTCCGGCATCAACAGCAGGTCGCGCGGGCCTTGCGGAGTGTTCGGCGCGAGTAGCAGTTGCAGGGCCTGATCGGCGACCTGCGGACCGGCGCCGATCAAGCCGCAGCGGCTGATCACGTCAGCGCCGCCCTGTTGGCCGAAGTTCTCGCGGCCGAGGCTGCGGGTCTGGCTGTCTTTGCCGTCGTAAGCGGTGACGTCGAGACCTGGATAGACGAAACGCTGGGCCTGGCGCAATTCAGCCCCGGCGCTGCTCAGGTAGATCTGTTCGACGAGGGTGATGCCGATGCTCACTTCCCAGTTCACCAGGCGCTCATCCTTTGGCACCGAGGCGGATTCCGCACCGAGCAACTCAAAGCATTCGCTCAGGGACGGGAAGGGTTGTTCGAGATTGGGCGAAAAGTAATCAGCGCGATCGCTGGACACCGGCTGATCACGCAGGTCGAGCAAGGCGTGCGGCTTGAGCCGGCGCGCTTGCAGCTCGGCGCGTTCGAGGGCAGCCTGCAGACCTTGTTGCGACAGGTCATTGGTCGCGGCATAGGCTTCAACGCCGTTGACGCGCACGGTAAGCATCGCGCCTTCGTCGCGGCTCAGGCTCGGCGGTTCGGCGACGTTTTTACGCACCGACAGGTACTGCCCGGATTCGCGTACGTATCGCAGGGAAAAAAACTCAGCGCCCGTGCGCAAGGCAGCGAAGCGCTGCTTGAGCTGGGGGTGGAAATCGAACATTCGGGAACCTCCTTGTCAGGGGGAAGCGGTAGAGCAGCGGCGGGGAGGGGGTGAAACGGTTGCGCGAGGTCTAGAGTAGGCCTGCGTGGGGGTAGGATCAAGTGAGGAGGGGGTGTAGGGGGATTTACTGTGCGAGGCAGGAGATCGTTCCCACGCTCTGTGTGGGAACGCCGCCATGGACGCTCTGCGTCCGCTGTGTGACGCAGAGCGTCACGGGATGCATTCCCACGCAGAGCGTGGGAACGATCACTTCAGGCTACTGAGCAGCCGGGGTGATATCACGCATCGGCTTGCCCTTCACCGGCGCATCGCCCGCGACGTAGTACGGCGCGGTGCTGCGCGGCAGCGGCTGGCGGCCACGGATCTTGTCGGCGATTTTCTCGGCGATCATGATCGTCGGCGCGTTCAGGTTGCCGGTGGTGATGATCGGCATGATCGAGGCATCGACCACACGCAGGCTCTGCATGCCGTGCACGCGACCTTCGCCATCCACCACAGCCATCTCGTCGGTGCCCATCTTGCACGAGCAGGACGGGTGGAACGCAGTTTCGGCGTGCTCGCGGATGAACTTGTCCAATTGCTCATCGGTTTGCACTTCAATGCCCGGGCTGATTTCACGGCCACGGAAAGCGTCCAGCGCAGGCTGCTGCATGATTTCACGGGTCAGGCGGATGCCGTCACGGAATTCCTGCCAGTCCTGCTCGGTAGCCATGTAGTTGAACAGGATGCTCGGGTGCTGGCGCGGGTCTTTCGACTTGGCCTGGATGCGACCACGGCTTGGCGAACGCATGGAACCCATGTGCGCCTGGAAACCGTGCTCTTTCACACCGTTGCTGCCGTTGTAGTTAATCGCTACCGGCAGGAAGTGGTACTGGATGTTCGGCCATTCGAATTCCGGACGCGAACGGATGAAACCGCCGGCTTCGAACTGGTTGCTGGCGCCGATGCCGGTGCCGTTGAACAGCCACTCGGCACCGATGGCTGGCTGGTTGTACCAGAGGAGCGACGGGTACAGCGAAACCGGCTGAGTGCACGCGTATTGCAGGTACAGCTCAAGGTGATCCTGCAGGTTTTCACCGACGCCCGGCAGGTCGTGAACCACCGGAATGTCGAGCGACTTCAGCAGTTCGGCAGGGCCGACACCGGAGCGCTGCAGAATCTGCGGCGAAGCGATGGCGCCGGAGCACAGCAGGACTTCTTTGCGCGCTTTGACTTCAACGCGCTCTTCGGCGTCGCCGACCAGGTAACGCACGCCAACCGCACGCTTGCCTTCGAACAGAATCTTGTCGGTCAGGGCGTGGGTGACGATGGTCAGGGTCGAACGCTTTTTAGCGGTGTCGAGGTAGCCACGGGCGGTGGAAGCACGACGGCCGTTCGGCGTCACGGTGCGGTCCATCGGGCCGAAGCCTTCCTGCTGGTAACCGTTCAAGTCTTCGGTGCGCGGATAACCGGCCTGTACGCCGGCTTCAACCATGGCGTGGAACAGCGGGTTGTTGCCAGCCTTCGGCGTGGTCACGCTGACCGGGCCTTCGCCACCGTGGTAATCGTTCGGGCCGATGTCGCGGGTTTCCGCTTTGCGGAAGTACGGCAGGCAGTCGAGGTACGACCAGTTTTCCAGACCTGGCAATTTTGCCCAGCCGTCGTAGTCCATCGCGTTACCACGGATGTAGCACATGCCGTTGATCAGCGAAGAACCGCCAAGGCCTTTGCCGCGACCGCATTCCATCCGACGACCGTCCATGTGTGGCTCTGGATCGGTTTCGTACGCCCAGTTGTAGCGACGACCTTGCAGCGGGAATGCCAGGGCAGCCGGCATTTGCGTGCGGAAGTCGAAGCGGTAGTCCGGGCCGCCTGCTTCGAGTAGCAGAACGGTGACGCCAGCGTCTTCAGTCAGACGGGTCGCCAGGGTGTTACCGGCCGAGCCGGCACCGATGATGATGTAATCGAATTCTTGGGACATTGAATGCACCCTCTTTAGATGTGGTCAGGTCGGGCCTGACGAGTGCTTTGCACTCGATTCGCAAGCAGGCTCGCTCCCACATTGGAATGGGATCTCCTGTGGGAGCGAGCCTGCTCGCGAAGACGGCCTCACGAGCAATACAAGACTCGGGTCTTAGAACACCGAGACGTAATCGCCCAGCTCGACCTGTACCGATTTGATGCGGGTGAAGTTGTTCAGCGAGCTGATGCCGTTCTCACGGCCAACACCCGACTGCTTGTAACCGCCGACCGGCATTTTTGCGTCGGACTCGCCCCAGGCGTTGATCCAGCAGATACCGGCTTCCAGTTGATGAATCACGCGGTGGGCGCGGTTCAGGTCTTTGGTGACGATGCCGGCGGCCAGGCCGAAGTCGGTGTCGTTGGCGCGGCGGATCACTTCTTCTTCGGTTTCGTAGGAGAGAATCGCCATGACCGGGCCAAAGATTTCTTCACGAACGATGGTCATGTCGTCGGTGCAATCGGTGAACACGGTTGGAGCCACGAACGCGCCTTTGGCGAATTCGCCGTCGGTCAGACGGTCGCCGCCGCACAGCACGCGGGCGCCTTGTTCTTTACCTTTGGCGATGTAGCCCAGCACGCTTTCCATGTGCGCGAAGCTGACCAGCGGGCCGAAGTTGGTGTTTTCGTCTTCCGGGTTGCCGACGCGGATGCGTGCAACGCGTTCAACGATCTTGGCTTCGAAAGCGGCTTTCAGGTGCGCCGGTACGAACACGCGAGTGCCGTTGGTGCAGACCTGACCGGAGCTGTAGAAGTTGGCCATCATCGCGGTGTCGGCAGCGCGATCGAGGTCGGCGTCGTCGCAGATGATCAGCGGGGACTTGCCGCCCAGTTCCATGGTCACGTCTTTCAGCGACGAAGCCGAAGCGCTGGCCATGACCTTCTTGCCGGTGTCGGTGCCGCCGGTGAAGGAGATTTTTTCGATGCGCGGGTGCTCGGTCAGCCAAGTGCCGACTTCACGGCCGCTGCCGGTCAGTACGTTGAACACACCGTTTGGAACGCCGGCTTCGGTGTAGATCTCGGCCAGTTTCAGGGTGGTCAGCGAGGTGACTTCGCTTGGCTTGAAGATCATCGCGTTACCGGCCGCCAGGGCTGGAGCGGATTTCCACAGCGCGATCTGGATCGGGTAGTTCCACGCGCCGATACCGGCAACCACGCCCAGTGGCTCGCGACGGGTGTAGACGAACGAAGTGTCACGCAGCGGGATCTGCTCGCCTTCGATGGCCGGCACCAGGCCTGCGTAGTATTCCAGCACGTCAGCGCCGGTGACGATGTCGACGTACTTGGTTTCGGAGAAGGATTTACCGGTGTCCAGAGTTTCCAGTGCGGCCAGTTCATCGTTGCGCTCGCGCAGGATGTCGACGGCACGACGCAGGATGCGCGAACGCTCCATGGCGGTCATCGCAGCCCAGATTTTCTGGCCCTTTTCAGCGCTGACCACGGCGCGCTCGACGTCTTCCTTGGTCGCACGTTGCACCAGTGCGAGGACTTCACCGTTAGCCGGGTTGATGGCTTCGAAGGTGGCATCGCTGCCGGCGTCGGAGTACGCGCCATCGATGTAAAGTTTTTGCAGTTCGAAACGGGCCATAGTGTCCTCGCAAGTGCATTGGTGGTTGGCGTTGACCACCGCGGTGAGGCTGCGGTGGCGTTCAGGGGCCGAGCGTTTTCTGTGTGCTCTAGCTCACCTTCTTGGCCAATTGGAAATCCATGTATTCGTAAGCGATCTGTTGCGCCTGCGCCGTGTCGAAAGCATCTCCCGACAAAGCGCCGCGCAACCACAAGCCGTCAATCAACGCTGCCAGGCCACGCGCTGCGGTGCGCGCATCTTCGAGCGGCAACACACGGCGGAACTCGCAGCACAGGTTGGAATACAGACGGTGATCGTTGATCCGCTGCAACCTGTGCAAAGACGGCTGGTGCATGCTGGTGGCCCAGAAGGCCAGCCAGGTTTTCATTGCCGGGCCATTGACCTGGCTGGCGTCGAAGTTGCCTTCGATGATCACCTGCAGATGCGCCCGTGGGCTGTCATCTGCCAGCGCCTGACGGCGCGCGGTGACGCTCTCGCTGAGGGCGGTCATCAGATACCGCATCGTGGCGGCAATCAGGCCGTTCTTGTCCTGAAAGTAATGACTGATGATGCCATTCGAGACACCGGCCAAACGGGCGATCAGCGCAATGCTGGCGTCCCCCATTCCGACCTGATCGACCGCCTGCAAAGTGGCTTCGATCAGTTGTTGGCGGCGGATGGGTTGCATACCGACCTTGGGCATCTTGCACATCTCCTTAGGCCTTCCGAGCGGCGAATCACGCCTATCGGATTGACGGCCAGTCTATTTTGTTTTGATTGAACGTTCAATCAACAAAGAATAAGATCTGCGACAAATCGTCGCTGCCTACAGATTTTTCCTACGTGTAAGTGGCGATAAAACCGACATCCGAAAAAGCTCGAAACCTGCGTGGGGCATGGCGCGGTTCGCGATTCGATGGACGTGTTGAAAGGGCAAGACGCTCAGGGCCAGGTTTCGGATGAACGTCCGTCCACCTTCGGCCACGAAAGCGATTCGCAGCGCCATTTCGGCAGGTTCGGGCATTTTTCGGGGTGTCTTTATATCACCCGCCGGTCGGCTGCCAACTAACCGATTGGTCGGGTTCCGTGTTGCCTTGTGTTCTTCTCTCGCACTGCCTGGAGCATTTGTGCCATGAGTTCTGCCTCGCTTATAAAGACCCCGCCCGAGAAGGTGACGGTCAACGGTTGGGTGTTTTACACCTCTACCGCGCTGATTCTGTTGTTGACCGCCATTCTGATTATCGCCCCGCAAGAGGCCGGCAGACTGTTGGGTATCGCTCAGGCCTGGTTGTCGCGCAGCTTCGGCTGGTACTACATGGTGGTCATCGCCGCCTACCTGGTGTTTGTGGTGGGCCTGGCGTTTTCCTCGTACGGCAAACTCAAACTGGGCAGCAAGGACGACACCCCGGATTTCAGTTACGGCGCCTGGGCGGGGATGCTGTTCTCGTCGGGTATCGGTATTTCGCTGCTGTACTTCGGCGCATCCGAGCCACTGGATCACTACTTCAATCCACCGGAAGGCGCATCGGCCAGCAACATGGCCGCGCGTCAGGCTGTACAGCTGACGTTCCTGCACTGGGGCCTGCACGGCTGGGCGATCTACGCACTGGTCGGTCTGGCCGTGGCGTACTTTGCTTACCGTCATAACCAGCCGCTGGCCCTGCGTTCGGCGCTGTATCCGCTGGTCGGCGAGCGTTGGGTCAAGGGCGCGGCCGGTCACGCGGTGGACGGCTTCGGCATGTTCGTGACCCTGCTGGGTCTGGTGACCAACCTGGGGATTGGTTCGCTGCAAGTGTCCTCGGGCCTTGAAAACCTGTTCGGCATGGAACACAGCAACACTAACCTGTTGATCGTGATCATCGTGATGAGCACCGTGGCGACCATCGCTGCCGTGTCCGGCGTGGAAAACGGCATCCGTCGCCTGTCCAACCTGAATATCGTGCTGTTCAGCGGTCTGCTGATTTTCGTCCTGCTGTTCGGGCCGACCCTGCACCTGCTCAACGGCTTCGTGCAGAACATCGGTGACTACCTCAATGGCATCGTGCTGAAAACCTTCGACCTTTATGTGTACGAGGGCGACAACGCCAAGTCCGAGCGCTGGATGGGCCTGTGGACCCTGTTCTACTGGGCGTGGTGGATTTCCTGGGCGCCATTCGTCGGCATGTTCATCGCGCGTATCTCCCGTGGTCGTACCGTGCGTGAACTGGTGGCTGGCGTGCTGCTGATTCCGCTGGGCTTCACCTTGGCCTGGCTGTCGATCTTCGGTAACTCGGCGCTGGATCTGGTGATGAACCAGGGGGCGGTTGAGTTGGGCAAGACGGCGCTGGAACAGCCGTCGATGGCGATCTATCAATTGCTTGAGCACTACCCGGCGTCGAAAGTCGTCATCGGTGTGTCGATCTTTGTTGGCTTCGTGCTGTTCCTGACCCCGGCCGACTCCGGCGCGGTGATGATGGCGAATCTGTCCTGCAAGGGCGGCAACGTCGATGAAGATGCGCCGCACTGGCTGCGGATCTTCTGGTCGGTGGTGATCACCCTGGTGACCATCGGTCTGCTGTTTGCCGGTAACTTCGAAGCCATGCAAACCATGGTGGTGCTGGCCGGTCTGCCGTTCTCGGTGGTGCTGGTGTTCTTCATGTTCGGCCTGCACAAGGCGATGCGCCAGGACGTGCAGATCGAACAGGAGCAGGCGCAACTGGCGGAGCGCGGTCGTCGTGGTTTCAGCGAGCGTCTGACGCAACTGGACCTGCAACCGAGCCAATCGGTGGTGCAGCGTTTCATGGACAAGCAGGTCAGCCCGGCGCTGGAAGATGCCACCGCGCAGATGCGTGCGCAGGGTCTGGAAGTGCAGACGCTGTTGGGTAAATCCAAGCGTTGCATGGGTGTGCGCGTCGAGATGGAAGAGGGCAACCCTTTCGTCTACGAAGTCAGCCTTGACGGCTATCTGGCGACCCCGACTGAATCGGCGCAGTCCGATGAAGCGCGTCAGCGTTACTACCGCGCTGAAGTGTATCTGCACAACGGCAGCCAGGATTACGACCTGATGGGCTTCACGCAGGATCAGATCACGCGGGATGTGCTCGATCAGTTTGAAAGCCATCGGCAGCTCCTTGGCCGGGTGTATAGCTAAAGTCAAAAGCCCCCTCACCCCAACCCTCTCCCCAAGGGAGAGGGGGAAAGGGAGCAGATCGGGGGCTTTTCAAGACCTGAGTTCGACTCGATTTCTCAGGTCGATGTAGCTTGAAAGTACAACTCGGTAGGTTCCTTCTCCCTCCGGGAGAGGGCTAGGGTGAGGGGCTTTTCCCTGACCCAATAAAAAAGGGATCGCTCACCGCGATCCCTTTTTTTATCCCGCCTTAACCGAGGTTCTTGCCTAACAGCGCGTGATACAGCTCGCTGTCGCCCAAGATCCCCACCACATGATGGTTATCGTGCAGCACCAGCTTGTTGCCGGTCTGATAACGAATCTGCAGCGCATCGCGCATACCGATGTTCGAGTCCACCAGCGTCGGCTTGCGCTCCAGGCCCTCGACCGCTTGCCCCGGTGCCCAGTTCTGCAGGTTCAGCACCGAACCATTCTGCCGTGCGCCTTTGATGGTGTTGCCTTCGGCCAGGTCCAGCCACGAATCGCCGCCCGGATCGAGACACACCGAACCGTTGATGCGTTTGCACTTGTCCAGTGTGCGCATCAGGCTGCGCCCGCAAAGCACGTTGAGCGGATTGGTGTGCGCCACGAACGTGCGCACATAATCGTCCGCCGGGTTCAGCACGATCTCTTCCGGCACGCTGTACTGGATGATCCGGCCGTCTTTCATGATCGCGATGCGGCTACCCAGTTTGAGCGCCTCGTCGAGGTCATGGCTCACGAAGACGATGGTCTTGCTCAGCTTGCGTTGCAGTTCCAGCAGTTCATCCTGCAGACCCTGACGGATCAGCGGGTCGAGCGCCGAGAACGGTTCGTCCATCAGCAGAATATCGGCGTCCATCGCCAGCGCCCGCGCCAGACCAACGCGCTGCTGCATGCCGCCGGAGAGTTCGTCAGGCTTCTTGTTGCGCCATTGGGTCAGGCCAACCAGTTCGAGTTTTTCGTCGACGAGTTTCTTGCGTTCCTTCTCCGGACGGCCCTGCATTTCCAGACCGAAACTGATGTTCTCGCGCACCGTCAGCCACGGCATCAGGGCGAACTTCTGGAACACCATGGCGATGCGTTTGGTGCGCATCATTTTCAGTTCGGCCGGGGTGCAGGAGGCGATGTCGATCTGGCGGTTTTCATGCTCGACAAACAGCTTGCCGCGGCTCACGGTGTTGAGGCCGTTGATGCAGCGCAGCAGGCTCGACTTGCCGGAACCGGACAGGCCCATCAGCACGCAGATTTCGCCTTTGTTGATATCCAGCGTGGCTTTTTCCACACCGACGATCTGTCCGGTCTTCTTCAGGATCTCGTTGCGGGTCATGCCCTGATCCAGCAGCTTGAGTGCCTCGCGCGGATCTTTGGAGAAGATTACGTCAACGTCTTCGAAGCGAATTATGCTCATGCGTCACCCCCTACTTTGGCGTCGGGTTGTTTGCAGATACGGTCGAGCATGATCGCCAGCAGTACGATCGCCAGGCCCGCTTCGAAGCCCAGGGCGATATCAGCAGTGTTCAGTGCGTTGACCACCGGTTTGCCGAGTCCGTCGGCGCCTACCAGTGCCGCGATCACCACCATCGACAACGACAGCATGATGCACTGGGTGATACCGGCCGCGATGCTCGGCATGGCGTGAGGCAGTTCAATCCGTGAGAGCAGTTGGCGACGCGAGCAGCCGAAGGCCTTGCCGGCGTCCATCAGTTCTTGCGGGACATCGCGGATGCCCAGGTAGGTCAGGCGGATCGGCGCAGCGATGGCGAACACCACCGTGGAGATCAGGCCCGGCACCACACCCAGCCCGAAGAGGGTCAGGGTAGGAATGAGGTAAACGAAGGTCGGTACGGTCTGCATCAGATCGAGTACCGGACGCATGACCGTGTAGAACATCGGTTTATGCGCGGCGACGATGCCCAATGGCACGCCGATGACCACGCAGACCAGGGTCGCAAACATGACCTGGGCGAGGGTTTCCATGGTCTCCTGCCAGTACCCCAGATTGAGGATCAGCAGGAAGGAGGCGACCACAAACGCGGTCAGGCCCCACTTGCGTTGAATCAGATGGGCGATGATTGCAATCAGGCCAATCAAGACCAATGGGTTGAACCAGGTCAGCGCAAACGTCACGCCGTGGATCATCGTTTCCAGGGTCACGGCGATTGCGTCGAAGGTATTGGCGCCGTGTTGCGTCAACCATTCAACGAAGCCCGCGATGTACTGGCCTAAAGGTATTTTCTGATCAATCAGCATGGTAGTGAACGTCCGCATGCAAGGAAATAAACAGCCCGGGTGGGCGAACCCACCCGGCATAAGCGATTACTGAAGCTTGGCTTTCACGGCCTCCAGGCCAGGTTTACCGTCAATGGTGGTCACGCCAGTGAGCCAGGTATCGAGCACTTGTGGATTCTTTTTCAGCCAGGCCTTGGCGGCCGCGTCAGGCTTCATCTTGTCGTCGAGGATGTTGCCCATCAGTTCGCTTTCCATGTCGACGGTGAACTCCAGGTTCTTCAGCAACTGACCAACGTTGCTGCATTCCGTGGCGTAACCCTTGCGGGTGTTGGTTGCCACGGTCGCCGCACCGAAATCGGGGCCGAAGAAATCATCGCCACCGGTCAGGTATTGAATCTTGAAGCGCTTGTTCATCGGGTGCGGCGCCCAGCCGAGGAAGACCACGGCGGTGTCGCGTTTCTGCGCGCGATCCACTTGCGAGAGCATGCCCGCTTCCGAGGATTCGACGACTTTGAAACCGGCGGTCTTCAGGCCGAAGGCGTCCTTGTCGATCATGCTCTGGATCAGGCGGTTGCCGTCGTTGCCAGGCTCGATGCCGTAGATCTTGCCGTCGAGCTCTTTCTTGAATTTGGCGATGTCGGCGAAGTCATGCAGACCTTTGTCATACAGGGCTTGCGGCACGGCGAGGGTGTACTTGGCGCCCTTGAGGTTGGTGCGCACGGTTTCCACGGTGCCGGCGTCGCGGTAGGCCTTGATGTCGTTTTCCATGGTCGGCATCCAGTTGCCGAGGAACACGTCCATGTTCTTGCCGTCGGCCAGCGACTTGTAGGTCACGGGCACGGAGATCATGGTGGTCTTGGTCTTGTAGCCGAGGGCGTTGAGGACAACGGAGGTGGTGGCGGTGGTGGCGGTGATGTCGGTCCAGCCGACATCGGAGAAGTTAACGGTACTGCACTGCGCCGGTTCTGCAGCTTGCGCCAGTAACGGCAGACTCAGCATGGCGGCCAACAACAACGACGGGGAACCTTTCATGGATGGACTCCTTGGTGTTTTTTTTGGCAGTGTTCCGACTGTGGACCACCGCACTTATAGGTTGCGGTTGGATGGCGTTCTGGAGACAGCTCTACCACGGCGCCTTGCAATCGAGTCATAACGATCATGTACCAGTGAAAATCTGACGCCTACAGGGGGGGTCGTATCCAGTACAGGGATGGTCGCATCCAGTGTCAGTGACGTCGTTTACAGCTTTTTTCAGCCCCGAATGGCCCTCTGAACCGTACAAAAACGGCGAAAAACCTGGGCGAAAACGGCGCGGCGCTGGTGGACATGAGTGCGTCGGTGTCAGACGCCGTGCGCTCCGACAAAAGCCTGATGATGCGGGCATTCCGGCGGATCGCAGCTTGAGCGTAGCAGCTCCGCCAGCGGGCGCTTTTGCGCCCCGGACCGGTATCCTCAGGAGCTCTGCAGCAATGGCTATCAGCGTTTTCGACCTGTTCAAAATCGGCATCGGCCCTTCCAGTTCCCACACCGTCGGGCCGATGCGCGCCGCGGCGTTATTCGTCGAGTCGCTGCGCGACAAGCACCAGCTGGAGCAGGTGCGGCGGATCGAAGTGCAGCTGTACGGTTCGTTATCGGCGACCGGCATTGGTCACGGTAGCGACAACGCGGTGATCATGGGCCTGATGGGCGAGTGGCCGGACGCAATCGACCCGTCGCAGATCGGCCCGCGCATTCAGGCCCTGCGTGAAACTCACACGCTGTTATTGGACGGTCGTTTGGCGGTGCCGTTTGTCTGGGCGCGGGACATGCGTCTGATCGACGAGAACCTGCCGTTCCACCCCAATGCCATGACGATTGTGGCCGAGGGCGATCACGGCGAACTGCATCGCGACACCTACTATTCGGTGGGTGGCGGTTTTGTCGTCGATCAAGCGCAGGCGTCCAGTGGCGTGCTCGATCTGGATCGCACTGAATTGCCTTATGACTTTTCCAGCGCGGTCGAGCTGCTGGAGCTGTGCAAGAACAACAACCTGCGCGTTGCCGAACTGATGATGGCTAACGAAAAGGTCTGGCGCAGTGAAGAAGAAATCCGCGCCGGTCTGATGAAGCTGTGGCGGGCGATGCAGGACTGCGTCGAGCAGGGGCTGAAACACGAAGGCATCCTGCCTGGCGGATTGAATGTACGGCGGCGCGCGGCGAAGTTGCACCGCAGTCTTCAGGAGTTGGGCAAGCCCAATGTGATCGGCTCGACGCTCAGTGCGATGGAGTGGGTCAATCTGTTTGCGCTGGCTGTTAATGAAGAAAACGCGGCGGGTGGGCGCATGGTCACGGCGCCGACCAATGGCGCGGCGGGGATCATTCCGGCGGTGTTGCACTACTTTATGAAGTTCAGCGAAGCGGTGACGGACGCCAACGTGGTCGACTACTTCCTCGGTGCGGCGGCGGTGGGGATTCTGTGCAAGAAGAATGCGTCGATCTCGGGCGCCGAAGTTGGCTGTCAGGGCGAGGTCGGTTCAGCGTGCGCGATGGCGGCGGCGGGGCTGGCGGAGATTCTTGGCGCTACGCCGGAGCAATTGTGCAACGCGGCGGAGATCGGCCTGGAACATAACCTTGGGCTGACCTGCGATCCGGTCGGTGGCCTGGTGCAAGTGCCGTGCATCGAGCGCAATGCGATTGCGGCGGTGAAAGCGATCAACGCGGCGCAGATGGCGTTGCGTGGTGATGGTCAGCATTTTATTTCGCTGGATCGGGTGATCCGCACCATGCGTGATACCGGTGCGGATATGCATGACAAATATAAAGAGACATCGCGGGGTGGGTTGGCGGTCAGTGCGGTTGAGTGCTGAGACCGCGTTGCCCCAATCGCGAGCAGGCTCGCTCCCACATTGGACCCTGGCGTTCACACATTTTGTGTTCACTGGAGATCTACTGTGGGAGCGAGCCTGCTCGCGAAGGGGCCAGACCAGTCAAAACTGCTCACCAAGTGAACACAGACAATAAATCACGCCACCTTTTAGCGCGTCGTAATCAGATAAGAGTCTTTCCCACCTGTTACACGCGCTCAGCTCTCCTACCGTCCGTCACCCGTGCTTGCGGTGACACTGTCCGACAATCGCGCGCAGGCCAGTTCCCACAAGTGCTACCGATTTGCTCACACCCCTCGGGGCAAGGCGCTCAACAACACTAATGGCACTTCGAAACACCTTTCGTCGGACGGCTCGTATAGACACGTCGCGACGTCGTTTTCAGGAGTTATTGAACAGCCATTCAATTTTAGGCATGGCAATTGCTCTGTCATAACAAAGCCCGTCTCCCACGCGAGAACGCTGGCAATAACAAGAGCCTCCGCCTGAGGCCATCACCCGCTTTGTGTGAGGAGATACCGCGATGACGTCGTTCAACTCCGGGGCCCAACCCCAGAACCGTGCGCCTCAATCCATCGGCTTTCTGCTGCTGGACAATTTCACGCTGATTTCTCTGGCCTCCGCAGTAGAACCTCTACGCATGGCCAACCAATTGTCCGGTCGCGAGCTGTATCGCTGGAGCACCCTCACCGTCGATGGCGGTCAGGTGTGGGCCAGTGACGGTCTGCAAATCACTCCCGACGCTTCCATGCACAAAGCCCCGCCGCTGGACACTGTGATTGTCTGCGGCGGCATCGGTATCCAACGCACTGTCACCCGCGAACACGTTTCCTGGCTGCAAAGCCAGGCGCGACAGTCCAAGCGCCTCGGCGCCGTGTGCACCGGCAGTTGGGCGCTGGCTTGCGCCGGGTTGCTCGACGGTTTCGATTGCAGCGTGCACTGGGAATGTCTGGCGGCGATGCAGGAAGCTTTCCCGCGCGTGGCCATGAGCACGCGCTTGTTCACCCTCGACCGTAACCGTTTCACCAGTTCCGGCGGCACCGCACCGCTGGACATGATGCTGCACCTGATCAGCCGCGATCACGGCCGTGAACTGTCCGCCGCGATCTCGGAGATGTTCGTCTACGAACGTATCCGCAACGAACAGGATCACCAGCGCGTGCCGCTCAAGCACATGCTCGGCACCAACCAGCCGAAGCTGCAGGAAATCGTCGCGCTGATGGAAGCCAATCTGGAAGAGCCGATCGACCTGGATGAATTGGCAGTGTACGTCGCCGTGTCGCGTCGACAGCTGGAGCGCCTGTTCCAGAAATACCTGCACTGCTCGCCGTCGCGTTACTACTTGAAGCTGCGTTTGATTCGCGCCCGGCAGTTGCTCAAGCAGACGCCGATGTCGATCATCGAAGTGGCGTCGGTGTGTGGTTTCGTCTCGACGCCGCACTTCTCCAAGTGCTACCGCGAGTACTTCGGCATTCCGCCGCGTGACGAGCGCGTAGGCTCCAATACCACCCAGCAAGTGGCGATGCTGCCGCTGCCGCAGGCAATCGTGATGTCGCCGCTGTCGGGGCCGATGTCGGCGTTGAGTCAGGCGCGCAATGAATCGACGTTTGCCAGCGTAAGGCTCTGATGAGGATCGTTCCCACGCTCTGCGTGGGAACGCAACCCGGGACGCTCTGCGTCCCAAAAGGCCGAACGCGGAGCGTCCGTTGAGGCATTCCCACGCAGAGCGTGGGAACGATCAGGTGAGCAACGTCAGGCGCTATGGCTTTGCTGGTAGTCCGCCAAGGCCGGCAACAACTGTTTGTCGATCGCCTGACGCACCGCCGGCTGAATACTGGCGCCGCTGGTGTACATGTCCTTGACCATCTTGCGCAGTTCAAACGCGCGAACGTTATCCAGACCGCGCACCGCGCACTCGCAAGCCTGATCGGCGGTCGTGCCACTGGGCACTTGAATACCCAACGCCTTGAGCTGGCCCAACAAATCTTCCTGATCGATCAAATCGGCATACATCATGACGCGCATCCTTCTTCGGTAACGGAGGTCGTGGCTCGATTCTGGTAGGCATGCCGAGGCACGGCAAGGGCGATTTGTCGCAGTGGCCGCGACGGCTATGAACAGGTCGTTTTCGGCTAACTCGCCGCTCAAGGGAGTGGGCACACTGAACTCAGCTTGCAACACGAAGGTTTGGTCACCCTCGCTTGGCAGCTCCTCAACAGTACCCTCCTCAGCTCCGATCCTGTCACGGCTTGATCGGAGTTTTTTTGCCTGTGAATCAGAGAACGGTGTGTTGCTGCTGACGCCTTCGCGAGCAGGCTCGCTCCCACAGGTGACCGCGTTCCTTCATGGGAATGAGGTTGAATGTGGGAGCGAGCCTGCTCGCGAAGAACGATGACGCGGTCTAGCGTTGCAGCACCAGAATCCGCGACAACAATTCATCCCGGTCGACATAGCAGCCCTGAAAATGCCGCGCCCCGGTAGCAGGGTCAAACGCATTGCGCGCATGCAACGTGCGGCGGTTATCGAAACACCACAACTCCCCCGCATTGAGTCGCTGTATCAACCGAAATCGCGGCTCGCGGGTCATCGCGATGAAGCGTCGATAAGCCCGATACAACCGTGGCATTTGCTCCACTGACGTATCGAACGCGCCGCGCAGAAAGTTCGCCATGCGAATTTCCGCCACGCGTCCCAAGGCATCCAGAGCGATGATCGGCGCCAGACAGCGATAGTCGCTATAACGATCCTTGTTGCGAAACTCCACGGGTATTTCACACAGCGCCTGAAACGCTGCCGGGTCTTCGCTGCGCAACGCATCGGCAATCGCAAAACCATCGACAAAAATACTCTCGCCACCCTCGGCGTCATTCACCAGGCAATGCAGAAATTGCAATCCAGGTTGCAGCTCGCGAGTGGGCAGGTCGGTGTGCAACGGCAGGTTGAAAGCGGTGTAGGCATTGCTGTCGGCATCGGCTTTGGATTGCACGTTGAACAGCACGCCGAAGTTGCTCTCGCGAATAAAGGAAATGCGCTGGGCGATGAGCTTCAGCGAGCCGGGTTCGGTGGGTACGCCGCGCACTTGGGTCAGGCCGATGTCGCGTAAGGCGATCAGCCATTGCAGCAGGGCGGCGTTGTCGTTCATCAGCGTTGCGTATTCGAACACCGGCAATTGCAAATCGCTGTGCCACAGATAAGGCTTGGGCTTGGCGGCCAAGCGTTCGGCGCGGGATTCATCATCGTAGGCGTGAGCACGCAACCAGCCGGGATCGAAACGACTGAGGTGGCCGTCCTGCCAGTCAATGCGCAGACAGCCGTGGGTATCGATATGTGCGACAGCTGGCTTGAGGTCTTCAACGGCATCGACGATCTCGAAGACCTGTTCGCGGGTGATGTTGTAGACGCACTGTGGACACGGGCAGTTGTCCCGCAACCAGATATGGTGGAACGGGCTGACGCGCCCGTCAGCCCACTCAATGGCAACGCGATCCGCCAAGGTCTGCACGCCACCGAGCGCGCTGATCAACGGATAAGTACGGAAGTCGGCAACAGCGGCAGCGGTGTTCATGGCGGTTCCTTGTGATCGATGGATTTACCTTGCAGGTGGCAGCGCGATGACGCGGCCGATGTAAGCGGGGGCAGGCAAGTCTTTCTGCTCGGCGACGATGCTTTGCAGGCGGCTCAGGGTGTCCGGGCTGAAAGGTGCCGAACGTGGGCCGGCGAGATCGACGTGCAACAGCATCTGTTCGTTGCCGGCCAGTTCCTGGTCATCACCGACCTTGTGCAGGCTGTGATAGAGGTGCAGGCGTTTGCTGTCGTGGCCGATGATTTGCGTGCGCACTTCCACCTCGGTGTCGAGCTTCACTTCGTGCAGGTAATTAAGGTGCAGTTCGAGGGTGAACAGCGAGTTGCCGCTGGCCTCGCGGTTGTTGCTGTCCATGCCGAGACGGTCCATCAGGGCGTCGGTGGCGTAGCTGAATATCAGCAGGTAAAAGGCGTCGCGCAGGTGGCCGTTGTAGTCGACCCAGTCGGGGATGATTCTGGTTTGGTAGGTGGTGAGGTGCGGCATGATTTGGGTTCCGGCAGTTAGGTGGTCTTCAAGATCAAAAGCTACCCCCTCACCCCAGCCCTCTCCCCCAAGGGGAGAGGGGGAAGGGAGTAGATCGGGGGCCTTTCAAAACCTGAGTTCGGCTCGGTGGTGCAAGTCGGCGTAACTCGAACAATCAACGCGATCAGTCCCCTCTCCCTCAGGGGGGCGAGGGGGAAAGGGAGCAGATCGGGGGCCTTTCAAAACTTGAGTTCGGCTCGATGGTGCAAGTCGGCGTAACTCGAACATTCAACTCGGTCAGTCCCCTCTACCTCTGGGAGAGGGCTAGGGTGAGGGCAGCGATGTCATGCCAACCCCATCACTCGCTGAACGCCATCCCATGTTTTTCCTTGGTGCTCTTCACCGCCTCAAGCACAGCCAGCAGGCAATCATCACGATAACGCTCCAGCGCCGAAATACTGTGACGACCAAGCTGATCACTGGTGCCTTCCACCACATCATCAATCAACTTGTCAGTCAGTTCCGGTGCCGGCAGATACGTCCACGGCAACTGCAACGCCGGGCCGAATTGCGACATGAAGTGGCGCATGCCTGCATCACCGCCGGCCAGGGTGTAAGTCAGGAACGTACCCATAAACGACCAGCGCAACCCGGCGCCAAAACGGATCGCATCATCGATCTCGCCAGTGGTCGCGACACCGTCATTGACCAGGTGCAGCGCCTCACGCCACAGCGCTTCAAGCAAGCGGTCGGCGATAAAACCGGGCACTTCCTTGCGCACATGCAAAGGGCGCATGCCGAGGGATTCGTAGACTTTCATCGCTGCCTGAACGGCCTCGGGCGCGGTGTTCTTGCCGCCCACGACTTCGACCAGCGGCAGCAGATAAACCGGGTTGAACGGGTGGCCTACCACGCAACGTTCCGGGTGCGTCGAACTCTCGTAGAATTCGCTCGGCAGCAGGCCCGAAGTGCTCGAGCCGATCAACGCATTCGGCTTGGCCGCGGCGCTGATTTTGCTGTGCAGATCGAGTTTCAGTTCGAGACGTTCCGGGGCGCTTTCCTGAATGAAATCGGCATCGCGCACGCACTCTTCGATGGTCGCAACAAAGCGCAGACGATCCTGCGAAGCGCCGGGTGCCAGACCATTTTTCTCCAGCGCGCCCCAGGCATTGGCCACGCGTTTGCGCAGCGCTGCTTCGGCACCGGGGGCCGGGTCCCACGCCACCACATCGAGGCCATGGGCGAGGGCGCGAGCGACCCAACCGCTGCCAATGACACCGCTGCCCAGCGCGGCGAAGGTTTTGATATCGGTGATAAAGCTCATGGCGACATTCCTGAATAGTTCGGGGATCAACTGTGGGAGCGAGCCTGCTCGCGAAAGCGGTGCCTCTGCTGATGAAGATGCTTCGGATGTACCGGCCTCTTCGCGAGCAGGCTCGCTCCCACAGTGGGAAATGAGTGGTCGTTTAGCCGCGCTGGGTCAGGCCCATTTTCTTGCGGCCCTCGGCCGGGGTCAGTACGCGGGCGCCGAGGCGGCTGAGGATCTCGGTGGCGCGTTCGACCAATTGGCCGTTGGTCGCCAGCACACCCTTGTCCAGCCACAGGTTGTCCTCCAGCCCGACCCGCACGTTGCCGCCGAGCAGCACCGCTTGCGCGGCCATCGGCATCTGCATCCGGCCAATGCCAAACCCGGCCCACACCGCATCGGCGGGCAGGTTGTCTACCATGGCTTTCATGGTGGTGGTATCGGCCGGGGCGCCCCACGGGATGCCCAGGCATAACTGGAACAACGGGTTGTCGAGCAAACCTTCCTTGATCATCTGCTTGGCAAACCACAGATGACCGGTGTCGAAAATCTCCAGCTCAGCCTTCACGCCCAGCTCGGTGATGCGCTTGGCGCCGGCCCGCAGTTGCGCCGGAGTGGACACATAAATGGTGTCGCCATCGCCGAAGTTCAGCGTGCCGCAATCGAGGGTGCAGATTTCCGGCAGCAGTTCTTCAACGTGCGCCAGACGGGTCAGCGGGCCGACCAGATCGGTGTTCGGACCGAACTCCATCGGGTTCTCGCCGGCGCCGATCTCCAGATCGCCACCCATACCGGCGGTGAGGTTGACGATGATGTCGACGTCGGCCTCGCGGATGCGCTCCATCACTTCGCGGTACAGCGCTACGTTGCGGCTGAACTTGCCGGTCTGCGGATCGCGCACATGGCAGTGCACGACGGTGGCTCCAGCCTTGGCCGCTTCTACGGCGGCAGCGGCGATCTGTTTCGGGGTGACCGGCACGTGCGGGCTCTTGGCGGTCGTGTCGCCAGCACCGGTGAGTGCGCAGGTGATGATGACGTCGTGGTTCATGGTGCGGTTTCCTTCAGGCGTGATGGGTCTGTCCGCAGCCCTTTTCGGGGCTGCGAAGCGTCGGTCAGTCCTCTCTCCCAATCTGGGAGAGGGGCTTTTCAAGAGAGGGTTATTTGCTGGTCAACTGCAGGTTTTCAGCGGCCGGTTTGCCATCGAACGTGGTCACACCTTCGAGCCAGCGCTGCTTGTCTTCCGGGTGATCCTTGAGCCATTGCTTGGCCGATTCGAAGGCGTCCTTGTGATCGAGCAGCGGCTGCATCATCCGGCTCTCGTCCTCGGCGGTGAACGTCAGGTTGGTCAGCAGGCGACCGATGTTCGGACACTGCTCGGCGTATTTCGGCGCGGTGACGGTCCACACGGTGGCCATGCCTTCGTTCGGACCGAGGGCGTCGTCGCTGCCGGTCAGATACGTCATCTTGACGTTGACGTTCATCGGGTGCGGCGCCCAGCCGAAGAACACCACAGCCTCTTTGCGGCGCACGGCGCGGTCGACGGCGGCGAGCATCCCGGCTTCGCTGGACTCGACCAGCTGGAACTTGCCGAGGCCGAACTGGTTCTTGGTGATCATTGCCTTGATCTGCGTGTTGGCGCCCGAGCCCGGTTCGATGCCGTAAATCTTGCCACCCAGTTCTTTTTCAAACCTGGCGATGTCAGCGAAGGTTTTCAGGCCCTTGTCCGCCAGATAAGTCGGCACCGCGAGGGTCGCGCGGGCGTCTTTCAGGCTTGGCGCTTCGAGGACTTTGACTTGGTTGGCGTCGACGAACGGGGTGATGGTCTGGGTCATCAGCGGGTTCCAGTAACCGAGGAACAGGTCCAGGCGCTGATCGCGGATCCCGGCGAAGATGATTTGCTGGGAGGCGCTGGTTTGTTTGGTGTTGTAGCCGAGGCCGTCGAGCAGGACCTGGGTCATGGCACTGGTGGCGATCACGTCGGTCCAGTTGACCACGCCCATGCGCACGTTCTGGCACGATGCCGGGTCGGCCGCCATGACGCTGGCGCTGAAGAAAGCGGTACCGCTGAGTGCAAGAACACAGCTGCTGATCAGTCGTTTCATGTCGGGTTCCTCGGCAGGTCGTTTATTGTGAGTTCCGGTGTCTGATGCGCCGGTGATGCAAAGTTACGCAGCTATACGCCCATGAAAGCGCACTGCGGCGACTGGCATTTGCACTGTAGCGACCTGCGCTCTTGAATGCCGAAGACAACTGGCGTATCAACATCCCACGCTACCCGCCAACCGAGTGCGCACATGTCCCAGGATTTCTACTTCTTGCTGATGCCGGGGTTCTCCGCCATCGGCTTTATTTCCGCGATCGAACCGCTACGCGTGGCCAACCGCTTTCGTGGCGAGCTGTACCGCTGGCATGTGTTGAGCGCTGATGGCGGGGCGGTGTTGGCGAGCAACGGCATGTCGGTCAACGCCGACGCGGCGCTGGAGCCGTTGAAGAAAGGCGCGACGTTGTTGGTGGTGGCCGGGTTTGAACCGCTGAAGTTCGCCACGCCAACCCTTGAGCACTGGTTGCGGCGGCTGGATAACGAAGGCGTGACCCTCGGTGCCATCGACACCGGCAGCTTTGTCCTTGCTGAAGCCGGGTTGCTTGAGGGCCATCGCTTGACGCTGCACTGGGAAGCCATTGACGCTTTCAAGGAATCTTATCCACAGCTCAGCGTGACCCAGGAGCTGTTCGAGATCGACCGTCGGCGCATCACTTCAGCGGGCGGCACCGCGTCCATCGATTTAATGCTCGATCTGATCGCCCAGGCCCACGGCCCGCAACTGGCGATTCAGGTCAGCGAGCAGTTTGTGCTGGGGCGAATTCGACCGCGAAAAGATCACCAGCGCATGGAAGTGGCCACGCGTTACGGGATCAGCAACAAGAAACTGGTGCAGGTGATTGGCGAGATGGAGCAGCACAGCGAACCGCCGCTGACTACGCTGCAATTGGCGGAATCGATCAAGGTCACGCGGCGGCAACTGGAGCGCTTGTTCCGGCTGCACCTGAACGACACGCCGAGCAATTTCTACCTGCGTCTGCGCTTGGAAAAGGCCCGGCAACTGCTGCGCCAGACTGACATGAGCGTGCTCGAAGTCAGCATCGCCTGCGGCTTCGAATCGCCGTCGTACTTCACCCGCAGTTACCGCGCAAAATTCGCCCGCTGTCCCCGCGAAGACCGCCGTACCGCCCAGGCCTGAATGGATGCACACAAAACCCCTGTAGGAGTGAGCCTGCTCGCGATAGCGGTAAGTCAGACAACACTGATGTCGACTGACACTTCGTCATCGCGAGCAGGCTCACTCCTACAGTTTGATCGCGTTACTTCTTCACCAACGCCGAACACGCAGCCTTATAAGCCTCATGCTGATACTTGTTCAACGTCCCCGGCAGTTCGAAATTATGCTTCTTCGCCTGCGCATTGATCGTCTGCGGCGACAACAACGTCACTTCACAGCCATCCAGCAGCTGCAAAATCCCCTCAATCTTGAAAGTGGTCGGCCCACCGGCAAACTCACCCTTCTTGCTGCGCTTCTTGATCGCAATCCGATCAACCGAGTTCTCCCGCACAAACGACGCCACTTGCGCCGCGAACAACTTCACGTTGGCCGCTTCGTCATCGTCTTCGAGGGCGATCTTCTTGGTGGCAAGGGGAACGTGGCTCAAGGCCGAACCGTCGAGAGCGGCCACGGCGATGATTGCTTCGCTGCCTTTGATTTCGATGCCGCAGATGTTCATGGGGAATTCCTTGAAGTGAAGAGGGCAGCTTACAGCTCAAGCTGATTGGCGGTGATGCCGAACGCCGACGCAATTTTCTCGCGAGTGGCCTTGCGTGGCTTGGCGACTGTTTCCTGCTGGGCAAACGCCGGTTGCGAAATACCCATGCGTTTAGCGACTTCTTCCTGAGTCAGGTTGAGGTGTTCGCGCCAGGCACGGATCGGTGTCGCCCCGCCGACCATCCGACTGACGACCTCATGGGGAATCAGGTCGGGCTGCATTTTTTGCGCAACGTACTGCGCGTAGGGAATGACGACGAAGGCGGGGTTGCCCTCGGCGTCGTTGATGATTTGGATGTCAGTAGGTGCGTTCATCGCGTTTCTTGACCTCTTGAATACTGACCACTTTGATTGCGCCATCCCAGTCGAACATGACTCGATAATTACCGACACGCAGGCGGTAGGCGTAGTCATGGCCAATCAGTGCTTTGACATTGCCCACATCAGGCATGTCGGCAAGCGCCGTAACGGCATCTCGAACCTGTACCTGATGCACAGAGTGCAATTTCAAAAGTTGCTTAACGGCCTTTCGTGTCCAGTGGATGCTGTTCATGGAAGAATATAAGTCTTTTATAAGATTCGCGAATCTTTACTTATATTTTTAAGGTAGCCAATCAAGAACAGTTGTCAGGATATTGCGTGAAGCGCCCGTAGATCGGGGCTTTCACGCAATAGGTGTAGGCGAAGTCGGCATGTGCCGTAAGAAGAAGAGATTCACGAGGCAATTGCAGAAAGCAGTGCCAATTTTCCTTCAAATTTTGAGGACTATTCCTGCCCAATCGACTCCAAAAACTCCGACCGTTCATCACTCATCCGCGCCACGCAATCATTCTGCGCAATCGTAAACGCCTTGCTCCCCGCCGTCGCCGGGAACGCTTCCACCGCGCAATCGGCATCCCGCGTCTTCAGCCATTGCTGCTGAGCCGTCTTGATCTTGGCGGTAATGTCCGCCAATTGCGTCGGGTTCTTGCCATACGCCGTCTGCATGCGCTCGTTGAGGCTGGCGTAGTTGTCCTTGAGCAGGTCTTCGGCGGTGCTGCGGCTGTAGGTCGAGCATTCCAGGGTCTGGACGTCGTTTTCGACGGCGTCGCAGGGGTTGTTGTCGGACTCTTCGGCGGCGTGTACGCCGGTCGCAAGCAAAGCCAAAGCCAGGAAGATCGATTTCATTGTTGTCGCCGCTCTAAGCCAGTGGTGTTTCCAGGATGCCGCAGATTCTGGCTCAAGCTTGCGGGCTTGAACAGGTAGCTGATCGGAGCGTCTGGCGACCCTTTGTCGCGGATTGACGCTTTCGGCAATTCCCCTGTCGTTTTTGCACCCGGTCGCCCCGGCACCGAGGCATATGCTGGCCCCAAAGCGCCGGCAGACGATTCGGCGCATGAATCGCCAATAAGGGGACGCCTGATGAGCCCAGCCGAATTACACGCCGACAGCATCGTTATCGACGGTCTGATCATTGCCAAATGGAACCGCGAGCTGTTCGAAGACATGCGCAAGGGCGGTCTGACGGCAGCCAACTGCACTGTGTCGGTGTGGGAAGGCTTTCAGGCGACCGTGAACAATATTGCTGCCAGCCAGAAGCTGATCCGCGAAAACAGCGACCTGGTGATGCCAGTGCGCACCACTGCCGACATCCGTCGCGCCAAGGAACAAGGCAAGACCGGCATCCTCTTCGGCTTCCAGAATGCTCACGCGTTTGAAGACCAGATCGGCTATGTCGAGGTGTTCAAGCAGCTCGGCGTCGGCATTGTGCAGATGTGCTACAACACCCAGAACCTGGTCGGCACCGGTTGCTACGAGCGTGACGGCGGCCTCTCGGGCTTCGGTCGCGAAATCGTCGCCGAGATGAACCGTGTTGGCGTCATGTGCGACCTGTCCCACGTCGGTTCCAAGACCTCTGAAGAAGTCATCCTCGAATCGAAAAAACCGGTCTGCTATTCCCACTGCCTGCCGTCGGGTCTCAAAGAACACCCACGCAACAAGTCCGATGCAGAACTGAAGTTCATTGCCGACCACGGCGGTTTCGTCGGCGTGACCATGTTCGCGCCGTTCCTCGCCAAGGGCATTGATTCGACCATCGACGACTACGCCGAAGCGATCGAATACACCATGAACATCGTCGGTGAAGACGCCATCGGCATCGGCACCGACTTCACTCAGGGCCACGGCCAGGACTTCTTCGAATACCTGACCCACGACAAGGGCTACGCCCGCCGTCTGACCAGCTTCGGCAAGATCATCAACCCGCTGGGCATCCGCACCGTCGGCGAGTTTCCGAACCTGACCGAAACCCTGCTCAAGCGCGGCCATTCCGAGCGCGTGGTGCGCAAGATCATGGGCGAGAACTGGGTCAACGTCTTGAAAGACGTCTGGGGCGAGTAACGCTGACTCAAGACCGCCGCCGAACTGCCCCCTCTCCTGTGGGAGAGGGCTGGGGTGAGGGCAGCGGTCAGCACTGAATCCACTATTTTTTCTGGAGTTAAGTTTCCATGGCCAAGATCGCCCCGCAATTGCCAATCGAAGTCGACAGCGAGACCGGTGTCTGGACCTCCGACGCCCTGCCAATGCTCTACGTGCCACGGCATTTCTTCGTGAATAACCACATGGGTATCGAAGAGGTTTTGGGTGCTGACGCCTATGCCGAGATCCTCTACAAGGCCGGCTACAAATCCGCCTGGCACTGGTGCGAGAAAGAAGCCGAATGCCACGGCCTGGAAGGCGTCGCGGTGTTCGAGCACTACATGAAACGCCTGTCGCAACGCGGCTGGGGCCTGTTCAAGATCCAGGACATCGACCTCGACAAAGGCACCGCCAGCGTCAAGCTCGAACACTCGGCATTCGTCTACGTCTACGGCAAGGTCGGGCGCAAGGTCGATTACATGTTCACCGGTTGGTTTGCCGGGGCCATGGATCAGATTCTTGAGGCGCGCGGCAGCAAGATCCGCACGGTTGCCGAGCAAGTTTACGGTGGCTCCGAAGAAGGCCACGAAGACGGCCTGTTCACCGTCAAGCCGTTGTAAGTCGAGGAACCCGCCATGGCTTTCGAAGCAATGTTCCAGCCGATCCAGATCGGCAAACTGACCATCCGCAACCGCGTGCTCAGCACCGCGCACGCCGAGGTCTATGCGACTGACGGTGGCATGACCACCGAGCGCTACGTCAAATATTACGAAGAGAAAGCCAAGGGCGGCATCGGCCTGGCGATCTGTGGCGGCTCCTCCGTGGTCGCCATCGACAGCCCGCAGCAGTGGTGGAGCTCGGTCAACCTGTCGACCGACCGGATCATTCCGCACTTCCAGAATCTCGCTGACGCCATGCACAAGCACGGCGCCAAGATCATGATTCAGATTACCCACATGGGCCGCCGCTCGCGCTGGGACGGCTTCAACTGGCCGACGCTGATGTCGCCGTCGGGCATACGTGAACCGGTGCACCGCGCGACCTGCAAAACCATCGAGCCGGAAGAAATCTGGCGGGTGATCGGCAACTACGCCCAGGCTGCGCGCCGGGCCAAGGCCGGTGGCCTCGACGGCGTTGAACTGTCGGCGGTGCACCAGCACATGATCGACCAGTTCTGGAGCCCGCGCGTCAACAAGCGTACCGACGAATGGGGCGGCACCTTCGAAGGCCGGATGAAGTTCGGTCTGGAAGTGCTGAAAGCCGTGCGCGCCGAGGTCGGTGACGACTTCTGCGTCGGCATGCGTCTGTGCGGTGACGAGTTCCACCCGGACGGTTTGTCCCACGAGGACATGAAGCAGATCGCCAAGTATTACGACGACACCGGCATGCTCGACTTCATCGGCGTCGTCGGCTCGGGTTGTGACACCCACAACACCTTGGCCAACGTGATTCCGAACATGAGTTATCCACCGGAGCCGTTCCTGCATCTGGCCGCCGGGATCAAGGAAGTGGTCAAGGTGCCGGTGCTGCACGCACAGAACATCAAGGACCCGAACCAGGCCACGCGCATCCTTGAAGGCGGTTACGTCGACATGGTCGGCATGACCCGCGCGCACATCGCTGACCCGCACCTGATCGCCAAGATCAAGATGGGCCAGATCGACCAGATCAAACAGTGCGTCGGCGCCAACTATTGCATCGACCGCCAGTATCAAGGCCTCGACGTGTTGTGCATCCAGAATGCTGCAACGTCCCGTGAATACATGGGCGTGCCGCACATCATCGAGAAATCCACCGGGCCGAAACGCAAAGTGGTCATCGTCGGTGCCGGCCCGGCCGGGATGGAAGCGGCCCGCGTGGCGGCCGAGCGTGGCCACGAAGTGACCCTGTTCGAGAAGAAGGAATTCATCGGCGGGCAGATCACGACTGCCTCGAAAGCGCCGCAGCGTGACCAGATCGCCGGTATTACTCGCTGGTTCCAGCTGGAACTGGCGCGGCTGAAAGTCGATTTGCGCCTGGGCACGGCAGCTGATGCCGACACCATCATGGACTTGCGTCCGGACGTGGTGGTGCTGGCGGTCGGCGGGCATCCGTACCTGGAACAGAACGAACACTGGGGTGCCGCCGAAGGGCTGGTGGTCAGCAGCTGGGACGTGCTCGACGGCAAGGTGGCGCCGGGCAAGAACGTGCTGGTCTACGACACCATTTGCGAGTTCACCGGGATGTCGGTTGCCGACTTCCTCGCCGACAAAGGCAGCCAGGTCGAGATCGTCACCGACGACATCAAACCGGGCGTGGCCATCGGCGGAACGTCGTTCCCGACCTACTACCGCAGCATGTACCCGAAAGAAGTGATCATGACCGGCGACATGATGCTCGAGAAGGTCTACCGCGAAGGCGACAAACTGGTCGCGGTGCTGGAGAACGAATACACCGGCGCCAAAGAGGAGCGGGTGGTCGATCAGGTGGTGGTGGAAAACGGCGTGCGTCCGGATGAGGAAATCTACTACGCGCTCAAAGAGGGTTCGCGCAACAAGGGTCAGATCGACGTCGAAGCGTTGTTCGCGATCCAGCCGCAACCTTCGCTGAGCGAGGCGGGCGACGGCTACTTGCTGTTCCGCATCGGCGACTGCGTGGCGCAGCGCAACACCCACGCCGCGATCTATGACGCCCTGCGGCTCTGCAAGGATTTCTAAGGACTTGCACCAAACCCTGTGGGAGCGAGCCTGCTCGCGAATGCAATCTGTCAGTGAAAGATGAGCTGACTGATTCACCGCTTTCGCGAGCAGGCTCGCTCCCACAGTAAAGCGGATCGTGTTTCTCCAGGTTGTACTGGTGGGAGCTTCACCATGTTGAACACCCTTCTTCCAATCCTGTTGTTCGCAGCTATCGGCCTTGGGGTCCTTGGCGCGTTGCGGCGGGTGGCCATGTGGCGTCGGGGCCGGGCCTCGAAGGTCGATCTGATCGGCGGCCTGTTGGCCATGCCCAAGCGCTACATGGTCGACTTGCACCACGTGGTGGCGCGAGACAAATACATCGCCAACACCCACGTCGCTACAGCGGGCGGTGCGGTGGCGTCGATTGTGCTGGCGCTGCTGGTGCACGGTTTCGGCCTGCATAACCGCATTCTTGGCTACGCGTTGCTGCTGATGACGGCGGTGATGTTCGTCGGCGCGATCTTCGTTTATCTGCGACGGCGCAACCCGCCGGCGCGGCTGTCGAAAGGCCCGTGGATGCGCCTGCCGAAAAGCCTGCTGGCGTTCTCGGCGTCGTTCTTCCTGCTGACCTTGCCGGTGGCCGGAATCCTCCCGGAGAACTTCGGCGGCTGGGTGCTCGCAGTCATTCTCGGGATTGGCGTGCTGTGGGGCGTGTCGGAGCTGTTCTTCGGCATGACCTGGGGCGGGCCGATGAAACACGCCTTCGCCGGTGCCTTGCACCTGGCTTGGCACCGTCGCGCCGAACGTTTTGGCGGTGGTCGTTCCACCGGTCTCAAACCGCTGGATCTCAATGATCCTTCAGCGCCGTTAGGGGTTGAGAAACCCAAGGATTTCACCTGGAACCAACTGCTCGGTTTCGACGCCTGCGTGCAGTGCGGCAAGTGCGAAGCGGCGTGCCCGGCCTTCGCCGCTGGCCAGCCGCTGAACCCGAAAAAACTGATTCAGGACATGGTCGTCGGCCTCGCTGGCGGCACCGATGCCAAGTTCGCCGGCAGCCCGTATCCGGGCAAACCTGTAGGCGAGCATAGCGGTAATCCACATCAACCGATCGTCAACGGCTTGGTCGACGCCGAAACCCTGTGGTCGTGCACTACCTGCCGTGCCTGCGTCGAGGAATGTCCGATGATGATCGAGCACGTCGACGCCATCGTCGACATGCGCCGTCACCTGACCCTGGAAAAAGGCGCGACGCCGAACAAGGGCGCCGAAGTCCTCGAAAACCTCATCGCCACCGACAACCCCGGCGGTTTCGCCCCGGGCGGGCGGATGAACTGGGCGGCGGATCTGAACCTCAATCTGCTCAGCGAAAAGAAATCCACCGATGTGCTGTTCTGGGTCGGCGACGGTGCTTTTGACATGCGCAACCAACGCACCCTGCGCGCGTTCGTCAAAGTGTTGAAAGCGGCGAAAATCGACTTTGCCGTGCTCGGTCTCGAAGAGCGTGACAGCGGCGACGTGGCCCGCCGATTGGGCGATGAAGCGACCTTCCAGTTGCTCGCCAAACGCAACATCCAGACCCTGGCCAAATATAGCTTCAACCGCATCGTCACCTGCGATCCGCACAGTTTCCATGTGCTGAAAAACGAGTACGGCGCGTTTGATGGCAACTACCTGGTACAGCACCACAGCACCTACATGGCGGAAATCATTCAGGCCGGTGCGCTGAACCTCGGTCAGCACAAAGGCAACAGCGTGACTTATCACGATCCGTGCTACCTCGGTCGCTACAACGGCGAGTACGAAGCGCCGCGCGAAGTGCTGCGTGCGCTCGGTATCGAAGTGAAAGAGATGCAGCGTTCCGGCTTCCGTTCGCGCTGCTGCGGCGGTGGCGGTGGCGCGCCAATTACCGACATTCCGGGCAAGCAGCGGATTCCCGACATGCGCATGGAAGACATCCGCGAGACCGGCGCTGAACTGGTGGCGGTGGGTTGTCCACAGTGCACGGCGATGCTCGAAGGCGTGGTCGAACCGCGGCCGCTGATCAAGGACATCGCCGAACTGGTGGCCGACGCGCTGCTCGAAGACGCCGCGCCGAGCAAGCCTGCCACTCCGGCCAAACGTGAACCTGCGGAGGCCCACTGATGAGCGACATTATCCGCCGCGACCCGCGCGCCGAATGGATTGCGCGTAACCGCCTGCACCCGCTGCACGCGGCCATGCAACCGGCGCAACACAGCTGGATGGGGCCGAATGGCGTCATCCGCAAGAACCTGCACGGCATCGGTTTTATCGGCCCCAACGGCATCAAGCGTATCGACCGCAGCGGCGCGCAACAGGGCGGGGTGGTCAAACGATCCGCTGCTGTGGAAGTGCAACTGCCGCTGCATCAGGTGCCGGCCCCGGCGTTCTATATCACCGTGGTGCCGGACATGGTCGGCGGTCGCTTGAGCAGTCACGACCGTGATTTGTTTGGCCTCGCCCATCAACTCGCCGGCCAGGACGGCGCGGTGTTGGCGGTGGTCTTTGGCGAGCATAAGGAAAACGCTTTCGCGACCGCTGGCGTCGATCGCTTGCTGGTACTCGAAGGCGATGAATTCAGCGGTTATGCACCGGAGCAACGGGTGCAAGGTTTGCGCGCTGTGGATAACCAGTTCAACCCGCGTCACTGGCTGCTGCCGGACAGCCGCAGCGGTGGCGGTGAACTCGGTCGACGCTTTGCGGCGGCATTGGGCGAGCGCCCGGCGACACGGGTCTGGCAGGTCAAGGATCAGGAATGCATCGGCCGCGCTGGCGCGGGGCTGCAAGACCTTGCCCGTCCCGTCGCACGGTTGATTCTGGTGGCGGCCGAATGCGCTGAACCGGTCAGTGAAACCCGTCACGAAGCGTTGCCGGTGGAGTTATCCACAAGTGTCGCGCGCAGCCTGTCGCGGATCGAAGATCTCGGCGCTGTGGCGGTCGACCCGGCAGCGATTCCGATGGCCGAAGCGGAGTTCATTTTCTCCGGCGGCAACGGCGTCAAGGACTGGGCACTGTTCCACGAAACGGCGGCGGCACTCGGCGCTACCGAAGGCGCTTCCCGCGTTGCAGTGGATGATGGCTTCATGGCCCGTGATCGCCAGGTCGGCGCGTCCGGCACTTGGGTCACCGCACGGGTTTATGTGGCTGTGGGTATCTCCGGCGCGATCCAGCACCTGCAAGGTATCGGCGCCTGCGACAAGGTGGTGGCGATCAACCTCGACCCGGGTTGCGACATGATCAAGCGCGCCGACCTCTCAGTGATCGGCGAGAGCGCAGAGATTCTTCAAGCGTTGATCGAGGCGGTGGCGGCTTACCGCAACGAAGCCAAGCGCGATGCGGCTTAAGGAAACGCTATGAACACGAAAGTTATCAGTCTGGTTTCAATCGGCGCCCACCCGACTTCCGGCAGGCCACGTCGCGCCGACCAGGACGCGCGCGCCGTGGAACTGGGCCTGCAACTGGCTGGGGATAACCTGCAAGTGCTGCATGCCGGCGACGTTGCGGAGCCGGCGTTGCGCGCCTATCTGGGTATGGGTCTTGAGCAGATGCACGTGCTGGAGCAACCGGCTGGCGCCGATGCGCTGCCGGCGTTGACCGCGTATCTGCGCGATGCCGGTGCGCAAGTGGTGCTGACCGGCAGCCAGGCGGAAACCGGCGAAGGTTCGGGGATGTTGCCGTTTTTGCTCGCCGAAGGACTGGGCTGGCCGTTGGTGGTGGGGCTGGCGCAGGTCGAGTCGATCAATGACGGTTCGGCGCTGGTGCTGCAAGCCTTGCCGCGTGGGCAGCGGCGGCGGTTGAAGGTCAAGCTGCCGTTTCTCGCGACTGTGGATAACGCTGCGCCGAAGCCTCGGCAGAGTGCCTATGGCCCGGCGCGACGCGGGGTGCTGGAGGCTGACGACGTCGAGGTCGTAGACGACGAGCTCTTGGCTGTCGCCACCCTGCAGCCGGCCAAACCAAGGCCCAAACGCCTGAAAGTGATCAAAGCCAAAAGCGGTGCCGACCGGATGAAAGCGGCTACCGCCAAAGCCAGTGGTGGCGGTGGACAAGTGCTCAAAGGCGTCACCCCGCAGGCTGGCGCCGAAGCCATCCTCAAACTGCTGATCGAAGAAGGTGTCGTCCGCTGACATCCCAAATCCCTTTCCTTCAGGTCAGCGGCTTACCCACAGGAATAATGTGAATGACAGTTGAGTTTCGACCTGCCCGGCGCACGGATGCGCGCGACATTGCGCGTTTGTTTCAGATCTCCTCGGAGGGCGCCTCGGATTACATCTGGAGCCAGTTGGCGGAGCCGGGCGAGACGTTGCTTGATGTCGGTGAGCGGCGCTATGCCCGCGACGATGTGGATTTTTCCTGGCAGAACTGCCTGATCGCTGAGGCCGAAGGCTGTGTGGTCGGGATGATGCACAGCTACGTCATGCGCGAAGACCCAGACCCGACACCGCCCACCGATCCAGTGCTGGCGCCTTACGCCGATATGGAGGTGGCGGATACGCTGTACATCTCCAGCCTGGCGCTGCACGAAGGCTGGCGTAATCAAGGATTGGGCGTGCAGTTCCTCCAACATGCCCAGGCGCGCGCCGATCAACTCACGCTCAAAGGCCTGAGCCTGATCGACTACGCCGCCAATACTGGCGCTCGGCGGTTTTATGAGCGACATGGCTTTGGCATCGTCAAAACCTGTCAGGTGGTACCGCATCCGATGATTCGGGTGACGGGTGAGGCCTATCTGATGCACCGCGCCTGAATCCGGTTATCCACTGACGAGTGTTTACTCACAATCCCTGTTGGTCAGTCTGTGGATAACGTGTTTGCCCATCACTGCACGTCACGCCGGCCGTGGCCTGCAGGCTTCAGATCAAAAAACAACCAGCCTAAGTTACGGTTTTTACGGGATTTTTCGTCGGGATAACTTCCGTAGTTACCCCCGATCTCTGTTGGCGCTTCTGTGGATAAGATGTTCGCTCTCCGCTAACAGTCATATGAAACGTGGCTTTCAGAGAATTGATCAATAACTGATCAATTTGCGCTTCTGACCGGATGAATCCCTCGAATCCCCCGTTTTTTCGCAGTCTTCAGCGCTTTTCCACAGCAGAAGCAAAGTTACCCCCGATCTCTGTTGGCGCTTCTGTGGATAAGGTGTTTGCCATCCGCTGAAGGCCACGATCTGTGTACCTTTCAGCCTGTTGATCAAAAAACGATCATTGCCTTTCGAAAACCGTGCTTCTGGATAAGTCACGGTTTTTCTTTGCAAATCAGTGAGATATTTTTTGAGTCATCCACAGTTGTCCCCATTTGCTGTGGGTGGCTATGTGGATAACTTGTTTGCGGAAGGCTGGGGGGCTTGGTGGGTATGGTGTGTGGGGTGGTTGATCAGAAATTGTGCAATCCGTTTCAGAGATGTAATGACTTTCATGACGCCTTCGCGAGCAGGCTCGCTCCCACATTTGGAATGCATTCCACCTGTGGGAGCGAGCCTGCTCGCGAAGCTTTTGCTTTTAGCCCTGAACCGGGACGCCTTTGAGGTAAGGCGCAGGCTCGGCGCCAAGGTTGTTCAGCAGACGCTCGCTGTACCAATCAACGAAGTTGACCACGCCGAACTCGTAGGTCTTCGAGTAAGGCCCAGGCTGATACGCCGTCGAGTTGATCCCGCGCTGGTTCTCTTCCGCCAGTCGGCGATCCTGATCGTTGGTCGCATCCCACACCTGACGCATGCGATCAACATCGTAATCGACGCCCTCAACCGCATCCTTGTGCACGATCCACTTGGTGGTGACCATGGTTTCCTGGGCGCTGATCGGCCACACGGTGAAGACGATGATGTGGTCGCCCATGCAGTGGTTCCACGAGTGCGGCAGGTGCAGGATGCGCATCGAGCCGAGGTCCGGGTTCTTGATCCGGCCCATCAGTTTCGCGCAGCCCTGTTTGCCGTCGAGGGTCATCGATACGGTGCCTTTGAGCAGCGGCATGCGCACGATGCGGTTGCGCAGGCCGAAACTGGCGTGGGCGTAAGGAATCTTCTCGGCTTCCCAAGCGGCGGCGGAGGCGGCGACGTGATCCTTGAACGCCTGATCGGCGCGCGGATCGGTGACGTCGTCCCATTCCAGCAGGGTTTTCAACAGTTCCGGGTGCGACGCGTTGCAGTGGTAGCACTCGCGGTTGTTTTCCAGCACCAGTTTCCAGTTGGCCTTTTCCATCAAGGTGGTGGTGATCGCCACCTTGGTGTTCTCCATGTCGTACGGTTCCATGTAATGGTTCAGCGTCGACAGGAAGTCATCAATGGCCGGCGGGTTCTCGGCCAGGCTGATGAAGATGTAGCCGCCGGCAGTCTTCACGTTCACCGGTTTGAGGCCGTACTGCTTCATGTCGAAGTCGGCGCCCATTTCGGTGCCGGCGAACAGCAGGCGCCCGTCCAGCTCGTACGTCCACTGGTGGTAGTGGCAGACCAATTTGGCGACCTTGCCTTTTTCACTGGTGCACAGACGCGAGCCACGGTGACGGCAGACGTTGTGGAACGCATGCACGACGCCCTCGGCGCCACGGATGACGATGATCGGATTCTTGCCGATCTGCAGGGTCAGGTAATTGCCCTTGGCCGGAATTTCGCAGGTCATGCCGGCGATCAACCACTCCTTCTGGAAGATCTCCTGCATGTCGATATCGAAGAGCCGCTCATCGCTATAGAACGGTTGCGGCAGCGAAAAGGTGCGCTCGCGCTCTTGCAGCATTTGTGCGGTGGCCTTGCGTGCGGGTTCCAGCGGATCGCCCAGGCTGATTTTTGCGGTGACGTCCATCGATGTGATCCTCATGGCCATCTGCGTGGCCGGCGAAAAGTGGCTGATCAGGTGTGCTGCTAACGGTTGCTACGCAAGGTGTAAAGAAGCTGTCTTGGTGTTGGGGCGAGTGTGGGCCCGGCGCAGGGCGCAACCTTATCCATGGGCGACATGGTGCAATCTGTTCCCGACGCGCAACCCCCGGTGGTTGGGGGCTGGTCGCGATAAGTATGCCGATGTCGCGGATAGGTAAACGGGCGGTTCGCGCTATACGCAGAATCGCCGACATGAGGCCGACAGTCGGCCGTGGAGAACAGCATGTCCAACAGCTTCCTGAATCCGGTCACCACCCAGACCTGGGCCAATGGCCGACACATCGTCCGTTGCGTCAAAGTCATCCAGGAAACCTGGGACGTGCGCACCTTCTGCTTTATGGCTGATCAGCCGATCCTGTTCTTCTTCAAGCCCGGGCAATTCGTGACCCTGGAGCTGGAAATCGAAGGCCAGCCGATCATGCGCTCGTACACGATCTCCAGTTCGCCGTCGGTGCCGTACAGCTTTTCGGTGACGATCAAACGCGTGCCGGGTGGCAAGGTCTCGAACTGGTTGCACGACACGCTTCATGAGGGGCAAGAGTTGGCGGTGCACGGGCCGGTCGGGCTGTTCAATGCCATCGACTTTCCGAGCCCGAAAGTCCTGTACCTGAGCGGTGGCGTCGGCATCACGCCGTGCATGTCGATGGCGCGTTGGTTCTACGACACCAACGCCAATGTCGACATGACCTTTATCCACAGCGCGCGCTCGCCGAAAGACATCATCTATCACCGCGAGCTGGAACACATGGCGTCGCGGATCGACAACTTCAGCCTGCACCTGATTTGCGAGAAGCACGGCTTGGGCGAACCATGGGCCGGTTATCGCGGTTACCTGAACCACAAGATGCTCGAATTGATGGTGCCCGACTTCCTTGAGCGCGAAGTGTTCTGCTGCGGCCCGACGCCGTACATGAATGCGGTCAAGCGTTTGCTGGAAGTGGCCGGTTACGACATGTCGCGTTATCACGAGGAATCCTTCGGCGCCACGCCACCGGAAGCCCGTGCCGATGCGGTGGAGCAAGCCGAGCAGGCTGCGGATGCGCCGGAAATCGATGCGGCGGATCTGCATCAGGTCGAATTCACCTCGTCCGGCAAGAGCATTCGTGTGGCACCGGGTGAGACGGTGCATGCGGCGGCGGCCAAGCTGGGCTTGATGATTCCGAAGGCGTGCGGGATGGGGATTTGCGGGACGTGCAAGGTGTTGAAGCTGGGCGGCGAGGTGGAGATGGAACACAACGGCGGGATTACCGAGGATGACGAGGCGGAAGGGTTTATCTTGTCGTGCTGCAGCGTGCCGAAGGGGGATGTGCGTATCGATTTCTGAGTGGGGCGGGTTTTTGCGTACGGCTTGCCCCTCACCCCAGCCCTCTCCCAGAGGGAGAGGGGGCCGACCGAGTTGTCCAGGGTTGTACATCGACCTGAACGACCTTATCGATTATGGATTCGGCAAAGCAGTTTCAGGTCGGCGTACTCCTTGAGCATCCCCCAATCAGTCCCCTCTCCCTCTGGGAGAGGGCTAGGGTGAGGGGCTTTTCAGTCAACAAACAAATCCGGCATCAACGCCGCGTCGCTTTCTCGATCAAAGCGATATTGATCGAACTCAGTCACGCCGCTCTCCCGCAAAATCTCCTCATCAATCAACAACCGCCCGGTAATCTGCCGTCCACTACTATCCAGAATCACATGCGCCGCATCCGCCATGATCGCTGGCGTTCGCGCCTGCTTGAACGACTCCCGATTCCCTAGCTGAAACTCGATCGCCGCCGTGGCAATCATCGTCTGCGGCCACAGCGAGTTGACGCTGATCCCATAACTGGCAAATTCCTCGCTCATCCCCAGCGTCAGCATGCTCATGCCGTACTTGGTCACGGTGTACGGACTGAACTGCGCAAACCACTTGTTCGCCAGATTCAGCGGCGGCGACAGGTTGAGAATGTGCCCGGCGGATTTCTTCAGATAGGGCAGGGCGGCCTGGCTGCACAGCAGCACCGCGCGGGTGTTGATCTGGTGCATCAGGTCGAAACGCTTGAGTTCGATGTGTTGAACGCCCGTGAGCTTGATCGCCCCGGCGTTGTTCACCAGTGCATCGATGCCGCCGAAGTGCTCGTTGGCCTGGGCCAGTGCCCGGCGCACCGCGTCTTCATCACGCACATCCAACTGCATTGCCAGAGCCTTGCCGCCCGCCGCTTCGACTTCGGCGGCGACGCTGTGGATGGTCCCGGGCAATTTGGCGTGGGGTTCGGCGCTCTTCGCCGCAATGACGATATTGGCGCCGTCCCTCGCAGCACGCAGCGCGATCTCACGGCCAATGCCACGGCTGGCGCCGGTGATGAACAGGGTTTTGCCTTGTAACGACATGCCGATGCTCCTGCTTATTGTTATCTGAGCGGAGGGCTCGACAGACAATGTAGACCAAGTCTTCGCGGGCGAAGTTGATCGTTCCCACGCTCCGCGTGGGAACGATCAGTGCGGTGGAGTCAGATCTGATCGTTCCTACGCTCTGCGTGGGAATGCAGCCCGGGACGCTCTGCGTCCCATTTCAATACCAGCACTGAACCTCGATCAGCCCCGGCATTCCCGCGTAATCCCTGGCGCTCGAATAACGCCAATGCTCCGGCAAATCCACATATCCGCGTTTCACCGGGTTGTTGTGAATGTATTCAAGCTTCTGGCGCATCACCGATTCGCTATAAACCATTTCTGCGTGAGAACCTTCCTGCCATAACTGGTAAACCCGATCCTGCTTGTGCGCACGTTTGCTAAAGCGCAGCCGTTGCAGGGTTTTGTCAGCGCCTTTGCTTTGCAAGTCATCAATAATCTGTCGAGCAGTGAATGATTTGAACTGGCTGAGGCATTTACTCAGGTCGGGCGCCTGAGCGACGAAGTGAAGATGGGTTTCCAGAATCACGTAGCCGTACAGCTTCAAGTCATGGTGGGTCTGTTGATAACGCCAGCAGTTGAGCAGGTGGTCGACGATGTAGGGACGGATGAACAGCGGTAACCATTCCATGATCGTGCAAGTCAGGAAATGCGGTTTGTCGGTTTCGGTAAAGGTGTAGCGGCTGCGGCCCATGGGATTCTTCCTTGAATCTTGCGGTGCATTGGAGATGGAACGCGGAGCGTCCCGGGATGCGTTACCACGCGGAGCGTGGGAACGATCAGGGTGAGGCGGACGGGATGTTCGCGCTAGAAGAGAAGTCTGGTATTACGGTGGGAAAAGTCATCTTCGGCCGAAGATCGTTCCCACGCTCTGCGTGGGAATGCAGCCATTGACGCTCTGCGTCATAGCGGTGTTTAGCGTCTGGGGGATGGAACGCGGAGCGTCCCGGGAGGCATTCCCACGCGGAGCGTGGGAACGATCAGTGCACTGGCCTCAGGTCAGGCGGACATGACTTCGCGGATGTCGCGGGCCAGTTCGCGGACGCGTTCTTCTTCGGTGTCCCACGAGCACATGAAGCGTGCGCCGCCCTTGCCGATGAAGGTGTAGAAGCGCCAGTTCTTCGCAGTCAACGCGGCGATGGCCGGTTCGGATAATTGCAGGAACACGCCGTTGGCCTGTACCGGGAACATCAGTTCGACGCCGGGAATGTCGCTGACCAGTTCAGCGAGCAATTGTGCGCAGTGATTGGCGTGGCGGGCGTATTTGAGCCAGGCGTCGTTTTCGAGGATGCCGACCCACGGTGCTGACAGAAAGCGCATTTTCGACGCCAACTGACCGGCCTGTTTGCAGCGGTAGTCGAAGTCTTCCGCCAGTTTGTGGTTGAAGAACAGGATCGCTTCACCCACGGCCATGCCGTTCTTGGTGCCGCCGAAACACAGCACATCGACACCAGCCTTCCAGGTCAGATCCGCTGGCGAGCAGCCGAGGAATGCGCAGGCGTTGGAGAAGCGCGCGCCGTCCATGTGCAGGTGCAGGCCCAGCTCTTTGCAAGTCGCGCTGATGGCGCGGACTTCTTCCGGGGTGTAGACGCTGCCGACTTCAGTGGCTTGGGTCAGGGTGACCACACGCGGTTTCGGGTAGTGAATGTCCTGGCGCTTGAGCGCGACTTCGCGGATCGATTGCGGGGTGATCTTGCCGTTTTCAGTGCCGGCGATCAGCAGTTTCGAGCCGTTGGAGAAGAATTCCGGGGCGCCGCATTCGTCGGTTTCGACGTGGGCGGTTTCCGAGCAGATCACGCTGTGGTAACTCTGGCACAGCGACGACAGGGCCAGCGAGTTGGCGGCGGTGCCGTTGAAGGCGAAGAACACTTCGCAGTCGGTTTCGAACAACTGGCGGAAATGGTCGGACGCGCGAGCGGTCCATTCATCGTCGCCATACGCGCGTTGGTGGCCGTGGTTGGCCTGTTCCATTGCAGCCCAGGCTTCAGGGCAGATACCGGAATAGTTGTCGCTGGCGAATTGTTGGCTCTTGTCGGTCATGGCCGGCTTCCGTGGTCGAGACTCTTGTGAAGGCTCGTGGTCAATGATGGTGCGCACTTTACCGAAGATCTTCCGGGGAGCACACGGGATGTCGCTGTCAGAACATTACATGGACGCAGGCCGATTATGCACCTGACTAAACGCGACGGCGCGCTGGATCTGCTCAAGTGGCTGGCGCTGTTGAGCATGTTGTTCGATCACCTGCGATATGTCGGGTTCTCCGCCGATTGGCTGTACGTGCCGGGGCGGTTGGCGTTTCCGTGGTTTTGTCTGGCGATGGCGGCGAATCTGGCGCGCGATGGATCGCGGAGGATGGAATGGCGCTATCTGGGCTGGTTGTTGCTGTTCAGTGCGGTGAGCGAGATTCCCTATCGGTTGTACATTCCCGACCCCGACACGCTGAACGTGATGCCGACGCTGGCGCTGGGCTTGTTGGTGGCGCGGGGGTGGCAGGATCCAACGATCATGTCGCGATTGCTGGGCGTTGCTGCGCTGGTGCTGGCCGCCATGTTTCCGGAACGACTGATGTTTGGTTTATTCGGTGTGTTGCTGCCGTTGGCGATGCTGCTGGTGTTTCGCCGGCCGTGGTATTTCAGCTTGTTGCCGGGTTTGATCTGTCTGGCGGCTAATCAATGGCAGGTACTGTACGACTCGGCGAAGTTCGGCAATAGCGTCGCCATTCTCGGTATTGCGACATGCCTGTCTGCGCCAATGCTGGGGATGTTCCTGTTGCGACATGTGCGACATCTTCAGCCGCCGCCGATGCGCCGCTGGGCCTACGCCATCTATCCCGCGCATTTCCTCCTGCTACTCGCCGTCCGCCAATTGATCGCATAACCCCTGTAGGAGTGAGCCTGCTCGCGAAGAGGCCGGCACATCCAACATAGAAGCTGGCTGACCGACCGCTTTCGCGAGCAGGCTCGCTCCCACAGGGGATCTCCACGGATTCGAGGGATGCGTTCGACCAGCCATTTCGAGCCATGTCGTAAACGCACCTTTGCGTGGCGCGCGCAGGCATTTGAGCTGTCTGCGCCGGTCATACCATCGGCATCAAAGGGCACTGCCTTCATTGCCAGTGCCTTACCGAGACGAATGGCGCACAGATGCCGCTGGGAGAGACGCGATGTTCAGCAAGCAAGACCAGATCCAGGGTTACGACGATGCACTGCTGGCGGCGATGAATGCCGAGGAGCAACGTCAGGAAGATCACATCGAGCTGATCGCGTCGGAGAACTACACCAGCAAACGCGTGATGGAAGCGCAAGGCAGCGGCCTGACCAACAAGTACGCCGAAGGCTATCCGGGCAAGCGCTACTACGGTGGCTGCGAGCACGTCGATAAAGTCGAAGCGCTGGCCATCGAACGCGCCAAGCAGCTGTTCGGCGCCGATTACGCCAACGTCCAGCCGCACTCGGGTTCTTCGGCTAACAGCGCCGTGTACCTGGCGTTGATCCAGCCGGGCGACACCATCCTCGGCATGAGCCTGGCTCACGGCGGTCACCTGACCCACGGCGCCAAAGTGTCGTCCTCGGGCAAGCTCTACAACGCTGTGCAGTACGGCATCAACACTGACACCGGGCTGATCGATTACGACGAAGTCGAGCGTCTCGCCGTCGAATCCAAGCCGAAAATGATCGTCGCCGGTTTCTCCGCTTACTCGAAGACCCTCGACTTCCCGCGCTTCCGTCAGATCGCTGACAAGGTCGGCGCGCTGCTGTTCGTCGACATGGCTCACGTTGCCGGTCTGGTTGCCGCCGGTCTGTACCCGAACCCGCTGCCGTACGCCGACGTGGTCACCACCACCACCCACAAAACCCTGCGCGGTCCACGTGGCGGCTTGATCCTGGCCAAGTCCAACGAAGAGATCGAGAAGAAGCTCAACGCTGCCGTATTCCCCGGCGCTCAGGGCGGCCCGCTGATGCACGTCATCGCCGGTAAAGCCGTGTGCTTCAAGGAAGCGCTGGAGCCAGGCTTCAAGGCTTATCAGCAGCAAGTGATCGACAACGCTCAGGCGATGGCCAGCGTGTTTATCAAACGTGGCTACGATGTAGTGTCCGGCGGTACCGATAACCATTTGTTCCTGGTCAGCCTGATCCGTCAGGGCCTGACCGGCAAAGATGCCGACGCCGCCCTCGGCCGTGCCCACATCACCGTCAACAAGAACGCCGTGCCGAACGACCCGCAATCGCCGTTCGTGACCTCGGGCCTGCGCATCGGCACCCCAGCGGTCACCACTCGCGGCTTCAAAGTGACCCAGTGCGAAGTGTTGGCGGGCTGGATTTGCGACATCCTCGACAACCTCGGCGATGCCGATGTCGAGGCCAATGTTGCCCAGCAAGTGTCGGCCCTGTGCGCTGACTTCCCGGTTTACCGCTGAGTGTTCTGGAGTAACTGACTATGCAACGCTATTCGGGCTTCGGCCTCTTCAAACACTCCCTCAGCCACCACGAAAACTGGCAGCGCATGTGGCGCACGCCGACGCCGAAAAAGGTCTACGACGTGGTCATCGTCGGCGGCGGCGGGCACGGTCTGGCGACGGCTTACTACTTGGCCAAAGAACACGGCATCACCAACGTCGCCGTGGTCGAGAAGGGATGGCTGGGCGGCGGTAACACCGCGCGCAACACCACCATCGTGCGCTCCAACTACCTGTGGGACGAGTCGGCGCACCTCTACGAACACGCAATGAAACTGTGGGAAGGCCTGTCGCAGGACCTCAACTACAACGTGATGTTCTCCCAGCGTGGCGTCTACAACCTGTGCCACACCCTGCAGGACATCCGTGATTCCGAGCGTCGGGTCAGCGCCAACCGCCTCAATGGCGTCGATGGCGAACTGCTCAACGCCAAGCAAGTCGCTGACGAGATTCCGTACCTCGACTGCTCGAAAAACACTCGCTACCCGGTGTTGGGCGCGACCGTCCAGCGTCGCGGCGGCGTCGCCCGTCACGATGCCGTGGCCTGGGGCTTTGCCCGTGCCGCCGACGCCCTCGGCGTGGACTTGATCCAGCAGACCGAAGTGATCGGTTTCCGCAAGGAAAACGGCGTGTGCATCGGTGTTGAAACCAACAAGGGTTTCATCGGCGCCAAGCGCGTCGGTGTGGTCACGGCCGGTAACTCCGGGCACATGGCCAAACTCGCCGGTTTCCGTCTGCCGATCGAATCCCACCCGCTGCAAGCGCTGGTGTCCGAGCCGATCAAGCCGATTATCGACAGCGTGATCATGTCCAACGCCGTGCACGGTTACATCAGCCAGTCCGACAAGGGCGACCTGGTGATCGGCGCCGGTATCGACGGCTACAACGGCTACGGCCAGCGCGGTTCGTACCCGGTGATCGAGCACACCATTCAAGCGATCGTCGAGATGTTCCCGGTGTTGTCCCGCGTACGCATGAACCGTCAGTGGGGCGGCATCGTCGACACCACCCCGGACGCTTGCCCGATCATTTCGAAAACCCCGGTACCGAACATGTTCTTCAACTGCGGTTGGGGCACCGGTGGCTTCAAGGCAACGCCTGGCTCGGGCAACGTGTTTGCCGCGAGTCTGGCCAAGGGTGAAATGCACCCGTTGGCCGCACCTTTCTCCATCGACCGTTTCCACAACGGTGCGTTGATCGATGAACACGGCGCTGCTGCGGTTGCCCACTAACAGGAGAAATCCCCATGTTGCATATCTTCTGTCCTCACTGCGGCGAACTGCGCTCCGAAGAGGAATTCCACGCATCCGGCCAGGCGCACATTCCGCGTCCACTGGATCCAGGCGCCTGCACCGACGAGGAGTGGGGCGACTACATGTTCTTCCGCGACAACCCGCGCGGTCTGCACCACGAACTGTGGGATCACGTCGCCGGTTGCCGTCAGTACTTCAACGTCACCCGCGACACCGTGACCTACGAGATTCTCGAAACCTACAAGATCGGCACCAAGCCGCAATTCACCGACAAGGCTGATACGGCGAAAACAGCCACGACGGCGCTGGGAGAGAAGGTATGAGCCAGACCAATCGCCTGTCCAACGGTGGACGGATCGACCGCAACAAAGTGCTGAGCTTCACCTTCAACGGTCAGAGCTACAAAGGCTTCGAGGGTGACTCGCTGGCCGCCGCGCTGATCGCCAACGGCGTCGACATCATCGGCCGCAGCTTCAAGTATTCGCGTCCTCGCGGCATCTTCGCCGCCGGTGCCGAAGAGCCGAATGCGGTATTGCAGATCGGTGCCACCGAAGCCACACAGATTCCCAACGTGCGCGCCACGCAACAGGCGTTGTATCAAGGTCTGGTCGCGACCAGCACCAATGGCTGGCCGAGCGTCAACAACGACATGATGGGCATTCTCGGCAAGGTCGGCGGCAAGCTGATGCCGCCGGGTTTCTACTACAAAACCTTCATGTACCCGCAATCGTTCTGGATGACGTACGAGAAGTACATTCGCAAGGCTGCCGGTCTGGGTCGTTCGCCGACCGAAGTCGATCCGGATACTTACGACTACATGAACCAGCACTGCGACGTGCTGATCGTCGGCGCTGGCCCGGCCGGTCTCGCCGCTGCCCTGGCCGCTGCGCGCAGCGGTGCCCGAGTGATTCTGGCGGACGAGCAGGAAGAGTTCGGCGGCAGCCTGCTCGATTCTCGTGAAAGCCTCGACGGCAAACCGGCGATGGACTGGGTCGCCAGCGTCATCACTGAACTGAAGAACACCCCGGACGTGCTGCTGTTGCCGCGCGCCACGGTCAACGGTTACCACGACCACAACTTCCTGACCATTCACGAACGCCTCACCGATCACCTCGGTGACCGCGCGCCAATTGGCCAGGTGCGCCAGCGCATTCACCGTGTTCGCGCCAAGCGTGTCGTGCTGGCGACCGGTGCTTGCGAGCGTCCGCTGGTTTACGGCAACAACGACGTGCCGGGCAACATGCTTGCCGGTGCGGTGTCGACTTACGTGCGTCGCTACGGCGTCGCGCCGGGCAAGAAACTGGTGCTGTCGACCAACAACGATCATGCTTATCGCGTCGCTCTGGATTGGCTCGATGCCAGTCTGCAAGTGGTCGCCATCGCCGATGCGCGCAGCAATCCGCGTGGTGCGTTGGTAGAAGAAGCCCGCGCCAAAGGCATCCGCATCCTCACTGGCAGCGCCGTGATCGAAGCCCGTGGCAGCAAGCGCGTGACTGCTGCCCGCGTGGCGGCGATTGATGTTAAAGCGCACGCCGTGACCAGTCCTGGCGAGTGGCTCGACTGCGATGTGGTTGCCAGTTCCGGCGGGTACAGCCCGGTCGTTCACCTGGCTTCGCACCTCGGTGGCAAACCGACCTGGCGTGAAGACATCCTCGGTTTTGTACCGGGCGAAGCACCGCAGAAACGCGTGTGCGTCGGCGGCATCAATGGCGTCTACGGTCTCGGCGATTCGCTGGCTGACGGTTTTGAAGGTGGCGTGCGCGCTGCCGCTGAAGCCGGTTTCCAGACTGTCGAAGGCGTGCTGCCGAAAGCCCTGAGCCGTCACGAAGAACCGACGCTGGCGCTGTTCCAGGTGCCGCATGAAAAGAACACCGCACGGGCGCCGAAGCAATTCGTCGATCTGCAAAACGACGTGACCGCTGCGGCGATCGAACTGGCAACTCGCGAAGGTTTCGAGTCGGTCGAGCACGTCAAACGCTACACCGCGCTGGGCTTCGGCACCGATCAGGGCAAGCTCGGCAACGTCAACGGTCTGGCCATCGCCGCCCGCTCGCTGAACGTAACCATCCCGCAGATGGGCACCACGATGTTCCGCCCGAACTACACTCCGGTGACTTTCGGCGCCGTGGCCGGTCGTCACTGTGGGCACATCTTCGAGCCGGTGCGTCACACCGCACTGCATGCATGGCATGTGAAGAATGGCGCCGAGTTTGAAGACGTCGGTCAGTGGAAGCGTCCATGGTACTTCCCAAAAAACGGTGAAGACCTGCATGCCGCGGTGAAGCGCGAATGCAAGGCCGTGCGCGACAGCGTCGGCCTGCTCGACGCCTCGACCCTCGGCAAGATCGACATTCAAGGCCCGGATGCCCGCGAGTTCCTCAACCGCGTGTACACCAACGCCTGGACCAAACTCGACGTGGGCAAGGCTCGCTACGGTTTGATGTGCAAAGAAGACGGCATGGTCTTCGACGACGGTGTCACGGCGTGCCTGGCCGACAACCATTTCGTCATGACCACCACCACCGGCGGCGCGGCTCGCGTGCTGCAATGGCTGGAGCTGTACCACCAGACCGAATGGCCGGACATGAAGGTTTACTTCACTTCCGTGACTGACCACTGGGCGACCATGACCCTGTCCGGGCCGAACAGCCGCAAGCTGCTCAGCGCCGTGACCGACATTGATCTGAGCAACGAAGCGTTCCCATTCATGACCTGGAAAGAAGGTCTGGTCGGCGACGTGCCGGCGCGGGTGTTCCGCATCTCGTTCACCGGTGAGCTGTCGTACGAAGTCAACGTGCAGGCCGACTATGCGATGGGTGTGCTGGAGAAAATCGTCGAGGCCGGCAAGCAGTACAACCTGACCCCGTACGGCACCGAAACCATGCACGTACTGCGCGCGGAGAAGGGCTTCATCATTGTCGGTCAGGACACTGACGGCTCGATGACCCCGGACGACTTGAACATGGGCTGGTGTGTGGGTCGCACCAAACCGTTCTCATGGATCGGCCAACGCGGCATGAACCGTGAAGACTGCGTGAAGGATCAGCGTAAACAGTTGGTCGGCCTGAAGCCGATCGATCCGAACGTCTGGCTGCCGGAGGGCGCACAACTGGTGTTCAACACCAAGCAGACGATCCCGATGACCATGGTTGGCCACGTGACTTCCAGCTACGCGCACAACTCCCTCGGTTATTCGTTTGCCATGGGTGTGGTCAAGGGCGGTCTGAAGCGCCTCGGTGAGCGGGTGTTTGCACCGCTGGCCGACGGCAGCGTGATCGAGGCGGAAATCGTGTCTTCGGTGTTCTTCGATCCGAAGGGGGATCGCCAGAACATCTGACGGCCTCAAGAACTGTGGGCGGGCGGCTATTCGCGAGCAGGCTCGCTCCCACATTCGACCGCGTTCCCCTGTGGGAGCGAGCCTGCTCGCGAAAGCGGCAGATCAGCCACCGCAGGAACCAACAGAATTCAGGAAGGTGCTTTATGACCACAGCCAATGTTTACCAACAACGCCCGACCACCGGGGCCAAGGCCGAGTCGTCGCTGCACCATGCAGACCTCGCCAGCCTGGTCGGCAAGGGCCGCAAGAACGCCGGCGTGATCGTGCGTGAGAAAAAACTCCTTGGCCACCTGACCATCCGTGGCGATGGCCACGATGCCGCGTTCGCTGCCGGTGTGCACAAAGCCCTGGGCATCGAATTGCCCGGCGCTCTGAGCGTCATCGTCAAAGGCGAGACCAGCCTGCAATGGATGGGCCCGGATGAGTGGCTGCTGATCGTGCCAAGCGGTGAAGAATTCGCCGCCGAACAGAAACTGCGTGAAGCGCTGGGCGAACTGCACATCGCGATCGTCAACGTCAGCGGCGGTCAGCAAGTGCTCGAACTGAGCGGGCCGAACGTGCGTCAGGTGCTAATGAAGTCGACCAGCTATGACGTGCACCCGAATAATTTTCCGGTGGGTAAAGCGGTCGGCACGGTGTTCGCCAAATCGCAGTTGATGATTCGCCATACCGCTGAAGACACTTGGGAACTGCTGATTCGTCGTAGCTTTTCGGATTACTGGTGGTTGTGGTTGCAGGATGCTTCGGCTGAGTACGGGTTGAGCGTTCAGGCCTGAAAGATCAAGAGCTACCCCCTCACCCCAGCCCTCTTCCACAGGGGGGAGAGGGGGAAAGGGAGCCGATCTCGGGTGTTTTTGCGATCTGCATTCACATTCGGAATTTCAGGTCGGCGTAGCTCGAAAGAACACCTCGGTCAGTCCCCTCTCCCTCTGGGAGAGGGCTGGGGTGAGGGAAAAACCTGACACCCCACACAAAGAACAGGAGTCACCGCACCATGAGCCGCGCCCCAGACACATGGATTCTGACCGCCGACTGCCCCAGCGTCCTCGGCACGGTGGACGCGGTGACGCGTTTTCTGTTCGAGCAGGGCTGTTACGTCACCGAGCACCATTCGTTTGATGACCGCCTCTCCGGGCGCTTCTTCATTCGCGTGGAATTCCGCCAGCCCGACGGTTTCGACGAGCAATCCTTCCGCGCCGGCTTAGCCGAACGCGGGCAGGCGTTCGGCATGATCTTCGAGCTGACCGCGCCGAACTACCGGCCAAAAGTGGTGATCATGGTCTCCAAGGCCGATCACTGCCTCAACGATTTGCTCTACCGCCAGCGCATTGGCCAGTTGTCGATGGACGTTGCTGCCGTCGTCTCCAATCACCCGGATCTGAAACCGCTGGCCGACTGGCACCAGATTCCCTACTACCATTTCCCCCTCGACCCCAACGACAAACCGTCGCAGGAGCGTCAGGTGTGGCAGGTGATCGAAGAGTCCGGCGCCGAACTGGTGATCCTCGCCCGCTACATGCAGGTGCTGTCGCCGGAGCTGTGCCGCAAACTCGATGGCAAGGCAATCAACATTCATCACTCGCTGCTGCCGGGCTTCAAAGGCGCCAAACCGTACCACCAGGCTTACAACAAAGGCGTGAAACTGGTTGGCGCGACGGCGCATTACATCAATAACGACCTCGACGAAGGGCCGATCATTGCCCAAGGCGTCGAGGCGGTGGATCACAGTCATTACCCTGAGGATCTGATTGCCAAGGGGCGTGATATCGAAGGCCTGACGCTGGCGCGGGCGGTTGGGTATCACATCGAAAGAAGGGTGTTTTTGAACGCCAATAGAACCGTCGTTCTTTAGATCGCTTTCGCGAGCAGGCTCGCTCCCACAGGGATTTGTGTTGAAACACAGGTCTCTGTCACACCAAAGATCAACTGTGGGAGCGAGCCTGCTCGCGAAGGGGCCATAACAAACAACGCAAAACCAACAAGCAATAACCCGAGCATTCAACGCGCTGCCTGCCTGGGCAACGCGGTTCCATAAAAACAACAGCGAGGTGAAAGCATGTCTGGCAATCGTGGTGTGGTGTATCTCGGCGCGGGCAAGGTCGAAGTACAGAAAATCGACTATCCGAAAATGCAGGACCCGCGCGGTCGCAAGATCGAGCACGGGGTCATTCTCAAAGTGGTTTCCACCAATATCTGCGGCTCCGACCAGCACATGGTGCGCGGCCGTACCACGGCGCAGACCGGTCTGGTGCTGGGTCACGAAATCACTGGTGAGGTGATCGAAAAAGGCTCCGACGTCGAGAACCTGAAAATCGGTGATCTGGTCTCCGTACCGTTCAACGTCGCGTGCGGGCGCTGCCGTTCCTGCAAAGAGCAACACACCGGCGTCTGCCTGACCGTCAACCCGGCCCGTGCCGGCGGCGCATACGGCTACGTCGACATGGGCGACTGGACCGGTGGCCAAGCCGAATACGTGCTGGTGCCGTACGCCGACTTCAACCTGCTGAAACTGCCGGACCGCGACAAGGCCATGGAGAAAATCCGCGACCTGACCTGCCTCTCCGACATCCTCCCGACCGGCTACCACGGCGCCGTCACTGCCGGCGTTGGTCCGGGCAGCACCGTTTACATTGCGGGCGCCGGCCCGGTCGGTCTGGCCGCCGCTGCCTCTGCGCGTTTGCTCGGTGCGGCGGTGGTGATCGTCGGCGACGTCAACACCATCCGCTTGGCTCACGCCAAATCCCAGGGTTTTGAAATCGTCGACCTGTCCAAGGACACCCCGCTGCACGAACAGATCGCCGCACTGCTCGGCGAGCCGGAAGTGGATTGCGCGGTGGACTGCGTCGGCTTCGAAGCACGCGGCCACGGCCACGACGGCGTGAAAGCCGAGGCTCCGGCCACCGTGCTCAACTCACTGATGGGCGTGGTGCGTGTCGCCGGCAAGATCGGTATCCCCGGCCTGTACGTCACCGAAGATCCGGGTGCCGTGGACGCCGCCGCGAAAATGGGCAGCCTGAGCATTCGCTTCGGTCTGGGCTGGGCCAAGTCGCACAGCTTCCACACCGGCCAGACGCCAGTGATGAAGTACAACCGCCAGTTGATGCAGGCGATCATGTGGGATCGCATCAACATCGCCGATGTGGTGGGCGTGCAAGTGATCAGCCTCGATCAGGCACCGGAAGGCTATGGCGAGTTCGATGCGGGCGTGCCGAAGAAGTTTGTGATTGATCCGCATAAGTTGTTTAGTGCGGCGTAAGGTTCAAGCGCAATACAAAACGGCGACCTGAGGGTCGCCGTTTTTTGTTGCAAGCCCAGGTCAAAAGCGACCCTCACCCCAGCCCTCTCCCGGAGGGAGAGGGGGCCGACCGAGGGATGCTCACAATTTACGCCGACCTGAAAATACCGCTGTGAATCCATAATCGACTCGGTGTGGCAGGTCGATGTATGGTGCCAGACACCTCGGTCAGTCCCCTCTCCCTCTGGGAGAGGGTTAGGGTGAGGGGCTTTGCTTTACAGGCCCGCCAACGCCCCTTGGTACAACACCGGCCCAGTCGGCTGCCCGGTCGGCGAACCACCTTTCGGCTCAAGACTTACCGCCAGCGCAATCGGCTTACCGATCAAGACTTTCTGCGCCTCGTTCAACTCAACCTTGCCTTTGCCCCCCGCCGGAATAACGCCGAGAGAAATCGGTTTTCCGTCAGCCGGAATCGCCCACAGTTCCAGGCTGCGATCCGCATCAACCGCCGCCAGCGTCAGCGGCTCGACTTGCAGATAATCCGCATGCGCCTCGACCTTCAGCGCCGGTTGCGCATCGGCGGTCAGCAGGGTGGCGCGGTAGCGGGCGTCGTCGCGGTTGTACAGCGAGCCGAGGAACACCAGCACCACGATCGAACACAGCACAGCGCTAACCCGTAGCCAGTTCCAGAACGGCCGCTTCTCGGGCACATGCAGCACTTGCGGTTCGATCCGCGCGGTAATGCCATGCCAGACGCGATCGGGCACCGGATGCTCCGGCAGAGATTCGGTGAGCCTCACCAGCGATTCCTGCCATTGCGCCAGTTCAGCCCTTAATGCTGCGTCATCCAGCAACAACTGCTCAAACCGCCGACGCGTAGCCGATGACATCAAGCCAATCGCATAATCGGCGGCGAGGGCGCGGCGCAGGGCAGGGGTCTGGTAGTTCATGATTCAAGGCACCGACGCAGGCGTTCCATGCCACGACGGATCCAGGATTTCACCGTTCCCAGCGGCGTGGCCAGGTGTTCGGCGAGTTCCGTGCACGACAATCCCTGAAAGTAGGCCACCGTAATCGACTGGCGCTGCATGCCGTCGAGGGTTTCAAGGCAGCGGTTCAACATCTGAGCCTCGCGGGCGCTGTTCAACTGATCATGTGCCGAAGGGCTTTCGTCCAGCAGCGCATCTTGTTCGAGATCCGTCAGCGGTCGGTCGCGGTGTTTGCGCAATTGATCGATAGCCTGATTGCGCGTGATGTTGATCATCCAGGTCAGCGGCGCCGACAGGTGCGCTTCGTAGCGCGAGGCGTTGTTCCAGATGCGCACGAAGGCTTCCTGCAGCACTTCTTCGGCCAGATCGGCGCGGCCCATGAAGCGCAGCGCGACGCCATGCAGGCGCGGGCCGACGCTGCGGTAGAGCGTTTCGAAGGCGCGACGATCACCCAGTGAACACTGGGCCAACAACTGTCGCAGCTGATCGGTGTCGGCGATGGAAATGACGACTCTCCAGGCAAAGGTCGGGCGACGAGGGCTGAGCTCGGACTGTTCACAGGCTAGTTCAGCGACAGCGGTTGTGCCATTCATCGCGAGGGTGTCCGGGATTTCACGTTTTATATACGCAGGCCGGATGAAAATGGATGCGCCGCGCCGGAACATGCCGGCGGATACCCGGTCAAACCGGCAGTTTCACTGCCCGTTCAGCGGGTGGTTTTCACAGCGCAAGAGGATGTCTGAATGAAGATTTCACGCGGTTTTGCCTTGGCATCGCTCCTGACCATGGCGGCCGGGCCGGTGTTTGCCGGTTTCAGTCTGAACGACGTCGCTGGTGCGGTTTCGGGGATGCAGGGCGGTGACAAGGCGGCTGCTTCGGCGCCGACCTCGGAAACCGCCGGTTTGCTCAGTGCCCTCAGTGCGCTGGATGTCACGCCGGAGCAAGCCGTTGGCGGTACTAGCGCGATGCTCGGGCTGGCCAAGAATCAGTTGAGCAGTACCGATTATTCGCAGTTGGCCAAGGAAGTGCCGGGCATCGACAAGTTGTCAGGCGGCAGTGGCAATCTGGCGGCGTTGGGGGCTTTGCTCGGTTCGTCCGGCAAGTCCGCCGGGCTGGAAAACGCGCTGGGCAACGTCAAGGACACCAATGACCTGAACAATGCCTTCAGCGCATTGGGCATGGACAGCGGCATGATCGGCCAGTTTGCCCCTGTGCTGTTGCAATACCTCGGTCAGCAGGGCGTCGGCGGTTCGCTGCTGAGCAGCCTGGGCAGCATCTGGGGCGCCGGCACCGGTAGCTGATTCAGCCGCGCTCGCCGCGCAGTTCGGCGATGCGCTGATCCTTCTCGTTCCAGAGCTGGTTGACCCAGCTCTGGACCGTCTGGCGAAACGCCGGATCATTCTCGTAATCACCCTGCCACAGCGCCGGGTCGAGTTCGCGGGTCTTGATGTCGATGATCACGCGCGGCACGTTGCCGCTGATCAGATCCCAGAAACCCGGAATGTTCGCCTGTGGATAAACCACGGTGACGTCGAGAATCGCATCCAGCTGTTCACCCATCGCCGCCAATACAAACGCCACGCCGCCGGCCTTGGGCTTGAGCAAGTGGCTGAACGGTGATTGCTGCTGCGCGCTTTTCGCGGCGGTGTAGCGTGTGCCTTCCAGATAATTGACCACGGTCACCGGCTGACGCTTGAACAGCTCGCAGGCCGCTTTGGTGATCTCCAGATCCTTGCCCGCCAGCTCCGGGTGTTTCGCCAGAAAGGCCTTGGTGTAGCGCTTCATGAACGGGTAATCCAGCGCCCACCACGCCAGCCCCAGAAACGGTACCCAGATCAGCTCTTTCTTGAGGAAGAATTTGAAGAACGGCGTGCGCCGGTTGAGGGTCTGGATCAGCGCCGGAATATCCACCCACGACTGGTGGTTGCTGACCACCAGATACGAGGTGTCGCCGCGCAAGTCTTCGCCACCGCGAATGTCCCATTGGGTGGGGATACACAGGCGGAAAATCAGCTTGTCGATCTCGGCCCAGGTCTCGGCGATCCACATCACCGCCCCCGACGCGTAATCGCGCCAGCGGCCTGGTGCGATCAGTTTGAGCAGGGCAAAGACCAGCAACGGCCCGATCAGGATCAGGGTGTTGAGCAACAGCAGCAGGGTGACGAAACAGCCGGTGAGCAGGCGGCGCATAAGCAACTCTTTGCAAACGGATGGGCGCGCCATGATAAGCAGCTTCGCGCGGCAGGCCAAATCGCTGGTGACGAATGTTTCACTTTCGTCGCGTTAACCTGATCGTTCCCACGCTCTGCGTGGTAACGCCGCCCGGGACGCTCCGCGTCCCTGTGACGCAGAGCGTCACTGGATGCATGCCCACGCAGAGCGTGGGAACGATCAAGCGCGCAACGGTCTAAAATCCCGTTGCCCAACCTCTCAAGGAAGCCCCTTACGTGAAATCCCTCCTTGCACTGTTTGCCCTCGTCGCCCTGCCTGTCATGGCCGCCGAGCCGACCCTGTACGGGCGTTACGAATACATTGCGCTGCCGGAAATCGGCGGTGAAGTGCTCAAGGCCAAGATGGACACCGGCGCACTGACCGCCTCGCTGTCGGCCAAGGACATCGAAACCTTCACCCGCGATGGCGACGAATGGGTGCGTTTCCGCCTCGGCACCAAAGACGCCAGCAACAAGGTCTACGAACACAAGGTCGCGCGGATCAGCAAGATCAAGAGCCGCTCGGACGAAGAAGACGAGGGTGAAAGCACCGAAGTCGCCAAACGCCCGGTGGTCGATCTGGAGCTGTGCCTGGGTAACGTCAAGCGTACCGTTGAGGTCAACCTGACCGACCGCAGCAACTTCAATTACCCGTTGCTGATCGGTGCCAAAGCCTTGCGCGAGTTCGGCGCAGCGGTGAACCCGGCGCGACGCTTCACGGCCGACAAGCCGGACTGCTGAGCCAAGTGGTCTCATTGACGTAACGTCAGGCTTGGGGCACCGTTCGCGCACTTAACCCACGGGCTCGGACGCCATGCCTCATATCCTGATTGTCGAAGACGAAGCGGCGATTGCCGACACGCTGATTTTTGCCTTGCAGGGCGAAGGCTTCACCACCACGTGGCTGAGCCTCGGCGCGGCGGCGCTGGAGCATCAGCGGCAGACCCCGGCCGATCTGATCATCCTCGACATCGGCCTGCCGGATATCAGCGGTTTCGAGACCTGCAAGCAACTGCGGCGCTTCAGCGAGGTGCCGGTGCTGTTCCTCAGCGCCCGCGATGCCGAGATTGATCGCGTGGTGGGTCTGGAAATTGGTGCCGACGATTATGTGGTCAAGCCGTTCAGCCCGCGTGAAGTCGCGGCGCGAGTGAAGGCAATCCTTAAACGCATGGCGCCGCGTCCTGCGATTGAAGCCACTTCAGCGCTATTTAGAATCGATCCGGAGCGGATTCAAATCATTTATCGCGGCCAGACGTTGACCCTGACCCGCCACGAATTCCGCCTGCTGCAATGCCTGCTCGAACAACCCGAGCGGGTGTTCAGTCGTGAGCAATTGCTTGATGCGCTAGGCGTAGCGGCCGACGCCGGCTACGAGCGCAGCATCGACAGTCATATCAAAAGCGTGCGCGCCAAGTTGCGTCAGGTGCGCGCCGACGCCGAGCCGATCCAGACCCATCGCGGCCTCGGTTACAGCTACAGCCCGGGGCACAGCTGATGTCACTGGGGCTGCGGATCTTTCTGGTGTATGTGCTGTTTGTCGGCCTGACCGGTTATTTCGTGCTCAACACGGTGATGGAAGAAATCCGCCCCGGCGTGCGTCAGTCCACCGAAGAAACCCTGGTCGACACCGCCAACCTGATGGCGGAAATCCTGCGGGACGATTTCAATGCCGGCACCCTCAGCGAGAACCGCTGGCCCGAGTTGCTGCGCGCCTATGGCGAGCGTCAGCCGCAAGCGAGCATTTGGGGCTTACCGAAAAATCAGGTCAACCACCGCATTTACGTCACCGACGCCAAAGGCATCGTTGTGCTCGATTCCAGTGGCGTGGCCGTGGGGCAGGACTACTCGCGCTGGAACGATGTCTACCTGACCTTGCGTGGCGAATACGGTGCGCGATCCAGTCGCAGCGATCCGGATGACCCAACATCTTCAGTCATGCACGTCGGCGCGCCGATCCGCGACAACGGGCAGATCATCGGCGTGGTCACCGTGGCCAAACCCAACAGCTCATTGCAGCCTTATGTGGATCGTACCGAACGGCGCCTGCTGTTTTACGGCGCGGGTTTGATCGGCCTCGGTCTGCTCTTTGGTGCCTTGCTGTCGTGGTGGCTGAGCCGCGCACTGCACCGTTTGACCGGTTATGCACAAGCGGTGAGCGAAGGGCGGCGGGTGGAAGTGCCGCACTATCGCGGCGGTGAGCTGGAGCAACTGGCCACAGCGGTTGAGCAGATGCGCACACAGCTGGAGGGCAAGGCGTACGTTGAGCGCTACGTGCATACGTTGACCCATGAACTGAAAAGTCCGCTGGCGGCGATTCGTGGCGCGGCGGAGTTGCTGCAAGGTGAAATGCCGCCGGTTCAACGTCTGCGCTTTATCGGCAACATCGACAGCGAAAGTGCGCGGATGCAGCAGTTGATCGAACGGTTGTTGAATCTGGCACAAGTGGAACAACGTCAGGGCCTTGAAGAGCGGGTCGCTGTGCCGTTGGCGGCGCTGGTTGATCAATTGCTGCAGGGGCAGGCGGCGCGGATTGAAGGCAAACAGTTGCGCATCGAACAGGCGATTGCGGCTGATCTTCTGTTGATCGGCGAGCCATTTCTGCTGCGTCAGGCGTTGGGTAATCTGCTGGAGAATGCGCTGGATTTCACCCCGGTTGAGGGGCTGCTGCGCTTCAGTGCCGAGCGGGTTGGCGAGCAGATCGAATTTCGATTGTTCAATGAAACGGCGCCGATTCCTGACTACGCTTTGCCGCGTTTGACTGAACGCTTCTACTCATTGCCGCGCCCGGACAGTGGGCGGAAAAGCACGGGGCTGGGGCTTAACTTCGTTGAAGAGGTGGTCAAGTTGCATGGTGGGTCGATGCAGATTCGTAATGTTGAAAACGGTGTTGAGGTGACATTGCGCTTGTCTTGATACCGAGTTGCGGCCATCGCGAGCAGGCTCACTCCTACAGGGGAACGCATTCCAGGAGTGAGCCTGCTCGCGATAGGGCCGGTGAAGTCTCCACACAATCTCCACAATCCCCCCACAAAACCCCCACACCCGATCACCAGACTCCCCCCATCCAAACAGGGAGAGTCCCATGAACAAGAATCTGACCATCAAGCTCGGCGCCATCGCCGTGCTGATCCTGCTGTTGCTGATACCTTTATTGATGATCGATGGCGTCATCGACGACCGCCAACAGTTGCGCGACGGCGTGCTCGAAGACATCGCCCGCAGTTCCAGCTACAGCCAGCAATTGAGCGGGCCGGTGATGGTGGTGCCGTATCGCAAAGTGATTCACAACTGGAAAACCAACGACAAAACCAACCAACGCTACGACGAACCGAGCGAAGAGCGCGGGCGTTTGTACTTCCTGCCGGAGCGTTTCGAACTCGACGGCCAGGTGCAAACCGAGCTGCGTGCGCGCGGCATTTATGAGGCGCGGCTGTTCCACGCCGATAACCGTGTCAACGGCCATTTCTCGTTGCCGGCGCAGTTGGGCATCAAAGAAGACTTTAGCGACTACCAGTTCGATGCACCGTTTCTCGCGGTCGGTATCAGCGACATTCGCGGCATCGAAAATGCGCTGAAACTGGAACTCGACGGCCAGCGTCTGGACTTCGTGCCGGGGACTCAAGTGGGCTGGCTCGGCGAGGGTGTACGAGTGACGCTGCCGCTGCTCGACACCAGCAAAACCACGGAACTGAGCTTCGGTTTTGACCTGCGTCTGCAAGGCACCGGTTCATTGCAGGTGTTGCCAGTGGGCAAGAGCAGCAGCGTCAGCCTCACTGCGAATTGGCCGCATCCAAGTTTCATCGGCAATTTCCTGCCGGCCAAGCGTGAGATCAACGATCAGGGTTTCAGCGCCGATTGGCAGACCACGTTCTTCTCCACCAACCTGCAAGACGCCATGAGCCGTTGCGTCAGCAGCAATGATTGCGAGGCATTCAACGGCCGCAGCTTTGGCGTGAGCTTCATCGATCCGGTAGATCAATATTTGAAGAGTGACCGGGCGATCAAATACGCGTTGCTGTTCATCGTCCTGACGTTCGCCGGTTTCTTCCTGTTCGAAGTGCTCAAAAGTCTGGCCGTGCACCCGGTGCAATACGCGCTGGTCGGTGTGGCGTTGGCGTTCTTTTATCTGTTGTTGCTCTCGCTGTCGGAGCACATTGGTTTCGCCCCGGCGTATCTGTTGTCGGCCAGCGGTTGTGTGTTGTTGATCGGGTTTTATGTCTGCCACGTGTTGCGCAGTGTGCGTCACGGCTTGAGTTTTTCGGCGGGGCTGGCGGCGTTGTATGGCCTGCTCTATGGCTTGCTGAGCGCCGAGGATTACGCATTGTTGATGGGCTCGTTGTTGCTGTTCGGTCTGCTCGGTGTGTTCATGGTGCTGACGCGCAAACTGGATTGGTACGGGATCGGGCAGAAGCCGGCGAAGCCGTTGGAGTTTGATGTGGGGGCGATGCAATGAGCCGGTCGCTGGGATTGCGTGAGGATCAGTGCTGGAAGGATGAGTTGGTGACGCGGATTATCGGGTTTTTGCCTGTGGAACCGAGGTGGTGCATTCGCGAGCAGGCTCGCTCCCACAGGATGGGTGTTGGAACAGAGATGTCTGCCATACCCAAAAACAATGTGGGAGCGAGCCTGCTCGCGAAGAGGCCCGAACAAGCGCCGCCTACTTAAGGCTTGGGCATGGTGGCGATCATGGACGGTCGCTGACTCACTTCAAAAAACCAGTTGGCCAGTTGCGGGTTGGCCTCACGCCAGCCCAGATCCGGGAAACGCAGGTCGAGGTAACCCAGCGCACACGCGACGCTGATGGCGGCCACGTCGAAATGGCTGGTCAGCTCGGCAATCGCGTCGTTTTCCAACACAGCGAGAGCGCGGCGGATCTTGTCGCGCTGGGCCTCGAGCCATTCGTCCCAATGTTTTTCCGGAGCACGCAGGACCATTTCATAACGCACCATCACCGACGCATCCATGATCCCGTCGGCCATCGAGGCCAGGGTCAGACGCCGCCAGCGGGCCGCGCCTTCGCGCGGGATCAGCGGGTTGCCGACGTGTTGCTGGTCGAGGTATTCGAGGATCACACGGCTGTCATGGATCACATTGCCGTCGGCCAGACGCAGGGCGGGGATCTTGCCCAGCGGGTTGTCGAGATTGAGTTCGGCGCTCGGACTGACCGGGCTGAGCACGCAGTCTTGCAAGGCGACGCGATCCTGCTGGCCGGTTTCGTGCAGCAACACCATCACTTTGCGCACGAACGGGGAGAGCGTGTTGTGGTACAGGGTCATGCTGGGGGCGGACATTGGCAGGGTCTCGATCAGAACGATGAGGGAGCAGCATAGCGCGTAACGCCACGTCCTCAAGCCCAGTGCAAAACCAATGTGGGAGCGAGCCTGCTCGCGAAGGCGTCGGTACAGTCAACATTGGTGTTGAATGTCAGAGCGCTTTCGCGAGCAGGCTCGCTCCCACAGGTTTCTTTAGCTTCGCTGCAGCAATCCTCTTATGGCCAGAACCGCCGGCACACCCAGACCAACCCAGCTCAGCGCATCCCAAATCCCATCCCCAAGCAACGCCGCAAACAACCCCGCCGCGCTGAGCAATGCAATCACGATCGGCGTGCTGAACACCTTCCAGAAATTCGACTGACGCGGTTTCATGCAGAGGCCTCCGCCGTTTCCAGCACAGGCTTCGCCGCTTTGCGCCGCACCACCCACAGGTACACGCCACTGACGAGGACGATGATGGTCAACACATCGAGGGTGGCCCAGAGAATTTTCATCGGCATGCCGCCGTAATCACCGAAGTGCAGCGGCTGCGACATGCCCATGGCGTCCATGTACCACGGTCGTTCGGCCACAGCGGTGACCTGCAGCGTGGTGGCATCGATCAGCACCGGTGTCAGCAGGTGTGAGGTCAAATGCGTGCCGCCCTTCATGAACACCGAATAATGGTGCTCGCTGGAAAACCGTGTGCCGGGGAAAGCGATGAAATCCGGTTTCATGCCCGGCGCGACTTCAGCCGCGATGTCGAGCAACCGCGTGGCCGGTGCCAGGTGAGTCAGCGGTGGCGCTTCGCGGTAAGGTTCGATCAGCGCAGTCAGTGCTTCATTGCGCCAAGCGGCGATCAGCAGGTCGGCGCAAGCGCTGATCACGCCGGTCACGCCGACCACCAACGCCCAGGTCAGGGTGACCACGCCAATCAGGTTATGCAGGTCGAGCCAGCGCAAGCGGGTTGATTTGTCTTGGCGTACGGTGCCGAACTTCAAACGGCGCATGAACGGCAAATACAGCACCGTCCCGGATACGATGGCCACGACAAACAGCAGCCCCATGAACGCCAGCAGCAACTTGCCCGGCAGCCCGGCGAACATGTCGACGTGCAGGCGCAGGATAAACAGCATCAAACCGCCGTTGGCCGACGGCGTTTCCAGCGCTTCACCGGTACGTGCATCGAGCATGAAGGTGTGCGACGAGTTCGGTTCAGTGCCGGCGGTTTTCGCCATGATCGTCAGCACGGCATTCGGCTCATCGTCGTCGAAACCGAAGTACTGCACGACGTCATCGGGACGATGTTTTTCTGCGGCCTCGACCAGCTGCGCCAGATTCAGCCGTGGCGTGTCGGCCGGCATCTCGCGCACTTCGGGCGCATCGCCGAGCAGGTGCTCGATCTCGTGATGGAAAATCAGTGGCAGACCGGTCAGTGCCAGCATCAGCAAAAACACGGTGCAGACCAGGCTGGTCCAGGTATGCACGAACGACCAGCGGCGGATTGTTTTACTTTTCATTTCATGACCTTCAAAAACACCAAAGCCGTCCACGAGGGACGGCCTGGTCACAGGGCCTGTTTCAGCTCAATCGCTTACCACTTGTAAGTGGCGCTGGCGACGACACTGCGCGTGTCGCCGTAGTAGCAGTAGAAGCTGTCGCAGGTGGAAATGTATTCCTTGTCGAACAGGTTGGTCGCGTTGAGTGCCAGCGACGCGCCTTTGAGGCTGTTGTCCAGACGGCCGAGGTCGTAATGCACGCTCGCGTCGAACACGGTGTAGGCGTCAGCCTTGCCCAGCCAGGTGTTGGCCTTGTCGCCGTAGGTGTTGCCGGTGTAACGCACGCCACCGCCAATGCCGAAGCCGTCGAGTACGCCGGCGTGCCAGGTGTAATCGGTCCACAGCGACGCTTGCTGGTTCGGCATCAGTTGCAGGCGATTGCCCTTGTCGACGCCATTCTGCACTTCGGATTTGGCGAGGGTGTAGGCGGCGATGACTTTCAGGTTGTCGGTGACGTCGGAAACCGCTTCCAGCTCCAGGCCTTTGACTTTCACTTCGCCAGTCTGGCTGGTGATCGACACGTTGTTGACGAAGGTGTTGACCGAGACGTTCTTCTGGGTGAGGTCATACACGGCGGCGGTCAGCAGGGTTTTGCTGCCCGGCGGCTGGTACTTGATGCCCAGTTCCCACTGCTTGCCTTCGGTCGGCTTGAGCGAGCCGGTCGAGGTGGCATCAGCGCCCGTGGTCGGCTGGAAGGATTCGGCGTACGACAGGTACGGCACGAAACCGTTGTCGAAGACGTAGCTGAGCGCGGCGTTGCCGCTGAAGGCCTTGTCGCGCTGGGTGTTGGTGGCATCACCCTTGTTGATGAATTTGGTGCTGGTGTGTACCCAGTCTTCACGGCCGCCGAGAGTCAGGCGCCACTGGTCGAGGGCCATTTGGTCCTGCACGTACAGGCCGGTCTGGTAGGTCTTCTGGTCGTAATCGTAAAACGCGGTGGAACGCGCTGGACGAATGATCGGCTGGCCGTAGATCGGGGTGATCACGTTGGTGCCCGGAGTGGTATCCGAAAAGCCGAAGATCGAGGTGTAGTTGGTGTTGCTGCGCTGGTGATCAAGGCCCAGCAGCAGGGTGTGGCGGATGTCGCCGGTAGCGAAGTCGGCCTGGAAGTTGTTGTCCACGGCGAACTGGCTGATGTCTTCTTCGACGCTGGTGCTGGTGCGTCCGACATTGCCTTGATCATCCACTTCGGTGAATGGGTACGACCCCGGTGTCAGCGACTGGAACGACAGATCCGACTTGGTGTAGCGCAGGTTCTGCTTGAACTGCCAGACATCGTTCAGACGATGTTCGAAGGCATAGCCCAGCGCGTAGTAGGTGCGATCGTAATATTCCCAGTCCGGATCACCCAGATTCTTGTGGTGAGAGATATCGCCGAACGGTGACTTGATCTTAGTGCCCTGAATTGGCAGAAACTGGCTGGTGATGCCGGTATCGTCGCGGGTGAACTGGCTCAGCAGGGTGAGCTTGGTGTCATCGTCGATGTTCCAGGTCAGGCTCGGCGCGATGTTGTAGCGCTTGTTGTCGACGTGATCGACCTGGGTGCCGCTGTCGCGCACCACACCGCTGAGGCCATAGAGAAACTGGCCGGCGTCGTCGATCTTGCCGGTGCTGGCGAAGTTGATCTGGCGATGGTTGTCGCTGCCGTACTGCAACTGGATTTCGTTGCTGGCTTCGGCGCTTGGGCGACGGCTGACCATGTCGAGCAGACCGCCCGGTGGGGTCTGGCCGTAAACCGAGGAGGCCGGGCCGCGCAGCAGGGCGAGGCGGTCGAGGTTCCAGGTTTCCTGTTTCGGGTTGGCGTACACGCCTTTTGGCAGCGGCAGGCCATCGAGGAACTGGGTCGGCTCGAAACCGCGTACGCGCAGCCAGTCGGCGCGGGTGTCGCTGCCGTAGCTGCTGGCGGTGATGCCCGGCATGTAGCGCACGGCATCGTCGAGGCTGTGCACGCTGCGGTCGTCCATTTGCTGACGGGTCGCCACCGAGATCGAGCGCGGTGCTTCGACCAGTGCGGTGTCGGTCTTGGTGCCAGCGGCGGTGCGAGTGGCGGTGTAGCCTTCGACCGGGCCCCAGGCACTTTCGAAGTTTTCTACACCGATGACCGAAGTTTCCGGCAGGGCCATCACGCCTTCAGGCACGGCAACCAGGGTGTAAGTGCCGGTGCTGCTTTGTTCCAGTTGCAGACCGGTGCCACGCAGTGCCGCGCGCAGAGCGCCAGCCGCATCGTATTGGCCGTTGACCGGCGCCGAGGTCTTGCCTGCCGCCAGCGACGGATTCAGCGACAGCGCAATCCCGCCCTGGCTGGCGATCTGGTTGAGGGTCGTCGACAGTGGCGCCGCTGGCAAGTTGTAGGCGCGTACGCTGGACGCTTGTTCAGCGGCAAGCAACGGACTGCTGATCAGCGGCGCGCTGAGCGCGATGGCGACAGCCAGCAGACTGGGGCGCAACAAGGTGTCTAGCGAACGGGACATACGGCGGCTCCTGAATGGAAATATTTCTCAATTGCCTGTGTGCCGGATGAAAAGCAAAAAGTGATAGGGCTGGATGAAAATAATTTCGATTAACTGGAAAACAGCCACATTTCTGCGGGCTTGATCGTTCCCACGCTCCGCGTGGGAATGCCTCAATGGACGCTCTGCGTCCGCTTCGGCAGGGACGCAGAGCGTCCCGGGCTGCATTCCCACGCAGAGCGTGGGAACGATCAGATCAAGGGGAGGAGGGCTCGGCCTTCGCGACTGTGACCCAATACGGCGTATGCCGCTCGATCTGCACCGGCAGGGTCGGCAGCAGCGCGCTCAGGGCCTTATCGGTGTCATGCAGCGGGAAGCTGCCGGTAATCCGCAAATCCGCCACTTCCGGCGCCACGCCCAGATGCCCGCGACGATAACGCCCGAGCTCATGCACCAGATCGCCAAGGCGTGCGTTATCCACCACCAACATGCCTCGGGTCCAGGCATCGGCGCCGGGGTTGAGCGCGACAATCGAACCCAATCCGTCACTGCGCAGCAGCACCTGCTGGCCTTCATGGAGGATTTGCTCTTCAGGATTGGATTGCGGGTGCGCCGCGACTGCCGACTGCAACACGCTCAGACGCGTGCCTTCGTCTTCACGCTTGACCAGAAACCGCGTACCCAGGGCGCGCATGCTGCCTTCGCGGGTTTCGACGATAAAGGGGCGTGCATCGCCATGCCCGGTCTCGACGAGAATTTCGCCTTCTTGCAACACGATCAATCGGCGCTTGTCATCGAAACGCACATCCACCGCACTGTGGGTGTTCAGATTCAAAACAGTGCCGTCCGCCAGGTGCACGGTGCGCTGTTCGCCCGTAGCAGTGCGTTGATCGGCGAGCCAGTAATCCAGCGGCATAAACCGTTCGCTGGCGAAAAGCCCCACACCAACAAGCACCACAACGCTGGCCAGCCCACTGCCAAGCTTGCGTACCCGTCGGCGAATGCCTTCGCGTGATTGCAGCAGCGCACTGCGCGCCGGCCCTTTAGCCATGCTGAAACGCTGATCGAGCATGCCCAGTTGCCGCCACGCACGGGCGTGTTCTTCATGGGCCGCATGCCATTTGGCGAACTCTTCGCGCTCCAGCGGACTGCTCGAGTCGAGGGTCAGTTGCCAGGCAATCGCCGCATCCAGCACATGCGCCGGCACCGGTCTGGAACTGGCCGGGCTCATGTCGGCTCACCGTACAGGGCGATGTAGCACTGGCGAATGCCTTGCGCCAGATACTGGCGCACACGCGGCACCGAGACGCCGAGCTTGTCGGCGATCTCGGCATGGCTGAGGCCATCGAGGCGGTTATAAAGGAAAGCGGCACGAGCCTTGGTCGACAGTTTGCCGAGCAAGCGGTCGATGGCTTTGAGGTCTTCGAGGATCATTTGCTGTTCTTCCACCGACGGTTGTTCGCCTTCGGGGATCAGCATCAGTTCGGTGAGGTAGGCCTGTTCCAGCGCCGCACGGCGGAAGTAGTCGAACAGCAGGCCTTTGGCGATCGCCACCAGAAAGGCCCGCGGCTCGCGGGGTGTCAGCATTTCGTCGCGACCGAGCAGACGGACGAAGGTGTCCTGACTCAGGTCTTCGGCACGCTGCGGACACGCCACATTTCGTCGCAGCCATGCCAGCAGCCAGCCGCGATGGTCACGATACATCGCACCGACGAGCTCACTGTTAGGGCTTGGGACTGACGACACCGGACATCACCGATTGGGAAATGTTAACTAACGCGAATTGTTCGCGATTGTGGCAGAGGTGGGAATGGTTAGCAATTGGCCACTGGTCAGGTGGGCGGTTAAAGGCAGACCCTCACCCTAGCCCCCCCGAAACGTCGGACCGCCCAGAGGGAGAGGGGATCGATCGGGGGATATTCTAGAGGTACACCGACCTGAACGATTTTTAGCGAATCCTCAATCGACTCGATCTTTCAGGTCGATATAAAGCGTCAGACACTTCGGTCGGCTCCCTCTCCCTCGGGGAGAGGGCTGGTCTTCTGATTTAGAACGAAGGCGCCTGCTGCCGCCGCTTCCACTGACTCAACCGCTGCTGCAAATTCAACGGACTATGAATCTGCTGTCCCCGCGCCCGGCTGAACAGAATCAACGCCAGTTCCGCCGTCGCCAGCGCATCGGCGCTCGCGTTATGCCGCTCGAACACTTCAAGCTTGAACCAGTCGATCCACTCATCCAGCCCGGCCTCACGAATATTCGCCTGCGGACACACCAGCGGTGCAATGTCGGCGACATCCAGAAAGACCTGCTGCAACTTGTGCCCCAAATGCTCCTTCAACGCGCGCCCGAGCATGTGCTGATCGAACGGCGCATGAAACGCCAATACCGGGCTTTCACCGATAAACTCCAATAACTCCAGCAACGCCTCGGCCGGTTCACTGCCGGCTGCAATCGCGTTCGGCCCCAAGCCGTGAATCAACACACTGGGGCTGAGCTTCAGCTCGCGGCATTGCAGCGTGCGCTCGAACTGCTGGCTGAAATCGATTGCGCCATCCTCGATCACCACCGCGCCAATCGACAACACACGATCCTTGTTCAGGTTCAGTCCGGTGGTTTCCAGATCCAGCACCACCCAACGTTGTTCGCGCAACGTGCATTCGCGCAGTTCGGTAATCGCCGGCAGCTGCGCCAGACGCTGCTGGAAATCCACCGGCACCACCGCACTCGCCGGGCGCAGCCACGAGAACAGGCTCATAGCTGATACCGCAAGGTCAGGCTGCTTTGCAGGCGCTGGGCCTGGCGCAGGGATTCTCGCAGGATGCGCCGGTCGAGGTGATTGAGGCTGTCCGGGTCGACGCGGTTGGAGTAGGGCAGATTCTCCCGCGTCTGCAGTTGATGTTGTTGCATGCGCGTTTGCTGAATGAAGTGATAGGCCTCTTCATACGCCGCGCCATCCAGGCGCTCAATGACTTCTTTCTCGACCAACTGACGGAAGCGCTCAAGGGTGTTGTTGGCGTCGATGCCGTTGGCCAGCGCCAGCAGTCGCGCGCCATCCACGAACGGCGTCAGCCCCTGCACCTTGAGATCCAGTGTGGCTTTCTCGCCGTTCTTGCGCGCCAGCACAAACTCACGGAAACGTCCCACCGGTGGACGATTGCGCAGGGCGTTCTCGGCCAGCATGCGCTGGAACAAACGGTTGTCGCCGACCTGATCGAGGATGCCTCGGCGCAGTTGTTCACAGCCTTGTTCATCTCCCCAGACCACGCGCAAGTCGAAATAAATGCTCGACCCGAGCAGATTCTCCGGCGTCGCCTCACGAATAAAAGCTGCAAAACGCCGTGCCCATTCCGCTCGCGACAAACACAGCTCGGGGTTGCCGGCCATGATGTTGCCTTTGCACAGGGTGAAGCCGCACAGCGCCAGACTCTGGTTGATCTGCTGGGCAATCGGCAGCAGCTTGCCGCGAATCTCTGCTGCATGCGCCGCGTCTCGCGCGTCGAACAAAATGCCGTTGTCCTGATCGGTGTGCAGCGTCTGCTCGCGGCGGCCTTCGCTGCCAAAGCACAACCAACTGAACGGCACGCCGGGGTCACCTTTTTCCGCGAGAGTCAGTTCGATCACCCGGCACACGGTGTGGTCGTTGAGCAAGGTGATGATGTGGGTGATCTGCGTCGAAGAAGCACCGTGGGCGAGCATGCGTTCGACCAGTTGGCCGATCTCGCCGCGCAGGCTCACCAGTTGTTCGACGCGTTGCGCGCTGCGAATGGTCCGCGCCAGATGCACCAGATCGACCCGTTGCAGGGAAAACAGATCGCGCTCGGAGACCACGCCGCACAAACGCTGATCCTTGACCAGGCAAACGTGGGCGATGTGCCGTTCGGTCATGGCAATCGCTGCATCGAAGGCGCTGTGATCCGGCGAAAGATAGAAGGGCGAAGGCGTCATGTGGCGCTCGATGGCTTCACTGAAATCACCGATGCCTTCAGCCACAACGTGGCGCAAATCGCGCAGGGTGAAAATTCCCAGCGGCGCCTTGTGTTCGTCCACCGCAACGATGCTGCCGACCTGTTGCTCGTGCATCAGTTTCACCGCTTCACGCAGTGGTGTGTCGGGGCTACAGGTGACCGGGTGGCGCATGGCCAATTCGCCAAGTCGGGTGTTCAGCGAGTACTGCGTGCCGAGGGTTTCCACGGCTTTCTGCTGCACTTGCTGGTTGACCTGATCGAGCAGGCTGCTGACTCCGCGCAAGGCGAAGTCGCGAAAGGCGTTGGAGAGGGCGAACAGTTTGATGAACGCCAGTTTGTTCAGTTGCAGGCAGAACGTATCTTCGCCAGCCAAGTGCTCGGTGCGGGTTGCGCGTTCACCGAGCAGCGCGGCCAGCGGAAAGCATTCGCCGGTGGTGATTTCAAACGTGGTCTCGGTGCCGGGCTTGGTGATGTGCTGACGTTCGCCGACCACCCGACCTTGCTTGACGATATAGAAGTGTTCGACCGGGCCGTCGGCAGGTTTGATGATGCTCTCGCCCTGGCCGTAGAAACGCAGCTGACATTGCTCCACCAGATAAGCGAGGTGGGCGTGTTCCATCTGATTGAAGGGCGGGAAGCGCTGGAGGAATTGCAGGGTGCCCTGAATGTTCTGCAATACCGCGGTTTTCCCTGCCTGGGTGAAGGCGTCCGCTTTACTCATAACCATTACCGCAGTCTTTTTCGAATTGTTGTTGTCGGATCGTTCCGGCCATGGTCGACCCCTGCGGACAGGGTGCCCATTGGACGTAAGTCTAGGTTTTGCCACCATTGGCGCAGTTTCGGAGATGCCCTACGCAAACAGTCGGAAATTCCCTTGCTTGCCCCCTTGGAAAAAAATCCGACGAAGTGCACATTGAAGCTCTGCCCCGCGATGTCTGACCACTTGCCAAGGGACTGTTTTGAATACTTAGAGAACGCCATGTCCGACCACGATATTTTGAGCGATGCCGAGCGAGAAGCGCTCAGTGCAGTCATGCTCGAACCTGATCTTCCACCTCAGCGTGTATTGATCGTTGATGACGACAAGGACGCCCGGGAGCTGTTGTCGGAGATTCTCGCGTTGGACGGCATTCGTTGCATGACTGCGGCCAGTGGCGAGACTGCGCTGAAGATGCTGGAGGAGAAACCTTCGATCGGGCTGGTGATCACCGATCTGCGCATGGGCCATGTCGGTGGGCTTGAGCTGATTCGGCAGGTACGCGAATCGGTGCGGGCGGCGATGCCGATCATCATTGTGTCGGGTGATGCTGATGTGAAAGACGCGATCGCGGCGATGCATTTGAGCGTGGTGGATTTTCTGCTCAAGCCGATTGATACGGACAAGTTGCTCGGTCTGGTCAAACACGAGTTGGGTATCGATCCTTAAAAGCCCCTCACCCTAACCCTCTCCCAGAGGGAGAGGGGACTGACCGCGGTGAATGTGCAAGGTACACCGACTTGAAATTACCGAGTCGAACTCAGAACTTGAAGCTTCCCCAATCTGCTCCCTTCCCCCTCGCCCCCTTGGGGGAGAGGGCTGGGGTGAGGGGGATCGATCTCAAGCCCTCCACAAATACCAGCCCACACCACACAAACAAAAAAGCCCTGATCTTTCGATCAGGGCTTTTTCATGTCCGGCATTCAGCGCAAGTTACAGGCCGTTGGCCTTCTTGAACTCGCGACGACGACGGTGCAGCACCGGCTCGGTGTAGCCGTTCGGCTGCTTGGTGCCTTCGATCACCAGTTCGACCGCCGCCTGGAAGGCGATGTTGCTGTCGAAGTTCGGGGCCAGCGGACGGTACAGCGGGTCGTTGGCGTTCTGACGATCCACCACCGGCGCCATGCGCTTGAGGCTTTCCATCACTTGCGCCTCAGTGACCACGCCGTGGCGCAGCCAGTTGGCGATGTGCTGGCTGGAGATGCGCAGCGTGGCACGGTCTTCCATCAGGCCGACGTCATTGATGTCCGGTACTTTCGAGCAACCCACGCCCTGGTCGATCCAGCGCACCACGTAACCGAGAATGCCCTGGGCATTGTTGTCCAGTTCGTTCTTGATCTGCTCTGGCGTCCAGTTCGGATTGACCGCCAACGGGATGGTCAGGATGTCGTCTACCGAAGCGCGAGCACGTTTGGCCAGTTCGGCCTGACGAGCGAACACATCAACCTTGTGGTAGTGCAGCGCGTGCAGTGCAGCGGCGGTCGGCGACGGTACCCAAGCGGTGTTGGCGCCGGCCAATGGATGCGCGATTTTCTGCTCAAGCATCGCCGCCATCAGATCCGGCATCGCCCACATGCCTTTACCGATTTGCGCACGACCTTGCAGGCCGGTGCTCAGACCGATATCGACGTTCCAGTTTTCGTACGCGCCGATCCACTTCTCAGCCTTCATGTCAGCCTTGCGCACAACCGGGCCGGCTTCCATGGAGGTGTGGATTTCGTCGCCGGTGCGGTCGAGGAAGCCGGTGTTGATGAACACCACGCGCTCACTGGCAGCCTTGATGCAGGCCTTGAGGTTGACCGTGGTGCGGCGCTCCTCGTCCATGATCCCGACTTTCAGGGTGTTGCGCGCAAGGCCCAGCACGTCTTCGATGCGGCCGAACAGCTCGTTGGTGAACGCCGCTTCTTCCGGGCCGTGCATCTTCGGTTTAACGATGTACACGGAACCGGTGCGAGTGTTGCGGCGCGAGGTGTTGCCATTGAGGTTGTGCATCGCCGCGAGGCTAGTGACCAGACCGTCGAGGATGCCTTCCGGCACTTCGTTACCGTCTTTGTCGAGGATTGCGTCGATGGTCATCAGGTGACCCACGTTGCGCACGAACAACAGCGAACGGCCGTGCAGGGTCACTTCACCGCCGTTCGGCGCGGTGTAGGTGCGATCCGGGTTCATGGTGCGGGTGAAGGTCTGACCGCCCTTGGACACGGATTCCGCCAGGTCGCCCTTCATCAGCCCGAGCCAGTTGCGGTAGATCACCACTTTGTCGTCGGCATCGACGGCAGCCACGGAGTCTTCGCAGTCCATGATGGTGGTCAGCGCGGCTTCCATCAGGATGTCTTTGACGCCGGCGGCGTCGGTCTGGCCGACCGGAGTGGTGGCATCGACCTGGATTTCGAAGTGCAGACCATTGTGTTTCAGCAGGATGGCGATTGGCGCGTTGGCGTCGCCCTGGAAACCGATCAGTTGTGCGTCATCGCGCAGGCCAGTGTTGCTGCCGCCCTTGAGGGTGACCAGCAGTTTGCCGTCAGCGATTTTGTAGCCGGTCGAATCGACGTGAGAGCCAGCCGCCAATGGCGCAGCTTCATCGAGGAACGCACGGGCGAAGGCGATGACTTTGTCGCCACGCACCTTGTTGTAGCCTTTGCCTTTTTCCGCGCCACCTTCTTCGCTGATCGCGTCGGTGCCGTAAAGGGCGTCATACAGCGAACCCCAGCGGGCGTTCGAGGCATTGAGAGCGAAGCGGGCGTTCATCACCGGCACAACAAGTTGCGGGCCGGCGGTACGGGCGATTTCATCATCGACGTTTTGTGTCGTTGCCTGGAAATCAGCCGCTTCTGGCAGCAGATAACCGATTTCTTGCAGGAAGGCTTTATAGGCCACGGCGTCGTGCGCCTGACCGTTGCGTTCCTGGTGCCAGGCATCAATGCGGGCCTGGAAGTCATCGCGTTTGGCGAGTAGGGCTTTGTTCTTCGGCGCCAGGTCATGAATGACCTTGTCGGCACCTTCCCAGAATTTGTCGGCGGTGAGGCCGGTACCGGGAATGGCTTCGTTGTTCACGAAGTCGAACAGGACTTTGGCGACCTGCAGGCCACCGACTTGAACGTGTTCAGTCATTGCTTGCCTCACTCTGCTCAGCTATTTCGCTTTTCAGCTCTTCAATTTTGACAATGAAGCCTCTGGCCATTTAAACCACAAACCTGCCGACCAGTACATGCCATTGCTGGCGGCTGGGCTGGGACCAATCAACGGCTTGGGGGCCTTGCTGACAGGGCTTTCAGGGTTGCGAACGTGCCTTGGGCAGACATCGATCCAGCGTTATGTAGTGCGCGCTGCGGCATACTACATGATGAGTTGCGCTTGTGAAAATCAGACTAATAACGTCGTTCTGCGACCTCATGACGCATTGCAGTCACGTCGCGGAACCGGATGTTCTCAAAAAACAGCTGGATTGTTCCAGTTAAATATAAAAAGTTGTACACGATTTGTCGTTTCGCGCGTCTGAGGCGGCTGACCATCCCTTGCCTATACTTGCTCTTCCATAACAAAAGTCATGACAAGAGGGCTGCGCCATGGACCATCTCGTACTCACTGTTTTCGCCCCGGACAAGCCCGGACAGGTCGAGCGCATCGCCCAATGCATTGCCGAGCACGGCGGTAACTGGCTGGAAAGCCGCATGTCGCGAATGGCCGGGCAGTTCGCCGGGATTCTTCGGGTGGGCGTGCCGGGAGAGGCTTACGACGAATTAGTCGATTCCCTACAAGCACTGACGGTGCATGGCATCCGCGTGCTGATTGCCGAAAGTGGTATCGAACAATCCTGTACCTGGAAACCGATCGCCATGGAGTTGGTGGGCAATGATCGGCCGGGGATTGTGCGGGACATCACCCGGTTGTTGAGCGAGCAGGGTGTAAACCTGGAAAGGCTGGTCACGGAAGTGCGTCCGGCGCCGATGAGCAGTGAGCCGCTGTTCCATGCTGAGGCGATTCTCGCGGTACCGCTGACCTTGTCGCTCGACGTCTTGCAGTCGCGTCTGGAAACCCTGGCTGACGATCTGATGGTGGAACTGGTGTTACGCACAGACGTTTAAGCACCGATCAGGTTATCCAGTTTAAACGTGCACCTGCCTGTGGATAACCTGTAGAGACTGTCGTCAACGCCACACCCGCCGTGGCTTTGCGGGAGTTGATCAAAAAACCGCCAACATTCAGTGACTTGCGCACAAACGGCGGGGATCACGCTGTGGATAACCTTGGGAAGGAACGATACAGGCCACGAGAACCGTGGCCTGTGAGGGTTTGTGCGTTTTTTGATCAGCTGCGCCGGCGCAGACTTATCCACGCATCAACGCTGTAAACGGCCAGACCGGCCCAGATGAAGATAAACGCGACCAGCGTGCTCGACGACAAGTGCTCACCGAACAGCAGCACCGCTTGCAACAGCACCAGGGTCGGGGCGAGGTATTGCAGGAAGCCGATCGTGGTGTACGGCAAATGGCGCGTGGCGGCGTTGAAGCACACCAGCGGCACCAATGTGACCGGACCGGCCGCCACCAGCCACCAGGCTTGGGACGTAGTCCAGAACTCAGGTTGCGCACTGGTCGCGGTCTGGTTGAAAAGCAGCCAGGCAATCGCGATCGGTACCAGCATCCAGGTTTCCACCACCAACCCCGGCAACGCCTTGACCGGTGCCTGTTTGCGGATCAAGCCGTAGAAGCCAAACGTCAACGCCAGCACCAGCGAAACCCACGGCAGACTGCCGACCTGCCAAACCTGTTGCGCGACACCGACCGCCGCCAGACCGACCGCGAGCCACTGCATCCGGCGCAAGCGTTCGCCGAGAATCAACATGCCCAACAGCACGTTTACCAAGGGGTTGATGTAGTAACCGAGGCTCGCTTCGAGCATGCGCCCGTTGTTCACCGACCACACGTAGGTCAGCCAGTTGGCCGCGATCAGCGTTCCGCTCAAGGCCAGAATCGCCAGTCGCTTGGGATTGTCGAGCAACTCGCGCAACCAGCCCGGGTGTTTCCACACCATCAGCAACAGCGCGCCGAACAGTGCCGACCACAGCACCCGATGGATGATGATTTCGACCGCCGGTACTTCGGCAATGGCTTTGAAGTAGATCGGGAACAGGCCCCAGATGATGTAGGCACTCAGGCCCAGAATGTACCCGCGACGCGGGTTGGCGGCTTGCATGCAGAATCCTTGCTTAGGCAGCTAACAAAGGAGGGATTGTAAGGAGGTTTGTCTACGAATGCCTTAGCGGATAGGTCGGGAAATTGTGAACACCGAACAAATGTAGGAGTGAGCCTGCTCGCGATAGCACTCTGACATTCAACATTTTCGTTGACTGATAAAACGCTATCGCGAGCAGGCTCACTCCTACAGAGGATGGAGGCGGATCAGAAAAGTTTCAGTGGTTCTTCGTTAAGCGCGGACAGTTGCTCACGCAACGCCAACACCTGATCGCCCCAATAACGCTCGGTGCCGAACCACGGAAAGCTGTGCGGGAACGCCGGATCATCCCAGCGCCGCGCGAGCCAGGCGCTGTAGTGCATCAGGCGCAGGGCGCGCAGCGGTTCGATCAGCGCCAGCTCACGCGGGTCGAAATCGTGGAACTCGTTGTAGCCATCCATCAATTCCGACAACTGCCCCAGGCATTCCTGACGATCACCGGCGAGCATCATCCAGATGTCCTGCACCGCCGGGCCCATGCGACAGTCGTCGAGGTCGACGATGTGGAACATCTCGTCACGGCACATCATGTTGCCGGGGTGGCAATCGCCGTGCATGCGGATGTTCTGGTGCGGTGTGTTGGCGTAAGCATCTTCCACGCGCTTGAGCAGGTCGCGGGCGACGGACTCGTAGGCCGGCAGCAGGCTTTTCGGAATGAAATTGCCTTCGAGCAAGGTGTTCAACGACGCGTGGCCGAAGTTCTGCACAGCGAGAGCTTCGCGGTGTTCAAACGGCTTGGTCGCGCCGACCGCGTGAATCCGCCCGAGCAACTGGCCGAGGCGATACAGCTGGTCAAGATTGCCCGGCTCCGGCGCCCGGCCGCCGCGACGCGGAAACAACGTGAAGCGGAAACCGGCATGCTCGTGCAGGGTTTCGCCGTTGTGGATCAGCGGCGCCACCACCGGGATTTCCACGTCGGCCAGTTCGAAGGTGAATTGGTGCTCTTCGAGGATGGCTTCGTTGGTCCAGCGTTGCGGACGATAGAACTTGGCGATCAGCGGTTCGGAGTCTTCGATGCCGACCTGATAGACGCGGTTTTCGTAGCTGTTGAGCGCCAGAATGCGCGCATCACTGAGGAAGCCAATGCTTTCAACGGCATCGAGCACGAGGTCGGGTGTGAGGGTTTCAAACGGGTGGGCCATGCTGACTCCTGCGCGCAGCAGGCTGCCGCGTCCGGCCCAGCATGGTAGCGCAGATGGCCGCGGGGGAGTTGGTTGGTGTCTTCGCTGAAGCCATCGCGAGCAGGCGAAGGCCTACAGGGGAACGCACGCATTCCAAATGTAGGCCTTCGCCTGCTCGCGATGAGGGTCTGTCAGGCGCCGACGATTCCACCGTCCTCACGGGTAATCGCCATCACCGACGACCGTGGCTTGCCATTCGGCAGATGCTCAGGGAAGGTCGAACCCCCGTTCTCCCCCGGATGCTGAATCCCGACAAACAGGGTTTTCTGATCCGGCGAGAAGCTGATCCCGGTGACTTCACAGCCAATCGGCCCGACCATGAAGCGGCGAATCTCACCGGTCTTCGGATCGGCACAGAGCATCTGGTTATTGCCCATCCCGGCAAAGTCGCCGGCGTTGCTCGAATCACCATCAGTGAGAATCCACAAACGCCCAGCCTTGTCGAAGCCCAAGCCATCCGGGCTGTTGAACATGTTCTGCGGGGTGATGTTCTTCGAGCCGCCCTTCGGCGTCCCGGCGTGCACGCCCGGGTTGCCAGCGACCACAAACAGGTCCCAGGCAAACGTCTTCGACGCGTGATCGTCACGGTCGGTGCGCCAGCGCAGGATCTGCCCGTAAACGTTCTTCTCACGCGGGTTCGGCCCGCCCACCGGCTGGCCGTCTTCGCCGCGCTTGGCGTTGTTGGTCAGGGTGCAATAGACCTGGCCGTCCTTGGGGCTGACGACGATCCATTCCGGGCGGTCCATGCGCGTCGCGCCTACGACACTGGCGGCAAGGCGTGCGTGGATCAGCACTTCGGCCTGATCGGCAAAACCGCTGCTGGCGTCGATACCGTTTTTGCCGTGAGTCAGCTCGATCCACTGGCCTTGGCCTTTCGGGTGATCGGGGTTGCTGTCGCCGTTGTCGAATTTCGCCACGTACAGGGTGCCGTGGTCGAGGATGTCGCGGTTAGCCTTGGCGTTGCGGTGGTTGATGCGGTCGCGGCTGACGAATTTGTAGATGAATTCGCCACGCTCGTCGTCGCCCATGTACACCACGGCGCGACCATCATCGGTCTCGGCCAGTGCGGCGTTTTCATGCTTGAAGCGGCCCAGCGCGGTGCGTTTGACCGGAGTCGATTGCGGGTCGAACGGATCGATCTCGACCACCCAGCCGTGACGGTTGAGTTCGTTGGGGTTTTTCGCCATGTCGAAGCGCGGATCGTACGGGTGCCAGTTGATCTCGCGGCTGGCGACCGAGACGCCGTAGCGCTTTTGCGCCGGGTCGAACTGCTGCTGGGCGTTGCTGCTGCCGAAGCAGTCGGTGAAGTTTTCTTCACAGGTCAGGTAAGTGCCCCACGGCGTTTTACCGTTGGCGCAGTTCTGGAACGTGCCGAGGACTTTCTTGCCGTGTTTGTCGGCCGCGGTTTTCATCAGGTCATGACCGGCCGCCGGGCCGCTGATGCGCAACGGCGAGTTGCCGTGAATGCGCCGGTTGTAGCGCGAGCCCTGAACGAACTGCCACTGACCGTTCTTGCGTTGCACTTCGATCACCGAAACACCTTCGCAGGCCAGCGCCTTGCGCACGTCTTCGGCCGATTGCGGCATGCCGCCGTGCGGGTAGAGGTAGCGATAGTTGGTGTATTCGTTGTTGATCGCCATCAACGCGCGGTTGCGGTCGTCGGGGAAGGCGAACAGGCTCATGCCGTCGTTGTTGTCGCCGAACTGCACTTCCTGTGCGGCGGCGGTGCCGTTGCCGCTCGGGTCGAACGCCGGGCCGTTCTTTTGCAGGGGCTGCCCCCAACTGATCAGCACCGAAGACTTGTAGCCTTTGGGCAATGTGATGACGTCGGTGGTCGCGGCGGGAATGCTCTCGAAACCGAGCAAGCGGCTATTGCCGGCGCTGACGCCGGTGGCCAGTGCGCTGCGGCTCAACAGACTACCGCCGAGGAACATTGCCGCGCCGCACAGTGCGCCAGCGCCGATGAAACCGCGACGGCTGAGGCCGACCATTTTTTCCAGGTCAGTGGATTGGTTTTCTTCTAATAGGCTCACATCAGGCTCCCTGCTTGGTTTTGGCAGCTACCTTAATGAGCGTCGATGACGCTTTCGTTGCAGCGCCGGATTACAGCGGCGTGCCGATCAGCACGTTGGACGGCGAAAACTGCACCTGCACCGGTTGTTCCACGCTCAATCCGCGCGTGCGCAAGTCGAGCGGCTCAGCCAGGGCGCAGAGGGTATGGCCGTTGGGCAGGGTAATCCGTACTTCGCTCGGGCCGTCCTCGGCGTCGAGAATCGCTTCGATGGTGCCCTTCAGAAGATTGTGACCAGACGTTGCAGATTGCGCGCTGCCGAGCAATTCCAGCCAGCCGGCCTTGATCAGGGCCACCACTTCGGTACCGGCCTGCAGCTCCAGATGCACGGTGCTGTCATGGGTGATCTGCGCGTCGAGGCACAGCCCTTCGGCCAGTTCGAGGCGGATCAGGTCATTGCGGCCCTGCGCTGCGATTGCCACGACTTTGCCGTGCAACTGATTGCGCGCGCTGGTTCTGAGCATCAAGCGACCGAGCAGGTCGAGGTCGCTGGCATCTTCCGCTGCCTCCAGCACCTGCGCCTGCAAGGCCTGCAATTTTTGGTACAGACGCAAAACGCGCTCGCCTTCGCTGGAGAGTTTCGCGCCGCCACCACCCTTGCCGCCGACGGCACGCTCGACCAGCGGTTTCTGCGCGAGGTTGTTCAGCTCATCGATGGCATCCCACGCCGCTTTGTAACTCAGTCCGGCGCTTTTTGCGGCGCGGGTGATCGAGCCCTGTTCGGCGATGTGTTGCAGCAGAGCGATGCGCTGCGGACGGCGGACGATGTGCTGGGACAACAGGGAAGGCATGGACATGGATAGGTGCTTTTTTGCTGTGGCGGTGGGGGAGGAAGTTGGCCGCTAGCGACGCGAGAGTCAAGCCTGACACAGAACCCTGTGGGAGCGAGCTTGCTCGCGAAAGCGGCGTCTCAGTCAACATTGATTTTGAATGTGCTGGCCCCTTCGCGAGCAAGCTCGCTCCCACAGGGAATGGTGTTGGCTTCAGCTTCCGGGTTTTGGCGTGCGCGCCAGACAGTAGACATCGACCCGCGCCGCGCCCGCGTTCATCAGCAGCCGGGCCAGAGCCTGTGCGGTCGCGCCAGTGGTCAGCACATCATCAATCAACGCCAAATGCCGGTCTTTTACATGCGCATCCGGCACGAGGCCGAAGGCATTGCGCAAATTATGTTTACGCGCCTTGGCATCAAGATCCTGCTGGGCACCGGTCTCCTTGATTCGGCGCAGAACCTGTTCTTCGCACGGCAGATCCAGCGTCTGACTCAACCAGCGCGCCAGCATCGCCGCTTGGTTGAACCCCCGTTGGCGCAGACGTTTACCCGCCAGCGGCACCGGCAACAACACATCCGGTCTGGGCAAACCCTCATCGAAGCGATGTTGCAGGCATTGCCCGAGAACGTCGGCGAGCAGGTGGCCAAACGGCCATTTCGCGTTGTGTTTAAAGCGCGTAATCAAGCTGTCCACCGGGAAGCCATACGTCCACGGCACAACGACCTGTTCGAATGCCGGAGGCTCTAGCAGGCATTCACCACAGGTCATGTCCGCCGCCGCCAGCGGCAGCGCACAGGTGATGCAGTGATCTCCCAGCCACGGCAGATCGGTTTCGCAAGCCACGCAGATTGGCATTTCTGCTTCTGCCGGCTCATCGCATAGCAAGCAGGTCTGTACATTATTTAAACAGATGTAAACCTGTCCTTCGTATCGTGGTTGACAGCGCATGACTCTTCCTTAAATATGCCGAACATCCGTGTCGCGCCTGTGGGTATTCCGTTCCCGCAGCCGCCAGCCAAGCATAACCAAGGAACTACCCATGAGCGCGAGCACTACCGCCACCCTGCGTCACGACTGGTCTCTGGCCGAAGTCAAAGCACTCTTCGTACAGCCATTCAACGACTTGCTGTTCCAGGCGCAAACGGTGCACCGCGCACATTTCAACGCTAACCGCGTGCAGGTCTCGACCCTGCTGTCGATCAAGACTGGCGCCTGCCCGGAAGACTGCAAGTACTGCCCGCAGTCCGGTCACTACAACACCGGCCTTGAAAAAGAAAAGCTGATGGAAGTGCAGAAGGTCCTCGAAGAGGCGGCACGCGCCAAGGCCATCGGTTCGACGCGTTTCTGCATGGGGGCGGCGTGGAAGCACCCGTCGGCCAAAGACATGCCGTACGTGCTGAAAATGGTCGAAGGCGTGAAAGCCATGGGCCTGGAAACCTGCATGACCCTTGGGCGTCTCGATCAGGATCAGACCGAAGCGCTGGCCAAGGCCGGCCTCGATTACTACAACCACAACCTTGATACGTCGCCAGAGTTCTACGGCAGCATCATCACCACCCGCACTTACAGCGAGCGCCTGCAAACGCTGGCTTACGTGCGTGAATCCGGGATGAAGATCTGTTCCGGCGGCATTCTCGGCATGGGCGAGTCGCTGGACGACCGCGCCAATCTGCTGATCCAGTTGGCCAACCTGCCGGAGCATCCGGAGTCGGTGCCGATCAACATGCTGGTGAAAGTCGCCGGCACGCCGCTGGAAAACGCCGAAGACATCGACCCGTTCGACTTCATTCGTATGCTCGCCGTTGCGCGGATCCTCATGCCGCAATCCCACGTGCGCCTGTCCGCTGGCCGCGAAGCGATGAACGAGCAGATGCAGGCTCTCGCATTCTTTGCCGGCGCCAACTCGATTTTCTACGGCGACAAGTTGCTGACCACGGCCAACCCGCAGGCGGACAAGGACATGCAGTTGTTTGCGCGTCTGGGCATCCAGCCAGAGGCCCGAGAGGAGCATGCCGACGAGGTTCACCAGGCCGCGATCGAGCAGGCGCTGGTGGAGCAGAAGAGCAGCGAGCAGTTCTACAACGCCGCCGTCTGAAAGCGGCCGGATTCCTCTGAAGGAATGCCAAACCCCTGTGGGAGCGAGCCTGCTCGCGAAAGCGGTGCCTCAGTCGACATTGATGTTGGATGTGAAGGCCTATTCGCGAGCAGGCTCGCTCCCACATGGGATCTGTGTCACTTGAAAGTCGAGGCCTGCATGTCTTTCGATCTCGCCGCACGCCTTGCTGCCCGTCGTGCCGAAAACCTCTATCGCCAGCGACCGCTGCTCGAGTCCCCGCAGGGGCCGGAAGTGGTGGTCGACGGCAAACCGCTGCTCGCGTTCTGCAACAACGATTACCTCGGTCTGGCCAATCACCCGCAAGTGATCGAAGCCTGGCGCGCCGGTGCTGAACGCTGGGGCGTTGGAGGCGGTGCCTCGCATCTGGTGATCGGCCACAGCGGCCCGCATCACGCACTGGAAGAAGCATTGGCTGACCTCACCGGGCGTCCGCGTGCGCTGCTGTTCACCACCGGTTACATGGCCAATCTCGGCGCCGTCACGGCGCTGGTCGGGCAGGGCGATACGGTGCTGGAAGATCGGCTCAATCACGCGTCGTTACTGGATGCGGGTCTGTTGTCCGGCGCGCGTTTCAATCGCTATCTGCACAACGACCCGGTGAGTCTGGCCAAACGCCTGGAGAAAGCCACCGGCAACACATTGGTAGTCACCGACGGTGTGTTCAGCATGGACGGCGACCTTGCCGACTTGCCGGCACTCGCCCGCGAAGCCAAGGCCAAAGGCGCGTGGTTGATGGTCGATGACGCTCACGGTTTCGGGCCGTTGGGTGCCAACGGTGGTGGCATCGTCGAGCACTTCGGTTTGAGTCAGGAGGATGTGCCGGTGCTGGTCGGCACCCTCGGTAAAGCCTTCGGCACCGCTGGCGCTTTCGTCGCCGGCAGTGAAGAGCTGATCGAAAGCCTGATCCAGTTTGCCCGCCCGTACATTTACACCACCAGCCAACCACCAGCGCTGGCCTGCGCGACGCTGAAAAGCCTGGAGCTGCTGCGCACTGAACATTGGCGTCGAGAACATCTGCAAACGCTGATCCGTCAGTTCCGCCATGGCGCCGAGCAGATTGGCCTGGAGTTGATGGACAGCTTCACGCCGATCCAGCCGATCATGATTGGCGATGCCGGGCGCGCGGTGCGGTTGTCGCAGATGTTGCGCGAGCGCGGTTTGATGGTCACCGCCATCCGCCCGCCAACCGTGCCGGCCGGCAGCGCTCGCTTGCGCGTGACCCTGACCGCCGCGCACAGCGAGGCGCAGGTGCAGCTATTGTTACAGGGACTGGCCGATTGCTTTGCCCAACTGTCGTCGGAGCCAAGCCATGCGTGATCGCCTGATTCTGCTGCCCGGCTGGGGCCTCGGTGTGTCGCCGATGGAGCCTCTGGCTGCGGCGTTGCAGGGGCTCGACGAACATCTGAAAGTGGAAATCGAGCCGCTGCCGCAGTTGGATTCCAGCGATCCGCAAGACTGGCTCGACGAACTCGATGAACGTATTCCCCACGACGTGTGGCTCGGTGGCTGGTCGCTGGGCGGCATGCTTGCGTCCGAATTGGCCGCACGTCGGGGTGAACATTGCTGCGGCTTGCTGACGCTGGCGAGCAATCCTTCTTTTGTTGCTCATGAACAATGGCCGAATGCGATGCCCGGCGAGACCTTCGATGCGTTCCTTGCCGGTTGCCAGGCCGATCCGCGGATGACTCTCAAGCGTTTCTCGTTGCTGTGTGCTCAAGGTGCGCAAGATCCGCGCGGCTTGTCGCGGCTGATGCTCGGCGGCGCACCGCAGACGGCGCCCGGCGCGTTGATGGCAGGACTGGAACTGCTCGCGCAACTGGACACCCGTGAAGCGTTGCTAGCGTTTCGTGGCCCACAGTTTCATCTTTTTGCCGGGCACGATGAGCTGGTGCCTGCCGAAGCGGCGGGGGCGTTATTCGCGCTGTTGCCGGATATCGAAATAGGTCTGATCGAACAGGCCTGTCATGCGTTTCTTCTGGAAGACCCCCACGGACTGGCGGGTGCTATCCAGGCTTTTCTACACGAGTGCGGTGATGACTGATTTGTCTCTTGTGCTGCCTGGCGGCTTGCCTGACAAACGCCAGGTCGCGGCCTCTTTCTCTCGTGCGGCGGCCAGTTACGACAGCGTCGCCGAGTTGCAACGTGATGTCGGTACACAGTTGCTGCAGCGATTGCCCGAGGAATTTGTGCCTGCGCGTTGGCTGGATCTGGGCTGTGGCACGGGTTATTTCACTCGCGCGCTGGCTTCGCGGTTTGCCGAGGGCCACGGTCTGGCGCTGGATATCGCCGAGGGCATGCTCAATCACGCGCGGCCATTGGGCGGTGCCGAGCATTTCATCGCCGGCGATGCGGAGCGGCTGCCGCTGCAGGATTCGACCTGCGACCTGATTTTCTCCAGCCTCGCCGTGCAGTGGTGCGCGGACTTCGATGCAGTGCTCAGCGAAGCTTTTCGCGTGCTGAAACCGGGTGGGATTTTTGCGTTTGCTAGTCTTTGTGCAGGGACGTTGTTTGAGTTGCGCGACAGTTGGCGGCAGGTCGACGGGCTGGTGCACGTCAATCGCTTCCGCGAGTTCGTCCGGTATGAGCAATTGTCTGCGGCCAGTGGCTTGCGCACGTTGAGTCTGGAGAATCAGCCTCACGTGTTGCACTACCCGGATGTGCGCAGTCTGACCCACGAACTGAAAGCGTTGGGTGCGCACAATCTGAATCCTGGGCGGCCGGGCGGTTTGACCGGCCGCGCGCGGATTCTCGGGCTGGTCGACGCTTACGAGCAATTCCGTGAGGCGTCGGGATTGCCGGCGACTTATCAGGTGGTCTACGCCGTGTTGGAGAAACCCGTATGAGCGCAGCCTATTTCATCACCGGAACCGACACAGACGTCGGCAAGACCACCGTTGCCGCCGGGTTGCTGCACGCGGCGCGTTCGGCGGGGTTGAGTACGGCGGCGGGAAAACCGGTGGCGTCCGGGTGCGAAGTGACGCCGAAAGGACTGCGCAATGCCGACGCGCTGGCGCTGTTGGCCGAGTGTTCGTTGCCGCTGAGTTATCAACAGGTCAATCCTGTGGCGTTCGAGCCGGCCATTGCTCCGCATCTGGCGGCGCGTGAAGCGGGTGTCGCGTTGACCGTGCAATCGCTGCTGGCGCCGATGCGTGAGATTCTGGCGATGAATGCCGATTTCACTCTGATCGAAGGCGCGGGTGGTTGGCGGGTGCCGTTGGCGGATCAGGATAATTTGTCGGATCTGGCGATTGCGCTGAAGTTGCCGGTGATTCTGGTGGTGGGCGTGCGGCTGGGTTGCATCAGTCATGCTTTGCTGACGGCCGAGGCGATTGCTCGCGATGGGCTGCAATTGGCAGGGTGGGTGGCGAATATCATTGATCCGAAGACGTCGCGGCTGGAGGAGAATCTGGCGACATTGGCTGAGCGGATCCCAGCGCCCTGTTTGGGTCGAGTGCCGAAACTCAAGGCGTTGAGTGCGGAAGCGGTGGCGGCTCATCTGCAACTGGATTTGCTCGACTAAGCTTTTCTCTATGGGCAGGCACTGTGCCATTAGTGTTTTTGACGGGTGTTTTTCTGGCGCCTCTGCTTCAATGGCAGCCATTGATCCTTCCCAAGGATGAGAACCGTTATGGAAATCTCCGGTAACACAGCTTTTTATGCAGGCCTGAGCTCGATTCAGAGCGGGCAGAACCGCGTCGATCAGGCTGCCAGCCAGATTGCCAATAATACGATTGAACGTTCGGTGACCAGCCAGTCTTCGCAAGTGCAGGTTGATCGTCTGCGCGGCGTGGATCGTGCCCAGCAATCGGATCTGGCCAGCAATATGGTCGAGATGTCCCAAGGCAAGATCCAGGCAGAGCTGGGTGTGAAAGTCGCCAAAGCCTCCGACGAAGTGCTCGGTACGATCATCGACACCTTCGCCTGATTTTTCGCAATCTGCATCCTGAACGCCGCGCCTTGTCGCGGCGTTTTTCGTTGTAAGTCCTTCTCCCTCAACTAATCTTTTTTCAGCGCCCGTGGCTCATTCGAACGCATGGCGGTTTGCTGTGCCCGGCGTTTGAAAGGTGCGATGACGAACGGCAAAAGATCGATGCTTGACAAGAATTCGGCGTAAACGTATGTTTCAAACAACTGTTTGACCGTCACAACAAATCAACACGGTCGTTCATTCCCGGTTACATCAGCAGAGGTTTATCGCTATGCCTGACTACAAGGCCCCCTTGCGTGATATTCGCTTCGTTCGTGACGAACTGCTCGGCTACGAAGCGCACTATCAGAGCCTTCCGGCTTGCGCAGACGCAACTCCGGACATGGTTGACGCCATTCTCGAAGAAGGCGCCAAGTTTTGTGAGCAGGTACTGGCACCGCTGAACCGCGTGGGCGACCTCGAAGGTTGCACCTGGAGCGAGTCCGGCGTGAAAACCCCGACTGGCTTCAAAGAGGCTTACAAGCAATTCGTCGAAGGCGGCTGGCCAAGCCTCGCCCACGACGTTGAGCACGGCGGCCAAGGCCTGCCGGAGTCGCTGGGTCTGGCAGTGAGTGAAATGGTTGGCGAAGCCAACTGGTCGTGGGGCATGTACCCAGGCCTGTCGCACGGCGCGATGAACACCATCTCCGAGCACGGCACCCCAGAGCAGCAAGAAGCCTATCTGACCAAACTGGTCTCCGGCGAATGGACCGGCACCATGTGCCTGACCGAGCCGCACTGCGGCACCGACCTGGGCATGCTGCGCACCAAGGCCGAACCTCAGGCTGATGGTTCTTACAAAGTCTCCGGCACCAAGATCTTCATCTCGGCCGGCGAACACGACATGGCCGACAACATCGTCCACATCGTACTGGCCCGCCTGCCGGACGCACCGGCTGGCACCAAAGGCATCTCGCTGTTCATCGTTCCAAAGTTCATGCCGAATGCCGATGGCACTGTCGGTGAGCGCAACGCAGTGAGCTGCGGTTCGCTGGAACACAAGATGGGCATCCACGGCAACGCCACTTGTGTGATGAACTTCGACGGCGCCACTGGTTTCCTGATCGGCCCGGCGAACAAAGGCCTGAACTGCATGTTCACCTTTATGAACACCGCACGTCTGGGTACCGCACTGCAAGGTCTGGCCCACGCCGAAATCGGTTTCCAGGGCGGCTTGAAATACGCTCGCGATCGTCTGCAAATGCGCTCGCTGACTGGCCCGAAAGCGCCGGACAAAGCCGCTGACCCGATCATCGTGCACCCTGACGTACGCCGCATGCTGTTGACCATGAAGGCTTTCGCCGAAGGCAATCGCGCGATGGTGTACTTCACCGCCAAACAGGTCGACATCGTCAAATACGGTGTCGATGAAGAAGAGAAGAAGAAAGCCGACGCACTGCTGGCCTTCATGACCCCGATCGCCAAGGCGTTCATGACCGAAGTCGGTTTCGAGTCCGCTAACCACGGCGTACAGATCTACGGCGGCCACGGCTTCATCGCCGAGTGGGGCATGGAGCAGAACGTTCGCGACAGCCGCATTTCGATGCTGTACGAAGGCACCACCGGTATCCAGGCGCTCGACCTGCTCGGCCGTAAAGTGCTGATGACTCAAGGCGAAGCTCTGAAAGGCTTCACCAAGATCGTCCACAAGTTCTGCCAGAACAACGAAGGCAACGAAGCCGTTGCAGAATTCGTCGCACCGCTGGCTGCAATCAACAAGGAATGGGGCGAGCTGACCATGAAGGTCGGTATGGCCGCCATGAAAGATCGCGAAGAAGTCGGCGCGGCCTCCGTGGACTACCTGATGTACTCCGGTTATGCCTGCCTGGCTTACTTCTGGGCCGACATGGCGCGTCTGGCCGCTGAAAAGCTGGCAGAAGGCAGCGGCGACGCGGCGTTCTACACCGCCAAGCTGCAAACCGCGCGCTTCTACTTCCAGCGCATCCTGCCGCGTACCCGTACGCACGTGGCCACCATGCTGTCGGGCGCCAACAACCTGATGGACATGAAAGAAGAAGACTTCGCGCTGGGCTACTAAGGCTTAACGCAGTCTCATGAAAACCGCTGCTCCCGTTGGGGGGCAGCGGTTTTTTTGTTGGCGAATCGCTCAGATAGTCGGGCTTCCGGCCGTTAAAGAGACAGTGTGTGATCTGGATCACATTGTGTGGGCTTGGCTGCACTTTGCAGGCACAATGCCATCTCTTTGATATGACGGGTCGGAGCTTTACCCTTGCCGCGTTCTTCCGCTGTACGTTTCAGCCATTTCCTACCTTCACTGCTGTTGTTACTCGCGGGGTTGGCGGCTGCGTACGTCAAAGACCTCAACGTGTTCTTCACTTCGCTGTTCAATGTGTTGCCGACGTTGGTGCTGTTGTTGGGTGGTGCTTATTGCGCGGTTTACCGCCGTCAGCGCGAGCTGTTTCTGATGCTCACGGTGTACATCGCCTACTTTCTCCTCGATACCCAGACCGACTATTACCGCGACAACGGCAAGGTCCGCGAAGACGCTGCGGTGGTCTTCCACCTGGTCTGTTTATTGCTGCCGTTGTTATTCGGCTTGTTCGCCGCCTGGCAGGAACGAACACATCTGTTCCAGGACATGGTCGCGCGGTTCGCCGTGTTGCTGGCCTTTGGCAGTGTGGCGTTGGGCCTTGAGCAAAGTTATCCCCAGGCTTTGCTGATCTGGCTGTCGGAGATCCGCTGGCCGGCGCTGCATGGCGCATGGATGAGCCTGATCCAGCTGTCCTATCCGGTGTTTATCTCGGCATTCCTGTTGCTCGCCTGGCAATACTGGCGCAATCCGCGCCCGCTGCATGCGGCGCAACTGGTCGGCTTGCTCGGCGTGTTCTGGATGCTGCCGAAAACCTTCATCCTGCCGTTTACCCTCAACATCATGTGCAGTCAGGTGATGTTGATGATTGCCGCTGCGGTGGCGCACGAGGCTTATCAAATGGCCTTCCGTGACGAACTCACCGGTCTGCCGGGCCGCCGCGCACTCAACGAACGCATGCAGCGCCTTGGCCGCAACTACGTGCTGGCGATGAGCGACGTCGATCACTTCAAGAAATTCAACGACACCCACGGTCACGATGTCGGTGACCAGGTACTGCGTCTGGTCGCCAGCAAGCTGTCGAAAATCAGCGGTGGCGGTAGGGCGTATCGCTACGGTGGTGAGGAATTTGCTCTGGTGTTCGCAGGCAAAACCCTTGAAGAGTGCATGCCGCATCTTGAGGTGATCCGCGAGTCGATTGCGTCCTACAGCATTCAACTGCGCAATCAGGAAAACCGTCCGCAGGATGATCAGCAAGGTCGTCAGCGCCGGGCCGGCTCGGGTGCCTCCAGCGTATCGGTGACGGTGAGCATCGGCGTCGCCGAACGAGTGGAACAGCGCAACCCGGAACAAGTGCTGAAGTCTGCCGACGAGGCGCTCTATGCCGCAAAAGGTGCGGGGCGTAATTGCGTGATGGCATACGGACAAAACCGCCGCGGCGCGGTGCGCATGGACACGGCCGCAGGTTGAGTGATGACGGCGCATTCAGCGTCTGCACAATGATTGTGGGGCGTGGTGGCCGGCAGTAGGTTGAGGAAATCTGCTGACGGAGAAGCCACCATGCCTGAGTACAAAGCTCCCCTGCGCGACATGCGCTTTCTGATCGACCACGTCTTTGACTTTCACAGCAACTACGCCGCCCTCGGCGCCCACGACGCCAGCCCGGACATGATCAACGCGATCCTCGAAGAGGGTGCGAAGTTCTGCGAGAACGTTCTGGCACCGCTCAATCGCAGCGGTGACGAAGAGGGCTGCCATTTCGACAACGGTGTGGTGACAACGCCTACAGGCTTCAAGCAAGCCTTCGCACAATACGTCGAGGGCGGCTGGCACGGTCTGGCAGCAGATCCGGTTTACGGCGGCCAGGGCTTGCCGAGTTCGCTGGGATTGGTGATCAGCGAAATGGTCGGCTCCAGCAACACCTCCTGGGGCATGTACCCGGGCCTGACTCATGGCGCGATGTCGGCAATCCATGCCCACGGCACTGCCGAACAAAAAGAAACTTACCTGAGCAAACTCACCGCCGGGCAATGGACCGGCACCATGTGCCTGACCGAAGCCCACTGCGGCACCGACCTGGGCATCATCAAGACCCGCGCCGTGCCTCAGGCTGACGGCAGTTATGCGGTCACCGGCAGCAAGATTTTCATCTCTGCTGGCGAGCACGACATGAGCGACAACATCATCCATCTGGTGTTGGCGAAACTGCCGGACGCACCGGCAGGGACCAAAGGGATTTCGCTGTTTATCGTGCCGAAGTTCTTGCCGGATGCGGCGGGCGAAGCAGGCGAGCGCAATGGCGTTTCCTGCGGTTCGATCGAACACAAGATGGGCATCAAGGCGTCGGCCACTTGCGTGCTCAACTTCGACGGCGCCAAAGGCTACCTGATCGGCGAACCGAACAAGGGCCTGAACTGCATGTTCACCATGATGAACCACGCGCGGCTCGGCACCGGCATGCAGGGGTTGTGTCTGGGCGAGGCGAGCTTTCAGGGCGCGATCAAATACGCCAACGACCGCTTGCAGATGCGCTCGCTGACTGGCGCCAAAGCCCCGGACAAAGTGGCGGATCCGATCATCGTCCACCCGGATGTGCGGCGCATGTTGCTGACCATGAAAGCTTTCAACGAAGGCAACCGCGCGCTGACCTACTTCACCGCGCAGTTGCTCGATGTCGCGCACCTGAGCAGCGACGCCGAGGCACGGCAGGAGGCGGAAGATCTGTTGGCGTTCCTCACGCCGATCTGCAAGGCGTTCATGACCGACACCGGGCTGGAAGTGACCAACCACGGCATGCAGGTGTTTGGTGGCCACGGTTTTATTCGCGAGTGGGGCATGGAGCAGTTGGTTCGCGACTGTCGGATTGCACCGATCTACGAAGGTACCAACGGTATTCAGGCGCTGGATCTGCTGGGCCGTAAGGTGCTGGGCAGTCAGGGTAAATTGCTGCGTGGCTTCACCAAAATCGTCCACAAATTCTGCGCAGCCAACGCCGAGCATCCGCAACTGGGCAGTTTCGTTGCGCAACTCAATGAGTTGAACCAGCAGTGGGGCGACCTGACCATGAAGGTCGGCATGGCGGCGATGAAGAACCCGGATGAAGTGGGCGCGGCGTCGGTGGATTACCTGATGTACAGCGGTTACATCATTCTCGGTTATCTGTGGTTGCGCATGGCGTTAGTGGCGCAGGCGCAACTGGAAGCGGGCGAGGGTGAGGCGGATTACCTGCGGGGCAAATTGGCGACGAGCGAGTTTTACTTCAAGCGCTTGTTGCCGCGTACGGCGGCGCATCGGGCGGCGATCGAGGCGGGGAGTGAGTGTTTGATGAAGTTGCCGGCGGAAATGTTTGCGCTTTAAGCAAGATCAAAAGATCGCAGCCTTCGGCAGCTCCTACATGGGACCGAGTTTTATCTGTAGGAGCTGCCGCAGGCTGCGATCTTTTTGTGATGACTGAAAATAACAAATCAGTCACCGGTTGACCCTATGTGTCGCAAAAGTTGTTGAGGTACACTCCGGCTCAACGAAAACACCATTCCACGAATCACCTGTTTAGATCTTGCGAGGTTTGCCATGGCTGACTACAAAGCGCCGCTGCGCGATATGCGCTTCGTCCTCAATGAAGTGTTCGAGGTCGCCAAACTCTGGGCCGAATTGCCAGCACTGGCCGAGACCGTCGACGCCGAAACTGTTGAAGCCATTCTCGAAGAGGCCGGCAAGGTCACCAGCAAAAGCATCGCGCCACTGAGCCGTGCCGCTGACGAAGAAGGCTGCCACTGGGCCGACGGTGCCGTCACCACCCCGGCAGGTTTCCCACAGGCTTATCAGACTTATGCCGAAGGCGGCTGGGTCGGCGTTGGCGGTGATCCGCAATACGGCGGCATGGGCATGCCCAAAGCCGTGTCGGCGCAAGTCGAAGAAATGGTCAACTCCGCCAGCCTGTCGTTCGGTCTGTACCCGATGCTGACCGCCGGCGCCTGCCTGTCGATCAACGCCCACGCCAGCGAAGAGCTGAAAGCCGCCTACCTGCCGAACATGTATGCCGGCATCTGGGCCGGTTCGATGTGCCTGACCGAGCCGCATGCCGGTACCGATCTGGGGATCATTCGTACAAAAGCCGAGCCTCAGGCCGACGGTTCCTACAAGGTCAGCGGCACCAAGATCTTCATCACCGGTGGCGAACACGACCTTACCGAAAACATCATCCATCTGGTACTGGCGAAACTGCCGGACGCCCCGGCGGGCCCGAAGGGCATCTCGCTGTTCCTCGTGCCGAAGTTCATGGTCAATGCCGATGGCAGCCTGGGCGCACGCAACCCGGCGACCTGCGGTTCGATCGAACACAAGATGGGCATCCAGGCGTCCGCGACCTGCGTGATGAACTTCGACGAAGCCGTCGGTTATCTGGTCGGCGAGCCAAACAAAGGCCTGGCCGCGATGTTCACCATGATGAATTACGAGCGTCTCGGTGTTGGCATTCAAGGCCTGGCGACTGGCGAGCGTTCGTATCAGAACGCTGTTGAATACGCCCGCGACCGTCTGCAAAGCCGTTCGCCAACCGGCGCGCAGAACAAAGACAAAGTCGCTGACCCGATCATCGTCCACCCGGACGTGCGGCGCATGCTGCTGACCATGAAAGCCTCGAACGAAGGTGGACGCGCGTTCTCCACTTACGTGGCGATGCAACTCGACACTGCCAAGTTCAGCGAAGATGCCACCACCCGCAAACGTGCGGAAGATCTGGTTGCGTTGCTGACGCCGGTGGCCAAAGCGTTCCTTACCGATCTGGGTCTGGAAACCACCGTGCACGGCCAGCAGATTTTCGGCGGCCACGGCTACATCCGCGAGTGGGGTCAGGAACAACTGGTGCGTGACGTGCGCATCACGCAAATCTACGAAGGCACCAACGGCATTCAGGCACTGGACCTGGTCGGGCGCAAGATCGTCGGCAGCGGCGGCGCGTTCTACAAACTGTTCGCCGATGAGATCCGCCATTTCACCGCTACCGCCAGTGCCGATCTGGGCGAATTCACCAAACCGCTGAACGATGCCGTCGGCACCCTCGACGAGCTGACCTCGTGGCTGCTGGATCGGGCGAAAACCAACCCGAACGAAATCGGCGCGGCTTCGGTCGAATATCTGCAAGCGTTTGGATACGTTTCCTACGCCTACATGTGGGCATTGATGGCCAAAGCCTCACTGGGCAAAGAAGCGCAGGACGATTTCTATGCCAGCAAGCTCGGCACTGCGCGCTTCTATTTCGCCCGTTTGCTGCCGCGTATTCACTCGCTGAGCGCGTCGGTCAAGGCGGGTAGCGAGTCGCTGTTCCTGCTGGATGCGGCGCAATTCTGATGTGATCGCGTCATGTAAGCATTCTCTTACATGACGTGCTGCTGTTCTCCCATAGGCGCGGATTGGATCCACAGCTAATCTACATTTCATGGACGTCGCGCAGGAAGCGCAAAGCAACAACACGGACACGTAGGATTCTGCCAGGGTGGCGGAGTGAAATGGATGTCAGGGAAACAGTCTGCAAAGCCCCGCTTCGGCGGGGTTTTCTTTTGCCTGCAGAAAAGTGCTCAGACCAAAGGATCTCTCTCTGGCCGCACTTCACGCGCCATCACTTCCTCCAGCAATGTCTGCAACAGCGCCAAAGGCGCCTGCTGACGCTGCACATCGCGACAGACCAGGCCCACTTTCAGCGGTACCCGCGGTTCGCTCAGCGGTTTCCACAACAGATCCTGATCGTCGTATTCCTTCTGCGAACGCCCGGGCAGCACCGTCGCCAGTCTGGTGTGCGGCAGACTGTCGAGAATCCCCACCATATTGTTCAGCTCGGCCTGCACTTGCGGGCGTCGTCCCAGGGCGGTCAGTTGCGCCTGCCAGATCTGGCGGATCTGAAACTCTTCGCCCAACAGCAGCATGGGCAGTTCTGCCGCTTGGCGCATCGAGACTTTCTTGAATTCACGCAACGGATGATCCGCCGGGATCACCAGCGTCAGTTCATCTTCGTAGAGCATTACGCCGTGCAGCCCAGGTTGGCGTGGCGGCAGATAACTGATGCCGATGTCCAATGAACCGTTGAGCAGTCGCCGCTCGATCTCAAGTCCGGTCAATTCGTAAATTTGCACCACCAGATGCGGTTGCGCCTTGCGCACCCGTTCGAGCATTTGCGGCACCAGACTGGTGTGAACCGTTTGCAGCACGCCAATCGCCAGCGTACGCAAGGCCTGGCCCTTGAAGTTGCCCAATGCCTCGCGCGCCCGTTGCAAGCCATCAAGCAATGGCAAGGCATGGTTGTACAGCGTGTGCGCGGCGAGAGTTGGCAGCAGGCGTTTGCTGCTGCGTTCGAACAGAGTGACGTCGAGGTTTTGCTCGAGTTGGCGGATCTGCTGCGACAGTGCCGGTTGCGAGATCGACAGGCGTTCAGCGGCGCGGCCAACATGACCTTCTTCGTAGACCGCGACGAAATAACGCAGTTGTTTGAAATCCATAAGTAATGCTTATCGAAAATGCTGGGAAATCGAAATGGCCCGCGGGCGTCAGTGAGCCTAGTCTAACCGTATTCACAAGGCTTACAGGGCCAGAAAACGCGATGAATAGCGTTCGCTTCGACAGTGTTTGCATAGGCAGTTCAAAACACCTGAAACGAGGTGTTTTTCAATGAATCTGTTCAGTTTGCGGCGTCAGACGCCGAGTCTTGATGACCTCGCTTTCGAGGCCAATCCATCTGACCATAACGAAAATCTCAGCGCCGAGCGCCTGATGCCCAGCGTCGGACGGCCGCAACAGGTATTCATCCGTGGTCAGGGTTCGTGGCTATGGGACAGTAACGACCGCGCTTACCTGGATTTTTCCCAAGCTGGTGGCGCCAACAGCCTCGGCCACAGCCCTTCGGCGCTGGTGAAAGCCATCAGCAGTCAGGCGCAGGCGCTGATCAATCCCGGATTCAATCTACACAATCGCGGCATGCTCAGCCTCGCCGAACGCCTGTGCGCCGCGACCTCCAGCGATCAGGCTTACCTGCTCAACAGCGGCAGCGAAGCCTGTGAAGCGGCGATCAAACTGGCGCGCAAGTGGGGCCAACTGCATCGCGGCGGCGCGTCGCGGATCATCGTTGCGAAGCAGGGGTGTCATGGCCGTAGTCTGGCGACGATTTCCGCCTCGGACAGCTGCAACCTGCACAACCGTTTCGCGCCGCTGCTGCCGGGTTTTGATCTGGTGCCGTTCAACGATTTACCGGCGCTGCATGCGGCGGTCGATGCGCAGACCGTGGCGATCATGCTGGAGCCGATCCAGAGTGATGCCGGTGTAATCCCGGCCACCGAGCATTACCTCAAGGGTGTCGAGCGTCTGTGCCGTGAACTGGGCATTCTGCTGATCCTCGACGAAGTGCAAACCGGCATCGGCCGCTGCGGCACGTTGCTCGCGGAACAGTCCTACAGCGTGCGCGGCGATATCGTCGTGCTCGGTAAAGGGCTTGGCGGCGGTGTGCCGTTGGCGGCATTGTTGGCGCGGGGCAAAGCATGTTGTTTCGAGGCCGGCGAGCTCGGCGGTACGCATCACGGCAATGCATTGATGACGGCGGCCGGTCTGGTAGTGCTCGACAGCGTGCACGACCGCAGCTTCCTCCAGCAGATCAACGACAACGGCCAATACCTGCGCGAAGGCCTGGCTCGATTGGCGCACCGCTATGACCACGGCGAATTGCGCGGCCAAGGCCTGTTCTATGGTCTGACCCTGTCGGACGATTCCGCCGATGCTGTGGTCCATGCAGCCCTGCACGAAGGCCTCCTGCTCAATGCCCCGCAAGCCAACTGCTTGCGCTTCACCCCAGCGCTCACCGTGAGCAAAACCAACATCGACGAAATGCTCCTGCGCCTGGGCCGCGCCTTCTCGCGAGTGCGCACCGCACAACTGCAATGCCGCAAGGGGATTGCCGTCTGAACTGAAGTTTCCCACCCGATTCCAAGAACCGTCTCGCGGTATAACGCACGCCCCACGCCTGATTCTTTTGGCGTGGGGCGTTTTTTTTGTGGCCGGGTTTTGCAGGTGGCGATTAGTCCTTGAGTGTTCGTGGTACGAATGGTTTTTTAGAAAGCGCCGGCAGGGAATGCGGGTTAAGGCCGATCGATATTTTCGAGACGGATGGCTTTGTAATCTATACCACTGGGTGGTATGTTTTTTGGGAAGGGATACCGATGTCATTCAGGCTGTTCAAAACCAAAGGTTTTGCGATACGAGCCGGCAAGGCATGGATCAGCGACGAGGAGCTTCGGGAGGCGTTTTGCCAGATGCTTGCAGGTCAGGCTGACGATCTTGGTGGTGGCGTCTGGAAGAAACGATTGAGCGCCAACCGTCATCGCTCAATTGTTTTGGCGAAGGGAGGGCGCTATTGGATCTATCAAGTGCTGTTTGCAAAGAAAGATCAGAGCAACATCACTCACACAGAACTGAAGGATTTAAGAAAGTTAGCCAAGGTGTACGCGCAACTGACTGAAGAGCAGATTCGGGATTTGTTGGCGATGAAAGAGTTTGTGGAGATATTTCATGAGTAAGAAATTCAAAAGTGAAGTTTTTGAATCGATACACGAGTCAGCCAGTGCTCTTCTGGCTGTCGGAGCAATCAGCAAGGCAACCATGCGGGAGTTTGATGAGTCTTGCCTGGCAACGGTTCCAGAAGCGATCCCGGCCGATCAGATCAAGGCGCTACGCGAGCGCAATAATGTCAGCCAGCCAGTGTTCGCACGGTATTTGAATACCAGTGCGTCGACGATTAAACAGTGGGAATCGGGAGAAAAACATCCAAGTGGGATGGCCCTCAAGCTGCTGAGTATTGTGCAGAAGCATGGGCTGAAAATTCTGGCTTAAGGCGGTGGGCAGCTATTGCACTGAACCCTGACGAACGGCGCGGGTCGATTAGCTTGTATGGCTCAAGTGAGCCAACCCCCATACAGGAGCTGCCCCATGGATTTCATTCGCATCATCATCGCCATTCTGTTGCCACCACTGGGCGTGTTTCTGCAGGTCGGGTTTGGCGGGGCGTTCTGGTTGAACATTCTGCTGACGTTGTGCGGGTATATTCCGGGGATCGTGCATGCGGTGTATATCATCGCCAAGCGCTGAGTCAGCGGCATAAACCTGTAGGAGCTGCGGCACGCTGCGATCTTTTGATTTTAATTCGAGGATCAGGATCAAAAGATCGCAGCGTGCCGCAGCTCCTACAGGAAGAGGGTTTCAGTCTGTAAATCCCATCACCCGCCGATAGAACTTCCACTCCTGCTCCAGCGCATGCGCCTGATTGGCCGCGCGGCGGAAGCCGTGGCGTTCGTCGGGATAGTAATGCGCTTCGACCGGGATGCCGTTGTTCTCGAGTGCCGTGACCATGTCGCGGGTTTGTTGCGGGACTACGACAGCGTCCAGTTCACCCTGAAAAAAGATTACCGGCACGCGGATATTGTTTGCGTGCAATAGCGGCGTGCGGGCGGCGTAGCGTTCGGCGTCTTGCTCGGGGTCACCGATCAGCCAGTCCAGATAATCACCTTCAAATTTGTGCGTTGCCCGAGCCAGCGCAACCGGGTCGCTGACGCCGTACAAGCTCGCTCCGGCGCGGAAAACCTGTTTGAACGCCAGCGCACATAATGTGGTGTAGCCGCCTGCGCTGCCGCCACGAATGAATGCGCGTTCACCGTCGATCAAACCCTGTTCGGCGAGATAACTCACCACCGCACAAGCATCCTCGACATCCACCTCGCCCCAGCTCAGATGCAGTGCCTGTCGATATTCCCGGCCATAACCGCTGCTGCCGCGATAGTTAAGATCGGCGACGGCGAAACCGCGTTGCGTCCAGTATTGAATACGCGGGTCGAGCATCGGGTAGCAGGCCGATGTCGGGCCGCCATGGATGAACACCACCAGCGGCGGTTTTGTCTCGCCGCTCATGGCCGGATAAAAGAAACCGTGGGCTTCACCTGTACCGCTTGGGTAGCGCAGGGTTTGCGGACGGCTGATGCGCTCAGCGGGCAGGGGCGCAACACCACCGGCCAGCACTTTAACTTCGCGGCTGGTTCGATCAATAGCGATGACCGCCGAAGGGGTGATAGGCGAGGCGGCGATGCAGTAGATGTTCTGTGTATCCAGCGCCAAATGGCGGAAGCGGCTGTAGTCCCCCGTGTAATCTTCATCGGCAAGCGTCAGGCGCCCGAAACCACCTTCGCTCCAACTGGCTAAAAAGGAATCTCCAACAGGGAACCAAGTGCAGCCGCCGAGTTGCCACGGTGCCGGCGCATGATCGGCCTGCGCAGCGAGCAGTGGTTTCAAGCCATCGCTAGTTTCAACCCACGGCTGCCAGAAACCACCCCGATCAGTCAGGCAGTACAAACGACCTTCGGCATCGAATCGCGGTTGTTGAATCGACTCCTCAACCTGGTCTCCCGCCACGCAACGGGGCGCAGAAAAATCACCGTCAGCCACCATCAATCGTGTTGAAGTCCAAGGCTGATGAGGCCGGCTCCACTCGATCCACGCCAAACGCTGACCATCCGGGCTGAGGGTAGGCGCCGCGTAGAAATCTGCACCTTCGGCCAGCACCCGTCGCGCGCCATCCGCCAGATCAATCGCTACCAGCCGATGCTGATCGTGCTGTTCTTCGACCGCCAGCACTTGGCCGAAAGCAAAATGCAGATCGCCGTAACGACACTCACCCGAGGTCAGTGCTTCCGGCCTGCTACCGAGGTTCTGGCGGTATAACTGCTGATCCGCCTCAGCAACGAAAACCACCCCGTCAGGCGTCAGACAAAACGCGCCACCGCCATATTCGTACACGCGACTGCGCACACTGAAGCCATCCGGCGTCAGACATTTCGCCACGCCATCGCGCCAATGCCAGATCCGGCACGCGGCATCTTCCGGTCGATATTCATTCCAGAACAACCCGTTGGCGCCGAGCTGCAACTCGGCGAAGTCCATGCCGGCAGCGACGGCTTGCGAGGCGCTGAAAGGCTCAGCCCTTGGCGATGAGGCGTGAGTTTCGTTCATTGCGAAAGGCCAGTTGTTCGATGGTTTGAGTGGCGGTCTCGGCTTCTTCGCGGGCCTTGAGGATCACGCCGTGATGTTCGGATTTGCTGCACACCGGGTCGGCATTGCTCGCATCGCCGGTGAGCATGAACGCCTGGCAGCGGCAGCCGCCGAAGTCTTTTTCTTTCTCGTCGCAGGAGCGGCACGGCTCGGGCATCCAGTCGTAACCGCGAAAGCGGTTGAAGCCGAACGAGTCATACCAGATGTGCTGCATGCTGTGATCGCGCACATTGGGAAATTGCACCGGCAGTTGTCGGGCGCCATGGCAGGGCAGGGCGGTGCCGTCCGGGGTAACCGTCAGAAAGATGCTGCCCCAGCCGTTCATGCAGGCTTTCGGGCGTTCTTCGTAGTAATCCGGGGTGACGAAAATCAGCTTGCACGGATGCCCTTCGGCTTCCAGTTTTGCGCGGTATTCGTTGGTGATGCGTTCCGCACGGACCAGTTGTTCCTTGGTCGGCAACAGGCCGACACGATTGAGCTGCGCCCAACCGTAGAACTGGCAGGTGGCGAGCTCGACGAAGTCGGCTTCGAGGGCAATGCACAGCTCGATGATGCGGTCGATCTTGTCGATGTTGTGCCGATGGGTGACGAAGTTCAGCACCATCGGATAGCCGTGGGCCTTCACCGCGCGGGCCATTTCCAGCTTCTGCGCAAACGCTTTTTTCGAGCCTGCGAGCAGGTTGTTCACTTGCTCGTCGCTGGCCTGGAAACTGATCTGGATGTGATCGAGGCCGGCCTTCTTGAAGTCGCTGATTTTCTGTTCGGTCAGGCCGATGCCCGAAGTGATCAGGTTGGTGTAGAAACCCAACTGTCGCGCTTCATGAATCAGCTCGGCGAGATCTTGACGCACCAGCGGTTCGCCACCGGAAAAGCCCAATTGCGCCGCGCCCATCTCCCGCGCTTCGCGAAATACCTTGATCCATTGTTCTGTGGTCAGCTCTTTGCCCTGCTCGGCAAAATCCAGTGGATTGGAGCAGTACGGGCATTGCAGCGGGCAGCGGTAGGTCAGCTCGGCGAGCAGCCACAGCGGCAGGCCGATTTCAGGCTTGGCCGGCAGATCAGGCAAGTTCGATCCAGTGCTGCGCACGGGCAACCTCCATGAATTGCTCGATGTCGTCACCGAGCTCGGGCACGCCGGGGAACTGCTCATCGAGTTTGGCAATGATCGCCGCGACATCGCGTTCGCCGTCGATCAAACCGCCGATCAACGCAGCGGTTTCGTTGAGTTTGATCATGCCTTCGGGGTAGAGCAGCACATGGCCTTTCTGCGCCGGTTCGTACTGGAAGCGGTAGCCGGGACGCCAGGTCGGGACTTTGCTGCGGTCGAAACTCATAAGGTGATTCCTTTATGCCAGACCCGTTGTTCGGTGACGCTGTGATACGGCGGGCGGTTCAGTTCGTAGGCCATGCTCATGGCATCGAGCATGCTCCAAAGAATGTCCAGTTTGAACTGGAGAATTTCCAGCATGCGCTCCTGGCCTTCGCGGGTCTTGTAGTGCTCCAGCGTGATCGCCAGACCATGCTCGACATCACGCCGCGCCTGACCGAGGCGGGTGCGGAAGTATTCGTAACCGGCCGGGTCGATCCACGGGTAATGCTGCGGCCAGCTGTCGAGGCGCGACTGGTGAATCTGCGGCGCGAACAGTTCGGTCAACGAGCTGCTGGCGGCTTCCTGCCAACTGGCGCGACGGGCGAAGTTGACGTAGGCATCGACGGCGAAACGCACGCCGGGCAGCACCAGTTCCTGCGAGCGCAGTTGATCCGGGTCGAGACCGACCGCTTGACCGAGACGCAGCCAGGCTTCGATGCCGCCGTCTTCGCCGGGGGCGCCGTCGTGGTCGAGCAGGCGCTGAATCCACTCGCGGCGGATTTCCCGGTCCGGGCAATTGGCGAGGATCGCCGCGTCTTTCAGGGGGATGTTCACCTGATAGTAGAAGCGGTTGGCGACCCAGCCCTGAATCTGCTCGCGAGTGGCGCGGCCTTGGTACATCGCCACGTGGTAAGGGTGGTGGATGTGGTAGTAGGCGCCTTTGGCGCGCAGGGCCGCTTCGAATTCGGCCGGGGAAAGCGGGGTGTCGGTCATTGCGGTTCTCCGGGGAACAACCCTAGAAATATCTGGTGTCTGTGCCGGCCTTATCGCGAGCAGGCTCACTCCTACAGGTGATCGCATTCCAATGTAGGAGTGAGCCTGCTCGCGATAGGCCGCGCATCGGTGTCTACGGCTTACAACACAATACTCATGCCATCGAACGCCACTTCAACATTACGCCGCGCCAGTTCCGCACGCTCCGGCGAATCCTCATCGAGAATCGGGTTGGTGTTGTTGATGTGGATAAGCACTTTGCGCTGCTCAGGCAACTGCTCCAGCACTTCGAGCATGCCGCCAGGCCCGTTCTGTGCCAGGTGACCCATCTCGCGACCGGTACGGGTGCCGACGCCGCGGCGCTGCATTTCATCGTCGTCCCACATCGTGCCGTCGACCAGTAGGCAATCGCTGCTCGCCATGATCTCCAGCAGCGGTGCATCGACCTTGCCCAGCCCCGGCGCATAGAACAATTTGCCGCCGGTGTTCAGGTCTTCCACGATCAAACCAATGTTGTCGCCCGGGTGCGGATCGAAGCGGTGCGGCGAATACGGTGGCGCGGCGCTGCGCAACGGCAGCGGGGTGAAACGCAGGTTCGGGCAGGCGGCCACGGTGAAGCTCTGGTCGAGTTCGATGCGGTTCCAGTCCAGCCCGCCATTCCAGTGCGTGAGCATCTTGAACAGCGGGAAACCGGTGCTCAGATCTTCATGAACCATGTCCGTGCACCAGACCTGATGCGGGCAGCCTTCGCGCAGGCTGAGCAGGCCGGTGGTGTGGTCGATCTGGCTGTCCATCAGGATGATCGCGCTGATGCCGGTGTCACGCAGGGCGCGGCCCGGTTGCATCGGGGCGAAGCTTTGCAGTTGCGCGCGGATATCTGGCGAGGCGTTGCACAACACCCAGTTCACGCCGTCGTCGGAAATCGCGATGGACGATTGGGTGCGGGCCTTGGCATTCAGGCTGCCGTCGCGAAAGCCTGCGCAATTGACGCAGTTGCAGTTCCACTGCGGAAAACCGCCGCCAGCGGCCGAACCCAGAATCTGGACGAACATGAACACTCCATCATTTCAACGCGGAAAATAAAACGCCTCGGCGAGCCGAGGCGTTGCACTGCAATTCTACGTGAGCAGAACTCAGCGGCTGGCGAAGTACATGGTGACTTCGAAGCCGATACGCAGGTCGGTGTAAGCAGGTTTTGTCCAGGACATGGTGTGTCTCCTCAGGGTGGGTGGGATAGCGCTGTCCATAGTTATAGTCCACGGCAGCGCAGAGATGTTCCAAATAGTTAGGCTGCTATGTTACTCAAAATTTCACCGGGATTGCCCGTGAATCTTTGAGAAAGCTCCTTGCAGCCTCGGTAATGATCAATTTGCCGCTTGCCATGGGGTTTCGGGCGCTGGATCGCTGGCGAGGCAGAGCCAGCCGCCTTCGGCGTTGATCAGGCGCTGTGTAGCGCTGAGCAGTGCCTGGCGATCCAGTTGGCCGATGGCAGCAATCAGTTGCTCAAGATAATCCGACGAGTGGCCCGTGAGCCTGGCCTGCCAGAGCAATTCGGCTGCATCTTTGCCGGCCAGCGTGGCGTCGTCGAATTGATCGACGAGGTTTTGCCGGTGTTGGCTGAGGCTGGCTTCATCAAGCTGTTCGATCAGCGCGGGAATGCCGTTGAGAAACTGTTGAATGTGTTCAAGCAACTCCGCAGGTTTGGCACTTGGCGATTGCACGCCGAACAGCAGACTGGTTTGACCCTGGATCTGCCGCAGCGCACTGAACACGGCGTAGCCCAATTGCAGTTCGATGCGCAAACGCTGATAGAACGGTGTCTGGCACAGTTGCGCGAGCATTCGCCACGCTGCCTCGTCTGCGATGTCACGGCTGGCGGTTGGGCAATGCAGCAGCAAGGCATGTTCGCTGGATGCGGAATCGATGTTGCGCCAGTGCTTTTGCGCGAAGATCACTGTTGGCCCGGGCAACTGATTGTCCGGGATCCCGGGTATGCGGCTCAGGGCCAGGCCCATGGCGGATTGCGTTGGTTGGTTGAGGCCCAGTGCGAGGCCGTCCCAGCGCGAAGTTGTCCACAGGTGTTTGGCGTCATCGCCGGTTTTTGCTGGTTGCAGAACCTGTTCCGGCAGTGCTTTAAGCAGTTGGCGGATGGCGACAAGCGGCGTTTCCGGCTCGCTGCGCGGGGAATCCGCATCAACTTGCGTCAGACATTTCAGCGCGTGCTCAAGGACGCTGGGCATCGGCTCTTGCAGGCCGGTGAGCTTCAGCAGCCATTGATTGCCTGCGGCGCTAAAAGACAAATCGACCCCGGCCTCACGCGCATCTTGCAGAATGAGCCGAAGACTGCGTTGCAACCTTGAGAGCAGATCCGCGCTGGCTGCCGCTTCCACCTGCCAACGCAGGTAGATCGCGCCGTCATCGCCGCTGTCCGGCAAAGCCTGGCTGAACTGCATCGGCGAGCGTTCGCGGCGTCCGCGCGAGCGATCCTGAGCAAATGTACGCAGGCCTCGGTGGGCGCTGGTCTGGCCGCGAATCAGCCCGGCATTGGCCAAAGCTTCACTGGCGCGCAGGAATGGATTGGCGGCAGGCAGGTGCCAGTGAGCACTGAAGTTATCCACAGTGCCGATTTCGCGGAGTATCTGTGTAAGTGCTTCAACGCCGGCATCGGACAGGCCGTTTTCCAGCTGCTCACTGTCGAGCCGTGCCAGTTGCAGTGCGCCGCTCACTTGCTGCCGACGTTGAAGCAGGGCTGCGTATTCTTTGTGCAGTGACGTCCAATCCTGCTGAGCAAAGAAGCTCAACCAATCGAGCAGTTGTTCGCGAATGGCTACTAGCGATTCGGTGGGAGCGGTGAACTCCAGCTGCAGCAACGCTTGTCCGACAAAGTGATAAACCGGCGCCGCGTTTAATCCATTCGCCAGTTTTTGCTGCTGCAAATGCGCGAGCAATCCGCCGGGCTTGGCGCTGTTCAACCAATGGCAAAGAAACGCCAAAGCCTCGGTGGACGATTCAGGCAGGGCATCGAAGGCAAACATCAGATTGGCGCACTGCTCATCGACCTGTTGATAACTTTTCACCGCCAGCGGCAGGGGCGCAGCCTGCATAACTATATCCCCAGCCGGTAACGCCGCCGCGAATTGCTCCGCCAGCGATTTCAATTCTTCAAGGCTCTGTGGCCCGACCAGACTCAAGGTCATCTGCCCGGTCTGATAAAACTGTTGGTGGAAATCTTTCAACGCCTGCTGAAATGCCGGATCTTCAACCTTCAGGCTGTCCCGGTTACCCGCGTGAAACCCGCGCAGTGGATGGTCTGCTGGTAAACCTTCATACAACGCAACCTGCCGCTGCGCCGCAGGATCCTGCGACCAGGCGACAAATTCCGCCTGCAACACTTCGCGTTCGCGCAACTGATCGTCCAGATTCATACGCGGCCTGGCGAGCATGTCTGACAGACGCTCCAGGCCACCGCTGAATACTCGGTTCGGCAACTCAAAGAAAAAGTCTGTAGTGCGTTCGCGCGTGCTGGCATTCACTTGCCCACCGTGACCTTGCACGTAAGCCATCAGCCCTTCGCCCGTGGGAAAACGCTCGGTGCCGAGAAACAGCAAATGCTCAAGAAAATGCGCCAGCCCCGGCCACGCCAGCGGCACGTCATGGCTACCGGCGGCCACGCGCAAAGCAGCCGCGCAGCGCTTCAGGTCAGGCACATGACGCAGGGTCACGCGCAAGCCGTTGGCCAGGGTTTCAGTGTGGGGGCAGGGGTGGGTCGGCGCAGGCATGGGCACTTCCAGAACAGTGAAGTGCCAATGCTAGCGGATTAGCGCAGGTTGAGCGCGCCGTAAAGCTCCGGGCGGCGATCACTGAGGTAGCGATTGGCGGCGCGTGAGTCGAGCATCAACTGCCGATCGAGTTCGCCGATGATCAGCGCTTCGTCGAGTCCGGCCTGGGCGATACGGCTGCCATCCGGTGCGGCGAGGCTGCTTTGCCCGCAATAGTGGATGTCGCCTTCGCTGCCGCAATAGTTGGCGTAGGCCACGTAGCACTGGTTTTCGAAGGCGCGCGAACGCACGGTGACGTCGGCGACGAAATCGAACGGAATCATGTTCGCCGTTGGCACCAGAATCAGTTCGGCGCCAGCGAGTGCCAGACGTCGGGTGTTTTCCGGAAACTCGAGGTCGTAGCAGATCAGGAAACCGAGTTTCCAGCCGTTGAGTTCGACGATGGGGAAGTCATCATCGCCGGGGCTGAACATCGAGCGATCCAGATCACCGAACAGATGCGTCTTGCGGTAATTGCACAGGCGCTCACCGTGCGAATCGATCAACTGCACGGCGTTGTAAATCTGCCCATCGGCGGTGCGCTCGGGATAACCATACGCAATAGCCAAACCGGCAGCCTTGGCGATCCGGCCGATCTGCTGCGCCCATTCGCCGTTGTAGACCTCGGCCAGTGTACTCACCGCTTCGGCGCCAATGTTGTAGCCGGTCATGTACATCTCCGGCAACACCAGCAGGTCGGCGCCCTTGGCCTCCATCGCCAGTTGATGCAGGCGTTGCAGGTTGGCGGCGGGGTCCAGGGGCAGCGGTGGACATTGGTAAAGGGCTACACGCATCAGGGATTCCTCTTACTCGGGCAGGGCGATAGGGCCGATGTCTTTGAACACATCACCCGGGCCCGGGTTCGTTTTATGTGTCGCGCCGCCAAAATGCTTCATGATCCCCCAAACCGCGTTGAGCGAAGTCTGCACCGCGCCTTCAACCCATGCCGGCGTCCACGAAACGTCGTCGCCGGCGATAAAGATCCCACGCTGCTCGGCGGGCATGTCGTCCTGCATGAAGTGCGCGTACATGCGCTGGTTGTAGCGGTAGTGGCCGGGCAGCGCGCCCTTGAATGCACCGAGGAAGTACGGGTCAGCTTCCCACGACACGGTGATCGGATCACCGATGATCCGCGCAGCGATATCGACTTTCGGGTAGATCTTTTTCAATGCATTCAACGCCAGCTCAACGCGCTTTTCCACCGGATGCGGAAGCATCTTCAAAGCGTCGCTCATCCACGAATAGGAAAGGCAGATCACGCCCGGCTTGTCGTCGCCGTTGTCGAACAGATAGGTGCCGCGGGTCAGGCGATCGGTGAGGGTCATGCTCATCAGGTCGCGGCCGGTTTCCGGGTCCTTGTCCTTCCAGAACGGCCGGTCGACCATCACGAATGTCTTCGACGACTGCATGTAGCGCGTGCGGTCGAGCGCCATCCACATCTTCTGCGAGAACAGGGTTTCGTCGCATTCAATCTGCGTGGTCAGCAGCCAGCTCTGGCACGTGGTCAGCACGGCGGCGTATTCGCGGGTGTCGCCGTTGTTGTCGGTGACCGCGAAACGGCCATCTGGCGCGTGGGCGATTTTCTTCACGCCGGAACGCGGTGCGCCACGGTGCAGGGATTTCAGGCTGGTGCCTTCAGGCCAGTGCACGCAGCGTTCCGGCACATGGCGCCAGATGCCTTGTGGGACTTGTTCGACGCCGCCGACCACCAAGTGCTGGTGATCGTCACAGTTGGTCATCACCACACGGAAGATTTCCAGCATCGAATTGGGGAAGTCCGAGTCCCAGCCGCCGGTACCGAAACCAACCTGACCGAACACTTCGCGGTGATGGAACGACAGCTTGGCGAAGGCCTCGGAGGTGGCGACGAAGTCATAGAACGTGCGGTCGTCCCACAGCGGCACCAAGGTATTCCACAGCTCTTTCAGGCGCGGCACATCGCGTTCGCGAATGGCTTGCTGGATATCGGCGAACTGCGAGCCGGCTTCCAGGGCATCCGCCCAGGCGTCAGCCACTTCCTGGAACAGTGCAGGAAGATCCGCCAGTTTCTGTGCGTAATGGGTTTTGCCTTCCAGATCGATCACGGTGCTGCCGGAGGCCGGCGTCAGCGGGTTCGGGAACGGTTTGGTCTCAAGGCCGAGCTTGTCGACGTAGTGATAGAACGCGGTGGAGGACACCGGGAAACGCATGCCGCCCAGTTCCGCGACGATGCCGTCCGTGCCGTTGAACGCCTGCGAGCGCAGACGACCACCGAGTTTCGAGGCCTCGTAAACCACCGGTTTCAGTCCGAGCTTCATCAGCTCGTAAGCGGCCACCAGACCGGCGATGCCGGCGCCGACAATCGCCACTTCGGCGCCGTGGTTGTGCTCAGGAATAGTGCCGAGACCGGCCGGGTGTTCGATCCAGTCGTCAAAGGCGAACGGAAAGTCCGGACCGAAAATGGTGACTGGTTTCTTACCGTCTGCAGGATGGCGATTGTTCTTGTTCATGGCTGACCTTGCTGGCGACCCGACGCAGGATGCGCGTCTGAGTATAGGAAAAGATGCCAGCCATTCTAGGGAGCGTAGAACACGTTAATAAGACGCAAAGTGTCGTCGTTTTGCCAATAACCTGATCAATCTGACGATAGAGGCCTGCACACCGACCAAAATGTGTGAGTGGGCTTGCTCGCGAAAGCGTCGAATCAGTCGACATCGTTGTTGCTGACAAACCGCCTTCGCGAGCAAGCCCGCTCTCACAGTGGATTTGTGCTTGGTGCAGATATTGGGCGCAAGCCGGGTTAAATGTGGGAGTGGGCTTGCTCGCGAAAGCGTCGGATCAGTCGACATCGTTGTTGCTGACAAATCGCCTTCGCGAGCAAGCCCGCTCCCACAGTGGATTTGTGCTTGGTGCAGATATTGGGCGCAACCTGGGTCAAATGTGGGAGTGTGCTTGCTCACGAAAGCGTCGGATCAGTCGACATCGTTGTTGCTGACAAACCGCCTTCGCGAGCAAGCCCGCTCCCACAGTGGATTTGTGCTTGGCGCAGATTTTGTGAGCAACCCGGGTCAAATGTGGGAGTGGGCTTGCCCGCGAAGAGGCCCTGTAATCCACTCGAGATACCCGATCAAAACCTTAAACCGGCTGCCCCCGATCAACCTTGCTACTCAAAATAATCGAAGTCGTCGTCTTCTCCACCCCATCCACCCCGCCAATCTGATCCAGTAACTGATCGAGCTGCTCCGGCGAATCAGTGCGCAACCACGCCACATAATCAAACTCGCCACTCACCGCACACAGCTGCTGCACCTGCGCCATCGCACTCAACCGGCGCACCACCTCTTTGCCGGAACGCGGCTGCACCTTGATCCCCACGTAAGCCTGCAAGCCGCCATCGACCACGCGCTGACCGAGACGCACGCCGTAACCGGTGATCACTTTGGCCTTTTCCAGCCGCGCCAGTCGCGAAGTCACGGTGGTGCGCGCAATGCCCAACTGCCGGGCAAGCATGGCAACGCTTTCGCGGGCGTTGATTTGCAGGGCGGCGATCAGCTGACGGTCGATTTCATCGAGCACGGGCGGGCGGGTGTCTGGCAAGGGTGCGGCTCCATGGGTGTGGGGGCGGTGAGTACGCATGTTACAGACACTGTCAGCAACACGCTTGCAGGCGATGTTTGAATTGTTCACCCAAGAATCGATGGCATCGTTGCGCTGAAACAATACATCGGATATTTGATTTGACTTGGTTGGCCTATTTATCAAGAATGCCAGCAAGAGCGCGAAATCCGCTGCCTTGCAGGGCATTAGTGGACGTAGGTACCTCAGCGATGCTGCAACATCGGTGTAAGGTGAGACCTCTTCATCCCATTTCCTGAGGATGCAAATATCAGGATTCAAATATTAAGGGCAGCCAAATGGCTGCCCTTTTCTTTGTCTTCAAGAATGTACCGCTTGTACAAAAGTTCGCCTTGGCGGTGTTTGTTCATCGCTCTGGCGGGAGCGTGCATGAAGTTCCAGAGGACATGCCCGTTTCGCACATCGACCACGACAAGCATGTCGTTTTTTGCCTCGTAGGCGTTAATGAATGCCATTCGGTATCCGCCGTTATCGTAGAGAACTTTCCATATTTCAAAAGGTCCCGTCAGCGTATCTATGGCATGTCGAACATAACGTTCTCGGGAATCTGGACGTTTCTCGACGATGTGGGCCAGTTTGTCTCTCAGGACCGTGACGTTCCCGATGGGTGTGAAGATGGTAACGGCCAATAATGACTCGTCGACAAACCCAAAGTGATCCGAGAGGATTTTGAGCGCGCCTTCTGCGTTCTCAGCCCTTTTAACCTCTTCTATCGCGGCCGACCGAAGTTCTCTTGATAAGGTTCTGAGATCGGGTAAGGCGAGGTCGATCCAGGTTTGCTGGTCGGCTGCTTCCTTTATCAGTGGCGCAGCATTCACGAGCATGAAATCGATCCTGGACTGGCGGAGGCGTCCGGAGATTACTCGTCTGGAGAAACGGTCAACAACGCGCGGAGAGGGGAGAAAACTTAGTTTGGGAACATTCCTACAGATCTTGCGGTTGTATTCCTAACAATGGCCTTCCGTACATTACGCTCGCCAAGACGTCGAACCCTAATCCATCGCCCAAGAAAAAGCCGCGCATTTAGCGCGGCTTTCAATTTGGTGGGCCCACACGGACTTGAACCGTGGACCAAAGGATTATGAGTCCTCTGCTCTAACCAACTGAGCTATAGGCCCTCAGTAGGTCGCGGATTATAGCGACGGTTTCTCGGCTGTGCTATCCGAATAATCCGATACGGTTACACGAAGAAACGTCGCGGCGAACTCTTCTGGTGGTAACGGCAGGCTGACGATGTAGCCCTGGATCTGTTCGCAGCCCTCGACGGCGAGAAATTGTTGTTGCGCCTGGGTTTCCACGCCCTCGGCGATAACAGTGAATTGCATGCTCCGGCCCAACGCGATGATGGCTCGGACAATGGCCGCGTCGTGGGGGTCGTCGGGCAATCCGCGGACAAACGACTGGTCGATTTTGAGGATATCCAGCGGCAGGCGCTTGAGGTAACTGAGCGAGGAATATCCGGTACCGAAATCATCGATCGCCAGTTGCACGCCGAGGTATTTGAGCTGATGCAGCACAGCCAGCGCCTCTTCGGCCTGACTCATGATGAAATTCTCGGTAATTTCCAGTTGCAGTAAATCCGGCTGCAGGTGGTTGTCGTTGAGCAGTTGTTCGATGCGCCCAAGCAGATTCGGTTGACGCAGTTGCGCGCCGGCGAGGTTTACCGAGAGTGGGCCGAGGCTGTCGTAGATCTGATTCCACTCGAACATTTGCCGGCACGCGGTCTCCAGCACCCAGTCACCGATCTGCAGGATCATGCCGTTCTCTTCGGCCAACGGAATGAAGTGCTCTGGCGGTACGTCGCCGAAAGTCGGGTGACGCCAGCGAATCAGTGCCTCTGCACCGACCAGGCGATGATCGTCGAGGCTGATTTTCGGCTGGTAGTAGAGAAACAGTTCATCGCGCTCGATAGCCCGGCGCAGTTCGTGTTCCAGCGCGATGCGCTCGCTGGCCTGGGCCGTGAGGTCGCGGGTGTAGCTCTCGACGCGGTTGCGGCCCTTGGCCTTGGAGCGGTACATGGCTGCGTCGGCGTTTTTCACCAGTGTGGCGACGTCGCAACCGTCCCGTGGATAGAGGCTGGTGCCGATGCTGGCGCTGATGAAGAACTCATGCTCGCCAGCCTGGAACGGCGCACCAAAGCAGTTGAGCAGTTTGGTGGCAATGTTGTCGGCATCACTGGCCTGTTGCAGGCCGGGCAGCAGAATGATGAATTCGTCACCGCCCAGACGTGCCACGGTATCGATGTCGCGCAGTTGCTCTTTCAGGCGCACGGCGATGCCCTTGAGCAGCAGGTCGCCGACCGGGTGTCCGAGGCTGTCATTGATGTGCTTGAAGCGGTCGAGATCGAGAAACAACACGGCGCCCTGACCGCCGTTTTCCTGCTGACTGTTCAGTGCCATCAGCAAGCGGTTTTCGAACAGCGTACGGTTCGGCAGGCCGGTAAGTGGGTCATGGTGCGCCTGATAGTCGAGTTTGGCTTGCGCATGCTTGAGGCTGGAGATGTCGGCAAACACCGCGACAAAGTGGGTGATGAACTTGTCGCGGTTGCGTACGGCACTGATGGTCAGCCAGCTCGGGTACAGCTCGCCGTTCTTGCGCCGGTTGGAGATCTCGCCTTGCCAGTGACCTTCGTCGGTCAACTGGTGCCACATTGCCGCGTAAAAGGCGCTGTCGTGCAGGCCGGAGGCTAGCAGGCGCGGCGTATGCCCGAGCGCTTCGCTTTCGCTGTAACCGGTAATCTCGGTGAAGGCGCGGTTGACCGCACTGATGTGCTGTTGGGTGTCGGTAATCAGCACGCCTTCGGCAGTGCTTTCGAATACGGTGGCGGCCTGTTGCAGTTTTTCCTGCATCAGATGGCGTTCGGTGATGTCGCGGGCGATGGTCAGCATGCAGTCTTCTTCACCGATCGGCAGCGGACGGCTGGAGACTTCACAGAGACGAATCTGCCCGTCACTGCGGCGGATATGGCAGGTGAAGTCACGGACGAAGCCGTCGCGATGCAACAGATCGAGCATCTGTTTGCGCTCGTTGAGGTTGACCCAGATCCCCAGATCCAGCGCTGAACGATCCACCGACATGGCGCTATTGAAACCGGTAATGCGACTGAAACCTTCGTTGACCTCCAGCAGCAAACCATCGCTCTGGCGCGACAACAACAAACCGTCCGGTGAGGCATGGAAGGCTTTGGCGAACTTCTCCTCGGAGGTTTGCAGTTGCTGTTGGGTTTCCTTGAGCTGGGTGATGTCACGCACAACGACCACCAGCGCTGGCGTGGTGTCCAGATCAAACGGCTCGGCGGAAATCAGGCCAGTGAACAGTTGGCCGTTGTTGCGGCGAAAGGGCATCTCCAGGTTGCGAATGCTGCCCGCCTGCAAACGTTGCAGCAGTCCCGGACCAACGCCGGGAATGCCCCAGATATTCAGGTCGGTCGCCGTCTGGCCAAGGACTTCCTCGGCTTTCAGCCCGATCTGTTCTTCAAACGCTTCGTTGACCTCCAGCAGGCAACCGTCGGACAGCCGTGCAATCACCAGAATGTCCGGGCACTGCTGGAAGACCGAGGCGAACTTTTGCTCCGAGAGCTGCAGTGCTTCTTCAGTGCGCTTGATTTCGCTGATGTCGATCATCAAGCCGCGCATCACCGGCTCATGACCGTGTTCGATCAGGCTGACGATGTCGCGCACCCACAAACAACGGCCGTCAGCGGTGATGACACGATAATCGACGATGTGATCGCGACCCTCGCGCAGGGCTTCTTTGCAGTAACTTTGCGTGCGAGTCAGATCGGCCGGATGAATGATGTTGTGCCAGAAACCGGGGATCAGCCAATGGGATTGCGGGTAGCCGAGCAAGTCTTCGGCGTGGGGCGACACATAGCTGTAGGTGAAGTCGCTCATCCGCGCTTCCCAAGCAATCGCCGACAGACTCTCGACCAGGCCGCGATAGTGGTATTCGCTGCTGCGCAATTCCTGTTCGAGGTCGATGCGTCGGGCGATTTCCGAACTCAGGCGGCGGTTGATGCGGATTACCACGGCGAGAATCGTCACCAACAACAACAGCCCCGGTAAACCGTAGATCAGCAGGTCCGACCAGAATGTCCGGTGATCAAGGACGTTGCCGACCCAATGCTCCTGAATGCTGCTGATTTCATCCGGGCTCATGTCGGCCAGCACTTTGTCGAGAATCCCCACCAGTACCTTGTTGTCACGGGGCACGGCCATCGCCAGTTGGTAGCGATAAGGGGTTTCGCCGCTGACGTACAAACCGTCGAGCTTGAGCTGACGCAGGCTCCAGACACTGGAAGCGAGGTCGCCGACAACGGCGTCCACTTCGTCGGTCGCCAGCGCTTGCAATGCCGAACTGACATTCGGCATAGCCACCAGATTCAGATCAGGGTGATGGGTGCGCAGCAGTTCGTGGGGTGCATAGTTTTCCACCACGGCGATCTTCAAGCCGTACAGGTCGTCGAGCTTGCGTGGTTGCGCGCCGCCGATGTGGGCGAGGATGACGATCGGGAAGTCGAGATAAGGGCGGGTGAACGACAGGTAGGTCTGGCGTTCAGGGGTGGACATGATGCCGGGTAGAAGGTCGATCTTGCCCGACTTCACTTGTTCCAGCACCACCGTCCAGCTCACCGGTTCGATGGGGGTCAATTTGATCGTCAGGCGTTGGCGAATCACGTCGATATAGTCGGCCGCCAGGCCCTGATAGCGGTTCTGGTCGTCGCGAAATTCAAAGGGCGGCCACGACGCATCGACACCCAGGCGCAAGTCCGGGTGAGCCGCCAGCCAGCTACGTTCTTCATCGGTCAGAGTCAGCGCGTCAGCCGTTGCGGTCCAGATCATCAGTGACAGCAAAAAAAGCACGGACGCCAATCTGGGCATAACGCTCTCGTTATGGCTCGGGGATGATTGTTTCGAGTGTAGACGGGGTATGCGGGGGAGGGGCGTTGCGAAGGATTTAATCTGCCATATAAACAAAACCCCCGGCCTGGGCCGGGGGTTCTGGTATCACTCGTCGAGGAAGGAGCGCAGATGCTCGCTTCGCGTCGGGTGGCGCAGCTTGCGCAGCGCCTTGGCTTCGATCTGACGGATCCGCTCACGCGTTACGTCAAACTGTTTGCCCACTTCTTCGAGTGTGTGGTCGGTGTTCATGTCGATACCGAAACGCATGCGCAGTACTTTGGCTTCACGGGCAGTAAGGCCGGACAGTACTTCGCGAGTCGCTTCTTTGAGGCTCTCAACAGTGGCGACATCGATTGGCGACTGCATGGTCGAGTCTTCGATGAAGTCACCCAGATGGGAGTCTTCGTCATCACCGATCGGCGTTTCCATGGAGATCGGCTCTTTAGCGATCTTCAATACCTTGCGGATCTTGTCCTCAGGCATTTCCATGCGTTCGCCCAGCTCTTCCGGAGTCGGTTCGCGACCCATTTCCTGCAGCATCTGCCGGGAAATACGGTTGAGCTTGTTGATCGTCTCGATCATGTGCACCGGAATACGGATGGTGCGGGCCTGGTCGGCGATCGAGCGAGTGATCGCCTGACGGATCCACCAGGTGGCATAAGTCGAGAACTTGTAACCACGACGGTATTCGAACTTGTCCACCGCCTTCATCAGACCGATGTTGCCTTCCTGGATCAGATCGAGGAATTGCAGGCCGCGGTTGGTGTACTTCTTGGCGATCGAGATCACCAGACGCAAGTTGGCTTCAACCATTTCTTTCTTCGCGCGGCGGGCCTTGGCCTCACCGATCGACATGCGACGGTTGATGTCCTTGATTTCTGCGATGGTCAGACCGGTTTCGGTTTCCAGCGCGATCAGTTTCTGCTGGCAACGAATGATATCCGGCTGCACACGACCGATGGCTTCGGCGTACTTGCTCTTGCCTTTGGCCAGGGCGTCGGACCAGCTTTCGTCGACTTCGTTGCTCGGGAACTGACGCAGGAAATCGGCGCGTGGCATACGTGCATCACGTACACACAGTTGCATGATCGCGCGCTCTTGCTGACGCAGACGATCCAGGGCACCGCGAACACGCTCGACCAGGCCTTCGAATTGCTTCGGTACCAGTTTGATCGGCATGAACAGCTCGGCCAGTGCGAGCAACTCGGCAATCGCTGCCTTGTTGTTGCGACCGTGCTTTTTCAGGGCCTTGCGGGTGATTTCCATCTGGTCAGCCACGGCGCCAAAGCGCTGGGCAGCGATAACCGGATCCGGACCGCTTTCGGCTTCTTCTTCGTCATCGGAAGATTCGGCTTCATCGTCGTCGGTGTCGTCGTCAGCTTTGGCAGCTTTCGCTTCGATCGGCGGCGGCACTTCGGCAGGCGGCGCAATGCCGTCGTCCGGGTCGATATAACCGCTCAGAACGTCGGACAGGCGACCACCTTCGGTGGTGACGCGGGTGTACTCGGAGAGAATGTGGTCAACCGTGCCAGGGAAGTGCGCGATTGCGCTCATCACTTCACGGATGCCCTCTTCGATACGTTTGGCGATTTCGATTTCGCCTTCACGAGTCAGAAGCTCGACCGTACCCATTTCACGCATGTACATGCGCACTGGGTCAGTGGTGCGACCGATATCGGTCTCCACCGCTGCCAACGCAGCGGCTGCTTCTTCCGCAGCGGCCTCGTCGGTATCGGCGTCGGCCAACATAAGGGCGTCCGCATCCGGAGCACTCTCGTGTACGGGGATCCCCATGTCGTTAATCATGCGGATGATGTCTTCCACCTGCTCAGGATCTGAAATATCCTCGGGCAGGTGGTCGTTGACCTCGGCGTAAGTCAGATACTTCTGCTCACGACCCAGTTTGATCAACTCAATAATACGAGACTGCTGTTGCGCTTTTCCGGACATAACACCCTATCCACTGAAGGTCTTGGCGGGCAAAAAACAAGCCGAGGATTATACCTGAGCTATGACCTCACGCGCCAGTTGAGGTCGGGTTTGATGCGGAAACATTGCGACTTAGTAGGTCGCGCAGTTGATTTTTCTCTTCGATGCTCAATTCGCTTTGACGCGCTTTCCTGAGCAACTGTTCCAGATTTCGCTCGCGTTGGCGGGCTGACAAGCTAGTAATGGTGTCGAAAAACTGTTGTTCAAGGTTATCTCCGTCAATCAGCCATTCCTTTTCTGCCAGTGCCTTGAGCAGGCGACCCTGTTCAGTGCCGTGCCATCGCGCGATCAACTGAAATGAGTTTAGCTTGGGATTCTTCTGTACGGCTTCGAGCAGCGCCACAAGTAACTGGGCGTTGGTCTGATTCTCGTCCGCAATGTGTCCGGCATCTTCGACGCGCTCGGCCAGTTGCGGGTGATGGAGCAACGTACGCAGGGCGGTCAGGGTTGGCGATTCGACGCCAATCGGCGTGCGCGGGCGTTGCTGATCGCGATCACCACCACGCTTGCCGTTCTTGTCCCAGGGCTTCTTGTCCCATTTTTTACCGCCAGCACCGGGTTTCTTCGGCGTCCACTCCTGCTGCGGCACATACATGTCTTGTGCCTGCGGCTGATGGTAGTCGCTGTAATCCGGCATTGCGTCGTAATCGATGCCTGGATCGTAGGCGGGCGGTGCTTCCTGCGGCGCACTTTGTGCGAGCTGACTGACGGTCTCGCTGCTCAGGCCGGTAATTTCGGTCAGGCGCTGACGCATCAGGATGCGCAGGTTCGCCCCAGGCACTTTGTCGATCAGCGGTGCGGCGAGGGTGGCCATGTGGGCCTTGCCCTCGAGCGAGCGCGGATCGGCCTCTTCGGTCAGTTGCTGGAAGAAATAATCTGCCAGCGGCTGAGCGTGCTGATTGATCCGGGCCTTGAAGGCGTCAGTGCCTTCGGCACGCACCAGAGTGTCCGGATCTTCGCCTTCGGGCAGAAACAGAAAGCGTGCGCGACGTCCATCCTGAAGGCTCGACAGCGTTGCTTCCAGTGCGCGCCACGCGGCGTTGCGGCCGGCCTGGTCGCCGTCGAAGCAGAACAGTACGTTGGGTACGACACGGAACAGGCGCTTCAGATGTTCTTCGCTGGTCGCCGTGCCCAGTGTTGCGACGGCATTCTTCAAGCCTTGCTGGGCGAGGGCGATGACATCCATATAACCTTCGACGACGATGATTTCGTCGAGGTTGCGGTTGTTCTTGCGCGCTTCATAAAGGCCGTAGAGCTCTTGGCCTTTATGGAATACCGGGGTTTCCGGTGAGTTCAGGTATTTCGGCTTGTCGTCGCCTAGCACGCGACCGCCGAAAGCGATGATCCGCCCACGGGTATCGCGGATCGGGAACATCACGCGATCGCGGAAGCGGTCATAGCGTTTGCCGGTTTCGGCGTTCTCGATCAGCAGGCCGGCGTCGATCATGGCTTTCTGCTGGAGTGTGTCACTGCTCAAGTGTTTGAACAGGTTGTCCCAGCCCGGCGGCGCGAAACCGAGGCCGAAGTCGCGGGCGATTTCGCCGGTCAGGCCGCGGCCCTTGAGGTAATCCACGGCAGCCTTGCGGGCGGGATGGCTCTTGAGCGCCTGCTTGTAAAAGTCGGCGGCGGCGGTGAGCAACGGGTATAGCGGCGAATCGGTCGGTTGCCGTGGCTTGCGCTCGCGGCCGCTTTCTTCGCGAGGGATTTCCATGCCGGCGGCTTTGGCCAGGTCTTCGACAGCCTGAGGAAAATCCAGGTTGTCGTGATCCATGAGAAAGCCGAGGGCATTGCCGCCGGCGCCGCAGCCGAAGCAGTAATAGAACTGCTTGTCGGGGCTGACGCTGAACGACGGGGTTTTCTCTTTGTGAAACGGGCAACAGGCGGTGTAGTTCTTGCCGGCCTTCTTCAATTGCACGCGCGAGCTGACCACGTCGACGATGTCGGTGCGGTTCAGCAGGTCGTCAATGAAGCTCTGGGGAATCAGCCCGGCCATGGCGTTCTCGTCGTCTGCGCTGTAAATAGTCCGATACGAAGGGCGGTCGGACGCGGGTCGTTACTGTAGGCACGCAAAATATGCGGCTCGACCGGTGTCGTCTGCGTAATCGCTGTCGGGAAGTGTATCTGCCGAAAATCCACTGACGTTAGTACTCATCAGTCTTCGACTATTTGAAAGTGTTGCGCTGAATCCGCTGACGGCTGGTTGAGGGCCTCGGATAGCTCAATAAAGCGGGCACGCATGCAGGTGCCTTGGGCTGATCGTCGTGAGAGGAATCAGTGGGTGTGCTCGTCAGTAGCCTTGAAAGGCTCGTCAGAAAAGACGTGCACCGCTGGCAAAAGAGCCAGGTCTGACGTGTGAAGCAGATTCGTCTAGGTCGCGTGTGCGGCTTCGACGTTGAAGCATCAAGCGTTTTACGCAAATGCCATTAGCCCGGCTGAGAGCCGGGCTTAGGCAAAGAAGCTTGCAACGAACGTCTGTGTATTAGTACAGACGAACGGCGCGGCGCTGTTCGCGCTGAACTTTCTTGGCGTGACGCTTAACAGCGGCTGCTGCTTTGCGCTTACGCTCAGAAGTTGGCTTCTCGTAAAATTCGCGGCTACGAACTTCAGCCAGTACACCGGCTTTTTCGCAGGAGCGCTTGAAACGACGCAGAGCTACGTCGAAGGGTTCGTTCTCTTTAACTTTGACGGCTGGCATCCAGAGCTACCTTCATTCATTACCGGGGTCAACATCCTCGCGGCAAAAGAGCACTTGAAGACGTCGGTTTTTAAGGGTTGCGGATGTTAACCCCTCATCGCTCGGAATGCAAAGCCTCTGATCGAAAACCGCTGGTCGGGGCATCACGCGGCGACTATTATGCGCGCCTTCGAATTCAGCCTAAACAAGGCGCAAACCCATGCTAGTACTGGGATTAGAAACCTCCTGCGACGAAACCGGCGTCGCATTATACGACAGCGAACGTGGCCTGCTGGCCGACGCACTGTTCAGCCAGATCGACCTGCACCGTGCCTATGGCGGTGTGGTGCCGGAGCTCGCCTCGCGTGACCACGTAAAACGCATGCTGCCCTTGATCCGTCAGGTGTTGGCCGAGGCGGACTGCGTGCCGACCGAGATCGATGCAATCGCCTATACCGCGGGTCCTGGGCTGGTTGGCGCGCTGCTGGTCGGTGCTTCCTGTGCTCAGGCACTGGCCTTTGCCTGGGGTATTCCTGCGCTCGGTGTGCACCACATGGAAGGCCACTTGCTGGCGCCGATGCTTGAGCCAAAACCGCCGGAATTTCCGTTCGTCGCTTTGTTGGTTTCCGGCGGTCATACGCAGCTGGTTCAGGTCGATGGCATTGGCCAGTACAGTCTGCTCGGCGAGACCCTCGACGATGCTGCCGGTGAAGCGTTCGACAAAACCGCGAAGATGATGGGCCTCAATTATCCGGGTGGCCCGGAAATCGCCAAACTGGCCGAGAAGGGCGTCGCAGGACGTTTCACCTTTCCGCGTCCGATGTGCGATCGCCCGGGTCTGCAATTCAGCTTCAGTGGTCTGAAAACCTCTGCTCTCAACGCCTGGCAGCAGTGCGTCAGCGCCGGGGACGACAACGAGCAAGCCCGTTGCGACATCGCGCTGGCGTTCCAACAGGCCGTGGTGGAGACTTTGACCATCAAGTGCAAACGGGCCCTGAAGCAGGCCGGCATGAAGCGTCTGGTGATCGCTGGTGGCGTCAGCGCCAACAAAGCCTTGCGCGTTTCGTTGGAAAAGATGCTCGGCGACATGAAAGGTGATGTGTTCTACGCCCGTCCCGAGTTCTGCACCGACAATGGCGCGATGATCGCGTTTGCCGGTTGCCAGCGCTTGCAGGCCGGTCAGCAGGAAAGTCTGGCAATCAGCGTGCAGGCGCGCTGGCCGATGGAGCAGTTGTCGGCGCTGTGATGAGTGGCGCTCATGACGGTATTCAGAAATGCCGTTCGCGCCCGGCAAACAGGTCGCGTAGATTGCCGCGGTGGCGCCAGACGATCAGCAGTGTCAGCGCGCTCATCGGCAACAGCGCCTCCGGTTCCTGCCAGGCCAGCAGCGGCAGGGTCAAGGGGGTGGCGATCAGTGCTGCGAGCGAGCTGGTGCGGGTCAGGTAAAACGTCAGCAACCAGGCGCATACTGCCAGCAGCGCGGCGGGCGGATACAGGCCCAGCAGCATGCCGGCAGCGGTGGCGACACCCTTGCCGCCACGAAAGCGAAAGTACAGCGGGAACAGGTGACCGATCACGGCGCACACGCCGATCCACGCCTGATCCTGTAGCGAAAGGCCCACTGCCGAGGCAATCAGCACCGGCACCAGGCCTTTGCACAGATCACCGAGCAGGGTCAGGATCGCCAGTTTGCGACCGGCCAGGCGCAGCATGTTGGTGGCGCCGGCATTGCCCGAGCCACTCATTCGCGGATCCGGGTTTCCGGTCAGGCGGCTGAGCAAAATGGCGAAGGACAGCGAGCCGAGCAGGTAGGCGAGAGTCGCCAGTAACCAAAACATGCTAACTATTCCGGGCGAGGACGCCCTGATTCTAACGGCGCATTGCGCCCTTGTCGTGCAGTGGAGAGAAGTGCTTGGACAGAGTGTTTATCGAGGGCCTGGAAGTCGACACCGTGATCGGTGCCTACGACTGGGAGCGCGGCATCCGACAGTGCCTGCGACTTGATCTGAGCTTCGCCTGGGACAATCGCCCGGCCGCCGCCGGTGACGACCTGACCCTGGCGCTCGACTATGCCAGCGTATCCGCGCGAATCCAGGCCTTTGCCGAGCAGGCGCAGTTTCAATTGGTCGAGACCTTTGCCGAGCGTCTGGTCGCAGTGTTGATGAGCGAATTCAACATCACTTGGGTGCGCTTGAAGCTGACCAAGCCAGGTGCGGTGTCCGCGGCCAAGGGCGGCGTGGGTGTGGAGATCGAGCGCGGATGTCGCTGACTCAGGTCTACCTTGGGCTCGGTAGCAATATCGAGCGCGAAACTCATCTGTGCGCTGGTCTCGACGCTTTGGCGACGTTTCTGGTGGATATCCGCTGTTCGGCGGTGTTCGAAAGCCAGCCGGTCGGGATCAAAAGCGGGCCTTTCTTCAACTTTGTGGTGTCGGCGTATACCGACCTGCCGCTGATGGAGCTGGATCGTCGCTTGAAATTCATTGAGGCGGACAACGGTCGCTACGCACCGGATCGCAAGGGGCTGCCGCTGGATATCGATGTGCTGCTGTATGGCGAACTGGCGGGAAATTTCGACGGACTGGTTCTGCCGCGCGCGGAGATTCTGAAAAATGCCTTTGTGCTGTGGCCGCTGTCGCTGATTGCGCCGGATCGCGTGCATCCGGGTGTGGGAAAAAGCTTCGCGACGTTGTGGGCTGAGACGCAGATTGATCAGGTGCTGGCGCCGGTGGCGTTCGAGTGGCGGGGTAAGCAGTTAACCCCGCCGAATCTTTAAAGCAAAAGATCGCAGCCTGCGGCAGCTCCTGCAGAGAAACGCATATTCCCGCGTAGGAGTTGCCGTAGTCTGCGATCTTCTGATCTTGCTTCAGGCGTTCTCTTTGTAAGCCTTCAACGCCTTCAGTCGCTCACGCTTCAGCGCCTCACCCAGCTCCGGCCCCTTGAATCCCTTCTCCAGCAACGGTTGCACCGCGACTTCCCGCGCAACCTTGGCAGCGCCGCGCAAGTAATCCGCCTGTGGATAACTTCTCTGTTCCAGCCCTTTGCGTCCCCGCGCATCCATCTCGCACGCAGCAATAAATTCTTCGAAGCGCTGCGGTCGGCGATACACGTCAAAACTCTGCAGCAGCTCCAGCAATGTTGAAGCCTTTAACTCCAGTGCCCGGTGTCCATGAGTGTGGTACTTGCCGACCAGTAGCGCTAACTCCTGACAGTCCTTCGGCGCCTTGAAGCGTTCGTTGACCGCTTTGATCAGCTTGAGTCCGGTGTGCTCATGGGCGATGTGCCGTGGCCACTCTTCTTCCGGCGTCAGGCCTTTGCCGAGGTCATGCAGCAGACAAGCCCAGCGCACGGTCAGCGGCTGTTTGTGCAGCGCCGACTGCTCCAGCACGCTGAGTGTGTGCAGGCCGGTATCGATTTCCGGGTGATGCGCTTCCGGTTGTGGCACACCAAAAAGCGCGTCGACTTCCGGCATCAGTACCTTTAACGCGCCGCAGTCGCGTAGCACCTCAATAAATACCTGCGGCCGATCTTCCAGCAGTGCACGGGAGATTTCTTTCCAGCTGCGTTCGACGGTCAACGCCTCCAGTTCACCGGACTCGCTGAGCTGGCGCATCAGTTCCAGGGTTTCCGGCGCGACCGTGAAGCCGAGCCCGGCGTAACGCGCGGCAAAGCGGGCAACACGCAGAACGCGGAGAGGATCTTCGGCGAACGCCGGAGAAACGTGGCGCAGGATTCGAGCTTCAAGATCGCGCTGGCCATGGTACGGATCGGTCAGGTTCTGCTGGTCGTCCTCGGCCATGGCGTTGATGGTCAGGTCGCGACGAATCAGGTCTTCTTCAAGCGTGACTTCGGGGCTGGCGTGAAAGGTGAAGCCGCCATAACCGCGACCGCTTTTACGCTCGGTGCGGGCGAGGGCGTATTCCTCGCCGCTTTTGGGGTGAAGGAACACCGGGAAATCCGCACCGACCGGGCGATAACCCTGGGCGAGCATTTCTTCCGTGGTGGCACCGACCACCACCCAATCGATGTCCGTAACCGGTTTGCCGAGCAAGCGATCACGTACGGCACCGCCAACCTTGAAAATCTGCATAAAAAACCTCCGTTAGCCCGACAGGATAACTCTTGTGTCGGACTTTCGGAGGCCAGAACCGTTTCAAAGATGAATGACGGCCAGATCGAGCCGGCCGTAATCCCCTTCGCTGTGTTCACTGCGTGGCGGAACGTGATGGGTTTTCATGATCTGGTCGCCTTGCAGGGTTTCCAGATGGATATCGAAGCCCCACAAGCGATGCAGATGTTTAAGCACCTCGTCAGTGGAGTCTCCCAGCGGTTTGCGATCGTGCTGTTGGTGACGCAAGGTCAGTGAGCGGTCGCCGCGTCGATCAATGCTGTAGATCTGCACGTTCGGTTCACGATTGCCGAGGTTGTACTGCGCAGCAAGGGTTTCGCGAATGATCCGGTAGCCGGGTTCGTCATGAATCGCAGGCACCAGCAAGTCGTCCTTCTGATCGTCATCCATGATGCTGAACAGTTTCAGGTCACGGATCACTTTTGGTGACAGGTACTGCAGGATGAAACTCTCATCCTTGAAGCTGCTCATGGCGAATTTGATGGTCGACAGCCAGTCGCTCCCGGCGATTTCCGGGAACCAGTGACGATCCTCTTCGGTAGGTTCTTCACACATGCGCCGAATGTCGCGGTACATGGCGAAGCCCAGTGCATAGGGGTTGATGCCGCTGTAGTAGGGGCTGTCGAAGCCCGGTTGAAACACCACGCTGGTGTGCGACGTCAGGAACTCCATCATGAAGCCATCGGTGACCAGCCCTTCGTCGTACAGGTCGTTCATCAGTGTGTAGTGCCAGAATGTCGCCCAGCCTTCGTTCATCACCTGGGTCTGGCGTTGTGGATAGAAATACTGGGCGATCTTGCGCACGATCCGCACGATCTCGCGCTGCCATGGCTCGAGCAACGGCGCGTGTTTCTCGATGAAGTACAGGATGTTTTCCTGCGGCTCGGCCGGGAAGCGCGCGTTGTCCCTGTCGCTGTACTTGTCTGCGCCTTTGGGGATGGTGCGCCACAGATCGTTGATCTGCTTCTGCAGGTGCTCTTCGCGATCCTTCTGCCGCCGCCTTTCCTCTTCGGCGGAAATCGGATACGGCCGCTTGTAGCGGTCGACGCCGTAGTTCATCAGGGCATGGCAGGAGTCGAGCAAGTCTTCCACGGCATCGATGCCGTGGCGCTCCTCGCACTGCATGATGTACTGCTTGGCAAACACCAGGTAATCGATGATTGAGCTGGCATCGGTCCAGGTACGAAACAGGTAATTTCCCTTGAAGAAGCTGTTGTGGCCGTAGCACGCGTGCGCCACGACCAGCGCCTGCATGCAGATGGTGTTTTCTTCCATCAGGTAAGCAATGCACGGATCGGAGTTGATCACGATTTCATAGGCCAGCCCCATCTGCCCGCGACTGTAGGACTTTTCGGTGCTGAGGAAGTGTTTGCCGTAGGACCAATGGTGGTAACCCAGCGGCATGCCGACCGAGGCATAGGCGTCCATCATCTGCTCTGCGGTGATCACTTCGATCTGGTTGGGATAGGTATCCAGGGCATAGCGGGCCGCGATCCGGGCGATTTCGCGGTCGTAGGTCTGGATCAGCTCGAACGTCCATTCGGAGCCGGTGGAAATGGGTTGGCGCTTCTGCTCTTTGGCGGTCATGTCACTAACCTGCGCTGGAAGAGTTCACGGAAGACCGGATAGATATCCCCGGCCGAGACCAGTTGCTGCTGGGCAAAAGTGTCAGAGAAGGCTTCGGCGATGCGTTCATATTCGTACCACAGGGCCTGATGTTCGCGCGGGGTGATCTCCACATAAGTGTAGTACTGCACAAACGGCATGATCTGGTTGATCAGAATGTCACGGCAGATCGGCGAGTCATCGTTCCAGTTGTCGCCGTCGGAAGCCTGCGCCGCGTAGATGTTCCACTCGTTGCTCGGGTAACGCTCGGCCATGATCTCCTGCATCAGTTTCAGGGCGCTGGAAACAATGGTGCCGCCGGTTTCCCGCGAATAGAAAAACTCTTCTTCGTCGACTTCCCGGGCACTGGTGTGGTGGCGGATGAACACCACGTCGATCTTGTCGTAATTCCGTTTCAGGAACAGGTACAACAGGATGAAAAAGCGTTTGGCGATGTCCTTGGTCGCCTGGGTCATGGAGCCGGAAACATCCATCAGGCAGAACATGACGGCTTTCGAGCTCGGGTTCGGCTGTTTGATCAGCAAGTTGTATTTCAGGTCGAACGTATCGAGGAACGGCACGCGGTGGATGCGCGCACTGAGTTTTTCGATTTCCGCTTCGAGTTCCTGAATATCGCCGAAGTTGTCTGGCTCTTCGCGTCTCAGTCGCTCAAGTTCCTCTTTGACTTCGCGCAGTTTCGCGCGGCTGCTGCCGGACAGGGCGATACGCCGTGCGTGCGCCGAGCGCAGGGTGCGGATGATGTTGATCCGTGACGGGTTGCCTTCGTTGCTGATCCCGGCGCGTACGGTTTTGAAGGTGTCGGTGCCGCTCAGGTTACGCTTGACCAGGTTCGGCAGTTCGAGGTCTTCGAACATGAATTCGAGGAACTCTTCCTGAGTGATCTGGAAGACGAACTCGTCCATGCCTTCGCCGGAGTTGCCAGCCTTGCCCGGACCGCGTCCGCCGCCACCTCCAGGTGGCCGTGCGATATGTTCGCCGGCAGTAAATTCCTTGTTGCCGGGATGAACCACGGTCTGCTTGCCGCCGCGGCCGTGGTGAAGCACCGGTTCGTCGATGTCGCGACCGGGAATACTGATCTGTTCGCCGTGCTCCATATCGGTAATGGAGCGCCGGCTGACCGCCTCTTCGACAGCCTTCTTGATGTGGTCACGGTAGCGCCGCAGAAAACGCTGGCGGTTTACCGTGCTCTTGTTCTTGCCATTCAGACGTCGGTCGATCACATAACTCATAGGAAGCCCTCCGGGCAGCTTCAAGTTGTGAGCTTCAAGCTGCAAGTAAAAGCAGGTTCCCGGGCATCTCTGGGTTACGCGCTTTGTTCTTGCAGCTTGTAGCTAGAAGCTTGCAGCTGCTTCACTGCGACTTCCGTACCCGTAGGTACCATTCGGAAAGAAGCCGTACCTGTTTGTCGGTGTAGCCGCGTTCGACCATTCGAGTGACGAAGTCGTTGTGCTTCTGTTGATCCTCCTTGCTGGCCTTGGCGTTGAAGCTGATGACGGGCAGCAGGTCTTCGGTGTTGGAGAACATTTTCTTCTCGATGACCACCCGCAGTTTTTCGTAGCTGAGCCAGGTCGGGTTCTTGCCGTTGTTGTTGGCGCGGGCGCGCAATACGAAGTTGACGATCTCGTTGCGGAAATCCTTCGGATTGCTGATGCCGGCCGGCTTCTCGATTTTCTCCAGTTCTTCGTTCAGCGCGACACGGTTAAGGATCTCGCCGGTTTCCGGATCGCGGTATTCCTGATCCTGAATCCAGAAGTCCGCGTACAGCACGTAGCGGTCGAAGATGTTCTGGCCGTACTCGCTGTAAGACTCGAGGTAGGCGGTCTGGATCTCCTTGCCGATGAATTCGATATAACGCGGTGCCAGGTATTCCTTGAGATAGCGCAGATAGCGCTCGCGGGTTTCGGCCTGGAACTGTTCCTGTTCGATCTGCTGTTCCAGCACATAGAGCAAGTGCACCGGGTTGGCGGCGATTTCGTGCGGATCGAAGTTGAACACCTTGGACAGGATCTTGAAGGCGAAGCGGGTCGACAGACCATTCATGCCTTCATCGACACCTGCCGAGTCGCGGTATTCCTGAATCGACTTGGCCTTCGGATCGGTGTCCTTGAGGTTTTCGCCGTCGTAGACACGCATCTTCGAATAGATGTTGGAGTTTTCCGGCTCCTTGAGGCGCGAAAGCACGGTGAACTGGGCGAGCATCTTCAAGGTGTCTGGCGCGCAATGCGCTTTGGCCAGGGAGCTGTTGAACAGCAGTTTGTCGTAGATCTTCACCTCGTCACTGACGCGCAGGCAATACGGCACTTTGACGATGTAGATCCGGTCGATGAACGCTTCGTTGTTCTTGTTGTTGCGAAAGGTGTGCCATTCCGATTCGTTGGAGTGGGCGAGCAGGATCCCGGTAAACGGAATCGCGCCGAGGCCTTCGGTACTGTTGTAGTTGCCTTCCTGAGTGGCGGTCAGCAATGGGTGCAGCACCTTGATCGGTGCCTTGAACATTTCGACGAATTCCATCAGGCCCTGGTTGGCCCGGCACAGCGCACCGGAATAGCTGTAGGCGTCGGCGTCGTTCTGTGGGTATTCCTCAAGTTTGCGGATGTCGACCTTACCGACCAGCGCCGAGATGTCCTGGTTGTTCTCGTCACCCGGTTCGGTCTTGGCCACGGCGATCTGATTGAGGATCGACGGATACAGTTTGACCACGCGGAACTGGCTGATGTCACCGCCAAATTCGGCCAGGCGTTTGGTCGCCCATGGCGACATGATGGTGTTCAGGTAGCGCCGAGGGATGCCGAAGTCTTCTTCGAGGATCGCGCCATCTTCGGTGGCGTTGAACAGACCCAGCGGCGATTCGAATACGGGTGAGCCCTTGATTGCGTAGAAGGGCACTTTTTCGATCAACTGTTTCAGCTTCTCGGCCAGCGACGATTTACCGCCGCCGACGGGGCCGAGCAGATAGAGAATCTGTTTCTTCTCTTCCAGGCCTTGGGCGGCGTGGCGGAAATACGAGACGATCTGGTCGATGCATTCTTCCATCCCGTGGAAGTCTTCAAAGGCCGGATAGCGACGGATCACCTTGTTGGAGAAGATGCGTGACAGCCTCGAGTTGGTCGAGGTGTCGAGCAGTTCCGGCTCACCGATGGCCAGCAATAGACGCTCGGCGGCGGAAACGTAGGCGCTACGGTCTTTTTTGCACAGCTCCAGGTACTCTTGCAGCGAGAGTTCTTCCTGGCGTGTGGACTCGAAGCGTTGTTGGAAGTGGCTAAAGATACTCATGACGTCACCTCGCTCGATACGTGGAGCCGACGCCGGATCACTCAGTCGATGCTGGCAAACAACCGTTTTGGCAGCTGTTTGTTTACCCCCCAGAACACTTTCACGATCGACAATCGTGAAAGTCACTCCCGATGACCCGTGCGCCGGTGTACCGGCTCTCCCCTGTTTTGGATGGCCTGGGCTTAAGGATAGTTGGGAATTCGGGAGGTAAAGGCGAGATACGTAATTAGTTGTGGCAAGACCGTTCGTCTGCCCGCGCAGGCCCACGGGAGCCGGGGCCTGCGCGTGACAAAAAAATTATTCGGTAGTGCCTTGCGCGGTTTCTGCAGGATAAGTCGTACGCCACAGCTCAAAGCCGCCATCCATGCTGTAGACGTCAGAAAAGCCTTGGCTGATCAGGTACGCCGCAGCGCCCTGGCTGGAATTACCGTGATAGCAGACGACCACAGTCGGCGCATCCAGGTCGGCGCCCTGGATGAAGGCGTGCAGCGAATGGTTGTCCAGATGCTTCGAGCCGCTGATGTGCAGCGCGGCAAAAGTCGCCGGGTCGCGCACGTCGACGACGACAGCACCTTGCTCACGCAGGGCCTGGGCCTGTTCCGGGGGGATTCGTTTGAATTCGCTCATGGCGGGTTCCTGTTGCTCGGCTGAAAGCGCAGTCTAACGCGGCGCGCTGACTGGCGAAGTTTCGGGGATAAGTGGTGCGACGGTCGGGGCGAGGCCGCCGTGTTCATCGCATTTGCATGACAGGCGTTCGCCGCTGTCGACGTTCATCAGGGTCAGACTGCCGCCCCAGACACAACCGGTGTCCAGCGCCGAGATGCCTGGCTCATGGATATTGCCTTCGAGTGCCGCCCAGTGGCCGAAGATGATGCGCAGGCCTTTGGTCTTGCGCTCTCTGTGCTGGAACCAAGGTTTGTAACCGGGTGGAGCGGTGTCGAGGCCTTCCTTGCTCTTGAGGTCGAGCTTGCCTTCGGCGGTGCAGAAGCGCATGCGCGTGAAGTAGTTGGTGATGACGCGCAGGCGCGTGACGCCTTTGAGGTCGTTGTCCCATTTCGCCGGGTCGTTACCGTACATGCCGTCGAGGTAGGCGGGGAACAGGTTGTCGTCACGCAGGGCGGTTTCGACTTCGCCGGCGCACTTCAGCGCGCGGCTCAGCGACCATTGCGGCGGAATGCCGGCGTGGACCATGGCGACATTACGCTGCTCGTCGTAGTGCATGAGCTTTTGCTGTCGCACCCATTCAAGCAATTCAGCGCAGTCCGGCGCTTCGAGAATCTCGCGCAGCGTGTCGGACTTCTTCAAGCGCTCGATATTTCTGGCCGCGGCCAGCAGATGCAGGTCGTGGTTGCCGAGTACGCAGACCAGCGATTCACGCATGCCATACAGAAAACGCAGGGTTTCCAGTGATTGCGGGCCACGGTTGACCAGATCGCCGACCAGCCAGAGCCGATCGAGTGCCGGGTCGAACGCGACTTGCTTGAGCAGGCATTTCAGCGGTTCGAGGCAGCCTTGCAGGTCGCCGACGGCATACGTCGCCATCAGTGCAAGGCTCCGGGGACGGCGAGGCGGAATGGCTTGATGATGGCATCGAAATGTTTGCCGTCGTCGGCGACCATTTCGTACGTGCCCTGCATGGTGCCGACCTTGGTGGTCATGACCGTGCCGCTGCTGTAGGTGTGGCTCTGTCCGGCATTGATCAGCGGTTGCTGACCCACCACGCCAGCGCCGCGGACTTCTTCGACATGGCCGTCACCGTCGGTGATGACCCAGTGCCGCGACAGCAGCTTGGCCGGGATCGCGCCATTGTTCTGCACGGTGATGGTGTAGGCGAAGGCAAAGCGGTCGTGCTCGGGTTGCGATTGGTCTGCCAGATAGTGTGTAACGACGCTGACATCGACCTGGTAACGGGAATCGGACATGCAAGAGGCCTTAAACGAAGCGGAACGCGGGGCGTAGCTGATGGGGAATCAGTCTAGGCAAGTATCGGGCAGTAAACCAGAGTGGCGTCCTGCCCGATAGCGTTCATCGTTTGTCAGTCGGCGGCGGGGGAGGCCGGGACTTGTATGGCGAGCTGGTCAGCCAGGCGTACGAACGCGGCCAGATCCAGTTGCTCCGGACGCAGGCTGCCATCGACACCGGCGGCTTCGATCTCGGCATTGCTGAGCAGTTGCTTGAGGGTGTTGCGCAGGGTCTTGCGGCGTTGGTTGAACGCTTCGCGCACCACGCGCTCGAGCAACTTGTGATCCTTGGCCGGGTGTGGAAGCACGGCGTGCGGCACCAGGCGAACGATCGCCGAATCGACTTTCGGCGGCGGGTTGAACGCGCCCGGACCGACGTTGAACAGGTGTTCCACACGGCAGTGGTACTGAACCATGATCGACAGACGACCCCAGTCACCGCCACCCGGGCCTGCGGCCAGCCGCTCGACCACTTCTTTCTGTAGCATGAAATGCATGTCGCGAATGATGCCGGCGTTGTTCAGCAGATGAAAAATCAGCGGCGTGGAAATGTTGTACGGCAGGTTGCCGACCACACGCAGGCTGTTCGGCGCGGCGTTGAGCGTGTTGAAGTCGAACTTCAGTGCATCGCCCTGATGCAGATTGAAGTTGCTCTTGCCGGCAAACTGCTGGTTGAGGATCGGAATCAGGTCCTTGTCCAGTTCCACTACATCGAGTTGCGCGCCGGAGTTGAGCAGGCCGGCGGTCAATGCGCCCTGACCCGGGCCGATTTCCAGCAGACGGTCTTCAGACTTGGCACTGATGGAGCGCAGGATGCGGTCGATCACGCCGGCATCGTGCAGGAAGTTCTGGCCAAAGCGTTTGCGCGCCTTGTGTTGGTATTGCTCGGTCATAAACGGGTCTCGGCCATCTGGTAGGCGGTTTCCAGGGCGACTTGCAGGCTGCCGGTGTCGATCTTGCCGCTGCCGGCCAGATCCAGGGCGGTGCCGTGGTCGACTGAGGTGCGGATGATCGGCAAGCCAAGGGTCACGTTGACGGCAGCGCCGAAGCCTTTGTACTTGAGCACAGGCAAGCCCTGGTCATGGTACATCGCCAGCACTGCATCGCAGTGCTCCAGATATTTGGGGGTAAACAGAGTGTCGGCAGGCAGCGGGCCACGAAGGTCCATGCCCTCGCCGCGCAGACGCTCTAATGTCGGTTCAATGATGTCGATTTCTTCATGGCCCAGATGGCCGCCTTCACCGGCGTGCGGGTTGAGGCCGCAGACCAGGATGCGTGGCTGGGCGATGCCGAATTTTTCTTGCAGGTCGGCGTGCAGAATCCGCGTGACCCGCTCCAGCCGCTGCGGCGTGATTGCGTCGGCAATCTCGCGAAGGGGCAGGTGAGTGGTGACCAGTGCGACGCGCAGGCCGCGCGTGGCAAGCATCATCACCACTTGCGCGGTGTGGGTCAGGTCAGCCAGAAACTCTGTGTGCCCGGAAAACGCGATACCCGACTCGTTGATCACGCCTTTGTGGACGGGCGCGGTGATCATCCCGGCAAAATCGCCGTTCATGCAGCCGTTGCCGGCGCGGGTCAGGGTTTCGAGGACGAAAGCGGCATTCGCCTTGTCCAGTTGCCCGGCCACCACGGGGGCGCTGAGCGGTGTATCCCAGACATACAGGCTGCCTGCGGGTGCCGGAGCGTCCGGCCAGTGATTCGGGCCGACATCCAGCAAAGTGACGGCCAGCCCCAACTGCGCGGCCCGCTCTTTGAGCAGGTCGCGGCTGGTGATGGCAATCAGGGGATGTGGCTGGGCTTGCGAGGCGAGCAGCAGGCACAGGTCGGGACCGATGCCGGCTGGTTCGCCGGGTGTCAGCGCGAAACGCTTGGGTTTCACTGCGCTGCCTGGTCTGCACCAGGGAGTTTGATCTCTACGTAAGCTTCGTCACGGATCTGACGCAGCCAGGTTTGCAGCTCTTCGTCGTATTTGCGGTTACGCAGTACGGTCATGGCTTGCTGCTCGCGGGCCTGTTCGGTGCTGTCGGTGGCGCGACGGCCAAGGACTTCCAGAACGTGCCAGCCGTATTGGGTCTGGAATGGCTTGGACAGCTGACCTTGTGGGGTCTGGGCCATCACTTCGCGGAATTCCGGCACCAGTGCGTTCGGGTCGATCCAGTTGAGGTCGCCGCCGTTGAGGGCAGACCCCGGGTCTTCGGAGTAGTTTTTCGCCAGTTCGGCGAAATCTTCACCGGCCAGGATGCGGTCATACAACGATTGCACCAAGGCTTTGGTTTTGGCTTCGTCGCGGATCGGACTTGGCTTGACCAGAATGTGGCGTACATGCACTTCGTCGCGCATCTGCGCTTCGCCGCCGCGCTTGGCCAGTAGCTTGAGGATGATGAAACCACCCGGGGTGCGTGCAGGCTGAGTGATGTCGCCAACGGCCATGCTGCTCAACTCGCGGTCAAACGGCGGTGGCAATTGTGCGGCTTTACGCCAGCCCATGTCGCCGCCTTCCAGAGCGTTGTCGCTACCGGATTTGGCCACCGCCATCTGACCGAAGTCAGCGCCTTGCTTGAGTTGCTGGTAAATCTCCATGGCCTGACGGGCAGCGCTCTGAATCGCATCAGAGTTGGCGCTTTCCGGCGTCGGGATCAGGATGTTGGCCAGGTGCAGTTCTTCGGACAGTTGCATCTTGCCCAGGTCGGAGGCGAGGAAGTTCTTCACTTCCTGCTCGGAGACCTGAATGCGTTCTGCCACGCGGCGCTGACGTACGCGGCTGATGACCATTTCGCGTTTGATCTGGTCACGGGCGTCGTCGTAGGACAGACCGTCGCGAGCCAGAGCAGCACGGAATTGATCAACAGTCATGTTGTTGCGCTGAGCAATGGTGCCGACTGCCTGGTTCAATTCTTCATCGGTGATGCGGATGCCGGAACGCTCGCCAATCTGCAGTTGCAGGTTTTCGACGATCAGACGCTCGAGCACCTGTTGATCCAGTACGCCTGGAGGCGGCAGGCCGCCACCACGCTTGGCGATGGTCTGCTGAACTTCGTGGACGCGCTGGTCCAGTTGACTCTGCATGACCACGTCGTTGTCGACGATCGCTACCACTTTGTCGATGGATTGAACTGCGGCGTTAGCCGCAGTACCCAGGAACAGCGCGCCCAGCATCAGCGGGCGCAGACAATCAGAAAGCTTGGTCTTCACGTTCACGATAACCTTGAATGCCTTTGTCGAGGAAGCTCTCTACCTTGGCGCCAGTGAGGCCGCCGAGTCCCTTCAGAACAATTTGGAGGAAGATGCCATGGTCGCCTTTTTCGTTTTGCGGGGCTTCCTGGCTGAACTCGTCATAGGAAACCCAGTAACGGTTGATCAGGCGCAGTTTCCAGCAGCAGTTGTCGTACTCGAAACCACCGAAGGCTTCCAGGGTACGGTTGCGGTTGTAGTCGTACTGCCAGCGGCTGATGGCGTTCCACTGCGGAACGATCGGCCAGATGACCGAGAAGTCATGCTGCTGGATCTTGTAGTAGTCCTTCACGTAGCCAGGCTGACCAGGAGTGCCGTAGTCGCCACCACCCACTGTCCATTTACCGGTGTTCTGGTCGTAACGGATCTGGTCGTTGCGATAGCGATAACCGACGTTGATAACCTTGTTCGGGTTGTCTTCAGGCTGGTAGTGGAACATCGCGCTGCCGGAGCGCGGGCTGCGGCTGTCCGGATCCCAGTTGTAATCGGCCGTGGTGCGCCAATCGCGGTTCCAGCGGTATTCGTATTCCAGAGCGTATGGCGAGACGTTGGATTTCGCGTCGTCACGATCGTTGAATGCGATGCCAGGCAATTGAACCTTGCGATCCTTGAAGTACAACGCCTGACCAACACTGATGCGTTGACGTTCGAAACCGTTGTCTTCGATCCAGCGGCTGGTAACGCCCAGCGACAGTTTGTTCTCGTCGCCGACGCGGTCGGAGCCAGAGAAACGGTTGTCGCGGAACAGCGAAGCGTAGTTGAAGGTGTATTCGCTGGTGTCGAATACTGGAATGTCTTCCTGGTCGACCTCGGGTACATAAAGGTAGAACAAGCGTGGTTCCAGAGTCTGACGATAGTTTTTGCCGAAGTACTGGGTATTGCGGTCGAAATACAGCCCGCCGTCGATGCTGGCGATCGGTACACCACGGTTCTGGTTGCTGTCGAATTCGCCGTTGAGCTTTTTCTGTTCAGCTGTCATCGCATCAATCTGCGATTTGCCGGTGTTGTCCAGATCCAGCTGATATTGGGTGTACTGGTATTTCAGCGATGGCTTCAAGAAGCCATAGGTCCAGTTCATTGGCAGGCTGACACCCGGCTTGAGATTCAAGCGGTCGCCATTGGCACGTGCCAGACCCGTGATGTTGTTGTCTAGGCGCGACTCGGTAGTGACGCCGTCTTCCTGTACAAAGGTGCCACTTCTCAGGTCACGGTCGAAACGGACAAGCTCGGTCTCGTAATCGAAATTCAGACCTTCCGGGTGGTACGGCAGCTGACCGTTGAAGGTGATCTGCGGCAGACGGCCGTACGGCGTCAGGTTCGAAACGGTTGCGAGCTGGTATTGCTGGGCATTCAACGTGGCGGTGTACGAATCACCACGGTAGGAAACCAGACCCTGTTGGTTGACGAAGTCGCTGGACTTCACGCCAATCTGATCGGTTTGCAGGTCCTGGAAGTAGTACGGATCGCTGATCTTGGTGTAGTCAACCTGAGTGAACACACGGGAGTCGAGACCGCCCTTGTGCTGCCAGTTGTACATGTAGCGAGTCTCGTTGTAGTCGGACTGTCGCTTGCGATCATCGTCTTCATCATTGAGGTAGGCGGCACCGAACTGACCTTCACTCGACTTGGTCAGGTAACGCAATTCGCCTTCCACCAGCATGCCGCGCTTGCTCATGTAGCGCGGGTATAACGTGGCGTCGTAGTTCGGTGCCAGGTTGAAGTAGTACGGCGTGACCAGCATGAAGCCGGTATCGGTGCCGCTGCCAATGGTCGGCGGCAGGAAGCCCGACTGGCGACGGTCGTCGATCGGGAAATAGATGTACGGCGTGTAAAGAATCGGAATGTCTTTTACGCGCAACGTCACGTTGGTCGCGGTACCGAAACCGGTGGCCGGGTTCAAGGTGATGTTGTTGCCCTTGAGCTGCCAGGCATTGCTGTTCGGTTCGCACGTGGTGTACGTGCCGTCCTTCAAGCGGATGATCGCGTTTTCCGCACGCTTGGCGTACAGCGCGTTGCCGCGGATACGCGATTTGTGCATCACGTATTCGGCGTTGTCGACTTTGGCTTCACCGGTGTCGAGCTGCACATCGGCATGGTCGCCAACGATCAGCGCGCCGTTGTCGCGGATGCGCACATCGCCATTGAGTTCGGCGCGGCTCTCGGCCTGATACAGGCTGGCCTCGTCGGATTCGACCTGCATGCTGCCCTGACGCAGGACGACATCGCCGGCCAGCGTACCGACTTGATCATCGGTGTTATAGCGCGAGGCTTTTGCGCCGATAAAGGTCGGTGCATCGCTTTTGTTCGTCTTGTCATTCATGCCAGGACGAATCGGTTCGATATAGGCACCAGAGCAGTAAGGCCCGGTCTCGGCCAGTTGGGCGGCGGTGAGTTTCTCGCGCGGAACCCAGTCGAGGTGACTGAAGTCTTCGCTACGGGATTTCAGACCGCGGCCTTTGGCTTCGGTGACGAGTGCCGTTTTAGGGGCTGTGTCGGCAACCGAACCGTTCTCGGTCGCGGCTTCGCCGGTAGCGCTGACGGCACTGCCGTCATGCACCGGACGCGGCGGCAACGCAGCAGCGGTTGATTTGGGCGCACAGGCCCAACCACCCGAAGCCGAGACGGAGCAGTCATACTGCTCGGCGGCAACAACGAATTGACTGGCCAGAGGTTGCATAGCCAGCAGACTGCCGGTTACCAACAACGGAAATTTTTTACGAAACGCGGGGGATTTCAATGCCATCTTATTAGTCCGGGCTTCCTGCGTGCCATCTGCCCGCGGTGTGGGCCGCACGCCTCTCGATGGTCTGAAAAAGATGCTGGATAATAAAGCATGACCCGCTTGACGGCTAGCGCCGTCGGAGACCCTTGCAATGCCTGATCAAGATGTACGCTTGCAACACCTGAAAGTTTGGCTCGATGAGCAGTTGGCAATCCTGTTTGCAAATCAGGGCTGGGGCACCGTGCCCCCGGCCACGTTGACCGCGGCCAGCAGCGACGCGAGCTTTCGCCGTTACTTCCGCTGGGAAGGGGAGGGTCGCAGCTTTGTCGTAATGGACGCACCGCCGCCCCAGGAAAACTGCAAACCGTTCGTGGATATCGCCTTTTTGCTGGCGAAATCCGGAATAAATGTGCCGAAAATTTATGCCGAAGACCTCGATCGCGGATTTCTTTTGCTCAATGACCTGGGCAACAAGACCTATCTCGACGTGATCGATGGCGAAAATGCCGACGCATTGTTCAGCGATGCCCTGCAAGCGCTGCTGGCTTTTCAGCAGTTACCAATGGTTGCGCCGCTGCCGAGTTACGACGTTGCGTTGCTGCGCCGTGAGCTGGAACTGTTTCCCGAGTGGTACGTGAAGCGCGAACTCGGCGTCGAGTTCGATTCAATTCAGCAACAACAGTGGCAGCACATCAGCGATCTGCTGATCGACAGCGCCCTGGCCCAGCCGAAAGTGCTGGTTCACCGCGACTACATGCCGCGCAACCTGATGCTCAGCGAGCCGAATCCCGGCGTGCTGGATTTCCAGGATGCGGTTTACGGCCCGGTGACCTACGACGTGACTTGTCTGTTCAAGGACGCCTTCCTCAGCTGGCCTGAAGAACGCGTACGTGGCTGGCTGGAAAGTTATTGGCAACAAGCCTCGGCGCTGAATATTCCGGTGCAGCCGGACTTCGAAGATTTCCAGCGCGCCAGCGACCTGATGGGCGTGCAGCGTCACCTGAAAGTCATTGGCATCTTTGCGCGCATCTGCCATCGCGATGGCAAGCCGCGTTATCTGGCCGACGTACCGCGCTTCTTCTCTTATATAGAGGCAGTGATCGGGCGTCGTCCGGAGCTGGCGGAGCTGCAAACGCTGCTCACCAGCCTGCGGGGTGGAGCAACAGCATGAAGGCAATGATTCTGGCTGCAGGCAAAGGCGAGCGCATGCGCCCGCTGACCCTGACCACGCCGAAACCGCTGGTGCGTGCCGGCGGCGTTCCTCTGATCGAATACCACCTGCGTGCCCTCGCGGCGGCCGGCTTCAACGAGATCGTGATCAATCACGCCTGGCTCGGTCAGCAGATCGAAGATTATCTGGGCGACGGTTCGCAGTTTGGCGTGAGCATTCAGTATTCGCCGGAAGGTGAACCGCTGGAAACCGGCGGCGGGATTTTCCGGGCGCTGCCGTTGCTTGGCGATGACGCGTTTCTGGTGGTCAACGGTGATATCTGGACCGATTACGACTTCAGCGTCCTGCACCAGCCGATCACCGGTCTGGCGCATCTGGTGCTGGCGGACAACCCGGCGCATCACCCGAGTGGAGATTTCACTTTGGTCGATGGCAAGGTGCACAACGGTCAGCCGGACGCTGCAACCCTGACCTACAGCGGCATCGCGGTGCTGCATCCTCAGTTGTTCGACGGCTGCGCCGACGGTGCTTTCAAACTGGCACCGCTGTTGCGCAACGCCATGGCGGCTGGCGAGGTCACGGGCGAGCGTCTGAAAGGTCACTGGGTCGATGTCGGTACGCACGAGCGTCTGGCAGAAGCTGAAACCTTGATAGAAGCGAGTCGCTGACATGTTGTGGCCAGGGACTCTGATTGGAGCCGGAGCGGGTTTTGCGATTGCCAGCATTCCGGGGGCCATGCTTGGGGCATTGTTGGGGCAAGCGCTGGATCGGCGTCTGCACTTGCAGAGCTGGGGGCATTTGCGGGAAAAGCTCGGCGGTAAGCCGATGCTGCGCAATGATGAATTGTTGTTCGTGTTGCTCGGTCGTCTGGCCAAGAGCGACGGTCGCGTCACCGATGGGCATATCCAGCAGGCGCGTAACGAGATGCGCGCGCTGGAAATGAGTGAGCCGGCAACACGCCGGGCGATTGCCGCGTTCAATCGCGGCAAGTCCGGCAGTGACAGTCTGCGCGGTTATCTGCGGCGTCTGAGTACGCAACCGCATGCTGCCGAAGGCGTATTGCGCGCCTGCTGGCGAATGGTCTGGGCCGATGGTCGCGCGGGCGTCAGTGAACGTGAGTTGCTGGCGCAGTGGGGCAAGTGGCTGGGCTGGACGGCGCATCAGGTGCAGGCCTTGGCCAACGATTACGAGCCGGGCAAGCGGCCGATCGTCAGCGCGGCGGTAAGCTATCAAGAGGCGATGCGCTTGCTCGGCGTGTCGGCGTCCAGTGAGCCGGCGCAGATCAAGCGCGCTTATCGGCGCCTGCTCAGTCGTCATCACCCGGACAAGATTGCCGGTACGGGGGCGACGCCAGCGCAGGTGCGTGAGGCGACCGATAAAACCCGCGAGCTGCACAATGCCTACACGTTGATTCGTGAGCGGCGGGATTTTCGCTAGTCGTTAGCGCTGTGTTGCCGGTGATGGCCCCTTCGCGAGCAGGCTCGCTCCCACAATGGATTGTGTACGCAGATCCAATGTGGGAGCGAGCCTGCTCGCGAAGGGGGCGACGCGGTTTACCGATCAGTCCGGGTTCTGCGGATTCAACCAGCCACGCACCCGGCGGAACAGCTGTTCCTGTTCAGCCTTGTTATCCGGCAAGGCCTTGAGTGCGACCTGGCTGAACGCCGAAGTCTTCAAGCGCTTGCTCGCCTGCATGCGCTCCAGCGCCGCGTTGCGATCAAGCGGCTTGTCCATGTAGAAAATATCCGCGGTCGGCAATTTCAATGTCGGTGTCAGTTCCGCCAATGCCGGTTTGGCTTTGGCCGGTGCTTGCGCATCGACCATGACAAATTTTTCGATCTGCGCGGTTTGTTTTTCAGTCAAATAGCGCGCGGCCCAATAGGCACCGGTGCCGTGGCCGAGTACGACAATGCTGCGTGCACTTTGCTGTTCGGCGTAGCCAATCGCCGCGTCGATCCGCGCGAAGATACGCTCGGCATCGGCCTTGGCTTGTTCTTCGGTGGTCTCGGCAACGACCTGCTCGGCGACTTCGGCTTCACCGCCCGCCGCCTGTTCGATTGGCTGCGCGGTGGTGGCGTCCTTGCTGCCGCTTTCCGGTGCCTTCGGCGCGGCAGCTGCTTCGACGACGCGCGGGGCAATGGCATCGCTTTGCAGATCAGGCAGCGTGATGCTCAGGCTGCTCCAGTCGGCGTTAGGCAGTTTTTGTCGCAATGGGCCGATCGCCTGTGGCCAGTCAGCGGTTTCGCCAGCGCCAGGGATGATGATCACCGCGCCTTTGGGCTCGGCGGTGTTGGCCGGTTTCCACAGGGCGAGAAAGGTGTCGCTGCCGGCCTGTAATTGTTGCTGTTCTTGCGCCGGGACCTTACGTTGCAGTGCGGCGGCTTCTTCCTGACTACGCTCAAGCAGTGGCTGGCGTTCGGCGGGTTTTTCTTCGGCCGGTTTTTCTGCGGTGGCGGCAGGTGCCGGATCGGCGGCTTCGACGGAAAACGCACAAGGCAGAATCAGCGACAGGCACAATGCTGGCATTGCCAGGCGGTAGACAGAGGGCATCGGTTATTCCAGGCCAGAAAGTATCCCGGCAGCCTAATGGGTTGGTCAGAATTTGTCAGTGTATGAGACTTCAATGAAGCGATTTTGCTGCCTGTGGGTTATCGGCTGTTTATGGTTTCCCTTGATGGGCTGGGCGGCGCCTGCGCCGCCGTCACATCTCGCACAGTTGTCGGCGGGCCAGCAGCAGTGGCTGGCGCAGCACAATGAATTGCGTGTTGGTCTGGTGTTGCAAGCCCCTTATGCGCAATACGACCGGCGCCTGCAACGGTTGTCCGGGGCCAACGTCGAATTGATGAAGTTGTTGGCGAAAACGCTCAATGTCGAACTGAGCTGGCGCAACTTTCAGGATCTCGCGCAACTGGAAACCGCGGTGCGCGAGGGCGAGATCGATATCGCGCCGGGCCTGAGTCAAACCCCGAGTGCGTTGCGTCTGTGGCAGTTTTCCGATCCGTACATGCGCGTGCCGCAATTGGTCGTCAGCGATCAGAAGGCCAGTGGCGTGGTCGATCTGGAGAAACTCGATAGCCAGGTCCGTGTTGCTGTGCGCATGCCCAGTACCACCGCCGACTATCTGCGCGGCAACTATCCGCATCTGAACCTGCAAGGCGTGCCGCTCGAACGTCAGGCCTTGCAGTTGCTGTTGAGTCAGCAGGCCGCTTACGCCGTAGTCGATGAGGCGCAGCTCGGACGCTTGTCGGTAGAACCGGAGTTCGCCGAACTGGTGGTGGTCGGCGATATCGGCCTGCCGCAACTGCTGCGAGTCGGCTCGCGCCGCGATTGGCCAGAGTTGGCCGGCATCGTGCAAAGTGCGCTGCGCGCGATCCCGGCCAAGGATCTCGAGCAACTGCACAATCAATGGCTGCAACCGAAATATCCACGACTGTCGGAGTCGCCGGGGTTCTGGCAGAACCTTAGTCTGTTGTTCGCGGTGATGCTGCTCAGTTGTGTCGCGATCGTGTTCTGGCAGCGCCGCCAACAGCACAGCCTCGAACAGCGACTGCTGGCCGCCCGGGAAGACATCGCCTTGCGCGCGGCCAGCGAAGAAGCGCTGCGGTTGACGCAGTTCTCCATTGATCAAAGCACCGTCGGCATCCTCTGGGTCAACTGGGACAGCCATGTGCGCTACGCCAACCGTGCAGCCGAAGTCATGCTCGGTTACCCCTCGGGCGGGTTGATCGAGCGACCGCTGATCGACTTCGAGCCGGGCCTGCACATGGATCGCTGGCTCAACCTGTGGAAGCGCGCGCGCGCCAGTGAAGAAGGGCCGTTGAGTTTCGAGACCAGTTGCGTGCGTGCCGATGGCAGTGTTTTGCCGGCGGATGTCTCGCTGAGTTTCTTGCGTTTTCGTGACAGTGAGTATCTGGTGGTTTATCTCACCGACGTCACCGAGCGCCGTCGCGCCGTGGCGGCGTTGCAGGAAAGCGAGGCGCGTCTGCAGGGCATCGCCGCCAACGTACCGGGACTGGTGTTCCGTCTGGAGCGCGCGCCGGTGACCGGGCAGATCGACTTTGCCTACATCAGTGAAGGCAGCGAAAGTCTGGTCGGCTACGCACCGGCCGTCATCGCTCATCGCGACATGGGTCTGCGCAGTCTGGTGCATCCGGATGACAAGGCCAGTTACCACCGCACCCAGGATCAGGCGCTGGACACCGACAGCGACTGGTCATGGCAGGGCCGAATCCTCACGCGTCAGGGCGAGCAGCGCTGGGCCGAGATCAAGGCGATCACCCGGCAACTGGAGGATGGCGCCTACGTGTGGGACGGCATCGTTTGGGACATCACCGAGAGCAAGCGTATCGAGCTGGAGCTGGCCGCCTCCCGTGAGCAACTGCGCGAACTGTCGGCGCATCTTGAGAGCGTGCGTGAAGAAGAGAAGGCGCGAATTGCCCGCGAGGTTCACGATGAATTGGGGCAGATGCTCACGGTGCTGAAACTGGAAACATCGATGTGCGAACTGGCCTACGCGCAACTCGATCCCGGTCTTAACGAACGCCTCAACAGCATGAAACGCTTGATCGCCCAGTTGTTTCAGTTGGTGCGCGATGTGGCGACGGCGCTGCGGCCACCGATTCTCGATGCCGGGATTGCGTCGGCGATCGAATGGCAGGCGCGGCGGTTTGAAGCGCGGACGCAGATTCCGTGTCTGGTGCAGGTGCCGGACAATCTTCCGGCGCTCAGTGATGCCAAGGCGATTGGCCTGTTCCGGATCCTGCAGGAGGCGCTGACCAATGTGATGCGCCATGCTCAGGCGCATACTGTGGAACTGACGCTGGCGCTGGAAGGCGACGAATTGTGTCTGACTGTCAGTGATGATGGCGTAGGATTTGTCGCCGCTGCCGGTCGGCCGACTTCGTTTGGACTGGTTGGCATGCGCGAGCGGGTGCTGATCATGGGCGGGCGGTTGACGCTGGAGAGTGAACCGGGGGAGGGCACCAGTCTGATGGTGCGGGTGCCGGTGAGTGAGGTCTGAAAGTCTGTAGTGTTTGGGCTGACGCTATCGCGAGCAGGCTCACTCCTACAGGGAATGGTGTGTACCTGAAATCTGGAGAAAAGATTTGATCCGTGTACTGGTAGCCGAAGACCACACCATCGTCCGCGAGGGCATCAAGCAATTGATCGGCCTGGCCAAGGATCTGCAAGTGGTGGGCGAGGCGAGCAATGGCGAGCAACTGCTCGAAACCTTGCGTAGCGTGCCATGCGAAGTGGTCTTGCTCGACATCTCCATGCCCGGCGTCAATGGCCTCGAAGCAATCCCGCGCATCCGTGCGTTGAACAATCCGCCAGCAATTCTGGTGCTGTCGATGCACGACGAAGCGCAGATGGCCGCGCGGGCGCTGAAGGTTGGCGCGGCCGGGTATGCGACCAAGGACAGTGATCCGGCGCTGTTGCTCACCGCCATTCGTAAAGTCGCGGCCGGCGGGCGATACATTGATCCGGATCTGGCGGATCGCATGGTGTTTGAAGTCGGTCTGACTGATGCGCGGCCGCTGCATTCGTTGTTGTCCGAACGCGAGTTCTCGGTGTTCGAACGCCTGGCCCAAGGCGCCAACGTCAACGACATCGCCCAGCAACTGGCCCTGAGCAGCAAGACCATCAGCACCCACAAAGCGCGGCTGATGCAGAAACTCAACATCACCTCGCTGGCCGAACTGGTCAAATACGCGATGGAACACAAACTTCTCTGATCAGCACTGTTCCCCTGTGGGAGCGAGCCTGCTCGCGAAAGCGGTGTAACAGTCACCGAATAAGCTGAATGACCCACCGCATTCGCGAGCAGGCTCGCTCCCACAAGGGATCTGCTTTGGATCCGGATTGTGCGCATATCCCTAAGCGACACGCGTTTTTGCCATTGCATGTGGCTCGCAGCTTGTCGCTTGCCACTGCCTTATCCATTAGCGCCATCCTTGTAGGGCAATCCCTACCCCCAACCTTCCATCCGGCTGAGGCGATTCTCTCCTGCGCCCCGATTTGCGTGCCTGTCAGCAGCCACTAGGCTTAACCCACAAGCAGTCATCAACAACAAAGGTGTGGGTATGAGCCAGGTCGATACAAACGCAGGGGCCAGTGATGTGCTGGTCAGCTTTCGTGGAGTGCAGAAGAGCTACGACGGCGAGAACCTGATCGTCAAAGACCTCAACCTGGACATTCGCAAAGGCGAATTTCTCACCCTGCTCGGGCCGTCCGGTTCCGGCAAGACCACCAGCCTGATGATGCTCGCCGGTTTCGAAACACCGACCGCTGGCGAGATTCTGCTGGCCGGGCGCTCGATCAACAACGTGCCGCCGCACAAACGCGACATCGGCATGGTGTTCCAGAACTACGCGTTGTTCCCGCACATGACCGTAGCGGAAAACCTCGCGTTCCCGCTGACCGTCCGTGGCCTGAACAAAAGCGACGTCAGCGACCGCGTGAAGAAAGTCCTCAGCATGGTCCAGCTCGACGCGTTCGCCTCGCGCTACCCGGCGCAGCTGTCCGGTGGTCAGCAGCAGCGTGTGGCGCTGGCCCGCGCGCTGGTGTTCGAACCGCAACTGGTGCTGATGGACGAACCCCTCGGCGCCCTCGATAAACAACTGCGTGAACACATGCAGATGGAAATCAAACACCTGCACCAGCGCCTCGGCGTGACCGTGGTCTACGTGACCCACGATCAGGGTGAAGCGCTGACCATGTCCGATCGCGTCGCGGTGTTCCATCAAGGCGAAATCCAGCAGATCGCCCCACCACGCACCCTTTACGAAGAACCGAAAAATACCTTCGTCGCCAATTTCATCGGCGAAAACAACCGCCTCAACGGCCGCTTGCTCAGCCAGAGCGGCGAGCGTTGCGTGGTCGAGTTGGGTCGTGGCGAAAAGGTCGAGGCGCTGGCGGTCAATGTCGGCCAGACCGGCGAACCGGTGACCCTGTCGATCCGTCCGGAGCGTGTCAGCCTCAACGGTTCGAGCGATCAATGCGTTAACCGCTTCTCAGGGAGGGTGGCGGAATTCATCTATCTGGGCGACCACGTCCGGGTGCGCCTGGAAGTCTGCGGCAAGACCGACTTCTTCGTGAAACAGCCGATTGCCGAGCTCGATCCCGCGCTCGCAGTCGGTGACGTGGTACCGCTTGGCTGGCAGGTCGAGCACGTTCGCGCGCTTGACCCGCTTTTAGAGGCGAACTGATCGCCCCGGCAATACCAACACCAACCCTGCACGTGGAGAGAACAATAAATGTTGAGATCCCTGAAGTTCACCGCCCTGACCCTGGGCCTGATGGGTGCGGCCAGCGCAATGGCCGCTGGCCCGGATTTGACCGTGGTGTCGTTTGGCGGGGCGAACAAGGCCGCGCAAGTCAAAGCCTTCTATGCACCGTGGGAAGCGGCGGGCAACGGCAAGATCGTCGCCGGCGAATACAACGGCGAAATGGCCAAGGTCAAAGCCATGGTCGACACCAAGAGCGTGTCGTGGGATCTGGTGGAAGTTGAATCGCCCGAGCTGTCCCGTGGTTGCGACGAAGACATGTTCGAACAACTCGACCCGGCACTGTTCGGCAAAACCGAAGATTACGTCAAAGGCGCGATCCAGCCGTGCGGCGTAGGTTTCTTCGTTTGGTCGACCGTACTGGCTTACAACGCCGACAAGCTGAAAACCGCACCGACCAGTTGGGCGGATTTCTGGGACACGAAGAAATTCCCGGGCAAACGTGGCCTGCGTAAAGGTGCCAAGTACACCCTCGAATTCGCTCTGATGGCCGATGGTGTGGCGCCGAAAGACGTCTACAAAGAGTTGGCGAGCAAGGGTGGCCAGGATCGCGCGTTCAAGAAGCTTGATGAGCTGAAGCCAAGCATTCAGTGGTGGGAAGCCGGCGCGCAACCGCCGCAATATCTCGCTTCCGGTGACGTGGTGATGAGCTCGGCTTACAACGGTCGCATCGCGGCGGTGCAGAAAGAATCCAACCTGAAAGTGGTGTGGAACGGCGGCATCTACGACTTCGACGCCTGGGCTATCCCGAAAGGTCTGGACGCCAAGCGCGCGGAAGCGGCGAAGAAATTCATCGCCTTCTCGGTACAGCCGCAGCAACAGAAGACCTACTCGGAAAACATCGCCTACGGCCCGGCCAACACCCAGGCTGTGCCGCTGCTGGCCAAGGATGTCCTGAAAGACATGCCGACCACCCCGGAAAACATCGCCAACCAGGTGCAGATCGACGTCAGCTTCTGGGCTGACAACGGCGAGCAGCTGGAGCAGCGCTTCAACTCCTGGGCTGCGAAATAAGCCGAGCCTGGTGAGGGTGGGCTTGCCCACCCCTGTGGGAGCGAGCCTGCTCGCGAAAGCGGTAGATCAGCCAGCATAGATGTTGAATGTGCTGGCCTCTTCGCGAGCAGGCTCGCTCCCACAGGTAGCTGTGTTTCAACACAACAGCGGTGGCTCACCACCTCTGTAACGATCAAAGATTTGCGGAGTACGTCATGGCCATCGCCGTTCCCCTGAACGAGGGCAACAGCCCCACCTTGAAGCAGAAGCTCAAGCGCGCCGAGCGGGTCAACCGCTGGAAGGCTCAAGCGCTGATTGCGCCGCTGGTGCTGTTTCTGTTGCTGGTGTTTCTGGTGCCGATCGTGGCGCTGCTCTACAAAAGCGTCGGCAACCCCGAAGTGGTCGGCGGCATGCCGCGCACCGTGGCGGCCATCGCCAGTTGGGACGGCCGTGGCCTGCCCGCTGAACCGGTCTATAAAGCCGCCGGCGAAGACCTCGCCGAAGCGCGCAAAAACCAGACGCTGGGCGATTTGTCCAAGCGCTTGAACATGGAGTTGGCCGGCTATCGCAGCCTGTTGACCAAAACCGCCCGGGCGCTGCCGTTCGCCAGCGAACCGGCCTCTTATAAAGAAGCCCTGGAAGCACTCGACGAACGTTGGGGCGACCCCGCCTACTGGCAGGCGGTCAAACGCAACACCAGCAGCATCACGCCTTATTACCTGCTGGCGTCCGTCGACCACCGCATCGACGACCTCGGCGAAATCGCCCCGGCCACCCCGGATCAGGCGATCTACCTCGACATCTTCGCCCGCACCTTCTGGATGGGCCTGGTGATCACCGTGATCTGCCTGCTGCTCGCCTATCCACTGGCCTACCTGCTGGCAAACCTGCCATCGCGGCAAAGCAATCTGCTGATGATTCTGGTGCTGTTGCCGTTCTGGACCTCGATTCTGGTGCGTGTCGCCGCATGGATCGTGCTGTTGCAATCGGGCGGTCTGATTAACAGTGGCCTGATGGCCATGGGCATCATCGATAAACCGCTGGAACTGGTGTTCAACCGCACCGGCGTGTACATCTCGATGGTGCACATCCTGCTGCCGTTCATGATTCTGCCAATCTACAGCGTGATGAAAGGCATCTCGCCGACTTACATGCGCGCCGCGATTTCCCTTGGCTGCCATCCGTTTGCCAGTTTCTGGCGGGTGTACTTCCCGCAGACCTATGCCGGTGTCGGCGCCGGTTGCCTGTTGGTGTTCATCCTCGCCATTGGCTACTACATCACCCCGGCGCTGCTCGGCAGCCCGAACGATCAAATGGTCAGCTACTTCGTCGCCTTCTACACCAACACCAGCATCAACTGGGGCATGGCCACCGCACTGGGCGGGCTGTTGTTGCTGGCGACTGTCGTGCTTTATCTGATTTACAGCTGGCTGGTCGGCGCCAGTCGCCTGCGCCTGAGCTAAGGGGAATTCGAGATGCTGAGTCCTTACATGTCGCCCATTGAACGGGTGTGGTTCTACAGCCTGCGGATCCTTTGCGGCCTGATTCTGTTGTTCCTGATTCTGCCGGTGCTGGTGATTATTCCGCTGTCGTTCAACTCGGGCAGTTTTCTGGTGTATCCGCTGCAGGGTTTCTCGCTGCAGTGGTATCACGACTTCTTCGCCTCGGCGGAATGGATGCGCGCCCTGAAGAACAGCATCATCGTCGCCCCGGCGGCGACGGTGCTGGCGATGATCTTTGGCACGCTGGCGGCAATCGGTCTCACTCGCGGTGACTTCCCCGGTAAAGCGCTGGTGATGGCGCTGGTGATTTCGCCGATGGTGGTGCCGGTGGTGATCATTGGTGTGGCGAGCTATCTGTTTTTCGCACCGCTGGGGTTGGGCAACAGCTTCTTCTCGTTGATCGTGGTGCACGCGGTGTTGGGCGTGCCGTTTGTGATCATCACGGTATCGGCGACGTTGCAGGGGTTTAACCACAATCTGGTGCGTGCGGCGGCTAGTCTTGGTGCTTCGCCACTGACGGCGTTTCGTCGGGTGACCTTGCCGCTGATTGCGCCGGGGGTGATTTCCGGGGCGCTGTTTGCGTTTGCGACTTCGTTTGATGAGGTGGTGGTGACGCTGTTTCTTGCCGGGCCTGAGCAGGCGACGTTGCCTCGGCAGATGTTTAGCGGGATTCGCGAGAACCTGAGTCCGACGATTGCGGCTGCGGCTACGTTGCTGATCGCCTTCTCCGTCATCCTGCTGCTGACCCTGGAATGGCTACGGGGTCGTAGCGAAAAACTGCGTACGGCTCAGGTTTAAGGGCCAGATCAAAAGCTTACCCCCTCACCCCAGCCCTCTCCCCCAAGGGGTAGAGGGGAAAGGGAGCAGATATTCGTGCGGTTCAGAATCTGAGTTCGACTCGGTATTTCAGGTCGGTGTACTTCGAGAGTACAACTCGGTCAGTCCCCTCTCCCTCTGGGAGAGGGCTAGGGTGAGGGGCTCTTGCTCTTGCCCTCGATAGGTCATTCACCACCTGAATAGCAGACAACCCCAAATCCCCAGCTAATCTTGTGCCCAGCTCCCACATCTATAAGAGGCTGCGCACGATGAGTCTGTCCCAGTTCAAAATCGCTCACAAACTGATCACCGGCGCCGCCGCCATCGAACAACTGGCCGCCGAACTCACACGCCTCGACATCGACAACCCATTGATCGTCACCGATGCCGCGCTGGTCAAATCCGGCACGGTTGAGCTGGCACTGGTGCAACTCGGTGGTCGCGACTACGAGATTTTCGACCGCGTACTGCCAGACCCGGAAATCGCCATCGTCGAAGACTGCATGCGTGTCTACCGCGAAGGCGGGCACGACGGCTTGATCGGTCTCGGTGGCGGCAGTGCCATCGACATCGCCAAAAGTGTCGCGGCGTATGCCGGTTACCACGGCGCACTGGAAGATCTGTTCGGTGTCGACCAGGTGCCACGCAAAGGCCCGCCACTGATCGCCATCCCGACCACCGCCGGCACCGGTTCCGAAGTGACCAACGTAGCGATCCTCTCGGACAAAGTCGCGCAGTTGAAGAAAGGCATCGTCAGCGACTTTCTATTACCGGACGTGGCGCTGGTCAGCCCGCAGATGACCCTGACCTGCCCACGCAGTGTCACCGCCGCCAGTGGCGTCGACGCCTTGGTGCACGCCATCGAATCCTATCTGTCGGTGAATGCCTCGCCGATCACCGACTCGCTGGCCATCGGTGCCATCAAGCTGATCGCCAAAGCCCTGCCCAAGGCCTATGCCAACGGCGGCAATCTGCAAGCGCGCGAAGACATGGCCACCGCCAGCCTGATGGCCGGTATGGCGTTCGGCAATGCCGGGGTCGGCGCGGTGCATGCGCTGGCGTATCCACTGGGCGGGCGTTTCAACATCGCCCATGGCGTGAGCAATGCGTTGCTGCTGCCGTACGTCATGACCTGGAACAAGATGGCCTGCGTTGAGCGCATGCAGGATATCGCCGAAGCCATGGGGGTGAAGACCGCTCATCTGAGCGCCGCCGAAGCAGCGGACAAAGCCGTGCAGGCAATGAGCGATCTGTGCGCAGCCGTGGAAATTCCGGCCGGACTGCGTAGTTTCGGCGTGCCGGAAGAAGCGATCCCGGCGATGGCCGTGGAAGCGGCGGGGATCGAGCGCCTGATGCGCAACAATCCGCGCAAACTCAGCGCTGGGGACATCGAGAAGATCTACCGCGCGGCGTATTGAGTCAGCGCCCGTCCTCCGTCATGGCACAACCCAATCATCGCGGTCACGGTGCGCGCTTGGAAACTTGAGGTATACAATGCGCGCCATCGTGATTTAGCTCAGAAAAGGTGCGTCATGCAGCCCTTCGTAATTGCTCCGTCGATTCTCTCCGCCGACTTCGCCCGCCTCGGCGAGGAAGTCGACAACGTTCTGGCCGCGGGTGCCGACTTCGTTCACTTCGACGTCATGGACAACCACTACGTGCCGAACCTGACCATCGGTCCGATGGTTTGTGCGGCATTGCGCAAGTACGGCGTCACCGCGCCGATCGACGCGCACCTGATGGTCAGCCCGGTGGACCGCATCGTCGGCGACTTCATCGAGGCCGGCGCTACCTACATCACTTTCCACCCGGAAGCCACGCTGCACGTTGATCGCTCGCTGCAACTGATCCGTGAAGGCGGCTGCAAATCCGGTCTGGTGTTCAACCCGGCAACCCCGCTGGACGTGCTCAAGTACGTGATCGACAAGGTCGACATGGTCTTGCTGATGAGCGTCAACCCGGGCTTCGGCGGGCAGAAGTTCATTCCCGGCACCCTCGACAAACTGCGCGAAGCGCGGGCGATCATCGATGCTTCGGGTCGTGACATTCGTCTGGAAATCGACGGCGGCGTCAACGTCAACAACATCCGCGAAATCGCCGCCGCTGGCGCTGACACCTTTGTTGCCGGCTCGGCGATCTTCAACGCGCCGAACTATCAGGAAGTCATCGACAAGATGCGCTCCGAACTGGCGCTGGCGCGCCCATGAGCGGGTTCGAGCAGCTGTTCCCGGGGAAACTGCCACGGCTGGTGATGTTCGATCTGGATGGCACGCTGATCGACTCGGTTCCGGACCTGGCAGCCGCGGTGGACAACATGCTGCTCACCCTTGGTCGTCAACCGGCGGGCATCGATTCGGTGCGCGAGTGGGTTGGTAACGGCGCGCCGGTGCTGGTGCGCCGCGCGTTGGCCGGTGGCATTGATCATTCAGCCGTGGATGACGTCGAAGCCGAGCGTGCGCTGGAAGTGTTCATGCAAGCCTACGGCGCCAGCCATGAGCTGACCGTGGTCTATCCCGGCGTGCGCGACACCCTCAAGTGGCTGCACAAGCAAGGCGTGGCCATGGCGCTGATCACCAACAAGCCGGAGCGTTTCGTCGCGCCGTTGCTGGATCAGATGAAGATCGGCCGCTACTTCAAGTGGATCATCGGTGGCGATACCCTGCCGCAGAAAAAGCCTGATCCGGCGGCGCTGTTCTTCGTGATGAAAATGGCCAACATCCCGGCCTCGCAATCGTTGTTCGTCGGCGACTCGCGCAGCGACGTGCTGGCGGCGAAAGCGGCGGGAGTCAAATGCGTGGCGCTGAGTTACGGCTACAACCATGGCCGACCGATTGCCGAGGAATCCCCGGCGCTGGTGATCGACGATCTGCGCAAGCTAATTCCCGGTTGCCTCGGTACGGCCGCTGAGATAACGTTGCCCGACGCTTCTCAATCCCATTCTGGAAACGCCATCGTGGTGGTCACTCGCAAACTCTGGATGAAAGTCATCAAGGCCCTGGCCCGCTGGCGTTGGCGCGCCTGACTTGTTCCTGGCCGGCTCGCCGGCGCGTTTGCATACCTGACTGATTTGCCCCTCACACCACGAGGCACCTTATGATCCGCGAAGAATTCCTGCGCTTGGCCGCTGACGGCTACAACCGCATTCCGTTGGCCTGCGAAACCCTGGCCGACTTCGACACGCCGCTGTCGATCTACCTGAAACTGGCCGACCAGCCCAACTCCTACCTGCTCGAATCGGTGCAGGGCGGCGAGAAATGGGGCCGTTACTCGATCATCGGCCTGCCGTGCCGCACCGTGCTGCGGGTTCACGACCATCACGTCAGCATCACCGTTGATGGCGTCGAGACCGAAAGCCACGATGTTGAAGATCCGCTGGCCTTCGTCGAAACCTTCAAGGCTCGCTATAACGTGCCGACCATTGCCGGTCTGCCGCGTTTCAACGGTGGCCTGGTCGGTTATTTCGGTTACGACTGCGTGCGTTATGTCGAGAAGCGTCTGGGCAAGTGCCCGAACCCGGATCCACTGGGCGTGCCGGACATTTTGCTGATGGTCTCCGACGCGGTCGTCGTTTTTGACAACCTCGCCGGCAAGATGCACGCGATCGTGCTGGCCGACCCTGCGCAGGCGGATGCCTTCGAACAAGGTCAGGCGCAATTGCTGGCACTTCTGGAAAAACTGCGCCAACCGATCACCCCACGCCGTGGCCTGGACTTCAGCAAACAGCAATCGGCTGATCCGGTGTTCCGTTCCAGCTTCACCCAGGACGATTACGAAAAAGCCGTCGACACCATCAAGGAGTACATCCTTGCTGGCGACTGCATGCAGGTTGTGCCGTCGCAGCGTATGTCGATCGACTTCAAGGCTGCACCGATCGATCTGTACCGCGCCCTGCGTTGCTTCAACCCGACGCCGTACATGTACTTCTTCAACTTCGGCGACTTCCACGTCGTCGGCAGTTCCCCGGAAGTGCTGGTGCGGGTCGAAGACAACCTGATCACTGTGCGCCCGATCGCCGGTACTCGCCCACGTGGTGCCACCGAAGAAGCCGATGTGGCGCTGGAAGAAGACCTGCTGTCGGACGATAAAGAGATCGCCGAGCACTTGATGCTGATCGATCTGGGCCGTAACGACACCGGGCGCGTTTCGGAAATCGGCTCGGTGAAACTCACCGAGAAAATGGTCATCGAGCGTTATTCCAACGTGATGCACATCGTCTCCAACGTCACCGGCCAGTTGAAAGAAGGGCTGACGGCGATGGACGCGCTGCGGGCGATTCTGCCGGCCGGCACCTTGTCGGGCGCACCGAAGATTCGCGCGATGGAAATCATCGACGAACTGGAGCCGGTCAAGCGTGGTGTTTACGGCGGCGCGGTCGGTTACTTCGCCTGGAACGGCAATATGGACACCGCGATTGCCATTCGCACGGCGGTGATCAAGAACGGCGAACTGCATGTGCAGGCCGGTGGCGGTATCGTCGCCGACTCGGTGCCGGCGCTGGAATGGGAAGAAACCCTGAACAAACGCCGCGCGATGTTCCGCGCTGTGGCCCTGGCCGAGCAAACCCCGGACTGATCACTGATCTTCCCTGTGGGAGCGAGCCTGCTCGCGAAGAGGCCGTGTCAGTCACCATTGATGTTGGCTGACTTAGCGCTTTCGCGAGCAGGCTCGCTCCCACAGGGGGGCATATGTTTGGCAATAAAAAAGCGGCGCCTGTGAGGGCGCCGCTTTTTTGTGACCTGCAACAGCCCTGTAGGAGTTGCCGCAGGCTGCGATCTTTTGATCTACCGCTTAAAAATCCAACACAACCCCGACATTCACACCCTGCTGGGTAAAATCATCATCCTTGCGCAACGAATACCCGCCGCGCAGCGCCAGATCAGCCGTCAGCTTGTGGCTCACGCCCAGACTCAAGCGGTTCAAATGACTCTGCGGCGTATAGCCCTCAAGCTTGAAGTCATTCGCCGGCAAGGTGTTGAGCGCGATGCGGACCTTCTGCACGTCATCTTCGTACTCACGCTCGTGAGCGTATTCGCCAAACACCTGGGTTTGCGGGGTGATGTTGTACTTGCCCTGCAAGCCCAGACCCAGACGCTTCGAGTCACGGGTCTGATCATCGAAGGTCAATGCCGTGGCGCGATTGCTCTTCTCTGAATAACCATCGACATCAACGCTGGCGTAGTCGGCGCTGACGAATGGCGACAGGTGCCACTCGCTGCCCGGCTGGGCAATGTCGTAACCGACACGCGCGCTGAAGGCCCAGAGGCTGCCGTCAGTGTCGCCTTTCTCCGCACCTTCGCTGGCGCCAAGATCGAACTTGCGTTTGAGGTTGTCGTAGTCGAGTTTGCCACCGGTCAACGCTGCATCAGCCCACCAGCGATTTTGCTGGTACTGGGCAAATGCCGTGGCCATGTAGCTGTTGAGTTTGTAGTCCGAGTCGTTATGGCCGGCCTCCAGATTCTGTCGGTAGAAGCCGCCTGCCACACCCACGCGCCAGGCTTCATTCAAGCGATAGCTGCCGCCGATGTTAAGGTTGTAACCGCTGCCATCAGCGCTGACGCCGCTGCTCTGGCTGTCGACATCCAGATGCTGGCCGCCCGCCGAAACAATCGCGCGCCATTGGCCAACCGCTTGCCAGTTCTCCCAATCCGCCTGCCATTGGTTGCGCAGTTCGTCTTGGTGCGCGCGCACGGTGGCGTGGGCCATTTCCGGCAGCAGCGTCAGCTCCCACGGCGCGGCGAGGAGGGAATAGGCGTAGTCGGAGATCAGTTTTTGCCCGGCTTCGGTCGGGTGCACGCCGTCGTTGTAGATCAGTTTGCTCGGGTCGGGTGTCGCGCTGTTGATGCCGTAACGGGCGTTTTCCGGGCAGCTGCTGCCACTGAAGCAGGTCGCAGTGAGGTTCTGATCGGTCGCCAGGCCAAAGCGTCCCGGGTCGGCAAACACTTCCGAGAGCAAGACCGGAATGTTCAACGGAATGATTTCGGCATTGATGCCTTGCAGGCGTGTGACCAATTGACTGTTGAACTGGGTGGCAAGTTGACTGCTGAAGGCTTGCAATGGCGTACCGTTGATGGCTGGGGTCAGGCCAACGTCAGGCAACAGCCAGACCATCACGTATTTGGCGCCGGCGGTTTGCAGCGTCTGCACACTGTCGGCCAGTCGGTCGGCGGCGGCGTTGGCTTGCGGCAGGCTGAGAATGCGCCCTTGCAGGAAGTCGTTGCCGCCGCCGGAAATGTAATACAGCGCATTCGGATCGGCGCGGAAGCCGTTGGAGGGCAGGTAACCGGCGCGAGTGCGTTCGCCGGTAGCGGATTGCGTGGTGATCGAGTCGAGGATCTGGTCGGTGCGATAGCCGCCGACCGCCCAGTTGTTGCCGTCCGGCTGGCCGTTTTCGGCGCGCACGGCGGAGCTGGAAGAGGCTGTCTGGTCTGGCGAAAAGCCAAGGCGTCCGCCGAGCAACTGCGTGGAGTTCAACGAATATAGTTCACCGCTGCCATTCTGATACACCGGCCCGGTCCGGTTGGTGTAACGCTCGGTGGAGCCGGCCGGTCCGCCAGTGTCGGCGAAGGTTCCGGCGTCATTCAGACTGTCGCCGAAAACTATGAAATTCGAATAGGGATTGGGTGCAGCATTGGCCTGAGCACAAGCCAGTGCGAGCAGGCAGCCAGCCAGCGGGACAAACAGCGTCTGTTTGATCATGAGCAAGTCCGTTTATTTATTGTTGTAGGTGAACGAAACGACAGTACCAAAAACTCCCGGCGTTTTGCCATCGGTCGCGAATCCTCCCCAGCTTTTATCTCCCGCAGCCCCGGCCATATTGCACGCTCCGCCCAGCTAAGTTACTGTGCCGGAACGTATGAACGAGACCTTCCCCGTGTTGATCACCAGCAAACTTCTGGATCAAGTCATCAAGGCACACGCCCGCTGGCGTTGGCGCGCCTGAATCTTTTCTGCCGGCCCTGCCGGATCTGTATCGCTTTGCCTTCCTTGCCTGTTTGAAATGCCGCTGTGCCGACGCATCTACCTGCGTCCGACATCGTGCAGCGCCCTGCGGGCAAGTGATCTGAAGGCTGTTTTCAAATCAGAATTCAAGAGGTTCGACACGCCATGTTGCTGATGATCGACAACTACGACTCCTTTACTTACAACGTTGTGCAATACCTCGGCGAGCTGGGTGCCGACGTCAAAGTCGTGCGCAACGACGAATTGACCGTCGCCGAAATTGAAGCGCTGAAACCTGAGCGCATCGTGGTATCGCCAGGCCCTTGCACGCCGACCGAAGCTGGCATCTCCATCGAAGCCATCAAACACTTCGCCGGCAAGCTGCCGATCCTCGGTGTCTGCCTTGGCCACCAGTCCATTGGCCAGGCGTTTGGCGGCGATGTAGTCCGCGCCCGCCAAGTGATGCACGGTAAGACTAGCCCGGTATTCCATGAGGACAAGGGCGTTTTCGCAGGTCTGAATCATCCGCTGACGGTAACCCGCTACCACTCGCTGATCGTCAAGCACGATACTTTGCCCGATTGCCTGGAGCTGACCGCGTGGACGCAACACGACGACGGTTCGGTCGACGAAATCATGGGCCTGCGTCACAAGACCCTGAACATTGAGGGCGTACAGTTCCACCCCGAGTCGATCCTGACCGAGCAAGGCCATGAACTGTTTGCCAACTTCCTCAAACAAACCGGCGGCACGCGCTAAGGACTTCCCATGAATATCAAGACAGCCCTGAGCCGTATCGTCGAACACCTCGACCTCAGCACCGATGAAATGCGCGACGTGATGCGCGAAATCATGACCGGCCAATGCACCGACGCGCAGATCGGCGCGTTCATGATGGCCATGCGCATGAAGAGCGAAAGCATCGACGAGATCGTCGGCGCCGTGTCGGTGATGCGTGAGCTGGCCGATCAGGTTGAACTGAAGACCCTTGATGGCGTGGTCGATGTGGTCGGTACCGGCGGTGACGGTGCAAACATCTTCAACGTGTCGACCGCTTCTTCCTTTGTTGTCGCGGCAGCCGGTTGCACCGTAGCCAAACACGGCAACCGTGCGGTATCGGGCAAGAGCGGCAGCGCCGATTTGCTCGAAGCCGCCGGCATTTATCTGAACCTGACGCCGGTTCAGGTCGCCCGTTGCATCGACAACGTCGGCATCGGTTTCATGTTTGCCCAGACTCACCACAAAGCCATGAAGTACGCCGCCGGCCCGCGCCGCGATCTCGGCCTGCGTACGCTGTTCAACATGCTCGGCCCGCTTACGAATCCGGCCGGTGTGAAGCATCAGGTAGTGGGCGTATTCAACAAGGCGCTGTGCCGGCCATTGGCCGAAGTCTTGCAGCGTCTGGGCAGCAAGCATGTGCTGGTGGTGCACTCGAAGGACGGCCTGGATGAATTCAGTCTCGCCGCACCGACCTTTGTCGCCGAGCTGAAAAACAACGAAATCAGCGAATATTGGGTCGAGCCGGAAGATCTGGGTATGAAGAGCCAGAGCCTGCACGGTCTGTCGGTCGACGGCCCGGAAGCCTCGCTGGCGCTGATCCGCGATGCCCTCGGCAAGCGCAAAACCGAGAACGGCCAGAAAGCCGCCGAAATGATTGTGCTCAATGCCGGTGCAGCGCTGTATGCCGCTGACGTGGCCAGCAGTTTGAAACAGGGCGTCGAGCTTGCGCACGACGCGCTGCACACCGGTCTCGCTCGGGAAAAACTCGAGGAGCTGGGTGCCTTTACCGCGGTATTCAGAGTGGAGAATGAGGGATGAGTGTACCGACGGTTCTGGAAAACATTCTGGCGCGCAAAGTTCAGGAAGTCGCCGAGCGTAGTGCTCGCGTCAGCCTGAGCGAGCTGGAAAGTCTGGCCAAGGCGGCCGATGCACCCCGTGGTTTTGCCCAGGCATTGCTGGCGCAAGCCAAGAAGAAACAGCCTGCGGTGATTGCCGAAATCAAAAAGGCTTCGCCAAGCAAAGGCGTGATCCGCGAGAACTTCGTTCCCGCCGACATCGCCAAAAGCTACGAGAAGGGTGGGGCGACCTGTCTTTCCGTACTGACCGACATCGATTACTTCCAGGGCGCCGATGCGTACCTGCAACAGGCTCGTGCCGCGTGCAGCCTGCCGGTGATCCGCAAGGACTTCATGATTGATCCTTACCAGATCGTTGAAGCCCGTGCGCTGGGCGCCGACTGTGTGCTGTTGATCGTCTCCGCACTCGATGACGTGAAAATGGCCGAGCTGGCCGCCGTCGCCAAAAGCGTCGGTCTCGATGTGCTGGTCGAAGTACACGATGGCGATGAGCTGGAGCGTGCATTGAAAACCCTCGATACACCGCTGGTCGGGGTCAACAACCGTAATCTGCACACGTTCGATGTCAGTCTGGAAACCACCCTCGACCTGCTGCCGCGCATTCCGCGCGATCGTCTGGTAATTACCGAGAGCGGTATCCTCAATCGTGCTGATGTCGAACTGATGGAAATCAGCGACGTGTACTCGTTCCTCGTCGGTGAAGCGTTCATGCGTGCGGAAAATCCGGGCACTGAACTGCAGCGTCTGTTCTTCCCGGAGCGAGGCGTGTCGATCAGCGGTTCGACCCTCGACTGATTCGCTCCAGACCGAGTCGACGCCATCGCGAGCAGGCTCACTCCTACAGGGGAACGCGTTCCAATTGTAGGAGTGAGCCTGCTCGCGATGAGGTACTAGAAATCCCCAAAGATTCCAGATCTGCCGGAGCCTTCCATGTCGCTGCCAACCCCCCTGACCATCGAAGCCGGCCTGCAAGCCGAACAGGATTTGCTGGCCTCGGTCTGCGCCGGCGACTCTGAATTCGGCCTGCTGTTCTGGCAACCCAGCGATCGCGCCCTGGTCATGCCGCGCCGCCTCAATCGTCTCCCCGGTTTCGACCACGCTTGCGAAGTCTCCGCCGCCGCTGGCTGGCCCGTCCTGCTGCGCGAAACCGGCGGCGAACCCGTGCCGCAATCTGCCGCCACTATCAATATCGCTCTGGTCTACGCACCACCGCGCAGCGAAGGCGATCTGAACCGTATCGAAACCGGCTACCGTCGTCTCTGCGATCCGATCTGTCAGTTACTGGATGAGTTGGGTGGCACATCATCGTTGGGTGAGATCGACGGCGCTTTCTGTGACGGTCGCTTCAACGTCAATCTCGACGGCCGTAAAATGGTCGGCACCGCCCAGCGCTGGCGCCAGAGTCAGGGTGGACAGCGCCCGGTCGGTCTGGTGCACGGGGCGATGCTGATGGATAACGAGCGCGAATCGATGGTCGCAGCGGTCAATCGCTTCAATGAAGCCTGTGGCATGGAGCAGCGGGTGCGAGCGCAAAGCCACATTGCCCTGCACGAGAAATTCAGCGCGCCACAGGCCCTGGCGCGTCTCGATGAGCTGTTTCGTTTGATGCTGGCGCAGATGTACAGCGCCTGATATTCGGGCTTAGCGCGTTCCGAAGACCACCATGGTCTTGCCTTTCACATCGACCAGGTTGCGTTCCTCAAGATCCTTGAGCACGCGACCGACCATCTCCCGCGAACAACCGACAATCCGCCCGATCTCCTGACGCGTCACCTTGATCTGCATGCCGTCCGGGTGGGTCATCGCATCTGGCTGCTTGCACAGTTCCAGCAGACAACGTGCTACCCGGCCAGTGACGTCGAAGAACGCCAGATCGCCAACCTTGCGCGTGGTGTTGCGCAGGCGTTGTGCGATTTGTCCGCTGAGGACGTAAAGAATGTCCGGATCCTGCTGCGACAATTCGCGGAACTTGGCGTAACTGATTTCCGCTGTTTCGCATTCGACCTTGGCCCGCACCCAGGCACTGCGTTCCTGTTCCTGGCCGGCTTGTTCGAACAGACCCAGCTCACCGAAGAAATCCCCGGCATTGAGGTAGGCGATGATCATTTCACGACCGTCGTTGTCCTCGATCAGGATCGTTACCGAGCCCTTGATGATGAAGTACAGCGTGTCCGAACGATCGCCCGCACAGATGATGTTGCTTTTGGCTGCATGACGACGGCGCTGACAATGCATCAGCAGCTTGTCGAGGTTCTTGATTTTGGGTGTGGGGGTAATAGCAACCATGGTTGTATCCCGAAAAGACTGCACGGTGATGTTTGATTTTTTTATGAGGCGCTGAAGGCGGTCGCTGCACAGCTGGCATGGGCGCCAGCGAATTGGCGCCAGCTTAACAGACACTTCGTCGAAAATTCGAGAAATTACCTACACCGCAGAGGCGTCCGTCCTAGGAACGCCGCCCGCTGTCCGGGCAAAGTGCTGTGCTAAGCTGGCGACCCTTTTTTCAACAGTGGAGTCTTGGCGATGAAGGCACGCATCCAATGGGCTGGCGAAGCCATGTTCCTCGGCGAATCCGGAAGTGGTCATGTCGTAGTGATGGACGGTCCGCCGGACGCCGGTGGTCGTAACCTGGGTGTTCGCCCGATGGAAATGCTTCTGCTGGGTGTTGGCGGTTGCAGCAACTTCGACGTGGTCAGCATTATGAAGAAGTCCCGCCAGGCCGTGGAAAGCTGCGAAGCCTTCCTGGAAGCCGAGCGCGCGACCGAAGATCCGAAGGTGTTCACCAAGATTCACATGCATTTCGTGGTCAAGGGCCGTGGCTTGAAAGAAGCCCAGGTCAAACGCGCGATCGAGCTGTCCGCCGAGAAGTATTGCTCGGCTTCGATCATGCTCGGCGCGGCTGGTGTGGCGATTACTCACGATTACGAAATCGTCGAACTCGGTTGAACCGACATTCAACTATCATAAAAGCAGTGCAGACTCTGGCGATCCCCCGCTGACGTCTGCATAATGCGCCACTTTTTTCAGGGCAGTGATCGGTCAGCCGATGGATCAGCCGCCTGAACAGATAACCAAAATCGCCATCGCGAAGAGGTGTTAACCGTCCTACGCAGGTGCGTTGTTCGCACTTGACGGGCATGCTTGATCACGCGGCCGGGCCGCATACATAGAGAGTTTTTAACGGTGAAAAGCAAACTCAAGCTCCACGGGTTCAATAACCTGACAAAGACCTTGAGCTTCAACATCTATGACATCTGCTACGCGGAAACCCCGCAAGACCAGCAGGCTTACGTCGAGTACATCAATCAAGAGTACAACGCGAAACGCCTGACGCAGATTCTCACAGAAGTTGTCGAGATCATTGGTGCCAACATCCTGAACATTGCCAGTCAGGACTATGAACCTCAGGGCGCCAGCGTCACGATTCTGATTTCTGAAGAGCCGGTAACCCCGACTGAAAGCCAGATCGAAGAATCGCCGGGCCCGTTGCCCGAAATTATCCTGGCCCACCTCGACAAGAGCCACATCACGGTGCACACCTACCCGGAAATTCATCCGGACGACGGTATTGCAACGTTCCGTGTGGACATCGACGTGTCGACTTGTGGTGTCATCTCACCGCTGAAAGCGCTCAATTTCCTCATTCACCAGTTCGATTCGGACATCGTGACTGTGGATTATCGTGTGCGCGGCTTCACCCGTGACGTTGAAGGCAACAAGCACTTCATCGACCACGAGATCAATTCGATCCAGAACTACCTTTCCGAAGACACTCGCGACGCGTACCAGATGACCGACGTGAACGTGTACCAGGAAAACCTGTTCCACACCAAAATGCTGCTGAAGAACTTCGAACTGGATAACTACCTGTTCGGCGACGCCACCAGCAACCTGTCCCCCGAGCAGCGTGCTCAGGTGACCGACCGGGTGAAACACGAAATGCTCGAAATCTTCTACGCGCGCAACATGCCGACCTAAGATTCCCGGGCACAAAAAAGGCGACCTTTCGGTCGCCTTTTTCATTTCTGCCAACCCCCCCCTGTGGGAGCGAGCCTGCTCGCGAAGGGGCCCTCTGCAGCAATATCGTTCTCAGATCCGATAAGTACTCTTGGTCATCACCTTGGCCAGAATACTCATCCCGAACTTCACCGGCGCCGGAAAACGGAAACCTCCAGCCTCCAAAGCACTTTCGGCATGATGTTCTTCATCAATGCGCATCTGCTCGAGAATCGCCCGGGATTTCTCATCCTCCGCTGGCAACTGCTCCAGGTGTTCGTTCAAGTGCTTGCACACCTGATGCTCGGTCGCCGCGACAAACCCGAGGCTGACCTTGTCGCTGATCAATCCGGCCACCGCGCCAATCCCGAACGACATCCCGTAAAACAGCGGATTCAAAACGCTGGTATGGCTGCCCAGCTGGTGAATGCGTTGCTCGCACCAGACCAGATGATCAATTTCTTCTTCGGCGGCGTGCTCCATGGCCTCGCGTACCTGCGGCAGCTTGGCAGTCAACGCCTGCCCCTGATACAGCGCCTGGGCGCAGACTTCACCGGTATGGTTGATGCGCATCAGGCCGGCGACGTGGCGGGTGTCTTCGTCGCTCATCTGCGTGTCCGGCTGCAAAATCGCTGGCGACGGACGGTACGGCTGGCCACTGAAGGGCAACAGGGTACGCATCGCGGCATCGGCTTGCAGCAGAAGACGGTCAATCGGCGAGTAGTGACGTTGGGTAGTCATGCTGACCTCCGGGAAGAATCTCGGCGGCCAGTTTAACCGAATCGGCCGGGGGAAGGTTTGCGCTGGGTCATTTGCTGCGCGGTCATGCTTTTTTGTGGGAGCGAGCCTGCTCGCGAAGGCGGAGTGTCAGGCACTGATACATTGAATGTGCCGAAGTCTTCCCGAGCAGGCTCGCTCCCACAGGGGGAAGGGGCGTGCCTTAGCCCGGCGGCCAGTTCATCTGCCGCTGACCGAGTACGTGCATATGAATGTGGTAGACGGTCTGCCCACCCTTTTCATTGCAGTTCATCACCACGCGGAAACCTTCCTCGCAGCCCAGTTCCAGCGCCAGACGCTGCGCAGTGAACAGGATATGCCCGGCCAAAGCCTTGTCGTCTTCGGTCAGATCATTGAGGGTGCGCACCGGTTTCTTCGGGATCACCAGGAAATGCACTGGTGCCTGAGGGGCGATGTCGTGGAACGCCAGAACCTGGTCGTCCTCGTAAATGATCTTCGCCGGGATTTCCCGGTTGATGATCTTGGTGAACAGAGTATCCACTGCTGTTTTCTCCGTTGTTTGGCTGGTCTGAGTGTACTCAGGGCGGCTTATCCCGCCCAGTGTTTTACCTGTAGGGCATTTCAGCGCGGGCAGTAAGCCTTGTTGACCATGCCGACAATGGTGCGATTGAGCCAGCGCGAACCCAGTCGCGGCAGGAATGCGAACCAGCGGTTGCGCCGCCCGGGAATGATGATCGCGCGGTTCTTGTCGAGGGCGCGCACGGTGTAAAGCGCGACCTCCTCGGGGCTCATCAGCAATTTGCTGTCTTTGAGTTTGTCGCTGTTGAGCTGTGCCGTGCGGAAAAATGCCGTGCGTGTCGGGCCGGGGCAGAGCACCGAAACCTTGACCGCGCTTTGTTTGAGCTCAACCCGCAAGGCCTCGGAGAAGTGCAGAACATACGCCTTGCTGGCGTAGTAAGTGCTCATCCACGGGCCGGGATTGAACGCTGCCACCGAGGCGACATTGAGAATCTGCCCGCCACCTTGCAGCGCCATGCTGTTACCGATGGCGTGGCACAAGCGGGTGAGGGCGAGGATATTCACCTCGATCAGATCCTGCTCGGTCATCCAGTCCTGCGCGAGAAACGGGCCGCAGGTGCCGATGCCGGCGCAATTGACCAGCAAGTCGATCTGCCGGTCGCCTTCTTCCAGTTCCAGCAAAAAACCGGACAGGCGCAGCGGCTCGCCCAGATCGCAGGCGCGGAACAGCACTTCAACACCGAAGCGTTGGGTCAACTCGATCGCAATACTTTCCAGCTGATCACGCTGTCGGGCCACCAGAATCAGGCTGCGGCCGCGCCGGGCCAGCGCTTCGGCCATGGCCAGGCCGATGCCGCTGGAGGCGCCAGTGATCAGAGCGTAACGGGTCATGCAATTCTCCATCGCAACAGCTCCGCGCCAGCGACGCGGGTGTCACGGCGGGGAGCGCTGTTCATTCTTTTGCAGAGTCTACAGGGGCCTGCGCCGCTTCGGCTGCTTCGTCGGCGGAATCCACGGGTGATTCGACCTCTACTTCGACTTCATCAGTAGTTACTGAGCCACTTTCGTAGCTGCTTTCCAGGTTGCTTTCGTATTCCTGCTGTATGGCCGAAATCCCGCCAAGCATTCCACCGGCAAAGACCAGCGCGAAAAACACGATCCACAGTGAGCACAAGACTTTCACTGCGGTGCTGTTGGGCGGCGGCGGAGGCCCGTAACGGTTGGCGCCGGTGTTGCCCGGCACAACCATGATGACCAGCGGGAAGAAGCTGCCCACGAACGGCACCAGGTTCAGCAGCCACAGCCAACCCGACCAGCCGATGTCGTGCAGTCGTTGAACGCTGAACAGAATGCTGACGATCAGGAAGGCGACAAACAGGAAGAAGGCGAAGATGCCACCGATGATCAGGCCAGTGGTGGAATCGCCGCTGACCAGCCCCAGAGCCAGCAGGGCGAACACGCCGACAATGGGCAGGGTCACCAGGCTCAGGACCATTGTCCATGCCAGAAATCGCAGGCGGCCGATTCGCCCTTCGACGCTGAACGGCTTGAGCGTGGCGAACGCCGGCAGACTCTCGCCGACGGTGGCGCGCGGTGGTGCGTAAGGGGAGTCAGGTTCCGCTATGGCAGCTGAATGCTCGTGTACGTCGGAGAGATTCAGTTCGATCGTCGTTTCAGCTTCGATGCGCGCATCGATCCCGGTTTTGCTCAGCGCTTGCAGATAGGTCTGCGCATCGCTGTGGGACAAATCACGTTTGAGTGCGACGGTGCGGCCGTTGAACAGGCGCTCGATCGCGGCCACATCACTTTTGAACAGATCCGCCAGATTGAGTTTGGCAGTGGTGATATCGACACCGGGCTGTAGAGCTCCGTCGAATACGATCTTGTAACGGGGTTCGCTCATGGCCGAGGCATCCTTGTCGCGAATAGATTGAAAGGTCAGCAGTGTAAGGCCAGTCCGTCGGGGCTGGCCTGGTTTTTCTTAGCGTGGCCAGTGTTTCGTAAGCTGTGTCGCGTTTTCCTGTGCCTGACGATATTCAGCGTCCAGCCGCGAGATCAATTGATCCACGTTTGGCAAGTCATCGATCTGCCCTACACCCTGACCGGCGGACCACACGGTTTTCCATGCTTTGGCTTCATCGCTGATCGGCTTGAGCTTGTCGCCGAAATTCACTTCGCCTTTGCCTTGCAGAGTGGCCATATCGAAACCGGCGGCCTCCAGGCTCTGGCGCATGAAGCTCGCCGGCACTCCCGACACCGCTGGAGTATGAATGATGTCCGCAGCCTTGGCTGTCAGCAGCATCTCTTTGTACGCGTCAGGCGCATGACTTTCCGTCGTGCCGATAAATCGCGTACCGAAGTAGGCCAAATCCGCACCGAGCAGCTGTGCGGCGAGGATCTCATGGCCGTGGTTAAGACATCCTGCAAGCAGCAGGGTTTTATCGAAAAACTCTCGGATCTCGGCGATCAGTGCAAACGGACTCCAGGTACCGGCATGGCCCCCGGCGCCGGCGGCGACAGCGATCAAACCATCGACGCCGGCCTCAGCCGCTTTCTCGGCGTGGCGGCGAGTGGTCACGTCATGGAACACCAGACCGCCATAGCTGTGCACCGCGTCGACCAGTTCCTTCACTGCGCCGAGACTGGTGATGACAATCGGCACTTTGTGTTCGACACAGATGTTCAAGTCCGCCTGCAAACGCGGGTTGCTGTTGTGCACGATCAGATTCACTGCATACGGCGCCGGGTTCTCCAGTGTCGCCAGGCCCGCTTCGATCTGTTCCAGCCACGCTTTGAAGCCGCTGCTTTCGCGTTGGTTCAGGGCCGGAAAACTGCCGACCACGCCATTGCGGCAGCAGGCGAGCACCAACTCAGGATTGGAAATCAGAAACATCGGCGCGGCCACTACAGGCAGACGCAGACGTTGTTCGAGCAGAGCGGGCAGCGACATGATGAACACCCCAAAGATCTGTACTTGTTGAAGTTAGAACGGCTTGACCACGACCAGAATTACGATAGCCAGCAATATCAGAACCGGGACTTCATTGAACCAGCGATAAAAGACATGGCTGCGGGTGTTTTCGCCACGGGCAAAACGTTTTACCTGCGCGCCGCACATGTGGTGGTAGCCGATCAGCAGGACGACGAGTGTCAGTTTGGCGTGAATCCAGCCGCCCATGCTGAAGATGGTCGGATTGAGGTAAATCAGCCAGCCACCGAAGATCAGCGTAGCGATCATCGCCGGGCCCATGATGCCGCGATACAACTTGCGCTCCATGACGCTGAAGCGTTCCTTGCTGATCGTGTCTTCGCTTTGCGCGTGATAAACAAACAGTCGCGGCAAGTAGAACAGTCCGGCAAACCAGCAAACGATGCTGACAATGTGAAAAGCTTTGATCCATAGATAGAGCATTTTTAGTTATTTCCTTAATCACGGTAGCCCAGATAGTAGAGGCTTGAGCGTCCGCACGTCACCTTGACGGTTGTCGCAGGGCCGCGCGCCCCCTATTATCGACGGCTTTCCAGTGGGTTCTTTGAGGGCAGGTTATGGTCAAGGTCGGTATCGTCGGCGGCACGGGTTACACCGGTGTCGAACTGCTGCGTCTGTTGGCGCAGCATCCGCAGGCAGAAGTGGTTGTGATCACTTCCCGATCCGAGGCCGGTCTGGCCGTGGCTGACATGTACCCGAACCTGCGCGGCCACTACGATGGCCTCGCCTTCAGCGTGCCGGACATCAAGACCCTCGGTGCTTGCGATGTAGTGTTCTTCGCCACGCCGCATGGTGTTGCGCACGCGCTGGCGGGTGAATTGCTGGCAGCGGGCACCAAAGTGATCGACCTGTCCGCCGACTTCCGTCTGCAAGACGCTGAAGAGTGGGCCAAGTGGTACGGTCAGCCGCACGGCGCGCCTGAATTGCTGGACGAGGCGATTTATGGTCTGCCGGAAGTCAATCGCGAACAGATCAAGAAGGCCCGCCTGATCGCCGTGCCGGGTTGCTACCCGACCGCTACCCAGCTGGGTTTCCTGCCATTGCTGGAGGCGGGTCTGGCCGATACTTCGCGTTTGATCGCCGACTGCAAATCCGGCGTCAGCGGTGCCGGTCGCGGTGCGGCTGTCGGCTCGCTGTACTCCGAGACCTCGGAAAGCATGAAGGCCTATGCGGTGAAAGGTCACCGTCACCTGCCGGAAATCCGCCAGGGGCTGCGTCGCGCAGCGGGCAAGGATGTCGGTCTGACCTTCGTTCCACACCTGACCCCGATGATCCGTGGTATTCACTCCACACTCTACGCGACCGTGGTAGATCGTTCGGTGGATCTGCAGGCACTGTTCGAAAAGCGTTATGCCAACGAACCGTTCGTCGACGTAATGCCGGCCGGTAGCCATCCGGAAACCCGTAGCGTGCGCGGCGCCAACGTTTGCCGCATTGCCGTTCACCGTCCGCAGGATGGCGATCTGGTGGTGGTGCTGTCGGTGATTGACAATCTGGTCAAAGGCGCGTCGGGTCAGGCAGTGCAGAACATGAACATCCTGTTCGGTCTGGACGAGCGTTTCGGCCTGTCCCACGCCGGTATGCTGCCGTAACACTTTAAGCGGCATAGCAAAAAGGCCCGTTTAACGGGCCTTTTTGCATTGTGAACAGCTCGTCGGCTTTATTGATATACCGTAACAATAGTTGACCGATTTTCTCGGACAAGCGGATAATGCGCGTCATCACGCATTATGGCGGCGTAACGCCGGGAGATAGTCAGCATGAGCGTCGAATCCTTCACCCCCACGGCTTTGCAATTCACCCACGGTGCCGCGCACAAGGTGAAGAGCCTGGTCGATGAAGAGGGGAATGATCGCTTGAAGCTGCGCGTATTCGTTACGGGCGGCGGTTGTTCAGGGTTTCAGTACGGCTTCACCTTCGATGAGGATGTGGCCGAGGACGACACCATCGTCGAGCGCGAAGGCGTGAGTCTGGTGGTCGATCCGATGAGCTTCCAGTACCTGGCGGGTGCTGAAGTGGACTACCAGGAAGGTCTGGAAGGTTCGCGCTTCGTGATCAAGAACCCGAACGCCACCACGACCTGTGGTTGCGGATCATCGTTCTCGATCTGATCGCTTTTCGTTTCAGATAACAAAACGCCGCAGAGCCTTACGGTTCTGCGGCGTTTTGCTGTGTGCGAATTGATCAAGCCGGGTAGATGGCGCCGAGTACCCGCAGACCGCGTGCGCCGGTGACGCTTGGGCGGTTGGCGGCGATCCCTTCAAGGCAGCAATGGGCCAGCCAGGCGAAGGCCATCGCTTCCACCCAGTCCGGATCGACACCATGAGTCGCAGTGCTGGCGACGGTTGCTTTGGGCAGCAAGTCGGCCAGTCGCTTCATCAGTGTGGCGTTATGCGCACCGCCGCCACAGACCAACAATTCCTGAGTATCGGATTGAGCGCTTTGCAGCGACTCGATGATGCTCTGTGCAGTCAATTCAAGCAGCGTGGCCTGCACATTCTCCGCAGCAAAGGTTGGCAGATGTGAGAGATGTTTTTCCAGCCATGGCAGGTTGAACACTTCTCGGCCGGTACTTTTCGGGCCTTTGGTGACGAAGAACGGATCGCTGAGCAGTGCCTTCAACAGGGTTGGCTCAACAGAGCCTGACTTCGCCCAGTCGCCGTTGCGATCGTAGTTATCGCCGCGTTGCTGGTGAATCCAGGCGTCCATCAGAACATTCCCAGGGCCGCAGTCGAAACCGGCTACAGGCTTGGTCGGCTCTATCAGACTGAGATTGCTGAAACCGCCGACATTCAAGACCGCCTGGTTACCGGTACGCTCTTCGAATAAAGCTTCATGGAACGCAGGAACCAGCGGGGCGCCTTGACCACCGGCGGCGACATCGCGACTTCGGAAGTCGCTGACTACGGTAATACCGGTCAATTCAGTCAGCAGGGCAGGGTTGCCGATCTGCACGGTGAAGCCGCGCGCAGGCTCATGGCGGATGGTCTGGCCGTGGCTGCCGATCGCTCGAATATCTTGTGGTTTAAGGTTCTGCTGATCGAGGAGGGTGTTAATGCCCTGCGCAGCAAGTTTTACCCAGTTCTGCTGGGCAATTGCCGAGCGGGCGATTTCGTCAGGGCCGCTGGCGCACAAGCCGAGCAGCTCTGCGCGCAGTGATTCAGGCATGGGAATGTAGTGCGTGGCGATCAGCTTGATCGCCGAGGTCTGTTCGATCAGGGCAATGTCCAGACCGTCGAGGCTGGTTCCGGACATCACACCGATATAAAGGGCCATGGCTTAACGCTTGCTCGAAGCCAGCATGGTGGCCTTCTCTTGATCCATGCGCGCCATCAGCGGTTGGCTCTGTGCGAGGAAACGAGCGCGTTCGGCTTTGGCAATCGGGTCAGCCATTGGCAGCTTCTGGCCCAGCGGATCTACGTGAACGCCGTTGACCTGGAACTCATAGTGCAAGTGCGGGCCGGTGGACAGGCCGGTGGTGCCGATGTAGCCAATCACTTGGCCCTGTTTCACGGTACCGCCAGTCTTCACACCCTTGGCGAAGCCTTGCATGTGGCCATACAGCGTACGGTAGGTGTTGCCATGCTGGATGATAACGGTGTTGCCGTAGCCGCCACGGCGGCCGGCGAGCAGCACTTTACCGTCCCCGGCAGCCTTGATTGGCGTACCGCGTGGCGCAGCGTAATCAACGCCTTTGTGAGCGCGGATCTTGTTCAGGATCGGGTGCTTGCGGCCCATCGAGAACTTCGAGCTGATGCGGGCGAAGTCCACCGGAGTACGGATGAACGCTTTGCGCATGCTGTTGCCATCAGCGGTGTAGTAGCTGCTGTTGCCTTGCTTGTTGGTGTAACGCACAGCGGTATACGTCTTGCCGCGGTTGGTAAAGCGAGCGGACAGTATCGGGCCGTTGCCGACCGACTTGCCGTTGACCACTTTCTGTTCGTAGATCACATCGAATTCGTCACCCTGACGGATGTCCTGAGCGAAGTCGACGTCGTAACCGAAAACGCTGGCCATATCCATGGTCAGACTATGGGAGAGCCCGGCACGGGCTGCGGATTGTGAAAGCGAACTGTTGATTACGCCATGGACGTAAGCTGTGCGAACGGTTGGTTTTGCGGTAACCCGGTTGAAGGCATAACCCTTGTCATTCTTGGTCAGGGTAATGGTTTCGACGTCGCTGACCTTGCTGTGCAGGCTGGTCAGTTGGCCGTCAGGGTTCAATTCGAATTCGAGTTTCTGGCCGTGCCTGAGCTGGCTGAACTGCTTGGCCTGTTTGTCGCTGGCCAAGACCTCATGGACGGACGCAGCCGGCAGGCCGACTTTTTCGAACAGGGTCGACAGCGTATCGCCCTTGGCTACAACAACTTCACGATGCCCGGGGGCTTTCGGTTTTTCGGCGACTGGCGCAGGTGCGGCTTCTGCGGTTTGTGCGGTGTTTTCGTCAGTGTTTTCGATTTGAGCAAACGGAGAAGCTACTGGCTCATTTGTGGCTTGAACCGCGTCAGCAGCGTCTTGATCTTGTGTCAGTTGTTCAGCAGGACTTTCCAGTTCAAGACTCAGGGTCGTCTTTTTGGCTTCAACATCACTGGAAGGGAATACCAGGAGAGCCAGGCTAAGAAGGGCGGCGATTCCACTTGCGGCGAGCAGGTGGGTCTTCGGGTAAAGCGGCGGCGCTTTAGACGGTTCTGTGGTCATAGGTAATTTTGACTTTGAAAAATGATGAATTGGAAAAGATGAATGACATGATGAAGATGAAATAACTGTATAAAATATAACCAAATCATCTCTGAAGCAAGTCTACAGACAGCGCGTCTGTGGATTGGTGTCCGTGCGCCGGGCAAAACTTGTAATTAGTGCGCGATCTTGTATGGTTGTTTCCCTTTGAATCTGAGCCTTGCGGGTCTGTTATGAAGTCGGTTGAAGAGCAGCTAGCGCTGATTAAACGTGGTGCGGAAGAACTATTGGTCGAGTCCGAGCTGATCGAGAAGCTCAAGCGCGGCCAGCCGCTGCGTATCAAGGCTGGTTTCGATCCAACCGCTCCGGATCTGCACCTGGGTCATACCGTGCTTATTAATAAGCTGCGCCAGTTCCAGGAGTTGGGGCATCAGGTGATCTTCCTTATTGGTGACTTCACCGGGATGATCGGTGATCCGAGTGGCAAGAGTGCTACGCGTCCTCCGCTGACTCGCGAGCAGGTTCTGGAAAACGCCGAGACCTACAAGGCTCAGGTGTTCAAGATTCTCGATCCGGCAAAAACCGAAGTCGCATTCAACTCCACCTGGATGGATCAGATGGGGCCGGCCGACTTCATTCGTCTGACCTCGCAGTACACCGTCGCTCGCATGCTCGAGCGTGACGACTTCGATAAGCGCTACACCACCAATCAGCCAATCGCTATTCATGAGTTCCTCTATCCGCTGGTGCAGGGTTACGACTCGGTCGCGCTGCGTGCTGATGTCGAGCTGGGTGGTACCGATCAGAAGTTCAACTTGCTGATGGGGCGTGAGCTGCAGCGTGGTTATGGTCAAGAGGCTCAGTGCATTCTGACGATGCCGTTGCTTGAAGGTCTGGATGGCGTGAAGAAGATGTCCAAGTCTTTGGGCAACTACGTCGGTATCCAGGAAGCGCCGGGT
>NZ_CP126691.1:5630000-5972500 GCF_032613195.1 Pseudomonas sp. P108 | reverse complement strand
CTCCTTAATCGACGACATCAGCTGCTCCATAAGTTCCCACACGAATTGCTTGATTCATTGAAGAAGACGATAGAAGCAGCTTTAAGCTCCAAGCTGATAGCTCCAAGCTAACAGTTACGCGCTCGAAATTGGGTCTGTAGCTCAGTTGGTTAGAGCGCACCCCTGATAAGGGTGAGGTCGGCAGTTCGAATCTGCCCAGACCCACCAATTTTGTTATGGGGCCATAGCTCAGCTGGGAGAGCGCCTGCCTTGCACGCAGGAGGTCAACGGTTCGATCCCGTTTGGCTCCACCATATAACTGCTTCTGAAAGCTTAGAAATGAGTATTCCATTGAGAATATTGATTTCTAGTCTTTTGATTAGATCGTTCTTTAAAAATTTGGGTATGTGATAGAAAGATAGACTGAACGTTACTTTCACTGGTAACGGATCAGGCTAAGGTAAAATTTGTGAGTTCTCTTAATTGAGAAATTCGAATTTTCGGCGAATGTCGTCTTCACAGTATAACCAGATTGCTTGGGGTTATATGGTCAAGTGAAGAAGCGCATACGGTGGATGCCTTGGCAGTCAGAGGCGATGAAAGACGTGGTAGCCTGCGAAAAGCTTCGGGGAGTCGGCAAACAGACTTTGATCCGGAGATGTCTGAATGGGGGAACCCAGCCATCATAAGATGGTTATCTTGTACTGAATACATAGGTGCAAGAGGCGAACCAGGGGAACTGAAACATCTAAGTACCCTGAGGAAAAGAAATCAACCGAGATTCCCTTAGTAGTGGCGAGCGAACGGGGACTAGCCCTTAAGTGGCTTTGAGATTAGCGGAACGCTCTGGAAAGTGCGGCCATAGTGGGTGATAGCCCTGTACGCGAAAATCTCTTGGTCATGAAATCGAGTAGGACGGAGCACGAGAAACTTTGTCTGAATATGGGGGGACCATCCTCCAAGGCTAAATACTACTGACTGACCGATAGTGAACTAGTACCGTGAGGGAAAGGCGAAAAGAACCCCGGAGAGGGGAGTGAAATAGATCCTGAAACCGTATGCGTACAAGCAGTGGGAGCAGACTTTGTTCTGTGACTGCGTACCTTTTGTATAATGGGTCAGCGACTTATTTTCAGTGGCGAGCTTAACCGAATAGGGGAGGCGTAGCGAAAGCGAGTCTTAATAGGGCGTCTAGTCGCTGGGAATAGACCCGAAACCGGGCGATCTATCCATGGGCAGGTTGAAGGTTGGGTAACACTAACTGGAGGACCGAACCGACTACCGTTGAAAAGTTAGCGGATGACCTGTGGATCGGAGTGAAAGGCTAATCAAGCTCGGAGATAGCTGGTTCTCCTCGAAAGCTATTTAGGTAGCGCCTCATGTATCACTGTAGGGGGTAGAGCACTGTTTCGGCTAGGGGGTCATCCCGACTTACCAAACCGATGCAAACTCCGAATACCTACAAGTGCCGAGCATGGGAGACACACGGCGGGTGCTAACGTCCGTCGTGAAAAGGGAAACAACCCAGACCGTCAGCTAAGGTCCCAAAGTTATGGTTAAGTGGGAAACGATGTGGGAAGGCTTAGACAGCTAGGAGGTTGGCTTAGAAGCAGCCACCCTTTAAAGAAAGCGTAATAGCTCACTAGTCGAGTCGGCCTGCGCGGAAGATGTAACGGGGCTCAAACCATACACCGAAGCTACGGGTATCACCTTCGGGTGATGCGGTAGAGGAGCGTTCTGTAAGCCTGTGAAGGTGAGTTGAGAAGCTTGCTGGAGGTATCAGAAGTGCGAATGCTGACATGAGTAACGACAATGGGTGTGAAAAACACCCACGCCGAAAGACCAAGGTTTCCTGCGCAACGTTAATCGACGCAGGGTTAGTCGGTCCCTAAGGCGAGGCTGAAAAGCGTAGTCGATGGAAAACAGGTTAATATTCCTGTACTTCTGGTTATTGCGATGGAGGGACGGAGAAGGCTAGGCCAGCTTGGCGTTGGTTGTCCAAGTTTAAGGTGGTAGGCTGAGATCTTAGGTAAATCCGGGATCTTAAGGCCGAGAGCTGATGACGAGTGTTCTTTTAGAACACGAAGTGGTTGATGCCATGCTTCCAAGAAAAGCTTCTAAGCTTCAGGTAACCAGGAACCGTACCCCAAACCGACACAGGTGGTTGGGTAGAGAATACCAAGGCGCTTGAGAGAACTCGGGTGAAGGAACTAGGCAAAATGGCACCGTAACTTCGGGAGAAGGTGCGCCGGTGAGGGTGAAGGACTTGCTCCGTAAGCTCATGCCGGTCGAAGATACCAGGCCGCTGCGACTGTTTATTAAAAACACAGCACTCTGCAAACACGAAAGTGGACGTATAGGGTGTGACGCCTGCCCGGTGCCGGAAGGTTAATTGATGGGGTTAGCTAACGCGAAGCTCTTGATCGAAGCCCCGGTAAACGGCGGCCGTAACTATAACGGTCCTAAGGTAGCGAAATTCCTTGTCGGGTAAGTTCCGACCTGCACGAATGGCGTAACGATGGCGGCGCTGTCTCCACCCGAGACTCAGTGAAATTGAAATCGCTGTGAAGATGCAGTGTATCCGCGGCTAGACGGAAAGACCCCGTGAACCTTTACTATAGCTTTGCACTGGACTTTGAATTTGCTTGTGTAGGATAGGTGGGAGGCTTTGAAGCGTGGACGCCAGTTCGCGTGGAGCCATCCTTGAAATACCACCCTGGCAACTTTGAGGTTCTAACTCAGGTCCGTTATCCGGATCGAGGACAGTGTATGGTGGGTAGTTTGACTGGGGCGGTCTCCTCCTAAAGAGTAACGGAGGAGTACGAAGGTGCGCTCAGACCGGTCGGAAATCGGTCGTAGAGTATAAAGGCAAAAGCGCGCTTGACTGCGAGACAGACACGTCGAGCAGGTACGAAAGTAGGTCTTAGTGATCCGGTGGTTCTGTATGGAAGGGCCATCGCTCAACGGATAAAAGGTACTCCGGGGATAACAGGCTGATACCGCCCAAGAGTTCATATCGACGGCGGTGTTTGGCACCTCGATGTCGGCTCATCACATCCTGGGGCTGAAGCCGGTCCCAAGGGTATGGCTGTTCGCCATTTAAAGTGGTACGCGAGCTGGGTTTAGAACGTCGTGAGACAGTTCGGTCCCTATCTGCCGTGGACGTTTGAGATTTGAGAGGGGCTGCTCCTAGTACGAGAGGACCGGAGTGGACGAACCTCTGGTGTTCCGGTTGTCACGCCAGTGGCATTGCCGGGTAGCTATGTTCGGGAAAGATAACCGCTGAAAGCATCTAAGCGGGAAACTTGCCTCAAGATGAGATCTCACTGGAACCTTGAGTTCCCTGAAGGGCCGTCGAAGACTACGACGTTGATAGGTTGGGTGTGTAAGCGCTGTGAGGCGTTGAGCTAACCAATACTAATTGCCCGTGAGGCTTGACCATATAACACCCAAGCAATTTGCGTCGAAAGGCCAGATTGCGGTGTGTGAAGACGAAACGAACCGAAAGTTCGATGTTCACAAAACACCTAGCTGTCACATACCCAATTTGCTGAAGCGAGGCCGCAAGGCCACGACTCAGTACCCGAATTTCTTGACGACCATAGAGCGTTGGAACCACCTGATCCCATCCCGAACTCAGCAGTGAAACGATGCATCGCCGATGGTAGTGTGGGGTTTCCCCATGTGAGAGTAGGTCATCGTCAAGATTAAATTCCGAAACCCCAATTGCGAAAGCAGTTGGGGTTTTGTTTTGCCCGCAGGAAATGTATCTGCTTGATTTCTATGCAACGGCCCGGGGCATGGCTATTATTCGGGCCTCATTGTGAGGCGAGACCTGCATGCTGACGTTGTTGAACCTTCTGAAGGATGGTCGATTCCATTCTGGTCAGGATCTGGGCGCTGCCCTGGGAATAAGTCGAAGTGCGGTATGGAAGCAGCTTCAGCATCTGGAGGCTGATCTTGGCTTATCCATTCATAAAGTTCGGGGGCGGGGCTATCAACTGGCTGCACCATTGATGCTGCTCGACTCTCTGACTATATCTGCAATGGCGCCAAGCTGGCCGGTGACCGTTCTGGATTCGGTCGACTCGACAAACGCTGAGGCTTTGCGCGCGATCGGCCAAGGTAGTTTGGCCCCCTTTTTGGTGCTCGCAGAACGGCAAGTCTCCGGGCGTGGGCGAAGAGGTCGCAAATGGGTGAGTCCGTTCGCTGAAAATCTTTATTACAGCCTTGTCCTGCGTATTGATGGCGGAATGCGCCAGCTCGAGGGCTTGAGTCTTGTCGTGGGGTTGGCTGTCTTGCAGGCTCTGCGAAATTTTGGTGTGCCAAGTGCCGGATTGAAGTGGCCCAACGATGTCTTGGTAGGTAACAAGAAAATCGCCGGCATTCTCCTGGAGCTCGTTGGAGATCCGGCAGATGTTTGCCACGTGGTGTTGGGTATTGGTATCAACGTGAATATGCAGCTTGCTGATGAGGTTGACCAGCAATGGACCTCTATCCGGCTTGAGTCAGGCAAGAGCAGTGATCGTAATGCTTTGGTGGTTGAGCTGAGTGAGCAGTTAAGTGCTTACATCCAGCGTCATCAGGCGGATGGCTTCTCGGTTCTCCAGGCAGAATGGGAGGCCAATCACCTGTGGCAGGATCGGCCTGTATCATTGATTGCGGGTTCGAGTCAGGTAGATGGCGTGGTGCTCGGAATAGATAGTCAGGGTGCTCTGCGCCTGAAGGTGAGTGGCGTGGAAAAAGTCTTTAGTGGTGGTGAGCTCAGTCTGAGGTTGCGTGATGATTCTTGAGCTCGACTGCGGGAACAGCTTTATTAAATGGCGAGTACTGAAGGCTGCGTCCGACGCTCTCTTTTCTGAAGGGGTTGTCGACTCTGATCTGGCGTTGCTTGACAGTTTGAGATCTCTTGATGGGCTTGTGCTGCGCAAGTGTCGCCTGGTGAGTGTCAGGACTGCAGAGGAAACTGATGCATTGATCGGCGCGATCGAGCGGGAGTTCGGTATTTCGGTTGTGTGCGCTGAGTCCGCTCGTGAAATGTCTGGTGTCAAAAATGGTTATGAAGACTACGAGCGTCTCGGGCTCGATAGATGGTTGGCCATGCTTGGCGGGTTTCATCTGGCATCGGGCAGCGCTTGCCTGGTACTCGATTTCGGTACGGCGGTAACTGCTGATTTTATTGCCGCTGATGGCGAGCATCTGGGCGGCTTTATTTGCCCGGGGATGCCGTTGATGCGAAATCAGTTGCGTACTCATACCCGCAAGATTCGCTATGGCGACCTGGCGGCTGAACGCGCGCTGTCCAGCAATGCGCCTGGGCGGAGCACTGTTGAGGCGGTGGAGCGTGGGTGCTCGTTAATGTTGCGAGGTTTTGTGCTGACTCAACTGGAAATGGCGAGTTCCTACTGGGGGAAAGATTTCGCAGTCTTTATAACTGGCGGTGATGCTGTTTTGGTCGCAGATGTCGCGCCTGAGGCCCGAGTCGTACCCGACCTCGTGTTTGTGGGCTTGGCTATGGCGTGTCCTTTTTCCTGAGGTTTGTATGCGTTGGTTGTTTCTCCTGCTCCTTGTTCTTAATGGTTTCTATTATGTCTGGCATCAGCAGGAGGCGCCCTTGCGGGCGAAGGACGTGACGCCTCTTAGTTTGTATCGAGGTTCCCAGCAAGACATTCGCTTGCTCAGTGAAACGAAGGGCGATGTTCGGGAGGTGCAGGGGGCTCGGCGGCAAGAGTGCCTTTTCCTTGGTGGCTTTTCCCGGGAAGAATCGATTTCCGCCCTTCGACAGCGGTTGGCTGAAATGGGTGTCGATGTGAAAACTTCGTCGAAGGATGCTCCCGGGGCTGGTTATTGGTTGTCTGTCGCGCCTCAGAGCCAGCGTTTGCTAGGGGACGCCCAGTTGCAAAACCTTTCCAAGGAATTCAATGAGTTAAAACATAAAATAATGCTGTGTGAGGGGGTTGCACCTGCTGAATAGTTTGCATAGAATGGCGCCCGCTCCACAGTGAAGACCTAAACAGGGATTCAAAGTGAAGCGACGTCAACGCAGCTAACCTCAGGTTTTTAAATGAGAAAATGCTTGACAGGGGCTTGGCATAGTATAGAATGCCGGCCTGATTAGGAGGGGTTCCCGAGCGGCCAAAGGGATCAGACTGTAAATCTGACGTCTACGACTTCGAAGGTTCGAATCCTTCTCCCTCCACCAGATTTAAGCGTGAGCTGCAGGCTCCGCGGGTATAGTTTAGTGGTAGAACCTCAGCCTTCCAAGCTGATGATGCGGGTTCGATTCCCGCTACCCGCTCCAAGTTTGCAGGTTGTGCAAGTGTTTCGCTCTTGTAGCTCAGTTGGTAGAGCACACCCTTGGTAAGGGTGAGGTCAGCGGTTCAAATCCGCTCAAGAGCTCCATATAACAAGGCAGATATGAAAATATCTGCCTTTGTTTTAATGGTTGATATTGTTTGTCTAATTTCTTCTGTTGAGGGTGATATCGATGGCTAAGGAAAAATTTGATCGTTCCCTGCCCCACGTCAACGTTGGGACCATTGGTCACGTTGACCACGGTAAAACCACTCTGACTGCTGCTCTGACTCGCGTTTGCTCCGAAGTTTTCGGTTCCGCAATCGTTGACTTCGACAAGATCGACAGCGCGCCAGAAGAAAAAGCTCGCGGTATCACCATCAACACCGCACACGTTGAGTACAACTCGAAGATCCGTCACTACGCTCACGTTGACTGCCCAGGTCACGCTGACTATGTGAAGAACATGATCACCGGTGCTGCTCAAATGGACGGCGCTATTCTGGTTTGCTCGGCCGCTGATGGTCCGATGCCACAAACCCGTGAGCACATCCTGCTGTCCCGTCAGGTAGGCGTTCCGTACATCGTGGTTTTCCTGAACAAGGCCGACCTGGTAGACGACGCTGAGCTGCTGGAACTGGTTGAGATGGAAGTTCGCGACCTGCTGTCCACCTACGACTTCCCGGGCGATGACACTCCAATCATCATCGGTTCGGCTCGTATGGCGCTGGAAGGCAAAGACGACAACGAAATGGGCACTACCGCTGTCAAGAAGCTGGTAGAGACTCTGGATGCCTACATCCCAGAACCAGTTCGTATGATCGACAAGCCGTTCCTGATGCCAATCGAAGACGTATTCTCGATCTCGGGTCGCGGTACTGTTGTGACTGGTCGTATCGAGCGCGGTATCGTTCGCGTTCAGGATCCGCTGGAAATCGTTGGTCTGCGTGACACCACTGTTACTACTTGCACCGGTGTTGAAATGTTCCGCAAGCTGCTCGACGAAGGTCGTGCTGGCGAGAACTGCGGCGTTCTGCTGCGTGGTACCAAGCGTGACGACGTTGAGCGTGGTCAGGTTCTGGTTAAGCCGGGTTCGGTTAAGCCGCACACCAAGTTCACTGCAGAAGTTTACGTTCTGAGCAAGGAAGAAGGCGGTCGTCACACTCCGTTCTTCAAAGGCTACCGTCCACAGTTCTACTTCCGTACTACTGACGTGACTGGTAACTGCGAGCTGCCAGAAGGCGTTGAAATGGTAATGCCAGGTGACAACATTCAGATGACTGTTACCCTGATCAAAACCATCGCGATGGAAGACGGTCTGCGTTTCGCTATCCGTGAAGGCGGTCGTACCGTCGGCGCTGGCGTCGTAGCTAAAATCATCGAGTAAGTGGTTGTAATGTATTTTTCGGGCCGGCATAATGGTCGGCCTGATTTTGTTTTAGGTCAGTAGCTCAATTGGCAGAGCGACGGTCTCCAAAACCGTAGGTTGGGGGTTCGATTCCCTCCTGACCTGCCAGATTCACTCGGTGTGTCTGGCTTTCTTTTCACAGGATCTTCATAGATGACTCCTAAAGCTGAAGCTCAAGGCTCTCGCTTCGATCTGCTCAAGTGGCTTGTAGTTGTCGCTTTGGTGGTTATTGGCGTTGTTGGCAATCAGTATTACTCTGCTTCGCCGATCCTGTACCGTGTACTCGCTTTGCTTGTCATTGCTGCTGTAGCTGCCTTTGTAGGCCTGCAGACTGCGAAGGGCAAGTCTTTCTTTGTACTGGTTAAGGAAGCTCGCACCGAGATTCGTAAAGTCGTGTGGCCAACTCGCCAAGAAACCACGCAGACCACCCTGATTGTGGTGGCTGTTGTTCTGGTTATGGCGTTGCTGTTGTGGGGGCTTGATTCCCTGCTCGGCTGGCTTGTTTCCTTGATTGTCGGCTAAGGGTGTCCCGTGGCTAAGCGTTGGTATGTTGTGCATGCTTACTCGGGTTACGAGAAGCATGTGATGCGCTCGCTGATCGAGCGCGTAAAGCTGGCTGGCATGGAAGATGGCTTCGGCGAGATTCTGGTTCCCACTGAAGAAGTGGTTGAAATGCGTAATGGCCAGAAGCGCAAAAGCGAGCGTAAGTTCTTTCCGGGCTACGTGCTGGTTCAGATGGATATGAATGAGGGTACTTGGCACTTGGTCAAGGATACTCCTCGGGTGATGGGCTTTATTGGCGGTACTGCTGATAAACCTGCACCGATCACCGATAAAGAAGCAGAAGCGATTCTGCGTCGTGTTGCTGATGGTAGCGACAAGCCGAAGCCAAAGACTCTCTTCGAGCCAGGTGAAACGGTGCGAGTCAATGACGGTCCATTCGCTGATTTCAATGGCGTTGTTGAAGAAGTTAATTACGAAAAGAGCCGGATCCAAGTGGCTGTGCTTATTTTCGGTCGCTCTACTCCGGTAGAGTTGGAGTTCAGTCAGGTCGAAAAGGTCTAACTGGACAAGCATCCCAACCCCGCAGCCCTAGGCTGTGGGGTTTTGTCGTCACTGGGATAAACGCGCAAGTAACCGGGGAGCCTTTCGAGGCGTTTGAACCCGTAATTGGAGTGCCTCATGGCCAAGAAAATTACCGCTTACATCAAGCTGCAAGTGAAGGCCGCTCAGGCTAACCCAAGCCCACCTGTTGGTCCTGCTCTGGGTCAGCACGGCGTGAACATCATGGAGTTCTGCAAGGCCTTCAACGCCCGTACTCAGGGTCTGGAAGCTGGTCTGCCGACTCCAGTGATCATCACTGTTTACAGCGACCGTAGCTTCACTTTCGAAACAAAATCCACCCCTGCTTCGGTTCTGCTGAAGAAAGCGGCCGGTCTGACCAGCGGTTCCGCTCGTCCGAACACCGTTAAGGTTGGCACCGTTACCCGTGCTCAGCTGGAAGAAATCGCGAAAACCAAAAACGCGGATCTGACTGCAGCTGATATGGATGCAGCCGTGCGTACTATCGCCGGTTCTGCTCGTAGCATGGGCCTTAACGTGGAGGGTGTGTAATGGCTAAGCTGACCAAGCGTCAAAAGGCTATCGCCGGCAAAATCGAAGCAGGCAAGGCCTACAACATTGTAGACGCCGCAGCTCTGCTGGCTGAGCTGTCGACTGTCAAGTTCAGCGAGTCGTTCGACGTTGCTGTAAACCTCGGCGTAGACCCGCGTAAATCCGACCAGGTTGTTCGTAGCGCTACTGTGCTGCCACACGGCACTGGCAAGACTGTTCGCGTTGCTGTGTTCACCCAGGGTCCAGCTGCTGAGGCCGCTTTGGCTGCCGGCGCTGACCGTGTAGGTATGGACGACCTGGCTGCCGAAATGAAAGGCGGCGACCTGAACTATGACGTAGTGATCGCATCCCCGGATGCCATGCGCGTTGTAGGTCAACTGGGTCAGATCCTCGGTCCACGTGGTCTGATGCCTAACCCTAAGGTTGGTACCGTAACTCCAGACGTAGCTACCGCGGTTAAAAACGCTAAAGCTGGTCAGGTTCGCTATCGCACCGACAAAAACGGCATCATTCACACTTCCGTTGGCAAGATGGGCTTCGACGCCGTCAAGCTGAAGGAAAACGTTGAAGCCCTGATCGCTGATCTGAAGCGTATCAAGCCTGCTTCTTCGAAAGGTATCTACGTCAAGCGCGTTACCCTGAGCACCACCATGGGCCCAGGTCTGGTCATCGATCAGAGCTCGCTGGACGCGTAAGACAAAGGTTGGCGCGATGGTTCGCGCCAATTGAAAGATTGGGGTCCCTGCCTGGCGGGGGCTATCCAAGACCGTAGGCGACGCAAGTCTTAAACCATAAGCCTACGCAGATGGTGCTCCCGGTTCCTTACCGAATCAGACACCAAAACGACATTCGGTTCCGATCGAATGAAACGGTAACAAGCAGGAGTTAAACCCGTGGCAATTAATCTCGAAGACAAGAAGGCCATCGTCGCTGAAGTCAACGAGGCTGCCAAAGTCGCTCTGTCCGCTGTCGTGGTTGATGCACGTGGCGTAACAGTAGGCGCAATGACCGGACTCCGTAAAGAGGCTCGTGAAGCTGGCGTTTACGTACGTGTTGTACGTAACACCCTGCTCAAGCGCGCTGTTGCTGACACTCAATACAGTGTCCTCAACGACGTGTTCACCGGCCCGACCCTGATTGCATTCTCGAACGAACATCCGGGCGCTGCTGCCCGTATCTTCAAAGAGTTTGCCAAGGGTCAGGACAAGTTCGAGATCAAGGCAGCTGCGTTCGAGGGCAAGTTCCTCGCAGCTAATCAGATCGACGTACTGGCAACCTTGCCGACCCGTGACGAAGCAATTTCTCAGCTGATGAGCGTGATTCAAGGCGCTACCAGCAAATTGGCTCGTACTCTGGCGGCAATTCGCGACCAGAAAGAAGCTGCCGCAGCCTAAGGCTCGTCAACTTCTCGCGTTTTTTGTTTATTTCGATGGTCGCGTAGGCCGTCCCCCAATTCAGGAATTGAGTCATGTCTCTGACTAACGAACAAATCATCGAAGCAATCGGCCAGAAATCCGTAGTGGAAATCGTTGAGCTGATCAAAGCGATGGAAGAAACCTTCGGTGTTACCGCTGCTGCTGCTTCGGCTGGTCCAGCTGCTGCTGCCGCTGTTGTTGAAGAGCAAACCGAGTTCAACGTTGTTCTGCTGGAAGCTGGCGAGAAGAAGGTTAACGTGATCAAGGCAGTTCGTGAACTGACTGGTCTGGGCCTGAAAGAAGCCAAAGAGAAAGTAGACGGCGCTCCTCAGGTTGTAGCTGAAGGCGTTTCGAAAGAAGCGGCTGAAGACGCCAAGAAGAAGCTGGAAGAAGCAGGCGCTAAAGTCGAGCTGAAATAAGTATCGACTTTGCTCCTCCAGCCCGAGCGTCAAGCGACAGGCTGATGGCTGGTGGCTCTTGCCACCGGCCTTTTTCCGTTATTGGCAGCCGACTGGGTCGGTGCTGATAAAGGCGCTGTAACCACCCGATGCGGTGGCGCAAACCATGGGGTTTGCACGATTTTCTGGCTGCTCCCGTCGGGAGGGGCCAAACAAGCAGGTGACCAAGCTGGGGAACGCTGATGGCTTACTCATATACTGAGAAAAAACGTATCCGCAAGGACTTTAGCAAGTTGCCGGACGTCATGGATGTGCCTTACCTCCTGGCCATCCAGCTGGATTCGTATCGTGAATTCTTGCAAGCGGGAGCGACTAAAGATCAGTTCCGCGACGTGGGCCTGCATGCGGCCTTCAAATCCGTTTTCCCGATCATCAGCTACTCCGGCAATGCTGCGCTGGAGTACGTCGGTTATCGCCTGGGCGAACCGGCATTTGATGTCAAAGAATGCGTATTGCGCGGTGTAACTTTCGCCGTACCTTTGCGGGTAAAAGTGCGCCTGATCATTTTCGACAAAGAATCGTCGAACAAAGCGATCAAGGACATCAAAGAGCAAGAAGTCTACATGGGTGAAATTCCCCTGATGACTGAGAACGGTACCTTCGTAATCAACGGTACCGAGCGTGTAATCGTTTCCCAGCTGCACCGTTCCCCGGGCGTGTTCTTCGACCACGACCGCGGCAAGACGCATAGCTCCGGCAAACTGCTGTACTCCGCGCGCATCATTCCTTACCGCGGTTCGTGGCTGGACTTCGAGTTCGACCCGAAAGACTGCGTGTTCGTGCGTATCGACCGTCGTCGCAAGCTGCCGGCATCGGTACTGCTGCGCGCGCTCGGCTATACCACTGAAGAAGTGCTGGACGCTTTCTACACCACCAACGTTTTCCACCTGAGCGGCGAAACCCTCAGCCTGGAACTGATTGCTTCGCGTCTGCGTGGTGAAATTGCGGTTCTGGACATTCAGGACGAGAAGGGCAAGGTCATTGTTGAAGCGGGCCGCCGTATTACCGCGCGCCACATCAACCAGATCGAAAAAGCCGGCATCAAGACTCTGGAAGTACCTCTGGACTACGTCCTGGGCCGTACTACCGCCAAGGTCATCGTGCACCCGGCTACCGGCGAAATTCTGGCAGAGTGCAACACCGAGCTGAACACTGAAGTCCTGGCAAAAATTGCCAAGGCCGGCGTTGTTCGCATCGAAACTCTGTACACCAACGATATCGACTGCGGTCCGTTCGTCTCCGACACGCTGAAGATCGACTCCACCAGCAACCAATTGGAAGCGCTGGTCGAGATCTATCGCATGATGCGTCCAGGCGAACCGCCAACCAAAGACGCTGCCGAAACCCTGTTCAACAACCTGTTCTTCAGCCCTGAGCGCTATGACCTGTCTGCGGTCGGCCGGATGAAGTTCAACCGTCGTATCGGTCGTACCGAGATCGAAGGTTCGGGCGTGCTGTGCAAGGAAGACATCGTCGCGGTACTGAAGACTCTGGTCGACATCCGTAACGGTAAAGGCATCGTCGATGACATCGACCACCTGGGTAACCGTCGTGTTCGCTGCGTAGGCGAAATGGCCGAGAACCAGTTCCGCGTTGGCCTGGTGCGTGTTGAGCGTGCGGTCAAAGAGCGTCTGTCGATGGCTGAAAGCGAAGGCCTGATGCCGCAAGACCTGATCAACGCCAAGCCAGTGGCTGCAGCGGTGAAAGAGTTCTTCGGTTCCAGCCAGCTCTCGCAGTTCATGGACCAGAACAACCCGCTGTCCGAGATTACCCACAAGCGTCGTGTCTCTGCACTCGGCCCTGGCGGTCTGACTCGTGAGCGCGCAGGCTTTGAAGTCCGTGACGTACACCCGACTCACTACGGTCGTGTATGCCCGATTGAAACGCCGGAAGGTCCGAACATCGGTCTGATCAACTCCCTGGCTGCTTACGCTCGCACCAACCAGTACGGTTTCCTGGAAAGCCCGTACCGCGTGGTGAAAGAGGGTGTGGTCACCGACGAGATCGTGTTCCTGTCCGCTATTGAAGAAGCCGATCACGTGATCGCGCAGGCTTCGGCGACCATGAACGACCAGAAAGTCCTGATCGACGAACTGGTAGCCGTACGTCACCTGAACGAATTCACCGTCAAGGCGCCTGAAGAAGTCACCTTGATGGACGTTTCGCCGAAGCAGGTAGTTTCGGTTGCAGCGTCGTTGATTCCGTTCCTCGAGCACGACGACGCCAACCGTGCGTTGATGGGTTCGAACATGCAGCGTCAAGCTGTACCAACCCTGCGCGCTGACAAGCCGCTGGTAGGTACCGGCATGGAGCGTAACGTAGCCCGTGACTCCGGCGTTTGCGTCGTTGCTCGTCGTGGCGGCGTGATCGATTCCGTCGACGCCAGCCGTATCGTGGTTCGTGTTGCTGATGACGAAGTTGAAACCGGCGAAGCTGGTGTCGACATCTACAACCTGACCAAATACACCCGCTCGAACCAGAACACCTGCATCAACCAGCGTCCGCTGGTGAGCAAGGGTGATCGCGTTCAGCGTAGCGACATCATGGCCGACGGCCCGTCCACCGACATGGGTGAACTGGCGCTGGGTCAGAACATGCGCATCGCGTTCATGGCATGGAACGGCTTCAACTTCGAAGACTCCATCTGCCTGTCCGAGCGTGTGGTTCAGGAAGACCGTTTCACCACGATCCACATTCAGGAACTGACCTGTGTGGCCCGTGACACCAAGCTTGGCCCAGAGGAAATCACTGCGGACATCCCTAACGTGGGTGAAGCTGCACTGAACAAGCTGGACGAAGCCGGTATCGTTTACGTAGGTGCTGAAGTTGGCGCAGGCGACATTCTGGTAGGTAAGGTCACTCCGAAAGGCGAGACCCAACTGACTCCGGAAGAAAAACTGCTGCGTGCAATCTTCGGTGAAAAAGCCAGCGACGTTAAAGACACCTCCCTGCGTGTACCTACCGGTACCAAAGGTACTGTCATCGACGTACAGGTCTTCACCCGCGACGGCGTTGAGCGTGATGCTCGTGCACTGTCGATCGAGAAGTCCCAGCTGGACGAGATCCGCAAGGATCTGAACGAAGAGTTCCGTATCGTTGAAGGCGCGACTTTCGAACGTCTGCGTTCCGCTCTGGTAGGCCACAAGGCTGAAGGCGGCGCAGGTCTGAAGAAAGGTCAGGACATCACCGACGAAGTTCTCGACGGTCTTGAGCATGGTCAGTGGTTCAAACTGCGCATGGCTGAAGATGCTCTGAACGAGCAGCTCGAGAAGGCTCAGGCCTACATCGTTGATCGTCGCCGTCTGCTGGACGACAAGTTCGAAGACAAGAAGCGCAAACTGCAGCAGGGCGATGACCTGGCTCCAGGCGTGCTGAAAATCGTCAAGGTTTACCTGGCAATCCGTCGTCGCATCCAGCCGGGCGACAAGATGGCCGGTCGTCACGGTAACAAAGGTGTGGTCTCCGTGATCATGCCGGTTGAAGACATGCCGCACGATGCCAATGGCACCCCGGTCGACGTCGTCCTCAACCCACTGGGCGTACCTTCGCGTATGAACGTTGGTCAGATCCTTGAAACCCACCTGGGCCTCGCGGCCAAAGGTCTGGGTGAGAAGATCAACCGGATGATCGAAGAGCAGCGTAAAGTCGCTGAACTGCGTACCTTCCTGGACGAGATCTACAACCAGATCGGCGGTCGTAACGAAGATCTGGACAGCTTCTCCGATCAGGAAATCCTGGATCTGGCGAAGAACCTGCGTGGCGGTGTTCCAATGGCCACTCCAGTGTTCGACGGCGCCAAGGAAAGCGAAATCAAGGCCATGCTGAAACTGGCAGACCTGCCGGAAAGCGGCCAGATGCAGCTGACTGACGGCCGTACCGGCAACAAGTTCGAGCGTCCAGTTACCGTTGGCTACATGTACATGCTGAAGCTGAACCACTTGGTAGACGACAAGATGCACGCGCGTTCTACCGGTTCGTACAGCCTGGTTACCCAGCAGCCGCTGGGTGGTAAGGCGCAGTTCGGTGGTCAGCGTTTCGGGGAGATGGAGGTCTGGGCACTGGAAGCATACGGTGCTGCTTACACTCTGCAAGAAATGCTCACAGTGAAGTCGGACGATGTGAACGGCCGTACCAAGATGTACAAGAACATCGTGGATGGCGATCACCGTATGGAGCCGGGCATGCCCGAGTCCTTCAACGTGTTGATCAAGGAAATTCGTTCCCTCGGCATCGATATCGATCTGGAAACCGAATAACACGTGACGCGAATCGAGAGCGGGGCAGGATTGCCCGCTCTCTGCTCCGCCAGGAGGAAAGGCCTTGAAAGACCTACTGAATTTGCTGAAAAACCAGGGTCAAGTCGAAGAGTTCGACGCCATCCGTATCGGATTGGCCTCGCCTGAGATGATCCGCTCATGGTCGTTCGGTGAAGTTAAAAAGCCGGAAACCATCAACTACCGTACGTTCAAACCTGAGCGTGACGGTCTGTTCTGCGCCAAGATCTTTGGCCCGGTAAAGGATTACGAGTGCCTGTGCGGTAAGTACAAGCGCTTGAAGCACCGTGGTGTGATCTGCGAGAAGTGCGGCGTTGAAGTTGCACTGGCCAAGGTTCGTCGTGAGCGCATGGCGCACATCGAACTGGCTTCGCCGGTTGCCCACATCTGGTTCCTGAAATCGCTGCCGTCCCGTATCGGCTTGCTGATGGACATGACCCTGCGTGATATCGAACGCGTTCTCTACTTCGAGAGCTATGTCGTTATCGATCCAGGCATGACCACCCTTGAAAAAGGTCAGCTGCTGAACGACGAGCAGTACTTTGAAGCGCTGGAAGAGTTCGGTGACGATTTCGACGCCCGTATGGGTGCTGAAGCTGTCCGTGAACTGCTGCACGCTATCGACCTGGAACACGAGATTGGCCGTCTGCGTGAAGAAATTCCGCAAACCAACTCGGAAACCAAGATCAAGAAGCTGTCCAAGCGTCTGAAGTTGATGGAAGCCTTCCAGGGTTCCGGCAACCTGCCAGAGTGGATGGTGCTGACCGTTCTGCCGGTTCTGCCGCCAGATCTGCGTCCACTGGTCCCGCTGGATGGTGGTCGTTTCGCGACTTCCGACCTCAACGATCTGTATCGTCGAGTGATCAACCGTAACAACCGTTTGAAGCGCCTGCTGGATCTGTCCGCTCCGGACATCATCGTGCGCAACGAAAAGCGTATGTTGCAGGAAGCTGTCGATGCTCTGCTCGACAACGGTCGTCGTGGCCGCGCTATCACCGGTTCGAACAAGCGTCCTCTGAAATCCCTGGCTGATATGATCAAGGGTAAGCAAGGTCGTTTCCGTCAGAACTTGCTCGGTAAGCGTGTTGACTACTCCGGTCGTTCGGTAATTACCGTAGGCCCGACCCTGCGTCTGCATCAGTGCGGTCTGCCGAAGAAGATGGCTCTCGAGCTGTTCAAACCGTTCATTTTCGGCAAGCTGGAAATGCGTGGTCTCGCGACCACCATCAAAGCGGCCAAGAAAATGGTCGAGCGCGAACTGCCAGAGGTTTGGGACGTTCTCGCTGAAGTGATTCGCGAACACCCGGTTCTTCTCAACCGTGCACCGACCCTTCACCGTCTGGGTATCCAGGCGTTTGAACCGGTACTGATCGAAGGTAAGGCTATCCAGCTGCACCCTCTGGTCTGCGCCGCGTACAACGCCGACTTCGACGGCGACCAAATGGCCGTGCACGTACCGCTGACACTGGAAGCCCAGCTGGAAGCGCGTGCGTTGATGATGTCGACCAACAACATTCTGTCGCCAGCCAACGGTGAGCCAATCATCGTTCCGTCGCAGGACGTTGTATTGGGTCTGTACTACATGACTCGTGAAGCGATCAACGCCAAAGGCGAAGGTCGTGTGTTCGCGGATCTGCAGGAAGTTGACCGTGTGTTCCGTGCCGGCGAAGCCGCACTGCACGCCAAGGTCAAGGTTCGTATCAACGAAACCGTCAACGACCGTGATGGCAACAGCGTGAGCGGTACCCGTATCGTCGACACCACTGTCGGCCGTGCGCTGCTGTTCCAGGTTGTGCCAAAAGGTCTGTCGTACGACGTCGTCAACCTGCCGATGAAGAAAAAAGCGATCTCCAAGCTGATCAACCAGTGCTACCGCGTGGTTGGTTTGAAAGAGACCGTGATCTTCGCTGACCAGTTGATGTACACCGGTTTCGCTTACTCGACCATCTCCGGCGTTTCCATCGGTGTTAACGACTTCGTTATCCCGGACGAGAAAGCCCGCATCATCGGTGCAGCCACCGACGAAGTGAAAGAGATCGAGAGCCAGTATGCCTCCGGCCTGGTAACCCAGGGCGAGAAGTACAACAAAGTGATCGACCTTTGGTCGAAAGCGAACGACGAAGTTTCCAAGGCAATGATGGCCAACCTCTCGAAAGAGAAGGTTATCGACCGTCACGGCGTTGAAGTCGATCAAGAGTCTTTCAACTCGATGTACATGATGGCTGACTCGGGTGCGCGGGGTTCCGCAGCACAGATTCGTCAGCTGGCCGGTATGCGTGGTCTGATGGCCAAGCCGGACGGTTCCATCATTGAAACGCCGATTACTGCGAACTTCCGTGAAGGTTTGAGCGTACTTCAGTACTTCATCTCCACTCACGGTGCTCGTAAAGGTCTGGCGGATACCGCGTTGAAAACTGCGAACTCCGGTTACCTGACTCGTCGTCTGGTAGACGTGGCGCAGGATCTGGTTGTAACCGAGATCGATTGCGGCACCGAACACGGTCTGCTGATGACTCCGCACATTGAAGGCGGTGACGTTGTAGAGCCGTTGGGTGAGCGCGTATTGGGTCGTGTTATTGCCCGTGACGTATTCAAGCCAGGCACCGAGGACGTTATCGTTCCGGCCGGTACTCTGGTAGACGAGAAGTGGGTTGAATTCATCGAGCTGAACAGCATCGACGAAGTGATCGTGCGTTCGCCGATCAGCTGCGAAACCCGCTATGGCATTTGCGCCAAGTGCTACGGCCGTGATCTGGCTCGTGGTCACCAGGTTAACATCGGTGAAGCGGTTGGCGTTATCGCTGCCCAGTCCATCGGTGAGCCGGGTACCCAGCTGACGATGCGTACGTTCCACATCGGTGGTGCGGCAAGCCGTACTTCCGCAGCCGACAGCGTTCAGGTGAAGAATGGCGGTACCGTCCGTCTGCACAACCTGAAACACGTTGAGCGAGTGGATGGTCACCTGGTGGCTGTGTCCCGTTCCGGTGAGCTGGCCATCGCTGATGACTTCGGTCGTGAGCGTGAGCGTTACAAGCTGCCGTACGGTGCTGTGATTTCGGTTAAAGAGGGTGACAAGGTCGACGCTGGCGCAATCGTGGCCAAGTGGGATCCGCACACTCACCCGATCGTTACCGAAATGAAAGGTACCGTGACCTACGTGGGCATGGAAGAAGGCATCACGATCAAGCGTCAGACTGACGAATTGACCGGTATGACCAACATTGAAGTACTCGACGCGAAAGATCGTCCAGCTGCGGGCAAGGAAATCCGTCCAGCAGTGAAGATGGTCGACGACAACGGCAAGGATCTGTTGCTGCCAGGCACTGACGTTATCGCTCAGTACTTCCTGCCAGCCAACGCCCTGGTCGGTGTTGCGGATGGTGCGAAGATCGCGATCGGTGATGTTATCGCGCGTATCCCGCAAGAAACTTCGAAGACCCGCGACATCACCGGTGGTCTGCCGCGTGTTGCCGACTTGTTCGAAGCTCGTCGTCCGAAAGAAGCGTCGATTCTGGCTGAAGTCAGCGGCACCATCGCGTTCGGTAAAGAGACCAAAGGCAAGCGCCGTCTGGTTATTACCCCGAACGACGGTAGCGATCCGTACGAAGAGCTGATTCCGAAGTGGCGTCACCTGAACGTGTTCGAAGGCGAACAGGTAAACCGCGGCGAAGTTATCTCCGACGGCCCAAGCGATCCGCACGACATCCTGCGTCTGCTGGGTGTGAGCGCGCTGGCCAAGTACATCGTTAACGAGATCCAGGACGTTTACCGTCTGCAAGGCGTGAAGATCAACGACAAGCACATCGAGACCATCCTGCGTCAGATGCTGCGTAAAGTTGAAATCGCTGAATCCGGCGATTCGAGTTTCATCAAGGGCGACCAGATGGAACTGACTCACGTACTGGTAGAAAACGAGCGTCTGGGTGGCGAAGACAAGTTCGTCTCCAAGTACACTCGCGTTCTGCTGGGTATCACCAAGGCGTCGTTGTCCACCGAATCGTTCATCTCGGCGGCTTCCTTCCAGGAAACCACCCGTGTACTGACCGAAGCGGCAGTCACCGGCAAGCGCGATTACCTGCGCGGCCTGAAAGAAAACGTGGTCGTGGGTCGTCTGATCCCGGCTGGTACCGGTCTGGCTTATCACAGCGAGCGCAAGCGTCGTCGTGATGCTGACAAACCGTTGCGCGTAAGCGCCAGTGAAGTGGAAGCTGCACTGACCGAAGCGCTGAACTCGAGCGGTAACTGAGTTCTGCGGTAAATGAGCTGAGGCCCTGATCGCTCCGTTCGTCGAATCGAGACATATTGTCAAGGTTCGACGGGCGGGGAGGTCGGGGCCTTGCCTTGACTGGGGACAAGATCCTCTTTAGACTCTTGATCCCCTAAATTTGGCGGGAATTCGTTCCTGCCATTTTGCTTTTCTTGCAAGACAATAGCGTCGCAAGACAACAGTGGAGCTAGTAGATGGCAACTATCAACCAGCTGGTACGTCAGCCGCGTAAGCGTATCGTCGAGAAATCCGACGTACCTGCGCTGCAGAACTGCCCGCAACGTCGTGGCGTGTGCACCCGTGTGTACACCACTACGCCGAAAAAACCTAACTCGGCACTGCGTAAAGTATGCCGTGTGCGCCTGACCAACGGTTTCGAGGTTTCCTCGTACATCGGTGGTGAAGGTCACAACCTGCAAGAGCACAGCGTGGTACTGATCCGCGGCGGTCGTGTAAAAGACTTGCCAGGTGTTCGTTACCACACCGTTCGCGGCTCCTTGGATACTTCCGGCGTTAAAGGCCGTAACCAGGGTCGTTCGAAGTACGGTACCAAGCGTCCGAAGTAATCGGCCGTTTTGCAGATTTTCATTTTATTGAGTCGATAAGAGTAAGGTCGGGCACGCATCCATTGGATCTGTCCCGAGCTAACCTGAAGACCGCTTGAGGGCTTATCATGCCAAGACGTCGCGTAGCAGCAAAGCGTGAGATTCTGGACGATCCGAAATACGGAAGCCAGATCCTCGCCAAATTCATGAACCACGTTATGGAAAGCGGCAAGAAAGCCGTTGCCGAGCGTATCGTTTATGGTGCCCTGGAAACCGTTGCGACCCGTAAGGCTGGCACCGATCCCCTGGAACTCTTCGAAAAAGCACTCGACGCCATCGCTCCGCTGGTCGAAGTGAAGTCGCGCCGCGTTGGTGGTGCTACTTACCAGGTTCCGGTCGAGGTTCGTCCTTCCCGTCGTAACGCTCTGGCAATGCGCTGGTTGGTAGACTTCGCACGTAAGCGTGGCGAGAAGTCTATGGCTCTGCGTTTGGCTGGCGAACTGCTGGATGCTGCTGAAGGTAAAGGTGCTGCTGTTAAGAAGCGTGAAGACGTGCACCGTATGGCTGAAGCCAACAAAGCTTTCTCGCACTACCGCTTCTAATTTTAGCTTCACTAATTTTGCGAGGGCTTTATGGCTCGTACTACTCCGATTAGCCGCTACCGTAACATCGGTATCGTCGCTCACGTGGATGCTGGTAAAACCACCACCACCGAGCGCGTCCTTTTTTACACCGGCAAAAGTCACAAAATGGGCGAGGTGCATGATGGCGCCGCGACCACAGACTGGATGGTGCAGGAGCAGGAGCGTGGTATTACCATTACTTCTGCTGCCATCACCGCTTTCTGGAAAGGTTCCGAGAAGCAGTACAAGGACGAGCACCGCTTCAACGTAATCGATACCCCGGGCCACGTTGACTTCACTATTGAAGTTGAACGTTCCCTGCGCGTACTCGACGGCGCTGTCGTTGTGTTCTGCGGTACTTCGGGTGTTGAGCCTCAGTCGGAAACCGTATGGCGTCAAGCCAACAAATACGGTGTTCCACGTCTTGTTTACGTAAACAAGATGGACCGTGCTGGTGCCAACTTCCTGCGCGTGATCGGTCAGATCAAGCAGCGTCTGGGTCACACTCCGGTGCCGATCCAGTTGGCTATCGGTTCCGAAGACAACTTCCAGGGTCAGATCGATCTGATCAATATGCAAGCTGTCTACTGGAACGACTCTGACAAGGGTATGGTCCCTGTTCGCAAGGACATTCCTGCTGAGCTCCAAGAGCTGGCTGAAGAGTGGCGCAACAACATGGTTGAAGCTGCTGCTGAAGCCAACGAAGAGCTGATGAACAAGTACCTGGAAGGCGAAGAGCTGTCGATCGAAGAGATCAAAGCTGCTTTGCGTCAGCGTACTATCGCCGGCGAAATCGTTCTGGCTGTTTGCGGTTCTTCGTTCAAGAACAAGGGTGTTCCCCTGGTTCTCGACGCCGTTATCGACTTCCTGCCTGCACCGACCGACATTCCTGCGATCAAGGGTACTGACCCTGATAACGAGGAAATCGAGCTGGAGCGTCATGCAGACGATGCGGAGCCGTTCTCGGCTCTGGCGTTCAAGATCGCTACCGACCCATTCGTGGGTACCTTGACCTTCGTCCGTGTTTACTCGGGCGTGTTGAACTCCGGCGACGGCGTGATCAACTCGGTTAAAGGTAAAAAAGAGCGCGTGGGTCGTATGGTGCAAATGCACGCAAACGCCCGTGAAGAGATCAAGGAAGTACGCGCTGGTGACATCGCGGCCCTGATCGGCATGAAGGACGTCACCACTGGTGAAACCCTCTGCAACGCTGACAAGCCAATCATCCTGGTTCGCATGGACTTCCCGGAGCCGGTTATTTCGGTTGCCGTAGAGCCTAAGACCAAGGATGACCAGGAAAAAATGGGTATCGCTCTGGGCAAACTTGCTCAGGAAGACCCGTCTTTCCGCGTTAAAACTGATGAAGAGACTGGTCAAACGATCATCTCCGGCATGGGCGAGCTGCACCTGGACATCCTGGTTGACCGGATGCGCCGTGAGTTCAACGTCGAAGCCAACATCGGCAAGCCTCAGGTTTCGTATCGTGAGCGCATCACGAAGAACTGTGAAATCGAAGGCAAGTTCGTTCGTCAGTCCGGCGGTCGTGGTCAGTTCGGCCACTGCTGGATCCGTTTTGCTCCTGCTGACGAAGGTCAGGAAGGTCTGCAATTCGTGAACGAAGTTGTAGGTGGTGTGGTTCCTAAGGAATACATCCCGGCTATCCAGAAGGGTATCGAAGAGCAGATGAAGAACGGCGTTGTTGCCGGCTATCCGCTGATCGGCCTGAAGGCTACCGTGTTCGATGGTTCTTACCACGACGTCGACTCCAACGAGATGGCGTTTAAAGTGGCTGCCTCCATGGCGACCAAGCAACTGGCCCAGAAGGGCGGTGGTGAGTTGCTTGAGCCGATCATGGCTGTAGAGGTTGTTACGCCTGAAGACTATATGGGTGATGTGATGGGCGACCTTAACCGTCGTCGCGGCATGATCCAGGGTATGGAAGACACAGTGTCCGGCAAGGTTATCCGTGCCGAGGTTCCACTGGGTGAGATGTTCGGTTATGCGACCGACGTTCGTTCCATGTCCCAGGGTCGCGCAAGCTACTCTATGGAATTCAAAAAATACGATACGGCTCCGTCGCACATCGTCGAATCCGTAACCAAAAAACAAGGCTGATTCAGCCCCTTTAGGCTAGGAGTTAATTGTCGTGGCTAAAGAAAAATTTGATCGTTCCCTACCGCACGTCAACGTTGGCACCATTGGTCACGTTGACCACGGTAAAACCACTCTGACTGCTGCTCTGACTCGCGTTTGCTCCGAGGTTTTCGGTTCCGCAATCGTTGACTTCGACAAGATCGACAGCGCACCAGAAGAAAAAGCTCGCGGTATCACCATCAACACCGCACACGTTGAGTACAACTCGAAGATCCGTCACTACGCTCACGTTGACTGCCCAGGTCACGCTGACTATGTGAAGAACATGATCACCGGTGCTGCTCAAATGGACGGCGCTATTCTGGTTTGCTCGGCCGCTGATGGTCCGATGCCGCAAACTCGTGAGCACATCCTGCTGTCCCGTCAGGTAGGCGTTCCGTACATCGTGGTTTTCCTGAACAAGGCTGACCTGGTAGACGACGCTGAGCTGCTGGAACTGGTTGAGATGGAAGTTCGCGACCTGCTGTCCACCTACGACTTCCCGGGCGATGACACTCCAATCATCATCGGTTCGGCTCGTATGGCGCTGGAAGGCAAAGACGACAACGAAATGGGCACTACCGCTGTCAAGAAGCTGGTAGAGACTCTGGATGCCTACATCCCAGAACCAGTTCGTATGATCGACAAGCCGTTCCTGATGCCAATCGAAGACGTATTCTCGATCTCGGGTCGCGGTACTGTTGTGACTGGTCGTATCGAGCGCGGTATCGTTCGCGTTCAGGATCCGCTGGAAATCGTTGGTCTGCGTGACACCACCGTTACTACTTGCACCGGTGTTGAAATGTTCCGCAAGCTGCTCGACGAAGGTCGTGCTGGCGAGAACTGCGGCGTTCTGCTGCGTGGTACTAAGCGTGACGACGTTGAGCGTGGTCAGGTTCTGGTTAAGCCGGGTTCGGTTAAGCCGCACACCAAGTTCACTGCAGAAGTTTACGTTCTGAGCAAGGAAGAGGGCGGTCGTCACACTCCGTTCTTCAAAGGCTACCGTCCACAGTTCTACTTCCGTACTACTGACGTGACTGGTAACTGCGAGCTGCCAGAAGGCGTTGAAATGGTAATGCCAGGTGACAACATTCAGATGACTGTTACCCTGATCAAAACCATCGCGATGGAAGACGGTCTGCGTTTCGCTATCCGTGAAGGCGGTCGTACCGTCGGCGCTGGCGTCGTAGCCAAAATCATCGAGTAATCTCTTTTATAGAGTTCGCTTGATGGATTGAAAAAGCCCCCGCTCAGCGGGGGCTTTTTTATTGGGTTGACACCTATCTGGGGCGTCTATAGAATTGCGCCTCCTTTTAACGGGCGTATTGCGCTCGGTGGGAATAGCAGCCGGAGTCTGAAATCCAATGCAAAATCAGCAAATCCGTATCAGGTTGAAGGCTTTCGACCATCGCCTGATCGACCAATCAACCCAGGAAATCGTGGAAACCGCGAAACGTACTGGTGCTCAAGTGCGTGGTCCAATTCCACTGCCTACCCGTAAAGAGCGGTTCACCGTTCTGGTTTCTCCGCACGTCAACAAAGACGCGCGCGACCAGTACGAAATCCGCACTCATAAGCGCGTTCTGGACATCGTCCAGCCAACGGATAAAACCGTTGATGCTCTTATGAAGCTTGATCTTGCGGCCGGTGTGGAAGTGCAGATCAGCCTCGGCTAAGACTCGGTCTTAGTCGTGTAACGCTCTGAAATGGGCGGCCATAGCGGGTGAAAGCCCCGTACACTCATGAGGTTTACAACATGACTATTGGTGTAGTCGGTCGTAAATGCGGTATGACCCGTATTTTCACCGAAGAAGGTGTCTCCATTCCGGTCACGGTCATTGAGATCGAGCCGAATCGCGTCACCCAGTTCAAAACTGAAGAGACCGATGGCTATCGTGCAGTGCAAGTCACTGTCGGCGAGCGTCGTGCTTCGCGTGTAACAGCAGCTCAGGCTGGCCACTTCGCTAAAGCGAATGTTGCCGCTGGTCGCACCACCATGGAATTCCGTCTTGAAGAAGGCGAGTACCAGGCTGGCGATCTGATCAACGCTGAAATCTTCGCCGCTGGTCAACTGGTTGATGTAACCGGTCAGTCCAAGGGTAAAGGCTTCCAGGGTACGATCAAGCGTTGGAATTTCCGCGGGCAAGATAACACCCACGGTAACTCCGTATCCCACCGCGTCCCAGGCTCTATCGGCCAGTGCCAGACTCCTGGTCGTGTATTTAAGGGCAAAAAAATGTCCGGTCATATGGGCGCTGAGCGCGTGACCGTGCAGTCCCTGGAAGTAGTGCGCGTGGACGCTGAACGCAATCTGTTGTTGGTCAAGGGTGCTGTTCCTGGCGCTACTGGCGGCAACCTGGTTGTACGTCCAGCAGCCAAGGCTCGCGGTTAAGGGGAAGCTGACATGCAATTAAATGTAAATGACGCTCAAGCGATCGAAGTTTCCGAACTGACATTTGGCGGCGAATTCAACGAGACGCTGGTTCACCAAGCAGTCGTGGCCTACATGGCTGGCGGCCGTCAAGGTACCAAGCAGCAGAAGACCCGTTCCGACGTTCGTGGTGGCGGTAAGCGCCCATGGCGTCAGAAAGGTACTGGCCGTGCTCGTGCCGGTACTATCCGTAGCCCAATCTGGCGTGGCGGCGGTACCACTTTCGCAGCTCGTCCTCAGGATCACTCCCAGAAGCTGAACAAAAAGATGTACCGCGCAGCAATGCGTTCCATCCTTGCTGAGCTGGTGCGTACTGATCGTCTGGTCGTGGTTCAGGATTTCGCTGTTGAAACTCCGAAAACCAAAGATCTGCTGGGCAAGCTGAACAACATGAGCCTGACCGATGTTCTCATCGTGTCGGACGCTGTTGATCAGAACCTGTACCTGGCTGCTCGTAACCTGCCGCACGTAGATGTACGTGACGTTCAAGGTTCCGATCCAGTTAGTCTGATCGCATACGACAAGGTGTTGATCACCGTGTCGGCCGTGAAGAAATTCGAGGAGCTGCTGGGATGAACCAGGAACGCGTATTTAAAGTTCTGCTTGGCCCGCACGTTTCCGAGAAGGCTACGGTTCTGGCAGACAAGAAAGGCCAGTTCGTTTTCAAGGTTGCTACTGACGCAACCAAGCTGGAAATCAAGAAGGCCGTCGAAAGCCTGTTCAGCGTGAAAGTAGAGCGCGTCACTACCCTGAATGTTCTGGGTAAGAGCAAGCGCACTGCTCGCGGTCTGGGCAAGCGTAATGACTGGAAGAAGGCAGTTATCTCCCTTCAGCCAGGCCAAGATCTCGATTTCAGCAGCAGTGCTGAGTAAGGAAGGGGTGCATCATGGCAATCGTTAAATGCAAACCGACTTCCCCTGGCCGCCGTTTTGTGGTCAAGGTGGTCAACCAGGAGCTGCATAAAGGCGCTCCTCACGCACCGCTGCTCGAGAAAAAATCGAAGACTGGTGGTCGTAACAACAATGGCCGTATTACCACTCGTCACATCGGTGGTGGTCATAAGCAGCATTATCGTATGGTCGATTTCCGTCGCAACGACAAAGATGGCATCGTCGCCACTGTCGAGCGTATCGAATACGATCCAAACCGTACTGCTCACATCGCACTGCTCTGCTACGCAGACGGCGAGCGCCGCTACATCATCGCCCCTAAAGGCGTGAGTGCTGGCGACCAGCTGATCGCAGGCGCTCTGGCTCCAATCAAGCCAGGCAACGCTCTGCAACTGCGCAACATTCCAGTCGGTTCTACCGTACACGGCATCGAACTGAAGCCAGGTAAAGGTGCACAGATCGCTCGTTCCGCTGGTGCTTCGGCTCAGCTGATCGCTCGTGAAGGTGTCTACGTGACCCTGCGTCTGCGTTCCGGTGAAATGCGTAAAGTCCTGGCTGAATGCCGTGCGACCCTGGGCGAAGTCTCGAACTCCGAGCACAGCCTGCGTTCGCTGGGTAAAGCTGGTGCCAAGCGCTGGCGTGGCGTTCGCCCAACCGTTCGTGGTGTTGCCATGAACCCGGTTGACCACCCACATGGTGGTGGTGAAGGTCGTACCTCTGGTGGTCGTCATCCGGTATCGCCATGGGGCTTCCCGACTAAGGGCGCGAAGACTCGTGGTAATAAGCGTACCGACAAAATGATCGTCCGTCGTCGCAAGTAAATAGAGGGATACGACAGTGCCACGTTCTCTGAAAAAAGGTCCTTTTATTGATCTTCACCTACTGAAGAAGATCGAAGTGGCGGCGGAAAAGAACGATCGCAAACCAATTAAGACTTGGTCGCGTCGTTCGATGATCCTGCCACAAATGGTCGGTCTGACCATCGCAGTACACAACGGTCGTCAGCACGTCCCAGTTCTCGTTAACGAAGACATGGTCGGCCACAAACTGGGCGAGTTCGCCGGTACCCGCAACTATCGCGGGCACGTGGCTGACAAGAAAGCCAAGCGTTAAGGGGTTAGGAAATGGAAGTAGCCGCTAAGTTGTCGGGCGCTCGAATCTCCGCCCAGAAAGCCCGCTTGGTCGCCGACCAGATCCGCGGGAAGAAGGTGGGCGAAGCGCTCAACTTGTTGGCTTTCAGCAGTAAGAAAGCCGCCGAGATCATGAAGAAAGTGCTGGAGTCGGCCGTAGCCAACGCCGAGCATAACGAAGGCGCAGATGTTGATGACCTGAAGGTCAGCACCGTTTTCGTCAACGAAGGGCGTTCGCTGAAGCGCATCATGCCACGTGCCAAAGGCCGTGCTGATCGCATCGTCAAGCGGTCTTGCCATATCACTGTCAAGGTTGCTGACAAGTAACGGAGTCGAAGAGATGGGTCAGAAAGTACATCCCATTGGCATTCGCCTGGGAATCGTCAAGGAGCACACCTCCGTCTGGTACGCAGACGGTCGGACTTATGCGGACTACTTGTTCGCAGATCTGAAAGTGCGTGAGTATCTCCAAGACAAACTAAAAAGCGCGTCCGTAAGCCGTATCGATATCCATCGTCCGGCCCAAACTGCACGTATCACCATCCACACCGCTCGTCCAGGTATCGTTATCGGGAAGAAAGGTGAAGATGTTGAGAAACTGCGTCAGGACCTGACCAAGCAAATGGGTGTGCCTGTGCACATCAATATCGAAGAGATCCGCAAGCCGGAGCTCGACGGTATGCTGGTTGCGCAGAGCGTAGCTCAGCAGCTGGAGCGTCGTGTAATGTTCCGTCGCGCTATGAAGCGCGCAGTTCAGAACGCCATGCGCATTGGTGCCAAGGGCATCAAAATCCAAGTGAGCGGTCGTCTCGGCGGTGCTGAAATCGCACGTACTGAATGGTATCGCGAAGGTCGTGTGCCATTGCACACCCTGCGTGCCGACATCGACTATGCCAACTACGAAGCTCACACCACTTACGGTGTGATCGGTGTAAAGGTTTGGATCTTCAAAGGCGAAGTAATTGGTGGTCGCCAAGAAGAGCTGAAACCACAAGCACCAGCGCCTCGTAAAAAAGCTGCTAAGTAAGGGGTACGCCAAATGTTGCAACCTAAGCGTACGAAGTTCCGCAAGCAGATGACAGGCCACAACCGTGGTCTGGCTCAGCGCGGTAGCAAAGTCAGCTTCGGCGAGTTCGCGCTGAAGTCTGTAGCTCGTGGTCGTCTCACCGCTCGTCAGATCGAGTCAGCGCGTCGTGCTCTGACCCGTCACGTTAAACGTGGCGGCAAGATCTGGATCCGTGTATTCCCGGACAAGCCTATTTCCAAAAAGCCCCTCGAAGTTCGTATGGGTAAAGGTAAGGGTAGTGTGGAGTACTGGGTTGCCCAGATTCAGCCAGGCAAAGTCCTGTATGAAATCGAGGGTGTTTCTGAAGAGCTGGCGCGTGAGGCTTTTGCCCTGGCTGCTGCAAAGCTGCCGCTCGCCACCGCCTTTGTTAAACGGACGGTGATGTGATGAAAGCGAATGAACTTCGTGAAAAATCCGCACAGCAGCTGAACGAGCAACTGCTCGGCTTGCTGCGCGACCAGTTCAATCTGCGTATGCAGAAAGCAACTGGCCAGTTGGGGCAGTCTCATCTGCTCTCGCAAGTTAAACGTGACATCGCTCGCGTGAAGACTGTGCTCAACCAGCAGGCAGGTAAGTGATCATGGCTGAAGCCGAAAAAACTGTCCGTACGCTGACTGGCCGTGTTGTCAGCGACAAGATGGACAAAACCATCACCGTACTGATCGAGCGTCGCGTAAAGCACCCGATCTACGGTAAATACGTTAAGCGTTCGACTAAGCTGCACGCGCACGACGAAACCAACCAGTGCCACATCGGCGACAAAGTCACTATTCGTGAAACTCGTCCTATGGCCAAGACCAAGTCTTGGGCGCTGGTTGATGTTCTCGAACGCGCTGTGGAAGTCTAAGGACTAGGGGTCGGAGAAATTATATGATTCAGACTCAATCCATGCTCGATGTGGCCGATAACAGCGGCGCTCGCCGTGTTATGTGCATCAAGGTGCTGGGTGGCTCCCATCGTCGTTACGCTGGTATCGGTGACATCATCAAAGTTACCGTGAAGGAAGCAATTCCTCGCGGTAAAGTGAAAAAAGGCCAAGTGATGACTGCTGTTGTAGTCCGCACTCGTCACGGCGTACGTCGTGCTGATGGCTCCATTATCCGCTTTGATGGCAACGCTGCTGTTCTTCTGAACAACAAGCAAGAGCCGATCGGCACCCGTATCTTTGGGCCAGTGACCCGTGAACTTCGTACTGAGAAGTTCATGAAGATCGTCTCGCTCGCCCCAGAAGTGCTGTAAGGAGATCCGACATGCAAAAGATTCGTCGTGACGACGAGATCATCGTGATCGCCGGCAAAGACAAAGGTAAGCGCGGTAAGGTGCTCAAGGTTCTTGCTAATAACCGTCTGGTTATCAGCGGTCTGAACCTGGTCAAGCGTCATACCAAGCCTAACCCGATGTCGGGCGTGCAAGGCGGTATCGTCGAAAAAGAAGCTCCACTGGACGCTTCTAACGTCGCCATTTTCAACGGCGAAACCAACAAGGCTGACCGCGTTGGTTTCAAAGTAGAAGACGGCAAGAAAATTCGTGTCTTCAAGTCGACCCAAAAAGCGGTTGATGCTTGAACACTGCTAGGTAGAAGACCATGGCACGACTAAAAGAGATTTACTGGAAGGAAATCGCACCGAAGCTTAAGGAAGAACTTAAGCTTTCGAACGTGATGGAAGTTCCACGCGTTACAAAAATCACCCTGAACATGGGTCTGGGCGAAGCTGTTGGTGACAAAAAAGTCATCGAGCATGCTGTTGCTGACCTGGAAAAGATCACCGGCCAAAAAGTCGTTGTGACCTACGCTCGTAAATCCATCGCTGGCTTTAAAGTCCGTGAAGGATGGCCGATTGGCGTCAAGGTGACTCTGCGCCGTGAGCGTATGTATGAGTTCCTGGATCGTCTGCTGTCGATCTCCCTGCCTCGGGTTCGCGACTTCCGCGGCCTGAATGCCAAGTCCTTCGATGGTCGTGGCAACTACAGCATGGGCGTGAAAGAGCAGATCATTTTCCCGGAAATCGACTACGACAAGATCGATGCTCTCCGCGGTCTGGACATTACCCTGACCACCACTGCCAAGAACGATGATGAAGGCCGCGCTCTGCTGCGTGCTTTCAAATTCCCGTTCCGCAACTGATTGGAGTAGGAAAATGGCCAAGAAGAGCATGAAAAACCGTGAGCTGAAGCGTCAGCTCACTGTTGCCAAGTACGCCACCAAGCGTGCAGCGCTGAAAGCTATCATCGTCGATCTGAACGCAAGTCCAGAAGCGCGTTGGGAAGCTACCGTAGCTCTGCAGAAGCAACCACGTGACGCGAGCGCTTCGCGCATGCGTAACCGTTGCCGCCTGACTGGTCGTCCGCACGGCGTTTACCGCAAGTTCGGCCTTGGCCGTAACAAGTTGCGTGAAGCTGCAATGCGTGGTGACGTACCAGGTCTGGTTAAAGCCAGCTGGTAATTGCTGTCAAAGTCTCGATGTTCGGGTTCGCAAGAACCTGACCATCGGTGGCCTTGAATCTGAATCAAGCCCCTTTTGGGGCTTGATTCATTTCTGGGGTGTGTCTAGAATGACCGGCTCGCCTGAGCCCGTGTTTTTCATGCCCGGAAGTTCTCGGCGACAAGTAGTAGCCGCAAGGCTAATTTTTCTGTATTAGGAGCGTCTAGCCCATGAGTATGCAGGACCCGTTAGCGGACATGCTAACTCGAATCCGTAATGCCCAGATGGCTGAAAAGTCTGTCGTAAGCATGCCGTCTTCCACGTTGAAGGTGGCTGTAGCAAAAGTCCTGAAGGACGAAGGTTACATCGCGGATTTTCAGATCACCACCGACGCTAAGCCGTCGTTGTCCATCGAGCTGAAGTACTTCGAAGGCCGTCCGGTTATCGAAGAAGTGAAGCGCGTTAGTCGTCCAGGCCTGCGTCAGTACAAGTCCGTTGAAGATCTGCCGAAAGTTCGTGGCGGTCTTGGCGTGTCTATCGTCTCCACCAACAAAGGTGTGATGACGGATCGTGCTGCGCGCGCTGCCGGTGTCGGCGGCGAAGTTCTTTGCACTGTGTTCTAAGGGGGGATAAGCATGTCTCGCGTCGCTAAGAACCCCGTTAAGCTGCCAGCCGGTGTCGAAGTAAAATTCGCAGGCCAACAGCTTTCGGTGAAGGGTGCCAAGGGTACTCTTGAACTGAACATCCATTCGTCCGTTGAGATCGTTGAAGAAGCTGGTGAGCTGCGTTTCGCTGCTCGCAATGGCGATCAACAAACTCGCGCAATGGCCGGTACCACGCGTGCGTTGGTAAACAACATGGTCCAAGGCGTAAGCCAAGGCTTCGAGCGCAAGCTCCAGCTGGTCGGTGTTGGTTACAAAGCGCAAGCAAAAGGCACGGTTCTGAACCTGGCCCTTGGCTTCTCGCACCCAGTGGATTACGAACTGCCGGAAGGCATCACCGCTGAGACTCCTAGCCAGACCGATATCCTGATCAAGGGCATCGACAAGCAGCTGGTAGGTCAAGTGGCCGCTGAGATCCGCGACTTCCGTCCACCAGAGCCGTACAAAGGCAAAGGTGTGCGCTACGCGGACGAAGTCGTCCGTCGTAAAGAAGCCAAGAAGAAGTAGGGCATAGCAAATGACCGACAAAAAAGTTACTCGACTGCGTCGCGCTCGCAAAGCACGCCTGAAAATGCACGAACTCGAAGTCGTGCGTCTCTGCGTGTTCCGCTCGTCGCAGCACATCTACGCCCAGGTCATCTCGGCCGACGGCAACAAGGTCCTGGCAAGCGCCTCGACTTTGGATAAAGAACTGCGTGATGGTGCCACTGGCAACATCGACGCGGCCACAAAGGTTGGCCAGCTGGTCGCTACGCGTGCTAAGGCCGCTGGCGTCTCGCAAGTGGCTTTCGACCGCTCTGGCTTCAAGTACCACGGTCGCGTGAAAGCGCTGGCTGATGCTGCTCGTGAAGCTGGGCTGGAGTTCTAAGTTATGTCAAATAACGACCAAAAGCGCGACGAAGGCTACATTGAGAAGCTGGTTCAAGTTAACCGCGTAGCCAAAACCGTTAAAGGCGGCCGTATCTTCACTTTCACCGCGTTGACCGTGGTTGGTGATGGTAAAGGGCGTGTTGGCTTCGGCCGTGGCAAGTCGCGTGAAGTGCCTGCTGCGATCCAGAAGGCAATGGAAGCTGCTCGCCGCAACATGATCCAAGTTGATCTGAACGGCACCACTCTGCAGTACGCAATGAAGTCCGCTCACGGCGCTTCGAAGGTGTACATGCAGCCTGCTTCTGAGGGTACCGGTATCATCGCTGGCGGCGCTATGCGTGCTGTCCTCGAAGTTGCTGGCGTTCAGAACGTTCTGGCCAAGTGCTACGGCTCGACTAACCCGGTAAACGTGGTTCACGCCACTTTCAAAGGTTTGAAAGCTATGCAGTCTCCTGAATCCATTGCCGCCAAGCGTGGCAAAAGCGTCAAGGAGATCTTCTGATCATGGCTACCGTTAAAGTAACGCTGATCAAAAGCATGACCGGCCGCATCCCTAACCACAAATTGTGCGTTAAGGGTCTGGGTCTGCGTCGCATCGGTCACACTGTAGAAGTCCAGGATACTCCCGAGAATCGCGGGATGATCAACAAGGCTTACTACATGCTGCGTGTCGAGGGTTAATCGATGAAACTCAATGATCTGAGTCCAGCGCCGGGTTCCCGTCGCGAAAAGCATCGTCCGGGCCGTGGTATCGGTAGCGGTTTGGGTAAGACTGGTGGCCGTGGTCACAAAGGTCAGACCTCCCGCTCCGGTGGCACCATTGCTCCAGGCTTTGAAGGCGGTCAACAGCCGCTGCATCGTCGCCTGCCGAAGTTCGGTTTCGTTTCCCTGAAGGCCATGGATCGCGCAGAAGTGCGTCTGTCCGAGCTGGCTAAAGTGGAAGGCGACATCGTCACCGTGCAGTCCCTGAAAGATGCCAACGTGATCAACGTCAACGTACAGCGTGTGAAAATCATGCTGTCCGGTGAAGTGACTCGCGCTGTCACTATCGGCAAGGGAATCGGCGCCACCAAAGGTGCGCGTGCGGCTATCGAAGCAGCTGGCGGCAAGTTCGAGGAATAAATGGCTAAGCAAGGTGCTCTCTCTGCGCTCGGCAAAGGCGGTATGTCTGAACTCTGGGCTCGTCTGCGTTTTCTGTTCCTGGCGATTATCGTCTACCGAATAGGCGCACACATCCCGGTTCCAGGTATCAACCCGGACCGACTCGCAGACCTGTTTCGACAGAATGAGGGGACCATTCTTAGCTTGTTCAACATGTTCTCCGGCGGCGCGCTGGAACGGATGAGCATCTTTGCACTGGGGATCATGCCGTACATTTCGGCATCGATCATCATGCAACTGATGACCGCCGTCAGCCCGCAGCTGGAGCAGTTGAAGAAGGAAGGTGAAGCTGGCCGTCGCAAGATCAGCCAGTACACCCGCTACGGCACCGTCGTCCTCGCTCTCGTTCAGGCTATTGGCATGTCCATTGGTCTGGCGGGGCAGGGCGTTGCGTTCACTGGTGACTTTGGCTTCCATTTCGTCGCAGTATCCACGTTTGTGGCTGGTGCGATGTTCATGATGTGGCTGGGTGAGCAGATTACTGAGCGTGGTGTAGGCAACGGTATCTCGATGTTGATTTTTTCGGGTATCGTCGCCGGTCTTCCGAGAGCAATCGGGCAGTCTTTCGAGTCTGCGCGTCAGGGTGATATCAACATCTTCGCCTTGGTTGCCATCGGTTTGCTGGCAGTAGCGATTATCGGTTTCGTGGTGTTCATTGAGCGTGGTCAGCGTCGTATCGCTGTTCACTACGCCAAGCGTCAGCAGGGCCGCAAGGTTTTTGCTGCGCAGACAAGCCACTTGCCGCTTAAGGTGAACATGGCCGGTGTTATTCCGGCTATTTTCGCGAGCAGCATTTTGCTGTTCCCGGCTTCGTTGGGTGCCTGGTTCGGTCAGTCTGAAGGTATGGGCTGGTTGCAGGACATCTCGCAGTCGATCGCTCCTGGTCAGCCGTTGAATATTCTGCTGTTTAGTGCAGGGATTATTTTCTTCTGCTTCTTCTATACGGCGTTGATGTTCAATCCGAAAGACGTAGCGGAAAACCTGAAGAAGTCCGGTGCCTTTATTCCGGGCATCCGTCCAGGTGAGCAGTCTGCACGCTATATTGATGGCGTTCTGACCCGCTTGACCATGTTCGGTGCTCTTTACATGACGGCCGTGTGCCTGTTGCCCCAGTTCCTGGTGGTTGCAGCAAACGTTCCGTTCTACCTTGGCGGGACCTCGTTGCTGATCGTGGTCGTGGTTGTGATGGACTTCATGTCCCAAGTACAATCGCACCTCGTTTCGCACCAGTACGAATCCCTGATGAAGAAAGCCAACCTGAAGGGTTACGGCAGCGGCATGTTGCGCTGAGTACCCATAAGGTTCGAGGAGTTGGTGATGAAAGTTCGTGCATCGGTGAAAAAGCTGTGCCGTAACTGCAAGATTATTCGCCGCGAAGGTGTTGTTCGAGTAATTTGCAGCGCGGAACCGCGTCACAAACAGCGCCAAGGCTGAGTGTGATTGTGCTTCAAGCCCGGTAGCTAGTGCGCTACCGGGTTGATTATTTGTTATTACAGCGATATTATCTCGCGCCCTATTTCTTGGCTTCCGGGGCGTAGGTAGCTGTCAATTGGAGTCCCACTGAATGGCCCGTATTGCAGGCGTTAACATTCCAGATAACAAGCATACTGTTATCTCGCTGACCTACATCTATGGTGTTGGTCGCACTACTGCACAGAAGATCTGTGCAGTGACTGGGGTAAACCCAGCAGCAAAGATCAAAGATCTGAGCGACGAGCAAATTGAACAGCTGCGTGGCGAAGTGGCGAAGTTCACCACTGAAGGTGATCTGCGTCGCGAAATCAACATGAAAATCAAGCGCTTGATGGACCTCGGTTGCTATCGCGGTCTGCGTCATCGTCGCGGTCTTCCAGTACGCGGTCAGCGTACCAAGACCAACGCGCGTACCCGTAAAGGTCCGCGTAAGCCGATCCGCAAGTAATCGCCCCAGCGAATCGACAGGAATTTAATCATGGCAAAACCTGCTGCTCGTCCTCGTAAAAAAGTTAAAAAGACAGTGGTTGATGGCATCGCCCACATCCATGCATCTTTTAACAACACAATCGTGACCATTACCGACCGTCAAGGTAACGCTCTTTCCTGGGCTACCTCCGGTGGTTCGGGTTTCCGCGGTTCCCGCAAGTCCACCCCGTTTGCTGCTCAAGTAGCTGCTGAACGTGCTGGTCAAGCTGCGCTGGAATACGGCCTGAAAAACCTCGACGTTAACGTCAAGGGTCCAGGTCCAGGTCGTGAATCCGCAGTCCGCGCTTTGAACGGCTGTGGCTACAAGATCGCCAGCATCACCGACGTGACGCCAATCCCGCACAACGGGTGCCGTCCGCCGAAGAAGCGCCGCGTGTAATCCAGGAGATTGTAAAGAATGGCTCGTTACATTGGTCCAAAATGCAAACTCGCTCGTCGCGAAGGCACCGATCTCTTCCTGAAGAGCGGCGTGCGCGCGATCGAATCGAAGTGCAACATTGAAGCAGCACCTGGTATCCACGGCCAACGCCGCGGTCGCCAGTCCGATTACGGCACCCAACTGCGTGAAAAGCAGAAGGTCCGTCGTATCTACGGCGTTCTCGAGCGTCAGTTCAGCGGCTACTACAAAGAAGCTGCTGGCAAGAAAGGTGCAACCGGTGAAAACCTGCTGCAACTGCTCGAATGCCGTCTGGACAACGTTGTATACCGTATGGGCTTTGGTTCGACTCGTGCCGAATCCCGTCAGCTGGTATCGCACAAGTCGATCAGCGTTAACGGTCAGACCGTAAACGTTCCGTCGTATCAGGTTCGTGCTGGTGACGTGGTTGCAGTTCGCGAGAAAGCAAAAAACCAACTTCGCATTGTCCAAGCTCTCGATCTGTGTGCCCAACGTGGCCGCGTAGAATGGGTAGAAGTAGACACTGAGAAGAAGTCGGGCGTTTTCAAGAACGTTCCTGCTCGCAGTGATCTGTCCGCCGACATCAACGAAAGCCTGATTGTCGAGCTCTACTCCAAGTAAGGGCTAGAAAATAGGTGCATCCATGCAGATTTCGGTAAATGAGTTCCTGACACCCCGCCACATTGATGTGCAGGTTGTCAGTCCAACCCGCGCCAAGATCACTCTCGAGCCTCTCGAGCGTGGTTTTGGCCACACCCTGGGCAACGCGCTGCGACGCATCCTGTTGTCCTCAATGCCCGGCTGCGCAGTAGTCGAGGCCGAGATTGACGGTGTGCTCCACGAGTACAGCGCCATCGAAGGTGTACAGGAAGACGTAATTGAAATCCTGTTGAACCTTAAAGGTCTGGCCATCAAGCTGCACGGTCGTGACGAAGTTACGCTGACCTTGTCGAAGAAGGGTTCGGGGGTGGTTACCGCTGCCGATATTCAGCTGGATCATGATGTCGAGATCGTTAATCCCGATCACGTAATCGCTAACCTGGCGTCTAACGGCGCCCTGAACATGAAGCTCACCGTAGCTCGTGGTCGTGGTTATGAACCAGCCGACTCGCGTCAGAGCGATGAAGACGAAAGCCGCAGCATCGGTCGCTTGCAGCTTGACTCTTCGTTCAGCCCGGTTCGCCGTATCGCATACGTGGTGGAAAACGCCCGTGTCGAGCAGCGTACCAACCTGGACAAGCTGGTTATTGATCTGGAAACCAACGGTACTCTGGATCCTGAAGAGGCTATCCGCCGCGCTGCAACCATCCTGCAACAGCAGTTGGCTGCGTTCGTCGACCTCAAAGGTGACAGTGAGCCAGTGGTTGTCGAGCAGGAAGACGAGATCGATCCGATCCTGCTTCGCCCGGTTGACGATCTGGAACTGACTGTACGTTCGGCTAACTGCCTTAAGGCGGAAAACATCTACTACATCGGCGACCTGATTCAGCGTACCGAAGTAGAGCTGTTGAAGACTCCGAACCTGGGCAAGAAATCCTTGACTGAAATCAAGGACGTTCTGGCCTCCCGCGGTCTGTCCCTCGGCATGCGCCTCGACAACTGGCCGCCTGCAAGTCTTAAGAAGGACGACAAGGCGACTGCCTGATCGTCGTAATCACCGAACGTAGTGTTTGGTAAGGAATGAACCATGCGTCATCGTAAAAGTGGTCGTCACCTGAGCCGCACCAGCTCGCACCGCAAGGCCATGTTCCAAAACATGGCGGTGTCGCTGTTCGAGCACGAGCTGATCAAAACTACTCTGCCAAAAGCCAAAGAACTGCGTCGCGTTGCTGAGCCGCTGATCACTCTGGCCAAGACAGACAGCCTGGCTAACCGCCGTCTGGCTTTCGACCGTACTCGTTCGAAAGCTATCGTTGGTAAGCTCTTCAACGACCTGGGCAAGCGTTACGCTACCCGTGAGGGTGGCTACCTGCGCATCCTCAAGTGCGGTTTCCGCGCTGGCGACAACGCGCCTATGGCGTACGTCGAGTTGGTTGATCGTGCTACTGCTGGCGAAGCTGTATCCGCCGAGTAAGACGTCAGTCTGAAACAAAGAACCGGGCCTAGTGCCCGGTTTTTTGTGCGCGCAAGAAAATGCGCTGTTCATACAAGCTTTTGACATGTCTCTGTTGTCACTATGTCCCGGGAAACATAATTAGTAATTATCTATCGATGTCTGCAAGTTAATGAATTTGTAGCTGTCACATGGATGATCAATACTTCCCAGCAAGCCGATTAGCCGGCAGTTTCAAGACTGACAGAGGAAGAAGACCGCATGAGCCAGATCAAAACGCTTACGACCGCCAGTGGCGCACCTGTCGCTGATAATCAGAATTCTCGCTCCGCCGGCCCGCGTGGCCCGCTGCTGCTCGACGATTTTCATTTGCTCGAGAAGCTTGCCCACTTCAACCGTGAAAATATCCCTGAACGCCGCGTACATGCGAAAGGCTCGGGTGCTTATGGCACGTTCACCGTGACCCATGACATCAGCGAATACACCAGCGCCAAGCTGTTTGAGCCCGTCGGCAAGCAAACCCCTACCTTCCTGCGCTTCTCTACCGTGGGTGGCGAGCGTGGATCGGCCGACACCGAACGTGATCCGCGCGGTTTCGCGCTGAAGTTCTACACCGAGGAAGGCAACTGGGACATCGTTGGCAACAACACGCCAGTGTTCTTCATCCGTGACCCACTGAAATTCCCTGATTTCATCCACACCCAAAAGCGCTTGCCGCAAAGCAACCTGAAAAGCGCGCAGATGATGTGGGACTTCTGGTCGCATTCGCCTGAAGCGCTGCACCAGGTCACCATTCTGTTCTCCGATCGTGGCATTCCTGATGGCTACCGTCACATGCACGGCTTCGGCAGCCACACTTACAGCCTGATCAACGCTCAAGGCGAGCGCCATTGGGTGAAGTGGCACTACAAAACCAGACAGGGCATCAAGAATCTCGCACCCGCAGATGCAGCACGTCTGGCCGGCACTGATCCGGATTACGCTCAACGTGACTTGTTTGAAGCCATTGAACGCGGTGACTTCCCGAAATGGCGCGTATGCATCCAGATCATGACTGAGGCCCAGGCCGCAGCGCATTACGAGAACCCTTTCGACGTGACCAAGACCTGGTCGCAGAAGGAGTTCCCGCTGATCGAAGTGGGCGAACTGGAATTGAACCGCAACCCGCAGAACTATTTCGCTGAAGTTGAGCAAGCCGCGTTCGGCCCAAGCAACATGGTCCCAGGCGTTGGTCTCTCGCCAGACCGCATGCTGCAAGGACGCGTATTCGCCTATGCCGATGCACACCGCTACCGTGTGGGCACCAATCACCAGCAGTTGCCGGTGAACGCGCCACGTAGCCCGGTGAACACTTACCAGCGTGATGGCTCGATGGCGTTCGGCAGCAATGGTGGTGCAGCGCCTAACTACGAACCGAACAGCTACGTCGAATCGCCGAAACAAGCTCCACATTACGCCGAGCCGGCGCTGGCTCTGAGTGGTGCGGCTGATCGTTACGATCATCGCGAAGACACCGATTATTACAGCCACGCCGGTGTGCTGTTTCGCCTGATGAGCGACGATCAGAAAGCGTTGCTGGTCAGCAACATCGCTGGTGCGATGAGCGGAGTTTCGACTGATGTAGTCGACCGCCAGTTGCAGCATTTCTACAAAGCCGACCAGGCGTATGGAGAAGCAATCGCAAAGCTGCTCAACGTACAGCTTAACGAAGTCTAAACGAGAAGCAGAACCGCCCTCATTTGGGCGGTTTTTGCGTTATTTAGGCTGCTTTTCCAAGAATATCTTCGCTTTTATTGCGCGTAACGGGTGACCTTCCAGTCAGGTTGGTTCAAACTACAGACTTTCAAGTAGGGAGATGTAGGGCGATGCAAGGCCACCCAGACGTAATCGATTACCTCAACACGTTGCTGACCGGCGAGCTGGCCGCGCGTGATCAATATTTCGTTCATTCGCGGATGTATGAGGACTGGGGGTTCACCAAGCTCTACGAGCGAATCAACCACGAGATGGAAGAAGAAGCGGGTCACGCTGACGCGTTGATGCGTCGGATTCTGATGCTCGAAGGCACGCCGCGCATGCGTCCGGATGATCTGGATGTCGGTAGCACTGTGCCGGAGATGCTCGAAGCGGATCTACGCCTCGAATACAAAGTTCGCGCCGCCCTGTGCAAAGGCATCGAGCTGTGCGAACAGCACAAGGACTACGTCAGCCGCGAGATCCTGCGCGTGCAGTTGAACGACACCGAAGAAGATCACACCTACTGGCTGGAAAAGCAGTTGGGCCTGATCAAGCTGATCGGTCTCGAGAACTACCTGCAATCGCATACGTCCTGATTGCTGCAGTTAAAAAAGCCCCTGTCACTGTTGAAGTGACAGGGGCTTTTTCATGCCTGGCGTTTAAGCCCGATCGCGGATCAGCAATGGCTTGAGGTAATGGCCAGTGTGAGATTGCTTCATCTCGGCCACGTCCTCAGGGGTGCCAGTGGCAATGATCTGCCCACCTTTTGAACCGCCCTCAGGCCCGAGATCCACCAGCCAGTCGGCCGTTTTGATCACGTCGAGGTTGTGTTCGATCACCACGACAGTGTTGCCGTGGTCGCGCAGGCGATGCAGCACGTCGAGCAATTGCTGGATATCCGCGAAGTGCAAACCAGTGGTTGGCTCATCGAGGATATACAGGGTCTTGCCAGTGTCACGCTTGGACAGCTCGCGAGACAGCTTGACCCGCTGTGCCTCGCCACCAGACAGCGTGGTCGCCGACTGGCCAAGCTTGATGTACGACAGGCCGACATCCATCAACGTTTGCAGCTTGCGCGCCAGTGCCGGCACCGCGTCGAAGAACTCCCGCGCCTCCTCGATGGTCATCTCGAGGGTTTCGTGAATGCTCTTGCCCTTGTATTTGATCTCAAGGGTTTCGCGGTTGTAGCGCTTGCTCTTGCACACGTCGCACGGCACGTAGATGTCCGGCAGGAAGTGCATCTCAACCTTGATCAGGCCATCGCCCTGGCACGCCTCACAGCGGCCACCCTTGACGTTGAACGAGAAACGACCCGGACCGTAACCCCGGGAACGTGACTCAGGTACGCCGGCGAACAGCTCACGGATTGGGGTGAACAGGCCGGTATAGGTCGCAGGGTTGGAACGCGGTGTACGACCGATCGGGCTCTGGTCGATGTCGACGACTTTGTCGAGATGCTCCAGGCCTTTGATGCTGTCGTGCGCCGCGGCTTCCAGCGTGGTCGCGCCATTGAGGGCGGTGGCGCTCAGCGGGAACAGGGTGTTGTTGATCAGCGTCGACTTGCCCGAGCCGGACACACCGGTGACGCAAGTCAGCAGACCAATCGGGATGTCCAGATCGACATTGCGCAGGTTATTGCCGCGCGCCCCTTTGAGCGACAGGTTGAGCTTCTTGTTGCGCGGGGTGCGTTTGGCTGGCACTTCGATCTTCACCCGGCCCGACAGGTATTTGCCGGTCAGCGAGTCCGGGTGCGCCATGACTTCAGCCGGCGTACCCTCGGCAACGATTTGCCCGCCATGCACACCGGCGCCCGGGCCGATGTCGACGACATAGTCAGCCAGGCGAATCGCGTCTTCGTCGTGTTCGACCACAATCACCGTGTTGCCGATATCGCGCAGGTGCTTGAGTGTGCCGAGCAGTCGATCGTTATCTCGCTGGTGCAAGCCGATGGACGGCTCGTCGAGGATGTACAGAACGCCAACAAGTCCGGCACCGATCTGGCTGGCCAGGCGAATCCGCTGCGCCTCACCGCCGGACAGGGTGTCAGCACTGCGATCCAGCGACAGATAATCGAGACCGACATTGACGAGGAACTGCAGGCGCTCGCGAATCTCCTTGAGGATCTTGTCAGCGATCTCGCCACGGCGGCCGGTCATCTTCAGCTCGCCGAAGTACACGCAAGCATCGCCAATCGGCAGGTTGGTCACTGCCGGCAGCGTTTTCTCGCCAACCCAGACGTGCCGCGCTTCACGGCGCAGGCGAGTGCCACGGCAATCCGGGCACGATTGGGTGCTGAGGAACTTGGCCAGCTCTTCGCGTACGCTCGCCGACTCGGTCTCGCGGTAGCGACGCTCCAGGTTTGGCACGATGCCTTCGAACGGGTGCGAGCGTTTAACGATATCGCCACGGTCGTTGAGGTATTTGAAGTCAACGTTCTGCGAGCCACTGCCGTGCAGAATGGATTTCTGCTGATCGGCCGGCAACTCGTTGAATGGCACTTCGAGGCTGAAGCCATAGTGCGAGGCCAATGAGCCGAGCATCTGGAAGTAATAGACGTTGCGCCGGTCCCAGCCGCGAATCGCGCCTTCGGCCAGCGTCAGCTCGCCGTTGACCAGGCGCTTGATGTCGAAGAACTGCTTGACCCCCAGACCATCGCAAGTCGGGCAGGCGCCGGCCGGATTGTTGAAGGAAAACAGCTTCGGCTCAAGTTCGCTGATGGCGTGGCCGCAGATCGGGCAGGCGAAGCGCGCGGAGAAGATCATCTCTTCGCCCGGCTCGTCGTCCATTGGCGCGACCAGGGCGATGCCGTCCGCCAGTTTCAGCGCGGTCTCGAAGGACTCGGCCAGGCGTTGCTGCAGGTCGGCGCGAACCTTGAAGCGGTCGACGATCACGTCAATCGAATGCTTCTTCTGTTTATCCAGTTTCGGCAGTTCGTCCAGCTCGCAGATCCGGCCGTTGACCCGGGCACGTACAAAGCCTTGGGCGCGCAGCTCTTCGAAGACCGACAGGTGTTCGCCTTTACGCTCGCGAATCACCGGCGCCAGCAACATCAGTTTGCTGCCTTCCGGTTGCGCCAGGACCAGATCGACCATCTGGCTGACGGTCTGCGCCTCCAGTGGAATATCGTGATCCGGGCAGCGCGGCGTACCGACGCGTGCATAGAGCAAACGCAGGTAGTCGTAGATTTCGGTGATGGTGCCGACCGTAGAGCGCGGGTTGTGCGAGGTCGACTTCTGTTCGATGGAAATTGCCGGCGACAGGCCTTCGATGGTGTCGACGTCGGGCTTTTCCATCATCGACAGAAACTGGCGGGCATAGGCCGACAGCGATTCGACATAGCGGCGCTGACCTTCGGCATACAGGGTATCGAAGGCCAGGGACGACTTGCCGGATCCGGACAGGCCGGTGATGACGATCAGTTTGTCCCGTGGCAGGGTCAGGTCGATGTTCTTCAGGTTGTGGGTACGGGCCCCACGTATCAGGATCTTGTCCAAAGTGGCCTCGCTCGGCGGGCGTCGAAAACGTAGGAGTATACGGGCAAATACTGGATGGATGCACACTATCAAACGAAGGGTTTTTTGCCCTGGATGAAGAGAGTTTCATCTATACGCGTCAAAGCGTCGCGATCTACCCCGTCTTCCGATGGGACTGGTAGAATCGCCGCCGGTTCACACGAGGTTTTTCCATGCACGATCCCCACAGCGAACGCATGAGTGGCAGCGAGACCCGCGCGGCGAGCGGTCTGGCCCTGGTGTTCGCCTTCCGTATGCTGGGCATGTTTATGGTGTTGCCGGTACTGGCGACCTACGGCATGGATCTGGCAGGCGCGACCCCGGCCCTGATCGGCTTGGCAATCGGCGCTTACGGCTTGACCCAAGCGATTTTCCAGATTCCGTTCGGGATCATTTCCGACCGCATCGGCCGTCGCCCGGTGATTTACCTCGGACTGATCGTCTTCGCCCTTGGCAGCGTGCTGGCCTCGCAAGCCGATTCGATCTGGGGCGTGATTGCCGGGCGGATCCTGCAAGGTGCCGGCGCCATTTCTGCGGCGGTGATGGCATTGCTTTCCGACCTCACCCGCGAGCAACACCGCACCAAGGCCATGGCGATGATCGGCATGACAATTGGCCTGTCGTTCGCCGTGGCCATGGTTGTGGGGCCTTTGCTGACGCGCGCGTTCGGTTTGTCCGGGTTGTTCCTGGCCACCGGTGGCATGGCATTGGTGGGGATCGTGATCGTGATGTTCATGGTGCCCAGGTCCACGGGTCCGCTGACGCACCGTGAGTCCGGCGTGGCGCGTCAGGCGTTGATGCCGACACTCAAGCATCCTGACTTGCTGCGGCTCGATCTGGGCATCTTTGTGTTACATGCCATGTTGATGTCGAGCTTCGTCGCGCTGCCTCTGGCGCTGGTGGAAAAAGCCGGTTTGCCCAAGGAACAGCACTGGTGGGTCTATCTCACCGCGCTGCTGATTTCGTTCTTCGCCATGATCCCGTTCATCATCTATGGCGAGAAGAAACGCAAAATGAAACGAGTTTTGCTTGGCGCCGTCCTGACGCTGATGCTGACTGAGCTATTCTTCTGGCAGTTCGGCGACAGCCTGCGGGCTCTGGTGATCGGTACGGTGGTGTTCTTCACCGCGTTCAATCTGCTGGAGGCTTCATTGCCGTCGCTGATCAGCAAGGTTTCACCGGCGGGCGGGAAGGGCACGGCCATGGGCGTGTATTCCACCAGCCAGTTCCTCGGTTCGGCACTCGGCGGGATACTCGGCGGCTGGCTGTTTCAGCATGGCGGTCTGTCGGTTGTGTTCCTTGGATGCGCGGGTCTGGCTGCCATCTGGCTGGCCTTTGCTGTTACCATGCGTGAACCTCCCTACGTGACGAGCCTGCGCTTGCCGTTGTCGCCCGAGGCGATCCGCGAAGCGGGTCTGGTCGAGCGCCTCAAGGCCCTCGTAGGGGTAACCGATGCAGTGATAGTTGCTGACGAAGCAGCTGTTTACATCAAACTGGACAAAGAATTAGTGGATCGCGACACCCTCGAACGCCTGGTGAACAACCCGGCCGGGGCTGCTTGCGAAGCCTAGGAGAACGTTATGGCCCGTGGGGTTAACAAAGTCATATTGGTCGGCACTTGCGGCCAGGATCCCGAAGTTCGCTACCTGCCTAACGGTAACGCCGTGACCAACCTGAGTCTGGCCACCAGCGAACAGTGGACCGACAAGCAAACCGGTCAGAAGGTCGAGAAGACCGAGTGGCACCGTGTTTCGATGTTCGGCAAGGTTGCCGAAATCGCCGGCGAATACCTGCGCAAGGGTTCGCAGGTTTACATCGAAGGCAAGCTGCAGACCCGCGAGTGGGAAAAAGACGGTATCAAGCGTTACACCACTGAAATCGTGGTCGACATGCAAGGCACCATGCAACTGCTCGGCGGCCGTCCACAACAGGGCGACCAGCAGGGCGGTGGCAACAACTACCAGCAGTCGGCGCCATCTGCTCCACGTCAGCAGGCTCCGCGCCCGCAGCAGTCGGCTCCACAGCAGCGTTCGGCTCCGGCTCCACAGCAGGCCGCACCGCAACCGGCTCCGGATTTCGACAGCTTTGATGACGATATCCCGTTCTGATGCTGATCTGATTTGACCAAAACCCCCGCATTGCGGGGGTTTTGTCATTTCTGGGGGCGCACTTCAAGGCGATGACCGCCAACTGACCAGCCAGTCTTCGTCGATATCTCGATAAAGTTACGCTCAGAGTCTTGAAGGCCGTTGCCAGCCGTTCCATGATCCGTGCCGTCGACTGTTGAACCTGTCCGTCTTCGCCAGAACAGCTTTGCAGACTGTTCATACACAACAACAAGAGAGTCCAATGAGCAGTAGCAAAAACAAGGAAATCGAGTATTTGCGCGGGGCGGCCATCCTCATGACGATCATGGCCCATCTTCCTCAATTGCTGCCGTTTCAGGGAGTGTTCCTGACCAAATTGTTCACGGTGTATTCACCCTGGACCGGGGTGGATCTGTTCTTCTGCATTTCCGGATACGTGGTCAGTAAGGCTTATCTCGATTATTTCGATAAAAACCGCCAGCAGAACCGGTTTGGCATGGCCGCGACTTCCTTCTGGATCCGCCGTGCGTATCGCCTTTTGCCGACGGCATGGCTGTGGGTATTGATCCCACTGGTGTTCTCGATTTTCTTCAACCAGTCGAACGCCTTCCAGTCCTGGTTCGACAATTTGCGCAGCTTCACCGCTGTTGCGACATTCTCGGGCAATCTGGCCAATCAGTACGGCGCGATTCTGGGGCCTAATTCGGTGTATTGGAGCCTGGCGCTGGAGGAGCAGTTTTACTTCATCTTCCCGTTGTTCCTGTTGCTGGTGACCTCGACACGCTGGCGAGTGATTGTCTTGATCGCGCTGATCGCCGCGCAGTTCGGCTTTGATCGCAATGCCTTTGGCGCAGCGCCGGCACCGATGCTTTTTTCGTTCCGGCTCGATGCGATGATGTGGGGGATTCTGCTCTGCCTGTTCACACGCACGCCGCTGTACAAGGAACTTGAGCCGGTCGCGCTCGGCGCCAGTCTGTTCAAGCGCCTGGCGCTGACCCTGGGGCTTCTGTACATGTTGGGGGCCATCGCGGCGCAATTGCTCGTAATGCCGATTGCTGTCGGCCTGATCGCAATAACCGCAGTGATCATGGTCTGGCTGGCCAGTTACGACAAAGGCTACATCTATTGTCCTGCGCTGTTGCGCGGGTTGTTCGACTGGCTGGGCTCGCGCTCATACGCCTTGTACGTCGTGCATGTATTCGCTTACCACCTGAGTACCGAAATCTGGACGCGCATGGCCGGCAGCAATGGCGGGACGCTGGGGGCGGACTACACAGTTGAACTCTTGCTCACGTCGTTGTTGATCATGCTGGTGTGTAGTGAACTGAATTATCGGTTCGTCGAAACACCATTGCGTCGTCGTGGCGCGGAAATCTCCCGTCGCAGAATGGCCGGCATTGCCGCAACCGAGACCGCCAATGCGGATGCTCCGCTTACGGATCGCTCGCGCACGACAGAGCTGTCGTAAGCCACAGCCATAAAAAAACCGTAGCGCGCCAACGCTACGGTTTTTTATGCCCGGCCTCTGCCGTGCCGAAGCGATCAATCGAGGATCAAATGCGGCAGAAACCGGCTTGAATCCTTGGTGATCAGACTGTTGTCCTCACGCACGCCAATCCCCGCCGCCTGATCGCCAATCACCCAGGAACCGATGAGCGTGTAGCTGTGATCGAACTTTGGCAGCGGCGCAAATTCCTGCAGGATGAATGGCGCATCGGTGTAGGGCCCGTCCTCTTTGACAATCAGACCTTCCGCCGTTTGCAGCTCGATGTTGGCACCTTCCCGGGAAAAGTACGGTTTGCGTACCCAGCCCTTGGGCACAGCACTGGCTGGATCCGGATCGAGATGCGCCGCGAGCAGATTCGGATGACCCTTGTGCAGTTCCCACAGCAACGGCAGCGCGCCTTTGTTCGACAGGATGGCTTTCCACGCTGGTTCGAAAAACTGCGTGTCGCACTCGGCAATCGCCGCGCCGAACGGTTCGTGGAAGATAAACTCCCAGGCATGCAGCTTGAACAGGTGGGGGATCCAGCGATCCTCCAGATCAACAAAGCGACCTTCAGCGGTCAAGCCGATGTCTTCAATATCGATATGCCGCGATTCGATACCGACCTTCTCGGCAATCAAGCGCAGGTAATCCGTGGTGCCCTTGTCTTCGACCGAATCTTTCATTGAGGCGAAGTAGAACGGCCGCTTCAGTTGCAGCTCGGCGAAGGCCTGATGCAGCTTGGTATCGATGCTGTTGAACTGGTCGGCATGGCGCGGCAGCGTGCCGCGCTCGATGCATTGCTCCAGCCAGCCCCACTGGAACGCCGCCGCTTCGTAAAGACTGGTTGGCGTGTCGTAGTTGAGCTCCAGCAGCTTCGCCGGGCCGTTGCCGTTGTAGGAAAAGTCCATGCGCCCATACAGATGCGGATGACCTTCCCGCCAGGACGTGCGGATCATGTCGTAGTACGCCGCCGGGATGCTCAGGCGATCCAGCAACTCTTCGCTGTTGACCACCCGGTCGACCAGATCCATGCACATCTCGTGCAGTTCGGTGGTCGGGTCTTCGAGATCGTTTTCGATTTGCGCAAGCGTGAACTGGTAGTACGCGCTTTCGTCCCAGTACGGCTGATCGTCGATGGTGTGAAACATGAAACCGAGGCTCTCGGCGGTCTGTTTCCAGTCGGGGCGCTCGGTGCAGAGGATCTTCTTCATCGTCAGCTGCTCGAACGACCAGAACCAGAACTGCTGCCCCAACCACCCCAGCCGCTACGCGCACTGGACTGGCTGCCGAAGCCGCCGCGTGAGGTCGAAGAAGCCACGTTGACCGGTTTGCTTTTACTGCTCTCGTAATCCGCTTGGCTACGCGTCGTGGTGTCGGCTCTGCGGTACTGCGTCGAGGTGTTGTAGGGCTGGCGCGTTTCGCGATCGCGGTAAACCGTGCGTTCGGCGTTGTTGCTCATCGCATTGCCAATCAGCCAGCCGGTCAGCCAACCGTTGCCACCGCCACTGGAGGTGTGCGAAGTGTTTTGCACACTCTGCACAGCCGCCGCATCACCCGCAGGCATTTGCGCGCCGGCGATGGCGTCGAGATTCTGCGCCGGCTCACCGTCTTTCGGCACTTTGAAGCCGCCGAGTTTCGGCACGAAGCGGCCGTCGGAATTCTTCTGACACCAGTCGGCGGCAAAGTCCGCATCGCATTTGGCCTTGTCGTTGTACACCGGGGCGATGCGCCGGTGTTCGGTCAGGGCGGCGACGTAGGCGCTGGAGCAGATGTCGGCAGCCACTTCGGCGCCGACACACTGTTCCAGGCTCTGGAAATTGCGCGGTTGATCCGCGGCTGTCACCTGGCCGGAAATGGCCATGGCCACCGAGGCCGCGAGGGACAGCTGAACGTATTTGCTGCGTTTCATCGAAGGCTTCCTGCCGATCAGTTGGACGGTGTCATGCACGCCGCATTGAGCATGCCGACGCTGATCGCGACCGCAGCGACATAGATACCCGAAGCGATTTCACCGTTGGCGATGCGTTGCGAAGTGCCTTTGAGCACCACACCCGTGGCCAGAAACGCCAGCAGTTGCACGACGGCGGCAATCACCGCCCAGAGCACGAAATCGAGAACATTCACCGAAAATGCAATCACGTTACTGGCCGGAATCGCGAAGCCGATGATCGCGCCGGACAAAGCGATCGCGGCGGCAACGTTGCCGGAGCGAATCAGCTCGAACTCCTTGTGCGGCGTGATGCGCGTGTAGACGAATTGGAACAGCATGAACAACAGTACGGCGCCGATGAGGTAGACGACGAAACCGACCAGTGCGGTTTTGTTCAGGGAAACGGCCAGCACTTCCAGCATGAAAAACTTCCTTTTTTAAATGGTGCTCAGATCTGTCGTGTACAGCGAGATGCCGAGCGAGGTGCTCAGGCTGACGGTGCCTTCTTCGTCCTGCTCGACGGAGAACAGCAGCAATTCGCGGCGATCGGTCAGGCCGGTCTCGCGCGCATAAAGCATGGAGTGATGTTCGATGGTGTAGCTCTCGTCCGGATTGACCACTTGTTCGGTCATCGGTACCAGTTCGGTCTGGCCTTGTTCGGTGCCCCACTCACGGTTGTATTCGACACCGTCGTGGTTGTAGGCGGGCAAGCCGATCTGGCTGTTGGGGCCGGCCAGGCGCTGCAGTTCGGCGTCACTGTTGACGGTCACGTAACTGAGGTAGTTGAACAGGGTGACCGATTCGATCTGATCGTCACCGGTGACGTGGATCTGCAGCCAGAAATCCTCGTCGTTCATGTAATAGCGGTGCAGTTTATTGGACTGGCCGAGGTCGACCCAGCCGTGACTCCAGATCGCCTGATCGAAGGGCACGCGCACCGTGGTCGAACCGTCGAGCAACAGCGCCAGCGTCGTATCGAACCTGACGGCTTTGCCTTGCGCCATGCCGAGTGGACCGCTGACAACGGTCGGCGTTGGCGCAGCGGTCTGCCAGTTGCTGGTGCCCAGCAAGTCTTTAAACCATCCCATGGGTACGTTCCTTGAAGCGGGTGGAAGTGTTCGTCGGCGAAAAAGCGTGGCTAGTGTACCGGGCTGAGCGGCGAACGACACGCCGTAAACCATGTGGGAGCGAGCTTGCCCGCGAAGAGGGCGTGTCAGTCAACATCGATGTCGACTGATACGACGCTTTCGCGAGCAAGCTCGCTCCCACAGGTTGTTTTTCCGCAGTGATTACTGGGAGGACTTTTGCTTCAGACGCTCAAGAATCGCGTTGGCGCTGCCTTCGTTCGGCGTGATGCCGGCGTCGCGCAGTTTGCGTTCCAGGTCGTTGCCGGTCGAAGCGTCAGCCAGTTCGTCCGCCGCGCTCAACTCGGCAGCACGTTGCTGCTGCTTGGCTTGCAGGCGGTTCAAGGTACCGACGGCAGTTTCCAGTTTGCCATTGGCACCGCCGCTGGCGATGGAAGCGCTGACCTGGGCTTTCTGCACGCTTTCACGGGCCTTGGCCATGTCCACTTGCTGGCGCAGGCTCTTGATCCGCGATTCGGCCTTGCTGATGTCTTTGCGCATGTTTTCGGCGTAAGTGCCGAACTCGTCGCTCTGCTTTTTCTCAACATCCAGTTCGTTGGTCAGGGTCGAAATCGCTTCGGCCACTTCCAGCGCCAGGTCTTCACGGCCGGCGTTCAGCGCCGAGACGGCTTTGGCTTCCAGATCCTTGATCTTGGCGTCGTACTCGCTCACGCGGTCTGCCGCCAGTTTGTGTTTGGCCATGATGGTGACCAGTTCGCGACGTGCGTTCGACAGCGCGCTGTCGGCATCACGGATTTCCTGGTCGAGGATGCGCAAGGCCTGTTGGTCAGCGATCGCTTCGCCGACTTCATTGGCGCCGCCGCGCAGTGCGGTGAACAACTTGCTCCAGATGGACTGAGTCATTGGATATTCCCTGTTGATTACTTGAAGAAGTGTTCGAAGGCTTCGCTCGCGCGCTGCACGTTGTCGACCAGGGTTTTCACCTCGGTGACGACGTTGGTCAGGCTCGAGTCGGCGCTGAGGGCGCCAAACATGTTGTAAACGGTCTGCCCGTTGGGCATCGACTCGATACCGATCGACGACAGCGGGAACATTTCCCGGCTGCGCAACACGGCGTCGTTGAAGGCCGCTACGTCCGAGATCGAATCGATGTCCACCAGCACGGTGTCGACGATGATCTGCTGGCCGGCCAGGGCGATGTGAATCGGCAGACCGCCGAATTCGTTCATTTCCAGCTTGATGCTGGGTTCGGAGCTCTGGATCAGCGACAGCGTGATCTCTTGCGAAGCCACCTCGTCCAGAGCCTTGAGGGCGTTGAAGAGGCTATCGATGGTCCAGTTGTTGCCTGCGCTCATGTAATTCTCCGACATGAAAGAGCCAGCCAGAATCGGTTGGCGTAGCTGTTGCTCCATTTGCTTGAGCAAGCTTCGGTTTTCGGGAAGCACCCAAGTTTCGTGTTTCACATAACCGGCAGCGGCCAGGCCTGCGCGCATCTGCTTCATATAGAAGCTCGACGGTTTTTTCGCCGACGGTTTCGCGCGCTCCCCCTTGGGACTCTCTGATTTCGCGGTGGGGGAACGGCTTTTCATGGCAATGGCTCGGTTATGGATATCTCACGCGTGAGCCACACTACAACCAATTCAAAGTGCCATCAATGGCTCACGCGTGAGATTTTTATGACAGGCGAAAAAAGGCCCGCGGCAAGGCGGGCCTGGTGTTTTTGCAGAATGTTGCTTAGCGCTGGGCGGCGAGGAATTCGTCAGTGGAGACCACGCTGGCGTAGGCGAACCCTAGCGCCGACATGAACGCAGCATGGACGTGGGCGGCCGGCACCGTCAGGCCATTGAACTCCAGGTCACGGCTGGCGCAGGCGTCATGAATCACCGTCACGCCATAACCGAGATCCGCCGCAGCCCGGGTAATGCCGTCAACGCACATGTGGCTCATGCTGCCGACCACCACCAGTTCCTTGATGCCTTGTTCGTCGAGGATCGCTTGCAGTTCGGTTTCGCGGAACGAGTTGACGAAGTGCTTGAGCACCACCGGTTCATCGGCGCGGTTGAGCACTTTCGGATGCAGCTTGGCGCCTTCCGAACCCGGGGTGAAAAACGGCGCGTCCGCTGAGGTGAATTCGTGGCGAATGTGTATTACCGAATCACTGTTCTCGCGGAACGCGGCGATCAGCCGGGCGGCATTGTCGGCGGCGGCATCAGCACCGGCCAGCGGCCACTTGCCTTGGGGGAAGTAGTCGTTCTGGATATCGACTACGATGAGCGCTTGCTTGGCCATGGGTGTGTCCTCGATGTGTTGGCTGGAAGTGGCTTCAGTATTGGTGCTGACCAGCGATTCGAGGATTGGCCGCACCGACAATAGACAGGGGAAAACTGACAATGGGCGCAGAAAGGGCTGCCATCGCTGAACTGGGCGTGCTGATCTATCCCGGCGCGCAGATGGCAGCGGTGCATGGTTTGACTGATCTGTTTGCGGTGGCCAACCGGATTGCTGCCGAACATCAGGCCGCGCAGTTGCCGGTGCTGCGGGTCAGTCACTGGCAGGTCGAAGGTAATCAGCCGCCAACGCGCACTTACGCCAGTCATGCGGGTGACGACAGCGCTTTGCTGGCGGTGCTGATTCCGCCATCGATCGGCGGGTTCTCGGCGGCGCAGGCGCCGGCCAGCCTGATGCAATGGTTACGGGATCAACATGCCCGCGGTGCGACGCTGGGCGGGGTTTGCGTAGGCTCGCTGATGTTGGCCGAAAGCGGTCTGCTCGACGGCCGCAGCGCCACCACCCACTGGACCTCGGCCAAGGCCTTCGCCGAGCGTTACCCGAAGATCAAGCTCAAGGCTGATACCCCGATTGTCGACGACGGCGACTTGATCACCACGGCCGGATTGATGGCGTGGTCGGAACTGGGATTACGTCTGGTCGACAGGTTGCTCGGGCCGAGCATTGCCACCGGCACCGCGCGATTTCTGGTGATCGAGCACAGTGACAGCGCCAGTGAGTGCGGCAGTAACTTCGCGCCGATTCTCGGGCATGGCGATGCGGCGATTCTCAAGGTGCAGCACTGGCTGCAAAGCACCGGTGCGACGGATGTTTCGCTGGCGGCAATGGCTGAGCGGGCGGGGTTGGAGGAGCGCACCTTTCTGCGGCGTTTTCGCGCAGCGAGCGGGTTGAAACCGACCGAGTACTGCCAGCATCTGCGGGTCGGCAAGGCGCGGGAAATGCTGGAATTCAGCAATGGCACGATCGATCACATTGCCTGGACGGTGGGCTATCAGGATCCGGGCGCGTTTCGTGCGATATTCAAGAAGATCACCGGGCTGGCGCCGAGTGATTATCGGGCACGGTTTGGGGTGACCCCAAACCCGAAGTCGACGAATATCTAATGTGGGAGCGAGCCTGCTCGCGAAAGCGGTGGATCTGCGAAATTGCTGTCCGCTGACACTACGCCTTCGCGAGCAGGCTCGCTCCCACATTGAATTCCACAGGGCCATAGATCGTGCAAATTGCCGGGGTTTTGCGCGCGGTCGTGCAGATTGAAACAGGCGTGGTGCCAGCACGATTCTGGCAAGTTTCTGATTGGACTAGGATTTTCGTAGAGTGGCCGTTGGCCTGATCTCTGCACCTCTCACCGCTACAGTCATCGAACCGATGGAAGGGGGACGCATGACCCTGACACCCCGCAGGAAAATCGTCGTCGCCCACTCGGTGCGCGCCGACGCACCGCAACATGAAGTACAGACCAACAAGTCTCTGGCGCGATGGCTGGCGCAGATTCTCGGATGCAAATTCGGCGGCAGCTACGACCCGGACAAACACCGCGGCCGTGACCTGTATCTGCTACCGACGCAAACCATCGTCGGCGCTGCCAGCGCTCATCAACTCGGTATCACAGGCCCTGACGATTTGTGGGGTGGCTTTGTCGAGCACGATTTCATCTGCACCAAAGCCATCAGCCACGGTTTGCGCAGTCATCTGGCTCATGCGCCGCAAGGCTGGTCGCCATTGTTTTCGGAGCGCGTGCGTAACGTGGTGCTCGATGGCCTCAGCGTGTTTGCGCTGGAAGATGCGCGGCCTGCTGCCGAGCATTTGCTGTACAGCGGCCCGATCCGCTTGAAGCCGGTTCATGCCTGCGCCGGTCGCGGCCAGGAAGTGATCAAGAGCCTCGACGCCTTCGACGAAATCCTTGCCCGCCCCGACATTGCAAAGCAGTTCAGCGAGGGCGTGGTGCTGGAACAGGACTTGAGCGATGTCGTCACCCACAGCGTCGGCCAGTCATTCATCGGCGACAAGGTGCTGAGCTACTGTGGCGATCAATACTTGACCAAGGATGCCCACGGCGAAGACGTGTACGGCGGCTCGAATCTGCTGGTGGTGCAAGGCGGCTATGACGATCTGCTAGCGCTGGATCTAGCGGATGATGTACGGCTGGCCATCGAACAGGCGCAGATTTTCGACAGCGCCGCCGATGAAGCCTACCCGCGCTTCTACGCTTCGCGGCGCAACTATGACATCGCCCAAGGCCTGGACAGCAACGGCAAATCCCGCAGCGGCGTGCTCGAGCAATCCTGGCGCATGGGCGGTGCCAGTAGCGCCGAAGTGGCGGCGCTGCAAAGCTTCGTCAATGATCCGGGAATGCGCTCGATCCGCGTGTCGTCGGTGGAAACCTACATCGATCAGCCGCTGCCGGCGGACGCCATCGAGGTGTATCGCGGCCCGGCCGAGAACAGTGAATTTCTCCTCAAATACGTAACGGTCAAATCCTATGACGGCTAGAAGCGAAAGCATTCAAATCGACATTGATGATGAACAGATGAGCGGGACCTTTCTCAGTCCCAAATCGAAAGTCCCGGGGGTGTTGTTTGTCCATGGTTGGGGCGGTAGCCAAGAGCGTGATCTAGAGCGGGCCAAAGGCATCGCGGGTCTCGGGTGTGTGTGCCTGACGTTCGACTTGCGCGGACATACCGGCGGTACCGGGATCCCGCTGACCCGTGTAACTCGCGAAGACAATCTGCGTGATTTGCTCGCGGCGTATGACCGCTTGCTCGCGCATCCGGCGCTCGACACCTCGGCGATTGCCGTGGTCGGCACCAGTTATGGCGGTTACCTGGCGGCGATCCTGACTTCGCTGCGTCCGGTACGCTGGCTGGCACTGCGCGTGCCGGCGCTGTACCGCGACGAGCAATGGCACACACCCAAGCGTGAGCTGGACAAGGCCGATTTGCGTGATTACCGCAGCACGCTGGTGCGTGCGGACACCAATCGGGCGCTGAATGCCTGTTCGCAATTCACCGGGGATGTGTTGCTGGTGGAGTCGGAAACCGACGATTACGTGCCGCACGCGGCGATCATGAGTTACCGCGCGGCGTGCCAGCAGACGCATTCATTGACGCACCGGATTATCGATGGCGCTGATCATGCGCTGAGCGAACCGGTGTCGCAGCAGGCTTACACCTCGATTCTGGTGGACTGGATTACCGAGATGGTCGTGGGTGAACGGTTGAGCATCATTCAGTCGGCATGAGCTTTGTTGTTTGTTCGAAAGCTATCGCGAGCAGGCTCACTCCTACATTTTGGAATGCGTTCCCCTGTAGGAGTGAGCCTGCTCGCGATAGCGATTTCAAATTCAAAAACGAACTCAAGAGGGTTTCTTCTCTATTCGCAGTGCCTTGGCCTTGGCCTCAACCACCAGATACATCACGACTGTGATCAACAACGGCAGCAGAAAATAAATCGCCCGATACGCCAGCAACCCCGCCACCAGACTGCCGCGCGAAGCCTCGTGTTGCAGCAAGGCCACAAACACCGCTTCCAGCACGCCAAGACCTGCCGGAATGTGGGTGATGACCCCGGCAATCGCACTGATCAACAGCACGCCCAGCACCAACGGATAATCCAGTTTGCTCGGCAGCAAGGTGAAAATCACCGCCGCCATCAGTGACCAGTTCAACGCCCCCAGCAGCAATTGCAGGACTGCCATGCGCAACGACGGCAGATTGATTTCCACGCCACGAATCGACCACTCGCGGCGTTTGGAAAACTGACACGCGGCGAGATAGCCGGCGCTGATCAATAGCAACAGCACGCCGATGCCTTGCAGCGCACTGCTGCTGATTTTCCAGCCCGGCGGCATTGTCACCAATCCACTGCTGAACACCACCCCGGCAATGGTCATGTAGCCAAACCAATTGGTCGCCAGGCTCAAACCGAGGATCTTGGCGATGTTGCTTTTGCTCACGCCAAGACGCGAATACAGCCGATAGCGCATGGCGATGCCACCCACCCACGCGCTCAGGTTCAAGTTGAACGCATAGCTGATGATCCCTACCGGCAGAATCTGTTTCCAGGTCAGGTCCTGACGAATGTAAGTGCGGCCGATCAGGTCGAAACTGGCGTACACGAGAAAACTCAGCAGCGTCAGGCTGGCGGCGATGATCAGTGTGCGCACCTTGAAGTCGGCAAGGGTCTGCAGCACTTCGGCCCATTCGATGCGCGTGGCGAACATCGTCAGCAACACGATCAGCGCGAGGAAAAACAGCAGCGTCAACGGACGCTTCCAGCGGCTCCATTTCGAGTGCGTTGCTGGCGCCGAATGCTGGGCGGAATGCACCTCGGAATGGCTCATGAGCGGTCACCTCGAAACGGCTTGAGCCTTGGTTTGTGCGCTGGCAGCCAACCGGCCATCGCCGGGAAATGCCGCAGAAAGTGGAACACCAGAAAACCCACGGTCATGTGCCAGATGCGGCCACGCGGCGACTTGCTGGCATCCATGGCTTTGCAATGGTTTTGACTGAGGTCTTCGAGGCGTTCGAACAGATGCTGATTGAACGCGCGGTCGCGGATCAGCACGTTGGCTTCGAGGTTGAGCGACAGGCTCAGCGGGTCGAGATTGCTTGAGCCGACGGTGCTCCATTCGTCGTCAACCAGCGCGACTTTGCCGTGCAGCGGGCGCTGACAATATTCGTGAATCTGTACCCCGGCCTTGAGTAAATAATCGTAGGTCATGCGCGCGGCGAGTTTGGCCACCAGCATGTCCGGCTGGCCTTGCAGAATCAGCCGCACTTCGACCCCGCGCCGCGCTGCATTGCGGATTTCCCTTAGCAAGCGGTAACCGGGGAAGAAGTAGGCGTTGGCGATCACCACGCGGCGTTTGGCGCGGCGCAGTACCTGTAAATACACGTCTTCGATGTCGGAGTGGTGCTGGTCGTTATCGCGGAACACCAGGCGCACCTGACCATCGTGATCAGTGAAGGCCATCTCGGCGCGACGCTGGCGCCGACGTTGCCACCAGAAGCGTGCACGACCGGGACGACCACTTTGCAGCAGGGCGAAGTGGTGAATGTCGGCGACCGCTGGCCCCTGCACTTGCACCGAGTAGTCCTGCTTGGCTTCGGGGCCGAAATCGGCCAGGTGATCGCCGGAAAAGTTGATCCCGCCAATGAACGCGATCAACCCGTCGACCACCACGATCTTGCGGTGCAAACGACGGAACCAGTTGGTGCGGATGCCCAGACGTTTCGGCGCCGGGTCAAAGATTTGCAGGTGTACGCCGGCTTCGCTCAGCGCGGTCAGATAACCGGTGGTCAACTCACCGCAACCGAAACCGTCGAGACTGACCGTGGTGCGCACACCGCGCCGGGCAGCGTCGATCAGAATCTCCTGTAATTCGGCACCGACCTTATCTTCGAAAACGATAAAGGTCTCGAGGAGGATTTCACTCTTCGCCGCGCGCATCGCTTCGAACACCCGCGGGAAATATTCCTCACCGTTTTCCAGCAACTCGACCCGATTGTTGCCCTGCCAGCTGTACTCGACATCAACGTGGCCGGGCTCGCGGATCGGCGGGTTGATGGCTATCGGTTCCACGGCGGATTTCTCCAGCGGCGCGCTGCTCATAGTTCGATCTCTACCGATAAAGGAACGTGGTCGGAAAGGTGCGACCATGGCCGGTTCGCCAGGACTTTCGGCTGGCTGGCCTTGAGGTTGCGCACGTAAATACGATCAAGCCGAAGTGCTGGCAGGCGCGCGGGAAAACTGCGCGCCGGTTTGCCCTGGTGCTCGGCGAACACTTCGCGCAGGCCGCAAGGTTTGAGCTGCGCATCGGCGCGCTGGCGCCAGTCGTTGAAATCGCCCGCGACGATCACCGGTGCGTCATCTGGCAGCTCCGCGAGGCGTTGCATGAGCAAATCCAGTTGGGCGTTGCGATGACTTTCGCGCAGGCCCAGATGCACGCAGATCGCATGCACCTCGGTGCCGTCACCGGGCAGGCGCAGCACGCAATGCAGCAGGCCGCGGTTCTCGTGGCCATTGATCGACACGTCGAGGTTGTCGTGACGGATGATCTGGAATTTCGACAGCAACGCGTTGCCGTGGTCACCCTCCGGGTACACCGCGTTGCGTCCGTAGGCGAACTGCGGCCAGAGGCTGTCGGCGAGGAACTCGTACTGCGGCATTGTCGGCCAATTGCTGTAGCGCTTGGGATGATGCTCGTGGGTGCCATGGACTTCCTGCAGGAACACCACGTCGGCGGCCACGCTGCGCACCGCTTCGCGCAACTCCGGCAGGATGAAGCGCCGGTTGAGCGCGGTAAAACCCTTGTGGGTGTTGACCGTCAGCACAGTGAAGGTGCGCACTGAAGGCGCGACCACCGAGCCTTCATCGGTGAAGCCGACCGGTTCTGGAATGCTCATGCCAACACTCCTTCGCCAGCCGTTTCGCCGGGGCGGGTGGCGAGGTCTTTATCCAGTTCGAAGCGATGCAGCAGATCGCGGGCGTCATAGGGCGCGCGGACTTTGATGTCGTTGTCGAAGTAGCAGAACACTTCGCGGGATTTGCGCGCGCGCGGCTTCAGGCGTGGCGCAATCAAATGCGCATCTTTGGGTTGCTCGCCGTGGTGCCAGGCGTCGATGCGCTCGGCCCAGCGCTTGAGGGCCGGGGCGGTGTAGCCGCTGGCGTAAAGCGCCTCGGCGCCGTGCAGGCGCAAATAGACAAAGTCGCTGGTGAGATCTTCGCGGTACGGCCATTTGTTGGCGGTGTCGGCGATCACCAGCGCAGTGTTGTAGCGCTTCAATAGCCGCACAAAATCGGGATCAAGGAAGCTGTCGTTGCGGATTTCTACAGCGTGGCGCAGCGGTTTTTTACGCCAGGCTTTCATGCTCGCGTGGCCGTGCAGGTGGGAATCGTGTTGATGGGCGAGGGTGGCCGCGGCTTCGGTATCGTGTGGCAGTAGCGCGAGGAAGTGCTCGAAACGCTCAGGCTCGAATTTGAAGTTGGGTGGAAATTGCCAAAGGATCGGGCCAAGTTTTTCCTTGAGCTCCAGAATCCCCGAGGCGAAGAAGTTCGCCAGCGGTTTTTCGATCTCGCGCAAACGCCGGATATGGGTGATGAAACGCGGGGCTTTGACGCTGAAGACGAAGTCGTCGGGTGTTTCGGCATACCACTGGGCGTAACGTTCGGGCCGTTGCAGGGCGTAGAACGATCCATTGATTTCGATACTGTTGACCGCCCGCGACGCGAACTGCAATTCGCGTTTTTGCGCCAGTCCCTTGGGGTAGAAGTCCCCGCGCCACGGTGCGTAGCGCCAGCCGGAAATACCGATGTGAATCGTCGCCATGCCGCCCTCCCGTTGAAAGTCCTCGTGTTGCCGGTATCTTTTGATGACTGTGGGCGGTGCGGGAAAGTTTCGACGGTATTACGGACGGTCACGTCTTTAAGGTGAAGATCAAAAGCGCTCCCCCTCACCCCAACCCTCTCCCCCAGAGGGGGCGAGGGGGAAGGGAGCTGATCTTCAGGGTTCTCAGGATTCGAGTTCGACTCAGGACTTTCAGGTCGGTGCAGCCAGATCAGGCAACTCGGTCAGTTCCCTCTCACGCTGGGAGGGGGCGAGGGGATCAGATGTTCAGGGTTCTCAGGATTCGAGTTCGACTCAGGACTTTCAGATCGGTGCAGCCAGATCAGGCAACTCGGTCAGTTCCCTCTCACGCTGGGAGGGGGCGAGGGGAGCAGATATTCAGGGGTCTCAGGATTCGAGTTCGACTCAGGACTTTCAGATCGGTGCAGCCAGATCAGGCAACTCGGTCAGTTCCCTCTCACGCTGGGAGGGGGCGAGGGGATCAGATGTTCAGGGTTCTCAGGATTCGAGTTCGACTCAGGACTTTCAGGTCGGTGCAGCCAGATCAGGCAACTCGGTCAGTTCCCTCTCCCTCTGGGAGAGGGCTAGGGTGAGGGGGCTCTTGAACTTGCTGTGCAATTACCGATCAGTTCCTTACAGGTTCAGCCAAGGGAGGTCGGAGTTTTGGTCAAGTTCAGGATCGCCATTCTGCTGGGAGCACTGCTGTTTCTCGGCGCCAGTGAAATCGACGCCGCTGCTTTGCCGGGTGTCCCGGCCGCCGCCGAAGAAGCGGCCAAACCCGAACCGATTGTGCAGGGCGGGCTGCTCGGTGCGATCAGTTCGAGCATCGATGATGTACAAGACAAACTCGATCTCAACGAACACCTGGTCGACGCCTGGCGCCTGCGCGCCGATCGCGCCGCCGATGAAGTCGACAAACTGGTCAATCAACCGTCGAACCGCTCGGGCTGGAGCGTCGCCGGGGATTTCCTCACGCTGTCGGGCGTCTGGCTCGGCAGTTTCGCGTTATTGACCGTACTGGGCAGTCTGTTGGCCAAGCGCCTGCGCGAGGGCCGCTGGTTGCGCACCCGTCAGCGCAGTCAGGATCTTATTGGTTACTTGCTGCCGTACACCGTGCCGGCGCTGATCTGCCTGCCGCTGACCCTGTACGTCAGCCATTTTCTGCAAGCCTCGGTGGGACGCGCGCTGGCGCTGTGTCTGGCCTACGCCACCAGCAGCGGCATCTTTTCCACTTCGATGTTGCTGTGCGTGGTGGTGATGTTCAACGTCGGCCATAAACGTCCGGCGGCGCGGATCATTCGTGATTATTGCCCGCGCCCGCTGTTCCTGATCGGCTTCCTCGCTGCTCTCAGCGATGCGCTGACCAGCCCGCAGATCGCCCGTCAATTGGGTGGCAATATCACCAGCAGCATCGCGGTGTTTACCGGGTTGGTCGCCTCGATCATTTTCGGTTTGCTGGTGATTCGCCTGCGTCGCCCGGTGGCACACCTGATCCGCAATCGCTCGCTGAGCCAGCGGCTGAAACAGCCCTCGTTGCAGGAGTCGCTGCGGATTTTTTCCGGGCTGTGGTATTGGCCGATCGTGCTGATGGTGCTGGTCTCTGCGGTCAATCTGATCGGCATCGGCGAGGACAATCAGAAAGCCTTGCGCTGCGCGCTGTTCACCACGGTGCTGCTGATCGGCACGGTGTTCCTCAGCACGATCCTGCAGCATCTGTTCAAGTCACGAAAAGCCGAAGCGATCCAGCGCAGCAGTGCCTACAAGGAGCGTTTTCTCAGCCTGTTGCACGCCTTGCTGCGGATTGTCATCGCCATCGCGTTCATCGATATCCTCGGGCGGATCTGGGGCGTGTCGCTGCTCGATTTTGCCCAGAGCAGCACGGTCGGTCGGGCCATCAGCAACGCACTGAGCAGCATCGGTCTGATCTTCCTGGTGACGTGGTTACTGTGGGTGGTACTCGACACGGCAATTCAGGAAGCGCTGAAACCACCGGTCAGCAAGCGCGGCGCACGCCAGCCAAGTACGCGGGTAAAAACCATTCTGCCGCTGCTGCGCAACGCGATCAAAATCATCCTTGTGGTGATTTGCGCGATCACTACCATGGCTAACCTGGGGATCAACGTTGCGCCACTGCTGGCCGGTGCCGGGGTGGTCGGTCTGGCCATCGGTTTCGGTTCGCAGCAACTGGTGCAGGACGTGATCACCGGGCTGTTCATCATCATCGAGGACACCCTGTCGATTGGTGATTGGGTGGTGCTCGATTCCGGGCACGCCGGCACGGTCGAGGGGTTGACCATTCGTACCCTGCGTCTGCGCGACGGCAAGGGCTTTGTGCACTCGGTGCCGTTCGGCCAGATCAAGGCTGTGACCAACCAATCGCGGCAGTTTGCCTTTGCATTTTTCTCGGTGCAGTTCACTTATGACACGGACGTGGATAAAGCCATCGAGCTGATCCGCGAGACCGGTGATTCGATCCGCGAAGACCCGTTCCTCAAGTACAACCTGCAAGGGCCGCTGGACGTGTTTGGCGTGGACAAGATGGATTTGAATGGCGTGGTGCTGACGGCGCAATTCCGCACTGTGTCGGGGGGGCAGTATGCGGTGAGTCGGGCGTTCAACCAGCGGTTGAAGAAGCTTGTGGATAACACCGCGACCGTGCATTTCGCGCAGACTTATCCACAGCAGGTTTTGTTGCCGAAACGGCAGCAGGAGGGTGAGGTCGTGGCGAGCGAGGTGCCACAGGAATCGCGGACTTAATGCAGGATTTTGTGGGGCTGTGCCGGCCCTTTCGCGAGCAGGCTCGCTCCCACAGGGGGAACGCGATCAAACTGTGGGAGCGAGCCTGCTCGCGAAGACGTCAGCCCAAACACCCTCAATGCCGGATCAATTTGCCGCGCACATGCTCCATATCAATCTGATCCAGCTCCAGCCAAAACTGCTGCTTGCCGGCAATCTCCGCCGCCGCCGGCAATCCATCGCGATACACTAACCGATTACTCACCAGTGCCGGCACTTTCACCCCCGGCAGCAGCGTCCCGGCCAGGTTCAACGGATCCACCCCGCACACCGCAATCAAACTACCGTCATGCGGTCGCCGCCGAACTTCGCGTAACAACGGAATCGCCTCGGGCAAGGCAAACTGTTCCCCCGCCAAGCCACTGACAAACCGCCCGCCGCGAATCTCGCCGCGCGCCTCCAGCCGATGAAACGTGCGCAGCAATTCGCGCCAACTCGGCAACCAGTCCGCCTCGCGCTCCAGCAAACGCCAGAACACCACGCCATAGCGCCGCAACAATGTCATCGCGACATGTTCAAGGATTTCGCTGTTATCCACAGCCGCCCCGCGCCGCAGCAAGGCCCAGCGCCCGGCATCATCCATCCCACCGATAAACGCCCCGCGCCCGCGACGACTGCTGCGCTGCTGGCGCTTGCTCGCCGGGGTGATCAGCGCGCGCAGGCCGGCGAAGCTGTCGGCGTTCACCAGGCCGGCGCCGACCAGTTCCTGCAAGGCGATTTCCAGCTCGGTGCGCAGCAGGTGCGCTTCATGAATCAGCTCATCGAAAAATAGCGCGCCGTGCTGGCTCAAGGCTTCAAAAACCTTCTGGGTTTTCGGCGAAAGTTCGCTCACCGGCGTCTGTTCGGCCAGCGCACTCCACAGGCCGACCTGACTGCGCGGCAGCAGCACGATCGGCGTACTGCGCAACGCCGTACCGCTGATTTTTTGCCGGGCACTGAGGCGCGTCCACACCAGTTTGCCGTTGCGGCACAGCTCATCCAGCCAACTTGGCGAATAGTCTTTTAATCGCGCCGGGAGGATATCGCTGTCCCACGCCGAAGCCGCCGCCGCGTAGCCTTCGAACTGGCCGACAATCGCCGGCAACACCGCGCTGCCCTGTCCGCGTGTTGAGGGCGACAGATGCTGCCAGTCAAACAGGAACCGCATGAAATCCTGCAGCGCTACCGGTTCGATTTCCCGGCGCAGACGCTTGACCGTGTAGCGATGAATGCGCGCGAGCAGATGCCGTTCGCACCATTCTTCAACGTTGACCTTGGGCGTGAACTGACCGCGCAGCACATAACCTTCGCGCTCCAGTTGCGCGAGGGCTTGATGGACTTCAGTGGTCGGCAGCGCGAGCGGTTCGGCAATCGCGGATAACGGCAGCGGTCCGAAGGCACCGAGGCGCGCGCGGATCACTTCGATCAGCGCTTCATCGAACGTCCAGGCTTCATCGAACCCCGGTAACGCCTCCAGTTCGTCTTGCAATTTGGCCTGTGGATAAAGCGCTTGCAGACAGGTCAGGCGTTCGCGGGCCAGCCACAAGCCATGCTCGGAGTCGATCTGCAAACGGCAGGCGCGCCCGCTGCGGGCCAGGGTTTCCAGCCATGCGCGCCAGCCTTCATTCGCTTGCACTTCCCCCTCGCTGACGCATGCAAGGCTCATCAGCGCTTCATGCATTTCATCCACAGCGTTCGGCGTCGGCCAGGCTTCTTCGCGCACGGCGTTAATAGCGTCCGCGTCCAGCGCACCGAGATCATCGGTCGATTGCGGATCGCTCCAGCGCCGGTTGATCACCGCTTGGGTGCGACGTTCTTCCAGCGGTGCATCGTCGAGAAAGGTGTACGGCCGCGCACTGAGAATTTCTGCCGCGAGCGGCGAAGGCGCCGGCAGATCGCGACTGATCAAACGCACCTCGCCACGCTCCATGCGCCGCAGCAGATTCAGCCAGCCCTCGCTGTCCATCGCTTCATGCAGGCAATCGTCGAGGGTTTGCTCGATCAGTGGATGCTCGGGAATTTCCCGTTCGCCGGCGAGGTTTTCCAGGCAGGCGATCTGGTCGGGAAACACGCTGGCAATCAGGTCTTCGCTTTTCATCCGCTGCAACTGCGGAGCGACTTTGCGCCCACCGGTAAAACGCGGCAGCGCCAATGCCACCCCGGCATTCCAGCGCCAGCGCACGCCGAACAGCGGCGCATCGAGCACCGCTTGAATAAGGATGTGCTCGGCGCTGTTGCTGTGCAGGTAACGCCAGACGTCATCGAGTTCAAAGCTGTGGCTGGTGGACAGCGACAGCACGATCGCGTCTTCGCTGGCGGCAGCCTGCAATTCGAAATTGAAGGTGCGGCAGAATCGCTTGCGCAGGGCCAGGCCCCAGGCGCGGTTGATACGGCTGCCGAACGGCGAGTGGATGATCAATTGCGTGCCGCCGGACTCGTCGAAAAAACGCTCCATCAACAGCGTGTCCTGCGACGGCAGGGCGCCGAGGGTCTGACGGGCGCAGGCGAGGTATTCGACCAGTTGCTCGGCGCTGGCGCGGTTGAGGCCGAGGGTGTGCGTCAGCCAGTCGAGCGCCGGTTGCAGATCGCCGGGGCTGGCGCCGAGCAACGCGTCGAGCTGCGCTTGCAGGCGGGCGACAGCCGATGACAATTCATCGCTGCGCCCCGGCGCTTCGCCGAGCCAGAACGGAATGGTCGGCGGCTGGCCGTGGGCATCCTCGACGCGCACCTTGCCGGTTTCCACGCGCAGAATCCGATAGGACGTATTGCCGAGCTGGAACACGTCGCCAGCAATGCTTTCCACGGCGAAGTCTTCGTTGACGCTGCCGATGTTCAGGCCTTGCGGCTCGAGCATCACGCTGTAATCAGCGTTGTCGGGGATGGTGCCGCCGCTGGTCACGGCAGCGAGTTTTGCGCCACGCCGGCCACGCAAGGTGCGGCTGACGGCGTCGCGGTGCAGGTAGGCGCTGCGAATGCCTTGGCGACCGTTGTAGCCTTCGGCGAGCATGCTCAGCAGGGCCTGATAGTGTCTTTCGTCAAGGTCACGGTAGGGCGAGGCTTGGCGGAACATCGCCAGCAAGGCGTCCTCCGGCCATTCCTGGCAACTGACTTCGGCAATGATCTGCTGCGCCAAAACATCCAGCGGCGCGACCGGGATGTGCAGGGTATCGAGTTCGCCTCGGCGTACGCAGTCGAGCAGGGCGGCACATTCGATCAGGTCGTCACGGGTGGTGGCGAACAAACGGCCTTTCGGTGTGCCACCGACCTGGTGGCCGGAGCGGCCGACCCGTTGCAGAAACCCGGCGATGGAGCGCGGCGACGCGATCTGACAGACCAGATCGACTTCGCCGATATCAATGCCCAGTTCCAGTGAGGCGGTGGCAATCAGCACTTGCAGTTCGCCGCGCTTGAGCCGTTGTTCGGCGTCGAGGCGAAACGCCTTGGCCAGACTGCCGTGGTGCGCCGCCACGGCGTGCTTGCCGAGGCGTTCGCTGAGGTGCCGGCTAAGCCGCTCGGCGAGGCGCCGGGTGTTGACGAAAATCAGCGTGGTGCGGTGCTCGCGGGCGAGTTCGGCGAGGCGGTCGTAGACCAGCTCCCAGACATCGTTGGCCATGACTGCCGACAACGGCACGGGCGGTACTTCGATGCCCAGGTCCCGTGGCCGGGCGTGGCCAATGTCGATGATTTCGCAGGGGCGCTCATGGCCGACGAGAAATTGCGCCACGGCTTCCACCGGTTTCTGTGTGGCGGACAGGCCGATGCGGGTCAGCGGTTCGGCGCAAAGCGCTTGCAGGCGCTCCAGGCTCAGGGCCAGATGACTGCCGCGCTTGCCGGCGGCCATCGCGTGGATTTCGTCGATGATCACTGTGCGCGTGGTGCCGAGCATTTTGCGGCCCGATTCCGAGCCGAGCAGAACGTAAAGCGATTCCGGTGTGGTCACCAGAATGTGCGGTGCCGATTTGCGCATGGCCGCGCGTTCTTTCTGCGGCGTGTCACCGGTGCGCACGGCGGTGGTGATGTGTACTTCCGGCAGGTTCATCTGCCGCAGTTGTTCGGTGATCCCAGCGAGCGGGTTTTGCAGGTTGATGCGGATGTCGTTGGACAGCGCTTTCAATGGCGAGACGTAGACCACCAGGGTTTCGTCGGGCAAACCTTCGGGGTTTTCCAGGCCACGGTGAACCAGATCATCGAGTACGGCGAGAAAGGCTGTGAGGGTTTTGCCCGAGCCGGTGGGCGCAGCGATCAGCGTCGAACGGCGCTGGCGGATCAACGGCCATGCGCGGGCCTGGGCGGCGGTGACCGTCGGGAAAGTCTTGCGGAACCAGGCGCTGACGGCGGGGTGAAAGCCTGCCAGGGCCGCGTCCGTGGGGATGGGCAGATTCATGGCTCAAGTTATGCGGGCGCAGGGGGGAAGATGCAAGTACCGTTCGGGCCTCATCGCGAGCAGGCTCACTCCTACAGGGGAATGCATTTCAATTGTAGGAGTGAGCCTGCTCGCGATGGCGCCCGTCGAAGCGCTACAAATATCCGGGATGTACACTTTACGGATGACGGTTGCGCACTAAACCCGCAAAATGCAACGATTCCGGTAATTATCGACGACGGTTCCACGAGATCCGTCGCTAAAGCCATCGTTCCAATCAGACTGGGCCTGCTGACTCTATGCGAATGCGCCTTATGTTACTGGGCGGCGGAAATGCCCTTGGGCAGGCGCTGATTCGCCTCGGTGCGGAGGAAGACATCGGTTTCCTCGCCCCCCGCCCGCCCGAAGACGGCTGGGATGCCGCGAGCCTGACCCAACTGCTCGACGACACCCGTCCCGACGCGTTGATCAACCTCGCCTACTATTTCGACTGGTTCCAGGCCGAAACCGTCAGCGAAAGCCGCATGGCCGGGCAGGAACGCGCGGTTGAGCGTCTGGCCGAACTGTGCCAGCACCACAACATCGTCCTTGTGCAGCCCTCCAGTTATCGGGTGTTCGATGGTTCGCGCGCCACGGCGTACAGCGAAAAAGACGAACCGGTGCCGCTGGGGCTGCGCGGTCAGGCGTTGTGGCGGATCGAACAAAGCGTTCGCGCCACTTGCCCGCAACATGTCCTGCTGCGTTTCGGCTGGCTGCTCGATGACAGCCTGGACGGCACCCTCGGACGTTTCCTCGCACGTGCCGAACAACCGGAAGAATTGCTCCTGGCCGATGACCGTCGTGGCAACCCGACGCCAGTCGATGATGCCGCGCGAGTGATCATTTCAGTGCTCAAACAACTTGATTGCGCCGCGCCGCTGTGGGGCACTTATCACTACGCCGGCCACGAAGCGACCACACCGCTGGCGCTGGGTCAGGCGATTCTGACTGAGGCGCGCAGCCTGCACGCCCTGGCCATCGAAGCGCCGACCGCCCAGGCCCACGCCGCACGGCCGGACGCTGCCGAGGAGCCGCAACATGCGGTGCTGGCCTGCAAGAAAATTCTGCACACTTTCGGGATCAAACCGCGCGCCTGGCGTGCGGCACTCCCGGGCTTACTGGATAGGTTCTACCGTCATGGCTAAAGGGACTGTATTAATCACTGGCGGAGCCGGTTTCATTGGCTCGCACCTGACCGATGCGTTGCTCGCTGCCGGGCATTCGGTGCGCATCCTCGACGACTTGTCGACTGGCAAACGCAGCAACCTGCCGCTGGACAATCCGAAGGTTGAACTGATTGTTGGCGACGTCGCCGATGCGGCGCTGGTGGCCAAAGCCATGCACGGCTGCAGCGCGGTCGCTCACCTGGCGGCTGTGGCGTCGGTGCAGGCGTCGGTGGATGATCCGGTGAAGACGCATCAAAGCAACTTCATTGGCACGCTGAACGTCTGCGAAGCCATGCGTCTGGCCGGGGTCAAGCGCGTGGTGTATGCCTCCAGTGCGGCGGTGTACGGCAACAACGGCGAGGGCGAGTCGATTGATGAGGACACGCCCAAAGCGCCACTGACGCCTTACGCCTCGGACAAGTTGGCGGGCGAGCATTATTTCGATTTCTATCGTCGCCAACATGCGCTGGAACCGGTGATTTTCCGCTTCTTCAACATTTTTGGCCCGCGTCAGGATCCGTCCTCGCCGTATTCCGGGGTGATCAGCATCTTCAGCGAACGCGCGCAGAAAGGTCTGCCGATTACCGTGTTCGGCGATGGTGAACAGACGCGCGATTTCCTGTATGTCGAAGATCTGGTCGATTTGCTGGTGCAGGCGATCGAAAAGCCTGAGGTGGAGGTCGGTGCAGTGAACGTCGGCTGGAATCAGGCAATGAGCCTCAAGCAGATGCTTGAAGCACTGCAAGCGGTAGTCGGTGAGCTGCCGCCCGTCAGCTACGGCCCGGCGCGTTCCGGCGACATCCGGCATTCGCGGGCGAACAACGCTCGTTTGCTGGAGCGCTTCAAGCTGCCGCAGCAGACGGCGATGAGCGTGGGTTTGGCGCGGTTGCTCGGTCGCTCCTGAAAATCCCCTCACCCTAGCCCTCTCCCAGAGGGAGAGGGGACTGACCGAGGTGTTCTTTCGAGTTACACCGACGTGAAATACCGAGTCGAACTCAGGTTTTGAAAGTCACCCAAATCGCCTCCCTCTCCCGGGGGATAGGGGACTGACTGAGGTGTTTGGACGAGATACATCGACCTGAAATATCGAGTCGAACTCGGATTTTAAAGGCACCCAAATCGGCTCCCTTTCCCCCTCTCCCTGAGGGAGAGGGCTGGGGTGAGGGGGGGATCCAGCTCACGCCACAGGTTTTCAGCGGACATGAAAAAGGCGCCCTTTGACAGGCGCCTTTTTCACGGCCGGAATATGTCGCTATCCCTGTGGCAAGGGGATGTTATCCCCCGATCAACTGCGTACGGTCGCCGTCAGGTCTATGCCTGCTCGCCACCAAGCCTCATTCACCACCACGTGAACGTTCGATAACTCGACTTAGAACTTATAGCCCAAGCCAACCATGTAGATGAACGGATCCACATCGACGTTGACCCGTGCGCGAGTGCCCGGTGCAACCGCGTTGTTCTCGACGGTGGCGCGGGTGTCGATGTCGATGTAACGCACTTGGGCGTTGAGCATGATGTTGTCGGTCAGCATGTAGTCAGCACCGACCTGCCAGGCCAGACCCCAGGAGTTTTTCGCCTTGAAGTTGCTGAAACCGTTGGCGCTGGCTTCGCTGCCAACGTGCTCGTCGTAGATCCAGGTGTAGTTGATGCCACCGCCGACGTAGGGCTGGAACGGCGACTTCGAGTCCAGCGGGTAGTACACAACGCTGAGGGTTGGCGGCAGGTGTTTCAGGGTGCCGAGCTTGCCATTGGCCGCTGGCAGGGCAGTGCCCTTGAGCTTGACGTCATGCTCGAACGGCGTGGCCGCGAGCAGTTCGAGGCCGACGTGATCGGTGAGCATGTAGGCGAAGTTGAGACCCAGTTGAGTGTCGCTGCTCATGGTCGCCTTGCCGCCCAGATTGGTGCCGCTCAACGGACCCTGATCGACTTTGACGCTGGAGCTGTCGGCCTTCGGGTTGACGGTGATCGCACCGGCGCGGATGAGGATGTCACCAGCTTCGTGGGCGTGGGCGAGCGGGGCTGCGAACGCAAGGGCAAACAGCGAGGCGCTGAGCAAGGACTTGTTCATGGGGGCTCCGAAAGGACGTTAGAAATGTCTGATGTCCTATGGTACGAAGCCAACTGATACGGTCTTTTGACTCAGCTCAATGAAACAGTGAAGGAGCAGATTTCTGTGGAACCTTGAGAGCCTCTTCGCGAGCAGGCTCGCTCCCACCCTGGAATGTGATCTCCTGTGGGAGCGAGCCTGCTCGCGAAGACGATAGATCAATCAACACAAAACCGCCGGATTCACTCCGGCAGCTCATACACATAAATCTTGTCGGCATCCATCTGATACCCGGCATCCGCCAGCTCACTGCTCGACGCCTTGACCTGCAACGGCCCTTCGACCCAGTACGGCTGATACAGCTCATCAAGCTTCACGCCCAACTCGCTTTTGACATGCACGATCTGGTTCGACGGCGGTGGCGGCACATGGATGCACGCGCCGAAATACGGCACCAGCAAAAAGTCTGTGGTGCGCCCTTCTTCGTTGACTTCCAGCGGCACGATGTAGCCCGGCAAACGAATGTTCTGCCCGTCGAGCGACTTCACCACCGGCGCGTTTGGCATGTCCTGCTTCGCTGCTGGCGCGGACTCGGCAGACAACGCATCGCCCATCTTCGACAGGTCATGCAACGGCGTCATGTTCGGTACTTCCGGCGCGGCGTCCGGCGGAATCATTTCCGACCACGTCAGGTCTTTCGGCGCCGCTGCCCACACGGGCAGGGCGATCAGCAATAGCAGCGCGAGTGCAGCGCGGGGCATGGTGAACATCCTCATAAACGGATCGACAGGCCATCGGCCAGGGATTGGCGATAAGCGCGCCAGGCCGGCACGCTGCCCATCAGCAGCGCGGCCGCCAGAATGCCACCGAGCAGCGTCCATTCATACTCGCTCGGCCATGCCAGCGGCAGATACAAACCGTAATTGGCCTGTACGTAACCCTGCGCAGCGGCGATGCCGATGTACAACAACGCAACGCCGGCGATCACCCCGGTCAGCGCCAGAGCAAACGCTTCCAGCACCAACAGACTCGCGATGTGCCACGGCCGCGCGCCGACCGAACGTAGAATCGCCATCTCGCGGCGCCGCTCGTTAAGGCTGGTGAGAATCGCCGTGAGCATGCCGATCAACCCGGTCAGCACCACAAACAGCGAGACCACAAACAGCGCTTTTTCGGCGGTGCTCATCAGGCTCCACAATTCTTGCAACGCTACGCCCGGCAGGATCGCCAGCATCGGTTCGCCACGGAATTCATTGATCTCGCGTTGCAGCGCAAACGTGGAAATCTTGCTGTTTAGACCGAGCATGAATGCAGTGATCGCTTGCGGCGTCAGGTCCATGTTGCGCGCCTGATCGGCGCTGATCCGGCCGTTGCCCCGTGCCGGCACACCGTTGTGCCAGTCGATGTGAATCGCTTCCATGCCGCCGAGGCTGATGTGCAGCGTGCGATCGACCGGGGTGCCGGTGCGCTTGAGAATACCGACCACGGTGAACGGTTTGTCGTCGTGCTTGACCAGACTGATCGCCGCCACACCGTGGGCCAGCACCAGTTTGTCACCGAGTTTGTAATGCAGCGTATCCGCGACCTCGGCACCCAGCACAACTTCGAACGGATCCGTTGCAAACGCGCGGCCGTCGGCCAGTGCCAGGTGTTGCTGGCGACCGTACTGGTAATGCTCGAAATAGGCTTCGGTGGTGCCCATCACGCGATAGCCGCGATGGGAGTCGCCGAGGGACATCGGGATTGCCCACTTCACTTTCGGGTTGCTGGCGAAGTGTTCGAAGCTGTCCCAGCGGATGTTGTTGGTGGCGTTGCCAATACGAAACACCGAGTACAGCAGCAGGTTCACCGAGCCGGAGCGCGCGCCGACGATCAGGTCGGTGCCGCTGATGGTGCTGGCGAAACTGGCTTTGGCTTCGGTGCGCACCCGCTCGACGGCGAGCAGCAGGCACACCGACAGGGCGATGGCGAATGCAGTGAGCAGGGCGGTAAAACGGCGGTTGGCCAGGCTGGCCATGGCCAGACGAAACAGATACATCTCAGACCTCGGCAGACGTGGCGGCGCGATTGAGTTCGGCCAGGGACAGATGACGGTCGAACAGCGGCGCCAGGCTCTGGTCGTGGCTGACAAACAGCAGACTGGAGCCGGCCTCGCGGCATTCGGCGAACAGCAGGCGAATGAAGTTTTCCCGGGCGTCGTAATCCAGTGCCGAGGTTGGTTCGTCGGCGATCACCAGCTCAGGCTGGCCGATCAATGCGCGTGCGGCGGCAACCCGTTGCTGTTGGCCGATCGACAGCGAGTCGGCGCGACGGCTTAGGATGCTTTCATCCTTCAAACCCAAGTGGGCGAGCAAGGTCGCTGCCGCTTGATCGACACTGCCGTGGCGCTGTTTCGCCCTTTGTGCGCGCATTTTTGAGAAGTGACACGGCAGCTCAACGTTCTCGCGGACCGAAAGAAACGGCAGCAAGTTGAACTGCTGGAAAATGTAGCCGGTGTGATCGACGCGGAAGGTGTCGCGAGCGCCGGCGGAGAGTTCGGTCAGCTCCTGGCCGAGCAGGCGAATGCTGCCGCGACCGGGTTTCTGCACGCCGCCGAGCAGACCGAGCAGGGTGGTCTTGCCGCTGCCGCTGGGGCCTTTGAGGAACAGGGTTTCGCCGGCTTCCAGACGAAACGCCGGGATGTCCAGCAACGGCGGATGACCGGGCCAGTTGAAGCCCAGGTCGGACAGTTCGATGAGTGCTTGGGTCATGGCACCAGTTTCATGGTTGGACACTGAACCCTTGTGGGAGCGAGCCTGCTCGCGAATGCAATCTGACAGTCGACATCGATATCGACTGATGCACCGCTTTCGCGAGCAGGCTCGCTCCCACAGGGGATTTACGGAGTGATCAGAATTTCAGCGCGGCAGCCTTGGCCGTCACTTCGGTACCTTGCTGGCCGCTGGCGCTGATCAGTTGTACCTGAATTTTCTGCGTCGCCGGGAAGGTCTTGAAGACGTTCGCCAGATCCAGGGTCTTCAGCGCGCCCGGTGTGGCGCAGTTGAACTGATAGTGCGCATGGATTTCGCTGTGGTCGTGGTGATGCTCGTGACCGTCCTTGTCCGCTTCATCGTCGTCATGGTCGTCAGCATCCGGCTTGTCACCGAACAGCGGGCTCTCCAGTTCCTGACTGACCACTTTGCACCCGGCATCAGACGGCAGGCTGAACAGGGTCAGCGGTTTTTCCAATTGTGCGCGGGCGGCAGCGACTTTGGCCTTGTCGGCATCGCTGGTGGCGACGTGTTCGAAACCGACGAGGTTCATCGCCGGGCTTTCCAGCTCCAACTCCAGGGTCTGACCATCCAGCGCCGCGTTCAGTCGACCAACGCCATGCTCATGCGCGCCGAGGCTGCCGTGTTCATGGTCGTGATCGTGGTCATGCTCATCAGCCGCGTGGGCGATGGCCAGCGGCAACAGGGCAAACGGCAAAGCGAGCAGCAGACGACGCATGGCGGTCTCCGGGAAGTAAAGTGAAGAGTTTGTTATGTAATCTTATAACGAAAGTGCGCAGAGTTTGCCCGTGCGCTCCGCTTTGCGCAAGACATGACTGAGCACCGCCCGAGGCAGATTCCGGGGCGGTTCTTAGATTGGAGGTCACACTTTTAGAGTCAGAAGCCTGCGCCGGGATAGTCGAACCAGTAATGGCCCGATAGCACATAATTGATCAGATTTGCCTCAAGTACGCTCGGGGCATCGCGAGTGAAGCGCTGGCGCCATGCTGGCAGCCACCAGTAATTGATGGCTGTTCCGCGTGGACGTATCACCACTTTCATGACCTCCTGATCTATTTTGCCCTCTGCATAGAGTTGATGGGTACGATCCATGAAGCCCATGTACTGACTGATCGGCAACTGGAACATCAATACGGTGGTGTAGATCTTTTCGCTCTGACTGAAAGTCGGGCTTTGCAGGATATGTAATGCTTCGCAGGCGTACGGCTGTGGCTGGCTGGCAATACTCTGGCCTTCGGGAGTGGAGAGAACATCGAAACGATCATCCATATCCCGCCAGTCTGTACGAAGGTTGCTCTCGAAGTAGTTGCGAATGAATACGCTAAGTGGTCCCGGTGCCGCGGAATCGTTTGTACAGGAAGAAAGATCGACAGGCGACCAGAAGCGCCACCCCATGATCAGCAGAAGGGGGATTGCAGGAAGTATCCAGAAAAGTCGTTTCATCTTGGCGTGCTGTGTTTGTACCGTCGAAAAATAGTGAAGTCATGGTCACCGCGTATTGCATTGCCTGCGGCGTTTCGAAAGCCTACGTCGTTGACTTCGACTTTCTCTCGGCCAGCGGAAATACAGACCCCATGGGTTAGCACGAAACCGACATGACCGCTGGCGTTAGAATAATTGACAGCATACGCACCGATATCGCCGGGTAAAGGTGAACGCTCCACTTTCCAGGTGGCGAGAAGGCGTTCATCGTCAGCCCATTCACCTGCCACAGGTGGACTGACCTTCATCATTCCTGGCAGAAATTTTGACTTGCCGTGTTCAATCCACGCGACATTGATGCCGATCGAGGTCAGTACGTCATAGACGAAGAGGTTGCATTTGTTGGTTTCGGCTGCAAATGTCACCGTTTTATTGATAGTCGGGTGTGGCAACGATTCTTTGCTCTTGCCATATGCCCATGTGGTGGAGCCACGATACGACAGCGCCGCCATCAATATTCGGCGCGGCATGTCCTGGATGACTACCTTGACGGTACGGGTCTCGTTCCTGCGTTTGACCCCGTACTCCACTTCGTAAAAAGTGTCATTTGAAACGGCACCGCTGGTGGACAAGGGCACTTTGACCCATGGCGAGACGGCGACGATCGACAAGGATTTTCCTTCGGTCAATGTGGCTGTGTGCATTGCCTTTGTCGCTCCCGATGCACCGACGATCTGGACAATAACTTCGTGGCTGTGGCGGTTTTTTATCGACGGCAATTTCTTTGTGCCCAAGGTTATTGCGGTTTGCTCCTTATCAGAGATGAGTGAGTAGATTCGGGGTTTGTCATCGTTCTGAATAATGTTGTCATCAATGACCAGCGCATCCACCAGCAACTGAAACTTGACTCCTTTGGGTGGCTGCATCAGAAAGTCTTTAAAGATCAGTTTGATTTCCGATTTCATGAAATATCCTGATCAAGGGTTTCTTCGTAGGCGTAAAACGTCCATTCCGAGTCTTCACCGACCAACAGAGTGTCGTAATCCGCATGGTTTTCAACCGGGTGTTCGCAGCCTTCACCCGTGGCGTTGCAGGTGCTGTCCTGCAAGACGGCAACCTTTTTTCTGTCCTTGAGTTTGTACGCCAGTCCGGGTTTTTCGCTGTCGTCCAAACGTTCAATGATCACTTGCAGATAACGGTACGAAGTCATCGCGACAACTGGTGAGCCCATGTCGATGGGGACAGGACGGCCTGTTCCGGCAAAACCACTGTGTTGTTGGGGAAGCAGCTTGTTGGACATGGGCGGGCAGCCGCAGGCGACATAGTCATCTACCAACGCTGCAGGGCCTGCAGGCAATATCAGTGTTCTTTCACCCACTGCCACGATCGGTCCCTTGCCGGGACCGCAAACCGGACAACTGGCGATTTGCCCGATGGAAGCGATGATTTTTCCTTCAATCTTGAGGTTTTCGTTTCCCTCAAGTATCACGCCGCCCGTCGAAGTCGGGCCTCCTTTTGACGCCAGCTTTCGTCCTGAAGACATGGGCATCCTTCCCATGGAAAAAACAAAAATGTAGTTGATAACTCTCGAACTGCCAGCTGCCTACACTTGGTGTTACACATGTACCGTGGGAGCATGCAGGTCAGAAATGTACGGAGGCGAACTCAATGTTGCGGATACGCGGAACCGTCGGCGACGTGCCGGTGGATTTGACGGTGGAACTGGATGACAACGACTGGGCGAAGCTGGGCTCAGCCCTTGGCGCACAGCCGCAGATAGCCCAAGCGGCGGCCGTGGCGGTGCCAGCGGCGAAACCGCAAAATCAGGACGATGCGTTGTGGCAGGTCGCCAGGGATTTACTGCGCAAGGCTGGCCAGCTCAGCGGGCCGGATCTGCTTGAGCAACTGGAAGGCCTGACCGGCAGCGCGGTGTCAGGCAAGCGCCTGCTGGTACGACTGCGCCACAGTTCGGACGTGAAAGTGGTGAGCGGCGGGGATACGCCGCTCTACAGCTGGATCGAGTGAACCGCAAAAGATCGCAGCCAGCGGCAGCTCCTATAGATGCAGCGTTCATCCGCAAAATGCGCGGTGAACACAATCCCGTGTAGGAGCTGCCGAAGGCTGCGATCTTTTGATCTTAATAAAGCGCAGCAAACATCTTGCGGCGGTACACCGTCACCAGCGGATGATCGTTGCCCAGCAGCTCGAACACCTGCAGCAAGGTCTTGTGCGGCAGACCTTCGCCATAACTGCGGTTGCGGATGAACAGCTTGAGCAGCGCCTCCAGCGCCGCCTCGTATTGCTGGCGCGCCAGTTGCTGAATCGCCAGTTGATACACCGCTTCATCGTCCTGCGGATCTTTCGCCAAACGCGCTTTCAGGTCGGCGGCATCCGGCAGGTCACGCGCCAGGCCGAGGAACTTGATCTGCGCCTTGGCTCCGGCCAGTGCGGCTTTGTGTTCGTCGCTCTTGACTGCATCCAGCACGGTTTGCGCTTCGTCCAGTTCGCCGCGTTCAGTCAGGCAGCGCGCGTAGAGGATCAACGCCTTGGCGTTGGTATTGTCTTCATTGAGCATGACCACCAGCGCCGCTTCGGCATCGGCGTATCGACCGTCATCGAACAGTGCCTGAGCCTGCTCGAACGGATCGGCTGCGGCCGGCGGTGGCATTTTCACGTGCGGCTCAAGCAGGGCGCGGACGGCGGACTCTGGTTGTGCACCGGCAAAACCGTCGACCGGTTGACCGTCCTTGAACAGCACTACGGTCGGCAGGCTGCGAATGCCGAAGCGGGCGACGATGTCCTGCTCGATGTCGCAGTTGACCTTGGCCAGCAGCAACTCGCCCTGATAGCTCTCGGCAATCCCTTGCAGCATCGGCATCAGCGCCTTGCACGGCGCACACCATTCGGCCCAGAAATCCACCAGCACCGGTTTGTTGAAAGAGGCCTCGATCACCGACTGGTCGAAATCGGCCGTCGTGGCGTCGAAGATGTACGGCGTTTGCTGACTCATGGGGGATCTCGTAGAAGCGTGGATGGGGCAACTATACGGCTTGGCGGGGTGTGGCCGGAAGCGGTCAGCTTTTGAGAGGTGTGTTGCATGGGCGGACGCCTTCGCGAGCAGGCTCGCTCCCACAGGGGATTTGTGAACGACATAGATCCAATGTGGGAGCGAGCCTGCTCGCGAAGCTTTTAGCTAGCGCCGCGCATGGTACAGGCTGACATGTCTGAACTCTTCCGGCTCCGCCAGATCCGGCAACGTCATCGCCTCAAGCATTTCAATCCGCTCATACAACGGATGACGAAAATCCCGAACCCGCGAATCCGCCACCAGCGCTTCACGGCCACGACTCAAGAATGCATCGAGCAACGGCAGATTCGCCCGGTCATACAACACATCCGCCACCAGGATCAGATCAAACCGATCGGCTTCGGCAAAGAAGTCCGTCGAGTAACTCATCTCTACGCCATTCAGCGTGGCATTCGCCCGGCACGCGGAAATCGCCAGCGGATCGAGATCGCACGCCACGACTTCCTGCGCTCCGGCCTTCACTGCCGCGATCCCGGCAATCCCGGAACCGGCACCGAAATCCAGCACGCGCTTGCCACGCACCCACTCCGGGAACTCGGCCAGATACCGCGCCACCGCCAGACCACTGGCCCAGCAGAAACCCCAATACGGTGGCTCATGCAGAATTCGCTGAATTTCTTCCTGGCTGAACTCGCGATCCATGTTGTCGCCATCGATCAGCCATAGCTGTAAATCAGTGTCCGGCAACGCACAGACCTTGAGTCTGGCGTCGCCGAGCAATTCACCTAACGCCTGTTGCAGGTCGAGCGGTGCATTCATGGTGCTTTGACAAATTGCAGTTGGCCCAACGCCTGAGTGGTCGGCTGGCCGATAGTTTGCGACGGCAGATGCAGGATCAACTGACCGGACTGGCTGGCGCGACCGCGCAGCTCGACCCGCGCGCCGGCCGGGAAGGCGTCCGGGTTGAAGCGCAGGCGGAACGGCAGAACCTGGTTGTTGCCGATCAGGCTGGAACTGGCGAGCAATTGTTGCGGGCGATCCTTTTCATCGATCACCAGCAACGCCAGTTCGACTTCGGCACCGGCCGGCACGCCTTGCAGGGTGCCGCTCAGTTCGCGTTGATAGGCCGGCAGCGGGCCGAGGTCAGCGGCTTCCTTGGCTTTTTTCTGCGCCTGTTGCGGCGCAGGGCCCGGCGTTGGCGGCTGGGGCTTGGGTGCATCGCTGCCACAGGCCACCAGCAGGCTGAAAAGACTGAGCAAAACGAGCGGACGTAACGGCATTGGATGCTCCAGCAAAATGAAATCCATGGATCAAACGATCATGCCGTTCTGTATACCGCAAAGCCTATGGCTTGTCTTGCCACCGGGATGCGCTACCATGGCCCTCCCTTTTTTTGTTGCCAGCCACCATGCACTGTCCCTTCTGCGGTGCCAACGACACCAAGGTCATCGACTCGCGTCTGGTCGCCGAGGGCGAACAGGTGCGCCGCCGGCGTGAATGCCTGGCCTGCGGCGAGCGTTTCACGACGTTCGAGACGGCCGAACTGGTGTTGCCGCGCCTGATCAAAACCGACGGCAGCCGCCAACCGTTCGACGAAGAAAAACTCCGCGCCGGCATGCAACGCGCCCTGGAGAAACGTCCGGTGAGCGTCGAGCGCCTCGAATCCTCTCTGGTTCACATCAAGCACAAGCTGCGCGCCACCGGCGAACGCGAGGTCAAATCCCTTGTGGTCGGCGAACTGGTCATGGCCGAGCTGCAAAAGCTTGATGAAGTCGCCTACATCCGTTTCGCTTCGGTGTACAAGCGCTTCCAGGACCTCAACGAATTCCGCGAAGAAATCGACCGCCTCGCCCGCGAACCGGTGAAAGAATGACCACCGTCGCCGAGCAGGCCATCCTCGACGCTCACTTCATGGCGCGCGCGCTGGAACTGGCGCGTAAAGGTCACTACACCACGCACCCCAATCCTCGGGTGGGCTGCGTGGTGGTGCGTGACGGGCAGATTGTCGGCGAAGGCTGGCATGAACGTGCCGGCGAACCGCACGCCGAAGTCCATGCCCTGCGCACCGCCGGTGAGCTGGCCCGGGGCGCGACCGCTTATGTGACCCTCGAACCGTGCAGCCACCATGGCCGCACACCGCCATGCGCCGATGCGCTGGTGAATGCTGGCGTAGGCCGCGTGGTCGCAGCGATGCGTGATCCGAATCCACAAGTGGCTGGGCGTGGTTTGCAGCGTCTGGCCGATGCCGGCATCGCCACTGAAAGCGGTGTGCTCGAAGCCGAAGCGCGCAAGCTCAATCAAGGTTTTCTGAAGCGCATGGAACACGGCTTGCCGTTCGTGCGGGTCAAGTTGGCCATGAGCCTCGATGGTCGCACGGCGATGGAAAGCGGCGAAAGCCAATGGATCACCGGTCCGGCTGCGCGTTCGGCGGTCCAGCGGTTGCGCGCTCAGGCCGCGGTGGTGCTGACCGGTGCCGACACCGTGCTGGCAGATGGCGCACGTTTGACTGTGCGGGCCGACGAGTTGGGGCTGGATGCCGAACAAACCGCATTGGCCATGAGCCGTCCGCCACTGCGCGTGTTGATCGACGGGCGCCTGCGGGTGCCGCTCGATGCGCCGTTCTTCAAGGCCGGCCCGGCGTTGGTCGCCACCTGTGTCGCGATCGAAGAGCAATACGCTCACGGCCCTGAATGCCTGATCGTGCCGGGTGATGACGGTCAGGTCGATCTGCATCAATTGCTGATCGAACTGGCCAACCGTGGTACCAACGAAGTGCTCGTCGAAGCTGGCCCACGGCTGGCCGGCGCTTTTGCTCAGCTGGGTCTGGTCGACGAGTTCGTGATCTTCATCGCCGGCAAGTTCCTCGGCTCCACGGCGCGTCCGTTGCTGGACTGGCCGCTGGCTTATATGAAGGATGCGCCAGAGCTGAAAATCACTGAAATTCGCGCGGTAGGCGATGACTGGCGAGTCACTGCCATCCCTGCTCAAGCGGCGAGCGTATAATTCCCGGCCATCGTTATTACGCTGGCTTAGTTCTCAAGGAGAACCCCATGTTTACCGGCATCATCGAATCCATCGGCAGTATCCGCGCACTGACCCCAAAGGGCGGTGATGTGCGGGTCCACGTCGCCACCGGCAAGCTCGACCTGAGCGACGTCAAACTCGGCGACAGCATCGCGGTCAACGGCGTTTGCCTGACCGCCGTTGAGCTGCCGGGCGACGGCTTCGCGGCCGACGTCAGCCGCGAAACCCTCGACTGCACCGCTATGAATGACCTGAAAAGCGGCAGCCCGGTCAATCTGGAAAAAGCTCTGACCCCGACCACTCGTCTCGGCGGGCATCTGGTCAGCGGTCACGTCGACGGTGTCGGCGAAATCGTCTCGCGCAGTGACAATGCCCGCGCCGTGGAATTTCGTATCCGCGCGCCGAAAGAGCTGGCCAAGTACATCGCCCACAAAGGCTCGATCACCGTCGACGGCACCAGCCTGACCGTGAACGCCGTCGATGGCGCCGAGTTCATGCTGACGATCATTCCGCACACTCTGAGCGAAACCATCATGGCGTCGTACAAGCCAGGTCGTCGGGTGAATCTGGAAGTCGACTTGCTGGCGCGTTATCTGGAGCGTCTGCTTTTGGGCGACAAGGCCGCAGAGTCGGCATCCGGCGGCACGATCACCGAAAGCTTTCTGGCCGCCAACGGCTACCTCAAATCCTGACTGAAGGGGGTGCCTTGTGGCGCTCAATAGCATCGAAGAACTGGTTGAAGACATCCGCCAAGGAAAGATGGTCATCCTCATGGATGACGAAGATCGCGAGAACGAAGGCGACCTGATCATGGCTGCCGAATGCTGCCAGGCCGAACACATCAACTTCATGGCCAAGCACGCCCGTGGCCTGATCTGCATGCCGATGAGCCGCGAGCGCTGCGAACTGTTGAAGCTGCCGTTGATGGCGCCGCGCAACGGTTCCGGTTTCGGCACCAAGTTCACCGTGTCGATCGAAGCCGCCGAAGGCGTGACCACCGGCATCTCCGCCGCTGACCGTGCGCGCACCGTGCAAGCGGCTGCGGCCAAGGACGCCAAGGCGGAAGATATCGTCAGCCCGGGCCACATTTTCCCGCTGATGGCACAGGCCGGCGGCACCCTCGCTCGCGCCGGCCACACCGAAGCCGCTTGCGACCTGGCGCGCATGGCCGGTTTCGAGCCGAGCGGGGTGATCTGCGAAGTGATGAACGACGACGGCACCATGTCCCGTCGCGCTGAACTGGAAGCTTTCGCCGCTGAGCACAACATCAAGATCGGCACCATTGCCGACCTGATTCACTACCGGATGATCCACGAACGTACCGTTCAGCGGATTGCCGAGCAGCCACTGGACAGCGAACTGGGCCAATTCAACCTGGTGACTTATCGTGATTCCGTGGAAGGCGACGTGCACATGGCGCTGACCCTGGGCACTGTTTGCGCTGAAGAACCGACACTGGTTCGTGTGCACAACATGGACCCGCTGCGCGACCTGCTGATGGTCAAGCAACCGGGCCGCTGGAGCCTGCGCGCCGCCATGGCTGCGGTTGCCGAGGCAGGCAGCGGTGTGGTGCTGTTGCTCGGTCATCCGCTCGATGGCGACGTGCTGCTCGCGCACATCCGCGAAACCGGTGATCAGGCCACGCCGAAAAAACCGACCACCTACAGCATCGTCGGTGCCGGTTCGCAGATCCTGCGTGACCTCGGCGTACGCAAAATGCGCTTGATGTCAGCGCCAATGAAATTTAATGCGATATCCGGTTTCGATCTGGAAGTTGTAGAATACGTGCCCTCCGAATAATGACCGGTTGTTTCCGGACTCCGATTCGCGGCAAATAAATCACTGAGGGACGCGTAGCAGACGCGTCCCGGCTCTTTAAGAGAACTGACGAATGACCCTGAAGACCATCGAAGGTACCTTCATCGCCCCTAAAGGCCGCTACGCTTTGGTAGTGGGCCGCTTCAACAGCTTCGTGGTTGAAAGCCTGGTCAGCGGTGCAGTTGATGCCCTGGTTCGCCACGGCGTGAGCGAAAGCGACATCACCATCATCCGCGCACCTGGCGCCTTCGAAATCCCGCTGGTTGCGCAGAAAGTCGCCCAGAAAGGTGAATTCGCAGCCATCATCGCCCTCGGCGCGGTCATTCGTGGCGGTACTCCGCACTTCGAATACGTCGCAGGCGAGTGCACCAAGGGCCTGGCCCAGGTGTCCATGGAGTTCGGCGTACCGGTTGCCTTCGGCGTCCTGACCGTTGATTCCATCGAGCAAGCCATCGAACGTTCCGGCACCAAGGCCGGTAACAAAGGTGCCGAAGCTGCCCTGTCCGCTCTGGAAATGGTCAGCCTGCTGGCACAGTTGGAGGCCAAGTGATTAGCGACGAAAGCGATCGTTTCAACCCGCGCGAACCGCGTCCAACGGACGCCGGCAAGCCTTCGAAAAGTGAAAAGCGCCGCGCTGCCCGTCAGCTGGCGACTCAAGCGTTGTACCAGCGCCACATGGCCAGTACTTCGCTGAACGAAATCGAAGCGCAGTTTCGCGTCGACAACGATTTCACCTTCGCCGATGCCAGCTACTTCCACGACATCCTGCATGGTGTTCCGGCCAGTCTGACCGAGATCGACACTGCGTTGGCGCCGTGCCTGGACCTGACCATCGAAGAGCTGGACCCGGTTGAACTGTGCGTACTGCGCCTGTCGACCTGGGAACTGCTCAAGCGCGTCGACGTGCCGTACCGTGTTGTGATCAACGAAGGGATCGAACTGGCGAAAGTCTACGGTTCCACCGACGGTCACAAGTTCGTCAACGGCGTGCTCGACAAGCTGGCCCCGCGCCTGCGTGAAGCTGAAGTGAAGGCGTTCAAGCGCTGAAACGCGCTTGAAACCTCAATGGGCGAATTCGAGCTGATCCGCAATTTTTTCGCCGCCGCGCCTTGTGCGCAAGGCGGCGAAGGCGTTGCTCTGGGGATCGGCGACGATTGCGCCTTGCTCGCTGTTCCCCTCGGGGAACAGTTGGCGATCTCCACCGATACGCTGGTGGCCGGTGTGCATTTCGCCGACCCCTGCGATCCGTTTCTGCTCGGTCAGCGCTCGCTGGCCGTCGCGGTCAGCGATCTGGCCGCCATGGGCGCCACGCCCGTTGCCTTTACCCTTGCCCTGACTGTACCGACGGTGACCGCCGATTGGCTGCAAGCCTATGCCCGCGGTTTGAACCGCATGGCGCAGAGCTGCGGCGTTGCGCTGGTCGGCGGCGATACCACGCGCGGGCCGTTGAGTCTTACGGTAACTGTGTTTGGTCGAGTGCCGGCGGAGCAGGCGCTGACCCGCAGCGGTGCACAACCGGGTGACTTGTTATGTGTCGGCGGGGAGCTGGGCAATGCGGCCGGCGCCTTGCCTTTGGTGCTCGGTCAGCGTGAGGCTGAAGCACACATCGCCCAACCGCTGCTCGATCATTACTGGTCGCCGCAACCGCAACTCGCCCTCGGTCAGGCCCTGCGCGGCAAAGCCACCTCGGCGCTGGATATCTCCGATGGCCTGCTCGCCGACTGTGGCCACATCGCACTGGCGTCGAAGGTGCGGCTTGAGATTGAACGCGAGCGCGTACCGCTGTCGGATGCATTAGTGGCGTTTCTCGGTCAGCGTGGCGCCGAGCGTGCAGCGCTAAGCGGTGGCGATGATTACGTGCTGGCGTTCACCCTGCCGTGCGTCGAGTTGCCGGCGCTGCTGGCCAATGGCTGGCCGATCCATGTGATCGGTCGTGTGTCAGAAGGTCAGGGCGTGATTCTGCTGGATCGCGAAGGGCACGACATCACCCCGCAAATCCGGGGCTATCAACATTTTCAGGAGACACCGTGACAGATCACCCGAAACAGGTTCCGGCCGAATTCGTTCCGCCGTCGGTCTGGCGCAATCCCTGGCATTTTCTTGCGTTCGGCTTCGGTTCCGGCACCTTGCCCAAGGCGCCGGGCACGTGGGGCTCGCTGGTTGCGCTACCCTTTATTCCGTTGTGGCAAATGTTGCCCGACTGGGGTTACTGGCTGATGCTCGGGATCACCATGCTGTTCGGCTTCTGGCTGTGCGGCAAAGTCGCCGACGATCTACGGGTACACGACCACGAAGGCATCGTCTGGGACGAAATGGTCGGGATGTGGATCACCCTGTGGCTGGTGCCGGAAGGCTGGTACTGGTTGCTTGCGGGTTTCCTCGTATTCCGTTTCTTCGACATTCTCAAGCCGTGGCCGATTCGCTGGATCGACCGACATGTGCATGGCGGCGTCGGCATCATGCTCGACGACGTGCTGGCCGGTGTATTTGCCTGGCTGGCCATGCAGGGTCTGGTGTGGGTTTTCGCCTGATTCCACGGGATATCAGGGTCAAGTGAGGGGACTAGGGATGGCTCGACGCTGGTTGGCGTTAGTGGTTTTGGCTTTGCTGAGTACCGTGGCCGGTGCGCAGGAAGCTGCGCCGACGCCGGCGGTCATCCATCTGGCCAGCGAAGACTGGGAAGACTACACCGCTGCCGACGGCCATGGCCTTGGCTGGGACGTGTTGCGCAAAGTGTTCGAACCGGCCGGAGTAAAGCTGGATATCCGCAGCGTGCCATACACCCGTTCGGTCGGGCTGGTGCAGTTGAAGGAAGTCGACGCGCTGGTCGGTTCCTATCGCGACGAAGCCGAGCAGGTGTTGTATCCACACTGGAATTTCGATTCCGACCACATCTACGCGTTGGGTCTGGCGAGCAATCCATCGCCGACCCAGGCGACGCTGGGCAAATATCGTCTGGCCTGGGTGCGCGGTTATCGCTACGAAAACTACCTGCCGAATATCAAGCGTTACAACCAGATCCAACGGCGCACCGGCATTTTATCGATGCTCAAGCAGGGGCGGGCGGATTACTACATCGATGCGTTGACCGAGATCGAGGCCGTGCTCAAAACCGCAGCAGATCCGGCGCTGTATCGCTATTCACATCTGATCGAGCTGCCGTTGTTTCTCGGCTTTGCCGACACTCCGCAGGCGCGAGCGCTGATGGCGCTATATGACCAGCGCATGGAGCAGTTGGTGAAGAGCGGCGAGTTGAAGCCAATCTTCGAGAAGTGGAAGCAGCCGTATCCGTTCAACCCGAATTGAGCATACAACTCCCACAGGGGATAGAGGCAACTCAGTAGTTATCAAACTTTTTGATCGTTATGCCCGATAATTCAGCCTAAGCGTCTGTAGGAACCTGCTGTTACAATGCCGGCCTGCGAATTTTCAGACTCTTTAGATCAGGAGCACACCGGTGCCTGTCGTCTTTGTCGCCGCTTCCAAGCTGCCAACGCCTTTTGCGCAATTCACCATGCACGGTTTTCTCGATGAAGCCACCGGCCGCGAGCACGTCGTGCTGAGCCTGGGTGAAATTGCCGACGGTGCCCCGGTTCTCGGCCGTTTGCACTCCGAATGCCTGACTGGCGACGCCTTGTTCAGCCAGCGCTGCGACTGCGGCTCGCAACTGGAAGGCGCGCTCAAAGCCATCGCCCGTGAAGGCCGTGGCGTATTGCTTTACCTGCGTCAGGAAGGTCGCGGAATTGGTCTGCTGAACAAGATCCGTGCCTACGAATTGCAGGACGGCGGTGCCGACACCGTTGAAGCCAACGAGCGTCTGGGCTTTGCCGCTGACCAGCGCGACTACGCAATGTGCCTGCCGATGCTTGAACATCTGGGCGTGAAATCCCTGCGTCTGATGACCAACAACCCGCGCAAGGTCAAAGCCTTGACCGACATGGGCATCACCGTCGCCGAGCGCGTGCCGTTGCACACCGGCCACAACCCGCACAACAAACTCTACCTGGCAACCAAGGCCAGCAAGCTCGACCACATGATGGGCAATGAGCATCAGGGCGAGGTTGATCGCGCGTGACTCGCGGTCAGGTGCGGCGCCGGTTGTCGGTCGATTGGTGGAAATACCTCGCGCTGGCGCTAGTGCCGTTGTTCGTGCTCAACGCGCTGTTTGGTCAGGGCGAAGGGATTCTGCCAGTACTGGCGATGCCGTTTTTCATTGCCGGCGTCGCGTCGATGTTTGTCAGCCTGAAGTTTTTCGGTCGCTATAAACATGCGCTGATCGCCACGCAAAAAGCCCTCGATACCCCGGATGAACCTGCAGCGTGGATTGCCCTCGCAGCCCGTCGTCGTGCGGCTTTTCTCGCGGCAGCCTTGCCGGCGTGGATCGGCGCGCTGGCGGTGTTTGTCGGTCTTGAAGCCGTACCGTTGATGCTGCTGGCGTTGTCCACGGCGGTGCTGTTTTATCTCTACCGTATCCCGCGTCAACTCGGCTGATGCGTCGTCTGTGGCTGGCGCTTCTGCTGCTGGCCGTCAGTGGCCCTGTGCTGGCGAACCTGCGGGTGGTCAGCCTCGCGCCGTCGCTGTCTGAAATTGTCGTTGAACTGGATTCGGCTGACCTGCTGGTCGGCGTGCTGGATGCCGGGGAGCGTCCTGCTGAAATTGCCAACGTCCCCTCTGTCGGCCGCTATGGCCAACTCGACATGGAACAATTGCTGAGCCTCCAGCCTGATTTATTGTTGCTGTGGCCCGGCAGTGTCGGCCCTGCGCAGCGTGATCAGCTCAAGCGCTTGGGCATCCCGACCTTCGTCGCCGAACCGCATTCCTTTGAGCAACTCATTACCCAGATAGAAGCCATTGCCGCGCAATTGGGGCGACCTCAACGTGGGGTGAAACGGGCTTCGGAGTTGCGCAAACAACTCGCAGAGCTGCGCCAGCGCTATCGCCGGGACGTGCCGTTGCGGGTGTTTTATCAGGTGTGGGACAAGCCGCTGTACACCGTCGGTGGCGGGCAGATCATCAGCGATGCGCTGCAAGTGTGCGGGGCGGGCAATGTGTTCGGCGATCTGAGTCTGCCGGCGCCGCAGGTGAGTATTGAGGCAGTGTTGCAGCGCGATCCTGAGGTGATTCTGGCGAGTGATCGGGCGCAGCTGAATGCGTGGAAGGCGTGGCCGCAGGTCGCCGCGGTGACGCAGGGGAAATTACTGCTGGTCACCGACAAAGGCCTTGAGCGCCCAAGCGGCCAGATGATCAGCGCCACCGCCAAACTCTGCCAATTGATCGCGCCGGACCACTGAAACCGTGGTGACTACTTCGCGAGCAGGCTCGCTCCCACAGGGGGATTGCATTCCAAATGTGGGAGCGAGCCTGCTCGCGAAGGGGCCTGTGAAATCACCGAAGATTCAAATCAAAGCTGGGGAGTCCAGGTGACACCAAACATCCACACTCGACCTTCTTCGCGATAGCCATACTGGCTGCCGTCATAGCTGTAGTTCGCCCGGCTGTAGCCCTTGTCGAAAACGTTATCGACCTTCAGATCCAGCTTGATCTCGCGGTTCAACGCCCAGCCGCTGCGTAAGCCGAACAGCGCATAGCCGCCCAGCGCCTGCGTATTGTCCTTATCGTCATAACTGCTGCTGACCGCCTGCCAACTGGCGCCGAGGCTGACTTGATCAAACTGTCGATCCAGATCCCAGCTCAACGTGCGCCGCGCACGTCGGGCCAAGGTGTGCCCGGTATCACGATCACGCGGATCGATGATCGAAACGCCAAGGTTGCTCTGCCAGTCGAACAGTTCCTGCTTCAGTGCCGCTTCAAATCCATTGATTCGTGCCGAAGCCACGTTCTCTGGACGTGAGTTGCTGCCGAAGATGATCGCGTCTTCCAGGTCAGTACGGTAAATCGACGCCTCGAGACGGCTGCTGTCGGTCAACTGACTGCGCCATTGCAGCTCGTAGCTTTTCGAGGTTTCCGGTTTCAGATCCGGGTTGCTGAAGTCCGGGTAGTACAGGTCGTTGAAGGTCGGCGCGCGGAAACCTTCGCTGTAACTCAACAGCAAGTCGTTGTCCGGGTTCAGTGGCAGGGTAAACGTGCCGCTCCAGGTGTTCTGGCTGCCGAATTGTTGATTGTCGTCATGGCGCAGGCCCAGCTCCGTGGAGAAGCTGTCGGCTTGATAACGATGCTGGATAAACGCGGCGCGGTTCCAGCGGCTGTCTTCGTCGAATGCGGTGCTGCTGTTGACCCGGTCTTCGTACCAGTCGCCGCCGAGGATCAGGCTGTTGCGCGCGTCCAGTGTCAGGTCGTTCTGCCAGTTCACCGAATCGCGGTAGGTGTTGAACACCGTGCGTTCGTCGCTGAGCTTGTCGAGGGTCTTCTCGCGATTCTCGGTGTGGCCGAACTCGACGCGGGTTTTCCAGGTTTCGTTGACCCGGGCATCGACGTAACTGCTGACACTGCTGACGTTGAAATCGCTGTACGGCTGCTGTTGCACAGACTCGAACGTGGTCATATCGAAGCGGCCGAACGGGTTGTCGAACTCGCCCTTGCCACGGTTATCGAGCAGATTGGTGCCGATTTCGATGTCATCGGTCAGTGCATGGCTGAGGCTCAGGCTGACGGATTTATTGCGGTAGGCGTCGTGATCGCCATCGCTTGGATACGACTCATGGGTGCGATCAATCCCGGCAGTCTCATCCAGGCTGGCGCCGAGGTTGAAACGGGTTTTCTCATCGCCGCCGGACAAGCCGAGGCTGCGCTGCCAAGTCTGGTTGCTGCCGAAACCGACGTGCATCCGGGGCTGCAAACCCTGCTCAGTGCCGCGTCGGGTGAAGATCTGAATCACCCCGCCAATCGCATCGCTGCCGTAAATCACCGAACGCGAACCGCGCAGTACTTCCACGCGCTCGATCTGTTCGATATTCAGATGCTGCAGGTTGCTGTCGCCGGACGTTGAACTGCCGATGCGCTGGCCATCGACCAGCACCAGACTCTGCGCCGACTGCGTGCCGCGAATGTAGATCCCCGGCAGGCTGCCGCGCCCGCCGGCCTGCGCCACTTGCACGCCGGGTACGCGCCGCAGCAGATCAGGCACGTCGCTCGGTTGCAGGCGGTCGATGTCTTCGCGGGTGAATACCGTGTTGGCGGCGCTGCTGTCGTTTCGGGCTTCGACCTGGCGGTTGGCTGAGATCAGCGTGTCCGGCAGTTTCAGTGCCTGATCACGCTCGAAGGTATCGGCGAAAGCGTTGGTGGATGGCAGCAGAAGAAAGGGCAGGGCGAGGCGCGAGAGTTTCATGGAAATCCATCGGGAATTTCAGATGTGCACAAATCAAATGTGGGAGCGAGCCTGCTCGCGAATGCGGTGTATCAGTCAGCCCTGATTTGACTGACAGTCCGCATTCGCGAGCAGGCTCGCTCCCACAAGGGTATTGCGTTTATTTGTCGAGTAAGGCCAGACGCTCACGAATCGACGCTTCGATCCCGGCCTCATCCAGCCCGCACTCGGCCAGCATTTGCGCAGGCTTGGCGTGCTCAACGTAGATATCCGGCAAGCCCAGATGCAGCATCGACTTGAGAATGTTCTCGCGCGCGAGGAACTCGCTGACCGCGCCACCGGCGCCGCCCATGATCGCGTTCTCTTCGATGGTCACCAGCAATTCGTGGCTGTCGGCAATCTCGCGCACCAGCTCTTCGTCGAGCGGTTTGACGAAACGCATGTCGACCACGGTGGCATCGAGTTTTTCAGCGACTTTCAGCGCTTCGGACAGTTGCACACCGAACACCAGCAAGGCGACTTTGCTGCCCTGACGACGGACGATGCCCTTGCCGATTTCGATCGGCTCAAGGTCTTTCTCAATGGTCGCATTCGGACCATTGCCACGCGGGTAACGCACCGCCGCCGGGCCGTTGTAGAGGTGGCCGGTGGTGAGCATCTTGCGCAGTTCGTTTTCATCGCTCGGGGTCATGATGACCATGCCCGGGATGCAGCGCAGGTACGACAGATCGAAGCTGCCAGCGTGGGTCGGTCCGTCTTCGCCAACTAAACCTGCACGGTCGATGGCGAACAGCACGTCGAGGTTCTGCACCGCGACGTCATGCACCAGTTGGTCGTAACCACGCTGGAGGAACGTCGAGTAGATCGCCACCACCGGTTTTGCGCCTTCACAGGCCATGCCGGCAGCGAACGTTACCGCGTGTTGCTCGGCAATCGCCACGTCGAAGTAGCGCAACGGAAAACGTTCGCTGAACGCCACCAGATCCGAGCCTTCCTTCATCGCCGGGGTAATCCCGACCAGACGTGGATCAGCGGCGGCCATGTCGCACAGCCACTCGCCAAACACTGCCGAATACTTCGGCCCGCTGGCCTGCTTCGGCGCGGCGGCCGGAGCGTCCAGTGGTTCGAGCTTGGTAATGGCGTGGTAACCGATCGGGTCGACTTCCGCCGGGGCGAAGCCTTTGCCTTTCTTGGTGACGATGTGCAGGAACTGCGGGCCTTTCAAATCACGCATGTTGCGCAGCGTGGCGATCAGCGTTGGCAGGTCGTGGCCATCGATCGGGCCGATGTAGTTCCAGCCCAGCTCTTCGAACAGCGTGCCGGGGACCAGCATGCCTTTGGCGTATTCTTCGGTGCGGCGGGCGATTTCCCAGGCGCCGGGCAGGCGCGACAGGACTTTCTTGCTGCCCTCGCGCATGCTCGCGTAAGTGCGGCTGGAAAGGATCTTCGCCAGATAGTTCGACAGACCGCCGACATTGCGCGAGATCGACATGTCGTTGTCGTTGAGAATCACCAGCATGTTGGCGTTCACTTCCGGCGCGTGGTTCAGCGCTTCGAAAGCCATGCCGGCGGTCAATGCGCCGTCGCCGATCACGGCAATCGCCTTGCGATCACTGTCCTGCAGGCGGGCGGCAATCGCCATACCCAGCGCAGCGCTGATCGACGTGCTGGAGTGGCCGACGCCAAAGGTGTCGTACTCGCTCTCGGAGCGACGCGGGAAAGCGGCGATGCCGTCTTTCTGGCGCAGGGTGCCCATGCGCTCGCGGCGACCGGTGAGGATTTTGTGCGGATACGCCTGATGCCCGACGTCCCACAGCAGACGGTCGTCCGGCGTGTCGAAGACGTAATGCAACGCGATGGTCAGCTCGATCACGCCCAGGCCGGCACCGAAATGCCCACCGGTCTGACCGACCGTGTAGAGCAATTCCAGGCGCAACTCATCGGCCAGGGTTTCCAGCTCGGCTTCGCCTAACCGGCGCAGGCCGTCCGGCGTATTCGCGCGGTCGAGCAGGGGCGTGGTCGGGCGCTTGCGGGGAATCTCATGAAACGTCGTGGGCATCAGGCGAATCGTTATAGGTATAAAAGATGCCGCAGTTTACCTGATGCATCGCCCCCTGCCCACGCGTTGGTCTTTTTTGGCGGATACGCCGTCAGTTGCGCCGCTCGACGATATACCGGGCCAGCTCGCGCAACGGCTCGGCCGCCGCGTCAAACGGTCGCAGGGCGTGCAGGGCCTGATCGCGCAGTTCCAGCGCGTAAGCCTTGGCAGCGTCGAGACCGAGCAGCGCCGGGTAGGTCGGTTTGTCGCGGGCAATGTCGGCGCCCTGGCGTTTACCGAGGGTTTCGGTATCGCTTTCGACGTCGAGGATGTCGTCCTGCACCTGAAAGGCCAGGCCGATGGCCTGTGCATAAGTCTGCAGGGCACGGAGTTCATCCTGCTCGGCACGGCCGCTGGCCAGAGCACCGAGTTTGACGCTGACTTCGATCAGTGCGCCGGTCTTGTGCCGGTGCATCTGTTCGAGGGCTTTCTGATCGAGTTTGAGGCCGACCGAGCCGAGGTCGATGGCTTGACCGCCGACCATGCCTGCCGGGCCTGCGGCATTAGCCAGCGCGGTGACCATTTGCAGGCGGATGTCACTGCTGCAATCGCTCAGGCGCGGGTCGAGCAGGGCACTGAAAGCCAGGCTCTGCAAACCATCACCGGCAAGAATCGCGCAGGCTTCGTCGAATTTCTTGTGGGTGGTCGGCTGGCCGCGACGCAAATCGTCGTCGTCCATCGCCGGCAAATCATCGTGAACCAGCGAATAAGCGTGGATCAGCTCAACCGCGCAGGCCGCGCCGTTGGCTTGTTCAGCCTTGCCACCGAGCGCCTCGCACGCTGCGTAGGCGAGCAGCGGGCGCACGCGTTTGCCTCCGTTCATCACGCTGTAGCGCATGGCTTCGTAAAGCCGCGCCAGCTCCGGCAGCGGCGCATTGAACAGGGTTTCCAGCGCTGCGTTGACCCGGGTCTGGCTGCTCGCCGTATACGCCGCAATCATTCTGGCTGTTCCGCGTCGAAGGGTTCCTCGGCGAGTTCGCCATCGCGCTCCAGCAGCACTTGCACTTTCTGCTCGGCCTGCGCCAGCGCTGCCTGGCAGTCACGGGTCAGACCGATGCCCTGCTCGAAAGCGGTCAGCGAGTCTTCCAGCGACAATTCACCGTTCTCCAGACGCTCGACCAGTGTTTGCAGGTCGGCGAGGGACTGTTCGAAATCCAGTGCAGCTTTTTTGCGGGCCATGGCGGCGATTTCCGGTTGACGTTAAACCGGCGCGACACTAGCAGATAGGGGGGTTATGGGCAAATGAGCGGGCCGGCTCTCAAGGGCAAAAATAACTCTGTGGCGGTTGGGTTTAACGTGCTGCTCTGTCCGGATAATTGATCTGGTAGCGCGTGCTACGGCCACCTCCCGGCAAGCGTTGCAGGCAACCTTTCTCCAGCAACTCCACAAGATGTCGGGTCGCCGTGGCCTTCGACACTTTCGCCACCGCTTGATATTGCCCGGCGCTGATGCCGTGCTCAAAGCCCCGCTCGCCGCCATCGAGCAGGCGATTGAGCACTTTGACCTGCTCAGCCGAAAGTTCGGACTCGCGGTGTGCCTGCCAGAAACGCGTCTTGCCCAGCACGCTTTCAATCCGGGTGATGGCTTGTTGCAGACTGCGTAGCAAGGTTTGCAGGAACCAAGAGAGCCACTCGGTGATATCCAGCGCGGCTTTCTGGCTGGACTCCAGAATCCGGTAGTAGCCGGAACGATCATCCAGAATGCTCGCCGATATGGCGTAGAAACGGATGGCTTGCGCTTCGCCCTGTGCCAGCGCCAGATCAGTGATGGTGCGGGTCAGACGGCCGTTACCATCGTCGAACGGATGCAGGGTGACGAACCAGAAGTGGGCGATGCCCGCGCGAAGCATCGGGTCCAGTGCTGTCTGATGCTGGCTGGCCTCGAACCATTGGAGAAACTGGTCGAGCTGCTGTTCAAGACCTTGGCGTGGTGGGGCTTCGAAATGAACCGTTGGACGATCAATGCGACCCGAAACCACCTGCATTGGCTCGTCACCGCGTAGCGCACCCACATGCATTGAGCGCGCAGTAAGGTCAGCCTCTTGATCGGGAAACAGCCATTGGTGCCATTCCAGCAAGCGTTCCAGCGTCAACGGTTCGACAAATCGACGGGTGGCATCAAGCATGAGTTGCGCCAGACCTTCACTGCGTTGGCTGACTTTATCGCCGTCGATCAACTCCAGGCCCAAACGTCGCGCCAAGGATGACCGCACGGAGCCGACATTCAGTTGCTCACCTTCGATGGCCGAAGACGTCACGATATTCTGCAAAAGGGCGTCCAGTTCGGCCTGAGCCCCCAAAGAGTCACCTACCGAACCCGCCATACCCATCAACTGACCTTGCGCCTGCACACACTCACGCAACAACGGTGTCAGGCGTTCTGCCTGCCAGTTGAAGTCGGGCCAATCGGGCTGCTGCCAGATCCAGTGAGTTGCCATTCGTTGCCTGCCTTGAGTCCGTGAGCCGAATAGAAAAGCTATTCGGCTCATTTTGTGAGCCGAATATGACGGCTATTCGGCTCAGCGTCCACCGGATTGGCGTGATTCCTACAGCAAAAGCACATGTATCCGATTGTTAAAAAACCGCCGAATCGCTAATCTTCGCGCCTTCTACGACCCCATAGTCACGGGTCTTTCAGACGAAACGCAGTTTTCACCGCTGTGAAGTACCGAGGATCGGGTGCAAGGTTTCGTTCAGGCATGGCAGGAGGCATTACATGCGTTCATTTCTTTGGCTGCTGATCGGCCTGGCCTGCGCGCCCGCGCTGCTGGCGGCGCCGACGGCCGAGCTTTCGGAGCCAGTGGGCGGTTGGCGCTATCACGGCTTGCTCGACCGCAGCGAAAACCCGCAAGTCGCCTATCCGACGCCGCCGATCGATCGCGGCATCCAGCGCAATCGCACGATGATCCAGGGCCAGCTCAAGGCCATCGGGCATATGCGCCCGCCGCATAGTCTCGCCGTGAATGGCAATCCACTGAATCTGTACACCGACGACCAAGGCCGTTTCGCCCGGCCGTACGCGTTCGGGGCTGGCTCCAACAGCGTCGAAGTGATCAGCGCCGAAGGCCAGTCGCTCAAGCGCGTGCAATTTTATGAAGCAAACAATTTGCGCACGCCGGCGCGGATTCGTCTTGTCTTGGGATGGGACGATCCGAAAGCCGAGCTCGATCTGCACATTGTCACGCCCGACGGTCAGCATGCGTTCTGGGCTCGGCCAGCGCTGAGCAATGGCGGCGGTCTTGACCCGGATGGCGTTGATGGCCCGGGCCCGGAAATGTTCACCATGACCGCGCCGTTGCACGGCACCTATCTGGTTTACGTCAACTATTGGGGCAACTTCGGCAACGGCGGCTATAACTTCGAGGAGACCAGCAACCAGAACGAGGTGATCACCTCGCAAATCACGCTGGTGCTCAACGAAAACACCGTCGACGAAAAACGCGAAACGTTCATCGTACCCCTGCGGGCGATCGGTGATCTGCTGCTGGTCAAGACTTTCAACTATTAATAAGCATCCCGCTGCACGGATGAAATCGGGCTTTGAAAAGATGAGCGATAACACTGTTACTCCGGCTGCCGACACGCCAGCGGCCAAACCTTCGCGGCGCTGGCCTTTGCTTCTGGCCGGGTTGTGCCTGGTGGCCGGCGTGGCGGGTGGTTTTGGCTGGTTGCTGCTCAAGCCCAAGGCACCGCCGGCGGAATTGGCCAGTGACAAGCTTGGCCTCAGCCGTCCGGATGCGTTGCTGGAAACCCGTTCGCTGAGCCAGTTGCCCAAGGACCTGCTGACGGTGCCGTTCCTCAAGGCCACGCTCACCGAGGATTTCGTCTTCTATTACGAGACTCATGCTGATCGCCTCGGCTTGATCGGCAGTCTGCGCCGGATCATCTACGAGCATGATCTGAAGTTGCAGGACAGCCTGATCGAGCAGCTTTTCGATCAACCGGCCGATGTCGCGCTGTGGCGTGGCGCGGATGGTCGCTTGAAGGATTTCCTGCTGGTGATGGATCGCGGCGGGCTGGCGAAGCTGCTCGAGCCGCTGGCGAAAGTCGCGATGGATGACACGCAACTCAGTCAGATGGGCGAACTCAAAGTCGGCGGCGATAGCGTGCCGTTGTACCAACTGACCTATAACGCCAGCAAAGCGCTGCTGTTTGCCTCCCACGGCGACAAACTGGTGGTGCTGTCGAACCCGGCCAAGTACTACGACCCGGAAAGTGGCGTCTCTGAAGAATCGGGGCACGTCTCGCCACAAGCGCTGGCAGCGCTGCTCAATGGCGAAAAACTCTTCCCCGAAGCGTTCGGTCTGCCAGCGAAAACCGCGGAAACCAAGCAGCGTCTGTCGGTCAATTCCAGTGTTCTGGCCATGGGTTATCAGCGCTTCATCCCGAACTTCGCCGGGCTGCGCTTCGACATGGACGACAAGGGCTGGCACAGCTACCTCGCCATGGACGAGCTGGAAAACCAGCCCGACTTCGATTTCAAACCGGTCTGGCAAGCCATGCCGCTGGGGGCCAGTGCCTGCGTAACCCTGCCGGTCGCGGCCGAACCGCAAAAACCGCTGTTGGTAAAACTTGGTGCCGAAGAGACCGTGGCGCAGACCCTCACCGAACACGTGGCCGGCGCGGCAGGCCTGTGCTGGTACGCCGATTCGCGTTTGTACACGCCGCTGTTGGTGGCCAGTCTGAAAGACGAGGACAGCAGCAAACTTGATGGCGATCTCGGCAAGCTATTCGGTTCGATGGTTGGTGCGTACGAGGCCAACGTCGAAGAAAACGTGTTCCCGGTGGTCGAGAAGCAGGAAGGCCAGAACCACGTCTGGCAGCGTCAGGTCAGTTCCAATTTCGGCCCCTACGCGGCGAAGACTGCGGAAAACCCGAACGCGATTTCCGGCAAGGCATTCATGAAAGTCAGTCTTGCCCGTCACGGCTCGACGCTGCTGTTTTCCCTCGACGACAAACTGGTCGACAAGGCCCTCGGCACCCTCGATAAGCGCTTCCCGCCAATGGCCGACGTGCTGCCGAAAGATGTGCTGATGCCGATCTATTTCGGCCCGGATTCGATGGCGCAACTGATGCAGCAGGAAACCCTCGACAGCCTGCCGCAGGACATGGAGCCGGTGTTCTACAACGCCGCGCAAACCTACCTGATTCCGAAACTGCGCACCCTCGGCGGCTACGGCAAATATGCCCTGACTTTGCCTGAAGGCAGCGAGCCTGACGGCCACTGGCAGTGGCTGCCGCTGGAGTGGAAAGCGCTGTGACGACACTGATCCGCAGCCTCGGCCTGCTTGCGCTGCTATTGAGTGCGGGTGCCCGAGCCGTTGAAGCACCGGCGCTGGATCCGGCGCAATCCCAGGTGTTTCGCGCCTGGTTTGTGCGCATCGCCCAAGAGCAACTCAGCCAGGGCCCGAGCCCGCGCTGGTATCAGCAGGATTGTGCCGGGCTGGTACGTTTTGCCGCCAACGAAGCGCTGAAAGTCCACGACGACAAATGGCTGCGCAGCAATGGCCTGTCCAATCGCTACCTGCCGCCCGAGCTTTCGCTGAGCGATGAGCAACGCAAGCTTGCCCAGCAATGGCAGCAGGGCGGCGGCAAGGTCGGGCCGTACGTCAACGCGATCAAACTGATTCAGTTCAACAGCCATCTGGTCAGTCGCGACGTGTCGCAGGCGCGGCCCGGTGACCTGATGTTTTTCGATCAGGGCGACGACCAGCACCTGATGATCTGGATGGGCCGCTACATCGCCTATCACACCGGTACCACCACCCCGACTGACAACGGCATGCGTTCGGCAAGCCTGCAGCAACTCATGACATGGAAGGACACCCGATGGATACCCGACGCAGCCAACCCCAACTTCATCGGCGTCTATCGACTGAACTTTCTCTCCCAATGACCGGTGCCCGCATGTTGCGTATCTGCTCACGAATTCCTTTGCTGCTGGCGCTGTTGCTGCCATTGGCGACCGTTAACGCCGAAGATTCGGTGGAGCCGAGCGGCTATACGCCGGTGTCCGGTGAGAGCTTTTTCCTCCTTGCCGACAGTAGTTTCGCAGCGGACGAGCAGGCGATGGTGCGCCTCGAAGCGCCGGGCCGAGACTATCGCCGTTTCCGCATGGAACCGTACGGTGGCGCCGACATTCGTGTGTATCGCATCGACAAGCCGCTGGATTTCCTCAAGCGTCAGAAGAACCTGCATCGCGTGGTCAGCGATGGCCAGTTCAAGGGCGAAGGCTTGTCCAACACCCTCGCGTACTTGTGGGACAACTGGTACCGAAAATCCCGTCGGGTGATGCAGCGCGCGTTCTCTTATGAGTCGCGCAAACAGGTCACCGAAGAGGTGCCGGAACTGAAGATGGGCAACGCCATTGCCGCGCCGACACCGTACGATGCACAGCCGCAATTTGCGCTGATTCCGGGTCTGCCGGTGGTCAGCCAGTTCCGTTATCCGCTGTGGCAGGCCAAGCCGATTCAGCCGCCAGCCGGGGTCAATCTCGCGGGCTCTTCGAGCGATTTCGTCAGTGTCGCGCCGGGTAACGTTTATATCCCGTTGGGTAATCTGAAACCGGGTCTGTATCTGGTCGAAGCGCTGATCGGCAAGTACCGCGCGACCACTATGGTGTTCGTCTCCAACACCGTCGCGGTGAGCAAGATTGCTGGCGATGAATTGCTGGTCTGGGCCGCACGCAAACACGAAGGCAGCTCGGTGCCGAAGGTCAATGTGCTGTGGACGGATGGCCTCGGTGTGATGAGCAGCGGCGCGACCGACACTGATGGTTTGCTGCGCCTGAAACACGTCAGCCCTGAGCGTTCGTTCGTGATCGGCGAGGATGAAGAGGGCGGCGTCTTCGTCTCGGAAAACTTCTACTACGACAGCGAAATCTACGACACCAAACTCTATGCCTTCACCGACCGGCCGCTGTACCGCCCGGGTGATTGGGTGTCACTGAAGATCGTCGGTCGCGAGTTCAAGAATGCGCGGGATTCGGTATTGCCGGGGGCAGGGGATGTCTCGGTCAGCGTGCTCGATGCGACCGGTACCGAGCTACAACACCTTGACCTTAAACTCGATTCGAAGGCGGGCACTCAGGGCCGTTTCCAGTTGCCGGACAACGCCGTTGCCGGTGGTTACGAGATTCGCTTCAACTACAAGGATCAGGCTTACAGCAGCGCGTTCCGTGTGGCGGAGTACATCAAGCCGCACTTCGAGATTTCGCTGAATCTGGCCAAGCAGGATTACCGCACCGGCGAACCGGTGAAGGGCAGTCTGGTGCTGCTCTACCCGGACGGCAAACCGGTGGCCAACGCCAAACTGACCCTGAGCCTGCGCGCCCAGCAACTGTCGATGGTCGACAACGAGCTGCAATACCTCGGGCAATTCCCGGTGGAGCTGACCAGCACCGAACTGACCACCGACAGCAAGGGCAACGCGACCCTCGACCTGCCTGCCGCCGACAAACCGAGCCGCTACATGCTCACCGTGTTTGCCAGCGATGGCGCGGCGTATCGGGTCAAGACCACCAAGGAAATCCTCATCGACCGTGGCGCGGCGAGCTTCCGCTTGAGCGCACCGCAACGCTTCAGCGCGGTCGGCGACAAGGTTGCGTTCAGCTACGCCAACGAGGGCGGCAGCGAGCAGAGCAAAGCGGTCACCCCGAGCAGCTACAACTGGGTGCGTCTGGAAGACCAGAGCACCGGTGAAGGCAAACTTGCGGCGACTGACAAAGGCTTCAGCATTGCCTTCGAACGTCCGGGCACTTACAACCTGACACTCAAGGATCAGCACGGTCGCGTGCTCGGTGCCACCGGGCATTCGGTCACCGGCGATGGCGTAAAAGCAGTGCCGGGCACCGTGGAAATCGTCCTCGATAAACCTGAGTACAAGGCTGGCGATGAAGCGCTGGCGCTGATCACCTTCCCGGAACCGGTCAGCGATGCTCTGCTTTCTCTGGAGCGCGACAAGGTCGAAGCTACTGCGCTGCTGGCCAAGGGCGGCGACTGGCTGAAACTGGAAAAGCTCAGCGACACCCAATACCGCGCGCGTATCCCGGTGAAGGACAACTTTGCACCGAACCTGACCTTCTCCGTGCTCTACACCAAGGGCGGTCAGTACAGCTTCCAGAACGCCGGGATCAAAGTGGTCGCGCCGCAAATCGACGTGGCGATCAGCACCGACAAAGCGGTGTATCTGCCGGGCGACACGGTCACGGTTGACCTGACCACGCAGTTCGCCGGCAAAGCCGTTCCGGCGCATCTGACGGTCAGCGTCGTCGACGAAATGGTCTACGCGCTGCAACCCGAAGTTGCGCCGACCATCGACCAGTTCTTCTATCACCCGCGCCGTAACAACGTGCGCACCAGTGCGAGCCTGTCGTTCATCAGTTACGACGTGGCGTTGCCGGGCAGCCCCGGCGCACCGGGCAAAGCCAACCGCAGCGAGCGCGGGGTTAAAGTGCTGGAGCGGCCGCGTCGTGAAGACGTCGACACCGCTGCGTGGCAGCCGGAGTTGTTGACCGGTGCCGACGGCAAAACCCGCTTCACCTTCAAGATGCCGGACTCGCTGACCCGCTGGCGCATTACCGCCCGCGCCATCGCCGATGACGGTCAGGTCGGGCAGAAGAAGCAGTTCGTGCGTTCGGAAAAACCGCTGTACCTGAAGTGGAGTGGGCCGAGCAAATTCCGTAAGGGCGATCAGCCGCAACTCGGTGTGTTCGCGTTCAGTCAGGCCGAGAAACCGGTCAAGGCTGAGCTGGTCACTCACTATGCTGGCGCCGAACAACGCCTGCCGGTGACCCTGAACAACGGCATCAATTACCTGCCGCTACCGGCGTTCGCCTTGGCCTCCGGTGAGTGGACGGCGGAGCTGGTTCAGGACGGCAAAACCGCGGACTCTCTGGCCGTGCGCCTGAGTGCGACCGGTGATGGCTGGCAAGTGACGCAAACGCAAAGCCTTGATGTCGCCAGCGGCGACACTGCGCTGAGTCTGCCAGCGGATGCCACGGATATTCGCCTGCGTCTGGATGACAGTCCGCAAGCGTTGTTCCGCTCGGCCCTCGATGATCTGCTCAGCTACCCGTATGGCGGCGTCGAGCAGACGGCCAGTCGTTTGCTGCCGCTGAGTATTGCTTATCCGTCGCTGGCATCGAATCCGCAGATTCGTGATCGCTTGCGTCTGATCATGCAGAACAGCCGTCTGCGTCTGGTGCAAATGGCCGGGCCGTCGGCGAGCTTCACTTGGTGGGGCTACGACGGTGAACCGGATGCGTTCCTCACGGCCTACGCCTATTACGCCGACTGGAACGCCAGCCAGGTGCTGGAGCTGACCCTGCCGCCGGAGCACTGGCAGCGGGTGCTGGAGGTTTACGCCAAGCAAGCGCCGAACACGCCTTTGCTGCAACGTGCGCTGATTCTGTCGTTCGCCAAGCAGATGCATTTGCCGGTGAACACGCTGCTTAGCGGCTTGATGGACGATCTGGGCAAGGCGGGTGAAGGTCATGTTGAGACCATGCTCGACGATGGCGAAGACAGTCTGGTGATGAGCGATCCGGATTCGGCGCTCGGTCTGGCAGCGGCACGGGTGTTGACCGCCTCTTTGGCCACGCAGTCGAAAGTCGCCTTGCCGGACGCGTTCAATCGTCAGTTGGCTGCTGCACAACAGCGTCTGTCGGTCAGCTCGCAGCCGTTTGCCGAAGCGCTGAACCTGTCACTGCAACCGTTCGATCAGGCACGTGCGCAAGCGCTGTTGCAACGACTGTTGCCGCAGCAATCGACCCTCGAACGTGCACTGGCGCTGACCTGGTTGCAGCGCAGCATCGCCCAGGCTTCGCCGACCATCGCCTTGACGCCGGGTGAGGGCTGGAAGAAAAACTACGGTGCAACCGGTGAGATGTACTGGACCTGGCAAGGCGCCACTCCGGTGCCAAGCGTGCTGACAGTGTCCGGCACGCAAGAGCGTCCATTGCGCGCGGCGTTGAGCTTCCAGACCCAGCAACCGCCAGTCGATCCAATGGCCGTGACCATCACCCGTCGCCTGTCGCGACTGGTGCCGGGCGATGAAGCCTTCACCTTCAAGCTGGAGCCGGTGGGCACCAAGCCGCTGTCCAGCGACAGCCTGTATCTGGACGAAGTGATCCTCACCAGCAAAGCGCCGAAACCACTGCGCTACGGCATGCTCGAAGTGCCGCTGCCACCGGGCGCTGATGTCGAGCGCACGACGTGGGGCATCAAGTTGCAGGGCAAGGACGGCACCGAGCCGACGGCGCTGGAGAAGGCGCGTTTCGAACCGGGCCAGTTGGCCTATGCGGTGCCGGTCGATGCGCTGAGCGGCGAGTTGCGGCTGCGCCATCTGGTGCGATTCTCGCAGAAGGGCCAGTTCAACTTGCCGCCGGTGCGCTTCAAGCAGGTCTACGCACCGCAGCATCAGGCCCAGGAAGCGAAAGCCGCCCTCGGTCAGGTCACGGTCAACTGACATGACCCGGCCGCTGCTGTGGCTGCTGATGTGTGTGATCCCTGCGCTGGCGACGGCGCAGGATGAGCCGTTGCGCGTGGCCTACAAGGGCGAATTGTTGTCGTTGAGTCAGACGCAACTGATCAAGCGTGAACCGTTGCCGTCATCGCTGGATACGCCGCTGGGCAGTCTGTGGAAGTTGTTTGTCTACACATGGCTGGTGGATACCGGCGCGCGGGAGCCGGCGTATGAATGTCGCGGACAGTCGAAGGAAGAGGTTTATTGCTGCGCAGCGGGCGGCAGGATCGAACGAGATCAGGCGCTTGTGAAATCCTGCGGGTTATATTTCGAACCTGCGCGGTTGGGAATTACGGCGGCGGATTGGCGAGCGTATTGGCAAGCGCGCGAAGCGCCATTGTGGTTGCTGGATTTGCCGTCGGTGCAACCGGCTCAACGGGTTTCCGTGGCTGATTTGCTGAAGGTCCTGGCCTCGCTACCGGCGCAGGATCAGGCGCGTCGAGTGCTGCTCGACGTGGTGCTGAATGCGGCGGACGGCAATGTCGTTGGTGAACTGGGCGGACGCTTGCGGGTGAAAACCTGGAGCTGGCTTGGCGATCAGGATCCGCAATCGCGCCAGGGTGGTTTCGCCGGTTGGACGGCTGATGGCTCGCCGGTCTGGGCAGGCGGGCGCGGCACCAGCCAGATGGTCTTGCGGCATTACGGCCAAGCATTGGCGACCGTGTTGCCGGCAGCCTGGCCGGCGGAGGCGGGGCGTTGTGTCGAAGTCAGCCTGTTTTCGAAGTACCCAGTTTCGAAGGTGTTAGCGGGTGATCGCCTCGCGACATCCGGCCCGTTGCAAGGCGACTATCGCGTCGAATTCGCCAACGGCAACGCGCTGGATATCCACAGCGACGGCGAACTGTTTCTACTCAACGACAAACTCGTCGCAAGGCTTGATCGCGAAGAATATGTAGCCCGCGTCCTTGAGCGTGAAGCCAAACCCGAACCCGCCGAAGCGGCCAAAGCGCTGGCCGTGGCAATCCGCACCTATCTGCTGCAAAACGCCACGCGCAACGGCGACTGCCTGAGCATCGATGACAGCAGCAATCACCAGCGTGTCGCCCCGCGTCCAGCCTCGGCCGAATCCCGCAACATCGCCGCATGGACGGCAGACCTCGTGCTGGCTGGTAGCACCGTCACCTATCACTCCGATCAACCCGGCCCGGACAAACTCGCCTGGCAACAAGCCGTCGAGCAAGCCAGCGCCGGTCAGCGTTACGACGCGATTCTGCTGCACGCCTACCCGCGCGCCAGCCTCAGCCGCTGGGACAACCCGGTCGCCTCCTGCGAAGCACTGCCCGCTGCGCAAGACTGGCTGCAGAAACAACGACGCGGCTGGCGTCCGACGCTGGAAAGCGAAACCGGCTACAACGAAGTCAGCACCTTCGCCGTGTGCAAACTGGCCTTCGGCCGTCCTTTCGTCGACCGTGAACGCCAACGCATCTACGTACGCGGCGTACTGACTTTGCAGGATCGCCTAGACCTGACCCACGAATATCTGCACCTGGCCTTTGAAGCTCACCCCAACGGCCAGGATGAAACCTACATCGAAGGGCTCGCCCGTCATCTTTTGCTGGAATAGACCATGACACTCCGTTATCCACAGGTCTTGCTGTTGCTCTGCACCTTGACCGCGCTATCGCCAGCGATGGCCGCCGACAGCGTCAAACTCGACACCCCGGTCGGCGGCTGGCGCAGCGGCGCCCCGGAAGGCGAGGGCGAAAGCTTCCGTCAGACCGTCAACTACCCGGCCTCCTCGGTCAACACCCCGATTGGCCAGGCCAATACCGCCCGCATCAGCGGCGAAATCAAAGCTACGCAGAAGGGCAACGAACCCGGTCGCTTGATCGTCAACGGCGTCAGCATGCCGCTGAAAATCGACGACAGCGGCCGCTTTGACCGCCCGTTTTCCTTCCCCAACGGCAGCAACAGCGTGGAAGTGCGCAGTCCCGATGGCCAGCAACGCCACCGCACACAGTTCCTCAACACCAGCGGCGGCGCCACCCCGGCCAAGCTGCGCGTGCTGTTGGCGTGGGACAGTGACGGCACCGACCTCGACCTGCACCTCGTCACCCCCGACGGCGCGCACATCTGGTACGGCAACCGCAGCGCCGCCAACGGCGCCGCGCTCGACGTTGACGTCACCACCGGCTACGGCCCGGAAATCTTCGCCATGCCGGCGCCGATCAAGGGCCAGTATCTGGTGTATGTGAATTATTACGGCGGTGGCTATCGCGGGGATGACGAGGGCGGCGATGAGGCGGTGCAGGCGCTGACCACGGCGCAGGTGACGGTGATTACTGAAGAAGGCACGCCGAGCGAGAAAATGGAGACGTTTCTGATCCCGATGCGCGCGGTGGGTGAGCTGACGCTGGTGAAGTCGTTCAGTTATCCCTGAGCAGTTACTTGCTCAGGGACAGCACTAGAGTCCAGGCGGAATGTAACCGGGTACGAACGGAACGTTGATGCATTTGCCATGAATGATCTTTCCGTCCTCGATCCGAAACAGTACGATCTTTTTGGCTTTGTTGACGGTGGCTTCCAGTTTGCAGTCAGAGCTATGCCCGACCGTCTCGTAGTACTCGGTGTACACCATGCCGTTGCCGGTGTGATTCATGGAAGTGCCGGCCGCTTCGGTGGTGGTCCAGCTGGAGGATTTGAACCAGGTCAAGACGGCCAGATTTTCGCCGTTCGCACCGGTCTGTTTTTTCATCGAGTCAGGTTTGCCGAACAGATCGAGTGCTTCCTGAACATCCCGTCCTTCCCAGCGCGACTGTGCAATCAGGTGGCAGCCATTCACCATTGATACTGTGGCTGTTATCAACAGCGCCGAAAACGTTTTAGTCCATTGATTCATCATGACTCCCGGTGTCATGTGCGAGACGAAATAGCGCGCTGCAGCGCCCAGAAATCAGGCTGCTACTTGTTGCCCAGTATCGAGTCGAGGTTGTCCATCATCTGGCCTTTCTCTTGAATCGGTGCAAGTTTGAAGAACATCTGCTGCATGCCCTGAATCATCTGCAAGTACTCCATCTTGCCCACTGCAATCATGTCTTTTTTCTCTGGAGTGCAAACGAAAGCCAAAGCGCGCTGCACCCAGAACTCCTTCGGCTGTTGCCATTGCTCGTTCACTTTCAGGTGCCGCAGCATGTAGGCAATTCGATCCACCGACTGGCCGTTAACAAACCGCACCTTGTTGGTCTTGCACTGAACTTCCAGGTTGTAGGCATCGATCATTGGCTTGCCCGGCTCTTCATACACCAGCGTCACCGCCAGCATTTGCGCACCCTTGGTACGCGTCGACGGCACCACGGATGTGCTGTCGGCGACATACATGATGTTCTTGTGCGGGACGCCGTTACCGTAAATGATCCACCAGTCGCCAACGGGGTTCGGCTCTTCTGCTGACACTGAAGTGGCAGTCAAGAGTGCAGTCAGTAAAGCGACGGATTTACTCAGTTTGAAAAACGATGACATGGTGTTGCTCCATTCCTTGGCGCTTTTGTAATGCACAAAAACAGAATGGAAATTTAGTGGCGGGCGCCGGCAGGGGCAATTAGGGCGGATGTGCTAGTGGCTTATTGAAATGGTCGGTGGCTGGGCACTAATTATCGGTAAGGCTCAGGTACAGCGAACGCAACGTCTGTACACGATTACGCCCCTTGTCTTTGGCGCCGTACAGCGCCTGATCGGCTTCCGAGAGCAGACGTGACAAGTCGTAGCCGGATTCGCGGGTGGTCACCACGCCGATGCTGACGCTGAGCAGCCCCGGCTCAAGAATCGACAATTGCGAGAACGAACGGCGGATCCGTTCGGCAATTTCCAGTGCAGTCTGCTCATCGCAATCGTTGAGCAGGCAGGCAAACTCCTCACCGCCAATCCGCCCGCAAACATCTTCCTTGCGCAGGCTCTCGACCACGATCCGGCCGAACGCGATCAACGCCTGATCCCCAACGGGATGGCCATAGGTATCATTCAGACGCTTGAAGTTATCCAGGTCGCAAAGCAGCAACGCCGCCGGTTCTGCGTGTTGCTGGCTTTCAGTAAGCAACTGGCCGGCGTTCATCATGAACGCGCGACGATTGCCAATGCCCGTCAGCGGATCGCTGAACGCCGCCGCTTTGAGCTTGAGCTCTGCACGTTCCTTGACCATCGCCAGGGTGATGTAGGCAATGCCGATGACATACAGCATCGACTCGAACAGCATGAACGAGAAAAACGGCACACCCTCGCCAGTGCCCAGCAGCGCCTTTGTCACCGGCAGCCCTTCATCGGTCGCACTGCGAACGGCGTAGAACACAGTGTGCAGAACGGTCAGCACCAGCGCCGGCATAAACGCGACGTCCAGAGTGTGGCGGCTGCGCCAGAGCTCCAGCGTTGTCATCACGCCGTAACCGAATGCCAGCAAGGAGTAGATTAAGACCCTATTTGGCATCGACTCGTAGAAGGCGGGAATCAGGCACAAGGTCAGCCAGGCGAACGCCCCTGCCAGAATGCCGGACACTGACGGCCTGCGCCCGACCAGCGTGCGCATGGCCGTCCAGTTCATCGCTGCACTGAGCAATAGAACAACATTGCCGAACACAATCGGAATGAAGTCGACCCCTCGATCACGCCAACTGACCAGTACCACGCCCAAGGCGCCCAGCAGCATCATGCTGCCGAGGTACGCCAGCGGCGGCTCACGGGTTTCGCGATACCAGGCGTGCAGCGTCAAAAGCCCCATCAAAAAGAAGACGAAGACCGAAACGACCAACAGGGTCGGGATATGCAGGGCCATTCCATGGATTCCCGTGAGGCTCAATACCGGAATCCGGCCGGGTTCGGGGATGCGGGTAAAAACAGAGGGGGTGGGTGTTGGGCGGGATTTAGCACTGAGGGGTTGAGGTTGGCAAGTGTTGAGTCTAGCTCGCCAAGGTAAACGTTTTTTTTGCAGGCATTAAAAAGCCGGCTTGTGGCCGGCTTCTCGGGGACTGGCTTGGCCTATTTTTGGTAAGCCTTGCCAGCCTTCAAAACTTACATCCGGATCTGCGTCCGGCTGCGGGACTTGGTCAGACGTTGGTCTGCCGCGTCGGGCGCTGTCTGAGCCGCGGGGCGGGTCGATGCGCAAATGTGGGGCGCAGGATACTGAGTTTTGCTTGGGATTCCCAGTCTGAAGTGCGGTTTAGAGCGACTTCTTCACCAGAAATCCGGGATTTGTACCGATTGTCCGGGCCTCTTCGCGAGCAGGCTCGCTCCCACAGGGTTCTGTGCAAGCAGGCATAGCTGCGTCGGATCAAAGAAACGGCACCACCGGCCGCCGTTTGCTCACCGTCGACCACCAGAACACCCAGCCCAATATATGAATCCGTTGCTCTTCGATCTGCGCCGCGCGGAACACTTCGTCCGGGTATTCGGCGCTGTTGTGGCTGCGCAGGCGCAGACCGTTGCCGGGCATGCGGTGCAGGTATTTGATGCGCAGCATGCCGTCGTGTTCGATGGCGTAGATTTCGCCGTCCACCACTTGGGTCAGGCCGCGGTCGATGGCAACGACGGAGCCGTCTTCGATGCGTTCGGCCATGCTGTTGCCGATCATGTGCGCGCAGATGGCGTCGGCGGGGCGGATCTCCAGTTGATCAACCTGTGCACGCAGCAGGCGGATGGACAGGTCCGGGTCCTGAATGACGTGGGTTTTGTCGGAGCCGTTGGTCAGTGGCGTTTCTTTGAAGAAGGCCAGTTCGATGTCGTTGGGATGGATGAATCGGTAGGCGCCCTGAGGATCGTGGGCGTCAAAGCTGTCGCCGTTGCTGGCAGGCGGAGTCAGGCTTGGCAGCTCTTTAATGCCTTCACCGGTTTTCAGCCATTCGCTGTTGACGGACAGCAGGCGTGAGACTTCTTCCATGCGATACGCCGGGACGCCCCGGGTGTACCAGTTGTGGACATTTTGGGCTTCCGTGCCCCAGAACTTTGCGAAACCCGTTGTGGAGATGTTCGCTGCTTCCAGGAGTGCCTTGAATCTTGGACCGCTAGTGTTCTTTCTCATAAACACGGAGTCTACGGCCGTGCCAGAGCGGTTTGAATAAACTGAACGTTCAAAAACGGGCTGAATTTTGCGACGGGATGTAAGACGCTCTTGTGGGAAATTACACAGGATAAAACTTTTCTGTAGTCCGCCATAAACACGCTGTTTAAGGCGGCTTTTTCCGAGCACAAAAAACCCCGGATCAACCGGGGTTTTCTTCAAGCATCACGCGTCGTGCAGGTGCTTAGCCTTTGTAGGCGGCAACCGACTTGGTGATCGCTTCGCGGGCGGCGTCAGCACCGGCCCAGCCTTCGATCTTGACCCATTTGCCTTTTTCGAGATCTTTGTAGTTCTCGAAGAAGTGCTCGATCTGCTGGATCAGCAGTGGCGGCAGGTCAGTGTATTCCTTCACATCGACGTACAGCTGGGACAGCTTGTCGTGTGGCACTGCGATGACTTTGGCATCGCCGCCGCCGTCGTCGGTCATGTTCAGGATGCCGACTGGACGTGCGCGGATCACCGAACCTGGCGCAACCGGGTAAGGGGTCACAACCAGCACGTCGAGGGGATCACCGTCGTCAGCCAGGGTGTTCGGGATGTAACCGTAGTTGGCCGGGTAGAACATTGGGGTGGCCATGAAACGGTCAACGAACAGGCAATCGCTGTCTTTGTCGATTTCGTATTTGATCGGCGCGTGGTTGGCCGGGATCTCGATCGCGACGTAGATGTCGTTCGGCAGGTCTTTGCCAGCCGGAATCTTGCTGTAGCTCATTGGGCGTTGCCCCCGTAGTTGACCAAAAACACTTGGCCGGATTGACCAAAAAGTGGCGGCGATTATAGGCATATTCTGCCGTGGACGCCATGTACCGAAAGTCGTGCAGCGCTTAGTCGTGTGGCTGATAGACCGGGTCTGTGGCCTGAAGTTGCCGCAACCTGCCCAACGGATCCTGGCGGTAGAAAAGCTGCAACTGCGCATAGACCTGTGGATAGGCCTCATGCAGCAAATCCGGGGCGCTGAAGAAGTATTCGCTGGTGACCGCAAAGAATTCCGCCGGGTTCTCGGCGGCGTAGGGATCGATAGCAGTTTCGGCGTCGGGATTGCGGTCGAGCTGGCGATTGAGATCGTCGTAGGCGTGTTGCATCACTTCGGCCCAGTCGCTGACGCGCATATCGGCGTGCAGCGGTGGCAGGCCATTGGCGTCGCCGTTGAGCATGTCGAGTTTGTGCGCCAGTTCGTGAATCACCAGGTTGTAGCCTTCCCAGCCGCCACTGGCCATGACGCCGGGCCAGGCGAGGATTATCGGTCCCTGCTGCCAGGCTTCGCCGCTGTGTTCGCCGTCCCATTCGTGCTCGACGCCGCTGGCGTCGCGATGACGTTGCGGACTGAGGAAATCGTCCGGGTAGAGGACGATTTCGTGGAAACCCTGATACCAGTTCAGATTACCGAGGTTGAGCAGCGGTAATTGCGCTTGGGCGGCGAGCAGCAGGCGTTGTTCCTGATGCAGTTCGACGCCAGGCAGGGCGCTCAGGTGTTTGTCGTCGAGGAACAGCACGCAGGCTTCACGCAGCCATTGGTCTTCGGCAGCGCTGATGCCATCAAGAAAACTCAATTGATGGCGCACCCGTTGCCACATCTCGTCGGCAATCGGGTACTTCGCCAGAATGCGCCGGCGGCGCCAGGCGCTCAGCGACCACATCCGGCTTAGTGCGATTGGGCTTTGGTGCCGCCGAAACGGCTGCGAACCACACCAAGGATCATCGGCACCAGCGACAGCAGAATGATCGCCACCACCAGCAACGACAGGTTTTTCTTGATGAACGGTACGTTGCCGAAGAAGTATCCCAATGTCACCAGGCCGCCGACCCAGAGGATGGTGCCCAGCACGCTGAAACCAAAGAAACGCGGATACGGCATCTTCGCCACACCGGCGACGAATGGCGCAAAGGTGCGGATGATCGGCAGGAAGCGCGCCAGGGTGACAGTCTTGCCACCATGCTTGTCATAGAAGTCGTGGGTTTTTTGCAGGTAATCGCGGCGGAAGATTTTCGAGTTCGGGTTGCTGAACAGTCGTTCCCCAGCCGTTCGTCCGATCACGTAGTTGGTGCTGTCGCCGAGTATGGCCGCGAGCATCAGCAGACCGCCCAACAGCACCGGATCCATCCCGCCACCGGCCGCAACGGCACCGGCAATGAATAGCAGCGAATCACCCGGCAGGAACGGCATCACCACCAGTCCGGTTTCACAGAAGATCACCAGAAACAGGATGGCGTAGATCCATGGCCCATAGTTGTTCACCAGCAAATCGAGGTACACATCGAGATGCAGGATAAGGTCGAGCGGGTTGAAATCCATGGGGGCACCTGTTTGACGGCCCGACTCGGCAGGCCTGTGCGGATGACTTCGTGTAAGCCTACAGCGGGGTGTAGTTTTTCTTACAAGCCGGAAAGCTCGGGATTATACGGTCTGAAGGATGAAAAGCGCGTTGGTTTTGTAGCGGGGGATGTCGGGATGTGAGGATTTGTCAGACAGATAATCATTGTGGCGAGGGAGCTTGCTCCCTCATCACAGGCAAACCGCGCAATCAGAGTTCGTCGCTGATCGGCAACACGTAGTTCTTGAACTCGGTGTCTTCCTTGAACCCGATGGATTCGTAGGTTTTCTGCGCCACTTCGTTGTTGCTGCTGGTGGAAACACGCATGCGCACGGCCTGGGTTTCCTTGGCCATTTTTTTTGCGGTGCGGATCAGGTTGTCGGCGACCAGTTGGCGACGTGCGTCTTCGGCAACATAGATATCGTTGAGGATCCATACGCGCTTGAGTGACAGCGAGGAGAAGCTTGGATAGAGCTGACAGAAGCCCATCAGTTTCTTGTCGTCATCATCGGCCAAGGCCAGGTAGATCACCGATTCCTTGCGGCGCAGGCGCTTTTCAAGGAAGGCGCGGGATGAATCCGGGTAAGGCAGGGAACCGTAGAACTCGCGATATTTGACGAACAACGGAGTCAGTAAGTCCAGATGTTCGAGGGTCGCTTGAATAATCCGCATGATAGGTCTCGTCTTCAAGTGGCTGTCTTCAACTGCTCTGACGGCGATGGGAAACCCGTGCGGCCGTGCATCGATCCTGCCTGAAACCGGCGCAGAAACGCAATGCGGAAACGGTTCAGGTTGTGGGCGGATCGAGTAGGAAATTACCTTTCATGTCTACACCGGCGTCCGATTCCAGCGTCTGAACCTGTGCTTCGTCCTTCAGGTTGACCCCTGACAACTGCCGCCGACAGGCTTCGCGCATCAGGTAGAGCAAGCGATGCGCCGCCATGCCGTAGCTCAAGCCTTCGAGCCGTACATTGGAAATGCAGTTGCGGTAGGCATCGGTCAGACCGATCTTTGGATTGTAGGTGAAATATAAACCGAGGCTGTCCGGTGAACTGAGTCCCGGGCGCTCGCCAATCAGCATCACCAGCATTTTTGCGCCGAGCAATTGGCCGATTTCATCACCGACCGCGACGCGGCCCTGTTCCACCAGAATCACCGGTGCAACAGACCAGCCGTCGTCACTGATCTGCTCCTCCAGACGGTTGAGAAACGGCAGCGTATGCCGATGCACCGCCAATGCCGACAGGCCATCGGCCACGACAATTGCCAGATCGACACCGCCGGAATGCGCCGCCGCGTACTCGCGCAAGGCCTGCGCCGATTCATCGCTGAGCTTGCGCCCCAGATCCGGACGTTGCAGATAGCTGTTTCGATCTACGGCGGCACTGTGCAGCAGCAGGCTTTCACGGCCGCGCTCAGTCAGTTGCGCGCTGAGCCCGGCGTGATCGAACGGTAAATGCACGGCATCCCGCGCTTGCGCGTGGGCAAACTGAAAATCCAGTTGCGCAGTGGTCGGCAGGCTGGTGCCGGTGCGGCCGAGGGCGATCCGCGCTGGCGTCAGACGGCGCAGCTCCAGCCAAGGGTTTTGCGGGTCCACGGGCGGTTTTTCCATGTGACTCATCCCAGTTGCGCCAGCGCCTGGCGGAAGGCCGGCGGCAAGTTGTTACCGAAGCGAACCTTGCCGTCCGCCTGAGTGAAGATGCCCATGTTCGCCAGCCATTGCTCGAACTCCGGCGCCGGTTTCAGGCCCAGGGTCTGCCGGGCGTAAAGCGCGTCATGGAACGACGTGGTCTGGTAATTGAGCATGATGTCGTCGGATCCGGGGATGCCCATGATGAAGTTGATCCCGGCGACACCCAAGAGGGTCAGCAGGGTGTCCATGTCGTCCTGATCGGCTTCGGCGTGGTTGGTGTAGCAGATGTCACAACCCATTGGCACGCCGAGCAACTTGCCGCAGAAGTGGTCTTCGAGGCCGGCGCGGATGATCTGTTTGCCGTTGTAGAGGTATTCCGGGCCGATAAATCCTACGACCGTGTTCACCAGAAACGGCTTGAAATGTCGTGCTACGGCGTAGGCCCGCGTCTCGCAGGTCTGTTGGTCGACGCCGTGGTGGGCGTTGGCCGACAGTGCGCTGCCCTGACCGGTTTCGAAATACATCAGGTTCTGCCCGAGGGTGCCGCGATTCAGACTCAGACCGGCGTCGTAGCCTTCCTGCAAGACATTCAGGTTGATGCCGAAACTGGCATTGGCCGCTTCGGTACCCGCGATGGACTGGAATACCAGATCCAGCGGCACGCCACGGTTGATCGCCTCGATGGAGGTGGTGACGTGGGTCAGTACGCAGGCCTGGGTCGGGATGTCGTAGCGCTGGATGATCGCGTCGAGCATCTCCAGCATCGCGCAGATCGAGGCGATGCTGTCGGTGGCCGGGTTGATGCCGATCATCGCATCGCCATTACCGTAGAGCAGGCCGTCGAGGATGCTCGCGGCAATGCCGGACGGTTCGTCGGTCGGGTGATTGGGTTGCAGGCGCGTCGACAAACGTCCGCGCAGGCCAAGGGTGCCGCGAAACTTCGTCACGACACGGATCTTTTGCGCCACCAGCACCAGATCCTGCACGCGCATGATCTTCGATACGGCGGCGACCATTTCCGGGGTCAGGCCGGGGGCGAGGTTGCGCAGGCTGGTTTCATCGGCGGCATCACTGAGCAGCCAGTCGCGGAAGCCACCCACGGTGAGATGGCTGACCACGGCGAAGGCCTGTTTGTCGTGGGTGTCGATGATCAGCCGGGTGACTTCATCGGACTCGTAAGGAATCAGCGCTTCCTGCAGGAAATGCGTGAGCGGAATGTCGGCCAGCGCCATTTGCGCAGCCACGCGCTCGCCATCATTGAGGGCGGCGACGCCGGCGAGAAAGTCCCCGGAGCGTGCCGGGCTGGCTTTGGCCATGACGTCCTTGAGGCTGTCGAAGCGATAGGTCTGGGCGCCGACCGTGTGAGCGAAACTGGCCATACACAATTCTCCGTGACGGCGCAGACCGAGCCTGCGCCGGGATTGTCGGCACTCAGTGCAAGGCTTGCTCAGCCTTCTGGATCGCCGCGAACTCTTCTTCCGGCGTGCCTGCTACCAAGTGATGTCGACTGTAGAACGCAAAGTAAGCAATTAACACTCCATAGATGACGGCGGCACCGATTACCACCCGTGGATCGACCAGGAAGCCTGCGACCACGGCGATGCACGCCAGCACCAAGGCCACGCCGGAGGTGAAGATGCCGCCCGGTGTGCGGTACGGCCGGTCCATTTTGGGGCGACGAATCCGCAAGGTGATGTGCGCGGCCATCATCAGCACGTAGGAGATGGTTGCGCCGAATACCGCCACCAGAATCAGCAGATCGCCCTGGCCGGTCAGCGACAGGCCGAAACCGATGATGCCGGGAATCACCAGCGCCAGGACCGGTGCCTTGCTTTTATTGGTTTCGGACAGTTTGCGTGGCAGGTAGCCGGCCCGGGACAGCGCGAAAATCTGCCGCGAGTACGCGTAGATGATCGAGAAGAAACTCGCGATCAGTCCGGCCAGCCCGACGAGGTTGACGAAACTGCCCATCCAGGTCGAGCCGCCGTAGGCTTTGCTCAAGGCTTCGACCAACGGGTTACCGGAGGTCAGCAGCGAGTTGGCGCCCGCACCGCCGGGGCCGACGATCAGAATCAGCAGGGCAAACATGAGCAGCACCAACATGGCGCCGATCAAGCCGCGCGGCAGGTCACGTTTGGGGTTCTTGGTTTCCTCGGCGGCCAGCGGCACGCCTTCAACAGCAAGGAAGAACCAGATCGCATAGGGTATCGCCGCCCAGACGCCGACATAGCCAAATGGCAGAAACGGACTGGCGCCCGCTGCGGCGGTGACCGGAATGTCGAGCAGGTTGGCGACGTCGAAGTGCGGCACCATGGCCACCAGAAACACCCCCAGCGCCAGCGCGGCGATGGCGGTGATGACAAACATCAGCTTGAGCGCTTCGCCGACCCCGAAAATGTGGATGGCAATGAAAATGATGTAGAAGGCCAGATAGATCATCCAGCCGCCGATGCCGAACAGCGATTCGCAGTAGGCACCGATAAACACCGCGATAGCCGCAGGGGCAATGGCGTATTCGATGAGGATCGCGGTGCCGGTGAGAAACCCGCCCCACGGCCCGAATGCACTGCGGGCAAAACCGTAGCCACCGCCAGCGGTGGGGATCATCGAAGACAATTCGGCCAGAGAAAAGCACATGCACAGGTACATAGTGGCCATCAGCAGCGTCGCCAGGAACATGCCGCCCCAGCCACCCTGAGCGAGACCGAAGTTCCAGCCGGCATAGTCACCGGAAATCACGTAGGCAACGCCCAGACCCACCAGCAGTACCCAGCCGGCGGCACCTTTTTTCAGTTCGCGTTGTTGAAAGTAATCCGATCCGACTTTTTCAAAGTCGACGGAGGCGCCGGTCGCCGGAGCGCCAGCCGGGGATTCGCTAGGCATAGGGTTTACCTTTCTTATTGTTGTATTGGCCCGGCTTTTTTGCCGGTGGGTAGCATGATCGTCCCCACGCTCTGCGTGGGGATGCCTCAACGGACGCTCTGCGTTCGGCTTTGGCGGGACGCGGAGCGTCCCGGGCGGCATTCCCACGCAGAGCGTGGGAACGATCAGTGCTGCAGGTTTAGAAGAAGCCCAACGGATTGATGTCGTAGCTCACCAGCAGGTTTTTCGTCTGCTGGTAGTGATCGAGCATCATCTTGTGCGTCTCACGCCCAACGCCGGACTTCTTGTAGCCACCGAACGCGGCATGCGCCGGGTACAGGTGGTAGCAGTTGGTCCACACACGACCGGCCTTGATCGCGCGGCCCATGCGGTAGGCGCGGTTGATGTCACGAGTCCACAGGCCGGCGCCGAGGCCGAACTCGGTGTCGTTGGCGATGGCCAGGGCTTCGGCTTCGTCCTTGAACGTGGTGATGCTCACCACCGGCCCGAAGATTTCTTCCTGGAACACGCGCATCTTGTTGGTGCCCTTGAGCAGGGTCGGCTGGATGTAATAACCGGTCGACAGATTGCCCTCGAGTTTTTCCACCTTGCCGCCAGTCAGCAGCTCGGCGCCTTCGCCCTTGGCAATTTCCAGGTACGAAAGGATTTTGTCGAATTGCTGCTCGGACGCCTGCGCGCCGACCATGGTGTCGGTGTCCAGCGGATCGCCGCGCTTGATCTGCAGGACTTTCTTCATCACGACGGCCATGAACTCGTCGTAGATCGATTCCTGCACCAATGCGCGGGAAGGGCAGGTGCAGACTTCGCCCTGGTTGAAGAACGCCAGCACCAGACCTTCAGCGGCTTTCTCAATGAACGTCGGCTCGGCCTGCATGATGTCTTCGAAGAAGATGTTCGGCGATTTGCCACCCAGTTCCACGGTGGACGGGATGATGTTCTCGGCCGCGCATTTCATGATGTGCGAGCCGACCGGGGTCGAGCCGGTGAAGGCGATCTTGGCGATGCGCTTGCTGGTCGCCAGCGCTTCGCCGGCTTCTTTGCCATAGCCCTGAACAATGTTCAGCACACCGGGTGGCAGCAGGTCGCCGATCAGTTCCAGCAACACGGTGATGCCCAGCGGAGTTTGCTCGGCGGGTTTGAGCACAACGCAGTTACCCGCCGCCAGGGCCGGCGCAAGCTTCCACGCGGCCATCAGGATCGGGAAGTTCCACGGGATGATCTGGCCGACCACGCCCAGCGGTTCGTGAATGTGATAGGCCACGGTGTTGCCGTCGATTTCGGCAGCGCTGCCTTCCTGGGCGCGCAGGCAGCCAGCGAAGTAGCGGAAATGGTCGGCGGCCAGCGGGATGTCGGCGTTGAGGGTTTCGCGGATGGCTTTGCCGTTGTCCCAGGTTTCGGTGATCGCCAGCAGTTCCAAGTTCGCTTCGATGCGGTCGGCGATTTTCAGCAGGATCAGCGAGCGTGCCTGCACGGAAGTGGAGCCCCACGCGTCGGCAGCGGCATGGGCGGCGTCCAGTGCCTTGTCGATGTCTTCGGCAGTGGAGCGGGGGAATTCGGCAATCGGCTGGCCATTTACTGGCGAGGTGTTGGTGAAGTACTGACCTTTGACAGGCGCGACGAACTCGCCGCCGATGTAGTTACCGTACTTGCTCTTGAACGAGACTTTGGCGCCTTCAGTACCGGGGTGAGCGTAACGCATGATGATGTTCTCCTTGGCTTTGTACTTATTAGAGAAACGCGCAAGTGCGCTTGCTATAAGCGTAGAGCAAAGGTCGGGCCACTGCCGTGTAGGGCAGGTAAATCAAGGGCTTGGCAGGTTTTTGTCGGACGAGTGGATTTTGCCTGTGACGGTTTCGGTACAGATGGGATGACAGTTTGTACCGCTTTCGGTACAGCCCGTGACCGGACAGTCTTGCCAGCATTGCAATGCGTCGGTGGCTGGGGGATGCTGGGCGTCACCTCAGCATTGGGCCGTCGAGCCTCGGGGAGAACAATAAGAAATGCACGACAACCATTTGAGTCGCCATGCCCAACAGGTTCTCACTGCTACCCAGGGCAAACCGCACCTGCACGGGCCCGGTGCCGATCCGTCGATTGCCCGTTCGTGGCTGCGCTGTCTTGAGGACTACCACCTCGACCCGGCGCTGAGCATGGCGCCGACCGTGCTCGAACACGGCCGGGTACTGGAAAGCCGCGAACGTCTGCAACAGGTGTTGCAGATCGCCGGCAATGAAATGAGCAGCCTGCATCAACAACTCTCCGGCGCCGGCCACGCGGTATTGCTGACCGACGCGCGCGGGGTGATCCTCAACTGCGTCACCGCGCCGGCCGAACGCAAGATCTTCGAACGCGCCGGCCTGTGGCTCGGTGCGGACTGGAGCGAAGCCTGCGAAGGCACCAACGGCATCGGCACCTGCCTGGTCGAGCGTCAGGCCCTGACCATCCATCAGGACGAACACTTTCGCGGTCGTCACACCGGCCTGACCTGTTCGGCGAGCCCGGTGTTCGACCCGCATGGCGAACTGCTTGCGGTGCTCGATGTGTCGTCGGCGCGCCACGATGTCTCGCGGCAAAGCCAGTTCCACACCATGGCGCTGGTCAATCTGTCGGCGAAGATGATCGAGAGTTGCTACTTCCTGCGCTGTTTTGATAATCAATGGTTGCTGCGCTTTCATTTGCAGGCCGAATCGGTCGGGTTGTTCAGCGAAGGCTTGCTGGCGTTTGACGGCGAAGGGCGGATCAGTGCGGTCAACCAGAGTGCGCTGAATTTGCTCGGGCATATTCGTGGCGGCTTGCTCGGTAAACCGGTCGAGGCGTTCTTCGATTGTTCGCTGGATGAGTTGCTTGGCCGCGCGAGCGCCAATGCCAGCGCCAGTTGGCCGCTGCGTACCCGTGACGGGCGACATCTGTTTGCTGTGTTGCGCGGCGAGTCGCGCAAAGCTGTACCGATGGTATCGACGCCGGTAGTAGCTGAAGCGCCGCGCTTGTCGGGCATCTGTCTCGGTGACGAGGCGCTGCAGGCCGATTTCCGCAAAGCCCTGCGCGTCTTCGAACGTGATGTGCCACTGCTGATCAATGGCGAAACCGGCTCTGGCAAAGAGGCTTTTGCCAAGGCTGTGCATCACGCCAGCCAGCGCTCAAACAAAGCCTTCGTCGCCCTTAACTGCGCGGCCATCCCGGAAAGCCTGATCGAGAGCGAACTGTTCGGCTATCGCGGCGGCAGTTTCACCGGCGCACGCAAGGACGGCATGCGCGGCAAGTTGCAGCAGGCTGATGGCGGCACGCTGTTTCTCGATGAAATCGGCGACATGCCGCTGGCGCTGCAAACGCGTTTGTTGCGTGTGCTGGAGGATCGGCAAGTGGTGCCGATTGGCGGCGAGCCGGAGTCGGTCAACGTGCGGATTATCAGTGCGACGCACCGCAATCTGCTGGAGCGAGTCGCCGATGGTAGCTTCCGCGAGGATTTGTACTACCGGCTCAATGGGTTGGAAGTAGCGTTGCCGGCGTTGCGTGAGCGTAGCGATAAATCGCAGTTGCTGGATTTCCTGCTGGCCGAGGAGGCGGGCGGTGAAACGATCCTGATCGACGAGCCGGCGCGTCAGGCGTTGCTGGCGTTCAACTGGCCGGGCAATGTGCGGCAGTTGCGCAATGTGCTGCGCACGCTGGCGGCGTTGTGTGATGAAGGGCGGATCGGGGTTGAGGATTTGCCGGTGATGATTCGGCAGGGGCGTCCAGTCCTTCCGCCAGCCGAGTCTGGCGAACATCCACTGGCAGATGCCGAGCGGATTGCACTGCTTAAAACTTTGGAGCAGACGCGGTGGCATATGACTCAAACGGCTGAGCAGCTTGGGGTCAGTCGCAATACCCTTTATAGAAAGCTGCGTAAGCATGGGATTGAGCGGCGAGTCAGTTAGAAGGCCCTCACCCTAGCCCTCTCCCAGAGGGAGAGGGGACTGACCGCGGTGTTCTGCCCATTTACGCCGACCTGAAATATCGAGCCGAGCTCAGGATTTGAAAGCGACCGAGATCGGCTCCCTCTGCCGCCGGAGAGGGGACTGACCGAGTTGCTCTACTGATCTACGCCGACCTGAGTTATCGAGCCGAACTCAGGATTTGAAAACGACGCAGATCGGCTCCCTCTCCCTCTGGGAGAGGGCTGGGGTGAGGGCGGCAGTCTGCAGTCGAGTCGAGATGTTACGACCCACCCACCCCGCCCCTCACCTAAAGAGTGCGATTTCCCCCTCCCTACGCTAACCTGCGGCCATGTTTTACGAGGTCGACTATGCACATTCATATTCTGGGTATCTGCGGGACTTTCATGGGCTCGATGGCGGTGTTGGCCAAAGAGCTGGGCCATCACGTGACCGGCTCCGACGCCAACGTCTATCCGCCGATGAGCACGCAGCTTGAAGCCCAAGGCATTCAGCTGACGCAGGGCTATGACCCGGCGCAGCTCGATCCGGCACCGGATCTGGTGGTGATCGGCAACGCCATGTCCCGCGGCAATCCGGCGGTGGAATATGTGCTGAACAAAGGCCTGCCATACGTCTCCGGCCCGCAGTGGCTGGCTGACCACGTGCTGCAAGGTCGCTGGGTGCTGGCGGTGGCCGGCACGCACGGTAAAACCACCACCAGCAGCATGCTCGCCTGGGTACTGGAACATGCCGGCATGAGCCCGGGTTTCCTGATCGGTGGCGTGCCGCAGAATTTCTCGGTGTCGGCACGCTTGGGCGGTACGCCGTTCTTCGTGATCGAGGCTGACGAATACGACAGCGCATTCTTCGACAAGCGCTCGAAATTCGTGCACTACCGTCCGCGCACCGCGATCCTCAATAACCTTGAGTTCGATCACGCAGACATCTTCCCGGATCTGCCGGCGATCGAGCGGCAATTCCATCACTTGGTGCGCACCATCCCGAGTGAAGGCCTGGTCATTCATCCAACCACCGAGCCAGCCTTGCAGCGTGTGATCGAAATGGGCTGCTGGACACCGGTGCAAACCACCGGTGCCGGCGGTCAGTGGCAGGTCAAACTGTTGAGCGAAGACGGTTCGGCGTTTGAGGTGATGTTCGAAGGCGTGTCGCAAGGCACCGTCGAGTGGGAGCTGACCGGTCAGCACAACGTCGCCAACGCCTTGGCCGCGCTGGCCGCTGCACGTCATGTCGGCGTGGTGCCGTCGATGGGCATCGCCGGCCTGAGCGAGTTCAAGAACGTCAAACGCCGCATGGAGAAAGTCGCCGAAGTCCGCGGCATTACCATTTACGACGACTTCGCCCACCACCCGACGGCGATTGCCACCACCCTCGACGGTTTGCGCAAACGCATCGGCGACGCACCGCTGATCGCGATCATCGAACCGCGCTCCAACTCGATGAAGCTCGGCGCCCACCGTGACGGTTTGCCGGACAGTGTGGTCGATGCCGATCAGGTGATCTGGTACGCCCCGGCCAACCTCGGTTGGGACCTGGCTGGCACCGCCGCGCTGTGCAAAGTGCCGTCGATTGTCAGCGATTCGCTGGAAGGCATCATCGAGCGCGTGAAGAGCCAGGCCCAGCCTGGCACTCACGTGGTGATCATGAGCAACGGCGGCTTCGGCGGCCTGCACGGCAAACTCGCCGAGGCGCTGCAATGAACACTCGTTTTGAGAGCAATGGCCCGGAACGCATCACGCTGGCCATGACCGGTGCCTCCGGCGCCCAGTACGGTTTGCGCCTGCTCGATTGCCTGGTGCGGGAAGATCGCGAAGTGCACTTCCTGATCTCCAAGGCTGCGCAATTGGTCATGGCCACCGAGACGGATGTCACGCTGCCACCGAAGCCGCAGATGATGCAGGCCTTCCTGACCGAATACACCGGGGCTGCCGCCGGGCAGATCCGCGTGTACGGCAAGGAAGACTGGATGTCGCCGGTAGCTTCGGGCTCCGGCGCACCGGCGGCGATGGTCGTGGTGCCATGTTCCACCGGGACGTTGTCGGCGATTGCCACCGGCGCCTGCAACAACCTGATCGAACGCGCCGCCGACGTCACTTTGAAGGAGCGCCGCCAATTGATTCTGGTGCCGCGCGAAGCGCCATATTCGAGTATTCATCTGGAGCACATGCTCAAGTTGTCGAACATGGGCGTGACGATTCTGCCGGCCTCGCCGGGGTTCTATCATCAGCCGCAGACTATCGATGATTTGATCGATTTCGTGGTGGCGCGGATTCTCAATCTGCTCGGCATTCCCCAGGACATGCTGCCGCGTTGGGGTGAGCATCATCTGAGCAGCGATGAATAAGCTGCTGGCGATCGGGCTGGTGTTGTTGCTGACCGGGTGCGCGACGGCGCGCACCCTGGATGCGGCGAAACCGGGGGCGCCGGTGGTGTATTCCGGGACGCGGCTGGACTTGTACGCGATGAATGGCGGCTGTTGCGCGATGGATCGGTTCGGGGCTGAAGCGCCGAGCTATCCGGGGGTGGATCTGCCGGCGAGTGCCTTGCTCGATACGCTGCTGTTGCCGCTGTCATTGCTCACGGTGATTGGCGTGAGTTTTCAGGCGACTGGCGGATTGTAGGGGAGCGCTGCGCACTCCATTCGCGAGCAGGCTCGCTCCCACAGGGGGACGCGGTGCAAATGTGGGAGCGAGCCTGCTCGCGAAAACTTTCTTCCGGGCGCTATAGATTATTTGCCGAGCTTGCGTAAATCATCCGACTCGATCACCCGCACGCCATCCTGCTCTTCCAGCGCCAACCGCCACATCGCCCGCGCCAATTGGCATGCTTCGATACCACGGTATTTACCCGGAATCAGCTTCGACAACGGCCCGGCCAATTGCTCGGCCAGACGCGGTTCAGTCCGCTCACCCAACAACAGCGATGGCCGGCAAATGGTCAGTTGCGGCCAGTCCTGCGCGCGCAGTGCCTGCTCCATTTCGCCTTTGACCCGATTGTAGAAAACCGACGACTTCGGGTCGGCGCCGATCGCACTGATGACGATCAGATGCCGCGCGCCCATCTCCCGCGCACGTTTGGCAAACGCCACGACCATGTCCAGATCCACCGCGCGAAACGCCGCTTCCGATCCGGCCTGCTTGATCGTGGTGCCGAGGCAGCAATAGGCGATATCGACGCGGCCACTGAGCTGCGGCAGAAACACCTGCGGATCACCCACCGGGTTTTCCAGATGTGGATGTTCCGCCAATGGCCGACGCGAAGGGGCGAGCACGCGAGAAATCGTTGGCTCGTTGAGCAAACGGTCGAGTAGATGTTCACCGGTCAAACCGGTGGCTCCGGCAAGCAATACGTGCTGAGGCGTCAAGTACATAGTGTCTCTCCCTTGATACTGTTCAGCTTAGTTGCTCTTTGTCGCTCCGTCGTTCAACGCAGCACTTTGCAATGCTTTTCTGGCTTGCTGTTTACGCAGCAGTTGCCAGTGCGACAGCACGGTTTTCGGCGCCCAGATCTGCGGCTCCGAGGCTTCGAAATTGTCCGCCAGTTCACGCTCGGCGACGGTGGCCTTGGCCAGTTTGAAGGCTTGTTCCAGATCATCGGTCTGGTTCAGCGCTTGGGCGAACAGCGCGTCGCCGAAATAGGTGAAGTTGGCTTCTTCCGAGCAGCCGAAGGAAACCCGATCCGCACGCGAGGCGGTCATGATCAGCGTGCGTTCGTCTTTCAGCGCCGGGATGAAACCGCCGGAGTAGCACGAGGAAATCACGATGATCTTGTCGCGATTTTTCAGCGGTGCCAGCACCGCAGCGAGTTCGTCGGCAGGCAGGTCGGCCAGCTCCATGCGCGGTTGGTCGAGCACCAGTTCGTGTTCGGCAGTGCCGTGGCTGGTCAGGTAGATAAACAGCAGATCTTCCGGACCGCTGCGCTCGGCCAGTGTTTGTGCGGCGCGGCGCAGGTTCTCGCGGGTGGCCATCGGCCGGTCGCCGAGGTGGTCGCGGTGGTTGACCAGACGGATCTGGCCATAAGCACCGAAGCGCGTGCTGAGCATGTTGGCGACGTAGTCGGATTCGCGCAGGAATACGCTTTGCTTGCCGTCGCCGCCGAGGGTCAGGGTGTACAACTCGACCGCCGGGGTCGACGCGGGGATGGCGGCCAATGCGTCGTCGAGCAAGCGGCCCTGAGCGAGCAAGCCGAGTTCGAGGGTGTCGGGCAGTAACTTGCCGTCGGCGTCGCGCACGCGCTGGCCGTTGATCCAGGTGCCGCTCATCACGCTGCCATCGGTCAGCACCAGGGTGCCGCGTCCGGCGTAGCTGTCGTTATCGAAACCGCCGATGTAGAAGCTGCCATCGGACAGGTTCAAGCGGCCCTGACCGCTGAAGCGCCAGTCACTGAATGCGCCGATGTAGTGGCTGCCGTCGGCACCGATCAGTTCACCCTTACCGGTTAGCGCGCCTTCCTTGAACTGACCGAGCCAGACATCGCCGTCAGCGTTTTCGTAGCGGCCCTTGCCGTGCAATTGATTGTTCTTGAAGCCGCCGACGTAGATATCGCCGTCAGCGCTGTTGAAGGTGCCGTTGCCTTCCAGCTGCCCGTTAACGAAATGCCCGCTGAACGTGTTGCCGCTGGCATCGCCACGCTGGCCTTCACCGTTGGGTTTGCCGTGGGCGAACTGGCCTTGATAGGAGCTGCCGTCGTCCATTTCCAGACGGCCGAGCCCGGAGTACTGGTCAGCCTTGAATTCGCCCCGATAGGTCATGGCGTTTTCTTTCAGCGTGCCTTCGCCTTCGCGCCGGCCCTGCTTGAAGCCGCCGGTGTAACTGCTGGCGTTGGTGGTCAGGCTGCCCTGACCGTCGAACAGGCCTTGCTGGAACTGGCCGCGATAGATCTCGCCATTGCTGCCGTGCCATTCGCCCTGACCATGCCACTGACCTTTGTCGAACTGGCCGGCATACCAACTGCCGTTGGGGTAGTCGACACGGCCCTGACCTTGCAGCAAGCCATCGACCAGTTCACCGCGATAGCGTCCGCCGTCCGGCAGGCGCGCATCCGGGGGCAGCAGCGATTCGCCGTCGCCGCACGCGGTGAGCATCAGGGTCAAGGCAAGGGGTGCAAGACGAGCAAGTGAGCGCATAGCGGGATCCGGGCAATTAGGCGACCGAGTATGCCGCAGCTATGCGTGGCATATATAGAGACGTGACGCGAAACAGCGTGCGCTGCTTCGCATCCGGAACGTTTACACGAAGCAGAGCGACAGTGGCTCGGCGATATAGGCCGGTTTGTCCGAGCCTTCTATCTCCAGCGTTGCAGTGGCTTTGAGCAACCACTGGCCCGGTTTTTTCTCGGTCACTTCGCCCAGATCGACCTTCAGGCGGACTTTCGAGTTGACCTTCACTGGCTGGATGAAACGCACGCTGTCCAGACCGTAGTTGACCACCATCTTCACGCCTTGCGGCAGGATCAGGATGTCTTCCATCAATTTCGGGATCAGCGACAACGACAGGAAACCGTGGGCAATGGTGCTGCCAAATGGTGTTTGCGCGGCTTTGACCGGGTCGACGTGAATGAACTGATAATCACCGGTGGCTTCGGCGAACAGGTTGATGCGTTCCTGATCGATGGTGAGCCATTCGGAACGTCCGAGTTCCTTGCCGACATAATCTTTGAGCTCTGCAACGGGAACATAGGGCATTGAGACTCTCCTTGGGTTCATCGGTTTTATAGTTTTTCAGGTGGGGGGATTTGACCTCCCTGCGAACCACTGTAGATCATCATGGCGATTTGCTCCGGTCAACCGACCATGCTTTTGGCGAATGCCGATCCATAGCGCAGGCGTGCTTATAATGCGGACGACTTGCACAGTGGAAAGTAAGACGGAGATGTCGGATGTTGCTACGTGGCCTGACCCTGCTGGTGCTGTTTCAACTGCTCGGCACGGCGCTCAATCATTTGCTGTTGCCGGTGCTGCCGGGGCCGATCATCGGTCTGTTGCTGTTGCTCGTATTCCTGATCGTTCGCGGTGAAGTCGGCGAGCCGCTGAACCTTGCGGCGGGCAGTCTGCTGCGTTATCTGCCGTTGCTGCTGGTGCCGCCCGCCGTTGGCGTGATGGTCTATGCCACGGCAATTGCCGCGGACTTCTGGGCAATCGTCGGCGCGCTGGTGCTGTCGTTGATCCTGTCGATGGCCTTCGCCGGCGTGCTGATGCAGCGTCTGGTCAAGCGTCACGCGCCGTCGTCATCGGAGGAGTCCTGATGCTTTTTGACTGGCAGGGCGCCTGGGCTTCGGTGATTCATCATCCGCTGTTCGGTATCGGCATCACCCTCGGTGCCTATCAACTGGTGCTGGCGGCGTTCGAGAAAACCCGCTGGATCTTTCTGCAACCGGTGCTGGTCTCCATGCTGTTGGTGATTGGCGTTTTGGTCGGCTGCGGCCTGACCTATGCGGAGTACCGCAAGAGCACCGAGATCCTCAGCATTCTACTTGGCCCGGCGACTGTGGCGCTGGCGGTGCCGCTGTATCTCAACCTGCGACGTATTCGGCAATTGTTCTGGCCGATTTTTACTACGCTGGTGATAGGCGGGGTGGTGGCAACGGGCATGGGCGTGTTGCTGGGCTGGTGGTTTGGCGCCGAGCACATGATCCTGATGACCATGGCGCCGAAGTCGGTGACTTCACCGATCGCCATGCTGGTGGCCGAACAGATCGGCGGCGTTGCGGCGCTGGCGGCGGTGTTCGTGTTGATCACCGGGGTGATTGGCGCGATCTTCGGTCCGGCGCTGTTGACCCGTCTCGGTGTGCATAGCCCTGAGGCGCGTGGCATGGCGCTGGGCATGACCGCGCACGCGGTCGGCACCTCGGTGGCGTTGCAGGAAAGCGATGAGTGCGGCGCCTTTGCGGCGCTGGCGATGAGTCTGATGGGCGTGGCCACGGCAGTGTTCCTGCCGTTGGCGGTGTCGATGGTGGTGTAAGGAAATGTCTATGAGTTTGCCGCTTTTTCCGCTCAATACAGTGCTGTTTCCCGGCTGCAACCTCGACTTGCAGATTTTCGAGGCACGCTATCTGGATATGATCGGCCGCTGCATGAAGCAGGGCGGTGGATTCGGCGTGGTGTGCATCCTCGAGGGCAGTGAAGTCGGCGTCGCGCCAGAAGGTTTTGCCTTGGTCGGCTGTGAAGCGCGGATCACTGATTTCCAGCAGCAGGACAACGGTTTGTTGGGGATCCGCGTGCAGGGCGGACGCCGATTCAATGTATTGCGCACCGAGGTGCAGCGCGATCAGTTGCTTCTCGCCGATGTCGAGTGGCTGGATGACGATCCCGAGCAACCGCTGCAGGATGAGGACGCCGATCTGGTGGCGCTGCTCAAGGCCTTGGCCGAGCACCCGATGGTCGAAGCGCTGAACATGGGCACCGATGCGCTCGGTCAGCAATCGCTGGCCAATCAATTGGCCTATCTGTTGCCGTTCGCCGAAGAAGACAAGATCGATCTGTTGCAACTCGACGATCCTCAGCAACGTCTGGATGCGATTCAGGCCCTGCTCGATGAGTTGCAGGGCGAGTTGTTTGCGTAGTTGCACTTCGAATCAACTGTTCGTATTTGCCAGTATTGTCTCGCTTATGGCTTTGCCTTAATTTCAAGTTGCCCGCAGGACGCGGGCGACTTTTATAAAAACAAGGACGAAGTCATGACTGTATATGAAGATGAATGGGCGTTTTGGGACGATATTGCCGGCAAGTACATTATGAAACATGCCGGAACTGATCATAACGTTAACAATGTTATTGAAGCCGCCTCGAATTATGCGGATCGCATGGTGATTGCCCGACGTAAGCGAAAATCCGAAAAAGTCCCGGTCGGCGATATTCCGCGCATGGCCGCAACAGCCAAAGCCGTAATGGCTGAAGCCGCCGTTTGATTCTTTCCTTTTTTCAGCATTTGCCTGCCGTTGGTGTTACCGAGGGCGGGACGTTTACAGGTGGCGCCCCATGTCTATAGCAACAGTAAACAGCAAAGCATTCACCGCGCATCTTTATCTCAATGGCCGGCCGCTGGTGCTTAATCAACAACGCCTGCAACAGGTGCTTCGCGACCTGCGGATTACCAGAGGTGAGCAACTGGAAGCCGAGGTCGGACTGGCTGATTCGCGCGTCGCAAGTTTCATCACGCTGGCGAACCACGATGACGATAAACCGCTGCTGCTGAAGTTCGTCCCGCAGGGCGAGCGTTACGCAATCAGCCTCGTGCATCCGGGCGTGTTCGACGGTGCGCGGTTATTCATCGAAGACAAGACGCATAATCTGTTGGCCAGTACCAGCGCTCCGCTGCAGGACTTTTCAGTCAGTACGTCTGGCGTGCCGAAAGCTTCGCTTGGCCACTTCGAAGCAGGTCCGGCTTATCTTGAATTGAACCGCGAAACAGATGACAAAAAATCCTCAAGCAAGCCGTTATACCGCAGCGTGAGCAGTGGCATGAGCACATTTCTGGACGTAGACCCCAACCCGACGGGGCACAACGCGTTCAATAGCATCCCGGCGATCTTCGTGATCAAGGTGGTCGGATAGCTGCAAGTTACCGTTTAAAAACGCGCCATTCATTATTGGATGAATGGCGCTTTATCTCAGGCCCGATCATGCTCGGGGACCGGCCAGACGACGTCGTCGGCAAAGGTCTTGTCGCCTTTTGGCAAGTCCAGAATCACACCACCCGAGCCGGCGATTTCATCGATCAGGCGATCGTAGGCATTAGCGCCAAAGTAGCCGGCCGCTCGGCTGTCGGTGCCCGCCCAGGTGGCCTGTTCGATTGTTGCGGCACGATCACCCGCCTGTTCCAGCACGTCCTTGACCCGCGCCGCTTTACTCAGGTCAGAGCGCACCAGCCAGAGCCGTTCGGCGCTGATGCCGCGTGTCGGTGTGGAAATGTGCCCCTCCATGGCGTCGAAGAGAAATTTGCCCTGGCCGGGGTTGAATGCCTTGTTTTCCGCGCCCGGTACCACTTCCAGCCCGCGAGTATCGATGGCGTAGACAAAAGTGGTGGTTTGCTGGCGGCGGGTGGACGCATAGCCCGTCGTATCATCGAACACGAACGAGTTGTCCGAGTCGGCCTCGTCTCCGGTTCGTTTGCCGTCCGACACGGAACTGTCTGCGGAATCCGAGGACTCGCCGGTGCGCACTTTGGAACTCTGCGGATTCACGCCCGGAAAGCGATTGGCCTGGGTGTTGTAATGCAGCTCGTGATAGAAGCCGCCCCTGGTCGCTGCGTAGGCAGTGGCGTCGTGCAACCCGAACGTTGCACTCAAGGCGCGCTTGTTCGTGGTGCCCGTGGGATTGCCTTTGCGGTACATCATCCGGCCATCCCTGGCCAGTTCGAACGGCAAACGGGTTTCGCCCCTGAACAGCGCTGGAATATCGGTGCGGAAGAGCATGTTGTGGCGCGTGCGCAGATAGCCGAGATGGGCGGCGTAGTCAGCTAAAAACACATCGCTGTATCGCGTCGCTGGCCATTGATGATTGAAGTCCAGGCCTTGGGTGCGCAGGTCGTGAAGGTAGTTTTCGAGTTCTTCGGCGATCAGTTTGAAGCGCTGTTCGTTGCCGGCGTCGAGCGTCAGGCGCTTGTGTTGCTGCGCCCATTCCGGCATCTGGCCGTCACTGGATTCCTTGCGCAAACGGCTCAACTGGGCCTTGCTCAGGTTATAGCTGCGCAGCAACTGCGCGCGCTGAGCGGAATCCAGTTGTGGATGCGACCATTTCAACGAGTCGGCGACAAAGGTGTGATCCTCGACGTTCTGTGCCCGCTGCGCCCATTCCGGTGCTTTTCCAGACTGTTGCGCGGCTGTGCGAAAAGCGGAAACCTGCGAGTCTTCGACGATATACAGTTGCCGGATGTCCTGATCCGACCACTGCGCAAGCGGCGCATCAGCCTTTGCCCGCGCCGGATCGATTGCGATCCAGCGCTGCTCGCTATCCCTGAAGGCATAGCCGAGAACAGCCGTGTCGCTGTTCGATCCGGCAGCGTGAAACGGGTAGTAGCCATCCGCATTCGGCGTCGCGGAGATCGCATGATCATCGGCGTTAAGGAACGTCAGGTGTCGATCCAGACTCCAGAGATTGTCTTGCGTGGTGCGATAAATCGGTGGGCCAGGGGCCGTACGCCGGAACGAGATCACTCGATACGCCTTGACTTCGGCATCATAGCGAACACAAACGTGTCGTCGGCCTTCGATGTCGGGTAGCTGAACATCGACCCAATCCCGGCCGAGGTAGTGCCTGACCCCGGATGCATTTGACGCTGGCAAGTCGCCGAAATACGGATGGGCGAAATCCTCCAGCGACGTCATCGAAAAAGAGCGGCTTTGTGCAGATGTCGTTGGCAGAACACTGACTGCGATGGACGCAGCCTGCTGGCGCGAAGTGTCCGGCTCATCCAGGCGCAGCCGCTTGGAGGCAGAAGGCAAGTCCACGGATGATTGGCCCGGAACGCTTTCCGGTCTGGCGAGTATCGGGCTGTCAGCCGGATGCCGTGTTGCAGGTTGCGGTGGACTGGTGGTCGGTGACTTGGGGCGAGGTCCCGGTTTTTGGCGCATGCGATGAACTCCTTGAAACATGACGCAGCCTGTCCGTTGGCTGAGTGGAACGAGCGCCGGCGCAGCAGTCATAGCCACATCGGCGCGCATTCAATGTTGGGTAGACGTGATCAGGTTTTCTGGTTTGAACTGATCAGCAAGTCCTCAGCCCTGACCTGGCTCTGCGGATCGCTGTCGACGCTCCAGTACTTTTTCGCCGAGCGGTAAACCACCTTGCCGGTTGTGCCCTTGGCGCTGAGGTGGGTGACATGAACGTTGGCGGCCAGTTCGTTACGCTGTCGATGCGCTTCGATGTCTGCCAGCAGTGCTTCGACACTGGCAAAACGGCGGGCGTCGATGACGTACAACTGGAAGACTTCGAACAGCAGCGACACTTCATAGATGTTTCCCGCAGACGTCACGACGCTGACTGACTCCACGGGTGATTCAGCGTTGATAGTCGGCAACTCAACCATCGCGCTACCGATGCGCAAGCGGTTGGCGTTCAGTTGAATATCGTCGCGCTTGACCGTTTCCTTCAGGGCACTGGTGAAAATGTTCCAGATAGAAGCATCAGCGGTGTTGGCGGCGGCACCCGGCGTCGAGAGGCGCACGATCGAGTTGCTGGCAAGGTACACGTCGTAACTCGAGCTTTGCCCATCGAGCACGTAGATGCCGGTATGTGGGCCTGGCGGAATCACCACTTTGCTGGGCTGTGCTGGCAGCGAGAGCTTTTCGCCGGGCACGGGGCGGGTGAACAGATAATTTCCCTTACGCCGCTTCAGGCAACTGCGCGTGCTTTGGCTGCGGGTGCCGGGATTGCGGGCATCGTCTTCGTAATCCAGATCCGGCACTTGCAGGCGATACGAAACTTCATCCTGCAGGATCAACACGACGTCCTGTGGGAGCAGTGGTGTCGTCACTTTCAGGCTGTTTCGGCCGCTGTAACCGGTGGCTGCTGGGATAGTCTGAATCACTCCTTTGAATGTCACGATCTTCTCTGGCAAGTGCAGCGCCAGATCGATGTTCTTGTAGGTGAGATGCGTGTTGCCGGACACACCCTGGCGCACTTCGACGTTGTAGCTAACGACCACGTCGCTGATTTCAGTGCTTTTGAAATCCAGATGGATCGTACGCGAGGTCTGCGCAACCTGTTGCCTGGCGACGAACTCGACGTTGCCCGCCATGCGCGACAGATAATGCCGTTTGCGCCCCAGGTCATTGATCTCCACCGTACCGCCATTGACGATTTCTGCAGCGGGGGCCGGTTTGCCGGCAACGCTCACTGCCACATCGACACGCTCGATCAGGGCCTCGCCCGGTTTCACTGGCAGCAGCGCCAGCAGTTCGTATTCGTCCTGAGTCTTGAACACCAGTTTGTCGTTTTTCAGCTGGCGCTGGCCATCGACCCATTGGTAGACATTTTCGACGGTGAGGACGTGCTCGGGGTCGCTGCCATCCTTGCCGCGCAGGGAGCGGACCCGCAGTGCGGTGTCGTTGATTTCCCAGTGCTGGATGATGTCCTGCGGCCAGCCAAACTCGATCAGGCTGGCGTGTTCGCCATCTTCGACAATCGTCGTGCGTGCGCAGGTATCGGCAATGTAATAGCGATCCATCCCGCTGCCGCCATCGACCCGGCAGTCGATGCCGCCGATGGCGATGGTGTCGTCACCGCCGCCAGCGTTGACCTGGTCGTAACCATTCGCAGCGATGCGGTTGGCTTCATCGCTGCCGGTCACGCGGCTGGTGCCTTTGCGCAACGTCGACACGTTTTCAATCGATGTCAGTTGGGTGACGTGGAGGGCATCGACATCGGGATCAAGGCCGCGCAGGCTGACCTTGCCGCTTTGCAGGTTGATGTCATGGCCGATATTGCGCGTGTCGTTGCGCGGGCGGTTGCCCTCGAACGCCAGAGTGTCGGAACCCGCGCCGCCATCCAGCACGCTCAGATGCGCCGGTTTGCTTGTCCGGTCGAGTTCCGCCTCGGTGACCTCTTGATAGAACGCGTCGCTTTTGGCGCCGCCCGTCAGCGCTTTGTGATCCGCTCGATAGGTGAAAATATTGGGCTGGTTCTCCAGCCCGATCACCCGGTCATTGCCATCACCGAGGCGCCAGAACACACCTTTGCCATCGCCGGCACTGCCGGAGACCTTGCCCTCGAGGTCTGCCGGCAGACCCTTGCCGGCATCGATGACGTCGTCGCCTTCCACGACCGCCGCATAACTATCGACTTTGAACGGCTGTTCATCCGCGCTTTCATCCCATCGGTAGCGCCAGATTTCCACGGGTTTGAGTTCTACCCGAAACGCACCGTTGACGACGTGTTCGAGGGAGTGTTTGTACGCGCCGTCGAGCATCTGGCGGGCGGACATCTCCAGTTGGCCCTTATGGTCGCGATAGCCCTTGGACAGCTTGAAACGGTCCATGACGTCCTTGTCCAGTTCCTGACGGGTGAAGGCGAACCAGCCGGAGCGCAGACGCTCGTGAAACGTCAGTTCGATGTAGTCGTCGATGTCATCGACCACGCGCGCGGCCTGGTAAATCAACGAGGTGGCGATCAGCAGCCCGGCGGCGGCCAGGCCAAGAGGGCCGGCAACGCTGCCGAAACCGGCCACAGCCGCCATGCCCAGCGCCAGACTGATGGCCGCGCCGGCGACACTCAGCCCACCGCTGACGTAGTGGTCCTGGGCTTCTTTGCCGCTGGTGACTGCTGCGGCATTGAATGATGTCACTGCATCATTGATGTCGAACGGCAAGGTGATAATGCTGGCAAACAACCCGGCGCCGCGGCTGAGGTATTTGCCAAAGGAAGTCCGCGGAAAGTACCGGAATACATTGCCACTCTGGGTGAGCATGGCCTGGCCGCCTTTGCTGAAACCCTGTTCCAGGATCAACGAGCCCAGCTCGGCGGCAATCGAGCCACCCTGAATCCAGGCTTCCCGGGTCTCTCCGTTCTTGATGGCATCGAGCATGGCCCGGTAGCCGCTGTAGATACCGAACGCCTGCATGCCGACACCGGCGCCGCTCATCAGATAGCTTTTGCCTCTGTTGACCCAACCTGGCGAGTTTTCAAATGAGTCGACTTTCTGGATGTCCAGTTTCTGCGCGGCGTGACACAAACGATTGAGGCGTTCCATCACACTGCCCGGCTCAAGGCCGGCGGTGCCGACGAAGAGTTTTCCGGCATTGAACGAGCGCTGGCTGGAAATTTCAAAGAACAACAGTCCGGGGCCATCGATGTCGGCGGTATCGATGGCCTTCAGTCGTGCGTGGGCCTTGTTCGCATCGAAGTTGAGAGCGTCCAGAAAAGCCTGATCGACCTTTTGCATGCCGGCATTCGCTGGGCTGATGGGCTGACCATGCACTGTCGCGCCGAAGGCCTGCAGTTCGACGCGAGTGGTCGTGACTTCGCCAATGCGTAAGGGGCCAAAATGTTTGTCGAGGGATTCCAGTGTGCGCATGAAGGGGGCATCCGGATCCGTCTGGGTGGCGATGCTTTTGCGCACGACAGGACGCGGCTGGCGTCCATGGGGATTGGCCGAGGCTTCGATCTGCTCCATTCCCAGTGCCCGGGCCTCAAGGGCTGCGATGCTGGGTACTATGAGTGTTGACACGTATTAGTCCTTTAATGAGTTGCGCTATGAACCGGCATCCGAGCCGGTGCGTTTCTGTAAGGCACGTTGCGCAGATGACTGCCGGCACTTACGGCCAGGCGATGTCGTAGGCGAATTCGTTGCGGTTGCCCGAGAGTCTGATGATCGGTTGACCCGCCGCTTCGACGCTGTCGATCAAGCGGTCATATTCGAAGGCGTTGGCATGTCCGGCATGGGTGGCTGCCTCGATGCGCTCGGCGCGGTCGCCGGCCTGAGTTTTGATGTCGTCGACCTTGGCGCCTTTGGTCTGGGATGAGTTCAGCAGCCAGATGCGTTCTGCCGCCAATCCGCTGCGGGTAACCGAAATCAGCCCTTCGAAGTCGTCGGAGGGGAACCAGGTAGGGCGGGTATCGCGGGCTGCGGAGTTGAACAGCATGTTCTCTTCATGCGGGACCACTTCCAGGTGGCGGGTATCGAGGACATACACAAACATCTCTTTTTGTTTTTCGCGGGTGCTGCGGTAATGCCGGTCGTGATCCCAGGCAATCGGGCTGTCCGGATTGGACCAGTCGGACGACGCCGTACTTTCCGTATCACTGGCATCACTGTCCGAAGACGACTCATCGGCCCTGCGTCCCGGGTACTTGTTGGTCTGGCTGTTGTAACGCAGATATTCGGGATCAGGTTTGCTGGCATACGTCTGCCCCTCATCGAGGCTGAACGTGGCACTGATCGGCTTGTGCGTAGTCGCCCCCGGTTCGTGGTGGTAGCGCGGCAGCATGGCGCCGTCATTGGCCAGTTCGAACGGTGTGCGCTCATCGCCGCGAAACAGGGCCGGAATGTCGGTGCGGTACAGGCAGTTATTCTTGTTGCGCAGGTAACCGAGCTTCGTCAGGAGCGCTTCGCGCACTTCAGGGGTCAGGCTGCTTTCGGGGTCGTACCAATCGTGTCTGGCATCGCGTTTGAGATTGAGTTCGCTGACGGCATCGCGGCTCAATTGTTCGAGGCGCTGAGGATTGCCGGTGTCCTCGGTCAAGCGCTTGTGCGCCTCGGCCCACTCGGGGATTGCCAAGGTGTTTTTGAGTTCCTGGCGCAAGCGCGTCAACTGGCTCGGCAGCAGATTGTAGGCCTGCAGGAAAGTTTCGCTTTGCTGGCGAGTCATGGTCGGCTGCAGCCAGCGCAGGGCGTCGCTCAGCAAGTCACTGTGCGGGTTGCCGGTCTCTCGGGCTTCGGCCCATTGTGGCGGTCTGCCGCTGGACCCCGCTTCGGCACGAAACCTCAAGATGTCCTGGCCTACGAGGCTGTACACCTGCCAAATTTCGTGATCGGTCCAGTGTTTCAGGTGGGCGGGTTCTGCGCCAAACCCTGCCGCAGGCGGATCGACCCGGACCGGGTTGCCGTATTTGTTCCTGAAGGCAAACTGGATGTCGGCCGGATTCGTGCTCAGGAAGGGCGTGAACTCGTAATAGCCTTGAGCATCCGGTGAACGATAGGTAGGCCTGTAGCGAGCCTGATCGATCTCGGTGGGTGTATCGGTCGTTCGAGGCTGCTTCGGAGCAATCGGCCTGACGCTAGGCATCCCGGGGCGCTTCTGCGAAGCCGCTTCGGGTGTCAGCCGCTCAGCACTGACTGGCGGGATCTCGCTGACCTGTTCGCTCAGACGCCAGGTCGCACGGTCCTGGTTTTTATAAAGCCTGGGGCCAGAGGGATGACGCTCGGTCAGCAGTTTGCTCCGCCAGACACCGTAATCGTCGGTGCCGGCATGGGTCGTTTCGAGACGGCCCTCGTATTCGACGTCGACAAAACGGCGGCCGACAATCCAGCGAAAGCCGTCTTCGTCCGCCGGCTGCATGCCGTGCAGAAAGTCTTGTTTCAACCAGTATCGATTTCCCGTCCCGTCGTGACGGGATGTCCCAGGGGGTTGCGAGGGCAGGGCACTGATCGTAATGGCGGGAGGAAGGACCGGGTCAGTCGCGCCCGGAGCCTCGATGCTGCGCGGCGGGCCGACGGAGTCGGCAAAACCGGGCAGCCGCCAGGCCGCAGGGCCCCCTGGGGATGGCGCAGGTGTCTGCGGGTCGGGTTGTCGAAGGGTCGATGTTGGTTTGCGCGGTATCTTCGGACTCATGAATGACTCGAATCAATAGATAACCAAAACACGCGCCGTAGTTAACGTTGCGTTGGTTGAAGTGTTTTGATGATCGAAAGTTATTGAATTGGCTGAGTCAATCTAATGGTTTTTCCGCGGGGTGGAATGCTTTATCTCGGTGTTGTGCGGGCAATTATGTAACTCGGTTTATGCCGGGTTTATATGTACGAAAGTTGATAGTTGGTTGCCTGAAAACTTTCCCATGACAAGCAAGTTTGAATAGGGCAAGAGCGCTGCTCTCGTCGGAAGTTTCCGAAAAGAGCCGCGCAAGAAAATAACGCTTGTGAAGTTTCAATCAATAAGCGTAACGCAACAACGTATGCGGAAGATGCCGCAGTACGAAGAAACCGAACATTGCCAGCATCGCCGGCAGGATCAGCCACCAGACTTTGAAGGGCATGGCATTGAGCGATGTCGAACGCTGGCTCAGCCACAGGCTCGCCGCACACACGCAACTGGCCAGCATGGCGCCGGCGAGCACGTCAGTTGGCCAGTGCGCACCGAGATAAACCCGCGACAGGGCGATGGCCAGTGCGGGCATGCAACCGATCAGCAGCCAGGTCAGACGCATGCGCGGCGGTTGCCCGCGACCGGCCAGCACAGCGAGGCTCAGAAACAGCGCGAACGCGCCCGAGGCATGGCCACTGGGCATGCTGTAGGTGGTCAGCGGGTCGGTCAGGACTTCCGGGCGCACGCGGGCGAAGAAGTATTTGGTTGCGGTGTTGGCCAGTGCGGTAACCAGCAACGTGCCTGCGGTAAAAAGCGCGTGACGCCATTGCCGGCAGATCAACAGCAGGACGACGAGCAAAGCGCTGAACATGAGCATGTTGCGGAACTCGCCGATCAGCGTCAGCGTGACTGCAATTTCATCCAGCATTGGCTGGCGATGCTCCTGCACCAGTGTCATCACGCCCTGATCGAGTGCTGTCAGATACGGATAGCCGACGAACAGGCCCGTCAGAATCAACAGGCTCATGCTGCTGATCCAGATCGTCGCGCGACGGTGACGGCGCAAGCTGCTGTTCACGCTGAGACCAACCATTGCGGCGATGCTCCCGGCGACAATGCCGGCTTGCAGCCAGAACCCTTCAGGCAAGGGCAGGCGGAAGGCCGCGCCAGTGGCCCAGCCTGGCAGCAGATAGGCCAGACTCCAGCCGGCGGCGGCCAGCAGGCTGACAGCGGCGAAACGCGGGAAGGGCATGTCGCACATGCCGGCGACCATTGGCAGCATCGGCCGCAGCGGCCCGATGAAGCGGCCGACCAACAGGCTGGCAATGCCGTAGCGCTGGAAATACGACTCGGCGCCGGCCATCCATTCCGGATGATGGCGTAACCCCGGCAGGCGCCGAATGTTTTGGTGGAAATGGCGGCCGAGCAGATACGAAACAGCGTCGCCGAGAATCCCGCCGAGAAAACCCAGCAGCAGGGTTTCGCTCAGCGACAATGCGCCGCTGCCGGCCAGAACGGCGACGGCAAACAGCAGCACGGTGCCCGGCACGATCAGACCGGCAATCGCCAGGCATTCCACAAAGGCAACAATGAATACCGCCGCAGCCAGCCATTGTGGGTTGGCCGCCAGCCACCCGGTCACGCTATCGAGCCATGGGCCCATACAGAAAAACTCCAAACCATTGATGATCCCTATGCAGGAGCTGCCGCAGGCGGCGATCTTTTGATCTTGATCCTTAAAACAAAGTCAAAAGATCGCAGCCTCCTCCAGCTCCTGCACAGGTTTGTGTTTACAGCAGAAAATAATCCCGGCCTTCGACCTGACCGCGGCGCAGCGGGTTCCGCGTGCACCATTGCGCGTAGGCAGCGTCGACAAAGCGATACATCAGATGTTCATCGCGGCCATGGGGAATGCCCAGGCGTGTGGTTTGAATGATGCGCGAAGGTGCCGGCCCGGTGTCCTCTACCAAAAGGACGTCATGATCGAAACGCTTGGCGTCCCACACTGGCACTTTCAGCCCCAGCGCTTTGCACAGCAGGGTTTGCCCGGCGCAGAGTTTTTGCGAAGGACGCGCACGTCCCTGAGCGTCGGGGTTATTCAACAGCATTTGCGCCAGACTCGCCGGCCCGCTGACTTCATCGACCCACGGATAAGCGGATTTGATCAATACCGCATTGCCCGGCCCTTGCGCGCTGAAATTCAATGAGTCACCGCCACGGGCGTAATACATATAGATGTGGCCGCCATCCAGAAACAAAGCCTTACGCTTTTCTGTGTAGCCCAACGAAGCGTGGCTGCCTTTTTCGGCGCAGTAATAGGCTTCGGTTTCGATGATTCGCGCGCTTAGCCACAGGTCGCCGACCCGGTGGCGAATGACTTTGCCGAGCAGGTCCTGCGCCAGCACTTGTGCATCTCGGTCGAAAAAGGCGTCCGGGAGCCCCAGCGGCAGGCGTTCGGCGCGGTTGCGAACGGTCAGGTTGGACATGGCAGGTAACGTTTATCCAGGCTCAGGAGGTCGTGATGATAACAACGCACGGCTTAATTGGGCCTGAACGCCGGCGAATCCGCGTTCATTTCGACCATCCGCCCGTCACCGCTGTTAGTCCCGGGACGCGACAGCTATAATCTGCCGCTTTCCTCTTTGCCAAGACCCCAGCAGACCATGACTGAGTCCGTTCTTGACTACATGACCCGATTGGGTCGCGCCGCCCGCGAAGCCTCCCGGGTCATCGGCCGTGCCAGCACCGCGCAGAAAAACCGCGCCTTGCAGGCTGCTGCCAATGCCCTCGACGCCGCGCGCGCCGAGCTTGCCGCCGCCAATGAGCAGGATCTGGCCGCCGGTCGCGCCAACGGTCTGGAACCCGCTTTGCTGGAACGTCTGGAACTGACCCCGGCGCGCATCGACGGCATGATCGTCGGTTTGCGTCAGGTCGCCGCGCTGCCGGATCCGGTCGGTGCGATCCGCGACATGAGCTTCCGTCCGTCGGGGATTCAGGTCGGCAAGATGCGCGTGCCGCTGGGTGTGATCGGGATCATCTACGAGTCCCGTCCGAACGTGACCATCGATGCCGCCAGCCTGTGCCTCAAGTCTGGCAACGCGACCATCCTGCGCGGTGGCTCCGAAGCGATTCATTCCAACCGGGCGATTGCCGCGTGCATTCAGCGTGGTCTGGCCGAAGCCGAACTGCCCGCTGCTGTGGTGCAAGTGGTCGAAACCACTGACCGTGCCGCCGTCGGCGCGATGATCACCATGCCCGAGTACGTCGACGTGATCGTGCCGCGTGGTGGCCGTGGCCTGATCGAACGCATCAGCCGTGATGCCCGGGTGCCGGTGATCAAGCATCTCGACGGCATCTGCCACGTTTACGTCAGTGCAAACGCCGATCTGCCGAAAGCCCAGCGCATCGCCTTCAATGCCAAGACTTATCGTTATGGCATCTGCGGTGCGATGGAGACGCTGCTGGTTGATCAGGCGGTTGCCAAGGATTTCCTGCCGTCGATGGCCGCCCAGTTCCGCGAAAAAGGCGTCGAATTGCGCGGCTGCGAGCGCACCCTGGCGATTATTGACGCCGTTGCGGCCAGCGAAGACGACTGGAGCACCGAGTACCTGGCGCCGATCCTGTCGATCCGTGTGGTCGAGGGTCTGGATCAGGCGATTGAACACATCAACCATTACGGCTCCCATCACACCGACTCGATTGTCAGCGAAAACCTCGCCGATACCCGGCGCTTTGTGGCGGAAGTCGACTCGGCGTCGGTGATGATCAACACCCCGACCTGCTTCGCCGATGGATTTGAATACGGATTGGGTGCCGAGATCGGCATTTCTACTGATAAGCTGCACGCCCGCGGCCCGGTGGGTCTCGAAGGACTGACCTGCGAGAAGTACATCGTGGTCGGTGATGGCCAGTTGCGCGGCCAGGCGACGGTCTGACTTGACCGACCTCGACCTGACAGCGCCGCAGACCGGCAGCGAGTCCCGCCCCCGACGCATCGGCGTATTGGGCGGCACGTTCGACCCGGTGCACATCGGCCATTTGCGTGGTGGGCTGGAAGTTGCCGAAGCGCTGGCGCTCGACGAGTTGCGCCTGATGCCGAATGCGCGGCCGCCACATCGCGGTACGCCGCAGGTGTCGGCGCAGGATCGCTTGGCGATGGTCGAGTGTGCGGTGGCCGGATTGCCGTCGCTGGTGGTGGACGCCCGCGAATTGCAGCGGGACAAGCCGTCCTGGACCATTGATACCCTGGAGTCGATGCGTGCCGAAATGCCCGCCGAGACCCAGGTTTTTCTGCTTTTGGGCTGGGACGCATTTTGCGGCCTGCCCACTTGGCATCGCTGGGAAGAGTTGCTCCAGCATTGCCACATCCTGGTGCTACAGCGCCCGGACGCCGACAGCGAACCGCCGGATGCCTTGCGCAACCTGCTGGCAGCGCGTTCGGTGAGCGACCCGCTGGCCCTGAAAGGGCCGAGCGGACAGATTGCATTCGTCTGGCAGACACCGCTCGCGGTTTCCGCCACCCAGATCCGTCAACTGCTGGCCAGCGGTAAGTCGGTACGTTTCCTGGTGCCCGACGCGGTCCTGGCCTACATCGATGCGCACGGTCTTTACCGTGCGTCGAACTGAGCAAGGCGTGCTTCACTGATACGAATACACGTATCGCCAAGCCGCCGAATATATGAGCAAAACGAGTTTTATATGACTGACAAAGACCAAACCAAAGTAAAGCGCAAAGGCACATTCAAGAGCGCCCCGCTGCCTGAACCGGTCAACACCAACGAGCCGCTGAAGGGCGACGAGCTGGTCAAACTGGCCGTAGCCGCCCTGGAAGACGTCAAGGCGCAAGACATCCAGATCATCGATGTTCGCGACAAGCAGAGCATCACTGACTACATGATCATCGCCACCGGTACGTCCAACCGCCAGATCAACGCGATGCTCGACAAGGTTCGCGAAGAAGTCAAAAAGCAGGGCGCCAAGCCGCTGGGCGAAGAAGGCAAGGGCGACAGCGACTGGGTGCTGCTCGACCTGGACCTGGTGATCGTGCACATGATGACTGCCTCGGCACGTCAGTTCTACGACCTGGAGCGCCTGTGGGCCGGTGCCGAGCAGAGCCGTGCGGCCGACGCCAAACACCACAGCCCGGAAAACACCCACGAGCATTTCACCAAGCTCAACAAAGACCAGCTGTAAGGGATTGCTGTGCGACTGCGCCTGATCGCCGTCGGTTCACGCATGCCCAAGTGGGTGGAAGAAGGCTGGCATGAATATGCCAAGCGTCTTCCGTCCGAGCTGGCGCTGGAACTGGTGGAAATACCGCTCAATACCCGTGGCAAGAATGCCGACGTGGCCCGTTTCATCCGCCAGGAAGGCGAAGCCATGCTGGCCAAGGTCGGGCCGAACGAGCGGATCGTCACGCTGGAAGTCCACGGCAAGCCCTGGAGCACCGAGCAGCTTGCGGTCGAACTCGACCGTTGGCGGCTGGATTCGCGCACGGTCAATTTCATGGTCGGTGGCCCGGAAGGGCTGGCGCCGGAAGTCTGTGCCCGTGCCGATCAGCGCTGGTCGTTGTCGCCGCTGACGTTGCCGCACCCGCTGGTGCGGATCCTGATCGGCGAACAGTTGTATCGTGCCTGGACCGTGCTGTCCGGTCACCCTTACCACAAGTAATCCAGCCCTCATGTCTCAGCCGATCCGCATCAAGGACCACGAAAAGGACGCACGCCTGGTGCGTAGCCGCGTCGTGTTCGGGGCCATTGCGATCATGCTGTTGATCGGCGTGTTGATTGCGCGGCTGTATTACTTGCAGGTGATCCAGTATGAGTACCACTCGACACTCTCGGAAAACAACCGCGTCCATGTGCAGCCGATTCCACCGACCCGTGGGTTGATTTTCGACCGCAACGGCGTGGTGGTGGCGGACAACCGTCCAAGCTTCAGCCTGAGCATGACCCGTGAGCGCTCCGGCGACTGGCAGCAAGTGCTCGACGTGATCGTCGAAGTGCTCGAACTGACGCCCGAGGATCGGGTGATCTTCGAGAAGCGCATGCGTCAGGGGCGCCGGCCGTTCGAGCCGGTGCCAATCCTGTTCGAGCTGAGCGAAGAGCAGATTGCCCGAATCGCCGTGAACCAGTTCCGCCTGCCAGGCGTGGAGGTGGTTGCGCAACTGGTTCGTCACTACCCGCAGGGCGCGCATTTTGCGCACTCGGTCGGCTACATGGGGCGGATCAACGAGAAAGAGCTGAAGACCCTCGATCCGGTCAACTACAGTGGCACCCATCACATCGGTAAAACCGGCATCGAGCGTTTCTACGAGCCGGAATTGCACGGTCAGGTCGGTTACGAAGAAGTCGAGACCAACGCCCGTGGCCGCGTGTTGCGTGTGCTCAAGCGCACCGATCCGATTCCCGGCAAGGACATCGTCCTCAGTCTGGACATCAAATTGCAGGAAGCGGCCGAGGCGGCATTGGGCGGACGTCGCGGCGCGGTCGTGGCGCTCGATCCGAAGACCGGCGAAGTTCTGGCAATGGTCAGCCAGCCGAGTTTTGACCCGAACCTGTTCGTCACCGGCATCAGCTTCAAGGCCTACGCCGAGTTGCGCGATTCGATCGACCGGCCGTTGTTCAACCGCGTATTGCGCGGTCTATACCCGCCGGGCTCGACGATCAAACCGGCGGTGGCGATTGCCGGCCTTGATTCCGGTGTAGTCACCGCATCGAGCCGGGTATTCGACCCCGGCTACTACATGCTGCCCAACTACGATCACAAATACCGTAACTGGAACCGCACCGGTGACGGCTTCGTCGATCTCGATACCGCGATCATGCGTTCCAACGACACCTACTTCTATGACCTGGCGCACAAGCTCGGCATTGATCGGTTGTCGGCTTATATGAACAAGTTCGGCATCGGCCAGAAGGTCTCGCTGGACATGTTCGAAGAATCCCCCGGCCTGATGCCGTCCCGCGAATGGAAGCGGGCGACGCGTAAACAGGCGTGGTTCCCGGGCGAAACCCTGATTCTCGGGATCGGCCAGGGCTACATGCAATCAACCCCGCTGCAGTTGGCCCAGGCCACCGCGCTGGTGGCCAACAAAGGCATCTGGAATCGTCCGCACCTGGCCAAATCCCTCGAAGGGGTGAAGCCGGTAGATGAAAACCCGATTCCGGACATTGTCCTGCGCGATCCGTCCGACTGGAACAAGGTCAACCACGGCATGCAGCAGGTCATGCACGGTGCGCGCGGTACTGCGCGCAAAGCGGCGATCGGCGCGCAATACCGCATCGCCGGCAAATCGGGTACGGCGCAGGTCGTGGCGATCAAGCAGGGTGAGAAGTACGACCGCTCCAAGGTTCAGGAGCGTCACCGCGACCACGCCTTGTTCGTCGGTTTTGCCCCGGCTGATGACCCGAAAATTGTTGTTTCGGTGATGGTCGAGAACGGTGAGTCCGGCTCCGGCGTTGCGGCGCCGGTGGTGCGTCAGGTCATGGACGCCTGGCTGCTCGATCAGGACGGACGTTTGAAGGCCGAATACGCCAGCCCAATCAGTGCGGAGGCTACGGCCCGTGATGAATAACTTTGATCGCATGCTCTCCAGTGAGGATGTGATGCGTCGCCGCGCGACGTTGCTGCAAAGACTGCATATCGATGGCCCGTTACTGATCCTGCTGCTGATCCTCGCCGCCGGCAGTTTGTTCGTGCTGTATTCGGCGAGCGGCAAGAGCTGGGATCTGTTGGCTAAACAGGCCACTTCGTTCGGTATCGGTCTGGTGTCGATGATCATCATCGCCCAGTTCGAGCCGCGTTTCATGGCGCGCTGGGTGCCGCTTGGTTATGTGATTGGCGTGGTGCTGCTGTTGGTGGTGGACATCATGGGCCACAACGCGATGGGCGCGACGCGCTGGATCAACATCCCCGGGGTGATCCGCTTCCAGCCCTCGGAGTTCATGAAGATCCTGATGCCGGCGACCATCGCCTGGTACCTGTCCAAGCGCACGTTACCGCCACAACTCAAGCATGTCGGCATCAGCCTGATGCTGATCGGCGTGCCGTTCGCGCTAATCGTGCGCCAGCCTGACCTCGGTACTTCGCTGCTGATTCTGGCGGGCGGCGCGTTTGTGCTGTTCATGGGCGGGCTGCGCTGGCGCTGGATTCTCAGCGTGCTGGCGGCGGCGATTCCGGTGTCGGTGGCGATGTGGTTCTTCATCATGCACGACTACCAGAAGCAGCGAATCCTGACCTTCCTCGACCCGGAAAGCGATCCGCTCGGCACCGGCTGGAACATCATTCAGTCGAAAGCCGCGATCGGTTCCGGCGGCGTGTTCGGCAAGGGCTGGCTGCTTGGCACCCAGTCGCACCTGGACTTCCTGCCTGAAAGCCACACGGACTTCATCATTGCCGTACTCGGTGAAGAGTTCGGCCTGGTGGGCATCTGCGCGCTGCTGCTGATCTATCTCTTGCTGATTGGCCGGGGGCTGGTGATCACCGCCCAGGCACAAACGCTGTTCGGCAAATTGCTCGCCGGTGCGTTGACCATGACGTTTTTTGTTTACGTTTTCGTCAACATCGGTATGGTCAGTGGCCTGTTGCCGGTTGTAGGGGTGCCGTTGCCGTTCATTAGCTACGGAGGAACTTCGCTGGTGACACTGCTGTCAGCGTTTGGGGTTTTGATGTCGATCCATACCCATCGCAAGTGGATCGCACAGGTTTGAATAAGGTGAAGAGTTCAATGCAAGTAATGCGTGGCTGGGCGACTCGATGCGCGCCGCTGGTTGGCCTGATGGGCCTCCTGGGGAGCGTGCAGGAAGCGCTGGCCGGCGAATACGAAGGCTCGCCGCAGGTGGCCGAGTTCGTCGGTGAAATGACCCGCGACTATGGTTTCGCCGGTGAACAACTGATGGGGGTGTTCCGCGAGGCAGAGCGCAAGCAGTCGATTCTTGACGCCATTTCCAAGCCCGCCGAACGGGTCAAGCAGTGGAAAGAATACCGTCCGATGTTCATCACTGACGCGCGCATTGCTCGTGGTGTGGATTTCTGGCGTCAACACGAGGCGACCCTGGCCCGTGCCGAGCAGGAATACGGGGTGCCGGCACAAGTCATCGTGTCGATTATCGGCGTTGAAACCTTTTTCGGACGTAATACCGGTAATTTCCGGGTGATCGATGCGTTGTCCACGCTCGGTTTCGACTATCCTCCCCGTGCCGAATTTTTCCGCAAGGAACTGCGTGAGTTCCTTCTGCTGGCGCGTGAAGAACAGGTCGACCCACTGACCCTGAAAGGCTCGTACGCCGGGGCCATGGGCTTGCCGCAGTTCATGCCGAGCAGCTTCCGCGCTTACGCGGTGGATTTCGACGGTGACGGCCACATCAATATCTGGAACAACCCGGATGATGCGATTGGCAGCGTTGCCAGTTACTTCAAACGACATGGCTGGGTGGCCGGCGAGCCGGTGGTCAGCCGCGCCGATGTGCGGGGCGAGCAGGTTGATGAAGGCCTGACCACCGGCATCGAGCCGACGAAGACGGTCGGAGAGTTGCGGGCGCTGGGCTGGTCAAGTCATGATGCGCTGCGCGATGATATGCCGGTGACTGCATTTCGCCTCGAAGGCGACAATGGCCCCGAATACTGGATGGGCCTGAAGAATTTCTACGCGATCACGCGTTATAACCGCAGCGTGATGTACGCCATGGCCGTACATCAACTGTCTGAACAGCTGGTACAAGCACGGGGCGTCAAGTAATGCAGGCATTGCCTAACAGTAAACCCCTGAAGCTGGTGGCATTCGCTGCGTTGGCAGTGCTGGTCGCCAGTTGTTCGACCAGCCGTTCGCCGACCCAGAAAACCACGAATACCGCCGTGCGGGCGCAGCCGGGCCTGGACATCAACCGTGCGCACAAAGATGGCGCGCCGTGGTGGGACGTCGACGTGTCGCGCATCCCCGATGCCACCCCGACCCTGCACACTGGCCCGTACAAGGCCAACCCGTACACCGTGCTGGGCAAGACTTACTTCCCGTTGCAGGAATCCAAGACTTACGTCGCGTCCGGTACGGCGTCCTGGTACGGCACCAAGTTTCACGGTCAGAACACCGCCAACGGCGAGGTCTATGACCTGTACGGCATGAGCGCTGCCCACAAGACTCTGCCATTGCCAAGTTACGTTCGGGTGACCAACCTGGACAACAACCGCACGGTGATCCTGCGGGTCAACGACCGTGGGCCGTTCTATTCCGACCGCATCATCGACTTGTCCTACGCGGCGGCGAAAAAACTCGGTTACGCCGAAACCGGCACTGCGCGGGTCAAGGTTGAAGGCATCGATCCTCAGCAATGGTGGGCCGCCAAGGGCCGTCCGGCGCCTTTGATGCTCAACGAGCCGCAAGTCGCGCAGAATAGCGCACCGGTGATCACGGCCTCGGCCGGCACCGTTGAGCAATGGACGCCACCGCCGCAGCAACATGCCTCTGACACCGTCCCGGTGCCAATGAGCGCAAAAAAAAACGCTTCTGCAACAGCGTCTGGCCAGTATCTGCAGGTGGGCGCGTTCGCCAACCCGGACGCTGCAGAACTGCTGAGGTCGAAGCTCAGCGGGATGGTGAGCGCTCCGGTGTTCATCAGTTCGATCGTGCGCAATCAGCAGACCCTGCATCGGGTACGTCTGGGGCCGATCGGTTCGCCGGGTGAAATTGCCCAGGTGCAGAACAGCGTGCGCCTGGCCAACCTTGGTTCGCCAAGTGTGGTCACCGAGTAATACGTAGAACTTGATTGACGATTCGCCAGCGATTGGGGGGTGAATCAGGTTGTTGGCTCGTCGAAGAACAAAAGCCCGGCAAGGGTGACTGGAGTGAGCAACTGAACACGCGATGGCTCGTTAGAAAGTCATCTGATTAAATTTTGTCCGCAAGGACAGTTTCCATTAGCGATTTCGAGAGACGGATGAACATCACCACCTTTGCCAAACGCCTGTGTCTGCTAGTCCCGCTGCTCCTCTCGCCAGCCGCCTTCGCGGCCGAGATGATGCCGTCGCCACCGCAACTGGCCGCCAAAGCCTACGTACTCATGGATGCCGCCAGCGGCAACGTGCTGGTAGAGAACAACGGTGACCAGCGTCTGCCGCCGGCCAGCCTGACCAAACTGATGACCGCGTACATTGCTACGCTGGAAATCCGTCGTGGCCAGATCGGTGAAAACGATCCGGTGACCGTCAGCGAAAACGCCTGGCGCACCGGCGGTTCGCGGATGTTCATCAAAGTCGGCTCGCAGGTGACTGTCAGCGACCTGCTGCACGGCATCATCATCCAGTCCGGCAACGACGCCAGTGTGGCGCTGTCCGAGCACATCGCCGGCAGCGAAGATGCGTTCGCCGATCTGATGAACAAGACTGTCACCGATCTGGGCATGACCAATACCCACTTCATGAACCCGACCGGTCTGCCAAATCCTGAGCACTACTCGTCGGCCCACGACATGGCGATCCTGGCCCGTGCGATCATCCACGAAGACCCGGCTCACTACGCGATCTACTCGCAGAAAGAGTTCTTCTGGAACGGCATCAAGCAGCCTAACCGCAACCTGCTGCTGTGGCGCGACAAGACCGTTGACGGTCTGAAAACCGGTCACACCGACGAAGCCGGCTACTGCATGGTGTCCTCGGCTGTACGTGATGGCCAGCGCCTGATCGCCGTCGTGTTTGGCACCAACAGCGAAGTGGCTCGCGCCGCTGAAACCCAGAAGCTGCTGACCTACGGTTTCCGCTTCTTCGAAACCCAGACCTTCTACCAGAAGGGCACCGAACTGGCTCAGGCTCCGGTGTGGAAAGGCACCACCAATCAAGTCAAGGCCGGCCTGGCTGAAGACCTGACCATGACCCTGCCAAAAGGCCAGCTGAAGAAGCTTGCTGCGAGCATGACCATGAACCCGCAACTGACCGCGCCAATCGCCAAGGGCGACGTGATCGGTAAAGTCGAAGTCAAACTGGAAGACAAGGTGGTGCACAGCGCCGACCTGATCGCTCTGGATGGCGTCGAGGAGGGTGGTATCTTCCGCCGCATGTGGGATAGCATCCGTCTATTCTTCTACGGCTTGTTCAACTGATTTGTGTTGACCTGCATGGCCCCGCCCCGATCCGGAGCGGGGCCATGTGCGTTACCACGGCTTGCGCTCTAGAGGCCGTTACGCCATGACCGATACCGAAGTAAAGGCGCCAAAGATCGAATTCCCAGTGACGGATTATCCCGTTAAGGTGATCAGCGATACCGGTGTGGGCAACAAAGACAAGATCATCGACATCGTCAAGAAACACGCGACCATCAACGATGAGCGCATCGACGAGCGTCAAAGCACCAACGGCAAATACACCACCATTCAGTTGCACATCGTCGCGACCGATCAGGATCAGCTGTACAACATCAACAGCGAACTGCGGGCGACCGGCTTCGTGCACATGGTGTTGTGATGCCGGGCACGCTGGGCTTTCGCGAGCTCGGCCAGATGGCCTACGAGCCGGTCTGGCATGCCATGCAACGTTTTACCAACGAACGCGGCAGCGATGCCGCCGACGAAATCTGGCTCGTCGAGCACCCGCCGGTGTTCACTCAAGGCCAGGCCGGCAAGGCCGAACACCTGTTGCTGCCGGGCGATATCCCGGTGGTGCAGGTCGATCGCGGCGGGCAGGTGACATATCATGGCCCCGGCCAGTTGGTGGCTTACCTGCTGCTGGATGTGCGCAAACTGGGTTTCGGCGTACGAGATCTGGTCAGTCGCATGGAACAGTGCCTGATCGAACTGCTGGCCAGCTACGGCGTGACCGCCGCAGCCAAGCCAGATGCTCCCGGCGTCTATGTCGATGGAGCGAAAATCGCTTCTCTGGGTTTGCGGATTCGCCACGGTTGCTCCTTTCATGGCCTGGCCCTGAACGTGGATATGAACCTGGAACCGTTTCGACGGATTAATCCCTGCGGCTATGCCGGGCTGGCGATGACCCAGCTGAGCGATCACGCAGGATCGATTGAATTTGCCGAGGTAAGTGCCCGGCTGCGCGCGCAGCTCGTCAAACACCTCGACTATGCTGAGCAGACGACCCTGACGGGCGGAATCGACTGATATGACTACTGATGCAGTGCAAACCATGATCCCGACGCTCGACGTGACCGAGCGCCCGGCCCCGCGTCCCAAGGTAGAAGCCGGCGTCAAGCTGCGCGGTGCCGAGAAGGTTGCACGCATCCCGGTAAAGATCATTCCGACCACCGAGCTGCCGAAGAAACCTGACTGGATTCGTGTACGTATCCCGGTTTCGCCGGAAGTCGACCGGATCAAGAGCCTGCTGCGCAAACACAAACTGCACAGCGTCTGCGAAGAAGCGTCCTGCCCGAACCTCGGCGAGTGCTTCTCCGGTGGCACCGCGACCTTCATGATCATGGGTGACATCTGCACCCGTCGCTGCCCGTTCTGCGACGTTGGCCACGGCCGTCCGAAGCCACTGGACGTCAATGAGCCGGAAAGCCTGGCCATCGCCATCGCCGACCTCAAGCTCAAGTACGTGGTGATCACCTCGGTTGACCGCGACGACCTGCGTGACGGCGGTGCCCAGCACTTTGCCGACTGCATCCGCGAAATCCGCAAACTGTCGCCGAACGTGCAGCTCGAGACTCTGGTTCCGGATTACCGTGGACGTATGGACGTCGCGCTGGAAATCACCGCCGCCGAGCCGCCGGATGTGTTCAACCACAACCTGGAAACCGTGCCGCGTCTTTACAAGGCTGCGCGTCCGGGTTCGGATTACCAGTGGTCGCTGACTCTGCTGCAACGCTTCAAGCAGATGATGCCGCACATTCCGACCAAGTCCGGCCTGATGCTGGGTCTGGGCGAGACCGACGAGGAAGTCATCGAAGTCATGAAGCGCATGCGCGAGCATGACATCGACATGCTGACCCTTGGCCAGTATCTGCAGCCGTCGCGCAGCCACTTGCCGGTGCAGCGTTTCGTGCACCCGGACACCTTCGCCTGGTTCGCCGAAGAAGGTTACAAGATGGGCTTCAAGAACGTCGCGTCGGGCCCGCTGGTGCGTTCTTCGTACCACGCCGACGAGCAAGCCAAGCTGGTCAAGGCTGAGCTGCTGGGTTCCTGATCCGGCGCTGAATAAAAAATGCCCGCCGAGGTTTTAACGCCCGGCGGGCATTTTTTTGCCCGTCTTACATTCGATGCTGATTTTTCCTGCAACCTGCGGCGTGGCCGACCCTCTTCTGTTTGCCGCCGTTCCTGACTACTGTGTGTGCATGACTCACAGGGAGATCCAAGGATGACCGTTCGACCGACCCACACACTTTGTCCGCACAGAGCCGTGCCCGCACTGCCCTCAGAAGGGCTGATCGGCGTCATTGCGCCTGCTGGTCCAGGAACCCTGGACACCGATAAAGCGGTGCAATGGATGCGCGCCCGTGGCTATGGGCTGAAGGTGTTTCCGGGTGTCTATGAAAAGGATGGCTATCTGGCCGGCAGTGACGATGTACGCCTGCGTGACCTGCACGCGGCGTTCGCTGACCCCGAGGTCGACGCGATCATTTGCCTGCGCGGCGGCTATGGTACGCCGCGCCTGCTGGACCGGATCGACTACGACCTGCTCAGTCGCAACGCCAAGCCATTCGTCGGCTACAGCGATATCACCGCGCTGCACCTGGCCATCAGCCGTTATGCCGGATTCGTGACCTTCCACGGGCCGCTACTCAACGCCGACCTGCTGGGCGACAAGGAGCCGCCGACGGTGACTTCGTTCTTCGCCATGCTGCGCGGGCAATTGAAGGCGGGGAGTGTGCTGAGCCATCCGGTGGCTTATCCGTTGATCACGGTAGAGCCTGGTGTCGCGCATGGGCGCTTGCTTGGCGGCAATCTGGCGATGATTGCTGCAACCTTGGGCACGCCTTATGAAATTGATGTTGAAGGGGTGATTCTGCTGATCGAAGACATCAACGAGCCGCTGTATCGCATTGACCGGCTGCTCACCCAGATGCGCCTGGCCGGCAAGTTGGCCAAGTTGCGCGGGGTGTTGGTCGGGGATATTGCAGGCGTGGATGTCGAAGCGCTGAACCGCTTGCTCAAACAGACCTTCGAGCCTTTACGAATTCCGGTTTTGTCTGGCTGGCGCAGCGGCCATTGCGATCCGAACCTGACGCTGCCGATGGGCGCGCTGGTGCGGCTGGATGCGGGGAAGCAGGAATTGACGCTGGAGCAGGATGTGGTGATCAAGGCTTAAAGGCTTATTGCCTGATAGTCAGTCTTCGCGAGCAGGCTCGCTCCCACATTTGGCGTGCATTTCAATGTGGGAGCGAGCCTGCTCGCGAAAGCGATATCAGCCATACGGTATTCGTTCTATTGACTACGCAGGCTTTCCAGCAATTTGTGCGTCGGATACCCGTCCGCCGGCCAGCCAAATGACTGCTGCGCACTGCGAATCGCCTTGCGCGTATTGGCGCCGATAATCCCGTCCGCGGTGCCGGCATCGTAATTGCGCGCGCTCAACAGGGTCTGCAATTCCATACGCTCGGTACGGCTCAGTGGCAGATCGTCTTTCGGCCAGGTGCCGTTGATCAGGCCGCCGCCGTTGAAACGCTCGGACAGCAGGCTCACCGCCAATGCATACGACGACGAGTTGTTGTACTTGAGGATCGCGCGGAAATTATCGAGGATCAGAAACGCCGGCCCACGATAACCAGCCGGCAGCAGCAGGGCGGCTGACAATTGTTCCGAACCGGCAGGCACCTGAGCGCCATTTGGCAGGATCACACCTAATTGACGCCATTCGGCGACGCTCTTGCGAATCGCGCCATCAGCCAGGGTGTAGTTGAAGCTGCTCGGCAGCTGTACTTCAAAACCCCACGGCTGGCCACGCTGCCAGCCTGAGCTTTGCAGGTAGTGCGCGGTCGAGGCCAGTGCGTCAGCAGGGCTGCCCCAGATATCGCGGCGGCCATCGCCGTCAAAGTCCACAGCATGGGTGTTGTAGGTGGTCGGAATGAACTGGGTCTGCCCCATGGCGCCGGCCCACGAGCCGAGCATCTTGTCCGGCGTGATATCGCCTTGTTGCAGGATCTGCAGCGCGGCGATCAGCTGTGCATGGGCAAAGCCCGGGCGACGGCCTTCGTAGGCGAGGGTGGCCAGCGAGTTGATCACCGACTTGCTGCCCTGAAACTGACCGAAATTACTTTCCATGCCCCACACCGAGACCAGCGCCTGACGGTCAACGCCATATCGCTGTTCGATGCTTTGCAGAATATCGGCGTACTGGCTGATCAGTGCCTGACCTTTGCGTACCCGCAGCGGCGAGAGGGCGCCATCGAGGTATTCCCATACCGGCCGGGAGAACTCCGGTTGACTGCGGTCAGCGCGAATCACGCTGGCGTCGAAGCTGACATTGGTGAATGCGCGATCGAACAGATCGGCGCGAATCCCGGCGGCCAGGGCATCCTTGCGGAAACCGGCCTGCCATTCAGCGAAGGTTTGAGTCGGTTGCAGATCGAGAGGGTCGGCGGACGGCACTACCGGCGGGATGATCGCTGGGGCCGTGGCGACAGGCGCGGCTTGAAGGGGTTGTGCATCGGCGGCGGTCGGTTTTTCCGCGCAGGCGACAAGCAGAATGAAGCTGGAGGCAGCGATCAGTTGGCGAACAGGCCAACGACGGGAAAGACTTAGGGGCATGCACAGTTCCAGGAAAACGAATCAGGTGCAGACCTTAACATGACCGGGGGGTACTGCGCTTTAAGCGGCCAGAAAGTAAGAAGCCTCCCAGCTGTCAGACTGGAAGGCTTCGCGGCGGTAGCTGCCTTTACCCTTGGTTGGTCGTTCCTGACGACTGCGGAACAGGGGCTGGGCGACGATGGATTTGGCCTTGTTGGGGCCATGCTTTGCTGGCTTTTTGCTCATTAGGGTTCTCTCGAGTGAGTGGGTTTTGCGCGGGAAATAATCTGCCGATGTCGGGCGTCTGTCCAGTGCCTGTTGTGTAGGAATGTTCTGACGCTTTCGCGAGCAGGCTCGCTCCCACATTTGGAATGCATTTCAATGTGGGAGTGAGCCTGCTCGCGAATGGCCGTTATGCGGTAGAACAGGTTATTCGGCGGGGAGTGTCAGACGCTGGCCGGACATCAACAACGCCAAGCGGCTCAGGCTCATCCACGGCGAACCGGCCGCCTGACCTTTGATTTGCGCATCGATACGCTGCGCTTCGAGCAACAGCTGCCCCCAGCGTTGCGCCGAGTAGCGCTGCAGGGCTTTACTCATCAACGGTTTGCGCTTGTCCCAGACCGGTGGTTTCGCCTGGCTGAAACACTTGTCCAGCGGCGTGCCCTGGCTGTATTGCAACGAAATATTAGCCAGCAGGCGCAACTCCCGCGCCAGCGCCCAGAGAATCACCGGCGGTTCGACACCTTCGCCGCGCAGCCCTTCAAGCATGCGCAAGGCGTGGGCCGGCTCGCCATTGAGCACGGCATCGGTGAGGCCGAACACGTCGAACCGCGCACTGTCTGCCACAGCGGCCTGCACGGTTTCGACGGTGATCTGGCCACCTTCGGCCATCAACTTGAGCTTTTCGATTTCCTGCGCGGCGGCGAGCAAATTGCCCTCGACGCGTGCAGCAATCAACTCGACCGCGTCCTGGCTGGCCGACAAACCGGCCTGCGACAGGCGCTGACGAATCCAGCTCGGCAATTGATTGGCGTCCACCGGCCAGATCTGGATGAACTGGGTTTGCTGGCCTTCAACCAGCGCCTTGCCCCACTTGGTTTTCTGCGCACTGCCATCGAGCTTGGGCAGGCTGACCAGAAGCACTGTGTCTTCAGCGGGGCGCGAGCAGTATTCGATAAGTGCCGCGGCACCTTTGTCACCGGGCTTACCCGAAGGCAGGCGCAGTTCCAGCAGGCGTTTTTCCGAGAACAACGACATGCTGGCGCCGGCCTGCAACAGCGTGCCCCAATCGAAATTGGCGTCGGCGGCAAAGACCTGGCGTTCGTCAAAACCTTGCTGGCGCGCAGCACTGCGGATGGCGTCGGCGGCTTCCTGGCACAGCAGCGGGTCATCGCCACTGATGATGTAGACCGGGCCGAGAGCGCCTTGCAGGTGTTTGCCGAGTTGGGCGGGAGCGAGCTTCATAATAAATGTCGAACGGGGCGCCTGAGCGCCCCGAACGTCTTACTGCTGCGGTATTTCGAGCGGCGACTGACGCGGGGTTTCCGCTTCAGCCTTTTGCGCCGCTTGCAGCGCATCGGCTTCTGCCTTGGCGCGGTCATTGGCGGCTTGCTGCAGTTGTTGCAGCTGGCCCGGCGTCAGTTGCTGCAGACGCAGCATCATGCGCTGAACCAGTTCGCGAGTGGTTTCGCGACGGGCGTCGTTGGCTTCCTGATCGGAGCCCACGAGGTTGTTACCGTCGTGGATAAACACTTTCTGAACTTCAAGTTTGTCGCTGAGCAGCTGCAGGTTCTTTTCGCCACTGATCTCATATTTCAGAACAGTGTTGACCTGATACTCGCCCGTACGACCGGCACCGGCGTAGCTGAGGATGCGCTGGCTCTCCTGCTGGTCAGCCAGGTACAGCTTGTACGGAGCACCGCTGTAAACCTTGACGCCGCTCGACTCCAGTACCTGACGCAGTTGCGTGACCGTCTCGCCATAGGCGTTACGGGCGCTCAGGTCGAGTTCCTTGATCGACAGTTCGTTGGTGCCGGTACCGCGCAGCTGGAAACCGCAGGCGCTCAACAGAACGGCGAGGCCCATCACCAGCAGATTGCGTTTGATCATTGTGTTGCTCCCCTTGAAACCACGTGGGCCGACTGTACGGCCCGAAAGGTTTTACTTGGCGTCAGGCGAACCTGACGCCCGATCCAATTAGCTGGCGACGATATTGACCAGTTTCCCGGGCACTACGATCACTTTACGAATAGTCAGACCATCGACGAAACGCAATACGTTTTCGTTGGCGCGGGCTGCCGCTTCCACTTCTTCACGCGTCGCACTGGCAGGCATGTCGATCTGGCCGCGCAGCTTGCCGTTGACCTGGATCACCAGGGTCAGGCTGTCCTGCACCAGAGCGCTTTCGTCGACAGCCGGCCAGCCAGCGTCGATGACGGCGTCAGCGTGACCCAGCTTGTTCCACAGTTCGTGGCTGATGTGCGGCGTGATTGGCGCCAGCAACAGCGTCACGGCTTCCAGACCTTCGTGAATCAGCGCGCGATCCTGCTCGGTAGCTTGTGCGGCTTTTTCCAGCACGTTCATCAGCGTCATCACCTGAGCGATGGCGGTGTTGAATTTGTGGTTCTGGCCGACGTCGTGGCTGGCTTGCTTGATGGCCACGTGGATCGAGCGGCGAACAGCTTTCTGCTCGTCGTTCAGGCCGGCGATGTCCATTTTGCCCGGCAGGCCCTGAGTGACGTGGGCCTGCGCCAGACGCCAGACGCGCTTGAGGAAGCGGTGCGAACCTTCAACGCCGGAGTCGGACCATTCGGCGCTCATGTCGGGTGGCGAAGCGAACATCATGAACAGGCGGCAGGTGTCAGCGCCGAACTGATCGATCATCGACTGAGGGTCGACGCCGTTGTTCTTCGACTTGGCCATCTTCTCGGTGCCACCGATTTCCACCGGCAGGCCGTCGGATTTCAGCTTGGCGCTGATGACCTTGGCTTTGCTGTCACGCTCCAGTTCCACGTCCGCCGGGTTGAACCAGGTGTAGGCACCGTTGGCTTCACGACGATAGTAGGTTTCAGCGATCACCATGCCTTGGGTCAGCAGGTTCTTGAACGGCTCGTTGGAGCTGACCAGACCTTCGTCACGCATCAGTTTGTGGAAGAAGCGCGCGTAGAGCAGGTGCAGAATCGCGTGTTCGATACCGCCGATGTACTGATCCACCGGCAACCAGTGGTCGGCTGCGGATTTTTCTACCAGGCCACCTTCAAAGTGCGGCGAGGCGTAACGGGCGTAGTACCACGACGACTCGACGAAGGTGTCCATGGTGTCGGTTTCACGCTTGGCAGGCTGGCCGCATTTCGGGCAGCTGCACTCGTAGAACTCAGGCATGCGTGCCAGCGGCGAACCGGCGCCGTCCGGCACCACGTCTTCCGGCAGGACGACAGGCAATTGATCTTCAGGTACCGGCACGTCACCGCACGCATCGCAGTGGATGATCGGGATCGGGCAGCCCCAGTAGCGCTGGCGGCTGATGCCCCAGTCGCGCAGGCGGAACTGGGTACGCGAGGCGCCCAGTTCTTTCTTGATCAGGGCGACTTCCATGGCGTCGAACGCGCCAGCGAAGTCGAGACCGTCGAACTCACCGGAGTTGATCAGCGTGCCATGCTCGCCGTAGGCGTCTTGCCACGGGGCCGGGTTGCTGTCACCAGAGCTGGTTCGCACGACCGATTTCACCGGCAGGTTGTACTTGTGAGCGAATTCGAAATCGCGCTCGTCGTGCGCCGGTACTGCCATTACAGCGCCGTCGCCGTAATGCATCAGTACGTAGTTGGCGACCCACACCGGGAGTTTCTCACCGGTCAGCGGGTGCTCGACGAACAGGCCGGTTGGCAGGCCTTTTTTCTCTTGAGTGGCGACGTCGGCTTCGGCGACGCTGCCGCCCTTGCATTCAGCGATGAACGCTTGCAGCTCGGTGTTGTTTTTTGCCGCCAGTGTGGCCAGTGGGTGCTCGGCAGCCACGGCGACATAGGTCGCGCCCATCAGGGTGTCCGGACGGGTAGTGAAGACTTTGAGCGTGCCGGCTTCGCCGATCGAGTCGACGTTGTACGGGAACTGTACTTCCATGCCGCGGGATTTGCCGATCCAGTTGCGCTGCATGGTCTTGACCTGTTCCGGCCAGCCCGTCAGCTCGTCGAGGCTCTCCAGCAGCTCATCCGCGTAAGCGGTGATCTTGAAGTAGTACATCGGGATTTCGCGCTTTTCGATCAGCGCGCCGGAACGCCAGCCGCGACCGTCGATCACCTGCTCGTTAGCGAGAACGGTCTGGTCGATCGGGTCCCAGTTCACGGTGCCGTTTTTACGGTAGATCACGCCTTTTTCGAACAGGCGAGTGAACAGCCATTGTTCCCAGCGGTAGTAATCCGGCTTGCAGGTGGTGACTTCGCGCGACCAGTCGACCGCCAGACCCAGGCTGCGCAGCTGGGTTTTCATGTAGGCGATGTTTTCGTAGGTCCACTTGGCAGGGGCGACATTGTTCTTCATCGCGGCGTTTTCCGCCGGCATGCCGAAAGCGTCCCAACCCATCGGTTGCAGAACGTTCTTGCCGAGCATGCGCTGGTAGCGGGAGATCACGTCGCCGATGGTGTAGTTGCGCACGTGCCCCATGTGTAGTTTGCCGCTGGGGTAAGGGAACATCGACAGGCAGTAGTAGGTTTCCTTGCCTGGCTGTTCACTGACTTCAAAGGACTTTTGCTCGTCCCAGAACGACTGGGCGGCGGCTTCGATTTCACGGGGCTGATATTGTTCGTGCATGGCTACTTTTGTACTGGATAGGGGTGGCCTAATCCTCTTCAACGCAGGTTCCGGGGTTGGCCCGGACGAGCTGGAAGTGGAATTACAGGAAGCGCCGTAGCATACATGACCGCGCTTGGCCTAGGGAAACCCTGATTACAGCTGTTTTCCCCGGCCAATCCGTGGCGAGGGCCGTTGGTCGCGGCGTGCAGCCGGTTTGTGCAGCGAAGCTAAGCTCTAACTGGGGAGTGAGTCTTATCTTCAATGAGGTGAGGGATGGTGGAGCAACGGCAGAAAAAAGTGACTAAACCCGAGTTGTACGAAAGGTTGATCGACCGTCTGGGTATGGCCCTGGACGCTGTAAAAACCGCTGACCGGCTGCGCGACGAGCGCCCCCTGGAACTGGAATTGCGTGGCTTGAGCCCCGCTGAGTTCAAACTGGTCAAGGCCTATCTGGATCGCAGTGAACGTGAATCGCACGGATGCTTGTCACAGGCAGTGAAGCAGCTCGATGCAGCACATTCGGCCAAGGTCATCTGGCTCAAGGACAAGGCACCCGGCAGAGACACCGTCAAGGTTCGCTCTTTGCAGGCCAAGTAAGCGCATGGCAGGTCAAGAACCGGATCTTTTTCAACAGGATCCCACCTATTGGTTGTAACGCTTTATTAACACTCTTAGGCTTCGGGCATCTCTGGAGATGCTCGATGCCTTTTCGTTATTTGATCAAACAACTTTTATTGCCGCCCGGCATTCTCTTGCTGCTATTGCTGGCTGCGTGGTGGCTGCGCCGCTCTCGGCCGCGCCTGGCTGGTGTGTGCTTTGCGCTTGGCTTTGGCGGATTGTGGCTGATGAGCTTGCCAGTGGTCGTGCAGTGGGGCGCAAAAGCGCTGGAGCGCGAGCCACCGTTGGCCCGTGAAGAGTGGGCAACGCTGGCGCAGCGGGCTGACGCCATTGTGGTGTTGGGCTCCGGTCGTGAGCGCGGCGATCTGGCGTGGGGCGAGGATCAGCCGACCGGCGTGGGTCTTGAGCGTCAGCGTTACGCGGCGCGGCTGGCTAAAGCGTCCGGCCTGCCGATTCTGACCACGGGTGGCTTGCATTACGGTACACCGCCGACCGAGGCGAAACTGATGGCGGATTCATTGCGCGACGATTTTGGCGTGACGGTGCGCTGGCAGGAAGGTGAAAGCCGTACCACGTGGGAAAACGCCAAGTTCAGCGCTGACATTTTATTGCCGCAGGGGATCAAGCGCGTGGTTGTGGTGACGCAGGCTTGGCACATGCCGCGATCAGTCTGGAGTTTTGAACAGGCAGGATTTGAAGTGGTGCCGGCGCCGGTGGGCTTTTTGGGCACTGATAACGCAAGACCCTTTGGTGGCTGGCTGCCGGAGTTCAAATCGATCTGGCAGAGCGGGCAGTTGCTCAATGAAGCGGTGGGGCAGGTGGGGTATTCGTTGTTCTACCGCTGAAGATCAAAAGATCGCAGTCTGCGGCAGCTCCTGCATTGGGATTTGCGTTTTCCCTGTAGGAGCTGCCGCAGGCTGCGATCTTTTGCTTTAGAGGGTTTTCGACATCCGGCTCGCCATCAGTGCCCAGCCAAACAGCAGCACGCACACGATGATCAACGGCCACGAGCGCCATTGCAGATACGGCGTCAGGTTGTGCATCGGCACCACTTCCCCGTACAGAATGCCCTGTTCAAACTGCGGGATCTGCTCGGTGATCTGCCCGAACGGGTTGATCAGCCCGGTCACGCCGTTGTTGGTTGCGCGGATCATCCAGCGTCCCGCTTCAAGTGCCCGCATCTGCGCCATCTGCAAATGTTGCAGCGGGCCAATCGAGGTGCCGAACCACGTGTCATTGCTGATTGTCAGCAGCAGATCACTGCGCGCCGACAGGCTGGCGGCAAATTCCGGATAGACCACCTCGTAGCAGATGAACGGCGCAATCTGATAACCCTTGGCTTGCAGCAGTGCCTGATCGGCGGGGCCGCGGGCAAAGTCCGACATCGGTAGATCGAAGAAGGCGATCAGCCCGCGCAGCACATCCTGCAGCGGCACGTATTCGCCGAATGGCACCAGTTTTTGCTTCAGGTAAGTGCCATCGCCTTCGCCTACTACGGTGATGCCGTTGAAGAAGCGTCTTTCGCCGTGCACCGTCTGGCGGATCGGCACACCCGTGATCAGCGCCGATTTACGTTCGGCGGCGAAGGTGCCCATCATGCTCAGGTAACCTTCGGCGGACTCCTTGAGTACCGGCACGGCGGTTTCCGGCCAGATCAGCAGATCGACCGGTTTCGAGCGGAAACTCAGATCGCGGTAAAGCGCCAACTGCGCGTTGAGCTCGGCCGGATCCCATTTCATGCTCTGTGCGACGTTGCCCTGAATAGCTGCGACGCTCAATGGTGCGCCGGACGGGCTGGTCCAGGCGTGGCCCTTGAGCGCAATGCCGGCCACCCATGGCCCAGCCAACAACACCAGGCCGGCAACGACAAAGGCCTTGCGGCCGCTTTGCAGCAGGCGCCGCGCGTTGTAGATCAGCGCGGCGGTTAATGCCAGCACGAACGACACCAGCCACATGCCCCCCACCGGTGCGAGCCCGGCCAATGGCCCATCCAGCTGACTGTAACCGGAGTACAACCAAGGGAAACCGGTCAGGAACCAGCCACGAAAGGCTTCCTGTCCGACCCACAACGCAGCAAACGCCAAAGCATCCGCCACGGGCGCTTCGTTACGGCGCAACCAGCGCGCCCAAATCCAGGCGGGCAGCGCGAAGAACCAGGCAATCGCTGCGGTAAACAGCAGCATCAGGAAACCGGCCAGCAGTACCGAAGCGCCGCCGAAGTGGTGAATGCTGTAGTAAATCCAGCTGGTGCCGGCGCCGAACAGGCCGAAACCAAAACACCAGCCACGGCCTAGCGCCTGACGCGGGCTCAGCTCGCGCAACCCGGCATAGAACAAGCCGACCGCGAGCAAAGCCAGCGGCCAGATGTTGAAAGGTGCCAGAGCGAGGGTGGTGATAGCACCGGCCGCCACGGCCAGCAGGTTACCGGGCCAGCCGGGGCGGGTTGTCCAGCGCATTTCAGTCCTTAGATTTCTTACCGGGCGATAGGGGTCAGTCGCAGCAAATGAATCCGACGGCTGTCGGCGTTCAGAATGCGGAAACGATAGGCGCCGATTTCAGTGATTTCGTTGCGTTTTGGCAAGTGCCCGAACGCGCTCATCACCAGACCGCCGACGGTGTCGAACTCGTCGTCGGAGAACTCGCTGTCGAAAAACTCGTTGAAGTTCTCGATCGGCGTCAGGGCCTTGATCAGGAAGTCGCCACTGGGCAGCGGCTTGATGTAGCTGTCTTCCTCGACGTCGTGCTCGTCTTCGATGTCGCCGACGATCTGCTCCAGTACGTCTTCAATCGTTACCAGACCGGCCACACCGCCGTATTCGTCGATGACGATGGCCATGTGGTTGTGGTTGGCGCGGAATTCACGCAGCAATACGTTCAGACGCTTGGACTCCGGCACGAACGTGGCCGGGCGCAGCAGATCCTTGATGTTGAAGCTGTCGCCGTTCTCCTTGAGGATCAGCGGCAACAGATCCTTGGCCAGCAGCACTCCCATCACGTCGTCATGGCTTTCGCCGATCACCGGATAGCGCGAGTGGGCCGAGTCGACCACGGCGGGGAGGAATTCACGCGGTGTCTGGGTCGCCTTGATGCTGATCATCTGCGAACGCGGCACCATGATGTCGCGAACTTGCAGGTCAGCCACCTGAATGGCGCCTTCGACGATGGCCAGCGCTTCGCTGTCCAGCAGTTTGTTCTGATGTGCATCACGCAGCAGCTCGAGGAGCTCCTGACGGTTCTTCGGCTCGTGGGCAAAAGCCTGGGTCAGTTTACCCAGCCATGACTTCTGCCCGTTGCTCGATCGATCTTCGCTCATAGCGATTACTCTGAATCCTTTGTTGTAACGATAGGGGATGTTTCGGGTTCGTCGTCCGCGTACGGATCGGGATAGCCCAATTCGGCAAGCAACTCGCGTTCCAGTGCTTCCATTTCTTCGGCTTCTTCGTCATCTATATGGTCGTAACCGAGCAGATGCAAGCAGCCGTGAATGACCAGATGTGCCCAGTGGGCCTTTAGTTCCTTGCCTTGTTCGGCAGCTTCGCGCTCAACCACCGCCACGCAGATCACCAGATCGCCCAGCAGCGGGATGTCGAGAAACTCGTCAGGCACTTCAGCCGGGAATGACAGGACGTTGGTCGCGTAATCCTTGTGGCGCCAGGTGTGATTCAGCTCGCGGCCTTCTTCCTCGTCGACCAGACGAATGGTCATTTCCGAGTCGGCGGTGCGTTGGCGCAGGGCCAGTTCGCACCACAGACGGAAGTCGGCTTCACTCGGCGCGTTCGCGTCAGTCGCGATTTGCAGGTCTAGCTCAAGCATTTCGCGAGGTGTCCTTGGGTGCTTCGTCACGATTTTCGAAGCGCTCGTAGGCTTCGACGATCCGCTGGACCAAAGGATGGCGTACGACGTCTTTAGGCTGGAAGTGGGTGAAGCTGATACCCGGCACGTCTTTGAGCACTTCGATCACATGATGCAGGCCCGACTTGGTGCCTTTCGGCAGGTCGACCTGGGTGATGTCACCGGTGATAACCGCTGTAGAGCCGAAGCCGATACGCGTGAGGAACATCTTCATCTGCTCGACGGTGGTGTTCTGGCTTTCGTCGAGAATGATGAAACTGTTGTTCAGCGTGCGACCGCGCATGTAGGCCAGTGGCGCAACTTCGATCACCTGACGTTCGATCAGCTTGGCCACGTATTCAAAACCGAGCATCTCGTAGAGCGCGTCGTAGAGCGGGCGCAGGTACGGGTCGATCTTCTGCGACAGGTCGCCGGGCAGGAAGCCGAGTTTTTCACCCGCTTCAACCGCCGGACGCACCAGCAGGATGCGCCGGATCTGCTCGCGCTCCAGTGCATCGACAGCGCAAGCGACGGCCAGGTAGGTCTTGCCGGTACCGGCCGGGCCAATGCCGAAGTTGATGTCGTTGCCGAGGATTTCCTTCACGTAGCGCAACTGATTCAAGCCGCGTGGGCGAATCATGCCTTTCTTGGTGCGCAGGGCGACGGAGGCTTCGGCGGGGGCGTGATTGTCCAGCTCGACCACGGCCGATTCCTGCAGGAACAGGTGCACCGTATCTGGCGACAGCTCTGAACCTTTGGTTTCCCGGTACAGGCGACGAATCAGATTTTCCGCAGACGTGGTGTGTTTGGGGTCGCCGATCAGCTCGAACTGGTTTCCGCGGTTGCGGATCTCGATGGTCAGGCGCTGTTCGATCAAGCGCAAATGCTCGTCGAATTGCCCGCACAGATTGGCGAAGCGGCGAGCCTCAAAGGGCTCGAGGATAAAACGATGTGGTTCTATGGGTGCGTTCAAGGTCGTATTTAGCCGCCCTGGGGCAATTAAGATGAAATCAAGGATAACGCCAGAGGCCTGGGTGCGAAAGCTCTTATATGAGGTCGCCCGATTCATGCCTCTGACGCTGTACCTGTGGGAGCGAGCCTGCTCGCGAAGGCGGCGACACATTCAACATTGATGTGTCTGACAGACCGCTTTCGCGAGCAGGCTCGCTCCCACAGGGAAATGCAGTGTTACTGGATCAGCGAGCCACGCAGCGAGTGCGGTTGTGCGGCATCGATGTGCACATCAGCAAACTGGCCGATCAGGGTTGGATTGTCGCAGCGGAAGTTGACGATACGATTATTCTCGGTACGCCCTTGCAGCTCGCCCGGGTCTTTTTTCGAATAATCGGTGACCAGAATGCGTTGCGTCGAACCGACCATTTGTCGGCTGATCTCGAAGCCCTGCTGGTTCAAGCGATGTTGCAGCGCGTTCAGGCGCTCCTTCTTCAACTCTTCCGGGGTCTCGTCGGCCAGATCGGCAGCCGGAGTTCCCGGGCGCTGGCTGTAGACGAACGAGTAGGAGAAGTCGAAACCGACGTCGGCAATCAGCTTCATGGTCTGTTCGAAGTCTTTCTCGGTCTCGCCGGGGAAACCGACGATAAAGTCCGAACTGATGCAGATTCCCGGCACCGCCGCGCGCAGTTTGCGCAGCTTGGATTTGTACTCCAGCGCCGTGTGGTTGCGCTTCATTGCCGCCAGAATCCGGTCGGAACCCGATTGCACCGGCAAGTGCAGGTGCTTGACCAGTTCCGGCACATCGGCGTGGGCCTGAATCAGGCTGTCGGAGAACTCCAGCGGGTGCGAAGTGGTGTAGCGAATGCGGTCGATGCCGTCGATGGCGGCGACAACGCGGATCAGTTCGGCGAGATCAGCCAGACGACCGTCATGGGTCGTACCGCGATAGCCGTTGACGTTCTGCCCCAGCAGCGTCACTTCACGCACGCCGTTTTCGGCGAGGTGAATGACTTCGGCGACCACGTCATCGAACGGTCGGCTGACTTCTTCGCCACGGGTGTAAGGCACCACGCAGAACGTGCAGTACTTGCTGCAGCCTTCCATCACCGACACATAGGCGCTCGGGCCATCGATACGCGGCTCGGGCAAGTGGTCGAATTTTTCGATTTCCGGGAACGAAACGTCGACTTGCGGCAGTTTGGTGATACGCGCGGCGTCGATCATTTCCGGCAGGCGGTGCAGGGTCTGCGGGCCGAAGACCACGTCGACGTACGGCGCGCGATCGCGAATCGCCGCGCCTTCCTGGCTGGCTACGCAACCGCCGACAGCGATCACCATTTCCGGGTTGGCCAGTTTCAGTTCGCGCCAGCGGCCCAGCTGCGAGTACACGCGATCTTGCGCGCGCTCGCGGATCGAGCAGGTGTTGAGCAGAATCACGTCGGCGTCTTCCGCACGCGCGGTGACTTCCAGGGCCTGATGTTCGCCCAGCAGATCGACCATGCGCGAGCTGTCGTACTCGTTCATCTGGCAACCGTGGGTTTCGATGTAAAGCTTCTTGGCCATGGAGTAGGGTCGTCACGTGATTCAAAGAACCCGGCATTATAGGGAACAAGCCCTCAGGTTCCTACCGCTGCGCGTCCGGTGGCTATGCTATAGTTTGCGCCCTCATTTTTATCCCCGATGTTATCCCCCCGCCATGACCAAACGCGAAGCTCCAATCTATAAGGTGATTTTCCTCAACCAGGGCCAGGTGTTCGAAATGTACGCCAAGCAGATCTATCAAAGTGATCTGTGGGGTTTTCTGGAAGTGGAAGAGTTCGTCTTTGGCGAGCGCACGCAAGTGGTCGTCGATCCGAGCGAAGAAAAGCTCAAGGCGCAGTTCGAAGGCGTGGTGCGCAGCTTTGTGCCGATGCACTCGATTGTGCGCATCGACGAAGTGGAGCGTCTGGGCACCCCGAAAATCAGCGAAGCCCGTGGCGCGGTCGGCAATGTAATGCCGTTCCCGGTGCCGATGCCTGAGAAGTAAGCCTTAAAACCGAGTCGCCTCATTCGCGAGCAGGCTCGCTCCCACAGGGGATCTTCTGAACACTGGAGATCTACTGTGGGAGCGAGCTTGCTCGCGAAGGGGCCGGAAAGGTCGGCGCAAAAATCAGGGGAGAGGCGAGAAAGGCGTACGCCCATCGGCGCTCTGCAGTTCCATCAGGTATTTACGGAAAATTTGCCCGAGCACCTGCGTGGCGGTTTCGAGGTCTTCGCGGGACATTTTTTCGGAGACTTCGTCGGCCGTGTCCAGCGCGTCTTCAGCGCCGTTGACCGCGGCCATCTTCAGCACGATGTACGCCTGAATATTGTTGGCTTGCACGCCTTCACCGTGGAAGAACATGGTGCCAAGTTTGAATTGCGCCTGAGCGTGGCCTTGCAGCGAGGCTTTTTCGAAGTAGCTCAGGGCTTGATTGAGGTCGCGCGGCGCATTCTTGCCGTCGTAGTAGAACTCACCCAACTCGTATTGCGCTTGCGCATCCCCTTCATCCGCCGCTTTCTGGCAGGCGGCCAGTGCCTGCGTGACGTCTTGCGGCTGAGTATTGAGGGTGCAACGACCCATCGCCGGGATCAACAACGAGTTGCCGCCTGCTTGTGCATGCGCGAGCAGGGGCTGAAGGAGCAACAGGCAGCCCAAGGCAAGGGTGCGGCCGGTGCGGTTCATGGGAATCGACTTACCTCTGAAGGGCACGCGGACCCATCGAGGGATCCAATAAGCGCGCATTATGAAATAAGCAGGGCCAACCTTACAAAGTCTTTACTCGTTTTTCTGCTGCGTGGGGAATATATCGCCCACTTTAGGGGAGATTTTTAGCAGGGGCATCGGAAAAACAGCGCGGATGTAGGTGAATGCTGACGCTGGCGATAGCCAACGTCAGCGGTACGACAATTATTTCAGTGCAGCGAAGGCACGCTCGGCAGCGTCCAGCGTCAGTTGCAACTCGGCTTCACCATGGGCGATCGAGGTGAAACCGGCTTCGAAAGCGCTCGGGGCCAGGTAAACACCACCTTCCAGCATCAGATGGAAGAAGCGCCCGAACAGTGCTGCGTCGCTGGCCATCACGTCTTCAAAGGTGACGATATCGTCGGCACCGCTGAAGTACAGACCGAACATGCCGCCGGCCTGGGTGGTCACGAACGGAATGCCAGCAGCATCGGCGCGTTGTTGCAGACCGTCGAGCAGACGCGTGGTGTAGTCGGTCAGCTCAGCGTGGAAGCCTGGACGGCTGATCAGACGCAGGGTGGTCAAACCAGCGGCCATGGCCAGTGGGTTACCCGATAGCGTACCGGCCTGATACACCGGGCCCAGTGGTGCGATGCGCTCCATGATTTCGCGCTTGCCGCCGAAGCAGCCGACCGGCATGCCGCCACCGATGATCTTGCCGAAGGTGGTCAGGTCAGGATTGACCCCGTAGTACGCCTGGGCACCGCCGAGGGCGACGCGGAAACCGGTCATCACTTCGTCGAAAATCAGCACCACGCCATGTTTGTCGCACAGCGAACGCAGGCCTTCGAGGAAGCCCGGTGCCGGTGGTACGCAGTTCATGTTGCCGGCGACCGGCTCAACGATGATGCACGCCACTTCCTCGCCGACTTCAGCGAGCATCTTTTCCACCGCGTCGATGTCGTTGAACGGCAGGGTCAGGGTGTGTTTGGCGAATGCCGCCGGCACACCGGCCGAGCTTGGAACGCCTTGGGTCAGTGCACCAGAACCAGCCTTGACCAGCAGGCTGTCGGAGTGACCGTGATAGCAGCCTTCGAACTTGATGATGCTGTCGCGGCCGGTGTAACCACGGGCCAGACGGATCGCGCTCATGGTCGCTTCGGTGCCGGAGCTGACCATGCGCACCATGTCCATCGATGGCACCAGCGAGCAGACCAGATCGGCCATTTCGGTTTCCATCGCGGTCGGCGCGCCGTACGACAAGCCGTGTTGCAGCTGATTGCGCACGGCGTCCAGTACGTCCGGGTGGCTGTGGCCGAGGATCATCGGGCCCCACGAACCAACGTAATCGACATAACGCTTGTCGTCTTCGTCGGTAACGTAAGCACCTTCAGCGTGCTTGAAGAACAACGGTGTGCCGCCAACGCTCTTGAATGCACGGACTGGCGAGTTTACGCCACCGGGAATGTGTTTCTGAGCATTGGCAAACAGGGTTTCGGAACGAGACATGATCGGGCTCTCAATCTTCAGGATTTGAACAATTCGTTGAACGCGCGGGCGCGGCGTGTCACCTCGGCGGTGCTCTCGGCACCGAACAAACCGTGAACCACGGCAAGCAGGTCGACCCCGTGGGCTACGAGCGGCGCGGCGTTGTCGAGGCTGATGCCGCCAATCGCGCAGATCGGCAGGTGCAGCGTGCGCTTGGCGTCGTCGAGCAGTTCGAGGCTGCAGGTCGGCGCGCCGGGTTTGGTGTTGGAGTTGAAGAAGCGGCCGAAGGCGACGTAACTCGCCCCTTCTTTGGCGGCTTGTTCGGCCAGTGCGATTTGCGCGTGGCAGGTCGAACCGATGATCGCTTTTGAACCGAGCAGGGCGCGGGTCGGTGACAGTGGGCCGTCGGTCTGACCAAGGTGCACGCCGACGTTAAGCCGCGCGGCCAGTTCGGCATCATCGTTGATGATCAGCTGCGTCTTGTAGCGCTCGCACAAATCGCGCAGCGCTTCGGCCTCGCGCAAACGGCGGGCCTCGTCGCTGCTCTTGTCGCGGTATTGCAGCAGGGTGACGCCGCCTTCCAGCGCCGCCTCCACGTAAGACAGAAACTTGCCCGCCAGCAATTGGCTGTCGGTAATGGCATACAGGCCACGTAGTTTCATCGGGCAGACCTCACGACGTTACGAGCAGAAATCCAGCGGCAGGCGACGCGGGACGAACTGGCCTTTGCCCAGTTGTTCAGCGTCGCGCAGGGTGCGCCAAGTGTAATCCAGAGCACTGCGTACAGCGCTGGCCAGGTGTTCGCCCTGGGCCAGACGACCGGCGAGGGCGCTGGCCAGTGTGCAACCGGAACCGTGATAGCTGCCCGGCAGACGCTGGCAGATAAAGGTTTCACGCAGGCCGTCGCGGCTGTACACGCGGTTGTGGATTTCAGTTTCGTCGCCATGGCCGCCGGTGATCAGCAGGTTTTTGACGAACGGCAGGAGTTTTTCAGCGCACTCGTCCGCAGTGCCTTCGGGCAGCTCGGCGAGGATTCGCGCTTCAGGAAGGTTAGGGGTGGCAATGATCGACAGCGGCAGCAGACGCTCGCGCATCGCATAGCCGACCTCGTCCTTGCCCAGGCGACCGCCGCCACCGGCGCGCAGCACCGGGTCGCAGACCACTGGCAAGTGCGGGTGCGCCGAGAGCAGTTCGACAACGGTGTCGACCATTTCCAGCGAACCGAGCATGCCCAGTTTGACCGCGGCGACTTCGGAGTCGTTGAGTACGGCATTGGCTTGAGCCAACACCCACTCACGGTCGAGGACGCGGAAGTCAGTGACGTTGACGGTGTCTTGCACGGTCAGGGCGGTGACGGCCGGAGCCGCATGGCAACCCTGCGCGAGCAGGGCTTCGATATCTGCCTGCAAGCCGGCGCCACCACTTGGGTCGTGGCCGGAGAGACAGAGGACAACGGGGCGGGAGCTGTAGATATTCATGGTGCGCGAGCTTACCACCAAAGCTGATTTTCGGGTTCAGTGCCGTTATGCATGGCCGATAACCTGGCAAGAGAATTCAACCGTACTGTCACAACCTGACCGACTCAACAGCTCTAGCTCGCTGCTTTGCTCTGAAACGCCCGTTCTAGAGCCTTTGTAGGAAATATTTCGATGGTGCTCAATGGCCATCAACGGCTATGCTAGTCTGGATCCAAACCAATAACAGGTAATACCGGTTTTACGTCTACTCAAAGGGAATGGGGGGCTTCCTGACACAACCGGACGAGCCACGCTGGGGCTTCAATGCGCTATTTGCTGATGTTGCTGTTCTGCTTGCCCCTCCTGGCGAGCGCCGTCGAATTCGACGAATTTACCCAGAGCCTGCCTCTGGGCCGGTCGCTGCAAGTGTTCGAAGACCCGAGCGGTCAGGCGAGCATTGCCGATGTTCGCGCGCAGGCTGCCGCCGGCAATTTTAAACCTCACGATAAAGCCACGCTCAATGCCGGTTATTCGCGCTCGGCGTTCTGGCTGAAGATCGATCTGCATTACCGCCCGAGCAATCCCGCCGCCCAGCGTACTTGGCTGCTGGAACTGGCGTATCCACCGCTCGATCATCTCGACCTCTATATGCCTGACGCCAGTGGCGACTACCGCCTCGTCCGGCAAACCGGTGATGCCTTGCCGTTCGCCAGCCGCGAGATCCGTCAGAACAACTATTTGTTCGACCTTTCCTTCAAACCGGATCAACAGCAAACCGTGTACCTGCGACTGGCCAGCGAGGGCTCGATCCAGGCACCGGTGACGTTGTGGTCAAGCACCGCGTACCTCGAAGACCAACCGGTGCGCCTGTATGTGCTCGGCATCATTTATGGCGTGCTGCTGGGGATGGTGGTCTACAACCTGTTCATCTACCTCAGCGTGCGCGACACCAGTTACCTCTATTACATCTTCTACATTGCCTCGTTTGGTCTCTATCAACTGTCGGTGAACGGTGCGGCGGTCGAGTACTTCTGGCCGGACAACCCGTGGTGGGCCAACGCCGCGACGCCATTCTTCATTGGCTGCGCCGGCCTGTTCGGCAGCCAGTTCGCCCGCAGCTTTCTGCAGACCAAAACCCACAGCCGCTGGCTCGACCGCTTGTTGATCGGCCTGATTGCATTCGGTGCGTTGGTCATCGGCCTGTCGCTGATGACCAGTTACGCCCTGGCCCTGCGCCTGGCAACGACGCTGGCGCTGACCTTCACCGTAGTGATTTTCGCCGCCGGGATTCTGGCCTGGTGGCGCGGCTTGCGGGTGGCGCGCTATTTCATCATCGCCTGGTCGGCGTTCCTGCTCGGCGGCATCGTCAACACGCTGATGGTGCTCGGCCTGCTGCCGAACGTGTTCCTGACCATGTACGCCAGCCAGATCGGTTCGGCCATCGAAGTGGCGCTGCTGTCGCTGGCGCTGGCCGATCGCATCAACGCCATGCGCGAGCAACAGGCGCAGACGCTGTACGACGCCGGGCAGAAACTCGAAGTGCTCAACCAGCAACTGGCCCACAGCAACAAGCTCAAAGATGAGTTTTTGGCGACCCTGACCCACGAACTGCGCACGCCGATGAATGGTGTCATCGGTTCGCTGGAATTGATGCAGACCGTCGAGCTGGATCCGGAACTTGAGCAATACCAGCAGACCGCTGCCGGTTCGGCGCGAGACATGATGCGCATGGTCAACGGCATTCTCACCCTCACCGAATTGCAGGCCGGCAAGCTCAAGGCCGCGCCGGGCAGTTTCAGCCTGCGTGGTGTGGTCGAGGCGTTGCGGGTGCAGTTCGAGGGCAATGCGTCGAGCAAGTCGCTGGACTTCAAAGTCGAGGTGCTGCCGACCCTGCCGGATCGCCTGCACGGCGACAGCGCCAAACTCGCGCAATGCCTGGAGTGTCTGCTGGATAACGCGATCAAGTTCACTCGCATCGGTGGTTTGGCATTGCGCGTCACTGGTAAACCGTCGACGGATAATCGTTTGGCGTTGTCCTTTGCGGTGATTGACACCGGTATCGGTTTTACCGATCTGGGCGAAGCGACGATGTACCAGCGCTTCTTCCAGCTCGACGGTTCGATGACCCGCGAATACGGCGGCCTGGGCGTAGGTCTGGCGATTTGCCGACAGTTGGTCGAGTTGCTCGGTGGCAAGCTCACACATCGCTCGGAGCCCGGGCGTGGCAGTCGCTTCCAACTGGACGTCGAGTTTGAACTGCCAGTGGTCGAAACTGCGCCGATCTGCGCGCCTTCGCGCGATTGCGTGCGTGCACCACAGGATTGCACGGTGCTGCTGGTGGACGACAACAGCATCAATCAACTGGTGATGCGCGGTATGTTGCTCAAGCTCGGTTTTCGCGTGCGTACAGCCGACAACGGCGCGGCGGCATTGGATTGCTTGCAACGAGAGACCTTCGACGCAGTGCTGATCGATTGTCAGCTACCCGCTCACGATGGCGCATCGTTGTGCTGCCAGATTCACGCCTTGCCGGGCTGCACGAATTTGCCGGTGTTCATGTTGGCGTTGACCGCTGACCGAGAGCTTTGCGCCACGGGGGCGCCGGTCGATTACTTGAACAAACCGGTCAAATTCGAAGATTTGCAGTCGGCTCTGGAGCGTCGGGTACTGTGCTGCTGACAGGGTAAAAGCGCCGCAAATTCGGCTGGTATGACACTTTGACCCGTCGCGGTGCGGTGCTTAACTGAGTTCCTTGGTTGCCCAAAGGAGCCCCGTCATGAACCTGCATCAGTTCGCCGAAACTCACGAAGTCACCAACCAGCCACCGTCGTTGGACGGCATCAATCTGTACCGCATCGACCTGCCGTTGCAGGAGTGGTCGCGGCGCTTTGGTGCTGGTTGGGCCGAGTCGCGGATCGATGCTTACGGCGCGCTCGCCGGCGGGCCGTTGATGGAAGCCGGTTTCCTGGCCAATCAGAACAAACCCGTGTTCGCCAGCCATGACCGCTACGGCCATCGCATCGATCTGGTGGAATTTCATCCTGCCTATCACGAGCTGATGCGCACGGCGATCGAGCACGGTTTGACCTCATTGCCATGGGCGCACCCGCAGGATGGCGCCCATGTCGCCCGCGCCTCGATGACTTATCTGCACAGCCAGGCCGAGGCCGGCAGCGGTTGCCCGTTGACCATGACCTTCGCCAGCGTGCCGGCCCTGCGTTTGCAACCGAATCTGGCAGAGCAATGGCTGCCGAAAGTCCTCGCCACGGAATACGATCCGCGCAACGTCGGCATGGCGCACAAGGCCGGCGTGACCATCGGCATGGCCATGACCGAGAAACAGGGCGGCACCGACGTGCGCGCCAACACCACCAAGGCGTATCCGGTCGGCGCCAGTGGTCCGGGTCAGGCCTATGAACTGGTCGGGCACAAGTGGTTCTGCTCGGCGCCGATGTGCGATGCCTTCCTGACGCTGGCGCAGACCGACAAGGGTTTGAGCTGCTTCCTGCTCCCTCGCCATCGTCCGGACGACACGGGCAATCAGTTCTATATCCAGCGTCTGAAAAACAAACTCGGCAACCAGTCCAACGCCTCCAGTGAAGTGGAGTTTCGTGGCGCGCTGGCGTGGATGGTCGGTGAGGAAGGGCGCGGCGTGCCAACCATCATCGAGATGGTGGCGATGACCCGATTCGATTGCATGGTCGGTTCCAGTTCGCTGATGCGCCAGGCGCTGACCCAGGCCAGCCATCACTGCGCGCACCGCAAGGTCGGCGGCAAACTGCTCAGCGAACAGCCATTGATGCAGAACGTCTTGGCTGATCTGGCCCTGGAAAGCGAAGCCGCGCTGGCGCTGAGCTTGCGCATGGGCAAGGCGCTGGATCATCTGGACGATCGCCACGAAGCGCAATTTGCGCGGCTGGTGACGGCGGTGGGCAAGTACTGGATCTGCAAACGCGCGCCGGGGATGATCAACGAAGCAGCGGAGTGCATGGGCGGTGCCGGGTATGTCGAAGAGAGCATTCTGCCGCGTCTGTACCGCGAGGCGCCGGTGAATTCGACGTGGGAAGGCTCGGGCAATGTGCAGTGCCTCGACGTGCTGCGAGCCTTGTCGAAAGAGCCGGGTGTGCTGGATGTGTTGTTCAGCGAGTTGGGCGATGGGCATGGTGACAAACGGCTGGCCGCGCATATTCAGCAATTGCAGGCGCAGTTCAAGGATACGAGCGATATTCAGTATCGGGCGCGGCAACTGACTGAAGATATCGCGCTTGGTTTGCAGGCCAAACTGTTGCTTGAGGCCGGTAACTCGGCGGTCAGCGATGCCTTCATTGCCAGCCGCCTGAGCGGTGGTGGCCGGGTTTACGGCGCCTTGCCGCGTGGGCTGGACGTCGAAGCCATCGTCGCCCGCGCAACCCCACAGATTCTCTGACCCACCACACATCCCCTGTAGGAGTGAGCCTGCTCGCGATAGCGGTGTATCAGTCAATGCAAATGTCGACGGATAGACCGCTATCGCGAGCAGGCTCGCTCCCACATGGGATATCCGTTGATGGGGAGATTTGGGTACACCCACAACGCCACTGTTCCCGTGACGCCACGATGCAGGCAAGATGAAGCTCTGCAAGTCAGAACACAGGAAGCTGATCGTGACCGAAGCGTTTATTGTCGTTCAAACCGCCGAACAAGCCGTGGATCGTCTGGCCGAGCTGCATGAGCGAGCCACCACTGCGCTGAACTCGGCGCTCAAGCGTTACCTCAAGGATCGCGTCGAACCCGACGCTGCGCAGCGTGCTCTGTTTCGTTATCCCGAACTGCGTCTGACCTATCACTGCCAGGGCGAAGTCCCGCAGACCACTCGCGCTTACGCCAAGGTGCAACTGCCGGGCACTTACAGCGTCACCGTCACCCACCCGGCGGCGTTCCGCAAATACCTGCTCGAACAACTTGTGCCGTTGATGCACGACTTCACCGTGACCGTGGAAGTCGGTGTCAGCCAGCAGAACATTCCGTATCCGTACGTGGTCGAGCAGGGCGATGAACTGGCCGGCTCCGGCGTCACCGCTGCGGTGCTTGCGCGGGTGTTCCCGAGTACCGACCTGTCCGCCGCCACCGATGGCATCGCCGACGGCCTCTATGACTGGGAAAACACTGATCCGCTGCCGCTGGCCTTGTTCGACGCCGCCCGTGTGGACTTCTCACTGCGCCGTCTGGTGCACTACACCGGCAGCGACTGGCGTCATGTGCAGCCGTGGATTCTGCTGACCAACTATCACCGCTACGTCGATCAGTTCATCGTCCATGGTCTGGAGCAGTTGCGCCGCGACCCGCGTTTTGTGCGCATGGTCTTGCCGGGCAACGTGATCATCGAGAAGGGCATGGATCACGGCGAAGCGTCGGCGATTGCTGCCGGTGTGGTCTGGCACCGTTACCAGATGCCGGCCTATCACCTGATCGCCAGCGATGGCCACGGCGTGACGCTGGTCAACATCGGTGTTGGTCCGTCCAACGCCAAGAACATCACCGACCACCTGGCGGTGTTGCGTCCGCATTGCTGGCTGATGATCGGTCACTGCGGCGGTTTGCGTCAGTCGCAGACCATTGGCGACTACGTGCTGGCTCACGCTTACATGCGTCGCGACGGCATTCTCGACCGCGTGGTGCCACCGAACATTCCGATCCCGGCGCTGGCCGAAGTGCAAATGGCGCTGCAGCAAGCAGCGGCGAATGTCACTGGCGAGAAGGGCGACGACCTGAAAAAACGCCTGCGTACCGGCACCGTGCTGACCTACGACGACCGTAACTGGGAGTTGCGTTGGGCCCAGGAGCGGCCGTTGATCAACCTGTCCCGCGCGGTCGCGGTGGACATGGAAAGCGGCACGATTGCCGCGCAGGGTTACCGCTTGCGAGTGCCGTACGGCACGTTGCTCTGCGTTTCGGACAAACCGCTGCACAGCGAAATCAAGCTGCCGGGTTCGGCCAACGCCTTCTATGAACGCGCGGTCAGCCAGCACTTGAAGATCGGCATCGAAGCGGTGGACCTGCTGCGCACCGAACTCAACTCGCTGCACTCGCGCAAACTGCGCAGCTTCGACGAACCGCCGTTCCGCTGATTTGTTGATGGTCATTTAACGGTCAGGCTACTAGCATTGGCAGCCCTGACCGTTAGATGTTCTTTTCGCCATGTCCCGTCCCCCGCGTCCACCTTCCCGCCGCCCTGGCGCGAAGCCTCAGTCTGCTTCCCCGCGCCGTGTTGCCAAGGCACCCCCGGCCGAGCCGAAACTGGTCCTGTTCAATAAACCGTTCGATGTGCTGACGCAGTTCAGCGACGGCGAAGGGCGGGCGACGCTCAAGGATTACATTGATGTGCCCGGCATATATCCGGCCGGACGCCTGGATCGTGACAGTGAAGGCTTGTTGCTGCTGACCAACGACGGGCAGTTGCAGGCGCGCATCGCCGATCCGAAACACAAATTGGCGAAGACCTATTGGGTGCAGGTTGAAGGTGTGCCGACGGCCGAACAGCTGCAGCGTTTGCGTGACGGCGTTGAGCTGAATGACGGCATGACCTTGCCCGCCGAAGCGCGACAACTGGATGAGCCTGAGTTGTGGCCGCGCAATCCGCCGGTGCGTTTTCGCGCGACCATACCGACTTCGTGGCTGGAACTGGTGATTCGCGAAGGGCGCAACCGTCAGGTGCGGCGCATGACCGCGGCGGTCGGTCTGCCGACGTTGCGGCTGGTGCGGGTCAGGATTGGCGACTGGACGATCGAAGGCCTCGATCAGGGCCAGTGGAAGGAAGTGCCGGCGCGCTTATAGAGCGCCGGATTCGATCAGGCCGATCACCACACTCTTGATGATGAACGCGGCCACGCCCAGGCCCAGTACGAAAAACAGAATGAACGAACCAAAGCGCCCGGCCTTGGACTTCTTCGCCAGATCCCAGACGATGAAACCCATGAAAATGATCAGGGTGCTGACCAGACCGGTCATCATCCACTCTTCTAATAATGCTGGATCCATTGGGTTTCTCCGGCGCGCATGGGGCTAAAAGGGCGCGGCGAGTATACGCCAAGGTGTGTGGGGTGGCATTGATCTGGGTCTGAACCGAAGCCTTTGCCCTCACCCTAGCCCTCTCCCGTAGGGAGAGGGGACTGACCGAGGTGTCTGGCGTCATACATCGACCTGAAAGATCGAGTCGATTATGGATTCACAGCAGAACGCTCAGGTCGGCGTACTTCTTCAGCATCTCACGGTCGGCCCCCTCTCCCTTTGGGAGAGGGCTGGGGTGAGGGGCTTTTGATCAGTTGCGCAGGTGGGTCAAGGGCAGTTCAGTGCTGTTGAGCACCTGATTCAGCACAAAACTCGACCGAACGCTGGTCACCCCTTCGATCCGGGTCAAATGCCCCAGCAACAGCTTCTGATAGTGATCCATATCCGGCACCACCACCTTCAACTGGTAATCGGCATCCACCCCCGTCACCAGGCTGCACTCCAACACTTGCGGCAACGTCCGAATCGCCGCCTCGAAATTCTCGAAACGCTCCGGCGTATGCCGATCCATGCCGATCAGCACATACGCCGTCAGGCTCAGCCCAAGCATCTTGCGATCAAGCAACGCCACCTGACGCGAAATATAGCCATCGTCTTCCAGTTGCTTGACCCGACGCGAGCAAGGGGAGGGCGACAGACCGATGCGCTCGGCCAATTCCTGGTTGGAGATGCGGGCGTCGCGCTGCAATTCCGCCAAAATGCTCAGGTCGTAACGGTCGAGTTTGCTCATCAATCTGTCCTTGGTTGTAACTATTGCGGCGGATTATCTATCCAGGGTTAAAAATTGCGCAAGTGGTGTTTATTTCAGCAATCTTCGCAATCCTCTGTCGCGGTCTCAGACCTATTCTTATCACCAGAATCACTGCTCGGTAACACAGTCCACGCGGCCCGCCCTATCCGGCCTGCCGCGGCCGCCACCCCCACCGGGGTTGTGCCGGCCCCCGAGCTGCACACTGTCCAGAAGACGGCGTGAGGTGAGCCGACGTCAAAAGCGTCGAGCCAGGACGAAGTTCTCTAGAAGGGAGGCCGACGGGTCTCCCTTTTTTCTTGCCTGCGATTTCATGCCGGGCGCTCAATAAATAAGTTGCGCGACTGATAACCTGTTGCAGAACCGGGCGTGTGTATTCCCGGTCTTAGTGACAAGTCCTCTTACATTTGCAGGCCCCGCAGTGAGAAAAAGCATGAATTCGCGCATCTGGCGTCTGGCTGGTGTTGGTTTGCTGTGTTTGAGTGTCAGTGTGCAAGCGCTTGCCGATGAGCCACAGAATCGCGGCCCGGATGGCGGCGGCCACGGTCCGGATCATCAGGGCAACAATCAGGGCCGTGGCGGCAACAATCAGCCGCGTCCGCAGAACAATCCATCGCAGAATCAGCCGCAACAGAATCAGCCGCGCCCGCAGAACAACGAGATCATTCGTGGCGACAACAGCCGCCAGTTCGAGCACAACGGCAACAACAATGGCCAGTGGCAGAACCGCGATCAGAATCGCCCGGCCTACAATCCCAATCCGGTGCGCCAACCGCCACCGCCGCCGCAACTGCCGGCCAACAGCCTGCCGATCCAGCCACGGCCCGACACCGTGCGCCAGACCCAAGAGCCGCGTCAGGGTTACTACCGCGATGAGCGCCCGCAGAACGGCTACAACAATCAGCATTGGCAGACCAACAACCGACCTAACGACAATCGCTGGCCGGGGCGTCCGGACGGTCACGGCAACGGTTGGGGCCCAGGCCCGCAATACCGGCCGGGACATGTGATCGACCGCTTCCCGGATCGCGATTACCGCGTGCCGTATCGTGGTCAGGATTACTTCTATTCGGGCGGCTACTGGTATCGCCCGCAAGGCCCGCGCTACATCGTCGTGCAGCCGCCGCGCGGGATCCGCATTCAGTATTTGCCGGATTACGCCCGAGAAGTGTGGATCGGTGGTTCGCTGCTGTTCCTCGCCGCTGGTTCCTACTATGCCTATCAGGAAGCGACCCAGGATTACATCGTGGTCGAACCGCCGGTGCAGCAACAGCCGCAGCCGCAATCCCAAGGCTATGACGTCGAAGCGTATCCGGCCAATGGCCAGTCGCCGGAGCAGGTACAGCAGGACGGTTACCAGTGCTATCAGTACGCGGTGCAGCAAAGCGGTTTCGACCCACGCACCGCGACGTATCAACCGGCGCCAGAAGTGGTTCAGGCGTACCGGCAGGCTCAGGGCAATTGCCTGAGCAGTCGCGGTTATCAGGTCAGTTACTGAAGCCGGGTTTGCGCCCGTTCAGATTTGACCACTTCCTGCGGGTCGGCGTGCACCAGCACTTCGGCTCGCGGGTAGGCGTTGTGAATGGCATCGGCCGCTTGATCGCTGATGCCGTGCGCCACTGACAGGGTCAGTTCCCCCGGCAATTCCAGGTGCAACTGCACAAACCAGTGGTTGCCGGAGATTCGCGTGCGCAAGTCATGCGCGCCCAACACGCCCGGCACACTGCACGCCAGTTCGAGCATGTGCTGACTGACATCCGTCGGCAGTTCTTCATCCATCAACACCGAAAAACTTTCCCGGGCGATTTGTATCGCGCTCCACAGAATGTATGCGGCAATTCCCAGGCCGAACCAGGCATCCAGTTGTTCAAAACCAAAACCGGCAAGGATCAACGCAATCAGAATGCTGCCGTTGAGCAACATGTCCGAGCGATAGTGCAGCGAGTCCGCGCGCACCGCGTTGGAGCCGGTCTGCTTGATCACCCGATGCTGCAACACCAGCAACGCCGCCGTCAGCAGCAGCGAAAACACGATCACACCGATGCTCAGCCACGGTGCGCCGAGCGGCTCTGGCGTCTTCAACCGTTCGAACGCCTGAAACGCGATCAACACCGCACTGCCACCAATGAACAGCGCCTGCGCCATGCCCGCCAGCGATTCCGCTTTGCCGTGGCCATAACGGTGATCGTCATCGGCGGGGCGTAGCGCGTAATGCACCGCCAGCAGATTGAGCATCGAGGTGACACCATCCAGCGCCGAGTCGGTGAGGCCGGCGAGCATGCTCACCGAACCGCTGAGCCACCAGGCAATGGCTTTGGCGACGATCAGCGTGCACGCGACCGCCACCGAGGCGCGGGTCGCCAGCCGTAGCAGGCGGGCGTGTTCGGGGCTGGATGTCATTTAACTTCCTTTTTAAGCGGCGGGTTGCAGGCCGAACATCGCCAGTTGCTGAGTGCCGCCCTTGTGTTGAATCAGGCGCGGGTCGTCCAGAGGAAAGTCCCGCCCAAGTTCACTTTCGAGAATAGCCTGCAGCTTGTGATTATCGACCTGACCGTCCGGACCGATGGCTTGTTTGAGTTTGGCCGGATCGATCTGCGCGGTGTGACCCGGTTCGAAATAGATCGCGCCGGTGGCGAAGTCGACGGCAAACGCGATCAGCCCGGGAATGACGTAGAACAGCAGGCCCACGGCGTCGAGCACGGCAATCGCCGGGTCAATCTTGCCGTCGATCTGACCGCGTCGGTCCGGGTAGAAAATCGAACCGCACGCGGTGATTTGCGTGAGCAGGGTGGCGACCAGTACACCGCCGATCAGGCGAAAAGGTAAGCGCATGGGAAAATCTCCTGATTGATCTAAGAACGAAGCGTCGTCGTGTGAAGTTAAGACCCTGACGAACGCCCGCCAGTTCGCCGTTATACTCGGGCCTCTGTTTTGGAGCCAGCATGAATTCTTTGCCAATCGATGACGTTTTACCCGCCCTGCGTGAAGCCTTGGCGACGCGCCACGAAGCCGTGCTCGAAGCACCGCCCGGCGCCGGTAAAACCACCCGCGTGCCCTTGGCTTTGCTCAATGAAGCGTGGCTGGCCGGGCAGACCATTCTGATGCTTGAGCCGCGCCGTCTCGCCGCGCGTGCAGCCGCAGAGCGATTGGCCAGTGAGCTGGGCGAGAAGGTCGGGGAAACCGTCGGTTATCGCATTCGTCTCGACAGCAAGGTCGGCCCCAATACGCGCATCGAAGTGGTCACCGAAGGCATTCTCACCCGGCGCTTGCAGGATGATCCGGCACTGGAAGGCGTGGGCCTGCTGATCTTCGACGAATTCCACGAACGCAGCCTCGACGCCGACCTGGCGCTGGCCTTAAGTCTGAACGGTCGCGAGTTGTTTCGAGCTGAACAGCCGCTGAAGATTCTGCTGATGTCGGCCACGCTCGAAGGCGAGCGTCTGGCCGGGTTGCTGGACGACGCGCCGATCCTGCGCAGCGAAGGGCGCATGTATCCGGTGACGATGCGCTGGGGCCGGCCGTTTCAGCCCGGCGAATACATCGATCAACGCGTCACGCAAACCGTACTCGAAGCGCTGCACGATGAAACCGGCAGCCTGTTGGTGTTCCTGCCGGGGCAGGCGGAAATTCGTCGCGTGCATCAACAATTGGTCGACGCAATCGGTGAGCGCAGTGATGTTCTGCTGTGCCCGCTGCACGGTGAACTCGACCTCAATGCGCAACGTGCGGCGATCGATCCGGCGCCGGCCGGTCAGCGCAAAGTGGTGCTGGCGACCAACATCGCCGAGACCAGTCTGACCATCAACGGCGTGCGCGTGGTGATCGACGCCGGGCTGGCGCGGGTGCCGCGTTTCGATCCCGGCAGCGGCATGACGCGCCTTGATACCCAGCGGATTTCCAAGGCCAGCGCCACCCAACGGGCGGGTCGGGCAGGGCGACTGGAGCCGGGCGTTTGCTATCGCTTGTGGTCGCAGGATCAGCACGAACAGCTCGCCGCTTATGGCAGTGCGGAAATTCTTTCGGCGGATCTCGCCAGCCTCGCCCTGCAACTGGGGCGCTGGGGTGTCACGCCGGGCGAACTGGTCTGGCTCGACGTTCCGCCAGCGGCGGCTTATGCACAGGCGCAGGATTTGCTGCAGCGTCTCGGCGCGCTGGAAGGTGAAGCGCTGACCACGCACGGTCAGGCCATGGCTGAGTTACCGGCGCATCCGCGCATCGGTCATTTGCTGTTGCGCGGTCAGGCATTGGGTTTGGCCAACATGGCCTGCGACGTCGCCGCATTGCTTGGTGAGCGCGATATCTTGCGTGGCGCCGGGGCGGATCTGCACAGTCGTCTGGTGCTGCTCTCCGGCGAAGAACGTGCCGCCCGAGGTGCGCAGGGCGGCGTACAACGGGCTAAGCAACTCGCCCGGCAATATCGCGGTTACCTGCGCGGCAAGGCCAGTGAACCGGTCAGCGATCCTGATCATCCGCGCTGGCTCGGCGCGTTGCTGGCGCTGGCCTACCCGGATCGCGTCGCGCAACAGCGGCGTGCCGGTGGCGCCGAATATCGCCTGGCCAATGGTCGCGCTGCGTTGTTCGCCGAAGCCGACAGCCTGATGAAAGAGCCGTGGATCGTCATCGCCGATCTCGGCAGCCGTCAGGGCCAGCGTGAAGAGCGGATTTATCTGGCGGCGGATTTCGACCCGGCGCTGTTCGATTCGGTGTTGGCCGAACAGGTGCGCAACGTCGATCAACTGGACTGGGACGAGCGCGAAGGCGTGTTGCGCGCCGAGCGTCAGCGCAAGGTCGGCGAGCTGATTCTCAGCCGTGAGCCGTTGACCGGTCTCGACGAAAATGCGCGCAGTCAGGCGCTGGTCAATCTGGTGCGGCGCAAAGGTCTGGAGCTGCTGCCATGGACGCCGGAACTGCGTCAGTGGCAGGCGCGAGTGGCGTTGTTGCGGCAGTTGGAATTGAACATTCAGGAAAACAGTCAGTGGCCGGATGTCAGTGATGCGACGTTGCTCAACACCCTCGAAGATTGGTTGATGCCCTATCTGGGCAAGGTTTCGCGACTCAGCCATTTTGTCAATCTCGATCTGTCGAGCATCGTGCGCAATCTGCTGCCGTGGCCGTTGCCGCAGAAGCTTGATGAGCTGGCGCCGCATCATCTGAGCGTGCCGTCGGGGTCGTCGATTCGTTTGGACTACAGCGAGTTTCCACCGATTCTCGCGGTGCGTTTGCAGGAGCTGTTCGGGCTGGCCGATACGCCGCGAATCGCCGGTGGGCGGCAGGTGGTCAAATTGCATCTGCTATCGCCAGCGCGGCGCCCGGTGCAGGTGACGCAGGATCTGGCCAACTTCTGGCGCAGTACCTATGCCGAGGTGAAGAAGGATTTGAAGGGGCGGTATCCGAAGCACTATTGGCCGGATGATCCGCTGGTGGCCGAGGCGACCGCACGGGCCAAGCCGCGTGGCACCTGAAGAGCAAGAGATCGCAGCCTTCGGCAGCTCCTACAGAATTGAAGTCGGCCACATAATAACGGTACGACACCGATCTACTGTGGGAGCGAGCCTGCTCGCGAAGGTCGTGTCAGTCGATACATCCGCTGACTGAACATCTACATTCGCGAGCAGGCTCGCTCCCACAGGTTTTGCGTAGGACCTGCCGAAGGCTGCGATCTTTTATGATTAAAAGTGAGTCTTCGCGGTCAGTTGTTCGCGGCAATAATCGGCGAACAACTGCGCCGGTTTGGTCAACTGCCCGCGTTTGAGCCACGCCGCCACCAAACCTGAACCGGTGACGTCCTCGACGATGTCCACGCACACGACTTTCTTGCCGTCGTAGGTGCATTCCGAATGGGGTTTGGTCACCAGAATCGAAAAGCCGAAACCCTGGCCGACCATCCCGCGCACCATTTCAATCGATGGTGAGCTGAACTCGATGCGTGGGGTCAGCCCGAGCTCTTCAAACAGGCTGACGAAGTAGGTCCGGCTCGGCTGCACATCGAGCAGGATCATCGGATCCAGACACAAGTCGCGCAGTGACACTTGCTTGTACTGGGCAAAACGATGATCCGCCGGCAACAGCGCGTAGGGCCGTTGAGCCGGCATCAACGGTTCGGTCTGGATGGTCGCGTCGAGTTCATGTTCATAAAGAATCACCAGGTCGAACGCGCCTGACGTCAGGCCTTGCACCAGCTCTTGCTGCTCGCCATCGCGGATGCGGATTTTCACCCCCGGATACAGCGCCGAGAACCCGGCAATCAGTTGCGGCAAGTACAACGGCGCAACCGTTTCGAAACAACCGATATCGATCTGCCCCGCGACCACATCATTGTCGGCGAGGGCGTTCTGCTCGAACTCCTTGGCCATGCGCAACAGTTCCTGCGCCTTGCGCAAAAAACGCGCACCGCTTGGCGTAAGGGAAACCCCTTGCGCGTGATGACGGATCAGCAGTTGCACGGCGAAGCTGTCTTCCAGCGCCTTGATCGCGGTGGAGATCGCCGGTTGCGCGATGTACAGCTTGCGCGAAGCCTCGGCAACGCTGCCGCACTCGACGGTGGTGATGAAGTATTTCAGCTGACGCAAATTGTAGGCGGCCACGGCAAACCTCTGGACGAGCGGACTCGACTTCCAAGCAATTTGTGCGCCGCCACGTCCGTTGCGCGACGATGTTGTTATCCCTCAACCATAGCCACCTGCGCAGCGTTTGGGGGAAGTCATTGCCCAGTGTTTTTATTGCCTGCGAAGACATTTTTACTATTTTTAGCCCCTGCGGGCCTGAGCGACCATCGAGGCACAATAACGTCTCAGGAGCATCCGTCGTGTTCGAGCTTGCAGAGTGGCAGCGCCGCGCCGTTGCATTGAAGTTTCCCGATCAGGCCGTGATCGACGGCAAGCATTGCGCCGCGATATCGGGGCAGACTTTTGCCGCGATCAACCCGGCGACCGGGCAGTGTCTGGCGAATGTCGCTGCGTGTGGCGAAGAGGAAGTGGACGCGGCGGTGCGCAATGCGCGTCAGGTGTTCGAAGCTGGCATCTGGTCGCAGCGCTCGCCAGCCGAGCGCAAGCAAGTGCTGCTGCGTCTGGCTGATTTGCTGATGAGTCATCGCGAAGAGCTGGCCTTGCTCGACTCGCTGAACATGGGTAAACCGGTGATGGACGCTTACAACATCGACGTGCCGGGCGCCGCCGGGGTGTTTCGCTGGTACGCCGAAAGCATCGACAAACTCTACGATCAGGTCGCGCCCAGTGCGCCGAATGTGCTGGCGACCATCACCCGTGAAGCACTCGGTGTAGTCGCCGCTGTGGTGCCGTGGAATTTCCCGTTGGACATGGCCGCGTGGAAACTCGCGCCGGCGTTGGCGGCGGGTAATTCGGTGATCCTCAAGCCGGCCGAGCAGTCACCGTTTTCGGCATTGCGTCTGGCCGATCTGGCGCTGGAAGCAGGGCTGCCGGCGGGAGTGCTGAACGTGTTGCCGGGGCTTGGCGAACAGGCTGGCAAGGCGTTGGGTTTGCACGCGGATGTCGATTGTCTGGTGTTCACCGGCTCGACTCAGGTCGGCAAATATTTCATGCAGTATTCCGCGCAATCGAACCTCAAACAGGTGTGGCTGGAGTGCGGCGGCAAGAGCGCCAATCTGGTGTTCGCCGATTGTCAGGATCTCGATCTGGCAGCGGAAAAAGCCGCGTTCGGGATCTTCTTCAATCAGGGTGAAGTCTGCTCGGCCAATTCGCGGTTGCTGGTGGAGCGTTCGATTCACGATGAGTTTGTCGAGCGCTTGAAAGCGCAGGCTGAGCGTTGGTTGCCGGGGGATCCGCTGGATCCGCAAAGCAGTGCTGGCGCCATTGTTGATCACAAGCAGACGGCGGGCATCATGCGTTTTATTCGCAGTGCCGAGCAGTCCGGTGCGACGCGGGTTTGTGGCGGGCAGCAGCGGCGGTTTAACGGGTCGGACAATTTTATTGAGCCGACGATTTTTACCGGTGTAACCGCCGACATGCCGCTGTTTCGCGACGAGGTATTCGGACCGGTGCTGGCGGTGATGCCGTTCGATAATGAAGCCGAGGCTATACGGCTGGCCAACGACAGTGCGTATGGACTGGCGGCGTCGTTGTGGACCGATGACCTCAACCGCGCACACCGCGTGGCGCGGCAGCTGCGCGCGGGTACGGTGTCGGTCAACACGGTGGATGCGCTGGATGTGACGGTGCCTTTTGGCGGTGGTAAACCGTCAGGGTTTGGACGCGATCTGTCGTTGCACTCGTTCGACAAATACACCCAACTGAAAACCACCTGGTTCCAGTTGCGCTGAGACGAGTCGCCCCCTTCGCGAGCAGGCTCGCTCCCACACTGGATCTATGTCACACCGAAGATCCCCTGTAGGAGTGAGCCTGCTCGCGATTGCGGTGGGTCAGGCAGCCAAGCAATCGACTGACCTGACGCCATCGCGAGCAGGCTCACTCCTACAGGTTTCAGCGGTGTTCACAAAATCCGGGGTTCGCTCGAGATCCCTGTGGGAGCGGGCCTGCCAGCGATGACATTCTCCCGGTCACAGAAAATCCCCGATCTGCACCCACCTCGCGCACCCCCGCAATCCCCGCCCTTTAGCAGTGCGCACTACCCAGTTTTTTCATCATTTGCAGCCAACAATTTCCTGATTTTCCTCACCGCGCACATGGGCCACCATCGATCTTGCCCGCCAGCCGAATGTTGTCCGCCCAAGCGTCCGCGAGAGTCCAACGGCAGCAACTGCACAACGGCCGGCGACCGTACTGCCCATGACAAAACTAAATCAACAGCGTCGGGAGTGCTCCATGATCAAGTCCTTGTGTATTCGCCTCACTCACCCTTTGGCAATCACCGCCCTGGCGGCCACGGTCGCGACCAGCGCCCAGGCTGGCACCTTGTCTATCGGTCACACCACATGGGTCGGCTACGGCACGCTCTATCTGGCTCAGGATCTGGGCTACTTCAAGGAAAACGGTTTGACCGTCGAACTGCCAGTGGTCGAAGAGGCGTCGATGTACATGGCCGCGCAGGCCTCCGGGCAATTGTCCGGCTCGGCGTCGACCATCGATGAAGTGCTCAAGTATCGCCCGCAGTTCTGCTTCAAAGCGGTCGCGGCGCTGGATGACAGCCATGGCGGCGACGGCGTGCTGGTCGGCAAGGATGTGAAGAGCCTGCAAGAACTCAAGGGTAAATCCGTGGCAGTCAACGAAGGCTCCACGTCGCAGTTCTGGCTTTCCTACCTGCTGAAAAAGAACGGCATGAAGATGAGCGACATCACCGTGCAGAACATGACCGCTGATGACGCCGCCACCGCGTTCATCGCCGGTCGCGTACCCGCCGCCGTGACTTGGGAGCCGCACTTGTCGATGGTTCGCGACAAGCAGCAGGGCAAAGTATTGATCGACAGCAGCAGCACCCCCGGGGTGATCGTCGATGTGGTCGCGCTCAATTGCACGGTTATCGAAAAACAGCCGGAAGACGTCAAGGCGTTGGTCGCCGGCTTGTACAAAGCCGTGCAGTACACCAAGGATCACCCGGAAGACGCGTACAAAATCATGGCCAAAGGCGTCGGCGGCTACCTGTCCGATCCGAAGGAACTGGCCGCCGCCGCACAAGGCGTGCGTTTCTACGATCAAGCGATGAGCGAGAAACTTCTCGGCTCGCCGGGCAAACCGGGTGACAGCGCAGCGCTGATCAAACTGGCCAACGAAACCGCCAGCGAACTGCAGGGCAAACCCTACAACGTCAGCAACGACGAACTGGTCGACAACCGTTTCGTCAGCCCGCTCTAGGAGGTTTGCCATGTTCAAGCGCAATTCATGGCTGAGCCGCAGCCTTACGCCAAAAACCGCTTTGCCGGTGCAAGTGGTGTGGAGCGCCAGCGCTCTGGCCTGGGTGTTGTTGGTCGGTCTGTGGGCCGGGTTGTCTTACGGCGGCGTCGTGCCGGGGATGTTTTTGCCGACGCCGGGCGCGGTGGTTGAAGCCGCCGTGCGCCTGGGCCGCGACGGCACCCTCGGCACGCATGTCTGGGCGAGTGTCGAAGTGGTGATGGTCGGCTTCATCGTGTCGTCGCTGGTGGCGGTGCCGTTGGGGTTACTGATGGGCAGCTTCCGCATCGTCCAGGCATTCCTTGAGCCGCTGGTGAATTTCATTCGCTACCTGCCGGTGACCTCATTCGTGCCGCTGTTCATCCTGTGGATCGGCATCGGTCTGGAGCAGCGGGTTTCGGTGATTATCTTCGGCGTGTTCTTTCAGCAACTGGTGATGATCGCCGATGTATCCAAAGGCATTTCCAAGGACTTGATCAACGCCTCCTACACCTTGGGTTCCAGTCGCCGCGATGCGGTGTTGCATGTGATCGCGCCGGCCTCGGTACCGGGCGTGCTCGATACCCTAAGGGTAACGATGGGCTGGGCCTGGACGTATCTGGTGGTGGCTGAACTGGTCGCCGCTTCCAGCGGTTTGGGTTACCTGAGCCTGAAGGCCATGCGCGGTTTTCAGGTGGATGTGATTTTTCTCGCCATCGCGATCATCGGCCTGCTCGGTCTGGTCACCGATCAACTGTTCCGTTTTCTTCGTTTGAGGGTTGCCGCATGGGCTCAGTGACTGCTGCCAATCATCGTTTCATCGAACCTGTCGCGACCCCGGCGCAAGCGGCGTCACGCTTGCAGGTCGACAAGGTCAGCCTGCGTTACAAGAAGCCTGACGGCGGGACGTTTACTGCGCTGGAAGAGGTCTCGTTCGAGGTGCCGGATCAGCAATTCGCCGTACTGGTCGGGCCATCGGGTTGCGGCAAGTCGAGTCTGTTGTATCTGACCGCCGGACTGGCTGAGCCGACCTCCGGTGATATCTACGTCGGCGGCCAGCAAGTACAGGGCCCCGGCGCGGATCGCGGCATGGTCTTTCAGAGCTACACGCTGTTCCCGTGGCTGACGGTGCGCCAGAACGTCGAGTTCGGTCTCAAGCGTCGTGGCATGCCGGCGGCGCGGCGCAGGGAGATCGTCGATTATTACGTCAACGAAGTCGGCCTCGCCGGGTTCGCCAACAACTACGCCAAGCAGTTGTCGGGCGGGATGATGCAGCGTGTGGCGATCGCCCGGGCGCTGGCCAATGACCCGCAGATTCTGCTGATGGACGAACCGTTCGGCGCCCTCGACAGCCAGACACGTTTGCAGATGCAGCAGTTGTTGCTGCGCGTCTGGGGCAACAGCAAGAAAACCGTGTTGTTCGTCACCCATGACATCGACGAAGCCATTCTGCTCGGCGACCGGGTCTATGTGATGGGCGCCAAACCGGGGCGGATCAAACAGATTCTCGACGTACCGATCGAACGTCCACGCTCACTGGACATGGTCATGGACCGCTCGTTCATCGACATGAAACGACAGATCTTCGGGCTGCTGCATGACGACCTGGAAGAGGTGCATTGATCCAACGGTCATATCACCTGGCCATTGTGGGAGCGAGCCTGCTCGCGAAGACGTAGTGTCAGTCGGTAATAGGGTGCCTGACACACCGCTTTCGCGAGCAGGCTCGCTCCCACAGGGTTCGTGGTGGGGCAGCCGGCGATGTGATTTCACTGCTGGGCAAACACGGTTTTAACCCATCCCTGCAGGGTGTACTTCTGATAGATGTGTTCAGGCACATCCACATACGGCTCGCTGATGAACCGTTCCGGAATCACCGGGTTGGCCTCATCGATCACCAGAATGTTCGCCGGGTTGTAAAAGTCATAATCGACCACCCTCTGGTTGGTGGTGATGACTTTTTTCCGTGAAGCCATGGCTTCGAAGAAACGGAAGCTCAACCCGGCCTGACCGGGCTTGGCTATATCGAGAATGATCCGCGAGCGCTTGACCAGCTCGCCGACGGATTGCAGTGACATTCTCTGCTCGAAGAAGGTGATACCCGGATGCGCCCCCGGAACCGGTTTGGACTGAACCAGAAACTTGTAATCGGTCACCCCGAGGCGATCGAATTCCTCTGCCAGACCGGCAAGTGCCGGCACCCGATCCTTGCCCGCCATCACCACAAACGCCGAGTACTCACCGGGCTCTCCGTCCGCGATGTAGTCGTCGTAAATGAAGTTGTAGAGTTTTTTCAGCCCGTAGCTTTCGGCATTTTCCGGGTCGAAGGAAAACACCTCGTCATAACCGGCAAGCGCTTCGCGGGTCATCGGCCAGCGACTGAAGCTGTCGTAGAGGTAGGCGATCTTGTGGTCGGAGACCTTGAGTCCGGCGGCCAACTGGTTTGCATCGATCTGGGCCGGGTTGATGATGAGTGCGACGTCGAAACGTCCATGCGCAGCGATGGCTTTGTTGAACTGGCGTAACTGCGCCCAGCGTTTCAGCGGGCGGCGCAGGATCTTCGGCGCCCGCTCAAAACTGTTCTGCATCGATGACGTATCGATAAAACACACGTCGTTGTCGATCATCAGATAGTCCGCCAGTTTGCGCGCGTAACCACCAATGTCCTTGCACACCAATAAGATTTTCATGGGATTCCATATCGTCAATTCGGGCAACGGGTCGATATTCCTTGGCCCTGCCTAGAGCGCCGCCGGCAGCAGGAAGCGCGCAATCACCGGCAAGTGATCGGAGATGCGCAAGGTATCGTCCTGGCGCACCATCGCTTCCACCCGCTTGATCTTCGGGCTGTAAAACAGATAGTCGACCGTGCGATCCGGGCCGTTCAGGCCAGGATCGTTGGGGTAGTGGGTCAGCCATTGCGCCCGGTCGATGCCGCTGGCTTCGTTGTTGGTCGGGATCATCGGGTATTTGTCCCACAGCAGGTGCAGTTCGCTGTCGGCGGAGTAGGGCGTGCGTTGTTCGGCAGGCAGGCGGCGGTACTGGCCGAGCGGCAACAGATTGAAATCACCACCAATCAACCACGGCAGGCCCTGGCTTTCGTACTTGTCGAGCACTTTGGCCACGGCACTCACTTGTGCCAGCGCGGTGTCATTTGCTTGGCTGGAGCGTTCCAGATGCGTATTGAACACAGTCAGTTGCCCGCCATCGCTCAGTGGCAGTTTGGTCGCGAGCATGGCGTCTTTCGGCTGGAACTGGCGGCTGATGAAGTTGGCGGCAGCCACTGGCAATTGCAGGCGCTCGGCGTGCTCTATGCGATAGCGGCTCAACGTCGCCAGTTGCCGGCCGACGCTGCCAAAGATGTGTCGATCAGGGACGAATTCGGCTTTCCAGTCAAACGCACTGGCGTTGCATGGGTACAGGTCGGCGACCCGTTCCTGCAAGAGCTTGAGCTGGTCCTGATAATCGCTGGCCTTGGCGCCGTCATCGAGCTCCTGCAGCAGCACCACATCGGGCTGCTCATCGCGGATCACTCGCGCCACTTCGTCGAGGCTGAAGGCCATGTCTTCCGGTGTCGGCGCTTCATCGTTGCCCTGGGCCAGATCATTCCAGAACACGTAACGCTTGCCGGCCAGGTACTGCACGTTCCAGGTCATGACTTTCAGCGCCTGGCCCGGCACCAGTGTCGGTGGCGTCCCCGTGCAACTGACCGGCAGGGTTTCGCGAGTGTCGGGGCGCCAGGTCAGGCTGAACAGCAGCCCACCGATCAGGGCGATGGCAAGCACAACAAGCAACAGGGTGTAGCGCAGTAGACGGGTCATGGCTCGGCTTATAGCGTTACAGAAAGTGGCCCCGAGCATACCTGACGGTCGTCTCGAAGCCCAAGCGCAGTGCTGTCAGATTGCTCTGTCACGTTTGTCAGGCAATTCGCTGATCAGCATGAACAGGCGGAACAACACCACACTGGTGAACAGTTGCAGGAAGCTGTGAGCGCTGTCGATCAGTATGGCGATCACAGGATTCTGCGGCTCGGGGTACACCGCCAGTGTCGCGCCTTTGAGCAACCACAGCGGCGTCATCACACAGAGAATGCACAGCAGGATCCGCCAGAAGTGCCCACGGGTCAGGCGCAGGCTTTCTTTCATTGCCTGCAAGGGGCCCATGCCGCGCAGCACCAGCAGGTATTCGCCGAACGCGAGCATGACCATCAACATCAGGCCCGGCAGGAAATACAGCGACAGGCCCAACAGAATCAACAAAGTGTTCAGCGCCGTGAGTAATGCGAAGCGTGGCCACAGAGTGGCGGCCATCGCCAGCAGATCACGATTGCGCGGTGCCTCGCCACGGCTGCGCGCATCAAGGAACAGGATCAGCGCTGCGGTGTACAGCGGATACACCAGCAGACCGACGACGATGCTAATTGCCGAGATGTTTTCCGGCCCGCTGGCGTGATCGACCACTTGTTGCAAGAACGCTTCGAAAATCACCAGCGGCAGGCACAACCGCACGATGCTGCCCAAATGGCGTTTGAAAAAATACAGAGAGTCGCGCAGTACTTCGAGGGCATTCATCAGTCGGTATCGCAGGTGGAAAACAGTGGCTCACTTTAACCGATGATCGCCGGCGCGACACAAACGTAAACATTCGGTAAAGGTCATTGAAACGTTTTGTCACCGTCTCCATTACAGGAGAGCACCTCGGCCAACGTGGACGAGGGCAATGTTATCCCCGGCAATCTACGAGGTCGCCATGAACAGCGAAGAGCAAACCCTGATCGATGGACTGTTTTCCCGGCTGCAGCAGGCCGAAACGGAGGCAGCCCCGCGCGACGCCCAGGCCGAGACGCGGATCAAGGAACACCTGACCCGCCAGCCGGCGGCAGGTTATTTCATGACCCAGGCGATTCTGGTGCAAGAGGCGGCGCTCAAGAGCCTCGACGAGCAGAACAAGCAGTTGACCCGGCAAGTCCAGCAGTTGCAGGCCGAGTTGCAATCGGCCAAGACTCAGAGTGCCGCACCGGCGCCGAGCGGTGGCGGTGGTTTCCTGTCGAGCATTTTTGGTGGCAGCCCGCGTCCGGCGCCAACCCAGAGCGCCCCGGCCTCGACTGGCGGCTGGCGCGAACCGGCACCGCAGCAGAATTATGCGGCCCCGGCGCCACAACAGAACTTCGGCGCAGCGCCGCCTGGTTATGCGCAACAAGCCGCTCCGGCGGCCGGCAGCAGCTTCCTCGGCGGCGCCTTGAAAACTGCGGCCGGTGTAGCTGGTGGCGTGATGCTGGCGCAGGGCATCAGCAGCCTGTTCCATCACAACCAGCAGCCGGAAGAAATCGTTGAAGTGATCAAGGAAGAGCCGGCGCAGGTCGCTGACCAGAGCAGCAATGGCTGGGGCGAAGATCAGCGTGTGGCCGATAACGGCTTCTCTGGCAACGACCAGGGCGGATTCACCGACACCGACTACGGCAACGACAATTCTTCCTTCTTTGATGACGACGATTCCTTCGTCTGATTCACCATTCGTCCGGAGCCCCTGAGGGTTCCGGGCCGATTATTCGCGGAACCCTCCTTCGGACTGGCATACTGAGCGCCTTTTTCGGGCCTGGCGCCTGATCCCGCTTCGTGCGCTTGCGCGCCCACAGGAACTCCGGTGAAAAAAATCGCAGTGTTCGCCGACGTGCAGAACCTCTACTACACCGTGCGTCAGGCCTATGGTTGTCACTTCAACTACGCCGCGCTGTGGGCAGACATCAGCAAGGACGGGCAGATCGTCGAGGCCTACGCCTACGCGATCGACCGTGGCGACAGCAAGCAGCAGCAGTTCCAGCAGATCCTGCGCAATCTGGGCTTCACCGTGAAGCTCAAACCCTACATCCAGCGCAGCGACGGCTCGGCCAAGGGCGACTGGGACGTGGGCATCACCCTCGACATCATGGACGCCGCCGACCACGTCGACGAAATTGTCCTGGCCTCCGGTGACGGCGATTTCGACATGCTGCTCGAACGCATCATCAGCAAACACGGCGTGCAAGCGGTCGCCTATGGCGTGCCCGGCCTGACGGCCAACTCGCTGATCCGCGCCGCCAGCCGTTACGTGCCGATCGAAGGCGCGTTGTTACTCAAGAATTGAACGGAGTTGAACCCGGTTTGGAACGCATTGCAGTCATCGACTTTGAAACCACCGGCCTGTCGCCGAACAGCAGCTGCCGCGCCACGGAAATCGCCGTGGTCATGCTGGAAAACGGCCGCATCGTCGAGCGTTACCAGAGCCTGATGAACGCCGGCGTACGCGTCCCCGCGTTCATCGAACAACTGACCGGCATCAGCAACGCCATGCTGCGCACCGCGCCGCCGGCCGAGCAGGTGATGAACGAGGTCAACGAGTTCGTCGGCTGCACGCCGCTGGTAGCGCATAACGCATCGTTCGACCAGAAGTTCTGGGACTTTGAACTGGGTCGGATCAAGCGCACGCGGTTGCAGAACTTTGCCTGTTCGCTGCTGCTGGCGCGGAGGCTGATGCCGGCGGCGCCGAATCACAAGCTCGGTACGCTGACCACGTTTGCGCGTTTGCCGCATACCGGCCAGGCTCACCGGGCCATGGCCGATGCCGAGATGGCCGCGAATCTGATGGCGCATTTGGCTGATGAGTTGCGGCACAAGCACGGCGTCAGCGAGCTATCGCACGACCTGCTGTGCAAACTGCAAAAAGTCCCGGCCGCGAAAGTCACCGAACACCTCCAACGCTATCGCTGATCCCACAGACCGATCGTTCCCACGCTCTGCGTGGGAATGCCTCAACGGACGCTCCGCGTTCGGCTTTGAACGGGACGCGGAGCGTCCCGGGCTGCATTACCACGCAGAGCGTGGGAACGATCATTCGGGGGGAGCCGAACTATTTGCCGTTGCCTTCGATCTGGCCTAACGGCACGCGCTTTTCGATCGCGCTCGACAACACAATCGAGGTCTTGCTGAAGCCAAACTTCGCCACGCGATTGATCAACTCCTCCAGCTCCGTCATTGATCCCACTGCGGCTTTCATCATCACGCACGGATCGCCCGTGACCCGAAAGCATTCGGTCAGCTGCGGGATTTTTACCAGTTCGTCGTAGACCTTCTGACTGCCGTTCTGGTGCAGGCGCAATTCGATCATGCACTGGATCGGCAGGCCGATTTTCGACAGGTCGATTTTTGCCTCATATCCGGTGATTACCCCGGAGACTTCAAGCTTGGCCACGCGCTCGGCGACGGCGGGGGCGGAGAGGTTCACTTTACGCGCCAGATCGGCGTAGGACGCTCGGCCATTTTCCAGCAGGGCGCTGAGCAGCATGCGGTCGTATTTGTCCAAGGGAAATCTCCTGAAAATGCCAGACTTTCGAAATCTCGGTTTATTCCGTCGATCTCCGTGATTTCAAAAGTGTACTGCCCTGATAAACAGGTTTTGTAACTTATTTTTGCTCTCTGGCCTTTCTAGAATAAGCAGTCCCCGAATCTGACTGTCGAGCTGCCCATGTCTGCCGTGCGCCGTTTTTCCTTACCGCTGATCGCCGCGTTTTTTGCGCTGTATGTGATTTGGGGGTCGACCTATCTGGTGATCCGCATCGGCGTCGAGTACTGGCCGCCGCTGATGCTCGGCGGTGTGCGGTTCGTGATTGCCGGTACGTTGATGTACGCCTTTCTGCGCTGGCGCGGGGCTCCGGCGCCGACCTGGGCGCAGTGGAAAGCGGCGGGGATCATCGGGATTTTGCTGCTCAGTTTCGGTAACGGCGCGGTGAGTGTGGCCGAGCATACTGGCGTGGCTTCGGGGGTGGCGGCATTGGCGGTGGCGACGGTGCCGTTGTTTACTTTGCTCTGTGGTTATTTCTGGGGTGCGCGTAACACCCGCCTGGAATGGGCCGGGGTGGCGTTGGGGATTATCGGCATTGCCATGCTCAACATGGGTTCCAACCTGCAATCGAGTCCGATGGGCGCGGCGCTGCTGATTTTCGCGGCGGCGACCTGGGCGTTCGGTTCGGTATGGAGCAGACATCTGCCGTTGCCGCAGGGCGCGATGGCCAGCGCGGTGGAAATGCTGGTTGGCGGCGTGGTGCTGCTGATCGGCAGCGCTGTCAGTGGCGAGCATCTGCAAGCGATGCCTCCGGTTGAAGGTTGGCTGGCGCTGGCGTACCTGATCTTCTTCGGCTCGATCATCGCCTTCAACTCTTATATGTACCTGCTCAAGCACGTACGCCCGGCGGCGGCGACCAGTTATGCCTACGTCAACCCGGCGGTGGCGGTGTTGCTGGGGATTGTGTTTGTCGGCGAGACCATCGGGATCGAAGAAGCGCTGGCGATGCTGGTGATCATCAGCGCCGTGGTGTTGATTGGTTTGCCGCAGTGGCGCCGCCCGGTACAGCCGCCAGTCGCAGCGCCGACAGCCGTTCCCGCGGAACAGCGTACGAATTAGGGTAAACTGCGCGGCATTGCATGCCCGCGTCATTTTTTCCTACGGTACTTCCATGACTTTCGCCACCCTTGGCCTGATCGAACCCTTGCTGCGCTCCCTCGAGAAGCTCGGCTACCAGACCCCGACGCCGGTTCAGGCGCAAGCCATTCCGGCCGTGCTGGCCGGTCGTGACCTGATGGCAGCGGCCCAGACCGGCACCGGCAAGACCGCCGGTTTCGCCTTGCCGCTGCTGCAGTTGCTGGCCATGGAAGGGCCGAAAGTCGCTGCCAATTCGGCGCGTGCGCTGATTCTGGTGCCGACCCGCGAACTGGCCGAGCAGGTTCACGAAGCCGTGCGCCAGTACGCCGAAAATCTGCCGTTGCGCACTTACGCGGTGTACGGCGGCGTCAGCATCAACCCGCAAATGATGAAGCTGCGCGGCGGCGTCGATGTGCTGGTCGCCACGCCCGGTCGCCTGATCGACCTGTTCCGCCAGAACGCGCTGAAACTCGATCAGCTGCAGACTCTGGTGCTGGATGAAGCCGATCGTATGCTCGACCTGGGCTTCTCCGAAGAACTGGCGAACATTTACCGCATGCTGCCGAAAAAGCGCCAGACCCTGCTGTTCTCCGCGACCTTTTCCGATGACATCCGCCTGCTGGCCGGGCAAATGCTCAACGATCCGCTGAGCATCGAAGTCAGCCCGCGCAACGTCGCCGCCAACACCGTCAAGCAGTGGATCGTCACGGTGGACAAGAAGCGCAAGGCTGAACTGTTCGTGCACCTGATGCGCAAGAACAAGTGGAAGCAGGTGCTGGTGTTCGCCAAGACCCGCAACGGTGTGGATGCGCTGGTGGAAAAACTTCAGGGCCTCGGTGTGAATGCCGACGGTATCCACGGCGACAAACCACAGGCCACCCGTCAGCGCGCGCTGGACCGTTTCAAACTCAGTGAAGTGCAGATTCTCGTGGCCACCGACGTTGCTGCGCGAGGTCTGGATATCGAAGATCTGCCGCTGGTGATCAACTTCGATCTGCCGATCGTGGCTGAAGACTATATTCACCGCATTGGTCGTACCGGCCGTGCGGGTGCAACCGGTGAGGCAATCTCGCTGGTATGCGCGGATGAAGTGAACATGTTGTCGGCGATCGAGATGCTGACGCGTCAGACCTTGAAGCGTCAGAACGAGCCGGATTTCGAACCGGAGCACCGTGTGCCGGATACCGATGCCAGTGGTCAGGTGATCAAGAAGCCGAAGAAACCGAAGAAGCCGAAAGCTTCCGGTGGTGGCGGCAAGCGCAATCTGGGCAAGTGGGTCGACAGCGGCGAGACGCAGGCGCCGGAGCCTTCGATCAAGCCTGTGCGTAAAGTGCCGGTGTTCAACACTGGACCGCGCAAGCGTAAACCTTAAGGTCAAAAGCCCCTCACCCTAGCCCTCTCCCCGAGGGAGAGGGGACTGATTGGGGGATGCTCCCGAAGTACGCCGACCTGATCCTATGGCTGTGAATCCATAATCGACAAAGCTTTCGCCTGACACCTAGGTCGTCTGACCAAATCCATAATCGACTCGGTGTTTCAGGTCGATGTATGGCGCCAGATACCTCGGTCGGCTGGCCGAAGCCATAATCGACTCGTTGTTTCAGGTCGACGGATGACGTCAGACACCTCGGTCAGCTCCCTCTCCTCTGGGAGAGGGCTGGGGTGAGGGTTCAGGCAGACGCCTCGGACTTGAGCCACTGCACAATTCCCAACCCCGCCGCCCGCCCGCTGGCAAAACACCCCGTCAGCAAATAGCCGCCCGTCGGCGCCTCCCAATCGAGCATCTCGCCTGCGCAGAACACCCCCGGCAACACCTTGAGCATCAAGCGCTCATCCATCGCCTCGAACGTCACGCCCCCGGCACTGCTGATCGCCTCGTCCAATGGCCGCGTTTTGAGCAGAGTCAGCGGCAACGCTTTGATCGCCCGCGCCAACAGCGCCGGATCAGCAAACGTCGCAGCATCAGTCAGTTCACGCAACAACGCCGCTTTCACCCCATCAATGCCGACCTGACTGTGCAGATGCTTGGCCATCGAGCGCGATCCGCGTGGCTTGCTCAATGCCGCCTGCAATTTATCCACAGGCCGGCCGGGCAGCAGGTCGATGTGAACAACCGCCGCGCCATACTGATTGATCGCCTCTCTAATCGGCGCCGACAGCGCATAAATCAGACTGCCTTCAATCCCGGTCGCGGTAATCACGCATTCGCCCAAGCGCGGAACGTCGTCGTTCAAGCCGATGGCGATATTTTTCAGCGGCGCACCGGCGAATTTGCTGACCATCAGTTCGCTCCAGGCCTGCACTTCGAAGCCGCAATTACTCGGCTGCAACGGCGCCAGTCCTACACTGTGCTGCTCCAGAGCCAGCATCCACGCACCGTCGGAACCGAGCCGCGACCAACTGCCACCGCCGAGGGCGAGCAGGGTGGCGTCGGGTTTGACGGTGATTTCACCTTCCGGGCTGTCGATGCGCAGCGCGCCGTGTTCATCCCAACCGAGCCAGCGATGGCGGGTGTGGATAACTACGCCACTGTCGCGCAGGCGTTTGAGCCAGGCACGCAACAGTGGCGCGGCTTTCATGTCGGTGGGAAACACGCGGCCGGAGCTGCCGATGAAGGTTTCGATGCCCAGATCATGAATCCATTGGCACAACGCATCGGCGTCGAAGCTGCGCAGTAACGGTGCGATCTGCGGTGCGCGCTCGGAGTAGCGCGAGAGGAACGCCGGGTAGGCTTCGGAGTGGGTGATGTTCATCCCGCCGACGCCGGCCAGCAGGAATTTGCGGCCCACCGAGGGCATGCCGTCGTAGAGATCGACGCGAACTCCGGCCTGGCTCAGCACTTCAGCGGCCATCAGGCCGGCGGGGCCACCGCCGATGATGGCGACGTGAGCGGGGGAGGAGGCGGAAGTCTGGGTCATGGCATGCGCTGCGGTATGGCGGGATAAGGCGCGCATTCTAACAGCGCAAACCAATGTGGGAGATCCCTGTGGGAGCGAGCCTGCTCGCGAAAGCGGTGGGTCAGTCAGTTTGAATTTGAATGTACTGGCGCCTTCGCGAGCAGGCTCGCTCCCACGGGGATTTCTGTGGATCAGTATCTGGTTAAAAATTAGCCAGTGTTCTGTAGGCCACAGTAGGTATGGCCTGTAGTCCCTTTCACTCAGGTTATCCACAGGCCGTTCCACAGCGATTGTGGGTAACGCAGCACAGCTCAATGACAACCGTGTGACTGCCAGACCCGCTGTGCGCTGTGATGGAGGATGCCGTGGCGGCGGGCGAGGGCGTGGCGGTCCTTGCTGTAGCCGCCGCCGATCACGCCCATCACCGGAATGTCGCGGCCCAGGCAATGGCGCATCACGCTTTCATCGCGGGCGGCGACGCCTTCGTCGGTCAGTTGCAGGTAACCGAGGGCGTCGTCCTTGTGCACATCGACACCGGCGTCGTACAGCACCAGATCCGGTTGGTACAGCGGCAGCAGGTAGTTGAGCGTATCGTCGACCACCTTCAAATAATCGGCATCGCCCATGCCTTTGGGCAGCGGAATGTCCCAGTCACTTTGCGCTTTGCGTGCGGGAAAATTCTTCTCGCAGTGCAGGGAAACGGTAATCGCCTCCGGCGTGTCATGCAGGATTCGTGCGGTGCCGTCGCCCTGATGCACATCGCAATCGAAGATCAGCACGCGATTCACTCGACCGCTTTGCAGCAGGTATTGGCTGATGATCGCCAGGTCATTGAAGATGCAGAATCCTGCCGGGTAGTCGTAATGCGCATGGTGAGTACCGCCGGCCAGATGACAGGCCAGGCCATGTTCGAGGGCTTTCTCCGCGGCCAGAATCGAACCGCCGACCGCTCGCACCGTGCGCCGGGCCAGTGCTTCATTCCATGGCAAGCCTAGACGCCGCTGGTCTTCGCGGGACAACTCGCCGCTCATGTAGCGTTCGATATACGCACGGTCATGGGCGAGGGCGAGGATGTCGTTGGGGCAAATCTCGGGTCGAAGCAGATCGCCATCGCGGGTCAGGCCGCTGTCGACCAGGTGATCGCGCAGCAAACGAAACTTGTCCATCGGGAAGCGGTGATCCGCCGGAAACTCGGGGCTGTAGTCTTCGTGGTAGATCAGCGGCAATGGCATGGCGATTTCGTGTAGGAACGTAGGAATGAGTGAAGGATCCTACCAGCGATGTAGACTTGCGGCATGGAAACGGAGGGGCACGATGGAGCCGATACTGGAACTGCAAAGCGCACGCTTGCTGATGCGTCAGTGGCAGGACGAGGATTTGCCAGCATTTGCAGCGATGTGCGCCGATCCTCAGGTGATGCGCTACTTCCCGGCAGCGTTGAGCCGACTGGAAAGCGCCTCGATGATCGGCCGCGTGCGTGGGCATTTTGCCGAGCACGGTTTTGGCCTTTGGGCGCTGGAGCGCAAGGACAGCGGTGAATTCATCGGTTTCACCGGGCTCGGCGTGGTTGGCTTTGATGCGCCGTTCACTCCGGCAGTGGAGATCGGCTGGCGTCTGGCCAAGGAACATTGGGGCCTGGGCTATGCCAGCGAAGCGGCGTGGACCGCTCTGCGTTGCGGCTTTGATCGGTTGGCGCTCAAGGAAATAGTTTCCTTCACCGCGCAATCCAATCTGCCCTCAGAGAAAGTCATGCAGGCGATCGGCATGCATCACGCCCCGGAAGATGATTTCGATCATCCGAAACTGGCCGTCGATCATCCGTTGCGTCGGCATGTGCTGTACCGCATCACTCGGGAACAATGGCTGCAAACCTTGCATGGATAAGCCGACACGGACGTTTACAATGGCCGCCATATCATTGGCCCGCGCCATAATCTGAATCGGCCGCCGCAGCCAAGACTGCGCGGCATATAGCTTTGTGTGAGGAGAGTCTGAATGAGCCAAGTGTTGGAAGATCTGGTCGACTTGCTGACCCTGGAACCGATCGAAGAAAACCTGTTCCGTGGCCGTAGCCAGGACCTGGGTTTCCGCCAGTTGTTCGGTGGTCAGGTGCTCGGCCAGTCGCTGTCGGCGGCCAGTCAGACGGTTGAAGAGGCGCGTCATGTGCACTCGATGCACGGCTATTTCCTGCGCCCGGGCGACGCCAAGTTGCCGGTGGTCTATTCGGTTGATCGCGTGCGTGATGGCGGCAGCTTCAGCACCCGCCGCGTCACGGCGATCCAGAAGGGCCATCCGATCTTCACCTGCAGCGCATCGTTTCAATACGACGAGGCAGGGTTCGAACACCAGAGCCAGATGCCCCAGGTGGTCGGCCCGGAAAACCTGCCGTCGGAGCTGGAGTTGTTCCAGCAACGCGCGCAACTGATTCCCGAGCACATGCGTGAAAAACTGCTGTGCCCGAAACCGATCGAAGTACGCCCGGTCACCGAAAAAGACCCGTACAACCCGCAGCCGGCCGATCCGGTGAAGTACGTGTGGTTCCGTGCCGACGGCGCATTGGCCGACATCCCGGCGCTGCACAAATACCTGCTGGCCTACGCCTCGGACTTTGGCCTGCTGACCACCTCGATGCTGCCTCACGGCAAATCGGTCTGGCAGAAAGACATGCAGGTCGCCAGCCTCGATCACGCGCTGTGGTTCCACAACGATCTGCGCGCCGATGACTGGTTGCTCTACGCGATGGACAGCCCGTGGGCCGGTAATTCCCGTGGTTTCTCCCGTGGCAGCGTGTACAACCGTGCCGGGCAACTGGTCGCGTCGGTGACGCAGGAAGGCTTGATCCGTCATCGCAAGGATTGGGCATGAGCCTGAAAGAGGTGAAGCACTGGGTGTTCGACATGGACGGCACGCTGACGGTCGCCGTGCATGATTTCGCGGCAATTCGCGTGGCGCTGGCGATTCCGCCGGAAGACGACATCCTCACTCATCTCGCCGCATTGCCGGCGGATGAGGCGGCAGTGAAACACGCATGGCTGTTGGAGCATGAACGCGATCTGGCGCTGGGTTCGACCCCGGCGACCGGTGCGGTGGAGCTGGTGCGTGATCTGCATGCGCGCGGTTATCGCCTCGGCATCCTCACTCGCAATGCGCGGGAATTGGCGCATGTGACGCTGGATGCCATTGGTTTGGCTGACTGCTTTGCGGTGGACGATGTGTTGGGCCGCGATGAAGCGCCGCCGAAGCCGCATCCGGGTGGCTTGCTGAAACTGGCAGACGCTTGGGACGTGCCGGCCAGCGAGATGGTGATGGTCGGTGATTACCGCTTTGATCTGGATTGCGGCCGAGCGGCGGGGGCGCGGACGGTGTTGGTGAATTTGCCGGATAACCCGTGGCCGGAGTTGACCGATTGGCATGCGAAGGATTGTGTCGAGTTGCGGCGGATGCTTCTGGCCTGAAATCTTGGGTGCCTTAGCGGGCCTCATCGCGAGCAGGCTCACTCCTACAATTGGAATGCGTTCCCCTGTAGGAGTGAGCCTGCTCGCGATGGCGTCAGATCAATCAGCACAAAACTTATTCGAACAACGCCTTTTGCCCCTCCGGCGAGGTCAGCATCCCATCGCCGTTATGCCCGACCCCGGGCACTTCAACCAACCGCTGATTCACCCCTTCCGGATGGCGGCGCAGCAAATACCCGAAGTACAACTTCCCCCGCTCCAGGCGATACGCACCTTGCGCCTCGGCTTCACAACGCTTGTCCAACGCTGGATGCTTGGGATCGACGTCCTGCTGCCCAAGCAGATAAATCACCTCGCGTTTGACGTAACTGCTTTCAAGCTGCAACGGCGTTTGCCCACCGGCATACACCGGCATGTCTGACAGACCGTACTTCCAGCGGTTGAAGCCCGCACACTTCGCATGATCAAACGCCACTGGCCGTTGTTCATTGAAGTAGGCATAAGAAGACGGATTGGCCACCACATAGCGCAGACCAATGCCGTTGGCCTTCAGCGCCGGTTGATCCTTGGCCAGCAGGGCATAGCGCTGTACAACCTGGCCGCCGCCGGAATGACCGAAGATTACGATCTGCTTTACGTCCGGAAACTGTTTGCGATCGCTGATCCGTCCGATGATTTCGTCGAGCGCCGCATAGGAACTCAACGGATTCGGCCCTGTGGATAACCCGCCGCCCATCCAGTCGTTGCCCTGCCAGCGCAGGACTGTGGCGGGCAACGAGTACAGGGCAACGTCGCTTTCATTGAGAAACTGCGGGGCAATCACCAAGGTGTGCGTGGTTTGTCCCGCCAGCTCGGCCGCACTCTCGGCGCTTTTGCGATAGGTCTCGGCGTTGCGTAATCGGCCATGAATGACGATCAGCACTCGCTCGATCTTCTCCGGCGCAGGCCCGATGCCTACCGCCATTTCCCCGGCCTTGAGTTGCAAGCGACCGGGGCTGATCGCATCGACACCAGCGGCGTGCGCGGTGCTGCCAACAATCAGTAACGCCAAAAGCCATTTATGCATTTACAGGTTTTTCGCCGCGAAGGTGTCGCACTGGCCGACCTGGCCCTGCGCGAATCCGGTTTTGAACCAGCGCACCCTTTGCGCCGACGTACCGTGAGTAAACGAGTCCGGCACCACACGGCCCTGACCCTGTTGTTGCAGGCGATCATCACCGATGGCGTTGGCCGCATTCAAGGCTTCTTCGATGTCGCCCGGTTCCAGCCAGTTCAAGCGCTTCTGTGCGCTGTAGGCCCAGACACCAGCGAGGCAGTCGGCCTGCAGTTCCTGGCGCACCAGCAAGCCGCCATCGCCTTCCATCTGCCGGCCTTGCTGGCGGGCTGTCTGAATTTTCGCCGAAACGCCAAGAAGCGTCTGCACATGGTGTCCGACTTCATGCGCGATTACGTAGGCCTGAGCAAAGTCCCCGGCGGCTTTGAAGCGTTGTGACATTTCCTGGAAGAACGCCATGTCCAGATAGACCTTCTGGTCCGCCGGGCAATAGAACGGGCCGGTCGCCGAGGTCGCGAGACCGCAGGCGGAATTGACCCGATTACTGAACAGCACCAGGGTCGGGTCTTTATATTGCCGGCCAGCCTGTTGGAAAATCGTGCCCCAGGTGTCTTCGGTATCGCCAAGGATCGAGCGGACGAATTCGGCTTGCTCATCGTTGGCTGGCGGCGCCTGACGGGTTTGCGAGGTCGGCGCCGATTGTTGGGTGGATTGCCCGGCGAGCTGGCCGAGAATCTGCAACGGGTCTTGCCCGGTGATCCAGCCAATACCGACGATCAGCAGAATCGCGCCCAGGCTCAGGCCCTTGCCACCGCCGAAACGCATGCCGCCACCGCCGCCGGCATCATCACCACGGGCATCGACGACGTTGTCACTGCGTCGGCCTTTTTTCCATAGCATGTGGGAATCCTCTGTGTGTATCGGGTGGTGATGAGTGTTGCTGTTGTGTGAGTGTGGCGCCAGTCCGGTCGTCCGTCTATTGGCCACACGCAAACAGGCCCGGCCTCGTGCTGACGAGGTCGGGCCTGTTATTGACGGTCTGGCGCGCGGCAAATTCAATCCCGCGCAGGATTTCTATCGCTGGATTATCAATCAGCGATCAAACGCATCCCACTCAGGGGCGAAATCCGGACTGACCTGACGTTCACGTTTCGATAGCGCGGCGATCAGCGCCCGATCCTCATCGTCGAGTTCGACCTTCAGCGAGGCGAGGTTGGCCAGTTGATTGGTCTGGCTGCTGGCCTTGGGAATGGCCGCGACGTTGGGCTGATCGAGCAACCATTTCAGTGCGACCTGCGTCGGCAGTACGCCGTGCTTTTTGGCGATCTGTTGAATCTGCGGGATGTCCGAGACCTTGTTGCGTGCCAGTGGGGTGTAGGCCGTCAGTGCCATGTCGTGTTGACGAGCGTAGTCGAGCAGGGCGTTTTGCCCGAGCAGGACGTGGTACTCGACCTGAATCGCTGACAGACCAATCCCATATTCCTCGACGACTTTGCGTAGCAGGGGCAGCGGAAAATTCGCCACGCCGATGTTGCGCGCCAGGCCTTGCTCCTTGAACGAGGCCAACGTGGCGAGGGTGCTTGGCAAATCCCAGTCGGTGGTCGGCCAGTGGATCATGAACAGGTCGACGTAATCACTGCGCAGGGCTGTGAGGCTGCGATCCATGGAGTGGCGCATCGCGTCGGGTTGCAACTGGTCCCACCAGACCTTGGTGGTGACATGAATCTGTTCGCGCGGTGTCGGCGTATTCGCCAACGCTTGTCCGACGGCGTCTTCGTTGTTGTAGGCCGCTGCCGTGTCGATGTGGCGATAACCCAGTTCCAGCGCCTGCTCTACTGCGTGGGTGCATTCGTCGCCGAGCATTGGCCAGGTGCCGAGGCCAAGTTTTGGCATGTTCAAACCCTGGGCGTTAACGATGTGCTGCATGGTCGATCTCCTGTTCGAAAGCAGTGATGTCGGCAATATGCCGGGCGGCGATGTAACCGAAAGTCAGTGCCGGGCCGAGGTTGATCCCGCCCGCCGGATAGTGGCCGCCCATGATGCTGGCCATGTCGCCACCCGCCGCGTAGAGGCCGGCGATGGGCTGTTCGTTGGCATCCAGCACTTGCGCATGTGGATTGACCTTGAGGCCGGCAAACGTGCCAAAGCAGCCCGGCTGGACTTTCACGGCGTAGTACGGGCCGGTATCTATTGGGGCAACGCAGGGGTTGGGAAGGTTCGCCGGATCACCCTGTTTGCGGTTGTAGGGAGTTGCGCCGCGACCGAACAACGGGTCTTCGCCGTGACGGGCATGGCGGTTGTAGTTATCCACAGTCTGGCGCAAGCCGCTCGGGTCGATGCCGCAGGCGAGGGCCAATTCTTCAACGGTGTTGCCGGTTTTCAGATAGCCGCTGCGGATAAATGCTGACACGGGCAGCGGAAATGGCCGCGATATGCCCAAGCCATAACGACGTTGAAAGGCGCGAGTGCAAATTAGCCAGGAAGCAACTTCTTCACCTTCCGGCGCAGCAGCGACCATGGCGCTGACGTAGTCGTAGTAACCGTTGGCTTCGTTGACGAAACGTTGGCCGTTGCGCAGAACCCCGATGATCCCGGGTTTGCCGCGCTCGATGATGTGTGGGAAATGACCAATGCTGCCGTCGGAATGTGGCACTTGCGATACCGGCGCCCACGCCACGGGCGAAGCCACATCGGTATTGACCCGCGCACCGACGCTTTCGCCCAGACGCAAACCATCGCCGTTGACGGCCAGCGGTGGTAGCGCCCAATGCTCGTGACCGGTCGGCGTGCGCGGAAACAAGTTTTTGCGCCGCTCGATGTCATTGGCAAAACCACCCGCGGCGAGTACTACGGCTTTGCGTGCATGAATGCGGATCGGGCCCTTGCGGGTGTTGACCAGCGCGCCCGAGACGCGCGAGCCATCACGCAGCAATTCAGTCACAGGCGCCGATTCCCACAGCAACACGCCGAGGTCTTCGGCGGACTTCGCCAGCCGTGCCACCAGTGCCACGCCGTTGACCAGTTGCATCGCCCGGCCATGCACTGCGAGGTCGAACAGGTGCCGAGTGAAACGTTGGGTCACATGCCATGCGGCTTTCATTGAGCGCGTCAGATTGAGGAAGGCCGACAGATCCACCCCGGCCATGATCGGCATGCCCATGAAGGACGTTTCGCGCAGGGTGGTACGAAGGCGCCTGAGCAAACGTCCGACCTTGCGTCCGTCGTAAGGCGCCGCGATGACCGAGCGACCGCCAGTGCCGGCCCCCGGCGTGTCGCCATGAATGTCGGCAATGGCATTGCCATCGGCAAATTGCAGCGCGGTGTGCTGCTCGAAAAACGCGACCATGCGCGGCCCTGCTTCAAGGAAGGCGTCGATCATCGCCGAATCAAAATGCTCACCCAGTTCATGGCGCAAATAGGTGCGCGGTTGTTCGATGTCTTCGACGATTCCAGCGCGACGGGCCAGCGGATTGCACGGCACCCAAGCCCAGCCACCCGACCACGCAGTGGCGCCACCGAACACCGGGTCTTTCTCGACAACGATGACTTTCAAGCCATGCCACGCAGCGGTGACGGCGGCCGATAACCCGGCGGCGCCAGAACCGACGACCAATACGTCGCAGTCGATATCGGGAAGTTCGGCAGACATGAAAGCAACGCTCCAGCGGTGAATTATTTTTGGAATTTGATTCCAGAAAATAACCAGTGATGAACTCGATCGACAAGCCTCGATCAAACAAAACGGGCGGTTATCGAACAGACGGTTCCAGATTTCGCTTTGCCGCTGATGTCTTCTAGAATCGGCAAAATTTCCTTTGGATATCCCCATGGCCGGCAGTCAAATCGAACGGGTTTTCAGCGTGCTGGAAAGCCTCACCAGTGATCCGCGCGGGCTGCCGATGCAGACCTTGGCCGAGCAACTGGATATTCCGAAAAGCGCGACACACCGCCTGCTCGCCGAGCTGATCCGTCTGGGCTACGTGCGGCAGAATCCGGAAACCTTGCGTTATCACTTGTCGACCAAACTGGTGGCGATGGGCTTTCAATACCTGTCGAGCAGCGGTGCCGACATCGTCCAGCCGGTACTCGACCGACTGGCGCAGGAAACCGGTGAACTGGTGCGTCTGGGCGTGATCGACGGCGAGCGCCAGACCTGGATCGCCAAGGCGCAAGGCGCGCGCAGCGGTCTGCGTTACGACCCGGACATGGGCCGCGATGCGCCGCTGTTCTACACCGCGTCCGGGCATGCGTGGCTGGCGTGCATGAGCGATGCCGAGGCGTTGTCGATGGTCGAGCGTCAGGCGGCGGAAGTTCCAGTGGGCGTGGGGCCAAACGCGCCGCGCTCGAATATCGAACTGCTGGAACGGCTGCGTCTGGCGCGGGAACAAGGCTATGCCTGCGTTGAGGAGAGTTCGGCGGTCGGCACTTCGGCGATTGCGGCGGTGGTGAAACACCCTGCGGATGGGCGGGTGATCGGAGTGCTGAGTATCGCCGGGCCGAGTGCGCGGATGCCGGGGGCGCGGTTGCATGAACTGGCGCCGCTGTTGCTGACATTCACCGAAGAATTATCAGCAGCAAGCCTGGCCTCAGAACTGTTTATCTGATCCGAATTCACAATTCACATAGGCCCCCTGTGGGAGCGAGCCTGCTCGCGAAAGCGGTGTGTCAGTCACTTTTTATTTCATTGACGTACCGCATTCGCGAGCAGGCTCGCTCCCACATTTGATTTTGGGTTGATCAGGAAAATTGTGCGGTGTTCGCACGGTTTTGCGGTTGATGGGTGTTTGATTCTGGAACTCGGTTCTAAATTGTTTGCGGAGTGTTATTCCGAGAACAATCACAAGAGGACCGCACCTTGAATTCGCCCCTTCGAATCGCCCTGATCGGCGCCGGCAACATGGGCCAGCAACATTATCGGCACCTGCAAACCCTCAGCGAAGCGACGCTGTGCGCAGTGGCTGATCCCGGGCCGCAAGTCGCAGCGCTTGCGGCTGAATGGGGCGTCAGACATTTCGCCGATAATCGTCAAATGCTTGAGCAGATCAGGCCAGACGCGGTGATCGTCGCCAATCCGAATAATCAACATGTCAGCACAGCGCTCGATTGCCTGGCGGCGGGTGTGCCGGTGTTGCTGGAAAAACCGGTCGGTGTGCATCTGGACGAAGCGCGCAAGCTGGTCGCGGCGGTCAAAAGCAGCGGCGTTCCGGTACTGGTCGGCCACCACCGACGCCACAATCCGCTGATCGTTCGCGCTCATGAGTTGGTGCAGAGCGGGGCGCTTGGGCGGCTAACCACGGTGACCGCACTGTTCCAGTTGCGCAAGCCGGACAGTTATTTCGAGATCCCCTGGCGCCGCGAACCGGGTGCCGGGATGTTGCTGACCAATCTGATTCACGACCTCGACCTGCTACGCCATCTGTGCGGTGAGGTGCGCTCGGTGCAAGCGATCACCGACAACACCGTGCGCGGTTTTGCCAATGAAGACAGCGCGGCGGTGTTGCTGCAATTCGAAGGTGGCACATTGGCAACCCTGAGCGGGTCCGACGCAGTGGCTGCGCCGTGGAGTTGGGAGCTGGGTTCCGGTGAGAACCCAGTCTATCCGCGTCAGGCCGGTCAGCCCTGTTATCTGCTGGCCGGGACCGCTGGTGCCTTGAGCATTCCGCAACTCAAGCGTTGGCATTACGCCGCTGATCAGGTCGACGCCGGTTGGCATGAACCGTTGTTGATGGTCGAAGAGTCCTACAGCGGTGACGATGCTTTGCGCTTGCAGTTACAGCATTTCGTACGCGTGGCACGGCGTGAAGTCGAGCCGCTGGTGAGTGCGGCCGACGCGGCGCGCACTTTGGCGCTGATCGAAGCCATACGCGAGGCCGCCGCCACCGGTCGTACCTGCTCCCCTGCGTTGATCGAGGCTTGAACATGAGTGAACGAATCCTCTCCTTGGCCAGCCTTACGGTACTGGAGTTGTCGCCGCCGCAAATGGTTGAAGTGGCCGCGCGCGCCGGTTACAGCCATGTCGGCTTGCGCCTGGAACCGGCGACGCCTGAGGAGCATCATTTCCCGTTGGTCGCTGATGCTGAATTGCGCCGTCAGACCTTGCAGCGCCTGCGCGATACCGGCATCCGTGTGCTCGACGTGGAAATCCTGCGTTTGAAACCGCAGACCGTCGTCGCCGATTTCGCGAAACTTCTGACAGTGGGCGCGGAATTTGGCGCCACGGAATTACTCATCGCCGGTAATGATCCTGACGAGCAACGACTCACCGACAACTTCGCCGCCCTGTGCGATCTGGCCGCGCCTTACGGGTTGCACCCGCATCTGGAGTTCATGCCCTGGACCGATGCGCGCGATCTTCAGCAAGCGCTGCGCATTGTCGAGCATGCTGATCGGGAAAACGCTGCGGTGCTGGTCGATGCCTTTCACTTTGATCGTTCGTCGTCACGCTTGGACGATCTGGCAAACGTGCCGGCGTCACGCCTGCGCTATGCACAATTATGTGATGTCGCGGGGCCGAGACCGTCAGACATGGCCGAGATCTTGCGTCAGGCGCGCAACGAGCGGCGGTTTCCCGGCGAGGGCGATTGCGATCTGCTCGGGTTGTTGAAAGCGCTGCCGACTAATATTCCACTGAGTCTGGAAATTCCCACGGTGAAACTATTGGAGCAGGGCGTGAGCGGATTAGAGCGAGCGCAGAGGGCCATCGACAGAACCCGGGAATTGTTGGCGCGGTTGTAAGCGCTGCTGCGCACCTTTCGCGGGCAAGCCCGCTCCCACAGGGAACGTGCCGTTCCTGGGGGCGAGACTTGCCTGCGAAGATTTTTGTTTTTTGGGGCACACAAGGAAATCCAATGACCGTCAGCACCCCGCTCTCCGGAGTCAACCAACCCTTCAAGGGGATCTTGCTGATTGTCGTGGCAACCTTCCTGTTCTCCAGTCACGACGCGCTGTCGAAATACCTGTCCGGTTTCTATCCGATCGTGATGGTGGTCTGGGCGCGCTACCTGGTGCACACCTTGCTCATGGCGGGGATTTTTCTGCCGCAGTCCGGGTTGCGCGTCCTGCGCACCAAGAAGCCGTTGTGGCAGTTGGTTCGGGCACTTTGCCTGCTCGGCACCAGCCTGTTTTTCACCACGGCGCTGTTGTACATCCCATTGGCGGAAGCCACGGCGGTCAACTTTCTTGCGCCGGTTTTGGTGACGGCATTGTCCGTGCCGCTGCTCAAAGAGCGGGTAACACGTGGCCAATGGATTGCAGTGATTTGCGGTTTTATCGGCGTGCTGATCATCGTCCATCCCGGCGGTGAGTTGTTCACACCGGCAGTGTTACTGCCATTCTGTTCGGCGCTGTTTTTCTGCTTTTATCAGTTGCTGACGCGCAAGCTCGCCGAAGTCGATAGCCCGACCACCAGCAACTTTTTTGCCGGGCTGTGCAACACGCTGGTGATGAGTGCACTGGTGCCGTTCTTCTGGCAGGTGCCGACGTTGACCCACGCCGGGCTGATGCTGGCGTTGGGCAGCTGTGGGATGACGGCGCATTTGTTTCTCACCCAGGCATTCCGCCATGCCGCGCCGGCGCTACTGGCGCCGTTCGGTTATTGCCAGATTGTGTTTGCGGGGTTGTTGGGCTGGCTGCTGTTCAATCACACGCCGAGTCTGTTGACGATCATCGGCATCGCAGTGATCTGTTGCAGCGGACTGGCGGCAGCGTGGCAGCAGAGCCGTCGTTGAGTAGGTTACGCAAAACCTTGTAGGAGTGAGCCTGCTCGCGATGGCGGTGTGTCAGTCGATGGAAGTTTTGACTGACACTAAGCCATCGCGAGCAGGCTCACTCCTACAGTTAGCGTCGTGTAGGCAGGTTATTCGGTGATGGTCGGAATCTTGCGCGGTGCCATGAAGTACATCCACGTCAGCGCAATGAAATACATCGCCGGAATCAGGGTGAACAACACGGTGTAGTTGTTGTTGGTGACGGTGAGGATGTGACCGACGATCTGGGTCATGAACATCCCGCCGATCGCTGCGCACATACCACCGAAGCCAAACACCGTGCTCATCATGTGCTTGGGCGTGTAGTCCATCACCAGGCTCCAGATGTTCGCCGTCCAGGCTTGGTGCGCGCCGATCGCCAGAGAAATCGCCGCCACCGCCACCCACAGATTGGCAGAGCCAGCCGCCATGACCACGCCGATGATGCAGCAGGCAAACAGGAACATCGACAGCAGCCGCGCCTTGATCGAATTCATCCCGCGACCGATCAGGAACGAAGACAGAATCCCGCCGCCGACGCTGCCGAAGTCCGCCGTGACGTAGATGATGATCAGCGGAATGCCCATCTGGGTGACGTTGATGCCCAGGTTGTATTGCTGATTGAGAAACGGCGGCAGCCAGTACAGGTAGAACCAGAACACCGGCGCGGTCAGCGAGTAGGCGAGGGCGAAGGCCCAGGTACCGCGCATCCGCAGAATCTTCGAGAACGGTACGCGGGCCTGTTCCGGTTCGACTTCTTGCTGGATGTAGTCCAGTTCGGACTGTTTGACGCTCGGGTGATCTTCCGGGTTGAAGTACTTCAAGCCCCAGAACAGCAACCAGATCCCGCCGAGTGCCGACATGCACAGGAACGCCGCTTGCCAGCCCCAGACGTGCAGGACCAATGGCAGCAGCATCGGCGTGAACATCGCGCCGACGTTGGTGCCGGCGTTGAAAATGCCGGTGGCCACTGCACGTTCGCCGGCCGGGAACCACAGGCGCGTGGTTTTCACGCAGGCCGGGTAGTTCGCCGCTTCGGTCAGACCGAGGATGAACCGGCAGACCATGAAACCAACGGCCGAAGTCGCCAGACCGTGGGCACCAGTGGCCAGGCTCCAGAGCAGCACGGCGCAGAAGAACACGCGTTTGACGCCGACCCGGTCGATCAGGCGGCCCTGCAGGACGAAACCGATCGCGTAGCCGACCTGAAACCAGAAGTTGATGTTGGCGTAATCCATCGCCGTCCAGCTCATTTCCTTGGCGAGGATCGGCTGCATGACGCCGAGGGCGGCGCGGTCGATATAGTTCAGGGTGGTGGCGAAAAACACCAGCGCCAGCATGCCCCAACGGGTCTTGCCGACGGCCATGGCGCCGCGGATCTTGTCGCCGATGCCACCCGTGGCAGTGCTCATGGCCGGAGCCATGCGGGAAGTCTGTGAAGGAATCATGTGTTCCACCCGTTTTTGGATTTGTTATTTGGTGTGCTTTTTACTTGCACGCTGCGACCGGTGGTTCAGATCCGGACTCAATGTGCAGTCGATGTTGGGCAGTGGACGAAAAATCGTCAATTCGCCAAACCGCCATTGTGTTCGATAATCGCACGCAAAACTAACCGGGTAGTACACTTTAAATTGCTGCCGCGATCGATGCAGCCAATAATTTCCCTACTATAAAAACCATCCCATGTAGGAGCTGCCGCAGGCTGCGATCTTTTGATTCTGTTTTCACGAATAAAGATCAAACGATCGCAGCCTTCGGCGGCTCCTACAGTAAAGATAAAGCGGCGCAGTCCGGGAGTTGAAACATGCAGCGTTCCATTGCCACCGTTTCTTTGAGCGGCACCCTGCCGGAAAAACTTGAAGCCATTGCCGCCGCCGGGTTCGACGGGGTGGAGATTTTCGAAAACGACCTCCTGTACTACGACGGCAGTCCGCGGGAAATTAAACAGATGTGCGCCGATCTCGGCATCGCCATCACGCTGTTTCAGCCGTTCCGCGATTTCGAAGGCTGCCGCCGCGATCGCCTGGCGCGCAATCTGGAGCGGGCCGAGCGCAAGTTCGACCTGATGCAGGAACTGGGCACCGATCTGGTGCTGGTCTGCAGCAATGCCTCCGCCGACAGCGTCGGCGATCAGCAAATTCTAGTCGATGATCTGCGCCTGTTGGCCGAGCACGCTGGCGCGCGCGGCTTGCGCATTGGTTACGAAGCGCTGGCCTGGGGCCGTCACGTCAACACTTATCAACAGGTCTGGGACATCGTGCGTCAGGCCGATCACCCGAGCCTCGGCGTGTTGCTCGACAGCTTTCATACGTTGTCGCTGAAGGGCGATCCTCGCGCCATCGCCGACATTCCTGGCGACAAGATTTTCTTCGTGCAAATGGCCGATGCGCCGATCCTGGCGATGGATGTGTTGGAGTGGAGCCGGCATTTCCGCTGCTTCCCTGGGCAGGGCGAGTTCGATCTGCCGGGGTTCCTCGCGCCGATTATTCAAAGCGGTTACACCGGGCCGCTGTCGCTGGAAATCTTCAATGACGGCTTCCGCGCCGCGCCACCACGGGCCAATGCAGCTGACGGTTTGCGTTCGCTGCTGTATCTGGAAGAGAAGACCCGCCAGCGTCTGGAGCAGGAAACCAAACCTGTGGCCAACCGTGAAATTCTCTTCGAAACACCGAAGGCCAGTGAGTACAACGGCATCGAGTTTCTTGAGTTCGCCGTGGATGAAAGCCTTGGCGCCAAGCTGTCGAACTGGCTGGAGCGCCTCGGGTTCGTCAAGGCCGGGCAGCATCGTTCCAAGAGTGTGAGCCTGCTGCGTCAGGGCGACATCAATCTGATCCTCAACTCCGAACCGTATTCGTTTGCTCACAGCTTTTTCGAGGCTCACGGCCCGTCGCTGTGCGCCACCGCCGTGCGGGTCAAGGACAGCGCCAGTGCGCTGGCCCGCGCCGTCGCCTACAAAGGTCAGCCCTATCGCGGACTGGTCGGCCCCAATGAACTGGAGCTGGCGGCAGTGCGCGCCCCGGACGGTAGCCTGATCTATCTGGTCGATGAACAGGCTGATGTCTACGGCACCGATTTCAATCTGCTGGCAGATGCGCCGGCACGCGGTGGTCTCAAGCGTATCGATCACATGGCCATGGCGCTGCCGGCCGACAGCCTCGACAGTTGGGTGCTGTTCTACAAGAGCCTGCTGGATTTCGAGGCGGACGATGAAGTGGTACTGCCCGACCCGTACGGTCTGGTGAAAAGTCGCGCGCTGCGTAGCCGCGACAGTTCGATCCGCTTGCCGCTGAACATTTCCGAGAACCGCAACACCGCGATATCCCACGCGCTGTCGAGTTATCGTGGCTCCGGTGTGCATCACATCGCCTTCGATTGTGACGACATCTTCGCCGAAGTCAGTCGCGCCAAAGAGGCCGGTGTGCCGTTGCTGGACATCCCGCTCAATTATTACGACGACCTTGCTGCGCGCTTCGATTTCGATGACGAGTTTCTCAGTGAACTGGCGTATTACAACGTTCTGTACGACCGTGATGCGCAGGGCGGTGAGTTGTTCCACGTCTACACCGAACCGTTCGAAGGGCGCTTCTTCTTCGAGATCATCCAGCGCAAGAATGGCTATGCCGGTTACGGCGCGGCGAACGTCGCGGTGCGTCTGGCGGCGATGGCCAAATCACGCAGTGGCGCCGTGCGCCAGGCGAAGTTGTAGGAAATTCGTAAACGCGGGATTAAACACAGGCCGCGCGGCTTCCTTCACTGTGCTGCGCGGCCCATAATCGCCGCCTGTGCAGTGATGGCCGTGAGCCCGCAATGACGATGAATACAGAACTTCCCGCAGCTCCTGAAGTGTCCGCTGTAGAGCCGCGCAAGAGTCGCAAGAACAACCCGGAAAAGACCCGCGAGAACATCCTGCAGGAGGCGATCGTCGAGTTCGTCCAGCAAGGCTTGTCGGGGGCTCGCGTCGATGCGATCGCCGAGCGTATCCACACCTCCAAACGCATGATCTATTACTACTTCGGCAGTAAGGAGCAGTTGTACGTCGAGGTGCTGGAAAAGCTTTACGGCGATATCCGCAGCACCGAAAACCGTCTGCACCTGGCCGAGCTGGCGCCGGTGGAGGCGATTCGCCGATTGGTTGAGTTCACTTTCGATCACCACGACCGCAACGTCGATTTCGTGCGCATCGTCAGCATCGAAAATATCCACAACGCTGAATACGTGAAGCGTTCCGATGCGATCAAGGCGATGAACAACACCATTCTTGATTCACTCGGCGAGATTCTGCGTCGGGGTGCTGAAGAGGGTGTGTTCCGTGCAGGGCTGGACGCGCTGGATGTGCATTTGCTGATCAGTTCGTTCTGCTTCTACCGGGTGTCGAACCGGCACACGTTTGGCGAGATTTTTCAGATCGATCTGCCGGATGAAAGCGTCAAGCAACGTCATCGCGAGATGATTTGCGAGTCGGTGTTGCGCTACCTGCAGGCCTGACGCTGACCCCCTGTAGGAGTGAGCCTGCTCGCGATGGCGGTGTGTCAGGCAACTAATGTGTTGGCTGACAGGACGCCATCGCGAGCAGGCTCACTCCTACAGTGTTAACCATTCATGCTTTGAAAATGCGCGAGCATCCGCTGCGCATCCGGCACCACGCCGCTGAACAATTCAAACGCCTTCACCGCCTGAAACACCGCCATGTTGCCGCCATCCAGCGTTCGGCAACCCAATGCGCGGGCGTTGCGCAGCAGCTCGGTTTCCAACGGGAAATACACAATCTCGGCCACCCACAATTCCTTGCGCAGCAGTTCGACCGGCACCGGCATGCCCGGCAGTTTGGCCATGCCCATCGGCGTGGTGTTGACCAGACCGTCAGCCAGATTCAGCGTACTCGGCAGATCCCGACCCGCCACCGCACGACCAAAGCCAAAATGCTCATTGAGATTGTTCGCCAGGCTCTCGGCGCGCTCACGGTCGACATCGAAAATAGTCAGTTGCTGCACGCCTTCGCTCAATAATGCGTGGGCCACTGCCGCACCGGCGCCACCGGCGCCCATCTGGACTACGCGCTCGCGGGCGGCGTCTTTCAGACCTCGACGAAAACCTTCGGCGAATCCAAGGCAGTCGGTGTTGTGACCGACACGTTTGCCGTCCTTCAACACCACGGTGTTCACCGCGCCGATGCCCTTGGCTTCCGGTGACAGCTCATCGAGCAGCGGGATGATCGCCTGCTTGCACGGGAAGGTAATGTTCAGCCCGGTGTAGTTCATCCGCTCGGCCGCCAGCAGCAGGTCGGGCAGGGCGGTGCTGTCCATTTTCAGTTGATCGAGATCGATCAGTCGGTACAGATAACGCAGGCCTTGGGCATCGCCTTCGTGCTCATGCAGCGCTGGCGTGCGCGAGGCCTGAATGCCGGCGCCGATCAGCCCGGCGAGTATGACGTTAGAGCGAGACATGCGAGTTATCCCTTCAACCGCTGACTGAAATGTTCCAGCGCCAGGCGATAGCCATTGCTGCCAAAACCGGCCATCACCGCCGTGGCAATCGCCGAGACGAACGAGTGATGACGAAACGGCTCGCGGGCGTGGACGTTGGACAGGTGCACTTCAATCACTGGCAATTCACTGGCCACCAGCGCGTCACGAATCGCCACCGAGGTGTGCGTCCACGCCGCCGGATTGATCACGATCCCGGCGCAGCGACCACGGGCGGCGTGTATCCAGTCAAGCAGTTCGCCTTCGTGATTGGTCTGGCGAAACTCCACAGCCAGGCCGAATTCTTCGGCTGCTCGACCGCACAAGGCCGAGATATCCGCCAGGGTTTCGTGACCGTAAGTGGCCGGCTCGCGGGTGCCGAGCAGGTTCAGGTTCGGGCCGTTAAGCACCAGAACGATAGGGGGCATGAGGGGTAACTCCACTTATTGTTTTTGGATTTGGCCGAGGGTTTCAGCCTGTGGAGATAAAATGTACTAGATGGTTACCATGGTCAATTGAACAAAAAATGGTCTGGCCGATTTATGTTCGGTGATCGCACAAACAAATGAACGCCCACAAAAAAGCCGTCAATCACGACGGCTTTTTCGTATCTGCTATCCCGCCATCAACGCCGGGTCAGCAACACACCCGATTCCATGTGATGCGTCCACGGGAACTGGTCAAACAACGCGCACTGGGTAATACGGTGCGTGTCGTGCAACTGGGCGATGTTCGCCGCCAAAGTTTCCGGGTTGCAGGAGATGTACAGGATGTTGTCGAAGCGGCGGGTCAGCTCGCAGGTGTCCGGGTCCATGCCGGCGCGCGGCGGGTCGACGAAGACGCTGCCGAACTCGTAGCTCTTCAGGTCGATGCCTTGCAGGCGGCGGAACGGGCGCACTTCGTTGAGCGCTTCGGTCAGTTCTTCGGCAGACAAACGCACCAGAGTGACGTTATCCACAGCGTTTTCGCTGAGGTTGCTCAATGCAGCGTTGACCGAGGTCTTGCTGATTTCGGTGGCCAGGACTTTGCGCACGCGAGTGGCGAGCGGCAGGGTGAAGTTGCCGTTGCCGCAGTACAGCTCCAGCAGATCGTCTGTGCGATCGCCCAATGCCTCGTACGCCCAGTTCAGCATCTTCTGGTTCACGGTGCCGTTTGGCTGGGTGAACGCGCCTTCCGGCTGGCGATAGCTGAAGGTGCGACCGCCGACTTCGAGTTTCTCGACCACGTAATCGAGGCCAAGCACTTCGCGTTTGCCCTTCGAGCGACCGATGATGCTGACGCCGAGATCCGCCGATAGCTTGGTGGCTGCCGCGTGCCAGTGTTCGTCCAGCGGACGGTGATAGCACAGGGTGATCATCGCATCGCCGGCCAGCGTGGTCAGGAATTCCACCTGAAACAGCTTGTGGCTCAGCGCCGAACTGGCCTGCCACGCCGCTTTCAACTGCGGCATCAACTGATTGATGCGCAGGCTGGCGATCGGGAACTCTTCGATGAGGATCGGCGTGCGTTTGTCGTCCTGAGCGAACATCGCGTAATGACGATCGCCGCCCTCGCGCCACAGGCGGAACTCGGCACGCAGACGGAAGTTCTGCAGCGGCGAGTCGAACACCGTTGGCTCGGGGGCATCGAACGGCGCCAGCAGATCACGCAAGCGCGTGACCTTGGCTTCAAGTTGCTCGGCGTAAGCCTGGGAATCGAAAGTCATGCGTTGAACCAACCCAACTTGATCACAAACAGAATCGACAGAATCACCAGCGCCGGGTTCAGCTCACGGGCGCGGCCCGACAGCAGCTTGATCACGGTCCAGGAGATGAAACCGAACGCGATGCCGTTGGCGATCGAGTAAGTGAACGGCATGGCCAGCGCGGTCACGACAACTGGCGCGGCGACGGTGATGTCGTCCCAGTCTATTTCCGCCAGGCCGGAAGTCATCAACACGGCGACGAACAGCAACGCCGGTGCCGTGGCGAAAGCCGGAACGCTGGCCGCCAGTGGCGAGAAGAACAGCGCCAGCAGGAACAGAATCGCCACGACGATGGCCGTCAGACCGGTACGGCCGCCCGCACTCACGCCGGCAGCGGATTCGATGTAACTGGTGGTGGTCGACGTACCCAGCAACGAACCGGCCATGGCCGCGGTGCTGTCGGCGATCAGGGCGCGGCCCATTTTCGGCATGTGGCCGTCCTTGCCCATCAGGCCGGCACGCTTGGCGACGCCGATCAGGGTGCCGGAGTTGTCGAACAGGTCGACGAACAGGAAGGCGAAGATCACGCTGACCAGACCGATGTCCAGTGCGCCTTTGATGTCCAGTTGCAGGAAAGTCGGAGCCAGCGAAGGTGGCATCGAGGTAACGCCACCAAACGGGGTGAAGCCCATCACGATGGAAATGATGGTCACCGCGAGAATGCCGATCAGTACCGCACCGCGCACTTTCAGCGCTTCGAGGGCAACGATCAGGGCAAAACCCAGGGTGGCGAGAATCGGTGCCGGCGCTTTCAGGTCACCGAGGCCGACCATGGTTGCCGGGTTGCTGACGACGATACCGGCGTTGTGCAGGGCGATCAGCGCGAGGAACAGGCCGATACCAGCGGCAATTGCCGAGCGCAGCGGCAGCGGGATGCTGTTGATGATCCATTCACGGATGCGGAAGATCGACAGCAGGAAGAACAGCACGGCGGAAATGAACACCGCACCCAACGCCACTTGCCAGGTGTGGCCCATGTGCAAGACGACGGTGTAGGTGAAGAAGGCGTTCAGGCCCATGCCTGGGGCGAGGGCGATCGGGTAGTTGGCGATCAGACCCATGACGGTCGAACCGATGGCGGCCGCCAGACAGGTGGCGACAAACACCGCACCCTTGTCCATACCGGTCTCACCGAGAATGCTCGGGTTGACGAACAGAATGTAGGCCATGGCCAAGAAAGTCGTGATGCCCGCCAGAATCTCGGTGCGCACGTTGGTGTTGTGTGCCTTGAGTTGAAACAGCCTTTCCAGCATGTCTGCTCCCCGTGGCGCGCGTGGCGCCGTGAATGTATCGACCTCAACAGCAAAGCACAGACCGTCGCAAGCGCCTGAAAAATTGTGGTGGGCCGGAAAAAGCCGCGCATCATACCAGCAGCGTGAGGAATATGGCGGTTGTTGGTGTCGATCGTCGGCGAAGTTTTGCGTTGATGCCAACTGCGCCATACTGCGCGCTGATTTTTTCGGGGTGGGAAGCGCATGAGCAAGTGCTGGATGAAGGTTTTGGGTTTGATTGCCGTACTGATGGCCGGGATGTCGACAGCCTGGGCGGCATCGGCACCGCCGTTGACACAAGTGAAAGTCATCAAGGTGCAATCGCCGGCCTGCGGCCTTGAAGACATCGCCGATGGGCAGGCGCAGACCCAGTGCAATCACAGCGGACCGAATATCAAGGTCTATGTGCTCGAAGTCGGCTACGGCAAGAGCCAGCCTCAGGTCGCACTGGACGGTTTTGAAGTGAACGGCACACGTGCCCCGGTGTGTGCTTTTGATAACGGCAACCTGACCGAATGCACTCCCGGTAATAAAACCGTCGGTTCTCTTTATACCTTCGATCTGGCGGGCAAGCAGGAAGGCACCTTCAGCTTCAGCAACACTTCCATCAACGCGCCACGCAACACGATGTCGACCCAGCTTTACATCAAGTAACGGCTGTTGCAGCGCGATCCGGGTGAAGCTGACTACGCTTCACGTATCACCCAGCGGATAACGCCCATGACCTTTAGAGCCCTGATTACCCTCGCCGAGGGCATCGATGATCTGCAAAGCGTGACCCTGATCGATGTGTTGCGCCGCGCCGGTATTGAGGTAGTGGCGGCGAGCATCGAAGGTCGGCGCATGCTCACATGCGCGCGCGGCACACGCCTGACCGCCGACGGCATGCTGGTCGATGTGCTGGCGCAAACTTTCGACCTGATCGTCCTTCCCGGCGGTGTTGTCGGTTCACAACATCTGGCCGCGCACCAACCTCTGCAACAGTTGCTCAAGGATCAGGCCAGCGCCGGACGCCTGTTCGCCGCCATCGCCGAATCTCCGGCCGTCGCCCTGCAATCCTTCGGCGTGCTGCGCCAGCGGCGCATGACCTGCCTGCCCAGCGCCAGCCATCAACTCTCGGGCTGTACGTTTGTTGATCAACCGGTGGTGGTCGACGGCAACTGCGTCACCGCACAAGGCTCAAGCGCTGCGCTGGAGTTTGCCTTGACGCTGGTCGAGCAACTCGGCGGCAAGGCCTTGCGGGTGAAAGTGGCGGGGGAGTTGTAGTGGCTGGAGGTGTCAGGCGTGGACAGCGATCAGTTCGATAACCGGTTGCTCCCGATGCTCCGCTTGCCACAGATCATAGTCGGTTTGTACGCCTAGCCACACGCGCGCCTTGCCAATGCCAGCACGCTCAAGACGTACAGCCAGATCCGGGCTGATTGGCGCATGTCCGTGTAATACACGTGAAAGATGCGGGCGTGCGAAGCCCAAGTGTCGGGCCAATTCGGTCACGCTGATGCCAAGCTCGGGCAAGACATCCATCAGCAGTGTTTCACCGGGGTGTGGCGGGTTGTGCATGGGCATGAGCCTGCCTCCTGTCAGTGGTAGTCCAGATAATCGACCAATTCGATGTCCGAACCGACAAAACGAAAGATCACTCGCCAGTTGCCTGAAACGCTCAGCGACCAGTACTCCGTCAGCTCACCTTTCAATGGATGCAGGCGCCAGCCCGGAAGATCCAAGTCTGCGGGAATCGTAGCGCGATCCATGAACTGCAGCATGCGCGACAGCCGTTTTGCGTGGTCGGCACGAATCCCGCGAGTCGAACCTGTTTCATAGAAGCCTCGAAGGCCTTTGTGCTGAAAGGATTTGATCATGGGCTGGAGTGTAAGGCGATACATTACACTCGGTGCGGTAACTATGTACCGCACCTTTTTAGTTATTTTGTGTTTTGGAGGTTGTCAGACCTTCACCTCTTCCACCGGCACATGCATCCGGTCCCGGTTCGCCAGCGTCGGGAACAACTTGATCCACGTCCCCGTCACCACCAGCGTGCCGATTCCGCCCATCACCACCGCCGGCACCGTGCCGAACCAGTGGGCGGTGACGCCGGATTCGAATTCGCCCAACTGATTCGAAGCACCGATAAACAGCCCGTTCACCGCGCTGACCCGGCCGCGCATTTCGTCCGGGGTTTCCAGTTGTACGAAGGACGCGCGGATGACCATGCTGATCATGTCCGCCGCGCCGAGTACCACCAACACTGCCAGGGAGAACCAGAACGAGGTCGACAGGCCGAAGGCGATGGTGGCGACGCCGAAGATGCCCACCGCTGTGAACATCACCCGACCGACATTGCGCTCCACGGCAAACCGCGCGAGGAACAGCGACATCCCCAGTGCGCCGACCGCCGGTGCCGAACGCAGCAACCCGAGGCCCCACGGCCCGGTCAGCAGAATGTCTTTGGCAAATACCGGCAGCAGCGCCGTGGCCCCGCCGAGCAGTACCGCAAACAAATCCAGCGAAATCGCCCCGAGAATGTCCGGGCGGCTGCGAATGAAACGAATCCCCGCCAGTAACGAATCCAGTGTGGCTTTGCCTTTGTTCAGCGGCATTTGCCGCGCGGGCAGGTTGAGCATCAGCGTGCAGGCAATCACATAAAGCAGCACTGTCGGGCCGTACACCCAGACGCTTCCGAACGCGTAGAGCAAACCGCCAAGCGCTGGTGCGACGATGGTCGCCGACTGCTGCGCCGATTGCGCCGCCGCTACGGCCCGAGGAAATAGCGCGCTGGGCACAATACTTGGCAGCAACGCCTGTGTGGTCGGCATCTCGAACGAGCGCGCGGCGCCGAGCAGGAAGGCGAGGATGAAGATCATCTCGCGGGTCACGTGATCGGTGGCGCTGCCAATCGCCAGCGCCAAGGCGATCAACGCCTGCAACGACTGACAGATCGCCGCCACTTTGCGTCGATCATAGCGGTCGGCGACATGCCCGGTGTGCAGCATGAACAGTACGCGCGGAGCGAATTCGACCAGCCCGACCAGGCCCAGATCGAGGACGTTGCCGGTCAATTGGTAGAGGTTCCAGCCGATCGCCACGGTGAGCATCTGAAATCCGCTGGCGGTAAAGATCCGTGCGAACCAGAAAGCGAGAAACGGACGATGGTGACGTAACAGCAGGGGCTCTTGACTGGGCATCTGAAGGCAGGTCTGGCTCGAGGGGAACCGCGAGGTTATCACCAGTCTGTAACAGGAAGTTGCTATGACAAAAAATTTAGTTAGGAGGACATCGAATTTTTTACGGTGCAGATGGATTCTGCTGTTCGCGGATTTGTGTCGCCTTCCCGATCTGTACTGTTTTCCCCGCTGCCAGCGCTCTGGGGATTTGTTGCAGGGCTTTGCCAAGGTTGTGAGGCAACTTGTCACGCGGCAAACGACCACGCAGTTCATCGGCAAAAATGGGACTACTCTTTCAACGTTGATTGATCCAGATCAAGACCCCGAACGGAATTGATCCGGTGGCCAGTTGGCCAGACTCCCTGCGTTGCGATGGTTGTTTAAAAAGAACGAATCAGAATTCGCCGCACTCCATATCCGTGGGGGCAGTGGGTGCAGGCCTCCGGGTCCGCAGCCGGTATTACCTGACAGAGGAAGCCATATGTTCGGTTTAGAGGCACTAGATCTCGCCCGAATTCAGTTCGCGTTCACCATCTCGTTCCACATCCTGTTCCCGGCCATCACCATTGGCCTGGCGAGTTACCTCGCGGTACTCGAAGGCCTGTGGCTGAAAACCCATAACGACACCTACCGTGACCTCTACCATTTCTGGTCGAAGATCTTCGCCGTCAACTTCGGCATGGGCGTGGTCTCGGGGTTGGTCATGGCCTACCAGTTCGGCACCAACTGGAGCCGCTTCTCGGACTTCGCCGGCGCCGTCACCGGGCCATTGCTGACCTATGAAGTGCTCACGGCGTTCTTCCTCGAGGCCGGTTTCCTTGGGGTGATGCTGTTTGGCTGGAACAAGGTCGGGCGCGGCCTGCACTTCTTTTCCACCGTCATGGTGGCAATCGGCACGCTGATTTCGACCTTCTGGATTCTCGCCTCCAACAGCTGGATGCAGACCCCGCAGGGCTTTGAAATCATCAACGGTCAGGTAATTCCTACTGACTGGCTGGCGATCATCTTCAACCCATCGTTCCCGTATCGCTTGATGCACATGGCAACGGCTGCGTTTGTCGCCACGGCATTCTTCGTCGGCTCCTCGGCGGCCTGGCACTTGCTGCGCGGCAAGGACAATCCGGCGATCCGCACGATGCTGTCGATGGCAATGTGGATGGCGCTGATTGTCGCGCCGATCCAGGCGGTCATCGGCGACTTCCATGGTCTCAATACGCTCAAGCACCAACCGGCAAAAATCGCTGCGATCGAAGGTCACTGGGAAAACCACGGTGATGAAGCGACGCCGCTGATCCTGTTCGGCTGGCCGGACATGAAAGAAGAGAAAACCAAGTTCGCCGTGGAGATCCCATACCTCGGCAGCCTGATCCTGACCCACTCGCTGGACAAACAGGTGCCGGCGCTCAAGGAGTTTCCGCCGGAAGACCGGCCGAATTCGACCATTGTGTTCTGGTCGTTCCGGATCATGGTTGGCCTTGGTTTCCTGATGATCTTCACCGGTTTGTGGAGCCTGTGGCTGCGTAAGCGCGACACGCTCTACACCTCACGGCCGTTCCTCTATCTGGCGTTGTGGATGGGGCCGTCCGGTTTGATCGCGATTCTCGCTGGCTGGTTCACCACTGAAATCGGCCGTCAGCCGTGGGTGGTCTACGGGCTGATGCGCACGGCGGACGCGTCTTCAAACCACAGCTTCATGCAGATGAGCATCACCCTGATCATGTTTGTAGTGGTGTACTTCGCCCTGTTCGGTGCTGGTCTCGGTTACATGATGCGTCTGGTGCGCAAAGGGCCGAAGATCAGCGAAGGCACGGAAACGCCGGACGGTGGTCCAGGCAAGAAACGCACACCGGCCCGTCCGTTGTCCGCTGCCGACGACTCGGCCGATGCCGATCACGGCGACGACGATATTCGCGTGACCAAGGAGATTTGACTCATGGGTATTGATCTTCCGCTGATCTGGGCCGTGATCATCATCTTCGGCATCATGATGTACGTGGTCATGGACGGCTTCGACCTGGGGATCGGGATTCTCTTCCCGTTCATCCCCGGTAAAGTCGACCGTGACGTGATGATGAACACCGTCGCCCCGGTCTGGGACGGCAACGAAACCTGGCTGGTACTGGGCGGCGCGGCGTTGTTTGGCGCGTTCCCGCTGGCTTATTCGGTGGTGTTGTCAGCGCTGTATCTGCCGCTGATCTTCATGCTGATCGGCCTGATCTTTCGTGGTGTGGCCTTCGAGTTCCGCTTCAAGGCCAAGGATGACAAGCGTCACCTGTGGGACAAGGCATTCATCGGCGGCTCGGTGGCGGCAACGTTCTTTCAGGGCGTGGCGCTGGGCGCGTTCATCGATGGCTTGCCGGTGGTCAATCGGCAGTTCGCCGGTGGATCACTGGACTGGCTGACACCGTTCACAATGTTCTGCGGCGCCGCGCTGGTGGTGGCCTATGCCTTGCTCGGCTGCACCTGGTTGATCATGAAAACCGAAGGCAAGCTCCAGGAACAGATGCATGACCTGGCACGGCCATTGGCTTTCGTACTGCTGGCCGTGATCGGTATTGTCAGTATCTGGACGCCGCTGGCTCATCCGGATATTGCCACCCGCTGGTTCAGCATGCCCAACCTGTTCTGGTTCATGCCGGTGCCGATTCTGGTGCTGGTGACCATGTACGGTCTGATCCGCGCCGTGGCGCGCAACGCCAACTACATGCCGTTCCTGCTGACCCTGGTGCTGATCTTCCTCGGCTACAGCGGTCTGGGCATCAGCCTGTGGCCGAACATCGTGCCGCCGTCGATCTCGATCTGGGACGCCGCCGCACCGCCGCAAAGTCAGGGCTTCATGCTGGTGGGGACGCTGTTCATCATCCCGTTCATCCTGGGTTACACCTTCTGGAGCTACTACGTGTTCCGCGGCAAGGTTACCCATGAAGACGGCTATCACTAAGCAAAACCTGTGGGAGCGAGCCTGCTCGCGATGGCGTCGGCAATGGCGCCATCAATCTTGAAGAGGTTTGAAGAAAATGACTGGAAAACATTCCCTGCACGACATTGAAGAAGCCGAAAAAAAGCCGCTTTGGCAGCGGCTCGGCTGGTTGGCTCTGATCTGGGCCGGTAGCGTCGGTGTGCTGTTTATCGCCGCCAGCCTGATGCGCATGTTCATGAATGCCGCAGGTCTGACCACACACTGAATCTTCCCCGTCCCGGCGCCTTCGGGTACGGCTTTGCAACCCTCCTTGCGGAGGGTTTTTTTTGCCTGGCGGTTTACTTGCGGGCTTTGAGAATCACGAATTTCGGCGTGGCAGCCACTTGCTCAACGCCGCGAAACAGCCGCGCCAGTTTGCTGTGGTAACCCAGGTGACGGTTGCCGACGATGTACAGCGCGCCGCCCACCACCAACGCTTCGCGCGCCTGCTGGAACATACGCCAGGCGAGGAAGTCGCCAACCACCTGCTGCTGATGGAATGGCGGATTGCACAGCACCACGTCCAGCGATTGTGGTTCCTGCCCGGCCAGACCATCGCCGGCCCGCACGATCACCTCGCGATCACCCAACGCTGCGCGCCAGTTCTCGGCAGCCGATTGCACGGCCATGAACGACTCGTCGATCAGCGTGTAATGCGCATCGGGGTTTTGCAGCGCACTCGCGATGGCCAGAACCCCGTTGCCACAGCCCAGATCGGCAACTCGGGCGCTACCAAGGTTTTTCGGCAGATGCGGGAGGAAGGCGCGCGTGCCGATGTCCAGGCCTTCGCGGCAGAACACGTTGGCGTGGTTGAGCAACTCGATCGACGGTTCGTCGAGGCGATACCGCGAAGGGTAGGGCGAGACGGCCGGGGCTTTCGCTTCAGGTGTGGCGATCAACAGCCGCGCTTTCTTCACCGCCAGAGAGGCTTGTACCGGGCCGATGTAGCGCTCAAGCAAGTCACCGGCAGCGCGTGGCAGGTGTTTGACCATGGCTGCAGCGACCACTTCGGCACCGGGTGCGAGCTGCCCTTGCAAGCGGATCAGTTGTTCTTCCAGCAGCGCGAGGGTTTTCGGCACGCGGATCAGCACACGATCGAACGGTCCGACCAATGGCCCGCTGGCGGGTATCCCGCGAATGGCGTCGAACGCCTGGCCATTGCGCAGCAGGTTTTTTTCCAGCCCCTGAAACCCCAGAAACGAGTCGCCGCTGCTGCTGACCTTGACCTTGCCGAGCAGACTGGCCGCCAGCGCACCGAAGCTGTCGTTGAGCACCAATACCCGCGTGTCAGCCGTCGGTTGCTGCGCGGCCAGATGGTTGAGCAGGTATTCGTCGGCCGCATCGAAGGCCTGCAACGGTTCATTCTGCTGCTCGGGCTGGCGGATCAGGTCGAGTTGGGCGAAGGGTGTTTCAAGCAAAGGCATCGGGCGGGAACTCAGGGTAATCAACGGGGTGTTCCGCAGCCTGACAATGTGCGGCGGAACCGACTGAGTGTAATGCAACGCAGAATGTTCACGTCATCACTCAAGAGGGTCTCAAATGGTACGGTTTTTTTGCTGTTATTACCCGCATGTTTTGTAAAGGAGGCAAGGCTGATCGACTAGATGATGTGCGCTCTGACGGCGGCGATGACAGCGGAAATCTTGTTGCAGACGTTGAGCTTCTCGATCACGTTCTGCACGTGATAGTTCACCGTGCGTTCGCTCAGGCTAAGGATCTTCGATATCTCATAGGCCGTTTTGCCACCTGCGGATAACTGCAAAACCTCCAGTTCCCTTGGGGAAAGGTGTGGATGGCGGGGTTTGAGAGAATGAGGCGGCAGTGTCCGGGCAAACATTTCACTCAAGTGACTGGCGGCATAGAACATGTAACCGAAATGCTCATACAGCTCCAGAGGGCTGATCGAGTAATGTTTTCGCGCCAGGCTGATAATACTGCACAAGCCTCTCTGCTCGTGATGGAACGACTGCGACCAGCCATTCTGCAGTCCATGTTGCTGTAATCCCTCCCATATCGGCCGGGCTTCGGCAAATACTGATTCGCACCAGACAATGGGAGTCATTGAGTGATTGCAGTGTGCTATTAGTGGGTCGACTTTACTGTAACGGTTTTCTTCATATTGTAAGTTCCATTCTTTAGGGTAGTTATTGATTTGCAAGGTCTTAAGAGGCAGGTCCCGATGGAGTGAAACAACCGAAATTTCACAAAAATTGAATCCGAGGTTTTCGGCGAATCGCAGCAGAATCGGATAAGCAGCATCTACTCCCTTGGCAAACGTCAGTTGTTTCAATTGTGATTCCTTCCATGTTTCCATTTCTGAACACTCCATCGACGTTGCGGGGGGGCGCGGAATGGATCCAAAGGATCCGGCACGCAACGAAGTGTAGGATGTTTCTTACGGAGTGCTTTAAATTTTTTCGGTATTGAACATTGATGATCTGTCTATAAAGAGTTCTTAGTGCTCAGAAACTTTACATTTGAGTCTTCATGTAAAGTTGTTGCTCTAATTCTGACTTTTTTAACAGTTTAATGCTTTGACGGTGTCTGGAAACGGTTGAATACCATTATCAGTCGTCGGTGTTTCGCAGGCTCGATTTGCGCGACACTGGCCGTCACCGATCAATGGAGTGCCCCATGACCGCCAGTGCCGAGAAATACACCACGCAGACCTTGCTCGATGTTCAAACCTTGACGCCGAGCCTGTTTACCTTGCGCACCAGCCGGGATGCCGGGTTTCGTTTCCGTGCGGGGCAGTTCGCCCGGCTCGGTGTGACCAAGGCCGATGGCAGTACCGTGTGGCGCGCGTATTCGATGGTGTCGTCGCCGTTTGACGAGTTTCTCGAGTTCTTTTCCATCGTGGTGCCGGGGGGAGAGTTCACCAGTGAGCTGAGCCGGTTGCAGGTTGGCGACACTTTGCTGGTGGAGCGCCAGGCATTCGGCTATCTGACCCTTGATCGCTTCGTCGACGGGCGTGATCTCTGGCTGCTGTCCACGGGTACGGGGGTGGCGCCATTCCTGTCGATTTTGCAGGACTTCGAAGTCTGGGAAAAATTCGAGCGCATCATTCTGGTGTACAGCGTGCGCGAAGCGCGGGAGTTGGCCTATCACGATCTGATTGCCGGGCTCAAGCAGCGCGAGTACCTCAGCGAACATGCCCACAAATTGCAGTTCATCGCGACGGTGACGCGTGAGGCGCACCCCGGCGCACTGCACGGCCGTATTACTACGCTGATCGAAAACGGAGAATTGGAGCGCGCAGCGGGCGTGGAGCTGTCGGCGGAGCACTCGCGGGTCATGCTGTGCGGCAATCCGCAGATGATCGATGACACGCGCGCGTTGCTGAAAAAACGCCACATGAGCCTCAGCCTCACCCGCCGGCCAGGCCAAGTGGCCGTGGAAAACTACTGGTAAACAAACGGCGCCTCGAAGGCGCCGTTGTTTCTATCGTGCAAAGGATCAAGGCCGGGTGTTCTGGGCCTTGAGCAAGTCGCGGATCTCGCCCAGCAACTCTTCTTCCTTGGTCGGAACCGGTGGCAGCGTAGGGGCCACGGCTTCTTCGCGCTTGAGGCGGTTGATGGCTTTGACGCCCATGAAGATCGCGAAAGCGACGATCACGAAGTCCAGAATGGTCTGCAGGAACTTGCCGTAGGCCATTACCACCGCAGGTGCAGCGCCATCGGCGGCCTTGAGCGTGATGGCCAGATCACTGAAGTCCACCCCACCGATCAGCAGGCCGATTGGCGGCATGATGACGTCACCGACAAACGACGAAACAATCTTGCCGAACGCGGCCCCGATGATGATACCGACGGCCATGTCGACCACATTGCCTTTGACCGCGAAGGCCTTGAACTCACTTAGCACGCCCATAGTTATTTCCTTGTTACAGATGAGTTTGGTGTACGCAGTGTAAATCAGCAAAACGCGTCCTGCGCGAAACACCTTCTTACAATGCCCGTTTTTATCGACACATCAATCGACGATTAGTTTGCAAAGTGCCATCAATCGCGCGCGAAATATACGGTAACTCGCTGATCGAACAGCCAATTTTCTCAATCATGGCGTTACGTTCTTTCTATTTATGTTCGACGTCTCAGGCCTCTAGCCTTGGCTTGGCGCATCTGGATGCGCCCCAAAATAACCAGAGGATCCTGATATGAACTCCGCACTTGGACTGGGGGCTTTTCCCCGTCGCCGCACCCTCGGTGTACTCACCGCCAGCCTGTTGACCTTTTCGGTTAACGCCGCGCCCCTGACCCGCGATAACGGCGCCGCCGTCGGCGACAATCAGAACTCGCAGACCGCCGGCGCCAGCGGCCCGGTGCTGCTGCAGGATGTACAACTGATTCAGAAACTGCAGCGCTTCGATCGCGAGCGCATTCCTGAGCGAGTGGTTCACGCCCGCGGCACCGGCGCCCATGGCACCTTCACTGTCACCAACGATCTCAGCGACCTGAGCAAGGCCAAGGTATTCGCCGCCGGCCAGAGCACACCGGTGTTTGTGCGCTTCTCTGCGGTGGTGCACGGTAATCACTCGCCGGAAACCCTGCGTGATCCGCGGGGGTTCGCCACCAAGTTCTACACGGCTGACGGCAACTGGGATCTGGTAGGCAACAATTTCCCGACCTTTTTCATTCGTGACGCGATCAAGTTCCCGGACATGGTTCACGCGTTCAAGCCCGATCCGCGTACTAACCTTGACGACGACTCACGCCGTTTCGACTTCTTCTCACATGTACCGGAGGCAACCCGTACATTGACCGAGTTGTATTCGAACTCGGGAACTCCCGCCAGTTATCGAGAGATGGACGGTAATGGCGTACATGCTTACAAGTTGATTAACGCCAAGGGTGAAGTTCATTACGTCAAGTTTCACTGGAAGAGCTTGCAGGGTCTTAATAATCTGACGCCGAAACAAGTCGCCAACGTTCAAGGTCAAGACTACAGTCATATGACCAATGATCTGGTGAGCAATATCAATAAAGGTAACTTTCCGAAATGGGACTTGTACATCCAAGTGCTGAAACCACAAGATTTGTCCAAGTTTGATTTTGATCCATTGGATGCCACCAAGATCTGGCCAGGTATTCCTGAGCGAAAAGTTGGACAAATGGTGTTGAACCGTAATCCGGCAAATGTGTTCCAGGAAACCGAACAAGTGGCCATGGCGCCAGCGAATATTGTTCCGGGTATCGAGCCTTCCGAAGACCGTTTGTTGCAAGGTCGAGTGTTCTCTTATGCCGATACGCAAATGTATCGGCTGGGTGCCAATGCTCTGCAATTGCCAATCAACGCGGCAAAAGTTGCGGTGAACAATGGCAATCAGGATGGCGCGATGAACTTCGGCGCGAGCAACTCGGGTGTGAACTATCAGCCGAGCCGACTGCAACCCCGTGACGAGACGCCAAGTGCGCGTTATAGCCAGTCGACGCTGTCGGGCAGCACCCAGCAGGCGAAGATCCAGCGTGAGCAGAACTTCAAGCAGGCCGGTGATCTGTATCGCTCGTTCAGCCAGCAAGAGCGTCAGGACCTGATCGACAGCTTCGGCGGCTCGCTGGCGACCACCGATGACGAGAGCAAGCACATCATCCTGTCCTTCCTTTATAAGGCTGACCCGGAATACGGGACCGGTGTGACCAAAGTGGCCAAGGGCGACCTGAGCCGGGTCAAGGCGTTGGCGGCCAAACTGGCCGACTGATACCGATGTAGCGCACGCGGGGCCTGAGTCAGGCCCCGTTCTGTTCAAGGAGACTATTGATGCGAATCTGTCTTTTACTGTTGGCCGGTTGCCTGTCGTTCGCGGCGTGGGCGGCACCGACCGGGCAGAGTCCCGAGGCGATCAAAGCCCAACTTCAGGACTACTACTTCGACGCGGCCCGGCGCGGTGATGTGCCGATGCTCGACACGTTCATCGAGTCGGGTTATTCCCTCGATACCCGCGACACCAAGGGCTACACCGCGCTGATTCTGGCGGCCTATCACGGTCAGGCACCCGCGGTGGAACGGTTGCTCGCTGCCGGCGCCGATGCCTGCGCTCAGGACCTGCGCGGTAACACGGCGCTGATGGGCGCAATTTTCAAAGGTGAATTACAGATTGCCCGCCGCCTGATGGCCACCGATTGCAGCCCCGATCAGCGTAACGGCGCCGGGCAGACGGCGGCCATGTACGCCGGTTTGTTCAAGCGTCTGGAATTGCTCGATGCGCTGAAGGCCAAGGGTGCTGACTTGAATGCCGAGGATCCGTTGGGCAATAGCGCCGCGCGTCTGGCCAGCGGCGAAATCCGCAATGCTGCGCCGCGCTGATCGGCGGCCCGTGCGTTATCATCGCGGTTTTTGTCGGGGGTTCTGATGGCCAAGGCCAAGCGCATGTACGGCTGCACCGAGTGCGGCGCAACCTTTCCCAAGTGGGCCGGGCAGTGTGGTGAGTGCGGTGCCTGGAACACCCTGACCGAGACCATGATCGAAAGCGGCGGCGCCACGGCATCGACCGGCCGCACCGGTTGGGCCGGACAGCAGGCACAGATCAAAACCCTGGCTGAAGTCAGCATCGAAGAGATTCCGCGCTTCTCCACCGCGTCTGGTGAACTCGATCGCGTGCTCGGTGGCGGTCTGGTCGATGGCTCGGTGGTGCTGATCGGCGGCGATCCGGGCATCGGCAAATCGACGATTCTGTTACAGACCCTGTGCAACCTCGCCAAGAGCATGCCGGCCCTGTACGTCACTGGCGAAGAATCCCAGCAGCAAGTGGCCATGCGCGCCCGCCGTCTCGGCTTGCCGCAGGATCAACTGCGGGTGATGACCGAAACCTGCATCGAAACCATCATCGCCACCGCTCGTCAGGAAAAGCCCAAGGTGATGGTGATCGACTCGATCCAGACGATCTTCACCGAACAACTGCAATCGGCACCTGGCGGTGTTTCCCAGGTGCGTGAGAGTGCGGCGTTGCTGGTGCGTTATGCCAAGCAGAGCGGCACGGCGATTTTCCTCGTCGGCCACGTGACCAAGGAAGGCGCGCTGGCGGGGCCTCGAGTTCTCGAGCACATGGTCGACACCGTGCTGTATTTCGAAGGCGAGTCCGATGGGCGCCTGCGTTTGCTGCGCGCGGTGAAAAACCGTTTCGGTGCGGTCAACGAATTGGGCGTGTTCGGCATGACTGACAAGGGCTTGAAAGAAGTCTCCAACCCGTCGGCGATTTTTCTTACTCGTGCGCAGGAAGAAGTCCCGGGCAGTGTGGTCATGGCAACGTGGGAAGGCACGCGACCGATGCTGGTGGAAGTGCAGGCGCTGGTCGATGACAGTCATCTGGCCAATCCGCGTCGGGTGACGCTGGGACTGGATCAGAACCGTTTGGCGATGTTGCTCGCGGTGTTGCACCGCCATGGCGGGATTCCGACGCACGACCAGGATGTGTTCCTCAACGTGGTGGGCGGGGTGAAGGTGCTGGAAACGGCGTCTGATCTGGCGTTGATGGCGGCGGTGATGTCGAGCTTGCGCAATCGGCCGTTGCCGCATGATCTGCTGGTGTTCGGTGAGGTCGGCCTGTCCGGCGAAGTGCGCCCAGTGCCGAGCGGTCAAGAGCGGTTGAAGGAAGCGGCGAAGCATGGCTTCAAACGGGCGATCGTGCCGAAGGGCAATGCGCCGAAGGAATCCCCACCAGGCTTGCAGATCATTGCCGTGACCCGCCTCGAACAGGCCCTCGACGCACTCTTCGAATAAACCACCGACCCCTGTAGGAGTGAGCCTGCTCGCGATAGCGGTGAACCAGTCAACGCAAATGTTGAATGACAAATCGCTATCGCGAGCAGGCTCACTCCTACATTTGATCTGTGGCGGATTCTAGATTTCGATCAGGGCGCCCAATTCACGTTCCAGTTCGGCCTCGTCAGCCAGGTTCAGCTCGATCAGCCGCCGCAAACGCTGGATCGATTCCAGGCTGATGTGCCGGCAGACAAAGCCCAGTTGGCCTTTTTCTTCATGGGCCAACTGCACATCCATCTCGATATCGACGTCATCGCTCAAATGAATGTCGACGAGAAAGTCCTGCGACTTGTCCCCCAGCCAAGGCTCCGGCCGCTCGATCAGCAGTCCCTTGAGCGACAGGTCGATCAGCTTGACCGGCCAGATGTACTCGCCCTGACTCAGCTCGGTTCTGGCATCGAACGCAATACGTTGGAAACGACGTCGATCGGCGGGGTGCTCGCTCATGGCGCAATCCTCATGAAGGTTCGCTGACTATAGACCGCGAATGCGGGCGCCAGCCAATCGCTAAAGCGTCTAGACCAACGTCGGGGTATGGCCTTTGGCGCCGTAAGCGCTAAACTCGGGGTGGCTGTCTTTCTTGTCCACCCTGGCTGGAATAATAAAATGAAAAATAATAATAGCCTGCTACGCCACTTACCCTGGCTAGTGCTGGCAATCGTAGGAGCGTGCGCCCTGGGCGTAGTGGCATTGCGCCGCGGCGAGGCGATCAACGCCTTGTGGATTGTGGTCGCCGCTGTGGCCATTTATCTGGTTGCGTACCGTTACTACAGCCTGTTCATCGCTAACAATGTGATGCAACTCGATCCGCGTCGGGCCACCCCCGCCGTGCTCAACAACGACGGTCTGGACTATGTGCCGACCAACAAACACATTCTTTTCGGTCACCACTTCGCTGCCATCGCTGGCGCGGGGCCTCTGGTCGGCCCGGTATTGGCCGCGCAGATGGGCTACTTGCCCGGCACGCTGTGGCTGATAGCTGGGGTGGTGCTGGCGGGCGCGGTGCAGGACTTCATGGTTCTGTTCATGTCGACCCGGCGCAACGGCCGTTCCCTGGGCGACATGGTGCGTGAAGAAATGGGCCGCGTGCCCGGCACCATCGCCCTGTTCGGCTGCTTCCTGATCATGATCATCATCCTCGCGGTGCTGGCGCTGATCGTGGTTAAAGCGCTGGCCGAGAGCCCGTGGGGCATCTTCACCGTGATGGCAACCATCCCGATCGCGATGTTCATGGGCATTTACATGCGCTACATCCGCCCGGGTCGCATCGGCGAAATCTCCGTGGTCGGCGTGTTGCTGCTGCTCGGTTCGATCTGGCTCGGCGGGCAGATTGCTGCTGATCCGGTGTGGGCCAAGGCGTTCACCTTCACCGGCGTGCAGATTACCTGGATGCTGGTCGGTTACGGTTTTGTCGCGGCATCGCTGCCGGTGTGGCTGATTCTGGCACCGCGTGACTACCTGTCGACGTTCCTCAAGATCGGCACCATCGTCGCCCTGGCGATCGGTATTCTGATCACCATGCCCGAGCTGAAAATGCCGGCGCTGACCCAGTTCGTCGACGGCACCGGCCCGGTATGGAAGGGCGGTCTGTTCCCGTTCCTGTTCATCACCATCGCTTGCGGTGCGGTTTCCGGTTTCCACGCGCTGATTTCTTCGGGCACCACGCCGAAGCTGCTGGATAACGAAACCAACGCCCGTTACATCGGTTACGGCGGCATGCTGATGGAATCGTTCGTCGCGATCATGGCCATGGTTGCCGCTTCGGTGATCGAGCCAGGCGTGTACTTCGCCATGAACAGCCCGGCCGCTGTGGTCGGCAGTGATGTCGCATCGGTTGCGCAAGTGGTCTCCAGCTGGGGCTTCGCGATCACGCCGGAAGCGCTGCAAGCCGTGGCGCATGACATTGGTGAAACCACCATTCTGGCCCGTGCCGGTGGTGCGCCGACCTTGGCGGTCGGTATTGCGCAGATCCTGCACAGTGTCCTGCCGGGTGAAAACACCATGGCGTTCTGGTACCACTTCGCGATCCTGTTCGAAGCGCTGTTCATCCTGACCGCTGTCGATGCCGGTACCCGTGCCGGGCGTTTCATGCTGCAGGATCTGCTCGGCTCCTTCGTTCCGGCGCTGAAACGCACCGAATCGTGGACCGCCAACCTGATCGCCACTGCCGGTTGTGTGGCGATGTGGGGCTGGTTGCTGTACCAAGGCGTGATCGATCCACTGGGCGGCATCAACACCTTGTGGCCGCTGTTCGGTATTTCCAACCAGATGCTGGCCGGTATCGCGCTGATGCTCGGCACCGTGGTCCTGATCAAAATGAAGCGCCAGCGCTACATTTGGGTCACCCTGCTGCCGGCTACCTGGCTGCTGATTTGCACCACGACTGCAGGCTTCATCAAACTGTTCGATGCCAACCCGGCGATCGGCTTCCTGTCGCTGGCCAAGAAGTACAGCGATGCGCTGGCCAACGGTCAGGTGCTGGCACCGGCAAAAAGCGTCGAGCAGATGCAGCACGTGATCTTCAACGCCTACACCAACGCAACGCTCACCGCGCTGTTCCTGTTCGTGGTCTTCAGCATCCTGTTCTATGCGCTCAAGGTTGGCATCGCCGCCTGGGGCAAAAAAGAGCGCACGGATAAAGAATCGCCATTCCAGGCTCTGCCGGATGCGTAACCAGAGGATTGCACCATGTTCAATGACCTGAGTCGCCTCGGTAAATACCTCGGTCAGGCCGCGCGCCTGATGGTCGGCATGCCCGACTACGACACCTACGTCGAGCATATGCAAACCAAGCACCCGGACAAACCGGTGATGAGCTACGAGATGTTCTTCCGCGAACGTCAGGAAGCCCGTTACGGTGGCAAGGGTGGGCCGAAGTGCTGTTGAGCTGACAGCGCAAGGTTGAGGTAATCCCCTGTGGGAGCGAGCTTGCTCGCGAATACGGAGTGTCAGTTGATGAATGATTTGACTGGCACACCGCTTTCGCAAGCAGGCTCGCTCCCACATTTGTTTTTGTGTTGTTCATTCATTTTGTGAAGGGGATCTGTTTTGTCTTCTCCCATACCTGTAACGGTACTCAGCGGTTTCCTCGGCGCCGGCAAGACCACTTTGCTGCGCCATATTCTGAAAGCCGAGCACGGCCTGAAAATCGCCGTGATCGAAAACGAATTCAGCGACGCCGGCATCGACACTCAGTTGCTGGGTGACGAGCCGGTGCAAGTCATGACCCTGGCCAACGGCTGCGTCTGCTGCACCATTCACACCGACCTGACCAAGGCTCTGTACTTGCTGCTTGAGCGGCTGGACAGCGGCGAGATTGCGTTTGATCGCCTGGTCATCGAGTGCACCGGACTGGCCGATCCGGCGCCAGTGGCACAGACGTTTTTCATCGACGAAGAACTGCGCGAGCGTTATCTGCTCGACGGCATCATCACCCTGGTCGATGCGGCGCACGCGGATGTACACCTGACCCAGACCATCGCCCAGGCGCAGATCGGTTTTGCCGACCGATTGCTGGTGAGCAAGACCGATCTGGTCGATGAAGCCACGTTCAACGCGCTGAGCGAACGGCTGACGCGGATCAACCGTCGCGCACCGATCCGTGTGGTCGAGCACGGCAGCATTGATTTGGCTGAACTGCTGGATGTGCGCGGCTTCAACCTCAATGCTGATCTCGGCGGTGGATTGAGCCTGCGTCCGGTGAGCAAGGCGCCATCGATTGATCGCATTTCCAGTCTGGTGCTGCGCACCGATCAGCCGCTGGATATCGATCAGCTCAGTGAGTTCATGAATGAGCTGCTGGAAGAACACGGCAAGCAATTGCTGCGGTACAAGGGCGTGCTGAACATTGCGGGTGAAGATCGGCGCTTGGTGTTTCAGGGTGTGCTGAAGCTTTACGGTTTCGACTGGGACACTGAATGGGCCGAGGGTGAGGCGCGGGAGAGTGTGATCGTGTTTATTGCTGATGAGTTACCGGAAGAGAAGATTCGGGCGGGGTTTGCCAGAGTGGCTTCTGTCTGATGGGTTTGTAGTTTCAATGATGACGCCATCGCGAGCAGGCTCACTCCTACAGGGGAACGGGTTTCAAATGTAGGAGTGAGCCTGCTCGCGATAGCAATCTAACCTGCAACACAATGCTCAAGGTCTGAACCCAGCAGCGTCTGCTCAAGATGATCCAGATGCTGATTCATCAGCATGCCAGCCTTGGAAGCATCGCCACGCTCGACCGCCTCAACCAGCGCCAAATGCTCCTGCCATGCGCAACAGCTATGCGTCTGGCACTGACTTCGGGCAATCGCCAACGACGTCAGCGGCACAAGGCTGCCGAGAAAATGCGCCAACGGTGCATTCCCCGCCATCTGCGCCAAGTGCAGATGAAACTCCCCGGACAAGCGAATCGCCGCACCCCGCCGATCCTGCTCAACGGCCTGACGTTCGCGTTCGATCAGCCCGCGCAAGCGTTTCAACCCTTCCGCTTGCGGACGCTGGCAGGCCAGACGCACCAGCGTGCTTTCGGCCAGTCGCCGCGCATGCAGGGCCTGCCGCGTTTGTTCCCGATCAGGTGCGGCAATCCGTGGTCGATGATTGGCCCGCAGCACAATGACTTGCTCAAGCGACAACTGCGTCAGCACCCGCCGCACATCCGCACGACTGACGCCGAACATCTCTTTCAAACTGTCCTCGGTGAAACGGCTGGCCGGATCGATGCGCTGCTCGAGAATCGCGTCGAACAGTCGCGGGTACAGATCCTCCGCCGGCACTCTTACGCGGGAGAAGGGCAGGGGCGCAGTGGTCGGGTGGGTTTGCGACGGTGAAGCGAAACTGTTCATGGCCTGTCTCCAATAGAAATCAGCGACTCAGGTTGTCTTCCGGAATATTCAACTCAATCCCCATCCGCTGGCCTTCGCGCAAAATGTGCCGACGCATTTCGGCGCTGGCCTGGGCGCTGTTCTTGCTGCGGATCGCGCGCACCACGGCCTCGTTTTCTTCCAGCCGCTCGGCCAGATGCTCCGGCGAATTGCGCAACACCTCGGCGCTTTGCTTGAGGGCGTTGCTGGTTTGCTGCACCACGCTCTGGAAGATCGGATTCGAGGTGAGCGTGAACAACTCTTCGTGGAAGGCGATGTAGGCGCTGACGCCGGCGTCACTGTCGCCGGCCTCGAGGGCTTCGCGCATGTCCATCAGGGTCAGGCGCAACTGGCCGACTTCCTTGCTGCTGATCGACTGCGCGACCAGGCCGACGATGAAGGGTTCAAGGGTGTAACGCAGTTGCAGCACGTCTTCGAGGCTGGCGCCGGCGACTGCGCTGTCGTGGCTCTGGCTGTCGCTGAGATGCGCATCAAGTACGACAACGCCTTTGCCCGGCATCGAACGCACCAGACCAAGGGTTTCCAGGACGATCACCGCTTCGCGCAGGCTCGGGCGGCTGATGCCCAGTTGTTCGGCCAGTTCGCGCTGGCCCGGCAGCATGTCGCCGGAGCGCCACTGGCCACGGGCGAGCGCCGCACGGAGTTTTTCTACGACTGAGTTGACGACGGTTGATGTAGTAATCACTTGTCTTGCTCCATGTGCCCAAAGGGGCGCCGCAAACCGAAATCAAGAGATCGCCATTTGCGGCAGCGCCGATAGGGTTGAAATCAGAACTCCTGCTGGTGCGCCGGAGTTGCTGGTTTACGCGGCTGAAAGGTGTAGCCCTGCTGGCCGCTGAGTACTTTGTTGGCGCGTTGCACGTCGATGTCTTTTTCCCAACGTGCAATGGCGACAGTGGCGACGCAGTTGCCGATGAGATTGGTGAGTGCCCGGCCGATGCCCATGAACCAGTCCACCGCGAGCACCAGCACCAGACCGACCACCGGAATTGCCGGAATCGCTGTCAGCGTTGCAGCCAGAATCACCAGTGCCGAACCTGGAATGCCGTGTGCCCCTTTGGAGGTGATCAGCGACACCAGCAGAATCGTCAGCAAATCAGTCATCGCCAGTGGAGTGCCGGTGGCGTTGGCGATGAAGACGATGGCCAGGGTCAGGTAGATCGAAAAACCGTCGAGGTTGAACGAGTACCCGGTCGGAATCACCAGGCCCACGGTCGAACTGCCAATGCCGAGGTGTTCGAGTTTGCGCATGATCTGTGGCAACACGGCATCGGACGAGGCGGTGCCCATGACGATCAGCAGTTCTTCACGCAGGTATTTGAGCAGCGGCCACATGCGCAGGCCGGAAGCACGCATCACCAGACCGAGAATCACACTGACGAACGCGATGCAGGTCAGGTAGAACAAGCCGACCAGACTGCCCAGATGCTGCAGGGAGTCGAGGCCATATTTGCTGGTGGTGAACGCGATGGCGCCGAACACGCCGATCGGTGCCAGCCGCACGATCATGCCCATGATGCGGAAGATCACATGGCTCAGTTCGTTGATCAGTCGCGAGATCCCGGAGGCCGCCTCACCCACCAGATTCAACGCGCTGCCGAACAGTACCGAGAACAGCAGCACCTGCAGGATGTTGTTGTCGGCAAAGGCGCCGATCACCGAAGTCGGGATCAGGTCCATCAGGAATTGCGTGGTGGTGTGCATGTGCTGGCCGCGTTCGGCGAGATCGCCCATGTCGGCCGCAGACAGTTGCTCGAGATGAATATTCGCGCCGCTGCCAATACCGGTGCTGAAGGCGAAGACCAGACCGATCACTAGCGCGATGGTGGTCAACACTTCGAAGTAGATCACCGACTTGAGGCCGATGCGCCCGACCTTCTTCAGATCGCCGGCGCCGCTGATACCGCTGACCACCACGCAGAACACGATGAGGCCGATGAGCATCTTGATCAGTTTGATGAAGCCGTCGCCGAGCGGTTTGAGCTGGGCCGAGTATTCAGGGAGGGTCAGCCCGCAGACGATGCCGAGCACCAGTCCGAGAACCACTTGGAGGAAGATTGAACGCGAGCACCATCTGAGCATGGGAGGAATCCTGGTCGGTGTCCTGGCTGCTGGCGCTTGCACGCTCAGATTCAGGACTTAATTATTGTGGTCTTACCGGTATGTCCAGTGCGGGTGCAGTCTACGCTCGGTTTTTTCGGGATGACAAGTGAAAACAGCAAAATTGGCATGACCGGTCTGACCAGTGGCCATAGCCACGTGTAGGCGCTGCCGAAGGCTGCGATCTTTTGATCTTGTTTTTAAGATCCAGATCAAAAGATCGCAGCCTTCGGCAGCGCCTACACGGGAAATCAGGGGCGAAAAAAAACCGGCCAATCACTTGGCCGGTTTTTCATGCTGCGGGTTTAACGTCGCAATCAAGCGCCGTATACCGGCAGTTTCTTGCAGATGGCTTTGACTTTCTCACGAACGGCGTCAATCACCGCTTCGTTGTTCAGGTCAGCCAGGATGTCGCAGATCCAGCCGGCCAGCTCTTTGCACTCGGCTTGCTTGAAGCCACGAGTGGTCACAGCCGGAGTACCGAAGCGCAGGCCGGAAGTGACGAACGGCGAGCGTGGGTCGTTTGGCACGGAGTTCTTGTTCACGGTGATGAACGCTTTGCCCAGAGCGGCGTCAGCATCTTTCCCGGAGATGTCCTGCTTGATCAGCGACAGCAGGAACAGGTGGTTCTTGGTGCCACCGGAAACTACGTCGAAACCGCGCTCGATGAACACTTCGGCCATGGCCTGGGCGTTCAGCACCACTTGTTCCTGGTAGGCCTTGAACTCTGGCTGCAGCGCTTCCTTGAAGCAGATTGCCTTGGCGGCGATCACGTGCTCCAGCGGGCCACCCTGGGCGCCCGGGAATACCGCGGAGTTGAGCTTCTTCTCGATGTCGGCGTTGGCGCGAGCCAGGATCAGGCCGCCACGTGGACCGCGCAGGGTCTTGTGCGTGGTGGTGGTCACGACGTCAGCGAAAGGCACCGGGTTCGGGTAAACACCCGCGGCAACCAGACCGGCTACGTGAGCCATGTCGACGAACAGGTAAGCACCGACTTTGTCCGCGATGGCGCGGAAGCGTGGGAAGTCGAGAATCTGCGAGTAGGCAGAGAAACCCGCCACGATCATTTTCGGCTTGTGCTCAACCGCCAGGCGCTCGACTTCGTCGTAGTCGATCAGACCGTTGGCGTCGATGCCGTACTGCACAGCGTTGTACAGTTTGCCCGAGGAGGAAACGCTGGCGCCGTGAGTCAGGTGACCACCGTGGGCCAGGCTCATGCCCAGAATGGTGTCGCCACCTTGCAACAGAGCCAGGTAGACCGCAGCGTTGGCTTGCGAACCGGCGTGCGGCTGAACGTTGGCGTAATCGGCGCCGAACAGTTCTTTTGCACGGTCGATAGCCAGTTGCTCAACGATGTCGACGTACTCGCAACCACCGTAGTAGCGCTTGCCTGGGTAGCCTTCGGCGTACTTGTTGGTCAGGACCGAGCCTTGAGCTTCCATCACCGCTGGGCTGGTGTAGTTTTCCGAAGCGATCAGCTCAATGTGTTCTTCCTGGCGCTGAGCTTCTTGCTCCATGGCGGCAAAAAGGTCGGCGTCGTACTTGGCAATAGTCAAATCACGGCTGAACATGGCGGTCCTCAAGGATCGGGGGGCAGAAAAGGGAGGCATTCTAACCCAATGGGTTTTGGATGGCATATGAAACGACATCATGTCGCAGACAAGTGGCGTTCATGACAGATGTGCGGTGCTTTTGAAGGCCGCTTCGCGAGCAGGCTCGCTCCCACAGTAACCGAGGTGCTCTTGCGATTTTCTGACCGACATCAATCCCTTGTGGGAGCGAGCCTGCTCGCGATGGCCGCGCCGCAGGACTTCAGTCGAACATGAACAGCGCGTCATTGCTGAACTGCGCCTCAAAACGCCCCGCTGGCATCGGCCGCCCGAACAGATAGCCCTGAACCTCATCGCAACCGTGCTCACGCAGGAAGTCCAGCTGTTCATGGGTTTCCACGCCTTCGGCGATTACCGCCAGATTCAGGCTGTGCGCCATGGCGATGATCGCCCGGGCAATTTGCGCGTCCTGCTCGCCGGACGGCAGGCCGTCGACAAACGTGCGGTCGATTTTCAGCACGTCGATCGGGAATTGCTTGAGGTAGTTCAGCGATGAGTAGCCGGTGCCGAAGTCATCGACCGCAATGCTCAGGCCGAGGTTTTTCAACCCGGCAAGAATCTGCATCGCTTCGCTGACTTCGCGCATCAGGATACTTTCGGTCAGTTCCAGTTCCAGACACGCCGGCGGCAGGCCGGTTTCGCGCAGGATCGTGGCGATCCGCGTGCCGAGTTGGCCATCGGAGAATTGCCGCGCGGAGATGTTCACCGAGACCTTCGGTACACGCACGCGGTTCTGGTGCCAGGTCTTCAGTTGGCGGCACGCCTCGCCGATCACCCAGTCGCCAACGTCGACCACCAGACCAAGCTCTTCGAGCACCGGAATGAAATCTCCCGGCGGCACCAGTCCACGACGTGGATGGCGCCAGCGCAACAGCGCTTCAGCGCCGGTCAGACGCTTGCCGTCGCCGCTGAACTGCGGCTGGTAATACAGGACGAATTCGTTCTGTTCCAAGGCGTGGCGCAGGTCGCTTTCCAGTTCCAGACGCTCCAGCGCACTGGCGTTCATGTCGGCCTGATAGAACTGGAAGTTGTTCTTGCCGCGCTCCTTGGCGTGGTACATCGCGGTGTCGGCGTTTTTCATCAACTGGCTGAGTTCGTTGCCATCCTGCGGACTCAGGGCGATGCCGATACTCGCGGTGACAAAGAACTCGCGGCCTTCGAGCACGAACGGTCGCACCAGGCTGCCAAGGATCTGCTCGGCGACATGAATCGCCCGGTTCAGCGCCATTTCGCGGCTGGAGCGGTGTTGCAGCAGCAGCGTGAATTCGTCACCGCCCATGCGCGCCACGGTGTCGTCATCGTCGACACAGGCCAGCAGGCGCGTGGCCATGTCTTTGAGCATACGGTCGCCGGCGGCGTGGCCGAGGGAGTCGTTGATCGGTTTGAAACGGTCGAGGTCGAGGAACATCAGCACCACCCACGACTTCTGCCGTTCGGCCGATTGCAGCGCAGTGTGCAGGCGATCCTGGAACAACGTGCGGTTCGGCAAATGGGTCAGGGCGTCGTAGTAGGCGAGGCGGTGAATGCGCTGCTCGCTGGCCTTGCGCTCGCTGATGTCGCTGAAGAAGCACACGTAACTGGCCAGATCACCCTCGTCGTCGAGCACCGCGGTGATGCCGACCCACGCTGGGTAGTGCTCGCCGTTACGGCGCTTCATCCAGACTTCACCTTCCCACGTGTTGTGCTCGTGCAATTGCTTGATCACGTAACGCAGGTGCGCGTCCTGTTGTTCGTCGACCGTGAGCATGTTCGGCAACTGGTCGAGCACTTCGCTCACTGCGTAACCGCTGACGCGGCTGAAAGCCTCGTTGGCCTGAACGATGTAGCCGGCTGGATCGGTGATCAGAATCGCCGAGGTCGAATGCTCGAAAACCGTGGCGGCCATGCGCAGGTCTTTTTCGGCGCGGCGCTGCTGACTGATGTCGCGACCGACGCCGAGCACGCCTTCAAACGCGCCATGCTCGTCCCACACCAGCACCAGACGCAGCTCGATCGGGATCTTGCGGCCATCGGCACGCAGGCAGTCGAACAGGAACAATTGCGTCTGCACCTGGCTACGCAAAATGGCCAGTTGCTCGGGTTTGTCCAACGCCTTGCTGACGCGATCCATCAGCGTGTAGATGCCGCTCAGTTGCTGCGGGTTGGCGATGGTCGATTGCCAGCCGTTCTGGAAAATCCACTCGGCGTCGTAACCCAGCACAGCCTGCACCGACGGGCTGACGTAGTTCAGCGAGAGCTTGCTGTCGGTGGAGAAAATCACGTCGCTGATGCTTTCGGCGAGCATGCGGTAGCGCTGCTCGCTGTCACGCAGCGATTCGCTGGCTTCGATCTGTTCGGTGATGTCCTTGGCCACGCCGATGATCCGCGTGACCTGATCATGTTTGTCGCGGGCCAGGGCCTGTTCGCGAATATCGAAACGCCGCCACTTGCCGTCGCGATGACGGAAACGCAACTGGCATTGCAGCAACTGACTGTAACCGGCGTGGCGCTGCAACTGGCGCGAGCGATGGTAGTAGTCGGCGTCTTCCGGGTGTAGCAGGATCTCCCAGAAGTACTCGCCCATCTGGTGCAATTCGGTGCGGTTGTAGCCGAGGGTCTGGCCGAGATGGTGGTTGCTGAAAATCATCCGCTGGCTGATCACGTCTTGCACGTACAGATGATCCGGCACGGTGCGCACCACGTCGGACCAGAAACCTTCGCGTTCGAGCAGCGACAGTTCGATCAGCTTGCGGCTGGTGATGTCGTTGATGCTGAGGATCACCGCTTTGTAGTCGTGCTGCTCGGTCGGCAGGCGCAACACCATCCACAGGTGTTGATCGCGGCCATTGATGTCCGGCAGTTTGATTTCCAGTTCCAGCTGCTTTTGTTGCTGCAGCACGGCATCGAGGACTTGATTGCCGATCGCGCACTGGCGGTGCGGATGGCCGTCGATCAGCAGTTGCCAGGCGTGCTCGCAAGAGTTGACGTTGAGCAGTTGCAACGCGACCTGGTTGACCTCGGTGACGCGCAGTTCCTGCAGCAGTTGCTGGCGTTGCTGCGGTTGGTCGAGCCACGCCTTGAGCTGATCGCTGGTCTGGATCTGCGCCTTGTCGAAGACTTGCTTGAGGCCGGACAGGTCCAGCACACACAGGGCCACACCGGTGCCTTCGAAAATGTCCTGATAGCGTCGGCGACCCTCATGTAACTGGCGTTGACGGCGGCGCATGTTCAACAGCGCGATCACCGGCAGCATCGAGAATGCCAGGCCCAACAGGCATTTGCCGATGAACGCCGGCAGCAATTCTTCCAGCACGCGCTGGCGGTCGAACAGGCCGCGCAACTGCCAATCGCTGCTGCTCAGCGGCACGGTCAGCACGGTGTTGGCCAGATCGTCCGGGGTCAGCACGCCGGGTTTGGCTGAAGGCAGCGCTTCGTCGCGGCTGATGATTTGATGGTTGATGCGGTTTTCCACCAGCCACAGCGGACGCAAACCGGTATCACCCTGTTTGGTCAGCGAGTCGAAGAACGTCGGGGTCAGGCGCAACGCCCAATAGCCGCGGGTGCTGCCGCTAGCCTGATGGAGTAATAGATGCACCACCGAGCCGTCATCGGCGTTGCTGAAATAATGCGCCTGGGCGCGACTGCGGCGCACCAGTTCGGTCAGGTAGTTGGCGTCGTCGCTGTCGACGGCGCTGTCGCTGATAATCCGCCCGGAAGGACTGAGCAACGCCATGCTGCGCAGATCGGGCAGCGACTGCTGAAGCTTGCGCAGCAGTGCCTGCTGTTCGTCGGCTGATTGCGGCTGTTCGACGATCGGTAGCAGATTGAGGGCGATTTGCGCGTTCAGCGCCATGTTCAGGCTGACCTGCGAGGCGAGGTCGGCGGTGTAATCGATGGTGTACTGACGCTGGTTTTTCTGGGTTTCGCGCAGTTGATCGAGCAGTTGCCAGAACAGCAACGCGAGCAACAAAAGCACGAGTGTCGCCAGCGCACCCTTTAATGTACCGCGCAGGGACGAGCCGGGCGCCGGTGGGGTGCTGCTCACAGAAGCTGGCGGAGTGACATTGGACAAGCTGTAATCCTGCGGTTTGGCTGGACTGGCGCGACGTGCACTATAAGCCGGACGCCCAAAGGGCGGCTAGCATGCCTTGAGTCGTGGCGAAGTGCCAGCCCCGCGCGGCTGGACTGCCTTCCGTCATTCAGGTAGCTTTGCCGGTTACGCGGGAGCGTTCCAGCTCCTAGACTCAGACTTTTTCAGCGCGCACGCATTGATAACCATCAAGTGAACGACGCGCATGGTCTGGCCGGGCTTCGCCTGCGCTGCAATCATTCATCTGTCACTGACCCAAGGTTCTCCATGGCTCAATACGTCTTCACCATGCATCGGCTGGGCAAAGTTGTTCCGCCGAAGCGGGAAATTCTCAAAAACATTTCGCTGTCGTTCTTCCCGGGCGCCAAGATCGGCGTACTCGGCCTCAACGGTTCGGGTAAGTCCACGCTGCTGAAAATCATGGCCGGCGTCGACACCGAATTCGAGGGCGAAGCCCGTCCGATGCCGGACCTGAACATCGGTTATCTGCCGCAAGAGCCGCAACTTGATCCGACCAAGACCGTGCGTGAAGTGGTCGAGGAAGCGGTCAGCGTGATCAAGGATGCGCAAGCGCGTCTGGACGAGGTCTACGCGGCCTACGCCGATCCGGATGCCGACTTCGACAAGCTCGCCGCCGAGCAAGCCAAACTCGAAGCGATCCTGCAGGCCAGCGATGGTCACAACCTTGAGCGCCAGCTGGAAGTCGCCGCCGATGCGCTGCGTCTGCCGGCCTGGGACGCCAAGGTCGAATTCCTCTCCGGTGGTGAAAAACGTCGTGTGGCGCTGTGCCGTCTGCTGCTGTCCGCGCCGGACATGCTGCTGCTCGACGAACCAACCAACCACTTGGACGCCGATTCGGTGGCGTGGCTGGAGCACTTCCTGCACGACTTCCCGGGCACCGTGGTTGCGATCACGCACGACCGTTACTTCCTCGACAACGTCGCTGGCTGGATTCTGGAACTCGACCGCGGCGCAGGCATTCCGTACGAAGGCAACTACTCGGGTTGGCTCGAAGCCAAGTCCGATCGTCTGGCTGCCGAATCCAAGCAGCAGTCGGCCCACGAAAAAGCCATGAAAGAAGAACTGGAGTGGGTGCGCAAAGGCGCCAAGGCCCGCCAGTCGAAATCCAAGGCTCGTCTGCAACGCTTCGAAGAAATGCAATCGCAGGAATTCCAGAAGCGCAGCGAAACCAACGAGATCTACATCCCGGCCGGTCCACGCCTGGGCGACAAGGTCATCGAGTTCAAGAATGTCACCAAGGGCTACGGCGATCGCGTGCTGATCGACAACCTGTCGTTCTCGATGCCGAAGGGCGCCATTGTTGGCGTGATCGGCGGTAACGGTGCCGGTAAGTCGACCCTGTTCCGCATGCTGATGGGCAAGGAAACACCGGATTCGGGCAGCATCGAAGTCGGCGAAACCGTGCAACTGGCCTGCGTCGATCAGAGCCGCGATGACCTGGATGGCAGCAAGACTGTGTTCCAGCAAATCTCCGACGGTTCCGACCAGATCCGCATCGGCAACTACGAGATCCCGTCGCGCACCTACGTCGGTCGCTTCAACTTCAAGGGCGGCGACCAGCAGAAGTTCGTCAAGGACCTGTCCGGTGGTGAGCGCGGTCGTCTGCACCTGGCGCTGACCCTGAAGGAGGGCGGCAACGTCCTGCTGCTCGACGAACCGTCCAACGACCTCGACGTTGAAACCCTGCGTTCCCTGGAGGAAGCCCTGCTGGACTTCCCGGGCGCCGCCATTGTGATCTCTCACGATCGGTGGTTCCTTGACCGCGTGGCGACACACATCCTGGCGTACGAAGACGACTCGCAAGCGATCTTCTTCGAAGGCAACTACACCGAGTACGAAGCCGATCGCAAAAAGCGTCTTGGCGAAGCGGCTGCCCAGCCACACCGGGTACGTCACAAGAAACTGGCCTGATTCGGGTTGGTTGCATAAAAAGAACGGAGCCTTCGGGCTCCGTTTTTTTTGCCCGGTTTCTGCTGGAACGCTTAGGCGTGGCATTCGCGAGCAGGCTCGCTCCCACATTTGAAATGCATTCCCCTGTGGGAGCGAGCCTGCTCGCGAAAGCGGTATAACTGTTGGTGCATTGTCCAAGGTCAATCTCACCAATCAGGTGCAAAACAAGCTCAAAAAACCGCCGGATTTATATCCTGTGCACCATTTAATTTCATAACTGCGACATTTCGCTCTGTTCCTGTGCGCATTTCGTTTGTTACAGTCCGGCTCAATCTCCTCCAACGACAATAAATTTGCCGAGACTTTTCCCATGATCGAATCCGTCGAATCCTTCCTTGCCCGTCTGAAAAAACGCGACCCGGATCAACCCGAATTCCACCAGGCCGTCGAAGAAGTCCTGCGCAGCCTGTGGCCGTTTCTCGAAGCCAATCCGCATTACCTGAACTCGGGGATTCTGGAGCGCATCTGCGAGCCGGAGCGTGCCGTGGTGTTCCGCGTGTCATGGGTCGACGATCAGGGCAAAGTCCAGGTCAATCGCGGTTTCCGCATCCAGATGAACAGCGCCATCGGCCCGTACAAGGGCGGCTTGCGCTTCCATCCGTCGGTGAACCTGGGTGTGCTGAAATTCCTCGCCTTCGAACAGACCTTCAAAAACTCCCTGACCTCGCTGCCCATGGGCGGCGGCAAGGGCGGTTCTGACTTCGATCCGAAGGGCAAGAGCGACGCAGAGGTCATGCGTTTCTGTCAGGCGTTCATGAGCGAGTTGTATCGCCATATCGGCGCCGACGTAGACGTGCCGGCCGGTGATATCGGTGTCGGTGCGCGGGAAATCGGCTTCCTGTTCGGCCAGTACAAACGCCTGAGCAACCAGTTCACCAGCGTGCTGACCGGCAAAGGCATGACCTACGGCGGCAGCCTGATTCGTCCGGAAGCCACCGGTTTCGGCTGCGTGTACTTCGCTGAAGAAATGCTCAAGCGCCGCGAGCAGACCGTCGAAGGCAAACGCGTGGCGATCTCCGGTTCCGGCAACGTGGCGCAATACGCGGCGCGCAAGGTCATGGATCTGGGCGGCAAAGTGATTTCCCTGTCCGACTCCGAAGGCACGTTGTACTGCGAAGCCGGGTTGAGCGAAGAACAATGGCTGGCGTTGCTGGAGCTGAAAAACGTCAAACGCGGTCGCATCAGCGAACTGGCGGCAGCGTTCGGTCTGGAGTTCCGCGCCGGTCAGCTGCCATGGTCGTTGCAGTGCGACATCGCGCTGCCGTGCGCTACGCAGAACGAACTCGACGCTGAGGCTGCACGCACGCTGCTGCGCAATGGCTGCGTATGCGTGGCCGAAGGCGCGAACATGCCGACCACGCTGGAGGCTGTGGATATCTTTATCGAGGCCGGCATTCTCTTCGCCCCAGGCAAGGCATCCAACGCTGGCGGCGTGGCGGTGAGCGGTCTGGAAATGTCACAGAACGCCATGCGTCTGCTGTGGACGGCGGGCGAGGTCGACAGCAAGCTGCACGCGATCATGCAATCGATTCACCACGCGTGCGTGCATTACGGCGAAGAGAACGGGCGGATCAACTACGTCAAAGGCGCTAACATCGCCGGCTTCGTCAAAGTCGCCGACGCGATGTTGGCGCAGGGTGTGGTTTAAGCCGGTTCGATGCGGATCACTTCAATCACTTGATCACCGGCGGGGCGCTGCCACAGCACCTCGTCATTGAGCCGGGCACCCATCAGCGCCCGGCCCAGCGGTGATCCCCAATTGATCAGGCCTTTGCTGGCATCGGCCTGATCCTCGCCGACCAGTTGCACGCGGCGTTCGGTGTCGTGCTCATCGGCGTAGGTCACCCAACTGCCGATCTGCACTTTGTCCCTGGACGTAGCGGCAACCGCCACTTGTGCGCTGCTCAGGCGCTGATTGAAATAACGCAAATCCCGTTGCAGATCCGCCAGCCGTTGTTTGTCGGCCTGCTCGCCTTTGGCTGATTGTTCGGCGTGCAAGGTTTGCAGTTCAGCGACCTTCGCCTGCAACTGCGCCAAGCCTTGCGGCGTGACGTAATTGGGCTGGTCACTGACCTGGCGTTCGACCGGCTGATCGGCTTGCGCGGCGGCGTTGTCTTCGTTGACGAATGCGCGACTCATGGTGTCCTCCTCGTATGAGGTTTGGGCCATGCTCGCAGGCATTTGGTTTCAATGGATGTCTGGGAGCGACCTATTGCGAGCGATAGGCCCGCCCGGCGTCCTGGTCTTTCTGTTGCTGCCAGGCACGTTCGCGTTCATCCCAGTGTTCGTTGCGGTATTGCTCGCGATCCTTGTTTTCGAGCATTGCCTGACACTGGCGAAAACCGTCGGTCCAGCCTTCGGCGTATTGCTTGTCCTTGAGATAGCGCGGCACGTTCTTGCGGAATTCGCCGCTGATCGAACCGGCCGCCTGACGGCCGCTGATGCAACCATCGTCAAAGCCGTCGGCGAAGGCCGGTGGATAACCCTTGGCGATCAAATCTTCATGGGTGGTCTGGCAACCGCCCAGCAACAAAACAACACCCAACAAACCCGCACACCGCCACATCGCACTCTCCCGCGCCGGTTGTCCGGCTTATGGGGAAAGTCTAGAAGGGGATTCGTCGGGCGTTGGTGAAAGGCGTGTGAGTAATTCGTTGAGCGCCACAAATCCCCTGTAGGAGTGAGCCTGCTCGCGATAGCGGTGTATCAGTCACCGCAACAGTGACTTATGAATTGCTATCGCGAGCAGGCTCACTCCTACAAGGGGGATGTGTTCAGGATCAATAGTGATACCACTTCACTTCAAGCATGACTTCGGTTTCCGGCGTGGCGAGATGGCTGAACTCACGCTGCGCACTCAGGCGCAAACCCAGATTACGCGACAACTCCCACTGCTGATTCAGGCTCAGGCTACGACGCACTTCGCCATTGAAGAAGTAATCACCTTTGGCTTCCATGCTCAGATTGCCCAGGGGGTTTTTCCACAACACGCCGGTATTGAAACCGCCGGCCGGGGATACAAACTCGGCGAAATCATTGTTGTGTTCAACGCGCACGGTGCCGAGGGCAAAACCCAGCACATCGTCACCCAGCGCCCACGTGCCGCCGCCACCACCGTTGACGTGGCTGACCAGCGTTTCGTCATCATGCTTGCCCGGTACGCGCTCAAGACCGCCAGTGACTTGCCACGACAGCGGTTGCAGCAGCTCATTGCGCGGTGTCAGCGAGCGAATCGTCGCCAGATCCAGTTGCTGGAACTGCCAGTGATTGCCTTCGTATTGACGCAACTTCATCTGCAGGATCTCGATCTGCGCGCCAAGCGGGAAGCTTTCGGCGTTGTCGTTGAGATCGTGATAGGCCATGCGCAAGCCGTATTCGCCGAATGCACGATCACCACGGGTGCCGAGACCCGCTTGCCAGGTGCGTGATTCATGGCCGTCTTCCGGCAGGCCCGGTTGCGGAATTTCCAGCTCGGGTGCGGGGTTCTTATTGATCGCCCGCAGCAATTCGAAACTGCGCTGCGCCCGTTGCGGATCACGCTCCTGACCGTTGGCACGGTAACGCTCCAGGCGATACGCCGCGTCGATGATCAACGCCTGACGGTCGCGTGGCAGGGCTTTGAAAGCCGGATCCTGCAACACTTGTTGATCGGCGCTGACTTTCAGTACCCAATCCTGTTCTTCACCGCTGAGCGGCTCGGCACGGCTAAGCAATTCGCGTTCACGGGACGGACGATATTCGATGCTTTCCACCAGCCCGGCTTCTTTCACCGCTTTGACGGTGTCGGTGGGAATCGCGGTCAACGGGAATTGTTCGGTCAGGCGCAGGCTCGGCCGTGCGACTTGCAGCAGTTCCAGCAGACGATACGAGCAGTTTTCATCGAAGAAGAAATAGTCGAACTGGATCTGCTTCAGCTCCCACACATGTTCAACCATGCGTGCGGTTTCTTCTTGCGTCAGATTCAGTCGGTATTCCCACAGATCGCGGTTTTCCAGGCTGCGGTATTCGGAAAGTTTTTCCTGATACGGCACCAGTGCGAACAGGCCGGGATAACCGCCCATCAAGCCTTTCCAGGCGTAAAGAATGCTGTTGTCCGAGCCTTCGATGTAGGCGCCGAAGTTGATCGCGTAACTGAGCAGCGAAGTTTTGTCGGCCTGCACGTCAGCCTGATCGATACGCAGCAGGGTATGGCCGAACATCGACGACGGACTGTTCAAGTACGCCGCCGGAAAGATCATCACCGCGCTGTGCGGCGAGACATCCTTGAACCATTTTTTGTACTCGGCGCACTCGGGCGTCGGCAGATCGGTCAGGTTGAGCTGCGCTTTCAACCAGCGAGTGCGCGCCGGATAAACGCATTGCGCATGTTGCTCGCCGAGACTGGCCGGGGCGTACAGCGCTTGCACGGTGGCCGCCAGTTCATGATCGGGATGTTCATTGCCATCGGGCGCCAGAAAGAATTTCTTGTCGCTGACATAGCTGCGCCAGCCACCAAGCTTGGCGGTTTCGTAGTGACCGAGGGAAATCCAGAAACGGTCGTTGGCCAGTTGCTGCAAACGTTGAGGGTCGATGGTTGGCGCGGCGGACAGCGGGGCGCAGACACAGAGCGCCAGCCAGGCAAGGCGTTTGAGCATAGTCGGCAACTTGAACAGGAAAGAAATAAAGACCCAAGGAGGGCGGGCCGAAAAAACAAAACCCGCTTCCCGAAGGAAGCGGGTGGGGCCGAGCTTAAGCCTGAGTTGCGTACTTGGCCAGACGAGGATCCGATTTCAGTACGGCCAGGGTGTTGGTATGCACGTCTTCAGCGGTCACGTCAGCCTTGCTGAAGATCTGCTGGAAGTGCTCGTGAGTCACAGCAGCGAAGTGCGCACGGTCTTCCGGCGCCACGCCCAGTACCACGGCATAAGTCGTCAGCGCTTCGCCGTTGCCTTTGGCCATGTCTTCGGACAGCTCGTTCATCATGCCATTCATGGCAAACCAGGATTTGCCGCCGTAGGTCAGCGAAGCGTTGGTCGAGCAGCCGTTGGTGCCGGACGTCATCCCGAAGGTGGCGTTACCGGAAGTGCCGTTGGTGGTGGAAGCGAGGAAGTGAGCAGGGGTGCCACGCTGACCTTCGAACAGCATGTTGCCCCAACCGCAATCCGGGCCGCCTGGAGCTTGCGCCATTGCGTTGATGGATACAGCGGTGAAGAGAGTACCGAGAAGAATCCGTTTCATAGCTTTTTTCTCTTTGTGTGCATACCAATGGACAGGGTTCTGACACCTGGCGGTGCCAGTGGGCCAGTATTAGTTCCAGCCGCGCAGTTTGGAGTTTAGGCACGTTCCTGCGGTTCCGTGAGTTTTTACAAAAGATTTGGCGATAACCCCGATTTCATGGGTGCCGGGGCAGGGGCGGGCGGTTGTCTATGCTTTGTAGTGTGGCGCGCCTTGCCAGTGGGGCACGGGCGGCGCCAGAATGCCGCTATCTGCCCCGCCTGATTGTTAAGGAAGCCCGATGCCTGATCCTGTTGCTGCCAGCTTGCGTCTTGCGCCCGAAGCGCTGACCCGTCCGTTTTCCGCTGAACAGTTCAGCTTCACTACCACCAATGATCTGGAGCCCTTTCGCGGTGTGCTTGGCCAGGAACGCGCGGTCGAAGCCTTGCAGTTCGGTGTGGCCATGCCACGCCCCGGTTACAACGTGTTTGTCATGGGAGAGCCCGGCACCGGCCGCTTCTCGTTCGTCAAACGCTACCTGAAGGCCGAAGGAAAACGCCTGCAGACCCCGGCGGACTGGGTCTACGTGAATAATTTCGATGAGCCGCGCGAACCGCGAGCCCTGGAGTTGCCTTCGGGCACGGCCGGCGCCTTTATCGGTGACATCAACGGCTTGATCGACAACCTGCTGGCGACATTTCCCGCGGTGTTCGAACACCCTTCCTACCAGCAGAAGAAAAGCGCGATCGACCGCGCCTTCAACCAGCGCTACGACAAGGCCCTCGACATCATCGAGCGCCTGGCCCTGGAAAAAGACGTCGCCTTGTACCGCGACGCCAGCAACATTGCCTTCACACCGATGCTCGACGGTAAAGCGCTGGACGAAGCGGAATTCGCTCAGTTGCCGGAAGCCGATCGTGAGCGTTTCCACGATGACATTTCCGGCCTCGAAGAACGTCTGAACGAAGAACTCGCCAGCCTGCCGCAATGGAAGCGCGAGTCGAACAATCAACTGCGCTCGCTCAACGAAGAAACCATCACCCTGGCCTTGCAGCCATTGTTGTCGCCGTTGTCGGAGAAGTACGCGGAAAACGCTGCGGTGTGCGGTTACCTGCAAGCGATGCAGGTCTATCTGCTGAAAACCGTGGTCGAGCAACTGGTCGACGACAGCAAGACCGACGCCGTTGCGCGCAAGCTGCTGGAAGAGCAATACGCGCCGAGCCTGGTGGTTGGTCATCCGGTCAGCGGCGGTGCGCCGGTGGTGTTCGAGCCGCACCCGACTTACGAAAACCTCTTCGGTCGCATCGAATACACCACCGATCAGGGGGCGCTCTACACCACCTATCGCCAGTTGCGTCCGGGTGCCTTGCACCGCGCCAACGGCGGTTTCCTGATTCTTGAAGCGGAAAAAATGCTCAGCGAGCCGTTCGTGTGGGACGCGCTGAAACGCGCCCTGCAATCGCGCAAACTGAAAATGGAATCACCGCTGGGCGAGATGGGCCGTTTCGCCACCGTGACCCTCAACCCGCAGCACATTCCGTTGCAGGTCAAAGTCATCATTATCGGTGCGCGTTCGCTTTACTACACGCTGCAAGACCTCGATCCGGACTTCCAGGAGATGTTCCGCGTTCTGGTGGATTTCGACGAAGACATCCCGATGGTCGACGAGAGTCTGGAGCAATTTGCCCAGCTCTTGAAAACCCGTACCTCGGAAGAAGGCATGGCACCGCTGACTGCCGATGCGGTGGCGCGTCTGGCCACTTACAGCGCACGTCTGGCCGAACACCAAGGGCGTTTGTCGGCGCGCATAGGCGATCTGTTCCAGTTGGTCAGCGAGGCGGATTTCATTCGTCATCTGGCCGGCGATGAGATGACCGATGCCGGGCATATCGAACGTGCGCTGAAAGCCAAAGCCACACGGACTGGTCGTGTGTCGGCGCGGATTCTCGACGACATGCTCGCCGGGATCATCCTCATCGACACCGATGGCGCGGCGGTCGGCAAGTGCAACGGTCTGACCGTACTCGAAGTCGGCGATTCGGCGTTCGGTGTGCCGGCGCGGATTTCCGCCACGGTGTACCCGGGCGGCAGCGGCATCGTCGACATCGAGCGTGAGGTTAACCTTGGTCAACCGATCCACTCCAAAGGCGTGATGATCCTCACCGGGTATCTGGGCAGCCGTTACGCTCAGGAATTCCCGCTGGCGATTTCCGCGAGCATCGCACTCGAGCAATCCTACGGTTACGTCGATGGCGACAGTGCGTCGTTGGGCGAGGCGTGCACACTGATTTCGGCGCTGTCGAAAACGCCGTTGAAGCAGTGCTTCGCGATCACCGGTTCGATCAACCAGTTCGGTGAAGTGCAGGCAGTGGGCGGAGTCAACGAGAAGATCGAAGGCTTCTTCCGCCTCTGCGAAGCACGCGGCTTGACTGGCGAGCAGGGCGCGATCATTCCGCAGGCCAACGTCGCAACACTGATGCTCGATGAGAAAGTGCTGGCGGCGGTGCGTGCCGGGCAGTTCCATGTGTACGCGGTGCGTCAGGCCGACGAGGCGTTGAGTCTGTTGGTTGGCGAACCGGCCGGTGAGCCGAATGCCGACGGCGAATTCCCGGAAGGCAGTATCAACGCACGGGTGGTCGAGCGCTTGCGCGACATCGCTGAGATGATCAGCGAAGAAGACCTCAAGGAAGCCGAGAAAGAACTGGCGCAGGAGGCTTTGGCCGAAGCCAAACCGGCCTGAGCCTAAACGCGGTCACAAACTGTGGGAGCGAGCCTGCTCGCGAAAACGCTGTATCAGACGACGAATAAGTTGCCTGACACTCCGCATTCGCGAGCAGGCTCACTCCTACATTTGTTTTGTGTTGATCTTCAGGTAATTCGCCACATCTCTGACGCCAATATTCACACAATGACCATTCGGCGCCTTCTGGTTCTATCCAGCTTGCGCAGCGGACTTTTCTTCTATTCTCAGCTCAAGGATATCGACAGTATCACTGGATCGAGCCAGTCCCCCCGTGGGGGCTGAATACCGGCTTCACCGAGGGTCGCCGCCATGTCGCGCAACCTCTGTCTCACCCGTCAATGCCTGGGTCTGGTGACCCGTATCGAATGCGCCATCAAGCCGTTGGCCGGCGATAACGGCATGTGGACGCTGCTCTTCGCTGCCGGCATGGCCGGCGAACAACCTTCCGCCATCAAAGCCCAGGGCCCGTTTCATGGGCCGGTCGCCGCTGAATCGATACTCGACACCATTGTCGAAAGCCTGACCTTGCATGGTTACGAACTGGCCGACGATCCGCAGATCTGGAGCCTGCACCTGCAAGCCCAGCTGCGGCAGATCAACGGTGGACGTGGCCGCAGCCTGAATTAGGATCTACGCCTGCAGGAGCTGCCGCAGGCTGCGATCTTTTGATCCTGCACTTCAAGGCGCAGTCTCAGGCATTGGCGCCTTGTCGAGTTTGACCTCAAAGCCGTATTGCACGGTAGCGAGGTCGGTTCGCTGATAGGTTTCCACGTGGCTTGGGCGGCCATAAAAGTAATGCACGCCAAACAACGCCGGGCCTTCTGCGCCCGCGTCGTGGCTGACTGAAAGGATCTGCTTGAGATAGCTGCCGCTGTCATCCTTGACGAAGAAACGCCATTCGTTGGGCGCAAACAGTTTCAGGTCCACCACCAGCATGTTGTTCTTGATCTCCAGGCCTTTGGGCAGTGACTTGGCGTCGTACGTCTGTTTCGCCACCGTGGCGAGAAACAGCGGCATTGAGCCGACGGCAATCGCCGGGGTTTCCGGGAACAGATTCAAATCGTAAGTAATCGTCGCGCGCAGCGGATCGACTTGATACGCCTCGGGCGGCAGTTCGATCGGCTCATCGAGCTTGCCGCTGCGCTTTTCGGTGAAAAACGTGACGGGGCTGACACCCGGACTGAAGTCATCGCCCAGCAATTCATCGTTGAACGTGCGGCGATGGGAGAACTCGATGCGGGCAGCGCTCGGTTCTTCCACGGATTGATGGATGCGAATGCCGGCCTTCAGTTGTTCTTCGGTGAGGCTCGCACCCTTGAGCCAGTTGACCGCCAGGTCGTCGTAAACCGTCACTGACGGATCCAGTGGCTGGATGGTTTTCTCCGTGGTGTGCTGATTGAACGTGCGAATCGGCAGATCCAGCGGTTTACGCGTCACGGTCGCCGAGGAAAAATCCAGCACGCTGACTTCCAGGGTATCGATCGGGCCGTTGAAGTAGACCTTGTTATAGCGACGTGGATGTTTCTCCTCGAATGCCTGCTGCTCTTGCGTGAGCTGCTTTTCCAGCGTATCGCTCCAGCTCTTCTGCTGTTGCAGGTACGCCAGTTGTTTCTGGTAGAAGGCGACTTGCTCCGGACTCTCGTTGATCGAGCCGGCACGCACCAGATACTGGCCGGTTTTATCGCGGGCCTGGACGATCAGCGGATTGAGTTGGGCATCGGCGACTTCCGCGGCCAGCGGCAGGTTGTTGCTGAATTCGACCTCGGCGTAGTCCTTTTCAAGCTTCAGCAGTTTGACGCTGAGATTGTCGTTGGTGCGGGTCTGGCCGACGTCCTTTTGCGTCAGGTCGAAGCTGTACAGGCGGCGCGGCGCGATGACTTCGATCCGCCCTTGGAGGCTGACCGGTTGCGGCAGGGTCTTCTTGTCCACATCCAGTCCGTCAATGAACGGGTAGGTTACGGTCAGGTCATCGGGGTTGGTGACGTTGGAGCTGGAGGGGCTGAGCTGAATACCCGGATCGGTTTCCGACCATTCCGGCTGATAAGCGATCACGCGTTTGTTGCTCAACGTTACCGACTGCCATTCCACCCCATGGGGAAACAGGAAACCGCCGGGAATGTTCAGGTTGAAGGGGAACACCGGTTGCAGGTCGGTGAGGTAATCGGAGCTGGCGTCCTTGTGCAGCACGAACAGGCCATTGATAAAAGTGTCGACCAGCGTCTGCGGGGCAGGGTAGTGCTTGAGCACGGCGAGTGCGTCTTCGCCGTATTCGGTGCGCGGTGGATTGTCGCTCAGCTTGAGTTGCGCCCGTTCAAGCAACAGCAGTGAGCCGCCAAGTTCGGTGATGGCGTCCTTGAGTTTCGGATCGGTGATGGCGTCCAGCGACTGTTCGAACGTTGCGGTCTTTTCTTCAAGGCTGGCGGCGTGCTTCTCGTCGCCAGGCGAGCAACCGCTGATCAACAGTGCAAGGCAGATTCCGGCCGTCGTTATCGGTAATCGCACATCCATTTCCACGCGTCCTGTCTACAGTCACTGGGCTGTCAATGGTTTGGACACTAGCAGAAAAAAAATCACTCACACACGCAGGTGGCGGATTTTTCGGCGGTTTCTGGCTGTCATAGGTGGCTGTTATACTCGCCGCCATTTCCAGCCCCCCTGTGTGAGACTCAATGGAACGCTTTATCGAAAACGCAATGTACGCCTCGCGCTGGCTGCTGGCGCCAATCTATATCGGGCTGTCCCTCGGATTGCTGGCGCTGGCACTGAAATTTTTCCAGGAAGTTTTCCACATCCTGCCCAACGTGTTCTCGATGGCCGAGTCGGAACTGATTCTGGTGCTGCTGTCGCTGATCGATATGGCGCTGGTCGGCGGCCTGCTGGTCATGGTGATGATTTCCGGGTACGAGAACTTCGTCTCTGAACTGAACATCGATGAAGGCAAGGAAAAGCTAAGCTGGCTCGGCACCATGGACTCTTCGTCGCTGAAGATGAAAGTGGCAGCCTCAATCGTGGCGATCTCCTCGATCCACCTGCTGCGCATCTTCATGGACGCCAAGAACGTCGATCCCGAGCACTTGATGTGGTACGTGATCATCCACATGACCTTCGTCGTTTCGGCGTTCGCCATGGGTTACCTGGACAAGGTCACCAAGCACTGATCAACCGTTGATCGCTGCAAAAACACCGCCCGTCTGTTGCGAAACAGACGGGCGGTGTCGTTTGTGGCTTGTGCTTTGGTGCGCGCGGGCATATCCCTGTAGAGGTCCTGACTCGCCACGTTGTGAGGTGCGTTCATGAACCTGCAAGAGTTGAATGCGTTTGCCATCGCCAGGAAGGTTGATGAGTTGAACCTGATCTCCATGGAAGGCGGGATTTACCTGCTCGAAGCACGGATGCATGGCGCGGCGTATCCGTTGAGTGATCTCAAAGGCAACATGCTGACGCTACGCTCGGTTGAGCACGCACGGGATTTGTTGCATGCCTTTCCGGTGTTGCCATTCAACCTTGTACACACCTCGGTACATGACGAAATGTGTGGTCTGGGTCCCAGTGGCGAGGAAAGCCTGAAGGTGCCGCTCGCCTGGCGTTCAGCCCTGTAGGCGTTGCGCGCCATCGCCGGAACATCTGTGCTAGTCTGCTCGCCCTTTTGGTTCCGGGCGCGCCGGGACGCGCTGTGCACGCACGGCACGTCTTGTGGCCGTCCGCACAGCGGAGCAGTGTCATGTCCGAAGTAAATCTGTCCACCGACGAAACCCGCGTCAGCTACGGTATCGGCCGTCAGCTGGGTGACCAGCTGCGCGACAACCCGCCACCGGGCGTTAGCCTGGACGCCATCCTGGCCGGTCTGACCGACGCTTTCGCCGGTAAGGAAAGCCGTGTGGGTCAGGAAGAAATGTCCGCCAGCTTCAAGGTTATCCGCGAAATCATGCAAGCCGAAGCCGCTGCCAAAGCTGAAGCCGCTGCTGGCGAAGGCCTGGCCTTCCTGGCTGAAAACGCCAAGCGTGACGGCATCACCACCCTGGCTTCCGGCCTGCAATTCGAAGTGCTGACTCAGGGCGAAGGCGCCAAGCCGACCCGTGAAGATCAAGTACGTACTCACTACCACGGCACCCTGATCGACGGCACTGTGTTCGACAGCTCCTACGAGCGTGGCCAGCCTGCAGAATTCCCGGTTGGCGGCGTGATCGCTGGCTGGACCGAAGCCCTGCAACTGATGAATGCCGGCAGCAAATGGCGTCTGTACGTGCCGAGCGAACTGGCTTACGGCGCTCAAGGCGTTGGCAGCATCCCGCCGCACAGCGTTCTGGTATTCGACGTCGAGCTGCTGGACGTTCTGTAAGACCGGGCCTGCCTTGATGGCGGGCTAATGTAGGAGTGAGCCTGCTCCGGGCGGCGATCCGACGATGACGTCTCTTCAGTCGACGAATTCGTTGCCTGATACACCGCCATCGCGAGCAGGCTCACTCCCACAGTTTTTACCGAGTTTCATAGTTCTATCTTGTGATGCAGCTCACTGGTCGGGCGCAACGCCCGGGCATAGCAGAACAGGAACAGATTGCGCACCAGCTCCTTGAGCACCAATGGCTCGCTGGAATTGAGGCTGCTGACGTCCAGATCCCCTTGGTCTTGCAGCTCATGCAGGGCTTCTTCTTCAAGCACCGCACAGACTTCACCGGTTTCCCGATGGAGGATTCTGAGGTAAGGGTGTGGGCGATCCAGCCACGCGTCGATCAAATAAGTCATGGTTCTCATCTCCTTGTAGGGTTTCAATGAGAATAATTCTTATTCGTCAAATAGCAAGCGTCTATTGGCGGATTGTGAAATTTTCCGGGTAAAGATTGCGTAAGGTCAAAACGGCTGGCGTTTGGCTATTGCTTGGTTTTGCTGGGGCGGAGCGGGGAGGGCGAAGCTCCATCCCACGGCTGGCGCGGGATGGATGACAGTGGAATCAGACCTTTCTGACGAACTCGGATTTGAGCTTCATCGGGCCGATACCGTCGATCTTGCAGTCGATGTCGTGGTCGCCATCGCACAGACGGATGTTCTTGACCTTGGTGCCGACCTTGACCACCAGCGAAGTGCCCTTGACCTTCAGATCCTTGATCACGGTGATGGTGTCGCCGTCCTGCAGGACGTTGCCGACCGAATCTTTCTTCACGGCATCATCGGACGCCACTTCGGCTTCGCCGCTGGCAGACCACTCGTGGGCGCACTCCGGGCACACCAGTTGGGTGCCGTCTTCGTAGGTGTATTCGGAATTGCATTTCGGGCAGGGTGGCAACGTGCTCACTAAGGCTCCTTGGGATGTGGATCGCTAAAAGTCGCACATTGTATAGGGTTTTACGCGAGGGAGGGCATAGCGCAGAAACAACTGTGGGAGCGACGGTGCGACGATTCGACCTGCTCGCGAAGGCGTCAGGTCAGTCAACATTGAAGTCGACTGGCAGATCGCTTTCGCGAGCAAGCTCGCTCCCACAGTGGGCAGAATCAGTGCGTACGGGCGACCGCAAACTCACTCAGTTCAACCAGCGCATCCCGATATTCACTGGCCGGCAGTGCATCGAGGCACTTGATCGCACGGGCCACGTAATCACGGGCCAGTTGCGCGGTGTACTCAAGCGAGCCGGAGGCTTCCACAGCAATGCGGATGCTTTCCAGGTCTTCGATCCCGCCTTTCTGGATCGCCTGACGAACCAGTGCAGCCTGTTCAGCCGTACCTTCACGCATGGTGTAGATCAGCGGCAGGGTCGGCTTGCCTTCGGCCAGATCGTCACCGACGTTCTTGCCCAGGGTTTCCGCGTCGCCCTTGTAGTCGAGCAGGTCGTCGACCAACTGGAACGCCACACCGAGGTGATCACCGAAAGTACGCAGCGCTTCGCTCTGCTCGGCGGAGGCACCGGCCAGTGCCGCAGCACTGTGAGTCGAGGCTTCGAAGAGCATCGCGGTTTTGCCGCGGATGACTTCCATGTAGGTTTCTTCGGTAGTGCTGGCGTCGCGCACCTTGGACAGTTGCAGCACTTCGCCTTCGGCGATGATGCGCGTGGCCTGGGAAAGGATCTTCATCACCGGCATCGAGCCCAGTTCGACCATCATTTCGAACGAGCGCGAGTACAGGAAGTCGCCGACCAGCACGCTTGGGGCGTTGCCCCACATGGCGTTGGCGGTCGAGCGGCCACGGCGCATGCCGGACATGTCGACCACGTCGTCATGCAGCAGGGTCGCAGTGTGCAGGAATTCGATGGTGGCGGCCAAAAGACGCATGTCGTCGCCTTCGCGACCCAAGGCCTTGCCACACAGCAACACTAATAAAGGACGCAGACGTTTGCCGCCGGCCGAGGTAATGTAATCGCCGATTTTCGATACCAGCGGTACTCGGGAAGTCAGCTGCTTCTTGATGATGCCGTCGACGGCGCTAAAATCGTCCGCCACCGCGCGGTAGAAAGCTTGGGGTTGCATCAGCGAGAGTCGCTCCAGAAGGGTTGCGCGGCATGCTAGGACTCACATCCAGAGCTGTCAAGGCGCGATGGACGGCTACTTGCGCGTCTCTCGCGGCTTGCGTACAATCGCGCACCCTGAACTTCCTGGGCAGCACCTGCCTTACGCAATTGCAACGGGCCTTCCAGCCTTATGCAGCCATGCCAGCCAATACCTCTTCTTATAAAGAGCTGGGTGAGCAGGATTATCGGAGAAATACCATGTCTTATGCAGTAATCGTTACTGGCGGCAAGCAGTACAAAGTCGCCCCAGGTGAATACCTGAAGATCGAAAAACTGGAAATCGCTACCGGCGAATCCGTTACCTTTGATCGCGTTCTGTTGGTTGCCAATGGCGACGACGTGAATATCGGCGCTCCAGTTGTTGCTGGCGCTACCGTTGTGGCTGAAGTGATCTCCCAAGGTCGTCACGATAAAGTTCGCATCATCAAGTTCCGTCGTCGTAAGCACCACATGAAGCGTATGGGCCACCGCCAGTGGTACACCGAGATCAAAATCACCGGTATTCAGGCTTAATTTCAGCCTAATTCCTCACTAGGAGAATTGACTCATGGCACACAAAAAAGCTGGTGGTAGTACCCGTAACGGTCGCGACTCAGAAGCCAAACGCCTTGGCGTTAAGATGTATGGCGGCCAGAAAATCATTCCGGGCAACATCATCGTGCGTCAGCGCGGCACCCAATTCCACGCTGGCTACGGCGTTGGCATGGGTAAGGATCACACCCTCTTCGCGAAAATCGAAGGCGTGATCAAGTTTGAAGTAAAAGGCGCGTTCAACCGCCGTTACGTGAGCGTTGTCGCAGCTTAATTGCGCGATCGCTGGAAAAGCCCTGTCTCGCGACGGGGCTTTTTCGTTTGTGGGGTGAGTCTCTTGCAAAACTGTTTGTATGGGCTGTCGGTGTGCGATGCAGGTCGTGTTTTGGGGTCGCTGCGCTCATTTTTGCAAGAGTCTTATGTCTTGATTGTTTTTCGGCTCGTCCGTATGGCGAGAGGCGTTGGTTATGAAGTTTGTTGATGAAGTATCGATTCGCGTAAAGGCTGGTGACGGCGGCAATGGTGCCATGAGTTTCCGTCGGGAAAAATTCATCGAAAACGGTGGCCCGAACGGCGGTGATGGCGGTGACGGCGGTTCCATCTACATGATGGCTGACGAAAACCTCAACACCCTGGTCGACTACCGTTACACCCGGCACTTCGACGCCGAGCGTGGCTCCAACGGTGGCAGCACTGACTGCACCGGTAAAAAAGGCGAGGACCTGATCCTGCGCGTGCCGGTCGGCACCACGGTGATCGACTCTGCTACCCAGGAAGTGATCGGCGACCTGACCAAGGCTGGCCAGAAACTGATGGTAGTGCAGGGTGGCTGGCACGGTCTGGGTAACACCCGTTTCAAATCCAGTACCAACCGTGCGCCGCGTCAGACCACGCCGGGTAAGCCGGGTGAGCAGCGCGACCTGAAACTGGAAATGAAAGTACTGGCTGACGTCGGTCTGCTGGGCTTGCCGAACGCCGGTAAAAGTACCTTCATTCGTTCGGTATCGGCTGCCAAGCCGAAAGTCGCCGACTACCCGTTCACCACGCTGGTGCCGAACCTGGGTGTGGTCAGCGTCGATCGCTGGAAGAGCTTCGTCATTGCCGACATTCCGGGTCTGATCGAAGGCGCTTCCGACGGTGCCGGTCTGGGCATTCGCTTCCTCAAGCACTTGGCGCGTACGCGTCTGCTGCTGCACCTCGTCGATATGGCGCCTCTGGATGACAGCAGTGCACCAGACGCCGCTGAGGTGATCGTCAACGAGCTGATCAAATTCAGCCCGTCCCTGGCGGAGCGTGATCGCTGGCTGGTGCTGAACAAGTGCGACCAGATCCTTGAAGAAGAGCACGATGAGCGCGTCAAGGAAATCGTTGAGCGCCTGGAGTGGACCGGTCCGGTCTACGTGATCTCGGCCATCGCCAAGATCGGCACCGAGCGTCTGTGCCATGACATCATGCGTTACATGGAGGACCGTGCTGATCGTCTGGCCAATGACCCGGCCTACAAGGAAGAGCTGGCCGATCTCGATCAGCGCATTGAAGACGAAGCCCGCGCGCAACTGCAGGCGCTGGATGACAAGCGTGCCCTGCGTCGCAGCGGCGTGAAGTCGGTCCATGACATCGGCGATGATGACTGGGACGAAGAAGATGTGGATGACGAAGACGGTCCGGAAATCATTTACGTGCGTGACTGATTCGTTGCAGTAAACTTAAGCGCCGCTCAATCGAGCGGCGTTTTAGTATCTGGAAATCGCAAGTCACAAATAACGTCATGGGCGGCGCTGGGTCGCGCAGCCCTCAAGCTAAGGTTGAAGATGATGCGGAGCAAGGTGACAGGTGCGCAGCGTTGGGTCGTGAAGATCGGCAGCGCTTTGCTGACAGCTGATGGCAAAGGGCTGGATCGCGCGGCAATGGGTGTCTGGGTCGAGCAGATGGTGGCCTTGCATGAGGCTGGCGTCGAGTTGGTGCTGGTGTCCTCTGGGGCGGTGGCGGCCGGCATGAGTCGTTTGGGCTGGACCGCACGACCCAGTGCGATGCACGAGCTTCAGGCGGCTGCGGCTATCGGCCAGATGGGCTTGGTGCAGGCGTGGGAATCAAGCTTCGCCGAGCATGGTCGGCACACAGCGCAGATTCTCCTGACCCATGACGACCTGTCCGACCGCAAGCGTTACCTGAACGCCCGCAGCACCCTGCGCGCATTGGTTGAGCTGAAAGTCATCCCGGTGATCAACGAGAACGACACCGTGGTCACTGACGAAATCCGCTTCGGCGACAACGACACGCTGGCGGCGCTGGTGGCTAACCTGGTCGAGGCGGACCTGCTGGTGATCCTTACTGATCGCGACGGCATGTTCGACGCCGATCCGCGTAATAACCCCGATGCGCAGATGATTTACGAGGCGCGCGCTGATGATCCGACGCTGGATGCGGTCGCGGGCGGCACGGGTGGTGCGCTGGGGCGTGGCGGCATGCAGACCAAGCTGCGTGCGGCACGGCTGGCGGCGCGTTCCGGTGCGCACACCATTATCGTCGGTGGGCGCCTTGAGCGCGTGCTTGATCGCTTGAAAGCGGGTGAGCGCATCGGTACGTTGTTGTCGCCTGAGCGAGGCATGCTCGCGGCGCGCAAGCAATGGCTGGCCGGGCATCTGCAGACCCGTGGCACGCTGGTGCTGGATGATGGTGCAGTGTCGGCGTTGTCTCAGGGCAACAAGAGTTTGCTGCCCGTGGGGGTGAAATTGGTGCAGGGCAGTTTCCGTCGCGGCGAAATGGTGGTCTGTGTGGCGCCGGATGGTCGTGAGATTGCCCGTGGCCTGGCCAACTACAGCGCGCTGGAGGCACAAAAAATCATCGGTCAGTCGTCGGATGCGATTGTCGGTTTGCTCGGTTACATGGCGGAGCCTGAATTGGTTCACCGTGACAACCTGATTCTGGTTTAAGGAAAACTCGATGCGTTTAGCAAAAGGATTGTTGGGCTTGCTGATGGCGATGCCATTGCTGGTCTCGGCCGAGGAAATCGGTCAGGTGTCGACAGTGTTCAAGTTTGTCGGCCCGAACGACCGCATTGTGGTCGAGGCTTTCGATGATCCCAAAGTCGAAGGGGTTACCTGCTACCTGTCGCGCGCCAAGACGGGCGGTGTGAAGGGTGGTCTGGGTCTGGCTGAGGATCGCGCCGAGGCGTCGATCGCATGTCGCCAGGTCGGCCCGATCAAGTTCAAGGGCGAGCTGAAGGATGGCGATGAGGTGTTCAAGGAGCGCACTTCGCTGGTATTCAAAACCATGCAGGTGGTGCGTTTCCTCGACAAGAAGCGCAATACGCTGGTGTATCTGGTCTACAGCGATCGCTTGATCGAGGGTAGCCCGCAGAATGCCGTGACCGCAATCCCGATCCTGCCATGGGTTCCGGTCCAGCAATAACGCCGCAAAACCAACTGTAGGAGCGAGCCTGCTCGCGATGGCGGTATGTCAGTCAATATTGCATCGACTGACACGCCGCCATCGCGAGCAGGCTCACTCCTACATTTTTTTGCGCTGGATTTGTTAAATCACAGGCAATAAAAAACCGACCCTAAGGTCGGTTTTTTAATGACTACGTCGATTAAGCAGCTTCTTTCAGCGCTTTAACGTGGCCATTCAGACGGCTCTTATGACGAGCAGCCTTGTTCTTGTGGATGATGCCTTTATCGGCCATACGGTCGATAACTGGCACAGCCAGAACGTATGCAGCTTGAGCTTTTTCAGCGTCTTTTGCGTCGATGGCTTTAACTACATTCTTGATGTAGGTGCGAACCATGGAACGCAGGCTGGCGTTGTGGCTGCGACGCTTCTCAGCCTGTTTTGCACGTTTTTTGGCGGAAGGTGAGTTGGCCACCGTCGAGCTCCTCGAAAGACTTTTTAGGAAATAGCAAACAAAATAGGCCGCGAATCATGCCGATGAGTTGAAGTCTTGTCAAGGGCACTTGAAACGTTCCGCTAAGTGGTAGGTATAAAGAGGCGGGATATTTATTTCCGGCGCTTGACCTGTAAACTCGCGAGCTTTGGCTCTGTGCTGCTGCGGCGCGGAGTATCGCACAAGTAGGCGCTTTGTTCGCCTGCTGTTTATCGACAGGCACAAATTCCCTCAATGAATCTGCTCAAATCGTTGGCCGCCGTCAGCTCTATCACGATGCTTTCCCGGATTTTGGGGTTTGTCCGTGACACGCTGATTGCTCGTATATTCGGTGCCGGGATGGCGACCGACGCCTTCTTTATCGCCTTCAAACTGCCCAATCTGCTGCGCAGGATCTTCGCCGAAGGTGCTTTCTCTCAGGCTTTCGTACCGATTCTTGCCGAGTACAAAAGTCAGCAGGGTGAAGAAGCGACGCGCACGTTCATTGCTTACGTGTCAGGTCTGCTGACGCTGGTATTGGCGGTAGTGACTGCGCTGGGCATGATCGCCGCACCCTGGGTGATCTGGGCAACGGCTCCGGGCTTTACCGATACACCGGAAAAATTCCAGCTCACCTCTGATCTGTTGCGCGTCACGTTCCCCTATATATTGCTGATCTCGCTGTCGTCGCTGGCTGGCGCGATCCTCAATACCTGGAACCGCTTCTCGGTGCCGGCCTTCGTGCCGACCCTGCTCAATGTCAGCATGATCGTGTTTTCGCTGTTCCTCACGCCGTACTTCGATCCGCCGGTGATGGCGCTGGGCTGGGCGGTCCTGGTCGGCGGTCTGGCGCAGTTGCTCTATCAACTGCCGCACCTGAAAAAGATCGGCATGCTGGTACTGCCGCGACTGAACCTGCGCGATACCGGCGTGTGGCGGGTGATGAAACAGATGCTGCCGGCGATTCTCGGTGTCTCGGTCAGTCAGATTTCGCTGATCATCAACACCATCTTCGCCTCGTTTCTGGTCGCAGGCTCGGTGTCGTGGATGTATTACGCCGACCGCTTGATGGAGTTGCCATCCGGCGTGCTTGGCGTGGCATTGGGGACGATTCTGCTGCCGACATTGGCGAAAACCTATGCCAGCAAGGATCGCCACGAATACTCGCGGATTCTCGATTGGGGCCTGCGTCTGTGCTTTGTGCTGGTGCTGCCCTGTGCGCTGGCGCTGGGGATTCTTGCTGAGCCGCTGACGGTTTCGCTGTTTCAGTACGGTCAGTTCAGCGGCTTTGACGCCGAAATGACCCAGCGTGCGCTGATTGCGTATTCTGTCGGCCTGCTCGGAATTATCGTGATCAAAGTGCTCGCACCGGGCTTTTATGCGCAACAGAACATCCGTACGCCGGTAAAAATCGCAATCTTCACGCTGGTCGTTACGCAACTGTTCAACCTCGTTCTGATTGGTCCGCTGGCTCATGCCGGCCTGGCCCTGGCGATCAGTGCCGGTGCCTGCCTGAATGCCGGGCTGCTGTTCTATCAATTGCGCAAGCAACAGATGTATCAGCCGCAGCCAGGTTGGGCCAAGTTCGGGTTCAAACTGGTGATCGCAGTGGCGGTGATGTCGGCGGTGTTGCTGATTGGCATGCACTTCATGCCAGCGTGGGATCAAGGGCACATGCTTGAGCGCTTCCTGCGTCTGGGCGCATTGGTCGCGGCGGGCGTGGTGTCCTATTTCGGTATGTTGCTGCTGCTGGGTTTCCGCTTGCGTGACTTCAATCGCAAGGCCTTGAGTTAAGGTTTTACCCTTTATAAACAGGCGCGGGCCGGCAGTTTTGTCGGCTCGTTCACTTTGCGTTACGGTGTTGCCTGTCGTCGGCCGTCGGGTGTGGTTATAATCGACCACTTTATGAGCAAGAAGCGCGTTATGCAGCTGGTTCGAGGCCTCCACAACTTGCGCCCCCAGCATCGGGGCTGCGTCGCCACTATTGGCAACTTTGACGGTGTTCACCGTGGTCACCAGGCTATCCTGGCCCGACTGCGTGAGCGTGCGCTCGAGTTGGGCGTACCCAGCTGCGTGGTGATTTTCGAGCCGCAGCCACGGGAATTCTTTGCCCCCGAGACCGCGCCGGCACGTCTGGCCCGTTTGCGCGACAAGCTGCAACTGCTGGCCGCCGAAGGCGTTGACCGGGTGTTGTGCCTGGCGTTTAACCAGCGCTTGAGCAAACTCAGCGCCAGTGAGTTCGTCGATACCATCCTGGTTGATGGTCTTGGCGTGCAGCATCTTGAGGTCGGTGACGATTTCCGTTTCGGTTGCGACCGCCTCGGCGACTTCGATTTCCTGTTGCAGGCCGGGCAGATGCACGGTTTTACCGTCGAAGCGGCGCAAACCGTCGAGCTGGACGGCATTCGCGTCAGTAGCACGCAGGTGCGTAACGCCTTGGCCGCCGCCGATTTTGCCTTGGCCGAACGTTTGCTGGGTCGCCCGTACCGCATCGCCGGTCGCGTGCTGCACGGCCAGAAACTGGCCCGGCAACTGGGTACGCCCACTGCCAACATTCAACTCAAGCGTCGTCGCGTGCCGTTCACCGGGGTGTATCTGGTGGATGTCGATATCGACGGCAAGACCTGGCCCGGCGTCGCCAATATCGGCGTGCGGCCCACGGTACAGGGTGATGGCAAGGCCCACCTTGAAGTCCATCTTTTAGATTTTGCCGGCGATCTGTATGACCGGCGTTTGACGGTGGTTTTCCACCAAAAGCTGCGTGAAGAGCAGCGCTTCGCCTCTCTGGAGGCATTGAAAACGGCGATCAATGCGGATGTCGCCACCGCCCGTGCACTAGCCGCACCTAGCGCCCATCGCTAATGAAGAGCCTTAAATGACCGACTATAAAGCCACGCTTAACCTTCCGGACACCGCCTTCCCAATGAAGGCCGGCCTGCCACAGCGCGAACCGCAGATCCTGCAGCGCTGGGACAGTATTGGCCTGTACGGAAAGTTGCGCGAGATTGGCAAGGATCGTCCGAAGTTCGTTTTGCACGACGGCCCTCCGTATGCCAACGGCACGATCCACATCGGTCACGCACTGAACAAGATTCTCAAGGACATGATCATCCGCTCGAAGACCCTGTCGGGCTTCGACGCGCCGTACGTTCCGGGTTGGGACTGCCACGGCCTGCCGATCGAGCACAAGGTTGAAGTGACCCACGGCAAGAATCTGGGCGCGGACAAGACCCGCGAACTGTGCCGTGCCTACGCCACCGAGCAGATCGAAGGGCAGAAGTCCGAATTCATCCGTCTCGGCGTGCTGGGCGATTGGGCCAACCCGTACAAAACCATGGATTTCAAGAACGAGGCCGGTGAAATCCGCGCCCTCGCCGAAATCGTCAAGGGCGGTTTCGTGTTCAAGGGCCTCAAGCCAGTGAACTGGTGCTTCGACTGCGGTTCGGCCCTGGCTGAAGCGGAAGTCGAGTACGAGAACAAGGACTCCTCGACCATCGACGTTGCTTTCCCGATCGCTGACGAAGCCCAACTGGCTGCTGCGTTCGGTCTGCCGTCGCTGAGCAAACCTGCCTCGATCGTGATCTGGACCACTACCCCGTGGACCATCCCGGCCAACCAGGCGCTGAACGTTCACCCGGAATTCAACTACGCGTTGGTTGATGTCGGCGACAAGCTGCTGGTGCTGGCTGAAGAGCTGGTCGAAGCCTGCCTGACTCGCTACGGCGTTGAAGGTTCGGTCATCGCGACCACCACCGGTAAAGAGCTGGAGCTGATCAATTTCCGTCACCCGTTCTATGACCGTCTGTCGCCGGTGTACCTGGCTGACTACGTCGAACTGGGCGCTGGCACCGGCGTGGTTCACTCCGCTCCGGCCTACGGCGTGGACGACTTCGTGACCTGCAAGAAGTACGGCATGGTCAACGACGACATCCTTAATCCAGTGCAGAGCAACGGCGTTTACGCGCCGTCGCTGGAGTTCTTCGGCGGCCAGTTCATCTGGAAGGCCAACCCGGCCATCGTCGACAAGCTGACCGAAGTCGGTGCGCTGTTGCACACCGCCATCATCAAACACAGCTACATGCACTGCTGGCGTCACAAGACCCCGCTGATCTACCGCGCCACCGCGCAGTGGTTCATCGGCATGGACAAAGAGCCAACCAGCGGCGACACCCTGCGGGTGCGCTCGCTCAAAGCCATCGAAGACACCAAGTTCGTCCCGGCCTGGGGCCAGGCGCGCCTGCACTCGATGATCGCCAACCGTCCGGACTGGTGCATCTCGCGTCAGCGCAACTGGGGCGTGCCGATCCCGTTCTTCCTCAACAAGGAAAGCGGCGAACTGCACCCTCGCACTGTCGAGCTGATGGAAGAAGTCGCCAAGCGCGTTGAAGTCGAAGGCATCGAAGCCTGGTTCAAGATGGACGCTGCCGAACTGCTCGGTGACGAAGCGCCGCTGTACGACAAGATCAGCGACACCCTCGACGTCTGGTTCGATTCGGGCACCACGCACTGGCACGTCCTGCGCGGTTCGCACCCGATGGGTCACGAGAGCGGCCCGCGTGCCGATCTGTACCTGGAAGGTTCCGACCAACACCGTGGCTGGTTCCACTCGTCGTTGCTGACCGGTTGCGCCATCGACAACCACGCGCCGTACCGCGAACTGCTGACTCACGGTTTCACCGTCGACGAAGCCGGCCGCAAAATGTCCAAATCGCTGGGCAACGTGATTGCGCCGCAGAAAGTCAACGACACGCTGGGCGCCGACATCATGCGTCTGTGGGTGGCTTCGACTGACTACTCCGGCGAGATGGCGGTTTCCGACCAGATCCTGCAGCGCAGCGCGGACGCCTATCGTCGTATCCGTAACACCGCGCGTTTCCTGCTTTCGAACCTGAGCGGTTTCAATCCGGCCACCGACATCTTGCCGGCCGAAGAAATGCTCGCGCTGGATCGTTGGGCGGTCGACCGCACTTTGCTGCTGCAACGAGAGTTGCAAGAGCACTACGGCGAATACCGTTTCTGGAACGTCTACTCGAAGATCCACAACTTCTGCGTGCAGGAGCTGGGCGGTTTCTACCTCGACATCATCAAGGACCGTCAGTACACCACTGGCTCCAACAGTAAGGCCCGCCGTTCGGCGCAAACCGCGCTGTTCCACATCTCCGAAGCGCTGGTGCGCTGGATCGCGCCGATCCTCGCCTTCACCGCCGACGAACTGTGGGAATACCTGCCGGGCGAACGCAACGAATCGGTCATGCTCAACACCTGGTATGAAGGTTTGACCGAACTGCCAGCCGACGTTGAACTGGGTCGCGACTACTGGGAACGCGTGATGGCGGTCAAAGTAGCGGTCAACAAAGAAATGGAAATCCAGCGCGCAGCGAAAGCTGTCGGTGGCAACCTGCAAGCCGAAGTGACGCTGTACGCCGAAGACGCGCTGAGCGCCGATCTGGCCAAGCTGAGCAACGAACTGCGCTTTGTCCTGATCACTTCGACCGCAAGCGTTGCGCCGTTCGTTCAGGCTCCGGCCGATGCGGTAGTGACGGAAGTCAGCGGCCTGAAGCTGAAAATCGTCAAATCGGCCTTCCCGAAATGCGCACGTTGCTGGCACTGCCGCGAGGACGTTGGCGTGAACCCGGAGCATCCGGAAATCTGCGGTCGTTGCGTCGACAACATCAGCGGCGCTGGCGAGGTTCGTCACTATGCCTAATGCCGTTGGCCGTTTCGGACGGTTGAGCTGGCTGTGGTTGAGTTTGCTGGTTCTGGTCATCGACCAGGCCAGCAAGTTCTACTTCGAAGGCAAGCTCGAAATGTTCCAGCAGATCGTGATCATTCCCGATTACTTCAGCTGGACCCTGGCCTACAACACCGGCGCTGCCTTCAGCTTCCTGGCTGACAGCTCCGGCTGGCAGCGCTGGCTGTTCGCCCTGATCGCAATTGTGGTCAGTGCGGTGCTGGTGGTCTGGCTCAAGCGTCTGGGCCGCAATGAAACCTGGCTGGCCGTCGCGCTGGCGCTGGTATTGGGCGGCGCGCTGGGCAATCTGTATGACCGCATTGCTCTGGGCCATGTGATCGATTTCATTCTGGTGCACTGGCAGAACCGCTGGTACTTCCCGGCGTTCAACTTCGCCGACAGCGCGATTACCGTTGGCGCGGTGATGCTGGCACTGGACATGTTCAAAACCAAGAAAACCGAAGAGGCCGTTCATGACTGAACAGGTATTGGCTGAGCAACGCATCGGCCAGAACACGGAAGTCACTTTGCACTTTGCATTGCGCCTGGAGAACGGCGACACGGTCGACAGTACGTTCGACAAAGCCCCGGCAACCTTCAGGGTCGGCGACGGCAACCTGCTGCCGGGTTTCGAAGCAGCGCTGTTCGGCTTCAAGGCCGGCGACAAGCGCACGCTGACCGTCGAGCCGGAAAACGCCTTCGGCCAGCCGAACCCGCAGAACGTGCAGATCATCCCGCGTTCGCAGTTCGTCGACATGGAGTTGTCGCCGGGTTTGCTGGTGATCTTCAACGATGCGGCCAATACTGAGCTGCCGGGTGTGGTGAAAGAGTTCGACGACACGCAAGTGACCATCGACTTCAACCATCCGCTGGCGGGCAAGACGCTGACCTTTGACGTCGAGATCATCAACGTTAAAGCGCTGTAAAAATGTGGGAGCGAGCCTGCTCGCGAAAGCGGTGTGTCAGGCGACGTCGATGTTGAATGTCAGTCAGCTTTCGCGAGCAGGCTCGCTCCCACCCAGTTGGTAATTCATTGTTTTCGCGCGCAAGACACGAGGCACAGCATGCAAATCAAACTCGCCAACCCCCGTGGCTTCTGCGCCGGCGTGGACCGGGCGATCGAAATCGTCAACCGCGCCCTGGAAGTTTTCGGGCCGCCGATCTACGTGCGTCACGAAGTGGTGCACAACAAGTTCGTCGTTGAAGACCTGCGCAGCCGCGGAGCGATCTTCGTCGAAGAGCTGGATCAGGTGCCGGATGACGTTATCGTGATCTTCAGCGCTCACGGCGTATCCCAGGCTGTGCGTACCGAAGCCGCCGGCCGTGGCCTGAAGGTATTCGACGCCACTTGCCCGCTGGTGACCAAGGTGCACATCGAAGTGGCGAAATACAGCCGCGACGGTCGCGAGTGCATCCTGATCGGCCACGCCGGTCACCCGGAAGTCGAAGGCACCATGGGCCAGTACGACGGCAGCAATGGCGGTGCGATCTACCTCGTTGAAGACGAGAAAGACGTCGCCGAATTGCAGGTGCATAACCCGGACAAACTGGCTTTCGTTACCCAGACCACGCTGTCGATGGACGACACCAGTCGCGTCATCGATGCCTTGCGCACGCGCTTCCCGGCCATCGGTGGTCCGCGCAAGGACGACATCTGCTACGCCACGCAAAACCGCCAGGACGCGGTCAAGCAATTGGCCGACGAGTGTGACGTCGTGCTGGTAGTCGGCAGCCCGAACAGCTCCAACTCCAACCGCTTGCGAGAACTTGCCGAGCGCATGGCCACGCCGGCCTACCTGATCGACGGCGCCGAAGACCTGCAAAAGAGCTGGTTCGATGGCGTTGAGCGTATCGGCATTACCGCCGGTGCCTCCGCGCCGGAAGTCCTGGTGCGTGGCGTGATTCAGCAATTGCAGGCCTGGGGCGCCACCGGTGCCGATGAATTGGCCGGGCGTGAAGAGAACATCACGTTCTCGATGCCTAAAGAGCTGCGCGTGCGTTCGATCTGACGCTTTTGATCTTTTGACACAACACCTGCTCAGCCTCTTGGCTGTTCAGGCGCACACGACCGGTCGCCGCCAGCACTATCTGGCGCTGGCTGACCGGCTCGCGAGCCGAGCAGACATGTAATGTCCCTGCCTGAAACGCCCGCCCGGGCATCAGCGGTTGCCCCAGACTGCTGAAGCGTACGTAACGACTTACTGACCAATTGCCGACAATTGGCACCTGTGTGTCGCTCACACTTTCTTGCAGCAGCGGATTGCTGTTGTCTTTCGACCCCTTGCCGCTGATATCCAGAATGATCCGCCAGCCCTGACTCCAGTCGCCGTTGATGCCATGGATCACCACGCTCTGATTGCGTGTGATGGCCTGGGTGCGAGCGTTGCGCAGGCCATCGAGCAAGGATTGCGCTGCCTGATCCCGATGGTTCGATTCTCTGAGCGTGGCAAACGCCGGACTGACCAACAGCAGAACAATTGCGCCAATCGCCAGTCCCATAAGCAGTTCGATCAGGCTGAAACCCTGTTGCGGCATGAAAACTCCCTCCGTGGAGTGTGATGAACGGCGCGCTCCGTGCGCCGGGCAGGGCAAATCAACCGACGCGGGCCGGTTGAATGTTCTAGCGTGTAGAAGCAGGTATAGCCGACGGCAACGGAGGGCATTGATGGATCTTCGTACAAAAGGTTTCACGCTGATCGAGTTGTTGGTCGCGGTCGCGATCTTCGTGATCCTGATCACTTTGGCCGTGCCGGCGTTCACCCGATCGATACAGAGCAGCAAGGCTGATACCGAGATGGGCGATCTGCAACGGGCGATCAATTTCGCCAGGCTCGAAGCCATCGACCGTGGCACCACCCTACGCCTGCGCCCAACCGCTGGTGGCAGCGTCTGGACCGGTGAACTGGCGGTCTATGACAGTACTGGCAATCCGGCCAATGTGTTGCGGGTTGTTCCCGCGATGAGCAGCGGCGCGACTCTGACGCTACCCTCAGGAGTGACCGCACTGGATTTCAACAACCTTGGCGGTCTGGCGGCACCGTCGACGGCGGTGGTCATCAGTTACACGCTGGGAACGCAAAGCAGGACGCTGAACGTGTGTTTGAACGGACGAATTCAATTGGGTGGAAGTTGCGGATGAGGGCAGGGAGTCAATACACACAGCAGGGCATGACGCTGATCGAGGTGCTGGTCGCGTTGCTGATTCTGACGGTCGGGCTGCTGGGGGCGGCGGCGGTGCAACTGAATGCGCTGAAGTACACCGACAGCTCGCGGATGACCAGCCAGGCCAGTTTCATCGCCTACGACATGATGGACCGCATCCGCGCCAACTCCGGCGCCGACTACACCGTCACCCCGCCGACCTCGGGCAATCTGAGCGTTGCCCGCGATCAGGACCTCTACGATTTCACCACCAATATCATCAATTTTGGCGGGCCGACGGCGACCGGCAGCATCACCCTCAGTCAGCGGGTCTATACCATCACCATCAACTGGAGCGACGCACGGGCAGCCAACACCGCCAGTGCTCAACGCAGTTTTGTCCTGACCAGTCGCGCAGCAGTTGATCCGGTGGCTACGCCATGAAGCGGCGAAACCGTGGATTCGGTCTGATCGAATTACTCATCGCTTTGGCATTGGGGCTGATCGTGGTGCTGGGCGTGGTGCAGATTTTCATCGCGGCAAAAAACACCTATGTAAGCCAGAACAGTGCCGCGGCGATGCAGGAAGACGCACGGTTTGTGTTGAGCAAAATGATTCAGGAAATTCGCATGGTCGGGATGTTCGGCTGTCTTGGCACCATTACCGATTCGAGCAGTGCGGGTGATTTCAACGCTGCGCAGGTCACGCCGATCAGTTGGGACAATGCCAACCTGAAACTGACACTGGTCACCGCCGATATCGGCAGCGGCGGGGGCACTCCAACCTGGACGGTCGTCTCCGACTGCCGCAATAGCGCAACGGCCTACACCGGGTTGCGATCCCCAGCGAGCGGGCAGATCGCGTTTCCGATCCGGCGTCTGATCTACAGCTTCAGCAACAATCAGATTCTCATGGGCACCGGCAGCGGTACGCCGACCCAGCAGGTGTTGGTGAACAACGTCAGTGCGTTCACCGTGATGTTCGGTCTGGCCAGTACGGCAACGGATGTGGCGGCTTCGACCTACAGCGCCAACCCCGCCGATCCGGCGCGCATTCGCAGCGTGCGGCTGAGCCTGACCCTCAACGATCCGAACAATCGGGTGCGCAATCAAACCTTCAACGTGGTTGCCGCTTTGCGCAACCGCTTGCAGTGAGGGGCGCGGTGATGAGGATGACTCTCCACACCCGTCAGGCGCAGCGCGGCATGGTCTTGCTGGTCAGTCTGGTATTCCTGTTGTTGCTCACCCTGATTGGTCTGTCGTCGATGCAGAGCGCTAACCTGCAGGAAAAAATGGCCGGCAGCGTGAGTCTGCGTAATCAGTCGTTTCAGACTGCCGAGGCGGCGTTGCGGATTGGCGAAAGTGCGGTGCAACTGGACAGTTATTCGCTGGCCGTGTGCAGCGGTACCACGCAATGCGCGCCGCCAGCGGAGTCGTCAGTGGTCAGCTCGGCGGGGCTCAACTCGACTTCCGGGGTCACCTGGATTGCGGCCGGCAATGGATTCTATGGAGTACAGAACATCGGTACGACTCTGACGGCCGTGAACGTACCGAGCAACACCTCGGCGACGTTGTATCGGGTTACAGCGGTCGGCATCGCCGGCACTTCGCGTAGCGTGGTGGAGAGTGTTTATGCGAAGTATTGAGCGCTGCATATCACTATGGATCGGCATGCTGCTGAGCTTCTATCTGGCCGCGCCGGCGTATGCGTTCACGCCTTCCGATTCGCCGCTGTTGAGTGCGGCAGCGGTGCCACCCAACGTCATGCTGCTGATCGACGATTCGGGGAGTATGAACAGCATCATTTATGCGGCTGGCTTCGATCCGACGGCTGATCGCACGCCGGCGCGGCAGTGCAATGCGTTTCTCGGGTTATGCACCCCTCTGAACGCGCCAACGATCACTGGCGATCCTGTGTTTTTATCAAGCCTTCCGACCTCCGGGTGTTCGGGTGGCGCGTACGCGTTTTACAACAACAGTGTCGCGCCACTGTGTCTGAAACTGCCGGACCCTGTGGGTGGCGGCAACACGCGATATACAGGCGACTACATTTCCTACGTCGTCAGTCTGGCCATCAACAATGGCACACGCGATTTCACCACTGGGGCGATTCCCAACGACTACCGAATCAACGTCGCGCGTAACGTGTCGACGGCGCTGGTCACCAGCAATCGCACTTTGCGTATTGGCCTGTCGACTTTCAACCCGGTCACCAACAACGACTCTGGTAATGGCGGTTATATCGCCCGCTCGATCAGCGACTTGGCGCCGGTGTCCGGGAGCGTCACGCAGGCGCAGGCAGACACCAACTACAACGCGCTGATCTCATCGATCAATGGTTTGAGTGCCGTGGCCAACACGCCGTTGGCAGAAACCTACTATGAAATCACCCGCTATATGCGCGGCATGGCGCCGTACTACAACAGCGCGCCCGCGACCTATACCAGTCCGATCCAGTACCGCTGCCAGAAAAATTATGGCGTGGTGATAACCGATGGCTTGCCGACCTTCGACCGTACCTTTCCGAGCAACGACCCATTGGGCGGCAGCCGGTTACCGAACTGGGACGGTGTCAGCAATGACGGCAACAACCTCTATGGCGACAAAGAAGGGGATACGTTGTATCTGGATGATATCGCCAAGTTCGCCTTCGATATCGACATGCGCTCGACCGGTACCGACGCGGCGGGCAAGAGTTGGAACGCGGTGGATTTTCCCAAGCAGAATTTGAACACCTATACCGTGGGCTTCACCGCCGACAACGACATGCTGTCGGACGCGGCCAGTTACGGGCAGGGCAGGTATTACCAGGCGACTGACAGCACCGGGCTCAACGCCGCGTTGTCGTCGGCGTTGAGTGATATCACTTCCAAGGCCGGTTCCGGCGGTAGTGGTGTCACCAGCGGCACCACACTGGCGAGCGGCTCCAGTTACTTTCAGACCAGTTACGACCCCAAGGACTGGCGCGGCACGATCAAGTCCTTCGGCTTCAATGCATCCGGAGCGGTGAATACCTCTGCGGTGCTCTGGACCACTGACACCACTATCGTACCGAGTGCGATCGCACCGACCTATCAGTCGTGGAACACTACAAGCAACGCCGCCGTTGCGCTGGCCTATGGTAATTTTTCCGCGCCCCAGCAGACGACACTCAGCCAAGGCCTGCCCACCGGTATTACCGGTAGTGATCTGGTGGAGTGGAGCAAAGGCACCAACAAGACCGGGCTCAAAGTGCGTAGCGTGTTGCTCGGCGACATCATCAACTCGCCGTTGGTGCTGGCCTCACCGACGGACAAGACAGCCTCCGATCTGTCGGGCGACACCACGTACACCGCTTACCTGACCACCAAAGCGGCAAACATGAATGCCAGTCTGGTGGTGAACGCCAACGACGGTTTCGTCAACGTCATCAACTCGGCCAACGGCAGCCGTCGTTACGCTTATATGCCTTCCAGCGTATTACCGTCGCTGCGGCTGATTGCCGATCCGAACTACTTCAACGGCGTCAGCCACAAGTTTCTGGTCGACGGCCAGGTCGGCGTGTATGACGCCCAGCTCAATAGCGCATGGAAAACCCTGGCCATCGGCGGAACCGGTGCCGGAGGCAAGACGTTCTACGCGCTGCAACTGTTTGACGCTTCGGCGGGTAACGTTTTGCGCGCATTGTGGGAAGTCAGTGCGCCGGCGACTGCAAGCACCGCCAACGCTTTCAATGATCTGGGTTACGCCTACGCACGCCCGGAAGTGGCACGCTTGGCCGATGGTCGCTGGGCTGCTTTCATTGCCAATGGCTACGGCAGCAACTCCGGCGTGGCGGCGTTGTATGTGCTGGACGTACGTGATGGGTCGCTGATCAAGAAAATCGTCATCGACAGTACCGAAACCACTAATGGTTTGTCCTCGGTGAAACTCAAGGTCAACTCACAGAACGTCGTGCAGGCCGCTTATGGCGGTGATTTGAAAGGGCGCTTATGGAAGTTCGACTTGAGCGCGACCTCGACGGACAGTTGGGGTTTAGCGTTTTCCGGCAAGCCGTTATTCACCACGGCGGGCGGGGCGACTCAACCGATCACCGCGCAACCGCTACTGGCGGACAACGCGCTTGGCGGCAAACAGATTTTCGTCGGTACCGGTAAATTCAACGAGACGGCTGACAAAACCAACAAGGATTTGCAGGCGTTCTATTCGGTGTGGGATGCCGATGGCGGCTCCGGAAACATCACTGTTGGCAGTTTGCAGGCGCAGGCGGTGACTGGCGTGTTCTCCGGCAGTACCGGGCAGTTTGTGACAACTACCCAGAACGACACGACCTATCCGGGAGAGAAGGGCTGGTACCTGCCCTTGGTGTATAACAACGCGCTGATCGGTGAGCGCGTGATCAATCAGGCCAGTCTGGTGCTTGGGCGAATCGTCTTCACCACCGCCAGCGTCGATACCACCGATCCCTGTTCCAGTTTCGGAACCGGCAAAGTGGCCGAACTCGATGCGTTCAGCGGTAAGATGCTCAACTATGCGGTGTTCGATACCAACGGGGATGGAGTGGTTGACAGCAGCGACACGATTTCCAGTGGTGTGATATTTACCGGTGGCATTCCGACCCTGAACGCCATCGTCAACGGCGCAACACGCAAAATTGTTAACGATTCCAGCGGTAACATCACCACCCTGGTGGAAAAGGGCGGCGGTGGCAGCCGTCGTATCATGTGGCGACAAATACAGTAAGCGAGAGTTTGAGGCATGCGCAGATTCAACCGAGGCTTCACCCTGATCGAAATCATGATCGTGATTGCGATCATCGGGATCGTCATCACCATCGCCGCACCGAGCTATACCGAGTACCTGAAAAAGGGCCGCCGCGCCGAAGTGGTGTCGCTGCTCTCGGAGCAGGCACAGAGCCTCGAACGCTTCTACACCAAGAACAATGTCTACACCGGTATCACCGGTCTGAGCACGGGCAATGATTTCTACACCCTCACCCCGACCATTGCTGACCAAACCTTCCTGCTGACCGCTACCCGCAAGACGGGTACGTCCATGGCCACCGACAAGTGCGGGGATTTCACCCTGACCAACACCGGTGTCAGAAGCATGAACAACGCGACTACCGGGCTGACCACCAAGGATTGCTGGGGCCGCTGAGACGCTTTCTTTCGGGTGCCTTTTGCGCCCACTGTCTTTTTTACGGTTGGAACAAACATGACCAGGCAACAGCAAGTGGTGATTGTCGGTGGCGGGGTGATTGGCCTGCTGACCGCCTACAATCTCGCCTCCGAAGTGCGCAGCGTGGTGCTGCTCGATCGCTCGAACCTCGGCCAGGAATCGTCCTGGGCGGGCGGCGGTATCGTTTCGCCGCTGTATCCGTGGCGCTATAGCCCGGCAGTCACCGCGCTGGCGCACTGGTCGCAGGATTTTTATCCACAGCTCGGCGAGCGTTTGTTCGCTGACACCGGGGTGGATCCTGAAGTACACACCACCGGCCTGTACTGGCTGGATCTGGACGATGAAGCCGAAGCGCTGGCCTGGGCCGAGCGGGAAAATCGCCCGTTGCGGGCTGTGGATATCTCGGCGGCGCATGATGCGGTGCCGGTGCTCGGTGGCGGTTTCTCCCGGGCGATCTACATGGCGGATGTCGCCAACGTGCGCAATCCGCGCCTGGTCAAGTCGCTGAAAGCGGCGTTGCAGGCATTGCCGAACGTGACCATTCACGAACAATGCGAAGTCAGCGGGTTTGTCCGCGAGAACGGGCGAGTTACTGGCGTCGAGACGTCGAAGGGTGTGATCAAGGGCGATCAGGTCGTGCTGACCGCTGGGGCGTGGAGCGGTGATCTGCTCAAGACGCTGGATCTGACATTGCCGGTCGAACCGGTCAAAGGCCAGATGATTCTCTACAAGTGTGCGGCGGATTTTCTGCCGAGTATGGTATTGGCCAAGGGCCGTTATGCGATCCCGCGCCGAGATGGCCATATTCTGATCGGCAGCACGCTGGAGCACGAGGGCTACGACAAGACGCCGACCGACGTTGCGCTGGAAAGCCTCAAGGCTTCGGCAGTGGAGTTATTGCCAGCGTTGGCCGATGCCGAAGTGGTCGGGCACTGGGCGGGGTTGCGCCCGGGCTCGCCGGAGGGCATTCCGTATATTGGCCGGGTGCCGGGGTTCGACGGGTTGTGGTTGAACTGCGGGCATTACCGCAATGGGCTGGTACTGGCGCCAGCGTCGTGCCAGCTGTTTGCCGATGTGATGCTGGGAAGGGCGCCGATTATTGATCCGGCGCCGTATGCACCGGAAGGCCGTATTTAGTCAGGTATTTCTCTGTAGCCTGGCAGATCGCTTTCGCGAGCAGGCTCGCTCCCACAGTTGATCTTTGTCGTTCACAAAATCCAATGTGGGAGCGAGCCTGCTCGCGAAGGGGGGCCTCAATCCAGGCCCAATTTCTTCAGTCTGTAGCGCATCGATCTGAACGAAAGACTCAACCGCTGCGCCGCCGCCGTACGATTCCAGCGCGTCTCCTCCAGCGCCTGCAAAATCAGCTTCCGCTCAACGTTCTCCAGATAATCCTCAAGATTATCGATCTGGGTCAGATCGGCAATCCCACCATCCGCCGCGCAGTTGCCTTCACTCAAACGTAAATCTTCAGCCTCGATCGTGCGGTTTTCACACAGGGTGTGCGCTCGTTCGAGCACGTTCTCCAGTTCCCGCACATTCCCTGGAAAGCGGTAGTTCTTCAGCGCTTCCAACGCCTGCGGATGCAAGCGTGCTGCCGGTTGGCCGGTGTCCTTGGCCAAACGCTTGAGCATATGTGCCGCCAGCACTTCAATGTCATCACGGCGCTCACGCAGCGACGGCACGCGCAATTCAATCACGTTCAGGCGGTAATAAAGGTCCTGACGAAAACGCTCGGCCGCGACCTCTGCATCGAGATCCTTGTGGGTGGCGCAAAGAATCCGCACATCGACCACGCTTTCCTGCTGGCCGCCGACACTGCGCACGGCTTTTTCCTGAATCGCGCGCAGTAACTTCACCTGCATCGACAGCGGCAAATCCGCCACTTCATCGAGAAACAACGTGCCGCCATGGGCCGCCTGAAACAGCCCGGGTTTGTCCTCGACTGCGCCGGTGAAACTGCCTTTGCGATGACCAAAAAACTCGCTTTCCATCAGCTCCGAGGGAATCGCCCCGCAGTTCACCGGTACGAACGGCTGGCTGGCGCGCGGCCCCTGTTCGTGGATCAGTCGCGCGACCAGTTCTTTACCGCTGCCGGATTCGCCGCTGATGTACACCGGTGCCTGGCTGCGGGCGAGTTTGTCGATCTGTTTGCGCAGGTTGCGCATCGGTGCTGAATCGCCGAGCAAGCGTCGATCAATCGAGGTAGAGCTGCCGCCCGCCGCCGGCATGCGTAGTGCCGTGCCGACCAGCTCGCGCAAGCGAGTGAGGTCCACTGGTTTGGTAAGAAAGTCGAATGCGCCTGCTTTCAAGGCGTTGATCGCCGTTTCCAGGCTGCCATAGGCGGTGATCATCGCCACTGGCAGTTGTGGATAACGCTGCTGAATGTGCTGCACCAGTTCCAGTCCCGTGCCGTCGGGCAGACGCATGTCGGTCAGGCACAGGTCGAATGTTTCGCGATGCAACAGCGCCTGGGCTTCAGTCAGATTGCGCGCGCTGTAGGTGTCGAGTTTCATCCGTCCCAAGGTGATTTCCAGGAGTTCGCGGATGTCCGGTTCGTCGTCGACGATGAGGATTTTTTGCCGTGGGCTCGTGTTCAACTTTGTTTCCGTCCGTGAGCAAAGGTGATGCGAAAGCAGCCGCCGCCTTGGCGTGATTGAAAGTCTAGGCGCGCTTGGTTGCTTTCGCACAGCTCACGGGACAGATAAAGCCCAAGGCCGGTGCCCTGGCTGCTGGTGGTGAAGAACGGTTCGAACAGATGCGTCTGTTCATCGGCAGGCACGCCGGGGCCGTTGTCCTGCACTTCGAGCACCGCCAATTGGCTGTCGGGATCGCTGAACAGGGCCAGCCAGACTTCGGCTTGATCGTGCAGCAGGGCGCTGTGGCGCCAGCCATTGCGCAACAGATTGTCGAGAATCTGCGTGAGCTGATTGGGGTCCATCAGCGTGGTGAAGTCCCCTGAATTGATCCGCAGATGAATCTGCTGGCGCTCGCCCGCCTGTTCGCGGCTTTCGGCAACGAAATTCTCCAGCCACGGCTTGAGATCCAGTCGTTGCGGCGCGCTCTGTTGGCGCCGGGACAGTTGCAGGACGTTTTCGATGACTCGGTTCATGCGCTGGGAGTGATCTTGAATGATCTGCGTCAGACGCCGATCGGCGCTGTCGAGTTCCTCGGACTCCCCCAATAGCTGTGCAGCGTGACTGATGGCACCCAGCGGATTGCGGATCTCGTGGGAGATCCCGGCGGTCAAGCGCCCGAGCGCGGCCAGTTTCAATTGCTGGGCCTGCTGGGCGATTTGCGCAAGGTCTTCGAGAAACACCAGGGTTTGCTGGTTGGGACTTTGCTCGAGGGCAATGAAGCTCGGTTGCAGTTCGAGGCCGTTGCCGGGGATTTTCAGGCTTTGCGGGCGCAAGGTCGGGTTGTTCATCCACAGTTGCAGGCGATCGACCAGCGCACTGGAATAGTCGTCGATCAAATGTCCCTGAAGGTGAGATTGCGCGAGCAGGGTTTGTGCGCTGTGGTTCGCCAGTTGCACCCGGCGCTCCTCGTCGAGGACCAGAATCCCGGTGCGCATGCGTTGCAGGATCAGCGCATTGAGCGCTTCGAGCCCGACCACTTCACTGGCGCGCTGTTCGGCCAATGTTTCGCTGACCTCCAGGCGCCGGATCAGTCCCTGCACCAACAACGAGGCGGCAAAGCACAGGGCGCCAAGGGTGCCGGCTTGCAGGTATTCATTGGCGCTCAGGGGATGGTTGAAGCTCAGCAGGAAACTCGAACCGACGATGCCCAGCGCGCCGATGGCGGCGATCAACAGGCCGATGCGTCGGCGTAGCAAGGTGTTGCTGATCGCCACCGAGACAATCAGCAAATTGCCCAGCGCACTGCCAACACCGCCTGCCGCAAAGAACACACCGCATAAAAGCAGGACATCGACGAGGGCCAGGCTGAACAGCTGCGCCGGCCGTCGGGTGTTCTCAAGGAACACTACCAGCAAGATGTTGAGGATCAGATACAGCCAGCTGCCGCCGCGCAGCAGTTCGTCGTTGGCCGACGTCAGCAGGCGGTTGTCCATGTTGCTGGAGATCAGCAACACCAGGGTGATGCCGACGCTTAAACGGTAAAGATGATAAAGGCGCAGCAGGCGCTGAGCCTGTTTGCTGTCGGCGTGGGTGGCCTCAGCGATCACTGGCACCCGGGCCTTGCTCAAGGTGAGCCTGGCTGCAATACCACTGTTGTTGCACGCTCAGCGCGCGGTCGCGCGGCAGATGCACGCCGCAATGGGCGCAGCGCACCATCGGCGGGGCGTCCTGTTCGCGAGGGGCGCGATTGGACTGAGAGGACGCGGCGGGTGCCTTGAATTTACGCCACAACCATATGGCGGCGAAAATCACGACGATCCAGAACAATAAACGAAGCATGATGAGCGGCTTTCCGACTGATGATCCGGCAGTTTAGCCAAGCTCCCGACCAGCGCACAGCCTATTAATGCGTGGCAATAAAAAAGGGAGATCCGCAGATCTCCCTTTTCTCTACTGCCGGTGCGATCAGTCGAACACGCCGAAAGTCATGTAGCTGAACCACGAGCGGTCGGTGCTGCTCGACTCAGGCTCCGGTTCTTCGATCACGTCGCCGTTTTCGTCCTTAGGCTTGAGCTCGTTCGGGATCGCGTCTTTCGCGTCCTGGAACTGCTTCTGCACGTCCTGGTTGGCGCGGGTTTCTCCCGGCGGCAGCGGTGGACGCGATTCGATCAGGCCCAAAGTGGCTTTGCTCAGGAACGAACGGTTGTCGGCTTCGGCAACCCGTGGCACGAACTGGCCATCTTGCAGGCTCGGGTGGTTCGGGTAGTTGAGCTTCAGGGTTTCGAGGCTGGTGGCCGCCAGTTCGTCCAGGTGCAGACGCTGATAGGCTTCAGTCATTACCGCCAGGCCGTCGGCGACCGATGGGGTTTCCTGGAAGTTTTCCACGACGTAACGACCACGGTTGGCTGCGGCTACATAAGCCTGACGGGTCAGGTAGTAGTCGGCCACGTGAATTTCGTAGGCCGCCAGCAGGTTGCGCAGGTAGATCATGCGCTGCTTGGCGTCCGGCGCGTAGCGGCTGTTCGGGTAGCGGCTGGTCAGCTGGGCGAACTCGTTGTACGAGTCGCGCGCGGCGCCCGGGTCACGCTTGGTCATGTCCAGCGGCAGGAAGCGCGCCAGCAGGCCGACGTCCTGGTCGAAAGAGGTCAGACCTTTCAGGTAGTACGCGTAATCCACGTTCGTGTGCTGCGGGTGCAAACGAATGAAACGCTCGGCGGCAGACTTTGCAGCTTCCGGCTCGGCGTTCTTGTAGTTGGCGTAGATCAGCTCCAGCTGTGCCTGATCGGCGTAGCGACCGAACGGATAACGCGACTCCAGAGCCTTCAGCTTGGCTGTGGCGCTGGTGTAGCTGTTGTTGTCCAGGTCAGTCTGAGCCTGCTGATACAGCTCGGCTTCGCTGAGGTTTTCGTCTACGACTTCCTTCGATGAGCAAGCAGCGGTCAATGCGAGGATGGCGATCAGCAGCAGGTGTTTCACTTGCATGGCGGCTTGCGTCCCTATGACGGCCGCTGTCTTGGGCGGGGCCGTCCTGTTATGATGAGCGCCCCGTTGAAAAGCCTCGGGGCAAAAGACGCCGTATTTAACCACAAGCGCGCAGCCGAAACCAAAAGCTGTGCCGACGCACAGTCAGAGCATGTCCGATAAAATTGAACTTCGCGCAGAGGTGCCGTCCGAATTGGGCGGCCAACGCCTCGATCAAGTCGCTGCCCAACTCTTCGCTGAGCACTCTCGCTCGCGCCTTTCCGCCTGGATCAAAGAAGGTCGCCTGACTGTGGACGGGGCGGTCATCCGCCCGCGCGACATCGTGCACGGCGGTGCCATCCTTGAGCTGACTGCCGAGCAGGAAGCCCAGGGCGAGTGGATCGCCCAGGACATCGAACTCGACATCGTCTATGAAGACGACGACATCCTGGTGATCAACAAGCCTGCGGGCCTGGTGGTGCACCCGGCTGCCGGTCACGCCGATGGCACCTTGCTCAACGCCTTGCTGCACCACGTGCCGGACATCATCAATGTCCCGCGCGCCGGCATCGTGCATCGTCTGGACAAGGACACCACCGGTCTGATGGTGGTGGCCAAGACCATTCAGGCGCAGACCAAACTGGTTACTCAGTTGCAGAGTCGCAGCGTCAGCCGCATCTATGAGTGCATCGTGATTGGTGTGGTCACCGCGGGTGGCAAGATCAACGCCCCGATCGGTCGTCACGGCCAGCAGCGCCAGCGCATGGCGGTGATGGAAGGCGGCAAGCCAGCCGTCAGTCACTACCGCGTGCTGGAGCGCTTCCGTTCCCACACCCATGTACGGGTGAAACTGGAAACCGGTCGTACTCACCAGATTCGCGTGCACATGTCGCACATCAACTTCCCGTTGGTCGGTGATCCGGCGTATGGCGGTCGTTTCCGCATTCCGCCAGCGGCGAACCCGACGATGGTTGAATCGCTCAAGCATTTCCCGCGTCAGGCCCTGCACGCGCGCTTCCTTGAGCTGGATCATCCGACGACCGGTGAACGCATGAGCTGGGAATCGCCGCTGCCAGAAGATTTCGTCTGGCTGCTGACCCTGCTCAAGCAGGATCGCGAGGCATTCGTCGGATGAACTGGCTGACGCCGGACTGGCCTGCGCCGGCCAGCGTCAAAGCCTGCGTCACCACCCGCGAGGGCGGTGTCAGCGAGGCGCCGTTCGACAGCCTCAATCTGGGCGATCATGTTGATGATCGTCCTGAGGCTGTGGCCGAGAACCGTCGGCGCCTGACCGAGCAATTCTCTATACAGCCTGCCTGGTTGCAGCAAGTACACGGCATTGCCGTGGCGCATGCTGATCCGGGCATTGTCGCGACCGCCGATGCCAGCTGGACGGCAACGCCGGGCATTGCCTGCGCGGCGATGACGGCAGACTGTTTGCCGGCATTGTTCTGCGATCGTGCCGGCACGCGTGTCGCGGCCGCTCATGCCGGTTGGCGTGGTCTGGCGGCGGGCGTGCTTGAGGCAACTCTCGACAGCCTCGATGTTCCGGCTGCAGAGGTGCTGGTCTGGCTCGGTCCGGCCATTGGCCCCAAAGCCTTTGAAGTCGGCCCGGAAGTACGGGAAGTCTTCATCAATCAACTGCCTGAAGCAGCAGAAGCGTTCGTACCGAGCGACAATGCCGGCAAGTTCATGGCTGACATCTATAAGCTGGCGCGCCTGCGTCTGGCTGAACGCGGTGTCACCGCTGTTTATGGTGGCGGTTTCTGCACCGTGACCGATCTACGCTTCTTCTCTTATCGCCGTGCCCCACGCACCGGTCGCTTTGCCTCCCTTATCTGGCTCACCCGCTAGACTGTCTGATCTGCATCAACTGCCTGACGCTTGAATCTTGCAGAATCGACCGCATCTATAGCGGTATCTGGCAGGTTTCTTTATTCAGGATGGTTTTTAGGTCCGGCCTGCTCAAAAGGAAGGTGACTTATGCGAATAGACCGTTTAACCAGCAAATTACAGTTGGCCTTGTCCGACGCCCAGTCGTTGGCAGTCGGCCACGATCATCCGGCCATCGAGCCGGCGCACTTGATGCAAGCCATGCTTGAACAGCAGGGTGGTTCGATCAAACCTCTGCTGATGCAGGTGGGCTTCGACGTCAACAGCTTGCGTAAAGAGCTGACCAAAGAGCTCGACCAATTACCGAAAATCCAGAACCCCACCGGCGACGTCAACATGTCGCAGGATCTGGCGCGCCTGCTTAACCAGGCTGACCGTCTGGCTCAACAGAAGGGTGACCAGTTCATCTCCAGCGAATTGGTGCTGCTCGCGGCGATGGACGAGAGCAGCAAGCTCGGCAAGTTGCTGCTCGGCCAGGGCGTAAGCAAGAAAGCCCTGGAAAACGCGATCAACAATCTGCGTGGCGGCGAAGCGGTGAATGATGCCAACCATGAAGAGTCGCGGCAGGCGCTGGATAAATACACCGTCGACCTGACCAAGCGCGCCGAGGACGGCAAGCTCGATCCGGTGATCGGTCGTGACGACGAAATCCGTCGCACCATTCAGGTTCTGCAACGCCGCACCAAGAACAACCCGGTGCTGATCGGTGAGCCTGGCGTGGGTAAAACCGCGATTGCCGAAGGTCTGGCCCAGCGCATCATCAACGGCGAAGTGCCGGACGGCCTTAAAGGCAAGCGTCTGCTCTCGCTGGACATGGGCGCGCTGATTGCCGGTGCCAAGTATCGCGGTGAGTTCGAAGAACGCCTGAAATCGCTGCTCAACGAGCTGTCGAAGCAGGAAGGGCAGATCATTCTGTTCATCGACGAACTGCACACCATGGTCGGCGCGGGTAAAGGCGAAGGCTCGATGGACGCCGGCAACATGCTCAAGCCAGCACTGGCTCGCGGCGAGTTGCACTGCGTTGGCGCGACCACGCTCAACGAGTACCGCCAATATATAGAGAAGGACGCGGCGCTCGAGCGACGCTTCCAGAAAGTATTGGTGGATGAGCCGAGCGAAGAAGACACCATCGCGATCCTGCGCGGCCTTAAAGAGCGTTACGAGGTTCACCACAAGGTGGCGATCACTGACGGCGCGATCATTGCGGCGGCCAAGCTCAGCCATCGCTACATCACTGACCGGCAGTTGCCGGACAAGGCCATCGACCTGATCGACGAGGCGGCCAGCCGCATCCGCATGGAAATCGACTCCAAGCCGGAAGTGCTCGATCGTCTGGAGCGTCGCCTGATTCAGTTGAAGGTCGAGTCCCAGGCACTGAAGAAAGAAAGCGACGAAGCGGCAATGAAGCGTCTGGAAAAACTCCAGGAAGAAATCGTCCGCCTCGAACGCGAGTATTCCGATCTGGAAGAAATCTGGAACTCGGAAAAAGCCGAGGTGCAGGGTTCTGCGCAGATTCAGCAGAAGATCGAACAGTCGCGTCAGGAACTGGAAGCTGCGCGCCGTAAAGGCGACCTCAACCGCATGGCCGAGTTGCAGTACGGGGTGATCCCGGATCTGGAACGCAGCCTGCAAATGGTCGATCAGCACGGCAAGAGCGAAAACCAGTTGCTGCGCAGCAAGGTGACTGAAGAAGAAATCGCTGAAGTCGTGTCGAAGTGGACCGGCATTCCCGTGTCGAAAATGCTCGAAGGCGAGCGCGACAAACTGATGAAGATGGAAAGCCTGTTGCACAAACGCGTTATCGGCCAGGAAGAAGCGGTGGTCGCCGTCGCTAACGCAGTACGGCGTTCACGTGCCGGGTTGTCCGATCCGAATCGTCCGAGCGGCTCGTTCATGTTCCTCGGCCCGACCGGTGTCGGTAAAACCGAGCTGTGCAAGGCGCTGGCCGAATTCCTCTTTGATACTGAAGAGGCGATGGTGCGGATCGATATGTCCGAGTTCATGGAGAAGCATTCCGTGGCTCGCTTGATCGGTGCGCCACCGGGATACGTCGGTTACGAAGAGGGTGGTTACCTGACCGAGGCGGTACGTCGTAAGCCTTATTCGGTGATCCTGCTGGACGAAGTCGAGAAGGCGCACCCGGATGTGTTCAACATCTTGCTGCAAGTGCTTGAAGATGGTCGCCTGACCGACAGCCATGGTCGCACGGTGGACTTCCGCAATACCGTGATCGTCATGACCTCGAACCTCGGCTCTGTGCAGATTCAGGAGCTGGTCGGTGATCGCGAGGCGCAGCGTGCTGCAGTTATGGATGCGCTGACGTCGCACTTCCGTCCGGAGTTCATCAACCGGGTCGACGAAGTGGTGATCTTCGAGCCTTTGGCACGGGATCAGATCGCGGGCATTACCGAGATCCAGTTGGGTCGTCTGCGCAGCCGTCTGGCCGAGCGCGAGCTGAAGCTGGAGCTCAGCCCGGAAGCGATGGACAAGCTGATCGCGGTGGGTTACGACCCGGTGTATGGCGCACGTCCTTTGAAACGGGCGATTCAGCGCTGGATCGAAAACCCGTTGGCACAGTTGATCCTCTCGGGTCACTTCATGCCAGGCGACACGGCGACCGGCAAGGTCGAGAGCGACGAAATCGTTTTCAACTGAGTCCAAACGCCAATGAAAAAAGGAGGGCCCCACATTGTGGGGCCTTTTTTTTCGTTAGGCTGTTGAACTCAAAGGAAAAGGCTTGTAAAGTGCGCCCCGCAGTCAGTCGCCAAGACGGTCTCAGCTCACTGAGTTGAAATCTGAAATAAGTTGCAAATCATTAACTTGAAAGCAATTTAGGGGGTTGACAGAGGTGTTCTAGGTTGTAGAATAGCGCGCCTCAGACACACGAACGCAGCGATGCGAACGAGTGACTGGAAGCAACAAGTTTCACCGTTGTAAATTGAAATATGTAGTTCCGTGATAGCTCAGTCGGTAGAGCAAATGACTGTTAATCATTGGGTCCCAGGTTCGAGTCCTGGTCACGGAGCCAATTTCAAACCGGGGTATAGCGCAGTCCGGTAGCGCGCCTGCTTTGGGAGCAGGATGTCAGGAGTTCGAATCCCCTTACCCCGACCATTTTTGGGTCGTTAGCTCAGTTGGTAGAGCAGTTGGCTTTTAACCAATTGGTCGTAGGTTCGAATCCCACACGACCCACCATTTTTGAAACCAGTTAACGCTGGGATCGAATCTTAAGATCAGAGGCCAAAAGCGCTGATCGAAGAAGGCGATCTTTGAAAGGTCGCCTTTTTTTTACCGGGGTATAGCGCAGTCCGGTAGCGCGCCTGCTTTGGGAGCAGGATGTCAGGAGTTCGAATCCCCTTACCCCGACCATATTAAAAATCCTCGTATCGAAAGATACGGGGATTTTTTTTGTCCGACAAAAACTCATTTCCCCTTCAAGTCATCATACAACCTGCCGATAGCCCGCTAACACGAGGGGACTGCCATGGCTTCGCCCCTTGAATCTGGCCAATACAAGAATAAGGGCGTTCGTCATGTTGCTTCGTCAGTTGAATATTGCTCCCCGGGCGGCCCTGGGGTTCGCCCTGATCGCGGTGTTGGTGGCCTTGCTCGGCGTTTTTGCGCTCGGGCAGATGTCGAGTATTCGTGACAGCGAGGTCGCGGTAGAAAATCAGTGGTTGCCGAGCATTCGTGGTGGCGACGAGATTCGCGAGATCATGCTGCGCATCCGCACCATCTCGCTGCGCATGGCGCTGGATCAGGATCCGGCCAACATTGCGACTTACCGCAGCCAGATGGACACCCGCGACAAAGAGCTGAGCGAGAAAATCGCCGCTTACGACAAACTGGTCAACACCCCGGAAGGCCAGCAGCTATACGACCAGTTCAAGAAAACCTTCGCTGCCTATCGCAGTGGCATCGCTCAATCCTTCGCCCTCGCCGAGCAAGGCAAGCGTGATGAGCTGACCAGGTTGTTGCTGGTCGACATGAAAACCGTGGTCGATGGCTCCGGCAAGCAACTCAACGACCTGGCGGATCTGTTCGCCAAACAGGTCGCCGCCGAAAGCCATAAGTCCGCTGCGCACTACGAAAATTCGCGGACGATTGTCAGTTTGTTCATTGCCTTGGCCGCACTGGCCACGGTGGCACTGGCGATGATGCTCACGCGCAGCATCGTTCGGCCGCTGAGCAGTGCCGTGAGTGCAGCAGAAAGTGTCGCGCAGGGTGATCTGACCCGAACGATCGAGACCCATGGCAACGATGAAGTCAGTCGCTTGCTCAAGGCTCTGGCGACCATGCAGCAGAACCTGCGTGAGACGCTGCAAGGCATCAGCGGCTCGGCCACGCAACTGGCCACCGCTGCCGATGAGCTTAACGCGGTAACGCTCGACAGCACGCAGGGGCTGCAGCAGCAGAACAACGAAATCGAACAGGCCGCGACCGCCGTCAACCAGATGACGGCAGCGGTGGAAGAGGTCGCACGCAATGCGGTGTCGACGTCTGACGCGACTCGCCAGTCCAGCGAGTCGGCGCATCTGGGCCAGGTGCGTGTCAGTGAGACCGCCACGGCCATCAATGCTCTGGCCAGCGATGTGCAACAGACCGGCGAGTTGGTGCAATCACTGGCCAACCAGTCGCAGGACATCGGCAAGGTGCTCGACGTGATTCGGGCGATTGCCGAGCAGACCAACCTGCTGGCGCTCAACGCAGCGATTGAAGCCGCGCGGGCCGGTGAGAGCGGGCGAGGCTTTGCCGTAGTGGCCGATGAAGTAAGGGCTTTGGCTTATCGTACGCAGCAATCGACGCAGGAGATCGAGCAGATGGTCCAGGGCATGCGCAGCGGTTCGAGCCTGGCGCTGGATTCGATGCAGGCCAGTACCGCGCGTGCGACGACCACCCTGGCGTTGGCTGAGCGTGCCGGTGAGGCGCTGCAGACCATTACCGCGTCGGTGCATGAGATCCATGAGCGCAATCTGGTCATTGCCAGCGCTGCGGAAGAACAAGCGCAAGTCGCGCGGGAAGTGGATCGCAACCTGGTGAACATTCGGGATTTGTCGGTACGCTCGGCCGCCGGTGCCGACCAGACCAGTGCCTCCAGCCACGAGTTGTCGCAACTGGCCAACGCCTTGCAAGGCATGGTGCGGCGCTTTCAGTTGTAAAACGGCAGACGTGAAAAAACCGCGTTTCTCTCAGGAGAAGCGCGGCTTGGTTTTTTCCGCTGATCAGGCGCCGTCTTGATCTTTCAGGTGTTCGAACAGGCCTTTTGGCATCTTCTTGCCGTTGGCTTCAAAGTTGGCCTTCACGTTGTCGTAGGCCTCTTGCTCGTCAATGAAGCCGTCATGGTTGGTGTCGATCTTGTCGAAGTCGGACTTCGGCGCGACTTTCAGAAATTCGGCGCGGGAAACCTTGCCGTCACCATCGCTGTCCGTCTTGGCCATCGAAGCATCGCCACATTTGCCTTCACCGCATTTGCCTTCCGGCGCTTTCACCGAGGTTTCCGCCGAAGCGACCATGTAGCCCTGCGCCAGTGGTTGAGCGGCAAACACCGAACCGGACAACATCAGACCGCCAGCCAGTGCGGCGCCGATCAGGCCAATGGATTTTTTACCGAGGGTCGAAGTACGGGACATTTACATTCTCCTGGCTGCGCTGTGCAACCACACGTTAAGGACGATTGCCTGAGCAGGTGTTGCTCGGGTGTGGCCATTAAGCGGTGGCGGTGTATCGCGACTGTGTCGCGCAGCGGGAGAGTTTGTAAGCGAAGGGCGATAAGGAGGGCGCAGATACACTACGAGACAGAATCACAAATCAAATGTAGGAGTGAGCCTGCTCGCGATAGCGATTTGTCATTCAACAATGATGTTGACTTACAAATCGCTATCGCGAGCAGGCTCACTCCTACAGGTCTTACATCAATGCAGCTTCAGGCGCGGTTCGGTGCCTCGGCCAATTTTGCTGCCGAGCATGAGCATCGCCGTGCGGAACGGCCCGTACAGCGCCATCTGGTGCATGCGATACAGCGACACGTAAAACATCCGCGCCAGCCAGCCTTCGAGCATCACGCTGCCGGTCAGGTTGCCCATCAAGTTACCCACAGCCGAAAAACGCGACAGCGAGATCAGCGAGCCGTAGTCGGTGTACTTGTACTCCGGCAGGGTCTTGCCCTCGATGCGCAGCTTCAGCGATTTGGCCAGCAGCGACGCCTGTTGGTGCGCCGCTTGTGCACGTGGCGGTACGTTGCGATCGGTGCCCGGTTGAGGGCACGCGGCGCAGTCACCGAAGGCGAAGATGTTCTCGTCGCGGGTGGTTTGCAGGGTCGGCAATACTTGCAGTTGATTGATGCGGTTGGTTTCCAGGCCATCGATGTCCTTGAGGAAACCCGGCGCGCGAATGCCCGCTGCCCAGACTTTCAGGCTGGCCTTGATCTCGTTGCCGTCGGCGGTGATCAGGCTGTCGGCGGTCACTTCGCTGACCGAAGCGTTGGTCATCACATTGACCCCGAGCTTTTCCAGGGTCTTGTGCACCGGCCCGCTGATGCGCTCCGGCAGGGCAGGCAACACCCGTGGCCCGGCTTCGATCAGGGTGATGTGCATGTTTTCCGGTTTGATCCGGTCCAGACCATACGCCGCCAGTTCATGGGCGGCGTTGTGCAGTTCGGCAGCCAGTTCAACGCCCGTCGCACCAGCGCCGACAATCGCCACGCTGATCTGCTCGACCACATCGGTTTGCCCGGCGTGGGCACGCAGATAGTGATTCAGCAGCTGCTGGTGGAAGCGCTCGGCCTGTTTGCGGGTATCGAGGAACAGGCAATGCTGCGCCGCGCCCTGCGTGCCGAAATCATTGGTGGTGCTGCCGACGCTGATCACCAGCGAGTCGTATTGCACTTCGCGTGCAGGCACCAGTTCTACACCGTTTTCGTCGTAGGTCGCTGCCAGCTGGATTTTCTTCTGTGCGCGATCAAGCCCGCTCATGCGCCCCAACTGAAACTCGAAGTGGTTCCATTTCGCTTGGGCAACATAGTTGAGTTCGTCTTCGGAGGAGTTCAGCGATCCGGCGGCCACTTCGTGCAACAGCGGTTTCCAGATGTGCGTCAGGTTGGCGTCGACCAGCATCACACTGGCTGTGCCGCGCTTGCCCAGAGTCTTACCCAGGCGGGTAGCCAACTCCAGACCGCCGGCGCCGCCGCCGACAATAACAATACGATGGGACATAGGGATAACTCGCAAGGTTTTTAAAGGAAATCGGTGCGGTTACCCAAGCGAGCGCCAAGCTGCTCATAGCGTCAGGTAACTGATAAAGCGGCTCAACAAGCCCAGACCAATGGTCACTGCCAGCACCAGCACGAGGAGCATCCACGGCCGGAAAGGCCGGCGCTCGACTCGGTGTTGGGACAGTTGCAGGTACTCTTCGACATGTTTCTGGTCTTCAGGGTTCAGGCGGCTGGTCATATTTGCCTCGTCAGGTAGACGTTGCTGAATGGGCAGAAGCTACAGCGGTTTTTATCCGGGGTTGAACGCAGCATAGCCGCTGTCCGGAACCGGCTCGACGCTGACCCGGTCTTCGAGGCGAATAATCCCGCTTTGTAACACCCGCGCGGTAATTCCGCCATGCCCGCGCACGGCTTGAAAGGTGCCGGGGCCAAGGTTGTTCTGCAAACGTGCGCAAGGCTGACACCAGCCCGTGGTTTCGAATATTGCCTGACCGATGCGAAAGCGCCGACCCTTGAGGCTAAACAAATTGATACCGCTGATAACGAGATTGCGCCGCAGATCTTCAGGTTTCACCGGTTGATTGTCGGGGCGCCCCATCAAGGCGTTGATCACCGCCAGATGTTCCCACTGAATCAGCGTCACCTGCCGTGCGTTGCGCACACCGGGGCGGGCGTGATCGCCGGTCAGTCCTGCTTCCAGGCGCGCCTCCACGGCATCGAGTTCGATCATCGGCCCGCGCGACTCGGGGCGCACGCCGATCCAGCGTACACGCCCAGTCTGCGGCACATCGGCGATCAATTGCTGAAGTGGTGTCACAGGCTGATTCCCACATCAAAAACAATGCTGCGACCGAGGTTGCTACGCAGAAAGTCCGGTGCGTCCGGATGGGCGAACAGCACACGGGCGAAGGTCGGGCCGACCAGAGAAAGCGAGCGCCAACCCTGACGCAGATATTCGGTAGGTGGCGGAAAATGGCTGTTCAAGTCCAGTACTTCTCGTTTGAGGCTGGCGAAGGCGATGATGTCCAGTTCGCCCAGATCCATGCCACGTTCTTTGTAGTTGTGCGCCTTCTTGCGCAAGGTCGGCGCCAGTCGCAGCAGGAATTCATTGGCAGGAATGCGTTTCGGCTTGGCTTCGCGGCGCACCAGTTGGCTGAGGGAAAAGGCGCTGCGTCGGCGCTGCAATTCATCGCGCCATTCGTCGTTGAGCCGACGCCCCTCGTCGAGCACGAAGAACACCTCGAAATTGGCATCGCGAAACAGCACGTCCGGCGGCTCGCCGGCTGGTGCGAATTCGTCGGCGCGGTAGGGAATGTTCAGGCCTTGCAGCAGGCGCTGGCAGACCCAACGCTCACGCTCCCATTTGCGGGCATTGGACAGAAAGGCGTTGGCCTGCTCGGCCGCGATGGTCAGCAGGCGTAAATAATCTGAGTCATCCATAGGCCCAAGCTTAGCGTTCAAATGCGACAAGCAGAAAGCTTTGCTTGGGCTGATGCTTACAAACCGCCGCGTCATCGAGCTCTTGTAGGAGCAGCCGAAGGCTGCGATCTTTTGATTTTAAAGGAGCAAGATCAAAAGATCGCAGCCTTCGGCAGCTCCTACAGGGAATGCGTCGTCGCAAAGGTGAGGGTCATGATTGGAGCTGAACTGTTGTCCTCGGCGAGCCTGACGCTCGGCTGGCTGATTTATGTGCCGGTGCTGCTCTGGGCGATTGTGCGCGCGCCGTGGGTCGAGTTGTTCAGCGACAGTCGGCGTCAGCACCTGCTGTTCGGGACGGTGTTCGCGTTGTTTCTGTTGTGGCTGGTGCGCAGGGATTTCGACACGGGTGTGTCCTATCACTTCATCGGCATGACGGCAGTTACATTGCTGCTGGACTGGCCGCTGGCGATTGTCGGTGGTCTGGTCGCGCAGATCGGTCTGGTGCTACTGGGCCGTCAGGATCTGCTGGCCATCGGGGTCAATGGTTCGCTGCTGATTCTGTTACCGGTGTTGATCACCGAATGCGTGGCGATCGTCGTCGAGCGCGCACAGCCACGTAATCCGTTCGTTTATATCTTCTGCTCCGGTTTTTTTGCCGCCGCGCTTTCAGCGTTGTTGTGCCTGATCCTGAGCCTGACGCTGCTGTGGTACGACGGTATTTTCGCCATGCCGGAGTGGCTGGAAGATTTCGTCGGTTATCTGTGGCTGCTGCTGTTTCCCGAGGCGTTCATCAACGGCATGGTCGTCAGCGCGCTGGTGGTGTTCTGCCCGGAATGGCTGGAGACGTTCAATCGCACGCGCTACCTTTCGGCGCCGTGGAAGGACGACGATCCCAAGTCTTGATCCATATCAAACCCGCCATGCGCGGGAAATTTCATGCTCGCGCAAATCCCTTCAGGAGCAGCGGCATGAGTGTTTACGAGTGGGCGAGGCAGGAAACCCGGCAGAGTCTGGACATGGCGCAGGAGGTGGGCTTTGACCCGGGGTTGAGTTTGCGCGCCTTGCTCAGTGCGGTGGTGCAGCAGAGCAAGGCCGTGCGCAACGCCGAAGACCTGGCCGACGAGTTGCGTTTTCTCGCGGAAAACCTCGACGACGATCAGGACTACGGCTTTATGCGGCCCTGATCGGATCAGTGGCGCGGATCGAAATCGCCGGAAAACAGTTCATCCTCGGCATCCGGTGCGACCGGAATCTTGTGTTCTTCCGATGCCCAGGCGCCGAGGTCGATCAGCTTGCAGCGATCAGAGCAGAACGGCCGAAACTTGTTTTCGGCGGTGAATTCCACGGGGGCGCCGCAGGTCGGGCATTCAACGGTGGGGATCTGGCTCATGCTTGGCCTCCGGATAAAGTCAGGTAAAAGTGATGCAGGCGCTCGACCTCACTGTGCAGCCAGGCGAGGTCGCGGTCGTTGACCACTACGTCGTCGGCACGGCTCACACGGTCTTCGCGGCTCGACTGGGCCTTGAGGATCGCCTGAACCTGCTGCTCGCTGGTCTGGTCGCGCTGCAAGGTGCGTTCGATTTGCAGTTGTTGCGGAGCGTCGATCACCAGGATGCGCTGGGTCATTGCGTATTGCCCGGATTCGATCAACAGCGGCGAAACCAGTATCGCGTAAGGCGATTTTGCCAGCGCCAGATGATGAGCGATTTCCTCGGCGATCAACGGATGCAGCAGGGCTTCGAGCCAGCGGCGTTCTTCCGGCACTTCGAATATCAGTTTGCGCAGGGCGGCGCGATCCAGCGTGCCGTCGCCCTGCAAAACGCCAGGCCCGAAGTGTTCGGCTATTTTTGCCAGCGCCGGGCGCCCCGGCTCAACCACCCAGCGCGCCGCGTGATCGGCGTCAACCACATGAATGCCAAGGTCGATGAAGTGCTGGGCCGCCGCGCTTTTGCCGCTGCCGATGCCGCCGGTGAGGCCGAGAATCCAGGGTTTTTCCACAGGGGTATTCATTTCAAACCGACAAACAGCCAATAGAAGTCGGTTATTTGACCACCCCAGAGCAAGGCAATCCAGCCGGCAATGGCCAGATAGGGGCCGAAGGGGATCGGCGTCGAGGTTTTCTGTTCGCGCAGGCGTAGCAAAACCACCCCGATAATGGCGCCGACCAGTGATGACAACAGAATCGTCAGCGGCAGAATCTGCCAGCCACCCCAGGCACCGAGCAGCGCCAACAGCTTGAAATCACCGTGGCCGATGCCATCCTTGCCGGTCAGCAGCTTGAACAGCCAGAACACCGACCACAGCGCCATATAACCGGCCACCGCGCCCCACAGTGCATCGTGCAACGGTACGAAGACGCCGAAACTGTTGACGATCAACCCCAGCCACAGCAACGGCAGCACCAGCACATCGGGCAGCAGTTGATGTTCGGTGTCGATCAGACTCATCGCCAGCAAACCCCAGGTGAGGACGATCAGCAGGCACGCCGGCCAGCCGAAACCGAAGTGCCAGGCAATGAATGCCGAGAGCAGCCCGCAGGCCAGTTCGGTCAGCGGATAGCGTTTGCTGATAGGTGCAGCGCACGCCGAACAGCGCCCCCGCAGCCACAGATAACTGAGCAGCGGAATGTTTTCCCACGCGCGGATCCGGTGGGCGCAGTGCGGGCATTCAGAGTGCGGCAGCATCAGGTTGTAGGTCGACAGCGGCGTTTCGCCGGGCAAACCGAGCACGTCGTGGGCTTGCTGACGCCAATCGCGTTCGAGCATTTTCGGCAGGCGCCAGATCAGCACATTGAGGAAGCTGCCGACCACCAGACCGAGCAACAGGGCGGTAAAGACAAAGGCCAGCGGATACAGGGCGAACAGTTCGTCGATAGGCATGTCAGATCGCTGAGCCGAGTTGGAAAATCGGCAGGTACATGGCTACCACCAGCCCGCCGACGATCACCCCCAGCACGACCATGATGAACGGCTCCATGAGGCTGGTGAGATTGTCGACCATGTTATCCACTTCTTCCTCGTAAAAGCCTGCAACCTTGTCGAGCATTTCATCTAGCGCCCCCGACTCTTCGCCAATCGCGGTCATCTGCACGGCCATGTTGGGAAAGACTCCGGTGCTGCGCATCGAAAAATTCAGCTGCATGCCGGTGGAGACGTCTTGGCGAATGCGCAGCACGGCACGCTTGAACACCACATTGCCGGTAGCGCCGGCCACCGAGTCGAGCGCTTCCACCAATGGCACACCGGCAGCAAACGTGGTCGACAGGGTTCGAGCGAAACGGGCTACCGCTGACTTGTACATCAGCGTGCCGACCAAGGGCAGTTTCAACAGCCAGGTGTCTTTGCGATCACGTAGCGCCTGGGAGGTTTTCAGTGCGTGACGGGTGCCGAAAATCGCCGCGACCAGCGCGCCGAGAATCGCCCACCACCATTGCTGCATGAATTCCGAAAGGCTGATCACCATCAGGGTGAAGGCCGGTAACTCTGCACCGAACCCCGAGAATACCGACTGGAATTGCGGCACCACTTTAACCAGCAGAATTCCGGTCACGACCGCTGCGACCAGTACGACGGCGGTGGGGTAGGTCATGGCTTTCTTGATCTTGGCCTTGAGCCGTTCGCTTTTTTCCTTATAGGTTGCGACCCGTTCCAGCAGCGTGTCGAGGGCGCCGGACTGCTCGCCGGCATCGACCAGGTTGCAATACAACTCGTCGAAATACTGCGGCTTCTTGCGCAGGGCTGTGGCGAAGCTGTTACCGGCCGCGACCTCCTGTTTGACCTCGTCCACCAGCTTGCGCATGGCCGGGTTTTCGAAGCCTTCGCCAATGATGTCGAACGACTGCAGCAACGGCACGCCGGCCTTCATCATGGTCGCCATCTGCCGGGTGAACAGGGCGATGTCCTGGGCCTTGATGCGTTTGCCAAAACTCAACAACGACGCGGATTTTTTGCGTACCTTGCCGGGACTGATCCCCTGTTTACGCAGTTGGGCCTTGATCAGTGCCGGATTCTGTCCACTGAGTTCACCGGTGACTTTGCTGCCTTTCCTGTCCGTACCTTCCCAGGCATAAATACTGATTTTCGCTGCCTTGACCGCCATGTTCAGTCCTTGGTGACCCGGTTGATTTCTTCAAGGCTGGTGATGCCTTGCATGGCCTTGTGCAGCCCGGAGGTGCGCAGGTCGTCGAAGCCGTCTCGGCGCATCTGCAGGTCGATTTCCAGCGAGTTGCCTTCGGCCATGATCAAACGTTGCAGCTCTGGTGTGTTCTTTACCACTTCATAAATCCCCACGCGTCCTTTGTAGCCGCCGTTGCAGTGATCGCAACCGACCGGCTCGTAGATCGTGAAATGGCCGATGCGTTCCTCGGGGAAGCCTTCCTTGATCAAGGTTTCGCGGGGGATCTCGATGGCTTTCTTGCAGTGACTGCACAGTTTGCGCGCCAGACGCTGAGCGATGATCAGGCTGACCGAGGTGGCAATGTTGAAGCCGGGAATGCCCATGTTGTGCAGGCGCGTCAGGGTTTCCGCGGCGCTGTTGGTGTGCAGGGTCGAGAGCACCAGGTGACCGGTCTGCGCGGCTTTGATCGCGATCTCGGCGGTTTCCAGATCGCGGATCTCGCCGACCATGATCACGTCCGGGTCCTGGCGCAGAAACGAGCGCAGTGCCTGGGCAAAGTCGAGCCCTTGTTTGGGATTGACGTTGACCTGGTTGATACCTTCCATGTTGATCTCCACCGGGTCTTCGGCGGTGGAAATGTTGATGTCGACGGTGTTGAGAATATTCAGGCCGGTGTACAGCGAAACGGTTTTACCCGAACCGGTGGGCCCGGTGACCAGGATCATGCCCTGTGGCTGCTTGAGCGCGGCCATATACAGGTCTTTCTGCACGGGCTCATAGCCGAGCGCGTCGATGCCGATCTGTGCGCTGGACGGGTCGAGAATCCGGATCACCACTTTTTCGCCCCACAGGGTCGGCAGCGTGTTGACCCGAAAATCGATCGACCTGCTTTTCGACAGGCGCATCTTGATCCGCCCGTCCTGCGGTTTGCGCCGTTCCGAGATATCGAGGCTGGCCATGACTTTCAGGCGCGCGGCGATGCGCCCGGCCAGTTGAATCGGTGGCTTGGCCACCTCGCGCAAAATGCCGTCGGTGCGCACCCTTACCCGGTAGTTCTTCTCGTAGGGTTCGAAGTGCAAGTCGGAAGAGCCGCTCTTGATCGCGTCGAGCAGCATCTTGTGCACGAAGCGCACCACCGGCGCATCGTCGGCGTCGAGACCGGCGATGGCATCCTGTTTGTTGTCGTCAATGGATTCGACGTCGAGGCCATCGAGATCGACATCGGCCATGTCCTCCAGACCGCTGGCGTTGGTGTCGAAGAATTTTTCGATGGCATCGCTGAGCTTGTCGTCCTCGACCAGAATGGCTTCGGTGCTCAGCCCGGTGCTGAACTGAATGTCGTTGATCGCTTGATGATTGCTCGGGTCGGAAATGCCCACGAACAGCTTGTTGCCACGTCGCCACAGGGGCAGGGCGTGATGCTGGCGCACGAGTTTTTCGCTGACCAGGCCTTTGGGCTGGGTTTCCTTGTCCAGGCAATTGAGATCAAGCAAGGCCATGCCGAAATGCTCGGAGGCGATTTCGGCGACCTGTGAGCTCTTGACCAGCTTGTTCTGCACCAGATAGCTGACCAGCGACAAGCGATTACGCTGGGCCTGTTGCGAGGCTTGCTGGGCGCTTTTTTCCGTGAGCAGTTCGGCCTGCACCAATTGCTTGGCCAGACCGCTCAGAGCGATGTCATTCATGGGGATTCCGCACGCTTGCAGTTCATGACTTATAGCCTAGTCAAGTGACAGCGCCAAACACGGCCAGTGCAGGTGACAAAAAGTGTCAGATAGTGCGGTTGCGGGTTGTAGGAAATGGCGATGTATGTGGTTCGCGCCCAAGGGGCGGGGCTTCGAAGGCGTTGGCATGGCCTATGCTGCTTCCCTTGCAGATCATGAGATTTCGACTCATGCATGGAGCGTGTCTATGAAAAAACAACAAGGTTTTACTCTGATCGAGCTGCTGATCGTGGTGGCGATCATCGGGATTCTGGCGACCATCGCCTTGCCGCAGTATTCCAAGTATCAGGCGCGGTCGAAGGTAACGGCGGGGCTGGCGGAGATCAGTGCGCTGAAGGTGCCGTTTGAAGACACCATCAATCAAGGCACCGATCCTACGCTGACATTGGTTGCGGGTAGTGCGACGGCGGCGACATCCAACTGCACACTCGCCGCATCCGGTACTGCATCCACCGGTGCCGGAACCATCACTTGCACACTGCTCAATGCCCCGGGTCCGGTGCTGAGCAAGACCATCACCCTGACTCGTTCTTCAGGGACCGGCGCGGGTGTATGGACCTGCGGTACCACCGTTGCTCCGGATTATTCCCCTAAAGGCTGCACCGCCAGCGGTACATAAGCGGTCAGTGATGTACTCGAAAATGCCCCGCACTGCGGGGCATTTTCCATTGCGCGGCACTTCACAAAAGCTTCAATAATTTCAGCGCCTTAGGAACTTTCCGAAAAACCGTAACTTGCATGTCGATAATTCGAAGGTCATGCAAATTGCATGATTTCGAAAATTTTGCTAATTGATAACTTATTGATTTATAAGGAAATTATCGATTCTCAAAAGTTGGCACAGCGTTCGCAACTACCTTGGTAACCCTGCTGACAAGACAACCAGCAGACTTTCCAGAAAAACAGGAGTTACTCGTATGAAGAAGTTCGCTATCACTGCCGCTGCTGCTACCGCGCTGACCCTGACCATGGCTTCCGGTGCATTCGCACAATCCACCCAAGCTACCCAGGCTCCAATGACTCTGGCTGCCGGTGAAGTCACCCAGGCTAAAGAAGCTACTTCCGATACCTGGATCACCACCAAAGTCAAAGCTGACCTGGTCACCGAAAAAGGCATTCCAGGTACCGACATCAAAGTAGAAACCAACAAAGGCGTTGTATCGCTGTCGTCGACTACTGCTGTAACTGAATCGCAGAAAGACGTTGCTGTTGCAATCGCCAAGAAAATCAAAGGCGTTAAAGCGGTCTCCGCTGACGGCCTGAAAGCCGAGTAAGGCATGACTTCTCGCCTGGACCGGGAGAAGACGCGACAGACGGGCCGAGCAATACGTCTGCCGCAACTTTAGAGTTCATGCGAACGGTCACACGGATGTGACCATTACAGGCCCCGCCACTTGTGTCGGGGCTTGTTCTATTTCAGAGACAACACAAAACAAATGTAGGAGTGAGCCTGCTCGCGATAGCGGTGTGTCAGTCAGCAATTTGATTAGCTGACAGACCGCTATCGCGAGCAGGCTCACTCCTACAGGGGAATCGGTGTCGGGTCAGTTGCCGCGTTTGCTGCTGATCTGCCGCAGGCGATTGCCTTCGAAGCGCAGGTATTGATACATGCCGTTGCTCGGGCCGTAAGTCCATTCCTCTACCTGAAACTCCTCGCGGCGATTGGCGCTGCGCTTGTAGCCCAGCACATCGCGGCTGACCGGCTCACCGCACTTTTGCAGGACTTCGCTGGAGCGGTCGCCAAGGCTGATCAATTGACTGCCGCAGCGCAGGGTATCGGACGCAACGGCATGGCTGGCAGCGAGCGCCAGTGTCAGCGTGGCCAGCCATTGACGCTTCATCACTCGGCATCCAGATGCATTTGCGTCACCACGCGGCCGTCGCTCTCGGCCTCACCAAGATTGGCATCGATAAAGTAAACGCGGTCGTCTGCCAGTTGGCCTTTATCGACCAGATAATCCTTGATGCTGCTGGCACGGTCCTGACCCAACTGACGCAGCAGCACATCGCTGCCACTCCAGAACTGGATCACGCCGTCGCGCATCTTCGCTGTGCGTTCTTCCTTGCCCAGATCCTTCCATTCGGCCGGTGGCTGGGTTTTCAGACGGGTGCGGTAAATGCCTTCGAGCAGTGGGCCTTTCTCGCCCTCTGGCACTTGCAGCAGCGACGCCTGAGCCGGGACTTTATCGCCACGACGCTGGAGCATCTTGTAGTAGTTGTACTGGTATTCACGTTCCAGACGCTGCTCGGCGAGCAACGGGCCGTCACTGCTTTTGGCGGCCGTGCCTTCGATCTCCAGGCGCAGTGCCGGACGCTCCTTCAGTGCTTGGGACAGCTTGATCAGCGCGGCTTCGGCATCTTTGCTCAAGTCGCTGGAACCTGGCGCAAACGACACGGTGCCTAGGTCTTGCGAACCGCCGCCACTGATCAGCCCGCCAATCATTTTGAACGGCGCTGCAGCGGCTTTGACGATCAGGTTGCGCAGGGTCTGCCAGACTATCGGCATCACGCTGAACTGCGGGTTGTTCAAGTCGCCGGTCACCGGCAATTCGATGGAGATCTTGCCGTCAACGTCCTTGAGCAGCGCTATCGCCAGTTTCAGTGGCAGGCTCACGGCATCCGGGCTGTCGACCTTTTCACCGAGCTGCAATTGCTCGACCACCACTTTGTTCTCGGCTTTGAGCTGGCCCTTGGTGATCAGGTAATGCAGGTCAAGGTTGAGCCGGCCCTTGCGGATACGGTAGCCGGCGAATTTGCCGGAGTAGGGCGTCAGTGTCGTCAGCTCGACGCGTTTGAAACTGGTGGCGATGTCGAGGCTGGCCATCGGGTCGAAGGGATTGACCGCGCCCTTGATGGTCACCGGTGCGTAGCGGTCGACCTTGCCTTTGATTTCGACGCTGGCCGGTTTCGCCTGACGGCTGTCGATGGTGCCGATCTGGCCGTTGAGCTGCTGCACGGCGGTGGCGAAGTTCGGCGTCAGGCTGAAGTCGGCAAAGTTGGCCGAGCCGTCATTGATCGCGATGCCACCGATGTGAATGCCCAACGGTTTCTCGTTGCTGGCCGGTTTCGCTGTCGTGGTTTTCGCGCCACTGTCGGCCGGTTGCGGGATCAGCAGGTCGTCGATGTTGGTGGTGCGATCGTCGTTGATCATGAACCGCACATAAGGCTGGAACAGGTTGACCTTGTCGATCGACAGACTGTCGCCGTGCTGATAGTTCAGGCCTTCGACCACCACTTGCTGCCATTTGAGGAAGTCGCGGGTTTTCAGGGTGTCGAGGGTGTGCAGTTGATCGATTTGTGCGCGACCGGTGACGCTGAGTGCCAGTGGTCCGGTGCTCTTGAGATTGACCTTCAGATCACTGCCGAGCATGCCGCTGCGCAGTTCCAGACGAATGAACGGGTTGATGTAGGACTGCGCGACACGCAGGTCGATGTCCTGGGTTTTCACATTGAGCTGGGCATTGACCGGGGCGAGATTGACGGTGCCGTCGGCCGTGATCTTGCCTTGCTTGCCCACGCCGCTGTCGAGCTTGAGCTTGAAGGGCGAACCGTTGAGGCTGTCGAAATCCTGCAGGTCGACGTTCAGCGGGGTGATGTCCAGTGCCACCGCAGGTGTTGCCGAGCGGTCGGCAAGGTGCACGGTGTAGTTGCGCAATTGCACGTCTTTGAGCAGCACTTGCCATGGCTTGCTCGGCGCAGTCGGTTCAGCTTTCGGCGAGTCGGCAGCGGCTGGCGTGTTCGCCGGTTCTGCGGCGGCTTTGGCGGCAGGTTTGGACGGTTGGCTGGCGAACAGTTTCTGCCAGTCCAGTTGCCCGTCAGCTTCGAGTGCAGCCCAGGTTTCCAGTTTGTTGCTGCGGATCTTGCCGACCACGACTTGTTGCTTGGCCAGATCCACCGAGGTTTCGCTGACGTCCAGGCGTTCGAGTTTCGCCAGTGGCCGCCCATCCGGAGCCTTGATGGCGAACGGCGCGATGCTCACCGCCACGTTGTTCAGTTGCAGCTCGGTTTCTTTCGACAGATTGAGTTTGTATTCGCTGCTGAGGCTGATCACACCGTCTTCAAGCACAAGCGGCACCGAATCACGCACGTAGGGCCAGAACGCTTTCATCTTGCCGTCGGTGACTTTCAGGGTGCCTTCGGAAGTGAACGGGATCAGGCTGAAATTGCCACTCCAGTCGATCCGCCCACCGGCCGGGCCGATGGCGACCAGGGTCATGTCGGCACTGTCTTCGGGCAGGGTGCTGAGGTTTTTCAGTTCGAAGCTGAGGTCGTCGTAGAGAAACTCGATGGGCTCGCTCGGGCGCACGTCCTCAAAGTGCACGACGCCGCCGGCCAGCTTGATGTTGTCAATGCGCAGCGGGAACGGTTTGGCGTCCGGGTCGGCTGGTGTCGGCTCACTGGCCGGCACATTGAACAGGCCGAGCAGGTTGAGTTTGCCGTCTTTGGCGAAAAGGATTTCGGTTTTCGGCTTGTCCAGCTCGATGTTGGCCAGATGCAGGGCTTTGGTCCACAGGCTGTCGATTTGCAGGTCGGCGTACAGGCGATCGAAGCCGACCTGTTCCTTGCCCGGCTCGCCGATGACCAGTCCCCACAGGGTGACTTCAAGGCTGAACGGGTTGAGCTCGATACGCTGGATATGCGCAGGCACCGTTGCGTAATTGGCCAGTTGTTGATTGGCCACACGCAGGGCGATGCCCGGCAAAATCAGAAACCCCAGCAGGCTGTAGAGGGCCAGAGCAGTCAACAAGGCGCCAATCGCGCGAATCAATCCTTTGGGCATGTGCGGCTTCATCTGTCTGAATCGGAGTGCCTTGGAGTATGGCACGCGATTCTGGTTCCGAAGTACCTCGCATGGAGCAGGATTGTTCAGATTCCTCTGTAGGAACGTTTTCCATGTGGGAGCGAGCCTGCTCGCGAAGGCGTCATATCAGTCGCTCTCTTCGTTGGCTGATACACCGCTTTCGCGAGCAGGCTCGCTCCCACATTAGATAGTTGTCAGCCGTGCGAGCGGTTCAGAGCTGCAGGATCAGGGTTTTCAGCGGCGGTTGCTGGTCCATGGACGGGAAGTCGGCACCCGGGGTCATCACGCTCCACTCACGCACCGGGCGTCCGGTCTTCTCGGCACAGCGCAGCACCTGCTCGCGCCAGTCGTCCATGCTGACTTTCGCCAGGTTGTTGCAGCAGATCAGCACGCCGTTGTCGGCGGTGGTCAGCAGGGCAGGTTTGAGCAGGCTCTGGTAGTCGCGCAGCAGGTCGACGGTGCCGAATGCACTCTTGGCCCAGGCCGGTGGATCGAGCAGGACCAGGTCATATTGGCGCTGATCGAGGCGCTGGTAGCTCGGCAGTTTCTGCCCCCGGCGCTGGCTGATCGGCAGCCCGGCGAGTTGGCGGATGGCCGGGAAGTAGTCCGACTGGATGAACTGCATCTGCGGCAACTGCGGGTTGAGCAGACCGTTTTCGCGGCCGACCGCCAGATTGCCTTCGGCGAAATCCAGGTTGCACACTTCACGCGCGCCACCGGCGGCTGCGCTGAGGCCGACGCCGCAGGTGTAAGCGAACAGGTTGAGCACGGATTTGCCTTTGGCGTGATCCTTGACCCAGCCACGGGTGTTGCGCAGGTCGAGGAACAGCAGCGGGTCCTGCCCGGCATGACGCCCGCGCACACGGTAGTTCAGACCCCATTCGTGACCGACCAGATCGGCCAGCGCGGCGTCTTCGGCTTTGTAGACGCTGTCTTCACGATCAATACGCGAATTGCCACGGGAGCGGTCGTTGTAAACCAGCAACGTTTCCAGGCCCAATGTTTGATTGACCATGGCGTGCAGTTGCAGCAGGTCATCGCGCTCGAGGGTCTGGTGGAAGCTCTGCACCAGCAGTTGCGGGCCGTAGCGGTCGATGGTCAGACCGCCAGCGCCTTCCTGGCTGCCGTGGAACAGCCGATAACAATCGGTGCCCTGGCGGTGCAACTCGGCGAGCAAGTCCTGGCGTTGATCGAGGGCGGCGCGCAGCGCCTGATTCAAGGAAGACATGCGGGCGCCTTGCTGGAGAGAATGGGGGCGCGGGAGTTTAGCAGTTTGGCGAGCAATCGAGTTGCGACCTTCGCGAGCAGGCTCGCTCCCACATGGGAATGCATTCCAAATGTGGGAGCGAGCCTGCTCGCGAAGTTTTCAGGTCAGCAAACCCATCCTGCGTTTGGCTCGTTGCACCGAACCATTGCGCATCGCCCAGCGCAGTATCGGCGCGCTGCGTCTGACGCTGGCGCGAATCAACTGGCGTTGCAGCGAACTCTGGCGGACATCGAGCATATCGCTGGCCCAGTCCGGCAGCAGATCAATACCGGCCTTCATCATCAAATCGCCAAACGGTCGCGCCAGAACACTGGGCGCCGGTGCGGCCAGCAATAGGCGCAATACTTCTCGGCTGCGCTCATCGCACAGCAACTGCGGGCGCATGCGTTGCAGATAATCGGCTACGGCCTGACGCGATTTCGGCACATCCTGAGCACCGAGTCGTTCGGCAATCACGGCGATTTCCGCGTAATAACGATCCTGATCCGCCCCCGACAACTGCGGATTGCGATAACGCAAATGTGCCGCGAGAAAGTTGCTGACCTCGGCCACATGCACCCACGTCAGCAAGTCTGGATCACTTGCCGCATAGGGCCGGCCATCCGGAGCAGTGCCGACCACTTGCAGGTGAATGGTGCGCACCTTCTCGATCAGCCAGTCGGCATCCCGCCGCGAACCGAAGGTGGTGCCGGAAACAAACTGACTGGTGCGCCGCAAGCGCCCGAGCATGTCTTCACGGAAATTCGAATGATCCCAAACCCCGGCCAATGCCAGTGGATGCAAGGCTTGCAGCAACAACGCGCTGATGCCGCCGATCAGCATGCTGCTGAAATCGCCGTGCACTTGCCAACTGACCGAGTCGGGGCCGAACAGGCCGGGATCGCCCTTGGGGTTTTCGAGGTCGAGTTGGCCGAGTGACAGCCCGGTCAGGCTCATCAGTTGGTTTTCGATACGACTACGGATGAATTCCATGACTACTCAGTGAAGAAGAGCGGGCGCGACCGGTTGACCGCGCCCGTAGTGTTACTGATTGAGGCGCTTGTCGATCAGGCCTTGCACCACGCTCGGGTCGGCCAGGGTCGAGGTGTCGCCGAGGCTGTCGAGTTCGTTGCAGGCGATCTTGCGCAGGATGCGCCGCATGATCTTGCCTGAACGGGTTTTCGGCAAGGCCGGCGCCCACTGGATCAGGTCCGGTTTGGCGAAGCTGCCGATTTCCTTGCTGACGTGGGCGAGCAGTTCTTTCTTCAATTCATCATTCGGCTCGGTGCCGTTCATCGGGGTGACGAAGGCGTAGATGCCCTGACCTTTGACGTCGTGCGGGTAACCGACCACGGCAGCCTCGGCGATGCTGTCGTGCAGCACCAGCGCGCTTTCCACTTCAGCGGTGCCGATGCGGTGACCGGAGACGTTGATCACATCGTCGATGCGCCCGGTGATCCAGTAGTCGCCGTCCTCGTCGCGGCGCGCGCCGTCGCCGGTGAAATAGTAGCCGGGGTAGGGTTTGAAATAGGTGTCGACCATGCGTTGCGGGTCGCCATAGACGCTGCGGATCTGCGCCGGCCAACTCGATTTGATCGCCAGCACGCCGCTGCCGGCGCCTTTGATTTCCTTGCCGTGCTCATCGAGCAACACCGGTTGCACGCCGAACATCGGCTGCGTGGCGCAGCCCGGTTTGATCCGTTGTGCGCTGACCAGCGGGCTGAGCATGATGCCGCCGGTTTCGGTCTGCCACCAGGTGTCGACGATGGGGCAGCGCTGTTCTCCTACGACATTGAAATACCATTCCCACGCCTCCGGGTTGATCGGCTCACCGACGCTGCCGAGTAATCTGAGGCTGGCGCGCGACGTTTCCTGCAACGGTTCGGCACCTTCGCGCATCAACGCGCGTAAAGCGGTAGGAGCGGTGTAGAAGATGTTGACCTTGTGTTTATCGATGACCTGCCAGAAGCGTGAACTGCTCGGGTAGCTCGGCACGCCTTCGAACATCAGCGTGGTTGCGCCATTGGCCAATGGGCCGTAGACGATGTAACTGTGGCCGGTGACCCAGCCGACATCGGCGGTGCACCAGAACACTTCGCCGTCGCGGTAATCGAGCACGTATTTGAAGGTCATCGCCGCTTGCAGCAGGTAACCGCCGGTGGTGTGCAACACGCCTTTGGGTTTGCCGGTGCTGCCGGAGGTGTAGAGGATGAACAGCGGATCTTCGGCGTCCATTGGTTCCGGCGGGCAATCGTCGCTGACGTCGCGCACAGCCTGGTGATACCAGAGGTCACGACCCTCAACCCAATCGACTTTGCCTTGGGTGCGCTCGACCACCACGACGGTGCTGACGTCCGGGCAACTCTGCAGGGCTTTGTCGACGTTTTGTTTCAGTGGCACGAACTTGCCGCCGCGCACGCCTTCATCCGCCGTGATCACCGTGCGGCAATCGGCATCGAGAATGCGGTCACGCAGGGAATCGGGGGAGAAACCGCCGAACACCACCGAATGGATCGCGCCGATCCGCGAACATGCGAGCATGGCGTAAGCGGCTTCGGGGATCATCGGCATGTAGATGCACACCCGGTCGCCTTTCTTCACGCCACGGCTTTTCAGCACGTTGGCCAGGCGGCAGACATGATGATGGAGTTTTTTATAAGTGATTTGTGACGACTCGGCCGGGTCGTCGCCTTCCCAGAGCAGGGCGGTCTGCTCGCCGCGCTTTTCCAGGTGGCGGTCAATGCAGTTGTAACTTACATTCAGTTTGGCCCCGGAAAACCAGGCGGCTTCACCGGTTTTCAGGTCATAGCGCTGGACGGTCTGCCACGGCGTGCTCCAGTCGAGGAACTGCGTGGCCTGTTCGGCCCAGAAGGTATTGGGGTGTTCAATGGATTCGCGGTACAGGCGCCGATAGTCTTCCTGACTCAACTGCGCAGCCCGGCGGACGGCATCGGCTTTGGGGAACGTGCTGATATCGAACATGACGGTTCCTTATTCTTGTGGTGCGACAGGAATAAAGATGCGCCGAGCGATGCAGAGGTTCAAGTCATGTGTAAAACAACTGTGGGAGCGAGCCTGCTCGCGAATGCGGTGAGTCAGTCAACAAAGAGGCTGAATGACACACCGCATTCGCGAGCAGGCTCGCTCCCACATTGGAAATAGGTTGCCCACTGGAATTGTGGGCAACCCATTCACATCAACCGCGGTGACGACCGCGGAAGTAGTTGATCAGGCCTTGGGTAGACGGATCATCAGCAGTGCTTTCATCGCTGCCGACCAGACGGTTGTAAACGCCTTTACCCAATTCCTTGCCCAACTCAACGCCCCACTGGTCAAAGGCGTTGATGCCCCAGACCACGCTTTGCACGAACACTTTGTGTTCATACATCGCCACCAGTGCGCCGAGACGGCGCGGGCTGATGCGCTCGACCACGATGGTGTTGCTCGGACGGTTGCCCGGGATCACCTTGTGCGGTGCGAGTTTGTGCACTTCTTCTTCGCTCATGCCCTTGTCGCGCAGTTCTTGCTCGGCTTCCGCCAGGGTCTTGCCGAGCATCAGCGCCTGGCTTTGCGACAGGCAGTTGGCGTACAGCCACTGATGGTGGTCGGAAACCGGGTTGAAGCTGACGATCGGTACGATGAAATCGGCCGGGATCAACTGCGAACCTTGATGCAGCAACTGGTGGTAAGCGTGCTGACCGTTGCAGCCGACGCCGCCCCAGATCACCGGACCGGTATCGGTCGACACCGGCGTGCCATCCTGACGCACGCTCTTGCCGTTGGATTCCATGTCCAGTTGTTGCAAGTGCTTGGTGATGTTGCGCAGGTAATGGTCGTACGGCAGGATCGCGTGGCTTTGCGCGCCCCAGAAGTTGCCGTACCACACACCGAGCAGGGCCAGCAGCACCGGCATGTTCTGTTCGAACGGCGCGGTCTGGAAATGCTGGTCCATGGTGTAGGCACCGGACAGCAATTCCTTGAAGTTGGACATGCCGATGGCCAGGGCAATCGGCAAACCGATGGCCGACCACAGCGAATAACGTCCGCCGACCCAGTCCCACATCGGGAAGATGTTTTCTTCGCGGATACCAAACGCCACGGCCGCTGCATTGTTGCTCGATACGGCGATGAAGTGACGATACAACTCGGCTTCCGAACCGCCCTGCGCCAGGTACCAGGCACGTGCGGCCTGAGCGTTCTTCAGGGTTTCGAGGGTGTTGAACGACTTCGACGAAACAATGAACAGTGTGGTCTCGGCGCGCAGTTTCTGCGTCAGCTCGTGGAATTCGCTGCCATCGATGTTCGCCAGGTAGTGGCAACGCACGCCTTTCTGCGCGTACGACAGCAGTGCTTCGGAGACCAGCTCAGGGCCGAGGAACGAGCCACCGATACCAATGTTGACCACGTCGGTGATCGGCTTCTCGGTGTAACCACGCCACAGACCGTCGTGAATGCGGCCGACCAGATCGGTGATCTGGTTCAAAACCTTGTGGACTTCCGGCATCACGTTGACGCCATTGACCGACAGCTTGTCGCCCACCGGGCGACGCAGGGCAGTGTGCAGCGCCGGGCGGCCTTCGGAAGTGTTGACGATTTCGCCTTCAAACAGCGCTTTGATGGCGCCTTTGAGATCGACTTCATTGGCCAGACCGACCAGCAGGTTGCGGGTCTGGGCGTTGATCAAATTCTTCGAATAATCGAGAAACAGTCCACAGCTGCTGAGGGTGAACTGATTGAAGCGCTGCGGATCGGCGTTGAAGGCTTCGCGCATGCTGAAATCCTGCATGGCTTGGCGGTGGTCTTTCAACGCTTGCCAGGCGGGCAGAGCGGTAACGTCTTGAGGAGTGAGGTAATACGCCATCGCTGCGGTTTTCCTTTTTACTTGAACGGCCTTTGAACACTGAACAGACCCGGCACGCCATGTTTGGGCATGGGATCAACTGCGTCGACACGATTTCCGGACACAGGGCGAATACAGTAAACCTCGCGCTGCGTTCTGTCTTGACTTTGTCTGACCAGATCCCTGTACTTTTTTAACATCGAGACAGGGAACTGGCCGACAAACGGAGGGGGCGGGGCGAAATCGGGATCAGGCGAGCTGAACCGGGATGGCGTTGCTGGTGTGGCTCAGTTCGTTGCCCGGCGCCATGTAAAGCATGCGCGGCTTGAAATTGACCAGATCGGCTTCGCTGTAATGGGCGTAGGCACAAATGATTACGCGGTCGCCGACCTTGGCCTTGTGCGCAGCGGCGCCGTTGACCGAGATCATCCGCGAGCCTTCTTCGCCACGGATCGCGTAGGTGGTGAAACGCTCGCCGTTGTCGACGTTATAAATCTGGATCTGCTCGTATTCACGAATGCCGGACAAGTCCAGCCACTCACCATCGATGGCGCACGAACCTTCGTAATCGAGCACCGCATGGGTGACTTCGGCGCGGTGCAGTTTGGCCTTGAGCATGATCGCGTGCATGAGGGTTTTCCCGGGTTGGAATCGAACGGCGGGCAGTGTGCCCGAAGGCTTTTAAGGCGGCAATACAGCTGGAATGCAATCTTCATGACGCTGAAAAACACTGTAGGAGTGAGCCTGCTCGCGATAGCGGTGTGTCATTCAACACTAATGCTGACTGACACACCGCTATCGCGAGCAGGCTCACTCCTACAGGGGGTATTGCGGTGTCTTTAAACCGGGGTATCGAGATTCAGGTGCAGGTTATCGATCAACCGCGTGGTGCCGAGGAACGCGGCCACCAGAATCACCAGATCACGGTCTTCTGCCGTTGCCGGGCGCAAGGTCAAGGCGTGGCGGATTTCCAGGTAATCCGGACGCAGGCCCGCTGCTTCCAGTTGCTGCACCTGGGCACTGATCAGCGCCGGGAAATCCCGTTCGCCTTGCTTGATCGACTCGGCAATGTTGCTCAGCGAGCGATAAACCACCGGCGCCACCGCACGCTGTTCTTCGCTGAGGAAACCATTGCGCGACGACAACGCCAAGCCATCGGCGGCACGCACGGTCGGCTCGCCGATGATCTGGATCGGCATGTTCAGGTCATGCACCAGCGCGCGGATTACCGCCAGTTGCTGGTAGTCCTTCTGGCCGAAAATCGCCAGATCCGGCTGGACCATGTTGAACAGCTTGCTGACCACGGTCGCCACGCCTTCAAAGTGCCCCGGACGGCTGGCGCCGCACAGGCCTTCGGACAATTGCGGCACGCTGACCCGAGTCTGTCCGGCCATGCCGTCGGGGTACATTTCCTCGACAGTCGGAGCGAAGAGCAGGGAACAACCGGCTTCGAGCAGTTTTTCCTGGTCCGCTGCCAACGTGCGCGGGTACTTATCGAGGTCTTCGCCGGCGCCGAACTGCAGCGGGTTGACGAAAATGCTCGCGACCACGAAGTCCACACGTTGGGTGGCTTTGGTGATCAGTGCAACGTGACCGCTGTGCAGGTTGCCCATGGTCGGCACGAAGCCGATGCGCTTGCCTTCGCTGCGGGCGCGGGCTACGGCGGCGCGCAGTTCGCGTACGGTTTTAACGGTGTTCATGCAGAGAATCCGTGTTCGATGCCAGGGAACGTGGTGGCTTTGACTTCACTGACGTAAGCCTTCAGCGCGGACTGAATGCTGTCCTGACCGTACATGAAGTTCTTGACGAATTTTGGCACACGGCCAGTGATCGACAGGCCGAGCATGTCGTGCAGTACCAGAACCTGGCCGTCGGTGGCGTTACCGGCGCCGATGCCGATCACCGGAATCTTCACGGCCTGGCTGATTTCAGCGGCCAGTTCGCTCGGTACGCATTCGAGCAGCAGCATCGCCGCGCCGGCCTGTTCCAGCGAAATCGCATCAGCACGCATCTGCCGCGCCTGGTTTTCGTTGCGACCCTGCACTTTATAGCCGCCGAGAATGTTCACCGCTTGTGGGGTCAGACCCATGTGCGCGCAAACCGGTACACCGCGCTCGGCAAGCAGACGGATTGACTCGGCCAGCCACAACTGACCTTCCACCTTGATCATGTGCGCACCGGCCTGCATCAGCATGGCGCTATTAGTCATGGTCTGTTCAAGGGTGGCGTTGGCCATGAACGGCAGGTCGGCGAGGATCAGGGCATCAGTGTTGCCGCGTTTGACACAGGCAGTGTGGTAGGCCATTTCTGCGGTGGTCACCGGCAGGGTGCTGTCGTGACCTTGCAGGACCATGCCGAGGGAGTCGCCCACCAGCAGCACTTCGACACCGGCCTCGTTGCAGGCGTGGGCGAAGGTCGCGTCATAGCAGGTCAGCATGGTGATCTTTTCACCTTTCTGCTTGAGGCTCTGGAGCGTGGTCAGGGTGATGGCTGGCATGTAAAAAATCCTCGTTCAGGCGCTCTGGAAACTACTGCGAGTAACGCGCGTGATTCGTCATCTACTCAGGCGCACGCTCTTTTGTCGTGCTTATAAGGCCTGGATTGCGCCCGTATGTGCCGGGTTGGCGGCAGCGGGACGCCTATAGTCGTGATGAGCCAACAGGAAGTCAATTGCGTGTGTTACCGCATTGTTACGAGGGGAGTGTTACCGGCGTTACTGATGCGATTCAGCGGCGCGGCAGGGCTGATTCGGCGATTTTTTGTCCGACAAAAATCCTGGGTGTGGAATAAACCAATGTGGGAGAGAGCCTGCTCGCGAAGGCGGCGAATCAGTCAACACAGTGTTGAATGACACACCGCTTTCGCGAGCAGGCTCGCTCCCACAGGGGATTGCAATCAATCTGTCGAGAGGCGTTCCAGGCCGACGAACGGGCAGGCGGTGAGCAGATCGGACAGGCTGCGGCCATCGGCAAGACGCAAATCTTGTGGGGCCAGTTCAGCGAGGGGATAGAGCACGAACGCGCGTTCCTGAATCTGGTAATGCGGGATTTTCAGGCGCGGTTCGTCGATCAGTCGATCACCGAACAGCAGAATGTCCAGATCCAGTGTGCGTGGGCCCCAACGTTCCAGACGTTCACGGCCCTGATCGTTCTCGATAGCTTGCAAGGCGTCGAGCAGTTCCAGTGGTGCAAGTGAGCTGTCGAGCGCAGCGACCGCGTTGGTGTAACGCGGCTGGCCAGGCAACAGGGAATCGCTTTGGTAGAAGGCGGAAACGCCAACCAGCGTGGTCTGCGGCAATTGCCCCAGCGCCTCAACGGCGCTGCGCAACTGTTCGGCCGGGTCAGCGAGGTTGCTGCCCATGCCGATGTAGATGCGTTCCATGCCTTTACTCGCCGGTCGAAGCGCTCGGTGCGCCGGCGCGTTTGCGTTTGGAACCGCTGCTGCGGCGACGTTTGCGCGGAGCACCGCTGGCGTCATCACCTTTACCGCTGAGGTCGCGAATCATGTCGCGGCGCTCGCTGTCGTTGGCGTCCTGATAGTCGGTCCACCACTCGCCCAGGCCATCGGTCTCCTCGCCTGCGCTTTCACGCAGCAGCAGGAAGTCGTATCCGGCGCGGAAGCGCGGGTTGTCCAGCAACAGATCGGCACGTTTGCCGCTGCGACGTGGCAAGCGCTCCTGCATGTCCCAGATCTCGCGGATCGGCATGGTGAAACGTTTCGGAATCGCGATGCGCTGGCACTGTTCGGCGATCAACTCGTGGGCGCCTTCCTGCATCGCCGGAATCGGCGGCATGCCACGTTCTTGCAGGCGCAGCACGCGGGCCGGCAGGGCAGGCCACAGCAGCGCGGCAAACAGGAACGCCGGGGTTACCGGTTTGTTCTGCTTGATGCGCAGGTCGGTGTTGGTCAGCGCTTCGCTGATCAGCGTGTGAGTGTATTCCGGGTTGTGTTCCAGCGCATCGGCACTGGCCGGGAACAGCGGGGCGAACAGTTGCAGATCGACCAGCATTTCGAAGGTGATCGCGCCGTGGCCCGAGAGGAATAGCTTGAGCACTTCTTCGAACAGGCGTGCCGAGGGGATCTCGCGCAGCATCGGTGCCAGTTCACGGATCGGCTGCACGGTGTGCTTCTCGATGCCGAAGTTGAGCTTGGCGGCAAAACGCACGGCACGCAGCATACGCACCGGGTCTTCCTGGTAGCGCTGCTTCGGATCGCCGATCAGACGGATCAGGTGATTGCGGATGTCGTGTACGCCGTTGGCGTAGTCGAGAATGCGCTCGCTGACCGGATCGTAATACAGGGCATTGATGGTGAAGTCGCGGCGTTGCGCGTCTTCTTCCAGGGTGCCGTAAACGTTGTCGCGCAGAATCCGCCCGCTCTCATTACGCGAAGACTGGTTGCTGTCTTCGTCGTCTTCGTTGACCGGGTGATTGGCGCGGAAAGTCGCGACTTCAATGATTTCGCGACCGAAATGGATATGCACCAGTTTGAAGCGGCGACCGATGATCCGCGCATTGCGGAATTCGGCACGGACTTGCTCGGGGGTGGCGCTGGTGGCGACGTCGAAATCCTTGGGCGTGATGCCCAGCAGCATGTCACGCACGCAACCGCCGACCAGATAAGCCTGGTAACCGGCACCTTGCAGGCGTTCGACGATATTCACCGCATAGCGGCTGAACTGCGTTTTCTGCAGCGAATGTTGACCGCTGTTGAGCACTTCAGGGGTGCTGCGGATGTGTTGCGTACGACGCACGGGAGTTCGGAATGACTGGAACAACTTCTTCAGCATGGGATGCACTGTTTGAAGGAATGTTCGGCCATACCAAAGAATGACCGCATGATGGGCGCAGATTCTAGCATTTAGTCGGGGGATGGTGTAGGACACGGCCGATTTGAGCTGCAAGCCGCAGGCTACAGGCATCGCGCGCGATAAAAATGGAGGATTTTGCCGGGGAGGAGAAACTACAAGGGGAGCCGAAGCTCCCCAAGAAGTAGTTGCGTGCTCTTTTTATTATTGATTCGGGCTTCTTGTTTTTGTTGAGTGCCCTCGCCACGAAGTGTTTCCTTCGTGACCCTCCCAATCGGGAGCCAAGAGCAAACGGATTGCTTTGGTCGCTGAATTGCAGTGATCTCTCGATCCAACCAGTACAGGCTCTGTCTTAGGACAGTTTTTGTTGTTCTCGGCCTGGTCGTGGGGCAAGCCCCAAATACAACGCCTCTCCAAAAGAATCAGTTAGCTGCGCCTCTCGCCGTCTTGTTTTTATTGTGCGTGAGTCGATTCGTCTTATTTTTATTGTCTTGTGCATTGCTTGTTATTGTTCTTGTACTAAACATATAGCAGGGGGCGTGCCAACTTTTGCGAAACCCAATAAAACAAGGGGTTAGGTCGATATAACCGTTTTGTCGGGGCGAAAAAAAGCCGGGGTTTCGTTACCGATAACCCCGGCTTCTGTTACGTGAAAGGACTGAGGTAACAGTTTTTTCACATCCTCATGCGTTACCCGCACACTCGACAGGTAACGTTCAGCTCTCGCTGGCGACCCCGGTCTTGCGCCGTGGAATGCCCAGACGCTGACGGCGTTCCCACAGGCATTTACGGCTGACGCCCAGTTTGCGCGCCAGTTCGGTCTCGGTCATATGGTCCTGATGCTCGAGGACGAAGTGCTGGAAGTAGTCTTCCAGCGACAGGTCTTCGGTCGGCTCATGGCTGCTGTTGCTGGCGTTACCCGCCGTTTGTGGCGGCAGGCCGATGAACTCGTCGTCTTCCAGATCGCTCAGTTCAATGTCGATGCCCAGCAGGTCGGCCGAGATTTCCGGGCTTTCGCTTAGAATCACCGCGCGCTCGACTGCGTTCTCCAGTTCACGCACGTTACCCGGCCAGGAATAATGCCGGATCGCCTGTTCGGCATCCGCGGCAAACTTCAGGTCGGTACGGTTGATGCGCGCACTCTGGCGAGCAAGGAAGGCGTTGGCGATTTCGTTGACGTCGGCGCCGCGCTCACGCAGGGCCGGCAATTTCAGGGCGATCACGTGCAGGCGGTAATAAAGGTCTTCGCGGAACTGGCCGATTTTCGCCAGACTCTTGAGATCCCGGTGAGTGGCCGCGATCAGGCGTACATCGACCTTCTGCGACTGCACCGAGCCGACCCGGCGAATCTCGCCTTCCTGCAACACGCGCAGCAGGCGAGCCTGAGCTTCCAGCGGCAGTTCGCCGATTTCGTCGAGGAACAACGTGCCGCCGTCCGCCGCTTCGACCAGACCGGCACGCCCGGCGCTGGCGCCAGTGAACGCGCCTTTTTCGTGGCCGAACAATTCGGACTCGATCAGGCTTTCCGGAATGGCCGCGCAGTTCACCGAAATCATCGGCGCCTTGGCGCGTTTCGACAGGTTGTGCAGGGCGCGGGCCACCAGTTCTTTACCGGTGCCGGATTCGCCCTGGATCAACACATTGGAATCGGTCGGCGCGACCTTGCGGATCTTGCTGTACAGGTCCTGCATCGGCGGGCAGGAGCCGATGATGCCGATCTCGCCGTTGCTGTTGTCGACCGCGGATTTGCCGCTGCCGTTGGTCGTTTTCACGGCAACGGGCTCGCCGGCAGCAGGGGCCGATTGGCGATCACGCAGGATCCGCGCGACAGCCTGGAGCATTTCGTCGTGGTCGAAAGGCTTGGCGATGTAGTCCACCGCGCCCATCTTCATCGAGTCAACCGCCGAGCGCAGGCTGGCGTAACTGGTCATGATCAGCACCGGTGTGCCCTGGCCGAGCTTGATCAGCTCGGTGCCCGGCGCGCCCGGCAAACGCAGATCGCTGACGATCAGATCGAACGTAGGAATGGTGAAGCGTTCTTGTGCTTCCTGCACTGAACCGGCTTCGCTGACCTGATACTGGTTGCGTTCCAGCAGGCGGCGCAAGGCGGAGCGGATAATTGTTTCGTCTTCGACGATCAAAATGTGCGGCATTGATTCGATACTCTCGACGGTCTCAGTTCACAGCGGACGTCGCTTCGACATGACGCGGTAAGGTCACCCGGATACGGGTGCCGCGTTGGCTTTGTACATCAGCCGGGCTGTCGATGGTGATTTGTCCATAATGCTCTTCAACGATGGAATAGACCAGTGCAAGGCCCAGACCGGTGCCTTCGCCAGGATCCTTGGTGGTGAAGAAGGGTTCGAACAATCTATCCATGATGTTCTTCGGAATACCGCTGCCTTCGTCTTCGACGATCAGATCGACCGTGTGTTCGCCGGCTTCGCTCTTGACCCGTACCGCGCTGTGCGGCGGCGAGGCGTCGCGGGCGTTGGAGAGCAGATTGATCAAGACCTGGGCGAGTCGCTGCGGATCGCCTTCGACCCAGTGATCGGGATCGCACAGGTTGTAGAACTGCACTTCGAAATTGCGCCGGTTCAGCGCCAGCAGGCCAATTGCATCCTGGGCGACTTCGGCCAGACAAACGGGCTCGTCGCTGTGCTGATGGCTGCCGGCGTGGGCGAAGCTCATCAGCGACTGCACGATGCGCGAGACGCGTTTGGTCTGTTCGAGAATCTGCCCGCTGATTTCCGTCAGTTCGCCGTCGTCTTCACGTTCTTCGCGCAGGTTTTGCGCCAGACACGCGATGCCGGTGATCGGGTTGCCGATTTCGTGGGCCACACCGGCGGCAAGGCGACCAATGCTGGCCAGGCGCTCGGAGTGCACCAGTTTGTCTTCGAGCATCTGCGTTTCGGTCAAATCTTCGACCAGTAACACCAGTCCGCTGTTACCCGGTGCCAACGGCTCATCGATCGCCGCTTTGTGCAGGTTCAGCCAGCGAGTCTGACCGTCGAGGGCCAGATGCTGTTTGTGCAAATGCTCGTCGGGCAGGTTGATGAAACCCTGCAGCAATTCTTTCCACGGCTCACCAATGGTGCTCAGACGTGAACCGACCACGCGTTGTGCGGCGATCCCGGTGAGTTCTTCCATGGCCTTGTTCCACATCAGGATCTCTTGATCCTTGGCCAGCGAGCAGACGCCCATCGGCAGTTCCTGCAAGGTCTGGCGGTGGTATCGGCGCAGCGCATCGAGCTCGGCAGCCAAACCGGTGAGGCGTGAGTGGTAATCCTCAAGGCGGCTTTCGATGAAGTGGATGTCTTCGGTCACATAGTTTTCGCCGCCGGCCTTATAAGGCAGGAAGGTTTCCACCATGTCCTGCGCCACGCTCGGGCCCATCAGGCCGGAGAGGTTGGCTTCGATGCGATCGCGCAAACGGCGCAAGGCGTACGGGCGGCGTTCGTCGAACGGCAGATAAAGATCACGCAGCGCTTGCTCGACTTCTTTCTGCGCAGCTTTGGCGCCCAACGGTTTCGCCAGTTGTGTGGCGAATTCCTGTGGCGAGGCCGCGTGCAGCTCACGCCGTTGCGGGCGACGGACGTTATCCACAGCGCAGGCTTCGGCGGCGCTGGCTTCTTCGGGGCTGGCGTTGGTGAACAGCGAGATCAGGGTGAACATCAATACGTTGGCGGCGAGCGAGGCGATGGCTGCCATGTGCCAACTGGTGTCGTCGAGCACGTAAATCATGTTCAGCAGCGGGATGTAGAAGCCCTGCAGATTGCCGACCAGCGGCAACAACATCGTCACCACCCAAACCAGAATCCCTGCCAGCAGACCGGCGATAAAACCCCGACGGTTGGCGGTCGGCCAGTACAGCACCGACAACACGCCGGGCAGGAATTGCAGGGTCGCCACAAACGCGACGATACCGAGGTTGGCCAGATCCTGCTCGGCGCCGAGCATCAGGTAGAAACCGAAACCGGCCATGATGATCGCGACGATCAGCGCCCGGCGAGTCCACTTCAACCAGCGGTAGATATTGCCTTCGGCCGGCGGCTGATAGAGCGGTAACACCAAGTGGTTCAGTGCCATGCCCGACAGCGCGAGCGTGGTCACAATGATCAATCCGCTGGCCGCCGACAGACCGCCGACATAGGCGAGCAATGCCAGCGGTTTGCTGTTGGCGGCTATGCCGATGCCGAGAGTGAAGTATTCCGGATTGGTCGTGGCGCCGAGTTTCAGGCCGGCCCACAAGATCAGCGGCACCGCCAGGCTCATCAGCAGCAGGAACAGCGGTAAACCCCAGCTCGCACTGACCAGTGAGCGCGGATTGAGGTTCTCGGTAAAAGTCATGTGATACATGTGCGGCATCACGATCGCCGAGGCGAAAAACACCAGCAACAACGTACGCCACGGGCCTTCCTGCAATGGCGTGTGCAGTGCGGCGAGGGCGGTCTGGTTTTGCAGCAGCCACAGTTCCAGTTGTTGCGGGCCGTCGAACACACCGTACAGCGCATACAGACCGACGCCGCCGAGGGCGATCAGTTTGATCACCGACTCAAAGGCTATCGCGAACACCAATCCTTCGTGCTTCTCGCGCGTAGCGATATGCCGGGAGCCGAAGAAAATCGTGAACAGAATGATCAGCGCACAAAACGCCAGCGCGACGCGGCTCTGGATCGGTTCGCCGGTGAGGATGCCAATGGAGTCGGCCACGGCCTGAATCTGCAGCGCCAGCAAGGGCAGCACGCCGATCAACATAAAGATCGTGGTCAGCGCGCCGGCCCAGGTGCTGCGAAAGCGAAACGCGAACAGATCGGCCAGCGACGATAATTGATAAGTGCGGGTAATCTTCAGAATCGGATAGAGCAGCACTGGCGCCAGCAGAAATGCGCCGGATACCCCGAGGTAACTGGACAGAAAGCCGTAGCCGTACTGATAAGCCAGGCCGACCGTGCCGTAGAACGCCCACGCACTGGCGTAAACCCCCAGCGACAAGGTGTAGGTCAACGGGTGGCGAATGATCGCGCGCGGGATCATGCCCCGTTCGCTGATCCAGGCAACGCCGAACAGCACCGCCAGGTACGCGGCGCTGATCAGGATCATCTGGGTCAGGCTAAAGCTCATCGGCATCTTTTTGGCTCTGCAGGATGAAGGTCACGACAATCAGGATCAGCCAAAGCAGATAGGGGCGATACCAGGCGCCCGTAGCGTCGATCCACCAATCCATGATGGCGGGGGAAAACAGATAGATCCCCACGACTAAAAGCAGGACCAAGCGATAGATGTACATCCCGGCCTCTCTTTTTTATGCGCGTGCCCGAAAACGTGCGGCGATGGTAACGGATGGGCGCACGACTGCAAGTGCCGTCATAGCAGTTGCGCCTCGGGCAGGGTCAGTGTGCGCGGGATCTTGCTGGCATCCCAGTGTGCGCTGCCCCACTTGAGTAACTCTTGCGGCGAAGCGTGGGCCAGTTCGGCGCCGGGGTTTTGCCCCAAGGCGCGCAGGGCTCGCAGTAACAATGGCGTGGCTTGATCCGCTTCAAGCGGCGGCGAGCGGTAGGACTTGCCGAGCTTGTTGCCGTCCGGTTGGGTAATCAGCGGCAGGTGCAAGTAACGCGGCTGGCGCATTCCCAGCAATTCCTGCAGATAGAGCTGGCGCGGTGTCGAGTCGAGCAGGTCGGCACCGCGGACGATGTCGGTGATACCTTGCCAGGCATCGTCGAGCACCACGGCCAATTGGTAGGCGTAGAGGCCGTCGCGGCGACGGATCACGAAATCGCCGACGTCGCGCCCCAGATGCTGGCGGTACTCGCCCTGGACGCGGTCGATGAAGTGATATTCCAGTTCAGGCACACGCAGGCGGATGGCCGCATTCTGCTGGTCGTGGCCGGCATTGCGGCACAGGCCAGGATAGATGCCGTTGTAAGGTTCGAGCTGTTTACGCGAACAGGTGCAGGCGTAAGCAAGACCGTGATTGAACAGGCTATTGAGCACTTCGGCGTAGGCATCGTGCCGATCGCTCTGGCGCACCATCTCGCCGTCCCATTCAAAGCCGTAGCTTTCCAGCGCCTTGAGGATCGCTGTCTGCGCACCGGGTTCTTCGCGGGGCGGATCGAGATCTTCCATGCGCACCAGCCAGCGACCGCCGACCGAACGGGCGTCGAGATACGAGGCGAGGGCGGCAACCAGCGAACCGAAGTGCAAGTGGCCACTGGGGGTTGGGGCGAAGCGGCCGATGTAGGCGGGGGGTGTCTTGGCAGTCATGGAAACGAAACTACTTTTCAGGCTATATGCAGGTCAACCTGTAGGAGTGAGCCTGCTCGCGATAGCGGTGTGACATTCAACACCGATATTGACCGACCCACCGCTATCGCGAGCAGGCTCACTCCTACAAAAGGCAAAAGGCAAAAGGCAAAAGGCAAAAGGCAAAAGGCAGAAACAAAAACGGAGCGTTCGCACGCTCCGTTTTTCGTTCAGGTCGAGATTACTTGCCGACCTGCTTTTCCTTGATTTCCGCCAGGGTCTTGCAGTCGATGCACAGATCCGCAGTAGGACGGGCTTCGAGGCGCTTGACGCCGATCTCGATGCCGCAGGATTCGCACCAGCCGTATTCTTCGTCCTGGATCAGTTCAAGCGTCTTGTCGATCTTCTTGATCAACTTGCGCTCGCGGTCGCGGGCGCGCAGCTCGAGGGCGAATTCTTCTTCCTGACTGGCACGGTCGGCCGGGTCAGGGAAGTTGGCCGCTTCATCCTTCATGTGATCAACAGTACGGTCGACTTCCTGCATCAAGTCCTGTTTCCACTTGTTCAGGATCTTGGTGAAGTGCGCACGCATCGGGGCGCCCATGTACTCTTCACCGGCTTTCGGAACGTAAGGTTCGAAACCGCTGATCGTCGTTTGCTGCTGTTGCTTTGCTTGGGTGGGCATGAAATGGACCGCCTCTACTCTTGTAATCCATTGCGCAGGATTGCTCCATCACCGACACCTGCCGGCCCTGCGGCTGCAAGCGGGCGAACTTACCAGATCAAATCGGCCTGCGCTACTCCCGGATGTCGAGGCCCCGGCGGGTGGCGCTTGCAAATGTTTGGCAAGCCGTGTCTGGTGGTGTTGAAGACCTGTTCAATCACTGATTTTAGTCAATCCTGGAGCGTACGCTCATATCGTTACAGTCCAGCGTTCTTGAGGCTGTGACCGCTGCGGGTTCTCGCTCGTTCCGGCAGATGGGTAGAATCGTCTCTTTTTCCCTGCCGAAGGAAAACCAATGGCTCAGCCCTACAGTGCGCGCAGTCGTGCGATCGAACCGTTTCATGTGATGGCGCTGCTGGCGCGGGCCAATGAATTGCAGGCTGAAGGCCACGATGTGATCCATCTGGAGATCGGCGAGCCGGACTTCACCACCGCCGAGCCGATCATCCGTGCCGGGCAAGCGGCACTGACGGCAGGCAAGACGCGCTACACCGCCGCGCGCGGCATTCCGGAGCTGCGCGAGGCGATTGCCGGGTTTTATCAATCGCGTTATGGCTTGAACATCGATCCACGACGGATTCTGATCACGCCGGGTGGCTCCGGTGCATTGCTGTTGGCTAGCGCGCTGCTGGTCGATCCCGGCAAACACTGGCTGCTGGCGGATCCGGGCTACCCGTGCAACCGGCACTTCCTGCGTTTGGTCGAAGGCGCGGCGCAGCTTGTTCCTGTAGGTCCGGACGTGCGCTATCAACTGACCCCGGATCTGGTCGAGCGCCATTGGGATCACGACAGCGTCGGCGCACTGGTCGCCTCGCCAGCCAACCCGACTGGCACGATTCTGACTCGCGATGAACTGGCCGGGTTATCCACAGCCATCAAGGCTAAGCATGGACATCTGGTGGTGGACGAGATCTATCACGGCCTGACGTACGGCACCGATGCCGCCAGCGTGCTGGAAGTCGATGACAACGCTTTTGTGTTGAACAGTTTCTCCAAGTATTTCGGCATGACCGGGTGGCGCCTGGGTTGGCTGGTGGCACCGGATGCGGCGGTCAGCGAGTTGGAAAAACTGGCGCAGAACCTCTACATCAGCGCGCCGAGCATGGCGCAGTACGCGGCGTTGGCCTGTTTCGAGCCGGGCACCCTCTTGATTCTGGAAGAGCGCCGCGCGGAATTCGGCCGTCGTCGGGATTTCCTCCTGCCGGCCCTGCGCGAGTTGGGTTTCAACATCGCCGTGGAGCCTGAGGGCGCGTTCTATTTGTACGCCGATATCAGCCAGTTCGGCGGCGATGCCTTCGCGTTCTGCCGACATTTCCTCGAAACCGAACATGTCGCGTTCACGCCGGGGCTGGATTTCGGTCGCTATCAGGCCAGTCATCATGTGCGTTTTGCCTACACGCAAAACCTCCCTCGCCTACAGGAGGCGGTGGAGCGCATCGCACGTGGCTTGAAGAGCTGGCAAGGCTGATGCGCTTTTATCCCCCTCTGGAAGAGGCGCGACTGATCCGTCGTTACAAGCGTTTTCTCGCCGATATCGAAACCGTTGGCGGCGAGTTGCTGACCATTCACTGCCCGAACACCGGTTCGATGCTCAATTGTCAGGTCGAGGGCGGACAGGTCTGGTTCAGCCGCTCCAATGACCCGAAACGCAAATTACCGGGCACTTGGGAAATTGGTGAAACCCCGCAGGGCCGCTTGTTTTGCGTGAATACCGCCCGGGCCAACGGTTTGGTTGAGGAGGCGTTGCAGGCAGGCGTTATCACTGAGTTGAACGGCTTTACCGCGTTGAAGCGCGAAGTGGCCTACGGGCAGGAAAAAAGCCGCATCGATTTTCGCCTCGAATACCCAAGCGGTCCGGCGTATGTGGAAGTGAAAAGCGTCACCCTGGGCTTCGACGGAACGGCAGTAGCGGCGTTTCCCGATGCCGTGACCCAGCGTGGCGCCAAGCATCTGCGTGAGCTGGCACATTTGGCTCGTGACGGGATCCGGGCGGTGCAGTTGTATTGCGTCAATCTGGGCGGAATTGAAGCGGTGCGACCGGCCGAGGAGATCGACTCGGCCTACGCCAAGGCGCTGCGTGAAGCGGTGGCGTGTGGTGTTGAAGTGCTGGCTTACGGCGTCCGCTTGAACCATGAAGAGATGGTCATCGACCGGCGTCTCGACGTGCTGCTCAACGGTTAAACATCGATCCACAAGCCTTGCGCGTCTTCCCGGCACGCAATGGCGGTGAGTGATTGCCCGGCGCAAGGCCCGGCGACGCATTCACCGTCCTCGATCAGAAACAGTGCGCCGTGGGTGGCGCACTGGATCAGGCTGTTGCTGGGGTCGAGAAATTGGTCGGGATGCCATTCAAGACCAACGCCCCGGTGCGGGCAGCGATTGAGATAAACGTACGCTTGCCCATTGCGGCGCACGGCGAACAGCTTGTTCCCGTCGACTTCAAAGCCACGGCTGGCCGCTTCGGCGAGTTCAGTGCCCGTGCAGAGAAACTTCATGGCTATCCTCTAATGTCCGCTCGTGTCTGGATATGTCCGAGCTTGACGTTTAAATGCAAACAATTATCAAATGGCGGCCTTCGTCCGCAGGGCGGCTGGCAGGGGCGAGGATACTTGGCCTGCCATCCGGATGCCCGGGAAAAACGTCTTTCAAGGAAGCTGTGTATGCGCCTGAGTACCCGCGTTGTTGTGCTGTGTGCCGGACTGTTCGTCAGCCATCAGGCTGCCGCGGCCGAGTTGCCGCAACGTTGGGTCAGCGCCGGCGGTGCGCTGTCGGAATGGGTCAGTGCGTTGGGCGGCGAGTCGAAGCTGGTCGGCGTTGATACCACCAGCCAGCATCCGGAGTCGTTGAAGGCGCTGCCGAGCATTGGTTATCAGCGCAGCCTTTCCGCTGAGGGCATTCTCAGTCTGCGCCCGGACATTCTTATCGGCACCGAAGAAATGGGCCCGCCGCCGGTGCTGTCACAGGTCAAGGCCGCCAAGGTTCAGGTGGAGTTGTTCTCGGCTCAGCCGGATCTGCCGACACTGGAGAAAAACGTCACCCATCTGGGCCAGTTGCTCGGCACAGAAGCCCAGGCAAAGCAGCTACTGCAAAGTTATCAACAGCAACTCGATGCGCAGAAGGCACGGGTGGTTCAGGTGCAAACCAAACAAAAAACGCCGGGTGTGCTGTTGTTGCTCGGGCATGCCGGTGGCAAGCCATTGATCGCCGGCAAGGACACCGCTGCCGACTGGCTGCTGCAGCAGGCGGGCGGGCATAACCTGGCGACGCATACCGGTTACAAACCGTTTTCCGTGGAATCCCTCGCCAGTCTCGATCCTGAAGTGTTGGTATTCGCCGACCGTGCATTGACCGGAGACGCGGCGAAAGCGGCGCTGTTCAAGGAAAACCCGATTCTCAATTCAAGTCGCGCGGCCAAGGCCGGCCGAGTGCTGGAGCTGGACCCGACCCTGTTGGTTGGTGGTCTTGGACCACGCTTGCCGGCAGCGCTGAAAACCTTGTCTGACGGTTTCTACCCGACCAAGAGCGGCCAATGACCACATTGGTCAAACCCCGTGGCTTGTTCATTGGCCTGACGCTTCTCTGTCTGCTGGCGATCTGGCTGTCATTGGCGCTGGGGCCGGTGAGCCTGCCGCTGTTCGATACGTTGCGCGCAGCGTTGCGCATGCTCGGCGTGCCGCTGGCGCCGGACGGTCTGGAGCAGGCTGAGCTGATCCTCGGGCAGATTCGTCTGCCGCGAACCTTGCTCGGGTTGGCGGTTGGCGGTGTGCTGGCGCTGTCCGGTGTGGCGATGCAGGGTTTGTTCCGTAATCCACTGGCGGATCCAGGGCTGGTGGGGGTTTCCAGCGGCGCAGCGCTGGGTGCGGCGATTGCGATTGTCGGTTGTTCGTTTTTTGGTGGCTTGCCGGAGTGGTTCGGGCCGTATCTGCTGTCGGCCTGCGCGTTCCTCGGCGGCCTCGGGGTAACGGCGCTGGTTTATCGCCTCGGTCGCCGTAACGGTCAGACCAATGTGGCGACCATGTTGCTTGCGGGTATTGCCCTGACCGCGCTGGCCGGGTCGGCGGTCGGCCTGTTCACTTATCTGGCGGATGACGCGACCCTGCGTACGCTGACGTTCTGGAACCTCGGCAGTCTCAACGGCGCCAGTTACGCGCGGCTGTGGCCATTGCTGATCATCAGCGCCGGCGTGGCGTTGTGGTTGCCACGTCGCGCCAAAGCGCTGAATGCCTTGCTGCTCGGGGAGTCCGAGGCTGGGCATTTGGGCATTGATGTCGAGCGGCTCAAGCGTGAACTGGTGTTCTGCACGGCGCTGGGTGTTGGCGCAGCGGTGGCAGCCGCGGGCATGATCGGTTTTGTCGGGCTGGTGGTGCCGCATCTGGTGCGCTTGCTGGCGGGGCCGGATCACAAAGTGCTGCTGCCGGCATCGGTGCTGGCCGGGGCGAGTCTGTTGTTGCTGGCTGATCTGGTCGCGCGTTTGGCCTTGGCACCGGCGGAGTTGCCGATCGGTATTGTCACCGCGTTTATCGGTGCGCCGTTCTTCCTTTATCTGCTGCTGCGAGGACGCGCCTGATGTTGCGTGCGCAAAATTTGCACATCCAGCGTGGGCGCAAGGCAGTGCTCAGCGATGTAACGCTGCAACTTGAACCGGGCGAAGTGCTCGGTGTGCTTGGGCCGAACGGCGCTGGCAAAAGTACCTTGCTGGGCGCCTTGTGCGGTGAGTTGGCGGCGAGTGCGGGCGAGGTTTCGCTCGACGGGCAGGCATTGAGTCAATGGACTGGCCCGCAGCGTGCGCAACGATTGGCGGTGTTGCCACAAGTGTCGACCCTGGATTTCGCCTTTCGCGTTGAAGAAGTGGTCGGCATGGGCCGCTTGCCTTATCAAAGCGGTCGGGTGCGTGACGACGAAATCATCGCGGCGGCTTTGGCCGCGGCGGATGCCGGACACTTGAGCGGGCGCAGTTATCTGGCGCTGTCCGGTGGCGAGCGTCAGCGTGTGCATCTGGCGCGGGTGTTGGCGCAGCTTTGGCCTGGTCAGGCCGGGCAGACGTTGCTGTTGGATGAGCCGACGTCAATGCTTGATCCGCTGCATCAGCACACGACGCTGCAGGCTGTGCGCGAGTTTGCCGATCGCGGCGCGGCGGTGTTGGTGATCCTGCATGATCTGAATCTGGCGGCGCGTTATTGTGACCGCATTCTGCTGCTTGAGGGCGGGCGGCCGGTGGCGTTGGATACACCGCAGCAGGTTTTGCGTCCGGACACGCTCCAGGCTGTGTTCGGTCTGGAAGTGCTGGTGCAGCCGCACCCGGAGCGTGGGCATCCGCTGATTATCGCCCGCTGACTGGATCATTGAGGTGATTGCATGCGTGGCTTGTGGCTGTTGGCGGTGGTGTTGCTTGCGGGGTGTCAGCATGCTCTGGCGCCGCCGCCGATCAATGGCGAGATTCGCGATCTGCGCAGCGGTGAAGTGCTGACGGCACAGCAGTTGCTGACGCGTCTTGTCGAGTCTGAACGGCTGATTATCGGTGAACAGCATGACAACGCCGATCATCACGCAGCGCAATTGTGGTTGTTGCGCTCGCTCGGTGAGCAGCGGCCGCAAGGTAGCCTGCTCCTGGAAATGCTCACGCCAGATCAGCAGCCTCGCGTTGATCTAGTGCGCCAGGCGACAACGCCACCCGCTGACCTCCCTGGCGCATTGGCTTGGCAGGATGGCTGGGACTGGAACCTTTATGGCCCGATCATTCGTTTCGCCCTTACGCAAACTTATCCGCTGCTGGCGGCCAATCTTGAAAGCAGCGAAATCCGCGCCTTTTACCGCAATCCTCCCGTTATGAACGGTGCGTACAGTAACGTGCCGTCGGTGAAAGAAACGCTGCTGGAACAGATCGCTGAATCTCACTGCGGTTTACTGCCTGAATCACAGATGCCGGCGATGCTCGCCGTTCAGCAACAACGTGATCGGCGGATGGCCGAACGCTTGTTGGCTGCACCGAAACCAGTTCTGTTGCTGGCCGGTGCGTGGCATGCGCGCAAGGATGTTGGCGTGCCGCTGCACGTTGTGGATTTGGGCGCCACTGAGTCACCGACAGTGCTGATGCTGGCAGAGCAGGGCGGCGAAGTGACCGCGGCGATGGCTGATTACGTTTGGTATACGCCTGCTACACCAAAACAGGATTACTGCGAACAGATGCGCAAACAGTTCGGCAAATGACTTTTCTACAGGCAAAAAAAAGACCCGGTAAAAACCGGGTCAAATAACCGTGATTAGCCTGATGAGGAGATAATCTGAGAGTCCGAACCAAGGGCTTTCAGAATATCGACTGATCTCGCGACCAGTTGTGATAATCATAGCGATTCTCATTACCGCGTCAACAACTGTTTTCTCATTTCTTTGAATTAGACTTGGAAATGGCCGCAATGGCTCGAAAACAAGGGGCGTGGCCTTAGCTTTTGTTTGCGCTCAATTGGGTGACTTGCTTGTTCAGTTGGCCGATTCGTCGGGCCATGCTCTCGATCAGGCTGTGTGCGATCTTTGGATTGGTGCGGGTCATGCTCAAGAATTGCTCACCGGGAATCAGCATCACCGTACTTGGCTCCCGGGCAATGACCGTGGCATTGCGCAGCTCGCCGGTAAACACGGCCATGGCCCCGAAAATCTCGTCCTTGGCCACGTCTCCCACCTTAAGTCCGTCCACAAACGCCTCGGCATGCCCATCGATGATCACAAACACATGGTCAGCAGCGTCACCCTGGTTGATCAGTGTTTCCCCCGCCTCAACCCGTTTAAAACCGTTGGTACTGCGAAACTCTCGCGGCTTCAGTTCCGCGACAGCATGGGCAAGGATCGCCACTTGCCCCAGCAGATACTCGAGAAACTGTTCTGCCCGACGAGAGTCAGCAAATAAATGCTGGAAGACTTCCGGACGTCGATAGGGCGTCAAACGTAACGTGCCCTCACTGCATAAGCGGCAATCCGTCCAGTCGTCTCCCTGCTGAAGGCCGATCACATCGCCCTCCTGCCAATAAAACAGTGGCCGGGTTCCGATGCAGCCATTGATCACACCGTCATTGAGCAGAAACAACTGATCAGCGGGTAACTGCGGTATCAGATCGTCCGTCGCTTCAAGTTGCAGAACCGGCCCGCAAGGCAACAGATCGCGCAGCCACAGCGCGGGCAAGCTCTGCAAACGGTTGATCAAGGCATCGACGTGAGCCGATTGTTCCCCCAGTAAATACATGACGGTCTATGCCCGTTCAGTTCTTGTGGCGCGAGGAGATGGCTTCAAGCTGTTTGTTCAGGGCGTCCTTGCGTTCGGCGGGGATGTCGTTCCAGTGCACATCCATCAGCGCGCCTTCGATCGCATACAACAACACCTTCGATGCGCGAAACCCGCGGGTACGCACGGCCCGGTAGGCGTCCACCGCGCCCAGGCGACGCAAGTCGGAGGCGCTGTGGATGCCCACGGCATGCAGCCATTGCGCCGACGTCTTGCCAAGATTCTTCAGGTGTTGCAGTTCATCATTCATCAAGCCTCCTTGCGACGGCCGAATGGTGCGTGGGCGAGCTTCTCAGGAGTGTAGCCATCAGTAGGAAAAGCGTGGTTGTTTGGTCGGATTCAACGCAAACGCTTCTAAGAAAAGGGCTGCGAACGCAGAAAGGAGGGGGAAACACACATATCAATGTAGGAGTGAGCCTGCTCGCGATAGCGGACTGCCAGGCACACATGTGTTGAATGTTAAACCGCTATCGCGAGCAGGCTCACTCCTACAGGGGCAGGCGCTAGATGGTTATATCAGCGAGTGCGATAACGCAAACGCGTACCGAAATTCATCGACATCAGAATCTCGTCGGCACTCAGCTCCGGCGGGAAGTACGCCCCGGAAATCTGCGCATGGGCCAGGCTTGCACCTTCCAACGATGCGTTACGGAAATCGATGCCGCGCAAATCGGCGGATCGGAAGTACGCGTCCCGGAAATCCACGCCATCGGCATTCAGTTCACGCAGATCGAGACCACGGAAATCGCCGCCGACCATATCGATCGGGCCGTCCTGTGGACGCTCCTTGTTGAAGCCAGTGATGTCGTCTTTGTGCAGCAAGGCATATAGCGGGGTGTCGAGAAGTTTCGGCTGGCTCATGTCATATCACCGTTGGTTTTATGACGCCAGTATAGTGCCACTATTTGACGGCCGTGAAGCGAGGGAGGGCTTCACGGCCGAAATAGTTTCTTACAGGCCCGGCAAGCGCTGACGGATCTGCGCGACCACGGTGTCCAGGGTTCCGGATTCATTGGTCTGCACGCGTTTGCTGCGCAGAATTTCTTCTGGTGTCAGCGCTTCGCGGTTGGCCTGCTGCGCTTCGATCACGGCCAGTGTGGCGTCGGACGGATCCTGTTTGTCCGCCTGACGAATCGCCAGCCAGCTCTCGATCACCGCTTGCGGCGCGTTGCAGTCGAGGATCAGGAACGGCGTGCCGGTGGCTTCGGCGATCTTCGCCGCGTTGTCGCGTTGTTCGCGTTTGAGGTAAGTCGCGTCGATCACCACCGGGAAACCGGCGTGCAGGATCACTTCCGCGATCTCATGCAGACGCGCATAAGTGGCGGCGCTGGCGTCGGCGCTGTAAATGCCGGCCTGCACATCATTGGCAACAGTCTGCTCACCGAACAGACGCTTGCGTTCTACGTCCGAACGCAGACGAATCGCGCCCAGCGCTTCGACCAGGCGCATGGCCACGTGGCTCTTGCCGACAGCGGAAACGCCGTGGGTGATCGCCATGAAACGCGAAGGAATGGTGCTGTAGCTTTCCGCCAGGTTGGCGTAGTTGCGGTATTGGCGCAGGGTGGTGGCGCGCTGCACCGGGGACGCGTCCGCCGGCATGCTGAACAGTGCAACCTTGGCGCGAACCAGTGCGCGGTAGGCTTTATAGAAGTTCAGCACTTCCAGACCTTGATAATCGCCGGTCTGCTCCAGGTATTGGCTGATGAAGCGGCGAGCCAGGGATTTCAGGCCACGGTCTTCCAGGTCCATCGCGAGGAAACCGGTATCGGCCCAGACGTCGGTGAAGCGGAACGGTTCGTTGAACTCGATGCAGTCGAAGATCACCACTTTGCCGTCAATGACCGTGGCGTTGCCCAGGTGGATATCGCCGTGGCACTCACGGGTGAAACCTTCGGCCTTGCGTTGCGCGAACAGTGGCTTGAGACGCTCGAAGCTGCTTTCGGCCCAGGCTTTCAGTGCATCGAGTTGCAGCAGATCGTTTTTGTCGCTGAGGAACGGCAGGATCTGCTCGAAGTTTTGCGAGACCGGCGCCATCACACTGTCCGGGGTGCCTGCGTCGTGTTCGGCGGGGACTTTTGGCGCCGTGAGGTGGAAGTGAGCGATCTGCTGCGCCATCTCGTCGATGTGCTGGGTGGTCAGCTCGCCGTTGGCTTGCAGGGTGCTGAGCAAACCGGTCTGCGGAAACTGGCGCATTTTCAGCACATATTCGATGGCCGGGCCGTCGCCGCCCAGTTGCGGTGCTTCAACGCTGCCAGTTACCGGCAACACTTCCAGATACAAATCATCAGTCAGGCGCTGGTTCAGACGCAGCTCTTCAGCGCAGAAATGTGCGCGTGATTCGAGGCCGGTGAAGTCGAGGAAGCCGAAGTTAACCGGTTTTTTCACTTTATAAGCGAAGGGACCGGTGAGGATCACCCACGAGATATGCGTTTCGATGACCTGAAACCCTTCGACAGGGTGCGGGTAGAGGGCCGGGTTTTGCAGGGCAGCGATCAGTGACTGGCTCACGGGCGATCCTTCAGAGACTGGGGGAAATTCGAGGTCGCCATTATGGCCGCTCGCCAGCCTGACGCAAACCTCGGAGCGCTCCTGTTGAGTATGAATAAAGTGCGTATAATCCGCCGCCATGACTCGAACTCGATCCCCCCGTACCAAGAAAAAACCACCCTCCAAGGGCCTCAGCCCATGGTTGAGCTGGGCCATTAAACTCAGTCTGGTCGGCCTTGTGGTGCTGGCCGGCTTCGCCGTTTACCTCGATGCCGTGGTGCAGGAGAAGTTCTCCGGCAAGCGCTGGACCATCCCGGCCAAGGTTTACGCGCGGCCGCTCGAGCTGTTCGTCGGACAAAAGCTCAGCAAGGACGACTTCCTTACCGAACTCGATGCCCTCGGCTATCGCCGCGAAGCCGTGAGCAATGGCCCCGGCGCCGCAGCCGTCAGTGGCAATACGGTCGATCTGAATACCCGTGGCTTCCAGTTCTATGAAGGCCTGGAAAAACCGCAGCCGGTGCGCGTGCGTTTCTCTGGTGATTACGTCGCTGAGCTGTCGGCGACCAACGGGTCGAAGCTGTCCGTGGTGCGCCTTGAACCGCTGATGATCGGCGGCATTTATCCGAAAAATCTCGAAGACCGCATTCTGATCAAACTCGATCAGGTGCCGCCGTATCTGCTCGAAACCCTGATCGCTGTCGAAGACCGCGACTTTTATAGCCACTGGGGCGTGTCGCCGAAGTCGATTGCCCGCGCAGTCTGGGTTAATACCTCTGGCGGCAAGATGACGCAGGGCGGCAGTACGCTGACCCAGCAGTTGGTGAAAAACTTCTACCTGACCAACGAACGCAGCCTGAGCCGCAAGCTCACCGAAGCGATGATGGCGATGCTGCTGGAACTGCATTACGACAAAAAGGAAATCCTTGAGGCCTACCTCAATGAAGTCTTTGTCGGCCAGGACGGTCAACGTGCGGTGCACGGCTTCGGTCTGGCCAGCCAGTTCTTCTTTGGCCAGCCATTGTCCGAGCTGAAGCTGCATCAGGTGGCGATGCTGGTCGGCATGGTCAAAGGTCCGTCCTACTACAACCCGCGTCGCAATCCTGAGCGCGCGCTGGAGCGGCGTAACCTGGTGCTCGATGTGCTTGAGCAGCAAGGCGTGGCGACGGCCGAACAGGTCGAAGCGGCGAAGAAAATGCCACTGGGTGTGACCACGCGCGGCAAGCTCGCCGACAGCTCGTTCCCCGGCTTCATCGATCTGGTCAAGCGCCAGTTGCGTGAAGACTACCGCGACGAAGACTTGACCGAAGAAGGCCTGCGCATCTTCACCAGCTTCGACCCGATCCTGCAGATGAAAGCCGAGGCGTCGGTCAACGACACCTTTAAGCGTCTGTCCGGGCGTAAAGGCTCCGATGATGTCGAAGCGGCGATGGTCGTGACCAATCCGGAAACCGGTGAAGTCCAGGCGATGATCGGCAGCCGTCAGGCCAGTTATGCCGGTTTCAACCGCGCACTGGACGCGGTGCGGCCGATCGGTTCGTTGATCAAACCGGCGGTTTATCTGACCGCGCTGGAAAAACCGAGCCAGTACACACTGACCAGTTGGCTGTCCGACGATCCGTTGTCGGTCAAAGGCGCGAACGGTCAGGTGTGGAAACCGCAGAACTATGACCGCCGCTCCCACGGTACCGTGTTCCTCTATCAAGGCCTGGCGCATTCCTACAACCTGTCGACCTCGCGTCTGGGTCTGGAAGTCGGCGTGCCTAACGTGCTCAAGACCTTGGGTCGTCTGGGCGTGACGCGTGAGTTCCCGGCATTCCCGTCGATGTTGCTGGGCGCCGGTGGCATGACCCCGATCGAAGTCGCGACCATGTACCAGACGCTGGCCAACGGTGGTTTCAATACGCCGATGCGCGGGATTCGCAGCGTGCTGACCGCTGAGGGCGAACCGCTCAAGCGTTATCCTTTCCAGATCGAACAGCGTTTCGATCCGGCGTCCATCTATCTGATCCAGAACGCCATGCAGCGCGTGATGCGTGAAGGTACCGGCAGCTCGGTTTATAACGTGCTGCCCAAGACTCTGACACTGGCCGGCAAAACCGGTACCAGTAACGATTCCCGTGACAGCTGGTTCGCCGGTTTCAGTCAGGACTTGCTGGCAGTGGTCTGGCTGGGCCGCGATGACAATGGCAAGACGCCGTTCACCGGTGCCACCGGTGCGTTGCAAGTGTGGACCAGTTTCATGCGCAAGGCCGATCCGCTGCCGCTGGACATGCCGCAGCCGGACAACGTCGTGCAGGCATGGGTCGATTCACGTACCGGGCAGGGCTCCGATGCCAACTGCCCGGGGGCGGTACAGATGCCGTATATTCGCGGCAGCGAACCGCCACCCGGCGCTGCCTGTGCAAGCGAAACGCCTGCTTCCGGCGAGTCGGTGATGGATTGGGTCAAGGGCTGGATGAATTAAGCAAAGAGGGTTTCAAGTGAACAAGTGGTTGATTCCAGCGGTGACCGCCGTGGCTTTGCTCAGCGGCTGCTCTACCGTACAGCGTGGTTCGATTCCGGTGGTTGATTCCGGTACAGCGGTGTCCAACAGCGAGCGCATTTCGGCCAATGGCGGTTTCCGTCAAACAACCGTAAAGCGTCCTGCGCAAGCGCAAACTCAAGCGATCCCGCAAGGTGATACTGGCGTGGTGGTCATGGTGCCGGGTGGCGGCGCGACAACGTCCGCGCCCATCAGCTCTTCGCCGATCGTGCCGGGCCCTGCATCCGGTGGTATCACGGCGGGCCCGTACAACCCTTCAGCGGTTGACTCGGCGCCGGTCAACACGGGCAGCTACAGCATGCCATCCACGCCAAGCGGGATTCCTTCCGCCAGCAGTGGCGGCGGCTTGTCGGCCGATGAGCAACTTGACGGCCCGGTTCTCGCTTTGCTGACCACCGCGCAACAGCAACAGGCCGGTGGCGACCTCAACGGTGCGTCTTCCAGCCTTGAACGTGCACAGCGCGTTGCGCCGCGTGAGCCGCAAGTGCTTTATCGTCTGGCGCAGGTGCGCATGGCTCAAGGTGATGCGCCGCAAGCCGAGCAGTTTGCCCGCCGCGCGTTGACCATGGCCAACGGTCGTCCTGACCTGCAAGCCAGCCTGTGGGAAATCATCGCTCAATCCCGTGAGAAACAAGGCGACTCGGCCGGTGCTGCTCTGGCCCGTCAGAAGGCCAAGGTTTCACTGTGATGGATGCTCGTTTCCCGAGAATCGCCGATCAGCTATTGCTGATCGAGCGTGAACTGCGCACTCAGGGTTGGTGGGACGAAGTTTCGCCGTCGGCCGAAGCGTTGAGCAGTGTCGAGCCGTTTTCGGTCGATACGCTGGACTTCGAGCAATGGCTGCAATGGATCTTCCTGCCTCGCATGAAGATGATCCTCGAGCAGGATCTGCCGTTGCCGAATGCCTCGGGTATTCAGGAAATGGCCGAAATGGTCTTCGCCCAGCGCAACCTGGGTGGCAAGGATCGTCGGTTGCAGGTGCTGCTCAAAGAGTTTGACCTGCTGATCACTGCCTCGCGCTGAGCCAGACTGACACCGGATAGGTAGGAGCTGCCGCAGGCTGCGATCTTTTGATCTTGTTTTTGAAAGCAAAATCAGGAGATCGCAGCCTGCGGCAGCTCCTACAGGTGTCTATTCACAATTCTGCGCGATTTGCTTCTGCGCCTCGACAATGCGCTCCTGCCGCTGCGCATCATCCAGCCTCCGCAACTGTCCCTCCACTTCCTCCCTCAATCGTGGGTTGTTCTGCAATTGCGCCAGATTCGTGCGTGCTTGCTCGCAAAACTGCTTGAGCTGTGCCTGTTGGTCGGCGACCTGTTTCTTCACCTTGTCATCAATCGCCTTCTGATCACCAAGCACGCCACTGCCCGGCATTGCCGCCGGCTTCGGCGGAGGCGAGGAGGGCGTCTGCATTGTCGTCGATGGCTGACCCTGCGGCGGCTGCGCATCAAAGTGCGTGACACCTTGAGCATCGACCCATTTGTAGATTTGAGCGGCCATGCACCATGGGCTTAGGCCGATCAGCAGAGTAAGGAGGAGCGTTCGCATGCTGATTCCTTGGCAAAATTGCGCAATTGACACTAACAGAGTAGCGGTTTTCAGGTTTTTTCTTGCGTTCTCATGTGCTTACCCACAATTAACCACATAGACGACTTGACTTGGAGAGGGCGAAACAGAAGAATCCAAAGTCCGCTGTAGAGGGACTGCCAGAAGCAGACCCACTCGGTAGATCATGAGGCGCACATCCGCGCCGACCTGTTACACCCGCAACGCGTTACCTCGCGCTGGGTGGGAAAGGCCCGCAACACTTGGGACGATCCCAATACTTGCTCAGTCAGTGCTGACGTAGTCGGCGACCACCGTCGCTCATGCTCTGCCGAGAAGTAAACCTATTAAGACCCGCCCCTTTTTTGTGGACGGTATTCTGGCGTTTTAGAGGTGAACAACGTGGAGCTTTTATCTGGCGGTGAGATGCTCGTCCGCTTTTTGCGTGACGAAGGCGTCAAATATATCTACGGGTACCCGGGTGGTGCTCTCCTGCATGTTTACGATGCCCTGTTCAAAGAACCGGAAGTGACTCACATTCTGGTTCGTCACGAACAAGCGGCAACCCATATGGCTGACGGTTATGCCCGTGCCACCGGTAAAGCCGGCGTGGTATTGGTGACGTCCGGTCCTGGCGCCACAAACGCCATTACCGGTATCGCGACCGCCTATATGGACTCGATTCCAATGGTGATCATTTCCGGTCAGGTGCCAAGCACTATGGTCGGCACCGACGCGTTCCAGGAAACCGACATGATCGGTATCTCCCGGCCGATCGTGAAGCACAGCTTCATGATCAAGCACGCTTCGGAAATCCCGGAAGTCATGAAGAAGGCCTTCTACCTGGCGCAATCCGGTCGTCCGGGCCCGGTCGTGGTCGATATCCCGAAAGACATGACCAACCCGGCCGAGAAGTTCGAATACATCTTCCCGAAGAAAGCCAAGCTGCGTTCCTACAGCCCGGCCGTTCGCGGTCACTCCGGGCAAATCCGCAAGGCAGCAGAAATGCTCCTGGCGGCCAAGCGTCCGGTCATGTACTCCGGTGGCGGCGTGATTCTCGGCAACGGTTCCGCACCGCTGACCGAACTGGCGAAAATGCTTAACCTGCCCGTGACCAACACCTTGATGGGCCTGGGTGGTTTCCCGGGGACTGATCGTCAGTTCATCGGCATGCTCGGCATGCACGGCAGCTACACCGCCAACCTGGCGATGCACCACGCTGACGTGATCCTCGCGGTCGGCGCGCGTTTCGACGATCGCGTGATCAACGGCGCGGCGAAGTTCTGCCCGAACGCCAAGATCATCCACATCGACATCGACCCGGCTTCGATTTCCAAGACCATCAAGGCCGACGTGCCAATCGTGGGTCCGGTCGAGAGCGTCCTGACCGAAATGGTCGCGATCCTCAAGGAAATCGGCGAGACCCCGAACAAGGAGTCCGTGGCCAGTTGGTGGAAGCAGGTGGATGAATGGCGCGGTGATCGAGGCCTGTTCCCTTATGAAAAGGGCGACGGCAGCCTGATCAAGCCGCAGACCGTGATCGAAACCCTTTGCGAAGTGACCAAGGGCGATGCCTTTATCACCTCCGACGTGGGTCAGCATCAGATGTTCGCTGCGCAGTACTACACGTTCAACAAGCCGAATCGCTGGATCAACTCCGGCGGTCTGGGCACCATGGGCTTCGGTTTCCCGGCGGCCATGGGCATCAAGTTGAGCTTCCCGGATGACGACGTTGCCTGCGTCACCGGCGAAGGCAGTATCCAGATGAACATCCAGGAACTGTCGACCTGCCTGCAGTATGGCTTGCCAGTCAAAATCGTCATCCTGAACAACGGTGTTCTGGGGATGGTGCGTCAGTGGCAGGACATGAGCTACGGCAGCCGTCACTCGCACTCCTACATGGAATCGCTGCCTGACTTCGTCAAGCTGGCTGAAGCCTACGGCCACGTTGGCGTACGCATCACCGAATCGAAAGATTTGAAGTCGAAGATGGCAGAAGCGTTCGCCATGAAGGATCGCCTGGTCGTGATCGATATTTCGGTCGACACCAGCGAGCACGTCTATCCGATGCAGATCAAAGACGGCTCGATGCGCGATATGTGGCTGAGCAAGACGGAGCGTACTTAATCATGCGGCACATTATTTCCTTGCTTCTGGAAAACGAACCCGGCGCTTTGTCTCGCGTAGTCGGCCTGTTCTCGCAGCGCAACTACAACATCGAAAGCCTGACCGTGGCCCCGACCGAAGACCCGACCCTGTCGCGTCTGACGCTGACCACTGTGGGCCACGATGAAGTCATCGAGCAGATCACCAAAAACCTGAACAAGCTGATCGAAGTGGTCAAGCTGGTGGACCTGTCGGAAAGCGCTCACATCGAGCGCGAGCTGATGCTGGTCAAGGTCAAGGCCACTGGCGCCCAGCGCGCCGAGATCAAACGCACCACCGATATTTACCGTGGACAGATCGTCGATGTCAGTGCCAGCGTGTATACCGTTCAATTGACCGGTACCAGCGACAAGCTCGACAGCTTCATTCAGTCCATCGGCACCGCATCGATTCTGGAAACCGTCCGTAGCGGCGTGACCGGCATTGCCCGCGGCGACAAAGTACTCAGCATCTAAACCAAATTAGCGAATGGCCTGAACGGCCTGGATATAAAGGGGAAATTCATGAAAGTTTTCTACGATAAAGACTGCGACCTGTCGATCATCCAGGGCAAGAAAGTTGCCATCATCGGTTACGGTTCCCAGGGCCACGCCCAAGCGTGCAACCTGAAAGACTCCGGTGTCGACGTTACCGTTGGTCTGCGTAAAGGTTCGGCCACCGTTGCCAAAGCTGAAGCTCACGGCCTGAAAGTGACCGACGTTGCTTCCGCTGTTGCGGCTGCCGACCTGGTCATGATCCTGACCCCGGACGAGTTCCAGTCCTCCCTGTACAAAAACGAAATCGAGCCGAACATCAAGAAAGGCGCCACCCTGGCCTTCTCCCACGGCTTCGCGATCCATTACAACCAGGTTGTTCCGCGTGCCGACCTCGACGTGATCATGATCGCGCCGAAAGCTCCGGGTCACACCGTACGTTCCGAGTTCGTGAAGGGTGGCGGTATCCCTGACCTGATCGCGATCTACCAGGACGCCTCGGGCAACGCCAAAAACGTTGCACTGTCCTACGCGGCAGGTGTTGGTGGCGGTCGTACCGGCATCATCGAAACCACTTTCAAGGACGAGACCGAAACCGACCTGTTCGGCGAACAAGCCGTACTGTGCGGCGGTACCGTTGAACTGGTAAAAGCCGGTTTCGAAACCCTGGTTGAAGCTGGCTACGCGCCGGAAATGGCCTACTTCGAGTGCCTGCACGAACTGAAGCTGATCGTTGACCTCATGTACGAAGGCGGTATCGCCAACATGAACTACTCGATCTCCAACAACGCCGAATACGGCGAGTACGTGACTGGCCCGGAAGTGATCAACGCCGAGTCCCGTCAGGCCATGCGCAACGCCCTGAAACGTATTCAGGATGGCGAATACGCCAAAATGTTCATCAGCGAAGGCGCAACCGGCTACCCTTCGATGACCGCCAAGCGTCGTAACAACGCCGCTCACGGTATCGAAGTCATCGGCGAGCAACTGCGCTCCATGATGCCGTGGATCGGTGCCAACAAGATCGTCGACAAAGCCAAAAACTAAGTCGTCCTTCTTGTACGGAAAACGCGGCCTCGGCCGCGTTTTTTCGTTTGAGCGTGTGGTTCTGGTATAAAGCTGCAGCGTTTGTGGCCGAACTGTCGTCCTCAAGCACCTGTCGAAATTTCTCCAAACCGTTGCAAGGTAATGTCCATGAGCGAACGTCCCGAAGAGCCGAACAAGGCTTCTGACGCCGAAAGCCTGCTGCCCATCGATGAACACATCGAAGAAGGGCACGACGCAGAAGGTCGTAAAGTCCGGCATCGTGGTATCTATCTGCTGCCGAATCTGTTCACCACTGCGAACCTGTTCGCAGGGTTTTATTCCATCATCAACTCCATGAGCGCTCAGGCTGCTCTAAGCGCTGGCGACTCAGCCAATGCGAGCAAGTATTTCGCGTTCGCCGCGATCGCGATATTCGTCGCCATGGTGCTCGACGGCCTCGACGGTCGCGTGGCGCGCATGACCAATACGCAAAGTGCCTTCGGCGCCGAGTACGACTCGCTGTCGGACATGGTCGCTTTCGGCGTTGCACCGGCGTTGCTGGCATTCGGTTGGGCGCTGGGTGACATGGGCAAGGTCGGCTGGATGGTCGCCTTCATTTATGTTGCGGGCGCGGCGTTGCGTCTGGCGCGCTTCAATACTCAGGTGGGTACGGCTGACAAGCGCTACTTCATCGGTCTGGCCAGTCCGGCGGCTGCCGGTGTGGTTGCAGGTATTGTCTGGGCGTTCAGCGATTACGGCATTCAAGGTTCGAAGATGTCGTTCCTGGTCGCACTGATGGTTGCGGCGGCCGGCATGCTGATGGTCAGTAATATCAAGTACAACAGCTTTAAGGAGCTGGATTTGAAAGGTCGCGTGCCGTTCGTGGCGATCCTTGCGGTGGTGCTGGTGTTCGCCGTGGTCTTCAGCGATCCACCGCGCATTCTGCTGCTGGTGTTCCTCGCCTACGCCGCTTCTGGCCCGGTGCAGTACCTGTTGCATCTTCGTCGGCACAAAAAAGCCGAGTGATGTAATTTCCCGCATACTCCGCAGTCTATGGGTGCATCAGTCCTCCAAAGCTGCGGAGTTGCCATGTTGATCAAAGTCCCCAAAGCGTCCGACTGCCACGAGTCGGATGTCACGCCTGAAGCCATTTATCTCTCTCGCCGCCAATTGTTGGGGGCTACTGCTGCCGGACTTGTCGTCAGTAGCCTGCCGCGCTGGGCCAATGCCGAGGATGCCGCTCGGTACGCCGATGTTGAACCCGGTAAAGCGCCTGCCTGGTTTAACGACAAGCTGTCCTCTACTAAATGGGGAGCAGTCAACGTTAAGGATGAGGCGATCACGCCTTATAAAGACGCCACCCATTACAACAACTTCTATGAGTTCGGAACCGACAAGGGTGATCCGGCAGCTAATGCCGGCTCACTGAAAACCGAACCATGGAGCGTAGTGATCGACGGGGAGGTGGGTAAGCCAGGGCGCTATGCGCTGGAAGACTTCATGAAGCCTTACCAGTTGGAGGAGCGTATCTATCGTTTGCGCTGTGTCGAGGCGTGGTCGATGGTTATTCCGTGGATTGGCTTTCCGATCTCGGCGCTGCTCAAGCAGGTCGAGCCGACGTCCAATGCCAAATACATCCGGTTTGAAACCTTGCAGGATCCCAAAACCATGCCTGGCCAGCGTTCTGGTTTTGCCTTGATCGATTGGCCTTATGTAGAAGGTCTGCGACTGGATGAGGCGATGAATCCCTTGGCGATTCTGGCGGTAGGCATGTATGGCCGTGAGTTGCCGAACCAGAATGGCGCGCCGCTGCGTTTGGTGGTGCCGTGGAAGTATGGCTTCAAGAGCGTCAAATCCATCGTGCGTATCAGTCTGGTCAGCGAGCAGCCGAAGACGACCTGGCAGAGCATTGCGGCAGATGAGTACGGCTTCTATGCAAATGTGAACCCGACAGTTGATCACCCGCGCTGGACGCAGGCGCG
>NZ_CP126691.1:5020000-5627500 GCF_032613195.1 Pseudomonas sp. P108 | reverse complement strand
CTAATCCCATAAAACCGATCGTAGTCCGGATCGCAGTCTGCAACTCGACTGCGTGAAGTCGGAATCGCTAGTAATCGTGAATCAGAATGTCACGGTGAATACGTTCCCGGGCCTTGTACACACCGCCCGTCACACCATGGGAGTGGGTTGCACCAGAAGTAGCTAGTCTAACCTTCGGGAGGACGGTTACCACGGTGTGATTCATGACTGGGGTGAAGTCGTAACAAGGTAGCCGTAGGGGAACCTGCGGCTGGATCACCTCCTTAATCGACGACATCAGCTGCTCCATAAGTTCCCACACGAATTGCTTGATTCATTGAAGAAGACGAAAGAAGCAGCCCGAAATTGGGTCTGTAGCTCAGTTGGTTAGAGCGCACCCCTGATAAGGGTGAGGTCGGCAGTTCGAATCTGCCCAGACCCACCAATTTTGTGTGGGAAACGCCTGTAGAAATACGGGGCCATAGCTCAGCTGGGAGAGCGCCTGCCTTGCACGCAGGAGGTCAGCGGTTCGATCCCGCTTGGCTCCACCACTACTGCTTCTCTTGTATAAAGCTTAGAAATGAGCATTCCATCGTGGTGATGGTGAATGTTGATTTCTAGTCTTTGACTAGTTCGTTCTTTAAAAATTTGGGTATGTGATAGAAAGATAGACTGAACGTTACTTTCACTGGTAACGGATCAGGCTAAGGTAAAATTTGTGAGTTCTCTTAATTGAGAAATTCGAATTTTCGGCGAATGTCGTCTTCACAGTATAACCAGATTGCTTGGGGTTATATGGTCAAGTGAAGAAGCGCATACGGTGGATGCCTTGGCAGTCAGAGGCGATGAAAGACGTGGTAGCCTGCGAAAAGCTTCGGGGAGTCGGCAAACAGACTTTGATCCGGAGATGTCTGAATGGGGGAACCCAGCCATCATAAGATGGTTATCTTGTACTGAATACATAGGTGCAAGAGGCGAACCAGGGGAACTGAAACATCTAAGTACCCTGAGGAAAAGAAATCAACCGAGATTCCCTTAGTAGTGGCGAGCGAACGGGGACTAGCCCTTAAGTGGCTTTGAGATTAGCGGAACGCTCTGGAAAGTGCGGCCATAGTGGGTGATAGCCCTGTACGCGAAAATCTCTTAGTCATGAAATCGAGTAGGACGGAGCACGAGAAACTTTGTCTGAATATGGGGGGACCATCCTCCAAGGCTAAATACTACTGACTGACCGATAGTGAACTAGTACCGTGAGGGAAAGGCGAAAAGAACCCCGGAGAGGGGAGTGAAATAGATCCTGAAACCGTATGCGTACAAGCAGTGGGAGCAGACTTTGTTCTGTGACTGCGTACCTTTTGTATAATGGGTCAGCGACTTATTTTCAGTGGCGAGCTTAACCGAATAGGGGAGGCGTAGCGAAAGCGAGTCTTAATAGGGCGTCTAGTCGCTGGGAATAGACCCGAAACCGGGCGATCTATCCATGGGCAGGTTGAAGGTTGGGTAACACTAACTGGAGGACCGAACCGACTACCGTTGAAAAGTTAGCGGATGACCTGTGGATCGGAGTGAAAGGCTAATCAAGCTCGGAGATAGCTGGTTCTCCTCGAAAGCTATTTAGGTAGCGCCTCATGTATCACTGTAGGGGGTAGAGCACTGTTTCGGCTAGGGGGTCATCCCGACTTACCAAACCGATGCAAACTCCGAATACCTACAAGTGCCGAGCATGGGAGACACACGGCGGGTGCTAACGTCCGTCGTGAAAAGGGAAACAACCCAGACCGTCAGCTAAGGTCCCAAAGTTATGGTTAAGTGGGAAACGATGTGGGAAGGCTTAGACAGCTAGGAGGTTGGCTTAGAAGCAGCCACCCTTTAAAGAAAGCGTAATAGCTCACTAGTCGAGTCGGCCTGCGCGGAAGATGTAACGGGGCTCAAACCATACACCGAAGCTACGGGTATCACCTTCGGGTGATGCGGTAGAGGAGCGTTCTGTAAGCCTGTGAAGGTGAGTTGAGAAGCTTGCTGGAGGTATCAGAAGTGCGAATGCTGACATGAGTAACGACAATGGGTGTGAAAAACACCCACGCCGAAAGACCAAGGTTTCCTGCGCAACGTTAATCGACGCAGGGTTAGTCGGTCCCTAAGGCGAGGCTGAAAAGCGTAGTCGATGGAAAACAGGTTAATATTCCTGTACTTCTGGTTATTGCGATGGAGGGACGGAGAAGGCTAGGCCAGCTTGGCGTTGGTTGTCCAAGTTTAAGGTGGTAGGCTGGAATCTTAGGTAAATCCGGGATTCTAAGGCCGAGAGCTGATGACGAGTGTTCTTTTAGAACACGAAGTGGTTGATGCCATGCTTCCAAGAAAAGCTTCTAAGCTTCAGGTAACCAGGAACCGTACCCCAAACCGACACAGGTGGTTGGGTAGAGAATACCAAGGCGCTTGAGAGAACTCGGGTGAAGGAACTAGGCAAAATGGCACCGTAACTTCGGGAGAAGGTGCGCCGGTGAGGGTGAAGGACTTGCTCCGTAAGCTCATGCCGGTCGAAGATACCAGGCCGCTGCGACTGTTTATTAAAAACACAGCACTCTGCAAACACGAAAGTGGACGTATAGGGTGTGACGCCTGCCCGGTGCCGGAAGGTTAATTGATGGGGTTAGCTAACGCGAAGCTCTTGATCGAAGCCCCGGTAAACGGCGGCCGTAACTATAACGGTCCTAAGGTAGCGAAATTCCTTGTCGGGTAAGTTCCGACCTGCACGAATGGCGTAACGATGGCGGCGCTGTCTCCACCCGAGACTCAGTGAAATTGAAATCGCTGTGAAGATGCAGTGTATCCGCGGCTAGACGGAAAGACCCCGTGAACCTTTACTATAGCTTTGCACTGGACTTTGAATTTGCTTGTGTAGGATAGGTGGGAGGCTTTGAAGCGTGGACGCCAGTTCGCGTGGAGCCATCCTTGAAATACCACCCTGGCAACTTTGAGGTTCTAACTCAGGTCCGTTATCCGGATCGAGGACAGTGTATGGTGGGTAGTTTGACTGGGGCGGTCTCCTCCTAAAGAGTAACGGAGGAGTACGAAGGTGCGCTCAGACCGGTCGGAAATCGGTCGTAGAGTATAAAGGCAAAAGCGCGCTTGACTGCGAGACAGACACGTCGAGCAGGTACGAAAGTAGGTCTTAGTGATCCGGTGGTTCTGTATGGAAGGGCCATCGCTCAACGGATAAAAGGTACTCCGGGGATAACAGGCTGATACCGCCCAAGAGTTCATATCGACGGCGGTGTTTGGCACCTCGATGTCGGCTCATCACATCCTGGGGCTGAAGCCGGTCCCAAGGGTATGGCTGTTCGCCATTTAAAGTGGTACGCGAGCTGGGTTTAGAACGTCGTGAGACAGTTCGGTCCCTATCTGCCGTGGACGTTTGAGATTTGAGAGGGGCTGCTCCTAGTACGAGAGGACCGGAGTGGACGAACCTCTGGTGTTCCGGTTGTCACGCCAGTGGCATTGCCGGGTAGCTATGTTCGGGAAAGATAACCGCTGAAAGCATCTAAGCGGGAAACTTGCCTCAAGATGAGATCTCACTGGAACCTTGAGTTCCCTGAAGGGCCGTCGAAGACTACGACGTTGATAGGTTGGGTGTGTAAGCGCTGTGAGGCGTTGAGCTAACCAATACTAATTGCCCGTGAGGCTTGACCATATAACACCCAAGCAATTTGCGTCGAAAGGCCAAGTTGCGGTGTGTGAAGACGAAACGAACCGAAAGTTCGAATCTCACAAAAAACACCGAAAGCTATCACATACCCAATTTGCTGAAGCGAGGCCATTTGGCCACGACTCAGTACCCGAATTTCTTGACGACCATAGAGCGTTGGAACCACCTGATCCCATCCCGAACTCAGCAGTGAAACGATGCATCGCCGATGGTAGTGTGGGGTTTCCCCATGTGAGAGTAGGTCATCGTCAAGATTAAATTCCGAAACCCCAATTGCGAAAGCAGTTGGGGTTTTGTTTTGCCCGCAGGAAAGTTTTTTGCTCGCGACAGCGAACAAATTTGCACAGTTATTTTCGAATCAGAACACTAGAATAGCCCCACCTTATTCGGAGCCAGAGCCTTTATGTCAGAGTCGGTTGACGCCCCCGGGCTGTCAGATTTACCGCTGGAAGACTTGGTGGCCTGTCATGAGTGCGACCTGCTGATGCGCAAGCCCACACTTGCCCATGGTGAGAAAGCGCTCTGCCCGCGCTGCGGTTACGAGTTGTACGCTCACCGTCATAACGTGGTGCAGCGCAGCCTTGCCTTGGTGATTGCGGCATTGCTGTTGTACATCCCGGCAAACTTTTTACCCATCATGCAGCTCAATATCCTCGGGCAGTCTTCGCAGGATACGGTCTGGAGTGGCGTGCTCGGCCTGTTCAACACCGACATGCAGGGCGTTTCGATCGTCGTATTCCTGTGCAGCATGGCCATCCCGCTGCTGAAATTGCTGTGCCAGTTGTTCGTGTTACTGACGATCCGTTTCGATATTGGTCGTAACTACGGCTTGCTGCTCTATCGCATTTATCACCACCTCAAAGACTGGGGAATGCTCGAGGTCTACCTCATGGGCGTACTGGTGGCGATCGTCAAACTGGCGGACATGGCCGCCATTACCGTAGGTCTGGGCTTGGTGTGTTTCATCGGTCTGTTGTTGGTGCAGGTCTGGCTGGAAGTGGTGATGTCACCGCACCAGATCTGGCAGGCGTTATCAGGAGAGGACGCTCATGCGGGCGATTGATGCGGGCATTCTGGTGTGTACCGAATGCCACGAATTGAACAAACAGGAAGCGGATACCGACGAGCAAACCTGCACCCGCTGCGGTGCGCTGGTTCACGCTCGCCGTCCGAACAGCCTCGTGCGCACCTGGGCACTGCTGATCACGGCAGCAATCATCTATATTCCGGCCAATGTCTTGCCGATCATGACGGTCAGCTCCTTGGGTCAGGGTGATCCGAGCACCATCATGTCCGGCGTGATCCAGTTGGTGCAGCACGGCATGATTCCGATCGCGGCCGTGGTGTTTATCGCTAGTATTCTGGTGCCCACCTTCAAACTGGTCGGTATCGCACTGCTGTTGTTTTCGGTGCAACGACGTCAGCCATTGTCGGCTCGTCAGCGCATCTGGATGTACCGCTTCATCGAGTTCATCGGCCGCTGGTCGATGCTCGATATTTTTGTGATCGCCATTCTCGTGGCGGTCGTCAACTTCGGCCGGCTTGCCAGTGTCGAAGCCAATCTTGGTGCCATCGCCTTCGCCAGTGTGGTGATTCTGACGATGCTCGCCGCAGTAACTTTCGATCCCCGACTGATTTGGGATAACACGGAGTCGGACGACGACCATGACTGATTTGCCCGTAGCGAAAACCCGACCGGCTTCGAACTGGTCTGCCATTTGGGTACTGCCTCTGATCGCGCTGATCATCGGCGGCTGGCTCGGCTGGCGTGCCTATTCCGAAACCGGTATCGAAATTCAGGTCCGCTTTGAAAGCGGCGAAGGCATTCAGGCCAACAAGACCGAAGTCATGTACAAAGGCATGTCAGTCGGTAAGGTCAAGACGCTCAAGCTCGACGATGAGGGCAACTCCAAAGGCGTGATTGCCACCGTCGAGATGAATAAAGACGTTGAGCAATACCTCAAGACCAGCACGCGCTTCTGGCTGGTCAAACCGAGCGTGACTCTGGCCGGTATCACCGGTCTGGAAACCCTGGTTTCCGGTAACTACGTCGCCATTAGCCCTGGCGAAGGTGAACCTGTGCGCAAGTTCAAGGCGCTGGCCGAAGAACCACCGCTGTCGGATGCCAAGCCCGGTCTGCACCTGACCATCAAGGCGGATCGTCTCGGCTCTTTGGACCGCGGCAGCCCGGTGTTCTACAAGCAAATCAAGGTTGGCCAGATCAAAAGCTACGTGCTCTCGGAAGACCAAAGTACCGTTGAGCTCAAAGTCTTCATCGAGCCGACCTACGCCAAACTGGTGCGCAAACACACGCGTTTCTGGAACGCCAGCGGCATCAGCATCGACGCCAACCTGTCCGGCGTGAAAGTACGCAGCGAATCGCTGGCCAGCATCGTCGCGGGTGGTATCGCCTTCGCCACACCGGAAAACCGCAAAGACAGCCCGCCGACCGATCCTAGCCTGCCGTTCCGTCTCTATGAGGACTTCGACGCTGCCGCTGCCGGGATCCGCGTAAAGGTCAAACTCAGCGACTTCGAAGGACTGCAGGCCGGCCGCACACCGGTGATGTACAAAGGCATTCAAGTCGGCAACATGAAGGCGCTGAAGGTTGATCCTGACCTGAACAGTGCCACAGCCGAGCTCACTCTCGATCCATTGGCTGAGGACTATCTGGTCGATGGCACGCAGTTCTGGGTAGTTAAACCGTCGATTTCTCTGGCTGGGATCACCGGTCTGGAAGCCTTGGTGAAAGGTAACTACATCGCCGTTCGCCCGGGCGATAAGGGTGCGGCACCGAAACGCGAATTCGAGGCCCGGCCAAAAGCGCCGCCGCTGGATCTGCGCTCACCGGGCTTGCACCTGGTGCTGTTCACCGATGTCCTCGGCTCGATCGATGTCGGTAGTCCAATTCTGTACAAACAGGTCAAGGTCGGTTCGGTGCAGAGCTATCAGTTCTCCAAGACCAAGAAGCAATTGGTCATTGGCGTGCACATCGATAAGGAATACGAAAACCTGGTCAACGCCTCGACGCGCTTTTGGAATGTCAGTGGCATCACGTTGACCGGCGGACTGACCGGTGGCATTCAGGTCAAGAGTGAGTCGCTGCAGACCCTGATGGCCGGTGGTATCGCCTTCGAGACACCGCAAGCGAAGGCGCCGCTGCAGAAACGTATTCCGCGTTTCCGTCTGTTCGCCAACCATGATGAGGCGAATCAGAAAGGCGCGGTGGTTACGATCAAAGTCGATCGCGCTGATGGTCTGCGTAGTGGCACCCCGGTGCGCTTCAAGGGACTGGATGTCGGCAAGATTGAAAGTGTCGATCTGACTGACGATCTGCAATCGGTCATCCTCACGGCGCGGATTACCGAAGTGCCGGAGAAGATCGCCCGGGTCGGCAGCCAATTCTGGGTGGTCAAACCGGAGCTCGGCCTGATCAAGACTGCCAATCTGGAAACCCTGGTGACCGGGCAGTACATCGAAGTGCAGCCGGCGGCCAAGAACCTTGGCCCGCAGAAGAACTTCGTTGCCCTGGCCAGTGCGCCGGAAGTCACCAAGCAAGAGGCAGGTCTGAGTCTGGTACTGAGCGCTGCCCGTCGTGGTTCGCTGAAGCCGGGTGTGCCGGTCACCTACCGTGAAATCACCGTGGGTAAAGTCACCGGTTATGAACTGGGCCAGACCGCCGATCGTGTGTTGGTACACATTCTGATCGAGCCTAAATATGCGCCGTTGGTGCGCAGCGGTAGCCGCTTCTGGAACACCAGCGGTGTCGGTTTCGATATCGGTTTGTTCAACGGACTGACAGTGCGCACCGAGTCGCTGGAGACGGCGATTCAGGGCGGGATTGCTTTTGCTACGCCGGATGGCGAGCGCATGGGTAACCCGGCGCGGGCTGAGCAGACGTTTCCGTTGTTCGACAAGTTTGAGGATGAGTGGCTGACGTGGGCGCCGAAGATTTCCCTCGGTAAATAAACTCCAGATTATTCGGCGTCTGAAAGGACGCCTTCGCGAGCAGGCTCGCTCCCACAGTGGATGAGCGGTGTACACAAAAATTGTGTTCGACGCTAATCCCTGTGGGAGTGAGCCTGCTCGCGATAGGGCCCGCAAAATCAGCACAAACCCCAAGCCATAAAAAAGGGCCGCGATCCAAACAGATCGCGGCCCTTTTTTTGCCTTCAGCTAAAGCCGATCAAACCGCATCCAGCTCCGGCTCATCCGCTTCAACATTGACCGTAGCCTTCACCACATCATGGCGACGAATGTACTTCCAGTCCGCCTCATCAATGTAGATGCCTGCCGGACCGCTGCCGCCTTCCAGGTCGATCGCGACACTGGCGCAGACCTGCGGCTTCACACTCGCCAGAATCGGCACGAAGCCCAGTTGCAGACTGGTTTCCAGCAGCGCGGCCTGGTTCTTCTCGTCGATGTCCGCCGCCTCATCGAGGTAGTACGGCAGACGCACGCGGCCGGCCTGATCGCGATCCATCAAGTGCAGCAACAAATACATGTTGGTCAGCGCCTTGATGGTCATCGTCGTACCGTTGGACGCCGCGCCATCGATGTCGGTGTGGATCACCGGCTGACCGTTGACCTTGGTGATCTCGAACGCCAGTTCGAACAAGTCCTTGAGACCGAGCTGGTTGTGGTTTGCCGCCACCAGCCGCGCCAGGTATTCCTTGGCCTCTTCGTTCTTGTTGTCCTGCTCGGCACTTTGGCTGAGGTCGAACACCGACAGGGTTTCGCCTTCTTCGTACTGACCGGCGCTGTGGATGATCTGATCGATGTGCTTGAGGGCTTCCTTGTTCGGCGCGAGGACGATGCGGAAGCTCTGCAGGTTGGAGACCTGACGCTTGTTGATCTCGCGGTTGAACAGCGCCAGTTGATGCTCGAGGCTGTCGTAGTCGCTGCGAATGTTGCGCAGGGTCCGGGCGATGTCGGTGACCGCCGCACGACGGGCCTTGCCCAGCGTCAGCGCTTCATCGGTGCGGTGCGCATAAGCGTTGATCAGCAGCGACAGACGGCGCTCCATGTCGTCTTCGCTGTCGAACTTGGCCACGCCTTTGAGGCGCACCTGCGCGTACAGCGCTTCGATCTGGCCATCGGCGCGCAACAGGCCTTGCCAGCTGTCCTGGTAGTCGTTGAGCAGCGGTAGCAGGTTGTCCATCGAGTCGTCGACCGGATCCATAAACGGCGTACCGAATGGCAGATCCGCCGGCAACAGCTGACGACGGCGCAGCGCATCGTCGAGGGTGCGTTGCTTGGCTTCCATATCGGCGATCTGGCGGCCGACCAGTTGCAGCTTGGCCGACAGTTGCTGGACGCGCTCGGTGAAGGCATCGCTGGAGCGCTTGAGTTCGTCCTGCGCGCCTTCCATCTGCGCCAGTTGTTCGAGTTTGTCGCTTTCTTCAGCGCTCAAAGTCTGCGTGCGGCGGAAATCTTCCAGGGCTTTCTGCGCGTCCAGCACTTGCTGGTACAGCGCTTCGGTCTGGGTCTTGCTCGCGGCGCGGTCGGCGGCCACGGCCTGCTGGGTTTTCAGTTGCTTGAGTTCTTTTTCCAGACGCTCTTTCTGATCGCGCAATGCCGCGCGGTCAGCCAAGGCTTGCAGCGCCGGTGGCTCGATGTGCGAGATGTCGATGGACAGGCCCGGCACTTCGAAGCGCTCGCCTTTGAAACCATCAAGGATCAGCTCGACCGATTTGACCCACTCGCCATCGTCGTCGAGGGTGATGCCGTGTTCACCCAGCGGCAGGCTGAACAGGGCGCTGTTGAACAGACGCATCAGACGCTCGACATCCTGCTGCGAGAACTCTTCGCGCAGACGGGCGTAGCTGTTGTTGTCGGCGTGATCGAGTTGCTGCTTCACCGACTTCAGGCGTTTTTCCAGATCGCGCACGCGCTCTTCCAGATCTTCCGCACTGAACTGGCGGGATTGCGCCAGGGCACCGGCCAGTTCGTCGTGAGCGTCCTTGGCCGCGAGCAATTGTTGCTCCAGCACTTTGACGTCATCGACCAGCGCGAAGCGATTCTTCAACACCGACAGCTCACCGAGCCAGCGCTGAATGCCGGAAATTTCCCGCTCCAGACGCATCAGTTCCTGGGTGCCACCGCGTTGATCGTTTTGCAGACTGTCCTGCTCGCCACGGTAGTGGTCGGCCTGAATCGTCAGTTCTTCCTTGCGCGCACTGGCGTAGTCCGACCAGGTGCCGAGCAGCGAGTCGAGCAGCGGCGACAGGCGATGCAGCTTGCCGCGCAGCACGTCGCGCTGTTTCACGCCATTGGCCAAGGCTTCAACCAACGGGCCGGCAGCGACCAGCGAGTTGTAGTCCTGTTCCATGCGCCGCACATCGCGGAAGGCTTCTTCACACGCGGCGATGTAATCGACACTGCCGGAACGCAGGCTGTGCTCGAAGGCATCGAGGAACAACTGCTTGAGCTTGGCCGCGGTGATTTCGCGCATGTGCAGCAGGTTGATGAACAACGCGCGGAAGGTCTTCAGGCTCTGTTCGCTGGTGGAGCGCAGCGGGATCAGCGTCAGGTCGAGCGGGATCGACGTGTGACCGCCCACCAGCAAGCGACGCAGTTCGTCCGGCTTGAGTTCGTAGGCTTTCAGGCCTTCTTTCTCAAGGTTGCTGAACAGCTCTTTCTGACGCAGGCAGGTGTCGTTCTTCTGGTAATGCGCCAGATCGAGCTTGCCGGCGTAGGCGAAGAACTGGTGACCGAAACCGCCGCCCGGGCCGCGACCGACCACGCCGATCACGTGCGGGCCGTGCGGCAGATTCACTTCGACAAGGATGTAGCTGGTGTCGGAAGCGAAGTAGAAGCGCCGCGATTGTTCCAGGCTGTATTTGCCGAAACTCATGTCCGACATGCGCGCCAGAATCGGGAATTGCAGGGCGTTGATCGACGCCGATTTACCGAGGTTGTTCGCGCCGTAAACCGACAGCGGTTCTTCCAGCGGGAACAGGCCGAGGCTGTAACCGGCGGTGTTCAAAAGGGCAAAGCGGCGGATGCCGTAGCGTTCCTGGCTCATGCGTCGGACTCCTGTTCTTCGGCAATGGCGCGGGCCAGTGCGTCTTCTTCGCTCTCTTCTTCAAACTCTGAAAGATCGAGCGGGTCGTCGGTTTCGAGGAATTTGGCTTCGGCGGCTTCGTCGATCAGCACCGGTGCCGGCAGCGGCAGAACGCTGTGTACGCTGGCCGCCAGATCGCGATCCTGCTGCACTGACAGGCACACGTCGAGGAAACGGTGCATCGGCGGCAGGAAGCGGTACACGCCGTTTTCTTCGCTGGCAAAGCCGAGCTGAGTCATGCGGCGCATGATCTTTTCTTCGAGCTCTTCAACGGTCTGCACTTCGGCCTGAATGAACAGGTCGCGGTATTTCTCCAGCAGCGATGGCAGCTCTTCGCGGCCGAGGCTGCCGCCATCGAGCACGGCGATCGGGTCGCGGCCCTGATCGGCCAGATGCTCGACGAGGATGAAGGTGAACAGCGCCAGACGCTGGGCAGTCTTGTTCACCGCCGCGGCGGCCATGTCCGGCACAAAGTAGTAGAAACCACGGGTATCGCAGACCAGTTCAAAGCCCAGGGCCTTGAACAGCGTGCGGTATTGATCCTGGAAGTTCGACAGTTGCGCGTACAGCTCCGGGTCGCGGCGGCTGACGTGGTAACCCTTGAACAGCTCGCGGAAGATCGGCGCGAGTTGCGACAGTTCGGAAAGATCAAGATGCATTGGGGATGCTCGCAGAATTCTCGGCGGCGCTGTCGCTGGCCGAGAGCAGGGCGAAGGAGCGCAGGCTGACCTGGTGCTCATGAGTGTGGTATTCGCGGCGTTCCAGACGCTCGCGCTTGAAGCGTTTTTCCCGCGACAGGCGCGAGAACCAGTAGAGCAATTCGTCGGTGGCGCCGTCCGGTTCCTGCTCCAGCAGCCAGGTCATCAGATCCGGCATCGGCAGGGCTTCTTCGCAACGGTCGACCATCTCGCGCACGGTGCGCGGAGCACGCGGGGCTTCGCCTTTCTGGGTCTTGTGCGCCTTGGGGAAGCGCGCCGGTTTCGGCTCGAAACGCGCCAGTGCATAGACGTAGGCTTCGACCTGACTGGCGCTGCCGAGGAAGGTGCTTTGCGGACGGGTGAACAGCGGCATTGCGGCTTGCGGCACGGCGTCGATGCCTTTACGGCGAATCGCTGCCAAAGCCAACGCGGCGCCACGGGTCACGGCGTTGTGCCGGCGCGCTTCTTCACGCAGCGGCAGCAGCAGTTCGCGGGCATGACGCAATGTCAGTTGCGCGCTGGTCTGCATTTCGAGGATGCGCGCGTGGGTGCGCAGGAGCATGTCGTCGTCAACCAGATGGCCGAGGCGTTGCTGTTCGCTGAGCATTTTCAGCAGCACGGTTTCGACCTTGCGCACGCCTTGTTCGAAGGCGCCGTCGGCGTTCACCAGATCGATCATCGGCTCGACGTATTCGTCCCACGTCGCCAGCACTTCGGCGTAACGCTGACGCAGCGGGATCTGCCGGTCGCTGGTTTTCGCCCGTTCAGCGACGGCCACCAGCGCCTGTTCGTCGTTGTCGAGTTTCTTCAGCACGTCGCGCACACGCATGTCGAGCAGGCGCAACTGGCGGGCGAGGTCGTGGCCATCACGGACTTCGAACGCGTCCTGGATGTAACCGGCCAGACGCTCGAGGTGACGCAGATAGGCTTCGATTTCCAGGCACAGGCCCAAGCGGTGTTCACGACGCAAGTAAGCGAGGAAGTCGTGAATCTGTGCGTTCAGCTCGAAACGGTTCGGGCTTTTCGCCACCGGAATCAGAATATCGAGACGAATCCACACGTCGAGCAGGCTGGTGATGTCCTGCGGCGTGCTGTCCAGTTGTTGGGCGGCCAGTTGCGTGCGCAGTTCGTTGAGGCTCAGTGTGCCTTGGTCGAAGTGCTCGCACAGTGGCTCCAGAAGTGCCCAGTGTTCAGCGAGGGCGCGCAAGACGCGCTTGGGTTCGATCATCGGAATGGCCGGCTGGTTGACGATTAAAAGCCGCGATTGTACTGCATCAAGGCCGATGCGATTCACTCTCGGGACGGGCTGTCGTTTTTCTTTCGCTTAAGTGTGTCGATCAACAACGGGCGATCTTGAGCGAAGGGCGGTAGAATCAGCGCACTTCAGTTATCCACAAGTGGCCGACCCTTGCTAATCGAGTCCCGCCGCCGCGCCTATTTGAACGCCATGCAGGTGGTCAATTGGCTGCCGCGCACCGAATTGCCCTTCGCCGCACCGTCGCGGCCCGAGCTGCTGGACATGCCCGAGCCCGAGGTAGAGGCGCCGGTCGTGCTTGCTCCGCAGGCCGAAGCCCCGGTGCAAACGGCTGCCGCTCGTCCGGTCGAACGTCCGAAAATCGAAGTGCCGCGGCCGTCGTTGGCGAGTACCCGCACCGGTGCCAAACCGGTAGAAGAGGTCGACGACACACCAGTCGTCGTCAAACCGGCCCCGGTGCCGCCACCGCGTTTCGCCCTGCAATTGCTGCGCGCCGGACGTTGCCTGCTGCTGGTCGAGTTACCCACAGGCGAACCGTTCCAGAGCCGCGATCCGGCTTATCTGTTGCTCAAGGACATGTTGCGCGCCGCCGGTCTGCCGGATGCGCCGCAAATCGTCGGCGAGCCGGTGCGCTGGCCGTGGCTCAATCGCGGCACCATGGATCAGGGCCCGGAAGCGGCGCGTGACTTTGTGCAGGGTTTCCTTTCCGTGCAAATGGAAGCCGCTCCGTGCGCCTGCCTGTGGCTGATCGGCCTGCCGGCGGTGCGTTTCGCCGGTGAAGCGGATGCCGAAGCGTTCAATCGTGAATTGCAGATCGAAGGTCTGGGTTCGGCCTGGGCCATTCCCGGTCTGGAATTGTTAATGGAAGAGCCACAGCGCAAGGCCGCTGTGTGGCAAGCCATGCGTCGGCTGATGGCGCGCTGGAAAGAATCGAATGAGTGACGCTGTATCGTTCCACCCGATGACCGAGGCGGATCTGGAAACCGTGCTGAAAATCGAGTACGCCGCTTACAGCCATCCGTGGACTCGGGGGATTTTTCTCGACGGGCTGGGCAAGTACCAGATCTGGCTGATGTTCGAAGGTGAGCAACAGGTTGGCCACGGCGTGGTGCAGATCATTCTGGATGAGGCACATTTGCTCAATATCACCGTCAAACCGGAGAATCAGGGGCGTGGGCTGGGCCTGACGTTGCTTGAGCACCTGATGTCGCGGGCGTATGCGGCTTCGGCGCGGGAATGTTTTCTGGAAGTGCGTGACAGCAACACGGGCGCGTTCAAGTTGTATGAACGTTATGGCTTCAACGAGATTGGCCGGCGCCGGGATTATTATCCGGCGGTGGGTGGGCGTGAAGACGCGGTGGTCATGGCCTGCACCCTGGTTGACTGATCGCCTTTAAAAGCTTCGCGAGCAGGCTCGCTCCCACATTGGACTCAGGGCGTTCACCAATTTGTGCGCAACCCGAAACCCCTGTGGGAGCGAGCCTGCTCGCGAAAGCGTCCTGTCAGGCAACGAAGATCAGCGGTTGCCATCCAGCGGATCACGCCGCGCCAGTTCTGCCTCATCCAGCCCATTGCCACCGCCGATGTCATCTTCATCGACAATGCTCAAATCCCAATCCGCCTGATTGCCTTCGCCGGCTTCTTGGGCATCCCGCGCACCGTCTTCATGAATCAGCGTTTCCGGGCTCATGTCGTCGTCAGTCGGCTCATGATCACTGACTGAAGCCCCGGTCATCCCGGCCTCGCGCACCCGCTCACGCGGCATCAACTGCTCGCGTTCACGTTCGGGAATCTCATCACCGATTTTCGCGCTCGGTTCGTCTTCATCGAAATCCAGCTCATGCACCGAACCCATGCGGTCTTCGTTATCATCGATGGGCTCCGGTTGCACGGCATCGTAAGGGCGTCGTGAATCAGTCATGGCAATTCCTCATACTGTGGGCCTTACTAAGGTGGACTCACCGGGCACACGAGAATTCCAATGAAATCACTTGCGCTGGTGGCGTGACCCCGACGGGCGGTCGTCTGTCATACCAGCGCATCTTTCTTGAGGCCTTACAGCATGCACGACTTACAAGACCTGATTGATAACAACGAGCGTTGGGCTGACGCGATCACCAAGGAAGACCCGGATTTCTTCGCCAAACTGGCGCGCCAGCAAACCCCTGAATACCTGTGGATCGGCTGTTCCGATGCGCGCGTGCCGGCCAACGAGATCGTCGGCATGCTGCCGGGCGATCTGTTCGTGCACCGCAACGTCGCCAACGTAGTGCTGCACACCGACCTCAACTGCCTGTCGGTGATCCAGTACGCGGTCGACGTGCTCAAGGTCAAACATATCCTCGTCACCGGCCACTACGGCTGCGGCGGTGTGCGCGCGTCGATGCAGGACCGGCAGTTCGGTCTGATCGACGGCTGGCTACGATCGATCCGCGATCTGTACTACGAAAAACGCGAAGAACTGGCCAAGCTGCCGACCGAAGAAGAGCAGGTTGATCGCATGTGCGAACTCAACGTGATCCAGCAAGTGGCCAATGTCGCCCACACCAGCATCATCCAGAACGCCTGGCATCGCGGGCAGAGCCTGTCGATCCACGGATGCATCTACGGCATCAAGGATGGCCGCTGGAAAAGTCTGAACACGACCATCAGTGGTTTCGAGCAATTGCCGCCGCAGTATCGTTTGCGTCCGGTTGGCGCGGTATAACTCAGCTTCCAGCGCACCTTTCAGCGCGACCCTGAATGCCGCCAGCGCTGTAGAAAGTGCTGACCTTCGAGGGTGGGTGGTTCGTCGTAGCCGGTGATCCACCCACGGCAGCGTGGCGAACCGCAACCGCAGGCAAACTGGTGCAGCAGTTTGTCTTCAGTGGCGGTGTAGTCCATGGTCAGCCGTTCGCCGCTGTGGATATCTTTCAACGCCCACAACCATAACTCGCTCATGTCGAGAAACACGTTGGGGTCGCACGCGTGTTCGATCAATCCGCAAAAGCGCGGATCGTAGATGTGGATGCCCGTCAGCAATTGTCGGGTCTGGCGGCAGCGATACGGCAGTAATTGCCCGGACACCCGGCACATCCGGTGGGTGTGCAGGAACTCGCGCCGCGCGGCGACCGCCGTAGGGGCGCCGTATCCATCCTGAAGGATTTCGAAATCGGCGCTGGCCGGAAACCCCAGGCGCACGGGCAGGCCGGCGAAGGGATAGATGCCTTCAGTATCGCGTGGCGGCGAGTGCGCCATAGCGTGGATGTTCATATCAGTCCTTGTCGCAAGGCTTTTGCGACTTCCTTGGGTTGACGTCCTGTCAGCGCTGCAATACTGCTGGTTGGATCCAATCGTGTCTTATTAGGTATAGCTGGTCTACTGTCAGATCTGACAGGCGATTTAGACGTATTCCCGCGTCAGCCTTGGCTGACACGGAAATGCCTCAAGCGATTACAGGTGCGGGGCGGGGATTGCAGTGGCTGGCAGCGGTGTCTGCAATTGCTTCAGTTGAGTCTTGATCGGGGTGGTCGCGCACTTGGCGGTGGCCTGTTCCGGGGTCAGATTGCGGATCGAGGTGTAGAACAGCTCGCAGGTTTTGACTTTCTGCGTGACCTGCCACGTCTGCGTGCAACTGTTGAGCGTTGTTTGCGCATCGCTGCCCGGTTTGCTGCCCATGCCGGCTTGCCAGCAGGCGGCGCTCAAATCCTGACCCATGACTTTCAGGCCCGCCGCATCGGCCTTGGCTTGCGCATCGTCGCCGGTGTAGCTCTTCGGGTCGGCGGCGTACCAGATGTAACTCGGGTGGTTCGAACCCAGCACGGGCACTTTCACACCTTCGCTCGGGCTGATGGTCGCCAGCCCCAATACATTCACGGTTGGCCCGTATTGCTGCTTGATCCAGTTACGCACCGGCGCGCCGAACGCGACCATCGGCAGCGTCGTGCCGCTGGCGGTCTGGCTGAATTGTTTGACCAGCGTGGTCTGGTAGTCCTTGAAATAGTCATACACGCCTTCCAGGTCGCTGCCGGCATTGGACGGCGCAGCGATCGGGGCAATGTCGATGATGGTTTGATAGGCCGGCGTCTGCTCGGCAGGAATGCCATTGTCGGTCAGCAGCGTGGCCCAGCGATCGGTGGTGTTCGAACGCAGATAATCCTGCGCTTGGGTCAGCGAGTAATCCGGCGGGAAGTGCAGCAACTCGACGCTTTTGCGGTTTTCCAGGGCCATGCCCAGTGGCAGGAACAGATACCAGCTGTAGGCCCACTTGCCGTCGGCGTTGAGCTTGCTCGCGCCGGTGTAGGCCAGATCCCCCGCATCCAGCAGCGCCGACAGCGGTTTGTCGTAATCCTTCGGCACGCCGGTGATTTCGGCGTAGAGCTGGCCGTTGTCGGTTTTTACCAACACCTTGGCATCGGCATACCCATCGCGTTGCACGCTCTGGTTCAGGTAATGGGCGACGGTCTGTTCCAGCGTCCAGTTGCGGAAACAGATGACGTTGCAGTTGTTGGGGTAAGCGAAGAGGCGGGTGACGCGCTCAGTGCTGCCCAGTTTCAAGTCGACATCGGCGTGGGCGGCCGCGCTCAGCGTGAGCGCGGCAAGAGCCAATGCTATCGGGTTAAGTCCTGCGAATTTGAACATGCTCAGATCCTTTTCAGCGTCGGTTCCCCGCGTTTCGGGGGCGGCTCATAGTGGATCAGCCGCGTTTGACAGAGAAGCCGTCATCGGCAGAATTTTGCGCAAACTCGCAGGGCTGGTTTTCAAGCTTGAAAATGCAGGGCGTTGGTCAAATCGCCCATAGGTTTCTGGCCCCGCGCGATCATCGCCTCGTCCCGTTGTTTGAGGCCGTCGAGGCTCTCCAGCTGGAAGACACGGGTGATCAGCCGCAGGATCGACGCCGTGTCGTAGACCGTGTGATCCACCGTGCCTTTGCGCGCAAACGGCGACACCACCAGCGCCGGCACGCGTGACCCGGGGCCCCAGCGGTCACCCTTGGGCGGTGCGACGTGATCCCACCAGCCGCCGTTCTCGTCGACCGTGACGATTACCACCATGTTTTGCCATTGCGGACTTTCGCGCAGCACTTTCAACGCGCGGACGATGTGCCGGTCCCCGGAGGCCACGTCGGCATAACCGGCGTGCATGTTCAGGTTGCCCTGGGGTTTGTAGAAACTCACCGCCGGCAACTTGCCCGCGTCGGCATCGGCGAAGAACTTGTTGCTGCTCGATTCGTCACCCAAGCCAGCATCACGCAGACGCTTGTTGCGCTCGTCAGGGTTTTCCGGCCCTTGCTGCTTGAAGTAGTTGAACGGCTGGTGGTGATACTGAAAATTCGGAATCTTCGGAATGCCGCCGGAATCCTTGTACTGATCCAGCGTCGCCTGCCATGCGCCGGCGTACCAGGCCCAATCGATGTTCTTTTTCGACAGCTTGTCGCCGATGTGTTCGTGGGTCTGCGGCACCATGACGTTGGGCAGATCCGCTTTGGAGTACGCCGGGCGCTCGGGGTCGCGAATCCATGTGGGCCAGTAGGGCGGGGCGAGGGTGTTGACGCCGAAGCCATCCGGGGTCAGCGCACTCGGGCCGAACTGCGGTGGGCCGCTCATGGCGCTGGCGGGGGATTGCTCCAGCGGTTTGAGGCGCGAATCGGCCGGATCGTCGCTTTGCAGCGCGGCGATCTGTGACTTGGCCACCGAATTGGCCGCGTCTGGATAGAACGGTGCGGTGGCGCTGATCAGGTACTGATGGTTGAGGAACGAGCCACCGAAGGCGCCCTGAAAGAAGTTGTCACACAGCACGAATTCCTGAGCGACGTCCCACAGGCGCAGGGAATAACGGCTCTGCGCGTAGTGGCCCATGGTCAAGCCACCGGAATCGGCCCAGGCAACGAAGCCATCGTTTTTGCCGCCGTTGATCTGCATCTGATTCTGATAGAACACGTGCCACAAATCGCGGGTCACCAGACCGAACGGCAAATCTTCAGCGTTCGGGCCTTTGAGAGCGAAGGGGGCGTTGGGCAAATTTTCCTGAAACTGCGTGGCGCTGGGGTAGGTCACGCCATCGAGGGTTTGCGGGCCGATCTGCAGCACGCCACCCCAGACGGGCGGCAAGGTTTGCAGCAGCGAGCCGTCGCGGTCACGTTGTTGATAGTCGCCGGGCTGGAGCGCTGACAGCGGTTTTTCGACACCGGGGAAATCACCGAACAGGTTATTGAAGCTGCGGTTTTCGGCGTAGATCACCACCACGGTTTTCACTTGGTCGCGCAGGGCCTTGTCCAGCTCGGCGGGCGTCAGCGGGCGCTCGGCCGGTTTACCCGGTTGATCGCTGGTGCTGCCACACCCGGTCAGCGTGGCACCGACACCCAGCACCGCGACGCCGCCAAGGAAGCGGCGGCGACTGGTGTCGGTGGGGTGATTGGATTCAGGTGCGTCAGTGCCGTCTGTGTCGTCTTTCATCTGTCAGCCCGTTCTTGCTTAATTGTTTCAGTATGTTTCGGGCGGACGCTAGCAAGTGAATGTGACGGAGGGATGACAAGCGGCACCGGCGCTGCTTGCCTAGCCGGGCATGAGTTGGCTGAGCGAAAAACCGAGTCTGCTGGCTGCCGTGATTGCGGTCATGACCACCAGAAACAGCAATTGCAACGGACTGAAGCGCGCCCAGTGCAGCGCTGTCAGCCAAGGACGACGTTGGCTCAGCTCCGTATCGAGCGAGCCGATACGGCGTTTGTGCACCAGCCCGATCAAGAGCGTGCCGACATAAGTGAGCGCCCCCAGCGGGCCAAGCAACAGCGAAAACAGCAGCACCATCACCCCTTGCGGTACTCCATGGCGTATCACCAGCCAGCGCGTGTCAGGGTTCCATTTGCGCGGAATCAGCCATTCGGTGAGCCACAGGTCCGGCACGATGACATAGGACGTGAGCACCACCCACCAACTCAGGGCAAAGCGGAAAAACCAGACCGGCACGCAGGCAAATAACATCGGCATGAAGACGAGGTTCATGGCGGTTTTTTGTTGGGAGGGCAGAGTTTGCAGGAACAGCGCCAAGGCAATCGCCGTCCAGACCCACACCCAGGTTTCGGCGGCAATCGGTCGCGGAAGGAACCGCCGCCAGTAAAAAACATCGGCGTAGGGCAAGCGAGCGAGCAGTTCGGGGAAACGCCACGTGAGTTTTTCCGACAAGTCATGGCAGGCCTGCCATTCATTCTGACCAAAGCCGTCGATGATCTTCTTCTGCTGCAGGGGCTTGAGCGGATTGATCAACAGATGCGCCGCTTGCACGTCGGCCGCCCACGTCCGGTCGCTTTCAGCCTTGGCGCGCAGATTGTCATAGAAGCTTTCCTGATCGCAGCGTTCGATCAAGGTGTCCCAGAGCCAGTCCGGTTGCGGGTGCAGGCCTTTGTTGTGATCCCAGCCGAACAGTTGGCCGATGCGGTCGAACAGCGGCACGCTCCACTCAGTGTCATTGAGCAAGTGCAGCAGGGTTTGCTGCCATTGTTCACGGCGATCGAATACCTGCAGCCACGGTTGAGCGCTGTAGCGTTTGAGCACGTTGAGAAATTCGCGTTCGCTCTGGCTTTCGAGCAGCGTCTGCAAGGCGTTTCGGTAATCGGCCATCAGGCTTTCAGCGAGCCGGTCGCGCTGATGATCATTCATCAGGACTTCTTGCCACGGCCCCAACCATCCGAGTTGCTCGACGGCCCAATTCAGCACCGGGCTGCGCAGGTGGGGATGTTCAAAGCACAGCTGCAGCAACAGCCTTTCGAAGGCCTTGGCGCAGCTTTGCTGTTGCGCCTGATTCCAGCGCTCGTCGAGGTTGTCGGGCGTTAGATCTTCGAGCAGTTGCAGGGCGGCCTGCGTTTCAATGGCTTGGGCGTCCACAAAAGCGTCCGCCGCCAGTGGCTCGACACGTCGAACATCGTCCTTCTCGGGCGGCGTAAACGCTTGCGGGGCGGCCGGACTGACGGGCGGGAACTCAAATGCTGCAACATCCTGCGCCGGGGTTTTTGCCAGTGCGGCATCCAATGCCAGCGCGGCAAAGGCGCTGGAAGCCGTGGCTACGGCGACGTCTTCATCGTCGGCAGGCTCAGCGTTTTCAAGGCGCCACCGGGCAATCGCCAGCGCTTGTTCGTAGGCTTCGCGCAAGCGCTGGAAACCTTCGGCATCCTCATCGGGGCGGAAGGTTTTCAGCAGGCGCGCATAGGCGCGTTTGATGTCGCGGGCTTCAGCGTCATCGTGCAGGTGCAGCACCGACCAGCAATCCATGGCCAGGCTCCTTATTGCCACGGGGTGCGATCAAGTTCGCTCAGGCGTCGGCTCAAGTCGGTGCGCACTTCACGGATCTGGCGTTCATCCTGAGAGTCGAGGGCGATCTGGAATTGCTTGGCCCAATCGCCCATCAGATCACGCAGATCGCCCAGGCTTTCCTGATAGAGGCGCTCCAGACGTGCACTCAGCAGCGTGTTGACCTGTTGCTCGCGCGGGTGAATCTTCAGTTGCGCAAGGTTCGCCAGGCGTTGCTGGATCTCCTCGGGTGACAGCACGCCCGGGTTGTTCTCGATGACCAGCGAATGCTGTTGCCCGGTCAGGGGGATTTTCACCTGGGCTTCGAGCAGGCCGTTGTTGTCGTAGGTGAAACGCACGTCGAGGGCAACTTCGCCGGCCTTGCGTTTCGGCACCTTGATGTCCAGTTCGCCGAGTGCGACGTTGTCTTTGACCAGGCGGCTTTCGCCCTGAAAGATGCGCACGACCACCTGTTCCTGATTGTCGTGCAGGGTGTAAACGGTTTTCACCCGACTCACCGGCACGATGCTGTTGCGCTCGATGATCGGCAGGTAATGGCCGCTCTCATAGGTGCGGCCGACCTGAGTGGAGGTCTCGATACCCAGCGTGTAGGAGCAGACATCGGTCAGCACCACTTCTTCCAGCGCTGCGGCGCGGGCTTTGAGTGCCGCTTGAATGGCCGCGCCTTGTGCCACGACCTGATCAGGGTCGAGGGTGATCGACGGGAAGCGGCCGAACAGCCCGGCGGCGAGTTTGCGTACCAGCGGCATGCGCGTGGTGCCGCCGACCAGCAAAATCTCGTCGAGGTCGCTGACACGGATGCGCGCATCGCGCAGCGCCCGCTCAATCGGCGCGCGCAGGCGCTCGAGCAGCGGCATGTACAGCGTTGCCAACTGTTGTTGGGTGATGATTTGCGTCCACTGCCGCTCACCGAGCTGCAAGCGGAATTCGGCGCTGTCGTCCTGCCCCAGCGCCTTGCGCACGCGCTCGGCCTCGCGACGCAGGGGCTGGATGACGCTGCTGCGCTCCGGGAAGTCTGCGGCCGAGCGGTGTTGGCTGATGAAGTGCTCAAGCAGCACGGTGTCGAAGTCTTCGCCACCGAGGAAGTTGTCACCGGCGCTGGCGCGCACCTCCATGACCCCTTCGAACAGCTCCAGAATCGACACGTCGAACGTGCCGCCACCGAGGTCGAAAACCAGGAACGAAGTTTCCTTGTCCCGTTGGTGCAGTCCATAGGCGAGGGCGGCAGCGGTCGGCTCGTTGATCAGCTTCTCGACCTTCAGCCCGGCCAGTTCGCCGGCGATCCGCGTGGCCTTGCGCTGGGCATCACTGAAGTAGGCCGGGACGCTGATCACGGCTTCGGTGACGGTTTCGCCAAAAGCGCGCTCGACGTCTTCTTTCAGGCTCTTGAGCACCAAGGCGGAGAGTTCTTCCGGGCGAAATGCCTTGTCGGCCAGATAAACTTCCGTGGCGCTGCCCATGTGGCGCTTGAACAGCGATGCGGTCAGACGCGGATGCGTGTGCAGACGCTCGCGCGCCGCCTGACCGACCAGAATCCGGCCCTGATCATCCAGCCCGACAACGCTCGGTGTCAGGAACTGACCCAGGGCATTGGGCACCAACTCGGTGGCATCACCACGCCAGACGGCGACCAGGCTGTTGGTGGTTCCCAGGTCAATCCCTACGATCATTGCAACGAACTCCCTTTGCGCTTGGTAAAAAAATGAAACATTTATGGGCGCGCAGAATATTACCGAGGGGACGATGCGGTAAAGCAGGATGATGGCTCTGAGCCATTATTTACGACAGGCAGCCCGATACAGGGCTGTTTCAGGAGAAAAGTGCGGGGCGCGGCCAGCATGACTGCACCCCGCTCTGGATTACGGCATGACTGGCGGCGTATACGCCAATGTTGTCCCCAGCGCCCACAGCAACAGCAGCACCAGTGGCGTGTGCACCAGCAACTGCACGAACGAGAAACCGATCAGATCCCGCGCTTTCAGTCCCAGTACGCCGAGCAGTGGCAGCATGTAGAACGGGTTGATCAGGTTTGGCAGCGCTTCGGCCGCGTTGTAGATCTGCACCGCCCAGCCGAGGTGATACTGCAGATCATTGGCGACCTGCATCACGTACGGCGCTTCGATAATCCACTTGCCGCCGCCCGACGGAATGAAGAAACCCAGTATCGCCGAGTACACGCCCATCAGCAGCGCATAGGTGTCGTGGGAGGCGATGCTGACGAAAAACGTCGATATGTGGTGCGCCAGGGTTTGCGCATCGGTGCCTTTGACCGTGGTCATCAGCGCGGCAATCGAGCCATACAGCGGGAACTGGATCAACACGCCGGTGGTGGTCGGCACCGCACGCGCGACGGCATCGAGGAAACTGCGCGGCCGCCAGTGCAGCAAGGCGCCGAGCATGATGAACAGGAAGTTGTAGGTGTTCAGCCCGGAAATCGCAGTGATCGCCGGTTTGGTCGAAAATTCGTGGAACAGCCATCCCGCCGCCAGCAATACCAGCACGATGATCAGCAGCGGACTGTGTTCCAGCCATTCACCGGGACGCGTACGCGGTTGCAGCGGAGGCAGGTTGAAGGCCGGGTCGATGCCGCAGGCCTTGGCGTCGCGCGCCGAGTTCGGCCCGGGAGCGGTGGCGTAGGCGATGATGATCGAGATCACGATCAGCGCCAGCAGCATCACGCCCGACTGCCAGAGGAAAATCGTTTCGGTGAACGGAATCACCCCGGTGATCGACAGGATCGACGGCGGCAGACTGGCCGGGTTGGCTTGCAACTGCGCGGCCGACGACGACAGACCCAGCGCCCACACCGCCCCAAGGCCCAGATAGGCAGCGGCACCGGCGGCGCGGTAATCCATTTTCAGATCGGTGCGGCGGGCGAGGGCGCGGACCAGCAAACCGCCGAATACCAGCGACAGACCCCAATTGAGCAACGAGGCGACCATTGAGATTAACGCGACCCACGCCACAGCGGAGCGGCCGTTTTTCGGGATGCGTGCCAACCGGTCAATCAGTTTCACGGCGGGTGGCGAGCTGGCGACTACGTATCCACCAATCACCACGAAGGCCATCTGCATGGTGAACGGGATCAGGCTCCAGAAGCCGTCACCGAACGCCATCGCCGCATCGGTGGGTTTAGCGCCCATGGCCAGTGTGGCCAGGGCGACGATGATCACGGCCAGTGCGGCGAACACCCAGGAATCGGGAAACCAGCGTTCGGCAAAGCTGGAGCAGCGCAGGGCAAAGCGTGCGGAGCGGCTATCTTCGATATCAACGGCCACAGGGAATACCTCGGATTTTTATGGTTATTGTGGTCCGCGGGAACGCTCGCCGATCTCCACAACACAGAGATCCCTGTGGGAGCGAGCCTGCTCGCGAATAGGCCGGCACATTCAACATTGAAGTTGGCTGGGCTGACGCTTTCGCGAGCAGGCTCGCTCCCACATGAGGTTCACTGCGGTTGGCCGGGGTTGGCGTGGTCCCGCTGGACAGGCATTAACAGTAATTCAACTGCCGATGCTTTGTGAGCCGGTTTTGCAAAACCGGGACTATGGTCTAACGGGTTGTTCATCCGCCCATTTGCGTAGACCATGGGCGCCTTGGTTTTTTGCCTGTTTCCGAGTTCTTTGCCATGACTGCCCAATCTCCGGCCAAACCTGCGCCGTTCAGCCGTTCCGACTACAAGACCCTCGGCCTTGCGGCCCTTGGCGGCGCGCTGGAAATCTACGATTTCATCATCTTCGTGTTCTTCGCCCTGACCCTCAGCCAGTTGTTTTTCCCGCCGGAAATGCCCGAGTGGCTGCGTTTGCTGCAAAGCTTCGGGATTTTCGTCACCGGTTATCTGGCGCGGCCCTTGGGCGGTATTCTGATGGCGCATTTCGCCGACAAACTCGGGCGCAAGAAAGTCTTCAGCCTGAGCATCCTGATGATGGCGCTGCCGTGCCTGCTGATCGGGATCATGCCGACCTACGCGCAGATCGGTTACTTCGCACCGTTGCTGTTGCTGGCGTTGCGCATCCTCCAAGGTGCAGCGGTAGGCGGTGAAGTGCCGAGCGCCTGGGTGTTCGTCGCCGAGCACGCGCCGACCGGCCATCGCGGTTATGCCTTGGGCTTTTTGCAGGCCGGGCTGACCTTCGGTTACCTGATCGGCGCGTTGACCGCGACGTTCCTCGCACAAGTGTTCACCCCGGCGGAAATCCTCGATTACGCCTGGCGTTACCCGTTCCTGCTCGGTGGCGTGTTCGGCGTGATTGGCGTTTATCTGCGCCGCTGGCTGAGCGAAACCCCGGTGTTCATGGCCATGGAAGCGCAGCGCGAAGCGCGGGTAGAGCTGCCGCTGCGCACGGTGCTGCGCGAGCACCGCCTGGCGATGCTGCCAGCGATGCTGCTGACCTGTGTGTTGACCTCGGCGGTGGTGGTGTTCGTCGTCATTACGCCGACCATGATGCAGAAAACCTTCGGCATGACCGCCAGCCACACCTTCGCCCTCAGTGCACTGGGCATTGTCTTCCTCAACATCGGCTGCGTGATCGCCGGGTTGCTGGTCGATCGCATTGGCGCGTGGCGCACGGTCATGCTCTACAGCCTGTTGCTGCCATTGGGCGTCGGCGTGCTTTACGGTTGTTTGATCAGCGGTGGTGATTGGGTCGGCGCCGCCTACGCCTTGGCCGGTCTTGCGTGCGGTGTTGTCGGCGCAGTGCCGTCGGTGATGGTCGGGTTGTTCCCGGCGCGTATTCGCGTGTCAGGCATTTCCTTCACCTACAACATTGCCTACGCCGCATGGGCCAGTATCACACCGCTGCTGCTGATTGGTCTGATGCCATGGAGCCCATGGATCTGCGTGATGTTCTGCGCGGTGATGGGTGTGGTGGGCCTCCTGACAGCGGCGTATTTCGGCTCGCGGATGCCGCGCACGGGACCCTGCCAGGTGGCGGGAACTGCCTGACTCGGTAGCTTGGAACTATTTTTGACCGTCGGGTCGCAAACGCTCTTCAGAAAAGATTTTCAAGGCCGATGGTTAGGCTGCATCCCGCTTTCCAACCTGCCCATCGGTACTCCCCATGTTCAACAAACGCTTGAAGCAAGAGCTGGCCGCTCTTCGTGAAGAACTCTCCAGCCTCGTGCAGGTAAAGGAAAGCCTGGAAAGCGAGATGCTGGTGCTGAACCTTGAGCCCGACGGGCGCATTCAGTCGGTCAACCAGAACTTTCTTACCGAGATGCTCTACAAGAGTCAGGACCTGATCGGTCGGGCGATTGAAGACATCGTCCCGGCCCACGTGAAGTCCGACGAATTCCATCATCGCTTCAAAAACGCCATGACCCGTGGCGAGCATTTCGCCGGTGCCGTACGCCTGTTGCGTGGCAATGGTGAAGAAGCGTGGCTGCGTTCGATCGTGCAACCGGTGCGTTCTTCGGACGGGCGAATCAAGCATATTTCGCTGTTCGCCAGCGACCTGACCCGCACCATCGAAGCTTCTCGTGAACACGAAAACCTGATCGGTGCGCTGGTGCGTTCGACCGCGGTAATCGAGTTCGACCTCAACGGTAATGTGCTCAACGCCAACGATCGCTTCCTCAGCGGCATGGGTTACAGCCTGGCGCAGATCAAGGGCAAACATCACCGCCTGTTCTGCACCCCGGAGGAATACAACAGCGCCGAGTACCAGAACTTCTGGCGCCGTTTGAACAACGGCGAATTCGTGGCTGATCGCTTCAAGCGTGTCGACAGCCATGGTCGTACGGTGTGGCTGGAGGCGTCCTACAACCCTGTGGTCGATGCCAACAACAAACTGTACAAAGTGGTGAAGTTCGCCACCGTGATCACCGATCAGGTCAACCGCGAACAAGCCGTCGCCGACGCAGCCAGCATCGCCTACAGCACTTCGCAGCAAACCGACAGCACCGCGCAACGTGGCACCACCGTGGTCACCGAGGCGGTGAATGTGATGCGTGATCTGTCGCGGCACATGCAGGCTGCCGGTGAGGGCATCGAGGCACTGAACGAGCAGTCGCAGGTGATCGGCACCATCGTCAAAACCATCAGCGGCATTGCCGAACAGACCAACCTGCTGGCGCTCAACGCTGCCATTGAGGCGGCGCGCGCCGGTGAGCAGGGGCGTGGTTTTGCGGTGGTGGCCGACGAGGTGCGACAACTGGCCTCGCGCACCAGTCAGGCGACTGAAGAGATCGTCACCGTGGTGCGGCAGAACCAGGAAATGGCGCGCAACGCCGTGGCGCTGATGACCGACGGCAAGCTTCAGGCTGAACAAGGACTGGCGTTGGCGGCCGAGGCGGGCACGGTGATTGTCGAAATTCAGGACGGTGCGCAGAAAGTCGTCAACGCAGTGGGCCAGTTCGCCAATCAACTCTCCCACTGACCTGCACTGATCCCATGTGGGAGCGAGCCTGCTCGCCAAAGCGGTGTGTCATTCAACATTGATGTGACTGACCTATCGCCTTCGCGAGCAAGCTCGCTCCCACAGGTTTTTCACCCGCCTTCTTTCTGTGGTCTGGCGCTACAATCGGCTCCTTTTCCCGCGGAGCAGATCCCATGAGCGATTCCCACCGCCGCCCGGTGCCCCTGAACAAAGCCTACCGTTTGCTCAATCACGGGCCGACCGTACTGGTCAGCGCCGCCCACGACGGCCAGCGCAACATCATGGCCGCCGCTTGGGCCATGCCGCTGGATTTCGAGCCACCGAAAGTCGCCGTCGTCCTCGATAAGTCCACCTGGACCCGCCAGTTGCTTGAAGCGTCCGGTACGTTCGTGCTCAACGTCCCGTGCGTCAATCAGGCCGACATCGTGCAAACCGTCGGCAATACGTCGGGCCTGGACATCAGCCAAACCCAAGGGCAAGACAAGTTTCAGGCGTACGGCTTGCAGACGTTTGCCGGCGAACAGGTCGAAGCACCTTTGCTCGACGGCTGTGTGGCCTGGCTCGAATGCCGTTTGCTGCCGGAGCCACGCAATCACGAGCAGTACGATCTGTTCCTCGCCGAAGTCATCGCCGCCCACGCCGATGAACGCGTGTTCAGCGACGGGCGCTGGCATTTCGAAGGGCACGATGGTTTGCGCACCTTGCACCACGTGGCGGGCGGGCATTTTCTGACGATTGGTGATGCGGTGGATGGCAAGACGCTAGCGGTCTGAATGGCGGCTGATGGCAAAACATTGCGGGATGTTGCAAGGTAGAGGGCATCGTCGAACCCAATCAGGCGCATACCCCCATGGATTTTTCCCTTTCGAGTTATCTGGCGCCGTTGTTGTCGTTGGCCCTGTTGTGGACTGTGGCCGTGGTCACGCCCGGCCCGAACTTCTTCAACATCGCGCAACTGGCGGTCAGCCGTTCCCGCCGCCACGGTGTCGTCGCGGCGCTCGGCGTGGCCAGCGGAACCGTGTTGTGGGGGCTGGCGGGTGGCTTGGGCATTCAGTCGCTGTTCAGTGCCGCGCCGACGCTGTACCTGAGCTTCAAGATTGCCGGTGGCTGCTACCTGATCTACCTCGGGCTCAAGCAGTTCAAGCGCAAGGCGCCGATCGTCGCGGGTACGCTGGATGACTCGCAGCAAACGTTGCTCGGCGCTTATGGCCGCGGCTTTCTGGGCAACATGACCAATCCCAAGTCAGCATTATTCGTCGCCACCATTTTCGCCACGGCCATGCCGGCTCACATCCCGCCACTGTTACTGGCACTGGCGGTGATGACCATGGCGACGCTGTCGTTCAGCTGGTATTGCTGCGTCGCGTTGTTCTTCGCCAGTCGCCGGATCGCTGGTGTGTATGAGCGTTCGCGGCAATGGCTGGATCGCTTCGCGGGCGGTTGCTATCTGTTGTTTGGTGCGCATCTGGTGGCTAATCGCTGAGCCATAGATCTTGGATGTGAAAGCTGTTTGGCCTCGTAGGCTTCGATAAGGCTGATCATGATGTCGAAGTGATCCCCTTCAGCAGTGCCCGGTACTGGCTCGTTGTCGAAAAGTGCAGACACGTTCTTAAGCGCCGCACGATAGTCGTCTTCGTTATGAATGGGGCGTACGTTCATGGATTACTCCACTTCAAAGGAGTCTGCCTCATAGGGCAATAAGGGACGCCAGGTTTATGCCGGGCAACGCCAGGAGATAAGAATCCGATGCCTGCACGGCATCGGATTTTTTATGCATTGCGAAAACTACGTAACCGGCTGAACGTTATCCAGCGCCTGATTCACCGCCAACTCACTCAGCATGACGATTTGCGCGATACCCAGCGCGGTCTTGCGGTGCGCGGTATCCAGCACGGCGGCGAAATTGTTGAGCATCTCGGTGACCGAACCCAAGGATTCACTGGCATTGGCCAGCAGCGATTCGGTGTCGTACACCGGGTTGGCGAGGTACATGGGTTCAGCTACGCGGGCGGACGCCATGATGTGAATGGTCGGTTTGAGGTAGTGGTCGAGGGCGCGGTCGGCCGCTTCGTTGAGTTTTTTGCTGTCGATCGTTGCGTACGGGGATGTTAAGTCGGTGTCTGTTTCGGGGGGATTGGGTGTTGGCTTTTTCATGGTGTTCTCCGATCAGGATAGGAGCTGGCCGATTCGGTTTCCGAACGAATAGGTGGCAGCTGTACGCAGGTTGGAAACCCGGGGAACGGAGAACCCGGTTGACCCGAAGGTCTCCCGCGCACAGCCGCCATAACGGAGTGCACACCATGAAGGTGCGCAAGGATACGTTATGAAAGGCGCTTGTGCGCTCGGTTCTACTCGGGGTTTCCAATCCCGGTCACTGAATTGGCAGCGACGAGTACAGGCTAGAGAGCTGACGTCCGACGGACAACCTGAAAACCTTGTGGGACGGTTCTCTGTTTACCTCGCAGCTTTTAAACATCCCGATTTGAAATACGCAGTGTGCTAAGCAAAAGGCCTACCTCGCGGTAAGCCTTTTTGTTTTGCGTCCTAGCCTCAATCCCCCAGCGCTTCCCCCTCACGCCGTGGATCCGCGCCACCCTCCAGCGACGCTTTCCCCTGCGCATCCTTGGCCCGCACGATGGCCTGGGTGCCGCTGGTCATGTCGATTTCATTCACTGCGTGCCCTTTGTCTTTCAGTGCCTGAATCAGCGCCGGGCTGAACTGGCCTTGTTCCAGTTCGGTGGGGCCGTTGCGGCTGCCGAAGTTGGGCAGGCTGATGGCGCTTTGCGGGTCGAGGTGCCAGTCGAGCAGGCCGACGGTGGTTTTCGCCACGTATTCGATGATTTGCGAACCACCCGGCGAGCCGACTGTGGCGACGAATTCGCCGCTGTGGCGATCGAAGATCAGCGTTGGCGCCATCGACGAGCGCGGGCGTTTGCCGGGTTCGACGCGGTTGGCGACTTTCTGGCCGTTCTCTTCGGGGATGAACGAGAAGTCGGTCATCTGGTTGTTCAGCAAGAAGCCCTGAACCATCAGGTGCGAGCCGAACGCGGCTTCGATGGTAGTGGTCATCGACACCGCGCCACCGAGGTCATCCACCGCGACCACTTGCGAGGTGGAGATGCGCAGCGGCGAGCGGTCCGGCGCGTAGGCCACTTGTACGCCCGGCGGGGTGCCCGGTTTGGCGCTGCCCATGCTGCGCTCGCCGATCAGGCTGGCGCGGCTGGCGAGATAACCGGGATCGACCAGGCCTTTGACCGGCACCGGCACGAAGTCGGTATCCGCGACGTATTGCGCGCGGTCGGCGTAGGCCAGGCGTTCGGCTTCGGCGATCAAATGCACGGCTTGCGGATCCGGTTCAATGCCGGCCGGTTTGTCGGTTTTCAGCGGTTTGAGCGGTGTCAGCGAAAGACGTGGATCGCGGGTATCCAGCGCCTGCAACGTACCGAGAATCTGCGCCACGGCGATGCCGCCCGACGACGGTGGCGGCATGCCGCAGACCTGCCAGCGTTTGTAATCGGTGCACAGCGGCGCACGTTCCTTGGCCTGATAGCGCTGCAGATCGTTCAGCGACAGGCTGCCGGGGTTGGCGTGGCCCTGCACCTTGGCGACGATTTCTTCAGCGATCGGGCCTTTGTACAACGCATCCGGGCCTTCGTTGGCAATGCGTTTGAGCACTGCGGCCAGAGCCGGGTTTTGCAGGCGCGTGCCGACGGCTTTGACGCTGCCATCGGTGTTGAGGAAGTACTTGGCCATATCCGGCGACTGGCGGATGACTGGATCTGATTCCAGCAGCGAGTGCAAACGCGCAGATATCGCAAAGCCTTGCTCGGACAGTTTGATCGCCGGTTCAAACAGCTTCGCCCACGGCAGGCGACCGTGTTGTTTATGTGCCATCTCCAGCGCGCGCAACACGCCCGGTGTACCGACCGAACGACCGCCGATCTGCGCCTGCGGGAACGACATAGGCTGGCCATCGGCACGCAAGAACAGCTTCTCGGTGGCTCCGGCCGGTGCGGTTTCGCGGCCGTCATACGTGCGCACCTGTTTACCGTCCCACAACACGATCATCGCGCCTCCGCCGATCCCGGAAGACTGCGGCTCAACCAGCGTCAGCACCGCTTGCATCGCAATCGCCGCATCAATCGCCGAACCGCCCTGACGCAGCATCTCGCGACCGGCCTCAGCAGCCAGAGGATTGGCAGCGGCGGCCATGTGTTTACTGGCGTGACGGGTTTGCAGATCGGTGCGGAAACCGGAAGCGGCTTCCGGGGCCAGCGGCAGGGTCGAAGAGGGCGGGGCGTTGCACGCGGTGAGGGTCAGGGCGCTGATGATCAGCGTCAGGGCAGGCAGGCGAAAGCGGCTCAAGGGCAAGGCTGAAAACACGCGGGCTCTCCGTCCGTGGGATAAAAGTCTCAGGGACTTTATCGACCGCTCGGTCGCGACGCAAACCGATGGGCATTTTTGTCTTTCTTTTCGGGGCGGATGTTCGCTAGGGTCAACCGCAAATTTATGGAGCACCAACATCCCCTGTAGGAGTGAGCCTGCTCGCGATAGCGGCATTACGGCCAACATCAGTGTTGACTGAACCACCGCTATCGCGAGCAGGCTCACTCCTACAGGTAAAGGCATAAAAATCACAAGAGGCCAGGCATGCACAGCGAGTTCCCCACCAAATCCAGCTACCACGATCAACGCGAACAGTTCATCGCCGCCGCCAATGCCGCCGGTGCCGCGCTCACCTCCTACGCACATCCACGCTGCGGGCCATTCGGCGAACCGCTGAGCACCGACGTCGCCGTGCTCGGCGATCCGCTGGCCAAGCGCCGGCTGGTAGCGCTCAGCGGTACCCACGGAGTCGAGGGCTATTACGGCTCGGATTGCCAGATCGAATGGCTGAAAACCTTCGCACCCGGATCGCTGCCCAAGGATGTCGCAGTGGTGATGGTGCACCTGATCAACCCATGGGGTACGGCGTGGTTCCGCCGGGTCAACGAAGACAACATCGACCTCAACCGCAATCACCTCGATTTCACAGGACCCTTACCGGATAACCGCGCGTACGCGGCACTGCATGAAATCTACGCCTGCACCGATCTGCATGGCCCCGAGCGCCAACGCGCGGATGCCTTGCTCGATGCGCAGATCAACGAACACGGCTGGCCGGCAGTAATGTCGATTGTCGAGGGCGGTCAGCACAGTCATCCCGATGGACTGTTTTACGGTGGCCGCGCGCCGAGCTGGTCGAATCGCACCTTGCATCAAATCATCGACGCGCATCTGGCGGGAGCGGAAACCGTGATGTGCTTCGACCTGCACACCGGCGCCGGCGAGTACGGTCATCCGATGTTGCTGACCATCACCCAGGCGCCTTACCCGGCACTCGCGCAGGCCCAGGCAATTTATGGCCCATGGCTTTACACGCTGCACACCGGCGCCGACACCTTGAGCGAAACCGGAGTGGCCGCGACTGCCACCGGTTACACCTCACAGGCGTTGCTTAATGCATTGCCGGACGTGCAATTGATGCCGTTCGTGATCGAGTGCGGGACGTATCCGGGGCCGGCTGTGCATCGGCATTTACGTGATGACCATTGGCTGCATTTGCACGGTGATCCGCTGGATGCGGTAGGGCGTGAGATCAAACTGAATCTGCTCGAGCAGTTCTATCCGGCTGATCCGGATTGGCGAGCAATGGTCGGTTTGCGCACTCGGCAAATCTGGGCGAAAGGGGTGGCGGCGTTGGCTTGCTGAAAAGGCATTTCGCGCCTGTAGTACCTCGCCGCAACTTGGCGGTTGCTCTGCATTTCTCCTACAGATTTTTCAGGTCGACAACTTACGCGCCCTTACCTGAGGATGGTTTCTATCGTTTTTTCCAGGATGGATTTCAGATGAAAAGGATGAGTCCGTTGCCATTCAACTCTATTTTCAGTCGGCCATTGTCATGAGTGTTTCCAATGAGGATCGCGATTTTCTGGTGGCGCTGGGCAGTCGCATTGCTCACTTACGCACAGTGCACGAGATCACACAGACTCGGTTTGCACGGGCCTTAGGTCTTTCCCGGCAAACCTTTCAGGGCTATGAGGAGGGTACGCGCAGCATGCCGGTCACGACACTGGTGAAATTGGCATTTGCGCTGCGCGTGCCTGTTGAAGTCCTGCTCGGGGTTCCCTCTTACACGGAGACGCCCAGACGCAGCTTGACCTCGACGTGGTATCGACGGCTGCAGTCCATCAATGAGCTTTCGAAGGTCCAACAGAAGGTCATTGCGCAGATGCTCGACGCACTAATCGCACAGGCAGCGACCAAAGCGAGCGACGAAGAAAAAGAAATTTGAAGTAACCCAAAGAACGCGGAACCAAGGTGCGACAACACCCTGGCCCCGCTAACCACAAAGCAGCTTAAAAGGAGCTGAACCATGGCTAAAACCAATCATACGACATCAACCCCCATCACTGAACGCCGGTTGAAAATCGCCGCAGACTTTTACCCGGTCCACACCAAGGAAAAAACCTACAGCCCCGCCAAACCCGTACCCTGGATCAGACTGCGCGGCCTGTGGTTACGGCAGGCAGGATTCGAGGTGAACGAGAACGTCAAAGTGCGTGTGATGAAAGGCTGTCTGGTGATTACAGCGGAATAGATGAAGCGTCCGAGTAAAGCCGCAACGCTATTTGCGTAGGAAAAAACGCCGCTAACCCTCAAGGGATAGCGGCTTTTTTTCTCAAGTAGCGCTTTTGATTATCTTGAATTTTATGGCGGGCGAGGCCCGTATTACCTGACTAAATGCCTGGTTGTGAGGAAGGCATTATCTTGAATTTGATATTTGCTTATGTGAAAAAAGGCGAAGTGCAAAATGTAAGAAAGTCTGACTGATGAGGGGCTGCGATCACACTGATCCAATCGAAAGGGCTGTGGATAGGCCTTCTGTAGGTGGGGAACCGGAGGGGGAATTATTGCAGGCATAAAAAAACGGCCTACCTTTCGGTAAGCCGTTTTTAGTACTTGGTGGCTACACAGGGACTTGAACCCCGGACCCCAGCATTATGAATGCTATGCTCTAACCAACTGAGCTATGTAGCCAAGTGGCGCGCATTATTCCCCTGAAATGGAAAAGCGTCAAGCGTAAATTTAAAAATTTTTTCTACGCTTTCAACCGTTTATCAAAATCACTGACTCAGCAGCGGCGAAGGGCAGCGTTGGAACCAGCGGCTGGCCTGCTCATAAGCGTGCGCCAATTGCAGGACAGCGAAGTCGGCCTGATGCTTGCCGATGATTTGCAACCCCATCGGCAAACCCTGCGCGTTGAACCCCGCCTGAACGCTGGCGACCGGGCAACCCGACAGCGTGCCGGGGATGACCACCTCCATCCAGCGGTGATACGTGTCCATCGCCACGCCTTCGATAGACGTTGGCCACGGCTGGGTTTTGTCGAACGGAAACACCTGAGCGCTCGGCAGCAACAGATAGTCGTAGCGTTCGAACAACTTCGAGATTGCCCGATACCAATCGCTGCGCACCACGGAGGCGGCGAACACTTCGCTGGCCGACAGCTTCAGGCCGTTCTCCACTTCCCAGATCGCTTCCGGTTTCAACAACGCACGCTTCTGCGGATCGGCATAGGTTGCGCCCAACGACCCCGCGACCATCCAGTGCCGCAACGTCCGCCAACTGCTCCACAGCCGTTCCGGCGCGAACCCAGGCTCAACCGACTCAACGTGGCAGCCGAGGCTTTCAAAGTCGGCAAACGTCTTCTCACACAGCGACAGAACGCCGTTCTCCATCGGCAGATAACCGTTGAAGTCGCCCAACCAACCCAACCGCGAGCCCTTGAAATCACGCTCCAGCGGCGCCGCAAAGGCCTCACCGGATTCAGCGATGGACAGCGGAGCCCGTGCATCGCCCCCGGCTTGCACCGACAACAGCAACGCCGCATCCCTCACGCTGCGCGCCATCGGCCCCTCATAACCGAGCTGATCAAAAAACAGATCAGCACTGTCATCAAACGGCACACGCCCCTGTGACGGGCGGAAACCAAAGATATTGTTGAACGCCGCCGGATTACGCAGCGACCCCATCATGTCGCTGCCATCCGCCACCGGCACCAGGTGCATCGCCAGTGCCGCCGCTGCGCCGCCACTGCTGCCACCCGCCGTTTTGGTCGGGTCATACGCGCAAGCAGTCGCGCCAAACAACGGGTTGTAACTTTGCGAGCCGAGACCGAATTCCGGGGTGTTGGTCTTGCCGATAATGATTGCGCCGGCAGCTTTGATTCGTTCGACCATGATGCCGTCGCGCTCAGGCACAAAGTCCTTGTGCAGCGGCGAGCCGAGCGTGGTGCGAATGCCTTGGGTCAGTGACAGATCCTTGATCGCATGGGGCAGGCCATGCATCCAGCCACGGTATTGGCCACGCGCCAGTTCGGCATCGCGTTCATCGGCCTGAGCCAGTAGATGTTCCGGTGATTGCAGGCTGATCAGCGCATTCACCAACGGATTGAAACGTTCGATATGGGCAAGGTAAGTCTGCATCACTTCCCGGCAGGAAACCTGGCGCAGGCGGATGCGTTCGGCGAGCGCGTGGGCCTGCAACAGGACCAGTTCGCTGATGTTATTAGAGTTCATTGCAAGCGGCCTTTCAGACGGCTGGAAAAACGCCCCGCCAGTGCGACGGGGCGGTAAAGATCAACGCATCAGGTTGGTCCACAGACGGTCGGCGAGGCGGATCGCACCTTCGCCGCAAGTCTTGCTGAACACCACGTTGGTGCCCTCGGGAATGTGCAATTCCGGCGCGTCCTTGAGCGCCGCGTCGAGGAACGGTTCAACGCCTTTGATCGGGCTCTGATGCTTGAGGAAATTCTGCGTCATCGCCGAGTTTTCCGGCTGGCTGAGGAAGGCGATGAACGCCTTGGCATTCGCCGGATTCTTACTGCCGGTGGGGATGACCATGTTGTCGACCCAGGCCAGCACACCTTCTTTCGGGTAGAGGTATTTCAGCGTCGGTTTCATCTCACGGGCACGCATCGACGAACCACCCCAGAACATCGACATGTCGATTTCACCGGAGGCGAGGTTCTCGCGAATCGAACCGGCCTTGGAGCTGTAGGTCTTGACGAACGGCTTCTGCGCCTTGAGCAACGTCAGCACCTGCTGCATCTGTTTCGGGTCTTCGCTGCACAGCGGGATATTCAGATAGAGGCTGGCCATGTCGACCATGTCGCTGACCGAGTCGAACATGTTGATCCGCCCTTGCAATTCGGCTGGCGGCTCATACAAAACCTTGTAGCTGTCGGCCGGACCTTTGTAACGCGCGGAGTCCAGCACGACGCTGGTGGTGCCCCAAATGAACGGTACCGAATACGCGCCTTCCGGATCCCAGCTCGGTTTTTTCAGGTTATCCACAACGCTGGCGTAGTAGGGCTCTTTGACCGGGTCGAAGCGCTCCAGCAGGTTTTCCTTGATCAGGATCGGCACGAACTGGTGCGACGGAATCGCCACGTCATAACCGGCGCCGCCCTGTTTCAATTTCGCCAACAAGGTCTCGTTGGAGTCGTAGGAATCGACGGTGACTTCGATGCCGGTCTGCTTCTGGAACCTGGCAAGAATCTCCGGCGAAAAGTAGCCGCTCCAGCTCACCACGTTGAGTTTCTCTGCGGCCTGAACACTGACGGCCATGCTCAACGGCAATGTCAGAAACAACGAAGTGCCGACGCTTTTTATCCACTTGCTCATGCTATTTCCCCACAGGTCGTAGAAGGTTCAGGCGTTCTTTTTGCCCAACAGGTAAGAGAGGCTGACGAACAGCACCGAGACGCCGAGGATCAGCGTCGACACGGCGTTGACGTCGGGTGTCACGCCCATCCGCAGCAGGCCGAAAATGAAGATCGGCAGGGTCGTGGTGCCGGCCTGCGAGACCATCATCGAGATCACGAAGTTATCCAGCGAGACAATGAAGGCCAGCATCAGCCCGGAGAAAATCCCCGGCATCAGCAGCGGCAGAGTGACCTTGCGAAAGGTTCGCCAAGGGCCGGCATACAGGTCGGCCGAGGCTTGTTCCAGCGACAGGTCCATGTCGTTCAGCCGCGCCCGAATCGGCAGGTAGGCGAAGGGAATGCAGAACACCGTGTGCGCGATGATCAGATTGCCGTAACCCAGCGACAGGCCGATGGTCGAGAACAGCGCCAGCGTTGCCACACCGACGACAATTTCCGGCAACACCAGCGGCAACATGATCGCGCCCATCGACAACTGCAGGCCCTTGAACTTGGCGCCGCGCGAGGTGCCGAGGGCGGCGAGGGTGGCAATCGCCGTGGCGATCATGCTCGCGCACACCGCGATCAACAGGCTGTTGCCGGCGGCCTGGCGCAAGGCCTGATTGGCGAACGCGGCGCGATACCAGTCGAGGCTGAAACCGGTCCACACCGTCGCCGATTGGTTGGCATTGAAGGAGAACACCACCAGCACCACGATCGGCGCATAGAGGTAAAGGTAGAACAGAAAACTGAAGCCGCCGAAACCGGGAAAGTCCTGCACACCCAGCCCTTTGCGTTTGAATACTCCGATCATCACGCACCTCCTTTGGCGATGCGCTGGCGCTCGGCGCGCAGGGCATACACGGTCAACACCAGCATCACCGCGGCCATCAGCACCAGCGACAACGCTGCGCCGAACGGCCAGTTACGTGCATCGCTGAACTGCCGGAAGATCAGGTTGCCGAGCATCATTCGCGTGCCGCCACCGAGCAGTTCCGGGGCGATCATCGCCCCCAGGCACGGCACGAAGGTGAGGATGGCGCCGGCGAGAATTCCCGGTTTGGCGATCGGTAACACCACTTTGCGCAAGGTGCGCACGCGTCCGGCGTAGAGGTCCTGCGCGGCTTCGAGCAGACGGATATCCATCTTTTCCAGCGTCGCGTAAATCGGCAACACCACGAACGGCGCATAGGTGTAAACCAGCCCGAGCAGCACCGCGCCGTCGGTGTACAACAACTGCAATGGTTCATGGATAACGCCCATGCCCATCAGGCTGTTGTTGATCACCCCGGTGTTGCGCAGCAGCAGAATCCACGCGTACGTGCGGATCAGCAGGTTGGCCCAGAACGGCACGGTGATCAGAAAAATCAGCAGGCCACGGCGATGCGCCGGTTGCATGGCCAGCCACACCGCCACCGGAAAACCGATCAGCAAGGTGATGATCGTGGTCAGCCCGGCAATGCCGATCGAGCGCAGGGCGATGAGCAAATACGAGTCGGCAAACGCGAGGCTGTCGTCCAGTTGCCGCTCGAACAGCAGTGAGGTGTAGGCGTCGCTGCTGAAGGCTTTGTTGACCCCGCCGTAGGGGTTGGCCTCCATCAGCGAATAGCCGATGACGATCAGAATCGGCACCAGCAGAAACAAACAGATGGCGATCAGCGCCGGGCTGACCCCGAGGAAACTCTGGAAGGCTTTACGCCGCTCCAGCGTGTTGGCAATCGGTAAGGCGGGCATGGCAATTTCTCCGGCTCAGTCGTGCAGGACGCTGGCGCTTCCGCGGTCGAACAACAGACCGGCCTGGGAGCCGACGGCAAAGCGCAGGCTTTGATCGACGCAATTGGGCGTACGCACGGTGAGGCGCGAACCGTCGCTGAGGCTGACCTGATATTGCAGATCGGTGCCGAGGTAGATTTGCGCTTCGATCCGGCACGGCAGCGCGGCTTCAGTCGCGGCCGATACCAGATGCAAGCGTTCGGGACGTACTGACAGCGTGATGTTGGCGCCGACCTGCACATCGCTGCACGGTTGCGCCGGCAATGGATGACCCGCCGGGCCGGCGAACCACGCCTGACCGTTTTCCACGCGAGTGACGGTGCCTTCGATGAAATTGGTTTCGCCGATGAAGTCGGCGACGAAGCGATTGCGCGGGCGTTCGTAGATATCTTCCGGGCGTCCGACCTGCTGCACTTCGCCTTCGGAAAGCACGGCGATGCGGTCGGACATGGTCAGCGCTTCTTCCTGGTCGTGGGTGACGAAGATGAAGGTGATACCGGTCTTGGCCTGGATGGTTTTCAACTCTTCGCGCATCGCCTGGCGCAGCTTGAGATCGAGCGCCGACAGAGGCTCATCGAGCAGCAGCACTTTCGGATGCGGGGCCAGCGCGCGGGCGAGGGCGACACGTTGTTGCTGACCGCCAGACAGTTGCGCCGGTTTGCGATTGGCGAAGCGCTCCATTTGTACCAGCGCCAGCATTTCGCGCACGCGCTCGGCGATTTGCGCCTTGCTGAGGACTTTGCCCATCGGCTGCGATTCAAGGCCGAAAGCCAGGTTCTCGGCGATGGTCATGTGCGGGAACAGCGCGTAATGCTGGAACACCGTGTTGACCGGCCGCTGGAACGGCGGGCGGTCAGCAATGTTTTCGCCGTAGAGGAGAATTTCGCCTTCGGTGGGAAATTCGAACCCAGCGATCATCCGCAGCAGCGTGGTCTTGCCGCAGCCGGACGGGCCGAGAAGGGTGAAGAATTCGTTGTCGCGGATGTCCAAGTCGATGCTTTTCAGCGCCACCGGGCCGGTCTGCGGATCACCGTAAACCTTGCGTACTGAGCGGATCGAGACCGCCAGCGTTTGCAGCGAATGCAGGGCATTCATGCGTTACCTCCGATTCCCCCATCGCCTGCGACTCGCTTTGCAAAGCGTTGCCGTCGGGCCATGGATATTATTTTTTTGGGCAGGATCGAGATTGCGTTCGGGTGTGAAACCAGCTGTTTTTTTGTTCTGCTGTGGCTCGATTATCAGCCAGGGGTTGCGCGGCGCGACACTTCAATTTAAACATGGCAGGTGTTAGTTAATTTAACAGCCGAAGGTGCCAGGAATCATGCCCGACCACCGTTTGCCGCCGCTCAACGCGGTGCGTGCGTTTGATGCCGCCGCTCGTTTGGGCAGCTACGTCGAAGCCTCGAAAGCCCTGCACGTGACCCAGCCTGCGATTGGCCGGCATGTGAAATTGCTCGAGGACTGGTTGGGCATTCAACTGTTCGAGCGCACCTCGCGCGGGGTCAACCTGACGCCGGCGGGGGAGAAGTATCACCGCAAGATCAGCGCGGCTTTGCAGTTGATCATCGAGGCGGGCAAAGAAGCTCAGCCGAAAGATGCCGAGCGCTGGCTGCGGATCATGGTGGTGCCGGGTTTCGCCAAGCGTTGGCTGATGCCGAGGATCGAAGCGCTGCGGCATCTGCGGCCGGGGCTGAAACTGGCCATTGAGCCGAATTCGACTTTTACCGAAGTGGATGGCAAAAGCGCAGATCTGGGCATCGTCTACGGCCTCGACGGGCAATATGCCGACTCACGGGAAGCGCTGATTTGTCCTCGGGTTTTCCCGATTTGCACGCCGGCGTATCTGGCCAGCATCGCAGCGATCAACAGCCCGGCCGATCTGGTCAGCCACGAACTGATCCACGTCGATGACGGCGAATGGTGGAACCTGTGGTTCGCCGCGCACGATCTCGATATCCATCTCAATTCCGACATGCTCTACGTCAACAATGACCACGCGCTGTCAGTCGCCGAAAGCGGGCAGGGCATCGCGCTGGCCAACGAAGTGCTGGTGCGCCATGAGCTGGCCAGCGGCAAACTGGTGCGTGCGGTCGATGCTGAGGTGAAGCTTGAGAGCTATCGAGTGCTGACGCCGTCCGCCGAACTCTCGGCGGATGTGGCGTGGTTTATTCAATGGCTCAAGGCTGAGCTGCAAGCGGACTTCCCCGAGGCCGTGATCAACTGAGGCGGAAGCGTGCGGTGTTGTCGCTCAGCGCCTTGCTGCCTTGGCTCAGTGTGTCTGCGGCAAGATTCACCGCCCGTGCACCTTCGAGCAAACGCACGGCAGCCTGATCGACCTGCTGGATATTGCCGCTGACTTCGTCGGCGGTGCTGGCCTGTTCTTCTACCGCCGTGGCGATCTGCGCCAACGTGTCGGTGACGCTCTGCACGGCGCTGGCGATTTCGCCCAGGCGTTCACCGAGACCGGTGACCGACTCGGCATCGGTTTGCGCCTGGCCGCACGCGGCTTCCATCAGAGTCACGGCTTCGTTGACCGTCGCGCGCAGGCTGTCGACCGTACCGGCGATCTGCGCGGTGGACGATTGCGTACGTTGCGAGAGGCTGCGCACTTCATCGGCCACTACGGCGAAACCGCGACCCTGTTCACCGGCGCGTGCGGCTTCGATGGCCGCATTGAGCGCGAGCAGATTGGTCTGTTCGGCAACACCGCGAATGGTGTCGACGACCAATTGAATCTGCTGGCCTTGCTCGCTGACTCGACCGAGTGCGGCTGCGGTGTCGTTCAAGCGTTGATTGAGCTGCTGAATACTCGCGGTGGTGCGCTGGCTGTCGCGGCTGCTGTCAGCAGCGATGCGCCGGGTGTGCTGGGCGCTGCCGGAAGCCTGCTCGCAACTCTGCGCCACGCCTTGCGAGGTGGCGGCCAATTGCGTGGCGGCTGCGGCGATCTGGCTGATCTGCAACTGCTGCGCTTCGACTTCGCCGAGGGCGCCGCTGGAATGCTCATTGAGGCTGCGTACCGCGTTGCTCAGTTGCGATGTCTCGTGATCGACGCCAAGCATGCTCGTGCGCAGTTGCACCACGGCCACGTTGAGCGCGGTGCTGATCGCTGCCAATTCATCGCGGCCCACCACCGGCACTTGCAGGCTGAGGTTGCCGTCGCGCAGGGCTTCGGCGAGCAGGGTGATGCCGCTGGCGCTGCGGCGGATCGAGGCTTGCAGGCAGACAAACAGATACAGCGCCGCGAGCAGCAGGCAGCCGAAGATCGCCGCGACGATGATGAACTGACGGATCGCTGAGCTGTGGTAAGCGTCGAGTCGTTGGTCCAGCGATACCAGCGATTGCTGACGCAGGGCGGCGAGGTCGGTCAGCAAGGCGTCGAGACTGCGTTCGAAGTCTTCCGGCTTGAGCGTGATGCTGCCGCCGAACACGCCGTCGTCCAACACCTTCAGGCCGCTGTCGAGGCGTTTCAGGCTGTCGTGGTATTGGCTGGCCCAGCTCTGCTGATCTTTCGGCAGGCGTGCTTCGAGCAGCGTGGCGGTTTTGACCAGTTGCTCGCGGGCGTCGCCGATACGACTGCGCAGGTCGCGTAATTGCAGACGGCTTTGCAGGGTGAATTGACCGGAGACGACCGAGGCTTGGCCGACTGCGGCGAGGCGTCCAACCCGTTCGATCAGGTCTGGCGCGTGTTGCGTGGAGATTTGCGTCAGCAGGTACGTTTCCAGCCACGGCGCGAGGGTCAGGCGATTGTCCATGACGATCTGTTCGCGCAACGCTTGCAGCGCGCTGAGGGCGTTGGTGAAGCGGTCGTAACCGTCCGGCCACCAACCGACACCACTGAGGCTTTTCGAATCCAGACCATTGAGTGCGGTTTGCAGCGCTTGATAGCGGGCGAGTGTTGCGCCTTCGGCACCTTCGTTTTTCAGGGCGTTGCCCAAGTCCGTGGTGGCTTGCAGAACCGCCGGTTGCACCGCGTCGAAGGCGCCCATGGCGGCGAGAGTGGCCGGTGTCGGCTGGCGATTGGTTTCCGTGGCGCGCCAACGGGCGGCGCGGTCACGTTGCGCGGCGAGCAGGTTGTCCAGCGCATCCAGCGCAAGCAACTGCCGCACGCCGGCGCGTTCGCCGGAAATCAGATTGAGCTTGTCGCGATAGTCCTGGCCGATCATCAACAGGCTGCCGGCCAACGGCAGAATGAACAGCAGAAACAACAACTGGAATTTACCTGCGAAGCCAAACCGCCCCAGCAATTTGATCCCCGGTGAAAGGAAAGCCTGCATGCCCCATGACTCCTCTGGACACCACGCACCATTGGCGTGCATCGCGGTCGTTCGACGTTGATGTTGTGCCCTGCTAAAAGGCCTCGAAAGTTCACTCTCGCCCGCTCTGTAGGCCGGCTCTGTAGCGAAACTTCCCATTGTCGGTCGCCTTTGTAAGGCGCCCGCGTTCAAGGGGAGAAGCAAGGCAAGATTCAGACCATGGCGTTGCGCTATCACCTTGCAGTCGACGACCAGTCAGTTAGTTAGCTGGCTAAGGGGATGGCGCTGGCGCACCGAAAAATGGCACATTGACGCACCTGCCTGCGTGCACCCATCTGCTGTCCGGAAACTTTCATGGCTATCAGCAACGTTCAGACCGCCGCTGTCTCGGCGCCCGCTGCTCCGCAAAGCAGCCCATTGGTGATGCGTATCATCGGCGCGGTGGCGCTGGCGCATTTGATCAACGACCTGATCCAATCGGTGCTGCCGTCGATCTACCCGATGCTCAAGGCCAATTACGGCCTGACCTTTACTCAGGTCGGCCTGATCACTTTGACCTTTCAACTGACCGCCTCGTTGTTGCAGCCGTGGGTCGGTTATCACACCGATCGGCATCCGAAGCCGTGGCTGTTGCCGGCGGGTTCGATCTGCACGCTGATTGGCATCGTGATGATGTCGATGGTCGGTAGTTTTCCACTGATTCTGCTGGCGGCGGCGCTCATCGGTATCGGCTCATCGACGTTTCACCCCGAAGCCTCGCGGATTGCGCGGCTGGCCTCCGGTGGACGCTTTGGTCTGGCGCAATCGACTTTTCAGGTTGGCGGTAACGCCGGTTCCGCGTTCGGTCCGTTGCTGGCGGCGGCGATCATTATTCCCTTCGGTCAGGCCAACGTGGCGTGGTTCGGTTTGTTCGCGGTGTTTGCGCTGTTCGTGCTGTACCGCATCAGCCGCTGGTACGCCCATCATCTCAATCTGTTCAAGCTCAAGGCCGGTCAGGCAGCGACTCACGGGCTATCGAAGGGCAGGGTGACCAGTGCGCTGGTGGTGCTGGGCCTGTTGGTGTTCTCCAAGTATTTCTACATGGCCAGCCTGACTAGCTACTTCACCTTCTACCTGATCGAGAAGTTCGACTTGTCGGTGGCCAGTTCGCAGCTGCACCTGTTCCTGTTTCTCGGAGCGGTCGCGGCGGGGACGTTCTTCGGCGGGCCGATCGGCGACAAGATCGGGCGTAAGGCAGTGATCTGGTTCTCGATCCTCGGTGTGGCACCGTTCACGCTGCTCATGCCCCACGTTGACCTGTTCTGGACCACTGTCCTCAGCGTGGTGATCGGCTTCATTCTGGCCTCGGCGTTCTCGGCGATTGTGGTGTACGCGCAGGAACTGGTGCCGGGCAATGTCGGGATGATTGCCGGGGTGTTCTTTGGTTTGATGTTTGGGTTTGGCGGGATCGGCGCGGCGTTGCTGGGGCATCTAGCGGATGTGCACGGGATTGAGTATGTGTATTTCCTCTGTTCGTTCCTGCCACTATTTGGCGTACTGGCGATTTTCCTGCCACGCACCAAAAAGGCCTGACCTCACACATTACCCATTGTAGGAGTGAGCCTGCTCGCGATAGCGGTGTGTCAGTCAGCACATCTGTAGCTGATAGAACGCTATCGCGAGCAGGCTCACTCTTACAGGGGATTGTTGGTGTGGCGGAGAATGTTTCAGGCACAAAAAAGCCGCGTATCAAACGCGGCTTTTTCTTGGGCGTAACGCTTACACGTTGAAGCGGAAGTGCATCACGTCGCCGTCCTTGACGATGTAATCCTTGCCTTCCAGACGCCATTTACCGGCTTCTTTGGTACCGGCTTCGCCCTTGTACTGGATGAAGTCGTTGTAGGCGATCACTTCGGCGCGGATGAAGCCTTTCTCGAAGTCGGTGTGGATCACGCCGGCAGCCTGAGGTGCGGTGGCACCGACTTTGACGGTCCAGGCGCGGACTTCTTCGACACCGGCGGTGAAGTAGGTCTGCAAGTGCAGCATTTCGTAGCCGGCGCGGATCACGCGGTTCAGGCCAGGCTCTTCCAGGCCCAGGGCCTCGAGGAACATGTCCTTCTCTTCGCCGTCATCGAGCTCGGCGATTTCCGCTTCGATCTTGTTGCAGACCGGAACCACCATCGCGCCTTCTTCTTCGGCAATGGCGCGAACCACGTCCAGGTGCGGGTTGTTCTCGAAACCGTCTTCAGCGACGTTGGCGATGTACATGACCGGTTTGGTGGTCAGCAGGTGGAAGCCCTTGATCACTGCTTTTTCGTCAGCGCTCATGTTCTTCATCAGGCTGCGTGCCGGCTTGGCTTCGGTGAAGTGCGCGATCAGTTGCTCAAGCAGAGCCTTCTGAACCACGGCGTCCTTGTCACCGCCCTTGGCGTTGCGCGCAACTTTCTGCAGTTGCTTCTCGCAGCTGTCGAGGTCGGCGAAAATCAGTTCCAGGTCGATGATTTCGATGTCGCGTTTCGGGTCGACGCTGTTGGAAACGTGGATCACGTTTTCGTCTTCGAAGCAGCGCACCACGTGAGCGATCGCGTCGGTTTCGCGGATGTTGGCGAGGAACTTGTTGCCCAGGCCTTCACCTTTCGAGGCGCCGGCAACCAGGCCCGCGATGTCGACGAATTCCATGGTGGTCGGCAGGATGCGCTTCGGATTGACGATGGCCGCCAGAGCGTCCAGACGCGGATCCGGCATCGGCACGATGCCGCTGTTCGGCTCGATAGTGCAGAAGGGGAAGTTTTCGGCCGCGATACCGGATTTGGTCAGGGCGTTGAACAGGGTGGACTTGCCGACGTTAGGCAGGCCGACGATGCCGCAATTGAATCCCATGGTGTTTCCCCTCGGAGTAGAGTCAGGCCTTCTGGCTGTGCAGGTTTTTCATCGCGCGGTTCCATTCACCGGCGAGGATATCCGGCAGCACGCCGAGGGCAAAGTCGATGCTGGCATCGAGTTTTTCCTGTTCGGCGCGTGGCGCACGACCCAGGACGAAATTTGAAACCATACTGGCGACGCCCGGGTGGCCAATGCCAAGCCGCAGGCGGTAGAACGTATTCTGATTGCCCAGTTGCGCAATGATGTCGCGCAACCCGTTGTGACCGCCATGGCCGCCGCCTTGCTTGAGCTTGGCAACGCCCGGAGGCAAGTCGAGTTCGTCATGCGCCACGAGGATTTCTTCAGGCTTTATGCGGAAGAAACCGGCGAGTGCCGCCACGGCCTGGCCGCTGCGGTTCATGTAGGTGGTGGGAATCAGCAGACGAACATCCTGACCCTGATGCGAATAGCGCCCGGTCAGGCCGAAATATTTGCGATCGGCCACAAGATTCACATTCTGTGCGTGGGCGATGCGCTCAACAAAAAGGGCCCCTGCGTTATGCCGGGTCTGGTCGTATTCGGCGCCTGGATTTCCCAGGCCAACGATCAGTTTGATGGCAGTCACGATAGGGGCCCTTCCTTTGAGTGGTGAGTAACATCGCCGCGATCAGGGAAAGCGGCGAAAGTGGACGAAAAATGCTCATTTACCATGGATGTAAACTCCGCGTTCTCGCCCGCTTTCTCGCTACGTTCCAGTCCGCGATGTTACTTGTTCACTCAGGCATGACAGAGTGAATTACTCTGCTGCGCCTTCTTCGGTAGCTTCTGGAGCAACGCGTGGAGCGTGTACGTTTGCAACAGCTTTGTCGTCACCGTGAGCCAGTGCAACGAACTCAACGCCTTTAGGGGCTTTGATGTCGGACAGGTGGACGATCGCGCCGATTTCCAGAGCCGACAGGTCGACTTCGATGAACTCAGGCAGATCTTTCGGCAGGCAAGTTACTTCGATTTCGTTCAGAACGTGCGAGATCTCGCCGCCTTTCTTGATCGGAGCTTCTTCACCAACAAAGTGCACAGGCACGATAGCGGTCAGTTTCTGACCGGCTACGACGCGTACGAAGTCAGCGTGCAGAACGTGACCCTTGGACGGGTGACGTTGCAGGGCTTTGATGATGACGTTCTGCTTTTTGCCGCCAACGTTCAGTTCGATAACGTGGCTGTAGGCAGCTTCGTTTTCGAGCAGTTTGGCAACTTCTTTGGCCAGCATGCTGATGGATTCAGGGGCTTTTTCGCCACCGTAAACAACAGCTGGAACCAGAGCGGCGAGACGACGCAGGCGGCGGCTCGCACCTTTCCCCAGGTCGGAACGCACTTCAGCATTCAGAGTAAAATCGTTCATTGTGTATCTCCAAAATAGCCATGACCGGAGTGGCGTTTGCGACCAGCGCCAAACACGGTATGGGCAAAAAAGCCCCGCCCCGGCAGGAATGCCGGGGCGGGGCGCTTTTCGTCAACGAGACATTTCGTGAAGGGCAGGGCCCTTAACGGAACATCGCGCTGATCGATTCTTCATTGCTGATGCGGCGAACCGCTTCGGCAACAACCGGTGCGATATCCAGTTGACGGATACGTGCACAGGCTTGTGCTGCAGCGGACAGCGGGATGGTGTTAGTCACCACCAGCTCGTCCAGCACGGAATTTTCGATATTCTCGATGGCCCGACCCGACAGCACAGGGTGTGTGCAGTAGGCAAAGACCTTGGCTGCGCCATGCTCTTTCAGGGCCTTGGCCGCGTGGCACAGAGTGCCGGCGGTATCGACCATGTCATCGACCAGAATGCAGGTACGCCCTTCGACATCACCGATGATATGCATCACTTCAGAGTGATTGGCTTTCTCACGGCGTTTGTCGATGATCCCAAGGTCCACGCCCAGGGATTTGGCAACAGCACGTGCACGCACGACGCCACCAATGTCCGGGGACACGATCATCAGGTTTTCGAAGCGCTGATCTTCAATGTCATCCACCAGAACCGGGGAGCCGTAGATGTTATCTACCGGAATATCGAAGAAACCCTGAATCTGGTCAGCATGCAGATCAACCGTGAGAACACGGTCGATGCCGACTACGGTAAGCATGTCAGCAACGACTTTCGCGCTGATAGCCACACGTGCGGAACGCGGACGGCGATCCTGACGGGCATAACCAAAATAAGGAATAACAGCAGTGATACGAGTAGCCGAGGAGCGGCGGAAGGCATCAGCCATCACTACCAGTTCCATCAGGTTATCGTTGGTCGGAGCGCAAGTCGGCTGAATAATGAAAACGTCTTTACCGCGAACGTTTTCATTGATCTCGGCAGTAATTTCGCCGTCGGAGAACTTACCGACAGAAATGTCACCGAGAGGGATATGCAGCTGACGTACAACACGCCGAGCCAGATCGGGGTTAGCATTCCCCGTAAAGACCATCATCTTGGACACGCGCAGTACCTAGAGGCTGAGGGTAACCTGGATGAGTATAGAAAATGGCAGGGGCGGCTGGATTCGAACCAACGCATGGCAGGATCAAAACCTGCTGCCTTACCGCTTGGCGACGCCCCTGTATCTGTTGCATCAAGTGCCGAGCACCTGGTTCCTTTAGATCAGACTTTGCAGCTTGCGGTGCAACATCGAAACGTTGCTGCCTTTCGCTACAAACCCTGTAAGGGTCTCTGTCAGAAGGGCCGAGACTTTATCAGCTTCAGCTTTGCTTGGGAAGCCCCCAAACACACAACTTCCAGTTCCGGTGAGTTTTGCTTCGGTAAATTTACCTAACAAATCCAATGCGTTACGTACTTCTGGATAACGCCTTGCAACCACCGGCAAGCAGTCATTTCGACTGTTTCCCTCGGGAACGGGGCGCACTTTAATGGGCGGCGTGTTACGTGTCAACAAAGGATCGGAAAAAATTTCTGCCGTACTAACAGAGACTTGCGGCACGAGCACCAGATACCACGGTTCTTCGGGATCCACCGGAGTGAGTTTCTCGCCCACGCCCTCGGCAAAAGCCGCATGGCCACGGACAAAAACCGGCACGTCGGCGCCGAGTGTCAGGCCCAGTGCGGCCAGGCGATCTTCATCCCAACCCAGTTGCCACAAATGATTCAGACCGAGCAAAGTCGTCGCCGCGTTCGAGCTGCCGCCCCCGATTCCGCCGCCCATGGGCAGGACTTTATCAATCCAGATATCGATGCCGAGCTTACAGTCGGATTGTTGCTGGAGCATTTTTGCCGCACGCACGATCAGGTTGCTGTCATGCGGCACGCCAGTGAACTCGGTGTGCAGTTGAATCACACCGTCATCACGCACGGCAAAAGTGATTTCATCGCCGTAATCGACAAACTGAAACAGCGTCTGCAGCTCGTGATAACCGTCTTCACGACGACCGAGAATGTGCAGCATCAAGTTGAGTTTGGCCGGCGAGGGCAGGGTCAGACGTGCAGCGGTCATGCGTTATTGCCCCAACTTGCGCGGTTGCCAGGTCTTGATCACCAGCGTGACGTCGAGGTCGGTGCCGTGCAGCTTGATGCGCTCGGGCAGCCAGTAACCGTTCTGTTCGGTGTAAGCGGTGTATTCGACTTTCCAGCCATCCTGTTCGAGGTTGGCCAAGCGGCTGTCGGCGTCCAGATTCAGGCGACTTTTGCTATCAGGCGCTGGCAGGCCACGGACCCACCAGGCCAGATTCGACACCGGCAGTTTCCAGCCGAGCTGTTCTTCGAGCAGGGCTTCCGGGGACTGAGATTCATAGCGACCCTGGTTGGCGACTTCCAGCGACACCTTGCCCGGACGCCCGGTCAAACGTGCCGCGCCACGCCCCAGCGGGCCGGACAAACGAATGTCGTAGTAATCCTGACGTTGCAGCCAGAACAGCGTGCCGCTACCGGAATCTTTCGGTGCGCGGATGCCGATCTTGCCGTCGATCTGCCAGCCGTCGAGGCCGGTCAGCTGTTGTTTGTTTGCGGTCCATTGAGCCGGGCTGCCGTGGCCCTCGACCGATTCGCGAGTGCCAAAACCCGAGCAGCCAGCGAGCAGGGCGATGAAGCTGAAAACAATTACGTGGCGCAAAAACATGAGTTAAAGAGTCTCGGATCCGGTCAGGCGCTTGATGGTGCTGCGCAGAATGGTGCTGTCGGGCTGATCCTTGAGGAATTTGCCCCAGATTTGTTTGGCTTCACGCTGGTTGCCCTTGGTCCACAACACTTCACCGAGGTGCGCGGCGACTTCGTGATCAGGGAAACGCTCCAGCGCCTGACGCAGATATTTCTCTGCGTCGTCCAGATTGCCCAGGCGGTAGTTCACCCAGCCGAGGCTGTCGAGTACGGCCGGGTCTTCCGGATTGATCTGATGTGCCTGCTCGATCAGCGTTTTGGCTTCAGCGTAGCGCGTGGTGCGATCGGACAGGGTGTAGCCCAAAGCATTGAGTGCCATGGCGTTGTCCGGATCACGCTTGATGATCAGGCGCAGGTCTTTTTCCATCTGCGCCAGGTCATTGCGTTTTTCCGCGAGCATCGCCCGGGTGTACAGCAGATTCAGATCGTCCGGATACTGCTGCAAGGCTGTCTGCAAGACTTTCCAGGCCTTGTCGTCCTGCTTGTTGGCCGACAGGGTTTCCGATTCGATCAGGTACAGCTGGATCGCATAATCCGGTTGCTCGTCGCGTTGGGCGGCAAGTTTGCTTTGCGCTTCCGCGGTCTTGCCGTTGTTCATCAGAATGTCGGCCTGACGCAATTGCGCCGGCAGATAATCGTTGCCCGGGCCGACCTGGGCGTACTCGATGAGGGCGCCTTGCGGGTCGTTGCGTTCCTCAGCGATACGACCGAGGTTCAGGTGCGCCGAATCGACGTGGCTTTCACGGGCGATCAGGTCTTCCAGATACCCCTTGGCCTCGTCCCACGCTTTGGCTTCCAGGCAGACCAAGGCCAGCGAGTAACGCAGTTCGTCGTCTTCCGGGTATTGCTGAACCAGGCTGGAGAACTCGGCCTTGGCGTCGTCCATCCGGTCCTGTTCAACCAGCATGCGCGCGTAAGTCAGGCGCAGACGCTTGTCGTCCGGGTACTTCTTGATGCTTTTTTGCAGCAATGGCAGCGCTTCGTCGCCACGGTTCAGCAGTTGCAGCAGGCGCGCGCGCAGCAGAATCGGGGCGATTTCGCCTTCTTCTGGCGGATGGTCTTCGAGCAATGCCAGTGCGCCTTTGTTGTCGCCGTCCTGTTGCAGGAGCAGGGCCTTGCCGAAAATCAGCTGGCTGTTGTTCGGATGGCGCTGCAACAAACGGTCAAAACTTTTCATCAGACCGTTGCGGGTTTCCTGATCGGTATCGGCGGCCGACAGCGCGAGAAAGTCGAAATGAGTGTCGCCCTTGCCCTGCAGGACTTTCTCCATATACACCATGGAGTCGTCATAACGCCCGGCGCGGGCGAGTTGCACGGCGGCGGCGCGTTGCGCTTCGAGATCGTCCGGGGCGTTTTTTGCCCAGATCAGTGCGGTATCGAGGGCCGGTTGATCGGCGCCCAGATACTCGGCGATACGGAATGCGCGTTCGGAGACGCCCGGATCCTGGGTGTTGATGGCCTGGGTCACGTAGTTGTCCAGGGCAATGTCGAAACGATTGCGCTGACCGGCGAGTTCGGCGCTCAACAGGCTGAAAACGGTTTCCTCGCTGAACGAGCTGTAAACCTTGGGCTTTTCAGGCGCGGGCGTGGTGTCTTCAACCGACGGCGTACCGTCCGGCGAAACGGGAGCCAAGGCCTGGCAGCCGCTGAGGAAGACAAAAGCGAGGAGCAACGCGGAAGATCTATTCATATAGGAAGAGGACGACTAACCTGCGGTCGGATCATCATGACACAAGCCTTCGGCCAAACATAACCGTAGGAGCTGCCGAAGGCTGCGATCTTTTGATCTTGCTGGTGATTCGAAAAACCACAATCAAAAGATCGCAGCCTGCGGCAGCTCCTGCAAGGAGCCAAATTGTGCCCATTATAGGGACTGACGATTGGGACAATAGTCAGCGGTAGTTGTTCTGAATCTTTCGAAGTAGGACAATTGCCGGCTTCACGTCACCATCAGCGACCTTGAATGGCCTTCCTTGCACTCGGTATCAACCACAAGACTGCTTCAGTAGACGTCCGCGAGCGCGTGGCTTTTACTCCTGAACAGCTGGTGGAGGCCTTGCAGCAGCTCTGCCGACTGACCGACAGCCGCGAAGCTGCGATCCTCTCCACCTGCAATCGCAGTGAGCTTTATATAGAACAGGATCAGCTTTCTGCCGATATCGTGCTGCGCTGGCTGGCCGACTATCACCATTTAAGCCTCGATGAGCTGCGCGCGAGTGCTTATGTGCATGAAGATGATGCGGCAGTTCGTCACATGATGCGCGTCGCCTCCGGGCTCGACTCGCTGGTGCTGGGCGAACCGCAGATTCTCGGTCAGATGAAATCGGCCTATGCCGTGGCCCGCGAGGCCGGCACCATCGGTCCGCTGCTGGGGCGACTGTTTCAGGCAACGTTCAATGCCGCCAAGCAGGTGCGCACCGACACTGCCATCGGTGAAAACCCGGTATCGGTGGCGTTTGCCGCCGTCAGCCTGGCGAAACAGATTTTCAGTGATTTGCAGCGCAGTCAGGCTCTGCTGATCGGCGCCGGCGAGACCATTACCCTGGTCGCCCGTCATTTGCACGAGCTGGGCGTCAAGCGCATCGTCGTTGCCAACCGCACGCTGGAGCGCGCCAGTCTGCTGGCCGAGCAGTTCGGCGCCCACGCGGTGTTGCTGTCGGACATCCCGGCAGAACTGGTGCGCAGCGATATCGTCATCAGCTCGACCGCCAGTCAGTTGCCGATTCTTGGCAAGGGCGCGGTCGAGAGTGCGCTGAAGCTGCGCAAGCACAAGCCGATCTTTATGGTCGACATCGCCGTTCCCCGGGATATCGAGCCGGAAGTCGGCGAGTTGGACGACGTTTACCTGTATAGCGTCGACGATCTCCACGAAGTGGTCGCCGAAAACCTCAAGAGCCGTCAGGGCGCAGCGCAAGCCGCTGAAGAGATGGTTTCGGTTGGCGCCGACGATTTCATGGTGCGCCTGCGCGAACTGGCGGCGGTCGACGTGCTCAAGGCCTATCGTCAACAGAGCGAACGCCTGCGCGACGAGGAACTGCAAAAGGCCCTGCGTTTGCTGGCCAACGGCGGCAACGCCGAAGACGTGCTCGGGCAACTGGCCCGTGGCCTGACCAATAAACTGTTGCATGCCCCGAGCGTGCAACTGAAAAAGCTTTCTGCCGAAGGCCGCCTCGATGCGCTGGCCATGGCCCAGGAACTCTTTGCCCTCGAGGGCTCACCGGATAGCTTTTCGGATAAAAAACCGCAATGAAAGCGTCACTGCTCAATAAGCTGGACATCCTCCAGGACCGTTTCGAGGAACTGACCGCGCTGCTCGGCGACGGCGAAGTCATTGCCGATCAGGCCAAATTCCGCGCTTATTCCAAGGAATACGCCGAACTTGAGCCGGTGGTACAAGGCTATAAAAAGCTGCTCAGCGTACAAAGCGATCTTGAAGGCGCGCAGGCGCTGCTCAAGGACAGCGACCCGGACATGCGTGAAATGGCCGTGGAAGAAGTCCGCGAAGCCAAGGAATTGCTGATCACCCTGGAAGCCGACCTGCAACGCATGTTGCTGCCCAAGGATCCCAACGACGGCCGTAACGTCTTTCTCGAAATCCGTGCCGGCACCGGTGGCGACGAGGCGGCGATCTTCTCCGGCGACCTGTTCCGCATGTACTCGCGTTACGCCGAGCGGCGCGGCTGGCGTGTCGAGATCCTGTCGGAAAACGAAGGCGAACACGGTGGCTATAAAGAAGTCATCGCCCGCATCGAAGGCGACAACGTTTACGGCAAGCTGAAATTCGAATCCGGTGCGCACCGCGTACAGCGCGTGCCTGCTACCGAATCACAGGGCCGTATCCACACCTCGGCCTGCACCGTGGCGGTATTGCCCGAGCCGGACGAGCGCGAAGCCATCGAGATCAACCCGGCGGATTTGCGCGTCGACACTTACCGCTCCTCCGGGGCCGGTGGTCAGCACGTCAACACCACCGACTCGGCGATCCGCATCACGCACATACCGACCGGCACCGTCGTCGAGTGTCAGGAAGAGCGCTCCCAGCACAAGAACCGGGCGCGGGCGATGGCCTGGCTGTCGGCCAAGCTCAACGATCAGCAAAACGCAGCGGCGGCGAACGCCATCGCCAGCGAGCGTAAATTGCTGGTCGGTTCCGGCGACCGTTCCGAGCGCATCCGCACCTATAACTTTGCCCAGGGCCGGGTCACTGACCATCGCGTCAACCTGACCCTGTACTCGCTGGATGAAATCCTCGCCGGTGGCGTTGAAGCAGTGATCGAACCGTTGCTGGCTGAACACCAGGCTGACCAACTCGCAGCGATAGGTGAATAAATGACCATCATCGCCAGCCTGTTGCGTGCCGCCGAACTGCCGGACTCGCCCACCGCGCGTCTGGACGCCGAGTTGCTACTGGCGGCGGCGCTGGGCAAGTCACGCAGTTTTCTGCACACCTGGCCCGAGCGCATCGTGCCAAGTGAGGCCGCGCTGACTTTTGCCGAGTACCTGCAACGCCGCCGTAGCGGTGAGCCGGTGGCCTATATTCTCGGTCAGCAGGGTTTCTGGAAACTCGATCTGGAAGTCGCGCCGCACACGCTGATCCCGCGCCCGGACACCGAGCTGCTGGTGGAAGCGGCGCTGGAATTACTGCCCGCGACGCCGGCCAAAGTGCTCGATCTCGGCACGGGCAGCGGCGCGATTGCTTTGGCCTTGGCCAGCGAGCGTCCGGCGTGGAAAGTCACTGCGGTGGATCGCGTGCTCGAAGCCGTGGCCCTCGCTGAACGTAATCGCCAGCGCCTGCATTTGAACAACGCCACGGTGCTGAGTAGCCATTGGTTCAGCGCGCTGGAAGGTCAGCGTTTCCAGTTGATCATCAGTAACCCGCCGTACATTGCTGTCGCCGATCCGCATCTGGTCGAAGGCGATGTGCGCTTCGAACCGGCCAGTGCGCTGGTCGCCGGTGAAGACGGGCTCGATGATCTGCGCTTGATCGTTGCGCAGGCGCCGGATCACCTGGAGGCCGCTGGCTGGTTGATGCTCGAGCACGGCTATGATCAAGCCGAAGCCGTCCGCGACTTGCTGCTCACGCGCGGTTTCGAAGAAGTCCACAGCCGCACCGATCTGGGCGGTCATCAACGCATCAGTCTGGGGCGCCTGCCGTGCTGAATGATCAGGAGTTGCTGCGCTACAGCCGGCAGATTCTGCTGCAACACATCGACATCGACGGGCAATTGAAGCTCAAGGACAGTCGCGTGCTGATCGTCGGCCTTGGCGGTCTCGGTGCGCCGGTTGCCTTGTATCTGGCCGCGGCGGGTGTCGGTGAAATGCATCTGGCGGATTTCGACACGGTCGATCTGACCAACCTGCAACGCCAGATCATCCATGACACCGACAGCGTCGGCATGAGCAAGGTCGACTCGGCGCTCAAGCGTCTGACCGCGATCAATCCAGAAATCCAACTGATCCCTCATCGTCAGGCGCTGGACGAGGATTCTCTCGCCGCAGCCGTGGCAGCGGTGGATCTGGTGCTCGACTGCTCCGATAATTTCTCCACCCGCGAAGCGGTCAACGCTGCGTGTGTAGCTGCGTGCAAACCGTTGGTCAGCGGCGCGGCGATTCGTCTGGAAGGGCAGTTGTCGGTGTTCGACCCGCGTCGAGCCGAGAGCCCTTGCTACCACTGTTTATACGGCCACGGCAGCGAAGCTGAACTGACCTGCAGCGAGGCCGGTGTGGTCGGGCCGCTGGTCGGCCTGGTCGGCAGCTTGCAGGCGCTGGAAGCGTTGAAAGTATTGGTCGGTTTCGGTGAGCCGCTGGTGGGCCGTTTGCTGTTGATCGATGCTCTCGGTTCGCGCTTCCGCGAGTTGCGCGTCAAGCGTGATCCGGGTTGCAGCGTCTGTGGTTCGCGCCATGCGTGAAGCGCCGATCGGCGTATTCGACTCTGGTGTCGGCGGCTTGTCGGTGCTGGCGGAAATCCAGCGTTTGCTGCCCAATGAATCGCTGCTCTATGTCGCTGATTGCGGGCACATTCCCTACGGAGAGAAAACCCCGGAGTTCATCCGCCAGCGCTGCAGTGTGATGGCCGGGTTTTTCCGTGAGCAGGGTGCCAAGGCCTTGGTGCTGGCCTGCAATACGGCCACGGTTGCCGGCGTTGCCGATTTGCGCCGCGACTTTCCTGACTGGCCGATTGTCGGCATGGAGCCTGCGGTCAAACCTGCCGCCGCCGCGACCCGCAGCGGTGTGGTCGGCGTGCTCGCCACCACCGGCACGCTGCAGAGCGCCAAGTTCGCCGCGTTACTTGATCGTTTCGCCACTGACGTGCGTGTGATCACCCAGCCATGCCCTGGCCTGGTCGAGCTGATTGAAAGCGGCGATCTGCACAGCGCCGAGTTGCGTCAGTTGCTGCAAGGCTATGTCGACCCGCTGTTGGCCAGCGGTTGCGACACAATCATTTTGGGCTGCACCCACTATCCCTTTCTCAAGCCGATGCTCAAGTCGATGATCCCTGCGGACATCAGCCTGATCGATACCGGTGCTGCTGTAGCGCGGCAACTTCAGCGCCTTTTGGCTGAGCGCGATTTGCTCGCTGCCGGCCCGAACCGACCGGTCAGATTCTGGACCAGCGCTGATCCTGCCTACTTCGAAAACATCCTGCCGCGACTGGGCCAGAGCGGCGGCGAAGTACAAAACTTCGACTTGTAAAAAATTTGTGAAATAACTAAAAAATCAGCTGAACTTCTGAGCAGGCGCTAGCTTCTATAGCGAAGAGTTATCTAGAAAACCAAACGATCGTTCCGGAAAAGGAAGTTTCAACGTGAAGCGACTATTCTGCTTGGCCGCGATTGCGGCCGCACTGATGGGGCAAAGTTTTACTGCACAAGCGGCAGGTGTTGAGTTCGCAGTGGGGGCCACCAGCGACTCGACCATGACGTACCGCCTGGGCATGAATTTCGACTGGGACAAGAGCTGGCTGCAGAGCGACGTCGGTCGCCTGACCGGCTACTGGAGCGGTGCTTATACCTATTGGGAAGGTGACAAGACGTCGAGCAATAACAGCTTGTCGTTCTCTCCAGTCTTCGTTTACGAGTTTGCCGGCCAGTCGGTCAAACCGTATATCGAAGCGGGGATCGGTGTGGCGGCCTTCTCTGACACCAAGTACGAATCCAACAATCTCGGCGGCTCTTTCCAGTTTGAAGACCGCTTCGGTTTTGGTCTGCGTTTCAATGGCGGGCATGAAGTCGGAATTCGTGCGACGCACTATTCCAACGCCGGCTTGGCCAGCAGCAACGACGGGGTAGAAAGTTACTCGCTGCATTACACAATGCCGCTCTGACTGATACACACCTGACCCCAGTGGGAGCGAGCCTGCTCGCGAAAGCTATTCCACATTCAACGAAGATGTTGAATGAAAGAGCGCTTTCGCGAGCAGGCTCGCTCCCACATTTGTTTTGGGGGTGTTCTTGGGATCAGCGGTAGGCGGTAGTGATGCCTTTGCGCTCTTCAATGCACTCCGGCGCGCCCATCTCGAACTCGCGGCAAATCAACGGACGCTTTTCGTAAATCGTGCACATCATCGTGTCGCGATCCAGCGCCGCGCACCAGCCGTCATCCAGACGCAGCATCACTTCGCCGCCCCATTCATCGGTATCGATAAAGCGATCAGGCACGCCAGTGTCGGTGATCAACATCACTTCGAGCTGGCAACAGCACGCCGCGCAGGTCGAGCAGGTGACCGCCGGCTCGGTGATTTGCTGGTGGGGAATGGTTTTCATGGCGGCAGTGTAAGGCAGTCGCTGCTGTGCGTGTGAAAGGTCTGACAGACGCTCAGTGCGCCAACCGCCGCGCCATGGAATGCAGCAGCGGAAACAGCAGTGCCCAGAGCAGGCCGATGCCGATCAGTGTCGGCAACTCGCCATAGGGAAATTGCACCCCGGCCAAGCGTCCGCCGGCGTAATACGACAGTGCTCCGCCGACCGCGCCAAGCAGACTCGCCAGCCACCACGGCCGGGCGCTCCATGCCAGGCAATGGCGCAATGTGGTTGCCAGCAATGCCCAGAGCAGCATCAGCCACAACGGAATCAGTGGCGACTGATCCTGAAACTCGAACACCCCGACACCACGCAACACACTGTCCACCGCCGTGCCAACAATCACCACGCTCAAAATCAAACGGCCTTCAGCCGCCCAACTGCTGATCCAGCGCAGATGAATCACCAGCACCGCCAACGCCAGCAACAACCACAAGCTGTTGCCGCCGAGTACGCAGGTCAGCCAGCCGAGCTGGAACAACACGGCATTGGCAACACGCTCAAGCATCGAAACGCCCGAGCAACGGCGCGGTCATCGCTGCCGGTTTGGCCAGCAACAGTTGTGCGGTGCCGATGGTGCGTTCGAGGAAACCGCCCTCGCAGTAACACAGGTAGAACTCCCACAGGCGCAGGAAATAATCGTCGTAGCCCAACTCGCTCAAGCGCCCGTGGGCGCGACGGAAGTTCTCGTGCCACAAGCGCAGGGTGCGGGCGTAGTGCAAGCCGAAATCTTCCATGTGCAGCAGGTTCATGTCGGTGTCGCGGCTGACCACTTCGAGCATTTTCTGCACGCAGGGCAGGGCGCCGCCGGGAAAGATGTAACGCTGGATAAAGTCGACGCCGCGCTTGGCTTGTTCGTAGCGTTGTTCGCGAATGGTGATCGCCTGGATCAGCATCAGGCCGTTGCTCTTGAGCAAGTGCGCGCATTGTTTGAAGTAGGTCGGCAGGAAGCGGTGACCGACCGCTTCGATCATTTCGATCGACACCAGTTTGTCGTATTCGCCGGTGAGGTCGCGGTAGTCCTTGAGCAGCAGCGTGACCCGATCCTGCAAGCCCAGCTGTTCGATGCGTTGCGCGGTAAACGCGTACTGTTCTTTCGACAGTGTGGTGGTGGTTACACGGCAACCGTAATTTTGAGCAGCATAGAGCGCCATGCTGCCCCAACCGGTGCCGATCTCCAGTAAATGGTCGCCGGGTTTGAGCGCGAGCTTCTGGCAGATTCGCTCCAGCTTGTTCAACTGAGCCTGCTCCAGACTGTCTTCGGGCGTCAGGAACTGCGCCGCTGAATACATCATGGTCGGGTCGAGAAACTGTTCGAACAGGTCGTTGCCCAGATCGTAGTGCGCAGCGATGTTTTTCTGCGAGCCCTTGCGCGTATTGCGGTTGAGCCAGTGCAAGCCTTGCACCAACGGCCGGCCGAGGCGCGCCAGGCCGCCCTCCATGGCATCGAGCACGTCCAGATTGCTGACGAACACGCGCACCACCGCTGTCAGATCCGGCGAACTCCAATAGCCGTGGATAAAGGCCTCGCCGGCACCGATCGAACCATTGCCGGCGACCATGCCCCAGACGGCCGAGTCGAGCACATGGATTTCCCCGAGCAATGCACTGCCGGGCGTGCCGAACATCAGCCGTTCGCCATCCTCGATCACCAACAGTTGTCCGTGTTTGAGCTGCGCCAATTGGCGCAACACGCCGCGGCGCAGCAGCGATCCGGTCAAACCGTTGGTGCTGAGCCGACTGACCGACAGACTAGAGGATTTCATGGTGGTGCTCCTTGGGAGGCACAGTGGCGGTTTGAAAGCTGCCGTCGGCAGTCTGATGAGCAAAGATCGGTGCGCGTTTGAGCAGCAGGCGTAGCGCCTGCCAGTAAATCGCCAAGGCAGTTTTCGCGGTCATCCACGGAAAACGCCGCAAGTAACGATGCAGGCTGCGACGGTCGAGGCTTTCGCGTTGCAGATTGAGTGTCGCGTCGAACAGTTTGTGTTCGCCCTGCCAGTCGGCCATGTGCACGCCAAGGGATTGCGCGGCGGGGCTGAAGCTCATGCGGTATTCGAGATCGCGCGGCAGAAACGGCGAAACGTGAAAGGCCTTGGCCACGGCGAAGTGCTGGTGAAAATCCTGCAGATTGGCGGGCGCACGCGCCGGCAGCACATAGTGATAACGCTCGCGCCACGGCGTGTTGGTGACTTCGCAGACAATCGCCGCCAGTTGCCCGTCGGCTTCATGGCAATAAAAGAAACTCACCGGGTTGAACGACAACCCCCAACTGCGCGCCTGGGTCAGCAGGCAGATCGCGCCTTGCGGTTCGTGGCCGATGGCGATGCCGACCTGCTGACGTACGGCATCGATCAGGCGCATGCCTCGGCCGGTGAATGCCTTGAGATAGTCCGTCTCACGAAAGGAAAACGGCGCAAAGCGACTGCGTCCGGCCAGCGGCGACAGTTCAAGAACTGCATCCTGTTCACTGAGGTCGAGGTAGAGCAGACCGATCCGGTAGCGGAATTCATGGCGGCGCGGCGAGAAGCGCCGATGGCCGATCCAGCCGCTGTAGAGTGCGCTGTTCATAAGGTTTCCCCGAACGCGGCGGCCACGCGCAAGGCGCTGACCACACCGTCCTCATGAAAACCGTTGGCCCAGTAGGCGCCGCAATAATGCGTGTGCTGCGCGCCATCCAGTTCACTCCAGCGATTTTGTGCTGCCACCGCCGCGAGGCTGAATTGCGGATGGGCATAGGTGTAACGGGCAAGCACTTTGTCGGGGCTGATGCCGGCGCTCTGATTGAGGCTGACGCAGAACGTGGTATCGCTCTGAATGCCCTGCAGAATGTTCATGTCGTAGGTGACGGCGGCGTGGGTGTGGCCGGCGCCGCTGAGCCGATAGTTCCAGCTCGCCCAGGCGAGTTTGCGTGTCGGCAGCAAACGCGTGTCGGTGTGCAGCACCACTTCATTGTCGGCGTAGGGCAGGGCGCCGAGGATCGCGCGTTCGGCATCGCTCGGGACCGCCAGCAGTTTCAACGCTTGATCGCTGTGACAGGCGAACACCACCTGGTCGAAGTGCTCGAGGCCCGCCGGGCTGTGGATAACTACGCCATGCACGTCACGATCAACCCGGGCTACCGGGCAATTGAGACGAATCCGCTCCTTGAACGCTGCCGTCAGCGGCGCGATATAAGCGCTCGAGCCACCTTCAATGACTTGCCACTGCGGACGATCACTGACCGACAACAGTCCATGATTCTTGAAAAAACGTACGAAGAACTGCAGCGGGAAATTGAGCATTTCCGCCATCGGCATCGACCAGATCGCCGAGCCCATCGGCACGATGTAATGCAGGATGAAACGCTCGCCGTAACCGCCAGCCTTGAGGTATTCGTCGAGGGTGGTGTCGGCGGCGATGCGCAGTTCAACGAGGTCGCGCTGGGCTTCTTTGTTGAAGCGCAGAATGTCGCGCAACATACCCCAGAACCCCGGCGAAAACAGGTTGCTGCGCTGGGCGAAGAGGCTGTTGAGGTTGTTGCCGTTGTACTCCAGACCGGTGTCTGGGTCGGTCACCGAGAAGCTCATTTCGGTCGGCTTGAACGCCACGCCGAGCTGGCCGAGCAAGCGGATGAAGTTCGGGTAGGTCCAGTCGTTGAAAACGATGAAACCGGTGTCCACCGCATATTGGCGGCCATCGACGGTCACCGGCACCGTGTGCGTGTGACCACCGACCCAGTCGCCCGCCTCGAACACCGTCACGTCATGGCGGCGATTGAGCAGGTAGGCGCAGGTCAGCCCAGCGATGCCGCTACCGACGATGGCGATTTTCATGTCGGATCCGTCAGCGGAGGTGACTTGCGCACCATGCGCTTGCCGATTGCCAGTTGTACCCGCGACGGAAGTTTCGACAGCGGCCACAACGCGGCCATGAACAGCGCCGGAAAGGCGATTTCCAATGGTCGGTCCTTGAGTTTGGCGAAGATGTGCCGTGCGGCTTTATCCACAGGCCAGCTCAAGGGCATGGGGAAATCATTCCTGGCGGTCAGCGGAGTTTCGACAAAACCCGGGCTGACCACGGTGACTTCAATGCCTTCGTCGGCCAGATCGATGCGCAACGACTCGAACAGGTAACGCAAACCGGCCTTTGAGGCGCCGTAGGCTTCGGCCCGTGGCAGCGGCAAGTAGGTGACCGAACTGGCCACGCCGATCAGATGCGGCGCGGTGCCTTTGCGCAGCAGCGGCAGGGCAGCCTCGATGCAATAACTGCTGGCGAGCAGGTTGGTACGTACCACGTGCTCGATGATCGACGAATCGAACTGCTTGGCATCGACGTATTCGCAGGTGCCGGCGTTGAGAATCACCGAGTCCAGCGAACCCCAGTCTGCGGCGATCTGCTCGCCGATTTCGCGAACCGTCTGGCTGTTGGTCAGATCCCCCGGCACCACCAGAACCTGCCCCGGATAGCGTTGCGACAAGACCTTGAGCGGGGCGATCTGACGGGAACTGACCGCCAGGTGCGCACCGGTTTTCAAGATCTCTTCAGCCAGCGCCGCGCCGATGCCACTGCTGGCCCCGGTCAACCAATAACGCCGTGGAGGTGTACGACTCATCCCATTCTCCTTTTCAGCCAAGCAATCACCCGGCCCAATACTGGCAAGTGTTCATACAGCAGCGCCCCGGCATCGAAATAATCCCGATGGCGATAAACCTTGTCGTGCCACAGCAAATGCGAGCAGCCGCTGACGCGAATAACGCGGCCGCCCGCGAGGCGCGGATGGCGATAACTCATGACCCAGCGCAAGTAACCTTCGCAGTCGCCGATCTGGTCGAAACCATGAAAATCAAAATGCAGCTCGCTGACGTTGGCATACAGTTCGCCGAAATAGTCGCGTAACTGTCCCAGACCCTGCACTTCGTGCAGCGGGTCGGTGAAGTGAATGTCATCGCTGTACAGCTCGCCCAGGCTTTGCAGGTTGTCTTTGTTCAACGCTGAAAATTGCCGGGCGAAGCGGCGCAGGAATTCACTCATCATCACCTCCTGAAGACGTACGCGAAGGCAGATTCTTGAAGGCTGCCAGCGCCCGTTGGCGCGAGGTGCTGAGGTTGACGATCGGCGACGGATAGTCCGCCGCGCCGAACAAACCACCGACGTCGGCCGGGTTATGCACTTGTTTCTTGTCGAGGGCCGCCAGTTCCGGCAGCCAGTGCTTGATGAACAGGCCTTCGCTGTCGAATTTTTCCGATTGGCTCAGCGGGTTGAAGATGCGGAAATACGGCGCCGAATCGGTGCCCGTCGACGAACTCCACTGCCAGCCACCGTTGTTCGCCGCCAGATCCCCATCGATGAGGTGACGCATGAAAAAGCGTTCGCCTTCGCGCCAGTCGATCAGCAGGTTTTTGGTCAGGAACATCGCCACGATCATGCGCAGGCGATTGTGCATCCAGCCGGTTTCCAGCAGTTGGCGCATCGCGGCGTCGATGATCGGCAGACCGGTGCGCGCCTCTTGCCACGCGGCGAGATCCTCCGGCGCATCACGCCAGGCCAGCGCTTCGGTTTCCGGGCGGAAAGCGCGATGCCTTGAGACCCGTGGGTAGCCGACCAGAATGTGCTTGTAGAACTCGCGCCACAGCAGCTCGTTGATCCAGGTAACCGCGCCAACCTTGCCGCTTTCGAATTCGCCCTGATTGCTTTGCAGGGCGGCATGCAGACACTGGCGCGGCGAAATCACGCCCGCCGCCAGATACGCCGAGAGCTGACTGGTGCCAGGTTTGGCCGGGAAGTCGCGTTCGCTTTGGTAGTAGTCGATTTGCGCGTCGGTGAAGGTGTCGAGGCGGCGTCGGGCTTCCTGTTCACCGGCCGGCCACAGATCGCGCAGGGATTGGCTCGGTGTGGCGAAGCCTTTGACGGAGTCGGGAATCGGGTCGCTGTCTATCGCCAGTTTTGCCTGTTTGCCTGGTGCCTTGACCAACGCCGGCATCGAGCGATGCAGGCGTTCGTAACAGACTTTGCGGAACTGGCTGAACACCTTGAAGTAGCTGTCGGTCTTGGTCAGCACCGTGCCGGGTTTGAACAGCAACTGGTCGAGATGGCTGTGAAAGGTGATGCCCTCGGCCTTCAGTGTTTCGCCTATCGCTGCATCGCGACGGCTTTCATGGACGCCATATTCTTCATTGACGTGAACCGCGGCTATCTTCAGCTGCCGGCAGAGCTTGAGCAGTTCCGCCGGGGCTTGATCCCAATGGCTTGCAGTGCGAATCAGCAACGGGATATTGAGTTGGCCAAGGCTTGCGCTCAGCTCACGCAGGTTGCGCAACCAGAAGTCGACCTTGCACGGCGCATCGTCATGTTCCAGCCACTGCTGCGGGCTCAACAGGTACACGGCGACCGTCGGGCCGCGCGCTGCGGCGGCCGCGAGGGCGGTGTTGTCATGTTGGCGCAAGTCGCTGCGCAGCCAGATCAATTGCATGTCGGAACTCACTGCGTCCATTAGATCAGCCCACGCTGAACGAGCACCTGGTGCGCTACAAGCGCGTCTTCAGCCAGGAACACATCAGCCATCTCTGAGGTTTTTACGGACAACTCGGCGTGGTGGATGCATACCGTTGGTCCGACCAGCATTTTTGTACAACTGACTCCGTTCAGTAGCTTGGGCAACTGCGCAAGGTTCATGGCTTTGCTGGAATACAGCAGTACGCCACGGGCTTGCAGATGTTCGACCGCCAGCGCCAACTCGGCGGCCGGCAGCGGCCAGTCAAATACTTGCACCGGACAATCAGCGCTACTGATCAGCCACGCGCACAGCCACAGATGAGGTTCCAGTGGCAGGTCGGAGTGATTGATCAACAACAGCGGGGCGCCATGTAACTGACGATTGTTATGGTAGATGCGTGTGCCGAATTTGCTGCGTAACCACGAATAAAAGAACACCCGTTCCATCTGCGCGCCGAACTGGCCCTGCCAACGCTGCTCCAGTTCCGCCAGCAACGGCATCAGCAATTGCTCGCACAGCGTGCGTGGCGGGTAGAGCGCCATGGCCTGATTGACGCTGTCGTCGAGGCTGCGTTCATTGAGCTGCGTAACGGCCGTCAGCAGTGTCTGGCGCAAGCGCTGCCAATCGTTTTCCACTGATTCGCTGAACGTCTGCGGTGCGTCGAGCAGCGGTTTGACCTGACTGACAGCAACACCACGGTTAAGCCAGGTGAGGATGGTCAGAATTTGCTGCACATGTTCGGCCGAATACAGTCGGTGGCCCTTGGGGGTGCGTTGTGGCACGACCAGCCCATAGCGGCGTTCCCACGCACGCAGGGTGATCGCATTGACGCCGGTCTGCCGCGCGACTTCGCGAATCGGCAGCCAACCCTCGTCGAGGGCTTTTTTAAAATCCGCGCCGAGGTCTTCCTTGGCACTGGTATCCATTTTGTCGTTCATTAGATTGCGTTTCGCAGGCTGAGGTTTTCCGGGTGCGGTTGCAGGTAGACCTGTTGCGCGATGTACGAATCCGGATGGAGGCGAAAGTGGTGCTTGAGCAGCGTCAACGGCACCACCAGCGGCACGATGCCTTGACGGTACTGGCCGATGACGTGTTGCATTTCCTGTTTGTCTTCAGCGCTGATTACCTGTTTCAGATAACCGCTGATGTGCAGCAGCACGTTGCAGTGGGTGCCACGGGTGGCGCATTTTTTCAACGCCGCCATCAGTTCGCTGAAGTAGCGCGGGCCGAGTTCGGCGGGATCGCTGTGCGCCATGTTGCCGAGCAGTTTGCCCAGTGTTTTGTATTGCAGTGGGTTATGCGCCATCAGCAGGTATTTGTAGCGCGAGTGGAATTCGGTGAGGGCGCGGCGGCTCAGACCTTTCGCGAGGACTTGCTGCCATTCGCTGTAGGCGAACACGCGGGTGATGAAGTTCTCGCGCAGCACCGGATCGTTGAGGCGCCCGGCTTCTTCCACGGGCAGATCCGGGTGCTGTGCGCAGAACGCCTGGGCGTAAATCCCGCGCCCGCCGCCGTTCACCGGGGCGCCGTTGGCGTGGTAGACCTTGACCCGTTCTAGGCCGCAGGACGGCGATTGCTGCATCAAGATGTAGCCGCAGATGTCATCGAGTTCGGCGGCCATTTTCTCGCCGTATTCGGCCAATGGCTGGGTGACGTTGATCGCCCGGTTCACCGTGCCGACCGCTTGTGGATGTTCGGCCTCGCCGACGAGGCGGATCGGTTCGCGAGGAATGCCCAGGCCGATTGCGACCTCCGGACACACCGGGACGAAATCGAAATGCTCGGTGAGGGTGCGGCTGCACAGCCGTGATTCCTTGTGCCCACCGTTGTAGCGCACCTCGGCACCCAGCAGACAGGCGCTGATGGCGATTTTTGGCTTGGCTACGCAAGGATCTGACATGGGCACCTCGAATCTATACCTGTACAGAGGTAAATCTCTGTACAACTTTCTTTAGCATAGATTCGTGGGTGTACAAGTCAAATTGTTTGTATAACTTTTTTGATTGAACGCAGTTCACTGTAGGAGTGAGCCTGCTCGCGATTGCGGTATGTCAGCAATATTGATGCTGACTGATACGACGCTATCGCGAGCAGGCTCACTCCTACAGGGGGGCTTTATTGCCAACCCAATAACCACTGATCGTTGTTCTTGAGGACTTGCCAATCGAGGCGTTCGGCACGCTTGGTCAGCACGGCCTGCAACTCGACTTCCAGCACTGTGCCTTCCTCGTCGCGAAACAACTCGGTGACCAGAAAGTGCTTTTCACGATTCTGCGGGTGAGCTGCTGTCCATTTCGACAGCAGCAATTTTTGCGGATTGATGCGGTTCATTGCAGGTGTTCATGCAAACGACGTGCAGCCTCCTGGCCACTGAGCCATGCGCCCTCGACGCGGCCCGACAGGCACCAGTCGCCACAGGCGTACAGGCCCAGATCGGCATCGGCCAGCGTGCCCCATTCGTGCCCCGTCGCGGGTCGCGCATAGAGCCAGCGGTGGGCGAGGCTGAAGGTCGGCGCAGGCATCGCGCTGTGCAGCAATTCGGCAAACGCACCGTGCAGTTGCTCGATCACCGCTTCCTTGGACAGGTCGATGTGTTGCCTGCTCCACGCGCTGGTGGCGTGGAGCACCCAAGTGTCGAGGGTGGTATCGCGCCCCGGTTTGCTGCGGTTGCGCGCCAGCCAGTCGAGCGGGCTGTCCTGCACGAAACAACCTTCGATGGGGGTATCCAGCGGTGTGTCGAAGGCGAGGGCGACGGCCCAGGTCGGCTCCATCTTTACCCCGGCGGCGGCACCGGCCAGCTTCGGCGCAGCAGCCAGTAATGCAGTCGCTTGCGGGGCTGGCGTGGCGATCACCACGTGGCTGAACGGCCCGTGAGTGAAACCTTCGGCGTCCTGCAAATGCCAGTGTTCCTCACCGCGATAGACCTCGGTAATCCGGCAGGCAAAATGCACTTCCAGGCCATCGAGCAGACCACGGGTGATGGCGCTCATGCGCGGCGTGCCGACCCAGCGGGTCTGCTCGTCCGGCGACAGATTCAGCTGCCCGCCCTGGTAGGTGTAGAGCTGTGGCGTCCACTCGGCGACCCAGCCCTGGCTTTGCCAACGCTGCACTTCGGTGACGAAGCGCCGGTCACGGGCGGTGAAATATTGCGCGCCCATGTCCAGCGAGCCAGCGTCGCTGCGCTTGCTCGACATGCGCCCGCCGCTGCCGCGACTCTTGTCGAATAATTGGATGGTATGCCCGCTCTCTGTCAGAGCCTGGGCGGCGGAGAGCCCGGCGATGCCGGTGCCGATGATTGCGATAGGTACAGTCATAGGGGCCTCGTTTACCTTTCTGTACAGACTACGCCGTGGATGAAACCTGTACAATTTTGTTTTTTGGTATAACTTCTAGCGTTCTCGTTCTGACAGCTTGGCCTATTGTTAAACAATAGAGCCTGCCCGATAGAAAAGATCCCTGCTTATAAAAATAGACTAGTGATCCGGGTTAAACGCCACGCGAGGAAGATGTCATGCACATATTGCTGACCGGCGGTACTGGTTTGATAGGACGTCAGCTCTGCCGACACTGGTTGGGGCAGGGCCATCGCCTGACGGTGTGGAGTCGCAAACCGGAGAAAGTCGCGAAAATCTGCGGTGCGCAGGTGCGTGGCATCGCGCGTCTCGAAGAGTTGGGTGACGAGCCGCTGGACGCGATCATCAACCTCGCTGGCGCGCCGATTGCCGATCGGCCGTGGACACATCGACGCAAAGCGTTGCTGTGGAGCAGCCGTATCAAGCTCACGGAAACCTTGCTGGCGTGGCTTGAAACGCGATCACAGAAACCGGCGCTGCTGATCTCCGGATCGGCCATTGGCTGGTACGGCGATGGCGGTGAGCGCGAACTGACGGAAGAGTCGCCGCCGGTGATCGACGATTTCGCCAGTCAGTTGTGTATTGCCTGGGAGGAAACCGCGCAACGGGCCGAGGCCCAAGGCATCCGTGTGGTGCTGGTGCGAACCGGGCTGGTGCTGTCGGCCGAGGGCGGCTTTTTGTCGCGCTTGTTATTGCCGTTCAAACTCGCGCTGGGCGGGCCTTTGGGCAATGGTCGGCAATGGATGCCGTGGATTCATATCAACGATCAAATCGCCCTGATTGATTTTCTTCTGCACCGCGATCAGGCCCGCGGTCCTTATAATGCCTGCGCGCCGAAACCTGTGCGCAATCGCGAATTTGCCAAGACGCTGGGCAGCGTTTTACACCGCCCGGCGTTCATGCCGATGCCGACGCTGGCACTGAAGGTCGGCCTCGGCGAGATGTCTTTGTTGTTGCTCGGCGGCCAGAAGGCTATGCCGGCACGCTTGCTGGAAGCGGGTTTCACTTTCCAGTTCACGGATTTACGTGCGGCCCTGGACGATCTCTCCAGCCGCCTCTGAAATAGGACGTTGCATGACCGATCACGCCTTGCTTCTGGTCAACCTGGGTTCCCCGGCCTCCACCTCGGTGGCCGATGTGCGCAGCTACCTCAATCAATTCCTGATGGACCCGTATGTGATCGACCTGCCGTGGCCGGTGCGGCGTCTGCTGGTGTCGCTGATCCTGATCAAACGCCCGGAGCAATCGGCCCACGCCTATGCCTCGATCTGGTGGGACGAAGGTTCGCCGCTGGTGGTGCTCAGCCGTCGCTTGCAGCAGCAAATGACCCGGCAATGGACGCATGGCCCGGTAGAACTGGCGATGCGTTACGGTGAGCCGTCGATTGAAACCTGCTTGCTGAAACTGGTGGCGGCAGGGCACAAGCGCATCACGCTGGCGCCGCTGTATCCACAGTTCGCCGACAGCACCACGACCACAGTGATCGAAGAAGCCAAGCGGGTCATCCGCGAAAAGAAACTCAACGTGCAACTGTCGGTGTTGCAGCCGTTCTACGATCAGCCGGAATACCTCGACGCGCTGGTTGCAAGCGCCAGGCCGCATCTGCAGCAGGATTACGATCACTTGCTGCTGAGCTTCCACGGTTTGCCCGAGCGGCATCTGACCAAACTCGATCCGACCGGCAATCATTGCTTCAAGAATGACGACTGCTGCAAGAACGCCTCGCCTGCGGTATTGGCGACGTGTTATCGCGCGCAATGCCTGCGTACTGCGGCGTTATTCGCTGAGCGCATGGGCCTGCCGGATGGCAAATGGTCGGTGTCGTTTCAGTCGCGTCTGGGCCGGGCCAAGTGGATCGAACCGTACACTGAGGCGCGCCTGGATGAGCTGGCGAAAAGTGGCGTGAAGAAGATTCTGGTGATGTGCCCGGCGTTTGTCGCCGATTGCATCGAGACGCTGGAAGAGATTGGTGATCGCGGCAAGGAACAGTTCCGCGAAGCGGGGGGCGAGGAGTTGGTGCTGGTGCCATGTCTGAACGATGACCCGCAATGGGCCAAGGCCTTGGCGACCCTCTGCGAACGAGCGCCGCTGGCCCTGTGATGATCGTTCCCACGCTCTGCGTGGGAATGCAGCCCGTGACGCTCCGCGTCACTGGACGCAGAGCGTCCCTAGAGGCATTCCCACGCAGAGCGTGGGAACGATCAGATCTAAAGGCTTAGATCAGCGGCTCATCCGCCTTCTTGTTCTTCCAGCCATCATTGCCCGGCAGAATCAGGTTCAGCGCAATCGCCACCACCGCGCACAGCGCGATGCCTTTGAGGCCGAAGTCGTCCGGGCCGGTGCCGGTGCCGACCAGCACACCGCCAATCCCGAACACCAGCGTTACCGAGACAATCACCAGATTGCGCGCCTCGCCCAGATCGATCTTGTGACGGATCAGGGTGTTCATGCCCACCGCCGCGATCGAACCGAACAGCAAGCACAGAATCCCGCCCATCACCGGCACCGGAATGCTCTGCAGCAGCGCGCCGAACTTGCCGATGAACGCCAGGCTGATGGCGAAGATCGCCGCCCAGGTCATGATTTTCGGGTTGTAGTTCTTGGTCAGCATCACCGCGCCCGTCACTTCGGCGTAGGTGGTGTTGGGCGGACCGCCGAACAGACCGGCTGCGGTGGTGGCAATACCGTCACCGAGCAGGGTGCGATGCAGGCCCGGCTTCTTCAGGTAATCGCGACCGGTCACGCTGCCGACGGCAATCACACCACCGATGTGCTCAATGGCCGGCGCCAGCGCCACCGGAACGATGAACAGAATCGCCTGCCAGTTGAACTCCGGCGCGGTGAAATGCGGAATCGCAAACCATGGCGCTGCGGCAATCTTCGCGGTATCAACGACACCGAAATAGAACGCCATAGCAAAACCGACCAGCACGCCGGAAATGATCGGCACCAGACGGAAAATGCCTTTACCGAACACGGCGACGATCAGCGTGGTCAGCAGCGCCGGCATCGAGATCATCATTGCGGTCTGGTAGTGGATCAGTTCAGAACCGTCGCCAGCCTTGCCCATCGCCATGTTCGCGGCAATCGGCGCCATGGCCAGGCCGATGGAAATGATCACCGGACCAATCACCACCGGCGGCAACAAGCGGTCAATGAAGCCCGTGCCTTTGATCTTCACGGCAAGGCCGAGGAAGGTGTAGACGAAACCGGCCGCCATCACCCCGCCCATGGTCGCGGCGAGGCCGAACTGGCCCTTGGCGAGAATGATCGGGGTGATGAAAGCGAAGCTCGACGCCAGAAACACCGGCACCTGACGCCCGGTGACGATCTGGAACAGAATCGTTCCCAGACCTGCGGTAAACAGTGCCACGTTCGGGTCCAGGCCCGTGATCAGCGGCATCAGCACCAAAGCGCCGAAAGCCACGAACAGCATCTGGGCGCCGGACAGCACCGTGCGCCAGAGCGGATCGTTGAACTCTTGCTGCATGGTCACGCGTCCTTCTGCTTGGTGCCGAAGATCTTGTCACCGGCGTCGCCAAGTCCAGGGATGATGTAACCGTGCTCGTTCAAGCGCTCATCGATGGACGCGGTGTAGATGGTCACGTCCGGGTGAGCTTTTTCTACTGCTGCAATGCCTTCCGGCGCGGCAACCAGCACCATGGCGCGGATATCTTTGCAGCCGGCTTTCTTCAGCAGGTCAATGGTCGCAACCATCGAACTGCCGGTGGCGAGCATCGGGTCGATGATCATCGCCAACCGTTCGTCGATTTCCGGAACCAGTTTTTCCAGATAGGTGTGCGCTTGCAGGGTTTCTTCGTTGCGGGCGACACCCACAGCGGAAACCTTGGCACCCGGGATCAGGCTCAGCACGCCTTCAAGCATGCCGATGCCGGCGCGCAGAATCGGCACGACGGTAATCTTCTTGCCGGCGATTTTCTCGACCGACACGGTGCCGCACCAGCCTGCAATATCGTAGGACTCCAGCGGCAGATCTTTTGTAGCTTCATAGGTCAACAGGGCGCCGACTTCCTGAGCGAGCTCACGGAAGTTCTTGGTGCTGATATCGGCGCGGCGCATCAGGCCGAGTTTATGACGGATCAGCGGATGGCGGATCTCGAGGATGGGCATGGAAAAACTCCGGCGGCGGGCAAAAAAACCGGCCTAGATTAATCTATCCGAGGGTGATGTCCTATAGGACATTCTGTACGTTAGTCCATAAAGGCTTGATTCGGCCTCGATGGATGCGTACCTTTGCCCGCTTTTCCAATTCCGCCAACCCCTGGAGAGCGCCATGTCCGCTGATCTCGAGCATATCCGTCAAATCATGCGAGAGGCTGACTGCCTGTACACCGAATCTGAAGTCGAGGCCGCCATTGCCCGCGTCGGTGCACAAATCAACGAACAACTGGCCGACAGCAACCCGGTGGTGTTCTGCGTGATGAACGGCGGGCTGATTTTCTCCGGCAAACTGCTGACTCACCTGCAATTCCCGCTGGAAGCCTCCTACCTGCACGCGACCCGTTATCGCAACGAAACCAGCGGCGGCGACCTGTTCTGGAAAGCCAAGCCGGAAGTCTCGTTCATCGACCGCGACGTGCTGATCATCGACGATATCCTCGATGAAGGTCACACCCTGGGCGCGATCATCGACTTCTGCAAACACGCCGGCGCGCGCAAAGTGCACACCGCCGTGTTGATCGACAAGGATCACGACCGCAAGGCGCGTCCTGACCTGAAAGCCGATTTCGTCGGCCTGCCGTGCATTGACCGCTACATCTTCGGTTATGGCATGGACTACAAAGGCTACTGGCGCAACGCCAACGGGATTTTTGCCGTTAAAGGCATGTAATCCGCGCCTCGATCCAATGTGGGAGCGAGCCTGCTCGCGAAAGCGATCTTTCATTCAGGATAAGTGTTGAATGTGAAATTGCCTTCGCGAGCAGGCTCGCTCCCACAGTTGTTTTGTGTGTGCTGATCCATCCGTGATACCCATGCTAGAGTGCTCGGCCCCGCCCCCCCGGAGCTTGTCATGCGCCTCTTGATCCGCAGCCTCGCCGCGCTTTTACTGATCCTCAGTCTGCCGCTGTCCGCCGCGCCGATGCACAGCCAGTTCCTGCCGCCGGACGATCTGACCGAGCGCGATGCCGAACCCGAGCAGCAGCAACTCATGCAAGTCACCGACTATGCCGTAGTGGTGGGCGCGCAACGTCAGTCCAACCAGCAACCGATTCCTGTCACCTCGCCGCTGATGATCCGCCTCAAAGGCAAATCCCTGAACAAGGGCGCGACGATCACCCAAGTGCTGGTCAATTTCGACGGCGAAAGCAAAAGCCTGAAAAAGCCGGTCTACGACGACAAGAGCAAGACCCTGACGCTGTTTTATCCGCTGGCCCAATACCGCGTGATCATCGATCTGCTGCGCAACGACACTGTGTATGTGCAGTTCCTCAGTTACGCCAATGGCCACATCTGGGCCGATTTGCACACCGGCGCTGTGCGATCGCGTTGAGCCGGGCGGCCGGGCAGGGGTAAACTGCCCGCCCCGTGTAATGTCTGCGAGCTGGAGTCGGCAATGCGTAAAGATAAGAAACAAGTGATTGGTGACGAGATCGGCGATGAGCAGATCAAGCTGTTCCTCGATTTTGAGCCGGTCGACGCCACTTCGCCGTCGCTGCACAAACTGATCAAGGCCTACCGTGGCCTGCGTATCGACGACTTCGAACGCTTTCTGGGTTTCTTCGTTGCAGCTGGTTATGACGTGGATGGCAAGGACGAGCAGGGCAAGACCTTCGTTGAGGTGATAGCCGATCAGCGCAACGCCCCGGAATACATTGAGCTGATCGAAAAGTCCCGCACCTGAGGCTTTTCCCAGGCATAAAAAAACGCCCCGCGCTCACTGAGTACGGGGCGTTTTTTATGCGGCAAGATCAAGCGTAGCTTGGGGTCTCGCTGCTTTCTTCAACCAGTTCCAGCGCGATGTTGTTCTGCGTGTTGATCTTGCGATACAGCGCAGCATCGGTTTCCAGGACCTTTTCACGGGCCGGGAAGATCTCTGCCAGTTTGCCAGCCCACTCGCCCTTGGCCTTGGCCGGGAAGCACTTCTCGATCAGCTCGAGCATGATCGAAACGGTCACCGACGCACCCGGCGAAGCGCCGAGCAAGGCGGCGAGGGAGCCGTCCTTGGCCGAGACCAGTTCGGTACCGAACTGCAGGATGCCGCCCTTTTTCGGGTCTTTCTTGATGATCTGCACCCGTTGGCCGGCCACTTCCAGGCGCCAGTCTTCGGCTTTCGCCTCAGGGTAGAAGCGGCGCAGGGAATCCAGACGCTGCTCCATCGATTGCATCACTTCGCTGACCAGGTACTTGGTCAGGTCCATGTTGTTTTTCGCCACGGCCAGCATCGGCCCGATGTTGCCGGCGCGAACCGACAGCGGCAGATCCATGAAGGAGCCGTGCTTGAGGAACTTGGTGGTGAAACCGGCGTACGGCCCGAACAGCAGGGATTTCTTGCCGTCGACCACGCGGGTGTCCAGGTGCGGCACCGACATCGGTGGCGAACCCACTGCTGCCTGGCTGTAGACCTTGGCCTGGTGGTGCTTGACCACTTCCGGATTGTCGCAACGCAGCCACTGGCCGCTGATCGGGAAGCCGCCGAAGCCTTTGCTTTCTTCGATGCCCGAGGCTTGCAGCAACGGCAGGGCCGCGCCGCCAGCACCGAGGAAAACGAACTTGGCGTCGACTTCGCGGGTGTTACCGTTGTTGACGTCCTTGATGCTGACGGTCCAGCCGGCGCCGTTACGCTTGAGGCCAGTGACGCGCTTGCAGTATTTGACTTGAGTGTCCGGGGCGCTGGTCAGGTGCTTGAGCAACTGATTGGTCAGGGCGCCGAAGTTGACGTCGGTGCCGTTCATCACGCGAGTGGCAGCGAGGACTTCGTCCGGCGAGCGGCCCGGCATCATCAGCGGCATCCACTCGGCCATCTTGGCCTTGTCTTCGGTGTACTCCATGTCGGAGAAGGCGTGATGCTTGTGCAGGACGTCGAAACGTTCCTTGAGGAAGGAAACGCCTTTGTCGCCCTGGACGAAACTCAGGTGCGGCACCGGGCTGATAAAGGATTTGCACGAGCCGAACGTGCCTTTCTTGGTCAGGTACGACCAGAACTGCTTCGACACCTCGAACTGGGTGTTGATGTGCACGGCTTTCTTGATGTCGACGGTGCCATCAGCGGCTTGCGGCGTGTAGTTCAGCTCGCACAGACCGGCGTGGCCGGTACCGGCGTTGTTCCAAGGGTTGGAACTCTCTGCGGCACCGGAATCCATCAGCTCGACGACTTCCAGCTTGATCGCGGGGTCGAGCTCTTTGAGCAGCACGGCCAGAGTGGCACTCATGATGCCCGCCCCAACCAGAACTATGTCGACTGCTTCGTTATGCGCCATTTAACGCGTCTCCAAAATCTGCAGCACCAAATTGTCGGCATGGCTGCCAGGCGTTCCGGGACAGATCAGTTATGCCCCAGCTATCCGTGGTCAGGTCGCCATGTCCGAATCTTCGCAATTTTTCGCAACTTCGACGGATGTATGCGGCTTGGCTTTCAAGAGCTCCATGAACTCATTTCAGCACGTAGCTGGCAATTCGACTTATGGTCGAGACATCCGTTTTTGTGCAACCAAATCCGTAGCGGACAGGCTTCAGGCTCCGATATTCGAGGTATACCCGGTCCTGTGTCGTTGGGCTGTTTCAGACGCTAATGGTGCATGTTCAGACGCAAAACTTTTCATTTGCTCGCCACACTCTTGTGAAGTTGTGAAAACCCGTTTTTTTCACGCTCTTTTGAAGACGTGAACCTCAAAAAAGGGCTGTCCAGGCCTGGCACCTTGCCCGCAAAGGCAAAACAACGCGGTGGCCGAGCGTCATGACAGCTCTGCAGATTCGCGAAAAGCGGGGTTTTTGCCGGAAGAACAGGCAAGCGCGCCAACTTCACTCGATCTGTGTGGGCGGCTCTCTGTGGGCGATTTTGGGTGTCGATGCATGCGCATTGACGCTGTTGCGGGGCCCGATCAGGAGACGTCCTTATAATCGGGGGGAGATTGTATCGAAGAAATGCGGGCAGTTGCTCGTGTTTAATGACTTTTATTAGGCATCCGGTCAGATGCTCAACATCGCTTGCACCCGTGCACGGGGCTGCGACGCTATGACGCGGGCGCTGGCGGGCAGTGGCTGGTGCAACCAGTTGAGGCGGATTTCTTCGATTTCCACCCAGCCATCGCCCATCGGTTGCAGGCTGCACTGCTTGAATGCCTGGCAATGGCCGTTGCGATCGAGCAGGGCGAAGCTGCGGTGCAGCGGGCGTGGCGAGAACAACGAGATCAGATAACGCATGATTGAGTACCTTGTGGGGGACTGATTGCAAGGTTGCCAAGGCGCCGTGACGTGAACGTGTATGCCGGGTGAATAATCTGTGACAGGAACCGCTTTCCCGCGGGTTTGTCAGACATTTCAGTATTCACTGTCGGGCGCTGGTTACCCGCAGTGGCCCACCGCTATACTGCCGGCCTGTTTGTGCCTGATTCTGGAGAGAAGAGCATGTTGCAACGCCTGTTGTTCGGTTTGATCACTGTGGCCGGTTTGACCTTGGCCGGCTGCGCCCACAGCCCGCAACAACTGAACCCGGAGCCGAAGCTGACCACCCAGCTGCCAGCGGTCGGTCGTGGCCAGCCTGTTGTCGTGCGTGTAGTAGACGGTCGTCCGTCGCCAACTTTGGGCACGCGTGGCGGTCTGTACCCGGAAACCAGCGCCATCACCGTGCAGCGCGAGCAGATCCTGCCCAAGCTGCAGGCTCAGGCTGAAGCCGCCGTGCGTCTGCTCGGTTTCACCCCGACCAATAACGCGCCGAATGCTCCGCAGTTGACCGTGACCCTGGCCGAGCTGAAGTATCAGTCGCCGAAAGAAGGCATGTACGTGACTGAGGCGACCATCGGCGCGACCTTCCGCTCCGACGTGCAGAACGCCAACCGCCGTTACAGCGGCCGTTACGGCGCTTCGCTGGACCAGCGTTTCGGCATGGCGCCGAACCAGGAAACCAACACCAAACTGGTCAGCGACGTGTTGAGCGATGCGCTGACGCGTCTGTTCAAGGATCCGACTGTGGGTCAGGTTCTGGCTGAGTAAGTTTTCGGCAGATGTGAAAAAGCCCGGGGCCAGTGATGGTTTCGGGCTTTTTTGTGGGTGTCAGGATTGAAATTTTGTGTTGGATGAACAATCGATCCCCCTCACCCCAGTCCTCTCCCCCAAGGGGGGCGAGGGGGAAAGGGAGTCGATCGGGGGCTTTTCAGAATCTGAGTTCGGCTCGATATTTCAGGTCGATGTACCTCGAATAAACACCTCGGTCAGTCCCCTCTCCCTTTGGGAGAGGGCTAGGGTGAGGGGCTTTTGCTTTCAGGCAGCCTGCGAGTAAAAGTCGAGAACGCTGACACCCGTCAGCAAATCCGTCTCCGGCAAATCCGCATGCTGATGCCCGCCCAGTGCGCAATACACCAGCCAATGACGATCCTGAACATTGAAGGCGAGGCTGCCGACGAGGCTTTGCTGCTCGTCGTAAGGGGTAATGAGATAAAGACGATCCTGGTTTTCAGCGTGAAGCATGTCGCGTTCCATGTGTGTTTCGAGGCGCGCAGGGTGGCCTATCCACATGACGATGCCGTGACACAGGACAGCCATCGGTCGATTGTCAGGTAATTTGTCGCAAAGGCTGGGGCAGGGGAGCAAGGTTTCGGTAGAATCCGCGCCGCAGTCGTCGATCTGGCGTCTGCCATACCGGTTCAGATAGAGGTCTGTGATGTCGCTGCACTTGATGACGCTGTTTACCGCCCATCCCGCCAAGTTGATCAACTTGCTGGCACTGCTGTTGGCGTTTCCGGGCAGTTGGCTGCTGCACGCCACTCGTCGCCGTGAACAGCGCGCGATGGCCAGCATTGCCGCCCAGCGTCAGGCACAGCCGAATGCCGAGCCGATACTGGATTGGGCGACCTTGCGCATGAACCGGTTTTTCTATCGTTTTGGTTTTGCTTGCCTGGGCCTGGCCCTGATCGTTTCCTGGATCAGCACGCGCTTCTAAAAGCAAAAGATCGCAGCCTGCGGCAGCTCCTACAGGGTGTACATCATTCCCGTGTAGGAGCTGCCGCAGGCTGCGATCTTTTGATCTTGCCGTTGTTTTACAGCGGCAACCCAGCCTTGACCCGATACTGATTACGTACCGGCGTCGCGTATTGCAGCACCAGATACGGACGGTGCTCTGCAGGGCATGCATCCAGCCGGCTCTGCCATTCTTCCTGCGCCTTGGCCAGTTCATCCGCCGGGAATACCTCGGCAGCTTTCGGCACATTCAACTGCGGATCAGCATCGGCCCACTGCGCATACGCCAGGTAATGCACCGGGAACAACCGGTAACCGCCGAGAATCTGCTTGTCCATTTCGACCGCCAATTGCTTGGTGTCTTCGAACAGCTCAGTGATCGGCGCAGCAAAGTTCACATGCACGCGGCCCTTGTAGCCAGTGATGCCCTTGGCAATGCTTACGTCATCCTCGCCCGGCGCTTTCGCGTAAGTGCCGGTGGTCGCGCGGATGTACAGCTCGCGGGCCTTGGCCTGGTCGCACGGATCGTATTCGTAGCTGATCGACACCGGGGTGACATTCAGCGAGCGGATCACTTCGCCGAACGGCTCGTCCTTGCGGCTCATGTGGAACATCTTGAGGATCGCCGACTCGGTGCGGTCGTCTCCGTCCTTCGCCCGACCTTCGGCCTGAGCGATCCAGATCGACGCGCAATCGTTGCGGATCGAGTGGTTGATGTACGCCGACAACAGTTGATACGCAGCCATTTTCTCGCGGCGGCCGGTGATCGAACGGTGGACGATGAAGCTCTTGTTCAAACGCATCAGGTCGCTGACAAACGGTTTTTGCAGCAGGTTGTCGCCAATCGCGATGCGCGGCGTCGGCAGGCCAGCGTGGTACACGGCGTAGTTGACGAAGGCCGGGTCCATCACGATATCGCGGTGGTTGGCGATGAACAGATAGGCGCTGCCGGACTTGAATTGCTCGACACCGGTGTAGGTCACGCCGTCGGTGGCGCGCTCGATGGTGTGGTCGACGTAGGACTCGACCTTGTCCTGCAACGTCGCCACCGACGTCACGTCGGCGAACTCACGACGCAGCCGATGGGCTATAAGTGGTTTGAGCATCCAGCCGAAGGCACCGGCAAAACGCGGGAAGCGGAAGTGGGTGAGGATATCTAGAAACGCCTTGTCGCCGAGCAGTCTTGCCAGTACCACAGGTACTTCGCTGTCGTCGTAAGGTCGGATGGCATCGAATTCGCCCATCATGCTCTCTTGTTGGAAACGGCTAGGGTAAGTAAAGGTTTTGATCGAAAACCCGCGGGGCACGGTCTGAAAAAGTAGCCAGACAAAAATAGCCCTGCAAATAGACCGGCGATTATACGCACAAGTCACTTGGGAGACCGCGATGCTGGAAACCGCTGAATACGAATGTCCTTATTGTGGGGAAGCAGTAGAGACGACGCTGGACCTGTCCGGTGGAGATCAGACTTACATCGAGGACTGTCAGGTGTGTTGTCAGCCAATAACGTTCGTGTTGCAGGTTCATGGAGAGGAATGGCATCTGGAAGTCTTCAGCGAAAACGAGTGAGGCGCGCCCATGCAGCGAATCTACGAGCCGGAAAACCTGATGGAAGGTGAAATGCTCAAGGGCATGCTCGCCAGCGAAGGCATCGAGGCGCACTTGATTGGCCGCGATTTGCTCGGTGGAACGGGCGAGCTGCCGATCTTCGGTCTGTTGGGCTTGTCCGTCGATAACGATCAGGCCGAATACGCTCGCGAGCTGATCACCGCGTACAATGCCGCGCTGCCGCTGCCCGGCGATGAACCGGAGAGCTTCCCCGGAACGCTGGTCTGTTAGGCTGAGCTTCGTTTTACTTCAGAGTCGTGTTGCCCCATGTGTGGACGTTATGCCCTGTTTCGCTGGAACCGCGATTTCGCGGCCCTGCCAGGTTTTCCCGCCGATCAGCAGGCGCAGTGGAACATTTCCCCCAATGATTCGGTGTTGATGCTGCGCGCCGCTGAAGACGGCCAGCGCACCTTGGCGCGCGCCCGTTGGGGGCTGACACCGCCGTGGCTGACCGATCTGTCGAGAACCCCGGCGCATGCCCGGGCGGAAACCGTGGCCGAGCAGCCGATGTTTCGTGAGGCGCTGCGCCAGCGTCGCTGCCTGCTGCCGGCGAATGGTTTCTATGAATGGCGCGGGACCCAGCGCAAGCGCCCGTTCTGGCTAACGCCGGGGGAGGGCTCTTCGCTGTTTTTTGCGGCGATCTGGGAGGCGTATCCGGTGCAGGAACAGGTGTGGTTGAGTACGGCGGTGATCACTCAGCCGGCGTCGAGTCAGCGGCGGCCGTTGATTCTCGATGAGGCGGGGCAGGCGGCGTGGCTCGATCCCGAAACGCCATTGCATGTGTTGCAAGGGTTGCTGGCCAGTGAACCGGCGGCGTTGCGCGAGCGGGTGTTGGCGAATCTGATCAATGATCCGAAGCTCAATGGGCCGGAGTGTTTGACCCCGGGTTAAAGCCTGAAGGTCAAAAGCCCCTCACCCTAGCCATCTCCCCGAGGGAGAGGGGACCGACCGAGTTGTCTTGAGCGATTCACCGACCTGATGCATCGAGTCGATTATGGATTCAGTGAAGATCTTTCAGGTCGGTGTCATTCTGAAATATCCCCCAATCAGTCCCCTCTCCCTCTGGGAGAGGGTTAGGGTGAGGGGCTTTTCGCTTTTCAGACCTTGAACTGATTGATCAACCGCCGCTGCTGCTCCGCCAGTTTGGTCAAATCAGCACTCGCCGAACTCGACTCATCCGCACCGCCTGCCACTTCATTGGCCACTTGCCCGATGTTGATCACATTGCGATTGATGTCATCGGCCACCGCGCTCTGTTCTTCCGCTGCGCTGGCAATCTGCGTGTTCATGTCGTTGATCACCGAAACTGCCTGAGTAATCGTTTCCAGCGCCTCAGCCGCTTTCGCCGCGTGCTGCACGCTTTCATCAGTGCGGTTCTGGCTGTCTTCCATGACCCGCACCACGTCGCGTGTGCCCTGTTGCAGTTGCTGGATCATGCTCTGGATTTCTTCGGTGGCTTTCTGGGTTTTCTGCGCCAGATTGCGCACCTCGTCGGCGACCACGGCAAAACCGCGACCTTGCTCACCGGCACGCGCCGCTTCAATCGCCGCGTTCAGGGCCAGCAGATTGGTCTGCTCGGCAATCCCGCGAATCGCCGTGAGAATCGCGTTGATGTTTTCGCTGTCCTTGGCCAGCGTCTGCACCACGTCTACGGCTTTGCCAATTTCCACTGCCAGCACGCCAATCGAATTCGAGGTGTCGCGGACGATCTGCATGCCCTGACTGGCCGCTTGATCGGCGTGACTGGCGGCTTGTGCCGCCTGCGTCGCGTTACGTGCGACGTCCTGCGCGGTGGCGGTCATTTCCTGCACTGCCGTGGCGACCTGATCAATCTCGGCCATTTGTTTCTGAATGCCGATGTTGGTGCGAATGGCGATGTCGGCGGTGTGCTCCGAGGAATCGCTGACGCTCTGCACCGACGTCACTACCTGCGTGATCATCGCCTGCAATTTGGCCAAAAAGGTGTTGAAGCCCTTGGCGATCGAGCCCAATTCGTCGCTGCGATCACTGCTCAAGCGTCGGGTCAGGTCACCTTCACCCTGAGCAATGTCATTGAGCATCGCGACCATCTGCTTCAGTGGTCGGGCAATGCCGTGACCGACCAGCCAGATCACTAGCAAGCCAATGCCAGCGATGAGCAGACCGACCATGGCCATGCCGAAGGTGTCGGATTTACGCTGAGCATCCAGATCGGCCTGTAGCTTCTGCAGATCAGCCATCACCGCGTTCAGAGGCAATTGCAGCATCAATGTCCAGCGCGCGTCCGTCTGGCCGATGCCGAACGGCAGGTACAACTCGATGCGCCCCTTGTCCTTGTTGACCGAGTAAGTCACTTCATCGCGCTTGAGATTGGCCATGTTGGCGGTCTGCTCGGCATCGAGGATATCGCTGACTTTTTCGCCGAATTTGCTCGGGTCTTTGGTGTAGGCGACGATCCGGCCATTGCCGCCGATCAGGGCCATTTGCCCGGCGCCGCTGTAGAGCTTCTGGTTGGCTGCGAGGAGCATTTCCTGAATGAAGTTCACCGACAGGTCAGCGCCGACGATGCCCTGGAAGGCGCCGTTGAGCATGATCGGTTCAATAAAGGAGGCGAGCATGACGATCTTGTCGCCGACCTTGTACGGCGCCGGATCGATCACACAGGATTTTTTGCTCTCCTTCGAGCACAGGTAGTACTCGCTGGCGCGCACACCGGTGGACAGGGTTTTCTGGTCGTCAACGTCGACCAGTTTGTCGAGGCCGAGGGTGCCGTCATCGTTGCGGAACCACCACGGCAGAAAACGCCCGTTGGCCGCGTCGATGCCAGCCACGCTGGTGCCGACATAGGCCGCGTCATTGTGGTCAAGAGCATTTTTTTCCCAGCCGATGTAAGTGCCGAGAATTTTCGGGTTCTTTTCGACGTTCTCTTTGATCAGGCTGATCAGTTGCTCGCGACTGACAGTGAGGCGCGGCTGACCATCGGCGCCCGGCGTACCGAGCAGGGCGTTGACCCGCACCAGCCCGCCGGCAATCAGCAGCGGCGCTTCGAGTTCGCGCTGGATCTGGCTGACCTGGGTTTGCGCCAGCGAGGTCAGGCGCTGTTCGATGACTTGCTCGAACTGCGCCTGGGTGCGTTGTTGCACCATCTCTTGCGTGCGCGCACCGGAGAACAGCGCATACAGCACTAGCGCGGCGACCACACTGAGCACGATGGCGCCGGCCAGGGCGGCGACGGAAAACTGGATCGACTTGAACTTCATGGGAGCTCCGCACGCAAGAGGACGTCTGCGGTGATATATCGGCAGGCGGCATTGGGCCATGAGCGCGGGCAGTGGCAATTGAACGCCGATGTCGCAAATGGATCAGTGCGCGACGCAGTGGCAGAGGCTCTGCCGTTGCTGTGAATTTTTTACGACAGCCATGGTGGGAAACGTCTGAAAGTCGCTGCAGCACGTCCGTTGTATCTGGCGTCGATACAATTACCCGCCTAGGATACGCGCAGGTTTTCAGGGAGCTTTTGAATGAACAAGACATTGGTTGTAAGTGCACTGGGCGCAGCGCTGTTGCTGGCCGGTTGTCAGTCGGTCAACACCACCAGCGGCGGTGCCGTGGGTGTGGAGCGCAAGCAGTACATGTTCAGCATGCTGTCCTCGCAAGAGGTCGACCAGATGTATGCCCAGTCGTATCAGAAGACTGTCGGTGAAGCCTCCAGCAAAGGTGTGCTGGACAAGACCAGTCCTGAGGCCAAGCGGGTTCAGGCAATTGCCAATCGCTTGATCGCCCAGGCGCCGAACTTCCGTCCGGATTCGGCGCAGTGGCAGTGGGAAGTCAATCTGATCAAGAGCGACGAGCTCAACGCCAACTGCGGGCCTGGCGGCAAGATCATTTTCTACACCGGACTGATTGACAGCCTGAAGCTCACCGACGATGAAATCGCCGCGGTCATGGGCCATGAAATCGCCCACGCCCTGCGCGAGCATGGTCGTGAAGCAATGTCCAAAGCCTACGGGATTGAAATGGCCAAGCAGGGCGCAGGTGCATTACTTGGTCTGGGTCAGGACAGTCTGGCGCTGGCCGACACCGTGGCCAATTACGGCATGACCTTGCCGAACAGCCGTGCCAACGAAAACGAAGCCGATCTGATTGGTCTGGAGCTGGCCGCACGCGCCGGTTACAACCCGAACGCCGCGATCACTTTGTGGAACAAGATGAGCAAAGCGTCGGAAGGTTCGCCGCCGGAGTTCATGAGCACTCACCCGGCCTCGACCAGCCGGATTGCCTCGTTGCAGGCGGCGATCCCAAAGGTCATGCCGCTGTACGAACAGGCCCCGAAATCCTGAGTCGGTGATCGTTCCCACGCTCTGCGTGGGAATGCCTCTAAGGACGCTCCGCGTTCCAAAAGGGACGCAGAGCGTCCCCGGCTGCATTCCCACGCAGAGCGTGGGAACGATCCTTCTCTCAGGGTTAAACCCAGCCACTACTCTGCATGGCTTTGTACACCGCAACAATTGCCAGAATCATGAACGCCGAAGCTGCGAGGCGACGGATCAGGGTCAGTGGCAATTTGTCGGCGGCAAAGTTACCGGCCAATACCACTGGCACGTTGGCAATCAACATGCCCGCTGTCGTACCGATAATCACCAGCCACAGATCCGGGTATTGCGCCGCGAGCATCACCGTGGCGACCTGAGTCTTGTCGCCCATTTCCGCCAGGAAGAATGCAATCAGTGTGGTCAGGAAAGGCCCGAACTTGCGCGCGGTGCTGGTTTCATCGTCGTCCATTTTGTCCGGCACCAGCGTCCACAGCGCCGTGGCCGTGAAGCTCGCGGCGAGGATCCAGTGCAGCGTCGCATTCGAGAAGAAACTGCCGAACCAGGCGCCTACCGCACCGGCTGCTGCGTGGTTGGCCAGGGTCGCAGCGACAATACCGGCAATGATCGGCCAGGGTTTGCGGAAGCGAGCGGCGAGAATCAGCGCGAGCAGTTGCGTCTTGTCGCCGATTTCGGCCAAGGCAACGATTGCGGTGGGAACGAGTAACGAGTCCAGCATCAGGATTTCCTAAGGGGCGGGTCGACACGGCTATGACACGTACAGCCTTCCCGCCCCGGGTAAGGTGTGCGTGTCATAGGTCTTGTCAAACCCTGCGATCCGTCTGTTGCGGACGCTTGGGTCGCATACGCCATGATCTGAGGATCAAGTATGTTGACGTATGCCGGACGAGCTTGGCGCTCGTGGGAGACTACTCCCCTAGGACGGAGCGGATTCTGCCTAGGCAAATCCGATTGAGCAAGCCTCTTTTTTAAAACAAGTTTCAGCCGCGCTTGGCTCGGTAAATCCGGAAACCATTGCCTTCGGCCTTGATCGCACACACGCCAAGATGCTCCTCGATCAGCGGTTGATACTTGAGGAAGCTGTTCGCGACCAAGCGCAGTTCGCCGCCGTTTTTTAGATGTTTGGCTGCTTTTCGCAGCAAGTTCTCCGTAGCGAAATAATCGGTGTGCACGCCGACATGAAACGGCGGGTTGCTCAGAATCGCATTCAAACCCATCGGCGCAGCATCGATACCATCCCCCGTCAGCACTTCAGCTTCCAGACCGTTGGCCGCCAGCGTCAGACGGCTGCTGGCAGCGGCAAACGCATCCACATCGAGCAACGTGACCTGATTGTGCGGATAGCGACGTTTGACCGCAGCGCCCAACACACCTGCGCCGCAACCGAAGTCGAGCAGATGACCGCTCGGCAATTTGTCCAGATGCTCCAGCAACAGGGCGCTGCCGCGATCCAGGCGACCGTGGCTGAACACGCCCGGCAGGCTGATGACTTTCAACGGGCCTTCAGCCAGTGGCAATTCATAGGTCTGCGCCAGGCTTTCCAATGATTTCGCTTCCGGGGCATTGGCCACAGTCACTTGCCACAACTGGCAGTGCCGCGCGCTGTCGAGCTTGCGCGGCTTGCCGAACGGGTTGAGCTGCTTGGACGCGCCTTCGATGCCGCTGCGTTTTTCCCCGACCAGAAACACTTCACGCCCGGCCAGACGTGAGGCCACGGCGTTGAGGATGTAATCGGTCAGGTCCTTGGACTTGGGCAGAAACACCACGGCGCTGTCGAACTCGCGCTCGGGAATGTTCACACCGAAATGGCTGCGACCCTCGAAGCGTGCGTCCAGCGCAGCTTGATCGCCGGCATGCCAGCACCAGCCGAATGCATTGGGCAGGCGCCCGAGCAAATCGTCGGCGGGCAAACCGGCCAACAACAACGAACCTTGAAACAACTCGGGCTGACGAAGCAGTACTTCACTGCGCGGATCCATAACTGCTCCTCAAAAAAAAGTGCCGCAGTTTATCAACTGACGACCCGCAGCGCCTTACCGCTGAAGAACGCCTGAGCGTTTTCGGTCAATTGGCCGACGATGCGCTGGCGTGCCTCGCGACTGCCCCAAGCGTTGTGCGGCGTAACGATGAGGCACGGAATATCTGCCGCGAGCAAGGGATTGCCCTGGGTCGGCGGCTCGACGCTCAACACATCTGTCGCGGCGCCACCGAGGTGGCCGTTGCGCAACGCATCGGCCAGCGCCTGCTCATCGATCAGACCGCCACGGGCGGTGTTGACCACGAACGCACCGGGTTTCATTGCGGCCAGTTCGCGGGCACCGATGAAGTGGCGGGTGTGTTCGTTGAGCGGACAGTGCAAGGTGAGCGCGTCGATTTGCGGCAGCAGTTCATCCAGCGGCAAACGATCCGGGCGAGCAGGGCGACCCGGAATCTGCCCGAGCAACACGCGCATGCCGAACGCTTCGGCTAATCGAGCAACAGCGCCACCGAGTTCGCCATGCCCAAGCAGGCCAAGGGTTTTACCTTCCAGTTCGACAATCGGATAGTCGAGCAGGCAGAACTGTTTGGCCTGCTGCCAGCGACCTTCACCGACGGCTTTCTGATAATCGGCCAGACGCGTGGCGAGGTTGAGCAGCAGCATGATGGTGTGTTGCGCCACCGATGGCGTGCCGTAACCCTGACAGTTGCACACGGTAATGCCCTGCGCGCGGGCGGCGGCGAGGTCGACGTTGTTGGTGCCGGTGGCGGTGATCAGGATCAGTTTCAGATCGGGGTTGGCAGCCATCGCGGCGGCGTCGATCAGGATCTTGTTACTGATCGCCACGGTGGCGCCTTGCAAACGCTCGGCGACTTGCTCGGGCAAGGTCTGGGCGAACAACTGCAGATCGCTGAAGCAGTCGCGCAACGGACTGAGGTCCAGATCGCCGAGATCCAGCGAAGGGTGATCAAGGAATACCGCACGGCGCGTGTTCGTCATCAACTGTACCTTTTGTGCTGTGAGCGTTGGGCGTAATCTGCCGAGCCTACCAGATGAAACAAATTGATACGCTTGGCCGAAAGGAGCCCCCATGTACTGGACCGAGTTCTTGACCGTTGCACTGATCCACTTGCTGGCCGTCGCCAGCCCCGGCCCGGACTTTGCCGTGGTGGTGCGCGAGAGCGTGACCCACGGGCGCCGCGCTGGCACCTGGACCGCGCTGGGCGTGGGCACGGCGATTTTCCTCCACGTTGGTTATTCGCTGCTGGGGATCGGCCTGATCGTGTCGCAGTCGATCGTGCTGTTCAACGCGTTGAAGTGGGCGGCCGCCGCTTACTTGCTGTACATCGGCTTCAAGGCGCTGCGCGCGCAACCGGCGAAAACCGTGACCGATGATCTGCACAAAGAGGCTGGCGTACGCACGGCGCGCGGCGCGTTCACCTCGGGCTTCGTGACCAACGGTTTGAATCCGAAAGCCACGCTGTTCTTCTTGTCGCTGTTCACCGTGGTGATCAACCCGCACACGCCACTGGCCGTGCAGGCCGGTTACGGTATTTACCTGGCGGTTGCGACTGCGATTTGGTTCTGTCTGGTGGCGATGCTGTTCAGCCAGCAACGTGTACGTGCCGGTTTCGCCCGCATGGGCCACTGGTTCGACCGCACCATGGGCGCGGTGCTGATCGCTCTCGGCGTGAAAATCGCGTTTACCGAGATGCATTGATCTCAGAACCGCGACTTAAACCTGTGGGAGCGAGCCTGCTCGCGAAGGCGTTGGGTCAGTTGACATTATTGGTGGCTGAAAGACCGCTTTCGCGAGCAGGCTCGCTCCCACAGGGTCTTACACAAGCTCGCTGAGTTTGCTCAGGTTATTGAGGTATTCGCGGGGATTTTCCCCGAGCAAGCGGCGAAACATCGCGCTGAACGCCCGCGCACTGCCGTAACCCAGATCCCGCGCCACACGCTGCACGCTATCCCCGGCGAGCAGGCGGGGCAGGGCTTCCATCAGGCGCAGTTGCTGGCGCCAGGCGTTGAAACTCATCTGCAACTGTTGCTGAAACAGCCGCGCCAACGTACGTGAGCTGGCGCCGACCTGCTGCGCCCAGTCTTCCAGGGTGTTGGCGTGATCGGGGGTGTGCAGCAGTGCCAGACAAATGTTTTGCAGGCGCCGGTCGCTGGGCATCGGAATGTGCAGCGGCAGGTTTTCCAGGCTGGCGAGTTCTTCCAGCATCAACTGCTGAATCAGCGGGTTGTCGGCGTGCGGCGGCCCTTGCACCGCGCGCAGGATCAGCTCGCGCAGCAGCGGTGTCACGGCCAAAACGCAGCACTGTTGCAGACTGGCGGGTGACAGTTCCGGCGCGATGAACAGCGAGCGCATCTGCACATCACCGCTCATGAAAATCTCGTGCGCCACCTCGGGCGGAATCCACACCGCGCGGCTTGGCGGAATCACCCACGCGCCGGATGCCGTGACCACGCGCATGAGGCCGCTGACGGCATACAGCAATTGCGCCTCGCGATGCAGGTGCAGCGGCTGGTGGGCGCCGTCCAGATAGTCCCGGGGGTAGGCACTCACCGGGCCGTGTTCGAAATGGCTGATCAACATGTCTGATCCGATGACTTGCTTGGCAGAAATGCGCTTTATGGCCAACCTAGCATAAGCGGCACACAACAACGTAAAGCGTGCCGCCATGAATCAATCCCGAAATGTCATTCGCTACATCAACGCCGCTCATGTGATCGATCACATGTTCATGCTGATCTTTCCCGCCGCCGTGCTCGGCATGACTCAGGCCTTCGGTCTTGATTACGCCGCGCTGATCGGCCTGTCACTGGGCGGTTTCATTGCTTTCGGCGCCTGTTCGCTACCGGCAGGGTGGCTGGGCGATCACTGGAGCCGGCGGCAAATGATGCTGGTGTTTTTCTTCGGCATTGGCGTCTCGGCAATTTTTACCGGCCTGAGCAACAGCCCGAGCATGCTGGTGATCGGCTTGACCCTGATCGGTATTTTCGCGGCGATTTATCACCCGGTCGGCACGGCAATGCTGGTTGCTTACGCGCAGAACCGTGGCCGCGAAATCGGCATCAACGGCATGTGGGGCAATCTGGGCGTGGCATTTTCGGCGCTGATCACTGGCTTGCTGGTGGCGCAGTTCGGCTGGCGCTCGGCGTTTCTGATACCGGGCGCAGTGGCGATTGTGCTGGGTCTTGGCTTCGCCTTGCAGGTGCGCGAAGAGCCGATCCCGCAACGCCCGCACACGGCGCTTAAAGGCGCCGCCGGTCAGCGTATTTCGATGGTTATGGTGTTCGGCGTGCTGGCGCTGGCCACAGCTACCGGCGGGGTGGTGTTCAACGCCACCACCATGACTTATCCGAAACTGTTCCAGGAGCGTTTGCATGAGCTGTTCGCTTCGCCGCAAACCCTCGGTGTGGTGGTCAGTCTGGCTTATGCCTTTGGCGCGGTGGCGCAGTTGAGCATTGGTCGGGTGTTGCACCGCTTCAGCCTGAAATGGCCGTTTGTTGTCCTGACGTTGTGCCAGGCACCGCTGCTGTTCGCGCTGGCCTATGCCGACGGCTGGGCAGTGATCGCGCTGGGTGCGGCATTCATGTTCGTGGTGTTTGGTCAGGTAACAGTGAACGATGCGATGGTTGCCAACTTCGTCGCCCCGCAATGGCAATCGCGGGTGTTCGCTCTGCGTTACTGTTTATCGTTTGGCGCCAGTGCGACGGCGATACCGCTGATTTCCTACGTCGAACCGCGCCATGGCTTTGTAGGCCTGTACTTGATTCTCGCGAGTTTCGGCGCGTTGACCTTCCTTGCGGCTGTCGTATTCCCACGGACACCTTCCGAGGAGGTTGTAGGGCAAACGGCCTGACCGAAGACGAAAACCGGCAAATGCTGGCGCAAAGCTAGCATTTGTACGGCTTTGCAAATCATTCCTTTGGCTGATTTGGCTGGCGTATAAGGGTTCTAGAGTACCTGTCTCTACGCCAACACCGTGCAGTCAGAAAAGGGATTCTTATGTTGCAGACTCGCGTCATTCCCCCGGCCGATGGGGCCTACCAGTATCCATTGCTGATCAAACGGCTGCTGATGTCCGGCGCCCGTTACGAGAAAACCCGCGAGATCATTTACCGCGACCAGATTCGCTATAGCTACCCGACCCTGATCGAGCGCGTGGCGCGGTTGGCCAACGTGCTGACGGCGGCCGGTGTGAAGGCCGGTGACACGGTGGCGGTGATGGACTGGGACAGCCATCGTTATCTGGAGTGCATGTTTGCCATTCCGATGATCGGCGCGGTGATCCACACCATCAACGTGCGCCTCTCGCCTGAGCAGATCCTCTACACCATGAACCACGCCGAGGACCGCTTTGTGCTGGTCAACAGCGAGTTCGTCGGGCTGTATCACGCGATCGCGCCGCACCTGACCACGGTCGAGAAAACCCTGCTGTTGACCGATCTGCCGGAGAAAACCGCCGAGTTGCCGAATCTGGTCGGCGAGTACGAGCAACTGCTGGCCGCCGCGAGCCCGCAGTACGACTTTCAGGATTTTGACGAAAACTCGGTCGCCACCACGTTCTACACCACCGGCACCACCGGTAACCCGAAAGGCGTGTATTTCACCCATCGACAACTGGTGCTGCACACCATGGGCGTGTCGACGATCATGGGTTCGATCGACAGCGTGCGCTTGCTTGGCACCAACGATGTGTACATGCCGATCACGCCGATGTTCCACGTTCACGCCTGGGGTCTGCCGTACGTGGCGACCATGTTGGGCCTGAAACAGGTTTATCCGGGACGTTACGATCCGGAGTTTCTCGTCGAGTTGTGGCGCAAGGAGAAGGTCACCTTCTCTCACTGTGTACCGACCATCCTGCAAATGCTGCTTAACGCCAAAGGCGCACAAGGCACTGATTTCGGTGGCTGGAAAATCGTCATTGGCGGCAGCGCGCTCAATCGCACGCTCTACGAAACCGCGAAGGCGCGCGGCATTCAGCTCACCGCCGCGTATGGCATGTCGGAAACCGGGCCGTTGGTGTCCTGTGCGCACCTCAATGATGAATTGATGGCCGGCACTGAAGACGAACGCACCACTTACCGGATCAAGGCCGGCGTGCCGGGGCCGCTGGTGGAAGCGGCGATCGTCGACGCCGAGGGTAACTTTCTTCCGGCTGACGGCGAGACCCAGGGCGAATTGGTGCTGCGCGCGCCGTGGCTCACCGAGGGTTATTTCAACGAGCCGCAGAAGGGCGCCGAGCTCTGGGCCGGCGGCTGGCTGCATACCGGTGATGTCGCCACGCTCGACAGCATGGGCGTGATCGACATCCGCGACCGCATCAAGGATGTGATCAAGACCGGCGGCGAGTGGATCTCCTCGCTGGACCTCGAAGACCTGATCAGTCGTCACGTCGCGGTACGCGAAGTAGCAGTGGTGGGCATCGCCGATCCGCAGTGGGGCGAGCGTCCGTTTGCCTTGCTGGTAATCCGTGAAGGGCACGTGATCGGGGCGCGCGAGCTCAAGGAACACCTCAAGCCGTTCGTGGAATTGGGCCATCTGAGCAAGTGGGCGATTCCGAGTCAGATCGCTCTTGTTACCGAAATTCCCAAGACCAGTGTCGGCAAGCTCGACAAGAAGCGCATCCGCCTCGATATCACTGAATGGCAGGCCAACAACAGCACCTTCCTCTCGACACTTTGAGTGTCTGCTGGCGCGCCGAAACCGGCGCGCCAGACCCACCAAGCAAGCGCTTGCCTTGTGAAATCGAAAAAATCAGCCATCCTTGCCGTGCCGACATGTGTCGGACTGGCGAAAGGACTGTTCCAGAGTGGCCGGCAGCTGCAAATCACACTTTAGAGGGATCAAGCAGTACCACCTGCTGGCTATAGTCCGCTCAAGGATTTTTAAGAACGGAGCACACGCACTGATTGGGGCGAGCAACTTTGGAGTGAATTCGGGCAGCCCTGGCACCCGGTCTTCCACAGCGTTTTTAAAAGTACTCACTGCCATAACAATAATGCACATGGAGTAGCGTCGATGACCTCAGTAAACCAGTTCTGGCGCCGGGCGAAACTGCCTCTGGCAGTCAGTCTTGCCTCCTCGCTCGCCGGGCCCGCATTCGGCGTCAGTTTCAACGTCGGTGAAATCGAAGGCCAGTTCGACTCGTCCTTGTCGATCGGTGCCAGTTGGTCTACTCAGAGCCCGAACAAGAACCTCATCGGCGTCAACAACGGCGGCCACGGTCTGTCGCAAACGTCCGATGACGGTCACGCCAACTTCAAAAGCGGTGAAACCTTCTCGAAGATCTTCAAGGGTATTCATGACCTTGAGCTGAAGTACGGCGACACCGGCGTATTCGTCCGTGGCAAATACTGGTACGACTTCGAACTGAAGGACGAGAGCCGCCAGTTCAAAGACATCAGCGACAGCAACCGTAAAGAGGGCGCCAAGTCGTCCGGCGGGCAGATTCTCGACGCCTTCGTCTACCACAACTATGCGATTGCCGATCAGCCGGGCTCCGTGCGTCTGGGCAAGCAGGTTGTGAGCTGGGGTGAAAGTACCTTCATCGGCGGCGGCATCAACTCGATCAACCCGATCGACGTCTCCGCGTTCCGCCGTCCCGGTGCCGAGATCAAGGAAGGCCTGATTCCGGTCAACATGTTCTACGTGTCCCAGAGCCTGACCGAAAACCTTTCGGCCGAAGCGTTCTATCAACTGGAATGGGACCAGACCGTCGTCGACAACTGCGGCACGTTCTTCTCGCAGCCGGACATTGTTGCTGACGGTTGCAACGACAACCTGCGCGTGTTGAACAAGCGTTCGCAAATCCCGGCCGTGGCCCTTGGCCCATTGGCCGCCAACGGCGTCAACGTCAACGAGGAAGGTGTGCTGGTTCGTCGTGGCCCGGACCGCGATGCCCGCGACAGCGGTCAGTGGGGCGCATCCTTCAAGTACATGTACGAACCGCTCGACACCGAGTTCGGCGCCTACTTCATGAACTACCACAGCCGCGCGCCGATCTTCAGCGCCACCGGTGCGCCACAATCGGTCTACAACACTGCACGCGCGCTGCCAGGGCCTTTTGCGGCGCTCGCACCACTGCTGGTCGCGGGCAACTCGAACTACTTCATTGAATACCCTGAAGACATTCGCCTCTACGGTCTGAGCTTCTCCACCACTCTGCCTACCGGTACGGCGTGGAGCGGTGAGATCAGCTATCGTCCGAACGCGCCGGTACAGCTGAACTCCACCGACATCCTGTTCGCCGGTGTACGTCCGCTCGGCGGCGCACTGACCAACGCTTCGCTGCTCAATGGTGTGCCGGGTCAGGATCTGCACGGTTACGAGCGCAAGGAAATCACCCAGATCCAGACAACGTTCACGCACTTCTTCGATCAGGTCATGGGCGCCAGCCGTCTGACTTTGGTCGGTGAAGTCGGCGCGACTTACGTCGGTGGCCTGGAAAGCCGTTCCGACATGCGTTATGGCCGCGATCCGGTCTACGGTCCGGGCGAGTTGCCAGCCACTGGCACGACCAACACCTGCGCCAATATCCTCAATGCCAGCACCATCAACGGTGCAGGGGCAGGATCGCCGCAGAACAACCGCAGCCGCAATTGCGACAACGACGGCTTCACCACCTCAGTGTCGTGGGGCTACCGCGGTCGCGCCATCTGGGAATACAACGACGTCTTCGCCGGTGTGAACCTGAAGCCGAACGTGGCCTGGTCCCACGACGTCAGCGGTTACTCCCCTGGCCCTGGCGGTAACTTCGAGGAAGGTCGCAAAGCGGTCAGCCTGGGCGTCGATGCCGAATACCAGAACACCTACACCGCGAGCCTGGCTTACACCAACTTCTTCGATGGCAAGTACACCACTGTGGATGATCGCGACTTCGTTGCGCTCAGCTTCGGCGTGAACTTCTAAGCACTGCATTTCAGGACGAACGAATTTATGAAAATAACAAAGAGTCTGTTCCACGCCGGTGTTCTGGGTCTGTCGCTGCTGGCGACCGGGGTCATGGCTGCGGTGCCTGCTGCAGAAGCCGACAAACTGGGCAAGAGCCTGACGCCGATGGGCGCTGAAATGGCCGGTAACGCCGACGGTTCGATCCCGGCGTGGAAGCCGCTGCCGAAAAATGCCGGCTCGGTCGACAGCAAGGGGTTCCTGTCCAATCCATACGCCAGCGAGCAACCGCTGTTCACCATCACTGCGAAAGACGTCGACAAGTACAAGGACAAACTGGCGCCGGGGCAGTACGCGATGTTCAAGCGTTACCCGGACACCTTCAAGATGCCGGTGTATCCGTCCCATCGCGGTGCGACCGTGCCGGATGACGTATTCGCCGCCATCAAGAAAAACGCCACCACCACCAACCTGGTGTCTGGCGGCAACGGCCTGGAAAACTTCGATACCGCCGTACCGTTCCCGATTCCGAAAACCGGTGTGGAAGTCATCTGGAACCACATCACCCGCTATCGCGGCGGCAGCGTGACTCGTCTGGTGACTCAGGCCACGCCGCAACCGAACGGCTCGTACAGCCTGGTGTACTTCCAGGATCAGTTCGTGTTCCGCGACAAGATGAAGGACTACGATCCGGCGAACCCGGGCAATATCCTGTTCTACTTCAAGCAGAAAGTGACCGCGCCGGCACGTCTGGCCGGTGGTGTGCTGCTGGTGCACGAGACCCTCGACCAAGTGAAGGAACCACGTTCGGCGTGGGTCTACAACGCCGGTCAGCGCCGTGTGCGCCGTGCACCACAAGTGTCCTATGACGGTCCGGGTACTGCCGCCGACGGTCTGCGTACCTCCGACAACCTCGACATGTTCAACGGTGCACCGGATCGCTACGACTGGAAGCTCGAAGGCAAGAAAGAGATGTACATCGCCTCCGACAGCTACAAGCTCGACGATCCGAAGCTGAAATACGCCGACATCATCAAGGCCGGCCACATCAACCAGGACCTGGCGCGTTACGAACTGCGCCGCGTCTGGCATGTGGTAGCAACCTTGAAGGAAGGTCAGCGCCACATCTACGCCAAACGTGACTTCTACATCGACGAGGACACCTGGCAGGCGGCAGTGATCGACCACTATGACGGTCGTGGCCAACTGTGGCGCGTTGCCGAAGCGCATGCCGAGAACTACTACGACAAGCAAGTGCCGTGGTATGCCCTGGAAACCCTCTACGACCTGCAGTCCGGCCGCTACCTGGCACTGGGCATGAAGAACGAAGAGAAGAGTGCGTATGACTTCGGCTTCACTGCCACCACCAGCGATTTCACCCCGGCCGCACTGCGTCAGGATGGCGTTCGCTAACCTGCTGTAACCCGAGGCCGCATCCTCGTGAAAACGCCCCGACCGGTTCGGGGCGTTTTTTTGTCTGCGGATTTTTCCGTAGCCTTTTTGTAGCCATTTGTAGCAGCAACCTTCATAACCGGTTCGTTTAAGGCTAGTCTGCGGACATCTGCAACGCCGCCAACAGCAATTCGAACAAGAGCCGGCCATGACTGATCTGTCCCCACTTCCGGGTCCCGCAAGCGTTGCCGTCGCGGCACTGGACGGGCGTTTTTTTCGCCCACCGCTGCCCGACGGCTACGTTTTGCGACCACGTCTTTGCGAGCGCCTGCAGGCCGGACTCGGTGGGCGCCTGTTGCTGGTCAGCGCCCCCGCCGGATTCGGCAAGAGCTCGCTGGCGGTGGAGTTCTGTCAGAGTCTGCCGGCGCACTGGCAAAGCCTCTGGCTGGGCCTGAGCCCGCGCGACAGCGACCCCGGACGCTTTCTTGAGCGTTTGCTCGAAGGCTTGCAGGACTACTTTCCGCAACTGGGCAGTCGTGCACTCGGCCTGCTGAAAATGCGCCAACGTCATCAGCCGTTTGCCTTCGAAGAATGGCTCGACGGCTTGCTCGATGAGTTGACCCTGCACCTCGATCCCGCCAAGCCGCTGCTGCTGGTGCTCGACGACTATCATCTTGCGCAAGGTCCGGTACTCGACCGGTGCCTGCAGTTTTTTCTCAATCATTTGCCTGACGGCTTGCTGGTGATGGTCACCAGCCGGCAGCGTCCGGACTGGCATCTGGCGCGTTTGCGTCTGTCGCGGCAGTTACTGGAGCTGCATGAGTCTGATCTGCGTCTGACCCACGACGAAGCCCTGACCTTGCTCGATCGCCACAGCACGTCTCTGCGCGGTGAAGCCCTGGAAAATCTGATTCAGCGCAGTGAGGGCTGGGTTGCCGGTTTGCGTTTCTGGTTGCTGGCGATGTCTGAAGCCGGCAGCGATGCCGCATTGCCGCAAACGTTGAACGGCGGGGAAGGGCTGATTCGCGATTATCTGCTGGAAGAGGTCATCGATTGCCTGCCGGCCGAAGTGCAATCCTTCCTTTACGACACCGCTCCCCAGGAACGCTTTTGCAGCGAGTTGTGCGATGCCGTTCGCGAGGCCCATGACAGTGCCGAGATCCTGCGCTTTCTGCTTGCGCATCAGGTCTTTCTCGTACCGCTGGACGAGCACGGGCACTGGTATCGCTACCACCATCTGTTCTCCGATTTGTTGCGCAGCCGGCCGATAGCGCAAGCGATGGTGCCGACCGCAACGCTGCATCTGCGTGCGTGTCGCTGGTTCAATGCCCAGGGCTTGCTCGACGAGGCGGTGGAGCAGGCATTGCGCGCTGGTCACCTCGATGTGGCGGCAAATCTGGTACAGAATCTTTCCGAGGAACAGCTGCTGGCCGAACAAAACGTCGGCATGCTGCTGCGCTGGAAAATGGATTTACCTGACAGCTTGCTGATCAGCACGCCGCGGCTGATCGTGCTGTACAGCTGGGCATTGGGGCTGGCGTGTCAGCTCGATGCGGCCGAAGAGTTGTCCGGCCACTTGAGCCGCTTTCTGCCGGCGCCGTCTGCCACCGCGCAAAAATCGATGCTGGCGCAATGGCTGGCATTGAGCGGGATCATTGCCCGTGGCCGCGGCCATCGTGAGTTGACCCTCAGGTATTGCAGCGAAGCATTGGAAAGCCTGCCAGCCAAGCGTTACGGTCAGCGATTGATGTGTTTATCGACCTTGTCCAATCTGGCCATTGCCGACGGCGATCTATGGCGCGCCCGCGGCCTTAATCGTGAATCCCTGGAGCTGGCGCAGCGCGTCGGCAATCCTCTGTTTGAAGCGTTGGCGCATTACGATCGTGCGCGTGTTTTGCAGGCGCGTGGCGAGATTCTGCGCGCACTCGATGAAGTCCATCAGGGGTTGGAACGCTTGCGCGGTCTGTCGCCACAACGCTTATACGCGGTGCGTGCGCGGCTGACGTTGTACGAAGGTTTTCTATTGGCGATGCGCTTGCAGCCTCAGGCCGCTCGTTTGCGCTTGTTGGCCGGGATTGGTGAGGCGCGTGCCTGCCGCGATATCAGTGTGTTGATCGGCCATTGTGTCATCGCTCGTCTGGACGGCAGCAGTGGCGAATTCGCCAAGGCCTTTGCCGAACTCGCCGAAGCCGAACGCCTGATGCACATCTGGGACGTGCCGCCGATCTACTACCTGGCGATGATCACGCTGGTCAAATGCGAGCTGTGGCTGGCGCAGGGCCGCACCGATCTGGCCGAGGCGTGGCTGGCGCGTCTTGGGCAGACTTACACCGGCGAGCGTGCTGCCGCACCACCAGAGTTTCATCCACAGTTGCCGTTGCATGTTGAACTGCAGCAGGCGTTGCTGGACATGATTCAAGGGCAACCCATGCTCGCCGAAGGACGGCTGAACGTGTTGCATGAAAACGGTCAGCAGACCGGGCGGCAGTTGCTCAGCGTGATGGCGTTGACGCAGAAAGTGGCGCTGTTGCTGGCGTGTGGGCGTGAGCCGGAGGCCAGAAAAGCGCTGAGCCAGGCATTGGAAGCGGCAGCGGGTGGCGTGGTGCAGCCATTTGACAGTTTGCTGAAAAAGTACGGTGACTGGCTACGCGGGCAATTGGTTTCGAACGTTTCGACAGCGGTCAGTCAGCAATTGCTGGGACACCTGCCTGTTCCCGCTGTCCGTCCCGTCGCAGAGGTCTCGGTGGCCGAACAGCTCAGCAGTCGAGAGCTGGCCGTTCTGCGCCTGATTGCTCAAGGCTGTTCGAATCAGGAAATCAGCGAGCAGTTGTTCATATCCCTGCACACCGTAAAAACTCACGCCAGTCATATCAACAGCAAGTTGGGGGTTGAGCGGCGCACACAGGCAGTGGCGCGGGCCAAAGAGCTGGGGTTAATGATCTAGCGACGGTAAAATTGCCGATCGGCCGTTTCGAGCCACTGCCCAGGATTTCCCATGACCGTTTCAAGCCCAGTGCTCATCCGCGAAACCTTCCCCGTCGGCCCGCTCCAGTGCAACTGCACCATCATCGGCGATCCGATTACAAAGAAAGCCATCGTCGTCGACCCGGGCGGCAATCCTGACCTGATCATGGCGCGTCTCGATGCGCATGGCCTGAAAGTCGTCAGCATCATCCACACCCACGCGCATCTCGACCACTTCCTCGCTTCCGGCCAGATGAAAGAGAAGACCGGAGCGACCCTGCATTTGCACAAGGAAGACCAATTCCTCTGGGACAACCTCGAAATGCAATGCCAGATGTTCGGCGTGCCGTATACACCGGTGCCGTCACCGGATCGCTGGTTGAGCGATGATGAAGAACTGGCCTGTGGTTGCGGCGTGGCCCTGCATACGCCGGGACATACACCCGGTTCCATGAGCTTTTGGTTTTCCGAGGCTAAGCTGTTGATTGCCGGCGACACGTTGTTTCGTCGCGGCGTAGGGCGCACGGATTTGTGGGGCGGCGATCAGGCGACCATCGTGCGTTCGATCAAGCAGCGGCTGTACACGCTGGACGAGGATGCGACCGTGGTGACCGGTCACGGGCCGGATACGCGTCTGGGTGACGAAATGCGCGAAAACCCGTTTGTGCGTGCCTAAATATTTTGTCACGAGTGCCCGGCGGAATTTTTGTGCATTGTCATGATCCAACGCCCGCGCAGGTCCATTTAACCCAGTGGCCGCTGCACCACAGAATGCGAAAAACCAGGAGCTCTCCATGTTCACCAAGCGTCGTTTGATTATTGTCGCTACTGCCGTGGCCTTGCTGTCCGGCTGCGCCTCGCCTAACCCGTATGACAATCAAGGCCAGGCTGACAGCGGCTCGCAAGGCATGAGCAAAACCGCCAAATACGGCGGCCTCGGCGCTCTGGCCGGTGCGCTCGCCGGTGCTGCCATCGACCACAACAACCGCGGCAAGGGTGCCTTGATCGGCGCCGCAGTGGTGGGTGCTTCCGCTGCCGGTTACGGTTACTACGCCGACCAGCAGGAAAAGAAACTGCGCGCGAGCATGGCCAACACCGGCGTTGAAGTGCAGCGTCAGGGCGACCAGATCAAGCTGATCATGCCAGGCAATATCACGTTCGCCACCGATTCGGCGAACATCGCCTCCAGCTTCTACCAGCCGCTGAACAACCTCGCGGGCTCGTTGAAAGAGTTCAGCCAGAACCAGATCGAAATCGTCGGCTACACCGACAGCACCGGCAGCCGCCAGCACAACATGGACCTGTCGCAGCGTCGTGCGCAGAGCGTGGCGACCTACCTGACCTCGCAAGGTGTCAGCGGTGCCAACCTGTCGGCCCGTGGCGCCGGTCCGGATAACCCGATCGCCAGCAATGGCGATGTGAATGGCCGGGCGCAGAACCGCCGCGTTGAAGTCAACCTGAAAGCGATTCCGGGTCAGCAGTATGGTGGTCAGCAGCAACAGCAGCCGGGTACGGTTCAGCAATATCCGTAACTGAATGCCTGATTGAAGAAATGCCCGATCCTGTGATCGGGCATTTTTTTGTCTGGCCTGTGCCGGCCCCTTCGCGAGCCGGTTCGCTCCCACATTTGAAATGCATTCCCCTGTGGGAGCGAGCCTGCTCGCGAAGGGGCCGCTACCAGCACCGAAGATTACAGACACAAAAAAGCCCCCGGACACATCACTGTCCGGGGGCTTTTTTACCAGCGAAGGCTGATTACTTCTTCAGACCATAATGCTCATCGAGCATGCCCGGCGAGTTCGGAGTCTTCGGTGCGTAGTCACGCGGCGGCTCCTGATCGCGCGGTGGCGTCAGGCGTTCACGTGGCGCGACTGCCGCGTCAGCGTGCAGGGCGGCGATCAGGCGCTGGCGGGTCTGCTCGTCCAGGGCCAGACGATTGGCGCCCTCGGCGAGATGATCCTGCACTTCCTGATAGCTCTGGGTCAGCTTCTTGACCAGCATCGCGGTGCTGTTGAAGTGGGTGACCACTTCATTTTGATAACTGTCGAAACGCTCCTGGATATCATCCAGTTGACGCTGCGTACGGCTCGGCGCGGCGTTCGGCGCAACGCGCGCGATCAGGAATCCAATGGCGACACCCACAACCAGGGCAAGAGTCGGTAACAACCAAACTAAGAGCGAGTGTTCCACGAGTCCTTCCTCTATAAACGGCTTTGCTTTACGTTAACGGCTCGAACCTGCGCTGTATACCGCGATTCACTCGCAATAGATTGGCACAGACAATTTGCTAGACGAGTCGACCCGATTCGAGGTCACGGAGTTCCTTCCTTGCTGATGCGTGAAACCCCTGTAGTGATTGCCGGCCCAGTCGGCCAAATCGAAGCTTTGTACCTCGACAACGAGCAGCCGCGCGGCATCGCGCTGATCTGTCATCCGAACCCGGTGCAGGGCGGCACCATGCTCAACAAGGTCGTTTCGACCCTGCAGCGCACTGCGCGCGACGCCGGCCTGATCACCTTGCGCTTCAACTATCGCGGCGTCGGCGCCAGCGAAGGTTCGCACGATATGGGCACTGGTGAAGTCGACGATGCCCAGTCAGCCGCCAAGTGGTTGCGCGAGAAACACCCGGATCTGCCGCTGACCCTGTTCGGTTTCTCCTTCGGCGGATTTGTTGCAGCAAGTCTCGGCGGTCGTCTCGAAGCCCAAGGCGTGCAGCTCAAGCACCTGTTCATGGTCGCCCCGGCAGTCATGCGTCTGGGCGAACAGGATCAACTGCCGCAGCAGGGGGAACTCACGGTGATCCAGCCGGAAACCGACGAAGTCATCGATCCGCAACTGGTTTACGACTGGTCGGAAAAACTCCAGCGCCCCCATGAGCTGCTGAAAGTGGCAGAATGCGGACACTTTTTTCATGGCAAGCTGACCGATCTCAAGGATCTGATCCTGCCGCGTCTCTCGAATTGATTGCAGTCTGACAAGCGATTACCCATGACGAACCGTACCCGTATCCTCACCGGCATCACCACCACCGGCACGCCGCACCTGGGCAACTACGCCGGCGCCATCCGCCCGGCGATCCTTGCCAGCCGCGACAGCAATGCCGATTCGTTCTACTTCCTGGCCGACTACCACGCCCTGATCAAATGCGATGACCCGCTGCGCATCCAGCGCTCGCGTCTGGAAATCGCCGCGACCTGGCTGGCCGGTGGCCTCGATGTCGACCGCGTGACCTTCTACCGCCAGTCCGACATCCCGGAAATCCCTGAACTGACCTGGCTGCTGACCTGCGTTGCCGCCAAGGGCCTGCTCAACCGCGCGCACGCCTACAAGGCGTCGGTGGACAAGAACGTTGAAACCGGTGAAGACCCGGACGCCGGTATTACCATGGGCCTCTACAGCTACCCGGTGCTGATGGCGGCGGACATCCTGATGTTCAATGCGCACAAAGTGCCGGTCGGTCGTGACCAGATCCAGCACGTGGAAATGGCCCGCGATATCGGCCAGCGTTTCAACCACCTGTTCGGTCAGGGCAAAGAATTCTTCACCATGCCCGAAGCGCTGATCGAAGAAAGCGTGGCGACGTTGCCAGGCCTCGACGGTCGCAAGATGTCGAAGAGCTACGACAACACCATTCCGTTGTTCTCCAGCGCCAAAGAGATGAAGGACGCGATCTCGCGGATCGTCACCGACTCCAAAGCGCCGGGCGAAGCCAAGGATCCGGACAACTCGCACCTGTTCACCCTGTTCCAGGCCTTTGCCACACCAGCGCAGGCTGACGAATTCCGTAGCGAATTGTTGGGCGGTCTGGGTTGGGGCGAGGCGAAGAGCCGTCTGTTCCAACTGCTCGACAACGATCTCGGCGAGGCTCGCGACAAGTATCACCAGTTGATCGAGCGCCCGGCGGATCTGGAAGACATTCTGCAGATCGGTGCGAAAAAGGCCCGTGCGGTGGCAACGCCGTTCCTCAACGAGCTGCGTGAAGCCGTTGGCCTGCGTTCTTTCGTCAATCAGGTGCAAGTCGCTACGACCACCAAGAAGAAAGCCGCGAAAGCCGCGCGTTTCGTCAGTTTCCGTGAAGACGACGGCAGCTTCCGTTTCCGTCTGCTGGCGGCCGATGGCGAGCAACTGCTGTTGTCGCGCAACTTCGCTGACGGCAAAACTGCCGGGCAGGTGACCAAGCAACTGCAATCCGGTCAGCCGCTGGACGTGCGCAGCGAAGACCTGAGCTTCAGCGTGTGGCTGGAAGGCGAGTGCGTTGGCGACAGCCCGGCGTTCGCCGATGCTGCTGCGCGGGACGCGGCCATCGAGGCTTTGCGCATCGCGCTGACCCCGGTTCAGGACTAATCGGCGGCACGGTCCGACCAAGGGCCGATTGCCATTCCCACGGGCCGTCGCTACAGTGACGGCCCGTTTTTGTTGCCTTGCTAACGAATTATGACGCCCCTAGAACGATACCAAGCTGATCTGAAACGCCCGGACTTCTTCCATGACGCCGCGCAGGAAACTGCTGTGCGTCATTTGCAGCGTCTGTACGAGGATCTGATCGCCGCCGATCAGAACAAGCCGGGTCTGCTGAGCAAACTGTTCGGCAAAAAGGATCAGACGCCGGTCAAGGGCCTGTATTTCTGGGGCGGCGTAGGTCGCGGCAAGACTTACCTGGTCGACACCTTCTTCGAAGCGCTGCCGTTCAAGGAAAAGACCCGCACCCACTTCCACCGCTTCATGAAGCGTGTACACGAAGAAATGAAAACCCTCGGCGGCGAGAAAAACCCGCTGACCATCATCGCCAAGCGTTTCGCGACCGAGTCGCGGGTGATTTGCTTCGATGAATTCTTTGTCTCCGACATCACTGACGCGATGATCCTCGGCACGCTGATGGAAGAACTGTTCAAGAACGGCGTGACCCTGGTCGCGACCTCGAACATCGTTCCGGACGGTCTGTACAAGGACGGTCTGCAACGCGCGCGCTTCATGCCGGCCATTGCCCTGATCAAGCAGAACACCGAGATCGTCAACGTCGACAGCGGCGTCGACTATCGTCTGCGTCACCTCGAACAAGCGGAGCTGTTCCACTATCCGCTCGACGAAGCCGCTCACGAAAGCCTGCGCAAGAGCTTCAAGGCGCTGACGCCGGAATGCACTGCTGCGGTCGAGAACGACGTGTTGATGATCGAAAACCGCGAGATCCGTGCGCTGCGCACGTGTGACGACGTGGCCTGGTTCGACTTCCGCGAACTGTGCGACGGCCCGCGTAGCCAGAACGACTACATCGAACTGGGCAAGATCTTCCACGCTGTGTTGCTCAGCGGTGTCGAGCAGATGAGCGTCACCACCGACGACATTGCCCGCCGTTTCATCAACATGGTTGACGAGTTCTACGACCGCAACGTCAAGCTGATCATTTCTGCCGAGGTCGAGCTGAAGGATCTGTACACCGGCGGCCGTCTGAACTTCGAGTTCCAGCGCACGCTGAGCCGTTTGCTGGAGATGCAATCGCACGAATTCCTGTCGCGGGCTCACAAGCCTTAAACAGAATCGCGAAACAAAAAAGGGCCTGCAACTGCAGGCCCTTTTTTATGTCCAGAATTCACCGCAATACCCTGTAGGAGTGAGCCTGCTCGCGATAGCGGTGGATCAGTCACATAAATGCTGCATGGACGGACGCAATCGCGAGCAGGCTCACTCCTACATGGGTTTGGTATGGGCAGAGGGCTACGCAGCCTGCTGAAACTGCTGCCGATACTGATTCGGCGACAGCTCCGTATGCTGGCGGAACAACCGCGCAAAGAAGCTCGCATCGTCGTAACCGACCTCATAACTGATGGTCTTGATGCTTTTGCGGCTGCCGGACAACAAGCCTTTCGCCGTCTCGATACGCAGGCGTTGCAAGTAATGCAGTGGCTTGTCACCGGTGGCCGTCTGGAAGCGCCGCATGAAGTTGCGGATGCTCATGCCATGCTCGCGAGCGACGTCTTCGAAGCGGAACTTGTCGGCGAAATGCTCTTCGAGCCAGTGCTGGATCTGCAGAATGATCACGTCCTGATGCAGTTTCTGCCCACCGAACCCGATGCGTCCCGGCGAATAGCTGCGCTGCACTTCGTAAAGGATGTCGCGGGCCACGGCTTGCGCGACGTTGGCTCCGCAGAAGCGTTCGATCAAGTAGATGTAAAGGTCGCAGGCTGAGGTGGTGCCGCCAGCGCAATACAAGTTGTCTGCATCGGTCAGGTGCTTGTCCTGATTCAGATAGACCTTCGGAAAACGCTCGGCAAAGGCATTGAAGAAACGCCAGTAGGTGGTCGCCTCCTTGCCGTTGAGCAGGCCGGCCTCGGCCAGCCAGAACACCCCGGTGGCTTCGCCGCACAACACGGCGCCGCGTGAGTGCTGTTCGCGCAGCCACGGCAGGACTTGTGGATAACGGCCGCACAGTGTGTCGAAATCGTCCCAGAACGCCGGGAGGATAATGACATCGGCGTTTTCCAGGCCGCCGTCGACCGGCATCACGACGTCACTGAAGCTGTTCACCGGTTTGCCGTCGGGGCTGACCAGGCGTGTTTCGAACGCCGGAGTCAGGCCGTGGCCCAGTTGTTTGCCATAACGCAGGCTGGCCAGATGGAAGAAATCCTTGGCTTGCATGAGAGTGGAAGCGAAAACCCGGTCGATTGCCAGGATGCTGACGCGCCGCAAGGGCGTGGAGACTTGCTTGGACATAATTCAACTTTTGTTTTGTTTTTATAAGGGAAAGTGGTCACCAGACGGCTGGATCGTCTTATTTTTTGTCGGATGTGTCCAGTGTCCTGTGTCGGAGGGGAGGCTTAGTCTCTGAAGGTCATCTCCCTCCAACAAGAAAGAAAGGTGCCGCATGATCCCCAGAACCTTGTTCAGCTCCGAGCACGAATTGTTTCGCGACAGCGTACGAACCTTCCTCGAAAAAGAGGCCGTGCCGTTTCATGCGCAATGGGAGAAACAAGGCTATATCGACCGCAAACTCTGGAACAAGGCAGGCGAGGCGGGAATGCTCTGCTCGCACCTGCCGGAAGAGTACGGCGGGCTGGGGGCAGATTTTCTCTACAGCGCCGTGGTGATCGAAGAGGTCGGTAGATTGGGTTTGACCGGGATCGGCTTTTCGCTGCACTCGGACATTGTCGCGCCGTACATCCTGCATTACGGCAGCGAAGCGCTGAAGCACAAATACCTGCCGAAACTGGTTTCGGGCGAGATGGTCACGGCCATCGCCATGACCGAGCCGGGTGCCGGTTCCGACCTGCAAGGCGTGAAAACTACGGCCGTGCTGGACGGTGACGAGTATGTGATCAACGGTTCGAAAACCTTTATCACCAACGGCTTTCTCGCGGACCTGGTGATCGTGGTCGCCAAGACCGATCCAAAGGCCGGCGCCAAGGGCACCAGCCTGTTTCTGGTGGAAGCGAATACGCCGGGCTTCGACAAGGGCAAGCGCCTGGAGAAGGTCGGCATGAAGGCGCAGGACACCTCCGAGTTGTTCTTCCAGGATGTGCGCGTGCCCAAGGAAAACCTTCTGGGACAGGCCGGGGCAGGGTTTGCTTATCTGATGCAGGAGTTGCCGCAGGAGCGTCTGACCGTGGCGATCGGTGGCCTCGCCTCAGCCGAAGCAGCGTTGCAGTGGACGCTCGATTACACCCGTGATCGCAAAGCGTTCGGCAAGGCGATTGCCGACTTCCAGAACACGCGCTTCAAGCTGGCCGAGATGGCCACGGAAATCCAGATCGGCCGAGTGTTCGTCGACAAGTGTCTGGAGTTGCACCTGCAAGGCAAGCTGGATGTGCCGACAGCGGCGATGGCCAAGTATTGGGGCACCGACCTGCAATGCAAGGTGCTCGACGAATGCGTGCAATTGCATGGCGGCTACGGCTTCATGTGGGAATACCCGGTGGCCCGGGCGTGGGCGGATGCGCGGGTGCAACGGATTTACGCCGGTACCAATGAAATCATGAAGGAGATTATTGCGCGGTCGCTTTGATGATCGTTCCCACGCTCTGCGTGGGAATGCCGCCGGGGACGCTCCGCGTTCCGCTTTGGTGGTGATCTGATCGGCACTTTCGCGAGCAGGCTCGCTCCCACAAGGATCACGCTGTACCTGTGGGAGCGAGCCTGCTCGCGAAGCTTTTCGCGTTCAATCAAGGCGCAGGATTCGGATGATCCTTGTGAATCGCCTCGATCCCTTCCAGCACTTCATCCGACAGCTTCAGATCGAAGCTGGCAATGTTGCTGTCCAGTTGTTCAAGCGTGGTCGCACCAATGATATTGCTGGTGACAAACGGCTGCTGCGTCACGAACGCCAACGCCATTTGCGCTGGATCCAGACCGTGTTCACGGGCCAGCGCCACATAGCGGCTGCATGCTGCTTCCGACTGCGCATTGAAATAGCGGCTGAAGCGGCTGTAGAGGCTCAGACGACCTTTCGGCGGACGCGCGCCACCTTCGTATTTGCCTGAGAGGAAACCGAAAGCCAGCGGCGAATAAGCGAGCAGGCCGCATTGTTCGCGGATGGCGATTTCCGCCAGACCCACTTCAAAACTGCGGTTAAGCAGGTTGTACGGGTTCTGGATCGACACCGCGCGCGGCCAGCCACGGGCTTCGGCCAGCGCCAGAAAACGCATGGTGCCCCACGGCGTTTCGTTGGACAGACCGATGTGGCGGATCTTGCCGGCCTTCACCTGCTCGTCGAGCGCTTCGAGGGTATCTTCCAGCGGCGTCAGGTTGGCTTCGATCTTGTGTTTGTAGCCCAGCTGTCCGAAAAAGTTGGTGCTGCGCTCCGGCCAGTGCAGTTGGTACAGATCGATGTAGTCGGTCTGCAGACGCTCGAGGCTGGCGTCCACCGCTGCGGTGATGTGCTGGCGGTTGTGGCGCAGGTTTTTGTCGCGGATGTAATCGATGGTGTTGCCGGGGCCGGCGATCTTGCTGGCGAGGATCCAGTCGGCGCGGTCGCCGCGACTTTTGAAGTAATTGCCGATGTAGCGCTCGGTGGTAGCGTAGGTTTCGGCTTTCGGCGGCACCGGGTACATCTCGGCGGTGTCGATGAAATTGATCCCGGCTTCCTTGGCCCGTTCGATCTGGGCGAAGGCTTCAGCTTCAGTGTTTTGCTCGCCCCAGGTCATGGTGCCGAGGCAGATTGCACTCACGTTCAGGTCGGTACGGCCTAGCTGGCGATAGTCCATCGGGTGCTCCTTGGGCAAAACAATCATAAAAGCAGGTTGAAATATTTTTCGCAATCTGCATAATTGCCGACCTCTTTCTGCAGTGGAAGTGATGCGCCGCCGCCGAAGAATCTTGCCGTTGAACGGACGCGCCGACCCGAGCCCCCGAAAGCGTCTGTATCCGGCTGCCTTTGACTTGTCAAAGTACGCACTATTCAGTAAGATCCGCCGTCTAATTTACAGGGCGGCCCCTGAGGCTATAAAGAATGAAAACTTTTACTGCTAAACCGGAAACAGTAAAGCGCGACTGGTTTGTCGTCGACGCTGCTGGTCAGACCCTGGGTCGTCTGGCCACCGAAATCGCGAGCCGTCTGCGTGGCAAGCACAAGCCTGAGTACACTCCTCACGTTGACACCGGCGACTACATCGTCGTAATCAACGCTGAGCAGATTCGTGTTACCGGTGCTAAAACCACTGACAAAATGTACTACTCCCACTCCGGTTTCCCGGGCGGCATCAAGTCGATCAACTTTGAAAAGCTGATCGCTAAAGCCCCTGAGCGCGTGATCGAGACCGCGGTTAAAGGCATGCTGCCTAAAAACCCACTGGGTCGCGACATGTACCGTAAGCTGAAAGTCTATGCGGGCGCTGCACACCCACATACTGCTCAGCAGCCCCAAGAACTGAAGTTTTAACGGAATAGTACATTATGTCGGCGACTCAAAATTACGGCACTGGCCGTCGCAAGACCGCAACCGCACGCGTTTTCCTGCGTCCGGGTACTGGTAACATCTCCATCAACAACCGTTCGCTGGAAAACTTCTTCGGCCGTGAAACTGCCCGCATGGTAGTTCGCCAGCCGCTGGAGCTGACTGAGACTGTCGAGAAGTTCGACATCTACGTCACCGTGATCGGTGGTGGTGTAAGTGGTCAAGCTGGCGCAATCCGCCACGGCATCACTCGCGCTCTGATGGACTACGACGAAACCCTGCGTGGCGCTCTGCGCAAAGCTGGCTTCGTTACTCGCGACGCCCGTGAAGTTGAACGTAAGAAAGTTGGTCTGCGTAAAGCGCGTAAGCGTCCGCAGTACTCGAAGCGTTAATTCCGCTTCCGCGTTCAAAAAGAACGCCCGCCTCCTCACGGAAGCGGGCGTTTTTTTATGCCTGTGATTTATCAAAGAATTGCGCTGCGACAACTTGCCACTTCCGTAGACCCCCTATACTGCAAGGCTTGAGGGTAAGAGCTCCGGGTAATTCCCTTGTCAGAATTGGGGCTTTTCATTACCATTCGGCAAAATTTTTATAAGTAACATTGATTTATTTAGTAGATGCCTGATTTAACAGGCCACAAAAGCTGATGGGAGAGGACTGAATGAGCAATGACGGCGTGAATGCAGGCCGGCGTCGCTTCTTGGTAGCAGCCACATCCGTGGTGGGTGCTGCAGGAGCGGTGGGGGCTGCGGTCCCGTTCGTGGGGTCATGGTTTCCCAGTGCCAAGGCGAAAGCCGCCGGTGCACCGGTGAAAGTGAATGTCAGCAAAATCGAGCCAGGACAGCAGATGATTGCTGAGTGGCGCGGCCAGCCGGTGTTCATTGTCCGCCGTACCGAGGAAATCCTGGGGAATCTCAAAAAGATCGAGGGCCAGCTCTCCGATCCAACCTCCAAAAACTCCACGCAACCTACCTATGTCGACCCTGAAGTGCGTTCGATCAAGCCGGAAATTCTGCTGCTGATCGGGATCTGCACTCACCTGGGTTGCTCACCAACTTTCCGTCCCGAAGTGGCACCTGCGGATCTGGGTAAAGACTGGGTCGGTGGCTATTTCTGCCCTTGCCACGGCTCCCACTACGATCTGGCTGGCCGCGTCTACAAGTCGCAACCTGCGCCTTTGAACCTGCCAGTTCCGCCGCATTCCTATGAGACCGATGACCTGATCATCATTGGTACTGATCCGGAGAAAGCGTGATGAGCAAGTTCATGGATTGGGTTGATGCGCGCTTTCCTGCGACAAAAATGTGGGAAGACCATCTCAGCAAGTATTACGCTCCAAAAAACTTCAACTTCTTCTATTTCTTCGGCTCTCTGGCGCTGCTGGTTCTGGTCAATCAGATTGTCACCGGTGTCTGGCTGACGATGAGTTACACGCCGTCGGCGGAAGAAGCCTTCGCTTCCGTCGAGTACATCATGCGCGACGTCGAGTACGGCTCGATCTTGCGTCTGCTGCACTCGACTGGCGCTTCGGCGTTCTTCATCGTGGTTTATCTGCACATGTTCCGTGGCTTGCTCTACGGTTCGTACCAGAAACCGCGCGAGCTGGTCTGGGTCTTCGGCATGCTGATTTATCTGGCACTGATGGCCGAAGCGTTCATGGGTTATCTGCTGCCGTGGGGTCAGATGTCTTACTGGGGGGCCCAGGTGATCATCTCGCTGTTCGGTGCGATTCCGGTGATCGGTAACGACCTGACCCAGTGGATTCGTGGTGACTACCTGATCTCCGGGATCACCCTGAACCGCTTCTTCGCCTTGCACGTTGTCGCGCTGCCGATCGTGATTCTCGGTCTGGTGGTGCTGCACATTCTGGCGCTGCACGAAGTCGGTTCGAACAACCCTGACGGCGTCGACATCAAGAAGCACAAAGACGAAAACGGCATCCCGCTGGACGGCATTGCCTTCCACCCGTACTACACCGTGAAAGACATTGTCGGCGTTGTAGTGTTCCTGTTTATCTTCTGCTTCATTGTGTTCTTCTTCCCGGAAATGGGCGGCTACTTCCTCGAAAAACCAAACTTCGAGCAAGCCAACCCGTTCAAGACGCCAGAGCATATTGCGCCGGTTTGGTACTTCACACCGTTCTACGCCATCTTGCGTGCGATCCCGGACAAGCTCATGGGCGTTATCGCCATGGGGGCGGCGATTGCGGTGTTGTTCGTGCTGCCGTGGCTTGATCGCAGTCCGGTGAAATCGATGCGCTATAAAGGCTGGATGAGCAAAATCTGGCTGGTGGTGTTCTGCATTTCGTTCGTGATTCTGGGTATTCTCGGTGTGCTTGCGCCGACCCCGGGGCGAACCCTGTTGTCGCAGGTCTGCACCTTCCTGTACTTCGCCTACTTCATTCTGATGCCGTTCTACACCCGGCTCGAGAAGACCAAACCGGTTCCGGAAAGGGTGACTGGCTGATGAAAAAGTTATTTTTTGCTCTGATTTTTGCTGCGTTGCCTGTCTTGTCGTTCGCTGCTGAACACGGTGGTCCGGAGCTGGAAAAAGTCGACATCGATGTCTCCGACAAAGCTGCCCTGCAGGACGGTGCGCGCACCTTTGCCAACTATTGCATGGGCTGCCACAGTGCCAAGTTCCAGCGTTATGAGCGCGTCGCCGATGACCTCGGTGTGCCGCACGAACTGATGCTGGAGAAGCTGGTGTTCACCGGTGCCAAGATCGGTGATCACATGACCATCGGCATGCAGCCGGCGGACGCCAAGACCTGGTTCGGCGCGGCACCACCGGATCTGACCCTGGTTGCTCGCGTGCGTGGCACCGACTGGCTCTACGGTTACCTCAAGTCGTTCTACGAAGATCCGGCACGCCCATGGGGTGTGAACAACAAGGTCTTCCCGAACGTCGGCATGCCTAACGTGCTGGTCGGCCTGCAAGGTCGTCAGGTCGTGGGTTGCAAACAGGTGCAGATCGTCGAAGACGGCAAGAAGCAATATGATCCGTTGACCGGCACGCCTCTGACCCATGAAGCGTGCGATCAACTGACCATCGTGCCGAAATCCGGTGCTCTGAACGAAGAGCAGTTCGATGAGAAGGTCAAGAATCTGGTAACCTTCCTGGCTTACTCGGCTAACCCGGTTAAGCTGCAACATCAGCGCATCGGTACTTACGTCTTGCTGTACCTGGCGTTCTTCTTTGTGTTCGCCTACCTGCTCAAGCGTGAATACTGGAAAGACGTGCACTGATACGCTTCAAGCATTGCTGTTAATCGCGCGCGCCCAAGGGCGCCTCCGGTAACGCAAGATCTGGCTCGCCAGGTGTTGTGGGAGGCGCCCTCTGGGCGCGCGCGTTTTTCCGGTTCCGACAAATTCAACAAGCGAGGAGGATCGCCATGGGCGTGACCAATCGGTTGGCCTGTTACTCCGACCCCGCCGACCACTATTCCCACCGAGTGCGCATTGTGCTTGCAGAGAAGGGTGTCAGCGCCGAGATCATTTATGTGGAAGCTGGTCGCCAGCCGCCTAAACTGATTGAGGTAAACCCTTACGGCAGTCTGCCGACGCTGGTCGATCGTGACCTGGCGTTGTGGGAGTCGACCGTGGTGATGGAATATCTGGATGAGCGTTACCCGCACCCGCCGTTGATGCCGGTTTACCCGGTGGCGCGTGCCAACAGCCGTTTGCTGATTCACCGCATTCAGCGCGACTGGTGTGGTCTGGTGGATCTGATTCTGGATCCCAAGTCCAAGGAGGCTGCGCGTGTCGTGGCGCGCAAGGAATTGCGTGAAAGCCTGACGGGCGTGTCGCCGCTGTTTGCCGACAAGCCGTTTTTCCTCAGTGAGGAACAAAGTCTGGTGGATTGCTGCCTATTGCCAATACTCTGGCGTTTGCCGATTCTGGGTATTGAACTGCCGCGGCCAGCCAAGCCGCTGCTTGATTATATGGAGCGCTCGTTTGCGCGTGAGGCTTTCCAGGCGAGTCTGTCTGGTGTCGAACGCGATATGCGCTAAGGCTTAAGGAGCCGCTATGAACTCCAGTCGACCTTATCTGGTCCGCGCGCTCTATGAGTGGATTGTTGATAACGATTGCACCCCGCACATGCTGGTCAATTCCGAGTACCCGGCAGTGCAAGTGCCGCAGGGTTTCGCCAGTGACGGGCAGATTGTCCTGAACATTTCTCCGAGTGCCGTGCGTCATCTGCACATGGACAACGACGTGGTGACCTTCGAAGGTCGCTTCGGTGGTGTCCCGCACAGCTTGTACGTACCGATCAGCGCGATCCTGGGGATCTACGCCCGGGAGAACGGTCAAGGTATGGTGTTCGATCTCGAGTCGCCGATGGATGACGAAGAAGAGATCGAGTCGGATGACGACTTGCCGCCACCGGACAGCGAACCGCCGCGCCCTAGCGGCCGGCCTAGTTTGAAAGTGGTGAAGTAATAAAAAAGGCGATCCGGATGGATCGCCTTTTTTGTGTGCGCGTTTCGGCTGTCAGTCGATGTATTCGAACAGCTTGACGATTTTCTGCACGCCGGAAACACCCTGCACCAGATTGGTTGCCTGGGTGGCTTCCTGTTTGGTCAGCAAGCCCAGCAGGTAGACGATACCGTTCTCGGTCACGACCTTGATGCGCGAGCCAGGGATGCTGGCGTCGGTGAGCATCTGCGTCTTGATCTTGGACGTCAGCCAGGTGTCGTTCTGGCGCGCCAGGAAGCCGGACGGCGGTATGACTTGCAGTTCGTTATGAACGGTTTTTACCCGTTGGACCGCCGCTGCTGCCTGTTCGGCTTTGGCTTTCAGGTCTGCGCGAGGTGTCTGGCCGGCCAGCAGTACGACACCGTTGAAGCTGGTGACGACGATGTGCGAATCGTTGTCCAGGGCCGGGTCGGCTTTGGCCACGTTCACGCCCACTTTGGTTTCAATCAACGAGTCGTCGATCTTGCTGCCGAAGGTGCGGGTGCCACGATCGTCGTCGATCGGTGCTTCACGGCTGGCGTTTACCACCGAGGTGCAGCCGCTGATGCCGAGGCACAGGGTCAAGGCCAGAAGGCCAAGGCGATTAGGGGTCATTCTTCACTCCCGAACAGTTGGCTGTCGATCAGATCGCAAAGGCAATGGATCGCCAGCAAGTGGACTTCTTGAATACGTGCGGTGACGTTGGCCGGTACGCGAATCTCGACGTCCTCGGGCAGCAGCAGCGACGCCATGCCGCCGCCATCGCGTCCGGTCATAGCTACGACAATCATTTCGCGATCATGTGCGGCCTGGATCGCTTGAATAATGTTCGCCGAGTTGCCGCTGGTCGAAATCGCCAGCAAGACATCGCCTGGCTGACCGAGCGCACGGATCTGTTTGGAGAATACTTCGTTGTAGCTGTAGTCGTTGGCGATCGAGGTGATCGTCGAGGTGTCGGTGGTCAGGGCGATCGCCGGCAGGCTCGGGCGCTCGCGCTCGAAGCGGTTGAGCAGCTCCGAAGAGAAGTGCTGGGCATCGCCGGCCGAGCCGCCATTGCCGCACGAAAGCATTTTGCCTTCGTTGAGCAGGGCGTTGACCATGATCTGGCTGGCTTGCTCGATGTGCGGTGCAAGTACGTCCATCGCCTGTTGCTTGGTGTCGATACTGGCCTGGAAAAGCTGGCGAATTCGGGATTGCATGTCCATCTGTGTGACCTTAAGTAGCGCGGCTGTCCGGCACATGAATGTGCAGCCCGCAAAGCAAAGAGCAAAATTTGTCGGTGGAATTGTCCGGGTCGCAACGCCGACGATCAACTGTCGAAAGCATTCTGCAACCAGTTCAGCTGATCCGGATGGCTGTCGATGGCCACCACGTCGAAGCGGCAGGGGGAATTGGCCCAACGCGACTCGCGCTGAAGAAAATACTGCGCAGCGAAAATCAGTTTCTGCTGCTTGCGCTCATCGATGCTAGCGAGCGCGCCACCCCATTGAGTGTTTTTTCTGTAGCGAACTTCAACGAATACTACTGTATCGCCATCAAGCATGACCAGATCAAGCTCGCCGCGTTTACAAAACCAGTTCTGCGCCAGCAGGCGCAGACCTTGTTGTTGCAGATGCTCGAGCGCCTGGCGCTCGGCATCCTTGCCGCTTTGCGAGCGTGACCTGTCGGGCATCAGCGCGGGGTGTCCGGCAGGCGCTGCACCTGACCGCTGACGAACTGCGCCCAAGGCAACTGACGCACAACGCGTTGGGTCTGGGTCATGCCGAGGCTGCCCGACTCACCGTCGATACGGCTGTCCGGCAGTGCTTTGAGCTGGCCCAGGCGCGGTGCCAGACGATAGGCGTCCACGCCCATGGCGTACAGACGGCCGAGGCTGCCGGCGGCTTGCGGCCACTGCGCAACCACTTGCTGGCGCAGTGGGTCGCTGCTGTCTAGCAGCCACGGGGTTTCGCAGAAGCGAATGCCGTTCATGTCGTTGTACTGGTTGATGTCGCCGCTGGCGCTGTAAACGTGCGAGGTCGCGTAAACCGGAACGTCACCGGCATACTGGAAGTTCAGGGTCGGCTTGATCTGCTGTGCCTGTTGCGGCGTGGCAGCAAGGAAGATGAATTCGATGTCCTGACGGCGCGAAGGCTGCGCGGCTACGTTGGTGCCGGCGGCGTTCTGCAGGCTCTTGGCGCGGGCTTCGCTCTGACGCAGCTGGAACATGTCGGCAATCTGCTGAGCCAGTTGCACCGGCTGATCAACGCGTTCGGTCGCTACGATGCTGCCGCCGTTAGCCTGCCAGTCCTGGCTGAACGCGCGCAGTACGCGGTCGCCCCATTCGCCTTTCGGCACCATGATGGCGGCGCGGTGCAGGCCGTCGGCACGGGCACGACGCGAGACTTCGCGGGCTTCGTCTTCAGCGGCCAGACCGAACTGGAACAGTTGCGCCGGGCCTTGATCGCCTTCGCTGTAATTCAGCGCGAGGGTGGTGATCGGCAGTTGCGGACGGGTGCTCAGCTGTTTGACCAGTGGTTTTTCCAGCGGCCCGACGACCAGTTGCACGCCGTCAGCCTGAGCCTTGCGGTAGAACTCGTCCATCGAAGTCAGTTTCGAGCTGTCGTAGAACTCGATCGCCGGCGGCTTTTGCCCGGCCTGTTGGGCTTGGTAGTGGGCAGCCATGAAGCCTTCGCGCAGTGCTTTACCGACCGCTGCCAGTTGGCCATCTTGCGGCAGCAGCAGGGCGATTTTGCTCAGCGGCTGGCTGGCCAGTTCCTTGAGTTTGGTCAGCGGTAGCGGCAGGTTGATTGCGGCCGGGTGCTTTGGATTCTGCGCGCGCCAGGTGTCGATCGCGGCTTGCTGCTGTTCCAGGGTGCCAGCGGATTTTACCGCCATGGCCAGGCCCATCCAGCCGCCGAGATCGTCGGTGCTGTTCGGTTGCAGTTGGTCGGTTGGCAGCGAGCCGATCAGGGTCCAGATCGCTTCGTGGTTCTTGCTCGCGGCTTCGCCTTGCAGCATCGGCGCGATAAACACGCGCTCGCGGGCGGCAGCCAAAGTCTGGCCATCGGCTTCAAGGGCGCGGGCGTGTACGGTGCCGGTGCGCACTTGCTGCTCTTCAGGCATCTCGCCCAAATGTTGCAGGCTTGGATGGCTCAGGGCAGTCAGCGCGGCTTTCGGCTGATTGCGGGTCATGGCCAGCTCGGCATTCAAGGTGCTGGCGAAAATCTGCTGGCCGGGCTTGAGTTGCTCCATCGGCACTTGTTGCAGGATTTGCGCGGACTGTCCGGCGTTGCCCTGACGATAAGCCAGGTCCGCAGCGCTGAGGCGCAGCAGGGCGGCTTTTTCCGGGGTTTTCGCCTGGCTAGCCTGTTCGAGCAATTGCTCGATGCTGGCATCCGGGGTCCGTGGAAGTTCGCCAAGGCTGGAGGAAGGGGAGCTGGCGCAAGCCGCCAACAAGGCAGCGAGGCAGAGGGCAGTGAACAGCCGCAGGCAAGCGATCATGTAAGTGTTCCTGATACTCGATCAAATTAGCGTCGAATTGTACCCAAGCACTGGCCGGGGCGCGATGTTACTGGCGTGAATCGGACAATTTAGCTGGAGTAAATGTTGCGGCGGCGCACAACTGCGTGCAAAACCGGGCTCGGCTTGAGCGCATCGCAAGCCTCGTGACGCGCTACAATGGCCGCTTTTACCGATCACGAGGTGTGCGCTTTGACTGCTCCAGGTTCCCTGAATTCCGCTGCTGGCTCGCTTTATGTGGTGGCGACGCCCATCGGCAACCTGGACGACATCAGCGCCCGGGCATTGAAGATCCTCCGTGAAGTCGCCTTGATCGCTGCTGAAGACACCCGCCACTCGGCGCGCCTGATGCAGCACTTCGGGATTGGCACGCCGTTGGCCGCGTGTCACGAACACAATGAACGAGATGAAGGTAGCCGCTTTATTACCCGTCTGCTGGCGGGCGATAACGTCGCGCTGATTTCCGATGCCGGTACGCCACTGATTTCCGATCCGGGTTATCACCTCGTGCGTCAGGCCCGTGCGGCCGGAATCAATGTAGTCCCGGTGCCCGGCGCCTGTGCGCTTATCGCGGCGTTGTCGGCGGCCGGTCTGCCGTCTGACCGTTTCATCTTCGAAGGTTTTCTGCCGGCCAAATCGGTCGGACGCAAAGCGCGACTGGAAGCGGTTAAAGAAGAGTCGCGTACGCTGATCTTCTATGAAGCACCGCACCGCATTCTTGAATGCCTGCAGGATATGGAAGCAGTGTTCGGCGGTGAGCGTCAGGCATTGCTCGCCCGGGAAATCACCAAAACCTTTGAGACGCTAAAAGGTCTGCCGCTGGCTGAGTTGCGCGCGTTCGTCGAATCCGACAGCAATCAGCAGCGCGGCGAATGTGTGGTGCTGGTCGCTGGCTGGACTGCGCCGGAGTCCGAAGACGCAGTCAGCAGCGAAGCGATGCGCATCCTCGATCTGCTCCTCGAAGAAATGCCGCTCAAGCGTGCCGCCGCGTTGGCAGCGCAGATCACCGGTGAGCGTAAAAACGTGTTGTATCAGGTCGCGCTGGATAAACAGAAAGGCGTGTAAGCCGTCGCCCATAACGGTCTTGAGGCTTTTAGCGCTTGTTCTTCAGGCGCTCTGCCGTTAACCTTCGCGGCGGAGAGTCGATCGGACAGTCGCTGCCCTCTATGAAAATTAGGGGGGGGAGGAAAGTCCGGGCTCCATAGGGCGAAGTGCCAGGTAATGCCTGGGAGGCGTGAGCCTACGGAAAGTGCCACAGAAAATAACCGCCTAAGCGCTTCGGCGCCGGTAAGGGTGAAAAGGTGCGGTAAGAGCGCACCGCACGTCTGGCAACAGTTCGTGGCTAGGTAAACCCCACTTGGAGCAAGACCAAATAGGGTCCCAAGGCGTGGCCCGCGCTGGGACCGGGTAGGTTGCTAAAGATGTCCAGTGATGGCCATCGTAGACGAATGACTGTTCAAGACAGAACCCGGCTTACAGATCGACTCTCCACCTTTTTCTTTCCCTGCTTGAATCATTGGCAACAGGGCTGTGTAATATCAGCAGGCCTGCTCTGAAAGTTCGGCAGCGGCAAATGCCAGTAATAGCCATTTCCCACCTCGCTTCAATCAACAGCAGAAGCGCTTTTGTAATACCGAAAAAATCTTACTCTTAACAAATTACTTTAACTTTCGAGCGCAGCTGTCAGTGCTGCATCAAGTTATGGGTCGAAACTCTCCGCCAGATTGTCGTTACTCCTCCTTTTAAGCTCCTAAATCTCCGTTCTGTAAGGGTTTTCCTTTAATCCGCGCCTTGACGGTGTGGTGGGCGCATTCCTATAGTGTGCGCAAGTGGCGGAAAGTGGCATGAAGTGGGTTTTTTGAGCTCAAAACGATAAAAATTGGAGAAACGCAGACGTGTTTCGCGGAGCTAACGCTATCAGTCTCGACGCAAAGGGCCGTCTCGCCATGCCGAGCCGGTACCGTGACGAGCTCGATTCGCGCAGTTCCGGCCAATTGATCGTGACCATTGATGCCGTTGATCCGTGTCTGTGTGTCTATCCGCTCGACGAGTGGGAAATTATTGAAACCAAGTTGCGCGCGCTTCCCTCGCTTCGCGAAGAGAACCGTCGCCTGCAACGTTTGCTGATTGGTAATGCCGTCGACCTCGAGCTCGATGGCAGTGGTCGTTTTCTGGTTCCACCGCGTCTGCGCGAATACGCCAAGCTCGATAAGCGCGCAATGCTGGTGGGCCAACTGAACAAGTTCCAATTGTGGGACGAGGATGCATGGAACGCGGTATCTGCCGCTGACCTTGCTGCCATTCAACAACCGGGCGCGATGCCTGATGAACTGCGTGATTTGATCCTGTGACTATTGATAGCGGCTTTAACCACATCACCGTACTGCTTGACGAAGCCGTCGAGGCTCTCGCCGTACGTCCTGATGGCTGCTATCTGGACGGTACGTTCGGGCGCGGCGGACACAGCCGGCTGATCCTCAGCCAGCTCGGCACGGACGGTCGGCTCATCGGATTCGACAAAGATCCACAAGCGATTGCCACCGGGCAAACGCTAGCGGCCGAAGACGGCCGCTTTGTCGTTGTGCAGCGCAGCTTTGCCGAGCTCGGTTCGGTGGTTGCCGAGCAAGGTCTGAGCGGCAAGGTCAGCGGCATTCTGCTCGACCTCGGCGTGTCTTCGCCGCAGCTCGACGACGCTGAACGCGGCTTCAGTTTCCTCAACGATGGCCCGCTGGACATGCGCATGGATCCGTCCCGTGGCATCAGCGCTGCCGAATTCGTCAACACCGCGCCGGCTGAGGAAATCGCCCGGGTGTTCAAGGAATACGGCGAAGAACGTTTCTCCGGTCGTATGGCTCGCGCCGTCGCCGAGCGTCGCGATATCAAACCGTTCGAGCGCACCGCCGATCTGGCCGAAGTATTGAAAGTCGCCAACCCGGCATGGGAAAAGGGCAAGAACCCGGCCACCCGTGCGTTCCAGGGTTTGCGCATTCACGTCAACAACGAATTGGGCGATCTGGAAGCCGGCCTCGAAGCCGCGCTGGACGCACTGGAAATCGGCGGCCGTCTGGTGGTGATCAGCTTCCACTCGCTGGAAGACCGCATCGTCAAACTGTTCATGCGCAAGCTGGTGAAAGGCGAAGCCGACAACCTGCCGCGCAACCTGCCGGTTCGCCATGTCGCGTTCGAACCGAAAATCAAAGTCCATGGCAAAGCGCAGACGGCCTCCGACGCCGAACTCAAAGCCAACCCACGTTCCCGTAGCGCCGTCATGCGCGTCGCGGAGAAGCTGCGGTGAGCAAGCTTTTCGCCAAGCCACTGCCCGGCGGCAGCTTTCTGATGCTGCTGCTGTTTGTCGGCGTGCTCGTCTCGGCCATCGCCGTGTCGTACAGCGCGCACTGGAACCGGCAGTTGCTCAACACCCTTTATAACGAACTCAGCGTGCGCGACAAGGCGCAGGCCGAGTGGGGTCGTCTGATTCTCGAACAGAGCACCTGGACCGCGCACAGCCGTATCGAAGTGCTGGCCACCGAACAACTGAAAATGCATATCCCTGGCGCGGCTGACGTGAAGATGGTGGCGCCATGATGAAACTCGAAGGTGCACTGTTCCCATGGCGCTTCCGCCTGATGGTGGCGCTGCTCGGCATCATGGTCGCGGCGATCTGCTGGCGCATCATCGACTTGCAAGTGGTTGACCGTGACTTCCTCAAAGGTCAGGGCGACGCGCGCAGCCTGCGTCACATTCCGATTCCCGCTCACCGTGGTCTGATCACCGACCGTAACGGCGAGCCGTTGGCCGTGAGTACCCCGGTGACCACGCTGTGGGCCAACGCCAAGGAAATGCAAACGGCTAAAGAGAAGTGGCCGGCACTCGCCGCCGCGCTGGGTCAGGATCCGAAAGCCCTGACCGAACGCCTCGAAGCCCAGGCCAACAAAGAATTCATTTATCTGGTGCGCGGGCTGACCCCCGAGCAGGGCCAGGCTGTGCTCGATCTGAAAGTGCCGGGCGTTTATGGCATCGAAGAGTTCCGCCGGTTCTACCCGGCCGGTGAAGTCACTGCGCACATGGTCGGTTTTACCGACATCGATGACCACGGTCGTGAAGGTGTCGAACTGGCCTATGACGAATGGCTCGCCGGGGTGCCGGGCAAACGACAGGTCATCAAGGATCGGCGCGGTCGGCTGATCAAGGATGTCCAGGTCACCAAAAACGCCAAGGCCGGCAAGCCCTTGGCGTTGTCCATTGACCTGCGTCTGCAATATCTGGCCAACCGCGAACTGCGTAACGCGATCATCGAGAACGGCGCCAAGGCCGGCAGTCTGGTGATCATGGACGTCAAGACCGGCGAGATTCTGGCCATGGTCAACCAGCCGACCTACAACCCGAACAACCGTCGCAACCTGCAGCCGGCAATGATGCGTAACCGCGCGATGATCGACGTGTTCGAACCGGGTTCGACCATGAAAGCCATCTCGATGGCCGCTGCAATCGAAACCGGCCGCTGGAAACCGAGCGACACCGTCGAGGTGTATCCGGGCTCCCTGCAGATCGGCAAGTACACGATCAAGGACGTCTCCAAGAGCGAAGGTCCGGTGCTCGACCTGACCGGCATCCTGATCAATTCCAGTAACGTCGGCATGAGTAAGGTCGCGTTCGATATCGGCGGCGAAACGATTTTCCGCCTCGCGCAGAAAGTCGGCCTCGGCCAGGACACCGGCCTCGGCTTCCCGGGCGAACGTGTCGGCAACCTGCCGAACTACCGCGATTGGCGCAAGGCTGAAACCGCAACGCTTTCTTACGGCTACGGTATTTCCGTGACCGCGATTCAACTCGTCCACGCGTTCTCGGCGCTGGCCAACAACGGTCGTCTCGCGCCGTTGACCCTGATCAAAACCGACAAGCCGCCGCAGACCACGCAAGTGCTGCCGGAAGCCGTGGCGAAAACCTTGCAAGGCATGCTCACCCAGGTGATCGAAGCGCCGCGCGGCGTGTTCCGTGCGCAGGTGCCGGCGTATCACGTGGCGGGCAAGTCGGGTACCGCGCGTAAGACTTCGGTGGGCACCAAGGGCTACGCGGAAAACTCTTACCGCTCGCTGTTCGCCGGTTTCGGCCCGATGAGCGATCCGCGTTACGCGATTGTTGTGGTGATCGATGAGCCGTCCAAGGCCGGTTACTTCGGTGGTCTGGTTTCCGCGCCGGTGTTCAGCCGTGTGATGTCCGGCACCCTGCGCCTGATGAACGTAACGCCGGACAACCTGCCGACGACGCAACAAGCCAACGCTACCCCGGTCGTTCCGCTGAAAGCCAATGGAGGGCGCGGCTGATGTCATTAAGTCTGAACAAGATATTCCCCCACGCCGGCCACGATCTGTTGATCCGTGAATTGGCGCTGGACAGCCGCAACGTACGCGCGGGCGATCTGTTCCTCGCCGTGCCTGGCGGCAAATTCGATGGCCGTGCGCACATTGCCGATGCCCTGCAACGTGGCGCGGCAGCGGTGGCGTATGAAGTGGAAGGCGCCACCGTGCTGCCGATCACCGACGTGCCGCTGATTCCGGTCAAAGGCCTGGCGGCACAGCTGTCGGACATCGCCGGGCGTTTTTACGGCGAGCCAAGTCATCACCTGAATCTGATCGGCGTGACCGGCACCAACGGCAAGACCAGCGTGACCCAATTGGTTGCGCAGGCGCTCGATCTGCTCGGCCAGCATTGCGGCATCGTCGGTACTCTCGGTTCCGGCTTCTATGGCGCATTGGAAAGTGGTCTGCACACCACGCCGAATCCGATCGCCGTGCAAGCGACGTTGGGCGACCTGAAAAAGGCCGGGGCCAAAGCCGTAGCCATGGAAGTCTCGTCCCACGGTCTGGATCAGGGCCGCGTCACTGCCTTGGCATTCGATGTCGCGGTGATGACCAACCTGTCCCGCGATCATCTGGATTATCACGGCAGCATGGAGGCGTACGCCGAGGCCAAGGCCAAGCTGTTCGCCTGGAATGATCTGAAGTGCCGCGTGGTCAACCTCGACGACGATTTCGGCCGGCAACTGGCCGCTGAAAAACGTGAATCGCGCCTGATCACCTACAGCCTGCTCGACAGCAGTGCGTACCTGTTCTGCCGCGAAGCGCAGTTTGACGACCACGGTGTGCGCGCCACATTGGTGACGCCGCAGGGCGAGCATCATCTGCGCAGCACACTGCTCGGTCGCTTCAACCTGAGCAACGTTCTGGCGGCAGTCGGCGCGCTGCTCGGTCTGGATTACGCGCTCGACGAAATTCTCAAAGTACTGCCGAAACTCGAAGGCCCGGCCGGTCGCATGCAGCGTCTGGGTGGTGGTACGCAGCCGTTGGTGGTGGTCGATTACGCCCACACCCCGGACGCGCTGGAAAAAGTACTGACCGCGTTGCGCCCGCACGTCAAAGGTCAGCTGCTGTGCCTGTTCGGCTGCGGCGGTGATCGTGATCGTGGCAAACGTCCATTGATGGCCGAAGTGGTCGAGCGTCTGGCCGATCAAGTGCTGGTCACCGACGACAACCCGCGTACTGAAGACCCCGCAGTGATTTTCGATGACATCCGCGCCGGTTTCACGGCTGTGGATAAAGTCACCTTCGTTGCGGGCCGTGGTCAGGCGATTGCGCAACTGGTCGCTGGCGCGTCCGCCGAAGACGTGATTGTCCTGGCCGGTAAAGGTCACGAGGACTATCAGGAAATCAACGGCGTGCGTCATGCCTTCTCTGATCTGGTCGAGGCCGATCACGCCCTGACCGCTTGGGAGGTGGCCCATGCTTAAGGCCCTCAAACTCAGCGAACTGACCAACGCGCTCGACGCCCGTTTGATCGCTGGTGATGCCAGCTTCGACGGCGTCAGCATCGACAGTCGCGCGATCCAGCCAGGCCAACTGTTTATTGCGTTGACCGGGCCGCGCTTCGACGGTCATGACTATTTGAACGATGTCGCTGGCAAAGGCGCCGTTGCCGCGCTGGTCGAGCGTGAAGTCGCCGACAGCACGCTGCCGCAACTGCTGGTCAAAGACACCCGTCAGGCCCTCGGCCAATTGGGGGCCTTGAACCGTGCCGCGTTCACTCAGCCAGTCGCTGCCATCACTGGCTCCAGCGGCAAGACCACGGTCAAGGAAATGCTCGCGAGCATCCTGCGCACGCGCGGTCCGGTGCTGGCGACCCGTGGCAATCTGAACAACGACCTCGGCGCACCGCTGACCCTGCTCGAACTGGCCCCGGAACACACTTCGGCGGTGATCGAACTGGGCGCCTCGCGTCTGGGTGAAATCGCTTATACCGTCGGCCTGACCAAGCCGCACGTGGCGATTTTGAATAACGCCGGCACCGCGCACGTCGGTGAGTTTGGCGGGCCGGAAAAAATCGTCGAAGCCAAAGGCGAAATCATCGACGGCCTGGCGGCGGATGGCGTCGCCGTACTCAACCTCGATGACAAAGCCTTCGGTATCTGGAAGACCCGTGCGGGCGCTCGCAAGGTGCTGACTTTCGCCCTGAGCAACACTCAGGCGGACTTCTACGCCAGCGACCTGAGCACCGATGCTCGTGGTTGCCCGGCCTTCAATCTGCACACACCTGAAGGTGTCGAGCGCGTTCAACTGAATCTGCTCGGCACGCACAACGTCGCCAATTCCATGGCCGCCGCCGCTGCCGCTCACGCCTTGGGCGTGTCGCTGTTCGGCATCGCCACCGGGCTTGGCGCCGTGCAACCGGTCAAGGGTCGCACCGTCGCGCAACTGGCGAAAAACGGTATGCGCGTGATCGATGACACTTACAACGCAAACCCCACCTCGATGTGCGCGGCCGTTGATATACTCGCCGGCTTTTCCGGCCGCACCGTCCTGGTGCTCGGAGATATCGGCGAGTTGGGCGATTGGGCGGAGCAGGGGCACCGCGACGTGGGCGAGTACGCCCGGGGCAAGGTTTCCGCGCTTTATGCCGTTGGGCCAAACATGGTTCACGCCGTAAACGCTTTCGGTGAACAGGCGCATCACTTCGGCAGCCAAGCCGAACTGATTCAGGCCCTCGACGCCGAGCAGGACACAAACACCACCATTTTGATCAAGGGTTCGCGCAGTGCAGCGATGGAAAACATCGTTGCGGCTCTGTGCGGGTCCAGTCTGGAGAAACATTAATGCTGCTGCTGCTAGCGGAGTATCTGCAACAGTTCTACAAAGGCTTCGCGGTCTTTCAGTACCTGACCCTGCGCGGGATTCTCGGTGTGCTGACCGCGCTGGTTTTGTCGCTGTGCTATGGCCCGTGGATGATCCGCACTTTGCAGAACCGTCAGATCGGCCAGTCCGTTCGTAACGATGGCCCGCAATCGCACCTGTCCAAGTCGGGCACCCCGACCATGGGCGGCGCACTGATTCTGTCTTCGATCGGCGTCAGCACTCTGCTTTGGGCTGACCTGAGCAACCGCTACGTCTGGACTGTTCTGTTGGTGACTCTGCTGTTCGGCGCCATCGGTTGGGTTGACGATTACCGCAAAGTCATCGAGAAGAACTCGCGTGGCCTGCCGAGCCGCTGGAAGTATTTCTGGCAATCGGTGTTCGGCCTCGGCGCGGCGATCTTCCTTTATATGACGGCTTCCACGCCGGTGGAAACCACGCTGATCCTGCCGATGCTCAAGGACTACAGCATTCCGCTGGGCCTGGGCTTCATCGTGCTGACTTACTTCGTGATCGTCGGTTCGAGCAACGCGGTCAACCTGACTGATGGCCTCGACGGTCTGGCGATCATGCCGACCGTGATGGTTGGCGGCGGCCTCGGCATTTTCTGCTACCTGTCGGGTAACGTGAAATTCGCTGAGTACCTGCTGATTCCCTACGTACCGGGCGCGGGTGAGCTGATCGTGTTCTGCGGCGCGCTGATCGGTGCCGGTCTCGGTTTCCTGTGGTTCAACACCTATCCGGCGCAAGTGTTCATGGGTGACGTCGGTGCGCTGGCACTCGGTGCGGCACTGGGCACCATCGCCGTGATCGTCCGTCAGGAAATCGTCCTGTTCATCATGGGCGGCGTGTTCGTGATGGAAACCCTGTCAGTCGTCATTCAGGTTGCGTCCTTTAAGCTGACCGGTCGCCGTGTGTTCCGCATGGCACCGATACACCACCATTTTGAACTCAAGGGCTGGCCCGAGCCGCGCGTGATCGTCCGTTTCTGGATCATCACCGTGATTCTCGTGCTGATCGGCCTTGCCACCCTGAAGCTGAGGTAGAACGAGTGTCTCTGATCGCTTCTGACCACTTCCGCATCGTTGTCGGCCTCGGCAAGAGCGGCATGTCCCTGGTTCGCTTCCTGGCGAACCGGGGCACGTCGTTTGCCGTGGCCGACACGCGGGAAAATCCACCGGAACTGGCCACGCTCAAGCGTGACTATCCGCACGTGGAAGTGCGTTGTGGCGAGCTGGACGTCGAATTCCTGTGCCGTGCCGACGAGCTCTACGTGAGCCCCGGCCTGGCGCTGGCGACCCCGGCCCTGCAAGCCGCTGCGGCCCGTGGCGTGAAACTGTCCGGCGACATCGAGCTGTTCGCGCGTAACGCGCGGGCGCCGATCGTCGCCATCAGCGGTTCCAACGCGAAAAGCACCGTCACCACCCTGGTCGGCGAGATGGCGGCTGCGGCCGGCAAACGCGTCGCCGTCGGCGGCAACCTTGGCACCCCGGCGCTGGATCTGCTCAGCGACGACGTCGAGCTGTACGTGATGGAACTGTCGAGTTTCCAACTGGAAACCACCGACCAGCTCAACGCTGAAGTGGCCACCGTGCTGAACATCAGCGAAGACCACATGGATCGCTACAGCGGCCTGCCGGCGTACCACCTGGCCAAGCACCGGATTTTCCGTGGCGCGAAGCAGTTTGTGGTCAACCGTCAGGATGCGCTGACCCGTCCGTTGATGGGCGAGGGCCAGCCGTGCTGGACCTTCGGTCTGACCAAACCGGATTTCAAAGCCTTCGGTATCCGCGAAGAAGACGGCGAGAAATACCTGGCCTTCGAATTCCAGAACCTGATGCCGGTGCGTGAGCTGAAGATTCGCGGCGCACATAACCAGTCCAACGCCCTCGCGGCATTGGCGCTGGGGCATGCCGTGGGCTTGCCGTTCGACGCCATGCTCTCGGCCCTGCGCACGTTTGCCGGCCTCGAACATCGCTGCCAGTGGGTACGTGATCTCGACGGCGTGGCGTATTACAACGATTCGAAAGCCACCAACGTCGGCGCCGCTCTGGCCGCCATCGAAGGCTTGGGCGCGGACATCGACGGCAAGGTCATCCTGATCGCCGGTGGCGATGGCAAGGGCGCCGAATTCAACGATCTGCGTGATCCGGTGGCGGCCAACTGCCGCGCCGTGATCCTGATGGGCCGCGACTCCGACAAGATCGGCGCAGCCATCGGCGACGCCGTGCCGTTGATTCGCGCGACCTCGCTGATTGACGCCGTTGCGCAATGCCGCGCCGCCGCCCAGCCGGGTGATGTGGTGCTGCTGTCGCCGGCCTGCGCCAGTTTCGACATGTTCAAGAACTATGAAGACCGTGGTCACCAGTTCGTCCGCGCTGTGGAGGAACTGGCATGAGTCTGTTCAATATCATCAAGCCGTATCCGTCGCCGATCATCACCGGGCGCGGCATCGATCTCGATTTCCCTATGCTCGCCGGTTGCCTGGCGCTGCTCGGTCTCGGCCTGATCATGATTGCCTCGGCATCCACTGAGGTGGCAGCCGCGCAGTCGGGCAGTCCGCTGTATTACATGATTCGCCACCTTATTTATGTGGTGCTCGGATTGGGCGCGTGCATCGTCACCATGATGATTCCGATCGCTACCTGGCAACGCCTTGGCTGGCTGATGCTGATCGGTGCGTTCGGCTTGCTGGTGATGGTGATCATCCCGGGCATCGGTCGCGAAGTGAACGGCTCGATGCGCTGGATCGGTTTCAGCTTCTTCAACGTGCAGCCGTCCGAAATCGCCAAAGTATTCGTAGTGATCTACCTCGCCGGTTATCTGGTGCGGCGTCAGAAGGAAGTGCGCGAGAGCTGGATGGGCTTCTTCAAGCCGTTCATCGTGCTGCTGCCAATGGCAGGCCTGTTGCTGATGGAGCCGGACTTCGGTGCCACCGTCGTGATGATGGGCGCTGCGGCGGCCATGCTATTTCTTGGCGGGGTCGGGCTGTTCCGCTTCTCGCTGATGGTGGTGTTGGCGGTCGGGGCCGTGGTGCTGTTGATCCAGATGCAGCCTTATCGAATGGCGCGTCTGACCAACTTCGCTGACCCGTGGGCTGACCAGTTCGGCGCCGGCTATCAGTTGTCGCAAGCCTTGATCGCGTTTGGTCGCGGTGAATGGCTCGGCGTCGGTCTGGGCAACAGCGTGCAGAAGCAGTTCTACCTGCCGGAAGCGCACACCGACTTCGTGTTCTCGGTATTGGCCGAAGAACTCGGCGCCGTGGGTTCGCTGTGCACCGTGGCGCTGTTCGTGTTCGTGTGTATTCGCGGCATGTACATCGGCTTGTGGGCGGAGAAAGCCAAGCAGTTCTTCGCCGCGTATGTGGCTTACGGTCTGTCGTTCCTGTGGATTGGTCAGTTCCTGATCAACATCGGGGTGAACGTCGGCTTGTTGCCAACCAAAGGTCTGACCTTGCCGTTCCTCAGTTATGGCGGCAGCTCGTTGGTGATCTGCTGCGCCTGCCTTGGCTTGTTGCTGCGGATCGAGTGGGAGAGTCGAACCCACCTGGGCAGTGAAGAAATGGAATTCCATGAGAGCGACTTCGCTGAGGAGCCGAATCATGGGCGCTAACGTATTGATCATGGCCGGCGGCACCGGCGGCCACGTGTTCCCGGCGCTGGCCTGTGCCCGCGAGTTTCAGGCGCGCGGCTACACCGTGCACTGGCTCGGCACGCCACGCGGGATCGAGAACGAACTGGTGCCGGCCGCAGGGCTGGAACTGCACCGCATCAACGCCACCGGCCTGCGCGGCAAGGGCAAGCTGTCGCTGCTCAAGGCGCCGTTCATGCTGCTGAAATCGGTGTGGCAGGCGCGGGCAATCATCCGTCGCTTGAAACCGGTGTGTGTGGTCGGCTTCGGTGGTTATGTGACTGGTCCCGGTGGCCTTGCCGCGAAACTGGCTGGCGTGCCGGTGATCGTTCACGAGCAGAACGCCGTGGCCGGCACCGCCAATCGGTTGCTGGTGCCGTTCGCCGCCCGAGTGTGTGAAGCGTTCCCCGACACCTTTACTCTGTCGGACACCCGCCGTACCACCGGAAACCCGGTGCGCAGCGAGCTGTTCCTCGACACATCGCGACCAGCCCTGGCCGGTCGCAAAGCGCGTTTGCTGATCCTCGGCGGAAGCCTTGGCGCAGAACCGTTGAACAAGTTGCTGCCTGAAGCCCTGGCCCAAGTCGCTACCGATTTGCGCCCGGAAGTGTTCCATCAGGCCGGCAAAAACCACGATGAAGTGACTGCAGAGCGCTACCGCGCCGCCGGCGTCGATGCGCAGGTGCAGCCGTTCATCAAAGACATGGCCCAGGCCTATGGCTGGGCTGACCTGGTGGTGTGCCGCGCAGGCGCGTTGACCATCAGTGAGCTGGCTGCCGCCGGTCTGCCCTCGATGCTGGTGCCTTTGCCCCACGCGATCGACGATCACCAGACCCGCAACGCCGATTATTTGGCCCGTGAAGGCGCTGCCTTCCTGATGCCGCAAAGAACGACTGGTGCCGCGGACCTTGCCGCGCGCCTGACAGAGGTCTTGATGCAACCGCAACGACTCGAAGATATGGCCCAAGCGGCCCGCCGTCTGGCGAAACCCGATGCCACCCGTAGCGTGGTCGATACCTGTCTGGAGGTGGCCCATGGTTGAGAATCAGAAAGCCATGCCGCAACCGGAAATGCGCCGCATCCGTCGCATCCACTTCGTCGGCATCGGCGGCGTGGGCATGTGCGGCATTGCCGAAGTGTTGTTGAACCTGGGTTATGAAGTCTCCGGTTCCGACCTGAAAGCTTCGCCGGTCACCGAGCGTCTGGAATCGTTCGGTGCACAGATCTATATCGGCCACCGTGCCGAGAACGCCGCGACTGCCGATGTGCTGGTGGTGTCGAGCGCTGTGAACACCTCCAACCCGGAAGTCGCGACTGCCCTTGAACGTCGTATTCCAGTGGTGCCGCGTGCCGAGATGCTCGCTGAACTGATGCGTTATCGCCACGGCATCGCCGTCGCCGGCACGCACGGCAAAACCACCACCACCAGCCTGATCGCTTCGGTGTTCGCGGCGGGTGGTCTGGACCCGACCTTCGTGATTGGTGGTCGTCTGAATGCCGCGGGCACCAATGCCCAGCTCGGCACCAGTCGTTACCTGATCGCCGAAGCCGATGAAAGCGATGCGAGCTTCCTGCACCTGCAACCGCTGGTGGCCGTGGTCACCAACATCGACGCCGACCACATGGCGACCTACGACGGTGACTTCAACAAACTGAAGAAAACCTTCGTCGAGTTCCTGCACAACCTGCCGTTCTACGGTTTGGCGGTGATGTGCCTGGACGACCCGGTGGTGCGCGAAATTCTGCCGCTGGTGAAACGTCCGACCGTGACCTACGGCTTCAGCGAAGACGCTGACATCCGTGCGATCAATGTTCGTCAGCAAGGCATGCAGACCTTCTTCACCGTGCTGCGCCCTGACCGCGAGCCGCTGGATGTTTCCGTGAACATGCCGGGCAACCACAACGTACTCAACTCGCTGGCGACCATCTGCATCGCCACCGACGAAGGCGTCAGCGATGAAGCCATCGTCCAGGGCCTGTCGGGTTTCCAGGGCGTCGGTCGACGCTTTCAGGTCTACGGCGAACTGCCGGTGGACGGCGGCAACGTGATGCTGGTCGATGACTACGGTCACCACCCGACTGAAGTCGCGGCTGTGATCAAAGCCGTACGCGGTGGCTGGCCGGAGCGCCGTCTGGTGATGGTGTATCAGCCGCACCGTTACAGCCGCACCCGCGATCTGTACGACGATTTCGTCAATGTGCTGGCCGACGCCAACGTGTTGCTGTTGATGGAAGTCTATCCGGCCGGCGAAGAGCCGATTCCGGGCGCCGACAGCCGCAAGCTGTGCAACAGCATCCGCCAGCGCGGTCAGCTCGACCCGATCTACATCGAGCGTGGCGTCGATCTGGCGCCGTTGGTCAAGCCGCTGCTGCGTGCCGGCGACATCCTGTTGTGTCAGGGCGCTGGTGATATCGGCGGTCTCGCGCCGAAGCTGTTGAAAAGTGAATTGTTCGCTGGCGCCGTGGCGGCGCCGGTCGAGGGGAAGTTGAAATGACTGCTGCCTACGCCAAGCTGTTTTCCACGATCGCGCCGAAAGACTTCGGCCGCGTCGCCGTGCTCTTCGGCGGCCTGAGTGCCGAGCGTGAGGTTTCGCTGAAATCCGGTAACGCCGTGCTCGAGGCGCTGCAAAGCGCTGGCGTGGACGCGTTCGGCATCGACGTTGGCGAGGACATTCTGCAACGTCTGCTCAGCGAAAAGATCGACCGCGCGTTCATCATTCTCCACGGTCGTGGCGGTGAAGACGGCTCCATGCAGGGCCTGCTCGAAGTGGCGGGCATTCCGTACACCGGCAGTGGCATTCTGGCTTCGGCCCTGGCGATGGACAAACTGCGCACCAAGCAGGTCTGGCACAGCCTCGGGATTCCGACGCCGCGTCACGCCGTGCTGTGCAGCGAAGCCGATTGTATTTCGGCGGCGACGGAACTGGGCTTCCCTTTGATCGTCAAACCGGCGCATGAAGGTTCAAGTATCGGGATGGCCAAAGTGAGTTCTGCGTCCGAGTTGATCGACGCATGGAAAGCGGCCAGTACCTACGATTCGCAAGTCTTGGTTGAGCAATGGATTCAAGGTCCGGAGTTCACCATCGCCACCCTGCGTGACCAGGTGTTGCCTCCTATCGCCCTGGGTACACCGCACACGTTCTACGACTACGACGCCAAGTACATCGCCAACGATACCCAGTACCGCATTCCGTGCGGGCTGGATGCCGCCAAGGAACAGCAACTCATGGATCTCACGGCCAAGGCCTGTGAGGCGCTGGGTATTGCCGGTTGGGGCAGGGCGGACGTGATGCAGGACGCTGACGGGCAGTTCTGGTTTCTGGAAGTGAATACCGCTCCGGGCATGACCGATCACAGTCTGGTGCCGATGGCCGCGCGTGCGGCCGGTCTGGATTTCCAGCAACTGGTTCTGGCCATTCTGGCCGCCAGTGTTGAAGACGCTCGAGGTTAAGACGATGCAAGGCGCTCAGCTCCGACATCAGCCTCCCGCACCCGGCCGCAAGCCGGTGCCGCGGGGTGCCAGCCGCATGGTGGCGAAAGAGCCGATGTCCGCGCGCCTGCCGAAAGCCAATTTTGGTTTTCTGAAAAGTCTGTTCTGGCCGGTGCTGCTGGTCGCGCTGGGCTTTGGTACTTACGAAGGTGCAACGCGTCTGCTGCCGTACGCCGACCGGCCGATCACCAAGATCGCCGTGCAGGGCGACCTGAGCTACATCAGCCAGCAAGCGGTGCAACAGCGGATCGCCCCGTTTGTGGCGTCGAGCTTCTTCACCATCGACCTGGCCGGCATGCGCACCGAGCTTGAACAAATGCCGTGGATTGCCCATGCCGAAGTACGTCGGGTATGGCCGGACCAAGTGGTGATCCGCCTCGAAGAACAACTGCCGGTGGCGCGTTGGGGCGACGAGTCGTTACTGAACAACCAGGGCCAGGCATTTACGCCCAAGGAACTGGCGAACTACGAACACCTGCCACAGCTGTTCGGCCCACAGCGGGCCCAGCAACAAGTGATGCAGCAGTATCAGGTGCTGAGCCAGATGCTGCGGCCGTTGGGCTTCTCGATCGCACGCCTGGAACTGCGTGAACGCGGAAGCTGGTTCCTGACCACCGGTGCCGGCAGTTCTGGCCCCGGCATCGAGTTGCTGCTGGGACGCGGCAACCTGGTGGAAAAGATGCGCCGTTTTATCGCCATCTATGACAAGACGCTTAAAGACCAGATTACGAACATTGCGCGCATCGATCTGCGCTACGCCAACGGCCTCGCTGTTGGCTGGCGGGAACCTGTAGCGCCGACGACAGCCCAACCCGCTGTCGCAAAGAATTAAGAAGAGGCAGGACCCATGGCAAACGTGCAAAGCGGCAAAATGATCGTCGGTCTCGATATCGGCACCTCCAAGGTGGTGGCGCTGGTCGGCGAGGTTTCCGACGACGGCTCGCTGGAAATCGTCGGGATCGGTACCCATCCGTCCCGTGGCCTGAAGAAGGGCGTGGTGGTCAACATCGAGTCCACCGTGCAATCGATCCAGCGCGCGATCGAAGAAGCCCAACTGATGGCGGGCTGCCGCATTCACTCGGCGTTCGTCGGCGTGGCGGGCAATCACATCCGCAGCCTGAACTCCCACGGCATCGTCGCGATCCGTGATCGTGAAGTCAGCTCGGCCGACCTTGAGCGCGTGCTCGATGCCGCCCAGGCCGTGGCGATCCCGGCTGACCAGCGCGTGCTGCACACCCTGCCGCAGGATTACGTGATCGATAACCAGGAAGGCGTGCGCGAGCCTCTGGGCATGTCCGGCGTGCGTCTGGAAGCCAAGGTTCACGTGGTCACCTGCGCCGTCAACGCCGCACAGAACATTGAAAAATGCGTGCGTCGCTGCGGTCTGGAAATCGACGACATCATTCTCGAACAACTGGCCTCGGCCTACTCGGTACTGACCGACGACGAGAAAGAACTCGGCGTGTGCCTGGTCGACATCGGCGGCGGTACTACCGACATCGCGATCTTCACTGAAGGCGCGATCCGTCACACCGCAGTGATCCCGATTGCCGGTGATCAGGTGACTAACGACATCGCCATGGCGTTGCGCACCCCGACCCAGTACGCCGAAGAAATCAAAATCCGCTACGCCTGCGCCCTGGCCAAGCTGGCCGGTGCCGGTGAAACCATCAAGGTGCCAAGCGTCGGCGACCGTCCACCGCGCGAACTGTCGCGTCAGGCCCTGGCCGAAGTGGTCGAGCCGCGTTACGACGAACTGTTCACCCTGATCCAGGCCGAGCTGCGTCGCAGCGGCTACGAAGACCTGATCCCGGCCGGCATCGTCCTCACCGGCGGTACGTCGAAGATGGAAGGCGCCACTGAACTGGCCGAAGAAATCTTCCACATGCCGGTCCGCCTCGGCGTGCCGCATGGCGTGAAAGGTCTGGATGACGTGGTGCGCAACCCGATTTATTCCACTGGCGTTGGCTTGTTGATGTACGGCCTGCAAAAGCAGTCCGACGGGGTTTCGTTCTCCGGCATCGGCAGCCGCGACAGCTACAGCAACGAAGAGCCACAGGCGCCGTTGCTGGACCGATTGAAGAAGTGGGTTCAAGGCAACTTCTAAAGCTTTACCGCAACACCGCAACAAAAAAGCAGTAGGCGAAAAAACTAGAGAATGTAAGGAGAGGGAAAATGTTCGAACTCGTAGACAACATCCCCGCAAGCCCGGTAATCAAAGTTATCGGTGTTGGCGGTGGCGGCGGCAACGCTGTCAATCACATGGTCAAGAGCAACATCGAAGGCGTTGAGTTCATCTGCGCCAACACTGATGCTCAAGCGCTGAAAAACATCGGCGCGCGCACCATTCTGCAACTGGGCACCGGCGTGACCAAAGGTCTGGGCGCCGGCGCCAACCCTGAAGTAGGTCGTCAGGCCGCTCTCGAAGACCGTGAGCGCATTGCCGAAGTCCTGCAGGGCACCAACATGGTGTTCATCACCACTGGCATGGGCGGCGGTACCGGTACCGGTGCTGCGCCGATCATCGCCGAAGTGGCCAAGGAAATGGGCATTCTGACCGTTGCCGTGGTAACGCGTCCGTTCCCGTTCGAAGGCCGCAAGCGTATGCAGATCGCCGATGAAGGCATCCGCATGCTTTCGGAAAGCGTCGACTCGTTGATCACCATTCCTAACGAGAAGCTGCTGACCATCCTCGGTAAAGACGCAAGCCTCTTGTCGGCTTTCGCCAAGGCAGACGATGTACTGGCCGGTGCCGTTCGCGGTATCTCCGACATCATCAAGCGTCCGGGCATGATCAACGTCGACTTCGCTGACGTGCGCACCGTGATGAGCGAAATGGGCATGGCGATGATGGGCACTGGCTGCGCCAGCGGTCCGAACCGTGCACGTGAAGCCACTGAAGCGGCGATCCGCAACCCGTTGCTGGAAGACGTGAACCTGCAAGGCGCACGCGGCATCCTGGTGAACATCACCGCCGGTCCTGACCTGTCTCTGGGTGAGTACTCCGACGTGGGTAGCATCATCGAAGCCTTCGCTTCCGAGCACGCGATGGTCAAGGTCGGTACCGTTATCGATCCGGACATGCGCGACGAGCTGCACGTGACTGTGGTTGCCACCGGTCTGGGCGCGAAAATCGAGAAGCCTGTAAAGGTCATCGACAACACCGTTCACACCTCCATGGCTTCCGCCCAGGTGCAACAACCGGCTGCGGCCCGTCAGGAAGCGCCAGCGGTCAACTACCGTGATCTGGACCGTCCGACCGTCATGCGCAACCAGGCTCAGGCCGGTGCTGCGGCTGCCGCGAAGATGAATCCGCAAGATGATCTGGACTACCTGGACATCCCGGCTTTCCTGCGTCGTCAGGCCGATTGATGGAATGTATCAGGGCTATGAAGGTGATTGGTGTTCAGCAAAGGCATGGTCTGCTATCATCGCCAGCCTTTGTTGATACCAGTTCGCAATTTGCGCTGAAGCGGCCCAAGCCATGATTAAACAACGCACACTGAAAAATATTATCCGTGCCACAGGTGTAGGCCTGCACTCCGGTGAGAAGGTCTATCTGACCCTCAAGCCTGCGCCTGTCGACACTGGCATTGTGTTTTGTCGCGCTGACCTCGACCCTGTGGTGCAGATTCCTGCCCGCGCGGAAAACGTCGGTGAAACCACTATGTCGACGACGCTGATTAACGGCGACGTGAAAGTGGACACGGTAGAGCACTTGCTCTCGGCCATGGCTGGCCTGGGCATCGATAACGCCTACGTCGAGCTCTCCGCGTCCGAAGTCCCGATCATGGATGGCAGCGCTGGACCCTTCGTATTCCTGATTCAATCGGCAGGCCTGGAAGAACAGGACGCCGCCAAGAAATTCATCCGCATCCTGCGTGAAGTGACAGTGGAAGACGGCGACAAGCGCGCCACTTTCGTCCCTTTCGAAGGGTTCAAGGTGAGCTTCGAGATCGATTTCGATCACCCGGTATTCCGGGACCGCACCCAAAGTGCAAGCGTGGATTTTTCCAGCACTTCGTTCGTAAAAGAAGTCAGCCGCGCCCGTACCTTTGGTTTCATGAGTGATATCGAGTACCTGCGCAAGCACAACCTCGCACTCGGCGGCAGCGTTGAAAACGCAATCGTGGTCGATGCCGATGGCGTGTTGAACGAAGACGGCCTTCGCTATGAAGACGAATTCGTGAAGCACAAGATCCTCGATGCCATTGGCGACCTGTATCTGCTGGGTAACAGCCTGATTGGTGAGTTCAAGGGCTTCAAGTCCGGCCACGCTCTGAACAACCAGCTGCTGCGCAAGTTGATTGAGCAGACAGATGCCTGGGAAGTGGTGACGTTCGAAGACGCCAGCACCGCACCAATCTCTTACATGCGCCCGGTTGCGGCAGTGTAAGTAAAAAACCTCTCTAGTTTTTTGAAGGCCATCCCCGGATGGCCTTTTTTTATGCCTGCAATTTGTCTAGTGGCTGATCCGGCCTCTTCGCGAGCAGGCTCGCTCCCACAGGGGAATGCATTTCAAATGTGGGAGCGAGCCTGCTCGCGAAGGCGTCGGTGCGATCGCCCCAGAACATTCAGGCAGCCGCCACCACCCGATTACGCCCACCTTCCTTGGCCTGATACAACGCCTTGTCCGCCGCAAACAGCAACTGCTCCAGCGTCATCTCACTCGCCGCCGTCCATGTGGCGATGCCAATGCTCACCGTCATCGGCCGCTCGGCCCCGTCTACCAACGGCAACTGCTCCACCGATTGGCGAATATGCTCGGCAATCTGCTGCGCGCCATGACCGTCAGTCTCGGCGAGAATCACCGAAAACTCCTCTCCGCCATAACGCGCAACCAGATCCGCCGGTCGCCGCACATTTTCAGTGATGACACGGGCCAGCGTCTTCAGCGCCTGATCTCCAGCCTGATGTCCATGCCGGTCATTGAAGGCCTTGAAGTGATCGGCATCGATCATCATCACCGACATCGCTTTGCCCGAGCGCTGGGCGCGGAACCATTCGTGACGCAGTGCTTGATCGAGCATTCGCCGGTTGGCCACCCCCGTCAGTGCATCGGTGGCGGCCAGTTGCGCCAGCTCCCGCTCGGCCCGTTGACGCAAGCGCAACTCGCGGGCCAGCAGCCAGGTCAGCCACAGCAACCCCACGCACAACACCCCCGTGGCGCCGCTGATCAACAGGGCGGTACGACGCCACGTGCCGAACACCTCGTCGCTGGACAGCGCGACCATCACGATCAACGGCAGATTGCCAACCCGCGAATAGGTATAGAGACGTTGTTGATGGTCGATGCTCGAAACGCTGTTGAAACTGCCATTGCCACTCCTGTCGCGCAGTATCCGTATGACGTTGGGCCGGTTGCCGAAGCTTTTGCCGATGGAGTCGCTTTGCAAATAGGGCTTTTGCGCCAGCAGGACGCCGTCGTTGTCGATGATGTTCAACGTGCTGTCTTTACCGATGTCGAGGCTGTTGAACAACTGATCGAAGTAGTCGAGTTTCATCGACGCCACGGCCACACCGGCGAACTCACCGGTGTCCGAGGAAATCCGTCGGCTGAAGCTGATGCGCCACTGATTGGCTTCATCGCAGTCGCAACGGGTCTTGAACGGGCGGCTGATAAACATGCCGACATCGCGATTGAACGCGTGGGCGAGGAAATAATCGCGGTCGGCAAAGTTGCCCGGTTTCGGCTCGACCCGCGAAGAGTCGGCGACCACATCGCCGTGTTTGTCGAGCAACAGAATGTCGCCCTTGAAGCGCGCCGTGGTGGAGCGGTCGAACAGCGCCAGATGACGGATCTGCGGCGAGACATCCTGCAGGTCATCCCGCTGGGCGGCGGCGATCAGGCCTTGCAACGTCAAGTCATACAGCTCGACCGTGCGCAGCACATCGGCGTCGATCAGTTGCGCGATGGTGGTGGCGCTGCGGGTCGCCGATTCCTGAGCGTTGGCGTGCTCGCGGATCAGCAGGAACGTGACGATGCACAGAATCGCGATCACGGTCAGCGAACTGCCGCAGATCAGCAGCAGCTCGGGGCGTCCGGTCTTGCCCGCAACGGGTGGGGTACGGCTCGCGATCATGATTGGGCTGTCGGTTGGGGGGAAGTCTTATAAGAGTAGTTGCACAGACACTGCTGCCAAAACCAGAAACCATTCCCAATGTGGGAGCGAGCCTGCTCGCGAAAGCGCTGTGTCATTCAACCTGGATGTCGAATGGTAGACCGCTTTCGCGAGCAGGCTCGCTCCCACAGGGCGGGCATCACTGAATTCAAGACGGTGTTATGGCGCCGATCTTAGAAGACGTTGATCGGGTAGTCGATGATGACGCGGTATTCATCTGTATCCGAATCAATCACGCCGTAGCCATTGCCGCCACGGTTGGTCGCCCATTGCAGGTGCACCGCCAGATCTTTGGCCTGACCGCTCTGCACAACGTACTGCAAATCGAGATCACGCTCCCAGTGCTTGGCGTTGCGGCCGTCGGCGCTGTACCAGTTGGAATAGCCTTTGCTGTTCGGATCTACCTTGGTCAGGTCCACCGTACCGCGCGAGTAGGACACGGACGAGGTCAGCCCCGGTACGCCGACACCGGCGAAGTCGTAGGCGTATTTGAGCTTCCACGAGCGCTCGTTCGGGCCGTTGAAGTCGGAATACTGCTGGGAGTTGTCGAGGTAAACGCTGTCGCCCTGGCTGATGTAGTCGAACGGCGTGTTGCCGTTGACCCGCTGATACGCGGCAGTAACGCTGTGATTACCGACGTCAACGGTGAAATGCACGCTGTAGGTGTTGTTGTCGATATTGCCCAGCAGCGCATCGCCGGTGTCTTGCGTGTGATAGAAATGCAGGCCCGGGTTGAGGCTGACCAGATCGTTCAACTGCCACGTGTAGTCGAGGTCGTAGTAGTACTGGTTCCAGATGTCCTTCAGCTCGGAGGCGTAGAGGCTGCTGGTCAGACCTTCGACGCCGCTCCAGGCCACACCGGCCCAGTTCAGGTGCTGGCTCTCGTCGCCATCGGCCAATGTCCCGTAGGAAGTGCCGATGCGCGTGTGGCCACTCTGGTTGTAAGGCTTGGTGAAACTGGCCTGGCCGCCTTCAATCAACCAGCCATCGAAGCTGTGGTTGGTCAGGCTCACACCCCGAAAGGTCTGCGGCAGCATGCGCGTTTCACCGCCGGCAATTACCGGGTTGGTGAGGAACAGATCACCGGCCTTCAATTCGGTATCGAACGCGCGCATTTTCAGCGTGCCACCTGCTGTGGAAAAAGCCCCCGGCGCTTTGCCGCCGCTCTCCCTGACCGGCAGGATGCTCGAACCGTCCGTGCCGCCACCGCCATCCAGCTTCAACCCGAGCATGGCGTGGGCATCAATGCCGAAACCGACCGTGCCTTCGGTGTAACCCGACTTGAAAATCCCGAGAAACCCCTGGCCCCACTCGATGTTGTCGTCCGCTTTCTGCAAGCGGTTGCGATTCATGTAGTAGTTGCGGGCGTTGAGGTTGAGGCTCGAACCTTCGACAAAGCCTTGTTTGGCAGTCTCGTCAGCGTGAGCGGCAGGGGCAATCGTTGCGGCAATTGCAATGAACAGCGGGGTGAAGCGGACTGGGTAACGCACGTGCAATGGAGCTCCTTGGGTCAACTGGCGCCTCTATATTTTGAGGCGCTCGATGTTTCTTGTTGTTACAGACGAACCAAACGACTTTCAGACCACAACGAAAAAAGGCCGCTGAAAGGCAGCGGCCTGGAATGACGACGGTTGAACGGGAAGAGCCAAACAACCGCGTCGAGGGAAACGGTTTTGCGGGAGGCGGCTCAGCTGTCTTTTTCCAGTGATTGAGCCTGGGAAGTTGCAGCCTGCGGGGCTTGCGAGGCGTCTTGCGCCTTGGCCATCACTTCGGCCTGATGCTGATCGAATGCCTGAGCGCGAGCGACATTGTGCGCCACGAACGACTGCGATTCTTCAGCCATCGCCATCGGCGACAGGATCAATGAGGACAAAACGAACGCGCTGGCAATACCCATACTGTTGGACATCTTGAAAACCTTCTCGCTTGGCGAGTGCTGTTTGGTGCGGGCAAAGATAAGGTTGCCGGGCGTTGGGAAACAGCGTGATTTTCATAAATGACTGTTACAGCAAGAGCAAAAATCACCCCCTCACCCCAGCCCTCTCCCCCAATGGGGCAAGGGGGAAAGGGAGCAGATTGGGGGCTTTTCAAAGCCTGAGTTCGACTCGATATTTCAATGTCAGTCAAAAGCCCCTCACCCCAACCCTCTCCCGGAGGGAGAGGGAGCTGACCGAGGTGTCTGGCGTTGTACATCGACCTGAAAGATCGAGTCGATTATGGATTCGGTGAGTCAAGATCAGGTCGGTGCACATTTGCAGCATCCCCCAATCAGTCCCCTCTCCCCCCGGGAGAGGGTTAGGGTGAGGGGCTTTTCAGACCGGCAAATAAATCCCGAATGTATTCATCCCCCGATCACTGCGCACAAACACATCCCCGCCATGCATCAACGCAATCGCCTTGACGATCGCCAGCCCCAACCCATGGTTATTGCCACTGTTGCTACGCGACGCATCCACCCGATAAAAGCGCTCGAACAACCGTGGCAAATGCTCACTGGCAATCGGCGAGCCGGGGTTCGCCACTCCAATACTCACCTGATGCTCTTCAACCTGAATCCGAACCTCAATCACCTGACCCGGCCCGGTGTGCTGCACCGCGTTGCTCAACAGATTGATCAACGCCCGACGCAGATGCGCGACCTCGATCTGCACCAGTGCATCCCCGCTGACCCGTACCTGAACCTGCGCATCTTCAAGAATGAAATCCAGATATTCCAGCGTCGTCGCCACCTCATCCGCCAGCGAAGTGGACGTGAGTTTGGTCGCCTTGTTGCCCTGATCGGCACTGGCCAGAAACAACATGTCATTGATGATTGAACGCAGCCGTTCCAGCTCTTCAAGATTGGATTGCAGCACCTCGAAATAGTGTTCGGCTGAGCGCCCGCGAGTCAGCGCCACCTGCGTCTGCCCGATCAGATTGGTCAGCGGCGAGCGCAACTCGTGGGCGACATCGGCGTTGAACGATTCCAGCCGCGAGTAGGCCTGCTCGACCCGTTCCAGCGTCGAGTTGAATGAGTCGACAAACTGCTCCAGCTCCGGTGGCAGCGGTGACAAACGCAAGCGCCCGGCGCGTAGTGGTGGCGCCAATCGCTGAGCCTCGTGGGACAGTTTGATCAACGGCTTCAAACCAATTCGGGCAACCCAATAACCCAGTGCAGAAGCCATCAGTACACCGACAATCGCCAGCCCGATCAGCGCGATCAGCAAATTGTGCTGAGTCTCATGAAACGTCTCGGTATCAATGCCGATCATGAAGCGCAGCGGCGGGCGCTGATCCTTGGCCGGCAGCTCGGTCAGCAACACTTTCAGCGGATAAGGATGGTCAGCCAACTGCAGGTCATGCATGCCCAACGGGCCTTGGGCGAAGGCGCGAATCGCGGCGTCCGGCTGACCATATTCGTAACCCGGATCACCACTCACCACCCAGAACCGAATACGTTTGTCCTCTTCGCCGAGCAGCTTCAACTTGGCGTTTATCTTCACCCAGTGCTCGGGCGTACCGAAGCGATTGAGCGCCGATTCGAGCACGCTGTAACGCGCATCCAGCTCGGCTTCCGGCAGTAATCCCAGGCCTTTGTCGACCTGCTGATACAGCGCGCCGCCGATCAACAGAAACACCAGCAGCGCCACCAAGGTGAACATGCCGCTCAGGCGCAGGGCAATGGAATTACTGGACACCACGGCTCTCCAGCACATAACCCATACCGCGAATGGTGTGCAGCAGCTTCTCGTCGAACGGCCCGTCGAGCTTGGCGCGCAGGCGTTTGATCGCGACTTCGACGACGTTGGCATCGCTGTCGAAATTGATGTCCCAGACCATCTCGGCAATCGCGGTTTTCGAAAGGATTTCACCTTGCCGGCGGGCCAACACGCTCAACAGCGAGAACTCTTTAGCGGTCAGATCCAAGCGTGTGCCGGCGCGAGTGGCCTTGCGGCTGATCAGATCTATCCACAGGTCGGCAATGCTCACTTGCACCGGTTCATGGCCGCCGCTGCGACGGGTCAGCGCTTGCAGGCGCGCGACCAGTTCAAGGAAGGAAAACGGTTTGCCGAGGTAATCGTCGGCACCGTCGCGCAGGCCTTTGATGCGGTCTTCGACGCGCTCGCGGGCGGTGAGCATGATCACTGGGGTTTGCTTGCGCGCACGCAATGCGCGCAGCACGCCGAAGCCATCGAGGCCCGGCAGCATGACGTCGAGGACGATCACCGCGTAGTCGCTTTCCAGCGCCAGATGCAGGCCTTCGACGCCGTCGCGAGCCAGATCCACGGTGTAACCCTGTTCCGTCAGACCGCGGTGCAGATAGTCCGCGGTTTTTTCCTCGTCTTCGATAATCAGAACGCGCATGACCCTGCCTCAGTCTGTGGTCGCCAATGCCGGCGAGGGCATCGGTTTGGGCCGGTGGAACAGCCGCTCAAGCCACAAGTATATGACTGGAGTGGTAAACAACGTCAGCATCTGGCTGACCAGCAAACCGCCCACCACCGCGATGCCCAGCGGTTGGCGCAGTTCGGCGCCGGTGCCGTAACCGAGCATCAGCGGCAGCGCGCCAAGCAGGGCGGCGAGGGTGGTCATGATGATCGGCCGGAACCGCGTGATGCATGCTTCGAAAATCGCATCCTGCGGCGACAGGCCTCGGTGGCGCTGCGCTTCGAGCGCGAAGTCGATCATCAGGATGCCGTTCTTCTTGACGATACCGATCAGCAACACCAGGCCGATCAACGCCATGATCGAAAAGTCCTGACCGCAGATCCACAGCATGATCACCGCACCCAAACCCGCCGCCGGCAACGTCGAAATGATCGTCAGCGGGTGCACGAAGCTTTCATAAAGCACGCCAAGAATGATGTACACCGCCACCAGCGCCGCGAGAATCAGCCACGGCTGGCTGGCCAGCGAACTCTGGAACGCCTGCGCTGCACCCTGGAAATTGCCGCTGATCGCTGTCGGCATGCCGATCTCGGCCTTGGCCTGATTGAGCAGAATCACCGCATCACCCAACGCCACGCCGGGCGCCAGGTTGAACGACAGGTTGGCCGCCGGGAACATCCCGTCGTGGGCAATCGACAACGGGCCAATGGTCGGCGCGTCGAATTTGGCCAGCGCCGAGAGCGGCACCATCTCGCCACTCAGTGGCGAACGCAGGTAGAAATAGTTGAGGCTTTCGGCCTTGCCGCGTTGTTTGGTGTCCAGCTCCAGAATCACGTTGTACTGATTGACCTGAGTCTGGAATTCGTTGATCTGCCGCTGGCCGAAGGCGTCGTACAACGCCTCGTCAACATCGCTGGCGGTCAGGCCGAAACGGGCGGCGGCGCTGCGGTCGATGCTGATATGGGTGATGCTGCCGCCCAGTTGCAGGTCGTTGGAAATGTCGCGGAACGCCGAGTTGCTGCGCAGTTTTTCGGTGAGGCGTTGCGTCCATGTGGCGAGGGTCGCGCCGTCGTTACTCTTCAGCACGTATTGGTACTGCGCACGGCTCGGGCCAGAGCTGAGGTTGATGTCTTGCCCTGCGCGCAGATAGAGAACGATGCCGGGGACTTTCATCAGTTGCGGACGGATGCGGTCAATGAACTGGCTGGCGCTGACGTCGCGGTCGCCGCGTTTTTTCAGGGCGATCCAGAAGCGGCCGTTGGCGATGGTCTGGTTGCTGCCGGAGACACCCACCGAATGGGAAAACGCTTGCACGGCCGGATCGGCGGCGACGATTTCGGCCATCGCCAGGTGTTTTTTCACCATGTCGCCGTAGGAAATATCCGCAGCCGCTTCGGTAGTGCCGAGGACGAAACCGGTGTCCTGCACCGGGAAGAAACCTTTCGGGATAAAGATGTAACCGCCGATGGCCAGCGCCAGCGACAGACCGAACACGCCAATCATCAATTTCTGATGGGCGAGGGCGCGACGCAGACCTTTCTCGTACCAGCCGAGCAAACGTTCGCTGAAGCCCGGTTTTGCGTGGGCGTGGTGCACCGGTTTGCGCATGAACAGCGCCGCCAGCGTCGGCGCGAGGGTCAGCGACACCACCACGGAAATCATGATGGTCGAGGTCGCGGTCAGGGCGAATTCCTTGAACAGTCGCCCGACCACACCGCCCATGAACAGCAGCGGAATGAATGCCGCCACCAGCGAGAAACTGATCGAGACCACGGTAAAGCCAATCTCGCCGGCGCCCTTGATCGCCGCTTTGCGCATGTCGTCGCCGGCCTCCAGATGGCGGTGGATGTTTTCCACCACCACAATCGCGTCGTCGACGACGAAGCCGACCGCGACGACGATCGCCACCAGCGTCAGGTTGTTCAGGCTGAAACCGAGGAGGTACATCAGGGCGAAACTGGCGATCAGCGACACGCCGAGAACGGCCGAAACAATCAGGGTTGCCGACAATTGGCGCAAGAACAGCGCCATCACCGCGACCACCAGCAGGATCGCGATCAACAGGGTGATCTCGACTTCATGCAGCGAGGCACGAATGGTCTGCGTACGGTCGATCAAGGTTTTCACTTGCACCGAGGCTGGCAGCATCGCTTCGAGACCGGGCAGGGCGGCTTGAATGCGGTCGACGGTTTCGACAATGTTGGCGCCGGGCTGGCGCGAGATCACCAGGTTCACACCGGGTTGGTCACCGGCCCACGCTTGCACGTAGGCATCTTCCGAACCGTTGACGACTTTGGCGACATCGCGCAGGTGAACCGGGGCGCCATCCTTGTAGGAAACGATGAGCTGGCTGTAGTCCTCGGGATGGAACAACTGGTCGTTGGTCGACAGTGTGGAAATGCTCGATTCGCCGTACAGCGCACCTTTGGCGAGGTTGAGGCTGGTCTGCTGGATCGCCAGTCGGATGTCGGCGAGGGTCAGGCCGATCGCCGCGAGTTTGTCCGCCGAGGCTTGTACGCGAATCGCCGGACGTTGCTGACCGGTGATGTTGATTTGGCCTACGCCGTCGATCTGGCTGATCTGACGCGAGAGCAGGGTTTCCACCAGGTCGCTGAGTTCGGTGCCGGGCATCTGCGTCGAGCTGACGCTGAGGATCAGCACCGGGCTGTCGGCCGGGTTGACCTTCTTCCACGTTGGCAGCGTCGGCATGTCCTTGGGCAGTTTGCCGGCGGCGGTGTTGATCGCCGCCTGGACTTCCTGCGCGGCGGTGTCGATGCTTTTATCGAGGGTGAACTGCAGGGTCAAAAGGCTGGAGCCCAAGGCACTGCTGGAGGTCATCTGGGTCATGCCGGGGATGGCGCTGAATTGCACCTCCAGCGGCGTGGCCACGGACGAGGCCATGGTGTCGGGGCTGGCGCCGGGCAACTGCGCGGAAACCTGAATCGTCGGAAATTCCGCTTCCGGCAGTGGGGCGATTGGCAGGCGCGGGAAGGCAATCGCGCCGACCAGCACCAGCGCGATGGTCAGCAGAATCGTCGCGACCGGGTGATCGATGCACCACGTGGAGACGCCTTTGTGCGCCTTCATGGTTTCGGCTCCGCTTGCACCACCTGCGCCGGTTCGGTCATGACTTGCACCGTGGAGCCCGGTTTAAGCCGCGACTGGCCATCGGTGACCAGCACGTCACCGGCCTTCACGCCTTTGATGATGTCCTGGCCGCTGCCTTGATAAACCATCTGCACTTGTACAGCTTCAACTTTGTCTCCATTCACCCGGTAAACGAAGTGTTGGTCGAGACCGCGTTGTACGACGGTGGGCGGGACGACCAGCGCAGCTTTGTCGAGGGCTGTCTGAATTTTTACCGTGACCAGCAGGCCAGGCCAGAGCTTCTGGCTGGCGTTGGCGAATTCGGCCTTGGCGCGGATGGTGCCGGTGTTGGCGTTGACCTGGTTGTCGATCAGGGTCAGATGCCCTTCGCCGAGCAGGTTGCCGGTTTCGCCATCGGTGTCGGCGCCGATGTAGGCCTTGACCGGTGCGCGCTGCGGATCGTTGATCAGGCCTTGCAGGGTCGGCAGCATTTGCTGCGGCAGGGAGAATTCGACGGCGATCGGGTCGATCTGGGTGACGGTGAACAGGCCTGCGGTGTCGGTCATGCGCAGGAAGTTGCCTTCGTCGACTGTGCGAATACCGACGCGGCCGGTGACCGGGGAGCGGATCTGCGTGTAGGAAAGCTGTACCTGCGCCGCGTCAATCGACGCCTGGTTGCCTTGGGCGGTGGCTTTGAGTTGGTTGACCAAGGCTTGTTGCTGGTCGTAGGTCTGTTTCGAGATGCCGTCGTCGACGGTGAGCAGTTTGTAGCGTTTGAGGTTGACCAGGGCGACTTGCAGTTGCGCCTGGCTTTCGCCCAGTTGGGCGCGGGCCTGGTCGAGGCTGGCGCGGATGGAGCGGTCGTCGATGGTGGCCAGCAGGTCGCCTGTTTTGACGAGTTGGCCTTCTTTGACGAGGATTTTGGTGAGGATGCCGTCTATTTGTGGGCGCACTACGACGCTGTGTAATGAGAGTACGGAGCCGATGCCGCTGGTGTAGCGGGGGACGTCTTTTTCGCTGACCGCTATGACTCGCACGGGGATGGCGGTGGGCGTGGCGAGTTTGGTCGGGGCGGGTTTCAGGGCGTACCACAGACCTGCGCCTGCGAGGACGATCAATAGGGTGGCGAGCAGGGCTTTGTTCTTTTGGATTCGCATGCGGGGTGGGCGCCGGACGGAGTTTGGGCAGGGTTGTTGTCTTTATAAACCTGTCTGCGGGTCAGTAGGGTGACGGCTAGCTGTCAGCGCTGTCAGTTTCGTTGGGTGCATATCCGTTGCTGCGGTAACGGCGGCTTAGGGTTCCGCCCTTACGGCGGGTCACCTTTTCCAAACGCCGAAAAGGTAACCCAAAAGGCTTGCTCCTGCGTGCGGCCCGCTCGCTGGGGCTCGGGGTTCCTTCGCTCCGTGATCGATCCGGGCGCAGCGCCTACGGTTTGCTTCGCTGCACCTCCTCTCGCTGTGTTTGGCTGCGCCAAACGGTCGCTGCGCTCCCACGCCCGGATCAATCCCTCCACTCAGCCTTCCGACGTCGCCTTACAGATCAAGAGCTGCAGCCGAGCTAACGCTCATCCTGTTGAGTGGTGAAGAGCGGGGCGCGGTCGGCTTTGGATTTGTGGTGGATTCGCCCCTCACCCCAGCCCTCTCCCGAGGGAGAGGGAGCCGATTTTCGGGCGTTTCAAAACCTGAGTTCAACGCGGTATCGCACGTCGGCGTAGCTCTCCCAAACACCACGATCAGTCCCCTCTCCCTCCGGGAGAGGGCTAGGGTGAGGGGCTTTTGATCTGTTTCAAAACCTGAGATCAACACGGTATCGCACGTCGGCGTAGCTCTGCCAAACACCACGATCAGTCCCCTCTCCCTCCGGGAGAGGGCTAGGGTGAGGGGCTTTTGATCTGTTTCAAAACCTGAGTTCAACACGGTATCGCACGTCGGCGTAGCTCTGCCAAACACCCCGATCAGTCCCCTCTCCCTCTGGGAGAGGGCTAGGGTGAGGGTTGGCTTTTGGCTGTTTAAATTTGTGTCAAATAACCAGAACCTTCCCACAATGTTTTCAGGTTGTCCGTCGGACGTGCGCTCTCTAGTCTTTGGCTGTCGCCGAAAACTCGGTGATCGGGTGTGAGAGCCCGTAGGAACTGTTAATCCAACACCAGTACCACCATAATTGCCGCCGGCTATTTGCTGCCCTGCAATTTTTATGGCGGCTGTGTGCGGGCGAACTTCGGTTCGGCCGGGCTTGTTCCTACCGGTTTCTCACTCCGCACATAGCTGCCACCACTCCGCCGCGTGAGAAACGGCATGTGTTGGCTTTGATTAGGAACATTCCATGACTAAGCCCGTACCCGATCCACCCATCGAAACAACCCCACTCGAAGACGCCATCCGCGCCGACGACCAGATCAAAACCCGCGAAGCCATCAAGCGCGCCCTCGATTTCTACCTCTGTCCCGAACCGGTCAAACCGCGTCAGCCCAGTACGATGTTCCTCATCCACCCGGACATCGACACCGAAAGCTTGCTGGCCCACGCCTGCGAATCACTGGCTTCAGCCAATGTCATGGCCGCTGATCTGGCTGATCAGCTCAGTCGCCCGCAGCGCAGTACGGCGCTGGCGATCCAGCAGATCGTCATGCTCGCCGAGCTGGCGGTAAACCGGGCGCTGGATCGGGTTGATCCACAAACGTAATCCATCCGAACAGCGCGTCATTGTGCTTCGCGAGCAGGCTCGCTCCTACAAGCGGATCGCAATCCAAATGTAGGTGTGAGCCTGTTTGCGATGGCGATTGGTCTGTGGCCGCTATCTCTGGAAATACTCTCAAGGTTGATAAGTCCCAAAAAGGGACCTATCGTTCCCTTTTTGGGACTCTTTGGCCTTCACAGTGGAAACTATCTCTCTAAGCGAAGCGCTGTTTACCACCACTCAACAAAAAGTGTTGGGTCTGCTGTTCGGTAAGCCTGACCAGACTTTCTATGCCAATGAGATCGCGCGCTGGGCGTGTGTAGGCAAAGGCAGTCTCATGCGTGAACTCGACCGTCTGCAGCGAGCCGGTGTGTTGCGCATGACAAGGGTGGGCAATCAGAACCATTACCAGGCCAATCCCACCTGTCCCATCTATGCCGAACTACTGGGTATCGCCCGCAAGACGTTTGGTATCGCCGAGCCTCTGCGTCAGGCATTGCAGCCATTTACCGAGCAGATCACCTGGGCGTTTGTCTATGGCTCCATCGCCAAGGACACAGCAAACACACTCAGTGACATTGATCTCATGCTGATCGGCGAAGGCCTGCACTACAGTGACGTCATGGAACGGCTCATGCCCATGGAGGAGCAATTGGGTCGTCCCATCAACCCGACGCTTTACACCCCGCAAGACTGGGCGGCGAAACTGGCTGCGCACAACAGCTTTGTCGTGCGGGTGGTGCAGCAGGAAAAAATCGATCTGTTAGGGGCAAACCCTTTGGAGTCCAAGGATGGGCAACAACGAGAGTCTGGAGAATCTTCTACGTAGCAGTGGGCTGAAAGCGGAGCCGCCGGATCGCAAGGAGTGTGAGGGCTTGATGCGCTCGGCCGTGGATCGGCTCAAGGATGCGCAAACTTCAACGTTGTCTTTTTCCAGCCGTTTCGACTTGGCTTATAACGCAGCGCACGCGTTGGCGCTGACGGCGCTCCGATTGAGTGGCTATCGATCGGATAAACGCTATCTGGTCTTTCAGTGTCTGGTGCATACGGCGCATATCAGCAAGGTTCAGGTGCGATTGTTCGCGTTGTGTCATGAGCGGCGCAATCTCGCGGAATACGAAGGGTATATGGATGAGGATGACGCGCTTCTGGCGCAGTTGTTGGAAAGCGCCTCGCAATTGTTGAGTAACGTCCAGCAACGAATGAACTGACATCCGGTACGGCTTGCGATCCTGACTAATCTCTTAAAGATCCGCCTCTATGAGCGGATACAGCTTGTATGGCTCAGGCTGCGCGCGGCCCAAATCTCTCTGGGCCGTCCACTTCGGGAGTGTCTTGAAATGAAGCTGAAAACCGCTCTGCCATCTGTACTCCTCTTGCTTCCACTCACTACGTTTGCAGCGCCGGCCAGTCAATCCGGCGAGATCCGCTTTACCGGGCAAATCGTTGATTCGGGCTGTCAGGTCGGACCGGTCGGGGCGTTGGCGTCTCGTGAGTCTCGCCAGATCGAAATCAAGCCCGGCGTGAAAGTCGATGTCGACACCGATCGCAACGCTTGCAGTCATCAGTCGCTGCCGATTTCCATGCGCTACGAAGCGCTGAAGACCTCGACCGACAAAGGCATCGTTACCATCACTTACCTGTAAACCGTTCGGCGTGCGCTGCAAAATCTTCAGGTGCCGAGTCAAGGCGCACAGGTATACTGCGCGCCTTCGCGGCTCACTGATCGGGCCCGACTTTTTGCTTTCCGGAGCTTTTATGACTTCCCCGACCCTGCCGCCGGTTGACGACGCCGTGAGCGATGTCCCGGCTGAACTGGCCGAAACCAGCGATACCAAAGCCGAAATCCCGGCATTCAAATTTCCGTTCAAGCCGGGCGAGCTGGCCTCTGCCAAAGGCTCGAACCAGCCGTGGTACAAGAACGGCGCCAAGAACGGCCACACCAAGACCCCGGGCATGGCGCCGCCGGGCACCCGTCGTTCGATGGGCAAGCGCTGAGTTTTAATCCCGCCTGCGCTCAACGCGGCGATTGATACTGCCTGTGCCGGACCTTTCGCTGGCTTGCCAGCGATGAGGCCCGGGCGGACGCTAAAGAATCTGGATCAAGCCGCCCGCAGTGAAATAAACGCATACGTCTGCGCCGGCTCCGTCACCACCTGTGCCCCGGCCGCCAACACTTGCCCGGCCACATCATCCCCGGACACATGAAACACCCACTCACTCGGTGCCGTCGTCAGCGGTTGCGCAGTGACCTGATCAATCACTGCTGCAAACGCGCTCATATTCGGCAAATACGCAGTAAACCCGTCACCCTTCAGCGCCGTGGTGCGAATCCCGAGCATCGCGCAAATCGCGTCCTTGATGCCGATGTCATCCCGATCGGCCTGGCGCGAGCGTTGAATCAATTCCACCAGTTCCTGATCCACCAACTCACCGCCGGCAATCAACACCGGCCCCTGTTCCCAGGACTCCGGCGGGCAGTCCTTGGCCGCAGGATTGAGCGGGATATGCGGGTTGATTTCCGCCGGATAAATGCGACATACCAGCGGCCGCCGCTCGTAGATCCGGCACAGCTTGTCTTCGTCAAGATTCCGGCAGGGGCCGACGTTGTACGCGGCAAAGGTGATCGCCACATGGGCGTCTGTCGCGCCGCTGCGAACGACCACCGAACGTCGTTCGGCATGTTCCCGCTGCTGCGCCGGCAAACCCAGGCCATTACCAAGAAAGGCCTCGACCAGCACGATCACCTGACCGCCATCCGCCGCCCACATGCGGGCTTCGGCCAGGGTCAGCGGGACATGGTGATCGGTGCAGCATTTGCCGCAGCCTACGCAGGAAAACGTCGTATTCATTGAGCGATCTGTCTTCAATCAGGGTGTGAAACGGTGGCGGAAAACCACCGCACAGACGCGGATCGAAGCAAGTTATGCGCCACTCACTGGGATTTGGCGCTCGGACGGATCGAGTCCCACTCGGTGACGAAGGCGGTTTTCGACTGTTTGTTGTACAGACACAGTTCGCTGCCTTGCTGGCCTTTCATGTGTTTTTGCGGGTATTGGCCTTGCAGCAGAACGGCGGTATAGCCGACGCGGTCATCGAATTGTGCGGGGGTGCCGACGGGTTTGGCGTTTTTCAGGCCACTGGCTTTGGTGCAACTGGCGAGTACGGTTTTGTCGTAAGCGGCCCAGGCGTCGGGGCTGGAGGCGTGGGCCTGGGAGGTGAGGGCGGTGAGGCAGAGCAGGCTTAAGGTGATGGCTTTCATGGGGGGCATCCTTGGTCGTGGGTGGCCAAGGTTGGAGTCTGCCTGAGTGTTAGAAGTTGCCTGTGCCGGCCCTTTCGCGAGCAGGCTCGCTCCCACAGTTTGAAATGCATTCCAGGGTGGGAGCGAGCCTGCTCGCGAAGACGGTCGATCAGTCCGGCACCAGCTCTCGGCGGACCACATACATCCCGGCACTTTCATACAAGCGCTGCGCCCGCCGGTTGTCTTCCAGCACCTTCAGATCAACAAACCCTTCGCGCCGTTGCTGAAACACCTTGAATGCATTGAACAGCAACGCCCGACCCAGTCCGCGACCCTGCATGCGCGGATGCACCACCAGATTCTTGATATAGGCGCTGGTCCAGCATTGCGCCACGCCGACGACAGCTTCGCCATCGCGGGCAATGAAACACAGCGTCGGATCATATTCAGGATCGGTTTCGAACTGCTGCTGCCAGGCGTCCAGCGCTGGCACCCGGCCGCCGCCTTCGCGAAAACCGAGTTGCATCAAATGATGCACGTCCGCCGCCAGTTCGACGGAGTACGTGCACAGTTCAATGTCTTGTGGCCAAGGTGCATCCGGCGCGTCCTTACCGAGGTCGCGCCGCATCAAAAAACAATACGTCTCGGCCAAGACTCAGTGCCCGTGGGCGGCGACGTGTTTGGCCGCTTCGATCAGGCAGTGGGTCAGTTCCGGCGAGGAGAACTTGGTCAGCACGCCGTTCGCCCCGGCCAGCCGCGCTTTTTCGCTGTTCATCGCGCTGTCGAGCGAGGTGTGCAGCAGCACGTACAGATGGGCGAAGTCCGGCGTTTCACGCAGGGTGCGGGTGAAGGCGTACCCGTCCATCTCGGACATCTCGATGTCGGAAACGATCAGGTTGATCTGCTGCGCCGTGCCTTGCAGGTCGAGCAGGCAGTCGATGGCTTCCTTGGCGCTGCGTGCGGTGTGGCATTGCAGGCCGAGGTTGCGCAGGGTGTGCACCGATTGCTGCAGCGCCACCTGGCTGTCGTCGACCACCAGAATGCGTGCGTTGCCGAGCACATCAGCGTCTTCCATGCTCAGATCGGTCGGGGCCATTTCGATCTGCGCCGGGGCGATGCTGTGGATAACTTTTTCGATATCCAGTACCTGCACCAGCGTGCCGTCCACCGACGTCACGCCGGTGATGTAAGCGCGTGAACCGCCGGAGCCGAATGGCGGTGGTTTGATGTCGGTGGTCAGGCAGTGGACGATTTTGCTCACCGCTTGTACGTGCAGGCCCTGCTTCGAGCGGCTGACGTCGGTAACGATCAGGCAACCGCCGTTCGGATCTTCGAGCGGACGCTCACCGATCGCGCGGCTAAGGTCGATGACCGACAGCGAGGCGCCGCGCAGGGTGGCGATGCCTTTAACGTGCGGGTGCGACTCCGGTAGTTTGGTCAGCGGCGGGCAGGGGATGATTTCACTGACTTTCAGCAGGTTGATCGCCATCAGCTTGCCGCTGCGCAAGGTAAACAGCAGAAGCGAAAGTGAATCTGCGCGGGCTTTGGTGGAGGACATATGAACCTTCTGTGGAAAGGTGGTGGGCGAGGGTGGAAATCGCCAGAAACTATTGATGCCGGGTTATCGGCGTTAAAGGGGTGGGCTTTAGGTTAGTTGTCGGGTTGTGTTTCGATCAAAAGCCAAAGCCCCTCACCCCAGCCCTCTCCCGGAGGGAGAGGGGGCCGACCGAGGTGTCTGGCGTTTTACATCGACCTGAACGAAGGAGTCGATTATGGATTCGGTAAAGCAGTTTCAAGTCGGTGTATTTCTGAAGCATCCACGGGTCAGTCCCCTCTCCCTCTGGGAGAGGGCTAGGGTGAGGGTGTGCTTTTAGCTCTTCATCCCCAACCGTTTGGCCATGCGCCCAAGATTTGCCCGATCCAGCCCCAACTCCCGCGCCGCACGCGCCCAGTTATCCTGATTGCGCTCCAGCGCCGCACTGATCAAACGCCGCTGATACTGCTCGGTCGCACTGCGCAAATCCCCTCTGATCAACGGCATCTCAGCCACGACACCGGCAACCGCTTCAACCGAGTTATCCACAACCTCGCGCGGCAAATCCAGATCCGCCGCGCTCAGACTGAGTATCTTCGGCCGCACCTTGCAGTTGCCCAGCGCTTTCAACGCACTGCGCCCGATCAAGTGCTCAAGCTCGCGCACGTTACCCGGCCAAGTGTAGGCGAGCAGCGCTTCCTGAGCGTCGCTGTTCAGGCGCAGGCTGTTGAGGCCCATGCGCGAGCGGTTCTGTTCGAGGAAAAAACCGCTGAGCAACAACACATCGCGGCCACGATCACGCAGCGCCGGTACGCGTAGCGGGTACACACTCAGGCGATGGTAAAAGTCGGCGCGATAGCGACCGCTGCGCACTTCTTCGGCCAGGTCGCGGTTGGTCGCGGCAATCAGGCGCACATCGACCTGATGCTCCTTGTCCGAGCCCAAACGTTGCAATTGACCGCTCTGCAAGACGCGCAGCAATTTCGCCTGCACGGTCAGCGACAACTCACCGACTTCATCGAGAAACAGTGTGCCGCCATGGGCCAGTTCGAATTTGCCGCGACGGTCACTGGTGGCGCCGGTGAAGGCGCCGCGCACGTGGCCGAACAGTTCGCTTTCTACCAGTGTGTCGGGCAGCGCGGCGCAGTTGAGGCTGATGATCGGTTTGTCGGCGCGCGCTGATGCGGCGTGAATCGCCTGGGCGACCAGCTCTTTGCCGACCCCGGTTTCGCCGGTGATCAACACGGTCAGATCACTGCCGCCGACCAGATTGATTTCTTCTACTAACTTCTTCAGCGCCTTGCTCTGGCCGATCATTTCGCGATTCTGCTGGCCGCTGGCCTGACGATAAACCTCGGCGCGCTGGTGTTCGTCTTCTGCGCGATTGGCCAAGCGTTGAATGCGTTCGGCAGCGTTGACCGTGGCCGAGGCGAGGCTGGCGAAAGCTTGCAAGGCATCGAGTTCGATCGGCTCGAAACGCTCGGGATCGAGGGCGTCGAGGGTGATCAAGCCCCAGAGCTTTTCATCGACGAATAAAGGACAGCCGAGGCAATCGTGAACTTCCAGATGCTCGTCGAGGCCGTCGACCAAACCGTCATAAGGATCAGGCAAGTCGCTGTCGGCGGCGAACCGCGTGGGTCCGGCGCCGCTGAGGAGTATTTCGAAGCGCGGGTGTTCGCTGACCTTGAAGCGCCGGCCGAGGGTGTCGGCGCTTAAACCGTCCACCGCCAGCGGCACCAGCGATTCGCCGTCGAGGCGCAATAACGCCGCCGCATCGCAGGGCAGCAGGGCGCGCATGGCTTCGAGCAAACGTCGATAACGCTCGCCCTCGGGCAATTCGCGGGACAGGTCGGAGACGAGAGGGAGCAGGGCGGTGAGCAGGGATTTGGCGGTCATGGTCTTGTAGTCAAAGAGACAAGATGTAGTCTGGATGACTATAAAGCTCTTTGAGTCTTTATGACTACGATATTCTTAAGTTATTGATTTTTATGGATAAATAAGTTGGCATGGAACCTGATAATTCTAGGGTAACTTTTCAAGAAAGCTCAGGAGTCATGCTTATGCTTAGCGTCCAGGATCGTGCCATCGTCAAATCCACCGTGCCTCTGCTGGAAAGCGGCGGTGAAGCGCTGATCACTCACTTCTACCGCATGATGCTCTCTGAATACCCGGAAGTTCGTCCGCTGTTCAACCAGGCGCACCAGGCCAGCGGTGACCAGCCACGGGCCTTGGCTAACGGCGTATTGATGTATGCGCGGCACATCGATCAGCTCGATCAGTTGGGCGATCTGGTGGCGAAAATCATCAACAAGCACGTCGCCCTGCAGATCCTCCCGGAACACTACCCGATTGTCGGCGCCTGCCTGCTGCGCGCCATTTCCGAAGTGCTCGGCGAAGAGATTGCCACACCGGAAGTGATGAGCGCCTGGGGCGCGGCGTACGGGCAACTGGCGGACATTCTGATCGGTGCCGAAACCGCGATCTACGACCAGAAAGAACAAGCCGTCGGCGGCTGGCGCGGTGCGCGGGAGTTCATCGTCGCGGCCAAGGTCGAGGAGAGCGCGGAAATCATTTCGTTCTACTTCGAACCGGCAGATAAAGGCCCGATCCTCGCGGCCGAGCCGGGCCAGTACATCGGCATGAAGCTGATCCTCGACGGTGAAGAGATTCGCCGCAACTACTCGTTGTCGGCATTGGCGAACAACGGTCAGTACCGCATCAGCGTCAAACGCGAACCGGGTGGCCGGGCGTCCAACCACTTGCACGATCAGCTGCAGGTCGGCGCGAGCATTCAACTGTTCCCGCCATCGGGAGAGTTCACCTTGGCCGCGAGCGACAAACCGTTGGTCTTGATCAGCGGTGGTGTCGGCATCACGCCGACTCTGGCGATGCTTGAAGCGGCGCTGGAAACCGAGCGTCCGGTGCACTTTATTCACTGCGCGCGTAATGGCAGCGTGCATGCGTTCCGTGACTGGATTGATGATCTGGCTGAGCGTCATCCGCAACTCAAGCGGTTTTACTGCTACGCCGAAGATGACGGTGTCAGTCCGGCGGCGGACAAGGTCGGGATGCTCGATCAGGCACTGCTTGGCGAATGGTTGCCGCAGCAGCGTGATGTCGATGCTTACTTCCTTGGGCCGAAGGGTTTCATGGGCGCGATCAAACGGCATTTGAAAGCGTTGGGTGTGCCGGAAAAGCAGAGCCGTTATGAGTTCTTCGGGCCGGCTTCGGCTTTGGAATAATCCAGAACCGAGTCACCTTCATTCGCGAGCAAGCTCGCTCCCACAGGATCTTTGTTTGACGCAGATCCAATGTGGGAGCGAGCTTGCTCGCGAAGGCCGTTATGCGGTCTGAATTTGTTAAACATGATCCAAGGTTAATGGTTCCTTAACCGCTTTATCGTTTATTCCCCCGGTGTAGACTTGCGACAACCTTCAGCCGCGAGCCGGTTGAACCATGGACATATAAGGGAAACGCGATGAGCGAGGAAACGATTCGGTTGGGCCGTGAGCGGCGCTTTCTGGTGCTGCTGGGCATCATCTGCCTGGCACTGATCGGCGGTGCGCTGTACATGCAGATCGTGCTCGGCGAAGCACCGTGCCCACTGTGCATTTTGCAGCGCTATGCGTTGCTGTTGATCGCGCTGTTTGCGTTTATCGGCGCGGCCATGCGGACCAAGCGCAGCGTTACCGTGTTCGAAGCGCTGGTGGTGATTTGTGCGATTGCCGGGGCGGCTGTGGCCGGGCATCACGTGTACACCCAGTTCTATCCGGCGGTGAGCTGCGGCATCGATGTGCTGCAGCCGATTGTCGATGATCTGCCGCTGGCGAAGATCTTCCCGCTGGGCTTCCAGGTCGACGGTTTCTGCTCGACGCCGTACCCGCCGATCCTCGGTCTGTCGCTGGCGCAATGGGCATTGCTGGCGTTCGTGCTGGTGGTGATCCTGGTACCGCTGCTGACCTCGCGTAACCGAAAAGCACTGCGCTGAGTCAACTATTCGGCTGTCTGGCCGATACAGAAAACGCCCCGATTTGCGGATCAGCCAATCGGGGCGTTTTGCATTTCAGAGTGTTTGTGAAAACACCGTGACGGACGGCAAGGCAGGGTGCGGCAGGTGTGCGACATGTTGTCACACGCGCCGTGTCGCAGGGCTCCTCAGCGACGCGGAATCGGCCGTTGTTACAAAAAAGGATTGGTCTGATTCGGGGTTTTTCGGCTTTAGCACGCGAGTGCCAGAGCAGGCAGTTTTAACAAGCGCTGGCAGATGGCCAAAAGCCTTGGGTTATCGGGCTTTGCGCTGTTCCAGCGTTCGGAAAAAGCCTTCAGAGCTGTCTGAACTGACGCGGGTACACCTACATTTTTTGGTGTTTTAGTTGAGAATTGATTTCGATAAGATGCGGAACTTTTGCAAAAATGGCGATGGATTGTTGCTCGAACGGATAAAAATTATTTCGGGATAAGACATGGTGTATAGGGCGCTACCTATCTACAATCGCCCGCACTGAATTCCCGGCACTGTTCAGCCTTTATTAAGGAGGCGAGCAGGAAGTCGGGTGTCGAGTGAGTCGAAAGGCTTTCAAGACACCCAGGTGTCGGTGCCTTCCAACTTTCCGCACCAAATGGAATTGGTCTGTAACAAGGCCTTTGACCACGAATTCGAATAAGAACTGACCGCTGTCCCAGGTTTTGTCGAGCGTCTGACGCGCGACGGGCGGCCCTTATTCAATCCAAAGAAAATGCCAACCCTTGGCAGGGTGAAGTGTTGGCGATCAAAACCCAACTGCATTGCGCAAGCTGCTTTAGAGGTCGTGAGATGAGTAAAAACAGGTACCCCAGATTACTAGGCCTAGTGCCGCTGCTCGGCACGTTGTTGCTGGGAGGCTGCAACATGACCTTGCTCAATCCAACGGGCCAGGTTGGCCTGGAACAGCGAAACCTGATCATCACCGCGACCCTGCTGATGCTGTTGGTCGTCGTGCCGGTTATCGTCATGACCTTCCTGTTCGCCTGGAAGTACCGCGCGTCGAACAAGAACGCCGTCTACACCCCGAAATGGTCGCACTCGACCAAAATCGAAGTGGCAGTCTGGACCATCCCGGTCCTGATCATCATTGCCCTGGGTTACATCACCTACATTTCGACCCACGAACTGGACCCGTATCGTCCGATCCAGTCCGACGTCAAGCCTGTGACCATCGAAGTGGTCGCGCTGGACTGGAAGTGGCTGTTCATCTACCCGGAACAAGGCATTGCCACGGTCAACAAGATCGTGTTCCCGGCGCACACGCCAATCAACTTCAAGATCACCTCTGACGCTGTGATGAACTCGTTCTTCATCCCGGGTCTGGGCGGCCAGATCTACGCGATGGCGGGCATGCAGACCAAGCTGCACCTGATCGCTGACCGTAACGCTGAAATGGACGGTATTTCCGCCAACTACAGCGGCGCGGGTTTCACCGGTATGAAATTCAAGGCTATCTCCACCACTCAGGAAGATTTCGACGCCTGGGTAAGTGAAGTCAAGAAGTCACCTAAACAGCTTGATCAAGCTGAATACGCGGCCCTTGCCAAACCGAGCCAGAACAACCCAGTCGAGCTCTACTCCTCGGTCACGCCGAACCAGTTCCAGATCATCGTCGACAAGTACGAAGGTATGAAGCCGGGCAAGCCGCTGAAGCACGAGAAGAAAGAGAAAGAAGTGGCGGCCACGGAAATTGACTCGAGTTCGCATTCAGCTGCCGGGGCAGAGGAGTAAACGATGTTTGGTAAATTAAGTTGGGAAGCAGTCCCATTCCACGAGCCGATCGTGATGGTGACCATCGCCATGATCGCCCTCGGTGGTCTGGCGCTGTTCGCTGCAATCACCTACTTCAAGAAGTGGACCTACTTGTGGACCGAGTGGTTGACCTCGGTTGACCACAAGAAAATCGGCGTGATGTACATCATCGTCGCCATGGTCATGCTGCTGCGCGGTTTTGCCGACGCCATCATGATGCGTACCCAGTTGGCCATGGCCACCGAGGGTTCGCCTGGCTACCTGCCACCTGAACACTATGACCAGATCTTCACCGCTCACGGTGTGATCATGATCATCTTCATGGCGATGCCATTCTTCACCGGCCTGATGAACCTTGCAGTGCCGCTGCAGATCGGCGCGCGTGACGTTGCGTTCCCGTTCCTGAACTCCCTGAGCTTCTGGCTGCTGGTATCCGGCGTAGTACTGATCAACCTGTCCCTGGGCGTCGGCGAATTCGCCAAGACCGGTTGGGTTGCCTATCCACCATTGTCGGGTCTGCAATACAGCCCTGGCGTGGGTATGGACTACTACATCTGGGCGCTACAGCTATCCGGGTTAGGTACGACGCTGACGGGGGTTAACTTCCTCGCGACCGTACTGAAAATGCGTACCCCAGGCATGAAACTGATGGACATGCCGATCTTCACCTGGACCTGCACCTGGGCAAACGTTCTGATCGTGGCTTCGTTCCCGATCCTGACCGCTACCCTGGCACTGCTGACCCTTGACCGTTACATGGATTTCCACATTTTCACCAATGAACTTGGTGGCAATCCAATGATGTACGTCAACCTGTTCTGGGCGTGGGGCCACCCTGAGGTTTACATCCTGATCCTGCCGGCATTCGGCATCTTCTCGGAAGTGATCTCGGCCTTCACCGGCAAGAAACTGTTCGGCCACCACTCGATGATCTACGCTTCGGGCGCGATCTCGGTACTGGGCTTCATGGTTTGGCTGCACCACTTCTTCACCATGGGTTCGGGTGCCAGCGTCAACGCCTTCTTCGGTCTGGCGACGATGCTGATTTCCATCCCGACGGGTGTGAAGCTATTCAACTGGCTGTTCACCATCTACCAGGGCCGTCTGCGCTTCACCAGCCAGGTTCTGTGGACTCTGGGTTTCATGGTGACCTTCGCCATCGGCGGCATGACCGGCGTACTGCTGGCCATCCCGGGTGCTGACTTCGTTCTGCACAACAGCCTGTTCGTGATCGCGCACTTCCACAACGTGATCATCGGCGGTGCGGTATTCGGTTACATCGCTGGTTTCGCGTTCTACTTCCCGAAAGCGTTCGGCTTCAAGCTGCACGAAGGCTGGGGTAAAGCAGCGTTCTGGTTCTGGATCTCGGGCTTCTTCGTCGCGTTCATGCCGCTCTATGCACTGGGCTTCATGGGCATGACCCGTCGTCTGAACGCCACCACCAACCCTGAGTGGGTACCGTACCTGTACGTTGCCATGTTCGGTGCGGTGATGATCGCTGTGGGTATTGCCTGCCAGCTGATCCAGCTCTATGTGAGCGTGCGTGACCGTAACAAGCCAGAGAACGTTTGCGATCACGGTGACCCGTGGAATGCACACACTCTGGAATGGTCGACCTCGTCGCCACCGCCGTTCTACAACTTTGCCGTGCTGCCAAAGGCTGACTGCATCGACCCGTTCACCGAAGCCAAGGAAAACGGTACTGCGTACCAGCGTCCGGCCAAGTACGAGCCGATCCACATGCCGAACAACACCGCCACTGGCGTGGTGATGGGCGCACTGTTGACCGTCTTCGGTTTCGCGATGATCTGGCACATCTGGTGGTTGGCGATCGCCAGCCTGGCCGGCACCGTCATCTACTTCGTGATCCACGCTGCACGTGACGACCAGGGCTATATGGTTCCGGTTGAAACGATCGAGCGTATCGAAGCCGAGCAGCACAAGCGTCTGGTCGCGGCAGGGAAAATCCCGGCCGGTGCCACCCGTGTTGAAACCTCGTTGGAACAGGCTTAAACCATGTCGAATTTAGTGACCAATGTTGGACACGCCCATGGTGACCATGGGCACGATGACCATCACCACGACTCGGGCGAGATGACCGTATACGGTTTCTGGCTCTACCTGATGACCGACTGCATTCTGTTTGCGTCGATCTTCGCGGTGTACGCAGTACTGGTAAACAACGTCGCCGGTGGCCCGTCGGGCCACGACATCTTCGAACTGCCATACGTGCTGGGCGAAACCGCTCTGCTGTTGTTCAGTTCGATCACCTACGGCTTCGCCATGCTGGCGTTGTACAAAGGTAAAAAGCAGCAGGTTCTGGGCTGGTTGTTCATGACCTTCCTGCTGGGCGCAGGCTTTATCGCCATGGAGATCAACGAGTTCCACCTGCTGATCTCCGAGGGCTTCGGTCCTAGCCGTTCGGGCTTCCTGTCCGCGTTCTTCACCCTGGTCGGTACCCACGGTCTGCACGTGTCGGCGGGTCTGATCTGGATGGGCATCATGATGTACCAGGTCAACAAGCACGGCCTGACGGCGACCAACAAGACCCGTCTGAGCTGCCTGAGCCTGTTCTGGCACTTCCTGGACGTGGTGTGGATCTGCGTATTCACCGTTGTTTACCTGATGGGGACTCTGTAATGGCTAATGCACACTCCCATGACAGCCATGATGCTGGCCACGGCAGCGCAAAGTCGTACGCCATTGGCTTCATCCTGTCGGTGATCCTGACCGTGATTCCTTTCGGTCTGGTGATGTACCCGAGCCTGCCGAAGGCCACCACGCTGGCAATTGTTCTGCTGTTCGCAGTGATCCAGGTGATCGTTCACCTGTATTACTTCCTGCACCTGGACCGTTCCATTGCTCAGCGTAACAACGTGATTGCATTCGTCTTCACGGCGATCGTGATCGTGCTGCTGGTTGGCCTGTCGTTGTGGATCATGTTCAGCATCCACACGTACATGATGGCGAAGTGAGGTAGACCCGATGTCGCTCAAGCACTTTATCCAAATCACCAAACCGGGGATCATTTTCGGTAACGTGCTTTCTGTGGCAGGCGGGTTCTTCCTGGCCTCGAAAGGGCATGTGGATCTGGCGGTGTTTCTGGCTGCCATGATCGGTACATCCCTGGTTGTTGCCTCCGGTTGCGTGTTCAACAACTGCATCGACCGCGACATCGACCTGAAGATGGAACGCACCAAGAACCGGGTGCTGGTGCAGGGCTTGATCTCCCTGAAACTGGCCCTGGTCTACGCGACCATCCTTGGTGTTCTCGGCGTTGCGTTGTTGTACAAGGTGGCCAATCCGTTGGCCGCTTTGTTCGCGGTCATCGGCTTCGTTATCTACGTCGGCTTCTACAGCCTGTACCTCAAGCGCAAGTCGGTTCACGGCACGCTGGTGGGCAGTCTGTCGGGCGCCATGCCGCCAGTGATCGGTTACGTTGCCGTAACCAACAGCTTCGACATGGCCGCGCTGACGTTGCTGGTGATGTTCAGCCTGTGGCAGATGCCGCATTCCTACGCCATCGCGATCTTCCGCTTCAACGATTACCTGGCCGCATCGATTCCGGTGCTGCCAGTGAAGCGCGGGATTCAAGTGGCCAAGAAGCACATCCTGCTCTACATCCTGGCCTTCCTCGTGGCGACCTTGATGCTGACCTTCAGCGGTTACGCCGGCATGAGCTACCTCGCCGTCGCCGCGGCCATGGGCATGTACTGGTTGTACATGGCCTGGACCGGCTACAAAGCGGTGGATGACACGGTCTGGGCACGCAAGCTGTTCGTGTTCTCGATCTTCACCATCACTGCGTTGAGCGTCATGATGTCCCTGGACTTCAAGGTGCCCGCAGAGCTGCTGCTGACGTACGCGCCGTAAGGCTCAAAGGCTTGAAGAAAAACCCCGCACATTGAGAGATGTGCGGGGTTTTTTGTTTATCTGGAGCCGGATTTGTTGATAGTCTGTCTGTAGGCGATTTGCCTATAGTTTGCACATGCGAACCGTATTCTTTGAAACAACGATATTTACCACAAGCGTTGGTCAGTACCTGACAGACGATGAGTACCGAGAACTGCAGGCTTATATGCAGGGCAATCCGTTGGCAGGCGATGTGATGCCCCGAACGGGTGGATTCAGAAAACTACGTTGGGCTGATGCTCGACGTGGCAAGGGCCGACGAGGCGGCTTGCGGGTCATCTATTATTGGCTTATGAATGATGGTCAGTTCTGGATGTTTGCAATTTACGACAAGGATGAGCTTGAGAATCTGACTGCCGAGCAAGAAAAGGCGCTCAAAAAAGCCATAGATAAAGAGTTGAAAACACGAGGTACCCCATGAAAAAACGCGACCTGTTTGCAGAGTTGATGCAGGGCGTTGATGAGATGGCGGCTCAACGCGAAGGAAAAATTACCCTGCGCAATACAGTGCTTGAGGACAAACCAGTCCCGGAAGTCGGAGCCCAAGAAATCGTGGCTTTGAGAGAAAAGTTACATATGTCTCAAGCCGTCTTTGCCAAGCGAATCAGGGCGAGTCCCAGCACTCTGAGAAACTGGGAGCAGGAAAAGTCAAAGCCAAATGCTCAAGCTGCTTTGTTGATCCGTTTGGTTGAAAAATTCCCTGACATGGTTGACCGCCTGAGCGCCGTTTAACGACAAAGTCATTTAAATTTAAAGCCCCATTACTTCGAAAGAGGTGTGGGGCTTTTGTTTTCCGTGACTGCGGGTTGCGGCGCAGTAACAAACCCCCTAGATTTGGATCCAACCATGACAGTGATAGCTCCTTGCCATTTGCGGTTGCCCATCTGTCTTAACCTGCGGTTCTGCATGTACTGATCATAAGGCTGGGCGAAATGACTGAGAGGATGACCTGCGACGAGCGTTTTATTGCCCTGGCCCAAGAGCTGAACTACGACATTTATGGTGAGAACACCGCCGGCGGCAATTACGCGCCGCTGATCCGTCATCATGATGAGCTGTACATCAGCGGCATGGTGCCACGCACTAACGGCAAGATTCAGTATCCGGGTCGCGTCGGACTGGAGCTGACCCTCAAGGATGCGCAAGCCGCCGCGAGCATCAGTGCGATGCGTTGCCTGGCGCTGATCGTCGATGCGGTGGGTTCGCTGGACAAGATCAAGGCATTGCTGCGGGTGACGGTGTATGTGAAGTCGACGCCGGACTTCGTTGACCTGAGCGAAGTGGCCAACGGTGCCTCGGACGTGTTCAGTCATGTGCTCGGCGATGCCGGCCGGCACACGCGCACCACAGTTGGCGTGTATCAGTTGCCGAAGAACGCGGCGATTGAAGTCGACATGATCGTGGCGTTGCATCCTTCGGCTTGAGGTTGGTTTAGCGGCTTGCCCTCACCCTAGCCCTCTCCCAGAGGGAGAGGGGACCGACCGAGGTGTCTTGCGCTATACATCGACCTGAGAGACCGAGGCGATTGTGGATTCGGCGCAGTACTTTCATTTCGGTGCATCTCTTGAATATCTCCCGATCGGCTCCCTCTCCCTCGGGAGAGGGCTGGGGTGAGGGGCGAGGATTTTCGCCTTCTTACAAATCCCAAGCCGGACAACAAAAAGCCCCGCACTGAATCTCAGCGCGGGGCTTTTTCGTACAGCGGCCGCGCTATTACTGCGCGGCGATGCTGTACCCATCAAACGCGGTCTGCTGTTGCAGCGCAGTGATGATGTTCTTGCGGTTTACCGCCTGTTCGGTACCCGCGTTGTCGACAAAGACTTCGCTTTCCAGTTCCGCTTCCTCACCTTCACCGACGAAGGTGAAACCGAGGAACTCCAGCGCTGCACGGTCAACGTTCAGGCGCGAGCGTGGCGTGCGCAGTGGCAAGGTCACGCTGATGCCGTCCTTGCTGATGGTGAAGATTTCGACTTCTTTCTTTTTCGCAGCCTTGCTCTTGCCGCCGCTCGGATTGCTGATCGCCTGGTGGGTCTGGTTCAGCACTTTCAGCGCGAGGCCGTAAACGATTTCCTGGAACGCCGGATCGTCCTTGAAGCTGGACAGGATGCGGCCGATCGAGAACTTGCTGCTGAGGTCTTCAAGGGCGGCGAGGTCGGCGGCTTCGGCGTCTTTCAGTGCCTTGAGTTCGCCCATCAGCTCGTAGGCCTTGTCATCATCGAAGCTGTCGTGAGCCTGACGGATCGCCGCGCGCAGCTCGCGGATCTGGTCGCTTTCGCGGGTCGACTGGAACGCATCCAGGACCATCTCGCTGATGATTTTGGCTTGTGGCAGGTGTTGTGAAAGATTGATGGAGTTTTCGTATTCCGCTTTGGACGATTCGGTGACTACGGATTCAGCGGTGTTGAAATCGGACATTGAAATTTCACTACTTTTTAACTTGAGTGGAGATGAGAAAGCCGCGGGCTTTTTCAGGCCGACTAATTTAGGGGAGCGCGGCGGCGTTGTCACGGAGCAACGGTCTGCCGGTCGAGTTTTTTCCCACAGTGCGTTATTTCAGGCGCGGCCGTTCCATGGCAATCACCGAGGTCTGAAAACCCAGGCTGGCAAAAAATGCCTCTGCGCCCTCGCGCCCGGCACGCAGCACCCACGTGATATCCGGGTTGTCGCCCATGATGTGCTCGACCAGTGCGCGGCCAATCCCCTCACGTCGATGCTGGTCATCGACCACCACCATCGACAGGTAACCGTTGGACAAACCGTCGCTGATCCCGCGAGCGAAGCCGATGATCTGCTCACCCTGGATGGCGACGGCGGTGCGCTGAGAGTTGTCGATCAACTGGGCGAAGTGTTCAGCTGAGCCGGTGCGATGGGCCCAGCCATGCTGCCCGAGAAACTGCCTCACCGATTGCGTTTCGGCGGGCAATAAATCGCGTACGTTGAATGTGTTGTTCATCTGCTGTTCGGGTCCTTGTCAGCGATTCTTCATGGGTGGCCGGTGCAGGCGACGTCAGGATTTCCCCCACCGCTGCATCACAAACTCTACGAAACGACGCAGTTTCGGCAAGCGATAGCGATCCGGCGCATACAGCAGATGCATCGGTCGGCTGGGGGGCTGGAAATCGGCGATCACTTTCACCAGTCGGCCTTCACGCAGGTCCTGTTCCACCAGCGCATCCGGCAGCATCACGATGCCCATGCCGGTGCGGGCAGCCTGATGCAACCCGGCGGAGCTGTTGATCAGCATAGGCCCGCTGACGTCGACCATGATTTCCCCGTCGGGGCCGCTGAGGCGCCAGCGCTTTTCCACCGATTGCCAGTCGTCACCGGCGGGATAGGCAAACGACAGGCAATCGTGATGCTGCAAGTCTTCCGGCGTTTTCGGCATGCCGCGCCGCGCGACGTATTGCGGCGAGGCGCACGCGGTCAGGGTGTAGTCGATCAAGGGCCGGGCGATCAGGTTGGACTGATCGAAATTGCCCAGCCGAAACGCCACATCCAGGCCGCTTTCCAGTAGATCGGGACGGCTGTTGGTCAGCACCACATCGAGTTTGACCTGCGGGTACAGCAGGGAAAACTCACTGAGCGCCGGGGCCAGCCGTTCGACGCCGAACGTCAGCGGCGCGGTGAGGCGCAGCATGCCCCTGGGTTGATCGAGGGTCTGCTCGGCGAGGCGTTCGGAATCGGCGACCAATCCCAACACTTCCAGACAACGCTGGTAGTAAACGCTGCCGAATTCGGTGAGCCGTTGACGTCGAGTGGTGCGTTGCAGCAGTTGCACGCCCAGCCGTTTTTCCAGCGCGCGCAGGTGATTGCCAACCATGGTCGTCGACATATCACACTGCAGCGCGGCCGCCGTCATGCTCCCGGTTTCGACGACTTTGACGTACACGCTCATCGACTGGAACAGGTCCATTATCAAGCTCGGCTTTTAAATGAATGAAGTTTTGCCGAGTTTATCCAGTTTCGGTGGCTAACCATACTGCCAGCACACCGACCTGCACTGGAGTTTGAAGTCATGACCGTCGCCCTGATGAACACCTACCAACCGCTGGCCCTGAGTTTCACCAAGGGCCTGGGCACTCGCCTGTGGGATCAGGCCGGTCGCGAGTATCTGGATGCGGTGGCCGGTGTCGCGGTGACCAATGTCGGCCACTCGCACCCGCGGATCGTTTCGGCGATCAGCGAGCAGGCGGGATTGCTGCTGCACACGTCGAATCTGTACAGCATCGACTGGCAGCAGCAACTGGCGAAACGGCTGACCGAGCTGTCGGGTATGGATCGGGCGTTCTTCAATAATTCGGGGGCCGAAGCCAATGAAACGGCGCTGAAACTTGCGCGTTTGTACGGCTGGCGCAAAGGCATCGAACAACCGCTGGTGGTGGTCATGGCCAACGCGTTCCACGGACGCACACTCGGCACCTTGTCGGCCAGCGATGGCCCGGCAGTGCGCCTGGGTTTCAATGAGTTGCCGGGGGATTTCATCAAAGTGCCATTTGGTGATCTCGCAGCGCTGGAGCAGCTGCAGCAAAAGCACGGCGAGCGCATCGTCGCGATTCTGGTCGAGCCAATCCAGGGCGAAAGCGGTGTGCGGCTCGCGCCGCCGGGTTACCTGAAAGCCCTGCGTGAACTGTGCAATCGCCATGCGTGGCTATTGATGCTCGATGAAATCCAGACCGGCATCGGCCGTACTGGCCGCTGGTTCGCGTTTCAACATGAAGGCATTGTCCCGGACGTCATGACACTGGCAAAAGGACTGGGCAACGGCGTTCCGATCGGCGCGTGCCTGGCGCGGGGCCGGGCGGCGGATCTGTTCACCCCAGGCAGCCATGGCAGCACCTTTGGCGGCAATCCACTGGCGTGTCGGGTCGGTTGTACGGTGCTGGATATCATCGAAGAGCAGGGCCTGCTGGAAAACGCCCGGATTCAGGGTGAACGGCTCTTAACTCGTTTGAGCGCAGAGCTGGCGGACAATCCCAATGTGCTGGCGATTCGTGGTCAGGGCTTGATGATTGGTATCGAGCTGAAACAACCGGTGCGTGATCTGACCCTGATCGCCGCGCGGGATCATGGACTGTTGATCAACGTCACGCGGGGCAAGACGATACGGCTGCTGCCACCGCTGACGATTGATGAGCGGGAGGTGGAGATGATTGTCAGAGGTGTGGGGCGAGCACTGATAGCGCATTGACGGCTTGTAAGTAGCACTGTGGGAGCGAGCCTGCTCGCGAAGGCGGACTATCGTTCGACATCTCTGCTGGATGATCGATCGCTTTCGCGAGCAGGCTCGCTCCCACATGTTCGGTGTAGACCTTAGTCCGGATAATCCGCCAGATCCGGCGCCAGCATCCGTGTCTTCGCCTTGCCATTCGAATTGTGCTGAATGATCTCGCGCGGCTGCCCCTGCTTATTGAAAAACACCTGACCGATCCCCGCCGAATTCCATAAGCGTTCACCTGCCTCAGCATGTTCCGGCGTGTACGGCACGATGCGCATGCGTCGGCGTTTGGTGAACCAGTTCAGCGGGGAGCGTGGCGAGTAGAGCCAGCGGTTGAGGCGGTCGAACCATTCCAGCAGGGTTTTCGGAAACTCGTTCTTGATCCCGCTGCTGGTGATTTGCCAGATTCGCGGGCCGGCCTTGCGGTGGCGGATAAGCACTTCGTAGACGAAGGAATAATGCACATCGCCGGACAGCACCACGTAGTTGCCCGGTGTGCGCGAGTGGCGGAAAATATTCAGGATCACTTGCGCGGCACCGCGATGGGCCATCCAGTTTTCCGCGTCGACCAGCAGCGGAAAACCGCACCAACTGAAGACCTTTTGCACCGTTTCAATCAGCTTCACGCCGAAGATCGGCGCCGGGGACACGATGATCGCTGACGGATGATCAAGCAGCTCCTGTTGCAGTTCGCTCAGCGCCTCCCAATCGAGCAGGCCCGACGGTTGCTTGAGCGCCATCTCACTGCGCCAGCGCCGGGTCCGGGTATCGATGACCACCAGCGCCGGGCTGGTCGGCAGGACGAAATGCCATTGCTGAAAGCGCAGCAAATCATCGATCAGAGCATCCTGCACCGAGCTGTCGAGGTATTGATCATCACCGCTGGCGCTAAGGCTCAGGGTTTTCCCCAGCACCTCCTTGAACACATCGGGATTATTACCCCAGCCCTGACACAACATATAGGCGATCAGCGCATTGCCGATGATGCGTTTGGAGAACGGATGGCCGTAGGCCGTTTCCTCCCATTGCGCAGACAGGTTCCAGTCATCGGTGATGTCGTGATCGTCGAAAATCATCAGGCTCGGCAGATGCGCCAGCGCGCGGGCGACGTTGCCCAATCCAGCCTTGAAGGCATCGATGCGAGTCTGTTCGAGGGTGTAGCGCTTGAGGCGTTCGGGCGTCAGTAAGGGCGCTTGCGGATTGATCAGCGACCAGGCCGTCGGTGACCACACCAGCAGATACATCGCCATGACTTCGGCGAACGTCACCAGATGATTGTCAGCACTGCTGCTGGTGAAAATCGGCTTACGCGCACCGCCGAAAAATCGCTCGCGCAATGTCTCGTTGCTCTCCAGCGCGGGTAACAAATCCGCACGGTGGTAGTAACTGGCCGGGTGTTCATAAAGCTTCGCGCTGTCGCTGACCACGGCGCCTTCGAGGTGTTCGTCGAACAGGCCGAGACGTTCGATCAAGGCATGAATCGCCCGCAACATCGGGCCGGCCACGTCGTCGGCGTAGACCTGATCGCCGCTCATCATCAACAGCGCCGGGCGTTGTTGCGGATCGGTTTCCGTCGCGAGCAATTGGTCGACGCAAAGCAAACCATCCGTCGCCGGGTGATGCGGCTTGCGGCAAGAGCCGTGCAGCAGTTGATCGATCCGCGAGCGCAGGACGAAGTTCGGACTGGTTGCATCGCCGTACAGCAGATGCGCCGCCCAGTCGGCGATTCCGGATGTGCTATCGATCAGCAGGTCATAGTCGATACGTGTATCGCAGGGCAGGGCGTTGTCGAGAGAAACATCGATGAGATGAACAAACGCCTCGCGGCCTACGGGAATGACCGTGCATTTCCCGGCATCGAGAGGAATGTCTCCTACACCTTGCAGGCGCAAGGTCAGCGCCAATGGCCGCGTGCTGACCAGCCACATGACCACGCGCGTTGGCTCCAGCCGTCGCAGCAGCGGGCCGGCCAGGACAGGAGGCAGCGGGATCAGGTTAGCGGGTGTCGAAGACATCGAGGGCAAAGCTCAAGGCGCACAGGCCGGCGATCATAGCGCAGCCGGCGCCTTGAACCCTTAAATAAGCCTTAAGAGTCGGCTTTTTGCAGTTTCAGCGCCAACAAACGCCATTGCGCAGGCATCGCGTCCACTCGCGGCTGCTCTTGCACGGAGCAATCGAAACGGTAGGTGACATCGTCGCCGTTCATGTTGCGCGCGGTGACGGTGTTGTTGAAGGTGTAGACCTGATCCTTGAAGCGATGGCTGACCAGCGCTTTGCTGTCAGCAAAACGCGCCGAAGCGGGGAAGCGCAACGTGCTGGTCACAAACGGGCTGCACATGACATACGCAATCATCGACTTGTCGGCCTGGGCGTCGCCGCGCAATTTCTTGTTCAGCGCTGCCAGGGCCATGCGACCGTCATAGTCGCTTTGATCCAGCACGGTCTGTAGTCCGATTGATTTCGGCGCCCGGCCGGCGTAGTTCGGCAACAGTGCGGAGTCGGCAGGAGAGGGCTTGTCGTCCGGCTCGATGGCAGCAAAAACCGGCGCATCCTTCAGATCGGCGGCGGGTGTGACTGCCTCGGCTTCAGGCAATAGAGAGGTCGGCTCGCCGACTTGCGTATTTTCGGCCTGCGGCGCTGCGTAGTCATGCGACGAAGGAAACAACGACAACGTGATCGACAGCACTACCATCGCCACAATGAAACCACCCGCTGCGCCAACGATGTTGCCGTAGAAAATATTCCAGCTGCCACGGTTCTTGACCACCCAGCGCCACATGAACCCCCAAACCGCGACAATCGCCAGAAAACGCAGAAACTCCATTTGATCCTTTCCTTAAACCTTCCAAACCTGAAATTAACGCACGCCCAAGGTGAACGCCGACGATGGGCGGCAAGATAACAAAACACACGTGTAATACCAGTGACGAGAGCGGCGCTCAGTGAAAATTAAGCGCGAAAAACGCCAGCGTCGTCACACCAGCAGCCAGCCCACAGATACCTGCGAAAAGTTGCCGGGCCAATGGATGCTCTGGCTGAGGACGCCTGACCAGCCACATCCAGACACCCGCCAGCACGCCGAACGTGGTGATTATTTGCAACACGCTACTGGCCAGGTTCTCCGGCGAAGGAGGCACGTGCGCCGGGAAAAGGCCTGAGCAGACCACCGAAAAAATCATCGCTACGATAAAGCCGCTGGCAGCACCCGCCAGGTTGGCGAGGATCAGGTTCCAGGCACCACGGGTCTGCACCACCCAAGCCCAAACGGCTGCCCAGACGAAAAAGTACAACACGGCCATCAAGGTGTTTCTCCCTCTGAAAATTGGCTCCATCGAGGCGTTGGCGACCTCGTTACTGGCAGTGGACGGCAAGATAGCAAAATAGTAGCGTCGCGCCACTGCCCATCTCCGTAACGGACTACCCATGCCAGTCAGTACCCATTGCTTGCGCCTGCTCTGCGCAATCACACTCGCCGCTGCAATGACCCCAGCATTCGCCGCCGTGCAAGAGCATCCGGAAAACAGCTGGAAGTATTACGCCGGCAACTGCCAACGAGTGCTGGAGAAAATGGCCGACGTGCAGAGCGGTCGAACCACGGCCTATGACGTGATGTTTGCCCTGGAAAGCAACCTGCAGACCATGAATGAACAGCGCTCGAACCTGACGCCCAATCACCTCGGCTCCCGGGAATTTGCGCAATGCGAAAACGTCGCGGGTCAGGCTGAAGCGATGATCGCCCAAGGCAAAGCCGAGTTCGCCGCGAAAATGCAAGGTGCTGCGGAGGAAGGCCGCATCGCCCACCAGAACTCCCCGGCCTACCAACGCGCCCGCGCCCTCGGCTACAGCGACGTCGGTGATATATCTTTCCTGAAACTGCACGAAGACACCGACGGCGAAGCACGCCTGAAAACCATGCTGATCACCGTCGACGAAATCTGCGGCCAATACTTCCGCGCCACGCAATACTTGAAGCCGTATGTCATCTATACGGTTAGGCCTTCGGATGGCGGTTGCGGTGAGGTAAAGCGCGTGGCGATCATGGGCGGCCGAGCGGTGGAGAAGGGCGATTACATTGATGAGAAGGGCGAGTTTCAGTATCTGGGCTGGAAAAAGCTTGTTGGCGCAGATGGCTTCCCGACCGATATCCGCGTGCTGAAAGCCCGTCGTTGAACCAAAGAAATACCGGGATGTTTTCTTGAGGATGAGGATGGACAGATGATCGACTTCAACAACAAAGGCTTCTTCAAACTCAAGCAGAACGATGAGTACGCCGAACGCGTAAGCGCGCTGTTGCTGGACGGCGAGGAAGTGATCGACTCTTACAAGGCCATGCGTGACGGCGTGGTGTTTACCAACAAACGCATCATCGCGGTCAACGTTCAGGGGATTACCGGCAGCAAGAAGGATTTCACATCCTTGCCGTACAAGAACATCGTCGCCTACTCCGTGGAAACCTCGGGAACGTTCGATCTGGATTCGGAGCTGGAGATTTACTTCTCGTCACTGGGGAAAGTGAAGTTTGAGTTCACCGGGAAGACCTCGATGGTGGAGATTTCCAAGTACATCTCGAAGCATCTGCTGTAACGGCTGTAGTGTTTTTTTGAAGAATTTTATGGAGGTGGTATGAGTATTGGAAGCTGTCGAGGCGAGGAACGCAAAAGGAAGATCGTGGCTGAATATGATATCCGCCCACTGTTCCACATAAAAATGATTGAAGGGCAAGATGTTCTTGAAGGCTGCTGTGGGAAAGTCTCGGATCGTTACTACCATTTCGAGGCTACCTCCAAGGTTACCAAGGACGTTGAAAGCTTTGTGGTTGGATATGACTGCGCGGAACAATTGCTGGATATGGCAGGGCTAGAGTATCTGCCGCTGTTTAATCCGCTAAGTCATAAGGGGAGCGGAAGTGGGAGTGGTGGCTCACAACAAGTCAAAAGCGGGGTAAATGGCAAGGTATCCATGGCGCCTCTTAATAAAGAGTTGTCGGACGCGATTCATCTGCTTTGTATGTCTTGGAAAGGCGTGCCCCGCGGTCGCTTGCTAAGCTCTCTGGATTTTATTAGAAGGCTCCCGGGAATACCCACGAAGAACTTTTCAATTGTCGGATTAAATGAAGTAATCGCTAAAGACATTCGCCAGAGGACCCTTGCTCAAATGATTGATGATTTGAGGAAACAAAGTCCGGGGTTGCGCAGTTTTGAGTTCCCGCTGATGCAGCAGGTTTTAGTCATGGAAAAAAAGGTTAGCCTGCTCTCATAGAGGGTAGAAAGTCGCATCTCTGTGCATCAGTACTGTTGTTCAGTTGGAGAAAGTCGTCACAGTATGTCTTTCAGATAGCCCTTCAGCGCGAGGAGCGGCGCGTCAAGTTGCTCCAGCGATTGAGCCTCTCCGAGTTCAGTCTTCAACTTGTGCAGTTCGCGTCCCAAGGGTTTGTCGACTCCGCCCAAAGCGTTCATCGCGAGCCCCAGGCATTCATTCACTTTGAACTGAATGGTCTCGACATCTCCGCGCCGCACCAGCAATTCGAACACGTCTTTCTGATAATCCCCCATGACCATGTCGTCCCGCAAAATCGGGCTCGAGCCTTCTTCCTCATAAGCGAGTTTGAGGGAGAAAAGGGCGACTGTTTCCAGTGACGTTTCCATGGGGTGCCTCTAGCGACGTCCGTCAGTGTGAGAGTTGATGCCTGGATGCAACCACCGTTAGGTGCAAGATTCGCTGGGCTACTTTCAGAGGGGCGTGATTATACGGAGAGGGATCTGCAAGTGCAGCCAAAAGGCGAAGGTGGGCACGCTGAAGCCGATCAATAACCTTCACGGGATTGAGCGGCATTTCCATCGGAGGCCGGCGAGTATTATGGTGAACCTTCACATACTCGACGTTAACTGTTGGATACGAATGGAGTGACGACCATGGAATACGACGACAAACTGATGGAAGACGCCGTGCTTGCCCTGTTGGCAGCACTCAGTTCCGACGACGGCAATGCCTGGAAAGGGTTCGACTTCGAGATCATGAACCGATTGCATGAGCAGGGTTTCATCAGTAACCCAGTGAACAGGAACAAGTCGGTCTGGTTGACGGAGGAGGGGCTGGAGCGAGGTCGAGCGATAGCGGAGCGGTTGTTTGGGGGAAGTGCTCAGGCTGAGCCTGCAACCGACTCCGACACCTGAGTCCGTGCAATGTCACGTGCGAGCCGCGCGGTGGTGAGCTTTCAGCATTGCGCGTCCACTTTCCGGCAGACGAAAAAAAAGGCCTTGCTAAGCAAGACCTTTCTTAATTTTGGTGCCCCGAGGGAGACTCGAACTCCCACTCCTTTCGAAAACGGATTTTGAATCCGCCGCGTCTACCAATTCCGCCATCAGGGCTCAATGGCGGCGAAGTATAGAGATGAGATTACCGTCGGTCAATCAGGTACATAGAGAATTTTCGATATTTCCGCTAGACTTTCCGGCCCTGCTAGACGAACCCCATCATGCGCGTTGCTGACTTTACTTTCGAGCTCCCTGATTCGCTGATCGCCCGCCACCCTTTGGCCGAGCGTCGCGGTAGTCGCCTGCTGACCCTTGACGGGCCGAGCGGCGCCCTTGCACACCGTCAATTCACTGATTTGCTTGAGCATTTGCGCCCGGGCGATTTGATGGTGTTCAACAATACCCGGGTGATTCCGGCGCGGCTGTTCGGGCAGAAAGCCTCGGGCGGCAAGCTGGAAATCCTTGTTGAGCGGGTGCTCGATACGCATCGCGTGCTGGCCCATGTGCGCTCCAGCAAGTCGCCGAAGCCGGGTTCGAAGATTCTTATCGACGGTGGTGGCGAAGCCGAAATGCTTGCGCGTCACGATGCGTTGTTCGAGCTGTGCTTCGCTGAAGAAGTGTTGCCGCTGCTCGATCGCGTCGGGCACATGCCGTTGCCTCCTTATATAGACCGCCCGGACGAAGGCTCGGATCGCGAGCGTTATCAGACCGTGTACGCCGAGAAACTCGGGGCGGTGGCGGCGCCGACGGCGGGGCTGCATTTCGATCAGTCGCTGATGGAAGCGATTGCGGCCAAGGGCGTCGAGACCACATTCGTTACGTTGCACGTGGGCGCGGGGACGTTCCAGCCGGTGCGCGTCGAGAAGCTTGAAGATCACCACATGCACACTGAGTGGCTGGAAGTCGGCCAGGACGTGGTCGATGCGGTCGCAGCGTGCCGTGCGCGCGGTGGTCGGGTGATTGCGGTCGGTACCACCAGCGTGCGTTCGCTGGAAAGTGCCGCGCGCGATGGCGTGCTCAAGCCGTTCAGTGGCGACACCGATATCTTTATCTTCCCGGGCCGGCCGTTCCATGTGGTCGACGCCCTGGTGACCAATTTCCATTTGCCGGAATCGACGCTGTTGATGCTGGTTTCGGCATTTGCCGGTTATCCCGAGACCATGGCGGCCTACAAGGCTGCCGTCGACAACGGTTACCGCTTTTTCAGCTACGGTGATGCGATGTTCATCACCCGTAATCCCGCACCGACTGCCCCTGAACAAACAGGCCCAGAGGAAACAGAATGAGTCGCGAATGTCGCATGTCCTTTGAACTTCTGGCCACCGATGGCAAGGCCCGGCGTGGTCGCCTGACCTTCCCGCGTGGCACCGTCGAGACCCCGGCGTTCATGCCGGTGGGCACTTACGGCACGGTCAAGGGCATGTTGCCGCGTGACATCGTTGCCACCGGTGCAGAAATCATTCTGGGCAACACCTTCCATCTGTGGCTGCGCCCTGGCACTCAAGTGATCAAGGAGCACGGCGACCTGCACGATTTCATGCAGTGGAAAGGCCCGATCCTCACTGATTCCGGTGGTTTCCAGGTGTTCAGCCTCGGCGCGATGCGCAAGATCAAGGAGGAGGGCGTGACCTTCGCCTCCCCGGTCGACGGCGCCAAAGTGTTCATGGGCCCGGAAGAATCGATGCAGGTGCAGCGCGATCTCGGCTCCGACATCGTGATGATCTTCGACGAATGCACGCCGTACCCGGCTGACGAAGATGTCGCGCGCGTATCGATGGAATTGTCGCTGCGCTGGGCTCAGCGCTCGAAAAATGCTCACGGTGAAAACACTGCGGCGCTGTTCGGTATCGTTCAGGGCGGCATGCACCAGGATCTGCGCATGCGCTCGCTCGAAGGCCTCGACAAGATCGGCTTTGATGGCCTGGCCATTGGCGGTCTGTCGGTGGGCGAGCCGAAGCACGAAATGATCAAAGTGCTGGATTATCTGCCGGGCATGATGCCGGCTGACAAACCTCGTTACCTTATGGGCGTTGGCAAACCGGAAGATCTGGTTGAGGGTGTGCGCCGCGGTGTGGACATGTTCGATTGCGTGATGCCAACCCGTAATGCCCGCAATGGGCATCTGTTCATTGATACCGGCGTGCTGAAGATCCGTAACGCGTTCCATCGCCATGATGAATCGCCGCTGGATCCGACCTGCGATTGCTATACCTGCCAGAACTTCTCCCGCGCTTATCTGCATCACCTGGACAAGTGCGGCGAAATGCTGGGAAGCATGCTCAATACCATCCATAACTTGCGCCATTATCAGGTGCTGATGGCTGGTTTGCGCGAGGCTATTCAACAGGGTACATTGGCCGCCTTTGTCGATGCCTTCTACGCCAAACGCGGGCTCCCCGTTCCGCCTTTGGACTGAGTTTTCTGACCCCAAGATTCAACATTTGCAACTGGAGTGCTAAATGAGCTTTTTTATCTCTAACGCCATGGCTGACGCGGCTGCACCGGCTGCTGCCGGCCCAATGGGCGGCGGTTTCGAGTGGATTTTCCTGGTCGGCTTCCTGGTCATCTTCTACCTGATGATCTGGCGTCCACAGGCCAAGCGCGCCAAAGAGCAGAAGAACCTGCTGAGCAGCCTGCAGAAGGGCGACGAAGTGGTTACCACCGGCGGTATCGCTGGCAAGATCACCAAAGTGGCCGATGACTTCGTGGTTCTGGAAGTTTCCGACACCGTGGAAATGAAGTTCCAGAAAGGCGCCATCGCCGCCACGCTGCCAAAAGGCACGCTGAAAGCGATCTGAAGCAACAACTTCTACTCAATCGACGGGGCGCGCAAGGCGCCCCGCGTTCATAACGGGCGGCGTGATGCTGAACAAATATCCTCTGTGGAAATACATTCTGATCCTGGCGGTGCTGGCGATCGGTCTGATTTATTCCGCTCCGAATCTATACCCCGATGACCCGGCCATTCAGGTCAGCGGTGCAAGCACTGCGCTGCAAGTCAATCAGGCTGATCTGGATCGTGTGAGCACTGCGCTCAAGGAGTCCGGGATCAACGTCAAGGCAGCCACGCTGGCCGCCAACGGCAAGGGCGGTCTGATCCGTCTGAGCAAGGCTGAAGACCAGCTGCCGGCCAAAGACGTTGTGCGCAAGGCGTTGGGTGATGACTACGTCGTCGCGCTGAACCTGGCACAGACCACCCCGCAATGGCTGCGCAATCTGGGCGCGCACCCGATGAAGCTGGGTCTGGACTTGTCCGGTGGTGTGCACTTCCTGCTGGAAGTGGACATGGACAAAGCCCTCGATGCACGCCTGAAAGTCTACGAAGGCGACGTCAAGAGCCTGCTGCGCAAAGAGAAACTGCGTTATCGCAGCCTGCCGCAACTGGGCGGTGCCATTCAGTTGGGCTTCAGTGATGAAGATTCCCGCGAACAGGCCCGTGCACTGATCCGCAAGAACTTCAACGATTTCGACATTGTTCCGGCCGACCTCAATGGTCAACCGGTGCTGCGTCTGGCGATGACCCCGGCCAAGCTGGCGGAAATCCGTGAATACTCCATCAAGCAGAACTTGACCACGGTACGTAACCGCGTCAACGAGCTGGGTGTTGCCGAACCGATCGTCCAGCGTCAGGGCGCCAACCGCATTGTGGTTGAGCTGCCGGGCGTGCAGGACACTGCCGAAGCCAAGCGTATTCTCGGCAAGACGGCCAACCTTGAGTTCCGTCTGGCTGCTGAGCCGGGCGCTTCGAAAGCCACTTCCGAAACCTTCGAGTTCCGTGAAGGCAATCGTCCGCCAGCACAGATCGAGCGTGGTCTGATCATCACCGGTGATCAGGTGACCGACGCCAAGGCCGGTTTCGGCGAGCACGGCACGCCTGAAGTGAACATCCGTCTGGATGGTCACGGTGGCGAGTTGATGAGCCGCGCAACCCGTTCGAACGTTGGTCGCAGCATGGCGGTGATCTTCATCGAACAGCGTCCGGTTACCACTTACACCAAGCAAGTGGTTGATGGCGTCGAGAAAGACGTTGCGGTGCAAACGTTCAAAGAAGAGAAGAAGATCATCAGCCTGGCGACCATTCAGTCGCCGCTGGGTGCTCAGTTCCGCATCACTGGCCTGAACGGTCAGGGCGAGTCGTCCGAACTGGCGCTGCTGCTGCGTGCCGGTGGTCTGGCTGCACCGATGTACTTCGCTGAAGAGCGCACCATCGGCCCGAGCCTGGGTGCTGACAACATCACCAAAGGTATCGATGCGTCGCTGTGGGGCATGCTGTTCGTGTCGCTGTTCATCATCGCCATCTACCGCTTCTTCGGCATCATCGCTACCGTTGCTTTGGCGGTGAACATGGTGCTGCTGCTGGCCCTGATGTCGTTGCTGGGTGCAACGCTGACCCTGCCGGGTATCGCCGGTATCGTATTGACCATGGGTATGGCGGTCGACGCCAACGTGCTGATCTTCTCGCGGATTCGTGAAGAGATCGCCGCCGGCATGACCGTGCAGCGTGCAATCAACGAAGGCTTCGGCCGGGCATTCACCGCGATTCTCGATGCCAACCTGACTACGTTGTTGGTCGGCGGGATTCTCTTTGCCATGGGCACCGGCCCGGTCAAAGGTTTCGCAGTGACCATGTCCCTCGGGATCTTTACCTCGATGTTCACGGCCATCATGGTGACCCGCGCAATGGTCAACCTGATCTTCGGCGGACGTGACTTCAAGAAGTTGTGGATTTAAGGGGCTGCCATGTTACGTACAATCAACTTCATGGGCGTTCGCAACTTCGCGTTCGGCGTCACAGTGTTTCTCACGTTGCTGGCTATGTTCAGTGTCGTGACCAAGGGTATGAACTGGGGCCTGGACTTCACCGGCGGTACGCTCATCGAGCTGACCTACGAGCGTCCGGCCGACGTTACCAAGGTGCGTGAGCAACTGGCGACGTCGGGTTACCACGAAGCAATCGTGCAGAGCTTCGGTGCGACTACCGATCTGCTGGTGCGCATGCCGGGTGAAGACCCGCAACTGGGCCATCAGGTGGCGGAAGCGCTGCTGAAGGTCGGCGGCGACAACCCGGCGACGGTCAAGCGTGTCGAGTTCGTCGGCCCGCAGGTCGGTGAAGAACTGCGCGACCAGGGCGGCCTCGGCATGCTGCTGGCGCTCGGCGGTATCCTGATCTACCTGGCTTTCCGCTTTCAGTGGAAGTTCGCGGTCGGTGCCATCGTTTCGCTGATTCACGACGTGATCGTGACCATCGGCATCCTGTCGTACTTCCAGATCACTTTCGATCTGACCGTGCTGGCGGCGGTGCTGGCAATCATCGGTTACTCGCTGAACGACACCATCGTGGTATTCGACCGGGTTCGTGAGAACTTCCGTGTGCTGCGCAAGGCAACGCTGATCGAGAACATCAATATCTCGACCACGCAGACCCTGCTGCGCACCATGGCGACGTCGATCTCCACCTTGCTGGCGATCGCGGCGCTGCTGTTCTTCGGCGGTGACAACCTGTTCGGCTTCTCGATCGCGCTGTTTATCGGTGTTCTGGCGGGTACTTACTCGTCGATCTACATCGCTAACGTGGTGCTGATCTGGCTGAACCTGACTACCGAGGATCTGATTCCTCCGGCCAACACCGAGAAGGAAGTCGACGACCGTCCATAACGGCCATCGTTTTCCCGGCTGTCAGCCCAAGAAAGGCGCGAGTTGAACTCGCGCCTTTTTTTATGCTCCAAGGCTGGGAGAAGCGCGGGCGCGTCCCGCATGTGATGGTCAGGAGGTTCATGTGAACAAGTCGTTGCTGGTTGGTGCGGTATTGGGTGCTGTCGGTGTGACTGCCGGGGGTGCTGTTGCCACCTACAGCCTGGTTAAAAGCGGCCCTGAGTATGCGCAAGTATTGGCCGTTGAACCGGTTAAAACACAGATCAAGACTCCACGTGAAGTGTGCAAGGACGTGACAGTGACTCGTCAGGCACCGGTAAAAGATCAACACCAGATTGCCGGTACCGTCGTCGGTGCATTGGCAGGTGGTTTGCTGGGTAATCAGATTGGCGGCGGCACCGGCAAGAAGATTGCCACGGTAGCCGGTGCGGTCGGTGGTGGTTATGCGGGTAACAAGGTGCAGGAAGGCATGCAAGAGCGTGACACCTACACCACCACGCAAACCCGCTGCAACACGGTCAATGACATCAGCGACAAGGTCGTCGGTTACGACGTGCGTTACTCGCTCGATGGCAAGGAAGGCAAGGTGCGGATGGATCGCGATCCGGGCAACCAGATTCCGGTCGACAAGGAAGGCAAGCTGATTCTGTCGCAGAATGAGCCGGCTCAGTAATTACCGACTGTTTTACAAAGAAGCACCCTGCGGGGTGCTTCTTTGTGCCCGCCATTTAAGCCACGCAACAAATCCCCTGTAGGAGTGAGCCTGCTCGCGATAGCTATTTGTCATTCGATGCAGGTGGTGGCTGATACACCGCTATCGCGAGCAGGCTCACTCCTACATTGGTCCCGTGGTGTGGCGGGTGACGAATTCCAGACATAAAAAAAGCACCCCGAAGGGTGCTTTTTTCGTCTCGCCGGAAGCTTAGCGCTTCAGCGAAGCCGGCAGGTGCGGCTGGATCGCCGTCAGCACTGCCTTGAAGCATTTGGTGTTGCCGGCAACGATGTGGCCTTTTTCAAGGAAATCGTGACCGCCGGTGAAGTCGCTCACCAAGCCGCCAGCTTCTTGAATCAGCAGGGCGCCTGCAGCCATGTCCCACTCGGACAGGCCCGACTCCCAGAACGCATCGAAACGACCGGCAGCCACATAAGCCAGGTCCAGGCTGGCGGAACCGGCGCGGCGGATACCGGCAGTCTGGCCAACCAGGGCGCGGAACATGCCCAGGTAGTTGTCGAGGTTGTCCATCTGGTCATCACGGAACGGGAAGCCGGTACCCAGCAGGGCGCCGTCGAGGCTGGTGCGACCGCTGACGCGCAGGCGACGACCGTTCAGTTGAGCGCCGCGACCACGGCTGGCGGTGAATTCTTCCTGGCGAACCGGGTCCAGAACCACTGCGTGTTCCAGGCGGCCACGGTACTTACAGGCAATGCTGACAGCGAAGTGAGGAATGCCGCGCAGGAAGTTGGTGGTGCCGTCCAGTGGATCGATGATCCACAGGTACTCTTCGCCTTCGATGCCGGTGCCGGCGTGCAGGCCGGTCTCTTCACCCTGGATCGAGTGATTCGGGTAGGCCTTGCGCAGTGCGTCGATGATTTTCTGTTCGGCGGCGCGATCGACCTCGGATACATAATCCTTGGCGTCTTTTTCGTCGACCTTGATGGTATCCAGGCGCTCGATGGAGCGGAAGATCAGTTCACTGGCGCTGCGGGCGGCGCGCAGCGCGATATTCAGCATGGGCTGCATGGATGTGTCACCTAAGGTTGTTAAAGAAAGCCGCGCATTCTATCAGAACTTTTCTTCAGGTGAAGGACGCTGTTCGCTTTCATAGCTTAACGGTAGGCTGTTCTGTAAGATTTGCACCCCTTTCCTGTGTCCGAGAGCGCCTCCCTTGCTGCAGAACATTCGTGTCGTCCTGGTCAATACCAGCCACCCCGGCAACATCGGCGGGGCCGCGCGCGCCATGAAAAACATGGGTCTGTCGCGATTGGTGCTGGTCGAACCGCGAGTCTTCCCGCACCACGAAGCCGATGCTCGTGCTTCCGGTGCCGGTGACATCCTTGAAAATGCGCAAGTCGTCGCCACGTTGGAAGACGCCTTGGTCGGCTGCAATCTGGTGCTTGGCACCAGCGCCCGTGACCGTCGAATCCCTTGGCCGCTGCTGGATCCGCGCGAGTGCGGCACCAAAGTGGTTGAAGAAGCCGGGCAGGGTGCCGAAATCGCTCTGGTATTCGGTCGTGAGGATTCCGGTCTGACCAACGAAGAGCTGCAGCGATGTCACTTTCACGTGCACATCCCCTCCGACCCTGAGTTCAGTTCGCTGAACCTGGGCGCGGCGGTGCAGGTGTTGAGCTACGAAGTGCGCATGGCCTGGCTGGCTGCACAAGGTCAGCCGAGCAAGATCGAGAAAGAGGAAGTGGCCTCGGTGAAAAGCGCCGAGCTGGCGACCATGGATGAGCTGGAGCGCTTTTATGAGCATCTGGAGCAGACGCTGGTCGCCATCGAATTCCTCGATCCGGAAAAACCACGGCACTTGATGGCGCGCCTGCGCCGGTTGTACGGACGCAGCTCGGTCAGCCGGGCGGAAATGAATATTTTGCGTGGCATCCTCACGGAAACCCAGAAAGCGGCCCGTGGTGAGCTTCTTAAGCGGAAGGACTAAATGATGTTTGAGCGTTTGCGTGAAGATATCCAGAGCGTGTTCCATCGAGACCCGGCGGCGCGTAACGCTTTTGAAGTCCTGACTTGCTACCCCGGTATGCATGCGATCTGGATTCATCGATTGGCCGGCATGCTCTGGCGCAACGAGCTGAAATGGCTGGCGCGGCTGGTGTCGAACTTCGGCCGCTGGTTGACCGGGATCGAGATTCATCCGGGCGCCAAGGTCGGTCGACGTTTCTTTATCGACCACGGCATGGGCATTGTCATCGGTGAGACTGCCGAGATTGGCGATGACGTGACCATCTATCAGGGCGTGACTCTGGGTGGTACCAGCTGGAACAAAGGCAAACGTCACCCGACGTTGGGCGATGGTGTGGTCGTGGGCGCGGGCGCCAAGGTGCTCGGTCCGTTCACGGTCGGCGCGGGTGCCAAAGTCGGCTCCAATGCTGTGGTGACCAAAGAAGTGCCGCCGGGCGCCACTGTTGTCGGTATTCCTGGACGAATCATCGTCAAGTCTGACGAAGAGCAGGACGCCAAGCGCAAGGCCATGGCCGAGAAAATCGGTTTTGATGCCTATGGCGTCAGCGAAGACATGCCCGACCCGGTGGCGCGCGCCATTGGTCAGTTGCTCGATCACCTGCAAGCGGTGGATGGGCGTCTGGAGGGGATGTGCGGTGCGCTGAAGGATCTGGGCAGCAATTACTGTGCGAAAGATCTGCCTGAACTGCGTGAAGAAGACTTCGCCTGCGTCAAAGGCAAAGACGAATCCAAAGCCAGCTAAACCGCAGCGCTGCCTTCGCGAGCAGGCTCGCTCTCACATTGGAATGCATATCCCTTGTGGGAGCGAGCCTGCTCGCGAAGAACGATAACGCGGTACCGCTGGCTGCATGCCGCCAGCCTTTGCTATGATGCGCGCGCTCTTTTGCGGGTAATCCTGACTAAAGTACTAGGTCTTAAAGTTGACTTAAATACTCGGGAATTGCATACTCGCCCCATTCTGAACTCCGTGGTAACTGTCCATGCGACTGACTACAAAAGGCCGATACGCCGTGACCGCCATGCTTGACCTGGCGTTGCACGCGCAGCACGGGCCCGTGTCCCTGGCCGATATCTCCGAGCGCCAAGGCATCTCCCTGTCCTACCTCGAACAGCTGTTCGCCAAGCTGCGCCGCAGCAACCTGGTTTCCAGTGTTCGCGGCCCGGGTGGTGGCTACCAGTTGTCCCGCGACATGCAGGGCATCCAGGTCGCTCAGGTGATCGATGCGGTAAACGAATCGGTTGATGCCACCAAATGCCAGGGCCAGGGCGATTGCCATTCCGGCGACACGTGCCTGACCCACCATCTGTGGTGCGACTTGAGCCTGCAGATTCACGAATTTCTAAGTGGTATCAGCTTGGCTGATCTTGTGACTCGCCGTGAGGTGCAAGAAGTAGCCCAGCGTCAGGACCAGCGCCGTTGCAACAGCAAGGCGCCACGCCTGGACAAGATTGAAGCGTCCGCCGTCGAATGACAGCCAGAGAGCTAGCGGCACGCCAGCCCTGATTTAGGAGATAGTCCATGAAATTGCCGATTTACCTTGATTACTCTGCGACCACCCCGGTTGATCCGCGTGTTGCGCAAAAGATGAGTGAGTGCCTGCTGGTCGACGGAAACTTCGGTAACCCGGCGTCCCGTTCCCACGTGTTCGGCTGGAAAGCTGAAGAGTCCGTCGAAAACGCCCGTCGTCAGGTGGCCGATCTGGTCAACGCCGATCCGCGCGAAATCGTCTGGACCTCCGGTGCCACCGAGTCCGACAACCTGGCAATCAAGGGTGCGGCGCATTTCTACGGCTCCAAGGGCAAGCACCTGATCACCTCCAAGATCGAGCACAAGGCTGTCCTCGACACCATGCGCCAACTGGAGCGTGAAGGTTTCGAGGTCACCTACCTCGAGCCCACCGAAGACGGTCTCATCACTCCGTCCATGATTGAAGCTGCACTGCGCGAAGACACCATCCTGGTCTCCGTGATGCACGTGAACAACGAAATCGGCACCGTCAACGACATCGCCGCTATTGGCGAAATGCTCCGCGCCAAGGGCATTCTGTTTCACGTCGACGCCGCTCAGTCCACTGGCAAGGTCGACATCGATCTGCAGAAGCTGAAAGTCGACATGATGTCGTTCTCCGCTCACAAAACCTATGGCCCTAAAGGCATCGGCGCGCTGTACGTCAGCCGCAAGCCGCGTGTGCGCATCGAAGCGACCATGCACGGCGGCGGTCACGAGCGTGGCATGCGTTCCGGCACCCTGGCGACCCACCAGATCGTCGGTATGGGTGAAGCGTTCCGTGTGGCCAAAGAAGACATGGCTGCTGAAAACGTCCGTATCAAAGCCTTGAGCGACCGTTTCTACAAGCAGGTCGAGCACCTGGAAGAGCTGTACGTCAACGGCAGCCTGACCGCCCGCGTTCCGCACAACCTGAACCTGAGCTTCAACTACGTTGAAGGCGAGTCGCTGATCATGGCGCTCAAGGATCTGGCGGTATCGTCCGGTTCGGCGTGCACCTCGGCGTCGCTGGAGCCTTCGTACGTACTGCGCGCCCTGGGCCGCAACGACGAACTGGCACACAGCTCGATCCGCTTCACCTTCGGCCGTTTCACCACCGAAGAAGAAATCGACTACGCCGCGCAGAAAGTCTGCGAGGCCGTTACCAAGCTGCGCGCTCTGTCGCCGCTGTGGGACATGTACAAAGACGGCGTCGATATCTCGAAAATCGAGTGGGCGGCACACTAAATATAGAAGCCGCCAGATACAGATCCTGTAGCGACGCGGCGGTTTACGCAGCGCAGTTGCAGGGTCTCAAGAGCGGCCCTGATGAGTGAGGATTGAGAATCATGGCTTACAGCGAAAAGGTCATCGACCACTACGAAAACCCGCGCAACGTCGGCAAGATGAACGCGGAAGATCCTGATGTCGGCACCGGCATGGTCGGCGCTCCGGCGTGCGGCGACGTGATGCGTCTGCAAATCAAGGTCAACGACGCCGGCATCATCGAAGATGCCAAGTTCAAGACCTACGGCTGCGGTTCGGCTATCGCTTCCAGCTCCCTCGCCACCGAGTGGATGAAGGGCAAGACCCTGGACGAAGCAGAAACCATCAAGAACACTCAGCTGGCCGAAGAACTGGCCCTGCCGCCAGTGAAGATTCACTGCTCGGTACTGGCTGAAGACGCTATCAAAGCGGCTGTTCGCGATTACAAGCAGAAGAAAGGCTTGATCTGACTTTCTGGATTTGGCGACGAGTAAGGAGTCACCGATGGCTATCAGCATGACAGAAGCGGCTGCTCGACACGTGCGGCGCTCCCTCGACGGGCGCGGCAAAGGTGAAGGGATTCGTCTGGGTGTTCGCACCACAGGCTGTTCCGGCCTTGCCTACGTGCTGGAGTTTGTCGACGAGGTGGTTGCAGAGGATCAGGTGTTCGAGAGTCACGGCGAAAAAGTGATCATCGACCCGAAAAGCCTCGCCTATCTGGACGGCACCGAGCTCGATTTCGTCAAGGAAGGGTTGAACGAAGGCTTCAAGTTCAACAACCCCAACGTACGCGGTGAATGTGGCTGCGGCGAAAGCTTCAACATCTGAGGCTTGTCGTGGGTATTCCTTGTCATTTCGCTTTATTCGAGCTGCAACCGGGTTTCCGTCTGGATCTCGAGCAGTTGGCCGCGCGCTATCGTGAGTTGGCGCGCGGCGTTCATCCTGACCGCTTTGCCGACGCTTCCGAGCGTGAGCAGCGGTCGGCACTCGAGCAGTCTGCGCGGCTCAACGACGCCTATCAGACGCTCAAGAGTCCGGCCCAGCGCGCACGCTACCTGCTGACCATCAGCGGGCATGAAGTGCCGATGGAAGTCACGGTCCATGATCCCGAGTTTCTTCTGCAGCAGATGCAATGGCGCGAAGAGCTCGAAGATCTCCAGGACAGTGCCGACCTCGACGGTGTTGCGGTGTTCAAGCGGCGCTTGAAAGTAGCTCAGGAAGAACTCAATGAAAGCTTCGCAGCCTGTTGGGATGATGCAGCGCAACGCGAGCAGGCCGAACGCCTGATGCGGCGCATGCAGTTCCTCGACAAGCTCACCTACGAAGTGCGCCAGTTAGAAGAGCGCCTCGACGATTAACCCAGTGCCGCTCCGGTCGCACGCCTGATATACAGATAAGTCCTGATCACGATGGCCCTACTGCAGATCGCCGAACCCGGCCAAAGTCCTCAACCGCACCAGCGTCGTCTGGCTGTGGGGATTGACTTGGGCACTACCAATTCGCTGGTCGCTGCGTTGCGCAGTGGTCTTTCCGAGCCGTTGGCCGACGCAAACGGGCAGGTCATCCTGCCGTCCGCTGTGCGTTACCACGCCGATCGCGTCGAAGTCGGCGAGTCGGCCAAGCTGGCTGCCGCTTCCGATCCGTTGAACACCGTGCTGTCGGTCAAGCGCTTGATGGGTCGTGGTCTGTCCGACGTCAAGCAATTGGGCGAGCAACTGCCGTACCGCTTTGTCGGTGGCGAGTCGCACATGCCGTTCATCGACACCGTGCAAGGCCCGAAAAGCCCGGTCGAAGTCTCCGCCGATATCCTCAAGGTTTTGCGTCAGCGCGCTGAAGCGACCTTGGGTGGCGAACTGGTGGGCGCGGTGATCACCGTTCCTGCTTACTTCGATGATGCTCAGCGCCAAGCCACCAAGGACGCGGCGAAACTCGCCGGTCTGAACGTGCTGCGTCTGCTCAATGAGCCGACTGCGGCCGCTGTGGCGTACGGTCTGGATCAACACGCTGAAGGCCTGGTCGCTATTTATGACCTGGGCGGCGGCACCTTCGATATTTCGATTCTGCGTCTGACTGGCGGTGTTTTTGAAGTGCTGGCCACTGGCGGCGACAGTGCGCTGGGCGGCGATGACTTCGATCATGCCATTGCCGGCTGGATCATCGAGAGCGCGGGCCTGTCCGCCGATCTCGATCCGGGCGCACAACGCAATCTGCTGCAAACCGCTTGCGCGGCCAAGGAAGCCCTGACCGATGCGGCCAGCGTTGAAGTGGTCTATGGCGACTGGAAAGCGCCGCTGACGCGCGAAGCCTTCGATGCGTTGATCGAGCCAATGGTCGCGCGCAGCCTGAAAGCCTGCCGTCGCGCCGTTCGCGATTCCGGTATTGAGCTGGAAGACGTGCACGCCGTGGTCATGGTTGGCGGTTCGACTCGCGTGCCGCGTGTTCGCGAAGCTGTTGCTGAAGCCTTCGGTCGTCAGCCTCTGACTGAAATCGACCCGGATCAAGTGGTGGCCATCGGTGCTGCGATCCAGGCGGATACGCTGGCTGGCAACAAGCGCGATGGCGGCGAACTGCTGCTGCTCGACGTGATTCCGCTGTCCCTGGGGCTGGAAACCATGGGCGGTCTGATGGAGAAGGTGATTCCACGCAACACCACCATCCCCGTCGCGCGCGCACAGGATTTCACTACGTATAAAGACGGCCAGTCGGCCATGGCGATCCACGTCCTGCAGGGTGAGCGCGAGCTGATCAGCGACTGCCGCTCGCTGGCGCGCTTCGAATTGCGTGGTATTCCGGCAATGGTGGCCGGTGCGGCGAAGATTCGCGTGACCTTCCAGGTCGATGCCGACGGTCTGCTCAGCGTTTCTGCCCGTGAACTGGGTTCAGGCGTTGAGGCAAGCATTCAGGTCAAACCGTCCTACGGTCTGACCGACGGCGAAATCGCCAAGATGCTGAAAGATTCGTTCCAGCACGCCAATGACGACAAGGTCGCCCGTGTTCTGCGTGAGCAGCAAGTCGATGCCCAGCGCCTGATTGAAGCGGTGCAGGGCGCTCTTGAGGTTGATGGCGAGCGTTTGCTCGACGCCGAAGAGCGCATGGTCATCGATCTGCAGCTGCAGGAACTGGCCGAACTGATGAAAGGCACTGATGGCTACGCCATCGAGCAACAGACCAAGCGTCTGTCGCAAGTGACCGATGCTTTTGCTGCCCGCCGCATGGATCTGACGGTGAAAGCCGCTCTGTCGGGGCGCAATCTGAATGAAATCGAGGATATCTGATGCCGCAGGTCATTTTTCTGCCCCACGAGAAGTTCTGCCCTGAAGGCATGGTGGTCGAGGCTGCGCCCGGCACATCGATTCTCGAGCTGGCCCACGAACACCACATCGAGATGGAAAGCGCCTGCGGCGGCGTGTGTGCTTGCACCACCTGCCACTGCATCATCCGCGAGGGTTTCGACTCGATGGAAGAGGCTGACGAGCTGGAAGAAGACTTCCTCGATCGTGCCTGGGGTCTGGAAGCGCAATCGCGTCTGGCTTGCCAGGCTATCGTTGGTGAAGAAGACATCACCGTCGAAATTCCGAAATATTCGCTTAACCATGCGGCCGAAGCGCCGCACTGACTGGTAAGACTGTCATGAGCTACGGTTGGAATGATGTTCAACGTATTGCAGAAGAACTGGCCGAGGCCAAACCGGGTGTAGATCCGTTTTCTGTCAATTTCGTCGATCTGCAGCAATGGATCAAAGAGCTGCCGGATTTCGACAATACCTCTGGCCGTGTTGGCGAGAAGGTGTTGGAAGCAGTTCAGACGCTCTGGGCTGAAGAATTGGACTGATCGTCCTCGCAGGTTAGGCAATACCCAAGAACCCGCGTATAATTCGCGGGTTTAATTTTTCGCAAATTACCGTTTCTGGAGTTACACCATGGCTGTTCAACGCACTTTCTCCATCATCAAGCCTGACGCTGTTGCAAAAAACGTCATCGGCGAAATCACCACTCGTTTCGAAAAAGCCGGCCTGCGCGTTGTAGCTTCGAAACTGAAGCAACTGTCCAAAGCTGAAGCTGAAGGCTTCTACGCTGAGCACAGCGCTCGTGGTTTCTTCGGCGACCTGGTTGCTTTCATGATCTCCGGTCCTGTTGTTGTTCAGGTTCTGGAAGGCGAAAACGCTATCGCTCTGAACCGTGAGCTGATGGGCGCTACCAACCCTAAAGAAGCTGCTGCCGGCACCATCCGCGCTGACTTCGCTGATTCCATCGACGCCAACGCTGTTCACGGTTCGGACTCCGAAGCCGCAGCTGCTCGTGAAATCTCGTACTTCTTCGCAGCTACTGAAGTAACCACTCGCTAAGCATTGGCTTAAGAGTGAAGGTGAATCCATGACTACATCGACTGTAAAAACCAACCTGCTGGGTCTGACTCAACAGGAAATGGAAAAATTCTTCGACTCAATCGGGGAGAAGCGTTTCCGTGCCGGTCAGGTAATGAAATGGATTCACCACTTTGGTGTCGATGATTTCGACGCCATGACGAACGTCAGCAAGGCCTTGCGCGACAAGCTCAAGGCTATTGCTGAGGTCCGTGGTCCGGAAGTGGTCAGCGAGGACATCTCCAGCGACGGCACCCGTAAGTGGGTGGTGCGCGTGGCGTCCGGCAGCTGCGTCGAGACCGTATACATTCCCCAGGGCAAACGCGGCACTCTGTGCGTTTCGTCCCAGGCAGGCTGTGCCCTGGATTGCAGTTTCTGCTCCACCGGCAAGCAAGGCTTCAATAGCAACCTCACCGCCGCCGAAGTGATCGGCCAGGTGTGGATTGCCAACAAATCTTTCGGCAGTGTCCCGGCAACCGTCGACCGTGCCATCACCAACGTGGTGATGATGGGCATGGGTGAGCCGCTGCTGAACTTCGACAATGTCGTCGCCGCCATGCATCTGATGATGGATGACCTCGGCTACGGGATCTCCAAGCGCCGCGTGACCCTGTCCACGTCGGGTGTGGTGCCGATGATCGATGAGCTGGCCAAGCACATCGACGTGTCCCTGGCGTTGTCGCTGCACGCACCAAATGACGCATTGCGTAACCAATTGGTGCCGATCAACAAGAAATATCCGCTTAAGATGCTGCTCGAGTCGTGCCAGCGCTACATGTCCGCCCTTGGCGAGAAACGTGTGCTGACCATCGAGTACACCTTGCTCAAGGACATCAACGACAAGGTCGAGCACGCCGTCGAGATGATCGAGCTGCTGAAGAACATTCCGTGCAAGATCAACCTGATTCCGTTCAACCCGTTCCCGCACTCCGGGTACGAGCGTCCGAGCAACAACGCGATCCGTCGTTTCCAGGATCAGTTGCATCAGGCCGGTTTCAACGTCACTGTCCGCACCACCCGTGGTGAAGACATCGACGCTGCATGTGGTCAATTGGTAGGGCAGGTGCTGGATCGCACCCGTCGCAGCGAACGTTACATCGCCGTGCGCGAGTTGAGCGCCGACAGCGATCTGGCACAGAACGCCGCGAACACAAATTAAGAGAGGATCTCTATGTCCCTGCGCTTTGCGCTGCTGTTGCTGTTGGCCAGCCTGTGTGCTGGTTGTGTCCTGTCGGGTGACTACAACCCGATGAAGACCAGCAAGGGCCGCGATGAAGCGCGGGCTGCCTACGTGCAGCTGGGGCTGGGGTACTTGCAGCAAGGCATGACCGAGCGGGCCAAGGTGCCGCTGAAGAAGGCGCTGGAAATCGACGGTTCCGACCCTGACGCCAACGCGGCCCTCGGCTTGGTGTTTCAGTCCGAAATGGAACCGGAACTGGCCGACGAACACTTCCGCAAGGCTTTGTCCTCCCGTCCCGCCGATGCCCGTATCCTCAACAACTACGGCAGTTTTCTCTACGAACAACAGCGTTATAAAGAAGCCTACGAGCGTTTTGAACAGGCCGCCACCGATACCCTGTATCCTGAGCGCTCGCGTGTGTTCGAAAACCTCGGCATGACGGCGGCGAAGCTCGGGCAGCGTGATCTGGCGCAGCAGCAGCTGGAAAAAGCGCTGCGTTTGAACCGCCAACAACCACGCGCATTGCTGGAAATGGCTGAGTTGTCCTTCGAAGACAGGCATTATGTGCCCGCGCGTGACTATTACGACCGTTTCAGCCTGCTTACCGAACAAAATGCACGTAGTCTATTGCTCGGCGTTCGGCTGGCAAAAGTGTTTGAAGATCGCGACAAGGCCGCCAGTTATGGCCTGCAATTAAAACGACTCTATCCCGGTACGCCGGAATATCAGCAATACCTGTCGGAGCAATGATGAAAGCGGCGCATCCCGAAGTTGTAGCAGCGAATCGCGTTAACCCCGGTGAGACCCTGCGCCAGGCCCGCGAAAGCAATGGCTGGTCGCTGGCCGAAGTGGCCCTCAAGCTCAACCTCACCGTGACTTCCCTGAGCAATCTTGAAGCCGGCGCTTTCGACAAGCTGCCGGGGCATACCTTCGCTCGCGGTTATATTCGCGCCTATGCCAAGTTGCTCGGCATGGACCAGACCGTTCTGGTTCAGCAATTCGACCAGTCCACCGGCACCGACTCCCAGGGCAGCAACGTTCATGCCCTCGGCCGTATCGAAGAGCCGGTGCGGGTTTCCCACACCATTTTGCGTATTGTCAGCCTGCTGTTGCTGATCGCGGTCATCGGCGGCGGTTTCGTCTGGTGGCAGGATCAGACCTCGCTGCGTACCAAGGATCTGGCTTCTCTGGCGCCTGAGCACGTTGAAGTCGAAGGTGCTGACGGCACCACCCAGATTCATCCGATCGATGAGCCGGAAGATCAGGCTGTCGAGGAAAATCAGGCCGACAGTTCGACTGCACTGGCATTGCCTCAGTCTGAAACTACCGCTGAATCGACTGGCGCCGAAGTGGCCTCCCCGGCAACCGCTCCAACTGCACCGGTTGCTCCGGCTGTAACGCCGTCCGCCCCGGTTCATACGCCAGCCCCGGTTGTCGCCAATCCGGCCACTCCTGCGCCAACCGTTCCTGCTACCCCAGCGCCAACCGTTACCGCTCCAGTGGTTCCTGCTACACCAGCACCAACCGCAGAAGTGGCCGCTCCGGTCGCTGGCGACGGTCAGGTCCAACTGCAGTTCAGCGCCGATTGCTGGGCACAAGTGACCGATGGCCGTGGCAAAGTGATTTTCAGTGGTCTGAAGCATAAAGGCGATAGCGTCACCGTTTCCGGCAAGCCGCCGCTTAACGTACGTCTGGGCGTTGCCCGTGCCGCACAGGTCAGCTACAACGGCCAGCCGGTCGATATCGCTCCGTTCACCAGTGGCGAGACTGCTCGCCTGAAGTTGGGTCAATAAGTCATGCACGGCGAATCTCCAATCAAACGTCGCGTTTCGCGCAAGATCTGGGTCGGCAACGTACCGGTGGGCGGCGATGCGCCGATCGCGGTGCAGAGCATGACCAACAGCGACACCAATGACGTTGCCGCCACTGTTGCGCAAATCAATCGTCTGGAAGCCGCCGGCGTCGACATCGTTCGCGTTTCGGTACCGGACATGGACGCCGCCGAGGCGTTTGGCAAGATCAAGCAACTGGTCAAAGTGCCGTTGGTTGCCGACATCCACTTCGACTACAAGATCGCCCTGCGCGTAGCCGAATTGGGTGTGGACTGCCTGCGGATCAACCCGGGCAACATCGGTCGCGAAGACCGTGTTCGTGCTGTGGTCGATGCGGCACGTGATCGCGGCATTCCGATCCGCATCGGCGTCAACGCCGGCTCGCTGGAAAAAGACCTGCAAAAGAAATACGGCGAGCCGACGCCAGCCGCGCTGGTTGAGTCCGCTCTGCGCCACGTTGAACACCTCGAGCGCCTGAATTTCCAGGACTTCAAGGTCAGCGTTAAGGCTTCCGACGTGTTCATGGCCGTCGAAGCCTACCGCTTGCTGGCGAAGGAAATCGTCCAGCCGCTGCACCTGGGCATCACTGAAGCCGGTGGATTGCGTTCGGGCACAGTGAAATCCGCCGTGGGCCTAGGTATGCTGCTCGCCGAGGGAATTGGCGATACCATCCGCATCTCGCTGGCGGCCGACCCGGTCGAGGAAGTGAAGGTCGGTTACGACATTCTCAAGTCTTTGCATCTGCGTTCCCGTGGCATCAACTTCATCGCCTGCCCGAGTTGCTCGCGGCAGAACTTCGATGTGGTGAAAACCATGAACGAGCTGGAAGGGCGCCTTGAAGACCTGCTGGTGCCGCTGGATGTCGCGGTAATCGGTTGTGTGGTCAACGGCCCCGGCGAAGCCAAGGAAGCCCATATCGGCTTGACCGGCGGCACGCCAAACCTGATTTACATCGACGGCAAGCCGTCGCAGAAACTGACGAATGACAATCTGGTGGACGAGCTGGAAAAGCTGATCCGCCAGAAAGCGGCCGAAAAGGTCGAAGCTGACGCTGCGGTTATTGCGCGCGGCTGAGCCTGACTGAAGCGCCGAACGAATTTAAGGATTTAAAGTGAGCAAGTCTCTGCAAGCCATTCGTGGCATGAACGACATCCTGCCCGAACAGACCCCGCTGTGGCGTTATTTCGAGGGCACCGTTGCGCGTCTGCTGGATAACTACGGTTACAAGCAGATCCGTATGCCGATCGTCGAGTTCACCGAGCTGTTCAAACGCTCGATCGGTGAAGTGACCGACATCGTCGAAAAAGAGATGTACACCTTTGAAGACCGCAACGGCGACTCCCTGACCTTGCGTCCGGAAGGCACCGCGGCGTGCGTGCGTGCTGTGCTTGAGCACGGCATCACCGGCGGTGGCCAGGTACAGAAACTCTGGTACATCGGCCCGATGTTCCGCCACGAGCGTCCGCAGAAAGGCCGTTATCGCCAGTTCCACCAGATCGGTCTGGAAGTGTTCAACCTCGACGGTCCGGACATCGACGCCGAGCTGATAACCATGACCTGGCGCCTGTGGGGCGAGTTGGGTATCCGTGATGCGGTCAAGCTCGAGCTCAACAGTCTGGGTACCAGCGAGTCCCGTGGTCGCTATCGTGAAGCGCTGGTCGAGTACCTCTCGGCGCACCACGACAAGCTCGACGAAGACAGCCAGCGTCGTCTGAAAACCAACCCGCTGCGCGTGCTCGACACGAAAAATGCCGACACTCAAGCGGTGCTGGTTGATGCGCCGAAGATGGCCGACTACCTCGATGACGAGTCTCGTGCACACTTCGAAGGTTTGAAAGCGCGCCTGGATGCCGTTGGCATTCCGTACGTGCTCAACCCGAAACTGGTTCGCGGCCTCGATTACTACAGCAAAACCGTTTTCGAATGGGTCACCGACAAGCTCGGCGCCCAAGGCACTGTCTGCGCCGGTGGCCGTTACGACGGTCTGGTCGAGCAGATGGGCGGCAAGCCGACCACTGGCGTTGGTTTCGCCATGGGCATCGAGCGTCTGGTTTTGATGCTGGAAACCCTTGAGCAGATTCCGGAAGAAATCTCCCGTCAGGTCGATGTCTACCTCTGCGCCTTCGGTGAAGAAGCCGAGCTGGCCGGTCTGGCTCTGGCTGAACGGGTTCGCGATCAACTTCCAAACCTGCGTCTGCAAGTCAATGCCGGCGCCGGCAGCTTCAAAAGCCAGTTCAAGAAGGCCGACAAGAGCGGTGCGCTGTACGCACTGATCCTCGGTGACGACGAAATGGCCCAGCAAGTGGTAGGTTTCAAACCCCTGCGTGGCCAGGGCGAACAACAAAGCATTGCCTGGGACGCGCTCGCCGCTCACCTGGCCACCTGCGTCGTGCAGGGTTGAAGCTGTCCAAACAGCCGATTTAGCGATTAAGGAGTATTGGGGTGTCGAGTACCGAAGACGAACAGTTGGCGGATTTGAAGGACTGGTGGACACGCAACGGCAAACCTCTGGTCACTGGCGGCCTGTTGGCGCTGGTCATCGTGTTCGGCTGGCAGGCTTATCACAAGTATCAGAGCAACCAGTCGCAAGGCGCCTCGGTGCTCTATCAGCAATTGCTGGAAACCACGCTGACGCCTGATGGCAAGCCTGATGCGGCCCGCGTTGCGGACCTGGCCGGCAAGCTCAACAGCGAGTTCGGCGGTTCTGCCTACGCGCAGTACGGCAGCCTGTTCGTGGCCAAAGTGGCGGTCGACAGCGGCAAGCTGGATGACGCCGCGACCGAGCTGAAAGCCATCGTCGACAAACCGGCCAACCCGGCGCTGGGCGAAATCGCCCGTCAGCGTCTGGCGCAGGTACTGGGTGCGCAGAACAAGGCTGAAGACGGCCTGAAACTGCTCGACGGCGATGCCGACAAAGCGTTCCTGGCCACTCGCGAAGAACTCAAGGGCGACCTGCTGGTGCAGCTGGGCCGTACCGATGACGCGAACAAGGCGTATCAAAAAGCCAAGGCGGCACTGTCGGATGAAGCGGCGGTCGGTGGCCTTCAAATCAAGCTCGACGACCTGGCCAAAGGGGATGCGTGACGTGATCCGTTGGAAGCATGCAGCATTGCTGGCTCTGGCCCTTCTGGCCGCGGGTTGCAGCAGCAACAGCAAAAAAGAATTGCCACCGGCCGAACTGACCGACTTCAAAGAAGAAGTGGTTCTGCACAAGCAGTGGAGTCGTTCGATCGGTGACGGTCAGGGCGAAACCTACAACATGCTGGTGCCGGCGATCGACGGTGACACCATCTACGCCGCTGATGTGACCGGCGTGGTGATGGCCATGGATCGCGGCAATGGCGACGTGAAATGGAAGCAGGATCTTGAGCTGCCCGTCTCCGGCGCTGTCGGCGTTGGTTATGGTCTGGTGCTGATCGGCACCCTGCGTGGCGAAGTCGTCGCTCTGGACACCAGCAACGGTGAAGAGAAGTGGCGTGCTCGCGTAAACAGCGAAGTCCTCGCGCCGCCGGCTAACAACGGTGACGTCGTAGTGGTGCAGACTCAGGACGATCGTCTGATCGGCCTGGATGCCTCCACCGGTACCCAGCGCTGGGTGTATGACAGCACCCCGGCCGTACTGACCCTGCGTGGCACCAGTGCCCCGTTGGTGACCAACCGCCTCGCGGTGGCTGGTCTGTCGACCGGTAAAGTGGTTGCTCTGGACATTTCCAACGGCGTGCCGGTGTGGGAACAACGCATTGCGATTCCACAAGGTCGTTCGGAACTGGAGCGCGTGGTCGACATCGACGGCGGTCTGCTGCTGTCCGGCGGCACCCTGTACGTTGCCAGCTATCAGGGTCGCGTGGCGGCACTGGACCTGGAAAGCGGTCGTCAACTCTGGCAGCGCGATGCGTCGAGCTACGCCGGTATCGCTCAGGGTTTCGGCAGCGTTTACGTGAGCCTGTCTTCGGGCACAGTTGAAGGCGTCGACGAGCGTTCCACCACAGCATTGTGGAGCAACGATTCGCTGGCTCGCCGTCAACTGTCGGCTCCGGAAGTGTTCTCCAGCTATGTTGCAGTGGGTGACCTGGAAGGTTATCTGCACCTGCTGAGTCAGGTTGACGGTCGTTTCGTCGGCCGTGAGCGCATCGACAGCGACGGCCTGCGTGCCCGTCCGCTGGTGGTGGGTGACACGATTTATGTATATGGCAACAGCGGCAAACTGGAAGCCCTGACCATCAAGTAACAACTATGCTTGGGGTTAACACCCCCAGGCAGCTTCACTTGTGAGTATGAATGTGGGAGCGAGCCTGCTCGCGATGGGCGTCAACGATTACGCAGACGGCCTGAATAAACGCGGTGCCTTGGCGTTTTTCGCGAGCAGGCTCGCTCCCACAGAGAACACCCACAGTGTTGCCCCGAGCACCAGCCGCTGCCTCGCAGCGGCTTTTGTATTTTCTGAAATAACGAAGTGGAGAGCCGCATGGTTCCCGTAATCGCCCTGGTGGGCCGACCGAACGTCGGCAAGTCCACCTTGTTCAACCGCCTGACCAGGACTCGCGACGCCATCGTCGGCGACTTGTCCGGTCTGACCCGTGATCGCCAGTACGGTGAGGCCAAGTGGCAAGGGCGTTCCTACATTCTGGTCGACACCGGTGGTATCTCCGGTGACGAGCACGGTATGGACGAAAAAATGGCCGAGCAGTCGCTGCTGGCCATTGAAGAAGCGGATGTTGTGCTGTTCCTGGTAGATGCCAAGGCCGGTTTTACCGCCGCCGACCAGATGATCGCCGAACACCTGCGCAAACGTAACAAGCGTTCCTACGTGGTCGCCAACAAGGTCGACAACATCGACCCGGAAATGGCCCGCGCTGAATTCGCTCCGTTGGGCATGGGCCACGCGATCCCGATCGCCGGTGCTCACGGCCGTGGCATCACCCAGATGCTGGAAATCGCCCTGGGTGATTTCCCCAAAGACGCAGAAGAGCCGGAAGACGGCGAAGAAGAGATCGTTGCCGAAGGCGAGGAAGCCAAGCGCATTCCTGGCCCAAGCGAAAAAGACGGGATCAAGATCGCCATCATCGGCCGTCCGAACGTGGGCAAGTCGACCCTGGTCAACCGCATGCTCGGTGAAGACCGCGTAATCGTCTACGACCAACCCGGCACCACGCGTGACAGTATCTACATTCCGTTCGAACGCAATGAAGAGAAGTACACGCTGATCGACACCGCTGGTGTGCGCAAGCGCGGCAAGATCCACGAAGAAGTCGAAAAATTCTCCGTGGTCAAAACCCTGCAGGCGATCAAAGACGCCAACGTGGTGATCTTCGTGATGGACGCCCGCGAAGGCGTGGTCGATCACGACCTCAACCTGCTCGGTTTTGCCATTGAGTCGGGTCGTGCGCTGGTGATCGCGATCAACAAGTGGGATGGCATGACGCCGAGCGAGCGCGACTACGTCAAAGTCGAGCTGCAACGTCGTCTGTTCTTCGTTGATTACGCCGACATCCACTTCATCTCGGCACTGCACGGCACTGGCGTGGGCAACCTCTACGCTTCCGTGCAGAACTCGTTCAAGTCGGCGGTCACCCGCTGGCCGACCAACCGTCTGACCCAGATTCTCGAAGACGCCGTTGGCGAGCACGCGCCACCGATGGTCAACAACCGCCGGATCAAGCTGCGTTATGCCCACTTGGGTGGTGCGAACCCGCCGATCATCGTGATCCACGGTAACCAGATCGAGAAAGTGCCGAAGTCGTATGTGCGCTATCTGGAGAACACTTACCGTCGTGTGCTGAAGCTGGTCGGTACGCCGATCCGCATCGAGTTCAAGGGCGGCGAGAACCCGTACGAAGGCAACAAGACCACGCTGACCGACCGCCAGGTCAACAAGAAGCGTCGCTTGATGTCGCACCACAAGAAAGCCGACAAGAAGCGCCGCGACAAGAAATAAGGTCGCGGCTCGCTGATCGTTCCCATGCTCCGCGTGGGAATGTATCCCGTGACGCTCTGCGTCACATAAGCGGTGGACGCAGAGCGTCCAAGGCTGCATGCCCACGCAGAGCGTGGGAACGATCAACATGAGAGAAGGGTGCCATCCGGCGCCCTTTTTTTATGGGCGGCGGATGGGCTATCCTCGGGCTCTCCCGCGCCGTCGTCAGAGCCGGGTGTTGAGCAGGGAACCCCCGATGATCACCAGTAAGCTGCCGAATGTCGGCATCACTATTTTCACGCAGATGTCTCAGCTCGCCGCGCAAACCGGCGCGATCAACCTGTCCCAGGGTTTTCCTGATTTTGACGGCCCGCAGTCACTGCGTGATGCAGTCGGTCGGCACATTGCCAGTGGCCACAACCAGTATTCGCCGATGACCGGGCTGCCGGTGCTGCGCGAGCAGATTGCGGCGAAAATCGCTCGCAGCTATGGCGTGCAGGTCAATGCCGACAACGAAGTGACCGTGACGCCGGGCGCGACCCAGGCGATCTTCTGTGCGATTCAAGCGGTTATCCACAGCGGCGACGAAGTCATCGTGTTCGATCCGTGCTACGACAGCTACGAGCCGGCCACGGAGTTGGCGGGCGGACGTTGCGTGCATGTGCAGTTGAACCCGGACGACTTCTCCATCGATTTCGACCAGCTCGCCGCGGCCCTGAGCCCGCGCACGAAAATGATCGTCATCAATACCCCGCATAACCCGAGCGGTGCACTGATCAGCCGTGCGGAGCTGGATCAACTGGCGGCGCTGATCCGTGATCGCGACATCTACCTGATCAGCGACGAAGTCTATGAACACCTGGTGTTTGACGGCGTGCCGCACGTCAGCTTGCTCGCCCATGAAGAGCTGTATCAGCGCGCGTTCGTGGTCAGCTCGTTCGGCAAGACCTATCACGTCACTGGTTGGAAAACCGGCTACGTCGTCGCGCCGCCAGCGCTGACGGCCGAGCTGCGCAAGGTGCACCAGTACGTCAGTTTCTGCGGCGTCACACCGCTGCAATACGCGCTGGCCGATTACATGGCCGAGCATCCCGAACACGTCGAAGAGCTGCCTGCTTTCTATCAGGCCAAACGCGATCTGTTCTGCGATCTGCTGGCGCCGTCGCGCTTCACTTTCAGCCGTGTCGCCGGCACTTATTTTCAGTTGGTGGATTACTCGCAGATCCGCCCCGACCTGAATGACGTCGAGATGGCCATGTGGATGACCCGCGAACACGGCGTGGCGAGTATTCCAGTGTCGGTCTTCTATCAAAGCCCACCCGAAGGCCAGCGCCTGGTGCGCCTGTGCTTTGCCAAACGCGAGGAGACGCTGCGCGAAGCGGCGGCAAAACTATGCGTGATCTGAGTGCGTTACCCGATCTGAACCTGGCGCTGATCCAGACCAGCCTGGCCTGGCATGACCGTCAGGCCAATTTCGAGCATTTCGAGCAGTTGCTGGAGCAGGCGCAGGGCGCTGATCTGATCATCCTGCCGGAGATGTTCACCACCGGTTTTTCCATGGAGTCGGAAACCTTCGCCGAAGCCGAGAACGGTCCGACGCACAAATGGCTACGGGTTCAGGCGGCGAAGCTCGATGCAGTGATCACCGGCAGTGTGATCATTCAGGCGGCTGACGGCAGCCATCGCAATCGCTTGCTATGGGCACGGCCGGACGGCGAAGTGCTGCACTACGACAAGCGCCACCTGTTCCGCATGGCCGGTGAGCACAACCACTACACCCCCGGCGAACGCCAGGTGCAGTTCGAACTCAAGGGCTGGCGGATCCGCCCGCTGATTTGTTACGACCTGCGTTTTCCGGTGTGGAGCCGCGATGCGCAAGATACGGATCTGCTGCTGTACACGGCGAATTGGCCGGGTGCGCGACGGTTGCACTGGAACCGACTGTTGCCTGCTCGGGCGATCGAGAACCTTTGCTATGTGGCGGCGGTGAATCGTGTTGGTACCGACGGCAAGGGTTTCGCGTATACCGGAGACAGTCAGGTGCTGGATTTCCAGGGTGAAACCTTGCTGGCGGCGGGGGAGGCCGACGGGGTGTTCAAGGTCGTGCTTGAGGCGGCGCCACTGGCGGCGTATCGCGAGCGTTTCCCGGCGAATCTGGATGCCGACACCTTCGAGTTCACCTGAGGTAACTGATCGTTCCCACGCTCTGCGTGGGAATGCAGCCCGTGACGCTCCGCGTCACTGGACGCAGAGCGTCCCTTGAGGCATTCCCACGCAGAGCGTGGGAACGATCGCAGGCAAAAAAGGCCCCGGAGTTCAAACGCCGGGGCCTTTTGCATTTCAGCGATGACTTACGCCGCTTTCGCCTCAGGCTGGCTCAACGAGCGGTTCAGCGCGCTGAACAGGGCCTTGAAGCTGGCCGTGGTGATGTTTTCATCAATGCCCACGCCGTGCACCGCACGCTCGCCATTCACACGCAGCTCGATGTACGCCGCTGCTTTGGCGTTGGTGCCCGCGCCGATCGCGTGTTCGTTGTAGTCCATGATCTCCACCGGAACCGGCAGGCCGGCGACCAGTGCTTCCAGCGCACCGTTGCCCTTGCCGCGCCAGTGCAGGTTGGTTTCGCCCTGACCTTTGCTCGCCACTTCCACTTCGACGTTGCTGTTGCCGTTTTCTTCCTGCAGGCGATGGCTGACCAGCGCGTACGGGGTGTTGGCTTGCAGGTATTCGCTGATCAACAGCGAGTGGATTTGCTTGGCAGTCATTTCCAGGCCGAGACGGTCGGTTTCACGCTGCACCACCTGGCTGAATTCGATCTGCATGCGACGTGGCAGGCTGATGCCGTATTCCTGCTCCAGCAAGTAAGCGATGCCGCCCTTGCCCGACTGGCTGTTGACGCGAATCACCGCCTCGTAGCTGCGGCCAATGTCGGCCGGGTCGATCGGCAAGTACGGCACTTCCCACAGTGCATCGGGTTTCTGCTGGGAGAAGCCTTTGCGGATTGCGTCCTGGTGCGAGCCGGAGAACGCGGTGTGCACCAGGTCGCCAACGTACGGGTGACGTGGGTGAACCTGAATCTGATTGCACTCTTCGACGACTTTGCGCACGCCGTCGATGTCGGAGAAGTCCAGCTGCGGGTCGAGACCCTGGGTGTACATGTTCAGTGCGACGGTGACGAGGTCGACGTTACCGGTACGCTCGCCGTTGCCGAACAGGCAGCCTTCGACGCGATCGGCACCCGCCATCAGGCCCAGTTCGGTAGCCGCAACGCCAGTGCCACGGTCGTTGTGGGTGTGCAGGCTGATGATCACGCTGTCACGACGGTTGATGTTGCGGCCGAACCACTCGATCTGGTCGGCGTAGATATTCGGCGTCGCGCACTCAACGGTGGCGGGCAGGTTGAGGATCATCTTGTGCTCAGGCGTCGGGTTCCAGACCTCAATCACCGCATCACAGACTTCCTTGGCGAACTCCAGCTCGGTGGCGCTGAAGGTTTCCGGCGAGTATTCGAAAGTCCACTCGGTGCCCGGCTGCATTGCGGCGTATTTGACGAACAGCTTGGCCGCGTTCACAGCGATGGCCTTGATGCCGTCCTTGTCCTGGTTGAAGACGATGCGACGGAAAGAAGGCGAAGTGGCGTTGTACAAGTGAACGATGGCTTTCTTCGCACCGCGCAAGGATTCGAAAGTGCGCTCGATCAGGTCTTCACGGCCCTGGGTCAGCACCTGAATGGTGGTGTCGTCCGGGATGTGGCCTTCTTCGATCAGGGTGCGCACGAAGTCGAAGTCGGTTTGCGAAGCCGCCGGGAACGACGCTTCGATTTCTTTCACACCGACCTGCACGAGGGTTTTCCAGAAGCGCAGCTTCTTTACCGCGTCCATCGGTTCGATCAGCGACTGGTTGCCGTCACGCAGGTCGGAGCTGCACCAGATCGGCGCGGTGTCGATGGTTTTCGACGGCCAGGTGCGATCCGGCAGGTTGATGACGGGAAACGCGCGGTATTTCGAAGACGGATCTTTGAGCATGCTCATCGGGAAATTCCTTATTGTCTGGGCCGAAAAGAGGCGGCCTGCCGGTGGAACGAATGTTCTTGGAAAAGCGTGGGACGAGGTGCCGCGATTCAGCCTGGCAGTCGTGCACTGACGAGGCACAGGCTGCGGTGCTGGCGAAGCTGAATGAGGGTGTGAGAGGTTTTCATGCCTTCAACCCTAACCGCGAGGGGAGAGGATGGCAAGCAGTCGGAAAAAATTGAGAGGAATACTCGGAAAGCGGGTTTTTGCGGGATTTTATTGCGCTGGAGATCGCTGAACGTTGTGATATTTGCGCGAGGTTTGATTGGGGCGCAATCGAGGTTTTTAGGGATTCATTGAGTATTGCTGTGTTGTATAGGCCGCCTTCGCGAGCAGGCTCGCTCCCACAGGGGATCTGTGTTGTGAATAAGATCCAGTGTGGGAGCGAGCCTGCTCGCGAAGAGGCCGGTCGCCTCAACACATATTTAAGGTTGAAACGCACCAATGAAAATCGCCGGATCCACCCGCGCATCATTCAGGCTGACATTCCAGTGCATATGCGGTCCGGTCGCGCGGCCGGTCATGCCAACCTTGCCGACCACCGCGCCCCGCGCCAGTTGATCGCCGACTTTCACATCAATCTTCGACATATGGCAGAACATGCTGATAAAGCCCTGTCCATGGTCGACAAACACGGTGTTGCCGTTGAAGAAGTAGTTGCCGGTGAGGATCACCTTGCCCGCCGCCGGGGTCTTGATCGGCGTACCCGCCGGCACCGCAAAGTCGAGGCCTGCGTGGGGATTGCGTTCTTCACCATTGAAGAAACGGCGCACGCCAAACTTGCTCGACAGCGGCCCGTTTACCGGTTTGTCCAGCAGCAGATTGCTCGGCGTGTTTGGGCTGAAGCTGCGGTAGGCCTTGATCTGCTCAGCCAGTTCACCCTCGATGCGCTTGAGGTTCGACTGATCCGGATTGACCTGCTGCTTGTTCTTCAGAGTAATGCGCTGTTCCGGGTACTTCTTGTTGCCCACGGTGAACGGCAAGTTGCGCCCGCCACTGCTGATCTGTTGCGCGCCTGGCTTCACGGTCAGCGGCACACCGACAATCGCCAGCCAGTTGCTCTGTTCTTTTACCACCAGCACTGGTTTGCCCTGATACGTGGCTTTCGGCGCCTGCGTGGCCGCGCCCAGATCAACCACCGCCACGCCACCCGGCACCGGTTTGTTCAGCAGCCGGGTGATGTAACTGTCGGCGTGGGCATTGAAGGTCAGGCACAGCAGAAACAGTGGAGCCAGAAAACGCGGCATGGATCAGTCCAGTAAAGAGAGGGTGACAGGCGTCAGGTGATTGTCCTCGACGCGCACTTGCAGTTCGCCTTCGCCGAGTTTGGCTTTCAGGCGCTGGCCGGTGTGGGTCTGGGCGGCGTTGCGGATTGCGTGGCCACGCTCATCGAGCAGAATGCTGTAGCCACGACCGAGGGTTGCCAGTGGGCTGACCACGTGCAGCGTCTGCATCTGGCTGTGCAGTTGCAGACGACGGTTTTTCAGGCCTTCACGCATGGCGCGGGGCAGGCGTTCGGCAAGGCTGTCGAGACGCTGGCGCAACATTGCCAATTGCCGTCCCGGATGCTGGCCGGCGAGGCGCGTCTCCAGGCGGATCAAGCGTTCGCGGCGGGTATTGAGATGGCGCTCGAACGCCCGGCGCATGCGCATGTCCAGATCGTCCAGACGCTGAGCCTGCTGGCGCAGACGTTCGCCGGGATGACGCAGGCGCCGCGCCATGCCTTCGAGGCGCAGGCGATCACGCATCAAGCGATCGCGCATGCGCATCACCAAGCGGCGATGCAGGCTTTCGACCTGACGGATCAAATGACTGGAATCGGGCGCGAGCAATTCGGCTGCCGCGGAAGGCGTCGGCGCCCGGACGTCGGCAACAAAGTCGCTGATCGACACATCGGTTTCATGGCCGACGGCGCTGACAATCGGTGTCACGCAAGCATCGACGGCGCGGGCCACGGCTTCTTCGTTGAAGCACCAGAGGTCTTCCAGCGAGCCGCCGCCACGGGCGAGGATCAGTGCGTCGAAACCACGGGCATCGGCCATTTTCAGGGCGCGGACGATTTGCGCGGTGGCTTCGCGGCCCTGTACGGCGGTGGGGATCAGCGTCAGTTGCACCTGCGGCGCACGGCGGCGGAACACGCTGATGATGTCGCGAATCACCGCGCCGGTTGGCGAACTGATAATGCCGATGCGTTGCGGATGTGCTGGCAACGGCACTTTGCGTTCGGCACTGAACAGACCTTCGGCGCTGAGCTTTTCTTTCAGCGCATCGAAGGCCAGGCGCAGCGCGCCGTCACCGGCAGGTTCGACGGTGTCGAGGATCAGTTGATAGTCGCCACGGCCTTCGAACAGCGAAACCTTGCCACGCACCTTCACCGCCAGGCCGTCCTTCAACGCCTGACGCACCCGCGCAGCGTTCTGTCGGAACAGCGCGCAACGCACCTGCGCGCCGCTGTCCTTGAGGGTGAAATAGATGTGGCCGGACGCCGGACGGGCGAGGTTGGAGATTTCGCCTTCGACCCAGATGTTGCTGAACACGTCTTCGAGCAACACCCGCGCGCGGCCGTTGAGCTGGCTGACGGTCAGGACTTCACGGTCCAGGCCAAGTCTTGCAAAGGGATCTTTAATCATGGGGCGCAGTTTAAAGGCATTTGCTGATCAATCTCCATGAATCACCACAAATCCCCTGTGGGAGTGAGCCTGCTCGCGATAGCGGTGTGTCAGTCGCAGGATAGGTTGAATGTTCAACCGCTATCGCGAGCAGGCTCACTCCTACAAGGGGTTGTGAAGGTTTCGATGAAGTGGTGAATCAGAGGTGTGGGATTCTGGTGGTAGGCGAGGGCGACGGTGCTTTGGCAGTCGGCGTCGGCCAACGGTAGAAATCGTACGCCGCTCGGGGCGATGTCCTGCATCGATTCCGGCAGCAGGGCGATGCCGAAACCGGCCTGAATCAGCTGCAATTGCGTGGTTTTGCGCGACATCACCCGCGCCGCTTTCGGGAAGAAACCCTGACGCATGCACAGATCGGCACACAGATAACTCAAGCCACCGCGATGCGGATGCGGAATCGAGATGAACGCTTCTTCCTTCAGTTGGGCCAGATCGACACGCTCAGCCGCGGCCAATCGATGATCCATCGGTACCGCCAGCAGCAATCGCTCAGTGAACAGCGGCACAATCTGAATCCCTTCACGCTGGCGCAACACCGGCAGGCGCAGCAGGCCGATGTCGAGGCGTCCTTCGGCCAACTCTTGCAGTTGCGTCTCGGAAGACAGCTTGCCGATATCCAGTGACACACCAGGCTGTTGCTGCAGATACGCACCGATTTCACCGAGCAAACGTCCGCTGATCGACACGGTGCTGGAGTGGCTGAGGCGCAACGTGCCGAGCTGACCGTTACCGACTTCAGTGGCCATGGCACTGGCCTTGCTCAACTCATTGAGCAAATTTTTTGCTCGCGGCAAAAACGCTTCGCCCGCTGCTGTGAGGCGAGGCTGGCGCGCGGTGCGTTCGAACAGCGGGGTCTGCAGGCGCGTCTCCATGTCCTTGATCTGCCGGCTCAGCGCCGATTGCGCGATAAACAGGCGCTCGGCCGCCGCACTGAAACTGCCGCATTCGGCGATTTCCACGAAGTAACGCAATTGACGGGTTGAAAGCACAGCAATGCCTTTTTGAGATGGGTCGGTGGCTTTGAAGATATTAGTCGCAACCCTCGGCGCTGGCTAAAGTCATCACAGGCTTATTAAGGAAGCGTATCGATGAGCGTGGCGGGGTTGTTGAGTGAGTGGTCGTGGGGCGTCAGTGGTTGGGCAGTAATCGGGCTGGGCATCGCCCTGGCTTACATCGTGTTCGGTATCGCCGGATTCGGCACGGCGCTGGTGGCGGGGCCGATTCTGATTCTGTTCATGCCACTGTCGAAGATTGTGCCGTTGCTGGTGCTGCTGGATTTTGTCGCGGCGTTCGGCAATCTACTGCCGTCGCGGCGCGATGTGGCGAAACCGGAGTTGTTACGGCTGCTGCCGTGCATGGCAGTCGGCTGCACATTGGGGGTGATTTTTCTGCTCAACCTCAAATCCGATGTGTTGCTGCTGTTGATGGGGCTGTTTATCAGCGCTTATGCGATTTACAGCCTGTGGGTGAAAGCGCGGCCAGCGCAGTTGTCGGCGGCGTGGGCAGTGCCGATGGGGACTGTGGGTGGATTGTTCGGGGCGCTGTTTGGCAGTGGCGGCTTTTTATATGCGATTTATCTCAGCAGCCGTTTGCCGAAAGAGGCCGCCCGGGCCACACAAAGTGCGCTGATCAGTTGCAGCACGGTGGTGCGTTTGAGTCTATTTGCCATCGCGGGTGTGTATGCCGAGCTACCCTTGTTGATGCTGGCGCTGTGTCTGTTGCCGGCCATGGCGTTGGGGTTGTGGATCGGGCGGCGGTTGACCATGCGTTTGTCACGCGAGGCGTTCGTGCGGCTGGTGACGTGGCTGGTACTGGCGAGCGGGCTTGCGCTGATCGGGCGTTACCTCAGCACTTGACCGGATTTCGTCAGGGATTAAGCTGCCGGCTTTAAGGGCCTCTTCGCGAGCAAGCTCGCTCCCACAGGTAGCGCATACCAATGTGGGAGCGAGCCTGCTCGCGAAGGCGTCAGAAGCCACACCGCAGGACTTTCCATGAATTCGCAAAGCATCATCGTCCCGAAAATCTCCACCCTGCCGGTCCACGAACCCCGGGCCCGGGCGATTCTGCGCTGGCTGGTGCGCAAGAACATCATCAAAGAAGAGCTGAGCACCTGTGGCCGCACCGGCAATCGCATGGCTTACGCGATCGCCGACGGCGCGAGGGCCGTGGTCCTGCACCCGCAAGCGTTGCCATTCGGTGAGCCGATCAACGGCCTGGAGATCGTCACCAAGCGTTGCATCTACACCCCGGCGAAGGGCTTTCTCGAAGAGGCCGGTTGCGCCGAGTGCCGTCGTGAAGTCGGCGAAGCCCTGTTCGAAAGCCTCGAAGACTGGTTCCCGGGCCGCACCGATAACTTCACTTGCCCGGAATGCGGGCATGAAGATGACATCAACGGTTTTCTGTTTTTGCAGGAATGTGCGTTTTCCAACCTCGGTTTCATCTTCAACAACTGGCTGGAGGCGGGCTTCAAGCAGAGCTTTATCGATGAGTTTGCTGATTGGCTCGATCAACCTGTCTCTTGGGTCAAGGTGGAGCTGTAACGGCGGGGATTCCCGTACATCAGCAACATTGATATTAAGCTGAGTTTTACATTGAACAGCAGGGGGTGTCTGACTATAATGGCGCGCTTCCATTTTCCCGCTCGGGAGCCCCCGCGATGCTGCGTATCAGCCAAGAAGCTCTGACATTCGACGACATTCTCCTAGTGCCCGGTTATTCCGAGGTACTTCCTAACGAAGTCAGTCTCAAGACCCGCCTTACCCGTGGCATCGAGCTGAACATTCCTCTGGTTTCTGCCGCCATGGACACCGTTACTGAAGCCCGTCTGGCAATCGCCATGGCTCAGGAAGGTGGCATCGGCATTATCCACAAGAACATGACCATCGAGCAGCAAGCTGCCGAAGTGCGTAAGGTCAAGAAGTTCGAAGCCGGCGTCGTCAAGGATCCGATCACCATCGAGGCTGATGCCACGGTGCGTGACCTGTTCGAATTGACCCGCATGCACAACATTTCCGGCGTTCCGGTGCTGCACGATGGCGACCTGGTCGGCATCGTCACTTCCCGTGACGTGCGTTTCGAAAGCCGTCTGGAAGCCACCGTCCGTGAAGTGATGACGCCCAAAGAGCGTTTGGTCACGATCAAGGAAGGCGCGAGCAAGGACGAAGCACGCGAACTGCTGCACAAGCACCGCATCGAGCGCGTGCTGATCGTCGACGACAAATTCGCCCTCAAAGGCATGATGACCGTCAACGATATCGAAAAAGCCAAAGCCTACCCGCTGGCCAGCAAGGACGATCAAGGTCGTTTGCGCGTTGGCGCCGCTGTCGGCACCGGTAAAGACACCGGTGACCGCGTTGCCGCTCTGGTCAATGCTGGCGTTGACGTCGTGGTAGTCGATACCGCGCACGGTCACTCCAAAGGCGTGATCGACCGTGTTCGCTGGGTCAAAGAGAATTTCCCTGAAGTGCAGGTGATCGGCGGCAACATCGCCACCGGCGCTGCTGCCAAGGCTCTGGCCGAAGCAGGCGCTGACGCAGTCAAGGTCGGTATCGGCCCTGGCTCGATCTGCACCACCCGTATCGTCGCCGGTGTCGGCGTCCCGCAAATCAGTGCCATCGCCAACGTTGCCGCTTCCCTCGAAGGCACTGGCGTTCCGTTGATCGCCGACGGCGGCATCCGTTTCTCCGGTGACCTGTCCAAGGCCATCGTTGCCGGTGCTTCCTGCGTGATGATGGGCTCGATGTTCGCCGGTACTGAAGAAGCGCCGGGCGAAATCGAACTGTTCCAGGGCCGTTCGTACAAGGCGTATCGCGGCATGGGTTCGCTGGGCGCCATGTCCCAGGCACAAGGCTCTTCCGACCGCTACTTCCAGGACTCCTCGGCAGGCGCCGAGAAACTCGTTCCGGAAGGCATCGAAGGCCGTGTTCCTTACAAAGGCACCCTGAGCGCGATCATTCACCAGTTGATGGGCGGTCTGCGTTCTTCGATGGGCTACACCGGTAGCGCCAACATCGAAGAAATGCGCACCAAGCCTGAGTTCGTGCGGATCACCGGCGCTGGTATGGCCGAATCCCACGTTCATGACGTGCAGATCACCAAAGAAGCGCCAAACTACCGCGTAGGTTGAGCCTTCAAGCAATAAAGTAAGCAACCGGGGCTGTTTGATTCAGCCCCGAGTTGTTTCTGAATCACGACTGTTTCTGAACGACTTAGACGAGACTGAATCATGGCCCTCGATATTCACGCTCACCGCATCCTGATCCTCGACTTCGGCTCGCAATACACCCAACTGATTGCCCGCCGCGTGCGCGAAATCGGTGTGTACTGCGAACTGCACCCGTTCGATATGGACGAAGATGCGATCCGCGAATTCGCTCCTAAAGGCGTCATCCTCGCCGGCGGCCCCGAGTCCGTGCACGTCGCCGACAGCCCGCGTTGCCCGCAGGCAGTGTTCGACCTTGGCGTACCGGTCTTCGGTATCTGCTACGGCATGCAGACCATGGCCGAGCAACTGGGCGGCAAGGTTGAAGGTTCCGAACTGCGTGAGTTCGGTTACGCCCGCGTTGACGTGGTCGGCAAGAGCCGCCTGCTCGACGGCATCGAAGACCACATCGACGCTGACGGCCTGTTCGGCCTCGACGTATGGATGAGCCACGGTGACAAGGTCACCAGGATGCCGGAAGACTTCCACATTCTGGCCAGCACCCCGAGCTGCCCGATCGCCGGTATGTTCAACGACGACCGTGGCTACTACGGCGTGCAGTTCCACCCGGAAGTAACCCACACCAAGCAGGGCGGTCGCATCCTGTCGCGCTTCGTCCTCGACATCTGCGGCTGTGAAGCCCTGTGGACCCCGTCGAAGATCGCTGAAGACGCCATCGCCAACATCCGCGCACAGGTCGGCACCGACAACGTGCTGCTGGGTCTGTCCGGCGGCGTTGACTCTTCGGTAGTTGCTGCGCTGCTGCACAAAGCCATCGGCGACCAACTGACCTGCGTCTTCGTCGACAATGGCCTGCTGCGTCTGCACGAAGGCGAGCAAGTGATGGCCATGTTCGCCGAGAACATGGGCGTCAAAGTGATCCGCGCCAACGCTGAAGAGCAGTTCCTGAACAACCTGGCCGGCGAAGCCGATCCGGAGAAGAAGCGCAAGATCATCGGTCGCACCTTCATCGACGTCTTCGATGCCCAGTCGAACAAACTGGACAACATCAAGTACCTCGCTCAGGGCACCATCTACCCGGACGTGATCGAGTCGGCTGGCGCGAAAAGCGGCAAGGCTCACGTGATCAAGTCGCACCACAACGTGGGCGGCCTGCCGGAAGAGATGAACCTGAAACTGGTCGAGCCACTGCGCGAACTGTTCAAGGACGAAGTCCGTCGTCTGGGCCTGGAACTGGGCCTGCCGTACGACATGGTCTACCGTCACCCGTTCCCGGGCCCAGGCCTGGGCGTGCGCATCCTCGGTGAAGTGAAAAAGGAATACGCCGACCTGCTGCGTCGTGCTGACCACATCTTCATCGAAGAACTGCGCAAAGCCGACTGGTACCACAAGGTCAGCCAGGCATTCGTCGTGTTCCAGCCAGTGAAGTCGGTTGGCGTTGTTGGCGATGGCCGTCGTTACGCCTGGGTTGTCGCCCTGCGTGCCGTAGAAACCATCGACTTCATGACCGCACGTTGGGCACACCTGCCTTACGAATTGCTGGAAACCGTCTCCGGCCGCATCATCAATGAAATCGAAGGCATTTCCCGCGTCACTTACGACGTGTCTAGCAAGCCGCCGGCGACGATTGAGTGGGAGTGATCCCGCTAGTTGTTTCGTAGTGAACAAAAAAGGCGCTTAGGCGCCTTTTTTGTTGGGTTGTCTGGCTAGAGCAACTAATTTCAAGCCTGACCAGAGTGCAGCGCCAGATTCACAGGCGAGCTGGCCCAGGTATCAGAGAAACTGTGATCGAATTAAATCCGTATCGAACGGTGTAATCCCTTGATCAGGCGCAAACACTGCTTGTGCCTGCTGCAGCGAAGCCACTCGCTCCCCTCGCGCTCGAACATGTAAGTCGAACAGAGTTTCCAGATCCGGCCGTGGTGTATGTACCAAAGCCCGCAACATCAGCGATATCCCGCTGAGGTTGTTCCCGACATTATTCCATCGTGGAGATGAGGTCAGCCCCAAGTCGGCCCAAATCATGCGCCGTTCCTGCAAGTCCATTACGAATGGCAGGCAAATAGCTGTGTCGGATGCAATATCGACGCGGTCGAACACGGACCGCAGCTCGAATATTTCACCCGACGCCGTGTCGGCGCGGGCCATCCAGCCAGCGAAGCATTCTGGAAGATCGCAGTAAGGCTGCTCGGTGAATGAGTTGATAGACGTGACGACGTAGCGGATTCCCTTTTCGACCAGAACATCAAGGTCGAGGTCGATGAACTCCGAAGCTCCGTCGGGCGCATCGACGATGTCGCCGCTGTGGTAGCCGCCGTAACCTTTCAGGTTGTAGTACGCAACCGTTTCTCGGAACATAAAGTTTGCATCGAAGAATGCGGCGGACAAGTCGATGTCAGTGCGTGCACGACCGTTCTTCCACCACAGGAATAGGCGAATGAAACGTGTGTCAGGCATGGGCAACCGACTGCCTCGCACCAGCGTACGTAGCGACTTCGAAGAGGCGCGCTGCGCTAGGGGCACCCTGTATTCGCGTAATGCCGGATCGATGAAGCAGCGCCCTAGCGGCGGCAGTGACGCGAAACGCTGCACGAGCGCGTTTTCGCAGATACGGGATGCACGCGCCAACGCTTCAGGTGCGAGAGGCTCTCGCTGATCCTTGATTCCATAGACTTTGGCGAACGAACCTTTCGGTATGAAGGCCCGCAGGGGCAGAGGGCGCGGTGCATGTAACTGGGCCAGCAACTGCAGCAGGACAGGCGAGGACACTTGTGCCGCGACAGCCTCGAATGCGTCGAGTACCGCGTCTGCTTCTTTCGATCGGCGCAGGGCCACGTCAAGCCGTCGTGCGAACTCGCCCGGACGGCTTTGCAGTATTGGCATAAGCGTGGCGATGTCACGCCGGGCCAATAATATTTCCACGCGTGAATTAAACGTGGCGGGCGGTTCGTTTCGACGCGCTGCCGTGATGGCGGCCAGAGCGTGTGGATATTTATCGGCGTAGTCGCCCGGATGCAGTACTTCAGCCAGACGTTTCCAGCGCTCCGTATGACGCATTACGTCTTCGGCAGCGTTGGGTATTTTATCGAGCAGGTGCAAAAACAGACGGCGCATCGAGCGCTTCATCGGTTTGAAACGTGTCGAAGCGGTCGCCAGCGACACGTCTCCTCCGCTCAGGGCGACTGCCAGTCGTAGTACATCAGTCGCTGTTTCGACATTCCGCTCCAGGAATGTGTCTACCCGTTTGTCGCCAGCGACATGCAGGATCAGTGTGCCGCCAACCTGTGCACGGATCTCCCGGAACGGGATGGTCTCGGGCAGCAGTCGGAACACATCGCTTTTGTAGTTTCGGATAAACCAGGCAACATCGGCCGTTTCCTCTTCGGAGAGCGAAGTGCGCGATGACACCAGTGGCTCGAGCAGTGACTCGAACTCTTGAACGCATCCCGGCTCAATTACGCGGGAGATGAAGTTACCTTCGAGCATTGCAGGTCGAGAGCTTTCAGTCGGTGGTATGCGCGAAAGCGTGAGGTAGTGCAAGACGGCGTTAAGGTACAACTCCGCCTCCGAGGCCGTCAGAACCTGCTCTGGAAAGTCAGGATAAAACGGTCGGTGGTGCACATGAGCGCCAGTCTGCCGTCGAAGCACTCCGACAACGTCGCGCAGCCAGTAAGTGAGTTCTGTCGCTGACAACGTGCCGATCTGCTTGATCAGAGGCTCTGATAGTGCGCATCTGAATGCGGCGATTTCCCGGACAGCCGACGCGACTTGAGCACGCGTGGCCCCCCCATTGCCCGTCGGTACGTGAACCTTGGTACGGCGACGCAGGAACAGCTCCTGATTCATGCTTGATTTTCTCCTTTGGTCGCCGTCACGGACGAGCTGCAGCATCGTGTCTACAGCAGATGTAAAAACGCCTGCAAGAAGCAGGCGCGGTGTGGAGAGCGAAACCCCTAGGTCATAGGAGGTTTAGAAGGAAGGTGTTCCATAGCCACGGCGGCATTCTACGTAACGTTGCGCTTTTTTGTCAGGTCGCTGCATATCTCAACGGTAACAAGCGGCTTCACCAGAACAATGGGTACTATCGGTCAGGGTCAATCAGGGATTCGGCTTTGCAGGATCAGCCCAGTCTCGATCAGACGCTGGGACATCTCTTCCAGGCTTGTAAACTCGACGTCATTCACGCGCTGCCAGGCGGGTCGGTGGATGGAGAACTTGCCGTCGCTCAAGCGAGTGATTGCGGTGCGCTGGAGCATGCCTTGCTTGCTGCGATGGATCAGGGTGTAGGCGTCGCCAGTTTTCTTGAACAGATACATGCCGCGCCTATGCAGCAGATTTTCCAGCGTCACCTCGCTCCAGTTCACCTCGGGTGCCTGGACTTTCAAGCGCAAGTCGGCGCGAAGCAGATCCAGATTGCCTTGTCTGGCGCCACTGCCAGGAGAGCTGCCGCGTGGTATTTCAATTCCCGGATCGACATCCACACCCAGTTCCTCATCGGCTGCGACTTCATCAATACGCAGGCCGATCCCTCTCTTCAATTCACTGACGCCCGCCAGCCCTCTGAAGGTGTTGGTGTTGTGAGCATCCGTTACTACGATCCATTTTTCCGGGCTGTTGAGGTAAGCATCCCCCGTCATGATGTCGTTGGTCAGGTAGGTGCCCATCATCTGCTCGTCGACGGAGGGCAGCGGTGTTTTCATTTTGTAGCTCGCCGCGCAGTCGATGGCCTGAAGCCGAACACCGTGGCTTCTGGCGACCTTGACCAGTTCAATCGGGTTGAAACGCCCGCCCGGGTCAGTGCCGAGACTGCTCAAGTAGGTGTGCAAATCCGCAGACATATCGCCGCTCGTGAAGTAGCGGTTCAATTCCACTTGAGCGAAGTCACTGAGCAGGCCACGCATGTAGAGCGTTTTCGCATGCCGGGCCAGCGCCGGCATGTTTTCAATCAGAAAACGCATACTGGCGATGCGGTCGAGAGTTGCTCCCACCACCAGTCCTGAAGCGTTTTCGAAAATTCCGTCGATGAGGTCGGCCAGTGGCATCAGGCGGTTGATCTCGGGGATCGACGGACGTGCAGGCTGGGTAATCCACGGTAGGTTCTTGAAAAAGCTTCTGGCTGAGCGCTGCAACAGCTGGCGTTTGCCGACTGCATACAGCTCGAACGGGTCTTCGATGCCAAGACCGCCAGCACCGTCGCTCTGCATTTGGGCATGGGTTTCATCCAGGTTCAGCGCCCAGCCCTTTATCGAGCGGCGCACAGTCGGATCGATATCGTAGGCGCTGCGCACAGCGCGTGGCGGGCGCGATGTCGACGGTTGCGGATCTGCCAGCGGTTGCGCGGGCGTCTCGGGCGTCTCGGGCGCTGCGGGTTCGAAGGTGTCGAGTTGGATATCGGGAGTGCATTGCTTGCCCATGCATTGTCCGCCACCCTTGAGTCCCAGCGCCGGCATCCGCTCCCATTCACCGGCACCATTGAGGCGAATCGGCAAGGAGTGGACAAGCTGGTTGGGCCTTTGCGGATCAACGATTGCCCAGTCGCCAGCGCCATTCGAGTCAGCGAAATAACGCACGTAGTACGGATTGTCGTTCATCAGAATGGCGTAGGGCGGATCAGTATCGAGTCGGTAAATACCCTGGTATTTACCGGACTCTTCGCCGAGTGCGGTGCCATCGAGCAATTCGTTGCACTGATAACGTTCGGGCACCGGTGGAGGTGCAGCCTTTTGTGCTGGAACCAGCACCGTTTCATCAAGATTCGGCACGGCAATGTCGACATCGTCCGGCACCATGATCTGTGTCGGGTTTTCAGCTTCGACGGAGGGGCTCAGGAATTCGCTGTACTCGGCCATTTCAGCGGCCTCAGCCGCATCGACCTCAGCGCCCACCTCCAGCATCGGCCCGGTGCCGATGAGCAATGGAAGGTTGAACAGCAGATTGATGCCATTGAGCACCGCACCCAGTACGCCGGCCTTGCGCTCGGCCCTGGTTTTAGCGTTTTGCGCCTGATCGATATTCAGGCCCATGTTCGCGAGGGTGGCACCAATCACCGGCAGCGCCAGCGGCCAGCCGACAGTGGCCATCGGCCCAAACGCTTTGAGGCCGGCACTCAGGTAGCCGATCCACAGTTTTTTGCGCAGATCGCCATTCGATGTCAGAGACAGCTGAGCTTCTGCGAACATCGCCTGACGGGTCGAATCGCGTAGCCAACTGAACGCATCATCAGTCAACAGCAGGTTTGTGCGGTTGATCAGGTGATGGTCGGCCCGGCCCCAGGTGCCGACCAGCCGATTCATCAGGTCGGTCACGTTCTCGGTCATGTGCTGACGGTCGGCGAGTGCAAAATGCTCCATGAAGGCCGCGCGGCGGTTCGCGTCGTTCATTTGGTCAAGCACCCACCAGTGCAGGTCTGCGGCCGTCTCCTTGACCACGAACGCCTTGGTTTCACCGGGCAGGTAAATAATCTGCCGGCCACCGGGATCGACAATGCGCAGGAGTTGCGTGGCGACATGCCCGTCAATGTCGAAGGCGTATACATCCCCGCTCGCCATGTGACTCGCTTGCAGCATGCTCAGGGTTACCGGCCAGCTGACAGGCCCCACTACCGAGTCCACCAACCATTGAAAGTCACTGCCGGTGAGTTGCCCAAGGTCGAGCGCCTGCACCGCGCGGCTGAGGAAATTGCACTTGGCCAAGATGCGGAAATCATCGGCGTGGCTGTTCCAGAAGTCCGTCAGAGTGGCGCTGTAATGACCACTGAAGTCGAGGCTCCAAAACGATTTCAAGACCTCATTGCCATGCAGGCGAACTTGGTTTTTTTCGTCGAAGTTTTCGCCCTGCGGACCCTCTGTATAGAAGCCGCCGTACAGATCGAGAAGATCGGCGTTGTCTTGGTCGGTGGCGCGAAAACGATGAATCACCAGTTGTGTCAGCGTTGTCGATTCGTAGGGTTTTTCGCGGATGTGCTCCCACCCGGTAAACGAGCGAGTGCTGCTCTGGGCTGTCTTGAAACGATGGAAATACACCTGATCCGGATCAAGGCTCGACAAGCCTTTTGCTTCGAGCAGATCACGCGCGGCTTCGCGTGCTGCATCCTGCAGGCCGGGGCAGTTTTGCACGACAGTAAAGGCGATCCGCTTGAGAGCTGCTTTGTCTGCCGGGCTCGGCAGAGGAGGTTGCTGGGCTGCGTTCATGCTTTCTCCATCCTTGAGAAAATGAAGGCCGAGCATGGCCTGTTCGCTCAAGGGGAGTGCACTACATATGTACCGCACATTGTCGTTCGAAACGTGCGGGGGTCAGCGTCGTGCCACGTCGGAGAAGTAAAACTTGTCCAGGGTGTGCCGCGATTCGGTGTACTCGAACTGACGACCGTCCTGGAGGAAGGTCTGGTTGCTGACCACGATCACATGGCTCTGGCCGTCGAGGTCCAGGTGCAGTTGATCGTCCTTGCTGCGCGGCACCGCTTCAATGGTGCGCTGGGCGTAGGCAATCTGTAACTGCAAGGTCTGTTCGATATGCGCATAGATCGACTGCTCGGCGATGTCGAGGGACAGGCCGGGAATCACATCGCTGACAAAGTGGTTGATATCGAGGATGACCCGTTTGCCATCGATCCGCCGCACGCGTTTGATCCGCGTGATCAGGCTGCCGGGCTCGGCATGGATGTGCTCGAGCAGCGCGCCTTCAAGCGGGATCTGGCTCAGTTCGACTACCTCGGTGCTGACATCGTTGCCGAGGCGCGGATAGGTCTCTTGAAAACTGACGATGCCGCCGAGCTGAAATTCGATCGGGTTGGTCGAAAGCACGAAGGTGCCTTTGCCATGGATCTTCTGCGCAAAACCGCGTTCCTGAAGCAGCTCGATCGCCTTGCGCACCGTGCCGCGGCTGGCCTGATAGCTGTCCATCAGTTCGGTTTCGGAAGGCAGGCGGGCGCCGCGCTCCAAGCGCTCAGTCGTGATGCTGGCCAGCAGATCGCTATAGATCTGGTTGTATTTACTCATGGGGAGGCTCGGTGCCGACGGTGCTCAAAGCTTCGAACCTTAAGGCCAGGGTAGGGCTTTGTCCATGTGGACGATGGAAACACCTTAGGGGCCAGTAGGAAAATTCGTCGTTGGTCTGGTGGGAACATACATAAACAAACTCGTCTGTACGAGTTGTTGCATTAACTCGTACAGACGAGTATTTTTCGCTTCGGCGTGCTGCCAATAACAACAATCCACAGCGGAAGAACAAGCATGAGCCACGACTATCCGAACATTGCCAGGCAATTGCTGCACAGCCTCGGTGGCAGCGACAACCTCGAACAGGCCGCCCATTGCGTCACGCGGTTGCGACTGGCCCTGAAGGACCCGAGCCTGGTCGACACTGCGACGCTCAATCAGATCGATCTGGTCAAAGGCTCGTTCTTCACCGGTGGTTTGTATCAGGTGGTAATCGGTCCGGGCGAAGTGGAAAAGGTCTACGCCGAACTGCGTCGGCAGACTGGCCTCGCTGCGTCGACCATCGCTGACGTCAAACAGAAAAGCGCCGAAAAGATCAACGCCATGCAGCGTCTGGTGCGGGTGTTCTCCGACGTGTTCATGCCGATCCTGCCGGCGCTGATCATTGCCGGCCTGTTGATGGGCATCAACAATCTGCTCGGCGCCAAAGGCATGTTCATCGAAGGGCAGACCCTGCTCGATGCCTACCCGAAACTCGACGGGCTCTGGAGCCTGATCAATCTGATGGCCAATACCTCGTTCGTGTTTTTGCCGGCGCTGGTGGGCTGGTCAGCGGCCAAACGTTTTGGCGGCAGCGAGATCCTCGGCATCGTGCTCGGCCTGATGCTGGTGCACCCGGATCTGCTCAACGCCTGGAACTACGGCAAGGCCGTGGCCGGGCTGGACGGGCAGCAACTGCCGTACTTCGACATTCTCGGCTTGTTTCAGGTGGAAAAGGTCGGTTATCAGGGGCAGATCCTGCCGATTCTGTTGGCGGCCTACGTGATGAGCGTCATCGAAAAATGGTTGCGCGCCCGCGTGCCGAACGCCATTCAATTGCTCGTGGTGCCGATCACCACCATCGTCGTCACGGGGGTGCTGGCGCTGGCGGTCATCGGCCCGGTGACCCGCCACATCGGCATCTTCATTACCGAAGGGCTGGTCATGCTGTTTGACCTGGCGCCGATGGTGGGCGGCGCGATTTTTGGACTGCTGTATGCGCCGCTGGTGATCACCGGCATGCATCACATGTTCCTCGCGGTCGATCTGCAATTGATCTCGACCCAGGGCGGTACTTTCATCTGGCCGATGATCGTCATGTCCAACCTCGCCCAGGGCAGTGCAGCGCTGGCGGTGTTCTGGATGACGCGTAATGCGCGGGACAAGAGCATGGCATCGACCTCGGCGATTTCCGCTTATTTCGGTATCACCGAACCGGCGATGTTCGGCGTCAATCTGCGCTACAAGTTTCCGTTCTATGCCGCATTGACCGGTTCGGCGCTCGGCTGCGTATTCCTCTCGCTGAACAAGGTTCAGGCCTCGGCCATCGGTGTCGGTGGCCTGCCGGGCTTCATCTCGATCATTCCGCAGTACATCCCGATGTTCGTCATCGGGATGCTGATTGCCATGCTCGTGCCGTTTGTTCTGACCTGTGCATTGAGCATGAAGATTGTCCGGCCCGGTTATCGGGTTGCCTGACATTATTGAAGGAGTTCCGCCATGCAAGACTGGCAGCGTTCGGTGATCTACCAGGTCTATCCGAAGAGTTTTCATAGCCACGCCGGCAACCCGACAGGGGATCTGCGCGGTATCGTCGCCAAGCTCGACTACCTGCACTGGCTGGGCGTCGATTGTTTGTGGATCACGCCATTCCTGCGTTCGCCACAGCGTGATAACGGCTATGACATCAGCGATTACTACGCCATCGACCCGAGCTACGGCAGCATGGCCGATTGTGAATTGTTGATCGCTGAAGCGGGCAAGCGCGGGATCAAGCTGATGCTCGACATCGTGGTCAATCACACCTCGATCGAACATGTCTGGTTCCAGCAGGCACGCAGCAGTCTCGACAACCCTTACCGTGACTTCTACATCTGGCGTGATCAGCCGAACAACTGGGAGTCCAAGTTCGGCGGTTCCGCCTGGGAATATGAAGCCCAGACCGGTCAGTACTACCTGCACCTGTTCGACCACACTCAGGCCGACCTGAATTGGGATAATCCCAAGGTGCGCGCCGAAGTGTTCAGGATGATGCAGTTCTGGCGGGACAAGGGCGTTGGCGGTTTTCGTCTGGACGTGATCAATCTGATCTCCAAGCCCGAAGACTTCCCCGAAGACCACAGCGATGGCCGACGTTTTTATACCGACGGGCCGAATGTCCACGCGTACCTGCAGCAGATGCACCGCGAAGTCTTCGAAGGCCACGACCTGATCAACGTCGGCGAGATGTCGTCGACCAGCCTCGAACACTGCGTACGTTATTCGAATCCTCAGTCGAAAGAATTGTCGATGACTTTCAACTTTCATCATCTGAAAGTTGATTATCCGAACCTGCAGAAGTGGGTGCGCGCCGACTTCGATTTCCTTCAACTGAAGAAAATCCTGTCCGACTGGCAGACCGGCATGCAGGCCGGTGGTGGCTGGAACGCGCTGTTCTGGTGTAACCACGATCAACCGCGAGTGGTTTCGCGCTTCGGCCATGACGGTGAGTACCGTGAACTGTCGGCGAAGATGCTCGGCATTGCACTGCACTTTCTGCAGGGCACGCCGTTCGTGTATCAGGGTGAAGAACTGGGCATGACCAATCCGGGATTCGAATCGATCGAGCAGTATCGCGATGTCGAGACGCTGAACATCTTTCGCCTCAAGCGCGAAGCCGGCAGCAGCGATGCCGAGAACATGGCGGCGATCATGCAGAAATCCCGCGATAACGGTCGTACACCGATGCACTGGGACGCCGGCCCGAATGCCGGTTTCAGTAGCGTCGAGCCGTGGATCGGGGTACCGGCCAATGCCGCGCAGATCAACGTTGCCCACCAGCTTGATGACCCGGAATCGGTGCTGCATCACTACCGCCGTCTGATCGCGCTGCGTCGCCACGAACCGTTGATCACTGAAGGGCTGTACCGACAATTGCTGCCGGAACATCCGCAAGTCTGGGCGTATGTGCGTGAAGGTGATGCCGAGCGCCTGTTGGTGGTGAACAACTTCTACGGGACACCCTGTGAAGTGGAATTACCGGCGACGGTCATCAGTGAATCGATGAGACAGCGACAGTTGATCAGCAATTATCCGGACGGCGCGTTGCGCAAGCGACAAGTGATGCTGCGACCTTACGAGTCATTCGTCGTGCACCTGATCGATCCCTGACATTTAACTAAAAAACCAGCTTTCAAAAAAAACACGCAGTGCACTGCGCGGGGGATTTTTGCGCGCCGAATTCATGCAACCAGACAATAAAAACAATGGGGTGGCTTATGAAAACAACAATAAATCGCAGCCTTGCAGTCGCAGGTTTTTGCCTGGCCTTACCGCCGACTTCACAAGCGCTGGAGTTTGGCGGTTACTTGCGTAGCGGCGTCGGTACGTCGGTCAACAGCAGCGGTCAATCGTGCTTCCAGTTACCCGGTGCGCAGACCAAATATCGCTTGGGTAACGAATGCGAGCAGTACGGTGAACTGGAACTGCGCCAGGATTTGTACACCTTCGACGACGGTTCGGTGCTCAGCGTCGATGGCATGGCCTCGTTGTATAACCGCTACGACCGCAGCCCCACCTTCAAAGAAGACAATGGTTCGATACGCTTGCCGCAGGCCTACGCACAGTGGTCGGCGGTGCCTGCGCTCAATGGCGGTTCGTTGTGGGCGGGGCGCCGTTACTACAAGCGAAATGACATTCACATTTCCGACTTCTATTACTGGAACCAGAGCGCCACGGGAGGCGGGGTCGAAGACGTGCTGATCGGCGACCTGAAATACAGCTACGCCTTCTCGCGCAAGGACAACCTGTACCAGAAGGACTACATCAATCGGCATGACTTCAACGTCGCCGGTTTCAAGACCAACCCGGGCGGTGAGCTGGAGTTCGGTTTGAGCTACATCGACAAACCCGACAGCCGCGATGCCCACCGGGGCTGGGCGATCACCACGCAGCATGTGCAAACGGATTTTTTCGGCGGCAAGAACAAACTGGCGCTGCAATACGGTGAGGGGCCGGGCACCGGGTTGGGTTATACCGGCAACGTCAGACTGGACGACAACAACAAAAGTTACCGGGTCGTCGAGTTTTTTGACTGGCAGGTGACACCGCGTTTCGGCGGTCAGGTCGAAGCGGTGTATCAGAAAGACATTCGCCCGGACGGAGCCGATCAGAACTGGATCTCGTTGGGGGTAAGGCCTGCGTACGCGCTCAGTGAGCACTTCAAACTGGTCACTGAACTGGGCCACGATCAAGTCGAAGCCCCGGGCGGCACGCGCAAGCTGAGCAAATTCACGTTTGCCCCGACCTGGTCGCCCAAGGGGCCAGAGTTCTGGGCGCGTCCCGAGGTGCGTCTGTATTACACGTACGCCACCTGGAACGAGGCCGCCAAGCGTGCGGCCAACCAACTGGCGAAAGGTTCGGCGTTGTCCGACACCGGCGCCTTCGGTAATGCCCGCCACGGTGCGAATGTCGGATTGCAGGTCGAATACTGGTGGAAATAAGCGATGCTGATGGAGCATTGCGCTCCATCGGCACTTCAACGCATAAAAATGCAGGTGACGTCATGGCCACACCCCAACAATTGCAACTGCTGGCTCCCTTGTCCGGTGTCCTGATGGCGCTGGACGAGGTGCCCGATCCGGTGTTTTCCGGGCGCGTGATCGGCGACGGTCTGTGCATTGACCCGACCTCGTCGACCCTGTGCGCACCGCTGGCCGGGATCATCAGCAACGTGCAGGCCAGCGGCCATGCAGTCAGCATCACCGATGACCATGGCGTTCAAGTGTTGATGCATATTGGCCTCGATACGGTGAACCTCGCCGGGCAAGGCTTCACCTCTCTGGTCGAAGAGGGGCAGCGGGTTGCAGCCGGACAGGCGCTGATCGAGTTCGATGCCGATTACATTGCCCGCCATGCGCGCAGCCTGTTGACCCTGATGTTGGTGGTCAGTGGTGAGCCGTTTACCTGGCTGAGCGCGCCGAGCGGACGGGTCGAAAGCGGCCAGCCGTTGCTTGAGCTCGCCGCAGTGCAGGCAATCAGCGAGGTGGCTGTCGCGGAAGAGGGCCAGGTGCTGTTTTCGCAAACGTTGAGACTGCCCAACCCCAATGGCCTGCACGCGCGTCCGGCTGCGGTGTTCGCGCAAACAGCAAAGGGGTTTGGCGCAAGCATCTGCCTGCACAAGCAACAATCCCAGGCCAACGCCAAATCCCTGGTGGCGATCATGGCGTTGCAGACCGCGTTTGGTGACAGTGTGCAGGTCAGTGCTGTCGGTACAGATGCAGACGCTGCAATCAATACACTGACCCGCTTGCTGGCCGAGGGCTGTGGCGAAACGGTAGCAGCAGTGGCACCTGTCGAGGTGGTTGAAGTCGAGACGCTGACGCTTCTGCGTGGGGTCTGCGCATCACCCGGTTCGGCGTTGGGCCAAGTGGTGCAGATCAGCGAGCCGGTCTTCGACGTCAGCGAGTTCGGCGGCGGAGCAGACGTCGAGCGCGAGGCCTTTGCCAATGCGCTGATCGAAGCGGATCTGGCCTTGCAGCATTTGCGTGATACCGCCGCTGGCGAGGCCGAAGCCGAGATCTTCAAGGCGCATCAGGAGCTGCTCGAAGACCCGGGTCTGCTCGATCAGGCCCAAGCGCTGATCAGTGCGGGCAAAAGTGCGGCATTCGCCTGGCGTTCGGCCACGGACGAGACGGCGGCGATGTTTCGGCAACTGGGCAGTGCGTTACTGGCCGAGCGGGCGGCGGATCTGACCGATGTCGGGCGTCGCGTGCTCAAGCTGCTGTTGGGTGTTGGCGAGCAGGCGCTGGAGCTGCCGCAAGGGAGCATTCTGATCGCCGATCAACTGACTCCATCGCAAACTGCCCGAATCGATACCAGCAAAGTGTTGGGTTTTGCCACGGTCGGTGGCGGGGCGACCAGCCACGTGGCGATTCTCGCCCGCGCCTGTGGCCTGCCGTCGATCTGCGGGGTGCCGGTGCAAATGCTCGCACTGAGCAATGGCACTCAGGTTTTGCTCGATGCTGACAAAGGTGAACTGCAGGTGCGTCCTGACCCCGCGACGATCCATCAATGGCAGGCTCGCCACACGCAGCAGCGTCAACGCCATGAGCATGAGCTGGCCAATGCAACGCTCGCCGCCAGGACCCGTGACGGGCATCACGTCGAGGTATCGGCTAATGTCGCTTCATTTTCCGAAACCGAGCAGGCGATGGCTTCGGGTGGCGCGGGCGTCGGCTTGCTGCGATCGGAGTTCCTCTATATAGGGCGCAACCATGCGCCGAGCCATGACGAACAGGTCGCTACTTACAGTGCGATCGCTCGCTGCGTCGGATCTGCACACAATCTGGTGGTGCGCACCCTCGATGTCGGCGGCGACAAACCGCTGGCCTATGTGCCCATGGACAACGAAACCAACCCGTTCCTGGGGGTACGCGGCATTCGCTTGTGTCTGGAGCGCCCGCAGTTATTGCGCGAGCAGTTCCGGGCCATGCTCGGCTGCTGTGATCTGACACGTTTGCACATCATGTTGCCGATGGTCACGCAGCTGTCGGAGCTGCGTCAGGCGCGGCAGATGCTGGATGAGGAGGTGCTGGCGCTGGGGCTGACAGAACGGCCGAAGCTGGGGATCATGATCGAAGTGCCGGCCGCAGCACTGATGGCGGATCTGTTTGCGCCGCTGGTGGATTTCTTCTCGATCGGCACCAATGACCTGACGCAGTACACCTTGGCCATGGATCGCGATCACCCGCGCCTGGCCAGTCAGGCGGACAGTTTTCATCCATCGGTCTTGCGCTTGATCGCCATGACCGTGAAGGCTGCGCACGCCCATGACAAGTGGGTCGGTGTGTGCGGGGCGATGGCCTCTGAACGTCTGGCGGTGCCGTTGTTGCTGGGGCTGGGCGTGGACGAGCTGTCGGTGAGCGTGCCGATGATTGCGTCGGTCAAGGCAACGGTGCGCGAGCTTGCGCTAGCGGATTGTCAGATCATCGCGCAACAGGTGCTCGGTCTGGAAAGCGCCGGGCAGGTGCGCGAGGCGTTGCAGCTGTTTCACGAGGCAACCGTCGATACTTTACGGGTTCTGGAGAACTGAACATGTTCGATCAATTGCAGAAGGCATTCTGGAAAGCCCTGACCCCGGATCTGGTCGCGGACACACCGAAAGCACCGGCCGAGCCGACTGGCGAGTTGAGCGCCGCTATCGTTGCGGCGCTGGGCGGAGTGGATAATCTTCAATCGCAGCAACCACTGGCGCTGACGCGGGTGCGGGTTGTTTTGCGTGATGTGTCGAGCATGGATCAACAGGCGTTGAGCGCCGCCGGTATTGCGGGCGTCATGCCCTTGGAGGGTGGTGTGGTGCATTTGATTACCGGGCTGCGACCGTAAGCCGATCAGTGGCGTGCGGCCTCAGGTCGCCCTTACTGTTTCTCAACCGCAGGTGTATCGTATTCGCCTTTTACGGGCCTTCAGGGGTCTGTCGCTGATACGTGAGGTAGTTGAGTTCATGTCCTTTACCCGTCGCCAAATCCTCGGTGGCCTGGCCGGTCTTGTTGTCGTTGGTGTCGGAGCGGGGGGCGCGTCGCGTTATTGGCTCGGGAAAATGGCTGACGCTGAGGCTGGGCACGATTACGAGCTGATCGCCGCGCCACTGGACGTGGAGCTGGTGCCGGGGCACAAGACCGAGGCTTGGGCATTCGGCCCGTCGGCGCCGGGCACCGAGTTGCGCGTGCGTCAGGGTGAATGGCTGCGGGTACGCTTCATCAACCATCTGCCGGTGGCGACGACCATTCACTGGCACGGCATTCGTCTGCCGCTGGAAATGGACGGCGTGCCGTACGTGTCGCAACTGCCGGTGTTGCCGGGCGAGTACTTCGATTACAAGTTCCGCGTACCGGATGCCGGCAGCTACTGGTATCACCCACACGTCAGCAGCAGCGAAGAACTCGGTCGCGGGCTGGTCGGGCCGCTGATCATCGAAGAGCGCGAGCCGACCGGATTCAAGTACGAAAAGACCCTGAGCCTGAAGAACTGGCATATCGATGACGAAGGCAATTTCGTCGAGTTCAGCATCCCCCGCGAAGCAGCGCGTGGCGGTACGGCGGGGCGCTTGTCGACCATCAACGGCGTGCCCTTGCCGGTCATCGATCTACCGGCCGGGCAGATCACGCGGGTGCGTTTGCTCAACCTCGACAACACGCTGACTTACCGCATCAACATTCCCGGCGTCGAAGCGAAGATTTATGCGCTGGACGGCAACCCGGTCGAACCGCGGCCATTGGGCAAGGAATACTGGCTCGGTCCGGGCATGCGTATTTGTCTGGCGATCAAGGCGCCGGCGGCGGGTGAAGAGCTGTCGCTGCGCAACGGGCCGGTACGTCTGGGCACGCTGCGTTCGGTGGCCAATAACGATGCGCCGACTGACTGGCCGAAAGCGCTGCCCGCCAACCCGGTAGCTGAGCCGGACCTGGCCAACGCCGAGAAACTCAACTTCAATTTCGAATGGGTCGGTTCGGTGTCGGTCGATGTCGACAACGGGCGGCCGCCGAGCCTGTGGCAAATCAACGGCAAGGCTTGGGACATCACCGACAAGACCTGCGCCGATCGACCGATCGCCAGCCTGAAACTGGGTCAGAGCTATATTTTCGAACTGAAGAACATGACTCAGTACCAGCACCCGATCCACCTGCACGGCATGAGTTTCAAAGTGATCGCGTCGAACCGGCACAAGATCATTCCGTACTTCACCGACACTTATCTGCTGGGCAAGAATGAGCGCGCGCAAGTGGCGCTGGTGGCCGATAATCCAGGGGTGTGGATGTTCCATTGCCACGTGATCGACCACATGGAAACCGGCCTGATGGCCGCCATCGAGGTGAAGTGATGCGCCAGATTCGCCCTGCCGCGATCATCGACCGCAGCCGTGATCGCGACTTCATGCGCGAAGCCCTGGCCCTCGCCGCACAAGGCGCAGCGCTGGGTGAAGTGCCGGTCGGCGCAGTGCTGGTGCAGGATGGCGAAATCATCGGGCGCGGCTTCAACTGCCCGATCAGTGCCAGTGACCCGAGTGCCCACGCGGAAATGGTCGCTATCCGCGCGGCCGCGCAAGCGGTGGATAACTATCGGCTGCCGGGAAGCACCCTGTATGTGACGCTGGAACCGTGCAGCATGTGCGCCGGTTTGATCGTGCATTCGCGGGTGGCGCGGGTGGTGTATGGGGCGCTGGAGCCGAAGGCGGGGATTGTGCAGAGTCAGGGGCAGTTTTTTACCCAGGGATTTTTGAATCACCGGGTGTTGTATGAAGGCGGGGTGTTGGCCGAAGAATGTGGCGCAGTGCTGACCGAGTTCTTCCGCGCCCGAAGAGCAAAAAGCCCCTCACCCTAACCCTCTCCCAGAGGGAGAGGGGACTGACCGGATTGTTCTGCAGAAATACACCGACTTGCGATACCGAGTCGAACTCAAGTTTTGAAAAGCTCAACGATCAGCTCCCTCTCCTTGGGGAGAGGGCTGGGGTGAGGGGTGGGCTCACCGCGGTGTTTGGGCGATTGGATTATTTACGAGCGACAATCACCGCCCGCATCGGCGCCGGCAGGCCTTCGATGGTTTTGCTGTGATCCTCGGGATCAAGAAAGTCGCTCAGCGACTGATACTTCATCCACTCAGTCCCGCGCTGTTCTTCGACCGTCGTGGTGCTCACATCCACGCAACGAATATCGGTGAACCCCGCACGACGTAACCACAATTCCAGCGCCGGCACCGACGGCAGGAACCACACGTTACGCATCTGCGCATAACGGTCTTCCGGCACCAGCACCTGATGCTTGTCGCCTTCAACCACCAGCGTTTCCAGCACCAGTTCGCCGCCCTTGACCAGGCAATCCTTCAGCGCCAGCAAATGCTCGATCGGCGAACGGCGGTGATAGAACACGCCCATCGAAAACACCGTGTCGAAACCTTCGAGGTTCGGTGGCAAGTCTTCGAACGGGAACGGCAGGTGCCAGGCGTTCGGCTCGGACAGGTAACGCTGCACTGCCTGGAACTGGCAGAAGAACAACCAGTTCGGGTCAACACCGATCACACTGTTCGCGCCGGCACCGAGCATGCGCCACATGTAGTAACCATTGCCGCAACCGACATCGAGGATGCGTTTGCCCTTCAGATCCAGATGCTGGGCGACGCGTGACCATTTCCAGTCCGAGCGCCATTCAGTGTCGACGTGCACGCCAAACAGATCGAACGGCCCTTTGCGCCATGGCGACAGACCCATCAGTGCAGTACGCATCTGCGCGCGGGTTGCGTCGTCGCAATCGGTGTCGAGTTTCAGGCCGTTAAGCAGATCAACTTCGCTCGGCTGAATTTTCGGCAAGGCATCCAGCGCACTTTGCCAGCGCTCCAGATCGCCGTGACCTTTCTCCATTTTCTTGTCGAGTTGCGCTTGCAGGGTGTTGGCCCATTCGGCCAGTGGCGTGCCGGCCAGACGGCGGGCGAGGGGGGACAGATCAATCATGGCAAGGCAATCAACGAGGCAAAGTTAAGACACTGGAACCACGGCACGACTTTCGAGAACCCGGCGGCCAACAGGCGTTCGCGGTGTTCTTCGAGGCTGTCGGGCTTCATGACGTTTTCGATGGCGCTGCGCTTCTGGGCGATTTCCAGTTCGCTGTAGCCGTTGGCGCGTTTGAAGGCGACGTGCAGATCGGTGAGCAGCGCATGTTCTTCGGCATCGTTGAAGCGCAGCTTCTCCGAGAGAATCAGCGCGCCGCCCGGTAGCAGCGATTGGCGGATGCGTGAGAGCAACGCGGTGCGCTGATCGGGAGCGATGAATTGCAGGGTGAAGTTCAGCGCCACCACCGAAGCCGGTTGGAAATCGAGGGCGAGAATGTCGCCTTCGATCACTTCCACCGGCAGCAACTCCTGGAACATCGAGTCCTGACCGTTGAGGTATTCGCGGCAGCGCTCAACCATCGCCGCCGAGTTATCCACAGCGATCACCCGGCAACCGTCGGTGCGCACGTGACGGCGCAGCGCTTGAGTGACCGCGCCCAGCGATGAACCGAGGTCGTAGAGCACACTGTTCGGCTGGGCGAACTGCGCCGCGAGCACGCCGAGGTTTTCGACGATGGTCGGGTAACCCGGCACCGAGCGCTTGATCATGTCCGGGAACACCCGCACCACGTCTTCATTGAAGGCGAAGTCAGGCACCTGGGCCAAAGGCTTGGCGAAAATACGATCGGGTTCTTTGCTCACGGCGGTTCCGGCGGTGTAAATGGAAAGGCCGGCATTTTAGCCAAAAGGGCGCGGGGATGCTTGGGTTGTCTGATAAAGCGTTTTTTTGCCGGTGATCGTTCCCACGCTCCGCGTGGGAATGCCGCCCCGGACGCTCCGCGTCCCTGCGCAAATGACGCAGAGCGTCACAGGATGCATTCCCACGCGGAGCGTGGGAACGATCAGATCCGTTTAGTCTGGGAGAACGCCGAGGCCGCGATGCCCCACTGGCCCAGCCAGTAGCTGAGGATGATGACGTAAGGTGCCGCGTGGAAAGGGGCGACGAAACGGTCGATACCGATCACGCTGTCCGAGAACACAAACGCCAGCGCACCGCCCGCCGCCAGCAACGCCGAGCGTTTCGGCACATCGGTGCCCAAACGGGCCAGCGCGCGCCAGAGCATCGCGCTGATCGCCGTGCCATAAACAATCACCGGCACCAGCAATGGCCCAAGACCGCTGGAAATCAGAAAACCCAGCAGTACCGCGCCCACTCCGAGGGCAAGTACCAGCGGCAAAATCGCCAGACGCTTGCAGTCACTCAGATAAGCCTTCAGATAAGCCAGATGCGCGACCAGAAACGCACCGAGGCCAAATACAAACAGGTCCCCCGGCCAGGCCAGCAACACATCACCCAGCAACGAGAAAATCAGACCGAGACTGATCCAGCGCCGATAGTCGCTGGGTGGCGCATCGTGCAGCCAGCCTAGCAGCGCCAGCACCGGCAGCGGTTTCACCAGCAAGCACAGCAACGCCGCATGGGTGCTGACGCCGTAGAGAAACGTCACCGCGCCCATCAGCGCCAGAATCAGCCAGCCCACGATCAATTCACCGAAATGGCGCAGTCAAAGGTTTCCACTGGCAACACTTCTGGTGCCCACGGTTGTTGCGAAGTCAGGCGCAGACGCCCGGTGCCGGGGGCGAAGGCCTGGAAGCGCCAGGTCGACAAACCCGCTGCGCCGACCACGCCGGCATCTTCCGGATTGCTGTAGACCTCTGGGCTGAGGGCGCGGAGCACGCCGCCGGCGGAATCCTGAATGGCCCAGCGATAACCCGTGGTCGGGTTGCTTGGCAGCATGATGATGAGGTTTTGTCCGTTGGTGAGCCGCACCGGGCATTCGCTTTGTTTTTCCACGGTCACGTTGTGTTTCGGTTGCGTGGCGCAGGCGGCCAGCAACGAGAGGGCGAGGGGGAGAAACAGGCGAGTGGGGGACATAAGGTCAGCGGCTCCGACGTTGGCGACGAACGGCGAGCATAACTGAAGATGAGACAAAGTGTGACAACGCCAAGCCCTCACCCTAGCCCTCTCCCAGAGGGAGAGGGGACTGACCGGGGGATATTCCAGAAGTCCACCGACCTGAAATAGATCATTGAATCCATAATCGACTTGGTGTTTCAGGTCGATGTATAGCGCAAGACAACTCGGTCGGCTCCCTCTCCCTCCGGGAGAGGGCTGGGGTGAGGGGGGCTGTCAGAACAGGATCTTCGCCACATCGGAAAACTTCTTCGCGAAGTGCACCGTAATCCCTTCCTTCAGATAATCCGGCAGTTCCTCAAAATTACCCCGATTCGGCTCCGGCAAAATCAGCTCGAAAATCTTCTGCCGCCGTGCCGCAATCACCTTCTCACGCACCCCGCCAATCGGCAGCACATGCCCGGTCAGCGTCAGTTCGCCGGTCATCGCCACACCTTTTTTCGGCGGTTGATTACGTGCAAGCGAGAGCAGGGCGCTGGCCATGGTCACGCCGGCGCTCGGGCCGTCTTTCGGTGTCGCGCCTTCTGGCACGTGCAGATGGACGAAGGCTTCGTCGAAGAACTTCGCGTCACCGCCGAACTGTTTCAGGTGCGAGCTGACGTAGCTGTAGGCGATCTCCGCTGATTCCTTCATCACATCGCCCAGTTGCCCGGTGAGTTTGAAGCCACGATTGAGCGTGTGAATCCGCGTCGCTTCGATCGGCAATGTCGCGCCGCCCATGCTGGTCCACGCCAGACCGGTAATCACGCCGGTGCCGGACAGCACTTGCTCGTTGCGGAATACCGGGTGACCCAGTGACGCTTCGAGGTCTTTCGGCCCGAGCTTGATCACCGCTTTCGGGTCATCAATGAGCTTCATCACCGCTTTGCGCACCAGTTTGCCCATTTGCTTTTCCAACTGCCGCACACCGGCTTCACGGGCATAACCGTCGATCAAGGCTTTGAGCGCGCTGTCGCTGATGCTCAGGCTGCCCTTGGACACGCCGGCCTTTTCCAGCAGTTTCGGCCACAGGTGACGCTTGGCGATGGCGACTTTTTCTTCGGTGATGTAGCCCGACAGGCGAATCACTTCCATCCGGTCCAGCAACGGGCCGGGGATCGAATCGAGGGTGTTGGCGGTGCACACGAAGAGGACTTTCGACAGGTCCATGCGCAGGTCGAGGTAGTGATCGAGGAATTCGACGTTCTGTTCCGGGTCGAGGGTTTCCAGCAGCGCCGAGGCCGGGTCGCCCTGGTAGCTCTGGCCCATCTTGTCGATCTCGTCGAGCATGATCACCGGGTTCATCACTTCAACGTCTTTCAACGCCTGCACCAGTTTGCCCGGCTGTGCGCCGATGTAGGTGCGGCGATGGCCCTTGATCTCGGCTTCGTCGCGCATACCGCCGAGGCTGAAGCGGTAGAACGGCCGGCCGAGGGATTCGGCGATGGATTTGCCGACGCTGGTTTTACCTACGCCCGGCGGACCGACCAGCAGCACGATGGAGCCGCTGATTTCGCCTTTATAGGCACCGACAGCGAGGAATTCGAGGATGCGATCCTTGATGTCGTCGAGGCCGGCGTGGTGTTTGTCGAGTACTTTGCGTGCGTGCTTGAGGTCGAGTTTGTCGTCGCCGTAGACGCCCCACGGCACCGAGGTCGCCCAGTCGAGGTAGTTGCGGGTGACCGCGTACTCTGGCGAGCCGGTCTCGAGGATCGACAGTTTGTTCATTTCCTCTTCGAGGCGTTTCTGCACCTGCGCCGGCAGGACTTTGCCTTCCAGGCGCTGTTCGAACTGTTCAAGGTCGGCGCTGCGGTCGTCCTTGGTCAGGCCGAGTTCCTGCTGGATGACCTTGAGTTGTTCCTTGAGGAAGAACTCGCGCTGATGCTCGCCGATCTTGCGGTTAACTTCGGCGGAAATTTCTTTTTGCAGGCGCGCGACTTCGACTTCCTTGCGCAGCATCGGCAGGACTTTTTCCATGCGCTTGAGCATCGGCACACAGTCGAGCACGCCTTGCAGTTCGGGGCCAGTGGCCGAGGTCAGGGCGGCGGCGAAGTCGGTCAGCGGCGATGGATCGTTGGGGCTGAAGCGGTTGAGGTAGTTTTTCAGCTCTTCGCTGTACAGCGGGTTGAGCGGTAGCAGTTCCTTGATCGCGTTGATCAGCGCCATGCCGTAGGCCTTGACCTCGTCGGTCGGCTCGGTGGGCTGGTGCGGGTATTCGACTTCGACCAGATACGGTGGGCGGTGGTGTTTCAGCCACGTCTTGATGCGCACGCGGCTCAGGCCTTGGGCGACGAATTGCAGTTTGCCGTTCTCGCGGCTGGCGTGGTGGACTTTGACCAGCGTGCCGTATTGCGGCAGCGCGCCGGTGTCGAAGTGGCGCGGGTCTTCCTGGGGCGTGTCCATGAAGAACAGGGCCAGGGAATGGTGTTCGGATTTGCTGACCAGTTCGAGGGTTTCGGCCCAGGGTTCTTCATTGACGATGACCGGCAGGACTTGGGCCGGGAAGAACGGGCGATTGTGGATCGGGATGATGTAGACCTTGTCCGGCAGGTTCTGGCCGGGCAGGGCGAGGCCTTTGCCGGAGGAGGTGTGTTCGATGTTTTCGGCTTCGGTGTAGTCGTCGGGGTTTTCCGGGAATTCTTGCTGGTCGCTCATGGGGCACCTGCGCAATGGGGTATGGGTCTTAGATGGGGCAGGCTTTGGGTGGTTTCAATGGGAGGGGATGTTTCTGCTTGTGTGTTCAGGGTTTTGACAGGGTTCACGCTTTTGACTTGGCGGCCTTTGGGCCGACCAGGTTCTTGGGGTTTTGGGGGTATATCCGTTGCTTCGGGTGCTGCGGCTGGCGGTTTCGCCCTTACGGCGACTCACTTTTTTGACAAACGCCTCAAAAAAGTAAGCAAAAAAACGCTTGCTCCTACGTGCGGCCCGCTCGCTGGGGCTCGGGGTTCCTTCGCTGCGGGATCGATCCGGGCGCAGCGTCTACGGTTTGCTTCGCTGCACCTCCTCTCGCTGTGTTTGGCTGCGCCAAACGGTCGCTGCGCTCCCACGCCCGGATCAATCCCTCCACTCAGCCTTCCGACGTCGCCCTTGGATCAAGATCAAGATCAAGATCAAGAGCAGGCGAGCTGACACTCGGCCTATTGAGTGGTGAAAAGCACGGGTATTCGGCTTTGGGTTTGTGGTGGGTTTGCCCTCACCCCAGCCCTCTCCCGGAGGGAGAGGGGGCCGATTTGTGTGCTTTTCAAAGCATGAGTTCAACGCGTTATTGCACGTCGGCGTATCCCTCCCTGAGAACTCGGTCAGTCCCCTCTCCCTCCGGGAGAGGGCTAGGGTGAGGGGCTTTTAGCTGTGTGGCGGAGGTTGGGATATTTCGTGGTTATCCAGCACGCGGTTCACCGCCAGTTCGGCGAGCATGATGATTTGCTGTATCGCCAGAATCGTGCGCCTTTGCGGCAGGTCAATGTAGGCGGCGATGTCGCTGGTCATCAGGCTGGCTTGGGCCAGGGATTCGCAGGCGTGGACCAGCAGGCTTTCGCTGTCCTGCTCGGGGGCCACCTGGAACATGGTGCTGGGTTTGTGGAAGCGCAGGGTTAACGCGTTGGGTTTGAGGTAGTGGTCGAGGGCGCGTTCGGCGGCTTCGTGGAATTTCTTCGAGCCGGGGAATTCGTAGGGGGTGGTGTCTTCGGTTTCGGGTGGATTGGGTGTCGGCTTTTTCATCTGTTACTCCTCAGGAATTGGGCCTTTCCTCTGATTGCCGCGACGCAAAAAGAGGGTGGCAGCTGTACGCGGGTTCGCGGACCGACCTGAGCATTCGGCATACCCGAAGGTATCCCGCGTACAGCCACCATAAAACAAGCACTCGGGGTGCTGCTGTTAAGCGGCGGCAATTATGCCCCAGAAGTCGGGCCGCGACGCCCCATCGCTGAATTTGCAGCGACCCCCCGAGCCTATCCAGCCTATTTCCGAGGCACAACCGACGCGACTTGTCGGAAAACTCCGCGCAATCACCAGCGTCTGTAGGACAAGCACATTTCCCACAGACCAACACTTTTCAACCTGTGGGAGCTAGCCTGCTAGCGATGGGGCCCTGTCAGTAAACAGAGATGTTGAATGCCAGACCGCAATCGCTAGCAGGCTAGCTCCCACAGGTGATCTGCGGTGTATTCAAAAACTGGCGTGCACAAAAAAGGCGATGTCCCTCACGAGACATCGCCTTTGAAAGGCTTATTCCGGCAGTTTGTACGCAATCACGTAGTCACCCATCTTGGTGCCAGACCAAAAAGCGAGGCGGGCTGACACTCGGCCTATTGGCTGACTTGGTCATTGCGGGCTTGCCAACAATGGCACCCTGACTGCCAACCCATTTCTCTCAGGTGGACTCACATCTTCTGCAGGAGCAGTCTTCGGCAGCTCGGCTATAACGTTTCGCGCCATTAACTCTATTTGATCTGAAGACCTGTCAAGTCTGACAGTTATGTATTGGTCGATTCCCCGACATGATTGTCCTTCAACTTCGAAATTTAATGGAACTGAATATGGCAATCGAGAAGGTTGTAAATTCCAGTACTACCGGCACATTTACGGCCAAGATTCAGGGACGCCCTGACTTTGTCCCTAACCGGGTCAGTGTCTTTTTCGATGGCGAGTATTATCACTGCTCCGGGTTAGAGGAGGGCCCGGATACCACGGTCTTCAGAACTCTGTACTTTCATGTGAAACACGGTCCATCAAACCAGCAATCAACCGTTGAACAGATGTCATATATAGGCCGATCAGGCCATGACATTGAAAAGGCTGTAGCCAAGGACGGTACGTTCACTATCGATTTTGATGCGCAGGCTCAGCACTTCAAGATGTCTTTCCATGCAGTTGTCAAGGATCCGGTATTCGGCAGCTTCGACATTCTCGGGCGCTTTGATCTGCGTAACGAATGACATCAATGCCTCTCCCGCTCTTTGGCGAGGAGGTCGTGCGCGGGGCGGGTGGGACAACCCAGGGACAGAACCCGCACGCGCACGGCGCATCATTTGGCTTTTTCATAGTGAAACTCCGAATGATAAGTGGGGCTATCACTCTCAATCACCGCGACGCGACGGAGGGTGGCAGCTGTACGCGGGTTCGCGGACCGAGCCATTCGGCAATCTCGGCATACCCGAAGGTATCTCGCGCACAGCCACCATCAAACCAGACAACAAGCACCTGAGCGCTCCGGTTTGGGCCGGCGATTAAGCATCGAATCGAATGAACTGCTCGGGCCGCGACGCCCGTTCGCTTAATTTGCAGCGACCCCCCGAGCCTATCCAGCCGATTTCCGAGGCACAACCGACGCGACTTGTCGGAAATCTCCTCACGATCACCCACACCTGTAGGAGGAACAATTCTTCGTGTAGGAACGGACAAGGGGGCGTTCCTCGTCACGGTATTGCCCACTTATTCCTGATCATGCTGGGAGTTACTTCGAAAACGTTGCAAAACCTGTGATTTCTGACAGTAGACAATTTTCCTGGAACGCCCATGCTTCAAGGGCGCTCTTCGTTTTGGCCGTTGGCGCAATCTGTGAATTCAAGGAGATGAACTCATGACCGGTGAAGACATAAAGTACAAAGGATGGGGTATTCGCGAACACCTCGAAAACCTGCCGCATACCACGCGTTATCAGCTTGTTTATCCCTGGGGCTTGCTGGGTGGTTTTTTCCCGACACTGATAGCCGCCCAGCGGGAAATCGATCTCAAGTTAGAGCGCCAATCGCAAGAGGCCAGATCATTATCAATACCTCCGTTACATCTGCTCAGGTAGAGCGTATGCAGGCAGTGGATTGGTTAAAAAAAAGGCGATGTCCCTCACGAGACATCGCCTTTTCATTTACCGCCGCTAAAACTTATTCCGGCAGTTTGTACGCAATCACGTAGTCACCCATTTTGGTGCCCAGCGAACCGTGACCGCCGACAACCAGCAGCACGTATTGCTTGCCGTCCTTGCCGGTGTAGGTCATCGGAGTCGCTTGGCCACCTGCTGGCAGACGCGATTTCCACAACTCTTTACCGCTGTTCACGTCGTACGCACGCAGGTACTGGTCGAGGGTGCCGCTGAGGAAGCCGACGCCGCCAGCAGTCACCATCGAGCCGCCCATGCTTGGGACGCCCAAGGTGAAGCCGATCGGGATTGGCGAGCTGTCGCGGCTGGTGCCGTTCTTGCGTTTCCACACGACTTTGCTGGTGGTCAGGTCGATACCGGCGACGTAGCCCCAGGCCGGGGCCTGGCACGGTACGCCGAATGGCGACATGAACGGGTGCATGATCACCGCGTATGGCGCGCCGGTGTTTGGTTGCACGCCAGCGGTTTCGCTTTCGCGTTTGCTGCCGGCGGCGACTTGCTCGCGTGGCACCATTTTCGACACGAAGGCCATGTAGTTCGGGCTGGTGAACAGCATTTGGCGAACCGGATCGACCGAGACGCCGCCCCAGTTGAACACGCCGACGTTACCCGGGTAGATCAGGCTGCCCTGTTCCGACGGCGGGGTGTACTGGCCTTCATAACGCAGTTCCTTGAACTGGATGCGGCACAGCATCTGGTCGAACGGGCTCGCGCCCCACATGGCTTTTTCGGTGAGTTCCGGGGCCAGCAGGTTGAGGTCCGAACGGGCCTGGGTCGGTGCAGTGTGGTCGCCTTTCACGGCGCCTTGCGGTACCGGGATTTCCTTGATCGGGATGATCGGTGTGCCGTCACGACGGTCGAGGACGTACAGGCTGCCCTGTTTGGTCGGGGCGATCAGCGCCGGTTTCACGCCGTCGGCGGTTTTCATGTCGAGCAGGGTTGGCTGGCTGCCAACGTCCATGTCCCACAGGTCGTGGTGGGTGAACTGGTAGTTCCAGCGCACTTTACCGGTGGCCAGGTCGAGGGCTACGACGCCGGCGCTGAATTTCTCGGCGCCCGGGGTGCGGTCAGCGCCCCACTGGTCTGGGGTCTGGTTGCCCAGTGGCAGGTAGACCATGCCGAGTTTTTCGTCGACGCTGGCCAGCGACCACATGTTGGCCGAGTTGCGGCTGTAGGTTTCGCCCGGTGCCAATGGCTCGGTGGCGTCTGGCTTGTCGCTGTCCCAGTTCCATACGAGGTGACCGTCGCGCACGTCGAAGGCGCGGATCACGCCCGATGGCTCGTTGGTCGATTCGTTGTCGGTCACGTGACCGCCCATGATCACCAGATCACGGGTAATCGCCGCTGGCGAGGTGGAGTAGTAGCCGCCAGCGGTGAACGGGCCGATGCCTTGGGTCAGATCAACCACGCCTTTGTTGCCGAAGCCTTCGCAGATCTTGCCGGTGTCGGCGTTCAGGGCGATCAGACGGGCATCAGCAGTTGGCAGGTACAGACGACGCGGGCAGGCCTGAGCAACGGCTTTGCCGGCTTCGGAAATCACCGCCGAAGCTGCGTTTTCAGTTTTCGCGTACGCGGCTTCGTCGTAGTACGACACGCCACGGCAGGTCATGTGCGCGAAGCCTTTGAAGCCGACCGGGCTCTTGATCTGTGGGTCGAAGCGCCACAGTTCTTTACCGGTGTCCGGATCCAGCGCGAGCACTTTGCTGTGCGCGGTGCAGGCGTAGATCATGCCGTTGGCTTTCAGCGGGGTGTTTTCGTTGGTCAGCTCGACCGGGTCATCGGCGGTCGGCAGGTCGCCGGTCTGGATGCGCCAGGCTTCTTGCAGCTTGCCGACGTTGGCCGGGGTGATCTGCTTCAGCGGCGAGTAACGGTCACCGAACTCGGTGCGGCCATAAGCCTGCCAGTCGCCATCGGGCATGGCTGGCGCGGTGCTGGTGGTGTCCGCAGTGTCGCGGCCCAGTTCGCCGAAGGTTTCGCCCGGGTGGGTGAACAGGCTGGCCAGAGCGGTAACGCCGGCCAGCACCACGGCGACGGTCAGACCGCCAGTGCCCATCGGCGCCGGGCCGTCAAGCAGCAGCGGACGACGGAACCACGGCAGCAACATCACGAAGCCGAGGACGAACCACAGGGCCAGACGTGGCACCAGTTGCCACCAGTCCAGACCGACTTCCCACAGCGCCCAGACGGTGCTGGCGAACAGAACGATGGCGTACAGGCCCAGCGCCGCGCGACGGCGCATCAGCATCAGAATGCCGGACAGCGCGATGCCGATACCGGCCAGCAGGTAGTACAGCGAGCCGCCGAGCATGCTCAGCTTGACCCCACCGGCCAACATGGCCAGGCCCATCAGTAGAAGCAGAATGCCGAGCAGGCTCGGTAGCAAACGGCCCCGACTCGAAGCACTTTCGGTGCTCATAGTGTGATTCTCCGTGACGTTTTATGTAGTCCCGCGCTGTAGTCACTTTAGATGACGATTTGGCACAGGCATGGTTCAGATAAAAACTTGTCTAGCTAACGAAATTTCCTGTGGGAGCGAGCCTGCTCGCGAAAGCGGTGTGTCAGACGACTTCGTTGGTGAAGTTGAAATTGCTTTCGCGAGCAGGCTCGCTCCCACATTGGATCTCAGCGGTTTTCTAGAACGAGGACTGGATCTTGATCCCGCCGATCAGGGCGTCGTCTACGTTGTTCACGCCACCGGGGTGGCGGATGTATTGCAGGTTCGGGCGTACGGTCAGCCAGTTCGTTATATGCACGCCGTAATACAGCTCGGCGCTGTATTCGGTGTCTTGCGGCGGCAGGAAGGACGGATCGTCATAGTCGTAGACCGCATTGGCACGGTTGCTCGCTTCGGCGTTTTTGCGGAAGGCCGGGTTGACGTGCACGCGGGCGAGGGCGAAACCGATGTCATCCTTGGCGCGCGCGTCGAACGGGCCTTTGTAGGTGATGCCGGCCTGCACGTAGTTGTCGATCGCGTTGGTTTTCTTGTCGTGCATCGTGCCGTTGGCGAACACGCTCAAGCCGCGACTGTTATCGCTGGCGACGCTGGTGATTTGCTGCTGAATACCCAGCCACACGCCGTGTTTGCTCGACGCGCTGCGGTAGGCTTCGCCGCTGAGAGCCGCCGGTTGGCCGTGGCTGTCTTTATAGACGTCGCTGGCCTTGGCGTTGCTGTAGTAGTAACCCGCGCGGTATTCGCCCGGCAGGCCGTTGAGCTTCGGCGTCCACACCAGTTCGATCGGCAGGATCGCGCCCTGGGTGCCGCTGCCGCTGAGTTTGAAGCCGTTGCCGCGATCGAGGTTCGACGGGTTCTGCTCGTAGGCGCCGACCTGTGCGTACAGCTCCGGGGTCAGGTGATATTTGACGCGCAGCGCCCATTGGCTGACCGGCCAGTTGTACCAGATGCCGCCGACCCAGTTGCCGACCTGCGAACCGCAGAACGCGAGGTTCTGGAAGTCGCACGGGAAGCTGTTGAAGTCTTCGCCTTCGCCGAAACGGCCGACCTTGATGTCGAGTTTCTGATCGAAGAATTTCTGCTGGTACCACATCTGCGTCAGGCGTGTGGTCTGGCCACGGCCCCAGACTTCCTGGGCCGAGGTGAAACCGCCAACGCGCGGATCGTTGATGCGGTCGTTGCTGATGTTGTTGCCGCTGCGTTTGGTGATGGTCAGTTGAAACTCGGCGTCGTCCCAGCCGAGGATCTTTTGCAGGTCGAGGTGGGTGCCGAGGCCGAACTGATCGCTGTAACGCGCGGTGCGGTCATGGTCGTAGCCACCGTGCAGGTTGCTGCCCATTTCACCGGTGTAATCGAGTTTGAAGTCGTAGCCTTTTTCCGAGAGTTCGGTGCGCGTGCCGTTCCAGTCACCGAGCATGTACGGTGATTCACTGTCGAACGCGGGCGCCGCTTGAGCGCAAGTGGCGAGGCCAAGAGCGGTGCAGCCGCCAAGGGTGCGCAGGATTGAGATAGCGCTGTCTCGGGAGAAGGAAAAATCGGGCATGGATAAGTCTTTTTTTGGTGTTTTCGGGGTGCGAGCTGAGTGCTTCAATAAGTCGCAGGCAGTGAAGCGATTCAGCTGAAGGGCGGCAGGATAATGATCTGTTACAAAAAGACAAAGGCCTTTTGTGAACATGCAGCGTTTCGGATTCGGTAACAGTGCGGCAAACGGGCGCATTGTCGGCCGGTTGGATGCCTGCGATCTTTTCAGGTTGGCCTACATTTGAAGGTAGGCCTTCCACCCGATCACCCCCTCGGCTAAGGTGCGCGGCTTCTGCATTTTCACTTCGCCCAAAGGCCTGGCATGAACGAACAAACCCCCGATCCGCTGCACGGCGTGACCCTCGAACAGATCCTCAATGCGCTGGTGAGCCATTACGAATGGTCGGGGCTGGCCGAGCGCATCGATATTCGCTGCTTCAAGAGCGACCCGAGCATCAAGTCGAGCCTCACGTTTCTGCGCAAAACCCCGTGGGCGCGGGAAAAGGTCGAGCGTCTGTACGTTAAGTTGATGCGCACCAAGCGACCGCTCTGACATGGACGCCGGTTGTTGGCGTCGTCGCCTGATCACCTGCGCAGCCGTACTGGGCTGGGCGGGGTTGGGCATTCAGTTGTACCTGATTTTCTTCGCACGCTTGAGTGTCGGCGCCAGCCTGTTGGGCGGGTTGGTGAGTTTTTTCAGTTACTTCACGATTCTGACCAATACGCTGGTGGCGACGGTGCTGACCTGTGTCGTGACTGCGCGCGAATCCGCTGCGCGCCGCTGGTTTTTGCAGCCGTGGGTCAGCAGTGGGATTGCCGTGAGCATTGCTGTGGTCGGACTGGCCTACAGCATTTTGCTGCGGCATTTGTGGCATCCCGAAGGTTGGCAATTTGTCGCCGATGAACTGCTGCACGACGTGATGCCGCTGCTGTTTCTGGGCTATTGGTGGGCGTGCGTACCCAAGGGCACTTTGCGCTGGTGGCATCTGCCGGTGTGGCTGATTTATCCGCTGGTGTATTTCATCTACGCCTTGCTGCGCGGGCATTTGCTCGGCGCGTATGCATATCCGTTTATTGACGTGGCGGTGTTGGGTTATCCACAGGTGCTGGCCAATGCCGGGGGGATATTGCTGGGGTTTGTGGGGATTGGCTTGGTGGTCATTGGTCTCGACCGCTGGAGATTTGCACGAAGTTAAAGCACTTGTAGGAGTGAGCCTGCTCGCGATGGCGGTGGAACAGTTACAAATTTATTGACTGACACTCCGCTATCGCGAGCAGGCTCACTCCTACAAGGGATATCACTCTTCTTCAGGAGTGCCTTCGGCGCGCCAGTAGCCGACCGCTTTGATCAGTTGCTCATCGAGCCCATGCTCATCGATCAGTACCCGGCGAATCTGCCGTGAGACTTTCGTTTCGGTCGCGACCCACGCATACAGATTGCCCTTGGGCACCTGCAATTGCTTCACCGTCGCCAGCAGGTTGTCCTTGCTGCCTTCGCGCAACACCCAGATCACATTGACCTGCGCCGGACTCTCCAGCACTTGCTGCTCGGCGCCGTTCTCCACTTCGATCACCACCAGCGCCTTGCGATTGGCCGCCAGGCCTTCGAGGCGGCGGGCGATGGCGGGCAGGGCGGTTTCATCGCCGATCAGCAAGTAGCTGTCGAAAATGTCCGGCACGATCATCGAACCGCGCGGGCCGCCGATGTGCAGGAATTGCCCCGGTTTGGCTTGCTCGGCCCAGGTCGACGCAGGGCCGTCACCGTGCAGAACAAAATCGATGTCCAGTTCCAGCGCATCGAGGTCGTAACGACGCGGGGTGTAGTCGCGCATTTCGGGCTTCGGCCCATCGTCCTTGCCGGCGCCAAGCACCATCGTTTCGAGTGCGGCCACCTGCTCGGCGTTCTGCGGGAACAACAGCTTGACGTGATCGTCAGTGCCCAGACTGATAAACCCGGCCAGTTCCGGCCCGCCAAGGGTGATGCGGCGCATGCGTGGCGTCAGGTCGACCACGCGCAACACCTCAAGCTTGCGGCGTTTGATTTCGTGCATCACGCGGTGAATGGTTTGGGTATCGACTGCAGTCATTCGCTTTTCTCCGAAACAGGTTGAACGGCAGGGCCGTCGACGATGGCTTTGGCGGTGTCGTTGAGCAGGTCACGCACACGCAGGATTTCTGCCGCGCTCCAGCGGCCGTGGTGCATTTGCAAAGCATGGCGCAGGTTGTGCACCGCCTCGTGGATTTCCGGCGGCCGATCATGGCCGCGCAGGGAGCGTTTGCTCACATCGATGCGCATGCGCACGCCGTCGAGGGCAACGGCTTGTTCGCTCAAAGACAAACGACCGGCCTCGGTGACGCTGTAGCGTTTTTTGCCGCCCTCGGCGTCGCCGGTGATCAGTTCGCTCTCTTCGAGAAAGGTCAGGGTCGGGTAGATCACGCCGGGGCTTGGGCTATACGCGCCGTCGAACATGCCTTCGATCTGGCGGATCAGGTCGTAGCCGTGGCATGGCTGCTCGGCGACCAGCGCGAGCAGCAGCAATTTCAGGTCACCGGGGGCGAATACCCGTGGGCCACGGCCGCCGCGCTCACGTCCGGGGCGCTTCTCAAAGCCGTCACGGCCGTCGCCGTGTTCGCGGTGGGGGGAATGATGGTCTCTCATTTCAGTCTTCTCTCGTCGTGTTTAGATACAACTTAAGATATATCTTAAGGCGGGTGCAAGATTTTTTTCCCCGAGCCGTGATCCGGGCTGACGAGCGGCAACCTGCCATCCAGGCAAGCGATGATTTTGCCGGCGAACGGCGCGCGCAATAACCTGAAAGTTAAAGTCATCACTCTATTCTTTGTAGAGCATATGTTCTAAATTGCACTAGGCGAGCCGTGCTGGCAGGGCGAAGTTGCTGTATGGTTTTTTAACTTAAACTGTCTGTAGGGTGGAACTTACAGTCACTGTTTCGAATATTGTTTTTTTGTTCTTTTTTCTTGCGGGTCATGGGGTTGTTTAACTACGAGGTTGTCGGAAGTTGCCTGCTTACTTCCCAGAGTTAACAGCCGATGATGCTCCGGCATTGAAAGTTCAAGTTGACCTGAAACAAGCCGGGCAGCGATTCGGCCAGTGTTTGTCTTGAACTTTCAATGCTCATCCCCCTATCAAGAAAACAGGTACATAACGATGTTCAAGAAATTCGCAATCGCCGCTCCACTGGCTCTTCTGGCACTGGGTTCCACTGGCGCATTCGCCGCCGGTGAAGCGTCGCACTCGATCAGCCTTGTCGCGCATGTGCCGACCAACGGTTTCTATGTCGTGCCGACCGATCCGGATCTGGTCAACAAGGACCAGGACATGAGCTATCAGCCGACCACCGGCAAAATGCGCGACGTCAATGGCTTCTTCGATGTGCGCAACAATAATGGCTCGGTACACGCCAGCCTGGAGAGCCTGCCAAAACTGGTCTCGGGCAGTACTTCTATCGACCTGCGCGTGCTGTTCAACAACAAGGAACTGACCCTGACTCCGCAAATGGTCGTGGGTGAAGCCGAGTCCGACGTCAACTACCGTGCGCCGCTGAACATCAGCGCCGTGGGCAGCAACTTCCAGCCAGGTGATTACACCGGAGCCGTGGCGATGATCTTCGACGCCGTGACGCCATAACAGCCGTCACTTGATCGATCGATCAGGCACTAAGCCCAACTTCAATGTTGACGCTTGACCGTCGGGGCTGACGCTTTGTTTGCCTCGACGGACTTCCATTGTTTGTTATCCGAGTACGCGTTCATGTTCCCGATGACACCCATCGCGGCTGCGCTTGCGCTGTTGTTTTGTGCCAGCGCAGCTGTGGCTTCCAACTCCACCGGTACCACACCCCGCAGTCTGCTGGCGCAGGCCAAGGGTTTGCCGGCGGATTTCGAGGAGCATTTCTTTGATGTGCCGCTGGCGGTACGGGTTGAAGTCGATCAGCAACCACTGGGTGAGGCCATGGTGGTGTTGTCCCGTGATGATCGCATCACCCTGCTGGAATTCACCGATACCAGCGAAAACCGTTTCGGCCCCGCCGAGCGGGAAAAATGGGCGAGCTATCTGAAACCCGGCGTGCCCTTGGGCGCGTGCAGCGGTTCCTGCCCGGACCAGTTTCTGGCGGTGCACTACAACCTGGAAAATTCGCTGGTGTCGCTCGTCACCGAAAACGCTGAACGCGATGTAGCTGCCAAGCGCTATTACGAGCAGCCCGATGGCGGCAGCAGCGGCCTGATGGTGCGCAATCAGCTCAATATCAATGGCGGTCAGGATCAGGACCTCGGTGGACGTTTCGGTCTTGAGGCCAGCTCAAGCCTGGGCAACTGGAGCCAGACACTCAATCTGCAAATGGCCCGTCTCGGCGGTCCGGACGACAAGCTCTACCACGCCGTCCATGAGCTTCATACCCAGCGCGAACTGCAAGGCAGTTTTTTCCGTCTGGGTTATTTCACCCCCAATTCCGAAGGGTTGACGCGCCAGCCACGTACGTTCGGCAGCAGCCCCGACACCGCTGTCGGTGTGATGTATGGCAGCTCCGACAGCCTGGCCATCAATAGCCCGATGCCCAGCGTTTATCCGATCTATGTCACTGCCAACCGTCAGGGTTCGGTGGAGATCTGGCGCGACGGCCTGCTGATCAACACGCAATCGGTGCCGGCCGGGTTGCAGACCCTCGACACCCGGCCGCTGCCCGGCGGTATCTATGAAGTGGAAGTGCGTCTGATCGAAGACGGCCAGATCACGTCGACAACCCAGGAGCTGGTGTACAAGCCCAACAACTGGCGCAACCTCGACGAGCGCTGGCGCTACAACGTATTCGCCGGCGAAGAACAGAAACTGCTGAGCAACTGGGATACCCAGGCCAGCGGCAAGCCGACGGCGGGCGCGGCGGTCAACTATCTGCTGCACCCACGGGTGATCCTTGGCCTGTCGGCGCGGCAGATCCGTGAAAAACTGCAATACGGCACGTCCATCGACTGGACCCTGGCCAATCACGTCAGCCTCTACGCCAACGTCTACAAGACCGAGGATTACGGCACCGGTCTCGATCTGCAAAGCCTCTACAACTATGGCGCCGGCAGTATCGTCGTCAGCCACAACCGCAGTTGGCTCGACACCACCAATACCTACGACACGTTACCCGACGGTACCCGCGTGCGGCCGCGCAATGTGTTTATCGGCCAGGCCAGCAATTCGTCGCTGGCGCTTAACCATCGCATCAGCAGCAAGAGTTCGGTCAACGCACGGGTCTCGCACAGCGAGGGCAATGTCGAAGGCATGGGCGTGGATCTGGGCTGGACGCAGCGCACGGTGGTGCTGGGCAGCGATGCCAGTTGGCGCTTGTCGCTGTTCGATCGGCCGGGCAGTTACAGCAGTGGCGATGCGCGCAATCGCGGCGTCGATCTGAGCATCAACATGGCACTCGGTGCACCCGGCGAGCAGATTACCGGCAGTATCGGCTCGCGCACTGCCCGGGACGGCGCGCGCGATAACAACGCCTCCCTCGGCTGGCGCAAGGATCTCAAGGATCACGTGCTGCAAAGCGTTTCGGTCACTGCGCTCACCGACACCTATGGCGTGGGCATGTCCAGCCTGGCCAATTTCCGCACCGATGCGGTCAACGGCGACGCCTTCGTTCAGCGCTCCTCGTACAACGGCAATTTCACCGGCGGCCTCAACGTCGACAGCACGCTGGTGGTGGGGGGGCAGCAGATGCTCATGACCAGCCAGAGCGAAGTGCGTGGCGCCGGGATGATTGTCGACGTCGAGTCGGACATCGAGGACATCGCGCTGCGTGCCGATGATTACAGCGGCGGCGGCGCGGCATTGAAGCCGGGGCGCAATTTCATACCGATCACCGCCTACCAGAACAGCTCGGTGAGTTTCGATTTCGAGGGCAACAACGTGCCAGCGGCGACGATCGAGCCGGCGCGCACGCGTTATCACCTGAACAAGGGCGGCGTGGAGTATCGCAAGGTCCGCGTGATGAAAACCCTGACCGTACTCGGCCGCCTGGTCGATGCGCAGGGGCAGCCGCTCAAGGGGCATCACGTGATCAACCACGCCAGCCGTGGCGTGACCGAGGTCGACGGGTTCTTTTCGATGGAAATGAACGCCGGCTCGCCGACTCTGGAAGTCCGTCAGGGCAATCAGTTGCTGTGCCAGTTCCGCCTCAACGAGGCCGACCATCGCAGTGAAAACAACGTGCTGATGATCGGTGACCTGCGCTGTACGCCGGACACCCTGGCCGATGTCACGTCCACTGAACAGAAGGCGGGTTGAGCCATGAAGATCATTACAACGGGGTGCGGGCTGGCGATGGCGCTGAGTGTGTTCCCGGCGCAGGCGGTGAATCAGGAGATCCGCGCGTTATTTCAGCCCGACCCTGCGCAGCCGTCCAAGAACCTGTTCGTTAACCAGACGCCCAATAGCGGGTATTGCGTGAACTTTCCCCCGCAATGTGCGGCCAACAACATGTTCAGCATCGAGTTGCCCATTCGTTACAGTTCAACTCGCGAGCTCGCGCGCGGTGATGATGTCTCGCTGCGAGTTCCTGCGGACTGGCGGCGGTTGACGGTCACCAACCAGGATACTCAGGAAACCGAGGTCGTCGAGGTACGCATCACCGGCATCGGCTCCAGATTTGTCTTGAGCGATTCGGTGGAAAAGTTGACGGGTGTGCCCGCTCCCACAGGCCATGACATTCTCTGGACGTCCGGCTCCGGTTGGCTTTATGCACCGGCGCCTTGCCTCGGTAGTGGCCTGGCAGGCTATTCCCCTTCCACGTATCGTTTTTTCTGGCATACCCCCGTTCAGGCGTCTTGCACCAAGACTGCTGCGTTCACCATCCCATCGATGTACTACGACAAGATCGATTTCGCCTATGAGCTGAAAACGCCTAATCCGCTGGGTATGACCAGCGGTCTCTATACCGGATCGCTCTCTTACATCATGGGCCCCGGTGGCGATTTCGATATGGGAGCTGCGTTTCAACCGGACGACGGCAACCTGACCCTCGACTTCGTCCTCGACGTACAGCACACCCTCAAGATCGACCTGCCGCCCGGTGGCAACAACGTCTCTCTGGAACCTGAAGGCGGGTGGGCGCGCTGGATGGACAGTGGTCGCAAACCAACGCGGATTTTTCGCGATCAACCGTTCTATATCTCGGCGTCATCGCGCTTCAAGGTATTGATGTTGTGCAATTCCACTGGCGGAACGGCATGCAAGTTGGGGAGCCCGAAGGGCGATTCCACTGAGGTCGAAGTCTTCCTGACGTTACCGCCAGGCATCAGCGGCCCAGGCGGTGGCAATGTCACCCGGTCGCCTCTGAGTTTCAACCATTGGGCGGGACCCTACCAGCCCGGTATCTATGTCGACCGCAAGCCAGGTTCGCTGCTGTTCGAAATGACCCCCTTCGCTATCGATTTTCTTCTGCGGCCCGGCAAGACCGACCGGCTGCGCGGCAACATCACCATTATCTGGGACTCGGACGTATGACCGTCCGAGCGAGGCCTTACTCAAATTTCAGGGAGTTGAAAACGATGAACCGTGGTTTTCTGCTGGGCGTGCTCAGCGTGTTTTGTCTGACCGCCCAGGCCGGTCCGCAGATCAATGTCGGCACCGTGTACGACTATCTCGACGCCGATAAAAGTACCTACCTCAAACGTGTCTTCAATAGCGGCGATGCCACCGCGTTCGTCAAGGTCAACGTGCTGGAAATCGTCTACGGCGCCGACGGTACTTCGCAGGAAATTGCTGTGCAAAACGCGGCCGACGGTGCCTCGCGCAATGGCCTGATGGCCAGTCCCGCGCGGCTGATCGTGCCGGCGCAGGGCATGCAGGGCACGCGTCTGCTGTACATGGGCGAGCGTGATCGCGAGCGCTATTTTCGCGTGCGCTTCGTGCCGGTGGTGCCGGAGAAGGAAGACGAATTCGTGGTCAGCAACGAGGAGCGCGAGGACTATAAAAACTCCCTGTCGGCCGGGGTCAACGTGATGACCGGGTTTGGCACGATCTTTTTCGTGCGGCCAAAAGACGCGCGTTTCGACACGCTGATCAATGACAGCGCCAGCCGCTACGAACTGCGCAACAACGGCAATACGGTGATCGTCGTCGACGAGTTCAAAAGCTGCTCGCTGAGCAAGGAATCCGACTGCGGTGCGACCACCAAGCACCATGTGCTGGCGGGCAAGACGTTCGCTTTCGATAAGGAAAAGGGCCGCGAATACCGCTTCTTCCTGATCGAAGGCAGCGACAAAAAAAACGTGAAGATCGCGAGTCGCTAGGGTCTGTTTCCATTGACGCATCGGGTAATCAACATGATCAAGCAATGCACCGTCGCCGCGCTGATGGTCGCCACCGGGCTGACCGGCGCGCTGGCGTGGGCGGCCCGGGAAGAGCACACCTTCGAGGTGTCCCTGACCATTCCCAGCCGGCCCTTTTATGTCATTCCCGCCGAGCCGGACTGGATTCACCGGCCGCAACAGCTGTTCTGGGATTACCCCAAGGCAACCCTCGGCAGCCTGGAGAAAAACTTTGACGTGCGCCATGACAGCAGCGCCATCGATGCACGCCTGCTCTTTGAGCCCTATCTGGAAAATGGCCGGCCGAATGAGGTGATCATGCTGCGGGTCACGTTCAATGACGTCGTGCTCAGTTCACACATTGTTCCTCAGCAAGTGGTCTCGAAGGAGGAGGCTGCCGGCGGCAAGCGCGTGGCGTTGAAAATCGAGCCGATCGAGCCGCAGGGCGGCTATCGTTCGGGTGATTACAGCGGCAATGTGTTGCTGATGTTCAGTGCCGCCGCGCCAGCCGGGGAGTCAGAACCGTGACCGTCAGGCGAGTTGAATCATGAAGAAAATCACCTTGCTGCTGTGCCTGCTGATAATGAACGTCCCCGAGGCGCTGGCACTGAATCAGGAGATCCGGGCGTTGTTTCAGCCCGATTCGTCCAAACCGAACAACAACGCGTTCGTTAACCAGACGCCAAACAGCGGTTATTGCCAGACACATCCGACCGAGTGCGCCAACTTCCGCATGTTCAGTATTCGCGTACCGGCGCGTTTCACTTCGACTCGCTACGTCGGCATCGGCGACTCGGTCGGAGTCAAGGCCCCCGTCCGCTGGAGCCAGCTGACCGTGACCCATACGCAGACGCAAGCCACGGAAACGCTCGCGGTGCGCATCACCGGGCTCGGCTCCAATTATGTGCTGAGCCATCCGGCAATGCGCCTGGCAGGCGGCAGCACCCCGCTTGAAGCGCATGGCAGGCTGTGGACCACGGACAGTTGGGTGAATGGTGTTGCCCGTCCTTGCACCTACAGCGGCGTTGCCGAACATGGTCCGGAAACCTTCCGCTTCTTCTGGAAAACCCCGTTTGATGCCATGTGCGCGAAGATCCCGGCGTACCACATTCCATCGATGTCTTTCGATACGCTGGACTTCGCCTACGAACTGCTCACGCCCAATCCACTGGGCATGGCCTCCGGTCGCTATGTCGGCTCATTGACTTACACCCTCGGGCCCGGCGGCGATTTCGACATGGGGTCATTGATGCAGGCCGACGACAGCAACCTTACTCTGGACTTCGTGCTGGACGTTCAGCACACCCTGAAAGTGGATATTCCGCCCGGGGGTAACCACATCGTGCTGGAGCCTCAGGGCGGCTGGCGCAGCTGGCTGGAGAGCGGGCGCAAACCGGTGCGGCTTTACCGCGATCAGCTTTTCCATATCTCCGCGTCGTCGCAGTTCACCATGAAGCTTGAGTGCGAACATGAACTGGGCACGGGGACAGGCTGTGCCATTCTGGATCGCGAGACCGGTTACGCGGGTGGCGTCGACGTCAGCGTCAGCTTGCCCAACGGCTTGACTGACAGCGCTGGTCAGGCGGTTAGGCGTTTCCCGTTGCGTCGTGACAGCAGTCCGGTGTTTAAACCGGGTTTTTATGTTGATCGCAGGCCCGGAACACTGCACTTCGAAATAAGCAAAGACTGGACCGATTGGCTGATCAACAACGCCAAAGGCCGGCCCTATAAAGGCAATATCACGGTGATCTGGGATTCGGAAACCGGTTAGGCAATCCCGGCCAGCCTTCGGCGGCGCTGGCCGAGTTGACAAGCGGCGCCGTCAGAGGCCGGCTCTGGCCATTGCTTCACGGGTCCAGCGCCGCAACAACTCCTTGCGTTGCGAGCTGATACCGTCATACAGCTCTTTATAAAGTTTATCGCTCAACGGCGCATCGTCGAACAGCTCCGGGGCGTCAGGAATACCCAGCTGTCTGGCCAGGTCCTCGATCCGGGCGGTGAGTGTGTGCAGATTGGTTTGCTCGTTCGGGAAGGCCCATTCAGCCTTTGCCTCTTTCAGTTCTGCGAGCAAGTCCTCCTTGGGACGAAACGCAAGATCATTGCGTGCGATCTCCTCCGGATAAGTCGTGCGCAAATACTTTTCCCAGAACTTGCCGTAATACAGATCGAGCATGCCGTTGACCAGACCATCGCCGCGTTCACCGGCAATGATCCTGTCGTAGGCGTTGTTGATCTTTTCGTCGGTCACGCCCGAACGAGGCCGGTACAGCATGCCTTCGGTCTGCCAGGGTAGTTGCAGACGTTCAGCCAGCCCCGTTTCGTAGGCCATGTGCACTTCGACTTCATCCGGCGCAAGATTGCGCGGGTCCTCTTCGTTCAGCCTTGCTTGTGTCTTGTATTCGAACACCGCTTCGTCGGTCACCCGATTCAAGCGCGCCGCGCTGTGGGCCAGGCGCACGAGTTTGTCCTCAAGCATGGCGGCTGAGGTGGATTCTGCGTAGGCCTTGGACACCAGCACCTTCATGCCCAGCGAGTTGAACAACTGCGCACCGAAATCGCCGCAATCTTTCGGCGACACGATCTGCTTGAACAGCTTCCCGCGCAGTTTTGCGTCCAGCGCTGCGGCATCGACCATTTCCCAGACACGCTGAGTCAAGCGTCGGCGACCCTGGTCGAAGCGGTAATCGGCGCTTTCTCGCAGTTTGCGGATCATGGCGAAAAAACCGCCGGAATCGGGTTCGGCCATGAGGTCATGCCAGGATTCTTCGCGGTATTTGCTGAACGCTGCTGAAGGGCTGAAAGGGGATTGTTCCTGAGGAAACAGTTTCCAGTGGCTGATCTCGTCATCGGCCGCCGCTGAGTAGTCCTGCACAAACGCCATGCCTACGGATTTGCGGTAGGTGCCATAGCGCACGCGATCCTCGTTGGACAGCCGCCCGGTATCGAAACGCGCGCGACCGAGAATGTGCGCCTGACTGGAACCCGGAGTGACTTTGGGTAAGGTCTTGATGGGCGCTGCGCGCATGTCCAACATGAAACTGCGTGGCCGCTGTTTGTCCAGGTCATTGACCGTGAACAGGCCTTCGGGCCAGCTCTCGATGCCGGTATTGGCCAGATTCAGCTCGGTCAGATATTCCATACGCCCGACGTCAGGTGGCAGGGTCAAAGGGTTGCCGTTCAGATTCAGCGTTCGCAGCTCTGTCAGGCCTGCGAGCTGTTGCGTGGAGTCAGCACTCAGTCTGATTCGATTATCGGCCAGATCCAGAACCCTCAGCGGGCGCATCAATCCGAGGATCGAAGGCAGTTCCTGCAACTCACACTTGCGGGCGCTCAATTGGCGAAGGTTGGGGAAACTGCTCAGCAGCGCACTGGGATCTGCAGAAAGTTGCGCCCGGTCGAGGCTGAGGGCCGTGATGCGATCGAAGTACTGTTTCATTTTCGGGCGCTTGCGCAGCGCATTCCACCAGGGTTCGAGTTTTTTGCCTTGGAGCTCGGCGGACAAATCCAGTGTGTAGCCTTCCTCTGGATGGACGCTGCGCTCGTCGAAAAACGTGCTTTGGCGCTGGAAGCATTCGATCAGCTGTTGCTCGATCATTTCGCCGCCATTGTGCAGATAGTCCGATGACACGCCGGCGTAGCCTGTCTCTGGATCCACCTCGGGAGGAAAACTGTTGCGCCAGTTATCCAGTTCGCTGCGCAGCTCCTTGAGCTCCTGGTGCAGGCGTGCGATGGCTTCATCCGGGTCGCCCCGGCGCTGCAACACCTTAAGGAACGAGGCCACTTCCCTCGGGTTCATTGACGGATACAGGTCGCTGATTTTTTCCTCCCGGGTCGATGCACGGAGAGGCCGGGGCAAGCCACGTACCAGCGTTTCGGTTTCGATGGTGATCACCGGGCGAATCGGCGGGTCTGCCAGCACGCTGCGGCGTTCAGCGGGAGCGGCCGACTGCTCCATCAGCCACAATTTCAACGCTTGGCCCTGACCTTGCCGGTAGCCCACGCTTGACAGCGTTTCAGCCGGTACCGCATGCAGCATCGATTCATAGAAATCATCGGCGCCGTGCAGCGACCGGTGGTTGGCGTCGAACACTTCGTAGCGGCCGTGTTCATCTCTGATCAGGCTTCTGAGGGTACTGGCGTCTTCCGCTCCGACGCTGCAACGCAACGGCCCGTCGTGCGTGCCGTCGCGTACCTCGATGCGCAGGTTGGCAAAGGTGTCAGTGTGAATGCGCAAGGTCCCCAACGCGAGCCGTTCGGTGTCGGCAGACAGTTGATCGTCGCGATAGAAACCGTCGTAGGCACGGCTGGCCCTGGCTTCAAAATCCAGTTCTCGTGCTTCAGTCTTGAGGCGCAGTGGCAGGCGTTTTTCGTTCACCGTGCGTTGCAACTCGGCAGCACTGGCCTCGGCCAGAAGTTTTTCACTCAGTGGCAACGGCAGTTCAGGAAACGTTTTGCGCAGGACGCCTGCCTCAGGCTTGCTGGATCGTTCGCTCGCTTGATAGAGGCGCATGGACACCTCCGTCTGGCGTTTGTCGACGGCATCGGCAAGCACATTGCGTAGCGCTTGCACACGCTCCGCCGAGGGCACCTCGCGCCCCAGCAAAGCGCGCATTTGCGCGTCATTCAGAAACCTCACCAGCCGCTCCGGCAAGTGCCCGGCATTGAGTTCGGACTGGGTGATCGTCAGGGTGTCGGCCGGGCTGGCCGTCGGATTGCCGTACCGGCGCGAATAGCCATCGAGATGCTCGTACAGCACGTTCATCGCCCGTTGGCGCGGCCAGCCGGGCAGGCTGGTGACGATCGGTTCGAACCAGTCCGACTCGGCTGCGATCGGCCGGCCGGCGCGAATATTGGCACTGGCAATCCTCGCGTCATCGTAAGCCGAAAAACGCTTGAGACCGTCGGCCAGCAACGGTGGTGGTGCGCTGCTGGCGCTGTGCATGCGGCGCAGCTGTTCGTGCCCGGTGCCGCTGCTGATGCGGATCTGCTCCAGCTGCGTCGGCGAGAAGCGCTCGGCGCGGTGGCCCAGGCGCGGCATCAGGGCTTGCTCCTCCCAGTCCGCCGGGTTTTCCGCCTCATGTCGCCAGGCGCCGTGCTCGTTGTGTTCAATGATCGGTTTGTACGCATTGGCTCGCTCGGGATGGTTGACCCGGTAGGTTTTTATGTCGGCACGCGTCGAGGCTTTTTCCACACTGTAGAGCTTGCCCTCGAGCGGCAGAATGCGTTCGCGGCCGTGGTTGTGCAGGCCATGAGAGTCGGGTTTCGAGGCGGCATTGAGTTGCAGGCTCTTGTGTTCATAAGGGCCGAGGTCGGGGTGCCACAGCGTCGGTTTGCCATCGGGCAAGCGCACCGGTTTCATGCCCTCGACCAGCGGTGACAGTTTGATTTGGAAGGCACTGGCGATTTCCGCGCCCGCACCAAAAGCCGCCAGCTGAATAACGCTGGTCACCACGCCGATGACATGATCGGCGGCTTGCTGCCACAGACCTTCGGCCAGATCGACAATGCCTTCGATGACTTCGGTGGTCAGTTGGTAGACGGTGTAAGCCAGCATCAATTCGCCCAGCCCCGGAACGAATGGCGTGGCAATCAACAGGGCGACATTGAAGATGTCCGAGAGGATTTTCTTGAAGTTGTCCCACCAGGCGTCGCGCGCCTTACTGTCGGCGTCGGCAGTGGAAACGGCGATTTCCGGGGCGTCGTTGAGGATCTTGTTGAGTTTTTGCTGATAGGCGTGGCGCCAGTAATCGCCTTGCAGTTTCACCCGACTGAATCGCAGGTTGGGGTTGCTCACGGGATCCTTGCGCCATGCCGGTCGCTGATCGGTCGGATCCTGTCGGTGGTGGTAGCGCGTGATGAACAGGCGTTGTTCGAGTTCAGCGAAGAAGTGTCCGCGCTGCTGTTGATCGACGAACTGGCTGAAAAACTGACGATAGGTCTGTCGGGTCGTGTCGCTGAAACGGTCTTCGCGCAACTGGCGCGCTAACTCTTCCCGGAACGCTTTCAGCGAGTCGTATTCCTTGAGCGGATGATCGGGGTCGTGGGGGATGTAGACAATCAGGCGATTAATGCCGCGGTTGTCCGGCTGCGCATGGGTCAGCAGCAGGATCCCGGTCAGTCGCGTACCGAGCAGCGACAGGTCCGCGCACTGCATTGAGCGGCCATTGAGTAACAGTTGCGGTTTGTTTTCGGCCAGACCCAACACCATTTTGTAGGCGTCGTACGGGACGTCATCCTTGATCAGCGCCAGTTGCGCCGCGACGGCGAGAGCGTCTTTCTGGCTTTGAGTCACTTTGTGTTGCAGAACGCTTTCGGCCAGCGGTTCGCCGGGCAGCAGGTAGCTCTCTAGATGCTTTTTGTACTGCGCGCCGATGTCCAGCTCCCGGCACAGCGTTTGAAACTGGTTGATGGGCATGACGCTTTTGATCGGCACGACATTGAACAAACCGCGCTCATCGGGTTCGCTGATGTAGTCCGAGCCATGGCCAAGCGTTTCATTGCGGGCGAAATTATGCAGGGCGGCGTCCAGTACCGAGACGGTGCGGGTCTTGGCACCGTCGGAGTCACTGTTCGTGGGAAGGTACAGGCGTAGCCACGTTTTTTTGACATCCGGCTCAATGCCGTGACGCTCCTTGATTCTTGCCTTGAGCAATGGTTCGGCGAAGGCATACAGGTCGGTTTTCGCCAGCAGATGATCCACCTGGTTCTGCGAACCCCAGGCCTTGAGGTTGGCGGCGGCGAGTTTCTTCCGGTAGGCGGCGGGCGCAGTGCTGTACCAGGCAGGGTTCGTCAGTGGCGCGGCTGCCAGGGCGTTGGCACGACCGAGGGTGGCGTTCTTGAAACTGTCGTCGACGGCGGCTTTGATGAATTCGTAGTGCCGTCCTTTGTCCGCGAGTTCGGCAGGCAGGGGAGCGAGAGACATGGCCAATCATCCTTGATTGTTGAGGAGTGATCAGCCTACCCACGGCAGGGCAAAACAAAAGTTCAAAGATCGGGAGGCAAACGACTTGGCGGGCGGCTAACCCGACGAAAATTCGAATCTGAAAAATACATAAGTACCACCCACCGCCGAGAAAAAACGTCACCCTGATTCCGAATGTCCCGACACGATTTGTTACCTCGCTGTAGGACGCTGTGCCTCGAGCATTGCCACGCTGGCGGTTTGCGTCGGCTTGCATTGCGAGTCGCTGCCCGGTTGCAGATACGGCGTGAGAATCGGCGCCATGCCCTTGAGCACCTGTGTAGGCAGGGCCGAGGTGAACTTGAAGTTCTCCGCCGAACGCCCCGGAACGAACGCGGTGAGGGTGCCGAAATGGTGGTCGCCGATGTAGAACACGAAGGTCGCCGTGCGGTTGATCGACTTCGAACTGAGGATGCGTCCGCCCGAGCCAATGGCCTCGATGCGGTTGTCGCCGGTCCCGGTTTTGCCACCCATGGCCAGCGGGCTGCCATCGGCCAGTTTGAAACTGCCGGAAACACGTTTTGCCGTACCGGCATCGACCACTTGCGACAGCGCCTCGCGCATTGCTCTGGCCACTTCCACCGGCATCACTCGCTTGCCGACATGCGGGTCGTTGACCAGTTGCGTTTCGTACGGCGTGTCGGCGGCAAAGTGCAGGCTGTCGATGCGCAATGTCGGCATGCGCACGCCGTCATTGAGGATGGTGCCGATCAATTCGGCGAGTGCGGCGGGGCGATCGCCGGAGCTGCCAATGGCGGTGGCCAGCGACGGCACCAGGTGATCGAACGGATAACCGACTTTCTGCCAGCGCTGGTGAATATCGAGGAACGCCTCGATCTCGAGCATGGTGCGAATACGGCTGTCGCGGGCGCCCTTGTGCTTGCTTTTGAACAGCCAGCTGTAGACTTCCTGACGTTCGAAATGGCTGGCCTTGACGATCTCGCCGAAGGTCGCGTCAGGGTGGTGGAGCAGGTAGCCGATCATCCACAGGTCCAGCGGGTGCACCTTGGCGATAAAGCCTTGATCGGGCAAATCGTAACTGCCGGGGCCGTAGGAATCGTAGAGGCGGATCAGGCGATCGTCGGTGAGTTTTTCGCTGAGCTTGGCGCCTTTGAGGTGTGAGCGCACGAAGGTGTTGAAGTCTTCCTGACTGGCATCGGGCAACAAATAGCGATGCACGGCAGCCATGCGGATCGGCGTCGGACGCATGCTGTCGAGGAAGGTGTCGAGGCGCGCCTGGGTGTCTTTGTTTTTGTATTTTTTCCAGAACTTGAGCTGGAACGAGGTGCCTTCGCGGTCGGCGAAACTGGCCAGGTATTCCTGGCGACGCGGGTCGCGATCATCCTTGAGCAATTCGGCACTGTTGTTGGGGCCGGAATAGGTGGTGTAACGCACCAGATCGCGCATCAGGCGAATGAACGGCAGGTTGATCGACTCGCGCAGGGCATCGCGCAGGGTCGGTAGGCGGCCGTTGTCTTCCTTGCGAAAGTTGTGGAACGTGTGCAAGCCGCCGCCGGTGAAGAATGCCTCGCCGGGGCTCGCCGAGTATTTGCGATCGAGTGCGGCGCCGAGCAGCTTCGACAGGTCGTGATCCTTGTTTTGAATCAGGTAATCGATGACCCACTGGCTCAGGCGATCCTGATCGGGGACTTCGACTTTCTTCAACTCCGGCACGCTCATCGCCCCGTACTTGTCGTGCAGTTCGGCGATGATTTGCAGGTAGGTGGTGAGCACACGCATTTTCGCCGTTGAGCCGAGTTCGAGTTTGCTGCCTTCGTTGATGTCGAAGGGCTGGTCGGTGCTGTCAGTCTGCACTCGCACCCGTGAGCCGTCCGGGGTCAGTTCAAACAGGGTGAAGCTGTAGCGCACTTGCGTGGTACTGGTCGGCGTCAGCAAGCGTTCGCCGAGCAGGCCGATTTCAGCGGCATAGGCCGGGTCGGCAAGTTTTTTCAGGTACGCGGTGGCCTGGGTTTGCAGCTCGCCCTGAAGGGTACTCGTGGCTGACAGATCGAGGCGGTCGAGGTCGTACAGCGGCCGGTTGAGCATGCTCGCCAGACGACTGCGGGCGGCGCTGATGCCCTTGTTGGTTTCGATGGGCTGCATGGTCGGCTGGGTCTGCCAGTCGCGGTAGCTGACCTTGCTGGCAAGGGCGGCATCGGCCAATGCGCCATCGATCACCGCGTTCTGTTTGAGCAGACGCAAATGGCTGTCGGTGAGATCAGCGAGTTCCTCGCGGCCCTTGGTCAGATAATACGAAGGGCGGCGCTGGGCGATCATCAGCGACAACATCTCGCGCAGGGCCAGACCTTTGGCGGCCATGGTTTTCGGATCGGTCGCCGGGCTGTTCAACTGTTCGTTGGCCTGCTTGAAGTCGCTGCCGTACCAGACCCGCAGCCCTTCCGCCATGCCATGCACTTCGCCATGCCCCGGCACCGCCGAGAGCGGCACGCTGTTGAGGTAGTCACGCACGATGTTCTGCCGTGCCCCCAAGGTCTGCGGGCCGGGCTGATAGGCGCGCACGCTGGCGGACATCATCTGCCGCAGTTTTTCCGCACCGGACACCGTCAGGCCATCCGGAGAGTGGCGGTACTTTTCCAGCTGCGTCGCCAGCGTGCTGCCGCCCGCCGACTGGCCGGGCAAGCGCAGCAATTTCGCCACTTGCGACCACGCCGCCATGCCGAAGCGCGGCCAGTCTACCGCCGGGTTGGCCAACGGTTGTTTCGGGTCGAGCAGGAAACGGTTTTCGATGAACAACAGGCTGCTGACTACCACGGGCGGAATAGCGGCGAAGTCGGCGTACAGTTGTTGCGGATAGTTGTACTTGTACAGCGGCGCGGCGCGGCAATCGGTGATCGACAGCCCGGCCTGGATCTTCTCCGAATACGGTACGAACAGGCCTTTGTCGGTGTAGCTGAGCAGGGCCGGCGAAAAACGCGTCTGCTCGGTCACGACGTAATTGCGTTTGAGCAAGCGCGGCAGGAATTCATCAAGGGAGCTGTAGCCCAGACGCAGATCGAATGGTCCGTTGCCCGGATAGCGAATCGCTTCGCTGGGACCGGGTTCCAGATGGTAGGTCAGTGACGCCGCGTACCGGCTGAGCTCGCGTGACTGAAAGCGCGAGGTGCGCATTTCCTTGGACGCGGCCAGCCCCACCACGATCGCGATAATCACCAGCAACAACCAGAAAGCCTTCCACCCATGCCGATTGCGGCGGGTTTTTTCAGGGACAGGCGCTTCATCCACTCGTTCAGTCGGAACCACGGCTTTACTCGAATCGGTTTGCCACAAAGCGCCCATAGTCGATTGATCCATTCACGCAGATTGATCGGACTTGTCTGAAGCTTAGACGGTGGTTGGCGAGTGGCGAGGGAATTGTGCGGGCGCTGAGCATCGAGGCGCTGACGAGGCTCCATCCCTCGATGAGTGGCGACGTTGCAGAGGTTGCCGCTCCAATAATCTGGACGGGTTGCTGGTGGTTAAAAACATGAGTGTTCTTATATTCAATGGTGAGTATGAAAGTTTACAAAAAACATAAGTGGATAAAGTTTTATGGTCTTGGGTTTTCTGGCTGTTTGCGCTTTCGCGCGCTTGAGGTTGATAGTTTGGCCTGTGAATCAGTGCGGGTTGTTTGAAGAGATGCTGGTTAAACTTTATATACAGTTGGTAAAACACTTAATTGGTAATGCTTGTCGACTGTTGTTTTGAGAATTTTGCATGTTTACTTTTTCCTTGTTTTAATTCACGAGGAGTAGTGTATGTCTGAGTCCAACGACTCTGTGTCGAATGTTGTTTCGGCGTCTGATAGTGAGACAAGTAATATTGAGTCCGTAAGACTTGAAGCCGAAAAGGTTTTGCCTTCCGCACTGGGTGATTTTGCCGGCGCTTTATCCTGGCAGATTCCTTTAAGTGTCGACCAAAAGAAGCAAGTACTGGAAGCTGTCCGGGTTTATATCGAGGGTCTTGATGACTTGCCACGGCCGGGTCAAGGACTGCTGGAACTTCTCAACATAGAGCAACCGCTCAGCCCCGAAACATTGCGCGATCCAGCCAAGGCAGTGGAAACCCTGATTGCCGGAGCTCGCGGCCAGGCACTGGGGCTGGCGGTGCAAACCCGCTTGAAAGGTTACGCCTCGGATGTCAGCGTCAACGACTACGCACTGGCCGCTGTTCAACTGCATCTTGATCCGCAGTCGATTGAAATCCATAAACGCAATAGCGTCGCGGGTTTCGATCTGGACAGTAAGCAACATTGGGGAAAACCGGTTACAGCAGTGTTCGACAAACTGCGCGAACATCTGATCAAAGAGCTCAGCAGCAACCCCGAAATGTCCGGTTTGGGCGCCTACATTTTGCTGGCGAAAAACGCTCCCGTGTTCCTGATCAAAAATACTCCTGCCGGCGTCAAGTACGGCGGCCCTGCATGGTTCAACCTGGCAGTTGCCGCAGCGACCATCGAAGCCCAGTCGCCGGGAAAGGTCGCAAACATGACGTTTGCCCAGGTCATGGTCTACGCCGAAAGTGCGGCGTTGCGCGATCCGGCGGTTGCGCAGTACGCCCAGACAATCACCTTGGCAGATTGGAGCGTCGTCCATGGTCTGATGAACAGGAAAGAGGTTGAAAGTTATACCGAAGCACAACTTCGCGAGTTGAAAGAAACGTTCAATAGCGAGTTGGCCGACCGACTCAACACGCCAATGCTGCTAAGCAGTGAGTTTCCCAATCGCGAGAAAATAGCCCGGGTCGCACTGGAGAAGAAGTTCGGCAAAGGCTTTCCGATTGAAGAGCGCGTCCTTGATAGCGACGCGAATTGGGCGGCAGCATCGGGCACCCCGGTAGCGAAAGGCAAACTGCATACACTGCTGGACGCGGCAATGATGCGTGGGGGGTTCAAATGGGATACCCGCGACCCGTTTCTGGTGCAACATCTTCACACCATCAACACGATGGACTTGCGTGTGCCAGAGACGTTCGATCATGAGTTTGAGACGACGCTGAATAACCTCAAAAAGGGTACTCAGATGAGCGTACGTCGTCTGATATCCGAGTTGCCGCTCGAAGACCGAGAGAACCTCGAGTATGGCAAGATCGATTTCTATCAGGACAAGACCATCAAGTTGGCTACGGATTTCTGGAACAGGAAAATTACCAACTCCAACCAGACTCTGACGTTGAGAGTCGAGCGAGGCATTGATAAAAAAGTCTCGGTGTATTGTATCGATCTGGGTGCGGCATCAATCACCAGGCGAGCGTCGGATCCTGCCATTTCTGAAGATCGGGTCGACGTGCATATCCCGAGCGTGTCGTATGGTGTGAGACTTTTCCAGCCTGCCAATAATAAACATGCCGAGCATCTGAAGCAGATATTTTCCTCGTCCGGGATTTTTCCCGTCCCCAGCAATTATTCCAGCAACAGATCTCACATCATTGCCGATGCTTTTGTCGAACATCTTGATTTCGACAATGAAGATATTCGCAAAGCGGCTGAAGGCCAGACCACGTGGGACAAAGAACTCGCGGTGCTGAATTCGCGCGTGCAGTTTCTACTCAACCTGATCCCCTTCAAATCGGCCGTCAGCAATTTTATCGACGGCAAATACGCAGATGGTGCAATTGATCTGTTCCTCGACGTATTGGGTTTCGTCACCGCTGGCGTGAGTGTCGCGGCAAAGTTGACAAAAGTGGCGGCCACGACAACCTCGGCACTTCGTCAAGCGCTCAAGGCCGCGAAAATCATTGGCGTGCTTGTCATTGGCGAACTCAACCCGCTGAGTGTACTGGTGGCAGGTGGGAAGCTTCTGGGGGCGGGGATCAAATATGTGGGGGTCAAAGGCTTGCAGCAGTTCGACAAGTTTCGAGATGCTGTGTTTGGGTACGACTTGCTGATTGGCGTCAGCAAACAGCACGGGCCGGCAGCGCTGGGCACCTTTAAAGTGGGTGAGCAAAGTATTGAGAGCGTGGGTGTATTGAAAGGCAGTAGCTGGCATCCATATAACACCCGGACCCAACGGCTGTATGGCGCACCGGGCAACTTTCGGCCCTCCGGATCTGGCGGGTTCGGCAACGCCGAGATGGGACGTTTCACTGTCAAATCCTCGGTCATTGCCGGTCTTGAAGCCAATGCCAGAGGTATTTTTCGAAGCACCGACGGGCAGAGCTTTTACATTCGTAACATTGATGGGACAGGCCAAGAGGCTTTTTACCAGATCAAAAATGATTTCTCCCTGAGCGCAGATCTGACGGATATCATCCTTGTCGATCGCGTAACCAATCGGGCGCATGGCAGCCGGCTCTGGCAAGTGGCGCCAGATCAATGGCAGCCGGTGTCTCTGCGCGGCGGCGACCTTTCAGCAGGTGCGACGGAAATCCCGGCAGGCGCGATTGTTGATGAGAGCGCGAGTTTTGCAGCCCGGCTCGTGCACACATCCCGCAATGCACTGGGACTCGACTTGGTGTTTACGCGTGGGCGACTGCCCAACGGTTTGTGGGAGCCTGTCATTGAAACCATCAATAATCGTCAAACGGCGCACCTGCCTTTTGATTGGGGACAAAAGTCGACTACGCATTATTCGATCCAACGCACCAGCATTCATCAGGCGCTGTCAGCAACTGAATTCAGTCGATTGTCGGTCGTGGGGAGCTTGACGACGAACGCCTCTGAATATAGCGCCTCGATCAAAGCACAGTTAGCCAGAACAGACGGCGGTGCAAATTTCTTTTTTGTAATGGAGCGGATCCAGCCTGCGAACTCGGTCGGGAAGGAATTCAATGCATTGAAAATACATGACCTTGAAATCAACAAACTTCCTGTGGGCGCGAATGCCGTCAGTGGTTATTGGATGCCCCAGGGAGGCTACGTGGATATACCGGTTCATCCCGAATGGGGTCAACCGGATTATCTATTCACACCTGATTTCACTGGCTGTTCGTTGGTGGTCGACCAGTTGGATACTAATCTGCTACGGGTCAGGCACGTTGAAGGAGCAAAAGAATTCGCTCAGTACAATGGCCTTCCTGCGGGCGAGCATGGTTGGGGTCTTAGCACGTCCATGGAATTTCAGGATTATGGATTTCGCGTGGACGCAAACGGTAGCGCAGATTCGTTACTTACCGGATTTGCATTTATGAAGTACGACCGCCAGACGAGTGCCTGGAAACTGCATTTTCAGTCCGTCCAGGGGGGGCCCAGAATCGGTAAACACTCCTCAGCAGTGCCTGGATGGCGAACGCCGCCGGAGACGGTCGTGGAGGTGTACTCTGACTACAAAGTGATGAAAGTAGTGAACAGGCCAGTGATGACGATAGTCGGTGCGACGGCAGGCTGATGTGACGCTGCACCATCCTTGTGCAATACTCGCCGCCTTTTTTGGTGGCGAGTTTTCCTACATTTGCCAGTTGATCACCTCGGTCTGTTGGCAAATTCGCGACAACTCCCGCTGAATCTTGTGATTTATAGAGTGAAAAGACCTGCAGCAAGGTTTTTATACTGCACGCCCCGCTGATCTTTCAGGTCATCCTGCAAGACGTGTCGGCCCACGAGGCCGGCGCGGTTTCACAGCAGCTAAGGCTTATCGGCCGACGCTTCGATACTCGGTGGTCATATCCAATAACAAGACGAGGTTGTCCCCCTATGCCAACTGGCAATCACCTGCCTCACGGCGGTACCGCTCAGGGCGGTCCGCTCAAACGCGAACTCGGTGAACGGCATATTCGCCTGATGGCGCTCGGTGCCTGCATCGGCGTCGGTCTGTTTCTAGGTTCGGCCAAGGCCATTGAAATGGCCGGCCCGGCGATCATGCTTTCGTACATTCTGGGTGGTCTGGCGATCCTGGTGATCATGCGCGCCCTCGGCGAGATGGCCGTGCACAACCCGGTGGCCGGTTCGTTCAGCCGTTACGCACAAGACTACCTCGGCCCGCTGGCAGGCTTTCTCACTGGCTGGAACTACTGGTTCCTGTGGCTGGTGACTTGCGTCGCGGAAATCACCGCAGTGGCCGTGTACATGGGCATCTGGTTTCCCGATGTGCCGCGCTGGATCTGGGCCCTCGCGGCGTTGATCAGCATGGGCTCGATCAACCTGATCGCGGTAAAAGCCTTCGGTGAGTTCGAATTCTGGTTCGCGCTGATCAAGATCGTCACCATCATCGCCATGGTCATCGGCGGCATCGGCATCATCGCGTTCGGTTTCGGCAATGACGGCGTGGCCCTGGGGATTTCCAACCTGTGGGCCCATGGCGGTTTCATGCCCAATGGCGTGACCGGTGTGCTGATGTCCCTGCAAATGGTCATGTTCGCCTACCTCGGTGTCGAGATGATCGGCCTGACCGCCGGTGAAGCGAAGAATCCGCAAAAGACCATTCCTGATGCGATCGGCTCGGTGTTCTGGCGGATCCTGTTGTTCTACGTCGGCGCACTGTTCGTGATTCTGTCGATCTACCCGTGGAACGAGATTGGCACTCAGGGCAGTCCGTTCGTGATGACCTTTGAGCGTCTGGGCATCAAGACCGCCGCCGGCATCATCAACTTCGTGGTGATCACCGCCGCGCTGTCGTCGTGCAACGGCGGCATCTTCAGCACCGGGCGCATGCTTTACAGCCTGGCGCAGAACGGCCAGGCCCCGGCCGGTTTTGCCAAAACATCGAATAATGGTGTACCGCGTCGAGCGCTGTTGCTGTCGATTGCGGTGTTGCTCTTGGGCGTAATGCTCAACTATCTGGTGCCGGAGAAAGTCTTCGTCTGGGTGACTTCGATTGCCACCTTCGGCGCGATCTGGACCTGGGTGATGATCCTGCTGGCCCAGCTGAAATTCCGCAAAGGCCTGAGCGCCAGCGAACGTGCGGCACTGAAATACAAAATGTGGCTGTACCCGGTCAGCTCGTATTTTGCCCTGGCGTTTCTGGTGCTGGTGGTCGGCCTGATGGCGTACTTCCCGGACACCCGCGTGGCGCTGTATGTGGGGCCGGCGTTCCTGGTGCTGCTGACCGTGTTGTTCTATGTGTTCAAGTTGCAACCGACCGGTGAAACGCAGGGTGCTGCGCGTTCGGCCTCTTAAGTCGTAGCTGCTGAAAAAACGAAGCCCCGGTCGAGAGATCGGGGTTTTTTATTGCCCATGCCGCGGATCGTCTCCAAAGCTGAGCCTCCTGCGCTAGCTCAGCAGCAGTTTGAAGACCACTCGTCGGAAGTAGCCGCGCACCTGTAATTTCTGACAGTAGACCTGGTACCTGCCTTGGCCTAGGTTGAAGCTTCGCCAAACGTGGCAAGAGCGGGGCACCGGCATGAAGGGATTCTCGGCATTGACGGTTATCGGAATCGCCGATGGATTGATCCATTGGCAGATCTTTTTCGTCCTGTGCACGGCTGCCGAACTGACCCAAGCCGCCAGCAATTTCGCGGCTTTCTGCGTAGCGGCCATGTTCTCGTTTTACGTGAACATGCTGTACACCTTTGACAGCCGAACGTCGGTGCTTGGTTATCTGCTGTTTATCGTGGTGATGGGCGCGCTCAGTTTTGCCATCGGTTCGATCGCCGATACGCGTGATCTGCCGGGATTGCTGACGGTGGCGGTGTTTACACTGCTGAATCTGTTGCTGGGGTACAGCTTTTTCAGGTTTGTATTGTTTCGCAGACAACGGCTATGAAGACTTTTGCGGCCGTTGCATTTGTCAGACGAGCCTTTACGCCAGTGCTCGTTGATCGATTCGCGCTCGCTATCGTTTTGATCCTCGCACTACTCGTACGGTTTTACGCTATTTCAGTACCCGCCATCTGGAACGATGAAGCCTATAGTCTGCTGCTTGCACGCGAAACACCGGAGCGCATCTGGGCGCTGACGGCACGGGATGTGCACCCACCGCTTTACTACATGCTGTTGCACTACTGGGTGTCGGTGTGGGGAGATTCGGCGTTGTCTGCCCGGGCGTTGAGTGCACTCGCGGATCTCGGCACTCTTTTACTGTGTATCAAGTTGATGAGCCTGATTGCAACGCGCAGGGCGACATGGATTGCTGCGCTGCTATTGGCGTTACTCCCGATTTCGGTGCGCTATAGCCAGGAAGTAAGGATGTACAGCTTGCTCGGGTGCTGGTTGATGGCTGCAACTGTTGCGTTGGTTTGTTGGGCGAGGGTTGCGGAGCAAGGCCGTTTTGCGGTGATCTACGTGCTCCTGATGAGCGCTGCTTTTTACACTCACTACTTCGCAGGTTTGTGTGTACTGGTGCATTGGTTGTTTTGGTGGCTGAGCCGGAATAACCGTCCCGGGATGGCGATTACCCTAGGGCAATGGCTACTTGCTAACCTGACTGTCGTGGTCCTGTATTTGCCTTGGGTACCTCATCTGATTGCTCAACTTGCGAATACGACGGGCTTGGGTTGGATCAAACCGGTGACGCTGCAGGAGGCGTTGTCGCTAGTCTGGCAGTTCACGCTGATGGGAAATGGGGCTTCTCAAGCATCGGCGTGGCATCTCCTGCCTCTGGCGCTTTTACTGTTCTGCGCCACAACAGTCATCGCGGACTACTCCCTAAAGCGACCTTTTCGTTTTTTGCCGATTGGTTATTTTTTTGTTCCGCTGACAACGCTCTATGTGTTTGCCTTATTCCTTCCGCTGTTCGTTCCTAGATATCTGGTTTTTTCGGCGCCCGCCATTGCGATGATTGCAGCGTTGGCACTTGACGGCATCTGGAGACGTCGAGCGTTGTTGGCGACTGTTGGTTTATTGCTTTTTGTTGTTGTGCAATTAAATGGTCTGACTGCGGTTTACCGGCAGACAGATGGCTTGAGTGGAACGAATTACCGCAGAGATACCGAGTTTGGTCAGTTGGTGAAGCGGCTCAATCAGAATGCCCTTCCAGGTGATGAGGTGATCATTGCTAACCCGTTCTGGTACCCGACATTCACTTATTACGACACCACTGGTATTGATCCCCGGTTTGAGGTGCGCTCATCGATTGACGATTACCTGAAGCTGACCGGTCGAGGTCTTTTGAGCCTGATCAAAGATCCCTTAGCGAGTATTTATATTGATGGGATAACGGTTTTGGATTGCCGCAGCCAAAGAGTCTGGTGGATCACAGATGCTGATTTGCATGCTGACAGGCCACAGTTCGCAAAGGATCGGACTCCCGTGTTGACGATTCACGGGGGAAACATTTCTGCGTATCTGTTTACTGCCGATTCGGTGCCGGCTTCAGCGCAGGCCAGCACCTATTGCACACTTAAGCCACGGCCACTTCCTGCGGCTCAAAACTGTCCGCCCGCGCCATCTGCCACATCCGCGAATAGAACTCGCCATTCACTTCCCCGGTGAGCAACTCCCCCGGTTTCAGGAACACATGCAACTGCGAGAACAGTTTGATCTCGGTCGCCGACATGCGCCGCACCAGATGCTTGGCCGACAGTTGTGATGGATGTTCCAGCCCGGCAGCGGCAAGCATTTCCGCCAGAGCCTTCAAGGTATTGCGGTGGAAGTTGAACACGCGCTGCGCCTTGTCCGGCACCACCAGCGCACGTTGGCGCAAAGCGTCCTGAGTGGCCACGCCGGTCGGGCATTTGTTGGTGTGGCAGCTTTGCGACTGGATGCAGCCGATGGCGAACATGAAGCCGCGTGCGGAGTTGGCCCAGTCGGCGCCGATGGCCAGCACGCTGGCGATGTCGAAGGCGCTGACAATCTTGCCGCTGGCGCCGAGTTTGATTTTGTCACGCAGGTTGAGGCCGACCAGGGTGTTGTGGACGAAGAGCAAGCCTTCGCGCATCGGCACACCGATGTGATCGGTGAACTCGACCGGTGCCGCGCCGGTGCCACCTTCCTTGCCGTCGACAACGATGAAGTCCGGCAGGATGCCGGTTTCCAGCATGGCTTTGGCGATGCCCATGAACTCCCACGGATGGCCGAGGCAGAACTTGAAGCCCACCGGTTTGCCGCCGGACAGTTCGCGCAATTGCTGAATGAAATGCATCATTTCCAGCGGTGTGGAAAACGCGCTGTGACGCGACGGCGACACGCAGTCTTCACCCATCATGATCCCACGGGTATCGGCGATTTCCCTGGTGACTTTGTGCTTGGGCAGTATGCCGCCGTGGCCGGGTTTGGCGCCCTGGCTCATCTTGATTTCGATCATCCGCACTTGCGGATTCTGCGCCTGGGTGGCGAAGCGTTCCGGGTCGAAACGGCCATCGCTGGTGCGGCAACCGAAGTAGCCGCTGCCCAGCTCCCAGGTCAGGTCGCCGCCGTGTTCGCGGTGATACGGACTGATGCTGCCTTCACCGGTGTCGTGGGCGAAGTTGCCGAGTTTCGCGCCCTGGTTCAACGCGCGGATGGCGTTGGCGCTGAGCGAACCGAAGCTCATCGCCGAGATGTTGAACACCGAGGCCGAGTACGGCTGCGAGCACTGCGGGCCGCCGACGGTGACGCGGAAACTGCTCGGGTCGCTCAGCGGTGCCGGGCGCATCGAGTGGCCGATGAATTCGAAACCGGATTGATAGACATCGATCAGCGTGCCGAACGGCTTGTCGGCGGTTTCGTTTTTCGCTCGCGAATAGACCAGCGAACGCTGCGCGCGGGAGAAGGGCAGGGCATCGCTGTCGGACTCCAGCAAATACTGGCGGATCTCCGGGCGGATGCCTTCAACCAGATAGCGGATGTTGCCGAGGATCGGGTAATTGCGGCGCACGGCGTGCGGGCTCTGCAGCAGGTCGAACAGACCGATCAGGCTCAGCACGCCGGTGACGGCAGTGATCGGCCACAGCCAGTCGTGTTCGAGAAAAGGCAGGCTGGCGAGGGTGAAAATCACGCAGACGGCAAAGAAGGCGTAGCGGCTCAGGAGTGACAGGCTCATACGGTTTCCTTGGTTCGGACTCGGAATAATCAGCGAGGATTCAGGAATAAACACATTCCCCTGTAGGAGTGAGCCTGCTCGCGATAGCGGTGTATCAGCTACAAATGATTTGACTGACCCGACGCCATCGCGAGCAGGCTCGCTCCCACAAAAAGCAACTTCACCAAACGATCAGGCGTTTTGCGCCTGAAGAAATATCGAAAACAGCTCGGACTGGGATTTGATCCCCAGCTTGCTGTACATGTGTTTCTTATGGACTTTCACGGTTTCTACGGAGATTTCCAGCTTACGGGCGATTTCTTTACTGGAGCAACCGCTGAGCATCAAACGCCCGACATCCAGTTCCCGCGCCGTCAGTTGCGCACCCTTGAGTTGTTGCACCGAGGCTTCCAGTTGCACGCGCCAGTCTGCTTGAGCGGGTGCGGCGGCGAGGGCCACGGTTTCGTTGATCTCATAGGGTAATCGTTGGCGCAGCAGGCCCAGCACCCAAGGCTGGATCAATGACAGCAAGGCGATATGTTCGCCAGTGAAACGTTTTTCACTGCCCAGCGAGAGACACAGTGTGCGATCACCTTCGAGCTGACAATTGAACTGGATTTCGTCGGCCACGACATTCAGACGAAAGTATCGCTGGTAATACTCGGTCAGTTCGAAGTGCTCCGGCGCCACCTCGGACAGGCGATACAAACCGGTGCGCGACTGCTCGCGGCAGGCGATGTAGAACGGGTCGAGCAGATACAGGCCGCGCAGATAATCCTGAAACAATTGGTCGGGGTTGCCGTCTTCGCCGGGGCATTCGGCGAAGACCTGCGGGTGTTGATCGGCGCTGAACAGCAGCGCTACCCAGCTATCGAACGGCACGTACTGGTCGAGCAAACGCACCAGTTGTGCCCAGAAATTCGGCTTGTCCAGCGCGTCGATCAATTGCCCGACGGCGCGGTGCCAGGTGATGTCGTCAAACGAAAGTGCCATCGATCTACCCCTATCGGGTTACCCCGGCCGCGTAATTCCCTGGCCGGCTGCTTGCTGCGCATACTGGCCCACAGACAGCCACCGGGCAATCTTTCAGCACCCGACGCTCATCACAAGGAACTCCCATGAAAGTCGAACTCGCGCAACTGGCGGGCCGTGACAATGCCACGGCGTACAACCTCGAACGCGCGCTTGCAGCGATTGCCGCGTGTGCGCCGGACACGCAGCTGATCGTGTTCCCGGAAACTCACTTGATGGGTTTTCCAAGCGCTGAAACCGTGGCGCAAACGGCCGAGCCGCTGGACGGCCCGACTGTCAGTGCAGTGCTCGCCGCTGCGCGCGAACGCAACATTGCCGTGGTGATCGGCATGGCCGAGAACGACCACGGGCGCTTCTACAACACCACGCTGTTGATCACCTCTGCAGGCATCGCCTTGAAATACCGCAAGACCCATTTGTGGGCGTCGGATCGTGGCGTGTTTGAAGCCGGTGACCGCTACGCCACCTGCGAATGGAACGGCGTGCGCGTTGGCTTGCTGATTTGCTACGACATCGAATTTCCAGAGTCGGCCCGTGCCCTGGCGCAACTCGGCGCTGAATTGCTCATCGTGACCAACGGCAACATGGACCCGTACGCGCCGACTCACCGCACCGCGATCATGGCCCGTGCCCAGGAGAATCAGGCGTTTGCGCTGATGGTCAATCGCGTGGCGGCGGGGGATGACGGCTTGATGTTTGCCGGTGGCAGCGCACTGGTCGATCCGCTGGGCTCGCTGCTGTTCGAGGCCGGGCGGGAAGAAGGGACGTTCCGCGTTGAGCTGGATTTCGCACGGTTGGAGATTGCGCGCAGGGATTACCGCTATCTGGATGATCAGCGCTTGAAGTTGTCGGGGGAGGTGGTGGAGCGCAGCGATGGTGTTCGTGAATTGTTGATTCCACGCTGTTGACCGCTGCCCTCACCCTAACCCTCTCCCAGAGGGAGAGGGGACTGACCGAGTTGATTGTTCGAGGTACGCCGACCTGAAATACCGAGTCGAACTCAGGTTTTACCCGATCGTTCCCACGCTCTGCGTGGGAATGCAGCCCGGGACGCTCCGCGTCCCAAGAGCGGACGCAGAGCGTCCATTGAGGCATTCCCACGCAGAGCGTGGGAACGATCAGCCACACCCGAAAACATTCGCCGAACCCGGCTCTGCCATAAATCCAATAAAATTCGGAGTAAGTCGCCCATGGCTCGTTTGCAACGCACCCTTTCATTAGGGTCGGTGGTGCTGTTCGGCATCGCCTACATGACGCCGATCATTGTCCTCGGCACCTTCGGCATCCTCGCCCAGTCCACCGCCGGCATGGTCCCTGCCGCGTATCTGGCGGCGCTGGTGGCGATGTTCTTTACCGCCATGAGCTACGGTCGCATGGCTGCCGCGTTCCCGGTTGCAGGTTCCGCTTACAGCTACGTGCGCAAGGCAATCAGCCCTAAACTCGGCTTCATCGCCGGTTGGGCAGTGTTGCTCGATTATCTGTTTCTGCCGATGGCGATCTGGCTGATCGGCGCGGCGTATCTGGCCTCGGCATTCCCGTCGATCCCGCAATGGATCTGGGTGTTGGCGTTCATCGGCATCACCAGCGCAATCAACATCATCGGCCTGAAACTGGCCAACGGCATCAACGCCTTGCTGATGCTGGTGCAGTTCCTCGTATTGATCGCTTTCGTCGCGCTCTGCGTGCACTACATCGGTGGCGATGCGAGCACGCCATTGTGGTCGATCAAACCGTTCTTCAATGGCGATATGCAAATGCCGCTGATCATGAGCGGCGCGGCGATTGCCTGCTATTCGTTCCTCGGCTTCGACGCGGTCAGCACCCTGACCGAAGAAACCCGCGACCCACGCCGCACCATTCCGCGAGCGATCATGTTGATCACACTGATCGGCGGGCTGATCTTCGTTGGTGTGTCGTACTTCGTGCAGATCGCACACCCGTCATTCCAGTTCGACAGTGTCGATTCGGCCGCCTATGAAATCGCCCGCAACATCGGCGGCGATCTTTTTGTGTCGATCTTCCTGATCGGTCTGATTGTTGGCCAGTTCGCGTCAGGGCTGTCGGCGCAGGCCAGTGGTTCGCGCCTGTTGTTTGCCATGGGCCGTGACGGTGTATTGCCGAAATCATTCTTCGGCACCTTGCACGCGCGCTTCGGTACGCCGGTCAACAGCATCCTGCTCTGCGCCGTGGTGGCGTTGCTGGCGCTGAAACTTGATGTGACCACCTCGACCTCGTTCATCAACTTCGGCGCGTTTCTGGCGTTCAGTCTGGTCAATCTGTCGGTGATCTTTCATTACTGGATCGGCGGCGAGAAAAAGGGACTGCGTGAGATGGTGCTGTTTTTGATCTTTCCGTTCATTGGTCTGGTGGCGGATTTATGGCTGATGGTCAGCCTTGATCACTTGGCGGTGTATCTGGGCTTGAGCTGGCTGGCGATCGGCGTGGTTTATCTTGCCGTGCTCACCGGTGGCTTCCGTCGCCAGCCGCCGGAGATGGATTTTCAGGAAGCCACTTGAGGCTCAGGCAGCGGGCCGGTTCTGGCGCATCGGCAATTCGACGCGAAAGGTCGTGCCCACGCCCGGTTCGCTGCGTACCGAAATATCGCCACCGTGCTTTTTGACGATGCCGTAGGACAGGGACAGTCCAAGCCCGGTGCCCTGGCCGACCGGTTTGGTGGTGAAAAACGGATCGAAGATCTTCTGCAGGATCTCCGGCGCAATCCCCGCGCCGGTGTCCGCGACTTCCACCCAGGCCGTGTCTTGTTGCTGCCCGGTGCGCAAGGTGATGGTGCCGCGTTCCGGGCCCATGGCCTGCGCCGCATTGACCACCAGGTTCATGATCACCTGATTGATTTGTGATGGCAGGCACTCGATGTCCGGCAGCGGCTGATACTCCTTGATCAGGTCGGCCTTGTACTTGAGTTCGCTGGCGACGATGTTCAGGGTCGACTCGATGCCTTGCTGCAGATTGGCCCACTGCCATTGCTGATGGCTATCGACCCGAGAGAAGTCCTTCAGGTCCTTGACGATCTGCCCGACGCGGCCAATGCCTTCCTTGGATTCGCGGATCAGCACCGGGATGTCTTCGAGGAGAAAATCCAGATCGGCGTTTTTGCGCAATTGCTCAAGCCGCGCCACTGACTCGCTGTCTGGCGTTGGCCCAAGCGTCTGCCAGGCATCAAGTACGCTGAGCAATTGTTTGAAGTAGCCGTCCAGCGTGCCGAGGTTGGAGGAGATAAAGCCGATCGGGTTATTGATTTCATGGGCCACACCCGCTGCCATTTGCCCCAGTGACGCAAGTTTTTCCGACTGCACCAGCTGACTTTCCAGTTGCTTGCGCTCATCGATTTCCCGCTGCAGTTCTTCACTGGCCTGCTTGAATTGGGCCGTGCGTTGATCGACCAGATGTTCCAGGTGATGCATCTGCAATGATGCGCGTTCGGTCATCTGCCATTTGGTCAGCAGGGTGTTGGCCATCTGCTGCACTTCGATGTTGTCGAACGGCTTCTTCAGAATCAGCAAGCGGTCATGCGCCTGCAAGCGCTCCAGCAGTTCATCCCAGGAATAATCCGAGTAGGCGGTGCAGACCACCACTTGCAACTGCGGGTCCTGTTGCCACAGATGTTCAATGGTTTTCGCGCCGTCCCAACCGTCGGGCATGCGCATGTCGACAAAGGCCAGCGCGTAGGGGCGTTGTTCTGCCTGGGCCTGTATCAGTTTGCCCAAACCTTCCTCGCCGCCGTAGGCCGAGTCCAGCTCGAACGGCGGACGTTCGGCGCGCACCTGAGCGCCAAACAGTGCCGCTTCCATCTGGTCCAGTTCCACCGACTGCGCCGCCGGCGGCGCGAGAATCTTGCGAAAGTCTTCATGGATCGACGGCATGTCGTCGATCAGCAGAATGCGGCGGTTCGACAGCTCGCTCATGCGTTCTCCGTGACGCTGATCAGGGGGATCTGCAAAGTGAACAACGCACCCTGGCCCGGGCCGTCACTGTGCGCAGTGAGGTGGCCGTTCATTTCGATGGCCGCCAGGGCGCAGCTGTGCAGACCGAAGCCGTGGCCTTCCTTGCGGGTGGTGAAACCGTGGGCAAAGATCCGCGTCATGTTTTCCGCAGCGATGCCTTCGCCATCGTCCTTGACGCTGATTTCGAGGAAGCTGTCATCGACAATCCTGACCGCCAGGGTCATGGTCCGGGGGCGGTTGCTGAGGTCGGACATGGCGTATTTGGCGTTGCTGATCAGGTTGATCAGAATCAGCAACAAGCGGTGTTTGTCGCCCATCACCTGCGGCACGTCGGCGTATTCCCTGACCACTGTGACGTGGTGCCGGGTCAGTGCCCCGGCGTTCATGCGCAACGCGTCTTCCAGTAGCTCGTTGATGAACAATGGCTCGGTCATGCTGTTGGCGCCGGCATAGGATTGCTGGGTGGCGACGATGTCCTTGATGTGATCGACGCTTTTGTTCATCTGATTCAATTCGTCGAGCATTTCCTGTTGTTCCTGGGCAATCGCGACCACCAGTTGGTTGAGGTAGCCGGGGAGCAATTTGCCTTTGGCGTCTTCGCTGAGGAACGCGCCGAGGTCATCCGGGTGTTCGTTGATCAGTTGCATGGCCTTGCCCAGGCCCTGGCCCTTGCTGTTGCGCAGCTTGCGCGTGATCAGGTCGCTGGAGATGTTCACGCTGTTGAGCACGTTGCCAACGTTGTGCAGCACATTGGTGGCGATTTCCGCCATGCCGGCCTGACGTGCCGCGTTGAGCAGTTCGCTCTGGGCGTCGCTCAGTTCCCGGGTGCGTTCTTCGACTCTTTGTTCCAGCGCGTCGTTGGCCGTTTGCAGGGCGTTATTGACCCGGTTGATCTCGGCGAAACTGCCGATCAAACGGATGGCCAGCCACACCAGCGACAACATCAGCAGCACCGAAAACAACAGCAGGTAGAAGTGGTACTGCCGGTCGACCTGATCGGCGCGCTGCTGATCGTGATCGAGCATAGTGGTGATGTTGTCGAGGCTTCCGGCCACGGGGATGTTTTCGATGTTTTCGAGCAACTGGTTGACCAGTGGCTGCTCGCGCGCAATCAGCGAGATATGGCTGCTCATGATTCTGATCGGGGTCTGAAACGCGAGCGGCAGGCGTTGCGCGTTGACCTTCAGCTTGTTCAGGCCGACCTCGATGTCGGCGGCCAGGTTGTCAGAGGTGACCTGGGCGAATTCGAGGGCACTGAGCAGCAGGTCGTAGGTGTCGGTAGTGATGTTCTGCAGCTGCAATTTATCGAAGTCCGACAGGCTGGCCAGTTGCTGTTGGATGTCGTCTTCAGCGGTGGGCAAAAAGGCCAGGGAATTACGCAACAGCGCGTTGTGCGATTTGAACTGTTCGACCAGACGGATTTTTTCCTGCATCGCCTGTCGGAAACTTTCGTGAGCGTCGTTCCATTGCGCCGAGTCGTTGCGCCCATGTCCGGACTCGATCGCATCGAAGCGCGCCCAGAGCCGGTTCATTTCGTTCATCGGTGACACCAACGGATCGTAGTTGTGGCTGAGCGCCACTCGCGCCTTGAGGAGCTCGTTTTCCCACAGCGAGTTCTGCTGTTTGATCTGCCGGATCAGATCCCTCGATTCGGTGTACGTCATGGTCTGGGCAGAGCTGGATTTGATGTACAGGAACAGCAGGATCGAGGCCAGCGCCAGGGCGACCAGGGTCAGCAACAACAGACTGCGTCGCCGCGAGATGTTGATCATGGCTTGCTCTCCCCTTGGCCGGTCAGGGTTGTGAGAAACAGCATGATCAGCCGTTTGTCCTCAGCGCTCGGCATGCGCCCCAACTGGTACTGGAACATCACATCCACGGCGCGTTCGAGGGTGGGGGCCGAACCGTCGTGAAAGTACGGCGCGGTGATCGCGACATTGCGCAGGCTCGGCACCTTGAACACGGCCCGGTCCGCTTCGTCGGCGGTGACGTTGAAGCGGCCCTGATCGGCCACGGTCGGGCTGCCGCGATCGGCAATGTAATCGCCGAACACTCCGAATTTCTGGAACATGTTGCCGCCGATGTTCACCCCCTGATGGCAGGCAATGCAGCCGTACTCCTTGAAGCGCTGGTAACCGTACTTTTCCTCCAAGGTGAGGATGTCGGTGTTGCCGAGCAGGTATTGATCGAAGCGTGAGTTGGGCGTCAGCAAGGTGCGTTCGAAACTGGCCAGCGCCTGCTGGACATTGGCCTGGGTCACGCCGTCCGGGTAGGTGGCGGCGAAATCGCGACGATAGTCGGGGTCGTTGCCGATGCGCTCGATCACCGTGCTCCAGTCGCTGCCCATTTCATGGGGGCTGGTGATGACGACGTTGCTTTGTTCCTCGAGCGTTTCGGCGCGACCATCCCAGAACTGGCGGAAGTTGAGGGCCGCGTTGAACACGGTCGGGGTGTTGACGGCCACCGGTTTGCCGTCGAAGCCCAGTGACAAGGCGCGGCTGTCGGCACCGTTCTTGTCGAGTTGGTGGCAGCTGGCGCAGGACAGCGTGTTGTTGATCGATAACCGTGGCTCGTGGAATAACCGTCGACCGAGTTCCACGCGCCGGGCATCCTGCTGCGGTATTGCGGGCAACGGTTTGAGCGGCTCGTTCAGCGGCTCGGCACTGGCCCCGGCGCAGAGTCCGCACAGCAGCAGCGCCATGGCGTGGTGGAAAAGGCTCATCGGCAATTGTCTCCCTGACTCAAGGCCTGTTTCACAGTGATCATCCTATCGTCCATGGCGCGGGTTGCGTGCCGGCGAGCAAACGCGCAAACGTATCTGCCGGCAGGGCTTTGCTGAAAAAGTAACCCTGACCTTCTTCGCAGTGATGGGCCTTGAGAAACGCCAGTTGTTCGGCGGTTTCGATGCCCTCGGCGATGACGTTCAGGCCCAGGCTCTTGCCCAGGTTGATGATCGCGCTCACCAGCGCCGCATCGCTGCGGTCGTTGCACAGGTTGCGAATGAACGATTGATCGATCTTCAGCACATCGATGGGAAACCGCCGCAGGTAGCTCAGGCTGGAATAGCCGGTGCCAAAGTCATCGATGGCCAGACGCGTGCCCAGCGTCTTCAGGCGATTGAGCGCAGTCATCGTCGCCTCGACGTTTTGCATCAGCACGCCTTCGGTGATTTCCAGTTCCAGCCACTCGGGCGCCAGACCTGTCTGTTGCAGTACGCGCTCGATGCCGGCGACGAAGTCACGCTGGCGAAAATCGATGGGTGAAGTGTTGACCGACATACGGATCGGCGGCAGTCCGGCCAGTTGCCAAGCGCGGGTCTGCCGACAGGCCTCAGCCAGCACCCATTTGCTCAGCGGCACGATCAGACCGCTGTCCTCGGCCACCGGGATGAAATCTGCCGGATAGACCCAGCCATGCCCCGGTTTTTGCCAGCGCACCAGTGCTTCGGCACCCACCACTTTGGTACTGCGCAGGTCGATTTTCGGCTGATAGTGCAGGACGAATTCATGCTCTTGCAGGGCGCGGCGAATGCCCGACTCGATGCTGTGCTGTTCGCGGGCGTGCTGGTTCATGGCTTCGATGAAGAAGCCGATGTTATCGGGGCCCTGTTCCTTGACGTTGCGCATCGCGGTCTCGGCCTTCTTGATCAGCTCGGTGGCTTCGAGGCCGTCATCGGGGTAGACGCTGATGCCGACGCTGGCGGTGACGCTGACATCGTGGCCGACAATCGTCTGCGGCAGGCGAATGGCGGCGAGGAGTTTTTCCGCGATGCCGTGGGTTTGCTGAGGGTGGTTGATGTCGCCGAGGATCACCACGAACTCATCGGAGCCGTAGCGAAACACCGAGTCCGAATCGCGTACGCAGGACAACAGTTGCCGGGCGACCCGTTTGAGCATCTCGTCACCCGCCGGATGGCCCAGCGCATTGTTGATGCGCTTGAAGCGATCGAGGCCGAGAAACATCACCACCAGTTGTTTGTCATGCCGGCGGCACACCGCCATGGCCTGACTCAGGCGATCACCGAGCAGGGTGCTGTTGGGCAGTTCCGTGAGGCTGTCGTATTGCAGCAGGTGCGAGACCTTGAGCAGTTCGTGCACCCGCGCTTCGATGGTTCGCTCAAGGCTGAGCATCTTCAGCGCCGCGTCCTGTGCCAGTTGCCATTTCCACGTCAGGGCGTTGGCCATCTGACGGATTTCCAGACTGTCGAACGGCTTTTTCAGGATCAGCAGTTGGTCGCCGAATTCCAGCCGTTCGGCCATCGCTTCCCAGCTGTAGTCGCTGTACGCCGTGCACAAGGCGATTTGCAGGTTCGGGTCGACCCGCCACAGTTGCTCGATGGTTTCCAGGCCATCCCAGCCGGGCGGCATGCGCATGTCGATAAAGGCGAGGGCGTAGGGATTGCCACTGGCCAGTGCGCGGTTGACCAGTGCCAAGGCTTCCTGGCCCTGATAGGCGGAGTCGAGCTGGAAGCTCAGGTGCGGCGTCTGCTGGCTGCCGAACAGTGTCTGTTCCAGTTGCTGCAAATCGACGGCGTCCGCCACCTGCGGGGCGAGGATCTTGCGAAAGTCCTCATGGATTGCCGGCGTGTCGTCAATGATCAGGATGCGGCGGTTGGTCTGGGGAAAAGGCGTTTTCATGCCTCGTCCTCCTTTGGCGTCAGACGGCAACTGTCCTTGAGCAAATGCCCGGCCTGTTCGGCGCTGACCGCTGCACTGAAATACATGCCCCGGGCGCTCGGCAGCGGGGGCGCGGCGGGTGGTGTGCACGGCTGATCCGAAGACGGCTGGCCTTCAGCGATGATGCCGATGCCCAGGTCGCGGGCGAAGTTGACAATCGCGCGCAGGGCATTGGCGCCGGCGACATCGTGGGCGGCACTGTCGACGAAACTCTGCGCCAGTTTGAGGTGATTGACCCGGTAGGTTTTCAGGTAGTCGAACGAGGAATATTCAGTGCCGAAATCATCGATGGCGATGCTCACACCCAGTTCACGCAGGCGCGGCAGCGCATCGTTGTGCGTCCACTTGGTCTGGGCCAGCGTGGCCTCGGTGACATCGAAGCGCAGATCCCAGGGCGCCAGTTCCCAGCGGGCGGTGGTGCGCAGCACGTTGTAGATCAGCTCGGGGCCACTCTTGAGTTGGGCCAGCGAAAGTTTGATCGCCATCACTGGCGGTGCGACCCCTTCGTTACGCCACAGGTGCATCTGGTGGCAAGCGTGATCCAGCACCCAGCGCCCGAGCGGAATGATCGCGCCGGTTTTCTCCGCGATCGGCACGAAGTCGGCAGCCGGCAGCAGGCCGTGACGAGGATGCTGCCAGAGGACCTGTGCCTCCATGCCGAGAATCCTGCCGCTGTGCAGATCGACCTCCGGCGCATACTGCAGCATCAGTTCATTGCCCTCGAGGGCCGTCATCAGTTCGCTGACGAGGGTCATGCGTTCGGCCACTTCCCGAGAGATTTCCTCGGAGTGGAAGTGGTACTGGTTGCGGCCCATTTCCTTGGCGCGGTACAGCGCCATGTCGGCCTGCCCGAGCAGCGTGTCGGCATCGAGGCTGAGGTCGCTGTAACTGCTGATGCCGATGCTCACTGAAATATGCAGCGCATTGCCGGCCAGCAGGTAGGGCGCCAGCAGCGTGTCGCGGATGTTGGCAGCCATCGCGGCCGATTGGGTCGGGTCGCTGACGTCCAGTTGCAGGATCGCGAACTCGTCGCCGCCCAGGCGCGCCACCACGTCACTTTCCCTTACGCCGGACTTGATGCGCCGGGCGACTTCCTGCAGCAGCAGGTCGCCCACCGGGTGGCCCAAGGTGTCATTGATCCGCTTGAAATGGTCGAGGTCCAGATAGAACACCGCAAACGGCATGGCACCCCGTCGCGCGGCGGCAAACGCCTGATGCAGGCGTTCGATCAGTGTGGCGCGATTGGCCAGGCCCGTCAGGCCGTCGGAGCGCGCCAGCAAGGCCAGTTTTTCCTCGGCCAGGCGGCGTTCGGTGATGTCGAGGATGATGCCTTCGACTTCCAGAAGTCGGCCGTCCTGATCGCGCACCGGAATGTAGCGGTTTTCCACCCAGCGCCAGGTGCCCTGGCCGGTGCGCATGCGGAATTCGATGGACGCGCCCGACGCATGCCGATCCAGCACCCGGGCCATGGCCGCATCGACGTTCGCCTGATCGTCCGGATGAATCAGTGCCTGGGCCCAGTCGGGCGAACCCACCAGGTCGGCGGCGACGTGGCCGTAACGGGTGATGTTGTGGGAGATGTACATCAGCGCAAACGAGGGTTCGCCGCGCAGACGATAAAGAATGGTCGGGCTGTTCTGCACGATCACGTTGGCGTCCGACAGCTCACGGGTGCGTTCCTGCACCGCTTGCTCCAGCAGGCTCATCTTCAGTTCGGCGTCTTCGGTCATCTGCCATTTGACTGTGAGGGCGCTGGCCATCTGGCGGATCTCGATGGCGTCGAAGGGCTTTTTCAGGATCAGCAACCGGTCGTTCAGTGCCAGACGCTGGTCGATATCCTCCCAGGAATAATCGGAATAGGCCGTGCACAGCGCAACTTGCAGCTTGGGGTCGACCTGCCACAGCCGTTCGATGGTTTCCAGACCATCCCAGCCCGGCGGCATGCGCATGTCGATGAAAGCCATGGCGTAGGGGCGGTTTTGCGCCAGCGCGGCTTCGAGTTTGTCCAGCGCTTCGCGGCCCTGAAACGCCGAGTCCAGCTCGAAATGTTGGGATTGTTTTGCAGACGGGGTGCCGAATAACAGATTCTCGGTTTCGCCCAAACCATCGTCGCCGGGGATGACCGGGCTGAGAATCTTGGCGAAATCGCCATGGATCGCCGGGCTGTCGTCAACGATCAGCACGCGGCGATTGATGTGCACGGTTGGCGTTGTCATGCCGCGCCACCCGTGGGGAGGCATGCTGTGGTGATCCGGGGCATCCTTTTCCCTCGCCATTTGCCTGTTTGTATCAGCCGATGGAGTCTTGCGCTGTGTTCAGCATAGTCGGCTCCCCGGTACTGCGCTTTCGGCCCCGGACAAAGATCGGCGTGAATGCCGGCCAAAATCATCTAGCCTTGGACTCAGGCGCGGACCGGCGAAGCGTTGGGTCGGTGCGTCGTTATTTCCCTGTTTGCTTGAGGCCATGCCATGGAAGAGCTATCCGCGCCGATGTCGGCGCATCGACCCACAGTGCTGCTGGTCGATGACGAGGAGTCGATCCTCAACAGCCTGCGTCGCCTGTTACGCGGCCAACCCTACGATCTTCTGTTGGCGACCAGCGGCGCCCAGGCGCTGGAGATCCTCGCGCAGCAGCCGGTGAACCTGGTGGTGAGTGATGCGCGCATGCCGGGCATGGACGGTGCGTCGTTGTTGGCGCATGTCCGTGAGCGTTTTCCGGCGACTGCGCGGATCATGCTCACGGGATATGCCGACCCGGCGGCGATCATCAAAGCGATCAATGACGGGCAGATTCACCGTTACATCAGCAAGCCGTGGAACGACGAAGAGCTGCTGCTGATTCTGCGCCAGTCCCTCGAGCACCAGCATTCCGAGCACGAGCGCCAGCGTCTGGAGCGCTTGACCCGGGTGCAGAACGACCAGCTCAAACTGCTCAACAGCACCCTGGAAAAGCATGTCGCGGCGCGCACCGCCGAACTGCAGCAGACCGCCGACATGCTCGATCTGGCGTACGAAGAGCTCAAGCACAGCTATGTCACCGGCACCGAAGTGTTTTCGCTGCTGGCCAATCTGCGCTTGCCACCTGCCAAGCAGACCAACCGGCAGATCATCGAACTGGTGCGCAGCTACTGCAGACAGCACGGCCTGGACGAGGCCACCAGCCGTGATCTGACCATGGCTGCGGCGCTGTACAACATCGGCAAGCTGAGCTGGACCGACGCGATGATGATCACGCCCTCGGATCTGCTGCGCCATACCGAACGCGAGCGGTATCGCAGTTACCCGAAGCAGAGCGAATCGTTGCTCATGACGCTCGACCCGATGAAAGATGCGGCGCGTCTGATCCTGCATCATCAGGAGCGCTGGGATGGCAGCGGGTTTCCCGACCGGCTCAAGGGCGAGGGCATTCCGTTCGGTTCACGCTTGCTGAAACTGGCGGTGGATTTCGTCGAGTTGCAGCGCGGTCTGATCCTCGAGCGGCAGATGAACAGCGATGAAGCGCTGCTGTACCTGCGCCAGTACGCCGGGCGTTTGTACGATCCTGATCTGGTCGAAGATTTCATTCAGGTGTGTGCGGCATTTCTCAGCGACGTGACGCTGGCCGATCCGTCGGTCAAGGTGCTCTCCACTCGGGATCTGGCGGCGGGGATGATTCTGGCGCGCAACCTCAATGCCGATAACGGCATGCTGCTGCTCAACGCCGGCAAGGTACTCAGCGCGCTGTTGGTGGAAAAGCTGATTGCGTTCGAAGCCATGGAGGGCGGCAAGTACACGATTTTCGTCAAGGTGCCGGAGGAGGTTGAAGCCACGCTCACGGCGCTGGGCGAATGATCGGCGAGGTGACGTCATTGGGCCGGGCATGGGATCCTTGCGGTTTTTCCAGGCCGGTGGCTGACCCATGACCTCTGCATCCGTTGTCTCTGCAAACCTCATTCGTATCGCCGCCGCGCTGTTGCTCAATCCTCAAGGGCAGACTCTGCTGGTGCGCAAGCGCGGGACCACCGCGTTCATGCAACCGGGTGGCAAGATCGAGGCGCAGGAGTTGCCGGTGCACGCGCTGGCCCGGGAGCTGGAAGAAGAGCTGGGCCTTCGGATCGATCCGGCGCAGGCGTCTTTTCTCGGCCAGTTCTCGGCGCCTGCGGCCAACGAGCCGGGGTGTGTCGTTCAGGCCGAGATCTTTCAACTGACCATCAATGCCGACGTCACTCCGGCGGCGGAAATCGAAGAAGTGATCTGGGTCGATCCGGCCACTGATCCTGCTGTCGTTCTGGCGCCATTGACACGCGACCTGATCCTGCCGTTTTATCGCCACTCACTGACGGCGCTCGCCTGATCATTCACGCAAAGGACATTGCCATGATCCCGCTTCAAGACCTGCTGATCTTCGCCGCCGCCGCGTTGTTGATGGTACTGACGCCGGGGCCGAACATGATTTACCTGATCTCGCGTTCGATCTGTCAGGGACGCAAGGCCGGGGTCACGTCGTTGCTTGGTGTGGTGAGTGGCTTCTTTGTGCATATGTTCGCGGCGTCTGCGGGTTTGACGGCGGTGTTTCTGGCGGTGCCGATGGCCTATGAAGTGCTGAAGTGGGCCGGTGCGTTGTATTTGTTGTGGCTGGCCTGGCAAGCGCTGAAGCCGGGTGCGCGGTCGCCGTTCGAAGCGCAGCAGTTGCCCCCGGATTCGTCGCGAAAACTGATTGCCATGGGCTTTCTCACCAGTGCGCTGAACCCGAAAATCGCCGTGTTCTACCTCTCGGTCTTTCCGCAATTCATCACCCCTGAACACGGCTCGGTGTTCACCCAAAGCATCATTCTCGGCCTGACCCAGATCAGCGTGAGTTTCTCTGTCAATTTGCTGATCGCACTGTTCGCGGCGGGCATCGCTTCGTGGTTTGTGCGCAACCCGACATGGCTGGCGCTGCAGCGTTATTTCATGGGCTTCGTTTTGGCAGGTCTGGCCGTGCGCCTGATGTTTGAGCAACGCAGGTCGGCGTGAACATGTGGATCGAACGGCTGGACGCCAGTCATGCCCTGGCTTACCGCGAACTGATGCTCGAAGCCTATGACCGTCATCCGCAGGCCTTCACCTCAAGCGTGCGCGAACGCGCGGTGATGCCCTTGAGCTGGTGGGAAGGGCGTCTGACCAGCAAACTCGATGTAGTGCTTGGCGCATTTGAAGGCGGCACGCTGGCCGGCATCGTCGGCCTGGCCTTTGAACCGCGCGAAAAGGCTCGTCACAAGGCCACGTTGTTCGGCATGTACGTGTCGGCGGATTTTCGCCAGCATGGCCTGGGCCATGAACTGGTGCAGGCGGCCATCGCCGAAGCGCAAAACCATCCGGCGCTGAAACTGCTCCAGCTCACCGTCACCGCCGGCAATGACGCCGCGTTCAATCTCTACCAGCGCTGCGGCTTCATCCAGTTCGGCCTCGAACCATTGGCGGTGCGGGTGGGTGAAGACTACTTCGACAAGATCCACATGTGGCGTCAACTATGATATTGCGCTGATCCCTGTGGGCGCGAGCCTGCTCGCGAAAGCAATCTGACAGTCACTATTTGTGTGTCTGATACATCGCTTTCGCGAGCAGGCTCGCTCCCACAAGTGACTCAGCGCACCGCGCTGACACCGTCCAGCGTCGAGAACGATGTGTCCTTGGCCGTCAGCAGGAAATCGCGCATGTACGGTGCATCGAGCATGTCGGTGCGAATCGCTGCGTACAACGTTGCAAACAAACCCTTTTCCCCCAGCCGTTTGCCCTTCACATAACCGCGCGAGCTGTATTCGTGCAGTGCCCAGTGCGGCATGCCGCAGACGCCGCGGCCACTGGCGACCAGTTGCATCATCATCACCGTCAGTTCCGAGGTGCGCACCTGCGCCGGTTCGATGTCGGCAGGTTCGAGAAAACGCGTGAAGATGTCGAGGCGATCGCGTTCCACCGGGTAGGTGATGAGCGTTTCCGTCAGCAGGTCTTCCGGGACAATGTACGGTTTGCTGGCCAGTGCGTGCTGGTTGGCCACGGCGAGCATGGCCTCGTAGGTGAACAACGGCACATAGGTGATGCCAGCGATTTCCAGCGGGTCGGACGTCACCACCAAATCCAGATCGCCACGGGCCAGCGCCGGCAGCGGCGCAAACGAGAAACCCGAGGCGAGGTCGAGTTCGACCTCCGGCCAGGCATCGCGGAACTGGTCAATGGTCGGCATCAGCCACTGGAAGCAGCTGTGGCATTCGATGGCCATGTGCAGACGCCCGGCGGTACCTCCGGCCAGACGAGCGATATCGCGTTCGGCAGCGCGCAGCAGCGGCAGAGTTGCGTCAGCCAGTTGCAGCAGGCGCAAACCGGCGCTGGTGAAACGCACCGGTTTGGTCTTGCGCACGAACAACGCCATGCCCAAGCGTTCCTCAAGCTCCTTGAACTGGTGCGACAGCGCCGATTGCGTCAGGTGCAAGCGGTCGGCGGCGTCCACCAGACTGTCGGCTTCGCGCAGGGCATGCAGGGTTTTCAGGTGACGGATTTCAAGCACCGAGGGACTCCATGAGGAAAACTTGTGATCAACGCATAAACGTTGAGTTTGTCTCATGTTTGCCGGGCTGTCGATCATAACGCGGCATTCGACAGCTCGGTTGCGCGCCCGGCGATTCTAGCGCTTCTCCTGAAGGGTCGCTGTGCGACGTGGATTCAGATCCCCTCGAAATGCACCAGAACAATTGAATTCGGCCCGATATCGGAATACGGCAGGTTGGCGTCATCGGCATGGGTCAGGTAGCGGTGTGCCGGGAGTTTCAAGTGCGCTTTCTCGAATGGCCTGAACGCCGGTGCTGCGCTGCGGTAATGGAAGTGCGCGTACCACAACAGACGTGCCGGTTCTGCGGTTATGTTCCAGACTTCATATTCCTGCATGTAGTCCTCCTCACCACGACGCTTGCTCAGTTGTTTGATCGGCCGGGTTCTGCGGATCTCCACGGCATTTTCAGCGATAAGGTCATCCAGCATGCCATCGGTAGGTTTCGCACTGGTAAACGTGCGTTGGGTGCGCACGGACCGACCGGTGACGATGAGCTCGTCGGCCTTGCTGCGTAGTTGCCCGATGATCGGGTGCTCGGCCGATACAGTCGCGATGCGATCGGCCCGGGTGTTGAGCTCTGCGGCCTGGCTGTCCATCATGTGTTGCAGATCGACCGGCAGCATGCCCCGGTCGGCGTTGCTCTCAACCGTTGCGCGGTAAGTCACTTGAGCATCCAGACGTTGTTGTGCGTCTGTCACCAGATCGGCAAGCGCCGTTGGCGTGGTTGCCGGTGTTTCAGCGTTGCCCGGGGTGATCAGTCGGGCTTTGCCGTCGGGACCTTCTTCCCAGATTTCGACGCTGCCCTCTCGGCGTGTGCGCTCATAGCGGCGTCTCTGAGTGACTGAATCCCATTTCTCAACGCCGTAAATCAGATTGTCATCTGTGGTCGTGAAGACCCGCTGGACCGCCTCGCCCGGGCTTTTCGCTTTGCTCGGTGTCTTCACTTCGGCGAGGGCACGGCTGGTCATTTGCTCCAGATCGTTGAGCAACGGTTCAACCACATCCATATGGAAGTGCTGTGGATAGCTGGCTGTCCAGATTTTCATTTGCAGACGAAAGCGGGTGTACAGATCGGCGCAGTTCTGCAGAATCTGACTGCGTTGTGCTGGCGTGGTGATAATTTTCGGCAGGTCATACTGGGTTTCCAGCGCGCGATACACATGGGCGCGAAGTTCAGCGGCTCGTTGCAGCAGATAAAACCAGGAAACCTCTCGGTGGCGGGCGTGGTTTTTGACGATTTCAAATCGTTGGGTTGCTCGCACGTAGAGCAGGTTGGCATCGCTGTACAGGGCGTTCATTTCTTCGACAAACTCGACGAGATGGGCCTTGTCCGCTTTTAGTTTGACCCGCGCATACCATTGGTTGGCGAGCGTTTTGAGTTCCTGCTGCTGATCGAGTTTTTTCAGGTATTCGACCCGCAGCAAGCGGACTTCCTCCAGCATCTTCAAGCGTTTTGGCAACGCGTGGCTCGGCAAGGCGTTCAGCACCCTGCTCTGCACGTTAATGCCATCGGTCACAGGAATAATGCTGTCGGAAACATGTGAGGCGCGCTGCCAGTATCTTTCGGTCAATTTCATCGCGACCTCGCTTTGAGTGTCACCGACAGATTTAAGCTTTTTGCCATGCGTAAGTGGTTTCAGTTCTTCCAGAACCGCATAACGCCGGCTCTCCAGACGGATATCTTCGAGGCAGGCGGCTTCGGAGGCCGCACGCAATGCGGGGCGCTCTGCAAGGCTGGCCTCCTCGTAGGCGTCGATGGCTTTCTTGCTTGTCGGGATCCTTGCGTCGCACAGATCGGCAAGGTGTTCGACCTCATCGGTCAATTGCAGTTGGCGGCGAAATGCGCGGTCGGCCCACCAGCGCGGCAAGCGTTGCCGAATGACCGGTGGCCAGTAAGGGTCGAGCCTATCGGCCAGGTGTCCGGCGACGTTGCCACCGCCCAGCGCACCGCCTTCAAGCGTGGTGCCGTAGACACCAAACCAGGTGTCCCAGTGTCCACTTTCATCCAGGGCAATCGGTTGTTTGTAGGTTTTTCGCGAGTTGCCGGACAAACGCCAACTGCGTGAATCCGTGTTGAGTTCCACCTGGTAGAGACGTCCCTGGCGTTCGATGAAATCGCCGTCGGCATGCCGGTAGATATTGCGGTAGATACCATGAGTCGCGGGCTGCACGCTCGACAGGGAAAGTGGCTTTTCATATTCGTAATCGGCGAAGCGTGCCAACACGTGCCTGGCCTGACGCTGGGTTTTGCCATGCAGGGTGGCCACATTGCCAACCAGTTGATGAAGCTGGCGAGTGCGTGTCAGCGTGCGGCTGGTGCGCGATAGCGTCGAGGCGATGGCTTCACCCGGAAGCACATCGAGTAGTGCGTCGATCAACGACAGCAGCATCGATTCGATCTCCGCCAGACCATCGCCGACCTCGCCGCGCAAGAACGCTGCCGTCGCCTGATTGGCGGCCGTCCAGGCTTGATAAAGGGCCAGCGCAGTGCCGACGAAGGGCACCATGCCGATCGCCATCAATATGTAGTTGAAGGCGCGCGGGCCCTTCAAGGCATGACGCTCGAAGAACAGCTCGTCATTGGAGCGCGAGCTGCCGCGATGGGCCTCAATCAGACGGCCCATGTGCGCGTCGAGCAGATGCGCGGCCAGGGAGGTGGTCTGTGGCCAGCGCTCGCCGACTTCAATGAGCGCATCGAAGTTCTTTTCCACGGCCTGATGGATCCGACCCACATGCGCCTTGACGTCACCTTGCAGGGTTCGGCCCGCCAGCCAGGTCACCCATTTGTCGCTCGCGCATAACCTGAACAGGCCTTTGCGCGCGGCTTCGAGGTTGTCGTAACGGCGCAAAAACTGCTCGTCGGGGCTTTCGGGCAGATACAGCAGGGTCACCCCGCTGATCTGTTCTTCGATGAACGTCACTCCCGACAGCGTGACGGGACCTTCACGGGGCGTGTCCTTGCCGCCCACTTTCAGGGACACCGGCAGCAGCGCGATGCGCTTGCCGTCGGCGAGCCACGCCTGCGGGGTGCAGGCCGCGATGGCGGTGTTCAGCGTCGCGGCCTCATCGTTGCTGATGTGCTTGCGCAGGCGTGCGCTTTCAGCCTGGATCGTGAGCATCAGACGCCAGGGTTCTATCAGGCTTTCCCGGCGATGCTCCTTGACGAACACTGGCTCGGTCGCAGTGCCGATGAAGGCGTCGCGGATTTTCTGCTCATAGGCTTTGGGCAAGTCCAGTTCCGGCAGCGCTTTGCGCAAATAGGTCAGATTGATGCCGTTGAGCAGGCGGATGCGATCGGTTTTGTGGGTTGCGCTGACCTCCGCCCGCAGGAAAATCAACCGTTGCGACAGCGAGTCATTGAGCACCGATTGGACATTGTCGATGTTGAGCTGGGCGAGATCTTCCAGCGGCATTTTGCTGCGCGTCGCGCCGGGCACGATGACGGTGGTTTTTCGATGGCCGCCGGGGCCTGATTCATAATGGGGTTCAGTGCGGGTCGAATCGGGCAGCTCGACTTGCACCGAAAAATCGCCTTCCAGGGAAAAATCCTTGCGCAGCCGCGCGTGCAGGTGTTTGCGGGTAAAGTCGTCACGGGGCTCCAGCGCGAGGGTCATGAGCTGGTGGCTCTTGCGCATCGCAGCGATGTACGCCTCGAGGTTTTTTTTCAGCGCGCTACGTTCGCCACTGTTGAGGTTGATCAGCCAGTCCGGCAGGTGCTCGGCGAGTGTGGCACTGCGATCCTGTTCCAGCACATGGGCAAACGCCAGGCTTCTGGCGGCGTGCACCGGCACCTGCAAAGCTGCGCGGCTGTTTTTGCGCAGGATTTCCAGCGCGTCGGCCTGCTCGGCTTTGTCGCTGATCGGGGCGGCTTTTGACTTGTAATCGTCAAGCAGTTCATCCAGACAGGCATGCAACGGGGCCGTGGCAATTTCGTTCAGTTGCAAGGTCAGTTCGGGCGTGTTGTCCTGAATCATCAATGCCTCGCGTTCCAGCCGCCGGCGGTTGGCAAACGCCTGCAAACCGCCACCGCTGCCTGGCCAGTAGAGCAGCAGACTGTCTGGCGAGTCGCGGTCTGACAATGCGCCTGACCGCGTGATGACAAAGGGGCCCTTGAGTTTTTCGGTTTGCACGGAAGTGGTTCCGCCAACCGTTTCGGTCATGGACAGCGTCAGACTGGCCACGCTGACGTCAGCGTTTGTTTCGTTGGCGCCGGTGTTGTCCAGCACGGCTTTGAGCAGTGCGTGCTGATCGGTATCGAGCTGGCCCAGCGCCAACTGCAGTCTGGCTTCGGCGTACAAAGCGTCTTTGTGCGCCTGATGAAGGGCGGTGAAGTCTTTGTGGGTGTTGCTCAGCTCGGACACTTGCGCCTGATAAAGCAACGTGTCTACCGCTTTGTCGCAGGCTTGCTCCGCGGCTTCAATGGCGTTGAGCGCGTCCTGACAGGCCTTCTTGTGTGCTCCGTTGCGGTCGTTTTCCAGCAGTGTGTCGAGCGCTTCTCGCTCGCGCTTGATTGCTGCCTGGCGTACACCCAGCGCAATCCCGGCCGACAGGCTTCCAAACAACGGCTTTTGACCGGTTTCGAAAGTGGGCAGTTGATGGCTGGCAGACGGCGCAGAGGCGACAATGCTCGCGGTGCTGCGCTGGCGATCGAGCAGATCGACCTGCATCAGCGACTGTGCGCCGTGCTCCCACAGCCCGGGCCTGCCTTTGTTGGTGTTGCACAACGCGCTGATCTGCGCTTGTTGTCGACTCGCGAACAGATCGCTTGAACCGCTGACGAGCGGATCAAAGAGCGTGGTGTATTCAAAGCGCAGATGTTCGCCAGGCAGTCCCGTTGGCACCAGGCCCTGGCGGGACAGCCAGTTTTCCATCTCGTTGCGCGTCTTGAAAAACTGCACGGGCACGGAACGGCTGGGCAAATAGAGCAAAGGGCTGGCAGATGCCGGATCATCCACGCTGATCACCCAAGCCCCCGCGAGTTTGACTTTGCTGCCATTGCTCAGCAACAGCGCCAGCTGTTGTGTATGAATGGGTTGACCGTCCAACAGCAGCGCCCCGCACGGGCTGTCGAGGATTTGCTGCAAGGGTTTGAGCTGTTGCGCGGTGATGGTGCGACGGGCGAGCGCCATGTCGGCTGTGGCTTCCAGGTGTTCACGATAGAACTGCAGGGAGCGTTCTCGCCGTGACACCGCTGCATGCGGTGCTCGCGCCTCCCAGAAATTTGCCCAGCGCGTGGCGTGGAACTGTTGCGGATCAAGTGCTTTGAGCTTTTCGAGCACTTGCAGTGGTTTCAACGCGAACAGTGGGTGACCGGCAGCCAGACCGCTGACCTGGCTGCGCTGATCGAGCGTGACGTCCAGCGTCGGCTGTTGCAGGACAAACGCACAGGCCTCGGTGAGGCTGACACGGCGCTCGGGGTGATCGGCGATAGCGGCAAAGCGCAGCGCAGTTTTCTCACCGTCGAGTTGCAACTTTTCCTGCAAAAGCACATTGAGGCTATCGCGCAGCCCCGGACTGGCTGCATACAGTTCACGCAAGCCGTCGCTGCTGTTCTGCCAGCGTCTGGATGCTCGCAGCGCCAGGCTGTCATCGGTGGTTTTCGCTAACCGAGTGGAGGTTTTCAGCGTCGGTGACGGCGCGGAGGGTAAAGCGCGGGTGGTCTGATCAGGCATGGTGGCATGACTCGCAAGGGGAGCGGTGGATCCGCTCCGGTGCGCGTCATTCAAGGCAAATTGCGCTGGACGTTGGCGGTATATAGATATTGTTTGCAACAACCCTGCACGACCGCTCGGCACTCTTCATCAAACTGTCATGGAACTGTGGCAGCGGGCTTGTACAAACTTCATCAGACTCGCGCTCTACTGGGGTTCTGCGTTTCGGTGTTTTTCATGGCTAAGGGTTTTTTATCGATCGCGGCTTTGTTGGCCGCGATTTTTTTCGGATCGTCGACGTGGGCGGCAGCGCGTTGCGACGTCAATGTGCCGACCGAGCACGTCGATCTGCAGCAGGTGAGCATTGCTTACCAGAGCATTGGGCGCGCGTCGGATCCGGCGTTGTTGCTGGTCATGGGCCTGGGTGGGCAGTTGATCCACTGGCCTGACGAAGTGGTGGTTGCGCTGTGTCAGCAGGGCTTTCGGGTGATCCGCTATGACAACCGCGATGTCGGCCTGTCGACCTGGCGTCAGGCCCCGGTTGAGGCCAACCTGACCTTTGAAGTCTTGCGCTACAAGCTCGGCCTGCCAGTGTCGGCGCCGTACAGCCTGACGGATATGGCTGACGACGCGCTGGGTCTGATGGCCGCGTTGCACGTGGAGCAGTTTCATGTGCTGGGCGCGAGCATGGGCGGGATGATTGCCCAGCACATGGCGGCAATGGCGCCACAGCGGGTCGAGAGCCTGACGTTGATCATGACCACTTCTGGCGCCGAAGGTCTGCCGGCACCGAGTGCGGCGCTGGTGCAGTTACTGTCGCGACGCGGTGCGCCAAACCGTCAGGTGGCGCTCGAACAACAGGCTGATCTGCTGGCAGCACTGGGCAGCCCGGCGGTCACCGATGACCGGCAGGCCTTGCTGCAACAGGCCGCGCTGTCGTATGACCGCGCGTTCAACCCGGAAGGCGTGAAACGGCAGATCATGGCGATCCTCGCCGAACCGAGCCGGGTGGCATTGCTCAACCAGTTGCGGGTGCCGACGCTGGTGGTGCATGGCACGGCGGATCCGTTGCTGCCGGTGATGCACGGCGTGCATCTGGCAGCGCACATTCGTGGCAGCCAGTTGAAGCTGATTCCGGGGTTGGCCCATCGTTTTCAGGAGGCGTTCAAGGAGCCATTGCTGGCGGCGGTGTTGCCGTATCTGCAGGCGCATCGTGAAGACACCTCGCATTGGGCGCAGATTGAACCGGTGGTGGGCGGGAATCTGCTGTAACCGACAGTTGGCGGTGTGGGTGATGGCCCTTCGCGAGCAAGCTCGCTCCCACATTTGGAATGCGTTCCCCTGTGGGAGCGAGCCTGCTCGCGAAGGGGGCACCACAAAATCCGGCCGGGGTGTATCTTGCAAACTTTCCCGCACGATTCCCCCCGCGAGGTGTGTGATGAGTTCTGCCTTGAAAATCGATTTTGTCAGCGATGTCTCCTGCCCGTGGTGCGTCGTCGGTTTGTATGGCCTGTTACAGGCACTGGAAATCCTGCGCAACGAAGTGCAGGCCGAGATCCGGTTTCAGCCTTTTGAACTGAATCCGAAAATGGTCGCCAATGGGCAGAACATTGCCGAGCACATTCAAGAGAAATACGGCTCGACCCCGGAGCAGTCGCAGAAGAACCGCGAAGCGATCCGCGCCCGTGGCGCCGAGCTGGGGTTTGCCTTTCGCACTGATGGCAACAGCCGCATCTACAACACCTTCGATGCGCATCGCCTGTTGCACTGGGCCGGGCTCGAAGGTGTGCAGTTGGCTTTGAAAGAGGCACTGTTCAAGGCTTATTTCAGTGAGGGCGGTAATCCATCGGATCATCGGCAACTGGTGCAGATCGCTGAAAGCGTCGGGCTGGATCGCCAGCGTGCCGAGGCGATTCTGGCGTCGGACGAGTTTGCCGATGAGGTGCGTGAAGAAGAACAGCTGTGGCTGCAGCGCGGGGTGAGTTCGGTGCCGACCGTGGTGTTCAACGGGCAGTATGCGGTGACGGGTGGGCAACCGGTGGAGACGTTTGTCGGGGCGATTCGGCAGATTATGGCGGAGTCCAAGGGCGGGACGGTCAGCTGATATCGGTAGGAGCCAAAAGCCCCTCACCCTAACCCTCCCGAAACGTCGGACCGCCCAGAGGGAGAGGGGACTGATTGGGGGATGCTGGAGTTGTACGCCGACCTGAACGTGCTGTACCGAATCCATAATCAACTGGATCTTTCAGGTCAATGTCAGACGCAAGACACCTCGGTCGGCCCCCTCTCCCTCTGGGCGGTCCGACGTTTCGGGAGGGCTGGGGTGAGGGTCAGCTGTGCAAGCGCACCCAAACCGTCACCAAAACAGTGGCCGCCATCAACCACGCCACCGCTGCCACCGCCAGCGAAGCCTCCAGCCGCAGCCGATCGACCATCACATACAGCGTCGCCAGATACACAAAATACGGAATGATCGACCACATCCCGAACACGATCGTGGTCTTCAAATCCTCAATCGAACGCCCCTTGCCAACGATGTAATGCGCAATCAGCGCGAACGTCGGGAACAGCGGCACCAATCCGGCGATGTAGTAGTTTCTGGTTTTCGACAGCGCCGCGATGATCAGTACTACCGCGGCGCCCAACAGGGCTTTGAAAAACAGATCCATCAGTGGCTCAACCCGTACTTTTTCACTTTGTCGAACAACGTGGTCTTGGCCATGCCCAGTTCAAGGCTGGCTTGGGTCAGGTTGCCGCCGCTGCGTTGCAGGGCGTCGCTGAGCAGGTTGCGCTCGAAGGCTTCCACCGCTTCGGCAAACGCCAGGCCTTGGCCGCCAGCGCTGGTGCCGGACTTCTTGAACGCCGGCAAACCGAGGGCAAAACGTTCGGCGACGTTGCGCAGTTCACGCACGTTGCCTGGCCAGTCGTGGCTCATCAGGTTCGACAGGGTCTGGTTGTCCAGCTCCGGCAGTGCGCGGTCGAAGCGCAGTGCTGATTGCTGGGTGAAGTGTTCGAACAGTTGCAGGATGTCTTCGCGGCGTTCGCGCAGTGGCGGCAGTTCCAGCGTTACCACGTTGAGGCGGTAGTACAAGTCGCTGCGGAACTCGCCGGCCTTGCTCGATTCGTCGAGGTCGGATTTGGTCGCCGCGATCACCCGGCAATCCACCGCCACGCTCTGGTTTGAGCCGAGGCGTTCGAGGGTGCGTTCCTGCAACACGCGCAGCAGTTTGATCTGTAATGGCAGCGGCATGCTTTCCACTTCATCGAGGAACAGCGTGCCGCCGTCGGCGTGTTCGATCTTGCCGATCCGGCGTTTGCCCGCGCCGGTAAAGGCGTTGGCCTCGTGGCCGAAAATTTCGCTTTCGAAGAGGTTCTCCGGCAGGCCGCCGCAGTTCAACGCGACGAACTGCTTGCTGTGCCGGCGGCTGAAGTCGTGCAGGCAGCGCGCGACCAGTTCTTTACCGGTGCCGGTTTCACCTTCGATCAAGACGTTGGCCGAGGTGTCGGCGACGTTGGCGATCAATTCGCGCAGGTTCTGCATCGCTGGCGAGCGGCCGATGATGCGTCCTTCAAGGGAATCACGTTCGGCCAGTTGCCGGCGCAGCGACGACACTTCGCGGGCGAGGCTGCGTTGCTCCAGCGCCCGTCGCGCGACATCGACCAGACGCTCCGGCGAGAACGGTTTTTCCATGAAGTCGTAGGCGCCTTTCTGCATCGCGCCGACGGCCATGGAAATGTCGCCATGGCCGGTGATCAACACCACCGGCAGGCTACGATCGCGTTGCTTGAGGCGGGTCAACAGTTCCAGGCCGTCGATGCCTGGCAGGCGGATATCGCTGATGACGATACCGGCAAAGTTGTCGCCAACACGTTCCAGCGCTTCCTCGGCACTGCCAACACCGACGCAGGGAATGTCTTCCAGGGTCAGCGCCTGCTGGCAGCCGAGCAGCACATGGGGGTCGTCTTCGACGATCAGCACACTAAGGTCGTGGTTCATATTGGCTCGGCAGGAGTAGGGCTTACCAACGGTAAACTGAGGACGAAGGTGGTGCCACCGCTCGCCGGGTGTTCAACACCCAGATGCCCGCCGGTGGCGGCCGCGAGGCTGGCGGAAAGCGTCAAGCCAAGGCCCAGGCCTTGTTCGCCGGGCTTGGTGGTGAAGAACGGCTCGAACAGATGCTTGCGCGCCTCGGCGTCAATGCCGTGACCGTTGTCGCGTACGCGCAGGCGATACTTGGCGTTGAACTCTTCACCCTCCAGCCACAGTTCGGGCTGGGGCTGTGCCTGCATGGCGTCGAGGGCGTTGCCGATCAGGTTGACCAGAATCTGTTCGAGGCGGGTCTGGTCGATCTGCACTTGCACGTCGATAAACTGCCGGTGGATGTGCAGCGCCGAACTTTCCAGGCGCGCACCGAGCAATTGCAGCGCCGCTTCCACGGCTTTGCCAAGGCTCGCCTGGCCTTGATTGTCACCGCGTCGGGCGAATGAACGCAGGCTGGCGGTGATCCGGCCCATGCGGTCGATCAGCTCGTTGATGGTCTTCAGGTTAGTGCTGGCAATATCCAGCTGACCGCGTTCGAGAAAGCGTACGGTGTTGCCCGACAGCGTGCGCATCGCGGCCAGCGGCTGGTTCAATTCGTGGGCGATACTGGTCGACATCTGGCCGATGGCCGCGAGTTTGCCGGCCTGCACCAGTTCATCCTGAGCGCGGCGCAACGTTTCTTCGGCCTGACGACGTTCGCGGATCTGGCTCTTCAAACGTTCGTTGCTGGCGCGCAAGTCGGTGGTGCGTTCGGTAATCCGACGCTCCAGTTGATTATTGGCTTCCTGCAAGGCTTCACGGGCAGCGAGGCGAGTAGCAATGACCTTGCGTCGTTCGTTCCAGGCAATCAACAGGAAGGCCACCAGCGCAAACGCGACCGCGACGAGAATGCCTTGGTTGATCGCTTCGCGGCGCAGGTCCTGCAACGGCGTGAGCAGGGTGAAATTCCACGGCGTGTCGGTCAGTGGCCGGGTCTGCGCGAGATAGCTGATGTCATCCTCGCCGGACTGCACTTCGCTGTTGGCCGGGAAGGTGAGTTTTTCTACGCCCTCGGACAAGGTTTCGCGAGCCAGAGGTTGCAGCTCGTTGAGCGGAAACCAGTAGTACTGCAGGCTGCGGGCGAGTTTTTCCTTGGTGGCTTCACTCAGGGGAATCACTGCTTTCAGGCGCCGGGCCGGATCGCTGGACAGAATGATGATGCCGTTTTCATCGCTGACGAACGCTTCCAGACGCGCGCGCTGCCAGCGTTCTTCCATGGCTTCCAGGCGCACTTTGACCACGGCGACGCCAATGATCTTGCCGTGCTCTTCGAGGCCATGAGCGAGGTAGTAACCGGGTTCGCCGTTGGTGCTGCCGATCCCGTAGAAACGCCCGGGTTCGCCACGTACGGCTTTCTGGAAGTAAGCGCGGAAGGACAGGTCTTCACCGAGGTAACTGTCGACATCGCGCCAGTTGCTGGTGGCCATGACGCGGCCGGTAGTGTCCATGACGTAGATGGCCCGACTGCGACTGCGTCGGTTCAGGCCTTCGAGGTAAGCGTTGACCGTTTCCCGGTATTGCGGGCTCGGGTCGGCCAGCAGCTGCGACACACTCGTTTCGAGTTCCAGCAGGCTGGGCAGGTAGGTGTATTTGCTGATCTCGCTTTCGACCGCGCGGGCGTGCAGTTCGAGCTGGCGCTGACCGTTCTCGCCGAGGCTGCGAATGCCGAAATGCTCACTGGTCCAGAAGCCGATAAAACCCAACCCGATCATCAGGGCGATGATCAGTGGCGGCAGGAACAAATGACGAATCAGACGGGGCTTCACGGCAAGTGATGGCGGCGCGGCGCGATAGAGATTGGGGTCGCATTTCATCACAGTTGCCTTGGGTCAACCACCACACTTGCAGGCTCACCGCTGTCCCTGTGGGAGCGAGCTTGCTCGCGAAGAGGGCGGATCAGTCAACATCAATGTTGAATGCCAGTCCGCTTTCGCGAGCAAGCTCGCTCCCACAGGGATTAGGGTGATGGCGCAAGTACTCGGTTTTAGTGCTGCAGGATTTTCTCGAGGAAGTGCTGCGCGCGTTCGGAGCGGGCGCTGATGTCACCGAAGAATTCCTCTTTCGGGCAGTCTTCGATGATCTTGCCGGCGTCCATGAAAATCACCCGATCCGCCACTTTACGGGCGAAACCCATTTCGTGGGTCACGCACATCATGGTCATGCCTTCGTGGGCCAGTTGCACCATCACGTCGAGCACTTCGTTGACCATCTCCGGGTCGAGCGCCGAGGTCGGTTCGTCGAACAGCATGACGATCGGGTCCATCGCCAGCGCACGGGCGATCGCCACACGCTGTTGCTGGCCACCGGACAGTTGCCCCGGGTGCTTGTGGGCGTGCGCCGACAGGCCGACGCGCTCGAGCAGTTGCAGACCTTTCTTGGTCGCCTCTTCCTTGCTACGGCCCAACACCTTGATCTGCGCGATGGTCAGGTTCTCGGTGATGGTCAGGTGCGGGAACAGTTCGAAATGCTGGAACACCATGCCCACGCGCGAACGCAGTTTCGGCAGGTTGGTCTTCGAGTCGGCAATCGAGGTGCCGTCGACGACGATGTCGCCTTTCTGGAACGGCTCCAGCGCGTTGACGCACTTGATCAGGGTCGATTTGCCGGAACCCGACGGGCCGCAGACCACGATCACTTCGCCTTTTTTGACCTCGGTGCTGCAATCAGTCAGCACCTGGAAGTCGCCATACCACTTGTTGATGTTCTTGATAGAGATCATACGGCAAACCTTTTTTGCAGACGCTTGACCAGCAGCGAGGCGGAAAAGCTGATGATGAAGTAGACGACACCGGCGAAGATCAGGAACTCGTTGGAACGACCGATGATGTCGCCGCTGGAACGGGCGGAGTTAAGGAAGTCCACCAGGCCCACGGTGTAAACCAGCGAGGTGTCCTGGAACAGGATGATCGACTGTTGCAGCAGCAACGGGGTCATCTTGCGGAACGCCTGGGGCAGGATGATCAGGCGCATGGTCTGGCCATAGGTCATGCCCATCGCTTGCGCGGCGGCCATCTGGCCTTTGGGGATCGACTGCACACCGGCCCGGACGATTTCGCAGAAGTACGCGGCTTCGAACATCATGAAGGCCACGACGCAGGAAGTGAACGCGCCAATCGGCGTGTCTTCGCCGGTGATCCAGCGCAGCACGAACGGCACCGCCAGGTAGAACCAGGTGATCACCAACAGCAGCGGAATCGAACGGAAGTAGTTCACATAAGCGCCGGCCACCCGCGACAGCAGTTTGCTCGACGACAGGCGCATCAGCGCGAGGATCGTCCCCAGCACGATGCCGCCGACCACGCCCATGACCATCAACTGCAAGGTCATGACCATGCCGTTCCACAGGCCCGGGATAGCGGGGATGATGCCGCTGAAATCGAAGTCCATTATTTACCCCCCACGGAGATCAGGCCGGGCACCGCGACTTTCTTCTCGACCATGCGCATCAGCAACATCAGGCTCATGTTCAGGGTGAAGTAGATCAGCGTGGCCAGGGTGAAGGCTTCAAACAGGTTGGCCGAGAATTCGGCGGTCTGCTTGGTTTGCGCCAGCAGTTCCATCAGGCCGATCAGGGACGCCACGGAGGAGTTCTTGAAGACGTTGAGGAACTCCGAGGTAAGCGGCGGAATGATGATCCGGTAGGCCTGGGGCAGCAGCACGTTCCAGTAGATCTGCGGCAGTTTGAAGCCCATGGCGCGGGCGGCGGATTCCTGGCCGCGTGGCAGCGCCTGGATGCCGGTACGCACTTGTTCGCAGACGCGGGCAGCGGTGAACAGGCCCAGGCACACGACAACGCTCAGGTAAGCCGAGGTCGTCGGGTTGAGGTCCTGTTTGTACCAGTCCTGCAGGTTTTGCGGCAGCAGGTCGGGTACCAGGAAGTACCAGATGAACAGCTGAACCAGCAGCGGTACGTTACGGAACAGCTCGACGTAGCAGGTGGCGATGCCCGATACGATGCGGTTCGGCACCGTGCGCATGACCCCCAGTATGGAGCCCAGCAGCAAGGCGATGATCCACGCCACGATGGCGATGGCAATGGTCCAGCCCAAACCGGAGATGTACCAGTCGAGATAAGTCTCGCTGCCAACGCCGGTGGACTTGAAGAACACGCCCCAGTCCCAGTTGTAATTCATTAGGGTCTCCCCTCGAGATCGATCGATGTACAAGCACCCGCTTGGGGAAGATCCTTTCCCACCCGACGTTGAACGTCAGGCACACGCGATCGGCTCGAAAACCGCCAGGTCGAGTGTTCCACTGTATAGCCAGCAGGTAGTAACAGACGCCTGAGGGAGGGTGGCTCCCTCAGGAGATAAGGTTAGTCAGGAATCAGATTTTTACGTCAGGCGCCGGCTTGTCGCTCGGGTTGGCGATCAGATCTTTTACCTTGTCGCTCATCGGGAAGTTCAGGTTCAGGCCTTTTGGAGGAATCGGGCTCTCGAACCACTTGCTGTAGATCTTGTTGATCTCGCCCGACTTGTACAGGCCAACGATGGCGGCATCGACAGCCTTCTTGAAGGCCGGGTCGTCTTTGCGCACCATGCACGCGTAGGCTTCGAAGGACTGTGGCGTACCGGTGATGATCCAGTCAGTCGGTTTCTTGGCCTTGGCTTCTTCGCCGGCCAGCAGGGCGTCGTCCATCATGAAGGCTACGGCGCGGCCGCTTTCCAGCATGTTGAAGGATTCGCCATGGTCTTTGGCGGAGATGATGTTCATGCCCATCTGCTTGTCGGCGTTCATCGCTTTGATGATGCGCTCGGACGTGGTGCCGGCGGTGGTCACGACGTTTTTGCCTTTCAGGTCGGCAAAGTCAGCGTAGGACGGCTTGCCATCCTTGTCTTTCTTGACCAGCAGACGGGTGCCGATTTCGAAGATGTTGACGGTGAAGTCGACTTGCTGGGCGCGTTCGGCGTTGTTGGTGGTCGAGCCGCACTCGATATCCGCGGTGCCGTTCTGGATCAGCGGGATACGGGTTTGCGAGGTGACCAGGTTGTACTTGACCTGCAGATCGGGCTTGTTCAGGTCTTTTTTCAGGGCTTCAACGATAGCCACCTGAATGTCGTGGGAGTAGCCCACTGGTTTGCCGGAAGCGTCTGCAATGTAGGAAAACGGAATAGAGCTGTCGCGGTGAGCGAGCGTGATGGTGCCCGAATCGTTGATTTTCTTCAGGGTGCCGGTGAGTTCGGCGGCGAAAACTGGCGTGCTGATCAGAGCGGCCGCAATGGCTGCGCCCAGGATATGGGGAACGATGCGCATCAAATTTTCCTCGAATTGTTTTTTTTATGGAGCCAGTTCGTCGGCCCTTTTGTGCTTCGAATGCCTGACGGCTCCTGAAGTGTTGGCGCAACAGGCATTCGTCGAGAGAGTGTAGAGCATGAGTCGTGCCAGACCAGTTGCTGTAGCGTAACTTGTTGATTTAGAAGAGTATTAAAGTTTTGTGATGGTGGTATTTGGCGTATCTGATCCGGTTTACCGAATTGACCGTCAAGTCGCGTTCGGAAATCCGAACGGCGAAAAGCCCCTCACCCTAACCCTCTCCCAGAGGGAGAGGGGACCGATCGCGTTGTTTGGGCAAGTTACGCCGACTTGGAATACCGAGTCGAACTCAGGATTTACAGAGCACCTCGATGGGCTCCCTTTCCCCTCTCCCCCTTGGGGGAGAGGGCTGGGGTGAGGGGGAGAGATCTGACTGACACAATCAGGTCCAACAGAACCCACAAAACAAAAAGCCCCTGAATCTCTCAATTCAGGGGCTTTCGTTTAAGCAATGTTCAAATCACGCCGCTTCGATCTTGCTACGGTTCTGTTCGACCTTACCCAAATACGCCGCAAGCTTCTCTTGCTCTACCGGGGTAGTGAACAGCCCCAGCTTGCTACGACGCCACAGAATGTCATGCGCTGTGGTTGCCCACTCTTCGCTGCACAGGTAATCGACTTCACGGGTGTAGAGCCCGCCACCAATGTGTTCGCCCATGTCGGCGAGGCTTTCCACGCCTTCGAGCATGCGCCACGTGCGGCTGCCGTAAGTGGTGGACCAGCGACGAGCGATCTCGGTCGGCACGAAGTCGAACTTGTCGCGGATCAGCGCGCTCAAGGCTTGCGGGGTGGTCATGTCTTCGCCGCCGGGCAGGGTGGCGGTGGCCGTCCAGCTCGGGCGCATCTGGGTGAAGAATGGCAGCAACTGCGCCATCGCCGATTCAGCGAGTTTGCGGTAGGTGGTCAGCTTGCCGCCGAACACCGACAACAGTGGTGCTTCTTCAGTGTTGCCCGACAAGGCCAGGGTGTAATCACGGGTGACGGCCGACGGGTTGTCGGATTCGTCGTTGCACAGTGGGCGTACGCCCGAGTAACTGTGCTGGATGTCGTCACGGCTGATCTGCTGCTTGAAGTGGGCGTTGACCACTTTCAACAGGTAATCGGTTTCGCCGTCGGTGATGGCCACTTTCGCCGGATCACCGGTGTACTCGCGGTCGGTGGTGCCGATCAGGGTGAAGTGGTTGAGGTACGGAATGGTGAACACGATGCGCTGATCTTCGTTTTGCAGAATGTGCGCGTGATCACCTTCGTACAGTTTCGGCACGATGATGTGGCTGCCCTGAATCAGACGGATGCCGTACGGCGATTCCATCTTCAGGTCGTCACGGATGAACTTGGCAACCCATGGGCCAGCGGCGTTCACCAGTGCTTTGGCGGTGATCGAAAACAGGCTGCCGTCGGCACGTTCCAGGTTCAGGTGCCACAGGCCTTTGGCGCGACGGGCGCTGACGCAACGGGTCTGAGTGTGCACGTGGGCGCCTTTTTCGCGGGCGGCCATGGCGTTGAGTACCACGAGGCGGGCGTCGTCGACCCAGCAGTCGGAGTATTCGAAGCCTTTCTTGATTTCGCTTTTCAGTGCGCTGTCGGCACCAAACTTGAGGCTTTTCGAACCTGGCAGCTTTTCGCGCTTGCCGAGGTTGTCATAGAGGAACAGGCCAGCCCGGATCATCCACGCCGGGCGCAGGTGCGGACGGTGTGGCAGCACGAAGCGCATCGGTTTGACGATGTGCGGCGCCTTGGCCAGCAGCACTTCGCGCTCGGCCAGCGCTTCACGCACCAGACGGAATTCGTAATGTTCGAGGTAGCGCAGACCACCGTGGATCAGCTTGCTGCTGGCCGACGAAGTGTGGCTGGCCAGATCGTCCTTTTCGCAAAGGAACACCGAAAGCCCGCGACCGGCGGCATCCGCTGCGATCCCCACGCCATTGATCCCGCCGCCGATAACGGCGATGTCATAGATCTCGGAGATTGGGGGCGTACGCAAGGTAGAGGTGGACATCGGCTGGCCTCGGGTTCTTTTGATTTTCTATATTGGAAATCGAACATGAATGTTCATTTGCGAAAATGGTAGCCCATAAAGACGCGCGCAGCCAGTCACGTTCGATTGAAAAAACTCATCGAAGGGCGGTTAAAAGAAAATTTTCGAACATTAAAAGCAAAAGATCGCAGCCTTCGGCAGCTCCTACAGGTCAAGTGAACCCATGTAGGAGCTGCCGAAGGCTCGGGCCGCGATCGGACGATCTTTTGATCTTGAGGGTTTTTAAACGACTTCCAGGCGAATCTTGTGCTGGCTCAACAACTGCGCCAGCGCCGGCACCGGTTGCTGATCCGTGACCAGGCAATCAATCAAACTGATCGGCCCCAGGCGAATCATCGCGTTACGCCCGAACTTGCTCGAGTCCGCTGCCAGAATCACCTGTCGCGCATTGGCGATGATCGCCTGGGAAACCCGCACTTCCTGATAATCAAAATCCAGCAGGCTGCCGTCTTCATCAATACCGCTAATCCCGACCAGCGCAAAGTCAACCTTGAACTGATTGATGAAGTCCACACTCGCCTGACCGACAACACCGCCGTCACGACGCACATTGCCGCCAGTCAGCAACACATCGAAATCATCCTTGGCACTGAGCATCGACGCGACGTGCAGGTTGTTGGTGATGATTTTCAGGTGATTGTGATTGAGCAGGGCGCGGGCAATCGACTCGGTGGTCGTGCCGATATTGATGAACAGCGAAGCGTGATCGGGGATCTGTGCGGCGATGGCTTCACCGATGCGTTGTTTTTCATCGCGCATCTGGTCGGCGCGCATCGCATAGGCGGTGTTTTCGACACTGGAATCATAGGCGGCACCACCATGGTAGCGACGCAGCAGATTGGCTTCCGCGAGCTGGTTGATGTCGCGGCGGATGGTTTGCGGGGTAACAACGAACAGCGTGGCCATTTCCTCGATGCTCACATAGCCGCGTTCGCGGACCAGCTCGAGGATTTGCTGCTGACGGGGAGGCAGATTCATGGGGCTTCCTTTGGGCTGCCGTGCAAAATTTGCCCATGATGACGCAGGAATCCGCTCCCTACCAGTTAGTTGCCTATCAGTCTCTGCAGGTTGGCTTATTCAGCGTCTTCACGCGCCCAGTCACGGGTGCGGCTGACGGCTTTTTTCCAGCCCTTGTACAGCTTCTCTTTCTCGACTTCGTCCAGGCTCGGCTCGAACTCGCGCTCGATCACCGCTTTGCCGCGCAATTCTTCCAGACTGCCCCAGAAACCGCACGCCAGACCGGCCAGGTAAGCCGCGCCGAGCGCCGTGGTTTCGCGCATTTGCGGGCGTTCAACCTGCGTGCCGAGAATGTCAGCCTGGAACTGCATGAGGAAGTTATTCGCCACCGCACCGCCATCCACACGCAGGGCTTTAAGGCGTTCGCCGGAGTCCTGTTGCATGGCGTCGAGCACGTCGCGGGTCTGGTAGGCGATCGATTCCAGTGCGGCGCGGATGATGTGATCGACGCGAACACCGCGCGTCAGGCCGAACAGCGCGCCACGGGCATACGGGTCCCAGTACGGAGCGCCCAGACCGGTAAACGCCGGCACCAGGTACACGCCGTTGCTGTCCTTCACTTTATTGGCGAAGTATTCGGTGTCGTGGGCGTCGTTGATGATTTTCAGTTCATCACGCAGCCATTGCACGGTGGAACCGCCGTTGAACACCGCACCTTCCAGCGCATAAGCGACTTCGCCACGCGGGCCGCAAGCGATGGTGGTGAGCATGCCGTGCTGGGATTTCACCGCTTTGTCGCCGGTGTTCATCAGCAGGAAGCAGCCAGTGCCGTAGGTATTTTTCGCCTGACCTGGTTCCACGCACATCTGGCCGAACAGTGCCGCTTGCTGGTCGCCGGCGATACCGCCGATGGCGATGCCGCTCTTGGTGCGACCGTAGATTTCCGAAGAAGCCTTCACTTCCGGGAGCATTTCGCGCGGGATGTCGAGGATCTCCAGCATCTTCGAATCCCACTCCAGCGAGTGAATGTTGAAGAGCATGGTGCGCGAGGCGTTGGTGTAGTCGGTGACGTGGACCTTGCCGCCAGTGAATTTCCAGATCAGCCAGCTATCGACGGTGCCGAACAGCAGTTCGCCGTTGCGTGCGCGCTCGCGGCTGCCTTCGACGTTGTCGAGGATCCACTTCAGTTTGGTGCCGGAGAAGTATGGGTCGGTAACCAGGCCGGTGTTGTCGCGGATGTACTCTTCGTGGCCATCGCGCTTGAGCTGCTGGCAGATCTCGGTGCTGCGGCGGCACTGCCAGACGATGGCGTTGTACACCGGGCGGCCGGTGGTCTTGTCCCAGACTACGGTGGTTTCGCGCTGGTTGGTGATACCGATGGCGGCGACCTGGTCGTGATGCAGACCGGCCTGGGCCAGCGCTTCAACCATCACCGCGCTCTGGGTGGCGAAGATTTCCATCGGGTCATGTTCGACCCAACCGGCCTGTGGGTAATGCTGGGCGAATTCGCGCTGCGCGGTGCAGACCACGTTCGCATCGCGGTCGAAAATGATCGCGCGGGAGCTGGTCGTACCCTGATCGAGGGCAATGATGTAGTTCTTATTCTGAATGTCGGTCATGTCGATTGCCTTGGACGAAATAAGGGAGAGTGGGCCGTGGCGCAGGCTCTATAGGGCAGGAGCCGGCGCCGACTGTTTCAAGAAGTTCTTGGTTTGCCGTCAATGGCCGGTTCTGCATCCTTTGTAGCAGGTGTGGCGCCGGTCAGGTGACGGGCGATGAGCCCGCGATACCCGGCAGCGCCGAGGCAGGCACCGACAATCGGTGCAAAAATCGGAATCAGGAAGTACGGAACATCGCGACCGCCAGTGAAGGAAATTTCACCCCAGCCGGTGAAGAAAGTCATCAGCTTTGGACCGAAATCGCGCGCCGGGTTCATCGCAAAACCGGTCAGCGGGCCCATCGAGCTGCCAATGACGGCGATCAGCAAACCGATCAGCAGTGGCGCCAGCGGGCCTTTCGGCAGACCGTTGTTGTCGTCGGTCAGCGACATGATCACGCCCATCAGGATCGCGGTGATGATCATCTCGACCAGGAATGCCTGGGCGGTGGACAGCACCGGGTTCGGGAAGGTCGAGAATACCGACGCCAGTTCAAGACTGGCGGCCGAACCGCGAACCATTTGGTGAGTTTGTTCGTAATCGAAGAACAGGTTGCTGTACAGCGTGTAAACCAACAGCGCGCCGCAGAAGGCGCCAGCGATCTGCGACAGAATATAGAACGGCAGTTTGCGCTTCTCGAAGTCGGCGAAGATCGCCAGGGCGATGCTCACGGCCGGGTTCAGGTGCGCGCCGGAAACCCCGGCAGTGAGGTAGATCGCCATGCTCACGCCGACGCCCCAGATGATGCTGATTTCCCACAGGCCAAAGCTGGCGCCCGCGACTTTGAGCGCGGCGACACAACCGGTGCCGAAAAAGATCAGCAGTGCAGTACCCAGAAACTCGGCCATGCATTGGCTCGATAGCGATGGTTGCTGTAAAGCAGTTGTCATTGAAAACCTCGGTTTTTGTTGTTGTCTGGCGTCTCGTCGATAGGGCAAGGCGCGATTTTCACCGGGTGGGAATCCCCATTCCGTTCCCGGTTTACTGCTGGGTGCTGCGATGACGACAATTCTTACATTATTCAGATTCGAAAAAATATAGACAAGAAACAAACCTGTCAAAGGTCGAAAGTGAACCATTGGTCACAATAAAACTATTCGTTGCGTGAATGATCCTGTGTCATCCACGCGCGATGGTGTTTGCAGAATGTCTGCAAGCCACGGGAATCGTGGCTTGGGATAGAGCCTTTTAGAGGCTGATCACCTAGAATCCGACGCAGCATTTTTCTGTCACTGCCGAGCCTGGAGCTGCCATGACCCCTGCGTTGGACTTGTTGAAAAAAGTTCGTGCCGAACATCGCGTGCACAGTTACGAACATGACCCCAAGGCCGCATCCTATGGGCTGGAGGCCGCGGAAAAACTGGCGCTGGAGCCAGCGCAGGTGTTTAAAACCTTGTTGGCGGCCAGCGAAAAAGGCGAGTTGCTGGTGGCGGTGGTGCCGGTCGTCGGAAGCCTCGACCTCAAAGGTCTGGCGCATGCCGCGGGGGTGAAAAAAGCCGAGATGGCTGACCCGGCAGCCGCACAACGCTCCACCGGTTATCTGTTGGGTGGCATCAGCCCGTTGGGGCAGAAGAAGCGCCTGCGTACCTTTATTGATGACTCGGCTCAGGGTTTTGCGACTATTTATGTCAGTGCCGGTCGGCGAGGCCTGGAGGTGGAACTGGCACCCGCCGTGCTCGCCGAACATACCCAGGCGAAATTTGCCGATATCGGCCGCACGTGACCGTTATCGCTGTATGCAGAAAATTGGCCGGTTCTGTCACTGGCGCTGATCGCCTCGTGGTTGCATGCTCTGCCGACTGACTTAGGGAGAAGGTTATGCAGCTCGAGTTTCATCAGGTCGATGCGTTCAGTGATCGGCCGTTCAGTGGCAATCCGGCGATGGTCTATCGGCTGGATGCCTGGCTCGCGGACGAGCTGATGCAGAAGATCGCCGCCGAGCACAATCTGGCGGAAACTGCGTTTCTGGTGCGTGAGGGATCGGCCTGGCATATCCGCTGGTTCACCCCGACTACTGAAGTGCCACTGTGCGGCCACGCCACGCTGGCCAGCGCTTATGTGCTGTTCGAAATTGACAAGGAAAGCGCCGGGCGTATCGACTTTACCTGTCAATCCGGCCCGCTGAGCGTCACGCGGGAAGGTGATCGGTTGTGGCTGGATTTCCCGTCGATCATGCCGTCTGAGATTGGTGTGACTGTCGACGTTGAGCGGGCGCTGGGTGTCGAAGCGGTTGATGTGCTCGGCTCCAACGAACTGTTTGTGGTACTGGAATCGGAGCAGGCCGTGCTCGATTGCAAGCCGGACATGGTGGCGTTGGCCAAGCTGCCGTGGCTGGGCGCTATCGTCACGGCGCGGGGTAATCAGCACGACTTCGTCTCGCGCTATTTTGCGCCGGCGATTGGCATCAATGAAGATCCGGTGACCGGGTCGACGCATTGCAGCCTGATCCCGTATTGGTCCAAGCGTCTGGGCAAATCGAGCCTGACCGCTTGCCAGCGCTCGGCGCGGGGCGGGGAGTTGTTTTGTCGGCTGGAAGGCGAGCGAGTGAAGATTGGCGGCAATGCGACGCTGGTTGCCAGCGGCACCTTGATCCTGGGTTAACGCAAAACCCTGTAGGAGTGAGCCTGCTCGCGATAGCGATACATCCGTCACAGATGATTTGACTGATGCACCGCTATCGCGAGCAGGCTCACTCCTACAGTGGGATCCGGTGTTGGTCAGAGGGCAGTGCTGTAGCGGCGGACGCCGTTTTCCACTGCCGGGATCTGCGCAGCGGTGCTGCCAGATGCCTGGAACAATACGAGGTGTTCAGCCGCAACCCGAATCCCCACTTCCGCACCGACATGGTGATCAGCATGACTAGGGAAAATCGATTCCAGCTGCGCGCCTGTCGGCAATTGCAGACGATACAGCGTCGACGCCCCAAGGAAGGTCTTGCCGACAATCCGCGCTTTCAACCCACTGTCCGGCGCATAAACAATGTCATCCGGACGCAGCAACACATCCACCGCCCCGCCAATCGGCCAGGTATAAGCCCGATTGCCGCGCAGCTCACCCAGTTCAGTCTGCACCGATTCCGGGCTGCCCAACTGGCCGCGAATGAAGTAACCCTGACCGATGAAGCTGGCCACGTACGGCGTTGCCGGTTCGTGATACAGGTTGTACGGCGTGTCCCACTGCTCCAGTCGACCTCCCTTGAATACACCGACGTGATCGCTGACGGCGAAGGCTTCTTCCTGGTCGTGGGTCACCAGAATTGCGCTGGTGCCACGGGCCTTGAGAATGTCGCGCACCTCATGGCTGAGCTTGCGGCGCAGTTCGCCATCAAGGTTGGAGAACGGCTCGTCGAGCAGCAGTAATTGCGGCTCCGGCGCCAAGGCACGGGCGAGGGCGACACGCTGTTGCTGGCCGCCGGACAATTCGTGCGGGAAGCGCTTGCCGAGGTTCTTCAGGTTGACCAGTTCCAGCAGTTCTTCGGTCACGCGTTCCTTGTTCGGATGCTTGCGAATGCCGAAGGCAATGTTGTCGGCAACGCTCAGGTGCGGAAACAGCGCGTAGTCCTGGAACACCATGCCGATCCGGCGTTTCTCCGGCGCCAGGGTGAAGCCGGCGCTGGAGATGGTTTCGCCACCGAGGGTGATTTCACCTTCGTGCACCGGTTCGAAACCGGCGATGGCGCGCAGGGTCGTGGTCTTGCCGCAGCCGGACGAACCGAGCAGGCAGCCGATGTCACCGGCATTAAGGTGCAGATTAAGGTTCTGCACCACACGTTGATCTTGGTAGCCGCAAGCGAGGTTGCGCAGGTTCAGCAGTAGTTCATGGCTCATGCGTGGTGATATGCCGGTTCAACGAGGAACTCGAGCAGGGCCTTCTGTGCGTGGAGACGGTTTTCTGCCTGATCCCAGGCGACGGAGCGCGGGTCATCAAGCAGGTCGAGGCTGATTTCCTCGCCACGGTGCGCAGGCAAACAATGCATGAACAGCACGTCCTCGGCAGCGAGGTCGAGCAAAGCACGGTTCACCTGGAACGGGGCGAACAGCTTGAGGCGCTTGGCAGTTTCCTCTTCCTGACCCATCGAAGTCCAGACGTCGGTGCTCACCAGATGCGCGCCACGCACGGCGTCTTGCGGATCGCGAACGATGGTCACGCGATCGCCGGCCTTGGCGACGAACTCAGGGTTGGGCTCGTAGCCTTGCGGGCAAGCGATGCGCAACTGGAAGTCGAACTGCATCGCTGCTTCTATATAGCTGTTGCACATGTTGTTGCCGTCGCCGATCCAGGCCACGGTTTTGCCCTGAATCGAGCCACGGTGTTCAAGGAATGTCTGCATGTCGGCCAGCAGCTGACACGGGTGCAGATCATCGGACAGGCCGTTGATCACCGGCACGCGCGAGTTGGCCGCAAATTCGGTCAAGGTGCTGTGGGCAAAGGTACGGATCATCACCGCATCGAGCATGCTCGACATGACGATGGCGCAGTCGCCGATCGGCTCGCCACGACCCAGTTGGGTGTCACGCGGCGAGAGGAAGATCGCCTGGCCGCCGAGCTGGATCATGCCGGCCTCGAAGGAGATACGGGTACGGGTCGAGGACTTCTCGAAGATCATGCCCAGTACACGGTTTTTCAGAGGCTCGAACAGTACGCCGCGGTTACGCAGGTCCTTGAGCTCAACGCCTCGACGGATCACGCTGACCAGCTCTTCGGGCGTGCAATCCATCAGGGAGAGAAAGTGCCTTGCGCTCATCATTGACTACCTTTTTGCTACAAACCGCAGATGCTCAAAGCCTTGTTTAACGGAACAACGGGCGAGACCTGCGGCGTAAGCCGCACGGGGCGACGAAATAGGGGAAGGCGCGATATTGACACTAAATGTCGCGTTTTTCCAATAGGCTACAGTTTTTGCGGAAATCGAAGGGCGCACTGAATGTTGCAGTCGCGCATTTGAAGCCGGGTTCAGGACAGCAGCGAGTCCCTTTGTACACTGGCCTCGCGGGGCTTGGCAATGCGGCGTGGCGGGGATCGTGTCGCTTGGGTCGGTTTACGACCGTGGCGCCATGCCATCATTTGGTCGGATGCTCAGGTTGAAACATTTGCTAAAGCAAAGTGCTGGGTTATAAATAAGTTTCGAGCGACGCAGGAAGCCTCCGCATGGAATCGAAAGAAAAACTGTTAATGGAATTGCTGGGCCACACGGCTCGCTCTCTGACCCACCTCACCGCGTCGGTGACCTCAATGTCGTTCGAACTGCTGCGCAGCGAAGACGAAGTCGTGAAGAGCGCCGGCCGCCACATGATCGATCGCATGGCAACGATTAGCGCCGGGCTCGACGAACACTGGCGGCTGATCGGCGAACTCACCGGCGTTCACGTCGCCCACGAGCAGATCGAAACCATCCAGGAAATCCAGCTGGCAGCACCTCCGCAGCTTCCATCGAGTTGAGCGTGGCGGTCTATCGGTGCACCTGATAGGCGCCGATTCACAAGACGAACGTCGCTGGCGCTGCTTCATCACTCGGGCCATAGTTTTGTTCCCGCGGGTGTCATTACCCGCCCAGAACAAGACAGAGACTGGCCATGACCAAGACTCTCCATCACCGTGCCTGCCACCTGTGTGAGGCCATTTGCGGTCTGACCATCGAGACCACCGAAACCGATGGCAATGTCGCGATCACCTCGATCAAGGGCGATGCGCTCGACACCTTCAGTCGCGGACACATCTGCCCCAAAGCCGTGGCGCTGCAAGATATCCAGAACGATCCGGATCGCCTGCGCCAGCCGATGCGTCGCATGGGTAGCGAATGGCTGCCGATCGAGTGGGACGAAGCGTTTGCGCTGGTTGCCGAGAAGCTGGCGGCGATTCAGGAGCGTCATGGCCAGAACGCCGTGGCGGTCTATCAGGGCAACCCGAGCGTGCACAACTACGGGCTGATGACCCACAGCAATTACTTCCTCGGTTTGCTGAAGACGCGCAATCGCTTCTCGGCGACCTCGGTCGATCAGTTGCCGCATCACCTGAGCAGTTACCTGATGTACGGCCACGGCTTGCTGCTGCCGATTCCGGACATCGATCACACCGATTTCATGTTGATCCTCGGTGGTAATCCGCTGGCCTCCAACGGCAGCATCATGACCGTGCCGGATGTCGAAAAACGTTTAAAAGCTATTCAAGCTCGCGGTGGTAAGGTCGTGGTGGTCGATCCACGGCGAAGCGAGACGGCGGCGATGGCTGATCAGCATCTGTTCGTGCGTCCGGGAGGGGATGCCGCGTTGTTGTTTGGTGTGCTTAATACGCTGTTCAGTGAAGGCCTGACCCGCGACAGTCATTTGCCGGTCGATGGGCTGGAGGAAGTGCGCGGGGCGGTAGCGTCGTTCACCGCTGAAGCGATGAGCCCGTTGTGCGCCGTGCCTGCCGGACAGATCCGTCAACTGGCCCGCGACTTCGCTGCCGCGCCGAGTGCGGTTTGCTACGGCCGCATGGGGGTTTCAACCCAGGCCTTTGGCACGCTGTGCCACTGGGTGGTGCAGTTGATCAATCTGGTCACCGGCAATCTCGACCGGGTAGGCGGCGCGTTATGCACCGAACCCGCCGTGGACCTGGTGGCATCGACCTCGGGCGGGCATTTCAACAAATGGCAAAGCCGTGTCTCGGGTCGTCCTGAATACGGCGGAGAGTTGCCGGTCTCGGCGCTGGCCGAAGAAATGCTCACCGAAGGCGAGGGGCAGATCCGTGCGCTGATCACTGTGGCCGGCAATCCGGTGTTGTCGACGCCGAACGGGCGGCAACTGGAACAAGCGCTGGACGGCCTGGAGTTCATGGTCAGCATTGACCTCTACATCAACGAAACCACGCGTTACGCCGACTTGATCCTGCCGTCGACCTCGGCGCTGGAGAATGATCACTACGACACCACGTTTAACCTGTTCGCGGTACGTAACGTGACTCGCTTCAATCGTGCAATTCTCGCCAAGCCTGAAGGCGCGCTGCATGACTGGGAGATTTTTGTTGGCCTGGCCAAGGCCTTTGCCGAGAAGACCGGTAAAGAGCTGAAGCCGACCATGCCGCCGGCGAAGATGATCGACATGGGCTTGCGCATGGGCCTGTACGGTGACGCCTCCGAGCAGAAACTCTCGTTGGCGACGCTGTTCGATCATCCCCATGGTATTGATCTGGGCGCGTTGAAAGCGAATCTGGCCTCGCGCCTGAAAACACCGAACCAACATGTGCAGGCTGCGCCGCCAGAGATTCTCGCTGACCTCGTACGCTTCGCCGCGTTGCAGGCGCCCGCTGCAGATGAACTGTTGATGATTGGCCGTCGCCACGTACGCAGCAACAATTCGTGGATGCACAACTATCACCGTCTGGTGAAAGGCAAGCCGCGCCATCAGTTGCTGATGCACCCGGACGATCTTGCCAGCCGCGGGCTCAACGATGGTCAATGGGTGCGCGTCAGTTCGCGGGTCGGGCAAATCGAAGTCGAAGTGCTCGGCAGCCTCGACATGATGAGAGGTGTGGTCAGCCTGCCGCATGGCTGGGGTCATGCACGGCCAGGCGTGCAGATGGCGATTGCCAGTAGTCAGCCGGGCTCGAGCGCGAACGACCTGACTGATGAATGTCAGCTCGACGAGTTGTCCGGCAATGCGGCGTTGAATGGCGTGCCGGTGACGGTGGCGGCGGCTTGAGCATGACTGTCGGGGAGACCGAGCATGGCGCTCGGGATTCCGTTACAATGCGTCACCGTGCCGACCCATGAGTCGGAAAGTTCAGCCGAGGTGCTCCATGGATATCATCGAAACGATTAAAGAGCAGATTGCCAACAACACCATTCTGCTTTACATGAAAGGCTCGCCGAATGCCCCGCAGTGCGGCTTCTCTGCGAAAGCTGCACAGGCTGTGATGGCGTGTGGCGAAAAGTTTGCGTACGTGGACATCCTGCAGAACCCGGAAATCCGCGCCAACCTGCCTAAATACGCCAACTGGCCGACTTTCCCGCAACTGTGGGTCGGCGGTGAGCTGGTCGGCGGTAGCGACATCATGACCGAGATGGCTGCAGACGGTTCGCTGCAAAGCACCATCAAGTCGGCTGTTGAAGCGGCAGCGGCGAACAAGTCCGAAGCCTGATTGACCAGGTTTCATGCGACAGCTGCTGGTGTAGGAGCTGTCGAGTGAAACGAGGCTGCGATCTTTTGATCTCCAGCCAATAAAAAGCCCCGCCACTCGAAAGAGGGCGGGGCTTTTTAGTGCGTTCGAAAAGTTACTGCAAGTTGCCGGTGCAATCTGAAAAGATCGCAGCCTTCGGCAGCTCCTACTCTTCGCCCATCTGCGATTGCAGATAGTTCTCAAGACCGACTTTATCGATCAGGCCCAGTTGGGTTTCGAGCCAGTCGATATGTTCTTCTTCGGATTCGAGAATGTCTTCAAGCAGTTCACGGCTACCGAAGTCACCGACGGTCTCGCAATGCGCGATCGCGGTCTTCAGGTCAGCGTGGCCGGTCTTCTCGATACGCAGGTCGCACTCCAGCATTTCCTTGGTGTGCTCGCCGATGTGCAGCTTGCCCAGATCCTGCACGTTCGGCAGGCCCTCGAGGAACAGGATGCGCTTGATCAGCTTGTCCGCGTGCTTCATCTCGTCGATGGATTCTTTGTATTCGTGCTTGCCGAGCTTGTTCAGACCCCAATCTTCATACATGCGCGCATGCAGGAAGTACTGATTGATCGCGACCAGCTCATTGGCAAGGATCTTGTTGAGATGCTGGATGACTGTAATGTCGCCTTTCATGATCGGAGTCCTGCCCTGTAATAGCTGTATATACGGCAGAGTTTGAGCTTCGTACTTATAAGTGTCAAACCTAAGTTATTGAATAATATATGAAAATTAATCGGAATAAGAATGTTTGTGTTCCGCGTCTGGAGCCTAAGCAATTGATTTACAGGCATAAAAAAACCGGACATAAGTCCGGTTCTTTGAAATGGGGTGTTATTACGCAGCAGTAAATTCTACCGGATAGGGGATCGCGGCCTGAGCGGTTTGCAGCTTGGTCAGGGTTTCGCGTACGACTTCCTTGGCAAGGCAGGCACATTTGCCGCATTGGCTGGCGACGCCGGTGGCCTGGCGGACTTCTTTATAGCTGCAGCAACCTTCATAGATCGCTTCGCGGATCTGTCCGTCGGTGACGCCAGTGCAGAGACAAACATACATAAGTGAGAACCGTCGCTGGTTGTGACTCAATTGCGATGGATCTTAATGTTAACGAGAATGATTGTCAAAGTGCTTTCGGAAGGCTTTAGCCGATTGAGCGCGGTGACTGACGAACGGTGATTACTGGCGATTTGCCTGGCCCCGTAAATGCAGCGCCGTTCTGCGCCTGCTTTAAAAAACCGTTAAGGACAGGCCAAATTCGCAGTGTATGATGGTCGGCCCTTGCGAAGGGGGTTCGTGTCACAGGGCTGTCGCCTGAGGGTGGCAGGCTGGCGCGAACCCTGAACTTCAAGTTTTTACACCAGGAGATATCAATGAGCGTACTCGTAGGCAAACAAGCCCCTGACTTCACCGTCCCGGCCGTACTCGGCAATGGCGAGATCGTTGACAGCTTCACCCTGTCCTCGGCCATCAAAGGCAAATACGGCCTGGTGTTCTTCTACCCACTGGACTTCACCTTCGTCTGCCCTTCCGAGCTGATCGCTCTGGACAACCGCATGGCTGACTTCAAGGCACGCAACGTTGAAGTGATCGCTGTGTCGATCGACTCGCACTTCACTCACAACGCATGGCGCAACACTCCAGTGAACAATGGCGGTATCGGCCAGGTGAAATACACCATGGCTGCCGACATGAAGCACGACATCGCCAAGGCTTACGACGTTGAATCCGAAGGCGGCGTGGCTTTCCGTGGCGCGTTCCTGATCGACGACAAAGGCGTTGTCCGCTCGCAGATCATCAACGACCTGCCGCTGGGCCGTAACATGGAAGAGCTGATCCGTCTGGTCGACGCTCTGCAATTCCACGAAGAGCACGGCGAAGTCTGCCCTGCCAACTGGAAAAAAGGCGACAAAGGCATGAACGCTTCGCCAGAAGGCGTTGCTGCCTACCTGACCGAGAACGCTGCTGCCCTGTAAGGCGCAACGTCGAGGTACAAAAAAACCGGCCCCTGTGGCCGGTTTTTTCATGTGCGGGATTTACCCGACGATCATCAATCAATCGTCGAAATCTTCCCAGCCGCCCATCTGTTTCCAGCGGTTGACGATGCCGCAGAACAGCTCAGCGGTTTTCTCGGTGTCGTAACGCGCCGAGTGCGCCTCGCGACCGTCGAAATCGATGTCGGCGGCCTGGCAGGCTTTTGCCAGTACGGTTTGACCGTACGCCAGACCGGCCAGCGTCGCGGTGTCGAAGCTGGAGAATGGGTGGAACGGGTTGCGCTTCATGTCCAGACGCGCAACGGCCGCGTTGAGGAAGCCAAGGTCGAAGCTGCTGTTGTGACCAACGAGAATAGCGCGTTTGCAGCCATTGGCCTTCAACGCTTTGCGAATGCCACGGAAGATGTCGGTCAGTGCGGTTTCTTCGCTGACGGCCATGCGCAGCGGGTGATCGAGCTTGATCCCGGTGAACTCCAGCGCTGCCGCTTCAATGTTGGCGCCTTCGAACGGCTCAACGCGGAAGAAGTAGGTGTGATCCGGGTAAACGAAACCCTTTTCATCCATGGCGATGGTGGTCGCGGCAATCTCCAGCAACGCATCGGTGGCCGAGTTGAAGCCACCGGTTTCTACGTCGACGACTACCGGCAGGTAGCCGCGAAAGCGTGCTGCCATTGGGTGACGGGAACCGCCACCACCACTTTGACCGTCCAGTTCGTCGTCGAAATGGTCTTCACTCACGCGTGTTCCTCCAGCAGGCGCCAGCGCAGTTTTTCACCGGCGCGCAGCGGGATAACGGTCAGCTCGCCAAACGGCAGGCTGGTTGGGGCGGTCCATTCTTCACGAACCAGGGTGATGCGATCGGAGTTCGCCGGCAGGCCGTAGAAACGCGGGCCGTTGAGGCTGGCGAAAGCTTCGAGCTTGTCCAGCGCGTTACGCTGTTCGAAGGCTTCGGCGTACATCTCGATGGCGGCGTACGCGGTGTAGCAGCCGGCGCAACCGCAAGCGGCTTCCTTCGCATGCTGGGCGTGTGGCGCCGAATCGGTGCCGAGGAAGAACTTCGCGCTGCCACTGGTGGCGGCGTCGAGCAGGGCTTCCTGATGCGTGTTGCGCTTGAGGATCGGCAGGCAATAGAAGTGCGGCCGAATCCCGCCGACCAGCATGTGGTTGCGGTTGTAGAGCAGGTGATGCGCGGTGATGGTCGCGCCAACGTTGGCCGAAGCCTCGTTGACGAACTGCACGGCGTCGCCGGTGGTGATGTGTTCAAACACCACTTTCAGCGTCGGAAAACGCTCGACCACGCGGCGCATGTGCTCATCGATAAAGATCTTTTCGCGGTCGAACACGTCGACGTCGCCACGGGTAACTTCACCGTGGATCAACAGCGGCATGCCGACTTCGGCCATGGCTTCCAGCGCCGGAAAAATCTTGTCGATGCTGGTTACCCCGGAATCGGAGTTGGTGGTCGCGCCAGCCGGGTACAGCTTGGCGGCGTGCACAAAACCGCTGGCCTTGGCCTCACGGATTTCTTCGGGCTGGGTGCGGTCGGTGAGGTACAGCACCATCAGCGGCTCGAAGCGACTGCCGGCCGGGCGGGCAGCGAGAATCCGCTGGCGATAGCCGTCGGCTTCAGCGGCGTTGCGCACCGGAGGTACCAGGTTGGGCATGATGATGGCGCGGCCAAAGGTGCGCGCAACATCGGCAACGGTATTGGTCAACACGGCACCATCGCGAAGATGAATGTGCCAGTCGTCGGGACGCAGCAGGGTCAGGCGGTCGGACATGAGGGGATTCCAGGCGGGTCAAACTGAGGCGAATGCTACCGGAAAAGACTCTTGCAGGCACTCGCTATCAAGTTTTGCCGGAACCTTCCGATATCCCGTAGGTATGCCGTAAACATAGTGTGAATCGGTCTTTGTGTTTCAGAAGCCAATGGAGCCTCCCGTGCGCCAGCGTTATTTAGCCTTGCTCAGTGTGTTTGCCAGCCTTCCCGCGATGGCGCTCACGTACCAGACCCGTCTGGAGAACATTGAGTGGACGGTCGCCGGCGACAAGTTCGAATGTCGTCTGACCCAGCCGATCACTGATTTCGGCTCGGGTGAGTTCGTGCGCAAGGCCGGTGAGCAGGCGATATTTCGTCTGAATGCCTACAACGCCATGCTTGGCGGCGGTTCAGCGACCTTGCTCGCGGCGGCGGCGCCTTGGCAGCCGGGCCGTGGCGACATCAACCTGGGCAGCGTCAGGCTCGGCAGCGGCAACGTATTGTTCAACAGCTCGCAGTCTCAGGCCGGTGGTCTGATCAGTGGCCTGCTGGACGGCCGTAGCCCGGTTGTACGCCGTGCCTCGGGCGACGGCCGCGTCTCGGAAGTTCGCTTGCTGCCGGTCAAATTCAGCAAAGCCTTCAACGATTACCAGACGTGTGTAGCGAAATTGCTGCCGCAGAATTTTGACCAGATCAAACAGTCGCAGATCGGCTTCCCCGGCGAGGGCGTTGACCTCGACGCCGCCGCCAAGGCCAGGCTGCAAGTAATGCTCGAATTCATGAAAGCCGATCCGACGGTCAATCACATCGAACTCGACGGCCATTCCGACAACAGCGGCAATCGCCTGACCAACCGCGAACTGTCGCGCCGCCGCGCGCTGGCTGTCGTCGACTTCTTCAAGGCCAATGGTATTCAGGAATCGCAGATCACCGTGCGTTTCCACGGCGAGCAATATCCCATTGTGCCGAACACCAATGCGGCCAATCGCGCGAAGAACCGTCGGGTCAATGTGAAACTGGCGCGCGTGGCGCCGGTCAGCCCCGCGCCTGCGCCTCAAGCGAGCACACCAGCCAGCACTGCAGCGACTTCCTGACCCGCCGGTCATCGTCGCGCTCTCGACAGAATCTGTCGCTTTGTCGTCTTAAGCTGTCGCGCCTCTGTAAATTATCGCGTTTGAGCGGTAGACTCCTCGGCTTTCCGTAGAACCCCGTGGAGTGATGGCATGGCGGACGTAAACAAGGTCGTTCTGGCGTATTCCGGCGGCCTGGACACTTCGGTGATCCTCAAGTGGCTGCAGGATACTTATAACTGTGAAGTGGTGACCTTCACCGCTGATCTCGGTCAAGGCGAAGAGGTCGAGCCGGCCCGCGCCAAGGCTCAGGCCATGGGCGTCAAAGAAATCTACATCGACGATCTGCGCGAAGAGTTCGTGCGTGATTTCGTGTTCCCGATGTTCCGCGCCAACACCGTTTACGAAGGTGAGTACCTGCTGGGTACTTCCATCGCACGTCCGCTGATCGCCAAACGTCTGATCGAAATCGCCAACGAAACCGGCGCTGACGCCATTTCCCATGGCGCCACCGGCAAGGGCAACGACCAGGTGCGTTTCGAACTGGGTGCCTACGCACTCAAGCCAGGCGTAAAAGTCATTGCACCATGGCGTGAGTGGGACCTGCTGTCCCGCGAGAAGCTGATGGACTACGCCGAGAAGCACGCGATCCCGATCGAGCGTCACGGCAAGAAGAAGTCCCCGTACTCGATGGACGCCAACCTGCTGCACATCTCCTATGAAGGCGGCGTGCTGGAAGACACCTGGACCGAGCACGAAGAAGACATGTGGAAATGGACCGTCTCCCCGGAGAACGCTCCTGACAAAGCGCAATACCTGGAACTGACCTACCGCAATGGCGACATCGTTGCACTGGACGGCGTCGAAATGACTCCGGCCACCGTGCTGGCGACGCTGAACAAGATCGGTGGTGCTCACGGTATTGGCCGTCTCGACATCGTTGAAAACCGTTACGTCGGCATGAAGTCCCGTGGTTGCTACGAAACCCCGGGCGGCACCATCATGCTGCGCGCTCACCGCGCCATCGAGTCGATCACCCTGGACCGCGAAGTCGCTCACCTCAAAGACGAGCTGATGCCGAAATACGCCAGCCTGATCTACACCGGTTACTGGTGGAGCCCTGAGCGTCTGATGCTGCAGCAGATGATCGACGCTTCGCAGGTCAACGTGAACGGTGTTGTGCGCCTGAAGTTGTACAAAGGCAACGTGATCGTCACTGGCCGCAAGTCCGACGATTCGCTGTTCGATTCCAACATCGCGACCTTCGAAGAAGACGGCGGTGCTTACAACCAGGCCGACGCGGCGGGCTTCATCAAGCTCAACGCGCTGCGCATGCGCATTGCTGCCAACAAGGGCCGCAAGCTGTTCTGAGTGTTACAGACTGACGCGCAATGAAAAGGGCGGCCTTGTCATCGAGACAAGGTCGCCCTTTTTGCATGATTCTTTGTCTGGATCTGTTCAAGCCATGTTTCTGGTCTTCGCGCTTGTCGCCGAGACTCATCGTTCATGTCCGTGCCATCAGCGTCACTGCTTGTGAACACAGGTTATAGACGATAAAGAGCGTCTTGCCTGAGCCCTTTTTTACCTGCTTGCTTTGCTGCACTGCGTTTTTCGTCAGTAAAACATCCGATACGTGATTGGAAAGGAAGACGACTACCCGGGCAGTTTTCCTGTCAAGGTTTCGGATTTTTTCCAGAATCGTCGCCAGCTCCCTCGCTTCATCGACATCCCTCGCATCAATGAGGTGCAGGTTACTGACCCATGCAGGTAACTGAATGTTGTGCTGAACAATCAGGTTCGGCTTTGTGTTGATGTCCGACGGTGGGTCAGGTGCGTTGTGGATTCTGCACGCGTCTTGCCGTTCGACAGTGCTTGACTCACTCGGCACGATACAACTTGATAGGCCAAATGCACCTTGCATGGCAGGCTCCTGGGACGAGGCGTGTCGTTTGTTCTCGCGATCATTGTTATCGATTACTTTTAGAAAGTTTTTGTCTTTGCCGAAGTCGGAGGGTGAGTAGAGGGAACGGTAGTTGAAGTTTAGTGTAATAAAGAAAAGAAATAACAAGTAAAACGGAAAGCTGATCAAAAACCACACGTATATTTCCCGGTCCTTATTATCAAGAAACGGTAACGAGATCGCGGCTGATGTTTCCGAAATGGCGGCAAATATGGCAATGACTGTCATTGGGTTGGTGATTTTGCTTTTTATTTTCAACATGCTTTGGCTCTTCTGTCTGGTCTTTCTCATAGTTGCTGTATTAGTAGGTGTCGAGTTTTTGTTTGGTAGTTGTTTTCCGAGATGTTTATTTTTATAGCAAAAACAATGGGTCAGGTATAAATATCTTGTTTCAGGTGTTTATATTCTGGCCGAGAGGGTGTGTTGTTCTCGAGCTGATATTTCCTGATGTTTCTAAGTTGAATCAGTGTCGCTAGCGTCCGCCGATTCGAGCCTGTTCAGCGCGGCTCAGGTGTTATCGATCGCAGTGGCGAGGCACGATTTCAGTCCTGCTGGAAGTAACCTGTAACAATGTAAATAGGCCAATATTGCCGAGTGCGAAGGAGGCGATGACGTCGGATTTTTAGATGGATAGCGATTTTTTGTAGGATTAATCCGCAATGACTGTAGGGCATGTCTTTCGATGCAAGTGCATGATTATCCTGGCATGCCATAGAGCAAGTGGCTGGGCTATTGTGCGTGTTCTAAAAATTCGAACAGCGAAACTGGACTTGCCCATGAATAAAGTGCTGATCGTGGATGATCACCCTGTCATTCGTCTTGCGGTGCGTATGCTAATGGAACGTCATGGCTACGAAGTCATCGCAGAGACTGATAACGGTGTGGATGCGTTACAACTGGCTCGAGAACAAATGCCGGATATTGTTATTCTGGATATTGGGATACCGAAACTTGATGGTCTGGAAGTTATTGCGCGACTGACTTCGACGGCCATGCCTATTAAAGTCCTGGTATTGACTTCACAGGCTCCCGGGCATTTTTCAATGCGCTGCATGCAGTCGGGGGCGGCCGGCTATGTCTGTAAACAGCAGGACCTGACCGAATTGCTCAGTGCGATCAAGGCGGTATTGTCGGGCTACAGTTATTTCCCCAATCAGGCTTTGCATACGGTGCGAACCAGTTTGGGTAATGCCAGTGAGGCCGACATGGTAGATCGTCTGTCCGGTCGGGAAATGATGGTGTTGCAGCAGTTGGCACGGGGAAAGACCAACAAGGAAATCGCCGATGGCATGTTTTTGAGCAACAAAACCGTAAGCACCTACAAGACCCGCTTGTTGTTGAAGCTCAATGCACGTTCCCTGGTTGATCTGATCGAGTTGGCGCAGCGCAATGGTCTGGTCTGAATGCCTGTAGTAGCTGACAGGGTCATGGGCCGATCGAATCCAGCTAGCTGCAGAAAGTAAAAAGCCTCCGGTTCAGGAGGCTTTCAAATATCAGTCATCAAAATCGTATTCGGCCAATTGCTTTTGCAGTCGGCGCTCCTCGAGCAGGTTATCGATGGTGCGGCGCTTGCTCAGGTTGGTCTTGGCGACCTCGACCACAGGTTCGGCGTCATCAGTTTCTGCAGCGATTTCGTCATCTACATCCAGTGGCTCTTTGTCGCTACTCATCAGCTAACTCCCGGCTAAGAATGCCTTTGGCGCCCCTTATATCGATATTCCTGCGGTGGGTAAAAAAGATTTTTTCAATCGACTTATCAATTATTCCAATAGCCGGTCAATCGTCCGAAGTTTTGTCCTTGTACTCGCACAAGTCTTCGATCCGGCAACTGCCACAGCGTGGCTTGCGGGCCAGACACACGTAGCGACCATGAAGGATCAGCCAGTGATGAGAGTCGAGCAGGAATTCCTTGGGCACAAACTTCATCAGCTTCTTTTCCACCTCGACCACATTTTTGCCCGGGGCAATGCCGGTGCGGTTGCTGACCCGGAAGATGTGGGTGTCGACGGCCATGGTCAGCTGCCGGAAAGCCGTGTTGAGCACGACGTTGGCGGTCTTGCGGCCCACCCCCGGCAAGGCTTCGAGTTCTTCACGGGTTTGCGGAACCTCGCTGCCATGGCGCTCGACCAGCAAGCGGCAGGTTTCGATAACGTTCTTGGCCTTGCTGTTGTAGAGACCGATCGTCTTGATGTATTCGGATAGACCTTCGATACCCAACGCGTGGATCGCTGCCGGCGTATTGGCAACCGGGAACAGCTTCGCCGTGGCCTTGTTGACGCCTACGTCAGTCGACTGCGCCGAAAGAATCACGGCGATCAACAGCTCGAACGGCGAGGAGTAGGCCAGTTCGGTCTTTGGCTCCGGATTGTCTTCGTGCAGGCGACGGAAAATCTCCAGACGTTTTGCAGCATTCATGGACGATGTATTTCCTTGGAAATTGAGTTCGGGCGAATCACCGCCTGGCGCGCCGCCAGCAGCAGCGCCAACAAAATAAAAGCACCGGGGATCAAGGTGATCAGGTGCAGCCCTTCGTTAAACAGAACAAGACCTGGCCAGGATTCGGACAGCCCCCGGCCGAGACTACCGTGACCGATGAGTTCACGCAGTCCTGCAAGTACCAGCATGAGTCCACCGAACGTCGCGCAGAGTTTGACGCGTTCGGCCAATGATTGATGCCAGAAACCATGGTGTTCCAGCACCACGCATTGCAAGGCGATCAGGCTGGTATACAGGCCGAATGCTTGCTGCCAGGGCAGAAACCAGCGCTGCGCCAAAAGATCTGCACAACTGGTGAAGGTCGCGGCGAGCAACAGGCTGGCCAGTAATGCGCTTGTACCACTGAGCCTCGACCGCAAAGCCGGCATGCACAGGCCATACAGACCCACAACTGTGGCGAACATCAACAATGTCCCCAGTGCGCCTGCCAATGAGTCACTGGTGCCAAGCAGCAGGGTCAGCATCAATGCGGTCGAGAGGGTTGCTAAGCGGTTCATGTTCCGCTCCCCAGCAGTGCCGCCCGATGAGCATCGAAGTAACGCAGGGCATCGTGGATCGTGCTGATCGCGGCGCGAGAGGTGATGGTCGCACCGGCTATCTGATCGAATTGGCCTTGATCCTTTTTCAACGCCCAGCCCGCATCGCTCGGTTCATTGCTCGATTTGCCGATAAACGTCTGCAGCCAGGCGTTCGGCCAGTCTCCCAGGTGCCCGCCGAGTGCAGGCGTTTCGGCCTGTTGGAGAGTTTTCACGCCCAACAATTTGCCGTTGGCATCGATGGCGATCAACAGTTCGATGGCGCCCGCATAACCCCGGGTTTGGCTGCGCAGCAGGATCGCTGCGGTCTGGCCGCCTCGGGTCGCGCGATAACCGCCGGTCAAAGTGCTGTGGTTCAGGGTTATGTCTGCCAAGGCCAACGGCTGTTCCAGCGGTTGATTGTCGTAGGCCGCGAGCGGGAGCAGGTCGAGCAGTTTGCGGCTTTCGATCAAGCGCTGTTCGGCGGCAATCTGCGGTGCGTTAATGCGCTGTAAGACGTAGGTCGCACCGATGCCAATGACTACCAACATCAACACAATTAGCGCGCTGCCCGTGCGGTTCATGGATTCACCTGTGACTGGCGGCCAGCGGCGAATCGCTCCAGCGCTGGCACGCAAAGGTTCATCAGCAGCACCGCAAACGCCACGCCGTCCGGGTAACCGCCCCAGGTGCGAATCAAATAAGTCAGCAGCCCGACGCCGACACCGAACAGCAGACGGGCGAGCGCGTTTTTCGCGCCGGAGACCGGTTCAGTGATGATGAAGAACGCACCCAGCATGGTTGCGCCGCTAAGCAGATGAAACAGCGGCGATCCATGCGAGTTCGACCCTGAACCATTCCAGCACAGCAGGCTGACGACAAACAGGCTGGCAAGCATGCCCACTGGAGCGTGCCAGGCAAAGACCTGGCGTTGCAGCAAAAACAGCCCGCCGGCAAGAAACGCCAGATTCACCCATTCCACAGCGTGTCCGCCAAAGCGGCCGAAGGCCGGGTTGCTGGCGAACAATTCGTCCATGGTCAGGCTTTTGTTGATGCGCAGGCTGTCCAGCACGGTGGCCTGTGCCCAGGCGTCCGGTGCCACACCTGCGCCGAACACCTGTTGAAAAGCGGCGGTCAGATCCACGCCGTGGGCCGGCCAATGGGTCATCGGCTGCGGGAACATCACCATGGCCAGCGCGAAGCCGAGCATTGCCGGGTTGAACGGGTTTTTTCCGACGCCACCGTACACGTGCTTGCCGAACAGCAAGCCCGAAGCAATGGCCGTCACCGTCAGCCACCAGGGGCAGTAGGGCGGCAGGGCGGCAGCCAGCAACGTTGCGCTGACCAGCGCACTGCCGTCGCTCAGCGTCGGCCGCATGGGTTGTCGACGCAAGCGGAGGACGGCAGCCTCGACCACCAGCGCAGTGACGATCGCCAGCAGCAGATTGATCAACACGCCCCAACCGTAAAACCAGAACAACGCCAGCAGCCCCGGCAACGTCGCCAGCAATACCAGCTTCATCGCCTGTTGCAGGCGACTGTCCGGCGTTTCAAGGGGCGACATGGTCTTGCACCTGGCGCTCGGCGTATTGCAGGCGGGCGCGGGCCTTGTCGAGCATTTCAGTGGGGGTATCGGCGCGCCGTTCGAGTTTATTGAGGTCCGCGCGGGCGTAGGCCAATTCGGTTTTCAACTGGCGAAGCTGGCTGTCGATCGGGCGCTTTTCGATCCGCACCAAGTCAGGCAATGGCTGATCGCTGGTGGCTTCGGCAGCGTGCAGGGCCTGCTCGGCGTCGCGCAACGCTTGTTCCAGCGCGGCGATCTGTTCGGGCGGCGCTTCGGCGGTTTGGGCTTTTTTCAGTTCGGCGCGGCGCATGGCCAACTGGATCTTCGCCCGTTTCAGCTCGGCGTCTTTGGCGGGGGCGGGCACTAGGGGCGCTGGCGTTGCACTGCTTTCAAGTTTCGCCAAGGCCAGTTCTGCCACTTCGAACTGCTGCTGCAACACGATCAGTTGCGTCTGCTGTTCGAATGTCGGCGGATGGCCGAAAGCTTTCAACGATTTGTGCAATTGCGCACGGCTCATCGCGACATCGATCTTGGCTTTCTTCAGTGCTGCATCCACAGTCGCCGCTTTCTGCGCACGCACCCGCTCCAGCGCCGCCTGCACCGGATCGGTTGCGACCACTTCAGGTTGCGCCGACCGTTTCGCCCGCGCTTCTCGCTCAGCCTGTTTGTGCTGTTCTTCGCGTTGCAGACGCTGATTGCGTCGTTCGAAACGTTGACGTGCATGATCACGTTTGGCAGCGCGGGCGCGTTGCTCGTCGAGACTCAAGGCCAGGCCGCCGACCACCGGCAACGTGCCGAGTGGCAGCGGGCGCATTTCAATGCAATCCACCGGGCACGGCGCGACACACAGGTCACAACCGGTGCATTCATCGATGATCACGGTGTGCATCAGTTTCGCCGCGCCGACAATCGCGTCGATCGGGCAGGCCTGGATGCACTTGGTGCAGCCAATGCACTCGGCTTCGCGGATGTATGCCACTTGCGGCGGCGCCGAACCGCGACTGATGTCCAGTTCCAGCACCGGCACTTTCAGCAGTTCAGCCAGTGCGGCGATGGTTTCGTCACCGCCCGGCGGGCACTTGTTGATCGGCTCGCCCTCGGCGATGCCTTGTGCATACGGCTTGCATCCGGGATGGCCGCACTTTCCGCATTGGGTCTGCGGCAGGAGGGCATCGATGCGTTGAATCAGACTCATGTTTTGATCAGTCCACTGAATCCGAGAAAAATCACTGCAATCAGTCCGGCACCGATCAGATCGATCGGCAAGCCGCGAAAGGGCAGCGGAATATCGTTGTCGGCCGTGCGCTCGCGCAAATCACAGAACAGGCTCAGCACCAGCCAGAAGCCCAGCCCGGCGCCGAGACTCAGCGCAGTGGCATGCAGCAGGCCTTGATCGTTTTGTGCGTTGATCAGCGCCAGTCCGAGTACACCGGCATTACCCAGCAACAACGGCCACAAACCGTCGAAGGGCAGATTCGGCAAGCAGCGCGCCAACAGTTTCAGCAGTGGCGCGATCAGCAAAACGCTCAACGGCAGAAACACGAACAAGCGCAGGGCTTCAAGGTGCAACGGCACCAGCAACCCATGCCAGATCACGTAACCGACCACACCGACGACCAGCATCATGCAAAGCGTCGCTGACCCCAGCGCGTGCACCTGCCGACGATTGCCTGCCAAGAGCGGATCGACGCCCAGCGGCCAGTGCAACACGAAGTTGTTGAGCAGCGCAGCACTGACAAGCGTAAGCACGAGTTCGGTCATGGTTCTGTCGGCGAAACGGGCAGGTATCTCATAAGGTTAGGCAGTATCCGCCCAGATATGAAAAATCCCACCGGCATGCGGGGCACGTCGGTGGGATCGATTTTGTTGCTGTCGCTTACTTGATGCGTTGACCCGGCTTGGCGCCGCTGTCCGGGCTCAGCAGGTAAATCTCTTCACCGCCAGGGCCGGCCGCCATCACCATGCCTTCGGAGATACCGAACTTCATCTTCCGAGGCTTGAGGTTGGCGATCATCATGGTCAGGCGACCGTCGAGCTTGGACGGATCCGGATAAGCGCTCTTGATCCCGGAGAACACGTTGCGTTGCTCGTCACCGATATCCAGTGTCAGACGCAGCAGTTTGTCGGCACCTTCCACATGTTCGGCTTTGACGATCAGCGCGACGCGCAGGTCGATGGCGGCAAAGGCGTCGAAGTCGATTTCCGGCGACAGCGGGTCCTTGGCCAATTCGCCATTGCCCGCAGGGGCGGCGGCACCGGTGTCGGTCTGGCTGGCGGTCAGGTCTTCTTTCGAGGCGTCGCTCATGGCTTGCACTTTTACCGGGTCGATGCGGGTCATCAACGGCTTGAATTCGTTGAGCTGATGGTTGGCCAGCAGGGTGGTGTGGTCGTTCCAGGTCAGCGGAGCGACATTGAGGAACGCCTCGGCATCGGCGGCCAGCAGCGGCAGCACCGGTTTGAGGAAAATCACCAGTTGGCGGAACAGGTTGATGGCGGTGGCGCAGATCGCCTGGACTTCATCCTGTTTGCCTTCCTGCTTGTTCAACGACCACGGCGCCTTGTCGGCGATCCAGGCGTTGGCGCGATCGGCCAGGGCCATGGTTTCACGCATGGCGCGGGCGAAGTCGCGGGCTTCATAGGCGTCGGCAATGCTTGGCGCGGCAGCGAGGAAAGCCTCGGTCAGCTCTGGCGCGGCATTGGTGCCGACCAGCAGGCCAGCGTTACCTTTCTGAATGAAACCGGCGCAACGGCTAGCGATGTTGACCACTTTGCCGACCAGGTCGGAGTTGACCTTCTGCACGAAGTCTTCGAGGTTCAGGTCGAGGTCATCGACGCCTCGGCCCAGTTTGGCCGCGTAGTAGTAACGCAGGTATTCCGGCGACAGGTGATCCAGGTAGGTGCGGGCCTTGATGAAGGTGCCGCGCGACTTGGACATCTTCTGGCCGTTGACGGTCAGGTAGCCGTGCACGTTGATGCCGGTCGGCTTGCGGTAGCCCGCGCCTTCGAGCATCGCTGGCCAGAACAGCGCGTGGAAGTTGACGATGTCCTTGCCGATGAAGTGGTACAACTCGGCGGTGGAGTCTTTGCCCCAGAACGCATCGAAGTCCAGCTCCGGCGTGCGGTTGCAGAGGTTCTTGAAGCTGGCCATGTAGCCGATCGGCGCATCCAGCCACACGTAGAAGTATTTGCCCGGCTCGCCCGGGATCTCGAAACCGAAGTACGGCGCATCGCGGGAGATGTCCCACTGCTGCAGGCCGGCGTCCAGCCATTCGGCGATCTTGTTGGCGACGGCGTCTTGCAGGGTGCCGCTGCGGGTCCAGGTCTGCAGCATCTGCTGGAAGTCCGGCAGCTTGAAGAAGAAATGCTGGGAATCCTTGAGCACCGGGGTGGCGCCGGAGATTGCCGACTTCGGATCCTTCAGGTCAGTCGGGGCGTAGGTCGCACCGCATTTTTCGCAGTTGTCGCCGTACTGGTCTTCAGTGCCGCACTTCGGGCAGGTGCCCTTGATGAAGCGGTCGGCCAGGAACATTTTCTTTTCCGGGTCGAAATACTGGGTGATCGAGCGCTGGGCGATGTGCCCGGCGTCACGCAGCTTGATGTAGATCTGGCTCGACAGCTCACGGTTTTCTTCGGCGTGAGTGGAGTGGAAGTTGTCGAAATCGACCAGGAACTCGGCAAAGTCGGCGCTGTGTTCAGCCTGCACGTTGGCGATCAGTTGTTCCGGGGTGATGCCTTCCTTTTCCGCGCGCAGCATGATCGCCGAACCGTGGGCGTCGTCGGCGCAGACGTAAATGCATTGATTGCCGCGATGCTTCTGGAAGCGCACCCACATATCGGTCTGGATATATTCCAGCATATGGCCAAGGTGAATCGAACCGTTGGCGTAGGGCAGGGCGCTGGTGACGAGGATCTTGCGTGGTTCGGACATGTGGGGCTTCGCTACTTGATGAAACGGAGGTCGGCCACTATAAAGCGCTGGGCAAGATATTTCACCCCTGCAAATCGTTGCCGGGCGTGCCGTCCGGAGGATAGAAGGGGTAGGATACCCGCCATCTTTTCCCAGTCTTGTTATCGGAGTTGCCCATGAGCGCCGTCACTCGCGCAGCGGTGGAAGCCGTCCTCAGCCAATACACCGACCCTTACCTGAACCAGGACCCGGTCAGCGCCGGTTGCGTGAAGCACATCGAGATCGTCGGTGACCGCGTCAACGTGCAGCTGGAAATCGGTTACGCCGCCGGTCTGTTCAAGAGCGGCTGGGCGCAAATGCTGCAACTGGCCATTGAAAACCTTGATGGCGTGACCGCGGCGAAAGTCGAGATCAACACCGTGATCGCCGCGCACAAGGCGCAGGCGCAGATTCCGGGGCTGGCCAACGTCAAGAACGTGGTTGCCGTGGCTTCGGGCAAGGGCGGTGTGGGTAAATCGACCACCGCCGCCAACCTCGCGCTGGCCCTGGCCCGTGAAGGCGCCAAGGTCGGGATTCTCGACGCCGATATCTACGGCCCGAGCCAAGGCATCATGTTCGGCATCCCCGAGCGCACCCGCCCGGAGGTCAAGGATCAGAAGTGGTTCGTGCCGCTCAAGGCCCATGGCGTTGAAGTCATGTCGATGGCGTTCCTGACCGACGACAACACGCCGATGGTCTGGCGTGGGCCGATGGTCTCCGGCGCGCTGCTGCAACTGGTTACGCAAACCGCGTGGAGCGACCTCGATTATCTGGTCATCGACATGCCGCCGGGCACTGGCGACATTCAGTTGACCCTCGCACAGAAAGTCCCGGTGGCCGGCGCTGTCATCGTCACCACCCCGCAGGATCTGGCCCTGCTCGACGCGCGCAAGGGCGTGGAAATGTTCCGCAAGGTCAACATTCCGGTGTTGGGCGTGGTGGAAAACATGGCGGTGCACATCTGCTCGAACTGCGGGCATGCCGAGCATTTGTTCGGTGAGGGCGGTGGTGAGAAGCTGGCGACCCAGTACGGCGTCGAACTGCTGGCTTCACTGCCGCTGTCGATGTTGATCCGCGAGCAGGCCGATGGCGGCAAGCCAACGGTCATCGCCGAACCGGACAGCCAGATTGCCATGGTCTATCAGGAACTTGCCCGCCACGTCGGCGCGCGCATTGTATTGCAGGAAGCGGCGACACCGGCGATGCCGAACATCACCATCAGCGACGATTAAGTAACCGCTGGATGAAAATGTGGGAGCGAGCCTGCTCGCGAATGCGGAGTGTCATTCAACTCATTGGTTGGCTGATCCACTGCATTCGCGAGCAGGCTCGCTCCCACATTGGTTTTTGTGTTTGCAGTTAGATCCGCAACCCGCCATCCATCTCCAGAATCCGCCCGGTGTAATAGTCGTTCTCGAAGATATACGCCGCCGAATGGGCGATTTCTTCCGGCTTGCCCATGCGCTTGAGCGGAATCCCCGAAGTCATTTTCTCCAGCGCTTCCGGTTTCATGCCCAGGGTCATCTCGGTTTCGATGAAGCCCGGTGCAATCCCCGCCACGCGAATGCCGTAACGCGCCAGCTCTTTGGCCCAGGTCACCGTCGCTGCAGCAACACCGGCCTTGGCCGCCGAATAGTTGGTCTGGCCAACGTTGCCCGCACGCGAGATCGACGAGATGTTGATGATCGCGCCGCTGGTCTTCAGCTCGACCATTTTCGCCGCCACCTCACGGGTGCAGAGGAACACGCCGGTCAGGTTGACGTCGATCACGGCCTGCCACTGTGCCAGGCTCATCTTGGTCATTTCGCCGTCCTTGACCTTGAGCAGCAGGCCATCGCGCAGGATCCCGGCGTTGTTGATCAGGCCGTGGATCGCACCGAAATCGGCGGCGACCTGAGCGACCATGTGCTCGACCTGTTCTTCATTGGCCACGTTGCACAGATAGCTGCGGGCCTCGACGCCCTTGGCCTTGCAGGCCGCGACCGTGTCGTCGAGTTTTTCCTGATTGAGGTCGACCAACGCCAGCTTCGCGCCTTTGCCGGCGAAATACTCGGCCATCGAACGGCCTAAACCCTGGCAACCGCCAGTGATAATGATTACTTTGTCGTTGAGTTGCATTCGCATGCCCCGATAGCAGGTCTGAGTAGTTTTTGTTTTCAGCGACTCCCGATCTGCACCGGCCGTGGCAGGGTTGCACATGAGAATTGCCCGCTGGCGTGACGGGGACTTAATCCCGGGCGCCCGTCCGTTTTTTCGACGGATACTATTTAAGGAGTCATAAATTGAGCGTTGAAGTGGCCAAGAATGCCCGAGAATTGCTTCTCAAGGAATACCGCGGAGTGCTGTCGACCCACTCCAAATCGATGCCCGGTTTTCCCTTTGGCTCCGTGGTGCCTTACTGCCTGGATGAGCAGGGCCGGCCGCTGATCCTGATCAGTCGCATCGCCCAGCACACCCACAACCTGCAAAAAGACCCGAAGTGCTCAATGCTCGTCGGCGAGCGCGAGGCCGATGACGTGCAAGCCGTTGGTCGCCTGACCTACCTGGCCGAAGCGCAAAAGCTCGAAGACGCGGCTGCCATTGAAGCGGCCGCGGAGCGTTACTACCGTTATTTCCCGGATTCGCAGAACTACCACAAAGCCCACGATTTCGATTTTTGGGTGCTGAACCCGGTGCGTCATCGCTACATCGGCGGTTTCGGTGCGATTCACTGGGTCGATCAACTGACCCTGGCCAATCCGTTCGCCGGCAAGGCCGAAATCAGCATGGTCGAGCACATGAACAGCGACCACGCCAAAGCCATCGCGCACTATGTCGATCTCGCCGGTCTGCCGAAAAGCGTGCCGGCGCAACTGGCCGGCATTGACACTGAGGGCATGCACCTGCGCATTGGTCAGGCGCTGTACTGGTTGCCGTTTCAAGCCCCTTGTCATACGCCGACACAAGTGCGCGAAGCCTTGGTTTCATTGGCTCACGCACAGGTCTGGCCAAAAAATGCAGTGGCCGATGCTTGAATTCACGAAAGGGCGACGTCATCTAAGGCTTACTGCAAGGCATTTCTTGCGTTGAGGAAACTTTGATGCGCCCTTTTCTGTTGCTCTTTCTGCTGTTTCCAGTGCTGGAGCTGTTCGTATTCGTCAAAGTGGCAGGCTCTATCGGGTTTTTCCCGGCCCTGCTGCTGATCATTCTCGGCTCGATGTTCGGCGTGTTCGTGCTGCGCGTCGCCGGTCTGGCCACGGCCCTGCGTGCCCGTGAAAGCCTGAACCGCGGCGAACTGCCTGCGCAAACCATGCTCGAAGGGCTGATGCTGGCTCTGGCCGGTGGCCTGTTGATCCTGCCAGGCTTCATCAGTGACGTGGTCGGTCTGGTCATGCTGCTGCCGTTCAGCCGTCGACTGCTGGCGAACAAAATGCGCCAGCGCGCCGAAGAACAGGCCATGCGCCAGCGAGCATTCGCCGATGACCTGCAACCCCGTGGCGGTCCTGCACCGCGTCAGCCTCTGGGCCGCGAGGGCGATGTGATCGAAGGCGAGTTCGAGCACCGCGACACCAAGTAACTGCACTGTCTGCACGGCACCCTCGGGTGCCGTGTTCATTTTCAGGGTGCTGAAGTGAAAAATTTTCTGCCCCCGCCCTTGTAATAAGCTTATGCGCCCTTATGTATCGGTCACCGCAAGGTTTCCGGTATTTGAACCGGACAGACTTCCGCGACTCGCTCGACGAGCCGCAACCGGCGCAGGCCGGATTTGTCAAACCCGCCGGGACTACACCGGCCGATGAAAACCACAATTAGGAGAGATCGACAATGAAGCTTCGTCCTCTGCATGACCGCGTCGTAATCCGTCGCAGCGAAGAAGAAAAGAAAACCGCTGGCGGTATCGTCCTGCCAGGTTCGGCTGCTGAAAAAGCCAACCACGGTGTGATTCTCGCTGTAGGCCCGGGCAAAGCTCTGGAAAACGGCGAAGTGCGCGCACTGTCCGTGAAGGAAGGCGACAAGGTTGTGTTCGGTCCTTACTCCGGCAGCAACACTGTGAAAGTCGACGGCGAAGACCTGTTGGTAATGAGCGAGAACGAAATCCTCGCTGTTATCGAAGGCTGATACCCCCGTTCATTTTCCCGCTACTACAAAGTATTTAAGGAATATCGATCATGGCTGCTAAAGAAGTTCTGTTTGGCGATTCCGCCCGTAAAAAAATGCTCAAGGGCGTCAACGTCCTGGCTGACGCAGTAAAAGCGACCCTGGGCCCGAAAGGCCGTAACGTGATCATCGAGAAGAGCTTCGGCGCTCCGACCATCACCAAGGACGGCGTTTCCGTCGCCAAAGAAATCGAACTCGAAGACCGTTTCGAAAACATGGGCGCGCAGCTGGTCAAAGACGTTGCCTCCCGTGCCAACGATGACGCTGGTGACGGTACTACCACCGCTACCGTTCTGGCTCAGTCGATCGTCAACGAAGGCCTGAAAGCCGTCGCTGCCGGCATGAACCCGATGGACCTGAAGCGCGGTATCGACAAAGCGACCATCGCTATCGTCAAAGAGCTGAAGAACCTGTCCAAGCCATGCGCTGACACCAAGGCAATCGCTCAGGTAGGCACCATCTCGGCCAACTCCGACAACTCCATCGGCGACATCATTGCCGAAGCCATGGAAAAAGTCGGTAAAGAAGGCGTGATCACCGTTGAAGAAGGCACTGGCCTGGAAAACGAACTGTCGGTTGTAGAAGGCATGCAGTTCGACCGTGGCTACCTGTCCCCGTACTTCGTCAACAAGCCGGAAACCATGGTTGCCGAACTGGACAACCCACTGGTTCTGCTGGTCGACAAAAAGATCTCGAACATCCGCGAAATGCTGCCAGTGCTGGAAGCCGTTGCCAAAGCCGGCCGTCCACTGCTGATCGTTTCCGAAGACGTTGAAGGCGAAGCCCTGGCGACTCTGGTTGTGAACAACATGCGTGGCATCGTTAAAGTTGCAGCCGTGAAGGCTCCTGGCTTCGGCGACCGTCGCAAGGCCATGCTGCAGGACATCGCTGTTCTGACCGGCGGTACCGTTATCTCCGAAGAGATCGGCCTGAGCCTGGAAGCCGCTACCCTGGAAAACCTGGGCAGCGCCAAGCGTGTGACCATCTCCAAGGAAAACACCATCATCGTTGACGGTGCTGGCGTTGCTGGCGACATCGAATCGCGTATCGCTCAGATCCGTGCTCAGGTTGCCGAAACTTCCTCGGACTACGACCGTGAAAAACTGCAAGAGCGTCTGGCCAAGCTGTCCGGCGGCGTTGCAGTGATCAAGGTTGGCGCCGGTTCCGAAGTTGAAATGAAAGAGAAGAAAGCCCGCGTTGAAGACGCCCTGCACGCAACCCGTGCAGCCGTTGAAGAAGGCGTGGTGCCTGGCGGTGGCGTGGCGCTGATCCGCGCTCTGCAAACCCTGGTTGACCTGAAAGGCGACAACGCTGATCAGGACGTCGGTATCGCCGTTCTGCGTCGCGCTGTTGAAGCGCCGCTGCGTCAGATCGCTGCCAACAGCGGCGACGAGCCAAGCGTTGTGGTCAACGAAGTCAAGAACGGCAAAGGTAACTTCGGTTACAACGCTGCGACTGGCGAATACGGCGACATGATCGAAATGGGCATCCTGGACCCAACCAAGGTTACCCGTTCCGCTCTGCAAGCCGCTTCGTCGATCGGCGGTCTGATCCTGACCACCGAAGCAGCTGTAGCTGACGCGCCGAAGAAAGACGGCGCTGCTGGCGGCGGTATGCCAGACATGGGCGGCATGGGTGGCATGGGCGGCATGATGTAAGCCAGCCTTGTCCCTGTAACGCAAAACCCCGCTGGCGAAAGTCAGCGGGGTTTTTTATTGCCCAAATATCAGCGTCACCCCCAGCCCCCTGTGGGAGCGAGCCTGCTCGCGAAGGCGTCGGATCAGCCCACATTAATGTTGAATGACACACCGCATTCGCGAGCAGGCTCGCTCCCACAATGGGATCTATATTCAGGCGCTGATGGGGTGTGCCTTGACCACGGCCTCGGCCTTCACCGCCGGGCGATACAGCACCCAGTAATACGACCCCAGACAAATCAGCCAGCAGAAAATCGCCGTCCACACGTTGTGCGAGAAGAAGTGTGCACCCTGCATCATCCGGCTGATCGAAAACACCGAACCCAGCGCAAAGGCAAAGATGAACGCTTGACGCGCCAGACGCGGACGGCGATCACGCAGGACAAAGAACAGCGCAAACAGAGTGAATCCCGTCGCCGCATGACCACCCGGCCAGCAACGGCCTGGCTTGTCGGTCTGCGGCCGATGCTCCATCAACTTGCTGTAGGTTTCATGGCCACCGAATTGCTCCAGGCTCCACGGGCACTGCACGGCAGTCACCGCTTTCACCGGGGTGACGAACGAGGTGGCAAGGCCCAGCGACAGCACCAGACAGCCCAGTTCACGCTTGAACGGTTTAAGCCTGGCGACGAGGAACGATCCGATGAAACCGAGGATGGCAAACACCGAGAAGGCGATCACCACCTGTTTGGCCCGGTCATGCAGGATGTCTTCGAGGAAGTAGCTGTGCCGCCCGATGAAGTCTCCAGCCACCGGGTCATAGAACAGGCGGGCCAGATTCATGTCCAGATCGGTCAGTTCAAGCAACACCAGGCTAATCGCCGCGACGGTGGGTATTCCCAGGCACAACCAGAAATTCAGTGGCCTGGAAACGGGGCGGGCAGAAGTCGACGCCATGGGCAATTCCTTGGTCGGTAGGTGGGTTCTGAAGAGCGCAAACCCGCGGAGTCTGCGCGTGCTCGCGTCGCTGATTTGTTAATCGAAAGTGAAAAAAACGTTGGCAGGAACAATGAACGTTTTTCTCGCGCAACAACCCAACGCACGCCTAGCCGTGAGCCACACTTGGCCGTAAGCTGCGCGGGCCAAGACGGCCGTTACCCCGTACGGAGGAGGTGCCCATGCGAATTCTGTTGGTCGAAGACAACCGCGACATCCTGGCCAATCTGGCCGATTATCTGGGCCTCAAAGGCTATACCGTCGATTGCGCCCAGGATGGTCTGTCGGGCCTGCATCTGGCAGCCACCGAGCATTACGACCTGATCGTGCTCGACATCATGCTGCCCGGGATCGACGGCTACACACTGTGCAAACGCTTGCGTGAAGATGCCCGCCGCGACACACCAGTGATCATGCTTACGGCTCGCGATCAACTCGACGACCGTTTGCAAGGCTTCAAGTCCGGCGCGGACGATTACCTGATCAAGCCATTTGCCTTGTCCGAACTTGCCGCGCGGGTCGAAGCGGTAATGCGCCGCGCCCAGGGCGGTGGCCGCCGTGCGTTGCAAGTCGCCGATCTGAGCTACGACCTCGACACTCTGGAAGTGACCCGCGACGGTAAATTGCTCAAGCTCAACCCGGTCGGCCTCAAATTGCTGGCAGTGTTGATGCAGAAGAGCCCGCATGTCCTGCGTCGGGAAATACTCGAAGAAGCGCTGTGGGGCGATGATTGCCCGGACAGCGACAGCCTGCGCAGCCACGTTCACCAATTGCGTCAAGTGATCGATAAACCGTTCACCAAGCCACTGCTGCACACCGTGCACGGCGTGGGTTATCGCCTGGCCGATGTGTAATGGAGTTCAGGCAAAGTCTTTCCCAGCGGATCATTATTGCCTTTGCTTTGATGAGTGCACTGGTCGCCGGAGCCTTCGCCATGGGCATTGTCGCGACCGTGCACCTTGTCGAGGAAAAGCTGATTTCGGCCGGACTGGGCGGCGATTTGCAGCGTCTGCTGTTGATGGACAATGTCTCGGACTGGAGCCACCGTCCGGAACCGGATCAGTTGTTCTATTTCAGCGGCGGACCGGGCGATTTCGAGCTGCCCAAGGATCTGCGCCATCTCGACTCCGGGTTCCATGAGGTATTCCGCGAGCAGTTGTCGTATCACGCGATGGTCGAGATCGTCGACGGACGGCGTTATGTTTTGCTGCAGGATCAGAGCGATTTTGAAGAGCGCGAGCGCGTGCTGTTTGCCGTGGTGCTGGTGGGCTTTGTGCTCAGTCTGGCTCTGGCGGTGTTCCTCGGTTGGGTGCTCGCGCGCAAAGTGATGGCGCCGGTAGTGCGCTTGGCGCGTCAGGTTCGCCACCGTGATCAATTGCTCGGGCTGGCACCACCGCTGGCGCCGGATTATGCGGCTGACGAAGTCGGTGAACTGGCGGTGGCATTCGACGCCACGTTGGGGCGGTTGCGTCAGGCGCTGACACGTGAGCGTTTATTCACCAGCGACGTCAGCCATGAGTTGCGCACGCCGCTGATGGTGTTGGCCAGCTCCTGCGAACTGCTGCTGGAAAACCCCGGCATCGACCAGCGTGGTCGTTCACAGGTCGAGCGTATTGCCCGCGCCAGTGAAGAAATGCGCGAGTTGGTGCAAACCTTCCTGATGCTGGCGCGCGCCCAGCATGAAGATGCCGGCATGGCACTTCAGCAAAACCTCTCGCAAGTCGCCGAAAGCCTGCTCTGTCTGTGGCGCGGGCCGATCGAGAGCAAGGGGCTGAAGCTGATCTTCGAACCGGGCAATCCATCAGACGTTCGCTACAACGCGACCCTGTTGAATGCCGTGATGGGCAACCTGTTGCGCAACGCGCTGCATTACACCGAAAGCGGCTTCATTCGCCTGACACTCACTGCCAACGGCTTCGCGGTCGAAGACTCCGGCGTCGGCATTCCGGAAGAAAAACGCGAAGCCATGTTCGAGCCTTTCGTGCGTGGCAGCGAAAAGCGCGGCGAGGGCCTGGGGTTGGGCTTGTCGCTGGTGCAGCGGATCTGCGAGAACCAGGGCTGGACCGTCAGCCTCAGCACGATGGAGCCCAATGGCTGCCGCTTCGAAGTGGATCTGGGCAAAATCTGACGCACGGAGTGGCTCGATGCTACTCCCTCTCACCTGTCTAAATCCTGTATAACGCTGTAATAATTTGTCTGTTTACCTGACATTTTTTTCACAAATGGATGACCTGACGCTGACACGCCGCTCCCTAAGGTGGTGACATCAGCAATTCAGGAGTCCTGGTGATGGCCGGCCCGATCAAACTCGATTTTTCCGAGAAGTACGACGATCAACACGCGCAAAAATACCTGCGCAAGCACAAAGAAAGCCTTGGACGACGACTCTCCCACTGGCGTGACGAACAACAGGCCCGCAAGGCGCTGGCGTTGGTCGGTGAGCCGGGACTGGTGCTGGATCTGCCCTGCGGTGCAGGGCGTTTCTGGCCACTTCTGGGGGAAAAGGCCAACCGGGTGATCATCGGTGCGGACAATTCCGAGTCGATGATCAAGACAGCCATGCAGGCGCAACCGGCTGATGTGGTGAAACGGGTACAACCCTTGCACACCTCAGCATTCGACATTGCCTTGCCTGACAACGCCGTCGACAGCATTTTTTGCATGCGTCTGCTCCACCACATCGGTGAAGCCGAGCATCGCCGGGCGATTCTGCGCGAATTCGAGCGCGTCACCCGTGACAGTGTGATTGTTTCGCTGTGGGTCGACGGCAACTTCAAGGCCTGGAAACGCCAGCGTGCCGAGCGCAACCGTGACAAACGCGAGTATCAGAATCGCTATGTGTTACCGGCTGCTACGGTCGAAAAGGAGTTCGAGGAGGCAGGTTTTCGAATTCAGGAACAACTGGACTTTATTCCGCTCTATGCCATGTGGCGAGTTTACGTATTACGCAAGAGGTAACAGGATGGCAGTGCAATTTGCAGCGGGAACGGAAGTCGCTCCGCAAGACCGCTTCGACTACTACTGGAATCAGCGCGGCGAATGGGTAGAAGAGCCCAACGTGCGCAGGGGTGGCGAAAGCGGTGTGCAACGTATCGTTGGACGCGACGGACAACTGCTGTACGCCAAGCGTCAGACGGGTCATATCTACCGCAGTTGGTTGCACCCGTTTGGCCGTCCTACGGTTTTGCGCGAGCTGGATGCGCTGACCGGCGTCAGCAAACTCGGGGTTCGCGTGCCGGAAATCGTTTTCTGCGGCGCCCAGCCTGATCCGCAACACAAATGGCGTGCGCTGCTGGTAACCAAGTCCCTGGACGGTTTTCAGGAACTGGAACACTGGCTGGCGGCTGCCGGTGGTCGTGATCAGTGTGGCGACGTGGTTTATGAGCGGGTGCTCAAAGACCTCGCCGAAAATCTCGCGCGCATGCACAAAGGCCGGTGGCAGCACAGCTGCATCTACATCAAGCACGTATTTGTGCGGGTGACAGGCGAAGGCGAGTCGGCCAAGGTCGAGGTTGCCTTGATTGATCTGGAGAAATGCCGCCAGCGTCTGACGGCCTATCGCGCCGCCTCCCATGACATGAAGCAATTGCGTCGCCATTCGTCGTTCCGCGACGCGGACTGGAAGAAACTCGTCTATTTTTATGAGACGGCGTTTGGCAGCGCTATCAAAGGTTTATAGCGATGAAACTAGAAATTGCACGAGGTTTGTTTTTGGTTGGAGCCTTGGCAGTTGCTTCATTGGCGGTGGCTGCCTGGGAGCAGCCTCGCATGCAGGTGATAGGCGCGTCCGTGGACGACGCCCACTGCGCAGTCCCACGGGTGGCAAAAGCCTCCGTGGCGACCAAACCCGATCATGATCTGTTGCTGTTCATGTTCGGACTTTCTCAAGGGATGAGGCCGCAGAGTTGAAACGATTGAAGCCCATATAAAGGCCTTGCAGTTGCGAGGCCTTTTTTTATGCCAGGAATTCGGGTCTGGCCCCTTGTGGGAGCGAGCCTGCTCGCGAAAGCGGTATGTCAGGCACCACAAGTATTAACTGACAGACCGCCTTCGCGAGCAGGCTCGCTCCCACAGGGTACGGCAATTATTTGAGGTCGGGTTTCGCCAGCAGGGTGTAAACGCACGGAAGGACAAACAGCGTAAACAACGTGCCGATCGACATCCCCGTGGCAATCACCATGCCGATATCAAAACGGCTGACGGCCCCCGCACCCGTGGCGAGAATCAACGGCACCATGCCAAACACCATCGCCGCTGTGGTCATCAGCACTGGCCGCAAACGAATCGCCGCCGCTTCCTCCACGGCTTCACGCGCCGTCAGGCCTTTGTCCTTGCGCAACTGGTTAGCGAACTCGACGATCAGAATCCCGTGTTTACTGATCAGACCGATCAGCGTCACCAGCCCGACCTGGGTGTAGATGTTCATGCTTGACCAGCCGAGGAACAGCGGAATCAAAGCACCGCAGATCGACAACGGCACCGTCACCAGAATCACCAGCGGATCGCGGAAGCTCTCGAACTGCGCCGCCAGCACCAGAAAAATGATCGCCAAGGCCAGGGCAAACGTCACCCACAGCGCGCTGCCTTCCTGAACGAACTGGCGTGAGGCGCCGCCATAGTCGAAGGCAAACCCGGCCGGCGCTTCTTCCCGGGCGATCTGCAACACGGTGTCGATGGCTTCGCCCATGCTCACCAACGGGAACCCTGAAATCTTCGCCGCGTTGAGTTGCTGGAACTGGTTGAGCTGGCGCGGTCGTGCGCGGTCACTGACCTTGATCAGCGTCGACAACGGCAACAATTCGCCCTGAGTGTTTTTCACGTAGTAGTTGTTCAGCCAGTCCGGGTTGTCGCGGTACGGCCGTTCGACCTGAGCGATGACCTTGTAGCTGCGGCCTTCGATGGTGAAGCGGTTGATTTCGGCCTCGCCGAGCAGCGTCGCCAGCGTGCTGCCCAGATCGAGCATCGACACGCCCATCTGCGCCGCTTTGGCGCGGTCGATATCGACGACAACTTCAGGTTTGTCGAACGCCAGATCGAGGTCGACGAAGGCGAACTTGCCCGACTCCATGGCGCGCTTCTTGATCCGGTCGGCGACTTGCAACAACACCTCGTAGTCGTTGGCGGTGTTGACCACGAACTCGAACGGCAAGCCTTCACCGGTGCCGGGCAAGGAGGGCAGGTTGAAGCCGAAAATCTGCAGGCCCGGAATGCCTTCGAGTTTGCCTTGCACCTTGGGGAGGATCTGCATTTGTGTGCGGCTGCGCTCGTTCCATGGTTTGAGCAGGAAACCACCGATGCCCGCCTGCACACCGCTGTAGCCGTTGATCTGGAACGAGGAGTAGTACTCCGGGAACTCCTTGAAGATCTTGATGAATTCGTCGGTGTAGGTGCTCAGGTAATCGAGGTTGGTCGGCTGCGGCGCGTTGGCCATCATGAAAATGATGCCTTGGTCTTCGTCCGGGGCCAGTTCCGATTTGGTGAACTTGAGGAACACCGGGATCAGGCACAACACGATCACGGCGAACACCAGCACCACTGGCCGCGTGTTCAGCGTGCCATGGAGCATGCTCTGATAGCGGCGCTTGAGACCTTCGAAGATGCGGTCGAGGCGGTGCGCCAGGCCGCTGGGGTTTTCCTCGTGGCGCAGCAAAAACGCGCACATCATCGGCGACAGGGTCAGGGCGACGATTCCGGAAATCACCACCGCACCGGCGAGGGTCAGAGCAAACTCCTTGAACAGCGCCCCGGTCAGCCCGGTGAGGAAACCGATCGGCGCGTACACCGCCGCCAGGGTGATGGTCATCGACACCACCGGCATGGCGATTTCCCGTGCGCCTTCCAGCGCCGCATCAAACGGCGTCTTGCCTTCCTCGATGTGTCGATGAATGTTTTCCACTACGACAATCGCGTCGTCGACCACCAGACCGATGGCCAGCACCATCGCCAGCAGCGTCAGCAGGTTCATCGAGTAGCCCATCATCTGCATGAAGAACATCACGCCGATCATCGACAGCGGGATGGTCACCACCGGGATCACCACCGAACGCAGCGCGCCGAGGAACAGGAACACCACAACGATGACGATCAGCACCGCTTCGAACAGGGTTTTCACCACTTCATCGATCGAGGCCTGAATAAACAGTGTGGCATCGTAGGCGATCTCGCTTTTCAGGTTCGGCGGCAGTTGCGCTTCCAGCTCGGGCATCAGCTTGCGCACTTCCTTGATCACGTCCAGCGGGTTGGCGCCGGGGGTGGCCTTGATGCCGATGTACACCGACGGCGTGCCGCCAAACGAGCTGATCGAGTCGTAGTTTTCCGCGCCCATTTCCACCCGCGCGACATCGCTGAGCAGCACGCGGCTGTCACCACTGACCTTGAGCGGAATCGCCGCGAAGGCTTCAGCGGATTTCAGTTCGGTGTTGGCGTTGATGCTGGTGACCACGTACTCGCCTTTCACTTCGCCGGCAGCGGAGAGGAAGTTGTACTGGCGCACCGCATTGGTCACGTCGGCGGCACTGAGGCCGAAACCGGCAAGTTTCACCGGGTCGAGCCACAGGCGCATGGCGAACACCTGATTGCCGAGAATCTCCGCTTCGGCCATGCCCGGCAGCGTTGCCAGTTTTGGCTGGATCACCCGTGACAGGTAATCGGTGATCTGCGGGTTGCTCAAATCCTTGCTGAAGAAGCTGATGTACATCAGTGCCGAGGCATCGGCCGATTCCTTGCTCAGCACCGGGTCTTCGGCGTCCTGCGGCAACTTGTTTTTCACCTCGTTGGCCTTGGCCAGCAGCTCGGTGAACAAGCGGTCGGTGTTGGAGCCGATGCGCGCATAGATCGAGATCACCGAGAAGTTCTGCCGGCTGACCGAGGTCATGTAGTCGATGCCCTCGGCGCTGGCCAGACTCTGCTGCATCGGCTGGGTGATGTAACCCTGAATGGTTTCGGCGTTGGCCCCGGGGTAAGCGGTGGTTACTGTGATCAGGGCGTTTTCCATTTGCGGGTATTGGCGTAGCGGCAACTTGCTCCAGGCCTGAAAGCCGAGCAGCACAATCAACAGGCTGACCACGGTGGCGAGCACCGGGCGGCGGATGAACGGATCAGTAAAAGCCATGGGGATTCCTTGATCAGTCGGCGCGAGGCGGACTGTTCTGCTCGCCGAGGGTCTTGTCGTCGCTGATGGCAATGTGGGCGCCGTTGTCCAGTTTGATCTGGCCGGCCGTCACCACTTGTTCGCCGCTCTGCACGCCCTTGTTGATCATCACCAGGCCATCGCGGCGTTCACCGGTTTCGATGAAGCGACGTTCGGCGATCAGTACGGGTTGGCCCTTGTCATCCTTTTCGACGCTGCCATCTTCGGCTTTCTTCTGCCCGACCACGTAGATCGAGTTGCCGTAGAGGGTGTAGGTGATTGCGCTTTCCGGTACGACGATGTGTTTTTGCGGATCGGGCAGCAGCACTTCAAGGCTGGCGAACATGCCCGGCAGCAGTTTGCCGTCGGGGTTGGCCAGGGTGGCTCGAATCAGAATGTTGCGCGTGGTGCTTTCGACGATCGGGTTGATCGCGCTGATCTTGCCAGCGAAGGTTTGCTTGGGGTACGCGGCGACGGTGATCTGCACCGGCTGACCGATGGCCAGCTTCGGCACTGATTGCTCAGGCAGGTAGAAGTCGGCGTAGAGGCTGCTCAAATCCTGCAGCGTGGCGATTTTGCTGCCGCTGGCCAGATAGTCGCCGACGTCGACCTGACGGATGCCGATGGTGCCGCTGAACGGCGCGAGAATGCGTTTTTTCGCCAGCGAAGCGTTGAGCTGATTGACCGTGGCTTTGTTCTTTTGCAGAACGGCGGAGAGGCGGTCGTATTCGCCTTTGGAAATGGCGCGGCTGTCGACCAGTTGGCTGCCACGGCCGAAATCCAGTTGCGCCAGACCCAGATCAGCCTTGGCGGTTTCCAGCAGGGCGGTCTCGACGGCGCTGTCGAGTTGCAGCAAAGGTTGCCCGGCCTTGACCTTCTGTCCGGATTCGAATTTGAGCTCGGTGACGGTGCCGGCGACTTCCAGGCTCAACTCGACACCTTGTAGCGCCTTGAGCGTGCCGACGGTGGGCAAGCGCAACTGCCACGGTTGTTCGGTCGCGTTGGCCACGGCGACGCTGATCGGCGGTTTCGGCTTGGAAAAGCCCTGGATCATCGTGTAGATCGAAAAGGCTTTGTACCCGCCCAGCACCAGGACGATCAACAAAACAACACCCAACATGATCAGCATGCGGCGACGCAGCATATTTCCAGTTCCTTGGAGAAATCAGGTGAGACAGGCGGGCACATTACTCCGAGTACAGGGGGGATTCCAACTGGCAGTTCTTACAGGGGGCGGAAAAAGATCGCAGCCTGCGGCAGCTCCTACAGGGGAGTGCATTCCAATGTAGGAGCTGCCGCAGGCTGCGATCTTTTAAGGCTGTTTTACGCCATCAAGTGAAGATGGTTGTCCCAGAGCCCCGCCGGCAATTCCAGCGGCTTGGCCAACAGCTCATCCTGGCGGCAATCGTAGTACCGGCAACGGCCCTGACCGGAGGTCACAACGAATCCATCCTGGACCGCACCGACGCCCGCGCAATCCGGCAACGGCGCATCAAGGCGCACTTCGCCGCTGTCCAGATCCCAGATAAAGAAGCGGTTGCCACGCGGTGCCGTCAGCGCGACCAGACGCAATTCACTGTGCACCGCGACGCTGGCGGTGTAGTGACCCATCGACTGCAACTGATGCTCCGGTACCGGAAACGCCACGAACGGCTGCCCCGGACGCTTGATCGCCAACAGCTCCGAGCGCTCATGCGAGGCGCCCATGAACTGCTGACCGGCAACGATGGTGCCGTCGCTGGCGATGCCCAGATGGCGCACGCTGTTCATCTGCTGGGCGAGGGTCTCCTTGCTCAGCAGGGTGCCGTCACGCTGCATCAAGACCAGGCTCGGCTCCATGGCGTTGAGGTTCATATCGACGCGGCTTTCCGCCTCGGTACGAATCCCGCCATTGGCCACCACCAGCGTCTCGCCATCGGGCATCCATGACACCTGATGCGGGCCGAGGCCGTGGGTGGAAATCTCGCCGCTGTGCACCAGTCGCGCGCCTTCGAACTTGTACACGCCGAGTAAACCACGGCCAGGATCGGTGGTGTCGTTCTCGGTGGCGTACAGGTATTCGCCGTCCTTGTGCACCACGGCGTGCCCGTAGAAATGCCGGTTCGGCTGCGAGGTCACGGTCTGCAGCAACGTGCCGTCGCGCAGGTCGATCAGGTAACTCTCGGTGCCCGGACGACGGGCGACGAACAGCGCGATTGGCTGCGTCGGGTGGTTGATGATGTCGTGGCAACGCTGGCCGACTTCGGTGGCGAACACCCGCGTGCCATCCAGCCGATAGCCGACGGCATAATGCTTGCCGTCAGTGTCGTCGCGCGCCGACAGCAACAGCGGGCTCTGATCCTTGCGTTTGAACAGCGTCCAGCCGCCCAGCGTCACTGCTCCCAGCAGCGTACTAGCTAAAGTCAGAACCTGACGTCGCAGCATGGCACTTGCCCTCATCAGTCACCGTCGTTGGCGTTGAAGCCCAGTTGAATGCCCAGCGCCTTGGCCAGTTCGCCTTCGTGCAGGCGATGGACGACGTTGAGGCTGTCGTAGATATCGTTCAGTTGCTGACGACCGGCGTCGTCTTCAAGCATTTCGCCGAGCGAACGCTGGGTGCTGTCGAACAGTTTCAGCGACGCGGCGTAAGCGGCATCGATCTTGTCGGCCAGTGGCTTTTGCTCAGCCGGCAACAGACCGCGCAGGCCTTTGTTGTCGACGCCTTCCCAAACGGTTTTGGCGGCGGCGAGACTGGCTTCCAGCGCGGTCAGGGACGACTGGCTACGCCATGCATCGGCCTGGAACGGCTGTGGCACGCCTTTGCTCTGGCGGCCCATTGGCGTGCCGAGTTTTTTCTTCAGGGTGTCCAGCGCGGTGACCTGCACACGCAGCAGATCGGCGATCGCTTCGTGGGAGTCGGCGTAGCGCTGGTTGGGGAACTTGGTCATCTGCGCGAGCATGCCGTCGGTGTTGTTCCAGTTCTGCAGAATCTCTTCAGCCAGTTGCTTCTGGCGCTCGCCAATGGCGATCAGCAGTGGGCAGTATTTGGCTTTTTGTTCTTCGTTGGCCACGTCAGGTTTGGCGTCGAACAGGATGTATTCGTAGGCCGACAGGCCTTGCACGACAACGCTGGATTTGGCCAGTGCGGCGGCATCGATCTGCGGTTGCGCGACCACCAGTTGCTCGACCTGACGGCCGACGAGGTTTTTCTTGTCCGGCCAGAACTGCACCTGCCACGAACGGTTGCCCTCGGCCAGCGGCCCGATCAGCAGCGGTTGCAACTCGGCCCAGGCTTTCTGTGCATGCAGGAAGTCGGCGCGGGCGGTTTCCAGGGTTTCTTTGCCCTGGCAGTAGGCGAGGGCGCTGACCGCCAGTTGCTTGTCGGCTTCGACCCAACGGGTGTAGGTCGGCAGGATCACCGATTTGGCGATGGCCGCCGAGGTGACCGCTTGCGGATCCTGTGGCGAGCAAGCGCCGAGGGCAAGGGCGGCAAGGCTGGTGAACAGTAGCTTGGGACGGAACATGTCGGGCTCCCGATTCTTTATCAGTGTTTAAAGTGAGTTCAAAAACGCCAGCAGCGCGGCACGCTGCTCGGCATTGAATGACAAAACCTGTTGCTGCGCGGCTTGCGCTTCGCCGCCGTGCCAAAGCACCGCTTCGAGCAGATTGCGCGCGCGACCGTCATGCAAAAACTGCGTGTGTCCGCTGACCGCTTGCGTCAGGCCTATGCCCCACAACGGCGGCGTGCGCCAGTCGCGGCCGGAGGCCTGGAATTCCGTGCGGTTGTCGGCCAGACCGTCGCCCATGTCATGCAGCAGCAGATCGCTGTACGGGCGAATCACTTGATTGGCCAGTTCAGGTTCGGCCGCGTTGGCGGCGGTGGTGTATTTCGGCGTGTGGCACGAATCGCAGCCAGCCTGGAAAAACAGATTCTTGCCGGCGATGACGTCTGCATCGTTAACGCCACGGCGTGCAGGCACGGCAAGGTTGCGGCTATAGAACAACACCAGACGCAGGATGTTGTCGCTGACTTCCGGTTCGCCGTTCGGGCCATTGCCGTTCGGCGCCTGTTTGCAGGCGGTCTGTGCATCGCTGCAGTCATCGAAGGGTCGCAGACTGGTCGTAAGACCCATATCACCGGAAAACGCGTGAACATTTTGTTGATTGAGGTTCGGTTGCCCGGCTTTCCAGCCAAATCTGCCCATGACGGTTTTTTGCAACGCGTCATCCCAGACCTGATTGGGGCGGCCATTGATACCGTTTTTCTCTTTTGCCTGAGCGGCGGCGTTGGCGAGGATGACTTCTTCGGGGATCGCTTCGAGCAGTCCCAGGCCAATCATCGGCGGCGCGACGCGGGCGGAAAAACGCGTGTCCGGGTGCATCGGGCCGTAGCCCAGTTGCGTGAACTGCAAGACGGGTTTGCGCAACTCGACTTCGGTGCCGTCCTTGAAACGCACGGGCACTGGCGTGTAGTCGACGCGCACTTTGCCTTCGGGGGCGACGCCGGGCACGGCCATGTCCTGGAACTGGCCGCCGTAGACCGGCTCCGGTACCACGCCGACTTGCTCGATGACTTTGGCGAATTCCGGCGTGTCGGGAATCGACAGGCGCACAAGCATAGACACAGCGTTAGGTGCATCCGGTGGCGGCGGATGACCGCGACCGTCCTTGATATGGCAGCCCTGACAGGCATTGGTATTGAACAGTGGCCCAAGACCATCGCGGGCGGTGGTGGTCGACGGCGCAATCACCCAGGGGCTGCGGAAGAAGCTGTTGCCGACGCTGAAATCCACCCGTCGCGATGGCGGCAGGTTGGCCGAGGGCAGAGAGAACGCATTCTGATCGGTCTTGCGCACGGTCGCTGCACCACCGGAACGTGCTTCACCAGGCTCGGCCTTGGTGAAACGCGGGGCGTCATCGCAGGCACTCAGGCCCAGGGCCAGCAACAGTGCGGACAAGCGAAGAGGCAGCGAAGGCATCAGACATCCTGCGGACGGGCAAAAATAAAGGCGCAAAGTCTAACAGGGCCGGGGTGATTGAATAAGAGGAATTATCGTTTGCTTGATATCGCGCAAGCCTTGAACACCATGGAAACCCTGTGGGAGCGAGCCTGCTCGCGAAAGCGGTATCCGACGCGCTGAAAATGTGGCGGCCGATACAGCCTTCGCGAGCAGGCTCGCTCCCACAGGGATGGGTGGTGTACCTGATATCGAACACACCATGGAGCAGGGTTTTGTGTAGGGCAGGTATGAAAAAGGCGACCCGAAGGTCGCCTTTTTTTGACGCAGACGCAGTTGATCAGAACTCGTGATCAGCGTTGTCCGGGTTCAGGTCGCTGATGCCCAGTTTGCCGGCCGCGGCTTCGATCGAACCGGTCTGCTTGACCAAGGACGCGATCGCGTCGCGAACGATCTGGTTGCCAGCGGTGTTGCCGGCGGCGATCAGCTGGTCGTAGTGCTCACCCTTGTTGGCGTGATCGACCATGACCTGGATTTTCGCTTCGGTGGCCGCCAGATCGGCTTTCAGCGCGGTGTCGGCAGCCGGGTCGGCCTTGGCTACCAACGACGACAGGCTGGCGCCGGTCATCTTGGTGCCGTCAACGCGGGTGTACTCGCCCAGGTAAACGTTACGAATGCCTTTGGCATCGTAGAAGTGCGAGTTGTGCGTGTTGTCGCTGAAGCAGTCCTGCTCGTCTTCTGGGGAGTTGGCTTCCAGAGAAACCTTCATGCGCTCGCCCGCCAGTTCACCCAGGGACAGGCTGCCCATGCCGAAGAGCATTTTGCGCAGACCGGTTTCGCCCGGCTCGGCTTCCAGGGTGGCGCGGTAGTTGTCAGCCACGTTTGGCTTCCAGTTGCCGACCATTTCTTCCAGATCGCTGACCAGCAGTTGAGTCACCGACTTCAGGTAGGCACGACGACGATCGTTGTGACCGCCAGTAGCGCCGGCGCCTTCCAGGTAGTCCGAAGCCGGACGGTTGCCAGCGCCAGGGCCGGTACCGTTGAGATCCTGGCCCCAGAGCAGGAATTCGATGGCGTGGTAGCCGGTGGCAACGTTGGCTTCGGAGCCGCCCAGCTCGTTGAGGCTGGCGAGTTTTTCCGCGGTGATGTCTTTGACGTCGACCTTGTCTTCGCCGACCTGAACTTCGGTGTTGGCGATGATGTTGGCGGTGGCGCCCGGGTTACCCAGTGCGTGCTCGTAGGATTTGTCGACGTAGTCGATCAGACCCTCGTCCAGCGGCCAGGCGTTAACCTGACCTTCCCAATCGTCGATGATGGTGTTGCCGAAGCGGAACACTTCACTCTGCAGGTACGGAACGCGCGCGGCGACCCAGGCAGCCTTGGCGGCTTTGAGGGTGTCGGCGTTCGGCTTGGCGAGGAACGCGTCGACGGCGGTTTGCAGGGTTTTCGCGGTGGATTCGGCATCGCTGTAAACGGCGAAGACCATGTCGGCGTAGTGCGCGACCACAGCCTTGGCGGCGGCTTCGTCGACTTTACCGGCGGCGGCCGGCGCAGCCGCAGGTGCGGTGGTGCTGGCGGCGGGAGTCGGCGTGGCCGGTGCGGCAGCCTTGTCTTTACCTTCGCCGCAACCGGCGAGGGAAATAGCGATGGCCAGCAGACTGGCGGTAGCCAGAGGCATACGAATCATGGCGAACATCCTGCTTCGATAGTTGAGTGGACTCGCGCTGGGGGGGCGCAAAACTGCGACATAATGCAAATCTTTCGCATTATGTGTAAAGGGTTGTGGCTGGAAATATTTCTTATTTACGCAGATCAAAAGATCGCAGCCTTCGGCAGCTCCTACAGGGGGAACGCATTCCAAATGTAGGAGCTGCTGCAGGCTGCGATCTTTTGATCTTCTAGAGAATGGCCGCGTTACTGCGTTGTGCCTGTTTGAGATAGGCGCCCAGTTCCCGGGCCGGCAGCGGTTTGCTGTAGTGATAACCCTGACCTTCGTGGCAGCCTTCGGAGATGATGTACGTCTCCTGCTCAGCCGTTTCCACGCCCTCGGCAATCACCTGCATGCCGAGACTCTTGCCCAACTGAATGATCGCGCGAACGATGGTCGCATCGTCGTCGTCATCGAGCAGATCCTGCACGAAGCTCTTGTCGATCTTGATTTTGTCCAGCGGCAGGCTTTTCAGATAACTCAGCGATGAATAGCCGGTTCCGAAGTCGTCGATGGCAATCAACGCGCCGGAACGGCGCAGGCTCAACAAGTGTTGCGCGGCAGTGCTGATGTCTTCCATCAGGCCGGTTTCGGTGACTTCCAGTTCCAGGCTGCGCGGTGGCAGGCGATACATCTGCAACAGGTTGTTGACCACGCGCGGCAACTCGGCGTGGTGCAGTTGTACGGTGGACAGGTTGACCGCCATACGCAGGTCGGCGAAACCCATATCGTGCCATTCGCGCAGTTGTTTGCAGGCCTGATCGAGCACCCATTCGCCGATGGCGATGATTGTGCCGTTCTGCTCGGCCAGCGGAATGAACAGGTCTGGAGGCACCAGACCGTGTTCCGGGTGTTGCCAGCGAATCAGCGCCTCGACCCCGACCACGCGGTGATCGCGATAGCTGATCTGCGGCTGATAGACGAGGTAGAACTGATCGCGCAACAGTGCATCGCGCAGGTCTTTTTCCAGTTCGCGACGACGACGCATCTCACTGTCGACGCTGGCGATGTAGAACTGATAGCGGTTGCGCGAGCGGGTCTTGGCCAGGGTCATGGTCTGCTCGGCTTTCTGCAACAGCTTCTCGGTACTGTCGCCATCCTCCGGGAACAGGGTGATGCCGATGGTCGCGCGCAGGCGGATTTCCTGGTGATCGAGGGCGAACGCCGCTTCCAGATCATCGAGAATGCTTTGCGCCAGCTCTGCCGCTTCATAAGGCTGTTCGATGTCTGCCTGCACCAGCGCGAACTGGTCGCCGCCCAAGCGGGCGAGGGCGCCGAGGCGGCCGCTATGGGCGCGCAGACGATCAGCCAGGGCCAACAGTAATTGGTCGCCGGTCTGGTAGCTGAACTGCTCGTTGATGCCTTTGAAATCGTCCAGCCCAACGCACAACACCGCGACCCGGCGTTGCAGCTTGCCCGCGTCGACCAGAATCTTGTCCAGTTGCTGCTGCAATTGCTGGCGATTCGGCAGGCCGGTGAGGAAGTCGTATTGGGCCATTCGCAACAAGCTGTTTTCGGCTTCGTGGCGCAGATGGGTGTTGCGTTCGATCGACTCAAGCAACTGGTTGGCGGTGTTGATCCAGATGCCCAGTTCGTTTTTCTCGTGGCCCTTGAGCTGCGGAATCTTGTGCTCGCTGGGGCGATCCGGGTTGATCTCGGTGAGGTGTTCGATGATCCGCGACAACGGTTTGGTCAGCAGCCAGTGATAAACCAGATACAGCACCAGGCCCATGGCCAGAGCACGCAACACACCGGAAATGAAGATGATCACCGAACTGACGATAAAGCCCTCGCCATAGGTGGCGGTGTCGAGGGTGATGCTCAGGTCACCGTAATACTCGCTGTACGGGCCGCGCCCCACCAATTGGGTGGTGAAGGTGCGTTCCTGGCCGAGAATCAGATCGGTCAGCCAGCGGCTGCTGGAATGCTGCAGGTCGCGGGATTTCTGCGCGAGCATGGCTTCGTTGGGATGGCCGATGGAGGCCTGACGCACGGCATCATCCTGGAACAGGCCTTCGATTACCTGCATGCCCATTTCCCGATCGAGGCTGTAAACGGCCTGGGTCGAAGGATCACGGAACATGTCGAGGATGCGTTCGGCGTCGCCGGCAACCGCCTGACGGGTTTTATAGGCATCGAACACAATCTGCGCGCAGCTCAAGACTACGCCGACGATCAATGCCGACAGGAGCACGACCCGGAGCAACTTCACCGACAAGCTGTTCTTGAGTTCCAGCTTCAAAGGGTTATTCCTTGTTCCGTGCGGGTAGCGTCAAGTTGCCACGAGTATTGGCAATCCCGTGTTGGCAGTCAAAGGGACAATCAGGCCCGGGACGATTTGCCCGTGGCCTTGGCCGAAATGCTGCTGTCTGGAGTATTAGCCCTATTTGTACTATGTCGGTAGTTTCGACCTTCAACTTGAGCGGTTCGCAGCATTTTTTCCGCTGTTTTGATGTTAGCCCCCTGTGGCATGGCGGCAAGCAGCGACAGACAGCTTTCATTGTGAGAAAAACGCTATTGATCGTTCCCACGCTCCGCGTGGGAATGCCTCCAGGGAGGCTCTGTGTCCAGTGACGCGGAGCGTCACGGGCTGCATGCCCACGCGGAGCGTGGGAACGATCATCAAACGCCCATAAAAAAACCCGGCAAAAGCCGGGTTTTTTGACTGGCGCGCAGCTTAAGCGGTGAAGGTTTTGCCTTCGAACTGCTCAGCAACGAACTTCCAGTTGACCAGGTTCCAGAACGCTTCGACATACTTCGGACGAACGTTGCGGTAGTCGATGTAGTAAGCGTGTTCCCAGACGTCGCAGGTCAGCAGCGGGGTGTCGCCGCTGGTCAGCGGGTTGCCGGCGCCGATGGTGCTGGCCAGGGCCAGGGAACCGTCAGCCTTTTTCACCAGCCAGCCCCAGCCGGAACCGAAGGTGCCGATCGAGGTTTTGCTGAACTCTTCCTTGAACTTGTCGAACGAACCGAAGGCTGCGTTGATGGCTTCAGCCAGCGCGCCGGTTGGTTGACCACCGGCGTTTGGCGCCAGGCAGTTCCAGTAGAAAGTGTGGTTCCAGACCTGAGCGGCGTTGTTGAAGATACCGCCCGAGGAAGTCTTGACGATTTCTTCCAGGGTCTTGCCTTCGAACTCGGTGCCTGGCACCAGGTTGTTCAGGTTCACGACGTAGGTGTTGTGGTGCTTGTCGTGGTGGTATTCCAGGGTTTCCTTGGAAATGTGCGGCTGCAGGGCATCGTGTGCGTAAGGCAGCGGCGGCAATTCGAAAGCCATGATGATTCTCCTAATCAGGTCTGTTGCGGTGAGCGCAAGGCCGATCACGGGCGGCCAGAAATGCACCGGCGAGTTTTTACTCTTTGCGGCGCAGGGTTCGGATCATAGCACCGGGGTTGCGGCTTAACCACGCAACAACTGTGTGGGATAGAGGTTCCAGAGCTGTTTGGAATAAATCAGGACGCCAATATCAGTTGTGCGGCTACCGTAAACATCATCAGCGCTACAACCAGATCAAGGATCCGCCAGGTACTCGGCCGGGCCAACCATGGCGCCAGCCATGCCGCGCCTAGCGCAAGCGTGAAAAACCACAACAGAGAAGCACTCGCAGCCCCGACCACATAAGCCCCCGGCACCGATTGCTGCGCGCCGAGCGAGCCGATCAGCAACACCGTATCCAGATAAACGTGCGGATTGAGCAGCGTCACTGCCAACGCGCTGAGCATCACTGCGCGCAACGAACGCACAGTCTGGTTTTCGCCCTGATCCATGCTCTGTTTCGAACAGGCCCGGCGCAACGCCTGACTGCCGTACCAGATCAAGAACGTCGCGCCACCCCAACGGGCAATTGCCAGCAGTGTCGGGTTCTGCGCCAGAATCGTCGCCAGCCCGAATACACCAGCCGCCACCAGCAGCGCATCGCAGACCACGCACAACGCCGCCACGGGCAAGTGGTGCTCACGACGCAAGCTCTGCGCCAAGACAAACGCGTTCTGCGTGCCGATCGCCATGATCAGCCCGAACGCCACCAGCAAGCCGTTCACATAGCTTTGCCACATAAGATCTACTCCGCGTTGGCTGCGAGATCGCGCAGCACTTGCATGGCGCGTTCGGCGTCGGTCTGACCGACGAACAAATGGTCGTGGTAATAGCCGGCAATCACGTTGCAACTGATCCCGGCCTTGCCCAATGCCGTGGCGAAGGCGGCGGTAAGGCCCACCGCTTCCAGAGCCGAGTGCACGTTGAGGGTGATCCACGCGGCGACATAGTCGAAGCTGAAACCGGCCTGTTCGGCGCGGGAACGTTCGACAATTACCGTCAGACCTTCCTGCTCGCGGAAGCTGCCGACAACCTCCAGACCGCTCGGCAACACACCGTCGCGCAGGGTGCAGAACACGTATTCGCCGGCGTTGAGTTGCGGGCTCATGCTGCGCAACAAAGTCGTGAGTGAAGTTTCGCCAGCCATGGAAGTGTTCCTTGAGAAAGAGTGCTTGCTGGCTATTCTCCAGTCGAAACCTGTATAAGAAAAACCAATAGTGCTGATCGCTCATTAGGAAAACTGATGTTCGACTACAAATTGCTTTCCGCTTTGGCCGCCGTGGTCGAGCAGGCCGGATTCGAACGGGCCGCGCAGGTACTGGGCTTGTCGCAATCGGCGATCTCGCAGCGGATCAAACTGCTCGAAGCGCGGGTCGGCCAGCCGGTGCTGATACGTGGCACGCCGCCGTCGCCGACCGAGATTGGACGGCGCCTGCTCAACCACGTGCAGCAGGTGCGTTTGCTTGAGCGCGACTTGCAGACCCTGGTGCCAGCCTTGGATGAAGAAGGTTTGCCGGAGCGCCTGCGCATCGCCTTGAATGCCGACAGCCTCGCCACATGGTGGGCCGACGCGGTTGGCGATTTCTGTGCCGACCAGCATTTGTTGCTCGATCTGGTCGTCGAAGACCAGACCGTCGGCCTCAAACGCATGCGCGCCGGCGAAGTGGCCGCATGCCTTTGTGCCAGCGAACGTCCGGTGGCGGGTGCGCGCAGTGTGTTGCTCGGTGCAATGCGTTATCGCGCGCTGGCCAGCCCGGCGTTTATCGAGCGGCATTTCCCCGACGGCGTGCGCGCCGAACAATTGCCGCGCACCCCGGCGCTGGTGTTCGGCCCGGACGACTTTCTCCAGCATCGCTATCTCGCCTCGTTGGGCGTCGACGGTGGATTCGAACACCATTTGTGCCCATCCTCGGAGGGTTTTATCCGCCTGACCGAAGCCGGACTCGGCTGGGGGCTGGTGCCGGAACTGCAAGTGCGCGATCAACTGCAGCGCGGCGTGTTGCGCGAACTGTTGCCAGATAAACCGATCGACGTGCCGTTGTACTGGCATCATTGGCGCAATGGCGGTCAGCTTCTAGGCTTGCTGACCGAGCAATTGGTGCGTTCATCGGCGCAATGGCTGGTGCCCTGGAAGCAGCCATGAGCGTCAAGCTGCAAGCGGCAAGTTCAGCGCTGCGCACCGTTTTAAACTTGCAGCTCGAAGCTTGAAGCTCGCAGCTGGTTTCATTGGAGTTTTGCATGAAAATTTTGGTCACCGGCGCAAGCGGCTTCATTGGCGGACGCTTTGCGCGTTTCGCTTTGGAGCAGGGCCTGGACGTGCGGGTCAACGGTCGCCGGGCCGAGAGCGTCGAACATCTGGTGCGTCGTGGTGCCGAGTTTGTCCCCGGCGATCTGACCGATCCCGATCTGGTCCGTGAGTTGTGTTCCGACGTCGAAGCAGTGGTGCATTGCGCTGGCGCCGTCGGATTGTGGGGCCGCTATCAGGACTTCCACCAAGGCAACGTGCAGGTCACCGAAAACGTCGTCGAAGCCTGTCTGAAGCAGCGCGTCCGGCGTTTGGTGCATCTGTCGTCGCCATCGATCTATTTCGATGGTCGCGATCATTTCAACCTGACCGAAGAGCAAGTGCCCAAGCGCTTCAAGCATCACTACGCCGCGACCAAGTACCTGGCCGAGCAAAAGGTCTTCGGTGCCCAGGAATTCGGCCTGGAAACCATCGCCCTGCGCCCGCGTTTCGTTACCGGCGCCGGCGACATGAGCATCTTCCCGCGTCTGCTCAACATGCAGCGCAAGGGTCGGCTGGCGATCATCGGCAATGGCCTGAACAAAGTCGACTTCACCAGTGTGCAGAATCTCAACGAAGCGATGCTCAGCAGCTTGCTGGCCGCCGGCTCCGCGCTGGGCAAGGCCTACAACATCAGCAATGGCGCGCCGGTGCCGCTGTGGGATGTGGTCAATTACGTGATGCGCAAAATGGAAGTGCCGCAAGTCACCAAGTACCGTTCGTATGGGCTGGCCTACAGCGTCGCGGCGCTCAATGAGGGTGCGTGCAAGCTCTGGCCCGGGCGTCCGGAGCCAACCCTGTCGCGTCTGGGCATGCAGGTAATGAACAAAAACTTCACCCTCGACATCAGCCGCGCCCGGCATTATCTCGACTACGATCCGAAAGTCAGCCTGTGGTCGGCGCTGGATGAGTTCTGCGGCTGGTGGAAAGCTCAGGACATTCGTTGAAACGATTCGGCCGGGCGGCAATGAACCGTGTAGCCGCTTGGGGGTCAATCCCTGCGGCTGCGGCGGTTATACTTCGCAGCATTTAGCCATCACCGCGTTTCACAAAGGTTGCCTCAATGTCCATGCGTAATGATGCCCACGACGATTTCGATGATGTCCCGAGCCTGCGTGCCGACGCCTTCGACGACGATGACATTCCGACCACCGCCCGCACCTCCGTACACTCGCGCACGCCGCCGGTGGTCAAGGTCAAGGCCGCCAGCACCGGGCCGCTGTGGGCCTTGGTCGGCGCACTGTTCTTCGCCTTTGTCGGTCTGGCCTGGTGGAGCTTTCAGCAGATCTCGCTGATGGAGCAGCAACTGGTCGCGACCCAGGAAAGCTTCGCGCGAATCAGTGAGGAAGCGGCCGGTCGCTTGCAGGACATTTCCGGCAAGGTTGTCGCCAGCCAGTCCAACGTCACCAGTGACAGCGAGGCTCTGAAGCTGCAAATCAAACAGCTTGAAGGCAAGCTGCTCGATCAGAGCAAACAGCAGCAGGGCGTAGCGGGGCAAGCCAGCGATCTGGACAAACGCCTGGCACAGATGACTGCGCAGACCACTGAACAACAAAACGCCAATACCCAACTGCAAGCGCAGGTCAAAGCGTTGAGCGCGGAATTGGCGACGGTGAAAAGCACGCCGGCCGACACCAGCAAGGTCGACGCGCAGTTGAAAGCCTTCGATGCACAGTTCAAAAGCCTTGGCGCCGATATCGCAGCACTGAAAAAGCAGGGCAATCCAAGCGCGGCGATCGATCGTCTCGAACAGGAAATCGTCGTGCTCAAAAGCGAACAGGACAATCGCCCGGCGGCTCCTCAGGGTGGCGGCAATACCGCCGAGTTCGACGCCTTCCGCGCGCAGATGACCCGCAACATCAACACCCTTCAGGCGCAGATTCAGAATTTGCAGCAGCAGATCAATTCCCGCCCATAAGCTTTGTTGATCAGTGCAGGGGATTCTGTAATCCCCTGCATCATTCTGAATACTCGTACATCACCCCAAGCCGTCTACGCTCTTGAAACACCAACAAGAACGAGGGATGCGCTATGGGGTTTTTGCATAAAGTGGCCTGGCTCGGCGTGATGTTACTGGCCGGTTTCGGCCAGGCCAGCGCCGCCACTGCCGCCAAGGATGACAGTCAGGCCGCCATTGCCTTGCTGGAAAAAGCCTTGGCCTATTACCACGACAATGGCGACAAGGCGTTCGCCGCGTTCAGCCGCCAGGGCGAGTTTGTCGACAAGGATCGCTACGTGTTTGTAGTCGACACCAAAGGCGTGATGCTCGCCAGCGGCGGGCCTTCCTCGGCATTGATCGGCCGTGACGTGAGTGAGGTGCTCGGCCCGGATTTGCAGAAAACCTTCAAAGACGCGTTGAAAGTGCCGGAAGGCAATGGCATCCAGCAGGCCGAGTACCGTTGGCAGAACTGGTCCGACGGCAAGGTCGAGCGCAAGCATGTGTTTTATCAACGCATCGGCCAGCGGATTCTGGCGGTGGGTTACTACTTGCCGCGAGCCTCGGCGGAGCAGGCCAAGGCATTGCTCGACAAAGCGGCGATTGATCTGGACAAAGACGAGAAGGGCACGTTGACGGCAATCAACTCGCTCAAGGGCGGCTACTTGCAGGATGACTTGTACGTGTTCGTCGTTGATCTGAACACCCAGCGCTATGTCGCCCACGGCACCAACCTGCGCTTGATCAACACCGACTTCGGCAAGGTCAAGGACCCGGAAGGCAAACCGGTGGGCGAGCCGATTCTGGCGCTGATCGGCAAGCAGGATGAGGGCGAATATGAATACCGCTGGAAAAACCCGGTGACCGGCAAGGTCGAGGACAAGCATGCCTACCTGAAGAAGGCCGGGCATTTCCTTGTCGCCGTGGGTTACTACAGCCCTTGAAGGATGATCGTTCCCACGCTCCGCGTGGGAATGCAGCCCGGGACGCTCTGCGTCCCATCCAAAGCCGAACGCAGAGCGTCCGTTGAGGCATTCCCACGCAGAGCGTGGGAACGATCAACACACCGCTTTCGCGAGCAGGCTCGCTCCCACAGGGTTTTGTGGTGTTGCGGTTATTTGGCGCCATGCTCGCGCCCGCGCAGCAGGTTGTTCGGCATCGCAATCGCCGCTGCCAACCCCAGCAACGACACCGCCGCACTCACCCACAACAAATGCCGGAACGTCACCAGCAGCTCCGCGCGCAAGGCATTTTGTGCATCGCCTGGCGCGGCGTTCAAACCATCCAGCAGGACGTTGCCGGAATGGCCCTCGCTCATCAGTGAACTGCTCGCCAGATGGGCGAAACTGGAATCCTGCAGCAACGCCAGCAACAGCGCCGACATCAACGCCACACCCACTGCGCCGCCGAGAGAGCGAAACAGGTTGGTGGTGCTGGTCGCTACGCCGATGTCGCGTTGTTCCACCGAATTCTGGGTGCCGACCAACGAGGTCGGGAACTGCATGCCGCTGGAAATACCACAGAGCAACATGAACAGACCACTGACCAGCGTCGCCTCCGGTGGGCTGAACGCCATGCCGAAAATCGCGATCGGCATCAGCAGAGCGCCGCTCAGAATCTGTGGTTTGTAACGCCCGGTGATCGACGTGCGCCGGCCAGCGAAAAATGCACCAATCGGCAACCCCATCGCCAATGGCAACAAGTGCAAAGCGGCGCTGTCAGCTCCGGCCCCGGTGACGGTCTGAAAGCGCAGCGGCATCAACACAATCAAGGAAATCGCCTGGAAACTGGTGAAGAAAATCGTGCACCAGCACAGCAGGGCGTTGCGATTGGCAAACAGGTGCATCGGCAGCAACGGTTCGCGCGCCCGGCGTTCGTGCCAGACAAACAGCGCCAACACCACCACCGCACAAGCGAACAAGCCGAGCACTTCAGCGCTGCGCCACGAATGACCCTGACCGACCTGGGTAATGCCCAACAGCAGGGCGGTCAGGCCGATGATCATCAACAACGTACCGAGGTAGTCGATGATCGGTTTGCGTTGCGGAATCGGCAGCCCGCGCAGATTGCGTCGCGCCACCCACCAGGCACCGAGGCCCAGCGGCAGGTTGATCAGAAACACCCAGCGCCACGACAGGTATTCGGTCATGTAACCGCCGAGCACCGGGCCGGCGACACTGGCCACGGCGTACATGCTGCTGAAGTAACCCTGATAACGCCCGCGTTCCCGCGGCGGCACGATGTCGCCGATGATCGCCTGACTCACCGAAATCATCCCGCCGGCGCCGATGCCCTGAAGGATCCGCGCCAGCACCAGTTGCTCCATGCTCTGCGCCATGCCGCAGAACAGCGAGGCGAGGGTGAACAGGCCCATGCCGAACAGCATCAGTTTGCGCCGCCCGTACAAGTCACCGAGCTTGCCGTAGATCGGCACCGCCACGGTCATCGCGACCATGTACCCGGAAATCACCCAGGCCAGCAGGCTGACGTCCTTGAACTGCGCAGAAATGGCCGGCATCGATACAGCAACGATGGTCTGATCCAGCGCGCCGAGAAAGATCGCCATCATCAACGCGACCAGCACGCTGCGAATGGCCGGTTTGGGCGTTTCGGGGTGATTGAGATTGGTCACGGGCGAGCCTGCGGGCAGTGATGGACCCGCGCGGCTATTGCGCGCGGGTTGATGCTCGCCAGTGTAAGTCGGTAGGAAGCTATTCGATAGCCTCGTACGGAAGTCCGACATAATTTTCTGCAATGGTTTTTCGCCCTGCCTCTGAACTGACAAAGTAGTCCAGTTCCGAGGCGCTGATGCGCTGGCTGAAGTCATCGTGATCGTCGAAGCGGTGCAGCATCGAAGTCATCCACCAGGAAAAGCGCTCGGCTTTCCACACTCGGCGCAGGCAGATTTCCGAGTATTTCTCCAGCAGATCGGTGCGCCCGTCGCGGTAAACCTTCAGCAGAATATTGAACAGCGTACTCACGTCACTGGCGGCCAGGTTCAAACCCTTGGCGCCGGTAGGCGGGACGATATGCGCGGCGTCTCCGACCAGAAACATCCGTCCGTACTGCATCGGCTCGACGACGAAACTGCGCAGCGGCGCGATGCTTTTTTCAATCGATGGGCCGGTAACCAGTTTCTCGGCGAGCTCCACCGGCAGGCGATTTTTCAACTCATCCCAAAAGCGCTGGTCGCTCCAGTCATCGACGTTTTCATCCGCCGGCACTTGCAGGTAATACCGGGTGCGGGTGGCCGAACGCATGCTGCACAGGGCGAAGCCGCGTTCATGGCGGGCATAGACCAACTCGTCATGCACCGGCGGCGTGTCGGCGAGAATCCCCAGCCAGCCAAACGGATAAACCCGCTCGAACACCTTCAGGCTATCGGCCGGAATCGACTGCCGGGCTACACCATGGAAACCGTCGCAGCCGGCGATGTAGTCGCAATCGACGCGAAAGGTTTCGCCGTCCTTTTCAAAGGTGACAAACGCCTCGTCGCTTTTCATGCCATGAGGAACGACATTGCTCGCCTGGTAAATCGTCGGCGCGCCGGCCTCCCGACGAGCGGCCATCAGGTCGCGAGTCACTTCGGTCTGGCCGTAGATCATCACAGTCTTGCCGCCAGTCAGCGCGTGCAGATCGATGTGCACCTGACGCCCGTCCAAAGCCAGATCGAAACCGCCATGCACCAACCCTTCGGCGTCCATGCGCTGACTCACGCCAGCCTGACGCAACAGCTCTACCATGCCTTGTTCAAGCACCCCGGCGCGGATGCGACCGAGGACATAATCGGGGGTCTGACGTTCGAGGATGAGGGTGTCGATACCGGCGTTGTGCAACAACTGGCCGAGGAGCAATCCGGACGGACCGGCGCCGATAATGGCGACTTGGGTTTTCAGCGTTTTCATTGTTTTTATGACTCGCAAGCTTCACGCGGCCAAGACCGGTGAATGATTTTTATGGATCGAGTGCTTGCATTTTTCCCTTGCGGGTCTGTCAATTGAAGGTGAAAACTGAGCCGATACCTGTACATTCTGCCAATCGGTGCGATTATCGCCCACAACCCCGAGGCCTGGATTGAAGTGATGAACAAGCCTGAGCTGCCTTCGATTCCAGTGTTCAAGCTCTACGGTGAAAGCCTGGACTGGCCGACCCCTGACTTGCTGCACTGTGAAACCATTTCCTCCCGCAGTCGCGAACACGAGTGGGAAATCAAACCCCACCGCCATGCTGATTTGTGCCAGTTACTCTTCGTCTTCAAAGGTCAGGCAGAGCTTGAGATCGAAGGGCAACGCACGCAACTCCAGACCCCGGCGATTCAAGTGCTGCCACCGTTATCGGTGCACGGCTTCCGTTTTTCCGAAGACGTCGAAGGGTTCATCGTTACCCTCGCCACCCCGCTGATCAACCACTTGCAGGCGCAACTGGGTGATTCGGTACATGCGCTGGCCAGCGCGCAAAACTACCCGGCAGACAACGACGGCGATTACCTCAACAGCCTGTTCTCGGCGTTGCAGGCCGAATACAACGGTCACCAACCAGCGCGGGAAATGCTCATGCATTCGCTGGTCAGCGTGATCATGGTCTGGGTCAGCCGGCAGGCGATCGTGCGCCACAAAGCCAGTCAGCGGCCGCAGCGTCAGCGCGAATACCTCAACGGTTTTATTCAGTTGGTGGAGGAGACTTACCGCCAGCACGTGAAGGTCGAAGACCTCGCGCATCGCTTGGGGATTTCGGTGTCGCACCTCAACGGCACCTGCCGAGAATTGGCGGGGCAGCCGGCGTTGCAGATCATGCACGAACGTCAATTGCTGGAAGCCAAGCGCTTGCTGACGTACACCAGCATGACGATTTACGAGATGTCGGAGTTGTTGGGGTTTTCCGATCCGACCAACTTCACGCGGCTGTTCCGGCGCCGGGTGGGGATCTCGCCAAAGGCTTTCCGCGACAGCCTCAAGGCCGAACATTAATCTCATAACCGCCGCAAAAACTGTGGGAGCGAGCCTGCTCGCGAATGCGGTGTATCAGTCACTATTGATGGTGATTGGCACACTGCATTCGTCGGATCGCCGCCCGGAGCCGGCTCGCTCCCACAGGATCACATTCCAGCCAGACAAATCAGCGCAATGCGTTCAGCGTGGCATTGTGCGGAATACAGCGTTCGAAATTGCAGCTCGCATACTCGCGCGGTAACTGGCGCAGCTGTTCGACCCGCCAGGCAGCGGTGCCGTACAGCGCCAGCGTGGCGGCGCAGGTAATGAAAATCGCGACGTACCTTCTTGTTTTGATGTTCATGGCGTAGACCTCTGAACGCATACCCTGCGGTATTACTTTCAGCATAGGTCAGCGGTGGGGAGTTGCCAGCGAGTGTGCTTGAGCTTGTAACCCGCCATTCAGCACATCGATAGCCACTGTGGGAGCGAGCCTGCTCGCGAAAGCGTCCGTTCAGCCAACCTTTCAGTAACTGAGACACCGCTATCGCGAGCAGGCGAAGGCCTACAGGGGATCGGGTTTACAGGCCGATATCCCATTCGGGATTTTCCGGAAATCTGAGCACCAGAAAATCCAGCATGCTGCGCAACGCTGCCGGCATGTGTTTGCGCGAGGCGTACACCGCGTAGATGCTCATCTGCCGCGGCTCCGCATGGGGCAGCAGTCGAACCAGTTCACCGCTGTGAATATGCACCCCGGCCTGATACGTCGGCAGCATCGCCACTCCCGCACCCGCCAGTGTCGCGCGCAGCAACGTGCTGGCTTCGTTGGCGCTGATATTGCCCTGCACCGGCACCGAAACCGGTTCGCCATCTTCCTCGAAATGCCACAGGCTCTTGCCGAAATACGAGTGCGTCAGACAGTTGTGTCGGCTCAATTCCTCAACCCGCAAAGGCGCCGCTTGCTCCTGCAGATAAGCCGGCGCGGCACACACCACCGAACGACAAACGGTCAGGCGTCGGGCGATCAGGTTGGGGTCGAGATCGTTACTGGTACGAATCGCCAGATCGATCCGTTCATCCACCAGATTCACCGTGCGATCGAGCATTTGCAGATCGATGCTGACACCGGGGTAACGCTTGACGTACGCAGCCATCGCATCGGCCAGTTGCGCCTGGCCGAACGAGGTGCTGACGCTGATCCGCAGCAAGCCGCGCGGGGCATCGTGGGGTTCGCTGACGGCGGCCTGCATGTCCGTCGACAGTTCAAGCATCTGCCGGCAGCGCGGCAGAATTTCACTGCCGGCGGCGGTCAGGCTCAATTTACGCGTGGTGCGGTGCATCAGGCGTGCGCCGACCCAGTCTTCCAGCTCTGCCAGATAACGCGAAACCACGGGGCGCGAAAGGTCCAGATGATCGGCCGCTGCCGACTGGCTGCCCAGATCCACCACGGTGACAAACACCCGCATTGCTTGGAGACGATCCATGATTTGCCCGCTTTCAGAAACAAACTATGTTCAAGCATCGCATTTTTTGCACCGAGTCAGGCAACTAAGCTCTGTCCCATCGCCAGACACGGCATTCGGATACCGGAGCAACAGATGATCGGCTTCACCACACTCAAACGCGTTCTGCTCGCCAGCGCTTCCCTGGGTTTCGCCGCGCATGCCGCCGCAGCCAACTTGACCCTCGACGTTTACAACCCGGGAACCAACGCGATTTTTCCGGTGACCTCGGTGCTGGTCAGCGGCGAGAAAGACGCGATCCTCGTTGATGCACAATTCGGCAAATCCCAGGCTGAACAGGTGGTGGAAAAGATCCGCGCCAGCGGCAAGCACCTGACCACCATTTACATCAGCCATGGTGACCCGGATTACTACTTCGGCCTCGATACCCTGACCCAAGCCTTCCCGGACGCCAAGGTGCTGGCGTCGCAGCCGACCGTCGACCACATCAATAAAACCGTCGCCGGCAAACTGGCCTTCTGGGGCCCGAAAATGGGCGCCGACGTTCCGGCGAAAACCATCGTGCCGGGTGTGCTCAAGGGCGACAGCCTGATGCTCGAAGGGGAGAAATTGCAGGTGGTCGGCCTCGAAGGCAAGCAGCCGGATCGCAGTTTTGTGTGGATTCCGTCGCTCAAAGCCGTGGTCGGTGGCGTGGTCGTCGCCGAGAACATTCACGTGTGGATGGCCGACACCCAGACCGTGCAATCCCACGCCGACTGGCTGGAAACCCTGCACTCGATCGAAACCCTCAAGCCGAACACCGTGGTGCCAGGCCATTACCTCGGCAACAGCAGCCGTTCGCTGGCCAGCGTGAAGTTCACTGCCGACTACATCAAGGCGTTCGACGCTGAAACCGCCAAGGCCAAAGACTCCGCCGCACTGATCGCCGCGATGAAAAAACGCTACCCGAAACTGGGTGAAGAAAGCTCGCTGGAGCTGAGCGCGAAAGTCGCCAAGGGCGAAATGAAGTGGTAAGCCGATTCTGAAAACGCAGCACTCTCAAGCCAACTGGAGAATGTCATGAGCAAGATCGCAATCATTGGTGCCACCGGCCGTGCCGGTAGCCAACTGCTGGAAGAAGCCCTGCGTCGTGGCCACAGCGTAACCGCTATCGCCCGCGATACCTCGAAGATCGGCGCGCGTGCCGGTGTGGTCAGCAAGAATGTCGATGTGCTGGATGCCGCAGCGTTGCAAGACGCAGTGGTCGGTCACGACGTGGTGATCACCGCTGCGCATTTCGCCACCGTGCCTGCGAGCGCTATTGTTGGGCCAGTGAAGCAGGCGGGAGTGAAGCGTCTGTTGGTGGTGGGTGGTGCCGGTTCGTTGTTGTTGCCGGACGACACGCGAGTGATCGACAGTGCGGGTTTCCCGGCGGAGTACAAAGCGGAAGCCAGTGCTGGTGCGGCATTTCTTGAGGCGTTGCGTCAGGAGCAGGATCTGGACTGGACCTTCCTGTCGCCGTCGGCGGAGTTTGTCGAAGGGGAGCGCACGGGCAGTTTCCGTGTCGGCGAGGATCATTTGCTGGTGAGTGCCGAGGGGCGTAGCTGGATTACTTTTGCTGATTACGCGATTGCGCTGATCGACGAAGTGGAAACGCCGAAGCATTCGCGTCAGCGGTTTACTGTTGGTTATTGAGTTTGGCGGATTCAGTGCGGTAGCGGGGGCATTGGTGAGGCGGCAGGGAATCCGTCCAGTTTTTACTGATGCTCCCTAGTATTTGTTTTCCTGTTTGGGCTTGAGTTCTGCCTATGCGATGAATTCCTGCGCATTCAGGCTTTTGACACATCGATTAGCGAGCATAGTCAGAGCCCTGATTATTACCACGACTGCGTTCAACCTTCAGACACTCTTCTTTTCCAATCCGCACGGTTATCATCACGACTTTATTCGACAGCACTGTTCAGGTTTTGGTAACGGGTTTGCATCTATGTCTCTGCAAGCAACCCTTGAACTCGGCAACATCACGCTGAAAGGACTTCAAACCGTTGAAAAAAGTGTCGGTACATGGGGGCGATCCAGAATTAGTCGCGCTTTTAGATGCATGGCTAGCGGCCGTTGAGCGTTACTCTAAGGTGTTCACCGAAGACAATTGCTGGTGGTACAACGAGCGTGCAACGCTTAGCACGTTGGCGGGTGCTGCCTGGAGCCTCGATGGTTGGGTGGCAATTGAGGAGTTCAATACTTCTAAACGGGGAAATCATCTTAAGGGGGTAGATTCAGGAGCATTGCGGCGAGGTAGATGCGACTTAGTGATTTCCTCCCCTAAAACATCGTTTGCCATCGAAGCCAAGCAAGCTTGGCAGCCTATTACCGGCGAGGGCGATCTCAAAAAATATGTGCGTCATGCTCAGGCTCTAGCATGGGCAGATTGCTGGCTCCTTTCGCTGAATGAGGCAGACCGACGCTTTGCAGTAACCTTTATTGTCCCGACACTCTCCATTACGGATGTTCGTTTGGACGACGGATTAATAAATTGTGTAGCCGTTCGCAGGAAGGTGGCTGACTGGCTTGAGTTGATGGGAAAATTTCGTAGTCGGCCAAAACGAAAAACCTCATTTGCCTATATTTTTCCCGAATCTGGCGGCAGCTTTTATTGTAATAGTCGTCACCACTTCCCAGGTGTAGTGGTTGTTTTTGAAGAAATGTCAGCTCGGGCTACCCGGCCATTGGTACACGGAAAAAACGAGAAACAGTAAAAGCCTTAAAAACAATACACAGGATAAAAAAGAATGGACATCATTGAACGCACGACTGCAGGTTCTAACGAAAAAAAATTCAAAGAGCTGATGTCCCGAACTCTGGATGTGAAGCTATTGGGGAAGCGTAAATTTGTATGTGGTAACGTCCAGATTTCAGTCGACGAATCGTTGGAGCATGATGGGATCGAGTACTTGATCGAAATCGACTCGGCCAACATGGCAAAACTGCTCGTTGGTCAATATGTTCTTCTAAACCAACTCCACACCTCTCGAGAAAAGTCTCCATTCTTCCTGATCGTCCACACCTACAAAAAATTCAATCCACAAAGAACCTTACGTAACCTTGAATTGATTAACCAGCAGTTGTATCGCGGGGAAGGTATCGAGTTTGGTGCAGTTCACTTCGAAGCGCTACAGGCATGGAGCGCTGGTTTTCCTGAGTTTCTTTCACTTGTCCAGAGACCCACCAAGATCCTCAACGGCACAGAGACAAAATGAATGAAGCTAGGTCGGCATCAGCCGGAAAAATCTAGTCAGCGAGTATGCGCCTGCTCCACCAGCCAGATCATCAACTCCTCCAACTGCGGCGACGGTTGCTCGCCCTGTGGCACCACCACGTAATACGCCAGCCCCGTCTTCACCTTCAACTCAAACGGCATCACCAGTAGTCCAGCACGCAAGTCGTCGCCGATCAACGACCAATCACCAATCGCCACCCCGGTCCCGTGAGACGCCATCGACATCGCCTGATCCAGCGTTTCGAAATGCTGGCCCATGTTGACGTTGTTCAATTGCAGCTCAGCCGCCGTCAGCCACACCGTCCAGTCCTGGATATTGCGGGTCGGATGCAACAGCAGATGCTGTTGCAGATCAGCCGGGTCGGCCAGTGCCGGTGGGCCTTTTAATAGTACCGGTGAGCAGACCGGTGTCAGTTGTTCATCGAACAGATGCAGTGCAGTGGAGGAGTTGTCCGGCGGCGTCCCGTAGATCACCGCTGCATCGAATTGCTCACGCTGAAAGTCGACGCCATGGGCGAGGGTGGTGGTCAGTTTGACTGGCACATCCGGGCGTTCTTTTTGCCATTGCAGCAAGCGCGGCAGCAGCCAGCGCATCACGCAACTGGGCGCCTTGAGTTGCAGGGTTTCGCGCTGCAGGCCGATTTGCTCGGTGGCTTCGCTGATCAGGCCGAAGACTTTTTCCACACGCGGCAGCCATTCACGTCCTTCGGCGGTCAGCGCCAGGCCACGGGCCAGACGGATGAACAGCGGATAACCGAGATGCGCTTCCAGCCCGGCGATCTGCCGGCTCACTGCGCCCTGGGTGATGTGCAACTGCTCGGCGGCGCGGGTGAAGTTGCAGCACTGCGCGGTGATCAGAAAGGTGTGCAGGGCGGGCAGGGGAGGCAGGCGTTTCATGGGGATCCAAGGCATGACGTGAGGACATGGCTAGTATGACTTTTAATCGATTGTTGCCGCTACCTGCCGACCGTTCAATGAGCCCATTCCCGGAATCATTGTGGGAGCGAGCTTGCTCGCGAATACGGTTTTCAATTCAGCATTGATCTAGCTGACACACCGCTTTCGCGAGCAAGCTCGCTCCCACATTTGATTCGGCGTATCGATCAAATATGAAGGGCAATCGACATGGCGACGTGTGGCGAAGTACTGGTCAAGTTACTCGAAGGTTACGGGGTCAAGCAGGTGTTCGGCATTCCTGGCGTACATACCGTGGAGCTGTATCGTGGGCTGGCGCGTTCGAGCATTCGTCACGTCACGCCTCGGCATGAGCAGGGCGCCGGTTTCATGGCTGACGGCTACGCGCGCACCGCTGGCAAACCGGGTGTGTGCTTCATCATCACCGGGCCAGGCATGACCAACATCACCACGGCCATGGGGCAGGCCTACGCCGACTCGATCCCGATGCTGGTGATTTCCAGCGTGCAATCGCGCAGTCAGTTGGGCGGCGGTCGCGGCAAGCTGCATGAGTTGCCGAACCAGAGCGCATTGGTCGGCGGTGTCGCGGCGTTCTCTCACACCCTGATGTCGGCGTCGGAATTGCCGGGTGTGCTCGCTCGCGCATTCGCTTTGTTCCAGGCCGGCCGTCCACGTCCGGTGCACATCGAAATTCCGTTGGACGTGCTGGTCGAAAACGCCGATGAATTGCTCGCCAGCGTACCGGTCAATATCGACCGCGCCGGCGCTGCGCCAGCGGCTGTCAAATGCATGAGCGAGCTGCTGGCTGAAGCCAGACGTCCGCTGATTCTGGCTGGCGGCGGTGCCATTGACGCAGCGCCGGAACTGACTCGACTCGCCGAGTTGCTCGGCGCTCCGGTGGCGCTGACCATCAACGCCAAAGGCATGCTGCCGGGCAACCATCCGCTGCTGATCGGCTCGACTCAAACGCTGGTTGCCACCCGCGCGCTGGTGGCTGATGCCGACGTGGTTTTGGCCATCGGCACGGAGTTGGCCGAGACCGATTACGACGTTACTTTCGCGGGCGGTTTCGAGATTCCCGGCAAGCTGCTGCGTATCGACATCGACGCCGATCAGACCGTGCGCAACTATCCGCCTCACTTGGCGCTGGTGGCCGATGCGCGCAACGCCGTGCAGGCCTTGCTGGATGCGCTGTCGCAGGAAAAACTCGGTGAGCGCAGCAGCGATTGGGGCCAGGCTCGTGCCGGCAAACTGCGCGCCGAACTGGCCGCGAGCTGGGACGCGCCGACCCTCGCGCAAACCCGCTTCCTCGACACCGTACTCGAAGAGCTGCCCAACGCCGTGTTCGTCGGCGACTCGACGCAACCGGTGTATACCGGCAACCTGACGTTCAACCCGGATCACCCGCGCCGCTGGTTCAACGCGTCGACCGGCTACGGCACGCTCGGCTACGCCTTGCCGGCGGCGATTGGCGCCTGGCTCGGCGGTCAAACCGACCAAGGCGCGCGGCCACCGGTGGTGTGCCTGATCGGCGACGGTGGCCTGCAATTTACTCTGCCGGAACTGGCCAGCGCCGTCGAAGCGCGGGTGCCGGTGATCGTCCTGCTGTGGAATAACCAGGGCTACGAAGAGATCAAGAAATACATGGTCAACCGTGCCATCGAGCCGGTCGGCGTCGACATCTACACCCCGGATTTTGTCGCTGTGGCGAAGGGCCTCGGCTGCGCGGCTGAAGCGATCAGCAGCATCGAACAACTGCGCAGCGCGTTGCGTAGTGCAAGCGATCGTCAGGGCCCGACCTTGATTGAAATCGACCAGAGCCAATGGATGAAGGCGGTGGCGCAATGATCAGTTTCCCGACCACACTCGACGGCCTCTACATCAACGGTCAATGGTCGGCCGGCCGCGAACATCTGCGGGTGATCAACCCGGCCACCGAAGCGCTGCTGACCACGGTCAATGGCGGTGACGAGCAAGCAGTCGATCAAGCCGTCGGGGCCGCCAGCGAAGCGTTCAAAAACTGGTCGCAAACCAGCGGTGCCGAACGCGGGGCGATCCTGCGCAACATCGCCAATGGTGTGCGCAATGGTCGCGAGCACTTGATGAACCTGCAATCGAGCAACAACGGCAAACCGCAGTTCGAAGCGGCCATCGACGTCGACGATGTCATCGCCACGTTCGAGTATTACGCCGAACTCGCCGAAGGCCTCGACGCCAGACAGGACAGCAACGTGCCGCTGCCCAGCGATGATTTCAGCGCACGTCTGCGCCGCGAACCGTGCGGAGTGGTCGGGCTGATCGTGCCGTGGAATTTCCCGATGGTCACTACGGCGTGGAAACTCGCGCCAGCGTTGGCGGCGGGTTGTTGCGTGGTGCTGAAACCTTCAGAGGTAACGCCGCTGCCGGAGCTGGAACTGGCGGCGATCATCGCGGAGTCGGGTCTGCCAAACGGCGTTTTCAATCTTGTCTGCGGCACAGGACTGGCGGTCGGTGCGCCATTGTCGGCGGATCCGCGCATCGCCAAAATTTCCTTTACCGGCAGCAATGCGGTCGGCGTGCAGGTGATGCAGCGTGCGGCGGAAACGGTGAAGGGCGTGAGCCTCGAATTGGGCGGCAAATCTTCGCTGCTGGTGTTGGCGGATGCAGATCTCGATCTGGCGGTCGAGCTGGCTTGTGGCGGCGCGTTTTTCAATGCCGGGCAGATGTGTTCGGCGACCAGTCGTGTGCTGGTGGCTGATGAGCTGGAAGAGCAATTCCTCCGTCGCTTGCAGAAACGTGCGCAGGCCATTCGTGTGGCCGATCCGTTCGATGCGGAGGTGGAAATGGGTGCGCTGGTCAATCAGGCGCAGTATCAGCGAGTGCTTGGGCACATCGATCGTGGCTTGAGCGCGGGTGCGCGATTGATCTGCGGCGGCAATCGCCCGGCGGAGCTGCCACGCGGCTACTTTTTGCAGCCGACCGTGTTCACCGACGTGCCGCTGGACAGCGCGCTGTGGTGTGAAGAGATTTTCGGGCCGGTGCTGTGTGTGCGCGGTTTCAGTAGCGAAGCCGAGGCGATTGCGCTGGCCAATGACACGCCGTTTGGTTTGGTAGCCAGTGTGGTGACGAGCGATGCTGCTGCGGCGGACCGCGTGGCCAATGCCTTGCAGGCGGGGATGGTGTGGATCAATGCACCGCAAGTGATTTTCCCGCAGGCGGCGTGGGGCGGGTACAAGCAGAGCAGTATTGGTCGTGAGTTAGGGCCTTGGGGGTTGGCGGCGTTTCAGGAGATCAAGCATGTGATTCGGGCGGTGTAAAAGCCGACCCTCACCCCAGCCCTCTCCCGGAGGGAGAGGGAGCCGACCGAGGTGTCTGGCGCTGTCCATCGACCTGAAAAATCCAGTCGATTATGGATTGGTCAAAGCACTTGGAAAGCCGACCCTCACCTCAGCCCTCTCCCGGTGGGAGAGGGGGCCGACCGCGGTGTCCGGCGATGTTCGCCGATGTTCGCCGACCTGAAAAATCGAGTTGATTATGGATTCAAAGCCAATCGTTCAAGTCGGTGAATCTCTTCAATATCCCCCAATCAGTCCCCTCTCCCTCCGGGAGAGGGCTAGGGTGAGGGGCTTCTAACGGTCACACCGAAAGCCGCAACCGCGCCAGATCCCGCAACGGCGGCGCACCAAACAAGCGGCTGTACTCGCGGCTGAACTGCGACGGACTTTCATACCCCACCCGATACCCCGCCGCCGAAGCTTCCAGCCCTTCGGCCAGCATCAAACGCCGCGCTTCCTGCAAACGCAACTGCTTCTGATACTGCAGCGGACTCATCGCCGTCATCGCTTTGAAGCGGTGATGCAAGGTCGACACGCTGAGGTTCACTTCTTTCGCCAGATCATCAATGCGCAATGGCTGTTCAAAATTGCCGTTCAACCATTTGATCGCCTGACTGATGCGATGGCTCTGACTGTTGGCAATCGCGATTTCATACAAACGATGCCCCTGCGGACTGCGCAGCAGGCGATAAAGAATCTCCCGGCGAATCAGCGGCGCGAGCATGGCGATGTCTTTCGGCGCATCGAGCAGGCGCGCCAGACGCAACACGGCATCGAGCATGGAACTGTCGATCTGCTCGACATACAAACCACGCCCGGTCGGCCGGGTCGGCACGCCCATGGGGCCGGCGTCGGCGATCAGTGCGGTGATTTCAGTCGGGTCGATATCCAGGCGCACGGCGAGGATCGGTTCTTCCGGCGAGACATTGACCACGCGCCCGCTCAACGGCATCGAAACCGACACCACCAGATAATTCAGCGGGTCGTAATTGAAGTACTCATCGGCCAGCCGCACCTCTTTGCGTCCCTGCGCCATGATGCACAGCGCCGGTTGCGCGAGCACCGGGGCAAAGTCGTGGGATTTTGTGTGGCGCGACATGAACAGCGAGCCGATGGCGGTCTCGTAGCTGCCATCGTCAGTGGTGTTGCGGCGGATGATCGCCGCCAGTTCCGCGCGCTGTTTTTCCATGTCAGCGCTGGGTTCGGCTTGAAAACGATCGAATGACGTCATGCACGGCATCCTCGGCAGGGGAGGTGGAATGGAGCAGAGCATATGTTTGTGCAAGCGCCAGCGGTAGACACATCCTGCGAAATGCTTGCCTGATTCTGCCCCGGGGTGTTTCCGCGCCTGTCGCGATCCAACCCTGTAGGAGCTGCCGAAGGCTGCGATCTGTTGATCTTCAAGGCAAAATCAAAAGATCGCAGCCTTCGACAGCTCCTACACAAAACGCGCATGACAGACGTGTGACGCAGTTTTACAGGTTGTTACAGGTTCTGGATGCAGTCTCGCAGGATTGTGCAACGCGGCGGCAGGAATCGACTAACGGCAGAGTTCACGTGGCCCTTAACCTTTGATCCTGTCGCAGCCCGTCCCCCGGCTGCCACGCGACTCCCTGGGAGGGTTGAACATGTCCAAGCAGATTCCCGTCAGTCATATGGCCTTCGTTCGAGCGCGCGCCGGGCGTTCGGCGGAACTCGGTGTACGCCTGAGCGCGTTGATCGATCCGTCCCGCGCCGCCCCCGGTTGCCTGAGCTTTGCCTTGCAGCATTCGCAGTGTGATCCCGAGTTGTGGCTGATCTCCGGGTTCTGGAGCAGTCAGCAAATGATGACCAACTATTTCAACAGCCCGTCGATGGAAATCTTCGCCGAGCTGGTGCAGGAACTGGTGGTCAACAGCCTCGACTTCCACACCTTCAAGGACGTATCGGCGGCGCAAGCCCTCGGTCAATGCCCGGCACCGGTACACAAACTCGTCGGTTGAGGGTTTAATGTCCGGCTTATTTGTCTGAGCCGGGATGTGTGACATGGCACGTAAAGAGTTCGAACACTTCGAAGCAGTTTCCGCAGTCGTCCCCGTCGAGCTGGGCGGCAACAAGGGCTATCACGCGGCAATCGCGGTCAAGGCCCTGGTCGATGGCGGTGCACCACGCTTTCACAAGCTGCTGAATGATCAGGTCTTCCCCGGTGCTATCGCCGCCGACGAGGCTGCCATCAATGAACTGGATAACCTCAAAGGCGTCACTGAAGACGCCGAGTTGATCTGGTAACGCGTTACTTGCTGGCGCCCGGACGCCACATCTTGAACAGGGCCTCAGGCCCCAGCTGGAAGTAATCCGCCGGCCCGCCGCCGCGCAGAATCGGTTCTGCCGCGGCGGTGTCGTAGATGCCGTCCTTCAACAGCCACTTGGCGATGTGCACGGCGACGACTTCGCCGAGGATCAGCCAGCTCGGCACCGTCTCGCCATCGGCACGCTGCAATTGAATGATCTGTGTGACCTTGCACTCGAAGGACACCGGGCTTTCGGCGACCCGTGGCACCGAAATCACTTTTGACGCAACGGTCGTCAATCCCGCCAATTCAAACTCGTTGACCTGCGGCGCGACCATCGCGCAGCTCTGGTTCATCTGCTCGGCCAGCGGGCGGGTGGCGAGGTTCCAGACGAACTCGCCGGTCTGCTCGATGTTGTTCAGGCTGTCTTTGCGCCCGACGCTGGAGAAACCAATGATCGGCGGAATGTAGTTGAAGGCGTTGAAGAAACTGTACGGCGCCAGGTTCAACTGGCCGTTGGCATCCTGTGAAGAAATCCAGCCGATCGGGCGCGGACCGACGATGGCGTTGAACGGATCGTGGGGCAGACCGTGGCCGTTGGCGGGTTCGTAGAAGTGAATGTCATCGGGCATGGTGGGTGGTCCTGGAGAGTGCTGAGTCAGGTGGCCAATAGTGCAAGTACACGCCGCATATTTCCAGCCAGACACCGATATTCCAAGCTATGAAATTCCCCTGTGGGAGCGAGCCTGCTCGCGAAAGCGTCGGGTCAGTTGCATTGATATCGCCTGACACGACGTCTTTGCGAGCAGGCTCGCTCCCACAGGGTTTGATGTGAACTCAGGAGATTGTCATCCCCCAGAAATGACTAAGCCCGGCCGAAGCCGGGCTGTGAGAGGACTGCTGATACTTAGCTGATAGCGGCGGCAGTCCCGGTTTTATCGAAGCCGTCAGCCGCGATCGTTTTACCCAGGTTGGTTTTGTCGAAACCATCGGCAGCAACAGCTTTGCCAATATTGGTTTTATCAAAACCGTCAGCGGCATAAGTGCCGGTGTGGCTGGTTTCGATGGCGGCGCTGGCGCCGTTGATGAAGTCGGCGGATTTGGTTTTGTCCGAGCCGTCGGCGGCGAAGGTGTTGGCGGCCAGTACGGACAGGGTCAGGGCGAGGATCAGTTTGGTTTTCATGTCGGTTACTCCAGATTCGTTGGCGGGTGTGTCTTGCATGTGTTTAATGCTACGCCAACTAAATTGATTGAAAAGCGCAAAATAATGCTAAAAACAATCGATTAACTTGATATTAAGGGCGGCGCATTGAATTCGCTTTCGTCGTCGAAGCGAGCGTCGCGCAGGTTATCGATCAGGTGATTGCACAATGAAGGGGCAGCATTAATTAGCGATTAATCGCTTGGCAGCGGATGTGAGGAATTATTCATGCAGGTCTGGATAACGCGGTGACCCCAATCGCGAGCAGGCTCACTCCTGCATTTGGAATGTTTTCCCCTGTAGGAGTGAGCCTGCTCGCGATAGGGCCAGAACAGCCACCATTGCAGTGGCTGTGAACACCTGATCAGTCAGTAACGATGCGCGAGTGCTTCTGGGTGTCCTTCATGGTGATGTACACCAGCAACGACACGGCAATGCACGCCGTCACATACCAGTAGTAACCGGTTTCCATGCCGATGCTCTTGAACCAAAGTGCGATGTATTCAGCGGTACCGCCGAAGATCGACACGGTCAGTGCGTACGGCAGGCCAACGCCCAGGGCGCGGATTTCAGTCGGGAACAGCTCGGCTTTCACCACGGCGTTGATCGAGGTGTAGCCGCTGACGATGATCAGCGCCGCCATGATCAGGAAGAATGCGCCCCACCAGGTCTGGATGGTGTGCAGGGTCATCAGGATCGGCACGGTGAAGATCGTCCCCAGTACACCGAAGGCGATCAGGATCGGACGACGACCGATCTTGTCCGACAGGCCACCGATGATCGGTTGCAGGCACATGAACAGGAACAGCGTGGCGGCAGAAATGGTGGTCGAGTCGGAGATGCTCATGCCGACCGTGTTCACCAGATACTTCTGCATGTAGGTGGTGTAGGTGTAGAACGCCAGGGTGCCGCCCATGGTCAGGCCGACCACGGTCAACAGCTCTTTGGGGTGGCGCATCAAGGTGCGCATCGCGCTTTCCTTGGACTTTTCTTTCTTGGTGAACGACTCGGTTTCTTCCATGCCGCGACGCAGGTACAACGCCACGACCGCACACAGCGCACCGATGGCGAACGGAATACGCCAGCCCCACGCGTACAGCTGTTCAGTGGTCAGCACGTTCTGCAGCACGATCAGTACGCCCAGCGCGATGAGCTGGCCGGAGATCAGGGTCACGTACTGGAAGCTGGAGAAGAAGCCGCGACGTTCCTTGGTCGCCATCTCCGACAGATAGGTCGCCGAGGTGCCGTATTCGCCACCGACCGACAGGCCTTGCAGCAGACGGGCGAACACCAGCAGGATCGGCGCGCCGATGCCGATGGTTTCGTAGTTCGGGCTGAGGGCAATCAGCAACGAGCCGAAGCACATCAGGTAAACCGAGGCCATCAGGGCTTTTTTGCGTCCGACCTTGTCGGCGTACATCCCCATCAGCCAGCCACCGATCGGACGCATCAGAAAGCCGACGGCGAAAATCGCGGCGGTGTTCATCAGTTGGGCGGTGGTGGAACCGGCAGGGAAGAAGGTTTTCGCAAAGTACAGGGAGAAGGCGGCATACACATACCAGTCGTACCACTCGACCATGTTGCCGACGGAACCGCTGAAGATCGATTTGATCCGGCTGGCGGTGGTTCTTTCTTTGGCGGGCACGGCAGCCGACCCAAGAGGCAGGGCGTTGGAGTTATCCATTGAAGGATCCTTCGTTTAATTGTTTTTGTGGAGCGCGTAGAAACGCAGCCTGCGAGGGCTATAGCAGGAGGTGTGCCAACGGGGGGAGGGCCGGTTTAGAGGGGATGGCAGACCTGACTGAGCGGGATATCGCCGAAGGATCTGGTTTGATGAGCGGATTTCCGCTTATTGGGGCTGAGATCAAAAAGCCCCTCACCCTAGCCCTCTCCCGGGGGGAGAGGGGACTGACCGAGTGGATTATTCGAGGTCCACCGACTTGAGATATCGAGTCGAACTCAGGTTTTGAACAGCACAAAGATCGGCTCCCTTCCCCCTCGCCCCCTTGGGGGAGCGGGCTGGGGTGAGGGGGATGGATTCAGCCACACCAAAAATCCCGACCCTGCCTCACTCAGCCAAAAACATCTCCCGACTCAACCCATGCCGCTGCATCTTTTCATTGAACGTGCGGCGCGGCAGTTGCAGTTCTTCAAGCACCGCTTTCACATCACCCTTGTGCCGGGTCAATGCTGCACGCAGGCATTGCGCTTCAAACGCCTCCTGTTGCGCCGCCAGCGATTGCCCCGGATCAATCCCCGGTGCCGGCTCGTCCAGCCCCAACACTTGGCGTTCGGCAACGTTCGCCAGTTCGCGCACGTTGCCCGGCCAGTCGTGGCTGAGCAGATGACTCAATTGCGCGCCGCTCAAGGGTGGAAAGGTACGCCCCAAGCGTTCAGCGGCATTGTGGGCGAAGGTTTCGAACAGCAACGGAATGTCTTCACGACGATCGCGCAACGGCGGCAAGCGCAGCTCGGCGACGTTCAGGCGATAGGCCAGATCCTCGCGAAACCGCCCGGCCCGAGCCTCGTCGAGCAGATCCGGTTTGGTCGCCGCGACAATCCGCAGATCGACACGAATGCTCTGGTTCGAACCCAGCCGTTCAAGCTTCTGCTCCTGCAATACGCGCAGCAGTTTCACTTGTTGGGCCAGCGGCATGCTTTCGATTTCATCCAGAAACAAGGTGCCGCCATCGGCGTACTCCAGCTTGCCGATGCGCTTGCCCGAGGCACCGGTAAACGCGCCGCTCTCGTGACCGAACAGCTCGGCCTCGAACAGCTGCTCAGGGATCGCCGCGCAGTTCAGCGCCACGAACGGTTTGTCCGCTCGGGGGCCAAAATCATGCAGGCAACGCGCGACCAGTTCCTTGCCGCTACCGGTTTCACCACGGATCAACACGTTGACCGGCAGCGTCGCCAGATCCAGCACCTGCCGGCGCAACGTCTGTAAACCACGGGACACGCCGAGCAGGGTCGCATCGAGTTTCGCGCGGTTGTCGGCCTGCTCGTGCAGGGCGCGGTTCTCCAGAATCAGACGGCGTTTGTCCAGCGCCCGGCGCAAGCTGCCGAGCAGGGTTTCCGGGCTGAACGGTTTTTCCAGAAAGTCGTAGGCACCGTCGCGCATCGCTTCGACGGCCATCGGTACATCGCCATGACCGGTGAGCAGGATCACCGGCAGATCGGCATCGCGTTTCTGCACTTCGGCCAACAGCGCCAGGCCACCCATGCCGGGCATGCGCACATCGCTGAGGATTACCCCGGCAAAGTGCGCGGGCAGGGCGGCGAGGCAGTCTTCGGCGCGGCTGAACAACTGCACCTCGAAGCCCGACAGGCTCAGCCACTGCTCGACGGCGCTGCGAATGCTGCTTTCGTCATCGACCACCATTACCGAGTTGAGCATCAGATGTGTGCCTCCAGATCGATCGGCAAAGTCAGGCTGAACACCGCGCCGGTGTCGCCATTCTCGGCGTTCAGACGGCCGCCGGATTCATGCACGATGGCGAAGGATACCGCCAACCCTAGGCCCAGGCCGTCGCCCACCGGTTTGGTGGTGAAGAACGGATCGAACACCTGGGCCAGATGATCTTCGGCGATGCCGCCGCCATTGTCGCTGACGCTCAGACGCCACAGTTGCTCATCGGCTTCCAGACGGATCTCCAGACGTTTGCACGCTTTGCCCTGCATCGCATCAAGGGCGTTGCGCAGCAGGTTGATCAGCACCTGTTCGAGACGAATCGCATCGCCGCGCACCCACGCCGGACGGGTCAGGTGCAACACCAGACTGACCTGTTCGTCGCGCAGCCGCGCATCGAGCAACTGCAGAGATTGATCGACCACCGTCGCCAGATCCAGCCGCTCGCGCAAGCCGCTGGGGCTTTTGCGCGCGAAAGTCTTGAGGTGGCCGGTGAGGGCAGCCATGCGCGTGAGCATGTCATCCACCGGTTTCAAGGCTTTATAGGCATCGTCGACACGGCCATGGTCGAGCAGCAGGCGCAGGGTCGCCAGTTGCATGCGCTGGGCGGTCAGCGGTTGATTGATTTCGTGGGCCAGCGCGGCGGACATCTGACCGAGCGCGGCGAGTTTGGCCGATTGCACCAGACCGTCCTGCGCGGTGCGCAAGTCGCGGGTGCGTTCTTCCACCAACTGCTCCAGTTCCTCGCGGTTGCGCTGGCGGATTTTCGACAGGCGCCAGCGCTGGTTGAGAAACAGCAACAGAAACACCAGTGCCAGCCACACCCCGGCGGCGGCGAGGCCGGCGTTGCGCAGATCTTCGAACGCCACTTGCGGATGACGCAGCAGGTGCAGGGTCCAGCCTTCGGCGCTCAGGGGCAGTGACTCCCATAGATAATCCGCCGTGCCTTGCGGGCCTTCGACACGGCGCAGATCACTGTTGTCATCGAAGCGGCGCAGCGACAAGTGGGTCAGGGGCACCAGCGATTGTTTGTCGTATTGACGCGTGGCCTTGATCTCGGCCATGTCACTGGCACTCAACGGCCGCAGCGCGCGATAGCGCCAGCCGGGTTGGTTGGCGATGAAGATGATGCCGCGCGCGTCGCTGACCAGCAGCGTGTCATTGCCCTGACTCCACTCCCGCTCCAGTTCGGGGAATTCCAGCTTGACCACCATTGCCCCAAGAAACTCGTCGTTATCACCAAGTACGGCGCTTGAGAGGAAGTAGCCGGGAATGCCGCTGGTCACGCCCACGGCATAAAAACGCCCGGTGCCTTGGGTGCGGGTCTGGCTGAAGTAGGGGCGGAAACCGTAATTGTGGCCGACGTAACTGCTCGGCAGACGCCAATTGCTGGCGGCCACGGCGAGGCCGGTGTGATCGAGCAGTTCAAGGGTCGAGGATTGTGCCGCACCGTTGATCTTCTCAAGCTTCAGGTTCAGCGCCGCCTGTTCGTCGGCATCGACCGCTCCGGCCAGCGCCGCGCGCAATTGCGGGTCCAGCGCCAGCACGGCGGGCAGGGCGCGATAGCGGTCGATCAGGGTGTGCAGGGAATTGGCGTACAGCGCCAGTTGCTGGTTGGCGCGTGCGGCATCCTCCTCCAGCGCCTGACGTTCGGCGTGGCGGATCGCAAGCGTAGCGGCAAGCGCCGCGCCGGCGATGATCAGCAGGGTATACAACGACAGACGCAAGGTACGGGAAGTCGGCAGCATGCTGGGCGCAGGGATAAGGACGGGCAGGCACCTTACCATGTGCACTGTTGAGGCCAAGAGCCGTGTCGTCACCTTTTCATACGGCAGTAAAACTGGACGAGTTGGAATGAAGCACTGTTCGCAGGTTTCGAAGCGTTTTTATTCGAGTTCCGGTTTCGCGTTCAATGCGTTCAATGCGTTTAGTGGTGTCAGAGAAACTCATGGCCTTGACCTTTTCGATTAAATGTTCCGAGCCACGCTGCAGCATATTTATCGTGCCGATAATGTCGGCATCCAATGCTGTCACCTCATCCTCGGTAAGATCAATTGCGCTGGTTGCTATTTCACTCAAGAGATCGAGGGTATCCGGAATGACCTTGATGGCCGGCCCGACGTAGGGGATCTTGCCCGCCCCTGCCAGCGCCAATTCCTTGCCAGCTACGATAGCGCCCTGTTTGATCTCTTGCCGTCCTGCGGGTTTGAGCGGGTTGTAAGTAGCCAAAGACTTAATGTTAACCACGGGGCCTTGTTCTGCTTCTGTTTGCTTGATCAGCTTGTCTCCTTTCAATCGATCCGGTTGCAGGCTGATGGCGGTGTTCAAACCGGTATGTTTGCCGATTGCTTTCGTAGTTTTACTCACGGTTTTTCCGACCACGAAACCAAGTGCCCCGCCGATCAGCATTCCGAGAGGGCCGCCGGGGATTCCCAGTGTTACCCCGGCCGCGCTCAAGCCTATGCCAACCGCGTTGGATGCACCCTTTTCCGCAAGGAAAAAACCTGTTCTTTTCGCTGTTGATACTCTGCTGTTGGTCTCGGAACGATGGTTGAGTATTTGAGTGGTGACATCCCTGACCGCCAGATCGACGGCTGAAAGCAGCTCGTTATGGAAGGCCAGTTTCTTCTGCATACGCTCTCTGGGAGTGTTTCCGGTAATAAATGCCAGAACTCCTCCGGTAGACGATTGGGCTTCCTCCGTTTTGTTGCCTGTCGAATCGAAGTAAGTCACGGGGTTGTTGAGCACAAAACCGTACAGATTCAACCCATCGATATCGCCCGCCGGATCCGCACTGACCCAGCGTTGCAACCAAGGTGCGTAATAGCGTGCGCCGTAGTAATACATACCGCTGAGGTCCATCTCTTTGCCCGAATAGCGAATGAACTTGTAGCTGACTTCAATTTTCGAGGGCGCGGTCAACCACGCCGTGGCACCGAACGGGTAGTAACCTTCCTCGCTGACCAGTTGTGCCTGTTGGTCGAGTTCCATCACGCAGGAACCGAGGTGATCTTCGAGGCTGTAACGCAATTGATCGGTGTCGGTGCCTTTGGGTTTTCTCTCTGCCCAATGCAGGCAGCGGGCATTGCCGAGGGTGATGACGTGCAGTTCTTCACCGTTGTCGCGGGTGCGGATTTCCAGGCCCGGCAGGTAGCGCACCTGATGAAAGTGTTCGGCAGTGGGGGTATGAAATTCGTGGCGTTTGTACACGCGCACACCCTGACTGTAGCGGTAACACTCGGCATCATTCGGTCCGCCTTCGCGCTGGATCAGGATCACGCTTTCCAGCTCGTCGCGGGCATTCCAGAGCAGCGGTTTGCCGGGGTGCATCGCCTTTTGATTTCCGTGGCGATCGAACAGATCGTCGAACACCGGTTCCGGTGCGCCTGTTTTCCAGGGCACCCCGCGATTACTGTTCAGGTCGATGCGCATTTGCCGGGTGGAGTTGTGGCCCTCTCTGACATGGCACAGTTCGATCAGGTTGCCACCGTTATCGTATTGATAGGTCTGGGTGTAGTTGAGGCGATCGCCAGGGGTGCCCGGTTGCGGCAGGCCGGGAATGTCCGGCGGCGGGGCGTCGTCGTAACCGGTGGCGCTGGTCAGTCGGTAGAGCGAGTCGTAAGTGAAATCGCGGTGACCGTCGATCAGCTGGTTGGCGAAGTAGCGCGGCTGAAAAGTGTGGTCTTCGATGCGGGTGATGTTGCCGACAGGGTCGTAAAAATATTCGAAATCCTGCAGCACAGCGCCGCTGCCCTTGCGACTGGACTGGGTGTGCAAGCGGCCGTCGGCCAGGTCGTACGTCCACTGACTGCGCACCTGGTTGCCGGCCAGTTGTTCGATGATCTGGTCGGCGGCGTTGTACTGCGCGTCGAGCAGCACCGCGTGCCAATCGGTCTTGTCGTTGATTTGCAGGTGCGTTTGCCTGAGCTGTCCGGCCAGACCGTAGCGCAACTGTTGTCGGTGTCCGCTGGCGTCAGTCTGCTCCTGCACGAGGCCGAGGGGGCTGAAGACGCGGCGGGTGGTGAAGGCCTTGGCGTCGTGGAAGGTACGGGTTTCTTCCAATGGCTCGCCGATCAGGGCAAAGCTGGTCATGTGCAGGGTGCCGCCGGGGTCTGTCTGTTCGAGGAGCTGGCCGCGCAAGTTGTGCAGCGCATCGGCGCCAGCGTCGCCGTATATGAAGGTTTCGACGTCAGCGATGCCATTTTCTTCAACTGTCAGCCTGCGCAATTGCTCGTCGAAAGTCATGACCCAGTGATGCCAGCGCGCGTCCCAACGCTGAAGCGACTCGCCGGCCAGCCCTGGCAGCACCACACGCCAGCCGCTATCCACGCTGTCGATAAGCACCGCATTGCCATTCAACGAATAAACAGTTGCCGTGTTAGCCATGGGCAAGCGCGGGTCCCGTTGCGTGATCAGACGCCCGGCTGAATCGTGTTCCTGGCAGGTCACCAGGGGGCTTGACGTGTTACCTGTCACGCTACACAAGTACGCTACCTTGCGGACTGGCAGGCCTCGTCCGTCATTCACTGTCAGGGAGGGCGTGCGTGAATGCATGGTTTCAGTGACCGTTTTTAAACTTGGTGAGGAGGGGGTTCCCCGGCTTTTTTGATGCCAGATGCCGTTGTCTTGCTTTGTACAGATTGTCAGTGGTCCCCATCTCTCTGTATCGCGCAAGTCCGGCCTGAGCCTGTGCGATGTTGGCGAGCACAGCTCGGTTTTTCTGTTGCAAGCCAGCGCGCGTAATGACGGCCAGCGTTTCGCTGGAAGTATTGCCATTGACATTCGGCAGCACATTGGCAGGCGAAACACTGTCAACGCCCAATGCGTCAAAAGCTTTTTCCGCCCATGCAGACCGTTGTTCAATGGCCGCTTTCCAGTCGCTGAGCATTTTTTCGATCTTTTCAATTTTCACCGGGTCAAGCCGGTTCTTGATGTCTTGTGCTTCCTGCGCCCGACTTCCCATGTTAAGTGCGCCGGGAATGATCCCCACCACTGTTCCGAATACTCTGTTCATTAAAAATGCTGGGCTGAATAACGAATTGAGTGTCGGATGCAGCACTTCGCTCTTGAAGTCTTTCCATGAGTTGATTTCCTTGACGGGGGCCTCGATCCCCAGGCTTTGATCAATCGCGCTGACGGACATCTGCGAGGTTTGCGGGATCAAAGGCCCGACTTGCAGGCCGATAGAGTTTGCCACCGGCTCAACGATGGCCCCGGCGACATCACCCCCGATGTTGCCACCGACCAACGATGAAGGTTTCAACACGTTCGGTGCCACTTCAAGTGCTGGAATCATGGTGTCAAATTGGGCACCGCCCAAAGATCCACCTTCATAGCCGACAATCCCTCTGACGATTTCTCCCCCCAGATTCACTGCCATGTTCAGTGCAACATTTTGATTGATGATGTTGTGCAGTTGCCCCAATACTTCCTCGGAGTGTCCTTCTACGGCGGAAGCAAACGCCGAATACAGCATGATCACGCTTTCTGCCCGCGTGTTCCCGTCCGGATCGATAAAACCGATCGGGTTATTCCCCACGAATGCATATAAATTCAGACCGTCCGCCTGCTCGGCGTCGGTGCTGATCCAGCGTTGCAACCACGGTGCGTAATACCGTGCGCCGTAGTAATACAGCCCGCTGACGTCCATCTCCTTGCCCGAGTAGCGAATGAACCTGTAACTCACTTCAAGCGCTGAGTGAGCGGCCATCCATGCGGTTTCGCCGAACGGGTAATAACCTTCCTGACTGATCAGTTGCGCCTGTTGATCCAGCTCCATCACACAGGAACCAAGGTGGTCTTCAAGGCTGTAGCGCAGTTGATCAGCGTCGATGCCTTTGGGTTTTTTCGCCAGCCAATACAGGTAGCGCGCATTGCCGACGCTGATCACGTGCAGTTCTTCGCCATTGTCACGAGTGCGAATTTCCAGCCCCGGCAAGTAACGCACCTGATGGAAATGTTCGACGTTGGCGGCCAGATAGTCGTGGCGTTTGAACACCCGCATACCCTGGCTGTATTCGTAGCGTTCGGCGTCACTGTTGTGGTTGTCGCGGGCCAGCAGAATCACCTGTTCCAGTTCGTCGCGGGCATTCCAGCTCAGGGGCCTGCCCAAGTAAATGGCTTGCAGGTTGCCGTGGCGGTCGAACAGTTTGTCGAACTCCGGTTCCGCATCCTCCGGTTTCCAGCGCACCCCGCGATTGCTGTTCGGGTCGATGCGCATCAGCCGGGTGTAGTTGTTACCGGCACGCACATGGCACAGTTCGATCAGGTTGCCGCCATGATCGTATTGGTACGTCTGGCTGTAGTTGAGGCGATTGCCTGGGTCGCTCGGGTGCGGCAGGCCGGGAATGTCCGAGGGCGGGGCGTCGTCGTAACCGGTGGCGCTGGTCAGTCGGTAGAGCGAGTCGTAAGTGAAGTCGCGATGGCCGTCGATAAGCTGGTTGGCGAAGTGTCGCGGTTGAAATGCGTGGTCTTCGATGCGGGTGATGTTGCCGACGGGGTCGTAAAAATATTCGAAATCCTGCAGGACAGCGCCACTGTCCTTGCGACTGGACTGGGTGTGCAAACGGCCGTCCGCCGGGTCGTAGGTCCACTGACTGCGCAGCTGATTGCCGGCCAGTTGGTCGATGATCTGATCGGCGGCGTTGTACTCTGCATCCAGCAGCACCGCCTGCCAGTCGGTCTTGCCGTTGATTTGCAGGTGCGTTTGCTTGAGCTGCCCGGCCAGACCGTAGCGCGACTGTTGTCGATGACCGCCGGCGTCGGTCTGCTCGAGCGTCGCGCCGAGCGGGCTGAACCGTCGCTGGCTGGTGAACGCCTGGCCATCGCTAAAGGTGCGGGTTTCTGTCAGCGGCTGGCCGGTGAGGGCGAAGCTGTCGGTGCGCAATAAACCCGAACGGTCCTGCTGTTCCAGCAACTGGCCGCGCTGATTGTGCCCCGCGTCAGCCGTGGCATCGGCGTAGCTGAAAGTGTCGACATCCTCTCCGTTTTCCGCGACCTCCACCACGCGCAGTTGCTCATCGAAGGTCGTGCGCCAATGCGCGTGGCGCGCGTCCCAGCGTTGCAGTGGCTCACCGGCCAGCCCCGGCAAGTTGAAACGCCAGCCGGCGTCGACACTGGCAGATTTCAGCAGCGCCCCGGCCAGGCTGTGGACCGAGGTCAGAGACGGCACCGAGAGACGCGGATCCCATTGCTCGACCAACCGTCCTGCGTGGTCGTGATATTGGCGGGTAACCAGGGCAGTAGCGGTGTCATCGGCCACCGCACGCAGGTACGCCACCTGTCGCACCGGCAAACCACGCGCATCGCTGACGGCAAGCGCTGGCGTACGTCGATGCAGGTTGGCGATCATGACCGCTGTACCTTTGGCGGTGGTGGCGGCTCGGCGGTGTCATTGAAATCTTCGCTGGCGCGATACCACGGGTGGTAGGTCTCGCGGGAGAAGTCACCCTTGGCGTTGACCAGCCTGGTCTGGCGCCCCAACGCGTCGTAGAACACCTGATCAAAGTAGCCCAGCTCGCGCAGTGACTGGTCGTTGACGTAGCGGTGGATATTGGCAAAAAACGGCCGGAACTGACGCACCGGCAAGCCTTTGTTGTTGTATTCGACACGCTCGCTGATGCGCCAGCGCGGATTGGCATCGACTTGTTTGAATTGACCATCCTCGACGATCAGCGAGCCATCGTCGCTTACGGCATAGGCCATGCCCGGATCAACCCGTTGCTGGGTTTGCAGGGGCCGGCCAAAGCCATCGACGCAAGCTTTGATGATCTGGATCTGCGCATCTGTCGCAACGTCGGGGTAGCGGTCGGCACTGAGGATGACGCTGTGCACCGGTTCGCGATGCACCGTGCTGATGACCTCGTGCAGGGCTTGCTCAGCAGGTGTCAGTGCGCTGCTGCGCTGTGCGAGTCGCCGCCGTGCGCTGGCCCTGATGTGGCCGCTGGGCAAGAGATCCCTCCGAGCGATCCATTCGCGGGTTGTCCGGCTGTCATTGGTCACCTGTCCCATCCAGCTGAACAGATCCTTGCGCAAGGTGGTGGCGGCTTCCTGCACGGCTTTTCCCGGGTTGGCGATGGCCGTCTCCGGGCGCCGGTCTTCTGGAACTCTGTACTCTTCCAGCGGGCTGAAGCCGGCAGGCTGGCCGTTCTCTGTGCCGTGAAAGCTGCTGGCAATTGGCTGGCCGGAAGGCTCGTAGATCGCTTCCTGAACGTTGTCATTGGCGTCGAATATCTTTAGCGGTTGCAGCGCGTGGTAGTCGTACTCGATGCGCGTGGTACAGCCATCCGGCAGCACCACGAGCGTCACGGCCAGCGCGTGAGCGTCGTATTCGGCGCGGGTGTAGCCGTGGCTGAGGGTTTCGCGATAACGCTGTACTTTGTAGAAACCGTCGAGGCCAGCGTATTCGGCATAGCCGAAATTGGCCGACCACAGGTCGTGCTCCGTACCGCCCAATGGATTCACCCAGAACAGAAACGGCATCGGCAGATATCCGATCTTTCGCAGTTCGTCCCGCACGTTGATTGGAGGGCGCACTTCGCTGTAAGCGTCCAGCGCGGTCTTGTCCAGTTGTGCGATTTCCAGTGGGCCGGCCAGGGCTTCGAACCCGGCAACACCGTCTTCCAGTTGCTTGCCATCGGTACCCAGGTAACGCTGCACGGACTGTGTCGTCAGCACGCGTTCGGCATTCCAGTGCGCCGAATCCTCATGCGCCATCAGGCATTCACAAGACACCTGCTCTGCGTCGAGCCCTGTGGGCAAAATGCCTTTTGGCAAGACCAGCGCGTTATCTCGCTGTTGATAAGGCAAACCCAGACGCCAATGCTGCAAGTCCTTGTCCAGCTCGATGAACGCTGAACGGCTTTCGTTCAGGTAGAACGATTGCTGCGCCGGGTCATGAGCGTCGAGCCACCATTGTTGTTCATCGGTATCGTCGAATGGCGGCAAATCCTCTTCGGTAAGCTGCCGGGCGTAGCTCACCCTCATTGTGTGCGTCGGCTGACCGTACGCGCTCCAGCGCAGATTCAGCTCTTTGCGACACAGAGGGTCATCGACAAAGCGGTCGTACTGACAGCTGATTTTTTCCACCACCAGCGGCAGTAATACGGCAGCGGCACAAGCACCTTGCGGGCGCACTTCGCGCACCTGATAACGCCATTCTTCGACCACATAAGGCGTGGCAATCCCGGGGCTGTCCACCTCTGCGTCGGCATAGGTTTCACTGCGGATTACCGCGCCGGCCAGCGCCCGGGAAATCTGGTACCGGGTATCGTCATCGTGCGCCGGGATGATTTCATCAACGTCGTCGTCTGGGTGATGCCGGCTGAACAGAGTGTTGCCGAGGGGGACCGCTTGTGTGTCCTGATTGAAGTAGCCGGTGCGCGGCCGGTCCATCGATTGTCCGGTGTGAAACCAGGTATACACCCGCACCGGTTCGCTGAAGCCGACGTCATCAGCGCCGCTGGCGCTCTCACTGTCGGTTTGCTGCAACTGGCCGAAACCGCGGAACTCACGATCACGGCTGTCGTAGAAACCTTCCCGCCAGGTGAACGTCTGCGTCAGGCAATTGCCGGTGATTTCATCCAGTTGCTGTTGTTTCTTCACCACCGTCACCGGGAACGGCAGGTGGCAAACCGGCAAACGCTTGAGGGTGAGCAAACGGCGTTTTTCATCCAGCCATTCCTGCGCCGAACTGCGGTAGATCACGCGGGTACTGCAGCCCATGTTGTTGTTACTGCTGGTCAACAGATACGGTTTGGCCGAGACAAAATCGTAGCGCCAGTGCTGCGGCTGCATGTGCGTGAGCGTCAGGATCAGGCTGGCACAACCCAGGCCCTGCAGATCGGCAAAACTCACCTGGCTGAAACGGTCGTAACGTACGCCGTCGGGCCACGGCACGCTGATCGGCGTCTGCTCCAGGCCGTTGCCACCATGGTTCAGGTAGATATCGAAAGTGTCTGAATTCAGGTAAATCAGCGATGCGGCTCCGGAGCCGTCGAGGTCGGCAAGGCGTACGCGTGACGAATCGAATTGCGCGTAGTTGAAGGGTAGTTCGCTGATCTTGCGACCTTGGCCAAAGCGGCCGTGACCGAGGTTCGGCCAGCAGCGGATTTCATCGTGGCGTATCCGGCACAGCTCGGGCATGTCGCTGCCGAGAAGATTGCCCAGCAGCACCAGTTCTGTCGGAGAATTGCTGAATACCGGCAAGCGGTCGTCGTCGGGTTTGTGCGGCACCTCCTCAGGCGCGGCGAAACCTTGTTCGCGCTGGTTGGCATACAGCCGTACCGAATTCGGTCCGATCAAGGCCAGGCTGCTCAAGCCGTCACCGCTCAGGTCGCCAAGTGTCGAGAGGGCGGAGAAGAACTCCGGCGGGAAATGGCCGAAGGCAACAAAATCGTCAAACTGACGCTCTGCGGTGAATGTGCGAAAGCCGCTGCTGCCTGGTTGCGCGCTGACCCAGTCGAGTCGGCCGTCACCGGTAAGATCGGTCAACAGTTGCTGTACCGGACGGCTGCGATCGGCGACCGGAATCTTCTGCAAAGCGGTCCAGGGTCCATAACCGATTTCATCGCCGCCCGTCGTCGCGCGCAGCGGTTCGCGGTAATACCAACTCTGGTCATAACGGCAAAGAAACCCCGGCACGCCTTCGCCGAAGAGATCGACGCATTGATAGAAATTGTTGTCTTCGATGCCCGGCTGCACATCGGACTCGAAGAGTTGAAGCGGTTTTTTATTGATATCGAAGGTGGCGTAGTCGAACTCGATCGGCGGTGTGTTCTCGACAACGCCGTTGGCATCGAACGCCTGATAGTGCGCCGCGCTGATCTGGCTGTAGGTCCATTGCGCGACGTTTTGCGGTTGGTGATATTCCAGCAGCAGGCGGCGTACCAGTTTCGGTTTCTCGGTTTTTTCCCTGGAGAAGTGATGAAACAGCAACGCCTGCTGGCAAAGTCTGCGCGTGCCCAGTTCAAAGCCCCGACCATGGGTTGAAAAGCGGTCGGGGCGGACTGTCCAGTGGTTCGGGGGGGAGCCGTCATAGGCCGGGATATCGGTCAGCGACGTACTGCGCTCGCCGTAATCGAACAGCAGGTGGAAGTGCCAGTCCAGGTCTGTGGGATTCTCTGTTTTCCAGCTGTACAGATCGCTGCTGGCGGTGAAGTTGCCATAGCACACGCGGCACAGATAACGCTGGGCGCGGTAGTCATGTGTCGGGTCAGGATCCTGATCATCGGCCTTGTACTCAAAGCAGATATGTTCGCCACGGGCGTTCATGCTTTCGCCGATCAGCCACGCGGCGACGCGTCCAGGTGCATCGGGATCGGCGAGCCTGGTCGCTGCGGTTTTGCCGTAAATGTGCAGTGAACCATCGGCGCCATGTATCAGCCAGAACACCGGTGGATCTGCTTCTCTGGTCTGGCGCTGCCAGCGCTCACGCAAAGCAAAGTCGCCTTCGACTTGCGGCCAGTAACGCACCACTTTGTGCGGACCGATGTCGACGCCGTTGTAGCTGTTGGCATCACGTGATTTGAGTTCGCCATTTTCGTCCAGCTCCGGCATCCATACTTCGCCATCTACGCCGATGATTTCGTCGTGCTCGGTATAACGCGGCACGCCTTTGTTGGTGCGGCGGCTGATCTGACCCACGCCACTCAGATTCCACGAAAGGCCGAACGGACCGTTGCCGCTCTGACTGCTGTAGTTCAAGGAAAACTGTGGGTCCCAGCCTCGCCCGGCGGATGTTGGAATCGGCAGTTCGAACGCTGCCGCTCCGGTCGGGCCCACAGCGCCCCAGCTTTTGCCGATGGTGGCGATCGATGCGCTTTTGGCGATGGAGGGCTTGGTGATGCTCAGTTCTTGTTGCTCGGCCATGGTCGAATCCATTGCGCAGAAGGTGGGCGTGAATGGACTGACGCTAACAAGAACCGCGATTAAATGAACCTGTCAGATCTGACAGGTGCGCAAGATCATTTTGTGTGCATTGACGACGTTTTTATCGCGATCGGTTTGCACAAACAAAAACGGCCGGATCATCCAAGGGATGAACCGGCCGTTTTTATGAGGGCGAAGGGCTTACCGCACTTCTACCGCCAGGCTTTCGCTGATCTTCTGTTGCCAGATCGCAGGACCGGTGATGTGCACCGACTCACCTTTGCTGTCCACCGCAACGGTGACCGGCATGTCCTTGACCTCGAACTCGTAGATCGCTTCCATGCCCAGTTCGGCGAACGCCAGCACCTTGGACTTCTTGATCGCCTGAGCGACCAGGTAAGCAGCGCCGCCGACGGCCATCAAGTACACGGCTTTGTTGTCCTTGATCGCTTCGATCGCGGTCGGGCCGCGCTCGGATTTGCCGATCATGCCCAACAGGCCGGTTTGCTCAAGGATCTGACGAGTGAACTTGTCCATCCGCGTCGCGGTGGTCGGGCCCGCCGGGCCAACCACTTCGTCACCGACCGGATCAACCGGGCCGACGTAGTAGATGAAGCGACCTTTCAGATCCACCGGCAGGGTTTCACCTTTGTTGAGCATCTCGACCATGCGCTTGTGCGCGGCGTCGCGACCGGTGAGCATTTTGCCGTTGAGCAGGACGGTTTCGCCCGGCTTCCAGCTCTGCACGTCTTCCGGGGTCAGGGTGTCGAGGTTGACGCGACGGGCCGACGGGCCGGCTTCCCAGACGATTTCCGGGTAAGCGTCCAGCGGTGGCGCTTCCAGCGAGGCCGGGCCGGAACCGTCGAGCACGAAGTGTGCGTGACGGGTGGCGGCGCAGTTCGGGATCATGCACACCGGCAGCGAGGCGGCGTGGGTCGGGTAGTCCATGATCTTCACGTCGAGCACGGTGGTCAGGCCACCGAGGCCCTGGGCGCCGATGCCCAACTGGTTGACCTTCTCGAACAGCTCCAGACGCATTTCTTCGATGCGGTTCTGTGGGCCACGGGCCTTCAGCTCGTGAATGTCGATGGATTCCATCAACACTTCCTTGGCCATGACCGCAGCTTTCTCGGCGGTGCCGCCGATGCCGATGCCGAGCATACCCGGTGGGCACCAGCCGGCGCCCATGGTCGGAACGGTCTTCAGTACCCAGTCGACGATCGAGTCGGACGGGTTGAGCATGGCCATTTTCGACTTGTTCTCGGAGCCGCCGCCCTTGGCCGCCACGTCCACTTCCACGGTGTTGCCCGGGACGATGGAGTAGTGAATCACGGCAGGGGTGTTGTCCTTGGTGTTTTTGCGAGCGCCCGCCGGGTCGGCGAGGATCGAGGCACGCAGGACGTTTTCCGGCAGGTTGTAGGCGCGACGTACGCCTTCGTTGATCATGTCGTCCAGGCCCATGGTGGCGCCATCCCAACGCACGTCCATGCCGACGCGCACGAACACGGTAACGATACCGGTGTCCTGGCAGATCGGGCGGTGGCCGGTGGCGCACATGCGCGAGTTGATCAGGATCTGCGCCATCGAGTCACGGGCCGCTGGCGATTCTTCGCGCAGGTAGGCTTCGTGCATCGCCTGGATGAAATCCACGGGGTGGTAATAGGAAATGAACTGCAGGGCGTCGGCAACGCTCTGAATCAGGTCGTCTTGCTTGATCACGGTCATGAGTCGCGCTCCTCTAAAAGACGGGAACATTTTAATAGGGCAGCTTTGAGCTTCTAGCTTCGAGCGGCAAGTTGGAGCAGTACGCGGACTGTTCGAGCTTGCGGCTTGGAGCTTGCAACTTGAAGCTGGCCCTTTGGGCCGGGCACGCCGGGGCTGCTGGCGCGACGCTAAAAAGGCGCGGCAGTATACCGCGCCTCGATGGGGCGTACACGCGCCGGCAGTCATTCGTTGGTCGCATGGGTGGGCGAAAATCGGCCAGCGGGTTTGCACTTCAAGAGCTACTCCCTCACCCCAGCCCTCTCCCCCAAGGGGGGCGAGGGGGAAAGGGAGCCGATTTTCGTGGTATTCAAAAACTCGGTTCGGCTGAGGAAAAGGGAGCTGATTTGTGCCGTTTGCAAACCAGAGTTCGACGTGATGCTTCAGGTCGGTGTAGCTCGGAAAAACAACTCGGTCAGTCCCCTCTCCCTCCGGGAGAGGGCTAGGGTGAGGGGCTTTTGACGGTATACGCAGGCCACACTTTTGACGTCAATTTTCGAGCCCGAAAATCGGTGGTCATTTATCGACTGGGCCTCTAAAGTGGCAGCCGGTCTGTAGAGTAGGACACTCGGTCAGCCTCTTATCGCACGGTGAGTCAACGATTGACCCATAACGCCATTCAACGTCTTTTGCTCAAACGCTTTGCCCTCGCTGCGGCCACCTATGGATTGGCTTTGCTGCTGCTGTGGCTGGCGTTTTTCACGGGGCATTACGAGCAGTCCCTGACTTCTGTCGCCGTTGGCAGTGCGCTGGTCGTCATCAGCCAGTCGGCGCTGTTCGCGCTGTTCTGGAGCGGGCGCAACCTGCGCTTTGCCGATCCCAGCCTGACCGAAGTGCAGGTGCTGCTCGGCCTCGGCTGGCAGACCTGGCTGATCGCCCATCTGGGTGAAGCCCGCGGTGCCTTTCTGGTGTTCTACGTGCTGATCCTGCTGTTCGGCCTGTTCCACCTCAGCCGACGGGCTTTCGTGCGTTGCGCACTGCTGGTGTTCTTCAGTTTCTGCGCAATCACGCTGTGGGACGGCTACCACTTCCGCTTGCGCGAACCGGCGCTCGCAGCCTTGCAGGTGTGCATTCTGGCGATGGTGCTGGCGTGGCTGGTGCTTTACGCGCGTTTCGTCCAGGTTTCTCGACAACGCCAGCGTCAACGCCGGTTTGCCTTGCAGGCGCATCAGGACACCCTGCGCGGGATGATGCGGCAGCTCGAAGATCTGGTCGCCACCGATGAGTTGACCGGGTTGTTCAATCGTCGGCATTTTCTGCGTCTGGCCACGCGAGAGCTGAACGAAATGGACGACGATATCGTGCATGGTCTGGCGCTGATCGACCTCGACCACTTCAAACGCATCAACGACCTGCACGGCCATGCGGCGGGCGATCAGGTGCTGCAGGCCTTCGCCGGCGTCGCACAGGCATGCCTGCGCGACGGCGATGTGCTGGCGCGTTATGGTGGTGAGGAATTCGTCGTGCTGCTGCCCGATTGCGACGCCGAACGGCTGACCGCTTGCTGCGAGCGTCTGCGCATCGCCTTCACCGACGTCGAACTGGTAGGCCTGAATGTGCGCAACCTCAGCCTGTCCGCCGGCATGACGCTGCTGGCGTTGGGCGATGATCTGGACGACGCCTTGCAGCGCGCCGATCAGGCCTTGTATCGGGCCAAGCGTGACGGGCGCAATCGTTGTGCGGCCGCATGGGAGAACGTCGATGCCTGAACTTCGCGTCGGTGAACGACAGTGGTCAGTAACCACGGGCAGCAATCTGCTCGATGCCCTTAATCAGAACGGTGTGGCGGTGCCTTACAGCTGCCGCGCCGGCAGTTGCCATGCCTGTCTGGTGCAATGTGTGCAAGGCCTGCCCGCGGACAATCGCCCGGACGCCTTGAGCGCCGAACAGCGTCAGCAAGGCTGGCGCCTGGCGTGTCAGTGTCAGGTGATCGAAGACTTGCAGGTGCACACCTTCGACCCGATCACCGACGGTCGCCCGGCGGTGGTCGAAGCGCTGGACTGGCTCAGCGACAACGTCCTGCGCCTGCGCCTGACTCCGCAGCGGCCGTTGCGCTACAGCGCCGGGCAACATCTGGTGTTGTGGATCAATCACATTGCCCGGCCGTATTCGCTGGCAAGCCTGCCGGAAGAAGACCGTTTTCTCGAATTTCACCTCGATTGCCGTCAGCCCGGCGAATTCAGCGATGCTGCGCGGCGTTTGCAGATCGGCGACCCGATCCGGCTTGGCGAACTGCGCGGCGGCGCCTTGCACTACGACCCGGACTGGCACAGTCGCCCACTATGGCTACTGGCCGCCGGTACGGGTTTAGGCCCATTGTTCGGCGTGCTGCGCGAAGCCCTGCGCCAGGATCACCAAGGCGCGATCCGCGTCATTCACGTCGCCCATGACGATCACGAGCACTATCTGGCCAAACCCCTTGCCGCACTGGCCGCGCAGCGCGAAAACCTCAGCGTCGAGTTGTGGACGGCGGCCGAGTCAGCCGCCGCTTTGGCGCAACTGCGCCTTGTTTCCCGGCAAACCCTGGCCTTAGTCTGCGGCTCGACGGCCAGTGTCGACGCTTTCGCAAGGCGTCTGTACCTGGCCGGACTGCCGCGCAATCAACTGCTGGCCGACGTATTTTTGAGCCGTGGTTGAGCGCTGAATTTCCGACGCGAGACACGCCATGACCGAAGCCATTCTGCTGGAACGCGAACGCGGTTTACTGACCCTGCGGCTTAATCGCCCGGACAAGAAAAACGCCCTGACCCGCGCCATGTACAGCCGCCTCGCCGAGGCGCTGAAGCAAGCCGATGGCGATCCTGAGATCAACGCCGTACTGATCACCGGCAGCGCCGAATGCTTCACCGCCGGCAACGACATTGCCGACTTCGTCCAGCAACCGCCGAGCGACCTCGACAGCCCGGTCTTTCACTTCATGCTCAATCTGCTCGAATGCCGCAAACCGGTGATCGCCGCTGTGGCCGGCGCGGCGGTGGGCATTGGCACCACGTTGTTGCTGCATTGCGATCTCGTCTACGTGGCCCGCGATTCGCGATTGCGCATGCCGTTCGTCAATCTTGGTTTGTGCCCGGAGTTCGGTTCGAGCCTGATCCTCCCGCGTTTGCTCGGGCAGGCCAAAGCGGCGGAGCTTCTGTTACTGGGCGAAGGCTTTACCGGTGAACAAGCCGCGGCCTGGGGCATTGCTACGGAGGCGTTGGGCAGCGGCGATGCAGCGTTGCGCAAGGCGCGGGAAGTGGCGTTGCGTTTCGACGAACTGCCGGCTGAGGCAGTGCGTATCAGCAAGCAATTGATGAAGGCGCCGGATCGCGAGTTGATTCGTAAGGTGATCGAGGAGGAGGGCGCATTGTTCACTCAAAGACTGCGCTCGCCGGAAGCGTTGGCGGCGTTGACCGGGTTTATCAAACGGCATTGATAGGTTCGCTGACTGGATTGACGCCATCGCGAGCAGGCTCACTCCTACAGGGGAACGCATTTCAACTGTAGGAGTGAGCCTGCTCGCGATGGCGTCGGATCAGTCGACACATCTCCTGGATCAGAAAACAAAAAAGCCCCGGTACTCACGTATCGGGGCTTCGGTTTTTTAGCGATCAGTCATGGGGTTGCTGTCACCCGATCAGTCCACGGGCAACGCAATACTCACGCCTTCCTGCAACAATGACGTGGCCGAGAAACGTCACTTTGTCCTCGGTGAAACTGGCTGCATCCCGAAGCGCTTGGCCAATGGGGAACATCCGCCAACCCTTGCCGTTCGCGTATGAAGTGTCGAGAGTGCCGTCATCGATGAATCTGGCGACAACATAGCTGGGTGTATCGGATGTCCGTACTAGCCCGAAAACCAGAATTTTTCCATCGGGCTTGATTGACGCGCAATGCCAGATGGTTTGGTATCCGTCCAGTTTGGTCTGCGACGGCTCGCCACCGTTGAACTGGATATTTTTGCTGCCGTCTGCTTCTCGGCTGATCAGCAAACCCGCCACGTCGACACCATAAGTCCTCCCCACGGCAAGAAGGCGCCGGTTGGTTTGCGCGACAAGTTTTTCGATGAGGAAATCCAAGTGATTTTGGTCTGGCGTTACTAGTCGATAACCATGGTCGGCGAATGAGGTGGCGATCTCCCCCGCGTGAGTCAAGCGAGTCAGTAAGGCCGAGACAGAGTTCAGGTCATCATTGTGAACGTGACCTGCCAGTACATAAGAGCCGTCCTGTTTGGCTAACAAATCATTCAACGCTGTGTGGGCAAAATCCGGGTGGGAAATGTGCACGATTCCCTTCTTGCCGAAACTGTCATCCAGAACCCCAGTGGCCGATAGGCGAATAACTGCGGTAGTCGTTTTTTCGAAGCCCCAACCCACCGGTTCATGTAGAAGTATCCGGCCATCTTGCAACACAGTCGAACGGGGATTTTCACCCTGTGTTTGCGCAGCAAACCTGGAAGGCTCGCGTGACTTGCGCAGTAGCTTGCTCTCGTCCTCAAGGTCAATGATGACTTTGCCTTGTTTGCCAAATTCCGGATCCAGGCTGCCGTCGGCATTCAGGCGTACAAGTGCCTTGGACTTTTTCAAGCTACCGTCAAAGAAAATGCCAATCAGGAGCAGCTTTCCATCGTCCAGTGTCACTATTTCGTGAGCGTGCGAATGCGTCATTCCGCCCGTGTCATCATCAAACCGGCCGGTGACGTAACCCGCAGCGCCGAATGATTCATCGAGGTTGCCTCGGGCGTCCAGTTTTACGCAGCAATAGTCAGAACGTCGGGTCGAGCGAAGAACATCTCCGGTGATGTAAGTGGTGCCCAGTTCATCGACGAATAGTCCCCGCATGCTGAATTCCTGATCTTGTGGATCAGGTGTTTTCAAAAAGACCTTGCCATTGTCGCCGAATGCGGGATCCAGTTCGCCTTGTGAAATGCTTGTCTGTGTCTGCTGTAAGTTCATTTATGCATCCTCCCTGACCACGCAATGTGTCCAGTTCTTCGTGAGTGGGTTACGCACCTCAACGTTAACGAGGAAAAAATCAACGGCCTACTGACCCAACTGACAGTCAAACCAATCCAATAGGCATAAAAAAGCCCCGCTGTTATAACAGCGGGGCTTTGTTTTTCAGCGTGTCACTCAGACCTGCGGATCGCCCACGTGCAGGATCTTCATGCCGTTGGTGCCGCCGGTGGTGTGGTAGCTGTCGCCCTTGGTCAGGATGACCCAGTCGCCTTTTTCCACAACGCCGCGCTTGACCAGCTCGTCGATCGCCTTTTGGCTGACTTCGTGCGGTTCCAGCGAAGCCGGGTCGAACGGTACGGTGTACACGCCGCGGAACATGGCTGCGCGCGCCTGGGTTTCACGGTGCGGCGAGAACGCGTAGATCGGCACCGAGGAACGGATGCGCGACATGATCAGCGGGGTGTAGCCACTTTCGGTCAGGGCGATGATCGCTTTGACGCCCGGGAAGTGGTTGGCGGTGTACATGGTCGCCAGTGCGATGCTTTCGTCGCAGCGGGTGAATTCCTTGCCGATGCGGTGGCTGGAGGTTTTACCGGTCGGGTGCTTTTCAGCGCCGACGCAGATGCGCGCCATTGCCTGCACAGCTTCCAGCGGGTACTGGCCAGCGGCGGATTCAGCAGACAGCATCACGGCGTCGGTGTAGTCGAGCACGGCGTTGGCCACGTCGGACACTTCGGCGCGGGTTGGCATCGGGTTCTGGATCATCGACTCCATCATCTGGGTCGCGACGATCACAGCCTTGTTGTGGCGGCGTGCGTGCAGAATGATTTTCTTCTGAATGCCCACCAGTTCGGCATCGCCGATTTCCACACCCAAGTCACCACGGGCAACCATCACCGCGTCGGACGCCTTGATCAGACCGTCGAGGGTTTCGTCGTCGGCCACGGCTTCAGCGCGTTCGATCTTCGCTACCAGCCAGGCAGTACCGCCGGCTTCGTCGCGCAGTTGACGGGCGTATTCCATGTCGGCAGCGTCACGCGGGAAGGACACCGCGAGGTAGTCGACTTCCATTTCTGCGGCGAGCTTGATGTCGGCCTTGTCTTTTTCAGTCAGGGCCGGTGCGGTCAGGCCGCCACCGCGACGGTTGATGCCTTTGTGGTCGGACAGCGGGCCGCCGATGGTCACGGTGCAATGCAATTCTGTTGCGGTGGCGGTATCAACGCGCATCACCACACGGCCGTCGTCGAGCAGCAGCTCGTCGCCCACGCCGCAGTCCTTGACCAGATCCGGGTAGTCGATGCCGACCACTTGCTGGTTGCCTTCGGTCAACGGATGGCTGGTGGAGAAGGTGAACGGGTCACCGATCTTCAGCTCGATCTTCTTGTTGGCGAATTTGGCGATACGGATTTTCGGGCCTTGCAGGTCACCCAGCAGGGCGACGAAGCGACCGTGCTTGGCAGCCAGGTCACGCACCAGCTTCGCGCGAGCCTTGTGCTCGTCGGGGGTGCCGTGGGAGAAGTTCAGACGGGCAACGTCCAGACCAGCCAGAATCAGCTGTTCGAGAACTTCCGGCGAGTTACTGGCCGGGCCAAGGGTAGCGACGATTTTGGTACGACGGACGGACATGCAAAGACTCCTGAGTTCAAGCGCTAGCGAAGGCTACTATGCTCGGAGGGTGTAGTCATTGTTCGTTTGCACTACTTAATGGTTTCTTTATTGAACACGACAACTTTGGGACAAACGCGCCTGAAGATTTCCGACCATGGGTCGATACATTGCTCAAGACAGGAGAACCCTCATGCGATTCGTACCCATTGCCGCCCTTGCCCTCAGCGTCCTCGCCGTCACGGGCTGCACCCGTTGGTCGATGAACCATCATTTGAACAACGCCTACAGCGCCTATGATCGCGGCAATTGCGAGCAGGTCATGCTCGAGCTGTCCAAGGTCGAACGCGCCAGCCGCGCCCGCCCGTATGTGTGGCCGGAAGTGTCGATGATGCGCGGCCAGTGCCTTGAGCGGCAGAAAATGTTTGTCGACGCGGCGCAGACCTACCAGTTCATCATTGCCTCGTACCCCAACAGCGAATACGCCTACCGCGCCCGCGCCCGTCTGGAAACCTTGCAGAGCCTGGGCCACTACCCGACCCGCAGCGCCGCTGCCGTGGTGCGTCCAACCCGTTTCTGATGACAGTTGTCATACAAAATCTGGCCGTGTGTACAAGCTGAGCTATAGTCGAAGAACCCGGATTCAGCGCCACGTTGCTGAATCCGGAGCAACACCTGCGACTGGCAGTTGTAAGGTGACGGCGACGTAGCGACCGTCACACCGGAAGCGGGGAGAGCGGGCCGGCGATACCGGTACGTTCCGAAGCTAAGGTGCGGCTCTGTGATGGAGCCTTGCATGGCGAACTGCGCATGTTTACCGAACGGATCGAACGGCATCAGCTGCCGTACTTCCTCAGAGTGTTCAATACCGTCACCGACAAACCGATCGGCTTTCTGGGTAACGTCTCCGAAGACGGGCTGATGCTGATCAGCCAGTTGCCGATGATGGTGGGCGTGGACTTCCAGCTACGCCTGAAAATCCCCGCCAGCGATGGCTGCCAGCAAGTCATCGACTTCACCGCGTGTTGCGTGTGGTGCCATGAAGACGCCACACCACTGCATTACGACGCCGGGTTCGTTCTGCTGCAACCGCCGGTGGAGTTTGGCCAGTTGGTGCAGGCGCTGCGGCAGTATTTCAGTTTTCAGCCGTTGCCGGCTTCGGCTTGATTCGATAGCGCCAAGTGCTGTGTGGGTATGTATCAAGCGTGCGTTCTCCGCTTGAGTAATTGTTTTCGCTATTGATACCGCGATTTTAATGTCAATAAGTTCTTGTTGACTGTCAGATCTGACAGTGGTCGCTCATCCCGCCATCCCGTAGTTTCGGTGCAAGTTTGCCTAATTGCGCAGGAGCACTGAAATGGACGACGAGATTGGAGAATCCGAGAGTGGGGATGAGCAGAAGAGCGAGAGTAAAGCTCAGACCAACCGCGTACCGGACGAGTCTCTCGCTGATAAGGCCTCCTTCGTCGGTGTGGGCGAGGGCGAACAATATTCCGAAGTGTTTTGGGACAACGCTGTCACCACGACCCTTTATCAGATTCACCCACGCGTGCCGTCCCTGACAACCTTACTGGAATGTCAATACAAGTTTGACAGTGAGCATATTCATGTGAGGACCGTAAAGTACAAGATGACTACCCGCGGTGGGAACCGGGATCGCGCTAATATTGATGTGGTTCTTAAGGCTGGTGGATATGAGCGAAAAAACTCACCGGACACGATGAGGCAAGACGCACAGTGGCATAACTACGTAGTTACCCTGAGCGTGCCACTTGGTACGTATGACGTAGAAGTTTATCTGCAGATGCGTATTCAATATGACGGACCTGATAATGATGTCGAAGATTGGGAGGGTTGGAGTGATAAAATTATTCCTGCACGGACGCCTGTCATACAATCTCCGTTACCAAATACGCTTGTGACAATGCCTTTCCTGGTTAAGGGTAATGGCCATTGGCAGAAGGGGGCGATCCGTATACTTGGTCCGCGTGAAAATATCATTGGTATCGCCGCCCTGAAAGGTGATGGTAATTGGGAAGCTTCCATTTATTTGCCACTGGAGGACATGTCTTTTTATGCCAAGCAGGTTGTTGGCACTGAGATATCGGTTGCTTCCAATGTCGTCACGATACGAAAATCGCAGACTGCGATAACGTCACCCTTGGCAAATACATTGGTGAATCACTCTCAGTTGATTTTCAAGGGAATCCGTAACACGAAAGCAAAAATTTCGGTACAGGACGCGCGCAATAATAATGAAACGTTGACCGCAAGCGATAATTTCAACACCCTCACTTGGGTGCTTCCCCTTAAGTCAGGGAAGTACCTCCCCTCCGGTAACTTTTTAGTTAGAGCGCAAAACGTTTCGGACGGTCAATACTCTTATTCAAACGAGGTGGCCTTGACGATGTTGGGTTTTCCCGCCATCGGCGATTCCGAATTTGTGCAAGAGGCGACGTTCGACCTTGAAGGCGATAATGGATTGCCTGGTGCCAAGGTCGAAGTTTTTGAGGATCTGACCCGCATCCCATTAGGTGTAAGTGACGTGCTGGCAAACGGTAATTGGCTCGTCAAGTTGAAAGGCTTGAAACCGGGTCCGCTCTCTCTTGTTGCTGAACAGACGCTCGTAGGTCTCTATTCCGAGTCAATCAAGGCCCATGCTTTCCGCATTCGTCCTCCCGAACTTGAAACGCCAAAGTTCGAATTTCCTGTCGCAGAAACAGTGCAGTTCTCCGGCACCGGCCACTACGACTCGAGACTCGCCACGCGGATCCGGTTCATCGTCAAAAGTTACCCAGACGTCACGCCACCGGATACGCCTTCCATCGTCACCGTGCGAAACGATGGTTCTTGGGACGTAACAGCAACAGGCTGGGGGCTGGGCAAGTATACAGTCCAGGTTGTGCAGGAGATCGCGGACAACGACAGTGGCTGGATCGAGTCGCAGCCCCGTGAATTCACGATCAACAACGACATGCCGCCTGTCACCGATGTGGATTACACCAAGGACTACCAGCCAACTTTCAGCGGCAAAGGTTACAACGGGGCTACCGTCTCGCTCAAAGACTCGGGCGCAAACGAAATTGCACCAAGCGTGGAGGTCCGCAATGGCCAATGGTCGAGCCGGGCACTGGAGCCATGGGGGCCAACCAACCAGCGGAAAGTTCACATTACCCAGAGTCTGGGGGACCATTCATCAAAACCACCCTGTGAATTGCTCGTGTCGATACCGCCCCTGCCACCAACGGTGGAGAAACCACCTGAGGAAGGCTTGAAACCAATGTTTCGTGGCACTTGTATAGAGGGCGCCACGGTGAGCATCACCTTTAGCGGTAACAACACTTTCTATTCCGGGATTGTGGTCAAAGGCACATGGACGTTCCAGCGTCCTGTGGCGTTCCCCGCTGATATTGCCCAAACGATCCTCGTCACCCAGAAATTTGTCGAGCAGCCCTCGGATCCGCAGTCCAGAGATTTCACGGTTTATCCGGTCATGCTCAAACCGGTCATCACCCACCCGGCCGAGAGTGATGTAGGGGCGGATGTGGATATCAAAGGCAACGACGGCGTGAGCGGGGCCACGATGCAGTTGTACGAGGCGCAGTTTCAACAAAAAGTGGGAGATCCGCTGCTCTTGGGCGAGGACGGTGAATGGGAAATTCGACTGACCGGTTTGAAATTCGGCCCGTTCACGATCTACGCGAAACAGGAGCGCAATGGGCGTTCGTCCGAAGAAAGTGAACGTCGTAGCTTCAACGTGATGGTGCCGACGCCGAAAATCACTACGCCAGGTGCAGACGGCAAGCTAACTCGCACGGAGATACTTCGAGGCACTGGTCTGCCTTCCGCGCGGGTCGAGATCTGGTTCGAGGGGGCTGACGAACCGTGGTTGAGCGATATTCCAGTGAGCGCAGGTCGTCTTTGGCAAGGAACAGTGACGCAGCCTGTGGGCACCTACACGATCCGCGCCCGGCAACTTTTTACAGACGGTAACGTTACACACAAGTCCAACTTCACGGAAAGTCTGACCTACGACGTGACCCCGGCAGCGCCTACTATCGAGACCCCGATCGAAGGCGAACACGTCGGCCGGAAGGTGGTCGTGTCAGGTTTCGGTATTCCGGGTGACACCGTTACGGCGATGTTGGGGATCGCCTCGAATAGCGCGCTCGTGCAGGAGGATCGAACCTGGTCGGTCGCAGTGGAGGCTCAGGCTGACGGCAACCTGGTTCTGGAGGTGAGAGCAATGCTTGATGGCTTCGAGTCGGAACCTGCCACGAGCAGTGTCGTGGCGGGCGTGTACTTGCCCATCATCACGGAGCCGGCAGAAGGGCGTTGGGTGCATGATCCGGTGGTCTTTGCCGGCACGGGCGAGGAAGGCATCGGGCAAGTCACGAGCTGGTTCAACACGGAGTTGAAATGGACGCCGTTGCTGACCGTTGAAGCAAAGCAGTGGCGTGGCGCATCCGGGGAAGTTCTGCGACCCGGCGGTAATTGGTGCCGGTTCCGGCAAACTCTCACACTGGGCACAAGGTTGTCTGATTGGGCGAACAGTGCACGCTTCGAAGTCATGCCGATTCCCGGCGCGATATCCAGTCGAAAAGATCCGACGAGCGGTTAATAAACCTGTCAGTTCTGACAGTAGACGTCTAAGGCAATTCAGCGCCAAATCGATCTGAACAAATGGGCTGCCTGACCACTATGTCGGGCAGTTCAGGCCAGCTCTCGCCTCAAGGAATCTGATCATGGCTGATCCGCGCCGTCCCGGTCTGCAACTCTACGAACAGTTGTTTCCCGATGAGACATACGCTCAAGACGCTGGTTTGCAACAGCTCAAAACCTACCTGAAAGACGGCGGTTCAATTTTGCCGTTGGTGGAAAAAGGCGTGGCGCACCTGAGTAGCAAATATCAACTGACCCAGACGGACGCCCAACAGTTTTTGCGGCGTGCCAACAGCATGGCCACGTACCTGAGCCGTGAGTATATCGAGGAGCAACTGCGCGATGGCGATGGCGTGTCCGGGCCCTCGAGTGGATTGTTGTCAATGGGAGTTGGTCCGCAATATGAGCGGCTGTTTCAGACCGGCTTCAACAAATTGGCACCACCGGACTCTTTGGAGTCCCTCATATCCCCGGTGGCCTACCTGATCTTTTTATTGCTCTGGATTCAAGACCGCATCGAGCCTGCAGCGGACGAGTCGAGCTTCCCGCTTAAAGGGCGTCGTGCTGATCTGATGGACCTGTCCGTGGATTTCAATGCAGTGTTCCGGTCGGTGTCCGCGGTGGACATCATTGTCTCGGTGCTTGAGCGTTTCATTACGGAACATCCGATAGGAGAACCGCCGAGAAAGACAATCGAAGAGGTTTTGATTGACGCACGTTACCCCAATGGTCTGCCTTACTATCAACACTGGGTCACCCTTGACGGAGTTGCGCAACTCAACAACTTGTCAGTGGGTGATTTTGCGCACACGGTTCAGTTGGCCTACCCCTATTTTTTGAAAACCGAGACCTGGTTCGATGATGCCGAACGTGCGCTGGCGCATTCCTCGCGATTTGGACCGTATCAACGCACCGTGTTAACGGAACCTGCTGTCAAGTTTGCGGACCTTAGCGCGTTTTATCGGGATAACTACGGTGAAGACATAGAGGAGGGGCCGGGGGCGTATCAGAATCTGAGTCAGATCCCGCACTTCGCTGAACGCACAAAGCTAGACACACTGGCGATTGAACGTTTGCTTTCCGTTCGCGATTTTGCACCGCAGCTTTCGCCCAATTTCAAGTACGTTGAAGATACGTCCACGCAGCCGGAAAGCGGACGATCGGGGTCGATTTACATCAATGCCAATACTTACCCAGGCGTAAGTATCACCCTTGCGGATGATGACGTTCCAGCGGCAATCCATCGGTTGTCCATTGTCGCCAGCGATGAGGCGGGGCTTGCCGCCTTCGACCGAATGAACCGCATGGTGCGCCTGTGCAACTGGATGGAACTGCCCAGTGATCAGGTAGACGCCTTGCTGGCTGCAGCGATCAGGGCGGAAGGACGCGGCGGTGCGGATAACACGCAATGGTGGATAACTGACAATGTCGTACACGCCCTCGGGCTGTTCCAGACGTTGCGCGAACGCTACAACTGCACGGCGGCGGACTTCGCGGTGTTCATCGACCAGTTGGGCATCTACGGGCGCGGCGAAGCGTTATCGCAATTCGATCAGGTGTTCAACCGTCAAGCCAGCTATGGCGAACCTTTGTTGCTGGATAATGGTGAGTTTCCGGTGATACCCGCACCGGGCGAGGTCAATCTGACTATCAGCCAATTGTGCAGTGGCCTGGGGATTGATACGCAGACTTACCAGTATCTGGCTTCGCAAGTGGCCAAGGCTCACAACATCAGTGACAACAAGTTCAAGCGCAGCCTGCCGATTCTTTCCAGCTTTTATCGACTGGTGCGCTTGTCCCGATTGCTGAGCATCACCCCGGTCGAAGGCGTGCTGATGCTGCTGCTGACGGGTGGAGAAGACTGGCTCAATGGTCTGGCCGGTATTCCGAAAATCGACTCGACCGACAGCAAGACAGCGGACGTTCTGAACATTATCGACGCCCTGCAATCGTGTGTGCGGTGGTGCGAGCAAAGTAACTTGCCGGTGCTGTGGGTGTTGCAACACGCGGCAGCCCCTCAACCTGCCCGCGAGGCGTCCGAGCAAGACCGGCAACTGTTTGAGCAGATACGCAATCTGCTGCCGACGGCGCAGTTTTCCAATGCGGCCGTTCTGATGGCCGGTTTGCCGCCTGCCGGTGCCGCCAGCTGGCTGGACTTTCTGGTGGCGAATCCCGATGGGTTGAAGGATGTTGTCGATGTCGATGGGTTAGTGCTGGCGCCGAAAGGGACGCTCGAACAGTACCTGATTGATGCGCAGAAAAGGGTGGAGTGGGCCATTGATCAAGCGCTCGGTTCCCTGGAGCCAGAGTTGCGCACAAGTCTGGCCAACACCCTGTTGAAAGTGCTGCTGGATGCCAGGGATGCCCAGGTGTCATTGGTCAAGGAAACCCTGGCGGTTTATGCCGGAATCGGACCGGATCAGGCAATCCCGGTGCTGAACTGGGCCAACAAAACGGTTTACCAGTTTTTGCGCGAGGTGAAAACACGTATCGATTCGAGCACCGAGCAATCCAGCCGCACCCCGGATTCCGATGTGTTGCTTTTGCTGTTGGCCGACGTTCGGCGTCGCAGCGAGGTGGTTGCAACGCTGGGTCTGAGTGCAGTCCTGCTGCAGGATTATCTGGATTACGGTTACCGCGCCTGGATGGGGCAGACCAGCCAATATGCACTCACGATCAATACGCTTTACCACCTGACCACGCTTACCCGGGCATTCAGTATGAGCTCGCTGCCGGCGCAAAAGCTGCTCGACTACCTGCGCGAAGTCAACTCGCTGGAAACCTTCCTCGGCGAGCATGCGCAGCGGCTGGCGCATCAGGCTTCTACTATCCGATTGGCCGAGTTTTTCGACTGGAGCGTGCAGGAGGTGCGTGAATGCATCAATCGCATGGATTCAGAGCGACCGATTCTGAGCAATCTCAGCCAACTGGCTCTGCTTATCCGCGTTCGTGAGATGTCGGCGAAAACCGGGATGGACGCGCTGACAATTTTCCTGATGGGCGATTTGTCTGAAGAGGTCGACACGAAGGCCTATGCCGATGCCGCCGAGTTGGCCTTGCTCAGCCAATCCGAAGCGCGTGCGCCGCTTGCTCAAGTGCCGGGGGATCTGCGGCAACTTGTGACGATGAGTGTCGCTGTGAGCCCCACCGAGATTGTCGCCGGTTCCGGCGAAACCGCTACTTACACGGTCAAGCTCACAGATCCGACAGGTCCCGAACCAAAACCCTTGAGTGGCATCCGGGTGCATTTTCGCGCCAGCCTGGGCGATATCCGAACCGGCCATACCAATTACGACGGAGTGCTCGAGGCCATCTACACGCCTGGCACCAGAATGGGGGAGGACGTACCTGTTTTCTGGCTGGACCTGTTCGAACCTGAAAATGCCTCGAAGATCATCCTCACCTCCGACGAGAAGACTCTGGAATTTGTACTGAAACTGAAGTCGCCGGTGCCATCGGGCGTCGTCGCACGGGGCCAGGAAGTCGAGCTCTACGCCACGTTGATGGATCGTTTTAACAACCTTGGTGCAAACGAGCTGGTGAACTGGTTTGTCGAAAGGGGGGCAGGAGAAACAGCCAGGGTGATTCTCAGGGGACAACAGGACCTTACCAATCAGGAAGGGCTCACGCGGGTGTTCGTTTCCAGCGACACAGGGGGCACATTCGCGCTGAGTGTGCTTAGCCAGCGTAGCAAGCAAAAAGCGATCTTCGATGAGATTACGTTCGAGGGGGGGGGGGCGACCAACGTGAGATGACCTCCATCCACCGTCTATTCCCATCGAGGAGCAAGGATCATGGCACTGAATCATATTGGCGATCTGCAGGAAAAACGGCGTTCCGCTTTGCTTGAATACTGCATCGGGCACGCCAGCCGGGAGAAATACTCCTTTGTGGAAACGCCGGCAGGCTTGTTCGAACTGCTGTGTATGGACCCGCTGGAAACTTTCGCAGTGAAAAGCTCTTGGGTGGCCGAAGCGACCAGTTGCGCCCAGCAGTACATTCATCGGATATACCGCAATCTTGAGCGCGGCTACGACAAGCATCAGTTTCCCGCCAGCGATCTGAGCGAGTGGGAATTGTGCAGCAACTATTCCGATTGGGCTGCGGTGCAGTTGATCAGGCTCTACCCGGAAAACTACATCAACCCGTTTGTTCGCCAACGCAAGACCAGCCTGTTCAAGGCCCTCGAAAATGACCTGAACCACACCCGCTTGAATGACGACTCCGTGCTGGCTGCCTTGCATAATTACTTGCAAAGGTTTGAGCAGACCTGTGATCTGGATGTGCTGAGTTGCTACATGGACGGTCCCACGCCTGACCGCGCCGACTACTACTTTGTCGGCCGTGAGCGGGTGCCGCCTTTCCAGTACTTCTGGCGCAAAGCCGAGATCGAGCTCACGCCGACCTGCGTCGCGGTCAATCCGGCTGCCTGGGGTGAATGGCAGGCAGTGGAAATTCAGCCGGCGCATCGGGTGCTGGATATACGCCCGGTGTTCTGGAACGGACGGTTGTGCCTGGTCTGGGCCGAATGGAGAGACAAAGTAGAAGGCAAAACAGAAGACGAAAGCATCCGCGAAAGCATCCCCGAAAGACTCGACGTCAACCTGTCCTTCATGAAGCAGAACGGTCAATGGTCGGCGCCGCTGAGTCTATACGGCGCGCAAGCCGCGGAAGGCGATGACCAGGATTTTCACCTGATTTCTTCGGTGTGGATCGATGGGATGTCTCCCAAGGGGAAGCTGGGGGTGTCGATCCCGGTAAAGGACGCGGAACAAGCATCGGATGCATCAGACGTGACACGCAGGATTTACGACGTACTGCTACGCCCCGACCTCACTGACGCAGGTGGCTGGCTGGATAGCGCCAGGGAACGCTTCAAAACTCCGGAAACGGTGCAGCATTCCTTCAATTACCAGGTCCCGATGACCAGCGTTGAAAAGCCTGAAGGCACGATGTCGGATTTTCTCGATCTTCACGCTATAGCAATACGTGAAGGCGAAAAGGATGTACTGATCGTCAATGGGTTTTGCAGACCTACGGCGCTGCCCCCTGGCGTTTCTGAAGTGTTCGAATTGAAGCTGCTGAACGGCACGGTGGCGGATCCCTCTTTAGAAGAAACGCATTCGCAAGCCGGAGGCTGGACCACGGCCTCGTTGAGGTTCGAACGTGACAAAGGTTCATGGCCGCCAGACACCACGTTAGCGTTAACCGCAGAAACGACCGGGTATGGCGGCAAGGAGTTCAAACTCCAGATCGGCAACCTGACGAACTTCACTCCGCCAAAGCTGGTAAAAAACATCACCAATGCGGCGCAGTTTCTGTCTTATGAGTTGCCGGAACCGTACCTCAATTACAGCCGCCTGAACTCACAGTTCGGTCCTGAACTGGTGCTGCGCTCCAATCGCTCCGTGGAGGCCGTACTCGACTGGGACACGCAGTTCCTTCCGGAACCACCGCCGACCGGCGCTCAGATTCACGAACCCAACGGCGCCTTCGATGGCGCCAACGGTCTGTTCTACTGGGAGTTGTTTTTCCATTTGCCGCACCTGGTGTACACCCGCATGCGCGATGAAGAACGTTTTGTCGAAGCGCAGAAATGGTTGCATTTCGTGTTCGACCCGCAAGCCATTGCAGACACCGCCAGAGCCGTTCCCAAAGTGTCGTACTGGCGCTGCCGGCCATTGGCAAACGAAGCCGGCAATCCCGGCTGTGAGGCGCTGGCCCCCGCCGATCCGGATGCGATTGGCTATTCGACACCCAAGCACTTCAAGATTTTGATGTTCTGCGACTACGTAAAAAATCTGATGATCTGGGGCGACTGGTATTACCGGCAACTGACCCGCGACAGCCTGGTGGCGGCCCGCTTGTGTTACGTGCAAGCCGAGTTCCTGATGGGCCCGGCGCCTTTGGCCCGTGCGGTGAACCGTTGGCAGACCGCCACGGTGGGAAGCCTTGTGGATGCAAGCCGCCGCCGTCCGGCGCTGGAGGCGTTTGAACAGACGCATGTCTTCAGTCTGGCGGATGTCCCCGCCGGGTCCGATATTGCGGCGAGCCTTGGTCTGTTGTCTTCCGGGCCGTTCAGGATTCCGATCGATTCGTCGCTGGTGGATTTGTTTGCGGCCCCCGGCCGGCGTTTGCACAACTTGCGCAACAACCTCACCCTCGATGGCAAGCCGCTGGATATCCCGCTATTCAGCCCGCCCACCGACCCGAACGAGTTGCTGCGTTTCCTGGCGTCGGGTGGTGTCGGTGGGCCACGGCCGATGGGCGGCCGGCTGGTCGTCGGCGCGTTCCGCTGGCGTGCCGTTCACGAAATTGCATTGCGTGCGGTGCAGGTGCTCCAGGATTTCGGCACTCAAGTGCTCAATCTGCTCGAACGACGTGATCGTGCCGAGCAGGAAGAATTGCAGCAAACGCATTTGGTCGAACTGGGCAATTACGCGCAAACCGTGCAGGAGCAGTCCATCGCTCAACTCGAGGCTGGCGTCACGGCGCTTGAGCAGAGCCGGGTTGTGGCGCTACAGCGCGCGGATGCGTACGCGCAGCGCTATGACGAGAACGTGTCGGCGGTAGAGTATCAGGTGATGGCGAGCCTGAAAGGGTCGAAAACACTTGCCTTGACCGCCAAAGTCCTCAAACCCACCGGGGCGGTTATCGCGGCGCTGCCGAAGATTTTTGGCATGTCCAATGGCGGTATGAAGCCTGAAAATGCAATCGATGCCGTGTGCTTCGGACTGGAAATCGCTTCGTCGATGCTGCAAATCGACGCCGACGATCAGGCCACTACTGAAGGCTACCGTCGCCGTCGTAACGAATGGGGACTGCAGCGTGATCAGGCCTTGGCCGAGGTGGACGCCCTCAACGCGCAGATCGAGGCGCAGCGCCATGCGGTCAGCGCCGCTCGCTCAAACCTTGCCCAAACCCTGCGGGCCAACGCTCAGGCGCTGACGATTTACAGCTATCTGAAAAATCGCGCGGGTAATGCCGAACTGTTCGGCTGGATGCTTGGCCAGCTCAAGGCTTTGCATTATCAGGCATACGATGCCGTCATCAGTTTGTGTCTCAGCGCCCAGGCATCGCTGAATGCCGAAACCGGTGATTACGACACGCAGATTCCGTTGCCACAGGTGTGGCTGGATCAGCGTCATGGTTTGACGGCAGGCGAGCATTTGCGTGCGCACTTGCTGCGTATGGAGCGCGAATATTTACAACGCTACGAGCGGCGACCGGAATTGGTGAAAACCATTTCCCTGCGCGAGTTGTTCAACGACGAGTTCGACCCGCAGCCAGGTGTCGACAGTTGGGAGACTGCGCTGGGTCTGCTACAGAGAGACGGCACGCTGGAGTTCCAGCTGACTCAGTTGCTGTTCGATCGTGATCATCCGGGACTCTTCTGCCGGCAGATCCAGTCGGTGGAAATCGACCTGCCGGTGCTGACCGGACCGTTCGAGGATGTGCGGGCCGTCTTGCTGCAGATCGAAAGCAAGACGGCGACCCGTGCTACCACGCAGTCGGTGCAGTACTTGCACAACCCCGGGAAAGTGGCGCCGAGCGATGTGTTGATCAACTTGCGCAGCGGCCAGCAGATCGTCCTCTCGGCAGGGATTGCCGACAACGGTCTGACGGCCATGAAGCCCGATGATGGCTTGCTCAATCCATTCGAATACACGGGTGCCGTGTCGAAGTGGCAACTGTCTTTTCCCTGGCATGGGAAGCGGCCGCAGGCAGACATGCTGCGCTCCATGACCAACGTCATCGTGCGTGTCCGCTACAGCGCAAAGATCGGCGAGACGACCTTCGCCAGCAAAGTCAAAGACCTGGTCAACGAAGCTGAAACTGCCTGGCGCAACCGGCAAGTCAAAGGAGCGGGTAATCATGAGTGAACCGATCATTCAAGCGGACCAGAGTCTGATACTCAATGGTGATTTCCTCGAAGGGACAAGGGGCTGGACAAAGATCGGTTCTGCAGTCGGCACGGTGGAAGATGAGTATGTCACTGGCGAGCGGATCACACTTTTGCATCTTGCTGAAGAAAGCTGGGTCAGTCAGGAATTTGATGTCCCCAAGAAACCCGCCGATCAAGCGCAATATCGACTGAGCTTCGAGTGCGAGACGATCCACGAGCAGTCGGGCTGGCTACGGATTTTCAACGGTAAGCAGTTGATTGACGAAATAGAGCTGATACCCAAACCTGACCGCAACCTTGAGCAGGATCTGGCCCGGTTGGCAGCCGGACAACCTTTGATTTTTGATCCGGATCCATACGTACAAACGCTGAGTGCATTGTTCGAGGCTGGCGATAAGCTTCGCATCGAGATCAGAAGCCCGCCGAACGAAGAAAACGACAATTATTCGAAAGTCCGGATTGCCCGTATCGACCTCCAGTTGTATTTGGATAAGTTGAAGCTGAAAACAGTGAAACTCGATAAACAAGTGCTGGGCGAAGGTGGCACGCTTTACCTTTGCATGGGAGCAACAGACAGCGACTCACATGATTTGACCTTCGAGCCAGAGCCGGGCAACGCCTGGGAGAATACCGAGGCCTCGTTGATGCTTGTCGATAATCCACAGAAAGCGATTGGTATCATGCCGGGCCCGGAGATAGACCAGTTGCTGACAGAGCACTGGTTGCTCCACGCTCCAGTGGTGCCTGGCAAGGACTGTTATCCGTTAACGGTGAACCTGCACAGCCGCTACAACGCCGAACCTTTTACGATCGACGCATCGCTGGGCCACCACCGTCTGAAGTTTCGCGAGAGGCTGGACGCTGCGTATTACCCGATACTGAAACACGGGCAGAGCGTGCGTCTGGGGGTGCAAGTGGCGTCTTATTACACCAATCAGAGCTTCGCAGGCCTGACGGTGAACTGGTCGACGGCAGAGCACGTGTTTTCTGCCAGTGTTTCGGATGAACATGGCTGGGCCTACTGCGACTTTCAGCCGGAGACGGCGGGAGACGCGCACATCGTGGCCTCGGTCACGAGTCGATATTATGCCAGTGGCGTTTACACGGAATCGTTCACAGTACGGGTACTGGAAACTGATCCGTGGGACGAACTGCTTGCCGTTGTCGATGGGCAAGAGACTGCTTGGGATTCGCAAGGCTATCCGAACCGTGACAGCCGCCATGACGTTCAGGTACGACTGCCTGCCGATGGTTCTTTACTCGGTACCCGGCTGTCATTGCACTGGAGTGGCGATGATCACGGACAGCTCGGTGTGGACATCAGCCCGGAGCTTGAAAGCGCAGTGCCCGTCACAGAGCGGGATATGGTCTGGACGCTGGCTAGCGGGGGGGACCTTGACGGTAAATTCACACTATCACTGGTCTGCTCGGACTTGCTGCTGCCGTCCCCGGGCAGACCGATGTCGCTGGCGCGCAACCGGGTCAGGATCGGTGAAGTGCACGAAGCCAACAAATGCCCCGTGGTCGATGAGCAGGAAAGTGTGTTGTTGCGCTTGCAAGTGTTGCATGAGACGGCATTCGGTGACGGTGATCCGGTTCGCAACGCGTCGGTCGAATGGCACACGCCGCAAGGCGTCATTAATGCGTGCAGTGGCGATGGTGGTTGGGCGAGCGTGCTCTATACGCCGATTGAAGCCGGCAATCTGAAGGTCACGGCTCACGTCAAGGCGCACTCGGAATCCGTGCCGATCACCCGGCCGTTCGACGTCCGGGCGCTCGCTTCCAGTCCCTGGAAAACCGAGGTCGAGATCCTGCTGGACGGGGAGATTGTCAAGCGTAATACGCTCGGAGTGGTCTGCCGAAGAGGACATTCGCATACCCTGATCGTCAAACCCGTCGAGGAAAGTTCCTGGCTTGATAAAAACATCAGCTTGCACTGGCGTGGCGATGATCCCGGTATCGGTCTGCAGCTCTCGGAGCCGGGAGTAGGCAAACCCTTGTCGAAAGAAGGCGTGCAATGGACGCTGAGTTCAGCGGCGGTCAGCAGCATCAGCAGTCTGTTTGAGCTGGAACTGCATCTGGAAAGTGTCGAGGTTGTCCGGGAGTTGTCCGGGCGCTTGCTTTCTGCTCAGTTGAGTACGGAATTCAGCTTTCTGCTGGATCAGATTCGGGCTGAGCCGGACGAACAAGCGCTGTATCCGTGTCTGGGGGCCACCCACAGCTTCAATGTAATGCCTGGCGCATTGAGCCCACTGGTGGGTTTGCAGGCCGTGCTGACCCGCTCCGACGCCCCGATTGATGCCTTGGGCGCTCCCGTTGTATCGACGCTGGATACTTCAGAAACGTTGACCGACGGCGGCGCTATCTGGACGCTGGACTTTTCTGCAAGCGAGCAACCGGCTCGCTTCGAGCTGGTCGTTGTCTTGCCCGAACTGGATTTTGTCGCTCCTGCCAAGCCCATGGTGTTGGCTCATAACAAAGTAAGGATTCACGCTGTGCGCGAAGCAGCCGTGGATCCGGTCGTCGGTACGGCCGGATCCACGGCTCCTGCCTGGCTTTGGGTTCAGGTGTATTCGCATTTTACCCAGCGCCCGGTGGAACAGGTTCCGGTGAATTGGTGGGACGGCGTGAATAGCCCGACCACGTGGACCGATTCAGAGGGCTGGAGCGGTTTTGGTTTTCGGCCGCTTGCCGGCGGCACGCATTCGGTTATTGCGCTGGTAGACAGCTACTTTGACGGCAACGAAGACAGTCGCATGATAACCGTCAATGCGCTGGAAACAGACCCGTGGGCGGGTTTGATGGTCAGTTTTGACGGCAAACGTGAACAGCCATGGGGTGAAAGAACCTACTTCCCGCGTCATAACGGGCAGCACCGGATTGACCTGAAAGTCCCGTCCGACAGCGATTTGCTGAATTACGGTCTGGCGTTGGGAATGACGGGAGCCGGGCCAGGGGAGCTGGGAATGCGCTTCGATGAACCCAAGCTCGGCGAATTCAGGCGTTTCAACGAGGAAGAGAAATTAACCTTCAACTATTACTCGGTCGGTAACGCGAAGAACGGCAGCTTCGGGTTGTGCTTTGCGTCTGAACGGCTGGCGAGCCTGTCTCCCGTTAATGCGATGTCTTTGGGAGAGGGCGCGCAGGTAGTGAAAATTGCCGAGCGTTCGCGAATCAGCCAGACCTTGTTGTGGGGCGAGGCGGTTTCGGAACAGATCACCATTGTTTCAGTCATCAGCGGCAGACCGATGGCCGGGGTGATCGTGACATGGTTCAGCCCGGATCTTGGTGAAGTGACAACCACCACCAATTACTACGGTGTGGCGCGCGTGCGGTTTGTACCGACGACACCTGGTGCATTTGAGCTGACCGCAACGGTGGGCGAGGCACTGCATTCGGAGTCCATCGCCATACCGCTTTACCTCAATCAACCTCGGCAGATCCTCTCGCTCACCAGCCCCAAGCCCGGTGGTCACCTGGGCGAGCGGGTTTCAGCGACCGTCAACGTAGTGTCGGCCTTGACCTCTGAGCCTTTGGAGGGGGTCGAGGTGCAATGGGAATACCCGACATTGAATCTTGCTCCCACTACTACAGATGTCGACGGGAACGCACGGATAGAGTTCAGGATGCCTGGCCTTAGACGTGGCTGGCTGGATGCTTATGTCCCGGGCGGATACAGCGGCTGGGAATTCAAAACGCTCGAATTTGAATTGGTGCCAACAAATGTCTAAATCTATTGATTCCAATACTTGGCTGCAAGAATTCATCCCTCTCGTTAATGGCCAAACAGTCGAATGGGATGAGGTGAAACTGAATCTGATGAAGGGTGAAACCTGCACAGTGGGGCTGCACTATAAATACAGTTGGTTGATTGGCACGGACGAAGGCTTTCTTGCTTTGGAGTGCAAGTCGGGCACGGAGCGGGGTTTGATTTTTGATCCGCCGTTGGGACAGGAATGTGAGATGGCTGAGGGCACTACCTCATTGAATTGGCGTATCACGAGCGACTCATCTGACATCGGTCTTTTTGAATTGCAGTTCGCGCTTCCAAAGTATTCTGAGCTATCGAAGTCACCGTTAATACCGGGGCGATTGATCAGTAACTGGTCAGACGGCTTCATTCCGTACATCAATGGGCAGCCCGTCGATTGGCCAGATGTGAAGCTGGACTTGTTGGTAGGACAGACCCGCACGTTGAGGCTGCACTATGAAAATAGCGATTTGGTAGGGAAGCCCGATGGCTTCCTTGCTTTGGAATACAAGCAAGGTGCAGAGGGGCGAGGGCTGGTTTTTGATCCGCCATTGGGCCAACCGTGCGAGATGGCAGAGGGCACGCAGTCTTTAAGTTGGGTTATTTCGAGTGACCATGCTGATATCGGTGGTTTTGAGTTGCAGTTTGTCCTGCCGAAATTTTCTATGGCTTCGGAGTCGCCGTCATTGCCATCAAGAGTGATAGGCCACGACGAACTCATATTTATGTTCGATACGTTCCTCATCAAGCCTCGCCAGAGCAGTTTGCGTACAGAGCCCCTTTCCTCTTACGAGGTTTCTTATCCATGTCTCGGCGCCGTACATAATCTGCAGCTGTCTTTGAAGCCTGACTCTCCATTGGTCGGGCGCCGTGCGAAGCTGATATGGAGCGGTGAGCCCCATGATGTTCTGGGCGTCGAGATTACACCGGGTCTTCAGGATGTAATTGAACTTGATCAAACGGGGGTGTCCTGGAAGCTGGATTTTAGCAAAGCTACCAAGCAAGCACTGATCTACCTCCAATTGCAAGTTCTGGATCTTGAATGGGTCTCGGAAAGATTGCCTTTGGATTTGGGTCATAATTTGGCGACTGCAACAAAGAAACAAGCTGATGGCAGCTTTGCCTATGCTATATCCGCTACTTCGGTCCATCTAAACAAGCCGGCCCCCGGTGTAGTTATCTGGGTAACATGGTCGAGCGGCGAGCAATATATTGTTACCGGAGTGGATGGTAATGTAATTTGGGAGCATTTCTTCACGGATCTGAGATTCAGAGTCTGGAATAGATATAACTCTACTTATGTGAATGTGTAGCGTAAGTCAGTAGTTTTCGAAACCGGTTAGCTCCATTTCGTCGCATGCAATTAACGGCGGTTACTATGGATGTAGCGGGTGGGAATTAAAAGCTCTCGAATTTGAATTGGTGCCATCAAATGTCTAAATCTATTGATTCCAATACTTGGCTGCAAGAATTCACCCCTCTCGTTAATGGCCAGAAAGTCGACTGGGATGAGGTGAAACTGAATCTGATGAAGGGTGAAACCTGCACAGTGGGGCTGGACTATAAATACAGTTGGTTGATTGGCACGGACGAAGGCTTTCTTGCTTTGGAGTGCAAGTCGGGCACGGAGCGGGGTTTGATTTTTGATCCGCCGTTGGGACAGGAATGTGAGATGGCTGAGGGCACTACCTCATTGAATTGGCGTATCACGAGCGACTCATCTGACATCGGTCTTTTTGAATTGCAGTTCGCGCTTCCAAAGTATCCTGAGTTATCGAAGTCACCGTTAATGCCGGGGCGATTGATCAGCAACTGGTCAGACGGCTTCATTCCGCTCCTCAACGACCGGCAAGTAGAATGGCCCGAAGCCAGACTCATTTCAATGATGAGGCGGATATACACACTGACGCTGAGTTACGAAAATAATCTTCTCATTGGTGATCCTTCCGGCTTTGTTGCTCTGGATTACGTACCAGGCGCAGAGGGCAGGGATCTGGTTTTCGATCCGCCGTTGCGGCAGTTGTGCGCGATGGAGGAGGGAACTACTTCATTGAGCTGGCAAATCACGATCAGCCCCACTGATATCAGTCTTTTCGCTTTGCAGTTTTCCCTTCCCAAGTTACCCGACGTATCGAAATCACCGGTCATACCTGGGCGTTTAATCAAAGATTGGTCAGACGGTTTCACACCTCTGATCAATGGCCAGCCGGTCAGTTGGTCTGCACTCAAACTGGATTTAATGGTGGGAGACACCTGCACGCTGACCCTTGAGTATAAAAACAGTGGACTGATTGGTGAGCCCGATGCCTTTCTTGCTCTGCAATACGCACCGGGCTCAGAGGAACGGGGGCTGGTATTTGATCCACCCTTGGGGCTGCCGCGTGCGATGGCTGTGGGGACAACGTCATTAAACTGGCTAGTCACTAGCGAACAAGCGGATGCCGGGCATTTCGCGTTGCAGTTTGTCCTTCCCAAAATTCCCGAATTAGAGGCGTCGCCGTCATTGCAGGGGCGTTTGATTGAACACTGGTCAGATGCTTTCGTCCCACTCGTTAATGGACAGCGGATGGCATGGCCCGATGTGAAACCGGACTTGATGGTCGGGCAGACCTGTACATTGACCCTGAGTTATGAGGACAGCATTTTAATTGGTGATCCGGGTGGCTTTCTTGCTCTGGAATACACGCCTGGTGCAGAGGGGCAAGGGTTGGTTTTTGATCCGCCATTGGGCCAACCGTGTGCGATGGCGGATGGGACGACCTCGTTGAGTTGGGTTATCACGAGTGATCAGGCCGACAGCGGTACTTTTGAATTGCAATTTTCCTTGCCGAAATTTCCAGAGTTTTCGAGTTCGCCATCGTTTCCAGTCAAAGTGATAAGTCACGATGAGCTTGTTTTTGTGTTCGATACGTTTCCCTTTAAATTTCCCGAAGGTGCCAATCCCTGTCACGGCGCCACGCATACTCTGTATCTATCGTTGGAACCTGACTCTCCCTTGATTGGTCGCCGTGTAAAACTCATATGGGAAGGTGAGCCTCCTGACATTCTAGGTGTTGAGGTTACACCTGGTCTGGAGGTAATACATCAACTTGACCAGCGAGGGTTGTCCTGGAAGTTGGACTTCAATAAGACCTCTAAAAATACGGAGTTTTTTTTGAAACTGGAGATTCAGGATTTTGATTGGGTTTCATCGGATTTGCGGATGTCGTTGGGCCATAATCTGGTCACTGCAACTAAAAAACTAATTCAGGATGGTCATGGTTCCAAGTATGTTATTAGCGCTACTTCGGTTTTCCTGGATCAGCCCGCCCCCGGCGTATTTATCGCCATCACTTGGCCGGAGGGGGCTGATTTTACCATACCCAGGCAGATGGTACTGCGACCTGGCCGCTTGGGACGCAGACTTTAAACTTTAGGGTTGTAAATAGTTATGATGGTACTTTTATAGACTTGTAGCGGGTTGTTGTAAGTTGACGTGTGCGACCCCTCTGAGCATGGAGTTCGTCACGCTCTGCGTCATAAAGTGCCAGCTGTTTTCCAGGTTAGATATCGCGTTACCATTTCAGCCCCTAGCTCCAAAGGCCGAACATCCACCACCGGAACCCCATGAGCACTCAAGCGCTCATGGAGTTCTGCCCGTTCGTTCAGGTAATTCACCGTCCCGCAATAAGCTAGCGCTTCGGGCAAGTTTTGCACCGCTCTTTGGCGTATCGAATCCAGCGCCTCCTCGCGCAGGCTTGCCACCAGCACCCGATGTTGCGCACTCAGGCGTCTAACCGCGCTCAACAGTTCATCGTCATCTTCATCACGCAAATTGGTCACCAGCACCACCAGTGCCCGGCGCTTTTGTCGGGCCAGCAGTTGATTGACGGCAGCCTGATAATCGGCGGGACGCTGAGTGCTCTCAAGGTCGTAAACCGCATTGAGCAGCACGTTCAGTTGGCCGCTACCTTTGACCGGCGCCAGATAGCGCGGCTGCTCGCCGGCAAATGTGCTCAAACCCACCGCATCGCCCTGACGCAAGGCCACATAACTGAGCAGCAAACAGGCATTGAGTGCGTGATCGAAGTGCGACAGTTCATCGTCCTGGCTGCGCATGCGCCGGCCGCAGTCGAGCATGAAAATGATCTGCTGATCGCGCTCGTCCTGATACTCGCGGGCAATCGGCGTGCGCTGGCGCGCGGTGGCTTTCCAGTCGATCTGGCGCAGGCTGTCGCCTTCGCGGAATTCGCGCAGTTGATGGAATTCCAGACCCTGACCGCGACGTTGCCGCTGGCGTACGCCGAGCTGGCTGAGCCAGTTGTCCACAGCCAGCAGTTCACCGCCGTAGAGCCGGGCGAAGTCGGGATAGACGCGGGTCTGGTCGCTGACGCTGAGCAGGCGTTTGCCTGACCATAATCCCAAGGGGCTGGGCAGGTTGATTTCGCAGTGGACGAAGCTGAAATGACCGCGTTTGAGCGGGCGCAGGCGATAGCCGAGCAGGCTGCGCTGGCCCGGTTGCAATTGAGTTGCCAGCGGCAGGTTTTCGAAACTCAAGCCTTCTGGCGGGTGGTCGAACAGCTCAATGGGCATCGGTTCGCTGAAGTCATGTTCGACTTCCATGCGCACTTCACCCCAGCGGCCGAGCGCAAGACTGCCGGGCATCTGACGTGTGATGCGCGGCGTCGGCAGACGTTTGAGGCGCAGCGCATCCAGCACCGCCAGGGCCAACAGTGCCAGCAGCAAACCCCAGTTGATCGAGATCAGACTGGCCGGGATATCGGTCTCCAGTGCCCGCAATGTCCCCAGCACAATGCCGATGACCAGCAGCACAGCCAGCCAGATCAACAGCAGGCGTGAGGGTTTCACAGACGCGGCGCCGCAATCTGGTCGAGCAGTTGCTGGAGCACCTGATCGACCTGCAAACCTTCGATGTCCAGCTCCGGGGCGATGCGCACGCGATGGCGCAGCACGGCCAGCGCGCAGCCTTTGATGTCATCGGGAATCACAAATTCGCCGCCACGCAACAATGCGCGGGCACGGGCGCAACGCACCAGGGCAATCGAGGCGCGTGGTCCGGCGCCAAGGGTCAGCCCCGGCCAGGTGCGCGTGCTGCGCGCCAGGCGCACGGCGTAGTCGAGGACCTGGTCGTCCAGCGGCAAGTCACTGGCGATGCGTTGCAAGGCTTGCACATCCTTGGCTTGCAACACGGTGCGCAGCGGTTGCACATCGAGCATGTCGGCACGGGTCGAGCGACAGACCTGACGCACCATGTTCAGCTCCTGATCGGCGTCGGGGTAGTCCATGCGTACCTTGAGCATGAACCGGTCGAGCTCGGCTTCCGGCAGGGGATAGGTGCCTTCCTGTTCGATCGGGTTTTGCGTGGCCAGGACCATGAACGGTTGCGCGATGGGCAGGGCGCGACCTTCGAGCGTGACCTGACGCTCCTGCATCGCTTCGAGCAAGGCGGCCTGGGTTTTCGCCGGTGCGCGGTTGATCTCGTCGGCCAGCAACAGATTGGTGAACAACGGGCCTTTGCGCAGTTTGAACTGCTCGGTTTGCAAGTCGTACACCGCGTGGCCGGTGACGTCGCTGGGCATCAGATCCGGAGTGAATTGAATCCGCGCGAATTCGCCACTGAAGCAGCGGGCCAGTGCACGTACCAACAAGGTCTTGCCCAGCCCCGGCACGCCTTCGAGCAGCACGTGGCCACCGGCGATAAGTGCTGTCAGCACGTCGTCGATCACCTGATTCTGGCCGATCAAGGCCTTCTGCAATTCGCCGCGCACCGCTTGCGCCAACTGGCTGGCACGCTGGCGTTGCTGGGCGGCGTGGCTGGCGCTGCCGGGCTCGATTTGTTCGGTCATAGCGTGTTCCTCAAGGTTTGCAGGTGGGCGACCTGGCGGCAAAAATCGGCGCTGGAGATCCGCCGGTTCGGCACCGGGCTCAAGGCCTGGCTGATAGCGCGGGTGGATTGCCGGGTCAGGCGCGACAACGCCAGCCATTGTTCGGCAACGTTCAATTGGTCAAAGCCGGGATGGCGACGGCGGGCGCGGCGCAGCACATCCTGTTGCAGTGCTTGCAGCAGCGCTTGCTGGCCGTTGTGGCGCAACAGGAAATCGGCACTGGCGCGCAGGTGCTCCTGCAATTGCCGACGTCCACTCGGAGCGGGCAATTGCAGTGGGCCGTGGCGCACACCGACGTGCCAGAGCCACAGGCCGATCAAGGCGAGCAGGGCGACGATGGCTTGCGGGAAGTAACGCCAGAGCAAGGTCAGCAGACCGTCGTGCTCGGTGTTGTAGACCAACGTGACGTCGGTGTCGGCGCTCAAATACCAGAGCAACCAGGCGTTGTCGTATTGGATGATGGTCTTGTTTTTCCACAACTCGGCGTCGGTGACCACGGTGATCGTGCCAAGGCTGTAGGGCAGCTGCATCATGTGCGTGGCCTTGGCACTGTTGGCCCAGGCTTGTGCGAGGTTCTTCGGGTCGTCGAGGTGGAAGTCGGTGTCGAAACCGGCGTAGGCCGGTGCGTCTTCGTCTTCCAGATAGAGTTTGGTCAGTTTCGGGAAGCGCTCTGGTTCGACGTCCGCAGGTAAGTCTTTCAGATCCTTGCTCAGGGATTGATGCAGTTGCACCCGGTCGAGCAACAGGTCGTTGCTCTGTCTGGTCTGCTCATCCCACAGTGATTCGGCGACGAATACCAGGCGCCCGCCGGCGCGTGCCCAGTTCAATACCTGATCGACCTGACGCGGGGTCATTTGCGAGCGGTCGTTGAACAACAGCAATGTATGACGGCGTGGGTCGATATCGGGGAGCTCCGCGAGGCTTTCGGCATGGCCGACATTCAGGCCGCGCTCGCGCAAAAACAGCTCGGCTGCCAGATAAGGATTGGCTTGCGCGGCGGGTGAGGGGCCGTGATCTATTTCTTCCTGATAAGGCTTGGCCTTGAGGTAGAGGAAAACGCTCAACGCGCCCAGCAGCAGGGCGACCAACGCAGCGACCCACCATCCCGTGCGGCGACTCATCGGACGGCTCCGGGGCCGAACAAGGCGCGCCAGCCATCGCACAATTCCTGCTGCAGAGGCGCCGCTGGCACGCGATGCCCGTAGGCCATGTTCTGCCAGTGGACGGTCAGGCTGCGGCTGAAGGCGAGCAGTTCGGGACGTTGTAAATGCTCGATTTGCGCGAGCACTTGGAGTTCGGTGTCGGCGGGCTTCAGGGTCAGATCGAAATCGTGGAGCAGATGGCTGAGCAGCCCTCGATAGAGCAGGCCCAACGCTGCACGGGGTTGGCTTTGCCAGAGTTGCTCGGCGCTGGCTGCGATGTCGTCAGGCAGGGTGTCTCGGTTCAAGTCCAGACCGAAGGCTTGCTGCGGCAACGCGCGTTTCGGTTTGGCAGGCAGTCTCGGGCGGCGACTGACGAAAGCTTGCAGGAACTCGCGATAACGCCAGAGCAGCCAGCCGATTGCCGCCAGGAGCGCGCCCCACAACAACACTTCAATGATCTTCGCCAGCAGATTTAGGTGTTGCCCGTCGAGCCAGCCCAGCAGGGTTTTCAACCACTGCGGCGCTTCACCCGGTGTTTGCGCTTCGGCAGGTTTCGCCGGGTCGTCGCCAAAGCGATAGCGGGTGACGGATTCCTTGTTCTTGAACGGCGGTTGTTCGAGCAACGCCTTGATGCTGTCTCGGGAGGCCTGACTGGTGAGCGGCTGATTCAACAGTCGCGGTGCCTGTGGACTGTCATCAGGCTCGGCTGCCCACGCCGAAGGCACATTCGGCAGCAGCAGACAGACCGCCAGCAGCACCCCCAATACACCGTTGTTCAGGCGCTGTCGCAAGCGGCGGAACACCAGCTCGATATCCCATGCTTCCAGCTGTGTGCGGCGGTTCAGATAAAGGCTGAAGCCACAGGCGACGTAGATCGGTTCCCACACCACCAGCACCAGCGCATAGAAAACATTGGTCAGGTGTTCGAGCCAGCGCCAATCGTGATCCGCCGCGAATATCAGCGATTGCCAGTCCCAATCCGTTTCGATCTGCTGCGGTAACAGCATGTAGAACAACACCATCAGGCCGATCCACAACGCGGTCTCCAGATGCACACCGATGAGGGTCAGCCATTGCGCGGCGCCGGCGTTGCGTTGCAGCAGCACCTGCAGGCGTTGTTGCCGGGCATTGCCGTCGAGGCCTTCGAGTTGCACCACCGGCAGCAGAAAGCTGCGGCTCAAACTCAGGCGGCGCCAGGTCAGGCTGGCCAGCAGTTGCGGTTTGAGCAGGCGTGGCCATTGGCGCAAGGCTTGTTTGAGTGTCGGCGTTTCGCCGAACAGCGCTTTCGACAGGATGTACAACGGCAGGCGTTCGTACGCCGGTTTCAGCCACCAGAAGATAAACACCGCCAGTGACGGCGAATCCCAGAACAACAGGCTGAGCAAAGCGAACAGCGGCAAGGTGACGATCGCCCAACTGGTCATCAGCAGACGGCGATGTTGCTGGCTCATCAGCACGCCGAGGTCCATGGCTTCCCAGGTCGTGCGCGGACGGATCACCACGGTGGCGTCACTCAGGCGCATGGCGTGTCCTTCCGGCGAACAACAGATAGACCGCGACCAAAGCCCACAGCCCGGCGCCGACCAGATATTTAGTCAGCGGCGTGACGCTGGTTTTCGATGACCAATAGGCTTCGATAAACGCAGCAATCAGCAGGAACAACATCACCCCGCAGACCAGCAGCACACTTTTGCGCGCCGCCCGTTTCAGCGCTTCGCTGCGGGTCAGCCGTCCGGGGGCGATCAGGGCCCAGCCGAGTTCCAGGCCGGCCGCGCCGGCGAGGGCGATGGCGGTGAGTTCAAAGGCGCCATGGGCGATGACGAATGACCAGAAGGTCTGGCCAAAACCGATCTCGCTCAGATGCCCGGCGACCGCGCCGATGACCATGCCGTTGTAGAACAGAAAGAACGCACTGCCCACGCCCATCAGCAAACCGCTGGCGAAGGTCTGAAAGGCTATGCCGATGTTGTGCATCACGTAGTAACCGAACATCACCCAGTCTTCGCTGGCCGCGCGTTCGGCGGGGCGCCCGAGGTGGCCGGCGACCGGGTCATACATGCCTTGCATCTCACGCACCTGATCGGCGGGGATCAGGTTGTAGACCAGTTCGGGAAACACATACACCAACACGCCGACGCTGATCAGGCTGCCGAAGAACAGCAAAGCCGCGGCCAGCACAAAAGGCCATTCGGCACGTACCAGACGCGGAAAGTCGGCGAGGATGAAACTCAGCAGATTGGCGCCGAGGCGGCTGCGATGGCGGTACAACTGCTGATGCCCGCGCAGCACGTGTTGTTGCAACGAATCAATGAGGAAACTGCTGTAGCCACGTTCCCGGGCCAATGCCAGATGCTGGCAAAGCCGTCGATAGGCCTTGGGGAAGCCGGCTACTTGTGAGGTGTCCTTGCCACGTTCGAGGCGTTCGAGGGCCAGCGCAAAACGCTCCCATTCGGCCTTGTGACGCGTCTCGAAAAGGCTTTGCTTCATGACGTACCCAACAAACCACGGGCGATGCCGTTGAGTTCAACGACCGCTTTGGGTGCGGAAATATGCAGTGGTTGCGCGAGCAAGGCAGCCAGCTCATTGACCCGCGCTGGCGATAATTCACCTTGGCGCTCGGCAAAGCCAAGCACGGCGCGTTGTTCCGCGAGCGTCAGGGTGACCGGCGAGCGCCGGGGTTCGGCATCAGGCAGTTGCGGTCGGGTCAACGGGCGTTCGCTGTAGACCACCAGTGTGCCGGCTGCGATGTCGCCGAGGCGTTTGAAGGTCGGGTGTTGCAGGCAACTGAGCGCGCCGAGGAAGTAGCCGAAGGGCAGCAGATCGACAAAGCGCAGCAAGTTGCGCAGCAGCGAGGCCGACCAGCCAATCGGTGTGCCGTCGTCGTGCACCACGCGCAGGCCCATCCACTGTTTACCCGGCGAGCGGCCTTGACGCAGCACTTCGAACAGCACCATGTACCACCAGCTGATCGCAAACAGCAGCAGCGAACCAAGACCCATGCCGAGCTTGCCGAGAAACGCCAGCGCGATGAACAGCGCGCCCATGATCAGGCCGCGAATACCCAGATCGATGGCAAAGGCCACGGCACGCACCATCAGCCCGGCCGGCCGCAACGGCAGATCGATGCCTTCCGGCGTTTCGACCTGATGCCGCGTATCCAGCGGCGGGGCCAGCGGTGCTTTCCTTGGCGGTGCTGTGGGCTCGAGCATGGGCTACCTGATGTTCGCCTGTTCGGGGTGCAAGTGAGGCCGATGCTAGCAGCCTCTCGGGGGGAAACGACATAACTATGTATTGCACAGTGATTGCCGCAAGGTGTTTGAATGTTTCAAGGCTGGCCGCGACGGCGGTCGAGCGCCTAGACTTCGCCGATCTTCAGTTCAGGAACCGCCCGTGACTTCAATCTTCTGGTACGACTACGAAACCACTGGCATCAATCCGCGCAACGATCGCCCGTTGCAGGTGGCCGGGATTCGCACCGACCATGCGCTCAACGAAATCGACGAGCCGGTGAATCTCTACTGCCAGCCCAGCGAAGACATCCTGCCGCATCCGGCGGCCTGCGCGATCACCGGTATCACCCCGGGTCAGCTTGCCGAAAAGGGTTTGAGCGAGGCGGATTTCATGACGCGGGTTCACGCTCAGCTGGCCGCCCCCGGCACCTGCGGCGCGGGATACAACACGCTGCGTTTCGACGACGAGATGACCCGCTACAGCCTGTATCGCAACTTCTTCGACCCCTACGCGCGGGAGTGGCAGGGCGGCAACAGTCGCTGGGATCTGATCGATGTGGTGCGCGCTGCTTACGCGTTGCGTCCTGACGGTCTGGTCTGGCCGACCGATGACGAGGGCCGGGTTACGCTCAAGCTCGAACGCCTGACGGCGGCGAACAATATCGATCATGGTCACGCCCACGAAGCCTTGTCAGACGTGCGCGCCACCATCGCACTGGCGCGGTTGATCCGCGAAAAACAGCCGAAGCTGTATGACTGGCTGTTTCAGTTGCGCAGCAAGCAGAAAGTCATGGACCAGATTCGCCTGTTGCAGCCACTGGTGCATATTTCAGGGCGTTTCTCGGCGGCACGCAGTTATGTCGGCGTGGTGCTGCCACTGGCCTGGCACCCGAAAAACCGTAATGCACTGATCGTCTGTGACCTGCACCTCGACCCGCAGGGTTTGCTGGATCTCGACGCGCAAACCCTGCGCCAGCGTTTGTACACGCGTCGCGATGACTTGCTGGAAGGCGAGTTGCCGGTACCGCTCAAGCTGATTCACATCAACCGTTGCCCGGTGGTGGCGCCGCTTGCGGTTTTGCGCGCGCAGGATCAGCAGCGTCTGGGGCTGGACATGGCGCTGTATCAACAGCGAGCGCTGCGGCTAACTGACGCACAACAAGTTTGGAAAGATAAAGTTGCGGCAATTTATGCCAGCGAAGATTTCACGCCGAGCGAGGATCCCGAACAACAGTTGTACGACGGATTTATCGGTGATCGCGACCGCCGTCTATGTGAGCAAGTGAGGAGCGCCGACCCGGCACAACTAGCGCAAGAGCAATGGCCTTTCGATGACGAACGTTTGCCCGAATTACTCTTTCGATATCGCGCGCGTAACTTTCCCGAGACGTTGAATTTCGAAGAGCAAGAACGCTGGAGAATATTTTGTCAGCAGCGGTTGTCCGCACCTGAATACGGCGCGCCGAATACCTTGAAGTCTTTTAGCGAGGCAGCAGAGCAATGGTCACTTAATGCCACGCCGCTGCAGAGTGAGGTGCTCAATGAATGGCAGAATTATGTCCAGGCATTGCGCAAACGTTTGAATCTTTGAAATCGAACATGACCGGGCTTAAATGCCGTGCATAAAAAAACGCCAGCATTCGCTGGCGTTTGTTTTTTCGCGGATCGCTCTGCGAAAGCGTTGCGGCTTAGCCCAGCAGGGTAGCCCAGCCTTCAACCACGTCACCGCCCCACTTGGCTTTCCACTCTTTCAGAGTTTTGTGGTTGCCACCTTTGGTTTCGATGACTTCGCCGTTGTGCGGGTTTTTGTATTGTTTAACTTTGCGGGCACGCTTGGTGCCGGTAGTTTTTACTGCGCCGCCACGTACTGCTTTGGTTTTTGCTTCCGGGTCCAGCAGCGCGATGATGTCACGCAGGGACTTGGAGTATTCGCCCATCAGGGTGCGCAGTTTGCCTTCGAATTCCAGCTCGGCTTGCAGTTTGTCGTCTTGCGACAGGTTCTTCAAACGGGCTTGCAGCTCTTTGATAGCTTCTTCGGTGGCGCGGTATTCGTTGATCAAGGACATGATTACTACCTTAGTAGAGTGCTGAATGGCAGGGGGACAGTGCCGCAATAATAGTCAGGCTGTTTCATCAAGTAAACATTTAACCGGAGTTTTTATTTAAATTAGTTACGAGAAACTGCCATCTATTGAATATTCAGTTAAATAGTGTGACCCAGTCATCACAGATATTCACAGTTGTCTGATCAAGCGATACCACGGGATCACTGTCAGGTGGACGATCACCCCGTCAAGCATTCGTAGCGCCGAGCCTGAGCGGGGCCGTGCTGATCAATACTGCAGTTTTCCCGCGCAGCCGCTAGAATGGCGGCCTTTGCGAAGTTCTGGAGTTTCCCCCTCATGCGCACTTTCCGCCTGGTGATTTCTTGCCCGGACCGCGTTGGCATTGTTGCCAAAGTCAGTAATTTTCTGGCAGCCCACAACGGCTGGATCACCGAAGCGAGCCACCACTCGGACAATCAAGTGGGTTGGTTCTTCATGCGTCACGAGATTCGTGCCGATTCGCTGCCTTTCGGTATTGAAGTGTTGCGCGAGAAGTTTGCGCCGATCGCCGAAGAGTTCTCGATGGACTGGCGCATCACCGACACCGAGCAGAAAAAGCGCGTTGTGCTGATGGCCAGCCGCGAATCCCACTGCCTCGCTGACTTGCTGCACCGCTGGCACAGCGATGAACTGGACTGCGAAATCTCCTGCGTGATTTCCAACCACGACGACCTGCGCAGCATGGTCGAGTGGCACGGCATCCCTTATTACCACGTCCCGGTCAATCCGCAGGACAAGCAACCGGCCTTCGATGAAGTGTCGCGGCTGGTCAAACAGCACGATGCTGAAGTGGTGGTGCTGGCGCGCTACATGCAAATCCTGCCGCCGGACATGTGCCGTGAATACGCACATAAAGTCATCAACATTCACCACAGCTTCCTGCCGTCGTTCGTCGGCGCCAAGCCGTATCACCAGGCGTCGCTGCGTGGCGTGAAGCTGATCGGTGCGACCTGCCACTACGTGACCGAAGAGCTGGACGCCGGCCCGATCATCGAGCAGGACGTGGTCCGTGTCAGCCACAGTGACAGCATCGAAGACATGGTGCGTTTCGGCCGTGACGTCGAGAAGATGGTGCTTGCTCGTGGCCTGCGCTATCACCTCGAAGACCGCGTGCTGGTGCACGGCAACAAGACTGTGGTGTTCTGATTCAAACCAAACAGGCTTGAAAAACGAAGGGTCTGGGCGTTCAATCGCTCCAGGCCCTTCGCCGTTTCTGACCCGAGGAAAAGCTCATGAGCGATCCATTGGACAAAGCCACATCCAAAGCCCCGGCGACCCTCGGTGAAGGTTGCCTGAGCCGCTACGATCCGGAAGACATGAGCCCGGAAGATGGCACCGAATTTCCCGGCGCCGCCGAGTTGTGGGAACAACTCAAAGAGGATCAGGACGAAGCTAAGAAGCCTGCCTGACATTCATCAGTTTCTTCAGCAACGGGCGCCCGAGCATCAACAGAAACACCGGGCCACCCACCAATAGATAGAAGTAGTAAGTCACCACCCGCCAGATCAGGATCGCCGCCGCTGCGGTGGATTTTCCGATCATCGGCGCCAACAGTGCCGCCGATGTCAGTTCCGCCGCCCCCGCGCCGCCCGGCAGCAGGCTGAATTGTCCGGCGCCCAGCGACAGCATCTGCACCAGAAAGCTCCAGGCCCACTGCAAGTCTGCGCCCAGACCGCGTACCGCCAGATACAACACGCTGTAGCGCAGCAGCCAATGCACGCACGTCAGCGCAAAGACCTTGATCAGTGTCTGCCAGGGCAACTTCAGCGTGTCGGTAAAAGCCGCGAGAAAGTGCAGCAACTTGCGCGCCCAGCGCCGCCGGGTGCTGACCTTGACGTTGGCCCTTGCCAACAGACGCCCGCTCAGTCGAATCAACGCGCGGTGGTAGCGCGCGACCAACACGCAACTGAACAGACCGCCAAACAACGACACGGCGCTTACGGTCAGCAGCCATTCCAGTCGATCGCTCAGATGCTGAAACAGCGCATAAATCAGAATCCCGCTCAGGGCGCAGAGAAAGAACAGCAAGTCGCTGAGCTGATCCATGGCAAACACCGCGCTGCCCCGCGCCGGGCGCACGCCCGATCGTGCCAGCAGGGCCATGATCGTCAGCGGCCCGCCACTGCCACCGGGTGTCGCGCAATAAGCGAATTCGGCGGCCATGACCACGCCAAGACTTTTCAGCGGCGTGACGCGGTCGCGTTGATCGCCGAGCAACAAACGCAAACGCAAGGTATTGATGCCCCAGCACAGCAGGATCATGCCGAACATCACCAGCAACCATTGCAACGGAAAGTTTTGCAGGCGCACCCAGGTTTCGCTGCCGCCGAGCACAACCGGAATCAGCACTGCCGCGAGCAGGCCGATCAATAACAGGATGCCGCGACTCATGCGGCGCGTTCCAATAGGCCGCGCTGTTGAGCGAGCCAGTGCATTTTGGTCATCGGTACTCGTCCTTCCGCCAGCAATCGTTCAAGGGTGTGCAACCAGTAATCACGAGAGAAACGATGGCGCATGTCCACCGGATGCAAGCCTAGCCGAATTACCGGCGCCTGACGCCAGCGCTGCTGCCGCTGCTCGCTGACTATTTTTGACAAGCCACGGCGCCAGGCGCTGCGGGCACTCCAGACCAGGCCCGGGGCATTGATGGCGGTGAAGTCCGGCAAGCGGTAGAGATACTGCGGATCACTGGTGTAGCTCAGCGGCAATTGGCGCAGTGCCTGGCGTGTGCCGTCGCTCATCAGCCACGCCGGGGCGACGAAGCCGTGCAGTGGCCAGTCGTAGCGCTGAAACAACTCGATGCCAGCGCGCAGGCGGGCGAGGGCGGTTTCAGGGGGCAGACCGTAGAACTCGCCTTCATGGGTGTAGATCCGGCGCATGAACCAGTCACGCGGGGTTGTCGGGCCGGGCTCCAGGTCGTCATGGAAATAGCCGTGCAGAGCCAGTTCATCGCCACGGGCGATGCGCTCATCGAGCATTCGACGAAACGACGGGTGAGCCTGAAGGGCGTTGCGTCGATGGAGGTCCGGCACCACCAGCCAGGTCATCGGCACATGACCCATTGCGTCGACGGCCGCGACAAACGGCTGGTAATCCGTCCATGTCGAGGGCGCCACATCGTGCAGCACCAGCAACACGGCAGGGTGATTCATCGACTCAGCCATTGGCCACCCGTGGCAGTGCGTGGCCGAGGACGGCGTGATAGTGACTGAGCAGGCTGTCGACCACCGCATCCCACGCGTAATGCTGCTCTACATGTTCGCGCGCCTGTTGGCCAAGTCTCACGCAGCCACGACTGAACAGCTCGCGCACGGCATTGGCCATAGCCTGCGGGTTGTTCGGCGCACAGAGCAGGCCGCATGACTCAGTAACGATTTCTTCAAAGGCTCCCGCGGCCACGGCGACCACGGGAATGCCGCAGGCCATGGCTTCAAGAATCACCAGCCCGAAAGTTTCCTGATCACCGGCATGTACCAGTGCGTCGGCACTGGCCATCAATTGCGCGACTCGCCAGGCAGGGCAGAACTCGTCGATCACACTGACGTTGTCCGGCACCACGGCGGGCATCGATGAGCCGACCAGCAGCAGGTGATAACGCGGGCCGAGGCGTCGCATGCAGTTGAGCAGCACTGGCAGGTTTTTCTCTTTCGAGCCGCGTCCGGCGAAAATCAGCAGGCGCGTGTCCTCGGCGATGCCCAGTTCTGCGCGCAGATTGCGGTCCTGCGCTTCAGGGTGAAAGGTTTGCAGGTCCACGCCCAAGGGCTGCACAAAGACATTGCGCACGCCAAGTCCGCTGAGTTTGTCAGCCATCACCTGGCTTGGCGCCAGTACCCGGTCGAAGTTGCCGTAGAGCCGGGTGACATACGCCTCGATATTCGGCGTGACCCAATGCCCCATACGATTGCCGATCAGCAGCGGCAGATCCGAATGATAAAAACCGATCACCGGCACATCCAGTTGTCGCCGCGCATCCAGTGCGGCCCAGGCCGTCAGGTAAGGGTCGCCGACTTCGATCAGATCGGGCTGCAAATCCTGCAGGACATTTCGCCAAGGCGCGAGGCGCAGCGGGAAGCGATACCCTTTGCCGAAGGGCAGGGCGGGGGCGGGAACCGTATAAACGCCATCGTGTTCACCGAAGTGCGCGCCGGGAATCAGCAGGCTGTGACGAATGCCGGGTTTGACTCCCAGCCGGCGATGCTTGGCATCCAGATAAGTGCGCACGCCACCGCTGGCCGGGGCGTAGAACATGGTGATGTCGGCGATATGCACGGTGATCATCCCTCCGCTGCGTGGTTCTCCCTTGGTTGACCTTTATCAAGAATAGATGTTCGGTCGGGATTGCGCGGTAGAGCTGAAGAGCACCCTCACCCTAGCCCTCTCCCGGAGGGAGAGGGGACTGACCGAGGTGTTTGAGCGAATTACGCCGACGTGCAATACCGAGTCGAACTCAGGTTTTGAACAGCACGAAGATCGGCTCCCTTTCCCCTCGCCCCCCTGGGGGAGAGGGCTGGGGTGAGGGGGTAAGGCTCTTGATCTTCAGATGCGGAAGCTGCCAACCAGTTGTTGCAACCGCGAAGCCTGCTGCTCCAGATCCGAACACGCGCGCAGTGTCGCCTGCAAGTTCTCCACGCCTTCCTGGTTCAGCGTGTTGATCTCGGTGATATCGACGTTGATCGACTCAACCACGGCGGTCTGCTCCTCGGTCGCGGTGGCCACCGACTGGTTCATCCCGTCGATCTCGCCAATGCGCTGCGTCACGCTGTTCAAGCGCTCCCCGGCGAGGTTGGCAATCTCGACGCTGTCCTGACTGTGGCGCTGGCTGTCGCTCATCGTGCTTACCGATTCACGGGCGCCGACTTGTAGCTCCTCGATCATGGTTTGCACTTGCTGCGCCGATTCCTGGGTGCGGTGCGCCAGGTTGCGCACTTCATCGGCCACCACCGCGAAGCCACGACCGGCCTCACCGGCACGCGCCGCTTCAATCGCCGCGTTGAGCGCCAGCAGGTTGGTCTGTTGGGAAATGCTGGTGATCACTTCGAGAATCTGGCCGATGTTCACGGTTTTGCTGTTCAGCGATTCGATGTTGCTGCTCGACGCGCTGAGCATGCTCGACAGCTGATTCATCGCTTTGATGCTGCGATCCACCACTTGCTGGCCGTCTTCGGCGAGGCCGCGTGCATCACTGGCCTGATTCGACGCTTGTGCTGCATTGCGGGCGATTTCCTGCGCGGCGGCGCCGAGCTGGTTGATCGCGGCGGCAACGCTGCTGGTGCGCGAAGCTTGCTGATCGGAGTTGTACATCGACGAGTTCGACGCAGCGACCACACGCAGCGCTACTTCGTTGACTTGCCCGGTGGCCGACGACACTTCGCGGATCGAGCCGTGAATACGCTCGACGAAGCGGTTGAATGCGGTGCCCAGCACGCCGAACTCATCGTTGTTAACGATGGTCAGGCGTTTGGTCAGGTCGCCTTCGCCATCGGCAATGTCTTCCATGGCGCGGGTCATGACGTGCAGCGGCTGGATCAGAATGCGGATCAGCATGCCGAGCAGCGCGAGGATGATCGCGACAGCGATGACTGTCGCGATCACTGCGGAGGTGCGGAATTCGCTGAGCATTGCGAACGCCTGATCCTTGTCCACCGACAGACCGATGTACCAGTTCACCGACGGCAGGCCTTTGATCGGCGCGAAGGTGACGATGCGGGTTTTGCCGTCAACGGTGACTTCGCTGAAGTCGCTGCTGATGCGCGGGGTATCCTGCGGATAGGCTTCCTTGAGTGATTTCATCACCAAAGCCTTGTCCGGGTGCACGAGGATCTTGCCGTCGGCGCTGATCAGGAACACATAACCCATGCCGTCGAAATCCCGCGCGGCGAGGGTGTCGACCAGCGATTGCAGACTCAGGTCACCGCCAACCACACCGACGCTCTGACCGGCCTTCTTCGAGGCAGTGGCGATGGAAATGATCAACTGGCCGGTGGCAGCGTCGATGTACGGCTCGGTCAGAGTCGAGGTGCTGCTGCTCTCGGCACCTTTATACCAAGGGCGCACGCGTGGATCGAAACCGTCGGGCATCTTCGCATCAGGACGGATGGTGAAGTGGCCAGTGGCATCGCCGAGGTAGGAAGCCATGAACGTCGACGTCAGGGCCTTCTGTTCCAGCAGGCTGGCGACATTGGCCGGTTCCGGGTTGATGGCGATGTTCTGGGCGGCGTTCTCGATCAGCAGAATGCGACCGGTGAGCCAGGTCTGGATATTGCCGGCGGTGACTTCACCCATCTCGTTGAGATAGTTGTTCAGGTCATCGCGGATCGCGTTGCGCTGTAGCCAGTCGTTGTACAAGGTAAACGAGGCGAAGGCGGCAATGACGATAAGGGCGGCGGCAAGCAAAATTTTATGGCTGAAGCGCAGATTTTTGTTCATGGCTTGGGGTTCCGCTAAGGTCTTAATGTCCAGGGCGTGCTTTTATAGAGGCGCGCGAAATGGGCAAGGGTGAAAACAAGCTGATATTTCCGTCTCTCCTTAGGGAAATGTCCGGCCTGACTTGTGGTCGGGTCTCTCACTCTTCTTTATCGGCCATGCAGAATCAAAGATTAACCATTGGGTGACAAAATGCCTGACTCATCGCAACTCGTAATCGGCGCCGACCTCGCGGGGCAACAGATTGGTCAGGCCATGCGCCTGGCGAACCGCCACGGACTGGTCGCCGGCGCCACCGGTACCGGTAAAACCGTCACCTTGCAACGTTTGGCCGAGGCGTTCAGCGATGCCGGCGTCGCGGTGTTTGCCGCTGATATCAAGGGTGATCTGTGCGGCCTCGGTGCGGCCGGTAACCCGCAGGGCAAGGTTGCCGAGCGCATTGCCGGGATGCCGTGGCTCAACTACAAAGCGCAGGCGTACCCGGTGACCTTGTGGGATATCCACGGTGAGTCCGGTCATCCGTTGCGCACCACGTTGAGCGAAATGGGCCCGCTGCTGATCGGCAGTCTGCTGGAGCTGACCGACAGCCAGCAGTCAGCGCTCTACGCAGCGTTCAAAGTTGCCGACCGCGAAGGCCTGTTGTTGCTCGATCTGAAAGATCTGAAGGCGCTGCTTAATCACCTCAAGGACAACCCGCAACTGTTGGGCGAAGACGCGGCGCTGATGACCACCGGTTCCAGTCAGGCGCTGTTGCGCCGCCTGGCGATTCTTGAGCAGCAGGGCGCCGAAGCCTTGTTTGGCGAGCCGGCACTGCAACTTGAAGACATTTTGCAGCCGACCGCCGATGGCCGTGGGCGCATTCACTTGCTCGACGCCAGTCGTCTGGTACACGAGGCGCCGAAGGTCTACGCGACGTTCCTGTTGTGGCTGCTGGCTGAGCTGTTCGAGCAGTTGCCGGAGCGCGGCGATGCCGATAAACCGCTGCTGGCGCTGTTTTTCGATGAAGCGCATTTGCTTTTTGGCGATACGCCGAAGGCCTTGCAGGAAAGGCTGGAGCAAGTGGTGCGCTTGATTCGTTCCAAAGGTGTTGGCGTGTATTTCGTCACCCAGTCGCCGGCGGACTTGCCCGATGACGTGCTCGCGCAGCTTGGCCTGCGCATCCAGCATGGCTTGCGCGCCTTTACCGCCAAAGAGCAGAAATCCCTGCGCGCGGTGGCGGACGGCTTCCGGCCGAATCCGGCGTTTGACAGTTTGTCGGTGCTGACCGAGTTGGGGATTGGCGAAGCGCTGGTCGGCACGCTGACCGAGAAAGGCACGCCGGAAATGGTTCAGCGCGGGCTGGTGGCGCCACCGCAATCGCGGATCGGGCCGCTGACGGAAACCGAGCGCACGGTATTGATCGCCGGCTCGCCGTTCAAGGGGCGCTATGACAAGCCGATTGATCGTGAATCGGCGTATGAAATTCTCATGGGCCGTAAAGGCCTGGCGCCTGAGGCCGAGGCACCCGCCGGCAAGCCTGCGGTTGAAGAGCCAAGCCTTGCCGACAGGGCAGGGGAGTTTCTCGGTACGGCGGCAGGGCAGGCGTTGAAGTCGGCCATGCGTCAGGCTGCCAATAACCTCGGTAAGCAATTGGTGCGCGGTTTGATGGGCTCCTTACTCGGTGGCAGCAAACGCCGCTGATCTAATGTAGGAGTGAGCCTGCTCGCGATTGCGGTATGACAGTCACGACAATGTCGACTGTTTCACCGCTATCGCGAGCAGGCTCACTCCTACAATTATTGATAGCTGTCAGGATTTGTTTTTGGCGTGCGCCGCCAGGCGCTCCAGCGCTGCGCGCAAACCTGGATCAGTGATCCCGTCCGCCGTGGCCTGAATCGTAGCCGCCGCATCCGTGGACAAATCCATCGTGTGCCCGGCCGCCCCGCGCTGCACTGTAGGCGGCTGCACCTTGAACAGAATCCGCGTCAGACTGGCGAACTCGTCGAACATCTGCAATTGCCGCTGCAGGCGTTTTTGCTGGTAGCGCAGGCGTGTGGCCCAGTGACCGTCGGTGACAATCAGCAACAGACTGCCTTCGCGCCACGACGCTACATGGCAGTGTTCGCGGGCTGCAGGTTGCAATTGGCTTTCGAGCAGGCGTTGCAAATGACCCAGTCGCTGGGCGTGGCCGAGGATGGCTTTGAGCGGCTTGGCTTCGCGCAGGAGAACGGCGGGTGCTCTGGCCGTAAGAGGGCGAAATGCCATGATCGAACACCTGAAGTAACAGAAACGCCATGGTAGCAGAAAGGCCGAAATCACTCGCCCATTGCTTTTGCCCCCGCTTTACCCATTAAATCAACGACTAACTTCTGCCTTGTATGACTTGAAGTTGAGCAAAACGCCCCTATTTTAAGTGAGCCCCGTCAAAGCGCAGTGCCAGCATCGTGGAACATCGCCACTTTCCTCACTTCCGTTTCCGGGTAGAATGCTCGTTCGCATGCGGCCATGAGGGCTGCACGGGCGACGCTCACGGGGCCGCCCTCCATCCCTTTAGTGTGGAAGATCCTGCCGATATGTTTGCGCCTTTGTTAAAGAAACTTTTTGGAAGCAAGAACGAGCGTGAAGTCAAACGCATGCTCAAGACGGTGCAGCTCGTCAATGCCTTCGAAGAGCAAATGGTGGCCCTTTCGGACGATCAATTGCGCGCCAAGACCGATGAGTTCAAGGCCCGCATCGCCAAAGGGGAAACCCTCGACAAGCTGTTGCCAGAAGCCTTTGCGGTCGCCCGCGAAGCCGGCAAGCGCATCATGGGTATGCGCCACTTCGACGTGCAACTCGTCGGTGGCATGACCTTGCACGAAGGCAAGATCGCCGAAATGCGCACCGGTGAGGGTAAAACCCTCGTGGCAACGCTGGGCGTTTACCTCAACGCACTGTCCGGCAAGGGCGTGCACGTTGTGACGGTGAACGACTACCTGGCGCGTCGTGACGCCAACTGGATGCGTCCGCTGTATGAATTCCTCGGCCTGACCGTCGGCGTCGTGACGCCGTTCCAGCCCCCGGAAGAGAAACGTCTGGCGTACGCCGCCGACATCACCTACGGCACCAACAACGAATTCGGTTTCGACTACCTGCGCGACAACATGGCGTTCAGCATGGAAGAAAAATTCCAGCGCGAACTCAACTTTGCCGTGATCGACGAAGTCGACTCCATCCTCATCGACGAAGCGCGTACCCCGCTGATCATTTCCGGTCAGGCCGAGGACAGCTCCAAGCTGTACATGGAGATCAATAAACTGATCCCGCAGCTGGAACTGCACGTTGAAGAAGTCGAAGGCGAAGTCACCAAGGCTGGCCACTACACCGTTGACGAGAAGACCCGTCAGGTCGAACTCAACGAAGCCGGTCACCAGTTCATCGAAGACATGCTCACCCGCGTCGGCCTCCTGGCTGAAGGCGAGAGCCTGTACTCGGCACATAACCTGGGCCTGTTGACCCACGTGTATGCCGGTCTGCGTGCGCACAAACTGTTCAATCGCAACATCGAATACATCGTGCAGGACGGCCAGGTCGTACTGGTCGACGAACACACCGGCCGTACCATGCCGGGGCGTCGTCTGTCCGAAGGCCTGCACCAGGCCATCGAAGCCAAAGAAGGCCTGAACATCCAGGCCGAGAGCCAGACCCTGGCTTCGACCACGTTCCAGAACTACTTCCGTCTGTACACCAAGCTGTCCGGCATGACTGGTACGGCCGATACAGAAGCGTTCGAATTCCACCAGATCTATGGTCTGGAAGTCATGGTCATTCCGCCGAACAAACCATTGGCGCGTAAAGACTTCAACGACCTGGTGTTCCTCACCGCCGAAGAGAAATACGCGGCGATCGTTACGGACATCAAGGAAAGCATGGCTGCCGGTCGTCCGGTGCTGGTGGGTACTGCGACCATCGAAACCTCCGAGCACATGTCCGCATTGCTCGTGAAGGAAGGCATCGAACACAAGGTTCTCAACGCCAAGTTCCACGAAAAGGAAGCCGAGATCATCGCGCAGGCCGGTCGTCCGGGCGCACTGACCATCGCCACCAACATGGCCGGTCGTGGTACCGACATCCTGTTGGGCGGTAACTGGGAAGTTGAAGTTGCGTCGCTGGAAAACCCGACCCCTGAGCAGATTGCCCAGATCAAGGCCGACTGGCAGAAGCGTCACCAGCAAGTGCTGGAATCCGGCGGTTTGCAGGTGATCGCGTCCGAGCGTCACGAATCCCGTCGTATCGACAACCAGCTGCGTGGCCGTGCCGGTCGTCAGGGTGATGCCGGTTCGAGCCGCTTCTACCTGTCGCTGGAAGACAGCCTGATGCGTATCTTCGCCTCTGATCGGGTGAAGAACTTCATGAAAGCCTTGGGCATGCAGCCGGGCGAAGCGATCGAACACCGCATGGTGACCAACGCGATCGAGAAGGCGCAGCGCAAGGTTGAAGGCCGTAACTTCGACATCCGTAAGCAACTGCTCGAGTTCGACGACGTCAACAACGAACAGCGTAAAGTGATCTATCACATGCGTAACACGTTGCTGGCCGCCGACAACATCGGTGAAACCATCGCCGACTTCCGTCAGGACGTGCTCAACGCAACCGTCAGCGCACACATTCCACCGCAATCGCTGCCAGAGCAGTGGGACGTGGCCGGTCTGGAAGCGACGATTGCCAGCGACTTCGGCGTGAAGCTGCCGATCCAGCAATGGCTCGACGAAGACGATCACCTGTACGAAGAAACCCTGCGCGAGAAGCTCATGACCGAGCTGATGGCGGCGTACAACGAGAAAGAAGATCAGGCCGGTGCCGAGGCACTGCGCTCGTTCGAGAAGCAAATCGTACTGCGCGTGCTGGACGACCTGTGGAAAGACCACCTGTCGACCATGGATCACCTGCGTCACGGTATCCACTTGCGTGGCTACGCTCAGAAGAACCCGAAGCAGGAATACAAGCGCGAGTCGTTCACGCTGTTCTCCGAACTGCTCGATTCGATCAAGCGCGACTCGATCCGTGTGCTGTCGCACGTTCAGGTTCGCCGCGAAGATCCGGAAGCCGAAGAGCAACGCCTGCGTCAGGAAGCCGAAGCACTGGCCGCCCGCATGCAGTTCGAACACGCCGAAGCGCCAGGTCTGGAGCAACCGGAAGTATTGGGTGAAGAGGTCGATGTGGCCCTCGCCACCGCCCCGGTTCGCAACGAGCAGAAGCTGGGCCGCAACGAACTGTGCTACTGCGGTTCGGGCAAGAAATTCAAGCATTGCCACGGGCAGATCCAGTAAAACCCGTTTCAATCGCTGAAATACCCGCGCCGCGACCGGCTCCTGCCGTCGCGGCGTTTTGCCATTTAAACCACCGTCACTGCGCGTGGCGGTGCTGACATCATTGAGTAAGGAGCGCATTCATGGCTGTTGGTCTTGGTCCTTTGCCAACGTTGCACCCGGTTGCCGGTTTTGAACTCGGTATCGCCTCGGCCGGCATCAAGCGCCCCGGGCGCAAAGATGTTGTCGTAATGCGCTGCGCCGAAGGCTCGACCGTGGCGGGTGTGTTCACGTTGAACGCCTTTTGCGCCGCGCCGGTGATCCTGGCGAAGAAACGCGTACAGAATGCCGTGCGTTACCTGCTGACCAATACTGGCAACGCCAACGCTGGCACCGGCGAGCCGGGTCTGGCCGCTGCCGAACGTACCACCGCCAGACTGGCCGAGCTGACCGGCGTTGCTGCCGAGCAGATTCTGCCGTATTCCACCGGCGTGATCGGCGAGCCACTGCCGGTCGAGAAGATCGAAGGCGCGCTGCAAGCCGCGCTGGACGACCTCTCGGAAAACAACTGGGAAGCCGCTGCTACCGGGATCATGACCACCGACACCCTGCCGAAGGGTGCCAGCCGCCAGTTCGAGCATGACGGCGTGACCATCACCGTCACCGGCATCAGCAAAGGCGCGGGCATGATCCGTCCGAACATGGCGACCATGCTTGGCTACATTGCTACTGACGCCAAAGTCTCCCGTGACGTCCTGCACAACTTGATGCTCGATGGCGCGAACAAGTCGTTCAACCGCATCACCATCGACGGCGACACCTCGACCAACGACTGCTGCATGCTGATCGCAACCGGCAAGGCCGCACTGCCGGAAATCACCCGCGCTGAAGGCGAGCTGTTCGGAAAACTGAAGCAAGCGGTGTTCGAAGTGTGCATGGACGTGGCCCAGGCCATCGTGCGTGACGGCGAAGGTGCGACCAAGTTCGTCACCGTTGAAGTGAATGGCGGCGGCAACCATCAGGAATGCCTCGACGTCGGCTACACCGTGGCGCACTCGCCGCTGATCAAGACCGCGCTGTTCGCCTCCGACCCGAACTGGGGCCGCATTCTGGCTGCCGTTGGTCGTGCCGGCGTGCCGGATCTGGACGTGAGCAAAATCGACGTGTTCCTTGGCGAGGTGTGCATCGCCAGCCGTGGCGCCCGTGCGGCGACCTACACTGAAGCCCAGGGCTCGGCGGTGATGCAGCAGGAAGAGATCACTATCCGCATCGAACTGGGTCGCGGCGATTGCAGCGAAACCATCTGGACCACTGACCTGTCGCATGAATACGTGAAGATCAACGCTGAATACCGCACCTGATCCAAAAGGTGGGAGCGCGCTGCCGGCCTCTTCGCGAGCAAGCTCGCTCCCACAGTGGTTTCGGCCGTTCACACATGTTGTGTACACCCAAGAACCTGTGGGAGCGAGCTTGCTCGCGAAAGCGATGGTTCATACACGACAAGTTTAGAAGCTTCCTCTGACGAAAAGGCGCCACACCATGTCCCTGCACCTGATCATCGGCGACAAACTGCTTTCCTCCTGGTCCCTGCGTGCCGCACTGGCACTCGAGCTGACCGGCGCACCCTACAGCGAAGAACTGATCAAACTCGGCAAGCCCGACACCCGCGAGTTGCTGCTCAAGCATTCGCCGACCGCCAAAGTCCCACTGCTGCAAACGGCGCGCGGCACCATTGCCGACTCACTGGCGATTGCTGAATACCTCGCCGAGCAGTTCCCGTCCGAGCAGCTCTGGCCAACCGATATCTTCGCCCGCGCCCAGGCCCGATCCGCCTGTGCACAGATGCACAGCGGCTTCTTCGCCATGCGCAATCACATGCCCTTCAACCTCAACCACAATGCGCCGCTGAACCCGGTACCGCCGGAAGTGAAAGTCGACATCGAACGCATGCTCGCGCTGTGGGCCGAGTGCCGTGCTACTGCCACCGAGACCGGGCCGTACCTGTTTGGTCGGGTGAGTCTGGCCGATGCGTTCTTTGCGCCGATTGCCGTGCGTTTGCGCACCTATCAGGTGAAGCTGCCGGCCGCCGACGAGGCCTATGTTGAAACCGTCTACCAATGGCCAGCCTTCAAGGCGTGGCAACAGGCTGGACTGGAGGAGTTGAATCCGTGAAACGCGTCCACGTCGCCGCCGCCGTCATTCGTGACGACAGTGGCAAAATCCTCATCGCCCGCCGTGCCGACACCCAGCATCAGGGTGGTCTGTGGGAGTTTCCCGGTGGCAAGGTCGAGGCTGACGAGTCGGTCGAAACCGCGCTGGCCCGGGAGCTGCACGAAGAGTTGGGTATCGTCGTTGGCGCCGCCCGACCGCTGATCAAAGTGCGTCACGATTACCCGGACAAGCAGGTGTTGCTGGATGTCTGGGAAGTGTCGGCATTCACCGGCGAACCGCACGGTGCCGAAGGCCAGCCGTTGGCCTGGGTGACTGCGAAGGAACTGGCGAACTACGAGTTCCCGGCTGCCAACCAGCCGATCGTTGCGGCGGCGCGTTTGCCGGCGGAGTACCTGATTACCCCTGAGGATCTGGAAACCCCGGCTCTGCTGCGCGGTATCCAGAAGGCGATTGCCGGCGGGATAAAATTGATCCAGCTGCGCGCGCCGAACGGCTATGACCCCAAGTATCGCGATCTGGCGGTCGATGCGGCCGGGCTGTGTGCGGGCAAGGCGCAACTGATGATCAAGGGGCCGTTCGAATGGCTCGGTGATTTCCCCTCTGCCGGCTGGCACATCACCTCTGCGCAGCTGCGCAAATACGCCGCGGCGGGGCGGCCGTTACCGGCGGAGCGTTGGTTGGCGGCGTCGTGCCACAACGCTGAAGAGTTAGCCCTCGCCGAGCAGATGGGTGTGGATTTCGTCACGCTGTCGCCGGTGCAACCGACGCTGACTCACCCGGATGCGCAGCCGCTGGGCTGGGAGCAGGCTTCGACGTTGATCGAAGGCTTTAGTAAGCCGGTTTTTCTGTTGGGTGGGGTTGGCCCGGCGGAGCGCGAAAAAGCCTGGGGCCACGGCGCTCAAGGTGTGGCGGGGATTCGCGCGTTCTGGCCTGATTCTCTGTAAAGGCTGCCGACCTCTTCGCGAGCAGGCTCGCTCCCACAGTTGATCGGATTTCTTCAGTTGGAATGCAATCAAATGTGGGAGCGAGCCTGCTCGCGAAGGCGATCTTTCAGGCGCTAGATTTCTGCAGGTTTTGCCGCCGGCTGCCACAAAATCTCCGCAATCCCCTGCCGCCGCGCAATCAACCGCGCCGCCACAAACAGCAAATCCGACAACCGATTGATATAAGCCAGCCCAACCCCGGCCAACGGCTCGATCGCATTCAAATGCTGACAACGCCGTTCGGCACTCCGCGCCAGGCTCCGGCACACATGCGCCTGCGCAATCAGCATCGAACCGCCCGGCAAGATGAAATTCTCCAGCGGCCCCAGCTCCTCATTCCACACATCAATCGCTGCTTCCAGCCGCTCGATTTCCGCCGCATTCAGCGCCTGATACGCCGGCATCGCCAACTCGCCACCCAGATCAAACAAGCGATGCTGACAAGGCGCCAACACCTCAATCACTTCATTCAGCCCCGGATACGTCTCGCGTTCGGCATGCAACCCGGCCAGCAACACGCCGACCTGACTGTTCAGCGTGTCGACTTCGCCAATCGCCTCGATGCGTGGATGATCCTTGGGTACACGGCGGCCATCGCCCAGGCCGGTTTCACCTTTGTCGCCGGTGCGGGTGTAGATTTTCGACAGGCGAAAGCCCATGGGTTACCTCGATAATTGATTGGTTTCGGCAGCGATGGGCAGCGGTGGCGTCAACGGCAGGCGCAAGGTGAAACACGTGCCCTGGCCCGGTGCCGACTGCACCTCCATCTGCCCTTTGTGATTGTTGGTAATGATGAAATACGACACCGACAAGCCGAGCCCGGTGCCCTGGCCGATTTCCTTGGTGGTGAAGAACGGCTCGAAGGTGCGTTTGCGCACGTTCTCGCTCATGCCGATGCCGTTGTCTTCGACCTGGATTTCAGCCCATGGCGGATTGAGTTTGGTGCGCAGGATGATTCTTCCCGGCTCGCTATCGTCTTCACGCTGGTGAATGGCCTGCGCGGCATTTTTCAACAGGTTGAGCAGTACTTGCTCGAGTTCGTTGGCGGTGCCCGGCACCGGGCCGAGCGCCGGATCGAACTGACGGATGATCGCCTGCCCCTTGAAGTCGAAGCCGATGGCCAGGTCGAAGTCGTTGCCGGCGATTTCCACGGCTTGATCGATCAGTGCCGGCAGATCGCACGGCGCCATTTGCCGGGTACTGCGACGGCTGAAGCTGAGCATGTGCGTGACGATTTTCGCTGCCCGAGCGCCGGCCTGCTGAATACCGTCGAGCAATTGCGGCACTTCGCGGCCCCGCAGGTAGCGGTTCACCGTGTCCAGTTCGATGCCCAGTTGCTCGGCGGTTTCGAGGTTCTTCGGCAGATCCGCGGACAGGCGTCGACGGATGTTCTGCACGTTGTGCAGGATCGCCCCCAGCGGGTTATTGATTTCATGGGCCATGCCGGCGGCGAGGCCACCGACCGAGAGCATTTTTTCCGACTGCACCATCATTTCTTCCAGGGACAGGCGCTGGGTGATGTCATCGATACGGATCACCACGCCGCGCCCGGCGCCGCCCATCAGCGGATAGAAGGTCAGCGCGTAATGCTTGGGTTCATCGTCCTTGAACCACGTCACCCGTTCGATCTTCGCCACCGTGTGTTGCTCGACGGTCTGCTTGAGTTGCGGCAGAAACGGCTTGAGCGGTTCGAAGGCGAGAAAGATCGGCTGGTTCAGCGCTTCGTCCAGTCGCGTGCCGGAGAGGGCGCTGGCCTCCTGATTCCATTGGGTGACGTAAAGTTGCTCGTCGAGGGCGATCAGCGCCGAGGGCATCGAGTCGATGATGCTGTTGAGGTAGTTCTGGAAACCGGTGAGCTTCTTCTCGATCTTGCTGCGCACCTGGACTTCGAGTTCCAGTTTGCGGTTGGTGTGGCGGGTTTCCTCGGCCAGCCCCTGCGCCTGATCGTAGGCGGCTTGCGAGTCATCGCGGGCGCGCTTGAGTTGCTGCTCGCGGGCTTCGATGCGCGACAGCATGGTATTGAAGGCCTCGGCGAGGCTGCCGATTTCGTCGTGGTTGCCGCGTGAGGCGCGCAGAGCGTAGTTTTCTTCGCGGGTGACCTGGCGCGAGAGCTCTTCCAACTGATGAATCGGGCGGGTAATCAGACGTTTGATCTGCCGGGCAATCACCAGCCACAGCAACACACTGAAAATCAGAATGCCGAGGCTGGCGGTCAGCGTGCCGGTGTAGAAGGCCATCGGTAGTTCGCTGCTGGCCACCAGCAACAAGTGGCCCGGTGCGGTGCCGGGGCGGGGCAGGGTGATCAACTGGTTGCTGCGAAACTCGGTCAGTTGCCACGCTTCGACATGCCGATAGCGTTCCGGCAGGTTGAGTTTGTCGCCGCGCTGGACTTGCGCAAGGCGTTCACCCTTGCCGTCATACAACGCGGCAGCGCGCAGTGGCGAATAGCTGTCGAGTTCCTTGAGCAGGCGTTCGGCGCTTTGCGGCGATTGCAGGGCTTCGCTGACCAGGCTCGGGTTGGCAATCAGTCGGCCGATGGTCTGCAAGGCCTGCGGCGCCATGCTTTCCTGAGAGATGTAATAGGCGGCGCTGATAAAGGTCAGGTTGGCGACCAGCAGAACAGTGGTCAACAGCACCAGCAGGGCGGCCAGCAGTTTCTGGCCGACCGGCAGGTTTTCGAGACGCTGGCGCAATGGCATCAGGTTTATCGCAGCAAAGGAACAAGTGGCCAGCGTAGCCGCTGCTCAGTCGCTGGGCAATCCACGGCTGTTGAGATGCGCGATCAGCCGCTGTTGCAATTGATTGAGGTGCGGCAGGTTCAACTGGTGGCGGGCGGCGACTTTGCAGGCGTGGCCCAATAGATAGCTGATTTCGGTGCGGCGCTGGTTGGCGACGTCCTGAAACATCGATGAGTAATTGGCGGCGGTGGCGTGGATGACCCTCTCGACTTCCTGTTGCAGATTGTCGGCGGCGGCCGGCTGGCCGCAACGCTCCAGTAACTCCGCGAGTTCGGCGCACAGGGTGGCGACTTCGCAATGGTGTTCCTGCAAACCCCCGTTGCGGCAATTGTGCAGCACGGTCAACGGATTGATCGCACAGTTGAGTGCCAGTTTGCGCCACAAGCGCGTGAGGATATCGGTGCTCCATTCGTGGGGGATTTTCGCGGCGTCGAGATCGTCCAGCCAGATCGGTGCAACCGGATGGCCAGCGTCGCCCAGCCAAGTGAAGCCGTGGCCGGCAAACACTACGCGCCAGTCGCCATCGCGAAATGCACCCTCGGTGCTTGAAGCGCTGATGCAACGTGCCATTGGCACACGGTTGGCGACGGCGTCCTGACTGCCGAGGCCGTTTTGCAGAAGGATCAGTTCGGCGTCCGCTGTCAGTCGTGGGGCGAGGCGGGCGACGGCGTTTTCGGCGTCGTAGGCTTTGCAGGCCACCAGCAAACGGCGGATCGGCTCGGGACTGTCGGGTGTTTCGCCGGGAACCGCATAGCTGCTCGCCACACCTTGCTCCACCAGCGTCAAGCCGCCCGCAGCCTGATAGCTTTGCAAGCGTTCGGCATCGCGCACGATCAGTCTGACCGGCAGGCCGGCGCGAGCCAGACGTGTGGCCCACAGTGTGCCGAGACTGCCAGCGCCGAGAATATGCCAGGGGGTGGCCATCAGTTTTTTGCTCGATTGCGTACAGGCATGTGCGGCTCGCCGTGTCGGTGGGAAAAGACCCGTTATAATGAGCCCGATTTTAACCGCAAGCCAAGCGCGCTCCATCCACATCGAGCGCGCCTTTTTATTGGAGAGATTACATGCCGTCGTTCGACGTGGTATCCGAACTGGACAAACACGAACTCACCAACGCGGTCGAGAACGCCGTGAAGGAACTCGATCGTCGTTATGACCTGAAAGGCAAAGGCAGCTTCGAGTTCAAGGAAAAGGACCTCACCGTGAGCCTGACCGCTGAAGCCGGGTTCCAGCTCGAAGCGATGATCGAAATCCTCAAGCTGGCGCTGGTCAAGCGCAAGATCGACGTGCAGTGCCTTGAAGTCAAAGACGCCTACGCATCGGGCAAGCTGATGAAGCAGGACGCCGTGCTCAAGGAAGGCATCGACAAGGAACTGGCGAAGAAGATCGTCGGCCACATCAAGGACGCCAAACTCAAAGTGCAGGCGGCCATTCAGGGCGGGCAAGTGCGTGTGACTGGCAAGAAGCGTGATGACCTGCAAGAAGCCATCGCGGCGCTGCGTGCCAAGGAATTCGGCATGCCACTGCAGTTCAACAACTTCCGCGACTAAGCTCGGTCAGATGACCTGTGGGAGCGAGCCTGCTCGCGAAGGCGCCGTGTCATTCAGCAATGAGTTGACTGACACACCGCCTTCGCGAGCAGGCTCGCTCCCACATTGTTTTGTGTACACCCGGCGGGTTTCTGCCGCTTATTTTTCGCGTGCCGAATGGCCGGAAATCAGGAGATAGAACATGGATTTGAATGCTGAGGTGGACAACCTGGTCAAGGCATCCCAGGCGTGGATTCCAATGATCATGGAATACGGCAGCCGCGTGCTGCTGGCAGTGATTACCCTGGCCATTGGCTGGTGGCTGATCAACAAGGTCACGCAAAAGCTCGGCGGTCTGCTGGCCCTGCGCAATGCCGATCTGGCCCTGCAAGGCTTTATCAGCAGCCTGGCGAACATCATTCTCAAAGTGCTGCTGATTGTCAGCGTCGCGTCGATGATCGGTGTTGAAACCACCTCGTTCGTTGCTGCGATCGGTGCTGCCGGTCTGGCCATCGGTCTGGCCTTGCAAGGCAGCCTGGCGAACTTCGCCGGTGGCGTGCTGATTCTGTTGTTCCGCCCGTTCCGTATCGGTGACTGGATCGAAGCGCAAGGTGTGGCGGGTACTGTCGACAGCATCCAGATTTTCCACACGGTACTGCGTACCGGCGACAACAAGACCATCATCGTACCGAACGGTAACCTGTCGAACGGCATCATCACCAACACCAACCGTCAGCCGACTCGTAAAGTCGTGTTTGATGTAGGCGTTGATTACGAAGCCGATCTGCAAAAAGCCCGTCAAGTGCTGCTGGATCTGGCCAAGGATGAGCGTGTGTTGCAGGATCCTGCGCCACAGGCCGTGATTTCGACGCTGGGCGACAGTTCGATCACTGTTTCGCTGCGTGTGTGGGTTAAAACTGCAGACTACTGGGACGTGATGTTCATGTTTAACGAACAGTCGCGTGATCGTTTAAAGACTGCCGGCATTGATATTCCTTTTCCGCAACGCGTGATTCGCGTGGTGCAGGAATCGGCAACACAATGATAGGTTGCTAATTAATTGCCTGACTTGTCGGTCAGGCAACTATTGCAAGTGACAGGCAATAAAAAAGGCCCATCGTAAGATGGGCCTTTTTGTTGTTACCGCAAACTAGTGTTTGGCGATTACAAGATCGACAGTGGGTAGTCGACGATCAGGCGGAACTCGTTGATATCGCCTTCAGCCTGGTCGGCGTTGCCACGGTGCCATGCTTGACGAATACGGAAGGACAGGTCTTTGGCAGGGCCGGCCTGAACTACGTATTTGGCTTCAAGGTTGGTTTCGTGATGCTTGCCATCTTCGCCGTAACCGTAAGAGTTGTATGGGCTGCTGGCGTCCATTTTGGTGCCGTCGATGTCCCAACCTTTTACGTAACGGGTCATGAAGCTCAGGCCCGGAACGCCGTACTCGGCCATTTTCAGGTCGTAACGAATCTGTGCAGATTTTTCGTTAGGGCCGTTGAAGTCGGAGTACTGGATGGAGTTAGCCAGGAAGATCGAGTCGCCACCACGGTTGTTGTCACCCACGCCGACGTAGTCGAACGGCGTATCACCATTGACCTTCTGGAAGGCCAGAGTCACGGTGTGTGCTTTCAGGAACGAGAGCGCAGTTGCCAGAGAGAACGTGGTGTTGCTGATGTCACCGGCTTTGGAATCGCCACTGTCAGTGGTGCGGTAGATATTGAAGTCGGTGTTCAGCGAAGTGTCACCACTGATCGGGGTGGTGAGGTTCACGTTGCTGTAGTACTGGTTCCAGATATCCTTGAACTTCGAACCGTAGAGCGAGACGCTCAGGTTCTCGGTGATGCCGTATTTACCACCGGCAAAGTCCATGGTTTTGCCTGTGACAGGGTTTTCACCGGTGCTGGAGTACTGCGAGTGCAACTCACCATCGCTGTTCATCTCGTCCTGGCTGGAGGCCGAGTAGAAGTGGCCTGCTTCCAGATCCAGGTTGTCGATTTCGCTGCTTTGCAGTTGGAAACCGGTTGCGGTCTGAGGAATCAGACGGGAGCCGCCAACGGCGAAGACTGGAGCGGTGCTTGGCTGGAACTCGCCGAATTTCAGCTCGGTCTTGGAGATGCGGGCCTTGATCGCTGCGCCTGCTTTACCGAGGGAGTCGTTGGCATGACCTTGGGAGTCGAGGCTGGTGTTGCCCGAACCTGTGGTGCCATCGCCACCATCCAGTTTGATGCCCAGGTAGCCGAACGCATCAACACCCACGCCGACGGTACCTTGGGTGTAACCGGAGCTGAAGTTGCTCAGGAAACCTTGAGTCCAGTCTCGCTGATCGTTTGATCCGGCTTTTCTGTCTCGGTTGAAGTAATAGTTGCGCAGCAACACATCAAACTTCGCGTCTTCAACAAAACCTTTGGCTTCAGCCTGGTCACTTACAAACGGTGCGGCCGTAGCCACTTGAGTACTGGCGGCTGCAGCAACTGCCAGTGCGATCATGCTCCACTTCATCACGCGCATCGTGATTTGCTCCTTTGGTTTTAGAAGAGTACTGCCGTCCCACCTGTTTTATTATCTGGGCGGCTCTTTCTTTTTGTGTCGGCGCAAACTTATATCACGCCGACAATGTTGGCGATACTTGCTGATCCAACCTTTCAGCATCTTTACGACGTTGTCGCAAATGGCGTGGTGGATGTCGCAAATTCACAGTACCAATGCAGCCGGACTGACAACTTTATCGCTGTTTCTGGGCCTTTTTGCATCGGTAAAAAAGAGTCCCTGGCAAAACACTTGAATCTCCATCGGGCAACCCTGCCACTGTTCTTATGGGGCTTAAGGCATCCACTTCCCGTGGTGCGCTTATAGTCCATATGGGTACGAATGCAACAAGCGTGCACAAACCGCAATTTCGTTGCGGTTATTTTTCTGAACGCCCGCCTGTCACTGTAAAAACCTCATAAATGCTGGATGCCAAGCCCCTTTTTATCAGGGCTTGACGCCATTCCTTCTATGGTGTTGCCACACGCAGGATCGAGCGTGACAACCAAAAACGTTACCGGTTCACCCCGCCAGTGAGTATTTGGCGGATGCCTGACGCAGTGAGCGTAGACGCACTGTGCGTTTTTGGTGCAAAAAATTTTACAGCTGTTCGGTATTCATACAGTTGAGAGCTGGCTGGATGCTGAACGAGTCAGTCTTTCTCGGTCATTTCTCCACGCTTGAAGTGTGTCTTGGTGCTGTGCTGGTGCATGGCGCGAGTAAATGTCCCATCCCGGGGCGTTTGCAGCGGTTCGTCATCAAGCCTTCGTGAAGGCTGGCGCATTCGCAGGTATGCTGCCGTCCTGTCGCTTGGTCGCGCCGTTCGCGAGGAGGGCCGCTAAGCTGAATAATGAAGATCAGCCGGGAGTGCGCGCAGTGTTTGCTTTAGATTCACGACTTCAACAGGACACGCTGACGATCGGTGATTTCCCTCTTTGCCGACTGCTGTTGTCCAATGACGCAAATTACCCTTGGTTTATCCTGGTGCCTCGTCGCGACGATATCAGTGAGTTGTTTCAGTTGGATGTCGCCGATCAACAGCAGTTATGGCAGGAAACCACCGCACTGGCTGAGTTGCTCAAGGATCTGTTCGACGCCGACAAGCTGAACGTCGCAACCCTGGGTAATGTCGTCAGCCAGTTACACATGCATGTGATTGTGCGTAAACGCGATGACGCGGCCTGGCCAGCGCCGGTCTGGGGCAAGCACCCGGCCAAGCCTTACAGTGTCGAGCAGGTCGCCGCCATTCGCGAGCGGTTGCGACTGGTCCTGACCGAGCATTTCACCTTTGTGGAGGGCTGAGTCATGAGCCTGGAAGAACGCGTTACCGATCTGGAAAGCCGTCTGGCGTTTCAGGATGACACCATTCAGGCATTGAACGACGTGCTGGTAGCCCAACAGCGCGTGGTTGAGCGCCTGCAATTGCAGATGGCAGCCCTGCTCAAGCGCCAGGAAGAGATGGTCGGCCAGTTCGAGTCCTTCGAAGACGAGGCGCCGCCGCCGCACTACTGACGCGGGTACTTTTCACCCGGCGTAAAAAAACCGCGAACAGCAGGCTGCTCGCGGTTTTTTTATGCCTGGATCAGCGTCGCGGCAGAGCGGCGATCACGTCCTCGGCTTGCAGGCCCTTGTCCCGGTTCATCACCGAGAATTCCACGCGCTGGCCTTCGACCAGTACGCGGTGACCTTCACCACGGATCGCGCGAAAGTGCACGAAAATATCATCGCCGGAATCCCGGGAGATAAAGCCGAAGCCTTTGGAGGTGTTGAACCACTTGACGGTACCGGTATCGCGATTGGTCATGTCATAGCTGGTTGGAGCGGCAGCCGGTGAAGAACGATAGAAGCTCACAGCCAGATGCAAGACCACGGCAACCAGCGCGATCACCAGGGTGAACAGCACGGCTGGCTGGCCGGCGATGACGGGCATCGGGGCGATCAGGGTCAAGGTTTGCAGGACGACAGTCAGCACCAGAAGAGCGCTGACCAGATTTTGCAGATGCTGACGAGGGCCTTTGTTCCAGAAAGGAATCACTGGGGCAATCACCAGGTTCAGCAGGCCGAAAAAGGCCAGGTAAAGTGCATCGGGTTGTTGCAGGTAGGGAACGGCTTCGGATTTCAAGCTGGGTATGAACGACAGCAGCAAGGCCGCTGCGCCCATTAGCAGGTGGACGATTTTCAACATTTTGATTGGCTCACGTTTATGACGGCTCACAAGGAAGAGCTGAAGGCGCACGGTTCGCTTCGGAACAAAATAAGAGGCGGTGGACACGTTCACGGCATCAGCCTATGCGCAACGCCCCGAAAAATGGGGCATGGCGACACACTGCCTATTTAACAGCAAAGCCTGCGGCTACTCAAATCAGCCCGGCCAGCGGCATGGCGTCGGTCGATTTGTCGCAGCGTTTGCAGCCAATCAGGGCTGCGGGGTGTCGGTTGCCTTGCTAGAGTGGGTCTGCACCTGTTGGATGAATTCAATCGCCGTTAGGGGGTAAATATGGCAATCGATATCGGTATCAGTGAAGAAGATCGCAAGTCCATCGTCGAAGGACTATCCCGTCTGTTGTCGGACACCTACGTGCTGTATCTGAAAACCCACAACTTCCACTGGAACGTCACCGGCCCGATGTTTCGCACGCTGCACTTGATGTTCGAAGAGCAATACAACGAGCTGGCGCTGGCCGTGGATTCGATCGCCGAGCGCATTCGCGCCTTGGGTTTTCCGGCGCCGGGCGCCTATGCCACGTACGCACGCCTTTCTTCGATCAAGGAAGAAGTGGGTGTGCCGAGTGCCGAAGACATGATCAAACAATTGGTTGATGGCCAGGAAGCCGTTACGCGCACGGCGCGCGGCATTTTTCCGCTGCTCGACAAGGTCAGCGATGAGCCGACCGCAGACCTGCTGACCCAGCGCATGCAGGTGCACGAGAAAACCGCGTGGATGCTGCGCGCGTTGCTGGAAGCATAATCATCCGGGCGCACGAGCCAGTCGGTCGAGGGTCGTGCGCTGTCCAGAATCTTACTTGTATCGTTGGCTTATCCTACGGAGATGGTCAATAAGTCGTCTGGATATAACTTTGTGTCTGCGCTTTTATGAAAGCCACAGGATGTGACTTTTCAAACAAGCAGAGATGGCAAAGGAGTGTCACCGATATGGTAGAGGGAGACAGGCGAGGCGACAGGATTGTCGGCTTGCCACATGAATTGAAAGTCGATCCGTTCGTCAACGAATTCGACATGGCACTGGTTCAGCCATCGTCACGATCCGTACGTCTGAACGGTTATGCAACCTGCCTGCGGCTTGAGCAGGTTTACTGGAACATCCTCGGCACGATGGCCGCGCAAAATTGTTGTTCGGTCAGTTCGCTGTTGTCCCATGTCGACCGTGAAGTGCATCTGCGGCATGGCGGGGTGAAGAATTTCAGCGCGCTTGTACGGGTGGTGTGCGTCATGAACGGCATCAAGGAAGCTGCATCGACCGAATCGCTCTGAAACGGCGATTGCAAACGAGGTCGCGGCCTGTGCAGTCTTACGGCTGCACAGGCCGCATTTAATCGATATAATCCCGCTCTTTCGCCGCAAAGCCCTGCGCGCGGTGGCAATCTGATCGCCGAGACACCCCCCATGCCGATGTACGATTACCAATGTGCTTCCTGTGGTCATCAGTTGGAAGCCATTCAAAAGATCAGCGATGCACCGCTGGTCGACTGCCCTGCCTGCCAGGCACCAGAGCTCAAGAAACAGCTGTCCATGCCGGGTTTTCGCCTGAGCGGCGGCGGCTGGTACGAAACCGACTTCAAGACCGGCGCCAAGAAGAATCTGGCCGGTGGCGACAAATCTGACTAGGGTTCAGGCCCAGGTCGAACGACACGCGTGAGTTTTCCGATGCCGCACCCAGCTTGTGTGCGACGGGATCTCTACCGAATTTCGAATTACGAGAAGCGAACCACTACCATGATGCGCAGCCACTATTGCGGCCAACTGAACGAAAGCCTGGAAGGTCAGGAAATTACCCTTTGCGGATGGGTTCACCGTCGTCGCGACCACGGCGGGGTGATTTTCCTCGATATCCGTGATCGTGACGGTCTGGCCCAGGTGGTATTCGATCCGGATCGCGCCGAGAGCTTCGCCGCTGCCGATCGCGTGCGCAGCGAATACGTTGTGAAGATCACCGGTAAGGTGCGTCTGCGTCCGGCCGGTGCCACCAACGCCAACATGGCGTCGGGCATGATCGAAGTGCTGGGCTACGAACTGGAAGTGCTGAACGAGTCGGAAACCCCGCCGTTCCCGCTGAACGAGTTCTCCGACGTTGGCGAAGAAACCCGTCTGCGCTATCGTTTCCTCGACCTGCGTCGTCCGGAAATGGCCGAGAAGCTGCGTCTGCGTTCGCGCATGACCACCAGCATCCGTCGCTTCCTCGACGAGAACGGCTTCCTCGACGTCGAAACGCCGATCCTGACCCGTGCCACCCCTGAAGGTGCACGTGACTATCTGGTGCCAAGCCGCACTCACGCTGGTTCGTTCTTCGCCCTGCCGCAATCGCCACAGCTGTTCAAGCAACTGCTGATGGTTGCCGGTTTCGACCGTTACTACCAGATCGCCAAGTGCTTCCGCGACGAAGACCTGCGCGCTGACCGCCAGCCGGAATTCACCCAGATCGACATCGAGACCAGCTTCCTCGATGAAAAAGAGATCATGGGCCTGACCGAAGAAATGATCCGCAACCTGTTCAAGGAAGTGCTGGGTCTGGAATTCGGCGATTTCCCGCACATGACCTTCGAAGAAGCCATGCGCCGTTACGGTTCCGACAAGCCAGACCTGCGCAACCCGCTGGAACTGGTCGACGTTGCCGATCAACTCAAAGAAGTCGATTTCAAAGTCTTCAGCGGCCCGGCCAACGATCCGAAATGCCGTATCGCCGCACTGCGCGTTCCAGGCGGGGCGAGCATGCCGCGCAAGCAGATCGACGACTACACCAAGTTCGTCGGCATCTACGGTGCCAAGGGCCTGGCGTACATCAAGGTCAACGAGCGTGCAGCCGGTGTTGAAGGTCTGCAATCGCCGATCGTGAAAAACATCCCTGAAGACAAGCTGAACGTGATCCTTGATCGCGTTGGCGCAGTCGATGGCGACATCGTGTTCTTCGGCGCCGACAAGGCCAAGATCGTCAGCGAAGCATTGGGCGCACTGCGCATCAAGCTCGGTCACGACCTCAAGCTGCTGACCTGCGAGTGGGCGCCAATGTGGGTCGTCGACTTCCCGATGTTCGAAGAGAACGACGACGGCAGCTTCTCGGCGCTGCACCACCCGTTCACCGCGCCAAAGTGCACGCCGCAAGAGCTCGAAGCCAACCCGGCTGGCGCTCTGTCCCGCGCGTACGACATGGTGCTGAACGGCACAGAGCTGGGTGGCGGTTCGATCCGTATCCACCGCAAAGAGATGCAACAGTCGGTCTTCCGTCTGTTGGGTATCGATGAAGCGGAACAGGAAGAGAAGTTCGGCTTCCTGCTCGACGCGCTGAAGTACGGTGCACCGCCGCACGGTGGTCTGGCCTTCGGTCTGGACCGTCTGGTAATGCTGATGACCGGCGCCCAGTCGATCCGTGAAGTGATCGCCTTCCCGAAAACCCAGAGTGCTGCCGACGTGATGACGCAGGCACCGGGTGTCGTGGATGCCAAGGCACTGCGCGAACTGCACATTCGTTTGCGCGAAACGCCAAAGGCTGAGTAAGACGGGCCTGAAGGCGCATCTTCGGATGCGCCTTTTTTCTATCTATAGAGAGCAGGTCGAGATTTTTTGTTTGCTGGCCGCTGCATGTGCAGGGCGGGCAACGTTTCAAAGAGAATTCGGAGCGAGTTATGGCAGGTCATTCCAAGTGGGCGAACATCAAGCACCGCAAAGAACGTCAGGATGCCAAGAGAGGCAAGATCTTCACCAAGTGGATCCGCGAACTGACCGTTGCGGCCCGTCAGGGCGGCGGTGATCCGGGCTCCAACCCGCGTCTGCGTCTGGCGCTGGATAAAGCGCTGAGCGCGAACATGAGCCGCGACATCATTGACCGCGCCGTCGCGCGTGGCGCCGGTGCCACCGAAGCCGACAACGTTGAAGAGCTGACCTACGAAGGTTACGGCCCGGGCGGTGTAGCGGTGATGGTCGAGTGCATGACCGACAACCGCAACCGTACTGCGGCAGCCGTTCGCCATGCGTTCAGCAAGTGTGGTGGCAACCTCGGCACCGACGGTTCGGTGGCTTACTTGTTCGAGCGCAAAGGCCAGATCAGCTTCGCGCCGGGCGTTGATGAAGACGCACTGACCGAAGCGGCGCTGGAAGCCGATGCCGATGACGTGGTCAGCCACGAAGACGGCTCGATCGATGTGTTCACCTCGTTCACCAGTTTCTATGCGGTGCGAAACGCGCTGGAAGCCGCCGGGTTCAAGGGCGATGATGCGGAAATCGTCATGCAGCCAACCACCAGCGCCGAGCTGGATCTGGAAGGTGCGGAAAAGGTGCTCAAGCTGATCGACATGCTTGAAGATCTGGATGACGTGCAGAACGTCTATTCCAACGCTGATATTCCGGAAGACGTGGCCGCTCAGCTCGGTTAAGAGCGACTACGATTCAATGTGGGAGCGAGCCTGCTCGCGAAGGCGGATTTTCAGTCAACATCGTTGCTGATGATGAAACCGCTTTCGCGAGCAGGCTCGCTCCCACATTTGTTATGGGTTGATTTGAAAATCGTGCTTTTACCGAATCTGCAGGCGTTATGACTTTAATTCTTGGTATCGACCCCGGTTCGCGCATTACCGGTTACGGCATTGTTCGCGATACCGGGCGAGGTGGCTGCATCTATGTGGCCTCTGGCTGTATCCGCACCGGCGCCGGCGAGCTGCACGAGCGTCTGCAAATCGTCTATCGCGGCGTACGCGAGATCATCCAGACCTACGGCCCGGTCACCATGGGCATCGAAAAAGTGTTCATGGCGAAAAACGCCGATTCGGCGTTGAAGCTTGGGCAGGCGCGCGGAGCGGCAATTGTCGCCGGCGCTGAAGAATGCCTGGAGATTGCCGAGTACACCGCCACTCAGGTCAAACAGGCCGTGGTCGGCACCGGCGCCGCCAATAAAGAACAAGTGCAGATGATGGTCATGCACATGCTCAAGCTGACCAGCAAACCGCAAATCGATGCCTCGGACGCCCTCGCCATTGCCATTTGCCATGCGCACACCCGCTCCAGTCTGCTGCCGCACGGTTTGGGAACGGCACGCAGTCGTGGCGGGCGCCTGCGTCTCTGATAGCATCAGCATCAATTTTCCTGAAAGCGGATTTCCTGCGCCTGGGTCGTCGGCCCGGAATCCGCCTTTCGACAGTCGCCAGCCCACGGCTGGCCAACGCTCAAGGATCTGAAACGTGATTGGACGCTTGCGCGGCACCCTGGCTGAGAAACAGCCGCCGCACCTGATTCTGGATGTAAACGGCCTCGGGTATGAGCTGGAAGTGCCCATGACCACCCTTTATCGTCTGCCGTCGGTCGGTGAACCGCTGACCTTGCACACCCATTTGGTCGTACGCGAAGACGCGCAATTACTCTATGGTTTCGCCGGCAAGCGTGAGCGAGACTTTTTTCGCGAGTTGATCCGTCTCAATGGTGTCGGGCCGAAATTGGCGCTGGCCTTGATGTCGAGTCTGGAAGTCGACGAACTGATCCGCTGCGTGCAGTCTCAGGACACCTCGGCATTGACCAAGGTGCCGGGGGTCGGCAAGAAAACTGCCGAGCGTCTGCTGGTCGAGCTGAAAGACCGCTTCAAGGCTTGGGAAACTACGCCGGCCATGTTCGCGCTGGTACCGAATCAGCCGGACGGCCCCGCGCCGGTCAATACCGCCGAGAACGATGCGGTCAGCGCGCTGATTTCCCTGGGCTACAAGCCGCAGGAAGCGAGCAAGGCGATTACCGCCATCAAGGACAAGAATTTGAGCAGTGAAGACCTGATCCGCCGCGCCCTGAAGGGAATGATTTAAGTGATTGAAGCTGATCGTCTGATCGCCGCCGCGCACAGCCCGCGCGAGCGCGAAGAAGTCCAGGACCGCGCGATTCGTCCGGTCAGCCTGGCCGACTATATTGGCCAGCCGACCGTGCGCGAGCAGATGGAGCTGTTCATCCAGGCTGCCCGTGGTCGTAGTGAATCCCTCGACCACACGCTGATCTTCGGTCCGCCGGGTCTGGGCAAGACCACGCTGGCCAACATCATCGCCCAGGAAATGGGCGTATCGATCAAGAGCACGTCCGGTCCGGTGCTTGAGCGTCCGGGTGATCTGGCGGCGTTGCTGACCAATCTTGAGCCGCACGATGTGCTGTTCATCGACGAAATCCATCGTCTGTCGCCGATCGTTGAGGAAGTGCTGTACCCGGCGATGGAAGATTTCCAGCTCGACATCATGATTGGTGAAGGGCCGGCAGCGCGTTCGATCAAGCTCGATCTGCCGCCGTTTACTCTGGTGGGTGCAACGACCCGCGCCGGCATGTTGACCAATCCGTTGCGTGACCGCTTTGGTATCGTCCAGCGTCTTGAGTTCTACAGCACGGCCGATCTGGCGACGATTGTCAGCCGTTCGGCGGCCATCCTCGGTTTGCCACTGGATCCGGAAGGTTCTTTCGAAATCGCTCGTCGCGCCCGTGGCACGCCGCGTATTGCCAACCGCCTGCTGCGCCGGGTGCGCGACTTCGCCGAAGTGCGTGCCAAGGGCCATATCACCAAAGCGGTGGCGGATCTGGCGCTGAACCTGCTGGATGTCGACGAACACGGTTTCGATCATCAGGACCGGCGTCTGCTGCTGACCATGATCGAGAAGTTCGATGGCGGCCCGGTCGGTATCGACAGCCTCGCCGCTGCGATCAGTGAAGAACGTCACACCATTGAAGATGTGCTGGAACCGTATCTGATTCAGCAGGGCTACATCATGCGCACACCGCGGGGCAGGGTGGTGACGCGGCATGCGTACCTGCACTTCGGTTTAAACATTCCGTCACGAATGGGTGAAATGCCCGTGGCAGACGAGTTTCTCGATGCCGTGGACGACTAATACACATTTGTTGTCGATTTATTCAGGGTTTGTACTGTCAGAGGACGGTACTTTTACGGTAAAGCTCTGAAACCATGAAAAACAGTTGCCTGGCCGGATTGGCAACCTGAGGAGTAAGCACTAGAGTATGCGCGCGCAAAACGGGCTTGAGCCGTTCGCACATCGTTGTCGCGTTTATTACGAGGACACCGATGCGGGCGGCATCGTGTATTACGTTAATTACCTCAAGTTTATGGAACGGGCTCGAACCGAGCGGCTTCGCGAGCTGGGCTTTGCCCAATCGCAGCTTGCCGGGGAGGACCTGTTGTTTGTCGTGCACTCCAGCGAAGCGCGCTATCACGCGCCGGCGCGACTGGACGATGAACTGCTGGTAAGCGCTGAAGTAATCGAATTGAACCGTGCCAGCCTGCGCTTCAAACAGCAGGTCAGGCGGGCTACGGATAATGTGCTGCTCTGCGAGGGGCAGTTTTTGGTGGCCTGTGTGCGCACTAACAGTTTGAAACCCCGGGCCCTTCCCGAAGACTTGCGTGCGGCCTTTGCCGACGCGGTCGGCCCGGGTACACACTCAAAGCAGGAGATAAAGCGTGGAAGCTAACGTCGTCGACCATTCCTCCATGTGGAGCCTGGTCAGCAATGCCAGCATCGTGGTGCAGTTGGTAATGTTGACCCTGGTAGCCGCATCGGTGACCTCATGGATCATGATCTTTCAGCGCAGCAATCTGCTGCGTGCCGGTCGACGCGCCCTGGAGAGCTTCGAAGAGCGCTTCTGGTCGGGTATCGATCTGTCCAAACTGTACCGTCAGGCGGGTAGCAACCCTGACCCGGATTCGGGCGTCGAGCAGATCTTCCGCGCTGGCTTCAAAGAGTTCTCGCGTCTGCGTCAGCAGCCAGGTGTCGACCCTGAAGCGGTCATGGAAGGCGTGGCCCGTGCCATGCGCGTAGCCATCTCCCGCGAAGAAGAGAAGCTGGAGCAGAGCTTGCCGTTCCTTGCCACTGTCGGTTCGGTCAGCCCGTACATCGGTCTGTTCGGTACCGTGTGGGGCATCATGAACTCCTTCCGCGGTCTGGCCAGCGCCCAGCAAGCAACCCTGGCCACTGTGGCTCCGGGTATCGCTGAAGCCCTGATCGCCACAGCGATCGGTCTGTTTGCCGCGATCCCTGCGGTAATCGCTTACAACCGTTTCGCCGCTCGCAGCGAAACCTTGTTGGGCCGCTACTACACCTTCGCCGATGAATTCCAGGCGATCCTGCACCGCAAAGTGCACACCAGCGAAGAATAAGCAGGTAATTTCCAATGGCTTTAATCGCTCGAGCTCGCAAAAAGCGCAAGCCGGTCGCCGAGATGAACGTGGTGCCTTACATCGACGTGATGTTGGTGCTGCTGGTCATCTTCATGGTGACCGCGCCGATGCTCAATCAGGGCGTGAAAGTTGATCTGCCCAAGGTTTCCAGCGAAGCCTTGCCGCAGGACAACAACACTCAGGTCCTGACCATTTCGATCAAGGCTGACAAGACCTACTACTGGAACCTTGGCAGCGAAGTCGATACCGAGAAGCAACAGGACAGGGCCATGACCCTGCCGCAAATGACCGACGCGGTGACCAAGATCATTCGTGCCGGCACTGAAGGCGGCAAGCGTACCCAGGTCTTCATCCGCGGTGACAAAACCGTCGACTACGGTTCCGTCATGGGCGCCATGGGCGGGTTGCAGAAAGCCGGGGTCGGTAATGTTGGTTTGATTACCGAGGCCCCCTGATGCAGCAACAGCGAGAGCCGTCCGCCTCGGAAAGCTACTTCTGGCCTAGTGTTCTGGCGATTGTCCTGCACGTGCTGGTGTTCGGCATGCTGTTCGTCAGTTTTGCCTTTACACCAGAGCTGCCGCCGGCCAAACCGATTGTCCAGGCGACCCTCTACCAACTGAAATCGAAAAGTCAGGCAACCACCCAGACCAATCAGAAGATTGCGGGTGAGGCGAAGAAATCCGCCGCGCGCCAGACCGAAGTCGAGCAGATGGAGCAGAAGAAGGTCGAGCAGGAAGAGATCAAGGCCGCTGCGGAACAAAAGAAAGAAGAAGCGGCTCAAAAAGCCGAGGAAGCCAAGAAGGCCGACGAGTCGAAAAAAGCAGACGAGGCGAAAAAGGCTGACGAAGCCAAAAAAGCCGACGAAGCCAAGAAGACCGCCGAAGCCAAAAAGGCCGAAGAGAAACAATTGGCTGATATAGCCAAGAAGAAATCTGAAGAAGAAGCGAAAAAGGCTGCTGAAGAAGAGGCCAAAAAAGCCGCTGCTGAAGAAGCCAAGAAGAAGATCGTCGAAGACGCGAAGAAGAAAGCCGCCGAAGACGCCAAGAAGAAAGCTGAAGCTGAAGAGGCGAAGAAGAAAATCGCCGACGAAGCGAAGAAGAAAGCTGCTGCCGATGCTGCGAAGAAGAAAGCGCAGGATGCGGCACGTAAATCGACCGAAGACAAAAAGGCTCAGGCCTTGGCCGATCTGCTTTCCGACACGCCGCAGCGCCAGCAGGCCTTGGCCGATGAGCAGGGTGACGAAGTCGCGGGCAGTTTCGATGACCTGATTCGTGCGCGAGCTGCAGAGGGTTGGGCCCGTCCACCTTCGGCACGCAAAGGCATGACTGTTGTGCTGCAGATCGGCATGTTGCCGGACGGTACGGTGACTTCGGTCAGCGTGGCCAAGTCCAGTGGTGATGGTCCGTTCGATGCGTCGGCAGTCGCGGCAGTGAAGAATATTGGACGTTTGACAGAAATGCAGGGAATGAAGCCGAGCGATTTCGCTCCGTATCGTTCATTCAAGATGACATTCACACCTGAGGATCTAGCCTTGTGAGAAACCTTCTTCGAGGAATGCTGGTCGTGATCTGCTGCATGGCAGGGATCGCGATGGCGGATGAGAAAAACATTCTGGTTACCAGCGGCAGCGATCGGGCTACCCCGATCGCCGTCGTACCGTTCGGCATGCAGGGCGGTGCCGTGCTGCCGGATGATATGGCTGAAATCATTGGTAACGATTTGCGTAACTCGGGCTACTACTCGCCGATTCCAAAGCAAAACATGATCAGCCAGCCAAGCCAGCCGAGCGAAATCATCTTCCGTGACTGGAAGGCGGTGGGTGCTCAATACATGATGGTCGGCAGCATTGCGCCAGCCGGCGGTCGCCTGCAAGTGCAGTGGGCACTGTTCAACGTGGCCACCGAACAGAAAGTGGCCGACGGCAGTGTGTCCGGTACTACCGAGCAACTGCGTGACATGGCGCACTTCATCTCCGACCAGTCGTTCCAGAAGCTGACCGGTATCGAAGGTGCGTTTTCGACTCGCCTGCTGTATGTGACGGCTGAACGCTTCTCCGAGAAGAACACCCGTTACACCCTGCAGCGTTCGGACTATGACGGTGCTCGTGCTGTAACTCTGCTGCAATCGCGTGAGCCGATCCTGTCGCCGCGTTTCGCACCGGATGGCAAGCGCATTGCCTACGTGTCGTTCGAGCAGAAACGTCCGCGTATCTTCATGCAGAACATCGACACCGGTCGCCGTGAACAGATCACCAACTTCGAAGGCCTGAACGGTGCACCAGCCTGGTCGCCGAACGGTGATCGCCTGGCGTTCGTACTGTCGAAGGACGGTAACCCGGACATTTACGTGATGAATCTGGCTTCGCGCCAGATCACCCGTGTGACCGCAGGTCCTGGCATCAACACCGAACCGTACTGGGGCAAGGATGGTTCGACCATCTACTTCACCTCGGACCGCGGCGGCAAGCCTCAGATCTACAAAACCAGCGCCAGTGGCGGTGGTGCCGAGCGTGTGACGTTTGTAGGTAACTACAACGCCAACCCGAAACTTTCGGCAGATGAAAAGACTTTGGTGATGATCCACCGTCAGGATGGCTTCACCAATTTCAAGGTGGCAGCTCAGGATCTGCAGCGAGGGAGTGTAAAGATCCTCACTGATAGCACTCTGGACGAGTCACCTACTGTTGCGCCCAACGGCACCATGGTAATCTACGCCACCCGCCAACAGGGCCGGGGAGTCTTGATGCTCGTGTCCATTAATGGACGCGTTAGGCTCCCGCTTCCTACCGCTCAAGGCGAAGTCAGAGAACCGTCCTGGTCCCCTTACCTGAAGTGAGCGGGCGCTACACGTTTTACTTAACACACTGGGGTTCATTAGGAGTTTCACGATGGAAATGCTGAAGTTTGGTAAATTTGCTGCGCTGGCTCTGGCCATGGCTGTAGCTGTAGGTTGCTCGTCCAAAGGCGGCGACAACGCCGGTGAAGGCGCTGTTGATCCAAACGCTGGTTACGGCGCAAACACTGGTGCCGTTGACGGTTCCCTGAGCGAAGAAGCTGCTCTGCGCGCAATCACCACCTTCTACTTCGAATACGACAGCTCGGACCTGAAGCCAGAAGCCATGCGCGCTCTGGACGTTCACGCCAAAGACCTGAAAGCAAACGGCGCTCGCGTTGTTCTGGAAGGCAACACCGACGAACGTGGTACTCGTGAGTACAACATGGCACTGGGCGAGCGTCGTGCGAAAGCCGTTCAGCGCTACCTGGTACTGCAAGGTGTTTCCCCAGCTCAGCTGGAACTGGTTTCCTACGGCGAAGAGCGTCCAGTTGCTACCGGCAACGACGAGCAGTCCTGGGCTCAAAACCGTCGCGTCGAACTGCGTAAGTAATTCGATATGCGAACGTGCCGTCGTGCTGTAACTGTTCTGGCTCTCAGCCTCGCGCCGCTTGCGGCGTGGGCTGCGGTTCCTGTGGTCGATGACAACTCCGGTTATAACAATAGCGGGAGCAGTTATCCGCCTGCAGGTTACGGTACGAACGGCGCCTATGCCGGGGGAGCGGCTTCGGCCCCTGCCTCGGCACAAGGCATGCTGTTCAACCAACTGCAACAAATGCAGGATCAGATATCGCGCCAGCAAGGTGTGATTGAAGAACTGCAGAATCAGGTTGCGCGCATGAAGCAGGAATCCCTGGAGCGATACCAGGATCTTGATCGGCGCATAGGATCCGGTGCTGCACCTGCCGCGACTCCTGAGAATTCTTCTGCCGGTGGCGATGCAAGTGCTGCTGCCGGTGCTGCCGCTGGCGCCGGGGCTGCTGCCCAGGCACCTGCTGCAAGCAGCGAACCGGGTGATCCGGCCAAGGAAAAGCTGTATTACGATGCCGCTTTCGACCTGATCAAAGCCAAGGATTTCGACAAGGCCAGCCAGGCTTTTGCCGCTTTCCTGCGCAAATACCCGAACAGCCAGTACGCGGGCAACGCCCAGTACTGGTTGGGCGAAGTCAATCTGGCCAAAGGCGATCTGCAAGGTGCAGGTCAGGCTTTCGCCAAGGTTTCGCAGCTGTATCCCAAGCACGCCAAAGTGCCGGATTCGCTGTACAAGCTGGCTGATGTAGAGCGCCGCCTCGGTCATACCGACAAGGTCAAAGGCATTCTGCAGCAGGTGGTGGCCCAATACCCGGGCACGTCCGCCGCTCAGTTGGCTCAACGCGATCTGCAACGCATGTAAGCACGCTTGACCCGTTTGGAAGAAACCCGCGCTTGTCGCGGGTTTTTTCGTTAGAATTCACGCCCTTTTTCTGAAACACGCTTCTTGCGGTCTACGCGTTGGCGGGATTGCCTGAAGTGCCTGACGGAGGCGGACAGCCTGTTTAGCTGTTACGCCCGTGGCGACTATGCAAGACACATTGAGAATCACCGAAGTTTTCTACTCGTTGCAGGGGGAAACGCGGACTGCCGGGCTGCCCACGGTTTTTGTGCGCCTGACCGGTTGCCCACTGCGTTGCCAATACTGCGACAGCGCCTACGCGTTCAGTGGCGGCACTGTGCGCACCCTCGACGATATCCTCGAGCAAGTGGCCGGATTTCGTCCGCGCTACGTCTGTGTCACCGGTGGTGAGCCGCTGGCACAGCCGAACGCCATTCCTTTGCTCAAACAGCTGTGTGATGCCGGCTACGAGGTCTCGCTGGAAACCAGCGGCGCCCTCGACGTCTCGGCTGTCGATCCGCGCGTCAGTCGCGTTGTCGACCTGAAGACACCGGATTCGAAAGAAGCCCATCGCAACCGTTACGAGAACATCGAACTGCTGACGCCCAACGATCAGGTGAAGTTTGTTATCTGCTCGCGGGACGACTATGACTGGGCCGTCTCCAAACTGATTCAGTACGGTCTCGATCGACGTGCCGGCGAAGTGCTGTTTTCCCCAAGTCACCATGACCTCAATGCCCGCGATCTGGCGGATTGGGTGGTGGCGGACAACCTGCCGGTGCGCTTGCAATTGCAGCTGCATAAATATCTTTGGAACGACGAGCCGGGGCGCTGATATGACCGAACAACTGAACACCACCGAAAAACGTGCGGTTATCCTGCTGTCCGGCGGCCTGGATTCGGCGACCGTTGTAGCCATGGCGCGGGCGCAAGGCTACAGCTGCTACACCATGAGCTTCGATTACGGTCAGCGATCCCATGCCGAATTGCACGCCGCTGCACGCGTCGCCCGTGACCTGGGCGTGGTGGAGCACAAAGTCATTGGCTTGAACCTGAATGGCATGGGCGGCTCGGCCCTGACTGACACCAGCATCGAGATTCCAGAAGAGCTGGGCGAAGGCATTCCAGTGACGTACGTGCCGGCGCGTAATACGGTGTTCTTGTCGCTGGCATTGGGTTGGGCGGAAGTGCTGGGTGCGCGTGACATCTTTATTGGTGTCAACGCCGTGGACTATTCCGGTTACCCGGATTGCCGTCCGGAGTTCATCGAATCGTTCGAGCGTATGGCCAATCTGGCGACCAAGGCGGGCGTCGAAGGCAATGGCTTCCGCATCCAGGCGCCCCTGCAGAACCTGAGCAAGGCGCAGATCGTTCAGGCGGGCGTGAAGCTTGGTGTTGATTATGGCCTCACCGTGTCCTGCTATCAGGCCGACGATGACGGCCGCGCGTGCGGTAAATGCGACAGCTGCCGCCTGCGCGCAGAGGGCTTCGCGGCAGCTGGTGTGGACGATCCAACACCTTATTTTTGATTATTTTCAAAAAGGTGTTGAATAGTCCTTAAAAATCAGTATTATACGCGCCACCACACAGCGGGTCGTTAGCTCAGTTGGTAGAGCAGTTGGCTTTTAACCAATTGGTCGTAGGTTCGAATCCCACACGACCCACCATATTTGGCGGTTTAGAAAATCCGGAAGGCCCACGAAAGTGAGGATTTCCGGGTTTTTTTTTGCCTGCAATTTCGCTATGCGTTATTTCAATACCCGCAGCGCTGACGCAGGTCAGAATCATCTTTTGTATCAACGGGATATTCTGTAGCCTTGCGCAGCTTCAACGCTGTCCGTGCCTGATAATACTCACTCTCCCGGCGGTACCCTCAAGCGGTCCGGAGCCGGGTGTATACTCGACTTTCGCGCGAACGCGCCTGCAGGTCTTGCGAACATGACGCAGATTTCCGAACGCCTTCTGGTTCAAGCCCACCTCGATGCCAAACAGCCCAAACCGCTAACGGCTGAGGAAGAGGCTTATTACCGTTCCGCTATCGCCGCCGAGCTCAAGGCTCAGGACGCGGTGCTGGTGGCCCACTTTTATTGCGACCCGGTGATTCAGGCTCTGGCCGAAGAAACTGGTGGCTGTGTCTCTGACTCCCTGGAAATGGCCCGCTTCGGCAACGCTCACCCGGCCAAAACCGTGGTGGTCGCCGGCGTGAAGTTCATGGGCGAGACCGCGAAGATTCTCAACCCGGAAAAACGCGTGCTGATGCCAACCCTCGAAGCGACCTGCTCACTGGATCTGGGTTGCCCGGTCGACGAGTTCTCGGCGTTCTGTGATCAGCACCCGGAGCGCACGGTGGTGGTCTACGCCAATACGTCCGCTGCTGTGAAAGCGCGGGCTGACTGGGTGGTGACATCGAGTTGCGCGCTGGAGATCGTCGAAAGCCTGATGGACAACGGTGAGACGATCATCTGGGGGCCGGACAAGCACCTGGGTACCTACATTCAGCGCAAGACCGGCGCAGACATGCTGTTGTGGGACGGTGCCTGCATCGTCCACGAGGAGTTCAAGTCCAAGCAGCTTGAGGACATGAAGGCGCTGTACCCGGATGCTGCGATCCTCGTGCACCCGGAATCGCCGACTTCGGTGATTGAACTGGCGGATGCCGTCGGTTCCACCAGCCAGTTGATCGCCGCTGCGCAGAGCCTGCCGAACAAGACCCTGATCGTGGCCACCGACCGGGGCATCTTCTACAAGATGCAGCAGTTGTGCCCGGACAAGGTCTTCATCGAGGCGCCAACCGCCGGTAACGGTGCCGCGTGCCGCAGTTGCGCACATTGCCCGTGGATGGCCATGAATACCCTTGAGCGCACGCTCAAGAGCTTGAAGGAGGGCACGAACGAGATCTTTGTCGATCCGGCGTTGATTCCGCAGGCGATCCGGCCGCTCAAGCGCATGCTGGACTTCACCCAGGCCGCACGGATGAAGCTGGCCGGTAACGCCTGAGGTCTTTCAGGCAACAAATAAACCTGTGGGAGTGAGCCTGCTCGCGATAGCGGTGTGTCAGATAACAATTATGTTGACTGATACACCGCTATCGCGAGCAGGCTCACTCCTACAGTGGTTTTTGGCGTCTGGAAATTATTTGGTCTTTTTCGGAATTCGCACGACGCGAGTATCCGAATAGATGTCATGCCACGTGCGCTTCTGCTTGTCGTACAGCGACCAGAAGAATCCCAGCCCCACGCACAGCCACGACGCAATCGACACCATAAAGCGCAACAGCGCCTGCCACAGACTGATCGCGGTGCCATTGGCGTTCTGTACGCGAATGCCCCACACCTGCATGCCCAGTGTCTGCCCGCCATGGGTCCAGAATTTCGCAAAGAATGCGAACAGCACCAACACCAGCACCGTCGAGTAGAGCGGATCACCGTCCAGTTGCCCGGCGTCGGTCATCACCCGCAGACGTTCTTCGCCGATGATCGCTGCCTGGATCAACTTGTAAACGAATCCGGTGACGATCAGCAGAGCGGTGCACAGCAGAAAGTCATAGAACATCGCAGCCAGACGCCGGCCAAGGCCAACGGCAGGAAAATCGCCCTGTGGGGTGAGCAGGTTTTTCGACATGGCAGCCTCTGGACGCAAATTGAAGCGCCATTTTACGGATTCGCGCGCACAAAAAAGCCCCTGATATCAATATCAGGGGCTTTTTCGTAACAGAAGATCAGGCTTCTGCTTGTACTTCGTCAGCCTGCATGCCTTTCTGGCCTTGCACAGCAACGAAGGTCACTTTCTGGCCTTCTTTCAGGCTTTTGAAGCCGTTGCCCTGAATGGCGCGGAAATGCACGAACAGATCCGGACCGCTTTCTGGAGTGATAAAACCAAAACCTTTCTCGTCGTTAAACCACTTGACGGTACCGCTCTGACGTGTGGACATTTCTTATTTCCTTTGACGCAAAAATTGATGACAGTCTCTTTCTCATGAAAGAGTACTGGGGCTGGTTGCAGGAGAGTAAGAAGACGTCGAACGGGATGTAGCTAACTTGTAGGCTACTGCCCAGGTCACGATTCCAAGCTGACCCATGCAAACACAGTGGACAAACTCTACGCCAACTACGGGAGAAAAAACAAGCCCTGCGAAGCCCCCGGTTTTACTGAGCTTGAGCAAGTTAATCCTTTCACTAGTGCGGGCTTAGACGATTCGCTTGTTCAATTGTTTTCGAACGTTATAAGCAAAGTTCATATTCGAATCGATTGTTAGAAAATGCACTTTTTTGTGGCGATTGCGTGACACATTAGTGCACGCATTACGCAATCGCGTTACTTATAGAAACAGTCAATCAACCACGATAGTAGCGTTGTGGAACAAATGGCATTTTGCTTACAAGCATTTGCACCTTTTTCCCACGCACGATGGCCCAAACCGGTGTGGCGAGGGTGACATAAGCGCTGTCGAGGTAACCCATCGCCAACGGCCCGCCCAAGGTCGGACCAAAGCCGCCGCTGCACACGCTGCCGATGATCTCGCCGGTTTCGTTGACGATTTCTGCGCCTTCACGCACTGGCGTGCGTTCCTGTGGCAGCAAGCCGACGCGTTTGCGTGCGACGCCATTCTGTTGCTGGGCGAAAACGTTTTCCGCACCGGGGAAACCGCCGGCCCGCGCGCCATCAGCGCGACGTGGCTTGGAGACCGCCCAGAGCAGGCTGGCTTCGATTGGCGTGGTCTCGGTGTTCATGTCGTGGCCATACAGGCACAGGCCGGCTTCCAGGCGCAGCGAGTCGCGAGCACCGAGGCCGATGGCCTGAACTTCCGGTTCGGCGAGCAGGGCGCGCGCGAGTTTTTCCGCATCGGCGGCCGGTACCGAGATTTCGAAACCGTCTTCACCGGTGTAGCCCGAGCGGCTGACGAAGCAATCCACGCCCAGCAACGACACGCGGTTGAATTGCATGAAGGTCATCTTCGCCACGTCAGGAGCCAGGCGCGCCAGCACAGTGACCGCTGCCGGACCTTGCAGTGCGAGCAGTGCGCGCTCTTCGAACAGCGCCGTAATGGTGCACTGAGCGCCAATGTGTTGTTGCAGGTGAGCCAGGTCCTGATCCTTGCACGCGGCGTTGACCACCAGGAACAGTTCGTCGTTGCCGAGGTTGGCAACCATCAGGTCATCGAGAATGCCGCCGTTGTCGTTGGTGAACATCGCGTAACGCTGCATGCCCACCGGCAGGTCGATGATGTCCACTGGCACCAGGCTTTCCAGGGCTTTGGCGGCGTTGGCACCGGTCAGGCGGATCTGGCCCATGTGCGAGACGTCGAACAGCCCGGCGTGTTCACGGGTGTGTTGGTGTTCTTTCATTACGCCGAGCGGGTATTGCACCGGCATGTCGTAGCCGGCGAACGGCACCATGCGGGCGCCGAGTTCGATGTGCAGAGCGTGCAGCGGGGTTTTCGACAGTTGTTCGGTGGACATGCGTGGCTCCTTGAAAGTTTGAGTTTGGGGGTATGGGGCTAGATTAAGATCAAGATCAAAAGCCCCTCACCCCAGCCCTCTCCCAGAGGGAGAGGGAGTTAGGTACGTTTCGTGGTCAGCATTCGATAATGTTGACCGCCAGACCGCCGCGGGCGGTCTCTTTGTATTTGCTTTTCATGTCGGCGCCGGTCTGGCGCATGGTGCGGATGACTTTGTCGAGGGAGACGAAATGCTGGCCGTCGCCACGCATGGCCATGCGTACCGCGTTGATGGCTTTCACCGAACCCATCGCATTGCGCTCGATGCACGGCACTTGCACCAGTCCGCCAATCGGGTCGCAGGTAAGGCCGAGGTTGTGTTCCATGCCGATTTCTGCGGCGTTTTCGACTTGCTGAACACTGCCGCCGAGCACTTCACACAACGCGCCAGCCGCCATTGAGCAGGCAACACCGACTTCACCCTGACAACCGACTTCGGCGCCGGAGATCGAGGCGTTTTCCTTGTAGAGAATGCCGATGGCCGCCGCGGTCAGCAGAAAGCGCACGACGCCGTCGTCATTCGCACCGGGGATAAAGCGCATGTAGTAATGCAGTACCGCCGGAATGATCCCCGCTGCACCGTTGGTGGGTGCGGTGACCACGCGGCCGCCATTGGCGTTTTCTTCGTTGACCGCCAAGGCGTAGAGGTTGACCCAGTCGAGCACCGACAACGGATCGCGCAACGCTGATTCCGGGTTCTTGCACAGTTGCCGATGCAGCGCTGCCGCACGACGTTTGACCTTCAAACCGCCAGGCAGAATGCCTTCGTTACGACAACCGGCGGCAACGCAGTCCTGCATCACTTGCCAGATTTTCAGCAGGCCGGCACGGGTCTCCGCTTCGGGGCGCCAGGCGCTTTCGTTGGTCAGCATCACCTGGCTGATCGACAGACCGTAGGTGGCGCAATGACCGAGCAAGTCCTTGGCACTTTTGAACGGGAAGGTCAGCGGTGTGGCGTCTTCGACGATGCGATCGGCGCCGGCCGCGTCCTCATCGACAACAAAACCACCACCGACCGAGTAGTACTCGCGGCTGCGGATCTGGATCCCCGCCGCATCGAAGGCGCGGAAGATCATGCCGTTGGGGTGATAGGCCAGCGGCTTGCGGATCATCGCCAAGTGTTCTTTCTCGTTGAACGCAATGCTGTGTTCACCGAGCAGATTCAGTCGGCCGTTGCCGCGAATTTCTTGCAGGCGCGCGGCGACGGTTTCGGTATCGACGGTGTCCGGGTGTTCGCCTTCGAGGCCGAGCAGCACGGCTTTGTCGCTGCCGTGACCTTTACCAGTAGCGCCGAGGGAACCGTACAACTCGACGCGAACGCTGGCGGTGGCCGTCAGCAGGTTTTCACGGCGCAAGCCCTCGGCGAAACGCGCAGCAGCACGCATCGGGCCGACGGTGTGGGAACTGGAGGGGCCGATGCCAATCTTGAACAGGTCGAACACGCTTAACGACATGAGTGGTTCTCCGGTTTCTTGTTATAGGAATTGGCGAATCTTTGCGGCTGACCGCATTCCCTTGTAGGAGTGAGCCTGCTCGCGATAGCGGTGTATCAGTCGACATAACTGTTATCTGACACACCGCTATCGCGAGCAGGCTCACTCCTACAGGGGATCTGCGGTGTGTGCGGGATCAGCGATAACTGATCCCGCATCGGTTTAAGCGTAGCTTTCGATCGACGGGCAGGCGCACACCAGGTTGCGATCGCCGAAGACGTTGTCGACACGACCGACCGGCGGCCAGTATTTGCCTTCAATCAACGATGCGACCGGGTACACGGCTTGCTCGCGGCTGTACGGGTGAGTCCACTCGCCAACCAGCTCTGCCGCCGTGTGCGGAGCGTTCTTCAGTGGGTTGTCATCCTTGTCCAGCGTGCCGTTTTCCACCGCGCGGATTTCTTCGCGGATGCGGATCATGGCGTCGCAGAAGCGATCCAGCTCTTCCTTGGATTCACTTTCGGTCGGCTCGATCATCAGCGTGCCGGCGACCGGGAACGACATGGTCGGCGCGTGGAAACCGAAGTCGATCAAGCGCTTGGCGACGTCATCAACGCTGATGCCGCTGCTGTCTTTCAATGGACGCAGATCGAGAATGCACTCGTGTGCCACCAGGCCGTTGCTGCCGGTGTACAGCACTGGGTAGTGCTCTTCGAGGCGACGGGAAATGTAGTTGGCATTGAGGATCGCCAGTTGCGAAGCGCGCTTCAGACCGGCGCCACCCATCATGCGAATGTACATCCAGGTGATCGGCAAAATACTTGCGCTGCCGAACGGTGCTGCGCAGACCGCACCTTCCTTGCGTTCCATCTGGCCGTGGCCCGGCAGGAACGGCGTCAGGTGCGACTTGACGCCAATCGGGCCAACGCCCGGGCCGCCACCGCCGTGGGGGATGCAGAAGGTTTTGTGCAGGTTCAGGTGCGAGACGTCGCCGCCGAACTTGCCCGGTGCGCACAGGCCAACCATTGCGTTCATGTTGGCGCCGTCGATGTACACCTGGCCGCCGTTGTCATGAATGATCCCGCAGATTTCGCGGATGCCTTCTTCGAACACGCCGTGGGTCGACGGGTAAGTGATCATCAGCGCAGCGAGGTGTTCGCGGTGTTCGATGGCTTTGGCGCGCAGGTCTTCGATATCGACGTTGCCACGCGCATCGCACGCGGTCACGACCACGCGCATGCCGGCCATGTTGGCGGTGGCCGGGTTGGTGCCGTGGGCGGACGACGGGATCAGACAGATGTCGCGGCGCTCATCGCCACGGCTCTGGTGATAGGCGCGGATCGCCAGCAGGCCAGCGTATTCACCTTGCGAACCGGCGTTCGGTTGCAGCGAGATCGCGTCGTAACCGGTGGCGGCGCAAAGCATCGCTTCCAGCTCATCGGTCAGTTGCTGGTAACCGGCACTTTGCGCGGCCGGGGCGAACGGGTGCAGTGCACCGAATTCAGCCCAGGTCACCGGGATCATTTCGCTGGCGGCGTTGAGTTTCATGGTGCACGAGCCCAGCGGGATCATGGTGCGATCCAGTGCCAGGTCCTTGTCGGCCAGTTTGCGCAGGTAGCGCATCAGCTCGGTTTCCGAGTGATAACGGTTGAACACCGGGTGGCTGAGGATTGGCGACTGGCGTACCAGCGAAGCAGGGATAGTGCTTTGAACCGAAGCGGCGAGGGCGGCGAAGTCCGGCAGGGTTTTGCCCTCGGCGAACAGGCCCCACAGGGTTTCGATGTCAGCCTGCGTGGTGGTTTCGTCGACCGACAGGCCCAGACGCTGAGCGTCGATCACGCGCAGGTTGATCTGCGCCACGTGCGCCTTGTCGTGCAGCGCAGCGGTTTGTGCGCCGGTGGCTACTGTCAGGGTGTCGAAGAAGCTGGCTTGTTCGATTTTCGCGCCCAGCGCGGTCAGGCCCTTGGCCAGAATCGCGGTCAGGTGATGCACGCGGTTGGCGATCTGCGTCAGGCCCTTTGGGCCGTGGTAGACGGCGTACATGCTGGCGATGTTGGCCAGCAGCACTTGCGCGGTGCAGATGTTCGACGTGGCTTTCTCGCGGCGGATGTGTTGCTCGCGGGTCTGCATCGCCAGACGCAGCGCAGGCTTGCCGAAACGGTCAACCGACACGCCGACCAGACGGCCAGGCATGTCACGTTTGAACGCATCTTTGGTGGAGAAGTAAGCCGCGTGCGGGCCACCGAAACCCAGCGGCACGCCGAAGCGTTGTGCCGAACCGATGGCGACGTCCGCGCCGAACTCGCCCGGGGCGGTCAGCAAGGTCAGGGCCAGCAGGTCAGCGGCGACGGCGACCAAAGCGTTGGCGGCGTGGAAGCGTTCGGTCAGTTCGCGATAATCGAAGACATCACCGTTGCTCGCCGGGTATTGCAGCAGCGCGCCGAAGAACGGCGTCACGTCAGTCAGTTCACGCTCGTCGCCGACGACCACGTCAATGCCCAGCGGCTCGGCACGGGTGCGCAGCACGTCGAGGGTTTGCGGGTGGCTGTGGATCGAGGCGAAGAATTGGTGGCTGCCCTTGTTCTTGCTCAGGCGTTTGCAGAAGGTCATGGCTTCGGCAGCAGCGGTGGCTTCGTCGAGCAGGGAGGCGTTGGCGATCGGCAGGCCGGTGAGGTCGCTGATCATGGTCTGGAAGTTCAGCAGCGCTTCGAGACGGCCCTGGGAAATTTCTGGCTGGTACGGCGTGTAAGCGGTGTACCAGGCCGGGTTTTCCAGCAGGTTACGCAGGATCGGCGACGGCGTGTGGCAGTTGTAGTAGCCCTGGCCGATGTAAGTCTTGAACAGCTGATTTTTGCCGGCGATCGATTTGATCATTGCCAGTGCATCGGCTTCGCTCAAACCGTCGTCCATGCCGAGCATGCTGGTGCCCTTGATGCTTTCCGGGATGACGCTGGCGCTCAGGGCTTCGAGCGAATCGAAACCGAGGCTGTTGAGCATGGCTTGCTCGTCGCCGGCGCGCGGGCCGATGTGACGGGCAATGAATTCGTTGGCGGTGCCAAGGTTTACTTGAGTCATGTCGGTGTTCCTCAGGCTTCGGCTTGGGCTTTGATCAGACGGTCGTACGCGTCCTGGTCGAGCAGTTTGGCTACGGCCGAAGCGTCGCTTGGCTGGAAGCGGAAGAACCAGCCTTCACCCAGTGGATCTTCGTTGACCAGTTCCGGGGCATCTTCCAGCGCCGGGTTGACTTCCAGTACGTCGCCGTCGAGGGGCATGTACACGCCGCTGGCGGCTTTCACCGATTCCACGGTGGCGGCTTCGGCGCCTTTTTCGTAAGCCTGCAGCTCAGGCAGTTGCACGAACACCACGTCGCCCAAGGCGTTCTGCGCGAAAGCGGTGATGCCGACAGTAACGCTGCCGTCAGCTTCGGTGCGCAGCCATTCGTGATCTTCAGTAAAACGCAACTCGCTCATGGAAACTCCTCAGGGGGCCAAACTCGTCTGGTGGACGCGGTGGAATAGTCGGGCGCGAAGGCCCTTATTTATGAGGGGTTGATTAGCAAGAACGCGGCCAATGTTGAATTATTCATATGAATCAATAAGTTATATGTTTTGGTGAGATGGCTTGAGCAGGGGTGTGTAGCGAAATCGCTACAGGCTGGGGCGAGGAGAAAAGCTGAACGGGATCAAAGCCTTGCACAGCGGTGATCGGAGGCGGGTGTAGCGATATCGTTCCGCTGTAGCGCTTTCAGTACAGGTGGAGGTCGTTTTTGAACGGATTTCGAATCCACCCTCTAACCCCTGTGGGAGCGAGCCTGCTCGCGAAGAGGGTGTGTCAGTCACCAATGATTTTGCTGATATACCGCTTTCGCGAGCAGGCTCGCTCCCACAGTGGGGGTATTTCCCACAGGAGGATTCGTGGTGGGTTCAGGGTTTGTTGGGGATGCCGTACTTGCGCAGGCGATGGGCGATGGCGGTGTGCGAAGTTTGCAGGCGGCTGGCCAGTTGGCGGGTCGAGGGGTAGCTGACGTAGAGTTTTTCCAGCAGCGATCGCTCGAACGCTTCGACCGCTTGTTCGAGGCTGTCGACGTCGCTGTCGGTCTGCCGCGCCACCGAGGTACCGGCAATGTCGAGATCGCCGATATCGACCAGGCTGCTCTCGCAAATCGCTGCCGCGCGGAAGATCACGTTCTGCAATTGTCGTACGTTGCCCGGCCAGCGATTGCCGAGCAGCGCCGGGTAAGTCCCCGGGGCGAGACGGCAGACCGGGCGCTGAATTTGCGCACAAGCCTGCTGCATGAAATAGCGTGCCAGCAACAGAATGTCCTGCCCGCGCTCACGCAGCGGCGGCACTTCAACGTTGAGCACATTAAGGCGATAGAACAGGTCTTCGCGGAACAAGCCTTCGCTGACCATTTTTTCCAGATCGCGATGGGTCGCGCTGAGGATGCGCACGTTGACCTTCACTTCACGATCACCGCCCACGCGGCGGAAGCTGCCATCGTTCAAGAAACGCAGCAGCTTGGCCTGCAAATACGGCGACATCTCGCCGATCTCATCGAGAAACACCGTGCCCTGGTTGGCCAGTTCCATCAGCCCCGGTTTGCCGCCACGCGCTGCTCCTGTGAAAGCGCCGGGGGCGTAGCCGAACAATTCGCTTTCGGCGAGGTTCTCTGGCAACGCTGCGCAGTTGAGAGCGAGAAACGGTGCACTGTGCCGAGTGCTGATGGCGTGGCAGGCACGGGCAACCAGTTCTTTACCGGTGCCGGTTTCGCCTTGGATCAGCAGGGGGGCGTCGAGGGCGGCGACTCTTTGCGCGCGTGCCTTGAGGGTGCGGATTGCAGGCGACTCACCGAGCAGCGCGTCAAAACCTTCGGCATGGTCGTGGTGCAGTGCCGAGAGTTGTTCGCCGATGCGGTTCGGTTGATACAAGGTCAACAGCGCGCCAGCGTCGGTGATCGGCGTGGCGTCGAGCAACAAGGTCTGGCCGTTGACGGTGATTTCGCGCAGTGGCAAACGGAAGCCGTGTTCGAGCAAGGTGTCGAGCAGGGCCGGATCGTTGAACAGTTCAGAGACACTTTCACCGGCGGGTTCGCGACCGTAGATCGCTATTAGTGCCGGGTTGGCCAGCAGCACTTTGCCGGCGCTGTCGAGCGCCAAAACCGGATCGGTCATCGCCGCGAGCAGTGCATCAAGCTGCAAGTGCCGACGCTGGCCGGGGAGGATGTCGACCACGGTCACCGCTTCCACGCCGAGCACGCGAAACAGGGCATCTTTCAGCTCTTCGAGCACTTGCGGGCTCAGGGTCGGCGCGTCGATGTAGACGTTCGGCGGGATCATCTCCACCGCATCCAGATTGAGATTACGCCCGCCGAGGATAGCCAGGACTTCCTGGGTGATGCCGACGCGGTCGATGAAGCTGACGTGGATACGCATGGGGCGGTTCAGTGTTCTGCAGTGCGGAGGGTGGCAAGTATGCCTTGGGCTTGGAGAGAGGTGAAAGCAAAAGCACCCTCACCCCAGCCCTCTCCCGGAGGGAGAGGGGGCCGACCGAGGTGTCTGAGGTTTGACATCGACTTGAAAGAGCCGGTCGATTATGGATTCGGTAAAGCAGAGTCGGGCCGGCAAAACTATCGAGCATCCCTCAATCAGTCCCCTCACCCCAGCCCTCTCCCGGAGGGAGAGGGAGCTGACCGAGGTGTCTGGCGCTACACGTCGACCTGAAAAATCGAGTCGATTATGGATTCAGTGATGCAGGATCAGGTCGGTGTAACTCTAGAGCATCCCCCAATCAGTCCCCTCTCCCTTTGGGAGAGGGCTAGGGTGAGGGGCTTTTGCGGGTTATTCGAAATGCTCAAGATTGACCGGGTCGCCGGATTGCATATTCAACTTCTGCCGAATGTCTTCAAACATCAGGTCGTAATGCTTGTGCACAGAACCGATCTGGCTGTGAGCCTTGGGAATCCCGTACTTCTCGGCGATGCGGGTCACGTCACGGGCGAAGTTGTAAGCCTCTTCCTTGGGCAGGAAAAACGTTTCCTTCATGTCCTTGCCCTGCATGCTGCCATGCAGGGTGAACTGTATTCCTTTGCCTTTCGAAGGATCGGTAAACACTTCATAGTCGAGGTGTATGTTGTAATTGACGTCATCGTCGGTCAACGCGTGCCGCTCGATATGCAAATGACCAGGTTCGAATTGGGCCATGGTTTACTCCTTTCAAGGCATGGGAGAAGGGCAGACCTCGGGCCTGCCCCCGGAGTTTCTAATTATCGGTAAGTGATGCCCGGCTTCGCCGTGGTCACTCGAGTACCGGCATTACCCTGGACAATCGCTTCGATATCCGCCAGCGAACCGATCACCGCGACCTTGCCAGTATGGCGCGCGAATTCGCAGGCTGCCTGCACCTTCGGCCCCATGGAGCCAGCGGCGAAACCGAGGCGTTCGAGTTCATCCGGGTGCGCTTCGGCAATGGCTTTCTGCGTTGGTTTGCCGTAGTCGATGAACGCCGCGTTGACGTCGGTGGCGATCACCAGCAGGTCGGCTTCCAGTTGCTCGGCGAGCAGCGACGAGCACAGGTCCTTGTCGATCACCGCCTCGATGCCTTTGAGATTACGGTTCTCGTCGTACATGGTCGGAATCCCGCCGCCACCGGCGCAAATCACGATGCTGCCCTTGTCCAGCAGCCACTTGATCGGGCGTATTTCGAAGATGCGTTTTGGTCGTGGGCTGGCCACCACGCGGCGGAACTTGTCGCCGTCCGGAGCAATCGCCCAGCCTTTTTCAGCGGCGAGTTTTTCTGCTTCGGCCTTGTCGTAGACCGGGCCGATGGGTTTGGTCGGGTTCTGGAAGGCCGGATCTTTGGCGTCGACTTCGACCTGAGTGAGCAGGGTGGCGAACGGCACTTCGAAGTCGAGCAGGTTGCCCAGTTCCTGTTCGATGATGTAGCCGATCATGCCTTCGGTTTCGGCACCGAGCACGTCCAGCGGGTAAGGGGTGACGGAGGTGTAGGCCGCCGCTTGCAGCGACAACAGGCCGACTTGCGGGCCATTGCCGTGGGCGATGACCAGTTGGTTGCCGGGATGGATCTTGGCGATTTGCTCGGTGGCGATGCGGATGTTGGCGCGCTGATTGTCAGCGGTCATCGGTTCACCACGGCGGAGCAGGGCGTTACCGCCCAGAGCTACGACGATACGCATAATGCATGTCCTTTTCGTGTTGATCGTTCCCACGCTCTGCGTGGGAATGCCGCCACGGACGCTCCGCGTCCGCTGTGACGCAGAGCGTCACGGGATGCATTCCCTCGCGGGAGCGTGGGAACGATCATGGATCAGCAGTGGTTACAGATCAGCCAGGGTCGAAACCAGAATCGCCTTGATCGTGTGCATGCGGTTTTCCGCTTGCTCGAAGGCGATGCAGGCTGGGGACTCGAACACGTCGTCGGTCACTTCGATGCCGTTTTTCAGGTGCGGATACTGTTCGGCGATTTGCTTGCCGACTTTGGTATCACTGTTGTGGAACGCCGGCAGGCAGTGCATGAACTTGGTGCGCGGGTTGCCGGAGGCTTTCATCAGCTCGGCGTTGACCTGGTACGGCAGCAGTTGCTGGATACGCTCGGCCCAGGCTTCCACCGGTTCGCCCATCGATACCCAGACGTCGGTGTGAATGAAGTCGACGCCTTTAACGGCTGCTTTCGGATCTTCAGTCAGGGTGATGCGTGCGCCACTTTCTTCGGCATATTTGTGGCAACGCTCGACCAGATCATCCAGTGGCCACAGCGCTTTCGGCGCGCAGATGCGCACGTCCATGCCGAGCTTGGCGCCGACCAGCAGCAGCGAGTTGCCCATGTTGTTGCGCGCATCGCCGAGGTAGGCGTAGCTGATTTCATGGATCGGCTTGTCGGCGTGTTCACGCATGGTCAGCACGTCGGCGATCATTTGCGTCGGGTGATATTCATCGGTCAGACCGTTGAACACGGGCACGCCGGCGAACTTGGCCAGCTCTTCGACAATTTCCTGTTTGAAGCCACGGTACTCGATAGCGTCGTACATGCGCCCGAGCACACGGGCGGTGTCTTTCATGCTTTCTTTGTGGCCGATCTGCGACGAGTTCGGGTCGATGTAGGTGACGTTGGCGCCTTGGTCATAGGCCGCCACTTCGAACGCGCAACGGGTGCGGGTCGAAGTTTTTTCGAAGATCAGGGCGATGTTGTTGCCCTTCAGGTGTTGTTGCTCGGTGCCGGTGTATTTGGCGCGTTTGAGGTCGCGGGACAGGTCGAGCAGGTAACGCAGCTCACGTGGGGTGTGGTGTTCCAGGCTGAGCAGGTTACGGTTGTGAATGTTAAAAGCCATGATGGATCTCCTTCGGTGTCGGTTATCCCCCGGGCCGCACGTTGTAAGTGTCGGCCAGGGCTCAGAGGTTTAGTAATCGATCGGGTCGCGGATGATCGGGCAGGTCATGCAGTGGCCACCGCCACGGCCACGGCCCAGTTCACCGGCGCTGATGGTGATGACTTCCACGCCTGCCTTGCGCAGCAGGGTGTTGGTGTAGGTGTTGCGGTCGTAGCCGATGACCACGCCCGGTTCCACGGCCACCACGTTGTTGCCGTCGTCCCATTGCTCGCGTTCGGCGGCGAAGCTGTTGCCGCCGGTTTCCACCACGCGCAGCTTCGGCAGGTTGAGGGCTTTGGCCACGGTATCGAGGAAGGTGCCTTCTTCGCGGCGGATGTCGATGCCGCCCTGTTTGCTTTCGTCAGGGCGCAGGGTGAAGGCGACGATCTGATTGACCACTTCCGGGAAAATCGTCACGAGGTCGCGGTCGCAGAAGCTGAAGACGGTGTCGAGGTGCATCGCCGCGCGGGATTTCGGCAGGCCGGCAACGATGACTTTTTCCACGGCTTTGTTCTTGAACAGGTTCAGCGCCAGTTGGCCGATGGCCTGACGTGATGAGCGCTCGCCCATACCGATCAACACCACGCCGTTGCCGATTGGCATGACGTCGCCGCCCTCGAGGGTGGAGCTGCCGTGCTCCTTGTCCGGGTCGCCGTACCAGATTTCGAATTCGGCGTTGGTGAACTGTGGGTGGAATTTGTAGATGGCAGTGGCCAGCAAGGTTTCTTGGCGGCGCGCCGGCCAGTACATCGGGTTCAGTGTTACGCCACCGTAGATCCAGCAGGTGGTGTCACGTGTGAACTGGGTGTTCGGCAGCGGCGGCAGAATGAAGCTGGAGTGGCCGAGGAAGTCGCGGAACATCTGGATGGTCTTGCCACCGAAGCTGTCCGGCAGATCATCGGCAGACACGCCACCAATCAGGAATTCGGCGATGTGCCGTGGCTCCAGACTCTTCAGCCAGGATTTGACTTCGTTGATCAGGCCCAGGCCCACCGAGTCGGCGGTGACCTTGCGCTCGAGAATCCAGTCCAGTGCCTCAGGGTTAGCGACGATGTCGGTCAGCAGGTTGTGCATTTCCAGCACGTCGATGCCGCGCTCACGCATTTTGGTGACGAAGTCGAAGTGGTCGCGCTTGGCCTGAGCCACCCAGAGCACGTCGTCGAACAGCAGTTCATCGCAGTTGTTCGGGGTCAGCCGCTGATGGGCCAGACCTGGGGAGCACACCATGACTTTGCGCAGTTTGCCGGCTTCGGAGTGGACGCCGTACTTAACTTTTTCCGTGGTCATTTCAGATCCTCCAGATAACAAAACAATCAGGGGTTACAGAGTCAGGAAGCCGTCGTAGAGACCGTAGGCAGCCACCAGGGCACCCACGACCACTGCGGCGAAAATCAGCTTCTCGACGTTAGTGAAAATCGGTTGTTTGAGTTCCAGCTTGGCCTTGGCGAACAGGATCGCGCCGGGTGCGTAGAGCAGGGCCGAGAGCAGCAGGTACTTGACCCCGCCGGCGTACAGCAGCCAGACCGCGTAGATCAGAGCGATGCCGCCGATGATCAGGTCTTTGCGCCGTTCGGCCGCGAAGCCTTCGTAGCTTTCGCCGCGCACCGCCAGCAGCAGGGCATAGGCCGCTGACCACAGGTACGGCACCAGAATCATCGAAGTGGCGAGGTAGATCAGCGACAGGTAAGTGCTGGCCGAGAACAGCGTGATGATCAGGAAAATCTGCACCATCGCGTTGGTCAGCCACAGGGCGTTGACCGGTACGTGGTTGGCATTTTCCTTGCGCAGGAACTCCGGCATGGTGTGGTCTTTGGCGGCGGCGAACATGATCTCCGCACACAGCAGCACCCACGACAGCAGCGCCCCCAGCAAGGAGATGATCAGACCGACGCTGATCAGCACCGCACCCCAGTGACCGACCACATGCTCAAGCACGGCCGCCATCGACGGGTTCTGCAGTTTCGCCAGTTCCGGTTGGGTCATGATGCCCAGCGACAGCACGTTCACCAGCACCAGGAACAACAGCACGGTGATGAAACCGATCACGGTGGCTTTACCAACGTCCGAGCGTTTTTCGGCGCGGGCCGAGAAGATGCTCGCGCCCTCGATACCGATGAACACCCAGACGGTGACCAGCATCATGTTGCGCACCTGGTTCATCACACTGCCCAGATCCGGATTTTTGATGCCCCAGATGTCGGCGGTGAAGATGTCCAGTTTGAAAGCGAACACCGCGATCAACACGAACAGCAGCAGCGGTACGACTTTGGCGACCGTGGTCACCAGGTTGATGAACGCCGCTTCCTTGATCCCGCGCAGCACCAGAAAGTGCACGGCCCACAGCAGCACCGAGGCGCCAATCACCGCAGCAACGGTGTTGCCCTCACCGAAAATCGGGAAGAAATAGCCAAGGGTGCTGAACAGCAGAACGAAGTAACCGACGTTGCCCAGCCAGGCACTGATCCAGTAACCCCAGGCGGACGAGAAACCCATGTAATCGCCGAATCCGGCCTTGGCGTAGGCGTAGACACCGCCGTCCAGGTCGGGCTTGCGATTGGCGAGGGTTTGAAAGACAAAAGCGAGGGTGAGCATGCCGACAGCGGTGATGGCCCAGCCGATCAGTACGGCACCGACATCGGCGCTGGCCGCCATGTTTTGTGGCAAAGAAAATATCCCGCCACCGATCATCGAGCCGACTACCAATGCAACCAGTGCACCTAGTCGTAGTTTTCCGGGAGCTTCAGACATTGCATGACTCCATTGCAGGAGAGAAGAGATCACAGCGTAGTTCTGTTGTCTGTTCAAACAGCTGACTTAGATCAGTGCATGGTCACATTCCATTGTTAATGAATGACTTAGGCTTCGACTGAAGGCATAAATATCCTGCCCGCAAGGCCTGTCCTAGAGGCGTTGTGGCTACATTGTTGGGAATGGCTATTATTACTTTCGAATTATGACGCTAGTTCTTTTTCAGCTTTTGGCAAATTTTCCGCCTCTGTTTTCAGTACAGAATTGATTTATCAGGATCAGCGCACAAAACTGTCTTAACGTGCTAGGCGTTAGCGTCATCCGCTATATATAAACAGGCGTTAACTGGCGTTACCTGATAAACGTCATCTACCTTTATCCGTTTAGTTAATAGTTGTTACAAATGCACGCTCACCACACTTCAAAGGGAAACTGAAATGTCGCAACCGACGCAAAAGCTGCGATTAGGCGCGTTGATCGCCCTGGTGGTGGGTTCAATGATTGGCGGGGGGATTTTCTCGCTGCCGCAGAACATGGCGGCACGCGCCGATGCCGGGGCGATCCTGATCGGTTGGGGGATTACCGCGATCGGCATGCTGACTCTGGCGTTCGTCTTTCAGACCCTGGCCAATCGCAAACCCGAACTGGATTCCGGCGTGTATGCCTACGCCAAGGCCGGATTTGGCGACTACATGGGGTTCTCGTCGGCGTGGGGTTACTGGATCAGTGCGTGGCTGGGCAACGTCGGTTATTTCGTACTGCTGTTCAGCACCCTCGGCTACTTTTTTCCGGTGTTTGGCCAGGGCAATACGCCGATCGCCATCGGCTGCGCCTCGGTGCTGCTGTGGGCCGTGCATTTTCTGGTGATGCGCGGGATCAAGGAGGCGGCGCTGATCAACCAGCTGACCACGGTGGCCAAAGTCGTGCCGCTGATCATGTTCATCGTCATCGCTGCCGTCGCCTTCAAGGCTGACATTTTTACCCGCGACATCTGGGGCACCAGCAACCCGAATTTCGGCGGGGTGATGGATCAGGTGCGCAACATGATGCTGGTCACGGTGTTCGTGTTCATCGGCATCGAAGGCGCCAGCGTGTACTCGGCGCGGGCGGAAAAACGCAGCGACGTCGGCCGCGCCACGGTCATCGGTTTTATCGGTGTGCTGGCGCTGCTGGTGCTGGTCAACGTGCTGTCGCTGGGGATCATGAGCCAGCCGGAGCTGGCGAATCTGCAGAATCCGTCACTGGCGGCGGTGCTCGAGCACATCGTCGGGCCGTGGGGCGCACTGTTGATCAGCATTGGTCTGGCGATTTCCCTGCTCGGTGCGCTGTTGTCGTGGGCATTGCTCTGCGCGGAGATTCTCTTCGCCACGGCCAAGGACAAGACCATGCCGGCGTTCCTGAAAAAGGAAAACAAGAACCATGTGCCGGTCAACGCGCTGTGGCTGACCAACGCGATGATCCAGATTTTCCTGTTGATCACGCTGTTTTCGGCGGGCACTTACACCAGCCTGATTTATCTGGCGTCGTCGATGATTCTGGTGCCGTACTTGTGGTCGGCGGCGTACGCGGTGTTGCTCAGCGGGCGCGGCGAAACCTACGAACATGCCTCGGCTGAGCGCACCAAGGATCTGCTGATCGGCGGCATTGCCCTCGGTTACGCGGTGTGGTTGTTGTATGCCGGCGGAGTGAAGTATTTGCTGTTGTCGGCGCTGTTGTATGCGCCAGGGGTGATTTTGTTTGCCAAGGCCAAACATGAGGCGGGCGAGCCGTTGTTCACCCATGTTGAGAAGGGCATTTTTACCTGCGTGGTCATCGGTGCGGGGCTGGCGGCTTATGGTTTGTACAGCGGGGTGCTGTCGTTGTGAGGTTGTCGCTTGCCTATGCGCCGCCGTATGACTGGGACGCGATGTTGGGGTTTCTCGCGGCGCGGGCGGTGGTCGGGATGGAGGTTGTGGTCGAGGGTGTGTACTCGCGCAGCATCGGGTTGAACGGTGTTCACGGCACGGTTTCGGTGTGGCTTGGGACGGCGGATGCGCTGGAGGTTGAGCTGGGTTTTCCTGATCCGGCAGCCGTGCCCGAGATCGTTGTCAGGTTGCGGCGGATGTTTGATCTGGATGCTGATGTGGCGTTGATGCAAGCGCATCTGGCGAATGATCCGTTGCTGGCGCGATTGATTGCCGAGCGCACGGGGTTGCGGATTCCCGGTGCGTGGGATGGGTTGGAGTTGGCCTTTCGCGCGGTGCTCGGGCAGCAGATTACGGTGGCGGCGGCGATTCGTCTGGCCGGAAAACTGGTCGCGCAATATGGCGCGCCGTTGGCTTCGACAGTGCCTGGATTGACGCATGTGTTTCCCGAAACGCGGGTATTGGCAGGCGCAGATCTGGCGGCGCTGGGTATGCCGTACAGTCGCGGGCGGACGCTGTCGGGTGTGGCGCAGGCGTTGCTGGATGAGCCTTCTTTGTTTAAACCGAATCGCGAGGGCGGCATGGCGCGGTTGTTGGCGTTGCACGGGATTGGCGAGTGGACGGCGCAGTACATTGCGTTGCGGCAGTTGCGCGATCTGGACGGGTTCCCGACCGGGGATGTCGGGTTGTTGCGGGCGTTGGAGGTGCTGGAAGGGCAGCGGTCAAACGCTCGGGAATTGTCTTTGCGGGCTGAGGCCTGGCGGCCTTATCGAGGGTATGCGGCGCAGCTTTTGTGGACATCTTTGAGCCGGGCAGATTGATACATCATCGTTCGACCTGAAATTGCAGCCCTCACCCCAGCCCTCTCCCGGAGGGAGAGGGGGCCGACCGAGGTGTTTTGCGTTTTACATCGACCTGAAAGACCGAGTCGATTATGGATTCAGCGCCAAGCGTTCAAGTCGGTGAATCTCTTCAATATTCCCTGATCGGTCCCCTCTCCCTCTGGGAGAGGGTTAGGGTGAGGGGCTTTTAATTCCACTGTGGGTGATGTGAGCCCAATTCTGTAGCTGGCAACGTCCACTGAATCGGTGTGCCGCTGATCTTCACCGGCACCTGCAAACGATGCGCCGGTCCCCACGGAGTCTGCTCTATTGACGTGCTCTGATCCTGTTCATCCTCGACGCGCAACGCTTGCGTTGTCCCCGGTCCATGCTCGATCAACAACTTCGCCGTACGCGCCAGCGACAATCGCGCCGAGCCCGAGCGGCCATTCGCCAACCGCTCAGTTAGCAACCTGATCGCACTGGCCGCCATCAGGTACCCGGTCGCATGATCCAGCGCCTGCACCGGCAACGGTGTCGGCTTTTCAGCCTGCTGCCAGCGCTGCCCGGCCTCGGCAATGCCGCTGCTCATCTGCACCAGACTGTCGAAGCCGCGACGGTTCTGCCACGGGCCACTCCAGCCATAGGCGTTGAGGCCGACATCGATCAGGCCAGGCGCGAGTTGGCGACGGCGCACAACGCCAAATCCGAGATGCTCCAGTGCATCGGCGCGGTAGCCGTGTAACAGAATGTCGGCGTCTTTCAACAAACCTTCGAACACCGCGCGATCGGCCGGATCATGCAAGTTCAACCGCGCGCAGCGTTTGCCGAGGGTCATTTCCGGGACGACACCGGGCTCGTTCCAGGTCGGTGAGTCGATGCGTAATACATCGGCGCCAAGCCCGGCGAGAAAACGGCTGGCGGTGGGGCCGGCGAGCACGCGCGTCAGGTCCAGCACCTTGAGCCTGGCCAACGGTTGCGCCACCGAGCCTTGCCACGCTGGGGTATGTTCATCCGGCGAATCGATGAAATGCACCAGTGGCTCGGCATTTACCGCCAACCCCTGGGGATGTTTTTGCCACTGCGCCCAACTGCGCATTTCAGCGGCGCAGCCCTTGGCCTCGACCACCGCTTGCTCCAGATCCGTACTCGTCCATTGCGCCACTTTTGCCGCCATCGCGGCACGATCGGCGCTGGCACCCAGCACGCGTTCAGCGGCAGCACGGTGATGCGGGGCGTTGGTGTGCAGGCGGATCCAGCCGTCTTGGGTGGCGTAGTCGCCTGCGATCGGGTCCCACAGTGGCGGCACTTGCCAGCCGAGGGGGCGGATCGAGGTCGAGAACCAGAACGAGGCCAGACGTCGGTCGACTGCAACGGCTGGCAAGTGACCGGTCTGCTGTTCGATCAATTGGCTAACGGCCTGACCGGCCGCGGCCATGCTGGCGCAGGCAAGCTCGGTGACGGCGAACGCCGAGGGCAGGGCGCCTCGGTCGGTGAACGGGATCGGCGTATGCGGCAAGCCGAGTGCGGCTTGAATGGACGTGAGTAAATCAGTCATCGAAGGCCCTCCGGAGCGAGAGGGCGATGATAGTGCAAAAGAATGTCGGGTCAGATGAAATCCCGCAGGTGAACACTTACCCCTGTGGGAGCGAGCCTGCTCGCGAAAGCGGTGGATCAGTCACATTAATGTTGAATGTGCTGCCGTCTTCGCGAGCAGGCTCGCTCCCACAGGGATTTTTGCAGGTTTGCTAGACGCGAAACTGATCCATCAATTTCATCTGCTGACTGGCCAAGGCATTGAGCTGGCTGCTGATCGCTGCCGACTCAGTGGCTTGCTCGGTCAGAGTTTCGGTCACGGTACGAATCGCCGAAACGTTGCGGTTCACTTCTTCAGCCACCGCACTCTGCTGTTCGGCCGCGCTGGCAATCTGCAGGTTCATGTCGCTGATCACCGTCACCGCATCGCTGATCTTGCCCAGCGCATCCACCGCCTGACGAATCTGCCCGGCGTTGTTGTGTGCCTGGGTCTGGCTCGAATGCATGGTCGCGACCACGCCGCGCGTGCCGGTCTGAATCTTTTCGATGACTATGCGAATTTCTTCCACCGAATCCTGCGTGCGCTTGGCGAGGTTGCGTACTTCATCGGCGACTACGGCAAAACCACGGCCACTCTCACCGGCGCGGGCCGCTTCAATCGCCGCGTTGAGGGCGAGCAGGTTGGTTTGTTCGGCGATGCTGCGGATCACTTCCAGTACCGAGCCGATCTGCTCGCTGTTGACTGCCAGTGCTTCAACCTCGGTCACGGCCTTGCTGACTTCATCGGCCAGTTGATTGATGTCACGGGTGCTGCGCTCGATGATCGACATGCCGTCCTTGGCCGACTGATCGGCACCTTTCGCGGCATTGGCTGCGTTCGATGCGCTGTTGGCGACGTCGTGGGCGGTGGCGCTCATTTCGTTGGAGGCGGTGGCGACCTGGTCGATCTCGCGGAACTGCACCTGCATGCCTTCGCTGGTCTGTCGGGCGATTTCCGAAGACTGGTCGGCGGTGCCGCGTGCTTCGGTGATGCTCTGCTTGATCTGCGCGATAGTCGGTTGCAGCTTGTCGAGGAAACGGTTGAACCAGTTCACCAGTTCGCCCAGTTCGTCCTGCTTGCTGTAGTTAAGACGTTGGGTCAGATCACCTTCGCCGCTGGCGATGTTTTTCAGCATTTCGGCAACGCTATTGATCGGGCGAGTAACGCCGGACGCGGTCAGCCAGATCAGCAACAGGCCGACCAGACCGGCGATCACAGCGACCAGCAGCGCAGTGATCACGCCGGTTTCCTGCGCGTCGTCGAGTACCGCTTGCAGCTTGACCGAATCGGCCAGCAGCACTTGTTTCGGCAGGTCGATGACTACGCCCCAGGCGCGCGAGTTGCCGATCGGGTCGACCGGGTACACCGCACGAATCAGGTCGCCCTGTTCGAGAATCTTCGGGGTGCCGGAGCTCAGCAGTTGCAGCACATCCTTGCCATCGGCGCCGAGGGTGTCGCTGATCTTTTTGCCGACCTTGCTCGCGTCGGAGCTGTCGGCGCCGAGCACGCCGCTGCCAGAGACGATCAGCATATGCCCGGCGTTGTTGAACAGGCTGCGCTGGGAATCCACGGCCGCCGCTTGCAGGGCGTCGAGGGCGATGTCGACGCCGACCACGCCGATGGCTTTACCGTCGACAATCAACGGCACGGAAATGGTCGTCATGAGCATTTCCTTGCCACCGACGGTGTCGGCATACGGATCGAGCAGGCAGGTGCGCTTGTTGTCGCGAGGGCAGGTGTACCAACTGTTGTAGGGCGTGCCGCTGACGCTGAGGGTGGTTTTGGTCAGGTCTTCTTCGACCATGATGGTGTTCAGCGAGGCGCCGGCGGCGCGGCTCCAGTACGTGGCAAAACGTCCGGCTTCGTTGGACTGGCGCGCGGCATCGTTGGCGAATTCGCTGTCCTTGCCGTCGAGAGCGTTCGGTTCGAAAGCGAGCCAGATGCCCAGCACTTTGTCGTTGCGCTCAAAAGCGGTTTTCAGGCTCAGGTTCAACTCTTCGCGCAAGGCGCCGGCGTCCAGCGAACGCTTGGCGGCCATCACCCGCATGTCCTTGATCTGATCCGCTACGGCAGTGATCACCGTCAGGCTTTCGCCGAAGGTTTTCTGCACCCGCACCGCTTGTTCGGCGGCTTTGGCTTGCAGCAGGTTCTGCACACTGGCGGTGAGCAACTGGTTGCTGGAGTTGCTGACCAGTTCGTCGTTCTGGTTGGTCTGGTAGATGTTCATGCCGACGATCAGCGCGACCACACCGAGCAGGCACAGGCCGGAGAGCAGGACGATTTTCAGGCGAATGGACAGAGAGTCGAACATGGGGCGATCTCGCGAATGAATAAACGGGTGGCAGGCGGATATGAACTATCCGGTTCGCCAAATCCATTCAGCGCCATTCAATGCTCATCGGCGTGGAAGCAGAGGTCATGAGGCGCGTGCCGACGGACGGTCAGCGCTAAACGTTTGCGCAGGAGAATGTGCTGAAAAAGCGATTAATTACAGGGATGTTTCAGTGTGAAGACGGGTCAGTGCAGACCCGGATGGATTCCGGGCGCGACCAGATCCACAGATTCCCCAGGCTCATCCCGGCAATTGCCAGATAGACCGGCCAGCCATGGTCGAGCATCACCAGCATTAAAGCCGCGCAGAGCAACATGCTCACCGTCGCGCTGACTTTGGCCTTGCGCGCGATGATCTTGCCGTTGCGCCAGTTGCTCAGGATCGGCCCGAACAGCCGATGGTTTTCCAGCCAGGCACTCAGGCGCGGCGAACTGCGAGTCGCGGCCCAGGCGGCGAGAAGGATGAACTCGGTGGTCGGCAGGCCGGGCACGACAATGGCGATCAGGCCGATGCCAAGGCTGACGTAGGCCAAGAGGCCGAACAGCAGACGGGCGAGTTTCGAGGAGGCGGGTTGCGGCATGGGCTCAGCGGTGGCTTCTGAAGCGGAATGGAGATCTTACAGGTTGTTGCAGTTCCCATGTGGGAGCGAGCCTGCTCGCGAAAGCGGTGGATCAGTCACATTAATGTTGAATGTGCTGCCGTCTTCGCGAGCAGGCTCGCTCCCACAATGAATAGGTGTTGCTTCAGGCCGGTTCGGCTTCAGTGGCGTAAGCCTGTTCCAGCAGCACGGTGAAGCGGTTGAACGCATCGATCGCGCCTTGCTCGACTTCAGCTTCTTCTTCAGCACTGAACTGCAGTGAATCGAGGGTACGCACGAAGCTCTTCCAGCCTTCGGCACGGCCACCTTCAGGCTCTCCCAAGTGACGGGCGCCAAAGGTTTCGCTCAGCTCCAGCGCCACAGCGCGTTTGATCAGGAATGCAGCGCCGAGCTTCGAGCCTTCGGAGACAAAAATCCAACCCAGTGCGCGAGCCTTGCTCGGATTTTTCACCGCGCCTGCGATCGGTGCCGGCACTTCAGTGTCGAGGTCGGCAAGGTCAGCCTTGGCCGCTTCGGCGCGGCAACGGGCCGGCAGATCAGGCACGATCGCAGTCAATTCTGCATCGTTGTACAGGTCGACCAGTTCCGACTGGAACAGGTACTGCGCGACGACGAAACGGGCGAAATTGGCGCGGGTCTCGAACGGCGCGTGCGCCTTCACCAGTGCATCGAGTTTGCTGTGCGGTTCGTTGGTGATCTGGTTCAAGCGTTGCGAACGCAGGGCTTTTTCCGAAGTGGTCATGACATGTCCTTGATAAAAGAGGCGCTTGATAACGAGACGAACAAGGCGACGTGCAAGCGTAAAAAAACCTCACGGCGCGGTGCCTGAACACGCGCAGTGAGGTGGGCCGGATCAGATGTCCCAGATCAGATTGATCGCGAAGTTGCGGCCCGGTTGGGTCAGGCGATCAAGGTTGGCCGGTTGCGTCACCGACGCTTCGCCGACGCTGTCGTAACCGCGCACGTCATCCCACAGCCAGTATTTCTTGTCGGTCAGGTTGTAGATGCCGCCGCTGAGGGTGACGTCGTCGGTGACTTTGTAATAACCGGCCAGATCAAGAATGCCGAAGCCCGGGGTTTTGAACTGGCTGCTGACGCCATCCGGCGACTTGAAGTTGCTGTCGTCGACGCGATCCTTTTTCTTCACCAAGGTCCAGCTGAGCAGACCGCCGTAGTTGTCCTGGTCGTAACCCAGACCGAACACGCCGGTCAGCGGGTTGACGCTGTTGATCGGCTCGCCGTTGTCGTTGTTGCGACCGTAGGCGTAGGCGATCGAGCCCTGGGTGTAGAGGCCTTGCGGGGCGCCGAACGCATCCAGATTCAGACGACCTTTGACTTCCGCACCTTTGATGGTGGCGTGCTTGATGTTGGCCGACTGGAAGGTCAGCTCGTTGCGGCCCGGGGTCACAGCGTCTTCGTTGATGAAGTCGCGGTACTTGTTGTAGAACACTGCCACGTCGAACGAACCGTGTTCGAAGTTGCCGCGCAGACCGGTTTCATAGCTTTTGCTTTTTTCCGGTTCCAGGTCCGGGTTGGGCGCCACGCTGTAGCCGGTGGTGGTGTTTTCGAAGCGGCCGTACAGGGCTTTCGCGGTCGGTGTGCGGAAACCTTCAGCGTACTGACCGTACCAGGTGTAGTTCTCGGTCAGGGCGTAGGTCAGTCCGAATTTCGGCGAGACTTTGTGCCAGGTCTTGTTCTCGTCGCTGACCGTGCCTTGGCCGTCAGCTGCCACGGTGTTGAGGAATTCCTGAGTGATGTGCGGCTTGAGCTGGGTGTAGTCGTAGCGCAGGCCCGGCAGGAAGGTCCAGTTGTTCCAGCTGATCTGATCCTGAGCGAACACGCTGTAGGTGTTGATGGTCGGGTCCGGGAAGTCGGTGGCCTTGGCCAGCACGTCAGCGGTGCTGGTCGCACCAATGGCGGTGCAGCCACGACCGACGGCCAGGCAGGTGCCGTCGCCGCTGCGCGAGCCGGTGACTTTCTGCTGCTTGATGGTGGTGCCGTAAGTCAGGACGTGATCGGTGGCGCCGAGGGCGAACGCCTTGTCCAGTTGCGCATCGAAGACCCACTGCTTTTCTTCGTAAATGGTGTCGCGAGTACGCAGCACTTTACGGGTGATCGGGTAGTAGAACTCGGTGGTGCTCTGGTCAGTCTTGGCGATCTGGTGGTTGAGGCTCCACTTCACGTTGTCGACCAGCAGGCTGTCGAGGGCGAAGGAGTGTTCGATGCCGATACGTTCACGGGTGATGGTGTCGTTACCGGTGCGCCACTGGTACATGCCGCCGGGCAGTACGCTGTTGGGGATGGTCGGGGCGCCGTTGAAGTACGGGCCGCCGTAAGCACTTTTCTGATCGGTATCGCGATCATCCTTGTACTTTTCGTAGGTCAGGCCCAGGCGCGAATCTTCGTTGTAGTTCCAGCCGATCTTGGCCAGCACGTTGTAGGCGTTGACGTCTTCCGGGTTGGCGGCGGTGCGCTCAAGGCCAGTGCCATTGTTACTGCCGTAGGAATCGGTTTCGTGACCGTCGCGCTGACTGTAGTGCAGCAAGCCGTCGAACTGGTCGGCGCGGCCGGCAACGGTGGCGGACTTCAACCAGCTGTCATCGGCGGAGCTGTAACCGGTTTTCAGACGCGCACCGACATCTTTGCCCGGCTTGATGATGTCGTCGGCATCGAGGGTGTAATAGCTGACGGCGCCGCCGATGGCGTTGCTGCCGTACAGCACCGAGGCCGGGCCACGGAGGATTTCCACGCGTTTGACGATTTCCGGGTCAACGTAATTGCGCTGGGTCTTGGCATACGGACCGTTGAAGAAACCGTCCGGCACTTCCACGCCGTCGACTTGCGTCAGGATGCGGTCACCGTCGATGCCGCGAATGTTATAGCCGCTGATACCGCCACGCTGACCGGCGCCGCCCACGGAAACACCCGGCTCATAACGCACCAGATCCTTGATGGTGTTGACGTTGTTGCGGTCCAGATCCTGACGGGTCTGCACGGTGACGGTAGCCGGCACGCTGTTGACCGACTGCTCCTGACGGGTGGCGCTGATGGTCACCTGATCGAGGTTGAGTGTGCCGCTGTTGTTGCGCTTTTCCAGCACGACGTTGTTGTTGCTGATTTTGCGGAAGCTCAGGTTGGTCCCCACCAACAGACGCTCCAGGGCTTTTTCCGGTGGCAGCGAGCCACGCACGCCCGGCGACGACACTCCCTGACCCAATTCTGCCGGCAAGCCGACCTGCCAACCGGTCACGGCGGTGAAGGCATTGAGCGCCGACACCAGCGGCTGCTGGCCGATGGCGAACGAGTAATCGCCCATGTTGCGCGTTGGTTGCTCAGTGGCCGCCATCAGCGGCGCAGTACCGGCCATCAGGATGGCAGCGGTCAGCAGCGACAAGACGCAGGAAGGGGAGGAAGTCTGGCGGGTAAGGCGTGAGGACATCGATAGCGCTCCGTGTCGCACGAATCTTTATAGGGGCTGATTGGCTTCGCGTGATGCGAATCAATTGCATTGGCTATAACGAGACGTACTGACGTTGGCTATCGAGTAAAAATAATTCTCATTTAGTTCAGGATGACCACGGCGGGGAATTCTTTCAGTTGCGCCGAGGTGATCTGAGCGAGGGAACGAACCACGTCGAGCGGCTGATCGAGACGGTAATTGCCGGTCACGGCGACGTCGGCCAGTTGCTCGTTGGTGTTGATGATCCAGCCCGGGTAGTAGCGGCGCAATTCGGCCAGCACCTGATTCAGCGGGCAGTTCTCGAACACCAGTCGGCCCTGCACCCAAGCCAGGTCTGTGTTGGCGTCGAGTTTGGCCGGGCGGTCGAAACCGTTGGGACCGATGCGGATGCTCTCACCGGCAGTCAGACGTACGCGGGCGTCGTTGTGCGTGGCGCGCAGATCGACGTCGCCGCGCTGCACGTTGACCTGCGCGACGCCATCGAGATAACGCACGGCGAACGCGGTATCGCGCACGCTGGCAGTGACTGGCCCGGCATCGATTTCCAGCGGTTGACTGCGACCGCTGGCAATCTCGAAAAACGCCTCGCCCTGAAACAACCGGGCAACGCGCTGCTGATCGTTGATGGTGCTGGAGAATGCCGAATTGGTATTGAGCAGGACTTTCGAGCCGTCCTCCAGTTGCAGACGCTGGCGCTCGCCAACCACCGTGAGGTGATCGGCCTGAAGGCGCATCGGCAAATTACTGAAACTGAACAAACCGAGGATCAGCACCGCAGCAGTGGACAGCGGTTTCCAGTGCGGACGCAGACGCTGGAGGACGGTGACTTTCGCAGGTTTGGCCGCCAGGCTTTGTGCGCACTGGGCGACCTGCGGGCCGTCCCAGATCGCCTGAGCCTTGGCAAACGCCTCGGCATTCAACGGATCGGCCGCCAGCCAGGCGTGAAATTGCCGGGTCTGCTCCTCGTCCGGGCTGCCGAGCACGATGAGCCAGTCCAGTGCCTGGTCCATTGCGTTTGCAGCGTCCTGCACCGAATCCGGCGAAGGCGAGCGGTGGGTGTCCGTCACGGTGTTTCCTCGGCAGTGTCTGCGCACGGCTGTTTTTTCAAGTGAAGCGTAAAAGTCGGGCAAGGGTAACAAAGCCCGATGATCCGTGCAGTCGATCCTGGCACTTACAGAAAAGGCCTACGACCTCAGTCGCCATTCAGACGTTCAGCGACACCGATGCAAATGGACATGATCAGCTTCAATTCTTTCTGCACGGTGCTGAGGGAAACGTTCAGCTCATCGGCTATTTCCTGATAGCTGTTCCCGTGCAAACGGCTGAGGATGAAAATCTGCTGCTGGCGCGGGCTGAGTTGACTGAGGCTCACGTTCAGGCGCTCCAGCATCTGTTCGGCGTGGGCGGCGTCTTCGGCGCTGCTGGCGGGGGCGGCGACGCTGTGCACGACATCCTGCGGCACATCATCGACCATGGTTCGCGAATGGATCTTGCGCGCGCGCAAATGATCCAGCGCCAGATTGCGCGCGGTCTGGAAGACAAAAGGTTCGAGGTGATCGATGGCCCGCTCGCTCAACGCCCGCGTCACGCGCAGGTAGGTCTCCTGCAACAGGTCTTCTGCGGTACTGTGATTGTTGACCATGCGTTCCAGCGTGCGCAGCAAGGATGTGCGCTGGGTGAGGAAGACGTGGTTGAAGCGCGATTGACTCACGGGAGGACCTGATCGATTTCAGCGAATGATAATGCTTATCATCTAGTCGAATGGTCAAGCCCTGATTTTGAAAGCTGCGCAAAAAACTGTGGGAGCGAGCCTGCTCGCGAAAGCGGTGTACCAGCCAACATAAATATTGAATGACACATCGTATTCGCGAGCAGGCTCGCTCCCACAGGGGCAGGGGATAACCTGAGATTACTCCGCGTTACACAACGCCAGGCAGTTATCCAGCATGCGGTTCGAGAAACCCCACTCGTTGTCATACCAGGCCAGCACTTTCAGCAGTTTGCCGCTGGATTTGGTGTGGTTGGCGTCGAAGATCGACGACAGCGGGTTATGGTTGAAGTCGCTCGACACCAGCGGCAGGGTATTGAAGCCGAGAATCTTCGAATGCTGACTGGCGGCTTTCATCAGCGCGTTGACTTCTTCGGCGCTGGCTTCTTTCTTCAGTTGTACGGTCAGGTCCACCAGCGACACATTGATCACCGGCACGCGCACGGCCATGCCGGTCAGTTTGCCGGCCAGTTCCGGCAACACCAGGCCCACCGCTTCAGCGGCGCCGGTCTTGCTCGGGATCATGTTCTGCGTGGCCGAACGCGCGCGGTACGGGTCGGTGTGATAAACGTCAGTCAGATTCTGATCGTTGGTGTAGGCATGGATCGTGGTCATCAGGCCGCTTTCGATCCCCAGCTCGCGGTGCAGCACCTGCGCCACCGGCGCCAGGCAGTTGGTGGTGCACGAAGCGTTGGAGATGATCTGGTGCGACTGGCGCAGAATGTCGTGGTTCACACCATAGACAACAGTGGCGTCGGCACCTTTGGCCGGGGCGGAGATGATCACTTTGCGCGCGCCGGCAGTAATATGCGCGGCGGCTTTGGCGCGGTCGGTGAAGAGACCGGTGCATTCGAACACCACATCAATCTTTTCCGCCGCCCATGGCAGTTCGGCCGGGTTGCGAATCGCGCTGACCGCAATGCGGTCGCCGTTGACGGTCAGACTTTCGTCGTCATGCTCGACTTGCGCGTCGAACGTGCCGTGAACGGTGTCGTATTTGAGCAGATGGGCATTGATCGAGCTGTCGCCGAGATCGTTGATGGCGACGATCTGCAAATCCTGTCGATAGCCTTGGGTATACAGTGCGCGCAGGACATTACGGCCGATGCGGCCAAAACCATTGATTGCGATTCGAAGAGTCATGGAACAGCGCCGCCGTCGTTTTGTTGTTGGAATTACAAGATTATTCGCATAAAAATAGAAAACAAGCCTTTTTAGTGGCAATATTTTGTTTTATCTACAACGAGTGACCTGAATCAACTGGTCCGAATGGTCAAAAAAGCCGTCTGTCATTCCAACAACAACGGCGTTTGATCAGCATAGACAATCAGGTCGCCACATCCGTTAGCCTGGAGTTCTACACATGCATCCCCGCGTTCTTGAGGTCACCGAACGGCTTATCGCCCGCAGCCGCGCCACGCGTCAGGCTTACCTTGCACTGATTCGCGGCGCCGCCACCGACGGGCCGATGCGCGGCAAGCTGCAATGCGCCAACTTCGCCCATGGCGTGGCCGGTTGCGGCAGCGAAGACAAGCACAGCCTGCGGATGATGAACTCGGCGAACATCGCCATTGTTTCTTCGTATAACGACATGCTCTCGGCGCATCAGCCGTATGAAGTGTTCCCGGAACAGATCAAGAACGCCCTGCGCGAAATCGGCTCGGTCGGCCAGTTCGCCGGCGGTACGCCAGCCATGTGCGACGGCGTCACCCAAGGTGAGCCAGGCATGGAACTGAGCCTGCCGAGCCGCGAAGTGATTGCCATGTCGACGGCGGTGGCTCTGTCGCACAACATGTTCGACGGCGCGCTGATGCTGGGTATCTGCGACAAGATCGTCCCGGGCCTGATGATGGGCTCGCTGCGCTTTGGTCACCTACCGACGATTTTCGTCCCGGGCGGGCCGATGGTCTCGGGGATTTCCAACAAGGAAAAAGCCGACGTGCGCCAGAAGTACGCCGAAGGCAAAGCCACCCGCGAAGAGCTGCTGGAATCGGAGATGAAGTCCTACCACAGCCCGGGCACCTGCACCTTCTACGGCACCGCCAACACCAACCAGTTGCTGATGGAAGTCATGGGCCTGCACTTGCCGGGCGCCTCGTTCGTCAACCCGAACACGCCGCTGCGTGACGCGCTGACCCGCGAAGCCGCGCATCAAGTGACGCGCCTGACCAAACAAAATGGCAACTTCATGCCGATCGGCGAAATCGTCGACGAGAAGTCGCTGGTCAACTCCATCGTTGCGCTGCACGCCACCGGCGGCTCGACCAACCACACCCTGCACATGCCGGCGATCGCCATGGCGGCGGGCATTCAACTGACCTGGCAAGACATGGCCGACCTCTCCGAAGTCGTGCCGACCCTGAGCCACGTCTACCCGAACGGCAAAGCCGACATCAACCACTTCCAGGCAGCGGGCGGCATGTCGTTCCTGATCCGTGAACTGCTTGGCGCCGGCCTGCTGCACGAAGACGTCAACACCGTGCTCGGCCACGGTTTGAGTAAGTACACCAAAGAGCCGTTCCTTGATAACGGCGAACTGGTCTGGCGTGAAGGTCCGGTCGACAGCCTCGACGAAAACATCCTGCGCCCGGTCGCTCGTGCGTTCTCGGCAGAGGGTGGTTTGCGCGTGATGGAAGGCAACCTCGGTCGCGGTGTGATGAAGGTGTCCGCCGTCGCCCTGGAGAACCAGATCGTCGAAGCGCCGGCGATGGTGTTCCAGGATCAGCAGGATCTGGCCGATGCGTTCAAGGCCGGTCTGCTGGAAAAAGATTTCGTCGCGGTAATGCGTTTCCAGGGCCCGCGCTCCAACGGCATGCCGGAGCTGCACAAAATGACGCCGTTCCTCGGCGTGCTACAGGATCGCGGCTTCAAAGTGGCATTGGTGACTGACGGGCGGATGTCCGGCGCCTCGGGGAAAATCCCCGCAGCGATTCACGTCAGCCCCGAAGCTTATGTCGGTGGTGCTTTGGCGCGCGTGCAAGAGGGCGATATCATCCGCGTCGATGGCGTCAAAGGCACTTTGGAACTTAAAGTCGACGCCGCAGAATTTGCAGCGCGCGAACCCGCCAAAGGCCTGTTGGGCAACAACATCGGCAGCGGTCGCGAACTGTTCGGCTTCATGCGCATGGCCTTCAGCTCGGCGGAGCAGGGCGCCAGCGCCTTCACTTCTGCCCTGGAGACGCTTAATTGAAACTGGCTTTGGTCGGTGACATCGGAGGCACCAACGCGCGGTTTGCGTTGTGGAAAAACCAGCAACTGCAATCGGTTCAGGTGCTGGCCACGGCCGACCACGCCAGCCCGGAAGAGGCGATCAGCCTGTACCTGAGCGGGCTCGGTCTGGCGCCGGGTTCGATCGGTTCGGTGTGCCTGTCGGTGGCCGGCCCGGTCAGTGGTGATGAATTCAAATTCACCAACAACCACTGGCGCCTGAGTCGCACCGCGTTCTGCAAAACCTTGCAGGTCGAGCAGTTGTTGCTGGTCAACGACTTCTCGGCGATGGCGCTGGGCATGACCCGTTTGCAGCCGGGCGAATTTCGCGTGGTCTGCGAAGGCACGCCTGAGCCGTTGCGTCCGGCGGTGGTGATCGGCCCGGGCACTGGCCTGGGCGTCGGCACCTTGCTCGACCTCGGTGCAGGCCGTTTCGCGGCGTTGCCGGGCGAGGGCGGTCACGTTGATCTGCCGCTGAGCAGCCCGCGTGAAACCCAGTTGTGGCAGCACATCCACAACGAGATTGGCCATGTCAGCGCGGAAACCGCGTTGAGCGGTGGTGGCTTGCCACGGGTTTACCGGGCGATCTGCGCAGTCGATGGGCATGAGCCGACACTCGACACGCCGGAAGCGATCACCGCAGCTGGTCTGGCGGGCGATCCGATCGCGCTGGAAGTGCTCGAGCAGTTCTGCTGCTGGCTCGGCCGTGTCGCCGGCAACAACGTTCTGACCACGGGCGGACGGGGTGGGGTTTACATCGTCGGCGGTGTGATTCCGCGATTTGCCGATTTCTTCCTCGAAAGCGGTTTCGCCCGCAGCTTCGCTGACAAAGGGTGCATGAGCGATTACTTCAAAGGCATTCCGGTGTGGCTGGTGACAGCGCCGTATTCCGGCCTTGTCGGCGCTGGCGTAGCCCTGGACCAATCAATCCCGACCTGAAATGCAATCAAACTGTAGGAGTGAGCCTGCTCGCGATAGCTGTCTTGGATTCAACACATTCGTTGACTGACAAACCGTTATCGCGAGCAGGCTCACTCCTACAGTTGTTTTGTGGTGTTTGTAAAATCAGTGCTTAAGGCATAATCCGCCCCAATTCCAACAACAAGGATGCCTTCGAAGTGAGCTCAGTCAACAAGTCGATATTGTTGGTCGATGACGACCAGGAAATACGCGAGTTGCTGGAAACCTACCTGACCCGCGCCGGGTTTCAGGTACGGGCCACCGCCGACGGTGCCAGTTTCCGCCAGGCCCTCAACGAGGCGCCGAGCGATCTGGTGATCCTCGATGTCATGCTGCCCGACGAAGACGGCTTCAGCCTGTGCCGTTGGGTGCGTCAGCATCCGCGTCAGGCGCAGGTGCCGATCATCATGCTCACCGCCAGTTCCGACGAAGCCGACCGCGTGATCGGTCTGGAACTCGGCGCCGACGACTACCTCGGCAAACCCTTCAGCCCGCGTGAACTGCAAGCGCGCATCAAGGCTTTGCTGCGGCGTGCGCAATTCGGCCAGGAGCGCAGCGGCAGTGACGTGCTGGCCTTCGACGAGTGGCGGCTGGACATGGTCAGCCATCGGTTGTTTCACACCGACGGCGAGGAAGTGATTCTCTCCGGTGCCGACTTCGCCCTGCTGAAACTGTTCCTCGATCATCCGCAGGAAATCCTCGACCGCGACACCATCGGCAACGCCACCCGGGGCCGCGACCTGATGCCGCTCGATCGCATCGTCGACATGGCCGTCAGCCGTTTGCGCCAGCGCCTGCGCGACACGGAAAAACCGCCACGACTGATCCGCACTGTACGCGGCAGCGGCTACCAACTGGCAGCCAATGTGGTTGCCAGCAATGGTCACTGATTCGCTGCGTAAACTCGCCGCCAAGGTGCCGGTGCCGCGTTCGCTGCTTGGGCGGATGTTGTTGCTGACCTTGCTGGCGGTGCTGTTCGCGCAAACATTGTCGAGCGTGATCTGGGTCTCGCAATTGCGCGCCACGCAGCTCGAAGGCCTGGTCACCAGCGCCCGCAGCCTCGCCCATTCGATGACTGCCAGCGTCAGTTACTTCCGCTCGTTGCCGGTGGCTTATCGGCCCCTGGTGCTCGACCAATTGCGTAGCATGGGTGGTACCCGATTCGTCGTGACGCTCAACGACAAACCGCTGGGCATGGATGTGCTGCCGGTCACGCCGCGTAAAGCGGCGGTGATGAAAGCGGTCGACGAAGTGCTGCGGCAGACGTTGGGCCATGACACCGATATCTCGGTGACCTTTGTCAGCCCCGAAGATCTGCGGATCTTCAACGCCGGGCTGAAACTCGATGAATTGCCACGTTCCTGGGCGCATTACGCGCTGACTCTGGAACCGGTAAACCCACCCGTGCTGGTCACGCAGATTCAAATGGCCCCGGGCGAATGGCTGTACATCGCCTCACTGTTGCCGGAGCCGTACACCAGCCTTGAAGAGCAAGGCCTGCCCTCGCAACAGGTGTGGTTCATCGTTCTCACCAGCGGATTCCTGCTGCTGTTCATCGGTCTGCTGGTGCACTGGCAGAGCCGGCCGCTCAAGCGTCTGGCGCGGGCAGCGCGTGATTTGTCGCTGGGCGCCGACGTCGAGCCGGTGGCCGAGGGCGGCGGCAGTGAGGTGGTCGAAGTGGGGCGTGCGTTCAACACCATGCGCGAACGCATCAGCCGTTACCTGACTGAACGCAGCCAGTTGTTCAGCGCGATCTCCCATGACCTGCGTACGCCTATTACCCGTTTGCGTTTGCGTGTCGAATTGCTCGAAGACGAAAAGCTGCAAGCCAAGTTCGGCCGTGATCTGGATGAGCTGGAACTGCTGGTCAAAGGTGCGCTGCAGTGTGTGAAAGACACTGACATCCACGAGAACATCGAGCCGGTGGATCTCAATCACGTGCTTGATTGTCTGGTCGAGCCCTATCTGGCGCCGAACGGCAATGGTCGCGTGACTCAACACGGTCGCGCGCTGGCGGCGTATCCGGGTAAGCCTTTGGCGTTGAAACGCTGCATCGGCAATCTGATCGACAACGCCTTGAAGTATGGGCAGAACGCGCATCTGCACATTGATGACGATGACAGCGCGTTTGTGTTGCACGTTGATGATGAAGGGCCGGGCGTGCCGGAGCAGCGCTTGGAGCAGGTGTTCGAGCCGCACTTCAGGCTGGCGGGGCAGCAGCAGGGGTATGGCTTGGGGTTGGGCATCGCGCGCAATATTGCCCACAGCCATGGTGGGGAAGTGACGTTGCAGAATCTGCGTGAGGGTGGGTTGCGGGTGACCCTGCAATTGCCGCGTTCGGCGGATTGAGTCAAAAGCTTTCCCTCACCCTAGCCCTCTCCCGGGGGGAGAGGGGACTGATCGGGGGATGCTGCAGAGATACGCCGACCTGGAAGTCCGGTAGCGAATCCATAATCGACTCGATGTGTCAGGTCGGCGGATAACTCAGCACCACTCGGTCGGCCCCCTCTACCTCTGGGAGAGGGCTGGGGTGAGGGCCGCTGTTTTGTCACGACCTGGTGACAAACCCCGCCCCCTTCGTTACAAGCCCACCCCGACCCGTTGTTTAGACTCCCCGCAGTCATAACAACAAAAAAGGCCACCCATGGATCTCTTCCACCCAGGCTTCAGCAGTTGGCTGAACGCCCCTGCCCACCAGCAATGGCTCGCCGCCGAAGGCCTGCGCCTGCTGGATTTCGCCAAGGCTGCAAAACTGCCCGAAGGTTTCGGCAACCTCGACGAACGCGGCTGCCTGCCGGCGAACGTCCAAGCCGAAACCATGAACACCGCGCGCATGACCCACAGCTTCGCCATGGCCCACATTCAGGGCCTGCCGGGTTTTGCCGAACTGGTCGATCATGGCATTGCCGCCCTGCGCGGGCCATTGCGCGATGCCTTGCACGGTGGCTGGTTTGCCGTCGCCGAACACCGCGACGACAACACCGGCAAGAACGCCTACCTGCATGCGTTTGTCGCACTGGCCGCCAGCTCCGCTGTAGTCGCGCAGCGTCCCGGCGCGCAAGCCTTGCTGGATGACGCCATCGACATCATCGACACGTATTTCTGGAGCGAAGAAGAGGGCGCCATGCGCGAATTCTTCAATCGCGACTGGAGCGAAGAAGAAGCCTATCGCGGCGCCAACAGCAACATGCACGCGACCGAAGCGTTCCTCGCTCTTGCTGATGTCACCGAAGATCCGCGCTGGCTGGTGCGTGCGCAACGCATCGTCGAGCGGGTGATCCACGGTCACGCCGCCGGCAACGGTTACATGGTCATCGAGCACTTCGACCGTGACTGGCAGCCGCTGCGTGAATACAACCACGACAATCCCGCTGACGGTTTCCGCCCTTACGGCACCACACCGGGCCACGGTTTCGAGTGGGCGCGGCTGTTGCTGCACCTCGAAGCTGCGCGGGTTCAGGCTGGCATGCTCACGCCGGGTTGGCTCGCGACCGACGCGCAGAAACTGTTCGAGAACAACTGCCGCAACGGCTGGAACGTCGATGGTTTGCCGGGCATCGTCTACACCCTCGACTGGGACAACAAAGCCGTGGTCCGTCATCGTTTGCACTGGACGCACGCCGAAGCCAGCGCCGCTGCGAGCGCCTTGCTTAAACGCAGCGGCGATGCGCAATACGAAAGCTGGTACCGACTGTTCTGGGAATTCTGCGAGATGAATTTCATCGACCGTTGCGACGGCAGCTGGCACCACGAACTCAACCCGCAAAACATCCCCAGCGCCGATATTTGGCCGGGCAAACCCGATCTGTATCACGCCTGGCAGGCGGTGCTGATCCCTCGTCTACCCTTGTCACCCAGTATGGCGACTGCGCTGGCACAGTTATCCCAGAGCAGTCCTGTGTAACCATGTGGTGACATTCGCGCGTCCCTTCGTTACCTGCGAGGGGAAACGTCCTGTTTAAACTCCTGTGCAGCGCAAGCACCAGACTTGCATGCATAACAACAAGAAAGGTACATCTCAGATGAATGCGATTTCTCGCCTCGCTACTGTCATTTCTGTCGCCTCCCTGTTCCCGCTCGCAATTCTGCCTCTCAGTGTTTCCGCTGCCGAATCCAAAGGTTCGGTCGAAGTCGTGCACTGGTGGACGTCCGGTGGCGAAAAAGCCGCTGTTGATGTGCTCAAGGCGCAAGTCGAAAAAGACGGTTTCACCTGGAAAGACGGCGCTGTCGCCGGCGGTGGCGGTGCGACTGCCATGACCGTGCTGAAAAGCCGTGCCGTTGCCGGCAACCCGCCTGGCGTAGCCCAGATCAAAGGCCCGGACATTCAGGAGTGGGCATCCACTGGCCTGCTCGACACCGACGTGCTGAAAGACGTCGCCAAGTCGGAAAAGTGGGACAGCCTGCTCGACAAGAAAGTCTCCGATACCGTGAAGTACGACGGTGATTACGTGGCCGTGCCGGTGAACATTCACCGCGTGAACTGGCTGTGGATCAACCCGCAAGTGTTCAAGAAAGCCGGGATCACCAAGAACCCGACCACCCTCGAAGAATTCTATGCCGCTGGCGACAAGTTGAAAGCTGCGGGCTTCATTCCGCTGGCTCACGGCGGTCAGCCTTGGCAGGACAGCACCGTGTTTGAAGCTGTAGTGCTTTCGGTCATGGGTGTCGATGGTTACAAGAAAGCCCTGGTTGACCTGGACAACGCCGCGCTGACCGGCCCGGAAATGGTCAAGGCGCTGACCGAGCTGAAGAAAGTCGCGACCTACATGGACGCCGACGGCAAAGGTCAAGACTGGAACCTCGAAGCGGCCAAAGTCATCAACGGCAAGGCCGGCATGCAGATCATGGGTGACTGGGCCAAGTCCGAATGGACCGCGGCCAAGAAAGTCGCTGGCAAGGACTACGAGTGCGTAGCCTTCCCGGGCACCGACAAGGCGTTCACCTACAACATCGACTCGCTGGCCGTGTTCAAGCAGAAGGACGCAGGCACTGCGGCCGGTCAGCAGGACATCGCCAAAGTCGTGCTGGGTGAAAACTTCCAGAAAGTCTTCAGCATCAACAAAGGCTCGATCCCGGTGCGCAACGACATGTTGAACGACATGGAGAAACTCGGCTTCGACTCCTGCGCCCAGACTGCTGCCAAGGACTTCCTGGCGGACGCCAAATCCGGTGGCCTGCAACCAAGCATGGCGCACAACATGGCGACCACGCTGGCGGTGCAAGGCGCGTTCTTTGATGTCGTGACCAACTACATCAACGACCCGAAAGCCGACCCGGCCGACACCGCCAAGAAACTTGGTGCTGCGATCAAGTCGTCCAAATAAGCGTCGGTAGCACAGGCTTCTCCTGTGGGAGCGAGCCTGCTCGCGAAGGCGTTGTGTCAGTTGCTCCATCCGTCGACTGACACACCGCATTCGCGAGCAGGCTCGCTCCCACAAGGGATCTCACTGTAGTTTTTATTCCCTGTACTGGATTTCCCCATGAGTTCTGTTGCTGTGTTCAGCAAGGCCTCGCCGTTCGATGCATTGCAGCGCTGGCTACCAAAACTGGTGCTGGCGCCGAGCATGTTCATCGTGCTGGTGGGCTTCTATGGCTACATCCTGTGGACATTCGTGCTGTCGTTCACCACCTCGACCTTCCTGCCCAACTACAAGTGGGCCGGTCTGGCGCAATACGCGCGGTTGTTCGACAACGACCGCTGGTGGGTCGCGAGCAAAAACCTCGCGGTGTTCGGCGGCATGTTCATCGGCATCACCTTGGTGATTGGCGTGTTGCTGGCGGTGTTCCTCGATCAGCGCATCCGTCGTGAAGGCTTTATCCGCACCATTTACCTGTACCCGATGGCGCTCTCGATGATCGTCACCGGTACCGCGTGGAAATGGCTGCTCAACCCGGGCATGGGCCTGGACAAATTGTTGCGTGACTGGGGCTGGGAAGGCTTCCGTCTCGACTGGCTGATCGACCCGGATCGCGTGGTCTATTGCCTGGTGATCGCCGCTGTCTGGCAAGCCTCGGGCTTCATCATGGCGATGTTCCTCGCCGGCCTGCGTGGCGTTGATCAATCGATCATCCGTGCCGCGCAGATCGACGGCGCGAGCATGCCGACGATCTACTGGAAAGTGGTGCTGCCAAGCCTGCGTCCGGTGTTCTTCAGTGCGGTGATGATTCTGGCGCACATCGCGATCAAGAGCTTCGACCTGGTCGCGGCGATGACTGCCGGTGGCCCGGGTTATTCCTCCGACCTGCCCGCGATGTTCATGTATTCCTTCACCTTCAGTCGCGGCCAGATGGGCATGGGCTCGGCCAGTGCGATTCTGATGCTCGGTGCGATCCTCGCGATCATCGTGCCTTACCTGTATTCCGAGCTGAGGACCAAGCGCAATGACTAGTCTCGCTGCCAAACCTGCTATCAGCCTGAGTCGCATCGCGATCTACGCAGTGCTGATCATCGCTGTACTGCTTTATCTGGTGCCGCTGGTGGTCATGTTGCTGACCAGCTTCAAGACCCCGGAAGACATCAGCACCGGCAATCTGCTGAGCTGGCCGACCGTGGTCAGCGGCATCGGCTGGGTCAAGGCCTGGGCCACGGTTGACGGCTACTTCTGGAACTCGATCAAGATCACCGTTCCGGCGGTAATTATCTCCACCGCCATCGGTGCGTTGAACGGTTACGTGCTGTCGTTCTGGCGCTTCCGCGGTTCGCAGTTGTTCTTCGGCCTGCTGTTATTCGGCTGCTTCCTGCCGTTCCAGACCGTGCTGCTGCCGGCCTCGTTCACCCTCGGCAAGATGGGCCTGGCGAGCACCACCACCGGTCTGGTGTTTATCCACGTGGTTTACGGCCTGGCGTTCACCACGCTGTTCTTCCGTAACTACTACGTGAGCATTCCGGATGCGCTGGTGAAAGCCGCACGCCTCGACGGCGCGGGTTTCTTCACGATTTTCCGCCGCATCATTCTGCCGATGTCGACGCCGATCATCATGGTCTGCCTGATCTGGCAGTTCACTCAGATATGGAACGACTTCCTGTTCGGTGTGGTGTTCTCTAGCGGTGATTCGCAACCGATCACGGTGGCGTTGAACAACCTGGTCAACACCAGCACCGGCGCCAAGGAATACAACGTTGATATGGCAGCGGCGATGATCGCCGGCCTGCCGACCCTGCTGGTCTATGTGGTCGCAGGCAAGTATTTCGTGCGCGGGCTGACGGCCGGCGCAGTCAAGGGGTAATCATGGCAACGCTCGAACTTCGCAACGTCAACAAGACTTACGGTGCCGGCCTGCCGGACACCCTGAAGAACATCGAACTGTCGATCAAGGACGGTGAGTTCCTGATCCTCGTCGGCCCGTCGGGCTGCGGCAAGTCGACTCTGATGAACTGCATCGCCGGTCTGGAAACCATCACCGGCGGCGCGATCATGATCGGTGATCAGGACGTCAGCGGCATGAGCCCGAAGGATCGCGACATCGCCATGGTGTTCCAGTCCTACGCGCTGTACCCGACTATGAGCGTGCGCGAGAACATCGAGTTCGGCTTGAAGATCCGCAAGATGCCGCAGTCGGCGATCGACGAAGAAGTCGCGCGCGTGGCCAAGCTGTTGCAGATCGAACATCTGCTGAATCGCAAGCCGGGGCAGCTCTCCGGTGGTCAGCAACAGCGTGTGGCGATGGGCCGTGCACTGGCGCGTCGACCGAAGATTTATCTGTTCGACGAACCGCTGTCCAACCTCGATGCCAAGCTGCGCGTCGAGATGCGCACCGAAATGAAACTGATGCACCAGCGCCTGAAAACCACCACGGTCTACGTGACCCACGACCAGATCGAAGCGATGACCCTGGGCGACAAGGTTGCGGTGATGAAGGACGGCATCATTCAGCAGTTCGGCACGCCAAAAGAGATCTACAACGACCCGGCCAACCTGTTTGTGGCGAGCTTCATCGGTTCGCCGCCGATGAACTTCATCCCGCTGCGTCTGCAACGCAAGGACGGTCGTCTGCTGGCGCTGCTCGACAGCGGTCAGGCGCGTTGCGAGTTGCCGATGAGCATGCAGGACGCCGGCCTTGAAGATCGCGAAGTGATCCTCGGCCTGCGCCCAGAGCAAATCGTGCTGGCGAACGGCGAGGGCAATGGCCTGCCGAGCATTCGTGCCGAAGTGCAAGTCACCGAGCCGACTGGCCCGGACACCCTGGTGTTCGTCAATCTGAATGACACCAAAGTCTGCTGCCGTCTGGCGCCGGACGTGGCGCCGCAAGTGGGCGAGAACCTGACGCTGCAATTCGATCCGTCGAAAGTGTTGTTGTTCGATGCCAACACCGGCGAACGCCTCGGCACTGCCGGGCAACCACAGGCCGATGCGCGGTCTGCGAACGTGGCGCAATTCAAAGGCCGCTGAGGAACAAATGTGGGAGCGAGCCTGCTCGCGAAAGCGGTCTGACATCCAGCATTGATGTCGCCTGATACACCGCATTCGCGAGCAGGCTCGCTCCCACAAAGGAGCACGCGGTGGATTGCCTGTAATCCATCGCAATTTATGTAAACCGCGTTAGATAAAAACAGTTAATAACAATAAAGACGAGGATGTAGGGATGAAAAAGAAACACGTCAATGCCCGGTTGATCTGCCAAGTGTCAGCTGCGGCGGCATTGGTGCTGGCCGGTAACGCCATGGCGGCGGATGCCTTCAGCTCCGACTCGAAATGGATGACCGGCGACTGGGGTGGCGAGCGGACCAAGCTGATCGAGCAGGGTATCGACATCAAGGCTGACTACGTTGGGGAAATGGGCGCCAACCTGCACGGCGGCTACAACGATGACAAGACCGGACGTTACAGCGACCAGTTCGGTCTGGGCGTGGCACTCGATCTGCAAAAGCTCTGGGGCTGGGATAACACCCAGGCGAAGATCCAGCTGACCAACCGTAACGGCTACAACATCTCCAACGACCGCGTTGGCGATCCGCGTGCCGGCACCTTGAGCTCCTCGCAAGAAGTTTACGGTCGTGGCCACATGGTGCGTCTGACCCAGTTGTGGATTCAGCACCAGTTCTTCGACAACAAGCTCGACGTCAAAGCCGGTTACTTCGGTGAAGGTGAAGACTTCAACACCTTCCCGTGCGACTTCCAGAACCTCGCGTTCTGCGGTTCGCAAGTGGGTAACTGGGCGACCAACATCTGGTACAACTGGCCCGTCAGCCAGGCCGCGATCCGTGTGAAGTACAACATCAACGACGAGCTCTACGCGCAAATCGGTGCGTACAACCAGAACCCGTCGCAGCTGGAACACGGCAACGGCTTCAAGCTCAGCGGCAGCGGCACCAAAGGTACTGTGTTGCCGGTCGAGCTGGTCTGGTCGCCGAAGGTCAACAGCCTGCCGGGCGAATACCGCGTCGGTTACTACAAGAGCACGGCCGATGCCGATGACGTACGTGAAGACGTCAACGGTTTCGACGCGGCTACCACTGGCGACGCCTACAAGTCTCACAACAGCAAAAGCGGTTACTGGTTCGTCGCGCAACAGCAACTCACCAGCCATAACGGTGATGCGACTCGCGGTCTGAACATCGCCGCCAACGCCACGTTCCACGACAAGGACACCAACTTCATCGACAACTACCAGTCGGTGATGTTTGTCTACAAAGGCCCGTTTGACGCGCGTCCGAAGGATGACGTCGGTATCGGCGCGGCGCGTATCCACGTCAACGACGACGTGAAGAAAAACGCCGAGCTGCTGAATGCTTCCAACGGTGTTTCGGACTACGACAACCCGGTGTTCTCGCCGATTCGTGAAACCGAATACAACTACGAGATCAACTACGGCTTCCACGTCACCAACTGGCTGACCGTGCGTCCTAACCTGCAGTACATCACTCACCCGGGTGGTGTGGATGAAGTCGATAACGCATTGGTCGCTGGCCTGAAAATTCAGTCTACGTTCTAACGCGTCTGCGATAAGCTCCTCTCTATGTGCGCATATTTGCGGACAGCCAAGGCTGTCCGCTTTTTTTTGGGGGCAGGCGCAGCCCGTCACAGATGAATTCGGAACCGTGGCCAATGCATGAGCATCCGCTACAACGCTTCTTCAAATCCCTGCGTGAACAACCGGTGTTCGCCTGGGAGCGCTATCAGATGCGCGACGTGTTGGTGATCGATCATCCGCTGTGTCAGGCGGTGTTCAGTCGTCAGGGTGCGCAGTTGCTGCACTTTCAGCCGCGCGGGCAAAAGCCGTGGTTGTGGTGTGCGGCGAAGTGGCCGCATGTCGGTGCCATTCGCGGTGGTGTGCCGGTGTGCTGGCCGTGGTATGGCCGTCATCCGAGCGAAAACGCCTGGCCATCGCATGGTTGGGCGCGTTTGCTCGACTGGAAGTTGCTCGACAGCAGCAGCGCCGAAGATGGCGTGCGCCTGCACTGGCAATTGCAGCTGTGCGACTGGCAGGTTGACCTGCACGCACATCTGGGTGAACGCATGGAATTACGCCTGAGCACCGAGCATCAGGACGACATGCCGTGCCAGTTGAGCCAGGCTTTGCACGCTTACTGGCGTATTGGCGATGTCGGCGAGATAGCGCTGTCTGGGCTCGAAGGGGCGCTGGGTTATGACCAGTTGAGTCGCCAGTCTTGCCAGCAGGAAGGCGAGTTGCGGGTGGATGGCGGGTGTCAGCGGGTGTTCCAGCATGACGGCGAATTGCAGCTGAAAGATCACGCCTGGCAGCGTGAGTTGTGTATTGATACCGGTGACAGTGCCGACACAGTGGTCTGGCATCCGGGCGCGCGGCCGTTGTTGGGCGTGACGTGGGATGAGATTTCCGAGTTTGTCTGTGTGGAAGCGGCGGCGGGCGGGACGGACAGTCTGCATCTGGCGCCGGGGGAGAAGGCGCATTTGAGTTTGCAGGCGTGGGCGGCGGCTTGAGTGTGTCAGTCACATCGTAGCCCCTCACCCTAGCCCTCTCCCGGAGGGAGAGGGGACCGAATGGGGGATGCTGAAGAATTACGCCGACGTGAAAGTGCAGTGCTGAATCCATAATCGACTCGATCATCCAGGTCGATGTATAGCGCAAGACCCCTCGGTCGGCCCCCTCTCCCTCCGGGAGAGGGCTGGGGTGAGGGGCTTTTGATCTTTAGTTGAATTCATCCCCAACCGGATACCGGCTGGCATTCAAGCTCTCTTTGATCTTGCGCAAATGCGGCTGGAAATCCACGCCACGACGCAGCGTCATCCCCGTCGCCAACACATCCAGCACGGTCAACTGAATGATCCGCGAAGTCATCGGCATATAAATGTCGGTGTCTTCCGGCAACGGAATATTCAGGCTCAAGGTACTGGCCTTGGCCAGCGGCGAATTCTCCGCCGTCAAACCCAACACCGAAGCGCCGTTCTCGCGAGCAATGCGCGCCACTTCCACCAGCTCACGGGTACGGCCGGTGTAGGAAATGATCACGAACAACTCACCGGTGTGCGCCACCGAGGCAATCATCCGCTGCATCAGCACATCGGCGTGCGCGGTAACGGCGAGGTTGAAGCGGAAGAACTTGTGCTGCGCATCGAGCGCCACCGGTGCCGAAGCGCCAAGCCCGAAGAAGTGGATCTGCCGCGCCTGAATCAACAGGTCGACGGCGCGGCTGATCAGGTTCGGATCGAGCGCCTGGCAAGCACTGTCCAGCGAGGCGATCGCACTGCCGAAAATCTTCTGCGTGTAGGCCTCGGGATTGTCGTCGGCCTCGACCGCGCGGCTGACATACGCCGCGCCACTGGCCAGGCTCTGCGCCAGTTGCAGCTTGAGCTCGGGGTAGCCGCTGACACCGAACGAACGGCAGAAACGGTTCACCGTCGGTTCGCTCACCGAGGCTGCCTGGGCGAGGGCGGCGATGCTGAAGCGGGTGGCCTGCTGCGGGTTGAGCAGGATCACCTCGGCGACTTTGCGTTCGGCCTTGTTCAGGTCTTCAAGGCGACTCTGGATCTGTTCCAGTAAATTTCGCACGCGGTCCATATGGAATTCCTAATTCACCTGCGCAAAGGTGCGCCGGGCTATGCAAATTGGGCCTTTGATATGGCCCGTAACGGTGGCCTATCCTACTGATGGCTCCGACCGACCACCACACGGAATCTGTATTTTGCGAAAATGTTGTGGTTATTACTACATTTTCCCTTGAGTGATGCCTTGAAAAAAGGTATTTGTAGCTTAACTTGATAAAAGAACAAACATCATGCCTTCGATTACGGTTGAACCGTGCACCTTTGCCTTGTTCGGCGCGCTTGGCGATCTGGCCCTGCGCAAGCTGTTTCCTGCCCTTTATCACCTCGATGGCGCCGACCTGCTGCATGAGGACACGCGGATCATCGCGCTGGCCCGTGAAGAAGGTTCCGAGCAACAGCACATGGCGTTCATCGCCGCCGAATTGCGTCGCTACGTCGGCAAAGAGCTGGACGAGGCCGTCGCTGAGCGCTTTCTCTCACGCCTGACCTACCTGCACGTCGACTTCCTCAAGGCTGAAGACTATGTGGCGCTGGCCGAACTGGCCGGCAGCACGCAGCGCATGATTGCCTACTTCGCCACGCCGGCAGCAGTGTACGGCGCGATCTGCGAGAACCTGGCGAAAGTCGGTCTGGCAGAAAACACCCGTGTGGTACTGGAAAAACCGATCGGCTCCGACCTCGAATCGTCGCGCAAGGTGAACGACGCGGTAGCGCAGTTCTTCCCGGAAAACCGCACCTACCGCATCGACCATTACCTGGGCAAAGAAACCGTTCAGAACCTGATCGCCCTGCGTTTCGCCAACAGCCTGTTCGAAACCCAGTGGAACCAGAATTACATCTCCCACGTGGAAATCACCGTGGCCGAGAAGGTCGGCATCGAAGGCCGTTGGGGCTACTTCGACAAGGCCGGCCAACTGCGCGACATGATCCAGAATCACCTGTTGCAGTTGCTCTGCCTGATCGCCATGGACCCGCCGGCTGATCTGTCCGCCGACAGCATCCGCGACGAAAAGGTAAAAGTACTCAAGGCGCTGGCGCCGATCAGCCCGGAAGGCCTGACCACCCAAGTGGTGCGCGGCCAGTACATCGCCGGTCACAGCGAAGGCAAATCCGTACCGGGTTACCTCGAAGAACCGAATTCAAACACTCAGAGCGACACCGAAACCTTCGTCGCCCTGCGTGCCGACATCCGCAACTGGCGCTGGGCCGGCGTGCCGTTCTACCTGCGTACCGGCAAGCGTATGCCGCAGAAACTGTCGCAGATCGTCATCCACTTCAAGGAGCCGTCGCACTACATCTTCGCCCCTGAGCAGCGCTTGCAGATCAGCAACAAACTGATCATCCGCCTGCAACCGGACGAAGGCATTTCCTTGCGCGTGATGACCAAAGAGCAGGGCCTGGACAAAGGCATGCAACTGCGCAGCGGCCCGCTGCAACTGAATTTCTCCGACACCTGGCGTAGCGCGCGGATCCCCGATGCCTACGAGCGGTTGTTGCTGGAAGTGATGAACGGCAATCAGAACCTGTTTGTCCGTAAAGATGAAATCGAAGCCGCGTGGAAGTGGTGTGACCAGCTGATCGCCGGGTGGAAAAAATCCGGTGACGCGCCCAAGCCGTATGCGGCCGGGTCGTGGGGGCCGATGAGCTCCATTGCATTGATCACGCGGGACGGGAGGTCGTGGTATGGCGATATCTGATGTGCAACTGCCTGCGGGCGTGAACGCTCACGAATTCAAGAGCCCGGTGCTGTTAGCCGAAGGTCTGGCGCTGAACGTCGCGAAGCAATTGAGCGACGCCATTGCGGCACGCGGCAACGCGGTGCTGGTGGTGTCTGGCGGTCGTAGCCCGGTGGCGTTTTTCCAGCACCTGGCGAAGCAGGATCTGGACTGGTCGAAGGTCGTTGTGACCCTCGCCGACGAGCGCTGGGTGCCGGTTGAACACGCCGACAGCAATGCCGGCCTGCTCAAGCAATACCTGCTCAAAGGCCCGGCGGCGAAAGCGCAGTTCCTCAGTCTTTATAGCGCTGCAGCGAACGTCGAGCAGGCAGCCGAGCAAGCCGACCGCTTGCTCGCCGAACTGCCGCCGATTGACGTGCTGGTGCTGGGCATGGGCGATGACGGCCACACCGCGTCGCTGTTCCCCGACAGCCCGAACCTTGCCGAAGCTCTGCAAGCTGATGGCACACGCCGTTGCTGGCCGATGCTGGCGCCAAGCGTGCCGCGTCAGCGTCTGACCATGAGCCGTGCGCTGCTGGCCTCGGCCCGTCACAAGATTCTGTCGATTTCCGGTCAGTCGAAACTGACCACCCTGAATGCCGCACTGGCATCCGATGACGTCGCCGCCATGCCGGTGCGCGCGTTTCTGCAACCTACGTTAGAGATTTACTGGTGCCCATGAGCCAAGGAACAGCCGCTATGACAACCCCATCCCCGACCGTTTCCATGGCGGACAAAGTTGCCCTGATCGACAGCCTCTGCGCCAAGGCGCGAATCCTGCCGGTGATCACCATCGCTCGCGAACAGGACGTGCTGCCGCTGGCCGACGCTCTGGCCGCCGGTGGTCTGACCGCGCTGGAAGTGACCCTGCGTTCGCAGTTCGGCCTCAAGGCTATTCAGATCCTGCGCGACCAGCGCCCGGAACTGATGACCGGTGCCGGCACCGTGCTCGATCGCAACATGCTCGCGGCTGCCGAAGCTGCCGGTTCGCAGTTCATCGTCACCCCGGGCATCACCCGTGATTTGCTGGAAGCCAGCGTCGACAGCCCGATTCCGCTGTTGCCGGGCATCAGCAACGCTTCCGGCATCATGGAAGGCTACGGTCTGGGTTATCGCCGCTTCAAGCTGTTCCCGGCTGAAGTCAGCGGTGGCGTGGCGGCAATCAAGGCCCTTGGCGGCCCGTTCGGCGAAGTGAAATTCTGCCCGACTGGCGGCGTCGGCCCGGCCAACATCAAGAGCTACATGGCGCTGAAAAACGTCATGTGCGTGGGCGGTAGCTGGATGCTTGATCCGGAGTGGATCAAGAACGGCGACTGGGCGCGCATTCAGGAATGCACCGCCGAGGCGCTGGCGCTGCTGGACTGATTGTTACCAGACACTTCGTTGTGTGTTCTACGGCTTTACGGTGCGCTTGGTCGGTGCACCGTTTTTTTTTGCCTCGAAGAAAGTGTCAGGACATCACGCGATACATAGTTACCGCACAACTGCGTTTGCGTGGCGCTAATCTGCGTTCATCTTACGGAAGAGAGAACGCCTCATGGACGACCATCAATCTGTAGCCTTCAAACACCCACCTTTGCATCAACGGCAACCGCCAATCGTTGGCAGCATCGATTGGCGCGAAACCGAAGAAAAGGTGCGCAACATCAGCCGCGGCGTCGAAGGCCTGCCACTGGTATTGCGTCTGGCCCTGGTCGACGCCATGACCGGTGAACCAGTGGTTGACGCCCAGGTTCGGATCGAACAGAACATTGGCGCCGACAGCCTCTGCGGCACCCAGTCGACCGACAGCCAAGGCATCGTGCGGTTTACCAGTATTTACCCGGATCAGCAGTCTGCCGGTGCGTCATGCATCGCCATGACCGTGTGCATCGCCAGTGATGATCAACGTCCGCAGTCACATCAGGAGGCCTGGGCAGGACGGCTGCATCTTCCCAATGCCTGTAACTGTGAAGCCGCAGGGGATGATGCCTCGCGGCTGGTGTTGCGACCGATTGGCGGGGAAGGTCTGGAGGACGGCTACTTCGGTAGCCTGACGATCGGCGTCGACACCTTTGCGGTGTCATCGCAGATCGGCGTGGCGGGCTACGACAAATACCTGATCACAGTGTTTTAGCGCAGTTCGTTCAGCGCGCGCACCAGCAACTGCATGTCGGCAGCGGTGGTGGTCAGCCCCGGAGTGATACGGATGCTCGGCCCGCTGGCGGCACCGTTGCGCACCACGGTGAACAGGTTGTAGTCGTTGAGCAGACGCTCAGCCATCGCCTGTTGATCGTCGTGCCGGGTGAAGCGCAGCGATGTGATGCCGCAATACAGCCGTGGATCGTCTGGCGTCATCACCTCGATACCCGGCAAGTGTCGCACCGAGCTGACCCACAGATTGCGCAGATAATTGACGCGAGCGCCTTTGGCCGCTGCGCCGCCGAGGGAGCGATGCTCTTCGAACACCAGCGGCAAGGTCATCAGCGCCGGAATGTTGGGCGTGCTGTAGGAGGTGCGCGCACGGATGTCATTTACCGGGTAATGCATTTCCCCCATGTCCGGATCGATGTCGGCCAAGCGTTGCGGCGAGATATACAGGAAGCCGAGGGTGAGCGGTGCGCCGATCCACTTGTGCAGGTTGTAGCCGGCGAAGGCAATGCCCAGCGCTTCAAGATTGAAGTCGATCTGACCGAGCGCGTGGGCGCCGTCGAGGATGACATCGACCCCGTGTTCCTTGGCGAGCGCAGCGATGGCCTGCACGGGCATGACCAGGCCGGTGCGGTGAGTGACGTGAGTCAGGGCCATCAGCTTGATCTTCGGTTGGCCGATGAACGTTTCGCGGTAAGTCTCCAGCAGACTGTCGTAACTTGCCGGGTGCGTATGGGCAATCTCGATCACCTCAGCACCGCGATGTCTGGCCAGCCAGCGCATGGCGCCTTTGACCGTGTCGTATTCCAGATCACTGATCAGCACCTGATCGCCCGGTTGCAGGCGGTTGTAGTTGCGGATCAGCGATTGCAGGCCTTCGGTGGCGTTACGGGTGAAGGCTACGCTCTGCGCGCGCACGCCGATCAGCTCGGCCAGTTGCGCACGGATATCGAGGTTATCGTGCTGCTCGAAACGCTGGCGCACGTATACCGAATTGCTGGTGTTGATCAGCTCGATATTGCGCTGGTACTCCTCGATCACCGTGCGCGACATGCGCCCGAAGTAACCGTTTTCCAGGTTCACGGGGCCGGGTTGAACGTCGTAACGGTCGGCGAACGTTTGCCAAAAGGCTTCGTCACGGGCGCGGCGGGTGTTATCGGGCATGGTCGGCTGACTCTGAGAGAGGAGGGCGCTTCAGTGGCGCGGGGCAGGTTTGCCGTGTTTGGCGCGCAGTGGTTCGAGCAGGTCCGAGAGGCCGTTATGGTCGATCTCCTGCATCAGCGCGAGCAAGCCACCGAGTTCGCCGTGCGGAAAACCTTCGCGGGCAAACCAGTTCAGGTACGGCCCCGGCAGGTCGGCAATGATCCGGCCCTTGTACTTGCCGAAGGGCATTTCGCGGGTTATCAGCAGTTCGAGTTTTTCGGGATTCATCAGTGAGATCGTCTGGCTTCAAATCAGCTTGGAAAATACAGGCATTCTGCATGCAGGCCAAATGACAGATCATGCAAATAACCGTGATACAGATAGTTCACTTATATTTAACTTGTTGATAAATAACGATTTTTTATCAATAAAAAAGCTGGCACGCACACTGCAATATCCCTTGCATCTTCAACCAATCGCAAGGAATTGAAAAATGACCGATATGAATAAAGAAGCCATCTCTGTACTCAATGACCTGATTGAAACCAGCAAGGACGGTCAGGAAGGGTTCAAGACTTGCGCTGAAGACATCAAGCATCCAGAACTGAAAACCCTGTTCGTCACTCGTTCTGCCGATTGCGCCACTGCTGCAGCTGAGCTGCAAGCTGAAGTTCGCAAGCTGGGCGGCGATCCGGAAACTTCCACCAGCGTCAGCGGTGACCTGCACCGTCGCTGGGTCGACGTCAAAGCCATGTTCACCGGCAAGGACGAAGAGGCTGTGCTGAACGAAGCCGAGCGCGGTGAAGACCACGCATTGAAGGCTTACAAAGAAGCCCTCGAGAAAATCAGCAAGCACAACCTGGTGGGTATTCGTGATCTGGTTGAACGCCAGTATCACGGCGTACAACGTAACCACGATCAGGTGAAAGCCCTGCGTAACCAGGCTCGCGCTCGCTCTTAAGCGTTCGCCGGGTACAAAAAACGCCAGCGAGTCTGGCGTTTTTTTATGTCTGGGGAAAGCCAAAGCAAGAGCCCCTCACCCTAGCCCTCTCCCGGAGGGAGAGGGGACTGACCGAGGTGTTTTTTCGAGCTACATCGACCTGAAATATCCAGTCGAACTCAAAACCTGAAAACAGCGGAGATCGGCTCCCTTCCCCCCTCGCCCCCTTGGGGGCGGTCCGACGTTTCGGGAGGGCTGGGGTGAGGGGGAAAGCTCTCACTGACACACCACAAATCAATCAGCCAATGCTGATCGCCGGCAAAGTCGGCAACGTCACCGTCTGCTGCTTACGCGGCGCCAGAATCTCCGCCTCGCCATCCACCACCAACTCATCACGCTGGTTGAACACACGAGTGGCAATGCGCACACGAAACTTCGGCAGCTTCTCGAGAATTTCCAGGCGCACGGTCAACGTGTCGCCAATCTTCACCGGCTTCTGAAAGCTCATCTGCTGGCCAATATAAATAGTGCCCGGCCCAGGCAGTTCGCAGGCAACGGCGGCACTGATCAGCGCACCGCTGAACATGCCGTGAGCGATACGCTCCTTGAACATGCTCGCGGCGGCAAACTCGGCGTCCAGGTGCACCGGGTTGTGGTCGCCCGACATCGCGGCAAACAGTTGGATGTCGCGCTCTTCGACGGTCTTGCTGTAGCTGGCAGTCTGGCCGACTTCGAGGGCTTCGTAAGGGATGTTGGTAACCTGGGTCATCGGTCTCGATTCCTGTAACGGATTCAATGAATCCACAAAAAATTACTCGCTGCGATGAGGGCGCGGATGGCTCAAGGCCTGATCGATCCAGGCCAGCACATCAGCGATCACTTCATCGCGGTTGGTTTCGTTGAACAATTCGTGCCGCGCCTGCGGGTAGATCTGCAGTTGCAGGTTCTGGCTGCCGGCCGTGCGCAAGGCATTGGCCAGATCTGTCAGACGCTTGCCTTCACTCACCGGATCACATTCGCCACCGATTACCAGCAGCGGCAAGCCCGGATCGATCTGCGCGAGATTGGACGCTTTGCTGATCTGCTGCAAGCCGCCGAGCAGGTCGATCCACAGTTGATTGGTGCAGCGAAAGCCACACAGCGGGTCGTTGGCGTACAGGTCAACCTCGGCCGGGTCGCGACTCAGCCAGTCGAACGCTGTGCGCGCCGGTTTGAATTTGTTGTTGAACGAGCCGAACGACAGCCATTCGATCAGCGCGCTACGGCCCTTGCCACCTTGACGCAGTTTTTCCAGGCGGGCGATCTGCCGCGCGGCGCCGTACAGCGCAACGGGCTGAAAGTTTGAACCACTGAGAATCGCCCCGTTCAGGCTGGCGCTGTGGTGCAGCAGATAACCTTGGGCGAGGTAGCTGCCCATGCTGTGTCCTAACAGGATGATCGGTACACCGGGGTGTTGCTGGCCGATGTGTTGATTGAGGCTGGCCAGATCGCCGAGCACTTTGCACCAGCCATCGTTATCGGCGAAGTGGCCAAGGGTGCCGTAATTGGCGGTTTTGCCATGTCCGCGCAAATCCGGGGCATACACGCCATATCCTTTGTCGCAAAACGTTTCGGCCAGTCGCGCATAGCGGCCGCTGTGTTCTGCCATGCCATGGGCCAGCAGGATCACCGCTTTCAACGGCGCTGCCGGCAGCCATTGATTGACGAAGAGGCGGCTGCGGTCACTCGCATCCAGCCATAGGGTGTCGTGGATCATGGCGCTTCCTTTGCTCAGAGTCGGAACATTGTATAGCGCGTCTGATCAGCCCACGCCACGGCAGGAAGATTCACACGATCAATGACGGCTTTGTCCATATTTGCCTCAATGGCCATAACTGCTAGTGTCCGTGAAGCTCCGCTTTTTCAGAAATGACAGAAAGCGGCCCCGGATCGGCTCAGGTAAAGAGGACAAGAACAATGCAACCTGATTTCTGGAACGACAAACGCCCGGCCGGCGTACCGCTGGACATCGACATGGGTGAGTTCAAGTCGGTGATCGAGGTATTCGAGCGTTCCTGCAAGAAGTTCGCCGACCGCCCGGCATTCAGCAACATGGGCATCACCCTGACTTACGCCGAACTCGAACGCCAGAGCGCTGCGTTCGCCGGTTACCTGCAAGCGCATACCGATCTGGTGCCGGGTGATCGCATCGCGGTGCAGATGCCCAATGTCCTGCACTATCCGATAGCCGTGTTCGGTGCCTTGCGCGCCGGGTTGATCGTGGTCAACACCAACCCGTTGTACACCGCGCGGGAGATGCGCCACCAGTTCAAGGATTCCGGCGCGCGGGCGCTGGTGTACCTGAACATGTTCGGCCAGAAAGTCCAGGAAGTGCTGCCCGACACCGACATTCAATACCTGATCGAAGCGAAGATGGGCGACCTGATGCCCACCGCCAAGGGCTGGCTGGTGAATACCGTGGTCAGCAAAGTAAAGAAAATGGTCCCGGCGTATTCGCTGCCGCAGGCGATCTCCTTCAAAAGCGCACTGCGCATGGGCCGAGGTCTGGGCATCAAGCCGCTGAAAGCCAGCCTCGACGACATCGCCGTGCTGCAATACACCGGTGGCACCACCGGCCTGGCCAAAGGTGCGATGCTCACTCACGGCAATCTGGTGGCGAACATGCAACAAGTGCGCGCCTGTCTCGCCCAACTCGGCCCGGACGGCCAGCCGCTGCTGCGCGAAGGCCAGGAAGTGATGATCGCGCCGTTGCCGCTGTACCACATCTATGCCTTCACCGCGAACTGCATGTGCATGATGGTTTCCGGCAACCACAACGTGCTGATCACCAATCCGCGCGACATCGCCGGGTTCATCAAGGAGCTGAAGAACTGGCGCTTCTCGGCGCTGCTGGGCTTGAACACCTTGTTCGTGGCGCTGATGGATCACGCGGATTTCAAGACGCTCGATTTCTCCAGCCTGAAGCTCACCAACTCTGGTGGCACCGCGCTGGTCAAGGCTACCGCCGAGCGCTGGGAGCAGATGACCGGGTGCCGCATCACTGAAGGTTACGGTCTCACCGAAACCTCGCCGGTGGCCTGCACCAACCCGTACGGCGATCAATCGCGTCTGGGCACGGTCGGCTTGCCGGTGCCGGGCACGTTGCTGAAAATCATCAACGATGACGGTGTCGAACAGCCGATGGGCGAGCGTGGCGAGTTGTGCATCAAGGGCCCGCAGATCATGAAGGGCTACTGGCACAAACCGGAAGCCACGGCCGAAGTGCTGGATGCCGAGGGCTGGTTCAAGTCCGGCGATATTGCGGTGATTGATCCGGACGGTTTTGTGCGCATTGTCGATCGCAAGAAGGACATGATCATCGTCTCCGGTTTCAACGTTTATCCGAATGAAATCGAAGACGTGGTGATGGCCCATCCGAAAGTCGCCAACTGCGCGGTGATCGGCGTGCCGGACGAGCGTTCGGGCGAGGCGGTGAAGCTGTTCGTGGTGGCGCGGGAAACCGGGGTCAGCCTCGAAGAGCTCAAGGCCTATTGCAAAGAGAATTTCACCGCGTATAAGGTGCCGAAACACATCGTATTGCGTGAGTCATTGCCGATGACGCCTGTCGGGAAAATTCTGCGGCGTGAGTTGCGCGATATCGCGTAAAAGTCAAAAACACAAAGATCGCAGCCTTCGGCAGCTCCTACTTGGAATGCATTTCCTGCAGGAGTTGCCGAAGGCTGCGATCTTTTGCTTTAAGTCCCCGAAAACCGGGGCTTCAAAGGTGTTCTAGGATTTTTGCTCTAAAATGACTGCTAGGTAGTCTTGAGTCATCATAGTGACTGTAGGGGCCGCTTTTGGCTCTAGTCGACCCTTGGCAAAGCTGCTACTCTCGGCGCGCTTTGTGACTTCTCGGCCTATATAAAAGCCAGATTCACCAATACCAAACACACACCAATAATAATCGCATCAAATGCGGTGAAGAATTCGCGTTGCTGAGGAGTGGGCTTCCATGATCGAAGACTTTTGGAAGGATAAATACCCGGCTGGAATTGCTGCCGACATCAATCCGGACGAGTATCCGAACATTCAGGCAGTGTTGAAACAATCCTGCCAACGCTTCGCCAACAAACCGGCTTTCAGCAACCTGGGCAAGACAATCACCTACGGTGAATTGTACGAATTGTCCGGTGCGTTTGCCGCGTATCTGCAACAGCATACCGATTTGCAGCCCGGTGATCGAATCGCCGTGCAACTGCCCAACGTTCTGCAGTACCCGGTGGCCGTCTTCGGTGCGATTCGCGCCGGGCTGATCGTGGTCAACACCAACCCGCTGTACACCGCGCGGGAAATGGAACACCAATTCAATGACTCCGGTGCTAAAGCCCTGGTTTGCCTGGCGAACATGGCGCATCTGGCCGAAGCCGTAGTGCCGAAAACCGGCGTCAAACACGTTATCGTCACCGAAGTCGCCGACCTGCTGCCGCCGATCAAGCGCCTGCTGATCAACAGCGTCATCAAGTACGTGAAGAAAATGGTCCCGGCCTATCACCTGCCCAAAGCCGTCAAGTTCAACGACGTGCTGAGCAAGGGCCAGGGCCAGCCGGTGGCCGAAGCCAATCCGCACAGCGGCGACGTGGCGGTGCTGCAATACACCGGCGGGACCACGGGCGTGGCCAAGGGCGCGATGCTGACCCATCGCAACCTCGTCGCCAACATGCTGCAGTGCAAAGCGCTGATGGGTTCCAACCTCAACGAAGGTTGCGAGATCCTGATCACGCCGCTGCCGCTGTACCACATCTATGCGTTCACCTTTCATTGCATGGCGATGATGCTGATCGGCAACCACAACATCCTGATCAGCAACCCGCGCGACCTGCCGGCGATGGTCAAGGAACTGTCGAAGTGGAAGTTCAGCGGTTTTGTTGGTCTCAACACGCTGTTCGTGGCGCTGTGCAACAACGAAGGTTTCCGCAAGCTGGATTTCTCGGCGCTGAAAGTCACCTTGTCCGGCGGCATGGCCCTGCAACTGGCCGCTGCCGAGCGCTGGAAAGCGGTCACCGGTTGCGCCATCTGCGAAGGTTACGGCATGACCGAAACCAGCCCGGTGGCCACGGTCAACCCGATCCAGCACATCCAGATCGGCACCATCGGTATTCCGGTGCCATCGACGCTGTGCAAAGTCATCGACGATGCCGGTGTCGAGCAGCCGCTGGGTGAAATCGGCGAACTGTGCGTCAAGGGCCCGCAAGTGATGAAGGGCTACTGGCAGCGTCAGGAAGCCACCGATGAAATGCTCGACAGCGAAGGCTGGCTGAAGACCGGTGATATCGCGCTGATCCAGCCGGACGGCTACATGCGCATTGTCGACCGCAAGAAAGACATGATCCTGGTCTCCGGTTTCAACGTTTACCCGAACGAACTGGAAGATGTGCTGGCGACCCTGCCGGGCGTGTTGCAGTGCGCGGCCATTGGTGTGCCGGACGAGAAGTCGGGTGAGGCGATCAAGATTTTCATCGTCGCCAAACCAGGTGTGACCCTGACCAAAGAGCAGGTGATGGATCACATGCGTGCCAACGTCACGGGCTACAAGGTGCCGCGTTCGGTGGAGTTTCGCGATGCGCTGCCGACCACCAACGTCGGCAAGATTCTGCGCCGCGAGTTGCGTGATGAAGAGCTGAAAAAGATCAAGGCCAAGTCCGCCGCTTAAAACACGAAGCCCCGCAGATGCGGGGCTTTTTGTTGGTGGAAGGCTGTAGATTTGCAGTGATTGGTAAATCTACCCCCTCACCCCAGCCCTCTCCCCCAAGGGGGCGAGGGGGAAGGGAGCAGATCGGGGGCCTTTCAGAACCTGAGTTCAACTCGGAATCTCAGGTCGGTGTAGCTCGCCCAAACAACTCAGTCAGTCCCCTCGTCCAATGGAAAAGGGGGCCGATTGCATGCTGTTCAGAATCTGAGTTCGACTCGATATCTCAGGTCGGTGTAGCTCATCCAGCCAACTCGGTCAGTCCCCTCTCCCTCTGGGAGAGGGCTAGGGTGAGGGGAAAAGGGGACAGCACAAATCCTACTGACGGAACGGCGCAAAATTCACGTTGGTACCCGCCGGACGCATGTCCTGCAGATACGAATCCTTGTCCGCACTCAATTCCAGGCTCAATGCCGCTTTACGCTTGCCTTCGTTGCGAATCACCAGCCCTTCAAGCTTTTCACGCAGGAACACCGTTGGCACTTTCAGGTGCAGCAGTTCGTCGGTGGCCGGGGTGTGCATCAGCAAGTGAATCCACTCGTACTGACCGATGGCCAGACGCGACACCGGCAGGTCGAACCACCAGATGTTGCGGTTACGGTTCAGTTCGGCGAAGTGGCAGTTGTTGGTGCCGAGCACGGCACCGCCCAGTTCCTTGTTGCGTCGGGCGATGGCCTGCGTTTTATCGAGTTTCATAACATTCCTGCGGGATCGGTTCATTGGCGCACGGCGCCCATATGTTGCGCATTCTCGGGGCTTCGCACGCAAACATAAAGCCCAACCTGCACACCGCGACGAAATGAGCCCCCGAAAATAAATGAAACTTGGCGCAAACCCGGCCAGTCAATCATTACGTACTGACTTTTCCCCCTAATTGCACCAAGGAGAAACACCATGAGTAGCACAGGCGATAAAGTAAAAGGCATGGCCAACGAAGCGGTCGGCAACGTCAAGCAAGGCGTCGGTAAAGCCACCGACAACACCAAGCTGCAAGCCGAAGGCAAGATTCAAGAGAAAAAAGGCGAAGCCCAGCAAGCTGTCGGCAAAGCCAAGGACGCGGTCAAAAAAGGCGTCGACAAGGCGTAATCCAGCCTTGAACGAAATACATGAACGGCCATCCAAGGATGGCCGTTTTTGTGTCAAAAACCTGCGGCAACCCTACGAGGTTAGCCAAACAGGCTACCGTGATGTAAAAAACGGCCCCTGAGTCGCCACGACTTCAACCTGTATTGCGGCGAAAGGAGACGCGAATGATATTTCCAGACATGAAAGGTCTGCCCCTGCATCGGGTGATGATGCGCACGGTCACTGAATTCGTCGACGACGAAATGTCGACCTACGCCTCGGCACTGGCTTACCAGATGCTGTTCTCGCTGTTCCCGTTCATTCTGTTTCTGATCGCCCTGATCGGTTTCCTGCACCTGCCGGACTTCTTCTCCTGGCTGCGCCTGCAATCAGAACTGGTCCTGCCGCCGCAGGCGCTGGAGCAGGTCAATCCGGTGATTGACCAGTTACAGCAGTCAAAGGGTGGCCTGCTTTCCGTCGGTATCGTGATCGCCTTGTACACCGCCTCCGCCGGTGTGCGCTTGATGATGAGCGCGATGAACGCCGCGTACGACGTGGTTGAAGGCCGGCCGATCTGGAAGCGTTTCCCACTGTCGATTTTCTACACCGTCGGCATCGCCGGCATGCTGCTGGTGGCCGCCGCGCTGATGGTGCTCGGGCCGCAGGTGATGGGCTGGATCGCCGCGCAGGTGGGACTGGAAGACTTCATCGTCACCGTGTGGACCATCGCGCGCTGGCCGGTGATCGTGATTCTGATGATGGTCGCCGTGGCACTGATCTACTACGTCATGCCGGACGTCAAACAGGAATTCCGTTTCATCACACCCGGTTCTGTGTTGGCCGTGGTGGTGTGGATCATCGCTTCGTTGGGGTTCGCCTTCTACGTAAAAACCTTCGCCAACTACAACGCGATGTATGGCAGCATCGGGGCGATCATCGTGCTGTTGCTGTACTTCTACATTTCCGCTGCGGTGCTGTTGCTCGGCGCGGAGATGAATGCGGTGATCGAACACATGTCCAGCGAGGGCAAGGACTCGGGTGAAAAAGTCCCCGGCGAACTCGATGAGCATCCCAAACAACACGTCTCGGGCCTGGGCCGCGATCATTCGCTCAAGCCGGACACTGACGAAGTCTGATCATGATCCGTGAAATTCTGAAAATGGGCGACGAGCGCCTGCTGCGCATCGCCCCGCCAGTGCCGGCCGAGATGTTCGACAGCCCTGAGCTGTGGCAACTGATCGACGATATGTTCCAGACCATGGAAAGCGTCGGCGGCGTTGGCCTGGCCGCGCCGCAGATCGGTGTCGATCTGCAACTGGTGATCTTTGGTTTCGAACACAGCGAACGTTACCCGGACGCTGAAGCCGTGCCGCAGACAATCCTGATCAATCCGCTGATCACGCCGCTGAGTCCGTTGACGGAAGAGGGCTTTGAAGGTTGTCTGTCGGTGCCCGGTTTGCGTGGTGCGGTGGAGCGTTATCAGCAGATTCGTTATGAAGGGTTTGATCCAAAGGGTGAGCCGATTGTGCGCACTGCTTCGGGCTTCCACGCGCGCGTTGTGCAGCACGAGTGCGATCACCTGATCGGCCGCTTGTACCCGTCGCGGATCACCGATTTCAGCAAATTCGGTTTTACCGAAGTGATGTTCCCGGATCTCGATCCCACAGCTGACGACTGATCCCCGAGAACACCACTACCCCCCTGTAGGAGTGAGCCTGCTCGCGATAGCGGTCTGTCAGTGACATTTTCGGTGACTGACATACCGCTATCGCGAGCAGGCTCACTCCTACAAGGTTTTGCGTCAGATTGAAGGGGCCAGCTCCATAGCAATCATCGGCTTGCTCCGCGCATACCGGCTCAATCGCTCTGCCATCGCTTGCGGCAGCGCCGGATCGAACGTGAACCCGCGTCGCTCATAAAACTCACGCAAATCAGGATGACAGAACAGCCACACCGGCTCGCTCACATCCTGCACCGCTGCTGCGATCAACTGCGCGGCAAGCCCTTGTTCGCGACAGCCCGGATCAACGAACAACCCGGTCAACCAATGCCCGCCCGCCACCGGCCGCAAGCACAACGCGGCAACAATCTCTCCCCGTCGCGCGACCCACAATTGCGCGTCGCGAACAGCTTTCATCGATGATTGATGGCTGCGGTAAAACTTGTTCATCAACGGCCATAACGACTCGTCGAGCAGGCTGTATCGGGTGTCGGGCATGGGATCGGACTGTCGGTGGGCAAAGCGGCGATTATAAAAGAACGCACGGCTCTGGATAGGTGTATACCTGACCTCACATCCCCTGTGAGTGGAGTACGCATCATGTCCAAAGGTATGGATTCAAAGAAAGCCGCGAAGAAGAAACCGGCCAAGACCGCGATTGAAAAACGCGCGGAGAAGAAAGCCAAGAAAGTCGACATATTCGGCCATTGATCACGTCTTTCCGGAGCCCGGTTCTCGGGCTCCTGCCTAACCCGAAAATAATCTGCAAGATTGCGCCGCGTCGTTGCACAGAAGGGAAAGAATCCCGTTTTGAGCAACGCCATGTCCCATTACTTCGACGCCGCCCATCGCCAGCAGATCGAAACCCTGCGCCAACGCTTCACCGCCCGCACCGAATGGCCGACCTGGCTGTTGCTGATCGGCGTCTATGGCGGTTGGTTTGCCATTGTGCTCAATAGTCAGTGGCTCGGTCGTGGTTTGAGCACGTTGCTGCTGGTTCCGCTACTGGTGCTGTGGCTGTCAGTGCAGCACGAATTGCTCCACGGGCATCCGACCCGCTGGACCTTGCTCAACAAAATCCTCGGCTACGCGCCATTCGCGGTGTGGTATCCGTACACGCTGTATCGCGACAGCCATTTGTTGCATCACCGCGATGAGGATCTGACTGTGCCCGGCGTCGATCCGGAGAGCCGTTACCTGACCCGCGCTGGCTGGCAGGGCAGTTCGCTGTTCGAGCGCAGCCTGCACTGGCTGAACAAAACCGTACTCGGCCGTTTCGCAACGGGCGCCCCCCTGGCGTTGTTGGCGCTCGCTGGCGAAGAACTGCAGCGGCTGAAGAATGGCGAACGCCAGGCGTGGCTGATGTGGCTGACCCACGGCGCGTTTACCCTGCTGATGCTGGGGTTCATCGCTCGATACAGCGTGCTGCCGGTCTGGCATTACCTGTTGCTGATCAGCGTGCCGGCGCTGTCGATCGCGATGATCCGCTCCTACTATGAACACCGCCCGCATGCGCAACCGGAACAGCGCACGGTGCTCAATGAGGCCGGTTGGCCATGGCGCTGGTTGTTCCTTAATCTGAATTTTCATCTGGTGCATCACGACTTGCCGAAGCTTGCGTGGTACGACTTGCCGACGGTTTACCGGATGCATCGCGAGCAGTGGATCGCACGCAGTGGCGGGTTTCTGGTGCGCGGGTATGGCGAGTTCTGGCGGCGCAATGTCTTTAGGCCGATCGACAGTCCCGAGCATCCGTTCCACTGACCCAAGAACACCACAAAACCCTGTGGGAGCGAGCCTGCTCGCGATAGCGGTGTGTCAGGCACTGAAGATGTCACTGATGCACCGCTATCGCGAGCAGGCTCACTCCTACATTGGATTTGTGTTTGCCGGGAAAAAATGTATGACCCAACACCACACCGAACTCCTGATGTACGTCGCCCCCGAGCCAATCCGCGCGGCGAATGAGCGCTGGATTGCGCGCATTCTCGAACGCTTGGGGCGGTCGCGGCTTGATGCGCAAAAGCTTTCTCTACCCGAGCTCTGGCTGTCACCGGATCTGCTGCTCACGCAAACCTGCGGCTACCCGCTGATGACCGCTTTGCGCGGACAAGTGCGGATCGTCGGACGTCCTCGCTACGAACTGCCTGACGCCAGCGCCGGCAATCATTGCAGCCTGATCCTCGGCCGCGCTGATGACCCACGCAAAACCCTGACGGATTTTCACAACAGTCGGGGGGTGATCAATAGTGAGGACTCCAACAGTGGCATGAACCTGTTGCGTCAGCGCCTGGCGCCGTTGCAGCAAAACGGACAATTCTTTGCCTCGGTCGGCATCAGCGGCGGTCACCGGGAAAGTCTGCGCTGGCTGCAGGAAAACCGCGCCGATCTGGCTGCCATCGACAGCGTCACCTACGCCTGTCTCGCCCGGCATGTGCCTGAAGAAGTCAGCGGCTTGCGGGTGGTCGCGCGCAGTGCATTCAGTCCGACCTTGCCGTTTATTACCATTGGCAGCGCTGCGGATGAGCAGGTTGAGGCATTGCGCCAAGTGATGAATGAAACCCTGCATGAACTCCCTGATGTCGCACAGACCTTGGGGTTACCTGAGGTGCTTGCTGCCAGCGAGAGCGATTATCAGATCCTGCTCGACTATCAGCGTGAAGCTGAAGCATTGGGTTATGGCCGCGTACGCTAAAAGATCGCAGCCTTCGGCAACTCCTACAGGGGATCGGTGCAGGAGCTGTCGAAGGCTGCGATCTTTTGATCTTTTATTCTTAAATAGAATATAAAAATGAAATTTAAATATTATTAAAGAATAAGGCGCCTTGCTACGATCGCGCCACCGGAACACCGGACATTCAGCGACCCCTAACCCAGGAGCCCCTATGTCCGGCGCCGCCATTTCCCATCGTCACACCGTGGACGACCTGTTCCGCGCTCACTATCGCTGGCTCTGTGCCTATCTGCGCCGTCATCTGCATGACGCCGCCAGTATTGAAGATATTGCTTCCGAGACCTTCGTGCAGTTACTTGAAGCACCGACGCTGCGGGCCATTCGCGAACCCCGCGCGTTGCTGACGACCGTCGCCCAACGCCTGCTTTATCAGCGCTGGCGACGCGCAGATCTGGAGCGCGGATATCGCCAGCAGATCGATGTCGATTACGCCGCATCGGCTGAAGAAATCGTCCAGCTATCGCAAACCCTCAACCGCCTCGATCACAGCTTGCAACGCTTGCCCGGCAAGGTTCGCACAGCGTTTCTGCTCGCCCGCATCGACGGCCTGACCTACCCGCAAATTGCTGCCGAGCTGGGCATCTCCCAGCGTTCGGTCAGCGAGTACATGAGCCGTTCCCAAGCGCTATGCGATCGCCATAGCGCCAACCAATTTCTGGAAGACAAGAGGTCTGCATGAGATCGATCAAAACCCTGCTCGGCACGTCGCTGCTGGCCCTCAGCCTTAGCGTCGGCGCTGTCTCGGCGGCGGAGAAAACCGCGCCGATTCACTTCGGTGACATCACTTGGGAAAGCGGCAGTTTCATCACCGAAGTGCTGCGCCTGATCGTTGAGAAAGGCTACGGTTACCCGACCGACACCTTGCCCGGCAGCACGGTCAGCCTGGAGGCCGCGCTGGCGAAAAATGACATTCAGGTGATCGGCGAGGAATGGGCCGGGCGCAGTCCGGCGTGGGTCAAGGCGGCCGCCGAGGGCAAGGTATTTGGTTTGGGAGATACGGTAAAAGGCGCGACTGAAGGCTGGTGGGTGCCGGAGTATGTGATCAAGGGCGACCCTGAACGCGGCATCAAAGCGTTGGCACCCGAGTTGAAATCGGTGGCCGATCTGCCGCGCTACAAAGACGTGTTCCGCGACCCGGAAGATCCGACTCGCGGGCGTTTCCTCAACAGCCCGACCGGTTGGACTTCGGAGATCGTCAACAGTCAGAAGCTCAAGGCCTATGCGCTGAACGACAGCTTCGTGAATTTCCGCACCGGTTCCGGCGCGGCACTGGATGCCGAGGTGGCGTCGTCGATCAAGCGGGGCAAACCGGTGCTGTTCTACTACTGGTCACCGACGCCGCTGCTCGGCCGGTTCAAACTGGTGAAACTGGAAGAACCACCGTTCGATGCCGAAGCCTGGAAGACCCTGGCCGATGCCAACAATCCCAACCCCAAGGGCACCCGTTCGATGCCGGCAAGCCTGGCGATTGGCGTGTCGGCGCCGTTCAAGGCGCAGTATCCGGAGTTGGTGGCGTTCTTCGAGAAAGTCGATTTGCCGATTGATCTGTTGAACCAGACTTTGGCGGGGATGAGTGAAAAACGTTTGCAGCCGAGGTTGGTGGCGGAAGCGTTTTTGCGTGATCAGCCGCAGGTCTGGAAGCCTTGGGTGCCTGTTGAGGTGGCGACCAAGGTGAGCGGAAGTCTGTAAGTCGTTTCTGTTGTTTTTGTAGTGCTTCTTATGGCGCCTTCGCGAGCAGGCTCGCTCCCACATTTTGGAATGCGTTGCTCCTGTGGGAGCGAGCTTGCTCGCGAAAGCGTCTGCCCCGCCAACAATTCTCCTCGCGCTGAACCGTTTCTTGTGCAAAAAGTGCCAGATACTGGCCGACTAGTGGCCTTGCGCAAGGCTTGCCGCTGGCTATGCTTCTCGTAACTAACTATGTCGACCGTCATGTCAAAACATGGCTGATGCACAGGGTTGGTCCGTGAATTCATGCTGCCAGAGTGCGCAACCCGAGGCACCGACACTGAACCAACAAGGAGCGTCGCTTACATGGAAGTTCTTCAACGCGTTAGGGCTGGCCCGCGTGCGGGCTATCAAGAGAAGGATGTCTTGATTAGAGCGTCGCTGCATGGACGCTCCGATTGATCATCATTTATCACCTGACAACTTCCTCCCGTGGAGGAATGCGTGTGCCTGTTCTGTGGAACGTAGTGGTGGATTCTGAAAGACCTGAACTTTCATCAAATCAAAAGAACGCGCGGAAGGTGATACAACCATGTTCAACCTACATCACAAGGCTGACCTGCAGGAAATCGAGCGCTTCAGCTGCGCCTTGACCGAGGCCAACGCCAAGCTGGAAGCGATCAGCCGTTCGATGGCCATGATCGAGTTCAGCCCTGACGGCATCGTTATCGATGCCAATGAAAACTTCTGCAAGACCATGGGCTACAGCGCCGATGAAGTGCGTGGCAAACATCACCGGGTGTTCTGTGAAGAGGTGTTCTACCGCAGTGAGGAATACGCAAAGCTGTGGCGTGACCTGGCCCGTGGTGAACCGATCAGCGGGACTTTTCTGCGTTTGAACAAGGCCGGCAGGGAAGTCTGGCTCGAAGCCAGTTACATGCCGGTGTATGGCCCGGACAAGCAAGTCAGAAGTGTGATCAAAGTGGCGGCGGACATCACCGCGCGGATCAACAAGGAACACGAAGAAGAAAGCATGCTGGCGGCGATTGGTCGCTCCATGGCGGTGATCGAGTTCACTCCGGAAGGCAATGTCATCACCGCCAACGACAACTTCCTCAAGACCATGCAGTACTCGCTCAACGAAATCATCGGCCATCACCACAGCATGTTCTGTCATCGCAGTGAAGCGGAATCCTCGCAGTACAAGGCATTCTGGGCTTCGCTCAACCGCGGCGAATATCACTCACATCGTTTCGAGCGCAAGAACAAGTCCGGGCACATGGTCTATCTGGAAGCGTCGTATAACCCATTGTTCGACGCCAAGGGCCGCCTGTACAAAGTGGTCAAGTTCGCGAGCGACATCACCCATCAGATGACCACTTTGCAGAACGCTGCCGAATCGGCCCACAGCACCTCGGTACAAAACGATGCCTGCGCGCAAAAAGGCTCACAAGTCGTGCAGCAAACCGTGCAGATCATTCAGGACATCTCCCGCGACCTCAACGAAGCTGCCGTCAGCATCGATGCGGTGAGCAAGCAATCGGACATCATCGGCACCATCGTTCAGACCATTCGCGGGATTGCCGACCAGACCAACCTGCTGGCGCTCAACGCTGCGATTGAAGCGGCGCGGGCCGGGGAGCACGGGCGCGGATTTGCGGTAGTGGCGGATGAGGTGCGTAGCCTCGCGGCGCGGACCAGTCAGGCGACCCTGGAAATTGTCGACGTGGTACGCAAGAACCATGACCTGTCGCTGAGTGCGGTGTCGAGTATGCAATCAAGTCTGAGCCGCACTGGGCTCGGGGTTGAGCTGGCGAACGAGGCGGGGGAGGTGATTCTGGAGATTCAGCAGGGATCGCGGCATGTGGTGGATGCGATCAGTCAGTTCAATGAGACCCTGCAACTGAACTGATCTTTCCTGAACACACAAAAAACTGTGGGAGCGAGCCTGCTCGCGAAGGCGGCGCAACATTCAACATCTAAGTTGATTGGTTCACCGCCTTCGCGAGCAAGCTCGCTCCCACATTTGATTTCAGGCGACCTGGAGATCACAGCGCTGCGAGAAACTTGTCCGCCTGCTTGTCGCTGTCCTTCACATCGTTGTCTTTTTCTGCCTGCGCCAACTTCATCTTGTCCTGCAAGCGTTCGGCGATCTCTTTGCCGATGGCCAGTTGTTTCTCCGGCGGCATGGCTTTGATGTCGTCTTCGGTCAGCCCCATGGACTGCAGGATACTGTCGCGCAGACGCTGTTCCGGCGTCTTGCTCATGTAGTCCTTGAACTCGTCGGTGGCAGTTTTTGCCGAGGCGCTGGTGGCGTCGGTCGATTGCAGGTTCACGCGGGTCTTGGCGAACGCTTCGTCGACGTTATCGCTGATGCGTGTGGCTTCGCTGACTTGCTGGGTGGCGATCTGCGTGGCCGAGTCCTGCACCTTGGCGGTGGCTTCGGCGGTTTGCGCCTGGGTCTGGTTTTGCAGGGTCTGCAGCATGGCGCCGTGCAGGCCACCCTGCAGACCGGCGGCAGCGGTAGATGTCGCATCATCATTCAGCGCTTTGGGCAGGTGAATGATTTGCTGTTGTTTGGCACTGATCAACATGATGAGTGGACCTGTAGGTAATTGCTGACTCGCGTACCAAAGCAATTACCGTGCCTTCTGAATAAATTCTTTTATTTCAACAAGTTGATCATCAATCAGGTGTTCGCAGCGGTCATCCCTTGCCGATAAGCGGCAGAGGATGACCGTTGTTCCATCAGCGATGAGCGATGTTTTCCAGCGCCAGATTGCGCGTGCGTGGGCCGAACCAGCCGATGGTCAGCATCACGATGAGCATACTGCTGACGATGAATGCCAACACCCCGGGTGTGCCGAAGTTGTCGAGAAACAGACCGATCAACAAGCTGCTGAACACCGTCGACAAACGACTGAACGAATAGCAGAAGCCCACCGCCCGGGCGCGAATATTGGTCGGGAACAGTTCGCTCTGGTACGAGTGATAACTGAAGCTCAACCAAGCGTTGCAGAAGGTGATCATGACCCCGCAGAAGATCAGCCCTAACGCGCTGGTCTGCAAGGCGAACAAAGTGCCGAAGGTCATCGCGCCGAGGGCCGAGCCGACGATTTGCCATTTGTTCTCGAAACGGTTGGCGAACTTGACGAACAGCAACGGCCCGAGCGGGTAGGCGAGGGTGATGATGAACGCATACATCAAACTGTGGGTGACGCTGACGCCCTGGCCGGAGAGTAACGCCGGCAACCAGTTGCCGAAACCGAAGAACCCGATGGCCTGGAAGATGTGGAAAACGATCAGCATCAATGCGCGACGACGATACGGTGGCTGCCAGATATCGGCGAAGCGACCCTTGCCTTCGACGTCGACCGGTACGGCTTCGGGAACGTCCAGCGGCTTGCCGTGATCTTTCTCGCATCGTGCTTCGATGCCATCGAGAATCCGGTTGGCTTCATCAAAGCGGCCATGCTGCGCGAGCCAGCGCGGCGATTCCGGCAGGCGTTTGCGCAACCACCAGATAAACAGCGCAAACACCGCGCTGGCCAACACCACCCAACGCCAGCCGGACACGCCGAATGGCGCTTGTGGCACCAGCCACCACGACATCAACGCCACCGCCGGCACCGACAGGAACTGCACGAAAAACGCAAAGGCGAACGCCGAACTGCGCATGCGTTTGGGCACCAGTTCCGAGAGGTAGGCGTCGATAGTCACCAGTTCGATACCCAAGCCGATGCCGACCAGAAAGCGCATGCAGATGATGCCCAGCGCCGAGCTCTGAATACCCATCAACACCGTTGCCACCGTGTACCAGACCAGCGCGAAGGTGAAGATCGCGCGGCGGCCGAATCGGTCTGCCAAAGGGCTGAGCAGGCTGGCGCCGAGGAACAGGCCGAGGAATGTCGCCGAAGCAAACGCCGCTTGATCGGAGAAGCCGAACACGCCCTGATTGCCGGTGGCGAAGATGCCGTCGCGGATCAGACCGGGGCTGATGTAGGCGGTCTGGAACAGATCGTAGAGTTCGAAAAATCCACCGATCGACAGCAGCGCCACCAGCCGCCAGATCGTCGCGACCGCCGGAAGACGATCAATGCGGGCGGACACCTGAGCGGCGCGTATCGGGTCGATGCCGTCGCTTTGCGCGGCGGCGGGGGCGTGAGCAGTCATGGGCTGATCCATTTTTTATTGATGGAAAAGCTTAGCCTGCTATCGGAGTTAACGGATTGTGAATATCGGCGGTTTAACCGGCTAAACCGCTGATTTCTCGCAATATCTGCTTACCAATTAACGATTTATGCCGCAGCCGCCGAATCTGGCAACGCCGAGGCCGGCAGTCCGAAGATCCGGTCGAACAGCCAGTTGAAGGCAAACGTGTAGCACGGGATGAAAATGATCAGCGCCAGATCCAGGAGGAAGGCTTGTACCAGACTGATGTTCATCCACCACGCGATCAACGGAATCAGGAACACGATCAGCGTCAGTTGGAAGCCGACGGCGTGGGCGATGCGTCGTTTAACTGTGCGAGTACGTGAAATCTGGCGGCTTTCCCAGTGCTCGAACAACGAGGTGTAAATGAAGTTCCAGGTCACGGCGATGGTGGTGATGATCACTGCCAGCGGCCCGGTGCTGCCCGGGGAGGTGCCGGACAACAGCGCCAGACCGAGGGCGGAGAAGGTCATGCCGATCACTTCGTAGAGCGATACATAGACCAGTTTGCGTTTGACGCCTTGCATGGGGGTTTGCCTCTTTCTTGCCGTTTGTTGGCCAGTGGGACTGGCGAAGACGGCGAAAGATAGCTTCAATGGGGCTGACAGAAAAAGTCAGCTACTTTCAGTTCTATTGATAGGTGTTCAGGGTGAATTTCAACAGCGACAGCATCGAGCTGTTTCTTGCGGTGATCGAGCGCGGCTCGTTTTCGGCGGCGGCTCGAGCGTTAGGTCGGGTGCCTTCCGCCGTCAGCATGGGTATTGGCAACCTCGAGGCCGAGCTCGGTTATCTGCTGTTCGACCGCAGCCATCGCGAACCGCAGCCCACGGCGATGGCGTTGTCGCTGGTACCCCATGCGCGGCTTATTGCCGAGCAGCTCAAGCAGTTGCAAGTGCATGCGGTGGAACTGTCGTTGGGACTGGAGAGCAAGTTGTCGATCGGCGTGGTCGCGGACATCGACCGGCGGCGTTTGCTGGCGGCGATCAAGGTGATCGCCGAGCGTCATCCGCTGCTCGATATCGAAGTGCTCACCGCGCCGCAAGATGACGTGCTGGCGATGCTGCACAGTGGCCGGGTCAGCGTGTGCCTGGCGTTCGCCGGGCTGAGCATGAATGTGCTGGAGCGTTTTCAGTTCGTCGGCAGCGAACGGATGATCGCCACGCTGGCGGCGGACAGTCCGCAGTTACAGGGGCAGGATGTGTTTCTCGAGGATCTGGTGCATATGCGGCAGATCATCGTCGCCAGCCGCGACTTGCCGATCAGTGAGACGCGGCCGTTGGTGGCAGAGTCGTATTGGCGCACCGACAGTCTTGAGACGGCAATGGAAATGGTCGAGGCGGGATTGGGTTGGGGCAATTTTCCGCTGTCGGTGGTGCAGTCGCGGCTGGACAGCGGACGGCTGAAACGGCTGAATTTCCGCAACATCGAAAATGGTTTGGTGATGCCGGTGCACGCGGTGTGGCTCAAGAGCCAGCCATTGCAGAAGGGCGCGCATGCCCTCGTCGAATTGTTGGGCGGTTGATCGTTCCCACGCTCTGCGTGGGAATGCAGCCCGGGACGCTCTGCGTCCCATCAAAAGCCGAACGCGGAGCGTCCGTTGAGGCATTCCCACGCAGAGCGTGGGAACGATCAGTGAAGCCAGCTCCCACAGGGATTTCAGGGGTTATGTGCTTTCACGAATCTTCAGTTCGAAGCCCATGTCTTCCACCGGGCGCGCCACGCTGTTACCGGCCATCAACGTCAACATCTGCTCCGCCGCGCGCCGGCCAATTGCTTCACGCGGGGTGTTGATGCTGCTCAGGCGCGGCACCATGTGCTCGGACATCGGCAAGTCGTTAAAACCGAGAATCGCCACCTGCTCGGGAATCTTGATGCCGTGGCGCAGTGCTTCCAGCAACGCTCCCTGCGCCAAATCGTCGTTACCAAAGAAGATCGCATCAACATCCGGATGCGCCGCGAGCAATTGCATAAACAGTTCCCCGCCCAAGCCCACCGATGAAGAGCGCGGCGTCAGCACTTCCAGATCCGGGTCATAACGCCCGGCCTTCTGCAGCGCTTTGCGAAAACCTTCACCACGCAACAAGGTGCGCTGATCGAGCTGTGCGCCAATGTAAGCCAGACGCTTGCGTCCACGTGAGAGCAAATGCTCAGCCGCCGTTTCACCGGCACTGAGCTGCGAGAAGCCGACGCAATTCACCCCGGCGGCGCTGTCCAGTTCCATCATGTACACGCAGGGAATGTTGCTCGCCTCGATCATCCGCCGCGAACTTTCCGTGCGGTCAAACCCGGTCAGCAAAAATCCACGCGGCTGATAGGCCATGTAGTTGCGCAGCAGGTTTTCTTCTTCATCGCGCGAGTAGTGGAAGTTGCCGATCAGCACTTCGAAGCCTTTGGGCGTGAGCACCCGATGAATGGCTTCCAGCGTATCGATGAACAGCAAGTTGGATAACGAAGGCACCAGAACCACCACCGAATGGCTCTGCGCCGAGGCCAACGCGCGGGCGGCAGGGTTCACTACGTAGTTGAGTTCACTGGCTGCTTTCTGCACTTTTTCCACCAGTTCGGTGGCGACCGTGCTGACCCCACGCAAGGCGCGAGAAGCGGTAATCGGGCTGACACCGGCCAGGCGGGCAACTTCATTCAGGGTAGGACGGCCGGTGGTGCGGGTATTTTTATCGTTTTTAGGGGTGGTCATCGACGGCTTGCCAAACAAAAATCAAGGCACTAAGGTAGCGCTGTCCTGATGCAGCTGTAAATGCGTAAGCGAGGTCCTGCCTGATCTTCGCTTTTTGGTGTTGGGAACAAACCTGCTGCAACCCAAAAAAACGACAAGAAGGCGTCGGCAACTTCTGCCTGTGCACTAGAGTCATAGCTAGCAAAGGTAGCGCTGTCTGCGCGCTGAGGTGTTATATGAGTCATCCCATCACCGCCCTGGTCATCATGGGCGTTGCCGGTTGCGGCAAGACGTGCGTCAGCGAGGCCTTGTGCCAATTGAGCGGCGCCACTGCCATTGAAGGCGATACTTTCCATCCGGCCGCGAACATCGAAAAGATGAGCGCGGGGATCCCCCTGAACGACGACGACCGTGCCGGCTGGCTCGACAGCCTGTGCGATGAACTGCGTCGCGTTGATGCATCGGGCAAACGTCCGGTGCTGACCTGCTCGGCCCTTAAACACAGTTATCGCGAAGTGTTGCGCAGTGCCTTGCCGGGCCTGGGCTTCGTGTTTCTTGAATTGACCCCTGAAGTTGCCGCTGAGCGTGTGTCCCATCGTCCGGGCCACTTCATGCCGGCCACGCTGATCGAAAGCCAGTTCGCCACCCTCGAATCGCCCAAGGGCGAGCCGTTGACCTTGGCCCTGAATGCTTCGATCCACAGCGTTGAAGAACTGGCGTCCCAGGCTCATGTCTGGTGGCAGGCCCACGGTCTGAAGCAGGCGGTATGAGTGTGTTGAAAGAGATAGCGCTGTCCTCCCGACTTCTGTTTAACCCGCTTTAATAACAACAACAATCCAGGAGACACCCCCAATGTTTGGCATGTCCCATGAGACGTTCCTGCTGCTCGATGCAGTGGTCACGGTAATCGGCCTGATTATCCTGATCACCAAATTCAAGATTCACCCGTTCATTTCCCTGACCATCGCCGCCGCGTTCCTCGGCCTGACGTCGGGCATGCCGATCGGCACCATCATCAAGGCGTTCCAGGACGGCTTCGGTGGCGTGCTCGGTTTCGTCGGCATCATCCTTGCGCTGGGCACCATGCTCGGCAAAATGATGGCCGAATCGGGCGGGGCGGATCAGATCGCCCAGACCCTGATCCGGGCGTTCGGTAAAGACAAAGTCCAGTGGGCGATGATGTTCGCCGCGTTCCTGGTGGGCATTCCGCTGTTCTTCGAAATCGGCTTCGTATTGCTGATTCCGCTGGTGTTCATCGTTGCGCGCCGCACTGGCGTGTCGATCATCAAGATCGGTATCCCGCTGCTCGCCGGCCTGTCCGCGGTGCACGGTCTGGTGCCACCGCACCCGGGTCCGCTACTGGCCATTGGCGTGTTCGGCGCTGACATCGGCAAGACCATTCTTTATGGTCTGATCGTTGCGCTGCCGACCGCGATCATTGCTGGTCCGATCTTCGGTACGTTCATCGCCAAGCACATTCCGGGTCACCCGAATCAGGAACTGGTCGATCAACTGGCCCGCGAAAATGACGACTCGACCACGCTGCCGAGCTTCAGCATCACCCTGATCACTGTGCTGCTGCCGGTGTTCCTGATGCTGCTGAAAACCTTCGCTGACGTGGCGCTGCCGGACGGTCACTTCTTCCGTACCTGGATGGACATGATCGGCCACCCGATCTCGGCGCTGCTGCTGGCGTTGCTGCTGTCGCTGTACACCTTCGGGCACAAGCAGGGCATCGGATCCCAGCAGATGCTCAAGTGGCTCGACGCGAGTCTGGCGCCAACCGCCGCGATCATCCTGATCATCGGTGCTGGCGGTGGCTTCAAGCAGATGCTGGTCACCAGCGGTGTGGGCGACGTGATCGGCCACATGGCGGTCAGCGCACAGATTTCGCCGATCCTGTTGGCGTGGCTGGTTGCGGCGGTGATTCGTATCGCGACCGGTTCGGCGACTGTGGCAACCATTACCGGCGCGGGCATTGTGGTGCCGGTGGTGGGGATGATTCCGGGTGTGAACCGTGAGCTGCTGGTGCTGGCTACCGGTGCCGGTTCGTTGATCCTGTCCCACGTGAACGACGCGGGTTTCTGGCTGGTGAAGCAATACTTCAACATGACCGTGGCCGAGACGTTCAAGACCTGGACAGCGATGGAAACCATCCTCTCCATCGTCGCGTTGGGCTTTATCCTGCTGTTGTCGCTGTTCGTGTAAGCGCTTCTTGCAGACACAAAAAAACCGCAGCGATGCGGTTTTTTTGTGGGTGATCGTTCCCACGCTCTGCGTGGGAACGATCAGTGCGTCAGGCAGTGGTTTTCGGGGCCAGGCCATCCGCCCGGAACATCCCGCGAATCCCGCGTACCGCCTGACGAATCCGGTCCTGGTTTTCGATCAGCGCAAAGCGCACATGGTCATCGCCATACTCGCCAAACCCCACCCCCGGCGAGACGCACACCTTGGCCTCGGCCAGCAGTTTTTTGGCGAACTCCAGCGAACCCAGATGCGCGTACTGCTCGGGAATCTTCGCCCAGACATACATCGACGCTTTCGGATTTTCGACCATCCAGCCCAGTTCATGCAGACCTTTGACCAGCACGTTGCGGCGCTGGCGATACTGCTCGGCAATGTCGCGCACGCACTGCTGATCACCTTCCAGCGCAGCAATCGCGGCCACTTGCAGCGGGGTGAAGGTGCCGTAGTCGTGGTAGCTCTTGATCCGCGCCAAGGCGTTGACCAGTTCCGGGTTACCGACCATGAAGCCGATGCGCCAGCCGGCCATGTTGTAGCTCTTGGACAGGGTGAAAAACTCCACCGCGATGTCCTTGGCACCCGGCACCTGCATGATCGACGGGGCTTTCCAGCCGTCGTAGACGATGTCGGCGTACGCCAGATCGTGAATCACCAGCACGTCGTATTGCTTGGCGAGGGCGATCACCCGTTCGAAGAAATCCAGCTCCACACACTGCGCAGTCGGGTTCGACGGGAAGCCGAGGATCATCATTTTTGGCTTCGGGATCGAACCGCGAATGGCCCGTTCCAGCTCATCGAAGAAGTCCACGCCCGGCACCAGCGGCACCGAACGCACCTGGGCGCCGGCAATCACCGCACCGTAAATGTGAATCGGGTAGCTCGGGTTGGGCACCAAAACAGTGTCGCCCTGATCCAGGGTCGCCAGCATCAGATGCGCCAGGCCTTCCTTGGAACCGATGGTGACAATGGCTTCGCTTTCCGGGTCGATATCGACTTCGTAGCGTTGCTTGTACCAGTTGGAAATCGCCCGGCGCAGGCGCGGAATGCCCTTGGACGTCGAGTAACCGTGGGTGTCTTCGCGTTGGGCAACCTGGACGAGTTTTTCGACAATGTGCGGCGGCGTGGCGCCGTCGGGGTTGCCCATGCTCAAGTCGATGATGTCTTCACCACGACGCCGCGCGGCCATCTTCAGCTCGGCGGTGATGTTGAAAACGTAAGGGGGGAGTCGATCTATGCGCGCAAAGCGGCGCGGCGAACCTTGTTCAGCCATTGTTGCCTCGGATAACGTAAGCGCCCGGAACCGTCCGAGCGACGCTGGTCACTGCGGTGACCTGTGGCGGAAGATAAGGTCAGTGATGGCATACTGTCCAGCCCGTTTGTAAACAATTTTGTCCCAAGGAAATCGGTTGATGGAATTCACCAGCGGCTTCTTGCTGAGCCTTTCGCTGTGCCTGGATATCGGCGTGGCCAACATCGCCATGATCACGCTGGCAATGCAGCGCGGTTACTTTCAGGGCTTTGCCCTCGGCCTCGGCACCTGTGTTGGTGACCTGATTTATGCGGTGCTGGCGCTGGCCGGGATGACCGTTTTGCTGCAATACGAAAGCGTGCGTTGGGTGCTGTGGATCGGTGGTTCGGCGCTGTTGATCTACTTTGCGGCGAAGATGATCTACTCGGCGATCCATCACGAAACGCTGCTGGCCGAGACGGCGGAAGTGGGGCAGAACTCCCATCGCAAGGAATTCTTCCGGGGGATTTTTCTCGCCATGTCATCGCCGAGTGCGATTCTCTGGTTTGCAGCGGTTGGCGGTACCTTGATTGCTCGTTCCGGTGGCGGCGGCCCGCTGAGTTCGGCGCTGTTCCTTGGCGGTTTCCTTTGCGCCGGGCTGCTGTGGTCGGCGGGTTTGTGCTTCGCGGCGAGCCACGGCGGCAAACTGCTGGGCGACAAGCTGTTGCGCTATTCCTATATGGCATCTGCAGCGATCTTCTGCTATTTCGCGGTCTACGTGATCGTATCCGGTTATAACGAGTTTGTCGGTTCGGGCGCCGTCGAGCAGTTGCATTCGCTGTAAGCGTGCGAATTGGGTTTGGCTTTCTATACTCCCAGCCGAACCCCTTTTTTGTTCCAGGAGTCGAGTCATGGATGAGCAAACACGCGTCGAAGTGGCTGAACCTCGCTTCGAACATGGACACTTCCTGTTAATTGCAGGCTTTCGCGGTCGATTTACCCAAGACACAGCCAAAGACATTCCGGCGCTGTGGGAAAAGTTCTTGCCGCACCTGGGAAAGATCCAGGGGCAAAAGAACGAAGTGACCTACGGTGTCTGCAGCAACTTCGATGGCAAGGGCGGCTTCGATTACATCGCCGGGGTGGAAATCAGCAAGCTCGATGACCTCGACCAGAAGGTCTACCAGTGGGTGGAAGTGCTGCCCCGGCAATACGCGGTGTTCGAGCACAAGGGACCGCTCGATCAGTTGCCGCAAACCCTGCAATACATCTACAAGACCTGGTTGCCGAGCTCTCATTACGTGGAGCTCAACGCCCCGGAGCTGGAGCGTTACAGCGCCGATTTCAATCCGAAGCTGCACACCGGCAAACTGGAAATCTGTGTGCCGGTCGATACCAAGGCCTGAGCCAACAAGCATGAGGTGGATCAGTGATCCGCCTCATGGTTTTCAACCCCGCTTGCCTTTGCCCAACCGTCGCGCCCGCAACAGGTCGATGCCCAAGGTGATAAAGCCGAATGTACTGATGCCCAACACCATCAACAGGCCGATTTCAACGCTGCTCATAAGCGGTTTCCCCCAAGGGTAGTCAGAGACACACCTCAGAAATAGCCCGCCGCCTGCACGAAGAAAAGCGCTTATACGCAAGCTTTACGCCGTCCGTGCGGATCGATATGCAGGCCTTATTCCTTTATGCTTTCGGCACTTTCTTCTGCTGATTTCCGAGCCGCCATGAACACCGTCATACGCAACGTCACCGCCGCCGACCTGGACCGCTGCTACGCCATCGAAACCGTTGCCTACGAAGGTGACGAAGCGGCCACCCTCGAGAAGATCGCTACGCGCATTGCCACTTGGCCAGAGGGTTTTATCGTCGCCGAGGTAGATGGCGTGGTGGCGGGTTTCGTCAACTCCGGCGCGGCGTTTGATGTGCAGATGTCGGACGAGGCCTTCAAAGAGTTGATCGGCCACGACCCGAAAGGCCCGAACGTGGTGATCATGTCGGTGGTGGTGCACCCGGATTATCAGGGGCAGGGATTGGCCAAGTGCTTGATGGGCGAGTTCATCGAGCGCATGCGCGGGATGGATAAAGCGACGATTCACCTGATGTGCAAGGAAAAGCATATTCCGCTGTATGCCGGGTTTGGCTTTGCCTACATCAAACCGTCGGAGTCGGACCACGGCGGCATGGCGTGGCACGAGATGATCCTGACCCTCTAACCCAACACTGATACTGATCGTTCCCACGCTCCGCGTGGGAATGCCTCCTGTGACGCTCTGCGTCACGACTTTGGGACGCAGAGCGTCCCCGGCTGCATTCCCACGCAGAGCGTGGGAACGATCATTTACGGGAGTATCAGTAGAGGGTGTCACTTACTCTTTTCGGGGCTTCTCGGTCGTAGGTTTCGGCGTCGAATTCGCCATCGTTCAGGCGCTTGTGGAAGGCGCCCGCAGAGGGCAGGGCGGAGCGCGGCAGGTGGGTTTCCGGGTTCCATGCGTCGGAGCGGACGAAGGCTTTCGAGCAGTGAAAAAACGCCGCTTCCACCGTCACCAGCAACACCGTTTTCGCCGGTTTGCCATTCACCGCAAAGCTTTCCAGCAGTTGCGGATCTGCGCTGATCGTCGCCGTGCCGTTGACCCGCAATGTCTCGCCAATGCCCGGAATGATGAACAACAACGACACCCGCGAATCCTGCAGCACATTGCGCAGGGTATCGATGCGGTTGTTGCCCGGGCGATCCGGCAGGGCCAGGGTGCGCTCATCGATGATCCGCACAAACCCGGGCTTGTCCCCGCGCGGCGAATTATCGAGGCCATCGGCGCCCACCGAGCTGACGATGACCAGCGGCGAAACCCGCACCATCGCCTGATAATCCTCGTTGAGAAAACCGATCTGCTTGCGCACCGCCCGCTCGTGGGGCAGTCCGTAAATCGCTTCCAGCGCTTCGATTGAATCGATCATCGTGCATCCCTCGATGACTTAGAAAACCAGGCCCATGCGCCGTTCGTAACCGATCCGGCCCTTGTACGCTTCACCGCTGTCGACGTAGCCGTGTTTGGCGTACAGGGCGATGGCCGCGTCGTTATCCGCATCTACTGACAATTCCAGCCCCTTGATCTCCGGCCAAGCCTGACGCGCAACCTCGGGCAGCGCTTGCAGACAGGCCTTGCCGAAACCCTTGCCCTGCGCGCGGCGATCGACCTGCAACGCATGCAAGGTGGCGCTGTGCTCATTGGCCCAGGCGGGCAACACCGGCGGGCGCTTGAGCAGCAGAAACGCCACCGGCACGTCATCCGCCAACAGCGCGAAACCTTTCACGCCGGGGCCGGGTTTCGACAGCAGGGTGTGCAAGGCACCGTGGATATCGCCGGAGAACTTGATCTGCTCGGCATGGATTTCAATCGCCTCGACTTGCTGACGCTGCAAGGCGTTCAGGCTGTCGTACGGCACGAGTTGGGCTGACACGGGAATTTCCTTTTTCCTACAAGGTAAGTCGCGGATTCTAGCGATTTTGTCTTCTGTAGAATTTTTTTGTTTGCTCTGTCGATCTGCCCAATCGCCGAACGACTAAGGGTGTCTTCACAACAAAAACCACGGAGAACAGCATGAGCGCACAATCTGAAATCCAGACCCTGATCAACACCTACTGCGAAGCCGTCATGACCAAGGACGTGGAGAAAGTCATGGCGTTGTATGCCGATGACATCGTCTCCTTCGACGCGATCAAGGCCCTGCAATTCAAGGGCAAGCCCGCCTACCGCGCGCACTGGGTCGAGTGCATGGAAATGTGTCCAGGCCCGCACATTTTCGAATTCCACGAAATCGCCATCGAAAGCGCCGACAACATCGCCTTCGCCCACTGGGTAGCGAACTGCGGCGGCACCAACGACAAGGGCGAAACCCAGAGCTGCTGGATGCGCGTCACCGCCTGCTATCGGCAGGTCGGCGGGGCGTGGAAAATCGCACACGAACACTGGTCGGCGCCGTTCGATCCGATGAGCGGCGCGACCCTGTTCGATGTGACTCCCTGATCTTCAGCCATAGTTGAACCGTCCGATTCAGGAGAACGCCATGAAGTATCTATGCTTGGTCTACAGCGATGAGCGCCTGCTGCATTCGTCGCCCGACAGCCCGGAAGACGCCGAGTGCTGGGCCTACGCCGAGTCGATTCAGGGCAGCGGGCGGATGGTTGCCGCCGAAGCGCTGGAGTCGGTGCAGACCGCCACCACGGTGCGTATGCGCAACGGCAAACTGTCGATTACCGATGGCCCGTTTGCCGAAACCAAGGAGCAACTGGCCGGCTTCTACCTGATCGACGCCAAAGATCTCAACGAAGCGCTTCAGGTCGCCGGCAACATTCCGGCCGCGCGGGTTGGCAGCGTTGAAGTGCGGCCGGTGCGGCAGTTGAATGTCTGAAGTTCGGGCGCGGGTCGAGCAGGTCTATCGCGAAGACTCGCGGCGGATTCTGGCGACGCTGATTCGTCTGCTCGGTGATTTCGACCTCGCCGAAGAGGCCTTGCATGAGGCGTTCTTCGTCGCGGTCGAACGCTGGCAACGCGACGGCGTGCCCGACAACCCGCGCACTTGGCTGGTGTCCACCGGGCGCTTCAAGGCGATTGATGTGTTACGCCGCCGCGCACGGTTCAAGGCCTCGCAACCCTTGCTGTTGGCGCAACTGGAAGAACTGGAACAGGCAGACTGGAGTGGCGAAGACGTGGAAGACGATCGCCTGCGGCTGATCTTCACCTGCTGCCACCCGGCGCTGGCGGCGGATGCGCAAGTGCCGCTGACCTTGCGTGAAGTCTGCGACCTGACCACCGAGGAAATCGCCCGCGCCTTTCTCTCCGCGCCGGCGGCAATTGCCCAGCGCATCGTGCGCGCCAAAGCCAAGATCCGTGATGCGAAAATCCCTTATCAAGTACCGAGCCTGAGGGAATTGCCCGAACGCCTCGACAGTGTGTTGCGGGTGATTTATCTGGTGTTCAACGAGGGGTATTCGGCGTCGGGCGGGGCTGAATTGACGCGTGAGGATCTGACCCGTGAGGCGATCAGGCTGGGGCGGTTGTTGATGGAGTTGCTGCCAGAGCCGGAGGTGATGGGGCTGTTGGCGATGATGCTGTTGCACGAATCGCGACGCTCGGCGCGCACTTCGCCGAGTGGTGAGTTGGTGCTGCTGGATGACCAGGATCGATCTCAGTGGGATGCCGGGCTGATTGCTGAAGGTTGTGCGCTGGTTGAGCGTGCGCTGACCACGCGGCGGTTTGGACCGTATTGTTTGCAGGCGGCGATTGCGGCGGTGCATGCCGAGGCGCCGACGGCTGGGGAGACGGATTGGGAGCAGATCGTTGGTTTGTATGACGTGCTGTTGCGGGCGGTGCCTTCGCCGGTGATTGAGTTGAATCGGGCGGTGGCGGTGGCCAAGCGCGACGGGGCGTTGGCAGGGTTGAATCTGATTGAAGGGATTTTGGCGCGGGGCGAGTTGCAGGATTACCACTTGGCGCATTCGGCTCGGGCGGAGTTTTGTCGGCAGTTGGGCAGGGTGGAAGAGGCGAGGACGGCGTATTTGCGGGCGTTGGAGCTGACTCGACAAGAGCCGGAGCGGCGGTTTATTCAAGGGCGGCTCATTGTGCTGGAATTGCCCTCACCCTAGCCCTCTCCCAGAGGGAGAGGGGACTGATTGGGGATTGCTGTAGAACTACGCCGACCTGAAAGCTCAGTTGTGAATCCATAATCGACTCGGTCTTCCAGGTCGATGTCTGACGCAAGACACCTCGGTCGGCTCCCTCTCCCTCCGGGAGAGGGCTGGGGTGAGGGGCTTTTGAGCTCATATCCAATGAATCCACAATCGACTCGGTCTCTCAGGTCGATGTCTGACGCAAGACACCTCGGTCGACCCCCTCTCCTCCGGGAGAGGGCTGGGGTGAGGGTGGCTCGATCTTCAACCCTTATTCCAGCATCTTGCTCAACAACCAACTCCCCGCCGGCCCCGGCGGATACAGCCGCGACCACAACGCATCGACAAACACCGGTTTCGGCCAGCCGCGCACTTTCAACTCCACCAACAGATCATTGCCGAAGCGCTGCGCCAGCCAACGCGGCAACGGCGCCCAGCCAAAACCTTTTTCGGCCATTTCCAGCAGCATCAGATAACTCGGTGCCGACCACACCCGACCTTTGCCGCGACTGTCATACGGATTGACGATGGTCGCCAGACGCAATTCGCGGTGCTGCTCCAGCACATGCTGATCAATGTGATCAAGCTTCGCCAGCGGATGCTCACGACTGACGAACAAGGCAATTTCGGTGCGCTCGGCCACGGTCGAGGTGACCAGATCCGGCGGGTAGCTCTCTTGCATTTCGGCGAATGCCAGATGCGCACGACCACGCTGGACCAACTCGACGAGGTCATCGCATTCAGCGATCAGACATTCCAGTTCCAGATCCGGATAACGCTGCTCAAACCCCACCAACGCCGCTTCAAAACGGTCCGACTGATAGGTATCGGAAATCGCCACCGTCAGCTTCGGTTCGACGCCTTGGGACAACTGCCGCGCAGTCATTTCCATGCGACTGCTGGCCGCCAGAATCGCCTCGGCGCGTTGCAGCATCACATGCCCGGCGGGAGTCAGCGTCGGTTTGCGGCTGCTGCGATCGAACAACTGCAGATCCAGATCAATCTCCAGGCTGGCCACCGCCGCGCTGATGGTTGATTGACTGCGCCCGAGCTTGCGCGCCGCTGCCGAAAACGAACCTTGCGTGGCAGCCTGGACAAACGCCAACAGCACTTCTTGCGAGATCATCAACTATCGCCTTGATCGATGGTTATTGATTATGAAGTATCGGTTTTAGGATGGATCATGGCAACCATCTTCACTCAAGGACTCGGGCTATGACTGCCAATAAATCCATCACTGAACGTATTTTTCAGGCCATCGGTTTCGAACTGCTGGCGATTCTGATCTGCACCCCGTTGCTGGCGTGGATCATGCAAAAACCGATGCTTGAAATGGGCGCGGTGACGGTGTTGATTGCCATGCTCGCGTTGGGTTGGAACGTGGTGTTCAACCGCTTCTTCGATCGCCTGCTGGCGCGTATGAACGTTGCGCACAATGCCTGGGTACGGGTGGTGCACGCACTGCTGTTCGAGGGTGGTTTGATCGTGATGGGCGTGCCGTTGATTGCCTGGTGGCTGTCGGTCAGCCTGTGGCAGGCGTTTTTGCTCGACATCGGCGTGTTGCTGTTTTTCCTGCCGTACACCTACGTGTATCACTGGGGCTATGACGTAGTGCGTGAGCGCTTCATGACCCGCGACGCCTGCCAAGGCTAACACCACCCCGTGTAGGAGCTGCCGAAGGCTGCGATCTTTTGCTCTTGATTTTTAAGCGCAAGATCAAAAGATCGCAGCCTTCGGCAGCTCCCACAAGGGAAAGTATTTCAGCGTTAGTTAGAGGAACATACCGCCGGATGCCTCAACACGCTGGCCATTGATCCACTGTCCACCCGGCGACAGCAGCAGCGCCAACGCTCCGCCAATATCATCCGGCTGACCGGCTCGGCCCAGCGCGGTGTTGCTGGCGACCATCGCATTCAGCGCCGAGTTGTCGCGTACTGCGCCACCACCGAAGTCAGTTTCGATGGCGCCCGGAGCAAGAATGTTTACGCCAATCTGCCGCGCACCCAGCTCCTTGGCCTGATAACGGGTCAGCACTTCCATCGCGCCTTTCATCGCCGCATAAGCGCCGTAACCCGGCAAGCTGAAGCGGGTCAAGCCGCTGGAAATATTGATGATGCGTCCGCCGTCGTTAATCAGTGGCAGCAACTGCTGGGTCAGAAAGAACGGCCCTTTCAACTGGATGTTCATCAGCAGATCGAACTGCTCCGGCGTGGTTTCGGCGAACAGCGCGTGCACGCCAATGCCGGCATTGTTGATCAGGAAATCAAAGCGTTGTCGTTTGAAGGTTTCCTGCAACGCGTGCTCAACCTGCGCACCGAAACCGGCAAAACTCTCGCTGCGGCTGACATCCAGTTGCAGCATCACGGCTTTGCCGCCGAATTTTTCCAGTTCAAGCACCAGCGCCTGGGCTTCATCGGCGCGGCTGTTGTAGGTGCCGATGATGTCGATGCCTTGAGCAGCGAGGTGCAGCGCTGCGTTTTTGCCCAGGCCACGACTGGCGCCAGTGATCAATGCGATTTTGCGGTTCATGGAAGCTTCCTCGATTGCGGTGAGTGGTGATGGGACTCAGTTTATTTATCCGCCCTAAGGTGATAAACAGAACTAAGCCGGAATCACTGATCGGATTAGCCGAACAATCGACAGGTGCCTCATGAACAAGTTGGAACTGCTGCGCACCTTCGTGCGGGTCAGCGAACTGTCGAGTTTTACCCTCGCCGGGGAAAATCTCGGCCTGCCACGCTCCACCGTGTCGGAACATGTGCAGGCGCTGGAAGCGTTACTCGGCACGCGCCTGCTGCAACGCACCACACGCAAAGTACAGGCGACGCAGGACGGTCTGGTGCTGTACGAACGCAGCAAGGATCTGCTCTCGCACATGGATGAGATCGAAGGCTTGTTCCGCCAGGACGAGGCGTCGCTGACCGGGCGCATTCGTGTCGACCTGCCGAACATTCTCGCGCGGCGCCTGATCATGCCGCGCTTGCCGCAGTTCATGGATCGCCACCCGAATCTGGAACTGGAAATCAGCAGCACCGACCGCCGCGTCGACTTGCTCAGCGAAGGGTTCGATTGCGTGGTGCGGATTGGCGCGCAGCCGGATCAATCGGTGGTCGCGCGGCACCTCGGTGACTTCCCCATGGTCAATTGCGCCAGCCCCGCGTACCTCGAGCGCTACGGCGTGCCGGAGTCGCTGGAAGATCTCGCGCAGCATCGACTGGTGCATTACGTCGGCGTATTGGGTTCGCGTTCGGAAGGGTTCGTGTACGAGGAGGGCGGTCAGGTTAAACGCTTGCCGATGGCTGGCAGCATTACGGTCAACAGCACTGACGCTTACGAGGCGGCGTGCCTCGGCGGTTTTGGTCTGACGCAGGTACCGCGAACCGGCATGCAGCCGCATCTGGAAAACGGCGAACTGGTGACCGTGTTGCCGCAGTTCACTGCGCCGGCGATGGGGATTTCATTGTTGTATGCGCGGCAGCGGCATTTGCCCTTGCGAGTGCGGGTGTTCATGGATTGGCTGGGCGATCTGATCCGCTCGGCGCTCTAACCCTGAACACCGGTCAAAACTGTAGGAGTGAGCCTGCTCGCGATAGCGGTGTGTCAGTTTAATCAATGTTGACTGATACACCGCTATCGCGAGCAGGCTCACTCCTACAGGGGACTTTCTTCGGTCAGAAGATCTGGGTGAACAGCCAATAGAGGCTGCCTGACAACAGGATCGCCGCCGGTAGGGTCAGCACCCACGCCATCAGCAGATTACGGATGGTCTTCATCTGCAACCCGCCACCGTTGGCAACCATGGTTCCGGCTACACCGGATGACAACACATGCGTCGTCGAAACGGGCAAACCAAACATGTCCGCCGCGCCAATGGTCAACATCGCCACGGTTTCCGCTGAGGCACCTTGCGCATAGGTCAGGTGGGTCTTGCCGATCTTCTCGCCGACCGTCACCACAATCCGCTTCCAGCCAACCATGGTGCCCAACCCGAGCGCGATGGCCACGGCGATCTTCACCCACAGCGGAATAAACCGCGTGGCGTTGTCGATCTGTTGTTTGAACAGTTGCAGTTTGCTGCTGGTGTCGGCGTCGAAATTGCCGACCTTGTTCTTGTCCATCAGGCGAATGCTTTCGCTGGCCAGGTACATGTCGTTACGCACGTTGCCCATGGCTTCGGCCGGGACTTTCGCCAGCGAACCGTAGCCTTTGACTTCTTCACCGATGTGCCCGGTGAGGGCGGCGAGGGCGGGGATCAGTTGTGGCGTGGCGTCCTTGCTGCGCACGTAGTCGGAGAGCACCGCGCGCGGATCGGCCGGCGTCGGCAGCGGCGCACTTTTCACCAGCGCTTGCTGGGTGACTTGTGCCACAGCGGCGAACTGCAACGATTGTTCTTCTGGCATCGTGCGGTTCAAGGCATAGGCCATTGGCAGCGTACCGACCAGAATCAACATGATCAGGCCCATGCCTTTCTGGCCGTCGTTGGAGCCGTGGGCGAAGGACACGCCGGTGCAGGTCAGAATCAGCAAACCGCGAATCCACCACGGTGGCGGCGTGTTGCCTTCAGGTGCCTTGTACAGCGAACGATTCTTCACGAAGGCGCGCAGCGCCAGCAGCAACAGTGCCGCACAACCGAAACCCACCAACGGCGAGAGCAGCAACGCATAACCGATCTTGGTCGCCTGCGCCCAATCGACACCGCTGGTGCCGTCGCGGCCGTGCATCAAGGCATTGGCCACGCCGACACCGATGATCGAGCCGATCAGCGTGTGCGATGACGACGCCGGCAAACCCAGCCACCAGGTGCCGAGGTTCCACAGGATCGCCGCAATCAGCAGAGCAAAGATCATCGAAAAACCGGCTGACGAACCGACCTGCAGAATCAACTCCACCGGCAGCAAGGCGATGATGCCGAACGCCACTGCGCCGCTCGAAAGCAGCACGCCGAGAAAGTTGAAGAACCCCGACCAGACCACCGCCACGTTCGGCGGCAACGAGTGGGTGTAAATCACCGTCGCGACGGCGTTGGCGGTGTCGTGGAAACCGTTGACGAACTCGAAACCCAGGGCAATCAGCAACGCCACACCGAGCAGCAGAAACGGCGTCCAGGTGGTGACCACCGTGCCGAGTTCGTGCATGTCGTGCATCAGGCTGTAGGCGGTGAACAGCATCCCCATCGCCAGCACGGCGAAAAAGATCACGTAGGTAAACGGGCTGGTTTTCTTGTCGAGGGCTGGCCTGCCGCTGGCGGCGGACGCGGGGCTGGCGGTCAGGGAGGGAGTAGCCATGGCAGGACAATCCTGAGCGAGGGAAGGAATGTCGCCCATGATCGTTGCAGAATGTTACAGAGAGACTGCGCCATGTCAGTGTTTGGCTGATTAACCCAACCGTCGGTCTTCTGCTCGTTCCCACGCTCTGCGTGGGAATGACGCCCGGGACGCTCCGCGTCCCTGTGACGCAGAGCGTCACTTGATGCATTCCCACGCAGAGCGTGGGAACGAGCGTTCAGGCGTCAGTAATCTCCGCGCTTGCGAAACGCCCAACGCCCGGCAATCACGGTAAACGTCGCCACCAGTGCGACCAATATCCAGAACCCCTCCGGATCCTGCGACAACGGCACCCCGCCCACATTCATCCCGAAAAAACCGGCAATGATGTTGATCGGCAACGCGAGCACAGTCACCACCGTCAGAGTAAACAGCGTACGGTTGCTCTGCTCGTTGAGGTTGGCGGCGATCTCTTCCTGGAGCAGTTTGATCCGCTCACCGAGGGCCGTGAGGTCGTTGATGATCAGCGCAAACTCCTCGGTGGATTTGCGCAGCTCCTTGACGTCTTCCTTCTGCAACCATGGCGGCGGCCGATTAAGCAGACGCAGCAGCGAACCCGGCTCCAGCGCCAGCAGCCGTTGCAAACGCACCAGCACGCGCCGGTTGGCACCCAGTTCGGCGCGGTTGGTCGACAGTCGCGAGGAAAGCAATTCGTCCTCGACCTGATCAACACTCAGGCTGGTCTTGCGCACGATCTGCGTCAGCACTTCGCCTTGATCGCGCAGCAGATGCACAAGCAACTCCGAGGGCGAACGAAAGCGTTCGCCGGCCTTCACCGATGAGCGCAATTTGTCCACCGAGTGCAGCGGTTGCAAGCGCGCACTGACGATCAGTTTGCTGCGCACACAAACCCACAGCGTCGACACGTCCGAAGAGACCATGCTGCTGAGGTTGAACACCACATCGTTGACCACCGCCAGCAACGCCGAATCGACATGCTCGATACGCGTCGAACGCGAGCCTTCGTGCAGCGCCTCGAAAAACTCTTCGGGCAATTGCAGATGACTTTTCATCCAGCGTTCGCACGCCGCATGCGCAAGATTGAGGTGCAGCCAGAGGAATTCGCCCGTGTCGTTGTCGTCCTGCAAACAGCGCAACGCTGTCGCCGAGTCGACTTCGCGGCCCCGTTCGCCGGGCAGGAAACGAAAGCCGTAGAGCAGGCCAAACAGATCAGGATCGCGATGGCTGATATCGAGGCTGTGGTTCATGAAGGCTCGCTGCGAGGAGGGTGCGTCGGTCGCGCAAATGGCAGGTTCACTGAGCCGCATCATCGCAATGTCACATGACATTTATATGACAGCAAGGTGACGTCAAATCAGCGACTTACCGACGGTCGGATTTTCTTCAAGAAGCCCTCTGGCGCGCCGATCACAGGTGCGTTAGGTTGCGCGCCATTTGCCATGAGCCAAGGCTCGCCGACATGGATGTCCGGCAAAATTTCACGCCTTACCGGGCGTGCCTCATCCCTGTCTTGAGTATCTTGCGATGCTGCAAAAATCCCTGAGAGCGCAAATTCTCGCCTTGCTGAGCGGCAGCCTGCTGGCGGTGCTGTTGATTGCGCTGGCCTGTTTTCATTTCCTGTCCAACGGCGTGCAAAGCTACAGCCAATTGATCGCCGGTCCCCTGCACACCTCGCAACTGATCGACGAAGCCAACCTGCAATTCAAGGTGCAGGTGCAGGAGTGGAAAAACGTCCTGCTGCGCGGCAAGCAACCGGCGGATCTGGCCAAGTATTGGGGGCAGTTCGAAGATCGTCAGCGCGATGTGCAGAAGATCCTTGGTGAACTGGCCGGCCAGAAAGGCATAGAGCCCAGCCTGAAATCGCGCATTGAACGTTTGCGTGAAGAACACCGCCAGTTGGGTAGCGCTTATCAGAAGGGACGTGATGCCTACGTGGTTGCTGGTGGTGATCCGACGGTGGGTGACGCGGCGGTCAAAGGCGTTGACCGTGCCGCCAGTGATCAGATGAGCGAACTGGTCGCCGAGTTGCGCAAGCAAGGCACCGCGCAGTCGGCGCTGATCAGTGCCGAGGCTGATCGCACCGTATGGCTGGGGCTGCTGGTGATGCTCGCGTCGGGTCTGCTGATCGGTTTGTTGAGCCTGTGGCTGGTCAACCGCAACCTGGTCGAGCCGATTCGCAAACTCATCGATTACGTCACGCAGTTGAGCCGCGGCAGACTGGCTGAACGTGTGGTCAGCGACCGTCAGGATGAACTGGGCAACCTCGCCGCAGCCGCCAACACCTTGCGCGATTTCCTCGCCGAAACCTTCACTCGTCTGCAGCGCAGTGCCAGTGATCTGGACAGCGCCAGCGGCGAGTTGAACGCGATCGCCACGACCATGGCCGGCGGCACCAACGAGCAGTTCAACCGCACCGATCAGGTGGCCACGGCGATGAACGAAATGTCCGCCACCGCCCAAGAAGTGGCGCGTCACGCCGCTGATGCTGCGCGCGCGGCCGACGATGCCGACCAGTCCGCCCAACAGGGTGAAAAGGTCATGCAGAGCACTATCCATTCGATCACGCAGATGCGCGGCGAAATCGCCAACACCGCTACGGTGATCCGACGTCTGGAAGCTGACAGCGGCCGAATCGGTAAAGTACTGGAAGTGATTCGCGGCATCGCCGAGCAGACCAACCTGCTGGCGCTCAACGCTGCGATCGAAGCGGCGCGCGCCGGTGAGGCCGGGCGTGGTTTCGCCGTGGTTGCCGATGAAGTGCGCAACCTCGCGCAGCGCACGGCGGAGTCGATCATCGAGATCAACCAGATCATTCAGAGCGTGCAGACCGGTGCGGTGGACGCGGCGCAAGCCATCGACAGCGGCCAGACGCGCAGTGACGAAAGCGTTGAACAGGTGACCCAGGCCGGCGCGATGCTGGAGCGTATCACTCACGCGGTGGAGGCGATCCGCGACATGAACCGTCAGATCGCTACTGCTGCGGAAGAGCAGACCTCGGTGGCCGAAGACATCTCGCGCAATCTCACCGAGATCACTTCGATCGCCAGCACCAACCTCGACAACGTGCAACGCACCGAAAGTGCCAGCCAGAACCTGCATGGTCTGTCCGGGCAACTGAACGAAGTCACCGCGCGCCTGAGCGCCTGACGCGATTGACTGTGTACCGGTTCGGATACCGAGTCGGTACACAGTCGATCTCAATTACCTGCGGCCGTGGTCGATGACCGGTTATCTATAACCGGCATTGGAGCCTTTCCATGGTGAGCATCACTTCTGTTTCGATCAATCAGACCGTCACCACACCTTCGAGCAAAACCGCAATCAGCGATGTCGGTGACGATACCTCGACCACGGCAGCCGCCAGCACTGGCGCTACGGCCGATACCGGTAAAGTCGCCACCGGTGGTGGGGCCGCTCCGGCGGGTGACAGCAGCTCCAGCAGCAGCGAAGAATCGGACTCGGTGAAGGAACTGCGCAGGCAGATTGCCGAACTGCAGAAGCAATTGCAGGAAGAGCAACAGGCGTTGCAAGCGGCCCAGGCGAAGCAGGAAAATTCTGATGCGAAGGTCGCCGAGGTGGCTGCCGCCCAAGCGCAGATCACCGCCACTTCGGCCTCCCTGTCCACCGCCACAGCCTCATTGTTGCAGGCGTTGCAGGATTCCGACTCGAGCACCTCGGGTTCGCTGGTCAGCACCTCGGCGTGATGCCCTTTCCCCTCACCCTAGCCCTCTCCCGAGGGAGAGGGGACTGACCGTGGTGACTATTCGAGGTACGCCGACCTGAAATATCGAGTCGAACTCAGGTCTTGAATAGCCCCCGCGATCGGCTCCCTTTCCCCTCACCCCAGCCCTCTCCCAGAGGGAGAGGGGACTGACCGGGGTGATTATTTGAGTTGCGCCGACCTGAAATATCGAGTCGAACTCAGGTCTTGAAATAGCCCCCGATCGGCTCCCTTTCCCCCTCGCCCCCTTGGGGGAGAGGGCTGGGGTGAGGGGGAGAAAATCTCACTGACAACCCATCAACAAAGCCAAACACCAGACATGAAAAAAGCCGCACGATCTTTCAATCGTGCGGCTTTCGCTTGTGCGCGGTATCAGTGGTCTTGCTTGTTGCTCAGCACCTTGCCGGTGGTGGCGTCGAAGTCGACATCCCATTCAGTGCCATCGGCCAAACGCAGCTCAACTTCATACTCATAACCATTGAAGTGGTTATCCAGATCCGTGTCAGTAATAGTCGCACCCGGATGCAGTTTCAGCGCTTCGGCGTTCATCGACTCCAGCGACTTGATCTTGCCTTCCTTGACCAGTTGCGGAATCTGGTCAACGCGAACATCAGCCTGGGCCAGGCCAGCGGTAAGAGTCAGGGCAGCGGCAGTAAACAGGGCAGTCAAAGTTTTCATCGGTTCATTCCTTGGGGTGATTCGTTTAAGTGGCCTCAGGTTAACCAGCGCAACTTAACTCACCCTTAAAACCCCGCACCCAAACAAAACGGGTAAGCCACGCACCTGCACAGAACCTGTGGGAGCGTGGCTTGCCCGCGATGAAGGCGCCTCGATTTCAGATCAGAAGCCGTTGTTCTTCAACACCTGATCAACAGTGCCAGCCGCCGGGCGTTTGTAGAACTTCAACAGTTCGCTGGCGCGGTTGGTGAAGATGCCGTCGACACCTGCCGCCATGACTTTCTCGAAGTCCACCGGCTCGTCGACGGTGTAGACGTGCACCAGCAGGCCCTGATCGTGGGTGTACTGGTTCATCCACGGTTGCACCAGATCCGAATAGCTCTGGTCGCCGCCCTTGGTCAGCTTCGCCGAAGGGCCGGTGCCGATGGCACCCTGGGCCTTGGCGTAATCCACCCATTGTTTGAATTCGGCTTCGGACTTCGGTTCTTGTTTACCGTAGAAAACGTTTTTGTCCTTCTCGCCGGACTCGGCAAACGTCACCTTGGATTTCGGCTCGATGCTGCCTTCACCGACCCACAGCAGGAGGATTTTCGGCACTTGCGGCATTTCTTTTTGCAGCAGTTCGAGGCTGTTTTTCTCGAACGTCTGCAGGATCACCTTGCCTTTGCCCTGACCCACGCCCAGCGCACTTTTCGCCAGTTTCGAGCCGGCCGGGCTCAGCCAGCCGCGATCCTGCAGTTTCTCTTTCAGGTCTTTCTCGATCCCCGGAAACAGTTGCGGCTCTTTGGTCTCGATGTACAGGCCCGGCTTGTGCTGCGGATTGGCCTGCGCGATGTCGATGATTTCATCGAGGGTCAGAATCTTCAGCCCAGCGTAGGACGGGCGCGCGCGATCCGGGTACTTGGCGTTGAACCAGCTGCCGGCGTCGAGGGTTTTCAGTTCGGCCATGGTGAACGCGGTAGCCGAGGCGTCCTTGCGCTCCGGAAACTTGCTGGCGACGTCGGTGGTGCGTTGCAGGTTGTCGTCGTGCAGGGCGAACAGCACGCCGTCCTTGCTGCGCTGCAAGTCCATTTCCAGGTAATCGGCGCCCAGATCACGCGCCAGTTTGTAGGACGCCGCCGTGGATTCCGGCGCATCGAAGGACGCGCCACGGTGAGCGATCACCGCCGGGTGCGGGATGCCGTTGGCGGCAGCGACCGCATCGGGATCGCTGTGGCTGGCGGCGTGCGCCTGACCGAGGCCGAGCAGCAGGCTCAGGACCAGGGCGCTTTTGGTGAAAGTAGCGGGCATGTTCGAGTTCCTTTCGCAGGGCATTTTCAAAGACGTATCTTTTAGCAACTGAATCGATTGCGTGCTATCGCAGGACCGACATAAACGTATTAAAAGCGATTTTTCCTGCACTTTTGTGGCGCTGTTTGCAGTACGCTTGCCCACGGCAGACGCTCCGGCAGAGGGCGCGCCGCTCAGTTGCCCTGCGTGTAAACCATCGATCATCTTTCGTGAGGTTTACCATGCGCATCACCTCCCAACTCATCTGCCAGGCCGCCGACGATCTCAAGGGATTTGTCGGCCTCAATCGTAAAACCGGTCAGTACATCGTGCGCTTCAGCGAAGATTCGTTCGGTATGGACGTGGCCGATGACGGCATTATTCCTGTGAACGAATTCGTCTGGGCACCGGCGACAGCGCAGACCATGACGCTTAAACGCGAGTTGATTCAGTTGTTGCTGGATCAAAATATCGATGACCGGATCAACATCACCGAGCCGTTGCGGGTGTATATGAGCAAAGTTGAAGTGCCGGAGATTGTCGCGGTGCGCAGTCTGGTACGGGGCTGAAGTTTTTCTGTGAGGGTAAGGGCCTCTTCGCGAGCAGGCTCGCTCCCACATGGGAACCGTGGTGTTCACAAATCCCCTGTGGGAGCGAGCCTGCTCGCGAAAGCGGCCGTCAATACGCCGCCATTTTATTGCCCGAACCGATACTCACGCTCAACCCGGCACACCCGCGTGTGAAACGCCGAATACCACTGCAAACGCCCACGCTCCTGTATCAGCCGATGCTCGGGGTTCTGCCGCCACGCCAGAATCGCCGCTTCGCTCTGCCAATACGACACCGTAATCCCGACGCCATCCGCTCCTCGAACCGACTCCACCCCAAGAAACCCCGGCTGCTCACTGACCAACGCAGCCATGCGCTCAGCCGCCTCGGCATACCCATTGTCACCCTCGGTGCGAGTCGACGTAAAAATCACCGCAAAGCAGGCAGTCATCAACGTGCCTCCCCACAAGCTTCAACAAACGCGCGCACCAGCGGCGGCATCAACCCTTTGAGCGCCGCACGTTCCGGTTGAAACAACGTCGCGACAAAGAACCGGTGATCCTTGAGTTCGATCGCGCGTAAATCCCCTGACGAATCATGACCGACAGCATGTAGCCGATCGTTCAACAGTTGCTGTTCGAACAGCGGATTCACACCGAAGCGGCAGCGATAGCCTTCACGAATTTGCGACGTTTCGTACGCCTTGGCGATCAACGAGTCGGGCACTAGATCAATGCTGTCTACCGCTTCCACCAGCGAACAGGTCAACGGCGTGAGTACCGCGCGTTCAGCGTCGGGCGATGTTTCACCGTGTTCCGCATCCTCCCAGCCCAACACGTTGCGGGAAAACTCCAGCACCGCATGCTGAAAACCGCCGCAGGTGCCGAGGAAAGGGCGCTGCTGTTCGCGGGCAAAACGGATCGCCCGCAATGCGCCGGCTTCACTTTTGTAAGGACTGGCGGGGACGCACCAGAAACCGTCGAACCGCTCGAGCGGCGTATCGGCGTGGATCTGCTCGGTGGGCAACCATTCGAATTGCACGTTGCGGTTGAGGTGTTCGGCGACCAGCCCGAGGGCGACGGGAATGGCTTGGTGAGCGGTGACCTGCGGGTGGTAATCGCCAATCAGGGCGATACGGATGGCGCTGTTTTCCATGGAAGTTCCCTGCGCTTGTTGATTGATGGCCCTCACTATAGATTGGCGTTCACGCACTCAATATGGGCGTTTCCCCAAGTGATCAATGCAGCGACGCACTATCAGCTCGACTACCCCGATCTCGCCCTGATTCTGGCCTTGGTACGAGGCGGCTCTCTGGCCCGCGCTTCGCAGCTGTTGAAGGTCGACGTGTCGACGGTGTTTCGCGCCGTGCGCCGTCTCGAAGCCGCACTCGGTCAGCAACTGTTCGAAAAAAGCCGTGCCGGCTATTTACCGACAACTCTCGCGCAGACACTGGCCGAGCAAGCCGAGCGCGCCGAACAGGCACTGGAAGCTGCTCGCATTGGTGTAGACCAGGGTGGCGAAGTGGTCAGCGGCACAGTGCGCCTGACCTGCACCGACTCGGTGTTGCAAGGTTTGCTGCTCCCGGCGCTGGCGCAGTTCATGCCTAATTACCCGGCACTGAACATTGAGCTCAGCACCTCCAACGATTTCGCCAACCTCAGTCGGCGCGACGCCGACATTGCTCTGCGCCTGACGCGTACACCGCCGGAGCATCTGGTCGGACGGCAACTGGCGAAGATTTCCTACCGGATCTGTGCCAGTACTCGCTATCTGCAGAATGTCGATGCTTCGGATCTGACGACGTTGACCTGGATCGCCCCGGACGACTTTCTCCCCGATCATCCGACGATTGCCTGGCGTCGCCAACACCTGCCCGGCGTCACCCCGCGCTATCGCTGCAACAGCATGTTGTCGGTCACCGAACTGGTCCGCGCAGGCCTCGGCGTGGCGGCGTTACCGGACTTTCTGATCACCGGCGGTTTGCAGGCGTTAAGCGAGCCGCTGCACGGTTACGACACCGCGCTGTGGCTGCTGACCCGCCCGGATTGCCGGGCCTTGCGCTCGGTGGTGACACTGTTCGATGAATTGGGGCGGGCGCTACGTTTGCCGTGATCAGCGCTGCGGATTCTGGCGCATGTGATCGTGCAACTCGCTGGTCAGGCTGGCGATGCGTTCGGTGAGGTTTTTGGTCATCTCGGTGAGGCGGGTGTTCTGCTCCAGCAGCTCAAGCAACTGCGCGGTGTTTTTCGCGGCTTGGGCCTGACGCTCGGTATTGGCCTGTGCCAACGCTTCACGGTGTTGCGCGTCGGCATCGGCTTGCGCCTTGTCGCGGGCGGCCTGACGGGTTTGTGCGAGCAGAATCAGCGGTGCGGCGTAGGCCGATTGCAGGCTGAAAGCGAGGTTCAACAGGATGAACGGGTAAACGTCGAAGGTGGTCACGCCAAACACATTGAGGCAGACCCACAACAGCACAATCAGGGTTTGTGCGCCGAGAAACATCGGCGTGCCGAAGAACCGCGCAAACGCCTCGGCGCGCAGGGCGAACGTGTCGTTGCCGAAGGTGGTGTTGAGGTGGGCGTGGGGGCGGTGGAAGCGCAGGTGATCGACGGGAGCTGATTCCGTTGTTGCGGTTTTTTCAGTGGTCATGGTGCACTCGGCAGGGCGTGGGACGTGTAGTCACTATAGCCCTGCGTGGTGGCGACCGGCCCCTTCGCGAGCAGGCTCGCTCCCACATTGGAATGCATTTCCCTGTGGGAGCGAGCCTGCTCGCGAAGGCCGCGCCGCGGTCTACTGACTCTGCATCAATTACCCCGGCACCCGCTCATTGGCAAACATGCTCACCGCATCCACTGCCTCACTGGCACCATCGCGAATCTGCAAGATCACCGTCCCCGCCTGATTCGCCAACTCGACCCCTTCAGCCGCGCGACCCCGGGTGCCTTCCATGCTCTTGATCGCCTGGCGGGTTTCGCTCTGGATCAAACCGATCATGCTGGAAATTTCCGCCGTCGAGCCGCTGGTACGTGCCGCCAGTTGTCGCACTTCATCAGCGACCACAGCAAATCCGCGACCCTGTTCACCGGCGCGCGCTGCCTCAATCGCGGCATTCAGCGCCAACAAATTAGTCTGGTCGGCAATCGCGCGGATGGTGTTGACGATGGCGGTGATCTGCTCGGAGCGTTCACCCAGTTGCGCAATCAACGTTGAAGATTGGGCAATGTCCTCGGCGATTTCGCGCATTTCACTGGCGGCTTGCTGGATCACCTGAGTGCCTTGCTCGGCGACTTTTCGCGTCGCTACCGAGATGTGATACGCCGCGCTGGCACTGCGTGCGTCCTGCTCGTGTTGTTCGACTCGGGCGGTCACATCAGAAGCGAACTTCACCACTTTGCACAAGCGCCCAGCGGCGTCGTAAACCGGGTTGTAGTTGGCTTCGAGCCACACCGTTTGCCCACGTTTATCCACGCGTTCGAACTGCCCCTGGAAAAGCTCGCCCTGGTTCAAGCGCCGCCAGAAATCCTCATAGGCGCTGCTGTTGACCAGTGCAGGCGTGCAGAACAAACGGTGATGTTTGCCTTTCAGCTCGGCGAGGGTGTAACCCATGCGCGTCAGAAAATTCTGATTGGCCGTAAGAATGCTGCCGTCGAGGTTGAATTCGATGACCGCCATTGCCCGGTCAATCGCTTGCAACTTGGCATTGGCCTCGCTTTCCTGCTGCACCTTGGCGGTCACGTCCATGGCGTACTTGACCACTTTTACCACGCGCCCCGAGGCATCCTTGATCGGGTTGTAACTGGCTTCCAGCCAGATCGGCTGGCCCTTGCTATCGACCCGTTCAAATGTCCCGGACTGAAACTTGCCGTTTTTCAGGCGTGACCACAAATCCGTGTATTGAGCACTGCGGCCGAATTCCGGTGTGCAAAAACGCCGATGCGGTTGGCCGATCGCTTGTTCGGCGGTGTAACCCATGGTCTTGAGAAAGTTGTCATTGGCGCGCAGCACCACACCATCGAGGTCAAATTCGATCACCGCCATCGAGCGATTGATCGCGTCGAGCAGGCCGGCTTGTTCGGTGAGGGTGCGCTGAAGGTCATCGACGACGGCTTTGTGGCGATTGAAGAACATGCTCGCAGTACTCTGGAAGAAGGGGAAGATCGAGGATTCAGTCCCTATTTCCGCGCTGGCAGACCGAATGCGCGGACGGCATTCGGCGGTGACTGCTCAATGCCAGCATTCCTTAACTGGCAGATGGCTACTTATACAAAACTTCATAAAGTTGTACAAGAAACTAATTATTTGTAATTTTGTATAACTTTTCAGGCGCTGGCGTTGTCTGTAGCGGCACGGCTCAAGGCCACGCTGATAGTGTTGCGGCCCGTGTGTTTGGCGGTGTAGAGCGCTTTGTCGGCATCGTCCAGCCAGTCGAGGGCATCCTTGTACAAGGGCTGATACCGCGCCAGACCGATACTCAGACCCACTCGCAAGTCTGGCACCTGCGGATGACGGTACTGCTGCAATGCCTCGCGCAACTGCTCCATCAGCGCTTCGGCCTTGTTCAGCGGCCGTGTCGGCAGGATCACGCAGAACTCGTCACCGCCGTAACGCCCGGCCAACTCGTATTGATCGAGCAGGTGCTTGAGGTCGTGACTCAATTGCCGCAGCACCGCATCGCCGACGATGTGCCCGAAGCTATCGTTGATCTCCTTGAAATGGTCGATGTCGATCAACGCCAGCGTGGCTTGGCTGTTGTGTTGGCGGCACTGCTGAAATTTTAGGTGCAGAAGGTCTTTCCAGGCACCGTGGTTGAGCAGGCCGGTGAGGCTGTCGGTACGGCTGAGGGCGCTCAGTGCGCGTTTGTGTTGGGAGAGTTTGATCGCCAAGCGATAACAGACCATGCCCAGCGCCAGCGGATACAGGGTGAGCATCGGCAGGCAGGCCCAGACTTGCTCCTGTCTCATCGTCAGGCTGAATTGGACGCCAAAGATCATCCAGCCCAGCAATACGCCGGCGAGTTGGGCGAGGGCGCCGAACACGAACAACCGATAGCCACCGGCGGCGACGTTGTTCATGGTCATCATCGACAGGATGGTCACGGTGGTCAGCGGACTGAACTGAAAACTCGCCGCCCAGAATCCCCCGCACAGCGAGTCATACAACAGGTTGCGGCGTTCAGCCTGATACGGGAACGCCGAGCGAGTAGAAATCTGATAAGCCAGATGCGGCCAGGCGAAGCCGTTGAATAGCAAAAGCCCCCAGACCCAGCCGGGCATGTTCAGCGGATACAACGCAGCACCGACGCTGAAGAAACCGATCCCCAGACCGATGGCCCTGGGCAGGTAAATGCGTCGGGCGAATGACAAGCCTTTGCCGCGTTGGTTTTCCATGATGCCCTGCGCGAAATTCATCCTGAAATACTTTGCAGTATTTTCTCAGGCTAACCGTTCGTCGGTCGATTGTCGGACATTGTCATTTATTCCAACGGGAATAATCAGTGTCCTTCCGAGCCATTTAATCGGTGGCTCGCGCAGGAGAACGGCTATTTAGAGCTGATAGCAGGCCAGAAACATCTCCAGCGCCGATTCGGCGACGGTGTTCTGCATGTCGGCATCGAGAGCGGCGCGGCCCATCGACATCTGTGGCCAGAAGCCAAAGGTCTTGAGCAAACCTTGTACTTGATGGGCGGCGAATTCCGGGTCGACCGGTTTCAATCGGCCGTCGGCCTGCGCGGCGCGAATCCACACGGTCAGACCTTCTTCGCGCTCGCCCATGCGCTCGATCATGTTCTGCGCGCGCTCCGGCGAGTGGATGGTGGCGGCAATCGCCACCCGTGCCAGGGTCAGAAAATTCTCATCGGCCATCAACTGCACCTTGGCCTGCAGCATCTGCCGTAATTGCTCGCGCAATGGCTGATCGCGGTTGTAGGTCACCGATTGCTCGGCGCTGATTCGTGCCCACAACTGGTTGAGAATTTCCGCGAACAGTTCTTCTTTGCTGGGGAAATGGTTGTACACCGTGCGCTTCGACACACCGGCGGTGGCCGCGATTTTGTCCATGCTGGTGATCTCGAAACCGTGGGCACGGAATTCGGCAATCGCCGCCTGGATAATGGCTTCGCGTTTACGGTCGGTGAGGCGCTGTGGAGCTGTCATAAGTACGCTTCGGCAGAGGAAAAGGTGAAATTACACTTGGCAGTTTACTTGTCATCCGCTTTCATGCAACCTAGAAACTACACCGAGCAGTGTAATGTTGCGTTAATCCTCGCAATCTAAAAAACAGAAGTTCGGCCTATGCGTGCAGATTTGGCCATTTATCGTCCCACCGTGGAAAAACCGTGAATTGCGCGGTTTTTCTGGAGTCATTCAGTCATGGCCAATCCAGTTTCGATCCCGGATAACACATCCACGCCTGAAGCCTCGCGGCAGCATCAGGGGCTGTTTCGCAACCACGCACCTGTGCAACGCGAAGGCGTACGCAAAATGCTGCGGATCATGTGGAACATGATTTTCCACAAACCGCGCAACACCCGACCCGCCGCGCCGATTCCGGTGCAAGCGTTGACCCGGGAAGAACTGCTGGCAGCGCCCAATCACAGCGTCTATCGCCTCGGTCACTCGACCTTGTTGCTGAAGCTGCGCGACAAATTCTTCATCACCGACCCGGTCTTCGCCGAGCGCGCATCGCCAGTGCAGTGGGCCGGGCCGAAACGCTTCCACCAGCCGCCGATCAGCATCGACCAGTTGCCGCCGATCGAAGCGGTGATCCTGTCGCACAACCATTATGACCACCTCGATTATCAGGCCGTGCTCAGACTGGCTGCCAAGACCAACCTGTTCCTGACCCCGCTGGGCGTCGGCGATACCCTGATCAAATGGGGCATCGAAGCCAGCAAAGTCCGCCAGTACGACTGGTGGCAGGGCGCAGAGATTGCCGGCATCCGTTTCGTCGCCACACCGTCGCAGCACTTTTCCGGCCGTGGTCTGTTCGATGGCAACAGCTCACTGTGGGCGTCATGGGTAATGATCGACGGCGACACGCGGATCTTCTTCAGCGGCGACAGCGGCTACTTCGACGGCTTCAAACGCATCGGCGAACAATACGGCCCGTTCGACCTGACCCTGATGGAAACCGGCGCCTACAACGTCGAATGGCCACACGTACACATGCAGCCCGAAGAAACCCTGCAAGCGCACATTGACCTCAAGGGCCGATGGCTCTTCCCGATCCACAACGGCACCTTCGACCTGGCCATGCACGCTTGGCACGAACCGTTTGACCGGATTCTGGCTCTGGCGTGGGAACGCAGTATTTCCATTACCACGCCGCAGATGGGCGAGGCGTTTAACATCGCTCAACCGCAACGCGGGGAGGCGTGGTGGTTGGCGGTTGAAGGGGAGGGTGAGGCGGTGGTGCAGAGCGCTTAATGAGTTTCAGGTTAAGCAAACACCACTTCAATTCGGCCTTCTTTCCGTGATCGGGGGGCCGATTTCACTACGATCTGCACGTCTCGCCCAAGATGTGAAAGACATTCCATCATTTTGGCTTCACTGATTCCTCGAAATTTTCCCCGCAGCATTTCGGAAAGTTTCGGCTGGGATAATCCAAGGATTTCAGACGCCTGAATCTGAGTGAGATGGCGAGCCTTGATGATCTCGCCGATCTTCGCCGCGAGCTGCGACTTAACCTGCATTTCACTAGCATTGGGCAGTTCGAGGTCTTCGTAGACGTTCCCGCTACCTTTTTCAATTTCTATCATTTTCTGATCCTTTCGCGTGATCCTGAGCGGCTCGAAGACGGTTTCGTATCAGATCAATGTCGGACTGAGCCGTTTTGATTCCGGTAGTCGACTTCTTTTGAAAGCAGTGCAATACATAAATGGCACTGCCGAAACGAACCGTGTAAATGGCGCGGTAGGTGTTGGTATCGAAGTCTTCGATCAGCTCTAGCACACCTGCGCCTCCAAACCCTTTCAGGGGTTTTGCATCCGGATGCTTCAAGCCACTCTGGGCCAAATCCAGTGCATAACCAAAAACATCCTGTACGTCTGTGGGCATCTGCTTGAGATCTTTCTTGCTACTGCAGACCCACAAGAGCGGCTTCCTTGCACTCATGCGAAAATATACCTATTTAGGAATAAAGATCAACTCGTTCTCTCAATCAGCCATCGCAAAATCCCCACGCCCCATCGCTTCCGACGACACGCCCTGAACACTCGCACTACGCCCCGGTGCAAACCCGGGAAAGAACACCAGCCCCTGCGCCTCGAACCGGTAAGCCAGCGCCAGTCGCGCCGCATCCGCTACGTCCTGCTGCGCTTCAAACCGTTGAATGTCTTCAACCGAAACCTCAGCCTCCCGCGATAGCTGTTCCGCGCTCCAGCCCAGCATCGCTCGGGCCTGGACGCAGTGCGTCGGGGTGAACTGGAAAAGGGCAATGCGTTCGAGGATGTGGTTCATCGCAAGAGAGGCCATGGTGTGCTCCGGGCTCAAGAGTGCTGATTGAAAATGTACTGTGTTTTTGTACAGTTGTTTTCGGCCGGGATCAAACGCATTTTTTGATTTGCGCTAATTCGCCGCCTCCAACCAGACGGACGGTGCCTGCCCGAGGATCCGCCGGAACATCGTCGAGAACGCCGCCGGGCTTTCATAACCGAAGTCCAGCGCGATTCGTGTCACCGCTTCACCCGAGGCCAAACGTGCCAGCGCCAGGACCACGCAAGCCTGCTGCCGCCATTGTCTGAAGCTCAGCCCGGTTTGTTGGCGAAACATCCTGTTGAAGGTACGCAAGCTTATGTGTAATTGGTCAGCCCACTGCTGTGGTGATTGGTGGGCGTACGGCTGATGCAGAAAGTTCTGACACAGAGACAGGAGCTTTCCGTCAGTCGGCAGCGGAATGTGCAACGGCAGCGGCGCACTGCGCGTCAACTCATGCAGCAACAGATCAATCAACACACCATCGCGCCCGCTGAGGTCATACGTCAGCGGTACTTCCACCGCCTCCATCAGCAAATGCCGCATCAACGGCGACACGCTGATCACCTGACAGCGCTCCCCCAAATCCACTGCACCCGGTTCGATGTACAAGCTGCGCGTGCTGACCCCAAGCATCAACACCTCGTGCGCCACCCCCGGCGGAATCCACACCGCTCGCTGTGGCGGCACCACCCAGTTGCCGTCATGGGTGCTGACCTGCATCACCCCGGTCGCGCCGTACAACAACTGCGCCCGCCGATGCGTGTGAAAAGGCAGCAAGTGACCGTGGGAATAATCCGTACCGATCGCCACCACCGCGCGCGGCGTGTCATCCAGCAGATTGATCGAAACATTGCGCATCAGGCGTTTTCCGGTGATTGGCGTAAACGCAAATATTATTGGCTGACTTGCTGAAGCAGGCCAAGCGCTGCCGCTCTATCGTCGACCGCTCTCCCACCACGGACGCCTCGACATGTTCTATTTACTGCTGACCCTCTTCGGCTGCCTGACCGGCATCACCGCGGTCCTGTTCGGCTTCGGCGGCGGCTTCGTCGTGGTGCCGCTGCTGTATCGTCTGCTCACCGCGAGCCACGGCGCCGACGACCCGATCGGCCAGTCAGCGATGCACATCGCCGTCGCCACTTCGACCTGCGTGATGATCGTCAACGCCCTGATCGCCACCGACAAACACCGCCGCGCCGGCAACCTGATCCGGCATTACCTGTGGCCGTTGGGAGGGTTTATCGGCGTGGGTGCGGTCGTTGGCGCAATAGCGGCGGTGTGGGTCAGCGGCGAAGTGCTTCGCTACGCGTTCATCGGCTATCTCGGCGTGACCATCATTGATTGCCTGCTGCGACGCGGTTTTCTCACTCAGAACGCAGACGTCATCCCACGCCGACTTGGCGCTATAGAAACTTCCGCAGGCGGTGTAGGCATCGGCGCCATCGCGACGTTTCTCGGTGTAGGAGGCAGCGTCATGACCGTGCCGTTGTTGCGCCGTTGTGGATTGAGCATGTCGCAAGCGACGTCCATGGCCAACCCGTTGAGTGTGCCGGTGGCATTAACGGGGACCCTTACGTACATGGCGCTGGCCGGGTTCAGCCAGGCCGAATTGGGGACTTGGTTTGTCGGGTATGTGGATTTGCTGGCGTTTGCGGTGCTGACGGTTGGCTCGCTCATCGGGATTAGATTGGCTGCGCCATGGATTGGGCGGATCCCGGATCGGGTGCATGCCTGGGTTTATATCGGGTTGCTGATTATTGTGCTGCTGTGCATTTCGCTTAAATGAACCATTGCCAGGCTACAGCGGAAGAAATCAAAATCGGTAATTGAGCGCCGTCCTCCAGAAACTACGAGAGAACCCGGATGTTGATCTTCAATTGCACCGAAGCCGCCAGCAAATTCTTCAGCCGTGTCCACAAGGGCAAAAAGATCACGCCGGTGAACGCTAATCCGCCGTCCCCAATCATTGAAGATGATGAGTCGAACGGCGCTGACGAGCAGTGGCTGGTGCACGCGATAACGGTACAACGCAAGCATGTGTTGTTGGTCATTCACGTCCAGACCCGCTATTGCCTGATTTTCGCTGATGCGAAAAAGGCTGACACAGAAGACTTTGTTGATCGATTTGTAGACCGTTGGGTCAAGGGGATAGTGATCAACGCACATCATCATGACCTCGGGCAGTGGCTTAATCCGGAGTTGATGTTGGCGCGGCTGAAACAGACTTGTGAGCATCAACGGTTCTATCGACGTAGCCATCGCAGCGCGCAAAAACACATTGATGAGATTGCATGGAATTTCCAGGACAAAGTCGCCCATACGGGGTCTTTGCCACCGGATGAAATCACAGCGATGGTATTTGACGAGCAAATGAATGACACGCCCAGGAGCAGCAAGGGCGCCAAGTCCTACTACTTTCCGGATGAGGAAATGGCGCTCCACTGGCTGCGTCATTACTGCTTTCTTGATGACGTCCAGCTTCATGCTGCCAAGGAGCGTCGCCAACAAATGGCTCGGAAAATTGCGGCGCTGGAGCACGAAGCCTGGCTTAAAAAGTACGAGCAAGAAAACTCGAATAGTTAAGCGGCCCCCGCCATAATCCGCAGCGTATTTTTCAGCGCCGGCGCCTGTGTGCCGACGCGTTCTCCGACTCCTTCAAGGATTGATTCATGCTCAAGGGACTGATGCGCCTGGCGCCATATGCCGCGGCGCTGTTCACACTGATTTCCACTGCCCATGCCGAAGATGGCCGGCGCGTATTTACCGGTACGCTGGGTAAGACACCGATTGTCGTGGAGCTCAACACCACGCAGCCGGACGAAGTGACTGGTCGCTATTTCTATGAGAAGTATCATCGCGATCTGGCACTCAGCGGTTCGCTGCAGGACAGCACGCTGAGCCTGACCGAGGGCAACAATCGTTACGGCGACGACAAGCCGCTGCCAACGCTGAAACTGAAACCCACTGCTGATGGCTGGCAGGGCGAATGGCAAAGTCCTCAGGGCAAGAAGTTGCCGATGAAACTTGCCGAAGCCAAACTTCCAGCGCCGACATCAACGACTTTGCCTTTCATTGCCACGCTGCCGAAGAGCGAACCCTACGAGTATTTGCGTTTACAGGGACTCAAGCTCAAACCCGCGAAGACTGAAAGTTTTATGGGTTATAACCTGCAGTGGTGGGTCGAGCCTGAATCGAAAATTTCACTGTTCAGCGTAGCGTCCGGCTACCCGGCGCAAGATCAACTACGCATCAATCAGCTATTGCTTGAGCGACTCTGGCGAGAGGTCATCAGCTACCACGCCTGCATGCTGCAAGGTGGCGAAAATGCCGAGCAGTATCAGAGTGTCGCGCCCACGTTCCTGTCGCCGGACGTGGTCAGTCTGAACATCAATACCGGGTATGACTGTGGTGGCGCGCACCCCGATGTCAGTAACTCCCCCATCAACCTAAATGTTTACACTGGCCAAGACATGAAGCTGCAAGACGTGTTGTGGGTTGGTGAGCGCGAGAATACCTCGGCTGGAAAAAACGTGAGCAGTCAGAGCGATGTGTTGACGCCGTGGCTGATCAAACAATTCACAACGCTGTATCCCAACGAAATGAAAAAACCAGCCGATGGTGATGAGGACAGCTGCGATTACACCGATGAAAATGTTTGGAGCGTTTTAAATTGGCACTTCACCGCCAAAGGCATTTACCTGGGACCGTACTTTCCGCGCGTACAACGTGGTTGCGATGAACCAGAGTGGTCGATCCTGCCGTACTCCCTCGTCAAACAACACCCCGGCGCCGTCAACCTGCAACTACCCCAAGGCTAACCGTCACTCCAGCCCCGGCGCTTCACGAATAATGAAGTGATCCAGGTTCTCGATATTGGCATTGAAGACCTCGAAAGGCTTTTCGGGGTTCTTCTTGCCGGGCACCTGCTTCAACTCCGGCGTCACCCCATAGAAGAAACAGAACAACGCCTTGTCGCTATCCACCGCATGCTTGATCTCTTCCAGAAACGCCTTGCGCTTGCGGTAGTTGTCGATCAGCTTCTTATTCAGATAAACGCTGACCGGATACGGCTTCTTCTTACTGTCCTCGGGCTTCTTGAACCAGACCTTGTCCTCGAAATCGATACGAAAACTGGCACTGTGGAAGTCCTCGATCTTCTTGATCCGCCCCCAGTAAATCAGCCCCTTGTTGTCCGTCAGATACTCAATCTTCTTGAAGAACGAACTGTACGGCGCCGAATGTTCGCCGACCTTCAACGGCATGCGCTTAAGCAACTCCTTGTCCGCGAAGTTGGAAACGAAACACTCCACCGGATGCGCAAAAACACTGGTCTTGTCCGGCGCCGATTCACGACCCGCCGACTCTTTAATACTGTCCGCCGCCAGCCGCACCGGATCATCGCGCAACACATCCGCTTCTACCGCTGGCGCGACAGGCTTGCGCACATACTCACGGCGGGTCAGCAACAACTCCGACGGGAAATGCTCCTCACGACCGTCATCCGCCTCACCATCCGCCGTCTCAACGCCAGACGCTGAAGCCTTCAAACTCACATACGGACAACCCGCCACATGCTGCGTCGTGGGCAGATTCTTGAAGTGCGGCGTGCGCACGTAATTCACGTTCTTGGCGTTGAACGTGCCCAACTCGTTGGAAGCGTCGAACGTTGAACGACAGGCATCGTTGGGGCACTGGAAGTGTTCCTTCGCAGAGTCGAAGGCAACCGTCTCATCGAAATTGAGATCGCGAACATCATAGATCGACAACTTGTCGTCGAGGCTGAGGCAGTAGGCGAGATCGAATTTCATGGTGGGGCTCGGATCCTTGAGTGGGGGAGGGGTATTAATAGCGGGAGGCGGGGCGGCTTACCAGTAATGGACCTCGCCACCCAGCATCAACATAACAGCCACAAAACCGAGATTGCCAAACAGGAAGGGCAGAATGGTAATGACGATTTGAATCACAACCGCGATTTTAAAGCCGGCGGACATGCCATAACGCTTCCAGTAAATAACATGCAGCACCATTGTTAGCGCATTTGCGACCCAGACTGCTCCAACGGCCATGATTTCGTTCTTTTGAGCGATACGCAGGGCCATAAGCAGCAGGCAGAAAAAGACGATTAGAAATGAGGCGGTCAGGAGTCGGGATTGACCTGGGGTGGTCGAATTTCGGGTTGGTGGCTGCATGTGATGTTCGTCCATATGCGTTTTCGAGAGTGCTCTCGGTCACGGTAAGCGTTGTTCAGCAGCACACAAAAACTGTGGCGAGGGAGCTTGCTCCCGCTGGGCTGCGAAGCTGCCCCAAACCAGCAAATGCGGTTAGCAAGGCAAGGGGCAATTATTCCTTTTCTAGTCTTCCAACGTTGTCATAAAGCCAAGCAGTGAATTCCGCTCTGTCGTCCGAATGATGGCAACGCTGGTGACAGTTGGGACACAACGCCACAACATTCGTCTCAAGGTCCGAACCCTTTTGCGACATGTGCTTGACGTGATGCACTTCCAAAAACGGTTTCCCATCCTTTTCAAATGGCGCTGCTTTGCCACAACCTTCGCACTTTCCATTGGCTTGCTGACGAACCCAGCCCCTCAATTCAGGATCGCGAAAATAAACCTTTCTAGTGGAAGTCGTTTGGATTGGCGTTTTTATCCCTTTAGGGACGTAATCAAATTGCTTTCGCTCAAATTTAGCCGCACGTTGCTCGAGCAATGCTTCGTCCGCCGTTGGATCAGAATCTTCAAGTGTCAGAACAGTAGAAGCATCAAGTGCCTTACGGATGCTGCGCGCTACATTCGCTCCAACATTCTTGGCAGGTTTATAGCCTTCAATACGCACTCGATCCATTTCTACCAGCACGGTAGAGATGTTCTGCATCCGAAACTCGATCGAGCCTTTAGTCCGACCGGCTAAGGGGCCTTCACGCAAGATTCGATTTTCCTCAGTCTTGACGAATTTCTGGCCGCTTTGCTCGCGTGCCAGCATTTTCAGATAGGCGTCGACCGCCGCCTGAATCTCTACGTCACTCCAATCGCTATTACTTTTTTCCGTGTCCATAGAATCGCCGAGGGTTGAATACCCTCGGACGATACTGAGTGGCCATCACATCTGTCTACGAAAAGTCCTACAGGAAATAGCGACGAATCCTGCGCGGTCCTACAAACTTGTTCCTAACCCATCGAGTGCTTCGAGGACTGGAACACCTGCGTAACCCTCCGCCACCAGGGTTTCTCTAGAGAAGCTCGTCGTGGATTTCGATCGTTTAACAGGGAAGGCATATCCCGCAGCCGAATCCACCCCTCATCCTGCCAATGCAACAAACTCAAAGACATCTCCGGCCAATCCAACAAACTCAACATTGGCCGATTTGAATTTCCCGAATCCTGCGCATCGCGCAAGGTCGGCACTACCTCATTGGTCAGCCACTCACGCAACAACCGATTCCCCGGTACGTAGTGATACACCAACAGCGCATAAACCCCGGATTCACTAAGCATCAGATGCTGTTCTGGTTCTCGAAAGTACTCAATCCACATGACGCGGCGTTGATCGATATCTAACTTATTGACCACCCGATCATTCAGATGGAAGCCCATCAAACGGCCAACATCCCGGGCGGAGAACCATGGCTGGTTTTCGAGTAGAAGGGCATGCAGAGAAAGGTTGTGGCGAGAGAAGACGGTTACCGAGCATGGATTAGACATATCTATGACCTCTACGTTTTGGAATTTTGGGAGGGCCTGACCCAACGTAGAGCGGACGTAAGAAATCCCAACGAGCAGAGCAGTTGCCACCGACGAATTACACGTCTGTGTCACTGACCAAGCTTTCTACGTTGGGCGTTTCTTAGGCACCTGCGATAGAGCTTAGTAGTGCTCGTGGCAGGCTTCAATGGGAAGCGACTGTAAGTGCTGTAGGAGATTGAACGCTGTGGCGTAGGCGTAAAAAGGTTCACCTATCGCCCATAAAAAAGCCCCGATCAGATCGGGGCTTTTTGCTTTCTCGACTTGCCGACTCAAACCGCAATCGTCAAATCGTGCCGAGCGAGACTATTAGTCCCAGCTCAACGCACCACCAGTTTGGTATTCGATCACGCGAGTCTCAAAGAAATTCTTCTCTTTCTTCAAGTCCATAATCTCGCTCATCCAAGGGAACGGGTTAGTCGTCCCTGGATATTCCTCTTTGAGGCCGATCTGCGACAAACGACGGTTAGCGATGAACTTCAGGTAGTCCTCCATCATCGCCGCGTTCATACCCAACACCCCGCGAGGCATGGTGTCACGTGCGTATTCGATCTCCAGCTGCGTACCCTGCAGAATCATCTGGGTCGCTTCTTCCTTCATCTCAGCATCCCACAAATGCGGGTTTTCGATTTTGATCTGGTTGATCACGTCGATGCCGAAGTTCAGGTGCATGGATTCGTCGCGCAGGATGTATTGGAACTGCTCGGCGACGCCGGTCATTTTGTTGCGGCGGCCCATGGAGAGGATTTGGGTGAAGCCGCAGTAGAAGAAGATGCCTTCCAGAACGCAGTAGTAGGCGATCAGGTTGCGCAGCAGCTCTTTATCGGTGTCTGGGGTGCCGGTTTCGAACTTCGGATCGGAGATCGAACGGGTGTACTTCAGGCCCCAGGCGGCTTTTTTCGCGACCGATGGGATCTCGTGGTACATGTTGAAGATTTCGCCTTCATCCATGGCCAGCGATTCGATGCAGTACTGGTAGGCGTGGGTGTGGATCGCTTCTTCGAAAGCCTGGCGCAGGATGTACTGGCGGCATTCCGGGTTGGTGATCAGGCGGTACACGGCCAGTACCAGGTTGTTGGCAACCAGGGAGTCGGCGGTGGAGAAGAAGCCGAGGTTGCGCATGACGATGCGGCGCTCGTCGTCGGTCAGGCCTTCCGGGTCTTTCCAGAGGGCGATGTCGGCGGTCATGTTGACTTCTTGCGGCATCCAGTGGTTTGCGCAACCGTCCAGATATTTCTGCCAGGCCCAGTCGTACTTGAATGGCACGAGTTGGTTGAGGTCGGCGCGGCAGTTGATCATGCGCTTTTCGTCAACGGCGACACGGGCGGAGGCGCCTTCGAGTTCGGCGAGGCCTTCGGCAACGTCGAGGGAGTTCAGTGCAGCCTTGGCGCGGGCGACAGCGGCCGAGTCGTCGGCGGTCACGGCGCGGGCTTCCAGCGCTGCGGCGCCGCCGGCGTTGTCGAGGCGGTCCATGTTGGCTTCAGTAGCGTGGCCGGCGTTGGCGCCTTTCACGGTTGCTACTTCACTGTCTTCTTTGTCGAATTCGTCCCAGCTCAGCATGACGTGTCGTCTCCTGCGTGAGGGCCTGTGCCCGTGTGAAACCTGATTGGTTGGTTTTTCACACGGTCGTACAGACCGCGTTGGATGTCGTTTTTTGCAGCGATGCACGCAGGCAAATAAACAGAAATTTTGACGGGTTCCGAGAGCCTCTGATGGGCGCAATCAGCGTTGAACGCTGCTGCGGGGCTTCAGAATGGCTTTTGCTCCCTGTAAGGGAATATTGCTGACCCGTATGGGGCGGCATTATAGGGAAAAAAACACGGCTGTGCTGAGGCGAATCCGCGCATGGAGCGGTCGAGGAGGGTGGTTTTTCGACGAGAGTGAGGGTTTACAGGGCTTTGCCGGGGATAGATTTTTTTTCGCAAAAATCTCGCAATTGTCGATTTGCTCAAAAAACGAACAAAAAAACCGGTTTTTCACTACATCTAGTGGTTTGCAAGCATTTTTGATGACTTCAAACACAACTGAGCCCGACCGAAGTCGGGCTGGAATCGACCCTCAATGAAGCGCTGAGAGATCCAATTCGGTGCAGTCTCGAATCATCAATTGGTGCAGCCGTTGCCCATGACGCTGTAGCGCAGGATGTGGCGCTGACCTTTGGAGTCGTCGTACTCCATTTTTGCCGGTACTACTTCGCAGACGTTGGGAATTTCACTCATCGATACAACGTTGGCGATGTCCAGGTGAGTGGAGTAAGTGTATTCCTCGATAACCGGTTGTTGCTGTGCGACATCAGTCGGGATCTCATCTGCCATGGCGGTTGCGCACAGACTGCTGAGGGCCAGAACCAATAAAGCTTTCATTCGGATTTACCTTTTTGAGGTCGAGTGGGGTCACGCAACCTTTATGGGGTTGCGTGTGTAACTTCATCGTTTGCAGTTATTACTTGAGAGCTGGATTAACGGCCTTCGTGGGGGCTGTATCGTTGTTAATCGCGTTTGCCTTGTTGGCGAGGTGAATTTTAGGGAGATGGGGCGGGGGTAAACAGAGCGGGTTTTGATAAACACCTTTGGCAGATTTGGTAACAATCGCTTGAGATGGGGTGGTGACTGGATTGCTGGGCGGGTGATTTGCCTGGGGGACCGAGGTGTCTGATTCGCTTGCAGGCAAGCTCCCACAGGGAATTGGGGATGTTTGGAGGATCGGTGTAAGGGCCGCGTTACGGGTATCTGGATGTTTTGTAGGGGCTTGTTACTACCATCGTCGAATGGTTCTATGGCCCCCGCCCCGTTACAACAGGGTCATACAAAAACAACTATTACACCGAGGTAGGAAAGATGAGTGCGGCTTCTCTGTATCCCGTTCGTCCCGAGGTTCTGGCAAACACGCTGACTGACGAGGCGACCTACAAAGCCATGTACCAGCAGTCGGTCGTCAACCCGGACGGCTTCTGGCGCGAGCAAGCCCAGCGTCTGGACTGGATCAAGCCTTTCACCACGGTGAAACAGACGTCGTTCGACGATCACCATGTCGACATCAAGTGGTTTGCCGACGGCACCCTGAACGTTTCCTACAACTGCCTCGACCGTCATCTGGCCGAGCGCGGCGATCAAATCGCGATCATCTGGGAAGGTGACGATCCTTCCGAGAGCCGCAACATCACCTACCGCGAACTGCACGAACAAGTCTGCAAACTGGCCAACGCCCTGCGTGGTCAGGACGTACACCGCGGCGACGTGGTGACCATTTATATGCCGATGATTCCCGAAGCCGTGGTCGCCATGCTGGCCTGCACCCGGATCGGTGCGATTCACTCGGTGGTGTTCGGCGGTTTCTCGCCGGAAGCCCTGGCCGGTCGCATCATCGACTGCAAATCGAAAGTGGTGATCACCGCTGACGAAGGTATTCGTGCCGGCAAGAAGATTTCCCTCAAGGCCAACGTCGACGACGCACTGACCAATCCGGAAACCAGCAGCATCCAGAAAGTCATCGTCTGCAAGCGCACCGGTGGCGACATCAAGTGGAACCAGCATCGCGACATCTGGTACGAAGACCTGATGAAAGTGGCGGGCACCGTTTGCGCGCCGAAAGAGATGGGCGCGGAAGAAGCGCTGTTCATCCTTTATACCTCCGGTTCGACCGGCAAGCCGAAGGGCGTGCAACACACCACTGGCGGTTATCTGCTGTACGCGGCGATGACCCACGAGCGCGTGTTCGATTACCGTCCGGGCGAAGTCTACTGGTGCACCGCCGACGTCGGCTGGGTCACCGGCCACAGCTACATTGTCTACGGCCCGCTGGCGAATGGCGCGACCACGCTGCTGTTCGAAGGCGTGCCGAACTATCCGGACATCACCCGGGTGGCGAAGATCGTCGACAAGCACAAGGTCAACATCCTCTACACCGCACCGACCGCGATCCGCGCGATGATGGCCTCGGGTCAGGCTGCTGTTGAAGGCGCGGATGGCAGTAGCCTGCGCCTGCTCGGTTCCGTGGGCGAGCCGATCAACCCGGAAGCGTGGGACTGGTATTACAAGAATGTCGGCAAGTCGCGTTGCCCGATCGTCGATACCTGGTGGCAGACCGAAACCGGCGGCAACATGATGAGCCCGTTGCCGGGTGCGCACGCGCTGAAGCCGGGTTCGGCGGCGCGTCCGTTCTTTGGTGTGGTGCCGGCGCTGGTCGACAACCTCGGTAACATTATCGAGGGCGAGGCTGAAGGCAATCTGGTGATTCTCGATTCGTGGCCAGGTCAGGCGCGCACGCTGTACGGCGATCACGATCGTTTCGTTGATACCTACTTCAAGACTTTCCGGGGCATGTATTTCACCGGTGACGGCGCGCGTCGTGATGCCGATGGTTACTACTGGATCACCGGGCGTGTCGATGACGTGCTCAACGTGTCCGGCCACCGTATGGGTACGGCCGAGATCGAGAGTGCGATGGTTGCGCATCCGAAAGTCGCTGAGGCGGCGGTGGTGGGTGTGCCGCATGACATCAAGGGGCAGGGCATTTATGTCTATGTCACGTTGAAGAATGGCGAAGAGCCGACCGAGCAGTTGCGTCTGGAGCTGAAGAACTGGGTGCGCAAGGAGATCGGGCCGATTGCGTCGCCGGACGTGATCCAGTGGGCACCGGGGCTGCCGAAGACGCGCTCGGGCAAGATCATGCGCCGGATTCTGCGCAAGATTGCCACGGCGGAATATGACGGGTTGGGGGATATCTCGACCCTGGCGGATCCGGGTGTGGTGCAGCATTTGATTGATACGCACAAGACCATGAATGTTGCTTAAGTAGCAGGTCTGAGAAGAAGAAAGCCCCGTCCGGTTTTGCCGGGCGGGGCTTTTTTGTGTCTGGGGGTTTTGTGGTGGTTGGGCTGGCCTCTTCGCGAGCAGGCTCGCTCCCACAGTTTGACCGAGTACCTTCAGGCAAAATGCAGATCCCTGTGGGAGCGAGCCTGCTCGCGAAGGCAATTTGTCAGGCGCTGGTGTAGTCCGCTGTCGGAACGCAGACCCGACCAACCAATAATTATCGATCTCCCCCGTAAGACATTTCCCGCTGTTACCCAACACCTTCCACGTAACCGAATGTGTAACCGCCCGCCCCGGAGCGGGGCGAAGGGAAACGCATCGCCCCGTTTTAGAGCCTCTAAACCCCCAGTGAAAAATAAGACACAACGCTGCGCTTGCCGGATTAGAAGGGTTTGCGAATAATAGGCCCGCAATTTGCAGCATAGATCGGTTCACTGTCTCTCGCTCTTGCATGAAATTGCAGGGCTGTCAATGCGCCAAAGTCGCTTTCTCTGTGCATCTGTAATTAGTTGTCGCATTGAAGAAATATCGGCTTCCGGCCTGTCGTTAGAATGCCGATCACTCGCTCATCGTGGCTGACGTTGAAACCTCCTTCGGTTTCAATGGGAAATTTCCCACCGATGCAGCAACCGATTTCCCGATTCACCCATTCGCATATTGGGCTGTCGCTCACTCTGCCGTTTTTGCCCTTTACCGATGGAGTCCCAAGATGAAGAAACTTGTGCTGCTTGGCGCCCTGGCACTGTCCGTGCTGTCGATGAACGCCTTCGCTGACGAAAAACCTCTGAAGATCGGTATCGAAGCGGCTTACCCTCCGTTCGCCTCGAAAGCGCCGGATGGCAGCATCGTCGGTTTCGACTACGACATCGGCAACGCTCTGTGCGAGCAGATGCAGGTCAAGTGTGTGTGGGTCGAGCAAGAGTTCGACGGTCTGATCCCGGCACTGAAAGTGCGCAAGATCGACGCGATCCTGTCGTCGATGTCGATCACTGAAGACCGCAAGAAGTCGGTCGACTTCACCAACAAGTACTACAACACCCCGGCACGTCTGGTGATGAAGGCCGGTACTCAGGTCAGCGAAGGTCTGGCTGAGCTGAAGGGCAAGAACATCGGCGTGCAACGTGGTTCGATCCACGAGCGTTTCGCCCGCGAAGTCCTCGCGCCACTGGGTGCCGAGATCAAGCCGTACGGCTCGCAGAACGAAATCTACCTCGACGTGGCCGCCGGTCGCCTCGACGGCACCGTGGCTGACGCCACCCTGCTGCAAGACGGTTTCCTCAACACCGACGCCGGCAAAGGCTTCGCGTTTGCAGGTCCAGCGTTCACCGACGTCAAATACTTCGGCGACGGCGTAGGCATTGCAGTGCGCAAGGGCGACGCCCTGAAAGACAAGATCAACGCTGCCATCGCGGCCATCCGCGAAAACGGCAAATACAAAGCAATCCAGGACAAGTACTTCGCCTTCGATATCTACGGCAAGTAACACGTCTCTGCGACAAGTCCGAAATGGCGCAAGCAACAGGATCTCTGCGGTTTGCGCCATTTTTTCATCCCAACTTTCGAGGACCTGAATCATGTTGAAAGGCTACGGGGCTGTCATCCTCGATGGCGCATGGCTGACGCTTCAGCTCGCCTTGTCGTCCATGGCTCTGGCCATCGTTCTCGGGCTGATCGGTGTCGCGTTGCGCCTGTCGCCGGTGCGCTGGCTGGCCTGGCTGGGCGATCTGTATTCCACGGTGATCCGCGGGATTCCCGATCTGGTGCTGATCCTGCTGATCTTCTACGGCGGTCAGGACTTGCTCAACCGTGTCGCACCGATGCTCGGTTATGACGACTACATCGATTTGAATCCGCTGGCCGCCGGTATCGGCACCCTCGGTTTCATCTTCGGTGCGTACCTGTCGGAAACCTTCCGTGGCGCGTTCATGGCCATTCCCAAAGGTCAGGCCGAAGCCGGCATGGCGTACGGCATGAGCAGTTTTCAGGTGTTCTTCCGGGTGATGGTGCCGCAGATGATTCGTCTGGCGATTCCGGGCTTCACCAACAACTGGCTGGTACTGACCAAGGCGACCGCGCTGATTTCCGTGGTCGGTCTGCAAGACATGATGTTCAAGGCCAAGCAGGCGGCAGATGCCACCCGCGAGCCTTTCACCTTCTTCCTCGCAGTGGCGGCGATGTACCTGGTGATCACCAGTGTTTCGTTGCTGATCCTGCGTCAACTTGAGAAGCGCTACTCGGTAGGCGTAAGGGCGGCTGATCTATGATCTTCGACTACAACGTCATTTGGGAGGCCATGCCGCTGTACCTCGGCGGCCTGCTGACCACCCTCAAACTGCTCGCGCTGTCGCTGTTTTTCGGTCTGCTCGCGGCCCTGCCGCTGGGGCTGATGCGCGTCTCGAAGAACCCGGTCGTCAACGGCGCCGCGTGGCTTTACACCTACGTGATCCGTGGCACGCCGATGCTGGTGCAACTGTTCCTGATCTACTACGGTCTGGCGCAGTTTGAAGCGGTCCGCGAAAGCTTCTTGTGGCCATGGCTGTCCAGCGCAACGTTCTGCGCGTGCCTGGCCTTTGCGGTCAACACGAGCGCTTACACCGCCGAGATCATCGCCGGCAGCCTCAAGGCCACGCCGAACGGTGAGATCGAAGCGGCCAAGGCCATGGGCATGTCGCGCTTCAAACTGTACAAGCGCATCCTGCTGCCATCGGCCCTGCGCCGGGCGCTGCCGCAGTACAGCAACGAAGTGATCATGATGCTGCAGACCACCAGTCTGGCCTCCATCGTCACCTTGATCGACATCACTGGCGCGGCACGTACCGTCAACGCGCAGTTCTATCTGCCGTTCGAGGCGTACATCACCGCTGGTGTGTTCTACCTGTGCCTGACGTTCATTCTGGTCAAGCTGTTCAAACTGGCCGAGCGTCGCTGGTTGAGCTACCTGGCCCCGCGGAAGCATTGATATGGAACGCATCGACCACGTATTGCCGTGGAGCCACCTCGGCAGCGAGCGCAAGATTTCGGTCTTTCGCTTCGGCCATGGCGAGCGCAAGGCCTACATTCAGGCCAGCCTCCATGCTGACGAATTGCCGGGCATGCGCACCGCCTGGGAGCTGAAAAAGCGCCTCGGCGAACTCGAAGCCAAAGGCTTGCTCAACGGTGTCGTCGAACTGGTGCCAGTCGCCAACCCGATGGGTCTCGGGCAGTTGCTGCAAGGCAATCACCAGGGCCGTTTCGAAGCGGGCAGCGGCAAGAATTTCAACCGTGATTTCGTCGAGCTGAGTGCGCCGGTTGCGGCGGCATTGGCTGAGAGCCTCGGTGATGATCCGCACGCCAATGTGCGCCTGATCCGTCAGGCGATGGCTGATCACTTGGCGGCATTGCCGGAAGCGAGCAGCCAGTTGCAAGGCATGCAACGTGTGTTGCTCAGCCATGCCTGCACCGCTGATGTAGTGCTCGATCTGCATTGCGATGCCGAAGCCGCGTTGCACATGTACGCATTGCCACAGCACTGGCCGCAGTGGCGTTCGTTGGCGGCGCACCTGAATGTGAAGGTCGGATTGCTCGCGGAAGATTCCGGCGGCAGCTCGTTCGATGAAGCCTGCTCGCTGCCGTGGTTGCGTCTGTCGCGGCAGTTTCCCGATGCGCAGATTCCGCTGGCGTGTCTGGCGACGACCATTGAGCTGGGCGGTCAGGCCGATACCGGTCGCGCCGAAGCCTGCGCGTATGCTGAAGGCATTCTCGCGTTCCTCGCCGAGCAAGGTTTGATCACCGGTGAGTGGCCGAACCCGGCGCATGAAGCGTGTGAAGGCATGCCGTTCGAAGGCACCGAGTTGCTGCTCGCGCCGCATCCGGGCGTCGTAAGTTTTCTGCGCAAGCCCGGCGAATGGGTCGAGGCGGGCGACGAGATTTTTGAAGTGATTGATCCTCTGTCCGATCGGGTCAGCACGGTGTGTGCTGGTACCTCCGGGGTGCTGTTTGCCATTGAACGGCTGCGTTATGCCCAACCCGGTTTCTGGCTGGCCAAGGTGGCGGGGCGCGAAGCGCTGCGTCACGGGCGCTTGCTCAACGACTGACTGACTGTTTTTGTGAGAACCGACCGCATGTACAAACTTGAAGTCCAAGACCTGCATAAACGCTATGGCAGTCACGAAGTGCTCAAGGGCGTGTCCCTGAAAGCGGCAGCCGGCGATGTGATCAGCATCATCGGCTCCAGTGGCTCCGGCAAAAGTACTTTCCTGCGCTGCATCAACCTGCTCGAGCAGCCGCACGCGGGCAAGATTCTGCTCAACAACGAAGAGCTGAAACTGGTGGCGAACAAGGACGGCGCGCTGAAAGCCGCTGATCCGAAACAGCTGCAGCGCATGCGTTCGCGCCTGTCGATGGTGTTCCAGCATTTCAACCTGTGGTCGCACATGACTGCTATTGAAAACATCATGGAAGCGCCGGTTCACGTACTGGGCGTACCCAAGTACGAAGCCCGCGAAAAAGCCGAGTACTACCTGAACAAGGTCGGTGTGGCCCATCGTAAAGACGCGTTCCCGGGGCACATGTCCGGTGGCGAGCAGCAACGTGTGGCGATTGCCCGTGCGCTGGCGATGGAACCGGAAGTGATGCTGTTCGACGAACCAACCTCGGCGCTCGACCCGGAACTGGTCGGCGACGTGCTGAAGGTGATGCAAGCGCTGGCGCAGGAAGGTCGCACCATGGTTGTGGTCACGCACGAAATGGGCTTTGCCCGTGAAGTGTCGAACCAGTTGGTGTTCCTGCACAAAGGTGTTGTTGAAGAAAGCGGCAACCCGCGTGAAGTGCTGGTTAATCCGCAATCGGAACGTTTGCAACAATTCCTCTCGGGCAGTCTCAAGTAATCGCTGCCGTTATGCACCAAATTAGGTCATGCTTCGCGACTTAGAGACTGACCAAAATCCCTTGTAGGAGTGAGCCTGCTCGCGAAAGCGGTGGTTCAGACAGTAATAATGTTGACTGTTTCACCGCCATCGCGAGCAGGCTCACTCCTACATTTGATCTGCGCAGTTTCAAGATTTGTGTTCATTTACGGGCTAGCATTGGCCCATGCCTTCATCACTGTTCTTCGTTTCGGATCGCTCGCCCATGACTGCCCATCGAATTGGTTTCCTGATTTGGCCCAGCACTAAAGCGTTGACGCTGGCGCTGGCGGAGGAAGCCTTGCGTGTTGCTCAGCGTGTGCACCCGGACGTGGTTTACGAACTGTCGTTCTTGCAGGCCGAAGCCGTTACAGGAACCGGGGCCGAAGGCGCCTGGCAATTGCCCGGTGAGCCCTGGACCGGCAAGCTCGAAAACTTCCAGAAACTGTTCCTGCTCGCTGACGAGCCGCCGACCACGTTGGCCCCGGCACTCAGCAGTGCGCTAAAGCAACTGGTGCGTGCGGGTACCGTCATTGGCGGTTTGTCCGCTGGCGTTTATCCGTTGGCGCAACTCGGTTTGCTCGATGGTTATCGCGCCGCCGTGCACTGGCGCTGGCAGGATGATTTCGCCGAGCGTTTCCCGAAAGTCATCGCCACCAGTCATCTGTTCGACTGGGATCGCGATCGCCTGACCGCGTGTGGCGGCATGTCCGTGCTCGATCTGTTACTGGCGGTGCTGGCTCGCGATCACGGTGCAGAACTGGCCGGCGCCGTCTCGGAAGAACTGGTGGTTGAACGCATCCGCGAGGGTGGTGAGCGTCAGCGCATCCCCTTGCAGAACCGTCTCGGCTCCAGTCATCCGAAGCTCACCCAGGCGGTGTTGCTGATGGAAGCCAATATCGAAGAGCCACTGACCACCGACGAAATCGCCCAGCACGTGTGCGTATCCCGTCGTCAGTTGGAACGGATCTTCAAGCAATACCTCAACCGTGTGCCGAGCCAGTACTACCTGGAACTGCGCCTGAACAAGGCCCGGCAGATGTTGATGCAGACCAGCAAGTCGATCATCCAGATCGGCCTGTCGTGTGGCTTCTCTTCGGGGCCGCATTTCTCCAGCGCCTACCGCAATTTCTTCGGTGCCACGCCGCGGGAAGATCGCAACCAGCGGCGCAGCAGCAGCCCGTTCGAATTGTCGTCAGTGCCGCCCGAGCGCGGCTGAGTACTGGTTAGCCAACGCTCGCCAGTGCTCACTGTGCTTAGGGTTGTTCTTCGCCATCGGAAAAGCTTGAACCCTCAAAGTCGTCGAGTTCCTGGTGGAATCGGGTCCGCGCTTCTCGCTCCTTGAGCAGTCGCAATTCATTGGCCGCGTTGTAGGTTGTCAGACTCTGCTGGCTTTGCGGGCTTAATGGATTGTTACTGAAGTCATAGGTGACTGCTCTGCCCTCTGCGGAAAAGGGCAGTGGGACGGGCAGTTCGGTAATGGCGTTTGCGGAAAGATCTGCGTACGTCAACTGCGGCAGATCAAAAAGGCCGGTGGGCAGTTCAGTCAGTCCGGTGTCGCTTAGATGCAGTGAATGACACGCCTGCAGGTTTCTCAGATCCGGCGCACGCCCCAGCGGGTTGTGCTTCAAATCCAGGACGCGAAGGTTGGTCATGGCGGCCAGCGCATTCGCGCCTTGCTCCGTCAGAGCGATACGGCAACGACGCAGTGTCAGGCTTGTAAGGTTGTTCATGCGCAACACCGGCAGGGGAATTTCGTTGAGCTGATAGTCGCTGACGGCCAGTTCGCTCAGGTTTGGAAACAACTCAAGCAGACGCTCAACCCGTGGGTGTACCTGGGCTGTGCTGGTCAGTTTCAGTTTGCTGACCTGTTCGAAGCGACCGCTTAAGGCTGGCAGCTCGCCGGTAAACGATATTTCGAGTGTGACGTCTATGGGGGCCATGCGCGTCGGCGCCAGGCGCAAGCGTTGTTCCAGTTGCTTCATGAAATCCGTGCGCCGGGCACTTTCCTGGCGTAACACTTCGTCCGCAAGCCTCACACCGGTCACCGGATCGCGTGGAACCTCCTTCGCCCACACATCGAGTTGGTCATGTAGCGTGGCGAGGTCGCTCTGGCGACGCAGCAATTCAGTCCGTCCTTCGACCAGTGTCCCCGGCAGACCATAGATCAGATGACCGGCATCCGTTTCGCTGATGCCGGGATACAGGCTCTGAGTCAGCTCGATGTCCGCCTGGTCCGGCGCCACCCCAAGGTTCTGATAGCTGGACTGGTAATAGGTTTTTATCCGTTCTCGAGCGCCAGCGGATAGCGGATTGGCCCTCAGGACGACGCCGTTTGCGGCAAACCCGCTCATGTCTTGTGGCAGCTCAACAATGGCGTTTTCGTTGAGAAAGACGCCGCGCAGCTGAGGCAATTGGCCGACACCGGCAGGCACCTCGGTGATGCCGGTCCGGCTGAGTTCCAGCTCCGTCAACGCCAGCAACGAGCTGACGTCCGGCGTTGTAGCCAAAGGGTTGTTGTAGAGGTCCAGGCGCTTCAGTCGGCTGATTGCGGTCAGCGTGGCTTGCCCCGCCGCGTCGAATACAACCCCGCAACTGCTCAGAGTCAGCGTTTCGAGGCTCGGCATAAGTGTCAGTGCACGAGGGAGTCGACCCAGCGCGAAATTGCGCAGTTCCAGCGTTTGCAATCCGCTGAAGCAGGTGAGGAAGGCGTCCGGGGCATTCAAGGCGTTACTGCCCTGGATGGACAGGCGGGCAACGTGGCTGAAGTCGGCCGTCAGCGCTGGCAAGTCATCGGCAAAAGGTGCCTCGATATCAAGCGCGTTCAGCCTCAGCTCTGTCTTGTCGACGTTCCTGCTGCGCCAGAATCCTTCCAGTTGCTGACTGAACTGTCTCTTCTTGAACAGTTCTGTGGCTCGTTCAGATGCGCCCCAATACTCGCCGGTCGCGGGGTTACGGGTCAGTGCGCGTTCGGACCACGCACTCAAATCGCTGATCATCTGACTGATCTCCACTTCCCAGCGCAGCAGTTGTGCAGTGCCAGCCTGCAGTGTGCCCGGCAGGTGATAGATCATGTGGCTGGCATCGTCCTTGTCCATCCACGGGTACAGTCTTTGCGCGCAGTCCAGATCGCTGATGTCCGGCATAACGTCAAAGTTGCGCCCATGTTCGACGTAGTAGGTTTTGATACGCTCGCGGGCTGCCAGAGACAGTGGGTTGTTGGTCAGGTTGAGGCCGTCGGCCAGATCCAGGTCGAGGTTGAAAAACGCTTCGGGCAGATCGGTGATGCGGTTATCGTTGAACAAGGCGTTTTTCAGGCTCGGGTGATTGGCGACGCCATTGGGCACTGCCGTGATACCGCTATTGGACAACAGAATGTCACGCAGGGCCGGCAGGGGCTCAAGGTCGGGTATCACCGCCAGCGGGTTATTGCTCAGGTCGAGAAGCTCAAGGTCACTCAACGTAGCGAGCAGATGCTCGTCAGCCGGGGTGAGCGTCACGCCGCAGTCCCTCAGCGACAGCTCTGTCAGCGCTGGCAGTTGAGCCACTGCCTGGGGGATTTCGCCCAGGGGAAACTGTTGCAGGTCCAGTTCACGGGTGTTGAGGAACAAATTGAAGAACCTTTCCGGCGCACCAATGGCGGCGTTGCCTTTGAGCTTCAAGCCTGAGACGTGAGTGAAATCAACTGTCAGTCGGGGAAAGTCACCGAAGAATCGCAGGTCGGATTCGAAATAGTCCGCGCGCATGCCTGACTCGACTGACCTGTGGCGCCAGAACCGTTCCAGCTGTTGGCCGAACTCGGATCGGGCTGCGTACTGGTCGAACAGCTCGATCGCCGTAAGGATCTGCCCTGTGACGGGGTGAACACTCGGAACCTGTGGCGCCCACAAGGTCAGGTCGGATTTCAACTGATTGAGTTCGGCCCGCCACGCGACCAGTTGATTGCGGCTGTCGGCCAGGGTGCCGGGCAAATCGTAGATCACGTCGCTGGCCGCTTGCTCGTCCAGGGACGGGAACAGTTGGCGCATCAGGGCAATATCAGCATCGTCGGCTCGTACGTTGAAGTCGTGGCCCATGCGTCGGTAATAGCTTTTGACCTTGTTGCGTGTGGCGAGCGACAGGGGATTGCCGGAAAAATCGAAGCCGTCACTCTGATCGGCGGAATGCTCAAACACTGCATCGGGGATTTCGCTAATGCGGTTATCGCTGAAAATCGCGGTACGCAGATTCAGATGGCTGGCCACCCCGTCGGGCACTGCATTGATGCCGCAGTTGGACAGATCGAGATAAGTCAGCTCCGGGAGGAGGTTGAGGTCGGGGAAGGTGCCCAAGGGGTTGTTGCTCAAATCCAGCGTACGCAGGTGGTTGAGTGAAAGCAGGGTTGCCTGGTTTTCCGGGGTCAACACCACGCCGCAATCGTTGAGCTCCAGTGTGCTGAGGTGAGGCATCCTGATCTGTGCAAGCGCGATCGGTTCGAGGTCGAAGGCGTGCAGTTCCAGCGTGGTCAGATGATCAAAGCGCTGGATGAATGGCAGGGTGGCAGTGATGTTTTTATTACCCACCAGTGTCAGTCGGGTGGCGTGGTCGAAGTTGGTGCTGAGCACCGGCAGATCGCCAATGAACTCCAGTGTTGCGCTCAGCTCGCTGTCTCTGGCGGTCGTCGATCTGGAACGCCAGAACCGTTCAAGTCTCTGCCGGAACGCGTCTCTGGCATTGCGTTCCAGTAGCTGTTCTTCCAGCGTCAATGGCCGTTTGAACACAGGGTCGAGCGCAGGTATTTGAGTGACCCATTCGCTGAGTTCGGTCTGCAGTGTGGTGAGCTCGGTTTCCCAGCGAGCGAGCTGGGCCCGGCCTTCAACCCAGGTGCCGGGGAGCCGGTACAGGACCTCACTGGCCTGGTCGGCATTCAGTTCAGGAAACAACGTGGTGGTGCGCAAGACATCCGCAGGCTCCTGGCGTACCCCGAACTGCTTGCCCGTGTGGTTATAGAATGTTTTTACTTTCTCCCGCGTGGCGGCCGACAGCGGGTTGTCGGCAAAACCGTAACCGTCACTGAGGGAGCTGGCCAGGTCGAAAAAGGCATCCGGTATTTCCGTGATCCGGTTGCCATCGAAACTGCCGGTGATCAATTGCGGGTGATCAAGCAGATTGGCGGGCACGGTTTCGATACCCGTGTTTGATAGATTGAGGTAGCGCAGCGTCGGTATTGCGCTGACGTCGGGAGGTGTCCCCAGTGCATTGCCAAGCAGATCCAGCAATGAAAGGTTGGACAATGATGCAAGCACTGCCTGGTTGGCCGTCGAGTGGCTGATGCCGCAGTTGCGCAAGATCAACTGGCGCAATTGCGGCATGGCCGTGAAAGCCTGGGGCAGGCTCGGCAGGTTGAGGTTTTGCGCATCCAGGTACAGCAGCGACGGGAAACTTTGCAGGAACGCGTCCACTGCTCCGGTTTGCACGCTGCCATTGATCGACAGCATGGCGACGTGACTGAAATCCGCTTCCAGTGCGGGCAACTCGCCCAGTATCGGTTGCGCAATCTGCAGCATGTTTCCGGCGGGGCCGCGGGTTTGCCGGCGCCAGCAACGTAGCAGTGCATCCCTGAGCAAGGCGCGATTCTGCAGGGCTTCCCGACGCTCGATGTAGGTTAGCGGCTGACCGTTTTGCGGATGGTTGGCGGGTACGTCGATTTCCCATCGGCGCAGGTCATCACTGAGCTTGCTGTACTCGATGTGGCGCCGGGCCAGATCCGCGTTCAGTGCCGCAGTATCATGCTGAAAGGCAGCGACGAAATTTCGCGCTTCTTCGTTGGAGAAGCCTCGATAGAGTGCCTGTACACGCTCCTCGGGACGGATGATTCGTTGGCCTGCCGTGACCAGATTGTCCTGATTTTCTATGCCGATCACACCGAGTTCGCCGGCTTCAAAAAAGCCGGCATCGTCACGGCTCCGTGGCAGTGTCGGCCGTTGATCGGCGAAGCCGGCCAGTCGCAGTGTGTCCACGCCAGGCTGGCGAATCGGTGCATCGAACAGCACGCTGCGCAGCTCATTGCGCTCTAGTGTGCGCTCGCGGATCGCCGCTTTCAGCGCATCAGCCTGGCCGATCTGCAGGTTCAGGTTTTGGCGTTCACTGTCCGGTAATGCGTACAACAGGCTGGAGTAGAAGTCAGTGGCCGAATGCAGTTCCTGACCGCGATCGTCGTAAGGTTGATAGCGGCCGTCGCGCTGACGAACCAGCACTTTGTGTGCGGGGGCAGCGTCGCGTCCGATGCTGTCGAGCACCGCCCCTTCGTAATGTGCGTCGCGGATCTCGATACGCACATCGCCGCTCCAGCCAGGCAATAGCTTGAGGCTGTGCAACGCCAGGGAGTCGGAATCGGGGTTGTTGGTGGCTTTCAATTGCAGGCCTTCGTACGCCCGGGTGACGCGCACCTCCTGGCTGGCCAGTTGCATGAGCTCCTGCTGGCGCGCCGGCAGTTGCCCATCATTGATCTGACGCAGTTCACCGCCGGTGGCCGTGTCGAGCAGTTCGCGGGTGACGCTGGCCGGCAAGCCGGGCTGATGTCGATCCAGTTGTTGTGCCAGTGGATCGTCAATGCGCTGCAGTGCCTGATAACGCGATTCGAACAGCGTGGTGCGGTGGCGTCTGCTGAGCTGGGCCAATTGCTTGCGCAGCGTTTGGCTGCGCACTTGCACGGAATGCGTTGGCCCGCTGAAGGGTTCTGCGAGCAGGTTTTTGGTTTGCTGCTCGTCCAGGGCGCCAAGCAGTGTCTTCAGCACATCGCCGTCGGGCTCTTGGTGAAACTCGGTCAGTGGCAGGGTTTCGTCAGCGGAGGACTGCCAGATCAGCTCGCCCTGTTGATCGATGAAACGCAGGCGCTGGCTGCGTGGCCAGCGACCATGGTCCGTCAACAGTTGCAGCTGCGTCACGGGGTCGACGCGCAGGTATTCTTGCGCATCGCTGCTATCGAGTTGGTCGCTCAGCCGTTGCAGTTCCTGATCGATCTTGAAGCGCTGGATGCTGTCGGCCAGAAGTGGCGGCAAGGTTTGCTGATCAGCATGCATTTTGCGCAAGGCATCTTCGTTGACGCCGCTGACTTGCAGAATCGTCTCGCGCTCGGCGGGGGAAAACGACTCTACGCAAGGCCCGATGCGTTGCAGCGCAGTGGCGCCGCCCCAATCCAGTGGTTGCTCGAGTTCGGTGTGCCAGGCGCCGGCACCGTTGTGTCGCACAACGGGTTGATAGGCGTCGGCGCGGGTCGGGTGTTCGATACGGTATTGGCCAGGAATCGAGCTTTCGTTGACGGCGAAGTGTGCGTCGTCGAGAGGCAGCAGTTGCTTGCCCTGATGTTGATGCAGGCCAAGCTCACTGGCCTTTGAGCCAGTATCAGGAAGGCTTGTGTGTTGATAGCGGGCGAGGTTCGGGTCCCAATAGCGGGTTTGTTCGTTGGCCAGTCGCACAGGTTTGAAGCGGTCGATGAACGCGACAATCTCCTTGGGCAATATCTTGCGAAACTCGGCAGCGCCAATCGCACCACCAACGGCGAAAGTGCCGAGCTGGACTAGCGATTCGACTGTGCCCATCAGGTGTTCGAACGCTTCGGTTTTACGCCCTTGCGCCCATTCGATGATGCCTTCGAACGCTTCGTCGAGAAACTGATAGGCCATGTACGCCATCATCGCTTCGCCCAGAACCGGCACGAATGGCGCGACGACCAGTGCGGCGGTCTGCGCAATCGTGGTGATGATGTTGACCACCGAATCCCAGAAGGCCCAGCGTGCCTTCTGGTCCACCGCTGCGGTGGGAACGGCAATGACCTGAGCGTCATTGAGGATCTTGTTCAGTCGGGTCTGGTAGAGGTGCTGCCACAGATCGTCGGCGAACGGCTCGAGCCCCGACTGCAGATCGGGGCGCTCGACCGGCGCTTCACGCCATGTAGGCAGCGCGTTGCCTGGCTCGTGGGGGTGCCACTTGATCTGCGTGAGTCGACTGTTCAGCGTGCTGAAGAAAGCCCCCCGTTGATCGTGGTTGACGAATCGGCTGAAGAATTGCTGGTAATCCTTCGAACGCAGTTGTCGTGTCAGTTCAACCACCATTTCGGCCGCTGAGGCATATTCCTTGAAGGGATGCTCGGGATCATCCGGAACGTAGGCCACCACCCGTGCGGCGCTGCGAGACACGTACAGATCCGGGGCAAACACGACAATTCCGGTGAGCGACGCGCCCAGCAGGGTTATGTCATGGCTGCGTACCGGCGCGTCCTTGACATAGAGGCCGCCCAACCCGTCAAGCATCGCTTCAACCAGACGAGAGTAACTTTGCGATATGTCCCGGTTCATTAGCGCCCATTGCAGAGCGGCTTTCATGGAGGCTTTGGCACTGGCGTCTATTTTCTTTCGCAGTGCTGACTTCACCGTCGAATCGGTAAAACCCAGCGTGTCTTCGAGTTTTTTCTTGTACTGCGCGCCGATATCCAGCCGTCGGCACAACTGGACGAACGCCGAAATGCTCAGTTTGGCTTTGATCGACGGCAGGGCTTCGAACTGGCCTGTGGAGGAGGGGCGGGTGGTGTAGGTCGACGCGGCTTCGAAGGCTGCCGCGTAGCTTTCCTTTTCCTCGAAGTTATGCAGCGCGGCATCCAGCAGCGAGACGGACCAGACGCGCGCGCCTGTGCTTATCGGAAACCACGGCGTGGTGGCGGGAATGTACAGGCGTACAAATGTGGTTCTGACATCCAGATCCAGATCGAAACACTTTTTCAGCTCTGCCTGGAGCAACGGTTCGGCAAAGGCGCTGGCGTCTTGCAGGTGTTCAAGGCTTTTATCGACCTCACTTTGAGCGGCCATGTGGGCGGCATTTAGGCTTTTCATCTGTGCGTGTTGCGTGGCGGGCGCAGATTGCACGGGGGACGAGCGTTGCGGCGAAATACGCTTGAGTGCCTCGCGGCGAGCGACTGAGGCACTGCCCAGCCAATCGGGGATGGCGTTCTTCAGCGGCAGGTAATGATCGTCAGGGTGTTGGGCATCGTTGGTGTCGGGCGGGGATGCCGGTTGTTGTCCTTCGGGCAAGTTCATTGGCCATTCCTTGGGCGTTGAAAGGAATGCCCAGCAAATCAGCAAATGGCGATCGAGGTGCGGTACATATTTATAGCTTTGCTGCGAGGTTGAGTTGCTATTCTCTGCAGCCTGCCGCAAATCGGCAGGGCCAGTTAAACTGCGCCTTTGCGACGCTATTTGTCGCATTGCCGTAAACCCGTGAAAATCCGGGGTTTGCGCTATAAGAAGTTGTCGCTTGGCGACAAGGCCGGGCAGAAAACTGTCCTTACAATCCCCCCATCGCTCGCCAGTTTCAGGCGGGTGGCCCTCATCAGGAGACTCCGATGTCCGTTGAGCACGCTGCGGTACAACGCGCCGATTTCGACCAGGTAATGGTTCCCAACTACGCGCCTGCCGCTTTTATTCCGGTGCGTGGCGCCGGTTCCCGTGTCTGGGATCAGGCCGGCCGCGAGCTGATCGACTTCGCCGGCGGGATTGCCGTTAACGTATTGGGCCACGCGCACCCGGCGCTGGTCGGTGCACTGACCGAGCAAGCGAACAAGCTGTGGCACGTGTCCAACGTGTTCACCAACGAACCGGCCCTGCGCCTGGCGCACAAGCTGATCGACGCCACATTCGCCGAGCGCGTGTTCTTCTGCAACTCCGGCGCTGAAGCCAACGAGGCCGCGTTCAAGCTGGCCCGTCGTGTGGCGTTCGACCGTTTCGGCACTGAGAAGTACGAAATCATCGCCGCGCTGAACAGCTTCCACGGCCGTACTTTGTTCACCGTCAACGTCGGTGGCCAGTCGAAGTACTCCGACGGTTTCGGCCCGAAAATCACCGGCATCACCCACGTGCCTTATAACGATCTGGCAGCGCTCAAAGCCGCCGTTTCCGACAAGACCTGTGCGGTCGTGCTGGAACCGATCCAGGGCGAAGGCGGCGTACTGCCGGCCGAACTGGCTTACCTGCAAGGTGCCCGCGAACTGTGCGACGCGAACAACGCGCTGCTGGTGTTCGACGAAGTGCAGACCGGCATGGGCCGCAGCGGCAAGCTGTTCGCCTACCAGCATTACGGCGTGACCCCGGACATCCTCACCAGCGCCAAGAGCCTGGGCGGCGGTTTCCCGATCGCGGCGATGCTGACCACCGAAGCGCTGGCCAAACATCTGGTTGTCGGCACTCACGGCACCACCTACGGCGGCAACCCGCTGGCGTGCGCGGTCGCTGAAGCGGTGATCGACGTGATCAATACCCCGGAAGTGCTGAACGGTGTGAACGCCAAGCACGACAAGTTCAAGGCGCGCCTTGAGCAGATCGGCGAGAAATACGGCCTGTTCACACAGGTGCGTGGCCTCGGTCTGCTGATCGGTTGCGTGCTTAGCGATGCCTGGAAAGGCAAAGCCAAAGACATCTTCAACGCCGCTGAAAAAGAAGGCCTGATGATTCTGCAAGCCGGCCCGGACGTGATCCGTTTCGCCCCGAGCCTGGTGGTGGAAGACGCCGATATCGATGCCGGTCTCGACCGTTTCGAACGCGCTGCTGCAGCACTGACGCAAGCCTGATAGACCCTTCGGCGCCTGGAGTTTTTCAGGCGTCGATCAAAATTTTATGCCGGACCAGATCAACTGTAGGAGTGAGCCTGCTCGCGATTGCGGTATGTCAGTCGACTCATTGGTTTCTGACAGACCGCAATCGCGAGCAGGCTCACTCCTACATTGATCTCCATGTAGGCCCGGTTATTTTTTCTGTGAATTGATAAGAGAAAGGAGTGACACCATGCTGGTGATGCGCCCTGCGCAAATGGCTGATCTGGGCGAGGTACAGCGTCTGGCTGCGGACAGCCCGATTGGTGTCACTTCCTTGCCGGATGACGTGGAACGTCTGAGCGACAAGATCGCCGCGAGCGAAGCTTCGTTCGCCGCCGAAGTGAGCTTCAACGGTGAAGAGAGCTATTTCTTCGTCCTCGAAGACTCCACCACCGGCAAACTGGTCGGTTGCTCGGCGATTGTCGCCTCGGCCGGTTATTCGGAGCCGTTCTACAGCTTCCGCAACGAGACCTTCGTCCACGCTTCGCGCGAGCTGAAGATCCACAACAAGATCCACGTGCTTTCGCAGTGCCATGACCTGACCGGCAACAGCTTGCTGACCAGTTTCTACGTGCAGCGCGAGCTGGTCGGTTCGCCGTGGTCCGAGCTCAACTCCCGTGGCCGTCTGCTGTTCGTTGCCAGCCACCCGGAGCGTTTCGCTGATTCGGTGGTCACCGAGATCGTCGGTTACAGCGACGAGAACGGCGACTCGCCATTCTGGGATGCAATCGGGCGCAACTTCTTTGACCTCAACTACGCCGAAGCCGAGCGTCTGTGCGGGCTGAAAAGCCGTACATTCCTCGCCGAGCTGATGCCGCATTATCCGATCTACGTGCCGCTGCTGCCGGATTCCGCCCAAGAGGCGATGGGCCAGGTGCATCCACGTGCGCAGATCACCTTCGACATCCTGATGCGCGAAGGCTTCGAGACTGATCACTACATCGACATTTTCGACGGTGGCCCGACCCTGCATGCGCGCGTTTCGGGGATTCGTTCGATCGCCCAGAGCCGCGTGGTGCCGGTGAAGATCGGCGAGCCGGTGAAAGGTGCCGGGCGCCAGTATCTGGTGGCCAACGCGCAGTTGCAGGATTACCGCGCGGTGCTGCTGGAACTGGATTACGCGCCGGGCAAACCGGTGACTCTGGATCTGGAAGCGGCCGAAGCCCTGGGCGTCGGTGAAGGTGCCAGCGTGCGCCTGGTGGCGGTTTAACGCCTTAGCGAGTTTCACGGGTGGCGAAAGCGGCCCGTTTGAGGAGATAGCATGATTGTTCGTCCCGTACGCAGCAGCGATTTAGCCGCTCTGATCGACCTGGCCCGCAGCACCGGCACCGGTCTGACCACTTTGCCGGCCAACGAAGAACGTCTGGCCCACCGGGTCGGCTGGGCCGAGAAGACCTTTCGCGGTGAAGCCGGCCGTGGCGATGCGGACTACCTGTTCGTGCTCGAAGACGACGACGGTCGCGTGGTGGGGATTTCCGCCATTGCTGGTGCTGTCGGCATGCGTGAGCCTTGGTACAACTTCCGTGTCGGTCTGACGGTCAGCGCTTCGCAAGAGTTGAACATCTATCGCGAGATTCCGACGCTGTTTCTGGCCAACGACCTGACCGGTAATTCCGAGCTGTGCTCGCTGTTCCTGCACGCCGATTACCGCAGCGGTCTGAACGGCCGCATGCTGTCGAAGGCGCGGATGCTGTTCATCGCTGAGTTCCCGGAATTGTTCGGCAACAAGATCATCGCCGAGATGCGCGGTGTCTCCGATGACGCCGGCCGTTCGCCGTTCTGGGAAAGTCTGGGTCGGCACTTCTTCAAAATGGAATTCAGCCAGGCCGATTACCTCACCGGTGTCGGCAACAAGGCGTTCATCGCTGAACTGATGCCGAAATTCCCGCTGTACACCTGCTTCCTCTCCGAAGGCGCACGTAACGTCATCGGTCAGGTGCATCCGGACACCGAGCCGGCCCTGGCGATGCTCAAGGGCGAAGGGTTCAGCTATCAGGGTTACGTCGACATCTTCGACGCCGGCCCGGCCATCGAATGCGAAACCGGCAAGATCCGCGCAGTGCGTGACAGCGAAGCGCTGGTGCTCGCCGTCGGTACTCCGGGCGACGACGCCACGCCGTTCATCATCCATAACCGCAAGCGCGAAGACTGCCGCATCACCGCTGCGCCGGCGCGTCTCGCTGCCGGCACGCTGGTGGTCGATCCGCAGACCGCCAAACGTCTTCAACTCAACGCTGGTGATCAAGTGCGCGCCGTGGCGTTGTCCGCTGCACGGGAGTCGAAATAATGAATTCGCTATACATCGCAGGTGAGTGGCTGGCCGGTCAGGGCGAGGCCTTTCAATCGCTGAACCCGGTGACCCAGCAAGTGCTGTGGTCGGGGGAGGGCGCCACGGCTGCTCAGGTTGAATCGGCCGTGCAGGCTGCACGTCAGGCCTTTCCGGGCTGGGCGCGTCGTACGCTGGAAGAGCGCATCACTGTGCTTGAGGCCTTCGCCGCGTCGCTGAAAAACCACGCTGACGAACTGGCTCGCACCATTGGTGAAGAGACCGGCAAGCCGCTGTGGGAATCCGCGACCGAAGTGACCAGCATGGTCAACAAGATTGCCATCTCGGTGCAGAGCTACCGCGAGCGTACCGGCGAGAAGAGCGGCCCGTTGGGCGACGCCACCGCCGTACTGCGTCACAAGCCGCACGGTGTGGTTGCGGTGTTCGGTCCTTACAACTTCCCCGGCCACTTGCCGAACGGTCACATTGTTCCGGCATTGCTGGCCGGTAACAGCGTGCTGTTCAAGCCAAGCGAGCTGACGCCGAAAGTCGCCGAGCTGACGGTCAAGTGCTGGATCGAAGCGGGTCTGCCGGCAGGCGTTTTGAACCTGCTGCAAGGCGCTCGCGAAACCGGCATCGCACTGGCGGCGAACCCGGGCATCGATGGCCTGTTCTTCACCGGTTCCAGCCGCACCGGCAATCATCTGCACCAGCAATTCGCCGGGCGTCCGGACAAGATTCTCGCGTTGGAAATGGGCGGCAACAACCCGCTGGTGGTTGATGAGGTCGCGGATCTGGATGCGGCGGTCTACACGATCATTCAGTCGGCGTTCATCTCTGCCGGCCAGCGTTGCACCTGTGCACGCCGTCTGCTGGTGCCGCAAGGCGCGCGGGGCGACGGCCTGCTCAAGCGCCTGGTTGAGGTCAGCGCGACCATTGAAGTCGGAGCGTTCGATCAGCAACCGGCGCCGTTCATGGGCTCGGTGATTTCCCTCGGCGCAGCGAAAGCGCTGATGGACGCTCAAGAGCATCTGTTGGCCAACGGCGCGGTTTCGTTGCTGGAAATGACTCAGCCACAGGCACAAGCCGCGTTGCTGACTCCGGGCATTCTCGATGTGAGCGCTGTTGCCGAGCGTCCGGACGAAGAATTGTTCGGCCCGTTGCTGCAAGTGATCCGCTACACCGATTTCGAAGCGGCGATCGCTGAAGCCAATGACACCGCTTATGGTCTGGCCGCTGGTTTGTTGTCCGATTCCGAAGCGCGTTATCAGCAGTTCTGGCTGGAAAGCCGCGCCGGGATCGTCAACTGGAATAAACAGCTGACCGGTGCTGCGAGCAGCGCGCCGTTCGGCGGTGTGGGTGCCTCGGGCAACCATCGCGCCAGCGCCTATTACGCGGCGGATTACTGCGCGTACCCGGTAGCGTCGCTGGAAACGCCGAGCCTGGTGTTGCCATCGGCCCTCACGCCAGGCGTGAAAATGGCGTGATGCCCATTCGCGAGCAAGCTCGCTCCCACAGGTTCAGTGGTGTTCACACATGTTGTGTCCAACATAAATCCTGTGGGAGCGAGCCTGCTCGCGAAGGCCGCGCCTCGGTCTAAAAGAATAGTTACTGATGCCTATAACAACAGATTCTCGTGGAGCCTCGCTGATGAAATCCTATGAAGTCAATTTTGACGGTCTAGTGGGGCCGACCCATAACTACGGTGGTCTGTCCTACGGCAACGTTGCGTCCCAGAGCAACAGCCAGCAATCTTCGAACCCGAAGGAAGCGGCGCTGCAAGGCCTGGCGAAGATGAAAGCGCTGATGGAGATGGGCTTTCAGCAAGGCGTGCTGGCGCCACAGGAGCGTCCGGACGTTGCCGCTCTGCGCCGCCTGGGTTTCAGCGGTACTGACGCGCAAGTGATCGAGCGCGCTGCCAAAGAAGCCATGCCACTGCTGGTCGCCAGTTGCTCGGCGTCGAGCATGTGGGTGGCCAACGCCGCCACGGTCAGCCCGAGTGCCGACACCGCAGACGGCCGCGTGCATTTCACCGCCGCCAACCTCAACTGCAAGTACCACCGCAGCATCGAGCATCCGACCACCAGTCGCGTGCTCGGCGCGATGTTCGCCAATCAGCAGCACTTCGCCCATCACGCTGCTCTGCCGGCAGTGGCGCAATTTGGTGACGAAGGCGCGGCCAACCACACGCGTTTCTGCCGTGAATATGGCGAGGCGGGCGTCGAATTCTTCGTGTTCGGTCGCAGTGCTTTCGACAATCGTTTCCCGGCGCCACAGAAATATCCGGCGCGCCAGACCCTCGAAGCCTCGCAAGCCGTTGCGCGTCTGCACGGTCTGCGTGACGAAGGCGTGGTTTACGCCCAGCAGAACCCGAACGTGATCGATCAGGGCGTGTTCCACAATGACGTGATCGCCGTGGGTAACGGTGAAGTGCTGTTCTATCACGAGGATGCATTCCTCGAGACCGATCAAATGCTGGCCGAACTGCAAAGCAAACTGGCCAAGGTCGGCGGCAACTTCCAGTCCGTGTGCGTGCCGCGTTCGGCGGTGACCGTGGATGACGCGGTGCGCTCGTACCTGTTCAACAGCCAATTGCTCTCGCGTCCTGATGGCTCGATGTTGCTGATCGTGCCGCAAGAGTGCCAGGCCAACGAGCGCGTCTGGGCTTACCTGCAAAGCCTGACCAGCTCCGGCGGTCTGATCCGCGAAGTAAAAGTCTTCGACCTCAAGCAAAGCATGCAGAACGGCGGTGGCCCGGCGTGCCTGCGACTGCGCGTCGCGCTAAACGAAACCGAACTGGCAGCCGTCAACCCAGGGGTTATCATGACGCCACCGTTGTACGGTTCGTTGACCGCATGGGTTGAAAAGCACTACCGCGACCGCCTGAGCGAAACCGATCTGGCGGATCCGCAATTGCTGCTTGAATGCCGGACGGCACTGGATGAACTGACGCAAATCCTTAAACTGGGCGCGGTTTATCCATTCCAGATCAATTGATGGCCGGCGCGTCGCCTGAACGCGGCGCGCGGCTTGTCTCCCCCAAGAGAGTAAAAACATGAGCGATTCCCTGCAGCTGATCCTTGAAGACACCGACGGCACGCAACTGGAGACTTCCTGCACCCGCGTTGCGGTCATGTGGCAAGGCAAAGAGCTGTGGATCCAGCAGGACGGCCGTGGCCAACTGCTGATCGGCGTGGACGTTGAAGAAGGTGACGCCGAGTACGCCAACCTGCTGCTGCGCCCATTGGCGACTAATCTGGTAAGTCTGCAACTGGAAATGGAACCGGCTGACGTCGGCGACGACGAAGACCACGTGCACGGCCCGGATTGCAACCACGACCACTAAGGAAACCGTTCTATGCTCGCCCTCGGCAAACTGCTTGAACTGACCCTCGCCGGCCGCGAACCGGCGGAGAAGACTCAACTGACTGTCGAAGGCGTGCGTATGCGCTGGTTGAGCGAAGGTGCGCTGGAAGTCCGGCCACCGGAAGCGCGCGACAATGGCCTGGACCTGCTGCTGTCGGCAGGCATCCACGGCAATGAAACTGCGCCGATCGAGTTGCTTGATCGGTTGCTGCACGACATCGCTCGCGGCGATCTGAAGCCGCGCGCACGCATTCTGTTCCTGTTTGGCAACCCGGAAGCGATTCGCAAAGGCGAGCGTTTCGTCGAGCAGGACGTCAATCGGCTGTTCAACGGCCGTCATGAACAAAGCAGTGGCAGCGAAGCACTGCGTGCCTGTGAGCTGGAGCGTCTGGCAGCGAGCTTTTTCAGCAAACCGGATCGCCAGCGTCTGCACTACGACCTGCACACCGCTATTCGCGGTTCGAAGATCGAGCAGTTTGCCTTGTATCCGTGGAAGGAAGGTCGCCAGCATTCGCGTCTTGAGCTGGCACGTCTGCGCGCTGCGGGCATGGAAGCGGTGCTGTTGCAGAACAAACCGTCGATCGTGTTCAGCTCGTACACCTACGACAAGCTCGGTGCCGAGGCTTTCACGCTGGAACTGGGCAAGGCGCGGCCGTTCGGGCAGAACGACGGGGTTAACGTCTCGCTGCTGGAAACTCGTCTGAAGCAGATCATCGAAGGTACCGAGCCGGAGATGGCGGAGCAGGGGCTAGACGGTTTGCAGCTGTTCAGTGTCGCCCGGGAAATCATCAAGCACAGTGATGCGTTCCGCTTGAACCTGCCGCAGGACATCGAAAACTTTTCAGAGTTGGACGTGGGTTACGTGCTGGCCGAAGATCTGGCCAATACCCGCTGGATCATTGAGGAAGAGGGCGCACGTATCATCTTCCCCAATCCCAAGGTCAAGAACGGCTTGCGCGCGGGCATTCTGATCGTCCCGACCACCGACGAAAATCTCGCCTGACCCGATGATCGTTCCCACGCTCCGCGTGGGAATGCAGCCCGGGACGCTCCGCGTCCCAAAGCGGACGCAGAGCGTCCATTGAGGCATTCCCACGCAGAGCGTGGGAACGATCGTTCGAGGCTTAGACGGCTACAGCACGCGGCTCTGTACGACGCAATGCCCGAACCTTCTGCAGCGTATCCGCGCAAGTCCTTGCCGCTTCCTGACCCTTGTGTACAAAGTGCTCAAAGAAGAACTTCTGATGCTCGTCACCGGCATGGAAGTGATGCGGCGTCAACGACACCGAGAACACCGGCACTTCGGTTTCCAGTTGCACCTGCATCAGGCCGCTGACCACCGATTGGGCGACGAATTCGTGGCGGTAGATGCCGCCGTCCACCACCAGGGCTGCCGCGACGATGCCGGCATAACGACCGGTCTTGGCCAGCAACTTGGCGTGCAGCGGCATTTCAAAAGCGCCGCCGACTTCGAAGATATCGATGTCGGATTCCTGATAACCCAGGGCAATCATTTCGGCAACGAAGCCTTTACGGCTCTGGTCGACGATTTCCTTGTGCCAGCAGGCTTGGATGAACGCGACGCGCTCGCCATGAGGGTGTTTGCTTTTGCTGTCGATAGCGGTGGGTTGCATGTTCTGACTCCTGTTTGTGTGAAAAACAGGGCGTTATGAATCGAAAGGGATTCAAGGGTACGAGCGCACGCACGAATGCACGCGGACGGCCCTTTGGCGTTAATCCCGTTCTCTCTTCATCCGGACTATGACCGTCGGCCCCGGAATCACACCGGGTCTGCTGACCTTGTCGCCGCGCACAACCAAAGCCGTGTCAGCACCAAGCGCTCGCGGGCTATGCGCATTGCGCGCAATTACCGCCGGTGGGGAATTGCACCCCGCCCTGAGAACGTTTTTGCCGCCCTTTCTCGGGCGGCGCAGCGTTTTTAACACAGATTGTGTGTCTGTGCATTGCGCCTTTCTGATGATTGCCATCGAATTTTTTGACGACTCGAAATGACTTTTCCTTGCGCAAGGGTTGATTAATCCCCGCGATGACCGCAGTAATTCCACTTCGTAAAGGGATTTCCCCTGCTGATTAGAGGCCAGGTTCATGAGTGTTATCGATCTTCGTAGCGACACCGTCACCCAACCGACTCCGGCCATGCTCGACGCGATGACTGCGGCGGACACCGGTGATGACGTTTACGGCGAAGATCCAACGGTCAATCGCCTGGAGGCCGAGCTGGCCAAGCGCCTCGGCTTTGCCGCCGCTTTGTTCGTGCCGACCGGCACCATGAGTAATCTGCTGGGGTTGATGGCGCACTGTGAGCGCGGCGACGAGTACATCGTTGGTCAGCAGGCGCACACCTACAAGTACGAAGGTGGTGGCGCTGCGGTGCTCGGCTCGATCCAGCCGCAGCCGCTGGAAGTACAGGCGGACGGTTCGCTGGATCTCGATCAGGTCGCGGCAGCGATCAAGCCGGATGACTTCCATTTCGCTCGAACTCGTTTGCTGGCGCTGGAAAACACCATGCAGGGCAAAGTGCTGCCGCTGGAGTATCTGGCCCGCGCCCGCCGCTTTACTCAGGACAAAGGCTTGCAACTGCACCTCGACGGCGCGCGCCTGTACAACGCAGCGGTGAAACTTGGTGTGGATGCACGGGAAATCACTCAGTACTTTGATTCGGTGTCGGTGTGCCTGTCCAAAGGCCTCGGTGCCCCGGTGGGGTCGGTGCTGTGCGGCTCTGAGCAGTTGATCGGCAAAGCTCGTCGCTTGCGCAAAATGGTCGGCGGCGGCATGCGCCAGGCCGGACTGCTGGCAGCGGCAGGCCTGTATGCGCTGGATCACAACGTCGAGCGTCTGGCCGACGACCACGCCAACGCGCAATTGCTCGCCGATGGCTTGCGTGAAGCAGGTTTCATCGTCGAACCCGTGCAAACCAACATGGTTTATGTGCAAATGGGCGACAAAGCCGAAGCACTCAAGGCGTTTGCCGGCGAACGCGGGATCAAATTGAGCGCTGCTGCGCGTCTGCGTATGGTCACGCACATGGACGTCAACCGCTCGCAAATCGAGCAAGTGATCGCGACATTCGTCGAGTTTTCGCGCAAGTGACAGCGTTAGCCGTCCAATTGACCGTTTCTATCGTATAAACACGCTGTACCCCGCGCGCAGGGCCGATATAATGCGGCCCTTTGCCGTCGCTTCGTCTGTTGACGTTTCGAACAGGCCTTTGGCCGCAGCCTCCGTGGAAGAACCTAATGAAAAGCGCAGAAATCCGTGAAGCCTTCCTTCGCTTCTTCGAAGAGCAAGGCCACACCCGTGTAGCCTCCAGCTCTTTGATTCCGGGCAACGACCCAACCCTGCTGTTCACTAACGCGGGGATGAACCAGTTCAAGGACTGCTTCCTGGGCCAGGAAAAACGTGCGTACACCCGTGCGACCAGCAGCCAGAAATGCGTGCGTGCCGGTGGCAAGAACAGCGACCTGGAAAACGTCGGTTATACCGCTCGTCACCACACGTTCTTCGAAATGCTCGGTAACTTCAGCTTCGGTGACTATTTCAAGAAGGACGCGATTACCTACGCGTGGACCTTCCTGACCGGCGTTCTGCAACTGCCTAAGGAAAAACTCTGGGTCACCGTCTACGCCTCCGACGACGAAGCGTATGACATCTGGACCAAAGAAATCGGTGTGCCGGTCGAGCGCATGATCCGCATCGGCGACAACAAAGGCGCGCCGTACGCCTCCGACAACTTCTGGACCATGGGCGATACCGGCCCGTGCGGTCCATGCACCGAGATTTTCTACGATCACGGCGACCACATCTGGGGCGGCCCACCGGGCTCGCCGGAAGAAGACGGCGATCGTTACATCGAGATCTGGAACAACGTGTTCATGCAGTTCAACCGCACCGCCGACGGCGTGTTGCATCCGTTGCCAGCGCCGTCGGTCGATACCGGTATGGGCCTGGAGCGGATCAGTGCGGTGATGCAGCATGTCAATTCCAACTACGACATCGATCTGTTCAAGAACCTGCTGAAGGCCTCGGCCGAAGCGATCGGTTGCGAAAACGGTGATCAGTCTTCGCTGAAAGTAGTGTCCGACCACATCCGTTCGTGCGGCTTCCTGATCGCCGACGGCGTGTTGCCGTCCAACGAAGGTCGCGGTTATGTGCTGCGCCGGATCATCCGTCGCGCCTGCCGTCACGGCAATAAGCTGGGCGCTACTGGCAGCTTCTTCTACAAGATCGTCGCGGCGCTGGTTGCCGAGATGGGCGAAGCCTTCCCGGAACTGAAAAAGCAGCAAAGCAACATCGAGCGCGTGCTCAAGGCCGAAGAAGAGCAGTTCTCCAAAACCCTGGAGCACGGCCTGAAAATTCTCGAGCAGGACCTGCTGGAACTCAAAGGCACCGTGGTGCCGGGCGACGTGGTGTTCAAACTCTACGACACCTACGGTTTCCCGATGGACCTGACCGCCGACATCGCCCGCGAGCGCAGCCTGACGGTCGACGAAGCCGGTTTCGAACGTGAGATGGAAGCCCAGCGTGTTCGCGCGCGTTCGGCCAGCTCGTTCGGTCTGGACTACAACACCTTGGTCAAGGTTGATGTGGCCACCGAATTCACCGGCTACAAAGACACCAGCGGTTCGGCAAAAATTGTCGCTATCTATAAAGATGGCCAGTCGGTCGACGTCTTGAATGAAGGCGAAGAGGCGGTGATCGTTCTGAACCAGACGCCGTTCTACGCTGAATCCGGCGGCCAGATCGGCGACTGCGGTTTCCTTCAGGCGGGCAGCGCACGTTTCGACGTACGTGACACCACCAAGACTGGCGGCGCATTCCTGCACCACGGCGTGCTGGATTCGGGCAGCCTGACCATCGGCGCGCCAGTGGAAACCCACGTCGATGCCGAAGTGCGTCACGCGACTTCGTTGAACCACTCGGCAACCCACTTGCTCCACGCGGCACTGCGTCAGGTACTGGGCGAGCACGTTCAGCAGAAAGGTTCGTTGGTGGATAGCCAGCGTCTGCGTTTCGACTTCAGCCACTTTGAAGCGATCAAGCCTGAGCAGATCAAAGCGCTGGAAGACATCGTCAACGCCGAGATCCGCAAGAACTCGGCGGTTGAAACCGAAGAAACCGACATCGAAACCGCCAAGAACAAAGGCGCGATGGCGCTGTTCGGCGAGAAGTACGGCGACAACGTGCGCGTGCTGAGCATGGGCGGCGATTTCTCCGTCGAGCTGTGCGGCGGTATCCACGCCAACCGTACCGGCGACATCGGCCTGCTGAAAATCATCAGCGAAGGCGGTGTGGCCTCGGGCGTGCGTCGTATCGAAGCAGTGACCGGTGCTGCGGCACTGGCCTACTTGAATGCTGCAGAAGAACAACTCAAGGAAGCGGCCAGCCTGGTCAAGGGCAGCCGCGACAACCTGATCGACAAGCTGTCGGCTGTGCTGGAGCGCAATCGCCAACTGGAGAAGCAGCTCGAGCAGTTGCAAGCCAAGGCGGCCAGTGCTGCGGGCGACGATCTGTCGTCCTCGGCTCTGGACGTCAAAGGCGTGAAGGTTTTGGCCGCACGTCTGGATGGTCAGGACGCCAAGGCGCTGTTGGCGCTGGTTGATCAGTTGAAGAACAAACTCGGCCGCGCAGTGATCCTGCTCGGCAGTGTCCATGAGGAAAAGGTCGTTCTGGTTGCAGGCGTAACCAAAGACCTGACTGGCCAACTCAAAGCCGGTGATTTGATGAAACAGGCTGCTGCGGCAGTGGGCGGGAAGGGCGGTGGTCGTCCGGACATGGCGCAGGGCGGCGGTGTTGATGCCGGCGCGCTGGATGGCGCACTGGCGCTGACCGTTCCATTCGTCGAGCAGGGTTTATAAGACGGCCCGTCGGGCCCGCAGTCTAGTGGCGGGCCCGGCGGCTGTTCGAGTGATTATTGGGCGCCCTTCATGGGCAGAGGCGGCTTTGAAATGGCTTTGATCGTACAGAAATTTGGAGGCACCTCGGTCGGTACTGTCGAGAGAATCGAGCAGGTCGCCGACAAGGTTAAGAAATTCCGCGATGCCGGCGATGACCTGGTGGTTGTGCTGTCTGCAATGAGCGGCGAAACCAACCGTCTGATCGATCTGGCCAAGCAAATCAGTGGCGACGGCCAACCGGTTCCGCGTGAACTGGACGTGATCGTTTCCACCGGTGAGCAGGTGACGATTGCCCTGTTGGCCATGGCGCTGATCAAGCGCGGTGTGCCGGCGGTGTCGTACACCGGTAATCAGGTGCGGATCCTGACCGACAGTGCGCACAATAAAGCGCGTATCTTGCAGATTGATGACCAGAAGATTCGTGGCGATCTGAAAGCGGGTCGCGTGGTAGTTGTCGCCGGTTTCCAGGGCGTCGACGAGCACGGCAACATTACCACCCTGGGTCGTGGCGGTTCTGACACCACCGGCGTGGCACTGGCTGCTGCGTTGAAGGCTGACGAGTGCCAGATCTACACCGACGTTGATGGTGTTTACACCACCGATCCGCGCGTTGTGCCGGTCGCTCAGCGTCTGGACAAGATCACCTTCGAAGAGATGCTGGAAATGGCCAGCCTCGGTTCCAAGGTGTTGCAGATCCGTGCGGTGGAATTCGCCGGCAAGTACAACGTTCCGCTGCGCGTACTGCACAGCTTCAAGGAGGGTCCGGGCACCCTCATTACTATTGATGAAGAGGAAACCATGGAACAGCCGATCATTTCCGGCATCGCTTTCAACCGCGATGAAGCCAAGCTGACCATCCGTGGCGTGCCAGACACCCCGGGTGTGGCGTTCAAGATTCTCGGCCCGATCAGTGCCGCGAACATCGAAGTCGACATGATCGTGCAGAACGTCGCGCACGATAACACCACCGACTTCACCTTCACCGTGCACCGCAACGACTACCAGGCCGCACAGACCGTGCTGGAAAACACCGCTCGCGAGATCGGTGCCCGTGAAGTCGTAGGCGACACCAAGATTGCCAAGGTCTCGATCGTCGGCGTCGGCATGCGTTCTCACGCAGGCGTGGCCAGCCGCATGTTCGAATCCCTGGCAAAGGAAAGCATCAACATCCAGATGATCTCGACTTCGGAAATCAAGGTTTCCGTGGTGATTGAAGAGAAGTACCTGGAACTGGCTGTGCGCGCCCTGCACACGGCTTTCGAACTGGATGCTCCGGCCCGTCAAGGCGAGTAATTCCGTTTCTTGAAGGGCGCGGTCTGACCGCGCCCTTTATTTTTTGAATGGCGCGAGCCCTGAACTGTTCTTTTGCTCGCGCTGGTCAATACTCAGGCATGTAGGGCTACGATCGCTCCGGTTGTAGGTCGGGTGCCTTTTTTTTGCAGACTGTTGTCCCTGAACTGAATTGCGTGAGGAGAAAGGTATGCTGATTCTGACTCGTCGGTGCGCAGAAAGCCTGATTATCGGTGATGGCGAAATCACCGTGACCGTGCTCGGCGTTAAAGGAAACCAAGTGCGTATCGGCGTCAACGCCCCGAAAGAGGTTGCTGTGCACCGTGAGGAAATTTACCTGCGTATAAAGAAAGAGAAGGACGAAGAACCAAGCCATTAATTTTTATCGATTTTTATGTTTGCAAACGGGGAAAAGGTTGGTTAAGATACGCCCCGTGTTGCGGAGAGCTGGCCGAGTGGCCGAAGGCGCTCCCCTGCTAAGGGAGTACACCTCAAAAGGGTGTCGGGGGTTCGAATCCCCCGTTCTCCGCCATTATTTGCTTAGTACGTCGTAATCTGGCTTTTTCTGTAAGTTGTTGAAATTAATAGAAAAAGTGGTTGGAATAGAGATTAGACGGGCTATAATGCGGCGCAACAAATGCACTCGTAGCTCAGCTGGATAGAGTACTCGGCTACGAACCGAGCGGTCACAGGTTCGAATCCTGTCGAGTGCACCATTTAAGAGTTAGTTACAGCGATGTAAATAACTCGGCTTCAACCAGATGTGATCTGGTCTAAAAACACAAATGCACTCGTAGCTCAGCTGGATAGAGTACTCGGCTACGAACCGAGCGGTCACAGGTTCGAATCCTGTCGAGTGCACCATTTAAGAGTTAGTTGCAGCAATGTGAATAACTTGGTTTCAGCCAGTTGTGGTCTGGTCTAAAAACACAAATTGCACTCGTAGCTCAGCTGGATAGAGTACTCGGCTACGAACCGAGCGGTCACAGGTTCGAATCCTGTCGAGTGCACCATATACCGAAAAGCCCGCGTTTATCGCGGGCTTTTTGCTGTCCGGGATTTGGCTTTTGCCTTCACGCACCCCCTCTCATCAAAATCAATTTGAGCACTACGGCCTCGCTTGAGGTCGTATCGATAGCTGGTCGTCGATGTTCGGGTATTTACCTTGTCCGGTTTGCCTAGCGCGCTTTCGACGTCTTGTTGGTTCATGCCGGCAATGACGCGTCGATTGATGATCGCTGCGCGCCGTTGCCTGGCGTCGATCAGATTTCCGCATTTGTCTTCGGTGTGGCCAACGATGCCTGGTTCGCGGCCTTTGGTTGTCATGCCGGATGTTTCTTCATGGTTGTGTTCCGGCATCACTGCCACAACTGATCCGGGTGAGTAGGGGTGGACTTCCTGTGCTGAGCGCTGCTCACCTTGTGCACAGCTCATCGAGGTGAACGTGATGCTGCCATCGGCGGCTTCGCAGCGATGGAGGGTGAGGGCGGCCCCGGTGGGCGGCAGGCAGAGCAGGCTGGTGAGTACGAGGTGGGATGGTTTCAATGGCATTCGGCGTCCTCCATGACGATCTACGCTCAAGGGTAGACGCTGCATTTTCGAGTGTTGGTGTGTTTTCTTTTCAGGATGAGTCGTCGCATGTGCAGGGATCAGGACAGTGCTCAGGTTTGTTTCGCAAGCGCTTGTTTCGACCGTGATTTTTTAACGTTTTAAACCGTCAGGCGGTGTATCATTGCGCCCGTCAGCCCCGCCGGGGCTTATGGAAAACCTCCATGGACTTACCCAGTAGTTACTCAGTACCCCGTTTCACCAATCATGAATTGACTGATTGATCCTTCCGGCGTGCCCCGCTGCTGGGAGTGGAGTTCGCCTATGTCTGAAATCGAAGTAAAGAAAACACAAGAAAGCCTGCAGGATCGCCTGGCTCAGGTCGTCGAGCTGCTGCAGCGCCAGCGGGTCGTCGAAGACCTGACTCATCGCCAGGAAGGCGCGCATCACGACCGCGTCGAAAATCTGGTTCACCGGCAAAATCTCGTCGAGCTGCAGCGCAAACTCGATGATCTGCACTCCGCCGACGTCGCCTACATTCTTGAAGCCTTGCCGCTGGACGACCGTCTGACGCTCTGGCAATTGGTCAAGGCTGATCGCGACGGCGACATTCTTCTCGAAGTATCCGACTCCGTTCGTGAAACGCTGATCGCCGACATGGACGATCACGAACTCCTGGCTGCTGCCAAGGACATGGACGCCGACGAACTTGCTGACCTGGCTTCCGAGCTGCCGCGAGACGTCGTTCATGAGTTGATGGAGAGCCTGGATAACCAGCAACGTGAACGCGTCCGTTCGGCCCTGTCTTACGACGAGGAGCAGGTCGGCGCGTTGATGGACTTCGAGATGGTAACCATCCGTGAGGATGTCAGCCTCGAAGTTGTTCTGCGTTATCTGCGTCGCCTCAAAGAGCTGCCGGGTCATACCGACAAGCTGTTCGTCGTTGACTACGACGGCGTGCTCAAAGGTGTGCTGCCGATCAAGCGCCTGCTGGTCAATGATCCGGACAAGCAGGTTGCCGAGGTGATGGCCAGCGATCCGGTGAGTTTCCATCCGGACGAAGATGCCTACGACGCTGCTCAGGCGTTCGAACGTTACGACTTGATCTCGGCTCCGGTGGTCGACAAGAACGGCAAGCTGATTGGTCGTCTGACCATTGACGAAATGGTTGACCTGATTCGTGAAGAAAGTGAGAACGAAGTTCTCAACATGGCCGGTCTGCGTGAAGAGGAAGACATTTTCGCTTCGGTCTGGAAGTCTTTACGCAACCGTTGGGCATGGCTGGCGATCAATTTGATCACTGCGTTTGTCGCCTCTCGAGTGATCGGTCTGTTCGAAGGCTCGATCGAGAAGCTGGTAGCGCTCGCAGCGCTGATGCCGATTGTGGCCGGTATTGGTGGCAACTCCGGTAACCAGACGATCACCATGATCGTTCGCGCCATGGCGCTCGACCAGGTAAGCACAGGCAATACTTCGCGCCTGATGCGCAAAGAGCTGGCGGTAGGCCTGATCAATGGCCTGGTCTGGGGCGGTGTGATTGGTGTGGTTGCTTATCTTCTCTACGGCAGTTGGTCGTTGGGCGTGGTAATGACCGCGGCTATGACGCTCAACTTGCTGTTGGCGGCGTTGATGGGAGTATTGATTCCGATGACCCTGGCAAAAATGGGGCGCGACCCAGCCATGGGTGCAAGTGTGATGATTACCGCGATGACCGACAGTGGTGGCTTTTTCATCTTCCTCGGGCTGGCGACAATCTTCCTGCTCTGATCAGCTGCATCGAAACAGCCCGCCTATTGGCGGGCTTTTTCTTGTCTGCGAAATCTCGAATTCCGCGCAAAAAAAAGCCAGCAGTTAAGCTGGCTTGAGATGTTCGGTATGGCTCAGGACGCGTCTGCTGCCATTTCGGCGTCATGGGCAATCAAGGACACCAAAGCGTTTTGCTGACGATGAGATAGCTGGCGGAAACGTTGCAACAGCTCGCGCTCGTGCAACGACAGCTCCGGGCTGTCCAGGCGCATGCTCAGCTCTTCGCCCAGTGCACCTTCCTGAATAAGACTCTGCTCAAGGCGCGCAATGATCTCGGAGTTCATGCTGCGATGATGATTGCGAGCCACCTCGGCAATGCGTTCACGCATTCCGTCTGGCAGACGTACGACGAACTTGTCAGCCGTACGGCTGGAATAAATTGCCTGTTTCAATGGGCGCATATATTTAACCGGTTAGTTCAGGGGAGCGGTTCTCGGGATTGGCCGCAGGATGTGTGGTAGGACAAGCATCCGCGCCAAATGGTTCAACCTGAATTGTTAAGAGGCCCGCATCATGCCTCAAAATTGCCAGATCATTGGCGTCAATTCTGTGACAAATATTGAGCTGGGTAAAGGCGTAATGCCAGCACCAATTATCAGAAATGCGGACTGGTTGGAAATCTTCGCCTCTGTCCACATCCTTTGCCGCTTCCGGCGGTACATCAATTGATGTCCGCAAGCATCAGAACGTGCATGCTATGCGGGTTCTGCATCCTTGCTCCTTATCTGTACAGGATAGTGGCAAATTGCCGATTTACTAGTGGCAGACACCTGCCGGAGGGCGTTTTCAGGATGGATGGCAAGCTTATTTATTTGATGGGGCCGTCCGGTTCGGGCAAGGACAGTTTGATTGAGGCTGCACGTGAACCACTGCAGGCAATGAACTGCGAGATCATCCGGCGGGTTATTACTCGATCAGCCGAGTCGGTGGGCGAGGATGCGGTGGGTGTGACGCCCGAGGAATTCGAGAATCGTCAGTTCGCTGGCGATTTTTCGCTGGCTTGGCATGCTAACGGTCTTGCGTATGGAATACCGATTGAGATGAATCATTTGTTGGCAGCGGGGCGGCACGTGCTGGTCAACGGCTCCCGCGCAAACCTTCGCCAAGCGTTGGAGCGCTACCCGACGTTGGTACCTGTTCTATTGACGGTAGATGACGAGGTTTTGCAAGAGCGTCTTCTTCGACGCGGTCGGGAGACACTTGAACAGATAGAGGCTCGACTTGGCCGCAATACATTGTTCAAGGACAGAAGATCAAGCGATGAGTCGGTACATGTAATCGACAATTCGGGCGACTTGGCGGGCGCGGTGAGTCAATTGCTGGATGTGATCCGGTTTAACGCAGTACCGGATCGAACTTGATTTTGCGACCAGCGATCAGTGCCAGGACAAACAATACCGAAAACACGCCGCAAACAATCAGTGGCAGGGTGACAACGGTGTCCTCGAACAGCGAAAAATGCATGACACCACTCATAACGGCGAGAATCAGAAATCCTGCGGCTGACTTTGACATGCTGTACTCCTGAAGATATTTCAAAAAACCAGACGGTTGATCATTTGGGGTGGCAGGGCTTGCTCTCGGGCGCTGACAGCTCTTGGAGCAAAGCTGTCTTTATCGGTTAGAACTGCCAATTGGGGTTGCCTCTGCACTTGCAGGTAATGCGGCATACGTTGGGCTACCGATTTCTGGGTGGCGCTTTCAGGCATAAAGTGAAAGCTGGCCAAAATCGCCAATGCAGCGGCGTTTGCAAGTAAGAGGGTGGTATTCATGAGCGGCGCTCCGATTGTTCTTCTATTGAACAGGCAAAGCAGTCGTCGTGCCAACAGTCTAACCGCTGTTTAGTCCTTTAAAAACAAGGATTTGAGAGGTTTTTTGGGCTTGCAGGGCTTGCAATCTGCATTGGTGGCGTCTTAAGGGCGTGCAAAATGCACGGTAAAACTTCCCGCAGCATTGCGGTGTGCATGCCTACACTTAATATGGCTACGGATGACATGACAAATCAGGACTTGGCCGTTAACATGCAGGCCGTCCGTCACGCAGCGTCTGCTCGTGACAACCCCGTGTCTCAGTAGCTCAATTGGATAGAGCATCCCCCTCCTAAGGGGAAGGTTGGCAGTTCGAACCTGCCCTGGGACACCATCTATTGTTTGAACTTCCCTCTGTTACCAGATTTCACCGGCCTCCAGCCGCTCTATAACGCGATCAT
>NZ_CP126691.1:4635000-5017500 GCF_032613195.1 Pseudomonas sp. P108 | reverse complement strand
TAGTCTTTGACTAGTTCGTTCTTTAAAAATTTGGGTATGTGATAGAAAGATAGACTGAACGTTACTTTCACTGGTAACGGATCAGGCTAAGGTAAAATTTGTGAGTTCTCTTAATTGAGAAATTCGAATTTTCGGCGAATGTCGTCTTCACAGTATAACCAGATTGCTTGGGGTTATATGGTCAAGTGAAGAAGCGCATACGGTGGATGCCTTGGCAGTCAGAGGCGATGAAAGACGTGGTAGCCTGCGAAAAGCTTCGGGGAGTCGGCAAACAGACTTTGATCCGGAGATGTCTGAATGGGGGAACCCAGCCATCATAAGATGGTTATCTTGTACTGAATACATAGGTGCAAGAGGCGAACCAGGGGAACTGAAACATCTAAGTACCCTGAGGAAAAGAAATCAACCGAGATTCCCTTAGTAGTGGCGAGCGAACGGGGACTAGCCCTTAAGTGGCTTTGAGATTAGCGGAACGCTCTGGAAAGTGCGGCCATAGTGGGTGATAGCCCTGTACGCGAAAATCTCTTAGTCATGAAATCGAGTAGGACGGAGCACGAGAAACTTTGTCTGAATATGGGGGGACCATCCTCCAAGGCTAAATACTACTGACTGACCGATAGTGAACTAGTACCGTGAGGGAAAGGCGAAAAGAACCCCGGAGAGGGGAGTGAAATAGATCCTGAAACCGTATGCGTACAAGCAGTGGGAGCAGACTTTGTTCTGTGACTGCGTACCTTTTGTATAATGGGTCAGCGACTTATTTTCAGTGGCGAGCTTAACCGAATAGGGGAGGCGTAGCGAAAGCGAGTCTTAATAGGGCGTCTAGTCGCTGGGAATAGACCCGAAACCGGGCGATCTATCCATGGGCAGGTTGAAGGTTGGGTAACACTAACTGGAGGACCGAACCGACTACCGTTGAAAAGTTAGCGGATGACCTGTGGATCGGAGTGAAAGGCTAATCAAGCTCGGAGATAGCTGGTTCTCCTCGAAAGCTATTTAGGTAGCGCCTCATGTATCACTGTAGGGGGTAGAGCACTGTTTCGGCTAGGGGGTCATCCCGACTTACCAAACCGATGCAAACTCCGAATACCTACAAGTGCCGAGCATGGGAGACACACGGCGGGTGCTAACGTCCGTCGTGAAAAGGGAAACAACCCAGACCGTCAGCTAAGGTCCCAAAGTTATGGTTAAGTGGGAAACGATGTGGGAAGGCTTAGACAGCTAGGAGGTTGGCTTAGAAGCAGCCACCCTTTAAAGAAAGCGTAATAGCTCACTAGTCGAGTCGGCCTGCGCGGAAGATGTAACGGGGCTCAAACCATACACCGAAGCTACGGGTATCACCTTCGGGTGATGCGGTAGAGGAGCGTTCTGTAAGCCTGTGAAGGTGAGTTGAGAAGCTTGCTGGAGGTATCAGAAGTGCGAATGCTGACATGAGTAACGACAATGGGTGTGAAAAACACCCACGCCGAAAGACCAAGGTTTCCTGCGCAACGTTAATCGACGCAGGGTTAGTCGGTCCCTAAGGCGAGGCTGAAAAGCGTAGTCGATGGAAAACAGGTTAATATTCCTGTACTTCTGGTTATTGCGATGGAGGGACGGAGAAGGCTAGGCCAGCTTGGCGTTGGTTGTCCAAGTTTAAGGTGGTAGGCTGAGATCTTAGGTAAATCCGGGATCTTAAGGCCGAGAGCTGATGACGAGTGTTCTTTTAGAACACGAAGTGGTTGATGCCATGCTTCCAAGAAAAGCTTCTAAGCTTCAGGTAACCAGGAACCGTACCCCAAACCGACACAGGTGGTTGGGTAGAGAATACCAAGGCGCTTGAGAGAACTCGGGTGAAGGAACTAGGCAAAATGGCACCGTAACTTCGGGAGAAGGTGCGCCGGTGAGGGTGAAGGACTTGCTCCGTAAGCTCATGCCGGTCGAAGATACCAGGCCGCTGCGACTGTTTATTAAAAACACAGCACTCTGCAAACACGAAAGTGGACGTATAGGGTGTGACGCCTGCCCGGTGCCGGAAGGTTAATTGATGGGGTTAGCTAACGCGAAGCTCTTGATCGAAGCCCCGGTAAACGGCGGCCGTAACTATAACGGTCCTAAGGTAGCGAAATTCCTTGTCGGGTAAGTTCCGACCTGCACGAATGGCGTAACGATGGCGGCGCTGTCTCCACCCGAGACTCAGTGAAATTGAAATCGCTGTGAAGATGCAGTGTATCCGCGGCTAGACGGAAAGACCCCGTGAACCTTTACTATAGCTTTGCACTGGACTTTGAATTTGCTTGTGTAGGATAGGTGGGAGGCTTTGAAGCGTGGACGCCAGTTCGCGTGGAGCCATCCTTGAAATACCACCCTGGCAACTTTGAGGTTCTAACTCAGGTCCGTTATCCGGATCGAGGACAGTGTATGGTGGGTAGTTTGACTGGGGCGGTCTCCTCCTAAAGAGTAACGGAGGAGTACGAAGGTGCGCTCAGACCGGTCGGAAATCGGTCGTAGAGTATAAAGGCAAAAGCGCGCTTGACTGCGAGACAGACACGTCGAGCAGGTACGAAAGTAGGTCTTAGTGATCCGGTGGTTCTGTATGGAAGGGCCATCGCTCAACGGATAAAAGGTACTCCGGGGATAACAGGCTGATACCGCCCAAGAGTTCATATCGACGGCGGTGTTTGGCACCTCGATGTCGGCTCATCACATCCTGGGGCTGAAGCCGGTCCCAAGGGTATGGCTGTTCGCCATTTAAAGTGGTACGCGAGCTGGGTTTAGAACGTCGTGAGACAGTTCGGTCCCTATCTGCCGTGGACGTTTGAGATTTGAGAGGGGCTGCTCCTAGTACGAGAGGACCGGAGTGGACGAACCTCTGGTGTTCCGGTTGTCACGCCAGTGGCATTGCCGGGTAGCTATGTTCGGGAAAGATAACCGCTGAAAGCATCTAAGCGGGAAACTTGCCTCAAGATGAGATCTCACTGGAACCTTGAGTTCCCTGAAGGGCCGTCGAAGACTACGACGTTGATAGGTTGGGTGTGTAAGCGCTGTGAGGCGTTGAGCTAACCAATACTAATTGCCCGTGAGGCTTGACCATATAACACCCAAGCAATTTGCGTCGAAAGGCCAAGTTGCGGTGTGTGAAGACGAAACGAACCGAAAGTTCGACTGCACTTAAAAAAGCAGCACAAACACCGAAAGCTGTCACATACCCAATTTGCTGAAGCGAGGCCACAAGGTCACGACTCAGTACCCGAATTTCTTGACGACCATAGAGCGTTGGAACCACCTGATCCCATCCCGAACTCAGCAGTGAAACGATGCATCGCCGATGGTAGTGTGGGGTTTCCCCATGTGAGAGTAGGTCATCGTCAAGATTAAATTCCGAAACCCCAATTGCGAAAGCAGTTGGGGTTTTGTTTTGCCCGCAGGAAAGTGTTTCAAGGATGAAAGCTTGGGAACGCGATCAGTTTCAAATTTAAAGCCCTGTCGCAATGGAAATTGCGACAGGGCTTTTTGCATTACCGTCAGCCGACGAATTGCCACGGCGAGCCGCGACTACATCATTGATTGTGAACATTAGACAGGATGCACAGTTAACCTTCGTTCAGCTCAACTTTACCCATTGAAGTGCTGACTTCGGTTATGTGTCGGCGACCGTAAACTTCGTATGTGCGGCTGCCGTCATCGCTGTCCGGTTTACGCAAGGCCAGTTGCGCGAACAAACCATTCTTTTCGCTGTAACTGCCGAACCAGTCGATCAAAGCGCTGATGTAACAATCATTGCCAATGAAGACCGGCAGGTCGGCGACTTTTTCAATGCTGTAATGCGCCGGGCCAAAGCTGTAGTAATCGTTTTCACCGGCACCGGTAGCAGGAATAGGGCAGAGCGGTTCTTTTGAAGGGATAGCAGCGGTTTCATTTACTTTCGCGACTGCCAGATTGAGCGCTCGGTGCAGATCGGGTTCGAGTTCAAACGTGCTGTTGCCGTCATCTTTGTGTTGAAGAATGGGTACGTCGAGGTCATAGCGATAGCGGATCGTCACCGTAGGCACCTGGACGTTGATTTTCAGCGGGTTGAGCAAGTAGACCCGGTCAACGCCGTACTCACTGTTTCGATAAGCCGCGTAAGTCTTGCCGCGCAGGCTTATCCAGTCCACTGACTGATTGGCGCCGCGATCATTGGTGTAGAACAGCGAACTTTCGGGCTCAACAGAACGTTTGACGAACCGTTCACCGTCGCGCCGCCAGGTTTCCACGTAGGTAAACAGGCCGGTACCCCCGGCGTAAGTATTTACAATCAGATCGCGTTGCCCGTCGCCATCCAGATCCCGCAAGGTGTAGGAACTCAGGCCGGTTTCGGCCGCGTCAGTGATCAGGGAAGCGGTGAGCGCTCGCCATTCATTGGCGCTAACGCCTTTGGGCTGCGATGTCGGAAAGTGCGTTATCGACGAATCCTCTTCACTTGCTTCACCGTCAAAACCGCCGGCAGTTGTTTTGACGGCGAGCGCGGCGAGTGCCCGATCCAGCGCAAACTCTGGATCATCTTTACTGGCGGCTTGAATGCGCTTTTGCAGATCGTCCAGCGCCTGTTTATCGAGGTCATCCGGTTGATAGGCAACCGTTGCCTGCCACTGCGCGTGCAGCGCTTGCAGGCGCTCTTGATAGTGCTGGCTCAGGCACGAAATATCTTCGGCGCATGCATTGCGGATTTTCAGCCACAGCCGTTGCGTGCGCTTGAGTTCAGCTTGTGCAGGAGCAGAGGCTTTGAATAAATCCCGATAAACCACGCCCATCCGCGCATCCAGCTCATACAGCGACTTGTTCGCGCAAACAGTGTTCTCGACGGCATTCGCCGCTTTTGTGCAGTCCATTCCAGCCGCCATTGCCTGCTGTATAAACAGCAGCGCACAGACAGACGTGATGCAGCGTCCTTTGATGTACACGATGTAAACCTTGTAGTGGAAAGTTGAACCGGCGCGCAGGGTAATCGCTAGGCGAGGAATCTTGAAGCGCCGGCTTCAGGGAACAGCACTTCTGGCCGATAACCCATTCGGTGACTTAAAAGTCGCGCGAAATCGCTTGATGGCATTTGGCCGCCAGCTATCATCTGCGCGCCTGAAATTGCCCTTACTTCAATTGCCTGGAAATCTTCGATGCTGTCGTATCACCAAAAGAGTTTTCTGATCGTCGATGATTTCTCGGATTTCCGCAGTTCCGTGCGTTCGATGCTGCGTGAGCTTGGGGTCAAGGACGTCGACACGGCCGACACCGGTGAGCAGGCGCTGAAGATGTGCGCACAGAAATCCTACGATTTCATCCTGCAGGATTTCCATCTTGGCGACGGCAAGAAGAACGGCCAGCAGGTACTCGAAGACCTGATGCTGGAAAAGCTCATCAGCCATGAAGCGGTGTTTGTCATGGTCACCGCCGAGACCAGTCAGGCGATGGTGCTCAGTGCCCTCGAGCATGAGCCGGATGCGTACCTGACCAAGCCGTTCAACCGTTCCGGTCTGGCCCAGCGCCTGGAGCGTCTGGAGCAGCGCAAGACGTTGCTCAAACCGATTCTGCAAGCCCTCGACCGTGGCAAACCGGTCGAGGTGCTCAACGCTTGCATCGCCCTGTGCAAGCAGGACATCCGCTATTCGCCGCTGTGCCTGCGCTACCGCGCTGATGCGCTGCGCGACATGAACCAGAACGAAGCGCTGGAGCGTCTTTACGACAGCATCATTGCTGATCGGCCGTTGCCGTGGGCATTTACCGGACTGGGCAAGTTGCTGTTCAAGCGTGGGCAAGTTGCCCAAGCCAAAGGTGTCTATGAAAAGGCGCTGAAGGTGTTCCCGATGATGCCGGCGCTGTATGACGGCATGGCCGACGTGTTGGTTTCCGAGGGCGACACCAAAGGCGCGCAGCAGGTGTTGGAAGAGGCTATTCGTCTCTCGCCGCTGGCGGTGCGTCGACAGGCGCTGTTGGGCAAACTGGCCATGACCAACGAAGATTTTGACACCGCCTCGCGTGCTTATCGGCAGGCGGTGGCGCAGGGCGCGCAGTCGCGCTTCAAGGACCCGGAAAGCAACCTCGGCCTGGCTCACGCGCTGATCAGCAAGGGCAGTGAACGCGGTCTCGACACGCGTACACGGCTGGAGATCAACACCACACTCAGTGCGGTGGCCAAAGAGAACCCGACCGACCCCGGCCTGCAGATTCGCGCGCGTCTGATGAAAGCTACCAGCCTGTTGCTCAACGATGCGGAAACCGCTGACAAGCTCACCGAACAAGCGCTGATGCGCCTCGACGGCATGGAGCAGTTCATGAGTCCGGAAGCGGCGCTGTTGGTCGCCAAGCAGTTGCAGATGCTCGGTCAGGCCGAGGCGGGCACGTCGATGCTCAAGAGCTGCGCGGAGATCTACGGTGATGATCCGGCGGTAATGAAAGACATCGCCAAGCTGACCGATGATCCGACTATTCTCAGCTCCAGCAATGCCGCTGCCGACCTCAACCGTCAGGGCGTGCGGGTGTACAAGACCGGCAACCTGGTCGAGGCCCGCGAGGTGTTCCGCAAGGCGCTGAAGATGCAACCGAAGAACATCAGTATCGCGCTCAACATGGCCCAGTCGCTGCTGCACGGCACCGACACCAGTGTGCCGTCGGCGGAGCTGGAAGAATGTCGGGCCTGCCTGAAAATGGTTGGCCTGATGCCCGACACCGACGCGCGTTTTGCGCGTTATCAGAAGCTGAAAAGCAAGGCGTTTGGCGAATGAACCACGACAAGCAGGCTCTGGATTTTTCTACGGTGATCGCCTCCACTGTCCACGACATGAAGAACTCGCTGGCCATGCTGATGCAGGCTCACAGCCAATGGCTGGGGCGCTTGCCGCAAGAACTGCGCGAAGGCACGGAGCAGGGCGTGATCGACTTCGAGTTCGCCCACCTCAACGGCATGCTGGTGCAGTTGCTCGGGCTGTACAAGCTCGGCGTCAATCAGTTGCCGCTGCAACCTGCGTATCACGAACTCGATGACTTTATCGAGGCGCAACTGGCGGCGCATCAAGAGGTGTTTGCCAGTCGCGGGATCATCGCCACGTATGAAGTCGATCCGTTGAGTCCGCTGGGGTTCTTCGACCGTGAGTTGATTGCCTCGGTGCTTGGTAACTGCATCAACAACGCCATTCGTTATGCTCGCGAGTCGCTGCTGATCACCGTCAGTGACGAGGCCGGACAACTGGTGCTGAGCATCAACGATGACGGCGACGGCTATCCGGCCGAGATGCTCGAGCGTCAGGCTGATTACGTGCAAGGCATCAATCACAGCAGTGGCAGCACCGGACTCGGTTTGTATTTCGCCAACCGCATCGCAGCGCTGCATCAGCGCAACGGTGTTGAAGGTCGCACCGAAATCCGCAACGGCGGTCCACTCGGTGGCGGGGTGTTCAGCCTTTATCTGCCGTGACGCGCCTTTTTGTTTGACGCTGCTTGATATTCCGAACAGCCGAAGCCTATTTTGTACGGGTCGCCGTTCGCGGCTCGCACAATAACAAGGATTGCGTCATGACAACCGATGGCCAGCGTTCACTCGCGCAGCGATTGACGGGCATTGATGAGATTGAATGTGTCACGCCGGATTTGAACGGCGTACCCCGGGGCAAAGTGATGACCGCCGAGGGTTTCCTCGAAGGGCGGCGTTTGCAACTGGCGCGGGGCGTGCTGTTGCAATGCATTATGGGCGGTTACCCGGCAGCGCGGTTTTATGGCAGCGATGACGGCGATCTCGCACTGATTGCCGAGCCGACCCAGATCCATCGCCTGCCGTGGAGCGACGACCCCCGAGCCCTGGCCATTTGCGATGCCGATGAACTGACTGGCGAAAGCTCCAATCTGTCGACCCGTGGCCAGTTGAAAAAAGTCATTGCCCGTTACGCTGCGCGCGGCCTGGCGCCGGTGGTGGCGACCGAGCTGGAATTCTTTGTCTTCGCCCCGAACACTGATCCGACCCAAGCGTTCCGTCCGCCGGTGGGCCTTGATGGTCGTCGCGAGGATGGCCAGTCGGCGTTCAGTGTCAGTTCCAATAATGGTCTGCGGCCGTTCTTCAACGAAGTCTATAAATGCATGGCGGCCCTCGGTTTGCCGCGCGATACCTTCATGCACGAGATGGGCGTCAGCCAGTTCGAGATCAATCTTCTGCACGGTGATCCGCTGCTGCTGGCCGACCAGACCTTTCTGTTCAAACACCTGCTCAAGGAAGTTGCGCTCAAGCACGGCCTGACCGTGGTGTGCATGGCCAAGCCACTGGCGCACACGCCGGGCAGTTCGATGCACATTCACCAGAGCATCGTTGACAGCAACAGCGGCAAGAATGTCTTCAGTGACGAGCAGGGTGAACCGACAGCGATGTTCCGCCACTTCATCGGTGGTCAGCAGGCAGGCATGGCTGATTTCACCGCACTGTTTGCACCCAATGTGAACTCCTATCAGCGTCTGTGCCATCCGTACGCATCACCGAATAACGCGTGCTGGTCCCACGACAACCGTGCGGCCGGGCTGCGCATTCCGGCGAGTTCGACGGTCGCACGTCGGGTCGAGAACCGTTTGCCGGGCGCCGATGCCAATCCGTATCTGGCGATCGCCGCGAGTCTGGCCGCCGGCTTGCATGGGATCGAGCATGAGCTGGAACCGAGCGAAGCCATTCAGGGCGAGTTCGAGGTGCCGGACAATCTTTCGTTGCCATGTACTTTGCACGCCGCCCTCGAACGTCTGAAACGTAGTCAATTGGCCAGGGAACTGTTCGGACAGGAGTTCATCGAAGGCTACATCGCTTCGAAGACCATGGAGTTGACCAGCTTCTTTGATGAAATCACTCCCTGGGAACGGCGTGTTCTAGCAGCCCAGGCCTGACGAACCGTCGCCATCGGGCTATCGTTTTGGTAGCCCGGTCTTTACTGCAAGGAGCCGCTCGGAACGCCGATGCGCCAAATCTGGAAATCCTTTCGAGCGCTGTATTTCGCCTCGCTGATGATGTTGATCGGCTCGGGCCTGCTATCGACCTATCTGGCCCTGCGCCTGGCCGCTGACAACGTCGACGGGTTGTGGGTCGGTGCGTTGATGGCGGCAAACTATTTCGGCCTGGTGCTGGGCGGCAAGATCGGTCACCGACTGATTGCCCGGGTCGGGCATATCCGCGCTTATTCTGCCTGTGCCGGGATCGTCGGGGCGGCGGTGCTTGGCCATGGTCTGGTCGATTGGCTGCCGGCGTGGCTGGTGCTGCGGACCATTGTCGGTCTGGGCATGATGTGCCAATACATGGTGATTGAAAGCTGGCTCAACGAGCAGGCTGATGCCAATCAGCGAGGTCTGGTATTCAGCGGTTACATGATTGCGTCTTACCTTGGCCTGGTGCTGGGTCAATTGATTCTGGTCATGCACCCCGGGCTGGGTCTGGAGCTGCTGATGCTGGTCGCGCTGTGCTTCGCGCTGTGCCTGGTGCCTGTGACATTGACTCGAAGGATTCACCCGGCGCCCCTGCATCCGGCACCGATGGAGCCGCGTTTCTTTATCAAGCGGGTGCCGCAGTCGCTGAGTACGGTGCTGGGTGCCGGTTTGATCATCGGTTCGTTCTATGGTCTGGCGCCGCTGTATGCCTCGCAGCAGGGGCTGTCGACCGAGCAGGTCGGTCTGTTCATGGGTAGCTGCATCTTTGCCGGCTTATTGGTGCAGTGGCCGCTGGGCTGGTTGTCCGACCGTTATGATCGGGCGCTGTTGATTCGCTGCTTCGCCGGGTTTCTCGCACTGGCTGCGTTGCCGCTGGCGATCCTGCCGCAGGTGCCGCTGGAGGTGTTGTTCGGCGTTGGCTTCTTGTGTTCGCTGGTGCAGTTCTGTCTGTATCCGCTGGCGGTGGCGTTTTCCAACGACCATGTCGAAGGTGATCGGCGGGTATCGCTGACGGCGATGCTGTTGGTGACTTACGGTGTCGGCGCGAGCATCGGGCCATTGCTGGCGGGTGTGCTGATGAAGCTGTTTGGCAGTCAGAGCCTGTATGCGTTTTTCAGTTTCTTCGCACTGGTGCTGGTGTGGCGGATCCGGCCGAAAGCCGTGACCAATCTGCATCAGGTCGACGACGCGCCGCTGCATCACGTGGCCATGCCTGACAGCATGTCCAGCTCGCCGCTGGTGGCCGCGCTTGACCCTCGGGTAGACGAGCAGGTGGTGCAGGAGCAGATGGTGCAGGACCCTGTGCAAGCGCCGCCGACTCCCGAACCTGCGCCTGAACCCGATACACAACCAGAGCCTGCGGCAGAAACTGAAACGGATAGTGGCAACGACAAGCCCGCGCCAGATCTCAGTGGCGGCAGACCTTGAGCTGAACAAAAAACACCACGCATAAAAAAGGGCAGCCCCGCCAGGGACTGCCCTTTTTATTGTCGCTGCAAATCACATATCGTCTTTGTCGAAACGGCGTGCTTCACGTTGCAGCTGATAAACGAAACGCTCAACGTTGCGTGCAGCCTGACCACTGATGTTGTGGAAGCGCAGGCCGGCGAAGGTGATGTTGAGTTTTTCTTCGAAGTGCAGATAACGCAGTTCGACGGAGGTTGGCTGGTTGCCGAACAGCGGCGGGGCGATCAGGCGGTCATAGACCTGGCCCAGTTGCAGACGATCAGTGATATCGCCTTCGAAACGCAGCTTGCAGCCGGTCGCGGAGATATCCAGCAGTTTGCCGTTGATGGGTGTCTTGAGCTTTTCGCCGCCCAGTTCAACGCTGACCAGATCAGTCAGTTTCAGCGCGGCGCGGAAAGCATTGCGGCGCTGGTGGTAAACCACTTCGGTCGGTAGCTCGCCGGTGTAGAAGCGATCACCCTCGGATTCCTCGATATTCAGCGTGCCGGTGCACTCCCAGGCAATGCGCACACCGTCATGAAAACCTTCGACCTTGAACGGCTCACCGGCCAGCAGAAAGCGTTCGCCATCGCGCGGGATCATTTCGTCCAGAGCGATCGAAGCGCTGTCGCGGTCGACCTTGATCAGGTAGCTCTGAAAACGCTGGCTGCGCTCATGGAAGGTGATGATCAGCGGATCGTGGCTTTCTTGCAGCTGGCGCAGGTTGCTGGAGATTTCCAGTGGCGTGGTAAGCACCTTAGGGGGCTGCGGAGCATCATCCGCGCTGAGGGCGTTGGACACGGTTTATCAATCTCCAGACAAAATATGACGACTAGCCAGCATTTTGCCAGCATGTTCCGCGGGTTGATAGAGCTGGCGCATCAACGGCTCATGCCTGGCTGAGCGGACGCGGTACGGCGGGTTTGGCAAATGTACCGCTGGCGTTATAAAGCGCTGGCGCTTCACCACCGGTAAGGATCTTCAGCTGATTGGCCGTGGCGGCCTGCTGGATCTGGATCGACTGGCCATTTTTGACGTTGGCCGCCTGGCATTGAGCGATCAGATCGGTCAGGGCATCGCCCTGGCTCAGCAACTGATCGCCAATGCTCGACTGGCCAGCCAGTTGCTCAAGACCTGAACGATCGGTTGGCAGGTTGAGGCTGGCAAGGATTTCGCTGCGCTTGCGGCCATGCTGTTCAAGCAGAATGATCAATGCCTGTTTGTGCGCCAGAATTTCTTCGAGCAGTGGCATGTCGCGACCGTGCAACGCGAGGGATTCGGTTTGCAGCAACTCCAGCAATTGTTGAGCTGGAGCAAAGTCGTCGTTGATCAGTTGCAATAAATTAGTGTCGTGCATGGCTGGCCTTGGGTTTTAAGCGTCCAAAAGCCTGGCGCAGGCAAAGGCCTAGCGCTGGGCTTCGAAGTTGAGCAGTTTGCTGGCTACACGGTTGCTGTCGACTTTATAGCTGCCATCGGCAATCGCGGCTTTCAACTCGGCCACACGGGCTTTGTCGACAGCAGGCTGATCGCGCAGCTTGTCAGTGACCTTCTGCAACTGTTGAGCCTCATTGCTGAGGTGTACCGATTCCCCGCTTTTTGCGGTACTGGCCGTTTCGGCCTGGGTATTCAGCGGCGCAGAGGTACCGGTTTCGGCGGTTTCCTTGGCGTTGCTGGTACGTGTACTGCCCGTAAGTGACGAGGAGTTGTTCAAACGGCTGAAATCGATGACCATGATAAAAACCTCTGGGAATTTGGACGCTTGCCATGTTTTCGGCCACCCTCTGGAAAACTTTAGGCACATTTACAATGAGCCTTGCATGCGCCGGCGCGTGTCCTGCTGCGGCACAGTTTAGGGAACAGCCGGGGTCAGCGCCAGTTTTCTACATCGCCACTTCCACTTGGCCGGGCGCGGTGACTTGCGCCTTGATGACCCGTTGCGAATTGAGGTTTTTCACGCGTATCTGTTCTTTCAAACCGCCATTGGCCAGTGCTTCACCGGGCATGCGCACGGCCAGCGTACCGCTGCGTGCGGTGATGACCACTTGATCGCCCTTGCGAACCACTTCGGCCTGTTCCAGATGGACCAGTGTAATCACCTGATCGGCGACCGTTGGTCGGGTTAATTTCTGCCCGATCGCTTCGTCTACCGAAGTCAGAAAGCCTTGGTTGATCGTGCTTACGTCGCGCTCTCGCAAGGTCACGTCCTGTGGCTCGATAATCCCTGCGCGTTTCAGTGGCCGCGTGGTCGTCACAATCTCGCGAAACAGGCGGACTTGAGCGGGCACGAACACGGTCCAGGGCGAGGCGCCTTCACAGCGGACCTTCACCGTGACCCGGCCCAACGGACGTGCCGGGCTCTCCAAAGTCGCTGTCAATTCCTTGTCGCACATAGGCATGCGCATACGGGGGTCGAGCTGGTTTACTTCGATTTCGTAGCGACCTTCCGTTTGACTGGTAGCCAGATAGTCTTCTACGGTGAACTCAAGAAAGCCCTGAGTGACGCCGATAAGCATGTCAGGCAAGGTAACCGCATCAGCAATGGCAGGGCTGCCAGCGAAAAAGCAGCAGACGGCTGACATCGCGCAAAGGCTTTTGCGAGCGCGGGAGGTCAGGTGTCGGAAAAATGTCGTTTGAGCGTTCATACGAGTTAAAAAGCAAGCGCCGTGCCGTTTAGCAATGAATGTGCGTCGCAACAACACTTGGCGTTGGTGTAGGAGTCTGGGCATGGCTGGTGTAATGGATTCGGTGAACCAGCGCACGCAACTGGTGGGGCAGAATCGCCTGGAGTTGTTGTTGTTCCGTCTTGACGGTCAGCAGCTCTATGGAATCAACGTGTTCAAGGTGCGGGAAGTGTTGCAGTGCCCGTCGCTGACGTTGATGCCCAAGTCCAGTCCTGTCGTGTGCGGGGTGGCAAATATCCGGGGGGCGACCATTCCGATCCTTGATCTGGCAATGGCCACCGGTTCCGGAGCGTTGAAGGACAAGAACAACCCGTTCGTGATCATCACGGAGTACAACACCAAGACCCAGGGTTTCCTGGTCCGCTCGGTGGAGCGCATCGTCAACATGAACTGGGAAGAGATTCATCCGCCGCCCAAGGGCACCGGTCGCGATCATTACCTGACCGCTGTGACTCGGGTGGACAATCAGTTAGTCGAAATCATCGACGTCGAGAAAGTGCTGGCGGAAGTTGCGCCGACACCGGAAGCGATTTCGGTGGGCGTGGTCGATGTCGAGACCCAGACCAAGGCACTGTCTTTGCGTGTCTTGACGGTCGATGACTCATCGGTGGCGCGCAAGCAGGTCACGCGTTGTCTGCAGACGATCGGTGTCGAAGTGGTGGCGCTGAACGACGGCAAACAGGCGCTGGATTACCTGCGCAAGCTGGTCGACGAGGGCAAGAAGCCGGAAGAAGAGTTCCTGATGATGATTTCCGACATCGAGATGCCGGAGATGGACGGGTACACCCTGACGGCGGAAATCCGCGGCGACGCACGCATGCAAAAGCTTCATATCATCCTGCATACTTCGTTGTCCGGGGTATTCAATCAGGCGATGGTCAAGAAAGTCGGTGCAGATGACTTCCTGGCCAAATTCCGCCCTGATGACCTGGCATCCCGGGTAGTCGACCGGATCAAAGCAGCAGATATCAGCTGAGGGCGCTTTGCCCTTGGCGGTCAACACGATTTAAGAGGCGGCATCATTGTCTACGGGTAATTTGGATTTCGAACAGTTCCGGGTCTTCCTGGAAAAAGCCTGTGGCATTTTGCTCGGTGAAAACAAGCAGTACCTGGTCTCGAGCCGTCTCAACAAACTGATGGAGCAGCAAGGCATCAAGTCCCTGGGTGAGCTGGTTCAGCGCATCCAGACCCAGCCGCGCAGCGGTTTGCGCGAGCAGGTGGTCGATGCCATGACGACCAACGAAACCCTGTGGTTTCGTGACACCTATCCGTTTGAAGTCTTGAAGAACAAGGTGCTGCCTGAAGCGATCAAGGCCAGCCCCAACCAGCGTCTGCGGATCTGGTCGGCAGCCTGCTCGTCGGGTCAGGAACCGTACTCGCTGTCGATGTCGATCGACGAGTTCGAGCGCACGAATCTTGGCCAGTTGAAGATGGGTGTGCAGATTGTCGCCACCGACCTGTCCGGTCTTATGCTGACCAACTGCAAGACCGGCGAGTACGACAGTCTGGCAATCGGTCGCGGTTTGTCGCCGGAACGTCTGCAGCGTTACTTCGACCCGAAAGGGCCGGGGCGCTGGGTAATCAAGGCGCCGATCAAGAACCGTGTGGAGTTTCGCTCGTTCAACCTGCTCGACAGCTATGCCGCGCTGGGCAAGTTCGACATCGTGTTCTGCCGCAACGTGTTGATCTACTTCTCTGCCGAAGTGAAGAAAGACATTCTGTTGCGCATTCACAGCACGTTGAAGCCGGGCGGTTATCTGTTCCTTGGCGCTTCCGAAGCGTTGAACGGTTTGCCGGACCATTACCAGATGGTGCAGTGCAGCCCGGGGATCATTTACCAGGCGAAGTGATTGCATCGGCAATACAAAAAACGGCAGGCCTGCAAAGGTCTGCCGTTTTTTTGTGCCCGAAGAAATTCTCCTTAACACCACAAACCCCCTGTAGGAGTGAGCCTGCTCGCGATCGCGGTAGCACATTCAGCATCATCGGTTTCTGACACACCGCTATCGCGAGCAGGCTCACTCCTACAGGGATCGTGGTGTGTATGGGATGGGCGGCAAGCGGCAGAAAAGCGGCATCCGGCGGAAACCTGTTGCCGCTTTTCTGGCATTGCCGCTTTGCCGACGTCCTGCAAAGCCCCGGTTTATGGGTGTTTTATGGTTTGGCACGGCGCTTGCTAAAGCTCAGTTACGAAAAACCGGTCACCTGAAGGTTCCCGACATGAGCATCAGCTTCGATAAAGCGCTCGGCATTCACGAAAAGGCATTGGGCTTCCGCGCCCAGCGTGCCGAAGTGCTGGCCAACAACATCGCCAACGCCGATACCCCGAACTACAAGGCGCGGGATCTGGAGTTCTCCAAAGTGCTTGAAGCACAGACCCAGAAAAACGCTAACGGCACCATCGCCCTGAACATGACCAACAGCCGTCACATCGAAGCTGAAGGCCTGGGCAACGGCGACGAATCGCTGATGTATCGCACGCCGATGCAACCTTCGATCGACCAGAACACCGTGGACGCCCAACTGGAACAGTCGAACTACGCGGAAAACGCCGTCGGCTTCCAGGCCAGCTTCACCCTGCTCAACAGCAAATTCAAAGGGCTGGTGTCAGCCCTGCGCGGAGAGTAATCCATGTCCCTGTCCAGCGTTTTCAACATTGCCGGCAGCGGCATGAGCGCACAGACCACGCGTCTGAACACCGTGGCGTCGAACATCGCCAACGCCGAAACCGTCTCCTCAAGCATCGACCAGACCTATCGCGCCCGTCACCCGGTATTCGCCACCATGTTCCAGGGCGGCCAGAACAGTGGCAGCAACTCGCTGTTCCAGAGCCAGGACGCAGCCGGTCAAGGCGTACAGGTGCTCGGCGTGGTCGAAGACCAGAGCAACCTTGAAGCGCGCTACGAGCCGAACCATCCGGCGGCCGACGCCAAAGGCTACGTCTACTACCCGAACGTCAACGTGGTGGAAGAAATGGCTGACATGATTTCCGCGAGCCGGTCCTTCCAGACCAACGCCGAAATGATGAACACCGCCAAAACCATGATGCAGAAGGTACTGACCCTCGGTCAGTAATAAGGGGCGACGGCCATGAGTGTTTCCGATACCACCAGCAGCTTGAGCATGAATGACATCCTGTCGAACTCGTCGAAAAAGACCAGTTCGACCGCCGGTGGCATTGCTTCGGCCACTAACAGCGCCACCGGCGGCCAGGCCCTGGGCAAGGACGCGTTCCTGCAATTGCTGGTCACCCAGCTAAAAAACCAGAACCCGCTCGATCCGCAGGACAACAGCGCATTCGTTGCCCAGTTGGCCCAGTTCAGCAGCCTGGAAGGCATCACCACGCTGAACAGCACGGTCAGTTCGCTGGCCGGCAACTACAACTCCTCGCAAGCCTTGCAGGCTTCGTCGCTGGTGGGTCGCAATGTGATCGTGCAGACCAACTCGGTTCAGCTCGACGATCCGAGCAAAGGCATGACCGGTTCGGTCACCGTTCCGTCGTCGATCGCCGGCGGCACCGTGAGCATTACCGACAGCAGCGGCGCGGTGGTTCGCACCATCGATCTGGGCAGTCGCGCGGCAGGCGCCGCGAGCTTCACTTGGGACGGCAAGGACAAGGACGGCAATCTGGTCAAGACCGGTACTTATACCGTCAAGGCCAACGCATCGATCAATGGCACCTCGACCGACATGGCGACGTACCTGCCGGCCACCGTCACCAGCGTGACGATCAGCCAGACCGGCGGCGAACTGATGCTCAACCTGTCCGGCAAGGGCACCGTTGCCCTGTCCAAAGTACAAACCATTGGTATATAGAGCCGATTAACCCGGCACAAAGGAGTGGAATATGTCTTTCAATATCGGCCTTAGCGGTCTCTATGCAGCCAACAAACAACTGGACGTGACCGGCAACAACATCGCCAACGTCGCGACCGCCGGTTTCAAATCGTCCCGTGCAGAATTCGAAGACGTCTACTCGGCCACTCGCCTGGGCAGCGGCAGCAAAGTGATCGGCAACGGCGTGCGCCTGGCCAACGTTTCCCAGCAGTTCACCCAGGGTGACATCAACAACACCGGTAACGTGCTGGACATGGGCATCAACGGTTCGGGCTTCTTCACCATGAGCAACAACGGCTCGGTGTCCTACACCCGTGCCGGTACGTTCAAGGTCGACAACGCCGGTTACATCACCAACACCGATTACACCTCGCGCCTGCAGGGTTACGGTGTGGACGCCAACGGCAAGATCATCAACGGTGTATTGACCGATCTGAAGATCGATACGTCGAACCTGGCGCCGAAATCGACTTCGTTGGTGACGTCGAGCATCAACTTGAACTCGACTGCGTCGGTGATCGTTGATACCGGCACCAACGCCGTCAAGTTCGACCCAAGCAAGCTTGAGACGTACACGAAGAGCTTTAGCACTCCGATCTATGACACGCAGGGCAACTCGCATGTTATGGACCAGTACGTGGTTAAAACTGGCGAGAACACCTGGAAGGTGTACACCCTGGTCGATGGCCGTAACCCGGATGCAGCCGGTAGCGATCCAACCAAGGTCGATCCGGTTGCTTCGACGCTTACGTTTGACAGTTCCGGCAACCTGCTGCAGGTCAGCACGCCTAGCACGTTACCGGCTCCGGCGCCGAACCCGATCATCAGTAGCGACTTGAAACTGACCGGTTGGGTACCGGGCAAAGTGGTCAACGGCACCTTTACGCCTAACGGCGCATCGGCCAACCCGGCCGGCATTACTATTTCGATGGCCAAGACCACTCAGTACAACGCTGACACCGCGCGTTCGATTCCGACTCAGGACGGTTACGCCACTGGCCAGATCACCAACCTGACCATCGACGGCACCGGTACGCTGTTTGCCAACTTCAGCAACAACCAGAGCAAGGCCATCGGCCAGGTTGCACTGGCCAGCTTCACCAACGAACAAGGCCTGCAGGCTATCGGTGGCACCAGCTGGAAAGAGACGTTTGCTTCGGGTATCCCGGGCTACGATGCACCGGAAACCGGTACCTTGGGTTCGGTTGTTTCCAACTCGCTGGAAGAGTCGAACGTTAACCTGACCAACGAGCTTGTGGACCTGATCAAAGGCCAGAGCAACTATCAGGCGAACGCCAAGACTATTTCCACTCAGAGCACCATCATGCAGACCATCATTCAGATGACTTGATGTGATCTGATAGCTGCATTGAAAACCGACGCCTTGAGCGTCGGTTTTTTTATGCGTGTCACTAAATTTACATTCACCAATTAACCGTTTGTCTGAATTTATGGTGTGGAAGTTGCAGTCCTGCCTGGCAAAGGACCTTGGCGTCAAAACTTCGCACGACCTGCTTCATTGGGCCATGACACTGGATGGCGATATGGAAGTCAGGAAGCTTCTACCTGGTTTTTCAACCGTAGTTTCCAACACAAAAACACAAGGACGATGTAATGGCGATAATCAACGGGACCGCTGGTGCCGATAATCTGCTCGGTACTGCGGGCGATGATCAGATACGCGGTTTGGCGGGCAATGATGTCTTGAATGGTGGGGCAGGTAATGATCTGTTGATCGGCGGCGATGGCGCCGATCAACTGATTGGCGGTGCCGGCTTCGACACCGTCAGCTATGAAGATGTACCCAACAGCGTGGCGGTGTCCCTGAACCTGAAAACCGGTGTGCATACCGGGTATGCAGCGGGCGATACCTTTGTCGGGATTGAGAGTTTCCGTGGTTCAAATTATGACGATACGTTCTATGCCAGCGCTGCTGCCGACAACCTTGATGGTTACAACGGTAACGACCGACTGAGCTACGCGCAGTCGGAGCAAGGCGTCAACATCACCATGACCGCCGCGCGTGTGGGCACCGGTCTGGGTGGCGACGCGCAAGGTGACACGTTCTCGGATTTCGAAACCATTATTGGCTCGAACTACAACGACGTATTCACCGCCTCGCTGGGTACCACGACCTTCTACGGCGGTGCCGGCAACGACGTGTACATCATCAACGGTTCGGCCAGCCAGAACGTGTTGGAAATGGCCGGCGGCGGTGATGACGAAGTGCGCACCACACTGAACACCATCACCTTGGCCAGTGAAGTCGAGCGTCTGACTTTCACCGGTACCGGCAACTTCAATGCTCGTGGCAATGCCTCTGACAACGTTATTACCGGCGGTGCCGGCAATGACATCCTGATGGGAGGCGCAGGTGCCGACCAACTGATTGGCGGCGCAGGTTTCGATATCGTCAGCTATGAAGACGTACCCAACAGCGTGGCGGTGTCCCTGAACCTGAAAACCGGTGTGCATACCGGGTATGCAGCGGGCGATACCTTTGTCGGGATTGAGAGTTTCCGTGGTTCAAATTATGACGATACGTTCTATGCCAGCGCTGCTGCCGACAACCTTGATGGTTACAACGGTAACGACCGGCTGAGCTACGCGCAGTCGGAGCAAGGCGTCAACATCACCATGACCGCCGCGCGTGTGGGCACCGGTCTGGGTGGCGACGCGCAAGGTGACACGTTCTCGGATTTCGAAACCATTATTGGCTCGAACTACAACGACGTATTCACCGCCTCGCTGGGCACCACGACCTTCTACGGCGGTGCCGGCAACGACGTGTACATCATCAACGGTTCGGCCAGCCAGAACGTGTTGGAAATGGCCGGCGGCGGTGATGACGAAGTGCGCACCACACTGAACACCATCACCTTGGCCAGTGAAGTCGAGCGTCTGACTTTCACCGGTACCGGCAACTTCAATGCTCGTGGCAATGCCTCTGACAACGTTATTACCGGCGGTGCCGGCAATGACATCCTGATGGGAGGCGCAGGTGCCGACCAACTGATTGGCGGCGCAGGTTTCGATATCGTCAGCTATGAAGACGTACCCAACAGCGTGGCGGTGTCCCTGAACCTGAAAACCGGTGTGCATACCGGGTATGCAGCGGGCGATACCTTTGTCGGGATCGAGAGTTTCCGTGGTTCAAATTATGACGATACGTTCTATGCCAGCGCTGCTGCCGACAACCTTGATGGTTACAACGGTAACGACCGACTGAGCTACGCGCAGTCGGAGCAAGGCGTCAACATCACCATGACCGCCGCGCGCGTGGGCACCGGTCTGGGCGGCGACGCGCAAGGTGACACGTTCTCGGATTTCGAAACCATTATTGGCTCGAACTACAACGACGTATTCACCGCCTCGCTGGGCACCACGACCTTCTACGGCGGTGCCGGCAACGACGTGTACATCATCAACGGTTCGGCCAGCCAGAACGTGTTGGAAATGGCCGGCGGCGGTGATGACGAAGTGCGCACCACACTGAACACCATCACCTTGGCCAGTGAAGTCGAGCGTCTGACTTTCACCGGTACCGGCAACTTCAATGCTCGTGGCAATGCCTCTGACAACGTTATTACCGGCGGTGCCGGCAATGACATCCTGATGGGAGGCGCAGGTGCCGACCAACTGATTGGCGGCGCAGGTTTCGATATCGTCAGCTATGAAGACGTACCCAACAGCGTGGCGGTGTCCCTGAACCTGAAAACCGGTGTGCATACCGGGTATGCAGCGGGCGATACCTTTGTCGGGATTGAGAGTTTCCGTGGTTCAAATTATGACGATACGTTCTATGCCAGCGCTGCTGCCGACAACCTTGATGGTTACAACGGTAACGACCGGCTGAGCTACGCGCAGTCGGAGCAAGGCGTCAACATCACCATGACCGCCGCGCGTGTGGGCACCGGTCTGGGTGGCGACGCGCAAGGTGACACGTTCTCGGATTTCGAAACCATTATTGGCTCGAACTACAACGACGTATTCACCGCCTCGCTGGGCACCACGACCTTCTACGGCGGTGCCGGCAACGACGTGTACATCATCAACGGTTCGGCCAGCCAGAACGTGTTGGAAATGGCCGGCGGCGGTGATGACGAAGTGCGCACCACACTGAACACCATCACCTTGGCCAGTGAAGTCGAGCGTCTGACTTTCACCGGTACCGGCAACTTCAATGCTCGTGGCAATGCCTCTGACAACGTTATTACCGGCGGTGCCGGCAATGACATCCTGATGGGAGGCGCAGGTGCCGACCAACTGATTGGCGGCGCAGGTTTCGATATCGTCAGCTATGAAGACGTACCCAACAGCGTGGCGGTGTCCTTGAACCTGAAAACCGGTGTGCATACCGGGTATGCAGCGGGCGATACCTTTGTCGGGATTGAGAGTTTCCGTGGTTCAAATTATGACGATACGTTCTATGCCAGCGCTGCTGCCGACAACCTTGATGGTTACAACGGTAACGACCGACTGAGCTACGCGCAGTCGGAGCAAGGCGTCAACATCACCATGACCGCCGCGCGCGTGGGCACCGGTCTGGGCGGCGACGCGCAAGGTGACACGTTCTCGGATTTCGAAACCATTATTGGCTCGAACTACAACGACGTATTCACCGCCTCGCTGGGTACCACGACCTTCTACGGCGGTGCCGGCAACGACGTGTACATCATCAACGGCTCGGCCAGCCAGAATGTGGTGGAAATGGCTGGCGGCGGTGATGACGAAGTGCGCACCACACTGAACACCATCACCTTGGCCAGTGAAGTCGAGCGTCTGACTTTCACCGGTACCGGCAACTTCATTGCTCGTGGCAATGCCTCGGACAACATCATCACGGGTGGGGCTGGCAATGACACGTTGTTCGGTGGCGCAGGAGCAGACCAACTCATCGGTGGAGAGGGTTTTGATACGGTCAGTTATGGCGATGCCGACAAGGGCGTGACCCTCAATACCAAAACCGGGATACACACCGGAATTGCCGCCGGCGATGTTTACAGCAGTATCGAAGCGATCTTGGGTTCTGACTTCAGTGATGCGTTTGTCGGGGATGCGGGCATCAACCGATTCGACGGTGGTTTCGGTATGGATATGGTGAGCTTCGCCGACGAAGCTGGCGGTGTCACCCTGGATCTGGGCGCACCTGTTTTGACTGGCGCGGCCGCCGGCGATATCTATACGTCGATCGAAGTATTCCAGGGTACGACACAGGCCGACAGCTTTACGGGCAGTGCCGCTGCGGCGGAGAATTTTGTCGGTGGCGCTGGCGCCGATCTGCTGACGGGTGTTGGTCGAGGTGATGGCGCCTGGTACTTGACCAGCACTGGCAGCGTTCAGATCAATTTGCTGGAGGGCACTGCCGCAGGCGGCGACGCTCAAGGTGACGTGCTGATTAACATCGATAACCTGATGGGATCGGCATTCAATGACATGCTGACTGGCAACGCCTACTCGAACAAGCTTGAGGGCGGGGCGGGTAACGACCTCATCTATGGTGGTGAGGGGGATGACTTTATCTATGGCGGCACCGCCACTGATACCGGTGCATTCGGACCACTGACTATTAGCGGCGTCCAGGCCGATACGCTTTACGGTGGTAACGGCAATGACACCATGCGCAGTGCCGATGACGATGCCGGCAGCATTCTTTATGGTGAATCTGGAAACGACAACATCACCGTGTCGGCAGGAATTGCCTATGGTGGTGACGGTAACGATACCTTGACGGGTACCGGTTACGGCTATGAACTCCAGGGTGGTGCAGGTGTTGATACGTTGAACTTGCGCGGATCGGGTGATGCCTTGGGCGGAGAGAGCGGTGACGCCTATATTGTGTTCTCGAAAACCATGGTAGGCATCCAGGACACAGGCACATCCGGGATCGACACTGTCACCCTCAAGAACATTCAGAGTGTCAGTGATGTGCGGATTGTCCAGAACGACCTTGGCGCCTACATCTTCAATGCCGCCGATCTGCAAAGCGGCAACCTGGATTCCGGTGTGTTCCTGAAGGACTGGTACAAGGGCGGGAATACCATCGAAACGTTCTACACCAACAACGGTCAATCCTTCACCATTCCTGTCGTAGGGCAGGCAATGACCGAGTCATTCGCGGTCTGACAAAAGCCGTTGTACGAATAAAAACGGCGAAGCCTGCATTCAGGTTTCGCCGTTTTTTTTACTTCGATTTTTACTCCAGACAAAAGAAAACCCCCGACACACCAGAAGTCTGTCGGGGGTTCTTTTGCCCGGAGAGTATCAGGCGTCTCGCAACGCCTGATTCAGCTCAGCTTATTGGCAAGCTTCGCAATCCGGCTCGTCGATCGCGCAAGCCTTTGGCACTGGAGCAGGACCGGCAGGTGCTGCCAGAACCGAATCGTCGCCGTGGTTGCCGCCGCTGGAAACAGCGTTCAGCTTGCCGGTGTTGATGGTCGACTTCTCGGTGCTGGTCGCGGCCAGGGCACGGAGGTAGTAAGTGGTTTTCAGACCACGGTACCAGGCCATGCGGTAGGTCACGTCGAGCTTCTTGCCCGATGCGCCGGCGATGTACAGGTTCAGCGACTGGGCCTGGTCGATCCACTTCTGACGACGGCTGGCGGCGTCAACGATCCACTTGGTGTCCACTTCGAACGCGGTCGCGTAGAGCTCTTTGAGTTCTTGCGGGATTCGCTCGATCTGCTGAACCGAACCGTCGTAGTACTTCAGGTCGTTGATCATGACCGAGTCCCACAGACCGCGAGCCTTGAGGTCGCGAACCAGGTACGGGTTGATCACGGTGAATTCGCCCGACAGGTTCGATTTCACATACAGGTTCTGGTAGGTCGGTTCGATCGACTGCGATACGCCAGTGATGTTGGCGATGGTCGCGGTCGGTGCGATGGCCATGATGTTCGAGTTACGAATGCCTTTCTGTACACGGGCGCGAACCGGTGCCCAGTCGAGGGATTCGTTCAGGTCGACATCGATGTACTTCTGGCCACGAGCCTCGATCAGGATCTGTTGCGAATCCAGCGGCAGGATGCCTTTGGACCACAGCGAACCCTGGAACGTCTCGTACGCGCCGCGCTCGTCAGCCAGGTCGCAGGAAGCCTGGATCGCGTAGTAGCTGACCGCTTCCATCGACTTGTCGGCGAACTCGACGGCAGCGTCGGAACCGTAAGGGATGTGCTGCAGGTACAAAGCGTCCTGGAAGCCCATGATGCCCAGACCGACCGGACGGTGCTTGAAGTTGGAGTTCTTCGCTTGTGGCACCGAGTAGTAGTTGATGTCGATCACGTTATCGAGCATGCGCACGGCGGTGTTCACGGTGCGTTCCAGCTTGGCGGTGTCCAGCTTGCCGTTGACGATGTGGTTCGGCAGGTTGATCGAGCCCAGGTTGCAAACGGCGATCTCGTCCTTGTTGGTGTTCAAGGTGATCTCGGTGCACAGGTTCGAGCTGTGAACCACGCCGACGTGCTGCTGCGGGCTGCGCAGGTTGCACGGGTCTTTGAAGGTCAGCCATGGGTGGCCGGTTTCAAACAGCATGGAGAGCATTTTGCGCCACAGGTCTTTGGCCTGGATGGTCTTGAACAGTTTGACCTTGCCTGGGTATTCGGTCAGCGCTTCGTAGTACTCGTAGCGCTCTTCGAAGGCTTTACCGGTCAGGTCATGCAGGTCCGGCACTTCGGATGGCGAGAACAGGGTCCACTTGCCGTCATCGAAGACACGCTTCATGAACAGGTCAGGGATCCAGTTGGCTGTGTTCATGTCGTGGGTACGACGACGATCATCACCGGTGTTCTTACGCAGTTCGATGAACTCTTCGATGTCCATGTGCCAGGTTTCCAGGTAGGCACAGACAGCGCCTTTGCGCTTGCCACCCTGGTTAACGGCAACGGCGGTGTCGTTCACTACTTTGAGGAACGGAACAACGCCTTGCGACTTGCCGTTGGTGCCCTTGATGTACGAACCCAGTGCACGCACCGGCGTCCAGTCGTTGCCCAGACCGCCAGCAAATTTCGACAACATGGCGTTGTCGTGGATCGCGTGGTAGATGCCCGACAGGTCATCCGGCACGGTGGTCAGGTAGCAGCTCGACAGCTGTGGACGCAGGGTACCGGCGTTGAACAGGGTCGGGGTCGACGACATGTAGTCGAAGGACGACAGCAGGTTGTAGAACTCGATCGCACGGTCTTCTTTCTGCTTCTCTTCGATCGCCAGGCCCATGGCCACGCGCATGAAGAAGATCTGCGGCAGTTCGAAACGCACGCCATCCTTGTGGATGAAGTAACGGTCGTACAGGGTTTGCAGGCCCAGGTAGGTGAATTGCTGATCACGCTCGTGGTTGATCGCCTTGCCCAGTTTTTCCAGGTCGAAGGTGGCCAGCACAGGGTTCAGCAGTTCGAACTCGATACCTTTGGCGATGTAGGCCGGCAGTGCCTTGGCGTACAGGTCGACCATTTCGTGGTGAGTGGCGCTTTCGGCCACACCGAGGAACCCCAGACCTTCGGCACGCAGGGTGTCCATCAGCAGGCGGGCGGTCACGAACGAGTAGTTCGGCTCACGCTCGACCAGGGTACGGGCGGTCATCACCAGCGCGGTGTTGACGTCGGTCAGGGCCACGCCGTCGTAGAGGTTTTTCAGGGTTTCGCGCTGGATCAGGTCGCCATCGACTTCTTCCAGACCTTCGCAGGCTTCGGTGACGATGGTGTTCAGACGACCCATGTCCAGCGGCGCCAGGCTGCCGTCAGCGCGGGTGATGCGGATCGACGGGTGAGCGTTGACCGCTTCTTCGGCCGGCGCGTGGGCAGCGCGTTCTTTCGAACGACCGTCACGGTAGATCACGTAGTCGCGCGCAACTTTCTGCTCACCGGCACGCATCAGGGCCAGTTCGACCTGGTCCTGGATTTCTTCGATGTGGATGGTGCCACCCGACGGCATGCGACGCTTGAAGGTCGCGGTGACCTGTTCGGTCAGACGGGCCACGGTGTCATGGATTCGCGACGAAGCGGCAGCGGTGCCGCCTTCAACTGCGAGGAACGCTTTGGTGATAGCGACGGTGATCTTGTCATCGGTGTAAGGAACGACAGTGCCATTGCGCTTGATCACGCGCAGTTGACCAGGCGCGGTAGCAGCCAGATCCGAATTCGAATCGGCGGCCTGCGGCAAGGTGCCCTGCGGGTTCTCGCGAGTTGTGTCGGTTTGCATGGGTGTCTCCACGTTCTCTATGTTTGTTTGGGCACCATCACGGTGCCCACCGTTCCGTCCTGAAGCACTACAACCGGCACGCGCCGGGCATAACGACTTCGGGACAGTTCAGGAAGAGGGCCTTGTGAGCGCCGCTTCCATGCCGAAGTCTTCGGTTCACGCGATACGCGTATCACCGCATTCCTTTCGGGGAGCAGTTTCGCCACTGCAACACCCGTACCGTAAACGCCGTGATCGGCGCAAAAACGGTAGCCATCCGCAGGCGCGGTTTGGGCTTTCGAAAATACGTTTGGTTCAACCCGACAATGGCAATAAAAAGCCTTGAATTCACTGCCGGGTTTGTGTTTGGTTTTTTAGCGTCAAACCCTACATGTAGGGTTTTTTTGCGCTCGGGCTACAAGATAATGCGTTTCAGGGGGGGATTGCAACGTACTACCTGTGGATAAGCCTGTGCGTAAATTGTGTAAGAAACTTCGAAAATGCGTGTAGGCCGCGAACCTGCTGAGCTAGACCGTCCGTCACTGTTTTTTCACCGGGAAAAACGCTTCAGCGGATTTTTAAGGGCGCGAACCCTATCACAAAAAACCGCCTTGTCCGAACGCATTTACCGACTTGTGTTCTGGCTGTACGCCGTTTATACAATCGGCCCATGCACAGGCATTCTTATCCTCCAGAAACATGACAAAAGTACGGGAGGATCCAAAACTGTGGGAGCGAGCCTGCTCGCGAATGCGTCGGTAGGTTCAGCATCGATGTTGAGTGATACGACGCTTTCGCGAGCAGGCTCGCTCCCACAGGGAATTGTGTCGAGTCAGATGTTCTTCCTTTATTAATAACAATAGAAAGCAGAGGTCACCGGTGGAGCAACAAGCCTTTCAGGTATTGATCGTCGAGGATGACCAGCGACTGGCCGAACTGACGCGTGACTACCTGCAAGCCAATGGATTACGCGTGGACATCGAAGGCAACGGTGCGCTGGCCGCAGCGCGGATCATCAAGGAGCAGCCGGACCTGGTGATCCTCGACCTGATGCTGCCCGGTGAAGATGGCCTGAGCATTTGCCGCAAGGTGCGCAATCAGTACGACGGGCCGATCCTGATGCTCACCGCACGCACCGACGATGCCGATCAGATCCAGGGCCTCGACCTCGGTGCCGACGATTACGTGTGCAAACCGGTGCGCCCACGCCTGTTGCTGGCGCGAATCCAGGCGTTACTGCGCCGTAGCGACAGCCCCGAGCCGGTGGCAGAGAAATCCCGTCGTCTGCAATTCGGCCCGCTGGTGGTTGACGACGCCTTGCGCGAGGCGTGGCTGAGCGACAACGGCATCGAGCTGACCAGCGCCGAATTCGACCTGCTCTGGCTGCTGGTGTCCAACGCCGGGCGCATTCTGTCCCGCGAAGAAATCTTCACCGCACTGCGCGGCATCGGTTATGACGGTCAGGACCGTTCGATCGATGTGCGCATTTCGCGCATCCGCCCGAAAATCGGCGACGACCCCGACCACCCCCGCCTGATCAAGACCATCCGCAGCAAAGGTTATCTGTTCGTTCCTGAAGCCTGCATAGACCTGCCGCTGTGAACTCGATCTTCCTGCGCATCTACGGCGGCATGTGTGCCGCTTTGATTCTAGTGGCGGTGCTCGGCGTGCTGGCGCTCAACCTGCTCAATCAGGTGCGCAGCGAGCAATATCGCGAGCGCCTGGCCCACGGCACGTTTTCGCTGATGGCCGACAACCTGCAACCGATGAACGAAACCGAGCGCCATCGGGCGTTGTTGGTGTGGGAGCGGTTGCTGGGGATTCCGCTGGCGCTGAAGAAATTTGCCGAAACCGATCTTGATCTGTCCCAGCGCACTCGCGTGCAGCGTGGCCAGGCGTTGGTCGAGCAGACCGGGCCGCACGCGGCGAAAGTCTATCGAATGGTCAGCGACAAAGAGCAGTTGGTTCTCACCGGCGAAGTGCAGCAGATCAGCGAGCAACTGGCGCGCGCGACCATTTACCTGCTGGCCGATGAGCTGGTGCGCGTACCGGTCGGCGAACAACCCAAGCGCCTTGCACAGATAAAGGAAGAGAAGGGCTTCGGTTTCGATCTGCGCCTGGTCACGGTGAACGACGCTGACATGGACGAAGACCAGAGTCGCCGCGTGGCCGAAGGCGACACGGTGATGGCATTGGGCAAGGGTGGCGACTCGATCCGCGTATTTGCCGGCATGGTCGGCACGCCATGGGTACTTGAAATCGGGCCGTTGTATCAGATGAACCCGTATCCGCCGGAATGGCTGGTGCTGATTGCGGCACTCGGCCTGACCCTGATCGGCCTCATTGTTTATCTGTTGGTGCGTCAGCTCGAACGCCGTTTACGCGGCCTCGAAGCAGCGGCCACGCGTATTGCCAAGGGCAGCCTGGAAACCCGTGTGCCCGCACGCGGTGCCGACTCGGTCGGACGTCTGGCGTCGGCGTTCAATGGTATGGCCGAGCACTTGCAACAGTTGCTGGCGATCCAGCGCGAACTGGTGCGCGCGGTGTCCCATGAGTTGCGCACACCGGTGGCACGCCTGCGTTTCGGTCTGGAAATGATCGGCTCGGCGACCACCCCGCAAGCGCTGGAGAAATACCGCGAAGGCATGGATCACGACATCGAAGACCTCGATAAGCTGGTCGATGAAATGCTCACCTACGCGCGCCTGGAGCAGGGCTCGCCGGCGCTGACGTTCCAGCGCATCGATCTGGACGCATTGGTCAATCAGGTGATTGAAGAGTTGGCGCCGTTGCGCGCCGAGGTCACGGTGCAGCGAGGTTTGTGCCTCTCCGCCGCCGATAACGATGATGCCTGGGTCGAGGCCGAGCCGCGTTATCTGCACCGGGCGTTGCAGAATCTGGTGAGCAACGCCATGCGCCACGCACGCTCGAAGGTGACGGTGAGTTATCAGGTCGGGCAATTGCGCTGTCGCGTGGATGTCGAGGATGACGGCCCGGGCGTGCCGGAAGTAGCGTGGGAGCGGATTTTTACGCCGTTTCTGCGCCTGGACGACAGCCGCACACGGGCGTCGGGCGGGCATGGTCTGGGCTTGTCGATTGTGCGGCGGATCATTCACTGGCATGACGGTCGGGCGATCATTGGCAAGAGCAAGAGTCTGGGTGGGGCTTGTTTCAGCCTGAGTTGGCCGAGGAATCAGGAACGCCGGTAATTCTTGTGGTGGCCGCGATGCCGCCTTCGCGAGCAGGCTCGCTCCCACAGGGGAATGCATTTCAAAATGTGGGAGCGAGCCTGCTCGCGAAGAGGCCTGAACAGGCGCTGAAAGATTTCAGGCCTGAATGCTGACCAGACTCAACAACTGCCCATCCTGCACCCCGAACTGCGCGTCCAGTTCAGTGCCGTTGCGCCACTCGGCCGACAAGTCCGTCAGCAGCCGCAAGCGCACATGGCCCGCTTCAGTCCACTCCAGCACTTCAGCATGCTCGAAATAAAAGCGCTGCTGCACGATCGGGTACAGTGCTTTGAACAGACTTTCTTTCACCGAAAACGTCAGCGTCACCCACAACGCCAACTGATCTCGCGAGGCGGCCGTCATGCGCTGCATTTCGGGTGGTGTCAGAATCTCCCCCGCCAGGCGCTCGGCGCGTTCGGTATTGAGCAGGTTTTCCAGATCCATGCCCAAACCGCGCCAGTGTTGCTTGTTGGCGACAATCGCTGCCGCGCGTCCGGTGCTGTGGGTGATCGAGCCGCAAATGTGCGCGGGCCATATCGGCGCGCGATCTGCACCAATCGCCGGCACCACGCCGCTGCCTTCCAGTTGCTGCAACGCCGCCCGGGCGCAGATCCGGCCGGCCAGAAATTCCGCCTGACGCTTGGCCACCGAACGCTGAATGCTTGGCGGCGCAACCACGGCGCTGCGTTGAAAATCATCGCCAAGCAGTTGAGCAGGATCGAAGTGGGTGCTGAGCAGCACGGTGTCGGCCAATACCGTCGGCAACGGCCAGTGGCTGTCGAGCGCGGTGCAGCAGGCGGGGAGGGCGGGGGTGAGATTCATGGCGGGCATTTTGCCGGTTAGTCGGGCCAAGGTCGAGATGATCGTTCCCACGCTCTGCGTGGGAATGCCTCAATGGACGCTCTGCGTCCGCTTTGGGACGCAGAGCGTCCCGGGCTGCATTCCCACGCGGAGCGTGGGAACGATCAGGTGCGGAGGGGTCAGCTAAATATTTTCTGCAAGAATGCCTTCATGTTCGCCCAGGATTTTTCATCCGCTGCCTTGTTGTACCCGATGTCCGGGCCACCATGCTCGCCATGGCTCAGGCGATCGGCATCCGGATTGGTAAAACCGTGCTTGGCGCCATCCAGACTGACGAACTTGTAGTCAGCCCCGGCCTTGTCCATTTCTGCCTTGAACGCGGTGACATTGTCCTGAGTGACCATGCTGTCCAGCGCGCCATGCTCGACCAGAATCTTCGCCTTCACGCTGCCGGGCGTTGCTGGTGTTTTCGTCGCCAGCGCACCGTGGAAACTCACCACACCCGCCAGCGGCACACCCTGACGCGCGGCGTTCAGCACCACCGCACCGCCGAAGCAGTAACCGATGGCGGCAATTTTATTCACGTCGGTCTGCGGCTGCTTCTTCAACAAATCCAGCCCGGCCTCGAAGCGCTTGCTGGAAGCCGCCGCATCCTGGGTCGCCGCCTGCATGAACGCCATCGCGTCTTTCGGGTGCTCGGTGTTCTTGCCTTCGCCGTACATATCAATGGCCAGGGCGCTGTAGCCGAGCCCGGCGAGATCCCGGGCGCGGCGCTTGGCGTAGTCGTTCAGGCCCCACCATTCGTGCACCACGACGACACCCGGACGCTTGCCTTTGATGGCGTCGTCATAGGCGTAGTAGCCGATCAACTTTGTGCCATCGGCACTTTGGTAGGGAATTTCTTCAGTCTTGATCGCAGCCTGAGTGAGGCTGCTGACGGCCAGCAAGGTGAGGGCAAGGAACAGGCGCATGGTCGGGTCTCCTGACAATAAAAGGTCAGATCAGCCTAGTTCATTTGGTTCAGGTCAGGTTCAGAGACGGTTCAGGGGCGGTACAGGGGAGGGTCAGTAACCTTGCGCCATACCCAAACAGCACTGTGAAAGAGGAAATACCCATGACTTTTAACAAACTGTTGCTGGCATTGACCGTAATGAGCGCCAGTATCGCGGCCCAGGCCGATACCACTTCGAACTTCGCCGGCCTGTCCTTCGGCCAGACCAGCGACAAGATCAACAAATCCAATTCGCTGAACAACAACCTCGATCACCCGAACGCCACCGGCGCGATCGACGGCAACAACACCTACGGCGTGCGCCTCGGTCAGCAAAACAGCCAGGGTCGCTACTACGCCACCTACGACAACGTGTCGGGCTCGCACAATGGCATTAAACTGCGTCAGGAAAATCTGCTGGGCAGCTACGATCTGTTCTACCCGGTCGGCGGCAGCACCAAGTTGTTCGGCGGTGCGACGGCGGGTCTGACCAAGCTGACCCAGGAATCGCCAGGCTTTAGCCGCGACAGTGATATCGGTTATGCCGTCGGTGGTCAGTTGGGTGTGTTGCAACAAGTATCGCAAAACACTTCGGTCGAACTCGGTTACCGTTACCTGCGCAGCAACGCCAGCACCGAGATGAGCGAGCGCGGCGGCAGCAAGCAAGGCTCGCTGGATTTGACCAGCAGCGCCCAGACTTACCTGTCGGCCAACTACAATTTCTAAGGAGTTGCTGACAGATTCAGTGTGGGAGCGAGCCTGCTCGCGAAAGCGCCGGTTCAGTCGATGAGATGTCGACTGAACCATCGTCTTCGTGAGCAGGCTCGCTCCCACAGGTGTGTGACTGGAGATTCTGATTTGCCCGGGAGAGTGTTATGAAACTGTTGGTCGTCGAAGATGAAGCGCTGTTGCGCCATCACCTGCAAACCCGCCTGACGGAAAGTGGCCACGTGGTCGAGTCCGTGGCCAATGCCGAAGAGGCGCTGTACCAGACCGGACAGTTCAACTTTGACCTGGCGGTGATCGATCTTGGCCTGCCGGGCATGGGCGGTCTCGACCTGATTCGCCAGTTGCGCGCGGGCGGCAAGACCTTCCCGATCCTGATCCTCACCGCGCGCGGCAACTGGCAGGACAAGGTCGAAGGCCTCGCCGCCGGCGCCGACGATTACGTGGTCAAGCCGTTCCAGTTCGAAGAACTCGACGCGCGTCTGAATGCTTTGCTGCGCCGTTCCAGCGGTTTCACCCAGTCGACCATCGTCGCCGGGCCGCTGCTGCTCGACCTCAATCGCAAACAGGCAACCCTCGATGAGCAACCGCTGGCGCTGACCGCGTACGAGTACCGCATCCTCGAATACCTCATGCGCCACCATCAACAAGTGGTGCCCAAGGATCGCTTGATGGAGCAGCTCTACCCGGACGACGACGAGCGTGATCCGAATGTCATCGAAGTGTTGGTCGGTCGTCTGCGCCGCAAACTCGAAGGCCCGGCCGGATTCAAACCGATCGACACTGTGCGTGGCCTCGGCTACCTGTTCAACGAGCGCTGCACTTGATTCGTTCGCTTCGTGTTCGCTTGATGCTCGCCGCCACCACGTTGGCGGTGTTGTTCATGCTCGCCTTGCTCCCGGCGATGCAAGGCGCGTTCAGCCTCGCGTTGCAGGACTCGATCGAACAACGTCTGGCCTCCGACGTCACCACGCTCATTTCTGCCGCGCGCATCGAAAACGGTCGGCTGGTGATGCCCAATCAGTTGCCGGATGAGCGTTTCAACCTCACCGATTTCCGTTTGCTCGGCTACATCTACGACCGCGAAGGGCATTTGGTCTGGCGCTCGAAAGCCACCCAGGAAGAGCAGATCAACTACAAGCCGCGCTACGACGGACTCGGTAACGAGTTCGCGCGGATTCGCGAAACCAACGGCCAGGAGTTCTTCGTCTACGACGTTGAAGTCAAACTGCTCGGCGGCAAAAGCGCGGCGTTCAGCATCGTTGCCCTGCAACCGGTGCGCGAGTACGAAACCACCCTTGAAGGACTGCGCGAGAATCTCTACCTGGGCTTCGGCGCGGCACTGCTCGTGCTGCTGGCATTGTTGTGGATCGGCCTGACCTGGGGCCTCAAAGCCTTGCGCCGGCTCAGTCAGGAACTCGACGAAATCGAAGGTGGCACCCGCGAAAGCCTCACCGAGCAACATCCGCGCGAGTTGCTGCGCCTGACCGGCTCGCTCAACCGCTTGCTGCACAGCGAGCGCCAGCAGCGCAGTCGTTATCGCGATTCTCTCGATGACCTCGCGCATAGCCTGAAAACTCCGTTGGCAGTGTTGCAAGGCGTCAGCGAGGACATGGCCCAGCGTCCAGAAGAGCGCGATCAGGCCTGGGTGCTGCAAAGTCAGATCGAACGCATGAGCCAGCAGATCAGCTACCAACTGCAACGGGCCAGTTTGCGCAAAAGCGGACTGGTGCGCCATCAGGTGCGCCTGCAACCGGTGCTCAAAAGCCTTTGCGACACACTGGACAAGGTTTACCGCGACAAGCATGTGCGCGTGGCATTCGATCTGCCAGAGCACTGTTATGTGCCGATCGAGCAGGGCGCGCTGCTGGAAATGATGGGCAACTTGCTGGAGAACGCTTATCGCCTGTGTCTGGGCGAAGTGCGTATCAGCGTGCGCGAGACCCTGGCCGGGATTGAATTGTGCGTCGAAGACGACGGCCCGGGCGTGCCGCCGGATCAGCGCGCGCGGATTCTGGAACGTGGCGAACGACTGGATGCCCAGCATCCGGGGCAGGGGATCGGGTTGGCGGTGGTCAAGGATATTATTGAAAGCTACAACGCCAAACTCGCACTGGGCGATTCGCCGATGGGTGGGGCGGCGTTCAGGATTCATTTTCCGGCGGTGTGATTGGAAGTTGCCCTCACCCTAACCCTCTCCCAGAGGTAGAGGGGACTGACCGAAGTGTCTTGCGAAAATGATCGACCTGAGCGATTTGCGTCGAATATGGATTCAGCGAGAGCTGTCAGGTCGGCGGATTTATTGAACATCCCCCAATCAGTCCCCTCTCCCTCCGGGAGAGGGTTAGGGTGAGGGGCTTTTGATTTATAGCCTCACTGCTCCTGCGCCCGATAAGCCCCCGGCGTCAGCCCCGTCCACTTCTTGAACGCCCGATGAAACGCCGACGGTTCGGAAAACCCCAGCTGTTCGGCGATCTGTTGCAACGACAGATCCGCCCGGCCCAGATGGTAGATGGCGATATCCCGCCGCAACTGATCCTTCAGTTCCTGAAAACTCGTGCCTTCCTCGCGCAAGTGCCGGCGCAACGTCTGCGGGCTGATGTGCAAATGCTCGGCGACCGCCTCAAGATCCGGCCAACGTGCAGTGTCACGGCTGAGCAAACGACGCAGGCGGCTGCTCAGGCTGTCGCCGTCGTCCGGGCGTGAGAGCAGGTCGGCGGGGGAGCGTTCGAGGAAGTGTTTGAGGGTGCGTTCGTCCTGCAACAGCGGCATGGGCAGGTAGCGGCTATGAAACAGCAGGCTGCTTTGATCGCTGCCGAAGGTCAGCGGGCAGGGGAACAGCAGGTCGTATTCAGCACCGTGCTCGGGGCGCGGATAGCTGAAGGTCGCTTGTTCTAGGCGAATCCGCTGACCGATCAGCCAACTGCCGAGGCGATGCCAGATCACCAGCAGACTCTCGGTGAGAAAGTGATCCGGGTCCCACATCCGCGAATCATCGAGGCTCAGGCGCACCCATTCGTCTTCGCGCGTCAGGCTCAGGCGCGGGGCTTCGGGGAATAGGCTATAAAACAATAAACCCCGTTGCAGGGCTTTCTCCAGATTGCGGCAGTGAATCGAGGCGTGGCACATCATGGCGAAACTGCCGGGCTTGCTCGGCGCGTTGCCGAAACCCAGGTATTCGTCGTCCAGCGCCAGCCACAGGCCCTGAATCAACCGGGTGAATTGTTCCGGGGCAATGCGTGCACGCGGTTCATCAAGCAATTCAGGGCTGATGCCCAGTTGCAGCAGCAGGCCCGAGTAATCGAAACCCACGCGGCGTGCGCCGCCGAGGGCGGCACGGGCAAAATGACTGGCGATGGTGCGTTCGCGCATAAGCGGCAGATCCTTCCTCAGGCGCCGGATGGTAGCGGCGGGCTGGACGCATCGGCAAGGCGGATTTCCGCCAAATTGTAGGACGAGAAGCGGCGAGTTGGCGGAAATCCGCCACACTTGAGTCACCGGATGGTGACATCCGCGGACCTGTTAACCCTGATATCAAAAGGCTTGCAGCTAATCGCACCAAAGTGGCACGAGGTTTGCGATACAAGCCACAGAAGCGTGCGTTTGTCCCTGACGGAAAACGCTGCTCCAACAACAAATCCCTCCAGTGCAGGAGGGTTCGCAATTAAGGTTTCGCGGCCAACAGATGGATGTTGTCACGCGGGACGCTTGAGGAAACCTGCAATGACGACTCGTCAGCCACTGTACAAATCCCTGTATTTCCAGGTGATCGTTGCCATCGCCATCGGCATCCTGCTTGGTCACTTCTACCCTCAGACCGGTGTGGCCCTCAAGCCGCTGGGTGACGGGTTCATCAAACTGATCAAAATGGTCATCGCCCCGATCATCTTCTGTACCGTTGTCAGCGGCATCGCCGGCATGCAGAACATGAAATCCGTGGGCAAGACCGGCGGCTACGCGCTGCTGTACTTCGAAATCGTTTCCACCATTGCCCTGCTGATCGGTCTGATCGTGGTCAACGTTGTGCAACCGGGCGCCGGCATGCACATCGACGTCACCACCCTGGACGCCTCGAAAATCGCCACTTATGTGACGGCCAGTAAAGACCAGAGCATTGTCGGTTTCCTCCTCAATGTAATCCCGAACACCATCGTCGGCGCGTTCGCCACCGGTGACATCCTGCAAGTGCTGATGTTCTCGGTGATCTTCGGCTACGCCCTGCATCGCCTGGGTTCGTACGGTCGTCCGCTGCTGGACATGATCGATCGCTTCGCCCACGTGATGTTCAACATCATCAACATGATCATGAAACTGGCGCCGCTGGGTGCTTTCGGCGCGATGGCCTTCACCATCGGTGCCTACGGCGTCGGCTCGCTGGTGCAACTGGGCCAGTTGATGATCTGCTTCTACATCACCTGCATCCTGTTCGTGGTGGTGGTGCTGGGTGCGATCTGCCGTGCTCACGGTTTCAGCGTGTTTAAACTGGTGCGTTACATCCGTGAAGAACTGTTGATCGTACTGGGCACGTCCTCGTCGGAATCGGCACTGCCACGCATGCTGATCAAGATGGAGCGTCTGGGCGCGAAGAAATCCGTAGTAGGTCTGGTGATCCCGACCGGTTACTCGTTCAACCTCGACGGTACGTCGATCTACCTGACCATGGCGGCCGTGTTCATCGCTCAGGCGACCGACACCCACATGGACATCACCCACCAGATCACCCTGCTGCTGGTATTGCTGCTGTCCTCCAAAGGCGCGGCTGGTGTGACCGGTTCGGGCTTCATCGTGCTGGCCGCGACCCTGTCGGCGGTCGGTCACCTGCCAGTGGCCGGTCTGGCGCTGATCCTCGGTATCGATCGCTTCATGTCCGAAGCCCGCGCACTGACGAACCTGGTCGGTAACGCAGTAGCCACCATCGTGGTTGCCAAGTGGGTCAAGGAACTGGATACCGATCAGCTGCAAACCGAGCTGGCCTCGGGCGGTCGCGGTATCTCCGACGAGCGTGAAGAAGACGACCTGGGTGTGGCTGAAGGCCCAACCCCAAGCAATGTGAAGTAAGCACTGCTTGCCTGGAAAAACCCGCTTCGGCGGGTTTTTTCTTGCCTGCGATTTGAGCGTAACGGTCACACCCGCTGACATTTCCGGTGATTGCCGTGCGCGGTATCGCTGCCTAGGCTGAGTGCATCGCTTAAGGAGTTCGCCCATGTCTGCACCGCTGGCCTCACTGAAAATCCTCGATTTCTCGACATTGCTGCCGGGGCCGTTCGCCTCGCTGTTGCTGGCGGACATGGGCGCTGAAGTGCTGCGCATTGAATCACCGACACGCATGGATCTGCTGCGCGTGTTGCCGCCGCATGATCACGGAGTATCGGCCAGCCATGCCTACCTGAACCGCAACAAACGCAGTCTGGCGCTGGACCTCAAACAGCCCGAGGCGCTGGAAGTGGTCAAGCAACTGCTGGGCGATTACGACATCGTTCTGGAGCAGTTTCGCCCCGGCGTGATGGAGCGTCTGGGCCTGGGCTATGAAGCGCTGAAGGCGATCAACCCGAAGCTGATTTATGTGTCGATTACCGGTTACGGCCAGACCGGGCCGTACAAGGATCGCGCCGGGCATGACATCAACTATCTGGCGCTGGCCGGGCTTTCCAGTTACACCGGCCGCGCCGACAGCGGCCCGTTGCCGTTGGGCATGCAAGTGGCGGATGTCGCCGGTGGTTCGTTGCACGGGGTGATCGGCTTGTTGGCGGCGGTGATTGCCCGACAGCAAACGGGGCAGGGTACAAATCTGGACGTGAGCATGACTGACTGTGCGTTCAGCCTGAATGCCATGGCCGGGGCCGGGTATCTCGCTTGCGGCGAAGAGCCTGAGTGGGAAGATCAGATGCTCAACGGCGGCAGCTTCTACGATTATTACCGCTCTCGCGATGGCCGCTGGATGTCGGTGGGCAGTCTGGAACCGGGCTTTATGCAGCAACTGTGTACGGCGTTGGGGCGGCCGGAGTTGGCCGCGCAAGGGCTGTCCCCAAAGCCTGAGCAGCAGCGGGCGTTGAAATACGCACTGACGGTCGAGTTTGAAAAACATGACTTTGCTGAACTATGTGAAATGTTTGCCGGGATCGATGCGTGTGTCGAGCCGGTGTTGAGTCTGGGTGAGGCGGTGCGCCATCCGCAGTTGCAGGCGCGGGAACTGGTGACGCAGGTGCCGCGCGCGGATGGCACGACACAGGCGCAGATGGCCTGTCCGTTGAAGTTTTCCGAAGCGTTGCCGGCGCCGCGGCATGTTGGCGCGGTGTTGGGGCAGCATACGGATCAGGTGTTGGCGGAGTTGGGGTTCAGTGCTGAGCGGATTGCTGAATTGCGAGCCTTAAAGGTAGTTGCGTAGCTCGTTCCCACGCTCTGCGTGGGAATGTATCCCGTGACGCTCTGCGTCACAGTGGACGCGGAGCGTCCATGGCGGCGTTCCCACGCGGAGCATGGGAACGATCAGGGAGTCATTCCACCCGCATCTCACCACTGAACACCAAAGTACTCCGGCAGCGCCGACACAAATACCGCCGCCCCTGCCGCACCAGACTATGGCGCTGCGCCGAAAACGGAAAATCGCTGTCGGCGCACGGGCATTTGTAGATATAGCGGGTCACGCTGCGGCGTTTGATTGCATAGGTGTGGCAGCGATCCGGCGGCAGTTCGTAAACCCCGCGCATGATCAATTGCCATTCCTCGCCATGCGGCTGGATACGGTCGCCGAACAGCTGATGGGCGATCAGGTGCGCAACTTCGTGGGCCACGGTCTGCTTGAGGAAGTGTTCGGCGTTTTCCCGGTACAGCTGCGGATTGAAGCGCAGCAGGTTCTCGTGCAGATGCGCGACACCGGCTTTTTGCCCGCGCAGCTTGAGACTGACGACAGGGCGTGGGAAAGAACGTTTGAAAAAGGATTCTGCGAGTTGGTAACAGTCTTCGACGCGGGTATTGAGTTGCTCGGGCATGCTTGATGGATCTCCAGAGGCGTTGAGTATGCCGCAACCCTGTGGACTTGCGAATCGCCGAGCTGCCGAATGGTCATCCGTGAAACGACAAGGCCGCCTTGCGGCGGCCTGTATTCAGCCTGTCGAGTCAGTTGGTGTAAACGGGACCTACGCCCAGTCCCCAGACGATCACGGTGAATGCCATGATGGCGACCAGCACTACCAGACCCACCGCGAGCACCGAGCTCGAGAACAGAAAACCCTCGTCCGACGGAATATTCATGAACGTCGGCAGACCCACATACAGCAGATAAACCGTGTAGCAGATGGCCGCCGTACCGACGATCATCCCCAGCCACATATGTGGATACAGCGCCGCCAGCCCACCGACAAACAGCGGTGTCGCCGTGTAAGTGGCAAATGCCACGCAACGGGCCAGGCTCGGATTGGCGTCGTAGGTGCGGGCCATCCAGTGCACAAAGGCACCCATGACCGCGACTCCGCCGAGCATCGCCAGATAGGACATGATCGTCATCCACAGTGCGCTTTCAAAGGTCAGCATGACCGGTGCGCGATTGCCGATTACCCAGCCGACCTGTGTGGTGCCGATAAAGGCCGAGACAGCGGGGATCGCCGCCAGAATCAGCGTGTGGGTGAGGTACATGTGGCTGATGCTTTCCTCTTGGTCGCCACGGATTTCCTTCCATTCCTGATCGGGGTGGGTGAAAAGTCCCACTACGTGATGGATCATGCCAGTCACTCCTCTTGTTATTGCCATCGCCCCCCAGCGGAGCGCCTACGGGCCAAGGTGGCCGAGCAAATACAGGTCTTCAGATTGTGTGCGACCTTATGTCGCAGTATAGAAAGGTCTTACCCGCACAGGTATCAGGGGCTTAGAGCAAATCGCGCTGTAAACACGGGGCTTAATCGCCTTGGGGTCTGTAAAGATTGCACCCTTGAGCCACGATATCCTGTGCCCACAACGCCGGGGTTTTTGCGTAAAATGCCGGCCTTTAGGCACACCTCACGGATTTCGCGTCATGGGCACTCTTACGGTCAACCAGAACAAACTGCAAAAGCGCCTGCGCCGCCTGGCCGGCGAAGCGGTTGCTGACTTCAACATGATTGAAGACGGCGACAAGGTCATGGTCTGCCTGTCCGGGGGCAAGGACAGCTACACCATGCTCGACGTGCTCCTGCACCTGCAGAAGGTTGCACCGATCAAGTTCGAGATCGTCGCGGTGAACATGGACCAGAAGCAGCCGGGGTTCCCCGAGCATGTGCTGCCGGCCTATCTGAAAGAGCTGGGCGTCGAGTATCACATCGTCGAGAAAGACACCTATTCGGTGGTCAAGGAACTGATCCCGGAAGGCAAGACCACTTGCTCGCTGTGCTCGCGCCTGCGTCGCGGCACGCTGTACACCTTTGCCGATGAAATCGGCGCGACCAAAATGGCCCTCGGTCATCACCGTGACGACATCGTCGAGACATTCTTCCTCAACATGTTCTTCAACGGTTCGCTTAAAGCCATGCCGCCGAAGCTGCGTGCCGATGACGGTCGCAACGTGGTGATCCGTCCACTGGCGTACTGCAACGAGAAAGACATCCAGGCGTACTCGGACTTCAAGGCATTTCCGATTATCCCGTGCAACCTCTGCGGTTCGCAGGAAAACCTGCAGCGTCAGGTGGTCAAGGAAATGCTGCTGGACTGGGAGCGCAAGACCCCGGGCCGAACCGAAAGCATTTTCCGCAGTCTGCAGAACGTGATCCCGTCGCAACTGGCCGATCGCAACCTGTTCGACTTCACCAGCCTGAAGATCGACGAGACGGCGGCTTCGCGCTTCGTTAACGTCGTCAACCTGTAAACACCTTCAAATGTGGGAGCGAGCCTGCTCGCGAAGGGGGAGTATCAGTCAACAAATCAGTTGAATGACACACCGCTTTCGCGAGCAGGCTCGCTCCCACATTGGTTTCTTCGCTTCATTCAATAGGAGAGGGCATGCGCGATTACAAGTGGCTGCACGAATACTGTCTGAACCGCTTCGGTTCGGCGGCTGAACTGGAAGCCCATCTGCCCGTTCCCAAGACCCCGGCGCAACTGCGCAAGATCAGCGACGACCGCTACCTCTCGACTATGGCCCTGCGCGTATTTCGTGCCGGCCTCAAGCACAGTCTGGTCGACGCCAAGTGGCCGGCCTTTGAGGAAGTGTTCTTCAAGTTCGACCCGGAAAAAGTTGTGCTGATGAGCGCCGAACATCTTGAGCGCCTGATGCAGGACGCGCGGATCATTCGCCATTTGGGCAAACTGAAAAGCGTGCCGCGCAATGCGCAGTTCATTCTCGATGTGGAGAAGGAGAAGGGCAGTTTCGGTGCGCTGATTGCCGACTGGCCGGTGACCGATATCGTCGGTTTGTGGACGTACCTGAAAAAGCACGGTCATCAATTGGGCGGTCTGTCGGCGCCACGCTTTTTGCGCATGGTTGGCAAGGATACGTTTGTGCCGAGTTACGACGTGGTTGCAGCATTGAATGCACAGAAGATCGTCGACAAGGTGCCGACCAGTCTGCGCGATCTGGCGATTGTGCAGGATGCGTTCAACCAGTGGCATGAACAGAGCGGCGGACGGGCGATGAGCCAGATTTCGATGATGCTCGCTTACACCGTCAACCATTAAGACCGCGTCGCCCCATTCGCGAGCAGGCTCGCTCCCACAGGGGAACACATTCCAAATGTGGGAGCGAGCCTGCTCGCGAAGGCGTCCGTTTAGGCGACGGAGATTTCGCCTTCACCTGCCAACTTGCGATTCAACTGATACCGCCACCGCACATACAACAGCGCCGAGCAGAACACCGCCAGGCTGGCGACCATCTCCAGCACACCAAACAACTGCCGGTTCGGGTCATACGCCGCCAGTGCGCCTTTGATGAAATACAGATTCACCACAAAACACATCCACGAATGCCCACGGGCGCTGCCCATGATCATCGCCGGGGCGAGAACAATCCACGGGATCAGCTCGACCAGCAGAATTACCCACGGCCGCGCGCCATGCAGATCGGCGAACAGCAGGTAGTAGGCCGCCAGCAAGCCGGCGAGGGCGAAAAAGCTCAGCAGGCTGATCACCCGCATCGCCTTCACCCGTGGCTCAAGCCACTCGACACTCGGCAGAATCTTCGGCTTCTTCGCCATCTCAGCCCACCAGTTTCTGAGCGGTTTTCGCCAGCCGCAGACCCAGCGCGCGACACAGCGCCACTTCATGCTGATCGAGACCACTTTTGCCGTCAGCCCCAGCGTGATGGCTGGCACCGTAAGGCGTACCGCCGCTCTGGGTTTCCAGCAGCGCCGATTCGCTGTACGGCAAACCGGTGATGAGCATGCCGTGGTGCAGCAAAGGCAACATCATCGACAGCAGCGTGGTTTCCTGACCGCCGTGCAGACTGGCGGTGGAGGTGAATACACCCGCCGGTTTGCCGACGAGGGCGCCGGTCAGCCACAGGTTGCTGGTGCCGTCGAGGAAGTATTTCAGCGGTGCGGCCATGTTGCCAAAGCGCGTCGGGCTGCCGAGGGCCAGACCGGCGCAGTTCTTCAAGTCATCGAGGGTGGCGTAGAGCGCGCCTTCGTCCGGTATGGCCGGGGCCACGGCTTCACACTCGGTGGAGATTGCCGGCACGGTGCGCAAACGCGCTTCGAGACCGGCCTGCTCGACACCACGGGCAATCTGCCGGGCCATCTCGTTGGTCGAGCCGTTGCGGCTGTAATACAGCACCAGAATGTACGGCGCGCTCACGGCAACAACTCCAGGATATTTTCCGGTGGGCGACCGATCACGGCTTTGTCGCCGACTTCGAAAATCGGTCGCTCCATCAGTTTCGGGTGCTGAGCGATGGCGTCGATCAATTGCGCTTCGCTGAGGCTTTCGTCAGCCAGTTGAAGCATTTTGTATTCATCTTCCCCAGTGCGCAGCAACTGGCGTGCGCTGATCCCGAGCTTGCCGAGCAGGGCCTTGATTTGCGCCGCAGTCAGCGGGGTTTCGAGGTAACGCACGACGTTCGGGGTCAGGCCGCGGGCTTCAAGAAGTTCCAGCGCGCCGCGGGATTTCGAGCAGCGCGGATTGTGATAAAGCGTCAGATCGGTCATGTCGGGTCGCTTCTGGCGTAAAGTGGCGGCTATTCTAACTGTGCAGCGCGCAATCCAGAACCTTCGGAGGCAATGGGTCGCAGGCGCCTTCAAATTTTCACAAGGAACACGACATGACACGGCGATTGGCAGCGGCATTGACGATAATCGGGGCGTTGATGCTGGGGGGCTGCGGCAATGATTACGGTATCGACCAGAACGGCCAGAAAGTGGCGTCCGAGCGTTTGGACAAGCAATGGGTGGTGCTGAACTACTGGGCCGAATGGTGTGGTCCGTGCCGCACCGAGATCCCGGAGCTCAACCATTTGGCTGATGAGCTCAAGAGCAAGAACGTAGGCGTGTTCGGGGTCAACTTCGACAACGTGCAGGGTGTGGAACTGAAAGACGCCAGCGAAAAACTGGGCATCAAGTTCACCGTGCTGGCGCAGGATCCGGCGGAACTGTTCGAGTTGCCGCGCAGTGAGGCATTGCCGGTGACGTATATCATCGACAACAAAGGCAAGGTGCGTGAGCAGTTGATGGGGGAGCAGACGGCGGCGGGGGTGATGGCGAAGCTTGAGGCGTTGCAAGCGACCAAGTAACGTCAAAAGCCCCTCACCCCAGCCCTCTCCCGGGGGGAGAGGGGGCCGACCGAGGTGTCTGGCGAGTTACATCGACCTGAGAGATCGAGTCGATTGTAGATTCGCCCAAGCAGAATCGAGTCGATTGTAGATTCGCCCAAGCAGAATCGAGTCGATTATGGATTCGCCAAAGCAGGATCCAGTCGATGATGGATTCGGTGAAGACCTTTCAGGTCGGCGTAGCTCCCCAATATCCCCAATCAGTCCCCTCTCCCCCTGGGAGAGGGCTAGGGTGAGGGCTTTGGCGATCCTGAGGCTTAACCCTCTTCCAGCCACCAGCGCAACGGCTTGCCTTCTGCCGGCCAGAAGCGCATCTGTTCGATCGGCGAGATGTCCCAGCGCTGGACATGCTCCAGCGCCTGCAGGAAGCGCTGCTCCTGCTCCATCAGCGCCGGGGCGCACAGTTTGCGGGTCTTGCCGATCTTGCCGAAAGTCAGCTTGTCACCGTCCAGCGTGTACGGCGCGAACCAATGGTTGCAGCCACCGTTGCCATAGGCGCGGCCATCATCGCCCAGGGTCACCGTCAGATGGCTGTAATCCATCAGTGGTCGCTCACCGATCCATTCCAGAATGTAGCTGCGGTTCTGTTGCAGTTGCACCGGCTCCGCAGCGCATCCCACCAGGCCGGCACCGACCAGCGCGGTCAGGGCAAAGCGTTTCATCATGCCGGCTCCTGGCATTTCGGGCACAGGTGCTTGTCGCCAACGGCTTTCCAGCCCAGCCCGGCGATGCGCGCGGTGGCCGCCGGTTTCTCGGCGGCTTTGCCGAGTTTGGCGTCCACGGCGAATTCGAAGCTCAGCTCTTTGGCGCAGCTGTCGCAGTTGACCTGCCAGGTGTGGATCGCCAGTTCACCAAACACCGGACCTGTGGTCATCGCGGTCCATTGGCCCGGCGGATTGATCAGGTGGCGGACGGTTTCAACGGTCAGGCGCATGGACAAGTCCTTGCTGCCTTTGAGGGTGACCAACAAGGCGTCACCGATGCGAGTCGAGCCACCATTGCCGGTGACCTGATAGCGGCCCGGAACAAGGGCGCGGCATTCGGTGAGGGTGTGTTGCGGGTTCATCAGGTTGTAGCGGAAATCGTGTTCGACCATGGGTCCTCCAAATATGCGCGACATGCTAGCACGGGCTTGATTGCAGAATGATGTGCGCGTGTGACCTTCGATCAGGTTCAATTGAGGCGACGCTCATGGCAAACTGCCGGCCTCGACTCTGAAGGAACGGAACATGGCGCTGATCGAATGTTATGAATGCAAGAAGAGCATCAGCTCCGAAGCCAACGCGTGCATTCATTGTGGGGCTCCGATGGCGGAGCATGTGACACAAGCGCACGGCGCAGTTGCGCCCGCTCAGGCCGCGACAATCTCGTTCGGCAGCTTGCCGCGCAACAAGTCTGTGCCCGAGGTCATTGCTCCGGCACCCGCACCGCAACCTTTGCCGAAAGTCATGCCGGCCGCCGCGCGGCGCCGGCGCCAGCAGCCCACCGAGCAACCGGCTACCGAGCAGACCAATGCCGACGGCAGTCGGCCGGTGGAAGGCTGGCTGAAGATCATGATCTTCCTGCTGCCGATGTTTTTCGTCTGGTTCCTGCTGCGCTACGGCCACTCGATGAAACAGCGCTTCTTCGGCTTCGGCTGGCTGGCGCTGTTGATTCTGGCGTCCTCGCTTTCACCGAAATAAGCTGAAAGTGCTCAACCCTCGACCTGGTTCTGTGGCATGCCCGCCGCCCAGGTCGCGATGTTGTGCAGTGTGGTTGCGGCAATCGCCCCCAGTGCTTCACGCGTCAAAAAGGCCTGATGCGCGGTGATGATCACGTTGGGAAAAGTCAGCAATCGCGCCAGCACATCATCCTGCAAGGGCAGGTCGGAGCGATCCTCGAAAAACAGTTGCGCCTCTTCTTCATAGACATCCAGGCCCAGATAACCGAGTTGGCCGTCCTTCAAGGCGTCAATCAGCGCCGGGGTGTCGACCAGGCCGCCGCGACCGGTATTGATGAGCATGGCGCCGGCCTGCATGTGCGCCAGTGAATCGCGGTTGATCAGGTGTTTGCTCTGCTCGTTGAGCGGGCAGTGCAGGCTGATGATCCGCGACTGCGCGAGCAGTTCCGGCAGGCTCAGATAGCGCGCGCCCAACGCCAGTACATCCGGGTTCGGGAACGGATCGTAGGCCAGCAACTCACAGCCGAAACCGTGCATGATTTTCGCGAAGGTCGCACCGATCTGACCGGTGCCGACAATCCCGACGGTTTTGCCGACCAGGTCGAAACCGGTCAGGCCATGCAGGCTGAAATCGCCCTCACGGGTGCGGTTATAGGCGCGGTGCAGACGGCGGTTGAGGGCGAGGATCAGCGCCACGGCGTGTTCGGCCACCGCATGCGGTGAGTAGGCCGGCACGCGCACTACGGCCAGTCCGAGACGTTTCGCCGCGGCCAGATCGACATGGTTGTAACCCGCCGAGCGCAGGGCAATCAGGCGTGTGCCGCCAGCGGCCAGTCGCTCGAGTACCGGTGCGCTAAGGTCGTCGTTGATAAACGCACAGACCACTTCATGCGCTTCAGCCAGCGCCGCCGTATCGAGGCTGAGCCGCGCCGGTTGAAACTGCAGCTCGACACCTGCCGGGCAATCGGCGGCGAGGAAGCTGTCGCGATCATAGGTCTGGCTACTGAAAACGAGCGTGCGCATGAAAACCTCCTGGAACATCGACGCGGATTGAATCACCCAAGCTCACTTTAGCGGTGCTGGCGTTGATCGGCATTGCCGTGGATCAGGCACTGATCTTCGCTTGCGCCGCGAGCCGGTTGATCGCGCGCTCCAGTTCTTCCAGCGCTGCCACGGCCTTGGGGTCGTCCTGCTTGAGCAGGGTTTCGCTGCGCTGACAGGCCGCGCGCAATTGCGGTACGCCGCAATAACGGGTGGCACCGTGCAGACGATGGACGCGTTCGATCAATGCGTTCTGGTCGCGGTTCTCGCACGCCGCGCGAATGGCTTCGCGGTCGGCTTCCAGTGAAGCGAGCAACATGGCCAGCATGTCCGCCGCCAGATCAGCCTTGCCAGCGGCCAGACGCAAACCTTCCTCGTGATCGAGCACTGGCAGTTCATTGTTGCCCGCTGCACTGTCGCTGGTCCGCTCCGGCGCTTGATTACGCAAAGCCAGGCCGGTCCATTTCAGCACCACCTGCGCCAGTTGCCGCTCACTGATGGGTTTAGTCAGGTAATCATCCATGCCGCTTTGCAGCAGCGCGCGTTTTTCGTTGGCCATGGCGTGGGCGGTGAGGGCGACGATCGGCAGCGGCGTGCAGTGCCGCTCGCTTTCCCACTGGCGAATGGTTTCGGTGCTCTGACGGCCGTCCATGCCCGGCATCTGCACGTCCATCAGCACCAGATCGAAAGATTCGTTCTGCACTGCTTTGACCGCGGCGTAACCGCTTTCCACGGCAAGCACCTTGGCGCCCATGTCTTCGAGCAGGGTTTGCACCAGCAGCAGGTTGGCCGGATTGTCGTCGACGCACAGCACTTTCGGCGCCCGGCTCGACAGCGGTTCCCCCGGCTCATTGCGTGGCTGGCGCGGGTTGACCAGATCGGCCAAGGCCCGACGCAGTTTGCGTGTGCAGGCCGGTTTCGCTTGCAACTGGCTGTGCGGGTTCGGCACCGACAAATGGAACAGCGTCTGTTCGGTGGTCGGGCACAGCACCAGCACTTTGCAGCCAAGGTGTTCGAGGTCCCAGATGTGCTGGTTCAATCGCTCTGGCAGCATGTCGTTGCTGGTGATGCCGATGACCGCCAGATCAATCGCCTGATCGGTCTGGTGGGCGCCGGTGACGCCGTTGGTCAAGGTCTCGAGGGTGTTGAACGGGGTGACATCGAGGCCACAGTCTTCCAGTTGATGCTGCAAGGCCTGGCGCGCCAGTTCGTGATTCTCCAGCACCGCCACGCGGCGGCCGAGCAACGGCGCGGCCGGCAGGTCTTCGGCGTCGTCACGGGTTTTCGGCAAGCTCAGGCTGATCCAGAATTCCGAGCCTTCGCCCGGTGTGCTGTCGACGCCGATTTCGCCGCCCATCTGTTCGATCAGGCGTTTAGAAATCACCAGCCCCAGACCGGTGCCGCCCGGCTGGCGCGACAGCGAGTTGTCGGCCTGACTGAACGCCTGGAACAACGCGCGCACGTCCTGATTCGACAGGCCGATGCCGGTGTCCTGAATGCTTATGCGCAGTTGCACGCTGTCTTCTTGTTCATCTTCAAGCATCGCCCGGGCAACGATGGTGCCTTCGCGGGTGAACTTGATCGCGTTGCTCACAAGGTTGGTGAGAATCTGCTTCAGACGCAGCGGGTCACCGACCAGCGACAGCGGCGTGTCGCGATACACCAGGCTGACCAGCTCAAGCTGCTTGGCGTGCGCAGCGGGGGCGAGGATGGTCAGGGTGTCCTGCAACAGGTCGCGCAGGTTGAACGGAATATGGTCGAGCACCAGTTTGCCAGCCTCGATTTTCGAGAAGTCGAGGATCTCGTTGATGATCCCCAGCAGGCTGTCGGCGGATTTTTCGATGGTGCCCAGATAGTCGAGCTGGCGCGGGGTCAGTTCGCTTTTCTGCAACAGATGCGTGAAGCCGAGAATGCCGTTGAGCGGCGTGCGGATCTCGTGGCTCATGTTGGCGAGGAATTCGGATTTGATCCGGCTGGCTTCCAGCGCTTCTTTGCGCGCCAGGTCCAGTTCGATGTTCTGGATCTCGATGGTTTCCAGATTCTGCCGGACGTCTTCGGTGGCCTGATCGACACTGTGCTGGAGTTCTTCGCGGGCGTTTTGCAGGGTGCCGGCCATGCGGTTGATGCCCGACGCCAGTTCATCCAGTTCCTGACTGCCGAGCGGCGGTAGACGCGTTTCCAGATGGCCGTCCTTGAGTTGCGCGACGGCTTGTTTGATCTGGCTCAGCGGACGATTGATGGTGCGGCCCATGCGCAACGCCAGCAATGCCGCGCCCGCCAGACCGGCGGCAATCAGCAGCAGGCTGGCAAACAGGCTGCGATAACCGCGCAGCAGCATGCCGTTGTGCGACAGTTCCAGCTCGACCCAGCCGAGCAAGCGGTCGGACTCTTCCGGGATCAGTTCGCCGGCGAGGTTGCGATGTTTGCCGAACACCGGCATCAGATAACGCGTCGCATCATTGCCGCTGCGCCGTTGCAAATGCGCGCTGTCGCCGCTGGGCGCCTGATTGAGCATGGTCGGGCCGGCGTGGGCCAGCGGTGAGCGATCCGGGGCGAGGAAGGTCACCGCGCGCACATCCGGTTGCTCAAGGGACTGAGTGGCAATGCGTTCGAGCAGATCGCTGTTGCCGTGACCCATGGCGGGTGCCACCAGCGGCGCCAGTTGCTCGGCGATCATCTCGCCGCGCTGCATCAATTGGCTCTGCAAGTCGGACTGCTGCGTCCAGGTGAAGTAACCACCCAGTACCAGCGCCATCAGGCTGGTCGGCAACAAGGTCAGCAACAACACGCGACCTTTGATTCCCAGTTTCTTGAGCACGCCTATCTCCTGCATCCCGCTGATCTGTTGACTCATGCGTGCATCCGGCACGCGACATGGGCGCAGTGTAGCGATTTGCTCGCAGGCAATCTCCGGAAAAATGCGCTCAGGGTGGGTCAGGGCACCGGTGCTCGTTTGTCAGAAAGGGCAGCCTTGTGTTGCCCGCTGCCGGGCAATCTTGAATAATCGCGCTCAACTGAGAATTACTTGCAGATACTCATGACTCCTGTTTCCGTCGGCCAGCCACGCATTCTTTCCATCGAGGACGATCCGGTTCTCGGCGCCTATGTTCACGAACATCTGGGCCGCAGCGGCTTTCAGGTGACCTGGTGCCAGAATGGTCAGGAAGGCCTGAGCATCGCCAGGCGTCAGCCATTCGACGTGGTGCTGATGGATATTCTGTTGCCCGGAATGGATGGTTTGAATGTATTGACGCAGTTGCGTCAAAGCCATTCGACCCCGGTGCTGCTGATGTCGGCCCTCGGCGCCGAGGCGGATCGCATCAGCGGTTTCCGTCTGGGCGCCGACGATTATTTGCCCAAGCCGTTCAGCATGGCCGAGTTGCATGTGCGCATTGAAGCGATCCTGCGTCGGGTTGCGCTGGATCGGCGCCCGGCATCGCTGGCGGCGCCAGTGGCGGCCGGTACGCTGCGTTTTGACGATGAGCAATGCGATGTTTTTTTTCGCGAACACGCCGCCGGGCTGACCCGCAGCGAATACCGTCTGCTGGAAACCCTCAATCGCAATGACGAAGAAGTGCTGAGCAAAGCCTTCCTTTATCAGCACGTTCTGCAGCGTGGATACGCGGCCCATGACCGCAGTCTCGACATGCATATCAGCCAGATCCGCCGCAAGCTCAAAGCCATCGGTTACACCGAGCGTGAAGTGCGCACCGTCTGGGGCAAGGGTTACGTCTTGAGCGCCGCCGATGAAAATCTCTGAACTGCCGGGCCGGCATTCGCTGTTCTGGAAACTGGCCTGTCTGCTGGTCGCATTCTGTCTGCTGATGATCTGGCTGAGCTGGTCGTGGGGACGTTATATGGAGGAGCGCAACCAGTTCCTCTCCGACGAAGCACGCGGCACCCTTTCACGTTATGCGATGCAAGCCGAGCAAGCGTGGCAGCACGGCGGCCGCAGCGGGGTCGATGACTGGTTGCAGAGTATGGAGTTGCGTGAAGCCAGTTGGGTCGGCGTCATCGGCGGCAACTTGCAGTCGCTGAGCAGCGATCCGCTGAATGAACAGGAAATCCAGCACCTGACGTTCTTGCGCGGCCTCGACTGGCCGATTCACAAAAAGAACCGGCCGTGGCTGCGTGTGCCGTTTCCCAAAGAACCGTCTGCCGGCAGCCTGGTGATCGAACTGCCCGAACGTTTCCTGCCGGGCAAGTATCGTGTGTTCTGGCGCGTTATCACTAACGGCGTGATTCCGGGCCTGTTCACCTTGTTGCTGTGCGTCGGTCTGTACCGCTTGCTGGTCGTGCCCCTGAACAACCTGCGCGAACAGGCCAACGCCTGGCGCGCCGATCAATTGAATGTGCGGCTGTCGAGCGGCATCACCCAACGGCCGGATGAACTCGGTGAGCTTGCGCGGGCATTCGACTCGATGTCCGAACGCTTGCAATCGACCGTCGCCCTGCAACAGCAATTGCTGCGCGACCTGTCCCACGAATTGCGCACACCGCTGAGCCGCTTGCGGGTCGCCAGTGAAAGCGAACAAAGTCTGCTGCAGTTGCGCGAGCGCATCGGTCGCGAAGTCGACGGTATGCAAAGACTGGTCGAAGACACCCTGCAACTGGCCTGGCTCGATACCGACCGTACGCCATTGCCCGACGAGGCGATCCAGATTCAGGCGCTGTGGGAAATGCTCACCGACAATGCCTGTTATGAAAGCGGCTGGCCGAGTCTGCAATTGCAGTGTTCGGTCGAAGCGTCATGCTGGGTGCGTGGCAACCTGAACACGCTGGCGCAGGCACTGGAGAACATTTTGCGCAACGCCATTCGGCATTCGCCACCGGGCGGGATCGTGCGACTGGATGGACGGCGCGATGGCGATTTCTGGCATCTGTGGCTGGAAGATCAGGGCGGCGGCGTAGCGGAAGGGGATCTGGAACGGATCTTCTCACCGTTCACCCGGCTCGACGGCTCGCGGCCCGGTGATGGCGGTTTTGGCTTGGGGCTGAGCATCGCGCGCAATGCCGTGCAGCGTCAGGGCGGAAGTATTTGGGCGGAGAATGGCGGGGCGGGATTGCGGCTGAATTTACGGTTGCTGGCGGATGATTGTGTTGCGCCGACTGACGCCTTCGCGAGCAGGCTCGCTCCCACATTGGATCTCGGTTCGCCGCAGATTGTGTGATCAACAGTTAATAGTGTCATCACTGCTGACACTATTCTGCGAATGACACTACTCCCTGTGGGAGCGAGCCTGCTCGCGAAGAGTCTCTGAGCATCACCACCAATGAAAATGGCTCAACACAAAAGTCGCGCCACTGGTGCGACTTTTATCGCTTACTCCCATCCCATAGGGAGTGTGTTTTACTCGCAGATTGTTTGAGCAATACAAGACAGTGTCAGCACTGCTGACATTATTAATAGAGCAACACGGGTCACTGTGGGAGCTGGCTTGCCAGCGATGAGGCCATTTGCATCACCGCAAACAAAGATGACCCAGCGTAAAAGTCTCACCAGTGGTGAGACTATTGCTGCTTATTCCCATAAACCATAAGCACCGCACTTTGCGTGATATGGCCTGCGCGGGTTTGCCGGTATGATAGGCGCCCCCGCACGTCTGGATTGCGAATACGCCATGACCCTGCAGTACCCAACCATCGCCGATTGCGTCGGCAACACTCCGCTGGTGCGTTTGCAGCGCCTGCCCGGTGCCACCAGCAACACCCTATTGCTCAAGCTCGAAGGGAATAACCCGGCGGGTTCGGTCAAGGACCGTCCGGCGCTGTCGATGATCACTCGCGCCGAGTTGCGCGGGCAGATCCACGCCGGCGATACGCTGATCGAAGCGACCTCGGGCAACACCGGGATCGCGCTGGCCATGGCGGCAGCGATCAAGGGTTACAAAATGATCCTGATCATGCCGGACAACTCCAGCGCTGAACGTAAAGCGGCGATGACCGCCTATGGCGCCGAGCTGATTCTGGTCAGCCAGGAAGAGGGCATGGAAGGCGCGCGCGATCTTGCGCAGCGTATGGAAGCCGAAGGCCGTGGCAAGGTGCTCGATCAGTTCGCCAACGGCGACAATCCTGAAGCGCACTACACCACCACAGGTCCGGAAATCTGGCGTCAGACCCAGGGCACCATCACTCATTTCGTCAGTTCGATGGGCACCACCGGCACCATCATGGGCGTGTCGCGCTACTTGAAAGAGCAGAGCGACAGCGTGCAGATCGTCGGACTGCAACCGATGGAAGGCTCGGCCATTCCCGGTATTCGCCGCTGGCCGCAGGAATACCTGCCGAAGATTTATCAGGCTGATCGTGTTGACCGTATCGTCGACATGGCGCAAAGCGAAGCCGAAGACGTCACCCGGCGTCTGGCCCGCGAAGAAGGCATCTTCTGCGGCGTGTCCTCGGGGGGGGCGGTGGCAGCGATGCTGCGCCTGTCCAAAGAAGTTGAAAACGCGGTGATCGTCGCGATCATCTGCGACCGTGGCGACCGTTACCTGTCGACCGGCATTTTCGACGCGCCCAACTGATGGCCAAGCACGAGAGAGGCCTGCGCTTCCAGCCCACGGGCGGCAGCAAGGCTGCGCAAATTCCGACCGGTAAAAAGCAGCGCTTGAGCATTGAGCGCCTGGCCAATGACGGTCGCGGTATCGCGTTTTTCGAAGGCAAAACCTGGTTCGTCCTCGGCGCCCTGGCCGGTGAAGAGGTCGAAGCGCGGGTGCTCGGCGCCCACGGCAAAGTGGTCGAGGCGCGCACTGAGCGCGTGTTCAAAGCCAGCGAACTGCGTCGCCCGGCACCGTGTCAGCACGCCGGCCGTTGCGGCGGTTGCAGCGTCCAGCATTTGCCCCACAGCGAACAGCTTGCCCTGAAACAGCGCATGCTCGCCGAGCAATTGTCGCGTGTGGCCGGTGTCGAACCTGAACAGTGGGCAGCGCCGCTGACCGGTCCCGAATTCGGCTATCGCCGTCGCGCCCGGATTGCGGTGCGCTGGGACATGAAGGCGAAGAAACTCGAAGTGGGTTTCCGTGCCGCCGGCAGTCAGGACATCGTCGCGATCAGCGAATGCCCGGTGCTGGTACAGCCCTTGCAACCGATCATGACCCGTTTGCCTGAGATGCTCCGCCGTTTGAGCAAGCCGCAGGCTTTGGGCCATGTCGAGTTGTTCAGTGGCTCGTCTCTGGCGGTGTTGCTGCGGCACATGGCGCCGTTGTCCGAAGCGGATCTGACCATCCTCAAGGACTTCTGCCAGTTCCATGAAGCGCAATTGTGGCTGCATGGCGAAGGTGAGCCGCAACCGGTCGATGCCACCCAGTCGCTGGGCTATCGCCTGGAGCAGTGGGATCTGGATCTGGCGTACCGACCGGGTGACTTCATTCAGGTCAATGCCGGTGTCAACGAAGCGATGGTTGCACAGGCGCTGGACTGGCTGAAGCCGGGTCGCGACGAGCGCGTGCTCGATCTGTTCTGCGGCTTGGGCAACTTCGCCTTGCCGTTGGCCAAAGCCGTGCGCGAAGTCGTCGCGGTCGAGGGTGTGCAAACCATGGTCGATCGCGCTGAAGCGAACGCCGCCAGTAACAATTTGCATAACACAAAGTTTTTTCAAGCCGATTTATCCCAGCCTTTGACCGATGCCCAGTGGATCGGAAACGGCTTTTCTGCGGTACTCTTGGACCCACCGCGTGACGGTGCTTTCGAGGTGGTTCGCAAGCTGGCGACCCTGGGTGCCAAACGGTTGGTGTACGTATCGTGCAACCCTGCAACTCTGGCGCGCGATACGGTCGAATTGATCAAGCAGGGCTACCGGTTAAAACGTGCCGGGATTCTCGATATGTTTCCTCAGACGGCACATGTCGAGGCCATGGCGTTATTTGAAGCGAGCCAGGATGGCTCGTCTGAATCCGTCTGATCTGTCCGCGCAGCGCTCGCTTTAGCCCCGCGAGCGCAAACGGGCAATAAGGATCAGCGATTTGACGCATTGAATCTGCGTCGTAGGGAAGGTAAAGCAAGATGGTACAGGTGAGAGCACACCAGCCGATCAACACTGACGGCAGTATCAATCTCGAGGCTTGGCTCGATCACGCGGTCAGTGTCGATCTGGCACTGGATCGCGAAGCCTTGAAAGAAGCCTGCGAGTTCGCTCGCGAGGCCGAACAACAGTCCAATGCCAAGAAGAATCTGTGGGCCGAAGGCTCCGGCAGTTTCAGTACCGGCCTGGAAATCGCCGAGATTCTCGCCGACCTCAAGCTCGATCAGGATTCGCTGGTCGCGGCGGTCCTGTATCGCGGCGTGCGCGAAGGCCAGATCGAACTCGCGGCCGTCGGCCAGCGCTTCGGTCCGGTGGTCGCCAAGCTGATCGACGGCGTGCAGCGCATGGCGGCCATCAGTGCCAGTCTCAGCCCGCGTCAGTCGATGGTCATGGGCACGCAAGGGCAGGTGGAAAACCTGCGCAAGATGCTCGTGGCGATGGTCGACGATGTGCGTGTCGCGCTGATCAAGCTGGCCGAACGTACCTGCGCCATTCGCGCGGTGAAAACCGCCGACGACGAGAAGCGTAACCGTGTCGCCCGCGAAGTCTTCGACATTTATGCGCCGCTCGCGCACCGGCTCGGCATCGGTCATATCAAATGGGAACTGGAGGATCTGTCCTTCCGTTATCTCGAGCCTGATCAATACAAGCAGATCGCCAAGTTGCTCCACGAGCGACGGCTGGACCGTGAGCGCTTCATCGCCGACGTGATGACCCAGCTCAAGGATGAACTGCAGGCCACCGGCGTCGATGCCGACATCAGCGGCCGCGCCAAACACATCTATTCGATCTGGCGCAAAATGCAGCGCAAGGGTCTGGAATTCAGCCAGATCTACGACGTGCGCGCGGTGCGTGTGCTGGTGCCGGAGATGCGCGACTGCTACACCGCGCTCGGCATCGTCCACACCTTGTGGCGGCACATCCCGAAAGAGTTCGACGACTACATCGCCAACCCGAAAGAGAACGGCTACCGCTCGTTGCATACGGCGGTAATTGGCCCGGAAGGCAAAGTCCTTGAAGTGCAGATCCGTACGCATTCGATGCACGAAGAAGCCGAACTCGGCGTCTGCGCGCACTGGCGCTACAAGGGCACCGACGTCAAATCCGGTTCGAATCACTACGAAGAGAAAATCTCCTGGCTGCGTCAGGTGCTCGAGTGGCACGAAGAACTGGGCGATATCGGTGGTCTGGCGGAACAGCTGCGTGTCGATATCGAGCCGGATCGGGTTTACATCTTCACTCCCGACGGTCACGCCATCGACTTGCCGAAAGGCGCGACGCCGCTGGACTTCGCCTATCGCGTGCACACCGAAATCGGCCACAACTGCCGTGGCGCGAAGATCAACGGGCGCATCGTGCCGCTCAACTACAGCCTGCAGACCGGTGAGCAGGTCGAGATCATCACCAGCAAACACGGCACACCGAGCCGCGACTGGTTGAACTCCAACCTCGGTTACGTCACCACCTCGCGGGCGCGGGCGAAGATCGTCCACTGGTTCAAATTGCAGGCGCGCGACCAGAACGTGGCCGCCGGTAAAACCCTGATCGAGCGCGAGCTGACGCGCCTCGGTCTGCCCGCGGTGGATTTCGACAAGCTGGCCGACAAGGCCAACATGAAAACCGCCGAAGACATGTTCGCCGCCCTCGGTGCCGGCGATCTGCGTTTGGCGCAACTGGTCAACCTCGCGCAGCAACTGGTCGAGCCGGAACGCGGCAACGAACAGCTGGAGCTGATTCCGCGCAAAGCCACCGGCTACAAACCGGGCAAGCGCGGCGACATTCAGATCCAGGGTGTCGGCAACCTGATGACGCAGATGGCCGGCTGCTGCCAGCCGCTGCCGGGCGATGCGATCGTCGGCTATATCACTCAGGGTCGTGGCGTGAGCATTCACCGTCAGGACTGTGCCTCGGTGTTGCAACTGGGCGGGCGCGAGCCAGAGCGGATCATTCAGGTCAGTTGGGGCCCGGTGCCGGTGCTCACCTATCCGGTGGACATTGTCATTCGTGCCTATGATCGCTCCGGTCTGCTGCGTGACGTCTCGCAGGTACTGCTCAACGAGCGCATCAACGTGCTGGCGGTCAACACCCGCTCGAACAAGGAGGACAACACCGCGCTGATGTCGCTGACCATCGAGATCCCGGGTCTGGATGCACTGGGGCGGTTGCTCGGGCGGATTTCGCAGTTGCCGAACATCATCGAAACGCGGCGTAACCGTACGCCGTGATGTGGCTTCTCTGTGGGAGCGAGCCTGCTCGCGAAGAGGGCGTGTCAGTCGACAACATAGTTGCAGACACACCGCTTTCGCGAGCAGGCTCGCTCCCACAGTGGTTTTGTGGTGAGACAGAGAAATGATGTACAGCCTTGAAGATCTGCTCCACCTGATGAGCCGTCTGCGCGATCCGCAGTACGGTTGCCCGTGGGACATCAAGCAAACCTACGCGACCATCGTCCCGCACACGCTCGAAGAAGCCTACGAAGTGGCCGACGCCATCGAACGCGGCGACTTCGATCATTTGCAGGGCGAGCTGGGCGATTTGCTGTTCCAGGTGGTGTATTACAGCCAGTTGGCCAAGGAAGAAGGGCGCTTCGAATTTGCCGGGGTGATCGACAGCATCACCCGCAAACTGATCCGCCGTCATCCCCACGTGTTCCCCACCGGTGATCTCTACGCACCGCTGGATGTGCCGCGCTTGAGCGAAGAACAGGTCAAGCAGCGCTGGGAAGAGATCAAGGCCGAAGAGCGCGCCGAGAAATCCGCCGCGCCCGAACAACTGTCGCTGCTTGATGACGTGCCGGCGACGTTGCCGGCATTGTCGCGTTCGGCAAAGTTGCAGAAGCGTGCAGGGCAGGTCGGTTTCGACTGGCCGGACGCCTTGCCGGTGCTCGACAAGGTGCGCGAAGAACTCGATGAAGTCCTCGAAGCCATGTCCGAAAACGATCCGGTGGCCGTGGCTGACGAGATCGGCGATCTGCTGTTTTCCGTGGTCAATCTGGCCCGGCATCTGAAGGTCGATCCGGAAACTGCACTGCGTGGCGCCAACGGCAAGTTTGAAAGACGTTTCCGATTTATCGAACAGGCATTGCGCGACACCCACCGTCCCATAGAAGATTGCACCCTCGAAGAGTTGGACGCCCTGTGGGGTGAAGCCAAACGTCAGGAAAAGAATGCGCCCGGCTGCGGCTGAGCAACTGCCCAAGTGAGTAAGTCCCATGAGTATTTCCCTTCGCGACCAGTTGCTCAAAGCAGGCCTGGTCAACCAAAAGCAGGCCAAGCAGGTCAGCAAGGACAAGCAGAAGCAGCAGCGTCTGGCGCACAAAGGCCAGATCGAGCTGGATGACTCGCAGCAGCGCGCCGCCCAGGAAGCCATGGCCGAGAAGGTCAAGCGTGACCAGGAGCTGAACCGTCAGCAGAAAGAGAAAGCCGAGGCCAAGGCGCGTGCAGCTCAGGTCAAGCAACTGATTGAAGTCTCGCGTCTGCCGAAGCTGACCACCGAGGACTACTACAACTTCGTCGACGACAAGAAGGTCAAGCGCATCTCGGTCAACACGCTGATGCGCAACAAGCTCAGCAGCGGTTCGCTGGCGATCGTCCACCATGCCGGCGGCTACGAAGTGATCCCGCGTGAAGCGGCCCTGAAGATCCAGGAGCGCGATCCACAGCGTATCGTCCAGCTCAACGTGCAGACCGAAGAGGTCAGCACCGAGGACGATCCGTACGCGGCGTATCAGATCCCTGATGATCTGATGTGGTAAATCGATAAAGCTGTAACAACGACAAACCCCGCTCATGGCGGGGTTTGTCGTTTTCAATGCTGTGGTTGAATCAGGCGGATTTCAGATCCCGCTGCTGTTCTTGCACTTCCAGTTCGGCCTTGTAGTTGTGGGCATCGATCTCGTTGTGGAACATGCCGACCAGCAAGTCTTGTTGATGCACATCCCAGATGCGGATACCGGCGGCTACGCCTTCGTGGGACATGTGTGAATCGTCGCGTTCAGTTACTTTTACAGTCATCTGCTAGCTCCAAATCTCAAGTTATCTGCAGCAAGGCGTGTGCAGGACTCTGTTATATGATTTGTTAGCTTGCTAAGTAAACGGCTGATTTGTGCAAGGTGTTATTGCGTATTTTGCAACAGTGCTGCAGCCCGCGTAATCCGCGACATTCGGTCGCAGGGCGGTAAGTTTCATGACAGAAGTTTCATTTTAAGACCCATGCGAACCCTTGTGTAGGAGCTGCCGAAGGCTGCGATCTTTTGATCTTGTCTTTTAAAAATCAAAGTCAAAAGATCGCAGCCTTCGGCAGCTCCTACACAGGGGATTTGTGTCGGCCATGAGTTTTCTGCAGGCAAAAAAAACGCCCCGAACCAGTCGGGGCGTTTTCATGTGTGGCTCAAGCGGGGGGAATTACTTGCCTTCCCAGCGCTTCAGTACCAGCGTGGCGTTGGTGCCGCCGAAGCCGAAACTGTTGCTCATCACGGTGTTGATCGTGGCGTTTTCGCGGGTCTTGGTCAGCACCGGCAGGTCGGCCACTTCTGGGTCCAGCTCGTCGATGTTGGCGGAACCGGCAATGAAGTTGCCTTCCATCATCAGCATGCAGTAGATCGCTTCGTGAACGCCGGCGGCGCCCAGGGAGTGACCGGACAGGCTCTTGGTCGAGCTGATCGCGGGTGCCTTGTCGCCGAACACTTCACGCACACCTTTCATTTCCGCGACGTCGCCGACCGGAGTCGAGGTGCCGTGGGTGTTCAGGTAGTCGATCGGCGTATCAACGGTGGACATCGCCATCTGCATGCAGCGGATCGCGCCTTCGCCACTCGGGGCAACCATGTCGTAACCGTCGGAGGTCGCGCCGTAGCCAACGATTTCCGCGTAGATTTTCGCGCCACGGGCCAGAGCGTGTTCCAGCTCTTCAACCACGACCATGCCGCCACCGCCAGCGATGACGAAACCGTCACGGTCGGCGTCGTAGGCACGGGAAGCTTGTTCCGGGGTGTCGTTACGCTTGCTGGACAGAGCGCCCATGGCGTCGAACAGGAACGACTGGCTCCAGTGCTCTTCTTCACCGCCACCGGCGAAAACGATGTCCTGCTTGCCCATCTGGATCTGTTCCATGGCGGTACCGATGCAGTGAGCACTGGTGGCGCAGGCAGAAGCGATGGAGTAGTTCAGGCCCTTGATCTTGAACGGTGTGGCCAGGCAAGCGGAAACGGTGCTGCTCATGGTCCGCGTTACGCGGTACGGGCCAACGCGCTTCACGCCTTTCTCGCGCAGGATGTCCAGCGCTTCCATCTGGTTCAGTGTGGAAGCACCGCCGGAACCAGCGATCAGGCCGGTACGCGGGTTGGACACTTGCTCTTCGGTCAGGCCGGAGTCAGCAATAGCGTCTTTCATGGCCAGGTAGGCGTAAGCCGCTGCGTGGCCAACGAAGCGATAGATCTTGCGATCGATCAGCTCTTCAAGGTTGAGGTCGATGGAGCCGGAAACCTGGCTACGCAGACCCATTTCGGCATATTCCGGGTTGAACCGGATGCCAGGGCGGCTTGCACGCAGGTTAGCGGAGACGGTCTCTTTGTCATTGCCCAGGCACGAAACAATGCCCAGACCAGTGATAACGACGCGGCGCATGCGAATAACCCTTAGAAGTTGTCAGTGGAGGTGAACACGCCGACGCGAAGGCCTTCGGCGGTGTAGATTTCGCGACCGTCGACAGTCACCGAACCATCGGCAATGGCCAGGTTCAGTTTGCCCTTGAGGACGCGTTTGATATGAATGTTGTAGGTGACTTTTTTGGCGGTCGGCAGCACTTGACCGAAGAATTTCACTTCGCCCGAACCCAGCGCACGGCCACGGCCCGGCAGGCCTTGCCAGCCCAGGAAGAAACCGACCAGTTGCCACATGGCGTCCAGACCCAGGCAGCCCGGCATCACCGGATCGCCTTCGAAGTGGCACGCGAAGAACCACAGATCAGGGTTGATATCCAGCTCGGCGACCAATTCACCTTTGCCGTACTTGCCGCCTTCTTCGCTGATCAGGGTGATGCGATCGACCATCAGCATGTTCGGGGCGGGCAGTTGCGCGTTACCTGGGCCGAACAGCTCACCGCGACTGCAGCGCAGCAGATCTTCCCGAGTAAAGGCGTTTTGTTTGGTCATGCGAGCTCCTCAATAATCCCATGCGGCAGGTGGGGCAAATCTTCCCGACCGTTCGAAGCGTTCATGCCTCGAACCGGCAGCCTACTCATAGACTATTGCGTTGTGGTGAAAGTCACAGCACCAAGGACATGAATGTACACTTGTGCACTGAAATTTTTATTCAAGCCCCTTTTGAGGCTCGTTCGGGTGCCTAAGACTGCCGCACTTTCGCTTTTCACGCCAGTCGCAGATGGTCGAAAGGCCCACACTACGACACCCAGCGCTGCAGAATCTGCTGCAGGTCATTACGTTTGAACGGCTTTGCCAGATAATCGTTCATGCCCGCCGCCAGACAGGTTTCGCGGTCGCCCTGCAAGGCGTTGGCGGTCAGCGCGATGATCGGCACCTCACTGCGTCCGGGCAGCAGCCGGATCTGCCGCGTGGCCTCATAGCCATCGATGATCGGCAAACGGCAATCCATCAGAATCACTTCGAAGTCGCTGCCCTCGGCGTTGCGCACGGCTTGTGCGCCATCAGTGGCGACACTGACAGTAAAGCCCAGACTGCGCAGCATCGCTTCAATAACCGTCTGGTTTACCGGATTGTCTTCGACCAGCAAGACATTGCGCCCTTCACCATGCTCTTTGCCGTTCAGTGCACGCGGCGCAGCCAGAGTCGGCAGCGCCTGCTTATAGAGTGCCAGCGGAATTTCCAGGGTGAACACCGAACCACGGCCTTCCTCGCTCTGCGCGCGCAAGGTGCCGCCCATGCGTTCGGCCAGCGTACGGGCGATCGGCAAGCCGAGACCGGTGCCACCGTAACGCCGCGAGATTGAACTGTCGGCCTGCTGGAAAGCGTTGAACATCAATTCCAGACTTTCGGAAGAAATACCGATGCCGCTGTCACGCACCGAGCAGGTGAACCACAGCAATTCATGATCCAGCGACTGCCACTGCGCCTCGATGCTGACGCGACCCTGTTCGGTGAATTTCAGCGCGTTGCCAACCAGATTGACCAGAATCTGCCGGATCCGCGTTGGATCGCCTTGCACCTGCAAACCGCGCATGTCGTCCGGGATGCGCAGGTTCAGCGCCAGCCCTCGCTGTACCGCGCTGTGCTGGAACGACTGGGCGCAGGCGCCAATCAGTTCGGCCAGGTTGAACGGGATGTGCTCCAGTTCCAGCTCCGAGCGTTCGATGCGTGAGAAGTCGAGAATATCGTTGATGACTTTCAGCAAGTGCTCGGTGGACTCCGAGGCGAGGGCGGCATATTCAACCTGCTCCTCGGTCATCTCGGTGGTTTCCAGCAATTGCAGCATGCCCAGCACGCCGTTCATGGGCGTGCGCAGTTCATGGCTCATCATCGCCAGAAAGTCGGACTTGGCGTTGTTGGCCTTTTCCGCTTCTTCACGGGTCTGGATCAGTTGGGCCATGGCTTGATGCTGCTCGCGGCTGGCCTGTTCCAGCGCCTGGGCAAGGTTGTTGATGTGTTGCGACAGCGCGCCCAGTTCGGTGTCATCGACGATCGGCAACGGGGTTTTGTAATCGCCGTCCTGAATCGCCTTCACCGCGTCACCGATATCGCGGATCGGCTGCGACAGGCTGCCGGCCAGGCGCCGTGCCAATACAAAGGTGAAGAGCAGGGCGAACAGCGCGAGAATCCCGGCCTTGAGCAGAATCTCCTGCTGGCGCTGGCTGAACGCGTCGTTGGACAAGCCGACGATCACCCGGCCCAGATAATCTTCGCCGGCCCCGCTATTGCTGACCTTGCCGTCCTGGAAGAAATCATTGTGCAGGGCGATGCGCTGCAACCGTACTGGTGCCTGAAACACTTCGACCTGATGCGGCCGACCGTGCGCCGCCGCGGGTTGTTCGACGTACACCAGAATCCGGTTGGCGCTGTCCTGTACTTCGAGAAAACGCACGTTGGGCGTGGCCAGTGTGGCTTTGAGCAGGCTTTCCAGCACTTCGTTGTTGCCGGAAATCACCCCGTATTCGGTGGCGGGCGCCAGTTGGTTGGCGATCAGTTGACCGGTGTGGTTCAGTTCCTGACGCAAATCCTGAATGCGCACGAAGGTGAAGAAGCTGATCAACAGCAAGGTCAGCAACAACGCCGGGCCCAGGCTGATCAGCTGGGTGCGGGTGTTGATGTCCCAACGGCGACGGAAACTCATGGGCGGCGTTCTCCTTCAGCCAGTGCGCTGGCAACAGATGCGTCATTGAGCGGTTCGATACCCAGTGAACGAGCGACCTGCGCATTACTTGAGACTTTAAAACGTGCGGGGTAGAGCGTCCGCGGCCAAGTGGCCGGCGGTTGGTCGAGCAATTGATCGAGGATTGCCAGCCAGTCGTTCTGGTCGCTGTAACTGCTGGCCAGGCTGCCGGCGCGGACGAACGCGACGTTGGGGCCGACCAGTGCGACTTGCCGTGAGTAACTGCTGAGCAGCAGGTTTTTCGCGGTTTTCGGGTTGTACAGATCGGGGTCGTCGAGCCCGAGCAGCACGTCGCTGTTTTTCAGCACGGTTTGCAGCGGGCGGCTGTCGTGGGTGTTGTCCCAACGCTGGCTGACGACTTGCAGGTTCAGCGGCGCGGCGGCGAGATTCAGCTCCTTGAGGAGAAATTCGCTGTGCTCATCGAACAGCACGCCGATCCGCCGGGCCTGGGGCAAAATGCGTCGGATCAACTGCAACTGTCGGCTCAGCGGCGGATCACTCCACAGCAAACTCAGATGCGCCGGTTGCGCGCTGCCGAGGCGCTGCCGGGCTTGCAGGCGACTGATGCGCAGCACCAGCGTCGCCGGGCCTTGGGGTTCTTGCAGACGCCAGTCGAGGCTCGGCAGGTCGAGCAGAATCAGGCGCAGGCCGGCGGGCAGTTTGCCCGGCGCAGGCAGACTGGCCAGTGGCTGGAAACGCACGTTGTCGGTCGGTCGCAGTTCACTGAGCGCCTGGACGAACGCTTGTACGCCTGGACTTTCTTCGGCGCCGGTCAACAGGATATCGGCGGCCTGCACCGCCACACCATGCAGCCATGCGGTCATAAACAGACAGACCCCGGCCAGCCAATGGCCCAGGGTTGGCATCTTCCGTGACTGCCGGTAGCGCATCCTAGAACTCCAGCTCGGCGCTGAAGTACATCACCCGGCGTTCGTCGTAATTGTTGTCGACGAAAGTGGTCGGCTCGTGGTCGAGACGCTGTTGCAGTACGCCAGCCAGTTGCAATTGTGCTTTGCCCAGCGCGATGCGTTTGGCGATGCGCGTGTCGACGCGCTCGAAACGGTAGCCGTTGAGTGCGTTGTCGCCGTAATAGAAGAGGGCGCTGTTCCAGCCATGGCCCCAGTCGCGCAGCCAGCCAGCCGAACCGCTGTTGCGTGAAGTGAACTGCTGATCCAGTGGGTTACTCGCCTCGGCATCGACAAAGGCGTAGGTGAAGCGCAAACGGTCGGCCAGGCTCACGCGCCAGTCGAGCTGGGTTTCCGTGCCACGAAAACGTGAGCTGTTGGCATTGCTGGCGATGTACTGGTTGTTACGTAGCGGTTCACTGATCATCCCGGTGATCTCGTCGTAGAACAGCTTCACATCCAGGGCCAGGCCCAGTTCGGCGAAATAGCCGTTGTAGCCCAGCTCGCGCGAGCGCATGTGTTCCTGATCGAGATCGCCGGGGCCGCGAGTCTTGACGAAGTAGCGCGCCGAAGACTGGCCATAGGCCGAGGGGCGCAGGTTGCTGACCTGATAGCTCCAGTTCACATTGTTCTCGAACATGTCCGGCGAGCGGATCGCCTCCGAATACACCGCACGCAGGCCGTGGCGCGGGTTGATCAGGTAATTGACGGCGAAGCGCGGGGTCAGCGAACTGCCGATCAGTTGCGTGTTTTCGAACATCGCACCGCCCTGCAACAGCCAGTGTTCCGTGGCGCGCCATTCCAGTTGGCCGAACGCGCGCCAAGTGGTGTCGTCCAGCGTGCCATTGAAGTAAGTCTCGGAGTCGGCGCGGTCGTAACGATAGTTCATGCCGCTGACCAGACGCAGGCTGTCGGACAGGCTGAGGGTGTCCTGCAATTCGAGGTCGTAGCGCGATTCGCGGGCGCTCTGATCGATGTCGCCGCACAGGGTTCGGCTGGCGCCGTTGCGCCATTGATCAAGCACCTGATTGGCCAGGGCCATTTCCTGTGGCGTGCCGGGCGCCGCTCCGGGGCCGGTGAACCGGGTGATGTTGCGCGCCAGACGTTCGGTGTAATTCGGGTTGAGCTGCCACAGTTGCGTCAGTTCGGGGCTGAACGATACCTCGGCATCGCAGGCGCGCCAGGTTTGCTGACGATCCCAGTGTTGCGCCGAGCCTTGTATATAAAGGCTGTGCTCCGGGTTGATATCGAGATTCCAGCGCACCGAGCCGGCGTAATCCTTGGCGGCTACGTCGGAATTGTTCCCGGCGGCGGTAATCCCGGAGAACACCGGGCGGTAGGTGTAGGGCCGCTGGTTGGTGCCGTCCTTGGCGTTGACCTGCCAGTCGAGGCTCTGGTTATCGCTGAGGGTGTGACTGACCGCGAGACTGAAGCGATTCAAGCGGCGGCTGTCACGGTAGTCTGCACCGCTGCGATCGCTGTCGAAGCCGTCATCTTCCTGACCGGACAGCGACAAGCGCAGATCACCACCATTCCAGCCGGTGCCCTGGCTGGCGTAAAAATCATTGATGCCACGCTGGCCACGGGTGTACTTCAGGCGAGTGCCGTGGCTGTCGGCCGGGTGGCGGGTGATGATGTTGACCACCGCCATCAGCGCATTGGCGCCGTAGCTGACGGTGTTCGGGCCGCGAAACACTTCGATGCGCTCGATGTCTTCCATGGCCACCGGAATATCGCTCCAGTCCACCGTGGACAAGCCTGCGCGATAGACCGAACGGCCGTCGATCAGCACTTGCATGCGCCGTGCTTCGCTGGCGTTGGTGCCGTGATAATTGACGGCCGCCTGATTGCCGCTGATGTTGCCGACCATCATCCCTGGCACCAGGCGCAGCAGCTCACTGATGTCGCGGGCGCCGCTGGCGTTGATCAATTCGCTGTCGAGTACGGTCATGCTCCCCGGCACTTCCGCCGGTGTCTGTTTCAGGCGCGTGGCCGTCAGCACCTGCGGCAGTGCTTCGTTGTCCATGAACAGGTCGTCCCCCAGCACTAGCGGGCTGAACAGCAGCGCCAGCAAAAGGGACGAACGGGGAGGGGGAGGAGCGAAAAACACGACGCAGCCTTGATCGTAAAGATTTGGCGCGCATGTTAACCGAGCACCGTGACTTTTCCATTCACGTTAGTAGCATTTTCCTAGGTTTTATTGGTCTTCTTCCTACAAGTGTCGGTAATTGTTGCTGGGGCTGGCCGCGACCGGGCTGCCCCGTATAATGCCGCCATCGCCACTGGTATGGATTAACGGATTGCATATGACTGAACAGCGCCCGATTGCGGTCCTGGGAGGCGGAAGTTTTGGTACCGCCGTGGCCAATCTTTTGGCCGAGAATGGCCATCAAGTCCGGCAGTGGATGCGTGACCCCGAGCAGGCCGAGGCCATCCGGGTCAATCGCGAAAACCCGCGTTACCTCAAAGGCATCAAGATTCTGCCGGGGGTGACCGCCGTCACCGACCTGCAGGAAACCCTCGACGCCTGTGATTTGTGCTTCGTCGCGCTGCCGTCCAGCGCATTGCGCACGGTACTCGCCGCCCACGCCGAGCGGTTGAGCGGCAAGATGCTGGTCAGCCTGACCAAAGGCATCGAAGCCCAGACCTTCAAACTGATGAGCCAGATTCTTGAAGAGATCGCCCCGCAAGCGCGCATCGGCGTGCTGTCCGGGCCGAATCTGGCGCGGGAAATCGCTGAACATGCGCTGACCGCCACGGTGGTCGCCAGCGAAGACGAAGAACTCTGTAAACAAGTGCAAGCCGCGCTGCACGGTCGCACCTTCCGCGTTTACGCCAGTGCCGACCGTTTCGGCGTCGAGTTGGGCGGGGCGTTGAAAAACGTCTACGCGATCATCGCCGGCATGGCGGTGGCGCTGGAAATGGGCGAGAACACCAAGAGCATGCTGATCACTCGCGCCCTCGCCGAGATGACGCGGTTTGCGGTGAATCAGGGTGCTAATCCCATGACGTTCCTCGGTCTGGCCGGTGTCGGCGATCTGATCGTCACCTGTTCCTCGCCGAAGAGCCGTAACTATCAAGTCGGTTTCGCCCTTGGCCAGGGCCTGAGCCTCGACGAAGCGGTGTCGCGTCTTGGCGAAGTCGCCGAAGGCGTCAACACGCTCAAAGTGCTCAAGGCCAAGTCCCAGGAAGTCGGCGTGTACATGCCGCTGGTCGCCGGGCTGCATGCGATCCTCTTTGAAGGACGCACGCTGGAGCAGGTGATCGGTCTATTGATGCGGGCCGAGCCGAAAACCGACGTCGACTTTATTTCCACCAGTGGTTTCAACTGAGTGAGCCGGGAGTAGCAAGCCATGAACGATCCGAAAACCGAAGCCAAGTACGAATCCATCCTCCTGCGCGTGTTGTGGATGATCGTCTATGTGCTGGTCTGGCAAGTGGCGCAGTTCATCCTCGGCGCAGTGGTGCTGGTGCAACTGATCTATCGTTTGATCTATGGCGCGCCGAGCGCCAGCCTGATGAACTTCGGCGACAGCCTGAGCCAGTTTCTGGCGCAGATCGGCCGCTTCGGCAGCTTCCACAGCGACCAGAAACCGTGGCCGTTCGCCGACTGGCCAACGCCGCGTACTCCGGAAGGTGAGGCGCCACACGCCGTCGCGCCGGCGCCGCATCCGGTTCGAGATGAGGAACCCAAGCTATGAAACTCTGGGTGTTGCGTCACGGTGAGGCCGTGCCTTACGGCTCGTGCCCCGATTCCGAACGGGAACTGACCGAGCACGGTCGTAAAGAAGCTTTGAGCAGCGCTGCGCGTTTGATTGGCCAGCCGCTGACGGCGATTTACGCCAGCCCCTATCTGCGCGCGCAGCAAACCGCGCAGATTGTTCGTGAGGCGCTGGGTTTCGAGCCGGAGATTCGCACGGTCGAGTGGCTGACGCCGGAGGTTGATCCGGACAAGGTCACCGATCAACTGGTGTCGGTGAGCAATGTGCTGTTGGTCAGCCATAACCCGTTGGTGGGCAATCTGCTGAGCTATCTGCAGCATGGCGCCGGGTATCCGCCGGAGAAGGTCAGTACTGCTGGCTTGGCCGAGCTGGAAAGCCCTGAGTTGCTGATTGGCTCGATGACCCTTAACAGCCTCAAACACCCGTAACGCTGATCCCTTGTGGGAGCGAGCCTGCTCGCGAAAGCGGCGTGTCATTCACCCTTTATGGGTCTGACACACTGCATTCGCGAGCAGGCTCGCTCCCACATTGGTTTCTGCGTACATCCTGAAATTATTTGTTTAAATTTTCCAACCAAGCACTTGCTTGGTTGACTACGCTTGCTCCAGACCCAAAAACAGGAGCGAGTCGCATGTCTGCTGCCTTCCGTTTGCCGCTGGACGTGTTCTACGAGCGTGAAGCCCGGCACCCGCGCCAGCGCTTTCTGGTGCAGCCCGTCGGTGGCGGCCAGGTCGAAACGCTGAGCTGGGCGGATGTCGGCCATCAGGCCCGTTGCGCCGCACATTGGTTGCGTGCGCGTGAGTTGCCGCAAGGCAGCCACATCGCCCTGATCTCGAAGAACTGCGCACACTGGATCATTGCCGATCTGGCGATCTGGATGGCCGGGCACGTTTCTGTTCCGCTGTATCCCAACCTCACCGCCGACTCCGTCGCGCAAGTACTCAATCACTCGGAAAGCGTCCTGGCCTTCATTGGCAAACTCGATGACTGGCCGGGCATGGCCAAAGGCGTGCCGGCCGATTTGCCGACCATCAGCCTGCCGCTGCATCCGCCCGGGGATTTCGATTTCAGCTGGGCCGACCTGCAGCGCAGCTCACCGATTCAGGACGATCCGCGCCCGGCGGCCGAGCAACTGGCGACGATCATCTACACCTCCGGCACCACCGGCCTGCCCAAAGGCGTGATGCACAGTTTTGCCAATCTCGGTTTTGCCACGACCCGTGGCACGCAACTGTTCGGCCTCAACGAGAGCGACCGACTGCTGTCGTACTTGCCGCTGTGCCACGTTGCCGAGCGCATGTTCGTTGAACTGGCGTCGATCTACACCGGGCAGACAGTGTTCTTCGCCGAGAGCCTTGAGACGTTTATCACTGACTTGCAGCGCGCGCGGCCGACCGCGATGTTCGGCGTGCCGCGCATCTGGACCAAATTCCAGATGGGCGTGTACAGCAAGATCCCGGCCAAGCGCCTCGACTTCCTCCTTGGCCTGCCATTCATTGGCAAACGGGTCGGGCACAAAGTGCTGGCGGGGCTGGGGCTGGACGCCTTGCGGGTAGCATTATCCGGTGCCGCGCCAGTGCCGCAGACCTTGCTTGCCTGGTATCAAAAACTCGGCCTTGATGTGCTGGAGGTCTATGGCATGACCGAGGGCTGCGGTTACTCGCACATCTGTCTGCCCGGGCAATACAAACAGGGCTGGATTGGCAAGCCGTGTCCGGATGTCGAAGTGCGCATCGATGAATCGGGCGAAGTGCAGGTACGCAGTCAGGCGAACATGCTCGGCTATTTCAAGGAGCCGCTGAAAACCGCAGAAACGATTACCGCGGATGGCTTTCTGCGCACCGGCGACAAGGGCGAAGAGGATGCAGAAGGGCACCTGCGCCTGACCGGTCGGCTCAAGGAAATCTTCAAGACCAGCAAGGGCAAATACGTCGCCCCGGCGCCGATTGAAAATCGCCTGGCAGTGCATTCACGGATCGAACAGGTGTGTGTGGTTGGCGACGGTTTGAGTGCGCCGCTGGGCTTGTGTGTGCTGTCGAGCGTCAATCAGGAAGAGGGCCGGGCAAGCCTGCATTCGAGCCTGGAAAAACTCCTGGAAGAGGTCAACGCCGTACTCGACAAGCACGAACGCCTGCGCCGACTGGTAGTGGTCAAAGACAGTTGGGCCGTGGAGAACGGCTTTCTCACACCGACCCTGAAGATCAAGCGCAACGTCATCGAAGACACCTATGGCGCGCGTTTCGAAGAATGGAGCGAGCGCAGCGAGGCGGTGCTGTGGCAGGATTGAGCGACCACTAAAACAACAAAGGAAGTCTGCGATGAGCTTGTGGCGCACCACCCCGAACATCGAGCAGTTGAACGCAATCCAGAAAAACACCATCGGCGAAGTACTCGACATCCGCTTCGAAGCGTTCGACGAAGAATCGCTGACCGCGAGCATGGTCATCGACCATCGCACTCATCAGCCGTATGGCTTGCTACACGGCGGCGCGTCGGTGGTACTGGCGGAGTCCGTCGGTTCGATGGCCAGTTACCTGTGCATCGATGCCAGCAAGTTTTATTGCGTGGGGCTTGAGATCAACGCCAATCATTTGCGCGGCTTGCGCAGTGGCCGGGTGACGGCGGTGGCCAAGCCGATTCACATCGGTCGCACCACCCATGTGTGGGATATCCGTCTGACCAGCGATGAAGGCAAGGCCAGTTGTGTGTCGCGGCTGACCATGGCAGTGGTACCGCTGGGTGAGCAGCCACCCTCACCCTAACCCTCTCCCAGAGGGAGAGGGGACTGACCGGGCTGGATGTTCGAGTTGCGCCGACCTGAGTTATCGAGCCGAACTCAGGTTTTGAAACTCATGCAAATCTGCTCCCTTCCCCCTCGCCCCCTTGGGGGAGAGGGCTGGGGTGAGGGGGTAGCGATCCGACTGACTCACCATAGCCCTGACCGGACTGTCATCATTACTGGCAGTTACGGTCATTGCTGTCGGGCGCGGTCTTACGGACAATCAACGCCACGTTTCCTGCTCATGGATTTACCAGCATGTCGCAACCGATCTTTTTCGCCCACGCCAACGGGTTTCCCTCGGGTACCTATGGCAAGTTGTTCGCGGCGCTGGCGCCCGAGTATCGGGTTGCACATCTGGAACAGCATGCCCATGACCCGCGTTTTCCGGCGGACGACAACTGGTACAACCTCGTTGATGAGCTGATCCACCATTTGCAGCAGCAGGATCAACCGGTGTGGGGCGTCGGCCATTCCTTTGGCGGTGTATTGCATTTGCACGCAGCGCTGCGTTGTCCTGAGTTGTATCGCGGCGTGGTGATGCTTGACTCGCCGGTGCTGACCCGCACCGATCAATGGGTGATCCGTGCCGCCAAGCGCTTTGGTTTCATCGACAAATTGACTCCGGCAGGCCGCACCCTTGGTCGACGGGAAGAGTTCGCCGACCTCGACAGTGCGCGCAGCTATTTTGCTGGCAAGACACTGTTCCGTGGTTTCGATCCGGAATGCTTCGATGCCTACCTGCAGCACGGTTTGCATCAGGTTGGCGACAAGCTGCGCCTGCGCTTCGACCCGGCGACCGAGATCAGCATCTATCGCGGCGTGCCGCACACCAGCCCTGGCCGTACGCGTCAATTGCAGGTGCCGTTGGCGGTGGTGCGCGGGCACAAGAGTCGCGTGGTCATGCGCCATCACACCCGTTTCGTTTCACGTCTGGCCCAAGGCGAGGCACTGAGCATGCCCGGCGGACACATGTTCCCGCTTGAGCGTCCGCAGGACACCGCGCGCCTGTTGAAAAACCTGTTCAACCGCTGGGAAAACCGCCAGGACAAGGATTGCGCATGAGCCCGACCTTCGAAGAAGTGCGCCTGAGCCTGCCGCATATCGAACTGGCCGCGCATTTGTTCGGGCCCGAGGACGGTGTGCCGGTGATCGCGCTGCATGGCTGGCTCGACAACGCTAACAGCTTTGCCCGTTTGGCGCCGAAGCTCAAAGGCTTGCGCATCATCGCGCTGGACATGGCCGGGCACGGGCATTCCGGGCATCGGCCGAACGGTGCCGGGTATGCACTGTGGGACTACGCCCATGACGTGCTGCAAGTCGCCGAGCAACTGGGCTGGAAGCGGTTCGGCCTGCTTGGGCATTCGATGGGCGCGATTGTTTCGCTGGTGCTGGCGGGGTCGTTGCCGGAACGCATCAGCCATCTGGCGCTGATTGACGGCGTGATTCCGCCTACAGACAAAGGCGAAAACGCCGCCGAACGTATGGGCATGGCCCTGCAAGCGCAACTGGATCTGCACGAGAAGCGCAAACCGGTCTACAACACCCTCGATCGCGCTATCGAAGCGCGCATGAAAGGTCTGGTCGCAGTCAGCCGTGAGGCCGCCGAATTGCTGGCTCAGCGCGGACTGATGCCGGTGCCCGGTGGCTACACCTGGCGCACCGACAATCGCCTGACCCTGCCATCGCCGCTGCGCCTGACCGAGGAACAGGCGATGGCTTTCGCGCTGCGAGTCAGTTGCCCGGCGCACTTGGTGGTCGCGGCTGAGGGCATGCTGGCCAAACATCCCGAGTTGCTGGAACGTCTACCCTTTAGCCGGGAACAGTTGGCGGGTGGGCACCATTTGCACCTGAACGATGAGGCCGGGGCCGACCTTGTCGCAGACTGTTTCAATCGGTTCTTCGCCATTCCTTGACTTGCTGCGGGCAACTGTCGAGGCTGGTCGGGTTGAAATGGGAGACAACCACGATGGATTTCTATACCGCTGCGACCTCGAATTACCCAGTCATGCCGATCCGATGAGCCTGACTATGCGGTCACTCAGTCTGTTGGCACTGTGCTGTTTCAGTACCGTTTCGTTCGCCGCCGATGTGCCGGGCAGTCAGGATCTGCAGATCGTGCCGCGTCTGGCCGATGCACAGATCGTCGACTATCGCCCTCCGGTTGAACTGGAGCGCATCTATCCGCTGGGCTCGATCCGCAAGATCAGTGGCCAGCTGCGTTTCGACGGTCAGGTCACCGCCCGTGGCCTGACCACTTCGGTGACCTACGAATTGCCCCCCGAACACTCTGCCACCGAAGCCTTCACCGCCGCTCGCGAAGCCCTGCAAAAACAGGACGCCGAATTGTTGTTCTGGTGTCAGGCGCGTGATTGCGGCGAAAGCAGTCTGTGGGCCAACGAGGTGTTCGGTAACGCCAAACTGTATGGCGCCGACGAGCAACAGGCCTATCTGCTGTTGAGGCTGGCGGCACCGCGGGACAACACGCTGGTGGCGCTTTACAGCATCACCCGCGGCAATCGCAAAGCCTATCTGCATGTCGAACAATTCGAGGCAGTGGCACCGCTGGGTGAGTTGCTGCCGACCTCGGCGACCCTGTTACGTCAGCTCAAAAGCACCGGTGAGCTGGACTTCCCTGATCGCGTGAATGAGCCGGATGACACCTGGCTACGCCTGATTTCCCGAGGTCTTAACCTCGACACGACGTTGCGCGTCACGGTATCCGGGCCCAAGGCCGAAGCCTGGCGTGAGGCGCTGATCAATCAGGGTGTGCGGGCGGCACGCATGGAAACCGGCAGTGTCGAAGGCTCTGGCCTGCGCATCGATCTGTTGCGTTAAGCTGTTGCGGGCGAGCACGAACCGCGTGTTCGCCTACTCTTTGCCTGACTGACTTTTTCGAGACCTTACATGCTCAATAACGATCGCCTGCTGGTGCAGATCCTGCTGCTGGTGTTGTTTGGTGCCAGCCTGTGGGTGATGGCGCCGTTCTGGTCGGCGCTGTTCTGGGGCGCGGTGCTGGCGTTTGCCAGTTGGCCGCTGATGCGCCTGCTGACCCGTTGGCTCAATGGTCGCGAGTCCTTGGCTGCGGCGATTCTGACGCTGGGCTGGATGCTGCTGGTGGCGGCGCCGCTGGTGTGGCTGGGGTTCAATCTGGCCGATCATGTGCGTGATGCCACGGCGTTCATCAAGGATGTGCAGGTCGACGGTCTGCCTGAGGCGCCAGCGTGGCTGGGGACTGTGCCGTTTGTGGGGGAGCGGTTGGTCGGGTTGTGGAACAGCATTGATCAGCAGGGTGCCGCATTGATGGTATCGATCAAACCCTATCTGGGGCAGGTCGGTAACTGGCTGCTGGCGCGCAGTGCGCAGATTGGTGGTGGCATTCTCGAACTGACGTTGAGCATTGTCTTTGTGTTCTTTTTCTACCGTGACGGGCCGCGACTGGCGGCGTTTGTGCACAGTTTGCTGGAGCGCTTGATCGGCGATCGCGCCGGGTATTACATCGAGCTGGTGGCCGGTACGGTGCAGCGCGTGGTCAACGGCGTGATCGGCACGGCGGCGGCGCAGGCGGTTCTGGCGTTGATCGGGTTTTTGATTGCCGGGGTGCCGGGGGCGTTGGTGCTGGGGATTGTCACCTTTCTGTTGAGTCTGATTCCGATGGGGCCGCCGTTGGTGTGGGTGCCGGCGACGGCCTGGCTGGCGTGGAAGGGTGAGTATGGGATGGCGGTGTTTCTCGGGATCTGGGGGACATTCATCATCAGTGGCGTGGATAACGTGCTCAAGCCGTATCTGATCAGTCGCGGCGGGAATTTGCCGTTGGTGATTGTGTTGCTTGGGGTGTTTGGCGGGTTGATTGCGTTTGGGTTTATCGGGTTGTTTATCGGGCCTACGTTGTTGGCGGTGGCTTATAGTTTGTTGACGGATTGGAGCAAGAGTCAGTCTCGGGTTGAAGAGCGGCGCTAGCGGTTTTGGGTTTTGGGTGAATATCCGTTGCTGCGGTAACGGCTGCTTAGGGTTCCGCCCTTACGGCGGGTCACTTTTTCCAGACGCCCGGAATGCCGGCCCAGAAAAAAGTAACCAAAAAGGCTTGCTCCTGCGTGCGGCCCGCTCGCTGGGGCTCGGGGTTCCTTCGCTCCGGGATCGATCCGGGCGCAGCGTCTCCGGTTTGCTTCGCTGCACCTACTCCCGCTGTGTTTGGCTGCGCCAAACGGTCGCTGCGCTCCCACGCCCGGATCAATCCCTCCACTCAGCCTTCCGACGTCGCCTTACAGATCAAGAGCTGCAGCCGAGCTAACGCTCATCCTGTTGAGTGGTGAAGAGGTCGGCTTTTGTTCGGTGTTGGATTCGCCCCTCACCCCAGCCCTCTCCCGAGGGAGAGGGAGCCGATTTTCGGGCTTTTCATGATCTGAGTTCAACGCGGTATTGCACGCCGGCGTAGCTCTCCCAAACACCTCGATCAGTCCCCTCTCCCTCTGGGAGAGGGTTAGGGTGAGGGGCGTCGACTCAAGTCGCCACATTCAAATACTTGCCCACCGACGCCGTCTTCTCCAGCGAGTACTGCTTGCTCAAATTGGCAATCATGCGGTTCAGCGCTTCTGTCGTGCTCTGGGTCGAAGCGGTCTGTTCTTCGTCAGGTCGTTCACGGCCGGCCTGTAAAGCCGCTTTCAGTTCATCACTGCTCACGCCACCGCTGCTGTCGCTATCGAGAACCTTGAGCAGCGCTGCGCTGGTGTCAGTGCTGGTGGTTGAAGTCGCGCTGTCGCTGGCTTGCAGTGCGCTGCTCAGTTCGGTCGCGGTCACGCTGCCGTCGCCATCAGCGTCGAGCTGGCTGAACAGTTCGTCGCTGTTGATTTGAGGTGGCGGAGGCGGTGGTGGGGTCAGGCTGGCGGTGAGTTCGTCCTGGCTGACGGTGCCGTCCTTGTTCTTGTCGAGTGCGGAGAAGAGTTCGTTGCTGTCGGCGGTGCTGCCGGCGCTGGTCAGGCCGCTGCTCAGTTCGTCGCTGCTTATGGCGCCGTCGCCATCGGTGTCGAGGGCGCTGATCAGGGCGTCCGCCAGGTCGGTGTCGGGGGCTTGATCACCGGGCGGCGGCGGGGGCGCCATGGCGGTCATTTCTTCGACGCTGAGGTTGCCGCTGTCGTCGCTGTCCAGATCGCCGAATTGTTTGCTCAGGTTGACCAGCAGGCCGTCGTCGGATTTCTGTGACAGGGCGCTTTTCAGTTCGTCCTGATCCACCGCGCCGTCGCTGTTGCTGTCGAGTTTGGCGAACAGTTCTTTTTGCAGTTGCTGGCTGCGCGCGTTTTGCGTGGAGGTGCTGCTGGTGCTGGTATAGCTCGTGTAGTTGCTGACGCTACCGATCATCGGACTCACTCCCTGAAATGGCAAACCGGTGGGTGTACCGGCTTATGCAGGGTCAGGGCGCCAGTTGTCCGGGGTATGTGGGGTTTGTACCGGACGGTACACACGGCAGAATGAACATCGCTGAACCCTGTGGGAGCGAGCCTGCTCGCGAAGAGGCCGGTACATCCAAAAAAGATGTTGGATCAGCTGACGCCTTCGCGAGCAGGCTCGCTCCCACAGTGAGTCGGTGGCGTTCTCAGGGGCGTGGCAGGCGAATGATGGCGGTAAGGCCGCCGCCCGGGGTTTCTTCAAGATTGAGCTGGCCACCCAAACGTTGCGCCGCCTCGCGAGCAATGGTCATCCCTAGCCCCACACCGCCGGAATTGCGATTACGCGAGCCTTCCAGCCGATAAAACGGTTCAAACACCGCCTCACGCTTGTCTTCGGCAATTCCCGGGCCGTGGTCGATCACGCGAATCAGCAGTTGTTCGCGCTGATCCTGCAGTTCAATCCGCGCCTGCCCGGCGTAACGCAGGGCGTTGTCCATCAGGTTATTGATGCACGAACGCAACGCCATCGGTTGTACCGGCAGCGGTGCGCAATGGCCGCTGACCTGCACGTCGGCGCCCTGGTCCTGAGCGTTTTCGCACAGCGATTCGACCAGCGCCTGCACATCCATCAACTGCAAGGCTTCGCTGGTGCGTTGTTCGTGCAGGTAGGTGAGGGTGGCGTCGAGCATGCCGATCATGTCGTCCAGGTCTTGACGCATCTGGCCTTGCAGCTTTTCGTCGCTGATATTTTCCAGGCGCAGTTTCAGCCGAGACAGCGGCGTGCGCAGGTCGTGGGATACGGCACCGAGCATGCGTGCGCGTTGCTGCACCTGTTCGCGAATGCGCCGCTGCATCAGGTTGAAGGTGTGCGCCGCTTGCCGTGCTTCTCGCGGGCCAGACTCATCAAGTGGCAGGCTGTCGAGGTCTTCGCTGAGGCGTTCGGCGGCGTCGCTCAGGCGCTGGATCGGGCGACTGAGCAGTTTGGCGCCGTACCACGCCGCGATCATCAGCGTGATGAACTGGAAGGTCAGCGGCACCACCGGCCCACCGAACCATGGGCGCGGGGGCCGTGGCGGGTAGCGCGGGTCCTGCGCCATCGGTTGGCCGTCGGCGCCCTGGGAGAACTCCGGAGGTGGCGGAGGCGGGGGCGGGCCGTAGAGGCGGAACCAGGTAAAAGCCAGCAGGTGCGCGAGGACGATCGCCACGAACAGCACGCCAAACAGGCGGCCGAACAGCGTGTCGAAGCGCGCCCGCATCAGCCGATGTCTCGCGCGTCGAACAGGTAACCTTCACCGCGCACGGTTTTGATCAGCTGTGGGGCTTTCGGATCGTCGCCGAGTTTTTGCCGCAGACGCGACACCAGCAGATCGATGCTGCGGTCGAAGGCTTCGATTGAGCGACCACGGGCAGCATCGAGCAATTGTTCGCGGCTGAGCACCCGGCGAGGTTTTTCGATAAACACCCAAAGCAGGCGGAATTCGGCGTTGGACAGCGGCACTACGAGACCATCGTCGGCGATCAACTGACGCAGAACGCCGTTCAAGCGCCAGTTGTCGAAACGGATGTTGGCCCGCTGTTCGGTTCGGTCATCGCGCACCCGACGCAGAATCGTTTGAATGCGGGCGACCAGTTCACGCGGTTCGAACGGCTTGGCCATGTAGTCATCGGCGCCCAGTTCCAGGCCGATGATACGGTCGGTCGGTTCACAGCGGGCGGTGAGCATCAGGATCGGGATGTCCGATTCGGCGCGCAGCCAGCGGCACAGCGACAAGCCGTCTTCGCCGGGCAGCATCAGATCCAGCACGACGACGTCGAAATGCTCGGCCAGCATCGCCTGGCGCATGGCTGCACCGTCGGTGACGCCGCTGGCGTGGATGTTGAAGCGCGCGAGGTAATCGATCATCAGCTCGCGGATCGGCACGTCGTCATCGACGATCAGCGCACGAATGCTCCAGCGCTTGTCGTCTTTAGGCTCATCCGTCGCGGTCATTTGGTTGTTGTGCATGAGGCTGTTCATCTGCCAGTAGGCCGCCAACCACAAAAGATGGGCTGCGAGGTGGTGGTTTCAGCATAGGCGTCCAGCCGTGAGGCGGGAAGTGCTGATGTAAGGACGTGTTGCGGCTGGCGAGGCTAGCGCGGGCGCTTGTTGCTGGCGTGTCGGCTGTGTATCGGAGTCGACACAATAGCAGCGAGCGCTATGCTGATCACGGCCGGCGCGACGATTTACCGATCATCGGGTGCCGCGTTGCCGCCGGTTCCGCTACAATGCGCGCCGATTTCGACCTGCCTGAGAGCCCATTCATGTCCGCCTGCCAGACTCCTATCATCGTCGCCCTGGATTTCCCCACCCGTGACGCCGCACTGAAGCTGGCCGACCAGTTGGACCCGAAACTGTGCCGGGTCAAAGTGGGCAAGGAACTGTTCACCAGTTGCGCCGCAGAAATTGTCGGCACCCTGCGTGACAAGGGTTTTGAAGTATTCCTCGACCTGAAATTCCATGACATTCCCAACACCACCGCGATGGCCGTGAAAGCCGCCGCCGAGATGGGCGTGTGGATGGTCAACGTGCATTGCTCCGGTGGCATGCGCATGATGGCCGCCTGCCGTGAAGAGCTGGACAAGCGTAGCGGCCCGCAACCGCTGCTGATCGGCGTGACCGTGCTGACCAGCATGGAGCGTGAAGACCTCGCCGGTATCGGCCTGGATATCGAACCGCAGGAACAAGTGCTGCGACTGGCTGCACTGGCCGAAAAGGCTGGCATGGACGGTCTGGTGTGCTCGGCGCTGGAAGCCACGGCACTGAAAACCGCGCATCCGTCGCTGCAACTGGTGACCCCGGGGATTCGTCCGGCGGGCAGCGCGCAGGACGATCAACGCCGCATTCTGACCCCGCGTCAGGCGCTGGATGCCGGGTCCGATTATCTGGTGATTGGCCGTCCGATCAGCCAGGCGGCTGATCCGGCACAGGCGCTGGCGTCGGTTGTAGCCGAAATCGCCTAAGCCACACTGAAGATCCAAATGTGGGAGCGAGCCTGCTCGCGAAGAGGGTGTATCAGTCGAAGTCAGTATCGACTGAACCACCGCTTTCGCGAGCAGGCTCGCTCCCACATTGGTTTTTGTGCTGGCCTTAAACCTTCAACACCAACTTGCCGAAGTTCTCACCGCTGAACAATTTCATCAGCGTTTCCGGGAAAGTCTCCAGGCCTTCGACGATATCTTCCTTGCTCTTGAGCTGCCCCTTGGCCATCCACCCGGCCATTTCCTGCGCTGCATTCGCGTACTGCGCGGCATAGTCCATCACCACAAAACCTTCCATCCGCGCGCGATTGACCAGCAGCGACAGATAGTTGGCCGGGCCTTTGACTGCTTCCTTGTTGTTGTACTGGCTGATCGCGCCGCAGATCACTACACGCGCCTTCATGTTCAAGCGGCTCAATACCGCATCGAGGATGTCGCCACCGACGTTGTCGAAGTACACGTCCACACCTTTCGGGCATTCGCGTTTAAGTCCCGCCACGACATCTTCGGACTTGTAATCGATGGCACCGTCAAAGCCCAGTTCATCGATGAGGAATTTGCATTTGTCGGCGCCGCCGGCAATGCCGACCACCCGGCAACCTTTGATCTTGGCGATCTGCCCGGCAATGCTGCCCACTGCGCCCGCCGCACCGGACAAGACAACAGTGTCGCCGGCCTTCGGTGCGCCGACATCCAGCAAAGCAAAGTAAGCGGTCATGCCGGTCATGCCCAGTGCCGACAGATAAACCGGCAGCGGTGCCAGTTTCGGATCGACTTTGTAGAAACCTCTTGGCTCGCCGAGGAAGTAATCCTGCACGCCAATGGCACCGTTGACGTAGTCGCCGACGGCAAATCCGGGATTGTTCGAGGCGATGACTTTTCCCACGCCCAGTGCACGCATGACTTCGCCGATACCGACCGGGGGGATGTAGGACTTGCCTTCGTTCATCCAGCCACGCATGGCCGGGTCGAGGGACAGGTATTCGTTCTTGACCAGAATCTGGTTCGCTGCCGGTTCGCCCACCGGTACTTCCTGATAGGTGAAGGTCTCGCGGTTGGCCGCACCCACCGGGCGTTTGGCGAGCAGGAACTGGCGATTGGTCTGGTTGGTCATGGCAGGCACTCGAACGGAATGAAGCCTTGTTGATAGACCCTCAGCGGCATTGGCGCAAGGTTGGCTGATGCGGCGAATGCACGCCGATCCAGTGCAGTGATAATCACTGGCATGGTTTTATCACTGCGGTGCATGGGTACATAAACAGCCATTGGATAGTGCTGACGTGCGGCAGACCTCAATGACTATGCTGCGAATCTACAAATCCCCTGCATCTAGCCCTTCGAGGACATAACAATGAGCATGACGTTTTCCGGTCAGGTTGCCGTAGTCACTGGCGCGGCCAACGGCATCGGCCGTGCGACCGCGCAGGCGTTCGCCGCCGAGGGCCTGAAAGTGGTGGTCGCCGACCTGGATGCGGCAGGGGGCGAAGGCACAGTCGCGTTGATTCGTACCGCCGGTGGCGAAGCGACGTTCGTGCGTTGCAACGTGACCGTCGAAAGCGAAGTGAAAAATCTGATGGACGAGGTCATCAATACCTACGGCCGTCTGGACTATGCCTTCAACAATGCCGGCATCGAAATCGAAAAAGGCAAACTGGCCGACGGCTCGATGGATGAGTTCGACGCGATCATGGGGGTCAACGTCAAAGGCGTCTGGCTGTGCATGAAGTATCAACTGCCACTGTTGCTGGCACAGGGCGGCGGGGCGATCGTCAACACCGCCTCGGTAGCGGGGCTGGGCGCGGCACCGAAGATGAGCATCTATGCGGCGTCGAAGCACGCGGTGATCGGTTTGACCAAATCGGCCGCCATTGAATACGCGAAGAAGAAAATCCGCGTCAACGCGGTGTGTCCGGCGGTGATCGACACCGACATGTTCCGCCGTGCCTATGAGGCCGATCCGAAGAAGGGCGAGTTCGCCAACGCCATGCACCCGGTCGGCCGTATCGGCAAAGTCGAGGAAATCGCCAGTGCCGTGTTGTATCTGTGCAGCGACGGTGCAGCATTCACCACCGGTCACTCGCTGGCCGTGGACGGCGGAGTCACCGCATTCTGAACTGAACTCAGGAAAAACAGCCCGCATTCCTTGCGGGCTTTTTTTTGAATCACGGTCAGTTCCGTGAAGCCCCTTAAACAATGTGTATCAAACCGTTAGAACGGTCGCTTTTGGCGGCGTTGTCGCACAGCCTGTCCGGCGCGGCTGTGATTTACTGCCGCCAGCAAAACGGACAGGAGTTTGCTTGCTCATGGAATTGAGAATTGATCGACAGGCAATGGTGCCGGTCGTGCAGCAGATTGTTGACGGACTGACGGAGTGGATCCTGCAAAGTGGTGTGCCGCCGGCTACCCGTTTGCCTTCGGTTCGGCAAATTGCTCGAGGCAATCTGCTCAGCCAGTCGTGTGTTGTCGAGGCGTGTGAACGGCTGGTATCGCAGGGTGTTTTGAGCTCATGCCAAGGCACCGGGTTCATCGTCGCTGCCGCGCCAGCGATGCTGGGTGCAGAGGATGAACTGGCGCCATTCGAAGGCCGGTTTGCCTGGTGCGATGCCGTCTGCGAGGCCGCAGGCGGCTTGAAACTGGGGGCCGGAGGTCTGCCGAAAAGCTGGCGTGAGCCTGACGACCTCAGCTATGCGCTGCGCGAGGTGGCTCGTACCGACATGGCCAGCCTGTTCAACTACAGCACGCCATTGGGGCTTCCAGCGTTGCGCGAGCAGATTGTCAAACGCCTCAAGCTGTTCAGTATCGAGGCCCGCAGTTCGCAGTTGCTGAGTACCTGTGGCGCCAGTCATGCGCTGGATCTGATCGTGCGCACCTTGTTCAAGGCCGGTGACTGCGTGGTGGTCGAAACCCCCGGGTATGCGCCGCTGTTCGACCTGCTGCGCCTGCATGGCGTGCGCATGCTTGAGGTGCGCCGCACCCCGACCGGGCCGGACATCGAAGCACTCGAGGCTTTGCTGCAACAGTTTCGGCCAGGTGCGGTGTTCATCAACAGTCATCATCACAACCCTACCGGCAGTTGCCTGTCGCCAAGCGTGGCGCAACGCATCCTGCAACTGAGCAAAGCCTACGATGTGCGCTTGATCGAAGACGATGTCTACGCGGACTTGCACACCGGTAACGGTACACGACTGGCAGCGCTGGACGATGAGGGACGGGTCATCTACGTGGGCAGTTTTTCCAAGATCCTGAGCAGTTCGTTACGGGTCGGGTTCGTCTTCGCCGACAGCGAAATTGTCAGGCGGCTGGCGCAGGTCAAGATGATCAGCGGCTTGGGCGCATCAAGGTTTTCCGAGGCGGTACTGGCCAGCCTGATGGGTTGTGGCGCTTACCGCAAACTGGTACAGCGCCAGCGTCAACGCCTGAATGCTGACCGGGCTGCCGCTTTGCAGGCCCTGGAGGATGCCGATTGGGAGGTTTTCGGCAAACCTGCAGGCGGGCTGTTCATCTGGGCGCGTTCGCGCATGACCGATCATTCTCGAATACGCCGGCAGGCGCAGCGCTGTGGCGTGTTGCTGTCAGCGCCGGATGCCTTCAGCCCCAGTGGCGAGGCGGGCGACTGGCTGCGGATTAACGTCGCGTACGCCTGCGACCCGCGCGCTCGGCAGTTTTTCCGCAACACCGGTGCGGATCGACCTCAAGTGTTCTGAAAACGACGCGGGCGTAGCTTTTTGCCATTATTCCGACGCCAGAGACTTGTGCGGGTGAGTGGCCGTTGCGACTCTTCGCTCTACTGACAATGGCAGGGGACTACGCGCAATGATTTCGGCCATGCAAGGACGTTTTGCCAACCTCGGTATGGCAAAAAAACTGGGTATCGGGTTTGTATTGGTTTTGCTTCTGACCGCGCTGGTGGCGGCCATTGGCGTCTGGTCCCTGCAAACCATCAGTCATCGTTTCGATGGTCTGAAACAGATGTCCTCGCTTAACAGTGGCCTGCTCAAAGTGCGCCTGCTCGAGCAGGAATATGCCTTGCGAGGCGATCCGAAGACGGCCGATGCCCTGCGTAAGGGCGTCGACGAACTGGTTGCTCTGGCTGATCAGCTCAAAGCGCAGTCGGCGGCCAATGTGCCGGTCATGAATGATGTGCAGCAGTCGCTCGGCGCTTATCGCAAGGCGTTCGACGAGTTTGTGTCGTTGACTCAGGCCAAGGACCTCGCGCTGGAAATGGCCAGTTGGTCGGTGTCCAGTGTGGCCAATAATCTTGATGTCTTGCAGGCCGGGCTTGCCGACGACGGTGCATATACCTTGAAGGACACCGAGGGCAAGGACGGGGCGCAGTTCATCGAACAGGCCAGTCAGGTCAGTCAGGTTTCGCGCTTGATGCTGCAGGCAATGAACGAAGCGCGGATTCGTCTGGATCAAAGCCGCAAGGGCGATGCCGACGGTGCCGGCAAAGGCAATATCGAACAGGCCGCACAGGCCCAGACGCAGGCCGAAGAACTGAAAACCACGGTCAAGGACGAGGGTTACCTGACCGTGCTCAATGAAGTGTCCGGGCATATCGCCGGTTTCAACGACAAACTGGCCGAGTACACCGGATTGCTCGCGCAGGAAAAGACCGTCTACGAGCAATTGCACCAGCGTGCCGACCAAGTGGTCGAGCGGGTGAATCAGGCGTATGTCGCTGAAGACGGCGCGATGCAGGCGGAACTGAAGAAAAACTCGCTGTTGATCATTGGTTCATCGGCGCTGGCGTTGTTGGTCGGCTTGCTCGCGGCGTGGCTGATTACCCGACTGATCGTCGCGCCATTGCGCAGCGTGATTCGGGTCGCCCAGCAGATTGCCGCTGGTGACTTGAGTGCAACGGTGGAAGTGACCCGGCGCGACGAGATCGGTCAGTTGATGCTGGCGATGCAACAGATGGGCGCGGGTCTGAGCACCATCGTCAGTGGTTTGCAGGCGGGGATCGAGCAACTGGCCAGTTCGGCGCAATCGTTGTCGACGGTCACTGAGCAGACCAACCTCGAGGTCAGCAGCCAAAAGGAGGAAACCGAGCAGGTCGCCACGGCGATGAACCAGATGACCGCCACCGTGCATGACGTTGCGCGCAACGCCGAAGAAGCGGCGCTGGCCGCGCAGACGGCGGATGACAAGGTCGAGAGTGGTCAGCAGGTGGTGCGCCAGAGCATGGCACGGATCGAACAATTGGCCGACTCGGCGACATCGGCCAGTTCCAGCATCGAAAGCCTCAGTGCGGAAATCCAGAATATCGGCACGGTGCTGGGAGTGATCAAAAGCGTTGCCGAACAGACCAATCTGTTGGCGTTGAATGCTGCGATTGAGGCAGCACGGGCAGGTGAGCAGGGCAGAGGCTTTGCGGTGGTGGCCGATGAGGTACGTGCACTGGCTCGGCGCACGCAGCAATCGACTGAGGAAATTGAACGGCTGGTCAGTGCGCTGCGCTCGGCGGCGCATGCTTCGGTGCAGCAGATTCAGAGCAGCGGGGAGTTGGTGAAGCTGGCGGTCAGTGATGCGTTGCAGACCGAGAGTGCGCTGGGGAGTATTGCGGCGGCGGTGTCGTTGATTCAGCAGATGAATCAGCAGATTGCGGCGGCGGCCGAGGAGCAGAGTTCGGTGGCGGAGGAGATCAATCGCAGTGTGACGAGTATTCGCGCAAGTGCGGATCAGTCGTCGATCGCGATGCGCGGGAATGCGGCTTCGAGTGTTGAGCTGGCGCAGTTGGGGAGTGAGTTGCGGGGGATGGTTGGGCATTTTCGGCTTTGACGCTTTGACGCTTTGACGCTTTGACGCTTTGGGCTTGGCGGCCTTTGGGCCGACCATGCTCTTGGGGTTTTGGGTGTATATCCGTTGCTGTGGGTGTTGCTGATTAGGGTTCCGCCCTTACGGCGGGTCACTTTGGCAAACGCCCCAAAGTAACCAAAGGTCTTTGCCCTGACGTTCGGCCCGCTCGCTGGGGCTCGGGGTTCCTTCGCTCCGGGATCGATCCGGGGGCATCGCCTACGGTTTGCTTCGCTGCACCTCCTCTCGATGTGTTCGACTTCGTCGAACGGTCGCTGCGCTCCCACCCCCGGATCAATCCCTCCACTCAGCCTGCCGACGGGCTTTCAGATCAAGATCAAGAGCAGCAGCCGAGCTAACGCTCATCCTGTTGAGTGGTGGGAAGCAGAAGCGATGCACGGTCTGCTCTTGCTCTTTTGTGGGAACAAGCTTGCTCCGGGCGGTGTTCCGGCGAAGGCGGCCTGACAGCCGACCAAGCTCTGTCAGATTTGCTCAACCCCATTGTAGGAGTGAGCCTGCTCGCGATAGCGGCTTGGCGGCCAACCCATCTCTGCCGGATGTACTCAAACCCTGTGGGAGCGAGCCTGCTCGCGAAGGCGGCCTGACAGCCGACCAAGCTCTGTCAGATGTGCTCAATCCCATTGTAGGAGTGAGCCTGCTCGCGATCTCGGCCTGGCGGCCAACCCATCTCTGCCGGATGTACTCAAACCCTGTGGGAGCGAGCTTGCTCGCGAAAGCGTTCTCACATTCACCGGGCGTCTATCGTGTTCACTCTCGCGAGCCCACAAAAAAGCCACCTCTCGGTGGCTTCTCTTTCAACTTCTGCAATCAGTCGTATATCACTTTCTTTTTCCAGTCCGCATCGGCCTCGACATCTTTGAGGCCGGCAGTCAGTTGGTTCTCTTCACCTTCAACCGGTGCGATTTTGTCCATGACTTGGGCGTTGGCGCGGGCCAGCAGTTTTTCCAGGTATTGCAGTTGCTCTGCATACATCTGTGGATCCTGCTGTTTGCGCAGGTATTGCACGCCGCGTTCGAAGGCGAGGCGGGCCTGGCCGGGCTGGTTTTGTTGCAGGGACTGTTGGCCGAGGTTATTGAAGAACTCGATGTGCAGCAGCACCAGAATATGGCGGACTTCGCGAATCCAGTGTTTGGCTTCGTTCGGTGGCAGGAAGCCGTCGTGAGCGGCACGGGTGATTTGGCCGTGGAGGGCTTCGAGCAGGAAGCGCACGTCTTTGGCTTTGGCTTCGGTCAGAATCGGCGACGGCGGGTTGTTGACCGGGATCGATTCGCCTTGGGCGACCAGGGCGCTCAGTTCGGTGATGCGCGCTTTGGTGGTGGCGCTGGTTTTTTCCAGGTTCAGCAGGCGCTGGCAGACGTTCAGTTCCAGACGGGTCAGCAGCAGCTTGAGTGCCGGGGTCATGAACTGGCCCGGGAAGGTTTCGGTCAGTTCGCCGCAACGGCGCAGGCGGTCGTTGAGTTCGACCTTGGTGCGGGCCTTCTCCAGTTTGTTGTTTTCCACCACATGGTTCATGTAGCCAATGGCGATCAGAATTGCGATCCCGGCTATGACTAGCAGGGTGATCATGAGTGGTGTCACCGGTAAGACCTCTTTATAGGGTTCGCATGCGAGTGTAGTGGCTGGGCATTTAACCGCCTAGCGCCGCTCGACTGGTTGGTTCGGCAGGTTCAATCTGTATCGGCCGCACGCTGCTTATATGAATGCTGGCGCTGCGGGTTCAGATTGCCATCACTGTGGGTGGACTATAGCGTCTTGGCGAGTGGCGGAATATAGGCGTCAATCGTCGGGCGACGGAAAAGCCTGATTGCCGCCGTAAAGCAGGTCGAAGTCATTGATTTAAATAAATTTATATCAAGGGGTTGACGACCTCTCAATCCATCCATAGAATGCGCGCCACTTGCAGCGTAAAGCACACAGCGAAGCGCGGCAGGGAGTGAATGTTGTAGTGTGTCCCCTTCGTCTAGTGGCCTAGGACACCGCCCTTTCACGGCGGTAACAGGGGTTCGAGTCCCCTAGGGGACGCCAATGCGGGAATAGCTCAGTTGGTAGAGCACGACCTTGCCAAGGTCGGGGTCGCGAGTTCGAGTCTCGTTTCCCGCTCCAATTTTAAACAGCAGTGCTTTCGGGCGGTGCTGAGTGAAACCAGAACCAAGTCTTCGGGCAAGGATCTGGACACCGAAACACACACCATGTGTTCCGGGTAGCGTGTCCCCTTCGTCTAGTGGCCTAGGACACCGCCCTTTCACGGCGGTAACAGGGGTTCGAGTCCCCTAGGGGACGCCATTTGCGGGAATAGCTCAGTTGGTAGAGCACGACCTTGCCAAGGTCGGGGTCGCGAGTTCGAGTCTCGTTTCCCGCTCCAAATTCTAAAAGCGCCGCTCAGTGAGCGGCGTTTTTATTAGTGAAAGTTGTAGCCTGTGTCCCCTTCGTCTAGTGGCCTAGGACACCGCCCTTTCACGGCGGTAACAGGGGTTCGAGTCCCCTAGGGGACGCCATTGCGGGAATAGCTCAGTTGGTAGAGCACGACCTTGCCAAGGTCGGGGTCGCGAGTTCGAGTCTCGTTTCCCGCTCCATATTCACAAAAACGCCGCTCAATAGAGCGGAGTTTTTGTATGCGCGGGATTTGTGGCTGTGCTGTCAGCGCTAAAGAAAAAGGCCCGCCGAAGTGATTCGGTGGGCCTTTTTGCGTTTTTGCGTCTGCTACCAGGACAGCATCAAGCGACCGGCAAACAGGATCAGCACCGCTCCCATGGTGCGTTCGAACCAATGCCCCATGCGCATGAACAGCACTCGAACCCGACTGCTCGAGAAAAACAGCGCGACCACAACAAACCACAGCGCATTCACAAAGCACATCCACAAACCGTAAAAGGCCTGGATTTGCAGGGGTGTGCTGGCGCTGATGATCGTGGTGAAAATGGCCAGGAAAAACAGCGTGGCTTTGGGGTTGGTCGCATTGGTCAGAAAACCGGTGCTGAAGGCTTTGAACAAGGTTTGTTCAACTACCGGTTCCTCGCTGGTTTTCTCGCCTTCAAGGGACGATTTCGGTTTGCTGCGCAGCAGGCTGACACCCAGATACAGGATGTAGGCACCGCCAACCACTTTGGCCACGGTCAGCAACCACGGGGTGGTGTGCATCAATGCCCCGACCCCCAGCAGTGTGTAGAGCACGTGCACGGAAATCCCTGCACCGATACCCAGCGCCGTGCAGATCCCCACCAATCGGCCAAAGCGTACGCTTTGGCGAATCGTGACTGCGAAGTCCGGGCCGGGAGCAACCACGGCCAGAAAGTGAATGGTTGCCAGCGCCAGAAACTCGCCCAGATAATTCGAATACATCTCAGCTCCAGTAGGTCAGGGGTGAAGCATTGCCGCGATAGCCGACAAAAAAGGACAGGCTCAAGCGCGGATCGGCCACGCCTGGGGTCACCGAGTGCATGCGCCGCGAATTGAACATGATGAAATCGCCGGGTTGCGGTCTCACTTCGAGGGCGGGAGGGCCGAGCAGCGCCGGTTCGATGCCGTAACTGTCGCCACGCATCTCGTCGAATTGGTCCGGGGTGATGTCGTCGTCCCACACCTGCAGCGCGCCGCCTTCGGTCGGCATGTTCAGATAGACGTTGCAGGCAAACTGCGCCTCCAGGCTGCGTGCCTGGAAGCTGTCCGGGGCATCCTTGGCGAAAATGTCGTGATGGGCTAGGAAGCACACCCCCGGTTTCACTACTCGTGAGAGGCCGACATACATTTTCCGGCCATAAAGATTTTCCAGATGCGCGCCGGCCGGCCAGGATTCGTCGAGCATGCAGCGCAAGGTATCGATGGGTGAGGAGTAGGGCGCGCAGCGATTGCGCAGTTCAGCGATGTTGCTGGTAGCGCGTTCGAAGTAATCCTCGATCAGCAGCGGCTGGTTTTCCGCCTCATAAAAAGCCATGCCGATGCGGCCGATACTCGGCGCGTTGATGTAACCCTCAAAGCCTGGAGCGAGAATCTTGTCGCCAATCTGAATGGCCAGTGGCTCCGGCAAAAAGCCTTTGACGCGGATGGCGAGGACTTCTTCGTTGGCCAGTTTTTTTATGCACGTCTCATCGAGACGCTCGACGTCTAGCATCATTTTTTTTAGGTCCATCTATCGATAGTCTACGGAAGCTGCGAGTGCAGTTCCCCGGCGTCGGACGCTGCGTGAGGCAACGTCCGGAATGCTCAATCCACGCTGTAGTGGACGGACAACGTGCCTTTCTTCTGCGAAAGGGACGCGATCGTGACTGTGCCCAGATCCTTCAGGCTACGTACATGGGTGCCGCCGCAGCCGTAGGCGGGCAGTTCACCGAAACCGATCTCCCGCGCACCTTCGCGCAGCGAGGTCAGGCGGGGCAGATCGTGTTCGATCCACTGGCCGATGCCGCACTGAACGGTCTCGGCGTCGACTTCCTGCGCGGCATCGCCGGGCTTGAATTGCACTCGACCTTCGTCCGGCCAGTGGTGTGCCTTGATCGGCGTCCAGCCCAGGGCTTGCACGAAATGCCCGATCAGATGCCCGGCCGAATGCATGCGTGTGTTGAAGCGACGGCGCTCCTCGTCGATGCGGATGCAGGTCATGCCGAGCGCCACCGGTCGATCGACAAAATGAATGATCCGGTCCGGCTCCTGCACTACACGCAGTACCTGGCTCTCGCCGATCCAGCCGGTATCACACGGCTGACCGCCACCTTGCGGATGGAACAATGTGGCGCGCAGCACCACGGCAAATTCGTTCTCTTGGGGCGTGCAGTCGAGGACTTCCACATTGGCCTTGAGGTCATCACTATGGAAAAAGAGGCGAAGCGTCATATTCCATGCCCTTATTAAAGTTTCTGTTTTTATTATATGAATCGTGTAATAACGTGATAATCCGTTCAAACATCAAAGGACTTGTGCGCTGTGAGCATCAATCTGCCGCTACCGCTGCTCGGTGAAATGGCGATTTTCGTCAAGGTCGTGGAGACCGGCAGCTTTTCTGAAGCGGCTCGGCAACTGGGTTCATCGCCGTCAGCGGTGAGTCGCAGTATTTCGCGCCTGGAAAAAGCCCTGGCCACACGATTGCTGCAGCGCACCACGCGCAAACTGCGCCTGAGTGACGGCGGCGAGGAGGTGTTCAAGCGCTGTCAGGAAATGGTCAGCGCAGCCAAGTCCGTCATGGAAATCAGCGGTCAGTTCACCCATGAAGCCGAAGGCCTGGTGCGGGTCAGCGTGCCGAAAGCGGTGGGGCGCTTTGTGATTCATCCGCATATGCCGGAATTTCTGCGGCGTTATCCCAAGGTCGATGTCGAGTTGCTGCTGGAAGATCGTCAGGTCGATCTGATCGACGATCATGTTGATCTGGCCATTCGCATCACGGATCGGCCACCGGCCGGGCTGGTCGGTCGACAGCTACTGACGATCGACCATTTGCTCTGCGCGACGCCGCAGTATCTGGCCGAACACGGTACGCCGACTCACCCTCATGACTTGCTCAATCACAGCTGTATCTATCTGGGCGAAACCCCGAGCGACGCGCGCTGGAAATTCAAGAAAGGCAGCAAGGCTGTGACGGTGGGTGTGCGCGGTCGCTATGCCGCCAATCACACCGGCGTGCGATTGGGCGCGGTGTTGCAGCACATCGGCATCGGCAGCCTGCCGTACTTCACCGCCCGCTATGCACTTGAGCAGAAGTTGATTGTGCAGGTGTTGCCGGACTGGACGTTCCTTGCGTCCTATCACGGCGGGCTGTGGTTGCTGCATTCGCCGACGCGGTATCTGCCACCGAAGTTGCGGGTGTTTATCGATTTTCTGGTGGAGTGTCTGCAAAAGGAGCCGACCCTGAGCAAGCCGGGCAAGTCGGGCGAAGGGAGCAAAGTATCGATGGAGTACGAATTGCCCGAAAGCGAAGGCTTGCTTTAACGCCCGCGCAAAGAAAAGGCCCGCATGGATCACCGTGCGGGCCTGTTCGTAGCAGAGCGAAAATCAGTGCTTGCTGTCCTGAGCGGACATCGCGAGCAGCTGTTTTTCCTGATTCCAGTCGAACGGTTCGTCGTTCTGTTCAGCTTCGTAACGGCGTTCTTCCAGCGCCTGATACAGGTCGATCTCTTCATCGGACAAGTAGTGCAGGCAGTCACCGGCGAAGAACCACAGCAGATCGCGCGGGATCAGGTGGGCGATTTGCGGGTAACGGCTAATCACTTGAGTCAGGATGTCCTGGCCCAGGTACTGGCTTTCGATCGGGTCGATCGGCAGCGATGCCAGCAGTTCGTCGAAGCGCTCCAGGAACAAGGCATGGCTTTCTTCAGGAACCTGTTCGGCCTCACCTACGGCGACCAGGATACTGCGCAGGTGGTCGAGCAAAACAAGATGGTCGGCAACGACGTTGGACACGAGATAAGTCCTCAAGAGCAAAACGGGCGCGGGAGTATAAAGCCCCTGCGCCCTCTTGGACATGCTTGTCAGGATCAGCGGACTTTGCCCTCTGCCTGTTTCAGTTCTTCTTTGTCGAAATCATCGACATCGATCACCTTGCGTCGCGCCGCTTCGGCATCACGCAAGCTCTGCGCTTCTACCGGTTGCAACACCCCGGCCTCCAGCGCCGCATCGATGGCGTGTTCGCCCGCGACCGGTTTCACCTGACCGCTTTTCAGCGAGGTGTGCAGTTTTTTGTGCAGCGGCTGTGCGGCATTCAGCAGATCGCTGGCGTGTTGCAACGCGCCGACTGCATCGTCTGCAGACTGTGGGCGATAGCAACCGGCAAGCAGTTCTTCCAGCGCCGGATCGCCCTTGGCGCGACCAATGACGCCAGCCACTTCGGCCCCGAGTTTGTCCGACGGGCCTTTGTGACGACGGCCGAACGGAAACACAATGCCTCGCAGCAGGCAGCCGAATACCTTGTTCGGGAAGTTGCGCAGCAACTCATCCAGTGCCCGTTCCGATTGGCCGAGGCTTTCTTCCATCGCCCAACGGAAGAGCGGTTCCATGTAGGCCGGCGAATCCAGATCGTGGTAACGCTTGAGTGCGGCAGAGGCCAGATACAGATTACTCAGCACATCACCCAAGCGTGCCGACAGACGCTCGCGGCGCTTCAGTTCGCCGCCGAGCAGCATCATGCTGAAGTCGGCGAGCATGGCAAATGCCGCTGCCTGACGGTTGAGTGCGCGGAAGTAGCCTTGGCTGATCTTGTCGCCCGGCGCATGTTCGAAGTGGCCGAAGCCGAGGTTCAGCACGAGCGTGCTGGCGGCGTTGCTCACGGCGAAACCTATGTGTTTGAGCAGCAGGCCGTCGAACTCTTTCAGTGCCTGATCCTTGTCCTCACGACCGGCCAGAGCCATTTCCTTCAGTACGAACGGATGGCAGCGAATCGCGCCCTGACCGAAGATCATCAGGTTGCGCGAGAGTATGTTTGCGCCTTCCACGGTGATGAAGATCGGTGCACCGTTCCAGCTGCGACCGAGGTAATTGTTCGGCCCCATGATGATCGCTTTCCCGCCGTGGACGTCCATGGCGTGGCTGATGCATTCGCGGCCGCGCTCAGTGAGGTGATACTTGAGGATCGCCGACAGCACCGACGGTTTCTCGCCCAAATCCACCGCGTTGGCGGTGAGCATCCGCGCGGCGTCCATCATCCACGCGTTGCCGCCGATGCGCGCCATGGCTTCCTGAATACCTTCGAACGCCGACAACGGCACATTGAACTGTTCACGAATCTGCGCGTATTGGCCGGTGACCAGACTGGTGAACTTGGCCGCACCTGTGCCGACTGCCGGCAACGAGATCGAACGGCCGACCGACAGGCAGTTCATCAGCATCATCCAGCCCTTGCCGAGCATTTCCTGACCGCCGATGAGGAAGTCCAGCGGGATGAACACGTCCTTGCCCGAGTTCGGACCGTTCATGAACGCCGCACCCAATGGCAGGTGGCGACGACCGATCTCCACGCCGGCGGTATCGGTCGGAATCAGCGCCAGGCTGATGCCAAGGTCCTCTTTGTCACCCAGCAGATGCTCCGGGTCATACGCCTTGAACGCCAGGCCGAGGAGTGTGGCAACCGGGCCGAGGGTGATGTAACGCTTTTCCCAGTTCAGGCGCAGGCCAATGACTTCCTGACCTTCCCACTGACCTTTGCAGATGATCCCGGTGTCGGGCATCGCCCCGGCATCGGAGCCAGCGAGCGGGCCGGTGAGGGCGAAGCACGGAATGTCATCGCCACGGGCCAGGCGTGGCAGGTAGTGATTGCGTTGCTCGTCGGTGCCGTAGTGCAGCAGCAGTTCGGCCGGGCCGAGTGAGTTCGGCACCATGACGGTGGAGGCGAGGTCACCGCTGCGGGTGGCGAGTTTCATTGCCACTTGCGAGTGGGCGTAGGCCGAGAAGCCTTTACCGCCAAATTCTTTCGGAATGATCAGGGCAAAAAAGCCGTGTTCCTTGATGTGCGTCCAGGCTTCGGGCGGCAGGTCCATCGACTGGCCGATCTGCCAGTCGGTGACCATGGCGCAGAGTTCCTCGGTCGGGCCGTCAATGAACGCTTGCTCTTCTTCGCTCAGTTGCACCTTCGGATAGGCCAGCAGTTTGTCCCAGTCCGGACGACCGCTGAACAGCTCGCCATCCCACCACACGGTGCCGGCGTCGATCGCGTCGCGTTCGGTCTGCGACATCGGTGGCAGGGTTTTCTGGAACCAGCTGAACAGCGGCGCCGTGAAATGCTTGCGGCGCAGGTCGGGCAGCAGCAACGGTGCAGCGACCACCGCCAGCAGTACCCAGAACACCAGCAACAGCCAGCCCGGTGCGTGACTGAATATCCCCATCGCCAAGAGGTAGACGGCAACGATGCCCAACGCGGGCAGCGGGGCGATACGCCGGTGGGCGAGATACGCCACGCCAACGATCAAAACCAGTATCCACAACAACAGCATATTCAGTCCTCCGTGAACCAAGGCAAATCGACCCTCCAGAGCTTAGACCGCATCTGTAAAACCGGGTGGTCAGACCAAGGTGATTGAAATCGTGGGAAACCCCGGATGGTTTTCGTAGGTTCGGTGGGCAACACGTGTGGGAAATCGTTCGATCAATCCGCGCCTATGCGTCCAAGTTTGGCCGAAACGTCGTTATCTCTGTGCTGACGCTGTCGCTAGACTCGGGGCTCACCCAGGAGATTGTCGTCATGCACGAATATCTGAGCCCCGGCCGCTTCATCGATAGTGACCACCCGGCGGTGGTGGAGTTCGCCGAACAGCACCGTGGTGCCAGCCGCGATCCGCTCGCGCAGGCGATCAGTCTTTATTACGCGGTGCGTGAGGCCGTGCGCTACAACCCCTATACCTTCAGCCGTGATCCGCAGACCTTGCGCGGCAGTTATGCGCTGGCGACGGGGGAGAGTTATTGCGTACCGAAAGCCACGCTGCTGGCGGGCTGCGCGCGGCATTGCGGAATCGCGGCGCGGATCGGTCTGGCCGATGTGAAAAATCACCTGTCGACCCCGCGTCTGCTCGAGTTATTGAAAAGCGATATGTTCGCCATGCACGGCTATACCGAGTTTTTTCTAGAGGGTCGCTGGGTCAAGGCCACGCCGGCGTTCAACCAGAAGCTCTGCGAGTTGTTCAATGTCGCGCCGCTGGAGTTCGACGGTATCAACGACAGCGTTTTCCACCCGTTCAACCGCGATGGGGCACAGTTGATGGAGTATCTGGTCGATCACGGCCAATTCGCCGATGTCCCGGAAACCTTCTTCTTCGAGCATCTGCAAAAGTGCTATCCGCACCTGTTCACCGATCATCAGCCGCCATTGCTGGGCGATATGCAGAGTGATTTGAGCCGGGTCTGATCCGGCGTATGCTGCCTGCCCACGCATTTGAAAAGAGGCGGTCATGCTGAAGATCTGGGGACGGAAAAACTCATCGAATGTCAGGAAGCCATTGTGGGCCGCCGAGGAACTCGGTCTGGCTTACGAGGCGATTGATGCCGGTGGCGCGTTTGGCGTAGTCGACACGCCCGAGTACCGGGCGATGAACCCGAACGGTCGGGTGCCGGTGATTGAAGACGACGGTTTCGTGTTGTGGGAATCCAACGCCATCGTGCGCTATCTGCTGGCCAGGCATGCGCCCGACAGCGCTTGGTATCCGGCGGATCCGCAAGCCCGCGCTATCGCTGACAAGTGGATGGACTGGACCACCTCGAGTTTCGCCGGGCCTTTCCGCACGGTGTTCTGGGGCGTGTTGCGCACGCCTGCGGACAAGCAGGACTGGGCGGCGATCAATGCCGCGATCAAGGAATGCAGCGAGTTGCTGAGCATGGCAGACAGTGCCTTGGCCAGTCAGCCTTACCTTTCCGGAAAAGACATCGGCATGGGTGACATCCCGCTCGGCAGTTTCATTTATGCCTGGTTCGAGATGCCCATCGAACGCGCCCCGCAACCGCATCTGCAAGCCTGGTACGAGCGCCTGAAGCAGCGTCCGGCTTACCAGAAAGCCGTCATGACCGCGTTGACTTAATACCTACTATCGACACACTTGACTGTACTTGTACGGCGGCGGCAAGCACCATTGCGCACTTGCGCTGCGGTTCGATCCTTCGCCGCCGTCTCCTTTTTCCCTTCAATGGTGCGTAAATCAGATATGAGTTCCGCTCTGTCCATCCGGCAGCTAACCAAAACCTACGGCAACGGGTTCCAGGCCTTGAGTGGTATCGATCTGGACGTTGCCGAAGGTGATTTTTTCGCCTTGCTCGGCCCCAACGGTGCTGGCAAATCCACGACCATCGGCATTCTCTCGACCCTGGTGAACAAAACCAGCGGCACGGTGAATATCTTCGGTCATGACCTGGACAAAAATCCTGCGCAGCTCAAGCGCTCGATCGGCGTGGTGCCTCAGGAATTCAACTTCAACCAGTTCGAAAAGACCTTCGACATCGTCGTGACTCAGGCCGGCTACTACGGCATTCCGGCGAAGATCGCCAAGGAACGCGCCGAGCAGTACCTGACGCAATTGGGCCTGTGGGACAAGCGCGATGTGCCGTCGCGTTCGTTGTCCGGCGGCATGAAGCGCCGTCTGATGATTGCCCGTGCGCTGGTGCATGAACCGCGTCTGCTGATCCTCGATGAGCCGACTGCAGGCGTCGATATCGAGTTGCGTCGTTCGATGTGGACGTTCCTCACCGAACTGAACCAGAAAGGCATCACCATCATCCTCACCACGCACTATCTGGAAGAGGCGGAGCAGTTGTGCCGCAACATCGGCATCATCGACCACGGCACCATCGTCGAGAACACCAGCATGAAACAATTGCTGGGCCAGTTGCACGTGGAAACCTTTTTGCTGGACCTGAAAAACGACTTGAGCGCCGCGCCGCAACTGCTCGGTTATCCGGCCCGGTTGATCGACAGCCACACCCTGGAAGTTCAGGTCGACAAATCCATGGGCATTACGGCGTTGTTCACCCAGTTGGCGCAGCAGAACATTGAAGTGCTGAGCCTGCGCAACAAAACCAATCGCCTCGAGGAGCTGTTCGTGTCCCTGGTGGAGAAAAATCTGTCGAAGGTGGCGGTATGAGTTCCGAATTCCGTCCCAACCTCGTCGCCCTGCAGACCATCGTTTACCGCGAGGTCAAACGCTTCACGCGGATCTGGCCGCAGACGTTGCTGCCACCGGCGATCACCATGGTTCTGTACTTCGTGATCTTCGGTAATCTGATCGGTCGGCAAATCGGCGACATGGGTGGCTTCACTTACATGGAGTACATCGTGCCGGGGCTGATCATGATGTCGGTGATCACCAACTCTTACGGCAACGTGGTGTCGAGTTTCTTCGGCAGCAAGTTCCAGCGTTCCATCGAAGAGCTGATGGTCTCGCCGGTGTCGCCGCACACGATTCTGATTGGCTTCACCATTGGCGGCGTGTTGCGTGGCCTGATGGTCGGCGTGATCGTGACCATTCTGTCGCTGTTCTTCACCCATTTGCAGGTGCATCACCTCGGGGTGACCATCCTTGTGGTGGTGCTGACGGCGACGATTTTCTCGCTGCTGGGCTTCATCAACGCGGTATTTGCGCGCAATTTCGATGATATTTCGATCATCCCGACTTTTGTGCTGACGCCGCTGACGTACCTGGGTGGGGTGTTCTATTCGATCACGCTGCTGCCGCCATTCTGGCAAACCGTGTCGCTGGCCAACCCGGTGCTGCACATGGTCAATGCGTTCCGTTACGGGATTCTGGGTGTGTCGGATATCAAGATTGGTATCGCGATCACCTTCATGCTGGTGGCGACGGTGGTGTTGTATCTCGGTTGTGCGCGGTTGCTGGTGAGTGGGCGTGGTATGCGTACCTGATCCAGAACCGCGTCGACTTCTTCGCGAGCAGGCTCGCTCCCACAGGGGAACGCATTCCAATGTAGGAGTGAGCCTGCTCGCGATAGGGCCAATACAGACGCCACAAATCAAAACGGCCTCCCACTGCGGAGGCCGTTTTGCATTCAGCGCATGCGACTTTTCTTGCGCCGCGCCCATTGCCGCGCGACCCACCAGCGCCAGTACATCATTACCAGGCAATAGGCGAGGGCGCCGAGCACCAGCCCTACCACTACCGAACCGAGCAGAAACGGCTGCCACAGTGTCGACAACTCGCCGCTGATCCATTCCCAGGTCAGCTCATCCGGCAGATGCCGGGCAGGCACATCCATCAAAAACGCCCCGGCCTGATACGTGCAGAAGAACACCGCCGGCATGGTGATCGGATTGGTCAGCCACACCAGACTGACCGCAATCGGCATGTTCCCCCGCACCATGACGGCAAGGGCGGCGGCCACCAGCATTTGCGCCGGAATCGGCAGGAATGCGGCGAACAGGCCGACCGCCATCGCCCGCGCGACCGAGTGACGATTGAGGTGCCAGAGGTTCGGGTCATGCAGCAACTTGCCGAGAAAGCGTAAGGATTTGTGTTCCCTGATGCTCGTCGGATCGGGCATGTAACGTTTGAATAAGCGCCGGGGCATAAGGCTTCTCGGTCGGTTAAGGCGGCAAGTATGTCTGGATTCTACGAAGCGCCCATTCAGACTTTGTGACAATTGTTGACGACGCACGTGCCCGACACCCGCTATGCCTAAGTGCGGGACTCTCAAGGACGGGCTTATGCGCACAGGGATGATGGCGCTGGCAGTCGGTCTGCTGGCCCCGGTTTTTATGCCGGCCTTACCGCCGGTCTGGTTGATGCTGTTGTTGCCGGTGACGGCTTTGATGTTGCTGCCGTTTCGCAGCTATCCATTGGCGATTTTTCTGCTGGGTTTCACCTGGGCCAGCGTCGGTGCGCAATGGGCGTTGAATGATCGCTTGCCGGCCGAACTGGATGGCGAAACCCGCTGGCTCGAAGGGCGGGTGGTCGGGTTGCCGCAGAACGGCGACGGTGTGGTGCGTTTCGAGTTGGCTGATGCACGCTCACGTCACGAAAAACTGCCATCGCTGATGCGCCTCGCCTGGTACGCCGGGCCGCCGGTCAACAGTGGCGAGCGCTGGCGCTTGGCGGTCAAGCTCAAGCGTCCCGGTGGTTTGCTCAACCCGGACGCTTTCGATTACGAGGCATGGCTGCTGGCGCAACGCATCGGTGCGACGGGCACAATCAAGGATGGTCAACGCCTGAGCGAAGCGCGTTGGGCCTGGCGCGACAGCATTCGTCAGCGCCTGCTTGCAGTGGATGCGCACGGTCGGGCCGGTGCTCTGGCCGCGTTGGTGTTGGGTGATGGGTCCGGGCTCAGTCGCGAGGATTGGCAGATTCTGCAGGACACCGGCACCGTGCACTTGTTGGTGATTTCCGGTCAGCATATCGGCTTGCTGGCGGCGGTGATGTATTGGCTGGTCGCAGGGTTGGCGCGATTTGGCCTGTGGCCGCTGCGTTGGCCGTGGCTGCCATGGGCCTGTGGGCTGGCGTTTACGGCGGCGCTGGGTTACGCCTTGCTTGCCGGATTTGACGTGCCGGTGCAGCGCGCCTGCGTGATGGTCGGCCTGGTACTGTTGTGGCGTTTGCGCTTTCGCCATCTGGGGGCATGGTGGCCGCTGCTGCTGGCGTTCAATGGTGTGCTGTTGCTGGATCCGCTCGCGAGTTTGCGTCCGGGTTTGTGGTTGTCGTTTGCGGCGGTGGCGGTGTTGATTTTCACCTTTGGCGGCCGCCTGGGCGCGTGGCGCTGGTGGCAGACCTGGACACGGGCGCAATGGTTGATTGCGATCGGTTTGTGCCCGGTGTTGCTGGCATTGAACCTGCCGATCAGTCTCAGCGGGCCGCTGGCCAATCTGCTTGCAGTGCCTTGGGTCAGTCTTGTCGTGCTGCCGCCGGCGTTGCTCGGGACGATGTTGTTGCCCATACCCTGTGTCGGCGAAGGGCTGCTGTGGCTGGCCGGTGGTTTGATCGACGGGTTGTTTCGCGCGCTGGCGATAATGGCCGGGCATTGGCCTGCATGGATCGCACCCTCGATACCCGCCTGGTTCTTGGCTGCTGGCGGTCTCGGCGCGGTGTTGTTGCTGTTGCCGCGCGGCGTGCCAATGCGCCCGCTGGGCTGGCCATTGCTGTTGCTGCTGGTGGTGCCGCCACGCGAACGGCTGGATGAGGGATTGGCCGACATCTGGCAACTGGATGTCGGCCAAGGCCTGGCCATCCTGATCCGCACCCGCCATCACACGTTGCTCTATGACGCTGGGCCGCGCTTTGGTGATTTCGATCTCGGCGAGCGGGTGGTGCTGCCCGCGTTGCGCAAACTGAGAGTGGAAAAACTCGATCTGATGCTGCTCAGCCATGCGGATGCCGATCACGCGGGTGGCGCTCTGGCGATCACCCGTGGTTTGACCGTCGATCGCGTGATCAGCGGTGACCCGCCGGGACTGCCTGAGGCGTTGAGCGCCGAAGCCTGCGAAAGCGGCCGGCAATGGCAGTGGGACGGGGTCGCTTTTCAACTCTGGCAATGGGCGGACGCCCGCGACAGCAATCAGCGCTCCTGCGTCTTGCAGATCGAGGCCAATGGCGAGCGTCTGTTGCTGACCGGCGATATCGACACCCACGCCGAACGTGCGCTGCTCGACAGTCCATTGGCCGTGCCGACGCCATGGCTGCAATCGCCCCATCACGGCAGCCGCAGTTCATCGTCAATGGCGCTGCTCAAGGTGTTGCAACCCGCAGCCGTGCTGATTTCCCGTGGGCAGGGCAATTCCTTCGGCCATCCGCACCCGACCGTGCTGGCGCGTTATCGCAAACAGGGACTGCGCATTTACGACAGCGCCGAGCAGGGTGCCATTCAGGTGCAACTGGGCACCTTCGCGCCGCCTCGCACAATGCGTCATCAGCGGCGTTTCTGGCGTGATCCGCCCGCGCTGGCCCGCTGATCGGGGCATGAGCCAATGGGTATCACGGTCGTCGGGGCGGCGGGTCTTAATCGTCGATCGGTATGGTAAAGTGGCGCACTTTTTCGAGGGGACTGTCACTGTGTGGGAATTGGTCAAATCCGGCGGCTGGATGATGTTGCCGATCATTCTGAGCTCCATCGCGGCCATGGCGATCGTCGCCGAACGCCTGTGGACACTGCGCGCCAGTCGCGTCACCCCCGAGCATCTGCTGGGCCAGGTCTGGGTCTGGATCAAGGACAAGCAGCTCAATAAAGAAAAACTCAAGGAATTGCGCGCCAATTCGCCGCTGGGGGAAATCCTCGCCGCCGGTCTGGCCAACTCCAAGCATGGTCGCGAGATCATGAAAGAGTGCATTGAAGAAGCCGCCGCCCGCGTCATCCACGAGCTCGAACGCTACGTCAATGCGCTGGGCACCATCGCCGCGATGTCGCCGCTGCTCGGTCTGCTGGGTACGGTGCTGGGCATGATCGATATCTTCAGCGCATTCACCGGTTCCGGTATGACCACCAATGCTTCGGTGCTGGCGGGTGGTATCTCCAAGGCGCTGATCACCACAGCAGCAGGCCTGATGGTCGGTATTCCGGCGGTGTTCTTCCACCGCTTCCTGCAACGCCGCATTGATGAACTGGTGGTGGGCATGGAGCAGGAAGCGATCAAACTGGTTGAAGTGGTGCAGGGTGACCGTGACGTCGACCTGGCCGAGGGCCGCGCGTGAAATTCCGTCGCAAGCCTCGGGAAACCATCGATATCAACCTCGCGTCGCTGATCGACGTGGTGTTCATTCTGCTGCTGTTTTTCGTCGTGACCACCACGTTTACCCGTGAAACCCAGTTGCGCGTCGACCTGCCGGAAGCGGTCAGCGGCTCTCCGGCCGAAGATCAGCAGCTCAAGCAGATCGACGTGGCTATCAGCGCCGAAGGCGTGTTTTCGGTGAACAACAGGATTCTGCCGAAGAACGATCTGGCGACATTGATGGAAGCCATGCAGAAAGAATCCAACGGTGACACCAACATGCCGTTGTCGATCAGTGCTGACGGCAAGACTCAGCATCAATCCGTGATCACCGCCATGGACGCGGCCGGCAAGCTCGGTTTCAGCCATCTGCGCATGACCACGGTCGAGGCGGCGCCCAAATCCTGATGAGCCTGTCCGATCGTTTGCTCGCTGCGTGGTATCAGGGGCACCCGGCCCTGACGTTGCTGCGGCCGCTGGAAATGTTGTACCGCCGCGTGGTGGTGGGTAAACGCCAGCGCTTTCTCGACGGTGAAGGCGAGATTTACCAGCCGCCAGTGCCGCTGATCGTGGTCGGCAACATCACCGTCGGCGGCACCGGCAAAACGCCGATGATTCTCTGGCTGATCGAACATTGCCGGCGCAGCGGTTTGCGCGTCGGCGTGGTCAGCCGTGGTTACGGTGCCAAACCCGCGCAGTTGCCGTGGCGCGTTGAGGCCGATCAAACCGCCGATATCGCTGGCGACGAACCGCTGCTGATCGTCCAGCGCACCGGCGTGCCGCTGATGATCGACCCCAATCGCAGCGCCGCTGTCAAAGCCTTGCTCGCCAGTGAGCCGCTGGATCTGATCCTCTCCGACGACGGCATGCAGCATTACCGTCTGGCGCGGGATCTGGAGCTGGTGCTGATCGACGCCGCCCGTGGTCTGGGCAACAAACGCTGCTTGCCTGCCGGACCGTTGCGCGAACCGATCGAACGTCTGCAAAGCGTCGACGGCGTGCTGTTCAATGGTGCGACTGAAGACCGTGACGACGGTTTCGCCTTTCGCCTGCAGCCGACGGCGCTGGTCAACCTGCGCAGCGGCGAGCGCAAATCTCTCGAGCATTTTCCGTCCGGTCAAAGCGTGCATGCGGTCGCCGGGATCGGCAATCCGCAACGTTTCTTCAATACCCTCGAAGCGCTAGACTGGCGGGCAATCCCCCATGCGTTTGCCGATCACGCCGAATACAGCGTGCAGGCGTTGAATTTCACACCGTCATTGCCGTTGGTGATGACTGAAAAGGATGCGGTGAAGTGCCGTGCCTTCGCTGCTGCCGACTGGTGGTATCTGGCGGTCGATGCCGTGCCGTCGCCGGCCTTCGTGGCCTGGTTCGACACGCAACTGATGCGTCTGTTGCCCGATCGGCTTTTGCCTTAACTCTTTACTCAGGGAATGTTCATGGACACCAAATTGCTCGACATCCTCGCGTGCCCGATCTGCAAAGGCCCGCTCAAGCTCAGCGCCGACAAGACCGAACTGATCAGCAAGGGTGCCGGTCTGGCCTATCCGATCCGCGACGGCATCCCGGTGATGCTCGAAAGCGAAGCCCGCACTCTGACCACCGACGAGCGTCTGGATAAATGACCACTGCCTTCACCGTTGTCATCCCGTCGCGTTTCGCCTCGACCCGTCTGCCGGGCAAACCGCTGCTGGACATCGCCGGCAAGCCAATGATCCAGCACGTCTGGGAACAGGCGAGCAAAAGCAGCGCGACCCGCGTCGTGGTCGCGACTGACGACGCGCGCATCGTCGAGGCCTGCAAGGCCTTTGGCGCCGAAGTGGTGCTGACCCGTGAAGACCATAATTCCGGCACCGATCGTCTGGCCGAAGTCGCGGCGAAACTGGGCCTTGAGCCTGACGCGATCGTGGTCAACGTGCAGGGTGACGAGCCACTGATCCCGCCGAGCGTGATTGATCAGGTCGCCGCCAACCTCGCCGCCCACACCGAAGCGCGCATGGCCACGCTGGCCGAGCCGATCGAGGACGTGGAAACCCTGTTCAATCCGAACGTGGTCAAGGTTGTCAGCGACCTCAACGGTCTGGCGCTGACCTTCAGCCGTTCGACCTTGCCTTGGGCGCGCGATGCATTCGCCAAGAGCCGCGAGCAATTGCCTGAAGGCGTGCCGTACCGTCGCCACATCGGCATCTATGCCTACCGCGCCGGTTTCCTCCAGGACTTCGTCAGCTGGGGCCCGTGCTGGCTGGAAAACACTGAATCCCTCGAGCAACTGCGTGCCCTGTGGCATGGCGTGCGGATTCATGTCGCCGATGCGCTGATCGCACCGCCAACTGGCGTCGACACTGCCGAAGACCTCGAGCGCGTTCGTCGCCTGCTGGGGGCCTGATGCGCGTTCTGTTTGTGTGCCTGGGCAACATTTGCCGTTCACCCACGGCTGAAGGCGTGTTGCGCCACAAGTTGCGTGCCGCAGGGCTGGCGGATCAGGTCGAAGTGGCCTCCGCCGGCACCGGTGACTGGCACGTCGGCAACCCGCCGGACAAACGCAGTCAGGCCGCGGCCAAAGTGCGCGGCTATGACCTGTCGGCGCAACGCGCGCAGCAGGTCAGCCGCGCCGACTTCGCCAGTTATGACCTGATTCTGGCGATGGACAACAGCAACCTGCGCAACCTCAAGGCGCTGCAACCGTCCACTGGCAAGGCCGAACTGGATCTGTTCCTGCGCCGTTATGCCGGGTTGGTCGATGAGGTGCCGGATCCGTATTACGACGGCAATCAGGGGTTCGAGCAGGTGCTGGATCTGATCGAAGCGGCTTGTGACCAATTGTTGATCGAAGTGAAGGGCCGGTTATGAGTTTGCAGGTGCAACCACAGGTTTCCCTGAAACCGTTCAACAGTTTTGGCGTCGATGTGCGCGCGCAACTGTTCGCCGAAGCCCACAGCGATGCCGATGTCCGTGAAGCACTGGCGTATGCCAGCGCGCACGACGTGCCGTTACTGGTAATCGGCGGTGGCAGCAACTTGCTGCTGACGGCGGATATCCCGGCGCTGGTGCTGCGCATGGCGACGCGCGGGATCCGCGTGATCAGCGATGACGGCAGCCGTGTGGTAATCGAAGCTGAAGCTGGCGAGCCTTGGCATCCGTTTGTTCAGCACACGCTGGCGCTGGGCTTTTCCGGACTGGAAAACCTCAGCCTGATTCCCGGCACTGTCGGCGCTGCGCCAATGCAGAACATTGGCGCTTACGGCGTCGAGATCAAGGATGTGTTTGCCGGGCTCACGGCGCTGGATCGCCAGACTGGCGAGCTACGTGATTTCACCCTGGAAGAATGCAACTTTGCCTACCGCGACAGCCTGTTCAAACAGCAGCCTGGGCGTTGGTTGATTTTGCGCGTGCGTTTTACGCTCGATCGCGTCGCGCATCTGCATCTGGAGTACGGCCCGGTGCGTCAGCGCCTGACCGAGCAGGGCATCGAGCAGCCGACGCCAAGTGACGTCAGCCGCGCCATCTGCAGCATCCGCAGTGAAAAACTGCCGGATCCGGCAGTGCTCGGTAATGCCGGCAGCTTCTTCAAGAACCCGCTGGTGTCGGCGGACATCGTCGCGCAGATCAAAGCGCAGCACCCGGATGTGGTCGCCTACGCGCAACCCGACGGGCAGATGAAACTGGCCGCGGGCTGGCTGATCGAGCGTGCTGGCTGGAAAGGTTTCCGTGAGGCCGATGCCGGCGTGCATAAATTGCAGGCGCTGGTGTTGGTCAACTACGGCGCCGCGACCGGTCTGCAATTGCTCGATCTGGCGCAACGCATCCAGAAAGACATTGCAGAACGTTTCAATGTCGAGCTGGAAATGGAGCCCAATCGGTATTGAAGCAGCGTCGAGCTTCAAGCTTCTAGCGGCAAGCTACAATCTTGAGCGTGAGCCAGCTACTGCTTTTACTTTTAGCTTGTAGCTAAAAGCTCGTAACTGAAAAGCCCTGTCTCAGCAGGGCTTTTTTGTTAACGCTGGGTTAACTTAGCGAGCTAACGATAACCGTCATTTGCTCCACCAAAGGCCCAGTGCAGACGTTCGCGTCGGCACAAGAGAGCCTGATTAGCCTGAGTCGATCTGCGTGAACCACCGCCGATTCAATGGCGGCAGATTGCTCGACCCCATAACCACTAAAAATATGCGGGCGTGCCCATGATTACCCTGAAACTCAACGGTCAAGACCATCCCCTCGATGTCACTGAAGACATGCCGCTGTTGTGGGCGATTCGTGATGTCGCCGGTTACAACGGCACCAAATTCGGTTGCGGCATGGGCCTGTGCGGCGCCTGCACCATTCACATCGATGGCTTGCCGGCGCGCAGTTGCATCACGCCGATCGGCTCGGTGATCGGGCAGAACGTCACCACCATCGACAATCTTCATGCTGACCCGGTCGGGCAGGTGGTCCAGCAAGCCTGGCTCGACTCAGCCGTCGCGCAGTGCGGTTTCTGTCAGGGCGGGCAAATCATGTCGGCCACGGCATTGCTCAAAACCAACCCGAACCCGAGCGACGAGCAGATTGAGGAAGCCATGGTTGGCAACATTTGCCGCTGCGGCACTTACAACCGGATCAAGACCGCTATCCGCCAAGCCTCCACCCATTTGAAGGAGGCCAAGGCATGAGCCGTCTTCCGAATGATTTCGCCCTGAGCAATCTCAGCCGTCGCGGTTTTCTCAAAGGCGTCGGCGCCACTGGTGCGCTGGTGCTGGCCGCGAGTTGGGGCTGGCAGGATGCGTTGGCCGAAGACAAACCGAAACAGTTCGGCGCCGATGGCATGCCCAACGGCTGGATTGATGATCCGAAGGTCTACGTCAGCATCGCCGCCGACGGCACCGTCACCGTTGTGTGCAATCGTTCGGAAATGGGCCAGGGCGTGCGCACCAGTCTGACCATGGTTGTCGCAGATGAGCTGGAGGCCGATTGGGCGCACGTCAAAGTGCAGCAGGCGCCGGGTGATGAAGTACGTTTCGGCAACCAGGACACCGACGGTTCGCGCAGCATGCGCCACTGGTATGAGCCGATGCGGCGTTGCGGCGCGGCGGCGCGAACCATGCTCGAGCAAGCTGCCGCTGCGCAGTGGAAAGTGCCTGTGGGCGAATGCCACGCGCAGTTGCACAAAGTCATCCATAAACCGTCCGGCCGAGAGCTGGGCTACGGCGAACTGGCCGGCGCAGCCAGTGCGTTGGCGGTACCGGCACGGGACAGCTTGCGTCTTAAGCAGCCGTCGGAGTTTCGCTACATCGGCAAGGAAGGCACCAAAGCCATCGACGGTGACGACATCGTCAACGGTCGTGCTGTGTACGGCGCCGACGTGCATTTCGATGGCATGTTGTACGCGACCATCGCTCGTCCGGCGGTGTACGGCGGCAAGGTCAAATCGGTGGATGACAGCGCTGCGCTGAAAGTCCCCGGCGTGCTCAAAGTAATGCAGATCGAAAGCCGCCCGTTGCCTTCGGAATTCCAACCGTTGGGCGGTGTGGCCGTGGTGGCCAGCAATACCTGGGCAGCGATCAAGGGCCGTGAGGCGCTGAAGATCGAATGGGATGACGGCCCGAACGCCAGTTACGACTCGATCGCCTATCGCAAAGAGCTGGAAGCCGCATCACTCAAGCCCGGCAAAGTGGTGCGCAACACCGGCGATATCGACAAGGCCCTGAGCGGCGCCGCGAGTACGCTCGAAGCGTCGTACTATTTGCCACATCTGGCACAGTCGCCGATGGAGCCGATGGTCGCCATCGCCCGTTACAAGGACGGCGTTTGCGAAGCGTGGGCACCGAGTCAGGCGCCACAAGTCACCCGCGAGCGCATTGCCGAGCGTCTTGGGCTGCCGTTCGATAAAGTCACTTTCAATGTCACGTTGCTCGGCGGTGGTTTCGGTCGCAAGTCGAAACCGGACTTTGTCGTCGAAGCGGCGATCCTCGCCAAGGAGTTCCCCGGCAAAGCTGTGCGGGTGCAGTGGACGCGTGAAGATGACATCCACAACTCGTATTTTCATACCGTGTCTGCTGAGTACCTCAAGGCGGGCGTGGGCAAGGACGGTATGCCGTCCGGTTGGCTGCATCGCACCGTGGCACCGAGCATCACTGCGTTATTCGCGCCGGGCATGAACCATGAAGCGGCATTCGAACTGGGCATGGGCTTCACCAACATGGCCTACGCGATTCCCAATGTGCGCCTGGAAAACCCCGAAGCCACCGTGCACACGCGGGTTGGCTGGTATCGCTCGGTATCGAACATTCCCCATGGTTTCGCGATCCAGAGTTTCGTCGATGAGCTGGCGCACAAGGCTGGTGAGGATCCCCTCAAATACCAGATCAAACTGCTTGGTTCTGATCGTCAGATCGACCCGCGCACGCTGAGCGAAGAGTGGAACTATGGCGAATCTCCCGAGCGTTATCCGATCGACACCGGGCGCATGCGCACCGTGCTGGAAACCGCAGCCAAAGCTGCTGGCTGGGGACGCAAACTGCCCAAGGGCCGTGGTCTTGGCCTGGCGGTGCATTACAGCTTCGTCACATACGTGGCGGCGGTGATTGAGGTTGAAGTAAAAGACGACGGTACGCTGATCGTGCACAAGGCTGACATCGCCGTCGATTGCGGGCCGCAGATCAACCCTGAACGTATCCGTTCGCAGTTCGAAGGCGCCTGTGTGATGGGCCTGGGCAACGCATTACTGGGCGAAATCAGCTTCAAGGACGGCAAGGTCCAGCAGGATAACTTCCATATGTATGAAGTGGCGCGCATGTCGCTGGCGCCGAAGGAAGTTGCCGTGCATCTGGTGACACCGCCGGGCGACGTGCCCTTGGGCGGTGTCGGCGAACCGGGCGTGCCACCGATTGCTCCAGCCTTGTGTAACGCGATCTACGCCGCCACCGGCAAGCGCATTCGCAATCTGCCGGTGCGTTATCAGTTGCAGGGCTGGCAGAAGGCAGAGGCGTAATGGACAGCGTCGACCTCAATGTCCTGCGCAGCGTCCTCGAATGGCGCCGCGCCGGACAGCGGGTGGTGCTGTTCAGTGTGGTGCAGACCTGGGGCACGGCGCCCCGCGCACCCGGTGCCATGTTGGCGTTGCGCGAGGATGGCGTGGTGATTGGTTCGGTGTCGGGCGGGTGTGTCGAGGATGACTTGATCGCCCGTCTGCACGACGGCCGCATCGCTACCGACGGGCCGCCGGTGCAGTTGATTACTTATGGCGTCACGCGAGAGGAGGCGGCGCGTTTTGGCTTGCCTTGCGGCGGCACGTTGCGCCTGACCGAAGAGCGCGTCGGCGATCCTGCGTGGGTTGCCGAACTATTGGCCCGTTGCGAGGCCCACGAGATTGTTGCTCGCGAGTTGAACATCGACACCGGTGAAGTGTTTCTGTCCCCGGCAAGTAAATCCGATTCGCTGGAATTCGATGGCAAAACCCTGCGCGCCATTTACGGCCCGCGCTGGCGTCTGTTGTTGATCGGTGCCGGGCAGTTGTCGCGCTACGTCGCGGACATGGCGCGACTGCTGGATTTCGAAGTGCTGATCTGCGACCCGCGCAGCGAATTCGTTTACGGCTGGGAAGAGCACCACGGTCGCTTCGTCCCGGGCATGCCGGATGACGCGGTGTTGAGCATTCAGACCGATGAGCGCACAGCGATTGTCGCGTTGACCCATGATCCGCGTCTGGACGACATGGCGTTACTGACGGCGCTGGATTCGCCAGCCTTCTATGTGGGGGCGCTCGGCTCGCGGGTCAACAGTCAGAAGCGCCGGGAAAATCTGGCTCAGCTAGGCTTGTCGGTACAGGCGATCGATCGACTGCATGGCCCGATCGGTTTGCACATTGGCAGTCATTCGCCGGCGGAAATTGCCTTGTCCCTGCTGGCAGAAATCGTCGCGATCAAGAACGGCGTCGAGTTGAAGCAGAAGAAAACACTGGAGGGCGCATGAGTCGATCCATTGCAGTGATTGTGCTGGCAGCGGGCGAGGGCAGTCGCTTTCGCCAGGTGGCGGGTGCGGACAAGGACAAGTTGCTGGCGGACTGCACCGGGCGTGATGGTGCGGTGCGTTCGGTGATCGAGCAGGTGTTGGTGAATCTGCCGGCCGGTCTTGTTAAGCGTGTATTGGTCACCACTGAAGCGCGGCCGCAGGCAATGCGCATGGCGCAGGCTTATGGCTGTGAGGTTGTCTCGATCGAGTCGACCGGAATGGGTGACAGCATTGCCGCCGGGGTTGCAGCTTGCCCGGATGCCGATGGCTGGTTGATTGTGCTGGGGGATATGCCGTTTATCTTGCCGTCGAGTATCGAGCGGGTGGTTGCGGCGATTGCTGACGATGCGGTGAGCGTGCCGGTGCAGGAGGGCGAGTTTGGCCATCCGGTGGGGTTTGGGCGGTCGTTTGGTTTGGGGTTGCAGGGGTTGAGCGGTGATCGCGGGGCCAGGCCTTTGTTCAAGCAGGGCAGGGTGGTGGAGGTTGCCGTCGATGATTCAGGTGTGCTGTGGGATATCGATGTGCCTGAGGCTTTGGTTTTTGCCTCGTCTTGAGATCTGTGTGAATCCTTAGAAGCCCTCACCCTAACCCTCTCCCAGAGGGAGAGGGGACTGACCGAGGTGTTCTTTCGAGCTACACCGACCTGAAACTTCGAGTCGAACTCCGGCCTTGAAGCACACGGAGATCGGCTCCCTTTCCCCCTCGCCCCGTGGGGAGAGGGCTGGGGTGAGGGGGTTGGATCTAGAGTCCACCACAAAAAATCGAGGCATAAAAAAGCCCCGCCAGGTTTTCACCGGGCGGGGCTTTTTAACGGCTTTGGAAATTACACGAGTGGTTTAGGCTCGTGTTCTTTTTCCTCGGCCTCTTGGTGCTGCTCGACCGCGTCCTGAACGGAGCGTGGCGCTTCAGCGATCACTGCTTCGACAACCGCTTCTTCAGCGACCGGGGCAGGCGCTGCCTCGACCACTTCAGCAACAGGAGCAGCAGCGGAAGCCAGTTCGGCTTCCTTCTGCAGACGCTCTTCTTCACGCTTGCGACGACGCACTTCACGCGGGTCGTTCGGCGCGCGGCCGCTTGGCGTCAGGGCGCTGACCGGAGCCGGTGCTTCAACTGCCGGGGCTGGTGCTTCGGCCACTACAGGTGCCTCGACGACCGGAGCTTCAACAGCCGGTGCTTCAGCGACTGGCGCTGGAGCAGGTTCGGCAGCCGCAACCACTGGCTCGGAAACTATCGCTTGCGGGACTTCAGCTTCAGCAGCAGGTGCTGGTACTTCAGTCACGGTTGGCTCGGCAACCCAGTTGAAAGCGGTTTGTTCTTCGCGAACTTCACGCACGGTTTCGGTCACGGTTTCAGCGACGGTTTCAACCACCGGTTCGGCGAACACAACTGGCGCTGGCTCGACCTGAGGCAGGGTTTCCTGAACCGGTGCGACTTCGACTTCCGGAGCAGCAACCACTTCTACCGGAGTGGTCGCTTCAACAACCGGCGCTTCCACAGCAGCAGTTTCCTGAACGGCGGCAGTGGCGCGTTCTGCTTGCTCGTGAGCTTGTGCTTCAGCCGGAGCGCTGATCACGCTGCTGGCAACAGCAGCAGTCACCGCCAGGCCGGCAGCCAGATCGGCAGTGCTTGGCTCTTCAGCGTTTTCGCCGGACTCGGATTCTTCCGAACCTTCGATCACGTTGCCGTTGGCATCACGCTGACGCTCACGACGGTTGCTGCGACGACGCTGACCGCGCGAGCGACGACGTGGGCGATCGCCCTCGGCGTTCTCCGAACCGTCTTCCGGCAGTTGCTCTTCGTTGATGTTCACTTCTTCTTCAGCGACGGCAGCAGCGGCCTGCTCGGCGCGTGGCTGACGCTCTTCACGCGGCGGACGCGGTGCGCGCTCTTCACGTGGCTGACGGGCCGGACGCTCTTCAGCGGCAACGGCTGCGGTGGCTGCAGCAACTGGAGCAACTGGAGCGGCGTCCAGAGGCTCGCGCAGTTCACGTACACGCTCTTCACGCTCGCCACGTGGCTTGCGGTCTTCGCGCGGTGCACGAGGAGCACGTTCCTCACGCGGAGCACGAGGTGCGCGTTCTTCACGGGCTGCCGGTGCTTCGGTGCGAGCTTCACGTGGCTCGCGGACTTCACGGGCTTCGCGTGGCTGACGCTCTTCGCGCGGCTCACGTGGGGCGCGCTCTTCACGCGGTGCGCGTTCTTCGCGCGGCTTGCGCTCTTCATCGCGGCGACCGTTACGGTTGCGGCTCTGCTGACGACCGTTGCGACGCTCTTCGTTGCGGGCCGGACGCTCGCTGGCTGGTTTTTCAACCACAACCGGAGCAGTTGGCTCTTCTTTGGTGGCGAACAGGCTGACCAGCGATTTCACCAGGCCCTTGAACAGGCTTGGCTCTGGTGCAGCAACGGGAGCCGGTGCTGCGGCGACAGGTGCGGCGGCTTCGGTCGGAACCGGAGCGTTGGCGCGGGCCGGCGCAGTCTTGACTGCGGCTTCCTGGCGAACCAGGGTGCGGGTCGCAGCGGCTGGCTGAACTTCTTCGACCTCGGCAGCGGCAGCAGCGATTTCGTAGCTGGACTGGTTGGTCGCGGCTTCCGGGCTGTCATCACGCAGACGCTGAACTTCGAAATGCGGGGTTTCGAGGTGGTCGTTCGGCAGAATGATGATGCGGGCACGGGTGCGCAGTTCGATCTTGGTGATCGAGTTGCGTTTTTCGTTGAGCAGGAACGCAGCGACCGGGATCGGCACTTGAGCGCGGACTTCGGCAGTGCGGTCTTTCAGGGCTTCTTCTTCGATCAGGCGCAGGATCGCCAGCGACAGCGATTCAACGTCACGGATGATGCCCGTGCCGTTGCAACGCGGGCAGACGATGCCGCTGCTTTCGCCCAGCGATGGACGCAGGCGCTGACGGGACATTTCCAGCAGGCCGAAGCGCGAGATGCGGCCGATCTGCACGCGAGCGCGGTCGGCTTCCAGGCATTCGCGGACTTTTTCTTCCACGGCGCGCTGGTTCTTGGCAGGGGTCATGTCGATGAAGTCGATGACGATCAGGCCGCCGATGTCGCGCAGGCGCAACTGACGGGCGATTTCTTCGGCGGCTTCAAGGTTGGTCTGCAGGGCGGTTTCTTCGATGTCGCTGCCTTTGGTGGCGCGCGCCGAGTTGATGTCGATGGACACCAGGGCTTCGGTCGGATCGATAACGATGGAGCCGCCGGAAGGCAGTTCAACGACGCGCTGGAAAGCGGTCTCGATCTGGCTTTCGATCTGGAAGCGGTTGAACAGCGGAACGCTGTCTTCGTACAGCTTGATCTTGCTGGCGTACTGCGGCATCACCTGGCGGATGAAGGTCAGGGCTTCGTCCTGGGCTTCAACGCTGTCGATCAGCACTTCGCCGATGTCCTGGCGCAGGTAATCGCGGATGGCGCGGATGATTACGTTGCTTTCCTGGTAGATCAGGAAAGGCGCGGAGCGATCCAGCGAGGCTTCTTTGATGGCGGTCCACAGTTGCAGCAGGTAGTCGAGGTCCCACTGCATTTCTTCGCTGCTGCGGCCCAGGCCGGCAGTGCGCACGATCAGACCCATGTCGGCTGGCGCAACCAGACCGTTCAGCGCTTCACGCAGTTCGTTGCGCTCTTCGCCTTCGATGCGACGGGAGATACCGCCGGCACGCGGGTTGTTCGGCATCAGCACGAGGTAACGACCGGCCAGGCTGATGAAGGTGGTCAGGGCGGCGCCCTTGTTGCCACGTTCTTCTTTTTCGACCTGAACGATGACTTCCTGGCCTTCGCTCAGGACGTCCTTGATGTTGACGCGGCCTTCAGGGGCTTTCTTGAAGTATTCGCGGGAGATTTCTTTGAGGGGCAGGAAGCCGTGGCGCTCGGAGCCGAAATCGACAAAGGCAGCCTCAAGGCTTGGTTCGATGCGAGTGATGCGGCCTTTATAGATGTTGGCCTTCTTCTGCTCGCGTGCACCGGATTCGATGTCCAGGTCGTAGAGGCGTTGGCCATCTACCAGTGCAACACGCAACTCTTCGGGTTGAGTTGCGTTAATCAGCATTCTTTTCATGTAGTACCGTCGGTTTCCGGGCTGCCGGAAACGGCGTTCGGCACACACGACTTCTCACGGTCGGTGTCAGGTGCGTCGGGAGTGGTTGGCCATTCCCGTGTCCAGCGATATGCGGCCAATTGGGCCGATATAGCGACGTACGCGTCCTGCTTGCTGTGGCTACTTAAGCACTCAGTCAGGAGGAGGAATCAACCAGCGGCTGTGGACGAGATGAAGCGTCTTGATAAAGCCTATTGCTACACAGTCCAGCGGTTGTGCATCTCCACCCTACACGTATCCCTGATAATTCGGGTGCTGCCGCGCGCAGAATCCGCAGCGGGTTGGCATTTACCGTGAGCTCCGAAAGGGGAGGTCACGCATCATGGCTAATTCAGGCGTTGTTTCCGAAGCATTCGCTCGGGGTCATCTGCAGCTGACTGCACTTTGTGAACTGGCCTTGAATGTGTGCCTGCCAGGCGAGTAAAAACTCTGCTCGGCGGTGTAATTCAGGCCTCATGTCACCTGCGCTTGTTACAACTGCAAACTCCACCGTTACGTAGCGAAAGCCCCGTAGGACGGCCTCGCGTCCTGGTGAATTGCGTTGGTCAGGGCCGGTTTTTGACCGTGGTTCCTCTGTCCAGGCCGCTTTTGGCGGCGTTCGCGACTATAGCAGCAATGATTAAGTGCTTCAATTCCATAAAAATTGTTATCATCCGCGGCATGACAACTACTGCCCCTTCGACTCCAGGCGTTCAATTGCTTGAAGTCTCGCCGGAGTATGCCGGCCAACGAATCGACAATTTTCTCCTCGCCCGGCTCAAAGGCGTGCCCAAGACCTTGATTTACCGCATTTTGCGTAAAGGCGAAGTGCGCGTGAACAAAGGTCGGATCAAGCCCGAATACAAGCTGCAGGCCGGTGATATCGTGCGCGTGCCGCCGGTTCGCGTGCCTGAGCGCGATGAGCCCGTGCCATTGGCCCAAGGCCTGTTGCAGCGCCTGGAAGCCTCGATTGTCTTCGAAGACAAAGCCCTGATCGTGATCAACAAGCCCGCCGGCATTGCGGTTCACGGTGGCAGCGGTTTGAATTTCGGCGTGATCGAAGCCTTTCGTCAGTTGCGTCCCGATGCCAAAGAGCTGGAATTGGTTCACCGTCTCGACCGTGACACCTCCGGCCTGCTGATGATCGCCAAAAAGCGCAGCATGTTGCGTCACTTGCACGAGCAATTGCGCGGCGATGGCGTCGACAAGCGCTACATGGCGCTGGTGCGCGGCAACTGGGCGACCTCGATCAAGAAAGTCAGTGCGCCATTGCTCAAGAGCAATCTGCGTTCCGGCGAGCGCATGGTTGAAGTCAACGAAGAGGGCAAAGAAGCCCTGACCATGTTCAAGGTGCTGCGCCGTTTCGGTGATTTCGCCACCATGGTCGAGGCTAAACCGGTTACCGGCCGCACCCACCAGATTCGCGTGCACACTTTGCATGCCGGCCATTGCATTGCTGGTGACAGCAAGTACGGCGACGAGGATTTCACCAAGGAAATCCGCGATCTGGGCGGCAAGCGCCTGTTCCTGCACGCTTACATGCTGACCGTGCCGCTGCCCGATGGCGGCAAGCTGACCTTGCAGGCGCCGGTCGATGAAATGTGGGCCAAGACCGTGGAGCGATTGAGTGCGCCCATCTGATTACAAGCTGCTGATTTTCGATTGGGACGGCACGCTGGCCGACTCCATTCACCGGATCGTCGAAGCGATGCATTCGGCGTCCGGGCGTTCCGGTTTCGAGTTGCGCGATGACTTTGCCGTCAAAGGCATCATCGGTCTGGGTTTGCCCGAAGCGATTCGCACCTTGTACCCGGAGATCAGCGACGCCGAAATGACCTTGTTTCGCGAGTATTACGCCGATCACTACATCGCCGCAGAAGCCGTGCCTTCGCCGCTGTTCGAAGGTGTAGTCGAGTCGATGGCATCGTTTCGTGAGCAGGGTTATCACCTGGCTGTCGCGACGGGCAAGAATCGTCGCGGGCTGGATCGGGTGCTCAAGGCCAATGGCTGGGAAGATTATTTCGATATCACCCGTGCTGCCGATGAAACTGCAAGCAAGCCGCATCCTCTGATGCTGGAGCAGATCCTTGCGCATTGCGGCGTGCGTGCGGAGCAGGCGCTGATGGTTGGCGATTCGTCCTTCGACCTGCTGATGGCGCGTAACGCGGGGATGGATTCGGTGGCGGTCAGTTACGGCGCGCAATCGATCGAATCGCTGCAGCAGTTCGAGCCGCGCCTGTCGATCGACCGTTTTTCCGAATTGCATGCCTGGCTGGAGAAGCAGGCTTAATACGTTTTTGCTGGGGTGGATGGCATGACCGACGAATGGAAAGCACCGGCCAAGGCAAGTGCCGACGACGGTGACCAGAAAAGCTGGAAGCTATTGGAGAAAACGCTGCTCGCCGGCGTGCAGGAACAGCGTCGCTCGCGCCGTTGGGGGATTTTCTTCAAGCTGTTGACGTTTGTTTATCTGTTTGTGGCGCTGGTTTTGTTCACGCCGCTGATGGACATGGAAAAAAGCGCCACGCGCGGACCGAACTACACCGCGTTGATCGACGTCACCGGCATGATCGCCGACAAGGAGCCGGCCAGCGCCGACAACATCGTCGGCAGCCTGCGCGCGGCGTTCGAGGACAAGAAGGTCAAGGGCGTTATCCTGCGGATCAACAGTCCTGGCGGTAGTCCGGTGCAGTCGGGTTATGTGTATGACGAGATCAAGCGTCTGCGCGGCCTGCATCCGGAGATCAAGCTGTATGCGGTGATTTCCGATCTCGGTGCGTCCGGTGCCTATTACATCGCCAGTGCGGCGGATCAAATCTACGCCGACAAGGCCAGTCTGGTCGGTTCGATTGGTGTGACGGCGGCCGGTTACGGTTTTGTCGGCACCATGGAGAAGCTGGGTGTTGAGCGTCGCACTTACACCTCAGGTGAGCACAAGTCGTTCCTTGATCCGTTCCAGCCACAGAAGCCTGAGGAGACGGCGTTCTGGCAGAGCGTGCTCGACACGACGCACAAGCAGTTCATCAACAGCGTCAAGCAGGGTCGTGGCGATCGTCTGAAAGACAAGGATCATCCAGAGCTGTTCTCCGGGCTGGTCTGGTCGGGCGAGCAGGCGCTGCCGCTGGGTCTGATCGACGGGCTGGGCAATGCCAGTTCGGTGGCGCGGGACGTGATTGGCGAGAAAGAGTTGGTGGATTTCACCGTTCAAGAATCGCCGTTCGATCGCTTCTCGAAGAAGCTCGGTGCCAGCGTGGCAGAGCAATTGGCGATGTGGATGGGTTTCCACGGACCTTCGTTGCGTTAGTTCGTTGTAAAGATCAAAAGATCGCAGCCTGCGGCAGCGCCTACAGAGATTGGTGTAGGAGTTGCCGCAGGCTGCGATCTTTTACTTTAAGGGATCTGCACGCCTTCAACCAGTAGCATGTCGATCAGGCGAATCAGCGGCAGGCCGATCAGGCTGGTGGCATCAGGGCCTTCGGTAGATTGAAACAGGCTCACACCGAGGCCTTCTGCCTTGAAGCTGCCTGCGCAGTCGTAAGGCTGTTCAATGCGCAAATAGCGTTCGATGCTTGCCTGATCCAGCGTGCGCATGTGGACCGTGAACGGCACGCAATCGACCTGGCACTGGCCGGTCTGACTGTTAAGCAGCGCAAGGCCGGTCAGGAATGTCACGCTGGCGCCACTGGCGGCCATCAGTTGCTCGCGAGCCTTCTCGAAGGTATGCGGCTTGCCGATGATCTGTTCGCCGAGGACGGCTACCTGATCCGAGCCGATAATCAGATGAGCGGGATGGCTGTCAGCCAGCGCCCGGGCTTTTTGCTCGGCAAGGCGTTTGACCAGTTCGATGGCAGACTCGCCCGGGCGATGACTTTCATCGATATCCGGCGAGCTGCAGACGAACGGCAGGTGCAGGCGGGCGAGCAATTCCCGGCGATAGGTCGAGCTTGAAGCGAGTAATAAAGGCAGCATTCGCGTCTCCTGAGGCAGGTGCGAATTCTAGCGGAGGCACGCAAGTGACGGACAGGGCACAATTTCCTTTGACATGGGTGGGTGCATCCCTATAATGCTGCGCCTATGTTGAATGACCCGATTCCACCTCACGTTGACCCGCGCAAATTGGCTGACCGTGGCACCACCCTTCAAGGTGAACTGCTGCTGGCCGATTTGAAGAGACTCTGCGACCCGCTTTCCGACGATGTCGGTACGGTGCAGGCGAAATTCGTTTTTGAACGAGATGAACGTAAATCTGTGGTGATCCACAGCTTTATCGACACCGAGGTCAAAATGGTTTGCCAGCGTTGTCTTGAGCTGGTCACCCTGCCGATCCACAGCGAATGCAGTTACGCTGTAGTGAAGGAGGGTGCGAATACCCAGTCGTTACCGAAAGGTTATGACGTGCTGGAACTGGGCGAAGATCCATTGGATCTGCAGTCACTGGTCGAAGAAGAGCTTTTGCTCGCTTTGCCTATTGTGCCTGCTCATCATCCGGAAGAATGCCAGCAGCCGGCGGGAGCAGATGAGCCCGAACCGAGCGAGGACGAGGTAACGCGGTCCAACCCGTTCAGTGTATTGGCGCAGTTAAAGCGTGACCCAAACGTTTAGGAGTTAATCAATTATGGCTGTTCAGCAGAACAAAAAATCCCGCTCTGCCCGTGACATGCGCCGTTCGCACGACGCTCTCGAGGCTAGCACCCTGTCTGTAGAAAAAACCACTGGTGAAGTTCACCTGCGTCACCACGTATCGCCAGAAGGCGTATACCGTGGCCGTAAAGTGATCGACAAGGGCGCTGACGAGTAATCACTTGTCCGCTCAAGTCATCGCGATTGACGCAATGGGCGGGGACTTCGGTCCCCGCAGCATTGTTCAGGCCAGCCTTGCTTGCCTGTCTGCTACGCCCTCGCTGCATCTGACCCTTGTCGGTCAACCCTCCCTTCTTGAAGAATTGATCAACGGCCAATCGGCTGCCGATCGCGCGCGCCTGACGATTGTTGCGGCCAGCGAAGTCATCACCATGGACGAAAAGCCGACCCAGGCCTTGCGCGGCAAGCCGGACTCGTCGATGCGTGTCGCCCTGGAGCTGGTGCGTGATGGCAAGGCGCAAGCGTGCGTCAGTGCCGGCAATACCGGTGCGTTGATGGCGCTGTCGCGGTTTGTGCTGAAGACGTTGCCGGGTATCGATCGCCCGGCGATGGTGGCGGCGATTCCGACGCAAAAGGGTTTTTGTCAGTTGCTCGATCTGGGCGCCAATGTCGATTGCAGCGCCGAGCATCTGCTGCAGTTTGCGGTGATGGGTTCGGTGGCGGCGCAGACGCTGGGCATCCATCGCCCGCGCGTGGCGCTGTTGAACATCGGCACCGAAGACATCAAGGGTAATCAGCAGGTCAAACTGGCCGCGACGCTTTTGCAGGCTGCGCGTGGCATCAACTACATCGGCTTCATCGAAGGCGACGGTTTGTATCGTGGCGAGGCCGATGTCGTGGTGTGTGACGGTTTCGTCGGCAACATCCTGCTCAAGTCCAGCGAAGGCCTCGCGACGATGATTGCTGCGCGCATTGAGGCGCTGTTCAAAAAGAATCTGGCCTCCCGTGCAGTAGGGGCTTTGGCGTTGCCTTTGATGAAGCGTTTGCAGGCGGATCTGGCGCCGGCGCGACATAACGGCGCAAGCTTCCTCGGTTTGCAGGGCATCGTCGTGAAAAGTCACGGTTCGGCTGGGGTTCAGGGCTTTCAGAGTGCTATTTCGCGTGCGCTGATCGAGATTCAGGAAAATCTTCCTGAGCGCCTCCACGGTCGTCTGGAGGATTTGTTGTCTTAGGCGTTTTCGTCGGACAATGCTTAAATGTGACCGCCCGGTTCAAAGGGCCATCCAACTGTCAGTTTCTTGCGTCCCCCAGTGGGGCGTCATTTTCCGACGACAAGATCATTAGGGGCTTGTTACATGTCTGCTTCCCTCGCATTCGTCTTTCCAGGACAAGGTTCGCAGTCCCTCGGCATGCTGGCCGAGCTGGGCGCGGAATATCCGTTGATCCTCGAAACTTTCAAAGAAGCCTCTGAGGCTCTGGGTTATGACCTGTGGGCACTGACCCAGCAGGGCCCGGAAGAGCAGCTTAATCAAACCGATAAAACCCAACCGGCCATTCTGACCGCTTCGATCGCCCTGTGGCGTCTGTGGCTGGCTGAAGGCGGTGCGCGTCCGGCCTTTGTTGCCGGTCACAGCCTGGGTGAATACAGCGCGCTGGTCGCTGCCGGCAGTCTGACACTGGCTGACGCAGTCAAGCTCGTTGAGCGCCGCGGTCAGTTGATGCAGGAAGCGGTTCCGGCCGGGCAGGGCGGCATGGCTGCCATTCTCGGTCTGGAAGATGCCGACGTGCTGGCAGCTTGCGCTGAAGCTGCACAAGGTGAAGTGGTCAGCGCCGTTAACTTCAACTCGCCTGGCCAGGTGGTGATTGCCGGTGCCAAGGCTGCGGTCGAGCGCGCCATCGAAGGTTGCAAGGCGCGTGGTGCCAAGCGTGCCATGCCGTTGCCGGTGAGCGTGCCGTCGCACTGCGAGCTGATGCGTCCGGCGGCCGAGCGTTTTGCCGAGTCCATCGCTGCCATCGACTGGCAGGCGCCGCAGATCCCGGTCGTACAGAACGTCAGCGCGCAAGTGCCGGCTGATCTCGAAACCCTCAAGCGTGATCTGCTCGAACAACTCTACAAGCCCGTGCGCTGGGTCGAGTCGGTACAGACTCTGGCTGCCAAGGGCGCGACCAATCTGGTCGAATGCGGCCCGGGTAAAGTCCTGGCCGGTCTGAACAAGCGTTGCGCCGAAGGCGTGGCGACTTCCAACCTCAATACCCCAGACGCTTTCGCTGCCGCCCGTGCAGCGCAAGCCTGAATCAGGAGAAACTTGCATGAGTCTGCAAGGTAAAGTTGCACTGGTCACCGGTGCAAGCCGCGGTATCGGCCAGGCCATCGCACTGGAACTGGGTCGTCAGGGCGCCATCGTTATTGGCACCGCGACTTCCGCTTCGGGCGCTGAGCGCATTGCCGCGACCCTGAAGGAGAATGGTATTCAGGGCGCCGGTTTCGAACTCAACGTCACCAGCGATGAATCGGTCAGCGCCGTGCTGGCGGGCATTCAGGAACAGTTCGGTGCGCCAGTGGCGATCCTGGTCAATAATGCCGGCATCACCCGCGATAACCTGATGATGCGCATGAAAGACGACGAGTGGTACGACGTGATCGATACCAACCTGAACAGTCTGTATCGCCTGTCCAAGGGCGTTCTGCGCGGCATGACCAAGGCGCGTTGGGGCCGAATTATCAGTATTGGCTCGGTGGTGGGTGCCATGGGCAACGCAGGCCAAGTAAACTATGCAGCCGCCAAGGCCGGTCTGGAAGGTTTCAGCCGTGCAATGGCGCGTGAAGTCGGTTCGCGTTCGATTACGGTCAACTCGGTAACCCCAGGGTTTATCGACACCGATATGACCCGCGAGCTGCCTGAAGCACAGCGTGAAGCCTTGCAGACGCAGATTCCGCTGGGTCGTCTGGGGCAAGCTCAAGAGATCGCGTCTGTGGTCGCTTTTCTTGCATCCGACGGTGCGGCATACGTCACTGGGGCTACAATCCCGGTGAACGGTGGGATGTACATGTAAGTAAAATGTGACGGATTGCTTCAAAAAAATGTCATACGAGCTGTCTAAAATCCGTTATAAAGCTGCAATCTATTTATAGGCAGAGGGCTGCAGGGTTTGAGGAGTGAAGCTTTCAGTTGAAAAACTGAAAAGTCTTTCTATACACTTACCCACTGGCCAGCTGCCTGAATTTGTCCATTAGGAGTGAAAACAAGGTATGAGCACCATCGAAGAGCGCGTCAAGAAAATCGTTGCCGAGCAACTGGGTGTTAAAGAAGAAGAAGTGGTCAACACCGCTTCCTTCGTAGAAGACCTGGGTGCCGACTCCCTTGACACCGTTGAGCTGGTGATGGCTCTGGAAGAGGAATTCGAGACCGAAATCCCTGACGAAGAAGCTGAGAAGATCACTACTGTACAAGCTGCAATCGACTACGTTACTAGCCACCAGGCGTAATAGTTTGTAATCGTTGTTTGCTGTCATGGAAAAACCGCACTGCCATCATGGCGTGCGGTTTTTTCTTTAGGCCTGATGCAAAATCGTCATTTGAAAAAGGAGAGTGCTGTGTCGCGTAGACGCGTCGTAGTCACCGGTATGGGTATGTTGTCGCCACTGGGCACGGATGTGCCGAGCAGTTGGCAGGGCATTCTGGCTGGCCGCAGTGGCATTGGTCTGATCGAACACACCGACCTTTCTGCCTATTCCACCCGCTTTGGCGGCTCGGTAAAGGGCTTCAATGTCGAGGAATACCTGTCGGTCAAGGAAGCGCGCAAGCTCGACCTGTTCATTCAGTACGGTCTCGCTGCCGGCTTTCAAGCCGTGCGCAATGCCGGTCTGGAAGTCACCGACGCCAACCGTGAACGCATTGGCGTGGCCATGGGTTCGGGGATCGGCGGTCTGACCAACATCGAAGAAACCAGCCGTACCCTGCATGAGACGGGCCCGCGTCGAATTTCGCCATTCTTCGTGCCAGGCTCGATCATCAATATGATTTCCGGTTTCCTGTCCATCCACCTGGGAGCACAGGGACCTAACTACGCCATCGCCACCGCGTGTACCACCGGTACGCACTGCATCGGCATGGCGGCGCGCAACATCATGTACGACGAAGCCGACGTGATGATTGCCGGCGGTGCCGAAATGGCCGCGTGCGGTCTGGGCATGGGCGGCTTCGGTGCGTCCCGTGCGCTGTCGACCCGCAACGATGAGCCGACTCGCGCCAGCCGTCCGTGGGACAAGGGCCGTGATGGCTTTGTATTGTCCGACGGTGCCGGCGCACTGGTTCTCGAGGAGCTGGAACACGCCAAGGCACGCGGTGCGACCATCTACGCCGAGCTGATCGGCTTCGGTACCAGCGGCGATGCGTTCCACATGACCTCGCCTCCTGCCGACGGCGCCGGTGCTGCACGCTGCATCACCAATGCGTTGCGCGATGCGAAGATCAACGTCGATCAAGTGCAGTACATCAACGCCCACGGTACTTCGACCCCGGCCGGTGACCTCGCCGAAGCCAACGCGATCAAGTCGGTGTTCGGTGAGCACGCCTACAAGCTGGCAGTCAGCTCGACCAAGTCGATGACCGGTCACCTGTTGGGTGCTGCGGGCGCGGTCGAAGCGATCTTCAGCGTGCTGGCGATCAACAGTCAGGTTGCACCGCCGACCATCAACCTCGATGAGCCGGACGAAGGCTGCGATCTCGATTTCGTGCCGCACACTGCGCGCAACATGGACATCGATGTCGTGCTGTCCAACTCCTTCGGTTTTGGCGGCACCAACGGCACCTTGGCATTCCGTCGGTTTGCAGGCTGATGGACAGCTGGGTCGACGGTCAACCGGCTGACGCTCTGTCGCTGAAAGATCGCGGCCTGGCTTACGGCGATGGTCTGTTCGAGACCGTCGCCGTGCGTGGCGGCCAGCCGATCCTGCTGGATCGACACCTGACGCGCCTGGCCGATGGCTGCTCGCGTCTGGCCATCGCGGCGGATATCGAACTGATCCGCCACGAGCTGCTGAACTACGCGGCAGCGATGGGCGAGGGCGTGCTCAAACTCATCCTCACCCGTGGCGACGGTTTGCGCGGTTATGCTGCCGATCCCGCGGCGCCGGGCCGACGCATTCTGCAAGGCAATCCTCCTGCGGCTTATCCTGCTGTTCATGCTGAACAAGGCGTTCGCCTGTTCCCGTGCAGCACCCGCTTGGCGAAACAGCCATTACTCGCTGGACTCAAACACCTCAATCGCCTTGAACAGGTTCTCGCCCGTGCCGAATGGCAGGACAGCGAGCACGCCGAGGGCTTGATGCTCGATCAGGCCGGTCGCGTCATTGAAGGGGTATTCAGCAACCTGTTCGTCGTGCGCGACGGCGTGTTGATTACGCCTGATCTGAAACGCTGCGGTGTCGCCGGTGTGATGCGCGCCGAAATATTGTTTCAGGCCGAGTCACTGGCCATCCCCACGCAGATCGCCGACATCAGCCTCGAACAGCTGCAATGGGCCGATGAAGTGTTTGTCTGCAACAGCGTGTATGGCGTCTGGCCGGTACGCGCCTGTGCTGCACTGAGCTGGCCGGTTGGCCCGCTCACCCGTAAACTGCAAACCATTGCCCGCGCCCTACTGGATGCCTGATTTGTGAGACGTAAACTTTTGCTGCTGCTGGAAACCGGACTGGTTCTGGCAGGGCTGTTGATGGGCGCCAGCGCCTGGAAGATTCACAGTGCACTGGAACAGCCTCTGAACATCACGCAGGAAGAACTGCTGGATGTGCCGAAAGGCTCTACACCAACCCGGACTTTCCTTTCACTCGAAACGGATGGCGTCATCAAGGACGCGTTCTGGCTGCGGGTGTATTGGCGCTTCAACCTCGCTGGCACGCCGATCCACAGCGGTGAATACCGCATGCAGCCAGGCATGACCGTTAACGGTCTGATCGACTTGTGGAAGCGTGGCGATGTGGTTCAGTACAGCCTGACCCTGGTTGAAGGCTGGAACTTCCATCAAGTGCGCGCGGCGTTGGCCAAGGATGACAAGGTCGAGCAGACCCTGAACGGTTTGAGCGACAGCGACGTCATGGCGAAGATTGGTCATAAAGGGTTGTTCCCGGAAGGCCGTTTCTTCCCCGATACCTACCGCTTCGTGCGTGGCATGTCTGATGCCGAGTTGCTGAGGAAAGCCTTTGACCGCCTCGATGAAGTTCTGGCGAAAGAATGGGAAAGTCGTTCCTCCGATGTGCCGTACACCGAACCTTATCAAGCGCTGATCATGGCTTCGCTGGTCGAGAAGGAAACCGGTGTGCCGCAGGAGCGCGGGCAGATCGCCGGTGTCTTCGTGCGTCGCATGGCCTTGGGGATGCAGTTGCAGACCGATCCGACCGTCATCTATGGCCTGGGCGATCGCTACACCGGCAAGTTGACCCGCGCACACCTGAAGGAGCCGACGGCGTATAACACCTACGTGATTCCCGGCTTGCCACCGACGCCGATTGCGATGGTCGGTCGGGAGGCGATTCACGCAGCGCTGAATCCGGTCGAAGGTACCAGCCTGTACTTCGTAGCACGTGGCGACGGCAGCCATGTCTTCTCTGATGATCTCGATGCGCATAACAATGCAGTGCGTGAGTATCAGCTCAAGCGCCGCGCTGATTACCGTTCCAGCCCAGCGCCGGCGGTAGCGCCTGAAGCGGCTCCGGCGACGGAAGAAGCGATTCCAGGTGCATCACCGGATACGGCGCCGGAAGCGTTGCCGCAGGTTCCAGCTCAGGAGCCTGCGCCGACCCCGGCACCGGAAGCCGCCGCCCCACAAAACACGCAATGACTTTGATTAAGGACTGCCTGTGACTGGCTTGTTTATTACGCTGGAAGGCCCGGAAGGCGCCGGCAAAAGCACCAACCGCGAATACCTCGCCGAGCGCCTGCGCGCCGCCGGTATCGAAGTGGTGCTGACTCGTGAGCCCGGTGGTACGCCGCTGGCCGAGCGAATCCGTGACGTGCTGCTGGCCCCGGCCGACGAAGTCATGAACCCGGATGCCGAGCTGTTGCTGGTGTTCGCTGCACGCGCCCAGCACCTGGCCGAAGTGATTCGCCCGGCGCTGGCCCGTGGTGCGGTGGTACTGTGCGATCGCTTCACCGATTCGACTTATGCCTATCAGGGCGGTGGTCGCGGTTTGTCGCTGGAGCGTATCGCCACGCTGGAAACCTTTGTACAGGGTGACCTGCGCCCGGACCTGACGCTGATTTTCGATCTGCCGGTGGAAATCGGCCTGGCCCGCGCCAGTGCCCGTGGACGTCTGGACCGTTTCGAGCTGGAAGGTCGGGCGTTTTTCGAGGCTGTGCGTAGTGCCTTCCTCAAGCGTGCTGAAGCGGATCCTGCGCGTTATGTGCGCATCGATGCCGGTCAGCCATTGGTCAAGGTTCAACAATCGCTGGATACCCTGATTCCGAATTTGCTGGAGCTGGCCCGTGGCTGAGGCCTACCCGTGGCAGGACAGCCTCTGGCAGCAACTGGCCGGGCGTAAGCAGCACGCGCACGCCTATCTGCTGCACGGCCCGGCAGGCATCGGCAAGCGCGCGTTGGCCGAACGGTTGATGGCCAGCCTGCTTTGCCAGCGGCCGACGCCGGACGCGTGCGGCGAGTGCAAATCCTGCCTGCTGCTCAAGGCCGGTAGTCACCCGGATAATTACATCCTCGAACCTGAAGAAGCCGACAAAGCCATCAAGGTTGATCAGGTGCGCGATCTGGTCAGCTTCGTGGTGCAGACCGCGCAACTGGGCGGGCGCAAAGTGGTGCTGATCGAGCCGGTCGAGGCGATGAATATCAACGCTGCCAATGCCTTGCTGAAAAGCCTTGAAGAACCGTCCGGCGATACGGTTTTGCTGTTGGTCAGCCATCAGACCAGCCGTTTGCTGCCGACGATCAAGAGCCGCTGCGTGCAGCAGGCCTGTCCATTGCCGGGCGAGGCGATGAGCTTGCAATGGCTGGCTCAGGCTTTGCCGGATTGCTCCGAAGACGAGCGTGTCGAACTGCTGACGCTGGCCGCCGGATCGCCGCTGATGGCGGTCAGTCTGCAGTCTCAGGGCGTGCGCGAGCAGCGTGCGCAAGTGGTCGAAGGCGTTAAGAAGTTGCTCAAACAGCAGCAATCGCCAACGCAACTGGCCGAAGAATGGAAAAGCATTCCGATGCTGCGTCTGTTTGACTGGTTCTGCGATTGGTCGAGCCTGATCCTGCGTTATCAATTGACGCAGGATGAAGCGGGTCTTGGTTTGACCGACATGCGTAAAGTCGTGCAGTACCTGGCGCAGAAAAGTGCGCAAGGCAAAGTCCTCGAGATTCAGGACTGGATCCTCGCCCAGCGCCAGAAAGTCATGAGCAAGGCCAACCTCAATCCGGCGCTGTTGCTTGAAGCATTGTTGGTGCAATGGGCGGGATTGCCTGGTCAAAGATAAGAATGTGTACCTAGACTCTGAGCATCAGCAGTGGAGGTGAGCATGAATGAATCTGTCAGCCCGGGCCCGCGCAACGGCATTTTGTCTCTGACCATCAAAGACAAGTCGGTGCTTTACGCCGCTTACATGCCGTTCATCAAGAACGGTGGCTTGTTCATCCCGACCAACAAGAGCTACAAGTTGGGCGACGAGGTGTTCATGCTGCTCAACCTGATGGATGAGGCCGAGAAGATTCCGGTTGCCGGCAAAGTCACCTGGATCACTCCCAAAGGTGCGCAAGGCAACCGCGCCGCCGGTGTCGGCGTGCAGTTCAACGATGGTGACAACACCGCGCGCAGTCGCATCGAAACCCATCTGGCCGGAGCCCTCAAGTCCGACCGTCCCACTCATACGATGTAAGTAGCCGTCTTTTTATGCTCGTAGATTCCCATTGTCACCTTGATCGCCTCGACCTCGCCGCCCATGACGGTTCGCTGGATGCCGCACTTGATGCAGCCCGGCAGCGCGGAGTAGGGCACTTCCTGTGCATCGGCGTCAGCGCCGACAACGCCGCCGACGTCAAAGCCCTGGCTGAGCGTTATGACGACGTTGATTGTTCGGTTGGCGTGCATCCGCTGGATGTACAGCCGGGCGCTGCGCCTGCGCTGGATTGGCTGTTGCATGAACTCAATCACCCGAAAGTGGTGGCGATCGGTGAAACCGGTCTGGACTATCACTACGAGCCCGAAGCCGCCGAATTGCAGCAGGAGTCGTTCCGCTTGCACCTGCAAGCGGCGCAGCAGACCGGCAAACCGGTGATCATCCACACCCGTGGCGCCCGTGCCGACACCCTTGAATTGCTGCGCGAAGCGGCGTTGCCTCAGGCCGGTGTACTGCATTGTTTCACCGAAGACTGGGACATGGCCAAAGCGGCACTGGACATGGGTTATTACATTTCCCTGTCGGGTATCGTCACCTTCCGCAATGCCGATGCGTTGCGTGATGTCGCGAGCAAAGTCCCGGCGGATCGCCTGCTGGTGGAAACCGACTCGCCGTATCTGGCGCCGATTCCTTATCGCGGCAAGCCTAACCTGCCGCAGTACGTGCGCGAAGTCGCGGAATTCCTGGCGATGCTGCGCGGTGAGAACTACGAGCGTTTTGCCGAACAGACCACCGAGAACTTCAAGCGGCTGTTCCCGCTGGCGAGTGTTAAATCTGCCCTGTAAGCGCTAGCCAAATCGCAGGCAAAAAAAACCCGGGTTCTGGGGGGTGAATCCGGGTTAAGACCATTAGGAGTAAAACAAAGGCACGCGGTCCCTTGGTACCTTTATCGGCGCGACACTTGGGGGAGATGTCGCCCGACAGTTCAAGTATTGATCAGTCTGGCGTGCAGTCCAGTTAGCCGGTCGGGGTTTTTAAACAAATTTGGAATACGTTCGCTTCAGTTGAGTTCTCATTGCGCCCAAAACGTTCTCAAAATGAACAAGAAACACAGATATGGTCGGATGATCCGTGCATTTTTGCGCAAGTTAGGCATAATACGCGGCTTCGAATTTTGACCCTTCAGACCTTTTCTTATGCACAAAGAACCTCGTAAGGTCCGTGAGTTTCGTCGCCGCGAGCAAGAAATTCTCGATACCGCGCTCAAGCTGTTCCTCGACCAAGGTGAAGACAGTGTCACCGTCGAGATGATTGCTGATGCCGTGGGTATCGGCAAAGGCACGATCTATAAGCACTTCAAATCCAAGGCCGAGATCTATCTGCGCCTGATGCTCGATTACGAGCGCGATTTGAACGAGCTGCTGCATTCGGCCGATGTCGACAAGGACAAGGAAGCGTTGTCCCGCGCCTACTTCGAATTCCGCATGCGCGACCCGCAGCGTTATCGACTGTTCGACCGCCTCGAAGAGAAGGTGGTCAAGGGCAATCAGGTGCCGGAAATGGTCGAGGAGCTGCACAAGATCCGTGCCTCGAACTTCGAACGCCTGACCCTGCTGATCAAGGGCCGCATCAGCGAGGGCAAGCTCGAAGACGTGCCGCCGTACTTCCACTACTGCGCGTCCTGGGCGCTGGTGCACGGCGCTGTGGCGCTGTATCACTCGCCGTTCTGGAGCAATGTGCTGGAAGATCAGGAAGGTTTCTTCCAGTTTCTGATGGACATCGGTGTGCGCATGGGCAACAAGCGCAAGCGCGATCCGGAAACTCCAAGCAGCTGAACCATTCAGTTGCCTTATTGCGCCATGATTTCGCTACATGACGCAGTACCGCAGGAATATACTCAGGCATAGGGCTTGCTAAAACTTGATTTGTGAGTCAAGTTTTAGTGGCTCGAAATTCTTTCGCCGGAGTGATCATGATCGTTGACCGTCAAGGCAGGCGTTTTCGCAATTTGCGGATCAGTCTGACTTCAGCCTGCAATTACGCGTGTACCTACTGCGTGCCCAACGGCAAGCGGTTGGTGGCTGCGCAGGATGAATTGTCGGCCGAAGCCATGGCGCGTGGCGTGGCGTATCTGATCGAGGCCGCCGGCATCGAGCGGCTGCGCATTACCGGCGGCGAGCCGCTGGTCAGCCCCAAACTTGAATCGTTCATGACCGCCGTCGGCAAGATGGGCCTGGACGACATCAGCCTGACCACCAACGGTCAACTCCTCGCGAAAAAACTGCCGCTGCTGGTGGATGCCGGTCTGCGCCGGATCAACGTGTCCCTCGATACCCTCGACGCCGGCGCGTTCCGCAGCATCGCCCGAGGCGGCGATCTGGCCACTGTGCTCGATGGCATGGATCAGGCGAAAGCGGCGGGGATGAAGATCAAGGTCAATATGGTGCCATTGCGCGGGCAGAACCTTGATCAAGTCATGCCGCTGCTGGATTACTGTCTGGAACGCGGATACGAATTGCGCTTCATCGAGCTGATGCGCATGGGTCACTTGGCCAAGGACAATAATGCGTTCCTGCAACAGTTCGTCAGCCTGCAACAGCTGCTGGCGCTGATTGGCGAGCGTTATGAGTACGCGCAAACCGACGCACCAGTGGATGCTACGGCCGTGCGTTACGCAATTCCCGGTTTAGGCAACTTTGGCGTGATCGCCAACGAAAGCGTGCCGTTCTGCCGCACGTGCTCGCGTTTGCGCCTGTCGTCGACCGGTTGGCTGCATGGCTGCCTGTCGTCGAGTAACCGCCACTATGTCGGTGATCTGCTCGACAAGCCGCGCCATCAGGCGTTGCCGGCGCTCCAGCGTTTGCTGGTCAAGGCGTTGGGCGACAAGCAGGAAGTGGCGTTCTCAGGTGGCGCCACCGTCATGAAAATCATCGGCGGTTGAACAACCGCTTTCGCGAGCAGGCTCGCTCCCACCTTGGAATGTATTCCCCCTGTGGGAGCGAGCTTGCTCGCGAATACGATTTAACCATCAACAAATTTCTTGAGCTGGCGCAAAAGCTGCATCCAACGGCCATTCGCCGGTTTTCCGTCACCGGCCTCTGGAGGAATAGGATGCGTAGCCTGGTTTTGCTGCTGGCCGTTTTGGCGCTTGGCGGCTGTATGACTGTCAGCGATATGGCCGAAGGCACTCGCTATCAGATGAGCGACGCAGGCTTGCTGGATCACAGCGACAGCCGCCGCGTGAACAACTTCCGCATTCAGCCGGACTCGTTCATCTACATCGCCCAAGGCGCGTTCGCACCGCCGGGTGGTTCTTACCCGCGCCCGAATGTGGTGGCTGAAGAAGCTTTCAAAGGTTTCGTCGAATATTTTCCTATGGTTCGCCGCGCCCGCGCTCCCGAGGGACTCGATCAGGCGATGGGCGAAGCTCGCGATGCCGGTGCGCACTATCTGCTGTACACGCGTTTCGCCAAGGCTGACGACCGCATCGGCAACTCCGATGAGTGGCTCGATGAAGAAGCGGTGGATCGCCTCGGCATCGACGGCGGCGTGATTCAGATCATGTTGATCGAGACCAGCACCCAGTATTTGATTGATACTGCACGGATCAAGAGTCGTGGCGGTTTACTGACGTTCCACGACAGCAAGCCCGAAGACCTGATCGGCCCGCCGCTGGCACAGTACGCGCGCAGCCTGTTGGGAGTCGGCGACCAATAATTCAAGGAGAACGCCATGAGTGGCCCGCAAAAAGCCAATGACCTGTTGGGACAGATCCCGAAAACCAAAGGCTTGCCGCCGGTGCACTTGTGGAACCCGGACTTCTGCGGCGACATCGACATGCGCATCGCCCGCGACGGCACTTGGTATTACCTGGGCACGCCGATCGGGCGCAAGCCGATGGTCAAGCTGTTCTCGACGATCATGCGCCGCGATGGCGATGACTATTTCCTGATCACCCCGGTCGAGAAGGTCGGGATCAAGGTCGATGATGCGCCGTTTGTGGCGATTGCGGTTGAGGTTGAAGGCGAGGGGGAGGCGCAGTTGTTGCGCTTCACCACCAACGTCGATGAAACCGCCGAGGCCGGGCCTGAGCATCCGATCCGTGTCGAGATTGATCCGACGACGCAGGAGCCTGCGCCTTACGTGCATGTGCGCACCAATCTTGAAGCGCTGATTCATCGCAATGTGTTCTACCAACTGGTGGAACTGGCGGTGAGCCGCGAAATCGACGGGCAGCGTTGGCTTGGCGTGTGGAGCGGCGGCGAGTTCTTCCGCATCGGCCTAGAACCCTGAGACACACATCCCCCCTGTAGGAGTGAGCCTGCTCGCGATAGCGGTGGATCAGTCAATCCTTGTGGTGACTGACACTCCGCAATCGCGAGCAGGCTCACTCCTACAGAGGATTGTCGTTGACAGTTAATCGTATGATGATTAGCTTGAGCACCCATCGCGATCCGCTTTGAGGTGTTCATGTCCAGCAGCTTTCACGCATCCACGGTCGACTGGCTGGGCAGCTGGATCGCCGCTGGCCAGGTCAAACCCGGGCAGACCATCAAGGTCGAGGCCGATCTGGGCGAGCAACTCGGCGTCAGCCGCACGGTCATCCGCGAAGCGATCAAAACCCTCGTCGCCAAAGGCATGCTCGAAGTCGGGCCGAAGGTCGGCACCCGCGTGCTGCCGGTACGGCGCTGGAATCTGTTTGATCCACAAGTGGTCGGTTGGCTGTCGCGCAACGGCTTGCCGGAAAACTTCGTCGATGACTTGCTCGACCTGCGCCGCACCATCGAACCCATGGCCGTGCGCTGGGCTTGCGAGCGGGCGACCCTGGAACAGATCGAAGCGGTGCAACTGGCCTATAACGCCCTTGAGCGTGCGGTCGACAGCGGCATCGATTACAACCGCGCCGATCAGGTCTTCCACGAATGCATTCTCGCCGCCAGCCATAACCAATTCATTGAACAAATGGTCCCGGCGCTCGGCGCGTTGCTCGCTGTGTCGTTTGAAGTTTCTGCGGCCGACCCGGATGAACTGCGCCGCACTTTGCCGATCCACAAAGACATGGCCGACGCCATCGCCGCCCGCGATTCCGCGCGCGGCGTGTGGGCGTGCATGACCCTGATCGACAACGCCGACCTGGCGATCAAACGCTTTTACCCGAAAGTCATGGCCGACAAAAAAGCCAGTTGAATACACCGAAATCCCCTGTAGGAGTGAGCCTGCTCGCGATAGCGTCGTATCAGGCAAAGCAGATTTGACTGATCCACCGCGATCGCGAGCAGGCTCACTCCTACAGAAAATCACAAGAACAATGGAGACCGTTATATGCCGTGGACCGCCCTGACCCAACACCGCGCCCAGCTCGGTGAAGGCCCGTTCTGGGACGCGCCGACCCAGGCGTTGTACTGGGTCGACATTGCCGGCAAACAGGCCCTGCGTCTGATCGGCCAGAACGTGCAGATCTGGCAAATGCCCGAGCATGTCTCCGCGTTCATCCCCTGCGCCAGCGGCGATGCACTGGTGACGCTGAGCAGCGGCGTCTATCGCCTCGATCTCGACTCGCCCGGTCTCGAACCGCGCCTGACGCTATTCTGCGTCGCCGATCCGCAACCCGGCAATCGCCCCAACGAAGCGCGCTGCGATGGCCAGGGTCGTTTGTGGCTCGGCACTATGCAAAACAACATCGGCGAGCAGGGCGAAGACCTGCCGATCACCCGTCGTTCCGGTGGCCTGTTTCGGATCGATCCGGATAAACGCGTCACCCCCTTACTGCGTAATCTGGGAATTCCCAACACGCTGCTGTGGAGCGATGACGGCACCACACTGCTGTTCGGCGACAGTCTCGACAGCACGCTCCATCGCTATTTCATCCACACCGACGGCAATCTCGATGTTGCACAAGTCTGGTACGGCCCCGATCAGCAGGGTGGCCCGGACGGCTCGGCAATGGACGCCGAAGGCTACATCTGGAATGCCCGTTGGGACGGCAGTTGCCTGCTGCGATTAACGCCTGAAGGCAACGTCGATCGCAAAATTGATCTGCCTGTCAGTCGCCCGACCAGTTGTGTGTTCGGTGGGGAAGACCTGAAAACCCTGTTCATCACCAGCGCCAAAAGCCCGCACAACCACCCGCTGGATGGCGCGGTGCTGTCGATGCGTGTGGAGGTTGCAGGAAAACTCTGTACGCGCTTTGCGGATTAAATCCCAAAATATGGGATGCAAAATTATATATTGAGATTATTTGGCGGTCGGGTTTATAGTCGGCTGCAGCAGTAACACGCACTCACACTTAAAAAGAACAAAACAGGTGAAGTGATGCAGCGAATGTCTATCGCACTCCCGTGTGGAGTCCGCGTCTCGCAACGGCCCGAAGCCGTCGGCCGCGCCTGCCTGTTTCGTTCAAATCGCCTTCCAGACCGGACATCGGTAGATGCCCGGTTTTTTTGCGCCTGCGAAACAGGAGTCCTGATCCATGGCTGAACCCCTTTCCCTGCCGTCGGTGCCCGCGCCGCCGAAGGGCGAGCGTCTGAAAAACAAGGTCGTGCTGCTGACCGGTGCTGCGCAAGGCATCGGGGAAGCCATTGTTGCGGCGTTCGCCTCACAGCAAGCGAAACTGGTCATCAGTGATATCCAGGCCGAGAAGGTCGAACAGGTTGCTGCGCACTGGCGTGAACAGGGCTTTGATGTGCAGGCGCTGAAGGCAGATGTCTCGCGTCAGCACGATCTGCACGCCATGGCCAAACGCGCCGTTGAGCTGCACGGGCGCATCGACGTGCTGGTCAATTGCGCCGGGGTCAACGTGTTCTGCGATCCTTTGCAAATGACGGAAGAAGACTGGCATCGCTGCTTCGCCATCGATCTGGACGGTGCGTGGTTCGGCTGCAAAGCGGTGTTGCCGCAGATGATCGAGCAGGGCGTCGGCAGCATCATCAACATCGCCTCGACCCATTCCAGCCACATCATTCCCGGCTGCTTCCCATACCCGGTGGCCAAACACGGTTTGCTCGGTCTGACTCGCGCACTCGGCATCGAATACGCGGCGAAAGGCATTCGCGTCAACGCCATCGCGCCGGGCTATATCGAAACGCAACTGAACGTCGATTACTGGAACGGTTTCGCCGACCCGCACGCCGAACGTCAACGCGCCTTCGATCTGCACCCGCCGAAACGCATCGGTCAGCCACTCGAAGTGGCGATGACTGCGGTTTTTCTGGCCAGTGATGAAGCGCCATTCATCAATGCTTCATGCATCACCATCGATGGTGGGCGCTCGGTGATGTACCACGACTGAGCGCAGTGGCTTTCACGCGGATAAATCCGTTTGCAATCCAATCATCATACGATATGACTATTGTCAGAAGATTTTGCAGGAACACGCTTTAACGCTTTTCAAACATTGCTCAAAAAAAATAACAAGGAGTCAGCTTATGAAACGTCGTTTCGGGATTCGTACCCTGTGCAGTACCGCCCTGGCGGTCACCGCGTTCAGCCTGAGCAGTGCGCTGCTCGCTGCCGACACCGTGAAAATCGGTTTCCTGGTCAAGCAGGCGGAAGAGCCGTGGTTCCAGACCGAGTGGGCTTTCGCCGAGAAAGCCGCCAAGGACAAGGGCTTCGAACTGATCAAGATCGCCGTGCCGGACGGCGAGAAAACCCTCTCGGCCATCGACAGCCTCGCCGCCAATGGCGCCAAGGGCTTTGTAATCTGCCCGCCGGATGTCTCGCTCGGCCCGGCGATCATGGCCAAAGCCAAACTCAACGACCTTAAGGTGATTGCCGTCGACGACCGCTTCGTCGACGCCAACGGCAAATTCATGGAAGACGTGCCGTACCTCGGCATGGCCGCGTTCGAAGTCGGCCAGAAGCAGGGTAACGCCATGGTCGCCGAGGCGAAAAAACGCAACTGGGACTGGAAAGACACCTACGCGGTGGTCAACACCTACAACGAACTCGACACCGGCAAGAAACGCACCGACGGCTCGGTGAAATCCCTCGAAGACGCCGGCATGCCGAAAGACCACATCCTCTTCGCCGCGCTGAAAACCCTCGACGTACCGGGCAGCATGGACGCCACCAACTCGGCGTTGGTGAAGCTGCCAAGCGCGGCGAAAAACCTGATCATCGGCGGCATGAACGACAACACCGTGCTTGGCGGCGTGCGCGCCACCGAAGCTGCCGGTTTTGCCGCGGCCAACGTGATCGGTATCGGCATCAACGGCACCGACGCCATCGGCGAATTGAAAAAGCCCAACAGCGGTTTCTTCGGTTCGATGCTGCCAAGCCCGCACATCGAAGGCTACAAGACCGCCGAGATGATGTACGAGTGGGTGACCACCGGCAAAGAGCCGCCGAAGTACACCGCGATGGACGACGTCACCCTGATCACCCGCGAGAACTTCAAACAAGAGCTGGAAAAAATCGGCCTGTGGAACTGATGCCGCGACGGCCCGGGCAGCCGGGCCGTTTTTCGGTGTGAAGAGGTGGCTTTATGCACGCGCAAGTACAAACACAACAACACAGCGCCAGCGGCAGCCTGCGCTTCAACGGGATCGGCAAAACCTTTCCCGGGGTGAAGGCGCTGGACGCTATCAGCTTCGTCGCGCATCCGGGGCAGGTTCATGCCTTGATGGGCGAGAACGGCGCCGGCAAATCGACTCTGCTGAAAATCCTCGGCGGCGCTTACATCCCGAGCAGCGGCGAGTTGCAGATCGGCGAGCAGACCATGGCGTTCAAGTCGACGGCTGACAGCATCGGCAGCGGCGTCGCGGTGATTCACCAGGAGCTGCATCTGGTGCCGGAAATGACCGTCGCCGAAAACCTGTTCCTCGGCCATTTACCGGCCAGTTTCGGTTTGATCAATCGCGGTGCGTTACGCCAGCAAGCGTTGAATTGCCTGAAAGGCCTGGCCGACGAAATCGATCCGCAGACCAAGGTCGGGCGCTTGTCGCTCGGCCAGCGACAACTGGTGGAAATCGCCAAAGCCCTGTCGCGCGGCGCGCATGTGATCGCCTTCGACGAACCGACCAGCAGTCTTTCGGCCCGTGAGATCGACCGCTTGATGGCGATCATTGGCCGCCTGCGCGACGAGGGCAAAGTCGTGCTCTACGTCTCCCATCGCATGGAAGAAGTGTTCCGCATCTGCGACGCGGTCACAGTGTTCAAGGACGGTCGTTACGTGCGCACGTTCGAGGACATGAGCCAGTTGAGCCACGATCAACTGGTGACCTGCATGGTCGGGCGCGACATTCAGGACATCTACGATTATCGCCATCGTCCACGCGGCGCCGTCGCGCTGAAGGTCGCCGGCCTGCTCGGCCCGGGTCTGCGCGAGCCGATCAGTTTCGAGGCGCACAAAGGTGAAATTCTTGGCCTGTTCGGACTGGTCGGGGCAGGGCGCACCGAGCTGTTTCGTTTACTCAGCGGGCTCGAACGTCACACGGCCGGGCGTCTCGAATTGCGCGGTCATGAATTGAAACTGCGCTCACCGCGCGACGCGATTGCGGCGGGGATTCTGCTGTGTCCGGAAGATCGCAAGAAGGAAGGCATCATCCCGCTGGCCAGCGTCGCCGAGAACATCAACATCAGTGCACGCGGTGCCCATTCAGGGCTCGGCTGCCTGATTCGCGGTTTGTGGGAAAAGGGTAACGCCGACAAACAGATCAAAGCCCTGAAAGTGAAAACCCCGCACGCCGGCCAGCAGATCAAATTCCTTTCCGGCGGTAATCAGCAGAAGGCCATTCTCGGTCGTTGGTTGTCGATGCCGATGAAAGTTTTGCTGCTCGATGAGCCGACACGCGGCATCGACATCGGTGCGAAAGCGGAGATCTACCAGATCATCCATAACCTCGCCGCCGACGGCATTTCGGTGATCGTGGTGTCCAGCGACCTGATGGAAGTGATGGGTATTTCCGACCGCATTCTGGTGCTCTGCGAAGGCGCCCTGCGCGGCGAAATCAGCCGCGACCAGGCCAATGAATCCAACCTGCTGCAACTGGCTTTGCCGCGCCACCGCGCTGACGGCGTGGCGAACTGAGAGGTGACTATGATGACAACCCAAAACGAAACCCTGCCCAAAGAGCGCAAACCGCTGGACATGCGCCGCTTCCTCGACGACTGGGTCATGCTGCTGGCGGCCGTGGGCATTTTTGTCGCCTGCACCTTGCTGATCGACAACTTCCTTTCGCCGCTGAACATGCGCGGTCTGGGCCTGGCGATTTCTACCACCGGGATTGCCGCGTGCACGATGTTGTACTGCCTGGCGTCGGGGCATTTCGACTTGTCGGTGGGCTCGGTGATTGCCTGCGCTGGCGTGGTCGCGGCGGTGGTGATGCGTGACACCAACAGCGTATTTCTCGGTGTCAGTGCGGCGTTGGTCATGGGCCTGATTGTCGGGTTGATCAACGGGATTGTGATTGCCAAGTTGCGGGTCAATGCGTTGATCACCACGTTGGCGACCATGCAGATTGTTCGCGGTCTGGCTTACATCTTTGCCAACGGCAAGGCGGTGGGCGTGTCGCAGGAATCGTTCTTCGTGTTTGGTAACGGCCAATTGTTTGGTGTGCCGGTGCCGATTCTGATCACCATCGTTTGCTTTCTGTTTTTTGGCTGGCTGCTGAATTACACCACCTACGGGCGCAACACCATGGCCATTGGTGGTAACCAGGAAGCGGCGTTGCTGGCGGGTGTGAACGTTGATCGGACCAAGATCATTATCTTTGCCGTGCATGGGGTGATTGGTGCGCTGGCGGGGGTGATTCTGGCGTCGAGGATGACGTCGGGGCAGCCGATGATTGGCCAGGGTTTCGAGCTGACGGTGATCTCGGCTTGCGTGCTGGGTGGGGTGTCGTTGAGTGGCGGGATCGGCATGATCCGGCATGTGATTGCCGGGGTGTTGATTTTGGCGATCATTGAGAATGCGATGAACCTGAAGAATATTGATACCTTCTACCAATACGTTATCCGTGGTTCGATCCTGCTGTTGGCCGTCGTGATTGACCGTCTGAAGCAGCGCTAAGATCAAGAGCCCCTCACCCCAGCCCTCTCCCGGAGGGAGAGGGGGCCGACCGAGGTGTCTGGCGTGATACATCGACCTGAAAGATTGTGTCGATTATGGATTCAGCAAGGCACTTTCAGGTCGACGAACCTCCTGAGCATCCCCCATTCAGTCCCCTCTCCCTCCGGGAGCGGGCTAGGGTGAGGGGCTTTTGATTCTCCCGCCTTTCGTCACTCTCCCTAAATATCCCTTGCCCGCCCAAGCTTGTTTCGGGTATCAATTTGTACATGATTAGACAGGTACGATTTGACAAGAAACAACGGGTGGTCGACGAACTCGTCCGGCGCATCGAAAGCGGCCTCATGGAGGACGGCTTTCTGTTGCCTGGCGAGCATCAGTTGGCTGAAGAATTCAAAGTCAGCCGAGGCACGCTGCGCGAAGCGCTGGCCGAACTGAAACGGCGTAACTACATCGCCACGCAAAGCGGTGTCGGTTCCATCGTCACTTTCGACGGTGTCGCCCTCGACCAGCGCAGCGGCTGGGCGCAGGCCTTGGCCGACAGCGGGGCGATGATCAATACCGAAGTGTTGCGTCTGGAAGCCGTGACCCGGCCAGACCTGCTGTCGCGATTCGGCACTGACCAATTCATCACTCTCGACCGTCGTCGCCGTTCCAACGAAGGCACGCTGGTCTCCCTCGAACGCTCGTTGATGCCAGCCACCGGCGGCCTGGAAAGCCTGCCGCGCGTTGGTCTGATCGACAATTCCCTGACCATTACGTTGGCCGCCTACGGTTACATCGGCGAACGCGGCGATCAATGGATCGGCGCCGAACCGTTGAATGCCGAAGACGCCGCACTGCTTGGCCGCCCTGAGGGCACGGTGTTCCTCAAAGCCCTGCGCACCACTTACGACCGCCAGAACCGTTTCATGGAGCTGGTTGAAAGCCTGCTCGACCCGGTGCATTTCCGTCTGCACCTGCAATTTGGAGAATCGAAATGACCGCGCTCAACCGTGCCCTCGGCGCTTTCTATGGCCTGGCCCTCGGTGATGCGCTGGGCATGCCGACGCAATCGCTGAACCGCGAAACGATCAAGACCCGCTTCGGCCAGATCACTGATCTGCAGGACGCCGGCCCCTTGCAGCCGATCGCCGCGAACATGCCCAAAGGCTCGATCACCGACGACACCGAACAGGCGATTCTGGTCGGCGAGTTGCTGGTCGAAGGCAAGGGCCGCATTGAGCCGGCGATCCTCGCGCAACGTTTGATCGAATGGGAAGCCGAAATGCAGGCCAAAGGCTCGCAGGACTTGCTCGGGCCGTCGACCAAACGCGCGATCGAAATGATCCTTGCCGGCCATTCGCCGGAAGAAGCCGGGCGCTACGGCACCACCAACGGCGCGGCGATGCGCATTACGCCGGTGGGGATTGCGGCGGATGTTGTCGACCCTCAACGCTTTATTGCGGCGGTGGTGCAGGCTTGCCAGGTCACCCACAACACCACGCTGGGGATTTCCAGTGCGGCAGCAGTGGCGGCGGTGGTGTCTGCTGGCATCAATGGCATGGACCTGGGCGAGGCGTTGAACCTCGGTCAGCAAATCGCTCAGCAAGCCGAGGCGCACGGGCACTGGGTCGCCGGTGGGCGTATTGCCTCGCGCATCAGTTGGGCGCGCACCATCAGTGTCGATAGCGACAAGGCTTTACTGGCGGATCTGCTCTACGACGTGATCGGCACTTCGGTGGCCTCACAGGAATCGGTGGTGGTTTCGTTTGCACTGGCACAGCAAGTGGCGGTCGGTGAGATGAGCGCGTTTGATGCGCTGTGCATGGCCGCCAGCCTTGGTGGTGACACGGACACCATTGCGGCGATTCTCGGCGCGATGTTGGGGGCCTGCCTGGGTCTTGAGAGTTGGCCTGCCGAGATGATCGAGACGGTTAAGGCCGTTAATCATCTGGAGCTTGAGCCGTTGGTGCAGGGGCTGTTGGCTTTGCGCTGATTGGGCTGACGTCTTCGCGAGCAGGCTCGCTCCCACATGGATTACACGGTACCTGTGGGAGCGAGCCTGCTCGCGATGGCCGCACCGCATATTCGAATATTTAACCCGCAATGGATCGCGCAGACAGGCCGAGGATGGCCGCGATGTCTTGTCGTTTTGCATCATTGCCACAACCACAAAAAAGGCAAACAGGAGCACCTTCATGAGTTCATCAAACGCCGGGCAAAGCGCCGGGCAACTGGAAACCCGCGGCATCGAACCGGTGCCGGAGGCCGAGTGCAACGGTCATCCGCTGCAACTGTTCTGGGTCTGGTTCGCCGCCAACATTTCCATACTCGGTCTGCCATTAGGTGCCACGCTGGTCGCATTTCGCGGGCTGGCGATCTGGCAGGCGATCATCGTCGCGATCATCGGCGCTGCCGGCTCGTTCGCGGTGGTCGGGATCATCTCGATTGCCGGTCGCCGTGGCCGCGCGCCGAGCCTGACCTTGTCACGAGCGATCTTCGGCGTGCGCGGCAATATCGGCCCGACGCTGGTCTCGCTGATGTCGCGTCTCGGTTGGGAAACGGTCAACACCACCACCGCTGCATTCGTGCTGCTGTCGCTGTGCTCGATCCTGTTCGGCTCCCCGGTCGAAGCGAAAAGCGCACCGGTATTGACGCTGATCTTCATCGCGATTTTCGTTCTGCTGACCTTGTCAGTATCCGGCCTCGGTCACGCGACGTTGTTGGTCATCCAGAAGTGGGCGACCTACGTGTTCGGCGCGCTGAACATTCTCGTTGGCGGCTTCCTCTGCGCGACCATCGACTGGAGCGCAGTGTTCAACGCGACACCGGCGCCGATGAGCGCAATGATCATCGGTATCGGCACCATGGCCGCCGGCACCGGCATCGGCTGGGCCAACGCTGGCGCCGACATGTCGCGCTATCAGCATCGCAGCGTCAAGGCTGTGCGTCTGGTCGCGTCTGCTGCGTTTGGTGCGGGCATTCCGCTGGTGCTGCTGATCACTCTTGGCGGTCTGCTGTCGGTGGGCAACAACGACCTGGCCTCGGCGACTGACCCGATCGTGGCAATTCGCGACATGCTGCCAACCTGGATGGCGGTGCCGTACCTGATCACCGCATTCGGTGGCTTGCTGCTGTCGAACAACCTGTCGGTGTATTCCGCTGGTTTGACCACGCTGACCCTCGGCCTCAAGGTCAAGCGCGTCTACGCGGTGGTGGTCGATATCGTCGCTATCTTCGCCGGCTCGATCTACTTCATGCTGATCGCCGACAGCTTCTACGGTCCGTTCATTACCTTCATTTCCCTGCTTGCCGTGCCGATCACCGCATGGGTCGGGATCTTTGTCGTCGACCTGATTCATCGTCACTACTACAGCCCGAAGGACCTGCTCGACGTCAGCCCGAGCAGTGCTTACTGGTATCGCGGCGGTATCGAGTGGCGTGCGTTTGGTGCATGGGCGATTGCCATTGTCCTCGGCTTCAGTTTCACCACCATCGGCACCACTGCCGAGAACGTCTGGTTCAAGGGCTTCCTGTCCGACTCGTGGCTGGGCCACAACGGCCTCGGCTGGATCGTGACCTTCGTCGTCGCTGGTGGGATTTACTTTGTACTGGGCGGGGCGAAAGATCGCCGCGCCGCGCAAACCGAGAATGCTCATGCCTAAGATGTTGCACACCGGCCAGGTCATCATCGACCTGGTCATGGCCGTGGATAAACTGCCGCAGATTGGCGGTGACGTGCTGGCGCAGTCGGCCGGTTTCGAAGCGGGCGGCGGTTTCAACGTGATGGCGGCGGCGGTGCGTAACGGCCTGCCGGTGGTGTATCTCGGTCGCCATGGCAGTGGGCGTTTCGGCGATCTCGCGCGTCAGGCGATGAATGCCGAGGGAATTCACATCGGCATCACCGAACCCGCACCGAAAGACACCGGTTTGTGTGTCGCACTGACCGATGCGTCCGCCGAGCGCAGTTTCATTTCCTACATCGGCGCTGAAGGTGAAGTGACTGAGGCGGATCTGAACAGCGTGCCGGCCGAGGCGGGCGATTACGTTTATCTCAGCGGCTACAGCCTGCTCCACGAAGGCAAGGCCCAAGCGTTGCTCGACTGGACGTTGGCGCTACCGGACTCGATCAATGTTGTGTTCGATCCGGGCCCGTTGGTGGAGTCGCCGGACTCGCCGCTGATGAAAGCGTTGCTGCCGCGCATTGATGTCTGGACCAGCAACAGTGTTGAAGCGCTGCGCTTTACCGGTGCTGAAGACATTGGCGCGGCGCTGGATCGTCTCGCTGAACATCTGCCCGGCGATGTACTGATGGTGGTGCGTGACGGCCCGCAAGGGTGTTGGATTCATCAGGTCGGCGAGCGTCGGCATGTGCCGGGGTTTGCCGTGAAAGCCGTGGACAGCAATGGCGCGGGTGATGCCCATGCCGGGGTGTTTGTTGCCGGGTTGGCGCAGGGTTTGTCAGCGCATGAAGCAGCGCGGCGGGCGAATGCGGCAGCGGCGTTGGCGGTGACATGCTGGGGGCCGGCGACATCGCCGGGAGCGGCTGAAGTGGAAGTGTTTATCCGCGAATCTAGCGGCGAATGATCTACCGCTTTCGCGAGCAGGCTCGCTCCCACATTGAAATGCATTCCAATGTGGGAGCGACGGTGCGACGATTCGACCTGCTCGCGAAAGGACCATTAGTTTCAACACAAAATTCAATGCTGGATACCGCTCGCCGCATCGGCAGCGAGCGGCCTCAGGACTACTGCAGATCCAGCTTGCGCGCCGCCTCAACGCCAGCGGCACTGAGCTTGATCGGCAGGTTCAACGAATGTTCGCCAGCCTCGTTGCAGGTCACATGCCCGTGGTGAATCAGTCCACGATCCTGCAAAGCGGCGAGGGCGCTGGCCACGACTTTCTCGCCCCGGTAATTGTCCAGCACCTCCTTGCCCAGTCCACTTGGGTGGGCGTGCAGCAGGCGTGTGAGGACTTCTTTTTCCAGGTTTTTATCGACGTTCATGGTTACCTCTTCATTGGGTTGAACAGGACCCTCGCGTCGGCGAACTACTGACCGGATCCTTCGGAACCGGAGCCACCAGTGGTGGTTTTGGAGCCGACGCCGGGGCCCGCGTTGTCTGGCGTGGCGGGGGCGTCGGGAGTGTTCATGCCGCCCTGACGACCCGGGTCACTGCCCTGCGTGCGCGGGTCGGTCCCGGTGGCGGGAGGCTGATTGATCAGGGGCACGCCAGAGCCATCGGTGTTCATTCCGGGGGCACTGTTGATGGCGGGCGCGCGTGGTGGGGTCGGATCGGTAGGGCCGGTGCCCGCAGCGGTGGCGGATGCGGCGAAAACCGCAGGGCAGAGCAGGGCGCTGAATACGAAAGCGGTCAACCTTGACGGGATCATAGGGCGTCTCCAGTGATTGGAATCCTTACCTGTCGTTGGTCTGCCCGGTGAGCGGATTGGTGCCTGATCAGCGACGAACGGTCTAGATTGCCTGCGCCGCTTTCAGACTGATCCGGCGCCAGAGCAAGCGGCCAACGGTAATCAGCCAGTTGGCCAACGCGACGATCAATACGGTCAAAAGCAGCGTGCTCATGCCGTGCTCTACGATGATCTTCCCGGCCAGAAACGGGAAGCCGAACACGCCGATGAAGTAGGCAAGACTGAACAGCAACAAGGCCTGCGACGTGGTGCCGGCCGGTGCTTCGTTGGCCGCCAGTCCGTTGATCACCGAATAGGTCAGGCCATAACCGACGCCGAGCATCACCGCTGCCAGCAGATAACTGAAGCCGCTGTGCACGCCGAACGCGAACAGCACAATCGAAGCCAGCATCAGTCCCGATAGCAGGCACGATGCGCGCAATGGATCACGCTTGACGACATAGCCGGCGATCAGCATCCGACTGCTGATTGCCGCACTCATGAAACCGAGAAAGAACAACGAATAATCCAGCGAGCGCGCCGCCGCGTAACTGGTCTGAAAACTCGACAGACCGCCGAATACGCAGCCGCCGAGGCCGACCATGATGATCGCAAACAGCGCTCGCGAACCGAGCACTTGAGTGGTCGCTTGCCAGGTGATTCTCGCGGCAGACGTGGCTTGTGTGCTTTTCAATCGAGCACCGAGATGCCAGAACAGCAGCACACCGATCAGGCTTGCCAGCGCCGCCAGATAAAACGCCGAGGTCACTGGCAACCCCAAGGCACTGGCTGCACGCCCGAGTAATGGGCCGCTGCCAATGCCGGTCATCATGCTGCCCGAGAGCAGCGCGAAGTACTTGGCCCGCTGCGCCGGCGTCACCAGACTGGCGACGATGATCGGCCCCAGGGTGTAGAAAACACCCCAGCCCAATCCCAGTAACAAACCGTAAAACAACAACAGATGACCAAACCCCGGCGTCAGCGCAAAGCCCAGACTCGCCGCGACCAGCAACAGCCCGAACAGTGCAATCGAGCGCGCCGCGCCGAGCCAGTCCGACAGATGCCCGGACATCAGCACCGCAACAAACGTACTGAGCATCGCCGCCGAAATCACACTGCCGGCATCGTGCTCATTGCCGCCGCGAGAGCCGATCAACAACGACAGCAAAAACGTCGAACCATAGGACAGCGAAAGCAGATAACTGGCGAGACAGAACAGGCCGAACAGCTTGCCTGACACGGGGGTTGGGGCTTGGGACATGACGCGGTTCCTTGACCGGAAAAATCAGCGTCGTCTGTTTAACATGTCGGGCCGGCGGCTTAGGTCTGAGCTTGGCGAAGTCAGGATCACTGCACGCCGGAGTAATGCTCAAGCGATGCCGATCTCCTCCTTGAATTGCTCCATGAAACCCTTCAGACGATGATGACGGACCTGCGCCAGACGCTGGCCGGCGGCAGTCTGGAAACCGTCGGCGAGGTGCAGCAGTTTGGTCTGAAAATGATCGAGGCAAAACCGCTTGTCGTCGTAGTCGCGCTGTTTCGCTTCGGGATCCTGCGGGTCGTACAGCGCCGAGCCCATGCGCCCGGCGATGTAGAACGTACGGGCGACGCCGAGCATGCCCAGCGAGTCGAGGCGGTCGGCGTCCTGGACGATTTTCGCTTCGAGGGTGCGCGGAGTGATGTTGGCGGAGAAGCTGTGGGCTTCGATGGCGTGGGCGACGGCCGTGATTTTTTCTTCGGGCCAGTTCAGATCGGCCAGCACTGACGAAGCTTTATCTGCCGCCAGCCGCGAAGCCTGCGAACGCAGCGGTGAATTCTTCTCGACGGACACGCAATCGTGCAAGAGCACGGCGGCCAACAGCACCTCAAGATCTCCACTTTCTTCTTCATGCAACGTACGCACGTTGTGCCAGACGCGCTGCAAGTGGGCGAGGTCGTGGGCGCCGTCGTCGGACGGCTCCAATGCATGCGGCAGCAACTCTGCTGCCAGTGCCTCCACGGGTGTAAAAAACTCACGGTTCATAAGCATCCTTTCAGATTGTCGAAGTCCCCTGTGTGGGAGCGAGCCTGCTCGCGAATGCTGTCTGTCAATCAACAATGCAGGTGACTGAAAGGATGCTTTCGCGAGCAAGCCCCCACAGGGAACTGCAATGTTTGCAACAGTGCGCAGGGTAGTGTGTGTTTTGCCATGTGACGAGCGCCGCGCACGGCCTTAGTATGGCGTTTTCCTTTTCCGACAAGGCCCGTCCATGACGATCGAAATCCGCCCGGCGACCCCCAGCGATGCCCCGCAAATCCTCGCCTTCATCACTGAACTTGCCGATTTCGAAAAGGCCCGCCACGAAGTCATCGCCAGCGTTGCCGACATCGAACGCAGCCTGTTCGGCGAAGGCGCCACCGCACACGGTTTGATCTGCCTGCGCGATGGTCTGCCGATCGGTTTCGCCGTGTTCTTCTTCAGCTACTCGACCTGGCTGGGCAGCAACTGCCTGTACCTCGAGGACCTCTACATCACCCCGGAGCAACGCGGCGGCGGTGCCGGCAAAACCCTGCTGCGTCACCTGGCAAAAATCGCCTGCGACAACGACTGCGGCCGCTTCGAATGGAGCGTGCTGGACTGGAACACCCCGGCGATCGAATTCTACAAATCCCTCGGCGCGCAACCGCAGGAAGAGTGGGTGCGCTACCGCATGGATGGCCAGGTCCTGCGTGAGTTTGCCGAGGGCTGATCACAATGATGGCGATCCGGCAGTAATTCGATTGTCGCCAGCGCTCTAGTCCGGCATCCTACGCGCCATTTTTGCGCGCTCACGGACGACACCTGCAATGCCTCTGGCACAACTTCTCCACGCCCGTGGAGCCTTCGCCGCGTCAACGAGTGACCGGCGATGAGCGGACTACGGGCGACAATGCGTCTGTACGGCCTGGTGAAAAACTCAGGCTCGAGCGACAACCCCCAACGTCAACCGGTCGATATTCTCTGTACGACGAACAGCACGGGCGGCACTGCCATTCGTGCGTTCGTGTCGCGCCTCGATGCCGAGTTGATGACGCGCAGTGCCGGACTCGCCGATTACCGCGTGATACCGCTGCGCACCTTCGATCCGACGGCGTTTATCGACGCCCATCAAGGCTGGCTGACGCTGCACATCTGTTGTGGTTTCGTCGCCCCTGCCGGGCATTCGCTGCTCAAGGACGGCGGGTTGATGCCGATGGGCTGGTACGTCTATTCCGAGATCGGCCAGTGGACGGCCCAGCATCATCTCGACCTCGGCGCACAAATGGCCGAACTGCTGCAATCGACTTACGAGCGCAATCAACTGCGCCACTACAACGCCTGGCTCAACGAACTCGACGACGCCTCGCCGGCCGAACTGGCCTGGCAAACCGACGAAGCCTGGCGACACCTGCAAACCGCCGCATCACCCGACAGCCGTGAGCATTGCCACGCCCTGTTCGACCCCGTCGACAACCGCTGGCGCTTCGCCGCGACCGACATCGATATTCATCAGCCGCACCCGGAACCCCTGAAGCAAGGAGCTTTGAATTGAGTGGTAAACCCGCTGCACGCGTCACCGACCCGACCGCCTGCCCATTGCCAGGCCATGGCACCAACCCGATTGCCTCCGGCTCGCCCGACGTCTTCTTCGACGGCCTCGCCGCCGCGCGCATGACCGATAAATCGGCGTGCGGCAGTCCGATTACCGGAGCCGTTTCCGGCACGGTATTCATCAATGGCCTGAATGCCGCAACGCTCGACAGCACTGGCGGGCACGGCAATGTCGTGGTCGGTGGTTCAGGGACGGTGATTATCGGCCAAAGTGGCGGCGGGGCGGCGTTTAGCGGATTGCTGCCGATGCCGGTGCATTTCAATGATCGGATGCAGATTGTTGATGAAAACAGCGGTGAACCGCTTTCCTATATTGCCTACGTCATCGAACGGGCAGATGGAACGCTGGAACGAGGCGTCACTGATGCCAAGGGTCATACCCACACGGTCAGTTCGCACCTCAAAGAAACCATCAAACTGTACGTGGAGTAATACCGATGGGAGCTCAATCCGGAGCCGTTCAAGGATGCATCGGGAGACTGGTCGCCAGTCATGAGTTGACGACAAAAGAGGATCAGACGGTCAAACCGGTGACGCTTGCCAGAGAGGTTGTGGCTTTTTTCATTGGCGGTGCTGGCGATTCGGAAAGTTACTACGGAGACGGGCCTAGCAACTACACCTTGCGGGCCATGGAAGCTTTGCAGGTCCGTTTGGGCTCGAGCTATGGCGGCAAATTCCAACCCTATTACATGGGATACAACGATGTAAAAGGGGAGGCCGACCTCGAAGAGTTTGTATTCTCCAAGCTGCCTCACAAGTCCGCACATGTCTACATTGTGGGTCATAGTCTGGGCGGGTGGAACGGCGCGCATTTGTCGCAGATTCTCACCGATAAAGGTTATATCGTGAAAATGCTCGTTACTCTGGATCCTGTGGGGGAAGGTGTGATGGTGGCGTTGATTTCGGATATTTACTGGTCGGAGCCAACGCCCAAGGCTGAAACCTGGATCAACGTTCGGGCAGAGCCTGACGAGATGGATCGAACCGACGTAGTCGCTTGGGTGGGGGGCAAGTGGGATATCGAATCCGGTCCCGATGTTATGGGGATCGTCAAATTCAACCATTACTCGGCCTTGAGATTGTATGAGTCCCGCCTGGAGTGCGGGCAGTCGGCATTGGATTTGTCGGCGAGTTCAATTGCTGGTTACTTGAGGGAAGGTGCATGAGATGGGTATTGCTGATCGCTGTGTCGTTATTGTGCGTTGCCTGCGCAAAGTCTCATGACATCACCCCCGCGTCATTGGGCTATGAATCGATTACGCCGCGCTCGAATAGCGTTTTTTTTGAGGTCAATTTCAATTCGGATGTGGAACTGCTGGAGATTTTCTGGCGGGAAAAGAAAGCGAACAGCTTTGATCAGGTGTTTGTTTGTGCCTTGGGTGATGACACGGACTTTTCCATTGAACATACGATATCGAAAGCAGCAATGGGTTTGGTCAGAGAAAACAAGGAGCATTTGAACAAGGCCGGATTCGGATATACCGCGAGCATTGCTTTCAAGGACGTTGGTGAAAAGAAAAGGACCTCGAAGTACTTGAGTCGTGACGCCATAAAAGGCTTGTTGAAAGACAAGCAGATGATTCCGTGCAAAGTGGTGGTTACGGCAACGGGTTATAAGGCGTATTACACCAAATCACTGTTCATCCCCGTTGCAGATGTCTTTTCTGCCCTGTCGGACTACGACAGTTTTCGATGACGTGCCCAGCAGTTGATTTTTGGAGTGGTAATGGCAAGGTTGCTTTTGGTTTTTTTGTTTGCGTTGTGTTCCTCTTGCATGCACTTGGATGTTCCCCCCGCAAGGCTTGAATTTGTCTCGATCAATCACGAGATGTCTTCCTCTTACGACCTGCGTTTCACCTCCGACCGAAACCTCATTGACCTGTATGAGGATCATGGGCGACGAGGGCAGATTGGTACCTGGATCCATTGCTCGTTGAATGGCGATGCGGATTTTTCCATCGAACATAAAATCGTCCTGGAGGCCTCGGGAATCGTCAGCGGCATGCGCTTGATCGAAGGCGATCGTCGCTATGAGATGTTCGCGAATATCAGTGTCGAGAATCACGCCGTCAATGACGGCCGTAACCACATTAGACCGGTTGAGTTGGTGCAGATCCTCAAGCCGCAGGAATACATTCCGTGCAAGGTGGTGATCACCGCGTTCCCGTTCGTGGCGTATTACTCGAAAGTCATGTACATGCCCACGTCGCGGTTCATTGCTGCAATAGAAAATCCCCGCGTGGCGCCCGCGCGTATTTCGCTTGAACAGTCCGACCGACCGAGGTCGTTGCTGCCTTTTGCCTCAGTGTGCATCGTGCGCTGGCGCTATGACCTGGCGCTGGGATATGACCAGATTGACAGCCTCGGACTCTGTAGCGACGTGCCCTATGCCGGCATGTTGGCTTCGTTTGCACCGAACAACACGAAGCTGAAGGTTGTTTCAGGTTCAGAGGAAAACCCGGCGCCCTTCGCGGCGTACACCATTATTCGCGCTGACGGACGCCGGGAGCCTGGAATAACTGACGACAAGGGCCGCACACATGAGGTGGGATCCAGCGAGTACGAAACAGTGAGGATCCTGATCAACAATAATCTGGATGTCGTTCAGCGTTGGACAAAATGGACTGATTCTGTCCCGGAATATGGGATGTAAAATTACATATTGAGATTTAGCGCCTGAGAGGTCTATAGTCCATCGCACTCACTGCCAAAAACAAAACAGGTGAAGCGATGCTGGCGCAATTGATCGCGCTCGATTGGGGGACGACCTCATTACGTGCTTACAAACTCGCGGCGGGCGGTGTGGTGCTGGAGCAGCGCGCGCTGTCGTCCGGGATCATGCAACTGCCGAAGACTCCGCGAGTCATCAACGGTCGCGAATGCGCCGATGGTTTTGAACTGGCGTTTGACGAGGCGTGCGGCGACTGGCTCGATGCGCAGCCGGATCTGCCGGTGATCGCCTGCGGCATGGTCGGCAGTGCGCAGGGCTGGCGTGAAGCGGCCTACTGCGAGACGCCGGCGAACGTCGCTAATCTCGGAAAATCCCTACAAACAGTTGTCAGTCTGCGCGGCACGGTCGTGCATATCGTGCCGGGTGTGATTCAGCGTTCGCGCCTGCCGAATGTGATGCGCGGCGAAGAAACCCAGGTCCTTGGCGTGCTGCAGAATCTGCCGATTGACGCAGGTGCCGATCTGTTGATCGGTCTGCCGGGCAGTCACTCGAAATGGGTCGACGTGGTCGATGGCTGCATCACTCATTTCGATACCTTCATGACCGGCGAAGTGTTCGCCGTACTCAGTGAACACAGCATTCTCGGCCGGACCCTGAAGCAGGGTGCGACGTTCGATGCTCTGGCGTTTGACCGCGGTGTGCAGATTGCGCAGTCGGCGGATGGCGAGCTGGGCGTGCTGTCGACCTTGTTCAGTGCTCGCACGCTGGGGCTGACCGGTGAATTGAGCCCGACCGCGCAGGCGGATTATCTGTCCGGCCTGATGATCGGCCATGAACTGGCGGCCCTCGCCACGGTTCAGCGACGTCGTCGCAACAATCCGAATCTTCCTTCGATCATCCTCATCGGCAATGCGCAACTCTGTGTGCGCTACAGCCGCGCCCTCGACGCCTGTGGTTTCGCCAACGTGACGCTGGCCGAGCAGGCCACCGAGCGTGGTCTGTGGCAACTGGCGCTGGCCGCCGGACTGATTGATTCCTCATCCCGTTAACCCTGACTGGAGGCCTGACATGCTCAAGCAAGCATTGGCGCAAAACGGTCTGATCGCGATCCTGCGTGGCCTGCATCCGCAGGAAGCCGCCGCTGTCGGAGAAGTCCTGTATGCAGCCGGATTTCGCGTCATCGAAGTACCGCTCAATTCCCCTTCGCCGTACGAAAGTATCCGCATCCTGCGCAAGACCTTGCCCGCTGATTGCCTGATCGGTGCCGGCACGGTGTTGACCCCGGAACAGGTCGAGTTGGTGAAGGAGGCTGGCGGCCAAGTGATTGTGATGCCGCACAGCGACGCCAAGGTGTTGCGCGCGGCGAAAGCGGCGGGGCTGTTCCTGTCGCCGGGCGTTGCCACACCGACCGAAGCGTTCGCGGCGCTGGCGGAGGGCGCGGACATTCTCAAGCTGTTCCCGGCCGAGCAGATGGGCCCGGCGGTCGTCAAAGCCTGGCTTGCGGTGTTGCCGGCGGGGACGGTGCTGGCGCCGGTCGGCGGTATTACCCCGGACAACATGCAGGCGTTTATCGACGCTGGCGTGAAAGGTTTCGGCCTCGGTTCCGGCTTGTTCAAACCGGGCATGACGGCGGAGCAGGTGGCAGTGAACGCCAAGGCCTACGTGGCCGCGTGGAAGGCCCTTCGCTAAGACTTTCTGGCGCTGCGTGCGCTGCATCTAATAAGAGCTGCATTTACAAAAGAGAGCAGAGATGAAAATCACCAAACTCACGACCTTCATCGTCCCGCCGCGCTGGTGTTTCCTCAAGGTTGAAACCGACGAAGGCGTCACCGGTTGGGGCGAGCCTGTGGTCGAAGGCCGCGCGCACACCGTGGCCGCTGCCGTCGAAGAATTGTCCGACTACCTGATCGGCAAAGACCCACGCAATATCGAAGACATCTGGACCGTCCTGTATCGCGGCGGTTTCTACCGTGGCGGCGCGATCCACATGAGCGCACTGGCCGGTATCGATCAGGCGTTGTGGGACATCAAGGGCAAGGCCCTCGGGGTGTCGGTGAGTGATCTGCTTGGTGGTCAGGTGCGTGACAAGATTCGTGTGTATTCGTGGATCGGCGGCGACCGCCCGGCCGACACCGCGCGTGCGGCGAAAGAGGCGGTGAGCCGTGGTTTTACTGCGGTGAAAATGAACGGCACCGAGGAGTTGCAGTTTCTCGATACCTTCGAAAAAGTCGATCTGGCGCTGGCCAACGTCGCCGCTGTGCGTGATGCGGTCGGGCCGAACGTCGGCATCGGTGTCGACTTCCATGGCCGCGTGCACAAGCCGATGGCCAAGGTGCTGATGAAGGAACTCGATCCGTACAAACTGATGTTCATCGAAGAGCCGGTGCTCAGTGAAAACTACGAAGCGCTGAAAGAACTGGCACCACTGACCAGTACGCCGATTGCCCTCGGTGAGCGGCTGTTCTCGCGCTGGGATTTTAAACGCGTGTTGAGCGAAGGTTACGTCGACATCATCCAGCCGGATGCCTCCCACGCCGGCGGCATCACTGAAACGCGCAAGATCGCCAACATGGCCGAAGCCTACGACGTTGCGCTGGCGCTGCATTGCCCGCTGGGGCCGATTGCGCTGGCAGCGTGTTTGCAACTGGACGCGGCTTGTTACAACGCGTTTATCCAGGAGCAGAGCCTGGGCATCCATTACAACGAGAGCAACGACTTGCTCGACTACGTGAAGGATCCGCGGGTGTTCGATTACGACAAAGGTTTCGTGAAGATTCCGAACGGCCCGGGGTTGGGCATCGAGATCAACGAGGAATACGTGATCGAGCGTGCGGCGGTCGGCCACCGCTGGCGCAACCCGATCTGGCGCCATGCCGATGGCAGTTTTGCCGAGTGGTGAGCACTGCCTGACACACCCGATGAGATCGTTCCCACGCTCTGCGTGGGAATGCCTCAATGGACGTTCTGCGTCCGCTTTTGGGACGCAGAGCGTCCCGGGCTGCATTCCCACGCAGAGCGTGGGAACGATCAGGCCTCAGGCCGACCTCAATAAACATAAAAAGAGGCTCTCCCCATGCAACCGCAAACCCTCACCGGGCAGGCGTCTTTAGTCACGCCCAGCCGTAAGCGGTTTTTCATCATGGTGTTGCTGTTTATCACCGTGGTCATCAACTACCTCGACCGCAGCAACCTGTCGATTGCCGCGCCGGCGCTGACTAGTGAGCTGGGCATCGATCCGATTCACGTCGGCCTGATCTTCTCTGCGTTCGGCTGGACCTACGCTGCCATGCAGATCCCCGGCGGCTGGCTGGTCGATCGCGTACCGCCGCGCATTCTTTACAGCGTCGCTTTGTTGCTGTGGTCTGTGGCTACGGTGATGCTCGGTTTCGCTGCCAGTTTCATCGCGTTGTTTGTGTTGCGCATGGCGGTCGGTGCGCTGGAAGCGCCGGCGTATCCAATCAATAGCCGCGTAGTCACCACCTGGTTCCCCGAGCGTGAACGCGCCACGGCCATCGGTTTCTACACCTCCGGGCAGTTCGTCGGCCTGGCATTCCTGACCCCGGTGCTGGCCTGGCTGCAACACGAATTCGGCTGGCACATGGTCTTCGTCGCGACCGGCGCGGTGGGCATCATTTGGGCTGTGATCTGGTACGCGGTCTATCGCGAGCCACGGGATTTCAAAGGTGCCAACGAGGCGGAAATCGACCTGATTCGCGAGGGCGGTGGTCTGGTCGATATTCAGCAGGAGACGGCCAAGGTCAAAGCCAAATTCAGCTGGACCGACTTGGGCATCGTGCTGACCAAACGCAAGTTGTGGGGCATCTACCTCGGCCAGTTCTGCCTGAACTCGACGCTGTGGTTTTTCCTGACATGGTTCCCCACCTATCTGGTGAAATATCGCGGCATGGATTTCATCAAGTCCGGCCTGCTGGCGTCGCTGCCGTTTCTCGCCGCGTTTATTGGTGTTTTGTGCTCGGGGTTCTTTTCCGACTTCTTGATCCGTCGCGGCTACACCGTCGGCTTTGCGCGCAAGTTGCCGATCATTGGCGGGTTGCTGATTTCCACCTCGATCATCGGCGCCAATTTTGTTGAATCGACGCCGCTGGTGATTGCCTTTCTGGCGCTGGCGTTTTTCGGCAACGGTCTGGCTTCGATCACCTGGTCGTTGGTGTCAACGTTGGCGCCGGCGCGGCTACTCGGTCTGACCGGCGGGGTGTTCAACTTCATCGGCAACCTGTCGGCAATTGCCACGCCGATCGTCATCGGCTTCCTCGCCAGCGGCGATTCGTTCGCGCCGGCGATCACCTATATCGCGGTGCTCGCATTGATCGGTGCATTGTCCTACGTGCTGTTGGTCGGCAAGGTCGAGCGTATCGAGTTGTAGTGGTCTGCGTCGGGCGACCATAATGCCGCCCGTTCCCTCGCTCAACGGTAAAAGGCTGGATATGCAGGAAGACGCCCCGGAAAAAACCAAGGACGCCGCGCCCACCGGCACGCAAACGCTGTTGCGCGGCCTCGGTGTGGTGCAAGCGGTGGCCAGTGGCGCCCGTGATCTCAAGGAGATTGCCCGGCTGATCGGCACCACACGCAGCACCACCCATCGTCTGGCCAGTTGCCTGGTCGACGAGCGCTACCTGCGCGTGGTGCCGCAAGTCGGTTATCTGCTCGGGCCGAAGCTGATCGAACTAGGGTTTCAGGCGCGCGAAGAGTTGCCGCTGGTGACGCTGGCCGGGCCGTATCTGGACGAGTTGTCAGCGCTGACCGGCGATACGGTGCACTTGGGCATTCGTGAAGGCGATGAAGTGTTGTATCTGCTGAAGAACCCGGGACGCAATGGCCCGGAAATGCGCTCGCGGGTCGGCCATCGCATGCCGCTGGCCCGCACCGGGATTGGCAAGGCGTTGATGCTCGATGACTCGCCGAAAGATTGGCAGCGTCTGTACGACATCAGCCTGCCGGCAGGTGGGAAAAGTCAGTTCTGGCCGCAGCATCCCCAGCAGTCGTGGGAACAGCTTGAGCAACGCATGACCGAGTACGTCGCCGGTGGCTACGCGTTCGATCTGGAAGACAACGAACCGTCGATCCGCTGTGTGGCGGCGCCGATTCGCGATGCGAGCAAGGGCATTGTGGCGGCGATCAGTATCGCCAGCACCGTGCCATACATGCCGCTGGAAAAAATGGCCGAGCTGATTCCCCTGATCAAAGGGGTCACAGCCCGGCTTTCGGCAGAGCTAGGCCTGAAGGTTTAAACCTTGAGCGTCGCCATGTCGATCACGAAACGGTACTTCACGTCACCGGCGATCATCCGGGCGTAAGCCTCGTTGATCTGGCGGATGTCGAGCATTTCGATGTCGCAGGTAATGTTGTGCTCGGCGCAGAAATCCAGCACTTCCTGGGTTTCGGCGACGCCACCGATCAACGAGCCGGCCAATACGCGGCGGCTCATCACCAGTTTGCCGGCGTGGACCGGTGGAACAATCGGCTCGATCAGACCGACCAGAATGTGTACGCCGTCGAAACGCAGGGTGTCGAGGTACGGGTTGAGATCGTGCTGCACCGGAATGGTGTCCAGCAGGAAGTCGAAGTAACCGGCAGCCGCTTTCATCTGCTCGGCGTCGGTGGAGACGATCACATGATCGGCACCCTGACGACGACCTTCCTCAGCCTTGCTCGCCGAGCGGGTGAACAGCGTGACTTCGGCGCCCATGGCCTTGGCGAACTTGATGCCCATGTGGCCCAGACCGCCCATGCCGAGAATCCCGACCTTGTCGCCAGCCTTGACGCCGTAGTGCTTGAGCGGCGAGTAGGTAGTGATGCCGGCACAGAGAATCGGCGCGGCGCTGGCCAGTGCGAGTTTTTCCGGGATGCGCACGACGAAGTGTTCGCTGACGACGATGCTGTCGGAATAACCGCCCATGGTGTTGCTGCCATCGACCCGATCCGGGGTGGCGTAGGTCATGGTCGGGCCTTCGAGGCAATATTGCTCAAGGTTCGACTGGCACGCTTCGCAGGTACGGCAGGAGTCGACCATGCAGCCAACGCCGACCAGATCGCCTACTTTATGTTGGGTGACATTCGCACCGATCGCGGTGACTTTTCCGACGATCTCGTGGCCCGGCATCAACGGGTAAACGGCGATACCCCATTCGTTGCGCGCCTGGTGGATATCGGAGTGGCAGACGCCGCAGTAGAGAATCTCGATGGCAACGTCGTCGGCGCGCGGGCTGCGCCGTTCGAATTTCATCGGGGCGAGGGGGGTGGTGGCCGATTGGGCGGCATAACCGATGGCGGTGTACATGTGAAACCTCGCAAAAGCAGGAACAAGTGAGGCGGCGCATTCTGGGCGTCGACTGACCGGTCGGCCATGACGATTCCTCCGGGTCTCATGCCTAATCCTCCGGCATACGGGTTTGATCGGTCGCATCGGCAAAAGGATCTGCGATGATGCTTTCATCCCCTATTTTCGTGATTTTTCGTGAAGAACAATTCGATGCAATTGACCCGTCATCTTGATGCCAATGCGCGGCTGGTTTCGCTGATCGAACCGCTGGCGCTTCGCGATGGTTATTCGCCGACCGGATTGCCCGGTGTGCAAGTATTGCGCGCCAGTTGCGACGTCGCCCGTGGCCCGCACATTTATGAACCGAGCCTGATGATCATCGCCCAGGGCAGCAAACTGGCGTTTCTCGGGCCACGCACTATGGAATACGGCGCCGGGCATTATCTGATTCAGGCGCTGCCGGTGCCGTTCGAATGTGAGACCTTCGCCTTGCCGGATGCGCCGTTGCTCGGCGTGTCGGTGGCGATTGATCGGGTGTTGCTCGGTGAACTGGTGCTGGCCATGGGGCTGGCGCCGGGCCGGCATATTCCGGCGCAGACGCCGGAGTCGATGACCTCAGTGGTGCTCGACGATGACATGCGTGGCTGTGTCGAGCGCTTGCTCAGTTGCCTGCACGATCCGCTGGAATGCCAGATTCTCGGGCCGGCGCGGGTGCGGGAGTTGTTGTTCACGGCGTTGCGCGGGCCGCAGGCCGATGTGTTGCGGGCGCTGGTCGAGCAGCAGGGGCAATTCGCGCGGGTGGCGGCGTCGATCAGTCATCTGCATGCGCATTACACCGAGCCGTTGAATGTCGAGACGCTGGCCGGTTGCGCGAACATGAGCGTGTCGACCTTTCATGAACACTTTAAACGCAGCACGCTGTTGTCGCCGGTGCAGTATCTGAAGCGTTTGCGGTTGTTGAAGGCGCAGACGTTGCTGGTGGCGGAAGGGCTGGGTGTGGCGCAGGTCGCGCATCGGGTGGGGTATCAAAGTACGTCGCAGTTCAGTCGCGAGTACAAGCGCTACTTCGAGCGTAGCCCTGGAGACGAGCGCGCCGCCTGATCCTGCGCAGATCCCTTGTGGGAGCGAGCCTGCTCGCGAATGCGGTGCATCAATCGACATCATCTTTATATGACACACCGCTTTCGCGAGCAGGCTCGCTCCCACAGTTGTTTTGTGGTGTCAGAGGAATTTTGGGCAACAAAAAGGCCCCCAAATCGGGAGCCTTGTTGTTCAGCGGTTCGACTTACATGTTTGGATAAGTCGGGCCACCAGCGCCTTCCGGCGTGACCCAGGTGATGTTCTGCGAAGGGTCCTTGATGTCACAGGTCTTGCAGTGCACGCAGTTCTGGGCGTTGATCTGGAAGCGCTTCTCGCCGTCTTCCTTGGTGATCACTTCGTACACGCCGGCCGGGCAGTAGCGCTGTGCCGGTTCGTCGTACAGCGGCAGGTTCTTGCTGATCGGGATGCTCGGGTCGGTCAGCTTCAAGTGGCAAGGCTGTTCTTCTTCGTGGTTGGTACCGGAGATGAACACCGAGCTGAGCTTGTCAAAGCTGAGTTTGCCGTCCGGCTTCGGATAGTCGATCTTCTTGCAATCCGCCGCGAGCTTGAGGCAAGCGTAGTCCGGCTTGGTGTCGTGCAGGGTGAACGGCAGTTTGCCGCCGAAGATGTTCTGATCCAGCCAGTTGAAACCGCCGCCGACAATGGCGCCGAACTTGTGGATCGCCGGGCCGAAGTTACGGCTGGCGAACAGTTCGTCGTAAAGCCAGCTCTTCTTGAACGCGTCGACGTAAGTGGTCAGCTCTTCAGTGCCGTCCTTTTCCGCGAACAGCGCGTCAGCCACGGATTCTGCGGCGAGCATGCCGGACTTCATCGCGGTGTGGCTGCCTTTGATCTTGGCGAAGTTCAGGGTGCCGAGGTCGCAACCGATCAGCGCGCCGCCCTTGAAGACCATTTTCGGCAGCGAGTTCAGGCCACCTTTGCAGATGGCGCGAGCGCCGTAGCTGATGCGCTTGCCGCCTTCCAGGTACTGAGCCAGCACCGGGTGATGCTTGAGGCGCTGGAACTCGTCGAACGGCGACAGGTAAGTGTTGCTGTAGGACAGGTCAACGATCAGACCGACCACCACCTGGTTGTTTTCCAGGTGATAAAGGAACGAGCCGCCGGTGTTCTCGGTGCCCATGATGTCCAGCGGCCAGCCGGCGGTGTGTACCACCAGACCTGGCTGGTGTTTGGCCGGGTCGATTTCCCAGATTTCTTTCAGGCCGATACCGTAATGCTGAGCGTCGGCATCGCTGTCGAGGTTGTAGCGCTTGATCAGTTGCTTGCCGATGTGGCCACGGCAGCCTTCGGCGAACAGCGTGTACTTGCCACGCAGTTCCATGCCCGGGGTGTACAGGCCTTCTTTCGGGTTGCCTTCGCGGTCGACGCCGAGATCACCGGTGATGATCCCGCGCACCACGCCTTGCTCGTCGATCAGCGCTTCCTGAGCGGCGAAGCCCGGGTAGATTTCTACGCCGAGATTTTCGGCTTGCTGGGCGAGCCAGCGGCACAGGTTGCCGAGGGAGATAATGTAGTTGCCTTCGTTGTGCATGGTCTTGGGCACAAAGAAGTCTGGAATCTTCTGCGCGTTTTCGGCGTTTTTCAGCACGAAAATATCGTCGCGGGTGACTGGCGTGTTCAGCGGCGCGCCGAGTTCTTTCCAGTCCGGGAACAACTCGTTCAGAGCGCGTGGTTCGAACACGGCACCGGAGAGGATGTGTGCGCCGACTTCGGAGCCTTTTTCGACCACGCAGACGCTGATTTCCTTACCGGCTTCGGCGGCCTTCTGCTTCAGACGGCAGGCGGCGGACAGGCCAGCGGGGCCGGCACCGACGATGACCACGTCGAATTCCATGTATTCGCGTTCCACAGGCTATCTCCTACTCAAGGCTCAACAGTTTTTTTTCTAATTTGGAGGTTTGATGTCGCATCCGCTATTCCTTTACGTTAACGTCAAGGGGAATATTGGAGACCGACCTTTCTCTCTAGGCGGCGCATTATATCTACACCACTCCGAGCGTCCAATACAAACGTTTGTTTGAATCGGCTCCAGCCCAGAGAAATCAAAGAAGCGCGGCTTATGAATGGTCATTTTGCTGTATTGACCGGAATAGGCGTTCCGGTCAAGATACGGGCGGTTTTACGCTCGTCGTAGGCAGACTGGCGGTTTCAAGAGCACGTCTAAAGACAGGGCACAGGCAGTAGAAGGTGATGCGCAGCGCAGTCCGGCGCGCAGTTTACACAGCGTGAAGATCAATGACTCGTCGGTCACCCCTGACGAACGGTCGCAGGTCTTCGCACCCTGTAGTCACCAGACACCCGAGTCGGCGTTTTTAGAGGTGCCCTTTTAGCCTGATGAGCATCAACCGCCAGGTTCGCCTAGGCGACTTTCTTTTCACCGGAGAGTAACGAGGAATCCATGAAGGTTCTTGTAGCTGTCAAACGCGTTGTGGATTACAACGTCAAGGTTCGCGTCAAGGCGGACAATTCCGGCGTCGATCTCGCCAACGTCAAGATGTCGATGAACCCGTTCTGCGAAATCGCAGTGGAAGAAGCCGTACGCCTGAAAGAGAAAGGTGTTGCGACTGAAATCGTCGTCGTCTCCATCGGCCCGACCACCGCTCAGGAGCAGCTGCGTACCGCACTGGCTCTGGGTGCCGACCGTGCCATCCTCGTCGAATCCGCTGAAGATCTGACCTCGCTCGCCGTGGCCAAGCTGCTCAAGGCTGTGGTCGACAAGGAACAGCCGCAGCTGGTGATCCTCGGCAAGCAGGCCATCGACAGCGACAACAACCAGACCGGCCAGATGCTCGCTGCACTGAGCGGCTACGGTCAGGGCACGTTCGCCTCGAAAGTCGAAGTCTCGGGCGACAGCGTTGCCGTGACCCGCGAAATCGACGGCGGCGCGCAGACGGTTTCCCTGAAACTGCCGGCAATCGTCACCACCGACCTGCGTTTGAACGAGCCGCGCTATGCGTCCCTGCCAAACATCATGAAAGCCAAGAAGAAGCCTCTCGAAGTGCTGACTCCGGACGCTTTGGGCGTTTCCACCGCCTCTACCAACAAGACCCTGAAAGTCGAAGCGCCGGCTGCACGCAGCGCAGGCATCAAGGTCAAGTCGGTGGCTGAACTGGTTGAAAAACTCAAGAACGAAGCGAAGGTAATCTAAATGACTATCTTGGTTATTGCTGAACACGACAACAAAGTGCTGGCCCCGGCCACGCTGAACACCGTGGCTGCTGCGGCCAAAATCGGCGGCGACATCCACGTTCTGGTTGCTGGCCAAGGCGCTGGCGCCGTGGCTGAAGCCGCGGCGAAAATCGCTGGTGTGAGCAAAGTCCTCAACGCTGACAACGCCGCTTACGCGCATCAGCTGCCGGAAAACGTTGCTCCGCTAGTAGCCGAGCTGGGCGCTGGTTACAGCCACATCCTGGCTGCCGCTACCTCCAACGGCAAAAACATCCTGCCGCGCGTTGCTGCGCAGCTGGACGTTGACCAGATCTCCGAGATCATCTCGGTTGAAAGCGCTGACACGTTCAAGCGTCCGATCTACGCCGGTAACGCCATCGCTACCGTACAGTCGACCGCGCCAATCAAAGTGATCACCGTGCGTGCCACCGGTTTCGACCCGGTTGCTGCTGAAGGTGGTTCGGCTGCTGTTGAAGCTGTAGCTGCTGCACACAACGCTGGCACTTCGAGCTTCGTTGGCGAAGAACTGGCCAAGTCCGATCGTCCAGAGCTGACCGCTGCCAAGATCGTCGTTTCCGGCGGCCGCGGCATGCAGAACGGCGACAACTTCAAACACCTGTACGCCCTGGCCGACAAGCTGGGCGCCGCTGTGGGTGCTTCGCGCGCCGCGGTCGACGCAGGTTTCGTACCGAACGATATGCAGGTCGGTCAGACCGGCAAGATCGTTGCGCCACAGCTGTACATTGCCGTCGGTATCTCCGGCGCGATCCAGCACCTGGCCGGCATGAAAGACTCCAAAGTGATCGTTGCGATCAACAAGGACGAAGAAGCGCCGATCTTCCAGGTGGCCGATTACGGTCTCGTGGCGGATCTGTTCGAAGCGGTACCTGAGCTGGAGAAGCTGGTCTAATCCAGCGGCTTCACTTATAAAGAGCCCGGCCTGTTGGTCGGGCTTTTTTTTGTCTCGGATTTGAGTGGGAGCGTTTTGCCATGGATCTGCGTTGCGGATGGTTGTTGGGATTGGCCCTGTTGCCGGGGCTGGCGATAGCCGCCGGCAAATGCGAGCGCCTCGTCGTCACCGGCAGCCCGGATGCGCCGCCATACCTTTGGCAAGACCCACAGAATCCCAAACAGTTGATCGGCGCCAGCGCCGACCTGTTGCAACAAGTCGCCAAAGATCTCGGCATCAAGGTCGAGTTGCTTTACGCCGGCAAACGCTCGCAAGCCCTCGACGAAGTGCGCAGTGGGCGCATGGACATGCTCGCCGACGCGCCGCTGACCTTCACTGAGTTGGAAAACCTCGACTACATCCATCCGCCGCTGCTGGAAAACGACTATCTGGTGTGGACGCGCAAAGGCTCGACCCTGGTCTACAGCGAAGCCAAAGATCTGCACGGCCACGCGGGTGCGCTGTCGGAAAAGTCTCGAATCACCCAGGCATTCGGCACTTTCGCCGAGCAGAATCTGACCCTGACCCGGACAGCCAACCTCACTCAGGCCTTTCAGAAACTGCTCCTCGGTGAAGTGGAATATGTACTCGCCGGGCGCTACTCGGGCATGGCGGCCGCGCAAGCGTTGGGCATGGCCAATGACCTGCTGGCGTTCGAGCAACCCGTCGATCGGCCGGGGCTGTTTCTTGCGGTTTCGCATAACTCGGCCTGCAACGATCCGTGGTTGCGCGGACAGCTAGCCAAAAAGATGACAGAATTGCCCGCGTCCGGACTGACGGAAGCCGCGCTTCAACGCAACATCGAGCGCTGGAAGGCGCAGCAGCAACAGCCGCAACCACCTGTCAGTGCCCCAAAACAGTAGGGATTCTTAGTGAGTATTCGACCTCTTTTCGCGGCTGTGGCCGTTCTGGCCCTGGCCGGTTGCGCGACCGATCCGGCACCCAACGAACAAATGCGTCTCACCGAACAAGCCATCACCCAGGCCAAGGCTGTCGGCGCCACCGCCGACGAAGTGCCGGAAATGAAACTGGCCGAAACCAAATACAACCGCGCCAAAGGCAACATGGCTGACGAGTCCTACCGGAATGCGCGCATGCGTTCCGAGCAGGCGGAACTGGATGCACGTCTGGCCGAGGCCAAAGTGCTGACGCAAAAAAGTGAAGAACAGGTGAATGTGCTCAATACCCGCATCGTCCGACTGCGCAAGCAACTGGGAGATGCCCAATGAGCTTCAAGTCGAAAGTTGTCGGCGGTCTGATCCTCGCCGGGTGTGTCAGCCTGTACGGTTGCGCCGGTCAACACAGCGAATCCGCGCTGCAAGAAGCCAGCGCCGACTTCCAGAAGGTCAAGGAAGACTCCAACGTGCTGCGCATTGCGCCGAAGGACGTGATCCGTGCCGGTGAGTCGCTGGCCCGTGCCGATCGTCTGTCGACCTACTGGGGCAGCGGTTCCGACGTGGTCCATTACGCCTACCTGAGCCAGCGCTACAGCGAGATCGCCCGCGAGCACACCAATCAGGTGCTTAACGAAGAACGTGCGGCCAAACTCGAACTGGAGCGTCAGCGTCTGCAACTGGCCCTGCGTGAATCGAAGCTGCTGAGCGTACAGCAGCAGGGTAAATGGCTCGAAGAGCAGATCGTCGCACTGGCCACCACGCAGACCGACCGTGGTCTGGTGATGACCCTAGGCGACGTGCTGTTCGATACCGGTGAAGCGGAGCTGAAAAACTCGGCCAACCGTGTCGTCCTGAAAATCGTGCAGTTCCTGCAACTGAACCCGAAACGTGTGGTGCGTATCGAGGGTTACACCGACAGCACTGGCGGCAAACAGGAAAACCTCAAACTGTCTCGCGATCGCGCACAATCGGTGGCGGACGTGCTGATGGACCTGGGCATCGACGACAAACGCATTCAGGTCGAAGGTTACGGCGACGAATACCCGGTGGACGCCAACGCTTCCGAGCGCGGACGGGCACAGAATCGTCGGGTGGAAATTGTCTTCTCCGACGAAAAAGGCCAGCTCGGCGCTGCCCGTTAAGGGTTGCGTCTCTGGAAAGCCCGGGCTGTCATGCAGTACCGGGCTTTTTTACGTCTGTCGATCAGCTCGCAAATCAGTACAGTCGGGGGCAGACACCGCACTGTATGGTCGAGTAATGTGGCAACTGTCCCAGTACACTTCTAAACTGTTCCGGTATTGTTTCACACAAGAATAAAATGCCCGTGAAATCGAGTGCTGCGTCATGACCAATCTCTTGCTCTACCAACGTATTGCTCAGCAACTGGCCGAAGATATCCGTCGTGGTGTCTATCAACCGGGGGAGCGCGTGCCTTCGGTGCGCAAGATGAGTTCGCAGCTCAATGTCAGCCATGCGACGGTGTTGCAGGCGTACGCCAATCTCGAAGATCAGGGCTTGATTCGGGCGCGTCCGCAGTCCGGTTATTACGTCCACCAGACCCCCGCGCTGACCGCGCCGACGCCGGACATTGCCCGAGTCGAGCGTCCCGGTCTGGTCACTCGCAGCAGCATCATTCAGCAAGTGCTGGTCGAGTCGCGCCGCGAAGGCGTGTTCCCGCTCGGTGCCGCCGTGCCCAGTGTCGACTACTTACCTGTGCGCGCGCTGCATCAGCAACTGGCCAAGGTCACCCGGTTCCATAGCCCGCGTGCCTTCAGCTACATGTTCAGCCCCGGTTTTGAACCGCTGCGCCGGCAAGTGGCGATCCGTATGCGCGATGCCGGTGTGGTGGTCGATCCGTCGGAAGTGGTGATCACCCACGGTTGCGTCGATGCCCTGCAGATGTCGTTGCGTGTGCTGACCCGGCCGGGCGATCTGATCGCCGCCGAATCGCCGACCTATTATGGTCTGCTGCAACTGGCTGACCTGCTCGGCCTGAAAGTCATCGAGATCCCCAGCGATCCGGCCACCGGCATGAGCCTCGAAGCCCTGCAACTGGCCGCCAACCAATGGTCGATCAAAGCGCTGGTGCTGACCACGCGCCTGAGCAATCCGCTGGGCGGCACCATGCCCGAAGAGCGGCAGAAACAGTTGCTGCGCCTGGCTTCTGATTTCGATATTCAGATTGTCGAAGATGATATCTATGGCGAACTGATGTTCGAGCAAGGCAAAACCAAAGCGCTCAAGGCTTATGACCGACTGGATCGGGTGATCTACTGCTCGAGCTTCTCCAAAACCTTGTCACCCGGCGTACGCATCGGCTGGATGATCGCCGGCAAGTATCAGCAGGAAATCCAGCGCTTGCAGACTTTCAGCACCCACTCGGCGTGTAGCGTGACGCAGATGGCGATCGCCGCTTATCTGGAAAACGGTGGCTATGACCGGCATTTACGGTACATCCGCCAGGAATACCGGAAAAACCTCAGCGCCTTCCAGTTGGCGGTGCAGCAGTACTTCCCCGAAGGCACGCAAATGACCCGGCCCACGGGCGGTTTCATCCTTTGGGTGAGTCTGCCGGGCAGGGTCAATACACAAGAACTGCATGTGCGCGCCTTGCAGCAGGGCATCAGCATTGCACCGGGGCTGATCTTCAGTAATACCGAGCAATTCAACCACTGTATCCGCCTGAATTGCGGGATTCCGTGGAATCGCGAGGCGGAGCGGGCGTTGATGACGCTGGGTCTGTTGGCGACTCAACTGTGTCAGGAAACCGCTGGCGGATTCTGAACGAGCGGTGGGTGATGCTTGTCTTGTGGCGTCCAACAAGCGAGCATATGGCCCTCTGCCGTTAGTGTCGTTGGGTCCATGAAAGCGATTGCTCCTGCTGCTTGGGTTTTGCTGGGTTTGCTGATGATCGGTCAGGCGCCTGGAGTTGTGGCCGCTGCGGTTCAGGAAAAACCGGCTGCGACGAGCCCCACGAAAAAAAATCCGCCCGCGCAGAAGACCGCTACGGCGAAGAAAACCCAGCAAAAAGTCATCAAGAAGCGCAAGCCAGTCGCCTCGAAATCGAAACCCGCCAGTGAAGTGGTAAAAACCAGGTTGCCGTCGGCCAGACTCGATTTGAGCCTGCCCAAGGACATGGTCGAGGAATTGAAACCCAAGGGCACGGTTGAATTGCCCAAGCGCGAGCCGATCCTGCCGCAGATGTTTGGCGAGAAAAACAACGGATTCCAGCTCAACGGCCGCTTGCTCAGCAACGAAATGCAGTTGCAACTGCGCAACGAAGAGCGCCGCGAAGTCGAAGGTGCCGCGCTGGATTTCGAATTCAAACAGTAAAACCAACCCATCTGTGACCCGCAGACCAGACGCTTTGTCGGAGACTGGTCAGTCATATTGAGTTATCGCTAAAAACCCCGGTTCCGGCAATTTGAAACAGCCGTTTTAGCGGTTACTCTGTTCCGCGTCCCTTTTACACATCGCCCGTCGCGAGGAATTGTTCGTCATGAAATGCCGTGAAGGCTGTGGCGCTTGCTGCATTGCCCCTTCCATCAGTTCGCCGATTCCCGGCATGCCTGATGGCAAACCTGCCGGCGAACGTTGCGTGCAACTCTCGGTCGAAAACCTGTGCAGCATTTTCGGCCGCCCGGAGCGCCCGGCAGTCTGTTCCGGCTTCGCGGCTGATGTCGAAGTCTGTGGCAGCAGCTCGGAAGAAGCGATCAGGCTGATCGGCTGGTGGGAGCAAATGACCGCGGCGTGATGTGTCAAACGAACGGAACTTCAACAATAAGGAATAAGACTATGGGTTCGCTGCATCGTATCGCTGTGTTGTGTGGTTTGACCGCTGTGCTGGCCACGTCCGTCGCTCAGGCTGAAGACTGGAAAGTCGCCAAGAACGAAGACGGCATCAAGATTTCCCTCAGTGAAGTGCCGGGTTCGGACTACAAGTCTTACCAAGGCGTTGCGCTGATGAAAACCACCGTCGCCAAACTGCGCGCACTGCAGGAAGACGTCGCTGGCGCCTGCGCCTGGATTCACGAGTGCAAGACCCAGAAACTGCTCAAGCACGAAGGCGACAAGAGCTGGACCTATAGCCAGTTCAATACGCCTTGGCCGGTAACTCCGCGTGACTCGGTGATCGAAGTCACCACCGTCGAAGGCGCCGACGGCAGCCTGACCCGCAACCTCAAAGGTCTGCCGACGTACGTTCCTGAAGAAAAAGGCTTTGTCCGCGTGCAGCAGGTCAAAGGCTTCTGGAAGTTCGTACCGAAGGGCGACCAGGTTGAAGTGACCTATCAAGTGCACACCGAGCCAGGCGGCAGCGTGCCGGCGATGGTTGCCAACAAGTTTGTCGTCGATGCGCCGTTCAACACCCTCAAAGCTCTGAAAGAACGCGCCGAGAAGTAATCGGCCCGCGTTCAACGAAACGCCCCGAACAAGTCGGGGCGTTTTGTTTTGTATCTATATTGTGTTTCCAGATATGCGTTGCACGAAATTTTCACAAAGTGTTCCTGACAATTCGCCCGCGCTGTTTGCCCGCTGCCGTAAATGAAAGTGTCTGGCGGCGGGGCAGTAATCAATGGCAATGGTGCGGGTGATCGTGCAACATTTGCGCACTGCGCAAGCCCCGGGGTCTGGAATGACCAATAGAGGGCATGGCGCCGCTGTATTTTTGCAACTTCAACTTCCAATGGGTCCTAAAACGACATGGCAAACCCGGACGCCCTGAATCAGCAGCGATCTTCCGCTCGCCTGCTGCAACCGACCGTCAAATCGCATCTGGCCTACACGCTGCTGTGTGCTCTGGTCATGATGGTGATGTTTTCCGTGCTGCGCCTCGCGCTGCTGGTCTACAACCGCGAGATGATCCTCGACACCCCGGCTTCGACCTTCCTCGAAGCCTTCGCCAACGGCCTGCGTTTCGACCTGCGCCTGGTGGTTTACCTGTGCATTCCGCTGGTGCTGGCACTGTTCAGTGCGCGCGCCATGGCCGCACGCGGTTTCTTCCGTCTGTGGCTGACCATCGCTTCGAGCATCGCGCTGTTCCTCGGCCTGATGGAGATGGACTTCTACCGCGAGTTTCACCAGCGCCTCAACGGTCTGGTGTTCCAGTACGTGAAAGAAGACCCGAAAACCGTGATGAGCATGCTCTGGTACGGTTTCCCGGTGGTGCGCTACCTGCTGGCGTGGGTCATCGGCACTGTCATTCTGACCCTCGCGTTCAAAGGTGCCGATCGTGCCACGCGTCCGCGCGGGCCTTTCAGCGGCGGTAGTGTCAGCAGCCGCCAAGTCGCGCCGTGGTACACCCGCCTGGCGGTATTCGTGGTCTGCCTGCTGATCTGCGTGGTCGCCGCCCGTGGCACCCTGCGTCAAGGCCCGCCGATGCGCTGGGGTGACGTGTACACCACCGATTCCAACTTCGCCAACCAGCTCGGCCTCAACGCCACGCTGTCGCTGATCGAGGCCGCCAAGTCGCGCATGGGCGAAGATCGCGACAACATCTGGAAAGCCACGTTGCCGCAAGAGCAGGCGCAGAAAGTCGTGCGCGACATGCTGCTGATGCCAGACGACAAACTGGTCGATGCCGATATTGCCGCCGTACGCCGTGATTACACGCCGCCGACCGACAAGACCCTGCCGATCAAGAACGTTGTGGTGATCCTGATGGAAAGCATGGCCGGTCACTCGGTCGGTGCATTGGGCGCGCCAGGCAACATCACGCCATACCTGGACAAACTGTCGAAGGAAGGTCTGCTGTTCGACCGCTTCTTCTCCAACGGTACGCACACCCATCAGGGCATGTTCGCGACCATGGCCTGCTTCCCCAACCTGCCAGGTTTCGAATACCTGATGCAGACCCCGGAAGGCAGCCACAAGCTGTCCGGCCTGCCGCAGGTGCTCAGCGCCCGTGACTACGACGACGTGTATGTCTACAACGGCGATTTCGCCTGGGACAACCAGTCGGGCTTCTTCAGTAACCAGGGCATGACCAACTTCGTTGGCCGTAATGACTTCGTCAACCCGGTGTTCTCCGATCCGACCTGGGGCGTGTCCGACCAGGACATGTTCGACCGTGGTCTGCAGGAGCTGAAAGCACGCGAAAACGGCAAGCCGTTCTATGCGCTGCTGCAAACCCTGTCCAACCACACGCCATACGCCTTGCCGACGCCATTGCCGGTCGAGCGCGTGACCGATCGTGGCAGCCTCAACGAACACTTGACCGCCATGCGCTACTCCGACTGGGCGCTGGGTCAGTTCTTCGAGAAGGCGCGCAAAGAACCGTACTTCAAGGAAACCCTGTTCGTCATCGTCGGCGACCACGGTTTCGGCAACGAACGCCAGATCACCGAAATGGACCTGGGTCGCTTCAACGTGCCGATGCTGATGATTGCGCCGGGCATTCAGGAGAAGTTCGGTACCCGTGACCACACCGTGGGCACGCAGATCGACATCGTACCGACCATCATGGGCCGTCTGGGCGGTGAAGTACGCCATCAGTGCTGGGGCCGCGACTTGCTCAACCTGCCGGAAGGCGACACCGGTTTCGGTGTGATCAAGCCATCGGGCAGTGAGCAGACCACCGCGATCGTCACGGCCGACCAGATTCTGGTGTTGCCGAGAGACAAAGACATGGGGCCGAAGATGTGGCAGTACCAGTTGGGTGCGAATCCTCACGCCGAAGTCGTTCCGAATGCACCGCGCACTGCCGAGTTGAAGCTCAAACTCGAAGCGTTCCTGCAAACGGCGACCAAGAGCCTGATGGATAACACCGCTGGTGTGATTCACGGCAAGCCGGATTGATCGCTTGGCGACAGTAAAATCCGCGCAATAAAAAAGAGGCCCTGAACAGGGCCTCTTTTTTTGCGCTTGAAGCGTTATATCCGACCGAGTAACAGCAGGACCAACAGCACCACCAACACCACGCCGATAATGCCTGAAGGACCATAACCCCAACTTCTGGAGTGCGGGAAGACCGGCAGACCACCGATCAGCAACAGGATCAGGATAATGATTAGAATTGTGCCCATGTCGATTTCCTTGTTGATAGCGTTCGAGAAGTCTTGTGTTCAGGGGGCGACTGGAGACTAAGTAATTCCAGCCGGCTTACAAGTTCCGACTGGCGCGCATGAAAGAAAATTCAATGTTTTTTTAATGTATTTGGATTGCTTGTTTATTTCCTTTGCAGCGAAAAGATCGCAGCCTCGTTTCACTCGACAGCTCCTACACGAATCCATGTAGGAGCTGCCGAAGGCTGCAATCTTTTGATCTTGCATTCAGCAACTTGATGGAGCGTGGGCGCGCGCCGATCCTTCGCTACACTCCGCGCATCTTCCCCGGAACAACAAGGCTGTGTGCTATGCAAAATCGCATGATGATCACTGGTGCGGGCTCGGGCCTGGGTCGCGAAATCGCGCTGCGCTGGGCGCGTGAAGGCTGGCAACTGGCCTTGTCCGACGTCAGCGAACCCGGTCTGCAGGAAACCCTGAAAATGGTTCGCGAGGCGGGCGGTGACGGTTTTGTTCAGCGCTGCGATGTGCGTGATTACAGCCAGCTCACCGCGTTCGCTCAGGCCTGCGAAGAGAAGTTCGGTGGCATCGACATCATCGTCAATAACGCCGGTGTTGCGTCGGGCGGTTTCTTCAGCGAGCTGTCGCTGGAAGACTGGGACTGGCAGATCGCGATCAACCTGATGGGCGTGGTCAAGGGTTGCAAGGCGTTCCTGCCGCTGCTCGAACAAAGCAAAGGCAAGATCATCAACATCGCCTCCATGGCCGCACTGATGCAGGGGCCGGCGATGAGCAACTACAACGTGGCCAAGGCCGGCGTGGTTGCACTCTCGGAAAGCCTGCTGATCGAACTGGCGCAGCAGGAAGTCGGCGTGCACGTGGTTTGCCCGTCGTTCTTCCAGACCAACTTGCTCGACTCGTTCCGTGGCCCGACCCCGGCGATGAAAGCGCAGGTCGGCAAGTTGCTGGAAAGTTCGCCGATTACGGCGGCGGACATCGCCGACTACATCTATCAGCAAGTGGCGGCTGGCGAATTCATGATTCTGCCCCACGAGCAGGGCCGGATGGCCTGGGCGATCAAGCAGAAGAACCCGCAACTGCTCTATAACGAAATGACCTCCATGGCGGAAAAAATGCGCGCCAAGGCCAAGCAGAACAACGGCTGACCTTGCCCGTTGCCGGCGGCGTCGTTAGGGTGGCCGCAATGGTCACCCTGTCGAGACGCGTCAATGCTCAATTACTTGTGGTTTTTCCTCGCGGCGCTGTTTGAAATCGCCGGTTGTTTCGCCTTCTTCATGTGGCTGCGCCAAGGCAAGAGTGCCTTGTGGGTGATTCCTGCGCTGCTCAGTCTGACCTTGTTCGCGCTGTTGCTGACCCGTGTCGAAGCCAACTACGCCGGTCGTGCCTATGCCGCTTACGGCGGGATTTACATCGTTGCTTCGATCGGATGGCTGATGGTGGTGGAGCGCGTGCGTCCATTGGGTTCGGACTGGATCGGCGTGGCGTTGTGCGTCATCGGCGCCAGCGTGATTCTGTTCGGGCCACGGTTTTCCGCTGCCTGAATGGGGCGTTTGTGGGAAACGTCTTACGTCTCGGTGTAAGGGGGGCTGTAAGGCAAAACTGATTTGCCTGCCGCGCATTGTAGAGCCGCCTCAAGCCGCGCATCTTCAGGGTTCGCTAACCCTGAAGGACGAATCTCATGCTTGTACTCAGCCGTGTCGTTGGTGAGTTGATTTCAATCGGTGACGACATTTCCCTGCGCGTGCTGTCGGTGAACGGTTCCAGCGTGCGCTTCGGCGTCGAAGCGCCACAAAAGGTCAATGTGCATCGCGCAGAGGTCTATGACCGGATCAAGCGCAAGCAGGCCACCGAAAAGCTCCGCTGAAGCATTCAATCGAACAGATGCTTGGGCACGTCGTGCTTGAGCATCAACTGGCACTGCTCGCTTTCCGGGTCGAAGACGATCAGTGCCTGGCCTTTGGTCAGTGCCTGACGTACGCGCAGCACACGGGTTTCCAGCGGCGTGTCATCGCCATTGTCGGTGCCGTCGCGGGTGACGAAATCCTCGATGAGGCGGGTGAGGGTGTCGACTTCAAGTTGGTCGTGGGGAATGAGCATGGGCACCTCGGTCAAATCAGTGTCGGGATGCTACGGCGATTGCGGGTTGCCTGCCAGTTTTGTGTTGCTTGGTCTGGCCCCTTCGCGAGCAGGCTCGCTCCCACACTTGGAAATGGATTCCCTGTGGGAGCGAGCCTGCTCGCGAAGTCGATGGTTATGCCTACAAAAATTTAACTGTCGGAACGCTGCCCCACCAGACTGTCCACCGACGGCACCCGCGTATCGCTCTCCATCTGCGTGTCATGTTCGATCTGATGACTGAAGCGATCCAGCGAAGCATTGGCCGGCGCCGCATCGCTGGCAAACACCGGCGGGCTCAGAATATAAGCGCCGAGCAAACGACTGAGCGCCGCCAGACTGTCGATGTGCGTACGCTCATAACCATGGGTCGCGTCACAGCCAAACGCGAGCAGGGCAGTGCGGATGTCGTGGCCGGCCGTCACCGCCGAATGCGCATCGCTGAAGTAATAGCGGAACAGGTCGCGGCGCACCGGCAACTCGTTCTCGCTGGCCAGTTTCAGCAAGTGCCGCGACAGATGATAGTCATACGGCCCGCCGGAATCCTGCATCGCCACACTCACCGCGTGTTCGCTGGAATGCTGCCCCGGGGCGACCGGAGCGATGTCGATGCCGACAAATTCACTGACATCCCACGGCAATGCTGCCGCTGCGCCGCTGCCGGTTTCCTCGGTGATGGTGAACAGCGGATGGCAGTCGATCATCAGTTCCTGACCGCTGTCGACAATGGCTTTAAGCGATGCCAACAGCGCGGCGACACCGGCCTTGTCATCCAGGTGACGGGCGCTGATGTGGCCGCTTTCGGTGAACTCCGGCAGCGGATCGAAGGCAACCACGTCACCGACGCTGATGCCCAGCGAATCGCAGTCAGCCTTGGTCGCACAGTAGGCGTCCAGACGCAGTTCAACGTGATCCCAACTGATCGGCATCTCATCCACGGCGGTATTGAACGCATGCCCGGACGCCATCAGCGGCAGGACACTGCCGCGAATCACACCGTTGTCGGTAAACAGGCTGACGCGGCTACCCTCGGCAAAACGGCTCGACCAGCAGCCGACCGGGGCGAGGGTCAGGCGACCGTTGTCTTTGATCGCGCGGACGGCAGCGCCGATGGTATCGAGGTGCGCCGAGACGGCACGATCGGGGCTGTTCTTTTTGCCTTTGAGCGTGGCGCGAATAGTGCCGCGCCGGGTCATTTCAAACGGAATGCCGAGTTCTTCCAGACGCTCGGCGACGTAACGCACGATGGTGTCGGTGAACCCGGTGGGGCTGGGAATGGCGAGCATTTCCAGGAGGACTTTTTGCAGATAGTTCAGATCCGGTTCGGGGATTTGCGTGGTCATGGAAACTCCTGATGGGTTGAGCACTGATCGTTCCCACGCTCTGCGTGGGAATGCAGCCGGGGACGCTCTGCGTCCCAAGAGTGGACGCAGAGCGTCCGGTGAGGCGTTCCCACGCAGAGCGTGGGAACGATCAGGAAAGGGTTAAATCGCCGGCTGACTGTGCGGAAACAACAAATCGACAAAGCGTTCCGCCGTCGGCTGCGGCTCATGGTTGGCCAGACCGGCGCGTTCGTTGGCCTCGATAAACACGTACTCCGGCTGATCCGCCGCTGGCACCATCAAGTCGAGCCCGACCATCGGAATATCCAGCGCCCGCGCCGCGCGCACGGCGGCATCAACCAGCGTCGGATGCAGAATCGCCGTGACATCTTCCAGAGTGCCGCCGGTGTGCAGATTCGCCGTGCGCCGCACAAACAAATGTTCACCGGCCGGCAGGATGCTGCTGTAGTCATAACCCGCCGCATGCAGGGTGCGCTGGGTCTCGTGGTCCAGCGGAATCTTGCTTTCGCCGCTGGTGGCCGCCTGCCGACGACGACTCTGCGCCTCGATCAACGCGCCCACCGAATGCTGGCCATCGCCGACCACTTCCGCGGGTTTGCGAATCGCTGCTGCCACCACTTCAAAGCCAATCACCAGAATCCGCAGATCAAGCCCTTCATGGAAGCTTTCCAGCAGTACGCGGCTATCAAATTGCTTCGCCGTTTCGATGGCTTGCTGCACCTCTTCGATGCTCTGCAAATCCACCGCCACGCCTTGGCCCTGTTCACCGTCGAGCGGCTTGACCACCACCCGTTGATGCTCATCGAGAAAGGCCAGGTTATCGTCGGCATTGCCCGCCAGTTGCTGCGAAGGCAGATTCAACCCGGCACCTTTCAGCACTTTGTGCGTCAGGCTTTTGTCCTGACACAGGCTCATGCTGATCGCGCTGGTCAGGTCGCTCAGCGATTCGCGGCAACGCACGCGACGGCCGCCATGGCTGAGGGTGAACAGCCCGGCATCGGCGTCATCCACCTGCACATCGATGCCGCGCCGATGCGCTTCTTCAACAATGATCCGCGCATACGGATTGAACTGCGCCTCCGGCCCAGGGCCGAGAAACAGCGGCTGGTTGATGCCGTTTTTGCGTTTGATGGCGAAGGTCGACAGGTTGCGGAAACCGAGCTTGGCGTAGAGGTTTTTCGCCTGACGATTGTCGTGCAACACCGACAGGTCGAGATAACTCAAACCACGACTCATGAAGTGTTCGATCAGGTGCCGCACCAGCACTTCGCCGACACCCGGTCGTGAGCACTGCGGATCCACCGCCAGGCACCACAGGCTGCTGCCGTTTTCCGGGTCGTTGAAAGCCTTTTGATGGTTCAGGCCCATGACGCTGCCGATCACCGCGCCGCTGTCCTCATCCTCGGCCAGCCAGTACACCGGGCCGCCCTGATGATGCGGAGTGAGCAGGGTGGCATCGATCGGCAACATGCCGCGCGCCTGATACAACTGATTGATCGCCTGCCAGTCCGCCTCACTTTGCGCCCGACGAATACGGAAGCCGCGAAACACTCGGGTGGCCTGCCGGTAATCGCTGAACCACAGGCGCAAGGTGTCGGACGGGTCGAGAAACAGTTGCGTCGGCTCAAGTCCGAGAATTTGCTGCGGTGCTGCAACGTACAAAGCGATATCGCGTTCGCCGGGCTGCTCTTTGAGCAGTTCCTGCGCCAGCGATGCCGGATCGGGAAAGGTGTGGCCGATCAGCAACCGGCCCCAACCGCAATGTACGGCGATCGGCTCGGCGGCCAGCGTGCTGCCATCTTCGGCCAGACGTGCCTGCAGGCGTTCATAGGACGGCGTCTGACCGCGTAGCAGCCGTTGGTTGATGGCCGTGGCGTGGGGTTTCATCGATCAGATTCCTTGTTCACTGAGCCACAGGTTCAGGGCTGCCAGTTGCCACAGTTTCGAACCGCGCAACGGCGTCAGTTGGCCTTGCGGATCAGTCAGCAGTTTGTCGAGCATGGCCGGGTTGAACAGGCCACGGTCCTGACTCGGATCGAGCAGCAGTTCGCGTACCCAGTTCAGCGTATCGCCCTGCAAATGCTTGAGGCCCGGGACCGGGAAGTAGCCTTTTTTGCGGTCGATCACTTCACTTGGAATGACCCGGCGCGCGGCTTCTTTCAAGACCTGTTTGCCGCCATCCGGCAGCTTGAATTTGCCCGGTACGCGTGCCGAGAGTTCAACCAGTCGATAGTCGAGAAACGGCGTACGCGCCTCCAGGCCCCAGGCCATGGTCATGTTGTCGACGCGTTTGACCGGGTCGTCGACCAGCATCACCGTGCTGTCCAGACGCAGGGCTTTGTCCACTGCGGCCTCGGCGCCGGGCTGGGCGAAATGTTCCTTGACGAAGTCGCCTGCGGCATCGTTCGCGGTCAGCCATTTCGGCTGCACAGTGGCGGCGTAGTCGTCATAGCTGCGGTCGAAAAATGCGTTGCGGTAAGCCGTGTAAGGATCGGCCGCGCCGTCGACTTGCGGATACCAGTGGTAACCGGCGAACAGTTCATCGGCGCCCTGGCCGCTCTGTACCACCTTGCAATGTTTGGCCACTTCACGCGACAGCAGATAGAAAGCGATGCAGTCATGGCTGACCATCGGTTCGCTCATTGCGCGGAACGCGGCGGGCAATTGCTCGATGATTTCTTTCTCGTCGATACGCAGTTGATGATGCTGAGTGCCGTAGTGTTTGGCGATCAGATCGGAATACTGAAACTCGTCACCGCGCTCGCCACCGGCATCCTGGAAACCGATGGAAAAGGTCGACAGGTTCTCGACGCCGACTTCACGCAACAGACCGACCAACATGCTCGAATCGACACCGCCGGACAGCAGCACGCCGACATCCACGGCCGCACGTTGACGAATCGCCACCGCCTCGCGGGTGCTGTCGAGCACGCGGTCGACCCAGTCTTCCAGGGTCAGGTTTTTCTCGTCGTCGTGTGGGCCGTAAGGCAGGGTCCACCAGGTTTTCTGCTCGGTGCGGCCATCGGCTTCAACGCGCATCCATGTAGCGGGCGGCAGTTTTTCGATGCCGGCCAGCAAGGTGCGCGGCGCCGGGACCACCGCGTGGAAATTCAGGTAGTGATTGAGCGCCACCGGGTCGAGGATCGGGTTGATGTCGCCGCCCTTGAGCAGTGCCGGCAATGCCGAGGCAAAGCGCAGGCGCTGGCCGGTGCGCGACAGGTACAACGGCTTCACGCCGAGACGGTCGCGGGCGATGAACAGGCGTTTGGCGTCGCGTTCCCAAATGGCAAACGCGAACATGCCATTGAGCTTCGGCAGCAACGCTTCGCCCCAGGCGTGATAGCCCTTGAGCAGCACTTCGGTGTCGCCACCGGAATAGAAGGCATAACCCAGCGCTTCAAGCTCGGCGCGCAGTTCCGGGAAGTTGTAGATCGCACCGTTGAAGGCCAGAGACAGGCCGAGTTGGCTGTCGATCATCGGCTGCGCAGAGCCGTCCGACAGGTCCATGATTTTCAGGCGCCGATGACCCAGGGCAATCGGCCCTTGGGCATGGAAGCCCCACGCGTCGGGGCCGCGAGGGGCCAGGTGATGGGTGATTCTCTCGATCGCTGCAAGGTCTGCAGGTTGTTGATCAAAACGTAACTCGCCAGCTAATCCGCACATAAAATCCTTACCGGTTTTTCCGTTGGGGAGGGGTCAAGCCGTACCTCGCCAGAAGGGCGGGTACTCAGAAACTGACCCGCCCCGGTAAGTGGAGTTTTAGAACGATAAGTTATAAGGCAACAGGTTCCAGCTTGTGCAGCAGAGCGCCGGGTTGTTCGCGCAAATGTTTCTGCACCTCGAACTGCCCGAAGTAGTCGTCCGCCATTTCGCTGTTCATGGGGGCGCCGGGCTTAGCGGAGTCTGTTGTGGCCAAGCGTTTTTTCAGATCCACCAGTCGAGACAGCGCGTCGTGTTTTTCGATGGCGGTCCAACGATCGAGGCTGGCGAAAACGAGGGCCAGCAATTCATCCGTGGCATAAACACGCAAGCGCCTGTTGAAGTCCTCATTCGGGCTGTTGAGATGGGCTGCGCCTATAAGTGACGCCTGACTCTCCCGGCGATTGGCGTAGGCGGCCTCGTCGACATTGGCAACCGCCACCGCTAGCTCCCCGGTATCTGCTGTCAACTTGTCGAGATGGCGATCGAAAAGATGTTTGTACAGGCCTGTTTCCAGCGGGATGAACGCGATGTTTTCTACGAACGAAATGCTTTGCAGGTTCAATGTCCGGAATTCACTTTGTTCGCGGTGGGTCAATTGCGAAATGAACAGTTCTTGCAGTTGTTTACTTGCAACGAAGTTGACGGCCAGGCGATACCTGCACTGGTCTTCACTGTCGTCCTGGTAAAAGCTGTCGCCGGCATCATTGGGGATGTATATGTAGTAGCTGTCTTTCGTCGAGTGATCGGTCTGGCGACAGGTTATCAATACGGCATCTGTCATGTATTTGCCAAATAGCTGTATCGAATACAGCTTGATTCTGGCGTTGTTGAACAGGTCACCATAAACAATATCTTCGTTGCCTTTGGCGAGGTTCAACAGGGTGACAAGCCGATAAAGAGGAAAGTTCGCTTTGCTGAAATATTTTTCGTAGGCGGCGAGCTTCATGTTTGTTTTATGCATGCGCAGGCTGATCAATTCGAGACTTGAGACTCTGAACGTTCTGGAAATGTGTTTCCGGTATTCGCCCCCGAGATCAAGCTGGCGACTCAACAGCGCAAACGCTTGTGCGGTTATCTGAGTAGGCGGTGAGCCGTCGGGCGCTTCTTCGTCGACTTTGGGTAAGGTCTTGCTGTCGTCCGAGAAGTAACCGGCAGCCGCTTCCTGTTCCGTGAAATTCAGCATCGCTGCCTGCAGCAAGGTGTAGGTGTGGGAGCCATCGTCCACGGCTGTCGCGGGTTTGAGCTTGATGCTGTCGTTGACACTGAACCGCCCTCCATACTGTTGCTGCAACGCCTGTCGCAGCTTTCGCATGCAGAAATCCTCCAGCGTTTCCAGGTTGCCCAGCAATTGATCAATGTAGTTCTGGTAGGGCAGCGCCTCATCGAGTAATGCACGGAATTCGCCCAGCCTGACCGGGTCGGCTTTGAGCAATCCGTCGCTGATGAATTGGGCAACGACGGTTGCCTTGTCCCGGTCGCCCATTTCATTGAGCAGTTTTTTCAGCGTGGCTTCATGGGTCAAAACGCTTGCTTGTTGTTGCGTCTGGATAATCATGTTGGAAGTCTCGTGTTGAAGAAGAGACTTGATCCTAGGCCGTCGAAACAAAAAAGAATAACGTGTTTAGTTGATCGCTTGAGCCATGAAGTCAGCGGTATTTTGATTGAAAGATATACATATCTATCGCCACGGAAAGGTCTGAGTGTGTCTGCGGTATTTGCAGGGGAGATGGCACTCTGGGCACCCTGAAGTTACCGGAAAAATGGTGGTAGATATCTATGTTGTTGGTGCGAGTTGCTGTGGTTTTATGCGTGCAGGAACATGAGGTTTGGGGTGTTGGTCATTCCTCGATTTCGATATGTTCAAACTTCCATTTCGCAATAAAGGACTATTGCCGATGTCAACCAAAGTAAAGCTTCCACAAAAAACAATCCTCAGCACATTGCTCGATGCCACAGAGGATCTCGATACCGCCCGGACTCTGCAAAAAAGCCTGCCGGCGCATTTATTGAAAGCGACGGTGGCCGACTTGTCAGCCCTTGATCAGACAAGCCGTGATCTGCACCAGATTCAGGCGACCGTGGCGGCGGATCTGCTCGCATTGAAGTCCTTGCAGACGTTCTGCATCAATGAACTGAGCGATGCCTTGAGTCGCAAATGGTCGGTAGTCTTTGCTGTCGAGAAAGACTTTCTGAGTCTGCCGGGCGTTGATTGCGGTTGCCCTGCGACCTCAACCGACGAGAACGGTATTCAGACGTTCCCGCACGCTACCCCGACGCTGTTGCAAGCGGCGATGCAGAACTTCAGCGAAGACGAGGCCGCTGAGAGCTTTCCGCAAGGCAGTTTTATTCGAGTGCACAGTGCCCCAGACGGGGTCACCGGGCTGACCCCGGCCACGTTTGCCGCTTTTTGCCGAGAGCTGGATTTGGGCAAGCGCTATCAGGAGCATTTCCAGCAGGTGTTCGGCTTGCGCGACAGCGATGACAAGGTGATCGCCACTAGCACCATGACCGCTGATATCGCGAAAATGAAAAAGCTGCTGTTGCAATTCGACCTGTACCAGGCCGCGCTTAAAAGCCATATCACCTTGGCGGGTCAGCAAATGCTGCAGAAGCTGATCGACTTCGATGGCGGGGTGTCAGCGCAAACACTGCGCTATGGCAACCGAACGCTGATCATGCAAGGCATTGAGATTTTCGACAGTTGCATCTGGGGCGTGGTGGTGTTTTCTGCCCGTTCGGTGGAGTTGTACCCCGATGAGTGGTGCCTGGTGTACATGGCGGGTGAGCCCGAGCGACCGCTTTACGAATACAGCAGTTTTACCGCGTTCAAGCAGTACCTGACGCAGCAGTTGAAGGTAAAAAGTTACAAGGATTATTTCGCCAACAGCATTGATGAAGACGACAAGGCCGACTTTTTCAAATCCGTCGCTGACAGCGCTGAACTGGGCCACATCAAGCAGTTGCCGATTACCGTGGCGCTCTTTGAATTCATGGTGCAAAGCCACGTCGGCAAGTTGCAACTCGATGCGCGCAAGCTGGCCGTGCCGACCGCCGATATTGATGAGGAGGTGCGCCAGAAGCGCCTGCTGGATTTTCTTCAGTTGGGTGTGACCATCGTCTCCGTGGCCGGCTTCGTCGTGCCCGTGCTTGGCCAGTTGATGATGGGCGTTGCAGTCGGGCAGTTGCTCGGTGAGGTTTATGAAGGTGTCGAAGACTGGCGTCATGGCGATCATCAGCAAGCGCTGTCGCACCTGTTGAGCGTGGCGGAAAATATCGCGCTGATGGGCGTCTTTGCCGGCGGGCAAAAAACCTTGGGCGCGCTTGGCAAAAAACTGCTGCGCTCACACCCGGAGTTCTTCGGTGAATTCAGCGCCATTCTCAATAGTGCCGGCAAGCCGCGACTGTGGAAACCTGAACTCTCACGCTATGAGCATTTCCTTCCGGCGGGTTTGACGGTCGCCCCGAGCTCCACGGAGTTTTATCAGATCGGCGCGAAAACCATGGCCCGCGTCGATCATCGATTCTTCGCCGGGCCTTATGATTCCGCCGCGAAAGTCTGGCGTCTGGAACATGCCGAGCGTGCGCAGGCTTATGTTCCAGAGCTTGTCCGGCACGTTGAAGGTGGCTGGCGGCTGCCCGCCGAAGAACCGCAACAATGGGGTAGCTCGGCGTACACGCTCAAGCGTATCGATCCGCAGTTGAGCGAATTCGTCGATACCGATCTGGACATGATGCGCCGCCTCAGCGACACCCCGCACGAAGGCTTGCAACAGGCCTTTACCGACAATCTGAGCTTGCCTGTACGCTTGCGTGAAACCGTGGAGCGCGCGCGTATCGTGCGCCAGTTGCGGCAATTGACCCTCGAACTGCAGAGTGGCGAAACCCATTCCGGCCAGCCTGTCGAAGAGCAGTTGCAGGCCTTGCCGAAAATGCCCGGCTGGCCGACCGACCGCTACATCGAGGTGACCGACGCCGAAGGCAGCGTGACGGCGACCTATCCCCTGACCAAGACCCTCGATGAGTCGCTGGGTGTGGTAGTCAGCGAACAGCAACTGGCGCGCGGGCAGTTGTTGCAAACCGTGCTTGATGGCCTGTACCAGAAAGAGGTCGACGCCTTGCTGGGCAGCAAAGTCGCGAAAAGCGCCGAAGAACCGATCCTGGCAAAGAAACTGGGCGCGGCGCTCAAGGCAGATCATCGCGCAGCTTTCGAGCGTATGTATCAGCGCGTCGATCAGAGTGACGTTGGTGATGTTGTGAAGTTGCGCCAGGTGTTTGCCGACATCCCGGCACGCTATGCGAAAGCGCTCATCGATCGCGCGCCGAGTGCGCAGCGCCTGCATCTGCGCTCGACCGGGCGAGTGCCACTGCGGCTCGGGCAGCAAGTCAGGGAGGGGATCGATCAGGTGCGTCTGGATCGCGCACTGGCGGGGTTTCATTGGCCGCGGCTTGCCAATGCCGACACCGACAGTCTGGCGATTCAGTTGCTGCCCCGTCTGAGCGGTTGGGATTCCCTGCGTCTGGAGCTACGCGACAAGACGCTCAGCGGGCCGATTCTGCAAGCCATTGGCGACGCGTCGGCGACTTCCGCCGATACTTGCTCGCTGGTGAAAACCGTCGAGGGCTATGAAGCGTTTGGCGGCGATGGCAAAAGCCTCGGCACGGTTGCTTCCGGCCCTGACGCCCTGTACGCCGCCATCCTCAAGGCACTGCCGCCACGCCAACGACTAGCCGCCGGATTTCCCGAGCCGGTGCCGGCCGACACGGCACGGCTGCGCAAACAGTTGCTCAACACGGCACTGGATGAGCGTGAGGCCACGGCACGCACGCTGATCCGCGGCCAATCCGAACCACTGGTCGTCGAGCCTGCCTGTATCCAGGGCGATCATCCGCCGGCGGTGAAACATCCGCCCGCGCTGATGCGCAAAGTCCGCAAGCTCTATCCGCGTCTGAGTGAAGCGCAGGCCAGTGAATTCATTGACAGTCTGGGAGAAGACCTGTTGACCCGTGCGACACGGGTCAATGACTTGCGCCGGGATCTGCAGAGCCTGCGTGAAGCGCTGTTTCTCTGGAGCGAGGATACCGCCGCCATGAGTACGCTGGGAGGGGATCTGGCGGACGTACGGCACAGTCGCAAGACCATGGCCGAGCTGATCGAAAACGGATTCCGTCGGTTCTACTCCGTCAACAATGAAAATGGAAAATCGGTCGGTGTCTTGCGTCTTGATGGCATGCGCGTCGGCAAGTTGCCGACGCTGCCACCGGGGATCAGTTTTGACCACCTCCAGCAATTGTCCATGAAGGACATGGCGCTGGACGATGATGTGGCGTACTTCCTCAAGTCATTCACAAAACTCGAGTCGCTGGAACTCGACCAGAACGCCATGACTCGTTTTCCTGAAGTGCTGTCGCATATGCCTGATCTGACCCACTTGAGTCTGGCGCAGAACAAGCTCCAGTTGACCGGGCAGACGCTGACAAAACTCAACGGTTTGCGATCGCTGCACCATCTGAACCTCAATAGAAATCCGCTGGGTGCCACACCGGATGTCAGTCAGATGTTCAATCTGCGCCGTCTGTTGCTGCAAGACACTGGCCTCACGGAAATGCCCAAGGGGCTTGCGCGTCTGCTGTATCTGGATTGGGTGGACTTGCGCAGCAATGCCATAAAAAGCCTGCCTGACTGGCTGTTCAAGACTCCGCGACGTTTCAGCCAGGCGCTGGACCTGGGCCTCAATCCTCTGGCCGAGCCGAGCAAAACACACCTTGAGAATTATCGCGACAATTTCGGCGTCGGCATGGGCTATCTGGAAAACGACATGCCGCGACTCGACGAGCAACAGGCACGCTCGCTTTGGCTTTCTGAGGAGACCGGTGAGGTTTGGGCCAGGCGTGAACGGATCTGGAACGCATTCAAGGATGACTCACGCGCCGAGGGCCTGTTTCATTTGCTTTCTGAACTGGGCGATACCGCCGATTCGGAGAAGGTCAGCAAGGACATGCAGCGACGGGTCTGGGCCGTGCTCGAGGCAGCCGAGTCCGATAGCGCGCTGTGTGATCAGGTACTGAGCGCGGCCGCCAACCCGATCAATTGCACCGACACGGCGGCGATCAATTTCAGTTATCTGGAGGTCGCTGTGGAAGTCGATCGCGTGACCCGGGGCGCGGGTGGCCGGATCAACAGCGCCAAGCCGCTGCTCGAACTGGGGCGCGGTCTGTTCCGTCTGGAACAACTGAACGAAATTGCTCAGGAACATGCCGCCAAGGCCCCGACAGTCGATCCGCTGGAGGTGAATCTGGCCTATCGTGTTGGCCTCGCCAAGGCGCTGGATTTGCCAGGCCAGCCGCAAAACATGCGTTTTGGCACACTGGGTGGGGTAACCGAAGCCGATCTGGAGGTGGCGAAACACCAGGTTGCCACAGCGGAACTCTCGCCAAAATGGCTGAAGTTCATGAGTGAACGGTCATTCTGGAGAGCCTACCTGCAACGCACATTTGCGCGAAAATTTTCCCCTCTCGATGAGGTGTATGCGCCGCGCATGAGTGCTTTGGACGCGCAGCAGGACGAGTTGTCCGATGCCGACTATTTGAGCCAGGCGGAAGTCATCAAGGCCGAACGGCAAAGCGCCATAGACGATGTGGTGACGCTTCTGACCACCGATGCGCTGCGCACTGCGGACCTGGGTCTTTGCACCCTGAGCGACGTATGAGCACTACTTGCCACGAATCAGTTGGCGCAACACGAAACGGTTGGGATGACAGGCTTCGGCGACGCTTCTGGGCAGCGGCAGTGGTTCGTTGTCCAGCCAGGCAGCCAGCAGTTCGCCCGATAGCGGCGCGGTGATCAGTCCTCGCGAACCATGGCCGCTGTTGATGTACAGGCCGTCGAGCCACGGACAGACGATGGCCGGCACCTGACGGGCATCTTTGCTCAGCGCCGCATAAGCGTCGAGGAATGCTGCGCGATCGGCCAGCGGTCCGACAATCGGCAAATAGTCAGGGCTGGTGCAGCGAAAGGCTGCGCGGCCCTGCAGGTTTTCGACAGGCTGTTCGCTGATCTGCAGACGCGCGACGAGATCAGTGGAAATCTCTTCGAGCATCGCCAGATTGCCGGCGTGTTCGGCGGTGGTCGGCGTCAGGTCATCGCTGTTGAAATCGAAACTGGCGCCGAGGGTGTGCTCGCCCAAACGGGCAGGCGCGACGTAGCCTTCGGCACAGACCACCGTGGCCAGCGTCTGACTTTCTGCGGTTTCGGCGAGACGCGTGATCTGCCCGCGGATGCGTTTGAGCGGTAACTCGGCACTCTGGGGGAAGCGTTTGATCTCGGCGGCACCGGCCAGCACCACGACCGGCGCGCTGGCGAGCAGACAGTCACCGTCCAGCGCTTGCCACTGACCATCGACCTTGCGCAATTGCAGCGCTTCGCAATGGCTGAGCAGTTGAATGTTTGGCTGCGCCGCTTGCGCCTGACACAGCGCGGGCGGATGCACCCAGCCACCTTCGGGATAGTACAAACCGCCATGGCTCACGCCGACCCCGGCACGCGCCTGCGCCTCGGGTTGCTCCAGCCACTGCAACAGATCTTCCGGGAAGGCTTCAGCCAATTGCGCATGACGCTCGGCTTCCTTGGCATTGAACGCCAGTTGCAGCACGCCGCAATCGTCCCAGTCGCTGCCGCGTTGCAGGGTTTCGAGCAGGCGCCGGGTGTAACCGAAACCGCTGACGATCAGTTGTGACAAGGCTGTGCCGTGGGCGGACAACTTCAGGTACAGCACGCCCTGCGGGTTGCCCGAGGCTTCTTGCGCCACCGCGTCATGGCGCTCCAGCAACGTCACCTGCCAGCCGCGTGCGGCCAGACTGGACGCCGTGGCACATCCGGCCAGACCGGCGCCGATCACCAACGCACGACGTTCTTCGGCAATCGGGGCAGGGCGGGCGAACCACGGCTTTTGCGCAGCAGGCGGCGACACTTGCGCTGGCCAGCCGAGAAATTCGCCACGGAGGATTTCCCACTTGTGGCCGATGCCCGGCGTGCGTTTCATTTTGAACCCGGCGGCGTTGAGCAAACGCCGTACCCAACCGGTGCTGGTGAAGGTGCTGATGGTCGAGCCGGGTGCCGCCAGTCGCGCCAGTTCGACAAACAGTTCGGCGGTCCACATGTCGGGGTTTTTTGCCGGAGCGAAGCCGTCGAGAAACCACGCGTCGATTTGCGCATCGAGCTGCGGCAGTTGTTCCAGTGCGTCGCCGATCAACAGCGTCAGCGTCACGCGGCCGTTGGCCAGCGTGATGCGCTGAAAACCCTGATGGATCGCCACGTAGTGCGTCAGCAACTGATCAGACAGTGGCTTGAGTTCAGGCCACAAGGCCAGGGCCCGGTGCAAATCGGCTGGACTCAGCGGGTACTTTTCGACGCTGACGAAATGCAGCCGCGCTCCTGCCACGGCGTGCTGTTCGAACAGCTGCCAGGCGCAGAGAAAATTCAGCCCGGTGCCGAACCCGGTTTCGCCAATGACCAGCCGCCCGTGTGCCGGCAACGCGGCAAAGCGCTCGGCCAAACGGTTCTGTTCGAGGAACACATAACGGGTTTCCTCCAGACCTGATTTGTCGGAAAAATACACGTCATCGAACACCCGCGAACGCGGGCGTCCCTGGTCATCCCAATCGAGTTGGGCATGGGGCAGTACAGGTTTCATGGCAGGCTCGACAACGACAAGGCGGCCATTCTAGCTGATCGCGCAGGCGTTGCTTGATCCATGGCAAGGCTTGCCGCCGAGACTGGCGGACAATCCGCCACCCGCGGGAATTTCTGCGCCGCTGCTGTGCCCAATCCGCTAGTCTTGCTGAATCCTGGAAGGAGCCGTCCCATGTTTGAATCCGCTGAAATCGGTCACGCCATCGACAAAGACACCTATGAGGCGGCCGTGCCGGCATTGCGCGAAGCCTTGCTCGAAGCCCAGTTCGAATTGCAGCAGCAGAAGCGTTTCCCGGTGATCATCCTGATCAACGGCATCGAAGGCGCGGGCAAGGGCGAAACGGTCAAGTTGCTCAACGAGTGGATGGACCCGCGCCTGATCGAAGTGCGCACTTTCGACCAGCAGACCGATGAAGAGCTGGCGCGGCCACCGGCGTGGCGTTACTGGCGGATGCTCCCGGCCAAGGGGCGCATGGGGATTTTCTTCGGCAACTGGTACAGCCAGATGCTGCAGGGGCGGGTGCATGGCTTGTTCAAGGATCCGCGTCTGGATCAGGCGATTGCCGGGGCCGAACGTCTGGAAAAGATGCTCTGCGATGAAGGCGCGCTGATTTTCAAATTCTGGTTTCACTTGTCGAAAAAACAGATGAAGGCCCGGCTCAAGGCGCTGGCTGATGACCCCCTGCACAGCTGGCGAATCAGCCCGCTGGACTGGCAGCAGTCGGAGACCTACGACAAGTTCGTCAAATACGGCGAGCGTGTACTGCGCCGTACCAGTCGTGACTACGCGCCGTGGCATGTGATCGAAGGCGCCGACGCCAATTACCGCAGCCTGGCGGTCGGCAAGATTCTCCTCGAAGGTTTGCAAAATGCGCTGAAGCGTCCGGACGTTCATCCCCACGATGTCAGCGCCGCGCCGTTGGGGACGCCGGTCGATCAGTTGAACCTGCTCGACAGCCTCGACCTGACCCAGCGCCTGGAGAAGAAAGACTACGAAGAGCAACTGATCACCGAGCAGGCGCGCCTGTCCGGGCTGATGCGCGACAAACGCATGCGCCGCCACGCGCTGATCGCGGTATTCGAAGGCAACGACGCGGCAGGCAAGGGCGGGGCGATCCGTCGAGTTGCGGCGGCGCTCGATCCACGTCAATACAACATTGTGCCGATTGCTGCGCCGACCGAAGAGGAGCGCGCGCAGCCGTACTTGTGGCGTTTCTGGCGGCACATTCCGGCGCGCGGCAAGTTCACCGTGTTCGACCGCTCCTGGTACGGCCGTGTGTTGGTCGAGCGGGTCGAAGGTTTCTGCACGCCGGCCGACTGGCTGCGCGCCTATGGCGAGATCAATGATTTCGAAGAGCAACTGGCGGACGCCGGGGTGATCGTCGTCAAGTTCTGGCTGGCCATCGACAAGGACACGCAAATGGAGCGCTTCCAGGCGCGCGAAGAGATTCCGTTCAAACGCTTCAAGATCACCGAAGACGACTGGCGCAATCGCGACAAGTGGGATGATTACCGTGCGGCCGTGGGCGATATGGTCGACCGCACCAGCTCGGAAATCTCGCCATGGACGCTGGTCGAAGCGAATGACAAGCGCTGGGCCCGGGTGAAGGTGTTGCGCACGATCAACCGCGCACTCGAAGAGGCCTTCGAGAAGTCCGACAAGCACGCGAAGAAACACAAGGACTGAGCCGATAGACACGCATACGCGGGGTGAATGATTGTCGCGGTCGTTGATGCGGTGGACTTATGCTCAAGTCCACTCTCAACTGACAACAACAATGAGGTATGCCATGCGTGAAGTGGTGATCGTCGACAGCGTGCGGACTGGCCTGGCCAAATCCTTTCGCGGCAAGTTCAACCAGACCCGTCCCGATGACATGGCGGCTCATTGCGTCAACGCCCTGCTTGAGCGCAACGATATCGATCCGGCCAGCGTCGAGGACTGCATCGTCGGTGCCGGCTCCAACGAAGGCGCGCAGGGTTACAACATCGGCCGCAATGTCGCGGTGCTCTCGCGTCTGGGCACCGGCACCGCCGGCATGACCCTCAACCGTTTCTGTTCCTCAGGTTTGCAGGCGATCGCGATTGCCGCCAACCAGATTGCCTCGGGTTGCAGCGACATCATCGTCGCCGGCGGTGTCGAGTCGATCAGCCTGACCATGAAAAGCGTCAACACCGATCACCTGATCAACCCGCTGCTCAAGCAACAGTCGCCGGGCATCTATTACACGATGGGCCAGACTGCCGAAGTGGTGGCGCGGCGTTATGGCGTCAGCCGTGAAGCGCAGGATCGTTATTCGCTGCAAAGTCAGATTCGCACCGCACAGGCGCAGGCGGCCGGGTTGTTCAACGATGAAATCGTGCCAATGGCGGTCAAGTATCGCGTCGAGGACAAAAACACTGGCGAGGTGCAGATTCTCGACGGCGTGGTCGATCGCGATGATTGCAACCGTCCGGACACCACCTATGAAAGCCTTGCTGGATTGAAACCGGTGTTTGCTGAAGACGGTTCGGTAACGGCGGGCAACTCGTCGCAACTGTCTGACGGTGCGTCGATGACCCTGGTGATGAGCCTGGAAAAAGCCCTGCAACTGGGGCTCAAACCGAAAGCGTTTTTCCGTGGTTTTACCGTGGCCGGTTGCGAGCCGGACGAGATGGGCATCGGCCCGGTGTTCTCGGTGCCGAAACTGCTCAAGGCGAAAGGTTTGCAGGTGGCGGACATTGATCTGTGGGAACTCAATGAGGCGTTCGCTTCGCAGTGCCTGTACAGCCGTGATCGGCTGGAGATCGATAACGACAAGTACAACGTCAATGGCGGGTCGATTTCGATTGGTCACCCGTTCGGCATGACCGGGTCGCGGCAGGTCGGGCATCTGGTGCGCGAGTTGCAGCGGCGTAATTTGCGTTATGGGATCGTGACGATGTGTGTGGGCGGCGGGATGGGCGCGACGGGGTTGTTTGAGGCGGTACGCTAAACCCTGACCTGTTTGGTGTCTGATCTACCGCTTTCGCGAGCAGGCTCGCTCCCACATGGGTTAAGGGTGTACCTATTTTTTATGTTCACCCCAATCCTGTGGGAGCGAGCCTGCTCGCGAAGCGATCGACCGGGTCTACCGGTTGGAATCCAATGCTTGCATCCGCGCGATGTAGGCTTTTATTTGCTGCTCAGCGATCTCATGACTGTCGAAAGGCCCTTCAAGGGTATTTTCCCGAGTACTGAAAAACAGTTCACCATTGACCCGGCACACCCGCTCGCTGCGAAAGCGCATGGCGGGGGCGTTGTCCTGCGCGCGCATTGCTAACATGATCGGTCTCCTTGGCTGATGCGCTGAAAGGGATCCAATGAGCTTATGCCTGAAGCACTTGGCTCGCCCGCTGAGCCGATCAACGGCGCCGCGTCAATTTAATGCTGCGACCTGCACAGTTTCATTCGCGTCCTGACCGCAACTGTCCCTGTGTCGCGACCAGTGGCAGGCCTAGAATGGGCGCACTTGTCAGCAGGCTTTGGGGTTCGCATGCACATTTCATCCGGTCGCTGGGTCTACGGTCTGTTCTTGGCCCTGCTGACCGCGTTTCTGTGGGGCATCCTGCCGATCAAACTCAAACAGGTATTGCTGGTGATGGACCCGGTGACGGTGACCTGGTTTCGTCTGTTGGTTTCCGGCGGCTGCCTCTTCATCTATCTGGCGGCGGTAAAACGCCTTCCCAGCCGCAAAGTGCTCGGGCCCAAGGGCGGCTGGCTGGTGCTGATGGCGGTGCTCGGGCTGGTCGGCAACTACGTGTTGTACCTGATGGGCCTCAATCTGCTCAGCCCTGGCACCGCACAACTGGTGGTGCAAATGGGCCCGATCATGCTGCTGATCGCCAGTCTGTTTGTGTTCAAGGAGCGTTTCAGCATTGGTCAGGGGATAGGGCTGGCGGTGCTGTTGATCGGTTTTGTACTGTTTTTCAATCAGCGCCTGGCCGAGCTGCTGACGTCATTGTCGGACTACACCGCAGGGGTTTTGCTGGTGCTGTTGGCATCGACGGTGTGGACCTTTTATGCACTGGGCCAGAAGCAATTGCTGACGGTGTGGAATTCGTTGCAGGTGATGATGGTGATCTATCTGTTCTGCGCACTGTTGCTGACACCGTGGGTGCATCCGCTCGAAGCGCTGAACCTGAGCCCGCTGCAGGGCTGGCTGCTGTTGGCGTGCTGCATGAATACCTTGATTGCCTATGGCGCGTTCGCTGAAGCGCTGGCGCATTGGGAGGCGTCGCGGGTCAGTGCGACGTTGGCGATCACGCCGTTGGTGACGTTTGGCGCGGTGGCGATTGCGGCGGGGATCTGGCCGGAATACGTGCATGCCGAGCAGATCAACGGGCTCGGGTATGGCGGGGCGGTGCTGGTGGTATTGGGGTCGGCGCTGGTGGCGTTGGGGCCTTCGTTGATTGCCGGGTTGAAGGCGCGGCGGATGAAGGTGGCCGCCAGTTAGACCGCGTCGCTCCCATTCGCGAGCAGGCTCGCTCCCACAATTGACCGCGATCCCATGTCAGGAATGCGATCGAATGTGGGAGCGAGCCTGCTCGCGAAGACGGACTTTCAGGCGCTACAAATCTTAACCCTTGGCGCCAGCCTCGATCATATTCTCCGGCCGCACCCACGCATCAAACTCTTCATCCGTCAGATAGCCCAGCGCCAACGCCGCCTCACGCAAGGTCAGCCCTTCGCTGTAAGCCTTCTTGGCAATCTCCGCTGATTTGTCATAACCAATGTGCGGATTCAACGCCGTCACCAGCATCAGCCCACGTTCCAGGTGTCGGGCCATGACTTCGGCGTCCGGCTCAAGCCCTGCGATGCAGTGCTGCTGGAAGTTGCTGCAACCGTCGGCAAGCAAGCGAATCGATTGCAGCAGGTTGTGGATGATCACCGGTTTGAACACGTTCAACTGCAAGTGACCCTGGCTGGCGGCAATGCCGATGGTCACGTCGTTGCCCAGCACCTGACAGGCGAGCATCGACAGCGCTTCGCACTGGGTCGGGTTAACCTTGCCCGGCATGATCGAGCTACCCGGCTCATTCGCCGGTAGGCGTACTTCGGCAAAACCTGCGCGTGGGCCGGAGCCGAGCAGACGCAGGTCGTTGGCGATTTTCATCAGCGCCACGGCGAGGGTTTTCAGCGCGCCAGAAAGACTGGTCAGCGGCTCGTGGCCGGCGAGGGCGGCGAACTTGTTCGGTGCGGTGACGAATGGCAGACCCGACAGCGCCGCCAGTTCGGCGGCAATCGCCTCACCAAAACCGTGCGGCGAATTCAGCCCGGTGCCGACGGCCGTGCCGCCCTGAGCCAGTTCACACACCGCCGGCAGTGCCGCACGAATAGCGCGTTCGGCGTAATCCAGCTGCGCGATAAAACCGGACAATTCCTGACCGAAGGTGATCGGCGTTGCGTCCATCATGTGCGTGCGCCCGGTTTTCACCAGTTTCATGTGCCGCGCCGCCAGTTCGGCCAAGCCGCCGGACAACTCGGCAATCGATGGCAGCAGTTGTTCCTGCACGGCTTGCGCGGTGGCGATGCTCATCGCAGTGGGGAAGCAGTCGTTGGAGCTTTGCGAGCGGTTGACGTGATCGTTCGGGTGCACCGGCGTCTTGCCGCCGCGCGGGTTGCCGGCCAGTTCGTTGGCGCGACCGGCGATGACTTCGTTGACGTTCATGTTGCTCTGGGTGCCGCTGCCGGTCTGCCAGACCACCAGCGGAAACTGGTCGTCGTGCTGGCCGTCGAGCACTTCGTCAGCGGCCTGTTCGATCAGGCGGGCGATGTCGGCAGGCAGATCACCGTTGCGATCGTTGACGCGGGCGGCGGCTTTCTTGATCAGGGCCAAGGCGTGCAGTACCGGCAGCGGCATGCGTTCCTGACCAATGGCGAAGTTGATCAGCGAGCGTTGCGTCTGAGCACCCCAGTAAGCGTCGTCCGGGACCTCGATCTGGCCCAGGCTGTCGGTTTCGATACGGCTCATCGTGCACACTCCTGTTGGTCTGTTTGCGCAGTTTAGGCCGGCTTCGGCCGTGGTGGTTCCATCGAGCCGATTGTTGACCGGTAAAACCCGGCCAATCAAGCGCGGCAAGGCTCGGGGGTTGAGCGACGAGGTTTTTTAGGCGCAGAATGGTCGCCCTTGGGGTTTTACCTCGCCTAGCTGAAAAGGAAACTCGATGACTCGTCTTCGTGCCATCTGCACCGCGGTTGCACTGGTTTGCGCCAGCGGCCAGGTGCTTGCCGATACCGCCAGCCACAACGCCAGTGCTGAAGCTTTCCTGACCCTGGCGCACGCTGACAAGCTGGGCACTCCGGTGTACATGCAAGTGCAGCAAATGTTCGCTCAGCGTTTCGAACAGACCAAAGCCCCGCAAGCCAAGAAAGCCGTCCTGGAAACCTACCAGGCCAAGGCTAACGCCGCGCTGGACCAGGCCATTGGCTGGAACAAGCTGAAGCCGGACATGGTCAAGCTCTACACCAGCAACTTCAGCGAATCCGAGCTCAAAGACCTGGTCGCGTTCTACCAGTCGCCACTGGGCAAGAAAGTCCTCGAAAAAATGCCGCAGCTGACTCAGCAATCGGCCCAGATGACCCAGGCCAAACTGGAAAGCGCCGTACCTGTCGTCAACAAGCTGCTCGACGACATGACCAAAGAGCTGGCTCCTGCAGCTGCGCCGGCCAAGAAGAAGTAAGCGGAGTTCGTGATGACCATGCAACAACGCATCGAATCGACGCTGGCGCTGCTTCAGCCCGAACATCTGCAAGTGCTGGATGAAAGCCACATGCACAGTCGCGGGTTGCAGACGCACTTCAAGGCTGTGGTGGTCAGCGCGCAGTTCGACGGCCTGAACCGGGTCAAGCGCCACCAGAAAGTCTACGGCACGCTCGGCGAGCTGATGGGCGAGTTCCATGCGTTGGCGTTGCACACCTACACCCCGCAGGAATGGGCAGAGATCGGCGCCGCCCCGGCGTCACCGACCTGTGCCGGCGGCAGCAAGCATTAAGCTTCGGTTTTTTGCTAGAATCCGCAACGCGCCGCTTACCCGGCGCGTTTTTTTTTGAATCCGGTTCACCCTTTGCGAGGGTAGCCACCTGGAGAAATACCCATGACACAACCGATTGTCGTGGCGGCACTGTATAAGTTCGTCACCCTCGAAGATTACGTCAACCTGCGCGAGCCCCTGCTGCAAGCGATGGTCGACAACGAAATCAAAGGCACCCTGCTGATCGCCGAAGAAGGCATCAATGGCACGGTCTCCGGCGGCCGCGAAGGCATTGATGGCCTGCTCGCCTGGCTGAAGAACGACCCACGCATGATCGATATCGATCACAAAGAGTCGTACTGCGACGAGCAGCCGTTCTATCGAACCAAAGTCAAACTGAAGAAAGAGATCGTCACCCTCGGTGTCGAAGGCGTCGACCCGAACAAAAAAGTCGGCACTTACGTTGATCCGCAAGACTGGAACGCGTTGATCAGCGACCCGGAAGTGCTGTTGATCGACACGCGCAACGATTACGAAGTGTCGATCGGCACCTTCGAAGGCGCCATCGATCCGAAAACCACCAGTTTTCGCGAATTCCCCGACTACATCAAAGAACACTTCGATCCGGCCGTGCACAAGAAAGTCGCGATGTTCTGCACCGGCGGCATTCGCTGCGAGAAAGCCTCGAGCTACATGCTCAGCGAAGGCTACGAAGAGGTTTACCACCTCAAGGGTGGCATCCTGAAGTACCTTGAAGAAGTGCCGCAGGAAGAAACCAAATGGCAGGGCGACTGCTTCGTGTTCGACAACCGCGTGACCGTGCGTCACGACCTCAGCGAAGGCGACTACGATCAATGTCATGCCTGCCGCACACCGGTCAGCGTTGAAGATCGCGCCTCCGAGCATTACGTCGCCGGCATCAGCTGCCCGCATTGCTGGGACAAGCTGAGCGAGAAGACCCGCCGCAGCGCCATCGATCGGCAGAAGCAGATCGAGCTGGCCAAGGCGCGCAACCAGCCGCACCCGATCGGCTACAACTACAAGCAAGCATCCACCGAGGCTTAACCATGTCTGCACGCCTGCTCTATGTGATGGATCCGATGTGTTCGTGGTGCTGGGGGTTCGCTCCGGTGGCCAAGGCATTGGTCGAGCAGGCGCAAGCAGCCGGGGTCGAGTTGCATCTGGTGGTCGGTGGTTTGCGCACCGGCAGTGGCTCGGCGCTGGAGCCGACTACGCGGCGCTACATTCTTGAACACTGGCAAGCGGTCACCGAGGCCACCGGCCAGGCGTTCAAGTTCGACGGTGCGTTGCCCGATGGTTTTGTCTATGACACTGAGCCCGCCTGCCGGGCGATCGTCACTGCGCGCAGCCTGGCGCCGGATTGCGCGTGGAAACTGGTCGGGCTGATCCAGCAGGCGTTTTACGCTGAAGGTCGCGATGTCACCCAGGCCAGCGTGCTGGTCGAGTTGGCAGAAAAGGCCGGTGTGCCGCGCATCGAATTCGCGGCGTTGTTCGATCATGCCGATCAGCACAAAGCGACTCAGGCCGATTTCAGTTGGGTGCAGGATCTTGGCATCGCCGGTTTCCCGACCCTGCTGGCCGAGCGCAACGGCCAACTGGCGCTGCTGACCAACGGCTATCAACCGCTCAGCGAGCTGTCGCCATTGCTCGGCCGCTGGCTGGAACGCGCGGCCTGTGTCTGATCTGGCCGATGACACGCCAGCCGTAAAGCGTGTCGACCGGCTGAGCTGGGCAGAAGTCCGGCGACTGGCACTCACACACAAAAAATCCCTGTGGATCGCTAATGGCGTGGCCGTTCTGGCGACGCTGTGCAGTGTGCCGATTCCGTTGCTGCTGCCGTTGCTGGTGGACGAAGTTCTGCTCGGCCACGGTGATTCCGCACTGAAAGTCATGAACCACATGCTGCCGGGCATGTGGCAACAAGCGGCGGGTTACATCGGCCTGATGCTGGTGGTCACCCTGACGTTGCGTTGCAGCGCCTTGTGTTTTGGCGTGTTGCAGGCACGGCTGTTTGCGCGGCTGGCCAAGGACATCGTTTACCGCATCCGTGTGCGCCTGATTGAGCGGCTCAAGCGGATTTCCCTCGGCGAATACGAAAGCCTGGGCAGCGGCACAGTGACCACGCATCTGGTCACCGATCTGGATACCCTCGACAAATTCGTCGGCGAAACCCTCAGCCGTTTTCTGGTGGCGATGCTGACACTGGTCGGTACCGCGAGCATCCTGATGTGGATGCACTGGAAACTGGCACTGCTGATTCTGCTGTTCAACCCGTTGGTGATCTACGCCACGGTGCAGTTGGGCAAGCGGGTCAAGCACCTGAAGAAACTCGAGAACGACAGTACCGCGCGCTTCACTCAGGCGCTGAGCGAAACCCTTGATGCGATTCAGGAAATCCGCGCCGGCAACCGTCAGGGCTTTTTCCTCGGGCGACTCGGCCTGCGTGCGCAGGAAGTGCGCAATTACGCAGTCAACTCGCAGTGGAAAACCGACGCTTCCAACCGCGCCAGTGGGTTGCTGTTCCAGTTCGGTATCGACATCTTCCGCGCGGCGGCGATGCTCACGGTGTTGTTCTCCGACCTGTCGATCGGCCAGATGCTCGCAGTGTTCAGTTACCTGTGGTTCATGATCGGCCCGGTCGAACAACTGCTCAACCTGCAATACGCCTACTACGCGGCGGGCGGTGCGCTGGCGCGGATCAACGAACTGTTGGCGCGCGCCGATGAGCCGCAGTATCCGGGGGGTGTCGATCCGTTCAAGGGCCGTGACACCGTCGGCATTCAGGTGCAAGGCCTGAGCTTCGGCTACGGTGATGAACTGGTGCTGGATCAACTGAATCTGTCGATTGCGCCCGGTGAGAAAGTCGCGATTGTCGGCGCCAGCGGCGGCGGTAAAAGCACCCTCGTACAGTTGCTGCTCGGGCTATATACACCACTGTCCGGGACCATCCGTTTCGGCGGCTCGAGCCAGCAGGAGATCGGTCTGGATACGGTGCGGGAAAACGTCGCCGTGGTGCTGCAACACCCGGCGTTGTTCAACGACACCGTGCGCGCCAACCTGACCATGGGCCGCACCCGCAGTGACGAGGCGTGCTGGCAGGCGCTGGAAATCGCTCAGCTCGAAGCGACCATCCGCGCCCTGCCCAAGGGTCTGGACAGTATCGTCGGCCGCTCCGGCGTACGCCTTTCCGGCGGTCAGCGGCAACGTCTGGCCATTGCGCGGATGATCCTCGCCGAGCCGAAAGTCGTCATCCTCGACGAAGCCACCTCGGCCCTCGACGCCGCCACCGAGTACAACCTCCATCAGGCGATGGCGCGCTTCCTCAATGGCCGCACCACGCTGATCATCGCTCACCGACTGTCAGCGGTGAAGCAGGCTGATCGAGTGCTGGTGTTCGACGGTGGCCAGGTCGCCGAAGACGGCGATCATCAGCAGTTGATTGCCGATGGCGGCCTGTACGCCAAGCTCTACGGTCATCTGCAACAGATCCAGCGCCCTTGAGTTTCGTGCGGGTTTCTGTGCTTAGTGCTTGAATTGCATTGAGTAAAATCACCTCAAGCGCTTCAACAGGCCAGCCATTTGCGCAATCGACCTAGAGGACGGCAGAGCTGTCCCTTTGTTATGTCGAAAATTAGCCTAGGCTGAGCTGTCAGGAGCGGGATTTTCCGGTGTTCATCTGGCAGTGCTTGCGCAAGGGATCTCATGAAGCAAAAGCGGACTCTCGGAACGCCACGGTTGTTGGGCATCGTCTGGCCATTTATTGCCGTCGTGTTGTTTCAAGCTTTACTGGGAGGCGTGAGTCTCTACGTGCTATCAGCCGTTCGCGGTTACGTCGCCGGCGAAAGCCTTTGGTCCAAAGGCCAGAAAGACGCGATCTACTACCTCAATCTGTACGCCGACAGCCGTGACGAAGTCATTTACCACAAGTATCAAAACGCAATCAGTGTGCCGCAGGGTGGGCATGAATTGCGTCTGGCGCTTGATCGGCAACCGCCCGATCTGCAAGCCGCACGTGAGGGTATCCTCAAGGGCGGAAACCATCCGGACGATGTCTCAAGCCTGATCTGGCTGTATCTGAATTTTCGCCATTTCAGCTACCTGGAAACCGCCATCGACCGCTGGACAGTGGGTGATGCCTATCTGGTACAACTCGATGACGTGGCCCGGGAGATGCACCAGCGCATCTTTGACAACGAGGCCACACTCGGTGATATCCAACGCTGGAAAGGTGAGATTCTCGCCATCAACGAGGGCGTGACGCCCGCGGCCAAGGCTTTCAGTGATGCGCTTGGCGAGGGGTCGCGGATGATTCTGCGACTCCTGTTGTTCACCAATATTGCTACTGCACTGGGTTTGATCCTGTTGGCGCTGTTGCGTACGCACAAACTGCTCAAGCAGCGCCACGCTTTTGCCGAGGCGCTGCAACTGGAGAAGGATCGGGCGCACGTCACGTTGCATTCGATCGGTGATGGCGTCATCACCACCGATGTCAGCGGCGCCATCGATTACATGAACCCTGCCGCTGAAGCCATGACCCACTGGAAGGCTGAACAAGCCGCCGGCCTGCCGCTGGCTGCGCTGTTCAATCTGCTCGACGACAACGCTCAGGCTGAAGGCGTGACGCTGATCGAGCACATTCTCAGCGGCAAACTCAGTGGCGGCAGCGAGCATTCGAAACTGATCCAGCGCCTGGATGGCACGACATTGTCGGTGACGCTGGTCGGGGCGCCGATCCGCAATGCCGGCAAGGTCAGCGGCACGGTGCTGGTATTGCACGACATGACTCAGGAGCGGCAATACATCGCCAATCTGTCGTGGCAGGCGACCCATGATGCGCTGACCGGGCTGGCCAACCGCCGCGAGTTTGAATATCGCCTGGAGCAGGCGTTGCACAACCTCACGCGCCATTCCGGGCGCCATGCGTTGATGTTCCTCGATCTCGATCAATTCAAACTGGTCAATGACACTTGTGGTCACGCTGCGGGCGATGAGCTGTTGCGGCATATTTGCACGCTGCTGCAATCGGGACTGCGTGAGGGCGATACGCTGGCGCGGCTCGGCGGTGATGAGTTCGGCATTCTGCTGGAGAACTGCGCACCGGAAGCGGCGGAGAAAATTGCCGACGCACTGCGCCAGACCGTACAGAATCTGCATTTTGTCTGGAAAGGGCGGCCATTCCTGACCACGGTAAGCATCGGCCTTGTGCATATAGCGCAGACACCGACCACGCTCGAGGCCTCGCTGCGCGCTGCCGACATGGCCTGCTACATGGCCAAGGAAAAGGGCCGCAACCGCGTCCAGGTTTACCACGCCGACGATTCCGAACTGTCGCTGCGCTTTGGTGAAATGGCTTGGGTGCAACGTCTGCACATGGCGCTGGAAGAAGACCGCTTTTGTCTGTACGCCCAGGAAATCGCGCCACTCAAGCCAAGTGACAGCAAGGGCGGGCACATCGAAATTCTGTTGCGTCTGCACGATGAAGCCGGGCGAATGATTCTGCCTGACAGTTTTATTCCCGCGGCTGAACGTTATGGGCTGATGAGTCAGTTGGATCGTTGGGTAGTTCAGAACGTATTCAAGGTTATTGCTCAATGTATTGCGCAAGAACATGAAGGTCCTTTAGCAATGTGTGCGATTAATCTGTCAGGCATTACTATAGGAGATGACGCGTTTTTGCACTTTCTGCGCGAGCAGTTTGTTAACTACGCAATACCGCCTGAAATGATTTGTTTTGAAATTACAGAAACCAGTGCAATTGCAAATCTCGGCAGTGCAATAAGATTTATTAATGAACTCAAAGGCTTAGGTTGCTACTTTTCGTTAGATGATTTTTGCGCCGGAATGTCTTCATTCGCTTATCTGAAACATTTGCCTGTAGACTTCCTGAAGATCGACGGGAGTTTCGTAAAGGATATGCTGGACGACCCGATTAACCGCGCAATGGTCGAAGTGATCAATCACATCGGGCATGTCATGGGTAAGCAGACAATTGCCGAGTTTGTTGAAACAACCCAGATCGAGCAGGCATTGCTTGAAATCGGTGTGGATTACGCTCAAGGGTATGTTATAGAACGCCCACAGTTGTTTACCTGTGACAGTTTGCAAAGTCGGCCCGCCAGACCGCAACCGCTGTTATTCAAAGCGCCTGGCACGTTCCGTTGAAGTCTCTCGCCGATCCTTACAATCACAAATCAAAAGGAGCCGAACAGTGATCGACACATTCAACCGAACCGGACCACTCATGGAAGCTGCAAGTTATCCAGCCTGGGCACAACAGCTCATTCAGGACTGCAGCGAGAGCAAGCGCCGGGTTGTCGAACATGAACTTTATCTGCGCATGCGTGATAACAAGCTCAGCGCCAGAACCATGCGTCAGTACCTGATCGGGGGCTGGCCGGTGGTTGAGCAATTCGCGTTGTACATGGCGCAGAATCTCACCAAAACCAGGTTTGCCCGTCACCCGGGCGAAGACATGGCGCGGCGCTGGCTGATGCGCAATATCCGCGTTGAACTCAATCACGCCGATTACTGGGTGCATTGGAGTCGCGCCCATGGCGTCAGTCTGGAAGACCTTCAGGCCCAGCATGTACCGCCTGAGTTGCATGCCTTGAGTCATTGGTGCTGGCACACCAGTTCAGCCGATTCACTGATTGTGGCCATCGCGGCCACTAACTATGCCATCGAAGGCGCGACCGGGGAGTGGTCGGCGCTGGTCTGCTCCACCGGTGTGTATGCCGCAGCGTTTCCCGAAGAAGATCGCAAGCGGGCGATGAAGTGGTTGAAGATGCATGCCCAGTATGACGATGCCCATCCGTGGGAGGCGCTGGAAATCATCTGCACCCTGGCCGGGATGAACCCGAGCAAGGCCTTGCAGGCTGAGTTGCGACAAGCAATCTGCAAGAGCTACGACTACATGTATCTGTTTCTGGAGCGCTGCATGCAACTGGAAACGTCGGAGCGCTTGTTGGTCAACCGAGAGCGCAGGGCGGTAGTCGAGAGCTGATTTCGGCTACATGAAACCAATGTGGGAGCGAGCCTGCTCGCGAAAGCGGTCCGTCAGTCAACTCATGGTTGAATGTCAGATTGCATTCGCGAGCAGCCTCGCTCCCACACTGTTTTGTGTTGGTTGGAAAGCCTTAGCCGGCCATCGCCAACCGGTTGCGACCTTCACGCTTGGCCACATACAACGCACTGTCGGCGCGGCGCAGCAAGCTGTCGGCTGATTCGCCGGGCAACAACGTCGAACATCCCAGGCTCACAGTCAATTCGATCAACTGCCCATCCGCATAGTATTCGGCCGCCTGAGTTGCATAGCGCAGCCGTTCGCCGACCATGGCCGCAGCTTCGCGGCTGGTGTTGGACAGCAGAATCAAAAACTCTTCCCCGCCATAACGAAACACCATATCGACATTACGCAACTGTGCCTTGATCGTCGCGGCGATGGCTTTAAGCACATGATCGCCGGCGCTGTGGCCATGGCTGTCGTTGACTCGTTTGAAGTGGTCGATATCGAGCATCAGCACCGAGAGCGGCTGCACATGCCGACGCGACATGTCGATCTCGCGCTGCAAGGTCTGCTCCATGGCGATGCGGTTACCGGCGCCGGTCAACGGATCACGCAGGGCGCTCTGCGTGGCGGCGCGGTAGAGCAGGGCATTGCGCATCGGGTACAGCAGCGACGACAACAGCGATTCGAGGTTGCCCTGATCCAGTTCGTTGAAGCGCTGATTGCGACGGAACACCAGTTCGCCCATGTGCTCGCCTTCGTGGCTCAGGGTATAGCTGATCGAGTGGTGTCCGCGAGTACCGAACTCCAGGCGCAAATCACTGCCCTGGTGCACATAACTGAGCGCGTCCAGCGGCACGAGGCGCTGAACTTCGCGGAAAAACAGACCGAGGATGCGTTGCGGTTCGAGGCTGGTTTGCAGTTGCAGGCTCATTTGCTGGCGCAGTTGCGCCAGGCTGGCCGGTCGCTCCAGAAGGGGCGGCAGTTGACCAAAGCCCAGGCGTTGCAATTTGGCACTGTCAAAGTCAATTGCATTGGTCTGGGAGGGTGATTTCATATGGCGTGAACCCTTAGCAGTAAGTCCGTCTTACAGGCTGGGTGAGAGCGGCTATGGGCTGCGCGTCATACTGATCCATCAGTCCCGTAGGACGTTTGGCGTAAGTTTAGTCTGCCGGATGACGATTAGTAAGCTATCGAAATCGGCTTCGCCCCATTGCCTTCACGCGGCTTGCTTTGAGAAAAGTTAGAGCGAAAGTCGTGCCATTCGGTTCGGTTTTATTTAAACCGTTTTTGAATCAATGAGTTGGCTAGTAGTGAGGGATGGGTGCGCTGGAAAATTGACTGAAATATGACAGTCATCAGCGGCAAATGCATGCCGCGACAGGAATCTGCCGCGGCAACAAATGCGACGTATGGCAGTTATTGCGCGTTGAACGCCTGGCCATTGATGCCGGTACTGTCCGGACCCATCAGGTACAGGTAGACCGGCATGATCTCCTCGGGTGTCGGATTGTTCAGCGGGTTTTCCCCCGGATACGCCTGAGCACGCATGCTGGTGCGCGTACCGCCGGGGTTGATGCTGTTCGAGCGTACTGGCGCCACACCGTCGACTTCATCGGCCAGGGTTTGCATCAAACCTTCAGTGGCGAATTTCGATACGCCATATGCACCCCAATAAGCTCGGCCTTTTCGACCGACGCTGCTGGAAGTGAACACCACCGACGCATCCTGCGACAGCTTGAGCAGCGGCAGCAGAGTGCTGGTCAGCATGAACATGGCGTTGACGTTGACCTGCATGACGCGCATGAAGTTTTCGCCGGACAATTGCTCGATCGGTGTGCGAGGACCGATGATCGAAGCGTTGTGCAGCAAACCGTCGAGGTGGCCGAATTCGCTCTCGATCATCGCGGCCAGCTCATCGTACTGATGGGGCAGGGCGGTTTCGAGGTTGAACGGAATGACCGCCGGTTGCGGATGGCCCGCCGCCTCGATTTCGTCATAGACCTGCGTCAGATTCGCTTCGGTCTTGCCCAGCAGCAATACGGTGGCGCCATGAGCGGCGTAGGTTTTCGCCGCAGCCGCACCAATGCCACGACCGGCACCGGTGACCAGAATGACCCGATCCTTGAGCAATTCGGGACGAGCGGAATAATCAAACATAAAAACCTCATCAAGTCAGATCGTTCCCACGCTCTGCGTGGGAATGCAACGAATGACGCTCTGCGTCAGGTCTCAGCAACTGCAAAGCGCGCTATCGAGCACCTTGCGCAGCTCCGACGGATGATCCACCACCACATCCGCACCCCAATGCCGCGGGTTGTCGTCCGGGTGGATGTAGCCAAACGTCACCGCCGCGGTTTTCGTACCGGCATCGCGGCCGGATTCGATATCGCGCAGATCATCGCCCACAAACAGCACCGTCGCCGGATCCAGATCAAGCATCTTGCACGCAAGGATCAACGGCTCCGGATCCGGTTTGCTGTTCTTCACATGATCCGGGCAGATCAGCAGTGCCGAACGCTCGGCCAGCCCCAATTGCTGCATGATCGGCTCGGCAAAGCGCAGCGGCTTGTTGGTGACCACGCCCCAGATCAGATTGGCCTTCTCGATGTCGGCGAGCAGTTCGCCCATGCCATCGAACAGCTTGCTGTGTACCGCGCAGCCGACCAGATAGCGCTCGAGGAATTCCAGGCGCAGCTCCTCGAAGCCAGGCGACTCCGGGTCCATCGAGAACGTCACTGCAACCATGGCTTTGGCGCCGCCGGAGATCTCGTCGCGGATGTGCTTGTCGTTCATCGGCGGCAAGCCGCGATCCGCGCGCATCGCCTGGCAGATGGCGATGAAGTCCGGCGCCGTGTCGAGCAGGGTGCCGTCCATGTCGAAGAGAACTGCTCTGATGGCCATCGGCTTACTCCTCGCGCAGGGTCTGGATCATGTAGTTGACGTCAACGTCGTTGGCCAGCTTGTAGTGCTTGGTCAGCGGGTTGTACGTCAGGCCGATGATGTCCTTGACGGTCAGGCCGGCCATGCGGCTCCAGGCACCGAGCTCGGACGGGCGGATGAATTTCTTGAAGTCATGGGTGCCGCGCGGCAGCAGCTTCATGATGTATTCAGCGCCGATGATGGCGAACAGGTACGCCTTCGGGTTGCGGTTGATGGTCGAGAAGAACACCTGGCCGCCAGGCTTGACCATGCGGAAGCAGGCGCGGATGACCGAGGATGGATCCGGTACGTGCTCGAGCATTTCCAGGCAAGTCACCACGTCGAACTGCTCAGGCATTTCTTCGGCCAGCGCTTCGGCGGTGATCTGGCGGTATTCGACGCTGACGCCGGATTCCAGCTGATGCAGTTGCGCGACCGCCAGCGGCGCTTCGCCCATGTCGATGCCCATTACGGTGGCACCGCGCTGGGCCATGGCTTCGCTGAGAATGCCGCCGCCGCAACCGACGTCGAGGACTTTCTTGCCGGCCAGATTGACCCGCTCGTCGATCCAGTTGACCCGCAGCGGGTTGATGTCGTGCAGCGGTTTGAATTCGCTTTCACGATCCCACCAGCGATGGGCCAGGGCTTCGAATTTGGCGATTTCGGCGTGGTCGACGTTGCTCATGTTGAATCCTCTGAAACTTGAAAAAGGCTGTAGCCGCGGATTGTGCTCCGCGGTGTTTACGATTCGGTGTGGCCGCTGATGCGCTGGCCCCAGGCCCGGGCGGTGGCGCCGAGTTGTTCTTCATCCAGCCGCGTCAGGCGGCGGTCGTCAAGCAGTTGCTTGCCGGCGACCCACAGGTGTTTCACGCAATCGCGACCGGTGGCATAGATAAGCTGCGAAACCGGGTCATACACCGGTTGCTGGGCCAGGCCGGACAGGTCGAAAGCGACGATGTCGGCGGCTTTGCCGATTTCCAGTGAGCCAACCTGCGCTTCGATGCCCAGTGCGCGCGCGCCATTCAGTGTGGCCATGCGCAGCGCCCGATGGGCATCCAGCGCGGTGGCCGAACCGGCGACGGCTTTGGCCAGCAGCGCAGCGGTGCGTGTTTCGCCGAGCAGGTCGAGATCATTGTTGCTTGCCGCGCCATCGGTGCCGACCGCGACATTTACCCCAGCCTGCCACAAACGCTCGACCGGGCAGAAACCGCTGGCCAGCTTGAGGTTGGATTCCGGGCAATGGATCACGCTGGTGTTGCTTTCTACCAGCAACGCCAGGTCGTCATCGCTGATCTGGGTCATGTGCACAGCCTGGAAACGCGGGCCGAGCAGGCCGAGACGACCAAGGCGAGCGAGCGGACGTTCGCCGCGTTGCTCCAGTGCTTGCTGGACTTCGAACGCCGTTTCGTGGACATGCATGTGGATCGCTGCGTCCAGCTCCTCGGCAATCACGCGGATTTTCTCGAGATTCTCGTCGCCGACGGTGTACGGTGCATGAGGGCCGAACGTGATCTTGATGCGGTCGTGATGCTTCAGGTCGCCGAACAGCTCGACACCCTGACGAATGGCTTCATCGGCGCTCGCGGCGCCGGGAATCGGAAAGTCGAGGATCGGAATCGCGATCTGCGCGCGAATACCGCTGTTGTGCACGCGCTCGCTGGCGACTTTCGGGAAGAAATACATGTCCGAAAAACAGGTGATGCCACCCTTGATCTGCTCGGCGATGGCCAGATCGGTGCCATCACGGACAAAATCTTCGCTGACCCATTTCGCTTCGGCCGGCCAGATGTGGTTTTCCAGCCAGGTCATCAGCGGCAGATCGTCGGCCAGGCCACGGAACAGCGTCATCGCCGCGTGGCCGTGGGCATTGATCAGGCCGGGGGCGAGCAGCACATCCGGCAGTTCGCGAACTTCAGTGGCGTTACACTTCAATGCTTCGGCGCGCGGGCCGATAAACACGATGCGACCGTCGCGGATGCCCAGGCCGTGCTCTTTGAGCACAACGCCTGCAGGTTCGACGGGTACCAGCCAGGTCGGCAGCAATAATAAGTCGAGCGCAATGGCAGGTTTCGGCATCGAGGGTCGGTTCCAGTGCTTTTGTAAAGGATGGCGAAGTATACCCGAGCGTCTTCGCGGGGGGATCGCTATAATCGGCGGCTTTTGTTCATGAGTGCGGGGTGTAGGATGCGCGATCGACTGTTGGCTGCGGAAAAAGTGAAGGCCATCGATTGGCGTGACGGCGCGCTGCACCTGCTGGATCAGCGTATTTTGCCGTTCGAGGAAACCTGGATCGCCTACACCAGCGCCGCTGGCGTGGCTGAAGCGATTCGCTCGATGGTAGTGCGCGGTGCGCCGGCCATTGGCATCAGTGCAGCCTACGGCATCGTGCTGGCAGCACGTGCGCGGATTGCCGAAGGTGGCGACTGGTACGCGGCGCTGGAAGAGGATTTCGCCCTGCTGGCCGATTCTCGCCCGACCGCAGTCAACCTGTTCTGGGCGCTCGGCCGTATGCATGATCGCCTCGATCGCCTGAAAGAAAATGCCGATCCGCTGGCGGCGCTGGAAGCCGAAGCCATCGCCATCCACGAAAGCGACCGTGAAGCCAACCTGACCATGGCGCAGCTCGGCGTCGACCTGATCCGCAAACATCAGGGCAATGCTCAGGCGATTCTGACCCACTGCAATACTGGCGCACTGGCCACCGGTGGTTTCGGTACGGCACTGGGCGTCATTCGCGCAGCCTTTATAGAAGGCATGGTCGAGCGCGTTTACGCCGATGAAACCCGTCCGTGGCTGCAAGGCTCGCGCCTGACCGCGTGGGAGCTGGCCAACGAAGGTATCCCGGTAACGCTCAATGCCGACTCCGCCGCCGCGCACATCATGAAAACCAAAGGCGTGACCTGGGTGATCGTCGGCGCTGACCGCATCACCGCCAACGGTGATGTGGCGAACAAGATCGGCACCTATCAACTGGCGGTCAACGCCATGCACCACGGCGTGCGCTTCATGGTGGTGGCACCGAGTTCGACCATCGACATGAATCTGGCCAGTGGCGACGACATCCCGATTGAAGAACGTGACGGTGCCGAGTTGCTGGAAGTCGGCGGTAAGCGTGTCGGTGCCGACGTTGATGCGTTCAACCCGGTGTTTGATGTGACGCCGGCCGACCTGATCGACGCCATCGTCACCGAAAAGGGCATCGTCGAGCGCCCGGATACCGCGAAAATGGCCCAGTTGATGTGCCGCAAGCGCCTGCATTAACAGGCTTGAATTCCGCGTCGACATCTTCGCGAGCAAGCTCGCTCCCACAGTTTTTGTGAACGCCACAGAACAATGTGGGAGCGAGCCTGCTCGCGAAAGGGCCTTAAAAGTCAATAAACATCCCCAAACCAAGCCTGAATTCTGCATTCAAAGAAGCTCTGAGCCTCTCTCGTCCCCGTTAAGCCTGTCACCGGTCAACTAACTATGCTCCATGCGCATCAGGGGGATAGGTGCGTGGCGGCCTTTGTGATAACATCCGGCGTTTTCCGAGGCAGCTCCACGGAGCTGTCTTTACTGCGCAAATCCGCGATCCAATGTTGATTTGTCGTAAGTCGGCGCATGGCACTCGGCCTGCCCCGACGAGCTTCGTTGCTCCCACATGGATATGACGAAGTTTCACCAGAAAAAGGAATCAGGCTTCTCATGGGCGAACTGGCCAAAGAAATCCTCCCGGTCAATATCGAAGACGAGCTGAAACAGTCCTACCTCGACTACGCGATGAGCGTGATCGTCGGCCGTGCACTGCCGGATGCGCGCGATGGCCTCAAGCCCGTGCACCGTCGCGTACTGTTCGCGATGAGCGAGCTGGGCAACGACTTCAACAAGCCGTACAAGAAATCTGCCCGTGTTGTCGGCGACGTGATCGGTAAGTATCACCCGCACGGTGATACCGCGGTGTACGACACCATCGTTCGTATGGCTCAGCCTTTCTCCCTGCGCTACCTGCTGGTAGACGGTCAGGGCAACTTCGGTTCGGTCGACGGCGACAACGCTGCGGCCATGCGATACACCGAAGTGCGCATGACCAAGCTGGCGCACGAGCTGCTGGCTGACCTGCACAAAGAAACCGTGGACTGGGTGCCGAACTACGACGGCACCGAAATGATCCCGGCGGTCATGCCGACCCGTATTCCCAACCTGCTGGTCAACGGCTCCAGCGGTATCGCCGTGGGCATGGCGACCAACATTCCGCCGCACAACCTCGGTGAAGTCATCGACGGTTGCCTGGCGCTCATCGACAACCCTGAGCTGACCGTCGATGAACTGATGCAATACATCCCGGGTCCGGACTTCCCGACCGCCGCGATCATCAACGGTCGCGCCGGCATCATCGAAGCCTACCGCACCGGTCGCGGGCGCATTTACATGCGTGCGCGTTCGATCATTGAAGACATCGACAAGGTCGGTGGCCGTCAGCAGATCGTCATCACCGAGCTCCCTTATCAGCTGAACAAGGCGCGTCTGATCGAGAAGATCGCCGAGCTGGTCAAAGAGAAGAAGCTGGAAGGCATCACCGAGCTGCGCGACGAGTCCGACAAGGACGGTATGCGCGTCGTGATCGAACTGCGTCGCGGCGAAGTGCCTGAGGTGATCCTCAACAACCTCTACGCCCAGACCCAGCTGCAATCGGTTTTCGGCATCAACATCGTTGCGCTGATCGACGGCCGTCCACGCATCCTGAACCTCAAGGATCTGCTGGAAGCCTTCGTCCGTCACCGTCGCGAAGTGGTTACCCGCCGTACCGTGTTCGAACTGCGTAAGGCGCGCGAGCGTGGTCACATCCTCGAAGGCCAGGCCGTTGCCTTGTCGAACATCGACCCGGTCATCGCCCTGATCAAAGCCTCGCCGACGCCGTCGGAAGCTAAAGAAGCGCTGGTCAGCACGCCGTGGGAGTCTTCGGCGGTGGTGGCGATGGTTGAGCGTGCCGGTGCCGATTCGTGCCGTCCGGAAAACCTCGATCCGCAATACGGTCTGCGCGAAGGCAAGTACTTCCTGTCGCCAGAACAGGCACAAGCCATTCTGGAACTGCGTCTGCACCGTCTGACTGGTCTGGAACACGAAAAACTGCTGGCCGAGTATCAAGAGATCCTCAACCAGATCGGCGAGCTGATCCGCATCCTCAACAGCGCCGTGCGCCTGATGGAAGTGATCCGCGAAGAGCTGGAAGTGATCCGTGCCGAATACGGCGACCAGCGTCGCACCGAAATCCTCGATGCCCGTCTCGATCTGACCCTGGGTGACATGATCCCGGAAGAAGAGCGTGTCGTGACCATCTCTCACGGTGGCTACGCCAAGACCCAGCCATTGGCTGCGTACCAGGCTCAGCGTCGTGGCGGTAAAGGCAAGTCGGCTACTGGCGTCAAGGATGAGGACTACATCGCTCACCTGCTGGTTGCCAACAGCCACACCACGCTGCTGCTGTTCTCCAGCAAGGGCAAGGTGTACTGGCTCAAGACCTACGAGATTCCGGAAGCGTCCCGCGCCGCCCGTGGTCGTCCGCTGGTCAACCTGTTGCCGTTGAGCGAGGGTGAATACATCACCACCATGCTGCCGGTCGATCTCGAAGCCATGAAGCGTCAGGCTGATGAAGAAGAAGCCGAAGGCGCCGAGGCTGATGTAGAAGAAATCGAAAACAGCAACGAGACCGACGAAGAGCGTCGCGCTCGCATCAAGGCTGCTGACCGCAAGAAAGCACCGTTCATCTTCATGTCGACCGCCAACGGTACTGTGAAGAAGACCCCGCTGGTGGCCTTCAGCCGTCAGCGCAGCGTGGGTCTGATCGCGCTGGAACTGGACGAAGGCGACATCCTGATCTCCGCCGCCATCACCGATGGCGAGCAGGAAATCATGTTGTTCTCCGACGGCGGCAAAGTGACGCGCTTCAAGGAATCCGAAGTTCGCGCCATGGGCCGTACCGCCCGCGGTGTGCGTGGTATGCGTCTGCCGGAAGGGCAGAAGTTGATTTCCATGCTGATTCCGGAAGAAGGCAGCGAAATTCTCACTGCTTCCGAGCGCGGCTACGGCAAGCGCACGGCGATCACCGAGTTCCCTGAATACAAGCGTGGTGGTCAGGGCGTTATCGCCATGGTCAGCAACGAGCGTAACGGCCGTCTGGTCGGTGCGGTTCAGGTGCAGGATGGTGAAGAAATCATGCTGATCTCCGATCAGGGCACTCTGGTACGTACCCGTGTCGACGAAGTGTCGAGCCTGGGTCGTAACACTCAAGGTGTGACGCTGATCAAGCTGGCCAAGGATGAAACCCTGGTCGGACTGGAGCGGGTTCAGGAACCTTCGGAAGTCGAAGGTGAAGAGCTTGAGGGTGAAGAGGGTGAGGAATTCGAAGGCAGCGTCGTGATCGACGATGCTGGCGAAGACCAGCAACTCGACGCCGCAGCAGACGAAGAACCGCAAGAATAAGCGGACAAACGAGGGGGCGGATGAGAATTCGCCCCCTTGTTATTTGTCCCGTTTGAAAATTTGCGACACTGCGCAGGATCGTTCCCACGCTCTGCGTGGGAATGCCGCTCGGGACGCTCCGCGTCCCATGACGCAGAGCGTCATCGGATGCATTCCCACGCAGAGCGTGGGAACGATCATCCGCAGACCAATAGATTTAAGTGACCACCAAATCAGAGCGAGATTGGATGTGAGCAAGCGAGCCTATAACTTCTGCGCCGGTCCTGCGGCGCTTCCTGAAGCTGTCCTGCAACGTGCCCAGGGTGAACTCCTTGATTGGCACGGCAAGGGTCTGTCGGTCATGGAAATGAGCCATCGCAGTGATGAGTTCGTGTCCATCGCCACCCAGGCCGAGCAGGATCTGCGTGACCTGCTGAATATCCCGTCGAACTACAAAGTGCTGTTTCTGCAAGGTGGCGCCAGCCAGCAATTCGCGCAGATCCCACTGAATCTGCTGCCTGAAGGCGGCTCGGCCGACTATATCGACACCGGTATCTGGTCGCAGAAAGCCATTGAAGAAGCTTCGCGCTACGGCCACGTCAACGTTGCCGCCACTGCCAAGCCTTACGACTATTTCGCCATTCCGGGCCAGAACGAGTGGAACCTGTCGAAAGACGCCGCTTACGTTCACTACGCGCCAAACGAAACCATCGGCGGTCTGGAATTCCAGTGGATTCCTGAAGTCGGTGATGTACCGCTGGTGGCTGACATGTCTTCGGACATCCTCTCGCGCCCGGTCGATATCTCGCGTTTCGGCATGATCTACGCCGGTGCGCAGAAAAACATCGGCCCAAGCGGCATCGTCGTCAACATCATCCGCGAAGACTTGCTCGGCAAAGCGCGCTCGCTATGCCCGACCATGCTCAACTACAAAGTCGCAGCGGATAACGGCTCGATGTACAACACCCCGCCGACCCTGGCCTGGTACCTGTCCGGTCTGGTGTTCCAGTGGCTGAAAGAGCAGGGTGGCGTTGAAGCCATCGCCAGGCTCAATGACGTCAAGCAGCGCACGCTGTACGACTTCATTGACGCCAGCGGTCTCTACAGCAACCCGATCAACAAGTCGGATCGCTCGTGGATGAACGTGCCGTTCCGTCTGGCTGACGATCGTCTGGACAAGCCGTTCCTGGTCGGTGCCGAAGAGCGTGGTCTGCTCAACCTCAAGGGCCACCGCTCCGTGGGCGGCATGCGCGCCTCCATCTACAACGCCGTCGACATCACCGCGGTCAACGCGCTGGTGGCGTACATGGCTGAATTCGAGAAGGAACACGGCTGATGTCCGAGCAAGAACTCAAGGCACTGCGCGTTCGCATTGACGCTCTGGACACCAAAGTCATGGAGCTGATCAGTGAGCGTGCGCGTTGCGCCCAGGAAGTCGCGCGAGTAAAGATGGCCTCGCTGGCCGAAGGCGAAGTGCCGGTGTTCTATCGTCCTGAGCGCGAAGCTCAGGTGCTCAAGCGTGTGATGGAGCGCAATCAGGGGCCGCTGGGTAACGAAGAGATGGCGCGGTTGTTCCGCGAAATCATGTCGTCGTGCCTGGCGCTGGAGCAGCCGCTGAAAGTGGCCTATCTGGGCCCTGAAGGCACCTTCACCCAAGCGGCAGCCATGAAGCACTTCGGTCATGCGGTGATCAGCAAGCCGATGGCGGCGATCGACGAAGTGTTCCGTGAAGTGGCGGCCGGTGCGGTGAATTTTGGCGTGGTGCCGGTGGAAAACTCCACCGAGGGCGCGGTCAACCACACGCTGGACAGCTTCCTCGAACACGACATGGTCATCTGTGGCGAAGTCGAGCTGCGTATTCACCATCACCTGTTGGTCGGTGAAAACACCAAGACCGACAGCATCAGCCGCATCTATTCCCACGCACAGTCGCTGGCCCAGTGCCGCAAGTGGCTGGACGCGCATTACCCGAATGTCGAGCGCGTGGCGGTATCCAGCAACGCCGAAGCGGCCAAGCGGGTTAAAGGCGAATGGAACTCGGCGGCGATCGCCGGTGACATGGCGGCAGGGCTTTACGGTCTGACTCGTCTGGCCGAGAAGATCGAAGATCGTCCGGACAACTCGACGCGCTTCCTGATGATCGGTAACCAGGAAGTGCCGCCGACCGGCGACGACAAGACCTCGATCATCGTGTCGATGAGCAACAAACCCGGCGCGCTGCACGAGTTGCTGGTGCCGTTCCATGACAACGGGATCGACCTGACCCGCATCGAAACCCGTCCGTCGCGCAGCGGCAAATGGACGTATGTGTTCTTCATCGACTTCGTCGGTCACCACCGTGATCCGTTGATCAAAGGTGTGCTGGAAAAGATCAGTCAGGAAGCAGTAGCACTCAAAGTGCTGGGTTCCTACCCGAAAGCAGTTCTCTAAGGGGCGGTAGCAAATGAGTGGCAACTTCCTCGCTCTGGCACAGCCGGGCGTGCAACAACTTTCGCCGTACGTTCCAGGCAAGCCTGTGGACGAACTGGCGCGCGAGCTGGATCTGGATCCGGCAAAAATCGTCAAACTGGCGAGCAATGAAAACCCGCTGGGTGCCAGTCCGAAAGCCTTGGCGGCGATCCGCGAAGAGCTGGCCGAGCTGACCCGTTATCCGGATGGCAACGGTTTCGCACTGAAATCGCTGCTGGCCGAGCAATGCCGCGTAGACCTCAATCAGGTCACGCTGGGCAACGGTTCCAATGACATTCTCGAGCTGGTTGCGCGCGCCTATCTGGCCCCGGGCCTCAATGCGGTGTTCAGCGAGCACGCATTTGCGGTGTATCCGATTGCCACTCAGGCGGTCGGCGCGCAAGCCAAAGTGGTGCCAGCCAAGGATTGGGGGCATGACCTGCCGGCGATGCTTGCGGCCATCGATGCCAACACTCGCGTAGTGTTCATCGCCAACCCGAACAACCCGACCGGTACCTGGTTCGGCGCTGAAGCGCTGGACGAATTCCTGCAGGATGTTCCGGAGCATGTGCTGGTGGTGCTCGACGAGGCATACATCGAGTACGCCGAAGGCAGTGATCTGCCGGACGGTCTGGATTTCCTAGCGGCTTACCCGAATCTGCTGGTTTCGCGCACGTTCTCCAAGGCCTACGGTCTGGCAGCGCTGCGTGTCGGCTACGGTCTGTCGACACCCGTGGTGGCGGACGTGCTGAACCGTGTTCGCCAGCCATTCAACGTCAACAGCCTCGCGTTGGCGGCGGCGTGTGCGGCGTTGAAAGACGAGGAATATCTGGCGCAAAGCCGCCAGCTCAACGAATCGGGCATGCAGCAGTTGCAAGCCGGTTTCCGTGAGCTGGGCCTGAGCTGGATCGAATCCAAAGGCAACTTCATCTGCGTCGACCTCGCTCAAGTCGCAGCCCCGGTGTTTCAGGGCTTGCTGCGCGAAGGCGTGATCGTGCGTCCGGTGGCCAACTACGGCATGCCGAACCACCTGCGAGTGACCATCGGTCTGCCGGCGGAAAACAGCCGCTTCCTCGAAGCGCTGCGCAAGGTTCTGGCTCGTGGGTGATGTCACTGCACTGCAATCTGCTGCACCTATGATCGGTCGCCTTGTGGTGGTCGGTCTGGGGTTGATCGGTGGTTCGTTTGCCAAAGGCTTGCGTGAAAGCGGTATCTGCCGCGAAGTGGTCGGGGTCGATCTCGACCCGCAGTCGCGCAAGCTGGCGGTTGAGTTGGGCGTTGTGGATCGCTGTGAAGATGACTTGGCGGCAGCCTGTCAGGGTGCTGACGTAATTCAGTTGGCAGTGCCGATCCTGGCCATGGAAAAAGTGCTCGCGCGTCTGGCGGGCATGGATCTGGGGCAGGCGATTCTGACTGACGTCGGCAGCGCCAAAGGCAATGTTGTACGCGCAGCCAGCGAAGCGTTTGGCGCCATGCCGCCGCGTTTCGTGCCGGGCCATCCGATTGCCGGTTCCGAGCAGAGCGGGGTGGAAGCCTCCAATGCCGAGCTGTTCCGTCGTCATAAGGTGATTCTCACGCCGCTTGAGCAAACCGATCCGGCTGCGCTGGCTGTGGTCGACCGTCTGTGGCGCGAATTGGGCGCCGACGTCGAGCACATGCAGGTCGAGCGTCACGATGAAGTGCTGGCTGCGACCAGCCATTTGCCGCACCTGCTGGCCTTTGGTCTGGTCGACTCGTTGGCCAAGCGCAATGAAAATCTTGAGATCTTCCGTTACGCTGCGGGCGGTTTCCGCGATTTCACAAGAATCGCCGGAAGCGACCCGGTGATGTGGCACGACATCTTCCTCGCCAACCGCGAGGCTGTCCTGCGCACACTCGATACATTTCGCAGCGACCTCGACGCCTTGCGCGACGCGGTCGATGCAGGGGATGGGCACCAATTGTTGGGCGTTTTCACGCGCGCCCGGGTTGCCCGCGAGCATTTCAGTAAAATCCTGGCCCGCAGGGCCTATGTGGACGCTATGAATTCCAACGATCTGATCTTCCTGGCTCAACCTGGTGGCCGCCTGTCCGGTCGGATTCGCGTACCGGGTGACAAATCGATTTCCCACCGCTCGATCATGCTCGGCTCGCTGGCCGAAGGCGTCACTGAAGTCGAAGGCTTCCTTGAGGGCGAAGACGCCCTGGCGACCTTGCAGGCGTTCCGTGACATGGGCGTGGTCATCGAAGGCCCGCATCACGGCCGCGTGACCATCCACGGTGTCGGCCTGCACGGTCTGAAGCCGGCTCCGGGCCCGATCTATCTGGGCAACTCCGGTACCTCGATGCGTCTGCTGTCCGGCCTGCTGGCGGCGCAGAACTTCGACAGCGTTTTGACTGGCGATGCGTCGTTGTCCAAGCGCCCGATGAATCGCGTAGCCAATCCGCTGCGTGAAATGGGCGCGGTGATTGAAACTGCTGCCGAAGGTCGTCCGCCGATGACCATTCGTGGCGGTCACAAGCTTAAAGGCCTGACCTATACCATGCCGATGGCCAGTGCGCAGGTGAAGTCCTGCCTGCTGCTTGCCGGTCTGTACGCTGAAGGCAAAACCACCGTGACCGAGCCGGCGCCGACTCGCGATCACACCGAGCGCATGCTGCGCGGGTTCGGCTATCCGGTAAGCGTTGAAGGCGCTACGGCTTCGGTTGAGTCTGGCGGCAAGCTGACTGCAACTCACATTGAAGTGCCGGGCGACATTTCTTCGTCGGCGTTCTTCCTCGTGGCGGCTTCGATCGCTGAAGGTTCGGAGCTGGTGCTGGAGCACGTCGGCATCAACCCGACCCGCACTGGCGTCATCGACATCCTGCGTCTGATGGGCGCGGACATCACTCTGGAGAACCAGCGTGAAGTTGGCGGCGAGCCGGTCGCTGACCTTCGCGTGCGGGCAGCTAAGCTTAAAGGTATCGAGATTCCTGAAGAGCTGGTCCCGTTGGCTATCGACGAATTCCCGGTGCTGTTCGTCGCCGCAGCCTGTGCCGAAGGGCGCACTGTGCTGACTGGCGCAGAAGAGCTGCGGGTCAAGGAATCGGATCGTATTCAGGTGATGGCTGACGGCCTGTTGGCGCTGGGCGTGAAATGCCAGCCAACCCCGGACGGCATCATCATCGACGGCGGCCAGATCGGCGGCGGCGAAGTGCATGGTCACGGCGATCACCGTATTGCGATGGCGTTCAGCGTTGCCTCGTTGCGCGCCACTGCACCGATCCGCATCCATGATTGCGCCAACGTCGCGACGTCGTTCCCCAACTTCCTCGCGCTGTGCGGGCAGGTCGGTATTCGTGTGGCACAAGAGGCTCAGTCGTGAAAAACATTGCACCGGTCATCACCATTGATGGGCCAAGCGGCTCGGGCAAGGGCACCGTAGCCGGAATTCTGGCCAAGCGTCTGGGCTGGAACCTGCTGGATTCCGGTGCGCTATACCGTTTGCTCGCCTTTGCTGCGCACAACCATGGTGTCGACCTGACCAATGAAGAGCTGCTGAAGAAACTCGCCGCTCATCTGGATGTGCAGTTCATTGCGGCGACCGAAGGTCAGTTGCAGCGAATCATTCTGGAGGGCGACGAAGTCAGTGATGTGATCCGCACCGAAAGCGTCGGCTCCGGTGCTTCGCAAGTGGCTGCATTGCCCGCCGTGCGCGAGGCGCTGCTGCAGCGCCAGCGTGCATTCCAGGAAGCGCCGGGCCTGGTGGCCGACGGTCGCGACATGGGAACGGTGGTTTTTCCTGATGCGCCGCTGAAGATTTTCCTGACCGCCAGTGCCGAGGAGCGGGCGCGCCGTCGATATTTGCAGTTGAAGGGCAAAGTCGAGGGTGTTAGTCTGTCGAGTCTGCTAGATGAGATCCGTGCACGCGACGAGCGTGACACCCAGCGAGCGGTAGCCCCGCTTAAGCCGGCGGCTGACGCCATACAGCTGGATTCCACGGAGTTGTCCATCGATCAGGTGCTTGAACGCATCATGAGCGAGATCGCCATTCGCGATATCGCCGGGTGACCAAGAAGGCCGCAGGGGACCAGTCATAGTCCTGTGGTGCTTCTTTTTAATGAAACTAACCCACACCGTCTGGGGTGTGGAGATGGGCGTATCCTTCGCCCTCATTTACAGGAATTAAAATGAGCGAAAGCTTTGCGGAACTCTTTGAAGAAAGCCTAAAAACCCTGAACCTTCAGGCAGGCTCCATCATCACCGGTGTTATCGTTGATATCGATTACCAGGCTCGCTGGGTAACCGTTCACGCTGGCCTGAAGTCTGAAGCACTCATCCCGCTTGAGCAGTTCTACAACGACGCTGGCGATCTGACTATCAATGTCGGTGACGAAGTTCACGTTGCTCTGGACTCGGTTGAAGACGGTTTCGGTGAAACCAAGCTGTCCCGTGAAAAAGCCAAGCGCGCTGAGTGCTGGATCGTTCTGGAAGCAGCATTCGCAGCTGAGGAAGTGGTCAAGGGCGTTATCAACGGTAAGGTTAAAGGCGGCTTCACTGTCGACGTTAACGGCATCCGTGCGTTCCTGCCAGGTTCCCTGGTTGACGTCCGTCCAGTGCGCGACACCACGCACCTGGAAGGCAAAGAGCTGGAATTCAAGGTCATCAAGCTGGACCAGAAGCGCAACAACGTTGTCGTTTCCCGTCGCAGCGTCCTGGAAGCCGAGAACTCCGCCGAGCGTGAAGCTCTGCTGGAATCCCTGCAGGAAGGCCAGCAAGTCAAAGGTATCGTCAAAAACCTCACCGATTACGGCGCATTCGTCGATCTGGGTGGCGTGGACGGCCTGCTGCACATCACCGACATGGCCTGGAAGCGCATCAAGCATCCTTCCGAGATCGTCAACGTTGGTGACGAAATCGACGTCAAGGTTCTGAAATACGATCGCGAACGCAACCGTGTTTCCCTGGGCCTGAAGCAACTGGGCGAAGATCCATGGGTTGCTATCAAAGCCCGTTACCCAGAAAGCACTCGCGTTACCGCTCGTGTAACCAACCTGACCGACTACGGCTGCTTCGCTGAGCTGGAAGAAGGCGTTGAAGGTCTGGTACACGTTTCGGAAATGGACTGGACCAACAAGAACATCCACCCTTCGAAAGTCGTACAAGTCGGCGACGAAGTGGAAGTTATGGTTCTGGACATCGACGAAGAGCGTCGTCGTATCTCCCTGGGCATCAAGCAGTGCAAATCTAACCCATGGGAAGATTTCTCTGGCCAGTTCAACAAGGGCGATAAAATCTCCGGCACCATCAAGTCGATCACCGATTTCGGTATCTTCATTGGTCTGGACGGCGGCATCGACGGTCTGGTTCACCTGTCCGACATCTCCTGGAACGAAGTGGGCGAAGAAGCCGTACGTCGTTTCAAGAAGGGCGACGAGCTGGACACCGTTATCCTGTCGGTTGACCCAGAGCGCGAGCGTATCTCCCTGGGTATCAAGCAACTGGAAAGCGATCCGTTCTCCGAGTACGTCTCGGTTAACGACAAAGGCGCAATCGTTACTGGCACCGTGAAAGAAGTTGACGCCAAAGGCGCCATCATCGTTCTGGCCGACGATATCGAAGCGACTCTGAAAGCCTCCGAAATCAGCCGTGACCGCGTTGAAGACGCGCGCAACGTTCTGAAAGAAGGCCAGGAAGTAGAAGCCAAGATCATCAGCGTTGATCGCAAGAGCCGCGTGATCCAACTCTCCATCAAGTCGAAAGATGATGCTGAAGAGAAAGAAGCTATCCAGAGCCTGAAATCGGCTCCGGAAGGTGAAGCAGCTGACACCACCATGGCTGGCCTGCTGCGCCAGGCAATGGCGGCCAAACAGAACTAAGTTCTGATTGGGCAATAAAAAGGGCGACTTCGGTCGCCCTTTTTTGTGCCCGCTATTTAGTGTTTCGAGTCATGCATGAAGGTTTTAGTGAAACCAATCCCGCTTCTGGGCGGTCTGTTTCTTTAATCGGATCAATCGCCTATTCACGACTAAGCTTGGTCTTAAGCGTGTAGTCGTCGGGCAGTTGCCTGGCATAAGGAAGTGGATGAACAAGTTTATTGTCCTCATGGTTGTACTGGTTCTGTCTGGCTGTACGACCAGTGCCAAGACCCATGCCGTGCGTGGTGTCAGTGGTATAGAGGTCGACTGCTCTGGATTGGGCTCTGGCTGGGAGAAATGTCAGAAGCGTGCGGCAAAGGAGTGCAAGGGGGCGGGGTACAAGGTGATTACGCGATCGGATGATGCCAAGGATGAAGATGAGTTTCCTTTTGGCTTCAACCCGGCAGGCTACGTGACACGAACCATGCTGGTGATATGCCGTTAAGCATGCCATGCCCTGTTTGTTGCTGTGATGCCCTGAAAACGGGCGTTTCGACGCGGTGGAAGATATGTCAATCCCTGGGCTGTTCAAAATCTTCCGGGCGTGCTAAAACCTTTCAAGCGCTGATCTAGCTGCTTGAAAAAGAAGGGAAAAATATGACGAAGTCGGAGTTGATCGAACGAATTGTCACCCATCAAGGGCTGCTCTCATCCAAGGATGTGGAGCTGGCCATCAAGACCATGCTTGAACAAATGTCCCAATGTCTGGCCACCGGGGATCGTATCGAGATCCGTGGGTTTGGCAGTTTCTCTCTACACTACCGTGCGCCGCGCGTCGGTCGTAATCCCAAGACCGGTCAGTCCGTCAGTCTGGACGGTAAGTTCGTACCGCATTTCAAGCCGGGTAAAGAGCTGCGCGATCGGGTGAATGAGGAAGAGGAGGAGGGGGTTTGATTTTCTCTACTTATTATCAAGGAGGCGCAAATGCGTAACCTCAAGCGCGTGCTTCTTGGTGCTCTTGTTCTTTTGCTGGTGTTAGTGATTCTGGCCTTTGTGCTGGAGAATCAGCAGTCAGTGTCGCTATTGTTTCTTGGCTGGTCGATGCCCCGGTTGCCGGTTTCTATGCTCGTGGTCTTGGCTCTGTTGGTCGGAATGCTTGTCGGTCCAGTGCTCGGCTGGTTTCTCGGGCGTTTTTCCCAGAGGTCGCGCAAGCATCTTGTTTGATTGCTGCTCTGCGCCAGAGGGCTACCTTGTACCGCAGCCACTGCTATCTCCAGCATTCATGGTGTTGCTTAAGGGGTCGAGCATCTCATTCGTAGAGTTGTGCTCCTCAATCGTAATGGGTCGTTTCTGTCTGGCCGAGGCGGGCTGCAGCTCCTCTCGTTTGACTGCAGTTTAATTTTTTTGATTTCCGAGCTGAACGCTACAAGTGGGATGGCATGACTGTAAAATTACCAAAAGTTGCGGTTTTGCTAGCGGCGTATAATGGAATTCGGTGGATTGAAGAGCAGGTGACTTCGATTCTTGCGCAGTCTGGGGTTGAAGTAACTGTATATATCAGCGTGGACCCCTCGACAGACGGAACTGAAGCTTGGTGTGCGACGCTTGCAACTAACCTGCCGAATGTCATCCTGTTGCCGTCCGCTGGGCGATTTGGTGGTGCATCTCGCAATTTCTTTCGACTGATCCGCGATGTTGATGTCGGCAATTTTGAGTTTTTTGCTTTATCTGATCAGGATGATGTCTGGTACGCGGATAAGCTTCTGCGTGCGGTGTCTCAGCTCGGGCAGCAACGGGCTGACGCATACTCCAGTAATGTTACGGCTTTCTGGCTGGATGGTAAAACAAGGTTGCTGGATAAGGCGCAACCCCAAGTTGCATGGGATTATCTGTTTGAAGCGGCTGGCCCGGGCTGTACCTACGTTTTGACCAAGCGTTTGTTTGAGTCGATTAAGCTGTCGGTGGTAAGCAATTGGGATGCTTTACAGGGCGTCAGTCTGCATGATTGGTTCTTTTACGCATATGCGCGTAGTCATGGGTATCGATGGTTCATTGATCCGATACCTTCCATGGATTATCGCCAGCATGATAGTAATCAAGTAGGCGCCAATACCGGGTTGCGCTCTTTGGTGGCTCGATATAAAACCATTAATAATGGTTGGTGGTTTAGTCAGGTGCAACTAATTGCCAGGGTGGTGGGGGGTGATACTACTGCCTTTGTATCAAGTTGGTTCTCGTTGAGTCGCTCACAATTGTTCAGGCTTTCTTTTAGTGCGTGGTATTGTCGCCGTCGGGTTCGAGATAAGTTACTGTTTTTCATTGTTTGTTGGGTGATGATGTTGGTGGGGAATAAAAACTGACAGTTTGTTTTGGCGGTTAAAGGCAGTTATTTGTTATTGCTGTTGACGATCGAAACTTGTTCTGTATTGGTCTCGTACAGCTCAGTTGCGTACGGGCGGGCGCTTCTATTTTAAGGTTTTTCAAAAGGCGCAGAGATGGCGCAGGTTTAGCTCCTTGGCAGCCGTTAATGTTTCTCTTGCTTGCGCCTCTGTTTTCTCGATGATGGCTATATGGCATCTTTGCAAGGTCCTTTTCTCGCCGATCATCAGCTCTTTACCTGTGGAATCCTGCGCAGTCACCAGGTCCTAATCTTCCGCTTTACATCTCTCGGATGCAGCTATGTCTGGCTCGGCGACGGGCTAGGGCCGCCGTGGCTGTCGTCGCTTTTTTGGGTGTGAGGCGCGTCAATTGATGTAGAATGCGCAATCGGACGGTAAGAGCAAAAGCAAAGATCGGATGTTTTTTTATTAGTGATGGGCGCCTTTTTTGGGCGACGGTTCGTGCAAAGAGGGATTTTGTGACGGTTTCCAGCCAGAGTTTTGGTACAGATAATGCCGTCCAGGTAGCTGGCGAGCATATTGCGAATGTCGCAATTCTTATGTGTACATACAACGGTGCATCATTTCTTGCTGAGCAACTCGACTCACTTGAACGTCAAACGTATCGCAATTGGACGCTTTATGTTTCCGACGATGGCTCTCAAGACAACACCCTGGATATTTTGCAAACATTTCGAATCAAAATGGGTGCGGATCGCGTTCACGTGTCGAAAGGTCCCAAGAGAGGATTCGTAGCCAACTTCCTGTCCTTGGCCTGCCGAACTGATATTGATGCAGATTTTTTTGCCTGGTCGGATCAGGATGACATCTGGAGGGGCGCGAAGCTCGAAAGGGCTCTTGCATGGTTAGAGGGCGTACCCGATTCCATTCCGGCTCTCTACTGTGGCCGCACCGAGCTAATTGGTGAATCGGGAGTCTCGTGTGGGTATTCACCACGTTTTAGTCTTCCTCCACATTTCTCAAATGCATTGGTTCAGAGTATCGGTGGTGGCAACACCATGGTCTTTAACCGGGCAGCCCGCGACCTGTTGCTGGAGGCGGGCGACCGTGTTGATGTCCCATGCCACGATTGGTGGGCTTACCTTCTTGTTTCAGGAGCAGGTGGTGAGGTTCACTATGATCCGGAGCCTATGCTTCTTTACCGTCAGCATGACGACAACCTGATTGGTGGCAACTCCGGTTGGTCTGCGCGCCTGAAGCGCTTACCCTTGATTTTCCAAGGCCGCTTCTGCAGGTGGAACGATCAGATCATCAATGCGCTTGAAGCAATGTATCATCGTCTGAGCCCTGAGCATCAGGTGACTCTGACTCGATTCAAAGATGCACGCACTCAGAAACTCTTTTCAAGAATCCTGGGTTTTCAGCGAGCCGGTATATACCGGCAGACGTTGTTTGGAAATCTGGGGCTTATTCTCGTAGTTCTACTGAAAAAGATCTAAATTTATGACCATCTTAGTCACCGGCGGTGCCGGGTTTATCGGGGCGAACTTTGTACTGGACTGGCTGGCGCAGTCGGATGAACAGGTGATCAACCTGGACAAGCTGACCTATGCCGGGAACCTGGAAAGCCTGGCGAGTCTGGACGGGGATGTGCGGCATGTATTTGTGCAAGGTGATATCGGTGATAGTGCGCTGGTAACGCGTTTGTTAAACGAGCACCAGCCTCGTGCAATTCTCAATTTCGCCGCTGAATCCCACGTCGATCGCTCAATTCACGGTCCGGAAGATTTCATCGAAACCAATATTGTCGGGACGTTCCGGCTATTGGAAGCAGTGCGAGCTTATTGGGGCAGACTCGAGCTGGGTGCAAAAGAGGCGTTCCGCTTCCTGCACGTTTCCACGGATGAGGTTTATGGGTCGCTGGCAAAAGATGATCCTGCGTTCACCGAGACCCATCAGTACGAACCGAACAGTCCCTATTCGGCGAGCAAGGCTGCAAGCGACCACTTGGTACGTGCTTATCACCATACCTATGGCTTGCCTGTTCTGACGACCAACTGCTCGAACAACTACGGCCCGTATCATTTTCCGGAAAAGCTTATTCCGTTGATGATCGTCAACGCCCTTGCAGGTAAGTCTTTGCCTGTATATGGCGACGGCCAGCAAATTCGCGACTGGCTATACGTCAAAGATCACTGCAGTGCTATTCGCCGTGTACTCGAAGCCGGATTGGTCGGAGAGACTTACAACGTTGGTGGCTGGAATGAGAAGCCAAATCTCGACATCGTCCACACCGTTTGTGGTTTGCTCGATGAGTTGCGTCCTCGCGCTGACGGCCAGCCTTACCACCAGCAGATCGCCTATGTTACCGATCGTCCAGGCCACGACCGTCGTTACGCAATTGACGCTCGAAAACTTGAGCGGGAATTGGGTTGGAAACCCGCTGAAACATTTGAAACTGGTATTCGAAAGACGGTCGAGTGGTACCTCAATAATCAGGTATGGGTAGGTAATGTCACAAGCGGGGCTTATCGTGATTGGGTAAGCAGGCAGTACACATGAAGAAAATTGTTTTATTTGGAAGTAACGGGCAAGTAGGCTGGGAGTTACAACGCTCCCTGCCTTTGCTTGGAAACGTTGTGGCTTGCGATCGTAGTAAACTTGACCTGGCCGATATAGATGCTGTGTCGGATTATCTTCGTCAGGAGCGTCCCGACGTAATTGTCAATGCGGCTGCCTATAACGCCGTAGAGTTGGCTGAGACTTGCGAAGAAGATGCACAGGCAATTAATTTTCATTTGGTGAAAGTGCTCGCCGACTACGCAGCGGAGAATGAAGCGTGGCTTGTGCATTATTCGACTGATTATGTGTTTAATGGGAGTTCCGAACGCCCATACAGTGAAACTGATGTCCCTGACCCGTTGAATGCATACGGCAGGTCGAAAGCGTTGGGCGAGGGTGCCGTTGTCGTTAGTGGCTGCAATCATCTTTTGCTCAGAACCAGTTGGGTGTATTCCACGCGTGGGCGCAATTTTGCAAAAACAATATTGAACCTTGCGGCAACCAAGTCAGAGTTCTCGGTCGTTGATGATCAAACTGGTGCGCCTACGAGTGCTTCTCTCGTCGCGGATACTACTGTGCTTTGCCTTTATCGAGTTCTCAACAGTGCGGATGCAGCGTCTCTTAGTGGGACGTACCATTTGGTGTCTTCGGGGTATGCGAGTTGGTATGAATACGCCCGTTATTTAGTGTCTGAGGCGTCGAATCTAGGTATTCCTCTGAATTGCACGGAACACGATATACGTCCTGTGAATGGTTCCGAGTATCCGACGAAAGCAGTCAGGCCGAAAAGCTCAAGATTGAATAATAGTAAAATTCAAAATGTGTTCGATATAAACATTCCAGATTGGAAGACTTGTTTAAAAAGAACGCTTTCTGATATGGCTAGGCAGGGATGATTATGTATCGTAAAGGTATAATTCTAGCGGGTGGTTCTGGTACGCGTCTGCATCCAGCAACACTCGCAATATCAAAGCAGTTGCTTCCGGTTTTTGATAAGCCGATGATTTATTATCCCCTCAGCACATTAATGCTGGCAGGGATCAGAGATATATTGATTATCTCCACGCCACAGGATACCCCTCGCTTCGAGCAGCTTTTGGGTGACGGTGCCAAGTGGGGAATCAATCTGAGTTATGCGGTTCAGCCGTCACCGGATGGCTTAGCCCAGGCATTTATTATTGGCGAGGAATTTCTTGACGGTAATGCGTGTGCTTTGGTGCTGGGCGACAACATCTATCATGGCCATGACTTCCAGGAACTCTTGGCAAATGCCATGCAGCGTGACAGCGGTGCAAGTGTCTTTGCCTATCATGTAAATGATCCTGAGCGCTATGGCGTGGTCGAATTTGACAAGTCAGGCAAGGCTATCAGCCTTGAAGAAAAACCATCGGTGCCTAAATCCAGCTACGCTGTGACCGGCCTCTATTTTTACGATGCAAACGTCGTGGAAATTGCCAAGAGTATCAAACCCTCTGAGCGTGGCGAGTTGGAAATCACTGATGTGAATCGCGTCTATCTGGAGCGTAACAGCCTCTCCGTAGAAATCATGGGAAGGGGATATGCCTGGCTAGATACAGGAACTCATGAGTCTCTGCTTGAGGCGAGCCATTTCATTGCGACCCTGGAAAACCGGCAAGGCCTTAAAGTCGCGTGCCCTGAAGAGTTGGCGTGGCGCAAGGGATGGATATCGGATGATCAATTGCTCGCGTTAGCCATGCCATTAATTAAAAATGGCTACGGAAAGTATCTCAAGCGCCTCTTGGAGCACGAGAGTCATTGATTGTACAAGCGGACCAGGCGCTCTATGGCCGTTCTGCGAAAGATGTAATTGGATAAAAATTTAAACCGCACAGCACTTGTGATTCGAGGCTAAATACATGGCAATTCAACTGTTTGTACCTAAATTTCGTGTCGACGAATGCCTTGAAGGTATTCGTGAATGTCTTGAGAAAGGCTGGACTGGGTTGGGTTTTAAAACTGTTGAGATGGAAGAAGCATGGAAGTCCTATACCGGGCTGCCGCACGCACATTTTCTTTCGTCGAACACCGTAGGTCTGGAGCTGGCTTTCCGCTTGCTCAAGACAAAGAATGGATGGGGCGATGATGCAGAAGTCATCACTACTCCGCTGACTTTCGTATCGACCAACCACGCCATTCTCTGTGCAGGCCTGACGCCTGTATTCGCAGATGTCGATGAGTCGCTGTGTCTGGATCCTGTTAGCGTCGAGCAGCGCATTACCGATAAGACCAAGGCACTGATTTTCGTTGGTATTGGTGGCAACGTCGGTCAGTACTCGAAGATCCTTGAAATCTGCAAAGCACGTAATATCGCTTTGATTCTTGACGCTGCCCACATGTCGGGTACTCGCATCAATGGGCGTCATGTGTGTCCAGAAGCCGACGTTGTCGTGTTCAGCTTCCAGGCCGTTAAAAACCTGGCAACAGCTGACTCGGGCATGATCTGCTTCAAAAACGCGGAAGATGACGAGCGTGTGCGCAAGATGAGCTGGTTGGGTATCAACAAGGATACTTACGCACGTACCGCGTCTCAGGGCGCGTATAAGTGGATGTACGATGTCGAAGAAGTCGGCTTTAAATACCACGGCAACTCGATCATGGCTGTTATGGGCTTGGTTGCGTTGAAGTATCTGGATCGTGATAACGCATACCGTCGTCAGCTCGCCAAGTGGTACCGCGAAAACCTGGGTGGTAACGAAAAAGTACGCTTTATTGAAATTAACCCAGAATGTGAATCGTCGACTCACCTGGTTCAAATTCGTGTCAAAAACCGTGAAGAGCTGATGCTGGCCCTCAATGAGCACCAGGTATACCCAGGCGTACATTACCGTGATAACACGGAATATCGTATGTATGCGCATGGTAATGGCACCTGCCCTAAAGCAGCATTGGCATCTCAGGAAATTATTTCGCTCCCTGTACACATGGGACTAAGTAAAGCCGATGTTGACACCGTATCTCAATTGGTTGCCAAGTACGCAAAATGAAACCTACCCTCCACTCAGCATCTGATGAAGTCGTCGAGATCCGTCTACTAGAGGCGGCTGATTTACAGTCTACCTTGGACTGGAGAAACCGAGACGAAAACCGCCGATGGTTTATTAATTCAAACATCATTGAATGGGACAGTCACGTAAAGTGGTTCGAGTCCTATTCAAAAAAGTCTGATGATTTTGTGTTTGTGATCGCGGCAGATGGTGAGTTGGTTGGGCAATGCGCTGTTTATGGCGTGGATCTGCAGAGAAAGCGCGCCGAAGTCGGACGCTTTCTTGCTGCCCCCGAGGGCGCAGGTAAAGGTTACATCAAGCGAGGCTGCCAACTATTGATTGAAACGTGTTGGCAGCAGCTTGCGCTTGAGAGTGTATTTCTAGAAGTTCTGGAAGAAAACGTCAGGGCGATTAAGTTATACGAAAAGCTGGGCTTCAACGAAGTTTCCCGTAACGGTAAATTAATAGTGCTTGAGCTAAATAGGCTTTAGATGATCAGTCAGAATAGTTTTATACCCAATACGCTGAAGTCGCTTCTTGAATGGCGCGTCTGGTTGTATATGGGCCTTCAAGATATTAAAGCCCGTTTTCGCAGGTCGGCAATAGGGCCACTTTGGATCCTGATAAACCTGGCGATGATGGTTTTAGGTGCAGGGATGGTTTATGGGGTGCTGTTAAAGCAGCCGATGGAGGAGTTTCTCCCTTATCTCACATGCGGTTTAATACTTTGGGGGTTCTTGGTTGCTTCCTTTGTTGAAGGCGGCTATGCATTTATAAGTTCTGAAGGGTACATCAAGCAATTTTCATTTCCGAAGCAGATTTATTTGTTTCGTGTACTGGTCTCGCTTTTCTTAATATTGTTGATCGGCGTTGTTGCCTTGGCAGGCACACTGTTGTTTTTTGATCGTTTTAACCCGATAGGTTGGCTATATGCATTGCCCGGCGTTGGTATTCTTCTAGCTGCGGGCTTGGGTCATATTACTCTCAGTGCTTACCTCTCTGCACGCTTCAGAGATCTACCGCATGCATTGAGTGGGATTTTTCAAGTCCTGTTTTTTGTTACGCCGATCATGTTTCCTGTCGCTATGCTTAAAGATCGTGGCTTGGATTTTATATATAAATTCAATCCGTTTTATTATTTGGTAGATGTTATCAGGTTTCCAATACTAGAAGGCACGCTCGCGGTAAAACAAGATTATATGTTTTGCGCGGCTTATCTGGCGCTTCTTTGGGCGGTCTGTATAGTGCTCGGGTCTAAAATGGACAAGAAAGTGGTTTATATGTTATGAGCGATATTTCTATAGTTTTGCGAGACGCAAGTGTTGTATTCACTGGCCAGACAGATCTCATAGGGAGAATGAAGAATACGATATTGCGTCGTCCCTCGGCGTCGAATACTAAAGAATACACAATTAACGCACTTTCTAATGTCAATCTCACTATTTCGCGAGGAGAGCGTGTCGGTTTAATAGGTTTGAATGGCGCTGGCAAAAGCACTTTGCTAAAAGTGATGGCTGGAATCTACCCAACTACTACCGGGGCGGCTCAAACACGTGGTCACGTATGCCCGATGTTTGAGCTCGCCACTGGATTTGAGATGAACCAATCTGGTTGGGACAATATAAAAATTCGAGCGCTGCTGCTCGGACTCAAACCTAAAGAAATTAAAGCGAAGATGCAGGAGATTGCTGAGTTCTCTGAGTTAGGGGAGTTTTTGAACTATCCTGTCCGCACTTATTCGGCAGGTATGTTTATTCGTTTGGCGTTCTCTGTATCAACTGCGATAAATCCCGAGGTTCTCTTGCTGGATGAGGTGATGGGGGCCGGCGACATAAATTTCGCCCATAAAGCGAAAGAACGCATGAAAAAATTTATGGCTCAGGGAAAGATACTTGTTTTTTCGAGTCATTCGCCGGAGTTAGTGAGTGATTTTTGCGAACGTACAATATGGCTTGAAAAAGGGAAGATTCGTATGGATGGGAAAACTGATCAAGTACTTAAGTCTTATTCAGATAATTACCAAGTAAGCGCCTAAGGTCCGTACATGAAAGTCAAAGAGCTCATTCGCGAAACTCAGTGGTTGCCTGGTAGTTCCTACAATAGTGGTCCGCTTCCAATCGTCTCCGTTCTTCTGCCTACTTTTCGCCGGGCAAAGAGTGGGAAGTTTCGTAAGGCAATCGAATCAGTTTTAAGCCAGACACTGGCTGAGCTCGAATTGATTATCGTGGACGATGCGAGTACCGATGGCAGTGCCGATATTATTGCAGAGTTCATGCAAAAGGATGGACGGGTAAGCTGTCTTCGTCATGTGGAGAATATCGGCCTTCCTGCGATTTCGGAGTATGAGGCGTACTCTAAGTCGCGCGGTCGCTACATTGCATTTGCGTTTGACGATGACATATTCTTTCCTGAGGCGCTGAGCGAATTATACCTACATGCCCAGAAGACACCTGATCAAGTAGTGTACGGTTCAGTTGCGATGAAGTTTACCCAATTCGGGACCGACGAAGAGCAAGTGGTACACTTGGGGTCTGGATTGTCCAATAGCAATATCAATAGTGGAAACTGTGTCGCGAATAATGCGGTTTTAGTGCCTCGCTTTATATTGGATGATATCGGTTTGTATGATCCACATATTCTGATGACGCGTATTTGTGATTGGGATTTGTGGCGGAGAATTTCAAGAAAGTACATTTTGCGTTATGTTGATATTTGTGTTGGAGAGGTAGGCGGTCCTGCGACCAATGACAGCCTTGGCAAGACATATGCGTTAGACAGTTGGGCCGCTGAAGATAGAATCAGGCACGAACGCGATTCGTCCTTACGACCAGAAAACTATGAAGAGAATGATGTTTTCAGTTTGTCGGAAAGTATGTCTTATTGTACGTCTGTTTCTGTAAAAGAAATGGCAGTTGCGCATGCGCGAACGAGAAGCACCTTCAAAATTAGTAACTCTTTAATAACCTCAGAAGATAATCGAAGGATTTTAGTCGTTACGTCTAATCACGATGCCAGCACGACTGTGACTTTTGATTTTTTGCCAGATGAGTGGAAGAGCCGAGTGCGCGTAGTTCATTCAGGGATCGGTTCAATCCTCGAAATTACTCACGCCAGCTGTATTATATTTGTTAGGCAGTTGGACGCATTTGCCGAATGGGTCAATGCTGCGAAAAGCATGCAAATCCCTTGCTATTATTTTATCGATGATAACCTCACTCTTCTTCAGGAGAGTAAGGAGATGAGCTTCACCGAAGATTTTAGCAAAGAAACTCTGCGTACTAAACTCCAGGATTTTGCGGGAGTTTTGAGTAGTACACTGCCTCTACAAGAGTATTTGAAAGAACACCGTATTCATTCCAATGTAGAGCTATTTCCACCTTCATTTCAGAATCTGAAAATTATTACTGCTGAACCGGCCGCTGAGCGCGACCAGTTGGTAATAGCATTCGCAGGCGGGAGTCATCGACTGTCCGCGCTGCAAAACGTCATGTTGCCAGCTTTACTACAATTTATTGAATCAGGTAGGCGTGTTCAGCTAATTGTAGGGGGGGCCAGCGTAGGCTTTTTAGAAGATTTTAAACGGCATGAAGGACTTGAGTTGGTGACTCTGCCGTTTGAGATTAACTGGGAAACTGCTCTTTTACAAATTTCCAGATACAGTCCGGATATCCTTATCCATGCGCCAAGTGATTCGATTAATAATAAATACAAAACGATGAATGTGGCTATGTCCGCAAATGTTTTAAATGCGGTGCTTGTGGTACCTGATTATTTTCCATATTCCGAAGTTAAAAAGCTTGGTATCGGTTATGTAGTCTCTTCGCCATTTAGCGCTAGCTCTTGGTACGACATGTTGAATGGCTTGGATGTTTCCGAATTTTCAGCTGTCAAGCGTAATAATCAGAAATTCTGCCAGGATAGTTTTTCGGGAACTATTAGTTGTAAGGTTCTTGAGTCGATCTCTAGTTCTAGTGCATTTAATGGGTTTACGACTGTAGAAAGCAGGATGAAGCTAATACCCAGAAATCATGTTGGGAACATTTCTGTTCTCGGCAATGATTTGATAAGGGATCCGCGCAAGCTGATTGAGAGTCTGGAAGAGTTGGCTAGACTGAGGCAAGCAACTTCTGTTTCCAAGCGCTTGGGCTTTATGGCTCGGAAACATGATTTGTGGGAAAGTCTGATGCCAGAGTTCGGGGGGATGAAAAATTTCTCTCGGGTGGTTAAGGAAACGAATACAGATATAATTCTGGAGTTGTCCAGGTCGCTACATGATGTTCCCTACCTGGAGTATGAAATAAATGCTTCTGCTAATATCAGATCAATTTCGTTGGCGTTCGCTACTGATGGGCTTCAGGATGGATTGATCGGTATTGAAGTTGTGGGTGCGTCTGGAGCGATAGTCCTCCATAAAGTTGTATCGTTAAATACGGTAGATCTATCGGTGCCGGTTGAATTCGATATTAGTTATATAGCCGGGGGTATGTCGGCTGATTGTAAACTTCGCGTCTTTGCTCGAACATCTCACCCTGTGTATATGTTTGAACTGGTTAGGTACCGCTTTGCCGGTTTAAAGCGTCTTCCGGTATATCCCTTCGTTGAGTTTTTGACTATGTAGGGGGCTTGCGATGAAGTTAGATCTAGGCTGTGGGCCGAATGGCTTGCCGGGATTTGTCGGTGTCGACAGATTCCCGTTGCCGGGTGTTCAAGTGGTAGCGGATCTTGATAAGCCGTTGCCATTCAAGGAAGATTCTATTGAGCTTGTGCATGCGGCTCATAGTTTGGAGCACGTCTCAGATCTAACGTTTACAATGAGAGAGCTTTATCGTGTATGTAAGCATAAAGCTCAAATTTGTATTGTCGCACCCTACTACGAGCAGAAGCTTAACTTAGCCAATCCGTATCATCTCCAAGTGTTTAATGAGCATACTCCCAGATTTTGGACGAGTTGTCCTTGGGCACCTATAGATAAAAAAGAATACTACCATCCTCACGCAGTCACATGGGGGCTGTCGCAATCTGATAACTCGAATCCTGGATTGGAAATTCGACTGTTGCGGATGGAGTTTTTTTATTTTCCAAGATTTAATAGTATGGACGCTTCTTGTCTAAGAGAATTACGCCAACACCTGACTGATGTTTGCCACCAGGTTGTATATCATCTGGTTGTTTGGAAGGAAGACAACGAACCTGATTACTTTGCGTTGACTGAAAAACTGGATAGTTATCCATTTTTCGATACGCCCGCACTGCAGAAATCCCGCGCTGATGCCGAGATATCTGGAGAAGAGAAATTTTCTACTGTTGCATATGCGGAGGAAGTTTTAGGTGAGAGGTTGCGAGAGCAGTATGACTATATTGCTGAGTGTGAGCGAAAACTGCTTCGGAACGAAAAGCTGATTGGGTTACTGATATCGGGTCCAGATCTACCAGAATTGCATCTGAAACATTTTGATGAATACCTGGTCGCTAACTACTCTTCTCGCGAGCCAAGAGATTATCGAGTCGGTAAAAACATACCAAGAGAAGGGTATGTTGAATATCAGGTAAGTGGCAGTGGTGAGTATAACTCTATTTCTGTATGTGTATACCTGGCGACAGATACTCAGGAAGGACGACTGGGCGTCGAGTTGGTGGACAAAAGTCATAATGTCATATGGAATTCATCAGAAACGCTTTCGGGAGTAAGCACGCTTGGTGTAGTTGGTTTTTCTATCGATAAGACACTCAGGCAGGAAGATTTAGCTTTTATTCGTTTTTTCGTTCGTGACTTGAGTGTCGGTGTCAAAGTCGTGGAGTGTTCAATTGCGCCTCGTTGGCCTCTTCGCTCCACTAAATTAGTTCCCTACGTATGTTTTTTAAATGATGAATGATGCTGATTACAATGTTGACGTTCTGCTGATTGTCGAAGCGGATATCGCGACAACTCAGTTAACTGAACAGCTACTGTCCGAATGCTCAAGCCTGAGCGTTAGATATAAGAAGGTCTATCTCACTGAGCTTGATGAACAGGTTCTCTCAAGTAATGCACTGCCTTTGTTTGTGAGGACGGCCGATCCGGTTGCTATCTCCTGGATGCAGTGTTTGAGACGCAGTAATATTCCTTATTTCTATTATATTGATGATAATTTTTGGTTGATAGAGGGTGATACGGCTTTAGCGAAATACTATCAGCATCCGATTATTCGGCGATCGCTAAAATTCGCAGTTGAAAAAGCAAATGTTGTAATCACTAATTCAGTTGCACTTAGGGAATTTATACTTCCGAAAAATCGTAATACGGTACTTCTCCCCGCTTTTTTTGACTTCTCATTACTGCGATCTGACGATATCGAGGCGACCTCCGAGTATCGGATCGGTTTTGCCGGAAGCCCATCACGTGATGCCGATTTGGAAGTGCTCAAGGATGTCATTCCATATTTTCTTGCGAAAAGGAGTGATGTGGTTTTTGAGTTTGTCGGCTGTCTTCCGAAGTGGTTGGAGCAATGTTCCAGGGTAAGGTTTTTTGGGCATATGAGCAGCTATGCTGAATATATTGCGTTTCAGGAGCAGCGGGGTTGGAAAATCGGTTTAGCGCCGTTGGGGGACAAAACATCCAACAGGTATAAAACAAATAACAAGTACCGAGAATATTCCGCATTTCGTTGTGCAGGAATATATACCGACTCTGAAAGCTACATTGATTCGGTCGTAGATGGAGTTACTGGCTTGCTAATAAATGACAATGTCGCCGAATGTTGGATAGCAGCGATCGAGCGTTATTTGGATGATGATCAGCAAAGGTTGGCTATTGCTGATCGGGCGTACAATGACGTGCATAGCAGATTTGATATCGTTGTTGTTGCAACTCAGTGGGCTACTCTTTTTCAGCAGGGTGCACGACTGCTGAGCAATAGTAAAACATTGCCTATTCATAGTTCTCTCTGGGATAAGTTTGTCAGAAGCTTGACACATTATTGGTTGTTGGTTGAGATCTCCATGTATGAAGGTGGTATAAAACTCACCCTTTTCCGTGCCCTCAAAAAAATATTTCGGGTTTTTACTCCGAACAAAAAGCGCTAATTGTTGGTGCAATATCCCGGCAGGATTAATGGAGCGCGTCTACATCACGAGTAGTCCTCGCTTCGTTTGATGCTGCACAGTTCATCATGGTCGCACGCACACAGTATGAGGTTGCGCGTGTCGGCCTCCAAATCCCTACGTTATAAGCTTGTCAGAATCTTCTGAGCACGCGTTACAGTAATTTCTCCTGCACGCTTTTCGTGATAAATTGAGGCTCTGCTCCCCCCGAATCGGTTAAAAATGCCAAAAAAAATACTTGTCACCGGTGCGACAGGATTCCTTGGAAGGTCCTTGGTTCAGCATTTTGTCACTTTTCCAGATATTTCCGTGGTGGCTCCACTCCGTAATGTCAGTGATAAGTTACCAGAAATAGTAAAGGTTACTCGTGTATCAGATATCGGTGGCGATACCGACTGGCGCGAGTCTCTAACTGGTGTGGATGTTGTTGTACATGCTGCGGCGCGAGTTCATGTCATGCAAGAAGACTCGGCACAATCGATTGAAGAGTTTCGCGCGGTTAATGTCAGAGGAACACTTTGTCTGGCACGGCAGGCCGTCGCGGCCGGTGCCAAAAGGTTCATCTATATTAGTTCTATCAAGGTTAATGGCGAAGCTACTCTGCTCGGCCATGCCTTTAGTGCCAGCGACACTCCGCTCCCGTCTGATGCTTATGGGATCTCCAAATACGAAGCAGAGCAACAACTAATGCAGCTTGCCCAGACAGGCGCAATAGAAGTTGTAATCATCCGCCCGGTACTAATTTATGGTCCAGGTGTAAGTGCGAACTTTCGTCAAATGATGCACTGGCTCACGAAGGGCATTCCAATGCCTTTCGGATCTGTTCACAACCTGCGAAGTCTCGTTTCCCTCAATAACGTCGTTGATTTGGTCACTACGTGTGTCGATCATCCTCGTGCCGCAAACCAAGTGTTTCTGGTCAGTGATGATGAAGATGTTTCTACAACCCAATTGATGCAACGTCTTCTGACTTTCTTGGGTAGAAAAACCTGGCTCATACCCGTTCCTGTTTCGCTATTGAAGTTCTTCGCTAGACTGGTGGGGCGAGGTGCAGTCGCTCAGCGGCTTTTCGGCTCGCTACAGGTCGATATCAAGAAGAACCGAGAGTTGTTAGGCTGGCGTCCGCCCTTCACCCTGGATGAGGGTTTGAAGGCAACGGCCGAGCATTTTCTGGAGTCTCGCAAAAGATGAGTTACGGATATTTCATTCCATTGGTTTTCGGTATTTCTTTTTTGCTGACTGCTGTTTTGCGCCGGTATGCGATATCTCGGAGTCTGATAGATGTTCCCAATGCACGCAGCTCTCATGTTGTGGCTACGCCACGCGGTGGCGGTGTAGCGATTGTTGTTGCATTTATCTTGTCCCTGGGTTTTCTGTTTTTCACGGATTTGATTTCCGCCCGGTTTTTTTTCGCAATGGCAGGTGGCGGTGCTGCCATTGCCCTGATTGGATTCATGGATGATCACGGGCATATCGCCGCGCGATGGCGATTATTGGGGCATTTTGCTTCAGCTTTGTGGTTGTTGGGGTGGATAGGGGGCATGCCACCCGTTGAGTTGTTCGGTACTTCGATCGAGCTGGGTTGGCTGGGCTTTGTGCTGGGTGCTTTTTATCTTGTGTGGCTACTAAATCTTTACAACTTCATGGACGGCATTGACGGAATCGCCAGTGTAGAAGCGATTTGTGCCTGCGTCGGTGCGTGTCTGCTTTACTGGTTGTCGGGATTGGAGAATCTGATCTGGGCGCCTTTGTTGCTCGCTGCTGCCGTTGGCGGCTTTCTATACTGGAACTTCCCTCCGGCACGGATATTCATGGGCGACGCTGGCAGTGGGTTTCTGGGCATCGTCCTTGGCGGATTGTCTCTGCAGGCGGCATGGGTGAGCGCACCGATGCTCTGGGCCTGGATGATTTTGCTTGGTGTGTTCATTGTCGACGCTACGTACACGCTGTTTCATCGCATGCTGAGAGGAGAAAAGATCTATGAAGCACATCGTAGTCATGGCTACCAGTTCGCTTCACGTCGCTTTGGCAAACACTTACCGGTCACTGTTGCGGTCGGCGTGATCAATCTGTTCTGGCTGTTGCCCATTGCCTTTTGTGTCACGAGCCTCGGTTTGGACGGTGCTTCGGGTGTGCTTTTGGCTTACATTCCATTGATCGCTTTGGCAATAAAGTTTCACGCCGGAGATCTCGAGATTCCGGTGGTCAAGAACTAAGCAGTAATTGCCAGGTCATTTAGGTTTAGAGTGATCACGAAATGCCGTTGAGCCGGCACGATGGAGAGTGCTGCTCAAAGGAGTGATCAAGGTAATTGAAGGGTTTATGGATAAAATCAGAGAGTACCTGTTAGGCCTTCCCCGGCGCCGCAAGAGACTGCTTCAGGTTGCCACAGACATCGTGCTCGTCTGGGCCGCGTTGTGGCTGGCCTTTATCGTTCGCTTGGGCCTGGACGATATGTACAACCCTTTCAAGGTGCATTTCTGGCTTTTTGTATGTGCACCTATTGTTGCGATTCCCTTGTTCATTCGCTTTGGCATGTATCGTGCGGTCATGCGCTATTTCGGCAACGATGCGCTGGTCGCTATTATCAAAGCGGTCAGTCTGTCCGCATTGATTCTGGCGCTGGTTGTCTATTGGTATAGCAACCACGAGGCAGTAGTCCCGCGTTCGATTGTCTTCAATTACTGGTGGCTAAGCCTTGTCATCATCGGCGGCTTGCGGTTGTGCATGCGTCAGTATTTCATGGGTGACTGGTTCGCCGGCGCTCAACACGTTCCGTTTTCCAGTCGTGACGATAGCCTTATCAAAGTTGCAGTCTATGGGGCAGGCGTCGCGGGTAATCAATTGGTCGCAGCATTGCGCATGGGGCGAACCATGCGCCCGGTGGCATTTATCGATGACGATCCGAGCATTGCTGATCGGGTAATTGCCGGGCTGCAGGTCTATAAACCCAAGCACATTCAACAGATGATCGATGAAACAGGTGCGCAGGAGATTCTTCTGGCGCTGCCGTCGTCGACACGTGCACGTCGCCGGGAGATTCTCACGCTTCTGGAGAGTTTTCCGCTACATATTCGCAGTGTTCCGAATTTCACTGACCTTGCCAGTGGCCGAGTCAAGGTCGAGGATATTCAGGAAGTGGATATCGCGGATCTGTTGGGGCGTGATTCGGTACCTGCACAACCGGATCTGCTTGAGCGCTGTATCACAGGCAAGACGGTAATGGTTACTGGCGCTGGCGGTTCCATTGGCTCAGAGCTTTGCCGGCAGATTTACTCGCTTGGCCCCACCAGGCTTTTGTTGTTTGACCACAGTGAATTCAACCTTTACAGCGTACTTTCGGAACTGGAGCAAAGAGGAAACCGGGAGTCGGCGTCGGTCCAGCTCTTGCCAATACTCGGTTCCATTCGTCATCCGCATAAATTGCTGGATGTCATGAAGACCTGGAATGTTGAAACTGTTTATCATGCTGCCGCGTATAAACACGTGCCCATGGTTGAACACAACATTGCGGAAGGGGTGCTCAATAACGTCATCGGGACGCTTAATACTGCCCAGGCTGCATTGCAATCGGGTGTGTCCAATTTCGTGTTGATTTCCACGGACAAGGCTGTTCGCCCCACTAACGTCATGGGCAGTACCAAGCGACTTGCCGAGCTGACGCTTCAGGCCTTGAGTCGAGAAATCGCCCCCGTTCTATTCGGTGACAAATCCAACGTATCCCGAGTCAACAAGACTCGCTTCACGATGGTTCGCTTCGGGAATGTGCTGGGCTCTTCTGGTTCGGTCATTCCGCTATTCCACAGTCAGATCAAATCCGGTGGGCCACTGACGGTTACCCATCCGAAGATTACCCGTTACTTCATGACTATCCCTGAAGCCGCGCAACTAGTGATTCAGGCCGGTTCCATGGGGCAGGGCGGCGATGTGTTCGTACTCGATATGGGGGAACCGGTAAGAATTGTCGAACTGGCGAAGAAGATGATTCATTTGTCCGGTTTGAGCGTGCGTTCGGAAAAAAATCTGCAAGGCGACATTTCGATCGAGTTCACCGGGTTACGCCCCGGCGAGAAGCTTTATGAAGAGTTGTTGATTGGCGATAACGTATTGGCGACTGAGCACCCGATGATCATGAGTGCCAGCGAAGATCATTTGCCATGGGATTTGCTCAAGCTTCGTTTGACGGATTTGCTGGATGCCGTCGAACAGGATGATTATTCGCGCGTTCGCCAGTTGCTGCGTGACACCGTCAGCGGCTATACCCCCGATGGCGAAATTGTCGACTGGATCTATCAGCAACGCCGTCTCGAACCCTGATTGTTTCACATTCTGTAACGCTCGCATTTTTGACATACACCCATCATGACCTACGTTTGGAGAGCAGCTTCGGAAAAGCTGCTTTCTCAAACGATGATGGAGCGTCAAAAATGCGTACCGGTTACTTCTGTTCTCTGATTTTTGCTTTCCTTGCCAGCGCTTCGATTGCCGCGATCGCCGCACCCTTGTCGCCAGCGGAGTCACCCAAAGCGCCTTTGGTGATGGATACAGCAGCACCTGCACAAAGCGCAAAAGTCGATCTCAACGATGCCGATGCGGCAACGCTGCAAAAAGAGCTGGCCGGAGTAGGTGAAGCGAAGGCCAAGGCGATTGTTGCATATCGAGAAACAAACGGGCCGTTTTCATCGGTGGATGAGTTGCTGGAAGTGAAAGGTATCGGTAAGGCGATTCTTGATCGCAATCGCGACAAGCTGGAAGTCAACTAAGCTGAGTGTATAAGCCAAGAGGCCGGTCATTGACCGGCCTTTTTGTTTAGCGCAATGCATGGCTCGTGATGACGTGAAAAAGGCGTCGGTCGGACGATTAAAAATTACGGCTATCATATTGCGCCAGGATTATGCCTATAATAATTTGCCGGTTCGTTGAGCCTATGCGACTCAATGACGATTCCCCATCAAGCATTCCAGGAGCACTTACATGAATTCCGCACAATCCAAAGGTACTGCTCTCGTCACCGGCGCATCGTCGGGTATCGGTGCGATTTACGCTCAGCGCCTTGCGGCGCGTGGTTTTGATCTGCTGCTGGTTGCTCGTGACAAGGACCGTCTGGAGAGTGCTGCGGGTCAGTTGCGTGATGCCCATGGCGTTCAGGTTGAAGTGCTCAAGGCCGATCTCACGCAGAAGGATGACGTGCTCAAACTGGAACAACGCCTGCGCAGCGATTCCAGCATCAGCTTGCTGGTCAATAACGCCGGTGTAGCGGCGGACGGTTTGCTGGCCAACGCCGACCTGGACCAGTTGGAGCGACTGATCCAGTTGAACATCACCGCCGTCACCCGCCTGGCATCGGCGGCCGCCGCCAGTTTCGCCAAGGCCGGTCGTGGCACGATCGTCAATATCGCCTCGGTGGTGGCGTTGTTTCCGGAACGCTTCAACGCCACCTATAGCGCCAGCAAAGCTTATGTACTGAGCCTGACGCAGTCGCTGAACACTGAACTCGAAGGCACCGGCGTGCAGATCCAGGCCGTGCTGCCGGGTGTGACCCGCACTGAAATCTGGGAGCGCTCCGGTATTGACGCCAGTGGCATTCCGGCAGAAATGGTCATGGAGGCGGGCGAGATGGTCGATGCGGCGCTGGCCGGTCTGGACCAAGGTGAGTTGATCACCATTCCTTCACTGCCTGACGCAGGCGAATGGCAGGCATTTGTTGCTGCTCGCCATGTGATGGCTCCGAACCTTTCCCGCAGTTCGGCGGCCCAACGCTACAAGTCCGGCAATTGAATTGATCAGAGGTCACCACGTTATGGATTCGCGTCGAATAGTTGTCACGGGCATGGGCCTGGTTTCTCCATTGGGTAGCGATGTCGAGGTTGTATGGCAGCGCTTGCTGGCCGGGCGCTCTGGTCTGCGTAATCTGCCGGACTCAGTGATTGCTGATTTGCCCACGCGAGTCGGCGGCGCAGTGCCGACGCTGGAAGAGGATGCTGAAGCAGGTTTCGATCCGGATCGCGCCACGCCACCCAAGGAACAGAAGAAGATGGACCGCTTCATTCTGTTCGCGATGGAAGCTGCCCGGCAGGCGCTGGAGCAGGCTGGCTGGCACCCTTCAGATAGCAAAAGCCAAGAGCGTACCGCAACGATCATCGGTTCCGGTGTCGGTGGTTTCGGGGCGATTGCCGACGCCGTGCGCACAACTGACAGCCGTGGACCGCGGCGTTTGTCACCGTTCACTATTCCATCCTTCCTGGTCAATCTGGCTGCCGGGCATGTATCGATCCAGCACGGTCTGAAGGGGCCACTGGGTGCACCGGTGACGGCCTGTGCTGCCGGCGTTCAAGCGATAGGTGATGCCGCGCGTCTGATCCGGGCCGGCGAAGCGGATATTGCCGTGTGTGGCGGCGCGGAAGCCTGCATCGACCGCGTCAGTCTGGCGGGATTCGCGGCAGCGCGGGCCCTGTCCAGCGGTTACAACGACACCCCGCAGCGCGCCTCGCGGCCGTTCGACAGTGGGCGTGACGGCTTCGTGATGGGCGAGGGCGCGGGCCTCTTGGTGATCGAATCCCTGGAGCATGCCTTGGCTCGTGGCGCGACACCGTTGGTGGAACTGGTCGGTTACGGCACCAGTGCCGATGCCTATCACCTGACGGCCGGGCCGGAGGATGGCAGCGGCGCGCGCCGGGCAATGACATTGGCTTTGGCGCAGGCAGGTATTGCTGCTGATCAGGTGCAACACCTCAACGCCCATGCCACATCGACCCCGGTCGGGGATCTGGGTGAATTGGCGGCGATCAAAAGTGTTTTCGGCGAAGAGAATAAAATCGCGGTGACGTCAACAAAATCGGCCACAGGTCATCTGCTCGGCGCTGCCGGTGGGCTTGAAGCGATTTTCACGCTATTGGCGATTCGTGATCAGGTGGTGCCGCCGACTTTGAATTTCGACAATCCCGATCCGGCGAGCGCAGGTGTAGACATTGTTCATGGCCAGGCGCGGCCGATGTCGATCGAATATGCACTGTCCAACGGTTTCGGCTTCGGCGGGGTCAACGCCAGCGTGCTGTTCAAGCGCTGGCAGGCTTAATCCCGGTTCTTGAGATGATCGCGGGTGACATCGAGGATGCGTTGAGCAAACTCGGTATCCGCGACACTGCGTGACAGCAGCAGCGCGCCGACCAGAGTCGACATGATAACGATGGCGCGATCGGCGCTGTTCTCGCCTTCGAGGCTGTTTTCGATCTGCTCCAGCCGTGCCTTGAGTACGACGTCACTGGTGGGACTCGGTTGCCCGCGCAGCCCCAGTTCGGAAGAAATGGTCAGCAGCGGGCAGCCCTCATGGGGCGACGTTTGATGCCATTCGGACAGATACGTCTCGATGAAGACATCGAGCGGATTATCCTGTGAAAAAATCTCGGCACATAACCCGTCGACCTGGTTGCCGGCCTCCTGCAAGGCCTTCTCCACCAACTCGTCCTTGGACTTGAAATGTGAATAGAAACCGCCATGGGTCAGCCCTAGCGCTTTCATCAAGGGTTGCAACCCTGTAGCGCCGATTCCGTCCTTGCGAAAGCGTGCCGAAGCCTCCTTGATGATGCGCTGATGGGTCTGGGCTTTATGGTCCTGCGAATAACGCATCTGGAACTCTCCGCAACAATGTCCCCATCTTAACCAAGGAAAATTAGATGGTGACTGTACTTCTACTTCTTAAAAGCGTGCGGATAGGTCCAATGGCTATAAAAAGCACAAACCCCGCCGATCAGGCGGGGTTGTGTTCAACGGTCTTGGGCGTCTTTGGCGTCCGCTTCGGCATTGCGTTGGGCAACGCGCTTGCGTTCTTCATCGGTCAGATCGACCTTGTTGGCGGTGTCGCGCAACATCATCAATCCCCCCACGATCGAGCCGATTGCAACGACCAGAATCAACCAGGCATACCAAGGCATAACGGCTCTCCTTAATGGCAGGTCGACGGACGAGGATTTCGCCGTGCAACGCTGCATACCACTTTTGAGCGAAGTGAACTCGCAGTGGTTCCATTCTAGGCCGCTTACACCCGGTACACCCGTAATCCCTCAATTACCTGTCAACATCGCATCGGCCGGTGCGTCGGCACGCAGTTGTCCGGTCAGCAGGAAGTAGCCGAAACCGACCGCCATGAAGCCAAGGAAGATCAAGCCGATCAACGCGTTGAACCACGCCATCGCCACCAGACACACCACCGCCAGCACCAAGGCAATCAGCGGAATCAACGGATAGCACGGCGCGCGGAAAGTACGCTCGAGATTGGGTTCCGATTTACGCAGTTTGAACAGGCTGAGCATGCTCATGATGTACATCACGATGGCGCCGAACACGGCCATGGTGATCATCGCGGCGGTAAGGGTCATGCCGCCGAGGTTGAACAGGCCGTCGCTGTAAATCGCGGCAATGCCGATGATGCCGCCGACAATAATTGCCCGGTGCGGCGTCTGGAAGCGCGAGAGTTTCGCCAGCGAAGCGGGAAGATAGCCGGCGCGGGCGAGGGCGAAGAACTGCCGCGAGTAGCCAAGAATGATTCCGTGGAAACTCGCCACCAGACCGAACAGGCCGATCCATACCAGCATGTGCAGCCAGCCGGAGTTGTCGCCGACCACGGTTTTCATCGCCTGCGGCAACGGGTCGTTGATGTTGGCCAGGGTGCGCCAGTCGCCGACGCCACCGGCAAAGAACATCACACCCATCGCCAGCAACACCAGGGTCAGGATGCCGCTGATGTAGGCCTTGGGAATCGTGCGCTTCGGGTCTTTGGCTTCTTCGGCGGCCATGGCGGCGCCTTCGATGGCGAGGAAGAACCAGATAGCGAAAGGAATCGCGGCGAACATCCCGGCAATCGCCGGCGCGCCAAATACATCCGACCCCGCCCAGCCATTGAGCGCAAAGTTGCTGAAGCTGAACGCCGGCGCGACCACACCCATGAATACCAGTAACTCGGCTACCGCCAATACGCAGACGATCAACTCAAAGGTCGCGGCCAGTTTCACACCGAGGATGTTCAGGCCCATAAAGACGATATAGGCACCGACTGCTGCGTGTTTCGGGTCGAGCGCCGGAAACTGCACATTGAGGTAAGCGCCAATTGCCAGGGCAATGGCCGGCGGAGCGAAAACGAATTCGATCAACGTGGCCAGGCCGGCAATCAATCCGCCTTTTTCACCGAAGGCGCGGCGGCTGTAGGCAAATGGCCCGCCCGCATGGGGAATCGCGGTGGTCAGTTCGGTGAAACTGAAGATAAAGCAGGTGTACATGGTCGCGACCATGAACGAGGTCACCAGGAAACCCAGCGTTCCGGCCACGCCCCAGCCATAACTCCAGCCGAAGTATTCCCCGGAAATCACCAGCCCTACGGCGATGCCCCACAGGTGCAAAGTGCCCAGCGTGGGTTTGAGTTGTGTGTTCATGCGGTTGCTCCCTGAACGGTTTGGAAAGCTCGGGGAAGGGCGTTTGCAGTGGGCGTGCCATTGCTGTGAAACAAGTCGTAATGAGTTGAAAGCTGTCGTATCGGGGATGTTCGCAGCGGGGTGAGCGTTTTTTGTGCGCCAGTTGGGTGCAGTGTTGCCTGTTTTGACGCTATCGCGAGCAGGCTCACTCCTACAGGGGAACGCATCCCAACTGTAGGAGTGAGCCTGCTCGCGATGGGGCCTGCACTAACGTCAGAAAATCTCTCCGTAAAGCCTGCATAAACCCACTCTTTACGCTTTCTTTATGCACAGCCAACACCCTCGCTCTCGTTCCTTTACAGCCTCCTTTCCGACAATGCCTGCACACGCGGCAATACGCCGTAACACGGAGATCTTCCATGAGCGTTCTGGACGGGGTGTCACTGCTGTTGGCAGTGGGGCTGTTCATTTATCTGTTGGTTGCGCTGTTGCGCGCGGATCGGAACTAGGAGCGGCTATGCACAGTTATGACTATTGGCTGATCCTCGCGTTCTTTGCGGTGGTCTTGCTGCCGGCGCCGTTCCTCGGGCGCTTCTACTACAAAGTGATGGAAGGTCAGCGTACCTGGCTGACACCGGTTCTCGGTCCGGTCGAGCGCGGTTGCTACCGCATCGCCGGCGTCGATCCGCAGGCTGAGCAGAGCTGGCAGAAGTACACGCTGGCGCTGCTCGCCTTCAACCTTGCCGGTTTCCTGCTGCTGTTCGCGATTCTGTTGTTCCAGGATCACTTGCCGCTGAACCCGCAGAACCTGCCGGGCCAGGAATGGACCCAGGCGTTCAACACCGCGGTCAGTTTCATGACCAATACCAACTGGCAGTCCTACAGCGGTGAAGCGACGCTCAGCTATCTGAGCCAGATGGTCGGCCTCACCGTGCAGAACTTCGTCAGCGCCGCCACCGGCCTCGCCGTGCTGGTCGCGCTGTGCCGTGGCATCGGCCGCAAATCGACGAAAACCCTCGGCAACTTCTGGGTCGACATGACCCGCGCCACCCTCTACGGCCTGTTGCCGCTGTGCCTGCTGCTGGCGCTGTATCTGGTCTGGCAGGGCGTGCCGCAAACCTTCGCGCAGTATGTGAACGCAGTGACGATGCAGGGCGTTGATCAAGTGATCCCGCTTGGCCCGGCCGCCAGTCAGATTGCGATCAAGCAACTGGGCACCAACGGTGGTGGCTTCTTCGGCGTCAACTCGGCGCATCCGTTCGAGAACCCGACCGCGTGGAGCAACTTGTTCGAAGTCGCTTCGATCATTCTGATTCCGGTGGCGCTGGTGTTCACCTTCGGCCACTACGTCAAGGACCTGCGTCAGAGCCGCGCGATCATCGCCTGCATGCTGGCGCTGTTCCTGATCGGTGGCGCGACCTCGCTGTGGGCCGAATATCAACCGAACCCGACTCTGAACAACGCTGCCGTTGAACAGACGGCACCGCTGGAAGGTAAAGAAGCGCGCTTCGGCACCACTGCGACCGTGCTCTGGTCGGTGACGACGACGGCGGCCTCGAACGGCTCGGTCAACGGCATGCACGACAGCCTCAATCCGCTTAGCGGCATGGTTGCGCTGGTCAACATGATGGTTGGCGAAGTGATCTTCGGCGGCGTCGGTGCCGGGCTCTACGGCATGTTGCTCAACGTGCTGATCGCGGTGTTCCTCGCCGGTCTGATGATCGGGCGAACCCCGGAATACCTCGGCAAGAAACTCCAGGCGCGGGAAGTGCAATTGCTGGTGGTGACCCTGTTGGTGATGCCGGTTGGCGTGCTGGTGCTCGGTGCGATTGCTGCCGCGGTTCCCAGTGCTGCGGCGACCATCAGCAACCCCGGCCCGCACGGTTTCAGCCAGTTGCTGTATGCCTACACCTCGGCGAGCGCCAACAACGGCTCGGCGTTCGGTGGTCTGAGCGCGAACACGCCGTTCCATAACCTGATGCTGGGCCTGGGCATGTTGATCGGCCGCTTCGGTTACATCCTCCCGGTTCTGGCCCTGGCCGGCAGCCTGGCGATGAAGAAAACCGCACCGATCGGCCAGAACAGCTTTCCGACTCATGGCCCGCTGTTCGTGACCCTGCTGACCGTGACCATTTTGCTGGTGGGCGGCCTGACCTTTCTGCCGACTCTGGCGCTCGGCCCGATTGCCGAACATTTAAGTATGGGCTTCTAAGGAATCCATCATGAATATGCACGTTCCTGCAAAACCTGCAGAGCCGACCAAGTCGGCAGAAGCACCGAAAACCGCGATCTCGGCCCTGTGGCGGCCGGCGCTGGTGCAAGCCTTCGTCAAGCTCGACCCTCGGCAATTGAAGCGTTCGCCGGTGATGCTGGTGGTCGAACTGACCGCGATTTTCACCACCGTGCTGTGCTTCATTCCCGACGCCGATGTGCCAACTTTTGTTGCTGCACAAATCGCCCTGTGGCTGTGGTTCACCGTGCTGTTCGCCAACTTCGCCGAAGCCTTGGCCGAAGGTCGCGGCAAGGCCCGCGCCGACAGCCTCAAGGCTGGCAGCGAAGGCCTCAGCGCCCGGCGCAAACTGGCCAACGGCAGCTTTCAGGTAGTGCCGGCGGCAAGTCTGCGCAAGGGCGATGTGGTGCGTGTCGAAGCGGGGGAAATGATCCCCGGTGACGGCGAAGTCATCGAAGGCATCGCGGCGGTCAACGAAGCAGCAATCACCGGTGAATCGGCGCCGGTGATCCGTGAGTCCGGCGGCGACCGTTCGGCCGTCACCGGCAACACGCGACTGGTCTCCGACTGGTTGCTGGTGCAGATCACCGCCAACCCCGGTGAGTCGACTCTGGATCGCATGATCGCCCTGGTCGAAGGCGCCAAACGCCAGAAGACCCCGAACGAAGTGGCGCTGGATATACTGTTGATCGGCCTGACCCTGATCTTCTTGCTGGTGGTCGTGACCTTGCAACCGTTCGCCCATTTCGCCAACGGCAGCCTGCCGCTGGTGTTTCTGGTAGCGCTGCTGGTCACGCTGATCCCGACCACCATTGGCGGTCTGTTGTCGGCAATCGGTATCGCCGGGATGGATCGTCTGGTGCGCCTCAATGTGATCGCCAAGTCTGGTCGCGCAGTGGAAGCGGCGGGTGATGTGCATGTGCTGTTGCTGGACAAGACCGGCACCATCACCTTCGGTAACCGTCGTTGCAGCGCGGTTTATGCCGCGCCCGGTGTGAATGGTCGCGAGCTGGCCGAAGGTGCGTTGTTTGCCTCGCTGGCCGATGAAACCGCTGAAGGTAAATCCATCGTCGAATACCTGCGGGGTCTGCATCCGCAGCCTGAGCCGGCGCTGGAAACCCTGACCGCCGTGCCGTTCAGCGCTGAAACCCGTTTGTCCGGTGTCGACTATCAAGGTCGCATCTACCGCAAAGGCGCGGTGGATTCGCTGCTGAGTTTCCTCGGCCAGAAACGCTCGGACCTGGCCCCGGCGTTGTCGCGGGAAATCGACAAGATTGCGCAGAGCGGCGGCACGCCATTGTTGGTCTGTGCCGACGGTAAATTGCTCGGCGCGATCCACCTCAAGGACGTGGTCAAACCGGGCATTCGCGAGCGTTTTGCCGAGTTGCGCAAACTGGGGATTCGCACGGTGATGGTCACCGGCGACAACCCGCTGACTGCCGCTGCCATCGCTGCAGAAGCGGGCGTTGATGACGTCCTCGCCGAAGCCACGCCAGAGAAAAAACTCGCGCGCATTCGTCACGAACAAAACGACGGTCGCTTGGTTGCGATGTGCGGCGACGGCGCCAACGATGCCCCGGCGCTGGCCCAGGCTGACGTCGGCATGGCGATGAACGACGGCACCCAGGCTGCCCGCGAAGCGGCCAACATGGTCGACCTCGACAGCGATCCGACCAAGCTGCTGGACGTGGTGCAGATCGGCAAGGAATTGCTGGTGACCCGTGGCGCGCTGACGACGTTTTCCATCGCCAACGACGTGGCCAAATACTTCGCGATTCTGCCGGCGCTGTTCGCCTCGATTTATCCGCAACTGGGCGTGCTCAACATCATGCAACTGACCAGTCCGCAGAGCGCGATTCTCTCGGCCATTGTCTTCAACGCCTTGATCATCGTTGTGCTGATTCCGCTGGCGCTGCGCGGTGTGCGCGTGCAGGCGGCGAGTGCGGCGGCGTTGTTGCGGCGCAATCTGTTGATCTACGGACTGGGCGGGATTTTGGTGCCGTTCGTGGGGATCAAGGCGATCGACATGTTGCTCACGGCGCTGCATCTGGTGTGAGGCTGATATCGCAGCCCCTCACCCTCACCCTCTCCCGGGGGGAGAGGGGACTGACCGAGGTGTTTACGAGAGTTGCACCGACCTGAAATACCGAGCCGAACTCAGGTTTTGAACTGCACAAAGATCGGCTCCCTTTCCTCTTGTCACCTTCGTGGGAGAGGTGACTGACCGAGGTGTTTACGAGAGCTACACCGACTTGAGATACCGAGCCGAACTCAGGTTTTGAACTGCACAAAGATCGGCTCCCTTTCCTCTTGTCACCTTCGTGGGAGAGGGGACTGACCGAGGTGTTTACGAGAGCTACACCGACTTGAAATACCGAGCTGAACCCAGGTTTTGAAAAGCACATAAATCGGCTCCCTTTCCCCCTCGCCCCCTTGGGGGAGAGGGCTGGGGTGAGGGGGAAAAGATCCCCCTGGCACCCCACCAAAGTTTGCCCAACGAATTCGAGGATTTTGCTATGTCCACAATGATACGTCCGGCCCTGAGCCTGCTGGTGCTGATGACCCTGGTCACCGGCGTTGCCTATCCACTGGTGGTGACGGGTGTCGCGCAAGTCGCATTTCCCGCTCAAGCCAACGGCAGCCTGGTGCACGACGCCGCTGGCAAGGTCCGTGGCTCGTCGCTGATCGCCCAGGATTTTGTCGGCGATGCCTGGTTCCATGCACGTCCCTCCGCCGGTGCCTTCGCGACCGTTTCCAGCAGCGCGAGCAACCTGGCACCGAGCAATCCGGCGCTCGCCACACGGGTGATAGATGAGGCCAACAAACTGCAGGTTTCGGGTCAAGGTCCGGTGCCATTGGCCTTGCTGACCACTTCCGGCAGCGGCCTCGATCCACACTTGCCACCGGCAGCAATTGCCTATCAACTGGCGCGTGTCGCGACAGCACGCAATCTGCCGGTGTCGACCTTGCAGCAACTGCTCGATGCGCACATCGAGCAGCCGCTGGTGGGGCCGCCGGTGGTGAATGTGCTGGAGCTGAATATGGCACTGGAAAAACTGTAGTCGATGCTCGTTCCCACGCTCTGCGTGGGAATGCATCAATAGACGCTCTGCGTCTGCTTTTATGGGACGCAGAGCGTCCCGGGCTGCATTCCCACGCAGAGCGTGGGAACGATCAATCAGGAAGAGAGAGCATCAAGCATGAGCGACTCCGGCCGCGCCGACGCGCTGTTAGCAGACCTGCCCCGTGACGGCCGTGGCCGCCTGAAGGTTTTCCTCGGTGCCGCCCCCGGTGTCGGCAAGACCTACGCCATGCTTCAGGCTGCGCACACGCAACTGCGCCAAGGCGTGAAAGTCATCGCTGGCGTCGTCGAAACCCACGGCCGGGCGGAAACCGAAGCGCTGCTCGGCGGCTTGCCGCAGCAGCCGCTGGTACGCTCGGAATACCGTGGCGTGATGCTCGAAGAAATGGACCTCGACGGCCTGCTCGCCGCCAAGCCGAAACTTGTGCTGGTGGACGAACTGGCACACAGCAATGCCCCGGGCAGTCGCCACGCGAAACGCTGGCAAGACATTCAGGAACTGCTCGCCGCCGGCATCGACGTGTTCACCACGGTCAACGTCCAGCATTTGGAAAGCCTCAACGACCAAGTGCGCGGCATTACCGGTGTGCAGGTGCGCGAGACGCTGCCCGACTGGGTGTTGCAAGAAGCTTATGAACTGCTGCTGATCGACCTGCCGCCGCGCGAATTGCTCGAGCGCTTGCGCGAAGGCAAGGTCTACGTGCCCGAGCAGGCGCGCGCGGCGATCGATGCGTTTTTCACCCAAACCAACCTCACCGCACTGCGCGAACTGGCGATGCAGACGGCTGCCGCGCAGGTCGACAACGATCTCGCCCAAGGCTATCGCCAGCTCGGTCAGGCCGCTCCGGCGGTGCGTGGGCGCTTGCTGGTCGGCGTCGATGGTGATGCGCAGGCCGAACGCCTCGTGCGCCACGCCAGTCGCGTCGCTCAGCGTCGGCATCTGCCGTGGAGTCTGGTGCACGTCGATAACGGTGCGGTGCGCGACGAGCAATCGCGTCTGCGCCTGCAAAGCGCTCAGCAATTGGCCGAGCGCCTCGGTGGTGAAGTGGTTTTATTGCGCGCCGGTGAGGTGGCGAAAACCTTGGTCCAGCATGCTGCCGAGCGCCGTGCGAGTCTGGTGTTGGTCGGCCAGTCTCGGCCGAGTTGGCGTCGTCGACTGTTCGGCGGTGGCTTGGCGGCGCGTCTGTTGCGTCAGGCCCATGGGCTGGAAATCAACGTCCTCGACAATGATCATGAACACCCGCAGTCGCGCCCGCGAAACCCGCTGACACTGGTGTGGTTCGACTATGCACTGGCGCTGGTCGCCACCGTGTTGGCCAGTGCTCTGGCCTGGGCGGTGTCGAGTGTGTTGCCACTGCCGAATATCTCGCTGGTGTTTCTCGCGGCCGTGTTGCTGGTCGCGGTGCGCAGCAGCCTCGGCCCGGCGCTGGCTTGTGCGGCGCTGTCGTTTCTGACCTACGATTTTCTGTTCATCCCGCCGAATTTTTCTTTCAGCATTCAGCGCGAAGAAGATGTGCTGACCCTGCTGTTTTTCCTGTTGATGGCGGCACTGACGGGCAACCTCGCGGCGCGTCAGCGTCGGCAATTGCAGGCGTTGCGCGACACCCAGGAAGAAACCACCGAACTGCTCGACCTGTCGCGCAAACTCACCGCCGCGACCGACCGCCAAGCCGTGGTCAGCGCCGCTGCGCAACACCTCAACGGCTGGAGCGATCTGCAACTGTGTCTGCTTAACCGCGACGGCCAGGGCGGCTGGAAAGTCGAGACCGGCGGCCCGCTGCAATTCACCGAAGCCGAGCGCGCGGCTGCAGACTGGGCCTGGCAGCACGATCAGCCAGCGGGCATGGGCACCGGCACGTTGCCGTTCGGGCGTTGGTGGTGGTGGCCGCTGTCAGTCGAAGACGGGCCGCTGGCGTTGCTCGGTGTCTGCGCGAAAGAAGGCCAAACCTTGAGCGGGCAACGCCGGCGTTTGCTTACCGCGTTGAGTCAACCGCTCGCACAAGCGCTGGCGCGCGCGCAATTGGCCGATGACCTGGAAGCCGCGCGCCTGCACGGTGAAACCGAACAACTGCGCAGTGCCTTGCTGGCCTCCGTGTCCCACGATTTGCGCACGCCGCTGACCGCCATGCGCGGCAGTATCGACAGTCTGTTGGCCCTCGGCGAAGCGATCCCGCTGGAGGATCGTCGTGAACTGCTCGAAGGCACCCGCGATGAAGCCGAACGCCTCGATCGCTACATTCAGAATCTGCTCGACATGACCCGCCTCGGCCATGGCGCGCTGAAGCTGGCACGGGACTGGGTGTCGCCCGCCGACATCGTCGGCAGTTCGCTCAATCGTCTGCGTGCAGTGCTCGCGCCGCTGCAGGTCAGCACCGATGTGCCGGCGGAGTTACCGCTGCTGTTCGTGCATGCCGCGCTGATCGAGCAGGCGTTGGTCAATGTGCTGGAAAACGCAGCGCGTTTCTCACCCGTTCACGGTCGCTTGCAACTCAGTGCGGGAGCGAATGACGAGGAGATTTTCTTCTCGGTCAGCGATGAAGGGCCGGGGATTCCCGAGGATGAACGGGCGAAGATTTTCGATATGTTCTACACCGCTGCCCGGGGTGATCGCGGGGGGCAGGGCACCGGCCTCGGGCTGGCGATCTGTCAGGGCATGGTCGGCGCGCACGGCGGTCGTATCAGTGTCGCCGACGGCATCGATGGGCGCGGCACCTGCATCACCTTGCACTTGCCGTTGCAGACGCAACCGGGGATGGACGATGAAGCCTGATTGCGACTGCGCTACTCTCTTGCCACTCTTTTGTGTTGATGTGAATTCATGAGCCAGACCGCGACCATTTTGGTCATCGACGACGAACCGCAGATTCGCAAGTTCCTGCGCATCAGCCTCGCTTCCCAAGGCTACAAAGTGCTCGAGGCTGGCACGGGTGCCGAGGGGCTGGCGCAGGCCGCCTTGAACAAGCCGGACTTGCTGGTGCTCGATTTAGGCCTGCCGGACATGGACGGCCAGCAAGTGCTGCGCGAGTTTCGCGAATGGGCCACGGCGCCGGTGCTGGTGCTGTCGGTGCGCGCCAGCGAAGGACAGAAAGTCCAGGCACTGGATGGCGGCGCCAATGACTACGTGACCAAGCCGTTTGGTATTCAGGAATTTCTCGCCCGGGTGCGTGCGTTGTTGCGTCAGGCACCGGCGGGGGAGGCGCAGCAGGCGGCGTTGAGTTTCGGCCCGTTGACGGTGGATCTGGCCTATCGGCGGGTGCTGCTCGACGGCGTCGAAGTGGCGCTGACGCGCAAGGAATACGCGGTGCTGGCGCAACTGGCACGGCATCCGGGGCGAGTGATTACCCAGCAGCAACTGCTCAAGGATATCTGGGGCCCGACGCACACCGAGGACAGCCATTATCTGCGGATTGTGGTGGGGCATTTGCGGCAGAAACTGGCGGATGATCCGACGCGGCCGCGGTTTATTGTCACGGAGGCCGGGGTTGGCTATCGGCTATTGAGTGATGTTGGCTGATCTGGCCTCTTCGCGAGCAGGCTCGCTCCCACACTGGATCTGCGTCGTTCACAAATCCCCTGTGGGAGCGAGCCTGCTCGCGAAGGCGGCCTTGAGACAACGGAGAGCTTCAAGGCTCTCTGCTCTGCTCACTGTCATACCGATCCAGCGTATCCCGCGCAATCTCGCGCCCCAACGCGATCAACTCCGGCGCCTTGTAGAACTCGAAAAACCGGCACACCCGCTTCGGTACGTTGATCAGGATGTCCGGCGGATATCCGGCAATCTTGTACTGCGCCAGCGAGGTCTGCATCACCTCGAAACTCTGGTTGATCAAATCCAGCAACGAGGCCGGCCCGACGTTATCGATGATGAACGAACCGGTCGCCGATTTCGGTGCGCCTTCACGCTCGGGCGCGGCCGCCGGTTGTTGACTCTCCGGCTCGGCGCCGTCCAGCCAGGGATTGATGTCCGCCGCTTCGGCGCGCAGCGCTTCCTGTTCGAGCCGCAACAATTGCTCGGCCTGTGTTCGGCGGAACGGCATCTTCGATCCCAGCGAACTGATCAGGCTGTCGAAGCGTGAGCGGAACGCGGCCGGGCGCTGGATGACTGGCAATTTGTAGTGACGCTGGTTGGTCGAGTTGAGATTGACCGCAATGATCAGATCACAGTGGCTCGACACCACCGGCACGATCGGCAACGGGTTGAGAATGCCGCCGTCGACCAGCATGCGATTGCCTTGCATCACCGGCGTGAACAGGCTGGGAATCGCCGCCGAGGCGCGCATCGCCTGATGCAGGCAGCCTTCCTGAAACCAGATTTCCTGCTGGTTGGTGAGGTCGGCGGCGACGGCGGTGTAGGGGATGCGCAAGTCTTCGATGTTGATTTCGCCGACGATCTTGCGGATCTGCCCGAAGACCTTTTCGCCGCGAATCGCACCGAGCCGGAAACTCACGTCGACCAGCCGCAGCACATCCAGATAGTCGAGACTTTCGATCCAGTTCTTGTAAACGTCGAGTTTACCGGCGGCGTAGATCCCGCCGACTACCGCGCCCATCGAACACCCGGCAATGCAGGCGATGTCGTAACCGCGTCGTTCGATCTCTTCAATGACTCCGATATGGGCATAACCCCGGGCGCCACCGGAGCCCAGCACCAGTGCGACACGCTTTTTCATCAAACTTCCTCCCGACAAGGTTGCACAATGCACCCATCGCCGGGTCGGCTCAATCGCCGAAGTCGTTCAGTGCGCCAGTGACGTCGTTTTTTCGATACTGCATGACCCTTCGGCGCTATCCTTCTCAGTTGCGCGGTTTCACCCGCCGGCAAGGCACTTTTTCGCAGCCTTACCGTCTTACCTGCACGACTGTTGACCTATTTTGAGGTGTGAGTGATGAAAGCCTGGATCTGTGTGCCGTTGATGGCTCTGGTATTGGCCGGTTGCGCCGGTAAAACCGCTTACCGCGACAGCTGCGGCAGCCAGCTCGACGCGGCCTGGCATGAGCTGGATCTGGCCAAGGCCGAAGGCTTTGCCGGCACCGTCAGCTATTCCAAAGCGTTGTCGCTGCTGACCGCCGCGAAGACCCAGCAACAATTCGAAGGCTTTGAAGGTTGCAGCAAGAAGGCCGAGAAGGCGCGTTTCTACATTCGCGAATCCCGCGCCGGCCGCTAAGCTGCTGACGTGAAGCAAGGAGGCTGCGTTCACTGGGCAGCAGAATGATCGTCAGAGCCATTTGAATCAGGAGCAAGTGATGTCTGCGTTGGTTGATCGGTTGGTGGCTCATGTCCTGAGTCTGGAGGTGCGGCTGCTGGCCTGTCAGGCGCGATTGACGGCACGTACCGACCCCGAGGCGCTGCATGATCTGCGCACCACGGTGCGGCGCTTGCGCAGCCTGTTGCGGCCATTGCGCGGTTTGCCCGGTGTCGAGCAACTGGAAGACGCCGCTTCGGCGGTCGGCCAATTGACCACGCCGTGGCGGGATCGCGAAGTGTTGGCGGCGTACTTGCTTCAGCATGATCAGCCTGAAGCTGCGCAACGCCGCATGGCGCAAATGGCCGAGGCCTATCCGGCGCTGGCGGCGAGTGCCGAGGTGGCTTCGCTGTTGATGATTCTCGATGCTTTCCCGCGTTTCCTCCGTGCTTCCCAGCGTCAGGGATTGCTCAAGGGCTTGGACAAGCGCATCGAAAAACGCCTCGGCAAGCAATGGCAGAAACTCGACGAGGCGCTGCACGATCCCGCTCACGACCGCCATCGCTTGCGTTTGCTGATCAAACGCGTGCGCTACGGCATCGAAGCTTATCCCGAACTGGACCGCTTGCCCGCCGCGGCGCTGAAGCGATTGAAGTCTGCGCAAGGCGCGTTGGGCGACTGGCACGATTGCTGGCAATGGTTGGCGAAAGCTGAGCTTGAGGCTGATCTTCAACCGTGCGTCGCCACTTGGCAGGCGACCATGATCAAAGCCGAAACCCAGGCTGATCGCGTGCTGGAAAAACTCGGTTCAGCCTGTTTCAAATAACTCTCCATTCACAAGAACTCCTGTGGGAGCGAGCCTGCTCGCGAAAGCGCTGGTTCAGACGGCAAATATGTCGACTGACACGGCCTCTTCGCGAGCAGGCTCGCTCCCACAGGGTGTTGTGTGTGTTAGGAAGCCTGGTAAGGCCTTTCTGTCAGTCTCTTTGACCGGAATAGACGCTGCGGCGCTGTGCAGGTCTGGTTAAGATCCCTGCATTACTTTCTCGTTTTCTGAGGTTGCCCCATGCGCTTTAGCGATCTGCTCGATGCGGTCCGCCGCCAACCGGAACTGACGATTCCTGCCGAATGGGGTCAGGGCCGTGCCAGTTTCGGTGGTCTGGTGGCCGCGCTGCAATACCAAGCCATGCGTGCGAAAGTCCCGGCGGATCGCCCGGTGCGTTCCCTGGCGATCACCTTTGTTGGACCGGTCGAGCCTGAAGTCCCGGTGAGCTTCGAAGTGGAGGTGCTGCGCGAAGGCAAAGCCGTCAGCCAGGTCATGGGCCGGGCGATGCAGAATGGTCAGGTGGTGACCATCGTCCAAGGCAGTTTCGGTGCCTCGCGGCCGTCGGAGGTGGCAGTCGAAGCGTATCCGGCGCCGTCAATGAAACACTGGGACGAATGCCAGGAGTTGCCGTACATCAAAGGCGTGACCCCGGAATTCATGCGTCATCTGGCAATGCGCTGGAGTGTCGGCGGTATGCCGTTCACCGGCACGCAATCGCGGCTGATGGGCGGCTGGGTGCGCTTGCGTGGGGATGTCAAAGAAGAGCCGGTCAATGAGGCGCATTTGTTGGCCCTGGTGGATGCATGGCCGCCCGCACTGCTGCCGTATCTGAAGAAGCCGGCACCGGGCAGCACCTTGACCTGGACCATCGAATTCGTTCAGCCGTTACGCGACTTGAGCACGCTGGACTGGTGCCAATACCTGGCCGACATCGAGTACGCCGCCGACGGCTACGGCCATGTCGCCGCCAAGTTATGGAGCGCAGAAGGGGAGTTGATTGCAATGAGTCGTCAGACTGTCACGATCTTCGCCTGACTCAATGCCGACGGTGGCGCTCACGCCAGGCGCGCCACCAACCACCACTGAGAAAGAAGCGCGGAAAAGTCAGAAACTGCTCGACCAGTAACCGCGACACCGCATCTTTACGATCACTGAACGGCTCGGAGGCTTGCGTCTCCAGGCTGTGGCCGTGACGCTGCAAACCCAGCGCCGCGACGATTCCGATCACGCCGATGGCGACGCTGGCCAGGCTCAGGCTGAACACCCCGGAGACAATCAGCAGAAACGCGACGATGAACAACGGCACAGCGATCAGGTGCAACACCAGATTGGTCGGGTGCTGATGATTGCCCGGGTACGCGCGCCATTGCCACGCGGGAAGGTTGGGGTGACGTTTGCCCATGTTTTCTACTCCTCGATCCATGTTGAACTCATGGTTGAAGAATAGGCCCGGGCGGTGAGGGCGGCGAATCAAGGTTGGCTATTGAAGTGATAGGCGTCATCGCAGGATTCGATGTCGCCCCGTCTGACGCCTTCGCGAGCAGGCTCGCTCCCACAAGGAATTTGTATGCGCACCGATCCAATGCGGGAGCGAGCCTGCTCGCGAAGGGGGCGTCAGAGCTTCAATTGACCTATGGCCTTGCTCAACTCTCCAGCCAGCGTCGCCAACTCATTACTGGTCGTCGCCGAATCCACAGTTTGCTGCACGGTGTTCTCGGTCACATCACGAATGCTCACCACCGCCCGATTCATCTCTTCGGCGACCTGGCTCTGCTGCTCCGCCGCCACGGCAATCTGCGTGTTGCTCTCACGCATCTGCGCTACCGCTCCGGTGATCTCCGCCAGCGCCGCGCCGGCCTCTTGCGCCTGCTGCACGCAATCGTCGGCCTTGTACGAACTCTCCTGCATGAAGTCCACCGCGTCGCGAGTGCCAGCCTGCAAGGCCGAGACCATCGTGGTGATCTCGTCGGTCGAGGTCTGCACCCGTTTCGCCAGATTGCGCACCTCATCGGCGACCACGGCAAACCCTCGGCCCATTTCACCGGCGCGGGCCGCTTCGATGGCGGCGTTCAAGGCGAGCAAGTTGGTCTGCTCGGCAATGCTGTGAATCACGCTGACCACGCCGTTGATCTTCTGACTGTCCTCGGCCAGCCGTTGAATCATCTCGGCCGTCTGCTGAACACCGCTGGACAGCCCGGCAATCGACTGCTGCACCCGGGCGACCACTTGCTGACCGCTGCCGGCGAGGCCGTCGGCGGTCTGCGACAGGTCGCGGGTGGCGCCGGCGTGTTGGGCGATGTGATAAACGGTGGCGGTCATTTCATTGATCGCCGTGGCCGCCTGATCGGTTTCGCTCTGCTGACCGAGCATGCCGTGGCGCACTTCGTTCATGCTCGACGCCAGCCGCGCCGCGCCGACATCCAGTTGCCGTGCGGTGTTGGCGACGGTGGTCACAACGCGCTGGTAACCGGCCTGCATCGCGTTAAACGCATTGGCCATCTGCCCGACTTCATCTTTGCCGGCCAGCGGTACTCGGGCCGAGAGATCGCCGCTTTTCTCGACGTGGAGCATCACGTCTTTCAGCGTGTTGAGCTGGCTGAGCAGGAAACGGATCAGCAGTTGCGAGGCACACAGCATGGCGAACATCAGAATGAACACCGCCACCGCGTAATTGGCGAAACGCTCGCTGAACACCTGACTCAGGCTCGGGCCGTAGGCAATCACCGCGACCTGTTGACCGTCGGCGCGGCTGAACACCTCAGCGCCCATCAACGGGTTGTCGCCGAACAGCGGCAGGTGATTGATCTCGTTCCAGCCGTTGCTTCCCGTGATTTCCAGCAAGGGTTGATCGTTCAGGCGCGGTGCTTCGCCGCGCTTGAAGGTCAGCACCTGATCGGCTTTAGGCAATGGCTGCCCGGCCGGCCAAGCCTTGAGCAGTTGCGCCTGGGCCTGTGCGGAGGCTTGTGAGGCGTGACTGCGCGCCTGTTGTTCGAGCTGCACGGCGTACAACACCAACAGTAGGGTGGTAACGAAGGCGACCGCATTGACCGCCCAGAATTTGTACTTCAGCGAGATATTGCTAAGCCAGGCACCCATGGAGGTCTTCTCTGATAGCGGAAACAGTTTTGGCAAGGTGCCATTATTGTGCCGCTATGCAGGTCGGAAGATCTTGATATGAGTCAACAGGGCGCATTGTTCCCCCTGTGGGAGCGAGCCTGCTCGCGAAGAGGGCGTGTCAGTCAACATCATTGCCATCTGAACCACCGCTTTCGCGAGCAGGCTCGCTCCCACAAGGGAATTATGGTGTGTCAGGAAGGGCCGGGAGGTTGTAGAACGCGCGGGCGCACGCGGTGGTGTGCGCTGCCAGATCCTCCTCGGTTTCGCCACGATGCAACGCCACTTCGCGCAGCACTTCAGTCAGATACCCCGGCTCATTGCGCCCGTTCTTTGGCTTCGGGCGCAGGGTGCGCGGCAGCAGATAAGGCGCATCGCTTTCCAGCATCAAGCGTCCACGTTTGATCTCTTTGACCAGCGGATGCAAATGCGTGCCACGGCGTTCGTCGCAGATCCAGCCAGTGATGCCGATGTGCAGATCCAGATCAAGGTAGCTGAACAGCGCCTTTTGCTCACCGGTGAAGCAATGCACGACAGCGGCGGGCAGGTGATCACGGAAGCCTTTGAGGATTTCCAACAGGCGCTGGCTGGCATCACGCTCATGCAGGAACACCGGCAATTGCAGTTCAACGGCTAAGGCCAAATGCTCTTCGAGGACTCTTTCCTGCTGTGGGCGCGGCGAGAAATCACGGTTGAAATCGAGACCGCATTCACCCACGGCAACGACGTTTTTCTCTTGCAGCAGGCTGCGCAAACGACGGGCACTGTCCGTGTTCCAGTCACTGGCCGAATGCGGGTGAATACCGGCGGTGGCGAACAGCCGTTGACCGCTCTCATCCAGTTGCTGGCATAGCTCCAGAGCCTGTTCGCTGCCCTCGACGCTGGTGCCGGTCAGCACCAGTTGGCAGACCCCGGCCGCATAGGCGCGGTCGAGTACGGCCTGGTGTTTGTCGGCGAAACTGGGGTTGGTCAGGTTGACGCCGATATCGATGAGTTGCATGGTTGCTACCTCGGGCCGAAGGCCGGAAAGCATACCAGAGCTGTAGATTCATAAGAAAAGCCAAGAACTACAACGAGTTATAGCTGTCTCTTGATGCCGCGACGCAGCCCGGTTTGGCAGAAGTGCCAGTACTGTGCCAGTCTCTCGCACTTTGCCAGCGCTCCAGGCGCTCTGTTTTCGTCGGTGATTTCGAACTCAAAGAGATGAAATCACCCCGTATTCTTTTCGGAGAGTGGATGATTCGTCCCTCGGTTTTGCTGCTGTTGTGTGGATCGTTGTTGCTGCCGATGACGGCGGTTGCGCGCCTGCCCGGGCCGCTGCAAGCCGTGCCGGCGGCCAAGGTGCGTGACTTGTCCGAGATTCGCAGCAGCCGCGTGTTGCGCGTACTGGTCAACCAGAGCCGCAACAGCTCCGGCGAAGTTCAGGGCCAGGCCATCGGCGTCGAATACCATCGCCTGCGTGCCTTCGAGCAATACCTCAATGGCCATGCCCGCGATGGCCAGGAAATCACCCTCAAGATCATTCCCAAAGCCAAGGACCAATTGCTCGGCGCCTTGCAGCGTGGCGAAGGTGATCTGGTCGCACCGGGTGAATTGCTCGATCTGCAATCTGGCTATGCCGTGGCCAGTAGCGAACCTATCGCCAGCAACGTGCCGCTGGTGTTGGTCGGGATCAAGGGGGAGCGCCGCTACACCAAGGTCGAGCAGCTCTCCGGTAAAACCCTGGCGCTGCCCACCGGCAGTGCGGCGGGGGAGGCGGTCAGTCAGCTCAATCAGAAACTGGCGTTGCACAAACTGGCGCCGATCAAGATCGAATGGGTTGATCCGACCCTGGCGGTCGAGGATGTACTGGAGATGGTTCAGGGCGGTATTTTTCACCTGACCATCGTCGAACAACCGATCGCCGAGCGCTGGGGCAAAATCCTGCCGAAACTGCGCTTTGACCGGCAATTGATGATCAGCGAGCCGGGCGAGGAGTACTGGTTCGTGCGCCGCGATGCTGCGATGTTGCGCGCGAGCATTGACCGCTTCCTCGGTGGTTACAAGAAACCATCCAACGAAGATGCCGCGTTTCTGCGCATCTATCGCCGTCTCTATCAAGTCCACTATCCATTGGCCAAGGCTGACCGCCAGCGCTTGGAAAAACTGCGCCCGACCCTGCAAAAACACGCCCAGGCGCAGAACATGGACTGGCTCAATCTGGCCGCACTGGCGTTCAAGGAATCACGCCTGCAACCCAATGCCCGCAGCGGCAGTGGCCCGACCGGGCTGATGCAGATCACGCCTTCCGCCGCTCAGCGAGTCGGCGTGAACAACATTCAGAATCTCGATGCGAATGTGCAGGCCGGGGCCAAGTACCTGGCAATGATTCGCCGCGAGTTCTTCAGCAGCCCCAAACTCAACGAGCGCGAGCGCATGGCGTTCACCCTCGCGGCCTACAACATTGGCCCCGAGCGCGTGCAGGGCATGCGCGCTGAGGCCCGGCGGCGGGGGCTGAATCCTAACCAGTGGTTCTTCCAGGTCGAGCGTATCGCCATGGAGCAGGTAGGAATGGGGCCGGTCAGCTATGTTAATAGCGTGAACAAGTATTACTTGGCGTTCGACCGGGAGCGGGAGTCGTTGGAGCCCGGGGCGCAAAAATTCGTCTCACGGAAATGATCTAATAAACTGATTGTTATGGCGGAATATTTGCGCTTTTAACATGAAATTTACTGATTAATATAGCGGCCAACCAACACACACAACTTCTCGCAAAACAAGGAATGCCCCATGAGCTCTCTGATCAACAAAGTACTGTTCACCCGCGCTGGCTACGGTCTGACCATCCTGCGCATTGCGGTCGGCGTAATCTTCGCTGCGCACGGTTCGCAAAAGCTTTTCGGACTGTTCGGTGGTTATGGTCTGGCAGGTACGGCGCAGTACATGGACAGCATTGGTCTGCACCCGGGCTACCTGATGGCGACCCTGGCTGGCGGCACTGAGTTCTTCGCCGGCCTGGCCTTGATCATCGGCCTGCTGGTGCGTCCGGCGGCATTGGGTCTGACTTTCCTGTCGCTGGTGGCGATCTTCACCGTACACATCAGCAACGGTCTGTTTATGGCCAACAACGGTTACGAGTTCGCCCTGGCCCTGCTCGGTGGCAGCCTCGCCGTCCTGATCGAAGGCGCCGGCAAGCTCTCGGTGGACCGCGCCATCGCCGGTTAACCGCTCTGGCTCAAGGAAAAGGCCCGCATTGTGCGGGCCTTTTTTGTTGCGGCTGATTCTTGACACTCATCGGTCACGTTCTCTAGGATGTTGCCCATGCGCCGATTTAAACAGCTACTTGCGGGGCGCCAGGTGACTTTCAACAGTTGCCGTCAGAAGCCGGAACAGGGCTTTGAAATACCGCTAAAGCGCTGGTTCGGTGTTGCCTCTCACCTGCCATGCAGACTTTTGAGGCAGAGACACGACATGATGAATGCACTACGCCCTCCAGCACGTCCCGCGCCGATCACGGCACATATCACCCAGCGCAACCCGAAAATTCTCCTTGGCGGCAAACATCAGCCGACGCTGTTGCGTTATCTCGATGGCTGGCCACGTCGCAGCGGCGGTCCTGCCGCGTTCCTCATCCAGTTCGTTGAAGACGGCGAGTCGCTGGCGCGTTTCGCCACTGACAGTTTTGATCTGGCAGTGATTCAGGCCCCGACTGCCGAAGATGCACCAGAGATGATCAAACAACTGGTCCGCGTTGCGCGGCAGGGCCTGATCACTCGCCGCTGATACGCTTTACGGATAGTCGATGGCGACGATGTAAACGAACTGTTCACCAGTCGGAGTCTGCACCCGGACTTCTGCATCCAGCGCCTTGCCGATCAAGGCGCGGGCCAGTGGTGAGTCGATGCTGATCAGGCCCAGTTTCAGATCCAGTTCATCCGGGCCGACGATGCGGTAGCGCGATTGCTTGCCGTCTTCGTCTTCGATGGTCACCCAGGCGCCGAAGTAGACTTTGTTCGGATCACTGGGTTTTTCGCTGACGACCTTGAGCGCTTCCAGGCGTTTGGTCAGAAAGCGCACGCGACTGTCGATCTCGCGCAGCATCTTCTTGCCGTAGGTGTATTCGGCGTTCTCCGAGCGATCACCCTGAGCCGCCGCTTCGCTGACCGATTGCGTCACCTGCGGACGGCGCACATGCCACAGCTCATGAAATTCGGCACGCATCCGCGCTTCACCTTCAGGGGTGATCAACGCGGTGCCGGCGGTGCGGGGAGGGCGATAACGGCTCATGGCAACTTCTTGTGATTAAGACCGACTGAGTCTATCAACCCTCACGCAACACTGTCAGTGGACTTGCGTTGAGTGCCCGGCGCGTACCGAACACGCCGGCCCCCCCAATCAGCGCGGCGCCAATCAACGGCAGCACCAACAACCATGGATGCGGGTGCCACGGCAGATCGAAGGCGTAGCGATACAACACCAGACTCACCACTTCCGAGCCGATCGCCGCGAGCAATCCGCTGACCGCACCGAGCAAACCGAACTCGATACGCCGTGCCTTGATCAGCAACTGCCGCTCCGCCCCCAGTGCACGCAACAGCGCCCCTTGGCGAATACGTTCATCCAGCGTCGACTGCAAGCCGGAAAACAGCACGGCCATGCCCGCTGCCAAAACAAACAACAACACATATTCCACGGCCAGGGTGACTTGGGCGAGGATGCTGCGCAGCTGTTCGAGCAGCGCTTCGACCTGAAGAATGGTCACCGCCGGGAAGGTACGCGACAGTTCGACGATCTGCTGGTCATGGCCCGGTGCCAGATAGAAGCTGGTCAGGTAAGTCGCCGGCAGATCCTTCAACGTGCCGGGCTGGAAGATCATGAAGAAGTTCGGCTGGAAGTTGTCCCAGTTGATTTCGCGCAGGCTGGTGACCTTCGCCTCGCGATTGACCCCGCCGACACTGAACACCATGTGATCGCCGAGTTTGAGCTTGAGGCTTTCGGCGACTTTGCCTTCCACCGATACGCCGGGAACATCGTCGGTCGGCTGATCCTTCCACCATTCACCCGAAGTGAGCTTGTTGCCCGCCGGTAAGTCAGCGGCCCAGGTCAGACTCAAATCTCTTTGAATGGCGCGGTCGCCCGCCGAATCCTTGCTGACGATTTGCTGCACGGCGTCGCCGTTGATGCTGATCAGCCGTCCCGGTACCACCGGATACAGTGGCGCCGCTTGCGCGGACACCTTGATCAGGTGATCGGTGAAGGCCTGTTTGTCTGCCGGCAGAATGTTCAGGGCAAAATAGTTGGGAGCGTTTTTCGGTAGCTGGTTTTGCCAGGTGTCGAGCAGTTCGCCACGTAATAGAGCGATCAAGGCCATCGACAGCAGAATCAGACCGAACGCCAACGACTGACCGGCCGCTGCCAACGGATGGCGCAGCAACTGGCCCAGGCCCAGGCGCCATGGCAGCGAAGCTCGGGCGAGCATCCGCCGCAGGCTTTGCAGCAACAACAGCAGCAAACCACCCAGTACCAACGCGGCGACCACGCCACCGCCGAGCAGGGCGAATGTCAGCAGCAGATCCAGACTCAGGCGCCACATGATCAAACCGAGCGCACCCAGAGCGGCGCCATAAACCATCCACGTGCTCGACGGAATCGGCAGCATGTCCCGGCGCAGCACACGCAGCGGCGGCACGCGACCCAATGCGGCCAGCGGCGGCAAGGCGAAACCGGCGAGTGCGACGAGCCCGGTGCCGATGCCGGCGATGGCTGGAAACAGACCGCCCGGAGGCACATCGCTTGGCAACAAATCATGCAGCAGTGCGAACAAACCCAGTTGTGCCAGCCAGCCGAGCAGCGCTCCGCTGAGTGCGGCGAGCAGGCCGAGCACGGTCAACTGCAAACTGAACAGCACCATGGTTTCCCGGCGCGATAGGCCGAGGCAGCGCAGCAAGGCGCTGGCATCGAAGCGGCGACTGGCAAAGCGGTTAGCCGACAACGCCACCGCGACACCGGCCAACAGCACGGCGACCAGACTGGCCATGTTCAGATAACGCTCGGCCTTACCGAGTGCACCGCCAATCTGCCGGTTGCCGTCGCGGGCATCCTGAATCCGCTGGTTGGCGGCGAGCCCGGGTTTGATCAGCTGTCGATAGGTTTCCAGCGCCTGCGGTTCACCGCGCCACAGTTCGCGGTAACTCACGCGGCTGCCGGGTTGCACCACGCCGGTGGCGGCGAGGTCGTCAAGGTTGATCATTACCCGCGGCGTCAGGCTATAGAAATTGCCGGCGCGATCCGGTTCGTAAGTCAGCACACGGGTCATTTTCAATGTCTTCATGCCGACATCGATGCTGTCGCCGATCTTCAGATCCAGAGCGGTCAGCAGGCGTGCCTCGACCCAGGCTTCGCCGGGTTGCGGTTCACCGCCGGTTTCTTCGGCGGCGAACGGGGCAGGTGCGCTCTTCAGTTCACCGCGCAATGGGTAGGTGCGGTCGACGGCTTTGATGCTCGACAGCTGAATGCCATTGTCGGCGGCGATGACGCTGGAAAACTCCACCACTTGCGCATGATTCAGACGCAGCTCGGTGCCGCTCCTGATCTGTTCTTCGCGTGCTGGCGAACTTCCCTCAAGCACCAGGTCGGCGCCGAGGAACTCGGTCGCGCGCAGCATCATCGCGCCGTTCAGGCGGGCGCCGAAATAGCCGATGGCGGTACTCGCCGCCACTGCGACGACCAAGGCGAAAAACAACACGCGCAATTCGCCGGCGCGGGCATCGCGCATGAGCTGGCGAATGGCGAGACTGAACAGACGCAACAGCGGCAAACGTGCCATCAAGGCTCCAGAGGGGCGACCAACAGCCCGGCTTCAAGTCGGATCAGACGCCGGCAGCGATGGGCCAGGCGTTCGTCGTGGGTCACCAGCACCAGGGTGGTGCCGCGTTCCTTGTTCAATTCGAAGAGCAAGTCGCTGATGCGCTCACCGGTGTGGCTGTCGAGGTTGCCGGTGGGTTCGTCGGCGAACAGCACGTCAGGCTCGGCAGCAAACGCACGGGCGATCGCCACACGTTGTTGTTCGCCACCGGAGAGCTGGCGCGGCGAATGGGTCAGGCGCTGGCCAAGGCCGACGCGCTGAAGCAATTCAGTCGCACGTTCGCGGGCGTCTTTGCGGCCGTCGAGTTCCAGCGGCAGCATGACGTTTTCCAGTGCGTTGAGGCTGTCGAGCAGTTGAAATGATTGAAAGACGAAACCGACGTGTTCGGCACGAATGCGTGCGCGCTGGTCTTCATCGAGATTGCTCAGGCCCTGGCCGGCGAGGATGACTTCGCCACTGCTCGGCAGATCGAGACCGGCGAGCAGGCCGAGGAGGGTGGATTTGCCCGAACCGGATGCGCCGACGATGGCCAGGCTGTCGCCCTTGTTCAGTTCCAGGCTGAGTTCGTGCAGGATAGTCAGTTCACCTTCCGCGCTGGGAACCACTTTGCTGAGGTTCTTCGCGGTGAGAATGCTTGCGCCCATGGAGAATCCGATGCGTGTGTGGTTTTTGAGTGCTGGCCTGGCCTTGATGTGCATGGCCCAGAACGCAGCGGCGGGTACTGTCCTGATCGTTGGCGATAGTATCAGCGCCGGTTTCGGACTGGATACCCGCTTGGGGTGGGTGTCGTTGCTCGAACAACGGCTCAAACAGGAGGGTTTCGACGACAAAGTGGTCAATGCCTCCATCAGCGGCGACACCAGTGCCGGAGGCCAGGCGCGCCTGCCCGCGCTGCTTGCAGAGCATAAGCCGGAACTGGTGATCCTCGAACTGGGTGGCAACGATGGCTTGCGCGGAATGCCGCCAACTCAATTGCAACAAAATCTTGCCTCGATGATCGACAGCTCGCGTCAGAGCGGGGCCAAGGTGCTGTTGCTCGGCATACAACTGCCGCCCAATTACGGCAAGCGTTACACCGATGCTTTTGCCGAGGTCTACGGCAAACTCGCCGACGATAAAAAGATCCCGCTGGTACCGTTTTTCCTCGACGGCGTGGGCGGGCATCCGGACTTGATGCAGGCCGATGGTCTGCACCCGGCGGCCGGGGCTCAGGGCAAGTTGCTGGAAAATGTCTGGCCGACGCTAAAACCGCTGTTATGAGGCTTTTCTAGTGGCAGGCTTTCGGCTAATGTGGCGCCCCCTTATTTGGAGCCCCCGATGTCGCGTTCTGCCTGGTCCCTGTTTGCCTACCAACTGATCGAGCCTGACGAGCAGCTGGATCTGTTCGCCTGCCAGGAAGTGCGGGTGCATCTGGTGACCCGTCAACTCGAACTCGGTGGCTCGGCTGATCGCACCTTGTGCGGCAGTCTGCTGCCGGCGCAACCGCGCTGGTCGAGCGTGGATCGCCGGGTGTTTCAGGATCAGCGCCTGTGCTCGTTGTGCCGGGCGATTCTGGAATCGCAGAAGCGTGGCACCTCGCCGATCTGGCCGGAATTGCGTTTCGAGCTTTAAGAGCAAAAGATCGCAGCCTGCGGCAGCTCCTACATGGGTTCGCGTAATCCTGTAGGAGCTGCCGAAGGCTGCGATCTTTTCGCATTCAGCACGGTCCATCGGCGTAGCTCCCCGAATATTCAAAGTGCGGTGTACAATCGCGCTCTTATACCCTTGTTGATCATGCGAAGGATTTTCCGGATGTTGCCGCGCTTTCCTGCCGTCACCCGCTGCCTGTCACTTGCCGCCCTGTGTGTGGCCGGTCCCGTTGCTGCATTGGAGTTTCCCCTGCCACCACCCGGTGAAGACATCATCGGCCAGGTGCAGGTGATCAAAGCCAAGTACGAAGATACCTTCGCCGATCTGGGCACGAAGTACGATCTGGGCTACTCGGAGATGGTTGCAGCCAACCCGGGCGTCGATGCCTGGTTGCCGGGCGCCGGCACCGAAATCGTCTTGCCGACCCGTTTCATTCTGCCGCCGGGTCCGCGCGAAGGCATTGTCATCAACCTCGCCGAATACCGCCTCTACTACTTCCCGAAAGGCCGCAACGTGGTTTACACGTTCCCGCTGGGTATCGGTCGCGAGGGTTGGGGTTCGCCGATTGCGCACACCTCGATCACCGCCAAGACGCCAAACCCGACCTGGACGCCTCCAGCGTCGATCAAGGCTGAGCACGCCGCTGATGGCGATCCACTGCCAAACGTAGTGCCGGCCGGCCCTGACAATCCGCTGGGCCCGTTCAAGTTCACGCTGGGCACGCCGGGCTACCTGATCCACGGCTCGAACAAGAAGTTCGGGATCGGCATGCGTACCAGCCACGGCTGCTTCCGCATGTTCAACAACAACGTGCTGGAAATGGCCGGCATGGTGCCGGTCGGTACGTCGGTGCGTATCCTCAACGATGCCTACAAGTTCGGCAGCAGTGGCGGCAAGGTTTATCTGGAAGCGCACACGCCGATCGACGACAAGGGCAACCCGTCGGTGGTCGACAAACACACCGCAGTGATCAACGCGATGCTCAAGCGTGAAGACGTTACCAGCAACCTGCGTGTGAACTGGGATGTGGTACGGGATGTGGTTGCGGCCGAAGATGGCCTGCCAACGGAAATCGGCACACCGAATACTTCGGCGCCGATTGTTGCCAATACACCGATCGACCTGCAGCAGTAAGTCGAAGTCCGGAACCCGTCGATGCGTGAAGCGTCGGCGGGTTTTTTATTGCCTGAACAAAAAGACGGGCAATAAAAAAGCCGACCCGAAAAATCGGGTCGGCTCGATAACAATCCCGAGGGATTATTACTTGCGGCTAGCTTTGTCCAGCATGCGCAGAGCACGCTCGTTAGCTTCGTCAGCAGTCTGTTGTGCTTTTTGAGCAGCAGCCAGAGCTTCATCAGCTTTACGGTAAGCTTCGTCTGCACGAGCCTGGGAGCGAGCAGCTGCGTCTTCAGTAGCGGTCAGACGTGCTTCGGTTTCTTTCGATGCGCTGCTGCAACCGGTAGCCAGAACTGCGGCCAGAGCCAGAGCAGAGAATTTCAGAACGTTGTTCATCGTGTTCCCCTTCAAGGACTTTCAAATTAAGTGGCTGTCTCCTCACGATTGAGGAAATAGCCGGCGTACATACTACCCATTACTTGTAGTAAGTAAACTGACGTAAGGCAAGAAGCAAAAAAAATTGTAGGCGCTGATTCTTTTTCGAGCAACTTTTAACTGCGCTGTATAAAAAATACCCAGCTGCAAGCCCCGCGCAGAGCGAGTTATTGAGAAAAAGTTCCCGTTACTGCCTGCTGTTTTTGCAGTCTTGGATAAGTCTGTCTAGATGAATTCGTCCACACTTTTGTTGCGAATTTGCGCGCTGCTTCGCTTATCTTTGTCCATGTTGAGGTGACTTTAAAAAAGGTCGCACGTCTTAAATCTCAACATCCGGCAATGTGCAGGTGAGCGGACCGCGAAGAACCTCTCGCAAGCTCACCCTGCGTCCATCGGAGCTTCCCCCCCGCGAACTCGCTTGATGACGAGCGTACCTTGAGCATTTTTGCCAATGGTGCCTACTATTTATCAGGTGCCAGGTTGCGCGAGATCGGTGTGGCTCTTCTCGGTGTCCATCAGGCACGGGGTGGCGTAGTTGTTTCTTCGCCGGAAAAACATCGGTAAGGTAGGGGTCAGAATTCAAGACCCGCGAGGAGTAGTGATGAGCGAGGCGTTGTCCATCCACCATGACCAGGCTGGTCATCAGTTCGAGACCAATGTGGACGGTCATCGTGCCTACCTGACCTATATGGATCTGGGGAAACAGACTCTGGATATCTATCGCACGTTCGTGCCCAACGCCCTGCGTGGTCGTGGTATTGCCGCAGCGCTGACCGAAAGCGCGCTGCAGTACGCCGAAGAAATGGGCTACACGGTGATCCCGTCGTGTTCCTACGTCGAGCGCTACATGGAACGCCATCAGCGCCGCGCCGCCAAGATCTGAACCGCACACACAAAAACGCCGGGCAATGCCCGGCGTTTTTTTATGCCTGTAAAACGCTGATTAGCTACGCTCGCGTTTCGGCAGAACATCCTTGAGCTTGGCGTGCATGCTGCGCAGGGTGTTCTCGGTGGCAGACCAGTCGATGCAGGCATCGGTGATCGACACGCCGTATTGCAGGTCGGCGAGGTCTTTGGGAATCGCCTGGCAACCCCAGTTCAAATGGCTCTCGACCATCAGGCCGATGATCGACTGGTTGCCTTCGAGGATCTGGTTGGCAACGTTCTCCATTACCAGCGGTTGCAGGGCCGGGTCCTTGTTGGAGTTGGCGTGGCTGCAATCGACCATGATGTTCGGCTTGATCTTCGCCTTGTTCAGCGCCTGTTCGCACAGGGCAACGCTGACCGAATCGTAGTTCGGCTTGCCGTTACCACCGCGCAGCACCACGTGACCGTAGGCGTTGCCCTTGGTGGTGACGATCGACACGCCACCTTCCTGGTTGATACCGAGGAAACGGTGCGGGCTGGACACCGACTGCAAGGCGTTGATCGCCACAGTCAGACCGCCGTCGGTGCCGTTCTTGAAACCTACGGCCGAGGACAGGCCGGAAGCCATTTCCCGGTGAGTCTGCGATTCAGTGGTACGTGCGCCGATGGCCGACCAGCTGATCAGATCCTGCAGGTACTGCGGGGAGATCGGGTCGAGGGCTTCGGTGGCGGTTGGCAGGCCTTTTTCGGCCAGATCCAGCAGCAACTGACGACCGATGTGCAGACCGTCCTGGATCTTGAACGAGTCGTCCAGATACGGATCGTTGATCAGGCCTTTCCAGCCAACGGTGGTCCGTGGCTTCTCGAAATACACGCGCATGACCAGATACAGAGTGTCGGAGACCTCCGCAGCCAGCACCTTGAGGCGATCGGCGTATTCGTGGGCAGCCTTGATGTCGTGGATCGAGCACGGGCCGATCACTACGAACAGACGGTGGTCGGTGCCATCAAGAATGTTGCGAATGACTTCGCGGCCCTTGGTGACGGTGCGCAAGGCAGCATCGCTCAGAGGGATATCACGCTTGAGCTGATCGGGAGTGATCAGGGTCTCGTTAGAGGCGACGTTTAGGTCGTTGATCGGTAAATCAGCCATCGTTTACTCGTCAGGTCACGGGTGCCGGCCGCCAGCGATCCCCGCGCGGCGGAGCACAGCAGATTTAAGCGCGTCGGGGAGCGGAACCTTAGCGCGTAAAGCGCCTGCTCGACAATGGGCAAAAGGCGCTTTAGTCCAGCGCTGGCTGCGCAAAAGCCTTGCGCACGCTGTCGTGGGAGAACTCGTCGGCGTGTTGCTCGACCCATTGCAGGGCCACCGCCTGAATTTCTTGCAGGTCATCGTGGGTGTCGTGCATGCGGCAATAGCGCTCGATCTGACACACCTGCTCACCCATTCGCGCGCTGAACAGCGTCTGCTCATCGGTGAAGGCGATGCCCACCAGGTAGCCTTTTTTGCGGCGCAGACACCACGCGACATAGCCCGGGTAGCAGATGTCGGCGTTGAGTGTCGGCATGCGTACTTGCAGGGCGGTGCCATGGCGCCAGGCACGGTGGTAATTGCAAGCGATGCCGCCGAGGCTGATAGTGTGCAGCTGTTGCCTGGAAATACACTCAGGCTTGAGCAAGGTTAATTCAACCGGCACCTCGTCCGGATGAGGAATGAAACGTCCCATGAGCACAGACTCCCTGTGTCGGTCATTTGACATTGTTTCCCCCAGTATAGTGGTCGAATCCGAACTGACCGATTTCGACGCCGATCAACGGCTATTGGCGATGAGCGGCGTTTCGCTGGTGATTTTCACCAGCGTCGGTTGCGCCAGTTGCCGTTATGCCCGCGAGGTGTTGCCGGGACTTGATCTGGCCATCGATCAGTTGTGCTGGATCGATGCCGGCGACAACGGCGGGTTGGTCGAGCGTTATCAGGTCTTTCATTTGCCGGCGCTGTTTGTGGTGCGCGACGGTGAGTTCTTTGGGGCATTGCACACGCGCCTGACCGCTGATGCGCTGAACGCGGCGCTGGGACAGGCACTGGGCCGAATTGCAGAGGAGTTGCCATGATGGCGGCAGAGAATAAACCGGGCTTTGATAAACCGGTCGTAGGGATTATCGGTACCGGCGCAATTGGTGGGTTCTACGGTGTGATGCTGGCGCGTGCCGGTTTCGATGTGCACTTTCTGTTGCGCAGCGAATTTTCGGCGGTGGCCGAGCGTGGTTTGCAGGTGAACAGCGCGGTGCATGGCCCGCTGACGTTGAATCCGGTGCAAGCCTATTCGGCTGCCGAAGACATGCCCAAGTGCGACTGGCTGTTGGTAGGGGCGAAAACCACCAGCAACGCCGGTCTCGCGCCTTCCATCATTCAAGCGGCCAAACCGGATGCGAAAGTACTGGTGCTGCAAAACGGTCTCGACGTCGAAGACGGTTTGCGTGAACTGCTCCCCGATTCCCTGCACCTGCTGGGCGGTTTGTGCCTGATTTGCGTACACCGCGAAGGTCCTGGACAAATCACCCATCAGGCCTTGGGCGCCGTCAATGTTGGCTATCACAGCGGCCCGGCCATTGATGACGTTGCACGCATGGCGATTGTCGAAGAGGGCTCCGGTCTGTTCCGCGCCACCGCAATCGATTCACAGGCGATGCCCAATCTGCAGCAGGCGCGCTGGCAGAAACTGGTGTGGAATATTCCCTATAACGGGCTCTCGGTGTTGCTCGGTGCGAGTACCACACCGCTGATGGCCGATGCCGACAGCCGCCTGCTGATCAAGGCGCTGATGAACGAAGTGGTGCAGGGGGCCAAGGCCTGCGGTCACGATATTCCGCCAGGTTACGCCGACTATCTGTTCATGATGACCGAGAAAATGCCCGACTACTGGCCGAGCATGCACCACGATTTTTTACATAAACGACCGCTGGAGCTGGAAGCGATCTACGCTCGGCCATTGGCGGCAGCAAACGCAGCAGGTTGTGAGTTGCCGCGCATCGAAGCGTTGTATCGCAATTTGAGTTTTATCGACCGGCGCAACGTTTAAGCCGGTTGCTTTGGGGGAAAGCATGGCCAAAAACATCGATGACAAACTGGTGCTGGCGATTTCGTCGCGCGCCCTGTTCGACCTGAGCGAGAGCCACAAGGTCTACCTGTCGAGCGGCGTAGAAGCCTACCGGCAATACCAGATCGAACACGAAGACGAAATTCTTGCGCCCGGCGATGCCTTCCCGTTGGTGGAAAAACTCCTGGCACTCAACAGTCGCCTCGGGCGGGCGCGGGTCGAGGTGATTCTGGTCTCGCGCAACAGCGCCGACACTGGTTTGCGTGTGTTCAACTCGATTCACCATTACGGTCTGGCGATTTCCCGCGCAGCGTTTGTCGGCGGGCGCAGTCCGTATCCGTACCTGAAAGCCTTTGGTTGCGACCTGTTTCTGTCGACGCATGCCGAAGACGTGCGCGCGGCACTGGACGCCGGTTTCGCCGCAGCAACGATTCTGTCCGGTGGCGCCAGTCGCGCGGCCAGCGACGAATTGCGCATCGCCTTCGACGGTGACGCGGTGATTTTTTCCGATGAGTCGGAGCGCGTTTATCAGTCCGGCGGGCTGGAAGCGTTCCAGGCCAAGGAGCGTGAGTCGGCCCGCGAGCCATTGCGCGGTGGGCCGTTCAAAGGCTTTCTGGCAGCGCTCAATCTGTTGCAGCGCGAGTTTCCCGATGACGATTGCCCGATCCGCACAGCGCTGGTCACCGCGCGTTCGGCGCCGGCCCATGAGCGGGTGATCCGCACTTTGCGTGAGTGGGATATTCGCCTCGACGAATCCCTGTTCCTCGGCGGCCTGACCAAATCGGCGTTCCTTGAAGCCTTCGCTGCCGACGTGTTTTTCGACGATCAGGCCGGCCACTGCGAACTCGCCCGCGAAGTGGTTGCCACCGGCCACGTGCCGCATGGCATCAGCAACGAACCGTCGGTCTAAAGCCCTGTGGTTCAAGACGTTGCGCCGCACGTCGTACTCGCCAAGGCACTGCTAAGCTGAATCAAATCTCCGCCATGTTGGCTTGCGAGGAGGTCATATGATTCGTTCGATGCTGTATGCCACTGACCTCGGTCTGTACGCACCGTTAGTGATGCAGCATGCCCTGGCGTTGGCGCGAACATTCAATGCCGATTTGTACGTGGTGCACGCGGTGGAGCCGATGGGGCTGTTTGCCGAATCGGTGTTGCAGAGTTACCTCGACGAACAGGCATTGAACGAATTTCACAGCCAGGGTCTGAAAACTGTCATTGCCAATATCGAGCAGCGGGTGCTGGAAAGCTTTCGCGAAGAACTGGGGGATGAAGGCGAGCAGGATCTGCAGCGCATTCGCGCCGTGCGCGTGCTGCAGGGTGATCCGTCGCAGGTGATTCTCGACCAGGTGCAGAAACTCTCGGTCGACTTGCTGATCGTCGGCAGTCACAGCCACGGGGTGGGCGCGGAAACGCCGTTAGGGCGCACGGCGGCGCGAGTTCTGCAATTGGCCAAGGTGCCGGTTTATCTCGTGCCGTTGGTGGAGCGCCGGCGGCGGGGGGATCGCTGAAGCAGGAATAATGGCGCTTTGATAAAAAAGTTCTAGATTTATTATTCAAACCATTAATATAGTTATATACCGTCGCTGATGCCCGTGGCGTCTACCTGCTTTGAGGGATTCATATGAAGCTTCAACAATTGCGCTACATCTGGGAAGTGGCGCACCACGACCTCAACGTTTCCGCTACAGCCCAAAGCCTTTACACCTCGCAACCGGGCATCAGTAAACAAATCCGCCTGCTGGAAGACGAACTCGGCGTCGAAGTGTTTGCCCGCAGCGGCAAGCACCTGACCCGCGTGACCCCGGCCGGCGAGCGCATCATCACCACTGCCGGTGAGATTCTGCGTAAGGTCGAGAGTATCAAGCAGATCGCCCAGGAATTCTCCAACGAGAAAAAAGGCACCCTGTCGATCGCCACCACCCACACTCAGGCACGTTATGCGCTGCCGCCGGTGATCAGCAATTTCATCAAGCAATACCCGGACGTAGCGCTGCACATGCACCAGGGTTCGCCGATGCAGATCGCCGAAATGGCCGCTGACGGCACCGTCGATTTCGCCATCGCTACCGAAGCGCTGGAGCTGTTTGGCGATCTGGTGATGATGCCGTGCTACCGCTGGAATCGTTGCGTAGTCGTGCCGCAGGGCCACCCGCTGACCAAGCTGCCGAAGCTGACCCTTGAAGCTCTGGCCGAATACCCGATCGTGACTTACGTGTTCGGTTTCACAGGCCGTTCGAAACTCGACGAAGCTTTCAGCCATCGCGGCCTGACGCCGAAAGTGGTGTTCACCGCCGCCGACGCCGACGTGATCAAAACCTATGTGCGTCTGGGCCTGGGCGTGGGCATCGTCGCTAAAATGGCGGTCGACACCAAACTCGACAACGATCTGGTGGTGCTGGATGCCAGCGAACTGTTCGAATCGAGCATTACCAAGATCGGTTTCCGTCGCGGCACTTTCCTGCGTGGTTTCATGTGCGACTTCATCGAGAAGTTTGCCCCGCACCTGACCCGCGAAGTGATGGCCAAAGCCATTCAATGCCATAACAAGCAGGAACTGGAAGAACTGTTCGACGGCGTCGAACTGCCGGTTCACTGATCAGTTGTTTCAGAGCACCTCGGTGACAGCGAACTGTTGCCGGGTGCCTGCGACCAGGATCTCCACCTCATCACCTTCGAGCTTGCCCAGCAGACTTTTGCCCAGCGGCGAGCGCGGTGTGATGACGGTAATCGGCTGACCGACCACATCGACTTTCAGGCCTGCCGCATCCGGCGCCAGAAACAGCCATTGCTCGCGACCCTTTTCGTCCTCCAGGCCGAGCAGGGCGCCGACTTCGATACCACGATTTTCGTCATAGGCCCGCAAGGTCAGGTTCTGGCACAGCGCCAGTGACTGACGGATTTCTTCGACCCTTTTCGCCTGACCCGCCGCCAGATACGACGCCTCAAGTCCCAGCGTGTCGTATTTGTTTTCGGCGATGTTTTCTTCGTGGGTCGCCGTTTCGTAAGCGGTTTGCGCGGCGCGTTCGGCGATGTCGAGATCGATGCGCAGTTTGTCGAGAATCAATTGGTGGACGATGTGCTTGTTCATGATCAATCGCAGAATTGCAAAACGTTGGCGCGGCTCTTTTCGCTCGGAGCGGTTTGATCCTGCTGCAGCCAGAACTGGCATTTTGGATTCGACAGATTACGCGTGCTGCCGCGCGCCTGATCCAGCCGTGCCTGCTGCTCGTTCTTGCGCAGGTTTTCTTCGTACTGCTGGAACAATGGGCTTTGCGGCGGAATATCCGGCTGGACCTGAACAGCCGCCGGCGGATTGGCCAGTTGTTGCACCGCCTGGGCAACCGGTGCCAACTGTTCCTTGAACAGAAAATGCGAAAGCAGCCAGCACGTCAGCGCAATAGCGAGAAAACCCAGCCACATGCCCAGGGCAATGCTGCCGGTCAGATGCAGCGCGCTAAGCTGTACAGGCAAGGGCCGGCGTGGGTTGGGGCGATAGGGCATGGCTGCCTCCTGGCGGATGATTGCGGGCAAGTGGCGATTGTCGCACGAAGATTAATCGCCGTCGGCTCTTCTGCGCGAGGTCATTTATGCGGACAATCGGCGCTTTTGCCAACGGGAGTCTTGAATGCCGCAATTGAAAACCCGCTGGGATATTTTCTGCACCGTCGTCGACAACTTTGGTGATATCGGTGTGACCTGGCGTCTGGCCCGGCAACTGGCGGCCGAGCACGGTCTGGCGGTGCGCCTGTGGGTCGATGATCTGCGCGCCTTCGAGCGCATTTGCCCCGAGATCGATATCAACGCGGCACAGCAATCCCGGCAGGGTGTCGAAGTGCGCCACTGGCCGGCCGAGTGGTCGCACACCGACGCCGCCGATGTGGTGATTGCCGCGTTTGCCTGTCAGTTGCCTACTGACTATATGGAGGCGATGGCCGTGCGCGAACAGCCGCCGCTGTGGATGAACCTCGACTATCTCAGCGCCGAAGACTGGGTGATCGGTTGCCACGGGTTGCCGTCGGTCAAATACAAAACCGTGCAGAAGTTCTTCTTTTTTCCGGGCTTTCAGGCGGGCACTGGCGGGCTGCTTCGTGAACGAGGATTGCTTGAGCAGCGTCGACTGTTTCAGCAGGATACCGAGGCTCAGCGCCAGTTTCTGCAAGGTCTGGGGGTCGATCGCGCACCGGATGCGCAGCTGATTTCGCTGTTTGCCTATGAGAATGCCGGGCTGGCGAGTTGGCTTGATGTGCTGGCGGCCGATGCTGCACCGACCCATCTTCTGGTGCCGGAAGGGCGGATTCTTGGCGACGTAGCGCGTTGGCTTGGAGTGGAAACCCTGACGGTGGGCGAGATTAATGTGCGTCAGTCGCTGACCGTGCAGGTATTGCCGTTCGTCCGTCAGGATCAGTATGACCATTTGCTCTGGTGCTGCGATTTCAATGCCGTGCGCGGTGAAGACTCGTTCGTCCGCGCGCAGTGGGCGGCGCGGCCGATGCTGTGGCACATCTATCAGCAGGACGAAGACATCCATCTGGACAAGCTCGACGCCTTCCTTGCGCTCTACACTAAAGGCCTGTCACCGGCCGCTGCCGAGGCGATGAACGGTCTGTGGCGAGCCTGGAGTGCCGGTCAGCCCATCGGCGAACACTGGCTCGCAGTCCGTAATCATTGGCCAGAACTGCAGGAAAATGCCGAAGCGTGGTGTCTGGAACAAGGCTTGCAGGCCGATCTTGCCGCAGCGCTGGTACAGTTTTACCTAAATTGGATATGATACGCGGCCTAGATTTTTGTAAATCCCATCCAAATTCGGATATTCGCAATGAAAACTGGTAAAGAACTGAAACCCGGTACCGTGATCCGTCTCGAGAACGATCCTTGGCTGGTTCAGAAAGCTGAATTCACCAAGTCGGGCCGTAACAGCGCGATCATGAAGACCAAGCTGAAAAACCTGCTGACCGGTTACAAGACCGAGATCGTTTACAGCGCTGACGACAAACTGGACGACGTAATCCTCGACCGCAAAGAAGCGACCCTGTCCTTCATCAGCGGCGACACCTACACGTTCATGGACACCACTGACTACACCATGTACGAGCTGAACGCTGAAGACATCGAAGCTGTTCTGCCTTTCGTTGAAGAAGGCATGACCGATGTTTGCGAAGCGATCTTCTTCGAAGAGCGTCTGGTTTCCGTAGAGCTGCCGACCACCATCGTGCGCGTAGTTGACTACACCGAAGGTTCGGCTCGCGGCGACACTTCCGGCAAAGTCATGAAGCCAGCCAAACTGGCTAACGGTACCGAGCTGCAGGTTGCCGACTTCATCGAAATCGGTGACAAGATCGAAATCGACACCCGCGAAGGCGGTTCCTACAAAGGCCGTGCTAAATAAGCATCGGTTTTTGCGGAAAGAAAAAGCCCGACCATTGAGTCGGGCTTTTTTGTGCCTGCGATTTGAGCTTCACACAATCCCCTGTGGGAGCGAGCCTGCTCGCGAAAGCATTCTGTCAGCCAGCACATCACCGGATGACACACCGCTTTCGCGAGCAGGCTTACTCCCACAATGGGATTGTGATTACTTCAAGTGTTGCTTGAGTTCTTCAGATGCCTGCAACATCGCCGAACGCACTGCCGGCACCTGACTGACCACGTTAAGCAAACCGTAATCGTGGATCATGCCGTTGTAACGCACCGACGTCACCGCCACACCGGCCTCATCGAGTTTGCGCGCATACGCTTCACCTTCATCACGCAACACATCGGCGCCGGCGGTCTGCACCAGTGCTGGCGGCAGGCCCTTCAGTTGTGCAGTGGTGGCCCGCAGCGGCGACGCGTAAATCTCGTTTCGCTGCTTGGCGTCGGTGGTGTAGTTGTCCCAGAACCACTTCATCATGTTGCGCGTGAGGAAGTGCCCTTCGGCGTACTGATTGTAGGAGCCGGTATCGAAATTGGCGTCCGTCACTGGCCACAGCAGCACCTGGAATTTGATCGCCGGCGTGCCTTTGTCTTTGGCCATCAGTGCAACCACAGCCGCCATGTTGCCGCCGACACTATTGCCAGCGACGGCCAGACGCTTGCCATCGACATTGATCTCTTTACCGTGCTCGGCAACCCACTTCGTTGCCGCGTAGGCCTGGTTGATCGCCACCGGGTAATGCGCTTCCGGTGAAGGCGTGTAATTGACGAACACCGCCGCCGCTCCCGAACCGACCACCAGATCCCGCACCAGCCGCTCGTGCGTCGGGAAATCGCCCAGCACCCAGCCACCACCGTGGAAGAACATGAACACTGGCAGCTCGCCCTTGACCCCGGCAGGCCGGACGATGGTCAGGCTCAACGGTTGGCCATCGACCTGGATGGTTTTCTCGCTGACGTCCGCTTTGGGCAGCGTCAGCTTGACTCCGGACTGCGCGCCGACCAGCACGGCGCGGGCATCTTTGGGTGTCAGCTGTTCCATCGGTTTGCCGGTACCGGCATTCAGCACATCGAGAAATGCCTGAGTGTTGTGTTCGACATCACCGGCAAATGCACTGTGGATGGACAGGGCGAGAAGGGTACCGGTCAAGACTTTGCTGAAAGTGTGCATGTTCATTTCCTGTTCGGGCCTGAGGTATCAGCAGTTAAACGGTGACGTGCAGACGCACATCGACGTTGCCGCGGGTGGCGTTGGAGTACGGGCAGACTTGGTGAGCAGCGTCGACCAGCGCTTGTGCGTCGGCTTGTTCCAGGCCAGGCAGGCTGATGTGCAGGTCGATGTCCAGACCGAAGCCACCGGGGATCTGGCCGATACCGACGTGGGCGGTGATCGAGGCATCGTCGGGGATTTTGCGTTTGGTCTGGCTGGCGACGAATTTCAGTGCGCCGATGAAGCAGGCCGAGTAGCCGGCCGCGAACAGTTGCTCAGGGTTGGTCGCCGCGCCGCCGGCACCGCCGAGTTCTTTCGGGGTGGCGAGTTTGACGTCGAGGATGTTGTCGCTGGAGATCGCACGACCATCACGGCCGCCAGTGGAGGTTGCGATTGCGGTGTAGAGAGTTTGCATGGTGTGAGCCTCATTGGGTGTGGTTGTGCGCGCTAATTATTTGCGCGCTAAGTAAGTGCGAGATGAATGTATCGCGCGAATATTTAGTGCGCAAGATAAATTTTTTAAAAAACTGCACTTCCACGAAGGGGCGGGTATGAGAGGGTGGCTGTAAGGCTTGAGTTAGAGCGGATTGCGCGGTAGATCAGGTGGTGAAAATATTTTGCTGTCGATGAAATCAATGTGGGAGCGAGCCTGCTCGCGAATGCGGTGTATCAGTCACCATTCATATCGACTGACACTACGCATTCGCGAGCAGGCTCGCTCCCATAGGGACTGTGTGGAGGTCAGATCAGGCTTTCCTGCAAGTGACCGCGTAGCGCCTGCAACTCTGATTGCAGCTTCTGCAGGCGTTCCAGAGAGAAGCCGCTGGCGCCGAGAATGCATTGCGGAATGGTCTGTGCCTTGTCGCGCAGCGCACGGCCTTGTTCGGTCAGTTCAACCATCACCACCCGCTCATCCTCACGACTGCGCGTACGGCTGAGCAAGCCTTCGCCTTCCAGGCGTTTGAGCAGCGGAGTCAGCGATCCGGGATCGGTCAGCAACCGCGAGCTGATTTCTCCGACGGTCAAACCATCCTTCTCCCACAACACCATCATCGCCAGGTACTGCGGATAGGTCAGGTTCAAGGCTTGCAGCAGCGGCTTGTAGACCTTGGTCATCATCAGCGAAGTGGAATGCAGAGCGAAGCAGGCCTGGTTGTCCAGCAGCAGGTCGTCGCAGGTGTCGCGTTCGGAAGTCATTTCAAAAGCCTTGTTCGGTAATGGTCATGAATCTAGCGCTCGAATCTTTAATGCGCCAGATAATTTTCCGGCGCTAGTGCCGTCCCAGATCTCGCTGTAACGCCAGATCCCATGGCGGCACCGGACTGAAGCGGGTTTTGAGATATTCGAGCAACAAGCGGCTGCGCGAGTTGGTTTGTTGCTCCATACGCAGCGCGTAAATACCGGTGGATTCCGGGCTTGGCAGGCGGTTTTCGCAGAACAACGGCAGCAATTCGCCGCGCAACAGGTATTCGCTGGCCAGCCATGTCGGCAGATGCGCGATGCCCAAGCCAGCCAAGGCGCCGCAGACCAAGGCTTCAGCATTGTTGGCGCTCATGCGGATGCGCGCCGGGCGGTGCAATTGCATCTGGCCGTCCTGCTCGAAGCGCCAGGCGAAGGGCGGAGCGAGGCCGTCCCAGTCGAGGCCGTCATGCTCGCTCAGTTGCGCCGGACTGCCGGGCACACCACGGCGTTTGAGGTAATCAGGACTGGCGCAGGCAATACGCACCATGCTCGCCAAGGGTGTGGCCACCAATCGGGTATCAGCCATTTGTCCAGCGCGCAGCACCAGATCGACTTTGCCCAGGTTCGAGCCGCCCATGTCGACGAAACTGTCGATCAGATGCAACTGCACATCCAGCCCCGGATACAGAACGAGAAAGTCAGCGATCACCGGTGCCAGGTGCCGTCGCCCGAAAGCGGCGGGGGCATCGATGCGGATCAAGCCCTCGGGCGCACTGCTCAAGGACACCGCTTCTGCGCGGGCCAGTTGCAACTCGGCAACAATCCGTCGCGCGCGTTCGGCAAACGCCAGACCTGCCGGCGTTGCGCGCACTGCGTGAGTGCTGCGGACAAACAGCTGGCTGCCGACCGCGCTTTCCAGGCTGTCGATTCGTCGGGCGACGGCCGAGGGTGTCAGCGGATGACGGCGCGAAGCGGCAGAAAAACTGCCGCTCTCCAGTACATCGAGAAACAGCCCGAGTTGATCGGTCAATTGATTGGGGTTCATGGTTGGCAACGCCTGTGCGAAATCAGCATAGCCATTGTGCGTTGCTGTGCGTTTCCCCGCCAGCCGCGACTGCGTAGGATGAATCGCCTGACGTGAGAGGAATTCGGCTGTGATGGAGTTTTTGTTGTACCTGTTGTTCGGCGCCGCGCTTGGCACACTTGGCGGTATCTTCGGCATCGGCGGCGGTTTGATTGCCATTCCGTTGCTCGGCGTGTGGTTTGGCCTTGATCAACAGATCGCCCAAGGCACGGCGCTGGTCATGGTGGTGCCGAACGTGATGCTGGCGCTGTGGCGTTATCACCAGCGCAATCGCATCGAACTGCGGCATGCGCTGCCCTTGGCGGTGATGGGTTTCTGCTTTGCCTGGATCGGTTCGATCTGGGCGGTGGGCATTGATGCGCAAACCATGCGCATCGGCTTTGTCGCGTTCCTGGTGGTGCTCTCGATCTACAACCTGTTGAAGATGTTCGGCAAGCAACCCGCTGTGACATCCGAAATGCGCTATTCCTGGCCGTGGCTTGGCGTGCTTGGCGCGGCGTCCGGGACCATGGGCGGATTGTTCGGAGTGGGCGGAGCGGTGGTGGCAACGCCGGTGCTGACCAGCCTGTTCGGCACCACGCAAGTGGTTGCTCAAGGCTTGTCGCTGGCGCTGGCCTTGCCAAGCACCGGAGTGACTCTGGTCACCTACGCGGTACACCACGAAGTGGACTGGATGATCGGCCTGCCGCTGGCCATCGGTGGTCTGGCCAGCATCAGTTGGGGAGTGAAAGTCGCCCACGCCATGCCGGAAAAACTCCTGCGCGGGCTGTTCTGCGCTTTCCTGGTGCTGTGTGCGGTGATGCTCGCGTTTAAAGTTTGAAGCCTTCGACGATGTGCTCGGCCAGGCACTCGGTGATCGGTGACGGATTGTTCAGGTTGCGGATCAGCATGATGCTGGCTTCGGGCAGCAATGGCAGATCTTCGGCGGCACCGAGAATGCGCATGTCCGGGGTGATCAGGCTTTCCAGTTGCGCGGTGATCGCCAGACCCGCGCTGACCACGGCCATCAACGCCGAGAGGCTGGTGCTGTTGTAGGCGATGCGGTATTCGCGGCCCATCGCATCCAGCGCATTGCACGCCCACAAGCGGCAGAAACAATCACTGTTGAACATCGCCAGCGGCAGCGGGGTTTGTTCGTGGGCACTGAAATTCTGCGCCTCGGCCCAGACAAAACGCTCCTTGCGCAGCAGTTGGCCGATCTCGTTGCCCGGCTCGCGGGTGACGATCGACAGATCCAGATCGGTACGCTGCAGCAGTTGTTTGGTCGACTCGCAATGCACTTCGATCTGGATCAGCGGATAGAACTGCGCGAACCGCGAGAGAATCCCCGGCAGGAACCGCATCACATAATCGTCCGGCGTACCGATGCGCACCGTGCCGACCATGTGCGGCTCGCGCAAGGTGTTGAACACTTCGCTGTGCAACTTGAGGATGCGCCGCGCGTAACCGAGCAGCACCTGGCCCTCTGCGGTCAGGCGCACCTGGCGTCCGTCGCGCTCGAACAACTGCCGCTGCAATACGTCTTCTTCCAGACGCTTCATCTGCATGCTCACCGCCGATTGCGTGCGGTTGACCATTTCGCCGGCACGGGTAAAACCGCCCTGATCAGCGATGGCGACAAAGGTGCGCAGTACATCGGTATCGATACTGGGGTAGGCCGACAATTGATGAATCTCCGTGATGCATGCCATCAGAAACATTCGTTGGATTGATCTTAGCGCCGGCGCGAGACTTGAGCCATCCACAAAGGAGGCAACACGATGAAAGGTCAAAGAGAGTATGTAGACGAAGCAAAATTTTCCGGCCACGGCCATATCGTTTCCGACCTGCTGCACAAGTTTAGCCGCTGGTACGAACTGCACCGTGAACGCGAATTGCTCGCCAGTCTGAGCGACGAAGCGTTGAAGGACATCGGCGTCAGTCGTGCCGACGTTGAACACGAAGCCGTGCGGCCGTTCTGGGATGACCCGATGCATAAATGACCCCCTGCATAAATGATGAGCAGAGCGCTACACAAACCAACTTCCAGTGAGGTAGGTTGCGAGCAGACAAGGAGATGCTCATGCCCGCAACAGTATCCTTTTCCCTCAAACAGGCGCGACGACTGGCGCTGGCAGCCCAAGGCTTCAACGGGCGCCAGCCGCCGACTGTCAAGGCGCCACACCTCAACCGGCTGATCGAACGACTGGGATTGCTGCAAATCGATTCCGTCAACGCCGTGGTGCGCTCGCACTACCTGCCGCTGTTTTCCCGTCTGGGTTCCTATTCTTCTGATTTGCTCGACCAGGCTGCCTGGAGTTCGGGGCGTCGGCGCACATTGTTCGAATATTGGGGCCATGAAGCGTCGTTGCTGCCGCTGTCGATGTATCCGCTGATGGCGTGGCGGATGCAGCGAGCCAGGCGCGGCGAGGATATCTATCAGCAACTGGCGAAATTCGGTCGTGAGCAGCAGGACGTTGTTCGCCGGGTGTTGAACTCGGTCGAAGAGCAGGGCGCGTTGGGCGCCGGCAGCTTGTCGACTCGCGAAGACAAGGCCGGGCCATGGTGGGACTGGAGCGCGGAAAAGCATGCGCTGGAATGGTTGTTTGCGGCGGGCGAAGTGACGGTAGCGGGGCGGCGTGGATTTGAGCGCTTGTATGATTTGCCGGAGCGGGTAATTCCTTCATCGATTCTGCAACAAGCGTTGCCTGATGAAGCCGAAGCGCAGCGCGGGCTGTTGCTGCATGCGTTACAGGCGTTGGGCGTCGGTACAGAAAAAGACCTGCGAGATTACTTCCGTCTGAATCCGGCGGATGCACGGCCGCGACTGGCTGAGCTGGTCGAGGCGGGGCAATTGCAGATGTGCGAAGTCGCTGGTTGGCGACAGATCGCTTATTGCCTGCCGGAGCCGAAAGTCCCGCGCAAGGTCGTGGCCAGTGCGTTGTTGTCGCCGTTTGATTCGTTGATCTGGGAACGCAGCCGCACTGAGCGTTTGTTCGATTTTCGCTATCGGCTGGAAATTTATACGCCGCAGAACAAGCGGGTTTTCGGCTATTACGTGCTGCCGTTCTTGCACAACGAGCGGATTGCAGCGCGGGTTGATCTGCGTGCCGAACGGGCGGCGGGGCAGTTGGCGGTGCATGCGGTGCACGAAGAGGAAAAGGGACTGGATGAGGAAGGGATGTTGGCGCTGGCGCTGAACTTGCGGCAGATGGCGGATTGGCTGGGGCTTGCGCGGGTGCAATTGAATTGTCAGCGCGAGAGTGCGGCGCGGTTGCGGGTGGCATTGGCGGAGCTTGGTGGTGTCTGAGCCGGCCTCTTCGCGAGCAGGCTCGCTCCCACATGGGTTGTGTGTACGACACCAATCCAGTGTGGGAGCGAGCCTGCTCGCGAAAGAGGCGACGCGGTCTAACGGCGAACTTGTTTGAGGGTTTCAGCGATGAGGAACGCCAATTCCAGCGACTGATCGGCATTCATCCGTGGATCACAATGGGTGTGATAGCGATCCGACAAGCCATCTTCAGTAATCGGCCGCGCGCCACCAATGCACTCGGTGACATTCTGCCCGGTCATCTCGATGTGAATCCCGCCGGCATAACTGCCTTCGGCTTCGTGCACCTGGAAGAACTGTTTAACCTCACCGAGGATCTGCGCGAAGTCGCGGGTCTTGTAGCCGCTGCTGGCCTTGATGGTGTTGCCGTGCATCGGGTCTGAGCTCCACAGCACTTGCTTGCCTTCACGCTGCACCGCGCGGATCAGCGCCGGCAGGTGATCGCCGACCTTGTTCGCACCCATCCGCGCGATCAGATTGAGGCGCCCCGGATCGTTGTCCGGGTTGAGCACGTCGATCAAACGGATCAGATCCTCCGGGTTCATGCTCGGGCCGACTTTCACGCCGATCGGGTTGTTCACCCCACGCAGGAACTCAACATGCGCGCCGTCGAGCTGACGGGTACGGTCGCCGATCCACAGCATGTGCGCCGAGCAATCGTAGTAATCGTTGGTCAGGCTGTCGCGGCGCACGAAGGCTTCTTCGTAATTCAGCAGCAACGCTTCGTGGGCGGTGAAGAAGCTGGTTTCGCGCAGTTGTGGCGAGCTGTCCATGCCGCAGGCGCGCATGAACGCCAGGGTTTCATCAATGCGGTCGGCGAGGTGGCTGTACTTCTCGGCCAGCGCGGAGTTGGCGATGAAATCGAGGTTCCACTTGTGCACCTGATGCAGGTCGGCAAAACCGCCTTGGGCAAACGCGCGCAGCAGATTCAGCGTGGCGGTGGACTGGTGGTAGGACTGCAGCAGACGCTCCGGATCCGGTACGCGGCTTTTCTCGTCGAAACCGATGCCGTTGACGATGTCGCCGCGATAAGCCGGCAGGGTCACGCCGTTGATGGTCTCGTCGTTGGCCGAGCGTGGCTTGGCGAACTGGCCGGCCATGCGCCCGACCTTGACCACCGGGCAACCGGCGGCAAAGGTCATGACGATCGCCATCTGCAGCAATACTTTAAAGGTGTCGCGAATCTTCGCCGCGGAGAACTCGGCAAAGCTTTCGGCGCAATCGCCGCCCTGCAACAGAAAGGCCCGGCCCTGAGTGACTTCGGCAAACTGACGACGCAGCTCGCGCGCTTCGCCGGCAAACACCAGCGGCGGATAGCTGGCCAGCGTCTGCTCGACCTGGCGCAGATGCGCAGCGTCAGGATATTGGGGTTGTTGCTGGATCGGCAGGGCGCGCCAGCTGTCAGGGCTCCACGGTTGGCTCATCACGGTCTCTAATTGGTTCTACGCACGGAAGGCCATGTTAGCAGCAATTAGTGCGTGACCTGCTCCCGCCCCATCACCGACAATCGCCGCTTTGCCACGGCGCCACAGCGGTGCCATCGCGTCACCGCGCCCGGTGACCATCAGGAGACGAAATGACTGAGGAGCGCGTCGAGCATCTGCTCGCCGAAGTACAGGATGAGTTCGGCGTGATACGCGTGCTGGAAGTGGCCGATTACCGCTTTCTCGAGTTCGGCGATGCGATCGAGCAGAGCTGCGTGTTCACCGCTGATCCGAGCTGGCTGGAGTACGACTACACCCGCGCGATGCTGATCGGCGCGTTGTGCCATGAGCAGCCGGAGAGCGCGCTGTTTCTGGGGCTCGGTGCCGGTACGCTGACGCAGGCCTGCCTCAAGTTTCTGCCGCTGGAAGATGTCGAAGCGATTGAATTGCGCCCGGATGTGCCGCGTCTGGCCATCGAATACCTTGGGCTGGATGATGATCCACGCCTGTACATTCGCGTCGGCGACGCCCTCGAACTGCTGCCGACTGCCGAGCCGGCGGACCTGATTTTTGTCGACTTGTACACCGATGTCGGGCCGGGTGTCGGCCATCTGGCCTGGAGTTTTCTCGGTGACTGCCAGAAACGGCTGAATCCGGGCGGCTGGCTGGTGATCAACCAGTGGGCCACCGATGATGGCAAGCCGTTGGGCGCGGCGTTGTTGCGCGGGCTCTATCACCGGCACTACTGGGAGCTGCCGGTGAAGGAGGGCAATGTCATTCTGATTGTGCCGGCGGATCTCGATCAGGCGCTGGACATGCAGGCACTGACCGCCCGGGCCGAATCGTTGGCGCCGAAGTTGGGGTATTCGTTGCAGTCGTTGATCAACAGTATTCGCCCGGCCACCTGAGGCATCTGGCCTTGCTGGCCCTATCGCGAGCAGGCTCACTCCTACATTGAAATGCGTTCCCTTGTAGGAGTGAGCCTGCTCGCGATGGCGTCATGGCAGGCGCCAAATTTTTCAGATCCCCTTGAAGACTCCAGGTCGCCGCTCCACCAACGAGCGCACTCCTTCCTTGGCATCTTCACTGGCCAGCAACTTCTTCACCAGCGCCGGCAAACCCTGCGCCGCCGCTGTCTCACCTTCATACCGAGCCTGCCGCGCCGACATCAACGTCGCCTGCACCCCCAACGGCGCCTGCCGGGCAATCCGCTCGGCCAACTCAATCGCCCGTGGCAGCAAATCCTCACTGGCCATCACTTCCTGCACCAACCCCAGGCGCAACGCATCGTGAGCATCGAACTCATCGCCGGTAAGCAACCAGCGCATCGCATTGCCCCATCCGGCGATCTGCTGAAAACGTAAAGTCGCGCCACCAAAAGGAAAGATCCCACGCTGTACTTCCATCTGCGCGAAGCGGGTATTGCTCGCACAGAGATTGATATCTGCCGCCAGCATCAACTCGATACCGATGGTCAGGCAGTAACCTTGCGCGGCGACGATCACCGGTTTGCTCACCCGTGGTCCGACGAAAACACCCCATGGGTCGCAACCGCCGGTCGGAACCTGCCAGCCTTGGGCGAGAGCGGAGCTGGCATTGATCAGATCCAGACCGGCGGTAAAGTGCTCGCCATGGCCAAACACCACCGCCACCCGCGCTTCGCTGTCGGCTTCGAACTCGCCGTAGGCCAGGCTCAGCTCGTTGAGCAGGTCGAGGTCGAAGGCGTTGCGTTTGGCCGCTCGATCGAGGCCAATCAGGTGGACGTGACCACGGCGTTCACGGCTGACGCGGCCGGCACATGGCTGATTCATGGCGAAATCCTTGAGCGGGGAGGGCGGGTGCAGCGACGGTATGCCGCACATCGATGAATCGTTTAAGCTTCATCGCCCGTAGGGCCGGGCCTATGAAAAATAGACCTTGGCGCGATTATCCGCAAAACCCCGTTACACAGCGGTGACACACGCATTCAGACGATAAAAAAAGCTCCCTTTTTGGGCAAAATCCGGTATAGTGCGCGCCGGCCTTTAACCGGGCCGCGTTTAGGTAGCGCAATTTCCCGAAGTCAGCTTCGGCTGCACGTCCGCATTGCGGGCTCTTCCCGGACGATTCTTTTTTTCATTCATTCGTTTTCGCAAATCCCCGCCGACAAAGCTGCCAGGGCGACTCTTGAGTCTCAACACGGCATGCGCAGCTTTGGAGCATGGGTCTTTGCGGATGCACTTAGAGGCAGACCCATGACCCAGGAAACCGGCGGATTCGCCGCTTTTAATCTTAACCCGAATATTCTTGCAGCCGTCGCAGCGACCGGCTACGAAGAGCCTTCGGCGATTCAGCAGCAATCGATCCCGATCATCATGGCCGGCCAGGACATGATTGGCCAGGCGCAAACCGGTACCGGTAAAACCGCCGCGTTCGCACTGCCTATCCTGCACCGCATCGATCCTGCCAAGCGCGAACCGCAAGCCCTGATCCTGGCGCCAACTCGTGAGTTGGCGCTGCAAGTAGCAACCGCTTTCGAAACCTACGCCAAGCAAATGCCGGGCGTTACTGTTGTGGCCGTTTACGGCGGCGCGCCGATGGGCCCACAACTGAAAGCAATCCGTAATGGTGCACAGATCGTTGTCGCCACTCCGGGCCGTCTGTGCGACCACCTGCGTCGTGATGAAAAAGTTCTGTCGACCGTGAACCACCTGGTTCTCGACGAAGCTGACGAAATGTTGAAACTGGGCTTCATGGATGACCTGGAAGTCATCTTCAAGGCTCTGCCAGCGACCCGTCAGACTGTTTTGTTCTCGGCTACCCTGCCGCAGTCGATCCGCGCCATTGCCGAACGCCACCTGCGCGATCCGCAACACGTGAAGATCCAGACCAAGACCCAGACCGTTACCGCGATCGAACAGGCTCACCTGTTGGTTCACGCTGACCAGAAGACTTCGGCCGTTCTCAGCTTGCTGGAAGTGGAAGATTTCGACGCTCTGATCATGTTCGTGCGCACCAAGCAAGCGACCCTGGATCTGGCCAGCGCCCTCGACGCCAAAGGCTACAAAGCCGCGGCGCTGAACGGTGACATCGCCCAGAACCAGCGTGAGCGCGTTATTGACTCGCTGAAAGATGGCCGTCTGGACATCGTTGTTGCGACCGACGTTGCTGCTCGTGGTCTGGACGTTCCGCGCATCACTCACGTGTTCAACGTTGACATGCCGTACGACCCGGAGTCCTACGTTCACCGTATCGGCCGTACTGGCCGTGCCGGTCGTGAAGGTCGTGCACTGCTGCTGGTGACTCCACGTGAGCGCCGCATGCTGCAAGTGATCGAGCGTGTAACCGGTCAGAAAGTTGCCGAAGTACGCCTGCCGGACGCTCAAGCCGTTCTCGATGCGCGCATCAAGAAACTGACCAACAGCCTGTCGCCGCTGGTCGCTGATGCCGAATCGACTCACGGTGAGCTGCTCGATCGTCTGACTGCAGACATCGGCTGCACTCCGCGTGCTCTGGCTGCTGCGCTGCTGCGCAAAGCCACCAACGGTCAAGCGCTGAACCTGGCCGCGATCGAGAAGGAACGTCCACTGGTGCCGAACAACGCACCGCGTGGCGACCGTCCTGAGCGCACCGGTGATCGTCCTGATCGTGGTGACCGCGAGCGTCGCGCGCCAATGCCTCTGGGCGAAGGCCGTGCTCGTTGCCGTACCGCGCTGGGTGCGCGTGACGGTATCGCTGCGAAGAACCTGCTGGGCGCCATCCTCAACGAAGGCGGTCTGGCCCGTGAAGCGATCGGTCGCATCCAGGTGCGTGACAGCTTCAGCCTCGTCGAGCTGCCGGAAGATGGTCTGGACAAACTCCTGACCAAGCTGAAGGACACTCGCGTTGCCGGTAAGCAGCTGAAACTGCGTCGCTATCGCGAAGATTGATCCGCCCTTGGGCTGATTGATCGCACATAAAAAATCCCCGACTGGTTCGGGGATTTTTTTTGCCTGCCTTTTGCCTTTGTGGGAGCGAGCCTGCTCGCGAAAGCGTCAACCGAAACGATAGATGTCCATCCCTAAAGCACCCATCGTGAAGCCCTTGTGCGCCACGCTGAACTCACCGCCCGCGCCCCGGGCAAAATACAGCGGCAACAAATGCTCATCACTCGGATGACTGCGCACCGCATGCGGCGCCTGCTGGCGATAATCATGCAGCGCCGCCTCATCGTCGGCCGCCAACTTCTCGATCACCCAGTCACGAAAATCCCGCGCCCACGGCTCGACACTTTCCGGGCCGGCGTGCCAGTCGAGTTCACGCAGGTTGTGGGTGATGCTGCCGGAACCAATGAGCAAAATACCCTGATCACGCAGGCTCGCCAGCGCTCGGCCGACCCGGGTTTGCAGCGCCGGGCCCGCGCGACTCGGCAGCGAGACTTGCACCACCGGGATATCCGCCAGCGGGTACATCAACGACAGTGGCACCCAGACACCGTGATCGAACGGACGTTGCGGATCAAGGCGCGCTGGCAGATTGTTGGCAGTCAACAGATCGGCCACCTCAGCGGCCAACTGCGGATTGCCCGGCGCCGGGTACTGCACTTCAAACAGCGCGCGGGGAAAGCCCCCGAAGTCGTGCCAGGTTTCCGGTTGCGCATGGCTGCTGACGAGCAGTTCGTGGCTCTCCCAATGAGCAGAGACGATCACGATGGCTTTGGGTTTCGGTAATTCGGCGGCCAGACGCGCCAGCGCCGGGCCACTGGCGCCGGGCTCCAGCGCCAGCATGGGCGAACCGTGGGAAATAAACAGGCTGGGAAACATGATGGGTTCCTGAGCGTTAAGATGGCCTCATCTTCAGTCAGATCATTGATCTAAATCTAATATAAGTTTTAACGCTTTTTGATCGAATTATTGGGAGTGATACATGCAGCCTGAGTTTTGGCACAAGAAGTGGGCTTCGGGGCAGATTGGTTTTCATCTGCCCGAGGTGAACCCGTATCTGCAGCGGCACTGGGCGGCCCCGGCATCGGCGCGGGTGCTCGTGCCTTTGTGTGGGAAAAGTCTGGATCTGGCGTGGCTGGCAGGGCACGGTCATCAGGTGCTCGGTATCGAGTTGTCGGAGAAGGCTATTGAAGGCTTTTTCAGTGAGCATCAGATACAGCCGCAGATCAGCCAGAAGGGCGCATTCAAGGTCTATCGCGGTGAAGCCATCGAGCTGTGGTGCGGCGACTTCTTCGCGCTGACAGCGAGTGATGTGGCCGATTGCACGGCGATATACGACCGTGCCGCACTGATTGCCTTGCCAGCGCCGATGCGTGAGCGCTATGCGGCGCATCTTCAGCGGATCCTGCCGCTGGGTGTGCAAGGGCTGTTGATTACGCTGGATTACGATCAGGCGCAGATGCCGGGGCCGCCGTTTGCGGTGGGTGATGATGAGGTGCAGCGGTTGCTGAGTGGTGCCTGGCAGGTGCAGGTGCTGGAAGAGCAGGATGTGCTGGGTGAGAGCGGAAAGTTTCTTCAGGCTGGCGTGACGCGGCTGGAGGAGCGGGTGTACCGCGTGTCTTCCCGATAAATTTTTGCTGACAGTGCCGGCCCTTTCGCGAGCAGGCTCGCTCCCACATTGGGTGGGGGTTCGCAGGGCTCGTGTGGGAGCGAGCCTGCTCGCGAAGAGGCGATCAGCAACAATCCATTATTGGCAGGAACAAAAAAGGTCCGCATCACTGCGGACCTTTTTTCATTGTTACGCCAGTCGGATCAACCGCGACGACGCAGCGCGTCGATACGCTCTTCCAGTGGCGGGTGGCTCATGAACATGCGGGCAAAGCCCTGTTTGATGCCACCGTTGATGCCAAAGGCGTTCAGGGTGTCCGGCATATGTACCGGCAGGCCCTGTTCGGCGCGCAGGCGTTGCAGTGCGCCGATCATTGCGCTGGTGCCCGCCAGACGTGCGCCGGCTTCGTCGGCACGGAATTCGCGCTTGCGCGAGAACCACATGACGATCGCACTGGCGAGAATGCCCAGTACCAGTTCGGCGAAGATGGTCGCCACGTAGTAGGCGATGCCCTGGCCTTCTTCGTTCTTGAAGATCACTTTGTCGACGAAGTTGCCGATGATCCGCGCAAAGAACATCACGAAGGTGTTCACCACGCCCTGGATCAGCGCCAGCGTAACCATGTCACCGTTGGCCACGTGACCGATTTCGTGGGCCAGTACGGCTTTCACTTCATCGGGCGAGAAACGCTCGAGCAAGCCCTGGCTGACCGCGACCAGCGCGTCGTTCTTGTTCCAGCCAGTGGCGAAGGCGTTTGCTTCGTAGGCCGGGAAAATACCGACTTCGGGCATCTTGATCCCGGCTTCGCGGGACAGTTGCTCGACGGTTTGCAGCAGCCATTGCTCATGCCGGGTACGTGGCTGGCTGATGATCTGGGTGCCGGTGCTCATCTTCGCCATCCACTTGGAGATGAACAGCGAGAACAGGGAGCCGGCGAAACCAAAGACCGCACAGAAAACCAGCAGCTGACTAAGGTCGAGATCAACCCCGTTGGCCGCCATGAACCCGTTGAAGCCGAACAGGCTCAGGGTGATGCTGGCTATCAGCACGACCGCCAGGTTAGTGGCCAAAAACAGCAGGATGCGCATCATGGTTGTAGAAATCTCCTCAAGCTAAAGATGTAGCGTACTGCGGGGTATATAAGGTGCTGCACCGGGCTATTCAACTGAGTGACTATTTCAAACTGTGTCCTACAGCGAATTCTTCGGTGCTCGGCACATTTCCCACGACAGATACCGATAGGGATGACAGCCAGCCGCGACCCGTCGCCATTACCTCAGGCGCAGGTGACTGATACGAATCGCAAGTGTAGAAGGCGTGCGCAGACGCGGAATGCAGAAGTGTTGCTGAATCAGACAGTGCGCAACGTTTGGCCGTTGCGCACTGCTGGCCAGTTACTGGCGGTACGACTTGAGGAAGTTGCCGATGCGGCCGATGGCCATTTCCAGATCGTCGACGCGGGGCAGGGTGACCACGCGGAAGTGATCCGGCCACGGCCAGTTGAACGCCGTGCCCTGCACCACCAGCAGCTTCTCGGACAGCAACAGGTCGAGGACGAATTTTTCGTCGTTGTGGATCGGGCAGACCTTCGGGTCGATCTTCGGGAACGCATACAGCGCACCCATCGGCTTGACGCAGCTCACACCCGGAATGTCGTTGAGCAGCTCCCAGGTGCGGTTGCGCTGTTCGAGCAGGCGACCCTGCGGCAGCACCAGATCATTGATGCTCTGATAGCCACCCAGTGCGGTCTGGATCGCATGCTGGCTCGGCACGTTGGCGCACAGGCGCATGTTGGCCAGCATGTCGATGCCTTCGATGTAGCTCTGCGCGTTGTGTTTCGGCCCGGAGATGGCGATCCAGCCGGAGCGGAAACCCGCTACGCGGTAGGACTTCGACAGACCGTTGAACGTCAGGCAGAGCAGGTCCGGCGCCAAGGAGGCGGTGCAGATGTGCACGGCATCGTCATACAGAATCTTGTCGTAGATCTCGTCGGAGAACACCACCAGGTTGTGCGCACGCGCGATTTCCAGCATGCCCAGCAGCACTTCCTTCGAATACACCGCGCCGGTCGGGTTGTTCGGGTTGATGATCACCATGGCTTTGGTGTTCGGGGTGATCTTGGCCTTGATGTCGGCCAGATCCGGGAACCAGTCCGCGCCTTCGTCGCACAGGTAATGCACGGCGTTACCGCCAGCGAGGCTGACGGCGGCAGTCCACAGCGGATAGTCCGGGGCCGGCACCAACACTTCGTCGCCGTTGTTGAGCAGCGCCTGGAGCGACATCACGATCAGCTCGGAAACGCCGTTGCCCAGATAGATGTCTTCGATGCCGACACCTTCGACATTCTTCTGCTGGTAGTACTGCATCACCGCTTTACGCGCGCTGAACAGACCTTTGGAGTCACTGTAGCCTTGCGCGGTCGGCAGGTTGCGGATCACATCCTGAAGGATTTCGTCCGGGGCTTCGAAACCAAACGGCGCCGGGTTGCCGATGTTCAGCTTGAGGATGCGCTGGCCTTCCTCTTCCAGTCGTTTGGCGTGCTTGAGCACCGGGCCGCGAATGTCGTAGCAGACGTTGGCGAGCTTGTTCGATTTGCTGAACTGCATGGCGATGTGATCCCGAAAATGAACGATCCAGGCGGCGGATGGACAACCGTGCTGGGATTCCTGCGTCTTCACACAGGCGGACGTCTTGAGCCGTGGCTCCCATAATCCGTTTGAATGCGCCCGGTCTGGCTGCCAGACTGGTGCGTGACGAGGCGCAATCATACGTGCCGCCCGATCCGTGGAAAAGGTACAGATCGGGCTTTTTCAGCCGCTGAGGTGTGATGATGGAAAAGTTGGAAAAAACCCTGGAAGAATGGAAAGCCATGCTCGATCCGCAGCAGTACGAGGTTTGCCGCCTCAGTGCGACCGAGCGCCCGTTCTCCGGCAAATACAACGACACCAAGACCGACGGTGTCTACCACTGCGTTTGCTGCAACGAAGCGCTGTTCGACTCCAAGACCAAATTCGATTCCGGTTGCGGCTGGCCGAGCTTCTACGCGCCGATCGGCGAAAGCGCGATGACTGAAATCCGTGATACCACGCACGGCATGATCCGCACGGAAGTGAAGTGCGCGCGCTGCGATGCGCATCTGGGTCACGTGTTTCCCGATGGCCCGCCGCCGACGGGCCTGCGTTATTGCATCAACTCGGTGTGTCTGGACCTCGAACCGCGCGCTTAAACGATTGAAGGCGACCTTCGGGTCGCCTTGTTATTCGATAATTAAATTGCACACAATTTAATTGCTCGCTATGTTTGGCCTTTCCTGACTGTCTGCGGAGCCCAGTGCCATGAGCGACAACCTGCTGAACATTCCTTGCACCACGATCAAAGGTGAGCAAAAGACCCTGGCTGATTTCGCCGGCAAAGCGGTTCTGGTGGTCAACACTGCGAGCAAGTGCGGCTTCACCCCGCAATACAAAGGCCTCGAAGAACTGTGGCAGACCTACAAGGATCAGGGCCTGGTGGTCCTGGGCTTCCCCTGCAATCAGTTCGGCAAGCAGGAGCCGGGCAATGAGGGGGCGATCAGCGAATTCTGCGAGTTGAACTTCGGTGTCAGCTTCCCGCTGTTCAAGAAGATCGAAGTCAACGGTGCCGGCGCTCATCCATTGTTCGTACAGTTGAAGAAACGTGCGCCGGGCGTACTGGGTTCCCAAGGCATCAAGTGGAATTTCACCAAGTTCCTCATCGGCAAGGACGGCCAACTGGTCAAGCGCTTCGCCCCGGCGACCAAGCCGCAGGACCTGAGCCGCGAGATCGAAGCCCTGCTCGAATGAACAGCCTGCCGGTCGATTCGCTGAAGCTCGACAGCCAGTTGTGCTTCAAGTTGTACGCCGCCTCCCGGGCGGTGATTCGGGCCTACAAGCCGATGCTCGATCAGCTGGGTCTGACCTACCCGCAATATCTGGCGATGCTGGTGTTGTGGGAATGGCAGGACGCCGCGCCGGAGCAACCGACCGTCAAGGCCTTGGGCGAACGCCTGGCGCTGGACTCGGGCACGCTGACGCCGTTGCTCAAGCGCCTGGAGCAGTTGCAATGGGTGCAGCGCCAGCGTTCGACGCGCGACGAACGGGAAGTCCATCTGAGCCTGACGCCCGCCGGGCAAGCCTTGCGCGAGCAGGTCGGGCCGCTCAAGGCCCGACTGCTGTGCGACAGCGGGGTGGATCTGGACCGCCTCAATGACCTGCGCAACGGTCTCGATCACTTGCTGGGCCAGATCAAAGCGCTGTCGTAGTCGGGATCCACTGATCAAGCAGTGCCGCCAGTTCTTCTCGGCGGAACGGCTTGGCCAGATAGTCGCTCATGCCTGCCGCGCGGCAGCGTTCGCGTTCTTCGGACATCGCGTTGGCGGTCAGAGCGACGATGGGCAGGTGCGGCCAGCGCCCGCTCTGACGGATCTGCCGGCTGGCTTCGTAGCCATCCATCACGGGCATGTTGCAGTCCATCAGCACCAGATCGAATTCGTGATACTCCAGTTGATCCAGCGCTTCGGCGCCATGGGCGGCGACGATGACCTCGCAGCCCAGTTTGCCGAGCATGCCTTTGGCCACCAGTTGATTGACCGGGTTGTCCTCCACCAGCAACACCCGCCCGCGGCGCACCGAGGGAGAGGTTTCGAGCTGCGCATCGTTGATTGCAACCACGTCCGGTTGCAGGGTGCGCCGCAGGTTCTGGTAGAGCGCATTGCGCGCCAACGGTCGCGCCTGTTGTTGCAGCGGTGCGAGCGCGGCCGCTTCTTCGCTCGGCAGGAAACTGCCGTAGGCGGTCACCAGCAAAATCGGCGCACCGAGCGTCGGGCGCAGGCCGAACAGGCACTCCGGGCAATCGGTGATCACCACATCCGGGGTCAGGCCCAGCAGCGAGTCATCAATGGTGCGCTGTTCATACGCAAGTCCCCAGACCGGCAGCAGACTCTGCAACAGCTCCGCCAGACCACTGCTCGCTGCGGTGATGGCGAGTATCTTGCCGTGCAGCGGCGCCGGTGCCAGTGCGCGCGTATGGCAGGGCAGTGGCAACTCGGCACAGAACTGACTGCCGAAACCGGTCTCGGAGCTGATGGTCAGGCGGCCCTGCATGGCCTCGCAGAGGTTGTACGTCAGCGCCAGTCCCAGCCCTGTGCCGCCATACTGACGGGTGATCCCGGCGCCCGCCTGGGTGAACGGCTGGAAGATTTTCAGCTGCGCGTCCTGGGCGATACCGATGCCGGTGTCGCAGACCTCGATGCGCACGCCATCCCTGGAGGTCGACAAGCGCACATCCACCCGGCCGAACCGGGTGAATTTCAGTGCGTTGGACAGCAGGTTGCTGACGATCTGCCGAACCCGGGTCGGATCGCCCAATACCAGGGCCGGGAAGTGAGGGTCGATCAGGCAGGTCAGCTCGACGCTCGGCGCGGCATTCTGCGAGAGCAGATTGGCGGTGTCTTCGATCAATGAGCCGAGGTCGAACGGGATGTGCTCGAGCTCCAGTTGCCCGGCATCGAATTTCGACAGGTCGAGAATATCGTTGAGCAACTCGACCAGCACCTTGCCCGAATCGTGGGCGATCGACAGCTGTTGCTGCTGCTCGGCATTCAGCGGGCCGTCGAGTGACAGCGCGATCATCCCCAGCAGGCCGTTGAGCGGCGTGCGGATCTCATGGCTCATGTTGGCGAGGAAGGCCGAGCGGGCCTCGGCCATTTCCAGGGCGGTGCTGCGAGCGACTTCGAGTTCCTGATTGGACTGGCTGAGCCGCGTATTGATCGCCTTGAGTTCGGCGGTACGCGCCGAGACGATGTTTTCCAGTTGTCCGAGATAGTCCGTCAGGCGGTTTTCGGCGTTGCGCCGCTGCTGGATCTCGGTGGCAATGTTCTCGAATTGCTGATTGGCGACTTTGACCAGCACGCCGATTTCATCGTTGGCATGGCCGGACGGACATTCCAGCGTGGTCGGTTCGGCACTGCGCGGGTCGCGTCCACTGAGCTCGCGGATCACCCGCACCAGCGGTTTGGTCAGCATCACGTAGAACAGCGCCAGCAGGAGGCCGGTCAGAATCAGGCTGCGGGCGAAGCCATTGAGCAAGGTGATCTCGGCCCGACGCAGGAAACGGCTGCCAAAGGCGTAGGTATCGACTTCAAGGCTCAAGACGCCCAGCGATTCATTGGGCAGATGATCCAGATACAGACGATCCTCGAACTGGCGCTTGGCACCAAACAGGAAGTCGCTGATCACCCGATAACCGCTTTGCAGTTCCGGGCGTTTTACGCTGGCCAGCACCGTGCTGTTGTTGTCGATCAGTTGCGCAGAAATGATCGCCGGCGAGCGCAACAGCCCCAGGGTCAGTTCCTGCGCCAGCTCGGCGTCAATGTTGTAGGCGATCCGTGACGCCGGGTTATGGCTGATTTCCAGTAAAGACAGGATTTCACGGTTGATAGAGGCGTCTTCACTGGCATAATCGATGCCGATTTGCAGCAGGCTGAGCAGCGTGCCCAGAATGAACCCGACCAGCACGGTAAGCCTGGCTTGCTTGTAAGACAGCCGGTGGGTGAATTTGATATCCATGGGGTGTTGAACCACTTCCGTTTCCCTTCGCTGCTCAAGCATAGTCGATCATGTATGGATACCGAGGTTCCCGAATCGCCTTGTAACAAGGCTTGGTAGGTGAATTCTGATCTGTGTGTCGTCGCTGGATCGTCATCATCACTGTGAACGTGCCCGAGGAGAAGACGTGGATTCCCGATTGAATGCTTTTCTTGAACGCGCCGAGTCGGTTCTGGCGCGGATCGAACCGTTGTTGCCGGCACCTCGGCCGGTGATCGACTGGGGTACTTGTCTGGCAGCGCGCTGGCAGCGCGACGGACGCAGCGGCTACCTGCTGCCACTGGAAGTCAGCCTCGACATGCGCCTGTCCGACCTGATCGGTGTCGACCGTCAATTGGAGCAACTGGGGCGCAATACCCAGCAATTTCTCGATGGCATGCCGGCCAACCATGCGCTGCTCTGGGGCTCGCGCGGTACCGGCAAGTCTTCGCTGGTGCGAGCCTTGCTGGCGGAACACGCCGCCGCGGGCCTGCGCCTGATCGAGATCGAGCGCGATCATCTGGCGGATCTGCCACGGGTGGTCGAGCAGATCGGCAAACTGCCACAACGTTTCGTGCTGTTTTGTGATGACTTGTCGTTCGAATCCGGTGAAGGCGATTACCGTGTTCTCAAAAGCGTGCTCGACGGCTCGCTTGAACAGGCGCCGGACAACGTTTTGCTGTACGCCACTTCCAACCGTCGCCACTTGGTGCCGGAGAAGGAAAGCGATAACGAAAACTGGAAACGCGTCGACGGCGAACTGCACCCGAGCGAAGCCGTGGAAGACAAGATCGCGCTGTCGGACCGTTTCGGTCTGTGGCTGTCGTTCTACCCGTTTACCCAAGAACACTTCCTCAACGTCGTCGAGCACTGGATCGGCCAATTGGCCGCCAAGGCCGGCCTGAGCTGGCAGCGTGATGAAGCACTGGACATCCTCGCCGTGCGTTGGGCCACCGGCCGCGGTAATCGCAACGGACGTTGCGCGTACCAATTCGCCCGTTACTGGGTGGGACTGAAATTGTTGGAGCACAAGGCATGATTGATTTGCAACAAAGCGGCCAGGGCCTCGAAGGCTATGGCATGTTGGCCGCGCAACTGGAATCGCTGCTGGCGGATGAGCGCGACTTCATTGCCAACGCCGCGCAGTTTTCGGCGTTCCTGTACAACCAGCTCGATGACTTGAACTGGGCGGGTTTTTACCTCAACCGCAACGAAGAGCTGGTGCTGGGCCCGTTCCAGGGCCAGATCGCTTGCGTGCGCATTCCCTTCGGTCGTGGTGTGTGTGGCGCGGCGGCAGCCAGTCGGCAAACCCAGCGCGTTGAAGACGTGCATGCGTTCCCCGGGCATATCGCCTGCGACAGCGCTTCGAACAGTGAGCTGGTCGTGCCGTTGGTCAAGGACGGACACCTGATCGGTGTACTCGACCTCGACAGCCCGAAACTGGCGCGTTTCGGCGCGCAGGATCAGGCCGGTATCGAACAACTGGCGGCGATTTTCCTGCGTCTGACCGACTGCTGATCATGCGCTGAGGCCAGCCTTGTGCAACAGGCTGGCCGGATCCACGGCGTCGATCTGCGCTGGATCGAGAAAGCGCACGGCGTACTGCAGGTACACACCTTCGCTGATGAACAATCCAAACAGCTGGGCATCGATGTGCGCTTCACGGCACATGGTGGCCATGATCGCCAATGCTTCACTCAAGGTTTTGGCTTTCTTGTACGGGCGGTCAGCCGCTGTCAGCGCTTCAAAGATATCGGCGATCGCCATCATCCGTGCCGGCAGACTCATTTCTTCGCGTTTCAGGCGTTTCGGATAACCGGTGCCGTCCATTTTTTCATGATGACCGCCGGCGATTTCGGCAATGCTGTCGAGGTGGCCGGGGAAGGGCAGGTGACTGAGCATCATGATGGTCTGGACCATGTGGTGATTGATCACGTAACGCTCTTCGCGGGTCAGGGTGCCACGGCTGATACTCAGGTTGTACAGCTCGCCGCGATTGTATTTGTAGCGCGGCACCTCCAGTTTGAAGCCCCACGGATTGTCTTCGGGAATCAACTCGTTCGGGTCGCGTTCGAGCAAGTGTTCGGGTTTGTCTGCCAATAGCTGTTCACTGACCGGCAAGCTCGGCGCCGGCGTGCGCGACTGACGCCGGTTCTCTTCCCAGGACACACCCAGACGGTCATCGAGGGTACGCATCCAGGTGCGTCGAGCCAGATCATCAAGGCGTTGCAGATCCGCTTCGGCCATGGCCTCACTGCCCAGGTTGCAGCGCGCGACAAACGCGAAGTCGTCGTCGAGCGCCGTCAGTGTCGCATCGCGCTGTTCGGCCAATGCTGTCTCATCACCGCCCAGGGCACGCGTCTGCCAATAGCTGATCCAGGCATCACGCTTGAGTACTTCGAAGCGGGTGCGGATCTCGTGAATACGGTCGTTGATGGTTTCCAGTTTGGTCGCCTTGTCGACCACGTATTCCGGCGTCGTGACCTTGCCGCAATCGTGCAGCCACGCGGCAATGTGCAAGGCTTCCCACTCGTCTTCGCTGGGTTGATAGGCGCTGAAGGCTGGCGCCTGACTGGCTGCCGCTGCCTGAGCAAGCATCAGCGTCAGCTCTGGCACGCGCTGACAATGTCCGCCGGTATAAGGGCTCTTCGCGTCGATGGCGCCGGCGAGCAATTGAATGAAGGCGTCGAGCAACTGCTTCTGGCGGGCTTGCAGACGCTGGCTCTCGATACTCACCGCCGCCGCGCCGGACACGGCCTGGAGGAACGCGATGCGGTCGGGGCGCAGTTTTTCCAGATCGACTGCCGTGCCGCTGTCGTTCACCAGCAGGATCAGCAGACCGATGGTTTCGTCGTGGCGATTGTGCAGGCGGAGGCCGATCAGATGAACGCGTGGCGATTGCATCGCCAGCAGGACTTTCTGCAGATCGCCGGCCTGATCGACGCCGAAGTTGCTCACCACATTGTTGGCGTTGATCAATTGCTCGAACCACGTCGGGCCCTGGTTGTGTTGCAGATCATGGCCCTCAATGTCGAACGCCTCCAGCGTCCGGGACGTGCCGTCGATGACCAGTCCGTAAGGCTCCATGCGACTGCTATCGCTTTCACGCAGATAGATCAGCCCCGCCTGCGCCTGAGCAATCTGCACCGTTTCGAACAGCACCCGTTGCAGCAGGGGGGCGAAGCGGGTTTCGGCGCCAAGGGTGTCGGTAATGCGGAAAAAACTCGCCAGGGTGTCTTTCATCCGTGCCATCGACACGCTCAATTGGTCGACTTCAAGCACGGGCGAGCGACGTGCCAACGGAAAATTGAAATCGAAACTGCGGATGGCGTCGGCTTCCTTGACCAGCGCGTGCAACGGCTTGACCAGAATCCGCGAAATCACCCAGCCCAGGGGCAGGCACAGCAGCAAGGTCGCCAGGGTGATCAGCGCACCTTGCCAGCGCAAGCGGTAGGCATCGACCAAAAGTTCGTCTTCCGGTACCAGTAGCGCCAGTTGCAAACCTTTCGGGCCTCCCTCCTGAATGCTGCTGCGCGCGACGATCCATTGCCGGCCGTCCGCCTGCAGGCGATTGCCGGAATGCGCGCCGGACAACAGCGCGTGCAGGCTCGGACTCAGGTCTGCGGCTTTTGCCAGATGTGCGGTGTTGCCATCGACGATCAGCCGCTGGCTGTCGGGATAGGCCACCGCGTTGCCGTCAGCATCGAACAAAGCAATTTCGGTGGACGCAGTGACGACATGTTTGCTCAGGGCGGCAGACAATGCGACCAGCGTCAGGTCAGCGCCGATCACGGCATGCTCGCCGCTGCGTCGGGCCAGCGTGGTGCCGACATTGTGCGTGGAGAAAAACACGTAAGGTTCGGTGGTGATCTGTTCGTTTTGCTGGCGGGCATCGGTGAACCACGCACGGCTGCGCGGGTCGTAGCGGTCTTCGGGATTGTCCTGACGGCTGATCGGCATCAGTGCCTGATCGAAAAACAGTGACTGTGAGTGCATGGCGCCCTGCGCGTCATGCTCGATGCTCCAAACCTGATATGCCGCTGCTTCAGGGGCCTTGAGCAGTGTTTTCAGCGCGGCGCTGCGCAGCGGGCGCACCATGAAAAAGTCGCCGTTGGCATAACCCAGATACAGCGAGGCCAGATTCGGGTTGTCGGTGAGCGACTGGCTGAACGGCCTGAGCAAAGGCAAGCGTTGTTCAAGGCGCTCGGCCTGAGCGGCGGGGTTGTCCGCCAGCAGGCTCAGCAGATGCCGGATCGGCTGATAGGTGGCGGACATGTCGAGGCGCACGTCCTGTTCGATCCTTTCGAACAGCTTCTCGCTGCTTGAAAGGATGATCTGCGTGGTCTGGCGGTAATTGAACAATCCCAGCACGACCCCGGTGAGCAGCAGCAGGAATGTGAACATGACGCTGATGTGCACGTGCAGCGGGAACCGGCGTTGCTCCGGGCGCAGTGGGCTGGGCATTTCTGGCTCTCCATGATGGTTAACTCACTGCTCAGCGCCAAGCATAGTTAAGGCACGCTCATTGTGCCTCGATCCGACAACGTCAGTTGTTGCTGAAGGGCCTGCTCCAGTTCGAGCATCGCGCGGTTGCTCGCTTCGCAATGGCGGGCGATCTCGGTTGTCGCCTGTGCCTCGGCGCAGGCCTGCTCGAGGGCATCGCAACATTCGATCACGCGCGTGGCCTGAGCAATGCGCGCGGCACCCTTGATCTTGTGCGCGACCACGGCCAGTGCGCCGCGATCATGTTCGGGCGACAGCGCGAGCAATTCCTGGCGGTCGAGGCGGCTGCTTTTAAGTAATTCGGCCAACAGCCGGCGAGCCTGCGCTGGATTACCTCCGGTGAGCATATTCATGTTTTGCAGATTGAATGCCGGTGCCGTCGACGTCGGCGTGATGCCATCGACCCACTGGCTGAGCAGGCTCAGGCTCAGGGGCTTGAACAGACAGTCGTCCATGCCGGCCTGTTTGCAACGCTGGATTTCCTCAGGTTGCGCATTGGCCGTGAAGCCCAGCACGGTGCACGGCGGGCTGCGTGTCTGCAGTTCATGCTGACGAATGGCGCGAGTCAGTTCATAACCATTCATCAAGGGCATGTTGCAGTCGACAATCACCAGATCGAAATGGCCAGCCGTCCACAGTTCCAGGCCACTGCAGCCATTCTCGGCAATGCTGAAGTGATGGCCGAGAAACTCCAGTTGCTGACACATCAGCAAGCGATTGGCCGGATGGTCATCCACCACCAGCACACGCAGGGGGGAGCAGGATGTCTTGATCGCAGGTTCACTTTTGATCGTATTCGCCTGTATCGGCAGTGTTTCCAGGGCCAGTGAGAGGCAGACCTGGGTACCGATGCCCGGCTGACTGCTCAATTGCAGTTGTCCGCCCATCATTTCGCACAGGTTGCGACTGATCACCAGCCCCAGGCCGGCACCGCTTCTGCCTTGTTGACTGCTGTTTTCGGTCTGGGCAAACGGTTCGAACAAGCGTTGCTGATCCTCTGCACTGATACCGACACCGCTGTCCTGCACGGTCAGTTGCAGCAAGGCGCGGGCGGGCGCATCGGTGTTCATGAGATCGAGGGTAATGCGCACATGGCCTTGTTCGGTGAATTTGATCGCATTGCTGACCAGATTTGACAGCACCTGTTTGAAACGCAGAGGGTCCAGATACACATCGACGGCCAGATCCGGCGGATTGAAGATGACTTGCAGGGAAAGATTCTTCTGCCGCGCGAGACCGTCGAAGATTCTCGCCACTGACGTCACGGTGTCGACCAGATTGACCCGTTCCGGGCAAAGACTCAGGCGTCCGGATTCGATCCGCGCGATATCGAGAATGTCACCGATCAACCCCAGCAGATCCTTGGCCGAATGATAGGCCGTGTCGATTGACGAGCGATCCGGATGTTGTTGATCCATGCGTCTGAGCGTCAGCTCGAGCATGCCGATCACGGCATTCATCGGCGTGCGGATTTCATGACTCATGGTCGCCAGAAACGTGCTTTTCGCCCGGTTGGCCTCATCTGCCCGTTCTTTGGCCGTGCGCAGTTCCTCGAACAACTGACGGCGTTCGCTGATGTCGATCCAGCCACCGATGATGCCTTTCACGTCGCCGCTGGAGTCGCGGTACGGCAGGATCCAGTGATAGATGGTCAGGCGCCGGTTACCGATGTGCAGAGGTCGGTCGACGACCATCGGCGTGCCCTCGGCAACGACGCGCTGGTAATCGGCCTGAAAGGCCTGGGCTTCGAACGCGTTGCTCAGGGTGCCCTCGATGACGCTTTTGCCAATGACGTCTTCACGCCTGGCATTGAAAGCTTCGAGGTAGCTTTCGTTGCAACTTTGCAGCAACCCCTGGCGATCACGAACATAAATCGGGTGCGGCGTGCCATCGACCAGTGAACGCATGAATTCGAACTGGTCGTTCAGCGCACGCTCGGCGGCCTGGCGTTGTTTGATCTGGTGGCGCATGTAGGCATTCCAGGCCAGGAGCAACAGCAATAGCAGGCAGGCGCCGAAAATCACTTGATAAAACAGGCGCTGGTAGTTGTGCCAGATGTTTTGAGACGCCGTGGAATAACCGCGCCAGCGGCCATTGATCACGCCCAGTTCGTCGGGTGCGATGCTCAACAACGCCTTGTTGATGATCGAGGTCAGTTCCGTATTGTCCCGTGCGGTGGCCAGTGAAAAGGCCGCCTGACCGGTGCCGATGGTGGTGGTGATCTGCAGCGCCTGATTAAAGATCCGCGAGGAAATGAAGTAGTTGGCAATGACCAGCGAGTTCACAGCGCCTTCGACGCGGCCTTCAGCGAGCAGCGAGACTGCACTGAAGGTATCCGCCGTTTCGATCAACTGGATGCGCGGGTACTCTCGGCGCAGGTATTCGACCATCGGATTGCCTTGGGCAATCGCCAGTTGTTTGCCTTTCAGCTGGCCCAGATTGGTCGGGCCATCGGCGCTTTTGCGGGTCAGCAGAACGTAGGAGTTTTCCAGGTAGGGGCGACTGAAGTTGAGGGTTTTTTCGCGTTCCGTTGATGGCAGAAGCGCTGCGATCAGATCAGCTTGATGACGGTCTATCTGCTGGATCATTTCCGCGTCGTTGCGGCTGCGACGGATCTCGAAACGCAGGCCGGTACGCAGGCGGACCAGTTCGAGCAGGTCGGCACTGATGCCGCGAAAATTGCCGTCGTTGTCAAAGAATGTCAGGGGCGCGAACGCTTCGTTCACCACCACACTGACAACTGGATGCTGCTTGAGCCACGCTTCTTCGCGCTGGGTCAGTTGCAGTTTCTGGTCGGTGAGCAGCAGATCGCTGCCGGCGCTCCAGCGTTTGGCGATGTTGTCACGCTCACTGGCCGGCACGGCCTTGAGCACGCTGTCGACGATGGCCAGCAGTTGCGGGTTGTTGCGGCGTACGGCGAAGCTGAATCCCTGGGCCTCCTGTTTGCCGAAGTTGGCCATGCGCACGTTGTTCAGGTAGCCCTTGTTGATCATGTAGTGCGTGGAGAGCGTATCGCCGAGAAACACATCGGCCTGATCGAACGCTACGGCATTGATCGCATTCTGGTAGGAGGGGTAGCAGGTGATGAGTGCTTTGGGGTACAGCGCCTTGACTTCGGGCAGCGGCAAATAGTGATAGACCATGCTCAGCCGCAAGCCGGCCAGGCCTTCAGTGAGAGAGCGGGTTTCGTCTTCGCGGGTGACCAGCACAGGTTGGTCAACAGCGTAGGGGGTCGATAACGCAAGGTTGGCGTTGCTCGCTTCGAAGCCGTTCGCGGTACCGAGCAAATCGACCTGGCCGTCGACCAATGCGCGAATGGCCGCACCCCGAGAGGGAAAGCGCTGCACCCTGATCGGCAAACCGGTGGCCTGGCCGAGGAGTCCGGCGTAGTCGGCCGTCAGGCCTTCGTAGTCCTTGCCACTGACCGTCATGTCAAAAGGCGGATAGTCGGGCGCGGAGGTGCCCAGAACCAGTTCGCTGCGTGCAAGCAGCCATTGCCGTTGGGACTGTTCGAGCGTGACCTGCACCGGTTCGTTCGCCGACCGGCTCAGCAGGGCATAGTCCGGTGACGTGCCGGGCATGGCGAATACGTTGGTGCTCAGGCAAAGACCTGCACTCAACGCCATTAAATAGTCCTTTAAACGGCTGGGCATGCGGGCTCTCACACGAGTGCGTTTCGTTTGGCCATCTCGATAAGTTCTACAAGGGATTTGGCTTTGAGTTTTTGCATCAGGCGTTTTTTGTAGGTGCTGACAGTCTTGTTACTCAGAAACATGCCCTTGGCTATTTCCTTGTTAGTGCGACCTTGGGCAAACAGTTGCAATACCATCAATTCGCGGTCGTTGACGGATTTGAACAGTTCCAGTTCGGCAAAACGAATGTCGTCACTGCGAACCGGATTCAATGCCTGACTGGGGAAATAGTTGTAACCGGAAAGTACCGCTTTGATCGCACTGACCAGTTCGCTCAAGTCTTCCTGTTTACACACATAACCCGATGCGCCGGATTGCATGCAGCGAATACCGAAGAGGGTCGGACATTGTGCCGTCAGAATCAGGATTTTCAGCGGAGAGCCCATGGCATTGAAGCGGGCCAGCACTTCCAGTCCGTCCAGCTTGGGGATGCTCACATCGAGAATGACCAGATCGGGCATGCATTCGCGCACCATTTGCATGGCATCGACCCCGTTATCGGTTTCACCGACGACCTTGTAACCTTCATGCTCCAGCAGCATTCGAACGGCGAGACGGATGACCGGATGATCGTCGACAATAAAAACGGAGTTCATAATCAAATCCCATGCAAGCACGAATAAAGCGCGCACCTTAGCTCAGATGAATGAACGCTCGCATGAAGTGACATGGCTCTAGCCACGTTATCGGATTATTCCTACAACTAATAAGGAAACAGACTACGGTCAAACTAGGTTTGACGTAAGGAAGTGCAGGATTTGAACAGGCTTATAGTTTGACTTGAATGATTTGCAAGTGCTGGCTGTAAATGGTTTTTTATAGCTGTTTAAAGTTGCTGAATCATTGGTTGGCGGCAGTGAGTGCGATGCCTGCGGGCGGCCAATATCAATAGCCGCCCGCGTGCAATGGATCAGTGACTGGAGCGACCGGTCATTTCCAGCGCCATGTCACTGGCGTAGCTGTCGGTCATGCCGGCAATGAAGTCGATCATGCGCAGAAACGAGGTGTGTAACGAACCTTGCGGATCCGGTGCGTTACTGCCCAGCAGATCGAGAATGCGCCGGCTCTTGAACGACGGCGTGCGACCGTTGTGTTGTTCCAGCGCCGCGCCGCAGAACGAGTTGAGCAGGATCTCCAGCGTGGTATAGGCGCCGATCTCATGCAGGGTTTTGCGTTTGTCCTGAAAGATTTTCTTGCGGGCGATGTCCTTGGCATTCAACACGCAACGCTTGGCCGGACCGTGCATGTGTTCGACCAGATCGCCGTGCAGCGTGCCGGCAAGGAGTGCGTCCTGTTGCTCGACAAAGGCTCGCGCGGCGGCGTTGGTCAAATGCTCGATGGCCTTGCCGCGCAGAATCGCCAGTTTGCGTCGACGCGAATCCTGCGGGCCGAGCTGACGATAGGTTTCCGGCAGATCATCGCCCACCAGCCCGAGCAGCAGCGATTCGACTTCGGCATAGTCCAGCAGCTCCATTTCGAGGCCGTCTTCGAGGTCGATCAGCGCGTAGCAGATGTCATCGGCGGCTTCCATCAGGTACACCAGCGGGTGGCGCGCCCAGCGTTGATCCTCGATTTGCGGCAGGCCCAGTTTGTGGGCGATCTGCTCAAGCAGCGGCAGCTCGCTCTGATAGCAGCCGAATTTGTGTTTCTTGTAGCCCAGAGAGTCGGCGTGGCGCGCGGTCCACGGGTACTTCAGGTAGGTGCCGAGGGTGGCGTAGGTCAGCCGCGTGCCGCCGTCGAACTGGTGGTATTCGAGCTGAGTCAGTACGCGAAAGCCTTGGGCATTGCCTTCGAAATTGAGAAAGTCAGCGCGCTCGGCTTCGCTCATGCCGTCGAGCCAGCCACGGCCGGCCGCCTGCTGGAACCAGTGGCGGATGGCATCTTCACCGGAATGGCCGAACGGCGGATTGCCAATGTCGTGGGCCAGACACGCCGACTGCACCACCATGCCGAGGTCGGCCGGGTCGCACCATTCGGGCAGGGCACTGCGCAGGGTTTCGCCCACCCGCATGCCCAGCGAACGGCCAACGCAACTGACTTCCAGCGAGTGGGTCAGGCGCGTGTGAATGTGGTCGTTGCTGGTGACCGGATGCACCTGGGTCTTGCGCCCGAGGCGGCGGAAGGCGCCGGAGAAAATGATGCGGTCATGGTCTTTGTGGAAAGGGCTGCGGCCAAGTTCTTGCGGGCTGTGCAGCGGCTTGCCGAGACGTTCGCGGTTGAGCAGGGTTTGCCAATCCAAGGCTGATTCTCTCCGTCAGGTGACTGGGGGCGTTGGCCCCTAGCTTCCCGGTTCACGCCCGGCCCTGCAAGCGGAACTACAGTCCTGCGGCGTCGATGTCGATCAGCAGCAAACGCTCGCCATTGTCGAAAAACTGTCCGGCCGTCAGGCAGTACTGATTGCTGGTGGCGTCGCGGTACGTATTAGAGAGCGTCAAACGCCGCTCCTCCCAACCTTCGGCGAGCAAATGATAGAAGTACGGACGCCACGACCAGTTGTGCCCCAGATAACGATTGTCGGCGACCCAGCCGTGCTGCCGCCATTCGAGGTTGGGGGTGAGTTGCGTGCCGTGACGATCGCATTGGTAAAAGCGCAGCAGCCAAGGGAAGGCGTCCAGTTGTGGCAACGCGCTCAAGGGAGCATGTGCCTGAGCCCAGGCTTGCAGGATCGACATCAGTTCAGCGAGTTGCTGACGCATTTGCATCAGCCGGCCGCGTTCAGCGAGTTTTTGCCGAACATAGCGCTGGCGCAGCTCGGCGAAGCGCTGCACGAACGCATCGGTGGGGAAGAACGCCTCCTGCGCCCGCGCGAACAGGAATCCCTGCACGTAGCGCGAACCGCATTCCAGGGCGAAATTCAATTGCGCTTCGGTCTCGACGCCTTCGGCGATGATCCAGCAGCCGGTCTTTTCGGCCATCTGCGCCAGTGCCTTGACCACATCACTGCTTGGCCCGCCCAGCGCCGCAGCCTGGAACAGGCGCATATCGAGTTTGAGAATGTCCGGTTGCAGCGCCAGCACCCGATCCAGTTGCGAGTAGCCGGCGCCAAAGTCGTCAATGGCGATTCTTGCGCCTGCCTCGCGGTAACGCGCGACGACTTCTGCCAGGCGTTGACCATTGCCACCCAGTTCGGTGATTTCGAAAACAATACGTTGCGGATCGATGTTGTAGCGTGCCAATTGCTTGAGGCTGGGCAAGGCTTGATCGGCGCGCAGGCGACTGATCCAGCGCGGCGACATGTTCAGACTGAGAAACCAGTCTGCCGGCGCTTCGTGCAAGCGGCTCAAGGCGTTATCGCGGATTTGCCGGTCGAGGCGCCGCAGGGCTATGGCGGGTGTGCGCGGGTCGGCGAACAATGGCCCGACCGAATTCAATTGACCGTCAGCCTGGCGCAGGCGCCCCAGGGCTTCGACGCCGGCAATACGTCCCGTGGCGGTATCGATGAAAGGCTGAAAGCAGGCGAGCGGTTGCCCGTCGATCACGGGGCCTCCTTGGTTCTTGTTTTGGTTGAACCCCGCCAGCCGGGTAGGCGTACGGGATTGAACCTCCGGATAAAGAGGTTCATCCCGCCGCTACTGCAAGAATGTAGCCAGATGTATCTGCTTAGCGTTTTGCCGAACTCTGCATCACCAGTTTGATCAGCGGCCCAAGACTGGTGCCGAGTCGGACCAAGCGAGTCAATCCGCCAACGCCGCCGCTTTTCGCGCCTTTGCCGGTGATAAATCCCAGCAGCGTAATGGCAGCCACGCCCCACAATGGCGCGTGTTTGATGCCGAAGCCACCTTGCAGGTTTTGCGACATGCCGCGCATGCGATGCAGAGGCTGCAGCACTTGCCCGGCTTCATGGCGGATTTCCTGGCGATGCATTTCCATGCGCAGGCGGATCAACGCCTTGCGCATTTCCCGACGCGAGCTGTTGTGTGGCAGTTCAGGCAGGCTCATGGCAGCAGGCGCTCCCGGTCGTTGGCCAGCTCTTCGAGCGTGCCGTGGAAAGGTGAGGACTCATCGAAGATCGCCGCCTTGAGGCGCAGCCCGCAGAAGATCGAGGCCAGGGTATAGAAAACGCACAGGCCAATGATCGCGGCCAAGCGGTAAGTGTCCCAGAACACGATCATCACCAATGTCGATAAACCCACCAGCAACAACAGAGCAAAAACCAGGGCCAGGCCGGCGAACAGCAACAGGCTGACGGTACGGGATTTCTGCTCCTGCAATTCGATGCCGAACAATTCGACGTGGCTGTGCAGCAGACCCAGAACGGCGGCGCCCAGGCGTCGCGTGGAAGAGGCGGTGCCCGCAGTCGGGCCGGATTCACCGATCGACATAATCAGCGCCGAGTAGCCAGCAGGCCGATCAGGAAGCCGACACCGGCAGCAATGCCGACGGACTGCCAAGGGTTGGCCGACACGTAATCCTCGGTGGCGGTTACCGCCGCCTGACCGCGGTCGCGCAGGGTTTCTTCGGTCAGTTTCAGGGTTTCGCGGGCGCGCAGCAGGCTGTCGTGGATCTGCTCGCGCAGCTCATCGGCCTGATCGCCGGCCAGGGTGGCGGTGTGCTCGAGCAAGCGTTCGGTGTCGGCGACCAAAGTCTGGAAGTCGTTCATGAGGATTTCTTGAGCAGTCTTTGCCTTGATGCTGGCCATGGGTGGATCTCCGTAAGTGACGTCTGAAGCGTTCGAGTATGAGCCTTGCGCGAAGGTTCAGTACAAATGACTGGTACAACTTTTGCTGTGTCGTGGTGCGTCGCCTGGCCGTTGTGCGCTGTTGCCGGGCGTGCGCCTCGAGAAACCTTATCTCAAACAAGCCCGGTTCGTGTCAGGACATCGACCTCGTGCGCCAAAGCAGTTCGCCGCATCTGCGGATCCGTGACTGCGTGGTCGCAACTTGGTGCATGAAATGTGCGCATGAACCGCTTTGGTGCCTTTTTCGCCTTTAGGTCTGCCTGCTTATGGAAAATCTGCAAAGCGCTGTGGACACCCTGGTTCACAGCTCCAATACCTTGTTCATTCTGATCGGTGCGGTGATGGTGCTGGCAATGCATGCCGGTTTCGCCTTTCTGGAAGTCGGCACGGTCCGTCAGAAAAACCAGGTCAATGCGCTGTCGAAAATTCTCAGTGACTTCGCCGTCTCGACCCTGGCCTATTTCTTTATAGGCTATTGGATCTCCTATGGCGTGACCTTCATGCAACCGGCGGCGGTGCTGAGTGCCGATCACGGTTATGGACTGGTGAAGTTTTTCTTCCTGCTGACGTTTGCCGCTGCGATCCCGGCGATCATTTCCGGCGGCATCGCCGAGCGCGCGCGTTTCGTGCCGCAGTTGTGCGCCACGGCCTTGATTGTCGCGTTCATCTACCCGTTTTTCGAAGGCATGATCTGGAACGGCAACTACGGTCTGCAAGCGTGGCTGACAGCGCAATTTGGTGCCGCTTTTCATGATTTCGCCGGTTCCGTCGTGGTGCACGCCATGGGCGGCTGGCTGGCGCTGGCGGCGGTGCTGTTGCTGGGGCCACGCAATGGACGTTACCGCGACGGTCGCCTGGTGGCGTTCGCACCGTCGAGCATTCCCTATCTGGCGCTGGGGTCGTGGATTCTGATTGTCGGCTGGTTCGGCTTCAACGTGATGAGCGCGCAAACGCTGCAAGGGGTCAGCGGTCTGGTGGCGGTCAATTCGTTGATGGCGATGGTCGGCGGCACGATGGCAGCACTGCTTGTCGGGCGCAATGACCCGGGCTTTCTGCACAATGGGCCGTTGGCCGGACTGGTGGCGATCTGTGCCGGCTCCGATCTGATGCATCCGGTCGGTGCGCTGGTGACCGGCGCGATCGCTGGAGCGCTGTTTGTCTGGTGCTTTACCGCTGCGCAGGTGAAATGGCGTATCGATGATGTCCTGGGTGTATGGCCACTGCACGGTTTGTGCGGCGTGTGGGGCGGGATTGCCTGCGGGATTTTCGGCCAGACCGCACTCGGCGGAATTGGCGGCGTCAGCCTGATCAGTCAGTTGATCGGCACTGCGCTCGGCGTCGCGGTGGCGCTGATCGGTGGCTTCGTCGTATACGGCGTGATCAAGGCGCTGCACGGGCTGCGCCTGAGTCAGGAACAAGAGTATTACGGCGCCGATCTGTCGCTGCACAAGATCGGCGCGGTGAGTCAGGACTAGGTTTCGGCATCGTCGCTACCCGGATAAAAACCGTGGAGCAGGCGATAGCGGTCGATGCGTACCTGATCGACTTTTTCCTGCACCTGGTGCGCCGGCAAGCCAAGCATGATCAACGCGTGAGAGGCGAGCATCAGGCTCGACTCCAACAGCTCCGGCACCACTTCGGTGGCGCCGGCGGCTTTCAATTCGGCCCATTGGCTGTCGTCGCGGGTGCGCACCAGAATCGGCACGTGGGCGTTGAGCCGGCGCGCTTCCTTGAGGATGCGCAGGGCAATGTCACTCTGATCCACGGCAACCACCAGCAATCTGGCGCGTAGCAGGCCAACCGCAGTCAGCAGCTCGCCGCGCGACGAGTCGCCGTAATGCACGTCGCTTTCTCCGCTGGCGGCTTCCTGGACCCGGACCGGGTCATTGTCCAGCGCGATGTAAGGCTGTTTGGCATTGCGCATGAAACGCCCGATGGATTGGCCGACGCGGCCGTAACCACAAATCACCACGTGCTGGTTGAGGTCGGCGTTGAGTGCGCTGATCTCTTCGATCTGTGCCTCTTGATTGGGTTTGCGGTGCAGCACTGCCGCGATGCGTGGCGCTGCGCGCAGTAACAGCGGCGTCAGCAGCATCGAGCAAAACGTTGCGGCGAGCAGCAGGTCGCCCAGTGCTTTGGGCATCATGCTGTTTTGCTGCATCTGCGCCATCAGTGCGAAGCAGAACTCGCCACCCTGAGCCAACGCCAGACCGCTGCGCCACGCCGTTTCGCTGTCACTGCCGCGCCACTTCACCAGCAAGGCCACGACGATGCCTTTGATCACCATCAAACCGACGGTGAGCCCGAGGATCAGCAGGCTGTGACTGACGAACAGTTGCAGGTCGATGAGCATGCCGATGCTGACGAAAAACACCCCGAGCAGGATGTCGCGAAACGGTCGGATGTCCGCCTCGATCTGGTGCCGATAGTGGCTTTCACCGAGCAGCATTCCGGCCAGAAATGCACCGAGGGCAGGGGACAGGCCCAGCAGGTGAGTCAGCCACGCGGTCAACAGCACAATCACCAGCGCCAGCAGTACGAACAACTCTGCCGAGCGTGACGCGGCCACTTCATGAAACAGCCTCGGCAGTAACCAGCGGCTGGCCAGCAGCAGACCGACAAACAGCACCACGGTTTTCGCCAGCGTCAGTGGCAGCGCCCAATACCAGGCTTGCTCGCTGCTGCCGGCGAACACTGGCACCAACGTCAGCAGCAATACCGCGACCACGTCCTGAAACAGCAGAACGCCAACGGCATTCTGCCCATGGCTGCTGAACACCTCGCCGAGGCTGCCCAGCTCTTTGGTCACAATCGCCGTTGATGACAGCGAAAGCCCGGCGCCGAGCAGCAGTGCCGGTGTCGTCGGCATGCCCAGCAGCATCAGTAACAAACCGAGCAGCGCGGTACTGATCAGCACCTGCTGACTACCGAGACGGAACACCACCTGGCGCAAGGCGATCATCTTCGACAGGGAGAACTCCAGTCCCAGTGAAAACAACAGAAACACCACGCCCAGTTCGGCGACATCAGGCAGGTGTTCGCTTTCGTTGACCCAGTCGAAAGCACTCGGCCCGACCAGCAGTCCGACGCACAGATAGCCCAGCACCGGCGGCAAGCGCAGGCGACGGAACAGGGCAATCACCACGAGGGACGAGGCGAGGATGATCAACAGATTGGCAAACACTGGACACTCCGATGTCAGATTCAGGCTTTTCAAGCGTAGAGGCAAAAAGACCGGGAGGATCGCGTAAATGGTTTTTCTGCGGACTGATTTGCGTCAGGGTTTTGCCTGTGAATCTTCGTCGAGGGGACTGGAGCCTTTGGGCGGCGGTGGCTCGACGGGTTTTCAGCTGCGGCCTAGAATAGGCCCACTCATTTTCTGGTTGAGCAATCATGCCTCCTGAATGTCAGCTGTTCGGCACCCTTGGATGCCATTTGTGTGAAGTCGCCGAGGCCGTGCTGATGGAGTTTGTCGAGCGCGGTTTGCTGGTCGAACTGGTCGATATCGCTGAAGATGAATCCTGGTTTGAAGCTTATAGCCTGCGGATTCCGGTGTTGCGTCGTGTCGACACAGGGGCAGAATTGGGGTGGCCATTCGGCTCCGATGACATCGTCGCGTTTCTGCGTTAATCAGCATTTTTTCGTTTATCCCGCCGGTCGCCGCTGCCATCCATTCCTTGGCATTTTGCGGACTGTTCGGTTACTGTATGTGTATACAGTAAATGCGTCAGAGGGATGAACCGTGGTCAATGTCGAACAGTTGAAGAACAGCGTGAACCGGATGTCGGTTGACGTGGTGCGCGAGGCGGTTCTCGAATTGCGCCTGGACGGGTTGGTCACGGAAGGCAAGACGCCCTTCAACAAATTGCATTTCAACACCTGTTTTGCCGAGATCGAGGCCTTGTTTCAGCGTGCCGGTTATCACAAGCAACTGGATGTGGTCGGTTATCAGGGTTTGCTCTACGCCTTGTATGACCCGGGCCGCTGGGAGGCCGTCGAAGTGTTGCGCTGGCTCAAGGAATTCACCGACGCCGCGGCGCTGAAAACGATCCCGGCCTGAGCATTCAATGCTAGGTTTGCTTCCCTCAGTGCTGGATAATGCCGCCCTGTATTGAGGATTCGATTTTCCGTATGTCCATGTCTACATTCTCTGCTGCTCAGAATCAGGCGAGCACACTTTATCTGCCACCCGGTAAATGGCTGACCGTACTCGATTGCCTGTGCGAGCATTTCCGCGCCATTGATCGCGAGCAATGGCTGGACCGGATCGCCCGGGGGCGGGTGCTGGATGGCCAAGGTCAGCCAATCCCGGTGGATCTGCCTTACAAGGAAGGCTTGCGAATTCATTATTTTCGCGAAGTGCCGGACGAGAAGCCAATCCCGGTGGTCGAGTCGATCCTGTATGCGGACGAGCATCTGGTGGTGGCTGACAAACCACATTTTCTGCCAGTGACACCAGCCGGTGAGTACGTCGAACAAACGTTACTGCGGCGTTTGATCCGACGTCTGGACAATCCTCACCTGGTGCCGCTGCACCGCATCGACCGGCATACGGCGGGACTGGTCATTTTCTCGGCCAATCCGCAAACCCGTTCGGCTTATCAGTCGCTATTCCCTACGCGGCAGATCGACAAACGCTATGAAGCCATCGCCCCAGCGCTGCCGGATCTGAGTTTTCCCTTGGTGCACAAAAGCCGTCTGGTGGATGGCGAACCGTTTTTCCGCATGCAGGAAGGCGAAGGTGCGAGCAATACCGAAACGGCGGTGGAGGTTCGGGAAAAACATGGCGATCTGTGGCGCTATGGATTGTTTCCGGTGACCGGCAAGAAACATCAACTGCGCGTCCACATGACTGCGCTGGGCGCGAGCATCTGCAACGATCCGTTTTATCCGCAGGTGTTGAAAGACGTCGAGGACGATTACGCCAATCCGCTGAAGTTGTTGGCGCAAGGTTTGCGGTTTATCGACCCGGTGACCGGTGAAGAACGCGAATTCGAGAGCCGGATTACGCTGCAGTGGTGATACCGACTTCACTTTTCGAGCGCCCATAAAAAAGCCCGCAATCAATGCGGGCTTTCTGTATCCGGTGTCGAACCAGAGCTTACAGCTCTTTAACGGTACGAACCTGATCCTTGTTGATGCGGGTTTCTTTGCCGTCCAGCTGTTTGAACTCGTAGAAGCCCGAATCATCATCGTATTTCGGGGTGTCGACGGCCTGGATTTCGCGACCGTCATTCAAGGTGATCACTGTAGGCGAGGAGCAACCGGCGAGGGTGGCAAGGCCCAGTGCGAGCATGAAAGTGGCGAGGGTCCGTTGAGTCATGGTGTGTCTCCGAATGGAAATTCTTTTGGTTACTGAGCTTGAGACGTATACAAGGCGTGAGAGTTCCTTGAATAGTGTCAGTCTGACACAGTGTTGTGGGAATTTAACAGTTCGGGGGTGTTGAGGTTGGCCAGTCGCGGGTCGTTGTCCGGGCATTGCAGGGCAGTGGCACCGAGACCGCGCATGACCCGGCCGGGGCTGCGTTCACCGGCGTTCCAGGCGTCTTCGAAGGCCGATAAAAGAGCCACCGGAATTACACACAGCAACGGTTCCCAGTGCTCGTCATGGCGCAACATTAAAGGTTTTTCAGGATTCAGATTGGCGGTCTCACGCATGCTTTGCAGCAGTGCTGCGTCAATTCTCGGGACATCACAGGGCAAGACCAACAGGTGCGTGTGGCGCGCCGCTTTCAGGCCGGCGCGAATGCCGGCCAATGGCCCTGGGAAATCGCCCTCGTCATCGATGACCAATTGATCGGCGAATGGCGCGTAACGCTCGCGATTGCGGTTGCACGAAATGATCAGGTCGTCAGTCATTGCACGAACCTTGCGCTGCAAATGTGCAATCAACGGCTCACCCAGCCACTCCACCAAGCCTTTGTCCTGACCGCCCATGCGTTGGCCGCGTCCGCCTGCCAGGAGCAGAATGGAGCAGGGTGGCAATTGCGTATTCAGGGGCATGGCAGCTCTCCAGAGGGGCGGCGAAAAAATGAGGCGCTGTGATATAACACCGGGCTGTTTCTCCTACAACTGGACGAGCCTATGAAAGCCAAGGCTGATGTACCTTTCGTGCCGCTCAATATTGCGGTGCTGACAGTCAGTGACACCCGAACTCTGGAAACCGACACCTCAGGTCAGGTCTTTGTCGACCGCTTGACGGCGGCGGGCCACCATCTGGCAGAGCGGGTCTTGCTCAAAGATGACCTCTACAAAATTCGCGCGCAAGTCGCCAACTGGATTGCCGACGATGTCGTGCAGGTAGTGCTGATCACTGGCGGCACCGGATTCACTGGCCGTGATAGCACACCCGAAGCGGTCGCCTGTCTGCTCGACAAACAGGTCGACGGGTTTGGTGAGTTGTTCCGGCAGATTTCGGTAGCCGATATCGGCACTTCGACGGTGCAGTCCCGTGCATTGGCCGGCCTGGCCAATGGCACGCTGGTTTGCTGTTTGCCGGGTTCGACCAATGCCGTACGCACTGGCTGGGACGGCATCCTTGGTGAGCAACTGGACGCTCGGCACCGCCCGTGCAATTTTGTCACCCATTTGAAGCAGGCGGCACCTTGTGAATCCCGTGGGTAAGCCGGGCAAAACGGGGGCGCTGATGCCGGTCGAGGTGGCGCTGGCGCGTCTGCTCGAAATGGCTGAAACGTCGGCAATTGTCGAGCATGAGTATTTGCCGCTGGCACAGGTTCAGGGGCGGGTGCTGAGCGAGGACCTGATTTCGGCGCTGGATCTGCCACCCTGGCCTAACAGCGCCATGGACGGTTATGCGTTGAATCTGGCCGACTGGAATGGCCAACCGATGCCGGTCAGTCAGAAAGTGTTTGCCGGGCAATCCCCCGAACCGCTGGAGCCCGGCACTTGTGCGCGGATTTTCACCGGGGCTCCGGTGCCGGCGGGTGCTGACTGTGTAGAAATGCAGGAAAACGCTGAGGTTCAAGCCGACGCAATGGTGCGTTTCCTGGAACCGATGAAAGCCGGGCAGAACATCCGCCCGCAAGGCCAGGAAACTACCGTCGGGGAGCTGATTCTGCCTGCCGGCACTCGATTGGGTCCGATTGAGCAGGGATTGGCTGCATCGTTGGGCTGCGCCAGACTGAAGGTGGTGCGCAAGGTGAGAGTCGCGGTGATTTCCACCGGCGATGAGTTGGTCGAACCAGGCCAGGCACTGGGGCCTGGTCAGATATACAACAGCAATCGGGTGTTGCTGTGCAGTTGGTTGCAACGTCTGGGCTGTGAGGTAGTCGACGCCGGCATTCTCCCGGATGATCTGGCCACTACCCGTGCCCGTCTGGGTGAGTTGCAGGATGTTGATCTGATTCTTTCCACGGGTGGCGTCTCGGTGGGTGAGGCGGATTTTCTGGGTATTGCCTTGCGCGAAGAGGGTGAGCTGGCCCTCTGGAAACTGGCGATCAAGCCCGGAAAGCCGTTGACGTTTGGGCATTTCCGCGGCGTGCCGGTCATTGGTTTGCCCGGGAATCCGGCGTCAACATTGGTGACCTTCGCGCTGCTCACTCGGCCTTACCTGTTACGCCGTCAGGGTGTGCGGGACGTCGAGCCGCTGAAGTTCACTGTCCCGGCTGGTTTTGTCTGGCCGGTGGCAGGCAATCGGCGCGAATATCTGCGTGGTCGTCTGGAGCAAGGACGGGCGACTGTTTACCGCAACCAGAGCTCAGGCGTATTGCGTAGCGCTGCGTGGGCAGATGGATTAGTCGAAGTGCTGGAAGGTCGCACATTGAGCGAGGGAGACGAAGTTGCCTTCATTCCGCTGAGTGACCTGCTGGACTGATCGCAGTCTCGCAAATGCAGGCGTCGGTTGACTCTGGCGGCGCCTGCAATGACTCATTCGTCAGTTGCTGATCAATGTCACAAGCTGGTCGAATCGGCTGTTCGCCACCCAACCCAGCAGTCCCAGAACTACTGCTGTCGCGCCTGCCGAGTAGGCAAGCCGGTGTTTGATCGTTCTGACATCACTGCGGACTTCGTCCATGTCCCGTCGTAGATATTTGAGATGGGTTTCCAGCTCGGTTACACGAGGTTCCATATCAACTTCTCCAGTAGCTCTGGCGCTGTTTTTGAATTCGGACTTGTGATTCGCGCGACTTTCGACGAGAGGGCCGACCGGGCTCACTGGCATTCTTGCTTCATGACTTGGCATGGAAGCATCCACCGGTTGTTTCGAATGTTCGCTTGCTACCTGTTCCAGCTCCCGAACTGACAAGAGCACTGGGGGTGTATCCGCTCATTACATGCACGTCCTTGTGTATTGGATTGAAGATTGATACCGCCAGAACACGGTGACTCAATGCTCGGACCGGGTCAATTAAGCCGATTCCGCATGTTTTGTAAGAAAAAATACCGCTGTGTAGGACGTCCGGGCCGGAAGGCTGAATTAATTGTGATTTCCACGGCTTTTTTGTGTGCGGCAGCGGTCAAGATGTTTCAACCGATTCGATTTGTGGAGTGACGTAATGACTGAACGCCGAGCGCTGTTGATTCTGCATGGCAAGCAGGCTCTCAACGAGGCGGTTCGAACCGCCGTCGAGGACAAGCGTAAACAGGGCTGGGAACTGGCCGTACGCCTGACCTGGGAGGCAGGGGATGCTCAGCGTTGGGTCGAACAGGCATTGGCGGACGGCTACACAAAGATCATTGCCGGCGGTGGAGATGGGACGTTGCGCGACATTGCCGAAGCGCTCGCCGCGCATCCGGGTAAAGCCAGCCTGGTGCTTTTACCTTTGGGCACCGCCAACGATTTTTCTCGCGCAGCCGGTGTGCCACTGGAGCCCGCCGAGGCACTCGAGCTACTTGATGTACCGCCGCGCGATATCGATCTGGGTGAAGTGGGCGGGCAGATTTTCCTCAACATGGCCACTGGCGGTTTCGGTAGCCAGGTCACGGCCAATACCTCCGAGGACCTGAAAAAGGTGCTGGGTGGTGCCGCTTATCTGTTCACCGGTTTGTCACGGTTCAGCGAACTGCATGCCGCTTACGGCGAACTTCAGGGGCCGGACTTTCACTGGCGTGGCGAGTTGCTGGCGCTGGGCATCGGCAATGGCCGTCAGGCCGGCGGCGGGCACGTTTTGTGTCCAGAGGCGCTGGCCGATGACGGTTTGCTTGATATCAGCATCCTGCCGGCACCGCAGGAGCTGGTTGGCACGTTGAAGACGCTGCTCAGTGATGGTTTCGGGATCGACAACATGTTTGTACGAACCCGCTTGCCATGGGTCGAAATCAAGGTCGCCGAGGGGCTCTGCATCAATCTTGATGGCGAACCGCTGGAAGGCGACAGCATGCGATTTGAAGTGCGTCCGGCGGCGTTGCGTGTGCATTTGCCGGAGCATTCTCCATTGTTGGGCAGCGCCGGATCGGTCAGTCGTCCAGGCTGATGATCTGTTCGCGCACGGCGAACAGCACCAGGCCTGCAACGTCGTAGATTTGCAGGCGCTTCATGATCTGAGAGCGGTGGGTCTCGACTGTCTTGATGCTCAGCCCCAGGCCATTGGCGATTTCCCGGGTGGATTTCCCGCGCACGATCAAGCGCAGGATTTCCAGTTGGCGGGCGGTCAGATTGTGCGAGTCGGCGATTTCCGGCTGCTGCTTCTGGTTGCGCGTCAGGGCCTGATTGATCACGGTATGGGCGATGGCCGGGCTCAAATAGCGCTCGTTGTTGCGCAAGGCTTCCAGCGCATGTTCGAGTTCGGTGGCCGTCGTGTCCTTGAGCAGGTAACCATGGGCGCCGGACTCCAGGGCCTGCATGATCAACGCTGGATCGGTATGCATCGACAGGATCAGCACCTTGCTCTGCGGGCGCACCCGCTTGAGCCGTTGCAAGGCTTCCAGGCCACCGGTTTCTTTCATGGAGATATCCAGCAAGACGATGTCGGGACTCAATTGCTCGACCATTTCGAGCAGTTGCGAACCGTCATTGGCCTCGCCAATCACCGCGTAACCGGGAATATCCAGCACCAGAGCGCGCACGCCGGCCCTGATCAGCGAGTGGTCATCCACCAGAAGTAAGTTGCAAGTCAACGCATAACCTTATTCGTACTGGCCCGCTCGAGTGCGCGAGGCGCCCAGGGGAAGAGTGCTTCGATTTGAGTGCCTTTGCCCGGTTCGCTGATGACGTTCAGGGTGCCACCCAGTTGTTCGATTCGTTCGGCCATCCCGGCCATGCCTCGTTGTCCTTCACGACCCGGATTGACAGCCGGGGCGAATCCCAGGCCGTCATCGCTGATCAGCAAGGTCAGGCCTTTTGGCAGACGTTGCACGCGTATCACCAGGTTTTTCGCCTGTGCGTGACGCAGGATATTGGTAACAGCCTCCTGGGTGATGCGAAAAGCGGCCACGGCCATTTCTTCTGGAATACCGTTAAGGCGCTGCTGGCAATCAAGGCTCCAGTGCACGTTGCTGTTGGTCAAGGTCTTGAGCAGATGCGCACGCAGACTGGCTTCAAGTCCCAGGCTGGTCAATTGACGTGGATTGAGAATGGCCGAAACGTCGCGCACTTTGTTAAGGGTTTCTTCCAGGGTGTCGCACAACGCCGTGCATTGTTCCTGCAAGTCAGCCGGCATGCGTCGTTTGAGCCACTCGCTCTGCAGTTTGGCGGCCGTCAGCAACTGGCCGATATCGTCGTGCAGTTCACGGCTGAGGCGATGGCGTTCGTTTTCCTGGACTTCCAGCAGACGGTCGGCGAGCTCCTGCGGCTGAAACTTGATCGATTTGCGCGACAGGCGATATTGCACCCAGACACACGCGGTAGCCGCAATGTCGAGCAATAGCAATCCAAGGCAAAGTGGAGTCGAAAGACTGTAGGTCAGCAGGCTGCCAAGCGTTGCCGCGATACACAGTATGAGTGTGAACCGGCGTGCATTTTCCCGGGAGGGTGGCCATGTAGTGATTGACTTGAGGCTGGCGTACATAACGGATGGAGCCAATGGATGTTCGCTGCGGGCAGACCGGCCGGAGGCTGGCGGGTCTCTGTCTGAAAATGCTGTGAATTATGTTATTGATTTCAACGCGGTTCAGTGAACGTATTGATCGCCTACTTCAGCGAATAGCGCTCTCTGAAGTCACTGTGCCATTAATTTGAAAGCAGTTAGTGCCCGGCATAATACCACTTAAGATACCGTTGGTCGCGTTTGCTATATATGTCCATTGAGTCAGGAAATAGGCGATATTGGACGCAAGTTCCATAATGGAAAAGCCGATTTATTGTGTGCGGGAGATGTTGGTGTTGCCTGAAAGTGTACTTGTTTACACACAGGCAAACCCTGAGGCCGGCAGAAAACATTCGTGTCTGTCAAAGCTGATTATTTAATTCGGTTTGTCGCTGACAGGTATGAACTATCCAATTACGACATCAACGTTTGAGTTCAATGTGCCTGCGCGGAGTACTAGGGGCAGTTCAGGCTTGGCCCGAGTAGGGCAGTTGAGGCAAGCGTTTGCCCGTCAATGGTGGCTGCAACTGGCTTTGTCCGACCTGGAAGGCGAATGCTTCGATCAGCGATGTCTGTTCGCTTTCATCCAGACTCAGTTGCCCGGTCTGCTGATCGACCAGTTCCAACTGCCAGGCCATCAGCGTGAAGCAGTCCTGCAACGCTTGCAGCGCTTGTTCGTGCAGGTCGACGTGATCCTGGTTCAGATTGAGCAGGCTGTAAATGTGCAGGGAAAACTCGGAAATCGCCTCCAGCGCCAAGGCTTCAGCGCGGCGTGCGAGTTTGAGGAGGGTACTGAGTATGCACTCGATGGCGTCCTTGTCATTGCTGATCAGTTGCAGATGGCTGAGGCATTCTTCGGACTTGGCCAGGAGTTGTTCGGCCTCGACAAGGAATTCGGGGAAGCGTTGTACCCACTCTTTGCGGTCCATTGGCATGCTTATCTCCACCACGTCATGTCTGATGAGGGAATGCCGTGTGTGGCGACGATCATGAATCGTCGGGAGATCGCGCCCAGACGTGCAGGTGCACAGGCTGAGGGGTTCCAGAGGGGTTGTTTCCACTGAACTGCGATCGCACACAATAGCCTGACTCCGTTCATGCAATGAGAATGGCGTCACATTAATGGCTATTGGATATTGCGAATATCAGGTTGGGCCTGATTGTTACTAGGGGAATCCCTTAGACACGGGAACCTACCGTGCAAACCGAGGTCGCGCCGCAGAGAATGTAGCAGATGAAAATCACTGCGCCAGTAAACCATGATGTTAATGTGACATCAATGCCCGATCATGGCATTTTTGCGCGGGTCTGGCATGGCAATCAAGAACCGCCATTTGCCGCCGATAACCTCACATAGTGAAATTCATCAGAACAAGCCCAGGAGTCATTGATGGCCGGCATTCTCGACACGGTAGACCAACGCACGCAACTGGTGGGTGAGAATCGCCTGGAAATTCTCATGTTTCGACTGGCCGGGCGTCAGTTGTTCGCGATCAACGTGTTCAAGGTTCAGGAAGTGCTGCAACTGCCGAAGCTGACCTTGATGCCGCAGCGTCACCCGTTTGTCTGCGGGGTGGTCAATCTGCGCGGTCAGACCTTGCCGGTGATCGATCTGTCGCAAGCGATCGGCATGCGTCCATTGGTGCCGGGGCCGAACAGCACGATCATCGTCACCGAGTACAACCGCTCGGTGCAGGCTTTCCTCGTCGGCGGTGTAGACCGCATCGTCAACATGAACTGGGAAGCCATTCTGCCGCCGCCGACCAGCGCCGGGCGCCAGCATTATCTGACCGCGATCAGCAAAGTCGATGATCAACTGGTGGAAATCATCGACGTCGAAAAAGTCCTCGCCGAAATTGTCCCGTACAACGCCAAGGTCTCGCGGGAAAAACTCGAAGACCCGGTGCTGGAACGCGCCCGTGGCCGTGAAGTGCTGTTGGTGGACGACTCCAACGTCGCGCTCTCGCAATTGCGTGACACGCTCGGCCAGCTCGGCGTGAAAATGCACATTGCCAGCGATGGTCTGAAGGCGCTGAACATGCTCAAGGCCTGGGCCGATACCGGCGTCAACATGACCGACAAGCTGCTGATGATTTTCACCGATGCGGAAATGCCGGAAATGGACGGCTATCGTCTGACTACCGAAATTCGCAACGACCCGCGTCTGCGTGGCCTGTACGTGGTGCTGCATACCTCGTTGTCCGGCAGCTTCAACGATTCGATGGTGAAGAAGGTCGGTTGCGACAACTTCCTCTCCAAGTTCCAGCCGGACAAACTGGTCGACGTGGTTCGCCAGCGTCTGATGCTCGACGAAGTTCCGGCCTGATCACACACCCACTGTAGGAGTGAGCCTGCTCGCGATAGCGGTGTGTCAGCCCCGAATCATTACCTGACACACCGCTATCGCGAGCAGGCTCACTCCTACAGTTATTGCTCTTTGATTCCTGATCAAGCTCGTATAGGGTGGCGTTTTTATCCTCCAGGGAGCTGGCCATGCTGCGTCTGAGCGCGCTTTATCGTTACCCGTTGAAATCCGGCAAAGTCGATGTGCTGCAACACGTCGACCTCGACAAGCTGGGCCTTGATGGCGACCGACGCTGGATGCTCGTGGACGAAGCCAGCGGCCGCTTCCTGACCCAGCGCGCCGAAGCGAAGATGAGCCAGTTGTCGGCCCTGTGGAATGTGCAGGGCGGTCTGACCCTCAGTGCGCCGCAGCAGTCTTCCATCGACATCGCCTTGCCGGGCAACGACGCTGAACTGCGCGGCGTGACGATCTGGCGTGACACCTTGCGCGTGCCGGATGCCGGTGATGAGGCTGCCCGGTGGGTCAGCGATTTCATTGGAAAACCGACCCGTCTGGTGCAGGTGCCGCTGGATCGCGCTCGCACCACGCAAGCTGGCTATGGCTACGAAGATGATCAGGTCGCGTTCGCCGACGGATTTCCTCTGCTGTTGATCGGCGAAGCCTCTTTGCAGGATCTCTCGCAAAAGGTTGGACGCCCGCTGGAAATGTTGCGTTTTCGGCCGAACCTGGTGATCGAGGGCAGCGAGGCATTCGCCGAGGACGGCTGGAAGCGGATTCGCATTGGCGACGTCGAGTTTCGCGTGGTCAAGCCATGCTCGCGCTGCATTCTCACCACCATCGACCCGCAAACCGGCGAGCGCAGTGCCGATCGTGAACCGCTGGCAACCCTGCAGAAATATCGCGCCGAAGCCGATGGCGCGATGTTCGGCCAGAACCTGGTGAATGACAGCAATGGTCGACTCGAAGTCGGCATGCCGGTGGAGATTCTCGAGTAATCCGCCACTGAAACGAAAATGCCCGTGTCTTTGGACACGGGCATTTTTATGGGTGCAGTACTTCTTTTTCGCTGCGAGCCTTGGGGTTAGCCGCGGTATTCGCACAGGTAAGCGGTGTCGACCGCCACTTTCAGCTGGAACTTGCTGTTGGCCGGAACGTTGAACTGGCTGCCAGCGGCGAAGGTTTCCCAGTCGCTGCTGTCGGGCAGTTTGACGGTCAGTGCACCAGACACGACGTGCATGATTTCACGCTGAGCAGTGCCGAATTCGTATTCGCCCGGCGCCATGACGCCGATGGTCGCCGGACCTTCAGCGGTGCCAAAGGCGATCGACTTGACGGTGCCGTCGAAGTACTCGTTGACTTTAAACATGGGCGATTCCTCGCAAAGGGCTGAAAAATGGAGGCGGCCAGTATGCACAAGGCGTTCAACGCCGTCACCTGCCCGGCGTCTGTCCAGTGAGTTCTCGAATTGAACCCAGAGTGGCAATCAGAGTGGCAATACCAGTGGCAACAATCGCGCGGTGTTGCGTGCATCCTCCAGCGCTCGATGCTGTTGACCGCTGAACTGCATGCCGGCCAATTGCAGTGCGCCGTTAAGGCCCAGCGGCCGTTCGAGGCGCCGAGCCTTGGCGAAGCGTTGTTTGAGGTTCATGTGCGGCACTTTGCTCAAGCCGCTGTCGATTTGCAGACGCTGCCACTCCTGCAACAACTGCTTGCGGTCGTAATCACCCCAACTGGCCCAGCCTTCGAGACGTGATTGATGCTGCGCGAGCCAGCGTTCGAACGCCGGCCAGACTTCGGTCAACGGCTGCGCCGTGTCGATATTGGCCTGAGTGATGTGCGTGAGCTCACGACAAAAAGGTGTCAGCAATGGCCGCCGCGTCGGTTTGACGAAGCGCTGGAAGTGATCCTGCTCGCGCCCGGCGCGATCGACCAAAGTGGCGCCGATCTCGATAATTTCCATTTCGGTGACCGGCCAGCCACCCTCATCGGTGGTGGCTTCCAGATCTATGACCAGCCAGTGGGGCATCGCAGGGTTCCTGATTTCCGCGTTCTGATAACTCAGAGCGTAGTCAAAACCCGCATCCGCGTGTGGGCGACTACTCGACCTGCAACAGAACCTGACGATTTTTTACCTGATCGCCGACCTTGACCTGCACCCGCTTGAGCACGCCGTCGATGCCGGCCTTGAGCGGGTGCTCCATTTTCATTGCCTCCAGCACCACCAGCAACTGACCTTTGCTGACCGGGCTGCCTTCGCTGACCAGTACGTCGACGATGGCACCGTCCATCGGCGCTTTCAGGGTGCCGGAGCTGACGCTGGTCTGACTGTCGATCACGGCGTGAGTTCGATCCTCCAGGCGCAGGCTTCCGGGGAGGGTGAACAGCCAGAGCTGCTGGCCATTCTGGCGAAAGGCCTGGCGCTGGCGCAGACCGTCGACTTCCAGCGTCACTGAATGTGCGTCGTGGTCGATAAGTTTCAATGCCAGCGTGCGTTCGGCGACCTGCACCTTGAACGCACCTTGCGGCTCGGCGAGCAGTTGCAGTGTCCAGTTCTGTTCGTCGCGGCCAAGACGATAATGCAGCGGCACACTGGCGTTGTTGCGCCAGCCGGAAAGCGGCGCGGGATGGCTGAGGGCGCTGGTTTGATAGAACAGCACTGCGGCGATCGCCAGGTCTTCGACACTCGGCGAGTAACGGTGCAGGCTCGGATGATCGCTGAAATGCTGCGCAATGAAGGCGGTACTGAATTCACCGCTGATGAACTGCGGATGTTGCAACAGGCTGACGAGCAAGCGCTGATTGCTTTGCATGCCCAATAAAACCGTGTCCTGTACTGCGCGCAACAGTTTGCGCCGGGCCTCTTCGCGAGTGGCGCCGAAAGCGATCATTTTGCCGAGCATCGGGTCGTAAAACGGGCTGATCGATTGCCCTTCCAGCAAGCCATGATCGATTCGCGCGCCGTGTCGAAGCGCTGGCGCCCAGGCTTCTATGCGGCCGGTTTGCGGCAGAAAATCCTGTGCTGGATCTTCGGCATAGAGTCGCACTTCGATTGCATGCCCGTTGAGCTGGACCTGATCCTGAGTCAGCGGCAATGGCTGACCTTCGGCAACCAATATTTGCCACGCCACCAGATCCAGCCCGGTGATCAATTCAGTCACCGGGTGTTCCACTTGCAAACGCGTGTTCATCTCCAGAAAGTAGAACTGTCCGCGCGCATCGAGCAAGAACTCCACCGTGCCGGCACCGACGTAATTCACCGAGCGGCCAGCCTTGAGCGCCGCTTCACCCATGGCCTGGCGCAGTTCGGCGGTCATCACCGGGCAAGGTGCCTCTTCGATGACTTTCTGGTGGCGACGCTGGATCGAACAGTCGCGTTCGCCCAGGTAGATCAGGTTGCCGTGATGATCGCCGAACAGTTGTACTTCGACGTGCCGTGGTTCGAGCAACGCTTGTTCGAGAATCAATTCGTCGCTGCCGAAACCGTTCAAAGCTTCGGAGCGTGCGGTGCGCAGTTGCGCTGGCAGATCAGCGGCGTCGAGCACCAGACGCATGCCGCGTCCACCGCCGCCGGCGCTGGCTTTGATCATCAGTGGATAACCGATGCGTTCAGCCTCGCGCAGCAACGTTGCGTCGTCTTGTTCTGCACCCTGATAACCGGCGATGCACGGCACGCCGGCTTCGAGCATGGCGATTTTTGACTGGCGTTTGCTGCCCATCAGCTCGATGGCTGCGAGGCTGGGGCCGATGAAGATCAGCCCGGCTTGCTCGCAGGCGCGAGCGAATTCTGCGTTTTCCGAGAGAAACCCGTAGCCTGGGTGGATTGCGTCGGCGCCGCTGCGGCGGGCGGCGTCCACTATGGCCGAGATGTTCAGGTAGGACTGCTGCACGGGCGCGGGGCCGATGTGTACGGCTTGATCGGCCATTTTCACGTGCAGGGCATCGGCGTCGGCGTCGCTGAAGACGGCGACGGTGCGATAGCCCAAAGCCTGGGCGGTACGCTGGATGCGGCAGGCGATTTCACCGCGGTTGGCGATCAGGATTTTGTGGATGGCGGGCATGGTGATCTTCCTGAATATTTGGCGGTGGATTGGCTGGCCTCTTCGCGAGCAGGCTCGCTCTCACAAGGGGTTTGCGTCGTTCACAAAACCTGTGGGAGCGAGCTTGCTCGCGAAGCTTTTAAGAGGCCCACCGAGGTTTGCGTTTCTGCATGAATGCCATGGTTCCCTCCACACCTTCGTCGCCAGTCACCGCTTCGCTAAACCACTGCGCCGCCTCATCAAGCAATTCACTCGAAGGCTGCCCGGCACTCGCCAACAGCAATTTCTTGGTCATCGCATTCGCCTCCGGCGCGCAACACAACACATGTTGCAGTACCTCATCCAGCCGCTCGGCCAGCGCCTGCGGATCCTGTTCGACAAAGTGCACCAGCCCCAGACGCCGTGCCTGATGCCCGTCAAAACGCGCTGCCGTCAGCGCCAACCGACGGGTTTCGGTCAGGCCGATGCGCTGCACCACAAACGGTGCGATCTGCGCCGGCAGCAAGCCGAGGCTGGTTTCCGGCAGACCAAATTGCGCCTGATGATCGGCAATCGCGATATCACTGACACACGCCAGACCGAAACCACCGCCGAGCACCGCGCCTTGCAGCACCGTGATCAATACTTGCGGCGTGTGTTGCGCCTCTTCCAGCAAGGCGCCGAAAGCACGATTCAGATCACGATAAGCATCAGAGCCCTGAGCGCGTGCACTGGCCATGTCCTTGATATCGCCACCGGCACAGAAATGCCCGCCAGCACCGCTGAGTACCAAGGCCCGGACAGCATGGTCATCCCGCACAGCCGCCAGCATCGAGCGCAATTCAGCCACCATCTGCAGGCTCATCGCATTACGGCTGTCCGGCCGATTGAGGGTGATGTGCAGCACACCGCCATGCAGCTCCAGCAGCAGCGTCTGGCAATCCGGCAGGCTGCTCATTTCTTTTTCCCGGGCAGGATGCCCATCAGTTTGCAGATGATCCCCAGCATGATTTCGTCGGCGCCGCCGCCAATCGACACGAGCCGCACATCGCGATAGGCGCGGGCCACCGGGTTGTCCCACATGAAGCCCATGCCGCCCCAATATTGCAGGCAACTGTCGCTGACTTCGCGGCCGAGGCGTCCGGCCTTGAGCTTGGCCATCGACGCCAGGCGCGTGACGTCCTGGCCTTTCACGTACTGCTCGGTGGCCTGATAGACCAGCGCGCGCAGGCATTCGATTTCGGTCTGCAATTCGGCGAGGCGAAAGTGGATCACCTGGTTGTCGATCAGCACATTGCCGAAGGTCTTGCGCTCTTTGCAATATTCGATGGTGCTGTCGACGCAATATTCCAGGCCTTTGATCATGTTCGCTGCGCCGAACAGACGTTCTTCCTGAAACTGCAGCATCTGCATCATGAACCCGGCGCCTTCATGACCGATGCGGTTGCGCTGTGGCACGCGCACATTGTCGAAAAACACCTGAGCGGTTTCCGAACTGCGCATGCCGAGCTTGTCCAGATGGGAACTGAGACTGATCCCCGGTGTGTTCATCGGCACCATGATCAGCGACTTGTTGATGTGCGGTTTGTCGTCCGAAGTGTTGGCCAGCAGGCAGATGAAGTCAGCGCTCGGCGAGTTGGTAATCCACATCTTGCTGCCGTTGATCACATAGTCGTCGCCGTCCTTGCGCGCGGTGGTTTTCAGCCCGGCGACATCAGATCCGGCGCCAACTTCGGAGACGCCGATGCAACCGACCTGTTCGCCGGTGATCGCCGGACGCAGGAACTCTTCCCGCAGTTCATCGGAGCCGAAGCGGGCGAGCGCCGGGGTGCACATATCCGTCTGCACGCCGATCGACATCGGAATGCCGCCGCAATGAATGGTGCCGAACTCTTCGGCGGCGACAATCGAATAGCTGTAGTCGAGGCCCATGCCGCCGAATTTTTCCGGTTTGGAAATACCCAGCAAACCGAGGTCGCCGGCCTTGCGGAAAATCTCGTGGATGGGAAAGCGGCCAGCCTTTTCCCATTCATCGACGTGCGGATTGATCTCGTGCTCGACGAACTGGCGGACGGTACGGCGCAAGGCTTCGTGTTCCGGGGTGAAGATCATTGTTCTTGTTCTCCGTAGAATCCGTGGCGGTCAGAACCGGCTGACGCCGAAGCTGTTGGGTTGCAACGTGCGAATGTCGGCTTCGTGGCAGATATCGAGCAAATAGCCGAGCAGGGTGCGCGTGTCGCGCGGATCGATCAGCCCGTCATCCCACAGGTTGGCGCTGCCGTAGAGCGCGGTGGACTGGCTGTCGAGTTTCTGCGCGGTGACCTGTTCGAGCATGTCGAGCATCTTCGGGTCTGGCGTCAGACCGTCCTTGAGCTGTTTGGCTTCGGTGACGATGCGCAAGACTTTCCCGGCTTGTGCGCCGCCCATCACTGCCGTGCGGCTGTTCGGCCAGGCGAAGATGAAACGCGGATCGAGACCGCGCCCGCACATCGCGTAGTTGCCGGCGCCGTAGGAACCGCCGACGACCATCGTCAGTTTAGGCACGCGCGCATTGGCCACCGCTTGAATCAGCTTCGAGCCGTGTTTGATCACGCCTTGCTGTTCCGATTCGGTACCGACCATGAAGCCGGTGGTGTTGTGGAAGAACAGCAATGGCGTCTGGCTCTGATCGCACAACTGGATGAACTGTGCAGCCTTGCTTGCACCGTTGGGTGTGATCGGGCCGTTGTTGCCGATAAAGCCGCAGGCGCGGCCCTGAATCTTCAATTGGCCGCAGATGGTTTGCTGATCGAACTCGCCTTTGAACTCGACGAAGTTCGATTCGTCGGCAATGCGCGCGATGATTTCGCGCACGTCATAGGGCTTTTTCGGATCATCCGGAATCAGTCCGAGCAATTCATCGATGGGGTAGAGCGGTTCTTTGTACTGCGGCTCCGGCAACCATGGCAGTTGTTCATTCCACGGCAGCATGCGCAGGATGTCACGCACCTGACGCACGCCATCGGCATCGTTCTCCGCGAGGTATTCGGCGGTCCCGGCGACCTGCGCATGCATCTCGGCGCCACCGAGTTCTTCATCGGTGGCGACTTCGCCGGTGGCGGCTTTGAGCAGCGGCGGCCCGGCGAGAAACAGCTTGGCCTTGCCGCGCACGACCACCACGTAATCCGACAGCCCCGGCTGATAAGCGCCGCCAGCCGTGGCTGAACCGTGCACCACGGTGATCTGCGGCAAGCCCATGGCGGACATTCGCGCCTGGTTGGCAAAACTGCGCGCGCCTTCGACGAAAATCTCGGCGGCGTAGTTGAGGTTGGCGCCGCCGCTTTCGGCGAGGGTGATCACCGGGAGCTTGTTTTCCTGAGCGATCTGTTGCAGGCGCAGGGATTTTTTCAGGCCGCTCGGCGAGATGGTGCCGCCCTTGATCGCGCTGTTATTCGCCACGACCATCGCGCGTATGCCGCAGACATAACCGATGCCGGCGATCAGTCCGCCACCGGCCGAGCTGCCGTCCTTGTCGTCGTGCAGTTTGTAGCCGGCGAGGCTGGCCAGTTCGAGGAAGGGGGCTCCGGGATCGAGTAACAGATTCAGGCGCTCGCGGGGCAACAGTTGCCCGCGCTTGTCGAATTTCGCCTTGGCTTCTGCGGCTCTGTTCAACAGGTTCTGTTCGAGCTGCTGCACTTGCTCGATGGCCGTGAGCATTGCCGCACGATTACGGGCAAAGGCCTCACTGCGCGGATCGAGTTGAGACTGGATCTGCGACATGACTTACTCCTTGTCCTTGAGGACATCGGGGAGGTAGGCCCGGTGAAAGCCGTTGAACGACTCGCTGTGATTCGCCTTGTGCAGCGGCCATGCACGGCTGCCAAGGCTGGCCGCACCGTCGATTTTCAAGGTGCTGCCGCTGATGAACGCCGCCGCCGGGCTGAGTAGAAACACAATCGCTGCGCTGACTTCCGACTCGGTGCCGATGCGTTTGAGCGGTACATGCTCGCGCAAGGTTGGAATCACCGCTTTGAACGCACCTTCATAGGTGTCCATACCACTGGAGGCGATCCAGCCCGGCGCCACCGCGTTGACCCGCACCCCGGCATAACCCCATTCAAACGCGGCAGTCTTGGTGAAATTGTCCATGCCCGAACGCGCCGCGCCGGAGTGGCCCATGCCGGGCATGCCGCCCCACATGTCGGCGAGCATGTTGACGATGCTGCCGCCGTGTTTGCTCATCGATTGGTTGAACACTTCCCGCGCCATCAGGAAACCGCCGACCAGGTTGGTGCGCAACACGGTTTCGAAACCTTTCTGATTGATCGAAGCCAAGGGCGACGGGTACTGGCCGCCGGCATTGTTGACCAGACCGTGAATCGGCCCGTGCTCGGCGATCAGCTCCTTGACCAGTTGTTTCACCGCTTCTTCATCGCGGATATCGCAGGCCTTCCAGTGCGCGCGGCCGCCGTCCTCGGCGATTTCGCCGGCGACTTTTTGCAGTTTTTCCGGCTTGCGCCCGACCAGCAGTACATTCGCGCCGAGCGCTGCCAGTTCATGCGCGGTGCAACGGCCGATGCCGCTGCCGCCGCCGGTGACGATGATGGTCTGGCCGCTGAACAGATCGGCGTTGAATATCGACGCGTAAGCCATGCAAACCCTCCTCTAGTCGAGCTGTTCGGCGATGCTTTGCGGCACCGGAATCTGGATTTCCAACAGTTGCTGGGCGAAGGCTTTGCCTTGCGGGTCGATGCGCAGACTGGCCACGCCGCCACCGCCGAGCGCGTTTTCCAGGAGAAAATTCAGGCTGTGGGTGCCAGGCAGATACCAGCGCTCGACCCGGCCGTGGATCGGGTCGAGCACGTGGCTCATCCAGTCGACGATGACGGCTGGCGTCAGCGCTTCGGCGATCCACGGCAGGTATTCGGGTTGGCGCGGCAGCACGCCGATGTTGCTGTGATTGCCTTTGTCTCCAGAGCGCGCCACGGCCAGTTTCACCAGCGCCACGCTGGCATCGGCGCGGCCTTGAGGTTTGTCTGGTTGGTGGGCAATCGGCAAATCGTCACTGTCGAGTGCAACCAGTGAGGGCAGGGCGCAAGGATGGCTTTTACCGGCCATGTCGATTTGCAGGGTGCAGGCACTTTTATCAATCAGGAACGAGAACAGACGGATCAGCGGGTACACCGTTGGCCGTCCGCCGACGATGCCGGTCAATCCCGGCGCCATGGCGGTCGCGGCCTGGGCAATTTCCCGGGAGAACAGGATCAATGCCTGTTTGTTCGGGTGACGCACGGCGAGTTTGATTACCACCTCACGGCTGTCGTGACGCTGACCGTGGGGGCCGTAGGTGGCCTCGCTGCCGAGCAGTTCGATATCGGTTTCGCTGTAGGGCGCCCAGCCACGCTGGCTGAACATCTCCGCCGTTCTGGCGATGATCGCCTGACTGACGCGCCGTGCCTTGTCCACCGCATCGATACCGGCGATCAGGCAACTGGCGGTGCAGCGAAAACCGTCCGGGTAAGTGGCGCTGACCTTGTACTTGTCGCTGGGCGGCAAGCCTTTGGCGCCGTGCACCTGCACCGCGTTTTTGCCTTGCTGCTGAAGTTTGACCTGAGTGAAATCGCAGACCACGTCGGGCAGCAGATAGGCCTGTGGATCGCCGATTTCATACAGCATCTGTTCGCCAACGGTCAGCGGCGTGATCAGTCCGCCGGAGCCTTCAGGCTTGCTGACGATGAATTGGCCGTCGGCGCTGACTTCCACGATCGGAAAGCCGATGTGTTCGTAGTCCGGCACCTCGCGCCAATCGGTGAAATTGCCGCCGGTGCATTGCGCGCCGCATTCGATGATGTGCCCGGCCAGCGCGGCTTGCGCGAGTTTGTCGTAGTCGTGCCACGACCAGCCGAATTCGTGCACCAGTGCGGCACTGACCACAGCGCTGTCGACCACGCGTCCGGTGATGACGATGTCGGCGCCCAGACGTAGCGCTTCGACGATGCCCGGTGCGCCGAGGTAGGCGTTGGTCGACACGCACATCGGTGGCAGTGGAGCGCCGCTGAACATCTCGCTGATGCCGCTGAGGTGTTTGAATTGCGGTTGCAGGTCATCGCCAAGCAGTACGGCGATTTTCAGCTTGATGCCGGCCTTGTCGCAAGCTGCTTGCAAGGCATTGGCGCAGGCCTGCGGATTGACTCCGCCGGCATTGCTGATCACGCGGATGTTCTGCTCGGCCAACTGTGGCAGCAGGGGCGTGAGGATTTCGATGAAGTCACTGGCGAAGCCCGCCTGCGGATCTTTCATGCGCGCAGCGGCCATGATCGACATAGTGATCTCGGCGAGGTAGTCGAACACCAGATAGTCCAGCTCGCCGCCTCCCACTAGCTGCGCGGCGGCGGTGGACGTATCTCCCCAGAATGCACTGGCGCATCCGATGCGAACGGTGGTGGGCATTTTTTTCTCCGACTCAGCAACCTGCGACAGAAGTGTCTGGAGGCTACCAAGCAAGCGCTTGGTTTGTAAACAGTTGAAACTATCTTCTGCCCAAGCGCTTGCTTGGTTGCCGCTGGCGGCTTAAATTGCGCGCAACCCTGCGGTTTCAGGGGGCAACAGACTGATCGACTGTAGGAGAGAACGGGTGGACGAGCAAAAAGCCCTGAGGGTCATGCGCGATTTGGTCGACGAAGGCCAGTTGACCGACCCCGACAGCGCCCGTGGCAAATTGCTGCAAGTGGCGGCTCACCTGTTTCGCAACAAAGGCTACGAACGCACCACGGTGCGCGATCTGGCCGGCGCCGTCGGCATCCAGTCCGGGAGCATTTTTCATCACTTCAAAAGCAAGGATGAAATCCTCCGCGCGGTGATGGAAGAAACCATCCGCTACAACACGGCCCTGATGCGCGCGGCGCTGGCCGACGCTGCAGATGTGCGCGAGCGCGTGCTGGCGCTGATTCGCTGCGAACTGCAGTCGATCATGGGCGGCAGCGGTGAAGCCATGGCGGTGTTGGTTTATGAGTGGCGCTCGCTGTCCGAAGAGGGGCAGGCCAAAGTACTGGCGCTGCGCGATGTTTACGAAGACATCTGGCTGCAGGTGCTGGGTGAGGCCAAGGACGCCGGATTTATCCGTGGCGATGTATTTATTACCCGACGTTTCCTCACTGGGGCACTGTCATGGACGACCACATGGTTCCGTGCCGGCGGCAGTCTGAGCCTTGATCAACTGGCCGACGAGGCGTTGATTCTGGTCCTCGAAGAACGTTGAAGCACTTTCTATCCAGCCGGGAAACTGGCTAACTGGGCGAAACCGCCTAGCTTGAATGCATTGATCGGTATTTTTTCGGGGAGTGGGGTGTTTTGAAGTCTTTGCCAATTCGGACGGCCGCGGGGTTGATGCTCGCAGCGCTGGCTGCATTCTGGGTATTGCCCGCTCAGGCAGCGCAATTGGTTCGGGTCGGCGCGGCGCATTTTCCGCCTTACACCATTCGCCCGGAAAACGGTGCCGACACCGGCCTCTTGCCGCAACTGGTCGAGGCCCTCAATCGCCTGCAAAGCGACTATCAGTTCGTCCTTGTGCCGACCTCGATCCCCCGGCGTTTCGGTGACTTCAAGCAGGGCCGTATCGACATGGCGATTTTCGAGAATCCGGAATGGGGCTGGAAGGATATCCCGCACACGGACGTCGACATGGGTCTTGAGGACGCGGAGATTTTCGTCGCGCAACGCGAAGACGGTCGTCAGCAGAACTATTTTGCCGACCTCACCGGCAAGCGCCTGGCGCTGTTCAGCGGTTATCACTACGAGTTCGCCAACTTCAACGCTGACCCCAAATTTCTTGCGCAGAATTACAACGCTACGCTGACCTATTCCCACGACAGCAATCTGCTGATGGTCCTGCGTTCGCGGGCGGATATCGCCCTGGTGACGCGTTCCTATCTGTTCGATTACCTGCTGCGTAACGAGAAAGTGCGCGACGAATTGCTGGTGTCGCAGCGTATCGATCAGGTCTATCACCATTACGCCATTCTTCGCCCGACGGCGCCGATTACCGGTGCTGCGTTTGGCAAGCTGCTTAAGGGCTTACGCGACAATGGCGAAATGCTGAAGATTTTCGATCCGTACAAGATTGCGGTAGTGCCGGTGCCCCTTCATTGATGCCTGATTTCCCTTGAGGGCCTAAATTTCCCCTCTCGGCTCACGTCACATCGTTGAACTGTCGACGATTATCGTGAGCCCGACCCATGTCCAATCTGAATGACCTCACTGCCCTGGCCTTGCCATCGGGCAGTCAACTGATCGCTGATGCCACCGAAAGCCGCCTGAGCCTGAGCCTGGACGGGCAACCACTGATTCGCCTGCGCCTTGACCGGGAGGCCAAGGGACCGATCCAGCTTGATGAGCGCTTTGCGCTGCCGCCCGGGCAGGCGCTGTGGGCGGCCTGTTACTGGCTGTTCGCGCGGGATCCGGCGTGCCAGCAATTGACCTGGCAACTGGATCAGCCGCCGACTGAGGCGTTGCTCAGTGGCTTGTTGGTGAGCACCGAAGTGGCTGGCGAATATCGCAGCGAGCGCACGCTGTTCTGGCAATTGCCACAACCGTGGCTCGGCACTTCGCTGACCGGCAGCTATCCGCAGCAGATGATCATCAGCCAAGGCAAGCGTCATCCGCTGCGGCCGGTGAAGCCGCGCGGTGAAGTCTATCGGCGTTTCGATGCGCGTCTGGGTGCGTGGATTTCTCTGCGCACCGTAGAAATCGAAGAAGATCTGCCGCGTTTCAACCGCTGGCAGAATAGCCCGCGTGTCGCCAGTTTCTGGCAGGAAGAGGGCAGTCTCGAGAAACACCGCGAATACCTGGACAAACTCGATGCCGACCCGCACACGCTGACCTTGATCGGCTGTTTCGATGATCAGCCGTTTGCCTATTTCGAGGCTTATTGGGCCAAGGAAGATCGTATTGCGCCGTTCTACGATGCCGACAATTACGATCGTGGCATTCACATGCTGGTCGGCGAGGAGGATCACCGCGGGCCGCACAAAGTGGCGAGCTGGTTATCGGCGCTGGTGCATTACCTGTTTCTGGATGATCCGCGCACGCAGCGGGTGGTCGCTGAACCACGCGCCGACAATGCGAAGATGATCGGCCATATGCAGAATCAGTGCTTTCACTGTGAGAAAGAGTTCGACTTCCCGCACAAGCGTGCGGCGCTGATGATCCTGGGGCGTGAGCGGTTTTTTGATCGGTGCAAACTGGCGTGATGATCTGGCTTCAGGATTTCTGTGATCTTGAGGCCGCCTTCGCGAGCAGGCTCGCTCCCACATGGGTTTTGTGGCACTCACAAATTCCATGTGGGAGCGAGCCTGCTCGCGAATGGCTTGACGCAAAATCTGAATCTTAGCGACGACCCGCGATCACCGCATCCCGACGACTGCCCGAGACCTTGCGGCAGTGCACCAGCGCATCACGAATCATGAAGTTGACCAGGGTCGGCGAAACGCCGAGTTCCTTGGCGATGTCCTTTTGCGGCACGCCGTGCAGGCGGTACATCTCGAACGCATAACGAGTGCGACTCGGCAGCTCGGTCAGTGCGTCGGCGATGTTTTCCAAGGTCGAAAAATTGATGTGCGAGGTTTCCGGCGAAGCACCCTGGATGACCACATTCAGCCCTTCCTCTTCAGGGCCGGAGTATTTTTGTTCCAGCGCCTGTTTACGGTAGTGATCGATGGCGAGGTTGCGCACGATCTGGAACAGATAGCTCAGTTGCGCCTTGATCGACGACGTGATCGGTGGCGCCGATTGCAGTCGGAAAAACGCATCCTGCACCACATCTTCGGCGCGCGACCGGCAGCCGGTAATGCGGGCTGCAATCTTGACCAGAATCAGTCGATTGTCGACGAATGCCTGAAGTAGCGGTGAATCGCACTTGCTTGTGGATACTTGTTCCGTCATGGAAATCACCTTGCTGCCAAATAGGTTAGTGGGACGCCTTCGGGGACGGGCCGTCCTACACATCGAGCGACAAATTATGTTGAATGATAATGATTGTCAATTGAGAAAGAGAACTAATGATCCAAATCGGTGCGATGTGAGAACTGCGACACGCCGCCACACCCCGGCCCCGTTGGCGATCCAGCCTGCCGACTAATTATTTCAAGACGTCATCCGTTCTCATTGGTGAATGGTTCCGGGGGAAGCGCCCGGCCAGACAGCATTCCAATGCCTCGCGCGGTCGGCACAGACCGCGCCCTGCATGCCCTTTGAGGGGCGTGACGCAGCAACCCGATTCCACTAGCAAGCCGAATTCAGGCAGGAAACCTCATGACCGACGCGTTCGAACTCCCCAGCACCCTGGTCCAAGCCCTCCAGCGCCGCGCGGCCCTGACGCCGGATCAACTGGCCTTGCGTTTTCTTGCCGAAAACCCAGAGCAGGCTGTGGTGCTCAGCTATCGCGAACTGGATCAGCGCGCGCGCACCATTGCCGCTGCATTGCAGGCTGACGCTGAATTCGGTGATCGCGCGGTGCTGCTGTTCCCAAGCGGTCCGGATTACGTCGCGGCGTTTTTTGGCTGCCTGTACGCAGGGGTGATCGCGGTGCCGGCCTATCCGCCGGAATCCGCGCGTCGTCACCATCAGGAGCGTTTGCTGTCGATCATTGCCGACGCCGAACCGCGTCTGCTGCTGACCAGCACCGACCTGCGCGACGCCTTGCAGCAAATCGAAGGCGCGCCGCCGCTGCTGTGTGTCGACAGCCTCGACAGCGCACTGGCGCAAAACTGGGTTGAGCCGAATCTGCCACCAGACCACATCGCCTTCCTGCAATACACTTCCGGCTCCACCGCGTTGCCCAAAGGCGTGCAAGTCAGCCACGGCAATCTGGTCGCCAACGAATTGCTGATCCGCCACGGTTTCGGTATCGATGTGAACCCTGATGACGTCATCGTCAGCTGGTTGCCGCTGTATCACGACATGGGTTTGATCGGTGGTCTGCTGCAACCGATTTTCAGCGGCGTGCCGTGCATCCTGATGTCGCCGGCCTACTTCCTCGGCCGGCCATTGCGCTGGCTCGAAGCGATCAGCCAATACGGCGGCACCATCAGCGGCGGGCCGGACTTCGCTTATCGCTTGTGCAGCGAGCGGGTCAGCGAATCGGCGCTTGAACGCCTGGATCTAAGCGGCTGGCGTGTGGCCTATTCCGGCTCCGAACCGATCCGTCTCGACACCCTCGAACGCTTCGCCGAGAAGTTCACCGCGAGCGGTTTCAGCGCCGACAGTTTCATGGCTTCGTACGGTCTCGCCGAGGCTACGCTGTTCGTCGCCGGCACCCCACGCGGCACCGGTATTCCCGCGCTGCGCGTCGACGATCAGGCTTTGGCACAAAACCGTGCCGAGCCGGGTGAGGGCAGCCCGATCATGAGCTGCGGCATCAGCCAGCCCGAACACGCTGTGCTGATCATCGAACCGCAATCACTGGAAGAACTCGCCGATAACGCCGTCGGTGAAGTCTGGGCTGCCGGGCCGAGTATCGCCCTCGGGTACTGGCGCAACCCCGAAGCCAGCGCCAAGACCTTCGTTCAGCACGCCGGCCGGACCTGGCTGCGTACCGGTGACCTGGGCTTTATGCGCGACGGTGAACTGTTCATCACTGGCCGTTTGAAAGACATGCTGATCGTGCGTGGTCACAACCTGTATCCGCAGGACATCGAGAAGACCGTCGAAAACGAAGTGGAAGTGGTGCGCAAGGGCCGCGTCGCTGCATTCGCCGTCAGTCAGAATGGCGAAGAGGGCATCGGCATCGCGGCGGAAATCAGCCGTAGCGTGCAGAAAATCCTGCCGCCGGAAGCGTTGATCAAAGCCATCCGCCAAGCGGTGGCCGAGGCTTATCAAGAGGCCCCAAGCGTGGTGGCGCTGCTCAATCCAGGCGCGCTGCCGAAAACCTCCAGTGGCAAATTGCAGCGTTCGGCGTGCCGCAATCGCCTGGCCGATGGCAGCCTCGACAGTTACGCGGTGTTTCCGTCGAACACGTCCGAAACCCACGGTGCAACAGCCAGCACATCCGAACTCGAAGCACTGATCGGTAAAATCTGGGCCGAGCAACTCGGCGTCAAACAGGTCAACGCCGACGATCACTTCTTCCTGCTCGGCGGCAACTCGATCGCCGCCGCCCAAGTCATCGCCCGAGTCCGCGAAGAACTCGCCCTTGAGCTGAACCTGCGCCTGCTGTTCGAAGCGCCGACGCTGGCCGCGTTCGCCGCTGCCGTGGCGCAACAGCAACAGGACGGCGGTAGCGCTCAAGGCGCAATCACCGCGTTGTCGCGCTCCGAACCAATGCCGCAATCGCTGGCACAAAACCGTTTGTGGATCACTTGGCAACTCGACCCACAGAGCAGCGCCTACAACATTCCCGGTGCCCTGCGTTTACGCGGCGAACTGGACGAAGACGCCTTGCGCGCCAGCTTCCAGCAACTGATCGAGCGCCACGAATCCCTGCGTACGCGCTTCTTCGAGCGCGACGGCGTGGCCTTGCAACAAGTCGATGCCGCCGCCGAATTCAATTTGCAATTGGTCGACATCAGCGACCTGCCGGCCCATGAGCGTGAAGCCCGCGCGCAACAAATCCGCGAAGAAGAAGCACGCACCCGGTTCGATCTGGAAAATGGCCCGCTGCTGTGGGTGACGCTGGTGCGCCTCGATGACGAAGATCATCAACTGCTGGTGACGATGCACCACATCATCGCCGACGGCTGGTCGCTGAACGTGTTGATCGACGAGTTCTCGCGCCTGTACGCCGCCGCTTCGCAAGGCGCGACGGCTAGCCTCGCGCCACTGCCAACCCAGTACGCCGATTACGGCAGCTGGCAGCGCCAATGGCTGGCGCAAGGTGAGGGCGAGCGACAACTGGCCTACTGGAAAGCGCAGTTGGGTGACGAGCATCCGACGCTGGAACTGGCCACCGATCATCCGCGTTCGGCGCAAAAAAATCACAGCGCAGCACGCCACACTGTGCGTCTGGGCGCCAGCCTCAGCGATGCGATCCGCAACACGGCGCAAACGCATCAATCGACGCCGTTCATGCTGCTGCTCTCGGCATTCCAGAGTTTGCTGCAGCGCTACAGCGGTCAGCGCGACATCCGCATCGGCGTGCCGAATGCCAACCGTCCGCGCCTGGAAACCCAGGGCCTGATCGGCTTCTTCATCAACACTCAAGTGCTGCGCGCCGAGATTGATTCGCGCCTGCCGTTTGTTGAACTGCTGGCCCAGACCCGCGAGGCCGCCCTCGGGGCACAAGCGAATCAGGATCTGCCCTTCGAACAACTGCTCGAAGCCTTCCCGCAGGCCCGCGAACAAGGCCTGTTCCAGGTCATGTTCAACCACCAGCAGCGCGATCTGAGCGCGCTCAAGCGCCTGCCGGGGCTGCTCGCCGAAGAACTGCCATGGCACAGTCGCGAAGCCAAGTTCGACCTGCAACTGCACAGCGAAGAAGACCGTAACGGTCGCCTGACCTTGTCGTTCGACTACGCCAGTGAATTGTTCGACGCCGCGACCATCGCGCGTCTGGCCGAGCACTTCAGCAACCTGTTGCGCGCAGTTTGCGAACGCCCGGAGCAAGCCATCGGTGATCTGCAGTTGCTGACCACCAGCGAGTACGATCAGCAAAAAGTCTGGGGCGTTGCACCCTGCACCCCGGCGCAACAATGGCTGCCGGAACTGCTCAACGAACAGGCGCGCCTGACCCCTGAGCGCACGGCGCTGGTATGGGACGGCGGCAGCCTCGATTTCGCCGAATTGAACAGCCAGTCCAATCGTCTCGCGCACTATCTGCGCGACAAAGGCGTCGGCCCGGATGTCTGCGTGGCCATCGCCGCCGAGCGTTCGCCGCAGCTGTTGATCGGTCTGCTGGCGATCATCAAGGCCGGCGGCGCCTATGTGCCGCTTGACCCGGATTACCCGGCCGATCGACTGGCCTACATGCTCAGCGACAGCGGCGTCGAATTGCTCCTGACCCAAACCGAATTGCTCGGCCGCTTGCCGGCCAGCGACGGCGTCAGCGTGATCGCCATGGACGCGTTGCACCTGGAAAACTGGCCGAGCCAGGCACCGGGTTTGCACCTGCACGGCGACAACCTCGCCTATGTGATTTACACCTCGGGTTCAACTGGCCAGCCGAAAGGCGTCGGCAACACTCACGCCGCGCTGGCCGAACGTCTGCAATGGATGCAGAACGCTTACGCCCTCAATGAAACCGACGTGTTGATGCAAAAGGCGCCGATCAGTTTCGACGTGTCGGTGTGGGAATGCTTCTGGCCGCTGATCACTGGCGCGCGTCTGCTGATTGCCGGCCCCGGCGAACACCGCGATCCGCATCGCATCGCGCAACTGGTTCAAGCACATGGCGTGACCACGTTGCACTTTGTGCCGCCGCTGCTCTCGCTGTTTATCGACGAACCGCTGAGCGCCGAGTGCACCAGCCTGCGCCGGGTATTCTCCGGCGGTGAAGCGCTGCCGGCCGAACTGCGTAACCGCGTGCTGGCGCAACTGCCGGCGGTGCAATTGCACAACCGTTACGGCCCGACTGAAACCGCGATCAACGTCACCCACTGGCATTGCACCACGGCCGATGGCGAACGCTCGCCGATCGGTCGTCCGTTGGGCAACGTGATTTGCCGCGTGCTCGATGCCGATCTCAATCCAGTGCCGACCGGTGTGCCGGGTGAGCTGTGCATCAGCGGCGTCGGTCTGGCCCGTGGTTACCTCGGCCGACCGTCCTTGACCGCTGAACGCTTTGTTGTCGATCCGCTGGGCGAGCAGGGCGCACGTTTGTACCGTACCGGCGACCGTGCGCGCTGGACCTGCGACGGCGTGATCGAATACCTCGGCCGTCTCGATCAGCAAGTCAAACTGCGTGGCTTCCGCGTCGAACCGGAAGAAATCGAAGCACGCTTGCTCGCACAGGACGGCGTCGCCCAAGCCGTGGTGCTGGTGCGTGAAACCGCTGCCGGCGCGCAATTGATCGGCTACTTCACCGCCACCGATGCCAGCGAAGATCACGACGAGCAAATCACGCGCCTGAAAACCGCGCTGGCCGCCGAGCTGCCGGAATACATGGTCCCGGCGCAACTGATGCGCCTCGACGCAATGCCCCTCAGCCCAAGCGGCAAACTCGACCGCCGCGCGCTGCCCGAACCGCAATGGCAAGTACGCGAGCACGTCGAACCGGTGACTGAGCTGGAACAGCAGATCGCCGCGATCTGGCGCGAAGTGCTCGGTCTGGCACAAGTCGGCCTGCGCGACGACTTCTTCGCCCTCGGCGGTCACTCGCTGCTGGCCACGCAAATCATCTCACGCACCCGTCAGGCCTGCGACGTCGAACTGCCGTTGCGCGCCTTGTTCGAACACAGCGAACTCGGTGATTTCGCCGAACAGATCCGCCTGATCCAGGCCAGCGGCCGCACCAACAAACAGCCGCCGATCGACAAGGTTGATCGCAGCAAACCGGTGCCATTGTCGTACTCGCAACAGCGCATGTGGTTCCTCTGGCAGATGGAGCCGGACAGCCCGGCGTACAACGTCGGCGGCATGGCGCGTCTGCGCGGCGTGTTGCATGTCGAGCGTTTCGAGGCGGCGTTGCAAGCGCTGATCCTGCGCCACGAAACCCTGCGCACCACGTTCCCGAGCGTCGACGGCGTCGCCCGTCAGCAGGTGCATGTCGAAACCGGTGTGCGCATGGGCTGGAAGGATTTTTCAAAACTTGCCGCCGATGCACGTGAGCAAAAGGTTCAGCAACTGGCCGATGAGGAAGCACATCTGCCGTTCGATCTGGAAACCGGTCCGCTGCTGCGCGCCTGCTTGGTGAAGACTGCCGAGCAAGAGCATTACTTTGTCCTGACTCTGCACCACATCGTCACCGAAGGCTGGGCGATGGACATTTTTGCCCGCGAACTCAGTGCGCTCTATGAAGCGTTTGTCGATGACCGTGATTCGCCGCTTGAGCCGCTGCCCGTGCAGTACCTCGACTACAGCGTCTGGCAACGCAACTGGCTGGAATCCGGCGAGCGTCAGCGTCAGCTCGACTACTGGACCGCGCAACTCGGCCGTGAACATCCGCTGCTGGAGTTGCCCGGTGATCGTCCGCGTCCGCCGGTGCAAAGCCACCAAGGCGAACTGTTCCGCTTCGACCTGAGCGATGACCTCGCCGCGCGGGTTCGTGCGTTCAATGCGCAAAACGGTCTGACCCTGTTCATGACCATGACCGCCGCACTCGCCACCCTGCTGTACCGCTACAGCGGCCAGACCGATCTGCGCATCGGCGCGCCGGTAGCCAACCGCATCCGTCCGGAAAGCGAAGGGCTGATCGGGGCGTTCCTCAACACCCAAGTGCTGCGTTGCCAGCTCGACGGCATGATGTCGGTCGGCGAACTGTTCGAGCAGGTGCGCCACACCGTGATCGAAGGCCAGTCGCATCAGGATCTGCCGTTCGATCATCTGGTCGAAGCGTTGCAGCCGCCGCGCAGTGCTGCGTACAACCCGCTGTTCCAGGTGATGTGCAACGTGCAGCGCTGGGAATTCCAGCAGAGCCGCATGCTCGCCGGCATGACCGTCGAGTACCTGGCCAACGATGCGCGGGCGACCAAGTTCGACCTCAACCTGGAAGTCACCGACCTCGACCATCGCCTCGGTTGCTGCCTGACCTACAGCACTGATCTGTTCGATGAGCCGACCATCGCGCGCATGGCCAAACATTGGCGCAATCTGCTTGAAGCGCTGATCGCCGATCCGCAACAGCGCCTCAGCGAATTGCCGCTGCTCGATCAACCCGAGCAACAGCAGCTGCTCGACAGCCTTGGCATCGAGCCGGGCGAGCATCGTCTCGACCAGTGCATTCATCACCTGTTCGCCGAACAGGCGCTGGCGCGCAAAGACGCGCCGGCCCTGACCTTCGCCGGGCAGACCCTGAGCTACGCCGAACTCGATGCCCGCGCCAATCGTCTGGCCTGGGCCCTGCGAGAGCGCGGCGTCGGTCCGCAAGTGCGCGTTGGTCTGGCACTGGAGCGCTCGCTGGAAATGGTCATCGGCCTGCTGGCGATTCTCAAGGCTGGCGGCGCGTACGTGCCGCTGGACCCGGAATACCCGCTCGACCGTCTGCATTACATGATCGAAGACAGCCGCATTGGTTTGCTGCTCAGTGATCGCGCGATGTTCAACGCCCTCGGCGATCTGCCGCCAAATGTGGCGCGTTGGTGCCTGGAGGAGGACAGCGCAGCGCTGGCCGCTTACCCGGCCAGCGAGCTGCCGTTTATCAGCCTGCCACAGCATCAGGCGTACCTGATTTACACCTCGGGTTCGACCGGCAAGCCGAAAGGCGTGGTGGTCTCCCACGGTGAAATCGCCATGCACTGCCAAGCGGTGATCGAGCGTTTCGGTATGCGCCCCGACGACTGCGAACTGCACTTCTATTCGATCAACTTCGATGCGGCGACCGAACGTCTGCTGGTGCCGCTGCTCAGCGGTGCGCAGGTGGTGTTGCGTGCGCAGGGTCAGTGGGACGCGGAAGAAATCTGCGGCTTGATCCGTGCTCATCAGATCAACGTGCTCGGTTTTACCCCGAGCTACGGCAGCCAGTTGGCGCAGTTCCTGTCCACGCAAAACGAAATCCTCCCGGTGCGGATGATCATCACCGGTGGCGAAGCGTTGACCGGTGAACACCTGCAACGGATTCGCGCAGCGTTCAAACCGGCGACGTTCTTCAACGCCTATGGCCCGACCGAAACCGTGGTCATGCCGCTGGCCAGTCTGGCGCCGGAGGTGCTGGAAGAGGGCGCCGGCAGTGTGCCGATTGGCAGCGTGATCGGTGCGCGTGTTGCCTACATTCTCGACGCCGATCTGGCGCTGGTGCCGCAAGGCGCGACGGGTGAACTGTTCGTTGGCGGCGCAGGTCTGGCCCAGGCCTATCACGACCGTCCGGGCATTACCGCCGAACGTTTTGTCGCGGATCCGTTCGCCACCGATGGCGGGCGCATGTACCGCACCGGCGACCTGGTGCGCCAGCGTGCCGATGGTTTGGTGGAATACCTGGGCCGGATCGACCATCAGGTAAAGATCCGTGGTTTCCGTATTGAACTGGGCGAAATCGAAACGCGCCTGCTCGATCACGACTCGATCCGCGAAGCCGTCGTGCTCGCACTGGATGCGCCGAGCGGCAAGCAATTGGTCGGTTACCTCGTCACCGATGTCGCTGAGCAAAACGAAGCCAAGCAGGCCGAGCTGCGCGAAGCGCTGAAATCGCACCTCAAGGCACAACTGCCGGATTACATGGTGCCGACGCACCTGATTCTGCTGGCGAGCATGCCGCTGACCGCTAACGGCAAACTTGACCGTCGCGCCTTGCCAGCGCCGGATCCGGAGCTCAATCGTCAGGACTACGTGGCGCCGAGCAACGAGCTGGAGCAGACCCTGGCGCAGATCTGGTGCGAAGTGCTCAACGTCGAACAGGTCGGTCTCAACGACAACTTCTTCGAACTCGGCGGCGATTCGATTCTGTCGATTCAAGTGGTCAGCCGTGCCCGTCAGCAGGGCATTCATTTCAGCCCGCGCGATCTGTTCCAGCACCAGACTGTGCAAACCCTCGCCGCTGTGGCCAGCCGCACCGAACAAGTGACGGCGGAGCAAGGCTTGGTGGTTGGTGAATCGCGTCTGACGCCGATTCAGCACTGGTTCTTCGATACCGATATTCCTGAGCGTCAGCACTGGAACCAGGCGTTGTTGCTGGAGCCGACGGTGACCCTCGAACCACATCGTCTGGAGCAAGCGCTGCTGGCGGTGATCGAACAGCATGATGCCTTGCGTATGCGCTTCACCGAGGCCGACGGTCAATGGCAAGCGACGCACCAACCGGTCTCCGATGCGGCGGTGTTGTGGCAAGTGCGCGTCACCTCGATGGACAAGTGCGAAGCGCTGTTCGCTGATGCGCAACGCAGCCTTGATCTGGTAAACGGCCCGCTGGTTCGCGCCTTGCTGGTCGACGGCCCTGAAGGTCAGCAACGCCTGTTTATCGCGATCCATCACCTGGTGGTCGACGGCGTGTCGTGGCGCGTGTTGCTCGACGATCTGCAAACGGTCTATCGCCAACTGACGGCTGAGCAATCGGTAAAACTACCGGCGAAAACCAGTGCTTTCAAGGATTGGACGGCACGCTTGCAGGCCTACGCCGGCAGCGAATCCCTGCGTGAAGAACTCAACTGGTGGCAGACCCAACTGGCCGGTCAGAACGCCGATCTGCCTTGCGAAAATCCGCAGGGCGGCCAGCACAATCGTCATGCGCAAACCGTCAGCGTGCGCCTCGATGCCGAGCACACCAAACAGTTGCTGCAACAGGCACCGGCCGCTTACCGCACGCAAGTTAACGACTTGCTGCTGACTGCACTGGCCCGCGTGCTCTGCCGCTGGAGCGGTCAGCCGTCAGCGCTGATTCAACTGGAAGGCCACGGTCGCGAAACCCTGTTCGACGAGATCGACCTGACCCGCACTGTCGGTTGGTTCACCAGCGCCTACCCGCTGCGCCTGACCCCGCACAACATCGAAGAAGCTGCCGGGCAGGGCGCTTCGATCAAGGCGATCAAGGAACAACTGCGCGCAGTACCGCACAAAGGTCTGGGTTATGGCGTGCTGCGTTATCTCGCCGACGATCTCAGCCAGCGCAGCATGGCCGCGTTGCCGCAGGCGCCGGTCACCTTCAACTACCTCGGCCAGTTCGACCAGAGCTTCGGCAGCGATGCGCTGTTCCGTCCGCTGGATGAAGCGGTCGGTGCCGCCCACGATCCGCAGGCGCCATTGCCGAACGAACTGAGCATCGACAGCCAGGTTTACGGTGGTGAATTGCTGCTGCGCTGGACCTTCAGCGCCGAGCGTTACGAGGCGCAAACCATCCACGATCTGGCCGACGCTTACCTCGGCGAGCTGCAAAGCCTGATCGCCCATTGCCTGCAAGACGAGGCCGGCGGCCTGACGCCGTCGGACTTCCCGCTGGCCAAGCTGACTCAGGCGCAACTCGATGCCTTGCCGGTGCCGGCCGCGCACATCGAAGACGTTTATCCGCTGACGCCAATGCAGGAAGGCATGTTGCTGCACACCTTGCTCGAACCGGGCACCGGCCTGTACTACATGCAGGATCGCTATCGCATCAACAGCGAACTCGACCCCGAGCGTTTCGCCCAGGCGTGGCAAGCAGTAATCGCCCGTCACGAAGCGTTGCGCGCGTCGTTCTGCTGGAACGTCGGCGAAGACATGCTGCAAGTGATTCACACACCGGGTCGCACGCCGATCGAGTATCTGGACTGGAGCGCCATCGCTGAAACCGAGCAGGAACCGAAGCTGCAAACGCTGCTGAAAAACGAGCGCGAAGCCGGTTTCGATCTGCTCAATCAGGCGCCATTCCATCTGCGCCTGATCAAGGTCGGCGCGGCGCGTTACTGGTTCATGATGAGCAACCACCACATCCTCATCGATGCCTGGTGCCGTTCGTTGCTGATGAATGACTTCTTCGAAATCTACACCGCACTGGGTGAGGGGCGTGAAGCGCAACTCGCCGTGCCGCCGCGTTATCGCGATTACATCGGCTGGTTGCAACGCCAGAGCCTGGCCGAAGCGCGGCAGTGGTGGCAGCAGAACCTGCGAGGGTTCGAGCGTACTACACCGATCCCGAGCGACCGGCCGTTCCTGCGTGAACATGCTGGCGAAAGCGGCGGCATGATCGTCGGCGACCGCTACACCCGCCTCAATGTCGAGGACGGAGCGCGTCTGCGTGAACTGGCGCAGGCCCATCAACTGACCATCAACACCTTCGCCCAAGCGGCGTGGGCCTTGGTGCTGCGGCGTATGAGCGGCGATCGTGACGTGCTGTTCGGCGTGACCGTGGCCGGTCGCCCGGTGGAAATGCCGGAGATGCAACGTACTGTCGGCCTGTTCATCAACAGTATTGCGCTGCGGGTGCAGATGCCGGCGGACGATGAACGCAGCAGCGTGCGTCAGTGGCTCAGTGGTTTGCTCGACAGCAACATGCAGTTGCGCGAGTACGAATACCTGCCGTTGGTGAACATTCAGGAACAGAGCGAACTGCCGAAAGGCCAGCCGCTGTTCGACAGCCTGTTCGTCTTCGAAAACGCCCCGGTGGAAGTGTCGGTGCTTGATCGCGCGCAGAGCCTGAATGCGACCTCGGACTCGGGCCGAACCCACACCAACTTCCCGCTGACGGCGGTGTGCTACCCCGGTGATGATCTCGGTCTGCACTTGTCGTATGACCAGCGTTATTTCGACGAATCGACCATTGAGCGCATGCTCGGCGAGTTCAAACGTCTACTGCTGGCGCTGGTCGACGGCTTCCATGGCGACATGGCCGATCTGCCGCTGGTGGGCAGTGAAGAACAGGACTTCCTGGTGCACGGTTGCAACCAGAGTGCCCACGATTATCCGCTGGAGCAGAGCTACGTTGCGCTGTTCGAAGCTCAAGTTGCCGCGCATCCGCAGCGCATCGCCGCTACATGCCTTGACCAGCAACAGAGCTACGCCGAGCTGAACCACAACGCCAACCGTCTCGGCCATGCACTGGTCGCCGCGGGTGTGCAGATGGATCAACCGGTGGCCTTGCTCGCAGAACGGAATCTCGATCTGCTCGGCATGATCATCGGCAGCTTCAAGGCCGGTGCCGGTTATCTGCCGCTGGATCCGGGCCTGCCGAGTCAGCGTCTGCAACGCATCATCGAGCTGAGCCGCACGCCGGTGCTGGTCTGCTCTAAAACATGCTTTGAACAGGCGCAGACCTTGCTGGATGAATTCAGCTGCGCCAATCGCCCGCGCTTGCTGGTGTGGGAAGAGGTTCAAGCAGCGGCGACTTCGGCGCAGAACCTGGGCATTTACAGCGGCCCGGACAACCTCGCCTACGTGATCTACACCTCGGGCTCCACCGGCCTGCCGAAAGGCGTGATGGTCGAGCAGCGCGGCATGCTCAACAATCAGTTGAGCAAGGTGCCGTATCTGCAACTGAGCGATGCCGACGTGATCGCCCAGACCGCGTCGCAAAGCTTCGACATTTCGGTCTGGCAGTTCCTCGCCGCGCCGTTGTTCGGCGCACGGGTGGACATCGTGCCGAACACCATCGCCCACGATCCGCAAGGGTTGCTGGTGCATGTGCAGGCGCAGGGCATCACCGTGCTGGAGAGTGTGCCTTCGTTGATTCAGGGCATGCTCGCCTCGGATCGCCTGAGTCTGGATGGCCTGCGCTGGATGCTGCCGACCGGTGAGGCAATGCCGCCGGAACTGGCGCACCAATGGCTGCTGCGTTATCCGGACATCGGGCTGGTCAACGCTTACGGCCCGGCGGAATGCTCCGATGACGTGGCGTTCTTCCGCGTCGACATGGCGTCGACGCGCGGCAGTTACTTGCCGATCGGTACGCCGACCGACAACAACTTGCTGTACCTCGTTGATGGCGCTCTGGAACTGGTGCCGTTGGGCGCGGTAGGGGAGTTGTGCGTGGCGGGTACGGGCGTTGGTCGCGGTTATGTCAGCGATCCGTTGCGCACCGCGCCGGTGTTTGTGCCGAACCCGTTCGGTGCGCCGGGCGAGCGTCTGTATCGCACCGGCGACCTGGCGCGGCGTCGCAGCGACGGTGTGTTGGAGTACGTCGGTCGGGTTGACCATCAGGTGAAGATTCGCGGTTATCGCATCGAACTGGGCGAGATCGAAGCGCGTCTGCACGAACAACCGGAAGTACGCGATGGCGCGGTCGGTGTGCAGGAAGGCGTTAACGGTAAGCACTTGGTCGGTTATCTGGTGGCTGCTGATAGCGCGCTGAATCCGGGTGAACGACTGGAGCGGATCAAGCAGCGGTTGCGCGCCGAACTGCCGGAATACATGGTGCCGCTGCACTGGTTGTGGCTCGATCAGCTGCCGCGCAATGCCAACGGCAAACTCGATCGCAAAGCCTTGCCGGCGCTGGAGATCGGCCAGTTGCAGAGCCAGGATTATCTGGCCCCGCGCAATGATCTTGAACAGACGTTGGCTGATATCTGGGCCGAGGTGTTGAAGGTCGAGCAAGTTGGTGTCCGCGACAACTTCTTCGAGCTGGGCGGGCACTCGTTGCTGGCCACGCAGATCGCTTCGCGGGTGCAGAAATCCCTGCAACGTGATGTGCCGTTGCGGGCGATGTTCGAGTGCAGCACGGTGGAGGAGCTGGCCGAATACATTGACGGGCTGGCGGCGAGCGATATCACCGAGGAGAAGGTTGATCGGTTGAATGATCTGATGTCGGAGCTGGAGGGCTTCTAGTTCTTTAGCGCCTGCATTGGCCTCATCGCGGGCAGGCGAAGGCCTGCATTTTGGAATGCGTTCCCCTGTAGGAGTGAGCCTGCTCGCGATTGGCGTCCGCACATTCACCTACATTTCCAAGGTTGACGACAAGCAACCGGCAGCTCAGTCTGCCGGTTCTCTTTTTTGTCGCGGGGGTGGTCGATGCCTTTTTTCACGGTTGACGGACAAGCGCTACATTACATTGATCAAGGCACCGGCCCGGCAGTCTTGCTGGCCGGCAGTTATCTGTGGGATCAGGCCATGTGGGCGCCGCAGATTGCCGCGTTATCGCCGCATTATCGGGTGATTGCGCTGGATCTGTGGGGCCATGGCGAATCGGGCCGGTTGCCTGAAGGCACGACATCTCTGGATGACATTGCCCGACAGGCGCAGGCCTTGCTCGATCATCTGGACATCGATCAGGTCACCCTCGTCGGGCTGTCGGTCGGTGGCATGTGGGGCGTGCGTCTGGCGCTGTCGGCACCGCAGCGGGTCAATGGTCTGTTGCTGATGGACACCTTCGTCGGTGTCGAGCCTGAGCCGACCCGCCAGTACTACTTCTCACTGTTTAAACAGATTGAAGAAACCGGCGAAATCTCCGAGCAGTTACTCGATATCGTCGTGCCGATCTTCTTCCGCCCGGGCATCGATCCGCAGTCGGCGCTGTATCAGGATTTTCGCGCGAAACTGGCGGCGTACTCGTCCGATCGTTTACGCGAAAGCATCGTACCGATGGGGCGCATCACGTTTGGCCGGGATGATTTGTTGCCACGGCTGGGTGAGCTGAATGCGGCGACCACGCTGGTCATGTGCGGCGATCAGGACAAGCCGCGACCACCGTCGGAAACACAGGAAATGGCCGAGTTGATCGGTTGCCCGTGGGTACTGGTGCCGGAGGCGGGGCATATCTCCAATCTGGAGAATCCGCAGTTTGTCACCGAAGCGTTGTTTACCTTCCTCAGCGAGCGCAACCGTTAAACCGAGTGATCTTCAATCGCGAGCAGGCTCACTCCTACATTTGGAATGCGTTCCCCTGTAGGAGTGAGCCTGCTCGCGATGGGGCCAGTCCAGGCACCGAAAATTATTTAGGCCCGAGAATCTTCACCAACTTGTCCGGCGAAGGCGCGCCTTGTTGCTGTTGCAGTTCGCCCTTGTCATCCATATAGAAGATTGCCGGCGTGGCTTGCAAGTCGAGGTCTTCCATCAACTGCATGTTCGCCGCCAGTTTGGTCTGCACCGCCACCGGAATATCTTTCAAGACCTTGAGCGTGCTGCCCTTGCCAGCCTTCTCGTGATCTTCCAGCGCCTTGGCCGGATCTTTCGCCGCCAGCAACGCGGCCGATTTGCCCGGGCTGTCCTCGCGGATGATGCCGACCATAATGTGCCGCAACTGCACCTTGCCGGCCTTGACCCATGGTCGAGCCTGTTCCCAGAACATGTTGCAGTAAGGACAGTTCGGGTCACTGAACAGGTACACGGTGCGCGGTGCATCCTTGTTGCCGTCCTGAATCCAGTTGCTTGCCTCGAACTTGGCCCAGACTTCCTTGGCCATCGGCGCGTAAACCAGTTTCTGCAGCGGTTCACTGCTCAAGTCCTTACCGTCGGCGTCGTACAGATTACCGAGTAAAACGTGTTTGCCATCCGGGGTCAGGTACAGCGCCATGCCGCGATTCTGATACTGCGCCGCATAGCCGCGCAGGCCATCGGGGGCGTCGAACTGGCCGACGATTTTCGCGCCTTTGGCTTCGATCTGTTTGATCGCCGCAGGCAACTCTTCAGCAGCCTGCACCGACGGCAAGTGCAGCAGGGCGGTGCCCAGAGTCAGCGTCAGCAGGTGGCGGAGGCGGGGCATGGCAGTTTCCTTGCAGAGGTGGCCGGTGCAGTGGCCGGGTTCGAATTCGGGGTCGGGGTGTCGAAGTTTTCCAGGGCGCGCGCCAGACTGGCGTTCGATAGCTCACCAAGGTGACTGCTCAGCAACCGACCGTCGGGGCTATAGAACAGCGTAGTCGGCAATGCCATGGAACCCACGGCCTGGCCCAGCCGACCGCTGCGGTCAAACAACACGTTGTTCAGGCTCAGGCCTTGAGTTTCCAGAAACGTCGCCACGCTTTGCATGCTTTCGGCCTGATTGACGAACAGGAAGGTCAGGTCCGGGCGCTGTTGCTGAGCGTTTTCCAGTACCGGCATTTCGCGTCGGCACGGTGGACACCAGGTCGCCCACAGATTGATCACCAGCGGGCCACCCTGATAGTCGCTGAGCTGGATGGTTTCCCCAGCCGCATTGCGCAGCGAGATGTCCGGCAGCCGGGTGCCTTGTTCATAGATGTTCAGCGACAGCGTCGCCAACAGCCAGAACGTCACGCCGCTGGCTACACCAAAACCCAGCGGGCGACGCAAGCCCGGACGGCGCCAGCCGCGATACAGCGCCACCAGCAGCAGCACGATCACGCCCGGCCAGGCGAGGAAACCACCGTCGCGCAAATCGATGATCTGCCACGGATCATTGCGATAGTGCGACCAATACAGCAACACAAAGGCAACACGCGCTGCGAGCATGCCCAGCAGAAACAGGCTGAACAACGCCGACTCGGGGTTATCGCCGCCACGCTTGGCCACCCGCCAGCCGACAAAGGTCGCCAGCGCCAGGGCACTGATCAGCAGCAGGTGATTAAGCGCAATGGCAAAGGTGCCGAGGGTGAAAGTCAGCATTAATTGGCTTCCCGGGTGGTAGCCCAGCGTTGCAGGAATGTCTCGGCATCGACTTCGCCGGTGATGCGCTGGCTGCGGCGTTCTTCGCCATCCGTGCCGATCCAGACGAAACTCGGGGGCCCCGGCACTTTGTAGCGGCTGAGCAATTCACGGCTGGCCGCGTTGTCAGCGGTGACATCGAGCCGTAGCAGGCGCACGTCGCTCAACGCCTGCATGACCTTGTCCTTGCCGAATACCTGTTTTTCCATGACTTTGCACGACACGCACCAGTCGGCGTAGTAGTCGAGCAGTACCCACTGCCCCTTGGCTTTGGCGGCATCGAGTTCACTTTGCAGTGCCGCCGGATCCTTGATCGTGATGAATGCGTCATGAGCCGAAGGCGCCGCAGTCCCGACACGACCGGCACTGTAGACATGCAACGGTTGATACGGATCATCGCTGCCGCCCGCCGCGCCAATCACCAGCAGACTGCCCCACAGGCCGAGCAACAACGAACTGGCGCCGAACAACTGGGCGACGCGGCCAAAACCTTCGGACTGTTTCCACGCGCAGAACGCGGCGATCAACAGCAGTGCACCGCACAGACCCAGCCACAACGAAGCATCCAGTACCGGACGCAACATCAACAGCGCCGTGGCGAGGAAGAGGAAACCGAATACGCCCTTGAGCAGGTTCATCCACGCGCCGGGCTTAGGCAGGAAGCGATTGCCCACGGTGACCAGCAACAACAACGGCACACCGATGCCGATGCCCAGTGAAAACAGAATCAGGCCACCATGCAATGCATTGCCGCTCTGCGCGATATACAGCAACGCACCGGCCAGCGGCGCGGTCATGCACGGGCCGACCAGCAGACCGGACAATGCTCCGAGTACCCCGGCGCCGATCAGGCTGCCACCGCTGCGGCTGCGCGAAGCGTGTTCGAGGCGGTCGCGCAGGGCCACCGGCAATTGCAGTTCAAAGAAACCGAACATCGGCAAGGCCAGCACCACGAAGATCGCGGCAAACGTGCCGAGCAGCCACGGATTCTGCAACCACGCCTGCAGATTCGCACCAAGCAGCGCAGCAATCACGCCCATCGCCGCATACACCAGCGCCATGCAGATTACATAGCTGCCGGCCAGCGCGAAACCGCGACGCGGGGTGGCACCACTGCCGACCACCATGCCGGCCAGAATCGGCAGCATCGGCAACGTGCAAGGCGTGAACGCCAGCAACAGACCGAGGCCGAAGAACACCAGCAAGCTCCAGCCCAGCGCCCGTTGTTGCAGGCTGCTGGCCAAGGCCTGATCCGGCGCTTCAGTGCTTGCGGCCACTGTGGCTTTGCCGCCCAGATCAATGACCCGGGTTTGCGGTGGATAGCACAGGCCCGCATCGGCACAGCCCTGATAGCTGACCTTGATCTGGCCTGTGGCCGCTGCCGGGATCTTCACCTCCAGCCCTTGGCGATAGACCGGTTGCTCACCGAAAAACTCGTCGCTGTGGGATTCGCCCTCCGGGAGTGTCGGCTGCTGTGCTGCGTTCAGTCCGTCGAATTTCAGGCGTTTCTGATACAGGTAATAACCGTCGGTAATTTGCCAGAACAGCTGGGTTTCACCTGACTCCAGGCGTTCGGACGTGAGCACGAATGCCTGGTCGACCGGCAGAAACTCCGGTTTGGTATCAAATGGATTGTTCCCGGCCTGGGCCAGACCCGAGATCAGCAGTGCAAAAAAAAGAAAAAAATGACGCATGGAGGAGCCTTGTCCCTGTGCAAGTGGGGGGCAGAATGGGCGGCGGCGATTAACCGATAATTAACCGTATCCTACAAGGCCCCTCTCGATTGGCCAATCAGGCGTCCGGGCAGCCCCGACACGCGTGAAAATGCGCCTGCTTTGTGGGTTTAACCTCGGGAGGCGCCTCGCAACAGGCCCGGCCAATTAGTGTCATTGATGGTGTGCGGGCCTGAGATCAGCCGGTCTGTCTGAATGTTGTAGATCAGGTACTGGTTGTTGGTCAGAAAGATGTACCAGTAGCTGTCGGCGAACGTCCGATCATTTTGGGCGGCTGTGATGATTCGGTCCTTATAAGGTTTCAGCACGCCGAGTTGATGTTCGCCGAAAGGTTTGCGGGTCAGTGTCTTTGCCCTGGCGTTGAATGAGAGATAATGGCCGTCATCAAGAATGAAGCGGAACAGAAACGGATGGCCGGTCAGTTGAAACCATGTGCCGGCAATGATCCGCTCAAAGTACGGCAGTATCGGCTTCCAGATTGAGTCGGCGACTTTCTGGAATCCGGCGACCTTGTCCTTGTCCTGATCGTACTTGCACACCATGGGTGTTGTTCCCTGGTAGAAGAACAACCAGGCAATATCTTCGTCCGCCGAGTTATTGAATCCGAATGAGGTGGTTGTCAGGCCGAAGCGCAAGTCTTTGGTAAACGGATCAAACGAGTCCCAACTGCCGGAGGTCGAGGCAGGATAGTTGTCCGAAACAGTGCGTGTGCCCAGATCGAACCGAGAATAGGTGTCGCTGTTCTTGAAGAAGAAATAAATCCGGTCGGGGCCTGCGCGCCAGTCGATGGCAACGAAGTTTTCAAGTTGTGGCATGTTGATAAAATCCTTTTAGAGAATCCATGTGAAGTTGCAGGTTCAACGCTAAATGACGACGGACCTGTGATATAGGCGAGAATTGTTTCTGTGTCGGTTTTTATATGGGTGAAAGTTTCAGGCAGGCAGCGCTCCTTGCTGTTCGGCCCGAATATCGCGACGGGCTTTTTGTCCCGGCTTCCCGATAACGCCAGTGACGGCCATAATTGCGCCTTAATCCTCGCCTGCTTCACTCACGTTTTTTCTTGCGGAGTTCCCATGCACGTACTGGTTTGCGAAGACGATGAGCTGATCGCCAGCGGTATTGTTGCGGGGCTCAGTGCTCAAGGCCTGACCGTCGAACACGTCAACACAGCATCGAAGGCTCGCGCGATACTTAAAGTCGCTGAATTCGACGTGATGGTGCTCGATCTCGGCCTGCCCGACGAAGATGGCCTCAAGTTGCTGCAACAATTGCGGCAGAGCGGCCTGGAAATTCCGGTGCTGATCCTGACCGCGCGCGACTCGGTCACCGACCGTGTCGACGGCTTGCAGGCCGGGGCTGACGATTACCTGCTCAAGCCGTTCGATCTGCGTGAACTGTTCGCCCGTCTGCAAACCTTGTTGCGCCGGGTCGCCGGGCGCAGCGTCAACCTGATCGAGCACGGCGCGCTGACGTACGATCCGAGCAGTCGCGAAACCACTCTGGCCGGACAACCGGTGGACTTGTCACGTCGCGAGCAATCGCTGTTGCAGGCGCTGCTGCACAATCGCGGCCGGGTGCTGTCCACCGAACAGTTGAAAGACAGTGTTTATGGCTTCAACGATGAGCTGGAAAGCAACGCGCTGAACGTGCACATCCATCACCTGCGCAGCAAACTGGGCAAAGGCATCGTCGAGACCGTGCGCGGTCTGGGCTATCGTCTCGGCCCGGCTGACGGTGGAGATCAAGGCAAGTGATGAGTCTGCGACTGCGCCTGAGCCTGACCCTGGGCGCTGCGTTTGCGCTGATCTGGGCGCTGGCGGCGGCCTGGATGCTCAGTGATCTGCGCAATCAAATGATGTTTTCCCTCGACCAGCGTCTGGTGGCGTCGGCGCGCATGGTCGCCGGGCTGCTGGAGCAGTTGCCGACTTTGCCGAGCAAAGGCGAGGGCACGCATTTCAGTGCCGAACAACTGAATATCCCCGGTGGCATGGCCTGTCAGGTCAGCTCCTTGCGCGGGGAAATCCTCGCGCGCAGTCACAACAACCCCGAACAGGCGCTGGAAGCCGAGAAAATGGGCTTTCACGATCAGATGATCGACGGTGCGCCGTGGCGCAGTTTCACCCTTGCCCGAGGCGATGTGCGGATTACCACCGCTGACCGGCAGATCGAGCGCGAAGCCCTGAACATGTCGATCCTGCTGGCGGCGTCGGTGCCGGTGGGGGTGGCGTTGCTGGGTTGTCTGTGTCTGCTGTGGCTGGGTATCGGCCAAGGGCTGGCGCCGCTCAATCGCCTGCGTGAAGCGTTGATGCGACGCAACGCCGACTCGCTTGAGCCGTTGCAGATCCAGACCTTCCCCAGTGAACTGAAGCCGCTGCTCGAAACGCAAAACCAGTTGTTCCAGCGCATTGGCAAAACCATCGAGCGTGAACGCCGCCTGACCGGTGACGCAGCGCATGAACTGCGCAGCCCGCTGACGGCGATCAAGACGCACCTGCAAGTCGCGCGCATGACTGAAGGCAATGCCCGCGATCAGTCGCTGGCGCGGGCCGAAGAGGGCGCCGACCGTCTGCATCGCACCCTCGAACAACTGCTGTTGCTGGCGCGGGTCGAGGGCAGTCTGTCGTTCGATGACGGCTCGCAATGCAGCGCCGAACAAGTGGCACGCCTGGCGATTCAGGACGCCACGGGGGGCGAGCGCCTGCGCATCAAATTGCAACTGCCGACCGGACTTTCCGTTGCACCGCTGCAAATGCCGGCCGTGCTGTCGATTGCGGCGCTGCGCAATCTGCTCGACAACGCCCTGCGCCATACGCCCGAAGACTGCGCGGTTGAGCTGAGCCTGGAAACCATTGGCAACCGCGTGCGTTTTGTCGTGCGCGACCATGGCCCGGGGATTGCGCCGGATGATCTGCAACACCTGACCCAACGCTTCTGGCGCAACGGCCAGAGCACCGGATGTGGCCTCGGCCTGGCAATTGTCCAGGCGATCGTTCAGCGCTGCGACTGTGCCCTGCATTTCGACAGCCGCCCGGATGGCCTGCGGGTCGAGCTGACCATGCCGTTGCAGCCTGTCTGATTTCAGCACAGCCTGTGGAAGGAAATCGCGCCAGACACATCAAATGTAACTTCTCGGCGTTCGCTATCCGGTAGGGGGAGGGGTAAGGTCAACGCAGCTTTGACTCAATGGATTGAGGGAACTGCGCCATGGAAGCACCCATCTGCATTCGTCCGGCCATCCTGGCCGACGCCGGTATCATCAGCCGCATCATCGAACGTTCGATTCGCATCGGTTGTGCGCTCGACCACCGTAATGATCCGCTACTCGTCAGCCAATGGATCGGCCGGCAATGCGCCGATTTCATCAGCGCTCGACTTGCCGATCCTCACTTCTATCTATGTATTGCTTTGTGGGCGGACAGACCGGTTGGTGTCGGCATGGCCGAGGTCAGTGGCGATATTTCGCTGTGTTACGTGCAGCCAGAGTCATTTCGCCGGGGCGTCGGGCGAGCGTTGATCCAGGATCTGGAAGGCTGGTTACGGATTTGCGGCGCTTCTCATGCTGACCTCAACAGCACGCGTACCGGTCGTGCGTTTTATCACCGACTGGGCTACCGCGAATCTGCGCCTCCCCTCGAATACCAAGGCTTGCAAACCCTGCCCATGCACAAGTCGCTGGCATCGCCGGTCTGACAATTCGATCAAAGGCTAAATCCTCAAGCCCCTTAAGCGTTTCCAGAACAGGAAAACCTGCAAGTGCGCCCCGCGATCGGAATGCGCACCTGTCCGGTGTGCTGTTTTGGTCACTATCCATAGCCAATTGAGGGGTCGAGAGATGTCAGTCGCCACCAGCCTTATCGAAGAGTCGTCGGCCCGGGTCAGCTCGGCGCCGGCCGAAACGCTGTACCAGTTCAATGAATCGCCATTGCTGGCCCGCCAGGCCCGGCAGGAATCCAATGCTCGCAGCTATCCGCGGCGTATTCCTCTGGCGCTCAAGCGTGCCAAAGGCCTGTATGTCGAAGACGTCGAAGGCCGCACCTTCATCGACTGCCTGGCCGGTGCCGGTACGTTGGCGCTGGGGCATAACCACCCGGTGGTGATCGAAGCGATCCAGCAGGTACTGGCCGATGAATTGCCGCTGCACACCCTCGACCTGACCACGCCGGTCAAGGATCAGTTCGTGCAGGACCTGTTCGGCCTGCTGCCATCGGCCCTCGCGGCTGAAGCGAAAATCCAGTTCTGCGGCCCGACCGGCACCGATGCCGTGGAAGCGGCGCTGAAGCTGGTACGCACGGCGACCGGGCGCAGCACCGTGCTGTCGTTTTCCGGCGGTTACCACGGCATGAGCCAGGGCGCGCTGAGCCTGATGGGCAGCCTGGGGCCGAAAAAGCCGCTGGGCGCCTTGCTCAGCAGTGGCGTGCAGTTCATGCCGTTCCCGTATGACTACCGTTGCCCGTTCGGCCTCGGCGGCGCGGCGGGCGTCAAGGCCAACCTGAGCTATCTGGAAAACCTGCTCAACGACCCTGAAGCCGGCGTGCAACTGCCCGCAGCGGTGATCGTCGAAGCGGTGCAGGGCGAAGGCGGCGTGATTCCGGCGGACATCGAGTGGCTGCGCGGCTTGCGTCGGATCACCGAGAAGGCCGGTGTGGCGCTGATCGTCGACGAGATCCAGAGCGGTTTTGCCCGCACCGGCAAGATGTTTGCCTTCGAACACGCCGGTATTACCCCGGACGTGGTGGTGTTGTCCAAAGCCATCGGCGGCAGCCTGCCGTTGGCCGTGGTGGTCTATCGCGACTGGCTCGATACCTGGCAGCCGGGCGCGCACGCCGGCACCTTCCGTGGCAATCAGATGGCCATGGCGGCAGGTTCTGCGGTGATGCGTTATCTGGTTGAGCACAAGGTCTGCGAACACGCCGCTGCCATGGGCGAGCGCCTCAGCGAGCACCTGCGCATCCTGCAACGCGACTTCCCGCAACTGGGCGACATTCGCGGTCGTGGCCTGATGCTCGGCGTCGAACTGGTCGAGCCGAACGGCACACTCGATGCGCTCGGCCACCCGCCGGCGTTTGCACGACTGGCGCCGCTGGTCCAGCGCGAATGCCTCAAGCGTGGGCTGATTCTGGAACTGGGCGGTCGCCATGGTGCGGTGGTGCGTTTCCTGCCGCCACTGGTGATCACTGCTGCCGAAATCGACCGCGTTGCGGAAATCTTCGGTCGCGCTTTGGCCGCTGCCACGGCGGCGCTGTAAATTTTTCGCCGCGCCGAACGTTCTTTCTACATACCCGGCTGCACCCCTCGTGCAGCCCACCCTTACAACGATGGAGAACCAGCATGACGTCAGTATTCGACCGCGAGGACATCCTCTTTCAGGTCGTGGTCAACCACGAAGAGCAATACTCGATCTGGCCGGACTACAAAGCCGTGCCGCAAGGCTGGCGCACCGTGGGCAAGAGCGGCCTGAAAAAGGAATGCCTGGCCTACATTGAAGAAACCTGGACTGACATGCGTCCGCTGAGCCTGCGCCAGAAGATGGAAGGGCAGGCCGCCGCGCAATAAGCGGCCGGGCAAAAGAAAGCCCGCTGTACCGATAACGGTCAGCGGGTTTTTTTATTGCCTTGGATTGGTGTTGTCCGGGCTGGCCTCTTCGCGAGCAGGCTCGCTCCCACATGGGAATTGTGAACGACACAGATCCAATGTGGGAGCGAGCCTGCTCGCGAAGAACGATAACGCGGTCCGGCTGAAACTAAGCCCCGCTCAAACCCTTAAGCAGCAAATCCACATTGCCTTCCAGCTCCGCCACCGGATCCGCCGCATCGGTGCTCAGCACCACCAGATGGCTGCCCGACTCGGCAATTGCTGCCTTCACCGCGTCTGATGGCTGCCGATGATGCAGCACCATCGCGACATCATTGTCCTTGAGCGTTGCCGTCAGTTTTTTCAGGTCTTCGGGCGTCCACTCGGCATCAGGCCGTGGATCCTGGCCAACCAGCTCCAGATTCAGACTGCCGATCAGATAGCCGAAATGATCGCTCAAACTCAACACACTCAGATTGTCGGCGCTGGCCAGTCGCGCTTCGCTGTCGGCGCTGAGCTTCAGCAAACGCTGCTTCAACGTCGCCAGGTTCGCCTCGATCGCAGGCTTTGCGCTAGGTGCCAGGCGCACCAGATCCGCCGCCATCACGTCCGCCATACGTCCCATGTTGTTGCTGGCCAGCCATGGCTGGCTGTTCAAGCCATCGACCTGCAGACCTGGTTGCACGGCAATGCCCGGCAGGGCGCCGTCGACCGGGCGCGCCGCATCGACTTCAACGATGCGGATATTGCTGCGGCGGGCGATCGGGTACAGCTGATCATCCGGCCACAGCGAGCGCACGCCAATCACGGCATCGGCAGCGGTTGCCAGTTTGCTCAATGCCGGAGCGCCACGTCCCGTGAAGTAGGCGCTCTGACGACTGCCCGGCAGGTTCGCTGGCGCCGCCCGTTCGAGATTGACATCGGTGCCTTTGAGCAGCGCTTCAGCCAAGCCAAAGGTGATGGGCAAGGAGGCCAGCACCCGCAGCGGTTTTGTGTTTTCGGCGGCCATCAACGGCGTGCAGATCACGCCGCAAAGGGTCATGGCCAGGGTCAGTTTGCGCAGTGAAAAAGTCATTTATCCAAGATTCCCTTTCAGGCTCGGGACAACCCCGCGCGCGATGGCGGCGAGGGCGAAAGCGATACCGGCGACCAGAATGATCGCGGCGCCGGACGGAATCGGCAGATCGAACACAATGGGTGCAAGAATCCCGCACAGCGTGCTGACGGTGGCGATCAGCACCGAGCACCAGAAGAAGCCTTTGAGCGACTGGCTGAGCAAACGCGCCGCCGCTGCAGGAATCACCAGCAGTGCGCCGACCAGAATCGCGCCGATGACTTTTACCGCCGCCACGGTGATCAGCGTCACCAGAATCACGAACAGATAATCCAGGGTCTTCACCGCGACCCCGCGCACCGCTGCCAGCTGCGGGTTGAAGCTGGCGAGCATGATGCGGTTGTACAGCGGCAAGGCGAGGGCCATGACCAGCGAACCGACAATGGCCAATACCGCAAGATCGTTGCCGTTTACCGTCAGCACTGAGCCGAACAACACGTTCTCGAGAATGTGCACATTGATCTTGCCCGCAAGAATCAGCAGCAGACTCGCGCCCAGTGCCAGCGACACCGACAGGAACACGCCGATCAGCGTGTCCGGTGCCAGGCCGGTGCGGTTGCGCAGGTAATTGAGCAGAATGCCGAACAGCAGGCAGTAGCCGAACAGGCTGCCATAGGGGCCGGTGTAAGGTTCGCCGAGCAGGATGCCGATGGCGACACCGGTCAGCGCCGCGTGACCCACTGCTTCAGAGAAAAATGCGAAGCGCTTGACCACCACCAGCGTGCCGAGGCCGCCGAGCACCGGGCCGATCAGCAGCCCGGCAAGTAGCGCATTGACCACGAAACCGTAGGCCAGCGCTTCCGGCAGATAACCGGACGAGGCCCAGCCTTGCACCATCAAACGAAAGGCTTCGTAACTCATCAGGCAGCGCTCCGTGGATGGGTCGAGAACAGGGTCAGCAGGCGTTCCGGAGTCAGCGCCTCTTGCGGTGAGGCATCGAACAGCACGCGGCGGTTAAGACCGGTGACGCGGCTGGCCAGACGCCCGACCGCTTCCAGATCGTGCTCGATCCACAGCACGGTGATGCCCGCTGCACGCCAATCGCCGAGCAGACGTTCGAACACTTGAATCCCGGCTTCATCAAGGGCCGACATCGGTTCATCCAGCACCAGCAATTGCGGCGCCGGAATCAAACCTTGAGCGAGCAGCACCCGCTGCCGCTCACCGCCGGACAGCGCGCCCATGCGCCGCTTGCGTTTGTCCTGCATGCCGACGCGTTCCAGCGCCTCACCAATGGCGCCGGCGTAACGCTTGCTCAAACCGAGAAACGCCGGGCGTCGCTGGCACATGGCGGCCATGAAATCGTCGACGGTCATCGGCAGCCCGCGATCGAACTCCAGCGCCTGTGGCACATAACCGATGGTGCCGGGTTCGCCGGGCCATTGCAGGCTGAGTTGGCCCTGATGGGGCATTTGCCCGAGCAAGGTTTTGATCAGCGAACTCTTGCCGCCGCCGTTGGGGCCGACCAGCGCATGCACGCTGCCGGGCTGCACCTGGAAGGTGACTTTGTCCAGAATCGTCGTGCGCCCCAGCGTCAGACAAACCTGCGCAAAATCCAAAGTCGGCCCCGAAACCTGTGGGAGCGAGCCTGCTCGCGATAGCGGTGTGTCATTTAACAAAGATGTCGGCTGATCCGGCGCCTTCGCGAGCAGGCTCGCTCCCACAGGGGACTCGGTGTTTTCGGGGGAAAGGTTTTCTCTGGAAGTCATGCGCCAGACTCCTGAATCGCCCGCACCACGGTGTTGAGGTTGCCGGTCATTTCCTTTTCGTACTTGTCGGCGGTGTATTCGCCGTAGGAAATGTGCGAGAGCGGGAACAGCTTCACGCCGGATTCACGCTGAATCGTTTCGACGTAGGTGGAGGGGAAATCCATCTCCGAGAAGATCACTTTCACATCGAGTTCGCGCAGTTGATCGATGGTTTTTTTCAACTGACTCGGGCTCGGCTCAATGCCGTGCGCCGGTTCGACCACCGCGGTCACTTCCAGGCCGAACTCACGCAGCAGATAGTCGTAAGCCGCGTGTACCGTGGCCACGCGCAGTTCGGCGTTTGGCGCTTGAGTCAGTTTGGCCAGGGCATCGGCGCGCATCTGCCGCAGGCGTTTGCCGTAGGCGCGGGCGTTCTGGGTGTAGGTCTTGGCGTTGTCCGGATCGAGCTTGCCCAGTTCGCGCGCGATGTTGTTGACCTGGGCGATGGAGGCGCTGATCGACAGAAACGTGTGCGGGTTGACCACTTTGCCGGCACCGCGGGCGGCGACGCCAGTGGCCGCCAGCAGCGGCACGTTTTCGTTGGCTTCGATGGTTTTGATGTTCGGCGTTTCGCTGGCGGCGATCATGCGGTCGGCGAAGTCGTCATGGCCGACACCGTTGAGCACGATCACATCCAGCCCGCTGATACGTTTGATGTCCTCGGCGCGCGGCTCGTAGGCGTGCGGGTTGAAACCGGCAGGAATCAGCGGCACCACCTCGGCCTTGTCGCCGACGATGTTCGCCACATAGCTGTAATAGGGGTGCAAGGTAATGCCGATGCGCAGCCGCTTGGCCTGATCGGCGCTGGCCAGCGGACTCAGCAGGCAGGCACACAGGCCTGCTAAAACAAGGCGTAACAACGGACGGCGAGGCGATGAAATGGACATGGGCAAGCGGTCTTCTCTCGGATGAGGGCGAGGAATCAATGGCGATGTTCGCGGGTAACCCCGGCATCGTATTGCGCGACGATCTGTTTCCAGCCGGCGGCGGACAGGGCGGCTTCGCTCAATTCGGTCGGCACTTGCAGGCTGGCATCGCGGTTGAGCCAGATGTCTGGCGCAGCCTTGTCATCGCTGTTCACCAGCATGACGAACGAACCGGCGATGGCCGGGTTTTGGCTATGGCCGAAATAGGCGGTATCCGCCAGCAATTGCCAGGCATGACCGCCACGGCTGACCGAACTCGCATCCTGGGCAAACGGCGCGAAGCCTTCGTCGGCCAGATTCTGCGGTGTCGGCAGGGCTTGCTGTTCTTCACGCAGCAAGCGGATTTCGTCGAGGGTCACTCGCAGGTCGGCGTAGATGCCTTGCTCGGAAGCGCTGAGGTCGCGGCGCGCGTCGAGTTGATTTGTCGCCACGGGCTCCGGCTCATGGGAAACCCCGCGCCACGCGACGACTGAGCCAGCGACTGCCAGAATCAACAGGCACAACAGCAGCACATTAAGGGTTTCATGACCGGCACCGGCCGGGCGCACGATTTGTGTGGTTGGCGTACTCATGGGGATTCGATGTCCGCTTGGTCGATTTCGACAACGTGGCCTGGGCCTGCGTCGAACAGCACATAGAACTCGGCGCCAGGTTTCTTGAACGTCAGGGTCGAGTCGCTGCCAAGCTTGCCGGGCACCAGTATGGTTTCGTCGTAGCCGATCACATCGAGGGTCACCCCCGGCGCACCGCTGCCGTCGGAAAAGCCACCGGTGCATTTGATCTGTTCGGCATCGATGGCTTTGCATTCGCACATCGGGTTGTGGGCGAGGGCGCTGGCGCTGAAGCCGGCGCTCAGCACCAGCAGCGCAGCACTCAGGTGCCGGCGCAAAAGGCGATAAGAGCAGCTCATGGTTTGGCTCCTTGTTTGTTCAGCCAGGCAATCGTGGCGGGCGATGCCTGACTCAGGGGGATAGAGGCTTGATGCATGCTGCCGTCCCAGCCTTCCATGGTGATCCACAGTTCGGCGTCGGCCGGGGTTTTTACCGGGACCGGCAGTTGCGTGCCCATGCGGTAAGGCGTGCCGAAGAAAATCACCCCGGCGGCGCGCAGGCTGCGCGGTTTGCCGATACGCAGGTAAGTTGCCTTGACCGGCTCGACGCAGGCGGTGCACAGCGCGGCGCTGAAGGCTTTCAGGTAACCGGCGGGACCGTCGGAGCGTGGCGCTTCATTGCGCAGCTCGGCCAGGCGCAGGCTCCACGGCCCGACCTGTATTTCACCGATTTCACGCTCGCCCAGGCCGGCGTCACCGCGAAACAGCGCCGCGTCGGAGAAGTATTTGGGCATGAACCCCAGCGGGATCAGCAGCAACAGAACGTTGATGTGAAAGCGCCATTTATGCCAGAACACGCTCAGTCGTGAAGGTTGAACGGCGGTGGTGATCTTGCTCACAGGTTGACCTCCGACGGTTCACGGTTGATGAGTGGTTGCGCATTGGCGCGTTGTTTCTTGTTCTCGCGCTTGAGCGCGTTGGCGGTGGCCAGGGCAGTGCGTTTGGTCCAGATCAACAAGCCACTGAGCACCATCATGCTCAGGATCAATCCGAAGAAGAACCAGATCAGCTTGATCCACAGTCCACCAAAATCACCGGTGTGCAGCGGGCGCATGGATTCGGTGACAAATTCCAGCGAGGAGCGGTCGGACAGCACTCGAGAGGACGCCATATCGCCGCTGTAAGGATTGAGTGTTGCACTCTGGAACATCAGGGGATACCAGCCGCGACCGCGGATATCGAGGTGGCTGTAGGCATTGAACGGCATGTTGATGTCACTGGCTTCCAGCCCGGGGATTTTTTGCTGGGCGATTTCGATGGCGCGATCCAGGTTGATCCGGGCGGGTGGCAGCCCATCGGCAGTCAATGGCACGCTGTCACGGGCCATGGCCGGAATGATCGCTTCGCTGGAAATGGAAATGTGGTTATCGGACAGCACCGCTTCAATCAGAAACCAGGTGCTGGTGATGGAGATCACCGCGATGAACCAGATCGACCAGATACCGCTCAGGCGATGGAAGTCACCCCAGAAAATCCGCGCACCGTGACGAAAACGCAGCGTGGGGCTGAAAAAGCCTTTCCAGAACCGTTTATAGACCACCAGCCCGGTAATCAGCGATGCCAGCAGCGGAAAGCTCAGGGCCGATACCAGATACCAGCCCCAGCTATAACCATTGGTGAAAGGCACCAGCCACCAGCCATGCAGCGCGCGGGTGAATGCCTGGAAATCGAATGGCGGTGCCGTACCCTGAATAACACCCGTATACGGGTTGACGTAGGTCACCAGCGAACGCCCGTCCGGATAGCTGAGCGTGACATCAAGAGCGAAATGGGATTCGTCCGGGCGGCTGATGCGTTGCACCAGTGCCAGCGGTTCTGCGGTTTTGATGGCCGTTATGATTTCCTCATAACCGAGTCGCGGTGCATCGTCCGCTGGCTGACTGGCGCGCATCTGCGGGTTGGCCAGCCAGACGATTTCCTGACTGACCACCGCCAGGGTGCCGGTGACACAGACGATCAGAACAAAAAACCAGATCGGTAACGCCAGCCAGCTATGAACGAGGAACCACAGTTTGGAGCGGGATTTCTTCGACATGATTGCGCGTCTTGATAGCGGTGAAAGGGCGCGTGGCTACGGGCTTCGCAGCACGGGAGTCCCCGAAAGGCCGGACGTGGCTTTTGCCTACGCGAACGGCCTGCATCTCTATAGGACGGATGAGCGAGGTAAATCCCGAAAGGTGATATGAAAGCAAATGTTTCCCAATTCCCCGATCACCACAAATCCCCTTGTGGGAGCGAGCTTGCTCGCGAAGGCGGACGGCCAGTTGCAACTAATGTGACTGACACACCGCTTTCGCGAGCAAGCTCGCTCCCACAGGGTTTTGCTGCTTGCATGGGATCAAACACGATTCATGATCCACGCCATCACTGTCAGGCAATTGATGGCCGCTGCGCGCTGCCTATGATGGAAATCACCCTGATTGCCTGAGTGAGCGCCTTGATGACCGCCAGAACCCTCTACGACAAACACATCGATTCGCACACCGTGTGCCGCCTAGACGACCAGGGCCATGTCCTGTTGTACATCGATCGCCAGGTGATCAACGAATACACCAGCCCGCAGGCCTTCAGCGGTTTGCGCGCGGCCGGGCGCGACGTTTGGCGGCCGGGCACGGCGCTGGCGGTGGTCGATCACGTCAACCCGACCACGCCTGTGCGCATCGCGGCAATGCCCGATGCGGGTGGCGCGCGGCAAGTGTCGTATCTGGCGCAGAACTGTCGGGACTTTGGCATCGAGTTACTGGACATTCTCGACAAGCGTCAGGGCATCGAACATGTGATCGCCCCGGAGCAGGGTTTTATTCTGCCCGGCATGGTGATTGCCGCTGGCGACAGCCACACCACTACCTATGGCGCGCTTGGCGCCTTCGGCTTCGGTATCGGCACGTCCGAGATCGAGCATTTGCTGGCCTCGCAGACGCTGGTCTACAAACGTTTGAAAAGCCTGCGTGTGACTGTCGACGGCGACCTGGCGCCGGGCCTGACCTCCAAAGACGTGATCATGGCCCTGATCGGCCGCATCGGCGCTTCCGGAGCCAGCGGTTACGCCATTGAATTCTGCGGCTCGACCATCGATGCCTTGAGCGTTGAAGCGCGCATGACCATCTGCAACATGGCGGTCGAGGCCGGCGCGCGGGGCGCATTCATGGCGCCGGATGAAAAGGTCTTCGCTTATCTGAAGGGCAAGCCACGGGCGCCGCAAGGTGAGTCGTGGGAGCGCGGAGTGGAGAAGTGGCGCGAATTGCGCAGTGATCCGGGCGCGGTGTTTGACCGCGAGATTCACCTCGATGCCAGCGTGCTGGAGCCGATGGTCACGTGGGGCACCAGCCCCGATCAGGCCGCCGCAATTGGGGCACGGGTGCCGGATCCGCAAGCGGTCAGCGATCCGATCCTGCGTCAGGACATGCGTCGTGCCCTCAACTACATGGGGCTCGAAGCGGGCATGGTGCTCAGCGACATCGTTATCAGCCATGCCTTTATCGGTTCGTGCACCAACGCGCGGATCGAAGACCTGCGCGATGCCGCCAGCGTCGTGCGCGGTCAGCAGGTGGCCGGGCATGTGCGCGCGATGATTGTTCCCGGTTCCAGCGAAGTTCGTGCGCAGGCCGAGGCCGAAGGGCTGGCGCAGATCTTTATCGACGCCGGTTTCGAATGGCGGCAGTCCGGCTGCTCGATGTGCCTGGCGATGAACGACGACGTGCTCGCGCCCGGTGACCGTTGCGCATCCAGCACCAACCGCAACTTCGAAGGCCGCCAGGGCGCCGGCGCCCGCACTCATCTGATGAGCCCGGCAATGGTCGCCGCTGCGGCCATCAGTGGTCGACTCACCGATATCCGCCACTTTGGAGAACGCCCATGAGCCTGCAACCCTTCACTCAAGTCAGCGGTCAGGCCGCGCCGTTATTGGCGGCCAATATCGACACTGACGTGATCATGCCCAAGCAGTTCCTCAAAGGCATTGATCGCCAGGGACTCGATCGCGGCTTGTTTTTCGATTTGAGGTTTCTGCGCGATGGCAGCCCCAACCCCGATTTCGTTTTGAACCAACCAGCGTGGCAGGGCGCAAGTTTTCTGCTGGTCGGGCCGAATTTTGGCTGCGGTTCCAGCCGCGAACACGCGGTCTGGGGCTTGCAGCAAATGGGTATTCGCGCATTGATCGGCAGCAGTTTCGCCGGGATCTTCTACGACAACTGCCAGCGTAACGGGGTGTTGTTGATCACGCTGGAAGAGGCGCAGGTACAGCGGATCGGACGGCTTGTCGGTGAGCCTGAAACGGCGCGGATCAGTATCGATCTGGAGGCGCAGCAGATTGGTTTGGCGGATGGCAGCGTGATCGACTTTCAGATCGACACCCTGCGCAAGACGGCGTTGCTCCTCGGTCTGGACGCTATCGGCAGTACCTTGCAACGGCGCGAGCAGATCAAAACCTTCGAACGCCAACATCTGGCCAATAACCCTTGGCTTTCCTGACTCACCGCTGACCCCCATGTAGGAGTGAGCCTGCTCGCGATAGCGGTGGATCAGCCAGACTTCTCGTATCTGACACACCGCTATCGCGAGCAGGCTCACTCCTACATGGGTTTTGTGTGGTTTCGGGTTACAGCGACAAGCCTTTGAAATGCGCCTGCAAAAACTCCACACACGCGCGCAACTTGCCCGAATGCGCCAGCCGCGTCGGGTACACCGCCCAGACATTGGCGCTCTGGCTGTAATCCTCCAGCACCTGCACCAAGCGTCCTTGTTCCAGTAGCGGCTTCACATCCCACAACGACCGCAACAAAACCCCACGCCCATCCAGCGCCCACTGCAAAACAATCTCGCCGTTGTTGGACGATAACGGCCCGCTGACCCGCACGTTCTCTTGTCCGCCATCGCGATCCAGATTCCAGATACCGAAGGCATTGTCGCGCTCCTTGATCACCAGGCAATCGTGCTGTTGCAACTCGTCGAGCGTTTGCGGCGTACCGCGGCGTTGCAGATAACCCGGGGCGGCACACAGCACGCGCCGGTTGCTGACCAGGCGTCGACCGATGTGCTGGCCGGGCAGGTCATCGCCGACGCGGATCTCCAGATCGAAGCCTTCATTGATGATGTCCACCACCCGGTCAAACAGGTCGAGGCGAATCTCCAGTTCTGGATAACGTTCGGCCAGCAACGACACCGCCGGCGCCACGTGATTGCGACCGAAACCGAAACTGCTGCAAATGTGCAAACGCCCACGCGGGCTGTCGTGGGCGTCGGACAATTCGTCGTGCAGTTGCTGAAAATCATCGAGAATGCGCAACGCCCAGCGCTGCACGCGTTCACCGTCCTCGGTCAGCGAGACGCGACGGCTGGTGCGGTGCAGCAGGCGAGTACCGAGGGTGGTTTCAAGAATCTGGATGCGTTTGCTGACATAGGCCGGTGACAGGCCCAGTTCATCCGCAGCGGCGGCAAAGCCGTTCTTGCGGATCACGGTGAGCAGCACACGCAGGTCTTCGGGCAGGGGCACGGTGTCTTTCTTCTGGGACATGTCAAAACGAACACTGGCGGCAGAAGCCGCCAGCATAGCACCGAGATCTGGCGGCTCGGCTCAGCGCAAAAAGGCCAGTGCTTCGGCGAGCAACAGTTCGGGGACTTCTTCGGCAATGTAGTGGCCGGCGGGCAATGCCTGACCGCTGACGTTGGCCGCCACTTGCTGCCATTCCTCGAGTGGATCGAAACAGCTTCCGACGGTGCCTTCGGCGCCCCACAGCACGCGCAACGGCAGATTCAGGTGGTGCCCGGCAGCGATGTCGGCGCGGTCGTGCGCAAGATCGATGCTGGCGCTGGCGCGATAGTCTTCGCAGATGCCACGGGCGCTGCCGGGTTGTCGCAGGCAGCGCAGGTATTCGCCGAAGGCTTCATCGGTAAACGGCTTGAGTCCGGCGCTGCGGCTGCCCATCACGCTGCGTAAATACGCTTCGGGATCGGCTTCGAGCAAGGTTTCCGGCAGAGGCGCCGGGCGAATCAGGAAGAACCAGTGCCAATACGCACGGGCGAAAGCTTCGTTGGTCTGCGCGTACATCGACAGGGTCGGCGCGATGTCCAGCAGCATCATGCGCTGCACGGCGGCGGGGTGGTCGAGCGCGAGGCGATGGGCGACTCGTGCGCCACGGTCGTGGGCGAGGATCGAAAACTGCTCGAAGCCCAGCGACTGCATCAGTTCGACATTGTCGCGGGCCATTTCGCGTTTCGAGTAATTGACATGCTGCTCATCGGCGACCGGGCGACTGCTGTCACCGTAACCGCGCAGGTCGGCGGCGACCACGGTGAAGTGTTCGGCCAGTTGTCCGGCAATCTTGTGCCAGATCACGTGGGTCTGCGGGTGCCCGTGCAACAGCAGCAGGCCCGGCCCGCTGCCGCCGAGACGGTAGGCGATGTCGACGCCGTTGACATGGCGCTGATCTTTGAGGAATCCGGCAAACATCGGGCTGATCCTTTTTCAGGGTTCTGATTGGATGCATCCTGAAATCGTCCGGCGTTCGCGGCAAGGGGCAAAGCGTGGTGGGCAGGTTCATGAAGTGTGTTGATGAGGCTCGGGTTGCCAGTGCCGGCCCCTTCGCGAGCAAGCTCGCTCCCACAGTAATTTCCGGTGTGACGATTATCTATGCCACCCAACGAAACCCTGTGGGAGCGAGCTTGCTCGCGAAGAGGCCAGTCCAGACACTCAAAATCTCAACCCTGCTGAAACATCTCCATCGCCCGCTGCTTGATCTGCTCTTCAGTCAGATCCTCCTTGCGCGAGGCCAGAAACCACAAATGCCCATACGGATCCTTCAGCGTCCCGCTGCGATCACCGTAAAACTGATCCTTGACCTCGGACACCGAGGTCGCCCCGGCATCCAGTGCTCGTTGAAATGACTTGTCGACATCGGTCACATACAGATGCAATCCAACTGATACGGCTTTATCAGGATTGCTCAAAGGCCCTTGATCGCACGGCGAGCCGAGCATGATCGCGCTGTCGCCAATGCGCAGCTCGGCGTGACCGATGCCGCCGTCAGGCATGGCCAGGCGCATGACTTCGGTGGCGCCGAAGGCTTTTTTATAGAAATCGATGGCTTCGGCGGCTTTGTGGATGCCGAGATACGGGGTAATGCTGTGATACCCCTCGGGAATGGGTTTTACGCTCATGACGTTCTCCCTGAATTGTTGTTCTTTGAGACAGGACTCCACCGGATTTGTGGAAGAGTCACTATAGAACTGTCCTCGCGGTGCAGATTTTTGCCCGACGAGCAGTCAATCCTTGGGAAAGTGCGGTCCCGGTCCCTGTTCGCCCAGCACATCACCCTGATTGCGCAGCGGGCAGGCCTCCATCGACAAACAGCCGCAACCGATGCAGCCATTGAGGCGGTCGCGCAGCAGCGTCAATTGCTCGATCCGCTCATCCAGCTCCCGGCGCCATTGCTGCGAGAGGATTTTCCAGTCGGCCGCGCTGGGCGCACGATCATCCGGGAGAATTTTCAGTGCTTGGCCAATCTCCGCCAGCGGAATCCCCAGCCGCTGCGCGACTTTGATCAACGCCACCCGGCGCAGCACTTCGCGCGGATAACGCCGCTGGTTGCCGGCATTGCGCTGGCTCTTGATCAAACCTTTGGATTCATAAAAGTGCAGGGCGGTGACGGCCACGCCACTGCGTGCTGCGACTTCACCGACGGTGAGCTGCTTGTGCACGGTTTCCTTGGTGATCATTGCAAAAATGCTCTTGACCTTGACTTAACTAGAGGTTTTACCCTGCAGGCCTTCGAGTCGCAAGGCTCGTCTTACGTTGAGTGGGGGTTTTCCATGAACAACCGAAGTTTTACCCAATTGATCGAATTTGAAATCGAACCACGCCAACAACCCGCCCTGGTGACCGCGTTATCGATACAGATCGAGCGCCTGGCCGTGCGTTATGCCGGTTTTGTCAGCGCCAGTGTGCAGGCCAGCGATGACGGCCGGCGTGTGCTGAGTTTTCTCCAATGGCAGTCCCGCGATGCGGGGGAGGCGGCGTTTCGCAGCTTCGAGAGCGGCGAACAGGATTTCTGGCAACTGATTCACACCCATCAGGCGAAAACCATCACCTTCAATTCGTTCCAGGTGCTGAGCAGCATCGCCCGCAGTCACGACGATGCGCTGCACTGCCACCTGGTCGGCTAGATCGACAGCTGGATCAAACGCTCGCCTTGCAGATTTTCCGTGAGTCGCCGCTTGTTCACCGCCAGTTCGCCGATCTTGATCAGTCGCGTGCGGGTGACGTTGCGGCTCAGACCGAGCAACGCGGCGGTGTGCACCTGGTTGTAATGGCAGAAGCGATACGCCGCGCGCAACAAGGCGTCTTCGACTTTTTCGTGTAACGCGCCGGCCTGTTGCGCGAAGAGTTTTTGAAAGGCCTGTTCCAGCAACGCCTCCGGTGAATCATCGGCACTGCTGTGATGATCGTCCGGGCGTTCGATGCGCAGGTTCGACAGGCGCAAGTCATTGCGTTCGATCACGCCATTGCGGCAGATCAGCAAGGTGTGGTGGATGACGTTTTCCAGCTCACGAATATTGCCCGGCCAACTGTAGGCACGCAGTTTGTGCTCGGCGCCGGGGCTGATGCTGACGCGGCCATAACCGAGGCGCTGGCTGTAGGCCTCGATGAAATGGCGCGTGAGCGGGAGGATATCGCCGGGACGCTCACGCAATGGACTCAATTCCAGATTGACCACGTTGAGTCGGTAATACAGATCCTCGCGGAAATGGCCGGCATTGATGGCCTTCTCCAGCTGCACGTTGGTCGCTGCCAGCACCCGCACATCGATGGCAATGCTTTTGCGTGAGCCGAGCCGCACCACTTCGCGCTCCTGCAAAACCCGCAGCAACTTCACCTGAATCGCCATCGGCAGATCGCCGATCTCATCGAGAAACAACGTGCCGCCGTCCGCTTCCTCGAACCATCCGGCCTTGGCGCTCAGTGCGCCGGTGAACGCGCCTTTTTCATGACCGAACAATTCCGCTTCCACCAGCGATTCGGAAAACGCCCCGCAATTGACCGCGATAAACGGCCGATGACGACGGTTGCTGAGGTTATGAATATGCCGCGCTACCAGCTCTTTGCCGGTACCGGTCTCGCCGATGATCAGCACACTCGCTTCACTCGGCGCGACCTGTTGCAAATGCGCGAGCAAGGCCTGGGACTTCGGGTCTTCGAAGACCTGCGCGGTGGCGCGGATCGACGTCGCGAGCGCGGGGGAGGGCGGTAGGGTCAGCAGTTGCATGGGCTCGTCCTTCTTTTTAGTTCAAATGCAGGCAGGTCAGGAATAGAAGGTCGGCACCGGTAGCGACTGATTCAGCGCCCAGTCGCCCAATTCGTGGAGTTTGTAATCCAGCGGGTCGTGCAAAGTTTGCGTGCGCAGGTTGCGCCAGTGACGGTCGAGGCGCAGGGAGGCGTGGGTCGAACGCGCGCCGGTCACTTCGAACAAACGACTGCAAATTTCCAGGCCCTGACGGCTGGCGGCAACTTTGGCGGTGGCAATCGCGGTGGCGACATGGCCGCGCTCTTCGGCGCTGAGATTGGCGCCTTTGGCCCAAGCCTCATCAAGCAACGCCGCCGCGCGTTCGACCAACAGGCGAATGCCTTCCAGCGCCACCCAGAACTCGCCGTAATGCGCGAGCACGTAGGGATCTTCGCGCACATCGCGCGCCGTGGATTTGTGCCAGAGGCGGGTTTCGCTGAGGGTATATTGCCGTGCTTCTTCAAAGGCGCCTTCGGCAATCCCGAGAAACATATGCGTGAAGGTCAGTTGCGCAATCAACGGTCGCAAGCAGGCGAACGGCGTGCTCAGTGGGCCGGGATCGAGCAACAGTTCCGACTCTTCGACGCGCACCCGTTCAAACGTGGCGCTGCCGCTGTCGGTCTGACGCTGGCCGATGTTGTTCCAGTCGTTGTGCAGGGTGATGCCGCTGCGTCCGCTGGGAATCGCCGCGATCAGCAACTTGCCGCCGGCGCTTTCATCCACCGCCGAGGCGATCAGCATTTGTGAGTCGCTGGCGCCGGAACAGAAGCTTTTCTTCCCGGAAAACTCGCGCCAGCCACCGAGGTTCTTGACCACGGTACGGGTGTCGAGCGGGTTCAGTGCGTTGCCCCAGAACCAGTTCTGCCGCGCAGTCTGTTCGAACCACGGCTGCCATTGTTCTGGCCGGGAAAACAGGCGCACGGTGGCGAGCATCAAGTGATGAAAACCGAAAACGTGGGCGATCGAACTGTCGACCTTAGCGAACTCGCGGACGACTTGCAGGGTTTCACTCCAGCTGGCGCCGAGGCCGCCGTAGCGGGTCGGAATACTCAAGGCCAGCAGGCCGCTGTCGCGCAGGGCATCGCGCTCGACTTTCGGTGTGCCGCCACGTTCATCACGCTCGACGGCGGTCAGGGCAAATTCGGCGGCCAGTTGGCGGGCGGTCTGCAGCGGGGATAACAAAGTACTTTGTGGTTTGGCGGTCACACCAACACTCCTGAATTCAAACTGCCCATGTAGGAGCTGCCGCAGCCTGCGGCAGCTCCTACACAAGAGATCCGGTTTACGCCGAGGCTTTTGTGGGCAACACATCATTGGCAATCATTTCACCAAACGGCCCGGTCAGATTCGTCACGCCACGCCCGGCCAGACTGGCGTAAGGCTCCGGCAACAGCGGGAACACCAGCTCGGCAAAGCGGTAAGCCTCTTCCAGATGCGGGTAACCGGAGAAGATGAAACTCTCGATGCCCAGATCCGCGTATTCCTTGATCCGCGCCGCCACTTGCTGCGGATCACCCACCAGCGCCGTACCGGCACCGCCGCGCACCAGACCGACACCGGCCCACAGATTCGGAGCGATCTCGAGGTTGTCGCGACGACCATCGTGCAAGGCCGCCATGCGCCGCTGACCCTCGGAATCGAAACGCGAGAAGGACTTCTGCGCCGCTTCAATGGTCTCGTCGCTGATGTGTTCGATCAGTTTGTCCGCGGCTTTCCAGGCTTCTTCGGCGGTCTCGCGCACGATGACATGCAGGCGAATACCGAACTTGACCTTGCGCCCATGCCGCGCCGCGCGTTCGCGCACATCGGCGAGCTTTTCCGCGACGGCGGCCGGAGGCTCGCCCCAGGTCAGATAGACGTCGACCTGTTCAGCGGCCAGATCATGCGCAGCGTCGGAAGAACCTCCGAAGTACAGAGGCGGATAGGGCTTCTGCACCGGTGGATACAACGCCTTCGCGTTCTGTACCTTCAAATGTTTGCCGTCGAAATCCACCGCCTCGCCTTGCAGCACACGCCGCCAGATTTTCAGAAACTCATCGGTGACTTCATAACGCTCGGCGTGACTGAGGAAACTGCCGTCGCCACGGTTTTCATCCGGATCGCCGCCGGTCACCACGTTGATCAACAAGCGCCCGTTGGACAGGCGATCGAGGGTCGCAGCCATGCGCGCCGAGACTGTCGGCGAGATGATCCCGGGACGGATCGCCACCAGATAACGCAGGCGTTCAGTCAGCGGCACCAGTGCCGAAGCGATCACCCAAGAGTCTTCGCAGGAGCGTCCGGTGGGAATCAACACGCCGTGGTAGCCCAGGCTGTCAGCGGCCTGCGCAACCTGTTTCAGATAATTGAGCGTGACCGGGCGCGCCCCTTGGGTGGTGCCCAGATAGTGGCCATCGCCGTGGGTCGGCAGGAACCAGAAAACATCCATGAACGGCTCCTCAGGCGATTTTCAGCAAGGGTTTGATTTGTGTGGCGAACAGCGGCGCCGCGCGTTCGGCGGCCAGGCGGATGCGCGCCTTCAACAGTTCGCTGGTGATCTGGTAATCGGCGAAGTCGGCTTCGGTGGCGTACACGCCGATCGGCAAGGTCATGGCCTGGAAAAAGCTGAACAGCGGCCGCAGCTGGTGATCGAGCACCAGCGCATGGCGTTCGCTGCCGCCGGTTGCGGCGAGCAGCACCGGTGTGTCGATCAGGGCGTTGAGGTCGATCAGGTCGAACAGATGCTTGAGCAGACCCGGGTAAGAACCGCGATAAACCGGCGCGGCAACGATCAACAGATCGGCCTGTTCAATGGCCTGCAACTCGGCTTCAACCTCGGCACTGAGCTCCTGACGCGATAGCGCACTGCCGAGCGGACGAGCGATATCACCGAGTTCGATCAAATGGCTTTCGATGGTCAGGTGCCCGGCCAGTTCGGCGAGCAAGGCTTGGGTCAGCACCAAGGTACGGGACGGACGCCAGGTGCCGCCGGAGAGGGCGACGACTTTCAGGGGACGCGACATGATCAGTTCCTTTTTTCAACAGTTGCTCAGCGAGCAGTGAATGAGTCACCGGGTCTGAGCAAGCGCTGTACCAATTCCTGTAAGCCCCGGTATACAAGGCGTTGAGCGTTAGCGTGGCGGTCGCGCCTGTGAGCAGCGAGGCGCTTTGTTGAATCGGTGTTGGCTGAGCAACAGTTGCTGGAGCAACAGTGCTCAGCGCATGGATGAAGTTATAAAGGCTGTTTGTTATTCCGTAAAAGAACGTTAATCGATATTTATAGATCGTTCGGAGATATATGCCGGCCCGTGTCGATTTCCTGATAGCCACTATTGAGAGCGTTGATTTCTGCGCGAGCGTGCCCGGGCGTAGCCTTTGTCCATCGACTCCCATTGCTCGCCAGGACGCTCCCATGAATCGTTTACTGACTGTTTCCCTGTTGCTCGCTGTCTCCGTACTCGCCGGTTGTGCCGGACACGTTTCGCCGGAAATGCGCCCCTACACCGATGAGGAATCCCGCGAGTTGGCGATGGAAGCACTGAATCGCAGCGGCTTGTCCTTCGACGAATATCACGCAAAAAAAGCGCAATTGCTCGGTCAGACCCGGTTCGACAAGAAAGCTGAAATGAGTGCCGAACGTGCCGTACAGCTGCACGGTCGTCCTAGCTGAAACCAAACTGTACTGGTAGAAGTTTTACCCAACTGTCCGTGGGCTTGCCGGGCGGTGTGGGATAGGGTCAACACCTGAATGACCCTGATGGATTGCCTGCCATGACCCTCTCGCTTGACCTGCTGTTGGGCTTTGCCCTGTTTGCCCTTGTCACCTCGATTACGCCGGGGCCGAACAACACCATGTTGCTGGCATCGGGGGTGAATTTCGGCTTTAACCGCACCATCCCGCATATGCTCGGAATTACCTGTGGCTTCTTCGTTCTGGTTGTCGCGGTGGGCTTCGGCCTCGGCGCGGTGTTTCAGAACTATCCGATTCTCTATACGGTTCTGCGCTATGTCGGCGCGGCGTATCTGTTGTATCTGGCGTGGAAAATCGCTCACTCGGGACCCGTCGGTGACAGTGCCGAGGGCGAGGCAAAGCCGATCAGCTACCTTGGCGCCGCCGCGTTTCAGTGGGTCAATCCCAAGGCGTGGATCATGGCGATCGGCGCCATCAGCACCTACACGCCGATGCAGGGCTATTTCACCAATGTCGTGGTGATTGCTGCGGTGTTTGCCATCATCAACCTGCCGAGTGTCGGCGTCTGGGCCGCCTGCGGTACGTTGTTGCGCAATGTGCTGAAGGATCCGCGCTGGTTGCGCGTGTTCAACTGGGGCATGGCCGCATTGCTGGTGATTTCGCTGTACCCGTTACTTCTCGAAAGCTTTAGCTGACGCATTGCTTCAACCGCAGGCCGGATGCCTGTTAAGCTCGGCTTCAGGAGCGTTCCTACGCACTTTTAAATGAAGTTGTTCTTCTTTAACGGCATCCGATCAGGTATTGATGACGCTCTCGAACCGACGCGCAGCTCACAAGGCTGCGCCGTACCGTTTGCAGACACGAGCCTCCTGATCCCGGAACACGCTCTGCGAGTCTTTTATGAACACACGTCCGTTGTATTTCGATTACGCCGCCACCACCCCGGTCGACGAGCGGGTCATCCAGGTGATGATCGAGTGTCTGGGGTTTCACGGTAATTTTGGCAACCCGGCTTCCAGCTCCCACGCGTTCGGCCAACAGGCCCGGCAGACGGTAGAGCAAGCCCGTCGGCAGGTTGGCGAGCTGGTCGGCGCCAATGCCGAGCAGATTGTCTGGACCTCCGGTGCCACCGAGTCCAATAACCTCGCCCTCAAAGGCGTGGCGCAGGCCCGCGGGTTTTCCGGCGGCCATATCATCACCAGCCAGATTGAACACAAAGCCATCCTCGATACCGCCCGCCAATTGCAGGACGCCGGCATCGCCGTGACCTATCTGGTGCCGGACGCCGATGGCCTGATCACGCCGCAAGCGGTCAGTGAAGCGATGCGTGAGGACACCTTTCTGGTGTCGCTGATGCTGGTCAACAACGAGTTGGGCACGGTCAACGATGTTCAAGCGATTGGCGAAGTGGTGCGCAGTCGTGAAGCGTTGTTCCACGTCGATGCGGCACAGGGGGCCGGTAAAGTGGCCATCGATCTGGCGCAATGGCCGGTGGATCTGATGTCGTTTTCGGCGCACAAACTTTACGGCCCGAAAGGCATCGGCGCGTTGTATGTCGGCCCACGAGCGCAGCAGCGGTTGCAGGCGCAGATTCACGGCGGTGGTCATGAAGGTGGTTTGCGCTCCGGAACCTTGGCGACGCACCAGATTGCCGGCATGGGCGCGGCGTTTGCCTTGGCCGCCGAGAACTTCGAGGCCGAGAAAAAAATCATCGTCGCACTGCGCGAACGCCTGCTCGAACAATTGCTCAGCCTGCCGGGCGTTAGCCTGAACGGCTGCGCCACTCAGCGCATTCCGCATACTTTGAGCCTTACGTTCGGTGAGGGCGAATTCAACAGCGCGGCGTTGAGTCATTCGATCGCGTTTTCCGCGACCTCGGCCTGCAACTCCGCCAGTAACACGCCATCGCACGTGCTGTTGGCGCTGGGTCATGACGCACATCTGGCCGGTCGCACCATTCGGCTGAGCCTCGGCCGCTTCACCACCGCCGAAGATATCGACAAGGCTGTTCAACTGATCAAGACCGCCTGCGCCAGTGCTCCGGCATTCTGGGCGACAGGGCTTTAAACGAGCCGACCTCACGGCTACGAACAATAACGATGAAGTGATTAGCAGGAGACATGATGAGTACCCAGACCTCGACCGAAGGATCGGTGCCCCAGCGCCTGGCGCACACCCGCGAACTGATGCGCCGCGAAGGCATTCACGCACTGCTGGTGCCGTCCGCCGACCCGCATTTGTCGGAATATCTGCCGGGTTACTGGCAGGGTCGGCAGTGGTTGTCGGGCTTCCATGGTTCGGTCGGGACGTTGATCATTACCGCTGATTTTGCTGGCGTCTGGGCCGACAGTCGTTACTGGGAACAGGCGAGCAAAGAACTCAACGGCAGCGGCATCGAGCTGGTCAAGTTGCAGCCGGGTCAGCCGAGCCCGCTGGACTGGCTAGCCGAGCAGACGCCGGAAGGTGGCGTGGTCGCGGTTGACGGTGCGGTGATGGCCGTGGCCTCGGCGCGTACCCTGAGCAGCAAGCTCGAAGCACGCGGTGCGCGCCTGCGCACCGACATCGATCTGTTGCAGGAAGTCTGGAGCGATCGCCCGAGCCTGCCGAATGCACCGATTTATCAGCATCTGCCACCTCAAGCGACGGTCAGCCGTGGCGAGAAACTCGCCAAACTGCGCGAAACCTTGCAAGAGCGCGGGGCGGACTGGCATTTCATCGCCACTCTCGACGACATTGCCTGGCTGTTCAACCTGCGTGGCGGCGATGTGTCGTTCAACCCGGTGTTTGTTTCGTTTGCGTTGATCGGTCAGCAGCAGGCGACGTTGTTCGTAGCGCTGAGCAAGGTCGACGCAGATTTGCGCGCGGTGCTGGAGACGGATGGTGTAACGCTGCGTGATTACACAGAAGTCGCTGATGCCCTGCGTGCCGTGCCGAGTGGCGCGAGCCTGTTGGTTGACCCGGCGCGAGTGACCAGCGGCTTGCTGGATAACCTCGACAGCGGCGTGAAGCTGGTCGAAGGCTTGAACCCGACCACGTTGGCCAAGTCGCAGAAAAGTGAAGCCGATGCTCAGCACATCCGCCAAGCGATGGAACAGGACGGCGCGGCGCTGTGCGAGTTTTTCGCCTGGCTGGAATCGGCCTGGGGCCGCGAACGCATCACCGAACTGACCATCGACGAGAAGCTCACCGCTGCCCGCGAACGTCGTCCGGATTATGTCTCGCTGAGTTTCAACACCATCGCCGCGTTCAACGCCAACGGCGCCATGCCGCATTACCACGCCACCGAAGAAGAGCATGCGGTGATCGAGGGTGACGGCTTGCTGCTGATCGACTCGGGTGGACAATACCTCGGCGGCACCACGGACATCACGCGGATGGTGCCGGTCGGCACGCCGACTGAAGAGCAGAAACGCGATTGCACGCGTGTGTTGAAGGGCGTGATTGCGCTGTCGCGTGCACAGTTCCCGAAAGGCATTCTCTCGCCGCTGCTGGACGCCATTGCCCGTGCGCCGATCTGGGCCGACAGCGTGGATTACGGTCACGGTACGGGTCACGGCGTTGGCTATTTCCTCAACGTCCATGAAGGCCCGCAAGTGATTGCCTATCAGGCAGCGCCGGCACCGCAGACGGCCATGCAGCCGGGGATGATCACCTCGATCGAACCGGGCACTTACCGTCCGGGTCGTTGGGGCGTGCGTATCGAAAACCTGGCGATGAACCGCGAGGCGGGCAGCAGCGAATTCGGTGAATTTCTCAAGTTTGAAACCTTGACGCTGTGCCCGATCGACACACGTTGCCTGCTGCCGGCGCTGCTGTCGGAGGAAGAGAAACAGTGGTTCAACGCCTACCACGCGCAAGTGCGTGAGCGGTTGAGTCCGTTGCTTGAGGGTGCGGCGCTGGAATGGCTGAACACCCGTACTGCGGCTATCTGATCGGCCGGGATTCAGGCGCTGTGTTCAGCGCCTGAATGATTGCTTAGCCTTGGCGCAAGGCTTCCTCAACAAAGTCGAGCCGATCCTGGCCGAAGAACAGTTGATTGCCGATGAACATGCTGGGTGCCCCGAACACGCCGCGTTTAACTGCGGTCTCGGTGTTGTCCTTGAGTACGGCTTTGACGGATTCGTCACTGCTTAACGCCAGTATTTCCCGTGGATCGAAACCGTGTTTGCTCAGTACGGCGGCAACCGTTTCGGGTTCGTCGAGGCTGCGTCCGTCAACCCACAGTGCTGTGAACAGGCAATTGATAAACGCCTGAAAGCGTTCTGGCTGACGCAACTGGATGCCGGTAACCGCACGCATCAACATCAGTGTGTTGATCGGGAAGTGCGGATTGAATGTCAGCGGCACCCCGTAGCGTTTCGCGTAGCGGTCCAGATCCTCGAACATATACCGACCCTTCGCCGGAATCATCGCCGGCGATGCGTTGCCGGTTGCCTTGAAGACGCCACCGAGCAGCATCGGGATGTAGATCAGTGCACTATTCGTTTCGGCGCAAATCTTCGGTAACTGGGTGTAGGCCAGATAGGTGGCAGGGCTGCCGAGGTCGAAATAGAACTCCACGGTTTTCGTCATTTTCGCGTCTCTGTCGTTATTGTTATGGCAGGGTCTTACCAGCGTTCGTTCCAAGGGCGCAGATCCAGCTCGAACGTCCAGGCATCCCGTGGCTGACTGTGCAGATACCAGTAGTTCTCGGCGATGTGCTCGGGATTGAGGATGCCATCCTGATCTTTCGTGGCGTACTTCTCGGGGAAACTGTTGCGAATGAAATCGGTGTCGATCGCACCATCGACCACCACATGGGCGACGTGGATGTTCATCGGCCCCAGTTCCCGCGCCATGCTTTGCGCCAGCGCGCGGATACCGTGTTTGGCACCAGCGAAAGCGGCGAACCCGGATGCGCCACGAAGTCCTGCGGTGGCACCGGTGAAAAGAATCGTGCCGCGATTGCGCGTGACCATGCGTTTGGCCACTTCACGGGCATTGAGAAAGCCTGAGAAGCAGGCCATTTCCCAGATCTTGAAATATTTGCGAGCGGTTTCTTCAAGAATGCTGCACGGCACGTTGGCGCCAATGTTGAAGACAAAGGCTTCGATCGGACCGAGGCGGGTTTCGATGTCTTCAATCAAGGCGATGACGTCTTCTTCCTTGCGCGCATCGCAGGTAAAGCCATGGGCTTCGCCGCCTTCAGCCTTGATTGCATCCACCAGTGGCTGCAATTTGTCGGCGCTGCGGCGGGTGACGCAGGCGACGAATCCTTCTTTGGCAAAACGCTTGGCAATCGCTCCGCCCGTGGCATCGCCGGCGCCGACAACCAATACGACCTTCTTGTTGTTCATGGGTGAATCCCTTTATTAAACGATCGTTAAGTGAACGAACGTTATGCTAGGATCCGGGCAACGTCAAGGCAGTCGATTCGAGGGCAAACACATGCGTTACTCCGCCAGTCACAAGCTGGAAACCCGGGAAAAACTCTTGCAGAGCAGTGCGTTGTCAGCAAAGCGATCGGGTTTTTCCACGGTGGGCGTCGATGGTTTGATGAAGGCTATCGGGTTGAGTGGGGCGGCGTTCTACAGTCACTTCTCGTCCAAAGATGCGTTGTTCACTGCTATCGTCGAGCGAGAGTTGGGTCAAAGCCTTGAGCGGTTGGGGGGAGAGGGGGCGCAGGATCGTGAACGACTGGAGCGTTGTCTCAAACACTATCTGAGCATGGCCCACGTAGAACAACCTGAGGCCGGTTGTGCGTTACCAGCGCTGGGGGCAGAAATTGCCCGATCGGATGTGCAGGTGCGCGAACAGGCCGAGCTGTGGATTTGTCGCCTCCAGGAGCGTTGGGCACAGATACTGGAGAGCGAGACCCTGGCCTGGTCGGTGCTGTCGCAATGCGTCGGAGCATTGGTGGTGGCGCGCATGTTGGCCACGCCGGACGTTCAGCAAGCGGTGCTGAAGTCCAGCCATGAAGAGATTGGCCGGCAGATTGCCGGGCAGCGCTGATCTATTTACAGATGACAATCATGCTGCGACTGGTGTAACCCGCAGGATTGAGACCGAACGGGTAATCGCCGGGTTCTTCCACGGCGTCACCGGACTTGGCGATGACCTTGTAGCCTTTCGGCAAGCAGGCATTGGCGGCACTGGCGTAGCACTTGTCCCAGGAGGACGATAGCCCTGAACAGTTGATGTGCAGCCCTTTTTTCCCGCGTTTTACCTGAGTTTCCGAAGTCGCCGCACAACCCGCAACAGCCAGTATGGCGATCAGTATCAAAATTCGTTTCATTACCGTCCTTATAGCGGCCACGAGTCTAACGCTCGGGTTTGCCTGTGTTCGCGTGCGCTCTAAGCTTTTTGAAATCCCTGTCCGAAAAAATCCATGTCTGGCATTGGGTTACGGGTCTAAACATGGCCTAAATGTGCGCCAATTGCCAGACCTTCGTCAAAACCTCTTTCAATCAGCCGCGATTGCGGGTTTCGCAGCACTGCCCATCGTCATGGTTGCGCCGACGGACGCCAGAATAATGCACAGGATCGCCATCCATTGTGACAGCGTGAGGAATTCATGCAGAAACAACAGTCCTGATAACGCGCCGAAGGCCGGTTCGATACTCATCAATGTGCCAAAGGTGCGTGCCGGCATCCGGGTCAGGGCGACCATCTCCAGCGTGTAAGGCAGGGCGGTGGACAGAATGGCGACACCAATGGCAATCGGGATCAACGAGGGGGTCAAAAGGGCTGCACCAGCATGCACGATGCCGATAGGAGCGACGAACAACGCCGCGATCATCACCCCCAACGCTGCAGTCGTGATTCCGTTATCGGCGCCGGCCTTCTGGCCGAACAGAATATATAGCGCCCAGCAAGCACCCGCTCCCAGCGCATACCCGGCGCCCATCAGGTCGATTCCAGCACTGGTCGCGCCTGTTGGAATCAGCAACATCAAGCCGACAGCGGCCAAGGCGATCCAGACAAAGTCGATGGCACGGCGGGAAGCATAGATGGCGACGGCCAGTGGCCCGGTAAATTCGAGTGCGACGGCAATACCCAGCGGAACCGTGCGCAATGACATATAGAAGAGGAAGTTCATTCCGCCCAATGCCATCCCGTAGACGATGACCGTGCGCAGCGATTTGGCCGTGAGCGTGGCTCGCCAGGGACGCAGGATTAACAGCATGATCACGCTGGCAAAGATCAGGCGCAGTGTGGTGGTTCCCTGAGCGCCGACGATGGGAAACATGCTTTTGGCCAGTGAAGCACCGGACTGGATCGACGCCATGGCTATTAATAGCAGGCCAACCGGGAACAACATTGAGGCAAGAGAGCGTGGCTGGTCATTCATTGCGTGGCATCGTCCGAGGTAAGAACAAGGTTTTGTTTTGTTATTGGGCAATATACTGCGCATTCGTTGCGGTTACGTCTATATAGAGAAGGCTTTTTCCCAGCATCGATAGAAAACTGAAATTAACGGTTGACGGCAGATTTGAGATGTCTATAATTCGCCCCACTTCCGGCGCAGTCGAAACGGAAAACTCCTTGAGATTCAATGAGTTATGTAGGTTTCGGCAGCAGGTTGCTTCAGTTCATCGAAGCCAGAAGGAAGTTGAAAAAGAGGTGTTGACAGCAGCGTGTAACGCTGTAGAATTCGCCTCCCGCTGACGAGAGATCGGAAGCGCAAGTGGTTGAAGTTGTTGAAGAATTCTTCGAAAACTTCTGAAAA
>NZ_CP126691.1:822500-4632500 GCF_032613195.1 Pseudomonas sp. P108 | reverse complement strand
AAATCAACCGAGATTCCCTTAGTAGTGGCGAGCGAACGGGGACTAGCCCTTAAGTGGCTTTGAGATTAGCGGAACGCTCTGGAAAGTGCGGCCATAGTGGGTGATAGCCCTGTACGCGAAAATCTCTTGGTCATGAAATCGAGTAGGACGGAGCACGAGAAACTTTGTCTGAATATGGGGGGACCATCCTCCAAGGCTAAATACTACTGACTGACCGATAGTGAACTAGTACCGTGAGGGAAAGGCGAAAAGAACCCCGGAGAGGGGAGTGAAATAGATCCTGAAACCGTATGCGTACAAGCAGTGGGAGCAGACTTTGTTCTGTGACTGCGTACCTTTTGTATAATGGGTCAGCGACTTATTTTCAGTGGCGAGCTTAACCGAATAGGGGAGGCGTAGCGAAAGCGAGTCTTAATAGGGCGTCTAGTCGCTGGGAATAGACCCGAAACCGGGCGATCTATCCATGGGCAGGTTGAAGGTTGGGTAACACTAACTGGAGGACCGAACCGACTACCGTTGAAAAGTTAGCGGATGACCTGTGGATCGGAGTGAAAGGCTAATCAAGCTCGGAGATAGCTGGTTCTCCTCGAAAGCTATTTAGGTAGCGCCTCATGTATCACTGTAGGGGGTAGAGCACTGTTTCGGCTAGGGGGTCATCCCGACTTACCAAACCGATGCAAACTCCGAATACCTACAAGTGCCGAGCATGGGAGACACACGGCGGGTGCTAACGTCCGTCGTGAAAAGGGAAACAACCCAGACCGTCAGCTAAGGTCCCAAAGTTATGGTTAAGTGGGAAACGATGTGGGAAGGCTTAGACAGCTAGGAGGTTGGCTTAGAAGCAGCCACCCTTTAAAGAAAGCGTAATAGCTCACTAGTCGAGTCGGCCTGCGCGGAAGATGTAACGGGGCTCAAACCATACACCGAAGCTACGGGTATCACCTTCGGGTGATGCGGTAGAGGAGCGTTCTGTAAGCCTGTGAAGGTGAGTTGAGAAGCTTGCTGGAGGTATCAGAAGTGCGAATGCTGACATGAGTAACGACAATGGGTGTGAAAAACACCCACGCCGAAAGACCAAGGTTTCCTGCGCAACGTTAATCGACGCAGGGTTAGTCGGTCCCTAAGGCGAGGCTGAAAAGCGTAGTCGATGGAAAACAGGTTAATATTCCTGTACTTCTGGTTATTGCGATGGAGGGACGGAGAAGGCTAGGCCAGCTTGGCGTTGGTTGTCCAAGTTTAAGGTGGTAGGCTGGAATCTTAGGTAAATCCGGGATTCTAAGGCCGAGAGCTGATGACGAGTGTTCTTTTAGAACACGAAGTGGTTGATGCCATGCTTCCAAGAAAAGCTTCTAAGCTTCAGGTAACCAGGAACCGTACCCCAAACCGACACAGGTGGTTGGGTAGAGAATACCAAGGCGCTTGAGAGAACTCGGGTGAAGGAACTAGGCAAAATGGCACCGTAACTTCGGGAGAAGGTGCGCCGGTGAGGGTGAAGGACTTGCTCCGTAAGCTCATGCCGGTCGAAGATACCAGGCCGCTGCGACTGTTTATTAAAAACACAGCACTCTGCAAACACGAAAGTGGACGTATAGGGTGTGACGCCTGCCCGGTGCCGGAAGGTTAATTGATGGGGTTAGCTAACGCGAAGCTCTTGATCGAAGCCCCGGTAAACGGCGGCCGTAACTATAACGGTCCTAAGGTAGCGAAATTCCTTGTCGGGTAAGTTCCGACCTGCACGAATGGCGTAACGATGGCGGCGCTGTCTCCACCCGAGACTCAGTGAAATTGAAATCGCTGTGAAGATGCAGTGTATCCGCGGCTAGACGGAAAGACCCCGTGAACCTTTACTATAGCTTTGCACTGGACTTTGAATTTGCTTGTGTAGGATAGGTGGGAGGCTTTGAAGCGTGGACGCCAGTTCGCGTGGAGCCATCCTTGAAATACCACCCTGGCAACTTTGAGGTTCTAACTCAGGTCCGTTATCCGGATCGAGGACAGTGTATGGTGGGTAGTTTGACTGGGGCGGTCTCCTCCTAAAGAGTAACGGAGGAGTACGAAGGTGCGCTCAGACCGGTCGGAAATCGGTCGTAGAGTATAAAGGCAAAAGCGCGCTTGACTGCGAGACAGACACGTCGAGCAGGTACGAAAGTAGGTCTTAGTGATCCGGTGGTTCTGTATGGAAGGGCCATCGCTCAACGGATAAAAGGTACTCCGGGGATAACAGGCTGATACCGCCCAAGAGTTCATATCGACGGCGGTGTTTGGCACCTCGATGTCGGCTCATCACATCCTGGGGCTGAAGCCGGTCCCAAGGGTATGGCTGTTCGCCATTTAAAGTGGTACGCGAGCTGGGTTTAGAACGTCGTGAGACAGTTCGGTCCCTATCTGCCGTGGACGTTTGAGATTTGAGAGGGGCTGCTCCTAGTACGAGAGGACCGGAGTGGACGAACCTCTGGTGTTCCGGTTGTCACGCCAGTGGCATTGCCGGGTAGCTATGTTCGGGAAAGATAACCGCTGAAAGCATCTAAGCGGGAAACTTGCCTCAAGATGAGATCTCACTGGAACCTTGAGTTCCCTGAAGGGCCGTCGAAGACTACGACGTTGATAGGTTGGGTGTGTAAGCGCTGTGAGGCGTTGAGCTAACCAATACTAATTGCCCGTGAGGCTTGACCATATAACACCCAAGCAATTTGCGTCGAAAGGCCAGATTGCGGTGTGTGAAGACGAAACGAACCGAAAGTTCGACTGCACTTAAAAAAGCAGCACAAACACCGAAAGCTGTCACATACCCAATTTGCTGAAGCGAGGCCACAAGGTCACGACTCAGTACCCGAATTTCTTGACGACCATAGAGCGTTGGAACCACCTGATCCCATCCCGAACTCAGCAGTGAAACGATGCATCGCCGATGGTAGTGTGGGGTTTCCCCATGTGAGAGTAGGTCATCGTCAAGATTAAATTCCGAAACCCCAATTGCGAAAGCAGTTGGGGTTTTGTTTTGCCCGCAGGAAAATGTTCGCGGGACAACGCTGTCCCAACCGTCGCAAGAAATCGCCATTGGGGAAATTCCTTCTGAAGTGACCGGGCAGTTTTTGGTATGGTGCAGCTCGTTTTTTAACGGACTGATGTCATGCCCACGGATAGGCACTCATTTATGTCAAAGAGTTGCTGTAGAAATGCCTGAACCCATCCCGATCAAGGATCACGAAAAAGAGACGCGTCTGGTCAACAAACGGTTGATCGCCTGCGCCATGTTCGTCTTCGCCGTCAGCTGCGCCCTGGTCGTGCGCCTGTACATCCTGCAAGTGGTGGAGTTCGACTACCACTCGACCATCTCCGAAAACAACCGCGTCCACGTCTTGCCGATCCCGCCGACACGCGGCTTGATCTACGACCGCAATGGCGTGCTGCTCGCCGATAACCGCCCCAGTTTCAACCTGACCATCACCCGCGAACGCGCCACCGACGTCAATCAAGAACTGGACGAAGTCATCAACCTTCTGCACCTGCCAGCAGAAGATCGCACCGTCTTCGACAAGGCCATGAAGCAGTCCCGCCACCCATTCACGCCGGTGACGCTGTTCTATGAACTGACGGAAGAGCAAATCGCCGTACTGGCCGTCAACGAGTTCCGTCTCCCGGGCCTCGATGTCGAGCCGCAGTTCGTCCGCCATTACCCACTCGGCGCACATTTCGCCCACTCGATCGGCTACGTCGGCCGGATCAACGAGAAAGAATCCAAGAGCCTCGACTCGGTCGAGTACCGTGGTACCCAATCCATCGGTAAAACCGGTATCGAGCGTTTCTACGAAGCGCAGTTACACGGCCACGTCGGTTACGAAGAAGTGGAAACCAACGCTCAAGGTCGCGTACTCCGTGTTTTGAAACACACCGACCCGGTCCCCGGCCAGAACATCGTCCTGAGCCTCGACATCAAGCTGCAAGAGGCGGCCGAAGCCGCTCTGGGTGATCGTCGTGGTTCAGTGGTCGCGCTCGATCCTTCGACCGGTGAAGTGTTGGCCATGGTCAGCAATCCGAGTTTTGATCCGAATCTGTTCGTCACTGGCATCAGCTCCAAAGAATATTCGGCACTGCGAGACTCGATCGACCGTCCGCTGTTCAACCGCGTACTGCGCGGGCTCTACGCGCCAGGTTCGACGATCAAGCCAGAAGTGGCAATTGCCGGCCTCGACGCCGGTGTCGTGACGCCGCAGACCCGCGTTTTCGACCCCGGTTATTACCAACTCCCGGACTTCGATCACAAGTACCGCAACTGGAACCACAGCGGTGACGGCTGGGTGGATATGGACGCGGCGATCATGCGTTCCAACGACACCTACTTCTACGATCTGGCCCATAAGCTCGGTATCGATCGCCTGCACGATTACATGGCCATGTTCGGCCTCGGCGAGAAAGTCTCGCTGGACATGTTTGAAGAGTCGCCCGGTCTGATGCCATCGCAAGCGTGGAAGCGCGCAACGCGCCGCCAGGCCTGGTTCCCGGGCGAAACGGTCATCCTCGGCATTGGTCAGGGCTATATGCAGGTCACGCCGTTGCAACTGGCTCAAGCCACGGCGTTGATCGCCAACAAAGGCGTATGGAATCGTCCACACCTGGCCAAGACCGTCGACGGTGTCGCTCCGGTTGACGAGCATCCGATGCCGAACATTCTGCTCAAGGATCCGCGTGACTGGGAGCAGGTCAACCACGGCATGCAGATGGTGATGCACGATGCCCGAGGCATCGCCCGCGCGGCAGCGGCCGGTGCGCAATATCGCATCGCTGGCAAGAGTGGTACGGCGCAAGTGGTGGCGATCAAGCAGGGCGAACGCTACAACCGTGAGAAAACCCTCGAACGGCACCGCGATAACGCCTTGTTTGTCGGTTTCGCCCCGGCCGAGCATCCGAAAATCGCGATTTCGGTGATGATCGAAAACGGTGAGGCCGGTGGTCGTGTCGCCGGTCCCGTGGTGCGGCAGATCATGGACGCCTGGCTGCTTGATCAGGACGGCCATCTCAAGCCGCAATATGCGGCGCCGACCAAGGCGCCGGGTGACCCGCACGTTTAACGGTTCACAGCCTCGGCTCATGCTGCTTGAGCCGAGGCTGTGAGTTGTCCTGCAAAGCCTATTTGCAGCTGTAACCCTCGGGCATCGTGACGCTGTAGTTACGCTGTACGCGCTCCTCAAAGCTCAGGTTCTGCAAACCTTGCTCCACCAGAAACGCTTCGACCTTGGCGGACTGGCAGTCATCGTTATAGGACGAGGCCCGAAGCAGGTAGACCGTGCGTTTGCTGGCTTCATCCCGGGCCGTGGCATTGAATGTACTGAGCGTGGTGTAACCGGTTCGCTCCGAGGTACCTATCGGGCCGTAGGTCGTGTTGGGTGTACTGGTGCAGGTCAGTCGGTCGTCCTTTTTCTTGCTGTTCTTGCACACGGTAGAGGTGCTGGTCGGCACGTGCCCATACTCGGTGGCGGTATAACGATAAGTCACCTGTCGACTGCCAATATCGAGGCTGACCGTCATGTTTATCGGCGCATGGTTCTTTGGCAGGCTGGCGTCGGTGTAGACCTCCCGGTAGCCCCGGTCTTTCAGCGCGTTAACCATGTCGCGAAGATAGTAGCGGGCATTCAGAGAGTTTTCATCGCTACCGCCTGCTGATGTCACAAGCACAGTTGCCTTTCGATCAAATTGATAGTCCGGGTCAGGTGTCGCATTTAACGCTACGTCCAGTTGTGTCGCGCAGCCGCTGATCAACGCTGTCAGCAACAACAGCGCGCAAAGTAAAAACCGGGTCATGACAAAGTCGCCTTACAACCAAGGATTGAATAAAAGGTAAACGGTGGGGACTGGCGGTAATTAACTCGCGTTTATGCGCAAGGCTCAGTCTTTCTGGTATTCCAGGAGATCGCCAGGCTGGCAATCGAGTGCGGCGCAGAGTTTGTCCAGGGTGGCCATCTTCACGCCCTTGACCTTGCCATTTTTGAGTAACGACAGGTTGGCCTCGGTAATGCCCAGCAGCGCAGCTAACTCTTTCGAGCGAATTTTTTGCGTGGCCATGACAACGTCAAGGCGGACGATAATGGTCATTGTCTTGTTCTATATGTATTGACTTTGCTCATCGCTGAGTACTTTTGCGTCACGCATGATAATTGAAAACAAACAGAGCAAAACCCCTTTGATGATCTCGTAGGCCGACGAGGAAGACAGGCCAATCGAGAACTGAAAAATGCGCTCCCCAGGGGGCAGATCGATGGACAGCGTCAAACCTTGCAAGGTCTCTACCAGCGGGTAGGTTGCAGGAGAAATGATGCACAGAATCCCCACTCGCCAAAGAACCCTGATATTGCGCTCGGTCCAGGTTTCACCGCGGGACAAGCGCAGGAAAAACAGGCCTGTCAGCCAGAGCACGTAAGTCGAGAGCAGAACGGGCAGGAAATCCAAAGAGATGAGCAGCGCGGTGACCAGTGGTGAGAGCCATGTGTCGGGCGCAAGTAGTTCGCCTTCGACAAACGGGTCAAGCAATTGCGGTGAGTTTTCAGCAAAGGCGTAAAGCAGAGCCGCGAGCATTTCATCCGTTTTGAAGAACCAGATCGATGCGTTGCCACCGACCTCGGTCACCCCTAAAACCCAGACAAGAATCGCTGCCAGTAATCCGACCCAATGCATGCGCTGCAGTGCCAATCCGTTGTTACGAGTACTCATGAAAAATCCTTGCGGTGCCATTGGGAATGACTAATTCTCGATGTTAAATTATCGAATGGCAATAATAAATTGTTCTTTTTTTGTTAAGAGCACAGGTGGAATCGAGTGCGGGGGCCACAGAGTGAACCTCTGTTTCATCGACCTGGGGGGATTTCAATGTCGATTTGCTCTCGAATTCAAAACAAGTCGAGCGCAGAGGAGGGAAACGATCCACTCGGTGGCCGCTGGTATCGATGAGGGGTTCAGGGATTGATTAGAGCGGGCACACACGCTAGAGGCATGCTTCAGTCGCCCGCTCTTACCGGGGTTACTTGATCTCGGTAACAAAGTTTTCCCGCGAGCGGCGCACCTTTTTCAGGTTGACCAACCAGTCTCCCTCAGTGGCTCTATGCCCCAACGGCAGAATCACCACACTGCGCAAGTTGCGAGCCGAGAACCCGAGGATCTCATCGATGGCTGCCGGGTCGAAACCTTCCATCGGTGTGGCATCGACTTCTTCAAACGCTGCGGCGATCAAAGCTGAGCCCAAACCGATGTAAGCCTGTCGCGCAGCCGCCTGATAATTGGCTTCCTTGCCACGTCCAGCGACAATACCCAAGAGCATCTGACGGTAATTTTCCCATCCTTCGTTAACCGTCCCGCGTACTTCATTGGTCAGGTCAAACATCATGTTGACTCGCTCCGCAGTGATGTCGTCCCACGCGGCGAACACCAGCAAATGAGAGCAGTCGGTAACCTGCTGCTGATTCCAGCTGACGGCTTTGATCTTTTCGCGAATCTCTGCGTTAGTCACTACGAGCAATTCAAAGGGCTGCAGTCCACTTGATGTCGGCGTTAACCGCACCGCTTCCAGAATGCGCTCGATTTTTTCATCGGACACCGTCCGGGAAGGGTCGTACTTTTTCGTTGCGTAGCGCCATTTCAGCAGGTCTGTCAGTGTGCTCATCATCAAATTCCGTAAAGGTGAAAGATGTTCAGGTGGGTCAATAACGACTGGCTGTCGTGCTGAGCCTGGGCTTATGCTAACGATTAAAGCCAACTTGAAGGTCAAGCAGTTTTTATGAAGATTGGAGAAGTTTCCAAGCGCACCGGTGTTGCCGCTTCGGCCATTCGCTATTACGAGGAACAAGGGTTACTGGAGCCTTCTACCCGTGACGCCAATGGATATCGCCACTACGCCGAGGCAGCTGTTGCACGATTGATACTGGTGCGCGACGCGCAACGGCTTGGTTTTTCTCTCGAGACCATTCGCGGTCTGTTCTTGCAGGATGGCAGTTGTTCGAAATCGCTGACCATCGAGCAAATCGATATCCGTATGGATGAGATACGCCAGATCGAGGCCAACCTGGCGATGCAACGTGAGGGATTGTTGCGGCTGCGGCATGTGCTTGAGGAAAGTTTGCGCAGTGGTGCTCCTGTCGTGTGCGCGAGTGTGCACAGGGCCGAGTCGTATCGGCCTGAGCAGAACATGATCACGCGCAACGCATTGCACGGGCGTTGACCCACATTTGAAATGCGTTCCAATGTGGGAGCGAGCCTGCTCGCGAAAGATCCCTCAAAACCGCGGAAAAAATCAGGCCCCGGGCACCGGGCAGCTCATGTCACCTTCTTCACACTTCAAATACTGTTTCAGCGCCTCAACCCGGACCTTGGTCACGCCGGTCAGGCAACTGCTGTAAACCCACGGATAAACGCTCCCGCCCGTTACCCCGGACGATGAAAACTTGCACTCGGCATCCCGAAACCCCAGCCACGCCCGTTGCGCACTGACCAACAGCTTCTTGCCATCCGGGTTGTCCTTCAAACGTCCGGTGATCTGCTGATAAACCGCGTTCAACTCCTTGTCCGCCGCTTTGAAGTCCTGCCCGGCACACTGATTCATTGTCGCCTGGTCGCTGGCATTGGCGCAGTCGACGGCAGCGTGGGCGAGGGGAGTGAACAGGAAGGGTGTCAGGGCCAGAAGCAGGCGTGGGGACATAGTCAAATCTCGCTGTATCAAAGTAAGTGCCGAGCAGTGTAGCGGCTGCGTCGCGCTTATTCAGGCGCGCGCATTCGGGAAGCCGCGAGCAAACGGTCGGCGGTCGCCGCAATCTCTTCAACGTCGTGCAGCTTTTCCAGCCAGTGTTCAGGAATCCCCCGCACGCCGTAATAGGCGCCGGCCAATTGGCCGGTGATCGCGGCGGTGGTATCGGCGTCATCGCCCAGGTTGGCCGCGCGCAAAATGGCCGCTTCGAAGCTGTCCGTGTGGTGAAAGCACCACAACGCCGCTTCCAGCGACTGCACGCTGTAGCCACTACCTTTGATGTCTGCCTCGGACAGACCGAGGAAATCGCCACGCCCAATGGAAGCAACCTTGGGTTGCGAGAAGCTGGCACGTGGCAGCTGACGCAGTTCTGCTTTGCTCGCGCCTTCAAGCGCGCAGGCGATCAACCCGGCCAGCAATTGGCAGCATTCGATGGCTTCAGGTGCTGCGTGGGTGGTTCGCGAACTGTCGGCGGCGAAGCTCTGGATTTTCCGGGCGTCGGGAAAGTAGAACAGCACCACCGGCACCAGACGCATCAGCGAGCCGTTACCGGCGCTGTACGGGTCGGTCGAGCCGGAGAAGGGATCAGCGGTTTGTTGATATTGCGCCAGCGCCTGACTGACGGTCATGCCGATATCGAAACACTCACCGGTCGAGCTGAGATAGCCCCATTGCCACCAGTTGAGGTAGCGGCCCATCTGATCAGCGGCATTGAATCCATTTTTGTTCAGCAAGCTTTCCGCCAGACACAGCGCCATCGAGGTGTCATCGGTCCACTGCCCTGGCTTGAGGTGGAACGGGCCACCGCCGACCATATCGGTCAACGGTTGGAATGATCCCCGTGGTTTGAACTCAACCGTAGTACCGACAGCGTCGCCGCATGCCAGACCAAGCAGGGCACCGCGGTAACGTTCGGCGAGGGATGGCGGCATGATTCGTCCTTGTTGATTCAAATTCGCTGGAAAAGGTAACAGTTTCGTTGGGCGAAGGGGGGCTGGATCCATCACTGCACCGGTCAGAAAACTGCAGCTTGATGTTTCCTTGCTGATGAATGACTGCACCGCTCTGATACAACTTCACATTGGACATGTGGTCATACAGGCCTAGTGTTCAGAACAGGAGGTGACGTATGAAACCAGTACCCAATAGTTTCGAACGCAAGATCACGCTCAAGGCGCCGCGTTCGCATGTCTGGCGTGCATTGGTCGATGCCGAGGCGTTTGGCCAGTGGTTTGGTGTGGCGCTGGAGGGCCGGCGGTTTATTGCCGGTGAATGGACGCAGGGGCAGGTCACGTATCCGGGTTATGAACATGTGTTGTGGAATGTGCTGATCGAGCGGGTCGAGCCGCAGCAGTTGTTTTCGTTTCGCTGGCATCCGTATGCGGTGAACCCGAAAATCGACTATTCCCAGGAGCCAACCACGCTGGTCAGGTTCGAGCTGCAGGATTTCGAGGAGGGAACGTTGCTCAAGGTGTCTGAATCAGGCTTCGCGCACATTCCCGACATTCGCCAGAAAGAGGCGTATTACATGGACAGCCGTGGCTGGGAAGAACAGTTGAGCCGACTCGAACAGTTTCTTGCCGAGAGCGCCAAAGCCAGGGAGCGTGATGGCGGCTGATCTTTTCCAGCCGTGGCTGCAACGCTGGTCATTAGTGACGGACGGCGCACCGATCATCACGCTTGGCAGCCGACTGCTGCCGGTACGCCTGAACGACAAGCCGGCCATGCTCAAGGTGGCGCTGGATGTCGATGAGAAACACGGCAATCGATTGATGACCTGGTGGGAGGGTGACGGCGCTGCGCAAGTGTTGGCGCACCACGAGGATGGCCTGTTGATGGAGCGTGCCATGGGCCGACGCTCGCTGATGCACATGGCGCTGAATGGCGAAGACGACGAGGCAAGCCGGATTCTCTGTTCGGCGCTGTCGCGATTGCATGCGCCACGTCCGACACAGCCACCGCCGCTGTTGGAGTTGGGGCCATGGTTTGCGTCGCTGCGCATCGCAGCGGCCCGACATGGCGGCCTCTATACCCTGAGCCTGCAAACCGCCGAAGCCCTGCTCGCCGATCCACAGGATGTCGTAGTGCTGCACGGCGACATGCATCACGACAATGTGCTGGATTTTGAGTCGCGCGGCTGGCTGGCAATTGATCCGAAACGGGTCAGGGGCGAGCGCGGTTTTGACTACGCCAACCTGATTTGCAACCCGGACTTGCCGACGGCCACCGATTCCCAACGCTTTCGTCGGCAGCTGGCTGTGATTATCGAGGCTGCCGGACTGGATCGGCGGAGGCTGCTGCAATGGGTGCTGGCGTTTGCCGGTTTGTCCGCTGCGTGGTTTCTGGAGGATGACGCGCTGGAACAAGCCTCAGGGCAGCTGAAAGTCGCGCAGATTGCGGCTTCGATGCTCGATGCCTGACAGGGCTAAGGGTTTTCGGAAGGGTTGCTATGGCGAATGTCTTACATGCACTGGTAGCTTTTACGACTATTGCCGATTGGATCCACTGCGTAATCTACACACATCAACTGAGACACAGGGAGTGTTTCAGGATCACGGATGATCGACCATTTGCAAGGATCGCTGCCGACAGGGAGTCGATAATGGTCTTGGGAAAAACCCGCTTCGGCGGGTTTTTTTTCGCCTGTATGTAGGAGCTGCCACAGGCTGCGATCTTTTGACTTTGGCTTTTAACAGCAAGATCAAAAGATCGCAGCCTGCGGCAGCTCCTACATTGGTATGTGCGTTACGAGGCGATCAACTGGCGCAGGACGTAATGCAAAATCCCGCCCGACTTGAAGTACTCAACCTCGTTCAACGTATCGATGCGGCACAACACCTCGATTTTCTCCTGACGCCCGTCCTCACGGGTGATTACCAGGGGCAGGTTCATCCGCGGTGTCAGCTCGACGCCGGTCAAACCCTGAATTTCAAAGGTTTCCTTGCCCGTCAGGTTGAGACTCTTGCGGTTCTGATCAAGCTTGAATTGCAGCGGCAACACGCCCATGCCCACCAGGTTGGAACGGTGAATCCGCTCGAAGCTTTCAGCGATCACCGCTTTCACGCCCAGTAAATTGGTGCCTTTGGCCGCCCAGTCGCGACTGGAACCGGTGCCGTATTCTTGCCCGGCAATCACCACCAATGGCGTGCCCGAAGCCTGATACTTCATCGCCGCATCGTAGATCGCCAGTTTCTCGCCGGTGGGAATATAGATCGTGTTGCCACCTTCTTCGCCGCCAAGCATTTCGTTACGAATGCGGATATTGGCGAAGGTGCCGCGCATCATCACTTCATGATTGCCACGCCTTGAGCCGTAGGAGTTGAAGTCCCTTGGCTCGACGCCTTTTTCGCGCAGATAACGCCCGGCCGGGCTGTCAGCCTTGATGTTACCGGCAGGGGAGATGTGGTCGGTTGTGACTGAATCACCGAGCAGGGCCAATACCCGCGCACCTTTGACGTCCTTGATTTCCGGCAGCGGGCCGGAAATATCATCGAAAAACGGCGGATGTTGAATGTAAGTCGAATCATCCTGCCACACATACGTCGCCGCTTGCGGCACCTCAATGGCCTGCCATTGTTCATCACCGGCAAACACCTCGGCGTATTCCTTGTGGAACATCGCCGTGTTGACCTGACTGACCGCATCGGCGATCTCTTTGCTCGATGGCCAGATATCGCGCAGGTATACCGGATTACCTTGTTTGTCCTCGCCCAGCGGTTCGCTGCTGATATCGCTGCGCACGCTGCCGGCCAGAGCATAGGCGACGACCAGCGGTGGCGAGGCCAGCCAGTTGGTTTTCACCAGTGGATGCACGCGGCCTTCGAAGTTGCGGTTGCCGGACAGCACCGACGCCACGGTCAGGTCGGCTTTCTGGATGGCTTTCTCGATCGGCTCGGGCAGCGGCCCGGAGTTGCCGATGCAGGTGGTGCAGCCATAGCCGACCAGGGAAAACCCGAGCTGGTCGAGGTATTGCGTCAATCCCGCTGCCTTGTAGTAGTCGGTAACCACTTTTGAACCGGGCGCCAGCGAGCTCTTCACCCACGGTTTACGTGTCAGGCCTTTCTCCACGGCTTTCTTCGCCAGCAACCCGGCGGCCATCATTACGCTCGGGTTAGAGGTGTTGGTGCACGAAGTGATCGCAGCGATAACCACCGCACCGTTTTTCAGGCGATAGGTGTGGCCTTCGTATTCGTACTCGGTTTCGCCGACCAGATCGGCATTGCCCACCGCGACACCGCCACCGCCCTCACTTTCCAGGCGTCCTTCTTCTTTACTGGTGGGTTTGAATTGCAGGTCGATGAAGTCGCTGAAGGCTTGCGGTACATTCGGCAGCGAGACGCGATCCTGTGGACGTTTCGGTCCGGCCAGACTCGCTTCGACGCTGCCCATGTCCAGCGCCAGGCTGTCGGTGAAGACCGGTTCCTGACCGGGCAGACGCCACAAGCCCTGAGCCTTGGTGTAGGCCTCGACCAGTTTGACCACTTGCGGCGGCCGCCCGGACAGGCGCAGATATTCCAAAGTCACGTCGTCAACCGGGAAGAAGCCGCACGTCGCGCCATATTCCGGAGCCATGTTGGCGATGGTCGCGCGGTCGGCGAGCGGCAGATCAGCGAGGCCGTCACCGTAGAACTCGACGAATTTGCCGACCACGCCTTTCTTGCGCAGCATTTGCGTGACAGTCAGCACCAGGTCGGTGGCGGTGATGCCTTCCTTGAGCTTGCCGGTCAGTTTGAAACCGATCACCTCCGGAATCAGCATCGACACCGGTTGCCCGAGCATCGCCGCTTCGGCTTCGATCCCGCCGACGCCCCAGCCGAGTACGCCGAGGCCGTTGATCATCGTTGTGTGCGAATCGGTACCGACCAGGGTGTCGGGGAACGCATAAGTGCGGCCGTCCTCATCCTTGGTCCACACGGTGCGGCCGAGGTATTCGAGGTTGACCTGGTGGCAGATACCGGTGCCCGGCGGCACCACGCTAAAGTTGTCGAAGGCGCTCTGGCCCCAACGCAGAAAGGCATAACGTTCGCCGTTGCGCTGCATTTCGATGTCGACGTTCTGCTCGAATGCGCTGGCGGTGGCGAACTTGTCGACCATTACCGAGTGGTCGATCACCAGATCCACCGGCGACAGCGGGTTGATTCGCTGCGGATCGCCGCCGGCCTTGGCCATCGCCGCACGCATGGCGGCAAGGTCGACCACGGCGGGCACGCCGGTAAAGTCTTGCATCAATACCCGGGCCGGGCGGTACTGGATTTCGCGGTCGGAGCGGCGCTCCTTGAGCCACGCGGCAAGCGCCTTGAGATCGGCGCCGGTGACAGTTTTTTCATCTTCCCAGCGCAGCAGGTTTTCCAGCAGGACTTTCAGCGACATTGGCAGCTTGTCGAGATCGCCCAGGCTCTTGGCGGCATCCGGCAAACTGAAATAGTGGTAGGTCTTGTCGTCGATTTGCAGGGTTTTGAGCGTTTTCAGGCTATCGAGGGACGGCATTACAATCACTCCTTTGAATCCGCACGGCTACGGATCGGGGGACGAATAGAGCTTTAAACCTAGCCCTGTTTTAGGTAGCTGGCTAATAACTGGACTCTATGGGCAAGTCCAAGGTTCCGACATCGGCTATCATGCGCCGGTTTTCGTGACAGGCTTTGCTTCAACGCAAGGCTTGAGCATCGCGCAGCGGCCGAATGATCGCCCGCTGCCCAGGAGTAAGAATGAACACCCTATTCATGCATTGCCGGCCCGGCTTCGAAGGCGAAGTCTGTTCGGAAATTTCCGACCTCGCTGCGCAACTCAATGTGGCCGGCTACGCCAAGGCCAAAGCCGCCACTGCGTGCGCCGAGTTTGTCTGCACCGAAGAAGACGGCGCCGAGCGCCTGATGCGCGGGCAGCGCTTTGCCGAACTGATCTTCCCGCGTCAGTGGGCGCGCGGCGTATTTATCGATCTGCCGGAAAACGATCGCATCAGCGTGATCCTCGCGCACATGGCCGATTTTCCGGTGTGCGGCAGCCTGTGGCTGGAAGTCGTCGACACCAACGACGGCAAGGAACTGTCGAACTTCTGCAAGAAATTCGAAGGCCCGTTGCGCAAGGCGCTGACCGGCGCCGGCAAACTGGTGGAAGACGCCAGCAAGCCGCGTCTGTTGCTGACCTTCAAAAGTGGTCGTGAAGTGTTTCTGGGAATGGCGGACGCTGGTAACTCGGCGATGTGGCCGATGGGCATTCCGCGCCTGAAGTTCCCGCGTGAAGCGCCGAGCCGTTCGACGCTGAAGCTGGAAGAGGCGTGGCACCACTTCATTCCGCGTGATCAGTGGGAAGATCGCCTGCACAGCGACATGACCGGCGTTGACCTCGGCGCCGCACCGGGCGGCTGGACCTGGCAACTGGTCAATCGCGGCATGCTGGTGACCGCCATCGACAACGGCCCGATGGCCGAAAGCCTGATGGACACCGGTCTGGTGCAGCACTTGATGGCTGATGGTTTTACGTTCAAGCCCAAACAGCCGGTGGACTGGATGGTCTGCGACATCGTCGAGAAACCGGCGCGTAACGCCGCGATGCTCGAAGAGTGGATCGGCGAGGGGCATTGCCGCGAAGCAGTGGTCAATCTGAAACTGCCGATGAAGCAGCGTTACGCCGAGGTGAAGCGTTTGCTCGAACGTATCGCCGATGGTTTCAAGGCGCGCGGGATCAAGGTCGATATCGGCTGCAAACAGCTGTATCACGATCGTGAGGAAGTGACCTGCCACCTGCGCCGGCATGACACCAAGAAGCCCAAATCGCGCTGACACAACACAAAACCCTGTGGGAGCGAGCCTGCTCGCGAAAGCGCAATCCGATCCAGCAATGATGTTGGCTGATACGACGCCTTCGCGAGCAGGCTCGCTCCCACAGGGGAGTGTGGTGTAACGCCACAGATGACCGAACACCCGGCAATGGGCGACAATGCCGGCCAGTTTCAGGAGTGAACCATGAGTGAAATGATCGATACCCCGGTCGACGGCACCCTCGATGCCACCGGTCTCAATTGCCCGGAGCCGGTGATGATGTTGCACCAGCACATCCGTGACCTGGTGCCCGGCGGCCTGCTCAAGGTGATCGCTACCGACCCGTCGACCAAACGCGATATCCCCAAATTCTGCGTGTTTCTCGACCATGAACTGGTGAGCCAGCACGAAGAGGCCGGTACCTACCTGTACTGGATTCGCAAAAAGAACGCCTGAATCCCAGGCGAACGCAAAACCAAATGTGGGAGCGAGCCTGCTCGCGAAAGCGGTATCTCAGTCACTATTAATGGCGACTGACACACCGCATTCGCCAGCAGGCTGGCTCCCACATTTTTTGTCCTGCGTCAGGGTTTAGCCCGCCGAACGACTGATCCGAATACGTTTGCGCGCACTGCGCGTCAGGCGAATCGACAGCATCAACGCCGCACAGCTCAAGCCAACGATCAGACCCTGCCACAAACCGCTCGGGCCGCGTGGTTCGCCGAGCCAGTCAGTCAGACCGAGGGCATAGCCCACCGGCAAACCAATGCCCCAATAGGCGAAAAGGGTCAGGATCATCGTCACCCGAGTGTCCTGATAGCCACGCAGTGCGCCGGCGGCGGTCACCTGAATCGCATCGGAAAACTGGAACAGCGCCGAATACACGATCAGCATCGCCGCGATGTGAATCACTGTCGGGTCAGCGGTGTAGATCGCCGCAATCGGCTCGCGCAACAACAGCATCATGCTTGCGGACAGGCAGGCGTAAGCCAGCGCGGTGCCCATGCCGACGCCCGCGGCAAACCGTGCCTCGCGTGGTTCTTCGCGGCCCAGCGCCTGACCGACGCGCACGGTAACGGCCATGCCCAGCGAGTACGGAATCATGAACACCAGCGAGCTGACGTTGAGCGCAATCTGGTGCCCGGCCACTACAGTGGCGCCGAGGCTGCCGATCAGCAGGGCGATCACGGCAAAAATGCTCGACTCGGCAAACACCGCGATGCCGATCGGTAGGCCGATCGCCAGCAGTCGCTTGATCACCGCCCATTGCGGCCAGTCGAAGCGGCTGAAAATTTCGCTCGAACGATAGGCCGGCGCCCAGCGCTCATAACCGGCCAGACCCAGCGCCATCACCCACATCACGATGGCCGTGGCCCAACCGCAGCCGACGCCGCCCATCGCCGGCACACCGAAGTGGCCATAGATGAAGACGTAGTTCAGCGGAATGTTCAGTGCCAGACCGCACAGGCCCAATACCATTGCCGGACGCGTGCGACCGATGCCGTCACTGGTGCAGCGCAGCACGTGATAGAACGCCACCGCCGGCAGGCCGCTGGCGATGCCATGCAGGTATTGCATGCACGGGCCGATCAGCTCGGGATCAACCTTCATCAGGTGCAGCACCGGCTCGGCGGCGACCAGCATCGCCGTCGCAATCAGCCCGACCACCAGTGCCAGCCACAATGCCTGACGGACGAGCGGGCCGATTTCGCTGTGAGTGCCAGCGCCAAAACGCTGGGCGACTTTCGGCGTAGTTGCCAGCAGCGTGCCGGTCATCAACAGGAATACCGGCACCCAGATCGAGTTGCCCAAGGCAACGGCCGCCAGATCCTTTGGCCCGACGCGCCCGGCCATGACGGCGTCGACGAAGCCCATGGCCGTGGTCGCCAGTTGCGCGATGATGATCGGCAACGCCAGGGCGAGCAGGTTCTTGAACTCCAGGCGAATACGCGCGGGGCGGGTGAGGGAGACGGCGACAGGTTGATCAGTTACAGAATTCACGGGCAAAGCGTCCACAGGTGTTGATGCGCAAGGCGCCGCATTCTACGCCGCTGACGCCTTGGTCAGGAAAAATCCTCTGTTGCGGATTTGTAAGCGCAAACCCTGCTGGCCCGGCGACCGATCTGCACCTAAACTGCCGATCCGCCAAAGGAGCCCGCCATGCTGATTGTTGCCGACGAAAATATCCCGCTGCTCGATGCCTTTTTTGCCGGTTTCGGCGAGATCCGCCGAGTACCGGGCCGTTCCATCGACCGTGCGACGGTCGAGCAGGCCGACGTATTGCTTGTGCGCTCGGTGACCAACGTCAACCGCGCGTTGCTGGAGGGCAGCAAGGTGCGCTTTGTCGGCACCTGCACCATTGGCACTGATCATTTGGATCTCGAGTACTTCAATGAGGCTGGCGTCACCTGGTCGAGTGCGCCCGGCTGTAATGCCCGGGGCGTGGTCGATTACGTGCTGGGCAGTCTGATGACGCTTGCCGAAATCGAAGGTGTCGATCTCACTCAACGCACCTACGGTGTTGTGGGGGCCGGTGAAGTCGGTGGACGGCTGATCAGGGTTTTGAAAGGTCTGGGCTGGAACGTCAAAGTCTGCGATCCGCCACGTCAGGCTGCCGAGGGCGGAGATTACGTAAGCCTCGAGCAGATCATCGAGCAGTGCGACGTGATCAGTCTGCACACGCCGTTGACCCGCAGCGGTGCCGGCGCGACCTGGCATCTGTTTGATCAGCAGCGTTTGCAGCAGCTCAAGCCGGGTGCGTGGCTGATCAACGCGGCGCGGGGGCCGGTGGTGGATAACGTTGCTCTGCGCAACGTGCTGCTGGACCGTGAAGACCTGCAAGCCGTTCTCGATGTCTGGGAAGCCGAGCCTGAGGTTGACGCGGCGCTGGCCGAGCTCTGCGTATTGGCCACGCCGCACATTGCCGGTTACAGCCTCGACGGTAAACAGCGCGGAACGGCGCAGATTTATCAGGCGTATTGCGAATTCAGCGGCCAACCGGCAGTTATTCAACTCAGTGATCTTTTGCCGGCACCGTGGTTGTCTGAAGTGACCCTGCATGCTGACAGCGATCCGGCCTGGGCGCTGGCGATGTTATGCCGTGGGGTGTACGACCCGCGCCGCGATGATGCGGATTTTCGCCGCAGCCTCGTAGGCAATGTCGGCGAGCAGCGAGCGGCGTTCGATGTGTTGCGCAAGCAGTATCCGGTGCGACGCGAGATTGAAGGACTGAAGGTGCGGGTTGAAGGGGAGTCGCCGGCTTTGGCGAAGATCGTGGCGGCGCTGGGGGCGGTGGCCGTCTAGAAACCGGGTCGGCTCTTTCGCGAGCAGGCTCGCTCCCACAGGAGATCTTCAGAGGTCCATGTGGGAGCGAGCTTGCTCGCGAAGGCCGCGCCACAAATACCTGATCTGCAGACAGAAAAAACCCGGCCAAAGGGGCCGGGTCATGAAGACGGTGGCTATATCACTCTTGTTCGGCAGGCTTGACCAATCGCTTTTCCAGTTCGCTGCACGCTTGCTGGATCATTTCTTCAGTGATCGGTACTTCACGCCCATCCTTGTCCAGTATCGAGCAACCCAGAGATTGGCCGGGCTTGGTGCGGATCACTTCAATTTTGTCTTCGCTGCTGTGTTGCAAGGACATGGCCTGTCTCCTCATCAGGTTGTGCGCCTAGGGTAAAACCGCCACGTGACCGGGCTGTGACAACTCCCTGCGGTCTGTCAGTGGGGGCATCTCCACTCAAACAGAAACGACCGCTCGTCTCAACCGGGACTTTAGACCAATAGTAACTATGGCCTAGTCTTTGGGGGCATATTTAACCTGACTCATTGTGATTTACAGAGTTCCGCCGCAAGAAGGTTTACGCTAGCCCTTTCATCAACACGGATGTGTACCTGAATGACCCCGAAGCTTTCTTCCAGGCACCGGCGCGCCCTGCGTCTGACCAGTCGATTTCTGGCCCCTTACCGCTGGCAAGTCATCGCTGCGCTCCTGGCATTGATCGTCACCGCTGCCGTTACGTTGTCGATGGGGCAGGGGATCAAACTGTTGGTCGACCGCGGCTTCATGACTCAGTCGCCGCACCAGCTCAACCAGAGCATCGGCATCTTCATGCTGATGGTGCTGGGTCTGGCGGTCGGCACGTTCGCCCGCTTCTATTGGGTGTCGTGGATCGGTGAGCGCTGCGTCGCCGACATTCGGCGTGAGGTCTTCAATCATCTGGTCTATTTGCACCCCGGCTTCTATGAGAACAACCGCAGTTCGGAGATTCAGTCGCGGCTGACGGCCGACACGACACTCCTGCAATCGGTAATCGGCTCGTCGCTGTCGATGTTCCTGCGCAACCTGCTGATGGTTATTGGTGGTGTCATTCTGTTGTTCGTGACCAACGCGAAACTCACCAGCATCGTGGTAATTGCCTTGCCGTTCGTGGTCGCGCCGATCCTGATTTTCGGTCGACGCGTACGCAATCTGTCGCGGCTGAGCCAGGACCGGGTCGCCGATATCGGCAGCTATGTGTCGGAAACCCTCGGCCAGATCAAAACCGTGCAGGCCTACAACCATCAGGTGCAGGACGAGCGGCGTTTTGCGACGACGGTCGAGGACGCGTTCGACACGGCGCGCAAACGCATCTTTCAGCGCTCTTGGATGATCACCATGGTGATTGTGCTGGTGCTCGGCGCGGTGGCGGTGATGTTGTGGGTGGGCGGCATGGACGTGATCGCCGGTCGCATCACTGGAGGCGAACTGGCGGCGTTTGTTTTCTACAGCCTGATCGTCGGCAGTGCCATCGGCACCTTGAGCGAGGTGATCGGTGAACTGCAACGCGCAGCCGGTGCCGCCGAACGAATCGCTGAGCTGTTGGGTTCGGAAAATATCATTCAGCCGCCCACTACCGGGCTGGTGACCCTGCCGCAGCGCGTGCGGGGCGAATTGCAATTACAGGAAGTGCGTTTTTCCTATCCGTCGCGGCCTGAAAGCTATGCCGTCAACGGCTTGAACCTGACCATCCGGGCTGGCGAGACACTGGCGCTGGTGGGGCCATCCGGCGCCGGCAAGTCCACGGTGTACGATTTGCTATTGCGCTTTTATGACCCCGTGGAAGGGCGGATCCTGATTGATGGTGTGCCGCTGACCAGTCTCGACCCACTGGATCTGCGTCGTCACTTCGCCTTGGTCTCACAGTCGCCGGCGCTGTTTTTCGGTAGCGTTGAAGAAAACATTCGTTACGGCAACCCGGGGGCGACGCTGGAGCAAGTCAAGGAAGCGGCAAAAATTGCTCACGCCCACGACTTCATCGAGAAAATGCCCAACGGTTACCAGACCCATCTCGGCGATGGTGGCCTTGGTCTTTCCGGTGGCCAGCGTCAGCGTCTGGCGATCGCAAGGGCATTGCTGGTCGACGCACCGATCCTGCTGCTGGACGAAGCCACCAGCGCCCTCGATGCGCAAAGCGAACACTTGATTCAGGAAGCGCTGCCGAGCCTGATGCAGAACCGCACCACGCTGGTGATCGCGCATCGACTGGCCACGGTGAAAAACGCTGACCGGATTGCGGTGATGGATCAGGGCAAGCTTGTGGCCATAGGTACTCATCAGGAACTGATTGCCAGCAATCCGATGTATGCGCGGTTGGCGGCGTTGCAGTTCAATGATGGAAAAGTAACGGTTGATCAAGTCTGATGGACACTGCTCGTATCGGGCATTATGGCGGCCTGTTTGGAATGCCTGGATGAGGACATGAGCCGTTACCAACCGCCGTTGACCCTAACCACACGAATGATTGCGTTGATCGCCGAAATCAGCGAGCAAATCGGTCAGCTTTCGGCTGGGGGCGACAGTCGGCAGACGCCTCATCTGCGCCGAGGCAATCGTATCCGTACGATTCAGGCCTCTTTGGCAATCGAAAACAATACATTGAGCGTCGAGCAGGTAACCGCAGTGCTCGCCGGGCAACGGGTTTTAGGTTTGCCCAAGGAAATTCAAGAAGTGCGCAATGCATTTGCAGCGTATGAAACCATGCCGCACTGGCAGCCTGACAACAGGGCTAACCTGCTTCAAGCGCATGAGTTGTTGATGCATGGGCTAATTGACGAGTGCGGGCACTTTCGTCGAGCGGGTGTGGGAATTTATCGCGGAGAACAACTGGTTCATATGGCGCCGCCTCCGAGCCGCATATCACCGCTGATGGATGACTTGCTGGCATGGCTTGTGCGCTCTGAATGGCATCCGCTGATCATCAGTTGCGTATTCCATTATGAGTTTGAGTTCATCCATCCGTTTGCTGATGGAAACGGGCGAATGGGACGGCTGTGGCAAACATTGATATTGAGCCAATGGCGCCCGGTCCTGGCGTATTTGCCGGTCGAAGCGGTTATTCGAGAGGAGCAGGATGCCTATTACTCTGCCTTGTCTGCTTCTGATCGGCAGGGAGAGTCAACGCCTTTTGTCGAGTACATGCTACATGCGCTAAATGTTTCGTTGCGTGAAGCCATCGCTAATGAGTCAGCAAGCGACCTAGTAACCGACTCAGTAACCGACCTAGTAGCAAGATTATTGTTAACGCTGGGGCCCCGTTCTCTGAGGATCAGTGATCTGATGGCAGAGATGAGCCTGGTCCACAAGGCTACGTTCAGATCCAACTATCTCAAGCCGGCCTTAACCGCTGGAATGATCGAAATGACCGATCCTCAATCACCCAAGAGTCCAACCCAGAAATATCGGCTTACTCAACTTGGCAAAATGATGGTTAAAAAGTTGAAGTGTTAATTTGGCAGCCGACAGCTCAATAAAAAATGCCCGTATCGCGAGATACGGGCATTTTTCGTTATCCGGCCTTAAGCGCTGGATTACTGATCGTCAAAATACCGCTCATGCCAATCCACCAGCGGCTGTGGCGAGTTGAGCTTCTGGCCGTAGATCACCGAGTACGACAACACGTTCTGCACGTACTGACGGGTCTCATCGAAAGGAATGCTTTCCACCCAGACGTCAAAGCTCAGGTGATCAGCACCGCGCAGCCATTGGCGCACACGGCCGGGGCCGGCGTTGTAGGCGGCGGAAGCGAGGACGCGGTTGCCGTTGAACTGGCTGTGCACCTGACTCAGGTAAGCGGCGCCGAGTTGAATGTTCTTGTCTGGATCGAGCACTTGCTGCGGCGAGGCCAGCGGGATGCTGAACTTGCGCGCGGTTTCCTTGGCGGTGCCGGGCATCAACTGCATCAGGCCGCTGGCGCCAACGCCGGAGCGCGCGTCGTCCATGAAAGCGCTTTCCTGACGGGTGATGGCAAACACCCAGCTCGAATGCAGACCACGTACCTTGGCTTCACGCACGAGGGTTTCGCGGTGGGCCATCGGGAAGCGGATATCCAGATCGTCCCAGTACTGCGCCTGACTGATGGTGCGAATCGCCGGGAAATACCATTTCAGGTCGTAAGCGAGTTTCGCCTGGGCAACCATTTCATCGCGATTGAAATGGCGGCTGACGTGATACCACTCGCGGCGACCGTCGACGATCTGCCCGCGAGCATGGAACTCCAGCGCGCGGCGCACGCCTGGGGTGTTGCGCACCTTGTTGATCAGCGCCTGGCTGAGGACCAGCGGCTTGTTGTTCAGCGAGTAGGGCGATTGCGAGCGGTCGGCGGCGAGGAAGCCGTAGAAGTCACGTTCCCGGGCGAGGCCTTTGTACAGCGTCTGTGCTTCCGGGTTTTGCGGCTGGGCCAGTTCCAGACTGCGCGCCTGCCAGTAGCGCCAGCGGTTGGTGGTGGCCAGATCCTGCGGCAGACGGCGGGTCAACTGATAGGCGTCATCCCAACGGGCCAGACGCAAGAGCAGGCGCAAACGCCATTCCGAGACAGTGTTGTCGCGTAGTTCCGGGTCGTACTTGGTCATCACATCCAGCGCGCGGCTGTCGAAACGACGGGCGAGAGTCAGGCCGATTTCTCGGGCGATCGCGACTTTTTCATCGCGGGAGAAATGCATGCTGCTGGCATAACCGTCGAGCAGGGCCATGGCCTTGTCCGGATCCTGACGAGCGAGGCGGCGCAGGCCAAGGCTGACCACATCGGACATCGGCTCGTCGGCCGGGGTGAAGCGCGAAGGCTGATTGAGCAGTTCCGGCTTTTGCGCCACATCCACCAGTAAACGGCCGCGCGGGGCGAGGGTGGTCAGGCCGTTGACCAGACTGTTGGCCAGTGGATAGTTGCGCGTCTGAGCGGCGAGCTTGGTGCGCTCCCAGCGTTTCTGCTCGGTGAGCTGGCCATCGGCCGCCCAGATGCCGAACAGCGCGTCGCACGCGGCGGGTTGTGATTTGCCGGTCAGCCAGAGTTTGTCCGCGTTGGCGTAACCTTCGGCTTTTTTGTCATGGGTGATCTGGTACTGCGCATTCAGGCAGTCCAGTTCAGTGAAGTTGAGTTTCGGGTCGTAGTATTTGACGAAAGTCGCCCAGTCGCCACGGTCGGCGAGCCAGCGCAACCAGCGCAGCTTCATCCAGTTGGCCTGGGGCAAGTCACCGTGCTCGGCGAGAAACTTCTCGATCTCGGCGTTGCTCGCGGTTTTCAGGCGCGCGGTCAGTTCGTCGTAGGCCAGATACGGTTCCAGCGGATAATCGGCCAGCGCCTGACTGTAGCGGAAGTACGGGCCGGTATCGCCCTTGGCCAGCGCGCGCTTGGCTTCATCGTAATACTGGCGTTGGGTGGACAGGTCCACCGCCTGGGCGGATTGAGCGGCAGTGGCGGTAAGTAGCAAACAGGACAAAACACTGAAAAGGCGACTGCGCATGAGACATCCGGGCAGAGAAATCATGACAAGTGCCGACACGAATCAGCACTGAATTGTCTGTAGCTTAGCCTTTTGCCAGCAAGCGGCGAAAGCTTTGCGGGCCTCGCAGCACAAGTTCGCAACAAATGTTGTGCAGAGTGCTTCGACAGACAAATTGCCGGCCTGCTGAAGCCCTAACTCAGGTAGAATGCGCGCCCGGTTTTTGGAGAAGCTCATGACCCTGCTCAAATTCAGCGATGTGTCCCTTGCGTTCGGCGCTATGCCGTTGTTGGACAAGGTGTCCTGGCAGATCGCCCGTGGTGAGCGGGTGTGCATCATCGGCCGCAACGGCACTGGCAAGTCCAGCATGATGAAACTGGTCAAGGGCGACCAGAAGCCCGATGAAGGCTCGGTGTGGCGTGCCCCCGGTCTGAAAATCGGCGAATTGCCGCAAGAATTGCCAGTGGCCGACGATCGGACGGTGTTCGACGTGGTCGCTGAGGGCCTTGATGGCGTGGGCGCGTTGCTCGCCGAGTACCATCACCTTGCGCAGAACTGCGTCACTGAAGACGACCTGAACAAGCTGATGCACGTTCAGCAAGACCTCGAAGCCCGTGATGGCTGGCGCTTGCAGACTCTGGTCGAAAGCACCTTGAGCCGCCTGCAACTGCCGGCCGACAAGACCCTCGCCCAGTTGTCCGGCGGCTGGCGTCGTCGCGTGCTGCTGGCGCAGGCGCTGGTGTCCGAGCCGGATCTGCTGCTGCTCGACGAACCGACCAACCACCTGGACATCGGTGCGATTGCCTGGCTCGAAGAAGCGCTGAAAGATTTCCAGGGCGCCGTGCTGTTCATCACGCACGACCGTTCCTTCCTGCAAAACCTTGCCACGCGCATCCTTGAACTGGATCGCGGCGGCCTGATCGACTGGAACGGCGACTACGCCAGTTTCCTCGTGCACAAAGAAGCCGCGCTGGCCGCCGAAGAAACCGCCAACGCGCTGTTCGACAAGAAACTGGCCCAGGAAGAAGTCTGGATCCGTCAGGGTATCAAGGCGCGCCGCACCCGTAATGAGGGTCGCGTCCGTGCCCTGAAAGCGTTGCGCGTCGAGCGTAGCGAGCGTCGTGAGCGCACCGGCAAGGCCAACATTCAGTTGGACACTGCCGACAAGTCCGGCAAGCAGGTGATGGTCCTCGAGAACGTGAGTTTCGCTCACCCGGGCGGCCCGTTCCTGATCAAGGATTTCTCGATGGTGCTGACGCGCGGCGACCGTATCGGTCTGCTCGGCGCCAACGGTACCGGCAAGACCACCCTGCTCAAACTGATGCTCAGCGGTCTGCAACCGACCAGCGGCAAAGTGGAAGAGGGTACGCGGATCGACGTGGCGTACTTCGACCAGTTGCGCCATCAACTGGATCTGGAAAAGACCGTGATCGACAACGTTGCCGAAGGTCGCGACTTCATCGATATCGACGGCCAGAGCCGTCACGTGCTGAGCTACCTCGGCGACTTCCTGTTCAGCCCGCAGCGTGCCCGCACGCCGGTCAAGGCGCTGTCGGGTGGTGAGCGTGCGCGTCTGTTGCTGGCCAAGCTGTTCAGCAAACCGGCGAACCTGCTGGTGCTCGACGAACCGACCAACGACCTCGACGTGGAGACTCTCGAGCTGCTCGAAGAAGTGCTGCTGACTTTCAACGGCACGGTGCTGATGGTCAGCCACGACCGGGCATTTCTCGACAACGTGGTCACCAGCACGCTGGTCTTCGAAGGTGAAGGCAAGGTGCGTGAATACGTCGGCGGTTATCAGGACTGGATCCGTCAGGGCGGTTCGCCGCGTCTGCTGGGCGTGACCGAAAGCAAATCCGGCAAGGCTGACCTGAATTCGGCTGTGGTCACCGCTGAACCGGCTGTGGCTGCTGCGCCTGCCGCCGCTGCCCCGGCTGCCAAGAAAAAACTGAGCTACAAGCTGCAACGCGAGCTGGAAGCGCTGCCGGGCGATATCGACGCCAAGGAACAGCAGATTGCTGCCGTGGAAGCCGAAATGGCTGAAGCTGGCTTCTATCAGCGCCCTGCGGCAGAAACGGCCAAGGTGATTGCTTCGCTGGAGCAGTTGCAGGCTGAGCTGGATGCGTTGATGGAACGTTGGGCCGAGCTGGATGCCTGATTGATCCGGATGTGAAAAAGCCCGGCGTTCAGTGATGAACGCCGGGCTTTTCATATGCGGGTGGAGACCCAATGTGGGAGCGAGCCTGCTCGCGAATGTGGTGTGTCAGGCGGCATTAATGCTGAATGTGCCGGCGCCTCGCGAGCCGGCTCGCTCCCACAATGATCAGTGCTTCAGCGTTTGACCAGGTGTACCGCTAATACATCGCATGGCGCGCCGTGCAGCACGTCATTGGCGGTCGAGCCCAGCAATAGCGCCAGACCGTGACGGCCATGGCTGCCGACCACGATCAGATCGCACGTTTGTTCTTTGGCGAAATGATGGATTTCCTGGCGTGGCTGGCCATAGGTCAGGTGGCAGTTGGCGCCCTCAAGCTCTGAGTATTTGGCTTTCAGACGCTCCAGGCGCTCCTTGGCCTGATCGAACTGCTGTTGTTGCAGTTGTGACAGATCCATCGGCACGTCGCCGCCGAATGCCATGGCCATCGGTTCGACAATATGCACCAGCGACAGCTTGGCGTTATTGCTCACCGACAGCTCGCGGGCGCGGTGAATCACAGGGTCGCACTCTTCGGTCAGATCTACGGCGACCAGGATGTGGTGGTAGGGCATGAGGTGCTCCTCGTGAGGTTTCAATATTGTTAAGTATGGCTGGTTTCAAGCGCATTGGTTCCAAAGTGACACAATGCGCTCACCGAGAATTGGGAATAGAGATATGACGGTCTGGTTGGTGGTGTCAATCCTGCTGGTGGTTTTAAGTCCGCTGGCGTGGTTGCGCCCATCGCGCGCGCAAAGCGGTCGCATCGCTTTGCGTATGGAGGCACGACGCATCGGTCTGGCCATGCAGCTGGCGCCTCAGGAATGGCCGCACTGGCTGGCGCAAGAGCCGCCGAATCCGTGTGCGCAGTATCATCGGCCACGTCGCAGCAAGCAGCCTGTCTGCTGGACTTACTGGCAGAAATCGCCGGGTATCTGGGTTAATCAGTGGCAGGAAGTCTGTGAAGATCGGGCGCTGCTCAATCATTTCGAAAAGTTGCCGGGCAATGTTTTCAAAATCGAGGCGGACAAGCAGATGATCGCTCTGTATTGGGGTGAGAAGGGTGAAGCGACGGTTTTGCTGGATATCGATGCCACTCTGAAAGCGCTGGCGTGACGCGCGGACTTTTCCCACTGCAACGGTGGGGAAGGTCCGGCAGACGCGCAATAAAAAGCCCGACATGATTCATCGGGCGGGGTTGGCCAGGCAGGCCGGAAATCTTTTCTGATGCAGGTTCAGTCAGCGCATTTTCCTGTCGTCCACCCAGCGTAGCCCTTTAAACAGGGGCTGCGGCGAATTAGGGCGACTTTTCTAACTATTGATTCTATGAATGGCTTTACATGCAGACGCGTGTTGCGGGTCTTCGTCTTACAGAACTGACCGCAAAGTCGCATTTCAACCCGTATTTTGGGCGATTGACAATTGTCGGAAATTCCGTGAAGGTGACGTACCCAAATCAAACGGGCGTATGAATTGAGCGTTTGTCTTACAGACTGCTCCTACAGAATCCCGACTATCGCGTTGGCGGGTGTGCCGGGTGGATTGGCGTCAGCATCGACGAAAAAGCGTCCTGCCGAGCCATTCGCCTGCGTCCAACGTGTACTGTTCAGCTTCCATATCGTGGAGATCAGTTGATGATTTACGAAGGTAAAGCCATCACGGTTAAAGCTCTTGAAAGTGGCATCGTCGAATTGAAATTCGACCTCAAGGGTGAGTCCGTCAACAAGTTCAACCGTCTAACCCTGAACGAACTGCGTCAGGCCGTAGACACCATCAAGGCAGATGCTTCGATCAAGGGCGTGATCGTCAGCAGTGGCAAGGACGTGTTCATCGTCGGCGCCGACATCACCGAATTTGTCGACAACTTCAAGCTGCCGGATGCCGAGCTGGTTGCTGGCAATCTCGAAGCCAACAAGATCTTCAGCGATTTCGAAGACCTCAACGTCCCAACCGTAGTGGCCATCAACGGCATCGCCCTGGGCGGCGGTCTGGAAATGTGCCTGGCGGCTGACTATCGCGTCATGTCCACCAAGGCCAAGATCGGTCTGCCGGAAGTCAAACTGGGCATCTACCCAGGCTTCGGCGGCACCGTGCGTCTGCCGCGCCTGATTGGTGTCGACAACGCCATCGAATGGATTGCCTCCGGTAAGGAAAACCGCCCTGAAGACGCCCTGAAAGTCAGCGCCGTCGACGCCGTGGTTGCTCCGGAGAAGCTGCAGGAAGCGGCTCTTGAGCTGATCAAACGCGCCATCTCCGGCGAGTTCGACTTCAAGGCCAAGCGTCAACCCAAACTTGAAAAACTCAAGCTGAACGCGATTGAACAAATGATGGCATTCGAAACCGCCAAAGGTTTCGTCGCCGGTCAGGCTGGCCCGAACTACCCGGCGCCGGTTGAAGCGATCAAGACGATCCAGAAAGCCGCGAACTTCGGTCGTGACAAGGCGCTGGAAGTCGAAGCAGCCGGTTTCGTCAAGCTGGCCAAGACCTCTGCCGCGCAGAGCTTGATCGGTCTGTTCCTGAACGATCAGGAGCTGAAGAAAAAGGCCAAGGCCTACGACGAAATCGCCAAAGATGTGAAGCAGGCCGCTGTACTCGGCGCCGGCATCATGGGTGGTGGTATCGCTTATCAGTCGGCCTCCAAAGGTACGCCGATCCTGATGAAGGACATCAACGAGCACGGTATCGAGCAGGGTCTGGCCGAAGCCGCCAAACTGCTGGTTGGCCGCGTTGATAAAGGTCGCATGACGGCTGCGAAAATGGCTGAAGTGCTCAACGCCATTCGTCCGACCCTGTCCTACGGCGACTTCGGTCACGTCGATCTGGTTGTCGAAGCTGTGGTCGAAAACCCGAAGGTCAAGCAAGCCGTACTGGCTGAAGTCGAAGCTCAGGTCAAAGAGGACACCATCCTCGCGTCCAACACCTCGACCATTTCCATCAGCCTGCTGGCCAAGGCCCTCAAGCGTCCGGAAAACTTCGTCGGCATGCACTTCTTCAACCCGGTGCACATGATGCCGCTGGTAGAAGTGATCCGTGGCGAGAAGTCGAGTGAGCTGGCGGTTGCCACCACCGTTGCCTACGCCAAGAAAATGGGCAAGAACCCGATCGTCGTCAATGACTGCCCGGGCTTCCTCGTTAACCGCGTACTGTTCCCGTACTTCGGCGGTTTCGCCAAGCTGGTAAGCGCCGGTGTGGACTTCGTCCGTATCGACAAGGTCATGGAAAAATTCGGCTGGCCGATGGGCCCGGCGTACCTGATGGACGTGGTCGGCATCGACACCGGTCACCACGGTCGCGACGTGATGGCTGAAGGTTTCCCGGATCGCATGAAGGATGACCGTCGTTCGGCCATCGACGTGCTGTACGAAGCCAAGCGCCTGGGCCAGAAGAACGGCAAGGGCTTCTACGCCTACGAGGCCGACAAGAAAGGCAAGCAGAAGAAAGTTGCCGATCCATCGGTGCTGGAAGTGCTCAAGCCGATCGTTTACGAGCAGCGCGAAGTCACTGACGAAGACATCATCAACTGGATGATGATCCCGCTGTGCCTGGAAACCGTGCGTTGCCTGGAAGACGGCATCGTTGAAACTGCCGCCGAAGCCGACATGGGTCTGGTCTACGGTATCGGTTTCCCTCCATTCCGTGGCGGTGCGCTGCGCTACATCGACTCGATCGGTGTTGCCGAGTTCGTTGCCCTGGCTGACCAGTACGCTGATTTGGGCGCGCTGTACCACCCAACCGCGAAGCTGCGCGAAATGGCCAAAAACGGCCAGAGCTTCTTCGGTTAAGCGCCCCCAACTAGAGTGAGAGTGAACTTATGAGCTTGAATCCTAGAGACGTCGTGATTGTCGACTTCGGTCGTACTCCGATGGGCCGCTCCAAGGGCGGCATGCACCGCAACACCCGCGCCGAAGACATGTCGGCGCACCTGATCAGCAAATTGCTGGAACGCAACGCCAAGGTCGATCCTGCTGAAGTCGAGGACGTGATCTGGGGCTGCGTCAACCAGACCCTGGAGCAGGGCTGGAACATCGCGCGCATGGCGTCGCTGATGACCCAGATTCCGCACACTTCGGCCGGCCAGACCGTCAGCCGTCTGTGTGGCTCGTCGATGAGCGCGTTGCACACCGCTGCACAAGCGATCATGACCGGCAACGGTGACGTGTTCGTGGTTGGCGGCGTCGAGCATATGGGCCACGTGAGCATGATGCACGGTGTCGATCCGAACCCGCACATGTCGCTGTACGCGGCAAAAGCCTCGGGCATGATGGGTCTGACCGCTGAAATGCTTGGCAAAATGCACGGCATCACTCGCGAACAACAGGACGCTTTCGGCGTGCGTTCCCACCAGTTGGCCCACAAGGCAACCGTGGAAGGCAAGTTCAAAGATGAAATCATCCCGATGCAGGGCTACGACGAGAACGGTTTCCTGAAACTGTTCGACTACGACGAAACCATTCGTCCGGAAACCACCCTGGAAAGTCTGGCGGCCCTCAAGCCTGCCTTCAATCCAAAGGGCGGCACCGTGACTGCCGGTACTTCGTCGCAGATCACCGATGGTGCTTCGTGCATGATCGTGATGTCGGCGCAACGTGCACAGGATCTGGGTATCCAGCCAATGGCGGTGATCCGTTCGATGGCAGTGGCGGGTGTGGATCCGGCAATCATGGGCTATGGTCCAGTTCCGGCGACACAAAAAGCCCTGAAGCGTGCGGGCCTTGGCATCAACGATATCGACTTCTTCGAGCTCAACGAAGCTTTCGCCGCACAGGCTCTGCCAGTGCTGAAAGATCTGAAAGTGCTCGACAAGATGAACGAGAAGGTTAACCTGCACGGCGGCGCGATCGCCCTGGGTCACCCGTTCGGTTGCTCCGGTGCCCGTATTTCCGGCACCTTGCTGAACGTGATGAAGCAGAATAGCGGCACCTTCGGGGTGGCTACTATGTGCATTGGTCTCGGCCAAGGCATCTCCACCGTCTTCGAACGCGTCTAAGCGTCTCGTTGATGGAAGCCGGGGCCAAGTGCCCCGGTTTTTGTTTTTGTGGATTTATTTTGTTTTTATTTTGAAAAAATTTGAGTGAGGGCCAACACATGCCGATACAACCTGGGCTCTACCAACATTACAAAGGTCCGCAGTACCGCGTATTCAGTATTGCGCGGCATTCCGAGACCGAAGAAGAAGTGGTCTTTTACCAAGCCCTGTATGGCGATTACGGCTTTTGGGTGCGCCCTCTGAGCATGTTTCTCGAGTCAGTCGAGGTTGACGGCGAGCAGGTGCCACGCTTTGCTTTGGTGCAAGCCGAACCGAGCCTTTTTTCCAAGGCATAAGGCGAGTGCGCACAGAACCCTGTGCTTGACCTCACCTTGTATCAACTATATATAGCGGTGCCGCGTCAGGCGCCAACCGCCTTTCACTTCTAGAATTCAGGAATTTTCTGATCCATGGGCAAATCGCTGGTCATTGTGGAATCCCCGGCTAAGGCCAAGACCATCAACAAGTATCTGGGTAACCAATACGTGGTGAAGTCGAGTATCGGCCATATCCGAGACCTGCCCACCAGCGGTTCGGCTAGCGCCAGCAAAGAGCCAGCCGCCAAGCGCGGCAAGGCTGCTGCGGGCGAAGGTCCGGTGCTCTCGCCGAAAGAGAAAGCGCGTAAGCAGCTGGTCTCGCGTATGGGTGTCGATCCCGATCATGGCTGGAAAGCCAAGTACGAGATCCTTCCGGGTAAAGAGAAGGTCATCGAAGAGCTGCGCCGGCTCGCCAAAGATGCTGACACCATCTATCTCGCAACCGACTTGGATCGCGAGGGGGAAGCCATTGCCTGGCACCTGCGCGAAGCCATCGGTGGTGACGACAGCCGCTACAAGCGCGTGGTGTTCAACGAAATCACCAAGAAGGCGATTCAGGAAGCCTTCTCGGAGCCGGGCGAGCTGGACATCGATCGTGTCAACGCACAGCAGGCGCGTCGTTTCCTTGACCGCGTTGTGGGTTACATGGTCTCGCCGCTGCTGTGGGCGAAGATCGCTCGTGGTCTGTCTGCCGGTCGTGTGCAATCGGTAGCCGTGAAGCTGGTGGTTGAGCGTGAGCGCGAAATTCGTGCGTTCAACCCGGAAGAGTATTGGGAAGTGCATGCCGACCTCGGCACCGCCAAAGGCTCGACCGTGCGTTTCGAAGTAGCTCGCGAGAAAGGCGAAGCCTTCAAGCCGCTCAACGAAGCCCAGGCCATGGCTGCGCTGGAGAAGCTCAAGTCTTCCAGCTACAGCATCGTCAAACGCGAAGACAAACCGACCAGCAGCAAGCCTTCGGCGCCTTTCATCACGTCGACCCTGCAACAGGCTGCGAGTAACCGCCTGGGCTTCGGTGTGAAGAAAACCATGATGATGGCCCAGCGTCTGTACGAAGCCGGCTACATCACCTATATGCGTACCGACTCGACCAACCTCTCGGCCGATGCCGTGGCGATGGCGCGTACTTACATCGAAGACGAGTTCGGCAAGAAGTACCTGCCGGAAACACCAAACGTCTACAGCAGCAAAGAAGGCGCTCAAGAGGCTCACGAAGCGATCCGTCCTTCCGACGCCAACACCACGCCGAGCAAGCTCGCAGGCATGGAGCGTGACGCTGAGCGCCTCTACGAGTTGATCTGGCGTCAGTTCCTCGCTTGCCAGATGCTGCCGGCGCAATACCTGTCGACCACTGTCAGCGTCGGCGCTGGCGACTTCGAGCTGCGCGCCAAGGGCCGTATCCTCAAGTTCGACGGTTACACCCGCGTTATGCCGCAAATTGCCAAGCCAGGCGACGACGACGTTCTGCCTGATATGGCGCAGGGCGACGTGATGAAGCTGATCAAGCTTGATCCATCGCAGCACTTCACCAAGCCGCCGGCGCGTTACTCGGAAGCCAGCCTGGTTAAAGAAATGGAAAAACGTGGCATCGGTCGTCCTTCGACTTACGCTGCGATCATTTCGACCATTCAGGATCGCGGCTACGTGACTCTGCACAACCGTCGTTTCTACTCGGAAAAGATGGGCGACATCGTTACCGAGCGTCTGTCGGAAAGCTTCTCCAACCTCATGGACTACGGCTTCACTGCCGGCATGGAAGAGAACCTCGATGACGTGGCACAGGGTGAGCGCGACTGGAAAAGCGTGCTGGACGAGTTCTACGGCGATTTCAAAAAGAAACTCGAAGTAGCCGAAAACCCTGAAAGCGGCATGCGCGCCAATCAGCCGGTCATGACCGACATTCCGTGCACGACCTGTGGACGTCCGATGCAGATTCGGACTGCGTCGACCGGCGTGTTCCTCGGTTGCTCAGGCTACAGCCTGCCGCCGAAAGAACGCTGCAAAGCCACCGTCAACCTGGTGCCGGGCGACGAGATCGCTGCGGACGATGAGGGTGAGTCGGAGTCTCTGGTTCTGCGCGGCAAGCATCGTTGCCCGATCTGCAGCACGGCGATGGACGCTTATCTGCTCGACGAGAAGCGCAAGCTGCACATCTGCGGTAACAACCCGGATTGTGCTGGCTACGAAATCGAAGAGGGCAGCTATCGCATCAAGGGCTACGAAGGTCCGAGCCTGGAATGCGACAAGTGTGGCAGCGAGATGCAGCTCAAGACTGGCCGTTTCGGCAAGTTCTTCGGTTGCACCAACCCTGAATGCAAGAACACCCGCAAACTGCTGAAAAGCGGTGATGCAGCGCCGCCGAAGATGGATCCGGTGAAGATGCCTGAGCTGAAATGCGAAAAGGTCAACGACACATACATCCTCCGTGACGGGGCCTCTGGTCTGTTCCTGGCCGCCAGCCAGTTCCCGAAAAACCGTGAAACCCGTGCTCCGCTGGTGATCGAGATTGTGCCGCACAAGGACGAAATCGATCCGAAGTACCACTTCCTCTGCGACGCGCCTAAGAAGGATCCTGATGGTCTGCCAGCGGTCATCCGCTACAGCCGCAAGACCAAGGAGCAATACGTGCAGACCGAAGTCGACGGCAAGCCTACGGGTTGGAAGGCGTACTTCGACGGTGGCAAGTGGACGGTTGAAGACAAGCGTACGAAGGCCAAAGCTGAGTAAGCGTTAGTCCGACACTGAAAGGCCGCATGAGAACCCTTGGGTTTTCATGCGGCCTTTTTGTTTTGTGCTTGCGGTGGGATCGGCTGATCCACGACACTGTCCGGCCTGTGTGAAGCAATTATTTCGTTGTGGAGAGCGCCGTCATGGCTCACGAACTCTATACCCGCACCAACCAGAAGATCTATTTCGCCGGCCTGTCGCTCGAAGCCTTGGCTCGCGCTGAAGAGGGGCGGGCGATGAATTCTCTGGCGTTGATTCAGGCTGGGCGTGAATCGGCGCTATTTCACCTGTACGGCGCCTTGCTGGGGCTTTGTCATGAGATCGCGGGTTTCTATCGTCTGCCGCAGGCCAATGCGCCGCGGGCCGAGGTGCTGCTGACGCGTGAAGTGCTGGAGTCGATCGCAATTCCCGAACTGGCGGAAATGGTTGAGTTGGCGGGCAATTCTGAAACCTGGTTGGCAAAACTGCTGGCAGCGCATTCGGCGCTGTTTCAACCGCCACGAGTGCCGCACAAGCCGAAGGGTGATGTGACGCAACCGTTGATTCGGGCGATTAATCTGGACGAAGAAGAAGCGCCAGAAGAGTTGAGTCGAGAGGAGCTGGAGAGCTGGCGGCAGAACTTGAAAGGTCTGGCGATACGTTTCCGCGAAGGCTTGAACGAGTGCTGAGGGCGATTGACACGGTGGCAATCTGAAACATGCTGCTGGTCAAGATCCCGAGCGAAGCCTGAATGATGTCTATATAATCCCTGCCTTTCGTGGAGAACAGACCTTTATGCCAACGTCCTTTCTAGAAATTGTCGAGTTACCCGACGGCCGAATCGAGCTGCGCAGGGCCGAGGACGAGGGTTCTCTGGTGACGCTGGATTTCTCCGAGGATGCCAAGGCGTTCCTGCAAGGTCAGCATGTGGAGATCGCCAAGGCGATGTTAAGCGTCGGCGTGCAAATGGCCGGTCGCATGGTCGAAGGCGAGTTTGATAAGGAAGAGGGGCCGCGGGTTCTTCATTGATCCCCGTCTTTTTACTTTTTGACGTTACCGCTTCAGATCGGCTTCTCTGTCCCTGGAGAAGCCCTGCGCTTCACACAGCGCGTATAAGCACCAATCAACCCAAGCGAATATTCAGGCTCTGAGCATCGCCCGTGCGTGCGGCGTTGATCAGTTGTTGCCGTGAATTTGCGTTCAGCGGGTTGAGCCAAGTGACTACGGTGTGACTGCGACCCAGCTTCAGGGCTTCGCATGCCAGTTGCTGAGCGCTTTGAGCGCCCCGTGGTTGCAGCAGCAGAATGCGTTCGCGGTTCAGGCCGGCATCCCGCAGCCATGTCTGGGTCAGGCTTGCAGGAGGCGCTATCAGCGTCAGCCAGCGCGCGTCCTGATCTTCACTGAGTTCGCGAAGGATCGGGGCTAGCAGGTTCAGGCAGTTCCCGGCAGCACCCCGCAGTGACAGCTCACTGAATACTTCGGGTTCGGCATTCCATGGGCGCTCGACGACCTCTTTCAGGATCGGCGCCATCGGTTGCGCCAGAAACGCTTCGAATAAAGGCAGTTGTGTTTGCTGAGGGGTGTGTGGGAACTGCATAAAGCCTCCTTTAGCGGCGGATTACGCCGACACTCAAACCTTCGATCACCAGTTCCTGATCTTTCAGGTCGACTTCGATAGGGGCGAACTCAGGGTTTTCGGCAATCAGCCAGACCTTGCTGCCTTCACGCTTGAAGCGTTTGACCGTCACTTCATCGCCGATGCGGGCGACGACGACCTGGCCATTACGCGCCTCGCGGGTGGTGTGCACGGCAAGGAGGTCACCGTCGAAAATGCCGATGTCCTTCATGCTCATGCCATGCACGCGCAATAGATAGTCGGCGCGCGGATGGAAGAAGGCCGGATTGATGTTGCAGGATTCTTCGATGTGCTGCTGGGCGAGGATTGGCGCGCCGGCAGCGACCCGGCCAATGATCGGCAGGGTGGAGTCGTCGGCCTTGGCTTCGAAGCCGGGAATGCGAATACCGCGAGAAGCGCCAGGGGTCATCTCGATGGCACCTTTGCGGGCCAGTGCCTTGAGATGTTCTTCAGCCGCGTTCGGCGACTTGAAGCCTAGTTCCTGAGCGATTTCCGCACGGGTTGGCGGATAACCGTTGTCTTCGAGGCAACGTTTGATAAAGGCCAGAATCTCGGCTTGGCGTGGCGTCAGCTTTAGCATATTGATCGCTCTGTCTTTTTATACAGTGACTGGGATTATATACAGTGAAGCGCCCTTGGCAATGCCCGTTTTTTTGTCGGCCGCCAGACGGTCGGCAGCCTTGCTTATTAATGCATCGGTCTTGTGTGGTTAAATAGCTGACCGACCATTCCCAAAACGAACCGGCAGGCTTGACAAGGCACAGGCTGAAACGTATGTTTCAAACAAGTGTTTGTCAGGCGGAGTAGCCATGGCCCAGTCGGAAACCGTTGAACGCATTCTTGATGCTGCCGAGCAGTTGTTCGCGGAGAAAGGTTTCGCTGAAACCTCATTGCGTTTGATCACCAGCAAGGCTGGCGTCAACCTGGCAGCAGTGAACTATCATTTCGGTTCGAAGAAAGCCCTGATCCAGGCGGTTTTTTCGCGCTTCCTCGGCCCGTTCTGCATCAGCCTCGACAAAGAGCTGGAGCGGCGTCAGGCCAAGCCTGAAAACAAGCCAACCCTAGAAGAGCTGCTGGAAATCCTTGTCGAACAGGCTCTCGTGGTTCAGCCACGCAGCGGCAACGACCTGTCGATCTTCATGCGTTTGCTCGGCCTCGCGTTCAGCCAGAGCCAGGGCCACTTGCGTCGTTATCTGGAAGACATGTACGGCAAGGTTTTCCGTCGCTACATGTTGCTGGTCAACGAAGCCGCACCACGCATTCCGCCGATCGAGCTGTTCTGGCGCGTGCACTTCATGCTCGGTGCTGCCGCGTTCAGCATGTCCGGGATCAAGGCTTTGCGGGCGATCGCCGAGACGGATTTCGGCGTCAACACCTCCATCGAGCAAGTGATGCGCCTGATGGTGCCGTTCCTCGCTGCCGGCATGCGTGCCGAGACCGGTGTCACCGACGCGGCGATGGCTACTGCACAACTGCGTCCGCGCAGCAAATCAACGCCGGTCGCCGCCAAGGTTTAACCGCGCACGGGTGGGCGTGGCAGCTTGTATCCGCTAAGCTAGCCGCCCATGCCGACTCACGTTCTGAACCCGATCCTCATAGAAATTGCCGACCTGCCGAGCATGGCTCACGGTAGCGATTTCCTGCGGGTCGGGTTTTTCGTTTTCAAGGAATCTCTATGACTGCTGGCCTGCAAGGCTCGTTGATGGTGGACGTCGCCGGTACCTGGCTGACGGCTGAAGATCGCCAATTGTTGCGTCAGCCCGAAGTGGGCGGCCTGATCATTTTCGCGCGCAACATCGAGCATCCGCGCCAGGTGCGTGAGCTCAGTGCGTCGATTCGCGCGATTCGCCCGGATCTGCTGCTGGCGGTGGATCAAGAGGGTGGTCGCGTGCAGCGTCTGCGTCAGGGCTTCGTGCGTCTGCCGGCCATGCGCGCCATCGCCGACAACCCGAATGCTGAATACCTCGCCGAGCAATGCGGCTGGATCATGGCCACCGAAGTGCTGGCGGTCGGGCTCGACCTGAGCTTCGCCCCGGTGCTTGATCTGGATTACCAGCGCAGTGCCGTGGTTGGCACTCGTTCGTTCGAAGGTGATCCCGAGCGCGCTGCGGTGCTCGCCGGTGCATTCATTCGCGGCATGAACAGCGCCGGGATGGCCGCCACTGGCAAGCATTTCCCTGGCCACGGCTGGGCTGAAGCAGACTCTCATGTCGCGATTCCAAACGACGAGCGCAGCCTCGACGAGATCCGCGCCAACGATCTCGTACCCTTCGCCAAACTCAGCAAACAATTGGCCGCGATCATGCCGGCGCACGTCATCTATCCGCAGGTCGATTCGCAGCCAGCCGGCTTCTCTCGCCGCTGGTTACAGGACATCCTGCGCGGCGAATTGCAATTCGACGGCGTGATCTTCAGCGACGATCTGTCGATGGCCGGCGCCCACGTGGTTGGCGATGCCGCCAGCCGCATCGAAGCCGCTTTGACTGCCGGTTGCGACATGGGCCTGGTGTGCAACGACCGCGCCGCTGCCGAACTGGCCCTGAGCGCCGCACAACGCATGAAGGTCAAGCCGTCCGCGCGCATCGCGCGCATGCGCGGCCAGGCATTCGCCAGTACTGATTACCGGCAGGATCCGCGCTGGCTCACCGCCATCGGCGCGCTCAAAGACGCTCAATTGATCGATTAAGGATTTTGCTATGACGGTTTACGCAATCATCGGTGGCACCGGCCTGACCCAACTCGAAGGCTTGACCATTCGCCAATCGCTGGCGGTGGACACGCCCTACGGCGCGCCATCGGCCGACGTGCAAATTGGCGAATACGCCGGCAAGGAAGTGCTGTTCCTCGCCCGTCATGGCCACCCGCATCGTTTTCCGCCGCACAAGGTCAACTACCGCGCCAACCTGTGGGCGTTGAAGCAGGCCGGTGCCGAAGCGATCATTGCCGTTAACGCGGTGGGCGGAATTCACCCGGCCATGGGCACCGGGCACTTCTGCGTGCCGCACCAGATCGTCGACTACACCAGCGGGCGCGAGCACACCTTTTTCGCCGATGATCTGGAGCACGTCACCCACATCGACTTCAGCTTTCCCTACAGCGAACCGCTGCGTCAGCAATTGATCGCCGCTGTGGCCGCCGAAGGTTGCGAGTACAGCGATCAGGGCGTGTATGCCTGCACCCAGGGCCCGCGTCTGGAAACGGTCGCCGAGATCGTGCGTCTTGAGCGTGATGGCTGTGACATCGTCGGCATGACCGGTATGCCGGAAGCGGCACTGGCCCGCGAGCTGGATCTGGATTATGCCTGTCTGGCACTGGTGGTGAACCCGGCAGCGGGCAAGACCACCGAAGTGATCACCATGGCCGAGATCGAGCAGGCCTTGCATGACGGCATGGGCAAGGTGAAGTCGGCATTGGCGCGGGTGTTGGCCGGCTAAGGGCTGCCCATGAGCATTTTCATCGAACAGCTCAAGTCGTTGGCCTGGACTCAGGCATTCAGTAGCAAGGCGCTGGCCAAGGCTCGCGCTTATGCCGCCGATGATCGGGTAGAGATCATTGAGATCAATGACAAAAAGATCGAGGCGTTCTGCGTCGGTTCGGAAAATCAGGCGTATGAACAAAGCATTTACCTGTCCGAAGATCGGCTGGGTTCCGTCAACTTGCGTTGCCTGTGCAGCTGTCCTGTCGTAATCGACTGCAAGCATTGCGCTGCGGTGCTCTATCACCTGCAGGGCAGTGCTGATGATGCGTCTGAAAGTGACGCACAGATCCCGTTGGGTCGGGCGCTGGAACATTGGCTTTCGACCATTCCCGTGCCGGCCAAACCTGCTGAAGAAGGCGCGCAAACCGCAGGCACGCGCCTGTTTTACAAGCTCAAGCCAACGCCTGTGAGCGGCAAGTGGCTGCTCGATATTTTCAAGGTTTCCCAGCTCAAGAGCGGCGAGTTACGCGAAGTCAAACCGATGTATTCGCTAGCGGAAATGCTCATGCGTCAGCCCGGCTACCTGTCCGAGCTGGATCTGCGCGTTGCCAGGCTGCTGGTTGCCATGCACTCTCACCACGCCTATTACAGCGGCTATCCGCTGGAAGGCAGCAGCGGCGCCGAACTGCTGGAAATGCTCCTGCGCACCTCGCGGCTGTTCCTCGATTTCGAGGATCTGCGACCGTTGGTGCCGGGCGCGAAGCGCATCGGTCAGTTCGCCTGGGCCGAGCAGGCCGACGGCGGTTTCCGCGCGCAGTGGAGCAGTGCCGAGGCTGCGCATGAAACTGTGCTGGCGCTGGAGCCGCTTTATTACCTGGATCGTGAACAGCGGCAGATTGGCCCTCTGTTCAATGAGCTGGAAGAAAAACTGGCCAGCCATTTGACTCTGGCGCCGGACATTCCGGCGCGTCAGGCCATGCAGTTCAGCCATCGCATGAGCGCCGCGACGAGAATCCCGCCGCCACACCAACTGACCGAACGAGTCATCGACGACGTACTTCCGCAGCCGCAACTCACCCTCGTCAGCGGTCGGGAGCGCTCGCGCTGGGAGTACATTCTTGAGCACCGCGCCGCTCTGGTGTTTACCTACAACGGCCAGCCGACGGTGGATCGCAACCCGGAAGTAATGATCCTCAACGGTACCGCAACCCAGCGCATTCAACGCCAGCCTGCGGTGGAAAAGAAACTGCGCCAGATCCTGCAAAAGCTCGGTTTCAAAAAAGCCACGCGCAAGAGCTCGCTGGATCGTCCCGGCGAGATGTTCACGTTGCCGGATGATTCCGCCTGGCTCGGGTTTATGCACGAAGGGCTTGCCACGTTGCGCGCCTCGAACTGGGAAGTGGAGATGAGTCCCGGCTTTCATTTCAATGTGCAACCGGTTGAGCATTGGTACGCCGAGGTCGAAGAAGAGGCTGGGCATCAGTGGTTTGACTTGCAGTTGGGTATCGTCGTCAATGGCCAGCGATATAGTTTGCTACCAATCCTTCTGCACTTGTTGCGCACCCAGCCGCGCTTGCTTGACCCGGTCAATCTGGCACAACGCAGCGATGACGAAAAACTCCTGATCGAACTGAAACCCAGCGGTTTTGGCGACCCTTCAGGCGCCAAGGTGGCGCTGCCGCTGAGTCGGGTCAAACCGCTGATGGCCACGCTGGGCGAGTTGTACCTGGGCGGTCATCAGAGCGATGCACTGCGCTTGAGTGTCCCGGATGCCGCGCGCTTGAGTATGCTCGATGGCGTACCGCTGGATTGGCAAGGTGGCGAGCGGCTGCGCACCTTTGCCAAGCGCCTGCAGAATTCCAGTCACTCCCACGTCGTTGCGCCGGCCGGCCTTAACGCGCAACTGCGCCCGTATCAGCTCGAAGGGCTGAACTGGATGCAGACCCTGCGCGAGCTTGAGGTCGGCGGCATTCTGGGCGATGACATGGGGCTGGGCAAAACGCTGCAAACCCTGGCGCATCTGCTCACGGAAAAACACGCCGGTCGCCTCGATTGCCCGGCTCTGGCGGTGATGCCGACCAGCCTGATTCCCAACTGGCTCGACGAGGCCGAGCGTTTCACCCCTCAGTTGAAAGTATTGGCGCTGCACGGCACGGGGCGGCAAAAGGATTTCGCCAATCTGGCTGAGTACGATCTGGTGCTGACCACTTACGCGTTGCTGCCAAGGGATTTGGAGACCTTGCAGCCGCAGACGTGGAGCGTGCTGATTCTCGACGAAGCGCAGAACATCAAAAACCCGATCAGTAAAGCGGCGCAAGCGGCCCGTGACCTGCAGGCCCGCCAGCGCTTGTGCCTGAGCGGCACGCCATTGGAAAACCACCTGGGCGAGCTTTGGTCGCAGTTTCATTTCCTCATGCCCGGTTGGCTCGGCGACAGCAAATCCTTCAATCGCGATTACCGCACGCCAATCGAGAAGCACGGCAATGTTCAGCGCATGCAGCACCTGACGGCGCGGATAAAACCCTTTTTGCTGCGGCGCAAGAAGGATCAGGTGGCTACCGAGCTGCCACCGAAAACCGAAATTGTCCATTGGGTGGATCTCAGCGACGGCCAGCGTGATGTCTATGAAACCGTTCGCGTGGCGATGGACAAAAAAGTCCGCGACGAAATAGCCCGCAGTGGCGTGGCGCGCAGTCAGATCATCATTCTCGATGCCTTGCTCAAGCTGCGTCAGGTCTGTTGCGACTTGCGCCTGATCAACATGCCGCTGACGGCGAAGGCGCTGCGCTCCGGCAGTGGCAAGCTGGTGAGCTTGATGGAGATGCTCGAAGAGCTGCTCGGCGAAGGTCGCAGGATTCTGCTGTTCTCGCAGTTCACCTCAATGCTCGCCTTGATCGAGGAAGAATTGCGGCAACGTGACATTGCCTATTCGCTGCTGACCGGTGACACCACGGATCGACGCACGCCGGTGAAGGATTTCCAGGGCGGCAAGGTGCCGTTGTTTCTGATCAGTCTGAAGGCCGGGGGTACCGGTTTGAACCTGACCGCTGCGGACACAGTGATCCACTTCGACCCTTGGTGGAACCCGGCGGTGGAGAATCAGGCAACCGATCGTGCGTATCGAATCGGGCAAAACAATCCGGTGTTTGTTTACAAGCTGATCGCTCGCGGCACCGTAGAGGAAAAGATACAGGCGTTGCAGCAGGAGAAAGCCGCGCTGGCCGGGGCGGTGCTTGAAGGCGGGACGACGGGTGGCTGGAAGCTGGAGCAGAGTGACATTGAGGCGCTGTTTGCACCGTTGCCGGTTTCCAAGGATTGAGCTTGGGTTTTAACCGTTAGACCGAGGCGCCCTATTCGCGAGCAGGCTCGCTCCCACATGGGAAATGCATTCCAACTGTGGGAGCGAGCCTGCTCGCGAAAGCTATTTAACAGGCGACAAATATCTCAACGCTTGTCGAGCTTGTCCGGTAACGGCGCAAACAGCGCTTCGATATCATCACTCTGCAACTTCCAGTCTCCGGCCTTGCGCCCATCCAGCACGCCTGCCGCCAAGTCGGATTTTTCCTTTTGCAGGTGCTGAATCTTCTCTTCCACCGTGCCCCGGGCAATCATCTTGTAGACAAACACCGGCTTTTCCTGGCCGATCCGGTACGCGCGATCGGTTGCCTGATTTTCCGTCGCCGGGTTCCACCACGGATCGTAGTGAATCACCGTATCCGCCTCAGTCAGGTTCAAGCCGACGCCACCAGCCTTCAGGCTGATGAGAAAGATCTGACGCTTGCCGCTCTGGAATTCCTTCACCGGCGTGCGTCGATCACGGGTCTGGCCGGTCAGTAGCGCGTAGGACACGTTACGTTTTTTCAGCTCTTCCTCAATCAACGACAGCATCGACGTGAATTGCGAGAACAGCAGAATCCTGCGTCCTTCCTCGAACAACTCCTCAAGCATTTCCATCAGGCTGTCGAGCTTGCCCGAGGTGCTGCCGCGAGCGGGCAGGGTGGCGTCGTTGACCAGGCGCAGATCGCAGCAAACCTGACGCAGCTTGAGCAGCGCCTCAAGAATGATGATCTGACTGCGCGCCACGCCTTTGCGGGTGATCTCGTCGCGGACTTTCTTGTCCATCGCCAAACGCATGGTTTCGTACACATCGCGCTGCGCTTCGTTGAGATCGACCCAATGGATGATCTCGGTTTTCGGCGGCAACTCGGTAGCCACCTGTTCCTTGGTCCGGCGCAGCAGAAACGGTTTTATCCTACCGTTCAAGTGCTGAAGTCTGACTTCGCTGCCGCGCTTTTCAATCGGCACGCGGTAATCGGCATTGAAGCTTTTCACGTCGCCGAGCCAGCCCGGCAGCAGGAAGTGAAACAGTGACCACAGCTCGCCCAAGTGGTTTTCCAGCGGTGTACCGCTGAGGCACAGGCGCTGGCGCGCATTCAGCTCGCGCGCCGCCTGAGCGGCTTTGCTGTTCGGGTTCTTGATGTACTGCGCCTCATCCAGCACCAACACATGCAACGGCTGCCTGGCCAGACGTTCGACGTCTTTGGGCAGCAGCGCGTAGGTCGTGAGGATGAGGTCGAAGTCGGCCAGATTGTCGAAATGCTTTTTGCGAGTGGCGCCGTACAGCGCGACCACCTTCAATTGCGGCGTGAAGTGCGCCGCCTCATCCAGCCAGTTGGGGATCAGGCTGGTCGGCATCACCACCATGCACGGCCGATCCAGGCGTCCGGCGTTTTTCTCGCTGAGAATATGCGCCAAGGTCTGTAGGGTTTTACCCAGCCCCATGTCATCCGCGAGAATCCCGCCGACTTCCAGTTGCCGCAGCGACTGCATCCAGCTCAAGCCTTCGAGCTGATAGGGGCGCAGCGTCGCGTTCAAGCCTTGCGGCGCTTCAACGCTGAAATCACGAATGTCGCGCAGGCGTTGAGCGAACGTGCGGATCTGCTCACCGCCCTCCCACAGCAGCGGCAGGCCTTCCAGCGAATTGAGGCGCGTGGCGTCGGCCTTGCTCAGGCGCAGGGTGGTTTCGCCCGGCTCCTGCAAATAGAACTCGCCGAGCGTCATCAATACCGGCTTCAGCCGACCCAGTGGCAACGCCACCTGCAGTGGCCCGTGCTCAATGTTGCGTTGCGGGACGTTGACCAGAATCAGTTCGTCATCGCGACGGCGAGCAAGGCGTTCCGGGTTGAGGATTTCCGCGTGTGAGCGCATCAGGTTGAGCAGAATCGGCAGCAGACTGAGGCGCTCACCGTTGACGATGATCCCCAGCTCCAGATCAAACCAGTCGCGATCCGGCACCTGTTCGACCGTGGCATACCAGTCATCCACGGCGGTCAGATCGAAGCCGAATTCCTCATCGATCTGCAGCTCCCAACCTTGGCTGCGCAGCTTCGGCAGTTCGTTGAGGGTGAAAGTCAGCCAGGCGCTGTCATTGACCATCTCGTAGAGCTCGCCGGCACTTTCCGGCAGCGCTTTGCTCTGTCGCGTGGCGATGCGAAAGCCGAGGATTCTTAACTGTTCGCGGTAGGACTGTTCGACTTCCGGGTGACGTTTTATCCGCAGCGTCTGGGTTTCCTGACGAATCAGGATGTCGCTGTTCTTCTGCCCGCTGACGTATTCGTCGAGATAGCTGAACGACAGCGCCGCACGATGCTGGATGTAGCGCTGCATCTTGCCGTTGCGAGGTTCGAAAGCGCTGAACTCGACGCTGGCCAGCCACAGGCGCGGCATCGGCTGCACATTGTCGACCAGCACTTGCGGCGGTGCTTTCGGGCCACGGTTTTCCAGCACGGCCTGGAGTTTCTCCAGCAGCTCGGCGTCTTTGGCGGCGGCGGGGTAGTCGAGGGTTTCCTGGACTTTCAGCAAAACAGCGGCGCAGTGTTTGCAGTTGGTGCGCACCGGGCAGGTGCAGCCAGCGTCCACCAGCAACAAAGTGCCTTTGGCTGACTCGCGCAAATGAATGGTCTGACGGTAAACGTTACCGCCAGAGCCTTCGCAACTGGCGGTAATCGTTGCATCGCCGACCTGGGCGATACGTACCCGGTTTTCCAGGGCGTAGCGGCGGCCACGCTCCAGGCTCTGTTCCTTGAATCGGCTGACCCATGAGGGCGCCAACGGTTTACTCAGCGGCGGGTTCATAAGGACTTCGATCAGTCCGGAATCGCTTCAGGCGCTTCCCGTGGCGCAGGCGCGGTCAGGGAAGTGATCTTGATCAGCAGGGCCAGATGGCCATTGTCGAGATAGTTGAGTTGGCCGTTCTTGGTGTGGCTGTCCTGTTTCAGGCGTTCACTGGCGGTGACCAGGCCATTGGCGTCGATCTGATTGACCCAGAAGTCGGCGTTCACATCGGTGAAGCGCCCGAGCTTCATCTCCAGCGTGCCCTCGATCGGGAACTGACCGAATTGCTCCTGGCCGTCGCTGACGGCGACTTTGGCTGGCGTCTCACCGAGGGTTTGCTGCCAGGCCTTGTGCATCAAGACTGTGTAGTCGCCGCTGGCGGTGAGCTTGGTGACGACGTCATTCAGCGCAGGTGTGCGCTGGCTGTCATCGGCCAGGCGCTGGGCGCCAGCGGCCCAGTCTTCCGGCGCGGCACGGCTGACGATCGCCGGCACGGCGTTCTGGCGAACCAGAATCATCTCGACCTGATACAGGTCATCGGCAAACGCCGTAGGCGCTACCAGGGTCAGCAGCAAAGTCAGCGAACGAAACAGGCGCATTGGGCGTCCTTCAAACAGATTTCGGGAGGAGGCGCTCAAACAGCGCCTCTACAGTATTAAAGCGCTCTTCCGGACGTTCCATCGGTACCTGGAACTTGAACATCGTCGCACCTTCGAATTTGTAGCGTTTTGGCTGGCTCTGGATCAGCTTGATCAGCGTCATCGGATCGACCGGCGTCTGCGCTTCGAACTCGATACGTCCACCTTGCGGGCCGCCATCGACCTTCTTGATGCCCAACTGCTCGGCCTGCAACTTCAATGCAGTGATGCGCACCAGATTTTTCGTCGGTTCCGGCAGCAGACCGAAACGGTCGATCATCTCGACTTGCAGATCCTTCAGGCCTTCCTCGTCGGTGGCCGAGGCAATGCGCTTGTACAGAATCAGGCGCGCGTGAACGTCCGGCAGATAGTCTTCCGGAATCAGCGCCGGTACCCGCAGGTTGACTTCCGGGCCTCCGCCCAGCGGTTGATCGAGGTTCGGTTGCTCGCCCTTGCGGATCGATTTCACCGCGCGCTCAAGCATTTCCATATACAGCGTGAAACCGACGGCTTGAATCTGCCCGCTCTGGCCATCGCCGAGCAATTCGCCGGCACCACGGATTTCCAGGTCGTTGGTCGCGAGCACGAAACCGGCGCCGAGATCCTGCGTATTGGCAATCGCTTCCAGACGCTTTTCCGCGTCCGAAGTGATTTGCTGGCGCGGCGGCGTCAGCAGGTAAGCGTAAGCCTGGTGGTGACTGCGGCCAACGCGACCACGCAACTGGTGCAGTTGCGCCAGGCCGAACTTGTCGGCGCGCTCGATGATGATGGTGTTGGCGCTCGGCACGTCGATGCCGGTCTCGATGATGGTCGAGGCGATCAGCACGTTGAAGCGCTTGTGATAGAAGTCGCTCATCACCTGTTCGAGTTCGCGCTCGCGCATCTGCCCGTGGCCGATGCCGATACGCGCTTCCGGCACCAGTTCGGCGAGATCGGCAGCGCATTTCTCGATGGTTTTCACATCGTTATGCAGGTAGTAAACCTGGCCGCCACGCAGCAGTTCGCGGAGCAGGGCCTCTTTGACCGTGCTCTTGTTCTGCTCCATGACGAAGGTGCGCACCGACAGGCGTCGCGCCGGCGGCGTGGCGATGATCGACAGGTCGCGCATGCCCGACACCGCCATGTTCAACGTGCGCGGAATCGGCGTGGCGGTCAGGGTCAGAATGTCGACTTCACTGCGCAGGGCCTTGAGCTGTTCTTTCTGGCGGACACCGAAGCGGTGTTCTTCGTCGATGATCACCAGCCCGAGGTTTTTGATTTTTACATCGTCGGACAGCAGCTTGTGCGTGCCGATGACGATGTCGATCTTGCCTTCCGCGAGATCGGCGATCGCCGCATTCACTTCCTTGGCCGACTTGAAGCGGCTCATCACTTCCACAGTCACCGGCCAGTCGGCGAAGCGATCACGGAAGCTGTTGTAGTGCTGCTGGGCGAGCAGGGTGGTCGGTACCAGAATCGCCACTTGACGACCGCCGTGTACGGCGATGAACGCTGCACGCATGGCCACTTCGGTCTTGCCGAAGCCGACGTCGCCACAGACCAGTCGATCCATCGGTTTCGGCGCGAGCATGTCTTCGCGCACGGCTTCGATGGTCGATTGCTGATCCGGGGTTTCTTCGAACGGGAAACCGGCGCTGAACGTCGCGTAATCGGCTTTCGGGTCGGCGAACGCGTAGCCTTCGCGAGCGGCACGACGGGCGTAGATGTCGAGCAATTCAGCGGCAACATCGCGTACCTGTTCGGCGGCTTTGCGTTTGGCTTTCTGCCAGGTTTCCGAGCCGAGTCGGTGCAGCGGGGCCAGGGCGTCGTCGCTGCCGGTGTAGCGTGCGATCAGATGCAGGTTGGCCACCGGTACGTAAAGCTTGGCGTTCTCGGCGTATTCGAGGGTGAGGAATTCGGCTGCCTGATTGTCGATTTCCAGAATGGTCAGGCCCAGATAACGGCCGACACCGTGGTCGATGTGCACCACCGGCGCGCCTTCGCGCAGCTCGGTGAGGTTCTTGATCACTGCGTCATTGCTGACGTCGCTGCGTTTCTCGCGACGACGACGTTGCATCACGCGTTGGCCGAACAGCGGGCTTTCCGCGACCAGTGCCAGCGCCGGGTCATCCAGCAGCAGGCCTTCGTCGAGCGGGGCAATGGTGATCGCCAGACGATCCTTGCTCGCGACGAAGTCCGGCCAGCTGTCGACGGTTTTCGGCCGCAGCTTCAGACGTTCGAGCAACTCCAGCAGCACTTCGCGACGGCCAGCGGATTCGGCGGTGAACAGCACGCGGCCGGGGAATTCATCGAGAAATGCCGACAGCGCGGCCAGCGGTTGCGTGGCTTTGGCTTCAATCGCCAGATTCGGCAGTGCTTGTGCAGGAAAGCGCTCACGACCGACGCCGGTTTCCACGTCTTGCTGGCTGGCGACCACACGTGGCCAGCTCTTCAAGCGAGCGAAGCAATCTTCCACCGGCAGGAACAATTCCGCCGGTGGCAATAATGGACGCGAAGGATCGACGCGACGTTCTTCGTAACGATTGCGCACGTCGTTCCAGAAATTCTCCGCTGCTTGCTCGATGCCCGGCAACGAGAACACTTGGGTGTCTTGCGGCAGATAATCGAACAGCGTCGAGGTTTCGTCGAAGAACAGCGGCAGGTAGTACTCGATGCCGGCCGGGGTAATCCCGCTGCTCAGATCCTGAAAGATCGGGCAGCGACGGAAGTCGACGTCGAAACGCTCGCGGAAGCGCGCCTTGAAGCGGGTCACCGCGTCTTTTTGCAGTGGAAACTCGCGGGCCGGCAGCAGCTTGACCGATTCGACCTTGTCGATGGAACGCTGGTTTTCCGGATCGAAGGTGCGCAGGGTTTCGATCTCATCGTCGAACAAGTCGATGCGATAAGGCAGTTTGCTGCCCATCGGGAACAGGTCGATCAGCGCGCCGCGTACGGTGAACTCGCCGTGCTCATAGACCGTGTCGACGTAGCGATAGCCACTGGCTTCGAGGCGCGCACGCATCTGTTCAACGTCGAGCTTCTGGCCGACATCCAGTACCAGACTGCTGCCGAGCAGGAACTTGGTCGGCGCCAAGCGATGCAATGCCGTGGTAATCGGCACCACCAGCACGCCGTGGGCCAACTCCGGCAGCCTATATAGGCTGGCGATGCGCTGGGAAATGATGTCCTGGTGCGGCGAGAACAGGTCGTACGGCAGGGTTTCCCAGTCAGGGAAATGCAGCACGGGCAAATCCGGGGCGAAGAAACTCAGCTCCTGTTCCAGTCGTTCAGCGCTCTGGCTGTCGGCGGTCAGTAGCAGGGTGAAGCGCTTGGCAGCGCTGGCAGCCTCGGCAATCGCCAGGCTGAGGGCAGCACCGGGCAAATTGCCCCAATGCTGTTTACCTGCCTCGGCAGGGAGTAGCGGTAGACGCAGAACGGGCACGGAAGGTTGAGCTCCAGGCTTTGCGACAAAGTCGGTAATTGTAGCGGCGTCGGGTGCCGCCTGTCAGTTGCAGACTACGTCTATCTTCGCTGTTTGGACGAAATGTAGTGGTAACCATAAAAAGCAGGCGTTTTTTTGTGGTTATGTAGTGCCGAAAGTGGCTGGTGTTACGGAGGGTTACAGACATCGTCTAACAGTCGTCGAAAAATTGACTGCGCTGAAAGCCCCGGTTTTACTGGGCTTGAGAGGGGCGTAATTTTTTTGAACGGAATTTTGTTACCGATTTCGCGACAAGCGCGCATTGCTACAGGAGGTTGTCAGCGGCATAATGTAGCCCCTTTTTTCTGCCCCTACATGTGGAAGGTTACCGTGACTCAGAAGCCCGACCAGTGTCTTGGTGAATGGATCGACCGTGAAGCACTCGCAGAAGCGATGATTCCGCTTATCGGTCAGCTCTACCGCAATAACAACGTGGTGAGCTCGATCTATGGCCGCAGCCTGATCAACCAGTCTGTCATCGCGATTCTCAAAGCTCACCGCTTTGCGCGCCACCGTTCTTCCGACGACAGCGAACTCTCCGTCCACGAAACATTCCCACTGCTCAAAGCCATGAGCGAGCTCAAGCTCGGCGCGGCTTCGGTGGATCTGGGCAAGTTGGCGTTCAAATTCCGCAACGAAGGCAATGGCCGCAGCGCCGAGCAATTCGTTCGTGAAGAAATGGCTGACGTGGTTGGCCAGCAAAACGCTTCCGCACGTAAAGGCACTGACGTTGTGCTGTACGGCTTCGGTCGTATCGGCCGTCTGCTGGCGCGCATCCTGATCGAAAAAACAGGTGGTGGCGACGGCCTGCGTCTGCGTGCCATCGTCGTGCGCAAAGGCGCCGAAAACGACCTGACCAAACGCGCCAGCCTGCTGCGTCGCGATTCGGTACACGGTTCGTTCAACGGCACCATTACCATCGACGAAGAAAACAACACCATCACCGCCAACGGTAACCTGATCCAGGTCATCTACGCGAAGAACCCGACTGAAGTGGATTACACCCAGTACGGCATCAAAGACGCGCTGCTGGTGGACAACACCGGTGTATGGCGTGACGCCGATGGCCTGGGTCAGCACTTGCAGTGCCCGGGTATCGACCGCGTTGTTCTAACCGCGCCTGGCAAAGGCAAGCTGAAGAACATCGTGCACGGCATCAACCACGGTGAAATCACCGCTGACGACAAGATCGTGTCCGCCGCTTCCTGCACCACCAACGCCATCGTGCCGGTGCTGAAGGCTGTGAATGACAAGTTCGGCATCATCAACGGTCACGTCGAAACCGTTCACTCGTACACCAACGACCAGAACCTGATCGACAACTTCCACAAGGGCGATCGCCGTGGTCGTAGCGCCGCGCTGAACATGGTAATCACCGAGACCGGTGCTGCCACCGCTGCTGCCAAGGCCCTGCCTGAGCTGGCCGGCAAGCTGACCGGTAACGCGATCCGTGTTCCAACGCCGAACGTGTCGATGGCCATTCTCAACCTCAACCTTGAGAAAGCCGCCACCCGTGAAGAGATGAACGAGTACCTGCGCTACATGGCGCTGCACTCCGATCTGCACAAGCAAATCGACTTCGTCAATTCGCAGGAAGTGGTTTCGACCGACTTCGTCGGCTCGCGCCACGCCGGTGTGGTCGACGCTGAAGCGACCATCGTTCAGGACAACCGCGTTGTTCTGTACGTCTGGTACGACAACGAGTTCGGTTACAGCTGCCAGGTTATTCGCGTGATGGAAGACATGGCCGGTGTAAACCCGCCAGCGTTCCCGCGCTAAGCGATAGCTGCACATGAAAACGCCCCGACCTAGGTCGGGGCGTTTTTGTTTGTGTGCCTTTTAGAGCTGTGTTGTCAGTACCGGCCCCTTCGCGAGCAGGCTCGCTCCCACACTGGATCTGTGTCGCTTAGAAAATCCCCTGTGGGAGCGAGCTTGCTCGCGAAGGCGATTTATCGGGCGCCGCCGGGCACGGCTGCTTGAGCGGTGCGCAGCTCATGCTTGTTACCGTGGAACAGCACCAGCGTCGCAATCAGCCCCAACACCGCCGCGCCACTGAGCCAGATCCCCGGCGCAGCCTTGTTATCCAGCACATGAATCAGATACGTGCACGCCGCCGGGGTAAACCCGCCGAACGTCGCTGTTGCCAGGCTGTAAGCCAGCGAGAACCCGGTCGTACGCACTTCCACCGGCATGATCTCGGTCAGCGCCACCACCATCGCGCCGTTGTATGAGCCGTACAGGAACGACAGCCACAACTCGACGATCAGCAAATGGCTGAAGCTCGGGTTCGCCACCAGCCACGACAGCGCCGGATAAGCAGTGAGGATCGCCAGAATCGTCGCCGCCAGCAGTAGGGGTTTACGTCCGATCTTGTCAGACACTGCACCCATCACCGGCAGCCAGAAGAAGTTCGACAAACCAATACACACCGTCACCAGTAACGCATCGAAGTCCGACAGGTGCAGCTCGGCCTTGCCGAAGGTCGGGGTGTACGCGGTGATCAGGTAGAAAGACACCGTGGTCATCACTACCAGCGCCATGCCGGCGATGACGATGCCAAAGTTCTGACCGATCGAGCGGACAATTTCCCGCAGAGTAGGGCGATGTTTCCTGGCTTGGAACTCCGGCGTTTCCTCCAGTGAACGGCGAATGACGAAGATCACCGGCACAATCATGCAGCCGATCAGGAACGGCACGCGCCAGCCCCAATCGCCCATTTGTTCCGGGCTCAGCCAATGGTTGAGGCCGACGCCGAGCAATCCGGCGAAGACCACCGCCGCTTGCTGACTCGCAGACTGCCAACTGACGAAGAAGCCCTTGCGGCCCGGTGTGGCAATCTCAGCCAGATACACCGACACGCCACCCAGCTCCACGCCGGCCGAGAAGCCTTGCAGCAAACGGCCAAACAGTACGAGCAGCGGTGCGGCGACGCCGAGGGTGGCGTAGCCCGGCACGCAGGCAATCAGCACTGTACCGGCAGCCATCAGCGCGAGGGTGATGATCAGTCCTTGGCGACGACCATGGCGGTCAATGTAGGCGCCGAGGAAAATCGCTCCCAGCGGACGCATCAGGAAGCCAGCGCCAAAGGTCGCCAGCGCCAGCATCAGAGAAGCGAAGGCGCTGTCAGTCGGGAAGAAGGTTTTGGCGATGGCCGTGGCGTAAAAGCCATAGACCATGAAGTCGAACATTTCGAGGAAGTTGCCGCTGACAACGCGAAAGATCGCTTTGCCTTTGCCCGTGGTGGAGGACATGTTCAGGTACTCACTATTGGATTTTGTATAAAGATGTTGCAGATCCTTTAATTCATAATGGCCGTCGCGGTTTTGCAGGGAGATGAATAATTGTTCACTGGACGATGGCTTTGGCTTGTGGTGTTGGCAGGTCTTTTGGTGGGCTGCGGCAATGGCGATTCCATGGAGAATTTCGGTGGGCCGACCATGGGCAGCACGTATTCAATCAAGTACGTGCGTCACGCTGGCATGCCTGGGGTGAAGCAGGTTCGCAGTGAAGTGGAGGGCGTCCTCGGCGAAGTCGATCGGCAGTTGTCCACCTATCGCAATGATTCGGACATCGAGCGTTTCAACGCTTTGCCCGCGAACAGCTGTCAGAAAATGCCTGCATCGGTCCTTGAGTTGGTCCGCGTTGGCGAACAACTGTCAGTGCAAAGCGAAGGCTCCTACGACCTCACTGTCGAGCCGTTGATGAATCTGTGGGGATTCGGCCCGCAGGGGCGCGAAGGGAAAGTCCCAGGTGCCGACGCACTGGCCGAGGTGATGGCGCGCGTCGGTCATCAGCACTTGCACATCAATGGCGATCAGTTGTGCAAGGACGCCGCCGTCGAAGTCGACTTCAACAGCATCGCCGCCGGTTATGCCGTCGACACCATCGCGGCCAGGCTCGACGCGCTGGGCATCCACGATTACCTCGCTGAAGCCACGGGTGAGTTAAAGGCAAAGGGTCGCAAGCTTGACGGCTCATCGTGGCGCATCGCTCTGGAAGAGCCCCGCGACGATCAGCAGGTCGCCGAGCGCATCATCAATGTTGACGGCTACGGCGTTTCCACCTCCGGCGACTACCGTAACTATTTCCTGCAGGGCGGCCGGCGTTATTCCCACACCTTCGATGCGCGGACTGGCGCACCCGTCCTACACGATCTGGCGTCAGTCACGGTGATTCATCCTTCAGCCTTGATGGCCGATGGACTATCGACGCTGTTGCTGATTCTCGGCCCGGAAAGGGCTTGGGACTATGCCGAAAAACATGACATTGGTGCATTCTTTGTGATTCGTGCCGATACAGGTTTTGTCGTCCGTACCAACACGGCTTTCGAACGCCTCAGTGGCAAGAAAACTGACTGAGAACAATACGAAAGCTGGCGTTGTAGTGCAGGCAAAAGTAGCCTACGACGCGACCAAGGGTTAATGTGCGCGGCGTTGACGCTTCTATAGACTGTGTCCGGGTTCTTGATTGACCCCCAATTGTTCCTTCGCGCCGCCGTTCGGCGTGATTTAGCCGCAGGTGCTGCTGGCACCGCGGCCTGTTCTGAGGAGTACGCATGGCTGTCTACAACTACGACGTGGTGGTGCTGGGTTCCGGCCCGGCGGGAGAAGGCGCGGCAATGAACGCCGCCAAAGCAGGGCGCAAGGTCGCGATGGTCGACAGCCGTCGCCAGGTCGGCGGCAACTGCACCCACCTCGGCACCATCCCGTCCAAGGCACTGCGTCACTCGGTGCGGCAGATCATGCAGTTCAACACTAATCCTATGTTCCGGGCGATCGGCGAGCCGCGCTGGTTCTCCTTCCCGGACGTGTTGAAAAGCGCCGAAAAGGTTATTTCCAAACAAGTCGCTTCGCGCACCGGCTACTACGCCCGTAACCGCGTCGACGTGTTCTTCGGCACCGGCAGCTTTGCCGACGAGCAAACCATCGAAGTGGTCTGCGCCAATGGTGTGGTCGAAAAACTGGTGGCCAAGCACATCATCATCGCCACCGGTTCGCGTCCTTATCGCCCGGCGGACATCGATTTCCACCACCCGCGTATCTACGATAGCGACACTATCCTCAGCCTCAACCACACCCCGCGCAAACTGATCGTTTACGGCGCCGGCGTGATCGGTTGCGAATACGCATCGATCTTCAGCGGTCTGGGTGTGCTGGTCGAGCTGGTCGATAACCGTGGTCAGTTGCTGAGCTTCCTCGACTCGGAAATCTCCCAGGCGTTGAGCTACCACTTCAGCAACAACAACATCACCGTGCGTCACAACGAAGATTACGATCGTGTTGAAGGCGTCGATAACGGCGTGATCCTGCACCTGAAGTCTGGCAAGAAGATCAAGGCCGACGCCTTGCTCTGGTGCAACGGCCGTACCGGCAACACCGATCAGCTCGGTCTGGAAAACATCGGCGTCAAGGTCAACAGCCGTGGCCAGATTGAAGTCGACGAGGCCTACCGTACCTGCGTACCGAACATCTACGGTGCCGGTGACGTGATCGGCTGGCCGAGCCTGGCCAGTGCCGCCCACGACCAGGGCCGTTCGGCCGCTGGCAGCATCGTTGATAACGGTAGCTGGCGTTTCGTGAATGACGTGCCGACTGGCATCTACACCATTCCGGAGATCAGCTCGATCGGCAAGAACGAGCAGGAACTGACCCAGGCCAAAGTGCCGTACGAAGTCGGCAAGGCGTTCTTCAAGAGCATGGCGCGGGCGCAGATCGCCGGCGAGCCGCAAGGCATGCTGAAGATCCTGTTCCACCGTGAAACCCTGGAAGTGCTGGGCGTTCACTGCTTCGGTTATCAGGCGTCGGAGATCGTCCACATCGGTCAGGCGATCATGAACCAGCCGGGCGAACTGAACACGCTGAAGTACTTCGTCAACACGACGTTCAACTACCCGACCATGGCTGAAGCCTATCGGGTAGCGGCGTACGACGGTCTCAACCGGCTTTTTTGACGGGCTCCGGCCGGTGGCCTGAGCCGGCCGGGGAGACCGATTTCAGCAATTCTCGAGGGTGGCAGTGGCCAAACCGGGAAAGTCTGTAATCAGGCTGTCAACGCCGAAGTCGGCGAGTCTGCGCATCAGCGCAGGCTCGTTGACGGTCCACACCGACACGTGCAGCCCTTGACGCTGCGCCTTCTGCAGGCGTTCCGGCGTACACAGCGTCCAGTTCAACGCGAGAATCTCACAGCCATAGCTGGCCGCGACCTTCAACGGGTCGAGCCAGGCGTATTCGGCGACCAGTCCCCGTGACACATCCGGCACGAGGTCCAGCGCCGCTTTCAGCACTTCCCGCGAACTCGAGGTGATCGTCACCTTGTCGAGCAGGCCATGGCGCTGAGCCATTTCACGAATCGCCAGCACGGTGGTTGCCGCGCGAGTACGCGAAGCGCTTTTGACTTCCAGCTGCCAGTGATCGAAATCACATTTCTCGAACAACTCTTCCAGCGTCGGAATCGGGCACGGCTTGATCCAGCCGGGGCCGCCCTTGCGCGCGTCGTAGGTCACCAGTTCGGCGGCGGTGTGCTCGACAACCTTGCCGCGCCGTTCCGTGGTGCGTTTGAGGGTCGGATCGTGAATGACCATCAACTCGCCGTCCTTGGACAGGTGCAGATCCAGTTCGCAGCGGCGCACGCCGTGCTTGAGACATTCCTGAAAACTGCTCAGGGTGTTTTCCGGTGCTTCGCCCTTGGCGCCGCGGTGGCCGTAGATGAGGGTCACGGTGCTTCCTTAAGTTAAATGCCAGATTCGTTCTGTTCGCGGGCCAGACGTCGTTCCTGGGCCTGCTTCTGCAAGATATAGCGGGCGAGCAACTGGCGCTGGGCGTCGGTCAAGTGTTCGAACTCGGTGCCAACGTCGTACCCCTCGCCCTTGCGGTCGCAATGGGTGACACGGGCGCGCAGCAACAGGCCCAGCGCTTGCGGCATCAGCACCAGTTTCACCGACAGGTGTGCACCGGTGGCAATCGGCGTCGGATACTGAAAGTCGATCCCGCCTTCGGAGATGATCACCGGTTGCGGCTCGCCGATATGGCCGAGCACGGTCAGGGCGACCACCTGACTGAGCAGGTCGATGCGCTTGTTCTGCGATTTCAGGAACGCGGCGATGGCCCGGTCGCGCTCGCTGATCTGGCGCAACAGGTGCTGCGACTCGAATTCGCTCAGGTGCAGTTCGCTGAGCAGGTTGAACAGTGGGGAAGCATCCTGCAACACTTCCTGGCCTGCGGCTTCGGGAGCGGACAGGGGCCGAATTTCCAGTGCGATCGTGTCCTCGATACGGTAGTATTCGCGGCGATCTTCTTCATCTAATGTCGACATGGCGAACCCATGGTAGCGGCGGTGGTCTGAGTGTAAAGCTGGTTATCGACCCCCGCCACAAGGACGTTCCTTTTCCCTCCGAACAAGCCCCGACATGTTCAGACCTCTCTTCGTATTTATCGGCACGCGTTATACCCGTGCAAAGCGTCGCAATCATTTTGTGTCATTCATTTCCCTGACTTCGATGATCGGGCTCGCCCTTGGCGTGGTCGTGATGATCGTCGTGCTCTCGGTGATGAATGGCTTCGATCATGAGATGCGCACCCGTGTGCTGGGCATGGTGCCCCACGCGACCATTGAATCCACTGAGCCGATCAACGATTGGCAAAGTCTGGCCAACAAGGTCAAGCAGAACCCGCAGGTGACGGCGGTTGCGCCGTTTACCCAGATGCAGGGCCTGCTGACCAATAACGGTCAGGTGTCCAAGGTGTTGCTCAATGCCATCGACCCTGCGCTCGAGCGCAACGTGTCGATCATCGACAACTTCATGAAGCAGGGCAAACTCGACGATTTGACACCGGGCAGCTTCGGCATCGTCATCGGCGACAAGGCCGCGAGCAAGCTTGGCGTGGGCATCGGTGACAAGGTCACCTTCGTCGCGCCGGAGGTCAGCGTGACCCCGGCCGGGATGTTCCCGCGCATGAAGCGCTTCACCGTGGTCGGCATTTTCCATGTCGGTGCCGGTGAGCTCGACGGTTATCTGGGCGTCACCAACCTGCAGGATCTGGCGAAGATGCACCGCTGGAAGCCTGATCAGGTGCAGGGCATTCGCCTGAAGTTCGACGACCTGTTCCAGGCACCGCGTGTGGCATGGAACATTGCCCAGCAGCTTGGCGAAGACCATTACTACGCCCGCGACTGGACCCGCACCCACGGCAATCTGTATCAGGCAATCCGCATGGAAAAAGCCATGATCGGCCTGCTGTTGCTGCTGATCGTCGCCGTCGCAGCGTTCAACATCATTTCCACGCTGGTGATGGTGGTGAACGACAAGAAGGGCGACATCGCCATTCTGCGTACGTTGGGCGCGACGCCGGGCACGATCATGCGCACGTTCATGGTGCAAGGCACGGTGATCGGTGTGGTCGGCACAGCGATTGGCGCGGTGGTCGGCATTTTCGCTGCGCTTAATGTCAGCGCAGCGATCTCGGCACTGGAAGGCCTGATCGGCCACAAATTCCTTAATGCTGACGTGTATTTCATTGATTATCTTCCGTCGCAGGTGCAGAGCCAGGACGTGGTCATGGTCTGCGCCGCGGCGTTGGTTCTGAGTTTCCTCGCCACCCTGTATCCCGCCTGGCGTGCCGCGCGCACCCAGCCGGCGGAGGCGCTACGTTATGAGTGAGTCGGGCATGAGTGAACAAGCAATCTTGAGCTGCCGCAACCTGGGTAAATCCTACGAGGAAGGCCCGGAATCGGTAGAAGTACTGGCCGGCCTGCAACTGGAGTTGCACCCGGGCGAGCGCGTGGCGATCGTCGGCACCTCGGGTTCGGGCAAAAGTACGTTGCTCAACCTGTTGGGCGGTCTCGATACGCCGACCAAGGGCAGCGTCTGGCTCGACGGTGAAGAGCTGTCGGCACTGAGCGAGAAGAAGCGTGGCCTGCTGCGTAACCGTGCGCTCGGTTTCGTTTACCAGTTCCACCACTTGCTGCCGGAATTCACTGCGCTGGAAAACGTCTGCATGCCGCTGTTGATCGGCAAGACGCCGATCCCGGAAGCCCGTCAGCGCGCCACGGCTTTGCTGGAACGCGTCGGCCTCGGCCATCGTCTGGAGCACAAACCGGCGGAACTGTCCGGTGGCGAGCGTCAACGTGTGGCCATCGCCCGCGCCTTGGTGAACAAGCCGGGTCTGGTGATGCTCGACGAGCCGACCGGCAACCTCGACTCGCACACCGCGCAAGGCATTCAGGATTTGATGCTGGAACTCAGCACCTCCATGCGCACGGCGTTCCTGGTGGTGACTCACGACATGAACCTGGCCCGCCAGATGGATCGCGTATTGCACCTGCAAGAAGGTTGCCTCTCGCCTATCTGATTGGCTGAAACCCGGCGTCTGTAAAGGCGTCGGGTCTTTTATTTTTATACGGTGCCCCAGCGAATGTTCAGACCGTTATCGATCTTTATCGGCACGCGCTATACCCGCGCCAAGCGCCGCAATCGCTTCGTTTCGTTCATTTCGATGACCTCGATGATCGGCCTCGCCCTCGGCGTGCTGGCGATGATCGTGGTGTTGTCAGTGATGAACGGCTTCCAGCGCGAAATGAGCTCGCGCATCCTCGGCATGGTGCCGCACGCGACCATCGTTGGCGTCAAGCCGATCGATGACTGGCAGCCCGTCGCCGCCGCTGCAATGAAAAACCCCGAAGTGACTGCCGCCGTGCCGTTCACCGAAATGGAAGGCATGCTCTCCTATAAGGGCCTGATGCAGCCGATCCAGATCAGTGGCGTCGATCCTGCGCAGGAAGGCAAGGTGTCGATTGTTGCCCAGCACATTGTGCAGGGGCGTCTGGATGCCTTGAAACCCGGCGAGTTCGGCGTGGTGATTGGTGAAATCACCGCACGACGTTTCCGCCTCAATGTCGGCGACAAGATCACTTTGATCGTCCCGGAAGTCAGCACTGCGCCGGGTGGCATCACCCCGCGCATGCAGCGGCTGAACGTGGTGGGCGTGTTCAAGGTTGGTGCTGAACTGGACGGCTCGATGGGCCTGATCCACGTCGCCGATGCCGCGACCATGCAGCATTGGGAACCGAATCAGGTGCAGAGCGTGCGTCTGGCGGTGAAAGATCTGTACGCCGCACCGAAAGTCTCCTCGGACATCGCTGCCGGGTTGGGCGCCGATTTCAAGGCTGACGACTGGACCCACACCCAGGGCAGCCTGTTCAGCGCAATGAAGATGGAAAAAACCATGATCGGCCTGCTGTTGCTGATGATCGTCGCGGTGGCGGCGTTCAACATCATCGCAACCCTGATCATGGTGGTGAACGACAAGGGCGCGGACATCGCGATCCTGCGCACCATCGGCGCCACGCCACGGCAGATCATGGCGATCTTCATGGTGCAGGGCACGGTGATCGGCATTGTCGGTACGATCATTGGCGGCGTGTTGGGCGTGATTGCGGCGTTGAATGTCAGTCAGATCGTGGGTTGGATCGAGCGAGTCAGTGGGCAGCATATCTTCAGTTCTGACGTGTACTTCGTCAGCAATCTGCCGTCGGAATTGCAGGGAGGGGATGTGCTGTTGATCTGCTCGGCGGGCTTTATTCTGAGCTTCCTGGCGACGGTGTATCCGGCGTGGCGAGCGGCGAAGATCGAACCGGCTCACGCCCTGAGATATTCGTAAACGACTCCATGCTCGTTCCCACGCTCTGCGTGGGAACGCCTCAACGGACGCTCCGCGTTCGGCTCTGGAAGGGACGCGGAGCGTCCCGGGCTGCATTCCCACGCAGAGCGTGGGAACGATCAGGTTCGAGGCAACTCAATCACAAACCGCGTCCATCCCGCCTCTGATTCGCAATGAATCTGCCCACCATGGGCGCGGACGATGGATTGAGTAATCGCCAGCCCCAACCCTGCATGCTCACTGCTGCCTTCCTGGCGCGCCGGATCGGCCCGATAAAATCGATCAAACAGGCGTGGCAACAACTCCGCAGAAATCCCTTCGCCACTGTTTTCGACTGAAATGCGTACCGCGTTCGGTTGATCAACGATCCGCAAGCTCACGTAGCCCTCGACCGGGGTAAACCGCAGCGCGTTATCCAGCAAATTCGACAAGGCCCGGCGCAACATGCTGCGATCACCCTCGATCCGCGCGTTGCCTCCTCGACTCAGCCTGACCCCGGCGTCCTCCGCCAGCGGCGCAAAAAACTCCAGCAACACATCGGTCTCGTCCGCCAGTTCCAGCGGCTCGCGCTTGGGCATCAGCAAACCGTGGTCAGCCTTGGCCAGGTACAACATGTCGTTGACCAGTTGTGCCATCCATTGCAGTTCTTCGAGGTTGCTGTGCAGCGCTTCGCGGTAATCCTCGATCGGCCGTGGGCGGGTGAGGGTGACCTGAGTGTGGGTCAGCAGGTTCGACAGTGGGGTGCGCAGTTCATGGGCGATGTCGGCGGAAAACGCCGAGAGCCGCTGAAACGAGTCGTCGAGGCGTGCGAGCATGGCGTTGAAGCTGTGGGCCATTTCTGCAAGCTCGGGTGGCATTTGCGCTTCCGGCAGTCGGGCGTTGAGCGATTGTGCGGAAATCCCACGAGCAACCGCGCTCATGCGCCGCAACGGACGCAACCCGCTGCGTGCAGCCCAGGCACCGAGCAAAGCGGTGGCCAGCGCTGACAGCCCGACCGTCAGCCAGATCAGATGCTGCATGCGTTGCAGGAAGTGCTGGTGATGGGTGATGTCCAGCAGCATTGTCAGTTGCGGGGAATCGGCTTTTTCCGGGTAGAGCGGGGCGTTGAGCACGCGGTAATCGGTGCCGTCATGGCTTATGGTCGACAGGCCGGATTGTTGCGGCAAATCCTTGGGGATTTGCGTCGAACTGTCATACCAGCGCTGGCCGTCAGTGCCGGTAATGCGCAACGACAGATCGGCCTGACGGCTCAGCTCATCCGCCAGCCGCGCCTCACGTTGAGCGGGTTGAACATCCTGCAAGGCGCGGCGCAGGCCAATCAGCTTACCGTCCAGTTGTTGCTGGTCGAGTTCGATAAAGTGCGCCTCGCTGGCGCGGTTGAACAACAGCCCGGCGAACAGCGAAACCACAGCGGTGCAAGCGGCAAACAACAAGGCCAGGCGCGAACTCAGGGACAAACGACGCATCAGGCGCCACGCTCTTCGAGCACGTAACCCATGCCGCGCACGGTGTGGATCAATTTGTTGGGAAACTCGTCGTCGATTTTCAGACGCAAACGGCGGATCGCCACTTCGATGACGTTGGTGTCGCTGTCGAAATTCATGTCCCAGACCTGTGAGGCGATCAGCGATTTCGGCAGCACCTCACCCTGACGGCGCAGGAGCATCTCCAATAACGCGAATTCTTTGGCGGTCAGGTCGATGCGCTGGCCACTGCGCTCGACCCGGCGGCGGATCAGATCCAGACGCAGGTCGGCCAGTTGCAGACTGGTTTCCTGGGTTGTAGCGCTGCCGCGACGCAACAGGCTGCGCACCCGCGCCAGCAGTTCCGAGAAGGCGAAGGGTTTGACCAGATAGTCGTCGGCGCCGAGTTCGAGGCCATGAACCCTGTCTTCCACGGCGTCTTTGGCCGTGAGAAAAAGTACCGGCGTATCCAGCCCGGCGCTGCGCACCGCTTGCAGAATCTGCCAGCCGCTGCGACCCGGCAGCATCACGTCGAGGATCAGCAGCGCGTAATCACCGCTCAAAGCCAGTTGCTGACCGCTGTTGCCGTCGGCCACCAGTTCCGTATTGAACCCGGCCTCGGTCAGGCCCTGGCGCAGGTATTGGCCGGTTTTCGCTTGGTCTTCGACGATCAACAGTTTCATGGGCGACTCGGGTGGGTTCGGGGGTGTTGTAGTCACGAAAGCTTTATACCGTGAGCGCTGGCGACAAACGCCAACCTGACAAAGTTGTAATCTCCCTGTCAGGTAGATGCCAGCGCAGGCCGGCTAAAGTTTCCCATAAGCTGAATCTTATCTTGTTGGAGAACGACCATGTTTTTACGCCAATCCCTGGCCATCTGTTTGTTGGCAATGAGTTCGACGGCGTTTGCAGCTCCCGCGCACACCTATGATTTCGGCCAGCCAGCATCGGCCGCCAAAGCCTCGCGCAGCATTGAAGTAGTGATGGGCGATATGTCCTTCGATCCCAAGGCGATTCAGATCAAGGCCGGTGAGACCGTTCGTTTTGTGCTGGTGAATAAAGGCCAGTTGTTGCACGAATTCAACCTCGGCGACGCGTCGATGCACGCCAAACACCAGCAGGAAATGTTGCAGATGCAGCAAAGCGGCATGCTTACGCCTACCGGCATGAAGGAAATGTCCCACGATATGGCCGGCATAGATCACGCAGCGATGGGCCATGGCATGAAGCACGACGACCCCAACAGCGTGCTGGTCGAGCCAGGTAAAACCGCCGAGCTGACCTGGACCTTCAGCAAGGCCACCAGCCTGGAATTCGCCTGCAATATTCCCGGGCATTATCAGGCGGGCATGGTCGGCAAACTGACTGTCAGTCAGTAAGCACTCAAAGGCGCGGGCAAAGGCTGGTAGAATCCGCTGATTATTCAGTCAGGTTTCCGCCATGCATCCCGCAGCCGAACACTCGCCGCTGGGCAAATCCAGCGAATACATCGCCACGTACACGCCGTCCCTGCTGTTCCCGATTCCGCGCACCGCGAAATGGGCCGAGCTGGGTCTGACCGCCGAAACCCTGCCGTATAAAGGTGTGGATTTCTGGAACTGCTTCGAGCTGTCGTGGCTGTTGCCGTCGGGCAAACCGGTGGTGGCGATTGGCGAATTCAGCATTCCGGCGGACTCGCCGAACATCATCGAATCGAAGTCGTTCAAGTTGTATTTGAACTCGCTGAACCAGACCGCGTTTGCCGACGTTGCTGCATTGGAAGCAACACTGGTCAAGGATTTGTCGGCCGCCGCCGGCAAACCGGTGGGCGTGCGGGTTCGCAGCCTGAAGGATGTTGAAGCGGAGGGCGTCGTGGCGCTGCCGGGCGTGTGCATCGATGATCTGGATATCAGCGTCAGCAACTATGAGCATCCGCGCCCGGAGCTGTTGCGTTGCGATGAATCGCGGGTTGTCGAAGAGACGGTCTATAGCCACCTGCTCAAATCCAATTGCCCGGTGACCAGTCAGCCGGACTGGGGCAGCGTGGTGGTGGAATATCGCGGCTCGGCGCTGGATCATGCCAGTCTGCTGGAATATATCGTCAGCTTCCGCCAGCACTCTGACTTCCATGAGCAGTGTGTGGAGCGGATTTTCCTTGATCTGCAACGACTGCTGAAGCCAGAAAAGCTGACGGTATTTGCCCGTTACGTGCGTCGCGGTGGTCTGGATATCAACCCGTATCGCAGCACCGAAAGCGTACAGCTGCCGAATCACCGCCTGGTGCGCCAATAAAGATCCAGAATGTGCGATGTCCAATGTGGGAGCGAGCCTGCTCGCGAATGCGGTGTGTCATTCAAGGATGATGTCGATTGACACGACGCCTTCGCGAGCAGGCTCGCTCCCACAGGGGACTGCATTGCAAATCGTAGACATGAAAAAGCCCTGCCAACGATGGCAGGGCTTTTTTTGTGTGGCGGGCAATCAGATCCCCATGCTGCCCAGCGCGTTGACGATATTGCGCAGGGTGCCGGCAATCGCTGGGTGTTCGACTTCGAAGCGTTCAACCGCCAGATTCACGCCATCGGCGATGCTGGCGTCTTGAGTGGCATTTTCCAGTTGAATTTCGGATTCAATTTGCGCCATCAGCACACGCAGGTCTTCACGTTCGACTTCCGACAGCGGCGGATTCTGCTCCAGCTGCTCGCGCAGGGTATCGAGCTGTTTTTGCAGTTCTTGGGCGGGCATGGTGTTTTCCTTTTATCAATAGGCACTGGCATTGACCGCAGCCGCGCGCCAAAGGTCTATGGCTGACCTTTAGATTAATCCACTCCCGGCAAACCTGCATGATCCCGATCAGGGCTTTTCGCCTTTGAGCCGGCGCAGGCTGATGTCCGCCAGGCAGGTGTCGAGTTCGCCCAAGTGATCGATGACCGAATGCACGCCGAGGCCGAATAGCTGCATCGTCGCCTTGCCACGCAGTTGTTCGCGTTCTCTCTGGCTCAGCGCTTGCCATTCGCCCGGTGCCAGGCCGCACAGCGAGCCGCAGGAGGCGAGGCCGATGGTCCACAGCCCGGCGTTCAGGCCGGCCTGCAGCAGGCGCGGTTCGCCACTGACCAGCACGCAGCCGTCCAGACAACCGACGTTCAGGTCCATCAAGGCTTGCCAGCAGGCATTCGGCGCAGGCCACGGATTGAGTGTTGCCGAATGTTGCGCGGGTTTGATTGACGCCGGCAGTGAGGCCGACAACGATTGGGCGAGGGCAGGGGGCAGTTCATCCAGCCAGGCACAGGGAATCTGCTGGCGCTGCAAACTGTGCAGACTGTCGAGCGCGCCCGGCGTGGCCTCGGCATATTCGGGACGGGCGACGGTATTCAGACGAGCGCGAGCACCGAAATCCACCAGACAACCGCTGAGTCCAAACAGTACGGCGGTCAGGCTGGACGCGGCGACGGGCAAGGTTTCGGCGTGTGTCATGGCAGCGTCCCTGAAATAGCGACAAGGCTAGTCATTCAAGGTGACAGTTGCGTGACGGCTATGTGAACCGCGGCGTGGGAGGGGTCCTACAACTTTGCACAATTGGCCGACTGCCCAAACGGGCTTTTGCGCTTATACTAGCGGCCTTAATGCCCGGGCCCCGATGCCCGCGACAGTACATATCCAAGGAGTTTTTCTATGCGCTGGAGCTATCCGCTCGCTCAGCTAAGTGTATGTGCCGGCCTGTTGCTGGCGCCGTTCGCCACTCAGGCGGCAACGGAAGAAGACCCTTGGGAAAGCGTTAACCGCCCGATTTTCCAGTTCAACGACTTCGTTGACACTTACGCGCTGAAGCCATTGGCCCAAGGCTATGAGTTTGTCACGCCGCAGTTCCTCGAAGACGGCATCCACAACATGTTCCGCAACGTCGGTGATGTCACCAACCTTGCCAACAACATCCTGCAAGCCAAACCGGCTGCCGCTGGCGTCGACACTGCACGTCTGATCTTCAACACCACGTTTGGTCTGCTCGGCTTCTTTGATGTCGGCACCAAAATGGGCCTGAACCGCAGCGATGAAGATTTTGGCCAGACGCTCGGTTACTGGGGCGTTGGTAGCGGTCCGTACGTGATGCTGCCGCTGATGGGGCCGAGCACTTTGCGTGACGCACCGTCAAAATACGTCGACAGCTACACCGGCATGTACCGCTACATCGACCACGTACCTACGCGTAACTCGATCTTCGGTCTGAACATCGTCGACACCCGCGCCAGCCTGCTGTCGAGCGAGAAGCTGATCAGCGGCGACAAGTACACCTTCATCCGCAATGCTTACTTGCAGAACCGCGAGTTCAAAGTGAAGGATGGCCAGGTCGAAGACGATTTTTAATCTCGACCGGTAAAAACAAAGGCGACCCCAGGGTCGCCTTTTTTGTGTGTAGCTATTTCATTTCCAGAATAGTCAGGCCGAGCTTCTGGCCGCCGCCATCTTGTGGCTTGATCCAGACCACTTCGGTCTCGGCTTCAAGCCCACTGAGCGCCGCGTGTTCGGAATCGATGCGCACGCTCAAACGGTCGCCGACCGCGAACTGGCGCGGCGCTGCGACCTGCATGCCGCTGCTGGAGAGGTCGATGCACACCCCTGAAACCTCATCCCCTTCATGAATCAACACGACATCGGCATCGACCCGCATGCGGATGAAATCGCGCTTTTCGCTGTAGTCCCGACTGGTTTGACTCATAGGTTCGTCCTTCCATTGGGTTACGGTTTGAGCTGTTCTTATAACTCTCGGTGATTTGACAAGTAAAGTCGTCAAGCGACCATCGGCGCATGCTTGAAACGCTCTGCGGATGGGAGTACCGTCTGCGCCTTAGAAGGGCACCTCTGGTGTAACCGCGTTTGCAGCCAATGCTCGAAAGCGGTGCAGCAGAGAGGCTAGAAAGCGAATCCAGTAGTCTGCGCAGGGCCCGATGCCCCGCCAACTACGCCAACCTAATTCTGGCGCCGTTTGCCCACATGCCAAAAACCAGTGCCACGCTGCTGATAATCGATGATGACGAAGTAGTGCGCGCGAGCCTCGCGGCCTATTTGGAAGACAGTGGTTTCAGCGTCCTGCAGGCCAGCAACGGCCAACAGGGTCTTCAGGTATTCGAGCAAGACACGCCCGACCTGGTCATCTGCGATCTGCGCATGCCGCAGATGGGCGGTCTCGAACTGATCCGTCAGGTCACCGAGCGGTCACCGCAGACGCCGGTAATCGTGGTGTCGGGTGCCGGCGTGATGAACGACGCGGTCGAAGCCCTGCGCCTGGGCGCAGCGGATTACCTGATCAAGCCTCTCGAAGATCTGGCTGTGCTCGAGCACTCTGTGCGCCGGGCCCTGGATCGTGCGCGCCTGCTGCTGGAAAACCAGCGCTACCGCGAGAAGCTGGAAAAGGCCAACCGCGAGCTCGAGGCCAGCCTGAACCTGCTCCAGGAAGACCAGAACGCTGGTCGCCAGGTACAGATGAACATGCTGCCGGAAAGCCCGTGGAGCATCGACGAGTTCAAGTTTGCCCACCAGATCATCCCGTCGCTGTATCTGTCGGGTGATTTTGTCGACTATTTCCGTGTCGACGAGCGCCGGGTCGCGTTTTACCTGGCGGATGTCTCCGGTCATGGCGCCTCTTCAGCCTTTGTCACCGTGCTGCTGAAGTTCATGACCACGCGCTTGCTGTTCGAATCCAAGCGCAACGGCACATTGCCGGAATTCAAGCCTTCGGAAGTTCTTGGTCATATCAACCGGGGGCTGATCAGTTGTAAGCTGGGTAAACACGTCACAATGGTCGGTGGAGTCATCGACGAGGAGACCGGTTTGTTGACCTATAGCATCGGCGGCCATCTGCCGTTGCCTGTGTTGTACACGCCTGACAGTGTTCGTTATCTCGAAGGGCGTGGTCTGCCGGTGGGCCTCTTCAATGAAGCCACCTACGAAGACCACGTGCTTGAGCTGCCGCCGACGTTCAGCCTGACGCTGATGTCCGATGGCATTCTGGATCTTTTGCCAGAACCTACGCTCAAAGAAAAAGAAGCCGCTTTGCCTCAACGGGTGAAGTCGGCGGGCGGCAGCCTGGATGGTCTGCGGCAAGTGTTTGGATTGGCCACGCTAGGGGAGATGCCGGATGATATCGCCCTGTTGGTGTTGAGCAGGAATCTTTAATGAGTACCGGTAGAATCCAGTTCGCCGAGCAGGACGGCACCTTTGTCCTGAAGTTCGTCGGTGAAGTTCGCCTGACCCTGTGTTCGGCGTTGGATGCGACTATTGAGAAAATCTTCACCGCGCTGAATTTCAACGCGATCGTGATCGATTTGACCGAAACCCGCAGCATCGACAGCACGACGTTGGGCCTGTTGGCCAAACTGTCGATCCTGTCGCGGCAGAAGGTCGGCCTGCTGCCGACCGTCGTCACCACCCACGAAGACATCACCCGTCTGCTGCAATCGATGGGGTTCGAGCAGGTGTTCAACATCGTCAACCACCCGGTGCCGTGCCCGGAGTGCCTGGACGATCTACCGGATCAGGACCAGTCGGAAGAAGTGGTGCGGATCAAAGTGCTCGAAGCGCACAAGATCCTCATGGGCCTCAACGATTCCAATCGTGAAGCGTTCCATGATCTGGTGAATGCCCTCGAGCGGCATTGAGTGATGCCGGCCGGACGGGCCTCTTCGCGAGCAGGCTCGCTCCCACACTGACGCGGCGTCGATCACAAATCCCACTGTGGGAGCGAGACTGCTCGCGAAAGCGGTCGCAAGAACACTGAAATTATCCAGCAGCCATAAAAAAGGGCGAATCCACCAGGATTCGCCCTTTTCGCATTTCCCTAACTCAAATCACAGCTTGGCCTGCAACAGCGCCTCAAGCTTCTCCTGGTCGCGAGCAAACTGACGGATGCCCTCAGCCAGTTTCTCGGTGGCCATCGCGTCTTCGTTGGACAACCAGCGGAATTGCGCTTCGTTGAGGCTCAGACGGGCTTCACCGGCGTTGCCCGGGGCGAGTTTGCGCTCCAGCTTGCCGGTGTCGGCCGCCAGCTTGTCGATCAGGTCCGGGCTGATGGTCAGGCGGTCACAGCCGGCCAGTTGCTCGATCTGGTTGAGATTGCGGAAGCTCGCGCCCATGACCACGGTCTTGTAGTCATTGGCCTTGTAGTAGTTGTAGATGCGGGTGACCGACTGCACGCCCGGATCATCGGCGCCGGTGTAGTCGTTGCCGTTGGCCTTCTTGTACCAGTCGTAGATGCGGCCCACGAATGGCGAAATCAGGAACACGCCAGCGTCGGCGCAAGCGGCGGCCTGAGCGAAGGAGAACAGCAGGGTCAGGTTGGTCTGGATGCCTTCCTTCTCCAGCACTTCGGCGGCGCGGATGCCTTCCCAGGTCGAGGCGATCTTGATCAGTACGCGATCACGGCCAATGCCGGCCTTGTCGTACAGTTCGATCAGGCGATGCGCGCGCTTCAGCACGGCATCCTTGTCGAACGACAGGCGCGCATCCACTTCGGTGGAGATGCGGCCCGGAATCACTTTGAGAATTTCCTGACCCACTGCAACGCCGAATCGGTCGCTGGCCAGGCCGACATCGCCCTTGCAGTCGCTGACGCAAGCGTTCAGCAGCTCGGCGTACGCCGGAATGGCCGCCGCTTTGAGCAGCAGGGAAGGGTTGGTGGTGGCGTCGACCGGTTTGACTCGGGAGATCGCTTCGAAGTCGCCGGTATCGGCAACAACGGTGGTGAATTGTTTGAGTTGTTCCAGCTTGGAAGTCATGGGCGTGCTCTATCCTATGGGTCTGATGACATTACCCGAGCGCTGACGGTCACTCAAGGGCGTGTACGTGTATCGATGGCCCCTGCGGCAACAACCTGAAAACGATTGTTTGAAAGGTGGGGCGGGCTATCGATGAATACGATGCCAAAACAGCCAACAGGTTCAAAGCAACCGACCTGCGAACAGGCCGGTTGTATCTGCGCTACTGGACGTTCAACAACGCTTCGACCGACATGCGCGCCGGTTTCGGTTGCCCGTCGGACGTCAGCAGGCCGAAGTTCTTCTCGCGTTCATTGCTGCCCGTCTCGCTGTTCTTCCATTCGTAGATGGAGGTCAGCGGGATGTTGAGTTTTTTAACATCGCCGATAAACGCGTTGATCTTGCTCGCCTGACCTTCGGCACCGCCGTTGGACGCGAGTGCCGAGATGCCCCATTCACTGATGACGCCCGGCAGATGGAAGTTCTGCTGAATAAACGCCTGCGCGTTGCTGATCTGGGCGGCCGTCATGCCATACGGGTGATAGGACACGGCGCTCAAGCATTTCGGGTATTCACTGACAATGCGGTTCAGCGCCACGGTGGAAGCCGAGCCTGCGCTGGGTGGCCGGGCGAAACCGTAGCCGATCACCGGCGTCGATGGCGGCTGTCCTTGCAGCGACTTGCACACCGCGCTCATGAACGGCACAAACGTGGTGTCGAACTTGCCCGTCGGCCAATAGGTTTCCAGATCGGGTTCATTCCATAGTTCGATCGCGACCAGTTGCGCGCTGTACGACTGTTGCAATCCGGTCACCGCTTTGGCAAAGCCTTCACCGGCCGTGGCCAGATCTGCAGTAGACCCGGCGGGCAAGGGTTTGATCGCGCGAACCGTCAGCAGAACCGGCAGCCCGGCGGACCTGGCCGCCGCAAAAGCATCGCTGACTTGTTGCTGATAAGCCTTGGCCGTCAGGCTGTCGCTCCACACGCCGAAGCGGACAAAACCGAAGCCGGCCGATTTGATCTGCGCGGCGTCGGCAGCCGTGAAGTTCTGGATCTTCACCTGAACGCCGATGTTCTTCGCCGGAAGGTTTGGAAACGTTTCGCTGGCGTGCAGCGGGGTTGTTGCACCCATTGCCATCAGCGCCAGCGCGCCGAGTCGTTTGAGATGTGCTGATTTCATGTCTGCTCTCCCGAAGAGAAGTGACAACTACGAATATTGATCTCGTTACCCGGTTTTCGAACAAGATGATGGCACTTAGTGCGTGAATGTTATTTTTTGTCGGAAATCAAACAGCCGAAAATCACAGTTATTTTTAGTCCGCTAATTGTGGTTGGGGGACTTTTAGACGCTGTGGTACTTAATGCTCCAGTACTAACAGGGCGAATCTATTTCTGAGTGCAGGAAGATCTTGAGGGTTCATTCAAATGCTCTCGGGATGTTGGCCGTTTGACATTACACAGGAAAGTAAAACCTTGTTCAGAAAGATCCTTGTTGTTTGCGTTGGCAATATATGCCGGAGTCCGACGGCAGAACTGTTATTGCGCAATGCGCTGGGCTCCTCGCCCATCACCGTGGCGTCCGCAGGGCTTGCTGCCCGGGTCGGCGAAGGTGTCGAGGCTTCGGCCCGGCAGGTCCTCGAAGATCACGGACACAGTGCCGAAACATTCCAGGCACGGCAACTCACAGCCGACATTGTCAATGAATCGGATTTGATTCTGGTGATGGAAAAACAGCATGTAAATCAGGTGCTGAAAATTGCCTCTCATGCCCGAGGCAAAGTATTTCTGCTCGGTAAATGGCAGAGCGAGCGCGAAATACAAGATCCGTATCGTCAAGGCAAGGCCGCTTTTATTCATGCCCATGCATTGATTGAAGATGCTGTCAGCTCATGGGCACAACGCCTCGCGCGTTGATGAATATTCTTCAGATCAATGAATGGTAAGAACAGACTTATGCAGTTACCGTCCGTAATCGGCACCCGCGACAATGATCAAGACAGTATTGATCTGCTCGGTATATTCGGCAGTTTGATCGACCAGAAATGGTTGATCGGCGCACTGACCGGGGCCTTCATGGTCACCGGTGTGGCCTACGCGGTATTGGCCACGCCCGTGTACCTGGCGAATGCGCTGGTGCAGGTCGAGCCGAAAAAGAACGACATGCTCGGTTTCTCCGACCTCAACAGCATGCTCGGTGGGCAATCGCCGTCGGTGACCGAAATCGGCATCATCAAATCGCGCGCGGTGATCGGCAAAACCGTCGACGACCTGCGCCTGGACATCGATGTCACCCCCAACACCTTCCCGATGATTGGCGGCTTTCTCGCCCGGCGTTATCGCGGCGAGACCGAAACCAGCGTTGCTGCGCCGCGTTTCGGCCTGAACAGCTATGCGTGGGGCGGCGAGCGCCTGGAGTTTGCCCGGCTCAATCTGCCCAAAGAACTGCTGGGCAAGAAACTCACCCTGATTGCCGGCGAACAGAAGCACTTCCAGTTACTCGATGACAACGACAACCTGCTGGTGGAAGGCGTCGCCGGCGAAGCGTTCGCGCAGGACGGTGTAGAAGGGCAGATCACCCAGTTGTTGGCCAATCCCGGCACGCGTTTCGAAGTGGTGCGCAACCCACGGATCGTGACGATTCAGGGTTATCAGGACGCACTGGATATCTCCGAGCAGGGCAAGGAATCGGGGATTATCAAACTGGCGCTGGCCAGCAGCGACGCCGCTGAAGCGGTGAAGATTCTCAACAAGATCGCCGCGCTTTATGTCGATCAGAACGTGCGCCGCACCTCGGCGGAAGCGGCGCAAAGTCTGGCTTTCCTGCAAAGCCAGTTGCCGCAGGTCAAGCGTGATCTGGCCAAGGCCAGCGATGCGTTGAACGCCTATCAGACCCACGGCAAGACCGTGAACATCTCGCTGGAAACCCAGTCGGTGCTCGGTCAGTCGGTGGCGCTGGAAACGCGGATTTCCGAGCTGAAAATGCAGCAAGCGGAGATGGACCGCAAATTCACCAAACAGCATCCGGCCTATCGCGCGTTGATGAGCCAGATCGGCGAGCTGACCCAGCAACAGAAATCGCTGGAAGGCAAAGTCGGCGATCTGCCCGCGACACAGCAGGAATTGCTCAACCTGACCCGCGATGTCGAAGTCGCTTCGCAGATCTACACGCAGTTGCTGAACAAATCCCAGGAACTGGACATCGTCCGCGCCGGTGCCGTCGGTAACGTGCGTTTGGTCGATGCAGCAGATGTCGATCTGACCAGCCCGGTCAAACCGAAAAAAGCCTTGATTGTGCTGATTGCTACGTTCCTAGGCGCCTTTGTCGGCGTGGCGCTGGTGCTGCTGCGCAAATCCCTGAGCCGCGGTCTGGAAGGCCCGGAAGCCATCGAGCAACTTGGCTTGCCGGTGTACGCGTCGATTCCGTACAGCGCCTTGCAGGATGAAGAAGACAACAAAAAAGGCCGCGCCCGCGACGGTGTCGACAAACCGGCGTACCTGTTGGCCCTGCGTAATCCGACGGATCTGTCGATCGAATCGATCCGCAGCCTGCGCACCTGCCTGCACTTCGCCGGGCTCGATTCGACCAACAACCGCATCATGATTTCCGGGCCGAGCCCGCAGGTCGGCAAAACCTTCGTCTCGTCCAACCTTGCCGCCGTCATGGCCCTGAGCGGCCAGCGCGTGGTGCTGATCGATGCCGACATGCGCAAAGGTCACCTGCACAAAACCCTCAACACGCCGATCACCAACGGTTTGTCCGACCTGCTGGTCAAGCGCTGCAGCATCGATCAGGCGATCAACAAAATTGAAGTCGACAACCTGCACTTCATCAGTCGCGGCCAGGTACCGCCCAATCCCTCCGAGCTGCTGATGCACGCCAACTTCCGCGATTTGCTCGCCGAACTGAGTGAGCGCTACGACCTGGTGATCATCGATACGCCGCCGCTGCTGGCGGTGACCGATGCCGCGATTGTCGGCCGTGAAGCCGGGATCAGCCTGATCGTCACGCGCTTCGGGGTGAACCCGGCCAAGGAGATCGAACTGACCATTCGCCGCTTCGCGCAGAACGGCATCGAGCTCAAAGGCGCGGTGTTCAACGGCGTCGAGAAGCGTGCCGCCAGTTATTACGGCAACGGCGGCTACGGCTATTACAACTACGAATACGCGTCCGACAAATCCTGACTGTCAGCGACTGTTTTTTCCTGTTTGAAGTGGGTGATTTGTGAAGAAAATACTGCACGTGGCAGAGACGATCAAAGGTGGCGTCGCGACGGTGATCCGGACGATTTCGGCTTCGCCGGAAGGTGATGCGGCGAACTACGAGCTGGTGTATCTGGTCCCGGATGATCAGGCCAAAGAGTTGCACGGCATCGGTGCGCAGCAGATCCGCACCTTCCCGCGCACCGGGCGCAACGTGCCGTCGCTGCTGCGTTTTGCCTGGCGCCTTACCCAGGTGATGCTCAAGGAAAAACCCGACGTGGTGCATTTGCACAGCACCTTTTCCGGGGTGATCGGCCGGTGCGTGTGTGTGCTGCTGCGACCGTGGCGCAAGCCGAAAATCGTCTACTGCCCGCACGCGTTTTCGTTCCTGATGGAAAGCTCGCCGACCAAGCAGAAAGTCTATGCGTGGATCGAGCGGGTGCTGCAGAAAGTCACCGACGTGATCATTTGCGTCAGCCAGTACGAACTCGACAAAGCCGCGCGCTTCGGCATCGAGCGCAAGCGCATGACGCTGATCTACAACGGCATTCATCGCAAGGAAGACGCGCAGAAAGCGATTGGCAACGAGCCGATTCATCTGCTGTTCGTTGGTCGCCTGGATTATCAAAAGGGCTTCGATGTGCTGCTCAAGGCTTACGCCAAGGTGCAGCGCAGCGACATGAAACTGACCGTGGTTGGCAGTGCCGTCAATGAGGACGCGGTCGAGTGCCCGCCGATGGATGGCGTCGAGTACCTGCCGTGGGTCACCCCGAGCGAAGTGCAGGCGCTGTATCAACAATCCGATGCGCTGATCGTGCCGAGTCGCTGGGAAGGTTTCGCCATGGTGCCGCTGGAAGGCATGGCCATGGGCTTGCCGGTGATCGCCAGCAATTGCACGTCACTGCCCGAACTGGTCACCAACGAAGTGTCTGGCTACGTCTTTCCGTCCGGTGATCACCAAGCGCTGGCCGATGTGCTGACGATTATCCAGAAGCCGCGTTTGCTCGACCTCGGCAACCAAGGACGCAGCATTGTCCGCGAGCGCTTCAGTGCCGCGTTGATGATTCGCCAGACCTACGACCTGTATCGCGCTCCCACTTTTTAAGTAGAACTCAAGCATATGAACGTAACGATTTTGCATGGCTACAGTGCGTCCAACTCCGGTGACGGCTTGCTCGTCGATCTGGCCATCGCGCTGGTGCAGCGCAACTTTGGCGAAGACACCGCGATCAGCGTCGTGGCCTCCGACCCGGAATCTTTCAGCTACTTGCCGCACCCGCGTTTCGACGCGCCGGTGATGGCGGCCAAGGGTTTGGGCCGGGTCAAACAAGCGGTGTTCCTCAATCAGTCCTACGCCGGGCTGGCGGATCTGCTGAAGAAAACCGATCTGATCGTCGGCGTCGGCGGCGGTTACATGCGCTCGAAAAGTGCCTTCGAACACATCAAGCTGAAACTCGGCCACGCCAAGCAACTGGAAACCGCGATCCTCAGCAAAGTGCCGTCGGTGTACCTGCCGCAAAGCATCGGCCCGTTCCACGGCGAGAGCAGCAAGATCGTCGAGCACTACGCTAGCGCCGATGCGGTATTCGTGCGTGACAATCGCTCCTCGGCGATTTTCGATGCTTGTGCAAACGTCTACCGCGCGCCGGATCTGGCGGTGCAGTCGTTGGCGAGCAAAATCCTCCAGCAGGCAAAATTCACCCGCTGCGCGTCTTCGCCAGCCACCGTGTGCGTGGTACTGCGCAAGCCGCCGGAGTGGAGCAAGGAAAAGAAAGTCGCTTACGTGGCCAATCTGAAAGTGCTGCTGCAGCGTTTGAAGAACAAAAGCAAAGTGGTCTGCGCCGTACAGAGCGCGGTGCGTGGCAACGATGACGGCGCTTTTTATCGCGAGCTGGGTATCACTGAAGATCTGTTGTCGCTGAAGGCGACGATTGCCAAATACCAACCGGACCTGGTGATTTCCGTACGCTTGCACGGCGCCATCGAGTCGCTGCTTTCCGGCGTGCCGGCGTACCACATCAGCTATGAACGCAAAGGCTTCGGCGCCTATCAGGACATGGGGGTCGAGGACTGGGTGATCAACGGCGGCGACATCAATGTCGACACCATCATCGACACGGTTTATGCGCCGAATGCGCTGGCGAATTTCGGCAAGCGCCTGACCGATACCTGCCGAGAAATCGAAGCGAAAACCGTGGCCATGGACGAGATCATCAAAGGTGTCGTTCGATGATATTTCGGCTGCTGCTTCGCGGCGGAGCGTTGGGCGCGAAGTTTTTGCTGGTTTTGGCGATCACCCATTACCTCGGTTATGAGGCACTGGGCTTTTACGGCGTGGTGGTCGCGGCATCGCTGATTGCGTCGAAGTTCTACAGCGTCGGTTTCAGTTCCGAGATCAATCGCTTGATCAGCGTCGGCGGCAGTTCGCGCCGGGTGGTCGATAAAGTCCTGCTGCTGTATCTGGCGGTGGGGTTGTTGTTGTCGGTAGCGACGGTGCTGATTTATTCACTGTTCCAGACAGTTGAAGCGCCGGCCGCGCTGATCCTTTGCGTGACGCTGGTTTTGCTCACTGAGCACCTGTCGTTCGAGATCAACTCTTTCGTGTTTTCTGCGCAGAAAGCCACGGCGGGCGCATTGCTGTTCTTCATCAAGACCGGCCTGTGGGCGCTGTTGGCGGTGGGCGGGATGATGCTCGATTGGGTCTCGGGAATCGCCAGCGTGCTGTGGCTGTGGGTCGCTGCCAACGTGCTGGTGATCATCGCCGGTTATCTGATCGTGGTGAACGTGCACAAGGGCCGGGTTGCCGGGACGCTGGCCACGGGCACCGTATGGAAGGCCGGCTTGCCGTTCTACCTCGGCACCGGGCTGATCGCGCTGAGTCAGTACGCCGAGCGCTTTCTGATCATCGACCTGGAACCCTACGCCAGCCTCGGTAAATACGTGTACGCATGGTCGGCGGCAAACACTTTGCAGGCGTTGTCCTATGCGGTGGTGGCGGTGGTCGGGATTCCGGTGCTGGCCAAGCGTTTTCAGGCTGAGCAACAGGCGTTCACGGTCAAGCAACTGTTCATCAACAAGTGGGTGATGCGCTCGCTGCTGGTGTCGGCGGCGGTGGCGGTGGCGATCTATGTGTTTTTCAACGTGGTGCTCGATTACGTCGCCACCAGCGTGCCGCGTCCGGACAATGCGATCCTCGGAGTGCTGATCTTTTCCTTCGCCTTGCGCGCGATTGGCGACATCGTCTGGGGTGGTCTGATTGCTTCGAAAAACAGCCGGGTGTCATTGGCCAGCGCTGCCATTTGCTTGTTGGTTTCGGTGCCGGTCAGCTATCTGTTGATCAAGCACTATTCGATCTACGGCGCGGCGTGGGGCAACGTCTTCGCGATCATCGTGCAGCTCGTGGTGATTGCCGTGCTGACTCGCGCAACCGCTGCGAAAAAGGCTGCGTTTTCATGGGCCTGAAACTGCCGTGCATCGAGTTTCGTGGCAAGAGACTCGATTCGTATGTCTCGTTCCTGATCCTTTTCACCGGGCTGTTTCTGTCGGTGGCCATGCCGCTGCTGATTCCGCGTGATCCAGGCCCGGATGCGATGACCTTGTGGTCGTCCTACGCCCGTGCCGACAACTGCAACTTCTGGAACCCGTTCTCGCCCGATCGCTCGTCCTACGAGTGTTCGGCGTTCCTGCTGCGGCCCACCGGGATCAACCTGACCAATGCTTGGGCCTACGGCATGTTCTGCAACTTTTTCCTCACGGCGATTCCGGTGGTGGTGTTTCGGCGCATGCCGTTGGCGATCTTCGGCACGCTGTGTCTGTGGGGGATTGTGCGCTCGTTCTTCCTGGAGAATCTGACCAAGGAAATCATTGTGTCGGTGGCGGTGTTGAGCATTTTGCTCAGCTCGCTGACGCGTAAATATCGCGGTGGTTTTTTCCTTTCCGCGGTGATCTACGGTGTGCTGATCCGGCCTTACTGGATTCTGTTTTCGCTGTCGTGGGTCGGCGTCTGCGTGATGAAAAAGTATGTGTCGCGCACGACGTTCTTTCTGATGCTGTTTCTGTTTTACCTGGCGGTGGCGATGTCGATTCAGCTCGCACTGGGCTTCCCGGTGTCGTCGATTCGCGCCAGTAACAACGAACTGCGCACGGCGGGCGAGGAGGGCTCGAAATCCTTGATCGTGTCGTGGCTCAGCGGCAGCGACTTCGTTTCGCAGGCGCTGGACTCGATGATCATCTTCTTCCGGCTGTCATTCCCGGTGGAGCTGATTCTGCTGTCCGGCCCGGGTCAGGTGATCTTCGTCGCGTTGATGATCATGACCGCCTTGCTGCTGTTCAAAGTCATCACCTCGACCGATTACAAGGGCGCGCCGATCCAGACCAAACCCAAGGAACTGATCGCCATTCCGCTGGCGTTTCTGCTGGTGCAAGGGTTGTTCGAGCCGGACTTCGGCTCCTTCGCCCGACACTTCTCGATGGTGGTGCCGGTGTTGTTTGTCGGCCTGGGCTTGATGCTGCGGGCGAACAAACCGGTGCAGGTTGAATCAAGAATTCTGAATTGAGGCAGGTGCTTTATGTCGAGCAAGAAAAAGTCCCTGGAGATTGAAACCCTGCGTGGCCTGGCGTGCCTGTTGCTGGTGCTCTATCACGTCATCGGGCCGTTGGGCGGCGGGTTGAAGATCGATATCGGCTCGCCGTTCCGGGTCATCGCCGACTCGATGGTGTACGTGCGCATGCCGCTGTTCACCTTCATTTCCGGGTACATCTATTCGATCTACAAAATTCGTGGCAACGACTTTTCCGCGTTCTTCAGCGGCAAGGTGCGCCGCTTGATCGTGCCGCTGTTTTGCGTGGGTGTACCGTTCTCGGTGTTGCAGGCTGTCGGGCCGGGGGTGAACAAGGATGTCGGTGTGATCGACGCGTTGTTGTCGTTCTGGGTGCCGATCAACCACTTCTGGTTCCTGCAGGCGGTGTTCATCATTTTCATGTTCGTCGGGCTGCTGGAGTGGCGCGGGATGCTGCGTTCGTCGACGCGGCTGTATGGGCTGTTTGCGTTTGCGGCGCTGCTGTTTTTGTTGCCGCCGTTCAAGTTCGATGCGTTCGGGATCAACGGGGCGATTTATCTGTTGCCGTTTTTTGTCGCGGGGATGATTGGCCAGGAGAATGTCGACGTACTGAAACAACGCTTCAAAGTGATCGGGCCGCTGGTGTTTGTGCTGATTTCGCTGACGCTGTTGTATGTCGCGGCGATTGATCGCGAGCTGATTGTTGATCGTCGCAGTCTGATCGGGTTGACCGTGGGTTGCGTGTCTTGCATCGCCTTGCTGTCGAGTGATGTGCGCTCGAAGGCGCTGACGTGGCTCGGTGGTTATTCGTATGCGATCTTCCTGTTCCATGTGCTGTTCGCGGCGACGTCGCGGTTTGTGCTGGGACGGTTGGGAGTGAAGGATGAAAGCCTGCTGGTACTCGGTGGCTTGAGTTGTGGCTTGCTTGGGCCGGTGGTGTTGTCGATGGTTTTCAGCCGGTTCAATTTCACTTCGGTGTTGTTCCTTGGGGAGCGGGCGGCGAAGAAGAAACCGTTGGTGCCTGTCACTCCGGTGGTGCAAACCCACAGCAGCTAAGAGCTTCGCGAGCAGCGGATCTTTGTCGAACACAATCCCTGTAGGAGTGAGCCTGCTCGCGATAGCGGTGGGTCAGGTAATGAAATGCTGACTGACAGACCGCTATCGCGAGCAGGCTCACTCCTACAGTTGATCTCTGTACACCCAAGCATTCAGTGGGCCATTTCAGACTGAAGGAAATTTTGCATGTTGGCAGTAGATGACGCTCAACCCGTCGCGGCGTCGGTGGTTCAGGTGGGCGATGCCCGCGAGCGTTTTGCGCAGTGGCGTGAAGGCAAGTCTGGCAAGGTTTTGTCGGTCTCGGTGATCGGCGACAGCTACAGCGCCGGGCAGGATTTTTACCTGAACAAACTGGTGCAGCGCGTGGCCGGGGAAGTGGGTTTTGCCGGGCCGGGTTATGTCGGTTTCAACCACGGCGCGGCGCTGGGCGGCACGCATTTCAAATACACCCGCAGCAGTGACAAGTACTTTGGCGGCGACTGGAAGGTTTCAGACCTGGGCCAGGCGAGTCCGGACAGTCGCACGGTAACAGGCCGGCCCGGCGCATGGTTGCAAGTGGATGCGAGTCCGACGCCGCGCATCGATACCGCTGTCACTCAGGCGAAACTGCTTTATCTGGGCAACGGCGAATCCAGCGAGATCCGCTATCGCTGGTCTCCCGCGCAAGACTGGCAACCCCTGAAGCTTGAAGGTTCGGGCGTGCAGGAAGTACCGCTGACAGGCCTCTCGGCAGCGAAAGACTGGTCCTTCAAACTGGAAGTGGTGAAGGGCGCGCCGACGTTGTTCGGCCTGTGGATGAGCAACGATCAGAATGGCGTGCGGGTCTCGAAGCTCGCGGCATCGGGTGCGGCTTCTGCGGATTTCTATCACCAGGATCCGCAGTGGCAGGTGCAGTGGAAAGCTGCCGTGTCGAAGATCCCCGCGGATGTTTACCTGATCATGCTCGGTGGCAATGATCAGGGCTTCGGCGTGAAGCCCGCGCAGTATCTGCAGAACGTTCAGGGGCTGGTGGGCATGCTGCGTGAGATTCAGCCGCAGGCGAGCATCAACCTGATCATGCGTCAGGACACCACGCGCTCCAGTGCGTATCCGATGTCGGCGTACGCGCAGGTGCTTGAACCGTGGGCGCTTGAGCAGCGTCTGGGGTATGCCAATCTGCAGTGCGCGTTCGGGCCGGACGTCAAACGCTACGCCGCTGCGATGATCGGCCCGGACAAGATTCATCCGGTACCGGCCACGGGCGGGAAGGTGATTGCTGACTACTTCTATGGCTGGATCACCGGCGCCAAGGATCGTTGCGACGCCTCCCCTAAATAACACGCAAACCCCAGAGCGGTGATCGTTCCCACGCTCCGCGTGGGAATGCCGCCCGGGACGCTCCGCGTCCCTTCGCTGGGTGACGCAGAGCGTCACTGGATGCGTTCCCACGCAGAGCGTGGGAACGATCAGGTGAGGGGAGTTATTCGAAGGCGTCGACCTGCTCGAGCAATTCCGCAATCTTCTGCGGCATCAGCCGCGTATCGCACCGAGTCTCAACGTTGATGATGATCGCCGGGTCATTGCAGCAAATCCGCACGCGAAAACGCCAGTCGCTGAAGATCACTTTCAGACCATCGCGATCATCCATTTCCAACGCCTGCTCGCCATAGAGCTTTTTCAAATGCGCGAGCAGTGGATAGGGATCACGCAGCGGTCGGCGGATATCACCGGACGCCGGAAACACGCCAATCCGCTCCACCAGCAGAATCGTGCCCAGCCAGGTTTCGTTGGCGCTGGGCAACGGCTGATGGCGGGACAACCAGCTCATCACCCCGAGGTTACCCACCTCGCGTTCAATCTCTACGGAATGTTGTGCAATGTTCATGGTGGCCTCGTTGGGGGAAGGGAGCCGTCTCAGCGGCCCTTGAGATAGACGTTTTCGTAGCAGAAATTGGTCGCCTGCAAATAGCCCTCGGCGTCACCGCAGTCAAAACGCAGGCCTTTGAATTTGTAGGCCAGCACGCAACCGTTCTGCGCTTGTTTCATCAACGCGTCAGTGATCTGGACCTCGCCACCCTTGCCCGGTTGGGTGTCGGCGATCAGGTCGAAAATATCCGGGGTGAGGATGTAGCGGCCGATGATTGCCAGGTTCGACGGCGCGTCTTGCGGGGCCGGTTTTTCCACCATGTTGTTGACCCGATAGATGCCTTCGGACATCAGTTCGCCGGCGATCACACCGTACTTGTGGGTCTGGTCGGCCGGGACTTCCTGGATGGCAACGATCGAGCAGCGGAATTTCTTGTACAGCTCAATCATCTGGGTGAGTACGCCGTCACCTTCCAGGTTCAGGCATAGGTCATCGGCCAGCACCACGGCGAACGGCTCGTCGCCGATCAGTGGACGGCCACTGAGAATCGCGTGACCCAGGCCCTTCATTTCCACCTGACGGGTGTAGGAGAAGGTGCAGGTGTCGATCAGTTCACGGGTTCCGGCGAGGAATTTCTCTTTCTCGGTGCCACGGATCTGGTGTTCGAGTTCGTAGCTGATGTCGAAATGGTCTTCCAGCGCACGCTTGCCGCGACCGGTGACGATGGCCATGTGTTGCAGACCGGCGTCCCGCGCTTCTTCAACGGCGTATTCGATCAACGGCTTGTTGACGATCGGCAGCATCTCTTTCGGCATGGCTTTGGTGGCCGGCAAGAAACGCGTGCCATAGCCGGCAGCGGGGAACAAACATTTACGAATCATAAAAGTATCCTGGACAGTCATGGAACACAGGCGACGGATGCGCGCACTAATACAGGGCGTGCAAGTTTCAATGTGGGATTGAAGGCTTACTTTAATACCCGAGTCAGGTTATTAATGGCAAATGCCAGTGACGGTAAAACACGACAATGTTATGAGATGTCGGTTAGTTGCTTGATAGTTATTTTTAGTCGGTATCTGTTGATAGTGATGAGTGCGCGGGGAGTGCTAATAAGTAGCGGACAATACAGTCTGACCTGCAAAAATATTTATTGCCAGTCATTGAACTAGTTTTGTTTTCGGTTGTTGTCGCCTCGTTTGTGTGGATTGTGACACATATCTATTCAATAAGGCTTGACACGCTAACTTGTCACTTATCCAAAGACGGACCGCGCTATGAAGATTCTGGTAACGGGTGGTGCCGGCTATATCGGCTCGCATACCACACTTGCATTGCTTGAAGCAGGTTATGAAGTTGTCGTGCTGGATAATCTTTGCAACAGCAGTGAAGCCGCATTGCACGCCGTTGAAACCATCTGCGGCAAGAGTGCCTGGATGATCCGCGGCGATGTCTGCGACCGCGCACTGCTCGACCGGATTTTCCGCGAGCACAACATCGAGGCAGTGTTGCATTTTGCCGGCCTGAAAGCGGTCGGCGAGAGCGTACGCAAACCACTTGAGTACTACGAGACCAACGTCAGCGGCAGCATTACGTTGTGCCAGGCAATGGCGGCGGCGGGGGTGTTCCGCCTGGTGTTCAGCTCGTCAGCCACGGTGTATGGCGAGCCTGAGCAGATGCCGATCCGCGAGGATTTTCCCACTGGTAATCCGACCAATCCCTACGGCCAGTCCAAGCTGATCGTCGAAAACGTGTTGCGTGACCTCAGCCAGGCCGAGCCGCGCTGGAGCATCGCCTTGCTGCGCTACTTCAACCCGATCGGCGCCCACGCCAGCGGCCATATGGGCGAAGACCCCAACGGCATTCCGAATAATCTGGTGCCTTACATCAGTCAGGTGGCGGTCGGCAGCCTGCAAGAGCTGTCGATCTTCGGCAATGATTACCCGACTGTGGACGGCACCGGCGTGCGCGATTACATCCACGTCGTCGATCTGGCGGACGGGCACTTGAAGGCGTTGCAGTCGATCTCCGGGCGTACCGGCATTCACACCTGGAACCTCGGCACCGGCGATGGCTACAGCGTGCTGCAAGTGCTTCACGCTTTCGAACAGGCCTGCGGGCAACCGGTGCCGTACCGGATGATGCCGCGCCGTTCCGGGGATATCGCCGAGAGTTGGGCCGATGCTTCCAAGGCTGCGAAGGAACTTGGCTGGAAAGCCACGCGCAACTTGCAGGACATGGTCACCGACACTTGGCGCTGGCAATCGAACCATCCCAACGGCTACTTGCGATGATGGCCATTTAGCCCAATGTTATTTTCAGTCAGCTTGTTAGATAACGTCGGGAAATTACACTGGCAATGCCTTTTGCAAGTCCGTAGATATAAACCTGCCGTTCGACTTTTATCAGTTGGGTAAGACTGTGAAAGAACAACGGATCTTGTTCGCGCTTTTTGCGGACTTGAACTCACCACCGCTAACTCAGGCCGGTTTTTTAACAGGTCGAATGTTAGAAAGGAGTTGATATGAAAAAAGTGATGGCAGTTGCCCTGTTGACGATGTTGAGCAACTGGGCTGCCGCCGCTGAAGCACCGCTGACAGCGGTAACCAATGTAGGTGGCAACGTGGCGGCTTCTCAAGCGCCCGCAGCCAGTACTGCAATGGTTGCCAGTGCTGTAGCGGCGTCTAACAGCGGTGGCAGTGCCAACGGCGGTACCACCGGTACGACGGGTACCACCGGTACAACCGGCACGCATAACTAACAGGAAGTTCTGTTAGTGCAGTACAGGGTCGCCCGACGCAAGTCGGGTGACTTTGTTTTTGGATTCGCCCTTGAATAGCGTAGTGCCATTATGACTCGTAGTGTTTATCTTTTAATGTTGGCAAGTCTCGCTTTGCAAGGTTGCATGTTTTCCCCCGGTCAATACCTCAGCACCAGCAGCATCACCCGTCAGGGTGCCAGCGAAAGCAGCCGGGTCGAGCTGATTCCGATCACGCCCAAGCTGATCGCCATGAATCGCTCCACGCAAAAGCGTGAGTCGCTGCCGCCGGAGCTGTTGGCAACCCCGGCCGAATACCGCATCGGCAACAACGATGTTCTGTACATCACCGTGTGGGATCACCCTGAGCTGACGGCCCCCTCCGGCGCGCAACAACAGATCGATGCCAACGGCCGTCTGGTGCGTTCCGATGGCACGCTCTATTACCCGTTCATCAAGGAAGTCCAGGCTGCCGGCCGGACCATCCAGCAACTGCGCTCGGACATCGAGCAACGCTTGTCGGCGTTCATTGCCGAACCGCAAGTCGATGTCGCGGTGTTGCGTTTCGCCAGCCAGAAAGTCGTGGTCACCGGAGCGGTGGCCAAGGCCGGCCCGCAAGCGATTTCCACCAATCCGCTGAGCGTGGTCGAAGCCCTCGGCTCGGCCGGTATCGATACCAACAACGCCGATTTGTCCGGGCTGCTGCTGACGCGTAATGGCCGCACCTATCCGCTCAATCTCGACTCGCTCAATCAGCAGGATTCCGAGTTGCAGAACGTCTTCCTCAAGGGCGGCGATCAGCTGTACCTGCCGTACAACGACAACAAGCGCATCTACGTGATGGGCGAGGTCAACCAGCCGCGTGCGCTGAGTTTCAAGACCGCGACGATGAACCTCACCGATGTGCTCGGTTCGGTCGGTGGCTTGAGCCAGACCACCTCCAACGGCAACGCGGTGTACGTCATTCGCGGCGTAGAAAACCTCGATGTCGAACCGGCGAAGATCTACCAGCTGGAAGCCGAGTCGCCGACTGCCATGGCGCTCGCGTCGCACTTCGAAGTGCGTCCTCAGGACGTGGTGTACGTCGGGCCTGCCAACGTGACTCGCTGGAATCGCTTGATCAGTCAATTGGTGCCGTCGGCATCGATTGTCGGCACTGGCGCTTCCGCTGCGAAGAACTGGAGCGAATACAGTAACAACAGCAAATAAGGCCGCCGACTTTGAATATTTTGAAAGTTGGCGTCTGCCTGATGGCGGCCTCGTTGCTGTGCGGCTGTAACCCGTTGATGAGCGCTTCGTTGAACAACCTTAAAGCGGCGGTCGTCGGCCCGGATGAAGTCGACGTGTCGGCGGCTGAAGTCGCCGGGGTCAATTACCCGCAAATGAAACTGACCACGCCGTCCGGCTCCGGGGTGCTGGCGCTGGTGCGCGAGCGTGAGGACCTGCAGTTCTGGGTCGCCTCGGGCAAACAAGTGCTGTTGCTGCGCAATGGCCTCGCCGTGCGCACCATTGGTCTGGGCCTGGAAGGCGATCTCGATGGCACGCGGCTGGCCGATGACTCGCCGTTCAAGCAAGGCCTGCACCACGTCGCGGACGGTTTTACCACGCGGCGCTGGATCGACCTTTACAAGGGTCAGGAAGTCGGGGTGATCGTCAACAGCCGTTTCTCCCGTCGCTCGGAACAGACCCTGACGATTCTCGACAAGGAATACACCGTGCTGCGTGTCGATGAACACATTGACGCCCCGGCCATTGGCCTGAGCGCGACCAATCGTTACTGGGTCGACCCGCGTGACGGTTTCATCTTGCAGAGCGAGCAGCAACTGACGTCGCAGTTGCGCGTCAAGGTTGTGCAACTGACCCCTGATCGCAGGCACCTGCCGTGATGCGCCTGAAAATGTTGTCGGCGAGTTTGTTGCTGGTCGCGAGTGTGAGTCAGGCGGCCGTCACGGTGTCGGGTGATGTCGCCAATCCCGGGCCAGTCCCGTTGCCACCGGGCGGACGCTTGCTCGATGTGATCAGCGAAGCGGTGCCGAATGCCGAAGGCTATTGGCTGGCGGGCGGCTTGCTGCGGCAGTCGCTGATTGAGCAGCAGACACGGCTCAAGGTCGGTGTGCTGTTTGATCTGGATGTGCTGCAACGCATGTCGATGCTGTTCGACCGGCCGAGTCGGGCGGCACTGGCGCAGCGCATTGCCGAACAAGTGCGGCAGATGCCGGTGACTGGACGGCAGATCGCCGACCTCGATCCGGTCGCGTTGGAGGTTGGCTTCGCGCGCAACATTCGCCTCGATGACGGCGATCGTCTGATCTACCCGAAACGTGTCGACGAAGTGCAAGTGCTCGGTGCCGTCGCCGAGCCTTGCCACTTGCCGTATCAGCCGTTGCAGGAGGCCCGTGAGTATCTGCAAGGCTGTTCGATTCTGAGCGATGCCGAAGCCGATTATCTGTGGCTGATCCAGCCCAACGGCGCTTCGCAACGTGTCGGCATCGCCCACTGGAATCGCGAGAGCGGGCACTTTCCCGTGGCCGGCAGCAAGATTCTGGTGCCGTTGAAAAATGATGATCTTGATCCGCCTCTTCCTGAACTGAATCAGCAGTTGGCCGAATTTATTGCCACGCAGCTGGCCGAGGTGGTTCGTTGAAGTTACGTTTTGCAGCTGTGTTGTTATTGCCCTGCGGTCTGGCGCATGCCGAGCCGCGCATTACCCAGAATGACTTCGGTGGCACCGGTCTGTTGCAGACGCCAACCGCGCGCATGGCCCCGGCCGGCGAGTTGAGCGTCAACGCCAACCGCACCGATCCGTACAGTCGCTACAGCGTGTCGTTGCAGCCGCTGGACTGGCTCGAAGGCTCGTTTCGCTACACCGCGATCACCAACCGGCCATACGGCTCGGAGGCCCTCAGCGGCAGTCAAAGCTATAAGGACAAGGCGGTCGACGTCAAAGTCCGGCTGTGGCAGGAAAGTCACTGGTTGCCCGACGTGGCGCTGGGCTTCCGAGATATCGGTGGTACCGGTTTGTTCTCCAGTGAATTTTTCGTCGCCAACAAGCGCTACGACAACTTCGATTTCAGCGCCGGGATTGCCTGGGGTTACCTCGGTAATCGCGGCGATATCGACAACCCGTTGGGCTACGTCAGCGATCGCTTCGATACCCGTCCGGCCCTGGAAGGCACCGGTGACGTCAACTCGGGTTCGTACTTTCGTGGGCGGCCGTCGTTCTTCGGTGGCGTGAGCTATCAGACGCCGTGGGATCGCCTCAGCCTGAAACTCGAATTCGAAGGCAACGACTACAAGCACGAGCCGAAGGACAACGAGATCAAGCAGGACTCGCCGATCAACCTTGGCGCGGTGTTCAAAGTCACCGATTCGGTCGATGTCAGCGCGGCGTGGGAACGCGGTAATACGGCGATGTTCGGCGTGACCTTTCACACCAATTTCGTCAGCCGCAAAGCGCCGGCCAAGACCTACGACCCGACCCCGGAACCGCTGCCGGCGAAGCCACCGGCCACGGCGATGGATCAGGTCAACTGGGCCAACGTCTCGCAGCGTTTGCAGCAGAATGCCGGCTACAAGGTCGAGCGCATCACGCAGCGTGATTCCGAGCTGATCGTCTATGGCGAGCAGCAGCGTTACTTCCATTCGTCCAAAGCTGTGGGGCGGGCGAGCCGGATTCTCGACAACAGCGTCAACGACGACATCGACTGGTTCACCGTGGTCAACAAGCGCTACGACTTGCCGCTGGAAGAAACCAGCGTGCCGCGTCAGACCTTCCGCGAGGTGATCAACAACGAAGAGCCACTTGAATCGCTGCACCGCACCACCGAGATCAACCCGGCGATGCCGCACAACGAGAAGACCCTCTACACCGAAGCACCGCAGCATTTCAGCTATGGCGTGGGGCTGGGCTTCAAGCAGAACGTCGGTGGCCCGGATGGCTTGCTCTATCAATTGAGCGCCGATGCCGACGCCGAATATCGCTTCAACCGCAACACCTGGTGGAGCGGTTTGCTCAGCGCCAACCTGGCCAACAACTTCGACAAATTCACCTACGACGCGCCGAGCGGTTTGCCGCGTGTGCGCACGGATTTGCGTCAGTACCTGACCACGTCTAACACCACCATGCCGTTGTTCCAGGTCAGCCATGCCGAGCAGTTGGATAAAGACTGGTACGGCATGGTCTATGGCGGTTATCTGGAATCGATGTTTGCCGGTGTCGGCGGCGAAGTGTTGTTCCGCCCGACCGGTGAGCGCTGGTCGGTGGGCGCGGATCTGAACTGGGTGCGTCAGCGCGATTTTGATCAGGGTTTTGCCCTGCGTGATTACTCGGTGGTGACCGGGCATGTCACGGCGTATACCGATTTGCCGTTCGATACATTGGCTGCGGTGAGCGTCGGGCGTTATCTGGCCGGAGACTGGGGCGGCACGCTGGACATCTCGCGCGAGTTTTTCAATGGTGTGCGATTTGGTGCGTGGGCGACGATCACCACGGCGGGCAGTGCGGAGTACGGCGAAGGTAGTTTCGACAAAGGCATCTACCTGTCGATCCCGTTCGACGAAATGATGAGCATGTCGACCATGCGCCGCGCCAACCTGGTCTGGGCCCCACTGACCCGTGACGGTGGTGCGCGACTGAGCCGCAGCTACCAACTGCACTCAATGACCGATAGCCGGGAAGGGGATATGTTTTATCGGAATTTCGAGAAGATTACTGAGTAACCGCGGATCTCCCGAACACCCTGGAACCTGTAGGCCTTCGCCTGCTCGCGAAAGCGTCCGACCAGTCGACATCACTGTTGCCTGACCCAACGCTTTCGCGAGCAAGCTCGCTCCCATACTGGATATTCATCACGCCACAAATCCCGAGCCAACCACAAATCCCTGTGGGAGTGAGCCTGCTCGCGATAGCGTCCGTACAGTCGACATCCCCGTTGCCTGACCCACCGCCATCGCGAGCAGGCGAAGGCCTACATTGGATTTTCATCACGCCACAAATCCCGAGCCATCCACAAATCCCTGTGGGAACGAGCCTGCTCGCGAAGGCGTCAGCACATCCAGCATCAATGTTGCCTGACCCACCGCTTTCGCGAGCAGGCTCGCTCCCACATTGGTTATATGTCACACCACAAATCCCGAGCCAACCATAAATCCCTGTGGGAGCGAGCCTGCTCGCGATAGCGTCCGTACAGTCGACATCCCCGTTGCCTGACCCACCGCCATCGCGAGCAGGCGAAGGCCTACATTGGTTATCTGTCACGCCAAAAATCCCGATGCCATCCCAAATCCCTGTGGGAGCGAGCCTGCTCGCGAAGGCGTCAGCACATCCAGCATCAATGTTGCCTGACCCACCGCTTTCGCGAGCAGGCTCGCTCCCACATTAGCTATCTGTCACGCCACAAATCCCGAACCATTCCCGAATCCCTGTGGGAGCGAGCTTGCTCGCGAAGGCGTCAGCACAGTCAGCATCATCGTTGCCTGACCCACCGCTTTCGCGAGCAAGCTCACTCCCACAAGTTCTTTGCATCCCTCCACAATCCACTCTCGCTCCAAATCCCAGGCACGAAAAAGGGGACTTTCGTCCCCTTGCGGTATGCAGCGCTGAACCTCAGTAAATATCCTTCGACAACAACGTAAACGGCGTCTTCACCAGGATCTTCAGATCCAGCCACAACGACCAGCTGTTGATGTACTGCAGGTCAATCTCCACACGTTTCTGCATCTTGTCGATGGTGTCCGTCTCACCACGGCAGCCGCTGATCTGGGCCAGCCCGGTGATCCCCGGTTTAATCCGGTGACGCGCCATGTACGCGAGGATTTTCCCCGAGTAGTAGTTGTTGTGCGCGACGGCGTGCGGGCGTGGGCCGACCAGAGCCATATGCCCCTGCAACACGTTGAACAGTTGCGGCAATTCGTCCAGCGAAGTACGGCGGATAAAGCGACCGACTGCGGTAATGCGCGAGTCATTGCGGCTGGCCTGCTTCACATCACGGTCATCGTGAACACGCATCGAGCGGAATTTCCAGACCTTGATCACCTTGCCATTCCAGCCATGACGATCCTGTTTGAAAAACACCGGGCCGGGCGAGTTGATCTTCACCGCCAACGCAATGATCAGCAGGATCGGGCTCAGCGCGATGATCGCCAGGAACGCCACGGTTTTCTCGACCAGACTCTTGCTCAAAGCAGCAGTAGGGCGGCTGGTCAGCGGGCTCTCGTTGAGGTAGATCGCCGGCAGACCGTCCACCACCTTCACCGAGTGATTGAGCAGGGTCAGACTGTTCAAGTCCGGCACCCACACCACGTCGACGTTGGCACCGAGCAAATCGCCATAAATCGCTTCGATTTTCGCGGCTTCACACAACGGCAGGGTGATGTACAAACGACGAATGTCATGCGCCTCGATCAGCTCCAGCAACTGTTCCTGATCGCCAACTACACGCGGTGCATCCGAACCCAGCGCAGACACATCACCATTGCTGACCAAACCTACCAACGGCAGATTTTCCAGTTGGCTGAGCTTCTTCGCCAGACCCAACGCCAGTTCGCCGGTGCCGACGATCAGCGTCTTGTGCTCGCTTTTACGCGACCGTTGGTAGTACTTGGAAAACGCATGCAGCGGAGCGTACAGAAACGCCTGACCGAGGAAGCCATACACCGCCCAGCTCAGAATCACCTGCCGCGAAAACAGCTCATCGGCCTGGCAGACAAAGGCGATGCACGCCAGCGCTGCCATGGTCATCGACCAACCCATGAACAGCCGACCGAGACCGGTCAGGTAATTGTCACGCTTGCGATACACACCGCTAAACGTATAAGCCGGCACCGACGCCAGTACTGCCAGCGTTGCACACATCCGGTAGTAGAACGCGACCGTCCCGGTGTGCTGCTCGGCGAGTATGAACAACAGTGTCACCACAAAGCCTTGTGCCAGCGCCCATTGGCCCCAAAAGGTCAGTCCCTTGAGGCCTGTGCTTCGATTGATACTTAGAGAAAGATCCATACGGTATCCCCAAAAGACGTCCATTCAGGTTTCAACAGTTGAAAGCCGAGTTGTTATCCAGACTTATTGTTTTTGTTGTAGTGAGTGCCCTGAGGTAACAACATCGATATGCCGAACTGTCGTCAGTCAATAGACTAAGTTATTGTCGGGAATGGTGTCTGACGAGTTCTAACAAGATGGCACAGTGCCAACTTTTTAATAATTAAATATAAGACTGTTAGAAAAGGTCGCAGAGGAGGGGGTGAATTAATGATGTTGTATTTGTTACTGTTGGAGGGGTGGAGGCAGGGAGTTTTTGATTTCAGGGAGGAAGATGAAGCCAAACAGAGTGCTCTTGTTGTTTTTGTAATCGCACTTTTATCTGTTTGTTCTGTTCGTGGAGGTTTTCGTGGTTATGCGACGATTTCCTGAATCAGGCAATAACCGCGGTTTCTGACGGCACGAAACAGTCGCTCACCTTGACTGGCGCTTTTGAATTTATCTTGCAAACGACTCAGGCACATTTCCAGGCCGCGATATTGTTCGGGCTCGCGACCGATGCTGAGAATCAGCTCGTCACGGCTGACAACACGCTCTTCATGGCTGAGCATTTTCCTGACCAGTGCTGTTTCCAGGCCCGTCAGACTGATCTCGACACCTTCTTTCATCAATGCACCCTGGTCAGGGTCAAGATGCCAGGTTTCATTGCCAGGCATATCACCTTCAACGGCAGGAGGCATGTTGCGGGTTTCACCGGTAATGGCCGGGACATTCTGAAAAGGATTGGCCGATTGCGCTGCCAGCCACTCGGACTCAAGCGTGGCCAATATTCGCTGAGTATCGTGTTCGATACTGCGCGCGACATTTTTCCGACTAATGCCTGGATATGTGAACTCCATCACCATTGGAGCGGAAGAGGGCGAATCAACCCCTTCAAACGAATTGAAACGTTCACTGGACAGCATGCTCTCCAGTTCGCGTTGCGACGTTGTACTGTGAGTCACGACAACAAAATATTTCCTTGGGAGGGTTGTACTAGTTTCCATGTCTCTCTCCTAAATACATACCAAAATTGGCTAAAAGAAAAATCGGCAGGCGAGCAATGACTTCCTCGGAAGTAATCGATAGGCAGGGTCTGGGCCCAAGAATGGCCCTCGATAAATTCCACTCGAACTGCTGCTATGTTATGGAGTTTTATTGTTATGGGTCGTGTTGTCGCGCTCATTCAATTGCTTGATTTCAAACAGGCGTGAAGCAGAACTGGAGCTATATGGTTGCATCAGACGATCCTTCGTACGTATGCAAATGGGATGGCTGCCCGAGAGTCAGGCAGTCGATATCAGACCCCGCAGCAGGCGATAGCCATAGCCGCGAATACTCTGAATCGCGTTTGTACCATACATCTCCTTGATTTTTCCACGCAAGCGACTGATCGATTTTTCCAGTGCTCGAGGGTCGTAGAAATTGCTGTTGAGGCCCATGATGCTGGCGATTTCATCATGGCTCAGAATGTGATTGCTGGTTTGCGCGAAGGCTTCGAGGATCTTCATTTCGGCAAACGAGATGTCGAGTTTCCGGTGGGTGTCCATCAGGCAGATGCGCGTCGGATCAAGCGTCAGGTTGATATCGCGTTGCCATTCTTCACTGTTGAAGAACTCGCCCAGCAACTCGGCGCTATCGTCGGAAAGGGTATTGAGCTTGATACAAACATCCGCGCCAGCCAGATAATATTTGATCTTGTTGAAGGCGCCACGACCGGTGATGACCGCACAAATGATCGGTTTCAAGTTGTCGCTACGCAGATTCTCGACCAGTGCAAGATTGTCTTCGAGGGCCTGTGGGCTGTCGATAACCAGGAAGATGGCTCGATACGAACCAGACTGTTCATTCAACTGATATGAACTAGTGTACGAATTGGCTTCAAGCGCCATATCGGTGCGTACATGCTGGGCGACTAGTGCTTTGAAATGTTCAGCCACGCCACGGGTACGACCCAGAGTAAGAACACCAGGTTCGTCGTTTGTCGGGCGCGGACTTCTAGTCGCTAAGTTCCCTGAGAGCATCATGCATTGACTCGAATTAAGTGCTGACATCGGGATGTTAAAGCACCGGTTCTCATCTGTGACTGACAATTGGTAACATTTGCGCGGATTTTAGACGTGTCTCGCGAGTTTTCTAACAATAATTAAGCTTTTCAAGCTTTTAGTTGATTTTCTCGGAGGGGTGAACTACTGCTTAGATGGTGGCGATATGCAATGGTGCCACTATTTTGAGCTTATTGCGATGGCTTTGTCTATGTCCATCTGCCACTGTCTGGCCATCTCTGCATAATGTGATATTGATCACACTTTATTGTCCGAGCAACTTTTTTCTGCAAAAAGGCCTAAATATTTTCTGCGTAGTTCGTCAGCCGACGATTACTAACATGGCTTGAGTGTGTCTTTTAATAAGACGTAATCTTTATGGCTGATGAACTTTTGCGTTTATGTATGTCAATGGTCTCACTGCAGATACTCAACCCCTGAGTGTTATTACCCGGTCGCTCGCCCAAAGAGCGCTCTGACGGAGGATTAATGGATTTCTGGACCCTTTTCCAGGTGTTGATATTAGGTGCGGTAGAAGGCCTGACCGAGTTCCTGCCGATCTCGAGTACCGGCCACCAGATCATCGTCGCCGACTTGCTGGAATTCGGCGGCGAACGCGCCATGGCCTTCAACATCATTATTCAACTGGGTGCCATCCTTGCCGTCGTCTGGGAGTTTCGACCGAAGATCTTCGACATCATCAAAGGCCTGCCCACTGAACGTAATGCCCAACGTTTCACCCTCAACTTGCTGATCGCTTTTCTACCTGCCGTGGTCTTGGGCGTATTGTTCGCCGATGCGATCCACGAATACCTGTTCAACCCGATCACCGTCGCCGTGGCATTGGTCGTCGGCGGCATCATCATGTTGTGGGCCGAACAGCGCAGCCATGTGATCAGCGTCGAACACGTCGACGACATGCGCTGGTCCCACGCACTGAAAGTCGGTTTCGTACAATGCCTGGCGATGATTCCAGGCACCTCACGCTCCGGCTCGACCATCATCGGCGGTCTGCTCTTCGGCCTGTCGCGGAAGGCCGCCACAGAGTTCTCATTCTTCCTCGCCATGCCCACCATGGTCGGCGCCGCCGTGTACTCCGGCTACAAATACCGCGACCTGTTCCAGCCCAACGACCTGCCAGTCTTCGCCCTCGGCTTCGTCACTGCCTTCATATTCGCGATGATCGCCGTACGTGGCTTGCTGAAGTTTATTGCCAACCACAGCTACGCCGCATTCGCCTGGTATCGGATTGCGTTTGGTTTGTTGATTCTGGCAACGTGGCTGTTTGGCTGGGTCAACTGGACCGCAGCAGCGGCCGCCTGATCACTGAGCGCTGATCAACGCCGCAACGGCGAGATCGTTTAGCGCCGAATCCGGAGACTCCAGGCGATAGCGCTGCAAGGCCGAGGTGAAATACGCGGCCTGCAGCATGCCGTCGCTGGCGAGGTAGAGTCGCGCGTCCTCTTGCTCCTCGGCGGAGTAAACGCGTTTAAAGCTTTCCGTGGTGTTATTGGTGGCAGAGAAGGGCGTCAGCAACAGCACCATGATCGACAGGCCAGAGAACTGCGTCACCTCCCACGGCGTTTCGGTCCGGCCCATACAAAAGCCGTCGCAGTGCGCATAAACGTCAGAGGTGAAGCTGAACAAGGCAGGAAAGGCGTAACGCTTGAAAGCAGAAAAACTAAACGCGGGCATAAACGAAAGACATCCTGTCAGTACAACAAAACAGCGGGCAACGCTCATGCGTCGCCCGCACACTCAAACCATCAATCAACGACCTTCAAGCAACTCAGCCGCCTGATCCAGCAACGCCAGCGGATCCTTGGCCTTGTGAATATCCACCGACAACAACTGACGGAATTTCCGCGCCCCCGGGAACCCCGTGCCCAAACCCAGCACATGTCGCGTGATGTGATGCATCGCCCCACCGGCCTGCAAATGCTCGGCTATATAAGGACGCAACTGCGCCAACGCCTCAGCCCGACTGATCACCGGCGCCGAACTGCCGAACAACTGCTGATCCACCTCCGCCAGCAAATACGGATTGTGATAAGCCTCACGCCCCAACATCACACCGTCAAACGTCTGCAAATGCTCATGGCAAGCCTCCATCGTCTTGATCCCGCCATTCAGCACAATCTCCAACTCCGGAAAATCTGCTTTCAGCTGCGCGGCCACGTCATAGCGCAACGGCGGAATGTCGCGATTCTCCTTCGGCGACAACCCCTCCAGAATCGCAATCCGCGCATGCACGGTAAAACTGGTGCACCCGGCATCACGGACAGTGCTGACGAAATCGCATAACTCCGCATAACTATCCCGACCGTTGATGCCGATGCGGTGCTTTACCGTCACCGGGATTGTCACTGCGTCTTGCATCGCCTTCACGCAATCCGCCACTAACTGCGGGTGCCCCATCAGGCACGCGCCGATCATGTTGTTCTGCACACGATCGCTTGGGCAGCCGACGTTCAGGTTCACCTCGTCGTAGCCGTGTTCCTGGGCCATGCGGGCGCAGGCGGCCAAGTCCAACGGAACGCTACCGCCTAACTGCAGCGCGAGAGGGTGCTCGGCTTCGTTGTGACGGAGGAAGCGTTCGTGATCGCCGTTGAGGAGTGCGCCGGTGGTGACCATTTCGGTGTAGAGCAGGGCGTTCTTCGACAGGAGGCGTAGGAAGAAACGGCAGTGACGGTCGGTCCAATCCATCATTGGGGCGACGGAGAAGCGGCGGGAGAGTGGGGCGGGTGTAGCGGGAATAGGGGACATTGGCGGTTCTGGATTGGGTGGGGCTGGGAGGTGGGGAGTTTATCAGGATTGAGGTTGGGCAGGGCTCCGGAAGTCAACCCGGGGGAGGTGTGCATTAGTACTCTAAGGGGATGGGATATAAATAAATCCGTCCCCTTTTTTCGCCCTTTTTTCGAACTTGATGGCGGTAATTGATCAAATCAACGAAAGGTGGGGGCGGGGAACGGTTCGTTCGGCTGTTGTTCCAGTAAATCCTGATTGGACGATGCGGCGCGAGATCATGAGTCAGAGCTTCACGACCAACCTCGATCATTTGTGGAAGGTGGCTTGCAAATAATGTTGCGACAGGATTCGAATCGGGGGCAACTATCTAATACCCCCCCTTTGAAACAGCGAGCAAAAGGCTTTAACGCGATATAGGGCGTTTCTCCACCCTTTCTTCGTTCTTTTTGAGCATGGCTCTAAGAACCATGCGATACCTCGGATCCATAAAGGCAAAGGCATCCCCTTTTGGAGAGCGCCGGACTAGGGGCCTTTCGCCTTTGGAAAGCTGTGACAACATCTGAGGTAGGTTAAGTATCGTTCCTACTGTAGACTCAGGAAACTCCTGTCGGACGAGTTCTTCAACTTCGGTGGCTTTAAACTGCTCACCTTCGCAAAGTGATAATGCATAGATGGTTTGGTTGCGGCGCCCGGCTTTTGTATCCCTTTCGTTCATATGAGACTCAACGACCGAGTAAGCGTAATACTGAGATTTTTTCAGCCAGTCGTCATCTGCTTGGCTGATGTCAGTAATAGTGATTCGCTGAGAATCCTCGCATAAAAAAGCAAGCTCTAAACAATACTCGTGAACAACCTGAGGTGCTCGATCCGTAATCCACCCTACATGTTTGAGCAAGGCAGGGAGGTCGTCGATCGCATATTTCAGTTTGTCCGAAAATCCTCTGTTAACTAAGGCATCGCACTCTGATTTTTCTAGTCGAGTAATTTCTGGTAGCTCAACCAGACGGTTTGCTACAGTTGCGTGGTGTGGTGTTTTGTAGAAGTACTCTTTGACGCCGCTGGGTACGCCAACGATCAAAATTTTGACTTTGTATTTAGAATATCGTTCGTCGTCACAGAGTATTAATAAGTCTGCCAATTCTTTTAACAAGGGTTCGGTGAATGCGGCTTCTAAATTGTCAAATACCAATATAGAAGGGTGTCCCTTTGATAATTCGTGCAAGTGTTTCAAACAGCCCTCAAATGGTTCCATTTTACCGATTTGATATTGACCGGTATGAACTAGGTCTGCTTTGGCTATTCCTGCACTTACACCCGCGGATTTAGCTTCTGTATATGCTGTTTTTTCAGTGCCTTCTTCCCTGTCCACCAAGTTCTTTAGCTCTGCTGAGATACTTCCTAGACGAGAAGCATTAGCAAGGTTGGCTACCATGAAGCTAACGCCGCTATTCTGAAACGTCTGCTTGTAAAGCCAAGATTTACCAGTTCCGCTTTCACCGTGGATAATAAGATGTAGATGGCCACGCAGAGCTGTTTTCAGCGCCTTTTCGAGATGAGGACGAGATACATACATCTCTTTGTTCACCTCTGCCAGCCGAGGCGTGAAGACTTGTTCTGGTGTCAGGTGGCTAGTAAACATTCAAAAATCCCTGTTAGGACGTTTATCCGGATGGTTGAGAGTGACGAGGGAGCCAGGTTGGAATCACTGACCACGATACACCAGTATGATGAACGCGTGCGTGCTGGTCGAAAAGCTTCCTTGTCGTTGGACCTAGGGGCCGATTTGCTATGGCATTCAAGGGGAGTGGGGGGAGGGCTCAGGGGGTGGATTCTCCTCAGCCCAACCGGTCAAATTACCATCCGCGTCCCTCCCTCGGGTCTGGACACGACCGTTCGCGTGCACGATACGACTGGATACCACACGCCCTGTATCGTCGCAGACGTGTGAGAGAACACTATCTGGCCTTACGCCGCCCATCAAAATACGCGCCTTTTCGTTATTAAGATCGGCCAGCAATTGTGCTGCGTCTTCATCGCTGAAATCTCCCGCTTGACGCTGCAAGTGAATGGTTTCTTTGATCACCTTGCTCACCTGTTCCAATGCGGTTCGCGGCGATTGCCTCAATTGTCGGATTTGCTCCCGTATGTATATTGGCATGTGTTAACTCCTTTGAGAGAACACGAGCATAGCAGGCTGCATTTTGGCAGGTTGAAGCTCAAGCAGATGAGTAGTCGTTACACCTAGTCCAAGCCTGATCTTGCACTCCGTCCCCTCGCATAAGCGACGCGCTTGCGTCATAAAATGGGCGCTGCTTGAAATTGCTACAAAGGTGAGACGGTATCGCGTGCTGGTCAAGCAGGATTGGGGTACACGAAAATTTGGGTCCAATCCATCATCGGAGCTACGGAAAGTGCAGGGTAAAGACCACTGTGCTCTATGCACTGGTGACAACATTTAAGTCGATCAGCGTGCTCGTAGAGCCATTTCAAACGGAAAAAACGTGTTTGTTTAAATGAAGCCTGTTCCTGCAGTCCTAAGCCTACACTCCCTTGCGCCTCCCCCTACACCTAAGACAGAATCCCCCGGCTTGTGCGTCTAGACCGCAGGTTCTATCGTCCTCTGGTCACTGAAAACCAGTGATCGGGTTTGGTAGCCCGCTTCGTGTCTAGATGCATCGCATCACCAAATTCAGTCCCTTTCCCAGGACTCGGATTTCATGGTGGTCATGCGTGGGGCCCATTCGTGGGCGCCGGGTTCTAGTGCGACCGGTCTACCAACCCGCGTATGGCCGCCACCCATCGTTTGGTAGCGTGGGTGATGGCTTCTTTTAGTAATCGCGCTAGAGGTTCCATCTATGTTCAAAGTAACGCCCAACCCACCAGAAACCGATCCCGCATCCCCCTACGATTCCCTCAACCCCAAAAAACTCCACGAAGCCGCCGAGCGCGCGCTCGATCACTATCTCCTTCCCGCCGGCCACATCATGGCCAGCGTCAACGAGCCCGAGCGCATGTACCTCGCTAACCCCAAGTACGATTCAGAATCCCTACTGGCCAATGCTAGCGAAACGCTGAGTTCCGCCTCGGAAATGCTCAACAACTTCGCCGCAGCACTCGAGCCCTCGCACCGCAAAACCGCTTTGGGCATCGCGCAGGTGGTGATGCTGGGGGAGTTGGCGGTGAATCAGGCGTTGGATAACGTTGAGGTAAAGGCGTAAAGCCTGTCCCGCCAGGGGCAGGTGAAATGCTCGTTCACTGATAACAAAAAAGCCGTCACTTCCAGGTGACGGCTTTCGCTTGCAGATCTAACCAAACTGACTCGCCGACTCAACCGCAGATTTCGGCTTCCTCATCCGCGTCAGCTGGTAAGCAATCGCCAACCAGACAAACCACCCCGGCATGACCATCAACGCAATCCGCGTGTCAGGCCGCAACGCCAGCAACCCCAGCACAAACCCCAAAAACGCCAACGAGAACCAAGCCATCGGCACACCGCCGGGCATCTTGTAAGCCGACTTCGCATGCAGATCCGGACGTTTTTTCCGGTAGGCAATGTAAGACGCGAGGATGGTCGACCAGGTGAAGATCACCAGAATCGCCGACACGGTGGAGACGATGGTGAACGCGGTCATGACTTCCGGCACGATGAACAGCACCAGCACGCCGACCAGCATCAACAGCGTGGTGAACGCCAGACTCAGCAGCGGCACGCTGTTGCTCGACAGTCGGCGGAATAGGCCGGGCGCGTTGTCCTGGTTGGCCAGCCCGAACAGCATGCGGCTCGATGAAAACACGCCGCTGTTGGCCGAGGAGGCGGCCGAGGTCAGGACCACGAAGTTGACGATGCCGGCTGCTGCGGGAAATCCGGCGACGAGGAACAGTTCGACAAACGGGCTCTTGACCGGGGAGACCTGTTGCCACGAGGTCACGGCAATAATGCAGGTCAGCGCGAGTACGTAGAACAGGATGATCCGCAGCGGAATCGAGTTGATCGCTTTGGGCAGGGTCTTCTCTGGCGAGCGGGTTTCAGCGGCGGCGGTGCCGATCAGTTCGGTGCCGGCGAAGGAGAAGATCGCCATTTGAAATCCGGCGAAGAAGCCGAACAAGCCGTTAGGGAACGCCGCCTGTTTGTCCACCAGGTGACTCAGGGACGCGGTGACGCCGCTGGGCGAGACGAACGAGCTGGCGATCAGCACGGTGCTGACGCCGATCAGGGTCACGACGGCAATGATCTTGATGATCGCGAACCAGAATTCCACCTCACCGAAAAGCCTGACGGTCAGCACGTTGAGGGCGAACAGCGTCGCGAGCATGCCGACGGCGGGTATCCACGCCGGTACGTCGGGGAACCAGTACTGGAAGAATCCGCCAACGACGACGGCGTCGCCGATCACCGCGACGCTCCAGCTCAGCCAGTACGACCAGCCGAGGAAGAATGCCGCGCGCGGGCCGAGGTAGGCGCCGGCGAAGTCGGCGAAGGTTTTGAAGTTGAGGTTGGACAGGAGCATTTCGCCCATGGCGCGCATGACGAAAAACACGAACAGGCCGATGATCATGTAGATGAGGATGATCGACGTTCCGGAGAGGGCGATGATCTTCCCGGAGCCCATGAACAGGCCGGTACCGATGGCACCGCCCATGGCCATTAACTGGATGTGACGATTGCTGAGCGTGCGCTGCAGCGCGGGCTGTTCAGGCAGCCCGGAAGGGGTCGATTTCATTGCAAAACCTCTTGATTTTATGTTTTTGAGTTTTGGCAGAAAGTAGGTGTCGAGCGTTCTTGTTAGAGGTGCAGCGGCTAAGCACAAGGTGAATCGCCCCCTGTGGTGGGGGCGGCGATTGCGATCAACTGACGGTGCGCAGACGCGAGGCTTTGGCCGGTTGCGGATCCAGCAATTGGAAGAGGTTTTTGATGTTGGCCGGCGTCGGCACCAGGTGGATGCGTTGGCCGATTTGCTGCGCATGGGCCAGGTCTTTCAGATAGCGCAGTGAGGAAAAATCTTCCAGAGCAAAGCCCACCGAATCGAACACCGTCACCTGCGCATCGTTTTCGCGTCCGGTGACTTCGCCCTGCACAATGCGGAAAAACTCGATCACCGGGGAGTCGGCTGCCAGTTGCTGAATGTCGCCTTCAATGCGCGTTTGCGGCTCGAACTCGACGATGACCCGGGCGTTGCGCAGGATGTCGGCGTGCAGTTCGGTTTTACCCGGGCAGTCACCCCCGACCGCGTTGATGTGCATGCCGGGCTCGATCATCTCCGGCGTCAGAATGGTTGCGTAGGCTTTGTCGGCGGTGACCGTGGTGACGATGTCCGCGCCCTTGACCGCGTCCTTCACCGAGCTGGCCAGAATCACTTCGATGTCCGGGAACGCGGCGAGGTTGTGTTTCAACTTGAGCGAAGCGTCGCGATCAATATCGAAAATGCGGATTTCGTTGATGCCCAACATTTCATGAAAGGCCAGCGCCTGAAATTCACTTTGCGCACCGTTGCCGATCAGGGCCATCGAGGTCGAATCCGGGCGAGCCAGCGATTGCGCCACCAGCGCGGAGGTGGCTGCGGTGCGCACGGCGGTGGTCAAGGTCAGTTCGCTGAGCAGCGTCGGATAGCCACTCTGCACATCGGCCAGCAGACCGAAGGCCATGACCGTCAGCAAATTCTGCTGGCCGTTGTTCGGGTGGCCATTCACGTATTTGAATGAGTACTGCTGGCCATCGTCGGTGGGCATCAACTCGATCACGCCGTCTGCCGAGTGATTGGCCGTGCGCGGCGATTTATCAAATTGCGCCCAGCGTGCGTAGTCCGCTTCGATGTAGCCGGCCATTTCGCGAATGGCGCGGCGGATACCGACCTGGGTGAACAGGCGTGCAGCATCATCGACATCAATAAAAAGCGTCATGTTCTTGTTCTCCGATCCAGTCATTGAAAGGTTGTAGAGCGCGGGCTGGCTCAGCTGCGTTTGCTCTCGAAACCGTGCAGCACGTTGACCGCATTGATGCCGATCTCATCGACCATGTAGCCGCCCTCCATGACGAACAGGGTCGGGCAGCCGACGCTGGCGATCAGTTCACCGATGCCAATGAAGTCCTCGCTTTCCAGCAGGAAGTGGCTGATGGGGTCGTCCTTGAACGTGTCGACACCGAGGGAAATCACCAGCACTTCAGGCGCGAATTGCTGGAGTTTTTTGCAGGCGTGGAGCAGGGCGTTGCGATAGCTCTCCCAGGTGGTGTTTTTCGGCAGTGGATAGTTGAGGTTGTAACCCTCGCCGACACCCGCGCCGACTTCGTGGCTGTAACCCGAGAAGTACGGATAGGACACCGCGGGTTCACCGTGCAGCGAGACGAACATGACGTCGCTGCGCTGGTAAAAAATGTTCTGCGTGCCGTTGCCGTGATGGAAGTCGACATCCAGCACCGCGACGCGTTTGGCGCCTTGGGTGATGGCTTGTTGCGCGGCAATGGCGGCGTTGTTGAGGTAGCAATAACCGCCCATGTATTCCCGCGCGGCGTGATGGCCGGGCGGGCGGCACAGGGCGAAGGCGCTGTCGTGGCCTTCATCGAGCAGGGCCAGGCCGGTGAGGGCGATGTCGGCGCTGGTCTTCACCGCTTGCCAGGTCGTCGCGGTGATCGGTGAGCCGGCATCCATGGCATAGAAGCCGAGCTTGCCGTCGATGAACGTCGGCACCTCTTCGTTGGCCAGATCGCGCACCGGCCAGACCAGCGGCAAGGCGTCGTGAGTGCGACCGGTTGCGCACCATTCGCCCCAGGCAGTTTCGAGAAAACTGACGTAGCGCTCGCTGTGTGCGTTGACGTAGCACGAGCGGTCAAACGCGCGCGGTTCGACGATCTGCCCGAGGCCGACCTGTTTGACCCGGTTGTGCACGGTATCGGCCCGACTTGGTTGCTCGAATGAGGGTTTGAGCACGCCGTCTTTCAATTCGGTGCCGTGGTGCAAACGGTGGGAATCACTGAAAACTGTAAACATTCTGCGCATCCGTTATTGTTAGCCAGTGCAAATATTCTGTTCCGGCTGGGCTGCGCTTTCTTTGCTTTGTGTTCGTGATTCAGTGGATTATTCGGGCGTTTTTACTCAGGAATGGCGGCATGCAGAAAAAAATATCCAAACGCATCAGCCTCGACGAGACCGACCTGGCGATTCTCGAGTTGTTGCAGGAAGACGCCAGTATTTCCAACGCTGAACTCAGCGAGCGGCTGTCGCTGAGCCTTACGCCGTGCTGGCGGCGGCGCAAGCGCATGGAGGAGGCCGGGGTGATCAAGGGCTATCAGGCCAATCTTGATCGTCGGATGCTCGGGCTGGATATCATGGCGTTCGTGCACATTCGTTTTTCCACCCACGCCGACCACGCGCCGGACGCCTTCGAGGCGGTGATTGCGCAATTGCCGCAGGTGGTGGCCTGCCACAAGATCACCGGCGATGCCGATTATGTGTTGCAGGTGCTGGCCGAGGATCTTGATAGCTACAGCGACTTCATCGAGCAGGTGCTGAGGCGTCAGGTGGGGATTGCTTCTATTCAGTCCAGCCTGGCGTTGCGCGAGATCAAGACCGGGAGCCGTATTGCGATTCCTAAACCGGGAAAGGATTGAACGGGCGGGCAATGCTGAACCGCTGCTGTCGATCAGCAAAGTTTCATCTTGCCGCGTGCGAAGCAGGCCTAGTCTGCTGAGACAAGATCGTCGCTGTTCATCCCGAGGGGAATCGTGCCATGCGCCTGAATGTCGTCAAAGTGCTGTTGATTGCTGCTGCAGTATCGGTGTTGAGCGCTTGTTCCGGCGCGGGTGGCTTGACCACCACCCGTTGTTTCTCCAGCGACTGTCAGTCGCCGGAGGGGCGCAACGCCAATACGTTGAGGTTCGGTGGCAACAGTATCGGCAGCAGTCTCAATCAGTACAGCTCCGGCATGCTGCATGACGATTAAGGATTACTGCGCGGCAGGTACGGCGATCCATTCGCTCAGGGTTTGCTGATACTTGCCGGTGACTTTGCTCAGATGCAGCCACTGATCAACATACAGTTTCCAACTGATGTCATCGCGCGGCAGCAGATAGGCCTTCTCGCCATATTGCATGTACTGATGCGGATTCACCGCGCACAAGCCCGGTTTGAGTTTCTGCTGATACAGCGCTTCCGAGGCGTCGGTGATCATCACGTCGGCTTTATTGTCGAGCAGTTGCTGGAAGATCGTCACGTTGTCGTGCAGGGCCAGTTGCGCCTTGGGCAGGAAGGCGTGGACGAAGGCTTCATTGGTGCCGCCGGCAGGTTCGACCAGGCGTACGTTGGGCTGGTTGATCTGTTCGACCGTCTGGTATTTGCTGACATCGGCGCAGCGCACCAGCGGAATCTTGCCGTCGGTGTCGAGGGTGTTGCTGAAGTAGGCTTTTTTCTGCCTTTCGAGGGTCACCGAAATGCCGCCCATGCCGATGTCGCATTTGCCGGCCTGCATGTCCGGCATCAGGGTTTTCCAGGTGGTTTGCACCCATTGCACTTTGACGCCGAGGCTGTCGGCCAGCGAGCGGGCCATGGCGATGTCGATGCCTTCGAAATCGCCGTCGGGGCGTTTGAAGGTGTAGGGCTTGTAGTCGCCGGTGGTGCACACGCGCAACTGGCCTTGTTGCTGGATGCTGTCGAGGTGCGAAGGGGATTCCTGAGCCTGAACGGCAGTGGCCAATGTGAGTGCACCGCAGAAGATCATTGTGCTTTTTAGAATTGTCATTGAGATCGGGTTTCCGAGAAGGAAGGGTAGCCCAGTGTAGTGAAAGGCTTTCCCGGGTGTCATCCCGCTGCGCATGCAAGACCTCTTTATTGTTCTCTAAGGGAATTCAGAACCACATCCGCACGCCGAGCACGAGCCTCGCTTCGCTGCGATCCTCACCTTCTTCGCGGGCGTAATCGGCGGTGTTGTCGTAGGTGCGGTTCCACGTCACGCCGATGTACGGCGCAAATTCGCGGCGGATTTCATAGCGCAAGCGCAAGCCGACTTCGCTGTTGGAAAGCCCGGAACCGATACCCCGTTGCGCATCGTTTTTGCCGTAGACGTTGAGTTCAGCGGTGGACTGTAGGATCAGGCGGTTGGTCAGCAGAATGTCGTAATCACCCTCGAACCGCAGCGCGCTCTGGCCACCTTCACCGACAAACGCAGTGGCCTCGGCTTCGAAGTTGTACAGCGCCATGCCCTGCAGGCCGAACGCGGCCCAAGTCTGCGGCGCGCCGGGTTTGAAGTCCTGACGCACGCCGCTGACCACGTCCCACCACGGCGAAATCGCATGGCCCCACAGCGCCTGTAGCTCGGCGTCTTCAGTCTTGCCGTTGCTGCGTTCACCTTCGGAGCGCAGCCACAGGCGATCGATGTCGCCACCGATCCAGCCCGACAGATCCCAAGCCAGCGCGCTGCCGTCGTCGGTGTCCTGCCATTCGAGTTTGTCGGCGAGGAAGTACGTGTTGATCGCGCTGTCGTGGACTTGATGGCCGCCGGGGCTGGTGAACACGGCGGCGCGGTCGGCGTCGGTCAGTGGCGGGATCGGCGTGCGACTTTCGGTCGGGGCGGCGGGCTGCATCATGCCGTCGTCCATACTTTGCATCGCGGAATGATCCATGCCGGACATCTGGCTGTGATCCATGCCCGGCATGTCGCCGGCGGCCATCGCCGAACTGCCGACCAGCAGCAAGGAAAATACGGTGAGTCGAGTCATCAGCGGCCCCTTCATTCTTCCACCCGCACTTCACGGAACATGCCCGTTTCCATGTGGTACAGCAGGTGACAGTGATAGGCCCAGCGGCCGAGTGCGTCGGCGGTCACGCGATAACTGCGGCGCGTGCCGGGCGGCATGTCGATGGTGTGTTTGCGCACCTGGAAATCGCCGTTTTCGTCTTCCAGATCGCTCCACATGCCGTGCAGATGAATGGGGTGGGTCATCATCGTGTCGTTGACCAGCACCAGGCGAATGCGCTCGCCGTACTTCAGGCGCAAAGGCTCGGCGTCGGAGAATTTGATGCCGTTGAACGACCAGGCGAACTTCTCCATGTGCCCGGTCAGATGCAGTTCGACGGTGCGGCTCGGGTCGCGGCCATCCGGGTCTTCGAAAGTGCTGCGCAGGTCGGCGTAGGTGAGCACGCGACGGCCGTTGTTGCGCAGACCGAGGCCGGGGTCGTTGAGTTTGGGTGCGGTGGTCATGGCTTGCATGTCTACCAGCGGGTTGTCTTTTTCGCTGTCGGGATGGGATTGCATCGGGCCCATCGCCGAGTGATCCATGCCCGCCATATCGCTCATGCCCATTGAACCGTGATCCATGCCGCCCATGCCCGTGTCGTCCATCGTCACCAAGGGGCGCGGGTCCAGACCCGGTACGGGCGCAGATAACCCGGCGCGAGTGGCGAGGGTGCCACGGGCATAACCGGTACGATCCATGGCCTGGGCAAACAGGGTGTACGCCTCGGCGTCCGGCTCGACGATGACGTCGTAAGTCTCGGCCACGGCGATGCGCAGTTCATCGACGCTGACCGGTTTGACGTGCAAGCCATCCGCCGCGACTACGGTAATTTTCAACCCCGGAATACGCACATCGAAGTAGGTCATCGCCGAGCCGTTGATCAGGCGCAGACGCAGTTTTTCACCGGGACGAAACAGGCCGGTCCAGTTGTCGTCCGGCGCGCGGCCATTCATGAGAAAGGTGTAGGTGGCGCCACTGACGTCGGCGATGTCGGTTGGATTCATGTTCATTTCTGCCCACATCTTGCGATCGGCAACGGTGGCGGCCCAGCCTTTTTCGCTGACGTCATCGATGAAATCGCCGACGGTGCGTTTGTCGAAGTTGTAGTAGTCGGACTGCTTTTTCAGGGTCTTCATCAGGCTGGCCGGGGCTTCGTCGCTCCAGTCGCTGAGCATCACCACGAACTCGCGGTCGTACTGGAACGGCTCCGGTTCCCTGGCGTCGATCACCAGCGGGCCGTAGACGCCGGCCTGTTCCTGCAACCCGGAATGGCTGTGATACCAGTAGGTGCCGTTCTGCCGCACCTTGAATTGATAGACGTACACGCCACACGGTTCGATGCCGTGAAAACTCAGGCCGGGTACGCCGTCCATGTTCGCCGGCAGCAGAATGCCGTGCCAGTGAATCGAGGTGCTGGCGCTGAGCCGGTTGCGCACCCGCAGCGTCACGGTGTCGCCTTCACGCCAGCGCAGCAACGGGCCGGGCAGGCTGCCGTTGATGGTCATCGCCGTGCGTGGGCTGCCGGTGAAGTTGACCGGGGTTTCGCCGATGAACAACTCGAAGTCGCTGCCGCTCAGTTCATGCGATTGACCGGGCGCATTCAGCGCCCAGACCGGCGTGCGCCACAGGCCGAGGCCACCGAGCAGGCTGCCGGCGGCGAGGCCTTTGACGAAGGTGCGTCGTGATGGGTTGGAAGGCATGCGCTGGAAATCCCCGTTTGACTCATGACGGGGAGGCTAACCAGCGCCGGCTTTCAGTTGGCTGAGGCGGGGATTACAGTTTTGACAGGTTTAACGCGGCAAACGTCCCGAGATCCATGCACATTCCACCCTCGGACTTCCAGTTGGAAGTGCTCGCTTTGGCTTTGTGTAACAGCGGTAGCCATTCGTGCAGCGCTCCCAGGTTGTTTTTGAAACCTGGAATATGACTGGCGCTCACATACTGCATGAACTCGGGTTGCCCGGCAGCCGAGTAAAAGACGGGTTCATTGGCACCGTCCTCTTCAGCAAAACAGAACTGCTCCCCATCGTGATGGAAGCTGATGAAGTGTGCATTCTGCGGGATATCGCTCCAGCTCTCCCAGCCAAATGCTGGTTGCCCCAGTTCCTTCGACTTTTGCGCCAGAGCCTTTTTGCCTTTGGTGGACATATCGTGAATGTCGACAGTGACAAACCAGCGTTCTGAGCCGAAAGCTTCAGGGTTTTTAATTGCCGCCGCGATCAGCGAGTCAGACTGGGTGTCTTGCACCTGCCGGAATTTTTGCCGAGCTGCCCAAGCCGCTTCGACACGTTTGAAGTAGTCATTGCCGACATCGATGGTCCGCGCCTCAGACCAGCGTTCACTGAACCAGCGCTTGGCGTCCTGTAACGCCACTGTATCGTCTGTGAGGATGCCGAGTTCAATCCAGTGCTTGGCTGCCTGACCCTCAATGCCCAAGCCATTGGCTGACGCATTGGCGCTCCCTGCGATCAATTCGTTTTCGCCAATATAAGCCTTGGCATGGAGTCGGGGGAGGCTGCGAACTTTCTCTGGATGCAGTTGGAGCAGATGTCTTACCACTGCGGGGTTGGTTGCCCCCGCGGACAGATCAAGCAGAATACGGACGTCCCCCTGGCGTTGATCAAGACCCAGTTCCGAAATGGCGCCTTCGCCCCAAAAGGCTACGGCAATATCCAGTGAACCTTTGACTTCGCGCGCCCATTGAGCGAGTTGTTGCTGGTTTTGAATCAATCGTGTCATCAGTACAACTCTGAGAGGGTTAAAAGAAATTCTGCCGGGGTTGTTGACCCTAGAGGCCAAGCCCTTCCTGCACTACCTGCAACAAGTTGTTCTCGGTCAGCGCAATCGCATCCAGCTCCTGACCGGTTTCGACGGTTTGCAACCACCAGTGGCTCTCATGGTGTTCATCGACGGTGCGCAGCAGATAGGTGTTCCTGTCTTCCAGGGTGATCTGCACCCGGCCGGCGCCATCCTCGGTAAACCGTGCGATGGGATCAAATGTCAGGCTTCGATCATTGGCTTCGATCACCAGTTGGTCGATGGCGTAATCGTGAGGCTCACCATCGGGTGAGGTTTCGCAAACGTGGGTCGGATTGCGGCGAATCTTCAGGCCGACTTCGGTGACTGGCTGTAACCAGGCCTCAATGCGGTGGTACAAATCGTACACCTGAGCTGGCCAGCAATCGATCTCCAGCGCGGCATCGGCATGGGTGTGCCGGGTTTGCTTGAGTTTGGCGGCGAGTTCGTCTGCTTTACTCATTTCGGATCCCTTGGTTTGATGTCTGCCTGTTAATCGTAGACCTTACAACGGTGTGCGGCGTTGCCTTGCGTCATGCGCTTGCAACACAAGCATGGCGAAATCAGCGCTGGCCAAGTCTGGTCAGGATCGAAAACCACGGACGCAGGCGTCCCAAGGAGCGGGTAGATGAAAAAGCTGTTTACAATTTTGGCAGTGATTGCGCTGACGGCCGGTAGCATCGGGTTGAGTTCGGCGCGGCAATCACAGTCGAGCAAAGCCCAGGCGGAATCGGTGGCGGGGGTATTCGATTACTACCTGCTGGCGTTGTCCTGGTCGCCGACCTTTTGTCTGACCCACAAAGATGACTCGCAGTGCACGGGCAAGGGCTACGGCTTCGTGCTTCACGGTTTGTGGCCGCAATACGCCAAGGGCGGCTGGCCGGAATCCTGCCCGCCGCTGACCACGTTGAACGCGGCGCAAACCAGCCAGGGCCTGACGCTGTTCCCGACCAAAAAACTGCTCGACCACGAATGGTCCAAGCACGGCACCTGCAGCGGCCTCGGCGCAATGGGCTATCTGGATGAAGCGGACAAAGCCGTGGCGGCGGTGAAAATCCCCGATGAACTGCAACCGTTCAGCAGTTCCTATTACTTCGAAGCCCAGGAAATCGCCGACCTGTTCCGCAAGGCCAACCCGGGCATTCCGGCGGATGGCATCGCTGTCATTTGCAGTGGCCCGGAGTTGTCGGAAGTACGCGTGTGCATGGGCAAGGATCTGCAGTTCGGCGCCTGTGGCAAGGGTGTGAAAACCCAGTGCCGCGCGGGGGATATCCGGGTGCCGCCGTCGCGTTGATCTGACTCGAGGTCGAAAGGACCACACTGACTCTGTGGCGAGGGAGCAAGCTCTCTCGCCACAGGGTTTTCGACAAGCCTGAGCTATCAGGAAAATCCAGCGGCATCCACCCCCAACTCCCCACGCAAAAACTCCACCAACCCACGCTGCAACCCGCTCAAAACCCCATCACGACTGACCAACGCCAATTCCGTCGGCGCCAGTTCCGGCAAATCCGTACACACCTGATGCTCAGGCAACACCGCCGACACCGGCAGCACCGACACTCCCAACCCTGAGGCCACCGCTGCTTGAATCCCGGTCAGGCTGTGGCTGCCAAACGCCACCCGCCAGGGGCGCTGGGCAACATCGAGTAAACGAATGGCGCGCTGCCGATACAGGCAGCCTTGCGGAAACAACGCCAACGGCAACACGCCAGTGGACGAATCAAACTCCGCACCTTTGACCCACACCAGCCGCTCCGGCCAGGTCGCCCACGCCGGGCCGCTATCGGGTTCGCGTTTGATCAGGGCGATGTCGATGTCGCCGGCATCCAGACGCTGGCGCAGATCGAGGCTCATGCCGCTGAGGGTTTCCAGCCGCGCTTGCGGATGGCTGCGGGTGAAGCCTGCAAGGATCAGCGCCATGCGCCGCGCGTCGAAGTCTTCCGGCATGCCGATACGCAGGATTTCCAGATCGAGGTCGCTGGTCAAGGCTTCAGTGGCTTCGGCAGACAGCGCGAGCAAACGGCGGGCGTAGTGGATCAGCAGTTCGCCGTGCTCGGTGACGGCGACATTCAGTCCGGTACGGTCGCGCAGCAGCAGGGCGTGGCCGACCAACTCTTCGAGTTTGCGCACCTGCTGGCTGACCGTCGACTGGGTCCGGTGTACGCGCTCGGCGGCGCGGGTGAAGCTGCCTTCGTCGACCACGCAGACAAAGGTTTTCAGCAATTCCAGGTCCAGCATGGCGGTGCTCTCGATAGTGGTTTTTCAACTGACGATTGGCTATTTATTTAATTTCACACTATCACCGGGCACTCATAAGCTGAAGTCCTCACTACGGAGGATTCGACCAATGACACTCATCCACACCCCGCGCCCGCAGTGGCTGACCTTCGATTGTTACGGCACGTTGATTCAATGGGACGAAGGCCTCAAAGCCGTTGTCGGCGAAATTCTCAGCGAGAAGGGCGAGCATCAGGTCGACGTCGGGCAGCTGATCGAAGTCTATGATCGCCATGAACATCGCCTCGAACAAACGCCGCCGCACCGATCATTCCGCGAACTCAGCACCCTCGGCCTGCAATTGGCCCTGGAAGAGTTGGGCCTGCCCAGCCTGCCCGAAGACAGCCAGCGTCTGGCCGCCGCGATCCCGAAAATGCCGCCGTTTGCCGAGGTGATCAAGACCCTGCGTGAATTGAAAACCATGGGTTTCAAACTGTGCATCGTCTCCAACACCGACGACGAGATCATTGCCGGCAACGTCGCGCAACTCGGCGGCTATATCGATCGGGTGATCACCGCACAGCAGGCCGGAGCCTACAAACCGGCGCCACGGCTGTTCGACTACGCTCATGAACAATTGGGCGTCAGCCGCGATGAAGTCGTGCACATCTGTGCCAGTCCCATGCTTGACCACACGGCGGCGCGGAACATGGGTTTTCGTTGTGTATGGATCGATCGCGGCACCGGTCGCCAGTTGCTGCCGGACTATCGCCCCGACGCGATCCTCAACAGCCTCGATCAAGTGCTGCCGCTGTTCAAATCCCTCGGTTGGTAATCACGGAGAATCGTCATGGCTCACACCCTGACTGCCAGTGCTCGGGCCTTACGTCCGGCCGCGTTGAACCTCGACACAGAGGCAATCATCACCGCGCGCAGCGAACTGGCGGCGTGCTTTCAACTGGCCGCGCTACATGGGTTGGAGGAGGGCATCTGCAATCACTTTTCGGCGATGGTGCCGGGGCATGATGATCTGTTTCTGGTCAATCCCTACGGTTATGCCTTTGCCGAAATCACCGCGCAGAACCTGCTGGTCTGTGACTTCGAGGGCAACGTGGTGGCGGGCGAAGGCCAGCCGGAAGCCACGGCGTTCTACATTCACGCGCGTCTGCATAAGCAACTGCCCCGGGTGAAAGTCGCGTTTCACACGCACATGCCCCACGCCACGGCGTTGTGTCTGCTGCAAGGTCCGCCGCTGTTGTGGTTGGGGCAGACCGCGCTGAAGTTCTATGGGCGCACGGCGGTGGACGAGGATTACAACGGCCTGGCGCTGGACGAATCCGAAGGTGACCGGATTGCCAAAGTCATGGGCGACGCCGACATTCTGTTCCTGAAAAACCACGGCGTGATCGTCGCCGCCCCGACCATCGCCGAAGCCTGGGATGACCTCTATTACCTGGAGCGCGCCGCCCAGGTGCAACTGCTGGCGATGGCCACGCAACGGGAACTGAAGCCTGTGCCTCATGCCATTGCGCAACGGGCCTGTGAGCAGATGCGCGAGGGCGATGCGCAAAGTGCGCGGGCGCATCTGCACAGTGCGATACGGCGCCTGGCCCTTCACAACTGACTAACCCTAAAGAGGCAATCGAAAATAAATCGACGAACAGCGATCATCCTATCTCGCTGCGCGCCGATATAACTGGGCGGGACCAGGGCGTTTGCCCCGTACATCCCGGTGGGCTACGCTCACAAACATAAGGGTTTACCCGCTGGCGCCCTTGTCGTACCTGCCCAGGACTTGCTTTTGCCTATCCCCATTCACGACCCGCATCAGGCCCCCGGAGGCACTCTTAAACGCCTGCCGCTGCGCAAAGCGGCGGTGCTGTTTATCGTTGCGGTGGGGTTGTGCCTGTCCGGTTTGCTGTATCTGCAACTGGAGCAGTCGCGAAGGCAGGATCTGGCAGTGGCGAAAATAGCCTCAAGCAATCTGACCCGGGCCATGGCGCAGCAGGCCGAGGACACGTTCCTCGCCGCCGATCTGGTGATGACCAGCCTGGTCGACTGGATTCAGGACGACGGTTACGGCGCGGCGCAGAAGCCACGCTTGCAGAGAACCTTTGCCCGGCGCGTGCAGCAACTCGATCAGTTGCACGGTATTTTTCTCTTCGACACGCAGGGTCAGTGGGTGATTACTTCGTTTGCCGATCTGCCCCGTGGCAATGGCGTGGCGGACCGCGAGTACTTCAAGTTTCACCAGCAGAACGTCTCGACGCTGGCGCACATCGGACCGGCGATTCGCAGTCGCGAGAACGGTGAGTGGATCATCCCGATTTCGAAACGCATCAATGATCATGCGGGCAATTTCCAGGGCGTGCTGCTGGCCGGGATCAAGATGTCGTACTTCGACCGCTTTTTCGAAAGCTTCAGCCTCGATGACCAAGGCATCATGTTCCTTGGCCTGAGCGACGGCACCTTGCTCGCCCGCCGACCGTTTGATGAAAAGCTGATCGGCACGTCGCTGGCGCAAGGGCGGATTTATCGCACGTTGCTGCCCGAGGCCGCTGCCGGCACGGCGATGATCGATTCGGTGGTCGATGGCGTGGTGCGTCTGTACGGTTATCGACGCCTTTCGGCGTATCCGTTGGTGGTGTCGGCGGCGACCTCGCGCGATACGATTCTCGAGGGTTGGTACGCCCGCGCATTCCAGTCGAGTGTGATCGTCGCCTTGGTGATTCTCGGCATCGGCCTGTTTGGCTGGGTGTTCATTCATCAAGTGCGCGACGGCGAACGCATCGAGAAAAACTTGCGCAAGGCCCAACGCACGCTGGAGCAGATCGCGACCCACGACAGCCTGACCGGATTGGCCAATCGCCGCTTGTTCGAGCGTTCGCTGGAGATCGAATTCGCTCGCGGCGCGCGGCAGGTCAGCCCGGTCAGCCTGATCATGCTCGATATCGATTTCTTCAAGCGTTACAACGATGCTTATGGTCATGTCGCCGGGGATCATTCTCTGACTCAGGTCGCACAGGTGCTGCAGACGTGCTGCCAGCGCAAGGCTGATCTGGCGGTGCGTTATGGAGGCGAGGAGTTTGCGGTGCTGTTACCGGACACCGATATCAATGGAGCGCTGGCGATCGCCGGGCAGATTCGCCGCAGCGTGATCGACAAACACATCATCCACAGCGGCTCGCCGACCGGGTATCTGACGGTGAGTCTGGGTTGCTATTCGTTTATTCCGAGCGGCAATGACAGCCTGGAAGTGTTTATCCAGCGTGCCGATGCGGCGCTGTATCAGGCGAAAAATGCCGGGCGCAATCGCGCGGCGGTGTTGTCGCTGGATAGTGGCCTGGCCGAGTTGATGCGCTCGGATCGCTGAACTACACGTTGTACCCTGTAGGAGTGAGCCTGCTCGCGATGTCGGTGTGTCAGCACACAGTTGCATAACTGACAAACCGCCATCGCGAGCAGGCTCACTCCTACATTGGATAGCGTGCTTATTTGGGATGGCTCTTGTTCGTTCAGCCGCCGGTGCCACCGCCCGCACCGCCAGTCCCGCCACCCGCCGAACCGGTGCCGCCGCCGGCCCCCGAGCCGGAACCACTTGCCCCACCATTGGTGCCGGTCCCGGATCCCATACCCGAAGAACCGCTACCACCCGAAGGCGCGCCCGGGGTGTTGTCTGGCGGCGTGGTGGTGCTGGTCGGGCCACCGGATTTGGTGCCGGTGGCGTCAGCGCCATCATTGGCAGCGAAGCTGGCGGCCGATGCCGTGGCCAACAGGCCGGCGAGCAGTAACGAGGTGAGTTTGCGCGTGATCATGATCCGTCTCCACAAAGGGTCTGTACCTGATATTGGTCTGACGCACAGAACCCTTGGTGCCCAGTGGCTGACGAGCGGTCAGCCGGGAAACCGAGTGGCCTCCTGATCTTCTGGAATATTGGCTATTTGCCGAACCGGGTGCGAGGACTAACGTAGCCACACCTTCACTTGCTGCCCGGAGCCACCATGCAACCTCGTACCGATTTCTACACCGCCTCCCCAGACGCACTGAAAGCGATGATCGCGCTGGAAACCGCGGTGTCCAAGCTGCCGCTGGAAAAAAACCTGATCGAACTGGTCAAGCTGCGCGCCTCGCAAATCAATGGCTGCGCCTTCTGCATCGACATGCACACCACCGATGCGATCAAGGGCGGTGAAACCCCGCGTCGCTTGTTCGCGGTCACCGCTTGGCGTGAAGCGCCGTTCTTCAACGACCGCGAACGCGCCGCGCTGCTGTGGACTGAATCGCTGACCCAACTGAGCCTGACCCACGCCCCGGACGAAGATTACGACGTGGTTGCGGCGCAGTTCACGCCGAAAGAAATGGTCGACCTGACCGTGGCGATCAACACCATCAACAGCTGGAACCGTCTGGCCGTAGGTTTCCGCAAAACCCCACAGGCTTAAGCCTCAACGCTTAACCCCTGTGGGAGCGAGCCTGCTCGCGAAAGCGGAGTGTCCGATAACAACCATGGTGACTGACACGACGCCTTCGCGAGCAGGCTCGCTCCCACAAGGGAAATGGGTATGGCCAGAAAATAGTGATCAATGCCCATCCGCACTCGGCGCCGCCGGTGGTTGCACCTTGCGCATCAAGGGCACCATCGCCGTGGCGATGACGAAGCACGCCCCGATCATCAAAAAGGTGTCGCCGTAGGTCTGCGTCTGCGCCTCGCGGTAGGTCAGCAGCCACAACTGGCGCAGGCTGGCAGTGACGCCGACGTCGCCGCTCTGGCCCAGATTCGCCAGGTTGCCGCCGACCTGCGCCAGCCACTGATTCATCGCTTCATTGCGGCTGTTCAGATGCTCGGCCAGCCGCGTGAAGTGCAGATTGGTGCGGTCATTGAGAATGGTCGCGCAGGCCGCAATACCAATCGCACCGCCCAGATTACGCATCAGGTTGAACAGGCCGGAAGCATGCTTGAGACGTGCCGGTGCCAATCCGCCCAAGGTCAGCGTCACCGCTGGCGGCACCGCCAGTTGCTGGGCAATCCCGCGCAACGCTTGCGGCAGCATCAACTCGCCGGCACCCCAGTCGTGGGTGATCGGGCTGAACTCCCACATCGACACCGCGAACAAACCCAGACCGATCATCATGATCCAGCGCAGGTCCATGCGATTGGCCAGAAAGGCATACAGCGGAATCGCCATGATCTGGAACACGCCGGTGGAGAAAACCGCCAGACCAATGTCCAGCGCGCTGTAGCCGCGCACGCGGCCGAGGAACAGCGGCGTCAGGTAGATCGTTGCAAACACGCCGATGCCGGTGACGAACGAGAAGAAGCAGCCGAGGGCGAAATTGCGATCCTTCAAAGCGCGCAGATCGACGATCGGATTGGCCACGTGCAAGGTGCGGCCAATGAACGCCAATCCGGCGAGGCCACTGATCCACGCGGTGGTCAGAATGGTCTGGTCGCTGAACCAGTTCCAGCGCGGGCCTTCTTCGAGGGTGTATTCCAGGCAGCCGAGAAACAGCGCGAGAAACACCATGCTCAGATAGTCCGCGCCCTTGAGCAGAGACAATTCCGGCTGGTCGATTTTCACCAGCATCGGCACCGCCACGGCGACGAAAATTCCTGGCACCAGGTTGATGTAGAACAGCCAGTGCCACGAGGAAATATCGGTGATCCAGCCGCCGATTACCGGCCCCAATGTCGGTGCCAATGACGCGACCGCGCCGATGGTCGCGGCGGCGATTACCCGTTGTTTGCCGGTGAAGAAAAAGAACGCCGTGGTGAACACCAGCGGGATCATCGAACCACCGAGAAAACCTTGCAGCGCCCGAAAGGCGATCATGCTCTGGATGTTCCAGGCCACGCCGCAGAGCAGGCTGGCGAGGGTGAAACCGACCGCCGAAGCGCAGAACAACCAACGTGTCGAGAACACCCGTGACAGCCAGCCCGACAACGGAATCACGATGATTTCGGCGATCAGGTAACTGGTCTGCACCCACGCGGTTTCGTCGGTGCCGGCGGACAGTCCACCGCCGATATCACGCAGCGACGCCGAGACGATCTGGATATCCAGCAGCGCGATGAACATGCCGATGCACATGGTCGCGAAGGCGAACACTTTGGTCGCGGTCGCCATATCGGCGGCGTTGAACGGCTGCGCTGGGGCGGCGAGGGTGGTGCTCATGGTGCGACAGCTACGGCAGTGGTTTCCGGTTGCGCGCGGGTGTCGACTTCCGCCGTCACCGACAGCCCCGGACGCAAGTGACCGAGCACGCCGTCGGCCGGGTCGAGGAGGATCCGTACTGGTACGCGCTGGACGATTTTGGTGAAGTTGCCGGTGGCGTTTTCCGGAGGCAGCACGCTGAACTGCGACCCGGTGGCTGGCGCAAGGCTGTCGAGGCGGCCGTGGAATTCCTGACCGGAAAGGACGTCGGCGCGGATGCTCACACGTTGCCCGGGTTTCATCCGCGCCAGTTGGTCTTCCTTGAAGTTGGCATCGACCCACAAACCGCTGGCCGGCACCACTGACAGTTGTTGTGAACCGGCCTGGGCATAGGCGCCGACCCGTGCGCGGCGATTGCCGACCACACCATCGACCGGCGCGCGCAGTTCGGTGTAGCCGAGGTTCAACTGCGCCAGATCACGTTCGGCGCGGGCTTGCTGGAGGGCGGCGCGGGCCTGTTGTTTCTGGGTGTCGATCACCGCCAGTTGGCGTTGCGCGGCGAGCAGTTCGGCCTGGGCGCGGGCGCTCAGGGCTTGTGCGGTTTTGAAGGTGGCGTCGGCGCGTTGCGCGCTTTCTACCGACACGGCATTGGTGGTGACCAAGCGCTTGTAGCGCGCATTGTCATCCCGCGAGCGCGCGGTTTCCGCTCCGGCGGCATCGATGCCGGCGCGAGCCTGACCGATCACCGCTTGCTGCAGTTGTTCGGTGGCGTCGAGGTTGGCCAGCAACGCTTCTTCGGCAGCGACGGCGCCTTCCGCCTTGGCCAGATTGGCGCGATAGTCGCGAGCGTCGAGGCGGATCAGCACGTCGCCGGCCTTCACGTGCTGGTTGTCGCTGACCAGCACTTCGTCGATGTAACCAGCGACTTTCGGCCCGATTACCGTGACATCGCCACCAATATAAGCATCGTCGGTCTCTTCGAGAAAACGCCCGGCGCCCCACCAATGCACGGCGTACACACCGGCGAAGATCAGCGCGAGCAAACCAGCACCGGGAAGCAACAGGCGTTTAAGCAGCGGCGGCTTGGTCTTCACCACAACAGGTTCGAGGGTGGGCATGCTGGTCATGGCGGATTACCTGAGTCAACGGGGCGTTATTACGGCGGTAATATGACGTAGGTAATATTTAGTCGCAAATGATTTCTGGCGCCGATCGTCAGTTGCTTGATTGAACGAGGACGGCTCGTGCTGGGCTCGGGTTTTGGAGCGTGGGGCACCAGGCATCTATCAACGGCAGAAATCAAGGTTCGCCTGACCCCCGTCAGGGCGGACTGACGCTCGTCGAAGGCTCTCAGGCCCTCGGGGAAACCCTGATAGCGTGCAGCGCCGTGGCCTTGCTGCTGACAATAAAGCCAGGCAAAGCAATTGTTTAAGAAATGTAAGCGCTGTAGGAAGCGTCTTGCATTTGTGTAGGAGGGCTCCGACTATCACGGTTATTGATGACATGGCATTACGCCATTTGATGATCGCAAGGATGTTGCGTGCCGTTTCCGTTTCGCGCTGTTTTTCGCCGTCGTTCCGCGCTTTGCCCGCTGCTGTCGGCCTTTGTGTTGAGTGTGTGTGCCTCCTCGATTGAAGCGGCCGAACCTGCCGCGCCGGGTCAGGAAGTGTTGCGCCAGCAACAACAGCAACAGCGCGATCTGCAACAACTGCAACTTGAGCAAAGAAAACGGCAATTGGAGCGCGGTGCATTCGGTCCGACGCCGATCACTCCGGCCATCCCGCAAACCGTCACCCCCGATGAACGTTGCTGGCCATTGAGTGGTACGCGCATTGGCGGCGTCACGCTGATCGACAGCGACAAGCTCAACGCCCGGATCAAACCGCTGCTGGCACCGTGCATGGGCGTCGGCCAGATCAATCATCTGTTGGCGACCATCACCGCGATCTACGTCGACAAGGGCTACATCGCCAGCCGCCCGTATCTGCTCAGCGCTCCGGCCGCCGGGCAGTCGCTGGATATCCGCGTTGACGAAGGTTACATCGAGTCCATCGAACTGGCCGATCAAAGTCTGCCGGTTTCGTTGGGCGGCGCGTTCCCGGGAATGCTCGGCGAGCCGCTGAACCTGCGCGATCTGGAGCAGGGCCTCGATCAGTTGAATCGCCTGCGTTCGATCGATCTCACCGCTGATATCGCCCCCGGCAGCCAGCCCGGCGCCTCGCGAATCATCCTGCGCTCGCGCAGCGCTGCGCCGTCACGCTGGGCCCTGAATGCCGGGATCGACAACCTCGGCAGCGCCAGCACCGGACGTGATCGCGACACGATCAGCCTGAGCCTCGACAGCCCGCTGCAACTCAACGACCTGCTGAGCCTCAGCGCCAGCGACACGCTCAATCAGGGCGACCGCTACAGCCGCAATGCCAGCCTGTATTACGCGATCCCCTACGGCTACTGGACCTACAGCGTGTTCGCCAGCCACGCCGAATATCGCGCGCCGTTCAAATTGCCGAGCGTGACCTTTCACAGCACCGGCATTACCGATCAGGTCAGCCTGCGTGCCGACCGCGTGTTGTGGCGCGATCAGAGCCGTCAGCTCAGCGCCAACCTGCAACTGGCGCACAAGGATGTCGACAGCTATCTGCAAGATGTTCGCCTCGGCATTCAAAGCCCGACCCTGACCGTGGCCGAAGCCGGACTCAATCTGTTCTGGCTCGACCGCGCGGTATGGAACCTCGACGTCAATTACGCCCAGGGTCTGCGCTGGTTTGGCGCCGACGACGACTCGCAGCATCAGATCAACAATCTGCCCAAGGCGCAGTTCCGCAAGTACCGCGCCGGCCTCAGCCAATGGCGCAACGGTCAGTTCGGCGCGCAGGCCTGGCAGTGGCAGAGCCAGCTCAATGTGCAGTACAGCCCGGATCCGCTGCCGGCCATCGAACAACTGCTCGGCACCGACGATTCGGCGGTGCGCGGCTACCGGGTCAGCAGTGCCTCCGGCGCCAGCGGCGCGATCTGGCGCAACACCTTGCGCTTGCCCCTACGCAGTGAATGGCCGCTGCAGATCACCCCGCGCGTGGGCCTCGACCACGGCTGGATCAAGGCTGATCACGGTGCTCAGGGCCAGCGCCTGAGTGGTGCCAGTGTCGGCCTGAATCTGGGCTGGAAGAATTTGCAAGTGGACGTCGATTACCAGCGCGCCCTCAACACCCCGAATGGTCTGCAGCACGAGCCTGAAACCTGGCTGATGCGCGTGGGCCTGCAAATCTGAGCAACGCAGTGAACAAACAGCCGTCGGATCTGAGCGCGTCAGCCACGGCCAAGACTAAACGCGCGACGTGATGCCGTACTCACATGGAGACGTTTTTATGCCAGCACACACCTTTGCATTTCATCTTTCCCCTCGGGGCAAATTGCGCTGGGCGATTGCCAGCCTGTTCTTCGCCGTGCACCTGCCGAGCGCGATCGCCGGCGGTGTCGTGGTCGCACCGGGACCCGGCGGCACCGCGCAATTGCAGACCCAGGGCGGTGTGCCCATCGTCAACATCGTCGCGCCCAACGGTTCGGGCCTGTCGCACAACCAGTTCCTCGACTACAACGTCGACCGTCAGGGCCTGGTGCTGAACAACGCCTTGCAGGCCGGGCAATCGCAACTGGCCGGGCAACTGGCAGCCAACCCGCAACTGCAAGGCCAGGCGGCGAGCGTGATCCTCAACGAAGTGATCAGCCGCAACCCGTCAGCCATCAATGGCGCGCAGGAAATCTTCGGCCGGCCCGCCGATTACGTGCTGGCCAACCCTAACGGCATCTCGGTCAATGGCGGCAGTTTCATCAACACGCCGAACGCCAATCTGGTGGTCGGTCGCCCGGAATTGAATGACGGCAAACTGCAAAGCCTGAACAGCCGCGACGCCAGCGGTCAGTTGCAGATTCAGAGCGGCGGCCTGCGTAACGGCGAGGGCTCGATCAACCTGATCGCGCCGCGTATCGACAGCCAGGGCGCGATCACTGCACGCGATCAATTGAATCTCACGGTCGGGCGCAATCAGGTCGATTACGCCAGCGGCCAGGTGAAAACTGTTGATCCGGCGGGCAACACCGGCGATCAACGCATCGACGCTAGCCTGTTCGGCGCGATGCAGGCCGGGCGCATCAATATTGTCAGCACCGCCGAAGGTGCCGGCGTACGGGTTGGCGCGGTGCAAGTGGCCGGGCGTGACGGCGTGCAGATTCGTTCCGCCGGTGACTTGAGTGTCAGCGGTGAGGCCGTGGCCAACAGCCTCGACGTGACCCGCGCCGGTATTCGCAGCAGCCAGGGCGATGTCGCTTTGCACAGCGGCAAGGATCTGACGTTGGCGGCTACCGATGTCAGCGCTCGCGACGTCGCCGTTGACGCGAAACGCAACCTGACCCTGTCGACGGTCGAAAGCCGCAAGCTTCAGGAAAAGCGTGAAAACTGGAACAACAGCACCATCGGCATCACCTGGGAAACCTACGATCGCACCCAGACCGACAGTGAATCGCGTCAGCATGGCAGCCAGATTATCGCCAGCCGCGACGCCAAACTGTCGTCCGGCAAAGACACCGATTTGACAGCCGCCAAGATCGAAGCCGCGAAAAATCTCGACGTGCACAGCGGCGGCGATCTGCGCCTTACCGCCGCCACTGAAAGCCACACGCAGACCGATCAAGGCAACCACCGCAAGCACCTGTGGAAAGCCGACTGGAACAGCAGCAGCGAGGAACAGCGCAACATCACCAGCCAGTTGAAGGCCGGTAACATCGCCCTGCAAACCGCCGCACTTTTGCGCTCCGAAGGCGCCGAGTTGACCAGCGCCGGCGACGTGCAACTGGCCGGCAAACAGGTGGAAATCACCACGGCAACTCTTACCAATCGCAGCAGCGACAACCGTTACTCCGGTGATCTGGTTGGCGGTGGTTTCTTCGGCAAGACCGGCGATGCCGACAAGGGCAAAACCCAGCATCAGGGCAGCAAGGTCAACGCCAGTGGCAAATTGATCGTCAAGGCTGACGATGTGCGCATCAGCGGCAGTCAGGTACGTGGCGGCACCGACGCCAGCGTGATCAGCGACAAGGGTTCGCTGGTGATCGACGGCGTGCAGGACACCTCGCACAGTAACAACCACGACAAGGACAGCAAGTTCTTCGGCATCACCAAAGACGAGTCGCGGCAGAACAGCAAAGACAGCAGCACTGTGCGCAGCGAACTGGTGTCGGACAGCAACCTCAAGCTCAAGAGCGCCAAGGACATTGCTGTGGCGGGCTCGACCGTCAAGGCTGATGGTGCGTTGACCGCCGATGCAGCGGGCGACGTCAACGTGTCCTCCGCGCAGAACACTCACGACAGCACTGACACCACGCAAATCCGTGGCTTCGATGCTTATGCGAAAGAGCAGACGCCAGAGCAGTATCGCGCCGGGATTCACTACGAAGACAAACAGCAAACCGTGACCCGCAACGACGTCACCCAGCAAGGCTCCAGCCTCAGCGGCGGCAGTGTGCAGGTGAAGGCGGGCGGTGACGTCACGCTCAAAGGCGCGGAAGTGAAATCCACCGCTGGTGACACGACGTTGAGCGGCAAAAACGTCTCGTTGCTGGCCGAAGCAGGCAGCCACAAAACCTCCACCGACACCTCCAGCACCGGCGGTGGTTTCTACTACACCGGCGGCCTCGACCGTGCCGGCAGTGGCGTCGATTTCGCCCACAGCACGGCGCAGGATTCGACCAGCAAAACCACCGCGCAAACCAGCAGCGTACAGAGCAGCGGCAGCCTGACGATCAATGCCGACAAACTCGCCACCGAAGGCGCGCAACTCAAGGCTGGCAACGGTCTGAACGTCGCCGCCAACGAGATCGATAATCGCGTGGCCAGCAACAGCGAAAGCAGCACGCACAACGACAGCAACTGGTCGGCGGATATCGGCGCCAACGTCGAGTACAAGGACATCGCCCGGCCGATCGCGGGCGCAGTCAAGGACGTGCTCAACGGCAAGGTGCCGGACAAGGACTCGCTGGCCAATCTCGGTCAGCCGAACGTCGGTATCGACGTTGCGGTGGGTCACGGCAGCGCCAGCAAAACCGAGCAAAGCAGCAATGCTGTGGTCAGCCGGTTTGACGGCGGCACTGTTGATGTGAAAACCACCGGCACGCTGCACGACCAAGGCACCCGATACAACGCCAGCGCCGGCCAAGTGAACATCAGTGCAGACAAACTGCTTGCCGATGCCGCCAGCAACACTCACAGCAACAGCGCTAACGCGGTGGACGCCAAGGTCGACGTGCGCGTCTACACCAAGACCGGCGAAGACGTGAACGTCGCTGGCAGCGGCGCGGGTGGCAGCAGTGCGTCGAGCAAGGACAGTTCCACCGCCGTGGTCGGCGCTTATGCCGGCAGCCAGGGCGTGAACATCAAGGTCGGCGGCGATGCGCAGTTCGCCGGCAGTCGTTTCGACGGCGGGCAGGGCGGTGTGAGCATCAACACCGGGGGGGATCTGGCGCTGAATCAGGCCAATGACCGGCAGAACAGCAACGACAGCAGCCTTCGTGGCAGTGGCTCGCTGACGGTCGGCACCTTGCCGGGCACCGATGGCACCAATGTCGACCTCGGCGCCGGGGCCCAGCTCGATCACACCGGCAAGCAGACCACTGATACGCAGGCCCACGTTGCCAACATCTCAGGCAACGGTCCTCTGCAGTTGCGCAGCGGCGGCAATCAGGTGCAGCAAGGCACGAAAATCGACAGCGCTGGCGGCATCGGTTTGCACGCCGACGGCAAGCTCGATCTGCAAGCAGCCACCGACACTCACACCGCCACCGGTAATAATCTCGGCGGCGGCTTGAAGGGCGGCGGCAGTAAAACCAGCAGCGGGAAGAGCCGCGATCAGGGCGGTAATCTGAGCGGCAATTTCAATATCGGTCGGCTCAACGAGGAGTCGAAAACCCTCAGCGGTGGCCAGCTCAACAGCCAGAACGGCATCGCGCTGAGCGGTGATTCGATTCACCTGCAAGGCACGCAAGTCAGCGCACCGAACGTCAGCATCGACGCGCAGAAGGGCGGTTATGTGCAGGAGTCGGCGCAGTCCACCGACAACCGCAATAACTGGAATGTCGCACTGAATGCCGGCGGCAACCTGAGCAGCAAAACCCCGACCGCCGCTGAGGAGAAGGCCAGCAGCGATCACGGTTTCAACGCCGGGGCCAAGGTGGGCGTGGATTACCTGCAAGGCAGCACCCAGCAGAACAGCCAGATCAAGGCTGACAGCGTGGTGTTGAACAGTGCCGGTGATGCACAGCTGGCGGGGGCGCGGATCGACGCTAAAGATGTCAGCGGCAAGGTCGCGGGTGATCTGACCGTCGAAAGCCGTCAGGACTCGAGCAACCACGCCAAGGTCGATGTCGATCTGGGCCTGACCGCGAAGAAAAATCCGCCGAGCGACAAGGAAAAACTCGCCGGCACCGACTACAAGCCAACGCTGACAGCACAGGGCGAATATGCGCACAAGGGCAGCGTGGCGCAGGCGTCCGGAATCAGCGCCAGCCAAGGCGTGAACCTTACGGTCGGTGGTGCCACGCAACTGACCGGTGCACGCATTTCGGCAACGCAAGGCAACGTTGATCTGGGGGGCTCGAAGGTCGTCAGCACTGACCTGAGCAACCTCGATTACAGTGTGAAGGCCGGGTTGGACCTGCCACAGAAGAAGGAAGAAAACGCACCGAAGGTGTCCCTTGAAAACGGCAACCTGAAGGTCGGCCCCGTCACGCTGAGCGGGCATCTGGACGGCCAGTCACTGCAAGCGGGGATTGACGACCGAGGCTAAACCCGAGGGGTGGTGGTTGCAGGCGAATCGGCATCCACCACCAAACCCTGCAGGACCGGGTAAGCCCGACGCCCACATAAGCGTGGTGAGCTCACCCTGCGGCAGTGTTCATGACGTGCATCCGTGCCAGTTGCGAAGTTCAATGACACAGAATAGTGTGGCGACTCAGAGCAGCTCCAGGGACAGGAACGTCAGGATGGCATCGGAAACGGATTTCGCACTGCAGGAACAAATGATCGGTTGGCGTCGCTGGCTGCATCAACATCCGGAAGCGGGTTTTGCCGAGCGCAAGACCAGCGCCTTCATCGCAGAAGTATTGCGCAGCTTTGATTTGCAACCGCATATCGGCATCGGCGGTACGGGGGTTGTCGCCACCATCGAAGGCGAGCAAGCAGGTATCGAGATAGCCCTGCGCGCCGACATGGATGCGCTGCCCATCCAGGAAGAAAACACCTTCGCCCATCGCTCAGTCCACGACGGCTGGATGCATGCCTGTGGCCACGACGGCCATAGCGCCATGCTGTTGGGCGCTGCCAGCCGACTGGCGGCAGATCGCAGTTTCGCCGGCAAGGTTCATCTGGTGTTTCAGCCGGCCGAGGAAATCGGCACGGGTGCGAAGGCGATGATGACGGCGGGCCTGTTCGAGAAATTTCGCGCTGAGTGCGTCTACGGTCTGCACAACTGGCCCGGTCTTGCGACCGGTCGATTCGTGGTTCATCACGGTGCGGCGATGGCGGGGGCGAGGCCGTTCGAAATGGTTGTCAGCGGTTGTGGTTGTCATGCGGCAATGCCTCACCAGGGCGCCGATCCGTTGCTGGCCGCGGCCCATTTGGTGACCGCGTTACAGAGCATCGTCTCGCGCAATATCGACCCTGCCGATGCGCTGGTTCTCAGTGTCACTCAGTTCCACTCCGGCGATACCCACAACATTGTGCCCGACACTGCACGGCTGGGCGGCACCATGCGTTACTTCCGCCCCGAGGCCGGCGAGATCGCATCGCGCCGAATGGCCGAGATGGTCGAGCAGTTGGCCGCCGGGATGGGGGTTCGAGCGTCGCTGAAGTTTTTCGAGTTTGGCTCGCCGCCGCTGATCAACAGTGCCGAGCACGCGGACCATTGCGTGGCTGCCGCCAGTGCTGTGGCGGGCCGCGAAAACGTGGGTACCGGGGTCGCACCGAGCATGACCGGAGAAGACTTCGCCTTCATGCTCGAGCGCAAACCCGGCGCTTACATCTGGATTGGCAATGGCTCCGCTGAAGGCGGCTGCTCGTTGCACAACCCGCGTTATGACTTCAACGACGAGATCATGCCACTGGGCGTTGCCTATTGGGTCGCGCTGGCCCGCCAACGCCTGCAGCCCGTCGAACGTTAACGACCTGCAAGCCCGGCCCTGAGGCGCAGCAGGGCCTGGCGCATGACCGGTTCCTGATGAACCAGTGCAATGCGCACGAACGCTTTGCCGGGGTTGCTGCCCTCGGCGTCTTCATGACACAGGTAGCGACCGGGCATCACGCGCAAACCCTGTTCGCTCCAGAGTCGGCGCGCGATCCCTTCACCATCGCCGACCGCCAGCCACAAGAAAAAACCGGCATCGGCGCGCCGGTAATCGGGCACTGCGGCGAGGTACTCATCGGCCAGGTCCCAATTGCATTGCAGTGCCTGTTGCTGACGCTGCACATGCTTTTCGTCGTGCCAAAGCGCTGCGCTGGCGCTGCACGCCGGCCAGGCCAGCGAGACCCCGCAACTGCGATTGAAGCCGGCATAAGCGGCGACGCTGGACGGATCGCCGGCAATGAAACCACTGCGCAAACCCGGCGCCGCCGAGCGCTTCGACAGGCTGTGTAAAACCACGAACGGGCACGGCGCAACTGCATCGGCTTCCACCAGGCTGAGATAGCCGGGGGGGGGTGAGTGCGGGACGAGATCGGTGTAGCACTCGTCGACCAATAACGTCGCCTGGGCGTGGAAGGCCATGTGGCTGAGGCTGATCAATGTGCTTGCAGGCAGTATGTTGCCAAGCGGATTGCCGGGGTTGCACAGCACCAGCGCCGCGATGCTGTCACCGGCCTGATCCAGTTGGCAGGCGAGGCTGGCCAACAGGTCAGCGTCGTTCACGTCATAAAACAGCGCTTGCGCACCGGCGGCATCGGTGGCGGCGACATAGGTCGGGTAAAACGGATTGGGCAGGACCACCACCGGTGCTTTGACGCCACGTGCCCGTGCGCGTGTCACGGCGAGGGCGATGCAGGTCGCGACGGCCTGTTTGGTGCCGGGCGTAGGCTCGATGGCGATACGCTCTTCATCGAGACAGGTGCCAGCGCCGAAGCGACGCCGTAGCCAGCCACTGTAGGCTTCGCGCAATTGGGGAGTGCCAGGCAGAGGCGGATAGCGCGTCCACTGCTCGAGTTCGCACAGTGGTGCCAGCAGTGGCGTCGGGTCGCCAAGCCGGGTTTCGCCCAGGTGCAGGGCGATGACCGGCTGCCCGGTCGCGGGCGGCAGGTCATCCAGCAGGCTTTGCAGTCTGGCGAAGGCATTGCCTGCGGGGGTCATCGGCTGAGCTCTCTGACCAGATCGTTGAGTGAGGTTTTTGATCGAGTGCGCTCATCGACATATTTCACGATCACCGCACAGGCCAGGGATACGCCCGGCAATTTCGGGTCGGCGCGGTTGCCGGCGATCACCACTGCATTGGCCGGGACTTCGCCAAAGCGCACGTCGCCGGTTTCGCGATCGATGATCGGGGTCGAGGCACCAAGATAGACGCCCATGCCGATCACCGCACCGTTGCGCACGATCACCCCCTCGGCGACCTCGCTGCGGGCACCGATGAACACGTTGTCCTCGATGACCACGGGGTTGTTGCCGATCGGTTCGAGCACGCCGCCCAGACCCACGCCACCGGAGATATGGCAACGTGCGCCGACCTGAGCGCAGGATCCGACGGTCGACCAGGTATCGATCATGGTGCCTTCGCCGACATAGGCGCCGATGTTGATGAAGCAGGGCATCAGCACCGCACCTGGAGCAATGTATGCGCCCGCCCGGACCACCGCGCCTGGCACTACGCGGATACGTGCATCGCGGAACGCGGCATCATCCCAGTGCTCGAATTTGAGGGGCAGTTTGTCGTAGCTTTTCGGCCGCCATGGAGCGGTTTCGCCCACATGATTTTCGCGGGTGAGGAACGACAGCAGGATGAGTTTCTTGACGAACGTATCGGCGACCCACTGGCCTTCTTCCAGGCGCGCTGCGCGCAGTTCACCACTTTCCAGTCTGGCGAGGCCGTCTTCGATGACTGGCACCAGCGCCAGCAGCTCGGCAGACGTCAGTTGCGAACGCCGTTCAAAGGCTTCTTCAATCAATGCACGGTTACTCATTTAACGATCCTTGTGAGGGTTGAAGACGTCGACGGGTTGCCATTGAACCGGGCCGGTATGGTCGTCGAAGGTTTCCGCACGACGGATTTCCACGACATCGCCGTTGTCAGTCAACATCAGTTCTGCCGGGCGCAGCCGGCCGTTGTAGGTAAAACCCATGGCATGGCCGTGGGCGCCCGTGTCATGAATCAGCGCCAGGTCGCCGATGGCCGGCGTCGGCAAAGGGCGATCGATGGCGAACTTGTCGAAGTTTTCGCATAGCGCGCCCACCACATCGAACACGCCTTCGGGGCGTTGGCCGGCGAAAGGCAATGTCAGGTGGTGGTAGGCGCCGTACAGTCCGGGACGCATCAGCGCGGACATCGAGGCGTCGAGACCGACGATTTCCCGGCCTTTGCTGCAGCGGTTGATCACCCGCGACACCAACACCCCATGCGGGCCGGTAATGAAACGGCCCAACTCCATCAGAAGTTTCGGCGTGTTGCGCGGGAAGGCTTGCTTGAGCGCCTGTTTCAGCGCGGCGGCGTAGGCGTCCAGATCCAGTGCCTGGTCATCGGTGCGGTAAGGAATCCCCAGGCCTCCGCCTATATTGATGTACTCGAATTCGATGTCGGCTTCGCGCGCTACACGCGCAGCCACTTCGATGACTTGCACACCGGCCTGCACTGCAGCCGCCAGTGACAGCTCATTGGCGCACATCATGCCGTGGATCCCGAAACGTCGGGCACCGAGGTCGTAGGCCTGGCGATAGCTTTGCACCAGATCGGCATCGGGCACGCCGAATTTCGATTGTTGCGCATTGCCCATCTGTGACGAGCGGGCGATGACCCCATGAGGTGAGACGCGAAACCCTACAATTTCGGGCAAGGTCTTCACTCGGTCGAGCATGCTGCGGTCATCGAAGGTAATCAGGGCTCCGGCGTCCAGCGCCATCTGGTACTCGCCGAGCGCCGTATTGTTGGAGGTGAAGACAATGTCGTCGCCCCGCGCACCCAGTCGCTCGGCCAGCATCAGCTCGACCGGCGAGGAGCAATCCAGCCCGCTGCCCTCTTTGAGCAACAGGGCCAGAATCGCCGGAGTGGGCAGCGCCTTGACCGCGAAGTACTGACGAAACGCGCTGTCGGCGAAAGCCTGCGCGACGCGTCGATGAGTCTGGACGATGGCGCGCTCATCGTAGAGATGAAAGGGCGTCGGGTAACGTGTCGTCAACTCATCAAGCAGGGGGAGCAAACGTCGGGCAAAGCTTTCGGATATTGGCACAGCAGGTTTCTCCTCGCGGCGCAGGGGGTGGACGGGTTCAGGGCACCAGAGCGACGCACATGGTGCGATTGCGCAGGCCACTGATCGGACGCGTGTAGGGAAAGTAGTACGACTCCTGGATCTCGAAGCCGGCCTCGATCAGCGCATCACGCAGATAGTCCCTGGAAATGAACCAGAACCCATCGACCTTATCGTGGGCCGCAAACAGCGCCTCGGGATCGCGTGGCGAGTCATTGGAGAACACCAGAACCGTGCCGGAGTCCAGGTTCAGTTCCTTGAGCTTGTCGAAGGTCGGCTTGAGTTCCAGTTCGGGATGGAAGAGGTGGCCCAGCAAGCCATCGGCGTAAACCGACTTGACCCCGGCGAGGGAGCCGGGCTCCAGCTTGAAGAAGTCAACCTTGTGCGCATCGACGCCTTTTTTGCGACTCAGGATCACGGCTTCGTCATTGAAGTCGATGGCTCTGACCTGACGTCTGGCCTCCACCAGATCGCCCTCGACAAATCCGTTGCCGCAGCCAATGGAGAAAATCGTTGCACCTTCCTGGGTGAGCGATTTCAGCTTGAGACCCAGGTGCGAGCGATATTCCGGGCTGTAGGTAGAAGGCGTAATCGAGTCGTTGAAGGCCCCACCCTGTTCCCATATCTCATAGATGGTGGCGTTGCTGTCGCCAAACTTGCGGGCGGTGCCGTAGTAATCTGTCACCTGTTGGAGGTCCTGCATCGGCTTCGTCATCTCTGTCTCTCCTTGTCTAGAGTCGGGCTTGCGCGCGAGTTGCGTCGCAGTCCGTGGGTACACGCACAGGCTCTTGCACGTATTCGATGGACTGCGCCGGCGCGTTGGCCAGCGCAGCAACCAGTGTCTGCAACGGCTGGGGCCGTGCGGGTCCGTAGCACTGGTAAAAGGCAACGGCGGCATCAGGGTCGCCGCCGAGCAGGGCATCCGCCAGCACTCTGGCCAGCGAACGCAAACCGGCCAGCAGGGCGCCGTGATCGACCACCAGTTGTGGATGTTGCGGGTCGTCCTGGCGCAGGGTCAGGGCACCGAGCTGGACGAAGTACGACAGCTGCAGGTACATGCCGTCGCAATCGGGAAAAAGGCCAAGTCCGCGGTTGAGGTAGCGCAGACATTCGCCCAGGTAGTACTCGAGCACCTGCTCGGGCGGAATCTGCAGGGCAGGCGCCCATACCTGGGCAAGAATGAGGATGCCATAGACATCCGCTGCCACCTCTTGCAGCACCACCGATGCCCACCGGTCAAGGGTGTTCAACGGGCCGTATTGGGTGGCTGGGCGATGGACGAAATGGCCCAGCTCATGGCTGAGCACGCCCAACGCAGGAATGCGTCGCAGGTGTTCGCCAGTCGGGTCATAGTGTTTGCCGGTTGACAGGAACTGCCGGGCCAGCGGCGCCGCCAAATGCTCGACCATGGCCGCGTGGGTATTGGCGAAGTAGTAGGTTTTCTTGAACGGCGAACGTTTGACGCCTTCATCTTCGGGCAGGAAGTAGGCGACATGCTTGGGGTGCAGATTGCCTTCACCGGCCATGAAAAAAACATCAGTGGCGGCGAAGGCCGGCAACTCCCCCAGGCGCAGGTTGGTGTGCAACTGCTTGAGATAGGCGGGGATCTGATCCACCAGGCTCATGGCCAGTTCCACGTCCTGTTGTCGCGCCGGATTGCGTCGGCAGCCAAAGGCTGTCGGCAGTCCTCCCGGTTGCTTGCCGTACCAGGTAGCGATCTGCCCGGCGACCAGGGAAACCTCTTCTTGCAGGCCGGCCAGGGTCTTGAGTATCTCGTCGCTGTAGCCGTATTCGATGGCCTTGGCCCTGAGCTGTACAGCTTGGCGATCATGAGCTCGCTCGAGGTCGTTTTCCAGCGCGCGCAGGGCTTGCGCCACGGCGCCGGGGTTGCTGAAACGTGTGCGTTCTGCCACGCCATCAAGCTTGGCGCTGCGCCATTGCTCATCGATGGCGGCCTTCAGCGCGTCCAGTCGTTCTTGCCAGGCAGGGTCTTGACGAGGGTTCGTCGGCGCAAGATCAAGCAGGGTCAGGTTGTAGTTGCTCGCCGGCGGCCAGAAAGGGCTGCGATAACCGCGGTAGGAGGTGGCCTTGGCAAGATTGCCTGAATAGTCGAACCGATTCACGCTCATTACTCCCTCTACTTATTGATGTACGGCAGCGCCCACTCAGCCTGCAAACAGGCGCAAGTAAGCACGGACTCAGTAACTGGACGATGTTCCGGGCGGGCATGACTAATAGTCGCGGCGCATGTCGGTAACAGCGCGCCAAGTGCGTTGATTAGTTAGGCTTGGCCTGGAATGACTGGCTGATCGATAGCCGTGCTGGCACTAACGTCCAGGTGCAATGGCAACTGGACGGCGCAGCAATAAAGACGGGTAGATGACCGGCAGATGAATATCCATATACATTCCTTGAATCACATTCCATGTGAAGGTGTGGCACACAGGGCACCACGCTGCTTGCCGTGGAGCATAACAGCGAATTTTTTTTTACGACAAGTAGGGAGAACTAAAAAAAACTCAAAGAGCCGAAAGAACGGCGATGGCGAAACTAAAAACTCTATAGATTTTATGTAGTTGGTTACTGAATAATATTTTTATTGATTTGTTTTGAGCCCTCGGGACAGGCTGTGTTACGCGCGTCCGGATGATAAGGAGCGAAATAACAAGGGTGCTTAGTTGTGCGCTTTTTTAGTGCGTCAATCTAGGTGGTGTGGCTGTTTTGCGCCGTTCTGGTGCACCTGCGAGTTGCTTTGAGTTTGCGCAAATTACATTAGGTAATAAGCACCTTCAATTAGGTTATTTGTGATTAACAAGGCACTTGTCAGGGATGTATTGCTTGAAGTAGCTTGTGCCCCGGCTGAACAGAGATATTAAAAACGAAGCATGAAATTGCTTTAGTCAGTCCAGGCGGCACATTGATCTACATGGAACAGGTTTCGCCAATAAAGGCGTTGCCCGTAGGTAATTCGACAAGGAGTGTTATATGAGCGGCATGGCCGGTTGGGTCGACCTGCGTCACGGTGTTGGGCAGCAAGCAAACATTCCTCGTTCGAAAGTCGCCGAAATTGTCTCGGCAATGATCGTTGCGATGTCCGGGCGTGGACCGGACGGGCATGCGGTATGGCTGGGGCCTGAGGTTGCACTGGGACATTGCCGTACAGTCACTTCGCGTTATGACTGGGACGAGCAACCGTGGATTGGCGAGATCCATGGTGCCACCGTGGCTATCATGTACACCGGACAGTTGTACAACGCTGCGCAGTTGCAGCAGCAACTCGCTGGCCTGGGTCCGGCACCTGATCGCTGGTCCTACGCTGAAATCATTCGCCGTGCCTATGCCCAGTGGGGTGTCGGGTTCGTTGAACGCCTCGAAGGCATGTTTGCCATCGCGATCTGGGACGGCCAGAAGCGCCGATTATTGCTGGCGCGAGACCGCCTCGGCTTGCAACCGCTTTACTACACCCTGCGTGACGGCGGCGTCATTTTTGGCAGCGTACCTACCGCCATCAAAGCCCATCCCCACTTTACCGCCCGGCTGGACACGAGCGCGCTGGCCATCGTGCTTCAGCCGCGCATGGCGCTGCCTGGCGAAACCCCGTTGCAAGGCTTGCACGAGTTGCCTCCCGCCAGTGTGCTGACCTTTGACGAACGTGGGCATGAATTGCATCGTTACTGGAAACTGGAAAGCGCCGCGCATACCGATGATTTCGAGCAGACCAAGGACCGCGTCCGCGAACTGCTTGAAGGCGTCGTGGCGCGCCAGTACGTGCATGAAGTGCCTTGCGCGGCGATGTTGTCCGGCGGTATCGATTCCACGTCGGTGGCCGCGCTGGTCATGAAGCAACTGGCAAGCCAGGGCCGCGGCGCAGCACTCGATACCTTCTGCCTGAAGTTCGACAGTGACGAGGATGCCTTCACCTCCACCGAACTGCGGCCTGACATCGATGCACCCTTCGCCGCGCTGGCCGCCGAATACATGGGTACCCGTCACACGACACTCAGTGCAACCATGCAGGATCTGCTCGGCGTCATTCCGGCTACGCGCAAGGCCCGCGGCCTGCCTGGCTGGGGCCAGTTCGATGCCTCGATGTACCTGCTGTTCGAACGCATGCGCGGCAATTGCTCCGTGGCGCTGACTGGCGAGGCTGCCGACGAGATCTTCGGCGGCTACCCTTATTATTTCAAACCCGAGCTGCTGGCCCGTCCTCAGTTCCCGTGGCTGGGCGATGGCCCGAAGCTGGCCCACTATCTGTCGCCGAGCCTGATCAGTGCACAGCGCGTGGCAGAGGACGAACGTGCCCGTTACGACTATTGGCTGAGTCAGGTGCCACGCCTGCCTGGCGAAAGCGGCGACGCGGCGCGCATGCGCGAGGTGCTGTTCCTCGGCATGTCCGGCCCGTTGTCGGTGATCCTGGATCGCAAGGAACGCATGAGCATGTCGCAAGGCCTGGAAGTGCGCGTGCCATTCTGCGATCCGGAACTGATCCAGTACGTATGGAACGTGCCGTGGGAAATGAAATCCCGTGGCGGCGTGAAAGGTTTGCTCAAGGCTGCCATGCACGACATCCTGCCGCCGACTACCTTGAATCGGAAGAAAAGCGCGTACCCGCACATTCAGGACTCTGAATATGACCGGGCACTCATCAGCGAAGCGCGCTGGATTGCGACTGATCCCAAATCGCCGATTGCCTGGATGTTCGATACCCCGCGTCTCAGCGCACTGATCGAGCAGATCGCCGCGAACCAGCTCAATGCTTCGATGCTGCCCGGCGGCGCCAGTCCCGCGCATCTGCTGATCCAGCTGGTGGAGATGAATCGCTGGATCGTCGACAACGATATCGCGGTGTAAGACACGGTCAGCACGGAAGTCTGATCCCAAGAAGACCAAGGAGGCAGCATGCTTGAGTTAGTCCCCGTTACTGAGTTTATCGGCACCGAAGTCCGTGGCATCGACGTCAATGCCAGGCTCAGTGACGACACGATCGAAGCGCTTTACAACGCCTGGATCAGCAGCACCATCCTGCTGTTTCGTGGCCAGTCGATGAGTCCTGATCAGCAACTGGCGTTCAGCCGCAATTTTGGTGAGCTGGTCAGCTATACCCGCTCGCAGTTCAGCGAACAGACCCAGCCGGAAATCCTCATCCTGTCGAACATTACCAAGGATGGAAAACTGATCGGCTCGCCGGTCAGCGGTCGGGTCTGGCACACCGATGGCCATTATCTGGACGTGCCGCCAGCCGGATCGATGCTGCATGCGCTGGAAATCCCGCCGGAAGGCGGCGACACGTGGTTCGCCAATATGTTTGCCGCTTATGAAGCATTGCCGGAAGCGGTCAAGGATCGTATCGAACACCTCAAGGTGGTCATCAGCCGGACTCAGTCACGGCCCTACAACTACCCCGACCGGCCTGCGCCATCTCCTCAGGAACTGGCTGAGTGGATCGACGTGCCGCAACCGCTGGTGCGTCGCCATGAAGTCAGTGGGCGCAAGGCGCTGTATGCCGGCGGCAACGTGCCGTGGCGGATTGAAGGTTTGCCGCTGGAGGAAAGTGCGCCACTGGTGACGTTCCTGCAGGAGTTCTCGGTGCAGCCGCGATTCACCTATCGGCATCGCTGGACCCCGGGCGACATCATTCTTTGGGACAACCGCAGCGCCATGCACAAGGCCACGGTGTATGACGACAAATATCGTCGCCTGCTGCATCGCACCACCATCGGTGCGCGCACCGCCGACAATCAGGACAGGAACCGACGGGCATGAGCGAGTATGACTACATCATCGTCGGCGCCGGCGCGGCTGGCTGCGTATTGGCTGCACGCTTGAGTGAAGACCCGGCGATCAAGGTACTGCTGCTGGAGGCGGGGGCCGAACGCCGCAGTCCATTGTTGTCGATCCCCGTCGGTGAAGTGCTGCTGATGGGTAATCCGAAATATGACTGGTGCTTCGAGACCCGCCCGGACCCGACGCTGGGCGGACGCCGTCTGCAGATTCCACGGGGGCGCCTGTTGGGCGGATCGAACCTGATCAACGGGATGATCTTTGTCCGGGGTCAGCGCGAGGACTATGACGAGTGGGCCAGTCAAGGCAACCCGGGCTGGACCTGGGACGAAGTGTTGCCGTACTTCAAACGCCTGGAGTCGAGCGTGGACGTCAGCGGCGAGAGTCGTGGCCAGGACGGGCCGATTCATGTGGCATTGCCACGCGAATATGACGAGTTGTGCGATGCCTTTCTGGCGGCAGCCGGCGAAGCCGGGTATCGACGCAATCGCGACTACAACAGCGGCGATCAGGAGGGCTTTGGCTACTACCAGGTCAACCATGATCAGGGCCGTCGTTCCTCGGCTTATGGCCGCTACCTGTTGCCGGCGCGCAAGCGGGCAAACCTGACGGTGATTGCCGAGGCCGCGGTGCAAAAACTGCGTCTGGAAGGCAAGCGCTGTGTGGGTGTGGAGTACCTCAAAGGCACGTTGCAATCGGCCACGGCCCGGCGTGAGGTGATCCTCAGTGCCGGGGTCATCCAGTCGCCTCAGTTGCTCGAGTTGTCCGGCATTGGTGCGCCAGCGGTACTGGCGAAGGCCGGCGTGCCGCTGCGACATGCGCTGCCGGGCGTGGGTGAGAACTTTCGCGATCACTTCGCGTCCCGACTGAAGTGGCGCATTCGCCAGAAAATCACCTTTAACGAACGCACCCGTGGTTTCGCGTTGTTCAGGGAAACGCTCAACTACGTCTTTCGCCGTCGCGGCGTACTCAGTTTGCCGATTGCTCTGGGCCATGGCTTCGTCAAATCACGCGAGGAAGAGCCACGGCCAGACTTGCAGTTTCATTTCGCCCCGGCCAGTTACGGCCCTGGTTCCAGTCGTCGTCTGGACACCTTGCCCGGCATGACCGTGGGCCTGTATCCGTTACGGCCCGAATCCACCGGCAGTATTCACATTTGCTCCAGTGACCCTGGCGAGGCACCGGTCATCGAGTCGCGTTTCCTTGAACATGAGGATGATCGCCGGCGGATGATTGCGGGCATGCGCATTATCCGTGACATTGCTGCCCAAGCGGCCCTGCAGCCCTACTGTGATCACGAGTTGTCCCCCGGCACCCAGGTCGCCAGCGATGAAGAATTGCTGGCGTATGCCCGTACTCAGGGCGACACCTCTTATCACCCCGTGGGTACCTGCCGCATGGGCAACGATGAGCTGGCCGTGGTCGATCATCGGCTACGCGTGCGCGGACTCGACGGTTTGCGGGTGATCGACGCGTCGATCATGCCGACGATGGTGTCGGGCAATACCAACGCCGCATCCCTGATGATTGGCGAAAAAGGCGCTGCCATGGTGCTGGAGGATTACGCATCGCCGTCGGCCACCGGGCAGTCTGGCTACAGCATCGACGAGGGTGACCCCGAGGAATTGCAGACCGCCGAGCTGCTTCAACGCTCGGAAGATTACGCACGTTCCCTGTACCCGGATGAAAGCGTGCACATGCTCGACGTCGCACAGCTCAAGGCTCCGGGGGTGAGCTTCGTGGTCGCCCGCGAGTTGGATAGCGGCGAAGTGCTGGGTTGCGGAGCGGTGGTGGCGATCGGCGAAGGGCAGGCAGAACTCAAGCGCATGTTTGTCGCCGACAATGCCCGTCGACGTGGCGTGGGTGCGCGGTTGCTCAAGCGGCTTGAACAGCTCGCCCATCGCAATGGTGCCCGTACCTTGTTGCTGGAGACCGGGGTCAGCCAGCCGGAGGCTATTTCGCTCTACCGCCGCGCAGGTTTTCGCGATCGCGGCCCGTTCGCTGATTACCGGGAAGACCCGCTGAGTGTATTCATGGAGAAGACCGTCAATGAACAAGCCTGAAGTCAGCCTTAGTGGCATGGCTACGCCTGTCAGCCGTGGTGTGGTGCGGGCCGGCATTCTGTATGTGGCGGCCTTTCTGATTCTGGCCAACGCCAACGCGGTGTTCTCGGGCAACCTGCTGCAGCAACTGCATCCGTTCACCTTTCTGTTCTGGAGTTTTGTAATCACCAGCGGCTTCTTTCTGTCGCGGTTATTGCTGAGTTCCGGTACCAAAGGCCTGGCAATCGGTGCCGATGCTGCCGGCCCGCTGACCGTCCTGAACTTCACCAGCGCCCTGAACTGGATCGGCTACTTCTATGCCCTGCGCTACATCGAACCCGCCATCGTCAGCGCCATCATGGGCGGGCTTGGGCCGGTGAGCACGATTCTGCTGGAGCGCATCGTTCGGCGGCGTCAGTTGCCGCTTTACACCTACGCGGTCGCGGCGGGCATTCTTTCCGGCACAGCGTTGCTGGCGTGGGCGTCCCTGGTGGGGCTGGCGGGGATTCGCCCGATCAACTTCAGCGACACGGTTATCGGCCTCGCCGCCGCCGCGGCCGGCGGTGCATCCCAAGCGCTGAACACCATCGCGACCAAACAATTGGGCGAGCGCAGTTGGACTGCCACACGGATCATGGCGCATCGGTTCTACTTGCTGATCATCGTCGCGGCGGTGCTTGCCTGGAGCGGTCCCGGCTTCGCGTTTGCCTCAAGTACGCAATTGGGTGGCCTGGCCATTGCGACGCTGCTCGGGGTCATCATTCCGTTGTGGCTGCTGCAGCGCGGCATCCTTCTTTCGGAACCCTTTACCGTGGCGGCGTTGCTGGCGTGGGCGCCGTTGCTCACTTACGTCTTTCAAGTATTTGATGCCCGAATCCAGTGGTCGATGACCTCTGCTTTGGGCTGTTCCGTGATCGCTCTGGTTACGGTGTTTGGCACATGGATGAAATTCAAGGGAGACAGCAAATGACACAAGCCAAGGAAAAAATCCTCGTTGTAGTCGATGGTTATTCATCAGGCTCACAATTGCCGGCGCTGATGGCCGAGTCTGGCTGGAAGTGCATTCACGTGAGCAGTTCACCCAATCCGCCGGAGTACTACCTGCGCACCTACCACAAGGACGAATACATAGCGCACTTCGAGTACCACGGTGATATCCAGCGCCTCGCCGATGAAATCAACGCTTTGCACCCGAGCGCCGTGTTGCCGGGCACCGAGAGCGGGGTGATTGTCGCTGACCTGCTCGCCGCGGCCTTGCAACTGCCGGGCAACGATCCGTCCACCAGCCTGGCGCGCCGCGACAAATACACCATGCACGAGCGCCTCAAGGCCGTTGGCCTGCGCAGCATGGATCACTATCTGGCCCGTGACCGCGATGGGCTGAGTCAGTGGGCCGCCAGTGGCAGCTGGCCGGTGGTCATCAAGCCTCAGGCCAGTGCCGGGACCGACTCGGTGACCTTCTGCGCCGATCAAGGTGAACTCGTCGACAGCTTCGACAAGCTCTTCGGCACCGTCAACCAATTGGGCGAGCGCAATGATGCGGTGCTGGCGCAGCGCTTGCTGGTAGGGCCGGAGTATTTCATCAATGGCGTCAGCGGCCATGGCAAGCATGTGATCACCGAGATCTGGCGCGCCGACAAGCTGCCGGCACCGGACGGTGGCTGGATCTATGACCGTGCCGTGCTGTTCGACCCGACGTCGCCCGAAATGAAGGAGATCGTCGAGTACGTTCACGGCGTACTGAATGCCTTGGGTATCCGCTACGGTGCCAACCACACCGAGTTGATCGTGACCGAGGCAGGCCCGACCTTGATCGAATGTGCCTCGCGTCTGTCGGGGGGGCTCAATCGTCCGGCGGCCAACTACGCGGTCGGCGCCAGTCAGCTGGATCTGGTGGGCAAGCTGGTCAGGGAAGGGGAGTCGGCCATCGACTCCATCGTCGATGCGCAGCAGGGTCACCATTACCCGCTGTGGCAGGTGCAGTTCATCTCCAGCCAGGAAGGTGTTGTCACTCGTTCCTCCTACGATGAGTTGCTCAAGACCCTCAAGAGCAAAGCCTGGCTGCAGCGTGCGCCAAAAGAAGGGGACGCCGTGGTCAAGACGGTCGACTTGTTCTCCAGCCCCGGCATCGTCTTCATGAGCCATGCCGACAGCAATGTGCTCCATGCTGACTATCAGACCGTACGCGAATGGGAGCGCACTTCGCGCCTGTTCAGCGTCCAGTAAGCCTGCGGGAGTGACCGTGCACCAGGCCTGAACGGGTCTGGTGCTCATCCGCACCCAAGCATTCCGTGCGCGCGGGCCTGCGCGTCTACGTCTGGAAGAGCATCGCCATGAAGCATACGGATTCGCCGCGGCAGCAGCGCAGGATACTGCTGGCTGTAGGAATAGGCACGACCCTGGAATGGTTCGATTTCACCTTGTTCGCGATCTTTTCCCTGCACATCGCCAAGACTTTTTTTCCCGCCCAGGATCAACTGATGTCGCTGCTGGCGACCTTCGTCACCCTGGCGGTGGGTTTTGTGGCGCGACCGCTTGGTGCGTTTCTCATCGGCCGCTACGCCGATCGCCACGGACGCAAGAAAGCGTTGATCCTGACCATGAACATGATGGCTGTCGGCACTGTGCTGATTGCTTTTTGTCCTGGCTACAGCGTGCTGGGCTATGGCGCCACGGTACTGCTGGTGGCGGCGCGGATTGTTCAAGGGTTGGCGGCGGGTGGCGAAATTGGCAGCGCGCTGGCCTACCTGTGCGAATCGGCACCGGCCTCGCGGCGAGGCTTTTTCACCTCGATCCAGCAGGTGGCACAAGCAGGCTCGTTTTTATTGTGTGGCCTGTTTGCGAGCATCCTGGCGACCGTTTTGACGCCTGAGCAACTGGGCAGTTGGGGATGGCGTGTGCCGTTTGTCCTGGGGGTGCTGATCTACTTCGTCGGCGTATACGTGCGTCGCACCATTGATGAAAGCAGCGCATTCCAGGCTCACGCCCGACAGGGGATCGAAGTCCCCGCGAAAGAAATCCTCCAGCATTGGCGCAGCCTTGTGTTGGGCATCGCATTCGTTGCCCTGTGGACGGTTTGCACCCAGTTGATCAACTTTATGCCGGCTTACGCCCAGGCCATGCTCAATCTTGATGCCGGCAAGGCTTATTACGGCATTACCCTGGTCGGTTTCATTACCTTGCTCAGCCCATTGGGCGGCTGGTTGTCGGATCGTTGGGGGCGGTACAACGTCATGCTGCTCGGGGCGCTGGGGGTGTTGTTGTTGGCGTATCCGGCATTCCTGGCGCTCAAGCAGAATCCGCAGGACAGCGGATTGATGCTGTTGCAGGCGGGCCTCGCGATGTTAATGGTGCTGTACGCCGGACCGGCATCGGCGGCATTGGCGGAGTTGTTCCCGGTGGCCGTGCGCTCGACCGGGATCAGCGTGGCCTACGCCAGTTCGGTGGTGCTGTTCGGCAGTTTTACCCCGACGTTGGTGACCTTGCTGTATCGCCACACCGGTGACCCGATGATGGCGGCGTACTACCTGCTGGCGGCGGCACTGGTGAGCTTTGTCGCGTTGATGGTTGCGCGTCAGCGACAGGCAGCAAACAGCGCTCGGGATTTCCACGACCAGGCCGCCTGAAATGAGAGGGCATGCATTGCTTATCCGACCTTTGGTTGCCGAGGAATGGAGGGTGGCGAGGAAAACACCGCACCAGTGCCGGTTGGCCTGCTGAGTGCTTGCGGTGATGGGGGCGACCAGGTGTAGCGATTCCGATTGTTTTCGCCCGTTCGCAAATCCATGCGAAAGCCTCTTGCCTCTTTGGCAATGAGGCTTTTATTGGTTTGAAAGGCTCGCGCCGTTAAGGTTTACAAGAATCCTCACACCCGCGAAGTCGTCGAAACTAAAGGCGGCAATCATAAAGCGCTGAAGGATTGGAAAGCAGAGCATGGCTCCGCGACTGTTGAGTCCTGGCTGAAGAAGTGATTTTGGGTTGAGTGCAAAAGGGCCCGAGAGGGCCTTTTTTGTTGAGGGTGTCCCGTCCTGAATAAGGTTTACACCTGTTTCAGGACTAGACAGGGATATTCGATGCGAGTGATCGATACTTGCTCTCTGAGAAAGATGTGTATCTCTGCAGGTTTCTGCCGGGCATTACTCTGACGGTCTACGCAAAATCTTGCCGGCCTTCACTTCGTCTGCGTATTGAGACATTCGATCCGCTTCGACATGCAACGCCTCAATTTTCTGCATGGCTGCAAGCAACTCGGCCTCACCGTACTGCTTGGCCATTTTGAACATGTCTTGAGCTGCGTCTTCGAGTGCTAGTGCAACGCTTTTCAGATCACGGCGCAAATCCTGATTTGTTTTCGTCAGCCCCATGCGGATTGCGTCCATCAAAATTTCAGCCGTTGATGTGTTGGGGGAGCTTTTTTGAAAGTGCGCAACTTCTTGCGCACTTGTTCCGCATATTTGGCTCGATAAATCGCTGCAGCCCAATCAGGTCGCGGTCTGCAGCAAAGTGCGCAACTTCTTGCACACCACTGCGCAACTTCTTGCGCACTCTTCGATTATTTCCGCGGATTTAACCCGGCTTTCGCGAGGAAATTTCTCGCAAGCCCCGGTTTATAAGGCCCGAAAAAAGTTGGCATGTAATTTGGTGGCAAATAGCCGCCTCCTAGGTGATTTCACCTATGACTCATCCGCTGATCCAGCAAGGAGCACCTCCCATGGCAACACCAGCGTACATGTCGGTTACCGGCGAAAAACAAGGCCTGATCACTGCAGGCGCATTCACCGCTGACTCCGTAGGCAACACCTACCAGGAAGGCCACGAAGACCAGGTTATGGTTCAGGCTTTCACCCACGACGTGATCATCCCGCGTGATCCACAATCCGGTCAGCCAACCGGTCAGCGCGTGCACAAGCCAGTGGTGATCACCAAGGTCTACGACAAGGCTTCGCCTCTGCTGCAAGCGGCGCTGACCTCCGGCGAGCGCATGAGCGAAATCGTTATCCAGTGGTTCCGTACTTCTGCTCAAGGCACCCAAGAGCACTACTACACCACCAAACTGGAAGACGCGATCATCGTCGCCATCAACAACAAAATGCACAACTGCCAGGATCCAGGCAACTCGCACTTCACCCACCTGGAAGAAGTGCAGTTCACCTACCGCAAAATCACCTGGACCCACGAAGTATCCGGTACTTCGGGTTCCGATGACTGGCGTGCTCCAGTCGTTTAATCACGGCTGATGGTTGTACCGCCTCGACCGGTTATGCCGGTCGAGGCACCTTCATTACTTAAAGAATTTACGTTGCCAGCTCCTTTAAGCGCTGGCGACCGTCGCAGCACTGCGCGAGGAACAAGGGATGTTCTCACCGGCCAACCAGCCTCATTTCAACCTGACCGTCGATGGCGGCGATAGCGACTTTCAAGTGCTGTCGTTCACCGGTCGCGAGGCACTCAACACGCCGTTCGAATTCGAGCTGGAACTGGTCAGCGAAAAGGCCTCGATCAACCTCGAAAGCGTGCTGCACAAACTGGCGTTTCTTCAGCTGTCGCCAACCGGCACGGGCATCCACGGGCTGGTCTACAGCATCGCCCAGGGCGAGGCGGGCAAACGCCTGACGCGCTACAAGATTTCCCTGCGCCCGCAACTGGCCTACCTCGCGCATCGGGTCAACCAGCGCATCTTCCAGCAGATGACGGTGCAGCAGATCATCAGCCAGGTGCTGGAAGAACACGGCATCCTTGCCAGCGATTACCACTTCCAGCTCAGCGCGATTTATCCCGAGCGCATTTACTGCGTGCAGTACGACGAGTCGGACCTGGATTTCATCCAGCGCTTGTGCGAGGAGGAGGGGATTCACTACCACTTCCAGCACACGTCGAGCGGGCACAAACTGACCTTCGGCGATGACCAGACGGTGTTCCCGAAACTCGCGCCAGTGGCCTATCAGCAGGACTCCGGACTGGTCGCCGACAAACCGGTGGTCAAGCGTTTCGGCCTGCGTCTGGCCACCCGCACCAGCCGCACCACGCGGCGTGATTACGACTTCGTCAAACCGAAGATCGAGCTGGAAAGCGACGCCAAAAGCAGCGCGCAACCGGACCTCGAAGACTACGATTACCCGGGCCGTTTCGTTGACCGCGAGCGCGGCAAGCATCTGGCCAATCGCGCGCTGGAACGCCATCGCAGCGACTATCGTCTGGCCGAGGGCAACAGCGATCAGCCGATTCTGGTCAGCGGGCATTTCCTCGCCTTGACCGAGCACGCCAACCCGACGTGGAATGACTTGTGGCTGCTCACCGAAATCTGCCACGAAGGCAAGCAACCGCAAGTGCTGGAGGAGTCGGTGACCAGCGACACCACCGACCTCAAGGACGATTTCCACCAGGGCTACCGCAACCGCTTCAGCGCCATCCCGTGGGACGTGCCGTACCGTCCGCCGCTCGATCACCCGAAACCGAAAGTACTCGGCACCCAAAGTGCCGTGGTCTGCGGCCCGGAAGGCGAAGAGATCTACTGCGACCAGTACGGCCGGGTGAAAGTGCAGTTCTTCTGGGACCGCGAAGGCAAACACGACGACATGACCAGTTGCTGGATGCGCGTCGCGTCGAGTTGGGCGGCGGAAACCTTCGGTTCGATCAACATTCCACGGGTCGGCATGGAGGTGTTGATCACCTTCCTCGAAGGCGATCCCGACCAGCCGCTGATCACCGGTTGCCTGTACCACGGCGCCAATCTGCCGCCGTACAAACTGCCGGATTTCAAGACCCTGGCCACGGTCAAGAGCAAGGAATACAAGGGTAGTCGCGCCAACGAACTGCGCATTGACGACACCACCAGCGAGATCAGCATCGCGCTGCGCAGTGATCACGGCGCGAGTGCGATCAACCTTGGTTACCTGACCCATCCGCGCCCGAGCGGCGGTCAGCCGCGCGGTGAAGGTTTTGAGCTAAGAACCGACCGCCACGGTGCCGTGCGTGCCGGTGCCGGTCTGCTCATCACCACCGAGCCGCGGCCGAACGAATCCAAACACCACAAGGACTTGCCGGAAACCGCCGAGCGCCTAGCGACGGCCAGCGATCAGCAAGACGGTTTTGCCGTTCAGGCCAAAGAGTTACAGGCCCAAGAGGCTGGCGATCAGGACGACGTCGCCAAAGCACTGCACGCCCAGCATCAAGGCGTACTCGGCAGCGGACCGGCGAACCTTACCGCCAACGAATTCCCGGAATTCACCGAGCCGCATCTGGTCCTCGCCAGCCCGGCCGGCATCGCCCTGACCACGCCACGCTCCAGCCACATTGCCACCGGCGAACACCTGGCGCTGAGCAGCACCGGCCACACCAGCCTGTCGATCGGCAAACGCCTGCTGGCCAGCGCCAGTCGTGGCATGCGCCTGTTCGTGCAGAGCATGGGCTGGCGTCTGGTCGCGGCGTCCGGCGACATCGATGTGCGTGCGCTGAAGGACAGCATCAACCTGCTGGCCAAACTCAACATCACCGCCAACGCCGATCGCATCACCATCACCGCGAAAACCGAACTGGTGATCCAGGGCGGCGGCAGCGCCACGACCTACAACGCCGGCGGCATCACCCACGCCACCAGCGGCCCGTACACCGCACACGCGGCGAACTTCGCCTACACCGGCGCGAAAAGTCTCGCCGGGGTATTCCCGGAACCGCCGAAACCGGGCAAGGGCAATCTGGAATTGTTCAACCAATACGCCGGGCGCCAAGGCATCAAGGAGGGCGATTACGAAGTCATCGATGCCCTGGGCAAAAGCATCAAAGGCAAGCTTGATGGCAAAGGTTTCGCCAGCGTCGCCGGCGCTGCACCGGGGCCGGCGCGCGTGCTGTTCGGCAAGGATCCAGCAGACACCTGGAGCGATGGCAGCTACATCGGCAAGCCTGAATGGCCGTTGAATCCGCCGGGGGCCGAAGACGTGCCGAGTCAGGTGCAGGCGATGGTCGCGCAGGTGTTGCCGAGCAAGAGTTGGGACATGTTGGAGAAGGGCAAGGACATGGCGCAAACAGGGATGAGTGCGATGCAGACCGCGCAAGGTGCGATGCAAACGGCGCAGCAAGTGAAAGGCGTGGTGCAGGGCGGGGTGGCCGGGTTGCCGAAGCTGGCGAGTGCGGCAATGCCAAGTGCGTCGGGGGTTCTTGGGGCGGCGAGCAAGGCGGGCAACTTGCCGAGCCTGCCTGCACCGAGTCTGCCTAAACCTTCCTTGAAAACCCCGGGCCTGTTGGCGGGTGAGATGCTGTCATGACTAATGAAGTAGCTGCTGTAAAACGTGAACCTCAGGTTGCCATCGTTCCACTGAACGCCATCGACATCAAGGATGTCGGGCGCGGTGCCGCCAGGTTCGACGCCTGGCTGCAATCGATCAGTGGAGGTGTAGTCACGCTCGAACGGGTCAAGAACGTCGCTGGGGCGCTCCCGGTAGTCGGCAATATCATGGCATTGGTTGATGCGCTCGGGGACGTTGTCACCCTAGCCAAAAGCAAGCAACGTCAGATATTGGACTGGGTCAGTCTTGGCATCAATCTGATCGGCGTATTGCCGGCTCCACCGACGATGGCCTCCGCGCGGATGACCTTGCGTCCGACGTTGTCCCTGGTGCGTCAAGAACTGCGCAACAGTGCGAAAATGTTGTTGGGTGATTCGCTGATTGAAGTCCTGATCGGACACTTGAATGCCACCATCGTCGGTACGATCGATGACTTTGTCGAACAGGCAAAGCCCAAGCTTGCCAGCATTCTGGACGACGCCGGCGAGCTCGGCCAAAAAGCGGTAAACGAGATCGCCAAAGGGCTGGAGACGGTGGTCAACGGCAAACTCGACGCGAAAGGCGATATGCATGCGGCGAGCGTCAAGATGAGTGCCGCCGGCGGGCAATTACTGCACGATCCGAAGGCAGCCATCAGTAATATCTTTGGCGCCGCTTTCAGCGCGTACAAAGCAGCCGGCAAAGGTGTTGCCAACAGCGCGGCGAAAAACCTGCTGCCGGAGAGTGCCAAGGCTTTGGTGCTGAGCAACACGTCCATGCTTCGCACTTTGGGTGTGGATCTGAAAGTCCAAATGAAGAAGCTCGGCGATCCGGGCGTGCAGCACTCCATCGGCTGGCTGCTGCAGATGCTCGCAGGTTCTGTTGTGACGTGGCGCAAGCGTAAAGGGCACGGTCAGGGTACCAGTGTCAAGCCTGATGCAACGTCCAAGGCTCAACATCTGGCGGCTGAGGGGCGTCTGGAAGTCACAAGTCAGCAAGCTCCCGCGACCAATCACTGTGAGGAATGCAAGAACGGAGTTATTGCCAGCACTGAGCGCAGCATCAGCTTCGCGCTTGGCTCGGAGTCGGTCAGTCATACTGACTTCAGCCTGCCTGGTGCATTTGCGATTGAGTGGACACGTACCTATTGCTCGCGGCTCGATGCCTACGATCACAGTGAGTTGGGCTCTCGGTGGATCACGGCGCTGACAACCCGTTTTGACTGCCGTGATGATGGGTTGATGTTCCATGACGCTGACGGTCGCACCCACGTCTTTCCATTACCGAAGATTGCGGGGCTGCACTACAACGCCATTGAAAACATGACGTTGACGCGAGTCAGTGATGATCGGTTGCTTCTGTCTCGTGGGTTCGAGCGCCATGAGACCTACTTGCGCCGAGGCAAGTACTTTGTACTGATTCAAGTGGTGTTGCGTAACGGTGCGGGGATCATGCTGCATTATGAGCATCGCCATGGTGAGCGACCGGTCTTGTCCGACCTCATCACCTACCAGGACGATATTGCTGACGTTAAAACCCATCTAGGGACTCTGATTGATGAACATGGTCGATTGATGGGGCTCTGGGAAATTCGTGAAGGCGAACCCCAGCGTCAGCTCTGCGCTTACCAATATGATGTTTCTGGCGATCTGGTCCAGGCTCAAGACGAAAATGGTGCAGCCTGGAGATATCAATACCAGTCGCACTTGATCACCCGTTACACCGACCGTACTGACCGCGGCATGAACATTGAGTGGCAGGGCCAGGGTGCGGATGCCAAGGCTGTACGTGAATGGGCCGACGATGGCAGCTTCGATACCCGGCTGGAGTGGGATGAGAACATTCGCCTGACCTATGTCACGGATGCTTACGGCAATGAGACGTGGCATTACTACGACATCCTCGGATACACGTACCGTATTCGACATCCGGATGAACGTTCTGAGTGGTTTTTCCGCGATGAGGCGAAAAACCTGATACGCCATGTTCATGCTGATGGAACGACTGATCGTTACAGTTATGACGAGCGCAGCAACGTTCTTGAGCATATTCGTGCTGACAACAGCGTGGTGCACTTTGCCTACGACGATCAGGATCAACTGATCAAAATCAGTGATGCAGAGGGTGGTCAGTGGCAACGCGCTTACGATGATCACGGCAATCTGGTGGAAGCCATCGATCCGCTCGGTAATAAAACCGAGTACGCCTATAACGCGGCGGGTTTGCCCACGGCAATCAAGGATGCCAACGGCAACGAACAAACCCTGGATTACAACGATGCTGGTCAGTTATTGGAACATGTTGACTGCTCGGGCAAGACCAGTACCTGGGAATACAACTCGCTTGGACAGGTGAGTTGTTTTACCGATGCCGCCGGACACTGCACTGAGTACCAGTACAGCTTGGGCCAACTGGTATTGATCAAGAACCCGGACAAAACGCAGGAGCGTTTTGAGCGCGACGCCGAGGGGCGTCTACTGGCGCATACCGATGGCCTGGATCGCTGCACAACCTGGAGCTATACGGCTGCGGGTCTGATCGCCGAGCGAGTCGATGCCGCTGAACAGACACTGCGTTACCGCTGGGACAAACTCGGTCGGTTGGTTGTACTGGAAAACGAGAACGAGCGACGTGCACATTTCCACTATGACCCGTTTGGGCGCTTGCTGGAGGAGACCGGCTTTGATGGACACGGCACTCGCTATCAGTACGATTCTGAAACAGGGCGATTGTCCAGTGTTCTGAACGATGATCGTGTCATTGCTGTGAGCTTCGACCCAATGGGGCGCCTGATAGAACGCTGCGCCACATCGGGCGGTCAGTCACAGAGCGAAACTTTTGCCTATGACGCAAATGGCAGCCTGATCATGGCCGGCAACGCCGATAGCCGGTTGCAGTGGTTTCATGATCCGGCGGGCAACGTGCTTCAAGAGCACCAGTATTACCTGCGTCTGGAAAAACCGCTGGTTGCCGTCTGGAGGCATGAGTACGACGCACTTAATCAGCGTGTTGCCACGATTCGCCCCGATGGTCATCGTGTCAGCTGGTTGACCTACGGCAGTGGTCATCTGGCAGGACTGCGTCTCGACGAGCATGATCTGATCGGCTACGAGCGGGACGACCTGCATCGCGAAGTCGCTCGGCATCAGGGTAATCATTTGCTGCAAGCTCAGAAATGGGACGCAATGGGGGGCCTGCAGGAGCAGTTGCTGTCACGTAGTGGCGATAAATCAACGCTGTTCAAGCGTGATTACCAATACGATGCCGCAGGCCAGTTGACCCAAACCAGTGACACCCGTCGTGGAGAGCGCGAGTATGCCTATGATCCCGTAGGACGATTGCTCAGCGCGACGACCCGTTACGGGATCGAAACATTTTCCTTCGATCCCGCCAGCAATCTTCTTGATGAAAAACATGCAGAGGTGCGTCGTCCGCTGGATCAGGCACCCTTGCGAAGCCGACGGCTCGATAATTTGTTGCGCGAGTACGCGGGTACTCACTACGAGTACGACGGGCGTGGTAATCAGATCCAGCGCTGGAAAAATGGCAGTCGCTGTCGGATGCGTTGGGATCTGTTCGACCGCCTGGTGCATTTCGAAGATGCGCGCCTATCGGTGGAGTTTGCATACGACGCCTTGGGGCGCCGCATTCAAAAGCATTCGCAGGCGCATCATCAGGCCCGTCCGGAAGCGGGTTCTCAGTGGAACCGTAACGAACACGCTCGCATACAGCGTGAGATTGGATGTGGTTTTACCCTGTACGGCTGGGACGGTGACAATCTTGCCTGGGAAAGCAGTCCCGGTCAGATTGACGGCAACCTTGGGTGCACGGTGCATTATGTTTATGAGCCCGGTAGTCATGTCCCGGTGGTCCAGGCTCATCGCAATGCCGCGATTGTTCTCAGTGGATTGCCTGAAAACCGAGGCGAATACAACGTCGACGACGACCCGCTTTGGGCTTACAGCCCCAATGTGCTGCCGATCGATGGACTCGCCTGGTATCAATGCGACCATCTGGGTACGCCATTGGAACTCACCGACCAGAATGGCGAAATCGCCTGGAGTGGCCAGTACAAGGCTTGGGGCGAGATACAGGAGCAGCGTTCGGTTTCGGCGCAGCAGCATGGGCTGACCAATCCGTTTCGTTTTCAAGGGCAATACCACGATCACGAGACGGGCCTGCACTACAACCGATACCGATACTATGACCCCGCGGTTGGCCGTTTCCTCAGCAAGGATCCGATCGGTTTCAATGGTGGACTGAATCTTTACCAATACGCCCCCAACCCGATTGAATGGGTCGATCCGCTGGGGCTGGCGAAGAAGAAAGGTCCATGGACCAGTCCGGGAGGGTTGGTCTATGAATCAGGTTCTGTAGACGGACATCGTAAAAAACACGTATTGGCCCATGAGAAGGTCGATACAACCAAACCTAAACACTCGGTATTCAAGTGTAAGACCGGCGAATCGCTGGCGATTGTCGACGAGGCGTGGGGTAAGCGGGGAGCTGCGACGCCGTCTGGTAAAAACGATGTATACCACGCGAACATGGGACGGGTAGTCGGAACTCAGGGCGAGACGAAAGTCAGGATCGTTACAAAGCACAACACCAACAAAGTCATCACTGCTTTTCCAGTGAAATAGGAACTGATATGCAATGTCCAACTTGTGGCGAGTACGGCGATCTGGCCATCGTTAAAGTGAAAAAAACAGGCGAAGAAGTCCTCGTCTGTACCGAGTGCGATTCACTGTGGAAAACAGTTGAGGCGGAGCCTCTCGGCGAAACATTTCTGGACGTCTCCGACTTCCTGACAGAGCGTAATCTTGAGCCGGATTGGGACGAGCTCGAGCTAGTGCGCAGGGTCTGACGAGGGACTGCTGAATACGAGTCGCCAGCTCGTCGACCGTGCTGATGGCTTGAGCCATCTGACAAGTCAAAGGAGTGACAACATGAAAGACGCTATTCGCTTGGGCGACTCCACCACTCACGGTGGAAAGGTCCTCGAAGCGTTCTCCCGGACCGACCTCAACGGCAAGCCGATTGCCGGGGTCGGTCACAAGGTGAGTTGCCCACTTTGCAAGGGTGTTTTCCCTATTGCTGAAGGCAGCAGCACCTACACCGTTGATGGCACGCCCATCGCTCTAGACGGTATGAAAACCGCTTGTGGTGCTGCGCTGATTGCAAGCGGCCCGAAAGGCGCAGTGATCAGTTGATCATCTGATTTCATCTTTGGCCCCATTGCCTCGGTATGCGACTAACTGTCTCATTCCGAGTTGGCAATGCAGTGGTCTAATGAAACCGGACACCCATTCAGGCGAGAATGCTCGCCAGATAGAGGTGTCTGATGACCAAACAACGTCGTTCCTTTTCCGTTGAATTCAAACGCGAGGCCGCAGGCCTCGTGCTCGATCAAGGCTATAGCCATACCGAAGCAAGCCGTTCGCTTGGAGTGCTCGAGTCCGCGTTGCGCAGTCTTTGATGTCACTCGTTCGTGTGACTACGCCCACCGCCTCAGGCGAAATCCCGACGTTGAGCGGCTTCGGTTGCGCAGCCGGGTTAACGAACTGTTTACGCAAAGTCGAAGCGCCGCCGGTAGCCGCAGCATCGTGTCGATGATGCAAGAAGACGGCGAGCAAATGGGGCGGTTCAAGGTGCGAGGCCTGATGCGGGAACTGGAGTTGGTCAGCAAACAACCTGGATTACATGCCTACAAACAAGCGACGGTTGAGCGGCCTGACATTCCGGCAGATTTTTATTAAGTGTTTATCGATAGGGAAATGCGCAGTGCACACACCTATTCGTTACTCATCCAAGTAGCCGTTCAGGTTAGATGGTTCGTTTTTTAGGTCATCGGTTATGTTGAATCCCCTTTCCAGCACGCCGCAGGAGCATGCTTTCGCATGTTTTTTTGCATTTCGGTAATAGGATTTCGATAGAAAAAACAATTATTTAGCGAATCTGTATGGATCATTTATTTGCCATTTTTGTAATTTTTCTTGAAACACTACATCGTCGGTACGGCAAGGAATGCATTGCCTTGCCTTAATACGAAGCATTACTATTCACGCCCTTTTCTCAGCACGCCGCCCAAACCCCCATGCGTCCCCGCAGACCCGGCTTTTTCGAGCATTACGAAGAGTTGATCGGCACCTGGACTCGCCGTCTGCGCAATCGCGCGCAGGCCGAGGATCTGGCGCACGACACCTTTGTGCGGGTCCTTGAGTCCGATTCGGCGGCGGTGCAGCAGCCACGGGCGTATTTGCACCAGACCGCGCGCAATATTGCGGTCGACGGTTATCGGCGTGAGGATCGGCGCGGCGCCATGGAGTCGCAGGCCCTTGATCACAGTGAGTCGTCGTCCGGCGACCCGGAGCATTACATGCATGCGATCCAGTTGGCCGACTCTATTGAACGAGCGCTCGCCGAGCTGCCGGTCAACTGCCGCAAGATCTTCGTCTGGCAGAAGATCGAAGGCCTGACCCAGGCGGAAATCGCCGAACGCCTCGGGCTGTCCAAGAACATGGTCGAAAAGTATATGATCCGCACCCTGCGGCATCTGCGTGATCGACTGGACGGATTGCAATCGTGAATGTGCGTCATGGCAAAAAGATCGCAGCCTTCGGCAGCTCCTACAGGGGGCTGTGTGTCTTTATATTCCCGGCCAGACAGGACATTCCATGATGGATACTCGTGATTGCGCGTGCGGGCAAACAACGGTGCGCGATGACGCGGCTCGCTGGTTTGTGCGTTTGCAGGAGCCGGTCATTGATGCCGACGAGCAACAGCGCTTCGACGCCTGGCTGAATGAACATTCGCAGCACCGTGACGAATTCCAGTTGCTCCAGGGCTTGTGGTCGGCCGCCGATCTGCTCCCGGCGCCGCGCCTCAAAGCCCTCGTTGAAACACCGCCAACCCGCCGCGAACGCCGTCCGTTGTTGCGTTATGCCGTGGCCGCGAGTGTGCTGGCGGTCGCGCTCGGCCTGGGACTGTTCAGTGGTTTGAATCATCCGGGTGGCTACAGCGCCGAGTTCGCCACGGCGCTGGGCGAACGTAAACATGTGGCACTGCCGGACGGTTCGGTGATCGATCTGAACAGCCGCAGCCGCTTGCAGGTGCGCTATGAACAGGATCGTCGCGTCATCGAGCTGACCGAAGGCGAAGCGATGTTCAGCGTTGAACACGACATCTCGCGACCGTTCGTGGTTGAGACCGGCAATGGCAAAGTCACGGTCACCGGCACGCGTTTCGATGTGCGCCGCGACGTCACGCAAACCCGCGTGGCGGTGGAGCAGGGCACGGTGAAAGTACAGGGGCGTGATGCAGCGGATGATCAGTTCATCAACCTGACAGCGGGCCTCGGCACTCACGTCGATGCGCAAGGCAAAGTCGCCGCAGCCTATGCAGTCAACCCGACGCAACTGACGGCGTGGCGCAGCGGCAAACTGGTCTTCAATAATGCCCGCCTCAGTGAAGTCGCAGCCGAAGTGTCGCGTTATCGCGACAAACCGTTGACCGTCGCCAACCCGGCCGTGGCCAGTCTGCGCCTGACCAGCGTGTTCAAATCCGACAACACCGACGCCTTGCTCAAAGCCTTGCCGAGCATCCTCCCGGTGGCCGTTCGCACCCTTGCGGATGGCAGTCAGGAAATAATCGCAAAATAAAATTCAGGTTTTTTTCGAGTTCATCGTCTTCCTGTCAACTGCAACTGGTTTGCATTAACAGCCGCACACTCTTGCGATCCACAGGACTACGTACGACGTGAAAAACACCCCTGCCAACAACAAAAAATCCCCTTGGCTGCCGCTGGCCCTTGCGCTGGCGGTCAACGCAGCCATGCCACTGGCGTTCGCCGGTGAAGCCATTCATATCCGTGCGCAGCCATTGGGCCAGGCCCTCAGCGAACTGGGCCAGCAGACGTCGCTGCAAGTGTTTTTCAGCCCGGACCTGGTCGCCGGCAAACAGGCGCCGGCAGTCGACGGTGATATCTCGCCGGAGCAGGCGTTGCGCCAATTGCTGCAGGGCAGCGGTCTGGATTACCAGATCAACGAAGGTTCGGTGACCCTGTCGCCAGCGGCAACTTCCGCCGCCAACAATGGCCCGCTCGAACTGGGCGTGACCGACATCAAGGTGGTCGGCGACTGGCTCGGCGACGCCAACGCCGCGGTGGTACAGAACCACCCAGGTGCGCGCACGGTGATCCGCCGCGAAGCGATGGTCGAGCAGGGCGCGATGAACGTCAGCGACGTGCTCAAGCGTGTGCCGGGCGTGCAGGTGCAGGATTCCAACGGCACTGGCGGCAGCGATATTTCCCTCAACGTCGGCGTGCGCGGCCTGACTTCACGTCTGTCGCCGCGCTCCACGGTGTTGATCGATGGGGTGCCGGCAGCGTTTGCCCCGTACGGCCAGCCGCAACTGTCGATGGCACCGATTTCCTCGGGCAACCTCGACAGCATTGACGTGGTCCGTGGCGCTGGCTCTGTGCGTTACGGGCCGCAGAACGTTGGCGGCGTGATCAACTTCGTCACCCGCGCAATTCCGGAAAAAGCCACCGGTGAAATCGGCACTACCCTGGAAACCACTCAGTACGGTGGCTGGAAACACATCGACACCGCGTTCCTCGGCGGCACCGCCGACAACGGCATGGGCGTGGCGTTGCTGTATTCCGGCGTCAACGGTAACGGCTACCGCGAGCGCAACAATGGCAACGACATCGACGACGTGCTGCTCAAGACTCACTGGGCACCGACCGATCAGGACGATTTCAGTCTCAACTTTCACTACTACGACGCCACGGCGGACATGCCCGGCGGTCTGACGCAAAAGCAGTACGACGACAAACCGTATGACTCGGTGCGTGACTACGACCAGTTCACCGGTCGGCGCAAAGACGTGTCGTTCAAATGGATCCGTCAGATCGACGAACGCACCCAGGCGGAAATCCTCACCTATTACACCGACAGTTTCCGTGGCAGCACCATCGCCGCCCGCGATCAGAAAACCCTCAGCTCTTACCCGCGTTCGTATTACACGCTGGGCATCGAGCCACGGGTGTCGCGGGTATTCGATGTCGGCCCGACCACCCAGGAAGTCAGCGTCGGTTACCGTTACTTGAAAGAGGCGATGCACGAATCGTCGAGCCGTGTGGCGCTGGTCAACAATCAGCCGGTGCTCACGCCGACCTCCGACGGCCATGTGTTCCAGGACCGCACGGGCGGCACCGAGGCCAACTCGGTCTACCTCGACAACAAAATCGACGTCGGCAACTGGACCATCACCCCTGGCATTCGCTTTGAACATATCAGCACCGACTGGCATGACCGCGCGGTGCTCGACACGGCCGGCAAACCGGTGCAGGCGAAAAACCGCAGCATCGAAAGCAACGAACCGCTGCCGGCGCTGAGCGTGATGTATCACCTGTCGGACGCGTGGAAACTGTTCGCCAACTACGAAACCTCGTTTGGCAGCCTGCAGTATTTCCAGCTCGGCCAAGGTGGTTCGGGTGATCAGACCGCCAATGGTCTGGAGCCGGAAAAGGCCAAGACCTACGAGATCGGCACACGCTACAACGACGATGTGTGGGGCGGGGAAGTGACGCTGTTCTACATCGACTTCGACGACGAACTGCAATACATCAGCAACGACGTGGGTTGGACCAACCTTGGCGCGACCAAGCACCAAGGCATCGAAGCGTCGGTGCACTACGACATGGCGGCACTGGATCCACGCCTCGATGGCTTGACCGCCAATGCTGGTTTCACTTACACCCGTGCGACTTATGAGGGCGAGATTCCGGGCTTCAAGGGGCGTGATCTGCCGTTCTATTCGCGGCAGGTGGCGACCGTCGGTTTGCGTTACGACATCAACCGCTGGACCTACAACCTCGACGGTTTCGCCCAGTCGAAACAGCGCTCGCCGGGTACCGGTGTGAATGCCGATGGCAGTTTCAACGGCAACTACATCACCGAAGGCACGGCGGACGGGCAGTACGGCGACATTCCGGGTTACGTGACCTGGAACGTGCGTGGGGGTTATGACTTCGGGCCGCAGGTGTCGAACCTGAAGCTGGGCGCCGGGGTGAAAAACGTCTTCGACAAGCAGTACTTCACCCGCTCCAGCGACAACAACTCGGGGATGTATGTGGGCGCGCCGCGTACGTTCTTTGTGCAGGCTAGCGTCGGTTTTTGATAAACCGCGGCGCCTTCTTCGCGAGCAGGCTCGCTCCCACATGGATCACTGAAATCCTGTGGGAGCGAGCCTGCTCGCGAAGCTTTTAGACTTTAAGGACTTTGCCGCCAATGGCCACCGCCACCAACAACACCGCCATCAAGCCAAAGGCAAAACTCAGACTGCTGGCATGCGCCACAAAGCCGATCACCGCCGGCCCTGCCAGAATCCCTGCATAACCCAGCGTGGTAATGGCCGGTACGGCGATGCTCTCCGGCATCACCGTCTGCTTGCCCACCGCCGTGTACAGCACCGGCACGATGTTCGAACAACCCGCACCGACCAGCGCATAACCGAACAGCGCCGCTTCCCAGCTCGGCGCAAATGTCGCCAGAAACAAACCGGCCGCTGCCAACAGACCACCAAACAGAATAATCCGCGTTGCACCGACGATCCGCACAATCCGGTCACCCATCAAACGCCCAGCCGTCATGGTCAGTGCAAACGCTGCATAACCCAACCCCGCATACGCCGTGTCGATCCCGCGTTCCTGCGCCAGAAACACTGCGCTCCAGTCCAGCGCCGCGCCTTCGGTCAGGAACACGATGAAGCACATCCCGCCGATAAACAGCACGATCCCGTGAGGGATGGCGAACGCCGGGCCGGAGCTTTCACTGCCGTAAGGCAACATGTGCGGCACGCACTTGAACAATGCCGCGATCAGCACGACGACCACTACCAGCATGGCGGTCAGAGGCGTCAAACCCAGGCCGAGCAAGGCACTGACACCCGCCGCGCCGACAATCCCGCCCAGACTGAACAAACCGTGGAAACCCGACATCATGTTCTTGCCGCTGGCGCGTTCGACGATCACTGCTTGCAGGTTCACCGTCGAATCCACCGTGCCCAGGCCGGCGCCGAACATGAACAGTGTGGCGATCAACGCCGGTATCGACGACACCGTCGCCAGTAACGGCAGCGCCGCGCAGATCAACAAGGTGCCACCGGTGGCGACGCGCCGGCAGCCGAAGCGCGTGGCCAGAATCCCCGCCAGCGGCATCGCCAGAATCGAACCGACGCCGAGGCACAACAGCAGCAACCCCAACGTGCCTTCATCGAGTCCGGCGCGGGCCTTGGCGTACGGCACCAAGGGCGCCCACGCGGCGATGCCGAGTCCGGCGATGAAAAAGGCGATGCGCGTGGACATCTGTTGCAGGCGTCCGGGGACGAAGGTGTCTTGAGGGTTGAGGCTGGTCATATCGATCCTTGGCAAAAAACTTCGCGTCCCCCGAAGGACAGTGATTCAGCGATGAGGTTCGATCGCGGGTGTTCGGGGATGTGCAGACGACATCCTAACCTGTGGGAACAGAGACTCACCAATAAGCGGTCATGCACATCCCCCTGTGGGAGCGAGCCTGCTCGCGAAGGCGGAGTGTCAGCTGAAAAATATATCGACTGACACACTGCATTCGCGAGGAGGCTCGCTCCCACAAGGGATTGCGTTTTACAGTGGCCTTCTTCGGTGACAGGGGCAAACACGGATGACGCAATTCTACGATGCACGCGGCAATATTTATGGCGTGGTTTCTCCGCAAGCGCTGCGCTCAGAGGGCATTGCCTTGCCCGCCAGCGCCACCGAATGCGCCTCGTCGCGTCAGTCCTGGAGCGCAGCGGCAATCAAACTCTGCTGCGACTGGCCCGAAGGCCAACGTCCGGCGAACAGCAAATCCCACCGCAGCGATGGCCTGCTGATCGGCCCGTTCCAGACGTCCGCGCCGTTCGACGTATTGATCGTCAACACCGACGGCACGCTCGCCGAGCGCAGTGGCAATGGCCTGACGATTTTCTCGCAGGCACTGACCGAGCAAGGATTGATGCCGGAGGAGGGCGCCTTGTTACGCGTGCATCATGACAGGGGCAACGCGGTGGAAACCTCAGTAAAACCGGCTGTTGTCGAAGGCGTTCAAGGCTTCTGGCTCGATCTCGGCCAACCCGGTTTCGGGCCGGATGCCGTCGCTGCGCAGACGGTTCAGGGCATTGAGTTCAACACTCGAGACGTGAGCCACGTCCACCCCTTGGCACAACTTGATCCCGACTGGGCGCACAGCCAATTCGTACGCATTGGCAATCCGCATTGCGTCACGCTGCTCGGTGATGCAGCGGCGTTGCCAAGCAATGAACAGATGCGTGAATCGCCACTGAACGAAGGCCTGACCCAAATTGCCTACGCCACACCCGTCGGTGCCGGTGATCCATGCCCGGCAGGCGTCAATCTGCAATGGGCCGTGCTGGAGTCACCGCAGAGGGTCCTCGCCCGGGTGTTCGAGCGTGGCGAAGGGCCGACGGCCTCATCCGGCACCAGCGCCAGTGCCGTGGCATCGGCGGCGTGGCGGGTGGGTTGGGTTGTGGCCGGAGAAGTGCAGGTGGTCATGCCCGGCGGTACGGCGCCGATTTTGCTCGAAGCAGCAGACGGTGAATTGCTGAGGGTCAGATTGTTCGGTACGGCGCGGTTGATGGGCTGAATTCAAACACGCCATCGCTGGCAAGCCCGGCTCCCACAGGGTTTTGTGTTGAATACAAATATCATGTTCAAACACCGAACCCAGTGGGAGCGAGCCTGCTCGCGAAAGCGCTATGTCTGAGGCGGTGATGCCGGATCTGCCAACCTCTTCGCGAGCAGGCTCGCTCCCACATTGGATTTACGGGGCGCCTCTCAGCTCAGCTCACCACTGAATTCCACCACCGGCATCTGCCGCTTCATCAACACCTTGCCGCCGCGAATCGAATACAACGGCAAGCCCTGACTGCGGATCACCTCGTAATCGCTGTCCGCCGACAGAATCAACAGATTCGCCGGACGCCCCTGTTCCAGGCCATATCGCTCACCCAGGTGCATGGCTTTGGCGCTGTTATCCGTGACCAGATCCAGTGCACTTTGCAGGTTACGGTAACCGAGCATGTGGCAGATGTGCAGTCCGGCTTCGAGCACGCGGAGGATGTTGCCGTTGCCCAGCGGATACCACGGATCGACAATGGAATCCTGACCGAAACACACGTTCATCCCGGCTTCGAGCAATTCATTCACGCGGGTCACGCCCCGGCGTTTCGGGAAGTTGTCGAAGCGCCCTTGCAAGTGAATGCTTTCGGTCGGGCAGGAGACAAAACTGATCCCGGAATGGCCGAGCAGACGAAACAGTTTCGCGCAGTAGGCGTTGTCGTAGGAGCCCATAGCCGTGGTGTGGCTGGCGGTGACGAGAGCGCCCATGTCGCGGCTGCGCGCCTCTTCGGCGAGCACTTCGAGGAAGCGCGAATGCGGGTCGTCGGTCTCGTCGCAATGCACGTCGACCAGGCAACCGGTGCGCTCGGCCAGGTCCATCAGAAACTTCACCGAACTGACACCCTGATCGCGGGTGTACTCGAAATGCGGAATCCCGCCGACGACGTCCGCGCCCATGCGGATCGCTTCCTCCATCAACTCGCGGCCGTTGCGGAACGACTCGATGCCTTCTTGCGGGAACGCGACGATTTGCAGATCGATCAGGTGACGGCTTTCCTCGCGCACCTCAAGCATGGCTTTGAGTGCGGTGAGTTGCGGGTCGGTGACATCGACGTGGGTGCGCACGTGCTGAATGCCGTGCGCTGCCAGCGTCTGAATGGTTTTCTTGGCGCGGGTCTTGGTGTCTTCTTCGGTGATGGTGACCTTGCGCTCGCCCCAGCATTCGATGCCTTCGAACAGCGTGCCGCTCATGTTCCAGCGCGGCTCGCCGGCGGTGAGGGTGGCGTCGAGGTGAATGTGCGGTTCGACGAAGGGCGGCACCACCAGGTTGCCGCCGGCGTCGAGGTCATCCGGGCCGAGGGTGGGCGCTTCGGTCTGCCGGGCGATGCTGCGGATCAGGCCGTCTTCAAGGTGCAATTCGTGCAAACCTTCCTGGTTGCGCAAACGGGCGTTGATGATGTGCATCAGGCGAATCCTTTTTTATAAGTCTTGTAGTGGCGCGCTCGCGCTGCGAGCGCCGAGCACGCCGGTGACGATGACATACGTTAGCGCGGCAGCGGCGATCCCTACCAGCGGCGCGACCCACGGCGAGCTGAACGCGGCGACAGTGCCGACCGCATAGGCCCCGAGCCCCGGCCAGTTGAACGCCGGCAACCGTGCGTCGGCCAGACGCGGATAGTGCCCGCGCCAGCGGTAGAAAAAGTCCGCCATGATCACCCCGCCAATCGGTGGAATCACCGTGCCGAGCAGAATCAGATAGGGCACCAGCATGTCGTACATGCCCAGCAGCGCGAGCAGAGTGCCGATCACCGCACCGGCGAGGGTCACGGTTTTGCGTCGGCCGGTGCGCAGCAGGTTGCAACCAGCGACGGCGAAGTTGTAGATGGTGTTGTCCTGAGTGCTCCAGATGTTCAGCAACAGCATGGCCATCGCCGCCATGGCGAATCCTTGCAACAGCAGCACTTCAACCACGTCCGGTTGCTGATAGACGATGGCGCCGTACGCGCCGATCAACACCATCAGACCGTTGCCGATGAAAAATCCGATCAGGCTGGCCAGCACCGCGACCCGCGCCGAACGCGAGAAACGTGTCCAGTTGGTCGCCTGCGTGGCGCCGCTGACGAAGGTGCCGAACACCAGGGTGATTGCGGTCGACCAGTCCAGCGAACCGCTCGGCACCACGCTGAGCAAACCTTCGAAGCCGCCGACTTTTACCGTTGCCACCCACATCGACAGCATCAGCAGCAACATCATCGCCGGCACAGCGATGTACGACAGAATCTCCAGTCCGCGATAGCCGACATAGGCCGTGGCGCAGAACACCAGACCGAACAACACCATCAGCCCGAGCACCGTGCCTTCGTCGAGATCGAAGTATTTGCCGAGCACCACCGCTGCAGTCGCGGTGCCCCAGGCGTACCAGCCGATCTGGGTGAAACCGAGGATCAGGTCGCTGAGCTTGCTGCCGACTTCGCCGAAGCAGAAACGCCCCATCAACACCGAGTTGAGGCCGCTCTTGAAAGCGATGTAACCCAGGCCCGCCGCATACAGACCCAGCAACAGATTGCCGACGATGATCACCGCCATCATCTCGCCGAAGCTGAACGCCACACCGAGCTTGCCGCCGGCAAACATGGTCGCGGTGAAAAACGTGAAGCCTAGTAACACCATCGCCGTGGAGGCCAGGCCTTTGCGCGCATGCATGGGGACTTCGCTGAGGGGGTAATCGTTGCCGGGATCGTTCTGCGTCATGGGGCGGTCCTTGCTGGAATAGAGGAGACGCGGGGGAGGGTTGCAGCGGTCGTGCCAAATGCCGGGTGGCGCGGGTTATGTATAGACGAGTCGCGCGGATTGGCGCGAAAGCGGTGCACCTGAATACACCCAAGCCCAATGTGGGAGCGAGCCTGCTCGCGAAGGCGTTCTGGTAGATCGTTCCCACGCTCTGCGTGGGAATGCAGCCCGGGACGCTCCGCGTCCCACTCCAAAGCCGAACGCGGAGCGTCCGTTGAGGCATTCCCACGCAGAGCGTGGGAACGATCAAGGTGAGAGAAATCGCAGCAGGGCAGCGACGATGGCTTCGGGGGCGTCTTCCTGGACGAGGTGGCCGGCGTTGGCAATCGGGTGGAATTGTGATCCCGGGATCATTTGATGTAACGCTCGGCCACGTTCGATGGGAATCCACTGATCCTCTTCGCCCCAGAGAATCTGTACCGGACAGCGGATCGTCGGGTACAAACTTTCGGCCTCACGGGTATAGCGCTCGTCCATCTGCGCAATCTGCCGATAGAACGCCGCTTGCCCGGGATCGCCGAGCCATGGCTGCACGTAGGGTGCGAGTTCGTCGTCGGGGATATCGCGGTGAATCGCCCCGCGAATATAGGTCGGCACGATGGCGCGCTGGATGTAGTCGGGCAGGCCGCTGAAGGCCGCTTCATGCTGACGCACATGCTGCACGAATGGCGAACCCCACGGCGTCAGCGCCACCGGGTCGATCAGGGTCAGGCTGCGGTAATCCTTGCCGTTGAGCAGATGCGCGCGCAGCACGGTGGCGCCGCCGAAGTCGTGGGCCACCACGTCCGGGCGTTGCAGATTCCAGTGATCGAGCAGTTGGGCCAACAGTTGGTTCTGCACACCGAGAGAGACGTCGGCGTCGGGTTGTTCGGAGCGTCCATAACCCAGCAGGTCGAAGTAATGCACGCGATGCGTGGCGAAAAAGTGCGGCGCGATCCGATGCCACACGTATGACGAAAACGGCGTGCCATGCACGAACACCAGCGGCGGGCCATCGCCGCGCACGGCGTAACGAATATGGTGCCCGTTGAAGTCAAAGACCTGATCCAGCAGCCAGTCCGTCATGGGCCTGTCCTCTTGGCGGGTGGGAGCCAAAAAGCATAGGCGTAAAAAAACAGCCGTGAAGGCTGTTTATTCATTCACTGACACGCCGCTTATCCCTGTGGGAGCGAGCTTGCTCGCGAAGGCATTGTGTCAGTCAATATTTATTTCACTGGCAAACCGCATTCGCGAGCAAGCTCGCTCCCACAGGGTTATGCAGTGATTTCTGGATCGGATTACTCACCGCGATAGATGCAACCGCTGGTGCAGGTCTCGTGAATACGGATCGCGCTCAGTTCCGGCAGCAACGGCTTCATTTCATTCCAGATGAATTTGGCGAGTACTTCGCTGGTCGGGTTTTCCAGACCGGGAATGTCGTTCAGGTAGTTGTGATCGAGACGCTCGTACAGCGGCTTGAAGATCGCTTTGATTTCGGAGAAATCACGGATCCAGCCGGTGTGCGGATCGAGGTCGCCGCTGAGGTGAAGCGCCACTTTGAACGAGTGACCGTGCAGACGCCCGCACTTGTGGCCGTCCGGGACGTGCGGCAGGCGGTGGGCGGATTCGAAGGTAAACTCTTTGAAGATTTCCACGGTATTTTTGGCTCTGTTCAGATGGCGTTCGCCGCAGCGATTCGGGCAGGCGGCGAGTTTACCAGCTTGTGTTTGGCCGTGCTGACTAAAGGGTCAGCAAGCGCTCGGCGAGGCGACCATTGGCAGTCAGTTCAAGGAATTCATCGCCAAGGCGACGGCTCTCGTCCATCGCCGCGTGCCAGTATTTCTGCCGGCCCGGCGCATCGCCCATGAAGCGTTTGAAGTCATTCCGGTCGGGCAGTTTGCCGTAGGGCAGGCGCGCCAGATATTCCTTGGATGGCGCGAGCAACAGCACGTCCTGCAAGCGTTCCACTGAGGCCTTGCGCCATGGCAGGGTCTTGTCGAACCAGCCCGGAATCACCCGATCGGTGAAGTGCGGATAGAGCACGATGCCGTCGCCGCTGTACGGCAGGTCGAGGTGATAATCGAGCAGACCGCCATCGCGGAAAGTGCCGGCGCCAGCACCCGGCAAGTCGCGCACGCCTTCCATGACCATCGGGATCGAACCCGAAGCCAGCAGCGCTTGGCGCAGATTACCGGCATTCAGCGCGACGAAGCGCGACGGGAAATCGTTCAGCGCATTGACCGGCGGGGCGAGGCGCGGGTCGTGGATGATCAGCCGTTCGAAGTGCCGCGACAGCCGCGCGCGACCGCGCAGGTTGTCGGCAATCACCGAGCCCAGTGCCAGACCGAGGCGCCCGCGATGGTCATCGGCCAGACGTCCCTGACTTTTCACCACCATGATGTTCAAGCGGTAATGCGCGTTGTCGAGGATGCTCGCGTCGTGGCCGTCGAGCAGGTCGTTGAGCATGCGCTGCGAGCTCTGACTGATCTCGGCCATGGTCACGCCTTTGTTGAAGTTCTGCTCGGCGTACAACTGACCGAGGCGCCGGATGCCTTCGGCGGCGTCCGGCAGACACGCGCTGGCGAAGCGCCAGGAACCGACCGAGGCGCCGATCAGCGAGCGCTCACGCGGTGCGCTCGGCAGCCATTCGCCGAACAACGCCAGATCCAGCCCCTGAATCCCCAACGCCTTCGGCCCACCGGCAGCACCGGGCAGGGTGCCGACGTCGGCAGCGTTCAGGCCTTGCGCACGAATACGCGCCATGGCGCGCGGGCCGGCCTTGAGGGTGAGGGCGGGGAATTTGATGTGGATGGCGGTCATACCGGTCTCGATCGTTAGCAAGCGAACAATTATAAGCACATGTTGCAAAATCCTGTAGGAGCTGCCGCAGGCTGCGATCTTTTGATTTTGTTTTTAAAAGACAAGATCAAAAGATCGCAGCCTGCGGCAGCTCCTACACGGGGGCATGTGTTGAGCTGGAGCAATGATGGCAATTCAGTTTCAGTTAAGTTCATCCCGCTAAGGTGCCCACCGTAAGCAACACATAAAAATACGGAGACCCCATGAAAACCCTGACTGCCCTGTCCATTGCTTCGATCATCGGCTTCACTGCCAGCCTCGCCCACGCCCGCGATCTCGGTCCTGACGAAGCCCTGCGTCTGCGCGACGCTGGTACTATCGTCTCCTTCGAGAAGCTCAACGCCGCCGCGCTGGCCAAACATCCGGGTTCGACGATCACCGACACCGAGCTGGAAGAGCAGTACGGCAAGTACATCTACCAGATCGAAATGCGTGATCCGCAGGGGCTGGAGTGGGATCTGGAATTAGACGCGGTGACTGGGCAGGTTCTCAAGGATCATCAGGATACGTAATGAAGGTTAATGTTCGCACCACCCGCCGCTCGGTGTTGGCGCTGGTGCTGTTTTGCTCGACGGCCATGGCCCGCGACCTCGGTCCGGATGAAGCCTTGAATCTGCGCAAGCAGGGCGTGATCCTGCCGCTGGAGCAAGTGCTGCAGCAGGCGATGGATCGCTATCCCGGCGCAAAACTGCTGGAAGTCGAGCTGGAAGAAAAACACGACGTCTACATTTATGAAGTCGAGCTGCTGACCGTCGAAGGTGTCGCCCGTGAGCTGCACTTGAAGGCCGATACCGGCGAACTTGTGAAAGACAAGGAAGATTGATCGATGCGTTTGCTATTGGTGGAAGACCACGTACCGCTGGCCGACGAACTGCTCGTCGGCCTGCAACGCCAGGGTTACGCGGTGGATTGGCTGGCGGACGGTCGTGATGCGTTGTATCAGGGCAGCAGCGAGCCGTATGACCTGATCATTCTCGACCTCGGCCTGCCCGGTGTGCCGGGGCTTGAGGTGCTGGCGCAGTGGCGTGCCGGCGGCCTGGCGATTCCGGTGCTGATTCTCACAGCGCGCGATTCCTGGGCCGAGCGCATCGAAGGCCTGAAGGCCGGTGCCGATGATTACCTGACCAAACCGTTTCACCCCGAAGAGTTGCAGTTGCGCATTCAATCGCTGTTGCGCCGCTCCAAGGGCCAGTCCAATCAACCGACCTTGCAGGCTGCGGGGCTGCATCTGGATGAAGGCCGTCAGTGCGTGGTGCGCGATGGCGCCGACATTCAACTGACCGCTGCGGAATTCCGCCTGCTGCGCTATTTCATGCTGCACCCGGAACAGATCCTCTCCAAAAGCCACCTCGCCGAACACCTCTACGACGGTGAAACCGAACGTGACTCCAACGTCCTCGAAGTGCACGTCAATCACCTGCGCCGCAAGCTCGGCAAAAGCGTGATCGAAACCCGTCGCGGCCAGGGTTACCTGTTCGGCGGGCAAGCTTCGTGAGGTCGATCCAGCGCCGCTTGAGCCTGGGGTTGATCAGTGTGATGGTGATCGTCGGCGTGGTGCTGGCGCAAACCAGTCTGTGGTTGTTCGAAGTGGGTTTGCAGCGCTATCTCGAAGCGGGTCTGCGCAACGACAGCGAAAGTCTGCTGGTGGCATTGGTGCGCGGACCGCAAGGCTTGCAACTGGATGAGCGGCATCTGTCGCCGGCCTATCAGCGACCGTTTTCCGGGCATTATTTCCGTATCGATTTTGCCGACAGCCATTGGCGCTCGCGTTCGTTGTGGGATCAGGATCTGCCGTTGCTCGACCATCCCGGGCTGCACAGCAATCTGCAACTGGGCCCGGACGGTCAGCAGTTGCTGGTGCTGCGCTCGGATTATCGACGCTTGGGCCAGTCGATTTCGATCAGCGTCGCGCAGGATTACACGCCGGTGCGCGAGAGCTTTCAGCGCATGCGTCAGATCGGCCTCGGCCTTGGGCTGGCGGCGTTGCTGTTGATTCTGTTCTTGCAGCGCTTGACCGTGCGCCGCGCGTTGAAACCGCTGGAAAGGGCTCGCGAACAGATCGCGCAATTGCAGCAAGGCCAGCGTTCGCAACTCGATGATCAGGTGCCGGTGGAGCTGGAACCGCTGGTGGCGCAGATCAACCATTTGCTGGCGCACACCGAAGACAGCCTCAAGCGCTCGCGCAATGCCTTGGGCAATCTCGGGCACGCCTTGAAAACGCCGCTGGCGGTGTTGTTGAGCCTGGCGTCCAGTGAAAAACTCGATGCTCATCCTGAGTTGCGCAAGGTGCTTAAGGAACAGTTGGAGCAGGTGCAGCAACGGCTCAATCGAGAGTTGAACCGTGCGCGGCTGTCCGGGGATGCGTTGCCGGGCGCGCTGTTTGATTGCGACGCGGAACTGCCGGGGTTGCTCGCTACGTTGAACATGATTCACGGCGAGCATCTGGCGTTGAGTTATGTCGCGCCGGCGGGGTTGCAGTTGCCGTGGGATCGAGAGGATTTGCTCGAATTGCTCGGCAATCTTTTGGACAACGCCTGCAAATGGGCGGATGCCGAGGTGCGTCTGAGTGTGATCGAACGTACGGATGGCTTTGCCTTGAGCGTGGAAGATGACGGCCCGGGGATTCCCGAAGAACAGCGCGCTCAGGTATTCAGTCGTGGCACGCGGCTGGATGAACAGACCCACGGGCATGGCTTGGGATTGGGGATTGTGCGCGACATCGTCGACACTTGGGGCGGGTTGCTGGTGTTGGGCGAGAGTGAGTGGGGCGGGTTGAAGGTGGTGATCGAGTTGCCTCGGCGGTGAGCCTTTTAGAAGCCCCTCACCCTAGCCCTCTCCCGGAGGGAGAGGGGACTGACCGCGTTGTTTGGGAGAGGTACGCCGACGTGAGATACCGAGTCGAGCTCAGGGTTTGAAAGCATCCTCGTGATCTGAAATACCGAGCCGAACTCAGAATTTGAAAGCATCCTCGTGATCTGAAATATGGAGTCGAACTCAGGTTTTGAATGACATGGAGATCGGCTCCCTTTCCCCCTCGCCCCCCTTGGGGGGAGAGGGCTGGGGTGAGGGGGGAATCCAACTGACACCCCACAACCTTCGAATCACACCCGAAACTGATCCATCAAACTCTGCTGCTGATTCGCCAGGCTATTGAGCGACTGACTCACCCGCGCCGACTCATTCGCCTGCCCGGACAGCGACTCGGTGACATCGCGAATCGTCGCCACGTTGTTGTTGATCTCCTCGGCCACCGCACTCTGCTCCTCAGCGGCGCTGGCAATCTGCAGGTTCATGTCGCTGATCACCGTCACCGCATCGCCGATCTGGCGCAGCGCGGTCACCGCTTGGCCAACCTGTTCGACACTGCCCTGAGCCTGACGATGGCTGTTGCCCATCGACCCGACCACATCCTGCGTACCGCTCTGCAACTGCTCGATGACCTGACGGGTCTCTTCCACCGATTCCTGTGTGCGGCGGGCGAGGTTGCGTACCTCATCAGCGACCACGGCAAAACCACGGCCGGCCTCACCGGCACGGGCCGCTTCGATCGCGGCGTTGAGCGCCAGCAAATTGGTTTGTTCAGCAATGGCGCGGATGGTTTCCAGCACGGCGCCGATTTTCTCGCTGTTGGCCGCCAGACCTTCGACTTGCACCATCGCCGCGCTCATGTCGGCGGCGAGGGTGTCGATGCTGGCAGTAGTGCGGTCGATCACGGTCAGGCCCTGACGGGTAGCGCGATCAGCATCCTTGGCCGCTTCGGCAGCCTGTGCGGCGCTGCGGGCGACGTCTTGCGCGGTGGCGCTCATTTCGTGGGAGGCGGTGGCGACCTGATCGACCTGACGGTATTGCTGTTCCATACCGGCGCTGGTCTGGGTGGCAATGGCCGAGGATTGGTCGGCGGTGTTGCGCGCGTCCTGCACCGAGCGTTTCACTTCGGCGATGATCGGCTGCAACTTGTCGAGGAACTTGTTGAACCAGCCGGCCAGCTGACCGAGTTCGTCCTTTTTGTCGTAGGCCAAGCGACGGGTCAGATCACCTTCGCCGCTGGCGATGTCTTCGAGCATGTGCGCCACGCCGAGGATCGGCTTGGTCACGCTGCGTGCCATCAGCCACACCAGTAGCAGGCCGATCAACGCGGCCAATACGCCCAGGCTCAATTCGATCAGCGTGCCGGAAGTGTTGCTGGCATCCAGTTGTTGCTTGAGCGCTTCGGCACGGCTGACCAGCACTTTCTCTGGCACATCGAGCAAGACGCCCCACGCCGGGCCGCCGGGAATCGGCGGGAACGGCGACAGCACTTTCAACTGACCTTTGCTGTGCAGGCTGCTCACGCTGGAAGTGGACGCGAGTTTGCTCAGCAGTTCGGCGCCGCTGATCGTGTCCACGGCATCCAGACGCTGGCTGAGTTTGCCGGCATCCGGGCTGTAACCGGCGAGCAGGCCGGCGGGGCTGATAATGCTCACGGCGGTCTGGCCGTCATAGAGCTTCTTGCTCGCGCCTTGACTGATCGCTTGCAGGCTGTTGAGGTTGATGTCGACCGACAGCGAGGCGATGACTTTACCGTTGACCATCAGCGGGAAGACGATGCTGGTCATCAGCACCTTCTGCCCGTCGATCACATAGAAGTACGGTTCGATCACGCACGGCTTGAGCGTGGCGCGTGGGCAGGTGAACCAGGCGTTGGCCGCCTGACCGCTGGGGCCGGTGCTGGTGTCGGCCATGTCGCTTTCCGGCAGGGCCATCGAGGTGACTTTGCCTGGGGTCGGTTGCGACCAGTACAGGGCGAAGCGGCCCTTGTCGTTGCTGCCCAGTTCAGCCTGACCTGCGAACAGTTCATCCTTGCCGTCCAGTGCGTTGGCTTCGAACACCAGCGACAGGCCGAGCAGCTCCGGGTTGGCTTGCAACGCCGATTTGACCTGACGGGTCATGTCTTCACGCAGATCGAAAGCATCGAGAAAACGCTTCTCGGCCTGCTCGCGCAGGAACAAAACCTGGCGCGAGAAACCGTGGCCGTACTGATAGGCGTCCATGAACTGCTGGCGGATGCCGGCAGCCTGCACTTCGCCTTGCGACTCGATGCGCGCTTGCGCCGACTCGGTGAGCATTTCCATGCTCGAAGCTTTCACCAGTGCAGAACTGTGCTCCATGCGATACAGCGAAAGACCGACCAACAGGGTCACGATACCGGCCAGGCAGAGGCCGGCGAGCAGGGTGATTTTCCATTGGATGGAAAGTTGTCTGAGCGACATGGAGACGTCCTTATTCGATAAATATCTGAGACTTTGCACTGTAACGGCCGCGTTTCGGCATTCTTTATCCTTGAAACACAATATGACCAATTGCCGCATCCGGGGGCTGGAAACCCTGTTCTTGATCGTTCCCACGCGCAGCAAAGGAATGCAGCCCGAGACGCTCCGCGTCCCAAAGCGGACGCAGAGCGTCGATTGAGGCGTTACCACGCAGAGCGTGGGAACGATCACTGGAGGCGGTGTCGGCTTTGACAAGGGAAGTTCGCTGCGGCACAGTGCGCGCCCTTCTAATAAGACCCTCTTTGCAAATCCGCCAATCAAACGCTGGCGGACTCATTCTGTCTGGCGGTCGGTTTTCCACCGCAGTGTTTTTCGAGGAAGTGAAATGAATGCAGTCATAGCGGCAGTCGGCGTCATGCTGATTCTCAGCCTGTCCCGCGTGCACGTAGTGATCGCCTTGATCGTTGGCGCGCTGGTCGGCGGCCTGACCGGTGGTCTGGGCATCGATGCCACGCTCAAGGCGTTCAACAGCGGCCTGGGCGGCGGGGCGACGGTGGCGTTGTCCTACGCGTTGCTCGGCGCTTTCGCCGTGGCGATTGCCAAGTCGGGCCTGGCCCACGCTCTGGCTGACAAGGCGCTGGCGATGGTTGATCGCCAGCATGCGACCGGCGGTGGCAGCGTCAAATGGCTGCTGATCGGCTTGCTGTGGGTCGTGGCGATCGCTTCGCAGAACATCCTGCCGATCCACATCGCGTTCATTCCGCTGCTGGTGCCGCCACTTCTCTATGTATTGACCAAGTTACAACTCGACCGCCGCCTGATCGCCTGCGTCATGACCTTCGGTCTGATCACCCCGTACATGTTCCTCCCGGTAGGTTTCGGTAACATTTTTCTCAATGAGATTTTGTTGGCGAATGTTGCGCGCAGCGGCGTAGACATCAGCGGCATCAATGTCACCCACGCCATGGGCATTCCGGCGCTGGGCATGTTGGTGGGCCTGGGCATTGCGTTTATCAGTTATCGCAAAAAACGCGTTTACGACCTGGCGAAGATCGAGCAGGTTGAACAGGTCGCGGTGCAGTACAACCCGCTCAGCCTGATGATTGCCGGTGTGGCGATTGCCGCCGCGTTCATTATTCAGTTGTTGCTGGACTCGATGATTATCGGGGCGCTGGCTGGCTTCCTGATCTTCTCGGCGTCCGGCATCGTCAAGTGGCGTGAGACCGACGATCTGTTCACCGAAGGCATGAAGATGATGGCGATGATCGGCTTCATCATGATCGCGTCTTCCGGTTTCGGCGAAGTGATCAAGGCTACCGGCGAAGTGCAGACGCTGGTGCAAACGTCGGCGGCGTGGATCGATCACAGCAAGGGCATCGGTGCCTTGATGATGTTGCTGGTGGGGTTGCTGGTGACCATGGGCATTGGCTCATCCTTCTCGACCGTACCGATTCTGGCGGTGATTTTCGTGCCGCTGTGCGTGCAACTGGGCTTCAGCCCGATCGCTATTGTGTGCATCGTTGGTACCGCCGGCGCGCTGGGCGATGCCGGTTCGCCAGCCTCGGATTCGACTCTCGGTCCGACCTCCGGTCTGAACATCGACGGCCAGCATCACCACATCTGGGACACCGTGGTGCCGACGTTCCTGCACTACAACCTGCCGCTGCTGGCGTTCGGCTGGGTGGCCGCGATGGTCCTCTGAACCCCGCCGGTGATCGTTCCCACGCTCTGCGTGGGAATGCCTCTTGTGACGCTCTGCGTCACGTTGTTGGACGCGGAGCGTCCGGGGCTGCATTCCCACGCAGAGCGTGGGAACGATCCTCATATCGAAGCTCAACTTTTGATCTGGCGTGCCGTTAAAGCCTTTAACCACGCCAATAAAACCAAAAGAGTGAGCCCCAAAAATGCGCCTGAGCCTCAAGGCTAAAGTCCTGTCCCTCGCCGTTCTCCCGGTGTTGCTCTTTGCGCTGGTCATCAGCCTGACCACGCTGTTCATCCTCCAGGAACAAGCGCACAAAGAGGTCGAACAGACCCGCGAGCGCCTGCTCGGCGATGCCAAAGCCACCCTGCAAAGTTACGTCGCCGTGGCCATGACCACGATCAAACCGCTGTACGACGCGGCCGCGCCGGGTGACAACGAGGCGCGGGCGCAGGCGATCAAGTTGCTTTCGGGTATTCGCTACGGCAAGGACGGCTACTTCTTCGGCTACGACTCCGAGACCGTGCGCCTGTTCAAGGCAAATGACCCCGAAGGCGTGGGCAAAAGCTTCAAGGACAACCGCGACCCGAACGGCGTCTACGTCAATCTCGGTCTGGTGAAAGTGGCGAAGGACGGCACGCACTATCTGCAGTACAGCTCGCCACTGCCTGGCAATGCCAAGGTGCTGGTGCCGAAACTCGGCTACACCGAATATCTGGCGAAATGGGACATGGCGGTCGGTACGTCGGTCAACCTCGACGGCATTGAAGCGCAAGTCGCACAGGTCGAAGCCCAAGTGCAGGAACGCATGCAAGGCGTGGTGCTGAGCATCGTCGGCGTGGCCGTGGTGGTGCTGTTGGTGATCGCGGCGGCGGGAATGCTGCTGGCCAATACCATTTTGCGTCCGTTGACCCTGATGAAAGCCAACCTCGATGACATCGCGGCAGGCGAGGGCGATCTGACCCGTCGACTGAATATCACCAGCCAGGATGAACTCGGCGAACTGGCCGGCTCGTTCAATCGCTTCGTCGACAAGATCCATGGCCTGGTGCGACAGATCACCGAGATGACCACGCAACTGACCGGGCTGGTGACGCAAGTGTCCGATCAGGCCCAGCGTTCCGATCAGGCGATGGAGCGTCAGCGCCATGAGACCGATCAGGTCGCCACGGCAATTAACGAGATGTCTGCCGCCGCACAAGAAGTGGCAAAGAGCGCACAGAACGCCGCTGTCGCCGCCCAGCAGACTGACGAAGAAGGCCAGAGCGCCAAGCGTGTGGTGGCTGGCAGCATCAAACAGATTCATGCCTTGGTCGATGACATTCGCAGCAGCGGCGTGTCGCTCGATAGCTTGCAGCAGGACGTGACCTCGATTGTTGGTGTGCTCGGGGTGATTCGTTCGATCGCCGAACAGACCAACCTGCTGGCGCTGAACGCCGCGATTGAAGCGGCGCGCGCCGGTGAAGCCGGGCGCGGCTTTGCCGTGGTGGCGGATGAGGTGCGGGCATTGGCCAGCCGCACGCAGATCAGCACCCAGGAAATTCAGGGGATGATCGATCGCTTGCAGGCGGGCACGCAGTCGGCGGTCGAGGCGATGCGCCGTTCCAGCGAGGCGGGTGACGGTACTTCGCAACAGGCCAATCAGGCCGGGGCGTCGCTGGATGCGATGGCATCGTTGATTGCGACGATCAACTCGATGAACGCGCAGATTGCCAGTGCGGCGGAAGAGCAAACGGCGGTGGCCGAAGAGATCAACCGCAGCGTGCATCAGATTGCGGTGGCGGTGGACAGCGTGGCCGATGAAACGCAGTTGGGTGCGCAGACTTCGCGCAGTCTGGCGGAGTTGGGGCAGCGCCTTGGTAAACTCGTGGGTCAGTTCCGGATCTGACAGCTTGAAAAGCCCCTCACCCTAACCCTCTCCCAGAGGGAGAGGGGACTGACCGAGGTGTGTTGCGTCATACATCGACCTGAAAGATTCAGTCGATTATGGATTCGGTAAAGCTGTTTCAGCTCGGCGTAGTTCCACAGCATCCCCCAATCAGTTCCCTCTCCCTCCGGGAGAGGGCTAGGGTGAGGGGCTCTTGATCTTCAGCCCCTCAAGGTCGATCCCAATAGGGCACTTCACCAAAGCATTCGACAAAGAAATCAATCACCGTCCGCACCTTCACCGACAACCTCCGGCTCCCCGGCCACAACACCGCAATCTGCTGCGGCTCCAGACTGTTCGACACCTGATATTCCCCCAACACCGGCACCAGCGTGCCGTCGCGCACCGCTTCACCAATCAGCCACGACGGAAACATCACCAGCCCCAAACCCTGTTCAGCAGCTTGGGTGAGGGTGTCGGCGTGGTTGCCGGTGATCGGGCCTTTCACCGAGTACGGCGTCCAGTCTTCGCCATCACGGCGGAAAAACCAGCGTTGCTGGCCGGTCGCGCCTTTGTAAGCCAGGCATTGATGTTGCGCCAGATCTTCGGGTTTTTGCGGCGTACCGTGGCGCTTGAGATACGCCGGGCTGGCCGCGACCTGAAAGCGATGCGGCGCGAGAATCCGCGCCTGCATGCTCGAGTCGTGCAACGGGCCGATGCGGAACAGCAGGTCGGCGCCTTCCTGCAATGGATCGACGTAGTGGTCGGTCTGCTGGATATCCAGTTGCAGCTTCGGATAACGCGCACACAACTTGCCCAGCCATGGCGTCAGATGCCGCTGGCCGAACACCACTGGGGCATTGATGCGCACCAGACCGGTGGGTTCGCTTTGCTGTTCCTGCAACGCCTGTTCGGCTTCTTCCAGTTGCACCAGCACCAGCCGCGCATGATGGCCGAGCATGCGCCCGGCTTCGGTCGGCGTGACGGCGCGGGTGTGGCGGTAGAGCAGTTGCTGGTTCAGCGCTTGCTCCATCAACTGGATCTGCCGGGAAATCGACGAGGGCGCCACGCCTTCGCGACGGGCGACTTCGGAAAAACTGCCGTGGTCGAGTACCGCGACAAACAGCCTGAGTGCCTTGAATCCGAGTTCGTTTAGCCCGTGCATCGTTCGTCCTGCTGTGCGAGTTGCGCAAAAGTGTTGTCCGGATGCTCCCATTTATCGCACAGCTTCGCCAGCCGATAATCCGCGCCATCGTTTACTTGAGTGGAAGGTTGTTTATGCAGACGTTGGATGAGGTCGCCGTTGCGGCGCCGGTGAAGAAGGCGGGGCTGCGCCTGTTGTTACTGCCGCTGGTGATTCTGGCGGGCATGGGGTTATCGGTGGAGGCGGGGTTGCTCGGGCCGTTGGGTGTGCAGGTCGGGCATCTGTGGGCGACATTGAGCATCTTCGGGGTTGGCTCGGCGATTCTGTTTTTGCTGCTGTTGTTCGCTGGCCCGCAAAAAGGCCCGGCCCTGACTGATCTGCCGCGCTGGCAGTTGATCGGCGGGTTTCTGGGGCCGATGTATGTGGTGGTGCTGACCCTGGCAACACCGCATATCGGCATTGCGATGACGATGATTGCGATCTTGTCCGGGCAGGTTGGCAAGAGTGTGTTGATCGACCATTTCGGTTGGTTCGGGGCGACTCGCAAGAAGGTCAATGCCGAGCGGTGGCTAGCGTTGGGGTTGATTGTGGTGGCTTTGGTTTTGATTGCGCGGGGGTGAGTGATGAGTCTGATTATTTTGTTGGCGGTGGTGGTGTTGGCGGGTGCGGTGTTGAGTGTGCAGGCGGCGATCAATGGGCGTCTGGGCGAGAGCGTCGGGGTGTTGCGCAGTAGTTTGCTGACATTCGTCGTTGGTGCTGTTTCGACGGGGTTGTTGATTCTGTTTTTTGAGCCGGCGCATGCGGTGAGTCTGTTGGATGTGCCGAAGTGGCAGTTGACCGGGGCGTTGTTTGGCGTGGTCTACATGATGGTGATGGTGGGCGCGGTGCCGGTGGTGGGGACGGCTGTGGCGACGGTGGCGGTGATTGTCGGGCAGTTGGGGATGGGGATGTTGATTGATAATTTTGGCTGGTTGGGGAATCCGGCGATTGAGCTGTCTGGTTCGCGGATTTTGGCGATGGTGTGTTTGGGGGTGGCTTTGGTGTTTATGTATAGGAGTTCGCGTCAGGCTGGGTGACCTGGGTTGATCTGGGTTGAGTGCATATCCGTTGCTGCGGTAACGGCTGCTTAGGGTTTCGCCCTTACGGCGACTCACTTTTTTTACAAACGCCTAAAAAAAGTAAGCAAAAAAACGCTTGCTCCTGCGTGCGGCCCGCTCGCTGGGGCTCGGGGTTCCTTCGCTGCGGGATCGATCCGGGCGCAGCGCCTACGGTTTGCTTCGCTGCACCTCCTCTCGCTGTGTTTGGCTGCGCCAAACGGTCGCTGCGCTCCCACGCCCGGATCAATCCCTCCACTCAGCCTTCCGACGTCGCCTTACAGATCAAGATCAAGAGCAGGCGAGCTGACACTCGGCCTATTGAGTGGTGAAGAGCGGGGCGTGGTCGGCTTTGGATTTGTGGTGGATTTGCCCCTCACCCCAGCCCTCTCCCGAGGGAGAGGGAGCCGATTTTTGGGCTTTTCAAAGTCTGAGTTCGACTCGGTATCGCACGTCGGCGTAACTCTCCCAAACACCTCGGTCAGTCCCCTCTCCCTCCGGGAGAGGGCTAGGGTGAGGGGCTCTTGATCTGGTTTTGGCTTTTGATCTTTTGCCCCATCGGCAGGCCGAGCGTAGGTGTTCATCCGGGGGGTAGGCGCGTAGCGCCGTGCGGCGAAGCCGCATACATCGAGAGGAGGTGCAGCGAAGCAAACCGTAGGCGATGCCCCCGGATGGACACCGTAGCGAGGGAACACTGAGCCTCAGCGAAGTGCCGTACGCCGGGGCAAAGCCTTTTGCTTACTTTTCGGCGTCTGGAAAAGTGAGTCGCTGTAAGAGCGAAACCGCCAGCGGCAGCACCCGCAGCAACGGATATGCCCCCACCCCCCAAATCTCCGGCAGCTTCTACACTGGTTATCACGGCTTGCCCTTCAAGCCCCAGACAACCCCCACCCAAGGAGTCTGTCCCATGCCCGATAGAAAATGCGATTGTCCCAAGTGCAAATGCACCATCAAGGAAGGCGATCATTCCTACGCAGTTCACGGCAAACACTATTGCTGTGAGGCCTGTGCTCACCACCACAAGAGTGGCGAAGAATGTTCAACCAAGGGCTGTAAATGCGCCCACGGATGACGAACGACGCATAAAAAAGTGGAGCCTAATCAGGCTCCACTTCCAGTTTCATACTTTCATCATCCAGCCGCTCTGTATGCCTCACGGTGCCTTGCAGCCGTCGCCCTTCAACCCTGACCACGACGGTTTTCGCCTGGTCCAGATCTTCAGGCAGCGGCGCCGGCACTCGCAAGGCAAAGCGAAACGGGTCACCTTCGACCGCCTCCAGCCCGACGCGGCAATCCACGCTTTTGGTAATACGCCCGAACAGCGTATCGAGGCCGTAGTCCAGATGCGCCGGGCTGATGATGTTGGTCATGGTGCATTCCCCCGAATGATGCCGATCGCTGGGCAGAGCTTAGCTGGTGGTTCGCCAGACCACGTTTTCGACGCCGAATTTTTCCGCCATCGGTTTGCTGGTTTTCTGTACTTTTTCACGGCCAAAACGCGGGATGCGACCGACGCCGGCGTCGCAGCTCGCCCAGTGCCACGCCTCAGCGTTGTCCATCTTGTCCGAGCGGATAATGAACGACTTGGGCGTGCCGTGAAGGGTGTATTCGATGACATAGAGTTTTGCGTTGTTCATAAAGCCCGTATTCCTCCCTGTGGTAATAGAGGGATCGCGGCGCACCGGGAAAATTCATTCGGATTGTCCGACGGTCTCTATCGTTGGCGACGCCGTGGCGCACTGGTTACCATGGCGTTCCCGCCAACCCCAATGAATGCTCGCCATGGCCCTTGCCGCACCGCCCGATCTCAGTGATACCGATGTGCCCGTGCAACGTGTGGCGCGTACCTATCCGCGTGGCTTGTTTATCGAGCCGCATGAGCATGTCTGGGGCCAGTTGCTGTATGCGATGAGCGGGGTGATGTGGGTCGAGACGCCGCACGAAGCGTTGGTGGTGCCGCCACAGCGGGCGGTGTGGTTGCCGCCCGGCGTGCCGCACGGGATTCGGGTGGTGTCGGATCTGCAGATGCGCAATATCTACCTGCGCCCGGCGTTGGCGGCGACACTGGACACGACGGTGCAGGTGATTGAAGTCGGTGGGTTGCTGCGTGAGTTGATTGTCGGGCTGGTGGAGCAGGGTGATAGCGGTGATCCGGCGTATTACGAGGCGTTGGTCGGGTTGGCGTTACTGGAGCTGAAACGCGCAAGGCGTTCGCAGTTGAAGATCCCGATGCCGGATGATTCCGACCGACGTTTGATTAACCTGTGCCAGGCGGTGATGGCGGCGCCGTCGCTGGAGATCCCGTTCGAGCAGCATGCGCAAAATGCCGGTGCCAGCGTGCGCACCCTGGCGCGGTTGTTCAAGGACAGCCTCGGCATGGGTTTCGCCGAATGGCGGCGGCAGGTGCAACTGGCGACAGCGGTGGCGGAGTTGATTCAGGGTGTGGCGGTGAGTGTCATTGCCCGGGAGCTCGGCTATTCACCCAGTAGCTTCAGCGACATGTTCCGCCGCGAATTGGGTGTCGCCCCCTCGCAATTCATAGTGGAACAGGATTAATCAAACCAGCGCAGATCCAATGTGGGAGCGAGCCTGCTCGCGAATGCGGTGGATCAGCTGACTCATTCTTCACTGACACACCGCTTTCGCGAGCAAGCTCGCTCCCACAGGGTTCTGTGGTGTGCATCCGATACTTGTCCGAAATTCAGAAGTCCTTGGCCGATGCCATCCCGGCCGGTTCCCTAAACTTTGCCCATTCCTTTCAACGGGCGGAGTTACCCCCCATGAACTACCTGATTTCGCTGGCCATTGGTCTGGGCGTCGGCCTGTTGTACGGCGCGCTGGATTTTCGTTCTCCGGCGCCACCGGCCATCGCGTTGGTCGGTTTACTCGGCATGTTGGCCGGTGAGCAGCTGTGGCCGATGGGCCGGCAACTGGTCGCGGGCTGGTTGTCCTGAATTCCCTTTTTCTCCTTCGGTGGATGTGTCCATGAAAGCTTTGCAATTCGATAAAACCGGCGACCTGTCTTCCTTGCGCTGCGTCGAGGTGCCGACCCCCGTTCCTGGCGCGAACGAAGTACTCGTGCAGATCAAGGCTGCCGGCCTGAATCCCAGCGACGTAAAGAACGTGCTCGGGCGTTTTCCCTACACCACGCTGCCACGGATTCCCGGTCGGGATTTCGCCGGTGTCGTCGTCGAAGGCCCGCAGGCGTTGATCGGTCGGGAAGTCTGGGGCACCGGGCGTGAACTGGGCTTTTTTGCCGATGGCTCCCACGCAGAGTTCGTCAAACTGCCGGCCAATGGCGTGGCGCACAAACCTTCGCACCTGAGCTTCACCCAGGCTGCCAGCCTCGGCGTGCCGTACACCACGGCGTGGGATGCGCTGGAACGCAGTCTGGTAACGGCTGAAACACGTTTGCTGGTGATCGGCGGCGGTGCGGTGGCCACGGCGGCATTGGCGCTGGCAAAAGTGCGTGGCGCGCAGTTGCTGGCGGCGGCGCGGCGCCCGGAGCAGATCGCGGATTTGCAGGCACAGGGTTATCAGACGATTCAGCTGGATAAGCCGGAAGACCTCGGTGCGCAAGTCAATGCGGTGTATCGCGGCGGCGCCGATGTGATCTTCGACACCACCGGTTTCTGGTTGCCGGCGTCGGTGGCGGCATTGGCCACCTTCGGACGGATCGCGATCATCGCCGCTCCGGTCGATGGGCATGTGCAGCTGCCGGCACTGGCGCTGTATCGCAAGGGCGGTTCGGTGGTCGGGATCAATTCGCTGCTGTATGGCGTAGAAGCCTGTGCGGCGATGCTGGAGCAGTTCGGGCGGTTCTTTGATGAAGGGTTGTTGCCGTTGCCGCAAGGGTTGGTCGAGGCGCCGTTGGCTGATGGCCTGGCGCGCTACGCCGACGTCAATCAAGGCAGTGGCGACAAGGTCATCCTTATCCCCTGACATACCCCAAAAAAACCTGTGGGAGCGAGCCTGCTCGCGAAAGCGGTCTGTCAGCCAACATCTTGATCGACTGACACAACCTCTTCGCGAGCAGGCTCGCTCCCACATTTTTACTGTGTGTAGCTCAGGATTGCGGTACGCCGTTTTCCCACGCCGACCAGTTTTTCAGGATGTCCTGCACCAGCGGATTACCCGCGCGATAGAGGTTCTCCAGCGCCGGCACAAAACCGCCCTGATCGGCGTACTTGAGCAGGTTGTCCACTTCACTGCCACCCGGCTCCGGGCGGTCAAAGTCGGAGCCGGCACGCACCACGGCGAGGCGTTGCACATCGACCAGACCTTCACGACTGGCACGCAGCAGGGCCTCATAGGTCGAGTTGTCTTCCTGCTGCGTCGTGCAGTATTCGCCCTTGTTGTCGGTCAGCAGTTTGGTCCAGACCTCGGCCCGTTCGCTCAGGCGCGTGCCGGAAAACCAGGTGTTGCCCGCCAGTGTGTCGCAGCGCGTCACCACCGGCGGCTGGTTGGCCGGGGCCGCCGGGTATTTCAGACGCCACGCGGCGGACTCTTTGCTTTCGCTCAGCTCGACCTTGTGGCTCAGGGCGAAGGCCTTGGCCTGCAATTTCGGGTTGAGTTCGAAGACTTCGGTCTTGTAGTCCAGCGGCGGTTTTTCGTTCGGACCCTTGGTGTTGATGCCCAGATACCCGGTCGGCCAGCTCGATGGCGCATCGCGCGAATCGATCTCCCATTGCGTGCCGAATTCCACCAGATAGTGCGCCCATGCAGCGGTGCCGATGGTTCCGTGTTTCGGGCTGATCCCGGCAATGCCAGCGATCAGGAAGTAACTTTTGCGCAGGTCGAATTTCGGCGACAAGGCCAACGCTAATGTCGAGGCGGCCGCGTTGGTCTGGCCCATGCCAGTGGTCAGCAGGCACACCTGCTGCGTGTTGCAGCGGATGCTCGGGTACTCGGCGGACAGGCCCGGCACGCGGATTTCCTGCTTCAATTCCAGGCGATCAATCCAGTTTTGTGCCTCGGGGGCGAACATGGTGATCAGCATGACTTTCGGTTGAATCGGTGCCTCGGCCGCCCATGCGGTGGAGGAGAGTAGGGCCGCGCCGGCCAAGGTCAAACGCATCATTGCTTGCATGAAAAACTCCTTGATTCAGAATTGATAACCGACGCCGGCGTAGTAACCCCAGCCGTTTGAACGCGCACGGAAATTGCCATCGCCAAAATTCAGCTCGCTGCCGTCCTCCCAGTTGCCGCCGTTGTGGAAATAACGGCCAACCAGGGTGAAGCGCAAGTGGGTGAACGAGTAGAGCAGGACGTTGGTCGCCACCGTCGCATTGGCCGTGCGTGCCGGGTTGTCTTTATGGATGTCCGAGCCGAAATCGAAGTTGGTGAAACCGATGTAGGTCAGCGAAGCGCCGTTGCTGAATTTGTCGATCGGCACGATGTACTTGAGCTGCGCGCGGTAGCCGTCCCACGAATATTCGTTGCTGGCACCGTAGTTTTCCCACTGATAGCGACCGTAAAGGTTGGCCGACAGATTGACCCGCGAGTGGGTGTCGATGTCGGTGCCGAAACCGCTGTAGAGGGTGTTGGCGCGGTTCTCCTTGCGGCTGCCGTGGTCGTAGATCCAGTCGAACGCGACGTACCATTCCTTGAACGGACCGATGGCCAGGCTGCGGCCGGCGAGGTAATCAATGGAGATACGCGGTTCGTGCTCCATGAACACTGGTGAGCCGTGATCCCACACACCTTTGTCGTGGCTGTTGCCGATGTTGAAGATCTTCGGAATGTCGACATAGCCGTACAGTTCGAATGGACCTTTGCGGCCGAAGTACTCGTATTCCAGATAGATATCGTCGGCCGGTTGCGGGCCGAAGCTGATGTCCTTGCTGCCAATCAGCATCAGGTCCTGGTTATACCAGTCCGACAGATAGGCACCTTTTTTCGGCGGACTGGCTTCGGGGCTGAGGGCTTCGCCCTGGGCGGATTCTTCTTTGGCTGCCGGTTGCGCCACAGCGCTGTGGCTGAGAAGTCCGGTAACGCCAGTCAGTAGCAGGGAAACAGCAAGCGTGCGCGCAAACGGTGCGCGAAAAGGGCATGCGATGGGCATTCAAAGTCCTTTTTTTGCGGATCGAGGCCCGTGTTCCGTGGGCTTGTACGGTTTTGTTACGAAAACGTTGGTATTGACGTTACGCAAACGTTTGCACAAGGCGTACCAGTTTTCTCAATGCTCTGAAATTTCGAAGGTTTCGCAGCATTTGCTGATGGGGCGGTCAGGTACGGTTTTGCGCACCCCAAGCCCCCTGTGGGAGCGAGCCTGCTCGCGAAGGCTGAATATCAGAAAAGTAGCTCTCAGCTGACCCACCGCTTTCGCGAGCAGGCTCGCTCCCACAGGTTTTGTATCGCCCTCAAGACCAGTGCTGGCTGGCTGAAACACCGATTCCAGACCCCTCTAGTATTAAAGTATTAACACCATTTAATCCGTGCCCCATTGCCGGGCGTCTACTAGCGTTGTCCCCAATAACGCGGTTTTGTGATGACCGTCGCAGTCTTGATTCGCGTGTGGAATAAGCACGGTTCTGCGCGCCCTCAAGGAAGAAATTGGCCACGACAAGGAGTAGCCCGTGGAAGCAAGGTTTGGTGTCGCCCTCGTTTCGCGCTTTTCCCCTCTTTCCCTTGCTGTGCACTTGAGCGTCGCCGGGCTGCTGTTCGGCGGGGTCAGCGCACCTGCGCTGGCCACGTGCTCCACGGCGGGTTCGACGGTGACCTGTACCGGCGTGCCGAGTCTGCCGCTGTTTCTCAACAACTTCTCCAGTGCCACCAGTGGCCTGACGGTCAACGTCAACAGCGGGGCGCAGATGAACGCGACCCTCGGCGGCCACGTGATGGACCTGACCGGGGTGAATATCTCGCTGAACAACTCCGGGACGATTGACCCGGCGCTGCTGGGTCTGGTTTCGGTATTGAGTGGCGGTGCATTCATCGGCACTGGCGCAACAAGCACGGTCAGTGTGCTCAACAACGCCAGCGGAATCATCCGTGGTACGGGCATGCTGCTCGGGCTCAACCTGACCAGCATCGACGGCTTGGCCCTTTCGGTTAACAACGCGGCAACCGGCACCACCAGCATCACCAACAACGGCACCATCACCTCGACCGGACTCTCGATCGGCGGCATCACGTTGGCGGATACCCCGGTGATCGGCGTTTACGGTGGCTCGCAGGTCAACATGACCAACAGCAGCACCGGTGTGATCAACGGCCGGATCGCGTTCGAAACCTCGGCGGCGGGCAACACCTTCACCAACGCCGGTGCGATTACCGGCGGTGTGTCGATGGGCGCGGCGAGCACCAACACCTTCACTGCGGTGACCGGCTCCAGCGTCAACGTCGGTGACGGTGTACAGATCAGCGTCGGCCTCGGCGGTTTAATCGGCATCAACTTGACCTTCGCCCCGACCGGTACGGTGGATGGCGGTGCGGGCGGCACCAACAGCCTGATCCTGCAAAACCCGGCTGGCGTCGGCGGCGGTATCACCGGGACTGGCACGGCATCGAGCGCCACCTACATCAACTTCAACAACCTGACCCTCAACAGCGGCACCTGGACCTTGCAGGGGCCATTGGTCAGCGGCGCGACCACGCTCAACGGCGGTATCGCGAATTTCAACAACAACGCCACCTTCGGCAGCGGCGTAATCACCTCCAACGGCGGGACTCTGCAGGCCAGCAATGCCGGGTTGAACATCAGCAATCTGATCTCCCTCGGCGCCGGCGGCGTCACCGTGCAAGGCAGCAACGCGACCACCCTGAGTGGGGTGATTTCCGGCAGCGGCGGTTTCACCAAGGCCGGTACCGGCCAGCTTAATCTCAGCGCCGCCAACACCTATCTGGGCAATACCACGCTCAATGGCGGCACCGTGCAGTTGGGCAACAATCAGGCGTTCAGCACTGGCACCCTCAACGTCACCGGCGCAACGACCCTGAGCGCACCGGGCACCATCAGCCTGGCCAACGCCATCAGCCTCGGCGGCAGCTTGACCGCTGGCGGCACTGGCGCACTGACCCTCGGCGGTTTGATCAGCGGCAGCAGCGGCCTGACCAAAACCGGTACTGGCAGCCTGACCGTCAGCGGCGCCAACAGCGGTTTCACCGGCACCACCACCCTCAGCGCCGGCAGTCTGCTGGTGACCAACAACAACTCGCTGGGCAGCGGTGCACTGAACACCGCCGCCGGCACCAGTCTCGACAGCACCGCCAACGTCACTCTGGCCAACAACATCGCGATGACCGGCGCGCTCAACGTGCTCGGCAGCAATGCCCTGACCCTCGGTGGCGTGTTGTCCGGCACCGGCGCGATTACCAAATCCGGCAGTGCCAGCCTGACGTTGACCGGCAACAACACCAACAGCGGCAACACGCTGCTCAATGCCGGCAGCCTGTTCGTTGGCAGCAACACCGCGCTGGGGACCGGCGCGCTGAATGCGGCGGCTGGCACCACACTGGATGCGACCACGGCGGTGACCCTCGCCAACGCCGTCGCGCTGGCAGGCGATCTGACCCTTGGCGGCACGCAGGCATTGGGCCTGAGTGGCGTCGTCAGCGGCGCCGGCAATCTGATCAAAAACGGCACCGCGAACCTCAGCCTCAGTGGCAACAACACCTTCTCTGGCGGTACTGCGCTGAATGCCGGCACGCTGACTGTCGGCTCCAACACCGCGCTAGGCACTGGCGCCTTGACCACGGCGGCAGGCACTACGCTGGATGCCAGCACGGCGGTGGCGCTGACCAACGCGGTCTCACTCGGCGGCAACCTCAACGTCGGTGGCAGCGCTAACCTGACCCTCGGCGGGATTGTCAGCGGCAGCGGCGGGCTGACCAAAAACGGCGCGGCCAACCTGATTCTCAACGGCACCAACACCTTCCTCGGTGCCGTCGCGTTGAACGCCGGTACGATCACCGCGGGCGCCAACGCGGCGCTCGGCAGCGGCAACATCACCGTTGGCGGCGTCGCCAGCCTCGACAGCAATGCGGCGGTGACGCTGAATAACGCGGTCATTCTCAACAACAGCCTGGGCATTGGCGGCAGCAACGCGCTGACCCTCGGCGGGGTGATCAGCGGCGCCAGCCAACTGGTGAAAAACGGCGCGGCCAATCTCACGCTCAACGGCACTAACACCTACAGCGGCGGCACCACGCTGAATGCCGGCAGCCTGACGGTCGGCAACGGCGCGGCACTGGGCACCGGCGCCTTGTCGGTGGAAGGTGCGGGCACGCTCAACAGCAGTTCGGCCGTGACCCTGAACAACAACGTGATTCTCAACGCCAACCTCACCGCTGGCGGCGCCAATGCGCTGACCCTCGGTGGGGTGATCAGTGGCGGCAACGGTTTGATCAAGACCGGCGCATCGAGCCTGACCCTCAACGGCAACAACACCTACACCGGCACCACGGCGCTGAATGCCGGTTCACTGATTGTCGGTTCCAGCACCGCCCTCGGCACCGGCACACTCAACGCCTCGAACGGCACCACTCTCGATGCCAGCACCGCCGCCACCCTGGCCAATAACGTCAACCTCGCCGGCACCTTGACTGTGGGCGGGACCAATGCGCTGACCCTCGGCGGCGTGGTCGCCGGTATCGGTGGACTGACCAAGAACGGCGCTGCCGACCTGACCCTCAATGGCGCCAACACTTATTTTGGCAACACCGCGTTGAACACCGGCAAACTGACCGTCGGCAGCAACACCGCGCTGGGTTCCGGTACGTTGAACGCGGCGGCCAACACCACGCTGGACGCCAACACGGCGGTCAGCCTGAACAATGCCGTGGCACTTGCCGGCGCCTTGAACATCGGTGGCACGGCGAATATGACCCTGACCGGTCTGGTCAGCGGCGCCGGTAGTCTGGTGAAGGACGGCGCGGCCAATCTGATTCTCAACGCCGCCAACAATTACCTCGGCGGCACCACGCTGAACGCCGGCACCCTGACCGTCGGCAACAGTTCGGCGCTGGGTTCCGGTGCATTGACCGTCGCTGGCGCCGCGACACTGGACAGCAACTCGCCGCTGGTCAGCCTCAACAACGCGGTCGCATTGAATGCCGCGCTGACCGTGGGTGGCACGCAGAATCTCGCCCTCGGCGGCGTCACCAGCGGCACCGGCCAGTTGATCAAGGACGGCGCGGCCAACCTGACCCTCAACGGCAACAACACTTTCAGCGGCGGCACCACGCTCAACGCCGGCACGCTGACCCTTGGCAATGCCAACGGTCTGGGCAGCGGCGCATTGATCGTCGGCGGTGCGGCGACTCTGGATAACAGCGCCTCGTTCGGCATCGGTAATGCGATCACGCTCAACGCTGGCCTGACCGTTGCCGGCAACAACGATTTGAGTTTGAACGGCATCATCGACGGCGCTGGCAGCCTGACCAAAAATGGTCTGTCGGATCTGACCCTCGCTGGCAGCAACACCTTTACCGGTGCGCTGAATATCGTGTCCGGTAGCGTCACCACGCTCAACAGCAATGCGCTGGGCAGCACTTCCGGGGTCAACATCAGCGCCGGCGCCGGGCTGAATCTGGGCAGCGATGCCAGCCTCGGCGCGCTGACCGGCAGCGGTAGTGTGCAACTGACCGGCAGCAATACCCTGACCGTCGGCAGCGGCAACGTCACCAGTACGTTTGATGGTGATCTCAGCGGCAGCGGCGGCCTGGTCAAAGTCGGCACCGGCACCTTGAACCTCACCGGGATCAACGGCATCACCGGCAACACCGCGATCGATGGCGGTATCGTGAACCTCAGTGGTTCGCTGGGCAGTGCGCAAGTCAACGTCAATACCGGTGGCACGCTGACCGGTACCGGCTCGGCGCTCGGCGCGGTCAACATCAACAGCGGTGGGCATCTGGCGTTGTCGTCGGGCAACACCTTGTCGGCGAGTGCTCTGACGCTTGGCGCCGGCAGCAACGTTGATGTGGCACTGGGCACACCGTCGACCGCGTCGCTGATGAATGTCGGTGGCAACCTCACCCTCGACGGCAATCTTAATGTCAGCGATGCCGGCGGTTTCGGCGTCGGCGTGTATCGCCTGTTCAACTACACCGGCGCCCTGACCAACCTCGGTCTGGACGTGGCCAGCGTGCCGGTCGGTTATGGTCTCGGCGATCTGCTGGTGCAAACCGGCGTGGCCAATCAGATCAACATTCAAGTCTCCGCGCCGAACAGCAACATCCGTTACTGGGACGGCAGCCAGACCATTGCCAACGGTGTGGTCGATGGCGGCAGCGGTACGTGGAATGCGGTCGGCACCAACTGGACCGATGCCAATGGTTTGGTCAATCAGCCGTGGGCCGGTGATTTCGCGGTGTTCCAAGGCACCGCCGGCACGGTAACGGTGAGCGGCACGCAAGCGTTCACCGGCATGCAATTCCTCACCGACGGTTACAACCTGGTCAACGGTGCAGCGGGGCAACTCACAGCGGTCAACGGCACTGGCGGCACCACTTCGTTGCGCGTCGATCCGGGCGTGACGGCGACCATCAATGCCAATATCGATGGCAGCGGCATCCTCAATAAACTCGACGCCGGCACGCTGGTGCTCGGTGGTGCCAACACCTATACCGGCGGCACGCAACTGGACGGCGGCAAGATTATCGTCGGCAGCAACACCGCGCTCGGCACCGGTACGTTGACGGCGAATGCCGGCACGCAACTGGACAGCAATGCAGCGGTGACACTGGCCAACGCCGCGACGCTGAACGGCAACCTCACCGTGGTCGGCAGCAATGCACTGACCCTCAACGGCGTGATTGGCGGCACCGGTGGTCTGATCAAAACCGGCACGGCCAACCTGACCCTCGGCGGTAACAATGCCTTTCTTGGCCCGGTTGCCTTGAACGCCGGCGGACTGATTCTGGCGTCGAACTCGGCACTCGGCTCCGGCACGTTGAACGCGGCGGGCGGCACCACGCTGGATGCGAGCACTGCGGTTTCGGTAAACAACGCGGTCAACCTGGCCGGCAATCTCGGCATCGGCGGCACGGCGGATATGACCCTGGCCGGTACGGTCAACGGCGCCGGCAGCCTGAGCAAAAACGGCGCAGCCAACCTGACCCTCAGCGGCAACAACAACTTCCTCGGCGGCACCACCCTCAACGCCGGCACCCTGACCGCCGGCAGCAACTCGGCGCTGGGCCTGGGCAACCTGACCGTGGCGGGCGCCTCGGCGCTGGACAGCAACAGCGCGCTGAGCCTGGGCAACAACGTCGTGCTCAACGCCAATCTGAGCAACACCGGCAGCAACAACCTGACCCTCGCAGGTGTCGTCAGCGGCGCGGGCGGGCTGATCAAGGACGGCGCGTCGAACCTGACGCTCAATGGCATCAATACTTACTCCGGCGGCACCACACTGAATGCCGGTACGCTGACCCTTGGCACTGGCGGCGCTCTGGGCAGCGGCGCGCTGACGGTGGCCGGCGCTTCGACCCTCGACAACTCCGCGCCACTGGTGCTGGCCAACAACCTCAACGTCAACGCGAATCTGGCCCTGGCCGGTAACAACAACCTGACCCTCGGTGGCGTGATTGCCGGCGCCGGCACGTTGACCAAGAACGGTCTGTCCGACGTGACGTTGAGCGGCAGCAACACGTTCAGCGGCACCTTCGATGTGGCGTCCGGCAGCCTGACCACACTGAGTGGCGCGGCGCTGGGCAACAACGCCACGGTCAATCTCGCGGGCGGCGCGGCGTTGAATCTCGGTGTATCGGGCAGCCTCGCCAGCCTCACCGGCAGCGGCACGGCGCTGATCGGCACGGGCAATACGCTGAGCCTCGGCGGCAACAATGTCAGCAGCACCTTCGCCGGCATCCTCAGCGGCGACGGCAGCCTGAGCAAACTCGGCAGCGGCACCCTGACCCTCAGCGGCATCAGCGACCTGACCGGTGACACCAACGTCAACGCCGGCACCTTGCAGGTCAACGGCTCACTGGCCAGTGGCAACGTGCTGGTCAACAGCGGCGGCAATCTCGGTGGCAGCGGCACGTTGACCGGTGCCGTGACGGTGGCCGATGGCGGTCATCTGGCAGGCGTCACCGGCAGTACGCTGAGCGTCAGTTCGCTGCTGTTCAACGGCAATTCCAACTTCGACGTCGGCCTCGGCACACCGGTGTCCGGTGGCGGCAATGCGCTGGTCAATGTCGGCGGCAACCTGACCCTCGACGGCACCCTCAATGTCAGCGACATCGGTGGTTTTGGCAGCGGCGTCTATCGCCTGATCGACTACACCGGCGGCCTGACCGACAACGGCATGCTCTTCGGCACGTTGCCGGGTAGCGTCAGCCCGGGCGATCTGCAACTGCAAACCGCACTGGCCAATCAGATCAACCTGCTGGTGACTGCACCGGGCGTCACCGTGCAGTTCTGGGACGGCAATCAACTGGTGGCCAACGGTTCGGTGGAGGGCGGCAGTGGCACCTGGGGCACCGGCACCACCAACTGGACCGACGTCAACGGCACCACCAACCAAGCCTGGACCAACAGCTTCGCGGTGTTCCAGGGCGCGGCCGGCACGGTCACTGTCAACGGCGCACAAACCATCACTGGCATGCAGTTCGTCACTGACGGCTACAGCTTGGTGAATGGCACGGCGGGCTCGCTGAATCTGGTCAACGGTTCGCTGGGCAATGCCACGGTGCGGGTTGACCCGAACGCCACGGCAACCATCGGTGTTGCGCTCAACGGCAGCGGCACGCTGGGCAAATACGACAGCGGTACGCTGGTGCTCAACGCGGCCAACGGCTACACCGGCGGCACGGCGCTCAATGGCGGCAAGATTGTGGTCGGCAACAACGCGGCGCTCGGCACTGGCGTGTTGACTGCTGCCGACGGCACAGCGCTGGACAGCAACGCGGCCGTCAGTCTGAGCAACGACGTGGTCGTCAACGGTGGTTTGACCGTTGCCGGCTCCAATGCCTTGACCCTCGACGGCGTGGTCAGCGGCAGCGGCAGCCTGATCAAGGCCGGCGCATCGAGCCTGACCCTCAACGGCAGCAACACTTACAGCGGCGGCACTCAGCTCGCTGGCGGCACGCTGGTTCTTGGCAACAACAGTGCGATCAGCAGCGGTGCACTTAACGTGACCGGTGACGGCACGCTCGACAGCACCTCGGCGCTGCAACTGGCCAACGCCGTCAACCTTGGCGCGCAACTGACCCTGGCCGGCAATCAGAACACCTCGCTGATCGGTGCTCTGACCGGCACCGGCAGTCTGGTGAAAAACGGTGCCGGCGATCTCGTGCTCAGCGGCGCCAACACCTACAGCGGCGGTACCACGTTGAATGCCGGCACTACGCGCGGTGACACCAGCAGCCTGCAAGGTGCGATCGTCAACAACGCAACGCTGACCTTCGAACAAAACGCCGACGGCAGCTACACCGGTAACCTCACCGGTACCGGCACGCTGAACAAAACCGGTACGGGTGAGTTGCTGCTGGCTGGCAACAACAGCTTTACCGGCAACACGTCGGTGCAGGCCGGCAACCTGATCGTCAATGGTGTGCTCAACAGCGCCAACGTCAGTGTCGCCAGCGGCGCGAGCATCGGCGGTGGCGGTCAGCTCGGTGGCGCTGTGCAACTGGCCGACGGTGCGACGCTGGCCGGTGGCGGCACCGCGACGCCGTTGTCGGTCGGTTCGCTGGCACTGTCCTCGGGGACCAATCTGGACTTCAGCCTCGGCTCGGCGGCCAGTTCGACCACCGTGGTCAATGTCGCCGGCAATCTGACCCTCGACGGTACGCTGAACATCAGCAACGCCGGCGGCTTCGGCACCGGGGTTTATCAACTGTTCAGCTACGGCGGCAGTCTGACCGACAACGGTCTGGTGTATGGCAGCCTGCCGGTGTCGGCGGCCAATCTGACCCTGCAAACTGCGATTGCCAATCAGATCAACCTGCTGGTGCAAGGCACCCCGGGTGAGGTGCAGTTCTGGAACGGTGGCACCACCAATCCAGACGGCAGCATCGGTGGCGGCAGCGGTGTGTGGGGACCGGACACCAACTGGACCGATCCGAGCGGTACTCAGGCCCTGGCTTCAAATGGGCAGTTCGCGGTGTTCGGCGGTCAGGCAGGTACGGTGACCGTGCAGGGCAATCAGAACTTCACCGGCCTGCAATTCCTCGCCGGCGGCTACAGCCTGGTCCCGGGGGCTGGCGGTACGCTGACCCCGGTCAACGGTACGGACGGCAGCCTAGCACCGGTGCGGGTCAACGCCGGCGCGAGTGCGGAAATCTCCGCGCCGCTGGTGGGCACTGGCGGGATCGAGAAACTCGACTCCGGCACGCTGGTGCTCAGTGGCGCCAATACCTACAGCGGTGGCACCACGGTCAGCGGCGGTACGCTGGTCGGTAACACCACCAGCCTGCAGGGCAATATCCTCAACAACGCATCGCTGCTCTTCTTGCAGAACTTCAATGGTCAGTTCAATGGATCGCTGCGCGGACTTGGCGCGATGCTTAAACGCGGTACCGGCACCTTGCTGTTGACCGGTGATAATCCGTTCAGCGGCACGGTCGCGGTCGATCAAGGTGTGTTGCAAGTCGGCAGCCTTGCGGCGCGCGCTTCGTTGGGTGGGCAAGTCACCGTGGCCAACGGCGCCGGTCTGAGCGGCAACGGCAGTGTCGGCTCGGTGGTCAACCATGGCGTTGTCGCCTCGGGCTCCGAAGCGGGCACCCTGAGCGTGGCCGGTAACCTGACCAACGCTAGCGACGGTGTGCTGGCGCTGACGGTCAGTTCGCCAACCGCGACGCCACTGGCAATCGGCGGCACGGCAAATCTGGGCGGCGCCTTGCAAGTGAACTCGCTGGCACCGTTCACCGGCAACACCACGTACTCGCTGATCACCGCGGGCGGTGGCGTGAATGGCACCTTCAGCGCTGCGGATCTGCCGCAATACGCGTTCCTCAATACCGCACTGGTGTATGACGCCAACGCAGTGAACCTGGTGGTCAGCCGCAACGGCAATTCCTTTGCCGATGTCGCCGCCACTGACAACCAGTTCAGAACCGCCACCGCGCTGTCGAACAACGGCCCGGCCGGCGCGACGTTGCAGAACGAGATCGTCAACCTCAGTGTCGCCGGTGCGCGTAACGCCTTCGACAGTCTGTCCGGTGAGATCCACGCCAGCACCGCCAGCGCCATCCTTGAGGATTCGCGCTATGTGCGTGACGCGGTCAACGATCGCATGCGTCAACCGTCATGCAGCGCGGCGGATGATCCACGCCGCGCCCTGGCGCCAAGTGGCAATCAACTGAGCAGCAACGGTTGCCACGGCGAGATGGTCGGCTGGGCGCGGGCACTCGGCGCATGGGGCGAGTCGGATGGCGACAGCAACGCGGCGAAGCTCGACCGCAACCTCAGCGGCTTCATGCTCGGCACCGACAAGCAACTCGATGACCAGTGGCGCGTGGGCATGGCCGCCGGTTACACCCGCAGCGACCTCGATGCCCATGACCGTCGCTCGGATGCCACCGTCGAAAGCTACCACCTGGCGGCGTACCTCAACTCGCAGTTCGATGCCCTGGCGGTGCGCCTCGGCGCGGCTTACAGCTGGCACGACATCGAGACCAAACGCAACGTCAGCGTCGGCAGCTACAACGATCGCTTGAAAGCCAACTACGACGCACGCAGCGCGCAGGTGTTCGGTGAAGTCGGTTACACCATTGAAGCCGGCGGCATTGCCCTCGAGCCGTTCGCAGGGCTCGCCTACGTCAACTACGACACCGACAAGGCCAAGGAGAAAGGCGGAGCAGGGCGCCTGGAAGCCGATGCTGATCAAGACATCACCTTCTCGACCCTCGGTGTGCGCGCCGGCAAAGTCATCACCCTGGCCAACGGCGGGCAGTTCACCCCGCGCGCGGCCATCGGCTGGCGCCATGCCTTCGGCGACACCAAGCCTGATGCTGATCTGACCTTCATCGACGGCGGCGCCTCGTTCAGCACCCAAGGTGTGCCGATCGCCAAGGACAGCGCCATCGTTGAAGCGGGAGTCGACTTCCAGATCAGCCCGACCGGCAAACTCGGGGTCGGCTATTCCGGACAACTGTCGAACGACAGCAACGACCATGCGATGACCATCAGCTTCAGCCTTGGCTTCTGATTTAGGGTCGAAGCACTTTTAGCCGCCCGTAAGGGCGGTTTTTTTTGGGGTTCAAAACATCGCATGGTTTGCTATGGCGTGACGGGTGCCGGTCCGCAGTTCGTGGGGTTCTGCTTGGCAGCGGCAGGAGACGCGTCGGCAGAAATTTTTTCGTCAGTGCACGCTTGCGTCTTCGTATCCGAGTGGTCAGCCGCCTTAGCCTTGCTCAATGCGTCATTCTCGGCGGGCACTGGATCTTTTTCTTTCATTTGCACTTTCAGTTCGATTTCAACGCGACGGTCCACTGCCAGACATTCCTTCTGTTCGGGAATACTTATATTTCGCGGACATTCTGACTTGGGTTGCAAAGAACCTTGACCCAACATTTTCACGTGAACATTTTTGTCTGCGTTAAACAGATCTTTGATTTCCATATACACGCTGTTAGCGCGACGCAGGGAGAGAGCGACATTGGAATCGTTTTCCTTTAGCACTGGTAGCCTGTCGGTGTGACCAGTAATGGTGGCCGACAGTATTCTCAGATGATCGGTTTCAAGCTTGTTTCTTGTATCCGTAGCGAATTCACCCAGCCGGGCTTTTCCATCGTCGCTGATTTTGTCTACATAAATGTCAAAAAGAGTATCGGTATTGAGTGTCACGCAGGTATTGAAACTGTCGTTCTTGTTTTCTTGCGTCAATACCTTCACGCCGCTGCGATCAAGCTCGATTTTTGCAACTTTTTTATCCCATTTTTGGCTTTCCTTATTGTAGGTAAGCAACTGGACCAAGCTGCGTTCTCCCAATCCATGCCAAAGAACATTGAAATGATGAACAATGTTGGTTTGGTTGCCGTCTTTCGTACAGCCATACACTGAAAGATTAAGCTCTTTTGCTACATCGCTTACAATTTTCTGATTGTCTTCACTTAGCACGAGGGAAACATTTTTTTGCTGCACACCAATGAAGCCAAAAGTGCCATCAATGAATTTTCCCAGAAGAGGAGGCACCAATGCTGCAGGTATGATGAACGCCAGGAAAAACACAAGCACTCTTTGCCATGTTCTTTTTCGCTTGGTAGCCGCGTCTTCACCTGGTAAGTCGGATTTCCACAAATTGATAGAAATGTGCAGCATAAAGCCGCTTGCAGCGGATGCTGCGAGTGCCGTCCAGTCAGCGAGAAGATAGGCAACGAGTCCCAGTGCGGCAAAAAATATGAAGCTGAAGATTGCAGCGAATATTTTTTCGAATCCGTTTTTTTCTTTTATTGCTGAATAGGCAAAATTAAAAGCCAGAAAGCTTGCTCCTAGCCAGTAGGAATACAAGAAGCCAAATCCTAAAGCAATAAAGATAAAGACAAGACTGTCGGCAAGATTAAGTCCGGTAGGGAAGAAGTTGATAAGAAAAGCGCAATATCCCCATGTAATGAAAATTCCAAGTGCGATGATGAGCTTGACTGAAAACGAACCGGCTTTTGCGAGATTCTCAATTAGGTCGGACACGTATATCCCTGGATATATTTATAAGGTGGTTGGATGGTTACAACTACCTTGTGGTGGATGGTGTACTTCACCACTCTTTAAAAGAAGGCGTTAGCTACGTCTTGGATCAAGTCGCCAGACTGCTTTCCAACTCAAGCAGCAACCGGTCATTTTCTTCCATCGCCTGCGCCAGACTCCGGTCAAGCCTTTCACCCACCTCGATGATTTCGCGGTCGCGGTTCACGCCTAGAGGATCAAGCCTGTCCACCAGGTAAACAACAAAAGTGCTGGCCAGCCCTGTCAGTGCGCCGACGATGACCGCAGACAAAATCGCCCCCACAGTGCCGAGCCCGGGAATCAGCAGCATTTGTTTTTCGATGACTTCTTCAAGTGCGACACCGGCAATGATCACACCTCCGGCGCAAGTGATCTTGATCGCCTCGTGTGCTGCCTGACGCAGGGTGAGTCCCTCAGGAGGCAGCAACAGTGTCTTCAGTGCCTTGAGCAACGACAGGAATCCTTCACGGAACATGCGCACAGCACGTTTGCCCGTGGTGACAAAGACGTTGATCAGGGTGGTGACCAGGTTGGCCAGTACGCCGGCCACGAAGCCTGCGCCACCGGCAGCCAGCGCTGTTTGCCATTGATTGCCGACTCGTTTGGCAACGCGCCCGAGGCGCGCGCGTAGCTCCGGGACCAACGATTCGTGGCTTCGGCCATGGCGGTACAGGTCCATCAGTTCGTCGAACGTTGCGCTGAAAAACTCGATCAGCATGACGCCGAAGGCTTGCTGAAACGCCATTTTGCCGCCTTCCTTGAGGCTGGTCCTGGCAAGGTCCGCTTTGAACTTGTCGCTTTTGTAATAGGCGTCGTTGAGTTTCTTTTCATACTCGGCACGTGCTGCCTTGTCCTTCGCCAGCAGCAGATCAGGGTTCTGCGCGATGGCTTCATGCTGTTTGAGCAGATTGAGGCGATTTTCTTCTTTAGGCGTCAGTTCGGTTTTCTCCGACAGCCGCTGCATTTCCTCCCGACGACTGACCGACTGCGTCTGCAGCTTTTCAACAAGTTCGGTGGCACTCAATTTACCTTTTGACTGGTTAAGCGCTTTCTTCGTCGGATTCAGATTGGAGTCGACATTTGCCAGTTTCGGTGCATCGAGATCGGCCAGCACTCGTCCCGGATCGGTATAAATTTCATTGGCTGAAATGGTGTGGTCGAGGTTGCGCGGATCCTGCTTCTTGTTCTGGCCGAAGGTCTCGTTTGTGTAGGCGTCCTTGAGGGTGCCCGATTGCTGAGCCAGCGTGTCTTTGGCGTTTTTGTCGGTGTAAGCCTTGTCCTTGTGAAATTTGTCCGAATCATAAGCAGGCAAGTCGGTGTACTTCCTGGCAGCAGCATCGCTGGCGTACACCTCATTCCTCGCGTTATTGATGGTGTCGACGTTGCCGCCTTTTTTATCGTAAACCGCGAGCACTCGACCCAACCCGAAAGGTACCGCAATAGCCTGCAACACCTCGCGTCTACTGTCCCCGATGAGTTGCTCGAAACGTTCCTGATTGAACGCTTGCGAGTAGCCTTTGAGCGCTTCCTGGGCTTCATCATCCGTGACGTCAAGCTCCACCGAAAAATCAGCGGCAAGAAAATCGCCCTCCAACAGCAGAGGGCTCAGGGGCTCCTCAAGCAATTGTCGAGCAAGGTCAGCCTCGGGCAACCCGACGAGGCGGGTCGCACTGGCAACCGTTGCTTGCTGGCGTTGCCGGGCTTTGAAACGTTCGATTCGATCCGTCATGGCAGTTCTCCTTTCAAGCAGCGGCAGACAACTGCGCCCATCCCGAGCGAAACGCTTTCTGCGGCTCACTCATTTCACCGTTCAGCGTCGTGACGAAATCGATGATTTCATCGAACAACGCTTGCGCCTCAATTCCGGTTTTTCGCGCTCGGATGAAAGCCTCCTTGAGCGTCGGAGGATTGCTAGCGAGCAGATTCATCGCTGCTTGAACTTTGGCGGGCAGGAAGTCGCTACCCATGCCCAGCAGGAACTCATTGATTTGCTGCTTATCCTCTTCACTGGCGCCGCCATTGCACGCGGCGCTCGCCTGTGCAACGGCTTGCATGGCAATCAGCATGCGGAAATAGGCTTCATGGCTGTCAATGCATGCCTTGGCTTTTGCGAGCGCCTCGCAGAAGCGCCTTTCCCTGACCTCACTCTTCGCCTTTTCGCGGTTCTCGCCGCGAGTTTCAGCATTTTTTTCCTTGCGCTCTTCCAGTTCTTTTTTGGCATTCCAATAGGTTGCCATCGAGGTTCCGAAGTCGGCTACATAGTCCCGGGAACTGTCGTAACCGCTGGTGATGGTTTCGCGGGTGAAATCGTAAGCATCACTCAGGACATCGCCCACTTTGTCAGCAGCGTCCACAACGGATTCAACGGCCGCGGTGTAAACGTCTGCCACAACGTCGGCGGCGTTGGAGGCGGTTTCGACAGTGGAGTTGTAGGCATCGGATACGGCATCGCCAACCTTTTCGGCTGCTTCAGTCACGACGTCAGTCACCGCATCGGCGGCATCGGAAATCGTTTCGACGGTGGCGCCATACAGATCGCCGACTTTGTCTCCAACGATGTCAGCGGCTTCTGCAACGGTCTCGCGGGTCGCATCGAATGCGCGGCCGACCGCGCCGGTGATAGAGGAGAAAATAAATGTCGTGTTGAAACTTTCTGGACAAAAGGGCTCGGGTTCGCGTCGCCAAGAATCGATAAAGGAGCCAGTTTCGGTTGGTTTGGAGGCGCGTTGTTTCATAGTAGTCCCTGACTTTGAATGAAGCGTTGCGCGATTCTCCCTGGTTGAAGGGTGATGTCAATATGCCTTCAGTTATCTTAAGAGGGATTGACACCGCCGAGCTGATTTGGACCTCTGCTAGAATCGGCCCCATCAACAGCCTGAGACTTCCCCATGAGCGAGCCGATTCGTCTGACCCAATACAGCCACGGCGCCGGTTGCGGCTGCAAGATTTCCCCGCAGGTGCTGGAAGTGATTCTGGCCGGCAGCGGTGCCCAGAACCTTGATCCGAAACTGTGGGTCGGCAATGCCTCGCGCGATGACGCGGCGGTGTACGAGATCGATGCCGAGCGCGGCGTGGTGTCGACCACGGACTTTTTCATGCCGATCGTCGATGACCCGTTCGATTTCGGCCGCATTGCCGCGACCAACGCGATCAGCGACATCTATGCAATGGGCGGTGATCCGCTGATGGCCATCGCGATTCTCGGCTGGCCAGTCAATGTGCTGGCGCCGGAAGTGGCGCGTGAAGTGATTCGCGGCGGCCGTGCCGTTTGCGACGCGGCGGGCATTGCGCTGGCGGGCGGGCACTCGATCGATGCGCCGGAGCCGATCTTCGGCCTCGCCGTCACCGGACTGGTGGAAAAGCGCCACATGAAGCGCAACGACACCGCCACCGCCGGTTGCCTGTTGTACCTGACCAAACCGTTGGGCATCGGCATCCTCACCACCGCCGAGAAGAAGGGCAAATTGCGTGCCGCCGATGTCGGCGTAGCCCGCGACTGGATGTGCACCCTGAACAAACCCGGCAGCCGCTTCGGCAAACTCGCCGGTGTCACGGCAATGACCGACGTCACCGGTTTTGGCCTGCTCGGGCATCTGGTGGAAATGGCGGACGGCAGCAAGCTCACCGCACGCATCGCCTATGACCGGGTGCCGCGTCTGGACAGCGTCGAGTATTACCTCGATCAGGGCTGCGTGCCCGGCGGTACGCTGCGCAATTTCGACAGCTACGCGAGCAAGGTCGGCCGTGTGCAGGAGCTGCATAAACGCGTGCTCTGCGACCCGCAAACCAGTGGTGGTCTGCTAATCGCCGTGACGCCTGAAGGCAATGAAGAATTCCTTGCTATCGCCGCCGAACTGGGCCTGAACCTTGCGCCAATCGGCGAACTGGTTGAGCGACAGACGAACGCAGTCGAGGTGATTTGATGCTCCGCGACTGCACTGACTACCGAGACATTTTCCTCAACGACCGGCCGCTGATGGATGCCCGCGCGCCGATCGAGTTCTCCCACGGTGCGTTCCCCGGGGTAGTCAATCTGCCGCTGATGAACGACCGTGAACGCGAACAGGTTGGCACCTGTTACAAACAGCATGGGCAGCAAGCCGCGATAGCCTTGGGTGAGCGGCTGGTGTCCGCCGAGATACGGGAGCAACGCATTCAAGGCTGGGTCGAGTTTGCCCGTAACAATCCCGATGGTTATCTGTATTGTTTTCGCGGCGGCCTGCGTTCGCAGATCGTCCAGCAATGGATCAAGGATGAGGGTGGCATCGATTACCCGCGTGTCGGCGGTGGCTACAAGGCAATGCGCACGTTCCTTCTGGAGACGGTCGATCAGGCTGTGGCCGAATGCGACTTGGTCTTGCTCGGTGGTATGACTGGCACGGGCAAGACTGAGGCGCTGGTGCAGCTGAGCAATAGTCTCGATCTGGAAGGCCATGCCAATCACCGAGGCTCGAGTTTTGGCAAGCGCGCCACCGGGCAACCGACGAACATCGATTTCGAAAATCGCTTGGCCGTTGATGTGCTGAAAAAACGTGCCGGCGGGATCAGGCAATTTGTCCTGGAAGACGAGAGTCGGGTGGTCGGTAGCTGTGCTTTGCCATTGTCACTTTATCGGGGCATGCAAGCGGCGCCTCTGGTCTGGCTAGAAGACAGCCTCGACAATCGGGTCGAGCGGATCCTGCAGGATTATGTAATCGACCTGCATGCAGAGTTCGTCGCTGTGCATGGCGAGCTCGGTTTTGCTTTGTATGCGGAGCGATTGATTTCCAGCCTGAACAATATTCAGCGACGACTGGGTGGCGAGCGCTATCAACGCATGTATTTGCAGATGGAAGCGGCGCTGTCCGAACAGGCGCGCAACGGTTCGGTCGAGCTCTTCCGTGAGTGGATCGGTGTATTGCTGCGCGACTATTACGACCCGATGTATGTGTTTCAGCGTGAGAAGAAGGGCGGGCGGATCGAGTTTGCCGGGGAGCGTGAGGCGGTGCTTGAGTATTTGCGTGAGCGGGTGAATCAGACGCTTTGAGGTTGTAGCGGCGGGCCCCTTCGCGAGCAGGCTCGCTCCCACATTGGATCTGCGTGAAATACAAATCCCCTGTGGGAGCGAGCCTGCTCGCGAAAGGGCCGGGCCAGGCCACACAAAACTCAGGTCGGACAGGTATCTTTGCCGTTATCCAGCCCCTGCTTGTAGCTGTGGCTTTGCAGACTGGCCTTGCCGTTGTGCCAGGTCAGGGTCAGTACATACAGCGAGTCAAAGTCGTTGCCCGCCCAGTCCTCGGTGATGTTCTGCTTCTCGCCGACCGCTTTGCCCGCCACCTTGTTGATCAACTCTGGCAGATAGCCGTGCGACCAGGCGGTGTAGATCGTCGAGTTGTGATACTTGTCTTCCAGCAGTTCGCGGGCCAGATCGCTGGTGTCGTTGGCCGAAAACTCGATGTTCACCGGCAGGCCGAGCTTGATTGCGGCGGGGCTGATGGTCATCAGTGGGCGGATGTAGCTGTAGGAGTTGTCCAGCTCACCTTCCTCGACATTGCGCGTCGGATTGGCGGCAAACACGTAATCGGCCTTGCCGAATTTTTCCGGCAGCAGGGTCGACAGGTCGATGGCGCGGTTCAGGCCCTGACAGTTGAGCTGACCAAGACCGCCCTCGGGTTTCTCTGCGTGGCGCAGGAACACCAGCGTCTGGGTGCCGTCCACCGGTTGCGCACGGCTTTCGCTGGACTCAAGCGACAGGAACAGCGCACTGACAGCCAGCAGGGAAGGCAGGGCCACATACGCGCGATGTTTGAAGCGTTTGGCGAAACGCATAAGGTTCGTCATGAAATAGAAAGTTCTTCAGCTGATTCAATTAAGGCTGACAAACCTTTACACCACGGGCTCCCAGCACCGGGTGTTTTCCCTGTCGTGAACGGCTTCCTTTGCAATAAAGGCATAGCTCAGAGTCCCCTGAGGGCCGTTTGGTTCGATCGTCAGAGTGCGCAGCACTCTAACGGCTATGTTCAGCGGCCTGGTGGCAGGTTAACGACAGGATGTTACGGTTCATGGAGGCGCTGGCGCAGGCTGCGATTTTTTGCAGGCTGCAAAGGCTCAAGATCAAAAGATCGCGGCCTGCGCGGCGCCTACATTATGATCAGCCTTTAATTTGTGACTGGATGCTTCCCATGACCGATCTGTCCGCGTTCCCGATCACCCAGAAATGGCCGGCGCAGTACCCAGACTGGATTCAGCTCTATTCCTTGCCGACGCCCAACGGCGTGAAAGTCTCGATCATGCTCGAAGAAATCGGCCTGCCGTACGAGCCGCACAAGGTTGCTTTCGATAACCGGGATCAGTTGTCCGCTGAGTTTCTCTCGCTGAACCCGAACAACAAGATCCCGGCGATCCTCGATCCGCACGGCCCCGGGGACCAGCCACTGCCGCTGTTCGAGTCGGGGGCGATCCTGATTTATCTGGCCGACAAAAGCGGTCAGTTGCTGGCGCAGGAAGGCGTGCTGCGCTACGAAACGATTCAGTGGCTGATGTTCCAGATGGGCGGCATCGGCCCGATGTTCGGCCAGCTCGGTTTCTTCAACAAGTTCGCCGGCAAGGACTACGAAGACAAACGTCCGCGTGATCGTTATGTCGACGAAAGCAAACGTCTGCTCAAAGTGCTCGACGGTCGGCTGGAAGGCCGTGACTGGATCATGGGTGAGCGCTACACCATTGCCGATATCGCCACGTTCCCGTGGGTGCGTAATTTGATTGGCTTCTATGAGGCGGGTGATCTGGTTGGCATCAGCAACTTCCCGAATGTCACCCGTGTGCTTGAGCGTTTCCTCGCGCGTCCGGCCGTGGTTCGAGGCCTGACCATTCCTTCCTGACTAAACACAAACCCCATGTAGGAGTGAGCCTGCTCGCGATAGCGATGTGTCAGTCAACATTGATGTCGAATGACACATCGCTATCGCGAGCAGGCTCACTCCTACAAGGGAATGTGCAAAGTCCGAGGGATTATTACACCCCCGGTAATGCACTCTTGATTGATCCAGGTTTGTACGCCAGCCCCCGCAAGGCATAAGCTTCGCCCCCTACGACTTTCGTCTCATCTGCCGTTTTCAGGAAAGGCCCCATGTCCAGTCAGTTCCCCGAAGCACGTCCCCGCCGTCTGCGCCGCAATGCGAGCCTGCGCAGCCTGTTCCAGGAAACCGAGTTCAGTCTGAATGATCTGGTGCTGCCGATTTTCGTCGAGGAAGAAATCGACGACTTCGTCCCGATCAAAAGCATGCCCGGTGTGATGCGCATTCCCGAGCGCAAACTGGCCAGCGAAATCGAGCGTTATGCCCGTGCTGGCATCAAGTCGGTGATGACCTTCGGCGTGTCCCACCATCTGGACAGCAACGGCAGTGACACCTGGCGCGAAGAAGGCCTGGTTTCGCGCATGTCGCGCATTGCCAAAGACGCAGTGCCGGAGATGATCGTGATGTCCGACACGTGCTTCTGCGAATACACCGATCACGGCCACTGCGGCGTGATGCACAACCATGAAGTCGACAACGACCAGACCCTGATCAACCTCGGCAAGCAAGCCGTGGCGGCGGCGCGTGCCGGTGCTGATGTGATCGCGCCGTCGGCGGCGATGGACGGTCAGGTGCGGGCGATTCGGCAGGCGCTGGATGCGGCCGGATTTACTCAGATTCCGATCATGGCCTATTCGACCAAATTCGCTTCCGCTCTGTACGGCCCGTTCCGCGAGGCCGGTGGCAGCGCGCTGAAAGGCGATCGCAAAAGCTATCAGATGAACCCGATGAACCGCCGCGAAGCCCTGCGCGAATCGCTGCTCGACGAGCAGGAAGGCGCCGATGCGCTGATGGTCAAACCGGCCGGTGCGTACCTCGACATCATCCGCGACATCCGCGAAGCCTCGAACCTGCCGCTGGCGGCGTATCAGGTCAGCGGTGAGTACGCGATGATCAAGTTCGGCGCACAGGCAGGGGCCATCGATGAGGATCGCGTGGTGCGTGAAAGCCTGGGCGCGATCAAGCGTGCGGGTGCTGATTTGATCTTCACTTACTTTGCGATGGATCTGGCATTGGCCGGGATCTGACGACCAACGCGTTACCCCTGTGGGAGCGAGCCTGCTCGCGAAAGCGGTTTGTCAGCTGACATTAGTGTTGACTGACACGACGCTTTCGCGAGCAGGCTCGCTCCCACATTTGATTTGTGGTGGGTCAGGGGCAGTTGAAGTAGGTCCGGATGCCGTGATCGCGGAAGTAGCGTTCAATCACCTTCGGATCCGCGCTGTTCTCGGCAATCGCCACATACGTATCCGGGCGCAGCAGATAAAAGCCATTACGCCCCAATCCTGCCGTTTCAAACGCCGGGCGCCAGTCGAACACATGCAGCGGCAAATGATGTTCCTGGCACCAGGCGATCATTTCGTCGCTGGTGTCACCGTACACATGCACCTGCCAGCATGGCTGTCTGAGCGGTTCGTAATTGTCTCCCTCACCATCATGCGCCCACGGCAAGCGGTCGCCGCCGTGGACGTGGCCGGCCGCGCCCTGGCTCAACGGCATGCCGCGATAGTTGAGGGTGACCTGCGAAACGGTGCGAAAAAGGAACTCGCGACTGGCCTCGAACGAGGCCATTTTCGGGATCAGAAACGGTGCCACACGCATGCGCAGCAGATCAGCCATACGCCCTTCGGCGGTGACGAAACTGAAGACCTTGTCGGTGGTCGACACCAGTCGACGAGCGAAGGCAATGCGTTCGGTTTCGTAGCTGTCGAGCAGGCGTGGTTCGGCTGCGCCGCTGAGCACGGCGGCGAGTTTCCACGCCAGATTGATCGCATCGCCAATGCCGGTGTTCATGCCCTGACCGCCGGCGGGGCTGTGCACATGCGCCGCGTCGCCGAGCAGAAACGCGCGGCCACTGCGAAAATGCTCGGCCACGCGGTGATGCACGCGGTAGGTCGAGAACCAGTGCACGTCTTCGATGTGCACCTTGAGATGTTCGATGGCGCGGCTGCTGACATCGGAAAATTCCAGGGTTTCGGCGCGATCCGCACGTTCGTCACGCACGGTGCCGATCAGCCTTGCGCGGCCTTCGCCGGCGAGAGGAAACACGGCGAGAAAGTCCGCCTCATCCAGATCCAGGTGCAACTCGCCGTTCATCGCCGGGCCGCTGGCCTTGACGTCGGCCACGTAGAAAATCTGCTGATAAGTGCCGCCGGGGAAACCGCTGTCGAGGGTTTTGCGCACGATTGAGCGGGCGCCGTCACAGCCGGCCAGATAACAGGCCTGGCAGATTTCCTGCTCGCCATCGGGCAGGCGCAAATGCGCGGTGAGGCCGTCGCCGGTTTCCTCGAAACTTTCCAGTGTCGTATCGCGCTCAACAGTGACGCCGTAGTCTTCGAGGCGCTCGATCAGCAGCCGTTCGTGCTGATCCTGAGGGAAGATTTCGACGAACGCGTAGGGTGTCAGGCCTTCGCCGATGCGGTTCAGCGGTAATTGCGCGACCGGTTTGCCGTTGACCCAGAAATTCGCCGCGGCCACCCGATGACCGTTGCGCACCACGGTGTCGGCGAGGTCCAGTTGGCGGTACAACTCGAGGGTGCGTGCCTGCACCGCCAGCGCTCGCGAAGTGGTGCCGGGCGCGGAGGTTTTATCGATGATGCGCACGCGCACGCCGAGTTTGCTCAGCCACAGGGCCAGTGCCAGTCCGGTCGGGCCGGCGCCGATGATCAGAACGTCGCTGCGGTTCATGGGCCTGTCCTCCTTTTGCTGTGCAGCAAGTATGGATCAGAAGGAGAGGGTGGCCAGTTGATCGGCCAGACGGAAAAGGCCCCGCAGCGGTGAGGCTGTGGGGCCTTTTTCGGGTGTTCGGCTGGGGGGCTTTTGCGTGGCGTAGATCCGGGCCCCTCACCCCAGCCCTCTCCCGAGGGAGAGGGAGCCGATTTGTGTGTTTTTTAAGACCTGAGTTCGACTCGATATTTCAGGTCGGTGTAACTTGCAAGAACACCACGGTCAGTCCCCTCTCCCTCTGGGAGAGGGCTAGGGTGAGGGGCTTTTCAGCTTTAAAAATCAATGGTGCCGGACAACTTGGCAACCCGCGGCTCACCCTGAGTCAGATACCCACCCTGAGCCGATTCCCAGTACTTCTTGTTCGCCAGATTCTCCACGCCCAGACGCACGGTCACGTCCTTCTCCGACACCTTGAACGCATAACGCGCACCGGCATCGAAGCGGTTCCAGGTCGGCAGGCTGAGGTTGTTCGCCGCATCCGCGTATTGACCACCAGTGCGCAGCATCCGCGCATTCAGCGCTACACCTTGCAGACCCGGCACGTCCCAATCCGCGCCAGCGTTGAACTGGAAGGTCGGCACACCGATCGCACGATTGCCGTCGTTGGCGCCGTTGAGGGTGTTCTTCAGTTCGGTGTCCATCAGGGTAAGGCCGCTGATCAGGCGCAGGCCCTGGATCGGCTCGCCGAACACGTTCATTTCTACGCCTTTGTTGACCTGCTCGCCTTCACGTACGTAGGTGCAGGTGGTGGCGCTGTCGATTTCGCAGTAACCATCGCTTGGCTGTTCGATGCGATAGACACCCAGGCTCGCGCCGTAAGTGCCCATGTCGACTTTCACCCCGGCCTCGGTTTGCTTGGAGCGGGCCGGTGCGTAAACCTCGTTGCCGTTGGTCACACGGAAACCACCGGAGCTGGTCGGCGAGGTCGGACCCTGTGCCAGGCCTTCGATGTGGTTGGCGTAGAACGACACATGTTCCCATGGCTTGAACACCACGCCGTACACCGGCGTAGTGATCGACTCGTCGTAGCTCGAGGAGCGCGGGCCGCTGCCATAACTGGCGTAGCTGTAACCTTGGACCACCAGTTGCTGACGGCGCAGGCCGGCGGTGACCAGCAGGCGATCATCGAAGAAACCGAGGGTGTCGGAAATCGCGATGCTGCGGTTGAAGGTCTTGCCGACGATCCCCGGATCATTCAAGTCGCCGCCGGCAAAGTTGCCGACCGGCGACGGCGTTTGCACCGGGTGATAGATGTTGTTGGCGTACTGGGTCAGGTCGAAATCGTAGGCGCTGCGCTGTTCGGCCCAGATGCCGGTCAAACCGAAATTGAGCTTATGGCTGACCGGGCCGGTGTTGAATTTGCCGTTGAGTCCGGCCATCACGCTGGTGTTGTCTTCATCGTGGGGGACGAACGAACCCGTGGTAAACGACGCACCGCTGTTGCCAACCAAAGTGGTCGAGTTGTAGCGCCCGACTTCGCGGGTGTGCTTGGCGCCGCCGGCCGCATAAGCGGTCCAGTTGTCGTTCAGGTCGTACTCGGCGCGGAGCATGCCGAAGGTGTCTTCGATGTCGGTGTAGCCCCACTTCGGCGCGTAGTTGGTGTCGGCTGACGGCGCGTCCGGAATATGCGTGGCAGTGCCGAGGTTGACCGAGCTGCGGCCACCGTTGACGCGCTCTTTCTGATAGGCGAAGTCGCCGGAAATGCGCAGGGCATCGCCGCGATAGTCGAGGCCGATGGCGAACAGTTTCGAGCGCTGGTTCTCGTGATCGATACCGGTGTCGCCTTCGCGCTGAGACAGGTTGATCCGGGCGCCAAAGCGGTTGTCTTCACCGAAACGCTGGCCGATGTCGAAGTGATGACCGATACGGCCTTCGCTGTTGATATCGGTGGTGTAACGCCGCAGCGGCACGTCGCCGGCGCGTTTCGGTTGCAGGTTGACGCCACCGCCGATGCCGGAACCGGTCGGGGTCACGCCGTTGATAAAGGCATTGGGGCCTTTGAACACTTCCACGCGCTCCAGGGCGTCGGTGGAAATGATCTGCCGTGGCAGCACGCCGTACAGGCCGTTATAGGAAATGTCATCGCCGTTCAGCGGCAGGCCACGGATCATGAAGACTTGCGCCTGGTTGGAGAAACCCGAGGCCTGACGCACCGACGAATCGTTGAGCAGCACGTCGGCGACGTTTTCGGCCTGCTGGTCCTGAATCAATTGCTCAGTGTAGGAGGCGGCGCTGAACGGCACGTCCATCATGTCCTGATTGCCGAGCACGCCGAGTTGCCCACCGCGGGCTACTTGGCCACCCGCGTAAACCGGGGGCAGGGCGTTGGGCGTCGGGGCCTGGGCATTGACGTTGACGTCGTCCAGCACCAGCGCCTTGTTATCGCCTTCGGCGGCGTGAGCGGTGACAGTCAGGGAGCACAGCAGGGCGAGAAGCGTCGGGCGAAACGGGACGGCGAGTCGAGCTGGAGCGGGCATGTAGATACCTGGAGGCGCACGGCCGGTGAGAAAAATAAGGGCGGCGCGGGAACTCCTTGCGCAAATGCGACTCCAGGTGCAAATGATAGATTTTCTCAGTAACGGTTTGCAATCAGTTTGTCATCACCCCTTCAAAACCCGCATTCCTGTGTAGGAGCTGCCGCAGGCTGCGATCTTTTGATCTTGTTTTTAAAATCAAAGTCAAAAGATCGTCCGATCGCGGCCCGAGCCTTCGGCAGCTCCTACACGGATTGTGTATCGTGGTTCGGGCTTAACAGACTGGATGAAGTTCCATGCATAACTTTCAATTACCGATCACGCTCGCCGCACTGCTGGCGCTCGCCGGTTGCGCGGGGCAGCGCAGTCAGGAACCGGTGCCGCGGGCGCCTGCCGAAGTGAAGGCTGAGATCGTGCGGCTGATGCCGGCCAAGACGGCCGATCGGCAAGGCTGGGCCACCGACATCTACGCCGCATTTGCCGCGCAGAACATCAGCCCGACCACGCAAAACCTCTGCTCGGTGCTGGCCGTGGCCGAGCAGGAATCCACCTTCCAGGCCGACCCCACGGTGCCCGGCCTGGGCAAAATCGCTCGAGACGAAATTGACCGCCGCGCCGCGAAAGTGCACATCCCCAGCCTGTTGGTCAGCGGTGCTCTACAAGTGCGCTCAACCAACGGCAAGACCTACAGCGAGCGCCTGAATGCGGCGCGCAGTGAAAAAGAACTCAGCGCGATCTTCGACGACTTCATCGGTCGTGTTCCGATGGGCCGCACACTGTTCGGCGGCTTCAACCCGGTGCACACGGGCGGGCCGATGCAGGTCAGCATCGAATTTGCCGAACAGCACGCCAAAGACTATCCATACCCGGTAGACGGTACGATTCGCCGCGAAGTGTTCAGCCGCCGTGGTGGCATGTACTTCGGCATCGCGCATTTGCTCGGTTATCCGGTGAGCTATCGCGAGCCGCTGTATCGGTTTGCTGATTTCAATGCCGGCTGGTACGCCAGCCGTAATGCCGCTTTCCAGAATGCGGTCAGCCGTGCTTCTGGTATCCCGCTGGCACTCGATGGCGACCTGATCCGCTACGACTCGATCATGCCCGGCGGCACGGAACTGGCGGTGCGCACCCTCGGCAAGTCATTGGGCATGCGCAACCCGACCATTCGCGATCAACTGGAGAAGGGCAAAACCCTGGAATTCGAAGAGACCAGACTCTATCAACGGGTGTTTGAACTGGCGGAGCAAGCGGAGGGGAAAAAGCTGCCGCGTGCGGTGTTGCCGGGAATCGTGCTGCAGAGCCCGAAGATCACCCGAAAACTCACCACAGCCTGGTTCGCCAAGCGCGTGGACGAGCGCTACAAGCGCTGCATGGCCAAGGCGAGATAAAACACACAGACATAAAAAACCCGGCCAGGGCAGCCGGGTTTTTCTGAGGTGTTGCGCTTACAGCCAATCATCAGGCAACGCGACGTTCGATCAGACGATCCGAACCACCTTCGGCAACGCGACGTTCGATCAGACGATCCGAACCACCTTCGGCAACGCGACGTTCGATCAGACGATCCGAACCACCTTCAGCAACGCGACGTTCGATCAGACGATCCGAACCACCTTCGGCAACGCGACGTTCGATCAGACGATCCGAACCACCTTCGGCAACGCGACGTTCGATCAGACGATCCGAGCCGCCTTCGGCAACGCGACGTTCGATCAGACGATCCGAGCCGCCTTCGGCAACGCGACGTTCGATCAGACGATCCGAACCACCTTCGGCAACGCGACGTTCGATCAGACGATCCGAGCCACCTTCAGCCACACGGCTTTCGATCAGTTTGTCCGAGCCGCCTTCGGCGATCAGGGTGTGGGCCGGGGTAGCGGCGAAAGCGTTGATAGCGAAGACCGAGAAAGCGATACCGAGAAGAGTCTGGCGTTTCATGATTGTGTGCTCCGGGGTGTTGTTGGTTGGTATGGAACAGATGTTACGCCCGGGATTTTTTATGAGAACTTCATTGCCGTGATGGTGAACATCGATGCCGATGATGGTAGCCAGGAGCCGCAGAGCAGAGCCTTACAGCACCTTCACCGCGCGCCCGATCGCCTGAATCGGCCCGGTCGGTTTGCCGATCGGCGAGCCATTGGCGCCCTCAAGTGTCAGCTCGAACAGCTGATTGGGTTGCAGCGGCGGCAGCTTGTCCAGCGGCACCGATAAAGCTTCGCCTGGCTTGACCAGCCCCAGCGACACCGGCCCCTGCCAGCCGTCAGCCTTGGTCCAGAATTCCAGCGCCTTGTCGGCTGGCACTTCGACCACACCGAGCGGAATCAGCTGAATCTCGTGCGAATTGCTCGCCTGAATCACCCAGCCCGGGGCTTTGTCTTGCGGCGCCACCAACACCACTAGATAACTCGGTCTCGGCGTGGTCTGAGTCAGCAGGACCGAGCCCAAAGTCAATGTGGCGGCCAGTCCGGCCGCACTCAACCCGCGCCAGAGTGGCAGCAGATTCCACCATGAGGTCGATGACGTTTTTGGCGCGAATCGTTCAAGGCTGCGTTCGATCCGTGGCCACAACAGCGCCGAGGGTTGTTGCACGGGCGCCAGCTCGGTCAGCTCCAGCAGACGCCGTTCCCAGGCATCCACCGCTGCACGCAATTCAGGATCATTCGGCAAGCGTCGTTGCACCTCGATCCGCTGTTCAAAAGAAAGCGTGCCGAGCACATATTCGCCGGCCAATTCATCGCGGTCTTGCGCTGATTCGCTGGTCATCCCATGCACTCCCGCAATGCGTTGAGGCTGCGTTTGATCCACGCTTTGACCGTGCCCAGCGGCGTGTCTAAACGCGCGGCAATCTGCGCGTGGCTGTAGCCGTCGACATAGGCATGCAGGATGCAGTGGCGGCGTTGTGGCTCGAGTTGTTCGAGGCAACGATGAATGCGTGCCGAATGCGCATGGGCATCGAAGTCGTCAGCATCCCCGACTGTTTCGTGCTCAACCCCGAGCGACGTTTCACGACCCTGATCTCGCAGCAGATTCAGCGCCAGATGCCGGGTCACACTGAACATCCAGCCACGCGCCGAACCGCGCGCCGGGTCGAAACCCGCCGCGCCGTTCCAGATCTTGATGAACGCCTCATGAACGATGTCCTCCGCCAGCGCCGTATCGCGCACCAGCCGTTTGGCCACGCCGAGCAGACGCGAGCCTTCCTGCACATACAAATCGCGCAGGGCCGCGCGCTCGCCTCGGGCACAGGCTGCGAGGCGGGCTTCGTAATCGAATGTGGATTCGGCTAAAGGCATGTCGTGCAATCTAGCTTACATTCCGCAAACATCCACACAATCCAGTTCCACCCTGTGGGAGCGAGCCTGCTCGCGAAGGCGGCGTGTCAGCCGATACATCCTTCTCTGACCCACCGCCTTCGCGAGCAGGCTCGCTCCCACTTTGGATCTCGGTAAGTCCGGAGATCAGTTCGCCGCCCAGAAAATGTAATCGGCCTGATATTTCACCACTTCCTGCTTGCCCTTGTTCGCCGCTGTGCATTCGCTGCCCGGCGCCACGCCGCCCTTGAGTGCGACACGCTGGATGTAACTCACGCCACTCATCGCGCCTTTGCCTTCTGCGGGATTGGCCTTGACCAGTTGATAGGGCAGGTTGCCCGGGCTTGATGGCGCCACGGCCAATTGCGTGCCGGTGACTTTCGAACCGTCCTTGGCTTGCCAGGTGGCGGGCGGGCCAAAGTAGGTTCCAACCTGCTTGCCACTGCGATCATTGAGCACCGCTTTCGGGCCGACAAACGTCCACTCGGTCTGTCCGGGGGTATTGGCTTTGTCACGGCATTCGTAGGTGATCTCGCCGACCCCGGTGGTTTCCATCGCGATCTTGTGGCCGTCCGGGACTTTGATCGCGTCGGGGTAACTGCCTTGGGCGAAGGTTGTCGAGGACAGGGCGAGCAAACCGGTGAGGCCAATCAGCTGGGTGATGTTCATCAGTGTTATCTCCGAAAAGGGTAGACCGCTGACAGCCGAAGAGGGCTGTTACAAGGACTACCCGTGACGGAGGCGTTTGGATGCAGTGCCCGGAAAATAAATTTCAATGACTCACCACCATCCCTGTAGGAGTGAGCCTGCTCGCGATGGCGGTGTGTCAGGCAGCACTCATGTCACTGGGATACCGCTTTCGCGAGCAGGCTCACTCCTACAGGGTTTTGTGTCGGGCTTGAGGCCGGAGGCGTTCAGGAGTTCCTGGGTGTAGGGATGTTGCGGCGCGGCGAAAATCTCGCGCGACGAACCCTGCTCAACCACCTTGCCATCCTTGATCACCATCAAGTCATGCGCCAACGCATGCACCACCGCCAGATCATGGCTGATGAACAAATAGGTCAGTCCATGCCTGATCTGCAATTGCCGCAACAACTCCACCACCTGCTTCTGCACCGTGCGATCCAGCGCCGAGGTCGGCTCATCGAGCAGAATCAGCGCCGGTTCCAGCACCAGCGCACGGGCGATGGAAATGCGCTGGCGCTGGCCACCGGAAAATTCGTGGGGATAGCGATGGCGGCTCTGTGGGTCGAGGCCGACTTCCTCCAATACGCGAATCACCGCCGCCTCACGCTCGGCTTCAGTGCCGATGCCATGGGTCAGCAACCCCTCGGCAATGATCTGCTGCACCGACATCCGTGGGCTGAGGCTGCCGAACGGGTCCTGGAACACCACCTGTATCTGCCGGCGCAACGGTCGCATCAAGCGCTGATTGAGCAGGCTCAATTGCTTGTTGCCGAATCGTATATTGCCCTCCGATTCGACCAGTCGCAGGATCGCCTGACCCAGCGTCGACTTGCCTGAACCCGACTCGCCAACAATGCCCAAGGTCTTGCCCCGTTGCAGGGTGAAACTCACGCCGTCCACCGCTTTGATGTAATCCTGCTGGCGGCTGAACAACGCCTTGGGCAGTGGAAACCACACCTTCAAATCATCGACTTCAAGCAAGTTGTGCTCGTACTCACTGGGCACCGGAGCGCCGCTGGGTTCCGCCTCGATCAACAAGCGACTGTAAGGATGCTGCGGCGCACCAAACAACGTTTCGCAATCGGCCTGCTCGACGATCTCGCCATGGCGCATCACGCACACCCGTTGCGCAATGCGCCGCACCAGATTGAGGTCATGGCTGATCAGCAACAGCGACATGCCAAGGCGTTGCTGCAACTCGATCAGCAGCTCAAGAATCTTCTGCTGCACCGTGACATCCAGCGCCGTGGTCGGCTCATCGGCGATCAACAGTTCCGGCTCGTTGGCCAGCGCCATGGCAATCATCACCCGTTGCCGCTGACCGCCGGAGAGTTGATGTGGATAGGCTTTCAAGCGCTGCAACGGCTGGCGGATGCCCACCAGCTCCAGCAGCTCCAACGTCCGCTCACGTGCCGCGCGCCCCTTCAAACCTTTGTGAATCTCCAGCACTTCGCTGACCTGCTTTTCCACCGTGTGCAACGGATTGAGCGAAGTCATCGGTTCCTGAAAAATCATCGCAATGCGGTTGCCGCGCAAGCCGCGCATCTGCTGCTCGCTGGCGTGCAATAAATCCACGCCGTTATAGCGGATCGCGCCGCTGCTGCTGACGTTCTTGCCCGGCAACAAACGCAGAATCGAATGCGCGGTCACCGACTTGCCCGAGCCGGACTCTCCGACCAGTGCCAGGCATTCGCCACGGCGAATATCCAGGTTCAATCCGTGCACCACTTCCTGTCCGGCGAATGCGACACGCAGATCGCGAATTTCAATCAGGTTGTCGTTCATGTCAGCTCCGGGGATCAAATGCATCACGGCAAGCTTCACCGATGAAAACCAACAACGACAAAATCAGCGCCAGGGCAAAAAACGCCGTCAGCCCCAGCCACGGCGCTTGCAGATTGCGCTTGGCCTGACCGATCAATTCGCCCAGCGAAGCAGTACCGGCCGGCATGCCGAAGCCAAGAAAATCCAGCGCAGTCAGCGTCGCAATCGCGCCAGTCAGAATGAACGGCAGGTAGGTGAGGGTGGAGGTCATCGCGTTGGGCAGGATGTGCCGGCACATCAGCTCGTTGTCGGTCAGGCCCAGCGCTCGCGCGGCTTTGACGTATTCCAGATTGCGTCCACGCAGAAACTCGGCGCGCACCACATCGACCAGCGCCAGCCAGGAAAACAGCGCCATGATCCCCAGCAGCCACCAGAAACTCGGCGAGACAAACCCGGACAAAATGATCAGCAGGTACAGCACCGGCAACCCCGACCAGATCTCCAGCACCCGTTGCCCGAGCAAGTCGACCCAACCGCCGTAATAACCCTGCAACGCCCCGGCAACGATGCCGATCAACGCACTGATACCCGTGAGAATCAGCGCAAACAGAATCGAAATCCGTGTGCCGAAAATCACCCGCGCCAACACATCGCGCGCCTGATCATCGGTGCCCAGCCAATTGCTCGATGACGGCGGACTCGGCGCCGGTTCGCTGAGGTCGTAATTGACCGTGTCATAGCTGAACGGGATCGGCGGAAACAACATCCAGCCGCCCTGATCCTCAATCAGCTTGTGAACATAGCTGCTGGCGTAATCCGGCTGAAACGGCAGCTCGCCACCGAAATCGGTTTCCAGGTAATCGCTGAGGATCGGGAAGTAAAAGGCGTCGTGGTAACGGATCACCAACGGCTTGTCGTTGGCGATCAACTCACCGCCCAGACAAATCAGGCACAGACCGATAAACAGCCACAGCGACCAGCGCCCGCGCCGATTGGCCTTGAACTGCGCAACGCGACGTTGACCAAGGGGAGAAAGAGTGAACATCAGGCAGTCCTCGCCGAGAAGTCGATGCGCGGGTCGAGCAGGGTGTAGCAAAGGTCGCCGATCAGCTTGATCAACAGGCCGAACAGGGTGAACAGGAACAACGCACCGAACACCACCGGGTAATCCCGCGACAGTGCTGCCTCGTAACTCATGCGCCCGAGGCCGTCGAGGTTGAAGATGGTTTCGATCAGCAAGGAACCGGCGAAAAACACCTCGATCAGTGCCGACGGCACACCGGCCACCACTAACAGCATGGCGTTGCGAAACACGTGGCCGTAGAGCACGCGCCTCTCAGTCAGCCCCTTGGCCCGCGCGGTGATCACGTACTGGCGGCTGATCTCGTTGAGGAAGCTGTTCTTTGTCAGGATCGTCAATGTGGCGAAACCGCCGATCACCAGCGCCGTCACCGGCAGCACCAGGTGCCAGAGGTAGTCGCCGACCTTGCCCAGCGTGCTCAGGCTGTCGAAGTTGTCCGAGACCAGCCCCTGCACCGGGAACCAGTTGACGTAGCTGCCACCGGCGAACACCACGATCAGCAGAATCGCGAACAGGAACGCCGGCATCGCATAGCCGATGATGATCGCCGTGCTGCTCCAGACATCAAACGCGCTGCCGTTCCTGATCGCTTTGCGGATGCCCAGCGGAATGGAAATCAGGTAAGTGATCAACGTCGCCCACAAACCCAGCGACAGTGATACCGGCAATTTCTGCACGATCAGATCAGTGACCTTGGCGCCGCGAAAGAAACTGCTGCCCAGATCCAGCTGCGCGTAGTTTTTCAGCATCAGCCACAGGCGTTCGTGCATCGGCTTGTCGAAGCCGTAGTGGTGTTTGATCTCCTCGATCAGCGCCGGGTCGAGGCCACGGCTGCTGCGACCCGCGCCGCCAACCGCAGCAACCTCGCCACCGCCGCCCATGCTGTGACCGCCGAAACCTTGCAAACGAGCGATGGCTTGCTCCACCGGCCCACCCGGCGCGGCCTGCACGATGAGAAAATTCACCACCAGAATGCACAACAGCGTCGGGATGATCAGCAGCAAACGTCGACTCAGATAACGCAGCATGTCACTGGCCCCCCGCGAGCTGGCTGTGCATCTGCTGGGTGGTCAACGCCTTGGCCGATACCTCCCACCAGGTGTTGAGGCCTTCGTCGTAGGCCGGTTGCACGGGCGGCATGCCGAAGCGGTTCTGATACACCGTCGGCGTGCCTTTGGAGTAGTAGTTGGGAATCATGTAGTAACCCCATTGCAGCACCCGGTCGAGGGCGCGGGCGTAATGCACCATGGCTTCGCGGCTGTTGGCCTGGACCAGTCCGTCAATCAGTTGATCGACCGCCGGATTGGCCAGCACCATTGAGTTGGAACTGCCGACTTGCGTGGCGCTTTGCGAGGCGTACAGGCTGTACAACTCGCGGCCGGGAGAGACGATCGGATCGCCGCTGCGCGGGAAAGCGACGACGATCATGTCGTAGTCGCGGGCGTTGAGGCGGTTGATGTATTGCGCCGAATCGATGCGCCGCAAATTCAGCGTGATGCCGATCTGCGCGAGGGTGCGTTTGAACGGCAGCAACATGCGGTCGAAGCCGCCCTGACCGTCGAGAAAGGTGAACTCCAGCGGTTCGCCAGCAGCGTTGACCAGACGATTGTGTTGCGGCGTCCAGCCGGCTTCGGCGAGCAGCTTCAGCGCTTGCAATTGTTTGTCGCGGATGTAGCCACTGCCATCGGTTTTCGGTGCCTCATACACCGTGGTGAAAACCTCGTCGGGAACCTGCCCTCGCAGCGGTTCGAGGATCTTCAATTCTTCAGCGTCGGGCAGGGCGGTGGCGGCCATTTCGCTCTTTGGCCAGAAGCTGTTCTGGCGCACGTAGAAGCCGCGCATCATCTGTTTGTTGGTCCACTCGAAATCCCACAGCAGGCTGATCGCCTGACGCACCCGGCGATCCTTGAAGAACGGGTTCTGCAGGTTGAACACGAAGCCCTGAGCGGCAGTGGGTTTGTCCGGGGCGAGGATCGACTGCTGCAAGCGACCGTCACGCAGTGCCGGGCTGTCGTAGCCGACCACGTAACCGGACGAGGAGAACTCGCGGTTGTAGTCGAATGCGCCGGCCTGCAGCAGTTGCCGGGCGACGTCGGTGTCGCCGTAGAAGTTCACCGTGAGTGTGTCGAAGTTGTACATGCCGCGACTGACCGGCAGGTCTTTGCCCCACCAGTCCGGATCGCGTTGAAAACTGATGCTGCGCCCGGCGTCGACCTTGCTCACCCGGTACGGACCGCTGCCCAGCGGTGGCTCGAAACCGCCGCCATTGGCGAAGTCGCGGGTTTTCCACCAATGCTCGGGGACGATGCGCATCGTCGCCAGGTCCAGCGCCAAGGTGCGGTTGAGGTTGTTCTTGAAGGTAAAACGCACCTGCCGCGGGCCTTCGATCAACACGTCCTGGACGTCGGCGTATTGCTGGCGATAACTCAGGCTGCCCTTGGTCATCAGCAGGTTGAAGGTGTAGCGCACGTCTTCGGCAGTGATCGGCGTGCCGTCGGCGAAACGTGCTTTTGGATTGAGGGTGAAACGCACCCACAAGCCTTCGGGGTCGCGCTCGATCTGCTGCGCGACCAGTGCGTAAACGGTGTACGGCTCGTCGAGTGAACGGAACGCCAGCGGCGAATACACCCAGTCATTGACCTGCACCACGGAAATGCCCTGATCGGCATACGGGCTGATGTAGTTGTACTGGCCGATCTCCATCGACGCGCGACTGAGTGAACCACCCTTGGGCGCCTTGGGCTCGACGAAATCAAAGTGCTGGAAGTTCGCCGGATACTTCGGCGCCTCGCCGTACACCGTCAGCGCATAACTGCCAGCGGCCAGCGCCAAGGTGCCGGTGCACAGCAGCGCACTGCCGAGCAGCAGGCCAGCCATATTGCGCAAAAAACTCATGAAGTCACTCCTGAAAATCCCTGAAAGTCCACGGACCCAATGTGGGAGCGAGCCTGCTCGCGAAGGCGTCTAGTCAGCCGACATCTCTCTTGCTGATCCACCGCTTTCGCGAGCAGGCTCGCTCCCACAGGGCGATGTGTTCTGTTTCCGGTTAGAAGTGGTACGTCATGCGCGCAAACAACGTGCGGCCCAGCGGGTCGGTGTAGCGCGGGTCATAGCCGCTCTGGAAGTTGTAGGCCTGGTTGGAGAACGGCGGGTTGCGGTCGAACACGTTCTTCATCCCGGCATCGACATCCAGCACCTTGTTGAAGGTGTAGCCGGCCGACAGATCCCACACCGAATACGACGCCACGCGCGCGTGGGTGTCGCGGTCGTAGTCGTTGTAACCCGTGGTGAAGCGGTTGGTCAGCGCCGCCCGCGCCGCGCCGAAGGTCCAGCTGCCGGTGAGGTTGTGTTTCCAGCGCGCGATCACGCCGTCACCCTGAAAGTCGCCGACCTTGTCAGTGAACGGGCCTTTGATGGTGCTCTGGAAGTCGTACTCGTCAACATAGGTGCCTTGCAGGCCCAGACCGAACTGGCCGTACGGCGTGTTCGGGAAGCGATAATCCAGCGACACATCGACACCGTTGGTTTCGACGATGCCGAGGTTGGCGTTGCCAGTGACGATGTAGTTGAGCGTGCCGTCGGCGTTGCGCACGAAGCGATCCGGGTAGGAGCCGGCCTGATCAAACACGGTGGATTCCGGGAACGGCTGGATCTGGTTGGAGATGTGAATCCACCAGAAATCCAGACCTACCGAGAGGTTGTTGATCGGCTGATAGACGAAGCCGAGGGTCACGTTGCGCGCCTTCTCCGGGGCCAGATCTTCGTTGCCGCCAATCTGGTTGAGGAACTGCTGACCGCAATCGCGGCCGCCGTTGCCACCCGGTTGCACCACACCGCCGGTACACAGCACCGGGTCGTTGTAGTAGCCCTGGGTGAAGGTGATGCTGCGCGGTGAATACAGCTCGTACAGCGACGGCGCACGGAAGCCTTCACTGTAAGCGCCACGCACCACAAGCTCTTTCAACGGCTGGTAACGGAACGAATATTTCGGGTTGGTGGTGCTGCCGAAGTCGCTGTATTTGTCGTGACGCACGGCGGCGGACAGTTCGAGGCTGTCGAGCACCGGCACGTTGATTTCCGCATACGCAGCTTTGACGCTGCGGTCGCCCTCGACGCTGCCGGCCGGGTCGATGCCGAGGCTCTGGATGTCGCCAGCGAACGACTCGAAGTCCTGGTGGAATTTCTCTTTGCGGTACTCGCCGCCCAAGGCCAGACCGGACGGGCCGGCGCCGAACCAGTCGCCGATTTCACGACTGATACGACCATCGAAACCGGCTACACGGCCCACAGCAGTGGAATAGGCGCCGTGATACGCCGCGTTATCGATGTATTGCTGACCGGCGGCAGATTGTGGGCCGAACGGGTTGAGCAGACCGCTGGCCAGACCGGCGATCATCGCCTGATCGCTGACATAGCCACTGGTGACGCTGGAGACGATTTTGTTCTGGTTGTACGAGGCGCCGACGTTGTAATCCCAGCCGCCAACCAGACCATCGAAACTGAGCAGGAAGCGCTGGCTGGTGTTCTGGTCTTTCGATTCACGCGGGCCGGCAGCGGTTTCGCGCCAGTTCACATCGACCGGTTGGGTCGGGTCGAGGGCGAAATCGGTGGGCGCCGGGGTGATGCCATTGCCGGGGTAGTAGGGCGACGAACCGTCGAGGCTCAGACCGGTCAACGGGGCAGGGCCGACCGCCGTCGCGTTGTTGTTGCGCGACCAGAAGTATTCGAGGTTGACGTTGTGATCGTCGCCAAGCTTGCCGGTGGTCTTGCCGAAGAACGAGGTCTTCTCGGTCTGCGGCACCAGATCGATAAATTCACGGGTGCTGAAGCGGCACAAGCCGTCGCGGGCTATGAGGTTGGGGCCGTTGCAATTGCTGTTGGCCAACGGGTTGGTCGCGTTGCCGTTCTGGCTGTAGTTGCCGGGGAACGCGGTGCCCGAGGTCTGATCGAGACCGCGACCGGGCGCGTAGTCAGTTGCAAAAGAGCGGTCGTTGGCGTCGAGGTTCTGCTGCTTGTTGTAATTGAACACGCCGAGCACGTTGAAGCGGTCTTCCTCCAGGTCGCCGTAGCCCCAGCTGGCGCTCATGTCTTTGGTCGCGCCGCCACCGCTGTGGGTCGGGGTTTCGCCGCCGAGGGTCAACTGGCCGTCGGTCAGGGATTTCTTGGTGATGAAGTTGATCACGCCGCCGATGGCGTCGGTGCCGTACAGGGCCGAGGCGCCGTCACGCAGCACTTCGACGCGCTCGATGGCGGCAAACGGGATCATGTTCAGATCCACCGCGCCGCCGGCCGAGTTGGTGCCGGACAAGGCGTTGTTGGCCAGGCGTCGACCGTTGAGCAGCACCAGCGTCTTGTTCGCGCCGATGCCGCGCATATCGGCGAACGAGGCGCCGCCAGTGGCTGCGCCCACGGAGCCTGCGCTGTTGTTGATCGACTGGCTGCCGGTGATGCGCTGCACCAGTTCGGCGGTGGTGGTCACGCCCTGTTTGCGCAGTTCTTCGGCCTTGAGAATGGTGATCGGCACCGCCGTTTCCGCATCGACCCGGCGAATCGCCGAGCCCGTCACTTCGACCCGTTGCAGTTGCGTGGTCGGCGCCACCACCGCCGCAGCCGCCGGGACGCTGGTGTTGTCGTTCTCGGCCGCCTGCGCAGTCCCGGCGCCCATCCCCATGGCCACCAGATACAACGGAACAAAACGGTGGCGAGAAATCGTTGCCACCAAGGGTTTGAGCGTGAAGCGTGGAGTGTTCATCAGCATGGTTATTTCCGACTTTTTAGACGTTATCGAATTGGCCTTGTGAGCCCCTCATTGCTCCGCTATCGGTGATACCGCGTGCGGAAAACCACTTTCTTCAAGCAAGCCGATCCCCTCCGAAGACGCGTGGCGTTTTTTCGGTCGGCCGATTGCGACAGGATTCAGCGAGCGGTAGCGGACGCGTCTCTCAAGGCGCGCCCGCCACCGCACTCAGTGGGTGGTCATCACCGATATTTTGGTAATACCCGAGCGTTCGATAGACGCCATGGCCTTGGCCACCTGGCCGTAATTGACGGCGGAGTCGGCCTGCAGCTGCACGCGGACTTCGGCGTCCTTGGCCTTGACCTCTTTGAGGCTGGCTTCCAGCGATTCCGGCGCCAGCTCGGTCTTGGCCAGATAGAACTTGCCGTCCTGATCGACGCTGACCACCACCGGGTCTTTCTTTTCGGCGGGGGCGACGGCATCGGTTTTCGGCAGGTTGACTTTGATCGCGTTGGTCATCAGCGGCGCGGTGACGATGAACACCACCAGCAGCACGAGCATCACGTCGACCAGTGGCGTGACGTTCATTTCGCTGAGCACTTCATCGCTGTCTTGGGTAGAAAAAGACATCAGCTGGCCTCCCGCACGGCGGCAGTGGTTTTGCTGGCGATGGCCTGACGGCTGATGGAAAACGCGCTGCGCGAGGCGAGGGCGTCGAAGTCGTGGGCGAAGTCATCCATGTCCGCCGAGGCCAGTTTCAGTCGGCGCAGAAAGAAGTTGTAAATCAGCACCGCCGGTACGGCGACGGCGATACCGACACCGGTGGCGATGAGCGCGTGACCGATCGGCCCGGCCACTGCTTCAAGGCTGGCGGAGCCGGTTTCGCCGATGCTTTTCAGCGCTTCCATGATGCCCCACACGGTGCCGAACAAACCAATGAACGGCGCGGTGCTGCCGATACTGGCGAGGATCGCCTGGCCGTTTTCCAGCGAGCGGCGTTCCTTCTGGATCTGCTGGCGCAGGTTGCGTTCCAGGCGATCCGAACGGTTGATGGTGTGCGCCAGTTGCTGCGTGGTGCGCGGCGAATCCTCCACCAGCAGCGCTTCGAAACCGCTGCTGGCGATGCGCGCCAGCGAGCCCGGATACTGGCTGGCGTGTTCGGCGGCAGTGAGCAGATCCGGCGCGCCCCAGAAGGCTTTGGTGAACTGTTTGTTCTGCGCTTTCTGCCGCAGGTACTGCGCCGACTTGACCAGCAGGATCGCCCAGCTGACCACGGAAAACAGCACCAGACCCCAGAGCACGCCGGGGACAATCATCGAAGACAAATCGTTCATGGTGATACCTCGCTTGCGTTATTCGGTTGTGCGTTGATTGAGCATTCGGTTATTGCGGCAATTTGAAATCGATGGTCTGGGTGGCAAAGCCGTCGATCGGCGTGTCACCGCGTTTGGCCGGAATGAATTTCCAGTTCTTCACGGCGGCAACAGCCGCGTCATCCAGTTGCGGTTTACCGCTGGATTTGGTCACCGTCACTGATCCTGCGCGACCGTTGGCCAGCACTTGAATGCGCAGCACCACGCTGCCTTCCCAGTTGCGCCGCAGCGCCAGCGACGGGTATTCCGGTGGCGGGTTGCCGAGACTGGCGAGGCCGGAAATCGCCGCCGATTCCTTGACCGGACCCGGTGCAGCGGCAGGTGCCGGCGGTGCGCTCGGGGTGGCCGGGGCAGCGGGTGCAGCGGGTGCGGCCGGGGCCGGTGGAGCTTTCGGCGGCTCGACCTTTTTCACCGGTTTCGGCTTCTCGACCGGTTTCGGTTTTTCGATCGGCTTGGGCTTCTCCACCGGTTTTGGCGGTGGCTTGACCGCGTCCTCGTCTTCCACCGGTTGTTCAGGTTCCGGCGGTGGTGGCGGAGGAGGCGGCGGCGGTTCCGGGGTGGGTGGTGCCGGTGGCGTCGGGCTGGTCAGCTCGACGGTCATTTCCGGAATCTGCGGCGGCGTTGGCAGTGGCTCTGTTTTGGATTGCTGGAGAAACCACCAGGCGCCGCCATGTATCAGCGCCGACACAGCCACCAGCAACACCATCTGCTGTTTATTCAGACCGCCGGGTTGCGACGTGTTGGCTTTAAACGCCAGCCTGCCCGGTGGCGGCGGAACTGGAGCTTCCCGCAACGGCCCCGGCAGGGTTCTGTGCTTTACCGCATCGTTCATTAAAGCTCCCTCGGGTGGATGAAGGGCAATAAGGTGCCGTCCGAACATCCGGGGGATGTTCGAGTGGGTGGGTGCAACTTTCTTCAAGGTGAGCAGAAGCCGATAGTTAGTTGAACTATCCGGTTAACAAGGCTTGTGCAAACTTACGGGCTTAGCGCCATCGACTTTCTACATTCATTAGCCATTCCCTGGTGTTGTTCTATGTAGGAGCTGCCGAAGGCTGCGATCTTTTGATTCTGCCTTTAAAGATCAAGATCAAAAGATCGTCCGATCGCGGCCCGAGCCTTCGGCAGCTCCTGCAATTGATTACTCGAATTCTGTTTTGCAACGGCTGTGCCAGATATTGCCGAAATGTAGAGCGGTTATTTCATCAGTGTTACCCATGTCGCATTTATATAAGTTTTGCCATCGCCGTGGTTTTTCTCTGGCACACGGATTCCCGTTACTCCGGTTAACGGAGCTTTTTCAGAGGCGAGTCAGGCTGTACGCGGTATCCGGCTGATTGGCGGGATAGAGCGGCTGCGTGGCTTGCGGCCTGGGCACTTGCTGGTGCGCGGCGGACCGATTTGGTGCGGGTCAATGTTTTAGCGGGTCACGGGGCATGTTCCTTGTTCTTGTTTAAATGGAATCAATGTCTGCAATGCTTGATAGTTGAAGTCGCTGGAGCGGTTTTGGTGCATTTGTAAAGTCATTGGAAGTTATTGTTCGACAATCCTCTTTTTGATCGTTTAATACAGAGGCTGGGCAATAATCTTTCGAGTCATATTTAAAAAATAAATAGCACGCTGCTGTCGGCGAATACGTCATCGCCGAATACAGTGCTTGGTGGCTGCGTCAGGTAATAAAGTAAGTGCGTTGGCCGCCGGGACTGTTCAGATGAACTCGGCGTTGTGCACGAAGAAGCAAAGAGAGGGGCGTACGGCAGAGCGTTTGAAGATTCACGCGGTGAACTCCTTGTTGCCAGCTCGGATACGCGAACTTTTGGTTCGGTATCGCACCTTACAAGAACGCGGATAGCGTTCGATGATTGCTCTTGGTGCGGGATGAGCACCGCCAGCGCTGTTTTGCGAGGTTTGAATTCGCAAGTCGCGAGTGCATGGGAAAACCGTGCCAAAACCGATACACAGGCAGAATTTTTCTACATCCACGCTACAGCCATCTACCCTGTGGCAATGGTCTTTTCGGGGGGATTGGATATGTACCAGCTCTATGGGCACAGAAATTCGGGCGCAGCCGCCATCGAAGCGGCGCTGGAGCTGTGCCAGATCGCTTACCGTTTCATTGATATCGAGGCCAGCACCGAAGCCGCCGAGGCGTTGGCCCAGCTCAATCCACTCAAACAGATACCGACCTTGCAACTGCCCGATGGCAGCGCCATCACCGAGAGCGCGGCGATCCTGATTCATCTGGGCCTGACGTTTCCCAAGTCCGGCCTGCTGCCGACCAAGGCGGATGACCGTGATCAGGCGATTCGCGGTCTGGTCTACATCGTCAGCAACTGTTATGCGGCGATCGGCGTCATCGATTATCCGGAGCGCTGGCTGCTGATGCCTGACGAAGCCTCGCGGCAGAATCTGGTGACCGGAGCGCGTGAGCGATTGCATTGGAGTTGGGAGGTGTTTGCCGACCAGTTTTCTGCCGAGCTGTATCTGGATGACGAAACGCCGGGGGCACTGGATGTGCTGGCGGCAGTGGTGACGCGCTGGGCGGGCAGCCGCGAGCATTTGCGTCAGACGCGACCGGGGTTTTATGCGTGGTTGCAGCGGATTGACCGGCACCCGGTGCTGGCACCGGTCTTTGCCCGGCATTGGCCGTCCTGACAGAGGTGATCGTTCCCACGCTCTGCGTGGTAACGCAGCCCGGGACGCTCTGCGTCCCAAAGCGTGACGCAGAGCGTCACAGGAGGCATTCCTTTGCTGCGCGTGGGAACGATCATGAGGAGGACGGGCTTTATTCCCCGCGAATGTACTGCTCCAGCTGCTTGATCAGCTCTGCCTGTTCGGCAATCGCTTCCTTGACCAGGTCACCGATCGACAGCAAGCCGATCAGCTTGCCGTTCTCGACCACCGGCAAGTGGCGCAGGCGTTTGTCCGACATGATGCCCAGGCAAGTATCGACGGTTTGATGGGTGTCCACGGTGATCACGTTCGCCACCATGATGTCGCGCACCGGCGTGCCTACGGATGAGCGGCCATGCAGCACCAGTTTGCGCGCGTAGTCCCGTTCGCTGATGATGCCGACCACTTTTTCGTCTTCGACCACCAGCAAGGCGCCGACGTTTTTCTCGGCCATCTTCATCAGCGCTTCGAGCACCATGTGATCAGGCTTGATCTGGTGCACTTCCTGATTTTTCTGATCTTTGAGCTTGAGCAGTTGGGCGACGGTCTTCATGGCGGTTACTCAGGTGTTGTCGTTGTTATCCAAGCATCGTAGACGCAAGCGCGCAGGGCAAGGTGGCAAAGCGGCAGATAACACGCAAAAAACGTCATTTGCCGGGTTTTTCCGTGGCGGGTGGCTATTTATCGCCAGAGTCATCCCAGGCAATGCCGCGTAGAATGCCTCTCTGATTCAATTCCTGAGGTTGCAGTGGTGGATTTACCGCAGGGCTTCGTCCTGACCCGGCATTGGCGCGATACCCCGGCCGGCACCGAAGTCGAGTTCTGGCTGGCGACCGACGCCGGGCCGCGCCGTGTGCGCCTGCCGCATCAGCCGTCGGTGGCGTTTATCCCCGCCGAGCAGCGCGCAGCGGCCGAACGCCTGCTGCACGATGAAAAGAATGTAGAACTGCGCCCGCTGGCCCTGCAGGATTTCGAACATCGCCCGGTGCTTGGTCTGTATTGCCAGCAACACGTCCAGTTGATGCGCCTGGAAACCGCGCTCAACCGCAACAGTGTCGACGTCTTCGAAGCCGACGTTCGCCCGCCGGAGCGCTATCTGATGGAGCGCTTTATCACCGCGCCGGTGCGGTTCAGCGGTACGCCCGATGCCGACGGCGTATTGCTCAACGCCCAGCTCAAACCTGACCTCGATTACCGACCGACGCTACGGCTGGTCTCGCTCGACATCGAAACCACCGAAACCGGCGAGTTGTATTCGATCGCCCTCGAAGGTTGCGGCGAACGTCAGGTGTACATGCTTGGCGCGCCGAACGGCGATGACAGCATCGTCGACTTCGACCTCGAGTACTGCGACTCGCGCACGGTCATCCTGAAGAAGCTCAATGACTGGTTCGCCCGCCACGACCCAGACGCAATCATCGGCTGGAACGTCGTGCAGTTCGATCTACGCATTCTCCACGAACACGCGCGACGCCTTGGCGTGCCGCTGAAGATCGGTCGGGGCGGCGAAGAGATGCAATGGCGCGAACACGGCAGCCGCAATCACTACTTCGCCTCGGCAGCGGGGCGGCTGATCATCGATGGTATCGAGTCCCTACGCTCGGCGACCTGGAGTTTCCCCTCGTTCAGTCTGGAAAACGTCGCGCAGACCCTGCTCGGTGAAGGCAAGTCCATCGACAACCCGTACCAGCGCATGGACGAAATCAACCGCATGTTCGCCGAGGACAAACCGGCGCTGGCCAAGTACAACCTCAAGGACTGCGAACTGGTCACGCGGATCTTTGCCAAGACCGAGCTGCTGACCTTCCTGCTCGAGCGCGCCAGTGTCACCGGACTGCCGGCGGACAGAAGCGGCGGCTCGGTCGCCGCGTTCACCCATTTGTACATGCCGTTGATGCACCGACAGGGTTTTGTCGCGCCGAACCTCGGCACCAATCCGCCGCAGGCCAGCCCCGGCGGTTTCGTTATGGACTCGCAACCGGGGCTTTACGAATCGGTGCTGGTGCTCGATTACAAGAGTCTCTACCCGTCGATTATTCGTACCTTTCTGATCGACCCGGTCGGGTTGATCGAAGGTTTGCAGCACCCGGACGATACCGATTCGGTGCCGGGTTTTCGTGGTGCGCGTTTCTCGCGCACCCGTCACTGCCTGCCGTCGATTGTCTCGCGCGTTGCCGAGGGCCGCGAGACCGCCAAGCGCGAGCACAACGCACCGCTGTCGCAGGCACTGAAAATCATCATGAACGCCTTCTACGGCGTACTCGGTTCCAGTGGTTGCCGCTTCTTCGATACGCGGCTGGCCTCATCGATCACCCTGCGCGGCCACGAAATCATGCTGCGCACGCGCAAGCTGATCGAAGAGCAGGGCCACGCGGTGATCTACGGCGACACCGACTCGACCTTCGTCTGGCTGCGTCGCCCGCACGGACAGGAAGAGGCGGCGAGCATCGGTCATGCGCTGGTCAAGCACGTCAACGACTGGTGGCGCGCGCATGTGCGTGATGAATACGGACTGGAAAGCGCCCTCGAACTGCAATTCGAAATTCACTACAAACGCTTTCTGATGCCGACCATTCGCGGTGCGGAGGAGGGCAGCAAGAAGCGCTACGCCGGCCTCGTCACCCGCGCCGACGGCAGCGATGAAATGGTCTACAAAGGCCTGGAGACCGTGCGCACCGACTGGTCGCTGCTGGCCCGGCAATTTCAGCAGGAACTCTACGAGCGGATCTTCCAGCGCAAGCCCTATCAGGATTACGTGCGCGACTATGTGCGTAAAACCCTCGCTGGCGAATTCGACGATCGACTGGTCTACCGCAAGCGCCTGCGCCGCACTCTCGACGATTACGAGCGCAACGTGCCGCCCCACGTGCGCGCGGCGCGGCTGGCCGATGACTACAACGCCCAGCACGGGCGCCCGCGGCAGTACCAGAATGGCGGCTGGATCAGCTACGTCATCACCCTGGCAGGTCCCGAACCGCTGGAAGTGCGCCGCGCCGCGATCGACTACGACCACTACATCACCCGGCAACTGCAACCGGTGGCGGACGCGATTCTGCCGTTTGTCGACGACGATTTCTCAACCCTGATCGGGGGGCAACTGGGCCTGTTTTGAGTCGAGCAGTTGCAGCGTCCATTCGTCGAGAATGCCGTGGAAGTAGCGTTCCAGCGCCTGATTGAACACGCTGTCTTCAGCGGCAAACTGGGCGAACAGCGTCATCGAGGAATGAAATTTCAGGTCATCGGGATGGCCGAAAATCTCCGCAATCGAACGCTGTTGCACCTTCAGCACTAACTGCGTGCAAGTCCGCAGGCGTGCGCCGAGCAGTTCATGAGCCAGATAAGCCCGGACCTCCTCGGCCGAACCGATGGCGAAGCGCCGGGACATTTCACTGCCGCCCAGACCGGCGAACTGCGGAAAGACAAACCACATCCAGTGGCTGCGCTTGCGGCCCTCATCGAGTTCGCGTTGCACGCGCTCGAATACCGAATCCTGGGCCTGGACAAAACGTTGCAGGTTGAACGGGTCGTACTGATCAGTGCTTCTCATCGCGAAGCCCTCGCCAGCCGCTGGCTCAGACCATGGCCAGCCGCTGCTTGCGTTGTGGCGCTTGAAACACCTGGTCCAGCGCCGCCAGATCCCCGGCCTCCAGTTGCAGTTGCGCGGCTTGTGCATTGAGTTGCACGTGTTCCGGCCGCACAGCCTTGGGAATCGCAATCACCCCATCCTGACGCAGAATCCACGCCAGCGAAACCTGTGCGGGGGTTACGCCGTGACGAGCGGCAATGTCTTTCAACACCGGCTCAGCGAGCATGGCACCGCCCTGGCCGATCGGGCAGTAAGCCATCAGCGGCATGCGTTGATGTTGGCACCACGGCAGCAAATCGAATTCGATGCCGCGCTCTTCGAGGTTGTAGAGCACCTGATTGGTCGCGCAGACCGAACTGGAGAGTTCTTCGAGATCATCGACATCGAAATTCGACACGCCCCAACGGCCGATCTTGCCGTCTTCGCGCAGGCGTTCGAAGGCTTCGACGGTTTCTTCCAGCGGATACTGGCCGCGCCAATGCAACAGATAGAGGTCGATGTAGTCGGTGTCGAGCCGCCGCAGGCTGCGCTCGCAAGCTTGCGGGATGCCCTTGCGGCTGGCGTTGTGCGGGTAGACCTTGCTCACCAGAAACACCTGATCGCGCAGGCCGGCAATGGCTTCGCCAACGACTGATTCGGCACCGCCCTCGGCGTACATTTCCGCCGTGTCGATCAAGCTCATACCCAGCTCGATACCGCTGCGCAGTGCTGCCACTTCACGCTTGTGCGCCGAGCGGTCTTCGCCCATGCGCCAGGTGCCTTGGCCAATCACCGGCACCTGCACGCCGGCCAGTTCGAGGGTACGCATGCAAACCTCCTTGCTGAATGTGTCGATACCTTTTAGTGGGCAGCAGGATAGCTCAGGGGTTCAAAAAGCAAAAAGATCGCAGCGTGCCGCAGCTCCTACAGGAAAACGCTTAACTGTAGGAGCTGCGGCACGCTGCGATCTTTTGATCTTCGTTTTTACTTGGCGGAGAACTTCAACACCACGCTGTGGCTGTAAGTCTGCCCCGGATCAAGCCGAGTGCTCGGGAAGTCCGGCTGATTCGGTGAATCCGGATAATGCTGAGTCTCCAGGGTAAACGCGCCCCAGTGCGGATACACCTTGCCACCCTTGCCCTTGACCGTACCGTCGAGGAAGTTGCTGGTATAGAACTGCACACCCGGTTCCGTGGTGAACAACTGCAGCACGCGACCGGATTGCGGATCGCTCACCTCGGTGGCAACTTTACCGATGTCACCCCTGGTATCCAGCGCCCAGTTGAAATCAAACCCACCCTGTTTCGGCTCGGCAAATTTCAACTGCGGATGATCAGCCTTGATGTGCGTGCCGATCGCGGTTGGCTTGCTGAAATCCATCGGTGTGCCGGCCACGGGTGCCAGTTCGCCGGTCGGGATCAGCTTGGCGGTGACCGGGGTGTAATGGCTGGCGTGCAGGGTGGCGACCTGTTTGAGGATGTCGCCATTGCCGGCGCCGGCGAGGTTGAAGTAGCTGTGGTTGGTCAGGTTGAGCACGGTCGGTTTGTCGGTGCTGGCCTTGTAGTCGATGCGCAGTTCGTTGTTGTCGGTGAGGCGATAGGTCACTTCGGTGGTGAGGTTGCCGGGGAAGCCCATTTCGCCGTCCGCCGACAGATAGGTCAGGGTCACGCCGACTGAGTCCTTGTCCTTGGTTTCCTGGGCCCTCCAGACTTTCTTGTCGAAGCCCAGCGTGCCGCCGTGCAGCGCGTTGGTCTTGTCGTTTTGCGGCACTTGATAGCGCTTGCCGTCGAGTTCGAACGCACCTTCGGCGAGGCGATTGCCGAAGCGGCCGATGGTCGCGCCGAAGTAGGCGGTGCCTTTCTGGTAACCCTGTACATCATCGAAGCCGAGCACGACGTCGTCGAACTTGCCGTGCTTGTCCGCCACTTTCAGCGATTGCAGGGTCGCGCCGTAGGTGATGACGGTGGCCTGCATGCCGTGGCTGTTGCGCAGGATGTATTGCTCGACGGGCGTGCCGTCATTGGTCTTGCCGAAGGCTTTGTGTTCGGCGCTGAGGCCGGCCGCGTTGGCGGAAAGGGTGGCGATCATCAGGGACAGTCCGAGGCCGGAGAGCAGGTGACGGGATTGAAGCATGGTTGACCTTCCTTTTTGTTGTTGTTTTTGAAAGCGGCGTTCTATCGGTATGTTAATCACCGAAAAAACAAAGTAGTCATACTAAATGCTCAGCAAGTGAAAATTTATAGCTGATTAGTCGTTTATTTCAACAATAAAGACAGACTAAATTGCAGGTCGGGGTTGGTCGAAGGACGACCGGGCATTCGGCGCACTGCACTTTTTCGCAATCGGCGGCTCTATCCATGGCCAGGATGCGGTGACTCCCGCCGCACAGGAATGTGCCTGTTCGAGATTTCATGCCGAGAGTTTTTGCCCCGATCGCTGCTTTTTTCCGCCGCCCGTGCCTGTTGCTGGCCTGTCTGTCGTCGCTGCTGTTCAGCGGTTGCAGTCACCAGGACGGCAACGGTTTCTTCAACCAGATGCGTGAGGGGAAGCCGCAGGAGTTCTTGCAGACCAGCGTCGACCGCATGGCCACACTGGCGATGCGCGACAACCTCAGCAGCCTCTATCGCTTGCAGAGCAAGCTGTACTTGCGCAACCCGGACGAGCTGCGCAAGTCAGGCTTTCTCAATATCCATGCGGCCGTGAAACAGGTGCGCCAGGCCATTGAGCAGCAACAACCGCTGCCGGTGCTGGGCGGGCGCAAGGATCTGGCAGCGCTGAGCTATGCGATGAGCCCTGAGTTTCTCGGTGACCGCGTCGGCGCTTTCATCTATGCGATCGGCAGCATGCTGGTCACCGCCCACGGCAATCGCACCGAGTTCTACATGACGGACGCGATCAACCCGACATTCGTTCACAACGCTGCACGCAATATCGAAAAAGCCACGTGGATTTTGTCCCAGCGACAGAACAAGGAAGGTCAGCCGCTGCTGTTTTCCAATGAGATCTCGGAGGAGGGCACCAATCTGAGCTTTGCCACCGAGTTCAGCAAGATCGTTGCGCGCCTGGATCTGCTCACGCAGATGCTTGACGAGCGTTACCGGCGGATCGGCCTTAACTACGCGCAGAGTTTGCTGTTCCTGAATTTCTTGCCGGTGCAGTGAGTTTGGTGGGGCGGTGATGACGATCTATGCAGCTTCCACAAGGGTTTGTGGTGTGCAGAGATCCAATGTGGGAGCGAGCCTGCTCGCGAATGCGGTCCTTCAGGCGCTGAAGTGTTGACTGAACTAGCGCATTCGCGAGCAGGCTCGCTCCCACATTGATCGAATAGTGAAGGTTGTTTTTGTATACAATCCGTCACCGCTATTGATCAAAATGGAGCCGCACCCGTCATGACCGACCCCGCCAGCGCCGATTTCAGCCGCGTCGACCGCACCGCCCGTGCGGACAAACTGCCCTATGCCGCGTTGCTGGCGTTCGCCATGACCGGCTTCATCGCCATCCTCACCGAAACCCTGCCCGCCGGGCTGCTGCCGCAAATCGGCGCCGGGCTCAACGTCAGTGAAGTGCTTGCCGGGCAACTGGTAACGCTCTACGCGTTGGGTTCGATTGTCGCGGCGATTCCGCTGACCGTCGCCACGCGGGGCTGGCCTCGGCGCCGGGTTTTATTGATGACGGTCGGCGGGTTTCTGCTGTTCAACACTGTCACCACCTTCTCCAGCCATTACGGCCTGACCCTGGCTTCGCGCTTTCTCGCCGGGATGGCGGCGGGATTGTCGTGGGGGATCATGGCCGGTTATGCGCGCGGCATCGTGCCGGTGCATCAACAGGGGCGGGCGCTGGCGATTGCCATGCTCGGCACGCCTGTGGCGTTGTCGTTGGGCACGCCGGCGGGGACGTGGCTGGGCAATCTGATCGGCTGGCGCGCGTCGTTCGGGATCATGTCGGCACTGGCGCTGGTGTTGGCGGCGTGGATTGTCATTGCGGTGCCGGATCGTCCGGGGCAAACCAGCGAGGAGCGTCTGCCGTTGCTCGAATCGCTGCGTCTGCCCGGCGTGCGGCCGGTGCTGTTCGTGGTGCTGACGTGGATGCTCGGGCACAACATTCTCTATACCTACATCGCGCCATTTCTGATGCAGGCCGGGCTGGCTGACCGGGTCGATCTGGTGTTGCTGGTGTTTGGCCTGTGCTCGCTGGTGGGGATCTGGATTATTGGCATGCTGGTGGATCGCTGGCTGCGCTGGCTGACGCTGATCAGCCTCGCGGTGTTTGCGCTGACGGCGCTGGTACTGGCATTGGCGGCGCCGTCACCGCTGGTCATTTACGCCTGCATGGCGGTGTGGGGATTGTCGTTTGGCGGCTCGGCCACGTTGCTGCTGACCTCGGCGGCGGACTCGGCCGGTGATCACGTCGACGTGGTGCAGGCGATGCTCACCACTTCGTGGAACGTGGCGATCGCCGGTGGCGGCTTGTTCGGCGGCTTGCTGCTGGATCGGGCAGGGGCGATGTCGTTTCCGTGGGCGCTGCTGATTCTGTCGCTGATCGCGCTGGCCACGGTGTGGATCAACAAAAACCACAGCTTCAAACCGGGACGGCGGGTGCACTGATCCATCAGCCACCCCATAACACCTGTGGGAGCGAGCCTGCTCGCGAAGACGTTGTGTCAGTCGATAAATATGTCGGATGACCCACCGCATTCGCGAGCAGGCTCGCTCCCACATGGGGGAAAGGGTATTGAGTTCGATATGGCATAACGATAGACCGCATCGATATATGTGGTTATAAGAAAAATCGCTATGCTGCGGGCCAGATTTTTCCTGTCGTTTTTCTGGACGTGTTAATGGAATTGGTGAATTTCGGCCTGGTGATTGCCGGGCTGGTGGTGGGTTTTATTGTCGGCATGACCGGTGTCGGCGGTGGTTCGTTGATGACGCCGATCCTGTTGTGGTTCGGCATCAACCCGGCAACGGCGGTGGGCACAGACCTGCTGTACGCCGCCATTACCAAATCCAGTGGTGTCCTCGTTCATCGCAAAAACAAGAACATCGACTGGGCCATCACTGGCTGGCTGACCCTCGGCAGCGTGCCGGCGGTGGCCATGACCCTGTGGTTCCTCAGCACCCTGCACACTGCGCCGGACGCGATGAACGCCATCATCAAACAGGCGCTGGGCTTCGTCCTGTTCGCCACGGCACTGGCGATCTTCTTCAAGAAACGCTTGCTTGAGTTTGCCCACAAACGCGCCGGCGGCAACTATAACCCGAGCGGTTCGCGCCTGAACGTGATGACCGTGATCACCGGTCTGGTTCTCGGCACCATGGTTGCCCTGACCTCGATCGGTGCAGGCGCCCTTGGCACAGTTGCGCTGTTCATCCTCTATCCGTTGCTGCCGACCCGTCGCCTGGTCGGCACTGAAATCGCTCACGCCGTGCCGCTGACTCTGGTCGCAGGCCTGGGCCACGCGAGCATGGGCAATATGGATTGGGGTGTGCTGGGCTTCTTGCTGGTTGGCTCGCTGCCAGGCATCTGGCTCGGCAGCCACCTGACCGGACGCATCTCTGATGAAGTGCTGCGCCCGTGCCTGGCGACGATGCTGGTGCTGATCGGTTACAAACTGGCGTTCTGATCCGGCCATGTCTGAAACCACTGTCCATTGCGATGGCCATCTCGCTATCACCGTCGAACCGCGTGAAATGCGCATGAGCCATTGGCTGTATGCGCCACGGGTAGTCGATCTGCAGCAGCAAAAAGTGCTGCTGGATCTGAGCGAGAGCCTGTGGGATTTGCTCGGTACCGCTGATGAGACGGCCAATGACATCGAGTTGGTGCTGCGCAAGTACCCGGGCGATCGGGCGTCGGTGAGGTTGAGCGTTGAACTCGACAGCGGTGAACTCAAACTCGGGGGACATCCTGTCGACCCTTCGCAATTGCTTTCGGCACTCGATTCAGCGCTGGACTGAGGCGGCACAGCTTGCGGCGCGCCGCCTCACCACGGGTTAGCGCTGAATGACGTATTTCATCACTGTCACCGGCAAATCGTCGTAGACCAGTTCTTCAACCACTTCCCAACCCAGCCGTGCATACAGCGACTGCGATGTGTCGGTGTACAGATACAACTCAGGCACACCCAGCGCCGCCGCTTCTGCAACCACGCGATTGACCAGTTGCGAAGCGATCCCGCGACCGCGTTCTTCAGCCTTCACATAAACCCCGGCCAGCCATGGCGTCAGATTCGGGCGCAGCTTCAGATCACTTTCGATCAGCAGCGCGCCGCCCAGCAGTCGCGAACCCTCCAGCGCTACCACGACACTCGGCACTGCACCTTTGCCGCAGGATTCGCGCATGTGTTCGATACGGTCCTCGACGGTTTGCCCGGGACGAAACTCGCCCCACTCCTCGAAGTTGAGCGTGGCCAGTTCTTCGATCAATTCGGGGTGATCGCACAGGTAATCGATGTGCATGCGGGTGAACTCCATTTCATGGGCAGAACCACCACCCTAATGCGGTCATAAAAGGTAATCAAATCCGCGTTGCGATCACCTCGGATATGTTGCGCAATGTCGCGCCTGTCCTAAGCTTCTGACTAGGCGGAAGATATTTGCCGGGTTGTCCCGGAACAATCGCCACGATGCGCAATCATTAGAGCGTGGATATCAAAAGGAGATGCGCATGCTCATCAGGTCATTGACCCTGACACTCTTGCTGGCGATTGCCGGCCCCTTGTTCGCCGCTGACAACGATTCGCCCATCGCCGGGGATATGGGCCGCGCCCGACCGCTGATCGTGATCGCACAAAGCACCGTCGACCCCGTCTGGGTAGCCCTCAAGAAGTCGTTGGAGGATCCCGCCAACAAAAAGGGCGTCGCCGACCGCAACATCAAGGTCTACACCATCCTCAACATGGCCGGCCAGCTCGACGGCAAGGACATGGGCCAGCAAGACACCATGGCGCTGTTGCGTTCGCTGAAGCTGGGTGCCGGGGCGTATCCGAAAGTGTTCCTGGTGGGCAAGGACGGCGAGACCAAACTCTCGGCTTCGGGGGATGAGGCGAAAGCGCTGGACCTGAAGAAAATCTTCGACACCATCGACGCCATGCCAATGGCCGAGAAGGAAGCGGCCGCCGCGGCTCAGGCGCCGGTTGCTGCTACGCCGGAACCGGCGAAAGGTGCCAAGAATGCCAAGCCGACCAAGCCTGCGAAACCGAGCAAGCCACCGGAAATGCCGGATGACTGATCGCGCAGTCACTGAATAAAACGCGTCCCCTGTAGGAGTGAGCCTGCTCGCGATAGCGGTGTATCAGTCACCATCAGCGTTGACTGATACACCGCTATCGCGAGCAGGCTCACTCCTACAATGTTTATTCCGTTACCCGCATATTTGCGGACACCGACGCCCTCACCGCAACTTGTCTACCCACGGCTATCGCCCTCATCAAGCAGGTAAACCAGCACACCTTTGGTATCACCTATGACCAATGGAGAATGCGTGGTCAGCACGAACTGGCAATTGGGAAAGGTCGCACTTAATTGTGCAATCAGACCGAGCGGCCATTGCGGATCCATGCGCAATTCCACCTCGTCGATCAGAACAATGCCGTCGCCGTGCAGTGGGTTGTCCATCGACGGGTTCATCATCGCCAGACGCCTGGCCATGTCACCCACCAACGCAATCATCGACTTTTCGCCAAGCGAGAGCTGAGTGACATTGAATGTCGCGCCATGTTTGTCGACTGCCATATGCAGATGTGGTTTGCGTTGCACACGCAGGTTGGAGAAATCCGGCATGAACACGGCGATGGCCGAACGCACGGCAGTCAACTGGCGGTCGCGGGAGGAGGCTTTCAAGTTGGCGAGCGTTTTATAAACGTCGCTGTCAGTACCGAATTTTTCCGCGACTTCGGCCAGTGCGGTATCGGAAATCCCGTCCTCGTTTTCGCTGTCCTCACGTTCACGAAACCATTCGAAAAAACCGCGAAAGTCGGCGCCACCGTTGAAGCTGGTGTCATAGCCGTCGAGTTGATCAGAGGCTTGTTTGCTGGTGATTTCAAGCGGGATGTCGAGAACGCAACGTTCGGCTGGGTAATAAGCGATCAGCGGGAGCGAGGCGCTATCGTCGGCGGTGAGTTGAGTGCGGTAGTGGTCTGCAAGCAGTCTGACTTCGTTTAAATATCCACGGCCCGAGACTGCACCTTCTTGGCGACTTCGGGCAGCGCCCCATACGAACAATTCGCTTTCGGAACCCGCATCACTGTCAGTTGCGCGCGGGTGCGAAACGTCTGTGATGCCAATCGAAAGGACGGCTCCTGAGGCGCCGTTGCGAATGTCTTCATCGACAAGGTATTTGCCATTGCCTCTATTGGAGCGAATTTTTGCTATCAGCCAGCTCAGACAAATATTCAGGGATTTAAGAATGGTGGTTTTTCCGCTGCCGTTGTTTCCCGCCAGCACCGTGATGTTCGAGCGGTGTGTCGGGGTAGGGGCAAACTGAATATCCATGTCTCCAAAGTGTCCGACATCCGTAAGCTTCAAACTTTTGATTTCCATCATTGTGCCCTTCGGATGACTGTTTCTTTGCCCGACGCCATCCTCGTCCAAAGATTGATTCGATGCAGTGTAGATACAACGAATTCATTCGGTCACCCAAAGTCGTTGCAGCATGTGCCGGCCGAAACGTCTGACACAAATCCCCTTCAACCCCCGCGGATTTTTCCTGCAAGTCGCGGCGGCAGTGGTGAACTGGTGGGGTTGGGAGAGGAGGGATAGTCTTCTTTGGCCGCTGCAAAACACAGTGGTCGGGTGTGGAAGTCCGGTGTTGGTCGTGAGCGCATGTGCGCCTGTGAACACATGTTGGCGGTTTTTATGCCAACATTGTTTGCTTATGGCAGCTATGCGCAGGAGCACTCTCGAGTGCACCGGGTCTCTCGACCTCCCCGGACTTCCACCCCTGCGCAAAGCTGCCACCCTCTCGTGGAAGTGAGTTTGGCAGTTTTTTCTTCCATGTTTAGAGGTCTTTACTAATGAAAAAACATACTCCAAACCCTCCAGAGTCCCCCATGGATTCAGGATCCTTCGACGCCCACAACCCCCGCTTACGCAACCCGCATCACCCCGATCCCATCAGCCACGTCTTCACCATCTTCCCCGATATCGATACGCCCACGCTGCTCTGCCACGCTTGCGAAACCCTCGCCTCACTCAACGTCCTGACCACTGACCTGGCCACTGAACTGCAGGGTTCACCGCGCAGTCTCGCCTTGTCGATTCAGCAGTTGGCAATCCTCGGCGAGTTGCTGGTCAACCGTGCGCTGGACAATCTCGATCCACCGGCGGCGACGCAACATTGAACAGGGAGGTTCAAACATGGCTCGATACATACCCATAACCGGCATCGACTGCACCATCCCCTGCCTGCTGATCGACCGCGAAGCACCGGTGGATGTGCTGCATGGCACGGCGGCTTACCGTTTGCGCTGTGTCACGCAATTGATGGAGACTCTGGCGCTGGGTGAGGGCAAAGGGCACGACGCCTTGCTGCTGCAGGATTTCGCCCGGGTGATGGCGATCCCGTTGCGTGACAGTTGCGACTTGATGGATGTCATCGGCTGGAAGTTGCAGGCGCAGCTTTAAAGACAAAAGATCGCAGCCTGCGGCAGCTCCTACATTGACCGAGTGAAAACCCGATCTTGTAGGAGCTGCCGCAGGCTGCGATCTTTTGATTTTCAGTCAGCGACAGCGCTGAGGATTTTGTGGGCGATTTTCACCCGCTCTGGAATCGGGAAGTTCTTGTTGGCCATGATCACGATGCCCACGTCCTTGCTCGGCACAAACGCTACGTAAGTCCCGAAGCCACCCGTCGAGCCGGTCTTGTTGATCAGCACGTCATGCGGTTGAGGTTGCGGCGGATTCAGCCACTGCACCTTGTGCGCATGCATGGCCATTTCCGTCGAGTTGCCCGCCAGCAAGCGATCAAGGCTGATCGGGTAGCGGTACATTTCCCAACCCAAACCCTGAGTCATATCGCCGACCGTGTAGTAACCGGTGTGGGTGTTGGCGATGGTTTTTTGCAGGGAGGCTTCCAGCGTTTCAGGTTTCAGGTTGGCCTGAACGTAACGCAGCATGTCCACGGCACTGGTTTTCACGCCGTAGGCCTGCGAGTCCAGCGCACCGGGGGTGACGCGCACCGGTTTGTCGTTCTTGTCATAACCCTGCGCATAAAGGCCCATTTGCGCGGCAGGCACACTGAGGTAGGTGTGCTGCAAACCGAGTTTCGGCAGCAAGGTTTGCGTCATCGCCTGATCAAACGGCTGGCCGAGGCTTTTTGCGGCCAGATAACCGAACAGGCCCAGACTCGGGTTGGAGTACTGGCGATGGCTGCCTACCGGATACACCGGTTTCCACTGCTGGAAATAGCCGAGCATCTTGTCAGACGAATCCGCGTTGTCCGGGAATTGCAGCGGCAAACCGCCGGCACTGTAGGTGCCCAGTTGCAGCACACTGATGTTGTCGAAGGCGCTGCCTTTCAATTCAGGCCAGAGCTGACTGGCCTTGGTCGACAGGTCCAGTTTGCCAGTCGCTTGGGCGTAACCGGCGAGGGCGGCGGTGAAGGTTTTGCTCACCGAGCCGATTTCGAACAAGGTGTTTTCGCTGACTGTCTGTCCGGTGTCTTTCGCGGCAACCCCGTAGTTAAAGTAATGCGGTTGGCCATTAATGGTCAGCGCTACGGTCAGGCCGGGAATGTTCTGTTGTTGCATTACTGGCGTCACAGCGTCGTTGACCAGCGCCTGTAACTGCGCGTCGGTTGGCGCGGCGGCCATGCAGGACGAGGCACCGAAAAACAGGCTGAATGCGGCGCAGGAAATGAGTTTGCTCGATTGAATGGATGACATGAATGAACCACTCTCCATGAGTGTTGCTAGCGTTATCCCGCTACACTGCGGGCGATTTCTGTGTTGGGCGACTGATCAGCGCCGCCAATTTAGTCAGCGCGGTGCCAACCGACAAACGACGAAAACTCGCACGAGCCATTAGAAAAATTTGGGACTGGGCATGATTCGACCGCAATTGCCGCTCAACGCACTGCGCGCCTTTGAAGCGTCCGCGCGTCATTTGAGCTTCACCCGCGCTGCCGTGGAACTGTGCGTCACCCAGGCTGCGGTCAGCCACCAGGTCAAAAGCCTGGAAGCGCAACTCAACGTCACGCTGTTCAAACGCCTGCCCCGTGGGCTAATGCTGACCAGTGAAGGCGAAACCTTGCTACCGGTGTTGAGCACCTCGTTCGATCACATCGCGCAGATTCTCGAACGCCTCGCCGGTGGACAGTACCGCGAAATGCTGACCGTCGGCGCGGTCGGTACGTTTGCCGTGGGTTGGCTGTTGCCGCGGCTGGCGGACTTCCGCGCGAAACATCCGCTCATAGATTTGCGGCTGTCGACGAACAACAATCGCGTGGATGTGGCGGCAGAAGGGCTGGATTACGCGATCCGCTTTGGCGCCGGGGCGTGGCATGGTATCGAAGCGACGCGGTTGCTTGAGGCACCGCTGTCGGTGTTGTGCGTGCCGGAAATTGCTCGGCAATTGCATTCGCCGGGGGACTTGCTGCAGCAGACGCTGCTGCGTTCCTATCGTACGGATGAATGGCCGGAGTGGTTTCAGGCTGCCGGGTTGGCGACTCAAGCGGCACCGCCGCAAAGCATCGTTTTCGACTCGTCGCTGGCGATGATGGAGGCGGCTTTGCAGGGCGGTGGGGTGGCATTGGCGCCGCCGCTGATGTTCGCCCGGCAACTGGCGGCGGAGGCGATTTGTCAGCCGTTTGCGATCGAGATTACGACGGGGAGTTACTGGTTGACGCGGTTGCAGTCGCGCCCTGAAACAGCGGCGATGACAGCGTTCAAAACCTGGCTGCTGCAAATCTCTGGTTAATGCAAAACCCTTGTAGGAGTGAGCCTGCTCGCGATAGCGGTGTGTCAGTCAACATTTACATCAATTGACACACCGCTATCGCGAGCAGGCTCACTCCTACAGGGACCGTGGTGGATTGGAGATCAGGTTCAGCGCACCAGACACGGCCGCTTGTTATCGAACTTCCACCCCGGAATCAGAAACTGCATCGCCACGCTGTCATCCCGCGCGCCGAGGCCCATGCCTTTATACAGTTCATGAGCCTTGGCCACCTGGTCCATGTCCAGTTCCACGCCAAGCCCCGGCTTCTTCGGCACCTGCACCAGACCATCGACAATTTGCAGCGGGGCCTTGGTCAAACGCTGGCCATCCTGCCAGATCCAATGGGTGTCGATCGCGGTGATCTCGCCCGGCGCAGCAGCGGCGACATGGGTGAACATCGCCAGCGAGATGTCGAAGTGGTTGTTGGAGTGCGAACCCCAGGTCAGGCCCCACTCATGGCACATCTGCGCCACGCGCACCGAACCCTGCATGGTCCAGAAGTGCGGGTCGGCCAGTGGAATGTCCACCGACTGCAACTGGATCGCATGGCCCATCTCGCGCCAGTCAGTGGCGATCATGTTGGTGGCGGTTTTCAGTCCGGTGGCACGACGGAATTCGGCCATCACTTCGCGGCCGGAATAACCGTTTTCCGCACCGCACGGGTCTTCGGCATAGGCGAGCACCTGATGCTGATCGCGGCACAAGCGAATGGCTTCTTTCAGTGACCACGCACCGTTCGGATCGAGGGTGATGCGCGCGTCGGGAAAGCGTTCGGCCAACGCTGTGACGGCTTCGATTTCCGCATCGCCGCTGAGCACGCCGCCCTTGAGCTTGAAGTCCTTGAAACCGTATTTCGCATGGGCCGCTTCGGCGAGGCGAACCACGGCTTCGGCGGTCATGGCCTTCTCGTGACGCACGCGGAACCAATCATTGTCGGCATCCGGTTCGCTGCGATAGGCGAGATCGGTTTCGCGCTGATCACCAACGTAGAACAGATAACCGAGCATCTTTACTTCATCGCGTTGCTGACCTTCGCCGAGCAGCGCCGCCACCGGTACATCGAGATGCTGACCGAGCAGATCGAGCAGCGCGGCTTCGAGGCCAGTCACTGCGTGGATGGTGATGCGCAGGTCAAACGTCTGCAGTCCACGACCGCCGGCATCGCGGTCGGCGAAGGTCTGGCGCACTTGATTGAGAATCTTCTGCCAGGTGCCGATCGGGCTGCCGACTACCAGACTGCGTGCATCTTCGAGGGTCTGGCGAATGCGCTCGCCACCGGGCACCTCGCCGACGCCGGTGTGGCCGGCGTTGTCCTTGAGGATGACGATGTTGCGGGTGAAAAACGGCCCGTGGGCGCCGCTCAGATTGAGCAGCATGCCATCGTGGCCGGCCACCGGGATGACTTGCATGTCGGTGATGATCGGGGCTTTGGCGGTGTCGTGTGCGGTCATGTTCTTATCCTTTTGATACGCAATCTTTAAAAATGGACGTCAGGCGTGCTTTGGCGCGGCATCGGCCACGGCTATGTCAGCAGCAGGTTTCGGGGTGGTGCGTGCGAAGAAGACAATGATCGCGGCAATGATCGAGGTCGCGGCCAGGCCATAGAGGCCGCCCTGAATCGAGCCGGTGTGTTCTTCGAGCAGGCCGAAAGTGGTCGGCGCGACGAAGCCGCCAAGGTTGCCCACCGAGTTGATCAGCGCGATCACCGCCGCCGCGATGCGGGCATCCAGATACGCCTGCGGGATCGGCCAGAACAGTGACGAAGCGGACTTGAAGCCCAGCGCGGCAAAACAGATCGCAACGAAAGCGAAGATCGGCCCGCCGGTGGTGGACATGAACATCCCCGCAGCAGCGATCAACAGGGCGGTGGCGACCCACGCCTGCTGGTGTTTCCACTTGGCCGAGAACGAAGCGAAGGCGTACATGCCGATGATCGACAGCAACCACGGAATCGAGTTGAACAGGCCGACCTGGAAGTCGCTCATCTCGCCCATTTTCTTGATGATGCTCGGCAGCCAGAAGGTTGCCGCGTAGATCGTCAATTGAATGAAGAAGTAGATCAGACAGAACAGGATGATCTGGCGATCCTTGAGCAATTTGCCCATCGATGGCCGGATCGGTGTCGCGGCTTCGCGGGCCTTCTGTTCCGCGTCGATGGCGTTGACCAGTGCGTCCTGTTCGGCGCGGCTCAGCCATTTCGCGTCGTGAGGTTTGGCGTCGAGCCAGAACCAGACAAATACGCAAAGGCACACCGAGAACATCCCTTCAATGAAGTACATCCATTGCCAGCCGTGCATGCCCAGCCCGTTGATTTGCAGGAGCAGGCCGGACAACGGTCCGGAGATCAACGAAGCCACGGCGGAGCCGCTGAGGAAGATCGCAATCGCCTTGCCGCGTTCGGCGCCGGGCAGCCAACGGGTGAAGTAGTAGATCACCCCGGGAAAGAACCCGGCCTCGGCCACGCCGAGCAAAAAGCGCAACACGTAGAAGTGGGTTTCGTTCTGGATGAACGCCATGCCGGCGGCGAACAGTCCCCAGGTAAACATGATGCGGGTCAGCCAGATGCGTGCGCCGACTTTCTGCAGGAGCATGTTGGACGGGACTTCGAACAGCGCGTAACCGATGAAGAACAGCCCGGCGCCGAAGCCATAAGCGGCGGCACCAATACCGAGGTCATGTTCCATGTGAGTGCGGACGAAACCGATGTTCACCCGGTCAATGTAATTGACGATGAACATGATCACGAAAAGCGGCAGGACGTGGCGTTTCACTTTCGAGATGGCGGACGCGAGTGTCGAATCGACGCCCTCGTTCATCCCGGAGACGGAGGTTTTCACTTGGTTTTCTCCCACTGATTATTTTTATGCGGGGTAGGGCAGGTGCTGCGTTGTTGCTAGACATCATACAACTTAGAATTTTTGTCCTACAAGTGGGGAGGAGTGATTAATTTTCTCTGAGAGGTCGTGTTTTTATGCTTTTTCGTATTCTTATCCAGTATTTGCTAGGGTTTGTGGCTGGCGATGCGTGATTTGTTTTTACGGTATACCGGTTCAGATCGCCAGAAAGGTATGAAGCTATCGTGCTCTAATTTGAATGTTGTCATACAAGTTGTGGTGCTAGAATCAATCTCGTCCGCTCTCGCACAGTGCTACGATCCGCAAGCCCCGATCACCGGAACCGACCATGCAAGAAGACCTCGACGCTCCTGCTCGCAAACGTGCGCACAACCTCGCCCATGACCTGGTCGAGAAGCTCACCCAGAGCATCCTGCTCGGCCAGTTGTCGCCCGGCGACAAGCTGCCGTCGGAGAATTCCATCGTTCAGGAACACGGCGTCAGCCGCACCGTGGTGCGCGAGGCGATTTCCAAGTTGCAGGCTTCGGGACTGGTGGAGACGCGCCACGGCATCGGTACGTTCGTCATCGAGCGCGCGCCTGAGCAGGGCTTGCGCCTGAATGTCGACACAGCGCTCGGGGTGCGCAGCATTCTTGAACTGCGCCTGGGCCTGGAAACCCAGGCAGCGGCACTGGCGGCACAGCGGCGGAGCGAGCAGCAATTGCTGCAAATGCGTCAGGCGCTGGATGACTACCAGCGGTTACTGGACAACAACGACAGTTGCGTCGAAGCCGATCGACGTTTTCATCTGCTCATCGCCGAGGCCACCGGCAACGTCTGCTTCAGTGAAATCATGCAGCACCTGGGCAGTGCGATGATTCCGCGTAACCGGCTCAATGCTGCTGAACGTGGTGCGGCGGATCTGAGCAAGCTCGGGCAACTGGCTCATCTGGAGCACGAGGCGATCTTGAACGCGATCAAGCGTCAGGATGCGGATGCCGCGCGGGCGGCCATGTGGCTGCACCTGACCAACAGCCGCGACCGCTTTTCCGCGCAGGGTTGAACGCCGTTGGTCTGTTCGATAGCACGCCGTACACAGGGCTGATTCCAAGTTGTACGGCCCGGGTATTCCGGACCTCCTGAGTGAGGTGCGTCATGGCTAACGATTTGCTGTTTCAGGGCGGTGTGCTGCCGACCGATCCAACCCGGCCGATGCCTGGTACCGATGAACCGACCCTGGCTGATCATGATGCACCGCCGGGGATGAACCCGGGGCGTGATCCGTTGAGCGATGCTGATCGGCCGGAGGATTGGCAGGATCCGCCGGCTGATGATGAGGATGTGCCGCCCGCGGATGAGCCGACGCCGTTGTCGGATGATCGGCGCTGATCGGTGATTGGCATTTGATTAATGCGTTGTCTGTGCTGGCCCCTTCGCGAGCAGGCTCGCTCCCACATTGGAACGCATTTCCCTGTGGGAGCGACGGTGCGACGACTCGACCTGCTCGCGAAGACGGCATACGCTTCAAAACAGATTTCAGATCAGATCCGGGCTGTCCTGACCAGACCAATCTGCCGCTCCAGATTCAACGCCAACACACTGATCAACACCACCACCGACCCCGCCAGCACCAGCAACGTCGGCCGCTCGCCCAAACCAAACGAAGCAATCCCCATCGCTGTCGGCGGTATCAAATACAACGTCATCGTCGCCCGGCTCAAATCCACATGCTTGAGCACAAAGCCCCACGCCAGATAGGCCAGTGCACTGGGAAAAACGCCCAAGGCCAACACCGCCCACTGCACCCGCAACGGCGCATTCAGCACAGCTTGACCCAGCCCCGGCAGATAAATCAGCAGCATCAACGTCCCCGACCACACCGCGTAACACGCCAGACTGAAACCGTCGTAACGCCGCGCATGGTGTTTTTGCAGGGCGAAGTAAACACTCCATGAAACCGCCGCCAACAGGATCAACAGTGCGTGCGCATCGATATTGCCCAAGCCCTTATCGCCGCTGACCACGATCACCACGCCGACAAACCCGAGCAACACACAACTCCAGCGCCAGGCGCTGACCTGATCCTTGAACACAAACCGCGCCAGCAAGGTGCTGAACAACGGGCTCGATTGCGCCAGCACGCTGGAAGCCCCGGCACTGACGCTTTGCTGGCCGATGTTCAGTGCGACGTGGTGCAGGCTGACGGCGAAAAAACCCAAGGCAAACAAGAGCGGCACATCGCGCCAATGCGGCAGGCAAATGCCCTTGAACGCGGCGATCAATGCCATGAACAACGACGCCAACAGAAACCGCAGCAACGCCAGATGCCCGGGCTCGTAGGCTTGCAGTCCGATGTGAATGCCGGTCGGCGAATACGCCCAGCAAGCAACGACGAAGGCCGTCGCCAAGAGGATTTTCAACGGGGAAGGGTGCGGCATGATCAGGCGCTCGTTGCTGTCGATGCGCCGAGTATCCGGGTCGCCAATCATTCGCCACAACTGACTTATACTGTGCGTAATGTTCACTCAGAGTGATGGATATGGAGCTGGCGCAAATCCGTATGTTCAAGACCGTGGCCGAGCTCGGCAGCATCGCGCGGGCGGCAGAAAAGCTCTGCTGTGTGCCGTCGAACATCACCGCGCGGATCAAGGCGCTGGAGGCAGAGTTGGGTGTTGCGCTGTTTCTGCGTGAGGGCCGCGGGTTGCGCATCAGCCCGGCAGGGCAGACGTTTCTCGCCTATGCCGAAAAGATTCTGGCACTGACCGCCGAGGCCAAACGCGCGGTTGATCCTTCGTCCGAACCGTCCGGGCCGTTGCGCATTGGCGCGATCGAATCTTCGGCGACCGGGCGCTTGCCGCGCTTGCTGGCAAAGTTTCACCAGCGCTATCCGCAGGTGGCGCTGGAACTCACCACGGGCACTTGGGCGCAGTTGCTCGACGACACTGTCAGCCATCGCCTCGATGGGGCGATTGTTGCGGTGGATGTCGAGCGTTCGCAGCTCAAGCGCACGCCGATGTATCGCGAAGAGTTGTTGTTGATCGCATCTACCTCGTTCGGGCCGGTGCGCGGCATTGATGATCTGCAGGACAAAACCGTGTTCATGTGGCCGCAAGGTTGCCCGTATCGGGCGGCGCTGGAGCATTGGCTGTTGCGTCAGGGGTTGTCGCTGCCGATCGTCAGTCTCGCCAGTTATGGGGCGATTGTCGGTTGTGTGAGTGCCGGGGCGGGGGTGGCGTTGGTGCCCAAAGGCGTGTTTGAGCAGTACGCGAAAGGAGCTGGGTGTGTGGGGTATGAGTTCGCTGAACTGACGGCCGTCGACAACTTGTTCTACTGGCATGAAAACGCCGGGGTGCATCCGGCGCGGGAGGCGTTTGTGGCGATGTTGCGGGAGGAGTTTGTTGCGTAGGAAAAGCTTTCCCTCACCCCAGCCCTCTCCCGGAGGGAGAGGGGGCCGACCGAGGTGTCTCGGGTTAAACGCCGACCTGAACAATCGAGTCGATTATGGATTCGGCCAAGTCTGATTTTCTTGATCAGAAGAGTCGATTGTGGATTCACCGACGAATTTTCAGGTCGGTGAACCTCTCAAATATCCCCCAATCAGTCCCCTCTCCCTCTGGGAGAGGGCTAGGGTGAGGGGCTTTTCAAACACTACCGATATCCCGCATCAACAACCCAAACCGCAAATCCACCCCCTCCGGAATCGGCACATAAACCGTGTGCCCATCCCCCGGTGCCAAGTCGATCGCCTCTCCCTTAACACTCTGCAACTCATGCAAATCAAAATGAAAATTACCCGTGGGCGTCATCAACTCCAGATGATCACCAAGACCAAAACGATTCTTCACCTTGACCTCGGCCAGCCCCTCACGCCGCTCGCCGGTCAACTCACCCACAAACTGCTGACGCTCCGACACCGAACTGCCGTGCTGATAATTCTGGTACTCGTCATGCACATGCCGGCGCAGAAAACCTTCGGTGTAGCCACGTTGCGCCAGTGACTCCAGATCGGTCATCAGGCTGCGATCAAATTCGCGCCCGGCCACCGCGTCATCAATCGCCCGGCGATAAACCTGGGTAGTGCGCGCGCAATAGAAGTGCGATTTGGTCCGGCCCTCGATCTTCAGAGAATGCACGCCCATGCGCGTCAGACGCTCGACATGCTGCACCGCGCGCAGGTCCTTGGCGTTCATGATGTAAGTGCCGTGCTCGTCCTCGAACGCCGGCATCAACTCGTCGGGGCGGTTGGCTTCCTGCAGCAGGAACACCTGATCGGTGGGCGCGCCGAGGCCCAGGGTCGGCTCGGGCTGGAAGGTCTGGACGATGTCGCCGAGCTGGTTTTCCGTGGCCTCTTGCGCCGAGTATTTCCAGCGACAGGCGTTGGTGCAGGTGCCCTGATTGGCATCGCGCTTGTTCATGTAGCCGGAGAGCAGGCAGCGCCCGGAATAGGCCATGCACAGTGCGCCGTGGACGAATACTTCCAGCTCCATGCCCGGCACCTGTTCGCGGATTTCGCCGATTTCCTCCAGCGACAATTCCCGCGACAGAATGATCCGGCTCAAGCCCTGTTGCTGCCAGAACTCGACGCTCGCCCAATTCACCGTGTTGGCCTGCACCGACAGGTGAATCGGCATCTGCGGGAAATGCTGGCGCACCAGCATGATCAGCCCCGGGTCGGACATGATCAGTGCATCCGGCGCTATCTCGATCACCGGAGCCAGATCCTTGAGGAAAGTCTTCAGCTTGGCATTGTGCGGCGCGATGTTGACCACCACGTAGAAGCGCTTGCCCTGCGCCTGCGCTTCGCGGATACCCAGCGCCAGGTTGGCGTGGTCGAACTCGTTGTTGCGCACCCGCAGGCTGTAGCGCGGCTGGCCGGCATAGACCGCATCGGCGCCGTAGGCGAAGGCGTAACGCATGTTTTTCAGGGTGCCGGCGGGGGCGAGCAGTTCGGGAGTGGCGAGGATCGGGGTCATGGCGGTGTCGGTCGCAAAAGCGCGGCAGGGTAAGTCAGATGCGGTGAGGGTTTGTTGATCTGGATCTATGCTCCATGAATAAAGATGGCACTCGTGCGCGCCGCGGCTGACTAAGGAGCGGGGCGTGCATGACGCCTGACTGACATGGACCGGACATGAACGAAAAAAGCCTTCAATTCAAATCCCTGACCGTGCTGCTGGTGCTGGTCACGGTGGCCTTCATCTGGATTCTGTTGCCGTTCTACGGTGCGGTGTTCTGGGCGGTCATCCTCGGCATTCTGTTTGCGCCGATGCAACGCAAATTGCAGGCGAAATTCGGCTGGCAACGTAACCTGACATCGCTGTGCACATTGAGCATCTGTCTGGTCATCGCGATTTTGCCGGTGATCATCGTCAGCGTGTTGCTGGTGCAGGAGGGGGCGACGGTTTACAAGAATATCGAAAGCGGTGAGCTGGACATTGCCGCGTATCTGGCGCAGTTCAAGCACAGCTTGCCGCCATACTTTCAGCACTTGCTCGACCGTTTCGGCATGGGCGAACTCAATGGCCTGCGCGAGAAAATCGTCAAATCGGCGATGCAGGGCAGTCAGGTCCTGGCCACTCAAGCGTTCAGTTTTGGTCAGGGTACGTTCGAGTTCGTGGTGAGTTTTTTCATCATGCTGTATCTGCTGTTTTTCTTTCTGCGTGACGGCGCCGAACTGGCGCGCAAGGTGCGGACCGCCGTGCCACTGGAGGAAGGCCACAAGCGGCGCTTGCAGTTGAAGTTCAACCGCGTGGTACGGGCGACGGTGAAGGGCAATCTCGTAGTCGCGGTGACTCAAGGCGCGCTGGGCGGAGCGATTTTCTGGTTTCTCGACATCCCCAGCGCATTGCTGTGGGCGGTGTTGATGGGGTTTTTGTCGTTGCTGCCAGCAGTCGGCGCGGGGATTGTCTGGGCGCCGGTGGCGGTGTATTTCCTGCTCAGCGGGATGATCTGGCAGGGCGTGGTGCTGGGCTTGTTCGGGGTTTTCGTGATCGGTCTGGTGGACAACGTGCTGCGACCGATTCTGGTCGGCAAGGACACCAAAATGCCCGATTACCTGATTCTGATCTCGACCCTTGGCGGTCTGGCAGTGTTCGGCCTCAACGGTTTTGTGATTGGGCCGCTGATCGCGGCGTTGTTCATGTCGAGCTGGGCGTTGTTCGCCGAGACCAAGCCCAAGGTGCAACTGCCTTAAGCGTGGAACAGCTCGCTGACGATTTTTTGTGACAGTGCCTGCGCGGCGGGCAGCGAAGTGAGCGGGCCGCTGATCGCTTCGCCGTCGCGCATCAGATACCAGCAGGCGAGCAAGCCCGAGGCCCTGAGCGAAGCGGGAACGGCGCTGCCGATAACGGACATGATTTGAACCTGAGCCATGACGAGTACCTCCATCTATCAATGGAGCTACCTTAGAGATTCGCCGGTTCTACGGACAATCAACGCTTTCGATAGTGGTCATTGACGCCGTTGAGGGCTGGCTCAGTCGACCACTTGATCAAGCATGTGCATGACTTCGCGCTCATTGAGCAAACCCTTGTGCACCAGGTTTTCCGCCAGCAGCGAGAGAAATTTCGCGCAGCGATGGCCTTCCAGGTGCTTGAGTTCTGTCAGCGCGCTGTACACCTTGCTGGAGGTGCACAGGCCGACGATGCGGTGCGGGTTTTGTGTTGGCATACAGTCGTCCTTGTTGTTATCAACCTGTTGTTTACGGACGGATTCAGATTGCAGCTCCGTCATGACAAAAAAGTGACCGTTTTGTGGAAATCTACATAGCGGTCATTCAATCATGCCGACTTTAGCCGGTGAAACTGTCCTCACAGCGACCTTGGCGAGATTTTTTCAGACGCTCGCCGACCAACGGTCATAAAAAAGCCCCGCTATAAAAGCGGGGCCTTGTGTTTCGGTTACCAGCGCGGACCGCCGTAGTAGCCATGTGGCCGACCGTAATAACCGCGAGGCGGACCGTAGTAGACGGGGGCCTGTTGAATGTACACCGGTTGCTGCACATACACCGGTGCCGGCTGGTAGTAGACCGGTGGTGGCGGCTGCTGCACGTAGACCGGTTGCGGCTGAACATAAACCGGCTGTTGTTGCACATACACCGGCCGATCCTGGTTGATCAGTGCCGAGCCGATGATGGCCGAGCCGACGATCGCGCCAAACACCGCAGGGCCTTGCCAGCCGTGGCCACCACCGGCTTCTGCCTGACCTGTGACAGCGAGTGCGCCAATCAACAAGGCCAGAATGGGGAGTTTACGAATCATGATAAGTCCTCGGTTCTTCGACCCGGCGGCAGGGCCTGCACCAGGCCCACAGTTGTCGCGGGGATACTTCTAAGACAGCGAAATTCTGAAAATCAGCACAGCCGCTGGGTAAATTTTGTGTAAGGTCTGTACCGGCTTCTTTACCGGGCCAGGCAAGGGCCAAAAGACACCTTTAAAACAGGCCTCAATGATCGTTCAGAACCCGATGGGCTGGCTAATCCCGTCTATCCGAAAGTGCGTTTGAAGGAGAAGTTTCATGCAGATGAACCCGAACAAAGACACTCAGCTGTGCATGTCCCTGTCAGGGCGCCCAGGCAATTTCGGTCTGCGTTTTCATAACCATTTGTATGAGCAGTTGGGCCTGAATTTCTATTACAAGGCGTTCAGCAGTCAGGATTTGACGGGTGCCGTGGGCGGCATTCGCGCTTTGGGCATTCGCGGTTGCGGCGTGTCGATGCCGTTCAAGGAAGCGTGCATTGCGCTGGTCGATGAGCTGGATGCGTCGGCGGCAGCGATCCAGTCGATCAATACCATCGTCAATACCGACGGCCATCTGAAGGCTTACAACACCGATTACATTGCCGTCGCCCAGTTGCTGGAAACCCACGCGGTGCCCAAGGATTCGACCTTCGCCCTGCGTGGCAGCGGCGGGATGGCCAAAGCGGTGGCCAGCGCCTTGCGCGATGGCGGTTACAAAAACGGTTTGATTGTCGCCCGCAACGAGCGTGCCGGGCGTGCATTGGCGGATTCGCTGGGTTATCGCTGGCAGGCGGAACTGGGCGAGGAGCGTCCACAGATGCTGATCAATGTGACGCCAGTGGGCATGGATGGCGGGCCGGAGGCGGGGCAGTTGGCGTTCGAGCCTCAAGTTATTGCTGCGGCTGAGACGGTATTTGATGTGGTCGCGATTCCGTCGGAGACGCCGCTGATCGTGCGTGCTCGGGCCGAAGGCAAAAAGGTGATTACCGGGCTTGAGGTGATAGCGATTCAGGCGCTGGAGCAGTTTGTCCTGTACACCGGCGTGCGCCCGAATGAAGCTCAGTTTGCGGCGGCGGTGGAGTTTGCCCGGAGCTGATGGGTTGTGGTGGCTGGGCGGGCCTCTTCGCGAGCAGGCTCGCTCCCACAGTTGAATTTTTGTCATACACAGATTGTGTGCTCGCTGTAGATCCCCTGTGGGAGCGAGCCTGCTCGCGAATGCGGTGTGTCATTCAAAAATGATGTAGCTGACAGAACCTCTTCGCGAGCAGGCTCGCTCCCACAATAAAACGGTGGTGGTTATTCGAGGCGGGCCAGGCGCTCTTCCAGCGCTGCGATCCGCGCTTCCAGTTCTTCAATACGCTCAACCGAAACACCACTGCTCGCACCGCGATCCGACGGATTCTGCCGTGCCGCCATGATCGCCTCGATATCCGCCGGATCACCCAGCGCATGGGTGTAACGATCTTCACGTTGCCCGGCCTGGCGCGGAATCAACACGGCCAACCCGCGCGCAATCAAGCGCTCAAGCTGATGCACCACTTGCTCGGTGTCTTCAAATTCATGCATGCGGCCACTGCGGGTCAGCAGCTCATTGACGGTCTGCGGGCCACGCAAAAACATCAAACCGCTGAGAATCACCTGCGCCGGCACCAGTTCCAGTGCCTTGTCGACCTTGTGCTCCCAGCGGTCGGCGCGACTGCCCATCACCAGTTTGGCGAAACCGCGACCTTCCAGTGCGCGCAAGCTCTGCCCGACCTGACCCTGAGTCAGGTTCATCACCGGTTCGCGGCTGGTTTTCTGATTGCACGCCGTGACCAGCGCATTAAGGGTCAGCGGATAGGTTTCCGGACTGGTTGCCTGTTTCTCGATCAACGAGCCGAGGATGCGGATTTCCGTGGCATTGAGCCGTGGCTCGTCGAAGGTGGATTCTGGTTCAGTGGTCATCGCGCGTTCCCTTTGCAGTCGAAGGCGCCTAGCCTAATCCTTGCCAAACAAAAGGCAAGCCGTGTGGTCATCAAGCATGGCTATAATCGCCTCCTTGTTCCACCCAGCCACTACTCGAGACTGCCATGACCATTTCCCTGTACGCCGCATCCGTCCCGGTTTTTCAACAGATGCTCAACGCCCTGAGCGATGTACTGAAAAAGGCTGAAGCCCACGCCACCGAGAAAAACATCGACCCGAACGCCTTCCTGCAGGCACGTCTGTACCCGGACATGTTCCCGCTGACCCGCCAGGTGCAGATCGCTGTCGACTTCGCCAAGGGCGTTTCCTCACGTCTGGCTGAAGTCGAAGTGCCGAAGTACGACGATACCGAAACCACCTTCGCCGAGCTGCAAGCCTTGATCGCCAAGGTGCTGGCCTACATCGGTGAGATCAAGCCAGAGCAGATCGACGGCAAGGAAGGCATCGAAATCGTTACTCGTCCGGGCACGCCGAAAGAGAAGCGCTTCAGTGGCCAGTCGTACTTGCTGACTTATGGCTTGCCGCAGTTCTTCTTCCACGTCACCACCACTTATGCGTTGCTGCGTCATAACGGTGTTGAAGTGGGCAAGCGTGATTACATGGGCGCGTTCTGATTTTTCAAGAGCCCCTCACCCTAACCCTCTCCCGGAGGGAGAGGGGACTGATCGCGTTGTTTGTTCGGGATACGCCGACCTGAAATATCAAGTCGAACTCAGGTTTTGAACAGCACTCGGTCTGCCCCCTTTCCCCCTCGCCCCCTTGGGGGAGAGGGTTGGGGTGAGGGGGAAAAGATCTCAGTCACAAAAAAGCCCGCCAAGGTTCACACCATGGCGGGCTTTTGATTACAGCGAATATCAAGCCGTGCGTTGGGCTTTCGCTTCTTCACCCAGGCAAGCCGCAGCGGTAAACAGCACATCAGTCGACGAGTTCAGCGCGGTCTCTGCCGAATCCTGCAACACGCCAATAATGAAACCGACCGCCACCACCTGCATGGCAATCTCGCTCGGAATCCCGAACAAGCTGCACGCCAACGGAATCAGCAACAGCGATCCACCCGCCACACCCGACGCGCCACAGGCGCAAATGGCGGCGACAACGCTGAGCAAAATCGCCGTAGGAATATCCACGGCAATACCCAATGTATGCACGGCCGCCAGGGTCAGTACGGTAATCGTGATCGCCGCGCCGGCCATGTTGATGGTCGCGCCCAGCGGAATCGACACCGAGTAGGTGTCTTCATGCAGGCCAAGGCGCTTGCTCAATTCCAGATTCACCGGAATGTTCGCCGCCGAGCTGCGGGTGAAGAACGCGGTGATGCCACTTTCACGCAGGCATTTGAGGGTCAGCGGGTACGGGTTGCGACGCAGCTTCCAGAACACGATCAGCGGGTTCATCACCAGCGCCACGAACAGCATGCAACCGAGCAGCACGGCCAGCAGGTGCGCATAACCGATCAGAGCGCCGAAACCGGAGGTGGCCAGTGTCGAAGCGACCAGACCGAAAATGCCCAGCGGTGCAAAGCGAATCACCACACGCACGATCAAGGTCACGCCGTTGGACAGATCGCCCAGCACTTCGCGAGTGGTGTCGCCGGCATGGCGAATCGCGACGCCCATGCCGATCGCCCAGGCCAGAATGCCGATGAAGTTGGCTTCGATCAGCGCCTTCACCGGATTGTCGACCACGCTCAGCAACAGACTTTGCAACACTTCACCAATGCCGCCGGGCGCAGTGACCGCAACGTTCTCGGTGGACAGCACCAGGTGCGACGGGAATGCCATGCTGGCGATGACAGCGACCACTGCTGCGGCGAAGGTACCCAGTAGATAGAGGAACAGAATCGGGCGGATGTGGGTTTCCTGGCCGTGCTTGTGGTTGGCAATAGAGGCCATTACCAGCACGAACACCAGAATCGGCGCGACGGCTTTCAACGCCGACACGAACACTTTTCCGATGAACGCGGTGTCTTTTGCCACTTGCGGGGCGAACATCGCCAGAGCGATACCGGCAATCAGGCCGATCAGGATCTGGGCGACCAGGCTCAGGTTCTTCAGGCGCTGCAATAGAGAAGGGGACGAAGCAGTCATAACGGCATCTCTGATTTTTTATAGGGTGCAAGGTGGCGTGAGGGCGGTGGACATCGGGGGCAGACCACCGTCACGCACCGAAAGGGCTGACGCGAGATCAACGCCAATAAACCGGTCGTTGAATAAGCTGTACGTTTTTCAGGGCGCGGACTTTATCACAGCGTGGGCCTTATCCTTCAGGCCTGTGACGATCTGCCACCGGATCAGGCAACAAAGTCGACAGGTTTGTGCAAGTCAGCCCGGACACACTCTGTTAAGATTGCGCATCCTTATTTTCAAACTCTGCCAGCGGGCCTCCGGGTCAACGCTGGTGTCGTCGTTTTGCTGGAGTTGCGCATGCTGTTGCCCATTCTTCTGTTGTCCGCCGCCGGGTTCACGGTGCTGACCACGGAATTCGTCATCGTCGGCCTGTTGCCGGCGATTGCCCGAGACCTCGCAGTCACCATCCCGCAGGCCGGGCTGCTGGTGACGCTGTTCGCTTTTACCGTGGCGATGTTCGGGCCTTTCCTGACCGCATATTTCGCCCGCTTCGAGCGGCGCAAACTGTTTATCAGCATCCTGATCATGTTTGGCCTGGCCAATACCGTGGCCGCACTGGCACCGAATATCTGGGTAATGGCGATTGCCCGATTGATTCCGGCGCTCGGTCTGCCGGTGTTTTGGGCCTTGGCCAGTGAGACGGCAGTGGACATCGTCGGCCCGGATTTCGCCGGTCGTGCGATCGCCAAAATCGGTTTCGGCATTGTCTGTGCCACGGTGTTCGGCATCCCGGTCGGCACGCTGATTTCTGACGCCTTCGGCTGGCGCAGTGCCTTCGGCATTCTGGCGGTGATCGCCTTTGCCAAGGCTTTGTTGCTGTTTGTCTACTTGCCGAAAACCAGCCTGCACCAGCATCAGGTCAGCTTCCGCTCGCAGTTCAAGATCCTGCGCAGCCCGTTGATGATCGGCCATATCCTGCTGTCGATTCTGGTGTTCAGCGGCATGTTTACTGCTTACACGTATCTGGCCGACATTCTTGAGCGCCTCGCCGGCTTCAACGGCACCGTGGTCGGTTGGTGCCTGATGGCCTTCGGCGCGGTCGGGTTGATCGGCAACTCGCTGGGTGGTCGTGCGGTCGACCGCCATCCGTTGGGGGCATCGGTGTTGTTCTGTGCGTTCATGATTGCCGGCATGGTCTCGCTGGTGCCGAACATTCATTCGCCGCTGGGGCTGGCGGTGGCGATGGGGATCTGGGGTATCACCCAGGCCGCGTTGTTCCTGGTCAGCCATGTGCGCCTGATGAAAGCCGCGCCGGAAGCGCCGGCCTTTGCTGCTTCGCTGAACATCGCCGGGGCCAATCTGGGGATCGGTCTGGGCGCCATTGTCGGTGGCCGGGTCATCGACAGTGCGGGTCTGGGCTTCCTCGGCTTTGCCGCCGCCGGCTTCATTCTGCTGTCGGTGTTCCTCGCCATGGTGTTGATGACGCTCAAGCCGCGCGAAATGTGCGCCGAGGCCTCATAACGCAGTAAACAGCTCGCGTCGGGCACCTTCGGTAATCGCAACGATGCCGGGGTGCTTGACCTTGCGCTCCACCGAAATGGCATAGAACGACTCGGTCACCGCGTCGGTCTGGCCAATCAGCTCGACGCCGTACTGGCGCTTCACTTCATCGGCAATCACGCTCGGGCCGATAAAAATCCCGCTGCCGGATTGGCCGAACGCCTGCATCAAGGCACTGTCATCAAACTCGCCGACGATTTGCGGCTGGATCTGCTGCTCGGCAAACCAGCGCTGCAAGCGGCTGCGCACCACGGTTTCCGGTCCGGGAATCAACAGCGGCGCGCCATGCAGGCTGCGCGGAAAGTCCTGACCGTATCTGGCTGCCAGTTCCGGGGTGGCGAAGAAACTGATCCCGCACTCGCCGAGCTTCTGGCTGTAGCCCTTGATATCGAGGTGCGAGGGCATCGGGCTGTCGGAAATCACCAGGTCCAGACGCTGAATGGCCAGATCGGCCAGCAAGCGTTCGAGTTTGTCTTCGCGGCAGGTGATGCGCAGCGGCTCGTTCAGCTCCATGGTCGGCGCAATCAGGCGGTAGACGATGGATTTCGGCACCACATCTGCCACGCCAACGCGGAACAGAATCTGCTGTTCGTTGGGCTGGGCGCGCAGCATCAGTTCCAGTTCGCCGCCGAGCTGGAACATCTGCTCGGCGTAGGGCAGGGCTTGTCGCCCGGCTTCGGTCAACTCCAGTTGCCGGCCTACGCGTCTGAATAACTCGATGCCATAAGTCTGTTCGAGCAGGGAAATCTGCCCGCTGATGGTCTGTGGTGTCAGGTTCAGTTGCTCGCAGGCGCGCACGATGCTGCCGGTCTTGGCCACGACCCAGAAGTAATGCAGTTGTCGGTAGTTGAGCATGACGGTCTACAGTTCGTGAAAATCGAAGTATAGCCGCTAAAAATACGAATTTTCCTGAAGTGTTTGTCTCCCTAGAATGCCCAGCCATCGACGGCCGGTCTGTGAGCCTGTCTGTTCATTCGAAGGAAACTTTATGAAATACACAATCCCAGCATTGATGTTTACGTCTTTACTGCTTCTGGCCGGTTGTGACCAGGCCGAGAAAAGCGCCCAGCAATTGATGGGCAAAGCCGCCGAAAGCGCCAAGCAAGCGATCGACGACACGCACAAGGCCGCCGAACAAGCCCTGAGTGATGCCACCGGCGGGTTGATCGAGAAGAAAGAAACACCGGAAAAAGACGCGGAAAACTCCGAATCTTCCTCCAAGACCATCTAATTCGTCTTACACAGAGTCAGGACTGACCCATGGAATATCTGTTACAGCTCGCCGCCAGCCCCACCGCTTGGGTTGCTTTGGCCACATTGGTGGTGATGGAAATCGTGCTCGGCATCGATAACCTGATCTTTATCTCGATCCTGACCAACAAATTGCCCAAGCAGTACCAGCAGAAGGCGCGCCGCATCGGTATCGGCATGGCGTTGATCCTGCGTCTGGCGTTGTTGAGCACCATCGCCTTCATCGTGCAGTTGACCGCGCCGGTGATCGAGATTCTTGGCCAGGCCTTCTCCTGGAAAGACATGATCCTGATCGCCGGTGGTTTGTTCCTGGTCTGGAAAGCCACGACCGAGATCCATCACAGCATGGACCCGGCACCGGAAGATCCGAAGTCGGCGACCTCGACGGTTACCCTGGGGTTCGCTGCCGCTATTGGCCAGATCCTGATGCTAGACATGGTGTTCTCGATCGACAGCATCATTACTGCGGTCGGCATGACCGAACACTTGCCGATCATGATCATCGCGGTGGTGGTGTCGGTGCTGGTGATGCTGTTTGCCGCTGAACCGCTGGCCAAGTTCATCAACGACAACCCGACGGTGGTGATGCTGGCTCTGGGCTTCCTGATCATGATCGGTATGACCCTGATCGCCGAAGGCTTTGGCGCCCATGTACCGAAAGGTTATGTGTATGCAGCGATGGCATTCTCGGCTTCGATTGAAGTGCTGAACATGATGTCTCGCAGGGCTAGGCAGAAGAAGTTGGCTGAGCAGGTGTAACTGCTGAAAGTACAAAAACCGCCTGAACTCTTAGGGATCAGGCGGTTTTTTTTGATTCGAGATTTGCCGTGTCGAATAGAACCAGCCCCTCACCCCAGCCCTCTCCCGAGGGAGAGGGAGCCGATCTGCGTGGTTTTTAAACCTGAGTTCGGCTCGATATCTCAGGTCGATGTACTTCTCAATAGCGACTCGGTCAGTCCCCTCTCCCTCGGGGAGAGGGCTAGGGTGAGGGGCTTTTCGCTTTTGATGTTGAACCTCAGTGCGCAGTAGCATGCCTCACGCGGTGTTCCTCGGCTTTCTCAGCCGCAGCAGGCTGAACCGGATGGTGATGATGGCGCCGCGAAATCCGTAGCACCCCCCACAACATGGCGGCAGCCACGGCCAGCCAGCCGGCAATCAACATCACAATAGTCATGGTCAGGCTCATCAGTGCCTCCTCTTCGCCCTGCATCGGGCGCACACTTTTTTCAATTCGCTCTGTTTCAATGACAGTCTAGACAATGGGGTGTTTCAGGCTATTGACCAAAGGTCGGTGGTGACCAATCAGTTTGCTCTATGCAATCGAAGTGTCTGCCGCTTAAGGCTATACCGCAGCCTGGCGCGGCCCTATGATCGCAGGCGTTGCCGGAACACGATGACCGGCGTCTGAACAGAGAGTGACGATGGTGCAGGTATTTTCTCGAATTCGTGCGGCGCTGCTGGTGGCCGGTTGCGCGGCGGTGTTGGCCGGATGTGCAGGCAGTGTGGCGCCCGAGGTCAAGCGTCTGCCGGAGCGAGTTGAACTGAGCGGTACGTTCTATCGCGGCGAAGCCAATCAGAGCGGGCCGCAAGTGCTGGCCAGTCTCCTGTCGCAGCAAGGCATCGTGATCACCCCGGGCTTGCTGGAAAAACCACTGCACCTGCCGGGCGCCGAAGACAAACTGCAGCAGAATATCCAGAACCTTGCCCGCGACTACGGCATGGTGGTTTATCCCCTGGACAGCAATCTTCCTGCGCTGTTGACGCAAGTGGCGGCGGGTTATCCGGTGATGGTGCGCTTCAGCGAGGGCTCGGCATTCTGGGCCGAGCCGCGTTACGCGATCCTGTCCGGCTACGATCGCAATAAACAGAAGGTCCTGCTGCGCGCTGGCATGAACCGCCGCGAGCTGATGAGTTTCAGCTCCTTTGAGTCGGCGCTGGAAAAGTCCGGTGGCTGGGCGATCCTGATTCAAAAACCGTCGCAGATCCCGGCCGCCGTCGACCGTCAGCGCTGGCTCAAAGCGGCCGACGAGCTGGCTCAGGCTGGTCAGGAAAATGAAGCCGCGCAGGCGCGCAAGGCCCTGACGGCGCACTGAGTTCCCGTTCGTCATCTGCCGGGCACCACGGCGCCCGGCACGCCTCCTATCTATAGAGCCCGTTGTTTGCGGGTGAATCAGGAGGCGAACATGGCAGATTCCCCATCCCCGAAAGGGCCGCATTCGACCGAACATTCTTCGGGTCATGATCTGGGCTTTGACCCGGATTCGCCGGATGTTGACGATCCGCAAGTCGACCCGGTGGGCCCAGCCAAAGCGCCGAAAGACGTGAAGCCTGGTGAGGACGACAAGAAACCGGCCAAACCTTATGACCCGTTAGCCAATCTGAAACCTTGATGTGAGGTGCGTATGAGTACCGATTCAAGCTTCGATGACCAAAAACCGGACAGCGTACCTACGACGCCGGAGCCAGAGATTGATCCGGTGCTGGACCCGGACAGCCCGATGCGTGACCCGATGGCTCGGCCTAATGTGCTGACACCCGAGCCTGCACGGGATCCGAGTGCAGGCGATGGCATTCCCGATGACGACAAGATGCCGCTGCCCAATGACTGATTTACAGGTGAAAAAAAGCCCCGATGATTCGGGGCTTTTTCTTGGGTGGCGGGTTACTTGGAGGCTTCAACCACGCCGCTCTGGCGCGACTTGAGGTTCTTCTCGGCCTTGTATTGTTGAGCCACCGCAGGAACGTTGGCGCTTCGGCCGGTTTCCACCCAGCTGCGGATGCGGCTGGCATCGGCAAAGTGGGTGTACTTGCCGAACGCGTCGAGAATTACCAACGCGACCGGGCGATTGCCCATTTTCGTCACCAGCACCAGGCAATGACCGGCGGGGTTGGTGAAGCCGGTTTTGGTGATCTTGATGTCCCAGTCGGCTTTATTGACCAAGTGATCGGTATTGCGGAAACCCAGGGTGTAATTGGGTTTGCGGAACGACACGGTCTTTTCCTTGGTAGTGCTGAGTTCGCTGAGTAGCGGGTACTTATGCGCGGCCACCAGCAGCTTGCTCAGGTCGCGGGCGGTGGAAACGTTACGCTCCGACAGGCCTGTCGGCTCGACGAAGTGCGTACTGGTCATGCCCAGTGCCTTGGCCTTGGCATTCATCGCCGCGATAAAGGCGGCGTAACCGCCCGGATAGTGGTGCGCAAGGCTGGCAGCCGCGCGGTTCTCCGAAGACATCAAGGCGATCAGCAACATCTCGCGACGCGGCAGTTCACTCTTGAGTTTGACTCGGGAGAATACACCCCTCATTTCCGGTGTGTTGCTGATATCGACATTGATCCATTCGTCCATGTTCTGCCGGGCTTCAACCACAACCAGTCCGGTCATCAACTTGCTGACAGAGGCGATCGGCACGATCACGTCAGGGTTGCTGGAGTAGATGACTTTATTGGTCTGCATATCCATGAGCAGTGCGCTGCCGGAGGCGATCTTCAGGGTCGAAGCGTCACGTGGGGCAGCGGTGGTTTCCGCAGCGTTGATCGTTGGCGTGATGAAAGTGCCTGAAACTGCAAAAAACAGGCTCAGAATCGAGAGACGAATTTTCACGCGGGCGAACTCACAAAGGTTGGATATTCCGTTAGTTTGTAACGGGTTATTTCTTCAAAGCGTCGCATTCTAGGAGTATGGCTGAAGATCTGTCGATGGTTGTTTGAGTGACCTGAAAATCTCGTGAAAAGGCCTGTAAAAAGAGGGGTTTCCGGCGAACGGTTACAGTTTTTTCTCAGGCATGAAAAAACCCGCGCAAGGCGGGTTTTTCTTATTGCTGAAAGTACCGATCAGGCGTGCAGGGTTTCCGCCGCATAAAGGGTGTTTTCCAGCAGGCAGGCACGGGTCATCGGACCGACGCCGCCCGGCACCGGAGTGATCCAGCCAGCGCGGGGCAGGGCGGTTTCGTAAACAACGTCACCGACCAGTTTGCCGTCGTCCTGACGGTTGATGCCGACGTCGATCACGATCGCGCCTTCCTTGATCCACTCGCCTTTGACCAGGCCCGGCTTGCCGGCGGCCACTACCACCAGATCGGCACGACCGACGTGGCCGGCCAGATCCTTGGTGAAGCGGTGAGTCACGGTCACGGTGCAGCCGGCCAGCAGCAATTCCATCGCCATCGGGCGGCCGACGATGTTGGAAGCGCCGACAACCACTGCGTCCATGCCATAAAGATCAGCACCGGTGCTTTCCAGCAGCGTCATGATGCCTTTAGGTGTGCATGGACGCAGCAGCGGAATGCGCTGGGCCAAGCGGCCGACGTTATAAGGATGGAAGCCGTCGACGTCTTTGTCCGGGCGGATACGCTCCAGCAGTTTGGAGGCGTCCAGGTGCTCGGGCAGCGGCAACTGAAGCAGGATGCCGTCGATTGCAGGGTCGTCATTGAGGCGATCGATCAGATCGGTCAGAGCGTCTTGCGTGGTGTCGGAGGGCAGGTCGTAGGCTTGAGAGAGGAAGCCAACCTCTTCACAGTCTTTACGCTTGTGCGAGACATAAACCTGAGAGGCAGGATCGCTGCCGACCAGGATCACCGCGAGGCCGGGAGTGCGCAGGCCTTGCTGGCGACGCTCGGCAACTCGTTGGGCGATCTGCTGGCGCAGGCTGGCGGCGATCGATTTGCCGTCGATTAGTTGTGCAGTCATTGCGCGTGATTAACCATCGAGAGGGGAAAAAATGAGAACGCATTCTCGCATGTCGAGCGGTGAGGGCAAAGGCGCTTGGTCAGCAAATTCCTCTAACTCCTTTAATTAAATGAATTTTTTTCAAAAAGGATTTGACGACCTTCGGAGCGCTCTATACTATTCGTCGCACTTGTCGGGCACAGCCTAGCACTGGTTAAGAAGGTGAAGCGGAATCAAGGTTCTGCGACACTGGAAAGCACTTAGTTTGTAGTCCTTTAAGAGTACAGATTAATAAGGCGCCCGTAGCTCAGCTGGATAGAGCATCCGCCTTCTAAGCGGATGGTCGCAGGTTCGAGTCCTGCCGGGTGCGCCATTAGGCAGCTTTGGCACAAGTAACGCGATATGGTGGGCGTAGCTCAGTTGGTAGAGCACGGGATTGTGACTCCCGTTGTCGTGGGTTCGATCCCCATCGTCCACCCCATATTTCGAAAGGCGCCAGATGTAACAGTCTGGCGCCTTTGCTTTAAAGCTTCACCTGCGGATGTGGTGGAATTGGTAGACACACTGGATTTAGGTTCCAGCGCCGCGAGGCGTAAGAGTTCGAGTCTCTTCATCCGCACCAATTAAAGCTTCATTCATGTCTTCGGGCTGGTGAGGTTTCAACAAAGAAGTTGTTTGGCTTTTTTGTTACGCAATATGGTGGGCGTAGCTCAGTTGGTAGAGCACGGGATTGTGACTCCCGTTGTCGTGGGTTCGATCCCCATCGTCCACCCCATATTTCGAAAGGCGCCAGATTTAACAGTCTGGCGCCTTTTTTGTTTTAGCGGTTCTGAAAACCGGCGATTGTCGGTTTCCAGGCGCAAGGGCAGGGCGCTTCGTCGTATTTATGTTGCTCGATGATGCAGCGCTGCTCGCCGGGCTTGCTTGCAAGAACGGCCGTCAGGGAGTGATTGGCAGTCTCTTCTATATATAGAAGCGGTTGGCGCAGAGCCCTGGCGAGATTGGTTGTATTCGCCTGTGGGGCGCGCTGCACTAGTGTGGCGGTCCCGATAAAATGCCTGCTGTTTTTTTACCCGTTTTCAGTAGGGTGACTTCTTGAGTTTGACCCACTAGAATGCATGCCCTTGATTCTGGGGTCGGAAACGGCCGGCTAACGTCTGTGCAACGAGGAATATCCATGCAAGTTTCTGTTGAAAATACTACTGCTCTCGAGCGCCGCATGAGCGTCACCGTGCCGGCTGAGCGCATCGAGACTCAGGTCAACAAGCGTCTGCAGCAGACTGCCCAAAAGGCCAAGATTGCTGGCTTCCGTCCAGGCAAAGTGCCAATGAGCGAAATCAAGCGCCGTTTCGGTGCTGATGCTCGCCAGGAAGCTGTAGGCGACGTGATCCAGTCCTCCTTCTACGAAGCTGTGGTTGAGCAGAAGCTGAACCCTGCTGGTTCGCCATCGATCGAGCCTAAGTCGCTCGAAGCTGGCAAGGATCTGGAATACGTTGCTGTATTCGAAGTGTTCCCTGAGTTCACCGTTGCCGGTTTCGAAGGCATCACCGTTGAGCGCCTGAGCGCTGACGTGGCTGACGCTGACCTGGACAAAATGCTCGACATCCTGCGCAAGCAGAACACTCGTTTTGAAGTGGCCGATCGCGCTGCCCAGAACGAAGACCAGCTGAACATCGATTTCGTGGGCAAGGTTGACGGCGAAGTCTTCGCTGGCGGCTCCGCCAAAGGCACTCAGCTGGTACTGGGTTCCGGCCGCATGATCCCGGGCTTCGAAGAAGGCCTGGTTGGCGCCAAAGCCGGCGAAGAGCGCGTTCTGAACCTGACCTTCCCTGAGGACTATCAGAACCTGGACCTGGCTGGCAAAACCGCCGAGTTCACCGTGACCGTCAACACTGTGTCCGAGCCTAAGCTGCCAGAGCTGAACGAAGAGTTCTTCGCTCAATTCGGCATCAAGGAAAGCGGCATCGACGGTTTCCGCACCGAAGTTCGCAAGAACATGGAGCGTGAACTGCGTCAGGCGATCAAATCCAAGGTCAAGAATCAGGTAATGGACGGTCTGCTGGCCACCAACCCGATCGAAGTGCCTAAGGCTCTGCTGTCCAACGAAGTTGACCGTCTGCGCGTGCAGGCTGTTCAGCAGTTCGGCGGCAACATCAAGCCTGATCAGCTGCCGGCCGAGCTGTTCGAAGAGCAAGCCAAGCGCCGCGTCGTGCTGGGTCTGATCGTTGCTGAAGTGGTCAAGCAGTTCGACCTGAAGCCTGACGAAGCTCGCGTTCGCGAAATGATTCAGGAAATGGCTTCGGCTTACCAGGAGCCTGAGCAGGTTGTGTCGTGGTACTACAAGAACGAGCAGCAACTGAACGAAGTGCGTTCGGTTGTGCTGGAAGAACAAGTTGTGGATACTGTTCTGCAGAAAGCTAGTGTGACCGACAAAGCGGTCTCTTACGAAGAAGCAGTCAAGCCGGTAGAAGCTCCAAAAGCCGACTGATTGATTCCGCGTTAAGAAGTACACACCATAAGCCAGCTCTCGAGCTGGCTTATGCGTATTCAAGACATAACTATTTGGGAGCGACTGCAGAGCATGTTCCGTAATTCTTATATTCAGCAGAACTCTGATATCCAGGCCGCCGGCGGCCTGGTCCCGATGGTTGTCGAGCAATCTGCTCGTGGCGAACGCGCCTATGACATCTATTCGCGCCTGCTCAAGGAGCGAGTGATCTTTCTGGTTGGTCCGGTAGAGGACTACATGGCCAACCTGATCTGCGCGCAACTGCTGTTCCTTGAAGCGGAAAACCCGGACAAGGACATCCATCTCTACATCAACTCTCCGGGCGGTTCGGTGACAGCGGGCATGTCGATCTACGACACCATGCAGTTCATCAAGCCGAACGTATCGACCACCTGCATCGGTCAGGCTTGCAGCATGGGCGCGTTCCTGCTGACTGCAGGTGCCCCGGGCAAGCGTTTCTGCCTGCCGAACTCGCGCGTGATGATTCACCAGCCACTGGGCGGTTTCCAGGGCCAGGCGTCGGACATCGAAATCCACGCCAAGGAAATCCTCTTCATTCGCGAGCGTCTGAACACGCTGATGGCCAAGCACAGCGGGCGTACTCTGGAAGAAATCGAGCGCGATACCAATCGCGACAACTTCATGAGTGCAGAAGCTGCGAAGGAATATGGCCTGATCGACGAAGTGATCAACCAGCGCCCAGCTTAAAATAAGCAGCTCAAAATAGGCTTGGTCGGCTTGTCTGATCAGCGGCGGGCTTGAAAAAGCCCGCAATAGCCTTCATCTTGTGTTGCAAGCCTATCGGATTTGGATCGAACGAATGACTGACACCCGCAACGGCGAGGACAACGGCAAGCTGCTCTATTGCTCCTTCTGTGGCAAAAGCCAGCATGAAGTGCGCAAATTGATTGCCGGCCCCTCGGTCTTTATCTGCGACGAGTGCGTCGACCTGTGCAATGACATCATCCGTGAGGAGGTGCAGGAAGCCCAGGCCGAAAGCAGCGCGCATAAATTGCCTTCGCCTAAAGAAATCAGCGGCATCCTTGACCAGTACGTCATTGGTCAGGAGCGTGCGAAAAAGGTTTTGGCCGTAGCGGTGTACAACCACTACAAGCGCCTGAACCAGCGTGACAAAAAGGCTGACGACGTCGAACTCGGCAAGAGCAACATCCTGCTGATCGGCCCGACAGGCTCCGGTAAAACCCTGCTGGCCGAAACACTGGCCCGCTTGCTGAACGTTCCGTTCACCATCGCCGACGCAACCACCCTCACCGAGGCGGGTTATGTAGGTGAAGATGTCGAGAACATCATTCAGAAGCTGCTGCAGAAGTGCGATTACGACGTAGAAAAGGCCCAGATGGGTATTGTCTACATCGATGAAATCGACAAGATTTCCCGCAAGTCCGACAACCCGTCGATCACCCGGGACGTTTCCGGTGAAGGCGTGCAGCAGGCCTTGCTCAAGTTGATCGAAGGCACGGTCGCTTCCGTACCGCCGCAAGGTGGCCGCAAGCATCCGCAGCAGGAATTCCTGCAGGTCGACACCCGTAACATCCTGTTCATCTGTGGTGGTGCGTTCTCCGGTCTGGAAAAGGTTATTCAAAACCGTTCCACCAAGGGCGGCATCGGCTTCAACGCAGAAGTGCGCAGCAAGGAAGAAGGCAAGAAAGTCGGTGAATCCCTGCGTGAAGTCGAGCCTGACGATCTGGTCAAGTTCGGTCTGATCCCGGAATTCGTCGGTCGTCTGCCGGTCCTCGCCACGCTGGACGAACTCGACGAGGCTGCGTTGATGCAGATCCTCACCGAGCCGAAAAATGCTTTGACCAAACAGTATGCCAAGCTGTTCGAGATGGAAGGCGTGGATCTGGAGTTCCGCACAGACGCGCTGAAATCGGTCGCCAAGCGTGCCCTGGAGCGTAAAACCGGTGCCCGTGGCCTGCGTTCGATTCTCGAAGGTGTACTGCTCGATACGATGTATGAAATCCCCTCGCAGTCCGAGGTGAGCAAAGTCGTGATCGATGAAAGCGTGATCGAAGGCAAGTCCAAGCCACTGTATATCTACGAAAACAGTGAGCCGACGGCCAAGGCAGCGCCGGACGCGTAAGCGTCCAGTCTGCTGGAATAAAGAAGGGGCCTTCGGGCCTCTTTTTTTTTATGTCGTTTTTTACATCCGCTTTGCGCTTGTTTTTTTTCAAGGCAGCCCCCATCTTGGTTTCAAGCTCAATTCCATCTGATTACGGCCATATGGCCGCCGTAGAGGCGAAATCATGAAGACAACCATCGAATTGCCTCTCCTGCCATTGCGTGATGTCGTGGTTTATCCGCACATGGTTATCCCGCTGTTCGTGGGGCGCGAGAAATCCATCGAAGCCCTCGAGGCTGCGATGACGGGCGACAAGCAGATCCTGTTGCTGGCCCAGAGAAACCCGGCGGACGACGATCCCGGTGAAGACGCTCTCTATCGCGTAGGTACCATCGCTACCGTTCTGCAACTGCTCAAGCTGCCTGACGGCACCGTCAAGGTGCTGGTTGAGGGTGAGCAGCGCGGCACTGTCGAGCGGTTCAGCGAAATTGACGGCCACTGCCGTGCCGAAGTCTCGTTGATCGAAGAAGTCGACGCCGCCGAGCGCGAATCCGAAGTGTTCGTGCGCACACTGCTGTCGCAGTTCGAACAATATGTACAGTTGGGCAAGAAAGTCCCGGCTGAAGTCCTGTCGTCGCTCAACAGCATTGATGAGCCGGGTCGTCTGGTCGACACCATGGCCGCGCACATGGCGCTGAAAATCGAGCAGAAGCAGGAAATCCTCGAAATCATCGATTTGTCGGCCCGGGTCGAGCACGTTCTGGCGCTGCTGGATGCCGAGATCGATCTGCTGCAAGTCGAAAAACGCATTCGTGGCCGCGTCAAAAAGCAAATGGAGCGCAGTCAGCGCGAGTACTACCTGAATGAGCAGATGAAGGCCATTCAGAAAGAACTCGGTGACAGCGACGAAGGCCACAACGAAATCGAAGACCTGAAAAAGCGTATCGACGCTGCCGGTCTGCCGAAAGACGCGTTGGCCAAAGCCACTGCCGAGCTGAACAAGCTCAAGCAAATGTCGCCGATGTCCGCTGAGGCCACCGTGGTGCGCTCGTACATCGACTGGCTGGTGCAGGTGCCGTGGAAGGCTCAGAGCAAGGTACGCCTGGACCTGGCGCGTGCAGAAGACATTCTCGATGCCGATCACTACGGTCTCGAAGAGGTCAAGGAACGTATCCTTGAATACCTCGCCGTGCAAAAACGCGTGAAGAAAATCCGAGGTCCGGTGTTGTGCCTGGTCGGTCCTCCAGGCGTGGGTAAAACCTCGCTGGCCGAGTCGATCGCCCACGCGACCAACCGTAAATTCGTGCGCATGGCCCTCGGTGGCGTGCGTGATGAAGCGGAAATTCGTGGTCACCGCCGGACTTACATCGGTTCGATGCCGGGAAGATTGATTCAAAAGATGACAAAGGTGGGTGTGCGCAACCCGCTGTTCCTGCTCGATGAAATCGACAAAATGGGCAGCGACATGCGTGGCGATCCGGCGTCGGCGTTGCTGGAAGTGCTCGATCCAGAGCAAAACCACAACTTCAACGACCACTATCTGGAAGTCGATTACGACCTCTCCGATGTGATGTTCCTGTGCACCTCCAACTCGATGAACATCCCGCCGGCGCTGCTCGACCGCATGGAAGTTATCCGTCTGCCGGGCTACACCGAAGACGAGAAGATCAACATTGCCGTCAAATACCTCTCGCCAAAACAGATCGCTGCCAATGGTCTGAAGAAAGGCGAGCTGGAATTCGATGCAGAAGCGATCCGCGACATCATCCGTTATTACACCCGTGAAGCGGGTGTGCGTGGCCTCGAGCGTCAGATCGCCAAGGTCTGCCGCAAAGCGGTCAAAGAGCACGCGATGGAAAAACGCTTCTCGGTGAAAGTGACAGCTGACCTGCTGGAACATTTCCTCGGTGTGCGCAAATTCCGTTACGGTCTGGCCGAGCAACAGGATCAGATCGGTCAGGTGACCGGCCTTGCCTGGACTCAGGTGGGCGGCGAATTGCTGACTATCGAAGCCGCTGTTGTGCCGGGTAAAGGTCAGTTGATCAAGACCGGTTCGCTGGGCGACGTGATGGTCGAATCGATCACTGCCGCGCTCACCGTGGTGCGCAGCCGCGCCAAGAGCCTGGGCATTCCTCTGGACTTCCACGAGAAGCGCGACACGCACATCCACATGCCGGAAGGGGCGACGCCGAAAGACGGCCCTAGCGCCGGTGTAGGCATGTGCACGGCGCTGGTGTCGGCATTGACCGGCATTCCGGTGCGCGCTGATGTCGCCATGACGGGCGAGATTACGCTGCGTGGTCAAGTGCTGGCGATTGGTGGTCTGAAGGAAAAACTGCTGGCGGCTCACCGCGGCGGAATCAAGATCGTGATTATTCCGGAAGAGAACGTGCGTGATCTGAAGGAGATTCCTGACAATATCAAGCAGGATCTGCAGATTAAACCGGTTAAATGGATTGACGAGGTCCTGCAAATTGCGCTGCAATACGCGCCGGAGCCCTTGCCGGATGTGGCTCCGGAGATAGTTGCCAAGGACGAAAAACGTGAGTCTGACTCTAAGGAAAGAATTAGCACGCATTAATATGCTTTTGCCTGGGGGGCTTCCTTGACAGTTTTTTAGAGCCCTTGTTATAAAGCGGCTCTTAAGTGTCTGTAGGCCATTCAGCACTCGTTTTTGCTTTCACCAAAAAACTTAGAATCATCTCAAAATAGATATAAGGGGACTTAGAGTGAACAAGTCGGAACTGATTGATGCTATCGCTGCATCCGCTGATATCCCGAAAGCTGCTGCTGGCCGTGCGCTGGACGCTGTAATCGAATCCGTCACTGGCGCTCTCAAGGCTGGCGACTCCGTTGTTCTGGTTGGTTTCGGTACTTTCTCCGTGACGGACCGTCCGGCTCGTACCGGTCGTAACCCTCAGACCGGCAAGACTCTGGAAATCCCGGCTGCCAAGAAGCCAGGTTTCAAAGCCGGTAAAGCACTGAAAGAAGCTGTTAACTAAGTTTTCAGGTTTTTACCCATCCGGGTCGGGGTCATGCCTGACTTGGCAGCGGAGCGGTAGAGCAGGTCGCTGAAACAGTGGCCTGTAACGCCGGGATCGAGGGTTCGAGCCCTGTCCGCTCCGCCAGTTACGAGAAGGCGCATCCTCGGATGCGCCTTTCTTCTATCCGGATTCTACCCACGCTCCACGGTTGCCTAATTTTGAAGTTCAACCGTTTCTGGGGGACGCATGCTGCAGAATATCAGGGACAATTCACAAGGCTGGATTGCCAAGACCATTATCGGGGTCATCGTTGCACTGATGGCTCTGACCGGTTTCGACGCCATTTTCCAGGCCACGACTCACAAGAATGAGGCGGCCAAGGTCAACGGTGAAGAAATCAGCCAAAACGAGCTGAGCCAGGCCGTTGATATGCAACGCCGTCAGTTGATGCAACAGCTGGGCAAAGACTTCGATGCTTCTTTGCTCGACGAAAAAATGCTGCGCGAATCGGCCCTCAAAGGTCTGATCGATCGCAAGTTGCTGCTGCAAGGTGCCGAACAGGCGAAGTTCGCGTTCTCCGAAGGCGCACTGGATCAAGTGATCCTGCAGACCCCTGAGTTTCAGGTGGACGGCAAGTTCAGCTCCGAGCGTTTCGACCAGGTAATCCGTCAACTGGGTTACAGCCGTATGCAATTCCGCCAGATGCTGGCTCAGGAAATGCTGATCGGCCAACTGCGCGCCGGTGTGGCGGGCAGCGGTTTCGTCACCGACGCCGAAGTGCTGGCATTTGCCCGTCTGGAAAAACAGACCCGCGATTTCGCCACCCTGAACGTCAAGGCTGACCCGGCTGCGGTCAAGCTGACCGACGACGAGGTCAAGGCCTACTACGACGAGCACGCCAAGGAGTTCATGACTCCGGATCAAGTGATCATCGATTACGTGGAACTGAAGAAGTCTTCGTTCTTCGATCAGGTCGCGGTCAAGGACGAAGACCTGCAGGCGGCGTATCAGAAAGAGATTGCCAACCTGTCGGAACAGCGTCGTGCCGCGCACATTCTGATCGAAGTGAACGACAAGACCACTGAAGCTCAGGCCAAGGCGAAGATTGACGACGTCCAGGCGCGTCTGGCCAAGGGCGAGAAGTTCGAAGCGCTGGCTAAAGAGTTCTCGCAGGATCCGGGTTCGGCCAACAATGGCGGTGACCTCGGTTACGCAGGTCCTGGCGTTTATGATCCAGCGTTCGAAAAAGCCCTGTACTCGCTGTCGAAAGACCAGGTGTCCGAGCCGATTCGTACCGACTTCGGTTACCACCTGATCAAGCTGTTGGGTGTGGAAGCGCCGGAAGTGCCAACCCTGGCCAGCCTGAAAGACAAGCTGACCCGCGAGCTGAAAGCCGCGCAGGTCGAGCAGCGTTTTGTCGAGGCGACCAAGCAACTGGAAGACTCGGCGTTTGAAGCGTCTGACCTGGCTCAGCCAGCGGCGGATCTGAAGCTGACCGTGCACACCTCCAAGCCGTTCGGCCGTGAAGGTGGCGAAGGTGTTGCAGCCAACCGTGCTGTGGTCACCGCGGCATTCAGCACCGAAGTGATCGACGAAGGTGCCAACAGCACCGCCATCGAGCTGGATCCGGAAACCGTGATCGTGCTGCGTTCCAAGGAGCACCTGAAGCCTGCGCAACTGCCATTGGAAAGCGTGAATGCGGCGATCCGCACTCAGTTGACCAAAGAGCATGCCAGTGCTGCCGCCAAGACCAAGGCCGAGAAGCTGATTGCTGATCTGCGTGACGGCAAGGCTCCTCTGGACAAGGCGGTTGACGGGCAGAGCTGGAAAGCTACCGAAGCGGCCACTCGTGGTCAGGAAGGTGTTGATCCGGCGGTGCTGCAAGCGTTGTTCCGTATGCCGAAGCCGGCTGCCAAGGACAAGCCGACGTTCACCAGCGTGACCCTGCCGGACGGTAGTTTGATGATCGTGCGTCTGAACGGCGTTAACGAAGCGGCTGCGCCGACGGATGAAGAGAAGGTTCAGTACCGTCGCTTCCTTGCTTCGCGTGAGGGGCAGCAGGACTTTGCGGCGTATCGCAAGCAGTTGGAAGCTCAGGCTGAGATCAAGCGGTTTTGATGGTTGATTGAGTTGTAATGTGGAAGCCCCGGCCTGTGTAGGTCGGGGCTTTTTTTTGGGCGTTGCGTAGTGGCGGCCTTTGGGCCGACCATGTTCTTGGGGTTTTGGGGGGATATCCGTTGCTGTGGGTGTTGCCGCTGGCGGTTCCGCCCTTACGGCGGGTCACTTTGGCAAACGCCCCAAAGTAACCAAAGGTCTGTGCCCTGACGTTCGGCCCGCTCGCTGGGGCTCGGGGTTCCTTCGCTCCGGGATCGATCCGGGGGCATCGCCTACGGTTTGCTTCGCTGCACCTCCTCTCGATGTGTTCGACTTCGTCGAACGGTCGCTGCGCTCCCACCCCGGATCAATCCCTCCACTCAGCCTGCCGACGGGCCTTCAGATCAAGATCAAGAGCTGCAGCCGAGCTAACGCTCATCCTGTTGAGTGGGGCGGCTTTGCCGCGTGGGCCGCACACGAATTAAACCTGTGGGAGCGAGCCTGCTCGCGATGGCGGCCTGACAGCCGGCCAATCTTCTGTCTGCTGTACTCAATCCAATTGTGGGAGCGAGCTTGCTCGCGAAGACGGCCTTCCAGCCGGCCAATCTTCTGTCTGCTGTACTCAATCCAATTGTGGGAGCGAGCCTGCTCGCGAAGACGGCCTGACAGCCGGCCAATCTTCTGTCAGATGTACTCAATCCCATTGTAGGAGTGAGCCTGCTCGCGAAGGCGGCCTGACAGCCGGCCAATCTTCTGTCTGCTGTACTCAATCCAATTGTGGGAGCAAGCCTGCTCGCGATGGCGGCCTGACAGCCGGCCAATTTTCTGTCTGCTGTACTCAATCCAATTGTGGGAGCGAGCCTGCTCGCGAAGACGGCCTTCCAGCCGGCCAATCTTCTGTCAAATGTACTCAATCCAATTGTGGGAGCGAGCCTGCTCGCGATGGCTGCCTGTCAATCGACCGGTTTTCACCTGTCTGGCCTCAATCCAACAACTCATTCGGTCTCATTCGGCTGTTGGAAAACCGTGGCTCCGAGCTTTGATCGCTACTGACAGGGTCAGTACCAGCAATCCTGCAACAATCCACGGGAATGCCCCCACCCCAAGGTTCCCCAGCAACAAGCCTCCGACCAAACCACCCCCCGCAATCCCGACATTCCACAGCGTAACCAACATCGATTGCGCCGTATCGGCAGCCTCCTTTGCGGTTTTCGCCGAGGCGGTTTGCAGCAGCGATGGCATTGCCCCAAACGCCAGTCCCCAAACAGCAGTGGCGATGTACACCGCGCTCGGCGATTCGCGCCACAGGCCCAGCGCTATCGCGGACAGCATGAACAACCCGGCACTGGTCAACACCAGTTCGCGCAGCCAGCGGTCAATCAGGCTGCCGACGATCCATAGGCTCAGCACCGAGGCGAGGCCGAATACCAGCAATACGCGGTCGACATTGGCGTCCAGCCCGGACGGTTGCAGGAAGGGGGCGATGTAGGTGTACAGCAGGTTGTGCGCAACGACGTAGGTGAGCGTGACAAACAGGACGGGTCGCACGCCGGGCAGGGTAAATACCTGACGCAGTGGCAGGCGGCTTCCCGCGCGTTCGCCGGCGAAGTCCGGTACTTGCCAGTGCACCCAGATCACCAGCACAACGGTCAGTCCGCTCATGATAGCGAAGCTCAGGCGCCAGCCGACCAAGGTGCCGAGCAGGGTGCCTGCGGGTATTCCCAGCGACAGCGCCAGTGGCGCGCCGAGCATCGCTACCGTTATGGCGCGGCCTTGCAAGTGCGGGGCGACCATGCGGCTCGCGTAACCCGCCAGCAGCGCCCACAGCAATCCGGCAAATACGCCGGCAATAAGCCGTGCAATCAGCGTCAGCCAGTACCATTCCGACAGGGTTGTGATGCTGTTAGCGATGGCAAAGCCTGCGATGGCGGCCAGCAGTAGAGGTTTTCTTCGCCAGCCGCGGGTGGCGATCGTCAGCGGTATCGCTGCCAGGATCGAGCCGATCGCGTACAGCGTGACCAATTGCCCGATCAGCGCCTGGGAAACATTCAGTCCGCTGCTCATCTGTGGTAACAGGCCGGCGGGCATGGCTTCGGTCATGACCGTAATGAATCCGGCGGTGGCCAGTGCGAGGAGCGCGGCGAGGGGTAATCGCTCACGGCGATCTGCGGGTTGTTCAAGTGCGGGGCAACCGAGTTGGGCATCGTTCATGAGCCGGCATCCTTGTGCAGTGTTGACGAGGAGCACAGGGTAGGGCGCTGCACATCGGCGAAAAACGGGTTAAGGTTCCGAACATATCGGACACGGATGTCAGCAATGGGAGGGTGGTATGGATAGCCTGGGCAGTATTTCGGTGTTTGTTCAGGTCGCCGAGACGCGCAGTTTCACTGAGGCCGGCCGGCTGCAAGGGGTGTCATCGTCGGCGGTGGGCAAAAGCATTGCGCGGCTGGAAGCGCGACTGGGCGTGCGTTTGTTTCAGCGCACCACGCGCAGTGTCACGCTGACCAGTGAAGGGGCGCTTTTTCTCGAACGCTGTCGCAAGATCCTCGCGGAAGTCGAGGCGGCGGAGTTCGAACTGTGCGATGCCGCTGCCAAACCCCACGGCAAATTGCGCATCAGCCTGCCGCAGGTGCATGGTTTGGTGATGCCGGTCATGACTGAGTTTCTGGCCTTGTACCCGCAGATCGAGCTGGATCTGGATTTGACCGATCGCATGGTCGATGTGGTTGAAGAAGGTTTCGACGCCGTGATCCGCACCGGCAAGCCGCGGGATTCACGACTGATGGCGCGACCGTTGGGCGAGTTTCACATGGTGCTGGTGGCCAGCCCGGCGTATCTGGCGCAACGCGGTGTGCCGCAGACGCCCGCCGATCTGGCGGCTCACGCGTGCCTTCGGCATACGTTTCATGCCACCGGCAAACTGGAAACCTGGCCATTGATCCGCGAGGAGGGCGCCGTTGAGCCGACGTTGCCGACCCGCTTGGTCAGCACGTCGATCGAAGCGGTGAGTCATGCGGCGCTGGCCGGCATGGGCATTGCCTGTCTGCCTGATTTCATGACGCGTGAGGCCGAGGCGCAAGGCCGCTTGCATCGGGTGCTCGACGCGCATCTGGAGCACACCGGGCAGTTCTGGGTGCTATGGCCATCGAGTCGCCACGCCACGGCGAAGTTGCGCGTGTTTATCGATCATCTGGCGTTGCGACTTTTTCCCGCAACCGAGGGTCGATAGAGTTGTAACTGCTTTAAGACACTAATCCATGCGCAGCGCGGCAGCGATCTGTTGCACAATACGCCCCGGACTGTTTTCTCTCAGGATGTTCAATGTTGATTTCCACTCCCATGCGTGTAGTCGGGTTGGCGCTGTTGTTGACCGCTGTAGCCGGCTGTTCGAAAGACAAGCCGATGTATGAGCATGAGAACTTCGATGACTCCGGTACGTTTTCGCGCAATTACCCGGTGACCGACTCGGTCAGTTGCGAAGCGGCCCGTCGTGCGTTGCTCAGCCAAGGCTACATCATTACCAGCAGCGACCCGAAACTGGTCAGCGGCCACAAGAGTTTTCAGCAAACCGGCGACACCCACATGGAGATCAGCTTCAACGTGGTCTGCGCCGATGACGGCAGCGCCGGGCACCATGCGACGATGTTCGCCAACGCCTTGCAGGATCGTTACGCACTGAAGAAGACCAACAACTCGGCCAGTCTCGGCGTGGGTGTGCTGGGCTCGGTGTCGATGCCGATCGGCTCGTCCGACGATTCGATGGTCAAGGTTGCCAGCGAGACGGTGACGTCGCAGAAGTTCTATGAGCGCTTCTTCACGTTGGTGGAATTGTTCCTGCCGGCGGATGCGAAGAAAGCGGCGCATATCGAAGAGAAGCCGAAGGCTGATCTGGGTGTCCCTGAGGTGAAGGCTGCTCCGGCAGCGCTGGCGCCAACACCGACGCCAGCACCTGCGCCCGCCGCAACGCCTGCACCTGCTGCCGAGCCGGCTCCGGCGCCTGCTGAGGTCGCTCCAGTGACGTCGGAACCGGTCGCACCACCCGCAGAGGCGGCGCCGATCACTCCGGCACCAAGCGCTGAGCCGGCACCGGCCACCGAAACCATCACGCCACCGGCCAACCCGGACATCCCGCCGCCATCCGAGCCGATTCCGGCGATGCCTGCGTCCGGCCAATAACCAGCCTGAACCTAAATCCCCGTGGGAGCGAGCCTGCTCGCGAAGACGGACTTTCAGTCACCTGTGTGCTGAAGGGTCCGACGCCTTCGCGAGCAGGCTCGCTCCCACAGTGGTTTTTGGGTCGCCTTAAATTTCGTTACATTCCCCGGACAAAAGTCCCGCGATAAATTCCTGACCGTCTGCTACGTTTTATTCATGAAGGCCGGGTTTCACTTTTCCTTCACACGAGCACGTTAAGCTCGAGGCACTGGGCATTTGCCCAGGCCCATTCAAGAGAGCAGCAGGGGGATTACACGATGGATGAATATCAAGAAGAGCTGCTCGAATACCAGGCCTTTGAACTGGATCCTCTGGAACCCGCTGAAGACGCCACCGAGCTTTGACTTGCAGCTTGAAGCTTGTAGCTGCTTTTAAGCCGTTTTGCGATGGCTGCGGCGGAATTCGCCGGGCGTCTGGCCGCTCCAGCGTTTGAAGGCTCGCTGGAACGCTTCGGCTGAAGCAAAACCCAGCAAGTAGGCGATTTCGCCGAAGGCCAGTTCAGTGTCGCGGATATACGTCATCGCCAGATCCCGGCGCGTGTCGTTGAGGATCGCGCGAAACTGTGTGCCTTCCTCGGCCAGTTTGCGCCGCAACGTCCAGGTCGGCAGCTTCAGACGTGCCGCCACTTCTTCCAGGTCGGGTTCCCGGCCACCATTGAGCAACGGCCCGAGCAATTGCGTGATGCGTTCGCGCAGGCTGCGGGTTCGGGTCAATTGCTCCAGTTCCCGCTCACACAACTGCAGCAGATGCCGCCAGGTACTCGGGCAATGCTCGGGGTTTCGCAGTGCGAGGCTGTTGAGGTTCAGGCGCAGTTGATTGCGCTCGGCACCGAACTGGATCGGGCAATCCCCCAGTACGCTGTAAGCCTCGCGATAATCCGGCGCTTCGAATTCGATGTCGATGCGTTCAGCGCGCAGCGGTTCGCGGCTGACACTGGAGAGCTGGTGCAGCCATCCGGCGATGATCGAATCCACGACAAAACGGTTATAGGCGTTGTACGGGCTGATCGAATAGAAACGCAGCCACGCGCCATTGGCATCTTCGTGAAAACTGGACTGACCACGGTAGTTGGAACCGTACAGCGCCTCGAAGCGGATCAGACAGCGCGCGGCTTCACGCACGGTTGGCGCTTGTGCAGCGGTGACGCCGGCCAGCCCGGCCTGGCTCAGGCGACTGAGCTGACCCATGCGCAAGCCCAGCGCCGGGTCACCGGTTAACTGAATCGCCGCGTGGCCCAGGCGCATGTAACGCGGAATCGACAAGCGCGCCCCGGCCTCGGCCAGTCGCGCGGCGTCGAGGCCATATTGTTCCAGCAGCGGCTGCGGGTCGGCGGCATGACTGCGCACCGCGTCGGCAAGGCTGTGCACGAAGCCCACCGACAGATCCCCGAGGCGCATCGGCAGGAGCTTCATGGCTTACAACCAGATGTTCAACAAACGCGCGCCACGGGCCTCGCCATCGGCGAACTGCTGGCCGTTGCTGCTGAGGAAACTCTGACCGGCACTGGCTTTGTCCCAGAACTGCCCGCGCAGGAACACGCTGATGCCGGCAATCGCCCGACTGCTCGGCGGTTGTGCGGTCAGCGTCAGACGATGCCAGGCCTGTCCTTCGGTGACTTCACCGGGCTTGAGACTGACCGATCCCGGTGTACTTGAACCTTTGTAGCCGCGCCAGGGTTGATTCCACGCACCCTGGCCGAATACTTGCGCCGGCACCGCGACCAATTGCGCGCCTTGCTCGTCGAGTGTGCGGTAGTTGTCGGGATACCAACTGTCGCTGCCAATCAGCACGCCGAGGCGTCCGGCCGGGGTGTCGACCACGTTGATCTGGTGTTTGCCTGCGCCTTCGATCACTTCACGCTGATCGAACACCGGGTGCATCTGCCGCTGTGGCTGGCCAAGCGGCACGCCGTCGCGGCCGAACACCACGCTGCTGTTGAACAAGGCGCCGCTGCCGGGTTTCAGCCGGCCGTCACGGATGCTCGGTTCCGGCAGCACGATCGAACCGGCCACCAGTGTCACGTGAAACTCCTTGGCCAGGCCGCCGAACAGGGCTTGGTAATCCTTGGCCATCGCTTTGGATTTCATGCGCAGGTACGCGTCGTTGAGGCGGTCGCTGCCGTTGGCGCTGAGCCAGGCGCGGGCGAACAACAACGGATTGCTCGCCGCCAGCCAGTTCATCGCCTCGGCGAGGGACGGCGCCTGATACAGCTCGTCTTTCTCGCCGCTGAGCAGCAACCAGGTGCCGACGTTCTCTGGCAACACCACCACGGTTTTATCGTTCAGCAGGCCTTGGTCTTGGGCTTGCTGCAAATACGCCGCGAGTTTGCGGTGCAAGCGTTCGGGGCTTTGATAGTCAGTGGGAAACAGTTCGGGCTGGATGCCCAGCAGATTGCCACGGTCGCCGGGCGTGCCCTGATCAACCGCCACTTTTATGCGCAGGTCCGACAGGTAATGCCCCGCCGGCCGGTCCGCCGCCCACATGGCGTAGGTAGTAAGGACAGCCACCAGGGCCATGGAAAACGTCAGGTACAAAAGTTTGCGCATGAAAACCAACAACAACCGGGTACAGGGTGTGGCGACTAGGGTAGGGCCCATGGCTCCGGTTGCCAAGGGGCGCTGCGCATTTGGATCAATAAGTTGTCAGTTACGGTCATTGAGTGACAGCGATGCGACTCTTAGTCTGTGGCACATGACTGACGGGGGCCGCAGAGCGCCCGCAACTTTTTCCGTGATCGCTCGTTGTGGAGTTACCGATGACCGCCGCTCATTACCCGCACCTGTTGGCCCCGCTGGACCTGGGATTCACCACGCTGCGCAACCGCACCCTGATGGGCTCGATGCACACCGGCCTGGAAGAGAAACCGGGTGGTTTCGAGCGCATGGCGGCGTACTTCGCTGAACGTGCGCGCGGCGGTGTCGGCCTGATGGTCACCGGCGGCATTGGCCCGAACGACGAGGGCGGGGTTTACTCCGGCGCGGCCAAACTGACCACCGAGGAAGAAGCGCTCAAGCACCGCATCGTCACCCGCGCGGTGCATGAGGCGGGCGGCAAGATTTGCATGCAGATTCTCCACGCTGGCCGTTATGCCTACAGCCCGAAGCAGGTCGCACCGAGTGCGATTCAGGCGCCGATCAACCCGTTCAAACCGAAAGAGCTGGACGAGGAAGGCATCGAGAAGCAGATCAGCGATTTCGTCACCTGTTCGGTGCTGGCGCAAACCGCCGAATATGACGGCGTCGAAATCATGGGTTCGGAAGGTTATTTCATTAACCAGTTCCTCGCCGCGCACACCAACCACCGCACCGACCGTTGGGGTGGCAGTTACGAAAACCGCATGCGCCTGCCGGTGGAAATCGTTCGCCGAGTACGCGAAGCCGTTGGCCCGAACTTCATCATCATTTTCCGTCTGTCGATGCTCGATCTGGTCGAGGGCGGCAGCACCTGGGACGAGATCGTCACCCTGGCCAAGGCCATCGAGCAGGCCGGCGCGACCATCATCAACACCGGTATCGGCTGGCACGAAGCGCGGATTCCGACCATCGCCACCAAAGTGCCGCGCGCGGCGTTCAGCAAGGTCACGGCCAAGTTGCGTGGCTCGGTGAAGATCCCGTTGATCACCACCAACCGCATCAACACCCCGGAAATCGCCGAGCAGATTCTCGCCGAAGGCGATGCCGACATGGTTTCGATGGCGCGGCCGTTCCTCGCCGATCCGGATTTCGTCAACAAGGCTGCTGAAGGTCGCGCAGACGAGATCAACACTTGCATCGGTTGCAACCAGGCGTGCCTCGACCACACCTTTGGCGGCAAGCTCACGAGTTGCCTGGTCAACCCGCGTGCCTGCCACGAAACCGAACTCAACTACTTGCCGGTGCAACAGATCAAGAAGATTGCCGTGGTGGGCGCTGGCCCTGCGGGTCTGTCTGCCGCAACCGTGGCGGCCGAGCGTGGTCATCAGGTGACCTTGTTCGATTCGGCCAGCGAAATCGGCGGCCAGTTCAACATCGCCAAACGCGTGCCGGGCAAGGAAGAGTTCTTCGAAACCTTGCGTTACTTCAAACGCAAGTTGCAGACCACGCATGTTGAGGTATGCCTGAACACCCGCGTCGATGTGGCGAAACTGGTTGAAGGCGGTTACGACGAAATCATCCTCGCCACCGGCATTGCGCCGCGTCTGCCGGCGATTCCGGGTGTCGACAATGCCAAGGTGCTGAGCTATCTGGACGTGATCCTCGAGCGCAAACCGGTTGGCAAACGCGTGGCGGTGATCGGCGCCGGCGGCATCGGTTTCGACGTCTCGGAGTTCCTTGTTCACGAAGGCGTAGCGACCAGTCAGGATCGTGCCGCGTTCTGGAAAGAGTGGGGCATCGATACGCAACTGGAGGCTCGTGGTGGCGTGGCCGGGATCAAAGCCGCACCGCATGCGCCGGCCCGCGAAGTGTTCCTGTTGCAGCGCAAGAAAACCAAGGTCGGCGATGGCTTGGGCAAAACCACCGGCTGGATTCACCGTACCGGTCTGAAGAACAAGCAGGTGCAGATGCTCAACAGCGTCGAATACCTGAGCATTGATGACCAAGGCCTGCACATTCGTATTGGCGAAACCGGCGAGCCGCAAGTGCTGGCGGTGGACAACATTGTGATTTGCGCGGGGCAGGATCCGTTGCGCGAACTGCACGATGGCTTGGTTGAAGCGGGGCAGAACGTGCACCTGATCGGTGGTGCCGATGTTGCGGCGGAGCTGGATGCCAAGCGTGCGATCAACCAGGGTTCGCGCCTGGCCGCGGAGCTCTGATTTAGCAGGTCTAGCGTGCCAATGGCCATCGCGAGCAGGCTCACTCCTACAGGGAACGCATTTCAAATGTAGGAGTGAGCCTGCTCGCGATGGCGGCTTGTGAGCGACTAGAATGCCGGCTCTGTCCAGATCGAATCGCCGCCTATGCTTTTGCCTCCCTCCGATTGGCTACCCCAAGCCCCCCTCGAACACTTTCATCTGGACTGGCTGAACGCTGCCGGCATTGAAGTCGCCATCCTGCGCCTCGACCAGATCGACCCGCTGATCAGCGGCAACAAATGGTTCAAACTCGTCGAGCACCTCAAAGCCGCGGATCGTGCGGGTGCCGAAGGCATCATCAGTCTCGGTGGTGCTCACTCCAATCATCTGCACGCGTTGGCGGCGGCGGGGAAACGGCTGGGCTTCCAAACCGTGGGGCTGCTGCGCGGGCATGCGCAGGAAACGCCGACCGTGCAGGATCTGCAAGCCTTCGGCATGCAACTGCATTGGTTGGGTTACGGCGGCTATCGCGCGCGCAATGAACCGGGATTCTGGGCGCCTTGGCACGCGCAGTATCCGCAGTTGTATGCCGTGCCCGAGGGCGGTGGCGGCTTAACGGGGGCGCTTGGTTGTGCGGCCATCAAACAGCAGGCGCAGGCGCAATTGCACACACTGGGCTGGAGTGATTATCACGCTTGGTGGCTGGCCTGCGGCACCGGCACAACATTGGCGGGATTGGTGCTCGCCGAAGCAGGGGCGCACCCGGTCTATGGTGCGCTGGCTGTGCCGGACGATCACGGCGTGGCGCCGCAAGTCGAGTCGATCCTGCAAGCCGCAGGGCAGGGCAACGGGAGCTATGAACTGATCGACGCCAGCTGTGGCGGTTTCGCCAGGGTTGATCCGGCGTTGCTTGAGTTCATCGAACAAACCGAGCAGGCCAGCGGCGTTCCTCTGGAGCCGCTGTACACCGGCAAGGCATTGCTGGCGCTCAAGCAGCAAGTCGAGGCGGGCAGATTCGCAGCTGGCACGCGGCTGATCTTCATTCATACCGGTGGTTTGCAGGGGCGGCGCGGTTTTATCGGCAACCCCTGAAATTCAACCGCGCTTGGGCATCATCCGCAGCAGGGTGTTATCGCGCACCACATAATGGTGATAGATCCCCGCCAGGGCATGTAGCCCGATCAGCCAGTAGCCAATCGTGGCAATGAGCACATGCCAGTACTCGACCTGTTTGGCGAAATCCTTGTTCTCCGCGACCAGCAGCGGCAGATCAAAACCATAGAACATCACCTGATGCCCTTCGGCGCTGGTAATCAGCCAGCCGAGAATCGGCATGCTGATCATGAACAGGTACAACGCCCAGTGCATCAGCCGCGCCAGCACGGTTTGCCATTGCGCCGACGCGGGAAAGATTTTCGGCGCCGGGCCAATGCTACGTGCGAGCAGGCGAAACCACACCAGCACGAACACGGTCAGGCCAAGCATGTAGTGCACTTCGCGGATCAGCGTGCGCCCGCCGCTGCCTTTGGGGAACAGGCCGCGTAACTCCATGCTGGCGTACACCAGCACCAACAACACCAGCATCAGCCAGTGCAACAGGACCGATACGGTGCTGTAACGCGATTCTGAGCTTGTCCACGGCATAAGAAATTCCTCGGGATCAGAGTGCAATCAGGCCGTCGTCACGGCACTTATTTCACTGTAAACCTGCCAGGATGTTTTTGCCCGGAGCTCGTGATGTTTTTTACAAGAAAGAAAAGTATTCAATGCCCGGTTTTGATTTGCTTGTTACTTGAAGTTAAGTTTTGTATGTGGTTTTGGCAGGTGTGACGTTGTGTTGTTTATATCTTGTGTTTACTTTTGGTTTGAGTGGTTTGTTTTAAGTGGTTATTGTCAGGTCGGATCTTTATTGGGTTGTTAAAGATTAAAAATATATTTTTAAAGTTGAGTATTAATATGAAAAAACCGATTTCGAAACCTCGCCCTTCTACTACAGTGCCAAAGCCAGTAGTTCCAACCAGGCCGGTTGTGCCGACCAAACCGGTAGCACCGACTAAACCGGTGCCACCGACCAAGCCAGTTGCGCCGACCAAACCGGTAGCGCCGACCAAACCGGTAGCGCCGACCAAACCGGTAGCGCCGACCAAACCGGTGGTACCGACCAAGCCAGTTGCGCCGACCAAGCCAGTGGCACCGACCAAACCGGTGGCACCGACCAAGCCAGTGCGTCCGACCAGTCCTGCCACGCCGACCGAGGCCAAGCGCCCGCCAATGCCATGGCCGACCATTAACGTCAACGTCGATCCGGTGGCATTGATAGCGCTAATCCAGACACTCGGTGCGACAGTCAATGTCGATAGTTCGACCACACTGCCTGACGGTAGTGTGATTGACGCCGATAGAACTTCAATCAAGCGTCCCGATGGCATCATTCAATATGAAGATGGCCGGGTAGAGTATCCGGACGGGCGAATCATTTGGCCGGATAATACCGTTGAATATCCGGATGGACGTATTGTTTGGGAAGATGGAACTGAACAGTTGCCGGATGGAAGTATTAAACATCCCGATGGCCTGGCGTACGATGCAGAGGGCAATCTTGTTTCGGAGTAATTAATTGCCGAGCGTTGTCCTGGGTTTATACAGCGCAAAAAAAACACCGCTGATTGTCATGCATCAGCGGTGTTTTCGTTTTCTGCCTCAAGCGTTTTGCGGCATCTCGCCGTTGGCCAGGCGCTTGTTGATGTCAGCAATCACTTCTGGCAAATCGGTGATGGTGTCGATCATGTAGTGCGGGCGCGAGCCTTCGAACAGCGCGTGAATACGCTTGCGTTCGCTGGCCAGCTCATCGCTGCCCAAAGCACGGAAACCGGCGTAATCCAGACCCAGCGCATTGCCCGAGCAAATCAGCGCAACCGTCCACATCCCGGCGCGGCGGCCTTCAAGGATGCCCGGCACGGTGTCGTCGATCTTCACGCACGCCGCGACATCGTCGATGCCCAGCGCGATCACGTTGGCCAGCGCCTGAGCCGGCCACGGGCGGCCGTTCGGTACTTCGTCAGTGGCAACCACGTGGTCAGCGACGTAGCCGTTGCTGGCGGCCAGTTCGACGACCTTGTCCATCACTTGCTTCGGGTAGCCGGAGCAGGAGCCGATCTTGATGCCTTGCTGGCGCAGGTTGGCGATGGTTTCCAGCGCGCCGGGAATCAGCGCCGAATGCTCGGCGATCTTTTCGATCTGCAGCGGCATGAAGCGGTTGTAGATCGCGGTGACGTCGTCATCGGTCGGCGTGCGGCCGAACGCCTTGCGATAACGCTCGGCCACTTGCGGCTGATCGCAGAGCGTGCGGATGTGATCCCACTTGCCCATGCCCATCGGGCCACGGGCTTCTTCGATGGAGACCTGCACGTCGAACTCGGCGAAGGCTTCGACGAAGATTTGCGTTGGCGCGAACGAGCCGAAATCGACCACGGTGCCGGCCCAGTCGAGGATCGCGGCTTGCAGCTTGTTTGGGTTTTCGTAGTTCATGGCAATCAAATTCCTGTAATGGCAATGCAATTCAAAAATGTGGGAGCGAGCCTGCTCGCGAAGGCGTGGTGTCAGTCGACATCTATGTTGTATGTGCGACCGCTTTCGCGAGCAGGCTCGCTCCCACAGGGATCGTGGTGATTCAGATTTCGAGGACTTCCATCTCGCGCAGCACTTCGCCGACCGCCGCGACGGCCTGGCGCATTTCGTCCGGGCTGACATGGCCGATGCAACCGACGCGGAAGGTTTCGACCTGGGTCAGTTTGCCCGGATAGAGGATGTAACCCTTGGCCTTGACCCGCTCGTAGAAATCCTTGAACTGATAACGCGGATCTTGCGGCGCATGGAACGTGGCAATGATCGGCGCCTGAATCGCCGCCGGCAGGAAACTGCGCAAACCGAGTTTGCCCATCTCTTCCATCAACGCCTGACAGTTGGCCGCGTAACGCGCATGCCGCGCCGGCAAGCCACCTTCTTCGTTGTATTGCAGCAGCGCTTCGTGCAGCGCCGCGACCACGTGGGTCGGCGGGGTGAAGCGCCATTGGCCGGTTTTCATCATGTAGGCGTGCTGGTCGTACAGGTCCATCGCCAGCGAATGCGAATTGCCAGCGGCAGCGGCCAGCGCCTCTTTACGTGCGAAGACAAAACCCATCCCCGGTACGCCTTCCAGGCATTTACCGGACGCGGCGATCAGTGCGTCGAACGGCACTTGTTGCGCATCCACCGGCAGTGCGCCGAAGGAGCTCATGGCATCGATGATCAGGCGTTTACCGTGTTGCGCGACGACCTGGGCAATCTCCGGCAGCGGATTGAGGATCCCGGTGCTGGTTTCGCAATGGATCAGCGCGACGTGAGTGATGTCGCTGTCGGCGCGCAGCAGACGGTCGACGTCGGCGGCGGTGGTCGGTTCGTCTTCAGCGGTTTCGAAGGTGCTGAACGAGCGGCCGAGTACTTCGCAGATCTTCGCCAGACGCTTGCCGTAGGCGCCGTTGATCAGCACCAGCACTTTGCCGTCACGTGGCACCAAGGTGCCGATCGCCGCTTCAACGGCGAAGGTGCCGCTGCCCTGCAATGGCACGCAGTGGTGAGTGGCGGCGCCGTTGAGGATCGCCAGCAATTGTTCGCAAAGGCTGGCGGTCAGTTGATTGAAACGGTCATCCCATGACCCCCAGTCGACCATCATCGCCTGGCGGGTGCGGGCCGAAGTGGTCAACGGGCCGGGAGTGAGCAGGATGGGTTCGGCGATACTCATTCGTGTGTCCTCGGATTGCGCTGTGGGATGAAGCTACGGGGCATACGTTGCAATTCGCCGTTGCATCAATCAAATTGTTTGTTGTTATGCCAGCCATCAGCGAGAGTTATTCATGAACCTGTTCCAGCTTCGCGCGTTCGACGCCGTGGCCCGTGAAGGCAGTTTCACCCGGGCCGCCGCGCGCTTGTTTATCAGTCAGCCGGCGGTCACCGGGCACATCAAGGCGCTGGAAGAGCACTATCAGATCACCCTGCTGCGGCGCACCGCGCGACGGGTGGAACTGACCGAGGAAGGCACCAAACTCGCGGCGATCACCCGCGCGATGTTTGGCCTCGCGGAAGAGGCGCAGACGATGCTCGAGGCCAACCGGCAGCTGTTGACCGGACGGCTGGAAGTGGCGGCGGACGGGCCGCACATGGTCATGCCGATGCTCGCCAGCCTGCGCGCGCGGTATCCGGGGATCACGGTGAATCTGCGCTTGGGCAATGCCCAGGAAACCCTCGCGGCGTTGTTGTCGGAACACGCCGATGTGGCGGTGTTGACCGAAGTCGAACCGCGCAAAGGCCTGCATTTGCAAGCGTTGAGCGAATCGCGGATTTGCGCGCTGGTGCCGGCGGGGCACCCATGGGCGATGCGGGTCGGTGAAGTGAAGCTCAAGGAACTGGATCAGGTGATCATGGTGCTGCGCGAGCCGAGTTCGATCACCCGGCGTACGTTTGATCAGGCGTGCGCGCAGGCGTCGATCCATCCACGGGTGTTGCTGGAGCTCGATAGCCGTGAGGCGGTGACCGAAGCCGTCGCGGCTGAGTTGGGCGTTGGCGTGGTGTCATCGGTTGAGGTTAGTCATGACCCGCGGGTGGTGGCGATTCCGATTGTCGGGGCTGGGCTGGTGAATCGGCACATGATCGGCTGCATGGAACGGCGACGGGAATTGCGCCTGATTCAGGCGTTCTTTGGCCTCGCGCCAACCTGATAAACCGTGGTGCTCCCTTCGCGAGCAGGCTCGCTCCCACAGGGATATGCATTCCAAATGTGGGAGCGAGCCTGATCGCGAAGGGGCCATCATGGTTCACACGAGACTGTCGCGAACCATATCGAGGAAGGTCGACACCACCCGTCGATTGCTCTGCTCACGCAAACACACCAGCGTTTCCGTCAGCCGTCGCGTGCAGTCGATAATCGGCAACGCACACACCCGCGAATCCGCGCCAAACTCTGCTGCCGAAACCACGCCGACACCAATCCCGACCACCACCGCCTCGCGCGCCGCTTCCCGTCCTTCGACCTGAATCGCCGGGCGAATGCGAAACCCGGCCCGGGCCATTTCCTCTTCCAGCGTCTGCCGCGTCACCGAACCGTGTTCACGCAGCACCAGCGGCGTGTCATCCAGATCTTGCAGGCAGATCGATTCACGCTCGGCCCACGGGTGATTGCGCGAAACGAACGCCACCATCGGATCATTGCGCAGCGGCACGCACAGCAAGCGCTCATCGCTGACATCGCGCCCGAGCAACGCCAGATCGGCCTGATAGTTGAACAGGCGAAACAGCGATTCGTCGGTATTGCCGGTCTCGATCTTCACGCTGATCCCCGGATAACGCTCACAGAACCGCGCGATCTGCGGCAGCACGTGCACCGGCGCATCCACCGCCAGAATCAGGCTGCCGGTCTGCAAGGCCTGAGATTCCTGCAGCAACTCCTGCGCTTCGGCTTCAATTACGAACAGGCGCTGGGTGATCGCCAGCAGGCGCTCGCCCAGATCAGTCAGGCGCACGGAACGTTTATTGCGGTGGAACAGCAAAACGCCGAAACGCTCTTCGAGTTTGCGCACTTGGTCGGATATCGCCGGTTGCGTGAGAAAAAGGCGCTCGGCGGCTTTGGTGAAGCTTCCATGCACGGCCACGGCGTGGAAGGCTTTGAGTTGGGCGTGGGACACCGACATGAAGTCACCTGATCGTTAAGTCAGTAACAAGCTGAGCTTATGTGTGAAATACGATAAATCGATTTTATTTATTAAACAGTAATTGCTTTGATCGGCTCACGCCATCGCTGACTGCCCGCTCGGGCAGCACGGTGGCCATGAGCCTGTGCGTGCAACAGCAGGACTCATCTGACCGATATCGCCGTAGGGACGGGGTGATATCGCAGTGCTCAACAATAAAAACACAGGCGTTTTTCTTAACGATTCTGCCGGCACACTCACACCCTGAGGTCAGAACCACCATGAACAAGCACATCGGCACCATTGCGCGTTGGCGCGTGCAGATTTTCGCGATTACCTGGCTGGCGTACGCCGCTTTCTATTTCACCCGCAAAGCGTTTTCGGTGGCCAAACTGGGCATCGCCGAAGACCCGACCTTCATGCTCGACAAGATGGCCATGGCCAACCTCGATGCCATTTATCTGGCGGCTTATGCCCTCGGCCAGTTCACCTGGGGCATGCTCGCCGACCGCTTTGGCCCGCGGGTCGTGGTGCTCGGTGGTTTGCTGATTTCCGCCGCAGCGGCGCTGGTGATGGGCAGTTACGCCACGTTGCCGATCTTCGCTACCTGTATGTTGATTCAGGGCTTGGCGCAGTCCACCGGATGGTCGGGATTGTGCAAAAACCTCGGTAGTTTTTTCCCCTCCCAACAACGCGGGCGAGTGCTCGGGTTATGGAGTTCCTGCTACGCCTTTGGTGGTCTGGTGGCGTCGCCGTTCGCCGGCTGGTGGGCGTACACCTTGATGGGCACCTGGCACGCGGCGTTCATTTCCAGTGCGGTGGTGGTCGCCGTGGTGGCGGTGTTGTTCTTTATCTTTCAGCGCAACAAGCCGGAAGACGTCGGTTTGTCGGCAGTCGAGCCGGAACCGGAACTGACGGCGGAAGAAACTGAAGCCAATAGCAAGCTCAGTGTCTGGGAGCCGTTGAAGGAAATCCTGCGAAACCGCACGGTGCTGGTACTGGGCCTAGCGTATTTCATGTTGAAACCGGCGCGTTACGCGATTCTGTTGTGGGGCCCGGTGATTGTCTTTGAACAGATGCCCAGTGTCGGCAAGGTCGGCGCGGCGATCATTCCCACTTCGTTCGAACTGGCCGGGTTGCTCGGGCCGATCCTGATCGGGCTGGCCTCGGACAAACTGTTCGGCGCCCGCCGTATGCCGGCCTGTGTGTTGAGCCTGCTGGCGCTGACCGTGACGTTGGCGCTGTTCATGGCTGCGTTGCAGACCGGCAGTGTGTTGCTGGTGGTCGCATTGTTGTTTGTCATGGGCCTGACCCTGTACGGCCCGGATTCGATGATCAGCGGCGCTGCTGCGATCGACTTCGGCAAGGCCAAGGCTGGGGCCACCGCTGCCGGTTTCGTCAACGGCTGTGGATCGGTGGGTGCGGTACTCGGTGGTTTGCTGCCGGGTTACTTCGACTCGGTGACAGTGTTCATCGTCTTCGCCGGTTGTGCGCTGTTCTCGGCGCTGGTGCTGATTCCGCACTGGAACAGCCGCCCGGTCGGCGTGATGGAACCGCGTGCCTCAATCCCCAATTGCCCGCTGACGATCAAACCCCTGCGTTCCTGAAACCCTGTGCCTCGCGGCTTGCTGCGACGCTCGCGGCAAGCTGTGCCGTGGCCAACTGACTGGAGAAACCCCATGAGACCGTTTTGGCTGGAGCAGGCCTTGCAGGCCGATACGTCTGAACCCTGCCCGCCGTTGCAGGGCGAGGTCCGCACCGATGTGTGCATTGTCGGCGGCGGCTATACCGGGTTGTGGACGGCAATCATGCTCAAGCAGCAGAACCCCGAACTCGATGTGTTGTTGATCGAAGCGGACATCTGCGGCGCCGGCGCCAGTGGGCGTAATGGCGGTTGTGCGCTGTCATGGTCGGCGAAATATTTCACCCTTGAGCGCTTGTTTGGTGTTGAGGAGGCGGTGCGTCTGGTCAAGGAATCGGAACGCAGCATTCACGCGATCGGCGAGTTCTGTGAGCAGTATGGCGTCGATGCCGATTACCGGCTCGATGGCACGCTGTACACCGCGACCAATCGCGCGCAGGTCGGCTCGACCGACGCCGTCATCGCCGCACTGGAACGCAATGGCATCAACTCGTTCACCCAGCGTCCGCTCGCCGATGTGCAGCGCATGGCCGGTTCAGGCAAGCATCTGGAGGGCTGGTTTTCGCCGGCAGCGGCCAGTGTGCAACCCGGCAAACTGGTGCGCGGCTTGCGTCGGGTGGCGCTGCAATTGGGCGTGAAGATTCACGAAAGCACCGCGATGACCGGGCTGGAGGAGGGCCGTCCTGCGCGCCTGCAGACGCCGAACGGCAGCATCGTTGCCGATCGAGTAGTGCTGGCGATGAATGCGTGGATGGCCCGTGCCTTCCCGCAGTTCGAACGCAGCGTGGCAATCGTTTCCAGCGACATGCTGATCACCGAGCCGCGCCCGGATCTGTTGCAGGAAATCGGCCTGACCAGCGGCGTGACGGTGCTCGATTCGCGGATTTTCGTGCACTACTACCACAACACCCCGGACGGTCGGATCATGCTCGGCAAGGGCGGCAATACCTTCGCGTTTGGTGGGCGCATGCTGCCGGTGTTCGATCAGCCGTCGCCGTACGCCGGCCTGCTCAAAAGCAGCCTGGCGGACTTCTTCCCGGCCTTTGCCGATGTGAAAGTCGATGCCACCTGGAATGGCCCGTCGGATCGCTCAGTCACCGGATTACCGTTCTTCGGCCAGATGAGCAGCGCGGGCAATGTGTTTTACGGTTTCGGTTATTCGGGCAGCGGCGTCGGCCCGTGCCACATGGGCGGGCAGATTCTTGCCGCCCTGGTGCAAGGTCTCGACAACCCGTGGACGCGCTCGCCGCTGGTCAACGGGCCGCTGGGGTATTTCCCGCCGGAGCCGATCCGCTACCTCGGCTCGTTGATGGTGCGCAACGCCATCCGCCGCAAGGAGCGCGCCGAGGATCATGGGCGGCGACCTCGGCACCTGGATGTGCGTCTGGCGAAATTCGCCGCGGCGGCGGGCAAGGCTGACAAAGCCTGAAGCACTGCTGACTGATGCAGGAGCTGCCGCTGGCTGGATCAGCGGGCGTCGCTATTGAACAGCCAGTCCAGCAATAAGCTGTTGTCGCGCGCGGGCGGTGGCTCGCGAGGCGTAGGGTTGCGTGAGTTGCCCAGGCACAGAATCGGTCGGTCTGGATCGCTGTCGAGGAAACTCACCCACACTTCGCTGCCGGTGCAGGGCAATTCGTCCTGTGCGATTCGGCGATGGGTCCGGGTCATGGCAATGGGCAGCCAGATCGCGTGGTGATCAAGCGTGTGCTCGGTATCCGACGGCCACAGGCGCACGGCGACTCGGCCCTGGTCATCGAGTTGCGCCGGTTGCCCGGCAGGCCCGAGCACCCGGGCCAGGTGATAGCCGGCGACGCTGGGCCGGGGTTGTCTGAGCGCCGGGCGAAAGTCGGATGACCAGGGCTGGGCGCTGAAGTCGTTGTGGTAACGATGGACGTTTGGGCCAGGGTCAAGAATCGACGGATGCTGCCCGTGATGGCGCAGGGCGGTGAGCCGCCATTGTTCATTGAAGTGGCTGACCGGATGCGCCGACACTTGTAGCAGGTGCCCACTGAGCAAACCGACCCGGTCACTGCGGCCGTTGATCGTCCGATGCTGACCGCGTTGCCTCTCCAGATGTCGACGGCTGCGTTGTTCGTGGTGACGTTGTTCGAGGGAGGGTATTGGCGGCAGGGCGGTCGCCGTGCCGTGGTTGGCGGCATCGTCACGGCTTGTCTGCTGCCCTCGATTGCGCACGGTATGCAGCGTGGCGATGGGCGCGGCGTGATGGTGCTGAAACAGCGCACTGACGCAGGGTGACGGTGTTTGCTCGCACACTTTGAACGGCAGCAGCGCCGGCATTTGCGGCAGGCTCAGGCTGTCATCGGCAAACACGACAACGTGACCGTCGACCCGGTGTTCGAAGTGATAGTGAATGCCTTCTTCTTCACAAAGCCTGTCCAGCAGCGCCAGATCGCTTTCTTCGTACTGGATGCAAAACGGCCGGGCCGGGTATTGACCGACGGTCATTTCAATCCGGTAACCATTAATGGGCAGGGCATTTTCCGTGAGCAATTGCTGGAGAATCTGCGGTACGCTCAGTTGCACAAACACCCGCCGCTTGCCCGGTTGGGCGAGCCTTTGCAGACGTGGCACCAAGGTCAGTCGATAGCCGATCCGGTGCGTGCCGCGATGTTCGCAACTGGCGCTGTCGATCATGCCGTGAACCCCATGATGATCGTCCAGACGCAAAAAGGCCGGTTGGTGCAGGAATGTACCCGGCGCCATGGCGGGCGCGAGGCCGATCAGTTCGATGTCGAAACGGTAAGGCTGGTTGAGCGCTTCTTCGCCTTGAAAACGCAGCACCGGCAGGCTCAGGCCGCTATCGGTCAGGGTCAGGGTAAAAGGACTTTCCTTGTCATTGAGCATTCGAACAGGCTCTGTCAGGCAATACGGGCCTGAGAGGGTACGAAACCACAGGGCTGAATGGTCATGTCAAAGCCGTTTTTCAGAATCCCCCTACAAGCTCTAGTGAATATGTCGATTCTGCATTGCATTTTTTTGGTCGATTGCCGACTTTAGGCCGTATAAACTTGGCGCCACGCGTCGGCCAATAGATGTCTCGGCGCCACAGATCAAGAGAGTGAGTAATGGGCGCACAGTGGAAGGTTAAACACAAAGAAGCGGCAGCTAACGCCAAGGGCAAGATCTTCGGCAAACTGGTGAAGGAAATCACCATCGCTGCCCGCAACGGTGCCGATACCACCACCAACGCACACCTGCGTCTGGTGGTCGAACAGGCCAAGAAAGCCTCGATGCCAAAAGAAACCCTGGATCGCGCGATCAAGAAAGGCGCCGGTCTGCTGGGTGAAACCGTGCAATACCATCGCGTCACCTACGAAGGGTTCGCCCCGCACCAGGTGCCGCTGATCGTCGAGTGCGTGACCGACAACATCAACCGTACCGTCGCCGAAATCCGCGTAGCGTTCCGTAAAGGCCAACTGGGGGCTTCCGGCTCCGTGGCCTGGGACTTCAACCACGTCGGCATGATCGAAGCTTCGCCGGACACCCCGGACGCCGATCCGGAAATGGCCGCCATCGAAGCCGGTGCTCAGGATTTCGAGCCGGGCGAAGACGGCGCGACGCTGTTTCTGACCGATCCTACCGATCTGGATTCGGTGCAGAAGGCGCTGCCAGAGCAAGGTTTCACCGTGCTGTCGGCCAAGCTGGGTTACCAGCCGAAGAACCCGGTCAGCGGTTTGAGCGATGAGCAGATGGCTGAAGTTGAAGCGTTCCTCGAAGGCCTCGACAACCATGATGACGTGCAGGACATGTTTGTCGGCCTGGCGGGCTGATCTGTTTCTTCAGTGATGGCCTCATCGCTAGGAGGCTAGCTCCCACAGGGGATCTGTGAACGCCACAGATCCAGTGTGGGAGCTAGCCTGCCAGCGATTGACCGCGCAGCGGTCACAGATCTTCAAGTTGCTTCATGACCTCAGCAAACCCCGGCCGCGCCAGCACATCCGCCTGACAGCAACGTCGCTCCAGTTCCTCAAGAGCCCGACGCCGCTCATCACTCAACCCCGAGTCGATGCGCGCCAGCAATTCACCGAGCAAAATCCCGAACGCACGCACTTCGATGCGTTGCAACGCGCGCGTTTCTACTGTGTCGGCGACTGCATGGAACGACGCCCCGCCAAAATCCCCAAGCAGGCAATCGCCGCGCTCGTTCAGCAGAATGTTGTGCCCGTAGAGGTCGCCATGGGTGATGCCTTGCTGGTGCAAGTGATCGGCTGCCGAAGCGATGCCTTTGGCAATGTTCAGCGCAACATCGGCGCCGAATCGGCAATCATCGGCATACACATCTCGCGAGCAGGATGCCAGGCTTGGCAGATCGGCGAGGTTGCTGAACGACGGATCGATCAGTTGCATCACCAATCCCTGCTGGCCCTGGGGATGGTCACTGATGCGCCCTTCGATGCGGATCAGATTGGGATGAAGACCTGCGGTGATGCAGGCATTCATTTCGTGCAGCGGCGAGCCGTCGCTGGTCATTTCACCCTTGTACAGTTTCACCGCGACCGGCGTCACTGAGCCATCGTCGCGCTGCCAGCTCGCCCGGGAAATCACCCCCGAGGCGCCTTCACCCAAGCGTTGCTCCAGACGTAGCGCCGACCAGGGGATTTGCGCCGTCGCCTGCAGCGCGGCGGCGTCCGCCTCGGTTTCCAGCGGGTTACCGGCGTATGCCAGCCAGCTCAGGCTCGGCAGCGCGAGCAGCCACTGCGGCAGTTCGGTCAGGCGGTTGGCGGAAATGCGCAGCAGCTCCAGCCTATGGCTGTTGCTCAGGGAGGATGGCAGCGTTTGCAGACGGTTGCCGGACAGCATGAGTTTCTGCAGGGCAGGACGTTCACCCAGTTCGTTCGGCAGGTGTTCGATGCAGTTGTCGGTCAGGATCAGCCAGCGCAGCTGTGGCGGCAAGGCAGCACCGGGTACGTTGACGATGCGATTGGCCCTGAAACCGATCATCGTCAACGCCGCGCATTGGCCGAGGCAGGCCGGCAGTTCAGTGAACGGGTTGTCGGAACAGAACAGCACGCGCAGGCGCGTCAGACGGTGCAAGTCATCCGGCAGACTGCTCAGAGCGTTGCCGCTGAGGTTGAGGATTTCCAGCGTGTCGGCCAGGTCGAAAATCTCGCGCGGGAATTCGGTCAGGCCACAAGACAGGTCCAGTCGCGTGATGCCCGACAACTCGCCGGCGCGTAATTGAGCAAGGGTGTGCATGTTGGTGTTCGCTATTGATCAGTGGAGCGACGCTGGGGCGCTGAGGATGGGCGACATGATAACGGCAAAGCAGGTTCTGGGCCTGAGTTGCATGTTGAAAACGCCACAAACCCTGTGGGAGAGAGTTTGCTCCCACAGGGCCGGTGTGGTCAGTCGTTATCGTGTATTTCTTGCAATTGCCCCAACCGGCTGCGTGTGCGCGCCAGGTCAATGGCATGGCCGTCGAGGCTTTCACGCAACGGCAGTCGACCGAGCAGCGTCAGGTGTTTGTCCTGGTCGTACAGCACGTCGATCAGGTTGATGAAGCGTTGTTGCGCAGCGATCGAGCATTCTCCCAGTTCCGGAAGATCATCAATGATCCAGCGGTCGAAACGTCGGCAAAGCTCCAGATAATCCATGACCGCCGTTGGCTGTTCACACAGATCGTTGAAGGTAAAACCAACACGCCGCTCTTCACACAATCGAGCCTGAAACTGCCGGGTGCCGACGGATAACTGAATGGCTGGCGTATCAGCCGGCGGCAGCTCCAGAGCGGTGCGTTGCGCTGGCGTGGCCGGCCACACGTAATGCCCCTGAGTGAATATCTGCTGCGCAGAGTGGCGTGTGTGACTGCGGTAATCATGCGGGCCGCCGACTTCCATCACTTGCATGTGCGCGTTGATCAGCTCGATCACCGGTTTGAAACGGGCGTGATAGAGCGGATTGGGTAGCAGGCCCTCGGGCGCATAGTTGGAGGTCACCAGCAGCAGAATCCGCCGTTTGAACAATGCCTTGAACAGCCGGGTGATGAGCATGGCATCGCCGATGTCATGCACATGAAACTCGTCAAAACACAGCACCCGACAATCCTGCAGCAGTTCGTCGAGGGTCACTTCGAGGGCATCGTCCTGCGCGCGATGGCTGAACATGCCTTGATGCAATTGCGCGAAGAACTGATGGAAATGCAGGCGTCGTTTCTGGGTGATCGGCAAGGCATGAAAAAAACCGTCGAGCAGCCAGCTCTTGCCACGTCCGACGGCACCGAACAGATACAGGCTCGGCGCGGTTCGGCTACTGGCGCCAAACAGCAGACTGGCCTGTTGCGCCATGCAATCGATGACGTGCTGCTGGCTGTGGCTGAGGGTGTAGCCCTGAGCGCTGGCTTTGTGCCGGAAGTAATCGCGGATCGACTGGGCACTGGCGTCATGCCCGGCGCTGGCTGGTAAACCCTTGCCGAACCAGCGGCGCAACGCCGGCCAGCGCTGGGTCAGTCGCGATCGTTTCGGCGGTTGGGCAGGCACTGTGGGCGTCTCCGTATTCGTAGAACCGGCTCCCGGAAGCGCGGCGACGTAGTGTAACCAGACGCCGAGTTCGCCAGCCACCGCGACGAATAGAGAGTGGGCGGTTATTGGACGATTTTGTCTGGTGCGTACAGCTATTTTTAGCGAGTTGGCCCGACCACTTGCCAACCTTTCGAAACATATCCCGGGCGATCCATGGATCCAATCGACTGGCGGAATCGTCGACCGTTGCTAACCTCAATCACAGAAACGACGTCGCAAGCGATCGCTGACAAGGAACGGCGCAGTGAAAGTACAGGTGGTCATGGGATTGCTGGGTGTGCTCGTTGCGCCCGTCTATGCGGCGGATCTTCAGGTCGAAGTGCGCGTTGACGTGCAGCGTGGCTGCCAGTTGATCGGCCAGCAGCGTGGCGCCGGCATCGAGCAACTGGGTGTGCTCGACTTCGGCAGCACCTCGCGCCTTGACGACCCGGCCGGGCCATTGGGCGCGGCGTTGACCAATCAGCGCCTGCCACGGCTGGAGTGCAACCCGGACACGCCGTACCAGATGCGCGTCGACGGTGGTTTGCATGGCGGGGTCGGTGAAGTCCGCTACATGGCTGGTTCGACGGGCAGCAAGCCGATTCCGTACCGCTTGTATCAGGACGCGGCCAGGCGGGTGCCGCTGGTGGTGAATGTACCGGTCAGCGGGCGGGTGCCGGACAGCGGCACCGTGGAATTACCGTTGTACGCGCGGATCGAGCCGCTGGCCGAAGTGCCACAGATCAGCCGTTACTCGGATCTGGTCAAGGTGACGGTCACCTGGTGATCACGGTTTCAACAGGCACCCGGTGGACGCGGGCGTGCAAGGAAGGCGTTCGATGACGAGCGCGGTGGATGAGTCACCATCAAGGAGCAGGGACGGACGCAATGACAGGCAAGCTTTGGATGGTGGTCGTAGCAGGGACGCTGGTATTGCTCGCCGACGACGCGCAAGCGGCGATGAGCGGGCAGATCAATGCGCGGCTGATCCTGATTGCCGGTTGCGAAGTCACCAACAACAGCAGTCCCGCCAGCCCGGTCAGCAACCTTGGTACCCTCGATTTCGGCCTGCAGGGGCCCACCTGGAACGCGCCGATCAAGGCCAGCCTCGATGGCGACAGCAGCGGCAAGCTCAACGTCGCCTGCAATCCGTCGGTCACCGGTTTCACCGTCACCATCGATGGCGGCACCCACGGTGACGGCAACACCCGGCGCCTGAGCAACGGCCGCCAGACCATTCCCTATCAGCTGTTCGTCGATCCCTCCGGCGCCCGGAGCTACAGCATCGGCCAGCAACACAATTTCGCTGTCACCAGCGCTGCGCAGATACCCATTCCGGTATTTGGCTCGGTGGTGGCGAATACCCGCGCGGTGCCGGCAGGGGTCTATACCGACACCCTGACGGTGACGCTCGACTGGTAACCCCGTAGAGGACGGACACCATGCGTACGTTTGCATCAAGGATAGGTTTGTCACTGTTCGGCCTGGCGCTGGTTTCCAGTGTCAACGCCGCCACCACGGTCACCGGCCAGATCACCTCCAGTCTGATTCTGATCAGCAGTTGTCAGGTTAACGGTGCCGGCGGTTCCACCGGGCTGAACTTCGGTGCGTTGAACTTCGGCACCGCCAACAGCCTGTTCACCACCGCCACCGGGCAAGTGCTGGGCGGCGGTGGCGGGGCGCTGTCGATTCTCTGTTCCAGTGGCACCACGCCGACGGTCAAGGTGCGCGCGGGTTCCCATGACGGCATGTCGCCGGGGGGCACACGAGCGTTGTATGACGGGGTAGCCAACTACGTGCCGTACGACTTGTACACCGACGCCGGGCACTCGCAACTGCTGGCGATTGACGGGACGATCAACCTCGCCGCCAGCACCGGCGTTGCACAGACGGTGAACATCTACGGTCAGGCGGTGGGCAAGGCCGGTTTGCCAGCGGGGACTTACACCGACACCGTCGCTGTTGAACTGACGTTCTGATGCCATGCGTCGTCATGGCTGTGCCGCGCTGCTCCTGCTCTGTGCGGGGAGTGCGCCGCTGCCGCTGACCGCCGCGACCAGCCAGAGCTTTCAGGTCAGCGCCACGGTCACCGCGGGATGTCTGGTGGTGGGCGGGGTGTCGAACTACGGCGGGCTGAATTTCGGTTCACGTTCAGCGTTGGCCACCGGCACGGTGCAGGTCGCGCTGACGGGGGGCGTGCAATTGCAATGTACGCCGGGCGTGACCTTGAACATGAGCGTCGATGGCGGCCAGTACAACAACAGCGGCCGGCACATGCAGGTCAACAGCGGCAGTGCGCGGGTGGCGTATGCGCTGTTTCGCGATGCGGCCTACAGCCAGAGCCTGGGCATTGGCCAGAGTGTGGCGGTGGCTTACAGCGATGCGAACAATATCAGCCTGCCAATCTACGGTCAGGTGCAGTTGCCGGGCAATCAGCCTGGGGGGACGTACAGCGATGTGTTGCAGGTGCAACTGTCGTGGTGAGGCGAAGTCAGGATTGCCGACAAGGAGCAGGTTTATGCAGTGTTACACGTCAGGGCGTTCGCTCAGGGTTTGCGCGATAGCGGCCTTGCTCATGCTGGGGATGAATTCTGTAAACGCTGCAAGTTCGGTGCTGATCTGGCCGATCGATCCGGTGCTGGAGGCCGATCAACAGGCCAGTGCGCTGTGGCTGGAAAACCGCGGCAGCGAAACCGCCAATCTGCAGATCCGCGTATTCGGCTGGAGCCAGAGCGGTTTCGCGGAGCAGTACCAGAATCAGCGCGACGTGATCGGCAGCCCGCCAGTGGCGAAGATCGAACCGGGGCAGAAACAATTGGTGCGTCTGACCCGGACCAAAGAGGTGCCGCCGGGGCAGGAACTGGCCTACCGGATCATCATCGATGAAATTCCTTCCGCACAACCAGCGAGCGCTGACGGTGGCAAAACCGCTGCGGCGATCCGTTTCCAGATGCGTTACTCGGTGCCGCTGTTTGCCTATGGCGCCGGGCTGTGGAGCAAAGAAGACAGCACTCGCGCACGAGATCCCAAAGGCGTGGGCCTGCCGCAGTTGAGCTGGCGCACGGTGGCCGTGGACGGCAAGCCTTATGTCGAGGTGCGCAATCAGGGCGCGGTGCATGCGCGACTGACCGACGTGGCCATCAAACAGGCCGGGCAGAGCAAACCGTTGGCCGAAGGGCTGTTGGGCTACGTGCTGCCGGGCGCAGTGATGCGCTGGCCGGCACCGGCGGCGCTGTCGAATGAGTCGGCGTTGCAGGTGCGGGTCAATGGTGCGGCGCAGGTGCAGAGCATTACGCCGGCCAAGTGAGTGAGTCGTCGCGCCAACATCTGGCGGCGGCTAAAGCGGTATCAGGAGGATTCAGTCCATTGACGGACGTAAAACGTGTATGAGCCCGGGATTGGCTCGCCGTATTCAGCGTCCGTTGTGGTTCATCACCGGCGCGTGTTGCCTGATGTTCGTTCAACCATCCGGGGCCGGCGATCTGCCGCCGCCGCCCAGCGGCATGGAGGCCGTGAGTGATGCACAGTTGTTTCTGGAACTGGTGGTCAACCAGATGAATACCGGACGCGTCGTGGCGGTGCAGCAGCGCGACGGGCGCTTGTTTGTACCGGCGACGGCGTTGCGCGAAACCGGCATGAAACTGCCCGACAACCTCGCCGTCGAGGTCGATCTCGACAGCCTGTCGGGGCTGCACAGCGACTATGACAGTGTCGGTCAGCGCCTGCTGCTGGACGTGCCGCCGGACTGGCTGCCGGAACAGTTCATCGGTAATCGCCAGGCTTACCCGCGCACTCCGGCATTGAGCAGTTTCGGCGCGCTGTTCAACTATGACTTGTACCTCAACGACACCGACGATGCCGGCACTTATCTGGCGGCGTGGAACGAAGTGCGGCTGTTCGACAGTTGGGGCACGTTGTCCAATACCGGGCAATACCGGCGCACCTTGTCCGGTGATTCACTCAACACGCTGAACAATGGCTACCTGCGTTACGACACCACCTGGCGTTACTCCGATGACGAGCGAATGCTCACCTACGAGGCCGGTGACGTGATCAGCGGTGCGTTGCCGTGGAGCAGTTCGGTGCGTTTGGGCGGCGTGCAGTTCTCTCGGGATTTTGCGGTGCGCCCGGATCTGGTGACCTATCCGCTGCCGCAATTTGCCGGTGAAGCAGCAGTGCCGTCCTCGGTGGATCTGTTCATCAATGGCTACAAGTCCAGCAGCGCAGATTTACAGCCTGGGCCCTACACGCTGACCAACATTCCGTTCATCAACGGCGCGGGCGAAGCGGTGGTGGTGACCACCGATGCATTGGGCCGGCAGGTGTCGACCACGGTGCCGTTCTATGTCACCAGCACCTTGCTGCAAAAGGGCTTGAGCGATTTTTCCGTGGCCGCCGGTACGTTGCGCCGCGACTACGGCTTGAAGGATTTCAACTATGGCCCGGGTGTCACGTCCGGCAGCCTGCGTTATGGCGTCAGCGACAGTTTTACTCTGGAAAGCCATGCCGAAGCAGCCGACTCGCTGACCCTCGGTGGCCTCGGTGGCAACCTGCAACTGGGCAATTTTGGCGTGCTTAACAGTGCGTTGAGCCAGAGCCGTTTCGACGGTGAGGGCGGTCAGCAAATCAGTTTGGGCTATCAGTACAGCAACCAGCGTTTCAGTTTTTCTTATCAGCGCCTGCAACGGCATGATCAATACGCCGACCTGACCGTGGTCGACAGCCCTTATATCAGCCTGAGCCGGCGCAGCGAACAGGCGACCTTGAGCCTCAATCTCGACCGCTGGGGCAGCCTCGGCGCCGGCTATTTCGATGTGCGTGCGGCGGACGATTCACGCACGCGTCTGCTCAACCTGAGCTGGAGCAAACCGCTGTGGCGCAACAGCAGTTTCTACCTCTCGGCCAACCGCGAGATCGGCGACAGCAACTGGGCTGTGCAGGCGCAACTGGTGGTCCCGTTCGATCTGCGCGGCAGTCTGGCGATCAGCACCGAGCGCAGTAAAACCGGGCAGAGCCAGCAGCGGGTCAACTACAGTCGTGCGGTGCCGACTGAGGGTGGCGTAGGTTTCAATCTGGGTTACGCCAAGAGTGATGGTGCCGATTATCGTCAGGCTGACGTGACCTGGCGCCTGCAGTCGGTGCAATTACAGGCCGGGGTCTATGGCACTTCCGACGCCGAAACCCGTTGGGCCGACGCCAGTGGTTCGCTGGTGTGGATGGATCGCCAGGTGTTCGCCGCCAACCGCATCGACGATGCGTTTGTGGTGGTCAGCACCGAGGGTTTCGCCGACATTCCGGTGCGCTACGAAAACCAGCAGGTCGGTCAGACCGACAAGAACGGTCATTTGCTGGTGCCGTGGAGCAGCGCGTATTACCGCGGCAAGTATGAAATCGATCCACTGAATCTGCCGGCCAACGTGCGCAGCCCCAACGTCGAACAGCGCATTGCCGTGCGCCGAGGCAGCGGTTATCTGCTGGAGTTTCCGCTGAGCCGGGTGATCGCCGCGAGCATCGTGCTGGTCGATGCGCAGCAGCGCGAGCTGCCGCTGGGCGCGGGCGTGCTGCATGAGCAGAGCGGCACGCGGACGGTGGTCGGTTGGGATGGTCTGGTTTATCTGGAAAACCTGCAGGCGCAGAATTCGCTGCTGGTCACGCTGGGCGACGGCAAGACCTGTCGGGCACAGTTCAGCGTCGACCTGAAGCAGGATCAGGTGCCATTGCTCGGGCCGTTGGTGTGTCAATGATGTTCAGGCGATGGCTATTGATGCTGGCGCTGATGCTGCCGGGGGCGGTACAGGCCGCGTGCTCGGTGGTCAGCACCACACCGGCGGCGTTCGGTACGCTCAGTTCGATTGCCGTGCGCACGACTTCGCAGCCCAGTTCCACACTGAATGCGGGTTTGAGTTGCACCGGTTCGCTACTGTCCCTGCTGACCAGTAACGACCACTTCTGGGGCACTGTGTCTTCGACTCAAGGGGGGCTGGTCGGGCCGACCGGCGATGTCATCAGCTACACGATCTACGCCAACAACAGCACTAGCTACCCGCTGACGCGCGGCACGGCCTATGACTTTGCGCGCAACGGCATCATCGATGCCCTGGGCCTGCTCAATGGTACGACGCCGAAAACGGTGCCGCTCTACCTCGGTACAACCATTGGCAGCAACGTTGCCGCCGGAGTGTATACCGAGACGCTGAGCATTTTCTGGAACTGGAATTACTGCTCTGGGATCGGCATTGGCGCTATCTGTCTCGGGCGCGATATCGCCAACGGCACGACTTCGCTGACGGTGAATCTGACGGTGTCCAATGACTGCACGATTACTGCGCCGAACATCGCGTTCGGCAGCGCGCCGGTGGTCAGCGCGTTCACGCCGGTGACCGGACAGACCATCAATCTGGCCTGCACCAAGGGCAGTGCTTATACAGTGGGATTGAGCGACGGGCAGAACGCGGTGAGTGTCGGCGGCCGGCGACGGATGATTTCCGGGAGCAATTATCTGGCCTATGACATTTTCAAAAGCGCCGGCACTACGCGCTGGGGCAGTGTCGGCGCGGCGCGGCGGGCGAGTACCGATGCCGAGGTCAATCCGGGTAACGGGTTGGGCACGGGCAGCCAGATCTTCAACTACAACGCGAAGATCTACACCGACCAGACCACACCGCCGGCGGGAACCTATCTGGACAATGTGGTGCTCGACGTAGGTTTCTGAGCCTGACGCTGAACCCTTGTGGGAGCGAGCCTGCTCGCGAATGGGGATGTCAGTCGACAACAGTGTTGCTGATCCACCGCATTCGCGAGCAGGCTCGCTCCCACATTGGAGTCCTCACTGGATTCAGAATTGCAGTGATTGCTTGAGCTGTTGCGCCGCCGGCGTATCAACCGGGCTGACCATCGCATAGTTGTACCCGTCGCCCGACCAGTACTGCGCCTGCAAGTCTCCGTCACTGCGGCTGCCACGGGGCAAAAAGGTGTTCTTCGGTCCCGGCGGGCGCACGTAGAAACTCACCTTATGCCCGCTACCATCCTCATACATGACCATCGCCGCCGGGCCTTCGTCAGTGCTGAGCAAGCGTCCGCTGACCGGTTCGAACCCGGCCGCCTTCAGGTCCGGTAAACGACTGGCCCGGTTGAAATAACGATCGAGCCAGCGTTGCATGTCGCCGTCATTGTCGACCTTGTAATCGGCCGGCAGCATCCCTTGCTGGGCGATCAAGCGATAGGCTTGCAAGGCGTCGGTCATCGGTAACATGGATGGGCGCACGAGAGTCATTTCGCGAGCCTGCCAGCCACTGAAGCCTCCGATGCTCACTGCGATCAGCAACACCGCGGCGCTGGCCAGATGACGCCGTGACTGACGCTGGCGGCGCTGACGGATCATGGCAGGGTCAAGGGCCGGATTGGCCGGTTGCTGCAACGCACCGCTGAGTGCCGCGCGCAATTGTTGGGCATCCTGTTGCCAGGCGCGAACCTGCGCCGCTTCGTCCGGATGGTTGGCCAGCCAGGTCTCCAGCACGCGCCGGTCGGCGTCGCTGAGCTGGTGGTCGACATAGGCGTGCAAGTCACGCTCGTTGGGAGGCAGGCTGATCATTTGAGTATCCGCAAAGAAGGGCTGCTGATTTCGCCGTCGCTGAGCTGGCGTAATGCCTGGCGGGCGCGGGACAGGCGCGACATCACGGTGCCGATCGGGGCGTCGAGAATCTCGGCGACCTCTTTATAGGAAAGGCCTTCCACCGAGACCATCAGCAGCAGGGCGCGCTGTTCGGTGGGTAGACGGTCGAAGGCTTGCAGGGTCGATTGGGCGATGACTGTGCGCTCCGCCGAGGGTTCGGCATCGTCGCGACCGGTAAAGAACTCGAGCATCCGCGCGTAGCGTCGCGAGCGGCGATGGGCATCGAGAAACTGCCGATAGAGGATCGCAAACAGCCAGGCACGCAAGTCACCTTCAGCGCGTTTGTCGCCCCAACTCGACAGCGCCCGCTCAAGGCACGCCTGCACCAGATCGTCGGCGCTGCTGCTGTTGCGTGTCAGTGACACGGCAAAGCGGCGCAATCTGGGAATGATTTCTCTCAACTGTTCGTCGAATTCGCTCATGAAATTCTGCTAGTCACTACGCTGTGGACTAGGGAGACGTCCGTCGTTGGAGGTTATTCCACGTTCGGAAAAATAAATACCGAGGCGGGGAATAAATCCACACGAGGTGCGTCTTGCTGATTCTTCCTACTTGTGGCCGATGGCCCTGGAGTCTTTCATGGTTGATCGTTCATCACCCGATTCTGCACCGCCCGGCGACCCACAGCGCCCGCCACTGAGTGCGGCGAGCCTGGTTCTGCGTCTGGGCGGCATTGCCGTGGTAGTCGCTGCAGTGGCCGGGGCGTTTGCCTACGTTCACGGTAACTTCGACCCACAACGCCTGACGCCAAAAGCGCTGGTCGATGTGCTGGAGAAGAACAACGGCGTACACCCCGGGTTTCGCCGTAACCATGCCAAAGGCGTGTGCGTGATCGGGCATTTCGAGAGCAGTGGCGAGGCGCGGGTGTTTTCCACTGCGCAAGTGTTCAACGAGCCGCAGACTCCGGTGGTTGGGCGATTCGCGCTGCCGGCGGGCAATCCGTACGCACCGGACAGCAGCGTGCCGATTCGCAGTCTGGCGCTGCGGTTCACCCAGGCCAACGGGCAGCAGTGGCGCACCGGGATGAACAGCATGCCGGTGTTCCCGGTCGGTACGCCTGAGGCGTTTTATCAATTGCAGCAGGCACAGTCGCCGGATCCAGCCACGGGTAAACCTGATCCGAGCAAGGTCCCGGCATTCTTTGCCTCGCACCCGGAAGCCGTGCCGTTTCTGACTTGGGTGAAAACCGCCAAGCCGTCGGCCAGTTATGCCACCGAAACTTACAACAGCGTCAACGCGTTTTATCTGGTCGACGCCAGCGGTAAAAAGCAGGCCGTACGCTGGAGCATGACACCGTTGGCACGGGACGCTGCGGGCGCCACTGCGCCTGAGGGGGGCGATTTTCTCGAGAAGGATCTGGTGCAACGTTTGGCCTCAGCGCCGCTGCGCTTTCAGTTGAACATCACCCTGGCCAATCCTGAGGATCCGGTGAGCGATGCCAGCAAGACCTGGCCCGAAGGACGAAAGGTGTTGAATGCCGGCACGCTGGTGCTGGAAAAGACCCAGCCACAACTGAGCGGCGAATGCCGTGATATCAACTACGACCCGCTGGTGTTGCCGGCCGGGATTCAAGGTTCCGACGACCCGTTGCTCGCGGCCCGTTCCGCCGGTTACGCCAATTCCTACCTGCGTCGCACCAGCGAAGTCAGTCAGTTGCCCGCCGCTAAACAGGAGGCTCGTCCATGAGAACTCAACCGACGCATTTCGCCCTGTTGGCGCGACTGCTGCATTGGCTGATGGCGCTGATGATCATTGCCATGCTGTTTATCGGTGCGGGTATGGTCACCTCGGTTTCCGAGCGGCATGAATGGCTGATCCATCTGCACAAACCGCTGGGCATCGCGATTCTGGCGTTGGTGATTGTGCGTTTGCTGGTGCGGCTCACCACGCGCCAGCCACCGTTGCCCGCGGATCTGCCAGGCTGGCAAGTGCTGGCGGCCAAGGCTTCACATCTGTTGTTGTACGCGTTGATGCTGGTGTTGCCGTTGCTGGGCTGGGCGATGATCAGCGCCTCGGGTGAGCCGGTCATGCTCAGCACAACGTTGCAGTTGCCATCGATCGTCCCGGCCGATGCGCAGTTGTTCGCGTTTTTGCGCAAGGCTCATGGCTATCTGGCCTATTTGCTGTTCCTGACGGTGCTGCTGCATCTGGCGGCGGCGTTGTTCCATGGCTGGGTGCGCCGTGACGAAGTGCTCGACAGCATGTTGCGTGGTCGCGATCGCAGTTAACTCGTCGGAGTGGCGCATCGTGCCGGTGCGCCGCTTTTCAGGGTCAACCACCAGTAAGCCAGCGCCACGGCGTTGATGCCGGCGCCGAGCAGGCACACGCCGATCCAGCCGGCCCACGCGTACATCGCGGTCGAGCCGATGGAACCGAGCGCGCTGCCGATCGAGTAGAGCAACATGTAACCGGCAGTGAGGCGGCTTTGCGCTTCGGGGCGCACAGCGTAAATCATGCTTTGGCTGGTGACATGCACGGCTTGCAGAGCCAAATCGAGGGTGATCACACCCAGCAGTAATGCCCACAACGAGGATTGGGTGAGGGCGATCGGCAGCCAGGAGGCGAGCATCAGTAACAGCGAAAGTCCGCTGACCCATTGGCCGAGGCCGCGATCCGCCAAGTGTCCGGCCCGTGCGGCGGCCAGCGCACCGGCGGCACCGGCCAGCCCGAACAGTCCGATTTCACTGTGCGACAAGGACAGTGGCGGCGCAGCCAGTGGCAACACCATCGGCGTCCACAGCACCATTGCGCTGGCGAAGGTCAGCAGGGCGAGGATCGCGCGTTGGCGCAGTACCGGTTCTTCTTTGAACAGGCTGAATACCGAAGCGATCAGTGCGATGTAGCTAGTCGCGGGCTGCGGGGATTCATGCTTGGGCAGAACGCGAAACAGCAGCAACGCCATCAACAGGGTCAGCCCTGCCGACAGAAAGTAGATTGCACGCCAGCCGGCCAGATCGGCCATGCCGCCGGCGACCGTGCGTGCCAGCAAGATGCCGACGACGATACCGCTGGTGACCACACCGACCACGCGCCCGCGTTGTGTAGGGATCGCCAGTGTGGCGGCGTAAGCCACCAGCACCTGCGTCACCACGGCGAGCAGCCCCGTCAACGTCATGCCGAGCAGCAGCCAAACACTGCTGGGCGCCAGCGCGATCATCAACAACGCCGCTGCCGACAGCAGGGTTTGAGTGACGATCAATCGGCGTCGATTGAGCAGATCGCCGAGGGGCACCAGTAACACCAGGCCGATGCCGTAACCGATTTGCGTCAGGGTGATGACGATGCCGATAGTCGCCGGCGACATCGCAAACGCTTCAGCCATGGCGTCCAGCAATGGCTGGGCGTAATACACGTTGCCCACGGCCAGACCGCAGGCCACAGAGAAAAGCAAAACGGCGCTGCTGTTGAGAGGTTTCATATCCCGCATCCTTTTAGGTTTCAAAATAAAACCTTGGTCACGGTATTGATTCAGGTTTTATTTTGCAACCTGTTTGCGCGAAAGTACGAATGGCAGAAAGCAAAAGATCGCAGACAAGCTGCGATCTTTTGAGGGACGGAGGAGGGGATCAGCGCAAGGTATCAACCATGTCGGCGATGGTGGTCAGCACGTCTTTGCCCAACTGTTTGGAGCGTTTGCCCGACCAGCCGGTTACCTTGTCGGGATGGTCGTCGTGATCCTTGAACGGCATTTCCAGGGTCAGTGACAGGCAGTCGTATTTCTGTCCGACGCTGTTGCACGCCAGGGTCATGTTGGCCTGGCCCGGTTCGTCGCGGGTGTAGCCGTACTTGGTCTGGAAGTCTTTGGTGGTGTGTTTCAGGTGGCTGCGGAAGTGTTCTTCGAGCTTCTCGATGCGCGGCGTGAAGCCCGGATTGCCTTCGCAACCGGCAGTGAATACGTGGGGAATTTCTTCGTCGCCATGTACGTCGAGGAACAGATCGACGCCATACTTTTCCATTTGCTGCTGTACGAAAAGTACCTCGGGGCTGACGTCCTGACTGGCGTTCTGCCAAGCGCGGTTCAAGTCCTGGCCCATCGCATTGGTGCGCAGGTGACCGTGGAAGGCACCGTCCGGATTCATGTTCGGCACCAGGTACAAATCAGCGCTGGCCAGCAGTTTGTTCAGCACGGGATCGTCGTGTCTTTCCAGGCGTTCGATGACGCCTTCCATGAACCACTCGGCCATGTGCTCACCCGGATGCTGTTGAGCAATGATCCAGATTTTGCGCTGGCCTTCGGCGCCGGTGCCTTTGCGCAGCAGTTGAATATCGCGACCTTCGACGCTCTTGCCGGTGGCCAGCAGTTCGGTGCCGGCCTTGCTCAGGGCCTGGTCGATCAGCCAGTCGTGACGGCCACGGCTGTAGGGTTCGAAATACGCAAACCATGCATGGGTTTGCTCCGCCTCAAGGCAAAAACGCAGGCTGTCACCTTCAAAACTGGTTGGAATGCGGAACCAGTTGACGTGGTCGTAGGAGGCGACTGCCTGATAGCCGGTCCAGGCTTTGTTATAGGAGGACTGGCTGGCGTTGACCAGGCGAAACCAGTGTTCCTGATGAACATGCAGGCCGCTGGCCTTGAAGTGGAACCACTGAAAATGGGCGCTGCGGGTATCCGGGCGAATGGCCAGAACCGGATTGAGCGGATTGCTGATGTCGATGACTTGGATGTTGCCGCTGTCGAAGTTGGCACTGATGTCGAACGAGGATTTGGCCACGGTCATAATCGATTCCTGAATATGATTTTTATGGCCGTTACTTTACACGCAGGCAGGTCTGAAACCGAGGGGAATTGCGGGGTGTGGCGGGGGGCGTCCTCCATGACGCGGATGCAGCTTAGAGACTGTGCGATTGATTCTCAAGTGCTAATTGTCATTAGTTTGCCCCAATGTGGCCGGGCTCGGCTTGCCAAGCGATATTCTTTTGATATTATCCGCGCCATCGAATTCGCAACACCTAAAGACTTCATTAGCCTGAAGCCACAAGCCCGAAAAACGGGCAAAAAAAAGACCCGGCAAAAAGCCGGGTCAAAAACCGTGATTAGCCTGATGAGGAGATAGTCCAGAAGACCGACCTAAGGTCTCTGGTCCATCGACTGATCTCGCGACCAGCTGCATGCAATAATAATCATTATCATTTGCAAGTCAAATGTTTTTATCTGCGCGATTGGAAAATTCTTTCCTGTCCGTCCGGTGTCCCGTTGCTCAAGCTTCATCGCCATCGAGCGAATGGTCGACCATTGCCCGCGCCATATCCACCATGTGCACCACTGAAAACGCCAGATCGCGACTCGCGCCTTGCAGGTTTTCGGCTGCCTTGAACGCCGTGGCTGCGGCACAGCGCAACAGATCCGAGGCGTGCACCAGGGCTTCTTCGCCGCTCAGATGGCGCCTGACATCGAAAAAACGTTCGTCGACCTCGGGTTCTGACACAGCTGGTTTCAAGTAATAGTCCAACGCTCGCTGCGCCGCTGCATTGCCCTGAGGCGAGGTGAAGGTGGTGTCCATTTGCAGATCGGGCAAGTCTTTGCTGCTGATATTCATGATGAAGAGGCACTCCTTGGTCGATTGAAAATCCGTGCCTTCAGAATAGTACTCTGTGTAGTTGTGACCAGAATTTAAATACTACAATATGTGTTTTGCTGGCCGAAGGCGTCGACGTAAGGTGCTGCACATGGATAAATGGATTGAGTTGGTCAAGGCCAAGATGAGTGAACTCAAAATCACTCAAACAGAGCTCGGAGAGCGCGTCGGCATGTCCCAGGGCGGGATCGGCCATTGGCTGAACAAGCGTCGCGAACCCGGCATCACGCAAATGAATCGCGTGCTGCAAGCGCTGGGCATGGATTTTCTGGAAGTGGTGCTGGTGATCCGGGAACCGCAAATAACACCTGACGACGACATGCCGCTGGCGCAGAAGTACAACCCGTATTTCCGTTACCCGGTCAGCGATTGGCAGACGACGTGCGAGGTGCGCGAGAGCGACGCCACGTCCTATGCCAAGCCTTCAGGCAAACAGCGCTTCGAACTGACGGATTACCACGCGCGTGGTCCGGCGTTCTGGTTGACGGTGACGGGGGATTCAATGACCGCCCCCAGTGGCCAGAGCATTGCCGAAGGCATGCTGATTCTGGTTGATCCGGCGGCCGAGGCGGTGCCCGGCAAACTGGTAATCGCACAATGGCCCGACAGCCCTGAAGCGATTTTTCGCAAGCTCGACGAAGAGGGCGGCCAGCGTTACCTGGTGCCGCTCAATCCGACGTGGCCGAAAGCCCTGCTGACCGATGAGTGTCGAATCATCGGCGTTGTGGTTCAGGCAACGGCGCGTTACTAGTCAGATCGATCCTCGCCAGGCGTAGGATCGATCCTCATATTCACACTGCTTCCAGTTCAACCAAAGCGCTGCCTTCGCCGACCATTTCACCTTCCTGGCAATACAGCGCTTTGATCACCCCGGCATGCGGCGCACGGATGCTGTGTTCCATCTTCATCGCTTCCAGCACCACCAGTTGCGCACCGGCCTCTACCGATTGCCCAGCCTCGACCAGCACACGGACAATGCTGCCGTTCATTGGCGCGGTCAGTCCGCCCTGATGGCTGTGGCTGGCTTCGACGGCACTGATCGGGTCGTACGTCTCGATGCGCCGCAACTCGCCTTCCCATTGCAGATAGAGCGCATCGCCCTGGCGAATGGCGCGCAACGTACGACGGACTCCGTCGTGCTCGACGATGAGTGTTTCACCCGACAGTCTGGCGTGATCAGCGGCATTCAGCGTCAAGGCGCGATCCTGGCCCTCGCAACTCAAATGCAGGGTGATTTCCAGTGGCAGACCTGCACGTAAACCACTATTGAATGACCACGGCGAAGCAGGGTCATCCTGACGCACAAGCTGGGGCAGGCTTTGCGCCACCGCTTGAGCCGCCGCTTTCCAGAATTCATCGCTCAACGTGCCGGGGGCAGGCAGCAATTGCTCCTGATAGCGCGGAATAAACCCGGTATCCAGCTCCGCCGCCGCAAACGCGGGATGGGCGATGATCCGCCGCAAAAAGTTGATGTTGGTCTTCAATCCGCCAATCGCGAATTCGTCGAGCATGCTCAACAGACGCAGGCGCGCCTGCTCACGATCCTCGCCCCAGGCAATCAGTTTGCCGAGCATCGGGTCGTAGAACGGCGAAATTTCATCGCCTTCTTCAACTCCGCTATCGACCCGGCGCCCAGGCCCTTCAGCTGATTCGCGATACAACGCCAGACGCCCGGTCGCCGGCAGGAAGTCATTCGCAGGGTCTTCAGCGTACAAGCGCACTTCAATCGCATGACCGTTCAACGGCACCTGCGCTTGGGTGATCGGCAGCGCTTCACCACGGGCTACGCGGATCTGCCACGCGACCAGGTCCAGACCGGTGATGGCCTCGGTCACTGGATGCTCTACTTGCAGGCGCGTATTCATCTCCATAAAGAAGAACTCACCGCGCGCATCCAGCAAAAATTCCACAGTACCGGCGCCGACATATCCGATCGCCTGCGCCGAGCGCACAGCCGCCTCGCCCATCGCCCGACGCAGTTCCGGGGACAAGCCCGGGGCCGGAGCTTCTTCGACGACTTTCTGATGGCGCCGTTGAATCGAGCAATCACGCTCGTTGAGGTACAGGCAGTTGCCATGTTGATCGGCGAACACCTGGATTTCCACGTGACGCGGCTTGAGCAGATATTTTTCCACCAGCATCCGCGAATCGCCAAACGATGACTGCGCTTCACGCTGTGCCGAGGCGAGGGCTTCGGCGAGTTGGCTGACGTCCTCGACCACTTTCATGCCTTTGCCGCCACCGCCGGCCGTGGCCTTGAGCAGCACCGGATAACCGATACGCTCGCAAGCATCGCGGAAGGTCTCGAGATCCTGCGCTTCACCGTGATAACCCGGCACCAGTGGCACGCCAGCGGTTTCCATCAGCGCTTTGGCGGCGGATTTGCTGCCCATGGCATCGATGGCCGAAGCGGGCGGGCCGAGGAAAATCAAACCGGCCGCTTCGATAGCTCGGGCGAAACCGGCGTTTTCCGAGAGAAACCCGTAACCCGGATGAATCGCCTGCGCGCCGCTGGCCTTGGCCGCCGCGATCAGTTTGTCGATTTGCAGATAACTGTCGGCGGCTTTGCTGCCACCGAGATCGACGCGAATGTCGGCTTCACGGCTGTGCCGCGCTTCACGGTCGGTGGCGCTGTGCACGGCGACCGTGGTCAGGCCCAGCGCTTTGGCGGTGCGCATTACGCGACAGGCAATTTCGCCACGGTTGGCCACCAGCAGGGTGGTGAGAACAGGTGCGCTCATCAACGCGGCTCCTTGGTGGTGGTTGCGGCTTGCCAGCTCGGCGGACGTTTTTGCAGAAAAGCGCGCAGACCTTCCTGGCCTTCGGGACTGACGCGGATACGGGCGATGGCGTTTTCGGTATAACGGCGCAGTGCCGGGGTCAGCGCGCCGTTGCCGACTTCACGCAGCAAATCCTTGCTGGCACGCATCGCGGCGGGGCTGTTGAGCAGCAGGTTGTTGATCCACTGTTCGACTTGTTGTTCCAGTTCAGCGGCTGGATAGCTGTCGGACAACAAGCCGATTTCCCGAGCGCGTTGGCCGCCGAAACGTTCGGCGGTCAGCGCATAGCGCCGCGCAGCACGTTCGCCGATGGCCTGCACCACGAACGGGCTGATTACCGCAGGGGCCAGACCAATGCGCACTTCCGACAGGCAGAATTGCGCATCATCGGCGCCAATCGCCATGTCGCAGCAACTGATCAACCCCAGTGCACCACCGAACGCCGCGCCTTGGACCACGGCGACTGTGGGAATTTTCAGCTTGGCGAGGTTGTACATCAGCTCCGCGAGTTCGCGGGCGTCGTCGAGGTTGGTGTGGTAATCGAGCTCGGCCGATTGCTGCATCCACGCCAGATCGGCGCCGGCGCTGAAATGCTTGCCACGGCCACGCACCAGCAAGAAACGCAGGCTGGCGTCGCTGGCGACTTTGTCGAGGGCAAGGATCAACTCGCGGATCATTTCGGCGTTGAACGCGTTGTTCTTTTCGGCGCGGTTAAGCCACAGCGTCGCGAAACCCCGTGGGTCGGTTTGCAGTTCGAGGGTATTGAAGTCGCTCATGAGATTCTCCCGATCACATCCGGAACACGCCGAAGCGGCTCGGTTCGATTGGCGCGTTCAACGACGCGGACAAGGCCAGGGCCAGCACATCGCGGGTCTGCGCCGGGTCGATGACGCCGTCGTCCCACAGCCGTGCGCTGGAATAGTAGGGGTGACCCTGCTCTTCGTACTGGTCGAGAATCGGTTGCTTGATCTCGGCTTCCTGCTCGGCACTGAACGCCTGACCGCTGCGCTCAGCCTGTTCGCGCTTGACCTGCACCAACACGCCAGCGGCCTGTTCGGCACCCATCACGCCGATCCGCGCGTTCGGCCACATCCACAGGAAGCGTGGATCATAGGCGCGCCCGCACATGCCGTAGTTGCCGGCGCCAAAGCTGCCGCCGATGATCACGGTGAATTTCGGCACTTTTGCGCAAGCAACGGCGGTTACCAGTTTTGCGCCGTGCTTGGCGATGCCGCCGGCCTCGTATTTCTGGCCGACCATGAAACCGGTGATGTTCTGCAAAAACAGCAGCGGAATGCCGCGCTGGCAAGCCAGTTCGATGAAGTGCGCGCCTTTCTGCGCGGCTTCGGCGAAGAGGATGCCGTTGTTGGCCAGAATCGCGATCGGGTAACCGTGCAGATGCGCGAAACCGCAGACCAGCGTGGTGCCGAACAGCGCTTTGAATTCATCGAACACCGAACCGTCGACCAGTCGCGCAATCACTTCGCGCACGTCGAACGGTTGCTTGGCATCAGCCGAAACCACACCGTATAACTCGTCGCCAGCGTACAGCGGCGCAATCGGTGCGCGCTGTTGCACTTCGCCGAGCTTGCGCCAGTTGAGATTGGCAACACTGCGGCGGGCGAGAGCGAGGGCATGTTCGTCGCTCTCGGCGTAATGGTCGGCGACCCCGGAAATCTTGCAGTGCACATCGGCACCGCCCAAGTCTTCGGCGCTGACCACTTCACCGGTCGCGGCCTTCACCAGCGGCGGCCCGGCGAGGAAAATCGTCGCCTGATTGCGCACCATGATCGCTTCGTCAGCCATCGCCGGCACATAGGCGCCGCCAGCAGTGCAGGAGCCCATGACCACAGCGATTTGCGGAATGCCCATCGCGCTCATGTTGGCCTGGTTGAAGAAGATCCGCCCGAAGTGCTCGCGGTCCGGGAACACTTCGTCCTGACGCGGCAGGTTGGCGCCACCGGAGTCCACCAGATAGATGCACGGCAGGCGATTCTGCTGCGCGATGGTCTGCGCGCGCAGGTGTTTTTTCACGGTCAGCGGGTAGTACGAACCGCCCTTAACCGTTGCGTCGTTGGCGACGATCATGCACTCGACGCCTTCGACACGACCGATCCCGGCGATCACACCAGCGGCGGGTACGTCTTCGCCGTAAACCGCGTGGGCGGCCAATTGACTGATTTCCAGAAACGGCGAACCCGGATCAAGCAAGCGGTTGATGCGCTCCCGCGGCAGCAATTTGCCGCGCGAGGTGTGGCGCTCCTGAGCTTTCGCGCCGCCGCCTTGCGCCACTTGGGCGAGCAGGGTGTGCAGCGCGTCGACCTGTTTGAGCATCGCCGCGCTGTTGGCGGCGAATTCCGCCGAACGAGGATTGAGCTGAGTGTGCAGGGTAGCCATGGCCAGCTCCGTTTAGCGGGTTTCGTTGAACAGTTCGCGACCGATCAGCATGCGCCGGATCTCACTGGTGCCGGCGCCGATTTCGTACAGCTTGGCGTCGCGCAGCAGACGACCCGCCGGGAATTCGTTGATGTAACCGTTACCGCCGAGAATCTGGATCGCGTCGAGGGCCATTTGTGTGGCGCGTTCGGCGGTGTAGAGGATCACGCCGGCGGCGTCCTTACGGGTGGTTTCGCCGCGCTCGCAGGCCTGGGCGACTGCATAGAGGTAGGCGCGGCTGGCGTTGAGTTGGGTGTACATGTCGGCGACTTTGCCCTGGATCAGCTGGAATTCGCCGATGCTCTGGCCGAACTGTTTGCGGTCGTGGATGTACGGCACGATCAGATCCATGCACGACTGCATGATCCCTGTCGGGCCGCCTGAGAGAACCACGCGCTCATAATCGAGGCCGCTCATCAGCACTTTCACGCCGCCGTTGAGGACGCCGAGGATGTTTTCTTCCGGCACTTCGACGTCATCGAAGAACAGTTCGCAGGTGTTGGAGCCGCGCATGCCGAGCTTGTCGAATTTGTTGCTGCGGCTGAAGCCTTCCCAGTCGCGCTCGACGATGAAGGCGGTGATGCCGTGCGGGCCTTTTTCCAGGTCGGTCTTGGCGTAGATCACGTAAGTGTTGGCGTCAGGGCCGTTGGTGATCCAGGTTTTGCTGCCGTTGAGGACGAAGCGGTCGCCGCGTTTGTCGGCGCGCAGTTTCATCGAGACCACGTCGGAGCCGGCGTTTGGCTCGCTCATCGCCAGCGCGCCGACGTGTTCGCCGCTGATCAGTTTCGGCAGGTATTTGGTTTTTTGTTCATGGTTGCCGTTGCGGTTGATCTGGTTGACGCAGAGGTTGGAGTGCGCACCGTAGGACAGCGCTACAGAGGCCGAACCGCGGCTGATTTCCTCCATCGCCACCACGTGTGCCAGGTAACCCAGCCCAGCGCCGCCGTACTCTTCCGGCACAGTGATACCGAGCAGGCCCATGTCACCGAACTTGCGCCACATGTCGGCGGGGAACAGGTTGTCGCTGTCGATCTGCGCCGCGCGCGGGGCGATCTCCTTGGCGACAAAGGACTGAACCTGATCGCGCAGCATGTCGATGGTTTCACCGAGGGCGAAGTTCAGGGATGGATAGCTCATGGGTCACCTTTTGGCTTTTTTGTAGGGTGGGGAGGGCGGTCACTCGGCTCTCACCTTTACGTTAACGTAAGCCTGTGACGGATGGCTGTCAATCACCCTTTACGTTAACGTCAACTTGAGCGAGAGTAGGGGCAGTTCAAGATTGAAAGCTGATTGGTTTTTGTAGGAGTGAGCCTGCTCGCGATCGCGTTGTGTCAGTCGACGTAAATGTTGACTGATGGATCGAGATCGCGAGCAGGCTCACTCCTACAAGTGATCGTCGGCAACCCATAAATAAAGACAATAGGGGTCGTCATGGATCAACCCAGTGCAAACCCGCAGCGCAGCTACACCCGTGGTTCTCAGGACAAAGCCTTGCTGGCGATGACCATCGGGCAAAAGTTCGATCAGACTGTTGCGCAATACCCGGACGGTGAAGCGCTGGTGGTGCGCCATCAGCAGTTGCGCTACTCATGGCGGCAACTGGCCGATGCGGTAGACCTGCATGCCAGAGCGTTGCTCGCTTTGGGTTTGCAGGCCGGTGACCGCCTCGGTATCTGGGCACCGAATTGCGCGCAATGGTGCATCAGCCAATTCGCTACGGCGAAAATCGGCGTGATCCTGGTCAACATCAACCCGGCCTATCGCAGTTCCGAACTCGAATACGTGCTCAAGCAATCCGGCTGCCAATGGCTGGTCTGCGCCGGGGCATTCAAGTCCTCGAACTACCACGGCATGTTGCAAGGCCTGGTGCCGGAACTGGCCGAACAATCCATCGGCCAATTGCGCAGCGAGCGGTTGCCAGAGTTGCGCGGGGTGATCAGCCTCGACGCGCAGCCACCGTCAGGTTTCCTGCCGTGGTCGCAATTGTCCGACATGGCAACCAGTGTCTCTGAAGAACAACGACAAGAACGCAGTGACAGCCTGCACTTCGATCAAGCGGTCAACATTCAGTACACCTCCGGCACCACCGGTTTCCCCAAGGGCGCGACCCTCAGTCACTACAACATCCTCAACAACGGTTACATGGTCGGCGAAAGCATCGGCCTGACTCCGCGCGATCGCCTGGTGATCCCGGTGCCGCTGTATCACTGCTTCGGCATGGTCATGGGCAACCTCGGCTGCATCACCCACGGCAGCACGATGATTTACCCCAACGATGCCTTCGATCCATTGCTGACCCTGCAAACCGTCGCCGAAGAAAAGGCCACCGGCCTCTACGGCGTACCGACCATGTTCATCGCCATGCTCGACCAGCCGCAACGCGGCGAATTCGATCTGTCGAGCCTGCGCACCGGGATCATGGCCGGCGCGACCTGCCCGATCGAAGTGATGCGCCGGGTCATCAGCGAGATGCACATGAGCGAAGTGCAGATTGCGTATGGCATGACCGAAACCAGCCCGGTGTCGCTGCAAACCGGGCCGAACGATGAACTGGAATTGCGCGTGACCACCGTTGGCCGCACCCAGCCACAACTGGAAAGCAAGATCATCGACGAGGTCGGCAACCTCGTGTCGCGCGGCACCATCGGCGAACTCTGCACCCGTGGTTACAGCGTGATGCTCGGCTACTGGAACAATCCGCAGGCCACCGCCGAAGCCATCGATGAGGCGGGCTGGATGCACACCGGCGACCTGGCGAGCATGAACGAGGAGGGTTACGTCAACATCGCCGGGCGTAACAAAGACATGATCATCCGCGGTGGCGAGAACGTTTATCCGCGTGAGCTGGAAGAGTTTTTCTTCACCCATCCGGCAGTGGCGGACGTGCAGGTGATCGGCATTCCGTGCTCGCGTTACGGCGAGGAGATTGTTGCCTGGATCAAGTTCCACCCCGGCCACAACGCTTCCGAACTTGAACTGCAAACCTGGTGCAAGGAGCGCATCGCGCACTTCAAGACGCCACGGCACTTCAAGTTCGTTGAAGAGTTTCCGATGACGGTCACGGGCAAGATTCAGAAATTCCGCATGCGGGAAATAAGCATCGAAGAGCTACGCGAAAAGCACGCCTGACGAGGATTCAATGTGGGAGCGAGCCTGCTCGCGAATGCAGTGTGTCATTCAGGGCAGATGTGTCTGATACAACGCTTTCGCGAGCAGGCTCGCTCCCACAGGGGATACGCAGTGAAAACACAAATCACAGAAAGCACAAAGGGGAGCCGAAGCTCCCCTTTAATTTTGTCGTCGCGTGCTCTTTTTTATTATTGAGGGTCGGTCTGTTGTTGTTTTTGGCAACCGTGGCCCTTTACCGCTGTTTTTGGCGACCCCCATCCGGGGTCAAGAGCAAACGTATTTTTTTGAGCGCTGATCTGCTTTCTCGTTAAACGATCCAACCGATTCGGGAGCTACCTGAAGGTAGTTTTATTGTTCTCTGCCCGGTTGCGGGTCACTCCTGAGAGCACCCTGAAAAGCACACCTTCTCCAAAAAAATCTGTTAGCTGCGTCTCTGCCGTGTTGTTTTTGTTATGTCAGAGTCGGTACGTCTTGTTTTTATTGGTTTGCTGCTTTTTATTCTTGTTATGCCATAGAGATAGCAGAAGCCGTGCCAACTTTTAAAAATCCTTATAAATCAATGATTTGAGAATTTCAGCAAATTTTCACTCCAGCGAAACCAGACAATTTGTTTCCGTGTTACTCGCTTGAGCCCCACATTCCAGACTCAGCGGTAACACCTTTCCCCTTCACTGTGCGCTACGAGCCTTGGCCACGCGCGAACCGCTCGGGCGGCCGAGCACCGCGCTGATCTGCTGACCCGCGGCAATCAAGGCGTCCAGGTCGATTCCGGTCTTGATACCCAAGCCATTGAGCAGGTACACCACGTCTTCGGTGGCAACGTTACCGCTCGCGCCTTTGGCGTACGGGCAGCCGCCGAGTCCCGCGATAGAGCTGTCGAATACCGAAATGCCTTCGAGCAGGCTGGCGTAGATGTTGGCCATGGCCTGACCGTAGGTGTCGTGGAAATGCCCGGCCAGTTTTTCTCGTGGCACTTGCGCTGAAACCACTTCGAACAAGCGGCGAGTTGCGCCAGCGGTGCCAGTGCCTATGGTGTCGCCCAGCGAAACCTCATAGCAGCCCATCGCATACAACTCGCGCGCGACCATCGCCACTTGTTCCGGCGCGACCGTGCCTTCATATGGGCAACCGAGCACGCAGGACACGTAACCGCGCACGGTAACGCCGTGCTGCTGCGCGGCTTCCATGATCGGCGCAAACCGCGCCAGGCTTTCGCTGATCGAGCAGTTGATGTTGCGTTGCGAGAAGGCTTCGGAGGCCGCGGCGAACACCGCGACTTCCTTGACCCCGGCAGCTATGGCGTCTTCGAAGCCGCGCAGGTTCGGCGCCAGTGCACCGTAGGTCACGCCGGGTTTGCGCTGGATCTGCGCGAACACCTCGGCAGAACCGGCCATCTGCGGTACCCATTTGGGCGAAACGAAACTGCCGACTTCTATATAGCCGAGGCCGGCGGCGCTGAGAGCATCGACCAGTTGCACCTTGTCGGCGACGCTGATCGGTTGGGCTTCGTTCTGCAGGCCATCGCGCGGGCCGACTTCGATCAGGCGTACTTGGGAGGGGAGGGACATGGCGGTTGACCTGCTCTTTTGAATTCGTGGAGAACCCCTGTAGGAGTGAGCCTGCTCGCGATAGCGCAGTGTCAGTCAGCATTTATTTCGACTGACACACCGCTATCGCGAGCAGGCTCACTCCTACAAGGGGATTTGTGTTGTTGGCTAAATGGCCTGCTGGCTCTTGAGCGTCTGCTCCAGCGCCTGTACGCAGCGCTCCTCGGCGGTATCCAGCTCGAGCTTCATCTGCTCAATGTCCAGCAACTGCTGCTCCAGCTGCTCGCGGCGCTCAGTGATTTTCGCCAGCATGCTGTTGAGCTGTTTGGTGTTACCGCTGGAGGGGTCGTAAAGCTCGATCAGTTCGCGGCATTCGGCCAGCGAAAAACCGATGCGCTTGCCGCGCAGGATCAGCTTCAGGCTGACTTTGTCGCGCGGCGAATAGATGCGTTCCTGGCCTCGGCGCTCAGGACTGAGCAGGCCTTGCTCTTCATAAAAGCGGATCGCCCGGGTGGTGATGTCCAGCTCGCGGGCGAGGTCGGAGATGCTGTAAGTCTGGCTGCTCATGGAAGCGCTCGGAAAAAGGTCTTGGCGCTAAGCTAATGGCAGGTTGACGTTTACGTCAAGCGGGATGATTTTTGTTGTATTTGATGGCCCCTTCGCGAGCAGGCTCGCTCCCACATTGAATCGCATTTCAGCTGGAGAAACGCGGTCGAATGTGGGAGCGAGCCTGCTCGCGAAGAACGAAGACGCGGTAAGAAGTCTTACACCTTATCGAGCTTCTTCTCCTGCGCCGTCACCTGCTGGCACAACTCGATCATCTGCTCACGCATCCAGCGATTCGCCGGGTCCTGGTCAGTACTCTCATGCCAATACAGATGCGTCTCCACCGGCGGCACATCATTGACCGGCAGATTAAACGCCTGCAGTTCATGCCGACGGGCAAAGCGCTCCGGCACGGTCATGACCATGTCGGTCTGCTGCATCACTTGCGAGGCCATCAAATAATGCTGCGAACGCAGGGCGATCTTGCGCTGAATGCCCATTTTGCCCAGCGCCAGATCAACATAACCCAAACCACTGCGGCGGCTGGAAATGTGGATATGCGTCAGCGACAGATAGTCATCCAGCGATAGCTTTTCTTTGCCCGCCATCGGATGACCCTTGCGCATCGCGCAGACGTAACGGTCTTCCATCAGCTTGACGTGGCGCACCTGCGGGTCGGTGTTAAGCGGCGCATCGACGGCAAAATCCAGACGCCCGGCGGCCAGTTCCTTGGTGGTTTCCCGGCGTTTGGACAGAAAACTTTCGATGATCACCGTCGGCGCCAGGCGGCGCAGGCGCTGGAACAGCGGCGGCAGAATCACCGCCTCGGTGAGGTCGGTCATGCTGATGCGGTAAGTCTTGACTGCTTGTGCCGGGTTGAAAATGCGGCTTTCCTGAACCGACACGCGCAGCAGCGACAGGGCGTTGCGCACCGGGCCGATGATGTTCTGCGCCATCGGCGTCGGCACCATGCCCTGCGCGGTGCGCACGAACAGCGGATCGTTAAAGGTCTCGCGCAACCGTGCCAATGCGTTGGATACCGCCGGCTGAGTGATGCCGACAATCTGCCCGGCGCGGGTCAGGTTGGCTTCGGTGTAGATCGCGTCGAAGACGATGAAAAGGTTGAGGTCGACCTTGCTCAGATTCATAACGCGGCTTCTCTTGTTTTTAAGGGCTGGCGATCACTGGATCATATATCGGTGATGAATGTTTATACACGCCGAGAATAGGCTAGGTAAATTATCAGCGCTGTTCTAGCATCGATTGCATGACTTAAACAACCTCTGCCCAAGAAGGTAATTGATCATGGATTTCGCTTATTCGCCCAAGGTGCAAGAACTGCGTGAGCGCGTGACCGCGTTCATGGACACTTACGTTTACCCGGCCGAGGCCGTGTTCGAGCGCCAGGTCTCCGAAGGCGATCGCTGGCAGCCGACGGCGATCATGGAAGAGCTCAAAGCCAAGGCCAAGGCCGAAGGCCTGTGGAATCTGTTTTTGCCGGAATCGGAGCTCGGTGCCGGTCTGACCAACCTCGAATACGCGCCACTGGCGGAAATCATGGGCCGCTCGCTGCTCGGGCCGGAGCCGTTCAACTGCTCGGCGCCAGACACCGGCAACATGGAAGTGCTGGTGCGCTACGCCAACGAAGAACAGAAACAACGCTGGCTCGAACCGTTGCTACGAGGCGAGATCCGCTCGGCGTTCGCCATGACCGAACCGGATGTGGCTTCCTCCGACGCTACCAACATGGCGGCCCGCGCCGTGCGTGATGGCGACGAGTGGGTGATCAACGGCAAAAAATGGTGGACCTCCGGCGCCTGCGATCCGCGCTGCAAGATCCTGATCTTCATGGGCCTGAGCAACCCCGATGCACCACGCCATGCCCAGCACTCGATGATCCTCGTGCCGGTCGACACTCCCGGCGTGAAGATCGTCCGTCCGTTGCCGGTATTCGGTTACGACGACGCGCCACACGGCCACGCCGAGGTGCTCTTCGACAATGTGCGCGTGCCGTACGAAAACGTTCTGCTCGGTGAAGGCCGCGGTTTCGAAATCGCTCAGGGTCGTCTTGGCCCAGGCCGGATTCACCACTGCATGCGCTCGATCGGCATGGCCGAGCGTGCATTGGAATTGATGTGCAAACGCGCGGTGAGCCGCACTGCCTTCGGTAAACCGCTGGCGCGTCTGGGCGGTAACATCGACAAGATTGCCGACTCGCGGATGGAGATCGACATGGCGCGCCTGCTGACGTTGAAAGCCGCGTACATGATGGACACCGTCGGCAATAAAGTGGCGAAGAGCGAAATTGCGCAGATCAAAGTCGTCGCACCGAACGTCGCATTGCGGGTGATCGACCGGGCGATCCAGATGCATGGTGGGGCCGGTGTGTCGAACGATTTCCCGCTGGCCTACATGTACGCCATGCAACGTACTTTGCGCCTGGCCGACGGCCCGGACGAAGTGCACCGCGCGGCGATCGGCAAGTTCGAGATCGGCAAGTATGTGCCGAAGGAGATGCTGCGTAGCGAACGCTGATCCACCTGATCGTTCCCACGCTCTGCGTGGGAATGCATCCCGTGACGCTCTGCGTCACAGTGGACGCGGAGCGTCCATGGCGGCGTTACCACGCAGAGCGTGGGAACGATCGGGTAGGGCTAATACACCCAAACCTCAACCCGCCGATTCTTGATCCTGCCCTCATCCGCATTGTTCGCCGCCACCGGCATCAACGCACCAAAGCCGCGAACCTCGCGCAACACCACGCCGTTCTTCACCAACTCACGCCGCACCGCCATCGCCCGCAGCTTCGACAGCAGATCCGCCCGCGCCGGGTCATCCTTGGCATCACCAAACCCAACCAATGTCACCGCGCGCTCGGTCTTGTCGTGGCGCTTTATATAGTCGAACACTCGCGCCAGATCCTGACGCGCCTTGTTGTCGAGGTTCGCGCTGCCTTCTTCAAAACGGAAGTTCACCGTCAGACGCTGGGCGTGGCGGCTGAGGGATTGATAACCCTCGGGCATCAGCGCATTCGGCGCGACGCTCATGGCGTGCACGGTCTGACTGATGAACCCATTGGCGGCGACAATTGCCTGGCCCTGACGACTTTGCGCAAACGTCACCAAGGCCTGCGCCCATGGATTCTTGCTGTCGGGTGGCAGATAGAAGAACAAACGCCGCGACAGCGGATAGTCTTCTGTGGCAATCAGGCTGTTCAGCGGCAACATCGATTGCGACGCACCATCGGCAATGGCCACCGCTTTGGCCTGACGCACGTAAGGCAAACCGATGAAGCCGATGCCCTGAGGATCCGTACTGACTGCGTCGGACAATTGCTCGCTGGACTCAAACCTTTTCGCGTTGCTGCTCAGACTTTTCCCACGACGACTGAGGACCAACTCCTTAAACGTGTCGAACGTGCCGGACTGATCATCGCGTGCATATAAATGAATCGCACCGCCACGCCCGCCGAGGTCTTCCCAGGTTTTCACTTCGCCACTGAAGATCCGCGCCAGTTGCTCGGTGTCCAGTTGCTGGAGGGGATTATCGGGATGAAGGATGATCGCCAGGCCATCGATAGCGATGACTTGTTCGGCGGCAGGACTTTTCAGATCGCCCAGTGATTGCAAGGTCTGCAGCTCGCTGTCCTTGATCTCGCGGGAAGACGCGGCCAGATCGGCGCTGGCGTTTTTCAACGCAGTGAAACCGGTGCTGGAACCGTGGGCGGCGACTTCGACGACCACGCGTTTGCCTTGAGCGGTCTGGCCGACGATGCGCAGTTCGTTGGCGGTGTCCGGGGTTTCGCGGTGGATTTTCAGCAGACCCTGTTCTTGCAACAGGCCTTCGACCAGTGCCGGGCCGAGTTCGGCGCCGATGGTGTTGGAGCCTTGAATGCGCAGCGCCGGGCCGTTTTCAGGGAGGGGCAGGGCGGTGGCAGAAACCGACAGCCACGCACTCAAGAGAAAAACGCACAGAACACGCAGGGTCATGCCGGCACCGAATCAAGCCAAGGGGATTGCCGGGGAGATTAAGTCAGAAAAGTTACTTGGAGATGACAGCGATCTAAATGTGGGAGCGAGCCTTCTCGCGAAAGCGGTGTGTCAGTTACAAGAATGTTTCTGATACACCGCTTTCGCGAGCAGGCTCGCTCCCACAGGGGGGATTTCAGGCGATTCGAAGATCAGGCCAGTTCAAGCCAGATCGGCGCATGATCGGACGGTTTTTCCATCCCGCGCAATTCATAGTCGACACCCGCAGCCTTCACCCGCGGCAACAAACCATGCGACGCCAGAATCACATCGATGCGCAGCCCGCGCTTCGGTTCATCTTCAAAACCACGGCTGCGGTAGTCGAACCAGCTGAACATGTCGGTCACGTCCGGGTTCAAGTGGCGATAGCTGTCGGTCAGGCCCCAGTTCTTCAGGCGTGCCATCCACTCGCGCTCTTCCGGCAGGAAGCTGCATTTACCGGTTTTCAACCAGCGCTTCATGTTGTCCGGGCCGATGCCGATGTCGCAGTCTTCCGGGGAAATATTCACATCGCCCATCACCACTACGGGCTGTTCATTGTGGAACTGGCTTTCCAGCAGCGCTTGCAGATCGCTGTAGAAACGCTGCTTGGCGGGGAATTTGGTTGGGTGGTCGCGGCTTTCGCCCTGTGGGAAGTAGCCGTTCATGATCGTCACCGGCACGCCATTGGCGTCGGCGAACGTGCCCCAGATAAAGCGGCGCTGGGCGTCTTCTTCATCGGTGGCGAAACCTTTGTGGATCGCAATCGGTTCCTGACGCGAAAGCATCGCTACGCCGTAGTGACCTTTCTGGCCGTGGAAATACACGTGGTAACCGAGGGCGCGGACTTCTTCGAGCGGGAACTGGTCGTCGTGGACTTTGGTTTCCTGCAGGCCGATGACGTCCGGCTGGTGTTTTTCGATCAGCGCTGCCAGCTGATGCGGACGGGCGCGCAGTCCGTTGATGTTGAAGGAAACGATCTTCATGGTCGGCAGTCCTGGCAAAAGGGCGATGCTAGCTGACATGTGGGATGGGGGCCAGTGTGGGGTGGGAGAAATCAATTTTGTCTGTGGGATTTGTGTTGTCAGCAATGGCGCCATCGCGAGCAGGCTCACTCCTACAGGGGGAACGCATTCCAAAATGTGGGAGCGAGCCTGCTCGCGAAGAGGCCAGCAAAATCGATGAAGATCCCGACTTGGTCTATACCTGTGGGGAACCACGCCACCCGCAAAAGGTTCGTACCACCAAGAGCGCCGCCATTTGAACGCGCCCCGGGGAGAATTACCGTCATGCCTGAAACCCAGACCGCCATCGCCGACATTCATATGCTCGACCGCGGCTATTCCCGCGAAGCCCGCTCGCTGCTTTATCAGGCATATCGCCACGAGCCGACCTTCGGCTACCTGTTTGAAGCCGAACGCCCCGGTTACGAGCAACGTGTGCGGGCGACGGTGCGCGAACTGGTCAAGCAACACTTTCTGCAGGATCTGCCGGCCATCGGCCTGCTGGTCAACGATCGCCTGATCGGCATCGCCCTGATCGCGCCGCCACAACGCCGTTTGGGCATCACCGAAAGTTGGGCGTGGCGTTTGCGCATGGTGCTCAGCACCGGTTTCCGCTGCACCCGCCGCTATCTCGATTACCACGACGCCGTCGCCGCGTGTGTGCCCAGTGATTCGGTACACATGCTGCCGCTGCTGGGCATTCATCCTCAGTTTCAGGGCAAGCATTTCGGCGAGCAATTGCTCACAGCCGTACACAACTGGTGCGCCGTCGACGAAACCTCGCAAGGCGTGGTGCTCGACACCGGCAACCCACGCTATCTGGAATTCTATAAACGGCAGGGTTACGAGGAGATCGGCGAGGTTGCCGTCGGGCCGGTGCGCGAACATGTGTTTTTCCACGCCAATCCGCAGGTGTTACAAACTGCAACAGCATGACAATCGAACTTCTTGGGAAATTTCCTGTTCTATCACGCTCCCAAGCCCGTGATAGCATCCGCGCCTATGAAGTTTCCAGGAAGATTTACCAGTGGCGTGCTCCTGCTGTTAACCAGCTGCGCGGCGCTGGCGCAAAGTGAATTGGATGTGCGGATCAAACCGTCCAACGATGAACTCAAGGCCAATATAGAAGGCTATATCGGCAGCCTCGGCGATCGTGACGAAGAAGCCCTGCAGCGCTTCAGTCGCGGTGCCGAAGAGCAGGCGCGCAAAGCGGCTCAGGCGTTGGGCTACTACCAGCCGCAGATCGAAAGTGACGTCAAGGGCGGCAAAAAACCGCGTCTGGTGCTGAACATCGATCCCGGCGAGCCGATTCGCCTGCGCAACGTCACCATTCGTGTCGACGGCCCGGCTGCCTCCCTCAAATCCTTTCGTGTACCGAAAAGTGACGTGCTCAAGTCCGGCGCGGTGCTCAATCATGGGCGTTACGAAGACGCCAAAAGACTTATTCAGAATCAGGCCTCGCGCTTCGGTTTCTTCAGTGGCCATTTCACCAGTCAGAAACTCCTGGTCGACCCGCGCGCCGGTGTCGCCGACGTCGAACTGATCTACGAAAGCGGCCCGCGTTATGCGCTGGGCAGAGTCAAATTCGAAGGCGACACGCCGTTCGACGAAGACCTGCTGCAACGCATGGTGCCGTTCAAGGAAGGCGAACCGTATGACTCCGAGCTGATCGCCGAGCTCAATCGCGATCTGCAATCGAGCGGTTATTTCGAAGGCATACGCGTCGATGCCGCACCGACCACCGCGAAGAACGACGTGATCCCGGTGGACGTCAAACTCGACACGCGCAAGCCGCGCACCATGGGTCTGGGCCTCGGTTATTCGACCGACGTCGGCCCGCGCATCAAAGCCAACTGGACCCGCCACTGGGTCAACCCGCAAGGCGACAGCTATGGCTGGGAAGCCGAACTCTCGGCGCCCCGACAAAACGTCGGGCTGTTCTACGACATCCCGCTCGACCCACCACTGACCGACAAACTGCGTTGGGCCGGCGGTTATCAGTTCGAAGACATCGACGGTTCCGACACGCTCAGCAAGCTGCTGACCTTCGGCCCGGAATGGCACAGCAAATTACCGAGCGGCTGGCAGCGGGTGATCTCGCTGAAATGGCAGCGTGAAGAATATGAACTCGGCGATGACTCCGGCCTGAGTACCTTGCTGATGCCCGGCATCAGTTACTCGTACCTGAAAAGCGACAACCGCATCGACCCGCACAACGGCTATCGCCTGAGCTTCGAAAGCAAAGTGGCGAAGGAAGGCCTCGGCTCCGACAACAACCTTTTATATGGCACCGCGCTGGTCAAAGGCCTGACCACGGTGTTCGACAAACACCGCTTCCTCGGTCGCGTGCAGGTCGGCGGTAGCGCCACCAACGGCTACAACTCGGTGCCGCCGTCGCTGCGCTTCTTTGCCGGTGGCGATCAGAGCGTGCGCGGTTACGACTATCAGAGTCTGTCGCCGAAAAACTCCGATGGCGACCGAATCGGCGGCCGTTACATGGTCGCTGGCAGCGTCGAGTATCAATACTCGATCGCCGAAAAATGGCGCGTGGCGACCTTCGTCGACCAGGGCAACTCCTTCAATAAACTCGAACTGCCGAACCTCAAGACCGGGGTCGGCATTGGTGTGCGCTGGGTCTCGCCGGTGGGGCCGATCCGCCTCGACCTGGCCCACGCACTCGACGACGATGGCGGCATCCGGCTGCACTTTTCCATGGGGCCTGAGCTGTGAAGCGTGGTTTGAAAATTACGGCGCTGACGCTGCTGGCGCTGGTGTTGTTGATTGTATTGAGCGTCACCGCCGTACTCGGCACGGCGGCTGGCAGCCGTTGGGTACTGGGCCTTGTGCCGGGGCTGACGGTGGAAAATTTTCAGGGCCGTCTCGGCGGGCAATGGAGTGCCGATCATCTGCTGTGGCAGCAGGACAGCAGTCGCGTCGAGCTGAACAAGGCAATCTTCGCCTGGTCACCGCTGTGCCTGACACGCATGACCTTGTGCATCGAACAGCTCAAGGCTGATCAGGTCATTTTGCAATTCCCGCCGAGCGAAGAAACCACCGAGAGCGGCCCGATCAAACTGCCGGATCTGCAATTGCCGGTGGCCATCGAACTGGGCGACGTGCAGGTTGGCAGTCTGCTGTTCAACGGCAGCGAACAACTCAAGGGCTTGCAACTGGCGGCGCACTGGACCGCTCAGGGCATGCAGATCGACAGCGTGAAATTGCAGCGCGACGACCTCAGCCTGAACCTGTCTGGCACACTCACGCCGACCGGCAACTGGCCGCTGAACATTGCCGGTGACCTGACGTTGCCATCGCCGGGAACGGGGCCGTGGACACTGGCGTTGAAGATCGACGGCGACCTGTTGAAAACCCTCAACCTGCACGCCGACAGCCGGGGTTACCTTGACGGCCAGTTGAGCGGCGAACTGCAACCGCTGGCGGAAAACCTGCCGGCGAAAGTGCGCATCACCTCCGAGGCGTTCAAACCGAGCGCTGATTTACCGGACACCCTGCAACTCAATCAACTGGTGTTGACCGGCGAAGGCGACCTGAAAAACGGCTACCAGCTCAACGGCAACGCCACGCTGCCCGCCGACAAAGGCCCGGTAGCGCTGTTGCTCAAAGGTAAAGTCGACGCCAGCGGCGCGCAGATCGCCGGCCTTGATCTAACAGCCAACGACAAGCAAAGCCTGAAACTCACTGGCAGTGTCGATTGGAGCAAAGGCCTCACCGCGCAAGCCAATATCAACTGGCAGGATTTCCCGTGGCATCGGCTCTATAACGAAATCGACGAGCCACAAGTCGCCTTGCGTACGTTTACTGGCGAAGTCTCCTACACCGACGGCCAATACCTCGGCAACTTCGCCGCCGCAATGGATGGCCCGGCGGGTGCGTTTACCCTGAGCAGTCCGTTCAGCGGCAGCCTTAAACAGATCGCTTTGCCGCAATTGAAAATGGAAGCCGGGCAGGGCAAGGCGGAAGGTCACGTCAATGTGCAGTTCGCCGATGGCATCGCCTGGGACACGGCGATGGAGCTGTCGGCACTGAACCCGGCGTACTGGGTCGCCGAGTTGCCGGGCACGTTAGCTGGACCGCTGAAAAGCCAAGGCGAAATGAAGAACGAGCGCCTGAGCCTCACCGCCGACCTCGACTTGAAAGGCAAACTGCGCGGGCAACCGGCAATCCTCCAGGCCAAGGCTGACGGCGCTGGCGAGCAGTGGAATCTCAACGCCCTGCAAATCCGCCTCGGCGACAACAGCATCAGCGGCAAGGGCAGCCTGCAACAGAAACTCACCGGGCAGATCGACATCAAGCTGTCGCGTCTGGCCCAGCTCTGGCCGCAACTGCGCGGGCAGGTCACCGGTCAGGTCAATGTGGCCGGTACGCTGCAAGCGCCTCAGGGCAAACTCGGCCTGCAAGGTTCGCAATTGGCGTTTCAGGACAATCGCCTGCAAAGCCTCAACCTCGACGCCACACTCGACAGCGCGCAACGGGCGAAGATCGATCTGAAAGGCGCTGGCATTCAGGCCGGTGACACCAACCTGGGCGTGTTGACCGCCAGCGCTCAGGGCGACATCAAGAGCCAGAAACTCAACCTCGACCTGATTGGGCCGAAGCTGAAACTGGCCCTCGGTCTGGACGGCAATCTCGACAAAGGCAACTGGCGCGGACGCTTGGCCAGCGGCGATATTCAGGCCGGTGGTCAGGACTGGAAACTGCAAAGCCCGGCCAAGCTCGAACGTCTGGCTGACGGCAAAATCAACTTTGGCGCGCATTGCTGGATGTCCGGCAATGCCAGCCTGTGCGGTGAAGATCAACGGCTGATGCCGGAGCCGAAACTGCGCTACCACCTCAAGCAATTTCCGATCGAAAGTCTGGCGCAATGGCTGCCGAAAGACTTTGCCTGGAAGGGCAAGCTCAACGCCGATCTGCAACTGGATCTGCCGGCCAGCGGCCCCAATGGTGTGGTCAGTGTGGACGCCAGCGGCGGCACCTTGCGCATGAAGGAAAAGGATCAGTGGCTGGATTTCCCCTACCAGACGCTGAAACTCACCAGCAAACTCACGCCCAAGCGCGTCGACACCGAACTGAATTTCGTCGGCGGCAAACTCGGCGAACTGATGGTGCAGGCGCAGCTCAATCCACTGCCGAAAAACAAGCCGTTGAGCGGCTCGTTCCGCCTCAGCGGGCTGGATCTGTCGGTGGCGCGGCCGTTTGTGCCGATGGTTGAAAAACTCACCGGGCGCCTGAATGGCAGCGGCACGATTTCCGGTGGATTGCTCGCGCCGCTGGTCAACGGCACCGTGCAACTCAGCGACGGTGAAGTGTCCGGCGCCGAGTTGCCGATGGAACTGCAGAACCTGCAACTCACCGCGCTGATTGCCGGCGAATCGGTACGCCTCGACGGCGGCTGGAAAAGTGGCAAGAACGGGCAGGGCAGCCTCAACGGCAACGTCGCCTGGGGGCAGGCGCTGGTGGTCGATCTGGCGTTGAAGGGCACGCAATTGCCGGTCACCGTCGAGCCCTATGCCAAGCTCGAAGTGGCGCCGGACCTGAAGATTTCCATGGCCGGCGACGAGCTGAAAATCGCTGGCAAAGTGCAGGTGCCCAAAGGCGAAATCACCGTGCGCGAATTGCCGCCATCAACGGTGAAAGTCTCCGATGACACTATCATCGTCGGCGCGCAGACCGAAGAGGGCAAACCGCCGATGGCGATGAAAATGGACATCGACATGGTGGTCGGCGAAGACAAACTGGCTTTCGCCGGTTTCGGCCTGACCGCCAACGTGAAAGGCCATGTGCACATCGGCGACAACATGGACACCCGTGGCGAACTGTGGCTCAACGACGGCCGCTACAGTGCCTACGGCCAGCGCCTGCAAGTGCGCCGTGCGCGTCTGTTGTTCGCCGGCCCCCTCGATCAGCCGTATCTGGACATCGAAGCGATTCGCCAGACCGACGACGTGATCGCCGGTATTCGCCTGAGCGGCAGCGCCGAGCAGCCGACCACGCAGATCTTCTCGGAACCGGCGATGAGTCAGGAACAGGCGTTGTCCTATCTGGTCCTCGGTCGACCGCTGAGCACCAATGGCGAAGACAACAACATGCTCGCGCAAGCAGCGTTGGGTCTGGGCTTGATGGGCAGTTCCGGGGTCACCAGCAGTCTGGCCAAGGATCTGGGGATTCAGGACTTCCAGCTCGACACGGCAGGCAGCGGCGATGCCACCAGTGTTGTGGCCAGCGGCAATATTACCGAGAAGCTCAGTTTGCGTTATGGCGTTGGCGTGTTTGAACCGGCCAGCACCATCGCGCTGCGCTACAAGCTGAGCAAGAAGGTCTATGTCGAGGCGGCCAGTGGCGTCGCGAGTTCGCTGGATATCTTCTACAAGCGCGATTTCTAGACCGTAACTGGTTATTTGAACCGAGGCGCGGCCTTCGCGAGCAGGCTCGCTCCCACAGGGATCTCCGGCTGACATGAATGTGTGCCTGCCGCAGATCAAATGTGGGAGCGAGCCTGCTCGCGAAGGCGGCTTTCCAGCCAACAGAGAGGGTGCGGCTGACAGCTCTTCGCGAGCAATCTCGCTGCTAGTTTTGATCCGGGCGACATACCAAGGATGCGCGCTCGTAATTCAACGCCTTGTCACGTTCAGGTAACGCGTACGGTGCTTCACAACGCTGGCCTTGCCAATTGATCGTGAGCGTCCCGGTGTCGTTTTCCACCAGCGCCAGTGCCTTGCCGCTCGGGTCGGAGATTGCCAGTTGCTTACCCGCGCCATCTTCAAGCGACGCGCCGAAGGGAATCGGCTGGTGGTGCGCGTCGAACAGAGAAAACTGCACCCGGCGTCCGGTTTTGCTCGCGTAGCGCGCTAGCACCACGGCACCACGGCGCGGTACCACTTGCTGGGTGGCGTTTTCAATTTCAAAGTCGCCGCCCAGGTCGCGGGTGTCGAGGCTGATCCAGTTGACCCGATACGGCTGCGCATTGGACACCACAGCGAATCCATTACCGGCGGTTTTCGCGCCCGAGAAACTGGCAATCTTCACGTCTTTGACACCGTCGACCTGCGCCAGCGCAAAAGTCTCACCGACGGTCTGCCCCAGGTTGATCCCGCCCGCGTGGCCGACAATCGATCCGGCCACGTTGAGACTCTGCGAGTTGTAGCCACGGCCCTGACTGTAGCCGGCGCTGATGTCCATCACTGGGGTTCGCGTGCTGAGGTTGGCCGACCCCGTACTGCCGCCGGTGCGACTGTTGCCTCCCTGCACTGAGTAATAGGTGTCGCTGTCTTCGGACAGGTAACCGTTGATGCCGACCTGGGTGCTGCTGTCATCTTTCTGCGTGCTGGCCGAAACGAACGCTCGCGGCGCGCGGGGCTTTGAGCCCAGCGGAAACGACACTGAGAGATTGAACAAAGTGTCGTTGTTCGCCGGGCCGTAGTTGCCGACATCCTTGGTGTAAGTCGCGCTGAGGTTGTAGCTGACGTCAGCCCAATAATTGCTGTAACCGGCCGACAGGCTCTGCGAACCGCCGCGGCCCCAATAGCGCTGATCACTGGCGTTGAGGTAGATGCTGCCGAACTGCTGATTGCGCCCCAGGCTCTGGTTGACAGTGAGGTCGGTGCGGGTTTTCGAGTTGCCGCTACGCTGCTCACCCTCACGGCTTAGCTCTTCGACGTGTTCGCTCAAGGTGCGATAGCCCTCGGTCGAATAGCGATAAGCGGCGAGGGTGAAGTTGGTGTCAGTACCGGTAAAGGTCTTGGCGTACAACGCGCGCAGGCTGTTGCCCTTGAGCGTCTGGCCGAAGGTGCGACTGCTGGAGTGGGTCAGATCGAGCGAGATCGCCCCGATGGCAGTGTTGCGACCGGCGCCGATCGACAGTGCCTGAAAATCCTCGGTGGCCTGAGTGCCGACAATCGCCGACAGGTTACTGCTGACGCCATAAGCCACGGTGCTGCTGATAAATTCCGGCGTTTGCTGGTCATCGCTGTTGCTGTTGTAGCGGCCCGCCGAAACGCTGTACTTCAACTGGCCTTCGCGCACCATGATCGGCAGGCTTGAAAAAGCCTGCACCGTGACCCGGCGCCGGCCATCGGCTTCGATTACGGTGATTTCCAGATCGCCGTTGGAGCCGCTGGGGTAAATGTCGCTGATCTCGAACGGCCCGGGCGGTACGTTGGCGGTGTACAGAATGTAATTGTTCTGGCGAATCTCTACCGTGGCGCTGGATTGCGCAATGCCGCGAATCACCGGCGCATAGCCGCGCTCACTGTCGGCGCGCATGCCGTCGTCGGAGGCCAGTTTCAGGCCGCGATAACGCACGCTGTCGAACAGGTCGGCGTCGGAGAAAATATCCCCGGCACTGAACTGGCCCTTCAGCGCGGTGACGTCATGTTGCAGGTAGCTGCGGTTGCTCTTGAACGTACTTGGCTGGCCGGTGCTGCTGTTGAAGTTCGACTCGTTACGCAGGCGCCAGCCGCCAAGGTTTATGCCGTTGCGCAGGCCGACGTTATTGGCAATCGTGGTCTGGGCATCGGTGCTGTTGCGGTTGCTGCTCACCTGATAATTGATGAACGCTGCGGGTACGCCTTCGTCCCAAAGCGCCGGATCGACATAACCACGGCGGCCACGCTCCATGGCACTTTGCGGCACGCTGACCAGCAAACGCAGGCGCGGCACGTCATAGCGCACGGTGGCATGATCGATCAGCGCGGGCAGGTCGAGGCAGGCATCCGCATCGGCGACGTCGAGTTTGCCGCTGGCTTGCAGCTTGCCAATATCCACGCCCAGTTGCTTGAGCATGTCCAGAGTCAGACAGGCTTGGACCTTGTGACTGTCGGGGAGACGCCGAAAGGCGATATCGCGGCGGCCCACCAGCATATCGTTGCCATACAGATCGACCCGGTAAGTGCCGGGGAGCACGCGGCTGCCGGCGAGCAGCGATTGCAGGTCGATGGCAGACGTCGCGCCTTGCAGAAACGAGGTATTGAATTGCTCTTCGGCGTCAGCCAGACAGGTTGTGCTGAAGACCAGAGCAACCGAAAACGGTGCCAGGCCATCGCGCTTGAATAAAAACATGCAGGAACCCTATATCACCTCCGATACGAACTAACGGAGCGAAGAGAAATACAGTGAAAGTGCGGCTGTTAAAGCAGCACGCGAGTCATGGCGATTCTTTATCCAGGCTGGCGCTTACTGCGGCGCTGCCGGAAAGTTGCGCGACATAACGGTCTCTGGCGCCGTAGTCGTTGATGCTGCTGAACAACAGGCGCGGGGAACCTGCCGTGTGAAGTTGTTTGAGAACAAACTCTTTTTCTTCGCCAGGGGCGATCATCATCGAGTCGAACGGATGCTCGCGTGTGGCGCCGGATTGCACAGTGATGTCGGCAATCGAGACGTGATAAACCCCGGGATTACTCACCACCAGTACGCTCTTGCCGGCGCGCTCGGTCAGTCGCCAGGTCAGCTCGGTCGGGGCCTGATAAGCGTTGTTGTTCAGGCCGCCAGGGCGGAAGAACACCTTGATCCGTTGGCGCACCGCCAGTTGCAGGGTGTTCGCGGTTTTCGCCGACTGCGGGATCTCCTGCACGTTCAACCACACCACCGACTCGCGGTCTTTGGGCATACCGGTGCCTTCGTAGATGACCCGCAGAATCTGTTGTTCTCCGTCGCTGACGCGCACCAGCGGTGGAGTGACGGCAAAGGGCACAGAGGCTTCGTCGCTGTCGGTATCGACCCAGGACTGAATCAACACGTCTGCACCGCTGTTGCGCACGGTGATGCCGGCTTCTTTGTGCTTGCCGTCGAATATCAGTCGAGTGCTGCTCAGGGAAATGCCAGCCATGGCCTGATTGACGGCGAGCAGGCCCAGAAGGCCGACGCAAAGGGACAGGGAAGGACGTAAAAACATGAAGAATTACCGCGCAGAGTGAAAGAAAGTGCGGGACCGTTCGGCCCCGCACAGTGCTCGATGAATCGCGCGATTTATTCGTATTGCAGGGTGAACGGCAGGGTCGCGTCGCCACGGCCGGCAACGGCCAGTTTCGGATCGACGGTGGTCACGTAGGCGGCCGAGAATTTCAGCGTGGTGTTGCTGTCCTGCAGGGTGTTTTCGATGCGCGCGGTAGTCGGCGAAGTCAGGTCGATTACTGCACCGTTGGCATCAAGCAAGGCGATACCGATACCTTTTGCCGAGCCCAGGCCGTCGATCAGTTTCAAGACCTTGGTGCCGGTTTCGATACCCGAGCCTGCGCCCTTGGTTGGTTCGAAGATCATTGCCACTTTGGTGCCAGCGTTGCAGTTGATCTTCATGTCGAAGTTCTCGACGCTCAGCGTGCCGTTGCCTTTTGGCGCGGTGGCGGTGCCCATGTCCTTGATCGACACTTCGCCCATGTTCACCGAAATGGTCTTGTCCTTGCCGGCGCCTTCGACCGAGCAGGCATCGTTGTTGATGGTGCCGGTGAAGTTGATGGTGCCGCTGCCAGCCTTGGTAGGCACAACCGGATCGGCCGCCAGGACATTAGCGGCAGCGAAGATCGACAGGGCGAGAAGCGTGCGAGACAGCTTTTTCATGTTGCTTTTCCATTGGTGGGGTAAAGACAACACGATAAAACCCGGTTGGGCGCTGCAACATCAGACAATCCCTAGAAACCAGCAAGTTGCGAGGGGCAACAGTCTGTCAATTGAACAAGTTGCGTTCGATGCAGTAAGTCAGCAGCTCCTGATCACTGCTGACATCCAGTTTGCGCATGGCCGAAATCTTCTGCGTGCTGATTGTCTTTGCACTTCGATTCAGACCTCGGGCGATTTCATTGACGCCTTGCCCCTGAACAAACAAGCGCAGGATTTCATGTTCCTTGGGCGATAGACGGGAGAAACGTTCATCGAGATCGGCGCCATCGTCCAGCACCGAAGTCGGCGTCGTTCGATGGCCGCTTATGCGCTTGCCCTTGGCGATGGCTTTGAGCGCCACTTCTATTTCAACGTGCAACTGGCTTTTCTGAATGACTGCAAGTACGCCGAGTTCTTGCAGGCGGGTCAGGATCAACGGGTTGGAAATCATGGTCAGCACCAGCACCCGCACTGCGGGAAAGTGTCGGGTCACGTACTCCACCAGTTTCAGGCCATCACCGTAGGGCGAGTCACCGGGCATGTTGAAGTCGGTGATCAGCAGATCCACCGGTTGTGACCTCAGCAGCTTGATCAAACCATCGGAACACACGGCCTCGCCGACTACGCTGAAGCGCCGGTCGCGCTCGACCAGTTCCCGCACCCCCAGCAGGACGATGGGATGATCATCGGCGATGACAACGTTGAAGGTTTCCATGAGTGCTTTATCCAGAGTGAAATTATTCAAGGGCGTCGAGCAGGTCAGTCAGGCGCGCCAGTTGTTGACGAACCTCTACGGCCAGCGCGGGAGTCACCGACATGCCGGTCAGGCGGCATTCCAGTGCAACGAAAGCTTGGGCCAGCGCCTCGACCTGCACCGCACCCAACGCACCGGCCATGCTGTGCAGTTGCTGCGCGACGCTGTTGGCGTCGGCGGCATCCAGCGCGCTGAGGGTGGTCTGAATATCCTTGTGCAGTGTCGAGACAAACAGCTCGCGCATCTTCGGCGATAGCGCTGGCGGGATGTCAGCGACCTGCGCGATCGGAATCTGGCAGTGGCTTTGCAGTTGCGCGCGCAGCGTCGCCAGGTTCAGCGGTTTGACCAACCATGCGTTCATACCCACAGCGGCGCAGCGTTCGCCTTCTTCGCGCAAGGCGTTGGCGGTAACACCGATGATCGGCAGCGTTGCATCCTGTTCGCGCAAGGCTGTGGTCAGCTCATAGCCGTTCATGATCGGCATGTTGACGTCGGTCAGCAGCATATCGAAGCGCCCCGGCGCCCATCGCTCCAGCGCCTGTTCGCCGTTGGTAGTGACAACCACCGAGCAGCCTAGTGCCTCCAGTTGTTCCTGGATGACCGCTGCGTTGATCACATTATCCTCGGCCACCAGCACGCGCAGGTTCAGTGCTCGGGTATTTTCCTGCTGCTCGGGTACGCGCCGCTGATGGGCGTCGTGCCTTGCCAGCGCGATCGCCCAGCCAATCGCGCGCACATCGTCGGCATCGACCTGCCAGCCGCTGCCGCTGATCTGTGCCGGGTTGGGGCCGCCCGGTATTGCGACGATTCGCTGGCCATCGAAAACCGTGGCGTGGGTCAGCGGCGCAAGATCCACCAGCAGCGCGGAAGACGACGGCAACTCGTGCGTCACCAGACGGCAATCCAGACCAAAGCGGTGCAGCCAGCCGAGCAGATGCTGCGCCAGTTCGGCGACCGGTGCGCGCACGTAAACGGCGGCGCTGCCGGCCTCGAAGGCCGGGCAATCGGCGAGCCTGCCCGGCGCGCAATCCAGCGCCAGTTGCAGGTTGAAGCGACTGCCCAGGCCCGGTTCGCTGACCACATTCAACTCGCCATGCATCAACTCGCACAGCCATTTGCAAATGGCCAGACCGAGACCCGCACCGGCATGACTATCGGCTTCATTGACTTGATAGAAAGGGTCGAACAATTGCTCTTGCTGTGCCTGGGAAATACCCACGCCGGAATCGCTGACCTGCCACTGCACCTCGGCGCGGCCGCCAGTGCTTTGCAGCACCACAACGCGCACCACAACGCGCCCGTTATCGGTGAACTTGATCGCGTTGCTCAGCAGGTTGTTGAGGATCTGGCGAATGCGTTGCGCATCACCGAGCAGTTGATCCGGCAATGCCGCATCAATGCAGGCGTACAGTTGCAGACCTTTGCCTCGGGCAAACGCGCCGTAGCTGCGCACCACGTCTTCGGTCAGCTCCAGCGGGCAGAACGGCTGAAGCTCAAGGTTCATCTGCCCGGCCTCGATTTTCGACACATCCAGCACGTCGCTGATCAGTTTGAACAGGCTGGCGGACGAGCGCTGAATGGTTTCCAGATAGGCCTGCTGACGCGGCGCGAGATCGGTCAGGCCAAGCAGTTCCAGGGTGCCGAGCACGCCATACAGCGGCGTGCGGATTTCATGGCTCATGGTTGCCAGAAAACGGCTTTTTGCCTGATTGGCCGAATCGGCCGCCTGACGGGCGACTTCCAGTGCCGCTGCATCTTCGACATGGCGGGTGACATCGTGCAGCGCACACAGCCACGCGTCCTGGCCCTGATAACGGGTGGCGATGAAGGCCACGTGCAAATGCCGGCCGTCGATCTCAAGCTCCGCGTGGCCATGGCCGGTCGCGCCTTGTTGTTCGAGCAGGCTGATCAATTCCTGGGTGTCGTGCCATTGCTGGGCGCGCTGGTTTTCCAGCAAGACCTGATGATCACGACGGCTGATCACGCACAGGCCGGTCGGTGCGGTATCGATGACCGCACGGCTGAACGCTTCACTTTCGGCGATGCTTGCGTGGGCACTTTGTGCGGGCAAAATCACCCGTTGCGCGTACCAGCGATTCAGCGCTCGGCCACTGCCGAGCACTACCAGCACCAAGCCCAGCAGACACAGCAATGGCCATAATGCGTAATCGAGAAAACTCTGCACGCTGATCACATAGATCGCCGTCCAGTGCCGTTCACCGGGGCTGCTCAGCTTGAACACCAGACCGTCGCGGGTCAGGTTTGCGCCTTCATTGAGCACCCGATCAGGCTTGAGTTCGCCGATCAACACTGTGCCGCTGGGCGTGATCAGGGTGAAGTCATCGTAGATCGACCATTTCATCAAACGCTCGATATTGTTGACTTGCGAGAGCTTCAGCAGCGAGCCGAGCACTACCCAGGAATTCGCCCCTTCAATGGTCAGCGTCGGTTTGCTCAGGTTGATCCGTACATAAGCGAGCAGGCTCGGCGTCACGTTGTCGTCCGCAGCGAACGGGTAGGGCGCCCACTGCACTTGCGCTGAAGTCTGCGCGCGCCGTTGCAGATTCTTCTGGGTCATGATCTCGACGAAGGTGCTGATTTGCGTTGGCCCCGCACCTCGCAGACGACCGGCGGCGGGCACGGCGATATCGAAATTGTCCGGGCCGTTGAGCAGGATCACCTGCGGCGACTGGTAATGCGAGGCCGCCCAGAAGGCGCTGTAATACGCTGCCAGATAGCTGCCGAGGGCAAACACCTTGGGGTGTTGGCTGGGAGCGATTCGCTCGGGATCGATCTTGACGCTGAATGGCAGCGAGAACGGCAGCCCACGGCCTTCATAAATGTTCGGCCCTTCTTCGGGCAAACGCTTTTGCACCACCGGCGGCGCCACGGTTTCCGGGAAGTACTCGCCCTTGTCGCTGGCCCGTGAGATATCGCCGAGAAACGCTTCCTGCTCGCGAATGTTTTCCATCAGCCGGGCGAAGTGGAACTGCATGGTATCGCGCTGTTCTTCGACCATGCGCTGCACGCCGAGATAGCTGATGCCCAGCAACAGCAAAACCAGCGCGCCGAGGATCAGCAAGCCCTTGTTCAGGCGCAGTGAACTGCTGGCGAGTTTTTCCAGCAAGGCATTGGGATGCGGCATCAACACGCCCGGTCAAAGAAAGTGATTACGCGAGTGAACATGGATGGCCTCGATGGCAAGTGGTGATTGTCCACTGCATTGTGCCGGTCACCAGACATTCGCCGGGCCGTCGTGGCTGAGCAACTGCTGGAACTGCTCCGAAGACACTGCGTGGGAAATCAGGAAACCCTGAACCTGAGTGCAGTCGATCTTACGCAACAGAGCAAGTTCTTGCGCGGTTTCCACGCCTTCGGCCACCACCGTCAGGCCCAGTTGCCGACCCAGGGTGACGATGCTGGTCAGCGCTTGCGCCAGTTCGGCGTTGCTGTTGCAACCCTGGACCAGTGCACGGTCGATTTTCAGCTCGGTAAACGGCGCCGACACCAGGTTCATGTAGGCGCTGTAGCCTTTGCCGAAATCATCCTGAGACAAGCCGAAACCCTTGATCCGCAAGCGACAGGCTCCGGCGTAGAAATTGCTGATGTCGTCGGGCACCGAGCATTCCATCAGCTCGAAACAGATCCGCGCCGGCAGACCGTTGTGTTGCAGGACAAAGGCGAGGATGCGATCGGGCAGGTCGTGGCTGTTGAGCAAGTGCGTGGGCAGATTGATCGACACCGGAATGTCATAGCCTTGCTGGCGCCATATTGCCTGGGCGGCAATCGCCTGTTCCAGCATGCGCCAGAGCAGATGTTCTTCAAGGTCGTGGGCGATCAGCACCGGCAGAAATAACCCCGGTAACAACATGCCATGTTCGGGGTGCACCCAGCGCACCAGTGCTTCGGCGGCGACGATGCGGCCATTGTCCAGCGCCTTCTTGGGTTGAAACCAGGCTTGCAGCTCACCGTTGTCCAGCGCGCGCAAAATGCTCTGCCGATCAATACCGGTATGCGCGGCAACAGGCGCGTCCTGACGCAACGCCTGCAACTGCTCGATCAGGCAGTGCAATGCCGCGCTGTTGACCGGTTTGGAAATCAGCCCGATGACCTTCACCTGCAGATTGCTCGCCACCAGGCTCGCACCCATCAGCATGCGCCGCGAGGCGGCGCTCATGATCGCCAGTGCCGGGCGCGATTTCTGCATCGCGAGGCCCTGAATGAACTGCACGCCGTCCATGCCCGGCATCAACAGATCGGTAAGCACCAGATCGAATTCGCGATTTTGCAGGCGGTGCAGGGCTTCTTCGCCGTCCCGGGCAAATTCCAGATCGAACACGCCCAGCGCATTGAACAGGTTCTGCAAGTACAGATGCTGAAATGGGTGATCTTCGACAATCAGTAGGCTAGAGGACTTCATCGGCGACTCGTTGGTAGGGAGCCAGTGCGGTCGACAAGGCTCGCAACGTGAAAGGTTTGATCAGGCAGTGATTCATGCCGGCGGCCAGGCACAACGCCTCTTCACCGCGCAGGGCGTTGGCGGTGGCGCCGATGATCGGCGTGGTGCAGCCCAGGTGTCGCAGGGCCTTGGCCAGTTCGTAGCCGTTGAGATGTGGCATGTTCACGTCAGTCAGGACGACATCGAAGCTGTCGTCCTGCCAGAGTGACAAGGCTTCTTCGCCATCGCTGGCCAACGTCACCGTGCAGCCCAGTTCCTGCAATTGGTCACGCAGGATCAGTTGGTTGATCGCATTGTCTTCGGCGACGAGGATGTGCAGGTGTAACGCCGCCAGCACCTGGGTTTGAGCGGGGTGTTGATGCTCGATGACGGGACCGCCCTGCGCTTGGCACACCGCCTGGCGGATCGCGGCCAGATCGTTCAGGTTGACGAGCCAGCCGTCGCCTTTGCTCAGCGACTCCCACGCGCCATCGCCGCTCGCCAGAATACGTGGCCCTGCCCAGCGCAGTTCTCGGCGCTGTTCCATCGGCGCAGGCCACAACTCAAGCAACACGCCATCGTCGGCACCGTCGTGGCTGGCCGGTGCGCCGATATGCGGCAGAGCGCCCCAGCGGCGCAACCAGCCAGCGAGGCTTTCGGCCAGCTCGCGCACTGGCGACACCACGTAAACGGTATCGGCCGCGAGCTTCGCCTTGCCCTCAGGCTGCGCATTACCCGAGCGCTGCTCCAGCGGCAAGGTCAGGGAAAAACTGCTGCCCAGCCCCGGCTCGCTGACCATGCGCAGGGTGCCATCCATCAGATGGGTCAGGCGCAGGCAAATCGGCAGGCCCAGCCCGGTACCGGCAACCTCATGGCTGTTGCCTTGGGTCTGGTAGAACGGTTCGAAGATGAAGGCCTGATCCGCGTGGGCAATCCCGCGCCCGGTGTCCGAGACCTGCCATTGCACGCAAACGCGTTCGCCTTCGCGGGTCAGCACTTTGACCCGCAACACCACGCGCCCGGAATCGGTGAATTTGACCGCGTTACTCAACAGATTATTGAGGATCTGCCGTAAGCGACTGACATCGCCGATCAAGCTGTCGGGCAATTGCGGGTCAAAGCAGGCGTACAGCTGCAAGCCTTTGCTCTGTGCCGCCGCCGCGTATCCTTGAACGGCTTCTTGGGCGAGCGCCACGACGGAAAAATCACTCAGTTCCAGCGCCAATTGCCCGGCCTCGATTTTCGACACATCGAGCACGTCGCAGATCAATTGCAGCAGGGTCGCCGACGATCCTTCGATCGCTCGCAAGTAACCTTTCTGCTGAGCGTCGAGCCGGGTCCGAGCGAGCAACTCCAGAGTGCCGAGCACGCCATACAGCGGCGTGCGGATTTCGTGGCTCATGGTCGCCAGAAACAGGGTTTTCGCTTCGTTGGCGGCATCGGCCGACTGGCGCGCCTGCTCCAGCGCCGCTTCGATCTGTCGGCGTGCGCTGATGTCGCTGAAGGCGCAAAGCAACACGTCTTCGCCCTTGTAGCGGGTCGGCGCGCAGCTCAGGTACAGGTGGCGACCGTCGGCGGTCTCGAAGTAGTCGGTCAGGCATGGCGCGTTTTCCGCGAATGCAGCCCGGATCCAGCCGGGGCCGAGTTGTTCGCTGCAGGCGCCCAGCCATTGCTGCGCGAGGGTATTTTCCAGCACCACTTGAGCATCGCTGCGGCGTAATACGCAGAGCGCCACTGGCGCGGTCTGGATCACGTCGCGGCTGAACAGCTCACTTTCGACCAACGCTTGAATGCGTTGCAGGGTCGGCATGATGAAGCGATGTTCCAGACGCCGGATCAGCAGCCAGACCAAGCTGATACTGGCCACGCAGAAGGCCAGCGCGCCAAGCATCTGTGGCCACAACGCCCACAACACTGCGAGCAAGTCGATGGAATAGGTCAACTGCCAGTCCGACGATTTCAGCTGTTTGCGCAACACCAATTGCTCGGGCAGCCAGCCGTCTCCGACGAAGCCGAAGAAATCCTGTTGGCGCAACAGCGGCAGATCCTGCCCGGGCGGCGGCTTGTGGCTGTTGCTGAAGAGTGGCATGCCTTGCGAGTTGAACATGGTGAACTCGCCGGCGCTATGGTCGCTCAATGCGCTGGAGACTTCGCGGTCGTCCATTTCCAGACCGAGCCAGCCGGAATCGAGGTCGCGATCATCCAGACGAATAAAAATGTACAGCTGCGAGTGCCCTTGCGAATTGTGGGTCAGCCAGATTTCTTTGAGGGCGCTGGTGTTGTCACGCTTGAGGGTTTCCAGGCGATCAAGCATCGCACGCGGAAAATCGCCGGCCATGGGCGTCGTGTTGTACAGACGCCAGACCTGCACCTTGGCGCCGCTGCTGACGTAGAGCAGGTTCAGTTTGCGCGCCTGCAGGTAGTCGCGCATGCGCTGGGTCAGCCAGATGCTCCATTGCTTGCCCGGGGGTTGTCCGAGCAACAGTCGAATTTCCTCTTCGGACAGCGGCGCGCTTAACGCAGTCTGCCGAGTCGCCGACAAACTCAGGCTTTCCAGCAGCGCCTCGCGCGTAGTGAAAAACGTATGCGCCTCGGCAATGGCGCTGCTCATGTAGCTGCGCCGCTGGGAGATCTCATTGTTGAAGGTGAACAGCAGAAAGCTGTACACGCCACCGAGGATGCCCACCAGCAACACCCACGCAAAAATGCGCAACAAACGTCGCGCAGCATGGGGCGTGGACAGGACCGGGCTGATCTGGTGGAGGTAATTCTTCAATCGCATGCCGGCACAGTAGGGGTGGCCGGGGGCGGCGAAAATCAGACGATTCTTAAAGACTTCACAAGTAATTGACGATGAAAGTCACTTCGGTATTGGCGCTGCCCGCGCTGAGTTCTTCATTGCCCAGGCGGTAATAAGCGGCTGACAACGGGATCTTGAAGTTGAGCCCGGTGGTGTTGAAAGCATCGAACGGGTAGGTCGTGTCGAAAGCGATCGGCTGGCCCGCTTCATTCATCACTTGCAGGCCGATGCCTTTGGCGGTGGACCCGGCATTCAGTGCGACGATGCCCTTGGTCGCGTCGATCACTGGCGTGTTGGCCTTGAGCGAATAGGTGACTTTCTTGATGCCGGTCTGGCATTGGTTCAGGGCGATATCGAAGCGCACCGTGCGCGGCTTGGCGCCGGCTTCGCGAAATTCATGAAGTTGATAATCGTCGCCCATGGCCACCGGGACGGAAGGTGTCTCGCAGGAGGCGGCGTTCAGTACGATGGGGTTCATCAGGTTGAGTTTTTTCAGGATCAGATCATCGTCCTGCAGGCTGCCCAGATACCCCGCATCGATGTTGACTTTCGACGCCAGCTCGCCGGTCTTGACGATTTCCAGGCGCACCGAGTTTGCACCGAAGCCATAGCTGGTGTTGGGCGCGATGGCCTGCGGCGCTGATTGGTAGCGGTCTAGCGCGGCAAACCAGACCCGGTAGGAAAGCCCGCTTTTGCCTAACGGAAAAAGAGTTTCCGTACCGCTGGCGGTGCCTAACTTCGGATTCATCAGAATGCCGAACATGGACGTCTTTGAGCAGCTCCAGATGTGAGCGGTCGACTGCACGGTGTCCTGATAAACCACGGTGCCATTGGGTGTGTCGGCAGGAATGGTCAGGGTTGAACTGGCCAGGCTGGCGCCGAAGTTGAGCGTGTCGAGTTTTGAGTCGACTACCACACAACTGCCGGCCATCGCGTTCGAAGCGCAGGCAAACAGAGTGACTGCGATAGAGAGCAGGAGCGGGCGGTGGAGTTTGAAACGCTTCATTAGTAGGGCTTTACGTGTCGGCCGATGAGCGGCGTACGTTAGCCACGGCACTCGAGCCTGGACATCAGGCGATTCCTAGAATGCGGTCGCCCATGCAACACAAAAACCCACTCCACTGGTCAACTAACTACCAAGCCTCCTAACTATTGCGTTGACATTCGCTGCCTAGGCAGTAACATCTCGACATACATTCACTGCCTAGGCAGTTATTAGGTGAGCAAATGAAGCATTTCACCCCGGACGAATTCAAACATTGCCATCTCGGCCTGTTGCTTGGCCGTGCCGCGCTGCTCAAGGACCGGATCATCGACACCCACATGGAGCCCCACGGCATCACCGCCGCGCAGTTCAAGGTGTTGATCATCATGGCCCAGTTCGGCGTCGATACCCCGGCCGAGCTGTGCCGGCATCTGTCGCTCGACAGCGGTTCGATGACGCGCATGCTCGATCGTCTGGAGCAGAAAGGCTTTCTGGCTCGCCAGCGCAGCGAAGGCGATCGCCGTCAGGTGCAGCTCAAGCTGACCGAACAAGGCCAGCAACTGGCCGATCGCCTGCCGCACATCGGCGCCGACGCGATGAATGAACTCGCCGGCGCCGTCACCCCGGACGAGTTGAAAACCCTGGAATACATCCTCAAGAAAATCCTGCTGGCAGCCGGTGACCCGATCACCATCCAGCGCTTAGGTGAACACAATGAGCGGTAAAACCTTGCGCAGCAGCCTGACTCTGGTGCTGTCGGCGATGATCCTCGCCGGTTGCGCCAACTACAGTGGCCTCGACACTCAAGGCAAAAGCCTTGATGCGAAAAGCCTCAACGCCAGCCAATCCCTCAACGGCGTGACCCTGTCGCCAGCCGCGTGGCCGAAAAGCGATTGGTGGACCAGCCTCGGCGATCCGCAACTCGACGGCTTGATCCGCGAAGCCCTGCACGACAGCCCGGACATGCAGATCGCCGAAGCTCGCGCGCATCAGGCCAGCGCCGCCGCGTATGCCGCCGACGCCGAGCGCTATCCGACCCTCGACGCCAGCGCCGGCATCAGCCGTTCGCGCCTGGCCAAGGATCAGGATCCGCTGGGGCAGGGCGATGCCTACGCCACCGTGCGCAATGTCAGCGCCGGGTTCGATTACAACTTCGACCTCTGGGGCGGCCAGCGTGATGCCTGGGAAGCCGCACTCGGTCAGGCCCGCGCCGCTGAAGTCGACCGTCAGGCTGCACAGTTGACCCTCGCCGCCGACGTCGCTCGCGCTTACAGCGATCTCGGTCAGGCGCACATCGTTTATGACCTGGCGAACGAAGACCTCAAACGCACCAAGCAAATGCTCGACCTGAGCCAGCGTCGCCTGAGCTCCGGGATCGACAGCCAGTACCAGTTCCAGCAAACGCAAAGTCTGGAAGCCAGTTCCGAAGCCAGCCTGATCGATGCGGAAAAACGCCTGAACAGCGCCAAGATCGCTTTGGCCGTGCTGCTCGGCAAAGGCCCGGATCGCGGCAACGAAATCGCCCGACCGAAAGTCCTGCAAGCCAGCGCTGTCGCCGTGCCGTCGGTATTGCCGGCGGAACTGCTCGGTCGGCGCCCGGATCTGGTTGCCGCCCGTTGGCGAGTCGAAGCGGCGAGCAAGGACATCGATTCGGCGAAAACCCGCTTCTATCCCAACTTGAACCTGTCGGCCTCGGCCGGCGCCGAGTCCTTGTTGGGTGACGCGATGTTCGGTTCGGCCAGTCGCTTCTTCAACATTGCCCCGACCATTTCGGTGCCGATCTTCGACGGTGGACGCCTGCGCGCCAACCTCGATGCGCGCGACGCCGATTACGACCTGGCGGTGGCGCAGTACAACAAAAGTCTGGTGAAAGCACTGGGCGATGTCAGCGACACGATCAACCAGTTGCGTGACATCGGCCGGCAGATCGGTGCGCAGCAACACGCCACCGACATCGCTCAGGATTCTTACAACACCGTCGTCCAGCGTTACGGTTCCGGCATCGGCAACTACCTGGACGTGCTCAGCATCGAGCAGCAATTGCTGCAGGCCCAGCGTCAATTGGCCACCCTCAATGCCGAGCAGATCGACCTGTCGATTCAACTGATGCAAGCGCTGGGCGGCGGCTTCCAGGGGCAAACCCTGACCGCAGCCAACGCCAGCCCAGCCACGCCGCACAACTAATTCAAGGTAATTGTCATGGCCACTGCCGAAAACACCCAAGCTCAAGGCAACACCCCGGACACCGGCAACCCGCGCAAGCGCAAAGTCATGCTGCTGGTGCTGGCCGTTGTGGTTGCACTCGCCTGCGCCGGCGTCTGGGCGTATCACGAATTCATCGGGCGCTTTAACGAAAGCACCGACGACGCCTACGTCAACGGTAACGTCGTGGAAATCACCCCACTGGTGACCGGCACCGTGGTCAGCATCGGTGCGGACGATGGCGATCTGGTTCACGAAGGTCAGGTGCTGATCAACTTCGACCCGAACGACGCTGAAGTCGGCCTGCAAAGTGCGCAGGCGAAACTGGCGCGCACTGTGCGTCAGGTGCGCGGCTTGTACAGCAATGTTGATGGCATGAAAGCCCAGGTCAACGCGCAACAGGCCGAAGTGCAGAAAGCCCAGGACAACTACAACCGCCGGAAAAACCTGGCGCAGGGCGGGGCGATTTCCCAGGAAGAACTGTCCCACGCTCGCGACGACCTGACCTCGGCGCAAAACGCCCTGGCCAACGCCAAACAGCAGTTGAAAACCACCAGCGCGCTGGTCGATGACACCGTGGTGTCGTCGCATCCGGATGTGATGTCCGCCGCCGCCGACCTGCGTCAGGCTTACCTGACCAATGCCCGCAGCACCTTGATCGCGCCGGTCACCGGTTACGTGGCCAAACGCACCGTGCAGCTCGGTCAGCGCGTGCAGCCGGGCACGGCGTTGATGGCAGTGATTCCGCTGGATCAGCTGTGGATCGACGCCAACTTCAAGGAAACCCAGTTGCGTGACATGCGCATCGGTCAGCCGGTCGACATCGAATCCGATATCTACGGCAGCGATGTGAAGTACAGCGGCACCGTCGACAGCCTCGGCGCCGGTACCGGCAGCGCGTTTGCTCTGCTGCCTGCGCAGAACGCTACCGGTAACTGGATCAAGATTGTGCAGCGTGTACCGGTGCGGATTCACATCAACGCCGAAGAACTGGCCAAGCACCCGCTGCGCGTCGGTCTGTCGACCAATGTTGAAGTGAACCTGCACGACCAGAGCGGTCCGGTGCTGGCGCAGCAGCCGCCGCAAAAAGCCTCGTTCAGCACCAACGTCTACGACCGTCAACTGGCCGAAGCCGACGCGATGATTGCGCAGCTGATCCACGACAACAGCGCTGCGGTCAGCAAAACCGCACAACGCTGATCCCTCACCCTGTGGGAGCGAGCCTGCTCGCGAAAGCGGTGTGTCATTCAGCATTTATTTGTCTGAAAGGCCGCCTTCGCGAGCAGGCTCGCTCCCACAAAGGGCCCGGCGCTAATCAGGTTTCATAGGATTCACAATGAGCAATAACGCCTCTTTCACGCCGCCCAGCCTGTTGCTCAGCACCATCGGCCTGTCGCTGGCGACGTTCATGCAAGTGCTCGACACGACCATTGCCAACGTGGCGCTGCCGACGATTTCCGGCAACCTCGGGGTGAGTTCGGAGCAGGGCACCTGGGTGATCACTTCGTTCGCCGTGAGCAACGCGATTGCGCTGCCACTGACCGGTTGGCTTAGCCGTCGGTTCGGCGAGGTGAAGCTGTTTCTCTGGGCCACGATTCTGTTCGTGCTGGCCTCGTTTCTCTGCGGTATCTCGACGTCGATGCCGGAACTGATCGGCTTCCGCGTCCTGCAAGGTCTGGTGGCCGGGCCGTTGTATCCGATGACGCAAACACTGCTGATCGCGGTCTATCCGCCCGCCAGGCGCGGCATGGCCCTGGCGTTACTGGCGATGGTCACGGTGGTCGCGCCGATTGCCGGGCCGATTCTTGGTGGCTGGATTACTGACAGCTACAGCTGGCCGTGGATCTTCTTCATCAACGTGCCGATCGGCATCTTTGCGGTGATGGTGGTGCGTTCGCAACTGGCCAAACGTCCGGTGGAAACCAGCCGTCAGCCGATGGATTACGTCGGACTGATCACGCTGATCATTGGTGTCGGCGCGTTGCAGGTGATCCTCGACAAGGGCAATGATCTGGATTGGTTCGAGTCGAACTTCATCATCATCGGCGCGGCGATTTCGGTGATCGCGCTGGCGGTGTTTGTCATCTGGGAAATGACCGACCAGCATCCGGTGGTCAACCTGCGATTGTTTGCGCACCGTAACTTCCGCATCGGCACGTTGGTGTTGGTGCTGGGTTACGCCGGGTTCTTCGGCATCAACCTGATCCTGCCGCAGTGGTTGCAGACGCAAATGGGCTACACCGCGACCTGGGCCGGTCTGGCCGTCGCGCCGATCGGCATTCTGCCAGTGCTGCTGTCGCCGTTTGTCGGCAAGTACGCGAACAAGTTCGACCTGCGTTTACTGGCCGGGCTGGCGTTTCTGGCGATTGGCTTGAGCTGCTTTATGCGAGCTGGATTCACCAATGAAGTGGATTTCCAGCACATTGCGCTGGTGCAGTTGTTCATGGGCATTGGTGTGGCGCTGTTCTTTATGCCGACCTTGAGCATTCTGATGTCGGACTTGCCGCCTAGCCAGATTGCCGACGGCGCGGGTCTGGCGACTTTCCTGCGGACGCTGGGCGGTAGTTTTGCTGCATCGCTGACCACGTGGATCTGGATTCGTCGGGCGGATCAGCATCATGCGTATATGAGCGAAAGCATCAGTACCTTCGAGCCGGCGACTCGCGAGACCTTGCATTCTTTGGGTGGGGCGAGCCAGTCGGCGTATGCGCAGATGGATCAGATTCTCACCAGCCAGGCGTACATGCTTTCCACCGTGGATTACTTCACGTTGCTGGGTTGGGGGTTTATGGGGTTGATTCTGATTGTGTGGCTGGCGAAGCCGCCGTTTGCTGCCAAGGCAGGGCCAGCGGCTTCAGGGCACTAGGTCAAGAGCCCCTCACCCTAACCCTCTCCCAGAGGGAGAGGGGACTGACCGAGTTGATTGTTCGAGGTACACCGACTTGCGATACCGAGTTGAACTCAGGTTTTGAACTGCATGCGGTCAGCTCCCTTTCCCCTTAGCCCCGTTGGGGAGTGGGGACTGTCTGACTTCAGTCGAACTCAGGTTTTGAAAAGCATACAGATCGGCTCCCTTTCCCCCTCGCCCCCCTGGGGGAGAGGGCTGGGGTGAGGGGGTAGCGATCTTCAGCCGTGCGGCAAAGCCAGTGGCGGGGCGAAGTCGAACGGCGCCAAGGCATACCCGCTCTCATCCACCTGCAACGCCCAACCCTGCCGATCCCAATCCCCGAGCACAATGCGCTTCGCCGCTTGCTCACCGAGCTGCAGCTTATGGATCGCCGGGCGATGAGTGTGCCCGTGAATCAGGGTTTTCACCCCATATTCCTGCATGATCCGCGGAATCTCCTCCGGCGTGACATCGACAATGTCATTGGCCTTCATCCGCGTTTGTGCCTTGCTTTCGCTGCGCAGTTTGCGCGCCAGTTTATGGCGGCTGCTCAAAGGCAGATTGCGCAGGACAAACAGCGTGATCGGATTACGCAGGTAACGACGCAGCTTCATATAGCCGACGTCGCGGGTGCAGAGGCTGTCGCCGTGCATCAACAGCACCGGCTCGCCATAGAACTGCACGACACTCGGGTCCTTCAACAACGTACAGCCGGCCTGCTTGCAGAAGGCCTTGCCGAGCATGAAGTCGCGATTGCCGTGCATCAGAAAAATCGCCGTGCCGCTGTCGCTGAGTTCGCGCAGGGCCTGGCAGATGGAACGCTGGAAGGGCGTCATGGCGTCGTCGCCAATCCACGCTTCGAAGAAGTCGCCGAGAATGTACAACGCACTCGCCGAGCGGGCGCGTCCGGCGAGCAAATCCAGAAACGCCCGGGTAATGTCCGGGCGCTCCTCTTCCAGATGCAAGTCTGAAATCAGCAATATCACGCTTCGATGATCTCGGCTTTCTCGATGATCACGTCGTCTGCTGGTACGTCCTGGTGGCCGGCCTTGGAAGTGGTCGAAACACCTTTGATCTTGTCGACAACGTCGGTGCCGGCGGTCACTTTACCGAATACCGCGTAGCCCCAGCCCTGCACGTTCTTGCCGCTGTGGTTGAGGAAGGTGTTGTCGGCAACGTTGATGAAGAATTGCGCGGATGCCGAATGCGGCTCCATGGTGCGGGCCATGGCAACGGTGTATTTCTCGTTGGAAAGACCGTTGTCAGCTTCGTTCTGGATGCTTGGACGCTTGTCTTTCTTTTCTTTCATGCCTGGCTCGAAACCGCCGCCCTGGATCATGAAGTTACCGATGACGCGGTGGAAAACGGTGTTTTCGTAGTGACCGGCGTTGACGTATTCGATGAAGTTGGCGACGGTGATCGGCGCCTTTTCAGCGTTCAGTTCGATGACGATGTCGCCATGATTGGTGGTCAATTTAACTTGAGTCATGATCGGTGCTCTTTTTCAATGAAGCGTTTTATAAGGAATTCGTGGGCAATGGGACATTTGCGCCCGTTACCGGTTCAGCCCGTGGGCCAAGGTGCGCAGTTTAGCGTGACAGGCGCGAATTTCGAGGCTGTTTTTCCAAATCACTGCGATTAAATGCGCTCCTTTATAGGCCGTGCTCTGTCAGCCCCTTGACAGCATCGGCTATGATAGCGGCTTTGTTTTGTCTGGCCCCCTCTGCGGCCGCGCACATGTAAGTCAAGGATCCTATGAGCAAGCCCACTGTCGACCCTACCTCGAATGCCAAGTCCGGCCCTGCCGTGCCGGTCAATTTCCTGCGGCCGATCATCCAGGCAGACCTGGACTCGGGCAAGCACACCCAGATCGTTACCCGTTTCCCGCCTGAGCCCAACGGCTACCTGCACATCGGCCACGCCAAGTCGATCTGCGTGAACTTCGGCCTGGCCCAGGAGTTCGGCGGCGTCACGCACTTGCGTTTCGACGACACCAACCCGGCCAAGGAAGACCAGGAATACATCGACGCGATCGAAAGCGACGTCAAATGGTTGGGCTTCGAGTGGTCCGGCGAAGTGCGCTACGCCTCGCAGTATTTCGACCAGTTGCACGACTGGGCCGTCGAGCTGATCAAGGCCGGCAAAGCCTACGTCGACGACCTGACCCCGGAGCAGGCCAAGGAATACCGTGGCAGCCTGACCGAGCCGGGCAAGAACAGCCCGTTCCGCGACCGTTCGGTTGAAGAGAACCTCGACTGGTTCGCCCGCATGCGTGCCGGTGAGTTCGCGGACGGCGCCCGTGTGCTGCGCGCGAAGATCGACATGGCCTCGCCGAACATGAACCTGCGCGACCCGATCATGTATCGCATCCGTCACGCCCATCACCATCAGACCGGCGACAAGTGGTGCATCTACCCGAACTACGACTTCACCCACGGTCAGTCGGACGCCATCGAAGGCATCACCCACTCGATCTGCACCCTTGAGTTCGAAAGCCATCGTCCGCTGTATGAGTGGTTCCTCGACGCGTTGCCAGTGCCGGCGCACCCGCGTCAGTACGAGTTCAGCCGTCTGAACCTCAACTACACCATCACCAGCAAGCGCAAGCTCAAGCAACTGGTCGATGAAAAGCACGTCAACGGCTGGGACGATCCGCGCATGTCCACGCTGTCGGGCTTCCGCCGCCGTGGCTACACGCCGAAATCGATCCGCAATTTCTGCGAAATGATCGGCACCAACCGTTCCGACGGCGTGGTCGACTTCGGCATGCTCGAATTCAGCATCCGTGACGACCTCGACCAGACCGCACCGCGCGCCATGTGCGTACTGCGTCCGCTGAAAGTGGTCATCACCAACTACCCGGAAGGCCAGGTCGAGAACCTCGAACTGCCGCGCCACCCGAAAGAAGACATGGGCGTACGCGCGCTGCCATTCGCTCGGGAAATCTACATCGACCGTGACGACTTCATGGAAGAGCCGCCGAAGGGTTACAAGCGCCTGGAGCCGGCCGGTGAAGTGCGTCTGCGCGGCAGCTACGTGATCCGTGCCGACGAAGCGATCAAGGACGCCGATGGCAACATCGTTGAACTGCGTTGCTCGTACGACCCGGAAACCCTCGGCAAGAACCCGGAAGGCCGCAAGGTAAAAGGCGTGATCCACTGGGTGCCGGCCGCGGCCAGCGTCGAGTGCGAAGTGCGTCTGTACGATCGTCTGTTCCGTTCGGCCAACCCAGAGAAGGCCGAAGACAGCGCGAGTTTCCTCGACAACATCAACCCTGATTCGCTGCAGGTACTCACCGGTTGTCGTGCTGAGCCATCGCTTGGCAATGCACAGCCGGAAGACCGTTTCCAGTTCGAGCGCGAAGGCTACTTCGTTGCCGATTTGAAGGACTCGAAACCAGGTCAGCCGGTATTCAACCGTACCGTGACCCTGCGTGATTCGTGGGGCCAGTGATTCAAGGGATTTAACGTGCTAACGATCTACAACACGCTCACCAAGAGCAAAGAAGTCTTCAAGCCGCTGGATGGCAACAAGGTGCGCATGTACGTCTGCGGGATGACCGTGTACGACTACTGCCACCTCGGCCACGGCCGCAGCATGGTCGCGTTCGACCTGGTGACCCGCTGGTTGCGGTTCAGCGGTTACGACCTGACCTACGTGCGCAACATCACCGACATCGACGACAAGATCATCAACCGCGCCAACGAGAACGGTGAATCGTTCGAAGCGTTGACCGAGCGCATGATCGCCGCGATGCACGAAGACGAAGCGTGCCTGAACATCAAGAAGCCGGACATGGAACCGCGCGCCACGGATCACATTCCGGGCATGCACGCGATGATCCAGACCTTGATCGACAAGGGTTACGCCTACGCCCCGGGCAATGGCGACGTGTACTACCGCGTCGCTAAATTCATGGGCTACGGCAAGCTGTCGCGCAAGAAAATCGAAGACCTGCGCATCGGCGCGCGCATCGAAGTCGACGAGTCGAAACAGGACCCGCTGGACTTCGTGCTGTGGAAAGCCGCCAAACCGGGCGAGCCAAGCTGGGAATCGCCATGGGGCGCCGGGCGTCCGGGCTGGCACATCGAATGCTCGGTGATGTCCACCTGCTGCCTCGGCGAGACCTTCGACATTCATGGCGGCGGCAGCGACCTCGAGTTCCCGCACCACGAAAACGAAATCGCCCAGAGCGAAGCGGCCACCGGCAAGACCTACGCCAACGCGTGGATGCATTGCGGCATGATTCGCATCAATGGCGAGAAGATGTCCAAGTCCTTGAACAACTTCTTCACCATTCGCGACGTGCTGGAAAAGTACCACCCGGAAGTCGTGCGTTACCTGCTGGTGTCGAGCCACTACCGCAGCGCGATCAACTACTCGGAAGACAACCTCAAGGACGCCAAAGGCGCACTCGAGCGTTTCTACCACGCTCTCAAAGGCCTGCCGACCGTGGCACCGGCGGGCGGCGAAGCGTTTGTTGAACGCTTCACTACCGTGATGAACGACGACTTCGGTACCCCGGAAGCGTGCGCGGTGCTGTTTGAGATGGTGCGTGAGATCAACCGCCTGCGTGAGAGCGATCTTGATGCGGCGGCGGGTCTGGCGGCGCGTCTGAAAGAGCTGGCGAGTGTGTTGGGTGTGTTGCAGTTGGAGGCGGATGACTTCCTGCAGGCGGGCGCTGAAGGGCGTGTCGATGCGGCAGAGGTTGATGCGCTGATTGCGGCGCGTCTGGCGGCACGTGCGGGTAAGGATTGGGCTGAGTCCGATCGTATCCGTGATCAGCTGACGGCGATGGGCGTTGTGTTGGAAGACGGTAAGGGTGGGACTACCTGGCGTTTGGCTGACTGACCGAACCTGCTCGGCGTGATGATCGTTCCCACGCTCTGCGTGGGAACGCCTCCTCGGACGCTCCGCGTTCGGTTTTGCAGGGACGCAGAGCGTCCCGGGCTGCATTCCCACGCGGAGCGTGGGAACGATCAACAAAACCCGCCTTGTGCGGGTTTTTGTTTGGCCGCGAGAAAAGCCCCTCACCCTAGCCCTCTCCCAGAGGGAGAGGGGACTGATTGGGGGATATTCAAGTAATACGCCGACTTGAAGGTGCTGCACCGAATCCATAATCGACTGGTTCTTTCAGGTCGATGCATCACGTCAGACACCTCGGTCAGCTCCCTCTCCCCCTGGGAGAGGGCTGGGGTGAGGGTTGCTTTTGGCGTTCGCGTAGGTCTTGATGTCGGCAACGCGTTCAGCCGGATGCTGAGCGGTGACGATCATGTAAGGGAAACACCATGGCCAATCACTACCGCGAACTGCTAACGACCCCCGGTGCCACCGGGCTAGTGCTCGCGAGTTCTATCGCCCGCTTGCCGCAGGCAATGATCGGCATCGGCATCATCACCATGCTGGTCCAGCAAACCGGTGTGTACTGGCTGGCCGGCGCCGTCGCCGGGACGTTCACCCTGGCCAATGCGCTGCTCGGCCCGCACATCTCAAAACTGGTCGATCAACATGGCCAGAGCCGCGTGCTGCCCGTCGTCACAGCGTTCAGCATTGTCATGTTGCTGGCGCTGATCATCGCCGTCTACTTGCGCGCTCCAGCCGCATTGCTGTTTGTGCTGGCGGCACTGGCGGGAACGATGCCGAGCATGCCGTCGATGATTCGCGCGCGATGGACGCAGTTGTTCCGGGGCAAGCCGCAACTGCACACGGCGTTTTCGCTGGACACGGTCCTCACCGAAATGGCCTACATCGTTGGTCCGCCGCTGGCGATCGGTTTGAGCGTGAGTTTTTTCGCTGAAGCCGGGCCACTGGTCGCGGTCGGATTGCTGGCCGTCGGGGTAACGGCGTTCCTCCTGCAACGCCAGACTGAACCTAAAGTTGTCGTGGGCCACGCCAGTCATGGCGGCTCAACCCTGCTGATTCCCGGTGTACGCACCATTGTGCTGGCGCTGTTGGCGATGGGTGTCATTGGCGGAGCAATCGATGTCGCCGTCGTCGCGTTCGCCAATGCGCAGGGCTGGCCAGCGTCGGCAACCTTTATCCTCGCCGCCTATGCGTTCGGTTCACTGGTGGCGGGTTTGACGTTCGGTGCAATGAGGGTTTCGCTGGCGATAGAAAAACAGTTCCTGATCGGGATCCTGGTCACGGCGTTGACCGGGGTGTTGCCGATTTTTGCAGCCGACGTGTATGTCCTGTCAGCGACGCTGTTCATCGCCGGGATCTCGTTTGCGCCAACGATGGTCATCGTAATGAAGCTGGGGACAATCATCATCCCGCCGTCGCGGATCACCGAAGGGCTGACGTGGATGACCACGGGCATCAGCATCGGCGTCGCGCTGGGCGGCATGCTGGCGGGGCTGGTCATTGATGCCTGGGGCGCGCGGGCAGGGTTCGGCGTGGCCATTGGTGCAGGGATCATGATGGTGGTGGTTGTGCTGGTCGGGTTGCGCACATTGGAGGCGGCTTCGGTTGCGCATGTTGAGCCGGAATTTTCGCCCTCACCCTAGCCCTCTCCCCCAGGAGAGGGGACTGATTGGGGGATGTTCACGAGATACAGCGACCTGAACGGGATGCTTTGAATCCATAATCGACTGGTTTTTTCAGGTCGATGTACAACGCCAGACACCTCGGTCGGCTCCCTCTCCTGGGGGAGCGGGCTGGGGTGAGGGGCATGGGGTTCACTCAACCTTCAATCTGCCGCAACCGCTTGTAGAGCGTATTGCGGCTAACACCCAAGCGTCGGGCCAAGTGCGAAATATTGCCCCCGGAAGCCTTCAGCTCCCGGTTCAACGCTTCAACATCATTCAGATCCAGCCCCAACGGCGCCGCGCTCTCAACCGGCTCCATCTCCAGATCCACAAAAAAATCATCCGGCAAATGTTCAGGCCTGACCGGTTGCTCCTCAGCCATCGCCAGCGCCACCTGCATCACGCTACTGACCTGACGCAAATTCCCCGGCCACGGATGACGACTGAACAGCTCCAACACCTCCTGACTCAACCCCGCCCACTGCGTCGGCTCACGATGCTGCTCCCACAGTCGTTTAAACAACGCCTCTTTATCACTGCGCTCCCGCAGCGGCGGCAGTTCCAGGGTCAAGCCACCAATGCGGTAATACAAATCCTCACGAAACCGCCCCAGTTGCACTTGTTCACGCAGCGAGCGGTTAGTCGCCGAGATAATCCGCAGATCCACCGCAAACAACTCGCTGCTGCCCACCGGCTGCACACAGCGCTCCTGCAATACCCGCAGCAACCGCGCCTGAGTCGGCAGCGGCATGTCGCCGATTTCATCAAGAAAAAGCGTGCCTTTATCAGCCTTGCGAATCAGCCCGATACTGCCTTTCTGATTGGCACCAGTGAACGCGCCTTTCTCGTATCCGAACAATTCCGACTCGACCAGTTCGGCGGGGATCGCCGCGCAGTTGACGGCAATGAACGCCTGTTTGCTGCGTGAACTGGCCTGGTGCAGGGCTTTGACGAAGACCTCTTTGCCGACCCCGGTTTCGCCATGGATCAGCAACGGAATGTCTTTCTCCAGCAAACGCTCAGCCTGACGCACGGCTTTTTCCACGCGGCTGTCGCCGAAGTGCAGGGTGTTGAGGCTGATGGCGGTGGGCGCGGCGGTCTTGGGTTCAGCAGCAAAAACGCGCGGCTGAATCGACGCCTGTTTCGGCCGCTTCAACAAACATTGAAAACGGTTACGCCCGGAGGTCTGCAAGGCAAACGGCAAGCCGTCCGGCTGATTGATCAACTCCAATAACGACACTTTGAACAGGCTCTCAACGCTGACCCGCGACAAACGTACGCCGAGCAGATTGTCGGCCCGACGATTGGCCGACAGCACTTGACCGCTCTCATCAAAGATCAACAACCCCGCCCACTGACTGTCGAGGTTGTTCAACCCGGTGTTGAAGGTCAGTTGAAAATGCTGGCCATGGAACAGGTTGAGAATCAGCCGGTTCTCCACGGTCTGGCTCATCATCTTGACCATGCCCAGCGTGTGCGAGGGCGGCAGGTAGCTGTCGCTGGACACATCAAGCACCGCGATGACTTTGCGCTCGGCGTCGAAAATCGGCGCGGCGGAACCGGTCATGAAGCGGTTGGCTTTCAGAAAGTGTTCATCGTGTTCGATATGCACCGCTTGTTCACACGCCAGTGCGGTGCCGATCGCATTGGTGCCGCTGGTGCGCTCGACCCAACTTGCACCAGCCTGAAAACCCCGGGCCAGATTCGGCTCGATAAAGCGCTGCGTACCCCACGAGGTCAGCACCTGGCCCTGATTATCGGCGAGCATGATCAGGCAGTTGGAATTGCTGAGGATGTTTTCGTAATAAGGCAGGACTTCCTGGTGAGTGGTCTGCACCAGCGAGTGATGGCTGTCGAGCAACTGCGCAATGCCGGCGGCGGGCAGTTGATCGAAGGCCGGCGTGCTTTGGTGGTCAAGACCGAACGCACGGCAACGTTGCCAGGAAGTCTGGACGATCGCGTCGTGGGACAGCGGCGGGGCAGGTGCGGCCATGGCAGTGGGCCTCTGATGCAGCGATTTTTATTGTTGTTATGAACCCGAATCGTGAACAAAACACAGATCCCCATGTGGGAGCGAGCCTGCTCGCGAAAGCGGTCTATCAGACAGAATTGCATCGACTGATACACCGCTTTCGCGAGCAGGCTCGCTCCCACAGGGGATCTCTATCGCATTCAAGATCGGGCAAAAAGCGCTTATAGAGTGTTGTTCACTATTGTTCATTGTCAATCGCCCAACTGTTCAAATGTGTTCAGCAATGAACGCCCGTTGCCCACGCTTTCAACGATTTTCACGACAAATCAACCACTTGCCATTTCTGGCACGGAACTCGCTCCCGTGCACAGGTCGCTTGACTCCAATAATAAAAAGGCCGAGCCATGTCACTCACCCTGGAGCACGTCAGCCGTACCGTCGAGGGCCAGACCTGGATCGACGATGCGTGTCTGAAATTCGAACCCGGTTCGTTCAACGTTTTGCTCGGCCGCACCCTGTCCGGCAAAACCAGCCTCATGCGTTTAATGGCCGGTCTGGACAAACCTGACAGCGGCCGCATCCTGATGAACGGCGTCGACGTCACCCAACGCCCGGTGCGTCTGCGCAACGTATCGATGGTCTATCAGCAGTTCATCAACTACCCGACCATGACCGTGTTCGAGAACATCGCCTCGCCGCTGCGTCAGGCCGGTGTCTCGAAAGAGATCATCCACAGCAAAGTGCAGGAAACCGCAAAGATGCTGCGCATCGAGAAGTTTCTGCAGCGCTATCCGCTGGAACTGTCCGGCGGCCAGCAGCAACGCACCGCCATGGCCCGCGCACTGGTCAAGGATGCTGAGCTGATCCTGTTCGATGAACCGCTGGTCAACCTCGATTACAAACTGCGCGAAGAGCTGCGCCAGGAAATGCGCGAGCTGTTCAAGGCGCGCCACACCATCGCCATCTACGCCACCACCGAACCCAACGAAGCGCTGGCACTCGGCGGCACCACGACGATTCTTCACGAAGGCCGGGTGATTCAGAGCGGCCCGTCGACTTCGGTGTATCACCAGCCGCAAACCGTGCTCGCCGCCGAATTGTTCTCCGAACCGCCGATCAACCTGATGCCCGGACGCATCGCCGGCAATGAAGTCAGCTTCGCCAACTTTGTGCACTTCCCGTTGAACGTCGATCTGCGCCCGGTGGGCGAGGGCGAATTCCGTTTCGGCGTACGCCCCAGCCACATCTCGCTGGTGCCAAGCAACGATGATGACCTCGAACTGGCAGTCACCGTCGAAGTCGCCGAAATCAGCGGTTCGGAAACCTTCCTCCACGTGCGCAACGAGCATTTCCTGCTGGTGCTGCACTTGCCCGGCGTTCACGAATACGACGTCGATGCGCCGATCCGCATTTACATCCCGACCCACAAACTGTTCGTTTTCGATGCGCAGGGCCGTCTGGTGCAAGCACCAGGCCGGCGTGTCGCGAGGGTTGCCTGATGGCCGAAATCCGTTTGCAGCACCTCGCCCACAGCTACAGCAAAACCCCGAGCGGCGCCGAGGATTACGCGATCCGCGAGATGGATCATGTCTGGGAGCAGGGCGGCGCCTATGCCTTGCTCGGGCCGTCGGGTTGCGGCAAATCAACCCTGCTCAACATCATTTCCGGTCTGCTCAGCCCTTCGCAGGGCCATGTGTTGTTCGACGGCAAAGCGGTCAACGACCTGACGCCGGAGAAGCGCAACATCGCTCAGGTTTTCCAGTTTCCGGTGGTCTACGACACCATGACCGTGTTCGACAACCTGGCTTTCCCCCTGCGCAATCAGGGCATGGCCGAGGCGAAAGTGCACAGCAAGGTGCAGGAAATTGCCGAAGTGCTCGACCTGCAAAACCTGCTGAGCAAAAAGGCGCGCAACCTCACCGCCGACGAAAAACAGAAAGTCTCGATGGGCCGTGGCCTAGTGCGTGACGACGTTTCCGCAATCCTCTTCGACGAGCCGCTGACGGTGATCGACCCGCACCTGAAGTGGAAACTGCGGCGCAAGCTCAAGCAGATCCACGAGCAGTTCAACATCACCATGGTCTACGTCACCCACGATCAACTCGAGGCCTCGACCTTCGCCGACAAGATCGCGGTGATGTACGGCGGCCAGATCGTCCAGTTCGGCACGCCACGGGAATTGTTCGAGCGGCCGAGCCACACCTTTGTCGGCTATTTCATCGGCAGCCCCGGGATGAACCTGATCGACGTGCAGCCACAGCCCGGTGGCGTCGGTTTCGCCTCGACGCACCTGCCGTTGTCCGACGCCATGCAGCGCCATATCGAACACGGCCAGTGGAAAAATCTGAAGGTCGGCATCCGTCCGGAGTTTATTCACGTCTGGGATGAGCCGTTTGATGACGCAATGCAGGCCAGGGTCGTACACGTCGAAGACCTCGGCACCTACAAAATCATGACCCTCGACCTCGACGGCGCACCGCTGAAAGTGCGGCTGGCCGAAGACAAACCGGTGCCAGAAGGCACGGCGTATATCAGTTTTCCGGCGCAGTGGCTGATGGTGTATGCCGATGAGTTTCTGCTTGAAGCCGACGACGAGGTGCAGCCATGAACAAGGTGCAGAACAACAAGGCCTGGTGGCTGGTGTTGCCGGTGTTCCTGCTGGTGGCATTCAGTGCGGTGATCCCGATGATGACCGTGGTCAACTATTCGGTGCAGGACATCTTCGACCAGTCCAGCCGCTACTTCGTCGGCGCCGACTGGTACAAACAAGTGCTGCTCGATCCGCGTTTGCACGACTCGCTGCTGCGTCAGTTCATCTATTCGGCGTGTGTGTTGCTGATCGAAATTCCGCTGGGCATTGCCGTTGCGCTGACCATGCCGACCAAGGGCCGTTGGTCGTCGGTGGTGCTGATCATTCTGGCGATTCCGCTGCTGATTCCGTGGAACGTGGTCGGTACGATCTGGCAGATTTTCGGCCGCGCGGACATTGGTTTGCTGGGGTCGAGCCTCAACGCCATGGGCATCAGTTACAACTACGCGGCCAACACCATGGACGCCTGGGTGACGGTGCTGGTGATGGACGTCTGGCACTGGACTTCATTGGTGGCGCTGCTGTGTTTCTCCGGATTGCGCGCAATTCCCGACGTGTATTACCAGGCCGCGCGCATCGATCGCGCCTCGGCCTGGGCGGTGTTCAGGCACATTCAGTTGCCCAAGCTGAAGAGCGTGCTGCTGATCGCGGTGATGCTGCGCTTCATGGACAGTTTCATGATCTACACCGAGCCGTTCGTGCTCACCGGCGGCGGGCCGGGTAACGCCACGACCTTCCTGAGTCAGACGTTGACCCAGATGGCCGTAGGGCAATTCGACCTCGGTCCGGCAGCGGCGTTTTCGCTGGTGTACTTTCTGATCATCCTGTTGGTGTCCTGGCTGTTCTACACCGCCATGACGCACTCCGACGCCAACCGCTGAGGCCCGGCCATGAGCAAGAGAAAGCTTATTCCGTTGCTGGTGTACATCCTGTTCCTGCTGGTGCCGATCTACTGGCTGCTGAACATGTCCTTCAAGAGCAACACCGAAATCCTCGGCGGCCTGACGCTTTTCCCACAGGCGTTCACGCTGGCGAACTACAAGGTGATCTTCACCGATCCGAGCTGGTACACCGGTTATCTGAACTCGCTGTATTACGTGAGTTTGAACACGGTGATCTCGCTGAGCGTGGCGCTGCCGGCGGCCTATGCGTTTTCCCGCTATCGTTTTCTCGGCGACAAGCACTTGTTCTTCTGGCTGCTGACCAATCGCATGGCGCCGCCGGCGGTGTTTCTGCTGCCGTTCTTCCAGTTGTATTCGTCGATTGGCCTGTTCGACACGCACATCGCCGTGGCGTTGGCGCATTGCCTGTTTAACGTGCCATTGGCTGTGTGGATTCTCGAAGGCTTCATGTCCGGCGTGCCGAAAGAAATCGACGAAACCGCCTACATCGACGGCTACAGTTTCCCCAAGTTCTTCGTGAAGATTTTCATCCCGCTGATTGGCTCGGGCATCGGCGTCACGGCGTTTTTCTGCTTCATGTTTTCCTGGGTCGAGCTGCTGCTCGCGCGCACGTTGACCTCGGTGAACGCCAAGCCGATCGCCGCCGTGATGACGCGCACGGTGTCGGCGTCGGGTATCGATTGGGGCGTGCTGGCGGCGGCGGGGGTGTTGACCATTCTGCCGGGCATGCTGGTGATCTGGTTTGTTCGCAACCACGTGGCCAAGGGCTTTGCCCTCGGTCGGGTCTGAGGAGCTGATGATGGAATGGATGAGTTGGACCACCCCGACAGCCGCATTCTTCATCGTCATCGGCCTGATTCTGGTCGGCATGACCACGTGGGAATTGCGTTCGCCGAGCATCCTGCGGCGAGGTTTTCTGCCGATTGCCACCACCCGTGGTGATCGTTTGTTTATCGGTCTTCTCGGCAGCGCCTACCTGCATTTGCTGGTGATCGGCGCCACCGACTGGAGCATCTGGGTGGCGTCCGCGTTGTCCCTGGTGTGGCTGTTGGCTGTGATGCGTTGGGGCTAGTCGAGTCGTTCGGCAACGCGGCTCCACAACTTAAACAGGAGGTCTCTATGTTCGACAAAAACAATAAGCTGCGACATAGCATTTCATTGGCAGCCATGCTGGCACTCAGCGGTTTGAGCGCATCCGCCTGGGCCGATGCCTACGAGGACGCGGCGAAAAAATGGATCGGCAGTGAATTCAAACCGTCGACCCTGACGGCCGAGCAGCAACTCGAAGAACTGAAGTGGTTCATCAAGGCCGCCGAGCCGTTTCGCGGCATGGACATCAAGGTCGTTTCCGAGACCCTGACCACCCACGAATACGAGTCGAAAGTGCTGGCCAAGGCCTTCAGCGAAATCACCGGGATCAAACTCACCCACGACCTGCTGCAAGAAGGCGACGTGGTCGAGAAAATGCAGACGGTGATGCAGTCCGACAAGAACATCTATGACGGCTGGGTCAACGACTCGGACCTGATCGGTACGCACTTTCGCTACGGCAAGACCGAATCGATCACCGACCTGATGGCCAACGAAGGCAAGAACTTCACTTCGCCGACGCTCGATATCAAGGACTTCATCGGCATCTCATTCACCACCGCTCCGGACGGCAAGATCTATCAATTGCCCGACCAGCAATTCGCCAACCTCTACTGGTTCCGCGCCGACTGGTTCGAGCGCGCCGATCTGAAAGCCAAGTTCAAGGAAAAGTACGGCTACGAATTGGGCGTGCCGGTGAACTGGTCAGCCTATGAAGACATCGCCAAATTCTTCAGCGAAGACGTCAAGGAAATCGACGGCAAACGCGTTTACGGGCACATGGATTACGGCAAGAAAGACCCGTCGCTGGGCTGGCGCTTCACCGATGCCTGGTTCTCCATGGCTGGTGGTGGTGACAAGGGCATCCCGAATGGTTTGCCGGTGGACGAGTGGGGGATTCGCGTCGAGGACTGCCACCCGGTCGGCTCGAGTGTGACTCGCGGCGGCGACACCAATGGCCCGGCGGCGGTGTTCGCCACCACCAAGTATGTCGACTGGTTGAAGAAGTACGCGCCACCGGAAGCGGCGGGCATGACCTTCTCCGAGTCCGGGCCGGTGCCGTCGCAGGGCAACATTGCTCAGCAGATCTTCTGGTACACCGCGTTCACCGCCGACATGACCAAACCGGGCCTGCCGGTGGTCAACGCCGACGGCACGCCGAAATGGCGCATGGCGCCGTCGCCGCGCGGGCCGTATTGGGAGGAGGGCATGAAGCTCGGTTATCAGGACGTGGGTTCGTGGACGTTCATGAAATCCACGCCTGAAAAGCAGAAACTCGCGGCTTGGCTGTACGCGCAGTTTGTGACCTCGAAAACCGTGTCGCTGAAGAAAACCATCGTCGGCCTGACGCCGATTCGCGAGTCGGACATCAACTCGCAGGCGATGACCGATCTGGCGCCGAAACTCGGTGGTCTGGTCGAGTTCTACCGCAGCCCGGCCCGCGTGCAATGGACCCCGACCGGGACCAACGTGCCGGACTACCCGCGTCTGGCGCAACTGTGGTGGAGCCACATCGCCGAAGCAGCGAGCGGCGAGAAGACCCCGCAACAGGCGCTGGATGGTTTGGCCAAGGATCAGGACGCGATCATGACGCGCCTCGAACGCTCCAAAGCCCAGGCCGTTTGCGCACCGAAGATGAATCCGGAGCGCGACGCGCAGTACTGGTTCGATCAACCGGGCGCACCGAAACCGAAACTGGCTAACGAGAAACCGAAGGGCGAGACCGTGAGCTACAACGAACTGCTGAAATCATGGGCGGATGCGCGTAAGTAACAGCTGAAATGTGAAAGGCGAACGGCACCGCAAGGTGCCGTTTTTTTTGGCGTCTGATCTACCGCAATCGCGAGCAGGCTCACTCCTACAGGGGATTGAGGCGTACGCATCGCTTGTGAACGACACAAAAACCTGTAGGAGTGAGCCTGCTCGCGATAGCGGTGTGTCAGACGAAAAAGATATCGACTGACCCGCCGCCAGCATTGATGTGTACCGGTACTGGATGTGTCTTGATCACACCAGAACAGCCAGATCTGTGTAACGAGCAACCAAAGCATCAGCCGTGAGCAACTTCATCGGCTCGGTCATTGCTGTGGCGATGATAATGCGGTCAAACGGATCGCGATGATGGTGCTCAAGATCCTTCACGGCGATGGCGTGCTCTGCAGTCACTGGCAGTTCGATAAAGCCACTGTCGAGACAATATTGGCGGACTTCTTCCAGATCAACATTCAGCTTGCCGAGCCCGACCTTGATTGCCATTTCCCAGAAAGTGGCGGCGCTGATGTAGATTTCGGCGGCGTTCTCAATCAATTTTCTGGCTTTGCCGGACAATCTGGCGTCATCACTGAGCGTCCAGAGCAAAATATGCGTGTCGAGCAGAAGCCTCATGCTTGAGTGCCCTCAAATGTATCAAGCATGTCATCGGGCAATGGTGAGTCGAAATCGTCGGGCAACACCAGTTTGCCTTTCATTGCGCCAATACGCTGAGCGCTGGGTTTTCCTACGGGAACGAGGCGAGCCATCGCCCGCCCATGCTTGGCAATCGTGATGACTTGGCCAGCAGCGGCATCATCGACGAGTTTGGATAAATTGTTTTTGGCTTCAGCCAGCGGAACGATGATCATCAGCTCACCCCTGTATTCTGGACAAATATAGCCAGAATATTTCAACGCTGCCAAACCATAGACTTCCTCAGCCCATTCGCAAACGATATCCCTGTTCATTTTTAGCCTCTCGTCGGTATTCCATCTGCCAAGGCCTCCACCATAGAGCTATCTACTCAAAACTGGCTGTAGGACAAAACGGAGGTTGCGGCGAGAGCTTTCGGCGTTTGTGTGGGGACGGGAGCAAATCGGTAAAAAATCGTACAAAAATATCGACCGACACGATGTCCGAAAATCTATGTAGGAGCTGCCGTAGGCTGCGATCTTTTGATCTTGATTTAAAAACAAGAGCAAAAGATCGCAGCCTGCGGCAGCTCCTACACGGATGATTCGGGGGTGGGGAAGCCCAGCCGGAACACGGTCATCGCACCCGGCAAGCTCTTTACCTCCGCCACACCCTGATGCAGGCTCATGATCGAGCGTACGATTGCCAAGCCCAACCCGGTGCTGCCCTGCGACCTGGAGCGGCTGCTGTCGACGCGGTAGAAGCGGTCGAACAGATACGGCAGATGCTGCGCCTCAATCCCGGCGCCGGGGTTGCTGACCAGCAGGGATGCCTGCGCTGCGCTCTGCTCAATCAGCAACGTCACGGTTTTCCCGTTCGGGCAATGACGCAACGCGTTGGACAGCAGATTGGAAATCGCTCGCTGAATCATCAACCGGTCGCCCAGCACCGAGGCACTGCCAAGCACATTCAAATGAATATCCTTGTCCTGCGCCGACAACGAAAACATCTCCGCGACCTTCGCCACTTCAACCTCCAGCGCCACCGCTTCAAACGGCGCCAGCGCTGACGGATGACTCACCTGCGCGAGAAACAACATGTCCGAGACAATCCGCGCCACGCGCTCCAGCTCCTCGGTGCACGACACCAGCACATCCTTGTATTCCTCCACCGAGCGCTCGCGCGACAGCGTGACCTGCGCCTTGCCCATCAGATTGTTGATCGGTGTGCGCAGTTCATGCGCCAGATCATCGGAAAACTGCGACAACTGCTGCACCCCGGCATCCAGCCGATGCAGCATGAAGTTGATGCCTTGCGCCAGTTCGCTCAGTTCCTGCGGCATGTTCACCACCGATAGCCGATGTTCCAGGTCCTGGGTCGAGACCATCGCCGCCACTTTGCGAAATTCGCGCAGCGGTGCCAACCCACGCTGCACCGCGCCCCAGGCCGTCAGGCCGATGAATACCAGCAGCAACGGCAAGGCAATCAGCGTCGAGCGCAGGTAGGCGCTGAGCAAAGCCTGATCGTGGGCGTTGTCCATCGACAGCAGCACCGGCACGCTGCTGCCGTCCTTGAGACGAATCAGCTTCGAAGCGGTGAGGAATTTCGCGCCTTCAGCATCCAGGCTGTCGGAATACGCCAGTTGATCAGTGGTCGCGCGCACTGCTTTCAATTCAACCCGTGGATCAGTCAGACCGCTACCCGATTTGAGCAGCGGCGAGCGCAGGTTCAAACGGTCATAAATCGTCAAAGTCAGGTTGTCATGGCCCATGACCTGATCGAGCAGGATGTGCGGTTTACCGCTGATTTCATTGGCATCGATGTACAGCGACAGGCTGTGCTCCACCTGCGCCATCTTCTTTTCCAGGCTGTCTCGAGATAGCGCATTCAGTTCATGGGTCAGAGCGAAGTAGGCGAGGATCGCCAGAAACACCACCAGCAGCGCGCCGAGAATACTCACCGTCAAACCGAGGCGCATCGACAGGCTGGCGGGCTTCATTCCCGCGCCTCCAGCACATAGCCGACACCGCGCAGGGTGTGAATCAGTTTGCTGTCGAACGGGTCGTCGATCTTCGCCCGCAAACGGCGGATCGACACCTCGACCACATTAGTGTCGCAGTCGAAATTCATGTCCCACACCAGCGAGATAATTTGTGTGCGCGTCAGCACTTCGCCGGACTGGCGCATCAGCAGGTGCAGCAGGGCGAATTCCTTGGTGGTCAGGTCGATACGCTGTTGCCCGCGAAACGCGCGATGGCGGCCCGGATCGAGTTCCAGATCGGCCACTTTCAACACCTGCGGCACCGGGATGTTTTCGCTACGGCGCATCAATGTGCGCACCCGCGCCAGCAGTTCGGGAAACTCGAACGGCTTGACCAGATAATCATCGGCGCCCAGATCAAGGCCACGAATCTTGTCGGCCAGACGCCCGCGCGCGGTGAGCATCATCACCCGCGTCGAATGGGTGCGACGCAACTGTTCCAGCACACCCCAGCCGTCGAGTTCCGGCAGGTTCACGTCGAGAATGATCAGGTCATAGGCCTGCTGTTGCGCCAGGTGCAAACCATCGGCGCCGGTGGCGGCGTGGTCAACGACATAACCACTTTCGGTCAAACCCTGATGCAAGTATTCGGCAGCTTTAAGCTCGTCCTCGACGACAAGGATTCGCATGATCTTTCACCACTTTTATTTAATGGATATTTAATTAAGGTGGCCGGGAAAGTTATTGTTTTTGTAGGGGCTTCCGGATGGCGTTGTCTGTCGTGCAAGTAATGTCCTACAGGGATTTCTCACTGCGCAGGCGTGCACGGTAAAGGCTGAAGTGGCTACAGAGTCAACGCGTGATGGCGTTAAATCGGCCACTCGCGACAGTCTGTTGCAGCAGAAAAGCCAAAACCTGCGTGGCTTTGATTCCGGCAAGTGCTGTTCAGCGGATAACTACGGTGTATTTGTTTCGATGTATTACGGCAATGCCCTTTGCATTTCGCATCCTAGAGCAAAACAACTTCTGCAAACCGTGGATAACGGATTTGTAATGTTTCAGTCACCTTGTCGATAAGTTCAAAACCCTACCGTGGCGGCATCAAAGATTCTTCAATAAAGGAAGTCTTCCAGTGCCCGGTTTAATTGAACGGACGGCGCGATCACGCCTGCAAAAAGCCGTCAGCGGCATGCTCTTGTTGGCCAGTGCGAGCCTGGCCAGTGCCTCGACCCTGACCCTCGATCAAGCCCTGCAAAGTGCCTTCGCCGGCAACCCGGAGCTGGCCGCTGCGCAATGGGAAATCGGCATCGCCGAGGGCGACCGCCAACAGGCCGGTCTGATCCCCAACCCCGAAGTATCGTGGGAAGCCGAAGACACTCGCCGCGATTCGCGCACGACCACGGTAATGCTCAGTCAGCCGATCGAACTGGGCGGCAAACGCGGCGCGCGCATTGACGTCGCCAGCCGTGCGCAGGACGCTGCCGGCATCGAGCTTGCGCGCAAGCGCAATGCCTTGCGTGCCGATGTGATTCAGGCGTTCAACAGCGCGCAGACTGCGCAGCAACGCTTGCAGCTATCCCGGCAGTCGCTGCAATTGGCCGAGCACGGTTTGCGGGTGGCGCAAGGACGGATCGAGGCGGGTAAATCGTCGCCGGTCGAAGGCACGCGGGCGCAAGTGCAGCTCTCGGAAGTGCGCCTGGAGCTGAGCCGCGCCGAACGCGATCAGGCCAATGCATATCAGCAGTTGGCGCAAGTCATGGGCACACCGTTGCCGACATCGACCAAGGTGCAGGCACCCACGCAAAGCATGCCGGCCGTTCCTCCACCGACAAGATTGCTCGAGCGTCTGAACGAGACCGCCGAGCTGCGTCTGGCCAAGTTGCAGATCGATCAGCGCGAAGCGTCATTGGGCCTGGAAAAGTCCCAGCGCATTCCTGATCTCACCGTGAGCATCGGCAGCCAGTACAGCGAAACCGAGCGCGAGCGGGTCAACGTGGTCGGGCTGTCGATGCCGATTCCGTTGTTCAACCGCAATCAGGGCAACGTGCTCGCCGCCGCTCGCCGAACCGATCAGGCGCGGGATCTGCGCAACGCCACCGAGCTGCGTTTGCGCACCGAAGTCCAGACCAGCCTCGAGCAATGGCAGACCGCCAACGGCGAAGTCACCGCGTTCAACCAGACCATCCTGCCCGCCGCGCAAAGTGCGGTCGACAGCGCCACGCGCGGGTTCGAAATGGGCAAGTTCGGCTTCCTTGATGTGCTCGATGCGCAACGCACGTTGATCAGCGCCCGCAGCCAGTACATCCAGGCCGTCAGCGAAGCGACCGACGCCCGCGTACGCATCGAACGGATCTTCGGCGACCTCAGCGTCCGCCCTTGAATTTCACTTTTCAGACAACTGCGCGCAGGCACGGCGCAGAGGAGTTTCCATGGATAAAAAACTGATGGTGGTCGCGGTGGCGACATTGGCACTGGGCATTGGTATCGGTTCGATGTGGCCGGGCAATGCAAGCATCGATGCCCACGCCGATGAGGCTGCCGAACATGCCGATCACGCTGAAGAAGGCGCAGCCGCGGACGGCGAACATGGCGAAGAAGGGCACATCGAATTGAGTGCCGAGCAAATCACTGCCGCCGGCATTCAACTGGCCGAAGCAAAGCCGCAAAACATCAGCCGCGGCCTGCCATTCCCCGGCGAAGTGCGCTTCGACGAAGACCGCACCGCCCACGTCGTGCCGCGCGTGCCGGGCGTGGTCGAGGCGGTAGCGGTCAACCTCGGGCAAACGGTGAAAAAGGGCCAGTTGCTGGCGGTGATCGCCAGTCAGCAGATCTCTGATCAACGCAGCGAGCAGGCTGCTGCGCAGCGTCGCCTGACGTTGGCGCGCACCACTTATGAACGCGAGAAAAAACTCTGGCAGGACAAAATCTCCGCCGAGCAGGATTTCCTCCAGGCGCGCCAGGCACTGCAGGAGGCTGAAATTGCCGTGAGCAATGCGCGGCAAAAGATCAGCGTACTCAGCGGCAGCGTGGTCGCCACCGGCGGCAATCGCTACGAATTGCGCGCACCGTTCGACGGCGTGGTGGTGGAAAAACACCTGACGCCGGGCGAGGTGGTCGATGAAACCACCGCGGCATTCACGCTCTCGGATCTGTCGCGAGTGTGGGTCACGTTCGGCGTTTCACCGAAGGATCTGAACAAGGTTCAAGTAGGCAAAGCGGTCACCGTCAGCGCCCCGGAATTGAACGCGGAAGTCACCGGTAGCGTGGCTTACGTTGGCAGCTTGCTCGGCGAACAGACGCGCACCGCAACCGTACGCGTGACGCTGGAAAACCCGCAAGGCGCATGGCGCCCCGGTCTGTTCGTCACCGCGCTGGTGGCTACCGACAGCCGCGAAGCGAGAGTCGCCGTGCCGGAATCCGCGATCCAGACCGTCGAGGACAAACCCACGGTTTTCGTGCGTACCGACGATGGCTTCGAAGCCCGCGCGGTTGAGCTGGGCAGTCGCGCCGCCGGCCACGTGGAAATCACCCAAGGCCTGGAAACGGGCGCGCAAGTCGCCAGCGCTGGCAGCTTCGTCCTCAAGTCGGAGCTGGGCAAAGCCTCAGCCGAGCACAGCCACTGATCTGGAAGACTCCCATGTTCGAACGCCTGATCCAGTTTGCCATCGAGCAGCGCATCATCGTGCTGCTCGCCGTTCTGCTCATGGCCGGCCTCGGCATCGCCAGTTATCAAAAGCTGCCGATCGACGCCGTGCCCGACATCACCAACGTCCAGGTGCAGATCAACACCGGCGCCGCCGGGTTCTCGCCACTGGAAACCGAGCAGCGCATCACCTTTCCGATTGAAACCGCGATGGCCGGTTTGCCGGCACTTGAACAGACACGTTCGCTGTCGCGCTCCGGCCTGTCGCAGGTCACGGTGATTTTCAAGGACGGCACCGACCTGTTCTTCGCCCGCCAATTGGTCAACGAGCGTCTGCAGATCGCCAAGGAGCAATTGCCCGAGGGCGCGGAAGCGCTGATGGGGCCGATTTCCACCGGCCTCGGCGAGATCTTTTTATGGACCGTGGAAGCCAAGGAAGGCGCGCTGAAGGACGACGGCACAGCCTACACGCCGACCGATCTGCGGGTGATTCAGGACTGGATCATCAAGCCGCAATTACGCAACGTGCCGGGTGTCGCCGAGATCAACACCATCGGCGGTTTCGCCAAGGAATATCAGATCGCGCCGGACCCGAAACGGCTGGCCGCGTACAAGCTGACGCTGACCGATCTGGTCACCGCGCTCGAGCGTAACAACGCCAACGTCGGCGCCGGTTACATCGAGCGCAGCGGCGAGCAATTGCTGATCCGAGCGCCGGGCCAGGTGGCGAGCACCGAGGACATCGCCAACATCGTCATGGCCAATGTCGATGGCACGCCGATTCGGGTGAAAAACGTCGCCACCGTGGAAATCGGTCGCGAGTTGCGCAGCGGTGCGGCCACGGAAAACGGTCGTGAAGTGGTGCTCGGCACCGTGTTCATGCTGATCGGCGAGAACAGCCGCACCGTCTCGCAAGCGGTGGCCAGCAAGCTGGAACAGATCAACAAGTCTTTGCCCCAAGGCGTGATCGCCGTGCCGGTGTACGACCGCACGCACCTGGTCGACAAAGCCATCGCCACGGTGAAAAAGAACCTCATCGAAGGCGCGATTCTGGTCATCGCGATTCTGTTCCTGTTCCTCGGCAACATTCGCGCGGCACTGATTACCGCGATGGTGATTCCGCTGTCGATGCTGTTCACTTTCACCGGGATGTTCAGCAACAAGGTCAGCGCCAACCTTATGAGCCTCGGTGCGCTGGACTTCGGCATCATCGTCGACGGCGCGGTGGTCATCGTCGAAAACACCCTGCGTCGCTTGGCTCATGCGCAGCAGCATCACGGGCGTTTGTTGACCCGTGCCGAGCGTTTCAAGGAGGTGTTCGCGGCGGCGAAGGAAGCGCGGCGACCGCTGATTTTTGGGCAGTTGATCATCATGGTCGTCTATCTGCCGATTTTCGCGCTCAGCGGCGTCGAAGGGAAAATGTTCCACCCGATGGCGTTCACGGTGGTCATCGCTTTGCTTGGCGCGATGTTGCTTTCCGTGACCTTTGTGCCGGCGGCGATTGCGTTGTTCGTAACCGGCAAGGTCAAGGAAGAAGAGGGCGCGGTGATGCGCGGCGCACGTCGCGTTTATGCGCCGGCGCTGGCCTGGGTGATGAGTCATCGTACTGTCGCGGTGGGCGCTGCTTTGGGTGTGATTGTGCTCAGCGGTGTGCTCACCAGCCGCATGGGCAGCGAATTTGTGCCGAGCCTCAGCGAAGGCGATTTTGCCTTGCAGGCGCTGCGCGTGCCGGGCACCAGCCTGACGCAATCGGTGGACATGCAGCAGCGCCTGGAGACATTGATTCTGGCGAAGGTGCCGGAAGTCGAGCGCGTCTTTGCCCGTACCGGCACCGCTGAAATCGCGTCCGATCCGATGCCGCCGAATATCTCCGACAGTTACGTGATGCTCAAACCGAAAGATCAGTGGCCAGACCCGGGCAAGTCCCGCGAAACCCTGATGGCGGAACTGCAAGCCGCCGCCGCGACGTTGCCGGGCAGCAACTATGAACTGTCGCAGCCGATTCAACTGCGCTTCAACGAACTGATCTCCGGGGTGCGCAGTGATGTCGCGGTGAAGGTGTTCGGTGATGACATGGACGTGCTCAATGCCACGGCGGCGAAGATTGCTGCGGCGATGCAGAAGGTCAAAGGCGCATCCGAGGTCAAGGTTGAGCAGACTACCGGGTTGCCGGTTCTGACCATCAACATTGATCGCGACAAAGCGGCGCGTTATGGGCTGAACGTCGGTGATGTGCAGGACACCATCGCGGTCGCGGTGGGCGGGCGGCAGGCCGGGACGTTGTATGAGGGCGATCGGCGTTTCGACATGGTTGTGCGTTTGTCCGATGCCATGCGCAAGGACATCGATGGGCTGTCGGCGTTGCTGATTCCGGTGCCTGCGGTGAATGGTTCGGCGAATCAGATCGGTTTCATTGCGCTGCAAGAAGTCGCCAGTCTGGATCTGGTGCTCGGGCCGAATCAGGTCAGCCGCGAGAACGGCAAGCGTCTGGTGATCGTCAGCGCCAACGTGCGCGGGCGTGATATCGGCTCGTTCGTCAGCGAGGCCGGCGAAGTGATCGAACGTGACGTGCAGGTTCCGGCCGGTTACTGGACCAGTTGGGGCGGCCAGTTCGAGCAACTGCAATCGGCGGCCAAGCGCTTGCAGATCGTGGTGCCGGTGGCGCTGCTGCTGGTGTTCGGCTTGTTGTTCATGATGTTCAACAATCTCAAGGATGGCTTGCTGGTGTTTACCGGGATTCCGTTTGCGTTGACCGGTGGGGTCATGGCGCTGTGGCTGCGCGATATTCCGCTGTCGATTTCCGCTGGTGTCGGGTTTATCGCGTTGTCCGGGGTGGCGGTGTTGAACGGCTTGGTGATGATTGCGTTTATTCGTAATTTGCGTGAGGAGGGGCGGTCGCTGTCCGATGCGATTAACGAAGGCGCTCTGACGCGTCTGCGGCCGGTGTTGATGACCGCGTTGGTGGCGTCTCTGGGTTTCATTCCCATGGCGCTTGCGACCGGTACAGGCGCGGAGGTGCAGCGGCCACTGGCGACCGTGGTGATCGGCGGGATTCTGTCCTCGACGATCCTCACGCTGCTGATCTTGCCGGCGCTCTACCAACTCGCCCATCGCCGGGATGAAGACGCGGTTCCAGCTAAATAGGTAATCCCCTCTGTAGGAGTGAGCCTGCTCGCGATAGCGGTCTATCAGTCAGATCTACATTGACTGACCCACCGCTATCGCGAGCAGGCTCACTCCTACAGGTTTTGTGTTCGACCTCAGAAGTGTGTCCGGGAGATAACGGATATGTAATTTCCCCGCCACCGTGACGATAGGTTCGGATTGTTACCTTGATCCCGTCAGTTACTTAAACGAGGAATCAAAGATGAAAATCGTACAGATGGGTACTTTTGTTGTGGCGTTGGCGATCTCTTCCGTGGCCTTGGCCGAAGGCGGTGGCGACCGCACATTCGAGCGGATGATGACCAACAACGACCGTTCCATGGAGCTCTTCGTCGCCAAGGAAAAAGCCGCCGGCAACCCGGTGGTCGTCAACGACAAGAAAGATGACAAGACCCGCGATCTGTAAGCCTGCTGCATCTGAACAAGCCCGTTATCGCGCATCGATGCCGGGCTTTTTTTCAAGCCCGGACGGGAAGGAAATGGATATGAAAGTACTCAAGTTGATCGCATTCGCCGCTGTCATGGCGATGTCTGTGAATGTGCTGGCTGAAGGTGGCGGTGACCGGACCTTTGAACGCGCGCTCAGCGCCAACAGCAAAGCCATGGAACAGTACGCCGCCAACCAGGGCAAAGCGCCGCCGGTGGTGAAGGATTACGCGTATGGCATGAAGCTGGACGTGGTCAAAGTGGTGAGCGTGGTGAAGCCACAAGCTGCGTGCAATGTCGTGCCCACCGCGATGACCTACGAGGATTCCAAAGGTCAGCTCAACACCATCAAGTACAACGTGATGGGCGTGTGTCGGAACGGCGGCAGCTGAATCTGTAACGTCTAATCGCGGTCCCCTGTAGGAGCTGCAGTATCACGATTCGTATTTCAATTCGTGATGTTTAAAGGTTGTGTGGGAAGTGCGGAACCTTCCCACAATGTTTTCAGGTTGTCCGTCGGACGTCAGCTCTCTAGCCTGTACGGGTCGCTGCCAATTCAGCGATCGGGATTGGAACCCCGGAGAACGTGTCAGCGCCAAAGCGTCTTTCATGACGTATGCTTGCTCACCTTCATGGTGTGCAGTCTGTTATGGCGGCTGTGCGCGGGAGACTTCGAGTCTGCCGGGTTTCTCCGTTCCCCGGGTTCCAACCTGCGTACAGCTGCCACCCCTTCGCGTGGAACCGAATGGATCAGCTTCAACGTTATGAAGGAGAAATATCATGAAAAAGCCAACACCCAATCCCCCCGAAGCAGACGCCATCCCCGACGCCAACTCAACATCCCCCTACGCCTCCGTTGAGACTAGAAAACTCCACGAAGCCGCAGACCGCGCCCTCGATTACTACCTCAAACCCTCAGCCGCCATCATGTCCGCACCGTACATCCCCAACCAGATGTTCCTGGTCAATCCCAAAGCCGATACCGAATCATTACTGGCCAACGCCAGCGAATCGCTGTCTTCTGCCACAGTGATGCTCGGTGACTTCGCGGCGATGCTGGAAGGCACCCATCGCAAGACCCTGCTGGGTATCGCGCAGGTCGTCATGCTCGGCGAACTGGCGGTTAACAAAGCACTGGATAACGTAGATCCAAACGCGTAGTTATCAATGGCCAGTTTTTAGCCGTTGTTTTTGCGTTGACCTCAAAATCCTGCCCCCTCACCCCAGCCCTCTCCCCCGAGGGGGGCGAGGGGGAAAGGGAGCAGATCTTCAAGCCCTTCAAAATCAGAGTACGCCTAGGTTTTTCGGGTCGATGTATCTTCGACAACCAACTCGGTCAGTCCCCTCTACCTCTGGGAGAGGGCTAGGGTGAGGGCCGGGCCTGAACCTGGAAAACATAACCACTGCACAACGCCGAGCAAAAAAAGGCGCCCGAAGGACGCCAATAGATTCATCTCTTACCAAAGGAGCAAGGCGCTTCTAAAGGTGAATTTGCATCAACCGCAACGGCCGGCACTGACGCGGCCTTATGGTTCAGTTTGCGTCGGGCAATCTCTGCGCCGCGCAGACGCAGCGGCGTTTCGATAAAGCGGTAATTGAGTTCACTCAAGATCACCAGCACAACCACCGACGTGACGATCAGCTCAAGGGTAAAACGCCCATCCAGCGGCACGCCCTGACTGGCGGCTACGCGCGTCCAGATTTCGGTGCTCAGGTGATTGGTAAACACGTGGATCACGTACAGGCCATACGACCGCGAGCCGAGCCACTGCATGAAACCGCGCATGAACAGCGGGCAATAGATGTAGCCTTTCTGATAACTCGCCAGCCAGACAATCACGACCGCGATGATCGCGACCATGCCCACGGCAATCGGCAGAGCAATCAGTTGTATGGCCACGGCGCCGAGCATGTAGAGCAGAAACAGCGTGCACAGCAGCGGCTTGAATGGCCCCTGAGCCAATCCGAGCGGTTCTATCTGCTGATAGAGGCGGCTACGTGTGAACAGGCACAGGAGAATTCCCCAGAGCATGGCGTCGAGGCGGAAGTTGGTGAGCATGGTGCTGGCCGGGGTACCGAACGGGTTACGGTCCAGACCGAACTGCAAGGCAATCAGCGCGAACAGGGCAATGACCCGCCAGCGCGGCGCCGTGATAAACAACAGAAAAAACGGCAAGACGAAGTAGAACTGCTCCTCAAGCGCCAGACTCCAGTAGTGCGGGCTGGAAGCCAATAGTGAGCCGTAACCATGTGCCAGGTTTGCGCTGAAGGTCGCAACAGCGGTGAAGCTGCGCAGGTTGTCGAACCATGAACCGAAGGCGTTCGACTGGTTGAAAACGAGAGAGAAGCACAGCGGTATGAGCATCCACAGCCAGGCTGTGGGCAAGAGACGGTAGGCGCGCCGCAACCAGAAACACGCGGCGGCCAGACCAAACTGACCCTGCGCGCGGTGCTTGTCGAAGTAGTCCAGATAAGCCTTGCTCACCACGAAACCGGAAATGCAGAAGAACAGGTCCACCCCGGTCCACGGCATGAAAATCGAGAACATCCTCAGCAGCGTGTCGGTATGGAACGGCAGCATCATGGTGACATGGCTGAAAAAGGTCAGGCCGACGGCCGCGCCTCGCAGGTACTCGATTTCCAGGTTCTTGCGGCTACTCATCGGTCCCTCGTTATTCTTGTTGTTCAGCGCAGGTGAAGATGGCAGGTGGCCGGCGCTGCGGTCAAGCCAACGATGGCTTTGTGCAGAGCAAAAAAAAGCGCCCCGAAGGACGCCAAAAGATTCACCTCTTACCAAAGGAGCAAGGAGCTTCTAAAGGTGAATTTGCATCGACCATGCAGTCAGAGAATGGTCAGTGGGTACTCGACAATCACTCGCACTTCCTCCAGGTCCGACTCGAACGCCGTGGCGCGGGTGGTGGCCTGGCGCAGGCGCAGCGAGAGGTCTTTCATCGAACCGCTCTGCACCACGTATTTGACTTCCACATCGCGCTCCCAGCGCTTCTGATCGGTCAGCGGATTACCCTCGGCATCGCGGCGCATGTACACGGCGTTGGCGTTGGAATAATCGGCGTCGGTGCCGCGCGCGTAACGGGTCATGAACGACAAACCCGGCACGCCATAAGTGCTCATGTCGAGGTCATAACGCACCATCCACGAACGTTCTTTCGGCGAGTTGAAGTCGCTGTACTGGATGGAGTTGTCGAGGAAGATCGAGTCGGACTGGCGCAGGTAATCGAAGTCGTCATTACCGTTGTTGCGCTGGTGGGAGAGGGCGACGGAGTGGGCACCAAGCTTGACGCCAACGCGGCCGCTCCAGATGTTGTTGTCGAACTCGCCGAGCAGTTGTTTGCCCTCATCGACGGCTTTGTAATAGTTCAAACCACCGAACAGCGACAGGTCTTCGGACAGCGGATAGGTCCAGGCGGTGCCTGCGTAGTACTGATTCCACGCATCCTTGAGACGGCTGGAATACAGGCTGAAACTGAGATTTTTGTTCAGCACGTAATCGCCGCCCCCATAAGCGATCCACGGCGAGTTGACCGGGCCTGCGTAGAACGTCGCGAAGTTCTCGCGCATGTCGCTGGACACCGGTTGGCTCATCGCGTGCAACCGGCCACCCTGCACCGACAGACCTTCGATGCTGGTGTTGGTCGCCGTCACCCCGCGAAAGCTTTCCGGCAACAAGCGCGAGTCGCCCGCCGCGACCACCGGGTTGGCCGGGAACACATCACCGACCTTGACCACCGTATCGAACGCCCTGATTTTCGCAGCGCCGCCGACCTTGGTGTATTCGTCCCGCGCCTCGCCGTCGCTGTTGACCGGCAACACATCAAACGAACTGCGCCCACCGTTGCGGCCGTCACCGGTATCGAGTTTCAGCCCGATCATCGCAAACGCATCGACACCGACCCCGACGGTGCCTTGGGTGAAACCGGATTCGAACTTGCTGATCACGGCATGCGCCCAAGCCTCGGAGTAACCGTTGCCGGTTGGGCTGGACTGGCCGTTGCGATGATCACGATTGAAGTAGAAGTTGCGGTTGAGCACTGTCAGGCTGCTGCCTTCGACAAAGCCTTCAGGCTTGTCTTCAGCAAACACCGTGGACGGCCCGGCGCCGACCACCACCGCTAAAGCGGCCATGGATATTTTTGTAGGGTTAAGCATCAAACACTCCTTGGGTTCGGCAGAACGGGAACGTGCTTCGGCGTGGGTTTTATTGTTCGACGGGGCAGGGCCCGCCGGCATTGGTCGCCGGGTGACATCGTTGCAAGCTGCGGATAACGCCAAGGTGATGAGGGAATTACAATTTCGTCATGTGGTTATATGGATTGAGTGAGCGCCACACAAATCTGTGGGAGCGAGCCTGCTCGCGAAAGCGGAGTGTCAGCCAATCAAGATGTTGAAAGTGCCTACGCCATCGCGAGCAGGCTCGCTCCCACAATGGTTTTTGCGTGTGCCCGGAGTTTGTGAGCGACGCACAAACCTGGGGAGGCGGGCGCGCCTGCGATGAGGCCAGCGCAAGCGCTCGAGACGTTAAATCCCGCAAAAACAAAAACGGCACCCGAAGGTGCCGTTTTCATTTCTAGCCAGCCGAACTATCAGCCCGCCAGACCCGCCTGCTGAACCAGTGTCAGCAATGGCTGCGGGTACACACCCAGGAAGAACGCGACCAGGGCGATGGCCAGCAGCATTACGCCGCCTGCCTTCTGTTCCCAGTGCAGCTGGGCGTCGTGGCGACGCAGGTTTGGCTCGATCAGGTACAGGGTGACCATTACGCGCAGGTAGTAGAAGACGCCGATGGCGCTACCCAGCACCAGCGAGCCGACCAGCCACCATTGGTGCGATTCGACACCGGTAGCGATGATGTAGAACTTGCCGATGAAGCCCGCAGTCAGCGGGATACCCGCCAGCGACAGCATCATCACGGTCAGCACGGCGGTCAGGTACGGACGACGCCAGAACAGGCCGCGGTATTCGTACAGGGCATCCGCGTCACGGCCGTTGTACGGCGAGGACATCAGAGTGATCACGCCGAAGGCGCCAAGGCTGGTGATCACGTAGGTGACCAGGTACACGCCGATGGCTTCCACCGCCAGACCCTTGCTTGCCACCAGGGCGATCAGCAGGTAGCCGAAGTGCGCGATGGACGAGTAACCGAGCAGACGCTTGAGGTTGCTCTGGGTCAGGGCCAGCAGGTTGCCGAACAGGATCGAGGCGATGGCGATGACGGTCAGCACGTCGCTCAGCACGCCACTGCTCGCAGCAGGGGAGATCTGGAACAGACGCACCATCACCGCAAACACCGCAACCTTCGAAGCGGTCGCAAGGAACGCCGCCACCGGTGCCGGAGCACCTTCGTAAACGTCCGGCGTCCACAGGTGGAACGGTACCAGCGACAGCTTGAACGCCAGACCGATCAGCATCATGCCCAGGCCCAGTTGTGCCAGAGAGCTAGGCAGGCCGGTTGCAGCCAGTGCCTGACCGATACCGACGAAGCTCAGCGAACCCGAGTCGGCGTAGAGCAGCGCCATACCGAACAACAGGAACGCGGAACCGGCGGCCGACAGCACCATGTACTTGATGCCGGCTTCCAGCGAACGCTTGTTGAAGAAGGCGTAAGCCACCAGACCGTAGACCGGTACCGAGAGCAGTTCCAGACCGATGAACAAACCGGCCAGGTGCTGCGCGCTGACCAGAACCAGACCACCGGCGGCGGCCATCAGGATCAGCAGGTAGAGTTCTTCACGGTTGCCCGGGTAGCCCGAGCCGCCATCACCCAGATAGGCGTGGGCGAGGGTGACGCAGGCGAGGGTGGCGACCAGGATCAGCGCCATGTACAGGCAAGCGAACGTGTCGATTTGCAGCAGTGGAGTCACGGCCAGAGGCGCGACTTTCAGGGCTGGGAGGATCGACAGCAAGGCCAGGTTCAGACCGGCGACCGAGATCAGGAAGGTCTGCGAGTGGTTGCGGCGCCAGGCGATTGCCAGCATCACCACGATAATGGTGAGGCTGGTGATCAACAGTGGCGCAAGCGCAATAAAGTGTTGAATCGTGAATTCCATAGCGCTCTTACCGGGCCGAAGCGAGTTGAGTGAAGGCGGTGCCGAGCCACTGCTGCACGCCATGCATCGTGGCGGCAGACGTGTCGAGGAACGGTTGCGGGTAGACGCCGAGGTAAACCAGCAGCACCGCAAGGCCCAGCACCATGATCAGTTCGCGAGCGTCCATACCGTGCAGGATCGAATCCGATTTCGACGGACCGAAGTAGGCACGGTGGATCATGATCAGCGAGTAGACCGAACCGAACACCAGACCGGAGGTGGCAATCGCAGTGATCCACGGCCAGCTTGCGAAGGAGCCGATCAGGATCAGGAACTCACCGACAAAGTTACCGGTACCCGGCAGACCCAAGGACGCGGCTGCAAAGAACAGGCTGATCGCCGGCAGGTAAGCGATACGCGACCACAGACCGCCCATCTCACGCATGTCACGAGTGTGCAGACGCTCGTACAACTGACCGCTGAGGATAAACAGTGCCGCCGCCGACACACCGTGCGCCAACATCTGGATCACTGCACCTTGCAGCGCCAGTTGGCTGCCGGAATAGATGCCGATCAACACGAAACCCATGTGGGAAACGGACGAGAAGGCAATCAGACGCTTGATGTCGGTTTGTGCGAAAGCGAGGAACGCGCCGTAGAAGATCCCGATCAGACCGAGGGTCATGGCGATCGGCGCAAACTCGGCCGAAGCATTCGGGAACAGCGGCAGAGCGAAACGCAGCAGACCGTAGGCAGCGGTTTTCAGCAAGATACCGGCGAGGTCGACGGAACCGGCGGTCGGCGCCTGGGCGTGGGCATCAGGCAACCACGAGTGGAACGGTACGACCGGCAGCTTGACCGCGAAGGCGATGAAGAAGCCGAGCATCAGGATGTACTCGGTGGTCATCGACATCTTGGTTTTCAACAGGTCGGCGTAGTTGAAAGTAATCACGCCAGTGTTGTTGAAGTTGACCAGCACCAGACCGAGGATCGCCACCAGCATGATCAGGCCGGAAGCCTGAGTGAAGATGAAGAACTTGGTTGCCGCGTAGATCCGGGTTTTCTTGCCGTCCGAAGAACTGTGACCCCAGAGCGCGATGAGGAAGTACATCGGCACCAGCATCATTTCCCAGAAGAAGAAGAACATGAACAGGTCGAGGGCGAGGAACACGCCGACAACGCCGCCCAGGATCCACATCAGGTTCAGGTGGAAGAAGCCAACGTGACGTTGAATCTCTTTCCACGAGCAGAGTACCGAGAGGATACCCAGCAGACCGGTCAGCAGGATCATCAACAGCGACAGACCGTCGAGGGCCAGGTGCACGTTGATGCCGAAGCGCTGGATCCAGACATGCTTGAACTCAAGCGCCCAGGTCGGATCGGCGCCAGGCGCCGGCGCAAATGAATAGTCACCGTGGGCCCACAGCCAGAGGCCGAGGGCGAGTTCCAGGGTCATGGTCAACAGCGCAATCCAGCGCGGGAGGGTAGCGCCGAAGCGCTCACCCATCCAGCACAGCAGGCCGCCGATGAAGGGGATCAGGATTAGCCAAGGCAGAATCATGACGGGCTCGTTTCCTTTCGCAAATTCGCAAGGTTCATATCAGACCGCTACCAGCACGATGGCGCCGATCACCAGCACGGCACCAGCAGCCATCGAAGCAGCGTACCAACGCAGTTGACCGGTCTCGGTGCGGCTCAGGGCGGTGTGACCCCCCTTGGCCATACGCGGGATCAGACCGATGGTCTGGTCGAGCGGGTCTTTGCGCAGTACGTGGCTGATCGCAAGGTAAGGCTTGACGAACAGTTTGTCGTAGATCCAGTCGAAGCCCCAGGCAGCGAACCACCAGGCCGAAAGGAAACGGCCGATGCCGCTGTTGGCGATCGCCGTGACGAAACGACGCTTGCCGAGGAACAGCAGCGCTGCCAGCAGGATACCGGCCAGGGCGATGGCGCCCGACGCGATTTCCAGACTGTGCTTGGCTTCGCCGCCAGCATGGCCAACGCTTTCTGGCAGTACGCCGTGCAGTGGCGGAACGATCATCGCGCCGATGGCGGTGGACAATACGATCAGCACCGACAATGGCAGCCAGTGAGCGATGCCGTGACCGGCGTGGGCTTCAGTCTTGGCTTCACCGTGGAACGTGATGAAGATCAGGCGGAAGGTGTACAGCGACGTCATGAACGCGCCGACCAGACCTGCGTAGAGCAGACCGTGGTTGCCGCTGGCGAACGCTTCCCAAAGGATTTCGTCCTTGGAGTAGAAGCCGGCGGTGACCAGTGGCAGAGCGGCGAGGGCAGCACCACCAACGATGAAGCTGGCATAGGCCAGTGGCAGTTTTTTCCACAGACCGCCCATCTTGAAGATGTTCTGCTCGTGGTGGCAGGCAACAATCACCGCACCGGAAGCAAGGAACAGCAGGGCCTTGAAGAAGGCGTGGGTCATCAGGTGGAAAATCGCGCCATCCCATGCACCAACGCCCAGCGCCAGGAACATGTAGCCGATCTGGCTCATGGTCGAGTAGGCGAGGATACGTTTGATGTCGGTTTGTACCAGTGCGGCGAAACCGGCCAGTACCAGGGTCACACCACCAACGATGCCGACCAGGTGGAGGATTTCCGGCGCCAGGGTGAACAGACCGTGGGTACGGGCGATCAGGTAGACACCGGCAGTAACCATCGTCGCGGCGTGGATCAGTGCCGACACCGGAGTCGGGCCAGCCATCGCATCCGCGAGCCAGGTTTGCAGCGGCAGTTGTGCCGATTTACCGACCGCACCACCCAGCAGCATCAGAGTCGCCAGGGTGATCCAGAAGTCGCCGACCTGGAATTTCTGCGGTGCCAGCACCAGCAGTTCCTGGATGTTCAACGTGCCCACTTGCTGGAACAGGATGAACAGGCCGATGGCCATGAACACGTCGCCGATCCGGGTCACGATGAAGGCCTTGAGTGCGGCGTTACCGTTGTTGCGGTTGCTGTAGTAGAAACCGATCAACAGGTACGAGCACAAGCCCACACCTTCCCAGCCGAAGTACAGGAACAACAGGTTATCGCCGAGCACCAGGAACAGCATGCTGGCGATAAACAGGTTGGTGTACGAGAAGAAGCGCGAGTAACCCGCTTCGCCGCGCATGTACCAGGACGCGAACAGGTGGATCAGGAAACCCACGCCCACCACCACGCCGAGCATGGTGATCGACAGGCCGTCGACGTAGAGGGCGAAGTCAGGCTTGAAGCCTTCGACCGCCATCCACTTCCACAGTACCAGCGTGTAGTGACCGCCTTCGGGTGGTGCGACGTTGAATTGCCAGATGACGTAGGCGGCGACAATCGCCGACAAGCCAATGGAACCCACGCCGATCAGCGCCGAGAGGTTTTCCGACCAGCGTCCACGTGAGAACGACAGGAGCAGGAAACCGATCAGAGGGAATACGAAAGTCAGAAAGATAAGATTCATCCGCGCATCTCACTGGCAGCGTCGATATCGAGCGTGTGGAAGCGGCGATACAGTTGCAGCAGGATCGCCAGACCAATACTGGCCTCGGCGGCTGCAAGGCTGATCACCAGGATGAACATGATCTGTCCATCCGGCTGGCCCCAACGGGCGCCTGCAACAATGAACGCCAATGCAGAGGCGTTCATCATCACTTCCAGACTCATCAACACGAACAAAATGTTGCGGCGGACCATCAGGCCGACCAGACCAAGGCAGAACAGGATGCCGGCAACCGCCAGACCATGTTCGAGAGGGATAGCAGGCATGTCTTACTCCTTCGCCTCGTTACGGCCCAAATGGAACGCCGTGACGGCTGCGGCGAGCAGCAGCATCGAGGCGAGTTCGACCACCAGCAGGTACGGGCCGAACAGGCTGATGCCCACGGCTTTCGCGTCTACGGTGGTGTGGCCGATGGCCTGGCCGCTCTGGTGAGCGAACAGCACATACAGCAGTTCGGCCAGCAGCAGCGCGGCGAGAATCACCGGACCGGCCCAGATACCGGGCTTGAGCCAGACGCGTTCTTGCTGAACCGAGGCCGGGCCGAGGTTGAGCATCATCACCACGAACACGAACAGCACCATGATGGCGCCGGCGTAAGCGATCACTTCCAGCACGCCGGCGAACGGTGCGCCGAGTGCGAAGAAGGTCATGGCCACGGCGATCAACGAGATGATCAGGTAGAGCAGGGCGTGCACAGGGTTGGTGTTGGTGACTACGCGAAGCGTGGACACAACAGCGATACCCGATGCGAAATAGAAAGCGAATTCCATCGTTCTTCCTTAAGGCAGCAAGCTCTTCACGTTGATCGGTTCGGCTTCGTTCTGCGCGGAGCCTTTCGGCTTGCCAGCGATTGCCATACCTGCAACACGATAGAAGTTGTAATCAGGGTTTTTGCCGGGGCCGGAGATCAACAGATCTTCTTTCTCGTACACCAGGTCCTGACGTTTGAACTCGGCCATCTCGAAATCCGGTGTCAGCTGGATTGCGGTGGTCGGACAGGCTTCCTCGCAGAGACCGCAGAAAATGCAGCGCGAGAAGTTGATACGGAAGAAGTCCGGGTACCAGCGACCGTCTTCGGTTTCAGCTTTCTGCAGCGAGATGCAACCCACCGGGCAAGCCACGGCGCAGAGGTTGCAGGCTACGCAGCGCTCTTCGCCATCGGGGTCACGGGTCAGGACGATGCGACCACGGTAGCGTGGTGGCAGGTAGACCGCTTCTTCCGGGTATTGCAGGGTGTCGCGCTTGCGAAAGCCATGGCCGAAGACCATGACCAGGCTGCGCAACTGGGTACCAGTACCCTTAACGATGTCGCCAATATATTTGAACATGGGTCAAATCCTCACTGAACCGCGACTGCACGCGTGTTCCACAACACGACCGCAGCGGTCACCAGCAAATTGATCAGGGTCAGTGGCAGGCAGAATTTCCAGCTGAAATCCATCACCTGGTCATAACGCGGACGCGGAATGGAAGCGCGCAGCAGGATGAACAGCATGATGAAGAACGCGGTCTTCAGTGCGAACCAGACGAACGCCAGTTGCGGCAAGATGCCGAACGGACCGTGCCAGCCACCGAAGAACAGGGTGACCAGCAGCGCCGAGATCAGGATGATGCCGATGTATTCACCGACGAAGAACATGCCCCATTTCATACCGGCGTATTCAATGTGGTAACCGTCGGCCAGTTCCTGTTCCGCTTCCGGCTGGTCGAACGGGTGACGGTGAGTCACGGCGACGCCAGCGATGAAGAAGGTACAGAAGCCGAAGAACTGCGGAATGATGAACCACAGGTTCTGCGCCTGGTACTCGACGATGTCGCGCATGTTGAACGAGCCGACCTGAACCACGATGCCCATCAGGGCCAGGCCCATGAACACTTCGTAGGACACGGTCTGCGCCGACGCACGCAAGCTGCCGAGCAGGGCGAACTTGTTGTTACTCGACCAGCCGGCGAACAGCACCGCGTAGACCGACAGACCGGCCATGGCGAAGAAGAACAGCAGGCCGATGTTCAGATCCGCGACGCCCCAGGTCGGGGTGATCGGGATGATCACGAAGGCGATCAGCAGGGCCGACATCGCCACCACCGGTGCCAAAGTGAAGATCACCTTGTCGGCAAACGGCGGAGTCCAGTCTTCCTTGAAGAACATCTTCAGCATGTCGGCGGCGATCTGGAACATGCCGAACGGGCCAACGCGGTTCGGACCGTAACGGTCCTGCCACCAGCCCAGCAGGCGACGTTCGACAAAGCTGAGCAACGCGCCTGCAACCACAACGGCCAGCAGAATCACGATGGCTTTGACGACCGAGAGGATCACATCGATCACTTCAGGGGTGAACCAGGTCATTGCGCTGCCTCCTGCAGACCGTCGACGGATACGCCGGCGAATGCCGGTGGAATGCCGGCGATGCCCGCAGGCAATGCCACCAGACCGGCGCCCAGTTCTTCATTGATGCGCAGCGGCAGACGCAGGGTCTGACCGGCCACGTTCAGGCTCAGCAGGGCACCGTCGTTGACGCCCAGACGATCCGCTTCCGACTTGGCCAGAGCCACGTATGGAGCCGGAATGCGCTCTTGAACCGGTGCGGCTTTCGAAGAGTTCTCTTCGCTGCCGAACAGGTGGAAGAACGGCACGGCTTGCCAGGTACCCGGCGCCGGGTTGAATGCGCGCGGTGCGGCAGCGAACCAGTTCAGCGAGTCGCCAGTGCTTTCGATCAGGCGGGTGCCCGGGTCGCCAGCACGGATGTGACCGCCGACTTCGTCCTGGAACTTGTTCCACGCTTGTGGCGAGTTCCAGCCCGGCGACCATGCGAATGGAACCTGCTGACGCGGTTCGGCAGAGCCCGAGTAACCTTCCATGGAGAAGGCGAACGCGGTGTCTTTGTCTTGCGGGGTGCGCGGTTCGTGAACGCTGATGTCGGCGCGCATTGCGGTGCGACCGGAATAACGCAGCGGCTCACGCGCCAGTTTCAGACCCTTGATGCGGAACGCGGCGGACGGTGCAGCGTCGACGATGCGCGCCAGTTGCTCGGTGCTCGAAGCAACGGCAGCGGTGACGTGGTCGAGTTGCGTCCAGTCGATCGGCTGGTTCAGCAGGGTCGCGCGCAGGGCGTGCAGCCAGCGCCAGCCTTCGTGAACCAGAATGCTCGCGTCCATGTATTGCGGGTCGAAAACCTGGAAGAAGCGCTGGGCGCGACCTTCCTGGCTGACCAAAGTACCGTCGCCTTCAGCGAAGCTCGCGGCTGGCAGAACCAGGTGCGCGCGGTCGCTGGTAGCGGTTTTCTGATGGTCAGCAACGATCACTACTTGCGCAGCGTTCAGTGCGGCATCGACTTTTTCTTTGGCAGTGCGGGTGTACAGATCGTTTTCCAGCACAACGATCGCGTCGGCTTTACCGTCGATGACAGCTTGCAGCGCAGCATCCACCGACTCGCCACCGAGCATGGCCAGACCGAGGCTGTTGGCTTCCGGCACGATCAGGCTGATCGAACCGTTTTTCTCGCGCAGCTTCAGTGCCTTGGCGATGTTCGCGGCGGCTTCGATCAAGGCTTTGGAGCCCAGCGAAGTACCGGCGATGATCAGCGGACGTTTTGCAGTGAGCAGGGCGTCAGCGATGCGCTGAGCCAGTTGCAGTGCTTCGGCGTCCAGACCTTCAACGGCCGGGGCGCTGGCGTCCAGCGCGTGAGCCACGGCGAAGCCGATGCGCGCCAGGTCGTCAGGAGCGGCGTGTACGCATTCTTCAGCGATGTCGTCGAGCTTGGTTTCCGCCAGGCTGGCGATGAACAGCGGGTTCAGCGCGTGCTGACCGATATTCTTCACGGCGGCGTCGAGCCAAGGCTGAACACGCATGGCTTCGGCCATGTCTTCAGCCTTGCCTTTGACCGATTGACGCAGCGACAGCGCCACACGGGCGGCGGTCTGGGTCAGGTCTTCGCCGAGGACGAAGATCGCGTCGTGGTCTTCGATGTCGCGCATGTTCGGCACTGGCAGCGGGCTGTCTTTCAGCACTTGCAGGACCAGACGGATGCGCTCCAGTTCGGACGCTTCGATACCCGAGTAGAAGTGCTCGGCGCCCACCAGTTCACGCAACGCGTAGTTGCTTTCAAGGCTGGCACGCGGCGAACCGATACCAACGATGTTGCGACCGCGCAGCAGATCAGCCGCTTTATCCAGTGCAGCATCCAGACCGAGCTTGGTGCCGTCGGCCAGCAGCGGCTGACGTGGACGGTCGGTGCGGTTGACGTAGCCATAACCGAAACGGCCACGGTCGCACAGGAAGTACTGGTTCACCGAACCGTTGAAACGGTTTTCGATGCGACGCAGTTCGCCGTAACGCTCGCCCGGGGAGATGTTGCAACCGCTCGAGCAGCCATGGCAGATGCTCGGCGCGAATTGCATGTCCCACTTGCGGTTGTAGCGCTCGGAGTGAGTCTTGTCGGTGAACACACCGGTCGGGCAGACCTCGGTGAGGTTGCCGGAGAACTCGCTTTCGAGCACGCCGTCTTCAACGCGACCGAAGTACACGTTGTCGTGGGCGCCGAACACACCGAGATCGGTGCCGCCAGCGTAATCCTTGTAGAAACGCACGCAGCGGTAGCAAGCGATGCAGCGGTTCATTTCGTGGGAAATGAACGGGCCCAGTTGCTGGTTCTGGTGGGTGCGTTTGGTGAAGCGATAACGGCGCTCGTTGTGGCCGGTCATCACGGTCATGTCTTGCAGGTGGCAGTGACCGCCTTCTTCGCACACAGGGCAGTCGTGCGGGTGGTTGGTCATCAGCCATTCAACAACACTGGCGCGGAACGCCTTGGATTCTTCATCTTCGATGGAGATCCAGGTGTTGTCGGTGGCCGGGGTCATGCAGGACATGACGATGCGACCACGGGTGTCGTTCTCGTCGGTGTACTGCTTGACCGCGCACTGGCGGCAAGCCCCGACGCTACCAAGCGCGGGGTGCCAGCAGAAATAAGGGATGTCGAGGCCCAGCGACAGACATGCCTGTAACAGGTTGTCTGCCCCGTCGACTTCGAGCGCTTTGCCGTCTACGTGGATAGTGGCCATGGTTCAAAGGTCTTCGTTGGCCCGGTGTCAGCGGGCGTGGCTAATGGAATCTTGTTATCCGTGCGAATCAAACCAGCCTCGAAAGGCGTCATCGCAGGAGGAGAAGGGCCCAGGCCCTTCACCTGTTAAGCGTTTACGCGCCGATTACGATCGGCCTTGCCAGAGGCGGGACGGCGGCGCTGACTGGCGCGATACCGGCTTCGAACTCTGGACGGAAGTATTTGATGGCACTGCCCAACGGTTCCACGGCACCCGGTGCGTGAGCACAGAAGGTCTTGCCCGGGCCGAGGAAGTTGACCAGACCCAGCAGGGTCTCGATGTCGCCTGGCTGACCGCGACCTTGTTCGATGGCCATCAAGAGCTTGACGCTCCATGGCAAACCATCGCGGCACGGGGTGCAGAAACCGCACGACTCGCGAGCGAAGAACTGCTCCATGTTGCGCAGCAAGGAGACCATGTTGACGCTGTCATCCACCGCCATGGCCAGGCCGGTACCCATACGGGTGCCCACTTTGGCGATGCCGCCGGCATACATTTGCGCGTCGAGGTGTTCTGGCAGAAGGAAACCGGTACCGGCGCCGCCTGGCTGCCAGGCCTTGAGCTTGAAGCCGTCGCGCATACCGCCGGCGTAGTCTTCGAACAACTCGCGACCGGTGACGCCGAATGGCAGTTCCCACAGGCCCGGGTTTTTCACTTTGCCGGAGAAGCCCATGAGCTTGGTGCCCATGTCTTCGCTGCCTTCGCGGGCCAACGATTTGTACCAGTCCACGCCGTCGGCAATGATCGCCGGCACGTTGCACAGGGTTTCCACGTTGTTCACGCAAGTCGGCTTGCCCCACACGCCGACGGCGGCAGGGAAGGGCGGCTTGGAGCGCGGGTTGGCGCGGCGGCCTTCGAGGGAGTTGATCAGCGCGGTTTCTTCACCGCAGATGTAACGCCCGGCGCCTGTGTGGACGAACAGCTCGAAATCGAAGCCGCTGCCCAGAATGTTCTTGCCCAGCAGGCCCGCTGCCTTGGCTTCTTCCACGGCACGGTTGAGGTGCTTGGCGGCGGTGGTGTATTCGCCGCGCAGGAAGATGTAGCCACGGTAGGTTTTCAGCGCGCGAGCACTGATCAGCATGCCTTCGATCAGCAGATGGGGCAGTTGCTCCATCAGCATGCGGTCTTTCCAGGTGTTCGGCTCCATTTCATCCGCGTTGCACAGCAGGTAGCGGATGTTGATGGATTCGTCTTTGGGCATCAGGCCCCACTTCACGCCAGTGGGGAAGCCTGCACCGCCGCGCCCTTTCAAGCCTGCGTCTTTCACGGTCTGGACGATAGCGTCCTGATCCATATCGGCGAAGGCTTTGCGCGCAGCGGCGTAACCGTTCTTGGCCTGGTACTCGTCGAGCCACACGGCTTCGCCGTCGTCACGCAGACGCCAGGTCAGCGGGTGAGTCTCGGCCGAACGCTGAATGCGGTTGGCAGGACCGAAAGATGTCAGGGTCATACGTAGCCCTCGAGCAGTTTGGCGACGCCAGCAGGCTGCACATCACCAAAGGTGTCGTCGTCGATCATCAGCGCCGGTGCCTTGTCGCAGTTGCCGAGGCAGCAGACCGGCAGCAGGGTGAAACGACCGTCGGTGGTGGTCTGACCCAGGCCGATGCCCAGATTGTTCTGGATTTCGCTGACCACCGACTCGTGGCCGCCGATGTAGCAGACCATGCTGTCGCAGACGCGAATGATGTGACGGCCAACCGGCTGACGGAAAATCTGGCTATAGAACGTCGCCACACCTTCAACGTCGCTGGCCGGGATGCCGAGGATCTCGCCGATCGCGTACAAGGCGCCATCCGGCACCCAGCCGCGTTCCTTCTGAACGATCTTCAGGGCTTCGATCGACGCCGCGCGCGGATCTTCGTAGTGATGCAGCTCGTGCTCGATGGCCGAGCGCTCGGTTTCACTGAGGGTGAAACGGTCTGTCTGGATAAGCGTGCTGTTCATGCTTAGCGGTCCACGTCGGCCATAACGAAATCGATACTACCCAGGTACGCAATCATGTCCGCGACCATGCTGCCTTTGATCACCGAAGGGATCTGTTGCAGATGCGGGAAGCTTGGAGTGCGGATCCGGGTACGGTAGCTCATGGTGCCGCCGTCGCTCGTCAGGTAATAACTGTTGATGCCCTTGGTCGCTTCGATCATCTGGAAGGATTCGTTGGCCGGCATCACCGGGCCCCACGAAACTTGCAGGAAGTGCGTGATCAAGGTTTCGATGTGCTGCAGCGTGCGCTCTTTCGGCGGCGGCGTGGTCAGCGGGTGATCCGCCTTGTACGGGCCTTCCGGCATGTTGCGCATGCACTGGTCGATGATCTTGATGCTCTGGCGCATTTCTTCGACGCGAACCATGCAGCGATCATAGGCATCGCCATTGGCGGCCAGCGGCACTTCGAACTCGAAGTTCTCGTAGCCGGAGTACGGACGCGCTTTACGCAGGTCGAAATCGCAACCGGTCGAACGCAGGCCAGCACCGGTGACACCCCATTCTAGGGCTTCTTTGGTGTTGTACTGGGCGACGCCGATGGTACGACCCTTGAGGATGCTGTTCTGCAGGGCAGCCTTGGTGTATTCGTCGAGGCGTTTTGGCAGCCATTCAACGAAGTCTTTCACCAGTTTTTCCCAGCCGCGTGGCAGGTCGTGGGCGACACCACCGATGCGATACCAGGCCGGGTGCAGACGGAAACCGGTGATGGCTTCAATCACCGTGTACGCCTTCTGGCGGTCGGTGAAAGTGAAGAACACCGGAGTCATGGCGCCGACGTCCTGGATGTAAGTCCCGAGGAACAGCAGGTGGCTGGTGATCCGGAAGAACTCGGCCATCATGATGCGGATGACGTCGACCTTCTCAGGCACCTTGATGCCGGCCAGCTTCTCGACCGAGAGCACGTACGGCAGGTTGTTCATCACGCCGCCGAGGTAGTCGATACGGTCGGTGTACGGGATGAAACTGTGCCACGACTGACGCTCGGCCATCTTCTCGGCACCACGGTGGTGGTAACCGATGTCCGGCACGCAGTCGACGATTTCTTCGCCGTCCAGTTGCAGAATGATGCGGAACGCACCGTGCGCCGAAGGGTGGTTCGGGCCGAGGTTGAGGAACATGTAGTCCTCGTTCGGGCCGGAACGCTTCATGCCCCAGTCTTCAGGACGGAAACGCGCGGCTTCTTCCTCAAGTTGTTGCTTGGCCAGGTTCAGGCTGAACGGATCGAATTCGGTGGCGCGCGCCGGGAAGTCCTTGCGCAGCGGGTGACCTTCCCAGGTCGGCGGCATCATGATGCGCGACAGGTGCGGGTGACCTTTGAAGTCGATACCGAACATGTCCCAGACTTCACGCTCGTACCAGTTGGCGTTCGGCCAGATGCTGGTGACGGTCGGCAAGCTGAGGTCGCTCTCGGACAAGGCGACCTTGATCATCACGTCACTATTACGCTCCAGCGACATGAGGTGATAGAACACGGTGAACTCGGCGTCGCTCGGCAGCCCTTGGCGCTTGGTGCGCAGACGCTCGTCCACGCCGTGCAGGTCATAGAGCATGACGTACGGCTTGGGCAGGTTGCGCAGGAAAGTCAGGACTTCAACGAGCCTGGCGCGCGCGACCCAGAGTACCGGCATGCCGGTACGGGTCGACTGAGCGGTGAACGCTTCGGCGCCAAAACGGTTGTTCAATTCAACGACCACATCCTGGTCGTCTGCCTTATAAGGCGGGATGTACAGAGCACTGCCTGTAGTCATGGTTATTTTTTCGCTTTCGGTCAACGTAAAGAATGAAGCCAGCTTCTCGTTTCTTTGTCAGAACAGATCTGGATCAGACTTCGTCAGGGCTGCGCAGGTTGGTGACTGCGATTCGCTGTTCGCGGCGCTCTTCCTTTTGCGAAGGCATGTCGGCGCGATAAACGCCTTGATCGCCAACGACCCAGGAAAGCGGACGACGCTCCTTGCCGATCGATTCCTGCAACAGCATCAAGCCTTGCAGAAATGCTTCCGGACGGGGAGGGCAGCCAGGTACGTAGACGTCCACGGGCAGGAACTTGTCCACCCCTTGAACCACAGAGTAGATGTCGTACATGCCACCGGAGTTAGCGCAAGAACCCATGGAGATAACCCACTTCGGTTCGAGCATCTGCTCGTAGAGACGCTGGATGATCGGCGCCATCTTGATGAAGCAGGTCCCGGCGATAACCATGAAGTCGGCCTGACGCGGCGATGCCCGGATAACTTCGGCGCCAAAGCGCGCGATGTCGTGGGGCGCCGTGAAGGCGGTGGTCATTTCCACGTAGCAGCACGACAGGCCGAAGTTGTACGGCCACAGGGAGTTCTTACGTCCCCAGTTGACCGCGCCACTCAGCACGTCTTCCAGCTTGCCCATGAAAATGTTTTTGTGGACTTGATCTTCTAACGGATCGGAAACGGTTTCCCGTTCGCCAATCGGATATTGCTCGTTAGGAGCATCGGGGTCGATCCTGGTGAGATTGTATTGCATTGCCAAAGCCTCATTGTTTCAGCTTCGCCTGCCGCTTGCGACGAGCTTCCGGAGCCCAGTCAAGGGCGCCCACTCGGAACAGGTAGACAAGACCTGCCAACAGAATTGCTATGAAAACGAGAGCTTCGACGAATCCGGTCCAGCCGCTTTCGCGGACGGACACAGACCATGCAAAGAGAAATAGGGCTTCGATATCGAAGATCACGAAGAGCATCGCGACCAGATAGAATTTGGCTGAGAGCCGCAAGCGGGCGCCACCGGTAGGTAGCATGCCGGACTCGAACGGTTCGTTTTTGCTGCGACCCCAGGCTTTTGACCCAAGGAGGCTGGAGACGCCAAGCATGAAGGCACACAGGCCGACGACACCCAGAAGGAAAATGGCAAAGCCCCAGTTGTGGGCCATGAGTCCTGTCGCTTCGGGCATGCTGGTAATCCTTAACAGAGAGCAAAGGTCTCTGAGCTTGATAAAGAAATAGGCAGTGACGATATGTCGCAGCAATCAATCGCGCTGATTTTATGGCTAAACACCCTGCAAGTAAAATTCCTATAGCGAAATTATTTATTGGAATAAGGACATAGCGCATCTCCAATGCCCTGCAGCCCATGCGGTGCGGGCATTAGGCGGGTTTATGCAAATAATGTTTTGTAGGGAATGTAACGAACATAGTTGTGGCTAAATGATAATTAATATCGTTTGAGGGTGTTTTGTAACTGTTTAACGGGATGTCAGTTGGGAAGTTGTCTTACTTGCACGTTACTGCAAGTAGCGACGGCGCCCGTTTTAGCGGATTTTTCTGACGGATGTACCGCGCTGGATCAATGTTTTGTCTCGCGGGCTGAAGAGAAAACCTGTGGGAGCGAGCCTGCTCGCGAATGCGGTGGGTCAGTCGCCGCATGTGCAAGCTGGCACAACGCATTCGCGAGCAGGCTCGCTCCCACAGGGGATTGATGGTGTCTGGGAGATTATCTCGAGCAAAAAAACGCCCCGAACCAGTCGGGGCGTCAGTTTTGCGGCTCTGCGGTTAGCTTTCTATACGATCCGCAAAGGCCGGTTGCTCAGCGAAGCCGAATCAGTGGAACTGTTCTTCTTCAGTCGAACCGGTCAGTGCGGTGACCGACGACGAGCCACCTTGAATCACAGTGGTCATGTCGTCGAAGTAGCCGGTGCCGACTTCCTGCTGGTGAGCCACGAAGGTGTAACCCTTGGCGGCGTCAGCGAATTCCTGCTCCTGCAGCTTCACGTAGGCAGTCATGTCGTTGCGGGCGTAGTCGTGCGCCAGGTTGAACATGCTGTGCCACATGTTGTGAATGCCGGCCAGGGTGATGAACTGGTGCTTGTAACCCATGGCGGACAGTTCGCGCTGGAACTTGGCGATGGTCGCGTCGTCCAGGTTTTTCTTCCAGTTGAAGGAAGGCGAGCAGTTGTACGACAGCAGTTGGTCCGGGTATTCCTTTTTGATCGCTTCGGCGAAGCGACGAGCCTCGTCCAGATCCGGCTTGGCGGTTTCGCACCAGATCAGGTCGGCGTATGGCGCGTAAGCCAGACCACGGGCGATGGCTTGATCGAGGCCGGCGCGAACCTTGTAGAAACCTTCCTGAGTGCGCTCGCCAGTCACGAACGGCTGGTCGTACGGGTCGCAATCGGAGGTCAGCAGGTCAGCAGCGTTAGCATCGGTACGGGCCAGAATGATGGTCGGGGTACCGGCAACGTCAGCCGCCAGACGCGCAGCGGTCAGCTTCTGTACGGCTTCCTGAGTAGGAACCAGTACTTTGCCGCCCATGTGACCGCATTTTTTCACGGAAGCCAGTTGGTCTTCGAAGTGAACGCCGGCGGCGCCTGCTTCGATCATGCTCTTCATCAGCTCATAGGCGTTCAGTACGCCGCCGAAACCGGCTTCAGCGTCAGCCACGATCGGCGCGAAGTAGTCGATGTAGCCGTCGTCGCCCGGGTTCTTGCCGGCTTTCCACTGGATCTGGTCAGCACGACGGAACGAGTTGTTGATGCGCTTGACCACGGTTGGCACCGAGTCCACCGGGTACAGCGACTGGTCCGGGTACATGGATTCTGCGGAGTTGTTGTCCGCAGCCACTTGCCAGCCCGACAGGTAGATCGCCTGGATACCGGCTTTGACCTGCTGAACAGCCTGGCCGCCGGTCAGGGCGCCCATGCAGTTGACGAAATCTTTCTCAGGACGGAAGGACGGCTTGGCACCCTGGGTGACCAGGTTCCACAGCTTGTCGGCGCCCATTTTTGCAAAGGTGTGCTCAGGTTGAACCGAGCCACGCAGACGGACGACGTCAGCAGCGGAGTAAGTGCGTGTCACGCCTTTCCAGCGCGGGTTTTCAGCCCAGTCTTTTTCGAGGGCTGCAATTTGCTGTTCGCGTGTCAGTGCCATGGAGATAAACCTCGTCGCGTCTTTTATGAAAAGTTGTTCTGCGGTGGAAAATTCCTGCGCTCGCTGACCAGAAGCTTAGGTGGTCAAGACGGATTCGGCGGGGTAGGCGACGGGATGAACGATGGGCTCGAGGGGAAGTGAGCAGGTAGTGGCGGACTGCGGGCGCATTCGGGCGTCGTGGGCCTTTATACGGTCTACAGTGTGAAGCCGGGTTACCTAATTACGCTTCCGTCCCTCGGGACAACTTCGTTCCAGTCGGCAACCTCGTCAAACACACCTTGTGGGCGGTACAGACACGAAGCGGTTCGCGGGGTAGGTGCGAACATCGCTTCGAAGGCCCTTGCCAGGGCCTCTGATTAGCGGGAGCGAGGCCATCATGCCTTCGCTTTTTTACCCCGTCAAACGTTTTGTAGTGCTTTTTTTCAAGCACTACATCTTTCGTCTAATACGACTAATCAGTCAGTTTTTGGTGCTTTAGTCCAGAGCGTCGACTTTCACCCGCAAGGTCATGTCATCCCGGCCTTGAGTCGAGTAGCTGCGGGTCAGGCCTTGTTTGTCGGCCTGAGTCTGGCGATTGACGCCGGCTAGGGTGATCCATTCACCGAGGCGCCCGCTGACAGTTGTGTCGGTGCTTTGCACGTTCACTACATCGGGACGTTCCTGGCTCATGCGGTCACGGTTGGTACTGATCGCCAGGTGAACGATGTCGCCGGTGACGCTGGCGGTGACATAGAAACCCTGGGTGACGTTGCGGTATTGCGTCTGGCTGTTGTAACCGCCGTAGGAATCGCTCTGAACATTGGTGAGCGGCACGCTTTGGCCGACTTGAATCAGCGCCGGCATGCCATCGGTGGCCTGAACCTGCTGCACGCCGCCTTCGCGGCTGGTGGTGCTGCGGCTGATGATACGGGTCTGATTCGGCTGAGCGCCGTTGACCGAATAGCCTTCGTCGCCACGGCCATCGTTTTCATTGGTGTCGACGGTGATCAGCAAGCGCTTGGGCGCAGTGTCCAGTTGGGTGATCAGCGCCTTGAGTTCCTGAATCTTGTCCGGCTCGGCCTTGATGATCAGCTGGTTGCCGTAGGCGCTGACCTGACCGTCCTTGCCGAGGAAGTCTTGCGCCATCGGCAGCATGTCGGTGCTGGTGCGGTAATTGAGAGGCACGATTTCTGTGGCTGCCATCACCGAAAAACTGCAACCGAGCAGCAGGGTGGTGAGCAGGGTGCGTAGGGACATGTCCGTTATCTCCGCTTTCGAAAGGCTTGATATTGCCAGTTTGTCGGCCTGGGGTGGGGCAAGTTGAATCGTAGACAGCAAAACGCCCCGGCATCGGTTGATGTCGGGGCGTGATCGTTCCCACGCTCTGCGTGGGAATGCAGCCAGTGACGCTCTGCGTCACATGCCGCAAGGGACGCGGAGCGTCCCGAGAGGCATTCCCACGCAGAGCGTGGGAACGATCAGGGCGGGTCTCAGGCCGAATGGCGAACCATGTCGACATGCGGAATCCCGGCTTCGAGGAATTCCTCGCTGACCAGGCTGAAGCCCAAACGCTCATAGAACGCGGTGGCCTGAACCTGCGCGCTGAGCATTTGCTGCTTCAATCCGCGTTCTTCAGCTTCAGCAATGACCGCTTGCATCAGCGCATCACCGACTTTCATGCCGCGCCAGTCTTTCAGCACCGAAACCCGGCCAATGTGCCCATCAGGCAACAACCGCGCAGTGCCAATCGGAAAGTCGCCTTCAAACGCCAGAAAATGTACGGCGGTCGCGTCATCCGCGTCCCATTCCAGCTCAGGTGGCACCGATTGTTCGGCGATGAACACCGTTTCACGAATGCGCCGGATCTCGGCGATGTCCTTCTGCCAGTCTGCGACACGTACGCGAATCTTATTCATCGGCGAACCCCAGGCTCCCTTGCTTGACCAACTGGCACAGCAGGCCGCAAGCGTCTTCGTCGTTCAGCCACTCACCGAGGTTGTCAGTGTGCAGGGCGTCAGCGGCGCAGATCAGCTTCAAAAGTTCGCGCAGCTTGCCCGGCAGGTAACGGCTCTGGCCGCTGGCGAACAGCAGCAGGTCGTCATCGACTTCCGACCAGGCCAGGCGCGCACTCGGGTTGCGGATCAGAATGGCGCCATCCTGCAGGGCGGCGAGGAAGTCTTCTTCTTCGATTTCTTCCGGGCCGGCCACCAGTTCCGGATAGCGTGGCTCGGTCATGTACTGGCCGAACCAGGTCAGCAGCAGGCGTTCGTCGCTCATGTGCTCGGCGAGCAGGGCTTTCAGGCGATCCAGTGCATCGTGCTGAATCTGATGCGGGTCGGCTGCAGGCTGTGCGTCGGCGTCGGTGTAGCGCTCTTCGTCAGTCAGGAACTGGCTGAGGAAGTCGGTGAAGTGAGTCAGCACTTCGGAAGCGCTTGGTGCGCGGAAACCGACCGAGTAGGTCATGCAGTTGTCGACCGCGACACCGCAATGAGCCAGACGCGGCGGCAGGTAGAGCATGTCGCCCGGTTCCAGCACCCACTCTTCGGTCTCGTGGAATTCGGCGAGGATGCGCAGATCCGCGTGTTGCAGCAGTGGGCTCTCGGAATCGCACATCTGGCCGATTTTCCAGTTGCGCTTGCCGTGGCCTTGCAGCAGGAACACGTCGTAGTTGTCGAAGTGCGGACCAACGCTGCCACCCGGGGCGGCGAAGCTGATCATCACGTCGTCAACGCGCCAGCTCGGCAGGAAGCGGAAGTTTTCCAGCAGCTCGCTGACTTCCGGCACGAATTGGTCGACGGCCTGAACCAGCAGGGTCCACTCTTTTTCCGGCAATTTGCTGAACTCGTCTTCAGCGAACGGGCCGCGACGCAGTTCCCAAGGGCGCTCGCCGTGCTCGATCACCAGGCGCGATTCGACTTCTTCTTCCAGGGCCAGGCCGGCCAGTTCGTCGGCGTCGATCGGGCTTTCGAAATCAGGAATCGCCTGGCGGATCAGCAATGGCTTTTTCTGCCAGTAGTCACGCAGGAACTCGCGTGCCGTGATGCCGCCCAGAAGTTGAAGAGGAATATCGGGATTCATATGTAACCTATTGAAAAAAAGCACTTTTCAGACGGGAATAAAAACGCCCGGCGCGGCCGGGCGTCTCAAACGGATCAAGCGGTCGATCAGATGCGTTTGGCTTGCGCTACAGCGTTGCCGATGTAGTTGGCCGGAGTCAGTTGCTTGAGCTCGGCTTTCGCTTGCGCTGGCATGTCCAGGCCGTCGATGAAAGTCTGCAACGCTTCAGGGCTGATGCCCTTGCCGCGCGTCAGTTCTTTCAGCTTCTCGTACGGGTTTTCGATGTTGTAGCGGCGCATCACGGTCTGGATCGGCTCAGCCAATACTTCCCAGCAAGCGTCGAGGTCAGCGGCAATCTTCTGCTCGTTGAGCTCCAGTTTGCTGATGCCTTTGAGGCTGGCTTCGTAGGCGATCACGCTGTGGGCGAAGCCGACACCGAGGTTGCGCAGTACGGTGGAGTCGGTCAGGTCGCGCTGCCAGCGGGAAATCGGCAGTTTGCTCGCCAGGTGCTGGAACAATGCGTTGGCGATGCCCAGGTTGCCTTCGGAGTTTTCGAAGTCGATCGGGTTGACCTTGTGCGGCATGGTCGACGAACCGATTTCGCCAGCGATGGTGCGCTGCTTGAAATAACCCAGGGAGATGTAGCCCCAGATGTCACGGTCGAAGTCGATCAGGATGGTATTGAAGCGCGCAATTGCGTCGAACAGCTCGGCGATGTAGTCGTGCGGTTCGATCTGCGTGGTGTACGGGTTGAAGCCCAGGCCCAGTTCGTCTTCGATGAAGGCGCGGGCGTTGGCTTCCCAGTCGATCTGCGGGTAGGCCGACAGGTGCGCGTTGTAGTTGCCGACAGCGCCGTTGATCTTGCCCAGCAGCGGCACGGCAGCGACTTGAGCGATCTGACGCTCGAGACGGTAAACCACGTTCGCCAGCTCTTTACCCAGAGTGGTTGGCGAAGCTGGTTGACCGTGGGTACGCGACAGCATTGGCACGTCAGCGAAACGGATGGCCAGTTCGCGGATGGCGTTGGCAGTCTGGCGCATCAGCGGCAGCATCACGTCATCACGGCCTTCGCGCAGCATCAGGGCGTGGGACAGGTTGTTGATGTCTTCGCTGGTGCAGGCAAAGTGGATGAACTCGCTGACCTTGGCCAGCTCCGGCAGCTTGGCCGCCTGCTCTTTGAGCAGGTATTCGATCGCTTTGACGTCGTGGTTGGTGGTGCGCTCGATCTCTTTGACGCGCTCGGCGTGCTCCAGCGAGAAGTTTTCAGCCAGTTCATTGAGAACGGCGTTGGCCTCGGCGGAGAAGGCTGGCACTTCAGGGATGCCCGCGTGGGCGGCCAGGCGCTGGAGCCAGCGCACTTCAACCAGAACACGGGCACGGATCAGACCGTACTCGCTGAAAATCGGGCGCAGGGCCTGGGTTTTGCCGGCGTAGCGGCCGTCAACAGGGGAAACCGCAGTGAGCGAAGAAAGCTGCATGGGGTGTTCTCGGACAGTCGGGCAACGAAATGGGGCGCGTATCATACATGAAAAAATCCGCCGGTCCGTTGCCAACTGACCGGCGTATTACGCGTTACAGACTACAAAGCTTTTATTGCAGGGCGAATTACTCGCTGCGCATCAACGGATACAGCTCTTTGAGCAGCTTGCGCCGGCTGATCACCAACTGCCAGCGATGGCCGCCGAGCTGCCGCCACAGGCGCGCTGAACGGATGCCGGCAAGCAGCAGGGCGCGGATCTTCGAGGCGTTGCTCGGTTGCTGCAGGTTGCGCATGTCGCCGTGCACCTGAATGCGTTGGCGCAGGGTGCTCAGGGTGTCCTGATACAGCGCGCCGCAAGCCGCGACCACGTTTTCGTGGGCCGGGCCGAAATGCTCGACCTGCGACTGGATCTGCGGCAAACGCTTGCCGATGATGTCGAGCATGTCGTTGCGCTTGGCCAGTTGACGCTCCAGGCCGAGCATCGACAGGGCGTAGCGCAGTGGCTCGCGTTGCAACGTGCTCGGGTCGCGTTCCAGTGCACCGATCAGCGCTCGATAGCCTTCGCGCAGATTGAGGTCATCGCCACCGTACACGTCCAGCGTGTCCTTCGGGTCGCGCACCAGCAGGCTGCCGAGCATGCAACTAAGGCCAGCTTCGCTGGTCTGGCCGGTCTTGGCGATCCGGTCGACCAGCACGGCGGCGAGAAACACACCGCCCAGCGCCGTCAGTTGTTCCTGAGTCGGGTTCATGCCTGGTCGCTCCACGGCTCGGCGACTTCGATCACGCCGCCACCGAGGCAGATTTCACCGTCATAGAAAACCACCGATTGGCCCGGCGTGACCGCGCGTTGCGGTTCGTCGAACACGGCGCGGTAACCGCTGGCGGTTTTTTCCAGGGTGCAGGCCTGATCGCTCTGGCGATAACGCACTTTGGCGGTCAGGCGCAGCGGTTGGCTCAGGTCGATCGGGTTGACCCAATAGATTTCCGAAGCGAGCAGGGCGCCGGAGAACAGCCACGGATGGTTGTTGCCCTGGCCGACGATCAGCTCGTTGGTGTCGAGATCCTTGCGCAGCACGTACCAAGGCTCGTCGCCGGCGTCTTTCAAACCGCCGATACCGAGGCCCTGGCGCTGACCGATGGTGTGGTACATCAAACCGTGATGACGGCCGATGACTTCGCCTTCGGTGGTCTTGATCTCGCCCGGTTGCGCGGGCAGGTATTGCTTGAGGAAATCGCTGAAGCGACGCTCGCCGATAAAGCAGATCCCGGTGGAATCCTTCTTCTTGGCGGTCGCCAGCTCGTATTTCTCGGCAATTGCGCGCACTTCCGGCTTTTCCAGTTCGCCGACCGGGAACAGGGTCTTGGCGATCTGTTCACCGCCGACGGCGTGCAGGAAGTAGCTCTGATCCTTGTTCGGATCGAGGCCTTTGAGCAGTTCGGTGCGGCCATCGATGTCACGGCGGCGCACGTAGTGGCCGGTGGCGATCAGGTCGGCGCCGAGCATCATGGCGTAGTCGAGGAACGCCTTGAACTTGATCTCGCGGTTGCAGAGGATGTCCGGGTTCGGCGTGCGTCCGGCCTTGTACTCGGCCAAAAAGTGCTCGAACACGTTGTCCCAGTACTCGGCGGCGAAGTTGGCGGTGTGCAGCTTGATGCCAATCTTGTCGCAGACAGCCTGAGCATCCGCCAGGTCGTCCATGGCGGTGCAGTATTCCGTTCCGTCGTCTTCTTCCCAGTTCTTCATGAACAGGCCTTCCACCTCGTAACCCTGCTCGATCAGCAGGAGAGCGGAAACGGAAGAGTCCACGCCGCCGGACATGCCGACAATGACGCGCTTCTTGGATGTGTCAGAAGGGGCTGGATCACGCATAGGGATTCAATGAGTGTCTTGAAAAAGGACGCGATTCTAGCAGGCTCGCGGCCTCAAGGCTAAAGAGAAGGGCGGATCAGTTCGAGGCTGAAGTGATGGCCGGCCAGATAATCGTCGATGCAACGGATGATCAGCTCACTGCGCCAGTTGTCGCGTTGGGCGATTAATTCGTCGCGGGTCAGCCACTTGGCGCCGACGATGCCGTCGTCGAGTTGATAATCCGGGTGGTGTTTGACGGCTTTGGCGCTGAAGCACACGCGCTGGTAAGTCACGCCGTTGCTCGGCGCGGTGTACAGGTAAATGCCGATGACGCCGGTGGGTTCGACGTCCCAACCGGTTTCTTCGAGGGTTTCGCGCACGGCGGCGTCGATCAGGGTTTCGTCCGGGTCGAGATGGCCGGCGGGCTGGTTGAGCACATTACGCCCGGCCTTGTGTTCTTCGACCATCAGGAAGCGACCGTTGTCCTCGACGATGGTGGCGACTGTGATGTGGGGGAGCCAATCCATAGGATGTCCTCAAATATAGAATTGAAACCCAATCCCCCTGTGGGAGCGAGCCTGCTCGCGAAAGCGGTGTGTCAGTCAATGCAGATGCTGAATGATAAACCGCTTTCGCGAGCAGGCTCGCTCCCACAGGGGAATGTGTGAACCCTGGAAACACAAACCCCGGCACAAGGCCGGGGTTTGTGATGTTCCCATTACAACCTTAAACCAGCGCAGCAATCGCCGCGTTGAGGGTTGCGCTTGGGCGCATGGCCTTGCTGATCAGCTCGGCATTGGCGTGGTAGTAACCGCCGATGTCGACTGGCTTGCCCTGAACGGCGTTGAGCTCGGCAACGATGGTTGCTTCGTTCTCGGTCAGGGTTTTTGCCAGAGTGGCGAATTGCGCTTGCAGTGCAGCGTCTTCAGTCTGGGCGGCCAGAGCCTGAGCCCAGTACATCGCCAAGTAGAAGTGGCTGCCGCGGTTGTCGATGTTGCCGACTTTGCGCGATGGCGACTTGTTGTTGTCGAGGAACTGGCCAGTGGCCTGATCCAGGGTTTTCGACAGTACCAGTGCTTTCGGGTTGTTGTAGTTCACACCCAGATGCTCAAGGGACGCTGCCAGTGCGAGGAACTCGCCCAGCGAATCCCAGCGCAGGAAGTTCTCTTCAACCAGTTGCTGCACGTGCTTCGGAGCCGAACCGCCGGCGCCGGTTTCGAACAGGCCACCGCCGTTCATCAGCGGCACGATCGACAGCATCTTCGCGCTGGTGCCCAGTTCCATGATCGGGAACAGGTCGGTCAGGTAGTCGCGCAGTACGTTGCCGGTCACCGAAATGGTGTCCTTGCCTTCGCGGGTGCGCTGCAGGGTGTACTTCATCGCGTCGACCGGTGCCATGATCTGGATGTCCAGACCGGCCGTGTCGTGATCCTTCAGGTAAGCCTGAACCTTCTCGATCACTACGCCATCGTGAGCGCGCATCGGGTCCAGCCAGAAGATCGCTGGGGTGCTGCTGGCGCGAGCGCGGTTGACGGCCAGTTTGACCCAGTCCTGGATCGGCGCGTCTTTGGTCTGGCACATGCGGAAGATGTCGCCGGCTTCAACAGCCTGTTCCATCAGCAGGTTGCCCTTGCTGTCGGTGACGCGAACAACGCCGTCAGCCTTGATCTGGAAGGTTTTGTCGTGCGAGCCGTACTCTTCGGCTTTCTTTGCCATCAGGCCAACGTTTGGCACGCTGCCCATGGTGGTCGGGTCGAAAGCGCCATTGGCTTTGCAATCTTCGATCACAGCCTGGTAGATGGTCGCGTAGCAACGATCCGGGATGACCGCCTTGGTGTCGTGCAGCTGACCGTCGGTGCCCCACATTTTGCCGGAGTCACGGATCATCGCTGGCATCGAGGCGTCGACGATCACGTCGCTCGGCACGTGCAGGTTGGTGATGCCTTTGTCGGAGTTGACCATCGCCAGCGATGGGCGAGCAGCGTAGACCGCGGCCATGTCAGCTTCGATCTGAGCTTGCTGCTCAGCCGGCAGGGCCTTGATGCGCGCGTACAGATCGCCGATGCCGTTGTTCAGGTTGAAGCCGATTTCGGCCAGCACGTCAGCGTGCTTGGTCAGGGCGTCTTTATAGAACTCGGCAACGATCTGGCCGAACATGATCGGGTCGGAGACCTTCATCATGGTCGCTTTCAGGTGCACCGAGAGCAGCACGCCTTGCGCCTTGGCGCTTTCGATTTCAGCAGCGATGAACGCGCGCAGGGCGTTTTTGCTCATCACGGCGCAGTCGAGGATCTCGCCGGCCTGAACGGTGGTTTTTTCTTTCAGGACGGTCGCGGTACCGTCCTTGGCGATCAGCTCGATCTTCACGGCGTCAGCGGCGTCGATCAGGGCAGCTTTTTCGCTGCCGTAGAAATCGCCGGTGCTCATGTGAGCGACGTGGGACTTGGAGTCTTTGGCCCAGGCGCCCATTTTGTGCGGGTGCTTGCGAGCGTAGTTCTTCACCGACAGCGGTGCGCGGCGATCGGAGTTGCCTTCACGCAGAACCGGGTTCACGGCGCTGCCCTTGACCTTGTCGTAACGCGCCTTGGCGTCTTTGTCAGCGTCGCTGGTCACGGTTTCCGGGTAGTCCGGCAGGTTGTAACCCTGAGCTTGCAGCTCTTTGATCGCGGCTTGCAGCTGTGGCACCGAAGCGCTGATGTTCGGCAGCTTGATGATGTTGGCTTCAGGCGTAACGGCCAGGTCGCCCAGTTCGGCGAGGTGGTCGGCTACGGCTTTGTCGCCCAGTTGCTCGGGGAAGCTGGCCAGAATGCGCGCTGCAAGAGAGATATCGCGGGTTTCCACGGCGATATCGGCCGAAGCGGTGTACGCCTCGATGATCGGCAGCAGGGAATAGGTGGCGAGGGCTGGAGCTTCGTCGGTGAAGGTATAGATGATCTTCGAGCGGGTGGGCATATTCGGATTAACTCTCTCTTCTTTGCTAAAGCGTGCGCAGAAACTCGAGGGGCGCCGGGTAAGCGCGTTCGTTCAAAGTCATCCATGAACCGAATGTCGAGATTCTTCGCGGTGATGTTGGGTGCATCAGTAGAGCGTCAAGCAGTCAGGCTGCGGTAACAACCCGACCAATCAGGCGGAAAGTCTCGTGCTAGAGAGGCCAGCCGTCGTGACCCTGTGGTCAGCGGGCGGCATTATACATAGGTAGCTGGCAATCTGCCGATGGTTCATATGCAACGATTCTCGTCCATTGGTCTAAAGGTCGCAGGGCGGGGTCGGGCGTAGAGTCGTCGCGAATGCTTGAGTTTGGCGCTTTTCCCTTTGCTTTCAGGCTTGTACGAAACGAGATGTAGCCGCGCCACGAACAGAGGGTTTGCGTGTTGATTTAACTGGGTTACGCTCGAACCAAGCCAGATGTTCAATCCAAACAATGGAGTTCAGCATGGGTTACAAGAAGATTCAGGTTCCAGCCGTCGGCGACAAAATCACCGTCAATGCAGACCATTCTCTCAATGTTCCTGATAACCCGATCATCCCCTTCATCGAAGGTGACGGCATTGGTGTCGACATCAGTCCGGTGATGATCAAGGTTGTCGATGCTGCAGTTCAAAAGGCATACGGCGGTAAGCGCAAGATTTCCTGGATGGAAGTCTACGCCGGGGAAAAAGCCACTCAGGTTTACGATCAGGACACCTGGCTGCCTCAGGAAACCCTCGATGCAGTCAAGGATTACGTGGTTTCCATCAAAGGCCCGCTGACCACCCCGGTCGGTGGTGGCATCCGCTCGCTGAATGTGGCCCTGCGTCAGCAACTCGACCTGTACGTCTGCCTGCGCCCGGTGCGCTGGTTCGAAGGCGTGCCAAGCCCGGTGAAAAAGCCTGGCGATGTCGACATGACCATTTTCCGCGAGAACTCCGAAGACATCTATGCGGGCATTGAGTGGAAGGCCGGTTCGCCGGAAGCCACCAAAGTCATCAAATTCCTTAAAGAAGAAATGGGCGTCACCAAGATCCGTTTCGACGAAAACTGCGGCATCGGCGTCAAGCCGGTTTCGCTGGAAGGCACCAAGCGCCTGGCGCGCAAGGCTCTGCAATATGTAGTCGATAACGATCGCGATTCGCTGACCATCGTGCACAAAGGCAACATCATGAAGTTCACCGAAGGTGCCTTCAAAGAGTGGGCCTACGAAGTGGCGGCTGAAGAATTCGGCGCGACCCTGCTCGACGGCGGCCCGTGGATGCAGTTCAAAAACCCGAAAACCGGCAAGAATGTTGTGGTCAAAGACGCCATCGCTGACGCCATGCTTCAGCAGATCCTGCTGCGCCCGGCCGAATACGATGTGATCGCGACCCTCAACCTGAACGGCGACTACCTCTCCGACGCTTTGGCGGCGGAAGTGGGTGGCATCGGTATTGCTCCGGGCGCCAACCTGTCCGACACCGTGGCGATGTTTGAAGCGACTCACGGTACTGCGCCGAAGTATGCCGGCAAGGATCAGGTCAACCCGGGTTCGCTGATTCTCTCGGCCGAGATGATGCTGCGCCACATGGGCTGGACTGAAGCCGCGGATCTGATCATCAAGGGTACCAACGGCGCTATTTCGGCCAAGACCGTGACCTATGACTTCGAGCGTCTGATGGAGGGGGCCAAGCTGGTTTCGTCTTCTGGCTTCGGCGATGCGCTGATTTCGCATATGTAAGCAGTACGGGTACAAAAAAACCGCCTTCGGGCGGTTTTTTCATGGCTGAGTGGCCGGTAACGTCAGCTCGACACCCTTTCGGTATGGGGCGTATGCACGACCGGCTCGCTGGCAGTCGTCGCATCTTTGATCTTCACGGCGTGCAGGCCTTTGGGGCCTTGAACGATGTCGAAGCTGACGGCCTGTCCGGCCTTGAGGGTTTTATACCCGTCCATCTCAATGGCGGAGTAGTGCGCAAAGAAATCAATATCTTTGCCATCCTCATCGCGGCCTTCGCGGGCATCGGTATTGATAAAGCCGAATCCCTTGGCATTGTTGAACCATTTCACCTTGCCGACAGCCATGCTCAAATCCCTCTGCAACAGACTCCATCGCTGGAGTATCATCCAATTCATCCGCAATCTAATCCGTTAAAAGGATTGACTCCGCGGATCTTTTTTACCCACTGTGGGCTCTATTGGTTGTAACACCGTTTTCCCGATAGTCAAGGTGACCGGGCAGTCGGAGTTGAAAACGTGGACAACCGCCCCCACCACTGTATTTGCACAACTGACGAACCTTTCTTTCCATGCATGCAATCAGCCAGATTCGACTAACATTCAATCAGGATCGCCCGCTTCTCCAAAAGGATCTTCCAGAGGAGCACGACGACGATTCGGCAGGCGTTGCTGTTCAGGAAGCAAAGCCTGCGTTACAGGCGCCGCCGATGTACAAGGTGGTTTTGTTCAACGATGACTACACACCGATGGATTTCGTCGTCGAAGTGCTCGAGGTGTTTTTTAACCTGAATCGCGAGCTGGCGACCAAGGTCATGCTGGCCGTCCACACAGAAGGACGGGCAGTATGTGGAGTGTTTACCCGCGACATCGCCGAGACAAAGGCCATGCAGGTCAACCAGTACGCCAGGGAAAGCCAGCATCCGCTACTCTGTGAAATCGAGAAGGACGGTTAATCGCCGACCACTTGGGTATGAGGTGAAGCTATGTTAAACCGCGAGCTCGAAGTCACCCTCAATCTAGCCTTCAAGGAGGCTCGTTCGAAACGTCATGAATTCATGACCGTCGAACACCTTTTGCTGGCCCTATTGGACAATGAGGCTGCCGCCACCGTTTTGCGTGCCTGCGGCGCAAACCTCGACAAACTCAAGCATGACCTGCAGGAGTTCATCGACTCCACCACGCCATTGATCCCCGTTCATGACGAAGATCGCGAAACCCAGCCAACCCTGGGCTTCCAGCGTGTACTGCAACGTGCTGTTTTCCACGTACAGAGCTCGGGCAAGCGCGAAGTAACCGGCGCCAACGTGCTGGTTGCCATCTTCAGTGAGCAAGAGAGTCAGGCGGTGTTCCTGCTGAAACAGCAGAGCGTTGCGCGCATCGATGTCGTCAATTACATCGCGCACGGCATTTCCAAAGTGCCGGGGCATGGCGATCACTCTGAAGGTGAACAAGATATGCAGGACGACGAGGGCGGTGAGTCTTCTTCTTCAGGCAATCCTCTGGATGCTTATGCCAGCAACCTCAACGAACTCGCGCGTCAGGGTCGAATAGATCCGCTGGTCGGCCGTGAGTCGGAAGTCGAGCGTGTCGCGCAGATTCTCGCGCGTCGGCGCAAAAACAATCCGCTGCTGGTCGGTGAAGCAGGCGTGGGTAAAACCGCGATTGCCGAAGGCCTGGCCAAGCGCATTGTCGACAACCAGGTTCCGGATCTGTTGGCCAACAGCGTTGTTTACTCCCTCGACCTCGGTGCTCTGCTCGCGGGCACCAAGTATCGCGGTGATTTCGAGAAGCGCTTCAAGGCGCTGCTCAATGAACTGAAAAAACGTCCGCAGGCGATCCTGTTCATTGACGAGATCCACACCATCATCGGTGCCGGCGCTGCGTCCGGTGGCGTAATGGATGCCTCGAACCTGCTCAAACCGCTGCTGTCGTCTGGCGACATTCGCTGCATCGGCTCGACCACGTTCCAGGAATTCCGCGGCATCTTCGAGAAAGATCGTGCCTTGGCACGTCGATTCCAGAAGGTTGATGTTGTCGAACCGTCGGTGGAAGACACCATCGGTATTCTGCGCGGCCTGAAAGGGCGTTTCGAGCAGCACCACAACATCGAATACAGCGATGAGTCGTTGCGCGCCGCTGCTGAACTGGCTTCGCGCTACATCAATGATCGGCATATGCCGGACAAGGCCATCGACGTGATCGACGAGGCGGGCGCCTACCAGCGTCTGCAACCGGTAGAAAAACGTGTGAAGCGCATCGAAGTGCCACAGGTTGAAGACATCGTCGCGAAAATCGCGCGGATTCCGCCTAAGCACGTCACCAGTTCCGACAAGGAGCTGCTGCGTAACCTGGAGCGTGACCTGAAACTCACGGTGTTTGGTCAGGACGCGGCCATCGATTCGCTGTCGACTGCGATCAAACTATCGCGTGCCGGCCTGAAGTCGCCTGACAAGCCCGTCGGTTCGTTCCTGTTCGCAGGCCCGACCGGTGTTGGTAAAACCGAGGCTGCGCGGCAACTGGCCAAGGCGTTGGGGATTGAGCTGGTTCGCTTCGACATGTCCGAATACATGGAGCGTCACACCGTATCGCGTCTGATCGGTGCGCCTCCGGGGTATGTCGGCTTTGATCAGGGCGGTCTGTTGACCGAAGCGATCACCAAGCAGCCGCACTGCGTATTGCTCCTCGATGAAATCGAGAAGGCGCATCCGGAAGTCTTCAACCTGCTGCTGCAGGTGATGGATCACGGCACGCTGACCGACAACAACGGGCGCAAGGCGGACTTCCGCAACGTGATCGTGATCATGACCACCAACGCTGGTGCCGAGACGGCTGCTCGCGCTTCGATCGGTTTCACCCATCAGGATCACTCGTCTGATGCGATGGAAGTGATCAAGAAGAGCTTCACGCCGGAGTTCCGTAACCGTCTGGACACCATTATCCAGTTTGGTCGCCTCAGTCATGAGGTTATCAAAAGTGTGGTGGACAAGTTCCTTACGGAGCTTCAGGCGCAGCTGGAAGACAAGCGTGTGCTGCTTGAGGTCACTGATGCGGCGCGTAGTTGGCTGGCGGCGGGTGGTTATGACTCGGCGATGGGGGCACGTCCGATGGCGCGTCTGATCCAGGACAAGATCAAGCGTCCGTTGGCGGAGGAGATTCTGTTTGGCGAGCTGGCCGAGCATGGCGGTGTGGTTCACATCGACATCAAGGATGGTGAGTTGACGTTTGACTTCGAGACTACCGCAGAAATGGCCTGACGGCCTTGGATCAAGAGGGCGCCTTCGGGCGCCTTTTTGTTATTTGTCGTTTGGGGTTTTTGGGTGAATATCCGTTGCTGCGGTGATGGCTTATTACGGTTTCGCCCTTACGGCGACTCACGTTTTTTCAAGCGCCAAAAAAAGTAAGCAAAAAACGCTTGCTCCTGCGTGCGGCCCGCTCGCTGGGGCTCGGGGTTCCTTCGCTCCGGGATCGATCCGGGCGCAGCGCCTACGGTTTGCTTCGCTGCACCTCCTCTCGCTGTGTTTGGCTGCGCCAAACGGTCGCTGCGCTCCCACGCCCGGATCAATCCCTCCACTCAGCCTTCCGACGTCGCCCGTGGATCAAGATCAAGAGCAGGCGAGCTGACACTCGGCCTATTGAGTGGTGAAGAGCGGGGCGTGGTCGGCTTTGGATTTGTGGTGGTGCTTCCCCTCACCCCAGCCCTCTCCCGAGGGAGAGGGAGCTGATTTGTGAGCTTTTCAAAGTCTGAGTTCAACTCGGTATCGCACGTCGGCGTAGCTCTCCCAAACACCACCGTCAGTCCCCTCTCCCTCCGGGAGAGGGCTAGGGTGAGGGGCTCTTGATCTGGCACTTGATCTTGCTTTGGCTTTTGATCTTTTGCCCCATCGGCAGGCCGAGCGTAGGTGTTCATCCGGGGGTAGGCGCGTAGCGCCGTGCGGCGAAGCCGCATACATCGAGAGGAGGTGCAGCGAAGCAAACCGTAGGCGATGCCCCCGGATGGACACCGTAGCGAGGGAACACTGAGCCTAAGCGAAGTGCCGTACGCCAGGGGCAAAGCCTTTTGCTTACTTTTCGGCGTCTGGAAAAGTGAGTCGCTGTAAGAGCGAAACCGCCAGCGGCAACACCCGCAGAAACGGATATACACACAAAACCAACAAAGCGCAGACACAAAAACGCCCGGCATAAACCGGGCGTTCTGTATTGACTTGATTAACGGGCGCGGTAAGTAATGCGCCCTTTGCTCAAGTCATAGGGCGTCAGCTCGACGCGCACTTTGTCACCGGTAAGAATACGAATGTAGTTCTTGCGCATCTTGCCGGAAATATGCGCGGTTACGACGTGCCCATTTTCCAACTCCACACGAAACATGGTGTTGGGCAGGGTGTCGACGACAGTGCCTTCCATTTCGAAGCTGTCTTCTTTCGACATGCAGTAAAGCCCTCGGTATCCAATGAATGGCCCGGTGCAACTGCGCCAGGCAAAAGCGGCGTGCATTGTGCCCGAAAAATGGTGTTTACGCCAAGGGGTTTACGGCTTGGGTTTAGTTGAGGATGACCCAGCGCTGATTAATCAGCAATTCGATGGGTCGGTATTGCGTCTTGTAGTTCATCTTTTTGCAGTTCTTGATCCAGTACCCGAGGTACACCGCCTCAAGCCCGAGGCGCTGTGCCTCGGCGATTTGCCAGAGAATGGCAAATCGGCCAAGACTACGGCGCTCTTCGTCGGGTTCGTAGAAGGTGTATACCGCCGACAAACCGTTCGGCAGTAAATCGGTCACCGCCACGGCGAGCAACCGTCCGTCGAGTCGGAACTCGTAAAAGCGCGAGAAGGGCAGATCACGTACCAGAAAAGTCGAGAATTGATCACGGCTTGGCGGGTACATGTCGCCGTCAGCGTGGCGTTGTTCGATGTAGCGCTGGTACAGATCGAAATATTCTTCACTGAATTGCGGTTTGGCCGGGCGCACCTGCAAATCCGTATTGCGTTTGAAGATCCGCTTCTGCTGGCGATTGGGTGTGAACTGCGCTACCGGGATGCGCGCAGGCACGCACGCATTGCAGTTCTGGCAATGCGGGCGGTACAGATGATCGCCGCTGCGACGAAAGCCCATTTCCGACAGGTCTGCGTAGACATGCACATCCATGGGCTGACTCGGATCGAGAAACAGGGTCGTGGCCTGCTCCTCGGGCAGATAACTGCAAGAGTGAGGCTGAGTGGCATAGAACTTCAAACGCGCCAACTCGGTCATGATCAACCCTCGGGATAAGCTGGTGAATTAAGTGTAAGCCACGCGCGCAAAAGTCGCTCAGCAAACCCAGGTGGCACGATTGGGTTGATCCAGGTGATTTGCCAGAAAGTCGGCGAATTGCTGACGAGGAATCGCCCGGGCGCCGAGGCTGTGCAGATGATCGGTCGGCATCTGGCAATCGATCAGCACGAATCCCGAGTCTTGCAGATGGCGCACCAGGGTGGCAAAGCCGAATTTGGAGGCGTTGTCGGCGCGGCTGAACATCGATTCGCCGAAAAACAGTTGGCCCATCGCCAGGCCATACAGGCCGCCGACCAGCTCTCCCTGGTCCCAGACCTCCACCGAATGGGCGAAGCCGCGACGATGCAGTTCGACATAGGCGTCCTGCATCGCCTCGGTGATCCAGGTGCCGTCGGCATAATCCCGTGGTGCGGCGCAGGCGCGGATTACCGCAACGAAGTCCTGATCGAAGGTCACTTGATAGCGTTCCTGGCGCAGTAATTTGCCGAGGCTGCGCGAAACATGCAGTTCGTCGGGAAACAACACCGTGCGCGGATCCGGCGACCACCAGAGAATTGGCTGGCCCTCGGAAAACCACGGAAAGCAGCCATGGCGATACGCTTGAATCAGCCGGTCGGCCGACAGATCGCCACCAGCGGCGAGCAATCCGTTGGGGTCGCGCATGGCCTTTTCCAGCGGTGGAAAAGTCAGTGAATTACGTTGTAACCAAGTCAGCATGGCATCCAGGCTTGCAGAAGGGGAGGGTGGTGCGGGCTGTTCGGCCCGCAATAAAGTGTGCCGTTAAATGACAGGAATGTCGTCCAGATACTTCTCGGCATCGAGCGCGGCCATGCAGCCGGCGCCTGCCGACGTCACCGCCTGACGATAAACGTGGTCGGCCACGTCGCCGGCGGCAAACACCCCGGGAATCCCGGTGGAGGTCGCGTCGCCGTCACTGCCGCCCTTGACCTGCAAATAGCCGTCGCGCATCGACAACTGGCCTTGAAACAGGTCGGTGTTGGGTTTGTGGCCAATGGCGATGAAGACGCCGGCCAGTGCCAGTTCGCGGGTTTCGCCGGTGTGGCTGTCGCGCAGTCGCGCACCGGTGACGCCGCTGGCATCGCCCAGCACTTCGTCGAGATTCTGATTCCAGTGCAGGCGCACGTTGCCGTTGGCGGCTTTCTCGAACAGTTTGTCCTGGAGGATTTTCTCCGAACGCAGTTTGTCGCGGCGATGGATCAGGTGCACCTCCTTGGCGATGTTCGACAGGTACAGTGCTTCCTCAACCGCCGTATTGCCGCCGCCGACCACGGCGACCACCTGATTGCGATAGAAAAAGCCGTCACAGGTCGCGCAGGCAGAAACCCCTTTGCCGGCGAAGGCTTCTTCCGAAGGCAGCCCCAGGTATTGCGCCGAGGCGCCGGTGGCGATGATCAGCGCATCGCAGGTGTAAGTGCCGCTGTCACCGACAAGCTCGAACGGGCGCTGCTGCAACTTGGCGGTGTGGATGTGGTCGTAAACGATCTCTGTGGCAAAGCGTTCGGCGTGCTTCTGCATGCGCTCCATCAACACCGGGCCAGTGAGGCCTTCGACGTCGCCGGGCCAGTTGTCGACCTCGACGGTGGTGGTGAGCTGGCCACCGGCCTGCAGGCCGGTAATCACCACGGGTTTGAGGTTGGCGCGGGCGGCATACACGGCAGCGCTGTAACCGGCCGGGCCGGAGCCGAGGATGATCAGGCGTGAATGCTTCGCTACGTTCATCAAATACCCCTCATAAGCCTTTGTCACAAAAGGTAATGCATGCTCAAATTGGCTCACAGGTCTTGTGTGCTTGACTATGCTTGATCCTGGGGTTTGAAGCATGGCATCGGACGCACAAACCCGTACAATGCCGGGCTGTTACAGAATATTCGCGGTGCGCTGTATTCATGGCTGTGTTTATAAAACCGGCAGCACAGTGTTAAAAGTAGTCTCAGTTGCGCTCGTTCACTTTTTTACCTGCCTGGATTGGGCAGTTTTTTATCGTCATTCAATAGATGGACGCGCCTCGGGCGCAGGAAAAGAAGCGTTTTGAAGAAATCCACCGAAGCACCAAAAACAGTCGTTCCGCTCTGGCGCCAACAATTGCACTACCGGCTCAAGGAAGGTGCATTGATCGCCATTGGCGCCTTGTGCCTGTTCCTGATGATGGCTTTGCTGACCTACGGCAAGGACGATCCGGGCTGGAGCCACAACAGCAAGATCGACGATGTACAGAATTTCGGCGGCCCGGCGGGCTCCTACAGCGCTGACATTCTGTTCATGGTGCTGGGTTATTTCGCTTATATCTTCCCGTTGCTGCTGGCGATCAAGGCCTACCAGATCTTTCGCCAGCGCCACGAGCCGTGGCAGTGGAGCGGCTGGCTGTTTTCCTGGCGCCTGATCGGTTTGGTGTTTCTGGTGCTGTCCGGCGCGGCGCTGGCACATCTGCATTTCCATGCAGCGTCGGGTCTGCCAGCGGGGGCCGGTGGCGCGTTGGGCGAAAGCCTCGGCAATCTGGCGAAAAACGCGCTGAACATTCAGGGCAGCACGCTGCTGTTCATTGCGTTGTTCCTGTTCGGCCTGACGGTGTTCACTGACCTGTCGTGGTTCAAGGTGATGGACATCACCGGCAAGATCACTCTCGACCTGTTCGAGCTGTTCCAGGGCGCGCTCAATCGCTGGTGGTCGGCACGTACCGAACGCAAACAACTGGTTGCGCAACTGCGTGAAGTCGATGATCGCGTGCATGACGTGGTCGCGCCGACGGTCACCGACAAGCGTGAGCAGGCCAAAGTCAAAGAACGCCTGATCGAACGTGAGCAAGCCCTGAGCAAGCACATGTCCGATCGCGAGAAACAAGTTCCGCCGGTCATTGCGCCAGCTCCAGCCAAAGCGCCTGAGCCAAGCAAACGCGTGCAGAAAGAGAAACAGGTGCCGTTATTCGTCGACAGCGCCGTGGAAGGCACGTTGCCGCCGATCTCGATTCTCGATCCTGCGGAAAAGAAACAACTCAATTACTCACCGGAATCCCTGGCGGCAGTCGGCCATTTGCTCGAGATCAAGCTCAAGGAGTTCGGCGTCGAAGTCACGGTGGATTCGATCCATCCTGGCCCGGTGATTACCCGTTACGAAATCCAGCCTGCCGCCGGCGTCAAAGTCAGCCGCATCGCCAACCTGGCGAAAGACCTTGCGCGTTCGCTGGCCGTGACCAGCGTACGTGTGGTCGAGGTGATTCCGGGCAAGACCACCGTCGGTATCGAGATTCCCAACGAAGACCGGCAGATCGTGCGCTTCTCCGAAGTGCTGTCGACGCCTGAGTACGACAACTTCAAATCGCCGGTCACCCTGGCACTCGGTCACGATATCGGTGGTAAACCGGTAATCACTGACCTGGCGAAGATGCCGCACTTGCTGGTGGCCGGTACGACCGGTTCCGGTAAGTCGGTGGGTGTGAACGCGATGATCCTGTCGATCCTGTTCAAGTCCGGCCCGGAAGACGCCAAGCTGATCATGATCGACCCGAAAATGCTGGAACTGTCGATCTACGAAGGCATTCCGCATTTGCTGTGCCCGGTTGTGACCGACATGAAGGACGCTGCCAACGCCCTGCGCTGGAGCGTTGCCGAGATGGAGCGCCGTTACAAGCTGATGGCGAAGATGGGCGTGCGTAACCTGTCCGGCTTCAACGCCAAGGTCAAGGAGGCCCAGGACGCCGGCGAGCCGTTGAGCGATCCGCTGTACAAGCGTGAAAGCATTCACGACGAAGCACCATTGCTGCAAAAGCTGCCGACCATCGTTGTAGTGGTCGACGAATTCGCTGACATGATGATGATTGTCGGCAAGAAGGTTGAAGAACTGATCGCCCGTATCGCCCAGAAGGCCCGTGCTGCCGGTATTCACTTGATCCTCGCGACCCAGCGGCCTTCGGTGGACGTGATCACCGGTCTGATCAAGGCCAACATTCCGACGCGTATGGCGTTCCAGGTGTCGAGCAAGATCGACTCCCGCACCATCATCGATCAGGGTGGTGCTGAACAACTGCTCGGCCACGGTGACATGCTCTACATGCCGCCGGGCACCAGCCTGCCGATTCGGGTTCACGGTGCATTCGTATCCGACGATGAAGTACACCGGGTGGTCGAAGCGTGGAAACTGCGCGGCGCACCGGAATACAACGACGACATTCTCAATGGTGTCGAAGAAGCCGGCAGCGGTTTTGAAGGCAGCAGCGGTGGCGGCGATGGCGATGATCCGGAAGCCGACGCGCTGTACGACGAAGCTGTACAGTTCGTGCTGGAAAGCCGTCGTGCCTCGATTTCAGCTGTACAGCGCAAGCTGAAGATCGGCTACAACCGTGCCGCACGGATGATCGAAGCCATGGAAATGGCCGGGGTCGTCACCTCGATGAACACCAACGGTTCTCGTGAAGTCCTGGCCCCGGGCCCGGTACGCGACTGATTGCAAACGCAAGAGGCGGGACAATGATGTGCCGCCGCTCTCCCAACGAGTATTCAAGAGGACTCCCATGCGTCTTATCCGCATGCTGCTGCCAGTACTGGCGCTGACCACTCTCACGGCCCACGCCGATGACAAGGACGTGGCGCGTCTGACCCAATTGCTGGAAACATCCAAGACCCTGAGCGCAAACTTCTCGCAGCTGACCCTCGACGGCAGCGGCACGCAGTTGCAGGAAACCACCGGCAACATGACCCTGCAGCGTCCGGGCCTGTTTTACTGGCACACCAATGCGCCGGCCGAGCAGACCATGGTCTCCGACGGCAAGAAAGTCACCCTGTGGGACCCGGATCTGGAACAGGCGACCATCAAGAAACTCGACGAGCGTCTGACCCAGACCCCGGCGCTGCTGCTGTCCGGTGATGTGTCAAAGATCAGCCAGAGCTTCGACATCAGCGCGAAAGAGGCGGGCGGCGTGATCGACTTCACCCTCAAGCCGAAAACCAAGGACACCCTGTTCGACAACCTGCGTCTGTCGTTCCGCAACGGTCTGCTTAACGATATGCAACTGATCGACAGCGTCGGCCAGCGCACCAACATCCTGTTTACCGGGGTCAAGGCCAACGAGCCGGTGTCGCCGTCCAAGTTCAAGTTCGACATCCCCAAGGGTGCTGACGTGATCCAGGAATAAACACGAAACCTTGTAGGAGTGAGCCTGCTCGCGATAGCGGTGGGTCAGACGATGCAGTTGTGACTGACAAATCGAATCGCGAGCAGGCTCACTCCTACAAAATCAAAAGCATGATCGGCAACCGATTCAAATAGAGGTTTCAACGCTACGTGAAGGATCTGTTTCGCAGTGCACCGATTGCCCAGCCACTGGCCGCGCGTTTGCGTGCGACCAATCTGGATGAGTACGTCGGTCAGGAGCACGTGCTCGCTCGCGGCAAGCCTCTGCGTGAGGCGCTGGAGCAGGGTGCCCTGCATTCGATGATCTTCTGGGGCCCGCCGGGCGTGGGTAAAACCACCCTTGCACGATTGCTCGCGGAAGTCTCCGATGCGCACTTCGAAACGGTCTCGGCGGTGCTCGCCGGGGTCAAGGAGATCCGTCAGGCCGTTGAAATCGCCAAGCAGCAGGCCGGCCAGTACGGCAAGCGCACGATTCTGTTCGTCGATGAAGTGCACCGTTTCAACAAATCCCAGCAGGACGCGTTCCTGCCGTACGTTGAAGACGGCACGCTGATCTTCATCGGCGCCACCACCGAAAACCCTTCGTTCGAGCTCAACAACGCTCTGTTGTCGCGGGCCCGCGTCTACGTGCTGAAAAGCCTCGACGAAGCGGCGCTGCGCAAACTGGTGCATCGCGCACTCACTGAAGAGCGTGGGCTGGGCAAGCGCAACCTGACGCTTAACGACGAAGGCTTCCAAATGCTGCTGTCCGCCGCCGATGGCGATGGCCGACGTCTGCTCAATCTGCTGGAAAACGCCTCGGATCTTGCTGAAGACAACAGCGAAATCGGCACCGAGCTGCTGCAAAGCCTGCTCGGCGATACTCGTCGACGTTTCGACAAGGGTGGCGAAGCGTTCTACGACCAGATCTCGGCGCTGCACAAGTCGGTACGCGGCTCCAACCCCGACGGCGCGCTGTATTGGTTTGCGCGGATGATCGACGGTGGTTGCGATCCGCTGTACCTGGCCCGCCGTGTGGTGCGCATGGCCAGTGAAGACATCGGCAACGCCGACCCGCGCGCCCTCAGCCTGTGCCTCGCGGCGTGGGAGGTGCAGGAACGCCTCGGCAGTCCGGAAGGCGAGTTGGCCGTGGCCCAGGCCATTACTTATCTTGCCTGCGCGCCGAAAAGCAATGCGGTGTACATGGGCTTCAAAACCGCTCTGCGTGCCGCTGCTGAAAACGGCTCGCTGGAAGTGCCGCTGCACTTGCGCAACGCACCGACCAAACTGATGAAACAATTGGGCTACGGTGACGAATACCGCTACGCCCATGATGAGCCGGACGCTTACGCCGCCGGCGAAGACTATTTCCCGGAAGAGCTCGAACCGATTCCGTTCTACCAACCGGTGCCGCGCGGCCTGGAATTGAAGATCGGCGAGAAGCTCAACCACCTCGCCCAACTCGACCGTTTAAGCCCTCGGCAGCGGAGAAAATAGTGCTTCCATTGATTGTTGCGGTCTCCGTCGGCGGTGTCGCCGGCACGTTGTTGCGCTTCGCCACCGGTAATTGGGTCAACGCCAATTGGCCGCGGCACTTCTATACCGCGACGCTGGCCGTTAATATCGTGGGCTGTCTGTTGATTGGCGTGTTGTACGGCCTGTTTTTGATACGCCCGGAGGTGCCGATCGAGGTGCGTGCCGGGTTGATGGTCGGCTTCCTCGGGGGGCTGACGACTTTTTCATCCTTTTCACTGGATACGGTGCGCCTGCTGGAAAGCGGGCAAGTGCCGCTGGCCCTGGGCTATGCGGCACTCAGCGTATTCGGCGGGCTGCTCGCGACGTGGGCTGGCCTGTCTTTGACCAAACTTTGATAACGAGAAACCGACATGCTCGATTCCAAACTGTTACGTAGCAACCTTCAGGACGTAGCGGACCGCCTGGCTTCCCGTGGCTTTGCCCTGGATACCGCGCGCATCGAAGCGCTGGAAGAACAGCGCAAGACCGTCCAGACCCGCACCGAAGCACTGCAGGCTGAGCGTAACGCGCGTTCCAAATCCATCGGTCAGGCCAAGCAGCGCGGCGAAGACATCGCGCCGTTGATGGCGGACGTCGAGCGCATGGCGGGCGAACTGAGCGCCGGTAAAGTCGAACTGGACGCAATCCAGACCGAACTGGATTCGATCCTGCTCGGCATCCCGAACCTGCCACACGAATCCGTGCCGGTCGGCAAAGACGAAGACGACAACGTCGAAGTGCGCCGTTGGGGCACGCCGACTGCATTCGATTTCGAAGTGAAAGACCACGTGGCGCTGGGCGAGAAGTTCGGCTGGCTGGACTTTGAAACCGCCGCCAAACTGTCCGGCGCGCGTTTCGCCCTGTTGCGTGGCCCGATCGCCCGTCTGCATCGCGCACTGGCACAGTTCATGATCAACCTGCACGTCAACGAGCACGGCTACGAAGAGGCCTACACGCCTTATCTGGTTCAGGCCCCGGCGCTGCAAGGCACCGGTCAACTGCCGAAGTTCGAAGAAGACCTGTTCAAGATCGCTCGCGAAGGCGAAGCCGATCTGTACTTGATCCCGACTGCCGAAGTGTCGCTGACCAACATCGTTGCCGGCGAAATCGTCGACTCGAAACTGCTGCCGATCAAGTTCGTTGCCCATACTCCGTGCTTCCGCAGTGAAGCCGGCGCATCGGGTCGTGACACTCGCGGCATGATTCGTCAGCACCAGTTCGACAAGGTTGAAATGGTGCAGATCGTTGAGCCGTCGAGCTCGATGGAAGCGCTGGAAGGCCTGACCGCCAACGCCGAAAAAGTCCTGCAACTGCTCGGCCTGCCTTACCGCACGCTGGCGCTGTGCACCGGCGACATGGGCTTCAGCGCAGTCAAGACTTATGACCTCGAAGTGTGGATCCCGAGCCAGGACAAGTACCGCGAAATCTCGTCGTGCTCGAACTGCGGCGACTTCCAGGCCCGTCGTATGCAAGCGCGTTTCCGCAACCCGGAAACCGGCAAGCCTGAGTTGGTGCACACCTTGAACGGTTCCGGTCTGGCGGTTGGCCGTACTCTGGTGGCCGTGCTGGAAAACTACCAGCAGGCCGACGGTTCGATCCGTGTGCCGGACGTGCTGAAGCCGTACATGGGTGGCCTTGAGGTCATCGGCTAAATGAAATATCTGCCGCTGTTTCACAACCTGCGCGGCAGTCGTGTGTTGGTCGTCGGTGGGGGGGAAATTGCCTTGCGCAAATCCCGCCTGCTGGCCGATGCCGGTGCGCTACTGCGGGTGGTCGCACCTGAAATCGAAACGCAACTGCGTGAACTGGTTACTGCCTCTGGCGGTGAATGCCTGTTGCGCGGTTACGTTGAGGCGGATCTGGACGGTTGCGGGCTGATCATTGCCGCCACCGACGATGAGACGCTGAACGCACAAGTTTCCACCGATGCTCACAAGCGCTGCGTGCCGGTCAACGTGGTCGATGCGCCTGCCTTGTGCAGCGTGATCTTCCCGGCGATCGTCGATCGCTCGCCGCTGATCATTGCCGTGTCCAGCGGCGGCGATGCGCCGGTGCTGGCGCGGTTGATTCGCGCCAAGATCGAAACCTGGATTCCGTCGACTTACGGTCAGTTGGCCGGACTCGCCGCGCGTTTCCGCAATCAGGTGAAAAGCCTGTTTCCGGATGTGCAGCAGCGTCGTGGTTTCTGGGAAGACGTGTTTCAGGGGCCGATTGCCGATCGCCAACTGGCCGGACAGGGCGCCGAGGCCGAGCGTCTGCTGCAAGCCAAGATCGATGGCGAAGCCATGGTCACGACTGGCGAGGTGTATCTGGTTGGCGCCGGTCCGGGCGATCCGGATCTGCTGACCTTCAAGGCTTTGCGCTTGATGCAGCAAGCCGACGTGGTGCTCTACGACCGTTTGGTTGCACCTGCGATTCTTGAGCTGTGTCGTCGTGATGCCGAGCGGGTCTACGTTGGCAAGCGTCGGTCTGATCACGCCGTGCCGCAGGATCAGATCAACCAGCAACTGGTCGATCTGGCCAAGGCCGGCAAGCGCGTGGTGCGGTTGAAGGGCGGCGATCCGTTCATCTTCGGCCGTGGCGGCGAAGAAATCGAAGAGCTGGCCGCTCATGGCATTCCCTTTCAGGTCGTGCCAGGTATCACAGCGGCCAGCGGTTGTGCGGCGTATGCCGGGATTCCGTTGACCCATCGTGATTACGCGCAGTCGGTGCGTTTTGTCACCGGGCATTTGAAGGACGGTTCCACCGATCTGCCATGGGCCGACCTTGTCGCCCCGGCGCAGACGCTGGTGTTCTATATGGGTCTGGTCGGCTTGCCGGTCATTTGCGAACAACTGATCAAACATGGTCGTTCAGCGGATACCCCGGCGGCGTTGATTCAGCAGGGTACGACGGTCAATCAGCGGGTCTTTACCGGCACGCTGGCCGATCTGCCACGATTGGTGGCGGAGCATGAAGTGCATGCGCCGACACTGGTGATCGTTGGTGAAGTGGTGCAACTGCGCGAGAAGCTGGCTTGGTTCGAAGGGGCTCAGGCGCAAGTCTGAAAACCGAGTCGCCCCATTCGCGAGCAGGCTCGCTCCCACATTGGATCTGTGTCGTGCACAAATCCCCTGTGGGAGCGAGCCTGCTCGCGAAGAGGTCTTCAAAAACGATGCAGATCTCAGCCCCGGCGCCAAACCCCTTTGCCGCTCAACCGCGCCCGATCATGGGCCGCTGTGAAATCCTGCTCCGGCCCCTTCGGCACAACCCCCGTCGGATTGATCGTCTTGTGACTGCCGTAGTAGTGATTCTTGATGTGCTGGAAATCCACCGTCTCGGCAATCCCCGGCAACTGATACACCTCACGAAGCCAGTTCGACAGATTCGGGTAATCGGCAATTCGCCGCAGGTTGCACTTGAAGTGCCCGTGATACACCGCGTCAAACCGAATCATTGTAGTGAACAAGCGGATATCGGCTTCGGTCAGGTACTCACCCGACAAGTAGCGATTGGCGCCCAGCACCCGCTCCAGATGATCCAGCTCGGCAAACACCTCATCGAACGCTTCTTCGTAAGCCTGTTGCGACGTAGCGAAACCAGCGCGGTACACGCCGTTGTTCACGGCCGGATAGATTCGATCGTTCAACGCGTCGATTTCAGCGCGTAAGGGCGCCGGGTAGAAATCCAGATCGTTGCCGGTCAGATTATCGAACGCGCTGTTGAACATGCGGATGATTTCCGCTGATTCATTGCTGACGATGCGCTTCAGTTTTTTGTCCCACAGCACCGGCACAGTAACGCGGCCGGTGTAATCGGCCGTGTCGGCGGTATAGCGCTGGTGCATGAAGTCGAAGCCGTCGAGCTTGTCGCCGGTTGAGCCGAGCGCCGTGTCGAAGGTCCAGCCGTTTTCCAGCATCAGCCAACTGACCACCGAAACGTCGATCAGACTTTCCAGACCTTTGAGCTTGCGCAGGATCAGCGTGCGGTGCGCCCACGGACAGGCTAGCGAAACGTAGAGGTGGTAGCGCCCGGCTTCAGCGGCAAAACCGCCTTCGCCGCTCGGGCCGGGCTGGCCATCGGCGGTGACCCAGTTACGGCGTTTGGCCTGTTCGCGCTGAAACGCGCCGTCCTTGCTGCTTTCGTACCACTTGTCCTGCCAGCGGCCATCGACGAGTAAACCCATGATCAAGACTCCGTAAACCAATATTCGTTGGAGCCGAGTCTATTCCGATGAGTTCGAACAAAAAGCGCAAAGATCGGGCGCGAATGATCGGTTAAATCGATTTGTTCCGCGCAGTCCAGTATTGCTCGGCGGTGGCGAAGGCTTGTTCGCGGGGTTGGCCGAGGCCGCGCAAGGCCAGGGCCATGGTCGCAATCAGGGCCATTTGCGGGTAACTGTCGACCACCTCACCACGCCACACGGCTTTCAGATGTTCAACGTCCAGGGTCGCCGGTTTGACGTGGCGTTGCGCCGACAATTGTGGCCATTCCTCGTCCCACCTTTCGCCGCCGGTGGTGCCGTAGAGGTGGCTGTCGGCATCCGGGTTGATTTCGATTTCGCCGCCATCGCCCTTGACCACTATCGCCGTGTCGCCGAGCAGACCGCTGGCATCGCGATGCACCGCCTGATAGCCGGGGTGGAAGATGCTTTGCAGGCCGCAGCGTGCGCCCAGCGGATTGAGAATCCGCGCCAGGGAATGAATCGGCGAACGCAGGCCCAAGGTGTTGCGCAGGTCGATCATGTTCTGCAACTGCGGCGCCCAGTCCACCAGCGGCATGAATGCCAGTCCGCCGTTGTCCAGTGCTGTGCCGACCTGCTGCCAGGTGCGGCACAACGGGATGTTCAACTCACCGAGCAGCTGCTCGCTGTACAGACGCCCGGCGGTATGAGCGCCGCCGCCGTGCATAAAGATGCGCACACCGTTCTGTGCCAGACACTTCGCCGCCAGCAGATACCACGGCAGATGGCGCTTCTTGCCGGCGTAAGTCGGCCAGTCCAGATCGACGTTCAACGTGGGTGCCTGCAAACGTGCGCGCAAGGCTTCGGTGAAGCCGGCCATTTCCTCGGCGCTTTCTTCCTTGTGTCGTAGCAACATCAGGAACGCGCCGAGCTGGGTGTCCTCAACCTTGTCGTCGAGCACCATGCCCATGGCTTCCCGGGCTTCTTCGCGCGTCAGGTCGCGAGCGCCACGTTTGCCTTTGCCGAGGATGCGCACGAACTGGGCGAAGGGATGCTCGGTGGGCGTTTCGAGAGTCAGCGCTGGAAAGTCGGTCATAAGCAATTCGTCGGTTTGGGCAGGCCCGCCAGTTTCGCGGCGAGTTTGGCAGGGGTGCCTTTGAACAGTCGGTTCAGGTGCAGGCTGTTGCCTTTGTCCGGGCCGAGTTTCAACGCGGTGTACTTGATCAGCGGCCGGGTGGCCGGGGACAGCTGGAATTCTTCGTAGAAGCTGCGCAGCAGTTCGAGGACTTCCCAGTGCTCGGGCGTCAACTCGATGTCTTCGGCGGCGGCGAGCGCACTGGCGACATCAGCCGACCAGTCACTCAGGTCGACGAGGAAGCCGTCCTTGTCCATTTCGATGGCGCGGGCGCCGACGGTCATGGCCTTCATAACCAGCTGTTGACCTTGTCGTGGTGGATCGACAGCTCGACGAAGGCCGGGTAATCGATGGCTTCGGCCCAGTCCGGCACTTCGATGGCGCGCGCCTGTGCATCCTCGGCCAGAACGAACAATTTGATCTGGCGGCTTTGCAGTGCGCTAAACGGCGCAGTGCCCGCTTGCAACGCATAGACCGCGTCGCCGGACAGCAACAGAGCATCAGTACTGCCGATCAGGCGCAGGCAACTGGTCAGACGATCGTCGCCAAAAGGGGAATGAGACAACACATGCAAAGTCGACATCAGAGGGTGATCACCTGGTCGTAACGGTCAATAAGGGCGGTGATTTGCTCGGCGGCCAGCGGCTGTGCTTCGTCCAGCGACAAGTTGTCGAGACCGCGAGTGATGGCGCTCTCAGCGCAATAGAACAGCTCTTCTACACCAAACATCGGCAGCGCCTGCAGGTTGGCGCTGAGGTCTTTCTGCTGCAGGGCCTTGGCGTTTTGCCCGGCGCTGAGTTGCAGCACGCCGTCATCGAGAAACAGCAAACCGATCGGTAGATCAAAGGCGCCGCCGGCCAGCACGATGTCCAGCGCTTCGCGGGCACCGGGGCCTGACCATGGCGATTGGCGGCTGATGATCAACAGGGACTTGGCCATCTCACGCACCTCCGAAGCAGATCAAGCGGTCAGCATCTTGCACTGCGTCATGCAACTGACCGAGGCCGGACAATTCCCACGGCGCGCTGACCGAAATCGCTTCACGTTGATAACGATTGGCCTCTTCAGCGTTCAACACGCCACGGCGCAGGGCGGCGGCGATACACACCACGCCATCCAGCTTCTGCTCGCTGATGAACGTGCGCCATTGTTTGGGCAGGTCCAGTTCGTCCTGCGGGGTGACCACCGCATCGGAAGCGTTATAGACGCCGTCCTGATAGAAAAACAGCCGGACAATCTCATGCCCACCGGCCAGCGCGGCCTGCGCAAACAGCAGGGCGCGGCGCGAGGAGGGCGCATGGGCGGCGGAAAACAGCGCAATGGCGAACTTCATGACGGACTCGATCAGCAAAACTGCGGCCATGATAAAGCATTGCAGACCGCAAAGGATCGCAGCGCTTACAGGGAAGCACGATCTCTGTAGGAGCTGCGGCACGCTGCGATCTGTTGATCTTGATTCTGAAAAACAAGATCAACAGATCGCAGCCTCGTTTCACTCGACAGCTCCTACAGGGAAACCGGGGAAGGCGTTGATTAGCGAGGCATGTAACCCAACTGCCAGCGCCGCGGGATTTTCAGGGAGAGCAGCCCGATCATCGCGGCCAGCAACCCGCTGACGAACATCGCTTTGAGCCCCAGATGATGTTCCAGCACCGCCCCCAGAATCGCGCCGATAAACATCCCGCTCCATGGCACCAGTTGCACCCGCCAGCCGCTGCGCCGTTCGCCAAGCATCCAGCGACCCAATCCACGGCCGAATCGCGACAATGCGCCAGTCACGTAAGTGAGCCCGACCGGCAAGCCGTTTACCTCTTCGACCGCCGCATTGAGCATGCCCATCGCAATAATTGCCGCCATCAGCGCCGGCAGTTGCGTGTCGAATGGCCAGACCGCCGCCGCGCACAGCAGGGTAGCGATACACAGCAGCAGCGGCAGCGCCCGGCGCCCACCCAAGCGCGCAACTACAACACCCAAAGCATTACCGACAACGAAAGTTGCGACGAGAATCACCAGACGTGCGGTCAGCCCGACATCGCCATCACTGATCGCCACAGCGAGTCGAGTGGTGTTGCCGCTCATGAACGAGACGAAGTCGCCGCTGGCCATAAAGCCGATGGCGTCGGTCATTCCGGCCAGTACCGAGAGGCTGGCCACCAGTGCCAGACCCACCCGCCCGCGCCACTTCTGCGTGTGCAGATGGCCGGGGCTGGCGCGGTGAGTCGAGGCGGATGGCAGCATGAGTGGCGGTGTCCTTTCGCGGTGGTTACGGTTCTATGCCATACAGATCGCAATATTCCAGCCAATCCATACCGGCCATTTCTGCGACTTCACGGTGAACTTCCAGACGCTGCGCCTGATACTCCTCAGGCGAATCAGCGGTCAGTTGCAAGGTCAACTCCCAGGCGAACAGACCGAGACTTTCCGCCTCGGCCTCAAACGCTTCATGCAGTCGTTCTTCACGATACTGCGCCTGCGTTTCGCCTTTGGCCTGGGCCAGCAACGGGTTGAGGTGGTCGAGGGTTTCGCGCAGTTCGGGACGCGCGTCGAGAAACACTTTCAGGGCATGTTCATGTCGCTGGTCGGTAGGCGCCATGTGTTTTCCTTGTGAGGCTGATGACCTTAGGTTGCCGCAGCGGCCTGCGCGTGTCGCGCTATAAATGCAGTAAAGCAGAACGATTTCTGCTGCTGCGGTGATACAGTCCGCTTTTTTCTGAATGAGCGAACGCAATGCGAATTCTGATGGTAGCGCTGGCGGCGACACTGCTGGCCGGTTGCGCGGGCTCGGTGATGGACGATGCTCGCACCAAAACCCCCTATAAAGTACTGACTTCGGACAAAGCCGAAAAAGTCGTGGCGCAGTGTGTGCAGTTCGGCTGGCAGGACGAGGCGGTATTCGGCGTCGATGCGGCGGCGTATCTGGAACCGCGCAAATCGGGCGGTACGACGGTGTATACCCGTTCGGCGGAGTCGTTTGTCGACGTGATCACTGAAGCTTCGGGCACGACGCTGAATTACTACGCGCAGAAGGATGACTTTGTCGCCAAGCGCCGGTTGGCGGCTTTAGCGACCTGCCTCTGATCATGCGCTGAAGCGGCTGCCACCTTCGTCGGAACGCCGCCCGGAGCAGGCTCGCTCCCACATTTTGCAATGCGTTCCAATGTGGGAGCGAGCCTGCTCGCGAAGGGGCCGCAACATTCAACCAATCAGTCGCTTCTGGAAGAAATGCCGCTTATGCCCCAAGGGGTAATCCAGAATCTCTCCGCATTCGCTGAATCCAAGCTTCTTGTAAAACTCCGGAGCCTGGAAGGAGAAGGTGTCGAGCCAGATGCCAACGCAGTCTTTTTCCCGTGCCAGATCTTCCGCCCTCTGCATCAACTGCGAGCCGATACCTTTGCCGCGACCCTGTTCCGGCACGGCCAATAACTCAATGAACAGCCAACGATAGAACGTGTGGGCATACAAACCTCCGAGGATCGCGTCGTGTTCATCACGCACTAACAGAGCGATCGGCTCGAAGGTCGACGGTCCGGCTTTGGCAACGTTGTGCGCACGCAGCGGCGCGAGGATGGCTGTGCGTTCTTCTTCGCTCGGGTTTTGTGACAGCTCGATGCGCAAATTCATACGTGACTTCCTTGTAGTTTGAACCCGCAGCCTATCCTGCCCGGCGCCTGTCTTCCAAGCCCTGCCGCAACCCGGTGGAACTGCCGCTCTCGCGTCGGGGTCTAGCCTTTACAGCGTCATTCCAGCACGCGGTTGATGAGGATCCCCCATGAATATTTTCGAAGCCCTTCGCGAAAGCCATGACCGCCAGCGTAGCTACGCCAAAACCCTGATCGAAACCAGCGGCGATACGCCGGAACGGGTCGAAGCTTACAAACAGCTCAAGGCAGAACTCCAGGCTCATGAAACTGCTGAAGAGCGCCATTTCTACATTCCGCTGATGGAGCTTGATGACGGTGTCGATCTGAGTCGCCATGCCATCGCTGAACACCATGAAATGGACGAGATGATGGAAGAACTCGACGAGACCGAGATGTCCAGTCCGGCGTGGTTGGCAACCGCGAAGAAGCTGTCGGACAAGGTTCATCATCATTTAAAGGAAGAAGAGCAGAAGTTCTTCCAGATGGCCGGAAAATTGCTCAACGAGAAACAGAAAGAACAGCTTGCCGGGCAGTACGAAAAGGAGTTCAAGGCACAGTTACCGTGAGTACTGAATGGCAGTTTTTGCAGCATTGGCGTGTAATCTTTTGGCGTCATCTCGGGTGGGCGTTATCGTAATTGACTGTATATACATCCAGTATTTTCAGTGTTTTTACGTCTTGAGGCCGTCGACTGCGACAAAACCGCCGATGGACAAAAAATTCGTCTCCGTTAGCTTGAAGGCCTCTCCTCGGAAAGGAGAGTTCTTAAATCAACGGAGTGAAAAACATGAATCAACCACAAGCACAAACCCAACTGCGACACGGTCGTGTCATCTCCCCTGCAAGCCGCGGTGCGGTGGCGATCGAGCAAGGATTGCTCGGCGCCTGGCAGGTCAACGAAATGGAAGGCGGGAAGAATTTCCCGGCACTGGCAGCGGGGCCGTTTCCGGCCCCTTACCAGAGCGACTCGGACAGTGTCACGCCACCGGCCGACGGCTACATTCTCAGCGGCGGCAAGAACGATGCCCGCGATTGCGTGAACTTCACCAATGAAGAGATGAGCAAGAAACTCGCTCGCCCGTTTACCTGGCCGCTGCTCAATGTCACGCCGGGGCAGACCCTCGAAATCAAGTGGGAATACACCGCGCCGCACACCACCCGGGGCTACCGCTGGCTGATCACCAAGGATGGCTGGGACCCGAAACAACGCATCAGCCGCGCGCAACTGGAGGCGCAACCGTTTTTCGAGGACTTCTACACTCAGGTGCCTTATTACAGCTATCCGAATGAGCTGAAGGCCAAGGTCAATCACGCGGTGAAACTGCCAGCCAACAAGAGGGGCCATCACGTGATCGTGCTGATGTGGATCGTTGCCAACACCGGTAACGCCTTCTATCAGGCCTTCGACGTCGACTTCAAATAACGGCGCTGCGTCGTCAAACCCACACGTTCTGAAGGATTAGAACATGTCAAATATCGACTTTTCTTTAATGCAAAACCCGGCGAGCGATGCCGCTTCGCTGATGCCGAGCATTGCCGGCAAAAAGATCCTCATGGGCTTCTGGCACAACTGGCCAGCGGGGGCGAGCGATGGTTATCGCCAGGGCCGCTTTGCCAGTCTCTCGCTGGAGGAAGTGCCCAAGGAGTACAACGTCGTTGCAGTGGCCTTCATGAAGGGCAGCGGCATTCCGACCTTCAAGCCGTTCAACGTGTCCGATGCCGAGTTCCGCCGCCAGGTCGGCGTGCTCAACAGTCAGGGTCGGGCCGTGCTGATCTCCCTCGGCGGTGCCGATGCGCACATCGAATTGCGCAGCGGTCAGGAAGAGCCGCTGGCCAACGAAATCATCCGCCTGGTGGAAACCTATGGCTTCGATGGACTGGACATCGATCTTGAACAGAGCGCGATTGATTTCGCTGCCAACAAGACCGTCCTGCCGGCCGCGCTGAAACGGGTCAAGGATCACTACGCAGGCCAGGGCAAACACTTCATCATCAGCATGGCCCCGGAGTTCCCGTATCTGACCAGTACCGGCAACTACGTGAGCTACCTGCAGGCACTGGAAGGCTACTACGACTTTATCGCCCCGCAGTTCTACAATCAGGGCGGTGACGGGGTCTGGGTGCCCGAAGCCAACAATGGCGCGGGTGCTTGGATTGCGCAGAACAACGATGCGCTGAAGGAGGATTTCCTTTACTACCTGACCGAAAGTCTGGTGACCGGCACTCGCGGCTTCACGCGGATCCCGGCGGACAAGTTCGTCATCGGCCTGCCGGCCAACAACGATGCGGCGGCCACCGGTTATGTGATCGACAAAACCGTGGTCGGGAATGTCCTCAAGCGTCTGGCGATCAAGGGGCTGTCGATTAAAGGTTTGATGACCTGGTCGGTGAACTGGGACAACGGCACCAGCAAGGATCGTGTGCCGTACAGCTGGGAGTTCAGCAGGCGTTATGGGCCGTTGATTCAGGGCGTTCGTCCCGTTGGGCAGGATGTCGATGACATGCAATCGCTCATCGCTCGTTAGTTGCAAATAAAGAAGCCCGGTAGCGCTGCCGGGCTTTTTTTGTTCGCGCAATTATTCGACCATGGCGGCTTACTCAGGAAACAGGATCAAGCGTCATGTCCAACACAGCCGAGCGGGTCAACATCGTCGACACTCAGGTGTTGTCCCATGACTGGTATCTGCTGAAGAAAATCACCTTCGACTATCACCGCAACAATGGCGAGTGGCAGCGTCAGACCCGTGAGGTTTACGACCGCGGCAATGGCGCTGCGATTCTGTTGTTCAACCGCGAGCAGCGCACGGTGGTGCTGACCCGGCAGTTCCGTTTACCGGTGTTCGTCAATGGTCATGATGGTTTGCTGATTGAGGTGGCGGCCGGGTTGCTCGAAGGCGCGGCGCCGGAGCAACGGATTCGCGATGAAGCTGAGGAGGAAACCGGTTATCGCGTGCACGATGTGAAGAAGGTGTTCGAGGCCTACATGAGTCCCGGTTCGGTGACCGAGAAGCTGCATTTTTTCATTGCCGAATACGACGCTGCATCGAAGGTCAGCGACGGTGGCGGTCTGGAAGAAGAAACCGAAGAACTGGAAGTGCTGGAGTGGAGCTTCGACGAAGCGTTGGCAGCGTTTCAGCGCGGTGAGATCTGCGACGCCAAGACCATCATGCTGTTGCAGTATGCGGCGATGAATAACTTGTTTAACTGATAAATCAAAAGATCGCAGCCTTCGGCAGCTCCTACAGGAAAACGCATTCCAAGGTAGGAGCTGCCGAAGGCTGCGATCTCTTGATTCGTATTAACTGACTAAAACAAATCCCCGGTTTTGCCAATCTGCAACCAGTCGCCACCTTCAAGGGTCAGCAAGCGCTCTTTCGCCTCCAGCCCACCGGCAAACCCGGTCAGCTTCCCCGAGGCGCCGATCACCCGATGACACGGCGCGACGATGGAAATCGGGTTGCGTCCGTTGGCGGCTCCCACTGCCCGCACGGCGCTGGGGTTGCCGATCTGTTCGGCAATCTGGCTGTAGGTCCGCGTCTCGCCAAATGGAATGGTCAGCAGCGCCGCCCAGACCTTTTTCTGAAAGTCGGTGCCAGCGAAATCCAGTTCCAGATCAAAACAGTCACGCGTCCCGGAAAAATATTCTTCAAGTTGTCGAGCCGTTCGAATCAGGATCGGATTGTCGCGTGCCTCGCTCATCGGTCCGAGGCGCACGCGGTTCGGTTTGTCGTTTTCCCAGAGGATGGCCGCCAGTCGTGAGCCGTTCGCGACCAGCTTCAGCTCACCGACGGGCGAGGGCAGGGTGATGAACGTATAGGGCATGACGGCAGACTCCGGATCAGGACAGCAACAGTGCCCAGCATACTGCCTGATCGGGGAGGCGCAATACGCAAAGCCGACCATACTGCTTGGTGCTCTTGAAGCGTTCCCCGCTCTGTTTTGCACAGACCCTGAAAACAAAAAAAGAGATCGACTCATGAAGTACGAACCTTTGGCCAAATCGCTGATAGCGACCTCACTGGCACTCAGCTGTCTCATGGCTCACGCGGCGTCAGTCGCACCGGTTGCCGCCGAAAACGGCATGGTGGTCACCGCGCAACATCTGGCCACCCATGTGGGTATCGACGTACTGAAAAGTGGCGGTAATGCCGTCGATGCGGCAGTCGCCGTGGGTTACGCGCTGGCGGTGGTGTATCCCGCAGCAGGCAACCTCGGCGGTGGCGGCTTCATGACCATTCAATTGGCGGACGGGCGCAAGACCTTCCTCGATTTCCGCGAAAAGGCCCCGTTGGCGGCGACGGCCAACATGTACCTCGACAAGGAAGGCAACGTCATTCCCGACTTGAGCACCCGTGGCCATTTGGCGGTGGGTGTGCCCGGCACGGTCTCTGGCATGGAACTGGCGCTGAGCAAATACGGGACCAAGCCGCGCAAGGAGATGATTGCCCCGGCGATCAAACTGGCGGAAGACGGCTTTGCGCTGGAGCAGGGTGACGTCGAGTTGCTGGAGTACGCCACCGACGTGTTCAAGAAGGACATGCGCGATTCCGGCGCGATCTTCCTGCACAACGGCGAGCCGATGCAGGTCGGGCAGAAACTGGTGCAGAAGGACCTCGGCAAAACCCTGCGGAGCATTTCCGATAAAGGCGCCGACGGCTTCTATAAAGGCTGGGTCGCCGATGCCATCGTGACCTCCAGTCAGGCCAACAAAGGCATCATCACCCAGGCCGACCTCGACAAATACAAGACCCGCGAACTGGCGCCGGTGGAGTGTGACTACCGTGGTTATCATGTGGTCTCGGCGCCACCGCCAAGCTCCGGCGGCGTGGTGATCTGCCAGATCATGAACATCCTCGAAGGCTATCCGATGAAGGATCTGGGCTTCCATTCGGCTCAGGGTATGCACTATCAGATTGAAGCGATGCGCCACGCCTATGTCGATCGCAACAGCTACCTCGGCGATCCGGATTTCGTCAAAAACCCGATCGAGCACCTGCTGGACAAGAACTACGCGACCAAACTGCGCGACGCTATCCAACCGAACAAGGCCGGCGTGTCGGCTGAACTCAAGCCCGGCGTAGCGCCCCATGAAGGCAGCAACACCACCCACTATTCGATCGTCGACAAGTGGGGCAATGCCGTGTCGGTGACTTACACCCTCAACGACTGGTTCGGCGCGGGCGTGATGGCGAGCAAGACCGGGGTAATCCTCAACGATGAAATGGACGACTTCACCTCCAAGGTCGGCGTGCCGAACATGTACGGTCTGGTGCAGGGCGAAGCCAATGCGATAGCGCCGGGCAAGGCACCGCTGTCATCGATGAGCCCGACCATCGTCACCAAGGACGGCAAAGTGGTGATGGTGGTTGGCACACCGGGTGGCAGCCGCATTATCACGGCGACTTTGCTGACCATGCTCAACGTCATCGACTACGGCATGGGCCTTCAGGAAGCGGTCGATGCGCCACGCTTCCATCAGCAGTGGATGCCGGAGGAAACCAACCTCGAGGACTTCGCCGCCAGCCCCGATACGCGCAAGATTCTCGAGAGCTGGGGCCACAAGTTCGCCGGCCCGCAGGACGCCAACCACATCGCCGCGATTCTGGTGGGGGCACCTTCGCTGGGCGGTAAGCCCGTTGGCAAAAACCGTTTCTACGGCGCCAATGATCCGCGCCGCAACACCGGCTTGTCACTGGGTTACTGAGGGGCGTAAAAAGGGGGCGGGCTCACGTCCGCCCCTGTCTCAAGGACTGATCAAGGAAGGCTCATCATGACCACCGCATTACTGATCATCGACGTCCAGCGCGCCCTCTGCTCGGGCGAATATCAGTGCCATGACATTCACCGGGTGATCGACACCATCAACGGTCTCAGCACCCGGGCGCGCAAGTCAGGTGTGCCAGTGGTGCTGATCCAGCATGAAGAAAAGGACAGCCCGTTGGCCCTTGGCGCCGAAGGCTGGCAACTGGCCGAAGGGCTTGAGACATCGCCTGAGGACTTGCGCGTACGCAAGACCACGCCGGATTCGTTCTACCAGACAGACTTGCGCAAACTGCTGCCGAGCGAAGATTTCGAAAAACTGGTCATCTGTGGTCTGCAAACCGATTACTGCATCAACGCCACCGTGCGTCAGGCCCATCAACTGGGTTATGACGTGGTGCTTGTGGCCGACGCGCATTCCACGGTCGACAACGGCAACATGAGCGCCGAAGACATCATCGCCGAACACAACAAGGATCTGGCGCACCTGACCGGCTCCGTGGCGCGGATCGACGTCATACCCGCAGCCGACATCACGTTCTGACAACCCACACAAAACCTGTAGGAGTGAGCCTGCTCGCGATAGCAGTGTGTCAGTTGGCGCAGCATCGTCTGACAGAACGCTATCGCGAGCAGGCTCACTCCTACAGTGGGGATTTCCGGCAGCAGCACTGGCATACTGCGCGCCGTCCGAAGAATGGAATCTCTCGATGTTCGCCATCTCCCTGCGTCATGCCTTGGTGCTGATGTCCGTTGCGTTTGCCTCTGTTACCCAAGCCAGCAGTTTCGATTGCGCCACGGCCAACAGCAAAACTGAAAAAGCCATTTGTGGTGACCCGCAGATTTCGCTGCTCGACGAGACGCTGGGCAAGCTGTGGCATTCGACATTGGCTAATGTCCCCGATGCCCAAGCTCTCAAGACGGACCAGCGGCAGTGGCTGAAAAATCGCAACGCCTGTGGTGAGCAGACGGCCTGTTTGCGCCGCCAGTACCTGATGCGCCTGACCGAACTTGAACACGCCACCCAGCCCTTCAGTTGGGACGCGACCTGGCAGCTTGTTCCGCCGGGGACTTCAACCTCGGCGACGGTGATAACCCAGCGCCGCGATGCTACGCACATCAGCATCGACATTACGGCAGCTGAGGGCGCCAACTCCGGTGATCTGGATGGCATCGCCACACTCAAGGACGGTAAGGCCGTTTACTCGGAAGACGAGTGCACCCTGTCGTTCACTCCCATCAACGGTGTGCTGGATATTTCGCTCGTGGGCGCAGGCGGCTATTGCAGTGCCGGATTGGGCGTCTACTACACCGGTCGTTTTGTCGCCTCGCAGCAACCGCTGATGCTGGATTACGACATGCTCAGCCTGGGCCTGGCGCAAACACCGGAAGAGACCCAGGCACTGCACACCTTGCTCAAAGGTGATTATCAGACACTGGTGGAAAAGTCCGGCTCCCTGATGACCGCTGAGCCTTCCGCTGATGTGCCGGGCAGTCAGGTCTGGGAGATGTGGATGCGCGGCCTCGGCGGTACCGGCGTCGTGATGCGGTCAACCGCTGGCCATTTCTGGGTGCTGCTGATGACCTACGACAGTACCGGCCACTCGCGTCTGCGCTATTACACCAACGCTGCGAAATGGAAAAAACGTCTACCCAACGCCTTGCACGACTGGAACGAGCGCATGAAAGATCATCTGGAACTCCCCGTAGACTTCATGCCCTGATCTGCGCAGCAGCCCTCCCTCAAGTCGCAAACAAAACCCCACGAATCTCGCCGACTCGCGGCGCTACGACCACGCCCTCCAGCACCATCCGCGTGATCGTCTGCGCCGCCGTTTGATAGTCCTCATCCTGCGGCACTTCGCGCCCCGTGATCCGGCCCATCTGCCAGCCGATGTTGGTGTACGTGCGCGTCGCCGACCAAATGAACAGCATCAAATGTTCCGGATCCACCGGTGCCAACAAACCGCGCTCGATCCAGCTGCGCAGGCATTCAACATTGCGCCGCGCTTCGGCCTGCAACAGATCTCGGCACTCGTCGGGCAACTGTCGACCGCCCAGCAGCAATTCGCCGCTGAACACCTTGGCAATCGCCGGATGCTCGCGGGCAATCCGAATCCGCGCGGCAATGTAGGCGCGCAGCCCCGTCAGCGGATCATCGCTTTCACGCAGCGCCGCTGAGGCTTCCAGCAGCGGTTCGACAAAACCCAGCAGTACTTTGCCGTAGAGGTTTTCCTTGGTCTGGAAGTAGTAATACAGATTGGCCTTGGGCACCCCGGCACGTGCCGCGATGTCGCGAGTCTGGGTGGCGTCGAAACCGTTGGCGGCGAATTCTTCGGTGGCGGCGGCGAGGATCAACTGCTCGTTGCGTACGCGGATGGCACTCATGGACACACAGGTTGGCTGGACGGCATGGAAAGGTTCTGGCGATTTTGGTTTCGCAATATACAAAACTATATAGCGAGGAGGCCAGCATACTCGAAGGGCAGCGCTATGCTGTTTCGATCATTGATTGGAAATGGAGCGGGCGTATGACTCTTCAGGCCGTGCGAGCCGACGCGACACATCTGGATGCGGTGGCGGCGTTGTTCGACGCTTATCGAGGTTTTTACCAGCAGCCGTCGAACCTTGTGCAATCGCGAACCTTCATCGCTGAGCGCATGGCTGCCAGCGAATCGGCGATTTTTCTTGCTCAGGATGAACACGGTGAAGCGCTGGGTTTCGTGCAGCTGTATCCGACATTCTCGTCAATCGATGCCCACCGCACCTGGCTGCTCAGCGACCTGTTCACTGCACCCGCCGCCCGTGGGCGCGGGGTTGGCCGACTGTTGATGAACACTGCGCGTGACTTTGCCTTGGCGACCGGTGCCAAGGGCCTGGTGCTGGAAACCGCCACGGACAACTTCAAGGCGCAAGGCTTGTACGAATCCCTCGGTTACGTACGCGACAGCGGGTATTACACCTACATCCTCGACTTGCGGCAGGGCTGAGCAATTTTTTTGCCGATTTCGCCAATTCAGGCTTTCGCTGGAAGGCCTCTCTCTCTAGAATCCGCCCGGCCTTCGCAATGAAGGCTCAACGCCATCATTTGGTCGTGTACACATAGGGACGGACATCATGCAATTCGGGAAAATTCTGGCGCTGGGGCTGGTACTTGCGTTGGGCGGTTGTGCCAGTTTCACCAAAGACGAAGTGGCGCTGGTGACCATGCCGTCGATGGCCAGCTACGCCAACAAGCCAAACGTCTACGTCGATTTCGATTTCTATCAGGGCGAGCCGAAAAGTGGTTCCGCCGTGGAAGTGCCGCAGGCACGTGATCAACTGAAACCACAGCTGCAAAAAATCCTCACTGACTCGGGCCTGTTCGGCCGTGTCACTCTGGACGAGTTCCAGAAGCAGCCGGGCGACTACAGCCTGCGTCTGAAAATGTACAACCATCCGCCGAATGCAGGCTCCATGGTGCTGGCCTTCATCAGCGGCTTCAGCATGATGGTAATCCCGGCGTACGGCACCGATCAGTACACCTTGAGCCTGGAAGGCTTGGATGGCCAAGGTCAGGCCCTGACCACCGCGAGCAACCACGATGCGATCGGCACCTGGATCGGCATCTGGTTCATTCCGCTGATGGCCAACACGCCTAAAGACGCGGTGAATGACACCTTTACCCGTCAGGTCAATGCGTTGCTCAAGCAAATGGTTGATAACAAAAACCTGAAGTACTCGGCGCTCGAAACCGGTATTCCACGGGTTTGAAGCGAAAAAAAAGAGCCGCAATCGCGGCTCTTTTTTTTGCCCTTACTTCAGGGCCTGAATGAACTGTGGATCGCTGTACAGTTCCTTCAGCAGGTCACGCACCATCGGGTTGTAAGCGTTGACCGCGTTCGGGATCGCAATGAAACCGAAGAAGCTGCTGCTCCACTGGCTGCTGACATTCTTGGTCGCGTCGTACACCACATCGTTGCCATTGAGCAGGGTGAAGCGAGCAGCCAGTTTGCCGTCGCCCGTGCCCATGCCGGCGGACAGTTCGTTCTTCACCACCAGCACTTTCAACTGACGCTGAGCCTGCGGATCGAGCAGACCGGCCTTGCGCAGTTCTTCGGTGATCGCGTCCTGAATGTGCGCCGGGATGCTGCCAGACGGTGAGCGAACCGGATTGGCACGCACCACCAGCGAACCTTCACCGGATTCGGCGGTAACCTGAGGATTGCTGATCGCATGCAGCGGCGGGGTTTGCTTGAGCTTCTGAACGTTCTCGAAACTCGGCTCGTAGCGGGTCATGGTCATGCCACACCCTTGCAGCAGCAGAGCCAGCATCGGGATCAACAACAGCGACTTCTTCACGGCAGTTCCTTGCGTGGGAATAGAGGAGGGCGCGAATTATGGGCAGAGTGCCATCATTGAGCAACCTCGTTCGTCGGCGCTTTGAGCAATTGCTCGATCTGCGCCAATTCCCAAGTACTGAGCAGGCTCACCGGGTCGGTGCCAAAACGCTGCCAGCGCTCTAGCGAGCCTTCTTGTCCATCGTCGCTGCGGGCGTGTTCACAGTGATGTAATCGCCCCCCGGCAAAATCCAGCAGCAGGCGCCAGCCGTCGATATCGACTGTGACCAGCCCAGTCTCGGCAGGTGCTTCGCAGACTGTGAACGCGAGCACACCGAGCGCCGCTTCACGCAAACGCTGGCACACTTCGCGGGACGTCAGAAATGCAGACATGTCGAACTCGATGAATACAGGAGCGCGCCAGCATAAAGCCCGAGCCGACAGGTGTCAGCGTTCACTGGCTCGATCCGGAACAATTCCGTAACATCCGCAACCCTCTTTTCCCCGAACACCCGCGGCCGCGCTCGTCGGCCGCTCAGTCAGGTAAGCCATGAAACCGATTCGTCTGCGCGCCGATGTCCTGGCCGGACTCACCACCTCGTTTGCCCTGTTGCCCGAATGCATTGCGTTCGCGCTGGTGGCGCACCTCAATCCGCTCATGGGCTTGTACGGCGCTTTCATCATCTGCACGCTGACGGCGTTGTTCGGCGGCCGGCCGGGCATGGTCTCCGGCGCGGCGGGTTCGATGGCGGTGGTCATCGTCGCGTTGGTGGTGCAGCACGGTGTGCAGTATTTGCTGGCGACGGTGTTGCTCGGCGGTTTGATCATGATGGCGTTCGGACTGCTGCGCCTGGGCAAACTGGTGCGCATGGTGCCGCACCCGGTGATGCTCGGTTTCGTCAACGGCCTGGCGATCATCATTGCTCTGGCGCAACTGGAGCATTTCAAGAGCGGCGAAGACTGGCTCAGCGGTACGCCGCTGTACCTGATGACCGGGCTGGTGCTGCTGACCATGGCCATCGTCTACATTCTGCCGCGTCTGACAAAAACGGTGCCGCCGGCACTGGTGGCGATCCTCGGCGTCGGCCTGCTGGTCTATCTGTTCGGCCTGCCGACCCGCACCCTTGGCGACATGGCGCACATCGCCGGTGGCTTGCCGACCTTCGCTTTGCCGGACATCCCGTGGAATTTCGAAACCCTGCGCATCATTGCGCCTTACGCGATTCTGATGGCGCTGGTCGGTCTGCTGGAAACCCTGCTGACGTTGAACCTCACCGATGAAATCACTGAAACCCGTGGCTACCCGGATCGCGAGTGCGTGGCGCTCGGTGCGGCGAATATGGTCTCGGGTGCGTTCGGCGGCATGGGCGGTTGCGCGATGATCGGTCAGACCGTGATCAACCTCAGTTCCGGCGGGCGCGGGCGTTTGTCCGGTGTGGTCGCCGGGGTGCTGATTCTGTTGTTCATTCTGTTCCTGTCGCCGCTGATCGAGCGTATTCCGCTGGCGGCGCTGGTCGGTGTGATGTTTGTGGTGTCGCAGCAGACTTTTGCCTGGGCGTCGTTGCGGGTGGTGAACAAAGTGCCGCTCAACGATGTGCTGGTGATCATCGCTGTGACCACTATTACGGTGTTCACTGATCTGGCCACTGCGGTGCTGTGCGGCATCATTATCGCCGCGCTTAACTTTGCCTGGCAGCAGGCCCGTGAGCTGTATGCCGATGAGCATCTGGAGGCTGACGGCAGCAAGCTTTATCGTCTGCATGGCACGTTGTTTTTTGCCTCGACTGCGCCGTTTCTCAATCAGTTCGATCCGGCCAATGATCCGGCTCGGGTGACTTTGGATTGTCGGCATTTGAGTTTTGTTGATTATTCGGCGATTGCGGCGTTGAAGACTTTGCGCGAGCGCTATGCGAAGGCGGGTAAGCATTTGCAGGTGTTTCATTTGTCTGAGCGGTGCAAGAAGTTGCTGAAGCGGGCGGGTGAGGAGCATCACTGATTATCTGGCTGACCGGGTACATATCCGTTGCTGCGGTCACGGCGGCTTAGGGTTTCGCCCTTACGGCGACTCACTTTTTTTACAAACGCCTAAAAAAAGTAAGCAAAAAAACGCTTGCTCCTACGTGCGGCCCGCTCGTTGGGGCTCGGGGTTCCTTCGCTCCGGGATCCCTCCGGGCGCATCGCCTACGGTTTGCTTCGCTGCACCTCCTCTCGATGCATTTGGCTGCGCCAAACGGTCGCTGCGCTCCCACCCCCGGATGAATCCCTCCACTCAGCCTTCCGACGTCGCCCGTGGATCAAGATCAAGAGCTGCAGCCGAGCTAACGCTCATCCTGTTGAGTGGTTAGAAGCTCCTCGGTGTGAAGTGGGCGTTATTTTTTGCTTTTCTGTGGGAGTGAGCTTGCTCGCGATAGCGGTGTGTCACTCAAAGATGCTTTGAATGACACACCGCTATCGCGAGCAGGTCAGCTCCAACAGGTTTTGTGTGGCCGGACTCAGATGGCGGGGAAGTCAATATCGGTCAGCGCCGCGTTGTTCAGGTAGTTGGTCAGGCTCTGCACGGCCACCAGTGCAATCACTTCAATGATCTTCACGTCGTCGATGCCGGCAGTGCGGGCGGCGGCGATCTGTGCATCGCTCAAATGGCCGCGACTTTCGGTCAGCTGACGGGCGAGGGTGGCGTAGGCGTTGAGTTCGCCTTGGCGGGCGGCGACGATGTCCTGTGCCGAGAGCCCGGCCTTGCCGGCAAACAAGGTGTGGGCCGCCAGGCAGTAGTCGCAACCGTTGACCTGGGAGGTGGCGAGGTAGACCGCTTCTTTTTCCTGGGCGCTCAGCGAGGTTTTGCCGAGGATCGCCGAGGCTTGCACGTAGGTTTCGAGGGCCACCGGCGCTTTGGCCAGGGTGGTGAAGACGTTGGGCAGGAAACCGATTTTCTTTTTCACGCCTTCCAGCACAGGGCGGGTGGCGTCGGTGGCGGTTTCGAGGCTGATTGCGTGGATGCGGCTCATGGTGATTCTCCGAAAGTCCGGTGCGTAGTGCGCCGGGGATGGAGGCCATGTTATTGAGCGAGGCTGGTGGATTGGCGGCAAATCGTCGAGGATATGCGGCAGATCGTCCAGATATGCTCTTGGAGTCGTCCATGGATCGCCTTTCAACATTGCTCAGCCATTTCGGTGTGACGGCCGGCACTTTTCACAGCGGCGCGTTCTGCGGCGTCGCGGTTCATGAAAATGAACCGGTCGGCCATGTGCATTTGTTGCAGGCCGGCGAGTTGCTGCTCAAGCCGGGCAGCGAACGCGAGATCCGCCTCAGTGAGCCGTCGCTGATTTTCTTCCCCCGACCTTTCGCCCATCGCATGTTCGCCGACGAAGCCATGGACACCCAAGTAGTCTGCGCAACGTTGACGTTTGACGGCGGTTCCGGCAATGCACTGGCGGCGGCACTGCCGGATTACCTGGTGCTGAAACTGACGGACATCCCGGAACTGGCCAACACCGTCGAATGGCTGTTCAAGGAAGCGTTCGAAGGGCATTGCGGGCGCGTGGCGGTGATGGATCGACTGTTCGAACTGCTGGTGATTCTGCTGTTGCGGCATTTGATCAGCAGTCGCGAGCAGCAACCGGGGATGATCGCCGGGCTGGCCGATCCGCGTCTTTCCCGCGCCTTGAACCTGATGCACGAGCAACCGCAAAAGCCCTGGAGCGTGGCGGATCTGGCGTCTGTCGCCAACCTGTCGCGCGCCGGATTTGCCGAGCAGTTTCGCCGGGTCGTCGGGCAGACTCCGGCCGATTATCTGCTGAGCTGGCGGGTCAGTCTGGCGCAGAAACGCTTGCGTGAAGGCAAGCCGATTGCGCTGATTGCCGAGGAGGTCGGTTACGAAAGTCCTTCGGCGCTGGCCCGGGCGTTTCGGCGCAAGACCGGGCTCAGCCCTCGCGAGTGGAAGGCCGGCGCCTGAGGATCATTTGGCGAATTTCTTCGCCCCGGCCACGCACAGGATCACGCCCAGCGTCACGGCGAGCATGCCGAGGCTGACCTGTTCATGCAGCAGCGTCGCCGCCAGCGCCAGACCGAAAAACGGCTGCAGTAATTGCAACTGACCGACTGCCGCAATCCCGCCCTGGGCCAGACCGCGATACCAGAACACAAAACCGATCAGCATGCTGAACAGCGACACATAGCCCAGACACAGCCACGCCGACAGACTGATTGTGTTGAACGAGGCGGGCGCCAGCCACAGACTCAAAACCGCCATGAGCGGTAGCGACAGCACCAGCGCCCAGCAAATCACCTGCCAGCCGCCGAGGGCGCGCGACAGCTTCGCGCCTTCGGCATAGCCGAGGCCGCAGGCGAGAATGGCGGCGAGCATCAGCAGGTCACCGGTGGGTGAGGCAGTCAGGCCTTGTGCCAAGGCGAAACCGACGACCAAAGCGCTGCCGAGAGTGGAGAAAATCCAGAACACCGGTCGCGGCCGCTCACCGCCGCGCAGCACAGCAAAAATCGCTGTGGCCAGTGGCAGCAATCCTACAAACACAATCGAGTGCGCCGACGTCACGTGTTGCAGCGCCAGGGCGGTCAGCAGAGGAAAACCGAGCACTACGCCCAGCGCGACAATCAACAGCGACAGCCACTGATCGCGCGCCGGGCGCCGTTCGCGAAATAGCCACAACAGCGCGACAGCCAACACCCCGGCGATGGCAGCGCGGACCACGGTGAGAAACACCGGATCGAACTCCAGCACCGCCAGACGCGTGGCCGGCAGCGAACCGCTGAAGATCACTACGCCGATAAAACCATTGATCCAGCCACTGGTTTTTTCCAGTGCCGGGGTCGTCAGATTCGAAGTCCGTTCCATAGCAGATCACGCTCAGAAGTGGGTTGCATTGTCGTGATGCTAGAGCCGAGAATCAGCACAATCAAAGAATTGTCATGGATACATCCGGCATGCCACGCTCGCGCTACAAGACACTCGTTGACGCCTATGCCGCAGATATTCGCTCGGGCCAATTGCCGCCGGGCACGCGGTTGCCGACCCATCGGCAACTGGCCGCTCAGGAAGGGCTGGCGCTGGTCACGGCCTCGCGGGTGTATGCGGAGCTGGAGGCCATGGGCCTGGTCAGCGGCGAAACCGGGCGCGGCACGTTTGTCCGCGAAACCTCGCTGTCGCCGGGGCAGGGCATCGATCAGAAAGACGTGGCGGTCGGCATGATCGACCTCAATTTCAATTACCCGTCGTTGCCCGGTCAGGCCGATTTGTTGCGCAGCGCGTTGCGCCAATTGGCGTTGTCGGGCGACCTGGAAGCGTTGTTGCGTTATCAACCGCACGCCGGCCGTGCCCACGAACGTGCGTCGGTCGCTCGGCATCTGTTGACGCGCGGGGTGACTGTCGACGCTGAGCAAGTACTGATCGTCAATGGCGCCCAGCAAGGCCTCGCCGTCACGTTGATGGCATTGCTCAAACCCGGCGATGTGATTGCTGCCGACGCCCTGACCTATTCCGGCTTCAAGGTACTGGCCGAAGCGCTGCATCTGGAAGTCGTGGCGATTCCGGTCAGCGCGCAAGGGCCGGATCTCGCGGCGCTGGACACACTCTGCCGCAGCCGCTCGGTGCGTGCCGTGTACAGCATGCCGACGTTGCACAATCCGCTGGGCTGGGTGACGCCATTGGCACAGCGCGAGCAGTTGGTGGCGATTGCCCGACGGCATGATCTGACCCTCATCGAAGACGCGGCCTACGCATTTCTGGTGGAAAACCCACCGCGTACGCTGATCGATCTGGCACCGGAGCGCACGGTGTATGTCTCGGGTCTGTCGAAAAACATCGCAACCGGCCTGCGCGTCGGTTTCATTGCCGCCCCGACCGACGTGGTGCCAGCACTGGAACGCATCATCCGCGCCACCACCTGGAACACGCCGGGCGTCATGACCGCCATCGCCTGTGGCTGGCTCGACGACGGCACAGTGACGTTGCTCGAGGAGCAGAAACGCAAAGATGCCAAGGCGCGGCAGGCGCTGGCGGCCGAAGTGTTGAAAGGATTGCCCAGTGTTGGCCATCCGGCGTCGTATTTCCTGTGGCTACCGTTGCCGGAGGATGTGCGCGCTGACCAGATTGTCGTCGAGCTGATGCACGAGCAGATTTCCGTCACCACCGCCGAGCCGTTTTCGGTGTCGGGCCATGCGCCGCATGCGATTCGGCTTGCGCTGGGTTCGGTAGAGATGGATGTGTTGCGCCAGGCATTGATCAAAATCAGCAGGATCATTGGCGCTTACCGGTAAAAACAAAATGCTACCCTTGCGCCGCCCGATGCAGACCGACCCGGAACCCTCGATGAAAAACACCGCTGCACTGTCACTCGCTCTGATGCTCGGCTCCAGCCTGTTCAGTACGTTCACCCTCGCCGCAGGCGACCCCGAAGCTGGCGCGAAAATCTTCCCGCGCCTGTGCGGGGGCTGTCATCAGGTCGGCGAATCGGCCCGTCCCGGATTCGGCCCGCAACTCAATGGCATCATCGGGCGGCCCGCCGGTACCTCGGCTAATTACGTGTATTCCGAGGCGATGAAGAACTCGGGGGTGACTTGGGATCGTGAAACGCTGATTGCCTATCTGAAGGATCCGAAAGGCGTGGTGCCCGGCACGCGGATGATTTTCTGGGGCCTGAGTGACGAAGAAAAACTCGACAACCTGTTGGCTTATCTTCAGACCTTCTCGCAATGACGGCAGGAGCTGCCGAAGTCCCTGATTGAAAATGACATGAAAAACCTATTCGGCGTTGTTGCTGCCTTCAAGGAACCCACCATGAAATTTTTGCTATTGGCAACACCGCTGCTGCTTGCCACAGGACTGGCCCACGCGGGCATCCCCATGTTCAACGCCACGTGCCCGGGCAAGATCGAAGTGCACGCCGATCAAGGCGGGCCGATCTACATCAATGGCAAGGAAGGCAAGTTGAAGAAATTCAATGAGAACTACTTCGAGGCCAAAGGCGCGGGCGTGACCATCTCTCTGAGCATCAATCCCGACGGATCGCCTGCGGTGTCGTACACCGGGAAGAACAGGGCCAACGGGATTTGTGAAGTGAAAAGCGACTGATCAAGCGACCTGATTGCGACCCGCTGCCTTAGCCTGATACAGCTGCTGATCGGCGCGTTTGATCAGTGCACTGTGGTTGTTATCGGCCGGGTCTGCCAGGCCGACACCGATGCTCACCGTCACATTCCCGACCGCAGGGAAATCGGCCTCGGCAACCGCCGCGCGAATCTTCTCGGCGACAACTTCCGGGGTGTCGGGTTGGGCGATTTCCGGCAACAGTACGGCGAATTCTTCGCCGCCATAACGGGCGACGAAATCGGTGGTGCGCAGGCTGCTCTGAATCAACTGCGCCAACTGCTGCAGCACTTCATCCCCCACCGCGTGACCGTGGGTGTCATTGATTCGCTTGAAGTGATCAGCATCGATCAGCAGCAGGGAAAACGGGCGTCCGGTACGGCGGAACAGCAGTGTGTATTCGGTGAGTTTTTCGTCGAAACGGCGACGGTTGTGAACGCCGGTCAAACTGTCGTGGGTCGCCAGACTCAGCAGCTCGGCGTTGGCCTGTGTCAGCGCAGCGGTGCGTTGCGCGACGGTTGCTTCTAGCGAGGCATTGGCCTCTTGCAATTCGCGCTCTTTGTTGAGCAGTGATTGCGTCATTGCATCGATGGACTGACCGAGCTGAGCAATTTCCCGCACCGGGTGTTGCAGCGGGAATTGTGCACCGGGCTGTTTGTTCTGAACTTGTCTGGCCGAATGCGCGAGCTGTTCGATCGGTCGGCTCAGATACAGCGCCAGATAGTAGGCCACCAGGCCAAACAGCACGGCCGCGACCACGCCCAGTATCAGCAGTTTGTAGAGCAGCAGACGTGCCGGTTGCAGTGCGGTTTCCAATGGCTGGCGCACGGCGATCGACCACGACAGCGCCGTGCTCGACGGCGTTGGTACGGTGACCATGCTGGTGAGAAAACCGTTGCCCGCCGTCCACCCCTGTAACTTCGAATCCATCGCCGCCAGTTGCTGGCCCGCCAGCGCTTCCGGATAGAGAATCTTGCCATCGTGATCGATGATCAACGCCTCGATATCCGGCGTTGAGTTTTTATGTGAAAACGCCGCTGACTCAACAATGCGTGTTACCCAACTCCAGTGCGCGTGTGCACCCAGGACGCCAATCACCTGACCGTCGGCGTTACGGATCGGCGCGGCGAAATCGATGAAACGCAGTGGTTCACCGTTCGGCAGGCCCGGGAGCATTTTCGCCAGCAGCACCGCCTCATGGGGATCGCCGGTGTACTCCCCGCGCAACCCGGCCTGGAACCACGGCCGTTGTTGCACCGATTGACCCACCAGCAAGCCGTTCACCGCTTGATGCACCTTGCCCTCGGCATCGGTGACGCCCATCCACGCATACTCGGCGCGGGCCTGAGTACGCAGTTGCATCGATTTCAGAATCGCTGGGTTGTCCAGATCGCCACGCTCCAGATGCGGCGCACGGCTGAGCAGATACACCTCCAACTGGCGTTCGCGCAGTTGCTCGCCCAATAACGATGCGGCCGAGCGCGCGGTGTTGAGCAAGGCATTGCCGCTGGCCTGCTTCATCTGTTCCGTGGCGATGTGGCCGACATAGAAGCCCACGCTGAGCAGCGTCAGCAGGGACAAACCGGCAAACCAAAGGGTGAGGTGGCTACGCAGACTGGCTTTGAGCATGGGCAGGCGAGGTCTGTTTTGGAGTTGTGGCCGCATGGTATGCGCAATGGGCGGTGGGTGACCAGTCGGGGAATGGATGGTTGCGGGCAGGAAAAAGCCCGGCTGATCAGGCCGGGCTTTTTCTTGGGGTTGCGATGAAGCCAGTGGTTTAGGCGACGCGGCGTTCGATCAGGCGATCAGCGCCACCTTCGGCAACGCGGCGTTCGATCAGACGATCGGAACCACCTTCAGCAACGCGGCGTTCGATCAGACGATCGGAACCACCTTCGGCAACGCGGCGTTCGAGCAGACGATCGGAACCGCCTTCGGCAACGCGGCGTTCGATCAGGCGATCGGAACCGCCTTCGGCAACGCGGCGTTCGAGCAGACGATCAGAACCGCCCTCAGCAACACGACTTTCAATCAACTTGTCCGAGCCGCCTTCAGCGACCTGGGTATGTGCCGGGGTGGCGGCAAAAGCGTTAATGGCGAAAACCGAAAAAGCGATGCTGAGAAGGGTTTGGCGTTTCATGATCGTGTGCTCCAAGGGGTAGTTGTTTGTCTGGAGCCGATGTTACGCCGTGGATTTTTTATGAGAACTTCATTGACGTGATGGTGACTATCGACGCCAGCAATGTATGCCCGAGCCCCCGTTTCATGGGGTGGTTGATCGCACGCACAGCTCACCGGTCGCCCGCGTCAAAGCCAACTCATGCAACGCATCGTGGGTCAGGCCACTGCGCGCCTTGGCCAGCCACGCCGGGCAATTCGCGTCATGGCGATAGGGCGCGAACTCGGCGTATTGCTGCAGCAGACGGGTTTGCAGTTCATCCAGACGCGGGCGGATCTGTTTACCGAGGTCGGGGCGCGGGGTGTCTGGTGCGGCAGCGGCCGCCTGCCATTGTGCGAGCAACCCGTACTGCACTAATTTGTTCGCCTCCATTTGCGCCGCGATCAGTTGCGCCACGTCTTCAGGGTCGAGCTTGTGCTCGGCGGCCAGCGCTCGGGCATTGGCAATGACCTGCGCCTCACGCGGGCTGTCCTGAATCGGCTTGCCACTGTCCCATTTGGTCAGCGCGACGAGGTCGCCGATGTTCAGGCGTTCGTTGAGTGTTTCCAGCAACGGCTTCAACGTTTCGGCGGGCGCGGCGGCGTGAGCGCTGGTGGCGAGCAGGGCGAGTAGGCTGGCGGTCAACAGATTGGCAACGTGCGGCATGAACAGAGCCTCAATAAGAAAAATGGGCGAGGGCTGTTGTTTACCACAGGCGTTACCTGACACCTACAGATCCGCGCCAATTACACAGACGTGACCACCGGTAATAAACACCGATTTGAAATGTTAATTGCACCCCGCGAGCAACTCACCGAAGCTATCCTCAATCAGCCCTCCCGCCGTCGAGATGGACCTCTATTCAATGCAAGCCGTCGCCCAACGCCCACTCTGGCACACCTACCTGCTGTTCCTCGCGCCGATGGTGCTGTCGAATTTTCTGCAATCGATGTCGGGCACGGTCAACAGCATCTACATCGGCCAGATGCTCGGCACCCAGGCACTGGCGGCGGTGTCGGGGATGTTTCCCATCGTGTTCTTCTTTATCGCACTGGTGATCGGCCTCGGTGCGGGCGCCGGGGTGTTGATCGGTCAGGCGTGGGGCGCGCGCGAACCGCACATGGTCAAGGCGATTGCCGGGGCGACGTTGTTGCTCGGCGTGTTGATTGGTCTGGTGGCGGCGGTGCTTGGCAGCGTTTTCGCGCGACAGGCGTTGGCGGGTTTGGGGACGCCAGCGGATGTGCTCGACGATGCGGTGGCGTATGCCCACGTGATGATGTGGATCTTGCCGTCGTTGCTGGTGTTCGTGTTGTTCACGCAATTGTTGCGCGGGGTCAGCGATACGCTGTCGCCGTTGCTGGCGCTGGTGGTGTCGACCTGTGTCGGGCTGGCCCTGACCCCAGCGCTGATTCGCGGTTGGTTCGGCTTGCCGCAACTGGGCATTCAGAGTGCGGCGTACGCGGGGTTGGCCGGCAACCTGGCGGCAATGGCGTGGCTGGCGTGGCGGCTGATCCGCAAGGGCCATCCGCTGGCGCCGGACCGCGAGTTCTTTGCTGCGCTGCGCCTTGACGGGGCGATTCTCGGCAAAGTGTTGCGCATCGGTCTGCCGACCGGCGTGCAGATGATTGTGCTGTCGCTGTCGGAGCTGGTGATTCTGGCGCTGGTCAACCAGCACGGTTCGCAAGCGACGGCGGCCTATGGCGCAGTGACACAGATCGTCAACTATGTGCAGTTCCCGGCCTTGTCGATTGCGATCACCGCGTCGATCCTCGGTGCGCAGGCCATCGGCGCCGGGCGACTGGAACGCATGGGGCCGATTCTTCGCACCGGGCTGCTGATCAACGTGTGCCTGACCGGCGGTTTGATTGTGCTCGGTTACCTGTTGTCGCACTGGTTGCTGGGCCTGTTCCTGACCGAGGATTCGACCCGGGCGATGGCTGAGCATCTGCTGCACATCATGTTGTGGAGCCTGTTGGTGTTCGGCTTCCAGGCAATCATTGGCGGGATCATGCGCGCCAGCGGCACGGTGTTGGTGCCGGTGGTGATTGCGATCATTTGCGTGGTCGGCGTGCAACTGCCGGCGGCGTACTGGCTGGACGGGCAGTACGGTTTGCAGGGGGTGTGGATGGCGTTTCCGGTGGCGTATCTGGGCATGCTGGTGTTGCAGACCTTGTATTACAAATTGGTCTGGCAGCATCAGAAGATCGAGCGGCTGGTTTAGGCGCTGGCGTAACGCGTGGATGTTTGCTTAAGTCAATCGAGGCCCTCGACGGCCAGCCCCGCCCGGAGAATCCCATGTCGATCCGATTGCTGCTGGCTGCCGCGTGTTCGCTGTGCGTCATCTCTGCCGCGCAGGCTGTCGAATACACGCGGGTCAACACCACCGCCAGCCAGATCAGTTTTACCTACAACCAGATGGGCTCGCCGATGTACGGCACCTTTGGCAAGTTCGAGGCGACGCTGGACTTTGATACCGACAACCTCGCCAACGCCCGTACCACGCTGCACATTGACCTCAACAGCATCGATGCCGGCAGTGAAGACGCCAACACCGAGCTGGTGAAACCAGCGTGGTTCAACACCGAAAAATTTCCCGTGGCGGTGTTCGAATCCCGACGTTTCACCCAAGTGGCCGAGCGTCGCTATCTGATCGACGGACAACTCACCCTCAAGGGCATTACGCGCGAAGTGCAGGTGCCGGTGGAATTGAAACCGGGCAGTGCCATCGGCATTTTCGACGGTGACCTGGTGCTTAAGCGCGACGAGTACGGCCTCGGCGCGGGGGAGTGGGCGGACACCGTGGTGTCCAAGGACATCGCCATCAAATTCAAAGTGGTGGCGCCGCAGCAGTGACCTCGCCAGTCAATAAAACCGGTCCTGTTCTTTCATCGCCTGAATCTGCCAGAACGTTCTGCCCGAGATCAGCAGAAACAGCAGCGCGAGCAACACACCGCCGGTCATGATGCAGAAGCTCGTACGGTAACTCTGCAACTGGCTGGCGATGCAGCTTTTATCTGGCATCCACGGGGACACCAGCAGGGTGATCGGGCCGTCGACTTCGTACTGGGTATGCTCAACGTAGCGTTCGTCGGCGTGTTGCCCTTCATGGGTCTGGCCTTGGGCATCGGTGTATTGATAGTGAATGACCTTGCCATTGGCGTTCATTGGAATCTGCTCCAATGCCGTGACGCTGCCACGGGTTTCCACACCGTTGAAACTCAGCGCCCCATAAAGCATGCCGGACTTGTGAGCCATTGCAGCGAGCAGCAGCACCACGCAGCAAGCAACGGTCAGCATGACGATACGGTTGTAGAGGTGATCCTTGGCAGCTTCGCGCGGGTAGTACATGGCCGATCCCTGGTGGTGACATTGGTAGGAGACCGATACATCGGCGCTCGGAACAGGAACTTTAGACGTCCGCCGGGTCGGTCACGGTATGATGTCGCGGCTCGTCGACCGCTGCGGCTGTCGGCAACGCTTTTTACCGTCGGAGTTCGTCATGCCACGCATCACCCACTACAAATCCCCATGCCCCGAAGGCGTCAACAGCCAGATTCTGCAGATGGTCGTCGACTACCTGACCGACATCAGCGCGGTCGGTCTCGGCCCGAGCAACCTGCTGTACAACGTCTATCAGTACGCGGTCGGCTATGAGGTGCATCTGTATCTGGAAGCGTTGAATGGCGAGAAGGGCACCGACGTCGAGTTGCTGGTCGCCGCCGACGAGGATGATCCGGAGCAAGTGATCGGTTTTCTGTTGTACCTGCCGGTGCAGGGCGATTGGGAAGCCTGCAGCGTGGCTTATATGGCGGTGCGCGAAGGGCATCGGCGTCAGGGCGTGGCGCGGGCGCTGATCGGCGAAATGGTCGGGCGTTATCCCCACGCGGAACTGGCCTGCACCGTGGGTAAAGTCCCGTACTTTGAAGCCTTGGGTTTTGAAGTGATCGGTTCACGGGAAACGCAGGTATTGATGAGCACCCGGCATTACCGCAGCAACGGCCTGCGCGGGTTTATCGACACCACACCGATTTACCGGTCGCTGGAAGTGCAGCAGATTCACACCTATCTGCTGCAGAAAAACGGCAAGCGCGCGATGCTCGACGCCGAGAAACAGCGCGACCGACACCTCGACCAGACCACCCGCCATGTCGAGGAGTTTGTCCGCCAGCGCCTGACCGTGCACTGACCACACATCGCTGAAAAAGCCCTTGCTGTGAATGGCGCAGCAAGGGCTTTTTTGTGTCCCCGATTCAGCCGAGTTTGACGTTCATGGTGATCCGCGCCGTGAACACTTTTTTGCTCTCGGTATCGTGAATGTCCACGGTGACGATCTTGTCGCCTTCGCTCTGCCAATCCACGCCTTCACCACTGGCCACCGCCGTCACATCGGTTTTTGCCTTGGCCAGATATTCCACGGTCATGCCTTTGGGGATCCAGCGTGCGCCGGCCGGGATCGACACATCGGTCATCATCCCGGCGGCGAGTTCCGCCGCGTTGCACATGGCAATCGCATGCACGGTGCCGAGGTGGTTGGTGATCTCACGACGAAACGGTACTTGTACCGTCGCCGAGTTCGCACGCAACTCGGTCACCAGTGGGTTGATGGTGCTGAAGTACGGCGCGACCTGGCAGGCCATCTGGCTGAACGCTTGCGGGCCTGCGCTGTTGAACATGCTGAGAAACTGACTCATGGAAACGCCTCGCGGAAAGTGATTTTGCAGAATGATGTTCCGTTACAGAATAATGTTCTGTAACGGAACGGTATTCGGTCTGCGGGAAATCTGTCAACCTGTGCGTGTTTTTTCATGGGCACGACGTGTGCCTTTCAATCCCGATTTTCAGGCAGTGAGCCGCATGGACACCGCAGATCTACTTGAACGCAGCTACCCCGGCCGCCGCGCCGAACTCAAGCGCGATATCTTTCGCAAGGCGCTAAGCCTGTTCAACGAGCAGGGGATCGAGGCCACCACTATCGAGATGATTCGCGCCGAGTGCGATACCAGCGTCGGGGCGATCTATCACCATTTTGGCAACAAGGAGGGCTTGGTCGCGGCGTTGTTTTTCACCGCGCTGGAGGATCAGGCGCGCCTGCGCGATGCCTATCTGGATGCAGCGCAAACCACCGAGGAAGGTGTGCAGGCGCTGGTGTTCAGCTACGTCGATTGGGTCGAGTGTCAACCCGAATGGGCGCGTTTCCAGTACCACGCGCGGTTTGCCGTGACCAAAGGGCCGTTCAAAGACGAACTGGCCGAGCGCAACAAAACCCGCAATCTGCGTCTGCGCGACTGGCTGGCCGAATCAGGGCGAGTTGCCGAACTCAAGGCGCTGCCCGCCGAACTTTTGCCGTCGTTGATCATTGGTCAGGCCGACAGTTACTGCCGTGCCTGGCTGGCGGGGCGGGTGAAGGGCAGTCCGGCGGATTATCGCGAGTTGCTGGCGCAGGCGGCCTGGCGCTCGATTCGCGTCGATGCGCTGCCGGACTGCTGATTTACGCAGACAAAAAAAGAGCCTCAAAGCTCTTTGATGGGGAGGAAGTAGAGCCCTCGAGGCTCAAGATGCGCATGAAGCCAGACACGGGCTTGATTGGGGTTCAGAGCACCCGTGCCTACGCAGCGCTCGATAGAGCGGAGCCACTGCGTGATTCCATCCTAGGAGTGTGCAAGTGGCGGCTCAAGTACCGCCAGTCGCCCGGGCGGCGGCGAGAACCTGGTACACAAATACTGACGTGATCCTGTGTAGGAGTGAGCCTGCTCGCGATCGCGGTGGGTCAGTCAAATCAACTTCGACTGACAAACCGCGATCGCGAGCAGGCTCACTCCTACAGGGGAAACGCGGGGTCAACGGGCGCCGGGCCAACCTGATTTTTCGAGGGCAGCGAGCAGGGTGTCGGCGTCGAGTCCCGGCACTGAATGCCCGTTGCCCTCGGTGCTTTCGCTGGCCAGCAAAGCATTGATGATCGCCTCTTCAACCGCCTCGGTCGCGGCGAGAAACAGCTCGCTGATGTGGTCATTGTTGACCATGCGCAAGCCGTCACAGGTCAGCGCGCCTTTGCCTTCGTAGGCGGCGGGCGGCACGTGATCGTTGCCGGTGGCGAAGGCGATGAAAATGTCGCCGCTGTGATCCTCGTTGCCACCGCCGGTGCGCGCCAGACCCAGGCTCGCGCGTTGCGCCAGGCGTGTGCATTGATGCGGCAACAGCGGCGCATCGGTGGCCAGACACACAACAATCGAACCCATGCCCGGATGCGGCAACGCTGCGCGCAAGAACGGCGAATCTTTCTGTTCCATGTAGCGCCCGACCGGGTAGCCATCGACCCGTAACTCACTGCGAATGCCGTGATTGGCCTGCACGATCGCGCCGACGGTCCAGCCACCCTGAGCACGGCTCAACCGCCGCGACGAGGTGCCGATGCCGCCCTTGAATTCATGGCAGATCATGCCGCTGCCACCGCCGACCGCGCCCTCGACGACGGGGCCGTCGACGGCTGCGCTCAGCGCTTCGGCGACGTGTTCAGGCTGGACGTGGAAACCGTTGATGTCGTTGAGCAAACCGTCAAAGGTTTCCAGCACCACCGGCATGTTCCAGTAGAGGCGACCGTCGTCGGGTTGCTGCTGGCGATCCAGGGCAATCAATGCATCGCGCACTACACCAAGGCTGTGGGTGTTGGTGAACGCAATCGGGCTGGTCAGCAGACCCGCCTCGCGAATCCATTCAAGCCCGGTGGCGTCGCCATTGCCGTTGAGCACATGCACGCCGGCAAAACACGGCTGCTGATTGGTCGAGCCCGGGCGCGGTTCGATCAGTGTGACGCCGGTGCAGATGTCGCGCCCGGCGCTGCTGCGTCCGCGCACATTGCTGTGGCCGACGCGTACGCCGGGTACATCGGTGATGGCGTTGAGCGGGCCGGGCGGCAGTTGGCCGATGCGGATGTTGAGGTCACGGGCACGAGGTTTCATTGATTTCTGTCTCTCAAAAAAATGCTGGGTTGTGCACTGACCCTGTGGGAGCGAGCCTGCTCGCGAAGGCGTCCGCACTTTCAACACATCAGTGCCTGACCCACCGCTTTCGCGAGCAGGCTCACTCCCACAGGGTTTTGTGCAATGTTCAAAAGGCTTTATTGGCCGTTCTTGACCTTGCTCCACACCCGCGTGCGCACTCGCTCGGTGGCTTTCGGCAACGGTTCAAGGGTGTACAGCGTGGCCATTGCCGTAGCAGACGGATAAACCGCCGGGTTGTCCCGCGTGGCTTCGGCCACCAGCGGTGTCGCCGCACGATTGCCATTCGGATAAGACAGGTGATCACTGACCGGCGCGATCACTTCGGGGCGCAGCAGATAGTCGATAAAGGCCAGGCCTTGGGGACGATTCGGTGCGTCCTTGAGCAGCACCAGCGTGTCGAACCACACCGGCGCGCCTTCCTTGGGCAGGCTGTAGGCGATCTTCACGCCGTTGTTGGCTTGCTCGGCATTGGTCTTGGCCTCCAGCATCGCGCCCGACCAACCGACCGCCACGCAGATGTTGCCGTTGGACAGGTCGCTAATGAATTTCGACGAGTTGAAGTAAGCGATGTGCGGGCGCAGTTTCAGTAGCAGCGCTTCGGCTTTTTTATAGTCATCAGGATCGGTGCTGTTCGGTGGCAGCCCCAGATAATGCAGGGCGACCGGCAGCATCTCCGACGGCGAATCGAGCATCGCCACACCGCACTGGCCGAGTTTGGCGAGGTTGGCTTCGTTGAACACCAGATCCCACGAGTCCACCGGCGCCTTGTCGCCCAGCGCCGCGCGCACTTTATCGATGTTGTAACCGATGCCGTTGGTGCCCCACAGATAAGGCACTGCGTATTGATTGCCGGGATCGTTGTTGGCCAGCTTCGCCAGCAGGTCGCTGTCGAGATTCTTCCAGCCCGGCAGTTGCTCGCGCGGCAGCGGGGCGAGGGCGCCGGCCTTGATCAGCGTCGGCAGGCTGAAATTGCTCGCCACCACCACGTCGTAGCCGCTGCGGCTGGTCATCAGTTTGCCTTCGAGGACTTCGGCACTGTCGAAGGTGTCGTAGACCGGTTGGATACCGCTGTCGCGCTGGAAATCGTGGAGAGTGTTCGGACCGATGTAGTCGTACCAGTTGTAGACGTGCACGCTCGGTGCGTCGGCAGCCAAGGCGATCGAGCTGGCGCCAATTCCGGCCAGCAGGCCCAGTTTAATGCTGAGGTTGATACAGCCACGGCGACCACGCATGATGCGGCACTCCTGGCCTGTACAGGCCGGTGATGAACAAGAGTGGTCAGCCTATCGGGCCGGCCAGGCCTGACCCATTCCCATCATGGGTTACTCAAAAGGGGTAGTGCGTGGACGCGTTGCTGCAGGAACTGCCAGTGCATCAAAGCCTGGCGCGGGTATTTGCCGCTGTCGGTGAGGCTGGTTTCTGGCGCGCGCTGGTGGACACCTTGCGATTGCTGGTGCCGCTGGACAACGCGCTGGTGGCGCTGATGCAAGCCGGGCAGGCGCCGCAGTTGCTGATCGACTTCGACAGCCAGGGCCGCGCCGACGAGCAAGAGGAACTGGCCGGATACTGCGCCGGGATGTACTTGCTCGATCCGTTTTATCAAGCCGCCTCGACCGGCATTGCCGATGGTTTGCACAGCCTCGCCTCGGTGGCGCCGGACCAGTTTCTGCACAGCGAGTATTACCAGAGCTACTTTCGTTTGATGGTCGGTGAAGACGAGTTGCAGTTCATGATCAACGTCGAGGGCGGCGTGCTCGGTTTGTCATTGGGTCGCTCGACGCCGTTCGACATGGCCGAGCAGGGTCGGCTGCTGTGCGTGCGCGACTGGGTGCTGGCGGCGATGCGTCGGCATGTGCAGTTGTTGCCGCCGCAGGGCGCGGTGGCGCAAACGGTGGGTGATCTGGCGACGTTGCTTGACCGCTTCGATGCGCGGCTGACGGTGCGTGAGGTCGACACGGCACGGCTGATCCTGCAGGGTTTCTCCAGCAAGGCGATGGCCCAGCAGATGGGTATTTCGCCGGAAACGGTGAAGGTGCATCGGCGCAATCTGTATTACAAGCTCAATGTCACCGGGCATGGTGAGTTGTTTGCTTTGGTGCTGCGCCCACCAACTCCCTGACCCAACACAATCCCCCTGTAGGAGTGAGCCTGCTCGCGATAGCGGTGTGTCAGATATCACCTATTTGACTGATAGACCGCTATCGCGAGCAGGCTCACTCCTACAAGGGATCTTCGGGGTGTCAGATAGTGCGCTGGAAGATCAGGGCCTTGAGACCGCTTTCAGGATCAATGTCCGGAAACTCCGGCGGATTCTCCAGCCGCTCTACAAAGCGCAAACCCGGCGCTTCCTGCGTCACGCCATCGATCAGAAAGTCCGAACTGAACGCCGGATCGTTCATGCACGCCAGCACCGTGCCTTGCGCCGTGAGCAATTCCGGCAGACGACGCAGCACGCGCTGGTAGTCCTTGGTCAGCAGGAAACTGCCTTTCTGAAACGACGGCGGATCGATGATCACCAGATCGTAGGGGCCGCTGTTGATCACCTTGCCCCAGGACTTGAACAGGTCGTGGCCAAGGAAACTGACTTTGCTCAAGTCATGGCCGTTCAAGCGATGATTGTCGCGACCCCGGCTCAGAGCTGCGCGCGACATGTCCAGATTGACCACATGGCTGGCGCCCCCTTCGATGGCCGCCACGGAAAACCCGCAGGTGTAGGCGAACAGGTTGAGGATGCGTTTGCCGTCGGCCTGTTCGCGCACCCAGTTGCGCCCGTAACGCATGTCGAGAAACAGCCCGGCGTTCTGCTTGCGACCCAGATCGACGCGGTACTGCAAGCCGCCCTCGACGATGCTCATTTCGTCGATTTCATCGCCCTGCAACCATTCGGCAGTGCTCTGCGGCAAGTAGCGATGCTGGATCAGCAACGTGTGCGCGCCGGACTGTTTCCATTCGGCGGAACCGGTGAGTTCCAGCAGCAGCGCCTTGAGATTGTCCAGCTGCTCAGGCGCTGGTTCCTTGAACAGCGACACCAGCACCACGCCTTGCAGCCAGTCCACGGTCAACTGCTCCAGCCCCGGCCAGCAGCGGCCGCGCCCGTGGAACAGGCGGCGGGTTTCGCTCGGCGCTGCTGCGAGGGCCGGCAGCAGATGGGCGTGGAGGGTAGCGAGGGCTTCAGGGTTCATCGGTCAGGATCGGCAAGCAAAAGGGCCGGCATTTTAACCACAAATACACCGTCGCGAACGATTGCCGCTGACGGGCAAAAACGCCGTTTCGCAAAAGACCTGTATCAAAAATGAATTTCTGCAGAGCCCGCCGCTCATACCAGATAAGCAGCGGATTCAAGCCGCTAAATCGTTAATGCAATTCAGGGAGTGCAGTTCCATGTGCCCAACACCGACGGCGGATGCGCACCTTCCTGGCGGGTTGATTCTGGTAGTCGAGGACGATCCGTTGATTCTGGAGTTTCTTTGCGAAATTCTTCAGGAGGAAGGTTTCAAGGTCGAGCCGCACACCAGCGCCGACGCCGCATCGCAATATCTCGAGCAACACGCGCCGGAAGTGGCGCTGCTGCTGACCGACATCACCATGCCCGGCACCCTCAATGGTGCTGATCTGGCCAACCTGGTCGGCGACCGCTGGCCGGACAAGCCGGTGATGGTCATGTCCGGCTACGAAACGCCAGAGACCTCCGGGGTCAAGCATTCGGTGGCGTTCATCAAGAAGCCCTGGGCCATCGGTCAATTGCTCGACTGCGTCGACAGCGCGTTCAAATCCAAGGCCCCGCGTCTGCACTGACGCTGGGTGGAACGGGCGGGCAAGTGCTACATTGCCCGCCCGGTCTCTTGCCAGAGGATGCGACCCTTTGTCTGCTCACGATGCTGTATTTGATCGCGCGTTCGGCGCGTTTCTGTTCGACATGGACGGCACCGTCCTCAATTCCATTGCTGCCGCCGAGCGGATCTGGTCAGCCTGGGCCGTGCGCCATGGTGTCGATGTGGAAACCTTTTTGCCGACCATTCATGGCGCGCGAGCCATCGACACGATCAATCGCCTGAACCTGCCGGGCGTGGATGCCGAGGCGCAAGCGGCGTTCATCACCGAGGCGGAAATCGCAGACGTTGAAGGCATTGTCGAGATTCCCGGCGCGGCGAAATTTCTCAACAGCCTGCCCAAAGATCGCTGGGCAATGGTGACCTCGGCACCACGGCATCTGGCGTTACGGCGGATGGCGGCGGCGGGGATTCCAGCGCCGACGGTGATGATCACGGCTGAAGATGTGAAGGCCGGTAAACCTGATCCGGCCGGCTATTTACTGGCTGCGAAACGTCTTGGCCAGGAGCCGCATGATTGCCTGATCTTCGAAGACGCCACTGTCGGTATTCAAGCGGCCGAAGCGGCTGGCGCGGCGTTGATGATCATCACCACGACGCATCAGCATCCGCTGGAAACGGTGCACGCGACGCTGGCCAGTTACGCTGCGGTCAGCGTCAAAGTCGACAGCGACGGCCTGCACCTGCAACGCAACTGACAAACACAATCCCTTGTAGGAGTGAGCCTGCTCGCGATAGCGGTCTGTCAGACACATGGATTTGACTGACCCACCGCTATCGCGAGCAGGCTCACTCCTACAGGGGGACGGTGTTCGCAAATCAATAAACCCCCGGCACCAACCGCCAACTCCGCGCGCAATAAGCTTCGTACTCCGCCCCAAACTGCGCACGCAGCAGGGCTTCTTCCGAATGAATCCGGGCAATCAACGGGATCAACGTCAGCGCCGCGAGCAACAATCCCACCACCGAACGAAACGCCAGCGCCCAGCCCACGGCATTGATCACCAGCCCCAGATAACTCGGGTTGCGCAGGTGCTGATAGATGCCATCCGTCACCAGGCGGTGCCCTGGCTGTATCGCCACCAATCCACTGAAGCGCCGCCCCAGCACAAACACCGGCCACAGTCGCAGCGCGCCGCCGACGATAAACAGCAAAGCGCCGAGCCAGCGCACGCCTTCACCACCAAACGTCCAGAAGTTCATCCGGTCGCAATAGGCTGGCAAGAAACCACTGACCAGACCAATCACACCAAAGGCCGGAATCACCCAGCGATTGGCGCGATCTTCACGTTCGCCAGAACTGAGGTTGACCTCACTGAACAGTGAAGCAATCACCATCGCCACCGTCGCCAATGCCACGATCACCAGCGAACCGTGGGAAAAGAACATCGCCACACCGCCAATGCCCCACACCGCCAGACCCAGCCAGGCGAGGGTGGCGAGTACCGCGACGACGGTCATTTGTGCAGACATTTTCATGGTCAACTCACGGCTGGGTACGTATCCGTTGAGTGTAGATCCACCGCAAAACCTGTGGGAGCGAGCCTGCTCGCGAAAGCGTTGGATCAGTCAATTTTGATCCTGGATGTGCCGGCCCCTTCGCGAGCAAGCTCGCTCCCACAGGGATCTGCGTCGTACACAGAATGCGAGATCACATCTGAAAGTGTGGGAGCGAGCTTGCTCGCGAAGGCGTTGGGTCAGTCAAATTCGATGTTGGATGTGCCGGCCCTTTCGCGAGCAGGCTCGCTCCCACAGGGATCTGCGTCGTACACAGAATGCGAGATCACCTTCTGAAACTGTGGGAGCGAGCTTGCTCGCGAAGGGGCTATGTCAGTCAGCAGATACCTTGTCGTCAGTCAGGACTTTGCGGAACGTCTCCACCAATGGCCGCAAATTTATCCGGTGCCATGCCGCCCACAATGGCGTAGTCAGCGTCAGCCACGGCAGTTCCCGCAACACCACACCCGGCGGTGCGTTATGGCTCAAGCCTTTCTGGATCATCGCAATCCCCAGCCCCGACGCTACCAAACCCAGCGCGGTAAAAGGCTCGGTCGCCTGCATGCGCACATCCGGGGTGAACCCCGCGCGGATGCACGCGCTGACAAACTGATCGTTGGCATCCTGACGCGGCTGCACGCCGATCCATTCCTGCTCGGCCAGATCCTCGGGGTTCAACGCCGCTTGCTGCGCCAATGGATGATGCTCCGGCAACGCCAGCAGCATCGGATCATCCAGCACCTGAAAACCCAGCAGATCAGGATCGTCATCGGTCGGCGGTTCACTCACCAAGGCAATATCGAGACTACGCTGTCGCAGGCCTTCCAACTGCTCGGCGGAACTGAGGTTGTATAGCGCGACATGCACATTCGGCCGATCGGCGCGCAACACGCGCAAGGCATTGGGCAGGACGCCGGCGTGCATGGCGTTCTCGATATAGCCGATGCACAAACCGCCTTCTTCGCCGCGACCGAGGCGCTTGCCGAGGGATTCCAGGCGATTGGCGTGGGTCAGCAGGGCGCGGGTTTCGGCGAGGAAGGTCTGACCGTCGCGGGTCAGGCGAATGCGTTGCTGGCTGCGCTCGAACAGGGTTAGGCCCAGGCGCTCTTCGAGCTGGGCGATCTGTCGGCTCAGCGGCGACTGGGAGATGTGCAGCCGCTCGGCGGCGCGGCCGACGTGTTCTTCCTCGGCGACGACCACGAAGTAGCGCAATTGGCGGATGTCGATCATGTCAGACCTATAGGGACTCAAGTGCTGCGTATTATGTCTTGGACGGTCTAGGTGTCGCAATCTAGGATCTGCTCAACGGTCACACCGACTCAGAACCTACGAGGAAAATCCAATGAGTTTGAAAGACAAACTGCCCGGCCAACTGGGCTTCGGCACCGCGCCCCTGGGCAACATGTTCCGCGCCATCCCGGAAGCCGAAGCGCAAGCCACCGTGCATGCCGCGTGGGATGCCGGCGTGCGTTACTTCGATACCGCGCCGTTCTACGGTTCGGGCCTGTCGGAAATCCGCCTCGGCGAAGCACTCAAGCAATACAAACGCGACGACTATGTGCTCAGCAGCAAGGTCGGTCGGGTAATTCTCGATGAAGTCGAAGACGCCGCTGCCCGTGATCTTGGCGAGAAAAGCGGCGTATTCGAACACGGTCGCCCGAACAAGATCGTCAATGACTACAGCGCCGACGCGACTATGCGTTCGATCGAAGACAGCCTCAAGCGCTTGCAAACCGATCGCCTCGACATCGTCTGGGTGCACGACATCGCGCAGGATTTCTACGGCGATCAATGGCTGGAATACTTCAATCAGGCCCGCACTGGCGCATTCAAAGTGCTGACCCGCTTGCGCGAAGAAGGCGTGATCAACGGCTGGGGCCTGGGCGTGAACAAAGTCGAGCCGTGCGAGCTGACCCTCGACCTTACCGAAGCGCAACCGGATGGCTTTCTATTGGCTGGTCGCTACACGCTGCTCGACCACGAACGTCCGTTGCAACGTCTGATGGATTCGGCCCTAGCGCAAAACGTTGAAATCGTCGTCGGCGGCCCTTATAGCTCAGGAATTCTGGCCGGTGGCTCGCACTTCGAATACCAGCAGGCCAGCCCTGAGGTCATCGCCAAGGTCGAGCAGATCAAACGCATCGCCGCCGCGTACAACGTTGATATCAAAGCCGCTGCGCTACAGTTTTCGCTGGCCAATCCTGCTGTTGCGGCGGTCATTCCCGGCGCAAGCAAACCCGGCCGAATTGCTGAAGATGTCGCCGCCTTGTCAGCCGTTATTCCTGCCGGTTTCTGGCAGGCGATGCGCGACGCCCAACTGGTTTCCGAACGTGCACCATTGCCAATCGATGAGGTGAAAGCATGAAGATTGATCTGAGTGGAAAACTGGCCATCGTCAGCGGCAGCACCGCCGGCATTGGTCTGGGCATCAGCCAGTCGCTGGCTGAATCCGGCGCCACGGTGGTGGTGATCGGCCGCGATACAGGCAAGGTCGAGCAGGCGCTGGCGAGCATTCGCGAGAAGGTGCCGGGCGCGCAATTGCGTGGTTTGACGGCCGATCTGGGCACCGCCGAAGGTGCGCAAAAACTGTTTGCCGCTGAACCGCGTGCGGACATTCTGGTGAATAACCTCGGCATCTTCGACGCTGTCGATTTCTTTGACGCGCCCGACAGTGAGTGGACGCGTTTCTATGAGGTCAACGTGATTTCCGGCGTGCGCCTGGCGCGGCATTATGTGCCGGCGATGGTCGAACAGGGCTGGGGTCGGGTGATCTTCCTGTCCTCGGAATCCGGCGTCGCCACGCCAGCGGACATGATCAACTACGGCGTGACCAAAAGCGCCAATCTGGCGGTGTCCCACGGTCTGGCCAAACGTCTGGCTGGCACCGGGGTGACGGTCAATGCGATCCTGCCGGGACCGACCTTCACTGATGGCCTGCAAGACATGCTCAAGGATGCCGCCGCCGAATCCGGGCGCAACCTGCGCGATGAAGCCGACGCTTTTGTGCTCAAGGCCCGTCCGACTTCGATCATCCAGCGTGTCGCCGATGTTGAAGAGGTCGCGCACCTGGTCACCTACATTGCTTCGCCGCTGTCCTCGGCCACCACCGGCGCAGCCTTGCGCGTCGATGGCGGCGTGGTCGACAGCCTGACGATCTGAATTCCCGAGAGAGACGTTTATCTATGCCTACAGCATCAGCAACCATCGACATCCCGGCCTCGGCCGATCAGGTCTGGCAATTGATCGGCGGCTTCAACACGCTGCCCGATTGGCTGCCGTTTATTCCCAACAGTGAACTGAGCGACGGTGGGCGCGTGCGCACCTTGCAAACCGCTGACGGCGGCGTGGTGGTCGAGCGTCTGCAAGCGTTCGATAACACAGCGAAGACCTACAGCTATTCGATTGAACAGGCGCCGTTTCCGGCCACGGATTATCTGGCGACGATCAAGGTTGAAGCCCAAGGGCAGGGCGCACGTGTAACGTGGTCGGGGCGCTTCAATGCCAAAGGCGTGAGCGATGAGGAAGTGGTGGCGCTGTTCAGCGGCATCTACCAGGGTGGCCTCGAAGCACTCCGAGCCAATTACCCCGCCTGAGCTGATGATCGTTCCCACGCTCTGCGTGGGAATGCAGCCCGGGACGCTCTGCGTCCCATTCGCAAGCTGGAACGCGGAGCGTCCCTTGAGGCATTCCCACGCAGAGCGTGGGAACGATCATGTCGAGAATCAGGAATTTTCGATCAGGCTCTGCCGACAATCGAGCACCAGTTTCGCCCCGCCCAGATCACTGCTGCCGACTTCAAGACTGAAGCCATGCAAGCTGACAATCGCCGCGACAATCGACAGCCCCAAACCAAAGCCACCCTGCGGCTGCCCACCTTCGGCGCGATAAAAGCGCTGGAACACCGCTTCACGTTCGGCCTCGGGAATCCCCGGCCCTGAGTCGTGCACTTCAATCCGCGTCTGCCCACCCGCGTTGACTCCACGCAGCATCACCGTGCCGCCCGGTGGCGTGAACTTGATCGAGTTGCTGAGCAGATTCGCCAACGCCTCGAACAACAGCGCCCGGTCGCCATTCAGCGCCGGCAATGTTTCCGGCATGTTCAGCTCGAAACGCAGTTCGCCTTCTTCGGCCAGCGGGAGGTAAAACTCATGCAGTTCTTCCAGCAGTTGCACCGGGTCGAGTTCGACAAAACCCGAGCGACGCTGACGATCCTCCAGTTCGGAAATCCGCAACAACCCGCGAAAGCGCGCCATCAGCGTATCGGCTTCTGCGAGCACCAGATCCAGCTGCGCCGCTTCCTGCGAGCCTTCGCCAGCCTGCTGCTGCATGCGATACAACTGCGCGCGCAGGCGCGTCAGCGGCGTGCGCAAATCATGGGCGATGTTGTCGCAAACGCCTTTGACTTCATTCATCAAACGCTCGATGCGTTCGAGCATGGCGTTGACGATCGCGGCGAGCATGTCCAGTTCATCGCGGCGATTGGACAGCGGTAATCGATGAGTCAGATCGCCGGCGACAATCGCCTGGGCGCTGTCCTGAATCGCTCGAATCCGCCGCAACGGTCGGCGCCGCAGCAAATGCCAGCCGGCAATGCCCGGCAGAATTGTCAGCGACACGCCCCAGAACAACGCATGCAAAATGATCCGCGTGACGGCGAATAACGAGCCGTTGTCGCGCAGCAACACCAGCCAGCGGCCGTCGCGGGTTTGCGTGGCCACTGCGTCGCAGCTGTCATTGGGCAAGGTCGGATCATCGGAATTGGCGCAGTCGGCGAGCATGTGGATCTTGCCGTCCAGCGGCAGACCCTCGGGGATCTGCTGCAACGCGCCGCCGAGGTAAACGCCGTCGGCATCGAACAAGCCATAGGCGTCGATGCCGCGAATATCGAAAGTCATGCTGGCGGCGAGCGCGTCTTCCAGCTGTTCGCCGCGAAAGTGCGAGAACAGGTGCTGACGTTGCATCAGCGAATGTTTGGCGAGGTTGTCGAGGTAGCCGGAGACTTCGTAATACATGACCCCCATGAGGATCGCGCTCCAGGCCACAAACAGCGAACTGTACAGTGCCAGCAAGCGGCTGCTGGAGGAACGCCAGCCGTCAGACGGGTTCGGCAATGACATAGCCGGAGCCCCGTACCGTGCGGATCAGCGGCACATGGCCGACGGCGTCGATCTTCTTGCGCAGACGGCCGATGTGCACGTCGATCAGGTTGGTGCCGGGGTCGAAGTGATAACCCCAGACCTCTTCGAAAATCATCATCCGCGAAAGGATCTGGCCGCTGTTGCGCATGAGGAATTCGAGCAACTTGTACTCGGTCGGCAACAGCGTCAGCACTTGTTCGGCACGGCGCGCTTCGTGGCTGATCAAGTCCAGTTCGAGGTCGGCTACCTGCAGGGTCGTCGCTTGAGTCGCGCCGCTGTTCTGCCGACGCAGCAACACTTCAACCCGTGCGGCCATTTCATCGGTGGCGAACGGCTTGGTCAGGTAGTCATCGCCGCCGGCCCGCAATCCGCGTACGCGCTCGTCGACATCGGAGAGGGCGCTGATCATCAGAATCGGTGTGGCCACGCCCATGGTGCGCAGGGTGGTAACGATGGCCAGGCCATCGAGTTCGGGCAGCATGCGGTCAAGGGTGATCAGGTCGTAGTTGCCGCTCACGGCGCGGTCGAGGCCTTCGCGGCCATTGTCGACCCAGTCGACTTCCAGCCCGTGGCTGCTCAGTTCGGCGACGATTTCCCGCGCAGTCACGGCGTCGTCTTCGATGGTCAAGATACGAGTCATAGGCAGGCCTGCTGATCGGTTCAAACGGAATGGCAGCATTTTGCCAAGAAAATCCGCTGACGCTTTAAATTAACTTTCATGTTCACCTGTCACAAACGCAAATTTCGAGCGTGATGGGTATTTGAGGCCAATGCATAAAACCCGCTGTTATCCGGCAGTTGTTGCAAATTGCAAGGTTTTCGGAAGTTCATTCTTTATAACTGGCTGAAATTAAACGACTTATTTAATTCTCGCGACTGGCACGGTCACTGCAATTCCTCTGATGACGAGTTGTAACACCATTTTTCATGCCTGGAGCAGAACAACAATGAATAGATCCCCTGATGGGTTTTATCCCGCCGTTGAAGAGTCGAGCAGCGTTTCAGGCGTGTCCTGGGGCGCGATCTTCGCCGGTGCCGCGGCTGCCGCTGCACTGTCGATGATTCTGGTCCTGCTCGGATTCGGTTTGGGTTTCTCTGCCGTTTCACCGTGGGCCGGAGAGGGCGTCAGCGCCAAGGGCCTGGGCATTTCAACGATAGTCTGGCTGGCGGCGACGCAAATCATCGCTTCCGGCATGGGCGGCTACATCGCCGGTCGCCTGCGGGTGAAGTGGGCGAACATGCACGGTGACGAAGTGTATTTCCGCGACACCGCGCACGGCTTCCTTGCCTGGTGTGTGGCTACATTGGTTACCGCAGTGCTGGTGGTCGGTTCGGTCAGCAGCGTCATCAGTGGTGGTGTGCAGGCCGGTGCCAGTGTTGCTGGCGGCGCAGCCAGTGCCATGACCCAAGCGGCCGGCTCTGCTGCAGCGAACACCGACAGTAACCAGTACGGTTACTACATCGACAGTCTGTTCCGCGATGACCGTCCGGCGTCCGTCAGCGATGACGCGGCCCATGGTGCCGTGGCCCGTATCTTTGCGCAAAGCCTGGCCAACGGTCAGATGAGTGCCGAAGACCGTACCTACCTTGCGCAACTGGTCGCCCAACGGACCAACCTGACTCAAGCCGATGCCGAGCGCCGCGTCGATGAGATCTACGCCCGCACTCAGAAAGCCCTGGCCGACGCCAAGCTGAAAGCTCAACAAGCCGCCGACACCGCCGCGAAAGTCGCTGCCTGGACCTCGCTGTGGATGTTCGTCTCGCTGTTGGCCGGTGCGTTCTTCGCCAGCCTCGCAGCCACCTTCGGCGGTCGCCGCCGCGATGCGGTCGAGTACGTTGAAGTCGACACCTACACCACGACCACTCCAGTCCGTTAAACAAGGAGCATCACCATGCGCTCACTACTGCTGTTCTTCCTTGGCGTACCGATCCCGATCATCATCCTGATCGCCCTGTTCGTGCACTGATTGCTCCATTGAGGCCCATGCCTCGGCCGCTTCCACCTTCGGGTGGAAGCGGCTTTTTGCTTTCTGCGGGTGCAACGGCGAGAATCCCCGCCGGAAGTGGATTGGCCGCTTTTACCTCTCTTTAAGGATGAACACGTTGGACAAGAAGGAAATCAAACGCCAGTTGGTTGAGATGCTCGAAGCCGGGCGCTCGAAAACCGAAACGTTCAATGCGTTGTCGGGCGGTGCGGTCAAAGATCGCGTGTTGGCGGCCTGGATCGGGGGGCGTTCGGATCCGGCCCTCAGAGCAAAGCATTCACTCAAAGTCACCCTGCTGATCGTGTTGACCTGCATTCAGGCATTGATCGGCTCAGTCGTCGGTTTCTTCCTGTTCTACGACGCAAGCGCCGGTCTGGCACTGACCATGTTGCTGATCGCTGGTGGCATTCCGTTGTTGTTTGCATGGGGCTTCTACAAGAACGTGGCGGCGGCTTACACCGTTTACGTGCTCCTCACCATCAGTCAGGTGTCACGCATGTTCAAGGGCTATGAGGAAGATCCGCTGTCGACCGTGATTGCCGTCGGCATCACTCTGGCCATGGTGTTCTACGCCGCCTGGATCAAATCCCTGCTGTTCCCGGACCTGGGCTTCATCGGCGCGAAGAAGATCAAAGGGCAGTTCGTCTTCTCCAATTGATCGTTGGACAATCCAACTGCTTTCACTGGCCTGGATCAATATTTCGAGCGGCGAGATCGCCTAACGTAAATGATCCCGGCCTTTGCTGAGGTATGAACTACAGTGCTTCACGCGCACCTTGTTGCGCTGACGGAGTACGCGTCGACGCCCCAATCACAGCAACAATAAACGCGTCGACACGCTGTAGTGCAGCAAGGAGCTGACACCACCTCAACCGAACCTTCACGGATGAACATTGCAATGCACTGCCAACCAAGATCTTTTGATATCCAGCCTTTGGCGCAGGCGGATATGACCGTTCACATCAACGGCCAAGCGGTCACCGCCGCCATCGGCGAAACCGTACTCAGCGTTATCCAGTCTCTCGGCGTACGCCAGATCGCACGTAACGATCACAACCAGATCACCGGCGCCTATTGCGGCATGGGCGTGTGCCAGTGCTGTCTGGTGAAAATCAATGGCCGGCACAAACGTCGTGCCTGCCAGACCGTGGTGCGTGACGGCATGCAGATCGAAACTCAGGTCAACCGCATCACCGCGCAGGAGGTGGTTGTATGAGCCTGCAACCGGTGATTGTCGGCGGCGGCCCGGCGGGGATGGCGGCGGCCATCGAACTGGCGCGCCACGGTGTGCGCTGCACCTTGCTCGAAGAAGCTTCGCGCCTTGGCGGCGTGGTCTATCGCGGGCCGTTGCGTGACGGCGTGCAACTGGATTATCTCGGCCCGCGTTACTCCGAAGCGCTGGGCAAACTGCACGGTGATTTTCAGGAGCAGGCCGGGCTGATCGACGTGCGCCTCAACCATCGCGTGGTCGGCGCCGAAGGCACCCGCGCGCTGGTGGTGCTCGATGGCGACGAGCAACTGCACGAGATCGAGTATCCGCAATTGCTCTTGGCCGCCGGTTGCCACGAACGCAGCGTGCCGTTCCCCGGCTGGACCTTGCCGGGGGTGATCATGCTCGGCGGCCTGCAACTGCAAATCAAAAGCGGTGTGGTCAAGCCGCAAGGGCCGGTGATCATCGCCGGCACCGGGCCGCTGCTGCCGCTGGTGGCGACACAACTGCATGCCGCGGGCGTCAGCGTTGCGGGCGTGTATGAGGCCTGTGCGTTCGGCAAGATCGCCCGTGAAAGTCTGGCGCTGCTGAATAAACCGCAGCTGTTTCTCGACGGTTTGAGCATGCTCGCCTACCTGAAACTGCACGGTATCTCGATGAACTACGGCTGGGGCGTGGTCGAGGCCCACGGCGAGGGCGAGCTGAAAAGCGTCAGCGTCGCGCCATATTCGGCCACTTGGGAACCGGACATGAGCCGCGTCGAGCGCTTCGAAGCCAAGACCCTCGCGGTCGGTTACGGCTTTATTCCACGCACCCAACTGAGCCAGCAAATGTGCCTGGATCACGGCTTCAGCGACGACGGTTACCTGCGCGCCAACGCGAACGTCTGGCAGCAAAGCAATGAACCGCACGTGCATCTGGCCGGCGACATGGGCGGGATTCGCGGCGGTGAAGCAGCGATGCTCGCCGGCAAGATCGCGGCGACCTCGATTCTCTTGCAACGCGGTGTGCTCGAAGAAGAGCTGGCGCGGGTTCGTCGTGACCGTTATCTGAGCAAACTCAAAGCCATCGTGCGTTTCCGCGCCGCCGTGGATCGCTACACCGAACGTGGCGTCGGCCAGACTGCATTGCCCGCCGCCGACACGGTGATCTGTCGCTGTGAACACGCCACCCGCGCCGACATCGACCTGGCGCTGGAGCAGGGCGTGCAAGACATCGCCAGCCTGAAAATGCGCACCCGCGTGAGCATGGGCGATTGCCAGGGGCGCATGTGTGTCGGCTACTGCAGCGACCGCTTGCGCCAGGCCACCGGCCGCAAGGACGTCGGTTGGCTGCGCCCGCGTTTCCCGATTGATCCGATTCCTTTTTCCGCGTTCCAGTCTGTCGGCACGGAGGCCGCTGCCCATGAGTAAGTTCTATGACGTGGTCATTGCCGGTGGTGGCGTGATCGGGGCGTCCTGCGCCTATCAACTGTCCAAACGCAAAAACCTCAAGGTCGCGCTGATCGATGCCAAACGACCGGGCAACGCGACCCGTGCTTCGGCCGGCGGCTTGTGGGCGATCGGTGAGTCGGTCGGCCTCGGCTGCGGGGTGATTTTCTTCCGCATGATGTCGGCCAACCGCAAGCGCGAAACCCAGGGCGCGGCGGTGGCCGTGGATGCGAGCACGCCGCACATTCTGCCGGAGTCGTTTTTCGATTTTGCCCTGCAGTCCAACGCGTTGTACCCGGCGTTGCACCGAGAGCTGAAAGACAATCACGGCATGGATTTCAAGTTCGAAAAGACCGGGCTGAAGTTCGTCATCTATGACGATGAAGACCGGCTCTACGCCGAGCACATCGTCGGTTGCATTCCGCATCTGGCCGATCAGGTGCGCTGGCTCGATCAGGCGGCGCTGCGCGAGTCCGAGCCGAGCGTCAGCCATGAAGCACGCGGGGCGCTGGAGTTTCTCTGCGACCATCAGGTCAGCCCGTTCCGCCTCGCCGACGCCTACATGGAAGGCGCACGGCAGAACGGCGTCGACATTTTCGTCAACACCAACGTCACCGGCGTGTTGCACCACGGCAGCCGCGTCACCGGTGTGCAAACGGCCGAGGAGGGCGTGTTCCACTGCAAGACGCTGATCAACGCCGGCGGTGCCTGGGCGGCAGATTTGAGCGAGTGGGCAACGGGTATTCGCATTCCGGTTAAGCCGGTGAAAGGCCAGATCCTGCTGACCGAGCGCATGCCGAAAATCCTCAACGGCTGCCTGACCACCAGCGACTGCTACGTGGCGCAAAAGGACAATGGCGAGATCCTGATCGGCAGCACCACCGAAGACAAAGGCTTCGACGTCACCACCACCTACCCGGAAATCGCCGGGCTGGTGCAGGGCGCGGTGCGCTGCCTGCCGGAACTCAAGGACGTCAATCTGAAACGCACGTGGGCGGGCTTGCGTCCGGGCTCGCCGGATGAGTTGCCGATTCTCGGGCCGATGCGTGGGGTGGAGGGGTATTTGAATGCCTGCGGGCATTTCCGCACCGGGATTCTGACCTCGGCGATTACTGGCGTGTTGCTGGATAAGCTGGTCAACGATGAACCGCTGCCGCTGGACATCACGCCGTTTCTGGCGGATCGCTTTGCAGCAGCCCCGGTCAAGCAGGAGCGCACGCTAGAGCCTGCTTGACTCAAATCCCCTGTGGGAGCGAGCCTGCTCGCGAAGGCAATCTGTCAGTAACGAATAAGTTGACTGACACACCGCTTTCGCGAGCAGGCTCGCTCCCACATGGGGTTCTGGGTGTGGCTCAGGATTTGCGGGATTCTTCTTCGAGTTGGTCGGATTCGAACAACCGCGCCAGTTCCGCCCGGGCTTCCTGGGCGGTTTGCAGGACTTTGGCCGCGTCGTCGTAGATCGCGTGCTGTGCCTCCAGCACCTGTTCGTCGTGGTGCTTGAAGCGCTTGATCCGCGCATCGGCCTGGGCCTGGGTCAAACCGAGGCCGACCAAGGTGCGTCGACTCATTTCCAGACTCGAGTAATAGGTTTCACGAATCGCCTCCGCGCCAACATCCACCAAACGGTGCACATGCTGCCGGTTACGTGCCCGGGCGATGATCTTCATGTGCGGATACAGCTTGCGCACCACCTCGGCGGTCTTGATGTTGGTGTCTGGATCATCCGTGGCAATCACGAAATATTCTGCCTCGCCAACCTTGGCCGCATTGAGAATTTCCGGGCGCATCGGGTCGCCGTAGAACACCGGCACACCGCCGAAACTGCGCGACAGTTCGATGGTTTCCACCGAAGTGTCCAGTGCGACGAATTTGATGTTCTGCGCCCGCAGAATCCGCGCGACGATCTGGCCCATCCGGCCCATGCCGGCGATCACCACACGCGGGGTGTCAGTGTCGATCTCACGGTATTTTTCCGGCACTTCCACCGGCTGCACTTTCGGGCTGACCAGCCGCGCGCAGATCAGCAGCAACAACGGCGTCACCGCCATCGACAGGGTGATGGTCAGCACCAGCAAGTCATACAGGCGCGGTTCGAACAGACCCTGATCACGACCGATCTTGAACACCACAAAGGCAAATTCACCACCCGCCGCCAAGACGATACCGAGGCGTATTGCACTGACCTTGTTCAAGCCACCGGCCAGACGCCCGACGACAAACAGCAGCGGCAATTTCAGACCGATCAACAGCAGCGTCAGCCCCAACACGGTGATCGGCGCGCTGAGCAGCAAACTAAGGTTGGCGCCCATGCCGACGCTGATGAAAAACAGCCCGAGCAGCAAACCTTTGAACGGCTCGATCTGCGCTTCCAGCTCATGGCGATACTCCGAATCCGCCAACAGCAAACCGGCAAGAAACGCCCCCAGCGCCATCGACACACCGACCAGATCCATCAACCACGCCGTGCCGATCACCACCAGCAACGCCGTGGCCGTCGACACTTCCGGCAAACCGGTTTTCGCCACCACGCGGAACACTGGCCGCAACAGATAACGCCCACCGACCACGACCACGGCGATACCGCCGAGCACTTGCAGCGCGTGATTCAGACTTTCGGCATTGCTGGTGTCGTGTGCACCACCGGCCAGCATCGGCACCAGCGCAATCAACGGGATCGCGGCGATGTCCTGAAACAGCAGAATCGCAAACGCCAACCGCCCGTGGGGGCTGGTCAGTTCCTTGCGCTCGGCCAGACTTTGCAACCCGAATGCCGTCGAGGACAGCGCCAGGCCAAGGCCAAGCACAATCGCGCTGTTCAGCGGTTGGCCAAACACCGACAAGGCCAACACGCCAATCACCGAAGCCGTCAGCAGCACCTGCGCCAGACCGACGCCGAACACCGATTTGCGCATCACCCACAAACGTCGTGGCGACAGCTCAAGACCAATGATGAACAGCAGCAACACCACACCCAGTTCGGAAATGTGCGCGACGCTTTGCGGGTTGCCGATCAGGCCCAACACTGAAGGGCCGATGATTACCCCGGCAAACAGATAACCGAGCACGGCGCCCAGTTGCAGACGTTTGGCCAAAGGCACGGTGAGCACGGCCGCGAACAGAAAGACGACGGCGGCTTGCAACAGATTGCCTTCATGGGGCATGGGGGGTTACTCCTGACAACGGTACGGCGGGGGGTGACAAGGATAAGGGCTACAGCGACTTTTCATCCACCGAAGATCCCCTGTGGGAGCGAGCCTGCTCGCGAATGCGGAGTGTCAGCCAGCATAGTTGTCACTGACAGAACGCATTCGCGAGCAGGCTCGCTCCCACAGGGATCTTGGTTTTAACCTGTAATAATTTGCATCAATTAGTTACATTTATAACCTCTGCGTATCAATCCCCGAGTCCCGCCATGGCCATCAACTTCGACCTCAACGACCTGCAAGCCTTCCGTGCCGTGGTCGAGCAGGGCAGTTTCCGCAAGGCCGCCGACACCGTGCGCCTGTCGCAACCGGCCTTGAGCCGGCGCATCGAAAAGCTCGAAGACGCCCTCGGTGTCAAACTCTTCGAACGCACCACGCGCAAGGTCAGCCTGACCCAGGCCGGGCGCGGTTTCATGCCCAGCGTTGAGCGTTTGCTCGATGATCTGGATGTCGCGTTGCTGGGCATCAGCGAAGTCGCTTCGACCCGTTTGGGCCATGTCACCGTCGCTTGCGTGCCTTCGGCGGCGTACTACTTCATGCCCCGTGTGATCGCGCGCTATCACCAGCAATTCCCGCGCATCAAAGTCAAAGTGCTCGACTCCAGCGCGCACGATGTGTTGAGTGCGGTGGTCAATGGCGAGGCGGATTTCGGTTTGAGTTTTCTCGGCACGCAGGATGCCAAAGTCGAGTTCGAACCGCTTGTGCAGGAGTGCTACGTCGTCGCCTGTCGCCGCGATCATCCGTTGGCCGAACGCAGCAGTGTGAGCTGGGACGAGTTCTATCAGCAGGATTACATCTCGCTGGACAAGACCTCCGGCAACCGTTTTCTGCTCGATCAGGCGTTGAGCACGGTGGTGCCGCAGCGTTCGAGCATCTGCGAAACCCGGCATGTGACGACGATGATCGGTCTGGTGGAGGCGGGGTTGGGCGTGGCGGCGGTGCCGCTGATGGCGATGCCCGGGCCGGATCATCCGATCTTGACGCGGGTGCCGCTGACCGATCCGCAAGTGATGCGCAGTGTCGGCATCATCAAGCGCCGGGGTCGTACGCTGACCCCGGCGGCACTGGAACTGGAGCGGCTGGTGATAGAAATGAAAGTCCAGCCGCCAACAATCAGCGCTTGACCGAATCCAGTCCGGTGGCTTGCACGTCAGCTTGTGCGGCCGGCGCGGCGAGGTAGGCGAGCAGGGCTTTGGCTTCTTCAGGATGCTGTGCGCCGACTGGAATCCCGGCGGCAAAACGCGTCACCGACTGCACTGATTCCGGAATCTTCGCGACGAAGCTCACGCCCGGCACCGGTAGCAATTCGCTGACCTGCTGGAAACCCAATTGATAGTCGCCAGTGGCAACCACCGAGCCGACCGGGATTTTCGGGATCATTTTTGCCTTCGGTTTCAGCTGATCTTCGATGCCCAGTTTCTTGAACAACTGCTGCTCGATGTAGACGCCGCTGGCGCTGTCGGAGTAGGCCACCGACTGTGCGTCGAGCAAGGTTTTCTTCAAGGCGTCGACGCTGCTGATGTCCGGTTTCGACGCGCCTTCACGCACCACCAGGCCAATTCGCGAATCTGCCAGCTCAACGCGCGAGGCCGGATCGACCTTGCCTTGTTTGATCAAGTCATCGAGGGCGTAGCCGACCATGATCACCACGTCGGCGTGCTCGCCGCGCGCGAGGCGATTGGGGATCGCTTCGGGGGCTTTGCCCATCGACGGGCCGAGGCTGGTGGTCAATGTGTTGCCGCTGGCGGCGGCGAATTTCGGCCCGAGAATCTTGTAGGCAGCGGTGAAACCGCCGGAGGTCATCACGTTCAATTCCTCGGCCTGCGCCGCGAGGTTGAACGCGAGACCGGCGAGCAGGGCGGTGACAGTAAACAGTTTTTTCATGGCGAGTTTTCCTCAGGCCGCGACAGGTTGCAGACGACCACCGGCACGGCGGTACAGATAAAGAGTGGCGCACAAGGCACACAGCGCACCGATGCTCATCCAGTAACCCGGCGCGGCTTTGTCGCCGGTGTACTGAATCAGGAAGGTCGACATCGCCGGGGTGAAACCACCGAAAATGGCGGTGGCCAGGCTGTAGGCGAGGGAGAAACCGGCAACGCGAACCTCAACCGGCATGATCTCGGTGAGCGCCGGAATCATTGCGCCGTTGTACAAGCCGTAGATAAACGACAGCCACAACAGCGACAGCAGCATGTGGCTGAAGCTCGGCGCCTGCACCAGATACGACAGCGCCGGATAGGTGGTGGCCAGGGCCAGCAGCGACATCGCGATCAGCACCGGGCGCCGGCCGATACGGTCGGACAACAGGCCGCCAATCGGCAGCCAGAAGAAGTTCGACACACCGACCAGCAACGTCACCAACAGCGCGTCCGAAGTACTCAGATGCAGCACGGTTTTACCGAAGGTCGGCGCGTACACGGTGATCAGGTAAAACGCGGTGGTGGTCAGCGCGACCATCAGCATGCCGCCGAGTACCACGCCCCAGTTCTGGCCGAGGGTGCGGAATACTTCGCCCATGCTCGGGCGGTGTTTGCGCGCGGCGAACTCTTCGGTTTCCGCCAGGTTACGGCGCAGGAAAAAGATGAACGGCACGATCATGCAGCCAACGAAAAACGGAATCCGCCAGCCCCAATCGGCCACCACCTCCGGCGCCATCCACGCGTTCAAGGCGTAGCCCAACGCGGCGGCGACAATGATCGCCACTTGCTGACTGGCCGACTGCCAAGCGGTGAAGAAACCTTTGCGACCCGGGGTGGCGATCTCGGCGAGATACACCGACACACCGCCCAATTCCGCCCCGGCCGAGAAGCCTTGTAGCAAGCGCCCGATCAACACCAGCGCTGGCGCAAACAGGCCGATGCTTTCGTATCCGGGCACCAGCACAATCAAGATCGTGCCGCTGGCCATGATCGACAGGGTAACGATCAAACCTTTGCGCCGACCGACATCATCGATATACGCACCGAGCACAATGGCGCCCAGCGGACGCATCAAAAAGCCTGCGCCGAACACCGCAAAGGTCATCATCAGGGAAGCGAACTCACTGCTCGCCGGAAAGAACACCGCCGCGATCTGCGTGGCGTAGAAGCCGAACAGAAAGAAGTCGAACTGTTCGAGGAAGTTGCCCGAGGTCACCCGGAAAATGGCGCCGGCCCGCGAGCCGTTGTGTGGGATTGAGGCTGTCATAGAAAAGTACTCCACCGCTTTTATGACGTGCGCGACGGGAGGGCGGCGCACGGTTTTTATTGAGGCGGATGGTGGCTCAGGTGTAACAGGATGTTAATTGCATTGTTGGCATGGATTGATGTGCAAAGTGGATCAATTCGTCTATGTCGATACCGCGGACCATTGTGGGAGCGAGCCTGCTCGCGAAAGCGGTGGCCCAAACAATGAAGATGTTGAATGTGCCGGCCCCTTCGCGAGCAGGCTCGCTCCCACAGGTTTTGTCGCACCTGCAAACTCAGGACGTTGCAACTGCATGGTGAGCAGTGTCACGGGTGCTGTCAGCCATTTCGGCGTGTGCGGCAAGCAATGGTGGCAGCGGGCAGTCGAGCAAGTCCGCGACGGCGCGAAACAGTTCGGCTTCAGCCACGGTGATCACGCCATCGTGCATCACGCAGCGGGTCATGGCATCGAGCAGTGCGGGACGTTCCTCTGGCATGAGATGGCGCAGGCGCTTGATCGCCGCTTCCAGCCCCACCAGATCTTCAAGTTCGGCGCGCATTTCCTCGGGCTGTTCGAACGCAAGACCTTGCCAGGCAAACTGAATGGCCTGCGACGCTGCCGATAGATTGTCCTGTCCGGCTCGGGCCATTGCGGATAACAGTGCCATGAGTTCTTCGGCGCACTGGAACAGCCCGAATTTGAACTGCACCGGTGCCGCGCCTTCAACATTGCGCTCGACGATGCGCAACAGCGTCCACTCCAGCAACTCTGTTTCGTTGTCCGCTTCGATCAGCAAATTCAGGTTGTGCTTGACCTTGGCAAAAGGCTTTTTGCCAAGCTCTCGCAGACTCGGGATGGCCAGATCCAGCAACGGCAGGCGCAGGCCGGGACTCAGCGACGACAGCGGTTCACGAAGCTGACTCAAATAGTCGAATACCGTGGCGTCGATTTCCGACTTCAGTAACTCGACTTGCATGCCCAGCAGGGAGGTTGAACGCGACAGCAGCAGCCCATACACAATGGCCTGGGCGCCTTCAATATTGCGTGCTGCGCTTTTGAGCGTGTGCGGAATGTCTTCCAGCACGCGGCGAGCTTCCAGCAGATGTTCTGGCTGCGGGGCGCCAATGGCCGCCACGGAGGCCTGGACTGCATTCATGTCGTAGAGCACCGACTTGGCCGCAGCGGGGATGCCGCCGAATGCATCGGGCACAGGCAGAGCGACCGAAGGTTGTGCATCTGTGGGCGGCGCCGCCACTTTGATGAAGCTGCCATCCCATTGCGCATCGACCCGACGAATCCGCTCATTCAAATCCGGATGGGAAGCCGTCGAGTCGGTGCTCGAGTAACCCGGTCCGAAATACAAATGGCTGTATTCTTCCGCGCGTGCGGAACGGATGCTTGCGCCCAGTTCATAACCGCCAATTTTCTTCAACGCACCGGCGATGCTTTGCGGGTTGCGTGTGTATTGCACCGCCGTTGCATCGGCGAGGAATTCACGCTGTCGACTGATTGCAGATTTGATCATATTGCCAAAAATCGTCCCCGCGATACCCACAAACAACAGTACAAAACCAATCAACATCGGTATCGCGACGAACTTGCTGCGCTGCAGCGGGGTTTTGCCGACCTGCTCGGTGCCTTCCAGGATATAGCTGCCGGTCAACCCGAGAACCATGATCCCGTGGACGATGGCAATCAGGCGCGTGTTGAGGCGCATGTCACCGTTATAGATATGACTGAACTCATGGGCGATCACCCCTTGCAGCTCTTCACGGGTCAGCACATTAATTGCGCCCTGAGTGACGCCGATGACGGCGTCCTGTGGCGTGAGTCCCGCCGCGAAGGCGTTGATGCCCAGATCGGGCAGCAAGTACACCGAGGGCACGGCGGTGCCGGAGGCGATGGCCATTTCTTCCACCACGTTCATCAATCGCTGCTCTTCCAGCGTTTGCGCGCTGTGGTTGATCACGCGTCCTTCGAGGCGCCGCGCAACCACTTTGCCGCCTTCTGACAACTCCAAGAGTTTGGACAGACTGCCCAGCAGCACGATGCCGACGACCACGGCTGACACGGTCATGACCAGTTGCCGGTCGAGTTCCAGATCCATCAGGACTTTACCGCTGCCATCCTCGACAGGAATGGTCATCAGCACACACGACACGGCGATCAGACTGAGCACCGCCATGAACATCAAGAAAATAAGGTACACGGTGCGGCGCTTGGCCCGGCGCTGTTGTTCAAAGAAATTCATGTTGCCATCCGTTGGCTGAGGGTCAGAACGAAACCTTTGGCGCTTCCTGAATGGCCGCGCTATCAGCGAACGTCAACTCCGAGGCATCGGCACCATGGCCGAATAGCGGGGCGAGCAGGGCTGCCGGGAAACTTTGCTTAAGCGTGTTGTAGGTCATCACTGCATCGTTGTAAGCCTGGCGGGCAAAACTGACTTTGTTTTCGGTGCTGCTCAGCTCTTCACTCAGTTGCTGCATGTTTTGCGACGCTTTGAGTTCCGGGTACGCTTCGACCGTTACATTCAGCCGGCCCATGGCATTGCTCAGCGCACTGTCGGCCTGGCCCAGTTGCGCGATGCTCTGGGCATTGTCCGGCTGCGCCTGAGCGGCCTGAAGACCGGCGACGGCGTTGTTGCGCGCGGCAATCACCGCCTCCAGCGTTTCGCGCTCGTGGGCCATATAACCCTTGGCGGTGGCCACCAGATTGGGTATCAGGTCATAGCGGCGCTTGAGTTGCACTTCGAGTTGCGCGAAGGCGTTTTTGATTTGATTGCGTCGAGCGACGAGGCTGTTGAAAAGGAAGATGGCATAGAGGGCGAGGAGGCCGCCAACGACCAAAAGGATGACGAGGGTGCTGTTCACGGTGATGTCCTTGTTCACACGGTGGAATGGGGCGCGGCATGTTAGCGCAAATGCAAAAAAACAAGGAATGATTCCCGAACCCGGTAGTCCGAGTTCAGGTAGCACACACCACAGGAGGTTCACCGATGAACAGCAAAACCCTAATCGCCAGCCTGGCCCTCGTCGCCGGCATTGCCGGGATCAGCCCACTTGTTCAAGCGGCGCAAACCTCAAATGAACAGGCCGTGCAATCCCCGGTCAGCGACCGCGAACTGAAGGTCAACGACCGCGCCCCGGATATTTATCAGCGCAGCGAAAAAGCCATCACCAATTGGAAACAGAAAGGTCTGAAACAACCCGAGCCGCAAGCGCAGTGGGTGCAGATCAATGACCAGTACGTCATGGTGATGATCACAAACGGGACGATTGTCGAGATGAAACCGGTCGAGCGCTAGGTCGAACCATCGTCCAGCACTTCACTCGAGCTGATGACCAGCCAGTTCAGGGGTTGGTCTTCGGCCATTCACTCAATTGCTCATATGATATCGCTGCGGATTTTTAGATGACCAAGGCGATAGGTGACTTGGGTTTTCAGATAAAGTAAGTAATTGATTGTATTTTGCCGTCCGCTGGCACTTTCACCAAAATACGCATCTACGATTCGATCAGGTTCGCAGAGCTGTTCGTCGGTTAACGTGTATTCTTCTTTTATCTGTAGATTTTGATTGACGTGGATCTTTCCGTTTTTCAGTAAATTCCTGAAGAGATTCCACTCGTAAAAATATATGCCGTGGATTTGATGGAAATTTAGGAATGGCATGTTGTGCAGAAGAATGAAGTGACTGTTTTTTTCGGTGGCGGCCGACAGTCTCAGGCCATTTAATTTGTCTCGTATGCTTTTGTCTGCGAGATTATTTTTGAGTGAGAGTAGTTGCAGTGCATAACCTTTGTGGAAGTCGTCTTTTTGCATGACTTCATATTGTTCGCTCAAGAAGGTCGGTTGATCACTTAGGCGATATTTTGCCTGGATAAAATAAAATGTATTGTGGTGGGAGTCCTCGATGACAAGGTCGATGTCATATTTCTTTATTTTTGCGTTTGTGCCGGCTTTGAAGCCTGGGTGCACAATGTATCTGTTGCCATTGATGCTTTGTATGTAATCAATCATGTGTTCCTGTTCGAAGTTGTTGCCAAATAGACTCTTTACGTCATGAGGGTTTTTCGGGTCTTTTATATTTCCCAGTAGTAAACCTACCAGTTTTTTTAGTCCGTATTTTAGTTTTAACGGGCCGTGAATGTATTCACTGCCTTGTACGGCGATAAAGCTTTGTGCCGAGTCCGCTTTCGGTAAATCTTCGCTGGACAAAGCGCTGTTCATGTAACTGAGTGAAGCGGGGTTGATGTAGCCTGAGAAGGCTGCGTAATGAGTCCTTGAGTGACCTTGTAGCGCTCGAATCTCAAGGAAGGCTGCAACAAAAACTATGTCTCGCAGGTAATGATAACGGCTATTGTTCTTTAGCGCAGGCGAGAGAAAACCTACATGGATGGAAAGGCATTTATCCAGGAAGTAGTCTGTCAAGGCGTCCCTGTCACTAAAGGACAGGAATTTGCCTTGATCAATAATTTCTCGATAATGATTCAGGAGTACCAGATCGCTGATGATTGAGTGGAATTCTGAAGTTTCCGCAAGCCACCGTTGGCGCAAGCTGGATTGCAGTTTTGGTGTGGGTTTAATCAGGATTTCGTCACCGCTATAGGAGGCTTGCATCAAGTCGAGAGTCAGCAGGAAATAGGTTTCACTTAAATAGTAGGTTTTCCAGAGTTCTGGGTTTTTTAGAATTGAATAAATGTAGGATTCATCAAGTTCAAGGTTTTCGGATGCGCGGTTACAATTGTATTCAAGCTTTCCGAACAGAGCCTGTTTCCGATAAAGATCTATAGAGGTGTAGAATTCTGGAGGGGCAGTCTTGAGAAGGGTGGAGCATATTTCTATATTGAAGTATTGGTTGAGTGTCGACATGAAAAGGTCGATGTTGTTTTTGCCTGTCAGTTCCGGGTGAGGCTTCAAGGTTTCTTTTGCTGACCTTTTTATTTGGCGCAGGTTTTTTAAGAGTTGATGCCCGATCAGTGATTTAAGTTGTTCGTTTGTCAGTAGCTTGCGAATCAAAGGGATGCGATGCGCTGTACGAACATACCAACTTGGGTCGGCGCATTTTTTATCCAGGTAATCAATGTTTCTGATAGGGTTTTGAAGGAAATGCAGGAGGGCGGTGTCAACTTGATCAAAGAGCATTGTGTGAGTCCTTGTCACGGGTATCATTTCAGAAGATTTTATAGGTGCTCACGGCAGTTTTTGTAATCCTGAGCGACTGGCTTTAAAAAAGATTGCCAGAGAGTAGCAGTAGGTCATGGAAGAAACATCGTAATCGAGCATTGATCTGGTAAATAGTAGAGTGCGTGGAGACCCCATGAACTCAGGAGCAACACGTTGGAAAAGAAACCGCTGTATCGCAAAGAAAACACCACCGCCCACAATGTCTGGCGCAACAACCCAGGCGGGCACTACCGCGACCAACGAAACACCAAAGCACAAAGCCGCAGCGAGGCCACGCGCGGCTCTATGCATGGCATCAAACACCACGGCTACGACTACACGCCGTTGTTTCGTTTCCTGTTATCTCGCGTCGGCGGTCATTGGGATGAGATTTTCAGCGAAGCGGTATCTCGCCTTGATCGGCCAGAGCCTGTGTTCTGGATGGTTGCCATCCATGAAGAGGATCGCGAGGACATTGTGCGACTGGGCGAGTCGGCCTACTTCAACGGCCTGTTCGTCGATGGGCAAAAGCAGCTGCAAATCGTCAACCCGCAGTTGACTGCCGAGGATATGAAACCTCATTGCCGTTGCTGCACGCATACCTTCAATGGGGTTCCGTTTGGCCTGCCTGCGGACTGATCGAGCTACTCGACCCGAACCTGATTCATCACCTGCCCACCCCCCAGTCGATACTGATTATTGCCACTGCGCTTGGCCTCATACATCGCCAGATCGGCAATGTGCAGCAGGCGGTCCATGGCTGTCGCATGATCCGGAAACACCGCGACCCCAAGGCTGGTGCCGATGTGGCGCTGGTCGTTGCCGATGCTGATCGGAGGCGACAGTTCGATGAAGATTTTCTGGCAGATGCTGCGGGCTTCGTCCTGCAAACTCAGGCTCGGTGCCAGGCCTTGCAGGATCACCACAAACTCATCGCCGCCAATGCGCGCGACGGTATCGGTAGCGCGCAGGATGCGTTTCAACCGTGTTGCCATGGTGATCAGCACGCGGTCGCCGGCGGCATGGCCGTAGCGGTCGTTGATGGTTTTGAAACCGTTGAGATCGATGAATACCAGTGCGACGCGGGTCTCGGTCTGCCGCGCGTGATCCAGCGCTTCGGACAAGCGTTGCTCCAGTACCAGGCGATTGGGCAGGCCGGTCAGCGGATCGAAGTGGGCGAGGTGTTGCAGGTAGCTGGCCGAGGCTTTTTCTTCGGTGATGTCGCGCACCACACCCATCATTTTCACCACCGCGTCGTGGTCGTTGCGCACCACGTTGCCGGTTTCCCGTAACCAACGAATGGTGCCGTCGGGCCAGACCACGCGGTATTCCTCGTCGTGGTTTTCGCCAGTCTCCAGGCAGCGCAGTTCGCCTTCGCGCACCTTGGTGCGGTCGTCCGGATGGACGCAGGAGCAGAACAGCGCATAGGACGGCGTAATCTCGCCGATCTTGAAGCCGAACATGCCGTAAATCGCATCCGACCAGTACAGCCGGTCCGTGTCGACTTCCCAGTCCCACGTACCGATGCGCGCAAAGTACTGGCTGCGCTTGAAGCGCTCGACATCGCCGTCCGGCTGAAGGTTTCGGCCCTCGGCGGCCCGTGTCAGCAGATCACGGTACTGCGCGAGCTGCCTGCGCAAACCGCGTTCGCGCCACAGCAGCAGAGCGATGATGGCGAGCATGATCGCGCCGACGGCAAGGCTGATCCAGAACAGAGTCATTCGGGCGCTGCCAGCATGGCGGGTCGATCCGTGGGGTAGTGGCGGTTGGCTATGTTAATGCTTCAATACTCAGTTCCGATACCACGTTGATCTGCGCTGGCAGGTTGCCAATCACCGGCATTTCTGGGAAAACGGCGGCCGGCTGAACAATAGAGTGAATGTTATGAATGATGAACTGCAGGTAATCGATCTTCAGGTCGGCGAAGGCAAAGCCGCCGTCAAAGGCGCACTGATCACCACCCAATACACCGGCTGGCTGGAAGACGGCAGCGAGTTCGATTCTTCCTACAGCCGAGGCAAACCTTTCCAGTGCGTGATTGGCACCGGGCGGGTGATCAAGGGTTGGGATCAGGGCTTGATGGGGATGCAGGTGGGGGGCAAGCGCAAATTGCTGGTGCCGGCGCATTTGGGATACGGCGAACGGACGATGGGCAAGATTCCGCCGAATTCGAATCTGGTGTTTGAGATTGAGTTGATGGAAGTGCTGACGCGGGAGGATTGAGGTGGGGGGGCGACGATTTGGATGAAGTCCGTTACTTCATCCAAATGCCGTCAGGTTGGATCAGGTGAATACGTCTATATCGTCAAGCGTGTCTTCGATGATTCCTTGCAGGGAAGGGTGCGTTTGCCTAGCTGACTCAAGTGCCGAAAAAACAGTTTCTGTATCCACTTCGCCATGTCGGCGAGCGATGTGCCCGAGTGCAGTAGCCGCAGCGGCCACAATTGCTTCGGTTTTGCTGGTGAGGTGTTTCAGGCAGATGTCCTGAGCCCAGTTTCTATCGGTTTCATTCAGGCCAATGGATACGAGTGCGGCGATTACGTTTGCATCCGTGTCGCTGCCAAGGAGTCTTATGGCCTCGTCATGGCTTATGGATGGATCTTGATAGATGAGGCTCACTTTGTATCTCCCAGGATTCTGCCTTTGTTGTCTACTTTTTTAGCCTTGATCAGCGCATTTTTCATATCTTGGTGAAGTTTATCCCATGGCCTTACGTGGCCGTGATAGACCTCTCCACCTGTTCGATCAAAAACGACTAGCTCGTTGGTTTCTGGATCAATTCCGATTCTGCGTGGTGATGTAGGTTTGACCTGAACTGAGTTTTCTAACGCTTCTTGACCATTGGTCGGTCCTTTACTTTTGATGGATGTATCCGTTTTGCCGTGATAACTGGCTGCATCGAACTCAAGCGCCAAAACTATATAAAGGGGTCTAATTCCTGAGTTTGCAGGAAAAACCAAGATGAAATCGCGGTACTCAGGCGGGTAAACCGGATTAACGATGATCTTGTCTGCTTGCTCAGTCGGCGGGTAAATCCAAATTTGGGGTATTCGTGGTGTGCTTTCCAACGGTGGAATTACCGTTGTCTTGGTGGGGTCTACGGCGGGTGTCCAGATCAATTTTGCGCCATTACCGAAATCTGCGACTTGATGGGTGCCTTGCTTCACGAACCGTACGACAGGAATCATCTCCCAATCGCTGCGCGTCTGGGTGTTGTACCCATATCCTTTCAAGGTGCCGTCGGCCTGTTGTTCTAAACGCAATCGGACACGAGTGCGACCTTTCTCAAGCGACTTAAGTTGTTCTTCTGTGTATAGCGAGCTGTCGCCCAAACTCGAAGGCCAAAGCAGAGCAACCATGCCGAGCAATGCACCAGCGACAACACCTCCCGTCACTGCACTTGCACCACTCACCGCACTTGCGCCTGGGCTTGCAGTGGCAGTCGTAGCTAACAGAAGCGTTCCTGCCTCAGCGGGAAAATTACGGCCTCCTACTTTTTTCAGAGGGATGTTCCCAGCAGTGTCTCGTTCGCGGCCGCCCAGCAAAGACAACTCTCCAAAATCAGCCAACTTCTCGACCGGAATAAATCCGGTACTACTGACATGGTTGATTACACCATCCGGAAGTTGGCAGCTTTTAGCGAACACGCAACCTTTTGCATCCGGCATTGGCTGTTGTGGCTGTTTGATTAGGCTATTTTCGTAGGCTTGCTGTCTGGCAAGCATGTCGTCATAGGCTGTTTGTCTAGCTTCCCGCTCTGCCAACTCGCTGTCGGTCATGTAGCGGCTAGTGATGTAGTGTCCGTCACCGGCCGGTGGATTTTGAACTCGAGGTCTGTCTGTCTTACGCACCATGAGCGTCCTTGTTCTATCGTCAGAAAACGACGCGGACGCTAAATGAAAGGGCGTTTTATAGATGTAGGACGGGTCTGAAATTGCGACAGTTGTTACAAGTGTAAAAAGTCAGGATTGATACATCGGCAGGTACGCCAACTCGCTCGGGCCTTCCTATGGTCTGGTTTTCAGATATCTGTTAGCAGAAAGAAAGCCATCGCGAGCAGGCTCACTCCTACAGTTGATCGCGGATGCTCATGGGATTTGAGTACACCGCAGATCTAGTGTGGGAGCGAGCCTGCTCGCGAAGAGCGATCACGCGGTCAATCAGGCTGCGTGTGCCATTTCGGCCAGGGTGTCGGCCACGGTTCTTTGCAGTGAGGGGAACCGGCGGGTCACGCGGCGCAGTGCGGGTAGCACGGCGTCGATTTCCAGTTCATCGAGTTGGGGAAGGACGGTGACGGCGGAGGCGACGATGGATTCGCGTTCGCTTTCGAACAGCACCAGGCAGGTGTTCTGTGCCCAGCGTCCGTCCCGCTCGTTGAAACCCATGGCCACCAGTGCCGCGACGACTTGTGCATCTGTTTTGTGGGTCATGGTTATTGCCTCAGTGCAGGTTCGATTTTGTCGAGGGCGCGGTTGACCGCGAGTTCGCCGAGCATGACCACTTGCTGGATGCCTAGCACGGTGTTGCGGTAGGGCGAGTCGAGCAGGGCGGCGAAGTCGCTGAGCATGACGCTGGCCGAGGCCATGGATTCGCAGGCGTGGGCCATGAGGTCTTCGGCGCCGGTGTTGGGGTCGACGAGGAACATGGTGCTGGGTCTGCGCGGTGGTGACGGCGGCGTGGGTTTCAGATAGTGATCGAGGGCGCGTTCGGCGGCTTCGTGGAGTTTTCTGGAGCCCGGTTCGGAATAGGGGGACGTTGGATTTTGATCAACTTCCGCGTCTGTTTCGGGCGGATTTGGCGTAATTTTGAACATATGCTGGGGAACCTCAATGAGGCTGACACCGTTCTGCGACTAAACATTAGGTGGCAGCTATACGCAGGTTAGTCGACCGGCATCCCAAGCATTACCGGCGCGCTCGAAAGCGCCCTGCGCACAGCCGCCATTGAGTGCAGGCATGGAATGCCAGACTGAATAACAGTTTGCGAACTTGAGAAAACACCGAGCGACTAAACCCGATCACTGAACATTCAGTGACGCGAACCAAGTTACCGGCAGCCCCCAAGCCGCACAAGCCGGCGGATTCTGGCGTAGTTGTAGGCAAAGGCGCAAGGCGCTGTAGCCTTGTGGCTGATGTCTAAATGATGCTGCGTTTGACTGGGCGCCTTCGCGAGCAGGCTCGCTCCCACAGGGGGAATGCATTCCAAACTGTGGGAGCGAGCCTGCTCGCGAAGGCACCTTCAAAATCACCTCAGGATTCAACCCTCACGCCCCGCCCAAACCGCTCCCGATATACCGACGGCGGCACCCCCACCACCCCGCGAAACGCCACACGAAAACTCTCCACCGACCGATAGCCACAACGCTCGGCAATCTGCTCGGTATTATGCGGCGTACTCTCCAGCAACTCCCGCGCCCGCGCCAACCGTTCATGCTGCAACCACGCCTTCGGCGACTGCCCACTGGCCTCGATAAAACGCCGCAGAAACGTGCGCTCACTCATCGCCGCTTCACTGGCCAGATCGCGCACTTCCAGCGGTTCATGCAAACGCTCGCGCGCCCATTGCATCACCCGCGACAGATCGTTGCGCGGCGTCGGGCTGACCGGGGTCGGAATGAACTGCGCCTGACCGCCAGTACGCTGCGGCGACATCACCAGGCGCCGCGCCACCGAGTTGGCGACTTGCGTGCCGAAGTCCCGCGCCACCAGATGCAGGCAGGCATCGATCCCGGCAGCGCTGCCGGCCGAGGTGATCAACTGACCGGAATCGACATAAAGCACATCGGCATCGACGGCAATCGCCGGGAAGCGCTGCGCCAGTTCCGCCGTGTAACGCCAATGGGTTGTGGCGCAGTGGCCGTCGAGCAGGCCGGTGGCCGCCAGCACAAATACACCGGAGCAGATCGACAGCAATCGCGCACCCCGGGCATGGGCCTGACGCAATGCATCGAGCAGTTCATCCGGCACCGCCGCGTTGCGATCGCGCCAGCCGGGAATGATGATGGTGCGCGCCTCGGCCAACAATTCCAGACCGCCATCGGCCAGCACTTGAATGCCGCCCAAAGCGCGCATCGGACCTTGATCGGCCGCCGCAATGGCGTGGGAGTACCACGGGAAATCGAACTCCGGCCGGGTCAGGCCAAAGACCTCCACGGCGATGCCGAACTCGAATGTGCAAAGGCCGTCGTAGGCCAGAATCGCGACCAGACCTGGTGATGTCGGCATTTGGCGGAAAATTCCCGGTGAGTGTCTTGTGCGCCACTGTAGCCGCAAGCGGCCGCTCGATAAAGTCTGCTCACACCCGTTCAGATAAAGGAGCAACACCCATGGTCAGTCTGGTTCGCGACATCCCTGCGGCACCGTCGGCGATCGCCCTGATGCACTTCAGTAATCGTCTGACTTTCGAGACCGATTGTTCCGACGTCTTCAGTAGCCAGGAGGCTGGCGAGATCGATTTTGTCCTGGTCGACGTTCGCGGCCCGCTGGCCTTTGAGCGCGGGCATGTGCCGGGCGCGGTCAATATTCCGAACCGGTTGCTGACGGCGGTTGAACTGGCCAGCTACCCGAAAACCACGCTGTTCGTGGTCTATTGCGCCGGCCCGCACTGCAACGGCGCGAACAAGGCGGCGGTGAAACTGGCGGCACTGGGTTATCCGGTCAAGGAGATGATCGGCGGCGTGACCGGATGGCTGGATGAAGGTTTTCAACTGAGCGTTGAACAAGCCGCCAAAACCGCCATCGGCTGCGAATGCTGATCCCCTTGTAGGAGCTGCCGCAGGGAAATCAGCGATTTTCTGCGCTGGAAATGCGCTTGTCCTACAGCCTTTGCACCACGACGGCGCACCCGTTGACCCCGGTCAATCGGTGCGCCGATCTTTCATAAGTATTTGTCGCTTAAACACAATTTACCCTGTGCGCGCCGCCATAGACTGCCGGCCACTTCGGTGTTTGTGGCCAATTGGCCATGACCGAACGCTGAATCGAAAGCTGCCAATAAAAGCCTCCGCCCACAGGAGTTATAAATGAAGAAGCTAGTGATGTTCGGTGCTCTGGCACTGTCGATGTTGTCCCTGACCGCTGTGGCCGAAGACGCCAAGCCGATCCGCATCGGTATCGAAGCCGGTTACCCGCCATTCTCGATGAAAACCCCTGACGGCAAACTCACCGGTTTCGACGTCGACATCGGCGATGCGCTGTGCGCGCAGATGAAAGTCAAATGCACCTGGGTCGAGCAGGAATTCGATGGCCTGATCCCGGCGCTGAAAGTGAAGAAGATCGACGCGATCCTGTCGTCGATGACCATCACTGATGACCGCAAGAAAAACGTCGATTTCACCATCAAGTACTACCACACGCCGGCGCGCTTCGTGATGAAGGAAGGCTCCGGTGTCAAAGACCCGCTGACCGAGCTCAAGGGCAAGAAAGTCGGCGTGCTGCGTGCCAGCACCCACGACCGTTACGCCACCGAAGTGCTGGTTCCGGCCGGGATCGACCTGGTGCGTTACGGCTCGCAACAGGAAGCCAACCTTGACATGGTTTCCGGGCGTATCGACGCGATGCTGGCCGACTCGGTCAACCTCAGCGATGGTTTCCTGAAAACCGACGCCGGCAAAGGTTTTGAATTCGTTGGCCCGACCTACGAAGACGCCAAGTACTTCGGCGGCGGCGCCGGCATCGCGGTGCGCAAGGGCGATACCGCGCTGGCCGAGCAATTCAACAAAGCCATCAGCGAAATCCGCGCCAATGGCGAGTACAAGAAAGTCCAGGACAAGTACTTCGACTTTGATGTGTACGGCCATTAATACGCCGTAGAAAAAAGTGGCCCCGTTTGCGCGGTGGCCACTTTTTTTGCGCTCTGATAAAACCACAGAACCTTGTGGGAGCGAGCCTGCTCGCGAAAGCGGTTTAACATTCAACATCTTTGTTGTCTGGCACACCGCCTTCGCGAGCAGGCTCGCTCCCACAGGGGATCAGTGTGATCCGGAAATTGAGGAGATTTTCCCATGCAACGCATCGACCATGTTCTGCCCTGGAGCCACTTGGGCAGCGAGCGCTCGCTCAGCGTGTTTCGCTATGGCGCGGGCGCCCGCAAGGTGTACATCCAGGCCAGCCTGCACGCCGATGAACTGCCGGGCATGCGCACCGCGTGGGAACTCAAGCAACGCCTCAATGAGCTGGAACAGCAAGGCCGGTTGCAGGGCGTGATCGAGCTGGTGCCAGTGGCCAACCCGATCGGCCTCGATCAACACGTGCAAGGTGCGCACATGGGCCGCTTCGAACTGGGCAGCGGCAAGAATTTCAACCGTGCCTTCGTGGAACTTAGCGCACCGGTTGGGGCGTTGATCGGTGAGCGTCTGGGCGCGGATGCCGAGGCCAACGTTGCGCTGATCCGCCAAACCATGGGCCAGGTGTTCGATGAGCTGCCGGCGCCGGCCTCGCAACTGGAGGCGTTGCATCGTTTGCTGTTGCGGCATGCCTGCGATGCCGACATCACCCTCGATCTGCATTGTGATTTCGACGCGGCAATTCATTTGTACGCGCTGCCGCAGCACTGGCCACAGTGGCAATCATTGGCGGCACGTTTGAAGGCCGGCGTGGCATTGTTGTGTGAAGATTCCGGCGGCAGCTCGTTCGATGAATCCTGCTCGACGCCGTGGTTGCGTCTGGCGCGGGCATTTCCCAATGCTGCAATTCCGGCGGCGAACCTCGCGACCACGCTGGAACTGGGCAGCATGGGCGACACCCGGGTCGATCAGGCGCAGGCCAATTGTGAGGCGATCCTCGGTTTCCTCGCGGAGCAGAGTTTCATCAGTGGCGAATGGCCGGCGGCGCCGAGCGAGTGCTGCGAAGGCCTGCCGTTCGAGGGCACCGAATACCTGTTCGCGCCGCACCATGGTGTGGTCAGTTTCCTGCGCAATGCCGGCGAGTGGGTGGAGCAGGGTGATGCGTTGTTTGAGGTGGTGGATCCGTTGCAGGATCGCGTGACCACCGTGCGCGCGGGCACCAGTGGGGTGTTGTTTGCGCTTGATCGTGGGCGTTATACCGAGCCGGGGATCTGGCAGGCGAAAGTGGCGGGGCGGGTGGCGTTTCGGACGGGCAAATTGACTAACGATTAATAGATCTTCACTGGATTCACCGGCCCTTTCGCGAGCAGGCTCGCTCCCACCTTTGAAATGCGTTCCCCTGTGGGAGCGAGCCTGCTCGCGAAGGGGCCATCAGCAGCACCCAACATGTTGATCCACGCCGCAGGATGTTAGGCTCCCCCCGAACCCGACTCTCCGTGAAGGAAGGCTCTATGTTGAAGGTCTTTGCTCTGTTGACCCTGCTGGCGTCCACCGCCGTGCAGGCGCAAACCACGCTGCAATCCGATCTGCCGCTCAAGTACATCGAACAGGTGCACGCCGACGCCGAGGCGCGGCCGCTGGTGATTTTCCTGCACGGCTACGGCAGTAACGAGGCCGATCTGATCGGCATGAAATTTCAGCTGCCGGCGCAATACAACTACCTGTCGGTTCAGGCACCGTTGTCACTCGGTGAAGGACGTTTCCAGTGGTTTCGCAAGAAGGGTGAAGGCGCCTACAACGGCGAGACCGATGATCTGAAGGTCAGTGGCCAGAAGCTGCGCGACTTTATCGCGCAAGCAGCGCAGAAATATCACACCACCCCGGACAAGGTGTACCTGATCGGCTTCAGCCAGGGCGCGATGATGACCTACGAAGTGGGGTTGCGGCCGCCAGTGGCGGTCGGTGGGATTGCGGCATTGAGCGGGCGTTTATTGCCAGTGTTGAAGGCTGAACTCAAAAGCGAACAGCAGCCGTTGCCGCTGAACATCTTTATCGGCCACGGCACCGCCGATGATCCGGTGCCGTATAAGAACGGCACCGAGGCCAACGCTCAGTTACAGAAACTCGGTTATAAACCGCAGTTCCATGCCTATCCCGGCGTCGGCCACAGTATCAGTGCGGCCGAGCTGCGCGACTTGAATGGATGGCTGCAGCAGCTCAATCCTTGAGGATGGTTTTCACCAGGGCGTCGTGACCTTTCTTGTCGCTGGCGCGGGAGATCACCTGCACCAGCGCCATCTTCGTGCCGGAGCCGGCCATCAGCGTGGTGTTGAGGGTCTGGCCACCGCCCTGGGTGGCGGTGCTGTCGACCTGACGCAGGCCAAGGCCGGTGCCTTTCTGGGTCAGGCTCTTCTCGCTGAGTTTGTTGAAGTCCGGCAGGGCCTTGCGTTGGTCTTCGATGAAGCTCGACACGCTGCCGTCGAGGAACTGCCCGTCGTTGTCCTTGACGTGCTGGCCTTCGGGAATCTTGTTTTCAGCGGTAATGACCACGGTTTTTGTGGCCTCGTTGGTGTACATCGTGCCCGTGGTCCCGCTCGGGCTGGTCGGCAGCGGGTCGGCGACGAAACCTTTTGGCAGCACAAACGTGAACTTGCCATCGAGCATCGAGACTTTCTCGGTGCCGGCATTTTTCTTGGCCGCTTGCGCGTGGAGGGCGCCGAAACCGGCGAGGGCCGCCACCAGCAGGACGACGGCTTTTTTGCTCAACAATGACATGTAAATCTCCGTGGGATGGTCGCGCGAGGCGGGCGATCATCCCACGGAGGGGGGCGGGCGTTCCAGCGCGAATCATCCGAGCGGTTACTGCGCCTGCGCTTTCGCCAACGGACGGGCCAACAGGCGTTTGGTCACGCCGAGCATGGCCACCGACACCGCGACACCGACGGCAAATCCGCTCAGGCCCATGCTTGGCAAGGTCAGCGCCGAGACCAGACAAAACGTCGAAAACGAATACATGCCGGTCGCCGTCGCCCGTAACAATGCGGCGGTAAATGCCGGGCCGCGCGTCTGTTGCGAGAACACCGCCATCACGCTGCCGAGCACCGGGAACACCGCGAGCAAACCGCTCCAGCGCTCGCCGACGGTGCTGGCGAGCATCGTCACCACCAGCGTCAACGCGGCGCCGGCGATCATCCGCCAGATCAGTCTGTCCGACTTCGGCGCCGGGCCGTTCAACACCGGTTGCACCGTGGGAAACAGATAAGGCGATGCCAGCAACGCAATCGCCGCCGCCACCATCGAAAACGGCAGCGACGCCGGAATCAGTGACAACACCCAAGCGATCACGGCCCACACCGACAGCGACGCCGTCAGCGCCAGCGGCCAAGCCGCTCGTTGCGCGACCTGCGCGTAGGTGATGCAGAACGCAATCATCGCGAACATCGCCGATAACGCCGCCACCGCTGATTGCGCGGCAAACCAGGGACCCTGCTCGATGGCGAGGAAAAACAGAATCGGCCCGACCACCACCGGCAATCCCGACAGCCACCCGGCCACGCTTGGCCCCCAGCGTTTGCCCGCCAGGGAAATCAGCAGCAGAAAACCGGGAATGAGCAGCAGTTTGAGGATCAGCACGCAGGAGTCTCCATCCGTTGAAGGTTCGCCACGTTAGCATTGTCGATCGGCGATTGCTGCCTATGTGCGCAGATTTTGTATACAAAGTGCTGACGGCGATACCCGGCTATGCTTTGACTATCAGGGCTTGCCGGAGTCGATACCGCGATGAACAGAACACCCAAGGTGTTACGGGGATGTTGCGGCATCGGCTTGTGGGCGCTATTGCTGACGCCAACCTGGGCCAATTGGCAGGACGCCGTGCCCGGCGCGCAGATCATCGGTACCGGCGATTACAGTGTGTTCGGTTTCGATGTCTACAACGCGCGCCTGTGGAGTGCCGCGCGGCCCTTGGCCGAGGGCCAGCCGTTTGCGCTGGAGTTGATCTACCGCCGCAGCATTTCCCGCGACGATCTGGTCAAGGCCAGCGTCGACGAAATCAAACGCCTGGCCGATGGCCGCGTCAGCCCGGCGCAATTGGCCGGTTGGCAGATCCAGATGCAGCAATCGTTCGTCGATGTGCAAGCCGGCACGCGCATTACCGGCGTCTATCTGCCGGGGCAGGGCGCGCGGTTTTTTGTCGGTCAGCAGTTGCAGCATGAGATCGATGACCCGCTGTTTGCCCGCGCGTTTTTCGATATCTGGCTCGATCCGCGCACGCGCAGTCCGGAGTTGCGCGAACAGTTGTTGGGGGTGAGTCGATAGATTCTTTTGCGCTTCAAGGCTCAGGCTGAAACCTCTAAGCTGCGTCTTTCCGACTTGTTTCTGGATGTGTGTGTGAAATTCAGTTTGCCCAAAATCGCCACCGCGCCGTTTTGTCCGCCGGAAGTGGCTGGCAGTGTTGCGGTTGATCCCAATGCGTCGTTCTTCAAACGCGTGCTGCGTTTCGCCGGTCCCGGGTTGCTGGTGTCGATCGGTTACATGGACCCGGGCAACTGGGCCACCGCCATCGAGGCCGGTTCACGCTTTGGTTACAGCCTGTTGTTTGTGGTGTTGCTGGCGAGTCTGGCGGGCATGGTCGTGCAATGCCTGTGTTCGCGGTTGGGCATTGCCACCGGGCGCGATCTGGCGCAGCTGTCCCGTGAGCGCTACAGCACACCGACCGCGCGCCTGCAGTGGGTGTTGGCGGAAATCTCGATCATCGCCACCGATCTGGCCGAAGTGCTCGGCTGTGCGCTGGCGTTTCATTTATTGCTCGGCTGTTCGCTGACCTTCGGCATTGCCCTGACGGCGTTCGACACCTTGCTGGTGCTGGCCCTGCAAAATCGCGGTTTCCGCAGGCTTGAGGCGATCATGCTGGTGTTGGTCGCGACCATTGGCGTGTGTTTCTTCGTTGAACTGTTGCTGATCAAACCCTACTGGCCCGACGTCGCCCAAGGTTTCAAACCGTCGCTGGCGGCAATTGGTGAAGCGGCGCCGTTGTACCTGGCCATCGGTATTCTCGGCGCGACGGTGATGCCCCATAACCTCTATCTGCATACCTCGATCGTGCAGACGCGGATGATCGGCAAGGATCTGGCGAGCAAGCAGGACGCGGTGAAACTGGCACGCATCGACACCATCGGTTCGCTGGCCCTGGCGTTGCTGGTCAACGCGGCGATCCTGATTCTCGCGGCGGCGGCGTTTCACCAGTCCGGGCACACCGACGTGGTGGACATTCAGGACGCCTACCACTTGCTCGATCCGCTGGTCGGCGGTGCGCTGGCCAGCGTGTTGTTCGGCGTGGCGTTACTGGCGTCGGGGCAGAGTTCGACCTTCACTGGCACCATCGCCGGCCAGGTGATCATGGAGGGTTACCTGAACCTGCGGATTCCGTGCTGGCAGCGCCGCTTGATTACTCGCGGACTGGCGTTGATTCCGGCGTTTATCGGCGTGTGGCTGATGGGCGATAACGCGATTGGCAAGTTGCTGGTGCTGAGTCAGGTGGTGCTCAGTCTGCAACTGCCGTTTGCCCTGTATCCATTGATTCGCATGACCAACGACAAACAGCTGATGGGGCCGTTTGTGAATCGCTGGCCAACCCGGGTATTGGCGTGGGGGTTGTTTGTGGTGATCAGTGGCGCTAACAGCTGGTTGATTTTGCAGTGGGCGGCTTGAGCCAGCATTTGTAGTGACTGGGCTGGCCTCTTCGCGAGCAGGCTCGCTCCCACAGGGTTATCGGGTGTGCACACTATTGTGATCACCGATAGCTAATGTGGGAGCGAGCCTGCTCGCGAATGCGGAGTTTCAGGCGCCGACATCGCTAAATATTGGAATGCGCCCATTGAGCGAAGGCTTGTAGTGCCAGTTCAGGCGATTCAGATCGGTGCCGTTTTTGAGTACTTCCCGCACCGTCGCCCCGGCAATACTCATCGCCAACGCTTGCCCCGGACACTCGTGCCGACCACTGCCGAAACTGAAACTGCGGCGGTTCTCGCGCTGCACCAGAAACTGCTCAGGCTGTGCGTTAAGCGCCGGATCACGATTGGCGGAGGCCAGTAAAACCAGAATCACATCACCTGCTTCGACCCGCACACCAGCAATCTCGCAGGGCGCGGCGACAAAGCGTCGGGTGTTCTGCACGGACGGGTCGAAGCGCTGGACTTCGCCAAGCAGTGCTTCGATGGATTCGCCGCGCAACGCCGGCTGACGACGTAACGCCAACAGCGTGTTGCCGATCAGCCCAGCGCAGGCTTCGAACGTCTGCGAACAGAGGCCGATCAGGTTGGCGATCAAGGTGTCTGCATCGCCGGCAAAGCGCTGCTGGATCGCGCTTAGGAAGTCGTTGGCGGGTTCGGCGAGTAATTCGATGAAGTAGCCGCGCAGTTGTTCGGCCGCTGCATCCGCTGCGGCCAATTGCAGGTCATCGCTCAACGGTGACAGGCAAGCGACGAAGTCCGCCGTCAGCTCGCTGACTGCCCCCGCCTGCGCCGGCGTGAATCCCAAAAGCGCCGCGACCACGCACACCGGGCCACGAAACATTGCCTTGTACACACCGTCGGCGTCCGCTGTGATCAGCCGTGCGGCGACCAAAGCATTGATCGTCTCAAGGTCCAGCGCTGCCAGCTCAGGCTCGATCGCCGAACGCGGACAGCGCTGGCGTTCACCTTCATTCATCCGCATCAGTTGGCCAAAGACTTTGCCGGCCATCCTGCCGGCAATCGCTTTGGGCACGGGCTCCTGCGCCGGACGCACCCGGCAATCAGCGTGGGCCAACACCGCACACACCGCACGGGCGCTGCTGGCGACCCACAGTTTCAGATCCGGATGAAACGTCAGTCCACCTGCTGCGCGCAGTTCGGCGTAGTAGGGATAAGGATCGGCATGCGTTGTGGCGCTGATCGGGTTCATGGTTTGCATCCTTGTCGGCAGGGAAAGTGTTGCTACTATCTCCACTGCGCAACGACGACGATTCGTCCGGGAGCGAACTATGCACGCAGAACATCAAGACATCGGTGTATCGCAGGTGGCCGCCGCCATCGCCGAACCGGCGCGAACCAAAATCCTCTGTTCGCTGATGGACGGCCACGCCCGCACCAGCACGGAGCTGGCGACGATCGCCGAAGTCAGCGCCTCGACCGCCAGCGTGCACCTGGCGAAACTCAAGGACCTGGCCCTGGTGCGCCTGCATGTGCAGGGCCGCCATCGCTATTACAGCCTCGCCGATCAGCGGGTGGCGCAGGCGCTGGAAGCGTTGATGGTGATCGGCCAGAACGCCGCGCCGACGTTCAAGGCGCACACTCCGGATCGCCTGCAATTCGCCCGCACTTGCTACGACCACATGGCCGGGACGCTGGCGGTGTTGCTGCATGACCGTTTGATCGCAGGCGGTTGGCTGGTGGCAACCGACGAGCAGGCATATCGCTTGAGTGAGACGGGCGAGGCGTTGTTTCTCGGTCTGGGCATCGAAGTGGAGGATTTGACGACCCTGCGCCGCAAATTTGCCTGCCCGTGCCTGGACTGGAGCATGCGCCGGCCGCATCTTGGTGGATCACTGGGGGCGGCGCTGTTGCAGACCGCGTTGAAGCGCAAGTGGGTGACCCAGGATCTGGACAGTCGGGCGTTGGCGTTGACGGCGGTGGGGCGCAAGGAGATTGGTGCGCGGTTTGGTGTTGAGTTGCCGATTGAAAACCACAAGATCAAAGGATCGCAGCCTTCGGCAGCTCCTACATGGATTGGGTAGGGTTGAGATTTATCGGGTGTACGCGACTCCTGTAGGCGCTGCCGAAGGCTGCGATCTTTTGATTTTCAGCTTCTGACCGACGAGGGGCGCATCTGCCACCTTGTATCACCGCAGACGACCCTATACTGTATATGCAAACAGTAAAGAGCCCGCGCCATGCAAATCATCGACAAGCTGAGCATCCTCGCCGACGCCGCCAAGTACGACGCCTCCTGCGCGAGCAGCGGTGCGCCCAAGCGTAGCTCCGAGGGCAAGAGCGGGTTGGGCTCGACCGATGGCATGGGCATCTGCCACAGCTACACGCCGGACGGCCGCTGCGTGTCGTTGTTGAAGATTCTGCTGACCAATTTCTGTCTTTACGATTGCCAGTACTGCGTCAATCGCCGCTCCAGTGATGTCCCGCGTGCCCGTTTCACCCCCGAAGAAGTCGTGGCGCTGACCATGGATTTCTACCGGCGTAACTGCGTCAGCGGATTGTTCCTCAGTTCGGGGATCATTCGTTCGGCGGACTACACCATGGAGCAACTGGTGCGGGTGGCGAAGCTGCTGCGCGAAGAGCATGAGTTTCGCGGGTACATCCATCTCAAGACCATTCCCGAAGCCGATCCGGCATTGATCGAAGAGGCGGGGCGTTATGCGGATCGCCTGAGCGTCAACATCGAATTGCCGACCGATGCCAGCCTGCAAGTGCTGGCGCCGGAAAAGGACATCACCTCGATCAAACAGGCGATGAACACCATCTACACCGGCGTGCAGACGGTTTTGAACGAACCGCGCTCGGCGAAGTTCGCCCCGGCCGGGCAGAGCACGCAGTTGATTGTCGGCGCCGACGACACCGATGACAGCACCATCCTCCACAGCGCCCAGGCCTTGTACGGCAACTTCCGTCTGCGCCGGGTCTACTATTCGGCCTTCAGCCCGATCCCCGACAGCCCGAAAAGCGTGCCTCTCGCTGCGCCGCCGCTGATGCGTGAACACCGTTTGTATCAGGCCGATTTTCTCCTGCGCAGCTACGGCTACAGCGCCGATGAGTTGCTCAAGGGCCCGGGCAATCTGGCGTTGGACATCGACCCGAAACTGGCTTGGGCGTTGCAGAATCGTGAAGTGTTCCCGCTGGATCTGAACCGTGCCGAAGCGTCTCTGATCGCGCGTATTCCCGGTATCGGCCTGCGCACCACCGAACGTCTGGTCGAGCTGCGCCGACAGCGGCGAATCCGCTACGAAGACGTCGCGCGTATGCGCTGCGTGCTGGCCAAGGCCAAGCCGTTCATCATCACCAGCGACTACCACCCGCAGCAGGCCGAGGTCACCAGCCATTTGCTCTATCAGCAACTGCGCGACCGGCCGATGCCGCAGCAGATGGGGCTGTGGGGATGATCAATCTCGATTGCGATGATCTGTTCGACACTTGGCGCCAGCAGGCGCGCTGGCTGCTGAGCCATGAAGTTGATCCGAGTCTGGTGAGCTGGGCCTTGGAAGGTGTCGGTGATCTGTTTGCCAATGATGAGCCGGTTCCTGAGGGGCAGGGGCCGTTTCAGGCGCGCATTCCGCGAGCGTTGCTCGACACACTTGAGCAAGCCTCGCGCTATCGCGGCGATCAACGCTGGAGCCTGTTGTATGAAGTGTTGTGGCGCGTTAGCCATGGCGATCGCACGGCGATGATGGCCGGGGACAAACTCGGCAGTGAACTGCAGCGACGGATCAAACAAGTCAATCGCGAAGCCCATCATCTGCATGCGTTTGTGCGCTTCATCGAACGCCCTTCATCCAGCGCGGGTCCGCAATATGTGGCTTGGCATGAACCGGCCCATGACATTTTGCACAGCGCCAGTGAGCATTTCATCGGGCGAATGGGCCGTCATCGCTGGTTGATCGCCACGCCGCGCGACGGGGTTTATTACGATGGCGAGCAACTGATCCATCAGCGTCAATGCCCGCTGGAATGGCAGCAGTTGGCGCAGAATGTCGACGATCCTCATGGGGATCTGTGGCTGACTTATTACAGCCACATCTTTAATCCAGCGCGGTTGAACGAGAAGGTCATGCAGGGGCATTTGCCGGCGCGGTTCTGGAAGAACTTGCCGGAGGGGGAGTTGATTCCCGGATTGATTACGCAGGCGCGGATGGGTAAGCAGCAGAATGGGCAGGCGAGCGGGATTGCTGAGCGACTTGGTAAACGGATAACGCTGAAAAGCCCCTCACCCTAACCCTCTCCCAGAGGGAGAGGGGACTGACCGAGGTGTTTGGACTTGATCCATCGACCTGAAAGTCCGCGTCGAACTCAGATTTCGAATACCACAAAGATTGGCTCCCTTTCCCCCTCGCCCCCTTGGGGGAGAGGGCTGGGGTGAGGGGGAAAAGATCTCCAGCCTTACACAAAAAAAACCAACAACCACAAACAAAAAAGCCCCCCACCAATCACTCGGTGGAGGGCTTTTCTACATCAGCAGGCGTCAGATCAAACCTTGACGATCCAGCCCGCTGGCGCTTCGATGTCGCCGGTCTGCACGCCAGTCAGCTCTTTGTAGAGCTTCTGGGTCACAGGACCCACTTCGGTCTCGCTGTGGAACACATGCAGATGATCGTTGTAGCTGATACCGCCGATCGGGGTGATCACCGCAGCCGTACCGCAAGCACCGGCTTCCTTGAAGTCCGACAGTTTGTCGATCAGCACGTCGCCTTCAACCACTTCCAGGCCCAGACGCGATTTCGCCAGTTCGATCAGCGACAGGCGGGTGATGCCTGGCAGCACGGACGGCGAGTTCGGGGTGATGAACTTGTTGTCGTGGGTGATCCCGAAGAAGTTGGCCGAACCGACTTCTTCGATCTTGGTGTGGGTCATCGGGTCCAGGTAGATCGCGTCAGCGAAGTTGGCTTTCTTGGCTTTCGAGCCCGGCATCAGGCTGGCCGCGTAGTTGCCACCGACCTTGGCTGCGCCGGTGCCTTGTGGGGCAGCGCGGTCGTAGCTGGAGATCTGGAAGTTGTGCGGGGTCAGGCCGCCCTTGAAGTAGGCGCCGACCGGGATGCAGAAGATCGAGAAGATGAACTCGGGTGCCGTGCGCACGCCGATGTTGTCACCGACGCCGATCACGAACGGGCGCAGGTACAGCGCGCCGCCGGTGCCGTATGGCGGTATGAAGCGCTCGTTGGCGCGAACCACGGCTTTGCACGCTTCGATGAACTGCTCGGTGTCGACCGTCGGCATCAGCAGACGCGCGCAGCTGCGTTGCATACGCAGAGCGTTCTGGTCCGGGCGGAACAGGTTGATCGAGCCGTCCTTGCAACGATAGGCCTTCATGCCTTCGAAGCACTGCTGGCCATAGTGAAGGGCAGTCGAGCCTTCGCTGATGTGCAGCACGTTATCTTCGGTCAGGGTGCCTTTGTCCCACTCGCCATCGCGAAAGTACGACAGATAGCGCTTGTCGGTCTTGATGTAGTCAAAACCCAGCTTGTCCCAATTGATGCTTTCGTTACCCATGACACCCTCTATCACTGAACAACCGCCGAAACGGTTCAAGGCTTCTGACGTTTTTTGGATGGGCACAACAATACTTCATTCTTGAGCGGTTTCGCAGCCGGAATTCGCTCCACTGATCGTTCCCACGCTTGATCGTTCCTACGCTCTGCGTGGGAATGCCTCATCGGACGCTCCGCGTTCGGCTTTTGGGACGCAGAGCGTCCCCGGCTGCATTCCCACGCAGAGCGTGGGAACGATCAACGCAGCTACAGGTGCAACGCATGCCCCAAAGCACGCAACGCCGCTTCCTGCACCGCTTCGCCCAAAGTCGGATGCGCATGAATGGTGCCGCCGATATCCTCCAGCCGCGCGCCCATTTCCAGGCTTTGCGCAAACGCCGTCGACAACTCGGAAACCCCCACGCCCACCGCTTGCCAGCCAACAATCACATGGTTATCCCGACGCGCGACCACGCGCACGAAGCCGCTTTTCGATTCCAGCGTCATCGCCCGGCCGTTGGCGGCGAACGGGAAGCTGGAAACAATGCAGTCCAGCCCCGCAGCCTTGGCTTCGTCCGGAGTCTTGCCGACCACCACCAGTTCCGGGTCGGTAAAGCACACGGCAGCAATGGCGGTCGGGTTGAATTCGCGGGTTTTGCCGCTGATCAACTCGGCAACCATTTCGCCTTGAGCCATGGCGCGGTGGGCCAGCATCGGCTCGCCGCTCAAATCGCCAATCGCGTAGACATTGCGCATGCTGGTCTGGCAGCGGCTGTCGATCTTGATCGCCGAGCTGTTCATATCCAGATTCAGCGCTTCAAGGTTCCAGCCCTGGGTATTCGGTTTGCGACCGACGGCGACCAGCACCTGATCGGTTTCCAGATTCAGGGTTTCGCCTTCCGGATCGCGCACCTGCAAGGTGCCATCGAAACCCAGCACGCTGTGCTTGAGGTACAGCTTCACGCCCAGTTGCTTCAGTGCGTCATGTACCGGTTGCGTCAGTTCCGCGTCGTAGGCCGGCAGGATGCGATCCTGCGCCTCGACCACGCTGACGTCGGCGCCAAGCTTGCGATAAGCAATGCCCAGTTCCAGACCGATGTAACCACCGCCAACCACCACCAGACGTTTCGGCACGGATGTCGGTGCCAGCGCTTCGGTGGAAGAGATGATCGGCCCGCCAATCGGCAGAATCGGTAGATTGACGCTGGTCGAACCGGTGGCCAGCACCAAGTGCTCGCACTGGATGCGCGTGTCGCCGACGTCAACAGTTTTACCGTCGATGACTTTGGCCCAGCCGTTGATGACCTGAACCTTGTTCTTCTTCAGCAATGCGGCAACGCCGGTGGTCAGGCGATCAACGATGCCGTCCTTCCACTCGACGCTTTTGGTGATATCGAGCGTCGGCGCGGCAACGCTGATGCCCAGCGCCGAATGCTGGCTGTGATGCTGCGTTTGGTGAAACTGCTCGGCCACATGGATCAGCGCTTTCGACGGGATGCAGCCGATGTTCAGGCAGGTGCCGCCCAGCGCTTGGCCTTCGACCAGAATCGTCGAGATGCCCAGTTGGCCGGCGCGGATCGCCGTCACATAACCGCCGGGGCCGCCGCCGATGATCAGCAGCGTAGTGTTCAGAGATTGCATGCGCGCCTTACTCCACAAACAAAGTGGCAGGTTGTTCGATCAAGCCGCGAATGGCCTGGATGAAGAGTGCCGCGTCCATGCCGTCGACCACGCGGTGATCGAAGGAGCTGGAAAGGTTCATCATCTTGCGGATCACGACCTGGCCTTTGACGACCATTGGCCGTTCGACGATTTTGTTCACGCCGACGATGGCCACTTCCGGCAGATTCAGCACTGGCGTGCTGACGATGCCGCCCAGTGCACCGAGGCTGGTCAGGGTGATGGTCGAGCCGGACAGCTCATCGCGGCTGGCCTTGCCATTGCGTGCGGCGTTGGCCAGACGCGAGATCTCGGCGGCGCTGTCCCACAGGCTGCGCGCCTCGGCGTGACGCACCACCGGCACCATCAGGCCAACATCGCTTTGCGTGGCGACGCCGACATGCACCGCACCGAGGCGAGTGATGACCTGGGCTTCGTCATCGTAACGGGCGTTCATTTGCGGGAAGTCGCGCAGGGCGACGACCAATGCGCGGACGAGGAAAGGCAGCAAGGTCAACTTGCCACGACTGGCGCCGTGTTTTTCATTCAGGTGCGCACGAAGTTCTTCAATCGCGGTAACGTCGATTTCTTCGACATAGCTGAAGTGTGCGGCACGCTGGGTAGCGTCCTGCATACGCTGGGCGATCTTGCGGCGCATGCCGATCACTTGAATCTGTTCTTCGTCGTTACGCTGGGCGTAAGCGGCGTCGACTGGTGCCGAAGCGTTCGACTGACCTTGCGCCAAGTAGGATTCAAGGTCTTCGTGCAGCACACGACCGGCCGGGCCGGAACCGCGCACCAGACGCAACTGAATACCCAGATCCAGCGCATGTTTGCGCACAGCCGGCGAGGCGAGCGGACGTTCGTCTGCTTCGCGGGCAACCATCGGGCCTTGGCAAACCGCAGCAGGGCGCGGGGCGGCTGGAGCAGGTTTACTCTCAACGACTGCTTCAACCTTCGGAGCCGCAGGTGCTTCTTTTACCGGAGCAGGAGCCGCCGATTCCTTGAGGTTGCCAGCACCTTCAACCTCAATGCTGATCAGCACACTGCCAACCGCCATCACTTCACCCGGCTGACCGCCGAGGGCAATCACCTTGCCGTGTACCGGCGAGGGAATATCGACCATCGCCTTGTCGGTCATCACGTCCGCCAGCACCTGATCTTCAACCACCAGATCGCCAACCTTGACGTGCCATTGCGACAGTTCTACTTCTGCGATGCCTTCGCCGATGTCCGGCATCTTGATAACGTGCGTGCCCATTCAGACCTCCATGACCCGTTTCAACGCCGCGCCCACTCGGGACGGCCCTGGGAAATACGCCCACTCCTGCGCGTGCGGGTAGGGGGTGTCCCAACCGGTGACGCGTTCGATCGGCGCTTCCAGGTGATGGAAGCAATGCTCTTGCACCAGCGACACCAGCTCGGCGCCGAAACCGCAGGTGCGGGTGGCTTCGTGAACCACCACGCAACGGCCGGTTTTCTTCACCGATTTGACGATGGTTTCCAGGTCCAGCGGCCACAGGCTGCGCAGGTCGATGACTTCAGCGTCAACGCCGCTTTCTTCGGCAGCGACTTGCGACACGTACACGGTGGTGCCGTAAGTCAGCACGGTCACGTCCTTGCCCGGACGAGTGATCGCAGCAACGTCCAGCGGCACGGTGTAGTAACCGTCCGGCACCTGGGCTTGCGGGTGTTTCGACCACGGGGTCACCGGGCGGTCGTGGTGACCGTCGAACGGGCCGTTGTACAGGCGTTTCGGCTCAAGGAAGATCACCGGGTCATCGTTCTCGATGGAGGCGATCAGCAGGCCTTTGGCGTCATATGGGTTGGACGGCATCACGGTGCGCAAGCCGCACACCTGAGTGAACATCGCCTCGATGCTCTGGCTGTGGGTCTGACCGCCATAGATACCGCCGCCGCATGGCATGCGCAGGGTCATCGGTGCGGTGAACTCGCCGGCCGAGCGATAACGCAGGCGCGCCGCTTCGGAAATGATCTGGTCGGACGCCGGGTAGACGTAGTCGGCGAACTGGATCTCGGCGACCGGACGCAGACCGTACGCGCCCATGCCAACGGCCACGCCGACGATGCCACTTTCCGAGATCGGTGCGTCGAATACGCGGGAGGTGCCGTACTTGGTCTGCAGGCCCTCGGTGCAACGGAACACGCCGCCGAAGTAACCGACGTCCTGACCGAACACCACCACATTGTCGTCACGCTCAAGCATCACATCCATGGCCGAGCGCAGGGCCTGGATCATGGTCATGGTGGTCGTGGTCATGGCGGTTTCCAACTGAATATTGTTGTTGTGATCGTTCATGTCAGATCCCCAACTGCTGACGCTGGCGCTTCAAGTGCTCCGGCATCTCTTTGTAGACGTCTTCGAACATGGTCGCGGCGCTTGGAATCTGGCCGCCGGCGAGGGTGCCGTACTGTTCGGCCTGTTTCTGCGCGGCAATCACTTCGGCTTCGAGCTCGGCGCTGACAGCGGTGTGCTCTTCTTCCGACCAGTGGCCAACCTTGATCAGGTGCTGTTTGAGACGGGCAATCGGGTCGCCGAGCGGGAAGTGGCTCCAGTCATCGGCCGGACGATATTTCGACGGATCATCGGAGGTCGAGTGCGGGCCGGCACGGTAGGTGACCCATTCGATCATGGTCGGGCCGAGGTTGCGGCGGGCGCGTTCGGCAGCCCAGGCAGATGCCGCATACACCGCGTAGAAGTCGTTGCCATCCACGCGCAGCGAGGCGATGCCGCAACCGACGCCGCGTCCGGCGAAAGTAGTGGCTTCACCACCGGCGATGGCCTGGAAGGTCGAAATCGCCCATTGGTTGTTGACCACGTTGAGGATCACCGGCGCACGATATACGTGGGCGAAGGTGAGGGCGGTGTGGAAGTCCGATTCGGCGGTAGCACCGTCACCGATCCACGCCGAGGCGATTTTGGTGTCGCCCTTGATCGCCGAGGCCATGCCCCAGCCCACGCCCTGAATGAACTGGGTGGCGAGGTTGCCGGAAATGGTGAAGAAACCGGCATCCTTGACCGAGTACATGATTGGCAATTGCCGGCCCTTGAGCGGATCGCGCTCGTTGGACAGCAGTTGGCAGATCAGGTCGACCAGCGGCACATCGCGGGCCATCAGGATGCTTTGCTGGCGGTAGGTCGGGAAGCACATGTCGTCGATGTTCAAGGCCAGGGCCTGAGCACTGCCGATGGCTTCTTCGCCAAGGCTCTGCATGTAAAACGACATTTTTTTCTGACGCTGGGCGACCACCATGCGGTTGTCGTAGATCCGCGTCTTGAGCATGGCGCGCATGCCTTTTCGCAGGATCTCGACCGGCACTTTCTCAGCCCATGGGCCGAGGGCGTTGCCCTGATCGTCGAGCACGCGAATCAGCCCACGAGCCAGGTCGGCGGTGTCGGCAGGTTCGACGTCGATGGAAGGTTTGCGCACCGTACCGGCATCGGTCAGATGCAGGTAGGAAAAATCGGTTTTGCAGCCTGGACGGCCCGAGGGTTCAGGGACGTGCAGACGCAGCGGTTCATACGCTTGGGTCATGGCTTCTACGCTCGATCTTGTGAATTTCTTGTAGTGAGCTGGCAGTCATTCTTCGGTAGAAGAAATCTTGTCCTACAACAATCATAGGCCCGGGCAAGAAGAATATTTATCTCTGTTTCGTTGCGCTGGAGACGATTTGCAGATAGAAATTCTGCATAAACATAAAAAACAGGTGGTTTTGTCTCATGCGCAAACTGGACCGTACCGACATCGGCATTCTCAACAGCCTTCAGGAGAACGCGCGCATCACCAACGCCGACCTCGCGCGCTCGGTGAACCTGTCGCCGACGCCGTGCTTCAACCGGGTCAAGGCCATGGAAGAATTGGGGCTGATTCGCGAGCAGGTCACGCTGCTGGATGCCGATCTGCTGGGGCTGCACGTGAACGTGTTTATTCACGTCAGCCTGGAAAAGCAGGTCGAGGAAGCGCTGCAGCATTTCGAGGAAGCCATTTCCGATCGCCCGGAGGTGATGGAGTGCTACCTCATGGCCGGAGACCCGGATTACCTCATCCGGGTCTTGGTGCCGACCATTCAGTCGCTCGAACGCTTCATGATGGACTTCCTGACCAAAGTGCCGGGTGTGGCGAATATCCGGTCAAGTTTTGCGCTGAAGCAGGTGCGCTACAAGACCGCGCTGCCATTACCCGCTAACGGTTTGACGCTGGGCAGTTGAACGTCAGATGTACTCATAGCGGTAATCGAGCTCTGTGGTGAAGAGGGTTTGCTGGACGGTAAAGGTTTGCTCCCAGGGTGCCAGTTCGTTGGCGGGGTGAAAGATCAGGACGGTTTCATTCATGTCTGTCGAGCCGGCCTCATTGGTAAAGCCGGGAGTGCCAGGATGCTGGTGTTTCCAGCGCTCCCACAACAAGTCGAGGTAGCAGTGGTGCAGGAAGAATATTGGATCATTGGGTGAGGAAGCTTCCCCCATGCTGCCGCCTATCCACGCATGCACCGGATTGTGCAATTCGATTTCCGAGACGTTTTCCCAGCCACTCCCATTCATCCAGTAAGGCGCCCTGTTGAGCGTCGATATGACTGTCTCTGCGCTGGGCAGTGCGCCGATTGCCCCGAGATTTCGACGAATGCCCGTGTTGCCTAGGCCTTCGTCCCAGACCCTTACATCGAATTGCGATTGTTCCCTGGAAAACGGGCCGCTGGTGACACGCTGGTCTTGCAGGTCGTCACCGTTCGAACCCATGAAGTGCGAGGTGAAGGGGTTGTCGGCCCCGGTCAGTTGCCAGTTCCAGTAAGGCAGGGTGATGGTCGGATCACTGGCGGCGGACTGCAGGGCCAGTTCGAACTGGCGGATCAGAATGCGATGCCACGGATAGAACAAGGGGCTTCGATGTGGATTGGGTACCAGCGGACTGGCCCCGCCCATCGAATTCTTGTGGATCTGGACGAAATCATCATAGCGGCATTGCTGCCCGGGTCGCAGGACGCTGTCGACGTTGTTCTTCAGCCTCAGGATGGCATCGATGAATGCGGATTTCTGTTGCGGTGTCATGTCACGGTGATTACGACGAATATCCATATTGCGAAAACTCCATTGAATGTTTGCCCAATGGAGTCTGCTCGCTTACAGGATTTTCACCAGTTCATCACCCTCGACAGCGTTCGTAGGAAAAATAATCCGGTGGCCGGTCGAGCGGTTTTTTCCTATAGGGAATTGAGCGGAATCTTCAGGTAAACCACACCGTTGTCCTCCGCTGGTGGCAGATGTCCGGCCCGGACATTCACCTGAATCGCCGGCAGCAACAGCGTCGGCATACCCAGCCCGGCATCTCGCTTGGTGCGCATTTCGACAAACGCTGCCTCATCGATCCCGTCATGCACATGAATATTGCTTTTGCGTTGTTCGCCGACCGTGGTCTGGCACTGCGAGGCGCGACTCTCCGGTGGATAGTCGTGGCAAACGTAGAGTTTCACGCTGGCGGGGAAGGCCAGCAGTTTGTGGATCGAGGCAAACAGCTGATGGGCATTGCCGCCGGGAAAGTCGCAGCGCGCCGTGCCGACATCGGGCATGAACAGCGTGTCACCGACCAGAATCTGCTCGCCATCGATCAAATAAGCCATGTCCGCCGGAGTGTGGCCGGGGACGTGCAGAGCGGTGGCCTTGAGGTTGCCGATGCGGAACGACTCGTTCGGCGCGAACAGGTGATCGAACTGCGAGCCGTCGACGCAAAACTCCGGCTCCAGATTGAACAGCGTCTTGAACACGTTCTGCACTTTGCTGATCGATTCACCGATGGCGATTTTGCCACCCAGTTCCCGGCGCAGGTAAGGCGCGGCGGACAGGTGATCGGCGTGGGCGTGGGTTTCCAGCAGCCACTGCACCTGCAGGTTGTGCGCGCGAACGAAGGCGATGATCTTGTCGGCTTGGGCGGTGCAGGTACGTCCGGCGGCGCCGTCGTAATCGAGCACCGGATCGACGATCGCGCACTGCCCGCCATCGGCTTCATAGACCACATAGCTGTAGGTCGAAGAGGCGGGGTCGAGGAAAGCTTCAATCTGCGCGGGCATGGACACCAACCTGAACAAGGGAAATGGGTTGCAACACTTTATCTAAAAACATAATGTTCGCAGCTTAAGTGACCTTGAAGGCATCGTGCAAATGCAATCCAGTCTGACCGAATGTGAAGTTGCCCAACTTCGTGCCTCGGCCTCCAAGGCCTGCGCGTTGCTCAAGGCCATGGCCAATGAGGATCGCCTGTTGATCTTGTGTCAACTGACTCAGGGTGAGCGCAACGTCGGCGAACTGGAAAAAATGACCGGTGTGCGCCAACCGACGCTGTCCCAGCAACTGGGCATCCTGCGTGATGAAGGGCTGGTCGCGACCCGTCGTGAAGGCAAGTACATTTTTTACGGCCTTGCCAGTCCGGAAGTCATTCAGGTCATGAAAACGCTCTCCGGATTGTATTGCGGAGCCGTGCTGAAAAGTCTGGGTCATCAATAAATGCCAGCCATGACACTGGTTCAATGTGGGAGCGAGCCTGCTCGCGAAAGCGTTAGGTCAGGCAATTGTTGCATCGACTGACACGCCGCCTTCGCGAGCAGGCTCGCTCCCACATTGGGATTTGTGTGCTGGCTCGAACAATCCTTGCGTGCAGCAAAAGGAACAAGCAATGAACGATCAACACTGGGGCCCATCCATCAGTGCAGACATCGTGGTCATCGGCGGCGGTACGGCCGGTATCGGTTTCGTCGCCAGCCTGCTCAAGCGTGATCCTGCGCTGAAAGTTACCGTGATCGAACCCAGCGCCCAGCATTACTACCAACCGGCGTGGACGCTGGTCGGCGGTGGTGCCTACGACGTCAAAGACACCGCACGGCCGATGAACAAGGTCATGCCCAAGCAAGCGAACTGGCTGCAAGCGGCAGTCACCGCAATCGACCCGGACAAGCGCCAACTCACCCTCAACGATCAACGCACGGTCAGCTATCAAAACCTGATTGTCTGCCCCGGCCTGCGTCTGGCCTGGGAGAAGATCGAAGGCCTGCAGGAAAGCCTCGGCCAGCACGGTGTCACTTCCAACTACAGCTACCAGCATGCGCAATACACCTGGGATCAGGTGCAGAAACTGCGCGGCGGCAAAGCGCTGTTCACCCAACCGGCGATGCCGATCAAATGCGCCGGCGCACCGCAAAAGGCGTTGTATCTGTCCTGCGATCACTGGCGTAAAACCGCCGTGCTGAGCAACATCAAGGTCGAATTCAATCTGGCCGGCGCCGCGCTGTTCGGTGTGGCGACGTTTGTGCCGCCGTTGATGAAGTACATCGAAAAGTACAACGCACAGTTGGCGTTCAATTCGAATCTGGTCAAGGTTGACGGCCCGGCGAAAACCGCGTGGTTCGAGATCAAGGACGCTGAAGGCAACGTCACCCGTGTGGCGAAAACCTTCGATCTGCTCCACGTCGTGCCGCCGCAGGTTGCGCCGGATTTCATTGCCCAGAGCCCGTTGGCCGACGCTGCCGGCTGGTGCGAAGTCAATCCGCACAGCCTGCAGCATCCGCGCTTTCCCGAGGTGTTCGCACTCGGTGATATCTGCGGCACCAGTAACGCGAAAACCGCCGCAGCGGTGCGCAAGCAAGTCGTGGTGGTCGCGGAAAACTTGCTGGCCCTGCGCAAGCAACAACCGCTGCCTCTGAAGTACGACGGCTACGGTTCCTGCCCGCTGACGGTGGAGAAGGGCAAGGTGATCCTCGCCGAGTTCGGTTATGCCGGGAAGTTGCTGCCGACCTTTCCTCTGGACCCGACGGTGGCGCGGCGTTCGGCGTGGTTTCTCAAGGCGACGCTGCTGCCGTGGTTCTACTGGAACGGCATGCTCAAGGGCCGCGAGTGGCTGACTGGTCTGTCCAAGGTTGACTGAGAAAACCCTATGTTGCTGGCAAGTCTGTTTGGCGTGGTGATGGGGTTGGTCCTTGGCTTGACCGGGGCCGGCGGCGGGATTCTTGCGGTGCCGGCGCTGGTGCTCGGGTTGGGCTGGACGATGACCCAGGCAGCGCCAGTGGCGTTGTTTGCGGTCGGCAGTGCGGCGGCGGTCGGGGCTATCGACGGTTTGCGTCATGGCCTGGTGCGCTATCGCGCGGCGTTGTTGATTGCCGCTTTGGGGGCGGTGTTTTCGCCGTTGGGCATTTACTTCGCGCACCAGTTGTCGGAGAAAATCCTGATGGTTCTGTTCAGCCTGCTGATGGTCATGGTGGCCTGGCGCATGCTGCGCCGCGAGCGCCAGCAGGAGGGGCCGAGCGATCACGGTCACGCTAGCTGGGGCCAGAAGAATTGCATGCTCAATGAAGAAACCGGGCGCTTTGACTGGACCGCCAAATGCACCGCTACGTTGGCGGCGCTGGGCGCAATTACCGGCGTGGTGTCCGGATTGCTCGGGGTCGGCGGCGGGTTTTTGATCGTACCGGCGTTCAAGCAACTGACCGATGTGCAGATGCGCGGGATTGTCGCCACGTCGTTGATGGTGATCAGCCTGATTTCGGCGATTGGCGTGATCGGTTCGTTTCACGCCGGTGTGCGGATTGACGGGCAGGGCGCGGCGTTTATTGTCGCCAGCATTGTCGGCATGATCATCGGTCGCAAGCTCTGCGCGCGGGTGCCGGCGCGGGCGTTGCAGGTGGGGTTTGCCAGTGTCTGTCTGGTGGTGGCGGGGTATATGTTGTTGCGGGCGTGAGGTTCTGAAGAAATCGCAGCCCATCAAGGGCTGCGATCTTTCTATCGGCTTACAACACCAAGTGCGGCAACCACAGCGAAAGTGCCGGCACGTAAGTCACCAACATCAACACCAGGAACAGCACGGCATAGAACGGCAGCAGCGCTTTCACAGTGCTCTCGATACTGACCTTGCCTACCGCCGAACCGACAAACAGCACCGCACCCACCGGCGGCGTTATCAATCCGATCCCAAGGTTCACCAGCATGATCATGCCAAACTGCACTGGATCCACGCCGATGCCGAGAATCACCGGCATCAGGATCGGCGTCAGGATCAGGATCAGCGGCGCCATGTCCATCACCGTGCCGAGCAACAGCAGCATGACGTTGATGCACATCAGGATCACGTAGCGGTTGTCCGACAGGGTCAGAAATGCCGTGGTGATCTTCGCCGGAATTTGCATCAGGGTCATGATGTAGCCGAAGCTCGCCGCGAAACCGATCAGGATCATCACGATCGAAATCGTCCGCACCGTGCGGTGCATCAGTTTCGGCAGTTCGCTCCACTTGTAGTCGCGGTAGATGAACATGGTCACGAAGAATGACCAGAGCACGGCGATGGCCGCCGACTCGGTAGCGGTGAAGATGCCGGACAGGATGCCGCCGAGGATGATCACCATCGCCATCAGGCCCCAGAGGGCTTCGCCGACGATTTTCAACGCCTGGCGCATCGGGATCACTTCACCCTTGGGATAATCGCGCTTTCTCGCGAAAATCAGACACAGCACCATCAGGCAGGCGCTCATCAGCAAGCCCGGCACGATGCCCGCCATGAACAGCGAGGCAATCGAAACCGTGCCACCGGCAGCCAGGGAGTAGAGCACCGAGTTATGGCTGGGCGGGGTCAGCAGGGCTTGCACCGAACCGCTGACGGTCACGGCGGTGGAGAAGTCCCGTGGATAGCCCTTGCGTTCCATTTCCGGAATCAGCACCGAACCCACCGACGCGGTGTCGGCCACCGACGAACCGGAGATCGCGCCGAAAAAGGTCGAGGCGACAATGTTGACCAGTGACAGGCCACCGCGCACAAACCCCACCAGCACCCCGGCACACGCCACCAATCGACGCGACATGCCGCCCTCGGCCATGATCGCACCGGCCAGCACGAAGAACGGAATGGCCAGCAGCGAGAATTTGTTCACCCCCGAAGCGACCTGAATCATCACCGCCTGGAACGGAATGTCGATCCACCATGCACCGATCAGCGCGGCCGCGCCCAGCGCGTAGGCGACCGGCATGCCGATCAGGATCAAAGCGATAAAACTGCCCAGCAGTATCAGAGCGTCCATTAAGCGGCACCTTCACTTTCTTCAACCAGGTCGAACTGCACGACGCGCCGTTTGCTCTGGTCACCGAGCAAGAGTTTTTCCAGCACGAAAATCAGCGTCAGCAAGCCGCCCACGGGAATGGGCAAGTAGGTCACGCCAACGCGCAGATCGGGCAGGGCTGCCATGAACTGGTTCCAGGTGGACATGCACAACTTGGCGCCCCAGATCGTCATGAAGATGCAGATCGCCGCCATCAGCAGCTGGGAAAAAATCGCCGCCGCAGATCTCACGTGCGCTGGCATGCGATCGGTGAGCATGGCCACGGCCATGTGCGCGCCGGCGCGGTAACTGGCGGCGGCGCCGATGAAGGTAAACACCATCATCAGCAGGATCGCCGTGGGCTCGGGCCAGCTCGAACCGGTGCCCAGGACGTAGCGGGCGAACACGCCCCAGGGAATCATCAGGGAAATCGCCAGGACGGAAAGGCCGGCGACCCAGATGCACGTCATGTAGATCTTGTCGTTGATACGCAGCAGTAGATTCTTCATCGGGTTCCACCGTAACCGGGCGCGCCGCAGTCATCGGGCGCACCGGGCCTTGTTCATGAGGACGGAGCGGGAGGCGTTACTGAACGGCTTCGATTTTCTTGATCAGGTCGGCATACTTCGCGCCGTACTTTTCCCGCACCGGTGCGGTGGCGTCGTAGAAGGGTTTTTTGTCGACCTCGATGAACTCGACGCCGGCGGCCTTGAGTTTTTCTTCACTGGCAGCGGACTTCTTGTCCCACAGCACGCGCTCTTCGGCCTGGGCAGCCTTGGCGGCTGTCTTGACCAGCGCCTGTTGATCCGGGGTCAGTTTTTCCCAGGTGATTTTCGACATCACGATCGGCTCTGGCAGGATCAGGTGACCCGTGAGGCTGTAGTACTTCGCATTCTGGAAGTGGTTGTGTTCGAGCAGGGTTGGCGGGTTGTTTTCCGCGCCGTCGATCACGCCGGTCTGCAGGGCGCTGAAAATTTCACCGGTGTCCATCGCGATGCCGTTGCCGCCCATGGCGTTCATCATGTCGATGAACATCGGGTTGCCTTGCACGCGGATTTTCATACCCTTGAGGTCTTCGAGCTTGCGCACCGGTTTCTTGGTGTAGACGTTGCGCGTGCCGCCGTCCATCCAGGCCAGGGCCACCAGGCCGAACTCAGAGTTGGTGATTTTGTCGAGGATCTCGTCGCCCACTGCGCCGTCGATGACGTTACGCATGTGTTGATGGTCGCGGAAGATGAACGGCATGTTGAACACGTTCACGTCCGGGACCACGGGGCCGACGATACCCAGGCTGACGCGAGACAACTGTACGGCGCCGACTTGCATCTGCTCGATGACTTCCTTTTCGGAGCCCAGCACACCGCCGGGGAAGTATTGGAAGGTCAGTTCGCCGTTGGTCTCCTTGGTCAGGGTCTTGCCCATGTTTTCTTCGGCCACCACGGTTGGGTAACCGGCGGGGTGAATGTCAGCGAATTTGAGTTGCAGTGCCTGAGCGGCGCCAGTGAAGGTAAACATCAGCGGGAGTGCAGCGGCCAGCAAGGTGCGTTTGAAGTTCATGGGGGTGAGTCTCCAGTCTTGTTATTTTTGTGTTCAAGGCGCAGCGGTGCAGCAGAGGCGGGTGTTACAGGGAATCGTCGAACAGCGGTTCTTCCAGGCCTTTGACGCCGGGGTTGAGGGCGAACACGCCGCCGGCCAGGGATTGCGGGTCTTGGTCGTCGCCGGGGCGAATCGAGGTCACGAACAAGGTGTCCATCCGGCTGCCGCCGAAGGCGCACATGGTCGGTTTTTTCACCGGCACGGCCAGCGAGAAGTCGAGTCGGCCGTCCGGCGCGAAGCGGTGAATGAGGCCGGCGTCGTTGGCGCAGATCCAATAGAAACCTTCGGCATCCACGGCGGCGCCATCCGGGCGGCCGGGGAAGTGGTTCATGTCGACGAAGACGCGGCGGTTCGACGGTGTGCCGGTATCGGTGTCGTAATCGAACGCCCAGATCAATTGCACGTCGGGGTGCGAGTCGGACAGGTACATCGTCTTGCCGTCGGGGCTGAAACCGAGACCGTTGGGCACGATGAAGCCGTCGAGCTGCGCTTCGATCACGCCAGACTGCCCGGCGCCGTAGCGGTAGAGCCGGCCTTCGGTCGCACTCAGGCCCATGTTCAGCACCATGCTGCCGGCCCAGAACCGGCCTTGACGGTCGCAACGGCCATCGTTCAGACGCATGTCTTTGCGGCCGTGCTCGACGCTGACAAGTCGCTCGCTGTCGAGGCTGCCGTCGCTGTGCGGATGCAGATGAAAGAAACCGCTCTCCATGCCGGCGACCCAGCCGCCACGGCTGTGGCGGGCGATGCAGGCGAGCATTTCCGGGGTTTTCCAGGCATGCACATGGCCGGTGTCGGCGCTCCAGCGTTGCAGGCCGCCGTTGGGAATGTCGACCCAGTACAGCGCGTTTTCCTGTGGTACCCAGACCGGGCTCTCGCCCACGGCGTTGCGGGCATCGACGATCAGTTCGGCTTGCATACTCAATCCCTTGTGTCGTTATCAGAGTGATCAGTCGCCGAACGGTCCGGCGGCGACAAACGCGCCGCCCTGATAGATTCGCGCCGGATCATCGGCTGCCGGCATCGGCTGCGCTTCGACTTTTTCGCGGAACACTTCGGAGCTGTCCTTGGCCTCGAAGCCGAGATGACTGGCGAAGCGGTTGTCCCACCAGACGTCTTTGTTGTCGGACATGCCGTAGACCACGGTGTGGCCGACGTTCGGCGTGTACAGCGCGCGTTCGAGCAATTGCGTGAGGTCGTCGAAGCTCAGCCAGGTGTGCATCATTCGGCGGTTTTGCGGCTCGGGGAACGAGGAGCCGATGCGGATGCTGACGGTCTCGATGCCATAGCGATCGAAGTAGAAACTGGCCATGTCTTCGCCGTAGGACTTGGACAATCCGTAATAGCCATCGGGGCGGCGCGCGGAACTGGCGTCGAGCGGCTCGTCCTGTTTGTAGAAGCCGATGACGTGGTTGGAACTGGCGAAGATCACCCGTTTCACGCCATGCCGGCGCGCGGCTTCGTAGATGTGAAACACACCGCAGATGTTGGCGCCGAGGATTTCTTCGAATGGCCGCTCCACGGAGACGCCACCGAAATGCAGGATTGCGTCGACGCCTTCGACCAGTTGATGCACGGCGTGTTTGTCGGCGAGGTCGCAGACCACGATTTCTTCACGATCATCGACAGCCGGGGTGAGGGCGGCGATGTCCGACAGGCGCAGGACATTGGCATAAGGGCGCATCCGTTCGCGCAGGACTTTGCCCAGGCCACCGGCGGCGCCGGTCAGCAGCAGACGGTTGAACGGGGCGCGGGGAGTAGAGGTGGACGTCATGGCAATCCCTTACACGTTGTTATTAGGTTTGTTGTAGGTTGTCGTATGACTGCGCTGAAGTATCGGTAGGGTTTCCGGAACTTGTCAACGCGACTTTTGGTGTAAATGACGGAAGGCTTAAAGGGCATTTCGATTCCCCCCAATGGCTGCCTTGCAATGCAATCCCCTGTAGGAGTGAGCCTGCTCGCGATAGCGGTGTATCAGTCAGCACAATGGCGGTTGACGGACCGCTATCGCGAGCAGGCTCACTCCTACAAGGGGTCTGTGGTGCTGCAAAGACTTACAACAACGAAATCGGATAACTGATAAAGATCCGGTTCTCGTCAAACTCGTTGGTGCTGAAGTCCCGGCGTATCGTCGCGTTGCGCCATTTCACGTTGAGGTTTTTCAACGGGCCGCTCTGCACGGTGTAGGCCAGTTCCGACTCGCGGCCCCATTCCTTGCCGTCATTGGTGGTGGCGGTGTGCACGTTATCGCCGCTGATGTAGCGGTTCATCAGGGTCAGGCCGGGAATGCCGAGGGCGACGAAGTTGTAGTCGTGGCGCAACTGCCAGGAACGTTCCTTGGCGTTGTCATAACTGGCGTTGTAACTGTCGTTGGCGAGGGTGCCGCCGCTGGTGCCGTTGACCCGCATCCACGCGTCGTCGCCGCTGAGTTTTTGCAGGCCGACATAGAACGTGTTGCCGCCGTATCTGGCCGAAAGCAAAGCGAACGCAGTCTTGTTGTCGAGGTCGCCAGCCTGGGCGCTGCCGTCTTCCTTGCCGGTGAAGAAACCGAGGTTGGCACCCAGCGTCCAATCGCCCAACGGCTGGCTGTGGCTGAGGTTGAAATACTGTTGCTGGTAGATGTCGCTGAGTTCGGCGTACCACACGCCGACCAGCGTGCGTTTGTCGTTGAAAGTGTATTCGCCGCCGCCGAAGTTGAAGCGGTCGGAAGTGAACGCGCCACGGCCGTTCATCGACATGTCTTCCATGCTTGCGTCGTTACGCGGGCTGTTGCCACGGAACTGGCCGCCGTAGACGCTCAGGCCATTGATCTCGGTAGAGGTGATCTGGCCGCCGCGAAAGGTCTGCGGCAGCGAGCGGCCATCGTCGGAACGCAGGATCGGCAGCACCGGCATCCATTCGCCGACCTTCAATTCGGTCTTCGAGACCTTGGCTTTCAGCGCTACGCCGAGCCGTCCGAAATTGTCCGCCGGGCGACCGTCATCGTGGATCGGCAACAATTGCGTGCCGCCCGTGCCTTTGCCGCCATCGAGCTTCTGCGAATACATCCCCAGCAGATCAAGGCCGAAACCGACGGTGCCCTGAGTGAAACCGGATTTGGCGTCGAGGATGAAGTTCTGCGTCCACTCTTCAGCCTTGCCCTGCGGGTAGGCGGGGTTGACGAAGTTGCGGTTGAAGTAGGCGTTGCGCAGGTTCAGCGTGGCTTTGCTGTCTTCGAGAAAGCCTTCGGCATCGGCGCTCATCGGCATGGCAAGGGCGAGGCTGCTGCAGCCGATCAGACTTAAAGCGGTACCCGGGCGGGTGACGGAAAGACGGGAAGGGCGGACGGAATTGCAGACGAGTGTGCTCACTGTGACGCTCCCTGTTTCGTTTGTTGTTTTTATTATTTGTTATACGTCGTCGTACAACATGGGTGCGGATATTTCCTAGGTTTTACGGGAATGTCAACAGCAAGTTATGCGATGACTTCCTGCCATCACCCAGATCCCTTGTGGGAGCGAGCCTGCTCGCGAATGCGGACTTTCATCCGACAACGTTGTCGACTGACACACCGCTTTCGCGAGCAGGCTCGCTCCCACAGGGGAAAAGTGTTTTAGCAATGAATTTGCGGCAAACTTCACCCACTCTCCGTACAAGGCCTTGCAATGGATCAATACGCCCCGCGCAACTGGCAGCCCCACGAAAAGCCCAGTCTGCCAGGTTCCCCCTCGACGCCGTTGCACTCCAACCCCAAGCGTCTGGCCTATGCGCTGGTCGGCGTACTGGTGGCGGTGACCGGTGGCTTGGGCAACTCGCTGGTGGTCGCCAACCTGCCTTATCTGCAAGGCGCACTCGGTGCGACCACGGCGGAAATGGCTTGGCTGCCGGCAGCGTACGTGATGACCAACGTGTCGATGAACCTGCTGCTGGTGAAGTTTCGCCAGCAGTTTGGTTTGCGCGCGTTCACCGAGGTGTTCCTGGTGTTGTATGCGCTGGTGACCTTCGGCCATCTGTTCGTCAATGACCTCAATTCGGCGGTGGCGGTGCGGGCGGCGCACGGCATGGTCGGCGCGGCGCTCAGCTCGCTGGGCCTGTATTACATGGTCCAGGCGTTCCCGGCGAAGTGGCGGCTGAAGGCGCTGGTGCTCGGCCTCGGCACTTCACAATTGGCGCTGCCATTGGCGCGATTATTTTCCGAAGACTTGCTGCAGATTGCCGAGTGGCGCGGCTTGTACCTGTTCGAACTGGGCATGGCGTTGCTGTCGCTCGGCTGCGTATTGCTGCTCAAGTTACCGCCCGGCGATCGCTTCAAAACCTTCGAAAAACTCGACTTCCTCACCTTTGCCATTCTCGCCACTGGTGTGGCGTTGCTGTGCGCGGTGTTGTCGCTGGGGCGGATCGATTGGTGGCTGGAGGCCGACTGGATCGGCTATGCGTTGGCTGCTTCGATTGCCTTGATCATCGCCGGCCTGGCCATCGAACATAACCGCAGTAACCCGCTGCTGATGACCCGTTGGCTGGGCAGCGGGACGATGATCCGCCTAGCGCTGGCGGTGACCCTGATTCGCATGGTCACCTCGGAGCAGTCCACCGGTGCGGTCGGTTTCATGCAGAACCTGAACATGGGCTATGAGCAGTTGCACAGCCTGTACGTGGTGATGCTGATCGGCAGTGTCGCGGGACTGTTGACCAGCGCACTGACGATCGACCCCAAGCACCTGCTGATGCCGTTGATCATCTCGCTGGGTCTGATGGCCACCGGGTCGGTGATGGACAGCTTTTCCAACAACCTGACTCGCCCGCAAAATCTCTACTTCAGTCAGTTTCTGCTGGCCTTCGGCAGCACGTTTTTCCTCGGCCCGACCATGGTTTTCGGCACCCGTAACGTGCTGACCAATCCGCGCAATCTGGTGAGTTTTTCCGTGCTGTTCGGGATCTGCAATAACCTCGGCGGCCTGCTCGGTGCGGCACTTCTGGGCACTTTTCAGATCGTCCGGGAAAAATTTCATTCCAGTCAAATCGTTGAGCACCTGACGCTGTCTGACCCCTTGGTGGCGGCACGCGTGCAGAGCGGCGGCTCGGCGTACGGTTCGCTGTTGGCCGACCCGAGTCTGCGCAACCTTGCGGGGATTCGCAGCCTGGCCAACGCCGCCACCCGTGAGGCCAACGTGCTGGCCTACAACGATGTGTTCATGCTGATCGCCGTGATTGCGGTGCTGACCATGATCTGGCTGTCCATTCGTGCGCTGTGGCTGATGAGCACCACCAAAGCCGTCGCCCCAGCGCCTTCCGTACCTCCTAGCGGTGCCTCTACTTCATGACCGAACCGACCACCACAACCACCAACGCCATTGCCGCCACGCCTGAGGGTGTGGCGCCGCCGTCATCGCCAAACACCGAGCCACGCTCGCTGCGGGTGCGGCTTATTTCCTCGCTGGGCTTTGCCGCGATCGCCATCATCGGTGTGTTGATCGTGCTGTATGCCTGGCAATTGCCGCCGTTCAGCAGTGCGGTGGAAACCACGGAGAACGCGCTGATTCGTGGCCAGGTGACGATCATCGGCCCGCAACTCGCCGGTTATGTCTATGAAGTGCCGGTGCAGGATTTCCAGTACGTGAAGGCCGGTGATTTGCTCGTGCGCCTCGACGACCGCATCTATCAGCAACGCCTCGATCAATCGTTGGCGCAACTGGCGGTGCAGAAAGCTGCATTGGCCAATGTGGTGCAGCAACGCAACAGCGCCGAGGCGACGATCAAATTGCGTCAGGCGGTGCAGGCCGACAGCGAAGCGCAGTTGCGCAAAAGCGAGGCCGATTTGCGCCGTAATCAGGAATTGGTGCGCGACGGTTCGGTGTCCAAGCGTGAGATGGATGTAGCACTGGCGGCGAATGCGCAAAGTGTTGCGGGGGTGGCGCAGGCCAAGGCCAATCTGGAAATCGCCCGTCAGGATCTGCAAACGGTGATCGTCAATCGTGGCTCGCTGGAGGCTGCGGTGGCCAGCGCGGAAGCGGCGGTGCAATTGGCGCGGATCGACCTGTCGAACACGCGCATCGTTGCACCGCGTGATGGTCAGCTCGGGCAGATCGGCGTGCGCCTCGGCGCCTACGTCAACTCCGGGGCGCAGTTGATGGCGTTGGTGCCGAACCAGAAATGGGTGATCGCCAACATGAAGGAAACCCAGATGGACAATGTGCGCGTCGGGCAACCGGTGCGCTTCACCGTCGATGCCTTGAACCACCGCAAATTCACCGGGCATGTGCAGCATATTTCGCCGGGGACGGGGTCTGAATTTGCGCTGTTGCAGGCGGATAATGCGACCGGCAACTTTGTGAAAATTGCTCAGCGGGTGCCGGTGCGAATCACCATTGATGCGGATCAGCAGGAAGAGGAACGGTTGCGGCCGGGGATGTCGGTGGTGGTCAGCATTGACACCGCAGCAGGCGACACCCAACCCCACTGACCCAATGCATAACCTTGTGGGAGCGAGCCTGCTCGCGAAAGCGTCGTATCAGTCACATTTCTTTATCTGACACACCGCTTTCGCGAGCAGGCTCGCTCCCACATTTGAACTGTGTTTATCCAGCGGTCATCGGGGGCAGGGTGCCGAGCAGGGAGACGGCCGCCACCGCGCCAATGCCCAGCAGCCATTCAAGCATCACACTGCGCCTGAGCGCGCCCATGCGCTGTTCGCAATCATCAATCCGCAAACGGTTGAACAGCGCCAGCCCAAGCATTCCCAGCACGATCAGCGCCTTGATCAACAGAATCAACGCAAACCCGCTGAACAACGGCGTCGGCCACCACTGGCCGGTCAGCACGCGCACGTTGATCAACCCCGTCAGCAGCAGCCCGGCGACCAGCGCATAACCGATCCCGCTGAAGCGCCGCAAAACCTCATGCATCGGCTCCGTCGGCTGACGCAGAATCATCACCAGCAACAACAACCCGCCCAGCCACGCGGCCACGCAGGTCAGATGCACGATCTGGTTGAGAATCAGTAATTGGCCGCTCACGCCATCGAGCATGGCGCCATGCCCGACCGGTGCGAGGGTCGCCAGCAGCAAGCCGCTCAAGCCCAACCGCAACGGCATGCTCGAGCGCCAAGGTGTGAACAACAAGGCCAGCAGCGCAGCATTGATCAGCAGATGCCAACGCCACACCTGACCAAAAAACGTATTGCCCAGCACCAGCGCAACCGTGTCCGGATCAAACGCCGCCGTAGCCGAGCCGGCCATGCTCGCAGTTATCAAAAGTGCCCAGACAATCCCGCTGACCAGCGCCACGACAGCCAGCCAGCGCGCCAGTCGCGCCAGGTGCCGGTCCACTTGCAGCGCTTCATCCTTGAGCAGCAACGGCCTGAACAGCCAGGCCCCGAACAGCATCAACACCACGATGAAATGCACAAAGCGGCACAGCACCAGCGCTTCACTCATGAATTACTGACCCACCTTGAACTGATAAGCGCCTTCGCTTTTGTGCGTGTCGACCGACACCGCGTGCCATTCGACTTTGTACGCGCCGGCGGTCAGCGGAGCAGCAGGGGTGACGATCAGGGTTTTCTTGTCGCCTTCGGTGGTCAGCGCCTTGACCGCGACCGGCGCACCATCCTTGGTCACGGTGACTTTGGTGAAACTGGCTTCGACGCCTTCGGAAAAGGTCAGGCGCAAATCGGCGGGAGCGGCGACGGTGCTGTCGGCCGCCGGGGTCTGGCTTTTCAGGTGGGCGTGGGCAAATACCGAAGATGCGGCGAACAGCGAAGCGAGCAGGGCAGTGGCAGTCATGGCGTTCTTGAACAGCATCGCAAATACCTCTGAGGCAGGATCAAAGAGCCGTCAGTTTAGCCATCCGCTCACGCCAGTACGAAGTTTTGTTTGCAGCGGTCGCCCGCGGAGCAGAGCGGATGCTAGTCTTGGGCAACGCTGTTGTCAGGGAGCCCTCATGGGCAATCACAAGATCGAGATTCGTCGCAATAACGTCGAGAAAATCCTCCTGGCGGCGGAAAAAGTCTTCGCCGAAAAAGGCTTCGGCGGCACCGCCATGGCGGACATCGCCGCTGAAGTGCAATTGCCGCGCTCCAACCTGCATTACTACTTCTCAACCAAGAGCGAGCTGTACAGTGCGGTGCTGTTCGACCTGCTGGAAGTGTGGAAACAGGACGCGCTGTGCTTCGAAATGTTCGACGATCCGCGCGTGGTGCTGAGCAGTTACATCCGCGCCAAGATGAATCACTCGCGCAGTCGTCCGTATGGTTCGAAAGTCTGGGCCAACGAAATCATCCACGGTGCGCCAACGTTGGGCGAGGCGCTGGATGTCAGCCTGTATGACTGGGCGAAGATGAAGGAAGCGAAGATTCGCCAGTGGGTCGAGGATAAACGGATTCTGCCGGTGGAGCCGTCGAGTCTGCTGTACATGATCTGGGCGTCGACCCAGCACTATGCCGACTTTGATCATCAGGTGAATATTCTGAATGAACATCAGCCGTTGTCGGACATGCAGTTTGAGCGGGCGGTGCAGACGGTGACGAGTGTGATTTTGCGTGGGATCGGGCTGGAGCCCTGAAGCAAAAGCTGACCCTCACCCCAGCCCTCTCCCGGAGGGAGAGGGGGCCGACCGAGGTGTCTCTCGAGGTACATCGACCTGAAAAAACCAGTCGATTAGGGATTCAAAGCAGTTCGTGCCTGTACATGTATCAATTATGGATATAAAGCCTCCTTACCTGTGAACCCCAGTCGATGCCGGATTCACAACAGCACTTTCAGGTCGGCGGAGTTTTGCAGCATCCCCCAATCAGTCCCCTCTCCCTTTGGGAGAGGGTTAGGGTGAGGGGGCTGTTGGATCAGTCGGCGATCTAGACCGCAACGTGATACGGATTGCGCGGATCATGATTCCAGTCCAGAAACGGCTTGCCAGTCTCCATCGGTACCATCTCGATGCAATCCGCCACCGGACAAGTGATCTGGCACAAGTTACAACCCACACACTCGTCATCAATCACTTCATATTTATGCGTGCCGTCCGCCTGCTGCAGACTGCCGATCGCCTGGTGTGAAGTGTCTTCGCAAGCAATGTGACAACGCCCGCAACCAATGCACGCCTCCTGATCAATCTTCGCGATCACCTGATAATTGATATCGAGGTACTTCCAGTCCGTGGTATTGCCCACTGCACGCCCGGAAAATTCAGCGATGCTGGCGTAACCCTGACTGTCCATCCACCGCGACAGCCCGTCCTTCATCTCCTCGACAATGCGGAAACCATGCAGCATCGCCGCCGTGCACACCTGCACCGCGCCGCTGCCCAGCGCCATGAATTCCGCCGCATCGCGCCAACTGCCAATGCCGCCAATGCCACAGATCGGCAAGCCCTGGGTCTGCGGATCACGGGCGATTTCGGCGACCATGTTCAGCGCAATCGGCTTCACTGCCGAGCCACAGTAACCGCCATGGGTGCTTTTGCTGCCGACGGTGGGCAGGGCGACCATGTGCTCCAGATCGACGCTGGTGATCGAGTTGATCGTATTGATCAGCGACACTGCGTCCGCACCACCGCGATGGGCCGCGCGGGCGGCGACGCGGATGTCGGTGATGTTCGGCGTCAGTTTGACGATCACCGGCAGCGAGCAATAGGTCTTGCACCAGCGCGTCACCTGCTCGACGTACTCCGGTACCTGACCGACCGCCGCACCCATGCCGCGTTCAGGCATGCCGTGCGGGCAGCCGAAGTTCAGCTCGATGCCGTCAGCACCCGTGGCTTCGACCAGCGGCAGAATGTGTTTCCACGACTCCTCGACGCACGGCACCATCAGCGAAACGATCAGCGCGCGGTCCGGCCAATCCTTTTTCACCTGAGTGATTTCGCGCAGGTTGATTTCCAGCGAACGGTCGGTGATCAACTCGATATTGTTAATGCCCAGCACTTCACGGTTATTGCCGTAATGCGCCGAATAACGCGACGACACGTTGACCGCCGCCGGATCCTCACCGAGGGTTTTCCAGACCACGCCACCCCAGCCCGCCTCGAAAGCGCGAACCACGTTGTAGGCTTTGTCGGTCGGTGGCGCGGAGGCCAGCCAGAATGGATTCGGCGCTTTGATGCCAGCGAAGACAATCGACAGATCGGCCATTTAAGCAGCCTCCACGTTAAGCATCAGTTGAACGTTGATCGCCTCGGCGGCGCGTTTGCCGTGCTGCACGGCTTGCACGGTGAGGTCCTGATCGAGGCTGGTGCAGTCACCGCCGGCATACACGCCGGGAATGCTGGTGCGCAGGTTTTCGTCGACCTGAATGCGTTCGCCCTGACGCTTGAGTTCACGGGCTAGCGGGTCGGCGAGGGCGCTGCCGTCGAAGGACTGGCCGATGGCTTTGAAGATCGCATCGGCGGCCAGTTCGAAGGTTTCGCCGGTGGTTTGCAGGCGACCGTCGACCAGGTCGGTGCGGGCGAAACGCATGCCGCGCACGTGGCCATGATCGTCGAGCAGCACCTCTTCCGGTTGCGCCCAGGTCAGCAGGCGTACCTGATTGGCTTTGGCGATGTCTTGTTCATGACCGGTGGCGCCCATGTCCGCCGCGCCACGGCGATACACCAGATTGACGTCGCGAGCACCGAGGCGAGACATTTGCACGGCCATGTCGATCGCCGTGTTGCCGGCGCCGAGCACGATGCAGCGCTCGGCCAAAGGCAGTTGCGTGAGGTCATCGGCCTGTCGCAGTTCGCGGATGTAGTCGGTGGCAGCGAGCAGGCCCGGCGCATCTTCATGGGCCAAACCGAGCTGCTTGCTGGCGTTGAGGCCGAGGCCGAGGAACACTGCGTCGAACTGTTGATGCAGTTCGCTCAGCGTCAGATTCTCGCCGAGCTTGTGCCCGTGACGAATCTCGATGCCGCCAATCTGCAGGAGAAAATCCAGCTCCTTCTGCGCGTAGTCGTCGACCAGTTTGTACTTGGCGATCCCGTATTCATTGAGGCCGCCGGCCTTTTCCCGTGCTTCGAAAATCACCACGTCGTGACCGTGCATGGCGCTGCGATGTGCACAGGACAAACCGGCCGGCCCGGCGCCGACCACGGCAATGCGTTTGCCGCTGGCGGCGGCGCGCTGGAATGGGTGTTCGCTGAAATGTGCATTGTCGACGGCATAGCGTTGCAGCAGGCCGATCAGCACCGGCGCGCATTCGTGGGCGTTGTTGCGCACGCAGGCTTGCTGGCAAAGGATTTCGGTCGGACAGACTCGGGCGCAACTGCCACCGAGGATGTTCGCCGAGAGGATTTTTTGCGCCGCACCCGGAACGTTGTCCTGATGAATATTACGGATGAACGACGGGATGTCGATCTCGCTCGGGCACGCATTCACGCACGGCGCGTCGTAGCAATACAGGCAGCGCGAGGCTTCCAGATGCGCCTGCCGATCATTGAGCGGCGGCGCCAGATCGGTGAAATGCCCGGCGAGGGCGGCCGCGCTTTCGTGCGGGTGGGGGAGATGGTTCAGGGTCTCGATCACGGTTTTGTGCCTCACGGTTTTTGAGGTTCTCTGCCTCTGTCGGGCAGTGGTTTGATCGTTCCCACGCTCTGCGTGGGAATGCCTCTAGGGACGCTCCGCGTCCAGTGACGCGGAGCGTCACGGGCTGCATTCCCACGCAGAGCGTGGGAACGATCATCTTCTGGGGATCAGCGTTTCACAGCAGTGGGCCGGTGCATCTCAGCCCGCTTGCTCAGCAAATCAAACACCGCCGGGTACGCCGGCCGTTCGATATACCGCCCGGCACCGCGCTCGGCGCGCAGGTCGCCATCGGCCCAGACCACCCGGCCCTGGCTGACGGTATGGCTCGGCACGCCGCGCACGGTCTTGCCTTCGAAGATGTTGAAGTCCACCTGCTGATGGTGGGTCTTGGCGGAAATGGTGCGGGTGCCTTGCGGATCCCACAGCACCAGATCGGCATCGGCGCCGACGCGAATCGCGCCTTTGCGCGGATAGAGATTGAAAATCTTCGCGGTGTTGGTGGAGGTGAGGGCGACGAAATCCTGCATCGACAAACGTCCACTGTTAACGCCTTCGTGCCACAGCACCGCCATGCGATCTTCGATACCCGCCGTACCGTTGGGAATCTTGCTGAAGTCATCGCGCCCGGCGGCTTTTTGCTCGGCGCAGAAACAGCAGTGGTCGGTGGCGGTGGTGTGCAGATTGCCGTTTTGCAGTCCGTGCCACAGCGCCTCCTGATGACCGCGCGGGCGGAACGGCGGGCTCATCACGTAACCGGCAGCGGTCTGCCAGTCGGGGTGCTGATAAACGCTGTCGTCGAGCAGCAAATGCCCGGCGAGGACTTCGCCATACACCGGTTGGCCTTTGCTGCGCGCATAGGTGATTTCGTCGAGTGCTTCCTTGGTCGAAACGTGCACCAGATACAACGGTGTGCCGATGGTTTCAGCGATACGAATCGCCCGGCTCGCCGCTTCACCTTCAACCTGCGACGGCCGCGACAGCGGATGCGCCTCCGGGCCAGTGATGCCTTGGGCCATCAACTTGCGTTGCAGGTGATAAACCAATTCACCGTTTTCCGCGTGCACGGTCGGCACCGCGCCGAGTTCCAGACAACGCTCGAAACTCGCCACCAACGTGTCGTCGGCGGCCATGATCGCGTTCTTGTAGGCCATGAAATGCTTGAAGCTGTTGATGCCGTGGTGGCTGACCAGCTCGGCCATTTCCTCACGCACCTGCTCGCTCCACCAGGTGATGGCGACGTGGAAGCCATAGTCGGAGGCGGACTTTTCCGCCCAGCCGCGCCACTGATGAAACGCTTCCATCAGCGACTGCTGCGGATTGGGAATCACAAAGTCGATGATCGATGTGGTGCCACCGGCCAGACCGGCCGCCGTGCCACTGTAGAAATCCTCACTGGCCACGGTGCCCATGAACGGCAGTTGCATGTGGGTGTGCGGATCGATGCCGCCGGGCATCAGGTATTGGCCGCTGCCGTCGAGGACTTCGGCGCCGGCGGGAACATCAAGGTTTTCACCGATGGCTTTGATCACGCCGTCGGCGCAATAGACGTCGGCGCGATAACTTTCATCATGGGTAACAACGGTGGCGCCACGGATCAACAGAGACATTCCGAGTTCCTCGCAGGCATTGACCGACTTGTGCCGGTTCTAGATGTTTTATTGATGGACAGCGTTACAGGTCGTATTCCTGTCAGTGCTGTCAGGAATAGAAGCTAGTCGCAGATTTGCAATAGATCAAGATTATTTTTTATAAGCTTATGACTGTTTTAAGTATATGAAAAATAACGATAAAAACTGTAAATCACCAAAATGGTGAGGCTGTTCACCATTTTGACGCACTTGACAGGATGGAAATATGAGCAAGATTTCCTATGTGAAATCAGCCGCTTGAAGTTGAGCTGCGGTTGCTCGCTCACGATGAAAATAAATGCAGTGCACCAGATTGAGTCCTGTCTGTTCGGACAACTTGCCAGGTGTTTAGCCTGAGCACCCAGACAAGTTTCCGCGAACTCATCCGGTGAATAATTAAAACTGATGAATATCAGAAAGTTGCACAACGTTTGAAACACCGCCCGATGCGCTAGCGGGTTACCCGGCACGTTTATTGATGCCGCCGCTGACACCATGGCCGGTGCACGAAAGTTGTCAGTTCCTCCGGCCATCGTCCGGCTCGCACCCTCGTGTGTCAGCCGCCTGATGAGCAAAAAAATAATCAGAAGAACAGTGGAGCGGCCATGCAACAGAACAGATCGCAAGTGACCGAGCGCGACGGCTTGTTCGAACTCGAAGCCGGCAGTGACGTCCTCGACAGTCCCCGTTACAACCACGACATGGCACCGACCAAGGTGCGCGAACGAACCTGGAACAAATGGCACATCACCGCGCTGTGGGTCGGCATGTCGATCTGCGTGCCGACCTACACCCTCGGTGGCGTGCTCACCGCGTACTTCGGTCTGACTGTTGGTGAAGCGCTGCTGGCAATTCTGTTCGCCAACATCATCGTGTTGGTCCCGCTGACGCTCAATGCGTTTCCCGGCACCAAGTACGGCATTCCATTTCCGGTGCTGCTGCGCTCGTCGTTCGGCATTCTTGGCTCCAACGTGCCGTGCCTGATCCGCGCACTGGTGGCGTGTGGCTGGTTCGGTATTCAAACGATGTTTGGCGGGTTGGCCATTCACCTGTTTCTCGGCTCGATTTTCGAGGGCTGGAAATCCCTCGGCGGCACGGGGGAGGTGATTGGCTTCATGATCTTCTGGGCGCTGAACCTGTGGGTGGTGATTCGTGGCGCCGAGTCGATCAAGTGGCTGGAAACCTTGTCGGCGCCGTTGCTGGTGGCGGTCGGTATCGGTCTGCTGGTGTGGGCGATGCCCAATGTGTCGATGACTGAACTGCTGGCGATCCCGCCGAAGCGTCCGGAGGGCGCCAGTGTGGTGAGTTACTTTGCCGCCGGGTTGACCGCGATGGTCGGTTTCTGGGCGACGTTGTCGCTGAACATTCCCGACTTCAGCCGTTACGCCAAGAGCCAGAAAGATCAGATTCTCGGGCAGATTTTCGGCCTGCCGCTGACCATGTTTCTGTTCGCGTCCCTCGGCGTGATCATGACTGCCGCGTCGGTGAAACTGGTCGGTGTGACCGTCTCCGATCCGGTCACTCTGATCGGGCATATCCAGAGCCCGGTGTGGGTCGCGGTGGCGATGGCGTTGATCATCATCGCCACGCTGTCGACCAACACCGCCGCCAACATTGTTTCGCCGACCAATGACTTCCAGAACATCGCGCCCAAAGTCATCAACCGCACCAAAGCGGTGTTGCTGACCGGGTTTGTCGGGCTGTTGTTGATGGGCCATGAACTGCTAAAAAAACTCGGTCTGATCGTCTCCGATGTCAGCCTGGAAACTGTGTATTCCAACTGGCTGCTGGGTTATTCGAGCCTGCTCGGGCCGATTGCCGGGATCATGGTGGTGGACTATTTCCTGATCAAGAAACAGCAACTGGACCTGGCCGGGTTGTACCGCGATGACGTCTATCCGGCGTGGAACTGGGCCGGGTTTCTCGCGTTCGGGGTGCCGGTGGTGCTGACCTTGCTGTCGCTGGGCAGCGATGCGTTCAGCTGGTTCTACAGCTATGGCTGGTTCACCGGCTCGGCGCTGGGCGGGATTATTTATTACGGGTTGTGCGTGATGCGTGCGCAACCTTCTGCAGTTAAGTCGGCGGTGTAGCGGATGGCCTCTTCGCGAGCAGGCTCGCTCCCACATTTGAATGCGTTTCCCCTGTGGGAGCGAGCCTGCTCGCGAAGGCGATCTACCCGACACCAGAGAAATATTCATAAGAAAAGCAGCCTGAGGAGATCCCCATGAACGCAGCCGTAGACGTTCTGCAATCGAGCCATCAGCACATCAACCGCGACCGCCTGTGGGCATCGCTCATGGAACTGGCCAAACTCGGCGCCACGGTCAAGGGCGGTGTCTGTCGCCTGGCCCTGACCGATCTCGACCGCCAGGCCCGCGACCTGTTCGTGCAATGGTGCAAGGACGCCGGATGCAGCGTCACGGTCGATGCCGTCGGCAACATCTTCGCCCGTCGCCCCGGGCGCAATCCGAACCTGCCACCAGTGATGACCGGCAGCCACATCGACACCCAACCCACCGGTGGCAAGTTCGACGGCTGCTTCGGCGTGCTCGCCGGTGTCGAAGTCCTGCGCACCCTCAACGACCTCGGCGTGGAAACCGAAGCGTCGCTGGAAGTGGTGGTCTGGACCAACGAGGAAGGCTCGCGCTTCGCCCCGTGCATGATGGGCTCCGGCGTGTTTGCGGAGAAATTCACCCTCGAAGAAACCCTCGCCAAAGTCGATGCTGACGGCGTGACTGTGGGTGAAGCGCTCAATGCGATCGGCTACGCCGGTTCACGCAAGGTCAGCGGGCATAAGGTCGGCGCGTATTTCGAGGCGCACATCGAACAAGGTCCGATCCTCGAAGATGAGCAGAAAACCATCGGCGTGGTTCTCGGTGCATTGGGGCAGAAGTGGTTCGACCTCAAGCTGCGCGGCGTCGAGGCGCATGCCGGCCCGACACCGATGCACCTGCGCAAAGATGCACTGGTCGGCGCCTCGGTGATCGTCGGTGCGGTCAACCGCGCCGCCCTTGGCCACCAACCGCATGCTTGCGGCACCGTCGGCTGCCTGCAAGCCTATCCCGGGTCGCGCAACGTCATCCCCGGTGAAGTGCGCATGACCCTCGATTTCCGTCATCTGGAACCGGCGCGCCTGGACTCGATGATCGCTGAAGTAAAGCAAGTCATCGACGCCACCTGCGAAGAACACGGCCTGACTTATGAACTGACCCCGACCGCTGACTTCCCGCCGCTGTACTTCGAAAAAGGCTGCGTGGAAGCCGTGCGCGGCGCGGCGAAAGGGCTTGGCTTGTCGAATATGGACATCGTCAGCGGCGCCGGCCATGACGCGATTTTCCTCGCCGAACTCGGCCCGGCCGGGATGATTTTCGTGCCGTGCGAAGGCGGCATCAGCCACAACGAAATCGAGAACGCCGCGCCGGATGATCTGGCGGCGGGGTGCGCGGTGTTGTTGCGGGCGATGCTGGCGGCTTCGGCGATGGTCGCGGGAGGGCAGCGGGCGGCTTGAAGATCAAAAGATCGCAGTCTTCGGCAACTCCTACGGGGAAACCCTAAGTCCTGTGCAGGAGCTGCCGGAGGCTGCGATCTTTTTTGCCGTCACCACAGCGTCATGAAAATGTGATGGGCCGCGATAGCCGTTGTATCGCCGTCAATATTGCGCAAGGAAGACCTGAAACCGGGGCTTGTGCGATCAATCACTGCGCACCAAACACCATCGTCCAGTAAACCCCTTCATCACTGCGTGCCTCACTGGCAAACCCGGCACCAACCTGGGTAAACATCGGATTCATCAGATTGGCGCAATGCCCGGGGCTGGCCAGCCATCCGGCCATGGCCTTGCCCGGTGAACTCTGTCCGGCGGCGATGTTTTCGCCAATTTGCCGACCGCGATAGCCGGCCGCGCGGGCGCGATCGGCGGGCATGTCGCCGTCCGGATCGCGGTGGGCGAAGTAGTTGCCGTAAGCCATGGCTTTGCTGTGCCCCTGTGCGGCGGCGCCCAGCGCGGCGTTCCAGCTCAACGGCCGGGCGGCGGCGAAGCGCTGGCGTCCGCACATCCGTGGCCGGGCGCGCGCGGCATTGACCTCAGCGAGCAAGGCCTTGCCGACGCTGCGGTTATCGCCAACGCGGCTGTCGAGCACCGGTTGCGCCAACACCACTTGCCATTCATTGCGCGAACGACTGACGCCGATGTCGGCGTAGCTCGCATCCAGCAGCGCGGCGCAGTGCTCGTCCTGCAGCAGGTCGAAAGCCTCTTCGGCGTCCTCGGCGCCGATCACGCGAATACTGCGCACCGCCACGGCGGAATAACCGGACGACTTCAACGCTTCACGCATGCCCCCGGCGTAGCGATAACCGATCGGCAAGGCCAGGTTCGACTTCAGCGCCAACGGTGCCAGCCGTTGCGCCGGGCGTCGATCACAGCGTTGCGGATGGGCACGATAGTCGTTGATGGCAGCCACCAGTTGCCGCTCCGCACCGGCAAGGGCGGTTTCAGCGAACAGCGGCGAAAGGATCAGCAGGCACAGCGAAACCAAGCGAGACGAACGAACGGCGTGGCGCATGAGACGGGCAGCTCTGAAGGAGGACAGCGCAAAAGTTGAGTGAACCGCAGAAAGCGGCGCGAGTAGGACTGGGGAATCGGGACTTGGTTCACCGATTCAACACATCCCCCATCCACTGCAAATACTGCGCACGATCCGAGATCGAGTTATGCCCCGAATCCGGCACCACCCTGAGCACCGCCACGCCTTGCGGGAAGTTCTCCAGCAAACGCTGAGTGCTGGCGCGCGGAATCACCTCGTCGTCACTGGCCGCCAGCAGCAACGTCGGCACGCGGATATGCGCGGCGTATTTGCCGGATTCGAAGCGATCCTTGAGCAACCATTTCACCGGCACCCACGGATATTGCTGCGCCGCGATTTCTTCGAGGCTGTTGTAAGGCGTCACCAGAATCAGCTGTTGCACCGGTCGCTGACTGGCCAGACGCACGGCGACGCCCGATCCCAGGCTGCGGCCAATTAGCGAAATCTGCGGGTGGCTGGCGTACACCTGATCGAACAGCGCCAAGGCATCCTCGGCAATCGCCGCTTCGGACGGGGAACCACTGCTGCCACCAAAGCCGCGATAGTTGAGCAGATACACCGCGTATTCGGGAAACGCCTCGGCAAACTCCGGCAGATTGTGCGACACGTCCTCGGCATTACCACCGAAATAGATCAGCGCCCGCGGCCCGACACGCTCGCGGGTGACCACCGAAACCTGCGCATCCGGCATCGACAGGGTTATCCGGGAATCAGCGGTGTTGACGGCATTGGGCTGCGGAAAATAGATCAGTGAGCGCTGAAAAAAGAACAGCGCCGCGCACAGCACCAGGTACACGGCAACGATCAATGCGACGAGTGACATCAGGGTTCGGGACATTCGGCTACTTTTAACGGTGTGTGAAGGATCGCTGTCGCAGTGTAGTCCAGCCCTGCAACCGGGCCGCTCGCACACACAACAGGCAACAGATCCACGCAGCAGGGGAACCAGCATGAGCCACACTGAGGGTTACTCCCGTCGCCGATTGCTCACGCTGGCTGCCGGGGTTTCGGCGGTCTTCACCTTTGATCGGGCGTTGGCCACCGCGACGACGCCCGCGACCACCGGAGGCCACGCCATGCAGACCCGCGCCATCCCGTCCAGCTCCGAATTGCTACCCATTGTGGGCTTGGGCACCTATCGCGGTTTCGATGTCGCCCCCGGTGATCCGGCCTATCGGCAACTACCGGCAGTGCTCGATGAGCTGTTCACCAAGGGCGGCACGCTGATCGACAGTTCACCGATGTATGGCCGCGCCGAACAGACTGCCGGTGAACTGCTATCAATCCATGAGCCGCGTTCGCCAGCATTTCTGGCGACCAAAGTGTGGACGCGCGGGCGCGAGGAGGGCATCGCGCAGATGGAGCAGTCGTTCAGCCTGCTGCGCACCGAACATATCGACCTGATGCAGATCCACAACCTGCTCGACTGGCAGACCCACCTGCCGACCCTGCGTGAATGGAAAGCGCAGGGGCGCATCCGCTACATCGGCATCACCCATTACACGCCCTCGGCCTACGAGGAAGTCGAAGCAGTGCTGAAGGCCGAACCACTGGATTTTCTGCAAATCAATTACGCCCTCGATGACCGCGGCGTGGAAAAACGCATTCTGCCGCTGTGCCGCGAGCGTGGCGTGGCAGTGATCTGTAATCGGCCGTTCGGCGGCGGGGGACTGCTGGCGCGGCTCAAAGGCAAACCGTTGCCCGGCTGGGTGTCGGATGTGCAGGTCAACAGCTGGCCGCAACTGGCGCTGAAGTTTCTGCTCTCACATTCGGCGGTGACTTGCGTGATACCCGGCACGGGCAATCCGCGTTACATGGCCGACAACGCCAAGGCCGGGTTCGGGCCGATGCTCACCGATGCGCAACGGCATCAGTTGATTGCGTTGCTGGGTTGATCGATCTCGTAGACGGTGCTCAACCGCGATAGCGCAACGCTTCCAGCAACAACGCAAACGCCGGTGCCGCCTGGCGCCGGCTCGGGTAATACAGGTGATAACCGGCAAACGTCGGGCACCAGTCTTCCAGCACTTGCAGCAGACGGCCATCCGCCAGATACGGCGCGACGATGTTTTCCGGGATGTAGCTGAGCCCGAAACCGTCCAATGCGGCATCCAGCAACGGGTAGACGCCGTTCAAGGTGATCTGTCCGGCGACCCGCACTTTCAGGCTTTCGCCATCCTTCTCGAACTCCCAGCTGTACAACCCGCCATTGGTGGGCAGGCGCAGGTTGTTGCAGGCGTGCTCGGTCAGGTCGCGTGGCGTTTGCGGCGGGATTCGTTTGGCGAAATAGGCAGGTGAGCCGACTACAGCCATGCGCATGTCCGGGCCGATGCGGGTGGCGATCATGCCTTGCGCGACGTCTTCGCCCAGACGCACGCCAGCGTCGAAACCCTGGCCGGCTATGTCGACGAAACCATAGTCGCAGCTCACCTCAACGCTGATGTCCGGGTACTGGGGCAGAAAGGTTTTGAGCACCGGGCGCAGCAGCCAGTCCAGCGAATGGTCGGTGGCGTTGAGGCGGATCTTGCCGGCCGGGGTGTCGCGCAGGTTGCTCAGGGCGGCGAGTTCCACTTCGATTTCTTCGAAGCGTGGGCCGATGGTTTGCAGCAGGTGTTCGCCGGCTTCGGTGGGCGAGACGCTGCGGGTGGTACGGGTCAGCAGGCGCAGGCCCAAACGCGCTTCGAGTGCGCGGATGGTATGGCTCAGTGCCGATTGAGAAACGCCGAGTTTGGCGGCAGCTTTGGTGAAACTGCGTTCGCGGGCCACGGCGAGGAAGGCGAGCAGATCGGTGGCGTTTTCCCGAAGCATTGATGAGTGTCCTGCATAAGTTTTTTTGAATTCTAGTCGATTATCGGAAGAGTTTGGCTGGGTAAAGTAGTGGCATTGATTATCTGGAGGAATTGCCATGAACCCGATTGCCGCTTCTGCGTTGACCCTTTCCCTGCTGGCAGGTGAGGTGCAGGCCAATGAATCCCCGCGTGTGACGGTCACGCCCAATGGTTCGCAACCTTCGGCCAAAGGCCCGGCGGACTGGTTCGTTGGCACTGTCCGTGTCGATGGGCCGTTCAAAGGCACTGAAGACGCGCGAGTCAGTGGCGCGACGGTGACGTTTGAGCCAGGGGCGCGTACAGCGTGGCATACCCATCCGTTAGGGCAGACATTGATCGTCACGGCCGGTTCCGGGTTTGTGCAGGAGTGGGGGCAACCGGTGCGTGAGATTCGCCCTGGCGATACGGTGTGGATCGCGCCGGGAGCCAAGCATTGGCACGGGGCAGCGCCCACCACGGCGATGAGCCATATCGCTATCGCTGAAGTACTGGATGGCAAAGTAGTGGATTGGATGGAGCAGGTGAGTGATGAGCAGTATTCGCGTTCCGAGTGAAGCGCTTCCCTCACCCCAGCCCTCTCCCGGAGGGAGAGGGGGCCGACCGAGGTGTCTTGCGCTATCCATCGACCTGAAATGGCTGTGTCGATTATGGATTCACAGCAGGACGTTCAAGTCGGCGCAGCTCCTGAATATCCCCCAATCGGTCCCCTCTCCCTTTGGGAGAGGGCTAGGGTGAGGGGCTCTTTTCAGGCGTTTAGATCATCTCCGGCAGTGAAGAGAGGATTTTATCGAGGGTGATCGGATACTCCCGCACCCTAGCCCCCGTAGCGTTGTAAATCGCATTCGCCACCGCCGCACTGACCCCGCAAATCCCCAATTCACCAACACCCTTGGCCTTCATTGGCGAAGACACCGGATCGGTCTCATCAAGGAAAATCACCTCCTGATGCGGGATGTCGGCATGCACCGGCACTTCATACCCGGCCAGATCATGATTGACGAAAAAGCCGAGTTTCTTGTCCACCGCCAACTCTTCCATCAACGCCGCACCGACGCCCATGGTCATCGCACCGATCACCTGACTGCGCGCCGCTTTCGGGTTGAGAATCCGCCCGGCCGCGCACACCGCCAACATGCGACGCACACGCACTTCACCGGTCGCGGCATCCACCGCCACCTCAACGAAATGCGCACCAAAGGTCGACTGCTGATATTTCTCGGCCAGATCACCGAACTCGATGCTGTCCTCGCCGACCAGTGCGCCGCCTTCAGCCGCATTGCGCAACGGCACGCTCTTGCTGCCGACCTGTACCTGACCGTCGACAAACTCCGCCTGTTCCGCCGCCATGCCCAACTTGCCAGCCACCGCTTCACGCAGTTTCATGCACGCGGCGTACACCCCGGCGGTCGAGCAGTTGGCACCGAATTGCCCGCCGGAACCTGCCGACACCGGAAAGCTCGAATCGCCCAGATGCACGCTCACATCCTTCAAGCCAACCCCCATCATCTCGGCGGCGGTTTGCGCGATGATCGTGTAACTGCCAGTGCCGATATCGGTCATGTCGGTTTCAACAGTGATTTTGCCATCGCGCTCCAGCCGCACCCGCGCACCGGACTTGACCAGCAGGTTGTTGCGGATTGCCGCCGCGACACCCATACCGATCAGCCAGCGACCTTCTCGACGTGTTCCCGGTTGCGCATTGCGCTTGTCCCAGCCGAATTTCTCGGCACCGGTCTGCAGGCATTCGATCAGGCGCCGCTGCGAAAACGGCCGCTCGGTTTTCACCGGGTCGACTTGTGTGTCGTTGAGAATGCGGAACTGGATCGGATCGAGTTTGAGCTGTTCGGCCATCTCGTCCATGGCAATTTCCAGCACCATCAGCCCCGGGGTTTCGCCGGGTGCACGCATGGCGTTGCCTTCGGGTAGATCCAGCGGCGCCAGACGCATGCTGACCTGCCGGTTCTCGGCGGCGTACAGCAACTGACTCGGTTGCGCCGCGACCTCGACCTTGCCTTCAGCCAAGTTGCCCGACCAGCCCTCGTGGGCAATCGCCGTGAGTTTGCCGTCCGCTGTCGCGCCCATGCGAATGCGCTGAATCGTCGCCGGGCGGTGGGTGGTGTTGTTGGCGATCTGCGGGCGGGCGAGGGCGACCTTCACCGGCCTGCCAGCCATCCGCGCACCGAGGGCGGCAAGGATCGCATCGGCGCGCACGAACAGTTTGCCGCCGAAACCACCGCCAATGTAGGGCGAAATCAGCCGCACCTTTTCCTTGGGTAAGCCGAGCGTCGTGGCGATGTCACCGACGCTCCAGGCGATCATTTGATTGGATGTCCACAAGGTCAGTTGATCGCCTTTCCACGCCGCCAGTGTGGCGTGCGGCTCCATCATCGCGTGGGACTGATCCGGCGTGGTGTAGGTCTGATCGAACTGCACCGGCGCGGCGGCGAACGCTTTGGCGAAATCACCGTGGCTGACGTCGGGCAATTCGTCTTTCGGCTCGACGCCTTGGTCGCGCACGCTGGCCAGATCGAATTCGCCCTTGGCGGCGACGTAATCGACCTTGACCATCTGCGCAGCCGCACGGGCTTGCTCGAACGTCTCGGCGACTACCAGTGCGACAGCCTGGTGGTAGTGCTGAATCTCCGGCCCGGCCAATAAATGTGCGGCGTTGTATTTACCTTTGCCCAGTTTGCCGGCGTTGGCGGCGGTGACGATGGCCAGCACGCCGGGCGCGGCTTTCGCCTGTTCAAGATCAATGTTGTTGATCCGGCCTTTGGCGATGGCTGAGCCGACCATAAAGCCGTAAGCCTGATTGGCCACCGCTTCATGTTGTTCATAGGCGAATGGCGCCTGACCGCTGGTTTTCAGCTGTCCCTCAATGCGGTCGGTGGGTTGGCCGATGACCTTCAACTGGTCGATCGGGTTGGTGGTGGCGGGCGTGTCGAATTTCATGCTTCATCCCTCGCTTGCGCCAACACCGAACCGAGCGTGCGCTCGACCAGGGTCAGTTTGAATTGGTTGTCGTGGGTTGGCGTGGCGCCGTCGAGCAGGCGTGCGCTGACGGCTTTGGCGCCTTGGGGCAGCAACGCTTCGGCGGCTTCAACCCGCCACGGCTTCGGCGCGATACCGCCGACAGCGATGCGGCCGCTGCCGTCCTTTTGCAGGATCAGACCGACCGACACCAAGGCGAACGCGTAGGACGAGCGATCGCGCACTTTGTGATAAACGTGGCTGCCGCCAAGCGGTGCGGGCAGCGTCACCGAGGTGATGAATTCGCCGGGTGTCAGGCTGGTTTCGATGTTCGGCGTGGTGCCGGGCAACTGATGGAAATCGGCCATGGCGATGCTGCGGGTCGTGCCATCGGGTTTTACCGTTTCAATCTGCGCATCGAGGGCGCGCATGGCGATCGCCATGTCACTCGGGTGCGTGGCGATGCACGCGTCGCTGACGCCGATAATCCCCAACTGCCGACTGACCCCGCCAATCGCTGCACAACCGCTGCCGGGTTGGCGTTTGTTGCAGGCTTGATTTGTGTCGTAAAAGTACGGGCAGCGCGTGCGTTGCAGCAGGTTGCCGGCGGTTGTGGCCATGTTGCGCAACTGCCCGGAAGCCCCAGCGAGCAAAGCGCGGGAGAGCAGGGCGTAGTCTTTTCTGATCCTCTGATCAGCCGCCAGATCGGTATTGCGCACCAGCGCGCCGATGCGCAGTCCGCCTTCTGGCGTGGCTTCGATCTGATCCAGGCCGAGGTGATTGACATCGATCAGGTGCAACGGCGTTTCGATGTCGAGTTTCATCAGATCGAGCAGGTTGGTACCGCCAGCGATAAACCGCGCACCTTCGACCTGCGCAGCTTGTGCGGCGGCCGCGGCGGGGGAGTCGGCGCGGCTGTAATTGAACGGTCTCATGATTGCACCTGCGCGACTTCAGTGATGGCTTCGATGATGTTCGAGTAAGCGCCGCAGCGGCAGATATTGCCGCTCATGCGCTCCTGAAACTCACTGGCAATCAACCGTGGCGCCTCGGTGAGGCTTTCACTGACATGGCTGGGAATGCCATCGCGGATTTCCTTGATCACCGCCACTGCCGAGCAGATCTGCCCCGGCGTGCAATAGCCGCACTGATAGCCGTCGTGCTTGATGAACGCGGCCTGCATCGGGTGCAGCTTGTCGGGCATGCCGAGACCTTCGATGGTGGTGATCTCACTGCCTTCGTGCATCACCGCCAGGGTCAGGCAGGAATTGATCCGTCGACCATCGGCGATCACCGTGCAGGCGCCGCACTGGCCGTGGTCGCAACCTTTTTTACTGCCGGTCAGGTGCAGGTGTTCGCGCAAGGCATCAAGGAGGGTGGTGCGGGTGTCGACGTCAAGCGCACGCGGCTTGCCGTTGACGTTGATCGTCACTTTGCTCATGGCCGGTTGCTCCAGATTGGCCGCGTAGGCCTTGAGGCTGATAAACGGCGGCATCGCGAAGGCGGTGGCGGTCACGGCGCCGAGGATCAGAAATCTGCGTCGGGAAATCGTCATGGTTCGATTCCTTTTCTCTCTTCATCAGGGCAGCAGGGTCGTAGAAGGCCCAAGCGGGCAGCCAGCGTCATCGCCGGTCTCGTTAAGGAGTGACTACTGGAGAGAGGAAAAGGTTTTTGCGGATTTGCGCTATAGAGTTATGCAAGCAGCTCATTAATCGCTTGGCCAACACAGAACCACTGTAGGCCTTCGCCTGCTCGCGATAGCGATAGACCAGTGAGCAATGTGGCGATTGACACACCGCTATCGCGAGCAGGCGAAGGCCTACAGGGATCTGTGTGGTAACCACCATTTCATTCACAACTTGAAACCTGTGGGAGCGAGCCTGCTCGCGAAGAGGCCGGCACAGCCAACATCTTCACTGGCAGACCGGACGCCTTCGCGAGCAGGCTCGCTCCCACATGAGAATGTGTTCGGCCGCCCTAATGCCCGCCAACCACCATATGCGTAAACGGCGCCACATACGCCTGCAACGTCACCAGTCCGCCGACCAGAATCGCCAGCACAATCGAGTGGAAGAACACATAGCGCAGAATCTCGCCCTCATGCCCATACCAGCGGGTGGCGGTGGAGGCGACCACGATCGATTGCGCATCGACCATTTTGCCCATCACCCCACCCGAACTGTTCGCTGCCGCCATCAGCACCGGACTGATCCCGAGCTGCTCCGAGGTCACCCGCTGCAAGCCGCCAAACAACACGTTTGACGCCGTATCCGAACCGGTCAGCGCCACGCCGAGCCAACCGAGCAAGGTGCCAAACATCGGATAGAAAATCCCCGTCGCCGCGAACGCCAGGCCCATGGTCGCGTCGAGTCCCGAGTAGCGCGTGAGAAACCCCAGCGCCAGCATCGCCGCAATGGTGATCAGCGAAAACCGCACTACCCACAACGTGCGCAGGTATTGCTTGATCAGTTGCGGAATCGAATAGCCCATCAGCAAACCGCCGACAATCGCCGCCAGCAGAATCCCGCTCCCGGTGGCGGTGAGCCAGGTGAATTTGTACACCGCTTCTTCCGCTTTCGGCGCGGCAACCACGGGCGGCACTTTTTCGATTTGCAGGTGCAGGCTGGTGAACGTCACGGCCGGGGCGAAAATCGGGTTGGCCTCGCGCAGCGGTTTGCCGGCGGGATCAAGCTTGGCCGATTGAGTGACCGGATCAATCGCCGGACGGGTGTCGAACATATTCTTGAAGCCCTGCGTGCCCCAGGCAAACACAAACACGGTGAGGATGATCCACGGCATCCACGCACGCATCACCGCCGGGCGCGCCTGATCGCTGAACGCGGCGCTGGCGGTGACTTTTTCCTCCTCGACTTTGGAGTTGTCGACGCGCCCAGACAGCGCTGCCGAGGTGTGAATGGTCGCCGGTTTCCACACCTTCAAAAACAGCGTCAGACAGGCCATGGAAATCAACGCGGCGATCACGTCCACCAACATTGGGCCGTGGTAGTTCGACACCAGAAATTGCGGGATCGCGAAGCTGACGCCGGCCACCAGAATCGCCGGCCAGATCTCCAGCATCTTGCGCCACCCGGCGAAGGCCCAGATCAGCCAGAACGGCACTAGCACCGAGAAAAACGGCAACTGCCGACCAACCATCATCGACAGTTCCATTTCATCCAGCCCGGTAACTTTGGCCAGCGTGATGATCGGCGTACCGAGTGCGCCGAATGCGACTGGCGCGGTATTGGCGATCAGCGCCAGACCGGACGCGGCCAGCGGCGAAAAACCGAGACCGATCAGAATCGCCCCGGTCACCGCCACCGGCGTACCGAACCCCGCCGCGCCTTCGAAAAACGCACCGAAGCAGAACGCAATCAGCAGCAACTGCAAACGGCGATCATCAGTGATGCGCGCAAGGGAATCCTGCAGCACTTTGAACGAACCGTTCTCGGTGGTCAGGCGATGCAGAAAGATGATGTTGAGGACGATCCAACCGATCGGCAATAAGCCATTGGCCGCGCCAAACAACGCCGCAGAGCCCGCCATGCTCGCTGGCATGCCGAAGGCAAAAATCGAAATCAGCAGGGCGGACGCCAGCGCCAGCAGCGCCGCCAGATGCGCTTTGACATGAAAGAACGCCAGCGCCGCGAGCATCACCACCACCGGTACGGCGGCCATGAGCGTGGAGATCACCGGGTTACCGAACGGATCGTAGATTTGCTGCCAGACCATGGTCCACCTCTGCTTGTTGTTATTGAGGGCGCAGATCCATTGCGTGGTGCTTGGTTGCAAGCAGTATAGGTGGCAATACGCCGCCGTTTGGCTGCGGCGGTCGGGGCGACAAACGGTCGCTAGTGGCCACTGAATCAACGGCGTTTTACCCGGTCGTATTTGCGGCTGCGCGCACCGCGTTCTGAAGGCGCGGGCAGCGTGGCCGATTCCGTCGTCAAGACCTTGGTTTTAGGGAAGTGTTGAATGAAGCGCGCAACAACGATGCTGCTGACCGTGACCGCCGCCGTATTGCTCGGCGGCTGTGTCGCGGATTTTGATGATGACCACCGCCATGGCCGGCATTACGACCGCGATCATGGCCGCAATTACGACCATGACCGGCGCTGGGACGACCGCGATGATCGTCGCGACGGGCGTCGTTACTACCGTGATCGGGATGATGATTGACTGAGTTCTGCGCGCCCCATTAGCAGAACAGTCGCGCAGACGCGGGGGAGTGGACGCAATGATGGCAATTAAGTAGCATCGCCGTTTTTTTTGCCCCTTCTCCCCCAAGGATGATCATGTCTGTGGCTTTGCTGTCGCGCCGTATACCCGTTGTTATCAGTGCAGTTCTGTCGGGCCTGCTGCTGTCGGGGTGCACCCAGTTGGGAACCTATCAGGATTCGGTCGCACCTGATGCCGCCAAGCTGCGCTTTGTCGCCAGCACCGATAACGCGTCGGTGGATTATTACGATGCAGAGCATTGCGATGGCCAGACCACCGGCTTGCTCAACAACCTGTTCATCGTCGACAGCGCGCGCCGGGTCGGCATGAGCGTGGCGCCCCCGGAAAAGGCCAAGAGCTACCTGGAAATCAAGCTGCCGCCCGACAAGGAAATGTACCTGAAGGTCAACACCCAGACCGGTTATGCCGTGTGCGGGTCGGGTTTCAGCTTCAAACCTCAGCGCGATACAGAATATGAGCTGACCTTCGACCTCAAGGGCCGCCAGTGTTCGACGCTGATGCAGCGCGTGCAGCGCATCGATGGCAAGGACGTACGCACGCCGCTCCCGATGAAACGCGAGGGGCTGGCGGCCTGTGCCGGGCGCAACCCGATCTTTCCCAAGCCGCCAGTGCTGCTGCCGGATACGCCGGAGCGGACGGTCATGATCGACCGCATCGTCAATGGCAGCCTCTTCGTGGTGTTGAAGTCCGACGCGAAGACGCGCGCCGCGACGACGTTTACGCCGGAAAAACTCGATTCGCTGGTCAGCGAGCGCAAGGCGAAAATGGGCTTTGAACTGCCAGACGATTACTGGACGCTGTACCGTCAGAATCTAGACGCGTTCAACATTGAGGGTTCCGCGATTTCCAGCGAGGCGATCACCCGGTCTAGCAACGAGTATCGCAAACGTCTGCGCAGCATCGACGACAAGCGCTTGAAAGAATGGTCCGCCGTCGATGGTACTTCCGGCAAGCGTGGCAATGCGGTGCAGGCCGACATGGAAACCAGCATGATCACGTACTACTTCCAGTCGTCCAAGGAGGTCATGGGCGAAACCGTCATACGCCATCTCGACCGTATGGCCAAAATGGATGCGCAGTACAATGTCTGCTCGCGTTACGCTCAGTGCTGGAAGCGCTGAACGGCGCAATCCTGATGTGAAAAAGCCCACTGCGCCGATACGGCCAGTGGGCTTTTTTGTGCGTGTTGCAATTAAAAGTGAGCGCTCGCCCGGACGCTGGATCGCGCAGGCACGGAGGCCTCGATGTCCAGCAAATGGGTGGCGAGAATGTCGCTCAGAAAACGGAACTGATCGTTGAGGCCGACCACTTCATTGCTGAAATGATTGCTCGCGGCGGGCATCAGCAGATCTTCGAAGTCTTCGTTGAACACCAGTGCCTGAGCCTTGTGTGACACGGCGTGCTGGTCGTAATAGTTGCTGCCGAACACCGGGAAACTCACGGAGAGTGTGACGTGGGTGTGAATCATGTTGTGAACTCCTCGTTGTGTTTCGGATGAGTCAATCGTGCCTTTGATGGGCGGTGGGCGGAAGGCAATCGTGGCGATGGTGAATATCGATGGCAGTGATGGTTGGGTTTTTTGGGGTGTTGCTGATGGCGCCTTCGCGAGCAGGCTCGCTCCCACGTTGAAACGCATTCCCCTGTGGGAGCGAGCCTGCTCGCGAAGGCGCCAGACCAGCCAAAACCGGACAAGCGGCCCTGCGCACACACCTATACTCAAATCTGCTTCCGTCCTTTTAAAGGAAACCTCAACCGTGAACCCGCGTGCGCTGCTCGTCGCCGCAGTGTTGTTGCTGGCCGGCTGCGCCACCTCGGCGCGGGCGCCGGTGTCGGCGCCGCAGGCCGTGTTTGTCTCGCCGGCCACCTGGCAGCAGATCGACCGGGAAATCGTCAGCGCTTCGCAGCAGTCCACCGAGCAAGTCAAAGTCTTTGCCCGTGGCTCGATGGAACATTGGCGCACTCGGGTCTATCAGCAAACTGAAGAAAATTTCATCCCGTGGTTCAGCAGCTACTGGACCCAGGAATGGCTGTCGATGAAGGTCAGTTGGTACACGATCAATGCCGGTGGCGAGCAGGACGCGTCGGCCAAGCGCCTGGCGGCGTATCTGCTTGAGCAATATCAGGAAAGGGTGCTGGCGCCGGTGGCGGTGGAGATCGATCCGGATGCGATTCTCGGCCAGGCGACGGCGTTCTATGCGCAGTTGATGGCGCAGCAGATGCCGCTCATCGCAAAACGTCATGGTGTGCCCGTTGGTCAGCTCAACGGACGCTTGCAGAAAGTCCCCGCCATCGCGCTGGGCCCGCCGCCGGCGCGCAATGCTTCGCTGTATCAGGTCATCAGTACCGAGCCGCTGAACACGCTGCCGGCCTATGCCGCGCTGATCGACAAGATTCACACCGAGGGTGGCGCCAAGGGCATTGCCTCGACGGACGCGGGCATGGCGCCGGTGGCCAAACGCGCCAGCCAACGGATGGAAGCGGAAATGGCCCCGCGCGGGGCTGCCAGTGCGGTCGCTGCCGCCGCCGGAAAACTGGCTGGCGGACTGATTTCGGTCGGTGTGGCGGGTATCCGCGCGATCATCCAGGCCAATGACCGGCCCGACAGTGAGGCACTGATCCGCAGCAGCCTGGGCAGCACCTTCGACAAGGCGTGGTTGAAGCTGGTGCAGAACCCGACCACCGGCGTCATGGCCGGCACGCTGCACATCGCCGGGCAGGTCGAGCGCAATCTGGGTGGGGACGATGAACCGTCGGTCGGGTTGGGTGTGAATCGTGTCGAATGGCGGCCACCGCAATCGACCAATCAGCAGATCGAACCCAACGTGCAAGGAGAGTGATCATGGCTTACATCGATATTTTCGTAGCGCCGGTGCCAACCGCCAATCGTGAGCAGTACAAAAAGCACGCCGAAATTGCCGCCGTACTGTTCAAGGAGTACGGCGCCCTGAGCGTTGCTGAATGCTGGGGAGATGACGTGCCGGACGGCAAGCTCACCTCGTTCCCGATGGCGGTGAAGCTCAAGGAAGGCGAAACCGTCGCCTCGGGCTGGCTGATCTGGCCGGACAAAGCCACCCGGGATGCCGGCATGGCAAAAATGATGGAGGACCCGCGCATGCAGCCCGATGTGAACCCGATGCCGTTCGATGGCCAGCGGATGATCTACGGCGGCTTCCAATACCTCATCGAGCCCTGAGGCCACCGCAAATCCGGGTATGGGCAAAAAAATCATGGTTCGCCACTCACCCTGTGGGAGCGAGCCTGCTCGCGAAAGCGGTGTATCAATAAACTTTTTGTCGCCTGACACACTGCCTTCGCGAGCAGGCTCGCTCCCACAGGGTGAGTGAAAAATGCCTGTGTTCACTCGGCAGAGGGGGTGATGCGGCAGCTTTTGCGGTTGCGAATCTGCTCGTCCGTCGGGCGTTCGCGGACAAACTCGAAACGCGGCTCACCCTCGCTGTAATGCACCAGCCAGCCCCATTCCAGTTCGGTTTCGTCCTGTCCGGGTTGCGGCGGTCGGGCCCACCACGGTTCTTTGCTGAGGACCTCGCGCATGGCGGCCTCCGGTTGATGGCAATCCTTGAACTATAGCTTCCTGTCACGAGTCGTCAGATCAGGCTGTGTAGAATCCGGCGGATCACTTTGAACAGGGGAGCAGGGCCATGACCGATGAAGCGAAGCGGCTGTTTTTCGCCCTCGATTGCCCGCCGGCGCAACGCAAGGCGATCGCTCAATGGCGCGGGGATCTGGGGTTGCGAACCGGTAAACCGGTGCCGGCGGACAACTTTCATCTGACGTTGCTGTTTCTCGGCGCGGTGCCATTGGCGCAGATCAACGAAGTCTGCGAGGCGGCCGGGCAAGTGCGTACGCCAGGAGAGGCGTTGAAGATTTCGCTGGATCGTTTGCAGGTCTGGCATCGCGCCGGGGTGTTGTCGCTGGCGCCGGAGCAGGCTCCGCAGGCGTTGCTGCGCTTGGTCTACGCGCTGGAGCAGGCGATGTTGCCGTTTGGCTTTGAAGAGACCCCCCGCGAGTTTCGCCCGCACCTGACGTTGGCTAGAGACTACCGCGCGCCGGAGCCGGAATCTGCTACGCCACCGGAGTTTTTCCTGCGTGCCGAACGCTTTGCTTTGTTCGAATCGCACAAGGGCCGCTATCGGATCCTGCAGGATTGGCCGCTGATCTGAAGGCACAAAAAAAGGCGCCCGAAGGCGCCTGAGAATTCACCTGAGCCGAGGGAGCCAGGTGAGGCCGTTCATAGCAGGGTGCAGCGGTGGTAAGGCGCTGCGTGAACGGGAAATTTTTACACTGATCGTTCCCACGCGGAGCGTGGGAACGATCATCGGCTCACTTACCGAGCTTCACCCGGGTCCAGCCACGGGTCATGATTCGCTGGGTGGCAATCGGCTGATCCGGCACCGCATACAACGTCGCCATCACCGCTTGCGACGGATACGAACCCGGGTCGTTGCGGATCGCTTCATCCACCAATGGCGTGGCCGCCGCGTTGGCGTTGCTGTAGCCGTTGCTGTTGGTGATCTCGGCGATGATGTCCGGACGCATCAGGAAGTCCATGAACAGGTAAGCGTTCTCGACGTTCGCCGCATCGCGCGGGATCGCGACCATGTCGTAAAAGCTGCCGGCGCCTTCCTTGGGAATGCTGTAATCGATCACCACATTGTTGCCCGATTCCACGGCGCGGGCCTTGGCCTGCAGCACGTCACCGGAGTATCCGACCGCCACGCAGATGTTGCCGTTGGCCAGATCGGAGATGTATTTCGAGGAATGGAAATACGCCACGTTCGGGCGGATCTTCATGAACAGCGCCTCGGCTTCCTTGATGTGTGCGGTGTCCTTGTCGTTCACCGGGTAGCCCAGGTAGTGCAGGGCGGCCGGGATCATTTCGGTCGGCGAGTCGAGGAAACTGATGCCGCAGGCTTTGAGTTTTTCTGCGTTTTCCGGTTTGAACAACAAGTCCCAGGAATTGGTCGGGGCGTTGGCGCCGAGCACTTCCTTGACCTTGGCCGGGTTGAAACCGATGCCGATCGAGCCCCACATGTACGGGAACGCGTGGGCGTTGTCCGGATCACTGGCGGCGGCATTTTTCAGCAGCACCGGGTTGAGATTCTTCCAGTTCGGCAGTTTGGATTTGTCCAGCGTCTGATAGACGCCGGCCTTGATCTGCTTGGCCAGGAAACTGTTCGACGGCACGACCAGGTCGTAACCGGATTTGCCCGCCAGCAAACGTGCCTCAAGGGTTTCGTTGCTGTCGAAGACGTCGTAGGTCACGCGGATGCCGGTCTCGTCTTCGAACTTCTTGACGGTGTCCGGCGCGATGTAATCGGACCAGTTGTAAACACGCAGCACCTTGTCGTTGGCCTGGGCGCCCATGACCATTGCGCCCATTAAGGACAGTGTCAGCAGAGTCCTGCCAAACATTTTCATCGGTACAACTCCATTCTTTTTATTCAAAAAACACAAAGCCAAAACTCGGTTAACAGCGCCTGCTTATGTAGGAGCTGTCGAGTGAAACGAGGCTGCGATCTTTTGATCTTCAAAAACAACGTCAAAAGATCGCAGCGTGCCGCAGCTCCTACAGGGTCAAGCGGTGGCAGCTTGTTGCTGTGGTTGCCACGACTCGTTCGCGGTCTGATCCATCGCTTCCTGAATCGCTTTTTTGCGGTTGGCTTCTGCCTTGCGGCCGAAGTACCAGACCAGGAAGGTCACCAAGGAAACCGCCAGCAGAATCAGGCTGGCTACGGCATTGATCTCAGGCTTCACACCCAGACGCACGGCCGAGAACACTTCCATCGGCAACGTGGTCGAACCCGGGCCGGAGACGAAGCTGGCCAACACCAGGTCATCCAGCGACAAGGCGAACGACATCATCCCGCCCGCGGCCAGCGACGGCGCAATCATTGGAATGGTGATCAGGAAAAACACCTTGAACGGCTTCGCACCGAGATCCATCGCTGCTTCTTCGATCGACAGGTCCAGCTCGCGGAGGCGGGCGGAGACTACCACCGCGACATAAGCGGCACAAAACGTGGTGTGGGCGATCCAGATCGTGACGATGCCACGCTCCTGCGGCCAGCCGATCAACTGCGCCATGGCCACAAACAGCAGCAACAGCGACAGACCGGTGATCACCTCAGGCATCACCAACGGCGCAGTGACCAGACCACCAAACAGCGTGCGACCCTTGAAGCGTGTCACTCGCGTCAGCACGAAAGCGGCGAGGGTGCCCAACGCGACCGCAGCAATCGCGGTGTAGCAGGCGATTTCCAGCGAGCGCACCACCGAGCCCATCAGTTGCGTGTTGTCGAGCAAACCGACGTACCACTTCACCGACCAGCCGCCCCAGACTGTCACCAGTTTCGAGGCGTTGAACGAGTAGATCACCAGAATCAGCATCGGCAGATAAATGAACATCAGACCGAAGATCAGCATGAACTTGGAAAAACCGAAGCGTTTCATCCCCGTGCCTCCATCTCTTTGGCCTGGCTGCGGTTGAACAGCAGAATCGGCACAATCAGGATCAACAGCATCACCACCGCCAGCGCAGACGCCACCGGCCAGTCGCGGTTATTGAAGAACTCTTGCCACAGCACGCGACCGATCATCAGGGTCTCCGGGCCACCCAGCAGTTCCGGAATCACGAACTCACCGACCACCGGAATGAACACCAGCATGCAGCCGGCAATAATCCCGTTCTTGGCCAGCGGTACGGTGATTTTCCAGAAGTTGTTGAAGTTGCTCGAACCCAGATCCTGCGCGGCTTCCAGCAGGCTACCGTCGTGCTTGACGAGGTTGGCGTACAGCGGCAACACCATGAAAGGCAAATAGGCGTAAACCACGCCGATATAGACGGCGGTGTTGGTGTTGAGGATCTCGATCGGGTGATCGGTGAGCCCCGTCCACATCAGAAACCCGTTGAGCAAACCGTTGTTGCTGAGGATGCCCATCCACGCATAAACGCGGATCAGGATCGCGGTCCAGGTTGGCATCATGATCAACAGCAGCAGGACGTTTTGCGTTTCCTTGCCGGTCTTGGTGATCGCGTAGGCCATCGGGAAACCGATCAGCAGACACATCATCGTGCTCAGCGCCGCGACCTTCAGCGAACCGAGATAGGCCGACAGGTACAACTCGTCTTCGCCGAGCATGGTGTAGTTGCCGATGTTCAGCAGCAGCTGGAATTTCTGTTCGGCGTAGGTGTAGATCTCCGAGTACGGCGGGATCGACAGCGCGGCTTCCGAGAAGCTGATCTTCATCACCAGAAAGAACGGCAGCATGAAGAACAGAAACAGCCAGATGAACGGAATGCCGATCACCAGTTTTCGCCCGCTGGGCACCAGGCGCAGGAATTGCTGATTGAAGGTTCTCATGAGCGCAGTACCACGCCGCTGTCGTCTTCCCACCAGACGTAGACTTTGTCGTCCCAGGTCGGACGCGCGCCACGGCGTTCGGCGTTGGCCATGAACGACTGGACGATTTTGCCGCCGGGCAATTCGACGTAGAACACCGAGTGACCGCCGAGGTAGGCGATGTCATGCACCTTGCCTTCGGACCAGTTGTAGCGGAACTCGGGTTGGGTGGTGCTGACGAGCATTTTTTCCGGACGGATCGCGTAGGTGACCGACTTGTCCTGCACCGAGGTGCTGACGCCGTGACCGACGTAGATCTTCTGCTGCAAGTCCGGGCTGTGGATGATCGCGTGACCTTCAAGGTCTTCCACCACGGTGCCGTCGAAGGCGTTCACGTTGCCGATGAATTCGCAGACCATGCGGCTGACCGGTGCTTCATAAATGTCGACCGGGCTGCCAATCTGAGCGATCCAGCCGAGGTGCATGATCGCGATGCGCTCGGCCATGGTCATGGCCTCTTCCTGGTCGTGGGTGACCATCACGCAGGTCACGCCGACGCGTTCGATGATCTGCACCAGCTCCAGTTGCATCTGCGAACGCAGCTTTTTGTCCAGCGCACCCATCGGCTCATCGAGTAGCAACAGCTTCGGACGCTTGGCCAGCGAGCGGGCGAGGGCGACGCGCTGACGCTGACCACCGGACAACTGGTGCGGACGGCGTTTGGCGTATTGAGTCATGTGCACCAGACGCAGCATTTCATCGACACGGGCGTCGATTTCGCTGGCGGGCAAACGGTCCTGCTTGAGGCCGAAGGCGATGTTCTGCGCGACGGTCATGTGTGGGAACAGCGCGTAGGACTGGAACATCATGTTGATCGGCCGCTCGTACGGCGGCATGTCGGTGATGTCCACGCCGTCGAGCAGAATCCGCCCTTCAGTCGGGCGCTCGAAACCGGCGAGCATGCGCAGCAGGGTCGATTTGCCCGAACCGGAGCCACCGAGCAGGGCGAAGATTTCGCCCTGATGGATCTCCAGGGACACATCGTCCACGGCCACGGTTTCGTCGAACTTCTTGGTGACACGATCGACTTTCACCAGCACCTTTTTCGGTTGCTGATGACCTTCAAGTGCCTTCCTGTAAGTGCTGGAGGCGTTTGCCATGTGAAACTCCCAACAGGTTTCGTTCGCCGGGCCAATGTGGCCGGGCTTAAGTGGATTGCAAGCCTGTACGGGATGCCTGTCAGCTATGGCGCAGAACCTGTGGGAGCGAGCCTGCTCGCGAATACGGAGTGTCAGTCGACATCATTGTTAGCTGATACACCGCTTTCGCGAGCAGGCTCGCTCCCACAGGGGAAATGCGTTTACCTGACTGGCATTACCCATACCGATCCGGCTTGTTCGGCGCCGCCGTCCTGGCTGCCTGGGTCGTACTTGTTGTTATTACGGGTGTTGCTGTTCACGAATGACGGATGTGCGCAGGCACACCCGACGTCCGTGGGGGCAGTAAATCGTTATGGATTCTTGGGTTGAGTCAGCGTTTGTTGCGCCGCGCCGCCCGTTGCCGGCAAGCCTCGCCGAATGCCTGGAAAATCTTCAGGTAGTTCGGGTTATCGAGCACTTGCCATTCCGGGTGCCATTGCACGCCGAGGGCGAAGGTCGGGCTGTGCTCGACCGAGACCGCCTCGATCAAACCGTCCGGCGCCACCGCTTCGGCACGCAGGCCGGGGGCGAGGCGGTCGATGCCCTGGCTGTGAATCGAGTTGACCTGGAACTCGCCCGGCAACTCCAGTGCTTCGAACACGCCGCCGCTCAATACCGTCACGGCATGGGCCGGTGCGTATTGCACGGCCACATCAGGGCTATCGGCTTCACGGTGATCGAGCATGCCCGGCAGCTCATGCACCTTCTGATGCAGGCTGCCGCCGAACGCCACGTTCATTTCCTGGAAGCCCCGGCAAATGCCGAGCACCGGAACGCCCGCCGCGATGGCTGCACGCAATAAAGGAAGGGTGGTGGCATCCCGCGCCGGATCGTGATCCGTGCCGGGTTCGCTGGCCGGGCCTTGATAGTGGAAAGGTTCCACATTCGAGGGCGAGCCGGTCAGCAACAGACCGTCGAGTTGACCGAGCAGGTCTTCGATTTCAGTCAGGTTGCCAAGGGAAGGAATGACCACTGGCAGCCCGTTAGCGCCAACGCTGACAGCACGTACGTACTTGTCGCCGCTGATGTGATAGGGGTGCAGGCCAATCTGTTTGACGCACGCAGTAACGCCGATCAATGGCTTGAATGCCATTTTTATTCACCTCGAAGTTTGACACTTGAACGAGCTTTTCCGGAGCTTAGCCTCGTTGATTTTAATTAACAACTGCCATGTAAAAAATTCTAAACGCCGTTCATCCTATCTTCATGATTTCCGGGGCTGTGGTGCCTATATTGGCACGCAAGTGTTAAAAAAAGCCCGAAAAATAAACCCTGAGCGGCTATCTGTTCGCTATTGACTTCACTTTGCCGTTCGGGTTGACTGGCTCGGCGAAACAGCAGTGAACATAATAATTAACAGCTAAATAGGTGCATCATGTCGGTCCCTCTGCGTACCGTTCAACTCAACGAAGCAAACGCATTCCTTAAGAAATATCCTGAGGTTTTGTACGTCGACCTTCTGATTGCGGATATGAACGGTGTGGTGCGCGGCAAGCGCATCGAACGCACCAGTCTTCATAAGGTTTACGAGAAAGGCATCAACCTGCCGGCCTCGCTTTTCGCCCTCGACATCAATGGCTCCACGGTGGAAAGCACCGGCCTGGGTCTGGACATCGGCGACGCTGACCGCATCTGCTATCCGATTCCCGGCACCCTGAGCATCGAGCCGTGGCAGAAGCGCCCAACCGCACAACTTCTAATGACCATGCACGAGATCGAAGGCCAGCCGTTCTTCGCTGACCCGCGTGAAGTGCTGGCTAACGTCGTGCGCAAATTCGACGACCTCGGTCTGACTATTTGCGCGGCATTCGAACTCGAGTTCTATCTGATCGACCAGGACAACGTGAACGGTCGTCCGCAGTCGCCACGTTCGCCGGTGTCCGGCAAGCGTCCGGTATCGACTCAGGTTTACCTGATCGACGACCTCGACGAATACGTCGATTGCCTGCAAGACATCCTCGAAGGCGCGAAAGAGCAGGGCATTCCGGCTGACGCGATCGTCAAGGAAAGCGCCCCGGCGCAATTCGAAGTCAACCTGCATCACGTCTCCGACCCGATCAAGGCGTGCGACTACGCCGTCCTGCTCAAGCGTCTGGTGAAGAACATCGCCTACGACCACGAGATGGACACCACCTTCATGGCCAAGCCGTATCCGGGTCAGGCGGGCAACGGTCTGCACGTACACATTTCGATCCTGGACAAAGAAGGCAACAACATCTTCGCCAGCGAGGATCCCGAGCAGAACGCCGCACTGCGTCACGCGATCGGCGGTGTGCTGGAGACCCTGCCTGCGCAAATGGCGTTCCTCTGCCCGAACGTCAACTCGTACCGCCGCTTTGGCGCGCAGTTCTACGTACCGAACTCGCCGAGCTGGGGCATCGACAACCGCACCGTGGCCGTGCGCGTACCGACCGGTTCGCCGGACGCCGTGCGTATCGAGCATCGCGTTGCTGGCGCTGACGCCAACCCGTACTTGCTGATGGCTTCGGTGCTGGCCGGTATTCACCACGGTCTGACCAATCAGATCGAGCCAGGCGCCCCGGTGGAAGGCAACAGCTACGAGCAGAACGAACAGAGCCTGCCGAACAACCTGCGCGACGCATTGCGCGAGCTGGACGACAGTGAGGTCATGGCCCGCTATATCGACCCGATGTACATCGACGTGTTTGTCGCGTGTAAAGAGAGCGAGCTGGCCGAGTTCGAGAACTCGATTTCTGACCTTGAGTACAACTGGTATCTGCATACGGTGTGATGGGTTGAGGCCCTCAAAAGCCGAAGAGCCCCTCACCCTAACCCTCTCCCAAAGGGAGAGGGGACTGATTCGGGAATGCTCGGGCAATCCGCCGACCTGAACGATTTTTGCCGAATCCATAATCGACTCGGTCGTTCAGGTCGGTGCAACTCCCGATACAACTCGGTCGGTCCCCTCTACCCCTGGGAGAGGGCTAGGGTGAGGGCAGCCATCTCAAGCCAGACTCAACACCCCGACACCCCCAATTCCCCCTTGTCGAGCCACAACAATGACAACGACCCGCAACGACTGGGAACAACGCTTCCAGTCCCTGACCATCGAAGCCCGCGCATTCATCAACGGTGAATACCGCCCGGCCATCAGTGGCGATACCTTCGAATGCCTGAGCCCCGTTGATGGCCGTTTCCTCGCCTCCGTGGCCAGCACCGATGAAGCCGACGCCAACCTCGCCGTCGAAGTCGCACGCCAGTCTTTTGAATCCGGCATCTGGGCGAAAAAAGCCCCGGCCGAGCGCAAACGCATCCTGATCCGCTTCGCCGATCTGATCCTGCAGAACCAGGAAGAACTGGCGCTGCTCGAAACCCTCGACATGGGTAAACCGATCAGCGATTCGATGAGCATCGACATCCCGGCGACCGCCAACGCGATCCGCTGGAGCGCCGAAGCCATCGACAAGATCTACGACGAAGTCGCCGCCACACCGCACGATCAACTCGGCCTCATCACCCGCGAACCTTCCGGCGTGGTCGCGGCCATCGTGCCGTGGAACTTCCCGTTGATCATGGCCAGCTGGAAATTCGCTCCAGCACTGGCGGCGGGCAATTCGTTCATTCTGAAACCTTCGGAAAAATCGCCGCTGACCGCAATCCGCATCGCTCAACTTGCGCTGGATGCCGGCATTCCGAAAGGCGTGTTCAACGTCCTGCCAGGCTTCGGCCACACCGTCGGCAAGGCGTTGGCGTTGCACATGGACGTCGACGTGCTGGCCTTCACCGGCTCCACGGCGATTGCCAAGCAACTGATGATTTATGCAGGCCAAAGCAACATGAAACGCGTCTGGCTCGAAGCAGGGGGCAAGAGCCCGAACGTGGTGTTTGCCGACGCACCGGATTTGCGCGCGGCAGCACAAGCAGCGGCCGGCGCCATTGCGTTCAACCAGGGCGAAGTGTGCACGGCGGGTTCGCGCTTGCTGGTCGAGCGTTCGATCCGCGAGCAGTTCATTCCGCTGTTGGTGGAAGCGCTGCAAGCGTGGAAACCGGGTCACGCACTCGATCCGGCAACCACCGTCGGTGCCGTGGTCGATCAGCGTCAACTCGACAACGTGCTGCGCTACATCAGCATCGGTCGCGAGCAGGGCGCCGAGCTGATTGCTGGCGGTCAACGCACGCTTGAAGAAACCGGTGGCCTCTATGTGCAACCGGCGCTGTTCGACGGCGTGACCAACGCAATGACCATCGCCCAGGAAGAAATCTTTGGCCCGGTGCTGTCGCTGATCACCTTCGACACCGCGGAAGAAGCGCTGCAGATCGCCAACGACAGCATCTTCGGCCTCGCCGCCGGCGTCTGGACCAGCAACCTCAGCAAGGCGCACACCTTCGCCCGAGGCCTGCGCGCCGGCAGCGTCTGGGTCAACCAGTACGACGGCGGCGACATGACCGCACCGTTCGGTGGCTTCAAGCAGTCGGGCAACGGTCGCGATAAATCGCTGCACGCGTTCGACAAGTACACCGAGCTGAAAGCGACCTGGATCAAGCTCTGACTCTATTACAGCGGTGGTCGCCGTTTATGGGCGGCCCTCGGAGAAACGTATGAAACAGCAACACGTAAACAGCTACTACGCCGCCACCCGCAACGAAGTCATCGACTTTCCGGTTCTGGAAGAGTCGGTCGAGTGCGACGTCTGCATCATCGGCGCGGGCTACACCGGCCTGTCCTCGGCGCTGTTCCTCACCGAAGCCGGCTACAAAGTGACGGTGCTGGAAGCGGCGAAAGTCGGCTACGGCGCCAGCGGTCGCAACGGCGGTCAACTGGTCAATTCCTACAGCCGCGATGTCGACGTGATCGAAGAGCGCTATGGCGACAAGACTGCAGAAATTCTCGGCAGCATGATCTTCGAAGGCGCCGACATCATCCGTTCGCGCATCAAGGAATACGACATCCAATGCGACTACCGCCCGGGCGGTATCTTTGCAGCGATGAACAAGAAACAACTCAACGGTCTGGCTGAGCAGAAGCGCAGCTGGGAACGTTACGGCAACAACAATCTGAAGATGCTCGACGCGGCTGAGATTCGTCGCGAAGTCGGCTCCGATGCTTACGTTGGTGGTCTGCTCGACATGCAGGGCGGCCACGTTCACCCGCTGAATCTGGCACTCGGTGAAGCAGCGGCGATCACGCGTTTGGGCGGCAAGATCTACGAGCAATCGGCGGCCGTGGAAATCAAATACGGCGAGCCCAACGTCGTGCGCACTGCCAAAGGCCAGGTCCGCGCCAAGTACCTGTTGATCGCCGGTAACGCCTACCTGCCGCAAGGTCTCGACAACCGCGTGACCGCGAAAAGCATGCCGTGCGGATCGCAGATCGTCGTCACCGAACCGTTGACCGAGAAACAGGCACGCAGCCTGATCACCAACAATTACTGCGTCGAAGACTGCAACTACCTGCTGGATTACTACCGTCTGACTGCCGACAACCGTCTGCTGTACGGCGGCGGCGTGGTCTACGGCGCGCGTGAACCGGACGACATCGAACAACTGATCCGCCCGAAGATCCTCAAGACCTTCCCGCAGCTCAAAGACGTCAAAATCGACTATCGCTGGACCGGCAACTTCCTGCTGACCATGTCACGCATGCCGCAATTCGGCCGCATCGAAAAGAACGCCTACTACATGCAAGGCTACAGCGGCCACGGCGTCACCTGCTCGCACCTCGCCGGCAAACTGATCTCGGAAATGATCCGCGGCGACGCCGAACGCTTCGACGCCTTCGCATCGCTGCCGCACATGCCAATGCTCGGCGGCCGCACGTTCTCGGCCCCACTGACCGCCCTCGGCGCCGTTTACTACTCACTGCGCGACCGCTTCGGCCTCTAAGTTACCTCCCCGGCGGCGGTCCCCAAGACCCCGCCGGTTTTTTAATGCTGCAGCAACACCACCGATCTCACTGACACCCAGATGTCCAACTGTGGGAGCGAGCCTGCTCGCGAAGGCGGCCATCCAGTCAAAAATAATGTTGAATGTGCCACCGAATCGCGAGCAGGCTCACTCCTACAGGACTGCATTACCAAGGCAAGAAGGACTTTTGCCCCACCGTCCATCGAACCTGCTGAGCAACACCGGCAAACGTGATTTAATAGCCGCCTTTCACGGTTCCGGGACACGGGAGCAACGTGATCCGCGCCCCTCGCGCGGCACCCGCCACCCACCCCCATTACCCTTAAGTACTACTCACATAAGGCTGTCATGGATACGGGTTCTCGACTCAAACTAGTACGCGAAAGCTACAAACTCTCCCAGCGCGAGCTGGCCCGGCGTAGCGGCGTGACCAATGCCACCATTTCCCTGATCGAACAGAATCGCGTCAGCCCCTCCGTCAGCTCACTGAAAAAGCTGCTCGAAGGCATACCGATGTCCCTGGCCGACTTCTTCACCTTCGACCAACCCCCGCGCGAACACCAATACGTCTTCCGCGCCAACGAACAACCCGACCTCGGCCGCCACGGCCTGCGCCTGCTACTGATCGGCGCCTCCGTACCCAGCCGCCAGATGCGCTTGCTGCGCGAGCAATACGCACCGGGCGCGAGTTCGGGGGAAGAGCCGATTGTGCATGCTGAGGGCGAGGAGTGTGGGCTTGTCACCCGTGGCACGGTGGAGTTGACCGTTGATGGGTCGGTGAGTGTGTTGAATGCGGGGGATGGGTATTACTTTCCGACGACGCTGCCGCATAAGTTTCGGAATATCGGGGCGGATGAGGCGGAGATTATTAGTGCGAATACGCCGGCGAATTTTTGAGAGGGCAATGTTTTTCGAAATATAGTAGATATGTTGACCGTGGTTGTGGTTTGAGAAGGCGCCGCCAATTTTGTGGCAGTGGCAAGCTCTAGTGAAATTGTCGTATTTGAAAATTTCTTGGTTGCAAGTATTTGAAAAAGGTTGGTTAAAGTTGAACTCAGTGGCAAAGGTAGAAAGCATGGATACATTCTCTTGAATACAGAAGTATCAATGAAGGTTATAGACTTGTTCTGTGGCCTGGGCGGCCTAACTGTCGGGGCGATTCAGGCAGCAGACGAGTTGGGACTAACTTGTGAGCTCGCCTTTGCTTGTGATATGGATGCCGCGGTATCAAAGTTTTATAATGAGAATTTTTCAAGCAGAATCGGAGATTACTATCAGGGTGATATATCTCAGATGGTTGATGATGATTTTCATGGTATGTCTTCGAGATTTGAAAAGTTAATTTCTAGTAAGTACTGGGGGGTTGATTTTCTTTTTGCTGGGCCTCCGTGTCAAGGGCACTCGAATTTAAATAATCATAGTAGGAGGAGTGATCCAAGAAATGCGCTTTATCTTAAAACTATAAAGTTTATAAAGCTAAGTATGCCGAAGTATTTTTTGATCGAGAATGTTCCTTCTGTAATTCATTCGAAAGAAAGTGTGGTTGAGCGATCTAAGGATTTGCTTCGTAGTTACGGTTACGAGGTAGACGAGCTTGTAATCGATTTTATAAGATTGGGTGTGCCTCAAAGTCGAAAGCGACACGTTATTGTTGGTAGTTTAGCAGGTGATCTCTGCAATGTTATTGATGGTGTCTACACCGATGAGGCTGCGATTCTTTCAGATGTATTGCATGATCTTATCGATATTGATAGAAGTGATATTTTTAATTCTCCCTCAAAAATGAGTGCGACAAATACAGTTCGTGCTGATTATTTATATTCCACTGATAGTTATGATCTTCCAAATGAGCTTCGTCCTCCTTGTCACCAAGGTCAGCACTCGTATAAGTCAATGTATGGGCGGTTGAGGTGGGATGACGTGGCGCAAACAATAACTGGTGGATTTGGCTCTATGGGGCAGGGACGGTTTCTCCACCCGTTACAGAAAAGAGTTATCACTCCACATGAAGCTGCTAGAATTCAAGGGCTGCCTGATTGGTTGGACTTCTCAGGTGTGACTAAAAGATCCGAGTTGCAAAAAATGATTGGCAACGCGGTTCCACCTGCTTTATCTAGACGATTTATTTTAAGCACGCAAGGACGATAAGATGCAGATTGAAATACCTATAGATAATTTGGTGTTGGTTGATGAGCAAATATCTAGCTTTCAATCTACTATTGCTTACGATACCAAAGAGTATGTCGTGGAAGTGATTGTTAAGAGGTTCAATGAGGGGAAGCTATTTGTTCCCCAGTATCAAAGGAACTTTGTTTGGCATAATCACAGGAAATCTAAGTTTATTGAGTCTGTTCTGATGGGGTTGCCAATTCCGTTCATGTTTGGGGTTCAATGCGAAGATGGTACCGTAGAGATTCTTGATGGTGCGCAGAGAATACAAACTCTAAAGCAGTTTATAGATAATGAGCACCAACTTAAGGATCTCGATAGGTTGGATCTTCTAGATGGATTTTATTTCAAGGATCTTCCATCATCGCAACAGAATAAGTTTTTAGATCGCACCATGAGAATGGTAGTGCTTCCTGCTTCTGTGAGCTTAAGTGTTCGACTGGATATGTTTGAGCGAATCAATACCGGGAGCCAAGAACTGAAAGCTTCTGAGATTAGGCGAGGAGCTTATTCAGGTAAGTTCTCTACATTTCTGGAGCGTTGTGCTCACGATGAACAGTTTAATAAGCTTTGTCCAATATCGGAAAGTTCCAAGTCTCGTCGTGAGCGTGAAGAGTTGGTGTTGCGATATTTTGCATACAGTGATCGTTATACAGAGTTCAAACACAGTGTTAAAGGGTTCTTGAATGAGTATTTGGTTGAGATGAATTCAACAGATTATAGTGAGGAAGCGCTATGGTCCAGTTTTAAAAATATGCTAGCTTTTGTTGAGGGTTCTTTTGAAGGCGGCTTTGCTAAGTCCTCTACTGCAACATCTACTCCTAGAGTTCGGTTTGAAGCGCTGGCTATCGGGACTAATTTGGCTTTAAGGCAGAATCCTGATCTTGCCCTTATTGACGGCGGCGCGCTTACTTCGAGTAAGGAGTTTTTAGTTCTAACAACTTCTCATGGGAGTAATTCTGGGCCGCGACTTCGTGCGAGAATTGATTTTGTGAAAAATTTCATACTCAATGGGGTGATGTAGTGAATCATTTTATTGAGGAATATGAAAAAAGAAAGTTAGAGATTCGTTCATATCTGAAATTGGCATCTTTTGTTAGTGGGGATAATATTAAGCTCACAAATGATGATGGTGGCTTGCACGAGGTTAGCGCTTTAGAAGCCACTACGCTGAAGGCTACATTCTATTTGGTTCTTTATAACTTGGTTGAGGCTACGGTTAGGGAGGGGGTGCGTAGCATATATCACAAGATTAGCGATGAGGGGCTTTCTTTTCTAGATTTAAATGAAAAGCTTCAAGAGATATGGTGGTACTCTCATCATGAATCTATTACAGCGACCCCGCGTGATTCATTGATAAGTAAGGTCTATGAGGTTTATTGTCTTTGTAAGAGCGAGAGCAGTCCGGCTTTTCAAGATTTTATTGCTGGTGTTTCAGGAAACTTGGATGCTGAAGGGGTTCGCTCTGTTTGTCGAAAATACGGGATCGATACAATTGCCGACGGTCGAGATCTGAAAAGAGTAAAAGATAATAGGAATTGGCTTGCCCACGGTAACAAATCATTCTCGGAGGTTGGTAAAGACTCCACTCCATCAGAGCTAAGAGGTGCGATGGAGAAGGTTTTTGAATTCCTCGATGCCTATGTTTCTAATGTGACAGAATATCTGGTCAGTGCTAAATATTGCGTAGCTGTTTAGTTTTGGGTTGGGCTGGGGATGGTTTTGCTGATATCTATTCATCTCCAACCCTTTATTTATCAAGTTCTTTTGCTTTCTCTTAAAATTCGCTGGGCTGTCATTAGCATCTGGTGGCAAAGTTCCTTTGTGTGAGGGAACTCTGATGCCATCCAGTCGACGGGGACGAAATAGTGCTTCAGGTATTGCACGCATTCCGTGCCATCATAGGCTAAACAGAGGTAAACCTCCTGTTCAGTACCACCGATCGCTGCTGGTACAAAGACTCGTCCATCATCGGTTATACCAATGCTTCTTGCCCATTCTGGAATTTTCTTTCGCTCGGCTTGCTCTATGCTAATCCAGCGCATCTTGTTTCCTCTTTTTCAAATAAATATCAGCGATTTTATTTAATTGGTTCGTGAGTTTTAAATATCTGCAAACAAATGCAACTCCTTCCAATAAGTTTCGATGGTTCTCGAATGGACGTTAGGGCTAAGTTCTAGGTACTGCGCGTATATTTTCATATTTAAATATTTGGAGCATTATATCCCCGCTGCTCAATCACCCTAAACACATCACTTACATCCTGCACCATGATCCTAGCGATGTTAGTCACGGTGTTGATGTCATGTTCTGCGTGGTCGGAGAGGCGGATGCACGTGACGAGGTCGAGGTATTTGAGGACTGCGTTGAGGCGTTCGGCGGCGCAGGCGTGGAGGTCGCGTAGTGGTGCGTTTGCATCGATGAGGAGGACTGGGTGGTCGGTGGCTGGGTGCGACATGTGGGCGTACTGGTGGAGCGGTTTTTTGATCGTCATAGCAAAGGCCTCTCAGTAAAAATGAGCCACCGTTTTGCTGCGAAACAAGATGGGTGGCGGTTGTGAGCGGGTTCGCAGACCGAGGAGAAACCAGACTCGGCAGACTCGAAAGTCTCCCGCACACAACCGCCATAAAACGTAATGCTGGCGAATTTTGCCAGAATTGTCGCTAGACGGTGTTAGCCAATTTCTCGTTAGGGCTGCGAAACCCATCGCTGACTGTGGTCAGCGACGGACTCACTCTAGGCATCAATTTCACCAGCCACAACCGACCTGTAGGACGTGAAACCCGTACCCGTGGCGAGGGCGCTTGCTCCCGCTCGGCGACACATCCGTCGTAATTCGGGGCGTGCGGTATGTGTGGGAGAAACGGACTATCCGGTTTTGGCGCAGCTTCGCAGCCCAGCGGGAGCAAGCTCTCTCGCCACATGGGGTGTTTTCCTACGAAGTTTTCAGACATCGAAATGGTGCGAACCTTTTGGGCGATAACCATTCGTCTGGTGCACCGCACCTTCGCCGCACACCTTCTTCCAATGCTGTAACTCCCCACGCAAAGGAAGAGCCACCATGCTGAACCATAAAATCGCGGCGTTTACCCTCGCGGCGTTGCTGTCCGGCAGTTCGCTGTACGCGATCGCGGCTGGCGAAACGCCGACTCCGACAGCGAACGACGGCAACAGCCAGACGCGTGAACCGGCGTCTCCAGCCACCAATGCCGACCCGGATGCCAATTCGCTGCCCAAGGGTGGTGATGGTGGCAAGACCGACAATGGGCCGGTGCCTTCTGCCTCCAAACCCAGCCCTGCGGGTCAACCGTCCGGTAGCAGCAGTGGTGGTAACGGCGGTGGTTAAGGGATATTGCGCACTAAGAAGCCCGGTTTTTTAAGCCGGGCTTTTCTTTGTCTGTCGCAAGCATGGATATCAGTCGTTTACTTGGTTTTCCAATGCCCGCCACCATTCTCACAATCAATCCGCGCCTGGGCCAAATGCTCCACGTCGTAGTAATACGTGGTCACTTGGGCGTTGTCGGGGATGTTCAGCGCCTTGGCGTTCTTGTCTTTGCTGGTGGAGTGCGGATTGGCCAGGGATTCCTGGGTTATGGTGGCGATGCACGTGGCCTGGTAGTGATCGGCACAGTGTTCGACCTTGGTTTTAGTGCTGCTGAGCATGTCTTTGCTTTCGTTGCTGCACGACCAGTCGATTGAGTTGACCGGCATGCCTTCGTATTCATAGCAGCTGTGGGTTTCCACCGCTGGCACCGAGGCGCTGGAGGATTGGGTCTGGACGTCGCAGCCTTCGGCCATGACGCAAGTGGGAATGACGGCGAAGGTGGCGATCAGAAACAGGAAGCGAATGTTCATCGGGGTTTCCTCTCCAATGGCGCCGTGTCTGATCGGTGATTTGGCGCTGATACAGATTCGAGATTCTGTGGAGGAGGGAGGTTCCATCGGGTTTTTGATTTGCTCCCGTGGCGTACACTGCGAAACAATCGGAAACATTCAGCGCCCAAGGATTGGAACATCGCCATGATGGTTATCGGCAGCCGCAACAACGCTCCCACACCGCAACATAAAACCCACGACGTTTACATTTTCAGCCTCGACCTGTCCCGGCCGGCTACGCCTTTGTGTTTCGAGCAGTCAATAGGTGGCGGGCATGCCGAGCAGGGCGGTGCGCGGTGGTTGGCGCTGGATGAGCTGGACGCTTGGCCCGGTGAGTGGCGTGAGCATCTGAGAAAGGCGGATTGCGCCTGGGTCGCTGAGATAATCGATACCGATCCGCAAGCTGACCAAATCACCATCGTGTCGTTGATTCTTCAGCGTCATTCCGGACCAGCCAAACCAGTCGGACGGCTGAAGGCAATCGGCAACTGGCTCAAACGCAACATCCACGTCGGCGGCCGCTACGGCGTTTAACCCTCGGAGAATCCCATGACCCAGACCCTCGAACGTGCTATCGCCATCGCCGCCACGGCCCACGCCGGGCAGGTCGACAAGGGCGGTGCGCCGTACATTCTGCATCCGCTGAAAGTCATGTTACGCATGAGCACGCTGGAAGAACGCATCGTCGCCGTGCTGCACGATGTGGTTGAGGATTGCGGTGTCAGCCTCGATGACTTGCGCAAGGAAGGTTTCAGCGAAGAGGTGCTGACGGCGATTGAGTCGGTGAGCAAAGTGCCGGGCGAGTCCTACGAGGATTTCGTCGACCGCGCCGCACAGAACCCGATCGGTCGGGTGGTGAAGCTGGCGGATCTGGAAGAGAACAGCGACCTGTCGCGGATTGCCTCGCCGAGCTGGGAGGATCTGGAACGGGTCGAAAAATACCGCCGGGCAATGGGACGGTTGCGCGGTTAACAGGGGATTGCCCGCTCAGGTCATTTCCCGATCGATTTACTGCCATGCAAGGCACAGAGGGAGGAACCAAGGATGGAGTTTGCAACGATCGTTCAGCTACTGACGGTAATCGGAGTCGTCGCTGCTGCGACAAAGGTGATTCGCGAATTATCGTTTATGGGCAAAAGCCGGCTTGCGGAGGAGTACCGGGTCGCTAAAGAGGTGTTGAAGGATATTGAGCAGAATCCTGATTTACCTCTTTTGGTCAGGGAGCGCGGCTACCTGGCTATCGCGGGTACTTCGACGATCAATCCCGCCGATGTCGCGTATCTGATTTCCCTCGTTAATCCGGCCAGAAACCTCAGGGACTATGTGCTTTCCAGAAAGTACGTTGAGCTTGATGTCGAGCGCCACAGGATTGATTTCCGCCCGAAGTATAGAAAGCGTTTTTCCAGGATCTGGAGAAAAGCCTGGAGTTTCACCCTGTATATCGTGTGGTCCGCTATTGCGATGTCTCCACTCCTGTTGATCCAGCCAATGGGGCTTGAACCGAAATTCGCCTTTTGGATGGGGATCACCGTGCCGGTCGCGGGTTTCTTTGGTGTCAGCTCGTTGCTTGAATGCCTGAAGATTATCAAGGGCGAGAAGCTGGTTCAGTCACAGGAACAGCACACCCGCAGAATACTGGTTGCGCAAACACCGAAGAAACCATCGATCACGCGCCATGAAAGTACATCCTGACTCATTGGTTCAGACGACGTAAGTCACACTTTCAAGTCGATGGAGGATTGATGAAATCTATTCTGTGTTTGTTGATTGCGGCTGGTTTCGGCGCACTGTTGCAGTTCGAAGGCGTACCCCATGGCCTGCTGCTGGGTTCGATCGTCGTTACCGCATTGTTCGCCAGTAAAACCGGTATCGCCCCGGCAACCCCCTATGGACTGGGTTACATCCAGGTCACGCTGGGCATCGCCACCGGGCTCATGTTTGAAGCGTGGGACAGCGCGACGGCCTCGACGATGTTGCCGAGCCTCGGCGTGTTGCTTATCTGCCTGGCAGTGCAGATCGCATTGGCCGGATGGTGGCTGACACGCGGCGCGGGCTGGAATCGCACCGATGCGCTGTTGGCGGTTTATCCCGGTGCGCTGGCAGCAGTATTCGATTTACTCGAGTCGGAAAAGGCGTCGAGCAAGGTCATCATCGTGCACCTGATGCGCTTGCTGCTGATTACCGTGCTGGTGAGTTTCCTGATTCCCGGCCAAGCGGCCATCGCGGTTGCCGATGGTGACCCATTGACGACGGGCATGGCGCTGACCGCGTGTTCGGTGATTGCGCTGAGTGTACTGCTCGGACGCTTGCTGCTGGTGATCGGCGTGCCGGCGCCGTTCATGCTCACCGCGATCATCATCACGGCGGTGTTTGTGAAAGCGGGATGGCTGCACGGTTTTCATATGCCGGACTGGAGCCTGAATCTGGCGGCGCTGATTCTCGGCGTGCGGATCGGTTCACGTTTTCAGGGGCTGGGTGTCGCGGAGCTGGGGCGTCACGGCCGCACGGCGTTGGTCTCGGTCGGTTTGATGATCGTGGTTGCTGCAGTATTTGCTGAAGTCGCAGCACGCTGGTTGGGCAGTGATCCGCTGTCGCTGTGGCTGGCGTACATGCCAGGTGCGATTGAGACGATTGCGATTGTCGCGTTTGGTGGTGGGCTGAATGTGGTGTTTATCCTGACTCATCATTTGAGCCGGATGGTGTTGCTGCATTTTGCCCCGGCGTTGTTGGTGCAGGTGCGACGGGCGCGCGAGGAAACATGACTCGAGCTGATGCCAATGTGTTGCGGTGTGTCAGTTAGATCCATCCCCCTCACCCCAGCCCTCTCCCCCAAGGGGGCGAGGGGAAAGGGAGCCGATTGTGGGCTGTTCAAAACTTGAGTTCGGCTCGATATCCCAGGTCGGCGTAGCTCGAAAAAACAACTCGGTCAGTCCCAAGGGGGGCGAGGGGGAAGGGAGCCGATTGTGGGCTGTTCAAAACTTTAGTTCGGCTCGATATACCAGGTCGGCGTAGCTCGAAAAAACAACTCGGTCAGTCCCCTCTCCCTATGGGAGAGGGTTAGGGTGAGGGGCTTTTGCTCTACGTGGTCGATGCGGCGCTAGCGGATGTGTGCGTCGAAGCCTTCGCTATCCGGCGCGATATCGCTCTTCAACGTCAAAGCAGGGATTTCATACTCCCCCGCATTCTGCTGCCGAAACCCGATCGGCCGCGCACTCCACAATTCATCCAGCCGCCGCCCCAATTCCTCGCAAGTCTCGGTATAGCGCGCAGCGTCCATCCGACTAGTCCGATACACCACAAACGGTGGCACCACTTCAAAACCGGGGTAGTACAAAATCCCGTGTTGAATCGGAAACAGCAGATCATCCATCGGCCCATTAATCCCACGCGGCGCATAGTGCGATTCCCAGCCGCCAGTGGTGACCATCAACATCGCCCGTTTGCCTTTCATTTTCCCTTCGCCATAACGCTCGCCCCAACGACTGTCGGAATGTTCGCCGACGCCATAGGCAAAACCGTAGGCGTATACCCGATCGACCCAACCTTTGAGAATGGCGGGCATGGTGAACCACCACAGCGGAAACTGCAGAATCAGCGCATCCGCCCACAACAGTTTTTCCTGCTCGCGAGCGATGTCGGCAGCCTGGGTGCCTTCGGCGTAAGCGATTTTCGAGTCGAGGGAGGCGTGGAACGGTTTAGTCGCATCGCGCTGCGGGGCATCGTCAGCGTCGAGGCTGGCTTTCCAGTTCATTGCATAGAGGTCGGAGACCTGCACGGTGTGGCCGGCGGCTTGCAGGCGCTGGACGCTGAAGTCGCGCAGCGAGCCGTTGAGGGAAGTCGGTTCTGGATGGGCGTAAACCAGTAGCACGTTCATGTTGAAGCTCCGTTAGCTGAGTGACTGCAGGATCAGCGTTCAATCGGTATATTGGAAATGAATGTCTGATATGTCTGGTATAGCCATGAATAATTTGAGACGGCTGGATATCAATCTGTTGCTGACCCTCGATGTGTTGCTGTCGGAGCACAACGTCACCCGCGCGGCGCAGCGCCTGAACCTGTCGCAGCCTTCGGTGAGTGTGCATCTGGCCAAGTTGCGCGACATCTTTGGTGATCCGCTGTTGTTGCCCGGGCCGCGCGGCATGCGCCCGACGGCGCGCGCCGATGAATTGCGTGAACCGTTGCGCGAGGCATTGGAAGCGTTGGAGAGGGCGGTGGCGCCGGCCAGCGCGTTCGACCCGGCGCTGGCGACCCACATCTGGAAAATCGCCGCGACCGATTACGGCGAGTCAACGGTGGTGTTGCCGGCGCTGGGCGGCTTGCGCGAACAGGCGCCGGGCACGCGGCTGGCGGTGATCGATCTGACACCGGCGCATTTGGTCAAACAGGCCGAGCAGGGCGTGTTCGATCTGGCGCTGCACATCAGCGAAGACGCGCCGCCGGAGTTGCATCGACGTCCGCTGTTCACCGAGCGTTATGTGCTGGCCGGTAGAGTCGGGCATCCAGGTTTGATGCAGGCGCCGAGCCGCGAACAGTTCTGCGCGCTGGAGCACGTGATGGTGTCGCGCGAGGGCGGGGGCTTTTTCGGAGTGACCGACCGGGCGTTGGCCGATGTTGGGCTGATGAGAAAAGTGGTGTTGTCGGTGCCGCACTTTCTGATGGCGATGTCGGTGTTGGCGAGCACCGATCTGGTGGCGATGCTGCCGTCACGCCTGGTGCGCGGCAACCCGGCGTTGCAAGTGGTCGACGCGCCGCTGGAAGTGCCGGGCTACGAGATGGCGATGTTCTGGGGTGAACGTTCGCATCGCGATCCGGCGCACAAATGGCTGCGTGAGCATTTGTTGGCGTCGGTATGAGGCACTGTCAGGCGTGGCCGAGGGCAATCGCAAACGACACGACGATCATGCACGCAAACGCAAAATTGAGATTCATGAGGTGTTCATCCTGAGCCTTTTAGAGTGTGGTCATTCTGAACAGGTTGAAAGCAAAGAAAAAATTCGCCTTGTTGATTGCAAAGATCGAAACAATCGATACCTGCCGATTTGTGTTTGCGCGAGGCTTTGGTTAGTCTCGCGAAACCTGCAATTACAAGCATAAACAGGCATAACCATGCGCGATCATTCTGCGGCTGAACTGCCGTCCCTGCGTCGACAAAAAATTCTTTTGCTCCTCGAACGCGACGGCAAGGTCATGGCGTCCGAGTTGAGCCAGCACTTCGCGGTGTCCGAGGACACCATCCGCCGCGACCTCGCCGAACTGGACAACGCCGGGCTGGTGCAACGCGTGCACGGCGGGGCGCTGCCGCGTCCGAAGGATTCCGGAAAGGATTACTTCACGCGGCTGGACGAGACGGATGAGGTCAAGATCCGTTTGGCGCAAAGGGCGGCGCAGGAGATTGAAGACGGGCAGATTGTGCTGTTCGATTCCGGCTCGACCACGCTGCAGGTGGCGCGCTCGTTGCGGGCAGATATCAGCATCACGGCGGTGACGGCTTCGCCGATGACGGCGATTGCCTTGTCTGAATTCAAGGCTGTGAAAGTGATTCTCGCCGGCGGCCAGTTGAACCCGCGAACGATGGCAGCGGGTGGGCATGAGGCGCTACGACTGCTGGCCGGGATCAGGGCGGATCTGGCGATTACCGGGGTCTGTGCGATTCATCCGGAAGTGGGGATCACCTCGCTGCATTTCGATGAAGTGCCGGTGAAGCAGGCGATGCTCGATGGCGCCGCGCGGGTGATTGCGGTGACCACGGCGGATAAGTTGGGGGCGGTGGAGCCGTTTGTGGTGGCGCCGTGTTCGCGCCTGCATACGCTGATTACCGAGCGGCATCTGGCGTCGGGGAGTGTCGAGGATTACCGGCGGTTGGGGATTGTGGTCGAGCAGTTGCCGGATTGAGGTTTTGTGGTGGGCCTGATGGCCTCATCGCGAGCAGGCTCGCTCCCACATTCGAACGCGTTTCTGAGATAGAACTCGGTCAACTGTGGGAGCGAGCTTGCTCGCGAAGGGGCCGGTATATTCAACACATGTTTCAGCGTAGGCGCTCAAGCATCTGGTAATACCACATCCCGGCAGCCAACAACGGGTTACCGAGCAAATCCCCCATCGGCACGCGTATGTGCTGGCACTGGGCAAACGTATCGAACTGCTCCATCTGCCCGGTGATCGCGCGGCTCATGATTTCGCCCATGATGTGCGTCGTCGCGATGCCGTGCCCCGAGTAGCCCTGGCAATACCAGACGTTGTCCGAGAGCTTGCCCAGTTGCGGGATGCGGTTGATCACGATGCCCATCGCGCAGCTCCACTGGTAGTCGATCTGCACGCCTTTGAGCGCCGGGAAGGTTTGCTCGATACACGGGCGCAGTTCGGCGGCGATGTCCCGTGAATCCTTGCCGCTGTAATTGGCGCCGCCACCAAACAACAGGCGGCCATCGGCAGTGAGTCGGTAGTAGTCGAGGACGAAGCGGCAGTCGTACACCGCCAGATCTTCCGGGTTGATCTGCTTGGCCAGATCGCCGAGCGGCGCGGTGGTGACAATGCCGCCCATGGCCGGGAAAATCTTGCCTTTGAGCTGACCGGGTTCGAGCTTGTGATAGACGTCGCCGGCGAGCATCACTTGCTTGGCGTCGATCTGGCCGTGAGCCGTGCGAACGCCCGGCGTAGCGCCGTGAATGATCTCCAGCACTTCGCTGTTTTCGAAGATCAGCGCCCCCAGACCTTCCGCCGCCCGCGCTTCGCCGATGCACAGGTTGAGCGGGTGTAGATGCATGTTGCGCGTATTCTTGATTGCGCCGTGGTAGAGGTCGCTTTGCAGCAGGTCACGCACTTGGCTGCGGTCGAGCAGGCTGACTTCATCACCTAATCCGCGCCGTACGGCTTCTTCATAATCCTTGCGCAAGTCAGTCATGTGACTGGGCTTGTACGCCGCGTGTAAATGGCCGTGTTTGAGATCGCATTGAATGCCGTATTTCTCGACGCGTTGCTGGATGATTTCATGCCCGCGCCAGCGCAGGTGCCAGATGAAATCATCGACCTCGTCGCCGAGTTTCGAACGCATCTGTTTGCGCATCGCACCGTCACCGGAAAGGCTGCCGGTGACTTGGCCGCCATTGCGCCCGGTGGCGCCCCAGCCGATCTTGTGGCTTTCGACGATAGCGACTTTCAGGCCTTTTTCGGCGAGTTCGACAGCGGTGGCGACGCCGGTAAAGCCGCCGCCGATGATCACCACGTCGACCTTGTGCCGGCCTTGCAGGGTCGGGTAGTCGGTTTCCTGGTTGAGGGTGGCGGTGTAGTAGGAATTGCAGCGTTCGGTCATGTCAGTGTCCACACAAAATTCGGGAGTCGGAGTGCAATCCCCTGTGGGAGCGAGCCTGCTCGCGAAAGCGGCGTGTCAGTCACCCAACATGTTGAATGTGACGACGCCTTCGCGAGCAGGCTCGCTCCCACAGGTTCGGTGTCGGATCGTTAAGCTTCGGTGAGATACCAACGCCAATCCTGCTCACCCACTTCGGCCATGAACTGCCGGTACTCGGCACGCTTCACCGCCAGATACACCCCGAGAAACTCCTGCCCCAAGGCGTCCCGCGCCCACACCGAATTCTCCAGCGCCTGCAGCGAGGTCAGCCAATCGGTCGGCAGTAACTCCTTCGCCTGCGCATAACCATTGCCTTCAACCGGCGCACCCGGATCAAGGTCTTCACGAATGCCACGATGAATCCCGGCAAGGATCGCCGCCGCGGCCAGATACGGGTTGGCATCGGCGCCGCAGATGCGGTGTTCGATGTGCCGGGTGTTGGCCGGGCCGCCCGGTACGCGCAGGCTGACGGTGCGGTTGTCGACACCCCAGGTCGGCGCCAACGGTGCGTAGCTGTTGGCCTGGAAGCGCCGGTACGAGTTGGCGTTCGGGCAGAACAGCAGCAGCGAATCGAGCAAGGACGCGAGCATGCCGCCAATCGCCGTGCGCAGCAGCGGCGTGCCGGCCGGGTCTTCGGAGGCGAACAGATTGTGCCCCGCGCCATCGGCCAGACTCACGTGCATGTGCATGCCGGTGCCGGCCAGATCATCGAACGGCTTGGCCATGAAGGTCGCCTGCATGCCGTGCTTGTGGGCGATGGCTTTGACCAGCCGTTTGTAGCGCACGGCCTGGTCCATCGCCTCCAGCGCGTCACCGTGTTCAAGGGTGATTTCCACCTGACCCGGCGCGTACTCGGAGATCGCCGTGCGCGCCGGAATACCGTGCAGTTTGCAGGAGCTGTAGAGGTCGGCGAGAAACGGTTCGATCTGTTCCAGCTCACGCAAACCGTAAACCTGAGTGTGTCGCGGTCGACCACCGTCGGCGTCCAGTGCCGGTTGCGGGCGGCCGTTGTGATCGCGTTTGGCGTCGAGCAGATAGAACTCCAGTTCACACGCCATCACCGGGTAATAACCCTCGGCTTTGAGGCCGTCGATGACCTTGATCAGCAAGTGCCGAGGGTCGGCGATGCTCGCTGGCATGCCCTCGGTCGGGTGCATGCTGACCTGCACGGCGGCGGTCGGAATCTGCCGCCATGGCAGGCGCACCAGACTGCCCTCAAGGGGATAGGCGCGGCAGTCGATATCGCCGACGTCCCAGACCAGACCGGAGTTCTCGACGTCTTCACCCTGCACGGTCAGACCGAGGATGGTGCTGGGTAGCGGCCGACCGCTTTGGTACACGGCAAGCAGTTCTTCGCGGTGCAACAGCTTGCCGCGTGGCACGCCGTTGGCGTCGAGGATGAACAACTCGATCATGTCGATATCGGGGTTCTGTTCAAGGAACAGGCTTGCGTCTTCAAGGGCTGCGAATTTCATAACGATCACTCACGATGGCGCCGCACGGGCGCGCAGATTCGGGCCGGACACGACGCGGCAATAGGCGTGGCTGTCCTGGCAGGGATATCAAGAAGTAGGGGGCTGTCGCGGTTCTTTAACGGACGCGATCAGACAGACCGGGCGATATCCGGCGGGCGTGCGGAGTGACGCAGCTTGGAACGGCGCAGGGCCATGGGGAGATTGACGATACGATTCATACGCCGCCCCTGTGAGAGAGGGCGCGCAGGGTAGAGACGTTCAACGATTCTGCTTGTTGTAGTGACGTACTCATAACGCGTGTTTCCGTTGGCGGAAAACGTCGGTGGCGGGCTGAGCCGCCAACCGGTGTGCCCGGATAGTAAGGGGGAATTCCCGGGCGTGTAAACGGGAGATTCGCAGGCCACGCTTCAGCGCATCAGGTGAAAGCCCAGCCCGGCGAGGGCGCAAACGATCAACACGCTGATCACGCCGCGCTTGAAAACGAACAAAGCCAATGCTGCCGCAACAGCCAGCATCAGCGAAAACACATCCAGCGCCCCGGTAAAACCGTTCGGCCAGAACACGTGATAAGCGAAGAAACACGCCAGATTGACAATCACCCCGACCACGGCGGCAGTGATCGCCGTCAGCGGTGCGGTGAACTTCAGTTCGTTGTGCGTCGATTCCACCAACGGCCCGCCGGCGAGGATGAACAGAAACGAGGGCAGGAAGGTGAACCAGGTCACCAGCGTTGCCGCCAGCGCCCCGGCGGCAACGGCATGTTCGGGGCCGAGCGCCGGTTGCACGTAGGCACCGACGAAACCGACAAACGCCACCACCATGATCAGCGGGCCCGGCGTGGTTTCGCCGAGGGCGAGGCCGTCGATCATCTGCGTTGCCGTCAACCAGCCGTAATGCCCGACGGCGCCCTGATAGACGTAAGGCAGCACCGCGTAAGCGCCGCCAAAGGTAAGCAGCGCGGCTTTGGTGAAGAACCAGGCCATTTGCGTGAACGTGCCGTCCCAGCCGAACAGCACCGTCAGTAACGCCATCGGTAAACACCAGAGCACTGCGCCGATCAACCCCAGACGCAGCAACTTCGGCAGACTGAAACGGGCGTGTTCGGGCGCCGGCGTATCGTCGTCGATCAACGCCGCGCCGAAGGATTTCTCGCTGTTACGCGCACCTGCGTTGCTGAACCGCTGCGGCGCGAATCGTCCGCCCAGATAGCCGATCAACGCAGCCCCGAGGACGATCAAGGGGAAGGGCACATTGAAGGCGAAAATCGCCACGAACGACGCCCCGGCAATCGCCCACAGCCAGGCATTCTTCAATGCACGCGAGCCGATGCGATGCGCGGCGTGCAGCACTATCGCGGTGATTGCCGGTTTGATCCCGTAAAACACCCCGGCCACCGCTGGCACATCCCCGAAAGCGACGTACAGCCAGGACAAGGCGATCAGAATGAACAACGACGGCAACACAAACAGCACACCAGCGATGACTCCGCCCCAGGTGCGATGCAGCAGCCAGCCGATGTACGTCGCCAATTGCTGAGCCTCGGGGCCGGGCAGCAACATGCAGTAGTTGAGCGCGTGCAGGAAACGCTTTTCAGAGATCCAGCGCCGGCGCTCGACCAGCTCCTGATGCATGATCGCGATCTGCCCGGCCGGCCCGCCGAAACCGATGCAGCCGAGTTTCAGCCAGAAACGCCAGGCCTGGCGCAGGGTGACGGGATCGGGGCGGGGCAGGTTGTTCGGCGCTGTGCTCAAGCGAGACTCCGGAGTTGAATCCTGGCGGAGTGGCTATCTAACCAGACTTTCAACCCTCACCCCAGCCCTCTCCCAGAGGGAGAGGGAGCCGACCGAGGTGTCTGGCGTTTTACATCGACCTGAAAGATCGAGTCGATTATGGATTTGATGGTCACCCGAAGGGGCCGATCGAGGTGTCTGGCGTTCTCCATGACCGGAAAGATCCCATCGATTATGGATTCACCACAACTCCTTCACGTCGGCGTACTTCTGCAATATCCCCCAATCAGTCCCCTCTCCCTCGGGGCGGTCCGACGTTTCGGGAGGGCTAGGGTGAGGGGCTTTTGCTCTTCAGGCATGCGCCAGACTCCAGCGCAACGCCGCATCCCGATCGCTCTCACGGCCCTCGACCCAGTGCGAACCCTCAGGCGTAGTCTCGCGCTTCCAGAACGGCGCGCGGGTCTTGAGCACGTCCATCATGAACGCGCAGGCCTCGAACGCCATATGCCGATGCTTGCTGCTGACCCCGACAAACACGATCGGCTCACTCACCGACAACGCACCGACCCGATGCACAATCTCCACCCCCAACAGCGGCCAGCGCTCGCGGGCCTCTTCGGCGATCTGCTCGAGGGCTTTTTCGGTCATGCCCGGATAGTGCTCAAGAAACAGTTCATGCACACTCTGGCCAATATTCAGATCACGCACATAACCAATGAAATTCACCACCGCGCCCACCCGTGGATTGCGCGCGTGCAGATCAGCCGTCAACTGGCCGACGTCGAAGCTCTTGTGCTGGACTCGAATAGCCATCGATCACCCCCCGGTCACTGGCGGGAAAAAAGCGATCTCATCGAAATCTTCAATCACCTGACTCGGCTGACACAGCTCCTGATTCACCGCGCACATCAGGTTGCTGGCACCGAGTACTTCGCGCCACAACTCACCGCGCTGCATCAGCATCTGCCGGACATCTTCAACACTGCCCAAAGCCTCAGTCAGCGGGATTTTTTCACCACCGAGATTGAGCCGGTCACGGTAGCTGGCGAAGTAGTTGATCAGGATCATTGCGCGTCCTCCCATTGAAAGTGGCCGGAGCGTCCGCCCTGTTTGCTGAGCAGGCGGATGTCGCCAATCACCATCGCCCGGTCCACCGCTTTGCACATGTCGTAAATGGTCAGCGCGGCGACGCTGGCGGCAGTCAACGCTTCGAGTTCGACGCCGGTCTGGCCGGTGAGGCGACAGGTGCTGGTGATCTGCACCCGGTCAGGTTCGCAGGCCTTGAGTTCGACGTGAATCGAACTGAGCAACAGCGCATGGCACAGCGGGATCAGTTCATGAGTGCGCTTGGCCGCTTGTATTCCGGCAATCCGCGCCACCGCGAAGACATCGCCTTTCGGATGACCGTTGGCCTGAATCATCTGCAGGGTTTGCGGGCGCATCTGCACCCAGGCTTGCGCGCTGGCTTCGCGGCGGGTCGCGGCTTTATCGCTGACGTCGACCATGTTGGCGCGGCCCTGATCGTCGAGGTGGGTGAGGGTGTGGCTCATGCGGAATACTCCTGGATCGGGCTGTAAATTCGCGGGGCGTTGCGGTGCGGCACATGGATCAGATTAAGTCGGTGCTTGAGCGCCCAACGCACGGTCAACGCGGTAGGTGCCGAAAGACTGACGAGGGTGCCGAGGCGCGCACGCACGGCTTTGTGAATCAGTTCGAGGCTGCAACGGCTGGTGACCACGACGAAGCCTTCAGCCGCATCGATGGCGTCGATCTGCATCGCGCCGATCAGCTTGTCGAGGGCGTTGTGGCGGCCGATGTCTTCGCGGCACAGCAGCGCTTCACCGTCGGCGCCGAAGTACAGCGCGGCGTGCAGGGCGCCGCTGCTGCGCGCCAGTTGCTGGGCCTGTTCGATGCGTTGGCGAATGCCGTCGAAATGCTCAGCCGGCGGCAGCGGTGAAGGTTGCAGAATTTGCAGTTGCGGCAACGCCTGTTCCAGCGCTTCGACGCCGCAGATGCCGCAGCCACTGGTGCCGGTCATTTGCCGCCGGTGATCCTTCAAGGCCCAGAACGCCCGGCTGGAAATCTGCACCTCGGCCTGACAGGCCTGATCGAAATGCGTGAGGCGGATGTCGTAGATCTCGTCGACGCTGTCGATGATCGCGTTGCTCAAACTGAAGCCACGGATGAAGTCTTCGAGGTTGCCGGGCGAGACCATCATCACTGCCTGGCTCAGGCCGTTGTAGCTGATGGCGAGGGCGATTTCCGAGGCCAGCGCTGCGTGGGAGAGGGCGGCATCCGGCAGGTATTCGCGAAACGCCACCTGCGCCGGTTGCGGTGCTGGAGCGTTGGGTTCGCTGGTGGATTCTGTGACGGTTTCGACTTGGCAGAGCATCTTGAAAGTCCCGAGGCGCTGAAGAGTGTTCAGGCTACGGGGGCGTTAAAAATGCGTCCAATCGCTTGTTCCGATGTGGTGATTGCTTTGGTCGATCAACCAAAATATGTGTTGTCGGGTCAGGCCCCATCGCGAGCAGGCTCACTCCTACATTTGGAATGCGTTCCCCTGTAGGAGCGAGCCTGCTCGCGAAGGCGGTCTGACATCCAACATCAATTATTCAGCGGGCACTTCTACCCCAAACAACTTCCGCGCCTCGGCAAAACACTTCTCGGCAATCGCCGAGCGCGGTTCGGTCTTGCGCATCACCAGCCCCAGCGGCGCCAGCACACTGGCATCCGGCAACTGCATGAACGACAGGTGCTCGATCGGCTCCTCAAGCCCGCTGTCCAGCGGCATGATCGCGCAGCAGAAGCCTTGGTGAATCGCCTGCAACAGCTGATAGGTCGAATCGCTTTCCATGATCGGCTGTGGACTGAGGCCACGGCTGCGGAAACTCAAATCGATGGATTTACGATAATGCATGCCGGCGGTGATCATCCCCAGCGGCAATTCGGCGGCGTCTTCCCAGCTCATTTCCGAGCCTTCGAAATGGAAATGGCGGTTGTCGTAAAGCAAGCCGACGCGGGTTTCGCCGATCTCGAAAAACTCGAAATAGTTCGGGTTGACGTGATCGAGGTAGCACACGCCGAGATCAAGCTGATTGTTGCCCAGCCCGGCAATGATCTCGTCGGAGCTGAGCGACGACAGGCTGAACTTCAACTCCGGATACGTCCCCGACAACCCCTGAATGTAATTGACCGGGTTGAAGCTGCTCAGCGGCACCAGACCCAGACGCAGACTACCGACCAATTGCCCGCGACACGCCGCCGCTTCGGCAAACAAGCCATCGTGTGCCGCCAGCAAGGTGCGCGCCCAGGCCAGCACGCGCTCGCCAGCCTGGGTGAAACCTTCAAAGCGCTGGCCACGGTTGACCAGCACCAGATCCAGTTCGTCTTCCAGATTGCGCAGGCGCATCGACAACGTCGGTTGGGTGATGTGGCAGCGTGCGGCGGCCTGGCCGAAGTGGCGGGTTTCGTCCAGTGCGATCAGGAACTTGAGTTGTTTGATGTCCACGATGGCACCTGCTCGATGAGGATTTTTTGATTGAGTATTGACGCAGATGCGCGAGGCGCACGAAAAGCGCAGGGTGCGACGATCTCATCTGAACGGTTGTTCGTCCAATCGGAAGTGTTTAAGGGACTATCGATCGGCTCTATCAGGCCCGGTTTCACTGGCCCTGAACAACGTGAAAGGCACCGATAGAGGCGGTCGATAATGTGGTTGGCCAGAGTGATTAGACAGTACTCATAAGTGGCACTTAGGCTGCTCGGCAATGTTGATTGACTGCTGCCGGAGAACTGCCATGAGCGCCAAAGCCGATGCCCTGTTTGTCCCCCTGAATATTGCCGTACTGACGGTCAGCGATACGCGCGATTACGCCAGCGATACGTCCGGCCAGTTGCTGGTCAGTCGTTTGCTGGAAGCCGGGCACACCTTGAGTGAGCGCAACTTGCTCAAGGACGATCTGTACAAGATCCGCGCTCAGGTAGCGAACTGGATCGCCGACGAAGGCATTCAGGTGGTGCTGATCACCGGTGGTACCGGGTTTACCGGTCGCGACAGTACGCCGGAAGCGGTGGCTTGTTTGTTCGATAAACAGATCGACGGTTTCGGTGAGCTGTTCCGGGCGATTTCGATTCTGGATATCGGCACGTCCACCGTGCAAAGCCGCGCGCTGGCCGGGCTGTCGAACGACACGCTGGTGTGCTGCCTGCCGGGTTCGACCGGTGCTTGCCGTACGGCGTGGGAAGGCATTCTTGCCGAGCAGCTGGATAACCGTCATCGCCCGTGCAACTTCGTTCCGCACCTGAAAGCCGTGCAGGCCTGCGGCACTCGCGGATGAGCCGGGCACCGTTGATGCCGGTCGAGGACGCACTCGACCAGTTGCTCGGCATGGCCAATGAGCAACGTCTGGCCGACAGCGAACTGCTGGCGCTCGACGATGCGCGTGGGCGGGTGCTGGCCAGTGATCTGGTGGCGACCCTCGACTTGCCGCCGTGGCCGAACAGCGCCATGGACGGTTACGCGCTCAATCTCGCCGATCTGCACCGACAGCCGCTGCAGGTCTCACAGAAGGTTTACGCCGGGCTGGCGCCGGACATGTTGCTGCCCGGCACCTGCGCACGGATTTTTACCGGCGCACCGCTGCCGCCCGGCGCCACCTGCGTCGAGATGCAGGAGAACGTCGAAGTGCTGGGGGACGGCCGCGTGCGCTTCTTGCAGCCGCTGAAGGCGGGGCAGAATATCCGCGGGCAAGGTCAGGAAAATCGCGTCGGCGACATCCTGCTGCGCGCCGGCAAGCGTCTTGGGCCGTTCGAACTGGCGGTCGCCGCCGGGCAAGGGCTGGCGCAACTGCACGTGGTGCGTCGCCCGCGTGTGGCGCTGCTGTCGACCGGTGATGAACTGGTCGAACCGGGTCAGCCGCTGCGCCCCGGCAGCATCTACAACAGCAACCGCGTATTGCTCGGCCACTGGTTGCGGGAGTTGGGCTGCGAGGTGATCGACGCCGGCATCCTCCCGGATCGCCCGGCGCAGACGCGGCTCAAACTTGAGCAACTGCAAGTGAGCGCGGATCTGATTCTGACCACGGGCGGCGTGTCTGCCGGCGATGCCGATTGCCTCGGGCAGGTGCTGCGCGACAACGGCAAACCGCTGTTGTGGAAACTCGCGATCAAGCCAGGCAAGCCACTGACGGTCGGGCATTTCGGCACGGTGCCGGTGATTGGTTTGCCGGGCAATCCGACGTCGGCGCTGGTGACGTTCGGGTTGTTGGCGCGGCCGTATCTGCTGCGCGTACAAGGTGTCGAAGACGTCACGCCGCTGAGTTTTACGGTCAACGCGGGCTTCGATTGGCACAAGGCTGGCAGCCGTCGTGAATACCTGCGGGTGAAGCTGGAAGCAGGGCACGCAGTGCTTTATCCCAATCAAAGCTCCGGCGTCCTGCTCGGCGCCACCTGGGCCGATGGCCTGGTGGAAATCCCTGAGAACAGCCCGCACAACGCCGGCGATCCGCTGCGCTTCATCCCGTTCAACGAACTCTTCTGACCTCACCACCAATCAAAACTGTGGGAGCGAGCCTGCTCGCGAATGCGAAGTGTCAGTCAACATTGATTTTGGCTGATAGGGCCCCTTCGCGAGCAGGCTCGCTCCCACAATGGATTTGGCGCTCATCAATACTCGGGTGTGAATGCAAAACCTGTAGGAGTGAGCCTGCTCGCGATGACGGAGGGTCAGTCGACGAAGATGTTGACTGCACCGGCGCTATCGCGAGCAGGCGAAGGCCTACAATGGTTTTGTGGTGCTCAACAATATCCGCGGTGTACGCAAAACCTGTGGGAGCGAGCCTGCTCGCGAATGCGAAGTGTCAGTCAACATTGATTTTGGCTGATAGGGCCCCTTCGCGAGCAGGCTCGCTCCCACAATGGCTTTATGGCGCTCATCAATATCCGGGTGTGAATGCAAAACCTGTAGGAGTGAGCCTGCTCGCGATGGCGGAGGGTCAGTCGACGAAGATGTTGACTGGGCCGGCGCTATCGCGAGCAGGCTCGCTCCCACAGGGTTTCGGGGTGTATGGAGAGAAGGATCAGCTCAGCACATAGTCAACCGGCTTCAGCGCCGGCGGTACGTCTGCGCCCAGTTCGCTGAGGATATCGCGTTCGATGGTGCGCACCAGTGCATCGGTCGGCAGGTCGTTTTCATCGCGGCCGAACGGGTCTTCCAGCTCATCGGCAATCGCATCCAGGCCAAAGAACGTGTAGCTGACAATCGCCGTGAACAGCGGCGTCAGCCAGCCCAGCGGTTCCGCCATGGCGAACGGCAGCAGGATGCAGAACAGATAAATCGTCCGGTGCAGCAACAGCGTGTAGGGAAATGGTAGTGGCGTGGTTTTGATCCGTTCACATACCGCTTGCGCCTGGGTCAGGCTGGTCAGGTGATTGGCCAGCAACATGTAGCGCCACTCAGTCAGCTCACCGTTTTGATGCAGATCGGAACACTGCTGGCCGACCGTTTGCAGAATGCGCCCACTGTAATCCGGCGTCTGTGGATCGGGTTTGGGCATGATCCATTGGCTGCTCGCATCGGCCTCGCTTTCCTTGCGTAATCGCGCGTTCAACGCATGGGCAAAGCCGCACAGGTTGAGCAACAACGGCTTGCGCTCAGCCGATTCACGAAGCACATGGGTTTCACGGATCACCGAGCGAATGTGCACGATCACTTCGCCCCAGGCCTTGCGCGCCTCGTACCAGCGGTCATAGCAGGCATTGTTGCGAAAATTCATGAAGATCGACAGCGACAAACCGAGCAAGGTAAACGGCGTGGCGTTGACCTTGGTGAAATTGCTCGGATGGAGGATTTCCACCAGCACGATAGCCGAAGCGAGCAGGGTGACCATCAACGTGCGCAGGGCGATGCGCTTGGCGATCGAACCCTTGAGGGTGAAGAGAATGGCGAACTGGTTGACCTTGGGTCTGATGATCATGCTATGCGGTTCCGATAACCCTTGGAAGGGGCGGTCTAGCCGCCCGTCATGTTCATGAAGCGCACGACCTGAACATCATCGTTCACTTCGAAATTATGCCGATACGGCTTGAGTTTCATCGCCTCGACAATGGCTTTCTCCAGCCGCTGCGGTTGCCCCGGGTGGGCGCGCAGCAGCGCTTTCAGATCCACCGAATGCTCGTTACCCAGACACAGTAGCAGGCGCCCTTCAACGGTGAGGCGTACGCGGTTGCAGGTGCCGCAAAAGTTGTGGCTGTGCGGTGAGATAAAGCCCAGGCGAATCTCCGGCGCCTCGGCCAGCCGCCAGTAGCGCGACGGGCCTTGCGTCGACTCCGCCGAGTCGATCAGGGTATAGCGTTCGGCAATCTTTTCGCGCACCTGGGCGCTGGAGAAAAATGACTCGGCACGACTGTGTTCACTGATGATCCCCAGCGGCATCTCTTCGATGAAAGAGACGTCGAGCTGACGATCAATGGCGAAGCTGACCAGATCGTTGATCTCTTGATCATTACGGCCCTGCATCACCACCACGTTGAGTTTAGTGCGGGTAAAACCGGCCTTGCGCGCGGCATCGATGCCGTTGATCACCTGCGCCAGATCGCCCGTGCGGGTCATCTGCTTGAAGCGCTGCGCATCGAGGCTGTCGAGGCTGATGTTCAGGCGTTTGACCCCGGCGTCGAACAACGGCGCGGCGAGTTTGCCGAGCTGCGAGCCGTTGGTGGTCATGCACAACTCGCGCAGGCCGGGCAGGGCGGCGATCTGCTCGCACAGCTTGACCACGCCCGGACGGATCAGCGGCTCGCCACCGGTGAGGCGAATCTTGCGCGTGCCGAGCGCCACAAAGCTCTGTGCCAGTTGGTAGATTTCCTCCAGCGTCAGCACCTGCTGCCGTGGCAGAAACTGCATGTCTTCGGCCATGCAATAGACGCAGCGGAAGTCGCAGCGGTCGGTCACCGACATGCGCAGATAGTCGACGCGGCGGTTGTAACCATCGATCAAGACACGCTCTGACATGACAGCCTCGCAGGAATGAAAACCCCGGTTGAAGGAGTTTGGTCAGCGCAGGTTATGGCTAACTTTCAGTGGCGTCCAATCACTGTTAATGAACAGCTGATTGATGCCGTCGATGATGAATTATTTTTCGTGGAAAGTTGCTCCGTTAGTTTCGCAAGGCCCCGTAAATAAAAGGTTTTTAGCCGTGATAGATGCTTTCGATAAGGCGGTCATTAATAGCGATTAGACAACGTTTTGTAACGGTTTATATCCTTGCCCCGGCAAACCCAACGACCGCTTTGCAACCTTGAAAGTCGGCCGTCGCTGTTTAACCGAATCAGGTTCATGCCTGTGTGCATCGTCATGGAGAGTCCCATGTCACAAGTCGACCGTTACAAACCCTACAAAGGCGCCGCTGCCGGTTGGGGCGCTGTCATCAGCCTGACCAAATCCTGGCTGGGCAGTGAAAACGCCCTGAAGAACATCCGCGCCATGCTCAAGACCAACCAGAACGGCGGCTTCGACTGCCCGGGTTGCGCCTGGGGTGAAGCGCCGGGCGCGAGCATGTTGAAGTTCTGCGAAAACGGCGCGAAAGCGGTGAACTGGGAAGCGACCGGGCGTTTGGTCGACCCGGCGTTCTTCAACAAGTACACGGTGTCGAGCCTGGCCGAGCAGAGCGACTACTGGCTGGAATATCAGGGGCGTCTGACCCACCCGATGCGCTACGACGCGCGGGTCGACCGCTATGTGGAAATCAGCTGGGACGACGCGTTCACGCTGATTGCCGATCACCTGAAAAACCTCAAATCGCCGCACGAGGCCGAGTTCTACACCTCCGGTCGTGCGAGCAATGAAGCGGCGTTTCTCTATCAATTGTTCGTGCGGGCGTTCGGCACCAACAACTTCCCCGACTGCTCGAACATGTGCCACGAAGCCAGCGCGGTGAGCATGATCGAAACCCTTGGCGTCGGTAAAGGCACCGTGGTCTACGAGGATCTGCATCACGCCGATGCGATTTTCGTCATCGGCCAGAACCCCGGCACCAATCACCCGCGCATGCTCGAACCGCTGCGTGAAGCGGTGAAACGTGGCGCGCAAGTGGTCTGTATCAATCCGCTGAAAGAGCGTGGCCTGGAGCGTTTCCAGAACCCGCAGAACCCGCTCGAAATGCTCAGCAACGGCTGGGAAGCGACCAACACCGCGTACTTCCGTCCGGCCCTTGGCGGCGACATGGCGATGATTCGCGGCATGGTCAAATTCCTCCTGCAGTGGGAACGCGAAGCTCAGGCAACGGGCGGCGAGCCGGTGTTCGATCATGCGTTCATTGCCGAGCACACCACAGGGCTCGACAGCTATCTGGCTGAAGTCGAGGCGACAAGCTGGGAGCACATTCTCGAGCAGTCTGGCGTGCCGTTGCATGACATCGAACTGGCCGCGCGCATGTATGGCCGCGCCAAAAGCGTGATCATGTGCTGGGCCATGGGCCTGACCCAACACGTGCATTCGGTGGCGACCTTGCAGGAGGTCATCAACCTGCAACTGCTGCGCGGTAACGTCGGCCGTCCGGGCGCCGGGCTTTCCCCGGTTCGCGGACACAGTAACGTGCAGGGCGACCGCACCATGGGCATCAACGAGCTGGCGCCGAAAGACTTGATGGACGCGCTGGAAAAACGCTTCAACTTCGACGTGCCGCGCATGCACGGGCACAACACGGTGATGGCGATCGGCGCCATGGAACGTGGCGAAGCCAAGGTGTTCATCGGTCTGGGCGGCAACTTTGCCCAAGCCACGCCGGACACCCCGCGCACCCACGCCGCGATGCGCAAACTCGATCTGACCGTGCATATCGCGACCAAGCTCAACCGCAGCCATTTGGTCACCGGTCGCGACGCGCTGATTCTGCCGTGCCTCGGGCGTACCGACATCGATATCCAGGCTGAAGGCCCGCAAGGCGTAACCGTCGAAGACACGTTCAGCATGGTGCATTTGTCGTTCGGTCAGTTGAAACCGAAGTCGGCGCATTTGAAATCCGAGCCGGCGATCATTGCCGGGATCGCCGCCGCGACTTTGGGCAAACACCCGATCGATTGGGAATGGGTGGTGGGCGACTACGGGCGCATCCGCAACCTGATTGCCGACGTGATTCCGGGCTTCGAAAACTTCAACGAAAAACTGCTGATTCCAGGTGGTTTTCACCTCGGTAACGACGCTTCGGATCGGGTCTGGAACACCGCCAGCGGCAAGGCGCAGTTCACCCCGTGCGTGCTGCCCGAGCACTTGATCAGCGAGGGCGTGCGCAACCTGCCGGTCAAGCCGCATCTGATTCTGCAAACCATGCGTTCCCACGATCAGTACAACACCACGCTGTACGGCCTCGATGACCGGTATCGCGGGGTCTATGGCATGCGCGATGTGATCTTCGCCAACGAGCAGGACATCCAGCGCCTGGGTTTCGAGCCGGGGCAGAAGGTTGATCTGGTCGCGCTGTGGGATGACGAACGTGAACGTCGGGTCAGCGGTTTTACTTTGATCGCCTACGACATTCCCGCAGGGCAGGCAGCGGCGTATTACCCGGAGACCAATCCGCTAGTGCCGCTGGAAAGTTACGGCGAGCGGACGTACACGCCGACCTCCAAATTCGTGGCGATCCGCCTCGAAGCCGCGAAGGCCAGCAACCTGATCCCGTCGTCGGTGGCGTAACCCGCAACCCATAAACCATAGCAATTTGACTGGCTGCAGGCGTTCGCGTCTGGCGGTGGCCCGGGCTCGTGCTGCCGCTTTTCAGCCTGGATGAGGACATCATCATGTTCAATCTGGAGGCACTGGACCTGGCGCGAATTCAATTCGCGTTCACGGTTTCGTTCCACATTATTTTCCCGGCGATCACCATTGGCCTGGCGAGTTTTCTCGCGGTACTCGAAGGCCTGTGGCTGAAAACCCGCAACGATACGTACCGCGATCTCTACCATTTCTGGTCGAAGATCTTTGCGGTCAACTTTGGCATGGGCGTGGTGTCGGGGCTGGTCATGGCGTACCAGTTCGGCACCAACTGGAGCGGCTTCTCGGATTTTGCCGGGAGCATCACCGGGCCGCTGCTGACCTATGAAGTGCTGACCGCGTTCTTCCTTGAGGCCGGGTTCCTCGGGGTGATGTTGTTTGGCTGGAACCGTGTCGGCCGGGGCTTGCACTTCTTCGCCACGGTGATGGTGGCGATCGGCACGTTGATTTCGACGTTCTGGATTCTTGCGTCGAACAGCTGGATGCAGACGCCGCAGGGCTTCGAAATCGTTGACGGGCGGGTGGTGCCGCTGGACTGGCTGGCGATCGTGTTCAACCCGTCATTCCCGTTCCGTTTGGCGCACATGGCGATTGCCGCGTTTGTGGCGACGTCGTTCTTCGTCGGTGCGTCGGCTGCCTGGCATTTGCTGCGCGGCAATAACACGGCGCCGGTGCGCAAGATGTTTTCCATGGCGTTGTGGATGGCCCTGATCGTTGCGCCGATTCAAGCGGTGGTCGGTGACGCCCATGGCTTGAACACGCTGGAGCATCAACCGGCGAAGATCGCCGCCATCGAAGGCCACTGGGAAAACGCCGATAACGGCCCGACGCCGCTGGTGCTGTTTGGTATTCCTGATATGGACGCGGAGAAGACCAGGTATGCGTTGGAGATTCCGTACCTCGGCAGCCTGATCCTCACCCACAGCCTCGACAAGCAGATCCCGGCGCTGAAGAGCTTCCCGAAAGAAGACCGGCCGAATTCGACCGTGATTTTCTGGAGCTTCCGCGTCATGGCCGGGCTGGGGATGTTGATGATCCTTGTTGGTTTGATGGGGTTGGCGCTGCGCCGGGGCGGCAAGCTCTACGCTCATCGCGGCTTTCAGCGTCTGGTGTTGCTGATGGGGCCGAGCGGGCTGATTGCGCTGCTGGCGGGTTGGATCACCACTGAAGTCGGGCGTCAGCCGTGGGTGGTGTATGGCTTGCTGCGCACCCACGATGCCGCGTCGCATCACTCGGTGGCGCAGATGAGTACGTCGCTGGCGCTGTTCGTGGTGATCTATTTCACCGTGTTCAGCGTGGGCATCGGCTACATGATGAATCTGGTGAAAAAAGGCCCGCAACCGCACCACGAGCATCCGCCTGCTGGCGATGAATTGCAGACTCCGCGCCGACCGCTTTCGGCGGCTACCACCCCTATGAAGGAGCATTGAGTTATGGCTATTCAGGGTATCGATCTCTCGTTGATCTGGGGAGTGATCATCGCCTTCGGGGTGATGATGTACGTGATCATGGACGGCTTCGATCTGGGGCTGGGGATCCTGTTTCCGCTGATCCCGGATGAGCAGGAACGCGATGTGATGATGAACACCGTCGCGCCGGTCTGGGACGGTAACGAGACGTGGTTGGTGCTCGGTGGCGCGGCGTTGTATGGCGCGTTTCCGCTGGCGTACGGGGTGATTCTCGAGGCGCTGTATCTGCCGCTGATCCTGATGCTTTGCGGGTTGATTTTCCGCGGTGTGGCGTTCGAGTTTCGCTTCAAGTCGTCGCCGCAAAAGCGTCATTGGTGGGATAAGGCGTTTATCGGTGGTTCGCTGCTGGCGACGTTCGCCCAAGGCGTGGTGATCGGCGCGTATGTGTCCGGGATTCCGGTGGTCGATCGGCAGTTTGCCGGTGGCGGTCTGGACTGGTTGGCACCGTTTCCGCTGGTGTGTGGCGTGGGCCTGGTGATCGCGTATGCCTTGCTCGGCAGCACCTGGTTGCTGGTCAAGACCGAGGGCATGCTGGAATCGCGGATGCGCCTGTTCACCCGGCCGCTGGCCTTGCTGTTGATGGCGATGGTGCTGGTGATTGGCGTGTGGACCCTGCAACTGCATCCAGAACTGGCGACGCGTTGGTCGACGCACGGGCATCTGCAGGTGTTTGCCGGGTTGGTGATGTTGGCGTTGCTGGCGCTGTTCGGGCTGCTGCGCACGTTGCGTCAGCGGCATACGCACTGGCCGTTTGTGTTCACCCTGGTGCTGATGTTGCTCGGTTACATCGGCCTGGCGCTGAGCATCTGGCCGAACATCATCCCGCCGTCGGTGAGCATCTGGGCCGCCGCGTCACCACCGTCGAGCCAGTTGTTCGCGCTGATCGGCGCACTGTTCATCCTGCCGGTGATCCTGATGTACACCTTCTGGAGCTACTACGTATTCCGCGGCAAAGTGAGGATTGGCGATGGCTACCATTGATTCCCGTGAAGTGAAAAGCAGCCGGTGGTACAAGCGTCTGGGCTGGCTGTTGTTGATCTGGCTGGGCAGCGTGGTGTCGCTGGCGGTGGTGGCAAGCCTGCTGAAACTGGCGATGTACGCAGCGGGCATGAGAACCCACTGACCCCAAGAAAAACCGGAGCCAGGCTCCGGTTTTTTATTGCCGCCGATCTCGAGGTCACTGACTACCCCCTGTAGGCCTTCGCCTGCTCGCGGTAGCGGTGGATCAGTCAATGTAGATATTGACTGTGCCGGCCTCATCGCGAGCAGGCTCACTCCTACAAGGATTTGTGGTAGCTGGAGAATATGTAAACACCGCCGAACCCTGTGGGAGCGAGCCTGCTCGCGAAGGCGTCAGGTCAGACAACATCGGTGTTGAGTGTAATGGCCTCTTCGCGAGCAAGCTCGCTCCCACATTTGATCTCGGTTCGGCCGAAGATCGAATGATCAACCCGATCCCCCGTGGGAGCGAGCCTGCTCGCGAAGGCGTCAGGTCAGACAACATCGGTGTTGAGTGTAATGGCCTCTTCGCGAGCAGGCTCGCTCCCACATTTGATCCCGGTTCAGCCGAAGATCGACTGATCAACCCGATCCCCGGTGGGAGCGAGCTTGCTCGCGAAGGCGTTAGCTCAGACAACGTTGATGTCGAATGTAATGGCCTCTTCGCGAGCAAGCTCGCTCCCACATTTGATCTCGGTTCGGCCGAAGATCGAATGATCAACCCGATCCCCCGTGGGAGCGAGCCTGCTCGCGAAGGCGTCAGGTCAGACAACATCGGTGTTGAGTGTAATGGCCTCTTCGCGAGCAGGCTCGCTCCCACATTTGATCCCGGTTCAGCCGAAGATCTAATGATCAACCCTATCCCCTGTGGGAGCGAGCCTGCTCGCGAAGGCGTCAGGTCAGACAACATCGGTGTTGAGTGTAATGGCCTCTTCGCGAGCAAGCTCGCTCCCACATTTGATCTCGGTTCGGCCGAAGATCGACTGATCAACCCGATCCCCGGTGGGAGCGAGCTTGCTCGCGAAGGCGTTAGCTCAGACAACGTTAATGTTGACTGTAAAGGCCTCTTCGCGAGCAGGCTCGCTCCCACAGGTATTGTGGTGTTTTTGCGATTGGGCTTACTGGGCGCCAAACATCGCGGTCCAGTAGATGCCGGCACTGCTTTTCGGGTCGGTCGCGTAGGCGGCGCCGAGTTCCTGGTATTGCGGGTTCATCAGGTTGGCGCAGTGGCCGGGGCTGGCGAGCCAGCCTTCGACGACTTTGTGCACGGTGTCTTGCCCGGCGGCGATGTTTTCGCCGACCTGTTGGCCGCTGTAACCGGCGAGTTCCGCGCGATCGCCGGGGGTGCGACCGTCGCGGTCCTTGTGGTCGAAGTAATTGTTGTTGGCCATGTCGCGGCTGTGATCCTGGGCGATCGTGCCCAGTGTCGTGTTCCAGGCCAGCGGTGCGGCAGCGGCAAAAGCCTGACCCCCACACTGTCGTGCCTGACTGCGGGCGACGTTGAGTTCACTGAGCAATTTCTGCCCCTCACTTTGCGCATCCCCGAGCTTGGCCGACAGCAGCGGCCGCGCCAGCACGATGCGCCAGTCACGGTCGTCGCGGCTGACACCAACATCGACAAACTGCGGATCGAGCACCACCTGACAGAAACTTTCTTTGATCGCCTGCATCGCCGACGCCGCATCACGTGGGCCGTTGAGCGTGATCGCCTGCACATTGACCATCGGATAACTGGCGCTGGCCATGGCTTGCTGAAGATCGACAGCACCGGTGGCGCGTAATCTCAGCCGTGGATCAGCCGACAGCGGCGGCAGTTCATTGGACGCCTGCGACCCGCAACGCTGCGGTTGGCTGCGGTAGCTGTTGATCGACTCGATCAACTGCGACTCATCGCCGGCCAGCGCCGGAATGGCAAACACAACGCCCACGGACAACGCGGCACAACGCAAAACGAATGGCATGAAGCGCATGGAAATCTCCCTTGAGCTGAATGCGCCCATGATGCGCGAAAGGCCCCCGGTGAGTGCAATGTCTTTTTTCTTCATTCAGTGGATTTTCTGCGCAACTTTGCCTCTGTATTTGCCGTCTACACTCACCGAAGGCCCCGGAAACCGGGTGTCTCCCCGACGTAACACCTTGCCCGACTCGGGCGCTGCCGGAAGAACAGACATGGGATTGAAAGGCTGGGCTGGTTGTCTTGTATTGACCCTGTTGGCAGGCTCCGTGTGGGCCACCGATCAGGCCCCGATCAAAGCGAAGGCTGAAGAGAAAGCCCAAGTGCTGGAAGAGAAAGCAGCGGACAAAATCAGCGCCGCACCAGCACCGAAAGCCGAGGCCATCACCCCGACCGAAGTGCAGGCGGTCGACCCGGCCGGCGCGGCGCCGCTGGATGATCCGATCACCTGTCTGGCGCGCAGTATCTATTGGGAAGCCAAGGGAAAGGACACGCCGGAAATGGAAGCCGTGGCCAGTGTGGTGATGAATCGCCTCGGCCACGAAGGCTTTCCCGACACGGTGTGCGCTGTCGTCAAACAAGGTTCGGAAACCAAGAGCTGCCAGTTTTCCTGGTGGTGCGACGGGCGTCCGGATCAGGTCAAGGAAGATGCCGAATACACGCTGGCCAAGGATATCGCCCGTAAAGCGCTGAACCGCCAGCTCAAGGATCGCACCAACGGCGCGCTGTATTTCCACGACCGCAACGTGCATCCGAGCTGGGCCAAGGAGTACCGCAAGACCGCCGAAACGAAAAAATTCCTCTTCTACAAACCTGCCGGTGGCGACGCGCGTTAAGCGCAGACCTGCCGCACACACTCGCGCAACCAGCGATGCGCCGGGTCGGCATCCATGCGCGGATGCCAGAGCATCGACACGCTGATGGCCGGCATCGCGAAGGGCAGGGCGAAACTGTGCAAGCCCGTGCGCAGTTTGCTGGTATGACGTTGTGGAACGGTGGCAATCAGGTCTGATTCACGCACCAGCGTCAGTGCCGCCGAGAAACCGCCGAATGAGGTAACGATGTCTCGTGTCAGCCCTAGCGCGAGTAACGCTTCGTCGACCGGGCCACTGCTGCGCCCGCGTCGTGAAATGAGAATGTGCTCGCCGCCAGCAAAGCGCTTGCCAGTGATTTTTCCCGTGCTCAAGGGATGCCCCTCACGCACCACACCGATCCATTGATCCTGAAACAGGATGCGGCTGTGCAGCGTCGGGTCGGTGCTGTCATCGACCACGCCGGTTTCCAGATCGACACGACCTTCGCGCAGTGGCGTGCTGTCCTTGTCGGCTTTCTGCACAAAACGCAGGCGCACGCCGGGCGCCTCTTCGGCGATACGGGCGAGCAGGGCGGCGGCGAAGGTTTCGACAAAGCCGTCGGTGTTGCGCAAGGTAAAGGTGCGTTGCAAGCGGCCGGGATCGAGTACTTCGGCAGGCCGTAAAACCGCCTCGGCGTCCTGCACCAGATGACTGACCCGTTCGCGCAATTCCAATGCGCGCGGCGTTGGCACCAGGCCACGACCCGCTCGCACCAATAACGGATCGCCCGTGGTTTCGCGCAGACGGGCGAGGGCGCGGCTCATGGCTGACGGGCTCAACCGCAGGCATTTGGCGGCGCGGGCGACGCTGCCTTCACGCAGTAACACGTCGAGGGTGATCAGCAGGTTCAGATCCGGAGTGCTCATGACATGGCGTTCCGTGCAGGTATCGAGTGCAAAGCATGCGTCTTGCGCCGTGTCTTGTCGAGGCTCAGGCTATGGCAGATCACTTTTGCGCTGCGAGCCTCCCATGTCCCGAGACCCCCTGAGCACTCCCGCCCGCTGGGCGCTGACCAGCCTGGCCTTGTCGATGTTGATGCCGTCACTGGACACCAGCATTGCCAACGCCGGGTTGCCGATCCTCGCGACCGCATTCGAGGCGACGTTTCAGCAAGTGCAATGGATCGTGCTCGCTTACCTGCTGGCAATCACCACTTTGATTGTCAGTGTCGGGCGTCTGGGCGATGGCTTCGGTCGGCGTCGATTGCTGTTGATCGGGATCGGCATTTTCACCAGCGCTTCGTTGGCTTGCGCATTGGCTCCGGGACTCGGTTGGCTGATTGGCGCACGGGCGGTGCAAGGTGTTGGCGCGGCGATCATGTTCGCCTTGACGGTGGCGCTGGTGTCAGAAGCAGTGCCCAAATCGCGGGCGGGCAGCGCGATGGGCTTGCTGGCAACGATGTCGGCGACGGGCACCAGTCTTGGGCCGTCGCTGGGCGGGCTGTTGATGACGCATGTCGGCTGGCAGGCGATTTTTCTGCTCAACGTGCCGTTGGGCTTGCTCAATATTTGGCTGGTGTACCGATTTTTGCCAGCGGATCGGGCCGCCGGACCGCGAGTCGCGTTCGATTATTCTGGCAGCGTGGTGCTGGTGTTGACGCTGGCGGCCTATGCGCTGGCAATGACCCTTGAAGGTTTCACAGTGCCGTTGCTGTTGGCCAGCCTGTGCGGCGCAGGATTGTTCATCGTGGTCGAGATGAAGGCCAAGTCGCCGCTGATTCGTTTGTCGCTGTTCAGCGACGCGCGACTGAGCAGCAGCCTGACGCTGACGTTGCTGGTGACAACGGTGATGATGACCACGCTGGTGGTCGGGCCGTTTTACCTGCACCGGGGTTTGGGTCTCAGCAGCACAATGGTCGGAGTAGCGTTATCGATCGGACCGTTGCTGTCCGCAATGAGTGGGGTACCGGCGGGACGTTTGGTGGATCGCTTCGGCGCACGACGGATCGTGCCGGGCGCGTTGCTCGGGATGGCCGGCGGTTGCAGCTTGCTGGCACTCCTGCCCATGAGTATGGGACTGCCCGCGTACGTACTGCCGATCATGGTGATAGCTGTCGGTTACGCGTTGTTCCAGGCGGCCAACAACACCGGATTGATGGCCGGGGTCAGTCAGGATCAGCGTGGCGTGGTTTCGGCGATGCTCGGGCTGGCGCGCAACGTTGGGTTGATTACCGGCGCGGCGGTTATGGGCGCGGTGTTTGCGCTGGCGGCGGGGGATCCGACACAGGCGCCTGCAACGGCGATTGCCAGCGGATTGCACATCACTTTTGGCGTCGCGGTGGCGTTGATGCTCATGGCGTTGATCATCAGCCGAGCGCAGTTCAACGGTGGGAGCGAGCCTGCTCGCGAAGAGGTCCGCACAACCAACACCTCCAGTGACTGACGCACCGCTTTCGCGAGCAGGCTCGCTCCCACAGGGGGGCGGGTTGATCAGTCGGTCTTCGGCCGAACCGAGATCAAGTGTGGGAGCGAGCTTGCTCGCGAAGAGGCCGGCACAACCAACATCTCCAGTGACTGACGCACCGCTTTCGCGAGCAGGCTCGCTCCCACAGGAATTTGTGGTGTGTGGGCGATTTATGTTGATTGCCGGGCGGGGAAGAACAGTTCGAAGCAGCTGATGCCATCGGCACTGCTGGCGCTGTAGCGGCCCTGATGCAACTGCATGATGGTTGCCACGATCGACAGGCCCAGGCCATTGGATTGCGCCGAGCGCTCGCGTGACTCATCGACGCGGTAAAAACGTTCGAACAGCCGCGCCAAGTGTTCAGGGGCAATGGTTGTGCTGTGGTTACGCACCCGCACATAGCTGCCATCCGGCTCGGCAATCGCCTCCACCTGCACCGTCGAATTCGCCGCACCGTACTTGATCGCATTGGCACACAGGTTGGCCAACGCGCGGCGCAACAGCATCGGTTCGGCCCAGATCACACCGCTGCCACGGGCCTCGATGCACACGCCGACATCCGCCGCGAGGCCTTCAAAATAATCGGCAATGCGCTGCATTTCATCCGCCGCGTCCAGCTCCTGGCGCTGGCTCAAGGCGCTGGCCGGATCGGTGCGGGCCAGAAACAGCATGTTGTCGAGCATCCGCGTCAGGCGCTCCAGCTCTTCGACGTTGGAGGCGAGCAACTGCTGATAGGCCTCGATGCTACGGTTCTGCTGCAGCGCGACCTGGGTTTCGCCGAGCAGGTTGTTGATCGGCGTGCGCAGTTCATGGGCCATGTCTGTGGACACCTGACTCAATTGCGCAAAGCCCTTGGCGAGCCGATCGAGCATGGCGTTGAACGCTTCAATCATCGGCTGCAACTCTCGCGGCGCACCGTGACTGTCTAGGCGTTCGCCGAGGTTGCCGACACCGATACCATGAGCGTGTTGCGCCAGTCGCCGCAACGGCAACAACCCGCGATACACCAACAAACAGCCCACCACCGCCAGCAACAACGCCGCCAGCGAGGCGAGGCCATAAACGCTCAAGCGGTAGTTGGCAAGCATCGCCGTGCGCTCGCTCATCAGGCGCCCGGTGGTGACTTGCAGATTGCCCAGCTCACCGGAATCGATACTCGCCGCCACCGCCGAAAACGGCACACCGTCGACACTCGGCAGGTGCTGCACGTCTTTCAGCGTCATCGCCTGATCGATGGGCACCGCCGGCAACGTCGGCGTGCTCAGATTGCCCGGGTTAACCACCAGCAGCGGCGGTTGCCCCGGCGCACCGATGGTCAGCAGCGCTTCGCGGTTGCCAAGCATGTTCTGGAACAGTGCCGGTTTGTTCTTGATCAGCTCCAGGGTGTTGCTGTCGTTGAGGAACGTGCGCAGTTGATCGACGCGGCTAACCAGTGAGATGTCGTCGCGGCGGGTCAGCTGTTCTTCCAGTTCGCCATACAGCGCCGCGCCGAGGCCGGCCAGTGAGGCGAACGCGAGCAGGGCGAAGGCCAGCGCCAGGCGCAGGGTCAGTGAATACGGGCGATGGGGGCTCATGGCTGCGTATCGAAGCGATAGCCGATGCCACGCACGCTGTGGATCAGCTTGAGCTGGAACGGGTCATCGATCTTCGCCCGCAAGCGGCGCACGGCGACATCGACCACATTGGTGTCGCTGTCGAAATTCATGTCCCACACCCGCGAAGCAATCAGCGAGCGCGCCAGCACTTGCCCGGTATGGCTGGCGAACAATTGCAGCAGCGCGAACTCCTTGTTGGTCAGGGTGATACGCACCCCGGCGCGGCTCACGCGGCGTTTGAGCACGTCGATCTGCAGATCAGCAACCTGCAGCTGTTCGTCTTCATGGATCGGCCCGCGCCGGGTCAGGGTACGCAGGCGCGCCACCAGTTCGGCGAAGGAAAACGGCTTGATCAGGTAATCATCGGCACCCAGTTCGAGGCCTTTGACGCGGTCGGCGATGTCGTCGCGGGCGGTGAGGAACAGCACCGGTGTGTCGGCTTCCTTGCGCAGCCGGCGCAGGACTTCCCAGCCATCCATTTTCGGCATCATCACATCGAGCACGATCACGTCGAAGTTGTGTTCCAGCGCCAGGTGCAAGCCGTCGGCACCGTCGCGGGCGAGGCTGACGCTGTAACCCAGTTCCTGCAAACCGTTGAGCAGGTAATTGCCGGCCTTGGGTTCGTCTTCGACAACCAGAATATTCATCGATCAGTCTCAATGGTCATTGATGCAGCCGCTGCCTTGTACCTGATAGTCCAGCACATGTTCGCGGCCCTGATGGTCGAGGTAATTCAATTGCGCCGGGACCACGCCGCACGCTTGTGAAATATCGGTGCTGGACAGGACTTTGTCGACATCCAGATTGACGTAGAAGCCGGATTTGTCATGAATCACGGCGCTGTCAGGCATGTTCGCGGCGAACACGCTGCCAGTGGCGAGGAGGGCGGTGAAGGCGAGCAGGAGGGTTTTCATGGTCAGTCACTCAGTGGTCGAAGTTGATCGGCATTGGCGCCGGGACAACTTCAGGCTACCGAGCGATCCGCACGGCAAACCGACAGCTGAATGACAAAGTTGTAATGAAACATGGGGCTGACAAGGATCAAATGTAGGAGTGAGCCTGCTCGCGATAGCGGTGTGTCAGGCACCATCTGTGTTGGTTGACACACCGCTATCGCGAGCAGGCTCACTCCTACAGGGGATTTGGGGTGGTCGGTCAGCTCGCGTGGGTATTGAGGATGCTCGCCACCTGCTGCGGCTGGCAGTTGAGGTACGGCGACGATTTCAGCCAGCGCTGATCCGGGTACCACGAAAACATGAACTGGCCATTCTTCAGGCGGTCGATCACCTGCTTGGCGATCTGCGGCCGAACCGCCGGGCAGCCCTGACTGCGGCCGATACGTCCTTGTTTCTTGCTCCACAACGGATTCACATAACTGGCGGCGTGAATGACGATGGCGCGATCGCGGGCCATGTCATTGAAACCCGGCTCCAGACCGTCCATGCGCAGCGAATAACCGTGGGTGCCGCTGTAGCTTTCCTGGGTGCGGAACAGGCCGAGGCTGGACTGGTAGCTGCCTTCGACATTGGAAAACTGCGTGGCGAAGTTTTCCCCGGAGTTGGAACCGTGGGCGACCAGATCGCGCAGCACCAGTTTCTTTTTGTTGAGGTCGAAGATCCACAGACGGCGTTCGGTGGATGGCTGCGAATAGTCGATGATCGCCAGATGGCGGGACGGTTTCGCACCGTTGTTGACCGCGCATTGCATGGCGTTCAAAGCACCTTTCAGCGCTTGGGGATTGAGTTCTGGCGCGGCGTGCGCGAGGCTGGTGTAGAGAACCGGCGATGGTTTGCCGGCGGCAAAAACTGGACTGGTCACGACGAGAGCGGTGGCAGTCAACAGAAGTCGGCGCAAAAACGTCAACATTTTATAAAGTGTCCTCACTTGCTACTTATTTGGCACTTTGGCTCCTGACTCCCAGTCAATACCCGCAAGCCCGTTGATCGAGCCTGACTCTCAAGCGCACCTGATGTAAGGTTGGCCATCATCTGGACGGCCATGGATTGGAGTAAAGCAGTTGTTCAAAAAGTACGCATGCTACTTGAGCATTTGTTTGCTCGCTGCGCCGTTTGTCGCTTGTGCCGATGAGCCGTTGCCGCCGCTGGAGACATTGCCAACGCCACCGGTCGAGATGCCGGTCGAGCCGCAAAGTCCCTTGCAGGCTGTAATGATCAGTCTGCCGCAGTCGTGCCCGGCGATTGCCGCGCATCTCAACGGCCCGGCGCTGACGCAATTGCAGGCGTTCTATCAGCAGCAGGACTGGATGCCGGTGTGGGCCAGTGAATCGGCACGATTGCCGGTGTTGCGCGCGCAATTGCAGCTTTTGGCCGATGATGGTCTCAATCCAAAACGCTATCCGGTCGCAACCACGGCGCCTCAGGATGGCGAGTTGTGTGCCGACATCGACATCAGCCGCAACTACCTCCAGGCCCTGCAGGATCTGCACTTCGGAAGCCTGCTGCAATCACACTTCGAACCGCTGTGGCATGCCGACGCCAGCCCGCGTGACCGTCAGGCGGAATTGTTGGCGATCGCCGTACCGGGCATGCACGACATTCCCGCCGCGTTTGATCTGGCCCGTCCGCGCCTGGCGCAATACCAGAACCTGCGTCAGCTCTACGCCGCGCAACGGCTCACAGCCTTGCCGCAATGGCAGTCGGTCGGCAGCGGGCCGCTGCTGCGCCCGGACATGGAAGACAAACGCGTGCCGGAACTGGCTCAGCGTCTGTACAGCGAAGGCTATCTGACTCAGATCATTGGTACGTCCGGCAATGCGTATGACGGCGTGCTGGTCGACGCCGTGAAGAGTTTTCAGACCAATCATTCGTTACAGGCCGACGGTGTGGTCGGGCCGGGCACGATTGCCGAACTCAACATCAGTCCGCTGACCCGCCGTGAACAATTGCGCGTGAACCTTGAGCGTTTCCGCTGGATGGCCCAGGACATCGAGCCCGATGGCTTGCTGGTCAATGTCGCCGCCGCTGAGTTGACGCTGTATCAGGGCGGCGTGCCGGTGTGGCAGACCCGCACCCAGGTCGGTCGCGCGGAGCGCCAGACGCCGCTACTGAAATCGCGGGTGACGCGCCTGACCCTGAACCCGACCTGGACCGTACCGCCGACCATCTGGAAGGAAGACAAGCTGCCGGAAATCCGCAAGGACCAGACCTTCCTCAGCCGCCAGAACCTGCAAGTGCTCGACGCCAACGGGCAGCCGCTGGCGGCAGCGGATATCGACTGGGACAACCCCGGCAACATCATGCTGCGTCAGGACGCCGGGCCGCGTAATCCGTTGGGGCAAATGGTCATCCGCTTCCCCAATCCGTTCTCGGTGTACTTGCACGACACGCCAAGCAAGGCGCTGTTTGAAAAAGGCCCGCGTGCCTTCAGCTCCGGCTGCGTGCGGGTCGAGCATCCGATGCAACTGCGTGATCTGCTGCTCACCCCGGCGGAAAAGGCCCGCACTGAAACCCTGCTGGCCACCGGCACCACCCACGAATTTCGCCTGTCGGCGCCGGTGCCGATCCTGATGACCTACTGGACGGCCCAGGTCGACAGCAGCGGCCGCGTGCGTTACGCGCCGGACATCTACAGCCGTGACAGCGCCTTGCTCGTCGGGCTTGATCGGGCGCACTGAGCCTCAGCGGGTGTTTCTGTTCCAGAACACCCGCGCCAGCCACGCATCGACACTCAATTTGCCCGCCCCGGCGAACACCAGCGGCAGCAGCGCGGCCAGGTAAATCGCCGGCAGCTTGAAGTTGCCGAAGCCTTTGTTGGTGATCGCATAACCCTGCGCCAACTCGCTCAGCGACGACCAATCGGCAGGCCAGTGCACGGCAGCGGTGGCGACGACTGTTACCACCATCAGCGAAATCGCTGAGATCCGTGTCCCGAAGCCGACCAGAATTGCCAGCGCGCAGATCAGTTCGGCCCACATCGACAGTTCCCAGTTCAACGTTGCCGGCAGGTGATCGAAGGGGAAGGGGAATTTGTCCTGAATGTCTTCGAACCAGTTCTGCCCGTTGAATTTCTCCAGCCCGGATTCGAAAAATTCCCAGGCGATGAACAGGCGCAGGGTCAGAGGCGCGAGCCAGGTGCCGGCGCGGTCGAGGTTCAGGTGCAGGCCTTTTACGGCGCTTGAAAGGGTGGTGGTCATGCTGCAGCTCCGGTGAGTTGAGTGAAATCGACCGGGGCATTTCAGCGTCGGGGTGTATCGGGGATGTGTCGGCGGGGTGGGGGATTGTGCTTTTGGTGTGTCTGCGGCTTCGGGGTATACAGTGCGATACAGTCAAAGGCCCCTCACCCTAACCCTCTCCCGGAGGGAGAGGGGACTGACCGTGGGATATTGAAGAGGTACGCCGACGTGAGAGTTTTCTTCTGAATCCATAATCGACTCAGTCTTTCAGGTCGATGTATGACACCAGACACCTCGGTCGGCTCCCTCTCCCTCCGGGAGAGGGCTGGGGTGAGGGCAACAGGGCTGGACGCAGACCCACAGCCCAGTCAGCATGGCCAAAAAAACGGACCAGCCCCCCATGCGACGACTTCCCTCCCTGGCCGCCCTGCGCACCTTCGAATGCGCCGCCCGCCACGCGCATTTCGGCCGTGCAGCCGCCGAACTGTGCGTCACCGACAGCGCCGTCAGCCATCAGATCCGCCAGCTCGAAGAGCAACTTGGCGTGCCGCTGTTCATCCGCGAAGGTCGGCAAATCCGCCCGACCATCGCTGCCGGGCGGCTGATGCAGAGTCTGCAACAGGCCTTCGAACTGATCGGCGATGCTTGCGATGAATTGCGCGACCCATCCTCGCTGGCGGTGCTCAGACTGGCCGTCACTGCGGAGCTGGCGCAGAAGTGGCTGATGAGTCGCCTCAGCGATTTCTATGCGCGCTATCCGCACATCACCTTGCACCTCTACGAACAACCGATCGACGCCAGTGCTCCGGGCGAAGACATCGACTTGGCGATCACCTACGGCACCGGCCCGGTCGACAGCAGTGCCTACTTCGTGCGGCCTCTGCCAGCCCTGCAGTTCTTCCCGGTGTGCAGCCCCGGTCTGTTCAACCAGGCCACCTTGAAAACACCCAAGGATCTGGTTCGCCACTGCCTGCTGCACGACGATCAGGACGGCAAGACCTGGACCGCCTGGCTGACCAGCCACGCCGGTGATCTGCGCCCGCAGCGTCAGCTGTATTTCGCCCACGCCGGTCTGGCGCTGGAAGCGGCGGCGCAAGGGCAGGGCGTGGCCATGGGCGACAACCTGACCGCGCAGGAAGATCTGCAAAGTGGCCGGCTGGTGCGGCCCTTCTCCTCGAGCATGACCGCCCTCGGCCAATACGCACTGGTCTGCGAACGGCTGCGGCTGGAGCGCCCGGCGGTGGCGCAGATGCTCGAATGGTTCAACGATCAACTGGTCGATTGATGAGTTGAATTCAACTGTTCCGTAATAATCATCGTTGGCGGGCGCAGTGCGCGCGCCCTTAGCCTGTGGTCATTCCAATCCCATCGCGAAGACGAGGTTTGATCATGGCACGCTTGCTCGACTCCACCCCCAAACACGACGGCTTCCGTCTGCCCGGCGAATTTGAAGCCAAGTCCGGCTGCTGGCTCGGCTGGCCGGAGCGCACCGATGTCTGGCGCAACGGCGCGAAACCGGCGCAGAAAGTCTGGGTGCAGATCGTCACCGCCATCTCCCATAGCGAACCAGTCACCGTGTGCGCCTCAGCCGCGCAGTTCGCCACGGCGCGTCGGCAGTTGCCGCCACAAGTGCGCGTGGTCGAGATGACCTGCAACGACACCTGGTTCCGCGACAGCGGCCCATGCTTTGTGGTCAACGATCAGAGCGGTGAAGTGCGTGGCGTCGACTTCGAATTCAACGCCTATGGCGGTCTTGACGGCGGCCTGTATTTCCCGTGGGACAAGGACGACCAGATCGCCAGCAAGATCCTCGAAATCGAGCGCTTCGACCGCTACCGCGCGCCGCTGATTGCCGAGCTGGGCGGCATCCAGAGCGACGGCCAGGGCAGCATCCTCACCACCGAACAATGCCTGCTCAACCGCAATCGCAACCAGCATCTGGGCAAGGACGAAGTGACCCGACGCCTGACCGATTACCTCGGCGCAGAGCAGGTCATCTGGCTGCCACGCGGCTGCAAGTTCGACGAAACCGACGGCCATGTCGACGACCTCGCCTGTTTCGTGCGTCCCGGTGAAGTGGTGCTGCAATGGACCGACAACCGCGACGATCCGCAATGGGAAATCTACCAGGAGGCCTACGACATCCTGCGCAGCACCCGCGACAGCCGAGGGCGCGAGCTGATCGTGCACAAACTGCCGCAACCGGATGTGCTGGAATGGACCGCCGAAGAAGCCGACGGCCTCGATCAGCAGGACAGCACCCACACCCGTCAGGCCGGCACGAAAATCTGCGCGTCGTACATCAACTATTACGCTGGCAACAGTTCGATCGTGGTGCCGCTGTTTGGTGATCGCAACGATCAAGTGGCGCTGGCGACGCTGGCCGAACTGTTCCCGCAGCACAAAATCGTCGGCATCGAAAACTCCCGGGAAATCCTCCTCGGTGGCGGCAACGTCGCGTGCATCACCATGCCGCAATACGCCGGCAAAGGAGTGTAATCATGGGCCTGCACAAACTGACTCAAGCGTTATTGCTGGTGCTTGCACCCCTGTGTGTGCAGGCTGCTGACTCCGCCAAACCGGTGGTTAATCTGTACATCTGGGGTGAGTACCTGGCGCCGGATACGCTGAAGAATTTTGAGGCAAAGACTGGTATTCATGTGGTCGCCGATCACTTTGATTCGCTGGAAACCGTCGAGACCAAACTGCTTACCGGGCGCAGCGGTTACGACCTGGTGTTGACCGCCGGCCAGCATCTGTCGCGGGCCATCGAAAGCGGCGCGATCCAGCCGCTGGACAAGGCCCGAGTGCCGCACTTTGCCGGGGTTGGCGAGGAATTTCGCCAGCACATGGCGGTGTTCGATCCGGGCAATCGCTATGCGGGGATTTACGCTTGGGGCACCACCGGTGTGGGCTATCAGGAACAGGCGATCAAGCAGCGCCTGCCCGATGCACCGACGGACAGTTGGGCGATGTTGTTCGATCCGGCGGTGGTGGCGAAATTCGCCGATTGCGGGGTGAGTCTGCTCAACGATCCCAACGAGGTATTCGCCGCTGTCATGAAGTACATGGGGCTGGACATCAACCGGCAGAATCTCGATGACTTGAAACTTGCCGAGCAGCAGTTGGCGAAGATCCGGCCGTATATTCGTTACTTCGATAACGACCTGAATATCAGCGATCTGGCCAACGGCAACACCTGTGTGGCGATGTCGTGGAACGGCAACGTCGCCATCGCGGCGGGGCAGGCGGAAGCGGCGAAGAAGCCGTTCAAGTTGAGTTACCGGATTCCGAAAGAGGGTACGTTGATCTGGTTCGATGCCATGGTCGTGCCCAAGGACGCACCGCATCCCCAGGCCGGGTTGGCGCTGATGGATTATTTGATGACGCCGGAGGTGATTGCGCCGATCACCGACACCATTCATTACGCCAATGCGATCACGGCGGCGGATGGTTTGGTGGACGCGTCGATTCGTAATGATCCGGGGACGTATCCGTCCGCGCAGGTCAGGGCTTCGCTGTACAGCAAGAATGACAATGGCAAAGCGTTCAATCGGGCGTTGATCCGGGCGTTCAGCCGGTTGAAATCCGGGCTTTGAAAAGCCGACCCTCACCCCAGCCCTCTCCCGGAGGGAGAGGGAGCCGACCGAGGTGTCTTGCGTTATACATCGACCTGAAAAACCGAGTCGATTATGGATCTAAGTCTTGGCGATCATGGATTCAAAGACGCTATTTCAAGTCGGTGTAGATCTCCAATCTCCCCCAATCAGTCCCCTCTCCCTCCGGGAGAGGGCTAGGGTGAGGGCAGTCGATTATGGAATTGAGAAGTCTTGGCGTTCATGGATTCAAAGACGTTATTTCAAGTCGGTGTAGATCTCCAATCTCCCCCAATCAGTCCCCTCTCCCTCCGGGAGAGGGTTAGGGTGAGGGCAGCGGTTTAGGCACCCGCCACAAATACCACGCCGCCACCGTCCGATACGGCCTCCACGCCAACCCGATCTCAACCATCTGCCTGCGCGTTGGCTGCACCTCCAGCCCCTTCAACCGCCGATACCCCTCGCGAACACCAAAATCATCCGCCGGCAGAATATCCATGCGCTCCAGGCTGTAGATCAGCAACATCTCCACCGTCCAGCGACCCACCCCGCGCAAACTGACCAAACGTTCGATCAACGCCTCATCGTCCATCGCCAGCGCCGTGGCGTAATCCGGCACCACACCCTCCAGCGCTGCTTGGGCAATGCCCTGAATCGTCGCAATCTTGCCAGCGGAAAACCCGCAACTGCGCATTCGCTCGAAATCCGTCGCAAGAATCTGCTCGGGCCGCGGAAACGACTGCCCGGGAAACAACCCCACCAACCGCCCGACAATCGCATCCCCGGCCTTGGCATGCAGTTGCTGATAAGCAATCGCCCGCACCAGCGACTCGTACGGATCACGCGCCGGATGCGGTTGATGCAGGCACGGGCCGACCGCAGCAATGTGACGCTGCCAATCTGCATCGAGCGCGGCCAGAAACGCGCTGGCTGCTGGATAGGCGTCGGCCATGTTATTTCAGCAAACCGTTGACTTCGCCGTAGCTGAACGCCTTGAGGTCATGGGTATCGAGTTTGCCGTTGGCCAGAAAGCTTTTCACCAGCCCACCCATCGCGCCATAGAGGAATTCGGCAATGCCGGAACCCGCGCTCAAGCGGCGCACGCCCAGCGCTTGCAGTTCTTCAGGCGAAGGCAGGCAAGCGAAACCAAGGACATTGACTGGCAGCGCAGTGCCCTTGCAGATGGCCTCGATTTCATAGGCCGACGTGACGCCCGCCGCGAACAAACCATCAGCGCCGGCCGCTTGATACAGCGCCGCCCGATGCAGGGTTTCGGCGACGCGATCCTCGGCCGGGACGAGGTTTTTCAGATACACGTCGGTGCGCGCATTGATGAACAGCTGCACATTGCGTTTGTTGGCAACCTGTCGCACCACTTCGATCTTGCGCGCGAGCAGCTCAGGATCGGCAGAACCGTCCTCGATATTGATCCCGACGGCACCCGACGCGATCACCGCATCCAGCACTTCGGCCACGCGCCCGAGGTCATCGGAATACCCGGCCTCGACATCCACGGTCAACGGAATGCTGATCACCCGGGCGATGGATTCCACCGTCGACACCAGACGTTCGAGGGGCAGGGTGTTGCCGTCCGGATACCCGTGGGCCCAGGCCACCGCCGCGCTGCTGGTGGCCACGGCTTTACCGCCCAGATGCTCGACCAGTCGCGCCCCGGTGGCGTCGGCGACATTGGTCAGAATCAACAGGCCTTGCTGGTGCAACTGGTGAAACTGCGTAGCGAGCGCGTTCATCAAAAATCCTTCTTGTCAGTCGATTCGGTTGGTCAGAATGCCAGTTGTCGGGTGAGCTGCACGGCGGCGTTTTCCAGCCGCAGCAGAAACGCTTTGCGCGGCTGCCCACCACCATAGCCGGTCAGCGAGCCATCCGCGCCGATCACCCGATGGCAGGGCACCACAATCGATAACCGATTGTGCCCGTTGGCCAGACCGACCGCGCGACTGGCGCCGGGTTTGCCCAAACCGGCGGCGATGGCGCCGTAAGTGCTGGTGTGGCCGTAAGGGATTTGCCGCAGCGCCGACCAGACCTGCCGGGCAAACTCGCTGCCGGGCAGGTGCAGTGGCACGCTGAATTCGCTGAGCTTGCCGGCGAAGTACGCCGCCAGTTGCTGCTCGATCTGCTGCAAATGCGCGTTGTGCCCCGGCGCGACCGCGTAGCCGTAACGTTGCTGCAGTTCTTCGACTTCGCGGGTCAGTGCCGGGCGATCAAGAAACTCCAGCAACACCAAGCCACGGCGTTCGGCCATGGCAATCATCGGCCCCAGCGGCGTGGTCAACCGAGTGAACAGCAGCGGCTCGCTGTGTTCGACGCGACCGGGGGTGATGTGGAAGGACTTCTGAAAGGCATCACGAAAACCGCTGAGCGATTCATAACCCGAATCAAACGCGGCGTGATCAATCGAGGTGCCTTGCTTGATCCCGCCCAGCGCCATGCCCAAGCGGCGCGTACGCAGCCACGCATGGAAGGTCATGCCGAAATGCTGCTTGAACCAGCGCCGCAGCTTCAGTGGCTCGATACCTTCGGCGAGCAACTGCGCATCGCTCCAGCGCAACTCCGGATCGGCCTCTACGGCTTTGAGCAGGCGCTGCACCCAGTCTGGCGCGATGGCGGCGGCGTCCAGCGGCTTGCAACGCAGGCAGGCGCGATAGCCGGCAGACAGGCATTCGTCGGCATGGGCGAAGAATTCGACATTCTCCGGTTTCGGCTTGCGCGCCGTGCAACTGGGGCGGCAGAAGATCCCGGTGGTTTTCACCGCCGTGAAGAACACGCCTTCATAGGCAGTGTCGCGTTCGAGCATGGCGCGAACCATCTCGGCGTGGGGCGGCAGGACAGCGGTTTGTATGTTCATGGGCTGAGAGTAAAACCAGTTTGTCGATGGCTCCACCGAAAAATCGACAGTGAATTTTCAAATCCCCTGAACTACCGTGTAGGAGTTGCCGCAGGCTGCGATCTTGATCGTTCCCACGCTCTGCGTGGGAATGCAGCCCGGGACGCTCCGCGTCCCAAAATCCACAGATCGCCGCTATCGGCAGCTCCTACCGTTTGTTGAGGTGTGCCCGATGCATCCGTTTTTCATCCAACACATTGATCACATCGTTCTGCGCGTCGCCGATCTGCAACGCAGCATCGACTTCTACAACCAGGTCTTCGGCGCCGAAGTGGTCAAGCGCAACGAGCCGCTGGGCCTGATCCACCTGCGCGCCGGCACTTCGATGATCGACCTCGTCGACCTGCAAGGCGAACTCGGCCGCAAGGGCGGCGGGGCGGCCGGGGCCGAGCGGCGTAACGTTGATCATTTCTGCCTGCGCATCGAACCGTTCGATGAAGCAGCGCTGATTGCACACCTGCAAACCTTCGGCCTGACTGTGGCAAAAGCCGAATCACGCTTCGGCGCCGAGGGCAAAGGTCTATCGCTGTATTGCTTCGACCCGGATGGCAATCAGGTAGAACTCAAAGGCCCGTCCGAGGCTTAAGCGCGTTTCGCCGTCAACAGCACCGAAGCCGCCGCCGACAACAGGCCTGCGCAGCAACGATTGAAGATCCGTTTGCCGCGCGGCTCGGCGAACCAGCGGCGCATGTGCAGGCCCATCCAGGCGTAGGCGCTGATGGCGATCCACTCCAGCAACAGAAACAGCACGCCCAGCACCGCGAATTGCGCCGGCACCGGGCGCGCCGGGTCGACGAACTGCGGCAGAAACGCGGTAAACAACAGGATCGCCTTCGGATTGCCCGCCGCCACCAGAAACTCCTGCCGTGCCAACGCAAAGAAACCAACGGTCGCGCCCGTTACCTGCTGCTCGGCCTCAGGATTGGCCCGCCACAACTGCCAGGCCAGATACAGCAGATATCCCGCGCCAATGATCTTGATCGCATGGAACAGCCATACCGAGGTCTGCAGCACCACCGACAGGCCCGCACCGGCCAGCGCAATCATCCCGGCGAACGCCAGAATCCGCCCGATGCCCGCCGTGCACGCGCGGCGAAAGCCATAACGCGTGGCGTTGCTGACCGACAGCAGATTGTTCGGCCCGGGGGCCATGTTCAGGGCGAAACAGGCCGGAAGAAACAGGGTGAGGGTGGCGAGATCCATGGCGGCACTCCAGTAACGAGAACCATGTTTTTATCACAGCCCCCACGCGCTCAGACCCATACAGTCACGCAGCGCTGTCGCGGTACAGCGCCCCGCGCTGTTGGGCAACGCGGTCGAACTTTTTGCAGATGCCTTCACTCTGTATCAGTCATAGGGTGATGGTTTCGTCAGAAAAAACTATCCATCCGGTCAGATACGGCGATAGCCGTGTAAAATTTCGCCGACGTTGTACCCACCCCGTTTGGCCCCAGGCGGCCCCACCAAGAGCGATCTACATGCAAGCAAAGGCCCGTGAAGTTTATGTGCCACCGGTGCTGCAAGATCTGCGAGCCGGCACTGCCGAACTGCACATCGCACTGGAAAAACGCCTTCCTTTTTTCTCCGATTTTCTCGATACACAGGCTTTTGTGCGGCTGATGCAGGCTTATTACGGCTTCTATCTGCCGCTGGAAAACGCTTTGCTACGCAGCGATGCAATGCCTGCCGATTTTGAACTGACGCCTCGACTCAAAGCGCCAACCTTGCGCACTGATCTGCACGCACTGGGCGTATCTGCCGAAGCGTTGCAAGGCCTGCCGCAGTGCGAGCAGTTGCCGGTCATCGACTCAAGCGCTGCCTGCCTTGGCGTGCTCTACGTGCTCGAGGGCGCGACGCTCGGCGGGCAGATTCTGCGCCGGGAAATCTCCACCCGGTTAGGCCTGGAAGCCGATAACGGCGCGGCCTTTCTCGATATCTACGGCGCCGCCACGGGCCGGCGCTGGCGGGACTTTATCGAATACCTCGGCAGTCGGCCAATGAGCGCCGCCGAGCGCGCCGCTGTCGTCACGGCAGCACAAACCACATTCAGCTGTTTCGAGCACTGGCTCGAAAGCCGGGAGGTACTGGCATGAACCCGCAAGACAAACAAGACTTTGAAGAACTGCTGGCCAACTGTGCCGACGAGCCGATCCGTTTCCCCGGTGCGATCCAGCCCCACGGTTTGCTGCTGACCTTGAGCGAGCCTGAGCTGGCGATCATTCAGGTCAGCGCCAATGTCGAAACGTTGCTGGCCCGAGAGCCGCAAAGCTTGATCGGCCAGCCGCTGGCAAGCCTGATCGGCGATGCCGAAGCGGAAAAAGTGCGCGAAGCCTTGCTGCAACCGTCGCTGTCCGACTTGCAGCCGCTGCGCTTCCGGCTCAATGGCACCGCGTTCGAGGGCCTGCTGCATCGCCATCAGGGCGTGCTGATTCTGGAGCTGGAAATCCACGTCGAGAATTTCCAGCCGCGCAACGTCGCCGGCAACCAGACCCATCTGGGGCGCATGCTTCAGCGTCTGCAAGCGGCCACCACCTTGCAGGCGCTGTACGACATCAGCGTCAAGGAAATCCAGGCCATGACCGGTTACGACCGGGTGTTGATCTACCGTTTCGAAGAGGAGGGCCACGGTCAGGTCATCGCCGAAGCCTCCGACCCGTCGATGGAAGTGTTCAACGGCCTGTTTTTCCCGGCGTCGGACATTCCCGAACAGGCGCGCGAGCTGTATCGCACCAATTGGCTGCGGATCATCCCCAATGCCGATTACCAACCGGTGCCGCTGCTGCCAAAGCTGCGCCCGGACACGAACACGCCGCTGGACCTGAGTTTCGCCACCCTGCGCAGCGTATCGCCGATCCACTGCCAGTACATGAAGAACATGGGCGTGCTGTCGTCGATGAGCATTTCCCTGCTCAAGGGTGACAAGCTCTGGGGCCTGATCAGCTGCGGCAATCGTCAGCCACTGCATGTGCCGCACGAATTGCGCGCCGCGTGTCAGACCATCGGCCAGGTGCTGTCGCTGCAGATCAGCGCCATGGAAGCGCTGGAGATCAGCCGTCAGCGTGAAGAGAAAGTCGAGGCGTTGGCGCTGCTCAATCAGGCGATGATCGACTCGCCTCAGAATGTCTTCGACGGTCTGGCCAATCAGCCGCAGACCCTGATGGCGCTGACCAATGCCGGCGGTATCGCGATCATCGAAGACAAACAACTGCACCGCTACGGCAACTGCCCGGAGCCGGATGACATTCGCGCCTTGCAGAAGTGGTTGCAGGACAGCGGCGAGCCCGTATTTGCCAGTCATCATCTGGCCAGCGTCTATCCTCCAGCGGCACAGTTCCAGCAGGTGGCCAGCGGCGTGCTCGCCATGAGCCTGCCAAAACCGGTGGACAACGGTGTGTTCTGGTTCCGTCCGGAGGTCAAGGAAAACATCAATTGGAGCGGCGATCCGCGCAAGCCACTGGACCTGGAAAACTCCGACGCCGGCCTGCGTTTGCGCCCGCGTACCTCGTTTGAAATCTGGAAAGTCGAGATGGCCGGGATCTCCACCAAGTGGAGCCACGGTGATCTGTTCGCCGCCAACGATCTACGGCGTTCGGCACTGGAAAATGATCTGGCGCGGCAAGTGCGTCGTGAGCAGGAAGCGGTGCGCGCCCGCGATGAGCTGGTGGCCGTGGTATCCCACGATCTGCGCAACCCGATGACCGTGATTTCGATGCTTTGCGGCATGATGCAGAAGGCTTTCAGCTCGGACGGCCCGCACACTTCGCGGCGCATCTCGACGGCCATCGACACCATGCAACAGGCTGCCGGCCGCATGAATACGCTGCTGGAGGATTTGCTCGATACCTCGAAAATCGACGCCGGGCGCTACTCCATCACCCCGCAGAAACTTGACGTCGGGCAGATGTTCGAGGAGGCGCAGGCACTGCTCGCGCCGCTGGCGCTGGACAAGGACATCAGCATTTCCTTCGACGCCGATCCTGATCTGCGCATTCATGCCGACCCGGAGCGGCTGTTTCAGGTGCTGTCGAATCTGGTCGGCAATGCGATCAAGTTCACCCCGCGCCTGGGCAGGGTGGGCGTGCATGCCACGTCGGTCGGCGATGACATTGTCTTCACCGTGCGCGACAGCGGCGAAGGCATTCCCAAGGAGCATCTGCCGCACGTGTTCGATCGTTACTGGACGGTGAAAGAGGGCAACCCGACCGGCACTGGTCTCGGTTTGTACATCACCCAAGGCATCGTCGAAGCCCATGGCGGGCGGATCTTCGCCGAGAGCGAGCCGGGGCAGGGCAGCGAGTTCCGCTTCACCGTGCCGCGTTTGGACTGAACGTCGATTTTCATGTGGGAGCGAGCCTGCTCGCGAATGGGATTGTTTGATCGTTCCCACGCTCTGCGTGGGAATGCCTCAACGGACGCTCTGCGTTCGGCTCTGGAAGGGACGCGGAGCGTCCCGGGCTACATTCCCACGCAGAGCGTGGGAACGATCAGGATCACAGGGGCATTTTCTTCAATACGGAGAACCGGGCGCTGGTTAGGGTGAGCACCTTGTTCCTCGATTTGAAGCAGGTGTGCGATGAGTCTGATTGTTTCCATGGCGGCGTTTGCGTTGGCGGCGTCGATCACGCCGGGGCCGGTGAACATTGTGGCGTTGAGTTCCGGGGCGCAGTTCGGTTTTCGCGCCAGTCAACGGCATGTTGCCGGGGCCACGTTGGGGTTTGTGTTGCTGCTGGTGCTGATGGGGTTGGGTCTGCACGAGGTGCTCAAGCTCTGGCCATTCATGACCCGCGTGGTGCAACTGGCCGGTGTGGCGTTTCTGCTGTTCATGGCGTGGAAACTGGCCATGGATGACGGGCAATTGAATGCCCGTGAATCGGGGCGGGCGCCGTCGATGCTGTACGGCGCGGTGATGCAGTGGCTTAACCCGAAAGCCTGGATGGCCTGCGTCGCGGGTATGGGCGCGTTTGTCGCCGATGGCGAGGCGCGGCTGGTGTGGCAGTTTGCGGCGGTGTATCTGGTGATCTGTTATCTGTCGGTCGGCTGCTGGGTGTATGCCGGGACGTTTTTGCGTGGGTATCTGAGCAACGCGGCGGGGATGCGTTGGTTCAACCGGAGCATGGCGGGGTTGTTGACCGTCAGCGCGATATACCTGCTGCTACCGTAAACCCTGTAGGAGTGAGCCTGCTCGCGATAGCGATCTATCAGTCAATATAAATGTCGACTGATAGACCGCTATCGCGAGCAGGCTCACTCCTACAATGGATCACGGGTAGCCGAGAGATTGATTAGTTGAACGGCTGCTGAAACGCGCCACCTTCCATGTGCCAGACCTTCGGCTCCTCTGAAAAATATTCCTCCAGCCCCAGCATGAACAGCCGGTGGTCCTCACTCGCTTCAAACCCAGGCGTGTGATCCTCAAGGGATCGCCAGCGCACAATCAGATTGAACACCTCAGGCGTTTCAATTCCCTGCGCAAGCAAGTGCCCGCCGTAACCCTTGGCGCGTTTGAGCAACGGCTCGACCTCGGCAAACGCCTGCCGGAAGGCTTCGGTTTTCCCTGTGTGAACGGGCAGTAAAGCGATCTCATAAATCATGATGTTCTCCTCGGAACTGAGTTCAGCGATTGGCGAGTTCGGGCGACGGCGCGACGGCAATCGCGATTTTGCCTTGGACGCCGTTGTTAGGCGTTTCCAGCAAGGCATGGGCGAGGCCGATGTCGGCCAGTGGATAGACTGCGCCAACGTGTGGACGCAACTGACCGTTTGCGATCAAGGCGCTCAGTTCATCGAGCTTGCCGCGGTTTTGCCGGGTGAACACGAAGTGATAACTGGCGTTCTTGCCCCACGCCTGAATCAGGTTTTGTGGCTGGGCAAGGTCGACGATCGACACCACGCGGCCAAGCTGTGCAAGCGCGTCAGGACTGCGTGACAAGGCGTTGCCGCCGATGGTGTCGAACACCACATCGACGCCGCGCCCTTCGGTTTCGCGCAGGATCGCGTCGACGTAATCCTCCTTTTCATAGTCGATCAGCACATCGGCGCCCATGCGCTGGGCGAACGCGAAATTTGCTTCGCGTACGGTGGTGAAGACCTTCGCACCGATGGCTTTGGCCAGCTGGATCGCAACATGGCCGACGCCGCCTGCACCGCCGTGGATCAGAATGCTTTCGCCGACCCTGAGCGCGGCCCGCACGACCAATGCTTCCCACGCGGTTCCGCCCACCAGGCTCAGGCTGGCCGCTTCGAGGTGACTCAACGCGGGCGGCTTCTTGGCGACAATGCTTTGCGCCGCAACGTGGTACTCGGCATAACTGCCCGGGCCGGCAAATATTTGCGGGGTGTACCAGACCTCGTCGCCCGGTACGAAGGCCGTCACCCCCGGCCCAACGGCTTCGACAACGCCAGAAACGTCGTGCCCGGTAATGGCGGGGAGGGGCACCAGATCGGCATAGTCGCCACGGCGAACCTGATAATCCAGCGGGTTGATGGAGGTGGCGTGCACCCGTACCAGGACTTCGCCCGCTTGTGGCACTGGCTTGGGCACGTCGCGCAGTTCGAACGATTGCGCGCCGCCAAATGAAGTAAGGATCATCGCTTTCATTGCATTGCCTCGTTTCGGTAAAAAGGGATATCGGGAAATCTCGATATCTTGGGGTGAAAAATTACAGCTCGCTGCCGATGATCTCGGCCAGCGCACTGATCGCTGCTTCGTTGCGTTTGTAATAGGTCCATTGGCCGATGCGCCTGACTTCCACCAGGCCGGCGCGTTGCAGCGTCGCCAGATAATCAGACACCGTCGACTGCGACAGCCCGACGCCTTCCTGAATACTGCTGACGCAAACGCCCACCGTGTGCACGTCACCCTCATCCTGCGGAGGAAAGTGTTTCTCGGGATCCTTCAAGCCTTTGAGGATTTCCAGGCGTGTGCGGTTCGAGAGGGCTTTGAAGATTTCGAGTAGTTCCATGCCGCGACGATATCGGAATTTACCGATATGTCAATATCTGAATCTGTTGGCCAGCGATTGATCGTTCCCATGCTCCGCGTGGGAATGCCTCATCGGACGCTCTGCGTTCGGCTCTGGAAGGGACGCGGAGCGTCCCGGGCTGCGTTCCCACGCGGAGCGTGGGAACGATCAATCGGGGCAAGCCGTCAGCCGCGATATTGGCCGGGCGTGGCCGCCAGGTGCTGCTTGAACGCCCGCTGAAAATGCGCCTGGTCGGCAAACCCTGCCTCAAGCGCCACATCGGCAATCAACTGGCCGCCGCGCAAACGCTCGCGGGCGAACTGGATGCGCTGGTTGACCAGAAACGCGTGGGGCGTCATGCCGTAATGCTGTTTGAAGGCGCGGATCAGGTACGACGGTGACAGCTGTGCCGCGGCGCAGATATCGTCGAGGTTCAGCAGCTCGGTGCAGTGCTCGCGGATGAAGTCAGCCGCGCGTTCCAGTTTGAAATTCGGCTCGCGCAACGACGGTCCGGCAGGGTTGAGGCGCAGTTGCAGGTCGCTGAAGAATTCCACCGCCGCGCTTTGCTTGCGCAAGACATCCTGTTGCTCGTCGACCAGTACGTCGTAAAGCGCGATCAAGTCGCGAAACAATTCTGCCTCCTGCAAGTGCGTGTCGGAAAACCGCCGAAACTCGAGCTCGGCACTGAACCCCAACTGATGCTGCAGATCCGTCAGCCACGGCGTCTCGACATACAGCATCACATACGACCAAGGCTGGTCATCGATCGGATTGCACGCATGCACATCACCGGGATTCATCAGCACCACGGTGCCCGCCGCGACATCGAACTGCGCCTGTTCATGCACATACGTGCTGCGCCCGGCGGTGATTGCGCCAATGGAAAAGTGCGCATGGGAATGCCGCGCATAGCAGACCTCGCGACCATCGGCGATGGCCCGCGCTTCAATGAATGGCAGCGCCGCGTCGCGCCAGAAGCGCGGGGCTTTTTCAGGGTTTTTGGCGGCAGCGTGTTTCATCGTTGTTATTCCCGGCAGGCCAGGGCGCCAGTGTATTAGCTCTGGCCGGCAAAGGCCCGTTCGAGTTCGGCAATGTCGAGTTTTTTCATTGTGAACATGGCCTGCATCGCACGTTGCGATTTGCTCGTGTCGGCATCCAGCATCATATGCATGAAGGCCACCGGGACGATCTGCCACGACACGCCGAACTTGTCTTTGAGCCAACCACATTGTTGGGCTTCGACAGGGCCACCCTCGGACAGGTTGCCCCAGAAATGGTCGACTTCTTCCTGATTCTGGCAGTTGACCTGAAACGAGATCGCCTCGCTGAATTTGAACATCGGCCCGCCGTTGAGCCCGGTGAAGGTCTGACCGTCGAGCTCGAAACTGACGGTCATCACCGCACCTTCCGGCTTGCCGTGAAATTCCTGGCCGACCTTGCTGTAGTGGGTCAGGCCGGTGATTTTCGAGTGATCGAAGATCGAGCAGTAGAACTTCGCAGCGGCTTCGGCCTGATCGTCGAACCACAGGCAAGGGGTGAGTTTTTGAACGCGTTGCATGGCAGTCATCCTCGGCAGGTTAGACACGCTGGATTAACAGCGTAGTCAGTCCCTGGTCGATTGCCGGTGCCGTAGATCGACAAGTTGCGGCGCGTCAGTAATCCCAGCGCGCCGTCAGTTGCAGGTTGCGCGGTTCGCCGTAGAAACCGGTGCCGAAATTGCCAAGGCCCGTGTAGTAGCTCTTGTCGAAGAGGTTCTTGATGTTGAGCGAAGTGCTCAGGTGCTCGTTGAAGCGATAGCGCGCCATCGCGTCGACCAGGTAATAGCTGTCCTGAGTGATGCGTACGTTCTGGCCCACTGCTGGCTGAAAGACGTTGCCGAAGAATTCACTCTGCCAACTGACACCGCCGCCCAGGGTGAGGTTTTGCCAGGCGCCGGGCAGGCGATAGCTGCTGAACAGCCGCACCAGTTGCTCCGGCGCCGTGGTTTGCAGGATCGAGGCGTAGACCGGATCACCCCTGGCATCGCGGGTGTGGTTGTAGGCGTAGCCGGCGGAGAGGTTCCAGCCTTCGGCGATTTCACCGGCCAGTTCGAACTCGAAGCCCTTTGTAGTCGCACCTTGCACGGCGCGGTACACCGCCTGATTGTCGAAGCCGCTGACCTGTTCGGCGACGTTGTCCTGCTCGATACGAAACACGGCAAAACTGGCGTTGAGCCGGCCGTCGAAATATTCGGCCTTTATCCCCGCTTCGTAGCTGTCGCCCTGCACCGGGTCGAGTATCTGGCGCGTGGCGTCCTTGCTCAGTTGCGGTTGATAGATTCGCGTGTAGCTGGTGTAGAGCGAGTACGTGTCATCGAGGTCGTAGACCACACCGGCATACGGTGTGACCACCCCGGTCTGGCGGTAGCCGTCGCGAACATTGGCCGTATTCGGGTCGCTGTAATCGAGATGGTCGCTGCCCCTGAAATCACTGACGCGTGCGCCGAGGATCAGCGCCAGATCGTCGCTGCCCCTGAAGCGCGTCGAGAGGTATGCGCCGGTCTGGCGTTGGCGGATGGCGTCCGTGCCGATCTGCGGGATATCCGGTTTGGCGAACTCGCCATGCCAGTCGAAAATACTGCCGTTGAGCGGCGGGTACACCGAGCCGTAAACCGGGTTGTCCTGGCGCGTGTTCATCGACATGAAACCGACCAGCAACTGATGCTCGCGACCGAACAGGCTGAACGGCCCGCCGAGGTTGATATCAAGATTGTCCTGCACCTCGTCGCCCTTGAATTGGCCCATGTAGAGGAACATGCCGTCGCCGCTCACCGGGTCCGGATTGCCGCCACTGGCGGAGCCGAGCAGGGTGTCGTGTTCGCGGTGTTTGCGGTCGTAGCTGATTTTCAACGCCCAGTCGTTTTGCAATAGCCGGGTGACGGCGGCAAACAAGGTCTGGTTGATAAAGTCGCGGCGGCTCCAGTCTGTGGCCGGGTTGAACGAGCGCGAGAAATTCGTCCGCGAACCGTCGCTGTAGAACATCGGGAAACCGGTCCAGGTGGCACCGCGTGAGCGGGTGTTCTGTTGATCGAAACCAACGGTCAACAGAGTGTCCGGGTTTAGATCGGCTTCGACGACGGCGTAGGCGATGTCCTTGCTGTTCTGGTAGTGATCGGCGTAAGCGCTGCGTTCCTGATGGACGCCGACGAAGCGTGCGCGCAGGTTGTCGTTCAGCGGGCCTGCAATGTCAAATTCGCTGCGATAGCTGTCCCACGAACCGACGCTGCCGCTGAGTGCGGCTTTGAACGCGGGCGTCGGGCGTTTGCGGATCAGGTTGACCGTGGCCGACGGGTCGCCCGAGCCGGTCATCAGGCCCGTGGCACCCTTGATGATTTCGACGCGGTCGAAGGTCGCCATGTCGGTGCTGGTGGTGCCGTAATCGTAGACGCCGTCGTAGTCGGTGTTGACCCCGTCATACTGGAAATTGGTGATCGGCGTGCCACGGCTGGAAAATTCCCAGCGCTCACTGTCGTAGTTCTGCACGCTGATACCCGGTGCGCGGCGCAGGACGTCGGCGATGCCGTTGGCGCCCTGATCGTCAAGTTGCTGGCGGGTGATCACCGTGACCGATTGCGGGGTTTCGCGCAGGGACAGCGGCAGACCGGTGGCGGAGGCGCTGACGCCAGTGGTGTAGGCGTGAGTGTCCTCGGTGATGGCGCCGAGGGTTTTGCCGCTGATGGTGGTGGCGTCCAGTTGCAGTGGGGCTGCAGAGGCTGTGCTGCGCAGGACGTAGCCGCCGCTTTGCCGCTGCGCTTGCAGACCGCTGCCATTGAGGAGGATGTGCAAAGCCTGTTGCGGGGTGTAATCACCGCTCAGACCGGCGCTGCGTTTGTCTGCCGCCAGATCATTGTGCCCGGCGATAAACACGCCGCTCTGCTCGGCGAAATGGTTGAGCACTGTGACCAATGAGCCGGGAGCCACTGTGTAATGCTGCCTCTGCACATCTGCCAGCGCCATCGACACGCACAACCCCGGCACGGCAGATGCCATGGCCAGAGTAAAACGACAGCGGGCGAAGGTGGCGCGCAACATGGAATTTCCGGGGGCAATCAACGAAATGAGGGCTGCTGAGGGTTAACCGAATGAACCCGAAAAAAGGGAACCGTGATGGAAAAAAATCTCAGGCTGTGGGTCCGACGCTGACCCACCAATCAAAGGTTTTATCGACGCGGATCGGCAGCGCCGCTTCCAGCAGACGCAAGGCTTGATCGGTGTCCTTGAGCGGGAACGAGCCCATTACCGGCAAGTCCGCCACCGCCGGATCACAATGCAGATGCCCCGGGCGATAACGGCTGAGTTCTTCGATCAGTACGCCCAGCGGCAGGTTATCGGCCAGCAGCACGCCCCGGCGCCAGGCTTCGCGCGCTGGATCCGCTGCGGACGCGGTGTACAACCGGCCGGCGCTGAATACCAGTTGCTGACCGGCCTGCACGACTTGGCTTTCGCCTTGGTGGTTAGTGGCCTCAACGGCACCCTCGTAGACATTCAGCAGCGTGTTGCGATCCGTCTGGCGCACGCTGAAACGCGTACCCAGCGCACGCATCCGGCCCTGTTCGGTCTCGACCCAAAAGGCGCGACCAAGGTCTTTCGCGGTGTCGATCAGCACTTCGCCGGCGCGCAGTTGCAGCAAACGCTGGCGGGCATCGAAACGCACATTCAAGGCGCTCAAGGCGTTGAGCCAGATGCGACTGCCATCGCTCAGCGTGGCTTCGCGGGTTTCCCCAGTGCCGGTGGAGAGGTCGGCGCTCAAGCGTTCTACCGAGTCCAGCAGCGGCGTGTTGCGTCCGACCGCCCAACCCGCGAGCCCGGTGGCCGCGAGAATCAGCAAGCCTTTGAGCGATTGGCGGCGGCTGATCGAGCTGCGCGCACTGTTGCGCAGGGCGTGGCTGACGGCTTCGCTTTCGTTCTGCAATGGCGCGAAACGTAGCCCAACTCGTTCTACGTAGCGCCACGCCGCCTGATGCTCGGGGCTTTGCGCCAGCCACGCCTGCCAACGCAGACGCTCAGGCTCGGCGACCTGCTCGTCGTGCAATTGCACGTACCAGTTCGCGGCCTGCTCAAGGCTGGCATGGCTGAGTTTGTTCACGGGGCTATTCAATCAGCAACCCGTCGAGTTCAGCTTCGAGGATCGTGCAATGCATCATCGCCTGCGCCAGATACTTCTTGATCATCCGCTCGCTGACGCCGATCTGTGCGGCGATCAATTTGTAAGGCATGCCGTGCAGTTGGGCGAGGATGAATGCCGCGCTGACCCGTTGCGGCAGGCGCTGGAGCATGGCGTCCACTTCGTGCAGGGTTTCGACGATGATTGCCTGTTGCTCGGGCGAGGGCTGCAAGGCTGGTGGGCGGTTGGCGAGGGTGTCGAGCCAGGTCTGCTCGAGTTGCCGACGGCGCCAGTGATCGACGCACAACCCCCGGGCGATGGTCGCCAGATGGGAGCGCTCATGAACTTCGCCATTGAAGGTTTGCGGACGCTTGAGCACGCGGATGAAGGTGTCGTGGGCGAGGTCGGCGGCATCCATCGCGTTGCTCAGGCGTCGACGCAATAGCTCGTGCAGCCAGCGATGGTGGCTGAGGTAGAGATTGTGCACGAGCGAGGCATTGGCGACGGTCATCAGCGCAAGCGTCCAGGGCGACCGTTATCGGTCTAAATAAGAATGGGTCGCGATTAAAGCAAAAGGACGGAGGGTGCGCAAATGATATTGGTTTGCTTTTAGGCGGAGGGTTTCTGATTTTTTATTGGGTGTAGTCCTAATGACAAGGTGCAGAGTCAAACTGACTTCATTTCGTTTGTGTCAAATTGACTCGACTCTCTTCAAGTGACTGATTCTTCTGGCTTGAAAATCTGGCACGGGACTTGAAGTACTCAAAGTACACAACGAACCGATCAGGAGTACGCCACCATGCTCACTTTCTTCGAAAGCCCGCTGAACGTTCTGCACCTGTCGAGCAAAGTCCTCGTCGCCGGCCTGATCATGCTGCTGGCCGGCATCTACGGCGCCTACCTCTACAACGGCCAGATACCGATTGCGTTGCTGGTGGCGATGCATTCGCTGACCATCCTCGGCCCGACCCTGATCAAGATCGGCTACGTCATGCGCCTGCTGGCGCAATACCGCATCCGTGGCCCGCGGATGATCCCGCAAACCGCATAGATCCCTGTGGGAGCGAGCCTGCTTGCGAAGGCGTCAGCACAGTCGGAGTCTACGTTGCCTGACACACCGCTTTCGCGAGCAGGCTCGCTCCCACAGTGGGCAGCAGCGTTCCCTGGATATGTGGTCAACGCAAAACCCTGTGGGAGCGAGCCTGCTCGCGAAGACGTTGGCACAGTCTGAATCTGTATTGCCTGACACACCGCTATCGCGAGCAGGCTCGCTCCCACAGTGGGCCGCAGCGTTCCCTGGATATGTGGTCAACGCAAAACCCTGTGGGAGCGAGCCTGCTCGCGAAGGCGTTGGCACAGTCTGAATCTGTATTGCCTGACACACCGCTATCGCGAGCAGGCTCGCTCCCACAGTGGGCCGCAGCGTTCCCTGGATATGTGGTCAACGCAAAACCCTGTGGGAGCGAGCCTGCCCGCGAAGGCGTCGGAACAGTCTGCATTTGTATTGCCTGAAATACCGCTATCGCGAGCAGGCTCACTCCTACAATGGATGGTGGAAATTCTGGAAGCTCAGCGGCGCTCAGCCATCATCAGCAATGACTGTGGTACTCGGCTTTGCGGGTGTTGTGGCTCTTGCAGGCTGGCCAATTGGAACCCGGCCATATCGAGCGCATTCAGCCAACTCGACAACGTGCGGAAATACCACGGCATCGGCTGCCACTGGCCCTTGAACCCGGCGAAGGATTCTTCGCGCCAGCCATCCTGGTAATCCCCAGCGGCAACGGCCCACGGATGCAATGTCTGGATGACCAAAGCACCGTCAGGACTAAGCAAGGTGTTCATCGCGGCCAGCAACGGGATGACGTCCTGATGCAACAATGAGAAATTCGCGCAGATCAGGTCATAGTCGCGCCCGATGTCGATCTTGCCATCGACAAGCGCTTCATAGCTCGCAACATGCACCCGCGCCGCCCCCGCCAGACGCGCCGCTTCAACCAGCCGCGCATCGCCATCCACACCGACAGCATCAATCCCGCGATCCGCCAGCGCCCGCAACAACCAGCCTTCGCCGCAACCCAGATCCAGCACACGCTGCGGCTGACAGCCCATGATCGCCAGCACAATCGCCTGATCGGTAACCTGTTGACGGCTTTCGATGGCGCCGCTGCGGATCACGTCGATCCAGGCCTCAGCGTTGTCGTGCCAGCTCTGCAAAAGACTGGATTCGGGGGAGGGCATGGCGGTGTCCCGGCGATTGAAAAAGACAGTATGGATGCTGATCGCAAGCTAGGGCTTGTAGATCAGCGCATCCACCAAAACCCCGAACGCCGATTTTCTTTAAGACATCGATATCAGGTCCATTTTCCGGTCATTTTTTCGAAGCCGCCAAAACCTCCTTGAGCGCTGCATTCGCACGTTCGGCAGTCTGCGCATCCCCGTGTTTTTTCAACTGCTCAGTGACCTCGGCCAACTGTGCCGCGCTGAGCCCCACGCGCAAGCTCGCCGCCATATGCGCGCGCAGTTGCGGTTCCACACCCGGGGTCGCTGCCAGCGCTCCAACAGTGGCCAGTTCACGGCTTTGCCAGTCGAGGTTGTCGCGCTCGAAGATGTCGCCGAACAGGTGGGTTTGCAGGAACCGGTTGATGACTGGGGCGAACTCGAACACCGGACCTTTGACCGGAGCGCCCGAGATTTTCGTTTGATTCGCGGTGCCGGCGGCCAGCAGCTCGTCCCCGACTGGAATCGCCCGGCCCGGCTCACGCCCCGGCGCATCTTCGATGCCGCGTTGTTTGCGCGCCTGCACCACTGTCATCAGCTCATTCAAGGCATTGAGGCTGCGCGGGAAGCCGACGTAGGCGTAGAGCTGCACGAGAATTTCCCGGGTTTCGCTGACCGTCAGGCCAGCGTCCAGTCCTTGGTTGAGGGCCGCGTTGAGGTTGGGCATGTCGCTGGTCGCCATGAACGCAGCAATCAGTGGAACCGTCTGTTGTTTGCTCGAAAGGGCTTGTGCGGTGGTTTGCGGGGTGGTCATGGATTGCGGTGCCTCGGCTGCTTGGGTGGTAAGGCTGAACATCGCGCCAACGCTCAGGCAGAGGGCCATGAGTGCGGGGAGGGCAGCGCTGCTGCGTGTGTCAGTGGTCATCGTGGAAGGCTCTGTCCACTGCGGTTCTGCGATTCTCCGGGTATCCGTGGTCGGGCCATAACCATGGCTCAGGCCCATGCAGCCAAAGCCGAGGGCGGATAATTCGAGTGAACGGATGCCGAGTGTGTGCTTGTGCATGTCGATCTCCCATTGGGCGTGGGGGAAAGACTAAGCGAGGTGACTGGTGGGGACTAGACGGTTAAATCGGGATGGCTTGATGAGTTCTGCTCATCAATCTGCGGGAGGCGGCAAAGCGAAAGTGAGGGTGTGACCCTCACTCAGTCCGTCTGTTGACTACTGCGGGATGCGCAGTTTGTCCAGCAGTCGGTTGACCAACAGCTCGTTGAGCATGATCACCTGTTGCAGCGCCAGCAGCGGTTTGCGCTCCGGGCCGCCTATTGAGTTGGCGATGTTACCGGCCATGGAGTGGGCGTAGGAAAGCGACTCACAGGCTTCGACCAACAGGGTTTCTTCATCCAGCGTGGGGTCGACCAGATAGACCGGGCGAAATGGAGGCGAGCTTGGTGGAACACCCAGTGCTTCGGGTCGCAGGTAGTAGTCGAGGGCGCGGTCGGTGGCTTCTTTGACCTTTTGCGGGTTAAGCGCGGGGTCGTGAGGGATTGGATCGGTGGGCGGTGGATTTGGCGTGATTTTGAACATGGATGAAACTCCTATCGCAGTTTAAGGAGCCATCACTCTCGCTACCAAACGAGTGGGTGGTGGCCATACGCGGGTTGGTAGACCGGCTGCAATAGGAACCCGGCGCTCACGAGTGAGCCCCACGCATGACTACCATTGAACTGAGCCTCCACAAAGACACAGCACTGGGTGTTGTCACACGGCTATTACAGACGGGCTACCAAACCCGATCACTGTTTTGCAGTGACAGGCCAACGATATAGCCCGGCCCATAGCCGTGTAAGCCGGCGGATTCTGGCGTACGCGTAGGTAACGACGCAAGGTGTTGTAGGGAGGATGGCGTAACGGTTTGTGTGTTTTAAACGTGATCACGGCCTTCGTGTTTATTGATGAAAATACTGGATGGCGGGGGCTTTGGGTTTTGCGGTGTGTCAGTGCGATTCCCCCCTCACCCCAGCCCTCTCCCCCAAAGGGGGCGAGGGGGAAAGGGAGCAGATCTCCAGGCCTTTCAAAACCTGAGTTCGACTCGGTATCTCAAGTCGGTGCAACTTGCACATTCAGCGCGGTCAGTTCCCTCTACCTCTGGGAGAGGGTTAGGGTGAGGGCTGTCGCTAATTTCAAATTCTGAAGAGGAGGTGCGACATGAATCGATTGACTGGCGGTTGCCTATGCGGCGATGTCCGTTTCGAAGTGACAGGTCAGCCCTACCGCGTCGGTATCTGCCACTGCCTCGACTGCCGCAAACGCCACGGCGCGCTGTTCGGCACCTCGGCCATATTCCCCGAGAATGCGTTGAAGGTCACCGGCGAAACCCGCGACTACAACGGGCGCTTTTTCTGCCCGCGCTGCGGCTCTCCGGTGTTCGCGCGTTCCGAAGATGAAGTAGAGGTCAACGTCGGATCGCTCGATGAGCCTAATCAGTTCAAGCCCACCTATGAACTCTGGACTATTCGCCGCGAGTCTTGGCTACCGGCGCTCCCACTGGCTCACCACTACGAGCGTGATCGCGAAAACACTGGCCGAACCGAAGATTAATTGCAGCCCATAATCTGCCTGTGTAGGAGCTGCGGAACGCTGCGATCTTTTGATGTTGATTTTCAAGGCGCAAAATCAAAAGATCGCAGCGTTCCGCAGCTCCTACATTGTTCAACCGCGAATAAAGGCCAGCAGATCCGCGTTGATCGTCTCCGCCTGCGTCGTCGGCATCCCGTGCGGGAACCCCGGATACGATTTCAGCGTGCCGTTCGGCAGAAGCTTCGCCGACAGCGGTCCCGAGTTCGCATACGGCACAATCTGATCATCCTCACCATGCATCACCAGCACAGGCACCGTGACCTTTTTCAAGTCCTCGGTGAAGTCTGTCTGCGAGAACGCGACGATCCCGTCGTAGTGCGCCTTCGCTCCGCCGATCATGCCCTGACGCCACCAGTTGGCAATAATCCCTTCCGATGGCGTGGCTCCTGGCCGGTTGTAGCCATAAAACGGCCCGGTCGGAATGTCGCGATAAAACTGCGCGCGATTCGCCGCCAGTTGCGCCTGAAAATCATCGAATACCGATTTCGGCAGCCCGCCAGGATTGCTCTCGGTCTGCACCATCAACGGTGGTACCGCACTGATCAACACGCCCTTGGCGACGTTGGCCTGACCATGCCGGGCGATGTAATGGATCACCTCACCGCCACCGGTCGAGTGGCCAACGTGGACAACATTCTTCAGGCCCAGATGATTGACCACCGCCAGCGTATCGTCGGCGTAATGATCCATATCGTGGCCATCCCAGACCTGGCTCGAACGCCCGTGCCCACGGCGATCATGGGCAACCACCCGGAAGCCTTTGCCGAGGAAGAACAGCATCTGCGCATCCCAATCATCGGAACTCAGCGGCCAGCCGTGGTGGAAGTGGATCACCGGCGCGTCTTTCGGGCCCCAATCCTTGTAGAAAATCTCGACGCCGTCTTTGGTGGTGACAAATCCCATGTTCGCAACTCCAGACCAATCTGATGGGTAACCCGCGCGGTCAGCGCGGACCGGTTTCGCTCATGACGAGTTTTCCACTGCGATGGCTCAGTGCGAGCCGTTATCAACTGTAGGATTAAAGTCGACATCTGCATGACCGGTGGTCGCAACGTCTGGCTTCACGCGCAAATTAGGCTTTGCTGAAAGGGATAAGCCGAGGCGCGCGTAGGCATTGATGGCCACAGCGACGCCCCTTCAGAACACCGTGAGTCTGAGGAATTTCCCCGATGTTGACCTTGAATATCAATGGCAAGGATCAGGAGCTCGATGTCCCCGCGGACATGCCGTTGCTCTGGGTCCTGCGCGATGTTGCGCACCTGACCGGCACCAAATTCGGCTGTGGCATGGCCCAGTGCGGGGCGTGCACTGTGCACGTTGACGGGGCGCCGTTGCGCGCCTGCATCACCCCCGCAACAGCGGTGGCCCACGGCCAGAAAATCCTCACCATCGAAGGTCTGTCCACCGACGGCTCACACCCGGTGCAGCAGGCCTGGGCCGAACTCGACGTGGTGCAGTGTGGTTATTGCCAGTCGGGACAGATCATGTCTGCCGCCGCCTTATTGGCGAAAATCCCCAAACCCACCGACAGCGATATCGATCAGGCGCTCTCCGGCAACATCTGCCGTTGCGGCACCTATCCCCGCATTCGCGCAGCGGTTAAGCGTGCGTCGGAAATCGGCTGATTCAATCTGTGGGAGATGGGTGATGAACAGTCCTGTATCGCGTCGGGGTTTTCTCAAAGGCAGTGCCGTGTTGGGTGGCGGGCTGGTGGTGGCGTTTGTCGTCCCCGGCGGCCACAAGTTTGCCTATGCAGCCGAAAATGAAGGCAAGGTGTTCGCGCCCAATGCGTTTTTGCGCATTGCCGCAGACAACAGCGTCACCGTGTTGCTCGGGCATTCAGAGATGGGCCAGGGCATCTGGACCGGCCTGACCATGTTGATTGCCGAGGAGCTGGATGCCGATTGGTCGAAGATCCGCGTCGAGCACTCACCGGCGTCAGCGGCGGATTACGGCATGCCGGGGTTTGGCGGCATGCAGATTACCGGCGGCTCGACGTCGACGTGGATGGAGTTCGACCGTTATCGGCTGGCAGGCGCGACCGCGCGGCAGATGCTGGTCGAGGCGGCGGCGAAACGCTTTGAAGTGGCGCCATCGACGATTCGCACCGAATCGGGCGTGGTGATCGCCGGCGACAAACGCGCGACGTACGGCGAGCTGGCGGATGCTGCCGGGCAACTGCCGGTGCCGGATCCGAAGTCGATCACCTTCAAGGAGGCCAAAGACTGGAAAGTCATTGGCAAACCGACCAAACGCCTCGACACGCCGGAGAAAATCACCGGCCGCGCCAAGTTCGGCATGGACGTGCAGTTTGAGGGCTTGATGACGGCTATGGTCGCGCGCGCTCCGGTATTCGGCGCCAGCGTGAAATCTTTCGAAGGCGCTGAAGCGCTGGCGGTGCCGGGCGTGCACAAAGTGCTGCAAGTGCCGACGGGCGTTGCGGTGATCGCTGATCATTACTGGGCGGCGAAACTGGGTCGCGATGCGCTGAAGATCGATTGGGATCTGGGCCCGCATGCCGATCTGAGCAGCGAAAAATTGCTGACGAGTTTCCGCAAACTGGCCGGCACGCAAGGCACCTCGGCGAGTCAGGCCGGGGATGCCAAGGGCAGTTTCGGTAAAGCGGCGAAGAAGATCGACGTCGAATACAGCGTGCCCTATCTGGCTCACGCGCCGATGGAGCCGCTCAATTGCACGGTAAAGATCAGCGCCGAGAAATGCGAGATCTGGACCGGTACGCAGTTTCAGACGCTCGATCAAATGGTCGCCGGCAAAATCACCGGACTGAAACCGGAGCAGGTGGAAATCCACACCGAATTCCTCGGCGGCGGTTTTGGCCGTCGCGCCAACCCAACGTCAGACTTCGTCGCCGAAGCCGTGCAGGTGGCGAAAGCCGCCGCGATGCCAGTGAAAACCGTGTGGTCGCGCGAGGACGATATTCGCGGCGGTTACTACCGTTCGATGTTCCTGCATCAGGCGCGGATCGGGCTAGGTGCCGATGGTTTGCCTTCGAGCTGGCAGCATGTATTGGTCGGGCAGTCGATCATGGCCGGCACGATGCTGGAAAAAACCATGGTCAAGAACGGCGTTGATGCAACGTCGGTCGAAGGCGTTTCCGACAGTCCTTACGTCAAAGGCTTGGCCAATCACCAAGTCGATCTGCATTCGCCGCAAACCGGCATCAATGTGTTGTGGCTGCGCTCGGTGGGCCATAGCCATACCGGTTTCGTCATGGAATCGCTGATAGATGAAATGGCCACAGCGGCAGGCAAGGATCCGGTCGAGTACCGACGAACCTTGCTCAAGGATCATCCTCGGCATTTAGGTGTGCTCAATCTGGCGGTGGAAAAGGCCAACTGGAAAGCCCCATTGCCGGATGGCCATGCGCTGGGCGTGGCAGTACACGAATCGTTCGGCAGTTACGTGGCGCAGGTCGCCGAAGTGTCGCAGGACAATCTGGCGATTCGCGTGCATCGCGTGGTCTGTGCGGTGGATTGCGGGATCGCGGTGAATCCGCAGAGCATCGCTGCGCAGATGGAGTCGTGCATCACTTTCGGTCTGGGCATGGCGCTGCACAGCAAACTGACGCTCAAGGACGGCGCGGTCGTGCAGTCTAACTATCACGATTATCAGGTGTTGCGGCTCAACGAGATGCCGGTGGTGGAAGTGCACATCGTGCCCAGCAGCGACAAACCCGGCGGCATCGGCGAGGCCGGTGTGCCGCCGACCGCACCAGCCGTGGCCAATGCGGTGTTTGCCCTGACCGGGCAGCGCCTGCGCGAGTTGCCGCTGCAACTGTCGGGGGTGTGAGATGAAACGACATCTAGTGTTGGGCACGGTGGTTTTACTGGGGCTGGGCGGTTATGCCTCGGACCTGTTCGCCGATGATCAGGAAGCGCTGAAGGCGTTCGGCACGGTGCAGAAAGTCTTTCAAAGTCCGCGTTGCCAGAATTGCCACATTCCCGGTGATTCGCCGTTGCAGTTCGACGCCGGCATTCCCCACGCCATGAGCGTGGTGCGCGGCATGGACGGCAAGGGTGCCGCCGGTTTGCCGTGTGCGACCTGTCACGCGGAAAACAATCCGCCGGCCAGTTACGGCCCGCATGCACCACCGGGTGCGCCGCATTGGAGCCTGCCACCGGCGGCACACAAAATGGCCTGGATCGGCCTGCCACCGGACAAGCTCTGCGCGATGATCAAGGATCGCTCGAGCAATGGTGATCGCGACTTTGCCGCGCTGATCAAACACGTCAGCGAAGACAAACTGGTGCTGTGGGGCTGGAACCCCGGAGCAGGGCGCGCGCCGGTGCCGGTGCCGCACGATATTTTTGTCGCGCAATTCAAGCTGTGGGCCGATGCCGGCGGGCCGTGTCCGGTGGCGGGGATCTGATGAGAGGAACCCACGCGGATTTAACGCTACGCTGAAGAGCATTGATGCCAACGGAGTGTGCGAATGCTGGTTCCAGGAAAACCCGCCAATGAGGCTGCACGTCTTCAAGTGCTGCACGGCCTTGACCTGCTTGACTCGGCGCCGGAGGAGCGGTTCGACCGACTGACGCGACTGGCCAAGCGCCTGTTCAACGTGCCGATTGCACTGGTGACACTGGTCGACAAGGATCGGCAATGGTTCAAGTCCTGTGTGGGCCTGGATGCCACTGAAACGCCGAGGGATGTTTCGTTCTGCGGCCACGCGATACTTCAGAACGACCTGCTGCTGGTGCCCGACGCCAGGGAGGACGTGCGTTTCCATGACAACCCGCTGGTCACCGGTGCGCCGAATATCCGCTTCTATGCCGGCTACCCGTTGACCGTGCCCAACGGCAATAAAATGGGCACGCTGTGCCTGATCGACACCAAGCCCCGCGACCTCGACGAGGAAGAACGCGCGCTGTTGCGTGATCTGGCGGAAATGGCCGAGCAAGAGTTGGCCGCTGTGCAGATCGCGAGCATGGATGAATTGACGTTGTTGTCCAATCGCCGTGGTTTCAAGCAGTTGGCGCAGCATGCATTGGACGCCTGCGCGCGGCTGGAACGCCCGGCAACCTTGCTGTTTTTTGATCTGAATGATTTCAAGCAGATCAACGATCTGTATGGCCATGCCGAGGGCGACAGTGCGCTGAAGACCTTTGCCGATGTGCTGCGCATTGCCTTTCGCGAGAGTGATGTGGTCGGGCGCTTGGGCGGGGATGAGTTTGTCGCGCTGCTCACAGGTTCCAGCCATGTCGAAACCACGACGATCATGGCGCGGCTCAAGGACATTCTCGAAGAGCGCAACGCCACGTTGCACCGGGGTTATGCGATTCGCTTCAGCGTCGGCCAGATTGAATACGACGCCAAACGCCATGAGACCGTGGATCGGCTGTTGGCGGATGCCGATGGCGCGATGTATGCGCACAAGCAGGCCCTGAAGCGCTGCTAGCGAATGCACCGCAGATCCCCTGTAGGATTGGCGGTGAATCCAGGCATCACCTGTTCGATGACGCCGATGCACGACACGGCATTATTTGGGCGGAGTCAGGGTTGCATAAAACTTCAGCCATTGGTCCTGACTGTCATCGGTATCCTTGAGCGCCGGTGCGATCAGGGCGTGTTGCAGTGCCTGGCTTTCGTAGGCATCGAACAGATGCCGGACCGCGGTGCTGGCGATGGCGTCGACCTTTTTCGAGGAGAAAGTATCGGGAACATCGCTGCGCGTCTGCTGCGGCAAGGGTGCACCGTGAACCTCGAGGCGGGTGATGAGTGCGTTGCACGTGGCGTTGGCGTTGGGCAAGGTTCCGTTGCTATAGGCCTGGGCATCGAAAGGCAGCGATTTCGCCTTCGCGTTCATAGCAGACGGTGTCAGCAGGGCGATATCGATATCGCGCCTAAGGACAACCTCTGACCGTCGGGTGAAAATTTCGAACACCCTGTGCGTCGTTCCGCGTAACAGAGCAATGATGGCGAACGGTGCGGTGTCGCCAGCGGGTTTTATTTGTCCCGCAAGGTTTTTTGCTGAGGAGGGCAGTGGCTGCAGGGCGAGCAATTCCACGGTGTTGTCTTCGATGTCGAGCCGTTGCGCCAGCGGCAAACGGCAGAAGGCTTCCTTGATCAGGGTGATATGGGCGTTTTTCATTTGCTTGAGGCGAGCAGCAAGTGCCGCATGAAAGAGCGTCGGCACGTGACGAAGCCTGGCAAATGACGCGCTCATTGATGTCAACGAGACTTGCGCATGGTTCGATTGCCAGGCCTGCATATCAGTGGATAGCCTGGCGGCCAGATGCATTTCGATCAGCGAGTAACAGTCATTTTTCGCTGCTGGAAGGAACAGGGCCTTGTCCTCCAGATGCGCATTATCGACGAAGACCTTGCGCAGATCATTCAGGGCGACCGTGGCGGGCGTCGGGAATGTCGCGATAAAAGCCCGGCGGTAAAACTGGCTCATCTGTCGATTGTGGTTGCGAAAGGCAATATCGGCGCGCTTCAGCGAGACGGCGTCATAGAGGGTCGTCGAGCTTTCGGATTCGCGCTGGATCAAGCCTCTGACCACTGCCCAGTCCAGCACAGCCGAGGCGCAGGCATCACTGCGCAGGAACGTGTAGAAGTCAGCCGGAACCGGCCCTTTGGTCAGCGCGGACAATTGTTTGTACGTCATCAGGCGTGCCACGCCCGGAAAACGGTTTTCGATATAAAGCACGATCTGTTTCAACCTGACCCAGCGCACGCAACTCATGTAATTGATGTTTGCGGGAATATCACGGATCAAAAATTCCGGGGCGAGGCCGGACAACAAAAGATGGGTGGCCAGTGTCTTGTTTTTTACCAACGTCAGACCGAATTGGTGATCGATAAAGCGTCGCACCTCCTCGTAACTCTCGCCCCAGAAGAAATTGTCATTCAAGGGCTGGCCGATGATGCGGTCCAGATGCTCACCCGCCGTCGTGTCGAGGCTGAGAATCAGCGCCGCGATGAGCAGGCGCTCGCGATTGGTGGCCAGAAGTGCCTTGGTGTGAGCAGGCGCGGCAAGTTTGTCGAGTAATTCATTGCCCAATGCCTGGGCTCGCGCTGTGATCAGAATCCGGCTGATCAGATAATCGGCTTTGGCCTTGAGGGTGGCGAGAGGCAGATCGGTATCGACGCCTTCGCTCAGATAATCGATCAATGGCGCCGAGTCCTTGGGCAAGAACGCACGGGTGGTCTCAACGATGATTCGCCGTTGCTCGGCAGTGAAACGCTCGGTCTGCTTGCCGGGCTGACCTAATAAATACCAGTGATTCATGTGCCCGGGGCGCATGTGCAGGTTTGTCCTCTCCCATTTGGCGATGAGCAGTGCTTGCTGCACCGTTTTGGGCAGTGATATCTGGTAGAAACCCAGCATTTGCGCAAGGCTGACCTGGCCGCTGACGCGCAAAGCACCACCGGCTTCACGTGCCTGGGTCCTGAGTCGATCACGATAGGATTTCAGGCCGGCGTGTTTTTCCACTTGCGGTGTCAGCGTTACCCAGCCGTGCTCGCTGGACGTACCGACGTGACCGGTACTGGTCAGCAGCAGTTGACTGTCCGCAGGCAATTTGTGTTGCTGCAAAATAGCCTGGAACGCCGGTTCGGACCGCAGCTTGAGCAATTCACGCTGGCCTATTGCGATACGTTCACCCAGCGCCGAAACCGTAATCGGTTCACTGAGTTCTTCCAGATCAATTTTCGCCGTGGGGGTCTTGTTCCAGCTCAGGTCTTCCAGACGCCGGACGATATGCCGACAGTCTTCGATATCGGCGAATTCATCCTGATAGTGCTTGATCCGGATTCCCGTCTGTACATATTCGCTGACGTAGGGCAGCGGCGGCCAGTTGTGCTGTCGCAAGCGTTGCGCAAGCGCCCGAGCCTCCTCGACATTTTCCGGTTGAGGCCATCCATAGCTCGCCAGAAGCTGACCGAGCTTGAGACGCGGGCCGCCGCGCGTGGCCAGGACGGACGCCGATTTGAGTGACATGGGAGTGTTGGCGAGGCTGCGTTGCTCGAACGGATCGCTGGTGCGCACCACTTCATCGATGGTTTCGGCGATGACTTTAATGTCCTGCAACTGCGCGGTACGTTCCTTGACCACCGCAGAGGTGGTGTTGCCGTGTTGATCGATTCCAGCAAGTCCGACAGCCTTCAGTTCGGCGACGATCATTTTGGCCTGAAGCGTGTTTTGCGGCTCCGGATACCCGTAAAACGCCAGTACCACTTCACGGGGAAACCGATACAGCGGATTGGCGGATTTACCACCAATGTAAGGCAAGCCGAGTCTGCCGGGGTCGATGTGCTGGGCGATGGACAATAACATCGGCGCCATCTGCCACCAGCCGGAGTCATCTTCCAGCGTGAATGTGCGCAGGCTCGTGGTGCCGTTTGACGGAATCTGCGCTTGCAGGGTGTCGCCCTTGAGACGCAAGGTATCGAGATCGATGTGGAAGCGGCTGGCCCAGTCCAGAAACTCGGGACGCTCAAGGGCTGCCCAGTAAAGCTCCATCCATTCGCGCAACAGGCATGCGCGAGGGATTTCAAGCGTACGCGAAGGGGCGCCGGGCGTAACCACGGGGGCTGCGGTCAGCTCGGCAATAAGGTTTTGAATCAGGGTCTGTTGCGGGGGCAGGGTGGGTGGTGTGTCGCTCATCTGTGCTCTCCTTGGCGGCTGACAGGCATCAAGCGCCGATTATCGAGCGAGGGACAGCAGACCGGGCGGTACATATGTAGTGCAGGGGCGGTTTATCTCAGGCATAAAAAAACCCGCCAGATCGGCGGGTTTTTTATTGGCTAAGCGAAGATCACTCTTCGATGTTGCCCATGGCGGTGGTGTTGAAGCCGCCGTCGACGTACATGATTTCGCCGCTGATGCCCGACGCCAGGTCGGAGCACAGGAAGGCGCCGGCGTTGCCGACTTCGTCGATGGTGACGTTGCGACGCAGCGGGGTTTGCGCTTCGTTGGCGGCCAGCATCTTGCGGAAGTTCTTGATACCCGAGGCTGCCAGGGTGCGGATCGGGCCAGCCGATACGCAGTTGACGCGGGTGCCGTCCGGGCCCAGGGAGCCGGCCAGGTAACGCACGCCAGCTTCCAGCGAAGCCTTGGCCATGCCCATGACGTTGTAGTTCGGCATGGTGCGCTCGGCGCCCAGGTACGACAGGGTCAGCAGGCTGCCGTTGCGGCCTTTCATCATTTCGCGGCCGGCTTTGGCCAGGGCCACGAAGCTGTAGGCGCTGATGTCGTGAGCGATGCGGAAACCGTCACGGGTGGTGGCTTCGGTGAAGTCGCCGTCCAGTTGGTCGCCCGGGGCGAAACCAACGGAGTGGACGATGCAGTCCAGGCCGTCCCACTTCTTGCTCAGTGCTTCGAAGACCTTGGCGATTTCTTCATCGCTGGCCACGTCGCACGGGAAGCACAGCTCAGGGCTCGAACCCCAGCCTTGGGCGAATTCTTCAACACGACCTTTCAGTTTGTCGTTCTGATAAGTGAAGGCAAGCTCAGCGCCCTCGCGATGCATGGCGGCAGCGATGCCGGATGCGATGGACAGCTTGCTGGCGACACCGACGATCAGTACGCGCTTACCGGCGAGAAAACCCATGTGTTGCTCCTCTTTCAGGTTATTGCGCAGTGGCTGGTGCCAAAAAAGCGGCTTCCAGCAACTGCTGTGTATACGGATGTTGGGGGGCGGCAAAAATACTTTGCGCGTCTCCCTGTTCGACCACTTGGCCATGCTTGACCACCATCAACTGGTGGCTCAGCGCTTTGACGACAGCCAGGTCATGGCTGATAAACAAATACGTCAGGTTGTACTTGGCTTGCAGTGAACGCAACAGCTCCACCACTTGCCGCTGCACCGTCCGGTCGAGCGCCGACGTCGGCTCGTCCAGCAGGATCAGCGCCGGTTTCAGCACCAAAGCCCGGGCAATGGCGATTCGTTGCCGTTGCCCACCGGAAAATTCGTGGGGGTAGCGGTGCCGGGTTTCCGGATCCAGACCTACCTCCTTCAATGCCGCAATAATCGCCGCCTCTTGCTCCTCGGCGATGCCCATCTTGTGAATCCGCAGGCCTTCGCCAACGATATCGCTGACGCACATGCGCGGGCTCAGGCTGCCAAACGGGTCCTGAAACACCACCTGCATCTCCCGACGCAACGGGCGAACCTCGTTCTGCGTCAGGCAGTCTAGCTGCTTGCCTTCAAAGCGGATCGCGCCTTTGCTGCCGATCAGCCGCAAAATCGCCAGACCCAGCGTGGATTTGCCGGAACCGCTTTCCCCCACAATCCCCAGAGTCTGACCCTGAGGCAGGCTGAAATTGATGCCGTCCACTGCCTTGACGTGATCCACCGTGCGTTTGAGCAGGCCTTTCTTGATCGGGAACCAGACTTTCAAGTCCTCGACTTCGAGCAACGGCGCACCGATTTTATTGCTCGCCGGGCCTCCGCTGGGCTCCGCGCCGAGCAATTCCCGAGTGTACGGATGCTGCGGCGAACGGAACAGCTCTGCGCACGATGCCTGTTCGACGATGCAACCGCGCTGCATGACACATACACGATGCGCAATTCTTCGCACGAGGTTCAAATCGTGACTGATCAGTAACAGCGACATGCCCAATCTGGCCTGCAATTCCTTGAGCAAATCGAGAATTTTCAGCTGAACGGTCACGTCCAGAGCGGTGGTCGGTTCGTCGGCAATCAGCAGTTCAGGCTCGTTGGCCAGGGCCATGGCGATCATCACCCGTTGGCGCTGACCGCCAGAGAGTTCGTGGGGCAGGGCCTTGAGGCGCTTGTGCGGCTCGGGGATGCCGACCATCTCCAGCAGCTCCAGCGTTCGCTTGGTCGCGACTTTGCCGGTCAGGCCCTTGTGGATGCCGAGGACTTCGTTGATCTGCTTCTCGATCGAGTGCAGAGGATTCAGCGAGGTCATCGGCTCCTGAAAGATCATCGCGATGCGGTTGCCGCGAATGTGCCGGATGGTTTTTTCGCTCAGCCCCAGCAGGTTTTGCCCGGCATAGTTGATGCTGCCGGCCGGATGACGGGCCATCGGGTAGGGCAGCAGGCGCAGGATCGAGTGCGCGGTCACCGATTTGCCCGAGCCGGATTCGCCCACCAGCGCGAGGGTTTCGCCGCGCTTGATGTCGAAACTCACGCCTTCGACGACCCGGTGTACGCGCTCGCCGAAACCGAATTCGACGGCGAGGTCGCGCACTTCGATCAGATTGTCCTGATTCATTTCACTTCCTCGGGTCGAAGGCATCGCGAGCGGACTCGCCGATAAACACCAGCAAACTCAACATCAGCGCCAGCACGGCAAACGCGCTCATGCCCAGCCACGGCGCTTGCAGGTTGGATTTGCCCTGGGCGACCAGTTCACCCAGCGACGGACTGCCGGCCGGCAAACCGAAACCGAGGAAGTCCAACGCGGTGAGGGTGCCGATGGCGCCGGTCAGGATGAACGGCATAAACGTCATGGTCGAAACCATCGCGTTGGGCAGGATGTGGCGGAACATGATCGCGCCGTTCTGCATACCCAGTGCCCGCGCCGCACGCACGTATTCGAGGTTGCGACCACGGAGGAACTCGGCGCGCACCACGTCGACCAGACTCATCCACGAGAACAGCAGCATGATCCCCAGCAGCCACCAGAAATTCGGCTGGACGAAACTGGCGAGAATGATCAGCAGGTACAGCACTGGCAGCCCCGACCAGATCTCCAGAAAACGCTGCCCGGCCAGATCGACCCAGCCGCCATAGAAACCCTGCAACGCGCCGGCAATCACGCCAATGATCGAACTCAACACGGTCAGCGTCAGCGCGAACAGCACCGAAATCCGGAAGCCGTAAATCACCCGCGCCAGCACATCGCGACCCTGATCGTCGGTGCCGAGCAGGTTGTCCGCCGAGGGTGGCGCCGGCGCCGGGACTTTCAGGTCGTAATTGATGCTTTGGTAGTTATAGGGAATCGGCGCCCACAGCACCCAGGCATCCTTGGCCTTGAGCAGTTCGCGGATGTACGGGCTCTTGTAGTTGGCTTCCAGCGGGAATTCGCCGCCGAACGCAGTTTCCGGGTAGCGCTTGATCGCCGGGAAGTACCAACTGTTGTCGTAATGCACCACCAACGGCTTGTCGTTGGCGATCAGCTCGGCGCCGAGGCTCAGGCCGAACAGGATCAGAAACAGCCACAGCGACCACCAGCCGCGCTTGTTGGCCTTGAACAGTTCGAAGCGGCGGCGGTTGAGAGGGGACAGGTTCATCTCAATGCTCCCGGCTTTCGAAGTCGATGCGCGGATCGACCAGGGTGTAGGTGATGTCGCCGATCAGTTTCACCACCAGCCCCAGCAGGGTGAAGATGAACAGCGTGCCGAACACCACCGGGTAGTCGCGGTTGATCGCCGCTTCGAAACTCATCAGGCCCAAACCGTCGAGGGAGAAAATCACTTCCACCAGCAGAGAGCCTGTGAAGAAAATGCCGATAAACGCCGACGGGAACCCGGCAATCACCAGCAGCATGGCGTTGCGGAACACGTGGCCGTAGAGCACGCGATGACGGGTCAGGCCTTTGGCTTTGGCGGTGACCACGTATTGCTTGTTGATCTCGTCGAGGAAGCTGTTTTTGGTCAGCAGGGTCATGGTCGCGAAGTTGCCGATCACCAGCGCCGTCACTGGCAGCGCCAGGTGCCAGAAATAGTCGAGGATCTTGCCGCCCATGCTCAGTTCATCGAAGTTGTTCGAGGTCAGGCCCCTTAGCGGGAACCAGTCGAGATAACTGCCGCCGGCAAACACCACGATCAGCAGGATCGCAAAGAGGAACGCCGGGATCGCATAGCCGACGATGATCGCCGAACTGGTCCACACATCGAAGTGGCTGCCGTGCCGCGTGGCCTTGGCGATCCCCAGCGGGATCGACACCAGGTACATGATCAGCGTGCTCCACAGCCCCAGCGAGATCGACACTGGCATCTTTTCCTTGATCAGGTCGATGACCTTGGCGTCGCGGAAGAAACTGTCGCCGAAATCCAGCTGCGCGTAGTTCTTGACCATGATCCACAAACGTTCCGGGGCCGACTTGTCGAACCCGTACATGTGTTCGATTTCCTTGATCAGCGCCGGATCCAGCCCCTGCGCGCCGCGATAGGACGAGCCGGCCACCGACACCTCGGCACCGCCGCCGGCAATCCGGCTGGTAGCGCCTTCGAAGCCTTCGAGCTTGGCAATCATCTGTTCCACCGGGCCACCGGGCGCGGCCTGGATGATCACGAAGTTGATCAGCAGAATGCCGAACAGGGTCGGGATGATCAGCAGCAGTCGCCGAAAAATATACGCCAGCATCTGATTACTCCGTGCCCGCAGGGTCGGTTTGCAGTTTGGTTTCGACTTCTATCGCAGGTTTCGCGTTCGGCTTGACCCACCAGGTACTGATGCCGATGTCGTATTTCGGTGAGACCTTCGGGTGGCCGATGTGATTCCAGTAAGCCACGCGCCAGGTCTTGATGTGCCAGTTGGGCACTACGTAATACCCCCATTGCAGCACACGATCGAGTGCGCGGGCGTGGGCCACCAGGCTTTTGCGCGAGTCAGCGTTGATCAGGTTCTCGACCAGTTGATCGACGATCGGGTCTTTCAAACCCAAAGTATTGCGGCTGCTCGATTTATCGGCAGCGGCGCTCATCCAGTATTCGCGCTGCTCGTTACCTGGCGAGTTGGACTGCGGAAAACTGCCGACCATCATGTCGAAGTCCCGCGAGCGCACGCGGTTGATGTACTGCGAAACGTCGACGCGGCGGATCACCAGATCGATGCCGAGGTCGCTGAGGTTGCGCTTGAACGGCAGCAATACGCGCTCGAACTCGGTCTGCGCCAAGAGAAATTCGATCACAACAGGTTTGCCCGTGGCGTCGACCATTTTGTCGTCGACAATCTTCCAGCCGGCCTCTTGCAACAGTTGGTAGGCCTCGCGCTGCTGGGCGCGGATCATGCCGCTGGCGTCGGTCTTGGGATTGTCGAACGCTTCACTGAACACCTGCGCCGGCAGCTTGCTGCGGAACGGCTCAAGGATCGCTCGTTGATCGGCGTCGGGCAGGCCGGTGGCGGCCATTTCCGAGTTCTCGAAATAGCTGCGGGTACGGAAGTAGGCACCGTTGAACAGTTGTTTGTTGGTCCATTCGAAGTCGAACAACAAGCCCAGCGCCTGACGCACGCGCACATCCTGAAACACCGGGCGGCGCAGGTTGAAGACGAAACCCTGCATGCCGGTCGGGTTGCTGTTGGCGATCTGTTCCTTGATCAGGCGGCCTTCAGTGACGGCCGGAATGTTGTAGGCGTTGGCCCAGTTTTTTGCGGCCATCTCCAGCCAGTAATCGAACTGGCCGGCCTTCAAGGCTTCAAGGGCGACGGTGTTGTCGCGGTAGTAATCGGTGGTCATCGTGTCGAAATTGTAGAAACCGCGATTGACCGGCAGGTCCTTGCCCCAGTAATCCTTGACCCGCTCGTAACGCACCGAACGTCCGGCCTTCACTTCGGCGACCTTGTACGGGCCGCTGCCCAGCGGAATCTCCAGGTTACCCTTGTTGAAATCGCGATCGGCCCACCAGTGTTTCGGCAGCACCGGCAACTGGCCGAGGATCAGCGGCAACTCGCGGTTGTTGCTGTGCTTGAACTTGAACAGCACCTTGAGCGGATCTTCAGCGACGACTTCGGCGACATCGTTGTAGTAACCGCGAAACATCGGCGAGCCTTCCTTGGTCAGCGTGTTGAAGCTGAACACCACGTCGTCCGCGCGCACCGGGTGGCCGTCATGGAAACGTGCTTCGGGGCGCAGATAGAAGCGCACCCAGCTGTTGTCCGGGGCTTTTTCGATTTTGCCGGCGATCAGGCCGTATTCGGTGAACGGCTCGTCAAGGCTGTGCTTGGTCAGGGTGTCGTAGATCTGCCCGAGGTCATCGGCCGGCACACCCTTGCTGATAAACGGGTTGAGGCTGTCGAAGCCGCCGAAGCCGGCCTGACGGAACACGCCGCCCTTGGGCGCGTCGGGATTCACGTAGTCGAAATGCTTGAAATCGGCCGGGTATTTCGGTGGCTCGTTGTACAAGGTCACGGCGTGTTGCGGGGCGGCCAAGGCCAGCCCGGCGAACAGCAAGCCGCTGGCCTGGACGAGCAGGGCGCGGATCGGTTTCATTGATCTTTCTCCGAAGACTTCAGCCACCATGCGCTCAGGCCCAAGGTGTAGGGCGGCGTGGTGACGAAGGCCAACCGGTTGCGGTAGGCCAGACGGTGATAATTGAGGTACCAGTTGGGAATGCTGTAGTGCTGCCAGAGCAGCACGCGGTCGAGCGCCTTGCCGGCGGCGACCTGTTCGTCGCGGGTGCGCGCGGCGAGCAATTGTTCAAGCAGGTGATCGACCACCGGATTGGCGATCCCCGCGTAATTCTTGCTGCCCTTGACGTTCACCTGACTGGAGTGGAAGTACTGCCACTGCTCAAGGCCTGGGCTTAAGGTCTGGTTGAGCGTCATCGAGATCATGTCGAAATCAAATTGATCGAGGCGCTGTTTGTACTGCGCCCGATCCACGGTGCGCAGGCGCGCGTCGATGCCGATGCTGTTGAGGTTCTCGATGTACGGCTGGTACAGGCGCTCCAGGTTCGGATTGACCAGCAACAGCTCGAAGCGCAGCGGTTGGCCGTCAGCATTTTGCAGGCGCTGACCGTTGAGCTTCCAGCCAGCTTCGGCGAGCAACGCCAATGCCTTGCGCATGGTTTCCCGGGGAATGCCGCGACCGTCTGTTTGCGGCAACGTGAACGGCTCGGTGAACAGCTTGGCCGGCAGTTGATCCTTGTACGGCTTGAGCATCAGCCATTCCCCCCCGACCGGCAGGCCGGAGGTTGTGAATTCACTGTTGGGGTAGTAACTGGTAGTGCGCTTGTAGGCATCGCTGAACAGTGCGCGGTTGGTCCACTCGAAGTCGAACATCAGGCCCAGCGCTTCGCGGGTTTTCACATCGGCGAAGGTGGCGCGGCGGGCGTTCATGAACAGACCCTGACTTTGGGTCGGGATCTGATGCGGGATCTGCGCCTTGATCACGTCGCCACGGCGTACGGCGGGGAAGTTGTAGCCGTTGGCCCAGTTCTTCGCCTGATGCTCGATGTAGATGTCGAACTCGCCGGCCTTGAACGCTTCGAAGGCCACATCGCTGTCGCGGTAGAACTCGACTTCCATGCGATCGAAGTTGTACTTGCCGCGATTGACCGGCAAGTCCTTGCCCCAGTAATCCTTGACCCGCTCGAAGATCAACTGCCGACCCGGCGTCACCGATGTGATGCGATAGGGGCCGCTGCCCAGTGGCGGTTCGAAGGTGGTGGCCTTGAAGTCGCGGTCTTTCCAGTAGTGCTGCGGCAGCACCGGCAATTCACCGAGGCGCAGGATCAGCAGCGGATTGCCCGAGCGCTTGAGCACGAAGCGAATGCGCTGTTTGTTGAGAATGTCGACCCGCAGTACTTCTTGTAGGGCAGTGCGGTACAGCGGATGGCCGTCCTTGAGCAGCGTTCGATAGGAGAACGCTACGTCGTAGGCGGTGATCGGCGTGCCGTCGTGAAAACGCGCTTCCGGGCGCAGATTGAACACCACCCAGCTGCGATCTTCGCTGTACTCCACCGATTGCGCGATCAAGCCGTAACTCGAGGCGGGCTCGTCACCGGATGGCGAATATTGACCGGTGCCGACCATCAACGGCTCGTTCAGCTCATTGATGCCGTATTGGAGGAAATTCGCTGTAGTGACCGGGCTGGTGCCCTTGAAGGTGTACGGGTTGACCGTATCGAAGGTGCCGAACGCCATCACCCGCAACGTACCGCCCTTGGGCGCTTGCGGGTTGACCCAGTCGAAGTGGGTAAATCTGGCCGGGTACTTGAGCGTGCCGAACTGCGCATAACCGTGACTTTCGGTAATCGTCGCGCTTGCGGTTGAGCTCAAGGCCAGGCTGATCAGGAGCAGGAGGAGGGGACGCTTCAAGTCAGATCCGATCCAGGCGGCTTGGGCTTAGTGGGCCGTACAGTAACAGCTTGTCTGGACTGGAAAAAGATGGGAGTTAATGCGCGGTTAATCGTTTGCGCGAAGAGCCCCTCACCCTAACCCTCTCCCAGAGGGAGAGGGGACTGACCGAGTTGTTTCTTCGAGCTACGCCGACCTGAGCTGTCGAGTCGAACTCACGTTTTGAAAAGCCCCTCACCCTAACCCTCTCCCGGAGGGAGAGGGGACTGATCGTGGTGTTTGGGCGAATTGCACCGACGTGCGATACCGAGCCGGACTCAGAATCTGAAAAGCCCCCGATCGGCTCCCTTTCCCCCTCGCCCCCTTGGGGGGAGAGGGCTGGGGTGAGGGGGATGGATCTAATACACAACACAAAAACGTGATGCAAAAAAAAGCCCCTGAAAACTCAGGGGCTCTTCATCAGTGCGGCTGGTAAACCGTGAGCATCTGCCCCGGCTTCAACGCTTTACCCGCACCCGGATTCCAGCGCTTGAGATGCTGCATCTCAACGTTGAAGCGCTTGGCCACCACGTACAGCGTGTCGCCGCGCTTGACCTTGTACTGGGTCTGCTGCGCGCTGTCGTCCTTGCCTTTGCTCTTGCTGTTGGCCGCAATCACTGTATTGACGCGCCCAGACTTGCGAGCCGGCGCACGTTTGCTGGTGTCTTGCATCACCAGGGTCTGGCCGACCTTGAGGTTCTTGCCGGTCAGCTTGTTCCAGCGTTGCAGATCCTTGACTTCGACCTTGTTGGCCTTGGCGATGGAGCCGAGGTTGTCGCCACGCTTCACGCGGTAAGCACGCTTGAGTTTTGCCACCTCGGAAGGATCGGCACCCTCGAACACCGGCTTCAGCGAACGCGGGCTGATCAGCTCGTCAGGCCGCATGGTCTGCAGGCTGGCGGTCAGCAGTTGCGCCTTCGACGTTGGCACCAGCAAATGCTGAGGGCCATCGATGGTGGTGCGTTGCTTGAAGGCCGGGTTGAGCTGGAACAGTTCGTCTTCGTCGATATTGGCAACCGCGGCGACCTTGGACAGATCCATGCGCTGGTTGATTTCGACGACCTGGAAGTACGGTTCGTTGGCGATCGGGTTGAGGTTGACCCCGTAGGCTTCCGGCGCCAGTACCACTTGCGACAGCGCCAGCAGCTTCGGCACGTACGCCTGGGTTTCCGCCGGCAGCGGCAGGTTCCAGTAGTCGGTTGGCAGGCCAAGCTTTTCGTTGCGTTCGATCGCGCGGCTGACCGTACCTTCGCCGGCGTTGTACGCCGCCAGGGCCAGCAGCCAGTCGCCGTTGAACATGTCGTGCAGGCGGGTCAGGTAGTCCATCGCTGCGGTGGTCGAGGCAGTGATATCGCGACGGCCATCATAGAAGCGGGTCTGACGCAGGTTGAAGTAACGCCCGGTGGACGGAATGAACTGCCACAGACCCACCGCATCGGCGCGCGAATAGGCCATCGGGTTGTAGGCGCTTTCAATCACTGGCAGCAGGGCCAGTTCCAGCGGCATGTTGCGTTCTTCGAGGCGTTCGACGATGTAGTGAATATAGAGACTGCCGCGTTCGCCGGCATTCTCGAGGAAAGAGGGATTACTGGCGAACCACAGGCGCTGTTGCTCGATGCGCGGGTTGACGCCGAGACCTTCCTGCAGCTGAAAGCCCTGGCGCATGCGTTCCCAGATGTCCTGGGGAACCTGTGGGCTGGGCTTTTCGGTCAGCCAGATCGGCTTCTGCTTGGCTCGCGCAGCAATGTTCGGCGTATGGGTCGCTTCAGTCTGCGGAGCATGGCTGGAACAGCCCGCCAGCGTGGCGGACACAGCCACCGCGATGGCTTGCGCCAGGCGGGTCAATGCGTCTGAATTGACGGACTTACGTATGGATGACGACATTGGCTGGAAGTAAGTTCCGGGCAAAAATGTCGGGCGATTCTAGAAAGCGCACCCCTTGCGGTCAACCATTCAGAATTTTTGTACCAGGCAGCGGGGTACTTAGAACTTATCTTTCCAAGCCCGCAGAGCCGCAAATACCTCACTCGGCGCCCGGTTTTGAGCGCCTGCCCGTTCGTCCACTTTTTGTGTAACTAATGTTTCAGTGGTACGCAAAAACGGGTTTGTGAGTTTTTCCAGAGCGAGGGTCGAGGGCAGGGTCATCACGCCGTTTTGCCGTTGCTGGGTGACTTTTTCCAGACGGGCGGCAATGTCCGGGTTGCTCGGTTCGACGGCGGCGGCAAACTTCAGATTGCTCAGGGTGTATTCATGGGTGCAGTAGACCAGCGTATCTTCCGGTAACGCGGCGAGTCGCCCGAGCGAGTGGTGCATTTGCTCCGGTGTGCCTTCGAACAAGCGGCCGCAACCGGCAGCGAACAGGGTGTCGCCGCAGAACAGCAAGCCGTGGTGGTAATAGGCGATGTGTCCCAAAGTGTGACCGGGCACCGCATAGACGTCGAAATCCCAGCCGAGCACGCTGACGCTGTCGTTGTCCTTGAGCGCCACGTCGCGCCCGGGGATGTTTTCGCTGGCCGGGCCGTAAACGGTCGCGCCGCTCGCGGCTTTCAGGCGTTCGACGCCGCCGACGTGATCATGGTGATGGTGGGTGATCAGGATGTCGCTCAAGACCCAGCCTGGGTGCGCTGCAAGCCACGCCTGTACCGGTGCGGCATCGCCGGGATCGACCACCGCGCAGCGCTGGGTACGGTGATCCTGTAACAACCAGATGTAGTTGTCGGTGAACGCGGGCAGGGCACTGATCTGTATCATCGTCGGAATTCGCCAAGCGGAAAACATTGGCGCATCTTAGTAGTTCCTGGCGCTTTGGAGAATGCGATGAGTGATAAAGCGTTCGCACAGGCTGATCCTGACTGGCTGGCCCTGATCGGTGCAGCCCGTGAATGGCTGTCCGGCCCGCTCGGGCAATTTCTGCTCGATGAAGAGCGGCGCATGCTCGAAGACGAGTTGGGCCGATTCTTTGGCGGTTATCTGGTGCATTACGGTCCATCGGCCGAAACCCCGCCGGCGGCGCCGCAAGTTCAGCGCAATGTGCGCCTCGGTGCGCCGTTGCCGGGGGTCGAGATTGTCTGCGAAGAGCAGGCCTGGCCGCTGAGCGAGCACGCCGCCGACGTGGTGGTGATGCAGCACGGCCTGGATTTCTGCCTGTCGCCCCACGGTTTGCTGCGTGAAGCAGCGAGCAGCGTGCGCCCCGGCGGGCATTTGCTGATCATCGGCATCAACCCGTGGAGCACCTGGGGCTTGCGCCATGTTTTCGCCCACGACGCATTGCGTCAGGCGCGCTGCATCTCACCGTCACGGGTCGCTGACTGGCTCAATCTGCTCGGCTTCGCGCTGGAGAAACGCCGCTTCGGGTGCTATCGTCCGCCGCTCGCGTCGCCCAAGTGGCAGGCCCGTCTGGCCGGCTGGGAACGCAAGGCCGGTGACTGGCAACTGTCGGGCGGCGGCTTCTATTTGTTGGTCGCGCGCAAGATTGTGGTCGGGCTGCGACCGTTACGTCAGGAGCGCCGCGAGCCGATGGGCAAGCTGATTCCGCTGCCGATGGCCAAGGTCAATCGCCGGCGCATCGAACCGTAAACCTTCTTTTATTTGTGGCCGGGTTTGTCCCGGCCTCGGTCATTGTCGATCCGTGATCGGCAAGACAGGCATTTTTCTGGATAGAGTGGCATGAGCGAAAGCGTTGAAAGCGTCGACACTGTAGAACTGTTCACTGACGGCGCCTGCAAAGGCAATCCCGGCCCGGGCGGCTGGGGCGCCTTGCTGGTGTGCAAGGGCGTCGAAAAGGAACTGTGGGGCGGCGAAGCCAACACCACCAACAACCGCATGGAACTGCTCGGCGCGATCCGCGGCCTCGAAGCCTTGAAGCGCCCGTGCGAAGTGCTGCTGGTGACCGACTCGCAATACGTGATGAAGGGCATCAACGAGTGGATGGCCAACTGGAAAAAACGTGGCTGGAAAACCGCGGCCAAAGAGCCGGTGAAGAACGCTGATCTGTGGAAAGAGCTGGACGAGCAGGTCAACCGCCACAAGGTCACCTGGAAATGGGTGCGTGGGCACATTGGCCATCACGGTAACGAGCGGGCGGACCAGTTGGCGAACCGTGGGGTGGATGAGGTTCGCGGTTACAAGCAGAGCTGATTTCGCCTCTGAACCGTGGTGCGGCCATTCGCGAGCAGGCTCGCTCCCACAGGGAAATGCATTCCTGATCTGATGCCCCTTCCCTGAATTGGAATGCATTCCAATGTGGGAGCGAGCCTGCTCGCGAATGAGGCGCCACTGTCCACCTGAAACACCCCACCGAGCGTGTTAACATCCGCGTTTTTTGCAAGATCGACCCGTTGAGAGCTGAACACTGATGGCCACCAGATCCGTTGTACTCGATACCGAAACCACCGGCATGCCGGTGACCGATGGTCACCGGATCATTGAAATCGGCTGTGTCGAACTGATCGGCCGACGCCTGACGGGCCGGCATTTTCACGTTTACCTGCAACCGGATCGCGAGAGTGATGAAGGCGCCATCGGCGTCCACGGTATTACCAACGAGTTCCTGGTTGGCAAACCACGGTTTGCCGAAGTGGCCGATGAGTTCTTCGAATTCATCAAGGGCGCGCAGCTGATCATCCACAACGCGGCGTTCGACGTTGGCTTCATCAACAACGAATTCGCTTTGATGGGCCAGCACGATCGCGCTGACATCACCCAGCACTGCTCGATCCTCGATACCTTGATGATGGCCCGGGAACGTCACCCGGGGCAGCGCAACAGCCTCGATGCGTTGTGCAAACGTTATGGCGTCGACAACTCGGGCCGTGAACTGCACGGCGCCTTGCTTGACTCGGAGATTCTCGCCGACGTCTACCTGACCATGACCGGCGGCCAGACCAGTCTGTCGCTGGCGGGCAATGCGTCTGACGGTAATGGCACGGGCGATGGCGCGGACAACTCGGCGACCGAGATTCGTCGTTTGCCGGCGGATCGCCAGCCAGCGCGAATCATTCGTGCGACTGAAGATGAGTTGGCGGCGCATCTGGTGCGGCTGGAAATTATTGCCAAGTCTGCCGGTGGCCCGGCGTTATGGACGCAGATCGCCGAAGCCGACGCCCAAGCCTGAAGATCAAAAGATCGCAGCCTGCGGCAGCTCCTACATTGGAATGCAATCCCCTGTAGGAGCTGCCGAAGGCTGCGATCTTTTGTTTTTGGCGCCATGAAGCCAAGTGGCCACCCTCGCCACTTTCGCTGCAACCCTCTACCCTGAGTGCATTGGCCGATTCAATTCTGCCGCCTCGGGACACTGAGCCTCATGTACAAAGATTTGAAGTTTCCGGTGTTGATCGTCCATCGCGACATCAAGGCCGACACGGTCGCCGGTGACCGTATCCGTGGCATCGCCCGGGAGTTGGAGCAGGAAGGGTTCAATATCGTTTCGGCTATCGACTACACCGAAGGGCGGTTGGTGGCATCCACCCACCATGGCCTCGCCTGCATGCTGATTGCCGCCGAGGACGCCAGCACCAACTCGCATCTGTTGCAGAACATGGCCGAACTGATCGGTCTGGCGCGGGTGCGCGCACCGGATCTGCCGATCTTCGCCCTCGGCGAGCAAGTCACTCTGGAAAACGCTCCGGCCGATGCCATGGCCGAGCTCAATCAACTGCGCGGCATTCTCTATCTGTTCGAAGACACCGTGCCGTTCCTGGCCCGGCAAGTCGCGCGGGCGGCGCGCAAGTATCTGGATGGTTTGCTGCCGCCGTTTTTCAAGGCGCTGGTGCAGCACACCGCCGATTCCAATTATTCCTGGCACACCCCCGGTCATGGCGGTGGGGTGGCCTATCACAAGAGTCCGGTGGGGCAGGCGTTTCATCAGTTCTTTGGTGAAAACACCCTGCGTTCGGATTTGTCGGTGTCGGTGCCGGAGCTTGGCTCGCTGCTCGATCACACCGGGCCACTGGCCGAAGCCGAAGCGCGCGCGGCGCGCAATTTCGGCGCCGATCACACCTTTTTCGTGATCAATGGCACCTCAACGGCTAACAAGATTGTCTGGCACTCGATGGTCGGCCGTGACGATCTGGTGCTGGTCGATCGCAACTGCCACAAGTCGGTGTTGCACGCGATCATCATGACCGGCGCGATCCCGTTGTACCTGTGCCCGGAGCGTAATGAACTGGGAATTATCGGCCCGATCCCGCTGAGCGAATTCAGCCGCGAATCGATTCAAGCGAAGATCGACGCCAGCCCGCTGACCAAGGGCCGCGCACCAAAAGTCAAACTCGCGGTGGTCACCAACTCGACTTACGACGGCCTCTGCTACAACGCCGAGCTGATCAAACAAAGCCTCGGCAATAGCGTCGAAGTGCTGCATTTCGATGAGGCTTGGTACGCCTACGCGGCGTTTCACGAGTTCTTCGCCGGGCGTTACGGCATGGCCACCTCGCGCAGTGACGACAGTCCGCTGGTGTTCACTACCCATTCCACGCACAAACTGCTCGCTGCCTTCAGTCAGGCCTCAATGATTCATGTGCAGGATGGCGGCGCGCGGCAACTCGATCGTGACCGTTTCAACGAAGCGTTCATGATGCACATCTCGACCTCGCCGCAGTACAGCATCATCGCCTCACTCGATGTTGCCTCGGCGATGATGGAGGGCCCGGCCGGGCGTTCGCTGTTGCAGGAAACCTTTGATGAAGCGCTGAGTTTCCGTCGCGCGCTGGCCAATCTGCGCCAGCACATTGCCGCCGATGACTGGTGGTTTTCGATCTGGCAGCCGCCGGGTGTCGAAGGCATTGATCGCGTACAGACCGAGGATTGGCTATTGCAACCGGATGCCGACTGGCATGGTTTCGGCGAGGTCAGTGACGATTACGTCTTGCTTGATCCGATCAAGGTCACGCTGGTGATGCCGGGGCTGAATGCCGGCGGTGCGCTGAGCGAGAAGGGTATTCCGGCGGCGGTGGTCAGCAAGTTTCTATGGGAACGTGGCCTGGTTGTTGAAAAAACCGGTCTGTATTCATTTCTGGTGTTGTTCTCCATGGGCATTACCAAAGGCAAATGGAGCACATTGCTCACCGAGCTGCTGGAGTTCAAACGCAGTTACGATGCCAACGTACGCCTCGATACCTGCCTGCCGTGCGTGGCCCAGCAAGACACCGCGCGTTATCGCGGCATGGGCCTGCGCGATTTGTGTGATCAGTTGCACGCCTGCTATCGCAGCAATGCCACGGCCAAACACCTTAAACGCATGTACACCGTGCTCCCGGAAATCGCCATGAAGCCGGCTCACGCCTATGATCATCTGGTGCGTGGCGAAGTCGAAGCGGTGCCGATCGATGAGCTGGAAGGCCGGATTGCAGCGGTCATGCTCGTACCGTATCCGCCGGGGATTCCGCTGATCATGCCCGGCGAACGCTTTACCGAATCGACCCGCTCGATCATCGATTACCTGAAATTTGCCCGCACGTTCGATAGCAGCTTCCCCGGTTTTGTCGCTGATGTGCATGGACTTCAACATGAAGATGAAGGCAATGGACGGCAGTACACCGTCGATTGCGTCAAGGAATGAGGACTTTTCCCAGTATGCAACCGGTCATGAATCCGAAATACCCAGGGCTGTCGGTGCGTGTCGCCGATGAAGGCTTTGCGCCGTATATCTGGGGCAGCGACTTCAGTTTCGAAGTTGCGGCTTATGGAGCCGCCGTGATTGGTCAGCCCGTTGAGCAGTGGCGGGTCACGCCGATCGTGCCTTATCGCAAGTGCTACGGCATCGATCCGGAGGAGTTCAGCGCCTTTCACAATGCGCCCGACAGCGCGATTTTCATGGCGTATCTGGACGATGAACCGGTCGGCCATCTGGTGATCAGCACCAACTGGAATGGGTTTGCGCATATCGACGAGTTGGCGGTGCACGCGCCGGCGCGTCGGCATGGTGTGGCCAAGGCACTGCTCGATGTCGCCCAGTTCTGGAGCCGCAAGAAAAAGCTGCCGGGGATCATGCTCGAAACCCAGAACAACAACCTCGGGGCCTGTCGATTGTATGAACGCTGCGGTTATGTGATTGGCGGAGTCGACCAATTGCGCTATCGCGGCATCGACCCGAACACCGCCGAAGTGGCGCTGTTCTGGTATCGATTGTTCGATAATCCGCTGGAAAACCCGCTCAGCTCGACAGCATCGCCTCGGCTTGTTCCGTGATGATCGTCAGTAACGTCTGAATCGCTGATGACGGCGCGGAGTGCTTGAAGGTCAGGGCATAGAGGCTGATCGGCACGGCCGGCGACAGCGGGCACACGTCGAGTCCGGCGGCGCGCGCGCCCAGTGCGGTGAACGGGTCGACGATGGCCAGGCCTTCGCCGGCCTCGACCATGCTGCGCATCATCTGATGGGTTTGTACGCGGGTCTGGATGCTCGGCGCCGGACGCAGGGCCTGGAGCTTGTTTTCCAGCGCCGGGCTCAGCGGGTCCTGGCCTTCAAGACCGACCATGGCCTGACCCGCCAGATCCTGCAGGGAAATGTATTTCTGTTTCGGTTGCAGCCAGCCGTGGGGCGCGAGCAGTTGCAGCTTGCCCTGGGCCAGTGGCCGGCAATCAATGTCGGGATGTTCGGGATCGTGCAGGCTCAAGCCCAGATCAATTTCGCGCAATAACAGGCTGCGGACGATGTCGCGGGTCGGTGCGCTGAGCAGGCTGCACGGTGCATCGGGCAGACGTCGGCGCAGGGCGGCGAGACTGTGTGGGAGTAATTGTTGCGCCAGCGGCGGGGTGCCGATGATGCGCAAGGGCGGGGCGAGGTATTGCTTGAGGCTGCTGGCCAGGCGCTGCACTGGCTCCAGCGCTTCATAAACGTGGGCGATTTCGACCTGCAACGCCCGTGCTTCGGGCGTCGATTGCAGGCGTCCGCGCACGCTGGAAAACAGCATGAACCCCAACTGACTCTCGGCTTCGCGCAAACGCTCTTCGACCTCGGTCACCGGCAACTGCAGCCATTCGGCCGCGGTGCCCAGGTGACCGGTCTGCAAGAGCGCCTGAATCACTTCGATATGACGTAAACGCATGCGTGAAGTCCATGTTCAGCAGGTGGGGTCAGTGGCTGAATCCTACCCCAAGTCTGCGCATATGACTTCTGCTCATAACGGCCAGTTATGAAGCGACGGTTGGCTCGGGCTCGCGGATCAGGGTGATGCCTGACTGAACCAGGAGAAACTCGTTCTCGTTGACCTTGTTGACGCGATCGCCAATGGCCAACTTGTAAATCGGCTCCGAGCCAGTGGAACCGTCTGCCGACGGGTTGGATTCCTGGAACTCATGCACGGAATAAACGCGGCCTTCCGCATCTCTTGCATGGAACTGACCGACCAGTACTGCTGCCATCTGCTTAGAACCTCTGGAGATAAAACGCTTGATTTGCGGCTTGGTAGACCGCCATCAAGGCCTGTAAGTTTTCCTACAGGAAAAAAATAATCAACACGCGGGAATTTACCTCGGGTGCTGGTGGAATCGTCACCGGATCATCTATAACTACGGGCTCCTCCCACGGACCATCGAGAGTTCTTCCATGAGCAATGTCTACAACGTCGCTGTAGTGGTCGGTAGCCTGCGTAAAGCATCGATCAACCGCAAGGTCGCCCTGGCACTGGCAGAGCTGGCCCCGGCCAACCTCAAGCTCGAGATTGTCGAAATTGGCGATCTGCCACTTTATAACGAAGACATCGACGGTGATTCACCGCCGGCAGCCTACAGCACTTTCAGGCAAAAAGTGGCGTCATCCGACGCGGTGCTGTTTGTCACCCCCGAGTACAACCGTTCGGTGCCGGCGCCGTTGAAAAATGCCATTGACGTTGGTTCGCGGCCTTATGGCAAGGCTGTCTGGAGTGGCAAACCGGGGGCGGTGATCAGTGTATCGCCCGGTGCAATCGGTGGTTTCGGCGCGAATCAGCATCTGCGCCAGTCGTTCGTGTTTCTCAATGTGCCGTGCATGCAGCAGCCGGAAGCGTATCTGGGCGGCGCGGGTTCGGCGTTTGATGAGGCGGGCAAGTTGAGTGAAACGGTGAAACCTTTTCTGCAGAGTTTTATCAATGCGTACGGACAATTCGTAGAGCAACACAAGAAGTAAGCTCACCGAAATTCCCTGTGGGAGCGAGCCTGCTCGCGAAGGCGTCGTCAGTCGTTGCATCAATGGCGACTGACAGTGCGCTTTCGCGAGCAGGCTCGCTCCCACAGGTTATCTTTCTGGCTCGGCACTCGTCGTGGCCTTTTTACCTCACTCTTTGAAGGCTGTTGCGGATGCTCGCTGCGTCACTGATTTTCCTGCTGACCATCACCCTTGTCATCTGGCAACCCAAAGGCCTCGGCGTCGGCTGGAGTGCGACGCTGGGCGCAGTACTGGCGCTGATTTTCGGTGTCGTCCATCTCGGCGATATCCCGCTGGTGTGGCAGATCATCTGGAATGCCACTGGCACTTTCGTCGCACTGATCATCATCAGCCTGCTGCTCGACGAGGCGGGGTTCTTCAACTGGGCCGCATTGCACGTGGCGCGCTGGGGGCGGGGCAGCGGGCGCAAGCTGTTTGCCTTCATGGTGCTGCTCGGCGCGCTGGTGTCGGCGCTGTTTGCCAACGACGGCGCGGCACTGATTCTCACGCCGATCGTGATTTCGATGTTGCTGGCGCTGCGCTTTTCCCCGGCGGCAACCTTGGCCTTCGTGATGGGCGCGGGGTTTATCGCGGACACCGCAAGCCTGCCGCTGGTGGTGTCGAACCTGGTCAACATCGTTTCGGCGGACTTCTTTCACATCGGTTTCAACCGCTATGCAGCAGTGATGGTGCCGGTCAACTTCGTCAGCGTCGCGGCGACGCTGGGCATGTTGCTGTGGTTTTTCCGCCGCGACATTCCATCGACGTATGACCCTGAGCAACTCGAGCATCCAGAGACCGCGATCCACGACAAAGCCACGTTTTATGCCGGTTGGGCGGTGTTGGTGATCTTGCTGATCGGTTGCTTTGCGCTGGAGCCGCTGGGCATCCCGATCAGTGCGATATCCGCGGTGTGTGCCGCGTTGCTGTTGGGCATCGCCGCTCGCGGCCACAAGATTTCCACGCGCAAGGTGATGAAAGAAGCGCCGTGGCAGATCGTGATTTTCTCGCTGGGCATGTACCTGGTGGTCTACGGCCTGCGCAATGCCGGACTGACCGGGTATCTGGCCGGTTGGCTGGATGTCTTCGCCGGTCATGGCGTCTGGGGTGCGGCAATGGGCACCGGGGTGCTGACGGCGTTGCTGTCGTCGATCATGAATAACTTGCCGACGGTGTTGATTGGCTTGTTGTCGATCGATGCCAGTCAGGCCAGCGGAGTGGTCAAGGAGGCGATGATCTATGCCAACGTGATTGGCAGTGACCTGGGGCCGAAGATTACCCCGATTGGCAGTCTGGCCACGTTGTTGTGGCTGCATGTGCTGGAGCGCAAGGGCATTCACATTGGCTGGGGCTATTACTTCCGGGTCGGGATTGTGTTGACGGTGCCGGTGTTGTTGGTGACGTTGGCGGCTTTGGCTGTGCGGCTTTCGCTCTAGACCGAGGTGGCCCATTCGCGAGCAGGCTCGCTCCCACAGGGGGATGTATCGCCTCTCTTTACATTTGAAATGCAGTCCAAATGTGGGAGCGAGCCTGCTCGCGAAGAGGCCGGGTCAGGCACTAAAAACTTCAGGCCTGGCCGGGGACATTTGGCCAAAGATCCGAGACCAGAAACAACCGCTCCGCTTCTTCCCATTCCCCCCGCGCATTCTCGGTCAGGCGCACCATCAACTGCGCCGGGGCCAGCGGTTCAAGATCATTCAGCCAGATACGTAAATGCTCCAAAGTCCAGGTCTGATCCGCCGGATAATGCGCCGGCGCCAGCCAGGCGTGGCGGGGCAGGGGTTGCCAGCGTCCGGCCGGGCGTTGCGCGACAAACGCCGGCCAATCCTTCTGATGCAACCAACTGCCGCGCAAATGCTGCGGATGCGCACCGTTCGGTGATTCAGCCTGTCCAGGCCACGGATACAACAAATAACCGCCCAGCCACAGTTGCGCACTGAACACCTCGATATCCAGCGCCGCCAGCACTTCGCGACTTTCCGGACGCGCCGAGATTGGCAACTGATGTTCGGCCAGATGCGCCAGTTTACGATCGAGCCGATCATGACAGCCCGGCCCCAGCCACTGCGCCGCATCACGACCGTCGCCATTCTGCGGGCCGAGATAAAGCTTGATCGCCAGCTCCAGGTGATGCACGCCATCGCGGTCACGCAGCAGCATGTCCAGTTCGCCGAGGGTGTGGCCCTCGCGGCGGATCGGCAGGTTGGCGGCGATCAGCTCGATGCCCGGTGCATGCTCCACGGCAAACTGCCACAGCCGCTCGTAATACAGGCCCAGGCGCCGCGTGCGTGCCTGCGACAACCAATGCAGCAAGCCATAACTGTCGCGGTCGAGCTGGCGCAACCAGTGTTCCAGTCGCTCTGGATCGTGCACCCAGTCGCTGCCCGCCAGCGGATGACGCTGCGGCCACGGTGTGGTGGCGAGCATCGGCGGGGCGAGGATCACCCACGCCAGATCGCGCACTTCCGGATGGCGTAATTGGTGGGGCAACTGCAGCAAGTCAGGAAATAGGATCATCTTGCGAGCATAGCCGTAAACACGAGCGCACCCTTGAGGCTGAAAGGATTTTGTCTAACCGGCGCTTTCGCCCATAATCGGGTTTTTCGCGTTTTCGATTGTCCGCAGAGGTCCCATGGAGCAATTTCGTAATATCGGCATCATCGGTCGCCTGGGCAGTTCCCAGGTGCTGGATACCGTCCGCCGACTGAAACGGTTTCTGCTCGATCGTCACCTGCATGTGATCCTCGAAGACACCATCGCTGAAGTGCTGCCGGGCCACGGCCTGCAAACCTCGTCGCGCAAGATGCTCGGTGAAGTCTGCGACATGGTCATTGTCGTCGGCGGTGACGGCAGCCTGCTCGGCGCCGCGCGAGCGCTGGCCAAACACAATATTCCGGTGCTCGGTATCAACCGCGGCAGCCTCGGTTTCCTCACCGATATTCGCCCGGACGAGCTGGAAGTCGAAGTCGCCAAGGTGCTCGACGGCCACTATCTGGTGGAAAACCGCTTCCTGCTGCAAGCCGAAGTGCGCCGGCATGCCGAGGCCATCGGCCAGGGCGATGCGCTCAACGACGTGGTGCTGCACCCGGGCAAGTCGACGCGGATGATCGAGTTCGAGCTGTACATCGACGGCCAGTTCGTCTGCAGCCAGAAGGCCGACGGCCTGATCGTCGCCACGCCGACCGGTTCCACCGCGTACGCGCTGTCTGCCGGCGGGCCGATCATGCACCCCAAGCTCGATGCCATTGTGATCGTGCCGATGTACCCCCATATGTTGTCCAGTAGACCAATTGTGGTCGATGGCAACAGTGAGCTGAAAATCGTCGTGTCGAAAAACATGCAGATTTACCCGCAAGTCTCCTGCGACGGGCAGAACCATTTCACCTGCGCGCCGGGCGACACCATCACCGTCAGCAAAAAAGCGCAGAAGCTGCGCCTGATTCACCCACTCGATCACAACTACTACGAAGTCTGCCGCACCAAGCTCGGCTGGGGCAGCAAGCTGGGCGGTGGAGGCGACTGATGCTCGATCCCGCGCGCAGTTATGACCTGATTGGTGACGTGCACGGATGCGCCCTGACCCTCGAACACTTGCTGGACCGTCTCGGTTATCACAAGCAGGGCGGGGTCTGGCGGCATCCATCGCGCATGGCCGTGTTCGTCGGCGACATCATCGACCGAGGCCCGCGCATTCGCGAGGCGCTGCACATCGTCCACGACATGGTCGAGGCCGGTCAGGCCTTGTGCATCATGGGCAACCACGAATTCAACGCACTGGGCTGGAGCACGCCCGCGCTACCGGGCAGCGGCAAGCAGTTCGTCCGCGAACACACGCCGCGCCATGCGCGCCTGCTGTATGAAACCCTGACCCAGTTCGAAGACCATCCCGGCGACTGGCACGATTTCCAGCGCTGGTTCTATGAGCTGCCGTTGTTTGTCGACGCCGGGCGTTTCCGCGTCGTCCACGCCTGTTGGGATGCTGGCCTGATCGAACCGCTGCGCGCGCTGTTCCCCAATGGCTGCATCGATGAACACTTCCTGCAGGCCTCCGCGGTTCCGGACAGTTTCGCCTGTACCGTATTCGACCGCTTGTTGCGCGGCACCGACATGCGCCTGCCGGATGGTCTGACCATGACCAGCGGCGACGGTCTGGTTCGCTCGTTCTTCCGCACCAAGTTCTGGGAAGACGATCCGAAAACCTACGGCGATATCGTTTTCCAGCCGGATGCACTGCCAGACCCGGTGGCGCAGAAGCCGCTGACCTCCAGCGAAAAAAACAACCTGCTGCGCTACGGCGTCGACGAGCCGTTGCTGTTCGTCGGCCACTACTGGCGTAGCGGCAAACCGGCGCCGATCCGCCCGAATCTCGCGTGTCTGGATTACAGCGCGGTGCTCTACGGCAAACTGGTCGCCTATCGTCTGGATCAGGAAACACGTCTGGATCCGCATAAATTTGTCTGGGTCGATGTCGAGCGGCCGGAGGTGCTGCAATGAGTGCGGTAGCGGTATTGCGTCTGCCGTTGGCGGTGGACTTGAGTGGTTTCGTCAAGCTGCTGCAACGCATGCAGGTCCCGCATCGGGTCAGCGAAGAGGCCGGCGAACAAGTGCTGTGGGCACCGGCGGAAATCAGCGAAGACGTGCGCTCCTTGTACGAACGCTTCCCGGCGGGTGATCCCGATCAGCAAATGGACATTCCCGTCGCGCCGACCTTCAAGCGGCCGAGCTTCGCCGAGCAACTGAAATACGCCAAGGCCACCGGGTTCATCCTGTTGTTGTGCCTGATCGTTGGCGGATTGACGTACCTCGGTGAGAACCTGCAAACCCTGCGCTGGCTGACTTTCCTCGATTTTCAGGTAGTCGGCGAGTACATCCATTTCACACCATTGGCCGACAGTCTGGCGGCAGGGCAGTGGTGGCGTCTGGTCACGCCGATGCTGATCCACTTTGGCATCCTCCACCTGGCCATGAACGGCATGTGGTACTGGGAGCTGGGGCGGCGCATCGAGTCGCGCCAGGGCAGCATCAACCTGATCGGCCTGACGCTGCTGTTCAGCCTCGTTTCCAACTACGCGCAGTTTGTCTGGAGCGGCGCGACCTTGTTCGGTGGTCTGTCCGGCGTACTTTACGGCTTGCTCGGGCATTGCTGGATCTTCCAGCTGCTGGCGCCGAACCCGGCCTATCGTCTGCCGCGTGGTGTACTGGCAATGATGCTGATCTGGTTGTTGGTGTGCATGTCCGGGCTGATCTCGGTGATCGGCTTCGGCGAAATCGCCAACGCCGCGCATGTCAGCGGGTTACTCATCGGATGCTTCACCGGTTTGTTGGGCGGTTTGTATAACCGCCGTAAACTGGCCGCCTAAAATTTCAGTAGATAAAGAGCACGGAGACCCTGATGTCCTCTTTTAACGACATGATCAACAACATTACCCCGGACATCTACGAGAGTCTGAAACTGGCCGTGGAAATCGGCAAATGGTCCGACGGTGGCAAGCTCACCGCCGAACAGCGCGAACTGTCGCTGCAGGCGATGATTGCCTGGGAAATCCAGAACCTGCCGGAAGACCAGCGCACCGGTTACATGGGCCCGCAGGAATGTGCGTCGAAGTCGATCGAAGTGCCGAACATCCTGTTCAAGTCGGATGCCATCCATTGATCGAGATTGGCCGCGGTGCAATCAGCAAAATGTCGGCGCGCCTGGACGGGCCGAACGTGCAATACGCGTTTCGTCTGGATGACGTCGAGGTGCCGGTCAACCCGTTGATCGGCACCACGGTGCGTCTGGAATACCTGGGGGCGATCCACTGCACCCATTGCGGGCGCAAGACCAAAACCAGTTTCAGTCAGGGTTACTGCTACCCGTGCATGACCAAACTGGCGCAGTGCGACCTGTGCATCATGAGCCCGGAGCGCTGCCACTATGACGCCGGCACCTGTCGCGATCCAGCGTGGGGCGAGCAGTTCTGCATGACCGATCACGTGGTTTACCTGTCCAATTCGTCGGGCATCAAGGTTGGCATCACTCGTGCTACGCAACTGCCGACTCGCTGGATCGATCAGGGTGCGTGTCAGGCATTGCCGATCATGCGCGTCTCGACACGGCAGCAATCGGGCTTCGTTGAAGACCTGTTCCGCAGTCAGGTGGCTGACAAGACCAACTGGCGCGCGTTGCTCAAGGGCGATGCGGCGGCGGTCGATCTGGCGCAGGTACGTGACCAGTTATTCGAAAGCTGCGCCGAAGGCCTGCAAGGTTTGCAGGAGCGATTCGGCCTGCAGGCGATTCAGACCATTGCCGATGTCGAACCGCTGGAAATCCGCTATCCGGTCGAGCAATACCCGGCCAAAATCGTCAGCTTCAACCTGGACAAGAACCCGATTGCCGAAGGCACGTTGTTGGGGATCAAGGGCCAGTACCTGATCTTCGATACCGGCGTGATCAATATTCGCAAGTACACGGCTTATCAGCTCGCCGTGCATAAATAAGGACTCCAGCATGCGCACCGAACAACCGAAGATGATTTACCTGAAGGACTATCAGGCGCCCGAGTACCTGATCGATGAAACTCACCTGACCTTCGAGTTGTTCGAGGATCACAGCCTGGTGCACGCGCAGTTGGTCATGCGCCGCAACCCGGCACGTGGCCCGGGCCTGCCGCCGCTGGTGCTCGATGGTCAGCAGCTGGAGTTGCTCTCGGTGACCCTGGCCGATAAAGAACTTGGCGCTGCTGACTATCAATTGTCCGAGAATCATCTGACCCTGCAGCCGACCACGGAGACGTTCACGGTCGACACCAGCGTCAAGATCCACCCGGAAACCAACACCGCACTGGAAGGCCTGTACAAGTCCGGCACGATGTTCTGCACCCAGTGCGAGGCCGAAGGTTTCCGCAAGATCACCTATTACCTCGACCGCCCGGACGTGATGAGCAAGTTCACCACCACCGTGGTCGCCGAACAGCACAGCTATCCGGTGCTGCTCTCCAACGGCAACCCGGTCGCCTCGGGCCCGGGCGAAGACGGCCGGCACTGGGCAACCTGGGAAGACCCGTTCATGAAACCGGCGTACCTGTTCGCGCTGGTGGCCGGTGATTTGTGGTGCGTTGAAGACAGCTTCACCACCATGACCGACCGCAACGTCGCATTGCGCATCTACGTCGAACCGGAAAACATCGACAAGTGCCAGCATGCGATGACCAGCCTGAAGAAATCGATGCGCTGGGACGAAGAGGTTTACGGTCGCGAGTACGATCTGGACATCTTCATGATCGTCGCCGTCAACGACTTCAACATGGGCGCGATGGAGAACAAGGGTCTCAACATCTTCAACTCCAGCGCCGTGCTCGCTCGCGCCGAAACCGCCACCGACGCTGCACACCAGCGCGTTGAAGCAATCGTCGCCCACGAATATTTCCACAACTGGTCGGGCAACCGCGTGACCTGCCGCGACTGGTTCCAGCTGTCGCTGAAAGAAGGCTTCACGGTGTTCCGTGATTCCGGCTTCTCCGCCGACATGAACTCGGCCACGGTCAAGCGCATTCAGGACGTGGCGTACCTGCGTACCCACCAGTTCGCCGAAGATGCCGGTCCCATGGCTCACGCTGTGCGCCCGGACAGTTTCATCGAGATTTCCAACTTCTACACCCTGACCGTTTATGAGAAGGGTTCGGAAGTGGTCGGCATGATCCATACCTTGCTGGGTGCCGACGGCTTCCGTAAGGGCAGCGATCTGTACTTCGAGCGCCATGACGGCCAAGCGGTGACGTGCGACGACTTCATCAAGGCCATGGAAGATGCCAACGGCGTCGACCTGAGCCAGTTCAAGCGCTGGTACAGCCAGGCCGGCACACCGCGTCTGGCGGTGAGCGAGTCGTACGACGCCGCTGCGAAAACCTACAGCCTGACCTTCCGCCAGAGCTGCCCGGAAACCCCGGACAAAGTTGAAAAACTGCCGTTCGTGATTCCGGTCGAGCTCGGCCTGCTCGACAGCAAGGGCAACGAAATTGCCCTGCGTCTGAGCGGTGAAGCGTCGGCGCAAGGCACTACTCGCGTGATCTCGGTGACTGAAGCCGAGCAGACCTTCACTTTCGTTGACATCGCTGAACAGCCGCTGCCTTCGCTGCTGCGTGGTTTCTCGGCGCCGGTGAAACTGAGCTTCCCGTACAACCGCGATCAATTGATGTTCCTGATGCAGCACGACAGCGACGGTTTCAACCGCTGGGATGCCGGTCAGCAACTGTCAGTGCAGGTGCTGCAAGAACTGATTGGCCAGCAGCAGAAGGGCGAAAGCCTGAAGCTTGATCCGCGTCTGGTCTCGGCACTGCGTACGGTGCTGTCGGACGAATCGCTGGATCAGGCGATGGTCGCGGAAATGCTCTCGCTGCCGGGTGAGGCGTACCTCACTGAAATCAGCGAAGTGGCTGATGTGGATGCGATCCATATCGCCCGTGAGTTCGCGCGCAAGCAATTGGCCGAAGGGTTGTTCGAGGCACTGTGGCTGCGTTATCAGGCCAACCGTGATCTGTCGAAGCAAACGCCGTACGTCGCCGAAGCCGAGCATTTCGCCCGTCGCGCGCTGCAGAACATTGCGCTGTCGTACCTGATGCTCAGCGGCAAGCCGGAAGTACTGGCGGCGGCGCTGGAGCAATTCGAAAGCGCCGACAACATGACCGAGCGCCTGACGGCGCTGGCGGTGTTGGTGAACTCGCCATTTGAAGAGCAGAAAGCGTTGGCGCTGGCCAGTTTCGCCGAGCACTTCAAGGACAATCCTCTGGTCATGGATCAGTGGTTCAGCGTGCAGGCCGGCAGCACTTTGCCAGGCGGTCTGGAGCGCGTGAAAGCGTTGATGCAGCACCCGGCGTTCAACATCAAGAACCCGAACAAGGTGCGTGCGCTGGTCGGCGCGTTTGCCGGGCAGAACCTGATCAACTTCCACGCGGCGGATGGCTCCGGCTATCGCTTCCTCGCGGACCTGGTGATCGAGCTGAACGGCTTCAACCCGCAGATCGCTTCTCGCCAATTGGCGCCGCTGACTCGCTGGCGCAAATATGACGATGCGCGTCAGGCGTTGATGAAAGGCGAGCTGGAGCGGATTCGGGCGTCGGGGCAGTTGTCGAGTGATGTGTATGAGGTGGTGAGCAAGAGTCTGGCTTGATGGTGGATTGGAGTCGGTGTTCCAGCTGTGGACTGGCCCTCACCCTAACCCTCTCCCAGTGGGAGAGGGGACTGACCGAGGTGTCTTTGCGCTATACGCAGACCTGAAAGTCCGAGTCGAACTCAGGATCTGAAAAGCCCCTCACCCTAACCCTCTCATGGTGGGAGAGGGGACTGACTGAGGTGTCTTTGCGCTATACGCCGACCTGAAAGTCCGGAGTCGAACTCAGGACTTGAAAAGCACGAAGATCGGCTCCCTTTCCCCTCGCCCCCTTGGGGGCGGTCCGACGTTTCGGGAGGGCTGGGGTGAGGGGGTTAGATTTATGCATCAACACAACTCCCCAAGCCGTACGCACAAAAAAACGCCGCATTAACCAATGCGGCGTTTTTATTGACTAAAAGTTACTTCAGGTCGAAACGGTCGAGGTTGGTGACCTTCGTCCACGCCGCAACAAAGTCCTTAACGAACTGCTCCTTCGCATCCGAACTGGCATACACCTCAGCCAACGCCCGCAGCTGCGCATTGGAACCAAACACCAGATCAACCCGCGTCGCTGTCCACTTCACGCTGCCGGTTTTACGGTCGCGTCCTTCGAACTCATCCGCATCCCTCGAAGTTGGTTTCCACTCCACCCCCATGTCCAGCAGGTTGGTGAAGAAGTCATTGGTCAGCGCCTCGGTCTGCGAAGTGAACACGCCATGCCGGGTCTGCCCGACGTTGGTGTTCAACACCCGCAAACCACCCAGCAGCACAGTCATTTCCGGCGCCGTGAGAGTCAGCAGTTGTGCCTTGTCGATCAGCAGTGCTTCGGCCGAAACGGTGTATTTGCCTTTGCTGTAGTTGCGGAAACCATCGGCAATCGGTTCAAGGAAGCCAAACGAGTCAACATCCGTTTGCTCTTGCGAGGCGTCCGTACGCCCCGGATTGAACGGCACGGAGACGGAGTGCCCGGCGTTTTTCGCTGCTTGCTCAATCCCGGCATTGCCCGCCAACACGATCAGGTCTGCCAACGAGACTTTTTTGCCAGCGCCGCCGCCATTGAACTCGCCCTGAATGCCCTCGAGGGTTTGCAGCACTTTGGCCAGTTGCTCGGGCTGGTTGGCCTGCCAGAACTTCTGCGGCGCCAGACGCAGGCGACCGCCGTTGGCGCCGCCGCGTTTGTCTGAACCGCGGAACGTCGAGAGTGCCGCCCAGGCGGTGGAGACCAGTTGCGACACCGACAAACCCGAGGCAAGCACTTTGCTTTTCAGCGCAGCCGCGTCGCTGTCGTCGATCAACGCGTGTGTCACATCAGGAATCGGGTCCTGCCACAGCAGCTCTTCGTTCGGCAGTTCCGGGCCGAGGTAGCGCGACAACGGGCCCATGTCGCGGTGGATCAGTTTGTACCAGGCGCGGGCGAAGGCGTCGGCCAGTTGATCCGGGTTGGCGAGGAAGCGCCGCGAGATCTGCTCGTAAGCCGGGTCGAAACGCAGCGCCAGGTCGGAGGTGAGCATGGTCGGCGAAAGCTTTTTGCTCGGATCATGGGCATGGGGAACGGTTCCGGCACCAGCGCCGTTCTTCGGAATCCACTGATGCGCACCCGCAGGACTTTTGCTCAGCTCCCACTCGAAACCGAACAGGTTTTCCAGGTAGTTGTTGCTCCACTTCGTCGGTGTGGTCGTCCAGGTCACCTCCAGACCGCTGGTGATGGTGTCGCCACCCTTGCCGGTGCCGAACGCGTTGCGCCAGCCGAGGCCCTGTTCTTCGAGGCCGGCCGCTTCCGGTTCCGGCCCGACGTTATCGGCAGGGCCGGCGCCGTGGGTTTTACCGAAGGCGTGACCGCCGGCGATCAACGCCACGGTTTCTTCATCGTTCATGGCCATGCGGCCAAAGGTTTCGCGGATATCGTGGGCTGAAGCGACCGGGTCAGGATTACCTTCCGGGCCTTCAGGGTTGACGTAGATCAGGCCCATTTGCACCGCTGCGAGCGGGTTTTCCAGATTGCGTTCGCCCTGATCGGTGCGGCTTTCTTCTTTGCCGTGCAAGTCGGGCTCGGCGACCAGCGTGCCGTCACCGGGCTCCTGCATGGCGGACTTGTCTTTGCCGTAACGGCTGTCGCCGCCCAGCCATTCGTGTTCCGAACCCCAGTAGACGTCTTCGTCCGGCTCCCACACATCGGGGCGGCCACCGGAGAAACCGAAGGTCTTGAAGCCCATGGATTCCAGCGCGACGTTACCGGTCAGAACGATCAGGTCGGCCCAGGAAATGTTGCGTCCGTATTTCTGTTTGATCGGCCACAGCAGGCGGCGGGCCTTGTCGAGACTGACGTTGTCCGGCCAGCTGTTCAGCGGCGCAAAACGTTGCTGACCGGAGCCGGCGCCACCACGGCCATCGGCGGTGCGATAGGTGCCGGCGCTGTGCCAGGCCATGCGGATGAAGAGGGGGCCGTAGTGGCCAAAGTCGGCCGGCCACCAGTCCTGGGAGTCGGTCATCAGCGCGTTGAGGTCTTGTTTCAGGGCTTGAAAGTCGAGGCTCTTGAAGGCTTTGGCGTAGTCGAAGTCCTTGCCCAACGGATCGGACTTGGGGGAGTGCTGACTCAGGATTTTCAGGTTGAGTTGATTCGGCCACCAGTCACGGTTCGTCGTACCACCACCGGCGGCGTGGTTGAACGGGCATTTCGATTCGTTTGCCATGTTCGGGTCCTTATCAGGTCTGCTACGGCCGGCTCGTGCCGACTTCGGACTAGTAAGGCTAGACCCGACTTGGAGAGTCAGCTAATAGGCCGACTATTGGAGGCTGATAGGCAAAGTCTTTCAGCGTTTTTCGGAGCACTTCACGGATCAGCCGATAGCGGCTGCCTGCTTGAAACAGGCGTTTTTGAGCCTCTGCAAAAAAACAAAAAGTGAAAATCGGGATGACAGGAAGAAATGTTATTGTATAACATAAAATTCGTTTCATTCTGTTTCTACCAGCGTTAAAGCAAAACGCTGGCAGCGATTCTCACTTTTCAGCGCATGGAAATTCTGCAATGCCTGCCCGTTCTAAACCCTTGCAACGACGCCTCAATCCGTTGGCCGCCGCGCTGCTTTTTGCATCCCCGGTGTTCGCCGCTGAAACCCTCGAACTGCAACCGCAAGTCATCACCGGCAATCCGCTCGGCAGCCAGGCACTCGCTTCGCCCTCGACCGTTCTCAGCGGCGACGACCTCACCTTCCAACAGAAGGGCAGCCTCGGTGAAACCCTGAACAAGCAACCCGGCGTGTCCTCGTCGTACTTCGGGCCTGGGGCGAGCCGGCCGATCATTCGCGGTCAGGACGGTGATCGCATCCGTATCTTGCGCAATGGCGTCGGCGCGCTGGACGCCTCGTCGCTGTCTTATGACCATGCCGTGCCGCTGGACCCGGTCAACGTCGAGCGCGTGGAAATCGTCCGTGGTCCGGCAGCGCTGCTGTACGGCGGCAGTGCCATTGGCGGGGTGGTCAACACCTTCGATAACCGCATTCCGACCGAGGCTATCGACGGCATCCATGGCGCCGGTGAGTTGCGCTACGGCGGTGCCGACACCACGCGTAGCAGCGCCGGCAAACTCGAGGCCGGTAACGGACAATTCGCCCTGCACCTGGACGCCAGCGCCCGCGAGTTCAATGATCTGAAAATCCCTGGTTACGCGAAAACCGCTGGCGAACGCGCAAACGACGACGGTGACTCGAAAAAGCATCGACTGGCCAACAGCGATGGTCGCCAGGACGGCGGCGCGGTCGGCGGGTCGTATACCTGGGATGACGGATACGCTGGCCTGTCCTACAGCAACTACGACTCCAACTACGGTTCGCCCGCTGAACAAGACGTGCGCATCCGCATGCAACAGGAGCACTACGCCTTCGCCTCGGAGATCCGCAATCTCGATGGGCCATTCAGTTCGATCAAGCTGGATGCGGGCTACACCGATTACGAACACCGCGAAATCGAAGGTGGCGAGGTCGGCACGACGTTCAAGAACAAAGGTTACGAGGCGCGGGGCGAGGCTCGGCACCAGCCGTTGGGGCCGTTCAACGGTGTAATCGGTGCGCAGGTCAGCCGCAACGAGTTCTCGGCACTCGGCGAAGAAGCATTCGTGCCGCAGACCGATACCGATGCCGCTGCGCTGTTCATTCTGGAAGAGTGGCAAGCCACCGCCCGACTGCTGTTCACCCTCGGCGGACGCCTTGAGCACACCACGGTCGACCCGGACGCCAAGGGTAACGAGCGCTTCGCCAACGCCGATCGATCCAGCAGTTTCACCGCTGGCAGTCTGTCGTCCGGTGCGGTGTACACGCTGACGCCGATCTGGTCGGTGGCCGCGACGCTGGGCTACACCGAACGTGCGCCGACATTTTATGAGCTGTACGCCAACGGAGCTCACGTCGCGACCGGCACTTATGAAGTTGGCGATGCCGGGCTGTCGAAGGAAAAAGCCGTGTCCAGTGACCTGGCGCTACGTTTCGACAATGGTACGCACAAGGGCAGTGTCGGTGTGTTCTACAGCCACTTCTCCAATTACATTGGCTTGCTCGGCACGGGCCGAACGCTGAATGACGAGGGCGAAGAGGATGCCGACGGCATCCCTGAATACACCTACTCCGGCGTGCGGGCGCGCTTCAGCGGCATTGAAGCCCAGGACCACTGGAAACTCGGCGAAAGCGCCTACGGCAAGTTTGCGTTGGAGTTGTCCGGCGATTACACCCGCGCGAAGAACCTCGACACTGGCGAAGACTTGCCACGCATCGCGCCGCTGCGGTTGAACACCGGGCTGCTGTGGGAACTGGACAAGTGGCAGGCGCGCATCGATGTCGAACACGCCAGTTCACAACATCGCGTGCCGGACAATGAAAGCAGCACTGACGGCTACACCACACTGGGCGCCAATGTCGGGTATCACTTCGATGTCGGTCAGAGCCAATGGCTGGCCTTCGTCAATGCCGAGAACCTGACCAATCAAACCGTGCGTTATGCCAGTTCGATCCTGCGCGACATTGCGCCGGCAGAAGGGCGCAGCATTCAGGTCGGCTTGCGCACGACGTTCTGATAATCACTGAAGGCTGCGATCTTTTGATCTCTATTTTAAAAGCAATAGATCGCAGCCTGCGGCAGCTCCTACACGGGCGTGATCAGGTGGATTGAGCGGTGTCATCCTCCGGCACGTCGTCAAGAATGTCCTCTTGCCCCGGCAATTGAGTGATCACACTGAAGTCCGTCACTTCAACTGCGCCCAATCCATACCCCAGCAAATGGAAAGAAAACGCTTTGCGCTCTTGCGGGTTGTCGAAGCTGAAGTTCATTTCCAGTGGTTGCTCGGCGGTTGCGACCATCTCCTGCGGCAGACCGATCTGCACGTCCTGTTCAAACTCCTTGGCCTTGAGCTGAATGTACGCTGCCTGTTGCGGATCGACTGAGCGTACGGTCAGACGCACGCGGGTGTGCGAGCCTTTGGGCATTTCCAGGTACTGCGCGCCGATCAGGTTGTCGGCCCAGTCATCCTTGATCTGCGCTTGCAGCGGGATGACGTTGGTGCTGCCGAATTGATAACGATGATTGAGCGGCGTGCGCAGCAGTGACAGGTCGAGGGCATTGGCACGAGCGGCGATCTGCCGGGCCGGGTGACCGCTGTAGTTGCCTTTGTACGTCGCGCTTTCGGCAATGAAACCGGCGCTTTCGTAGTAACGGCAGCGGCGCGGCATGTCGCACTCGGAGAAGATCCCCTGACCGTTGTGATAACGCAGCTTGCCGTTGGTGAACGACATGATTTCGCGGCCGCTGTCGTAGTCGCGAAACAGTGAACGACCGCTTAGCGCGGAAGGCACCGGCAGGTCGAAGTAGTCGAGGATCGAGGTGCTCAGATCGACGTGACCGTAGACGCCTTTGTTCAGTCGCGGCAGCTGTTCATGCTCCGGCGCCAGGGTCAGATTGAAGCCCCACGACGAGGCCAGTCGCACGCCGTCGATGCCGTGGGATTCGTCCGAGGTGATCACCACCAGCGTGTCTCTCAGAACGCCCTGACGCTCGAGGCCGCTGAGGAACTGTTGCAGCGCATCGTCGAGATAACCGACAGCGGCCTGTTTCGGCGTTTCGTAGCGCTCCAGATATTCCTCGGGCGCGGAGTAGGGCTGATGGGTGCCGACGGTCAGCAATGTCAGCATCCAAGGCTTTTTCTGCTTTTTCAGTTGGCCGACGTAATCGAGCGCGCCCTCGAAGAACGCCTTGTCATCCTTGCCCCACGGGAACTCCAGATAGTTGCTGTTGCTGAACCACTCCAGGCCATGAGTCGCATCGAAACCGATGTGCGGCATGATCTTGTCTTTGGCCATGAAACGCAGGCCGGCACCTTGCAGATAGTGCGTGCTGAAGCCGTGCTCACGCAGTTGCGCCGGCAGGCAGGCCTGATTGCGCTCGTTGAGGGTGAGCATCTCCACGCCTTTGGGCGTGCCGTTGTTGAGCTTGTCGTAATCGCCGCAGAGCATGGAGTACAAACCGCGAATGGTCTGGTGCGTATGCAGCACGTAATCCGGGGTGTTCATGCCGCGCTCGGCCCAGCGGCTGAGGTTGGGCATCAGGTCTTCCTGATAATGACTGCCGATGGCTTCGCGGTTGGCGCGAATGTAGGCACCGGGAATGCCTTCCAGCGCGATGATCAGCACGTTGCGCGCCTGCCCCGGCGCGGCCAGCAGTTGCTGCCCGTTGAGGTCGACGTCGGTGAGCCCGGCCATGGCCGGCGCGGGTTCTTCGACATCGCCGTCCAGCCATTCCTCGGCCTGAATCTGCAGATCGGCCACTTCAGTCGCCAGCAACTGGTGCGGCAGGTTGTACTGGCGCCACGGATCCGCTTCGCTCGGCCACAGGTTTTGCGCGCCCCAGTGCGCGGCGAACAGTACCAGCGGCGCACCCCAGACCGCTCGGGGCAGGGGCGGACGCGGCATGCCACGGCCGGCAAATTGGGTCAGCAGCCAGAACATCAGAGCCAGCAGCAAGGTGATGCCCAGCGCCGGGTGCGCCAGCCCGCCACCCGTGGAGTTCTCCACGAACTGCGGATCGATCAGGTAATGAATATCCGAAGGCGTCGGCAGACGCCCGACGGCGCTGACCAGTTCAGCGGTCGCCACGGCCAGCAAGCCCCAGAACACCAGCACCGGCAAGGCCAGCCACCACGCCCGGCGATGCAGCAAAACCACCAACAGACTGCCGATAGCCAGATCCGACACATAGCCCAGCGGCGTTGACCAGCCCAGTGCCGCACGCAGGTACACCGGCACAATCAGCACGAGAAAGATCAACGAAAAGAGGCGGGCATGCGGCTGCCGCAACCGGTTAAAAAGAGCGCTCACAAAAAAGACCTTCCAGCCATTAAATCGTCATAAAAGTGTGCGCGATGATACCAAGGGTGGGCTGTCTGATCGCCCTTTTAAACGCTCAACTGAGGCGCTGGTGCGCGAGCTTTCAAAGGTGATGTCGCGTCTGCAGCCCTGACCGGCCCTCGGGTCAAACGGCAATCGGCGATATTGCCACCGACGGATTTATTGTTTCAGGCTGTTTAAGCCACCAAACCATCACCGGTATCCAATGGAGGAGTTGCGCAACGCTGCGATCTTTTCAAACCTCAGAATCAAAAGCCCGCCGCCTCGGTTCGCTCAACAACCCGTGCTATCGATATGCGATAAAGATATTTAATTTATGTTTTTTATATCTATAAAGTCAGGCCTTTCAGCAAACCACCCCATGCTGCGAGGTTGTCATGGCCACACCGTTCAAACGTTCCGCACTGACTCTGTTGGCCGCTTCTCTCGCGGCGAGTGCCTTGTTCAGCACCGGCGCTCAGGCTGAAGGCAAGATCAGCATCGCCCAGCAATTCGGCATCGGTTACCTGATTCTCGATGTAGTGCGCGATCAGAACCTCATCGAAAAACACGGCAAGGAGCAGGGCCTCGATATCAAGGTCGACTGGAACAGCATTTCCGGTGCCACGGCGATGAACGAAGCGCTGCTCACCGGATCGCTCGACGTGGTGTCTGCCGGTGTGCCGCCAATGCTCACCGTGTGGGATCGCACCAAAGGCAAACAGAACGTCAAAGCCATTGCCGCGCTGGGTTCGATGCCCAACTATTTGCTGACCAACAATCCAAACATCAAGACGCTCAAGGACTTCACCGACAAGGACCGCATTGCCGTACCGGCCGCCGGTGTCGGCTTCCAGTCGCGCACCTTGCAGATCGAAACCGCCAAGGAGTTCGGTGACGCGCAATACAAAAAGTTCGACGACATCTCAGTCAGCCTGCCGCACCCCGATGCAACGGCGGCGCTGATTGCCGGCGGCTCGGAAATCAACTCGCACTTCTCCAGCCCGCCGTTCCAGTATCAGGCCCTGCAGAATCCCAACGTGCACAAAGTGTTGAGTTCCTACGACGTACTCGGCGGCCAGGCGACGTTCAACGTGCTCTACACCACAGAAAAATTCCACGACGAAAACCCGAAGACCTACAAGGCGTTCTACGACGCTTTGGCTGAGGCTGAGAAAATCATCAAGGCCGACAAACCGGCGGCGGCTCAGGCGTACATTCGTGTCGAGCAGTCGAAGTTGCCGCTGGCTCTGGTCGAGCAAATCGTCAAGGACCCGGAAATCGATTTCACCGTGGTGCCGCAGCGCACCTTTATTTATGCCGAGAAATTGCAGGAACTGGGCGTGCTGAAGAACAAGGCCGACAGCTGGAAGGATTACTTCTTTGAAGAGGCGCATGGTGGGGCCGGTAGCTGAAGAACCCGGCCCGGTGCAGGGGATTTCCGGAACTCAACCGGCAGGCTCGATCAGTCGCGTAATGGGGTGATCGTGCCCCTCGACGTGCCATTTCACCCACAACCGATTGCGCCCGTCGGAACTTTTGTCTGGCTCGATGGACAGCCAGTTACGACTGGCAATCAGGCAATTTCCGTCGTATCCAATGGCTTGCATCTCGGCAGTAAGGTCGGTGTCGATCTTTTCCCGGGTACCGGTGATCGTTTCCAGGCTTCTGATCGTCAGCACAGGCAGAGGAGGATGGACGATGCCGGTTGAAATCAGCTGATGGATGACTTCTGCACCATTGTCGATATGCCGGGGGTTGGCCGAACGAATGACGCTGGCGGCCGCTACATGCACATCCCCGGAGACAATGGTGACTTTGCACTTCGCCAACTTGGCGAAATCGAGCAATCCATTGATCAGTTGCTTACGCTCGTTTTTGTGCGGCTGATGGCGCCAATGGTCCCGGAAATCATCCTCCGGCCCGATCTCCCCCGGAATCCATCCGATCAGGGCCTCAAGCAGCGCAAGGTTGACGAACGATACCGGAACGCTGGAGATGAACAGCAGGTGTGAAGGTTTGCTGACCGTCAGGCTTTTGATCCAGGTAAACATCTGCGAGATGCTTTTTTGCGACATGATTTGCGTGGGCTGTTTGAGCTGGCCGTTTCTGCCTTTGATGTCGGGCGCACGTTCAGACCTGAGGTCGGGAACGACAATGGCGAGGCCACCGAGGCCTTCAAAAGCGAAAGTATGCCCTTGACGAGTAATCGCTCCCGGGCGGCTCTCGGTTTCGTCAACCTGTAATTGGTAGAGACGAAAATAATAACTGGCAATGCGGAACAGCCCCTGGTGTACAGGACTTTCATGCAGGGCCTGGGGATAGGATCCCCAACCGTCAATGATGTCGTGATCGTCCCACATCATCAGGGTCGGAACGCTACTGAGCATGTTCAGTATCTGAGGTCTGGCCCAGTATCGCGGATAAACACTGGCGAAAAACTCGTCTGCCTGAATCTCCATTTCGTCAGTCCACAGAGTGTCATCGCGATTCCAGGAGAACTGTTTGTACCATTCATTCAAGGGGCCTTGAGTCTGTAACAGTTCATCGCTGTAAATCTGATCGCCTCCCATGACCAACAGATGGTACTCGGCTTGTTTGTGGGTCTGCGCGAGATGACTCCAGCGTTCGGCATAGCGATCTGCCAGAGAATTCAGGTATTTGACGTCCGACACACCGTTGCACGAGGTGTAAGCGATGCGGGGAGCCTGATCCAGAGGCGGGACGTGAAAGGAGCCCGACACATCTCCCAAGTCATAGTCGATCTTCAACTGCGTTTTACTTTGCTGGATCTGCATGTCCAGTCGCCAGACGGCCATGCGCGGTTTGATCAAAGGAATCCGGGCAATCCGTTTGATCGTCGGATTGTGTGCCTGCGCGACCTGCGTAGTGGGTGCCGGTGCGTTGAGGTCTTGCACCAGCAGGGCAGATACACAGTATTACTGATTCTGAATACCGCGAAAGCTCAAAACCGGGCCAAAGGGACTCATGTTGTCGTCCTCGCTGACAATAGAAAAACGGATGCCACGCAATGCCGTGGTGTCACCGAGCGTAGTCCGTTTTTGCAAGTAGCGAGGACGCGAGGGGAGCGTTTCAGTTCATGCCATCATCAAAAATGCTTTCGATTGATAACTCGAACGCCCGGGCAATCTGAAAGGCCAGTGGCAGACTCGGGTCGTAGCGTTCGTTTTCTATAGCGTTAATCGTCTGACGCGATACGCTCAGGCGTTCAGCCAGATCGACCTGCGACCATTTGCGCTCGGCGCGCAATTCCTTGAGGCGGTTTTTCATTGGTAGCGGCGCCGCGCAATGTGCAGGCCGACAATCCACATCAGCCCCATCACCGGCCACACACACGTCCACGGGATATGTGGGGCGCCAACGTTTTCCAGAAAACCGTAGCTGAAGGTCAACAATGCCGAGGCGGCGAAGGCAAACCCCAATGCTTCGAACTGGATGCGCAAATGCATTTCGTCCATGCGCCGCATATTGCGCACAATGGCCCAGCACATCAGTCCCGCCGGAATGACCGGCGTCAGTGCGACGGCCGAGCGCAGCACGATGGGGGCGTCCATCAGGTATTGCGAGGCAATCAATGAGGCTGTCAGTACCAGCATGTAGATGATTAATGCTGCGCCCAATTCGAGGTAGTAGCGGTTCATTCTTTACTTCCTATGTAAAAGACCCTTTACATGGTCGCCGAAGATTTGTCCGATGTAAAGCACGCTTTCCATCATGGCTGGTAGCCTCGAACAGACTCATGCCGGAGGATTTTCGCCTAGGTCTGCAGCTAAGGGGCACGCTTTCTGGACAGCGTAATAACCACTCAGTAGCATTCGAGCCCAACGGATTATCCCTTCGCACGTCGTCCGACGTGCAACGCTCAAGGAGTCGGCATGCGCGACACCCCCATCGACCAAAAACGAACGGTCGTGACCCAGGTCAACGGCGAGATTCACTATGAAGCCCAGATCAGTTTCAGCTCCATGTCGCTTGTCGATGGCGAAATTCGGGTGCATCGTGCTGAAGGCAATCAGCTAGACATTCCGGTGGCCGGCGCGGACTTCGCTTGGCGCATTGATCTGGATGGCGTGCACAGAGTACCGGTGACGCAGGCAGCGATTGAACCGGTTGAATCGCTGCCTGCCGATGACAGTCTGAAGTTGTTCAACTCGAAAACCGTGTGGATCACACTGGCGCTGTGGTTCTTCGTCAGTTCGGTGTTCGGTTGGCTGGGGATTGTGGTGGCGGGCGGATATTTCGCTTACCACTGGCGTCAGGTGGCACAACGCAAGGAACAGTTGTCCAAGGCGCCCATAGATAAAACCGTGACCCGTTCCGGCTCGGGGATGTCACGGGAAAGCGTGCGCAAGGCGTTGGCCCGCAAGCGTTAATACTGCGCAGATCAAATACAAAAAAGGGGCGGCCTGATCATCGATCAGGCCGCCCCTTTTTTATTGCCGCTCAGTCAGATCAGTGCATTTTGCTGTGATCGTGACCTTCCATGTTGGTCAGCGCACGAACCGGCGCTTTGACTTCGATGGTTTCTTTCTCGCCCTTGGCGTTTTCCACGGTCAGGGTCAGCGGCACGCTTTCGCCTTCCTTCAGCTGACCGGTCAGGCCCATCAGCATCACGTGGTAGCCGTTCGGATCAAGCTTGACCGCTTTGCCGGCTGGCAGCTCGACAAACTTCACCGGGCCCATGCTCATGACGTCGTTCTTCATGGTCATTTCGTGGATCTGCACGTCTTTGGCCGCTGGCGTCGCGACGCTGAGCAACTTGCTGTCGCTGTCGGCGGTGAGGGTCATGAACGCGCCGCTGGCGGACTGGGTCGGCACGGTGGCACGGACCCAGGCGTCATCGATTTTGGTCGCTGCGGTCGCCTGGAATGCCAGACCCAGCAGAGAAAGACCGATGACAGCGCGTTTGAGGTGGTTCAAAACAGGTTGCATCAGCAAACCTCCATAACAGTAAGCAAATCTTCCGTGCATTGTTCTGCCGAAAGCGAGGTGGACAGACCCAGGCGTAAGCCGCCGTTGGAGTCGTAAACGTAACTGGTGGCAGTGTGCGAGATGGTATAGGTGTCGCCGGCCGGGACTTTCTCGTAGAACACGTCGAATTCCTTGGCCGTGGCCGCGGTTTCCTCAAGCGTGCCGTACAGCGCAACGAAGGTCGGGTCGAAGGCTTTCATGTAGGCGTCGAGGATTTCCGGCGTGTCGCGCTCGGGATCGAGGCTGATGAAAATCACCTGCAAACGGTCGCCATCAGCGCCCATCAGCTTCTTGATTTTGGCCGCGCGGGCGAGGGTGGTCGGGCAGACTGCCGGGCACTGGGTGAAGCCGAAAAACACCATCGGCATCATGCCGCGAAAGCTCGACAGCGTCATGGTTTCGCCGTCGGTGTTCTTCAGTTTGAAGGTACGTCCCATGATCTTGTTACTCAGATCCTTGCCGTACTTGTACGACAGTTGGCCGCGGGTGTCGCAGCCGGCGAGCAGGCCGAGCCCGAGCACGCCCATTCCCGCAAGCACCTTGCGGCGAGTCAACAAAGCCGTCATCTAATACCGCCTTTTGCAGCCCGTCAGTCAGCAGGACTGGCGGGGGGTTAACCGTAAAAGCGGCGCATGATACCAAACTGAGGGCAGAGGCCGGCCACGGATCGCCGCACGGTGCAGGATCGAGCGACAAAAGGTGTAAGAAAAAGTGACGACGGACTCACTGCACCCGCGAATCCTCAACGCTCCAGCCGCCGCCCAGCGCGGTGTACAGATTGACCTCGGCGACCAGTTGCGCGAGGCGATCGGTGATCAGACCCTGTTGCGAACTGAACAGCGAGCGCTGCGCATCGAGGAATGTCAGGCTGCTGTCGACACCGTTCTGATAACGGTTCTGCGCCAGGTTGTAATAGGTCTGCGTGGCCTGGACCAGATCGCGCTGCGCCTGCAATTGCTGCTGATACGTGCTGCGTGCGGCGAGACCATCGGCGACTTCCTGAAAGGCGGTCTGAATCGATTTTTCGTATTCGGCCACCGCGACGTCTTTCTGCAACTTCGAATAATCCAGGCTCGCGCGCAGGCTGCCGGCGTTGAAGATCGGTAGGCTGATCTGCGGCTGAAAGGTCCAGGCCCCGGAACCTGCGCCGAACAAGCCGGAAAGGTCTCGACTGGAGGTGCCGGCATTCGCCGTCAGGCTGACACTGGGGAAAAACGCCGCCCGCGCTGCGCCGATATTGGCGTTGGCGGCTTTGAGTTTGTATTCGGCCTGGAGAATGTCCGGGCGCCGTTGCAGCAGATCCGAAGGCAGCCCGGCGGGCAGTTGTTGCACCAGATCGCTGGCCAGCGGACGGCCGGGCAGGGCCTCGGGCACTGGCGCGCCGACCAGCAACGTCAGGCTGTTCAAGTCCTGCGCGACCTGCCGCTGGTAGCGCGCCAGATTGGCCCGTGAGCTGTCGACGCTGGTCTGCGCCTGGGCCTGCTCCAGCGCCGACGACTTGCCAGCCTCGCGGTTGCGCGTGGTCAGGTGCAGGCTCTGCTCATCGGCGGCGAGGGTGTCGCGGGTCAGTTCCAGCAGTTCCTGATCGGCGCGCCAGGTCAGGTAGGCGTTGGCGACGTTGGCCACCAGACTCAACTGCGCACTGCGCCGCGCTTGTTCGGTGGCCAGCCACGTTTGCAACGCCTGTTCGCTGAGGCTGCGCACGCGACCGAAGAAGTCCAGTTCATAGGCGCTGATGCCGAGGTTGGCCGAGTACGTCGAGTTGATCAGCGCTTTACCCTGGGTCACGCTCGGCGGCATCCGCTGGCGTAACTCGTTGGCGTTGGCGGACACCGCCGGGAGCAGGTCGGCGCGCTGAATGCGGTATTGCGCCTGAAAGGCTTCGACGTTGAGAGCCGCCACGCGCAGGTCGCGGTTGTTGACCAAGGCGCTTTCAATCAGCTGTTGCAGCGCCGGGTCGGTGAACAGCGTGCGCCAGTCCTCGTTGCTCGTGGCCGCTTGCGTTGCTGTCGGATACTGCGCGGCACTGGGTGAAACGGGCCGCTGATATTCGGGAATCAATGAACAACCGCCCATCAGTACCGCGATGGACAGCAGGGAAAGTCGCAACGTCAACATCGAACTGCCTCATGCATATAAAGAGCGTTGTGCTCAGGCCCCGGCCATCCATTTCGCCAGACCATGGCGGCCACTGACGCCGAGTTTGGCGGTGGCGCGCTTGAGATATGTCTCGATCGAACTGTTTTTCACCCGCAGTTTCTCCGCCATTTGCGGCACAGTGCCGCCGGTCAACAAGCCGAGGCAGACTTCTTTTTCGCGCACCGACAAGGCGATGTCGCTGAGCGCCAATCGCTCATCGAACACCTGTGCCAGCGGCGCCTGATCCAGTTCGGCCAACGGTTGGCGCGGTTGCCGGGCGAGGATTTGCCGACTGATCTGTGCGTGGCGTTCGATCAGTGGCAGCAGGGTGTCGGACAGGCTTTTGAGAAACGACAGCTCCGGCAGGGAAAACACCCGTTGCGTATGCGGTCGGTAAAACGAAATCACGCAACGGCGGTTGGACGTGCGCGAGACCAGATTGCACTGGTGGGCGCTGTGTTGCGGATGCCGAGGCTGCAGCGAGGCGCGTAACTGAATCAGCAGCGAGTCGTTCATCTCGATCATTTTCTGCAACAACGGATGGTCGTCGAGGCTTTCCAGCGGATCGGCCGGTGCACAGGTCTGCGTCAGACCGGCGCTGCCCAACGGTTTGATGTCGACCACGCTGGCCTGACGCTCATCCAGCGTCCACTCACTGAGATCTACCCGGTTGACCGGCACCAGCGTATCGACCAACTGGAACATGTTCGTGGCGAAGTGATCATCGCCGGTACTGGCAATCAGCTCACCGAGTTGCCAGTAGAAGTGTGGGTTTTCCATATTGCGAATACTGCCGCTCAGATTCATATCCTTGTCATCCCTGGTTCAGAACCATCACTGAATCGTCTGCCGATTATGCAAAAGCCACCCACGCCGTCATTTCTCCTTGAACACGATCTGGAGCGGGATTTAAGCCTATGGATTTGTCCTACGTCTGTAGGGGAAATCGGGGACACAAAGTGCCACTATTTCTGATTGTTGGCGCCGGGGTTCTGACGGTGTTGATCACTGGCATATCGGCGAGCGTGACTGTTCAGTCACGCTCAAGCCCCGAAAACCCGGGCGATGGTCAATTCTGATCGGCAGCGCTCGGGCAAATGGCGGCGCTGGTATGTGGTTTTTTTCCTACAAGCTTTTCAGTATTTCCTCTCCGAATTTTTAGATGTTGCCTGCGATAACCACGCCCATGGCGCCTATCAGGGTGGTGGTTGTCCGGGTTTCAGGTGTCATGTCGGCGCGGGGGCCGATGCTTGAATACGGGCAAAATTACATGAGAAGGATCTTATGCAGCCTACTTCTGCCAACGTGGCGGACGATCTGTCCGTGCCTGTCGAGACATTCGCGCTGACTGCCGCTCAACGGGATATCTGGCTGGACCAACTGAGCCGCGGAGATTCGCCGCTGTATAACATTGGCGGTTACGTCGAACTGAGCGGGCCGCTGGATCCGGCATTGCTGCAATCGGCGCTTGAATCTCTGGTTGAAGCCAATGATGCCTTGCGCATTGTTCTGCGAGCGGACGTTGGTCGCGACGGGCTGCCGTTGCAAGGTTTTGCCCAGGCGCTGCCCGTGGCCATGCCGCTGTATGACTGCAGTGGCCACCCCGACCCACAGTCGGCGGCGCGGGCGCTGGTCGAAGCGCAGATGGCGCTGCCCTTTGTATTGAGCGGGCAAGCGTTGTTCCGCTTCTGTCTGATTCGCCTCGATCGCCATCGCCACTGGTTGGCAGCCCAGGCCCATCACTTGATCATCGATGGCTGGGCGTTCGCGCTGCTGTTCAAGTCGGTGGGCGAGATCTACAGCGCGTTGTGCCGTGGCGAGCGCCCGCGCAGGGCGGCACCGTCCTATGTCGGCTTTATCGAAGATGACGCGCGCTACCATCAGTCACTCCGCTATGAACGCAATCGACGCTACTGGCTGGACAAGTACCGTAGCCTTCCCGAGCCCTTGTTGACGTCCCGCCATCACGAATCCCTCGACGCTGAATCGGCGCCAAGCCGCATCCACGTCGAGGCTTTTCCTGCCGTGCTGCACGAGCGCATGAAAGACTGCGCGCGACGATTCGGTGGCTCGGCCTTTCACGTGTTGCTGGCGGCGCTGCATGTGTATTTCAGTCGCACCGCCCAGCGTGACGAGTGGGTGGTCGGCTTGCCGATTCTCAATCGCTCCGGCGCCCGCTTCAAAAGCACTTTGGGCTTGTTCACCCAGGTCAGTGCAATGCGCATGGGCTTCGGTCGAGCGATGCCATTCGCTGAATTGATCAAGGCAATCGGCGATGGTCTGAAGCAGGATTTTCGTCATCAACGCTACCCGCTGAGCGAGATGAACCGCGCGCTCGGCCTATTGCGTGAAGACCGCTCGCAACTGTTCGAGCTGTCGGTGTCCTACGAACAGGACGACCATGATTATCGCTACGGTGAGGCGTCGGGACACTCGGTCAAGGTCTCCAACCAGCACGAGGCGACTCCGCTGGCCATTCACCTGCGCAGCAACCGTTACACCGACAAGGCCTGGTTGCATCTGGTGTACTCGCCGGCCTATTTCACGGCTGACGAGATCGCGTCGTTCACCGAGCGCTTGTTGCTGATACTGGAGCAGGGTCTGGAATGCCCGGAACTCGCGATCGCCGATTTCAACCTCAATAGCCCGGCAGAACTGGCCCTGCTCGATGAGTGGAACAACACCCGCGTCAGTTATCCGCAAGGCCCACTGATTCATCAGCGATTCGTATCCCGAGTGGCCGAACAACCGGACGCCGTGGTCGCGACGTATCAGGGACGAACCCTGAGTTATGCCGAACTGAACCGGCAAGCCAATGCGTTGGCTCATCATCTGCTGGGCCTCGGCGTACGGCCCGATGACCGGGTTGCGATCGTTGCCCGCAGAGGCCTGGAGACGCTGGTCGGGCTGCTGGCGATTCTCAAGGCTGGCGCCGCTTATGTCCCGATCGACCCGGCGCATCCGCCCGAGCGCCTGAGTTATCTGCTCAGCGACAGCGCTCCGGTGGCGTTGCTGACGCAAAGCGATCTGCGTGATCGCTTGCCCGCCACAGCGCTGCCAGTGATCGAGCTTGATCGGCGCGAATGGTCGTTCGATAACATGGCCGATCCCGACGTGCCGGAGCTGAACACGAGCAACCTTGCGTATGTGATTTACACCTCAGGCTCAACCGGGTTGCCCAAAGGCGTCATGGTCGAGCACCGTACGCTGGGCAATCTGGTCGACTGGCACTGCGAGGCATTCGGGCTCAGCTCCGGGCAGCACACTTCGAGCCTCGCCGGCTTCGGTTTTGACGCGATGGCGTGGGAGGTCTGGCCGGCGCTGTGTGCCGGAGCGACGGTGCATTTGTCACCCGCGAGCGAAGGCAGCGAAGACATCGACGCGCTGCTCGACTGGTGGCGTGCCCAGCCGCTGGACGTCAGCTTTCTGCCAACGCCGATTGCCGAATATGCCTTCAGCAAACAACTGGATCACCCGACGTTGCGCACCTTGCTGATCGGCGGTGATCGCCTGCGCCAGTTCAACCGTGCGCAGGGTTTTGCGGTGGTCAACAATTACGGGCCGACCGAGGCCACGGTGGTTGCTACCTCGGGGCTGATCACTCCAGGGCAGGCGTTGCACATCGGCAAACCGGTGAGCAATGCCACGGCTTACCTGCTCGATGATCAGCAGCGCCCGGTGCCGATCGGCATCATCGGTGAGCTGTATGTCGGCGGCGCCGGAGTTGCCCGGGGTTATCTGAATCGCCCGGAGCTGACCGCCGAACGCTTTCTCGACGACCCGTTCAGTGCACAGCCGGATGCGCGTATGTATCGCACCGGCGATCTCGCCCGTTGGCGCGCCGACGGCAATCTTGAGTACATCGGTCGCAACGATGACCAGGTGAAAGTCCGCGGTGTGCGTGTAGAACTGGGCGAAATCGAAGCGGCACTCGCCAGCCATGCTGCGGTGCAGGAAGCCGTGGTGCTGGTGCGTGACGGCCAACTGTTGGCGTGGTTTACCGAGCGCGAAACGCTGGACATCCTGCACTTGCACGCGCACCTGACATCGCGTTTGCCAGCCGCGATGCTGCCGGCCGCCTACATCCGCCTGGCGACGCTGCCGCTGACCGCCAACGGCAAGCTCGATCGCCAGGCCTTGCCGGCGCCGGGGCCGGAAGCGTTGATCCGTCGTCAGTACGAGGCGCCGCGAGGTGACGTCGAAATCGCTTTGGCGCAGATCTGGGCCGAGGTCTTGCAAGTCGAACGGGTAGGGCGTCACGACCACTTCTTTGAGCTGGGCGGGCACTCGTTGCTGGCTGTGGGCTTGATCGAACGCATGCGCCAGATCGGCATGAGCAGCGATGTTCGCGTGCTGTTCAGCCAGCCGACACTGTCCGCATTGGCTGCAGCGGAGGGCAGCGGCCGCGAGGTCGAGGTGCCGGCCAACCGCATTCCTGCCGACTGCACGCACATCACGCCTGAGCTGCTGCCGCTGGTGCAACTGGATCAGCCGATGATCGAGCGTATCGTCGCCACCGTGCCGGGCGGTGCCGCCAATGTGCAGGACATCTATCCGTTGGCGCCGTTGCAGGAAGGCATTCTCTATCACCACATCACCGCCGCGCAGGGCGATCCGTATCTGCTGCAATCACTGCTGGCGTTCGACAGTCTTGAACGGGTCGAGGCCTTCGCCGCTGCGCTGCGTCAGGTCATGGCGCGGCACGACATCCTGCGCACGGCGGTGGTCTGGGAAGGGCAGACGTCACCGGTTCAAGTGGTGTGGCGCGAGGCAATTCTGCCGGTGCAGGAGGTCGAACTGGATCCTGCCCACGGCGAGATCATCGATCAATTGCACCAGCGTTTCGACGCACGGCGCTATCGCCTCGACGTCAGTCAGGCACCGCTGCTGCGCCTGATGTATGCCCGTGATCCTGCGCATAACCGGGTGGTCGGCATCTTGTTGTTCCATCATTTGGCGATGGATCACATTGCGCTGGAGGCCATGCGCGAAGAAATCCACGCCTGCCTGTCCGGGAGCGGCGAACCGCTGGCGGCACCGGTGCCATACCGCAACTATGTGGCGCAGACGCGATTGGGTGTCAGTGAACAGGAGCATGAGGCGTTTTTCCGCCAGATGCTCGCTGACATCGATGAGCCGACCTTGCCGTTCGCTTTGCAGAATGTGCAGGGCGACGGCAGCAACATCGAAGAAGCCGAGCAAACCCTGGCCAGCGGTCTCTATCAGCGCTTGCAGCAGCAGGCGCGTCTGGCCGGCGTGAGTGTCGCCAGCCTGATCCACCTCGCCTGGGCGCAAGTGTTGGCGGCGACATCCGGCCAGCCAAGCGTGGTGTTCGGCACGGTGTTGATGGGGCGCATGCAGGGCGGCGCGGGGGCCGACCGGGCGCTGGGGGTGTTCATCAACACCTTGCCGCTGCGGGTCGATGTCGGCGAAGGCGCACGCGCGGCGGTGAAGTCCACGCATGCCCGCCTGACAGCGTTGCTCGCCCATGAGCACGCCTCTTTGGCGCTGGCTCAGCGTTGCAGTGGTGTCGCTGCGCCAGCGCCGCTGTTCAGCGCCTTGCTCAACTATCGGCACAGCGATGACGTCGAGCAAAAAACCTCCCGGCAAACCTGGCAGGGCATCGAGACTCTGGCCAACGAGGAACGCACCAATTACCCGTTTACCCTGAGCGTCGATGACCTCGGCACAGGCTTGCGTCTGACCACCCGAACCTTGTCGACCATCGGCGCGCAACGGATTTGCAGTTATGTGCAGTCGGCGCTGAACGGTTTGGTCGAAGCGCTGGAGACCGAACCCCAGCGGCCGCTGAATAGCCTGCCGTTGTTACCACCGGAAGAACTGCAACGGTTGCTGATCGAGTTCAACGCCACCGCCGTCGACTGCCCGATGGACCAGCCACTTCAGGCGCTGTTTGAACAACAGGTGCAGCGCAAGCCGGATGCCATCGCCGTGCAATTCGCCGAACAGCGCCTGACCTATCGCGAGCTGAACGAGCAGGCCAACCGCCTGGCCCATCATCTGCGTGGGCTCGGCGTACAACCGGATTCTCGGGTTGCGATCTGCGTCGAGCGCGGGCCTGAACTGGTGATCGGTCTGCTTGGCATTCTCAAGGCGGGCGGTGCTTATGTGCCGCTCGATCCCGATTATCCGGCGCAACGCCTCAACTACATGTTGCAGGACAGCGCACCGGTTGCACTGCTGGTGCATGCCGCAACGCGTGATCTGCTCGGCGACCCCGGCCTGCCGCTGCTCGATCTCGACCTCGGCACCTGGCAGGACCAGCCACACGACAATCCGCAGGTGCCGGATCTCGGCGCGACGAATCTGGCCTACATGATCTACACCTCCGGCTCCACCGGTACGCCGAAGGGCGTGATGATCGAGCACCGCAGCGCCTGCAACATGGTGCACTGGGGTTCGCAGTTGTCGCCGCCGACTGAACACGGGGCGCTGCTGCAAAAGGCCCCGTACAGTTTCGACAGTTCGGTGTGGGAGATCTTCTGGCCGCTGTGCTCGGGCATGCGTCTGGTGCTGGCGCGGGCCGATGGCAATCGCGATTCGGCTTATGTCACGCAAGTGATCCGCGAACAGAACATCACTGTGGTGAAGTTCGTGCCGGCGTTGTTGCAGCAGTTCATCGAACAGGACGACGTCAGCCAGTGCACCAGCCTCACCGACGTGCTTAACGGTGGCGGCGAGTTGACCGTCGCGCTGGCCCGGCAAGTGCGCGAACGTCTGCCGTGGGTGCGCCTGCACAACGTCTACGGGCCGACCGAAACCACGGTCGACAGCAGCGGCTGGACGCTGGAGCCCGGCGAGCCGGTGCCGCCGACACTGGTGCCGATCGGCAAGGCGCTGAGCAACACGCGCCTGTATGTGCTCGATGCCTGCGATCAGCCGGTGCCGTTTGGCGTGAGCGGGCATTTGCACATTGGTGGAGTGGGCGTGGCGCGCGGCTATCTGGGCCTGCCGCAATTGCAGGCCGAACGCTTTATCGACAGTCCGTTCGTGGCCGGTGATCGCTTGTATCGCACCGGTGATCTGGTGCGGTATGGCGCTGACGGCAATCTCGAGTTTCTCGGTCGCAATGACTTTCAGGTCAAGCTGCGCGGGGTGCGTCTTGAGCTGGGCGAGATTGAGGCGCGCTTGCTTGAACACCCGGCCCTCCGTGAAGCGGTGGTGCTGGTGCGCGATGAGCGGCTGGTGGCTTATTACACCCTGCGTACCGAGCTGACTGCGCCGACGCTTGAAGCATTGCGCGCGCATGTGTTGGCGCAGTTACCGGAGTTCATGGTGCCCGGTGCCTATGTGATGCTGGCGGCGCTGCCCCTGACTCCCAACGACAAAATCGACCGCAAGGCGTTGCCGGAGGCGGGGGCGGAGGCGTTGCTCAGTCGTCCTTACGAGGCACCCGAAGGTGACGTGGAAACAGCCTTGGCGCAGATCTGGGCGCAGGTGCTCAACGTCGAGCAGGTGGGGCGGCACGACAACTTCTTCGAGCTGGGCGGGCATTCGCTGTTGGCGGTGAGTCTGGTCGCGCGCATGCGTCTGGCTGGGCTGCATGTTGATGCGCGCACGCTGTTCAGCCAGCCGACGCTGGCCGCGCTGGCGGCGCAGACCTCGCGGCAGGCCAAACAGGTCGAAATCGCCCAGACCACCATCCCGAATCTCAACCGCAAGCGCCGTCTCTGACTACCGGACACAAAACCTGTGGGAGCGAGCCTGCTCGCGAAAGCGGTGTATCAGTCGCCATCAACATTGACTGAACCAGCGTATTCGCGAGCAGGCTCGCTCCCACAGGGGGCTTGCGGTGCTCACGCCGGCGGCTTGTCCCCGCTTCCCATGTCAGACACCCACGCCCCGATGTTTTAGTTTTTCCAGGCTGCGCGCCGCGTGCACGGACTCGCTGCTGCGCGCTCCTTTTTTCCGTATTTACAGCAGGTTACCTCATGCATTTCAGCGAACTGATGGCTGTTATTTCCACCCATGCGATCCGCCTTCAACAGGAAGATGAAGACCTGGTCATTCTGGGCAGCGACGACGCGCTGGATGACGCGTTGTGGGACAGCCTCGCGGCGCACAAGGCGCAACTGCTGGAACTGGTCGCCCAACATGGCGGCGACTGGCTGAGCCCTGCGTTTCGCATCACTCCGGACATGCTGCCGCTGGTGAAGCTGAATCAGGACACCCTTGACCGCATCGTCGCCACGGTGCCGGGCGGCGCCGCCAACGTGCAGGACATCTATCCGCTGTCTGCGTTGCAGGAGGGCATGCTCTATCACCACCTCTCGGCCGCTGCCGGTGACCCTTACATCTCGCAGGCGCGCTTCGTGTTCGACAGCCAGGAACGCCTGGACGCCTTTGCTGAGGCGCTGCGCTGGGTGGTCAAGCGCCACGATATTTTGCGCACCTCATTTGTCTGGGAGTACCTCGACGAGGCGGTGCAAGTGGTCTGGCGCGAGGCGCCGCTGGTGTGTCAGGCAATTACCGTCGACAGCGACCGAGACGTGCTCACGCAACTGCTCGAACGCCACGACCCGCAGCACTTCCGCCTCGACATGCAGCAAGCGCCACTGCTGCGCATGGTCTATGCGCAGGATCCCGCTCAGGGCCGCGTCGTTGCGCTGTTGCTGTTTCATCACATGATCATGGATCACGTGGCGCTGGATGTGCTGCGCCGGGAAGTTCAGGCCTGCCTGCTCGGGCAGACTGCGCAAGTGCCAGCGGCGGTGCCGTATCGCGATCACTTGGCCAAGGCACGCGGTGCCGGCAATGAGCAGGCGCAGGAAGCATTTTTCCGCGAAATGCTCGCCGACATTGACGAGCCGACACTGCCGTGTGGTTTGCAGGATGTGCAGGGTGACGGCCACGCCATCGAGGAGTCTTCGTTGATGCTCGACAGCCGCTTGAGCCAGAATTTGCGCGAGCAGGCGCGGCAGCTCGGCGTGAGCGTCGCGAGCCTGACGCATCTGGCGCTGGCGCGGGTACTGGGGCAATTGTCCGGGCGCACGGCGGTGGTGTTTGGCACCGTACTGCTGGGGCGCATGGACGCGGGCGAGGGCGGTGAACAGGCGTTAGGGATGTTCATCAACACCTTGCCGCTGCGCGTTGATGTCGGCGCGCAAAGTGTGCGTGCCGGCGTGCTGGCAACCCACCGGCGCCTGACCGCGCTGCTGGCGCACGAGCAATCCTCGCTGGCCTTGGCCCAACGTTGCAGCGCAGTGGCCGTGCCGACGCCCCTGTTCAGCGCGATTCTCAACTACCGGCACAGCAGCGTCGAAGAAGTCGCGGACGTGGTCGACATTGCCCCCGGTGTGCAGGTGCTCGGCGCGCGTGAGCGCACCAACTACCCGCTGACGATCAACATCGATGACCTCGGCGCAGACTTGCGCATCACCGCGCTGGCGGATGTAGCGCTCGGCGCCGAGCGCATGGCCGCGTACCTGAACACGGCGCTGGAAAGTCTGGCGGCGTCCCTGCAATCCACCGCTGATGTGGCGCTGCAAGAGCTGACAATCCTTCCCGCCAGCGAACGCGAACACCTGCTGCACGGCAGCAATTTGCCGCTGGCGCAGTTCCCTGTAACCACGCTGATCCACCAGCAATTCGAAGCCCATGCGCAGGCCCGACCTGACGCCACGGCGTTGATCTTTGAAGGGCAGACGCTCAGCTACGGCGAACTCAATCGTCGCGCCAATCAGGTCGCCCATCATTTACTGGCGCTGAACATCCGCCCCGATGACCGTGTCGCCATCTGCGTTGAGCGCGGCCCGCAAATGATCATCGGCCTGCTCGGTGTACTCAAGGCCGGCGCCGGTTACGTGCCGATCGATCCGGCCTATCCGTTGGACAGAATCAGTTTCACCTTGCAGGACAGCGCCCCGGCGGCGGTGCTGATGCAGGCGGCGACCCGCGATCGTGTGGCCGCTCTCGAGGTGCCGCAGATCGACCTCGACAGCGCTCACCTCAAGGCCGAACTCGAGAGCAATCCGCAGATTCCCGAGCTGACTCCGGCGCATCTGGCGTACGTGATCTACACCTCGGGCTCCACCGGTCTGCCCAAAGGCGTGATGGTCGAGCACCGCAACGTGGCGCGGCTGTTTTCTGCCACCCATGACTGGTTCCAGTTCAACCAGCAAGACATCGGGGTGCTGTTTCATTCCTTCGCGTTCGACTTCTCGGTCTGGGAAATCTGGGCCGCGCTGGCGTTCGGCGGGCAACTGCTGTTGATCCCGCAAGCCGTCAGCCGCTCGCCGGACGACTGCTATGCGCTGCTGTGCGAAACCGGCGTCACCGTGCTCAACCAGACGCCGAGCGCATTCCGCCAACTGATCTCCGCCCAGGGCCGCAGCCAATTACAGCACTCCCTGCGGGAAGTGATTTTCGGTGGTGAGTCGCTGGAGCCGGGGCTGCTCAAGCCGTGGTATGCGCGGGTCGGCAATGCCGGAACACGGTTGGTCAATATGTACGGCATCACCGAAACCACCGTGCACGTGACCTATCGACCGCTGCAAGCCGCCGACGCGCAGTTGCTTGGCGTCAGCCCGATTGGCGTGCGCATTCCCGACCTGCAACTGTATGTCCTCGATGCGCAGCGCGAACCGGTTCCGGTCGGCGTGATTGGCGAGTTGTACGTCGGCGGGGCCGGGGTGGCGCGCGGTTATCTGAATCGCGAAGCACTGACGGCCGAGCGTTTTATCAATGATCCGTTTGGCGAAAACGCCGGTGCGCGCTTGTATAAAACCGGCGACCTTGCGCGTTGGGCGGCGGACGGCAGCCTCGAATACCTGGGGCGTAACGACGATCAAGTGAAGATTCGCGGTTTCCGCATCGAACTGGGCGAGATCGAGGCGCGCCTGTCTACTTGCGAAGGCGTGCGCGAAGCTGTGGTGATCGCTCGCGAAGACAGCCCCGGCGATCAGCGTCTGGTCGCGTACTGGCTGGCCGACGAAGGTGCGGCGCCGGATGTGGCGCAATTGCGTGATCATCTGTTGGCGGTGTTGGCTGACTACATGGTGCCGAGCGCCTTCGTGCGTCTGGACGCTTTGCCGCTGACCACCAATGGCAAGCTCGACCGCAAAGCCTTGCCGGCACCGGACAGCGATGCATTCGCCCGGCGTGGTTTCGAAGCGCCGGTTGGTGCCGTGGAAAACCTGATTGCCGGACTCTGGCAGACGTTACTCGGTGTCGAGCAGGTCGGTCGCCATGACAACTTCTTCGAACTCGGTGGTCATTCGCTGTTGGCAGTGAAGCTGATCGAACGCATGCGCCAACAGGATCTGCACTGTGACGTGCGCGTACTGTTCGGTCAGCCGAGCGTGGCAGCGCTGGCGGCGACCCTGAGCAGCGAACGCGTCATCGTCGTTCCCGACAACCTGATCGAACCGGGTTGTACGCGCATTACTCCGGCGATGCTGCCGCTGGCCAATCTCGATCAAGCAGCGATCGACCGTGTCGTTGCAACTGTGTCGGGTGGCATCGCCAATGTGCAGGACATCTATGCTCTGGCGCCGTTGCAGGCGGGGATTCTCTATCACCATCTGGCGACCGGCGCCGGTGATCCCTATGTGTTGCAGGCGCAATTTGCCTTCGACGGTCTGGCGCAGATCAAAACCTTCGTCCGCGCCTTGAACGGCGTGATCGCGCGCCATGACATTCTGCGCACCGGCATCGTTTGGGAGGGGCTCGAAGAAGCCGTACAGGTGGTCTGTCGTGAAGCAGCACTGGCGCTGGAACGCGTCGATGCCGATGAACTCGACGGCGATGTACTGGAACAGATGCAGGCGCGTTTCGATCCGCGCCACTACCGTCTGGACCTCAATCGCGCGCCGCTGATGCGCTTTGTCTACACCGAAGATCAGCCGCACAACCGCTGGATCGGCATTCTCCTGCTGCACCATATCGTCCTCGATCACACCGCGCTGGAAGTGCTGGTCGCGGAAATGAACGACGTCATGCTCGGCCGCAGCAGCGACCTGCCGCCGCCGGTGCAGTACCGTAATTTCGTCGCGCAGGCGCGGCTCGGTGCCGATGATCAGGCTCATGAAGTCTTCTTCCGCGAGATGCTTGCTGACATTGACGAACCCACCGTGGCCTTCGGTTTGCAGGACGTGCATGGCGACGGCAGCGCGATCCTCGACAGTCATTCCGAGCTGGACGCCAGCCTTGGCCAGCGTCTGCGTGAGCAGGCACGGCGGCTGGGTGTCAGCGTCGCGAGTCTGGTGCATCAGGCCTGGGCTCAGGTCTTGGCGCAGGTTTCCGGCCAGCAAGACGTGGTGTTCGGCACCGTGTTACTGGGGCGCATGCAGGGCGGAGAGGGCGCTGATCGGGCGTTGGGCATGTTCATCAACACCTTGCCGTTGCGCGTCAGCGTCGGGGTGGATTCGGTAGAGAGCGGCGTGCGTGCCACCCATGCGCGTCTGGCGCAGTTGCTCGGCCATGAGCAAGCCTCGCTGGCGCTGGCCCAGCGTTGCAGTGGTGTCGCTGGTTCGCAAACGCTGTTCAGCACTTTGCTCAACTACCGCCACAGTGCGCCGCAATCGGCGGCTGTCATGTGGGACGGCGTGCAGATTCTCAGCTCGCGCGAGCGCAGCAATTATCCGCTGGTGGTCAGTGTCGACGACCTTGGCGAAGGTTTCCGCTTGAGCGTGCAAGCGGTGCCGCAGGTGGATGGCGCACGGGTCTGCGACTACTTGCAAACCGCCTTGCACAGTCTGGTCACGGCGCTGGAGTACACACCGCAGGCGCCGTTGCAGCAACTGACGATCGTGTCGCCGGGCGAGCGGCAACGGGTGCTGGTCGGTTTCAACATCAGCGGTCGTGAATATCCTCCCGCACAGACTGTGCCGCGCCTTTTCGAAGCACAAGTGGCGGCGCATCCCGAGGCGCTGGCGGTGGTGCAGGGCGAGCAACAGCTCAGCTACCGCGAACTGAATCAGCGCGCCAATCGTCTCGCCCATCACTTGATTGGCCTCGGCGTTCAAGTCGACGACCGTGTCGCGCTGTGCCTGCGTCGCGGGCCGGACATGCTCGTCGCACTGCTGGCGATTCTCAAGGCCGGCGCGGGTTACGTGCCGATCGATGCGGATTATCCGCCAGAACGGATTGCCTACCTGTTGCAGGACAGCGACCCGATCGCGGTGCTGGCGCAGGCCTCGACGCGCGACCTGCTTGGCGCTGTACCCGTGATCGATCTGGGCGCCAACGACTGGCGGCACTTGCCTGACACCAACCCGGCACTGTCGAGGTTGACCCCGGCGAATCTGGCCTACGTGATTTACACCTCGGGTTCTACCGGGCAGCCGAAAGGCGTGATGGTCGAGCACCGCACTCTGGAAAACCTCGTGCACTGGCACGCCGAAGCCTTTGATCTGCACGCCGGCAGCCACACCGCCAGCGTCGCCGGTTGCGGTTTCGATGCCATGGCCTGGGAAGTCTGGCCGGCGTTGTGCGTCGGCGCGACCGTGCATCTGCCACCGTCCGCGATCGGCAATGAACACCTCGACGAACTGCTCGAGTGGTGGCGCGCGCAGCCGTTGCAGGTGAGCTTTCTGCCGACCCCGGTGGCCGAATATGCCTTCAGTCGTGAATTGGGCCATCCGACCCTGCGCACATTGCTGATCGGTGGCGATAAATTGCGCCAGTTCCCACGAGATCAGACGTTCGATGTGATCAACAACTACGGCCCGACCGAAGCCACGGTGGTGGCGACGTCCGGGCGCATCGAGCCCGGGCGGGTTTTGCACATCGGCCGGCCGATCGCCAATGCGCGGATTTATCTGCTGGACCGCCAGCAGCAGCCAGTGCCGACCGGTGTGCAAGGCGAGTTGTATGTCGGCGGCGCCGGGGTTGCACGGGGTTATCTGAATCGTCCGGAACTGACCGCTGCGCAGTTCCTCGACGACCCGTTCAGTGACGAGCCGCACGCACGCATGTACCGCACCGGTGACCTCGCGCGCTGGCTGGACGACGGCAATATCGAATACCTGGGGCGCAACGACGATCAGGTGAAACTGCGCGGTGTGCGTATTGAACTCGGCGAAATCGAAGCCGCGTTGAGCGCTCATGACGCGGTCCGCGAATGCGTGGTACTGGTACGCGACGGGCGTCTGGTTGCGTGGTTCACTGACATCGAGCAGGTCGAGATCGGCGACTTGCACCGCCATCTGCAAGCGCGACTGCCGGACACTTTGGTGCCGGCTGCCTATGTGCGACTGGACAGCCTGCCGCTCACGGCTCACGGCAAACTCGACCGCAAGGCCTTGCCCGAACCGGATCAGGACGCGTGGCTCAGCCGTGAATATGAAGCGCCACAAGGCCCGGTCGAGATCGCGTTGGCACAGATCTGGGCCGACGTGCTGAACATCGAACAGATCGGCCGTCACGACAACTTCTTCGAACTCGGCGGCCATTCGCTGTTGGCGGTGAGCCTGATCGAACGCATGCGTCAGGCCGGTCTGAACGCCGATGTACGGGTGCTGTTCAACCAGCCGAGTCTGGCCGCGCTGGCGCGTGCCTTGGGCAGTGGCCGGGAAATCGCAGTGCCGGCCAATCTGATTGCGGCCGATTGCACGCACATCACCCCGGATATGCTGACCCTGACCACGCTGGATCAGGCCAGCATTGATCGTATTGTTGCGACGGTGCCGGGCGGTGCTGCGAATGTGCAGGATATCTATCCGCTGGCGCCGTTGCAGGAAGGCATTCTTTATCACCACCTCAGTGCTGAGCAGGGCGATCCGTATCTGCTGCAATCGCGTCTGGCCTTCGACAGTCTCGAGCGTTTACAAACCTTCGCCACGCATTTGCAGCAGGTCATCGCGCGTCACGACATTCTGCGCACCAGCGTGGTCTGGGAAGGCTTGCCCAATCCGCAGCAGGTAGTCTGGCGCGAGGCACAGATGGTCGTGCAACAGGTGCCTCTGGAGGGCCGTGACGGCGACATCCTCGAGCAGTTGCAGGCGCGTTTCAATGCGCGGCATTTCCGCCTCGACTTGAATCAGGCACCGCTGATCCGCATGGTCTACGCCGAGGATCCGGCGCAACAGCAAGTCGTCGCCATTGTGCTGTTCCATCACTCGATTCTCGACCACACCGCCATGGACGTGATCGGTCGGGAAATGCACGCATTGATGTTCGATCAGCTCGACACGCTGACGCCGCCGATGCCTTACCGCAATTACGTGGCGCAGGCCCGCTTGGGCGCCGATGAGCAGGCGCACGAAGCGTTCTTCCGCGAGATGCTTGGCGATATCGACGAGCCGACCTTGCCCTTCGGTTTGCAGGATGTGCAGGGCGACGGACGTGGCATCGAAGAAGCGCTGCAACCGGTCGATGCCGGACTCAATCTGCGTTTGCGGGAACAGGCCAGGCAGTTGGGCGTCAGCCCGGCGAGCCTGATGCACATGGCCTGGGCGCAGGTGCTGGGCGTGGTCTCCGGGCGCCGCGACGTGGTCTTCGGCACCGTGTTGATGGGGCGCATGCAGGGCGGTGAGGGCGCCGACCGGACACTCGGGGTGTTCATCAACACCTTGCCGCTGCGGGTTGATCTCGCTGAAGGCGTGCGCGCCGGGGTGAAAACTACTCATGCGCGGCTGACAGCGCTTTTGGGGCATGAGCACGCATCGCTGGCGCTGGCTCAACGATGCACTGGCATGGCCGGTTCCGCGCCGCTGTTCAGCGCCTTGCTCAACTACCGGCACAGCGCCGCCGCACAACAGCCGCGCGACGGCCAGGGTATCTGGCAGGGCGTGCGCATGCTCGGCGGCGAGGAGCGCAGCAATTATCCGCTGACCCTGTCGGTGGATGATCTGGGCGAAGGGTTTGCCCTCGACGTGCTGGCGCTCGCCGAGATTGGTGCACAGCGGATCTGCAGTTACATGCACACCGCACTGGAACATCTGGTGACCGCACTGGAAGAAGCACCGCAACGCCCGCTCAACCGTTTGCCGGTGCTTTCGGTGGCGGAATACGAGCACTTGCTGGTCGGCTTCAACCAGCACTCAGCAGCCTACCCGCGTGGCACGACGATTCAGCGGATGGTCGAGGCTCAGGCCGAGCAGCAGCCGGAGGCACTGGCCGTGCTGCAGGGCGATCAGCATCTGACCTACGCTCAGCTCAATCAGCGCGCCAATCGCCTGGCCCATCACTTGCTCGGGCTCGGCGTGCAGCCCGATGACCGTATCGCCGTGTGTCTGCGCCGTGGCCCGGACATGCTCGTCGCGTTGCTGGCGATCCTCAAGGCCGGCGCCGGTTATGTGCCGGTCGATCCGGCGTATCCGGCGGAACGCATCGCCTATCTGTTGCAGGACAGCGCGCCGATGGCGGTGCTGGCGCAGGCTGCGACGGCCGATTTGCTCGGCGCCGTGCCGCTGATTGATCTGGACAATCCCACTTGGCAGCAGTTGTCCGAGAGCAATCCGCAACTGCCGGCGCTGACCCCGGCGCATCTTGCCTATGTGATCTACACCTCCGGCTCCACCGGCCAGCCGAAAGGTGTAATGGTCGAACACGCGACGCTGGAGAACCTTGTGCACTGGCACTGCGAGGCCTTCGACTTGCGCGCCGGCAGCCACACATCGAGCGTCGCCGGATTCGGTTTTGATGCGATGGCGTGGGAGGTCTGGCCGGCACTGTGTGTCGGCGCGACCCTGCATCTGCCACCGCAAACGGTGAGCAACGAGCACCTCGACGAGTTGCTGGAATGGTGGCGTGCGCAGCCGTTGCAGGTGAGTTTCCTGCCGACGCCGGTGGCCGAATATGCGTTCAGTCGCGACCTAGGCCACCCGACCTTGCGCACGCTGCTGATCGGTGGCGACAAGCTGCGCCAGTTCCCCCGCGAGCAGACCTTCGCGGTGATCAATAACTACGGCCCGACTGAAGCCACGGTGGTTGCGACTTCTGGCGCGGTCGAGGCCGGGCAGGTGCTGCACATCGGTCGGCCGATGGCCAACGCGAAGATTTACCTGCTCGACGATCAGCAGCGCCCGGTACCAATCGGCGTCGCTGGCGAGTTGTATGTCGGCGGCGCGGGTGTGGCGCGCGGTTATCTGCATCGCCCTGAGCTGACTGCCGAACGCTTTCTCGACGACCCGTTCAGCGACGAACCGCAGGCGCGCATGTACCGTACCGGCGACCTCGCGCGCTGGCTGGCTGACGGCAACGTCGAATACCTGGGACGTAACGATGATCAGGTCAAACTGCGCGGTGTGCGCATCGAGCTGGGGGAAATCGAAGCGGCGTTGAGTCGTCACGCGGCCGTGCAGGATTGCGTGGTGCTGGTGCGCGACGGCCAGTTGCTGGCGTGGTTTACCGAACGTTTGAACGTCGAGATCGAGGATTTGCGCAGTCATCTGCAAGCGCAGTTGCCGCAGGCCCTGGTGCCCGCCGCTTACGTGCGCCTGCAATCCCTGCCGCTGACCGCCAACGGCAAACTTGATCGCAAGGCGTTGCCGGAGCCGGATCAAACGGCGTGGCTGAGCCGCGAATATGCCGCACCGCAAGGTTCGGTGGAAATCGGCCTGGCGCAGATCTGGTCGGACGTCTTGAACGTTGAACAGGTCGGCCGTCACGACAACTTCTTCGAACTGGGCGGGCATTCATTGCTGGCGGTGACGCTGATCGAACGCATGCGTCAGGTTGATCTGAGCACCGATGTGCGCGTGCTGTTCAGCCAACCGACATTGGCCGCGCTGGCGGCCGCGGTGGGCAGTGGTCGCGAGGTTGCAGTGCCGGAGAATCTGATTGCGGCCGACTGCACGCACATCACCCCGGACATGCTGCCACTGGTGCAACTGGATCAGGCCAGCATCGAACGCATCGTCGCCACGGTGCCGGGTGGCGCGGCCAACGTGCAGGATATTTATCCGCTGGCGCCGTTGCAGGAAGGGATTCTGTATCACCACCTCAGCGCCGTGAAAGGCGATCCGTACCTGCTGCAATCGTGTCTGGCGTTCGACAGTATTGAACGTTTTCAAGGGTTCGCTGCGGCGCTGCGTCAAGTCATGGCGCGCCACGACATCCTGCGCACTTCGATTGTCTGGCAAGGACTGGCGGCGCCGGTGCAAGTGGTCTGGCGGCGTGCCGAGCTGCCGGTACAAGCCGTGGCGCTGGAGCCTGCGCAGGGTCAAGCCATCGATCAGTTGCGTGCGCGCTTCGATGCGCGGCACTGGCGTCTGGACCTGGATCAGGCACCGCTGCTGCGTTTGGTGTATGCCCTCGATCCGGACAATCAGCGTGTCGTCGCCATGCTGTTGTTCCACCACATCGCCATGGACCACACCGCACTGGCGGTGGTCAGCGCAGAAATGCAGGCGATTTTGCGCGGCGATGAACGATTGCCGGTAGACGCTGTGCCGTACCGCAATTATGTCGCGCAGACCCGCCTTGGCGTCAGCGAACAAGAGCACGAAGTGTTCTTCCGCGAAATGCTCGGCGACATCGACGAACCGACGCTGCCGTTCGGCTTGCAGGACGTGCACGGCGACGGCAATGACATCGAGGAAGTCAGTCAAGCACTGCCCGCCGTGGTGGCGCAGCGTCTGCGCAGTCAGGCACGGTTGCTCGGCGTCAGCGTCGCCAGCCTGTTCCATCTCGCTTGGGCGCGGGTGCTGGCGGCAACGTCCGCTCAGGAGCGGGTGGTGTTCGGCACGGTGCTGCTTGGCCGCATGCAGGGCGGCGCGGGCGCGGATCGCGGGCTGGGCATGTTCATCAACACCTTGCCATTGCGCGTGGATCTCGACGAAACCGAGGTGCGCGCCGGGGTCAAGGCGACCCATGCGCGGCTCAGTGCGCTGTTGGCCCACGAACATGCTTCGCTGGCGCTGGCCCAGCGTTGCAGCGGTGTCGCGGCGCCGTCGCCACTGTTCAGCGCGATGCTCAATTACCGGCACAGCGACAATGAAACCCGACAAGAGGCCAAGCGTGAATCCTGGCAGGGCATCGAATCCCTTGCCGGCGAGGAGCGCACCAATTACCCGTTGACCCTCAACGTCGACGATCTGGGCAGCGGTTTTGAACTGACAGTGATGACGCCGTCGCGCATCGGCGCAGCACGCATCGGTCAGTACATGCACAACGCGCTGACCGCGCTGGTTGAAGCCTTGGAGCACACCCCACAGCAAGCGTTGAATCGCCTGACGGTGTTGTCGGACGAAGAGCGGCAGGCGTTGCTGCTCGGCCTCAACGACACCGACGTCGATTACGATTTGCAGCAGACGTTGCACGGTTTGTTCGAAGCGCAGGTGCAGCGTACGCCACAGACTGTGGCCGTCGTTGCCGGCGATCAGGCATTGAGCTACACGCAGTTGAACGAGCGCGCCAACCGCTTGGCCGGGCATTTGATCAGCCTTGGCGTGCAAGTCGATTCGCGGGTGGCGATCTGCGTCGAACGCAGTCTGGAAATGGTCATCGGCCTGCTGGCGATCAACAAGGCCGGCGCCGCTTATGTGCCGCTGGACCCGGCCTATCCGCCGGAGCGCCTGACCTACATGCTCGAGGACAGCGCGCCGGCCGTGGTGCTGGTGCACGGTGCTACCAGCGGGTTGCTGGGGGATGTCAAAGCGGCAGTGGTCGATCTTGACCAGAACACCTGGCAATCCCTGTCCACCGACAATCTGCAAATCCCGGCGCTGACACCCCAGCACAGCGCGTACGTGATCTACACCTCCGGCTCGACCGGTCAGCCAAAGGGCGTGGTCAACGAACACACCGGTGTGGTCAACCGCTTGCTGTGGATGCAGGACGCCTATCAGCTGACGGCGGCCGATTCGGTGTTGCAGAAAACCCCGTTCAGTTTCGACGTGTCGGTGTGGGAATTCTTCTGGCCGCTGATGACCGGTGCGCGACTGGTCATGGCGCGGCCCGACGGGCATAAGGACCCGCAATACCTCACTGAAGTGATCGAAACCGAAAACATCACCACGCTGCACTTTGTGCCGTCGATGCTCGACGTATTCCTCGCTAACAGTGACACCACACGCTGCGACGGCCTGCGGCAGGTGATGTGCAGCGGTGAGGCGTTGCCGGGCAGTCTGGTGCGACGTTTCAAACTGCAATTGCCGGGCAGCGGTTTGCATAACCTGTATGGTCCGACCGAAGCGGCCGTCGACGTCACCGCTTGGGATTGCGCAGGCTCCATCGAGCAGACCCCGGACAACACGCCGATCGGCAAACCGATCGCCAACACCCGCCTGTACATCCTCGATGCGCAACAGCAGCCGGTGCCGCAAGGCGTGATTGGCGAGTTGTACATCGCTGGTGTGCAGGTGGCGCGTGGTTATCTGAACCGGCCTGAGCTGAGTGCCGAGCGCTTCCTCAACGATCCGTTCCAGCCCAACGGGCGCATGTACCGCACCGGCGACGTCGCGCGGTATCGGCCGGACGGCAATATCGAGTACCTGGGGCGTAACGATGATCAGGTGAAGATCCGCGGTCTGCGTATTGAACTGGGTGAAATTCAGGCACGCCTGGCCCGGATCGACGGTGTGCAGGAAGCCGTGGTGGTGGCCCGTGAAGACGTGCCGGGCGACAAACGTCTGGTCGCCTATTACACCGGCGAACGCCTGGAAATCGACCTGCTGCGCAGTCATTTGCTCGAGCACTTACCGGACTACATGGTGCCCGCCGTGTTCGTGCATCTCGAGGGTTTGCCGCTGAGTCCCAACGGCAAGCTCGACCGCAAGGCCCTGCCGGCGCCGGATCAGCAATCGTTGAAAACCCGCGAATACGAAGCCCCGGTCGGCGACGTCGAAATCACCCTCGCACGGCTCTGGGCCGAACTGCTCAACGTCGAACGGGTAGGGCGTCACGATCACTTCTTTGAACTGGGTGGTCACTCGCTGCTGGCGGTCAGTCTGATCGGCCGGTTGCGTCAGGAAGGCATGGAGGCCGATGTCAGGGCGTTGTTCGAACAACCGACCCTGGCCGGCTACGCCGCAATTACGGAAAGAATGGAGATCGTCCTGTGAACGTGATCGAACTGTTGGCCACATTGAAGGCTAAAGACATCCAACTGGCGGTCACCGATGATCAGCTGCGGGTGAACGGCAACAAGCAGGCCTTGAGCGATCCGGCGTTGCTGGCGCTGTTGCGCGAACACAAACCGGCACTGATCGAACTGATCAAGGCCGGGCAATACTCGGCCACCAAGGCCGGTCAGGTCGAGGTTCCGGCCAACGGCATTCTTCCCGGCACCCCGCACATCACGCCCGCGATGGTGACCTTGGCTGAAGTCGATCAGCCGACCCTGGATCGCCTGCTCGCCGATGTCCCGGGCGGTGCCGCCAACGTGCAGGATATCTACCCACTGGCGCCGTTGCAGGAGGGGATTCTCTATCACCACGCGAGCAACGAGCAGGGCGATCCCTACGTCATGCAATCGTACTTCGCGTTCAGCAGCCATGAGCGTCTGCAGGACTTCGCTCAAGCTTTGCAAAAAGTCATCGATCGCCACGACATCCTGCGCACGGCGGTGCATTGGGAGGGGCTGGACGTGCCGCTGCAAGTGGTCTGGCGTCAGGCACAGTTGCCGATCGAAGAGGTCGTGCTGGCAGACGGCGCAAGCGCTGCGCTGCAGCAACTGCATGAGAGTTTCGATGCGCGGCATTTCCGTCTGGACGTCCGGTGCGCGCCGATGATGCGTCTGGCCTACGCGTGGGACGAGGACGGTCAGCGCGTGGTCGCGACGTTGTTGTTCCATCACATGGCGCTGGACCACTCGGCACTCGATGTGGTGCGTCATGAACTGCTCGCCTGCCTCACCGGCCAGGATCAAGCGCTCGGGCGCCCGGTGCCGTTTCGCAATTACGTGGCGCAAGCGCGGCTGGGCATCAGCGAAGCCGAGCACGAGGTTTTTTTCCGCGAGATGCTCGCTGACATTGCCGAGCCGACGCTGCCCTACGGTTTGCAGGATGTGCAGGGTGACGGCCTCGGCATCGCCGAACTGAGCCTGCCGATCAACCCGTTGCTCGGCCAGCGTCTGCGCGCGCAGGCGCGGCAGCTCGGCGTGAGTGCCGCGAGCCTGTTTCATCTGGGCTGGGCGCAGGTACTGGCGGTGCTCACTGGCAAGCAAAACGTGGTGTTTGGTACGGTGCTGATGGGGCGCATGCAGGGCGCCGAAGCCACCGAACGGGCGCTGGGGATTTTCATTAATACCTTGCCGTTGCGGGTCGATGTCGATGCGCAAGGCGTGCGTGCGGCGGTGGAGGCGACCCACAAACGCCTGACCACGCTGATGCGCCACGAACACGCGCCGCTGGCCCTGGCACAGCGTTGCAGTGGTGTGGTCGCGCCGACGCCGTTGTTCAGTGCCTTGCTCAATTACCGTCACAGCCACACGGCGGCGACGGCCAGTGCCGAGGTGCTGGCCGCCTGGGAAGGCATCAGCACGATCAGCTCCGAAGAACGCACCAACTATCCGCTGACCCTGAGCGTTGATGATTTCGGCGATGCGTTCAGCCTGACCTTGCTGGCTACCACCGAGGTCGATCCACAGCGTATCTGCGATTACCTGCACTGCGCCCTGGAAAGTCTGGTGCTGGCACTGGAGCAGGCGCCCGATACCGCAATCAACCAGTTGCCGATTCTGCCGGCGGCCGAGCGCGAGCAGGTGCTGTTGGCGTTCAATGTCACTCAGGCCGACTACCCGGCAACGTTGACCATTGCCCAACGTTTCGAGGCGCAAGTGGCGCAGCGACCAGAAGCGCTGGCAGCACAGTGCCTGGGTGAGCAATTGAGTTATGCCGAACTCAACCGGCATGCCAACGCCTTGGCCCATCACCTGATCGCGCTTGGGGTGAAGCCTGATGATCGCGTCGCCATCGTCGCCCGCCGTGGCCTCGATACGCTGGTCGGGCTGGTCGCCATTCTCAAGGCCGGCGCCGGTTATGTGCCGGTCGACCCGGCGCACCCGGCCGAGCGTCTGCACTACTTGCTCAGCGACAGCGCCCCCGTCGCCGTGCTCACCCAGAATAATCTGCGGGACCGCTTGCCGGCGCTGCAGGTGCCGGTGATCGATCTCGACCCGCTGACCTGGCCGCTGAGCGAGACCCTTGATCCGCAGGTGCCGGGCCTGACCGCCGCACATCTTGCCTACGTGATCTACACCTCCGGTTCCACCGGTCTGCCCAAAGGCGTGATGGTCGAACACCGCACTTTGTCGAATCTGGTCGACTGGCATTGCTCAGCGTTTGATCTGTGCGCCGGGCGCCACACTTCAAGCCTTGCCGGGTTCGGTTTCGACGCCATGGCCTGGGAAGTCTGGCCGGCGTTGTGTGCCGGCGCGACCTTGCACCTGGCACCGACTCACGAAGGCACCGAGGATATCGATGCGCTGCTCGACTGGTGGCGCGCGCAGCCATTGGACGTCAGTTTTCTGCCGACGCCCGTCGCCGAATACGCCTTCAGCCAGAACCTCGAACACCCGACGTTGCGTACGCTGCTGATCGGTGGCGACCGCTTGCGCCAGTTCAGCCGCAATCAGCAATTCGATGTGATCAACAACTACGGCCCGACCGAAGCCACCGTGGTCGCCACTTCTGGACGCATCGAGGCAGGCGATGCCTTGCACATCGGCAAACCGGTGACCAACGCCACGGTGTACCTGCTGGATGAACAGCAGCGGCCGGTGCCGATTGGCGTCATGGGCGAGTTGTACGTTGGCGGTGTCGGGGTCGCTCGCGGCTATTTGAATCGCGCCGACTTGAGCGCCGAGCGCTTCCTCCATGACCCGTTCAGCGCCTTGCCGAATGCGCGCATGTATCGCACCGGCGACCTCGCACGCTGGCGCGCCGACGGCACGATCGAGTACCTGGGGCGTAACGATGATCAGGTGAAAATCCGTGGCGTGCGCATCGAACTCGGCGAAATTGAAACCCGCCTCAACCAGTTGCCCGGCATTCAGGAAGCGGTGCTGCTGGCGCGCGAAGATGAACCCGGTCAGCCACGCCTGGTGGCGTATTTCACCGAGCAGAGCCAGGTCGAACCGCTGGCCGTAGCCGAGTTGCGCGCGCACCTGTTGACTCAGTTGCCGGAGTACATGGTGCCGGTGGCCTTCGTCAGACTCGACGCGTTGCCGTTGACCGCTAATGGCAAGGTCGACCGCAAAGCCTTGCCGAAACCCGAGCGTGCGGCGTTGTTCAGCCGCGAATACGAGGCCCCGCACAACGAACTGGAAAGCGCCTTGGCGCAGATCTGGGCGCAGGTGCTGCAGGTCGAGCGAGTAGGGCGTCAGGATCATTTCTTCGAACTCGGCGGCCATTCGCTGTTGGCCATGCGCATGGTGTCCCAGGTTCGCCAGCGCCTCGGCGTGGAGCTGGCGCTGGGCGATCTGTTTGCCAGCGCCGAGCTGGCCGCGGTTGCCGAGGCGGTGGCGCAGGCCGGGCGCAGCACGCAACCGGAGATTGTCGCGGTGGCCCGTGACGGCGCCTTGCCGCTGTCGTTCGCCCAGCAACGCTTGTGGTTTCTCGCGCAAATGGAAGGCGCCAATACTGCGTACAACATTCCCGTGGCCCTGCGTTTGCGTGGCCGCCTCGACGACGCTGCGCTACAGCGTGCACTGGCGCGGATCGTTGCTCGCCATGAAACCCTGCGCAGCCGTTTCGCCCAGTTCAATGATCAGGCACAGGTGCTGATCGCTCCGGTCGACAGCGGCCTGTTGCTGCGCGTCGAGGACCTGCGCCAACACCCGCAACCGGACCAGGCCTTGCAGGCGCTGATTCAGGGCGAAGCCTCGGGGCCGTTCGATTTGCAGGACGATGCGCTGATTCGCGGACGGCTGGTGCGTCTGGCCGACGATCATCACGTGCTGTTGCTGACGATGCATCACATTATTTCTGATGGTTGGTCGATGGGCGTTTTGACCCGCGAACTGATGGCGCTGTATCAGGCGTTCAGCCAGGGTCAACCGGATCCACTGCCGCCGCTGACGCTGCAATACACCGATTACGCGGTGTGGCAGCGGCGCTGGCTCAGCGGTGAGGTGTTGCAGCGCCAGAGTGAATACTGGCAACAGACCTTGGCGGGCGTTCCGGCACTGTTGACGCTGCCGACTGACCGCGTGCGGCCGGCACAGCAGGATTACGCCGGCAACACCGTCGATGTGGTGCTCGACGAACGCCTGAGCGCCGGACTCAAGGCCTTGGCCCAGCGTCACGGCGTTACCATGTACATGCTCATGCTCAGTGCCTGGGCGAGTCTGTTGAGTCGTTTGTCCGGGCAATCGGAAGTGGTCATCGGTTCGCCGGTGGCCAACCGTACCCGCGCCGAGATCGAAGGCTTGATCGGCATGTTCGTCAACACGCTGGCCTTGCGTATCGATACCTCGGGCGCTTTGAGCACCGAGGCGCTGCTGGCGCGGGTCAAGGCGCGCACGTTGGATGCGCAAGCGCATCAGGATCTGCCGTTCGAGCAAGTGGTGGAAATCACCCGGCCGCTGCGCAGCATGGCACACAGCCCGTTGTTTCAAGCGATGTTCAGTTGGGACAGCGGCCACGGCGCCAGCCTGAGTCTGGGCGAGCTGACACTGGAAAGCGTCGCCGAGCCGAGCCACTTCGCCAAATTCGATTTATCGCTGACGCTGGCGGAGTCGCCGGACGGGATTCGCGGTGTGCTGGAGTACGCCATCGCCTTGTTCGATGAGTCGACCATCGAGCGTTACGTCGGTTACTTCCAGCGACTGTTGCAGGCGATGGTCAGCAATGATCAAGCGGTGCTGGAGCAGGTGGCGTTGTTAGCGGATGACGAGCGTCAGCATCTGCTGTTCGATCTGAACGCAACCGCCGTCGCCCACGATCTCGAGCAGACCGTTCATGGTTGCTTCGAGGCGCAGGTATTGCGCACACCTGACGCTGATGCCGTGGTGGCCGGTGAATTGCGTTTGAGTTACGCCGAGTTGAACCGTCGTGCCAACCAACTCGCCCATCACCTGCGCCAGTGCGGCGTGGGCAGCGATGCGCGGGTGGCGATCTGCGTCGAGCGTGGGCCGGAGTTGTTGGTCGGTCTGCTGGCGATTCTCAAAGCCGGCGGTGCTTATGTGCCGCTGGACCCGGGTTATCCCGCCGAGCGTCTCGCTTACATGCTCGAGGACAGCGCGCCCGTGGCGGTGCTGGTGCATGCGCCGACGCGTGGGCTGATCGGTGAGTGGGCAGGCGTGTTGGTCGATTTCGACCGGTGCACCTGGCAAGACCTTGCGCAGAGCAATCCGCAGGTGCCGGACTTGAGCGCGGCGAATCTGGCCTATGTGATTTACACCTCCGGCTCCACCGGCACGCCGAAAGGCGTAATGGTCGAGCACCGTAACCTGGGCAATTTGCTGCACTGGAGCGCCGGGCTGTGCCCGCTTTCGACCGGCGCCGCGCTGCTGCAGAAAACCCCGTTCAGTTTCGACGCCTCGGTGTGGGAGCTGTTCTGGCCGTTGAGCTGCGGCATGCGCCTGGTTCTCGCCGGCCCCGACGATCACCGCGATCCGGTCGCGCTGGTGCAACTGATTCGTGAGCAACAGGTCAATGTCATCCAGTTCGTACCGGCGTTGTTGCAACAATTCCTTGAAGTGGAAGAAGTCGTTGAGTGCAGCAGCCTGAGCGATGTGTTCTGTGGTGGCGGTGAGCTGACCGCCGCGTTGGTGCGCAGCGTCCGCGAGCGTCTGCCGCAGGTGCGCCTGCACAACGTGTATGGCCCGACCGAAGCCACCGTCGACAGCACGGTGTGGACACTGGAACCGCATGCGCCGGTGCCGCAATACGCGCCGCCGATTGGCAAACCGCTGTGCAATACCCGCGTGTATATCCTCGACGCTCATCAGCAACCGGTGCCATTGGGCGTGGTCGGCGAGATGTATCTGGGTGGCGTGCAGGTGGCGCGGGGTTATCTGAATCGGCCTGAGCTGACCGCCGAACGCTTCCTCGACGATCCGTTCAGTGATCAGGCTGGCGCGCGTTTGTACCGCACTGGCGACGTCGCACGGTATCTGGCCGATGGCAACATCGAGTATCTGGGGCGCAACGACGATCAGGTCAAGATCCGTGGTTTGCGCATTGAACTGGGCGAGATTCAGGCGCACCTGGCGCACATCGACGGCGTGCGCGAAGCGGTGGTGCTGGCCCGTGAAGACGTGCCAGGCGATCAGCGACTTGTGGCGTATTACAGCGGCGAGTGTTTTGAGAACGATCAGTTGCGAAGTCAATTGCTCACGCATCTGCCGGATTACATGGTGCCTGCCGTGTTTGTGTATTTGCAGGCCTTGCCGCTGAGCCCCAACGGCAAACTGGATCGCCAAGCCTTGCCGGCTCCCGACCAGACTGCACGGCTGACCCGCGCGTACGAAGCGCCGATCGGTGAAGTTGAAACCGTGATTGCCGGTATCTGGACCGAGTTGCTGAAGGTTGAGCGGGTCGGGCGCTTCGATCATTTCTTCGAGCTGGGCGGCCACTCGCTGCTGGCGGTCAATCTGGTTGCGCGCATGCGCCGGGCCGGCCTGTCGGCGGATATTCGCGTGCTGTTCAGCCAGCCGACGCTGGCCGCACTGGCCGCGGCGGTTGGCGGGGAACCCGATGCGGCGGTGCCAGCAAATCTTGTTCCGGCAGACTGCACGCGCATCACGCCTGATTTGCTGCCACTGATTACGCTGGATCAAGCGACGATTGACCGCATTGTTGCGAGTATCCCCGGCGGTGCGCGCAATGTGCAGGACATCTACCCGCTGGCGCCGTTGCAGACTGGCATTCTGTTCCATCATCTGTCGGCCGCGCAGGGCGATCCGTATGTGCTGCAGGCGCAGTTTGCCTTTGCCGATGAACAGCGTTTGCAAGCCTTCACCACTGCGCTGCAACGGGTCATCGAACGCCATGACATTCTGCGCACTTCGCTGTTCTGGGAGGGTCTGGAAGAGCCGGTGCAAGTGGTCTGGCGTGAGGCTTCGCTGGGCTGCGAGGCCTTGCAGCTGGACGCCGAAGCGGGCGATGCGCTGAGCCAGTTGCGTGACCGCTTCACCATCGATAACTACCGCATGCCCGTCACCGAGGCACCGCTGATGCGCGTGGTGTACAGCTGCGATGTGTCCAATCAACGCGTGGTTGCGTTGTTGCTGTTCCATCATTTGGTCATGGATCACGTCGCGCTCGAGGTGTTGCAGCACGAGATGCAGGCGTTTCTGCTGGGCAACGCCGCACACTTGAGCGAGCCGGTGCCGTATCGCAATTACGTGGCGCACACCCTGGCCGGTCTGAGTGAGCAAGAGCACGAAAGCTTCTTCCGCGAAATGCTCGGCGCGATCGATGAACCGACCTTGCCCTACGGTCAAAATCTTGCCCATGACGGTCCCGCGCAAGAAGCGCAGTTGACGCTGGAAAACACAATCAGCCACAGCGTCCGGCAACAGGCACGGCGCTTGGGTGTCAGCGCCGCCAGCCTGATGCACCTCGCCTGGGCGCAGGTGCTGGGGCAATTGTCCGGGCGCGACGCCGTGGTCTTCGGCACCGTCTTACTCGGGAGATTGCAGGGCGGTGAAGGCTCGGAACGCGCGCTTGGGGTGTTCATCAACACCTTGCCGCTGTGCATCGAGCTGAACGCCCATAGCGTCAAAGGCGCCGCACTGGCGACCCACGAACGCTTGAGTCAGTTGCTCGCCCACGAGCACGCGCAACTGGCGCAGGTGCAACAGTGCAGCGCGATGCCGGCGGGCACGCCGCTGTTCAGCACGCTGCTCAACTATCGTCACAGCACCCCGGTCGGGCCGATATCCGCCGAGGTGCAAACGGCGTGGCACGGCATGCAATTGCTCGATGCCGAGGAGCACAGCAACTATCGCCTGACCCTCAGCGTTGATGATCTCGGCGAAGACTTCCGCCTGAAGGTATTGGCCGGGGCGGGCATTGATGCACGGCGTATCTGCGGGTACATGCAGGGTGCGTTGATGACTTTGCTGAACGCGCTGGAGCACACGCCGCACGTGGGCTTTGATCGGTTGTCGATCCTGCCGGCAGCAGAGCGCGAACAGTTGCTGATGGATTTCAATGCGACCGAAGCCGACTACCCGCGTGAGCTGACGATTGCCCAGCGCTTTGAGTCGCAGGTCGCCGAGCGTCCGCAGGCTATTGCAGCGGTGTTTGCCGGACAGCCACTGACTTACTTGCAGCTCAATCGCCGGGCCAATGCGTTGGCGCATCACTTGATCGAATCAGGCGTGAAACCCGATGATCGTGTGGCCATCGTCGCCCGTCGTGGTCTGGACACACTGGTCGGGCTGGTCGCCATCCTCAAGGCTGGCGCCGGCTATGTGCCGATCGATCCGGCGCATCCCTCCGAGCGGATCAGCTATTTGCTCGGCGACAGCGCGCCGGTCGCGGTACTCACGCAAAGCGATCTGCGCGAGAGGCTGCCGCTGCTGACCGTGCCAGTGATCGATGTCGACCTGTGCGCATGGCCGGCACAGGCGCAACACAACCCTGCGGTGCCGGGCCTGAGCGTTGCGCATCTGGCGTACGTGATCTACACCTCGGGTTCGACCGGTCTGCCCAAAGGCGTCATGGTCGAGCACCAGACGCTGTCGAACCTGGTCGACTGGCACTGCGAAGCGTTTGATCTGCGCGCTGGCAGCCACACCTCAAGCCTTGCCGGGTTTGGCTTCGATGCGATGGCGTGGGAAGTCTGGCCAGCCCTGTGCACGGGCGCGACCTTGCACTTGGCGCCGAACCATGACGGCACCGAAGACATCGACGCATTGCTCGAATGGTGGCGCGGGCAACCGTTGGATGTGAGCTTCCTGCCGACGCCGATTGCTGAATACGCATTCAGCCAGAACCTCGATCACCCGACTTTGCGCACCTTGCTGATTGGTGGCGACCGCTTGCGCCAGTTCAACCGCGACCAGCGCTTCGCCGTGATCAACAATTACGGCCCGACCGAGGCCTCGGTGGTCGCCACTTCCGGGCGTATCGACGTCGGTGCGGCGTTGCACATCGGCAAACCGGTGGCGAACGCTGCGGTTTACCTGCTCGACGAGCAGCAACGCCCGGTGCCAATGGGCGTCATGGGCGAGTTGTACGTCGGTGGCGCGGGCGTGGCCCGGGGTTATCTGAACCGCGCCGATCTGACCGCCGAGCGCTTTCTGCAAGACCCGTTCAGCCCCTTGCCGAATGCGCGCATGTACCGCACCGGTGACCTTGCCCGTTGGCGCGAAGACGGCTCGCTCGACTACCTGGGGCGTAACGACGACCAGGTGAAAATCCGTGGCATGCGCATTGAACTGGGGGAAATCGAAACCCGCCTCAATCAGCTCCCCGGTATCAACGAAGCGGTGCTACTGGCTCGCGAGGACCAACCCGGCCAGCCGCAACTGGTGGCGTATTTCACCGAACGGGCGGGGGCCGAGCCACTGGCGGTGGCTGAATTGCGCGCGCAGTTGCTCATGCAGTTGCCGGATTACATGGTGCCCGCCGCGTTTGTCCGGCTCGAGGCTTTACCGCTGACCGCCAATGGCAAGGTCGACCGCAAGGCGTTGCCGAAACCTGATCTGGCCGCGCTGCCGATTCGCGAATACGTGGCGCCGCAAGGCCAACTGGAAACCGCACTGGCGCAGATCTGGGCCGACGTGCTGCAAGTCAGGCAGGTCGGTCGTCACGATCACTTCTTTGAGCTCGGCGGTCATTCGCTGTTGGCGATGCGCATGGTCTCGCTGATCCGTCAGCGCCTCGGGGTGGAACTGGCGCTGAATGATCTGTTTGCCGACGCGCAATTGAGCGCAGTCGCTGAAGTATTGAATCGTGCCGGCCGCAGCGCGCTACCGGACATTGTGCCGGCACCGCGTGATCAACCGCTGCCGATGTCCTTCGCCCAACAACGTCTGTGGTTCCTGGCGCAGATGACGGGTGGCAACTCGGCGTACAACATTCCTCTCGGCCTGCGCCTGCGCGGTCACCTCAACGTTGATGCCCTGCAAGCGGCGCTGGCACGGATCGTCGCCCGCCACGAAACCCTGCGCAGCCGTTTCATCAGCCTCGACGACAGCGCCCACGTGTCGATTGCCCCGGTCGACAGCGGTTTGCTCTTGCGCGTGGAAGACCTGCGCGAAGACTTGCAAGCCGGGCACACCGTGCAGGGATTGATGGCGCAGGAAGCCTCGACAGCGTTTGATCTGCACAACGATCCGTTGATTCGCGGGCGGTTGGTGCGCCTGGCCGACGATCACCATGTGTTGCTGTTGACTGTGCATCACATCGTCGCCGACGGCTGGTCGATGGGCGTGCTGACCGGTGAGTTGATGGCGTTGTATCAAGCGTTCAGCCACGGTCAGCCTGATCCGCTGCCGCCACTGACCCTGCAATACGGTGACTACGCCGTGTGGCAACGTCAGTGGCTCAGCGGTGAAGTGCTGCAGCGGCAAAGCGACTATTGGCAGCAGACCCTCGACGGCGCGCCGGCCTTGTTGACGTTGCCCAGCGATCGCCCGCGACCGGAGCAGCAGGATTACACCGGCGGCAACGTCGAGGTGTTGCTGGACGAACGCTTGAGCACTGGCCTTAAAACGTTGAGCCAGCGTCACGGCGCGACCCTGTTCATGACCCTGATGAGTGCCTGGGCGATGCTGATGAGTCGCCTGTCCGGGCAATCCGATGTAGTGATCGGCTCGCCGGTGGCCAACCGCAGCCACGCTGAAGTCGAAGGCCTGATCGGCATGTTCGTCAATACGCTCGCCGTGCGCATCGACACCTCGGGCGCCCCGAGCGTCGAAGCGCTGCTGGCACAGGTCAAGGCGCGGACACTTGAGGCGCAGGCGCACCAGGACCTGCCGTTCGAGCAGGTGGTGGAAATCACCCGGCCGGTGCGCAGCCTGGCCCACAGCCCGTTGTTCCAGACCACGCTGAGCTGGGACAGCAGCGTCGGCCCGCAACTGGCGTTGGGCGATTTGACCCTGGAGGGCGTTGCCGGGCCGGGCGAGGTCGCCAAGTTTGATCTGACGCTGACACTGGGTGAGGTCAACGGGGTGATTCGTGGCGCGCTGAACTACGCCACGGCGCTGTTTGATGCGTCGACGATCAGGCGTTACATCGGTTATTTCGAGCGCCTGCTCGAAGCAATGATTGCCAGTGATCAAGTGGTGCTGGAAAGCGTGCCGTTGCTGGCGGCGGATGAGCGTCAGCGCTTGCTCGGCGAATTCAACGCCACAGCGCGTGACTACCCGCAAACGCTGACCGTACACGGAGTTTTCCAACAGCAGGCTGCGGCGCATCCCAAAGCTGTGGCAGCGGTGCATGGCGCACATTCGCTGAGCTACTTTGAGCTGAACGCTCAGGCCAACCGTCTGGCCCATCATTTGATCGTCGAAGAGGGCGTGCAACCGGGCGACCACGTGGCGATCCTGCTGCCGCGTTCGCTGGAGTTGCTGGTGGCGCAACTGGCCATTGCCAAATGCGCGGCGGCCTATGTGCCGCTGGACATCAATGCACCGAGCGAGCGCCAGGCGTTCATGGTCGAGGATTGTCGGGCGGTGGCGCTGCTGACTTTGAGCAACGAAGTCCTCGACTACGCCGCGCCGCGTATCGATCTGGACACGCTGACCCTCAACGGTCAGCCGACGCACAACCCGAACCTGGTGCAGTCGTCCGAGGCCCTGGCGTACATCATGTACACCTCGGGTTCCACCGGCACGCCGAAAGGGGTAATGGTGCCGCACCGGGGCATCGGCCGCTTGGTGCTCAACAACGGTTACGCCGATTTCAATGCACAGGATCGCGTGGTGTTCGCCTCGAACCCGGCGTTCGACGCCAGCACCATGGACATCTGGGGGCCGCTGCTCAATGGCGGTCGCGTGGTGATCATCGACCATCAAACCTTGCTTGATCCGAATGCCTTCGGCCGCGAACTGAGTGCCAGTGGCGCGACGATCCTGTTTGTCACCACCGCGCTGTTCAACCAGTACGTGCAACTGATTCCGCAGGCGCTCAAGGGCTTGCGCATCCTCTTGTGTGGCGGTGAACGTGGTGATCCGGCGGCGTTCCGTCGACTGTTGGCCGAGGCACCCGCGCTGCGCATCGTGCATTGCTACGGCCCGACCGAAACCACCACCTACGCCACCACCTTTGAAGTGCGCGAAGTGGCAGAAAACGCCGAGAGCGTGCCGATTGGCGGCCCCATCGGCAACACGCAGGTGTACGTGCTCGACGCGTATCAGCAACCGGTGCCGATGGGCGTCACCGGCGAGCTGTATATCGGCGGGCAGGGCGTGGCGCTGGGTTACCTGAACCGGCCGGATCTGACCGTCGATAAATTCCTCCGCGATCCGTTCAGCGAGACGCCGGGCGCGTTGCTCTATCGCACCGGCGACCTTGCGCGCTGGCTGGCGCCGGGACAACTCGATTGCATTGGGCGCAACGACGATCAGGTGAAGATCCGTGGCTTCCGCATCGAGCTGGGAGAAATCGAAAACCGTTTGCTGAAGTGCCCGGGCATCAAGGAAGCAGTGGTGCTGGCGCGCCGTGACGGGCAGGACAGCCCGCGTCTGGTGGCGTACTACACGGCGCACGATGAGCACTTGGACAGCGCTGAACTGCACGCCCGATTGCACGCGCGTCTGCCGGAATACATGCTGCCGACAGCGTGGGTACAACTCGATGTCTTGCCGTTGAACAACAACGGCAAGGTTGATCGCAAGGCGCTGCCGGCACCGACTCAGGAGGCGCTGCTCAGTCGGGTCTACGAGGCACCGGCCAATCCACTGGAAGCAAGCCTGGCGCAGGTCTGGGCCGAGGTGTTGCAGGTCGAACAGGTCGGTCGCCATGACAACTTCTTCGAACTCGGCGGCCATTCATTGCTGGCCATGCGCATGCTCTCCCAGGTGCGCCAGCAATTGGGTGTGGAACTGGCGCTGGCCGATCTGTTTGCCAACCCGGAACTGGCGGCGGTCGCTCAAGTGCTGAGTCAGGCCGAACGCAGCAGCTTGCCGCAGATCCTGCCGGCGCCGCGCGATCAGGCGCTGCCGTTGTCCTTCGCCCAGCAACGCTTGTGGTTCCTCGCGCAGATGGACGGCGGCAACACCGCCTACAACATTCCTTTGGGCTTGCATTTGCGTGGTCGACTCGACGCCGTGGCCCTGCAACGGGCATTGGCGCGGATCGTCGCTCGTCACGAAACCCTGCGCAGTCGTTTTGCGCAATTGAACGACGAAGCGCAGGTGCTGATTGCCCCGGTCGACACTGGCCTGCCGCTGCTTGAGGAGGATTGGCGACAACAACCGCAGACCGACGAGGCCTTGCGCGCGCTGATCGAAACTGAAGCGCGCGGACCGTTCAATTTGCAGGACGGCCCGTTGATTCGCGGACGGTTGGTGTGTCTGGCCGATGAGCACCATGTGCTCTTGTTGACGATGCACCACATCATCTCCGACGGCTGGTCGATGGGGGTGCTGACCCGTGAATTGATGGCGTTGTATCAGGCGTTCAGCCACGGCGAGGACGATCCGCTGCCGCCGCTGGCCTTGCAATACGCGGATTACGCGGTGTGGCAGCGGCGCTGGCTCAGCGGCGAGGTGTTGCAGCGCCAGAGCAATTACTGGCAGCAGACGCTGGCCGGTGCCCCGGCATTGTTGAGCCTGCCGATCGACCGCCCGCGTCCGGCGCAACAGGATCACCACGGCGGCAGTGTCGAGATTGTGCTGGACACGCAGACCAGCGTCGGTCTCAAGGCGTTGTGTCAGCGCCACGGCGTGACGCCGTACATGGTGCTCATGAGCGCCTGGGCGATGTTGCTTGCGCGCCTGTCCGGGCAGTCCGATGTGGTCATTGGCTCGCCGGTGGCCAACCGTACCCGCGCCGAAATCGAAGGGTTGATCGGCATGTTCGTCAACACCCTTGCTTTGCGCATCGATACCTCGGGCGATCTGACCGGTGCAGCGCTGCTGGCACGGGTCAAGGCGCAGACGTTGGCGGCGCAGGCGCATCAGGATCTGCCGTTCGAACACGTGGTGGAGATTACCCGGCCGGTGCGCAGTCTTTCCCACTCCCCGTTGTTCCAGACCCTGGTGAGCTGGGACAGCAGCGTCGCGCCCGCCCTGGCGTTGGGCGGTCTGACGTTGGAAGGTCTGGCCGGGGAAAATCACTTTGTGAAGTTCGACCTGTCGCTGAGCCTGGGGGAAAACCCGCAAGGCATCCGTGGTGCGCTGCGCTACGCCACGGCGTTGTTCGATGAGTCGACCGTGCGGCGTTTTAGCGGTTACTTGCGGCGTTTGCTGGCGGCGTTGGTCAGTGATGATCAGGCCGTGTTGACGCAGGTCAATCTGCTTGCGGCGGATGAACAGCGGCGCTTGCTCGGTGATTTCAACGCGACGCAAGTCGATTGCCCGGTCGAACAACCGGTCCAGAGCCTGTTCGAAGCGCAGGTGCAGCGTCAGCCGGACGCCATCGCCGTGCAGTCGGGCGAACACAGCCTGACCTATCGCGAGCTGAATGTCCGTGCCAACCGTCTCGCGCATCACCTGCGCGAGCAGGGTGTGGGGCCGGATGCGCGGGTGGCGCTGTGCGTCGAGCGGGGACTCGATCTGGTGGTGGGGTTACTTGGTATTCTCAAGGCCGGTGGTGCCTACGTGCCGCTGGATCCGTCTTACCCGACGGAGCGCCTCGACTTTATGCTCAGGGACTGCGCGCCGGTGGCGGTGCTGGTCCACACGGCCACCCGATCGCTGTTTGCCGGGAGCGACGTGGCCGTGATCGACTTTGATCAATGCAGCTGGCATGACCAGTCGGAAACCGATCCGCAGGTGCCTGGCCTGACCCCTGCGAATCTGGCCTACATGATCTACACCTCGGGTTCGACCGGTACGCCGAAGGGCGTGATGCTGGAACATCGTGGTTTGTGCAATCTGATGCATTGGGGCTCGCAGATTTGCCCGCCGACCCCGGATGGCGCGTTGTTGCAGAAAGCGCCGTTCAGTTTCGATGGCTCGGTGTGGGAGTTCTTCTGGCCGCTGACGGCCGGTGTGCGCCTGGTGCTGGCACGGCCGGGCGGTCATCGGGAGCCGGCCTATCTGGCGCAAGTGATTCGTGAGCAGCGGGTCACTGTGGTCAAGTTTGTGCCGGCGTTGTTGCAGCAGTTTGTTGAACTGCAGGATGTCAGTCAGTGCACCAGCCTCACCGATGTGTTCTGTGGTGGCGGAGAACTCACGGCGGCGCTGGCTGGTGCTGTGCGCCAGCAACTGCCGTGGGTGCGCCTGCATAACGTGTATGGCCCGACGGAAGCCACGGTCGACAGCACGGCATGGACACTGGAACCGCACATGCCCGAGCCGTCCACTGAATTGCCGATCGGCAAAGCCATCTGTAACACCCGCCTGTATGTGCTCGATGCGCATGACCAACCGGTGCCGCTCGGCGTCATTGGCCAGTTGCACATCGGCGGCATCGGCGTGGCGCGCGGTTATAGGGGGCTGCCGCAGATGCAGGCCGAGCGCTTTATCGACAGTCCGTTTGTGGCCGGTGATCGCTTGTACCGCACCGGCGATCTGGTGCGGTACCGCGCTGACGGCAACCTCGAATTCCTCGGGCGCAACGACTTCCAGGTCAAGCTGCACGGCTTGCGTCTGGAACTCGGTGAAATCGAAGCACGGTTGATCCAGCACCCGCAGGTGCGCGAGGTGGTGGTGCTGATGCGCGACGAGCGTCTGGTCGCGTATTTCACGGCGCGCGAGGGCAACGTTGTGCCTGCTATCGACACGTTGCGCGCATTCGTGCTCGAGCAGTTGCCGGAGTACATGGTGCCGGGAGCGTTTGTTGCGCTCGACGCCTTGCCGTTGAGTCCCAACGGCAAGATCGACCGTCAGGCGCTGCCGGCACCGGGCCTGGACGCGGTGCTCAGCCGCCACTACGAAGCACCGCAAGGCGAGGTTGAAAGCTCGCTCGCGCAGGTGTGGGGCGAGGTGCTCAAGGTCGAGCAGGTCGGGCGCCATGACAACTTCTTCGAGTTGGGCGGGCATTCGCTACTGGCGATTCGTCTGGTCAACCTGCTGCAACGTGCGGGGCAACAGGTGACGCTGGCGGAGCTGTTCCAGCGTCCGAGTGTCGAGTCGCTGGCGGCGCTGCTCAGTCAACGCCATGCCGTGCCCGCGCAGCCGGAAGGACTGGTCGTGGTACGACCGGGCGAGGGCGGCAATGCGCTGTTCCTGATCCATGAGTTCAGCGGACGGGACGTGTACTTCCCTGCATTTGGCCTGCATATCGAGGGCGAGTTTCCGATTTACGGCTTGCCCGGTGTGCCACTGGGGCAACCGCAACTGCGCACCCTTGAGTGCATGGCCACGCGGATGGTTGGGATTATCCGCTCGGTGCAGCCGCATGGGCCGTATCGTCTGGCCGGGTGGTCGTTTGGTGGCTTGCTGGCGTATGAAATCGCGCAGCAATTGCTCGGCCTCGATGAGGCGGTGGCGTTTGTCGGCCTGCTCGATACCTACGCACCGCATCCGGCCAGCCAGGATAAAACCCGCTGGAGCGGCGAGCATCGCGACAAACGTCAGTTACTGGAACATTGCCGCGCGCGTTCGCAGATGCGCGGTGCAGAAGGGCTGCCGGCGTTGGCTGAGGTCGAGCGGCTGGAGGCTGAAGTCGAACTCATTGCGTTTGACGCACTGTTCCAACGCTGCTGCGAACAGCAATTGCCTGACCCGGAACTGGCCGCACTGAGTGCAGCGGATGCCTGGAGTTACTTTGATCGTGAGGCCGCTCATGGCCTGGCGCTGGCGCATTACCGGGTCAGCCCGGCCAGTCAGCCGGTGCACTTGTTCCGCGCGCAGGGATTAATGCCGGGGCAGGCACAGCCGAGTCCGACCCGTGGTTGGGAGAACAAGGTCGGTACAGGTTTGCTGCGCTGCATCGATGTGCCGGGGGATCACCGCAGCATGATGAAAAACCCGGATATTCAAGCACTCGGCCAGGCCTTGAGTCAGGCCATGGCAGCGGCACAGGCCCCGCAACCACATGCTTATCAACCCGTGTTGACGATCCAGAGCGGACACCCCGGGCATGCGCCGATCTTCTGCGTGCCGGGGGCGGGCGACAGTGTCACCGGATTCATTCACTTGCCCGAGGCCTTGGGCCCGGAGTGGCCGATCATCGGTCTGCAACCGCGCGGGCTCGATGGCAACGGCGTGCCGCACAGTCAGGTAGAAGCGGCAGCCGCGTGTTATCTGCAAGCCGTCGAGCAGTTGTATCCGCAAGGCCCGGTGCACCTGATCGGCCATTCGTTCGGCGGTTGGGTCGCGCATGCCATGGCCGCACAGTTGCAGGCAGCCGGGCGCGAGGTGGCGTCGTTGACCCTGATCGACAGCGAATCGCCCGGCGGCAACGGTAAGGCGGGCAAACCGTACACCACGACTGCCGCGCTGGAACGCTTGATCGAGACGCTGCAACTGTCCAGTGGCAAGTCGCTGGGCATTGATCCGCTGGCGTTCGCCGGGGCTGACGACACCACGCAAATGCGCCTGTTGCACGAGGGCATGGTGCGCGCCGGTGTGTTGTCTGCGCGTTCGTCAGCGCAGGCCATGCACGGCCCGGTCCGCACCTTCGCCACCGCGCTGCGCACGGTCTATCAACCGCAACGGGCCTACACCGGGCCGGTGCGGCTGGCGCTGGTCGATGACCCGACGCTGGATGCCTGGGGCAATCAGCGCGAGCAAGCGGCGATGGTCGAAGGCTGGCAGCGCCAGGTCGCGGATCTGGCGGTGTGGTACGGGCCGGGCAACCACTTCACGATTCTCAAGGCGCCCAACGTCTTCAGTCTCGCAGCGTGGTGGCATGACGGCCTGAAAGTGCCGGCTGGCCAAGTGGTTTCCTGATTGTTGTTTATCTACCAGAGCCCGGCCGCTGGCCGGGTTCACCCCTGAACGGACTTGTGGTCATTTATGGAAAAGTCGAAGTTGCGCAAAGTCGGTATGGGTTTGGCGTTAGTGGCAGTAGCGGGATTGGCGTTCTACGCGGTGCAGGCACCGGCCGAGGCGCCGCAATACCTGACCGCGCCGGTGGAACGCAGTGACATTGAAAACGCGGTGCTCGCTACCGGGTTGCTCGAAGGCATCAAACAAGTGGACGTTGGCGCGCAGGTGTCCGGGCAATTGAAGTCGCTCAAGGTCAAGGTCGGCGACAAGGTGAAGAAGGGCCAGTGGCTGGCGGAAATCGATCCACTGGTGTTGCAGAATACGCTGCGTCAAGCCCAGGTCGATGAGGAGAACCTGCAGGCGCAAAAACGCGCGACCCAGGCTCAACTGAGGCAGACCAAAGCGATTTACGAGCGCTACAAGAACTTGCAGGACGACGCGTCGATCTCGCGCCAGGATTTTGAAACCGCCGAGTCGAACTATCAGGTGCAGCAGGCCAATCTGATGTCGCTGGACGCGCAGATCAAAAGCGCGCACATCCAGATCGACACGGCCAAGGTCAATCTGGCGTATACGCGCATCGTCGCGCCAATCGATGGCGACGTGGTCGGCGTGGTCACTCAAGAAGGGCAAACGGTGATCGCCAGCCAACTGGCGCCGGTCCTGCTGAAACTGGCGGATCTGGACACCATGACGGTGAAAGCGCAGGTGTCCGAAGCCGACGTGATTCACATCGCCCCGGGGCAGGAGGTGTATTTCACCATTCTCGGCGAGGACAAACGCTACTACGCGAAATTGCGCGGCACCGATCCGGCGCCACAGAACTTTCTTGAAACGCCGCCCGCCGGTACACCGAAGCAAAGCAGCGCGGTGTTCTACAACGCCTTGTTCGAGGTGCCGAACCCCGACCATCGTTTGCGCATTTCGATGACCGCGCAGGTGCGCATTATCCTCGACACCGCCAAGTCGGTGCTGACCGTACCGGTGGCGGCGCTCGGGCCGCGCAATGCCGATGGCAGTTTTCCGGTACGGGTGCTGGACGCCAAGGGCCACGCGCAGTCGCGCAATGTGCAGACCGGGATCAACAACAACGTCAAAGTGCAGATCAATGGCGGCCTGGCTGAAGGTGATCGCGTGGTGATCGGAGATCCGCTGACCAATGTGGCGGGGGCCTGAGCATGACTGAACCACTGCTACAGCTCACCGGCATCACCCGCAGTTTCACCGCCGGTGACCGCGAGTTTCTGGCGCTGAAGAACATCAACCTGACGATCAATGCCGGGGAAATGGTCGCGATTATCGGCGCCTCGGGTTCTGGCAAATCGACGCTGATGAACATCCTCGGCTGCCTCGACTATGCCACCGCCGGCAGCTACAAAATCAACGGCCAGGAAACCCGCGATCTGGACAATCAGGCCCTGGCCGAGCTGCGCCGCGACTACTTCGGTTTCATCTTCCAGCGTTACCACTTGCTGCCGCATTTGAGTGCGATGCACAACGTCGAGATGCCGGCGATTTACGCCGGCACGCCGCAGCTTCAGCGTCATGCCCGCGCCCGTGAATTGTTAGCGCGGCTGGGTCTGGAAGGGCATTTGACGCATCGGCCGAGCCAGCTTTCCGGCGGTCAGCAGCAGCGCGTGAGTATCGCCCGGGCTTTGATGAATGGCGGCGAAGTGATCCTCGCCGACGAACCGACCGGCGCTCTCGACACGGCCAGCGGCAAGGAGGTGATGCGCATCCTCCTGGAGCTGCACGCGGCGGGGCACACGGTGATTCTGGTGACCCACGACCCGAAAGTCGCGGCCAATGCCGAACGCATCATCGAAGTCAGCGACGGCGAAATCCTCAGCGACCGCGCCAACGAACGCGACACCACGCACCTGCTCAGCGATGAACCGGTGGCCCCGAAAGCCACCGCCTCACGGCGTCTGGTCGCCAGCCTCGGGCTGTTCAAAGAGGCGTTCGCCATGGCCTGGGTGGCGTTGATTTCCCATCGCATGCGCACCTTGCTGACCATGCTCGGCATCGTCATTGGCATCACTTCCGTGGTGTCGATTTCAGCGGTGGGCGAGGGCGCGAAGAACTACGTGCTCAAGGACATCGCCGCCATCGGCAGCAATACCATCGATGTCTATCCGGGCAGCAGTTATGGCGACAAACGTGCAGCGGCCATCGAAACCCTGACACCGGCCGATGTCACCGCGCTGAATCAGTTGTATTACGTCGACAGTGCCACGCCGATGATCGGCCGCAGCCTGTTGCTGCGCTACCGCAATATCGACCTGGATGCGCAGGTCAACGGCGTCAGCGACCAGTACTTCAAAGTGCGCGGGATCAAGATGGCCGCGGGTATCCCGTTCAGCGAAAACGATGCGCGGCGCCAGGCACAGGTGGTGGTCATCGATCACAACACCCGGCAGCGTTTGTTCGGGCAAGACGTCGATCCGTTGGGCCAGGTGATCCTGATCGGCAACCTGCCGTGCACGGTAATCGGCGTGGCCGCGCAGGATAAAAGCCTGTTCGCCTCGGGCAAGACCCTGAATGTCTGGGTGCCTTATGAAACGGCGGCCGGGCGGGTGTTGGGTCAGCGTTATCTGGACAGCATCAGCGTGCGCATGAAGGACGGCCAGCCGAGCAAAGTGGTGGAAGAACACGTCACTCAACTGTTGCTGCAACGCCACGGCACCAAGGATTTCTTCACCAACAACCTCGACAGCGTCTTGCAGACCGTGCAGAAAACCAGCCGCTCACTGGCGTTGCTGCTGTCGCTGATTGCGGTGATTTCTTTGGTGGTGGGCGGTATCGGGGTAATGAACATCATGCTGGTGTCGGTGACCGAGCGTACGCGGGAGATCGGTATTCGCATGGCGGTGGGCGCGCGGCAGTCGGACATTCGTCAGCAGTTTCTGGTGGAGGCGGTGATGGTGTGTCTGTTGGGCGGGGCGATCGGGATTTCCCTGTCGTATGCGATCGGGCATCTGTTTTCGGTGTTTATCAAGGAATGGGAGATGGTGTTTTCGCTGGCGTCGGTGCTGACGGCGGTGGTGTGTTCGACGTTGATCGGGATTGTGTTCGGGTTTGTGCCGGCGCGGAATGCTTCGCGGCTTGATCCGATTGAGGCGTTGGCGCGGGATTAAAAGCTGACCCTCACCCTAACCCTCTCCCGGAGGGAGAGGGGACTGACTGCGGTGTTTGCTGGAAATGCACCGACGTGGGACAACGAGCCGAACTCAGGTTTTGAAAAGCACAAAGATCGGCTCCCTTTCCCCCTCGCCACCTTGGGGGAGAGGGCTGGGGTGAGGGGGTAAATCCCACTGACACACCGCAAAACCTGGATCCACCGCCATCCAGAATTTCCATCAATAAACACAACGCCGTGAACGCGTTTAAATTACACGAACCGTTACGTCATACCGCCTACAGCACCTTGCGTCGTTACCTACGCGTACGCCAGAATCCGCCGGCTTACGCGGCTATGGGTCGGGATATATCGTTTGCCTGTCACTGCAAATCAGTGATCGGGTTTGGTAGCCCGCTTCGGTACCGCCGTATGGCGCCACCTTATGCAGTCTCTTTTTGCGGCTGCGTTTTATATGGTGGACATGCGTGGGGCTCATTGAGCGCCGGGTTTCCGTATCGACCGGTCTACCAACCCGCGCATGGCCGCCACCTTCGTTTGGTAGCGAAAGTGATGGCTCCGGTTAATTTCGATACGAGACTTTATCTATGTTCAAAGCCACACCCAACCCACCAGATACCGATCCAATCCCCTACGACGCCGCGCTCGAACCTCAAAACATCAAAGAGGCCACAGAACGGGCGATCAATTTCTACCTCAATCCTTCCGCGCTCAAAACCTCAAAACCCACCCGCAAAACCGGCAAGATCTACCTGATCGACCCCGCCATCGACGACGAAACCCTGCTCGTTGAAGCCTACGAATCGTTGTCATCGGCCAGTGACATGGCCCGCGACCTTGCCGACTCGGTCGACAGCCCTCACCGCAAAAAGATGCTGATCCTGCAGCAGGTGATCATGTTGAGCGAATTGGTGGTGAGTCGCGTCCTCGAAAACCAGCGCTTGCCCAACTAATTGCGAAACTGCCGCGCGAGGGAGCCTGCTCCCACGCTGCGCAGAAGGAGTTTGTGCGAATGTCAAAGACACCCGATCCGCCGGTCACTGCGGCCAGCATCATGACCACGCCCTACACGCCCAACGCTATGTTCCGGGTCAACCCGCAAACCGATTCCGAATCCCTGCTGGCAAACGCCTGTGAATCGCTGGCCTCGGCCTCGGTCATGCTTGCTGATTTTGCCGGGATGCTGGAGGGGCCGCATCGCAATACCTTGCTGGGCATCGCGCAAGTGGTGATGTTGGGGGAATTGGCGGTGAATCAGGCTTTGGAGCACGTCGCGGGAGTGCCCTCACCCTAACCCTCTCCCAGGGGGAGAGGGGACTGACCGCGGGGTTCTTTCGAGATGCACCGACGTGAGATACCGAGTCGAACTCAGGTTTTGAAAAGCACAAAGATCGGCTCAAAAGTCGAACTCAGTTTCGAATTCAACCGAGATCGGCTCCCTTTCCCCCTCGCCCCCCTTGGGGGGAGAGGGCTGGGGTGAGGGGGGGAATTTCACTGACACACCCAAGAAACCGAAACTCTCACTATCCCTGCGTATCACGCCGCACTCGACGCCAACGTCTCCAACGGCGAATACATCCAGCGCATCAACGAATGCCGCCCGCTGATGCCCAACTTGATCGCCGCCCGTTTCAGATAGCTCTCAACGGTGTTGACCTTCAGCGCCAACTGCTCGGCCAGTTCCGGCGCCGTGCGCCCGGCGAGCAGGCCGACACACACTTCGGTTTCGCGGTTCGACAGACTCAGCCCCAGTTGCTCCAGACGCTCGTCAAAGCGCAAGCGCAAGGTTTCCAGGCCGCTGCCTTCTGCGGACTCGGGTGGGCTTTGTGGATCAGGGCCGGACGGTTGCAGGGCGTTGATGTGTTTTTCCACCATCGGCAGCAGCACCGGGGAGATGTCCTGCAACAGGCTGCGTTCCTGCGCGGAAAAGCGCTGCGACTCGTCGTTGCGGTACACCGTAATCACGTAGCGGTAGCCGTCCTTGCGCCGGGTCAGGTGCAGTTGCGAAGCGTCCGCGCTGGTTGCGGCCGGCGGATTCTGTAAGTGGTGGGCCGCCGCACTGTGTTCGGAAAACACCGTTTCGGCGAGCAGGGCCGGCTCTTTCAGCGGCTCCGGCTCACTGCGGCTCGACGCGCGGCCCAGCGGTTCGACACGCATCTGCCGGATGTGCGTGGCGTCTACCGCCAGTTGCGTCAGGATCAGGTCATGCAGCATGCGCGGAAAGTGTCGGCTGCCGGTGCTGGCGATGACCTTGCCGATGTGGGGGAACAAGTGTGAATTCATATGCGTGTCATCCCTGAGAGGCGTTAATTCAAAAACGTCTGCAGCACTGTCGACGATCTCCTTGGTCGACGAAATACCGCAGACTTGGATCCTATCCTAGTACAACGTTTGAGCGACGGTTTAATGAAGGTGTTATTAGCTCATAACCGCGATGTCGGGTTGTTTGCCCTGTGAGCACCAGCGATTACGGCCCTGTTGCTTGGCTTGATACAGGCAGGTATCGGCTGCTTTCAACAAAGTTGCCGGGGTAACCGTGTCATCGACCGGGTGCCGTGTGGTAATTCCAGCGCTGGCGGTGACATAGCCCAATGGATGTCCGGCGTGCTCCAGTTTCAGTGCGCGGATGGCTTGCAGAATGTCTTCGGCAACCTGAATGGCGCCGGCATTGTCGGTGTTGGGCAGCAGCACGGTGAATTCTTCGCCGCCGTAGCGCACCGCGAGGTCACTCGGTCGTTTGACCGCTTGCTGGATCGCCTGCCCGACGGCGCTCAGGCAATCATCGCCGGCCGCATGGCCATACTGGTCGTTGTAGCGTTTGAAGTGGTCGACATCGAGCATGATCAATGACAGCGCCGAACCCTGCCGTCGCGCCAGACGAATTTCGTCCACCAGCGCATTGTCCAGACGTCGGCGGTTGCCCAACCCGGTGAGGCTGTCGGTCAGCGCCATGTCGCGCATGGTCTGGTGCGCATAGCGAATTTCCCGCTCCATGGCCATGCGCTGGCGCAACTGGTGCAGCACCACCAGGCCGAAACCGCTGAGCACCAAAATCAGAAACACCAGCACGAAGCCGTTTTTCAGCAAATCCTGCTGCCACGGTTCGATGATCGATTCCCGCGAAAGCCCGGCCTCGACCACCAGCGGATAGGTGGTGAGCGCGCGATAGCCATACAACCGCTCAGTGTCATCGACCACCGCGCGTACTTGCGCAATGCCAGCGTTGGCGTTGGGCAGGTAGACCTTGAAGATCTCGCTGTTGGCCAGGCTTTTGCCGATCACCGAGGCGATGAACGGCCGGCGCACGAGGATGGTGCCGTCGCGTCTGGCCAGCACCAGTGCGCCTTTGTCATCGATTCTGAAGTCACCGTAATAGTCGACAAAGTAGCTGACCTTGACCGTGCCCAGCAGCACCCCGGCGAACGAGCCATCGGGATTGTTCAGGCGGCGGGAGACGGGAATGATCAGGTCATGGGTCGATCGACTTTCGACCACATCACCGATGCGCACTTGCCGATCATCATGGCTGCGGTGGTATTGAAAGTAATCGCGATCGGCGTTGTTGGCGGTCTCGGGCGTGACCTCCTTGTCGGTGACGATCCACTGGCCATCTGCGCCATAAATGAACAAGCCATGCAGCTGCGGCATGATTTTCGATTGCTGCACCAGCAATTTGTGGATCCGCGGCACGTCGAGGTTCTGCAGACCGTCGCCTTCGACCCGTTCACTCAGCGCTGCGGTCAGCACGTCCATTTGGCGGATGGTGTCTTCGGCATGCTGTGCGGTTGCGCGGGCCAGGTTGGTTACCGAATCGCGCGCGGAGGCGAATGCAGCGCGATAGTCGCGCCAGGTGCGCCAGCTCTCGACCGTCAGAAAGGCCAGTACCACCACCAGCATAAAGCTGACCGTAAGGCGGAACGTCGAGCCAGCGCGCACGGCGTTACGGGCAGAAGCGGCTCTGCTTGAGTCTTCGGTGTTCGGCTCTGGCGGACGGCGTCCGAGCATGAACCTCTCCTTTTTTCATACGTAATCCATCGCAACAGTATGACAAGGATCGCCAGAAAGTTCGGTGCGGAGCGTGCTTTATTGCCTGATTGTCCTGTTCGAGTTGACGGTGAAACACTTTTCAGCCGATTTATCCCGTCCCTGTGCGTCAGTAATCTGTACCCAACTTGAACGCAACAACAACTTCAAAAACTCAAAAGGGATGCCCACCATGACCACTCCAACCTACAACCGCCTGAACAAAGACGACGCCATCGTGCTGCTGGTCGACCACCAGACTGGCCTGATTTCGCTGGTGCAGGACTTCTCGCCGAACGAGTTCAAGAACAACGTATTGGCCCTGGCCGATCTGGCCAAGTTCTTCGAACTGCCGACCATCCTCACCACCAGTTTCGAACAAGGCCCGAACGGCCCGCTGGTGCCAGAGCTGAAAGAGATGTTCCCGGACGCGCCGTACATCGCTCGTCCAGGTCAGATCAACGCTTGGGACAACGAAGATTTTGTCAAGGCGATCAAAGCCACCGGGCGCAAGCAGATCATCATTGCCGGCGTGGTGACGGATGTCTGCGTAGCGTTCCCGACCTTGTCGGCGCTGGCGGAAGGGTTTGAGGTGTTTGTGGTGACCGACGCGTCCGGCACCTTCAACACCACCGTGCAGCAAGCCGCGTGGAGCCGCATGACTCAGGCCGGTGCGCAAATGATGAACTGGTTCTCGGTGGCGTGTGAGCTGCACCGCGACTGGCGCAACGACATTGAAGGTCTGGGTAACCTGCTGTCGCAGCGGATCCCGAACTACCGCAACCTGATGAACAGCTACTCGGCGCTGACCGCTCAGCAGAAGTAAGCCGACGCGACCAAACAAGAGCCTGCCCTGAAAGCAGGCTTTTGTCGTGTCTGTACGTCAAAGCTGAACAGCAGGGTACGTTCAGGATTCTGCAGCGGCCTCGACCATTCCGGTTTCAGCCTGACGCCCAGCGCGCTGGGTTTCTGGCACCCCGATACCGAGCAGGACAACCGCTACTGCTGCAATACCGGCCAGAGTCAGAAACGCCGCGCTGTAACCGGCTTCTTGCACAACGAACCCGGCGAGACCGTTGCTCAACGCGGCGCCGAGTCCGAAGGCCGTCGTCAGTGCGCCGAGGCTGATGTTGAAGTGGCCGGTGCCCTGGGTGAGGTCTTTGACCATGATCGGAAACAAGGCGCCGAACAGGCCTGCGCCAACACCGTCGAGCATCTGCACCGCGACCAGCCAATAAGCATCGTCCGACAGCGTATAGAGCACACCGCGCAACGGCAGGATCAGAAAACCGGCCAGCAGCAGCGGTTTGCGTCCCCACACATCGGCTTTCGCTCCGACCAGTAACGCCGCAGGCACCATGACCAACTGCGCGGCCACGATGCAGGCGGAGGTCAGCGGCGTGGCCATCTGCAAATTGGTTTGCGCGAGTTTTTGGCTTACCAGCGGCAACATCGCCGCATTGGCCAGGTGGAACAGCGCACAGCAAATGGCGAACAGCAACAGCGAGCGGTTGCCCAGCAGCACCGATAAACCGGAAGGCTGACGATGGCCAGCGTCGGCCGGGTCCAGTCCGCGGGCCTGATCATGGTCGATCGCGTCTGGCGACACGCAGGCAATGGCGATGACACTGGCCAGGGCCATGGCCGCCATCAGATAGAACACCGCCACTGGGCCGAACAGATACGCGAATACCCCGGCCAGCAGGGCGGCGCAGGCATTGCCGGCATGATTGAAGGTTTCATTGCGCCCGGTTCGGCGGGTAAATGCCCGTGGTCCGGTCATGCCCAGGGTAATTGCGCAAATGGCCGGGGCGAATATTGAAGCGGCCATCGCACTCAGGGTTTGCGTCAACGCCACCCACGTGAACGACGTCACGAACGGCAGCAGTAGGCAACTGCCGGTCACCAGCAGCGCGGCGATCGCAATCAACGCACGTTTGCGCCGGCTGTTGTCGACCCAGGCACCGGCGGGTGTCTGGGTGATCAGCGCGGCGACCCCGGCGATGGTCATCACCAGGCCAATACTGGCCGGTTCCCAGTGATGCACCGCCAACAGGTAAATGGCCAGATAGGGCCCGAGACCATCACGCACGTCGGCGAGGAAAAAGTTCAGGCTGTCCAGTGACAGGTTATTGCGGCGATCGAGGTCAGCGGCCACGGCAGTGTCTTCAATAGTTGAGGTTTGCGGATGGATTCAACCTCAGCAAGCCTAATGACCTGCGGCCACGAATATAAGTTGCAGGCCGCCGCCGTGTCGTTGCGAAACAACGCCAAGGGGCTGAAAACGACGTTCCGTCATACGGTTGCTGCACGTTCGACGCGCTACTTGTATCCTTGCGCCGGTCGAGGACATACGACCGCTGTTATTGCCTTGAATCAGTAACGGCCGGAACGGGAAACCGGACTTTCCATTAGGTACTTTCGTGAAGCGTGATACCCACCTCGTCATCCTCTTGCTGCTGGTCATCGGCTGCTCTCTGGCGTCGCTGACCATCTGGAAAGTGCTGTCCTCGCGCGATCGCGCGCTGGAGGAAGTCAACGTGCACGGGTTGAACCTGACCCAGGCACTCGAGACCTATTCCGAAGGCATTGTCCGGCAAAGTTCGCTGCTGCTGCTCGGGCTGGTCGAGCGCCTGGAGACCGAAGGCAGTGGCCCCGCGCAGATTCAGCGGCTGGGTGCGCTGATCAACCGCCAGCAGCCGTTGATGCCACAAATGAGCGGGATCACCATCTATGACCGTCAGGGCCATTGGCTGATGTCGTCGAACCGACCGATCCCGGCGGGGGCCAACAGCAGTGATCGGGCCTACTTCATTCATCACCGCGACGACCCGAGCCGCGAACCCTTTATCGGGCCACCCATCCGTAGCCGTTCCAATCAGGAGTGGGTGATCACCGTCAGCCGCCGTTTCAATGATGATCACGGTGAGTTTGCCGGGGTCGTGGCCGTGACCTTGGGCGTGGAAAACTTTCTGCGTCTGTTCGGCAAACTCGATATCGGCCAGGACGGCGCCATAGGCTTGTCCTATACCGACGGCACATTGCTGGTTCGCTATCCTTTCCGCGAACAGGACATGGGCCGCAACTTTTCCAAGTCGCCGATCTACGCCAAGTACCTGGTCGATCAATCGGTCGGTACCGCGTCGTATACCTCCAGCCTGGATGGCGTCGAACGCCTCTATGCGTTCCGCAAAAGCGAGAAATTGCCGCTGATCACCACAGTCGCCATCGGCAAGCGTGAAGCGCTCACGGCGTGGCGAACCGAGGCGCTGTTGTCGGCGGTGGTGGTGGCGGGGCTGTTGGGGCTCACCGGTCTGATTGGCTGGTTCTTGATCCTCGATATCCGTCGCCGGACCCAGGTTGAAGGCGAACTGCGCATCGCTCAGCAGCAGTTGCTCGGCTCCAATCGGCAGCTGGAACTGTTGGCCATGAAGGATGCGCTGACCGGGCTGGCAAATCGGCGCTGCTTCGACGAAACCCTGGCCACAGAGGCGCGGCGGGCACAGCGCGACGGCTCGTCGCTGGCCTTGTTGATGATCGATATCGACTATTTCAAACGGTTCAATGACGCGCTTGGGCACGTTGCCGGTGACGCCTGTCTGCAGGCCGTCGGTCACGTGCTGGATGCGTGTGTGCGACGGCCGTCGGATCTGGTGGCGCGCTACGGTGGCGAAGAGTTCGCGGTGATCATGCCCGACACGGACATTGAAGGTGCTGCGGTAGTGGCGCAGCTGATTCTTCAGCGCTTGCAGCAGGAAAACATTGCCCACCCCACCAGTCCCGTGACCCGCGTGAGCCTGAGCATCGGCATCGCCGCTGCGCGTGGTTCACATCTGGACCCGGTGCAGGGGCTGATCGAGTGCGCTGATCAGGCGCTGTATCAAGCGAAGACGGCAGGGCGCAACAGGTTCATGAGGTTCGCTGCGCACCCTTCAATCGAAGTCGATGGTCAGCAGACCACTTACCCGTGACACCAACGTGTCGACGGCAAAGGGTTTGGTCAGCACCTGCATGCCCGGACCGAGCTGACCGTTGCCGATCACCGAGTTTTCCGCGTACCCGGTAATGAACAAGGTCTTGAGCTTCGGTCTGATTTGCCTGCCCGCATCGGCCATCTGCCGGCCGTTCATGCCGCCCGGCAAACCGACATCGGTAATGAGCAGATCGATGTGCGCGCTGGAGCGCAGTGCTTCCAGCCCTTCAACGCTGTCGGCCGCTTCGAGCAGGTTGTAACCGAGGTCGTTCAGCACGTCTTTGAGCAGCGTGCGAACGGTGGGTTCGTCGTCGACAATCAGGATGGTCTCGCCGGGCTTGGCCTGCAGGGTTGCCGAGCTTTTCGCGTCATCGTGATTGCGCTGCGTTTCGCCGAGATAGCGCGGCAGGTAAACGCACATGGTGGTGCCTTGACCCACAGTCGATTGCACCCGCACCTGCCCGCCGGATTGCTTGGTGAAACCGTAGATCATCGACAGCCCGAGCCCGGTGCCCTGGCCCAACGGTTTGGTGGTGAAAAACGGGTCGAAGGCCTTGGCGATCACTTCAGCGCTCATACCGGTACCGGTGTCGGCGACCGACAAGCACAGGTATTGCCCTTCGGGCATTTCCCGTACGCGCGCTGATTCATCATCCAGGGTTCGATTGGCGGTCTCGACGGTGATGCTGCCGCCATCGGGCATCGCATCGCGGGCGTTGATGCACAGGTTGAGCAGGGCGTTTTCCAGTTGGCTGGCATCGACCAGCGCCGGCCACAGATCGGCGGCGACGACCGTCTTCAGGCGAATGCTCGGGCCGACGGTGCGCTGGATCAGTTCGGTCATACCAGCAATCAGCGCGTTGACCTCAGTTGGCCGTGGATCGAGGGTCTGTCGCCGGGAGAAGGCCAGAAGGCGATGGGTCAGGGCGGTGGCGCGTTTGGCCGCGTCCTGAGCGATCAGCATGTATTTGTCGATGTCGTTCAGACGGCCTTGGCCGATGCGTTTTTCCATCAGTTCAAGGGAGGCGCAGATGCCTGCCAGCAGGTTGTTGAAGTCATGGGCCAGACCGCCGGTGAGTTGCCCGACCGCTTCCATTTTCTGCGATTGGCGCAACTTTTCTTCGGCCTGCATCAGGTCTGCGGTGCGCGCCGAGACCCGTTGTTCCAGTGTGTCGTTGAGCGCCTTTAACGCGGCGGTGACCCGGTCGCGCTCGGCTTCGACATTGCGCCGGTCTTCGACATCGATGAGCACGCCGGGAAAGCGTACAGGTGTGCCGTCTTCGGCGCACTCGACGCGTCCGTTCGCTTCAATCCAGGTGTATTGGCCATCCGCGCCGCGCACTCGGTATTGGTGCGAATAGGCACCTCCACGGGCAATGACTTCGTTGATCGCGGCTGTGAGTCCTTCCCGGTCATCCGGGTGAACGGTCATCACCACTTGCTCCAGGCTCAGACCGTCGAGACCCCAGGCCGGGTCGAGGTCGAACACCCGCGCGAAGGCTTCATCGACGCTGAAGCGATCGCTGGGCAAGTGCCAGTGCCAGGTGCCGATAATGGCGCCGGCGGCCAGGGCGAGTTGGACCCGTTCGACGTTTTCCCGAGCGACCGCTTCGCTGATGCGCAAACGCTCTTGCGCGTCGCGGCGCTCGGTGACATCGCTGAAGAAGATCGCAATCTGCCGATCGGCCGGGTCGCCGACACGCACGGCGCGCACATCGAACCAGCGTTCGAAGGTATTGGCGTAGTTCTCGAAGTTGGCCGGCTCGCCGGTCTTGGCCACATGGCCGTAGGTTTCGAACCAGAATTTCTCCAGGTTGGGCGCAAACTCGGTGACCCACTTGCCCCGCAGGTTGACCCCGGCCTGACGTTCGAACGCCGGGTTGGCCTCGACAAAGTAGTAATCGATGGGGTGGTCGTCGGCGTCGAATTTGACTTTGACGATGGCGAACGCCGCCTCGATGGTCTCCAGAATGGTGCTGAAGCGCTCTTCACTCTGGCGCAATGCGGTTTCGGCGCTGCGCGAGCGGGTCAGGTCGAGCATCGCACCGATCATGCGTTCGGCTTTGCCGTCGGCATTGCGGATCAGATGTCCGCGATCCAGGACTTCGGCGTATGAGCCATCGTGGCAGAGGAAGCGGTACTCAGCGCTCCAGGTCGTGCCAGAGCCGTCAATGGCCGAGCGAATCGAGGTTGTCACGCGCGAGCGATCCTGTGTGTGAATCTGCGCAAACCGCCAGTCACACGTCGGTTCTATGGCCGTTGATGCGTAGCCATACGCCTGTTGCAGCGAGTCGTTCCAGATGACCTGGTTGGTTTGCAGATCCCAGTCCCAAACGGCGTCGCAGGTCGCCTTGACGGCCAGACGCAGGCGCGTGACTTCGGACTCAAGCTCCTCGCGAGTAAGCTGTTTCAGGATGTTCACCCTTCATGCGTTGATGGTTGGCTTGCGTTCAATGGGTGTGTTTCAAGCCCTCTGCTTCACAAGCTTTGTGAGCCATTGACCCGGGGCCTCATGGTTAAGTTGCACGGGGATCAAGGCTCGCGCGCTTTCATAGCGATTCGCCGCGATCCAGTCTGTCGAGCAGCCCTTGCCCGCGGTGCCACAAAGCCTGCTGTTTTTCCGGCGGCATGCGATCGAGGTTTTTGTACATCATGCCCATGCGCTGATTGCCGCGCAGAAGGTCACCGTGGCGCATCAGAAAATGCCAGTACAGGGCGTTGAACGGGCAGGCGTTATCCGCCGTGGTTTCGCGCACCGAGTAAGCACAGTCGCGACAGTAGTCGGACATCCGGTTGATGTACTGACCGCTGGCGCAATAAGGCTTGGAACCGAGATAACCGCCGTCGGCGTGCATGACCATGCCGAGGGTGTTGGGCAGCTCGACCCAATCGAAAGCGTCCATATAAATCGCCAGATACCATTCACAGATCTGGCTCGGTGCGATGCCGGCGAGCAGGGCGAAATTGCCGGTCACCATCAGGCGCTGGATGTGATGGGCGTAGGCGTGTTTGAGGCTTTGGCCGATGGCCTGGCGCATGCAGTTCATTTTTGTGTCGCCGGTCCAGTAAAACTCTGGCAGGCGCCGCGTGTTACCGAAGGCATTGCCCTCGGCGTATTCCGGCATGTGCAGCCAATAAACGCCCCGCACATATTCGCGCCAGCCGATCAGTTGGCGGATGAAGCCTTCGGCGGCATTCAGGGCAATGTTGCCTGACCAATAGGCCGACTCCACGTCACTGCAGAGTTGACGCAGATCGAGCAAGCCAATGTTCAGCGCCGCGCTGATGCGCGCATGGAACAGATACGGTTCGTCGCTGGCCATGGCGTCCTGATAATCGCCGAACCCGGCCAGACCGTAATCGAGAAACCAGGCCCACAGCGCCTGGGCATCGGCGTGGGTCACCGGATAGTTGAAGTCATCCAGGCTGCCGTAGTGACTGGCGAAGCGTTCCTTGACCAGTGCGAGAACTTCGAGGGTGATTGCATCGTTGGCAAAACCAGCCGGGTAGGGCGCCTTTACCGTTTTCGGCAAGGGTTTGCGGTTGTCGGCATCAAAGTTCCAGGCGCCGCCGACCGGCGTGCCGTCACCATTGAGCAACAGACGACTTTTGCGGCGCATCTCGCGGTAGAAGAACTCCATGCGCAGCTGCTTTTTGCCAGCGGCCCAGGTACGAAACTCATCGCGGCTGCAGAGGAAACGGTTGTCGGCATGCCAGTGGATTGGCAAGCCACAATCCTTCAGTGATTGCTCCAGACGCCAGTCGCCGCATTGGGTCAGGTGCACCTCGTTCGCTTGCAGCAGCGCCTGCCAGCGCTTCAACTCGCCGGGCACCGAGCCGCTGTTCTGTGGGTCGTCGAGAGGCACGTAATGCACGTGGAAGCCTTGTTCTTTCAGTGCCTGAGCGAAGTGACGCATGGCGCTGAAGATCAGGGCGATCTTTTGCGGATGATGAGCAACGTGGCTGGCTTCTTCCATGACCTCGACCAGCAGCACACGATCCTGTTCGCGATCCAAGCCTGCCAATGAAGCCAGATCAAACGATAACTGGTCACCCAGAACGAGGCACAGCCGATGGGTTTTGTTCATTTCACGGATTCAGCGTAATGAGCAGCAGGCTGCCGAGTGGACGTTTAAACATCAAGTCCAGATAGTTGTACAGATTATAGTAGTTGTATAGGTTTTTGTGCGGTGAATATTCACATCCCCCTGTGGGAGCGAGCCTGCTCGCGAAGGCGTCGTCACATTCAACATTGTGAGTGACTGACCCGCCGCTTTCGCGAGCAGGCTCGCTCCCACAGGGGCTTGCACTCCGACTCGGATAAACGCTCCCGATATTTCGGGAGCGTTTATTTTGTCTTGAATGGCTTAGCCGGGAAAAACGGGGTAGTCGGTGTAGCCCTCGGCGGTGCCGCCATACACCGTCGCCGGATTCAGTGCATTCAACGGCCAGTCATTGGCAATGCGCGCCGGCAGATCGGGGTTGGCCATGAACGGGCGGCCGAAAGCGACGAAGTCTGCCAGCCCGGAACCGAGCAGTTGCGCGCCGGATTCCGCGGTGTAACGCCCGGCATAAATGATCGCGCCGCTGAAGGTGTCACGTACTGCCTGACGAAACGTGAGGGGCATCGCCGGGGCGTTGTCCCAGTCGGCTTCGGCAATCGACAGATAGGCGATGCCCACGTCCTGCAGCACTTTGATCGCTTCAATGTAAGTGCTGTGCGGATCCTCTTCGACCATGCCCAGGTAAGTGCGCGCTTCATCGGTGGTGGTAAACAGCGGCGCGAACCGTACGCCGACTTTTTCCTTGCCGATGCACTCGGCGACGCCGGCGACTACTTCCTTGAGAAAGCGCAGGCGGTTGTGCAGCGAACCACCGTACTGATCGTCGCGCAAATTGCTGTGGGCGGAGATGAACTGGTTCACCAGATAACCGTTGGCGCAGTGCAATTCGATGCCATCGAAACCCGCGTCCATGGCGTTGCGTGCGGCCTGGATGTACAGCTGAACCAGTTCCTGCACTTCATCGGTGCTCAGCGCGCGAGGTGCCGACGGCGGCACCAGCTCACCGGCGCCGGGCGCGGTTTCGATAAACACGCTGACCCGATCGGTCGCTACGGCGGAGGCCGAAACCGGCGCTGCGCCGTCGGGTTGCAGCGCGGTGTGGGAGACACGGCCGACGTGCCACAACTGGGCGAAAATCACCCCGTCCACGGCATGCACGGCCTCGGTGACTTTGCGCCAGCCGGCGATTTGCTCAGGCGTATGAATGCCCGGCGTCCACGCATAACCCTGGCCACGAGGTTCAATCTGCGTGCCTTCGGTGACCAGCAAACCCGCGCCGGCGCGCTGTTGGTAATACTCGGCCATCAGCTCATTGGCGACGTTGCCCGGTTGGGTGCTGCGCTGGCGGGTGAGGGGCGGCAGGACGATGCGGTTTTTCAGGGTGTGATGGCCGAGTTTGGCGGGGGTGAAGAAAGGGTTGTTGTTCATGAGTGACCTTTTTGCAGTTTATTAGACCAGTCGTCTATTAATCGGGTAAAAAAATAACGCCGGGCGAGACGCGCCCGGCGTTTGCAAGGGTTTTGCGCGGGTGTTAGCCCAGCATCTCCAGCAGCTTCTTGGCGACAGCGGCCGAGCTGGCAGGGTTCTGGCCAGTGACCAGTTGCCCGTCGGCGACCACATGAACCTGCCAGTCAGCCACTTTCGAATAATGGCCGCCGAGACGCTGGAACTCGTCCTCGATCAGGAACGGCACCACGTCTGTCAGGCCAACGGCCTCTTCTTCGGCATTGGTGAAACCGGTGACCTGGCGATGCTGGACCAGCGGTTTGCCGTCAGCGGTGAGGGCGTGACGCAACACCCCCGGCGCATGGCAGACAAAACCGTGGGGTTTGTTGGCGCGGTCAAACGCCTCGATCAACGCGATCGACTGCTGGTCTTCGGCCAGGTCCCACAGTGGGCCGTGGCCGCCCGGGTAGAACACCGCATCGAAATCCTCAGCGCTGACGTCGGCCAAGCGCCCGGTATTGGCCAGTGCCTGTTGCGCGGCGGAGTCTTTGCGGAAGCGATCAGTCTCGGCGGTCTGCGCATCGGGCTCATCGCTTTTCGGGTCCAGCGGCGGCTGGCCACCGGCCGGCGAGACCAGTGTGACGTCGGCGCCGGCGTCCTTGAAGGCGTAGTAGGGCGCGGCGAACTCTTCCAGCCAGAAGCCGGTTTTCTTGCCGGTGTTGCCGAGTTGATCGTGGGAAGTCAAAACCATCAGGATTTTCATAGAGCACCTTGAGTCGATCAGGTGTCTTCGATTGAGCGAAGGATTCGCACATCGGCCACACCGGTCAGAAAACGTTTGTCGGGGCGCAGCATAGATTCCAATTAGACCAGTCGTCTAGTAATTTTTTATCCTGCGGTTTTTCATCGACAGGTATGGCAAACTTCCGTTCCTCGAAATATACGACTGGTCTATTGCCTGGTAATGTGCGCCCCATGAAAGCGACCTACGACGACACCCGCCAACACTTGCTCGACACCGGCCACCGGATGATGGCCGAGAAGGGCTTCACCAGTGTCGGCCTCAACGAAATCCTGCAAACCGCCGGTGTGCCCAAGGGTTCGTTCTATCACTACTTCAAATCCAAAGAGTTGTACGGCCAGGCGTTGCTCGCGGATTACTTCGTCGGCTACCTCGCCGACATGGAGCGGCGCCTGACGCTGCCGGGGCTGAGCGCCTACGAGCGGTTGATGGATTACTGGCAGGGCTGGCAGAACCGCTGCACCCTCGAAGGCCACGGCGACGAATGTCTGGTGGTGAAACTCAGTGCCGAAGTCGCCGACTTGTCGGAGTCGATGCGCCTGACCTTGCGCGATGGCGCCGAGCAAGTGGTGGCGCGCATCACCCTGTGCATCGAGCAGGGCCAGGCTGAAAACAGTCTGCCCAAGGGCGATGCCCGGCATCTGGCGGAAACCTTGTATCAGTTGTGGTTGGGCGCCAGTTTGCTGAACAAGCTGCAGCGTACCGGGCAATCCCTGGATACTTCGATGGCAATGACGAAACAGCTTTTGCACGTTTGACCAAGGTTTTTTGTGCGATGCAATGGATGACACGCGTACTGGCACGCGGTCCGCTCAAACATACGAATGGGAATAAGTTTCAATAACGGAACACTTGGTATACCATCCGCGGCGCTTTGCTGGCGGTTTTACCCCTCGTTCTGGCCTATTCGTAAGGTTTTCATTTCATGCGTCGTACTCTGCTTTCAATTTGCGTGCTGCAGGCGTTGTCTTCTTCCTCATGGGCCGAACAGGCCGATTCAACATCCTCAGCGCTAGAGCTGGAGGCGACCGACGTGGTCGGCACGGCGGATTACGAGCGGGCCGACGGCCCGGTGCAGGGTTATCGCGCTACACGTTCCGCCAGCGCCACGCGCACCGACACCTCAATCCATGAAACCCCGCAATCGATCAGCGTAGTGACCAAAGATGCTGTCGAAGACCTCGGCGCCACCCGTCTGCAAGACGCGCTGGATTACGCCGGCGGCGTCGGCCGCGCGAACAATTTCGGCGGGCAGGGCCTGACCACATTCACCGTGCGTGGTTTCACCACCGGCGAGTTCTACCGCAACGGTTTCCCGATCAATCGCGGCTACCCGAACATGCCCGACGCCAACACCATCGAGCGTCTGGAAGTGCTGCGCGGGCCGGCGACGATGCTCTACGGCCGTGGCGATCCCGGCGGCACCTTCAATGTCGTTTCCAAGCAGCCGTTGCCCGAGCGCACGGTAACGTTGGGTAGTCAGTTGAACGATCAAGGCATGAAGCGCGGCACGCTGGACGCTTCCGGCCCGCTGGATGAAGAGGGGCGCCTGGCCTATCGACTCAACGTGGTGGGCGAGGGCGGCGATACCTTCCGCGATCACGTCGAGACCGAACGCTACGGCATCACGCCGGTGCTGACCTGGCAGGCCAGCGATGCCACGCGGGTGATCTTCGAGGGTGATTTCATGCGCAACAATCACCCGCTGGATCGTGGCGTGACGCGTTACGCCAAACAGATCGGCACCGCCTCGCGGGACACGTTCTTTGGCGAGAAAGACGCCGGCAAATTGCACAACGACAACAACATGGCGCAACTGCGTTTCGAACATCTGCTCAATGATGACTGGACGCTGGGCGGTGGCTTCCAGTGGCTCGACGGCTCGCTTGAGGGCAATGCGATCGAAGCCAACGGCATTGCCGATGACGGTCGAACCCTGGGGCGTAACTTCAACTACCGCAAACTTGAATGGACCGACAAGGACACTCAACTCAATCTGACCGGGCATTTCAGCACCGGTGGCTTGCAGCACACCTTGCTGACCGGCATCGAATACGAAGATTACGACTACAAGTCGATCATTCAGCGTTCCAGCGGCGCGGTCGGCGCCTACCCGATCGACATCTTCGATCCGGTTTACGGCCAACCGCGCCCGGCATTGACCCGCACCCCGACCCACGACAAGGAAAACCTCAAGACCTATGCCGCGTTCGTCCAGGATCAGGTGGCGTTGACCGAGCGTCTGAAGGTGCTGGCCGGGGCGCGTTTTGAGCGTTTCGAACACGACTATGAAACCTACGTGCCGGGCGGTAAAAACTGGCAGGCCAGTGATAACGCGGTGACTCCACGCGTCGGCGTGACCTACGACCTGACCGAGACGCTGGCGGTTTATGCGGACACCGCGCGCTCGTTCAAGCCCAATACCGGCGCGAGCCGCGTGGGCGGAGGCTTCGCCCCGGAGAAAGGCAAGTCCTACGAAATGGGCGTCAAGTGGGAAGCGCTGGATCATCAGTTGAGCATCGACGCAGCGATCTATCAGATCGAAAAACGCAACGTGTTGACCACCGACCCGGTGGACTCGACCTTCAGCGTGGCGGCCGGGGAAGTGCGCAGCCGTGGTTTCGACCTGAACGTCGCCGGCAACCTGACCCCCGAATGGCGGGTGATCGGCGGCTACGCCTACGTGGATGCCGAAGTGACCAAAGACAATGTGATCCGCTCGGGCACACGGTTGATGAACATTCCGCAAAACAGCTTCAGCCTGCTCAACGTTTACGAATTTCAGGACGGTGCATTCAAAGGCCTCGGCCTGGGCACCGGACTCAAGTACGTCGACGAGCGTGCTGGGCAAACCGCTAATACTGCGTTCTCGATGGACAGCTACACCGTCGTCGATTTGCTCGGCTTCTATAAGGTCAACGAGAAGGTGCGGCTTAATCTTGACGTGAAAAACCTGTTTGACCGGGATTATGAAGAGGGCGCGTTTGGTAATGTCTACGCCTATCCGGGTGCGCCGAGAACGGTGCAGGTGGGGATTTCCTATACCTTGTAAGCCGAGCTCGACGCTGCAACGGCTGCCCCTCACCCCAGCCCTCTCCCTGAGGGAGAGGGGGCCGACCGAGGTGTCTGGCGTTATGCATCGACCTGAAACATCGCGTCGATTATGGATTCATCGGTAATGCCTGACGGTAGTGGATTCACAGGCGCTATTGCACGTTGGCGCACATCGCCAACATCCCCCAATCGGTCCCTTTCCCTGCGGGAGAGGGGGCCGACCGAGGTGTCTTGCGCTATGCATCGACACGAAACATCGCGTCGATTATGGATTCATCGGTAATGCCTGACGGTAGTGGATTCACAGGCGCTATTGCACGTCGGCGCTCATCGCCAATATCCCCCAATCGGCTCCCTCTGCTGGGGGGCGAGGGAACCCACTGAGATGTCTTGCGCTATGCATCGACCTGAAAGATCGCGTCGATTACGGGTTCATCCGCAATGCTTGGCGGTCATGGATTCACAGACGCTATTGCACGTCGGCGCTCATCGCCAATATCCCCCAATCGGTTCCCTCTCCTGGGGGAGAGGGCTAGGGTGAGGGCAGCTGTTTCGGCACCTGCCACTTAACCAGTGACACAACCCTGCGGCGTCTTCCCGGCAAAGCTGTCCAGCAGACTCGCCACCACCATCTCACCCATGCGTGTGCGCGTCTGCAAGGTGGCGCTGGCGCGGTGCGGTTGCAGCACCACTTGCTCATTACCGAACAAGGCTTCCGGCACATTCGGTTCATCGACAAACACATCCAGCCCCGCACCGGCGATCTCGCCGGCAGCGAGTGCTGCCACCAAATCAGCCTCGTTGACCAGTTTGCCCCGTGCCACGTTGATCAGATAACCGTCCTTGCCCAAGGCCTGTAGTACGGAAGCATCGATGATGGCTTCAGCCTTGTCGGCAGCGGCGGCGAGAATCAGCGCATCGCTGTCGCGGGCCAACTGCTTGAGGTCGGCGACGAAAGTGTGGGGTGTATCGCTCATCGGTTGCAGGTCGGTGTAACTGATCGGACAGCCGAACGCCGCCGCTCGACTAGCCACCGCGCGGCCCACCCGGCCCATGCCGACAATACCGATACGCATGCCGGACACCTGACGCGCCAGCGGCAGCGGCGCCAGCGGTGTGGCGCTATGCGGCCATTGGCCCGAGCGTACATAGCGATCACTGGTACACAACCCGCGACACACGGAAATCAGCAGTCCGATGGCGAGGTCGGCGACGTCTTCGGTCAACGCGCCAATGGTCGCCGTCACGCGGATGCCGCGATCCCGAGCGTAAGCCAGGTCCACCGCATCGGTGCCGACGCCGTTGACCGCCACCACTTCAAGTTTCGGCAGTTGCGCCATGACGGCTTGGGTGATGCCGGTATGGCCACCGGTGATCACCCCGCGAATATTCGCGCCGTGCTCCTGTAAATACGCCTGTTTGTCCGCCTGCTGGAAATAGCGTCGGACCGTGAACAATTCGTCGAGACGCGTGTTGATTTCAGGAATCAGGATCGGGCTGAGCTGCAAGACTTCTGGCTTCATGTAAACCTCTCTTACCGAATAAAAAGGCCGGCTTAACCGCGGCCGGCAAACGGCATGGCGGTGGCCATGACGGTCATGTTCAGAACGTTGGCCGACAGCGGCAGGCCGGCGATGTAGCGCACGGCATCGGCGACATGCTTGACGTCGACCATCGGCTCCACGGCGATGCTGCCGTTGGCCTGACGTACACCTTTGGTCATGCGTACCGACATTTCGGTCAGGGCGTTGCCGATGTCGATCTGGCTGCAGGCGATGTTGAATTCGCGACCGTCCAGCGCCAGCGATTTGGTCAGCCCCAGCACCGCATGTTTGCTGGCGGTGTAGGCGCTGCTGAACGGGCGCGGAGTGTGTGCCGAAATCGAACCGTTATTGATGATGCGTCCGCCCTGTGGCTGTTGCCGGCGCATGAGGCCGAAGGCGCCACGGGCACACAGGAAAACCCCGTTGAGGTTGGTGTCGATCACGTTGCGCCACTGCTCGAACGTCAGTTCGTCCAAGGGCACAGCGGGGGCATTGACCCCGGCATTGTTGAAGACCACATCCAGACGCCCGTAGACCTCGGCAATGGTTGCGAACAGCGCATCGACACTGACCGGGTCACGCACATCGGTGGGCGCCGCGAGGGCTTCGTGCCCTTCGCTCGCCGCCAGTTCGACCAGCGCTTGCAACGGTTCCGGTCGGCGACCAGCAAGCACCAGGGTGTAACCGTCGGCCAGCAGGCCAAGCGCCACGGAGCGGCCGATTCCGCTGCCAGCGCCGGTGACCAGCGCGACTTTCAAAGGTTGAGTGATGGACATTTTGTTGTTCTCCTGTCTTCAAATCACTGCGGCGTTCAGGCCCGTGGGCCGACGCGCATTTCCAGTTGGCCGATACCGTCGATGCCGGCATTGATCACATCGCCGGGATGCAGCCCGTCGACGCCGGCCGGGCTGCCGGTCATGATCAGGTCGCCGGCCCTTAGCGCCACTGACTGGGAGATCCGGCTGATCACTTCAGCGACCGACCAGATCTGGCTGTCGAGACTGTCGCGCTGACGCTCCTGGCCGTTGACGTTCAGCCACAACTCACCTTCGGGATGGCCGGCGCGGGTCACTGGCACGATGGCGGTCATAGGCGCGGCGCCGTCAAAGACCTTGGCGCCTTCCCACGGCAAACCATTGCTCTTGGCGGCGCGCTGAATATCACGGCGGGTCAGGTCGAGGCCGGCGGCGTAGCCCCAGACATAAGCCAGCGCCTCGCTTTCGGGAATATTCGCGCCACCTTCACCGATGGCCACCACCAACTCGATTTCGTGGGCGAAATCCTCGGTCAGCGAAGGGAATGCCACCTCGCCGACGGCGTCGACGACGTTGCTGGCTGGTTTCATGAAAAACACCGGTGGCTGGCGCGACTGGCCGACGGCATCTGGCCACGGGTAATTGCGGCCGACACAAAATACCCGGCCAACGGGAAAACGTTGTTCACTGCCGACAACGGGCAAGGTCACGGGCAGATCCGGCGTGAAGACGTATTCAGTCATGTTCATCCTGTTATGAGTCCTGTTGGTAGCTTCAGCGTACGGCGGCAGTCGTTGGTGAAGTTGGACGAAAGCCGCCTGCAGTTGGAGAAAACGGTGCTGTTGGCTTTAGCGCACCTTCAATTCGATGCGGTACAAGCGTCCGAGCAGCAGTGAGTAGGAGAGGGTGCCGATCAGGGCGACGCCGCCAATGAACCAGAAAGCCCAGGCGAATGAGCCGGTGGCGTGAACAATCGTGCCAATCACGATCGGCGTGACGATGCCGCCAATGTTGGCGGCGAGGCTGGTGATCCCGCCGGTCAAGCCGATCAACTCTTTGGGCGCGACTTCCGACACGGCGGCCCACGAAGACGAGGCGATGCCTTGCGCAAAGAAGGCAATGGTCAGCACGGCGATGCAGATCGTGTTCGAATCGGTGAAATTCACCAGCACGATGGACATGCCCAGCATCGAGCCGATCACCAGCGGCAACTTGCGGGCGAAGGACATCGAGTAGCCACGACGGATCAACAAGTCCGACACGATGCCGGCGAGCAGGATGCCGACCGTCGCGCCGACAAATGGCAGAACTGCGAAGATCCCGGCCTTGATCATGGTCAGCTGGCGTTCTTCGATCAGGTAGGTGGGGAACCAGGTCAGGAAGAAGTACAGCGCCGAGGTGCTGGCGAATTTGCCGATGCAAATCGCCCAGATCTGGCGGTAGCTGAACAGTTCAGCAATTTGCCGCCAGTTGAAGCGGGTGCGTTCCTGACTGCTTTTGACCAGACCGCCGCCGGCTTCGATGTATTTCAATTCTTCTTTGCTGACCTTTTTGCAGTTCAACGGGTCGCGATACAGGTACAACCACAGCACGCCGAAGACGATGCCGAGCACGCCGGTGCTATAAAACACGTGACGCCAGTCAAATGTGGTCGCCAGCCAGAGCAGGGCACCGGTAAACAGCGCCGTCCCCAGGTATTGCCCACAGACGTAGATACTACTGGCCAGACCGCGCTCCCGCGCCGGGAACCACACCGTCACCGCGCGACTGTTGGCCGGAAACGCCGGTGCTTCCATGGCGCCGACCGCCAGACGCAAGCCGAACAATGAAGCAAATCCCGTGGCAAAGCCTTGGCACACGGTCACCGTCGACCAACTGATCAGCGACACCCCGTAAGTGAAGCGCGAGCCGAAGCGGTCAGCGATAAACCCGGCAGGGACCAGAGCCAGGGCATAGGTCCAGGCAAATGCCGAGAAAATCAGGCCCATTTCAATCTTGTCCAGACCCAGGTCTTTGGCCATGAATGGCGCGGCAATCGAGATATTGACCCGGTCGATGTAATTGATGATCGTCGCAATCAGCAGCAGCGAGAGCATGAACCAGCGTCGCCGCGAGGGCAGGCGTTGCGGCAGGACGGCGTCTCGGGCGCCGTCTATCACCGGCGGCACGGTGGCTTGGGAAGCATGTGAATTCGACATGGAGAGACCTCGTTATTGTTAGAAGAATCGAGATGTTTTCGCGCAGCCGAAGGCGTTGCCCGCGATGGTCGGGGCATAGCAATCGATACTGGAGCGAACGGTGCGAGTAGCCGGCGTCAGACGTTTAGAAACGTCTTCCAGTCGGCGTGATCGGGACAATGTCGGGAGGGGCGGCGAGGGGGAAAAATTGAATCATGACGTGCACACCTGTGATTGTTTTTGGAAGAGGTTGGGCTGCGTCGGCTAACAGTGGTCGTACAACATCGGTAAAGCAACCGAGGAGTTAGAACGTTTTTTTTCTATGGCAGTGGCGTTGCTAAACCTGTCCAAGAAATAAATGGGTTAATCTCCTGATGAATTATTTAGATGTGTCGATTAATTAGTTGATTATTAACGATAAAAAATCGTAATTCTTTTTCGGCGGTTTTGGACAGGCTAAACGCCATATCGAAGATGAAAAATCCTTGGAGAGGCAGGTCGTCGTATGACTGCTTGCGTGCACTGCGTACATGTCTGCAAGATGACGGTCGTCAGTTCACTGCAAAATACCTGTCGAGGATTCCGCGCAGATGTCGTCACCCAGCCGTATTCCCACCTATGTCATGCAGCAGCGCAGCGAATTGACCGACTTCTACATCCGCGACAAAAAGGGCCGGCGCGCCGAGACCAGTCCCCATCGGCACGAGTATTTTCAGATCCAGATCCACCTCGGTGGCGACACCGTGCAGCACATCGGCAACGTCGAGCGCCCGTTCCCGCGCAATACCCTGGCATTCATCCTGCCGCACCGGGTGCACGTAATCCCGCATCCAGCGGACAGCAATTTCATGGTGATCAATTTTTCCCAGACCTTTCTGTTGCCGCATTTGCAGTGCGACCCGATGGACCTGGAGGAGGTGTCGATTCTGCTGGCGCCGGAGTTATCGCCATTCCGTTTTCAGGAGCATCTGGATTTTATTCTCGGGGATGAGGACTTCGCCAAGGTCTGTGCCTTGATCGAGCAGATGCGCACGCTGGACGAGAACCGTCAGTTTGGTACGCGCGAGATGCTCAAGGGCTTGCTGCTGCAACTGATTGGCAGCGTGTGTTTCCTTTACGCCGAGCCACTCAAGCGTTTGGCCGAGGAGAATGCGGCCGAGGTCAGCCGCCGGGATGCGCTGGGCCGCATGTTCGAATACTTGCGCAAGAACATTGCCGACCCCGATCTCAATCTGATCAAGGTGGCTGCGGCGACGTACCTGTCCCCGACCTATCTGACGCACTGGTTGCGCAAGGAAATCGGCAAGACCTTCACCGAACTGGTGCTTGAACGCAGGATGCACGCGGCACGCAATTTCCTGCTCAACAGCACACGCTCAGTGGGTGAGGTGGCGCGGTTGTGCGGCTTCGCTGACGAGGCATATTTCTCGCGGCGCTTTCGCCAGATTCACGGTCAGCCGCCGGGACAGTTTCGCCGCCGACAACTCAATCCGGATACGCCGCAATCGCCGTTGAACACTTAGGGCTCAAGCATCAAGGGCCGCCATACGATCGGAGCAACACCAAGTATCGCATTGTGCCGCTTGGGGTCAGGCGTTTCGTGGTTCGCGGGTTCAGGTGAGTGTTTGTTCTCCGTGTCTTGCTGTTCGTTGGCGGGGGGCTTTTCGGTGTCGCAGGCAACATTATCCATGGGTCTTTCGCCAGATGATTTCAGGCAGGCAACTTTTTGATCTGCACGATTACCTTGCCTTTCGCACGGCCCTGTTCGACGTAAGTCAGGGCTTCGCCCGCTGACTCGAAGGCGAAGGTGCGATCCAGCACGGGCTTTATTTCGCCGGCTTCAATCAGGGAGGTGATTTCTTGCAGCTGTGCACCGTTGGCCCGCATAAACAGGAAGCTGTAACGGACATCCTGCTTGCGCGCCTTGCGCCGAATGCTCAGGCTCAACAAGCGCATGACTTGCCGCAGCGGCCAGGCCAGGCCCTGCGCCTTGGCGAACTCGGCAGTTGGCGGGCCTGAAATGGAAATCAGCTTACCACCCGGTTTGAGTACCTTGAGCGAGTTTTCCAGGACGTCGGTGCCGAGGCTGTTCAGCACCACGTCGTAGTCGCGCAATTCGCGCTCGAAGTGCTGCTGTTTGTAATCAATCACCACATCTGCGCCCAGCGCTTTAACCCATTCGACATTCGCGGTGCTGGTGGTGGTCGCGACAACAGCGCCGAGGCGCTTGGCCAGTTGAATGGCGATTGTTCCGACACCGCCGGAACCGGCGTGAATCAGGACCTTCTGACCCTTTTGCAAACGGGCGATGTCGACCAATGCTTGCCAGGCTGTCAGGGCGACCAAAGGAATCGCAGCGGCCTGTTCCATGCTGAGGTTGGCTGGCTTCAACGCTACGGCGTTTTGGTCGACGGCGATTCGCTCGGCAAACGTGCCGATTCGTTGTTCGGGCACGCGTGCATACACCGCGTCGCCGGGCTTGAAACCCTTGACCGCTGCGCCAACCGCAATCACCACGCCGGCACAATCGTTGCCCAGCACCAAGGGGAATGAGTACGGCAGAATCAGTTTGAACTCGCCGCTGCGAATCTTTGAATCGAGTACGTTGACGCTGGCCGCATGGACTTCAATCAGCACGTCATGGGCGCCGGGTACAGGCTCGCAGACATCGCCAATACGCCCGTTCTGCTTGCCGTAACGATCGATAAAATAAGCTTTCATGGTGGATACGGCTCTCACTGTTTGGGGAAGGGCTGCGTTGCCTGAGCGGATTGCCTCAGTGGTCGAGAAACGCCTGCGCCTTGCTGACAAAGTCAGCGTAGTTCTGGAAAATCGCGCCGTGTCCGGCGTCTTCATAAATGATCAATTGCGCGTAGGGGATCCGGTTCGCCAGATCAATCGAGTTGACCGTGGGCACCATGATGTCGCTGTCACCGTTGACCACCAGCGTCGGGATTTGCAGGCCGCCAAGGTTCTGCGGCGTCTGTTTGCCCCATGCCTTGATGGCTTTCAACTGCCGCAGAAAAGCGCTGGGTGTCGGGCGCTTGTCGCGATCTTTGCGGCGTTCTTTCAAACGTTGCAGGAAGTCTGTCGCGGCCCGCCGTCCGTTGGCGGTTGTGGTGAAAAACAGATGGAACTTGGGATCGCGCAGAGTCAGCAAACCCTTGAACATCAGTGGCCAGGAAACCGCACCGACCTTGGCGATACCGACTCCGCCAGCCGGTCCGGTGCCGGTCAGAATCAGGCGCCGCACCAACGCGGGCGCTTTGAGCGCGATGTCCTGAGCAACGAATCCGCCGAGGGAAAAACCCAGCAGATCGACACTGGTGAATTCCAGCGCAGCGATCAGGCTGATGACGTCGTCGGCCATCTGCGCGACGGTCAGGGGCGCGGTGCCGCCTGAGCCACCGACACCGCGATAGTCAATGGCGAGCACGCGCCGGGTTCGCGCCAGACCATCGACGATTCGCGGGTCGAAGTCGTCAAGTGCTGCGCCCCAATGATTGAGCAGGATCAGCGGCACCGCCGATTTTGGGCCGAGGTCGCGATAGGCGAAGGCCGTGCCGCCAACCAAAATCGATTGGTTGGCGGCGTTGACGAAAGGCATTTGTTCCACTGTAATCACGCCAGATAGCGCTGGGCGACTGCCGACTGGCGGATCTGTGCCAGCAGGCCCTGCCGCGCGGTCTGCAAGGCATCCCAGCGCTCACCTTCATGCAGCGGTGGAATGGTCACCGGTTCGCGACGATCGAAACCGACCAACGCTGCATCGACCAGATCGGTGACTTCCATGATCTCGCTCAAGGTGTTGATATCGATGCCTGCGCGATCCCAGATCTCGGTACGCGTCGCGGCCGGCAGCACGGCTTGTACGTAGACGCCCAACGGCGACAGTTCCAGACTCAGGCCCTGAGACAGGAACAGGACAAACGCTTTGGTCGCGCCGTAGACCGACATGCCGAACTCCGGGGCCAGACCGACCACCGAGCCGATGTTGATGATGGCGCCGTCACCGGCCTTTGCCAGACGGGGAGCGATGGCGCTGGCGAGCCGCACCAGTGCCGTGGTGTTGAGGGCGACCAGATTGGCCACTTTGTCGGTGCTCTGCTCGATGAAGTTGCCGGACTGCGCGGCGCCCGCGTTATTGACGAGGATGCCAATGCGCGCATCGTCGCGCAGGCGCGTTTCGACGGTGTGCAGATCGCTGAGTTGGGTCAGGTCGGCCTGCAGCACATCAATGGCGACGCTGTATTCGCTGCGCAACTTCGCGGCGAGCGTTTCCAGGCGCTGAAGATCGCGGGCGACCAGCACCAGATCATGCCCGCGTTGGGCGAAACGTTCGGCGTAAACCGCGCCGATGCCGGTCGAGGCGCCAGTGATAAGAACAGTAGGGTGGGCGTTCATAGGGTCATCTCTTTTCACAAAAACGATTAAGGAGAGGCAGTAAATACGCTGGTGCTCGGCTTACTGAGCACTAGCGCTCCATTCAGCCAAGGTCGGATAATCGATGTAGCCTTCCGCACCGCCGCCATACAGGGTGGCGGGGTTGAAACCGGCCAGCGGCGCACCGGCCGCCAGGCGCTCGACCAGATCGGGATTGCCAATGAACGGGCGACCGAAGGCGATCAGATCGGCGTGGTCCTCGGCAATCCGCGCGTTCGCCAGCTCGAGGTCATAACCGTTGTTGGCGATGTAGGTGTTTTTGAATCGCTGGCGCAGAGCGCCGAAATCGAACGGCGCGACATCGCGCGGCCCGCCGGTTGCGCCTTCGACCACATGCAGATAAACGATGCCCAGCGCATCGAGTTGCTCGACGATGTAATCGAACTGCCCTTGCGGGTCGCTGCTCGACACCCCGTTGGCCGGCGACACCGGCGAGAGGCGAATGCCGGTGCGATCTGCGCCAATCTCGGCGACGACTGCTGCCGTCACTTCCAGCAACAAGCGCGCACGATTTTCAATCGAGCCGCCGTAGGCATCGGTGCGCACGTTGGCGCCATCCTTGATGAATTGATCGAGCAAATAGCCGTTGGCACCGTGGATTTCCACACCATCGAACCCAGCGGCGATCGCGTTGACCGCTGCCTGGCGGAAATCGTTGACGATCCCCGGGAGTTCGCTGATCTCCAGTGCTCGCGGCGCGGAAACGTCTTCAAAACGGTTGTTGACGAACACTTTGGTCGCCGGGCGTATCGCCGAGGGCGCTACAGGTGCGGCGCCGTTTTCTTGAAGATCAACATGTGAAACACGACCGACATGCCACAGTTGCAGAAAGATCTTCGCGCCTTGTTCGTGCACCGCAGCGGTCACCTTGCGCCAGCCATCGATCTGCGCCTGCGTGTAAATCCCCGGGGTGTCCTGATAGCCCTGGCCCTGTCGGGAGATCTGCGAAGCCTCGGAAATCAGCAGGCCTGCAGAGGCGCGCTGACTGTAATAGGTGGCTGCGAACTCACTGGGCACAAAGCCTTCGCCCGCTCGATTGCGGGTCAGCGGCGCGAGAACGATGCGATTCGCCAGCGTCAGGGAGCCAAGCGTGTACGGTGTGAACAGATTTTGATCGGTCATGGGGTTTGATCCGTGCCTGTGGATGAGCAGCGATAATTTCTGTAATTAGGATGATGATCGAAATCTAAACTGTCAACGGTTTTGATTATGGCTGACATCTATGTATCATCGGCGCATGAATTTCAGCGGAGGTATTGCACGTGAGAGTCACCAAAGCCCAGGCGCAGGCAAACCGCGAGCACATCGTCGAGACCGCCTCGGTGCTGTTTCGTGAGCGAGGTTTTGACGGTGTCGGCGTCGCGGACCTGATGGCGGCGGCCGGATTTACCCATGGCGGTTTCTACAAACACTTCGGCTCGAAAGCCGACCTGATGTCCGAAGCTTCGGCCAACAGCCTTTCGCGCTCGTTGGTCGGTGCCGAAATGGTCGATGTTCAAGGCTTCATCGACGCTTATGTCTCGAAAGAACATCGGGACGGGCGGGGCAGCGGTTGCACCATGGCCGCTTTGTGCGGCGACGCAGCGCGTCAGTCTGACGATGTGAAAACGGCGTTTGCCGATGGGATCGAACGCACGCTGCAGACGCTCGGCGACAAGTACCCGACAGGGCCCGACGCGGCATCTGGTGAGGGGCGAGTGAAAATGATCGACATGCTGGCGCGGGCGGTGGGCGCGATTATTCTGTCGCGTGCCTGCCCGGATGATTCAGCGCTGGCCGATGAAATCCTTGCGGTATGCCACGCTGAAATGACCGCGTCATTGCTGATATCTGCCGACAGTGCAGAAGTGCCTGGTTGATCGGTATTGTCCTTTTTGAGTTGACGGTGAAACGCTTTTCAGCCGATTTATCCCGTCCCTGTGCGTCAGTAATCTGTACCCAACTTGAACGCAACAACAACTTCTAAAACTCAAAAGGGAAGCAGACCATGACCACTCCAACCTATAACCGCCTGAACAAAGACGACGCCATCGTGCTGCTGGTCGACCACCAGACCGGCCTTATTTCCCTGGTGCAGGACTTCTCGCCAAACGAGTTCAAGAACAACGTGCTGGCCCTGGCCGATCTGGCCAAGTTCTTCGAACTGCCGACCATCCTCACCACCAGCTTCGAACAAGGCCCGAACGGCCCGTTGGTACCGGAACTGAAAGAGATGTTCCCGGATGCGCCGTACATCGCTCGTCCTGGTCAGATCAACGCGTGGGACAACGAAGATTTTGTGAAGGCGATCAAAGCTACCGGTCGCAAGCAAATCATCATTGCCGGTGTGGTCACGGATGTCTGCGTAGCGTTCCCGACCTTGTCGGCGCTGGCGGAGGGGTTTGATGTGTTTGTGGTCACCGATGCCTCCGGCACCTTCAACACCACCGTGCAACAAGCCGCGTGGAGCCGCATGACTCAGGCTGGTGCGCAGATGATGAACTGGTTCTCGGTGGCGTGTGAGTTGCACCGCGACTGGCGCAACGACATTGAAGGCTTGGGTAATCTGCTGTCGCAGCGGATCCCGAATTACCGCAATCTGATGAACAGCTACTCGGCGCTGACCGCACAGCAGAAGTAAGCCTGCGCGATGTAAACGAAAAGCCTGCCCTGAAAAGCAGGCTTTTTCTGTTTTCTGCGCTGCGCCTATCAGAACGGCGTTTCTAGACGGTCGACGGCATCCCTTCCTTTTCGCCGCCACGGCTTTTGAACGCCAGTGCGAAACACAGCAGAACCACCACCGAAAATCCTGCCGGGAACAGCCATATACTTCTCCAGTCGTGGCCGTTTTGCGCGGTGAAGTGGTCAGTGATCTGACCCGCCACCCAGAATCCGATCAGCATGCCCACACCGTAAGTGGCCAAGGTGATCAGGCCCTGAGCCGAGCTGCGGAAGCGCTCGGGCGCTTTGGCATCGGTGTAGATCTGCCCACAGACGAAGAAAAAGTCATAACACACGCCGTGCAGTGCAATACCGATCAGCAGCATGAACGCTTGGTCACCATTGTTGCCGTAGGCGAACAACACATAGCGCAAGGCCCAGGCCAGCATCCCGACCAGTAAGGCAATCTTGATGCCGAAACGCTGGATGAACAGGGGTAGCAGAAGCATGAACAGCACTTCGGAGACCTGACCCAGAGCCATCTTCGCGGTGGGGTTGGTGACACCGATTTCGGCCAGAAACGGATTGGCATTCTGGTAATAGAACGCCAGAGGAATGCAGATCAGGATGGATGCAAGAAAGAACACCAGATAGCTGCGATCCTTGAGCAAGCCCAATGCGTCCACCCCCAGCATCTGCTTGATGCCTGGCGAATCGCCCGTCGACTTCAGCGGCGCCGTGTTCGGCAGGCTGAAGCTGTAGAGTCCCAAGATCAGCGAAGCCACGGCAGACATCAGGAACGTGTTGCGCAAACCGCCTGCAGCAATCGTCTGTTGAGCGTCCCAGGCAAAGCCGAAACTGATCACGATGCCGGCGACGATCCAGCCAATGGTGCCCCATACGCGGATGCGGGAAAACTCCCGGGCCGGGTCTTTGATCTGTCTGAAGGCTACCGCGTTGACCAGGGCCAGCGTTGGCATGTAGACCAGCATGTAGGCCAGCACATAGGGATAAAACGCGCTGAAATCAGTTGCCCGATAAAGCTGAAAGAGCAGCACCGCGCCCAGCAGGTGCAGCACTGCCAAGATGCGTTCGGCATTGAAAAAGCGATCAGCAATCAGACCAACGACAAACGGCGCAATGATCGCGCCCCACGACTGCGTGGAGAACGCCATTCCCACCTGGCCGCCGCTGGCTGCCAGTGTCGTGGTGAGAAAGGTGCCGAGGGTGACGAACCAGCCGCCCCAGATAAAAAACTGCAGAAACATCATGACGCTGAGTCGCGCATTCATTACGTTCATTTCAATCACCGTATTATTTTTATGTCGGTAACAGCGTGGTAATCAGGGTTCGCCAAGGCCCAGCAGACGCCGGTTGGATTGCTCGTCAGCGCTCACACTGGCGAAATCGTCGAATGCCTTGCGGGTTCGGGTGATCATGTGTCGTTCGATGAAGGCCGCCCCTTCGGCAGCGCCTTGCGCAGCGTCTTTCAGGCAGCATTCCCACTCCAGTACGGCCCAGCCGTTGAAGTCGTATTGCGTCAGTTTGCTGAAGATCGCTTTGAAGTCGATCTGGCCATCGCCCAATGAACGAAACCGCCCCGGGCGATCAACCCAGCCCTGATAGCCGCCGTAGACGCCGGATCGCGCGTTGGCGTGAAACTCCGCATCCTTGACGTGGAACATGCGGATGCGCGCGTGGTAGCGATCGATGAAGCCCAGGTAGTCCATTTGCTGCAGCAACAGATGGCTCGGGTCATACAGAATTGCCGCGCGCGGATGATGATTCACCGCTTCAAGGAATTGTTCGAAAGAGGCGCCATCGTGCAGGTCTTCGCCGGGGTGGATCTCGTAGCAGAGGTCGACACCGGCCTCATCGAAGCATTCGAGGATCGGCAACCAGCGTTTCGCCAATTCGGCAAAGCCCTGTTCCACCAGGCCGGCAGGGCGTTGCGGCCATGGGTAGACGTAGGGCCAGAGCAGGGCGCCGGAAAAGGTCGCGTGGGCGGTCAACCCCAAGCGCTGACTGGCGCGCGCCGCCAGTTTCAACTGGTTGATCGCCCATTCGGTGCGTGCTTGCGGATTGCCACGCAGCGCTGCCGGGGCGAAGTCATCGAAGAGTGCGTCGAACGCCGGATGCACCGCGACCAGTTGGCCTTGCAGGTGTGTCGACAGCTCGCTGATCACCACACCGGCCTTGGCGCATACGGCGATGAGTTCGTCGCAGTAATCCTGACTGTCGGCGGCGCGTTCAAGGTCGATGAAGCGCGTGCCGAGGGTCGGCAATTGAATGGCTTTGTAGCCTTGAGAAGCTGCCCATTGCGCGATGTTGGCCAAGGTATCGAAAGGCGCTTCGTCGGCGATGAATTGGGCGAGAAAGATACCGGGGCCGCGCATCCCGCTCGGGCGTTGTTGATTAACGTTCATTGGCGGTTGCTCCATTGGCAAGGTCAGGTATTGCAGTCCATTTGGCTTCGCCACAATGATTGGCGATGGCGGTCTCGATGAAGGCCATGCCGCGCAGCCCGGTGGCTATGCCGGGAACGCCCGGTGCGTCAGGACCGCTCGCATCGTTGAAAATGGCCTGCGCGAGGTCACCGTAGAGATTGGCCATGGCCTCGAGGTAGCCTTCCGGGTGTCCGGCGGGCAAGCGCATGCGCCGCGTGGCGTTTGCGCACAGCCAAGGTTGACCAAGGCCCGAGCGCAGCACGCGCATCGGCTCATTCAAGGGGCGATGGATCAGACTGGCGGGCTCTTCCTGACGCCATTCCAGCCCGCCCTTGTCGCCATACAGACGAATCTTCAGCGGGTTCTCTTCGCCGGCGCACACTTGGCTGGCGATCAATACGCCGCTGGCGCCGTCGGCCATTTTGAACAGCATCGAGGCGTCGTCATCCAGCTGGCGACTGCTCAAATGCGACCCGAGCATCGCGCTGATGAACTGGATGGGTTGACCGGCGACAAACTCCGCGAGGGAAAACGCGTGCGTGCCGATGTCACCGATGCAGCCACCGATGCCGGATTGTTCAGGATTGTCGCGCCAGCCCGCCTGTTTGTTGCCTTGGCCAGCCACATCGCTGCTGAGCCAGCCTTGCGGGTATTCGACGAGGACTTTGCGCAGATGCCCGATTTCACCGCTGGCGACCATCTCGCGTGCCTGCCAGACCATCGCATACCCCAGGTAGGTATGTGCCAGGGCGTAGATCCTTTGGCTGTTGTTGACCACGCGGGCCAAGTCCTGCACTTGCGCCAGATTGAGCGCAGCGGGCTTTTCACTGAACACATGGAAACCCGCACTCAGTGCTGCACTGGCGATAGGGGCGTGCAGGTGATTAGGCGTGACGATCACCAGCAGTTCCATGCGCTGATCGGCCGGCAGTGCGTGTTCGGCGGCCAGCATGTCTTGCCAGGCGTCATAGCAGCGTTGCGCAGGCAGCCCAAGCGCCGCACCACTGCGTTGATTGTTATGGGCGTCGCGGCTGAACGCACCGCAGACCAGTTCGAAGCGTCCATCGAGGCCGGCGGCCTGCCGGTGTGCCTGGGCGATGAAGGCACCTTCACCACCGCCGACGAAGCCCATTCTTATTTTTCTACCTGCTGCAATCATGGCAATTGTCTCAGTGGATTCATGCGGAACATTGATGATGTAACCGGTTACATCGTGGGCGAAATCTAGGCCTGAAATCAGCGAGTGTCAAACCGTGTCTGACGAATGCCAACGTTTCGGCGTGTGACGCTGTGCGGTAAGCTCGACGGCCGATTTGATTGAAAGAGCGAGGCAGTCTTGTCCAATATCCGCGAAGTGGCACGGCTGGCGGGTGTCTCGGTAGCAACGGTGTCGAGAACATTGAAGTCCCCCGAGCGTGTGCTGCCCGATACCCGCGAGCGGGTCATGGCCGCCGTCCAGCAAACCGGCTATCGACCGAATTTGATGGCGGTGCAGTTTCGCTCGCGTAGAACGGGCAACCTGGTGATTCTGGTCCCGACCATTGCCAACACCTTTTTCGCCAGGGTGATCAGCGGCGCACAGAAAGCCGCGCAGGCCGCCGGGTACCGGTTGCTGTTGTGCGACACCCAGGGCCAGGCATCGCTTGAGCGCCAGTTCGCCCATCTGGTGTATGCCCATCAAGCCGATGGCGTGATTCAGTTGCGTGCCTTTGATCCATTCGATGAATCCGCCGCCGAGCCAGTGCTGACCCCGATCGTCAATGCCTGCGAAGTCATCCGGCACGGACGGCATCCAACGATCAGTCTGGATAACGTTGCGGCGGCCAAAGCCATGACCGAGTACCTGATCGCGATGGGGCATCAGCGCATCGGACTGATCAAAGGCCCCAAAGGCAGCCCGCTCACGCGTGATCGTCTGGCGGGGTATGAGGCGGCCCTGCGCGACGCCGGTCTTGCGCTGGACAACACGCTCATCTGTCACGGCGATTTCACCCTGGACGCTGGCTATTCGGGTGCCGGGAAACTGCTCGCGCTCGACAACCGACCGAGCGCGCTGTTTTGTGAAAATGACGAAATGGCCATCGGCGCGCTCAAGAGCATTAAAGAGCAGGGGCTGCGTGTGCCGGAGGATATTTCTCTCGCCGGATTCGACGATATTCCAATGGCCGCGTACTGCGATCCACCGCTGACGACCATTGCCCAGCCCGCCGAAATGTTCGGCGAGAAAGCCGTGGAAATGCTGATTGCGCTGATCGAGAAACAGCCGTTGCCGCAACGGCATGTGGTGTTGCCGTTCACATTGACGAAGCGCGACAGCACGGCGCGGGGACCTGCAGCTGATAAATGACCCCGTGACTGCTCCGCGCAGGTTTGTCAGTGGTGCCAGTTTTTCAGACTCACCGGCAGCCGGAAAATTGTCCCTTTTGAGTGGACGGTGAAACGCTTTTCAGCCGATTTATCCCGTCCCTGTGCGTCAGTAATCTGTACCCAACTTGAACGCAACAACAACTTCTAAAACTCAAAAGGGAAGCAGACCATGACCACTCCAACCTATAACCGCCTGAACAAAGACGACGCCATCGTGCTGCTGGTCGACCACCAGACCGGCCTTATTTCCCTGGTGCAGGACTTCTCGCCAAACGAGTTCAAGAACAACGTGCTGGCCCTGGCGGATCTGGCCAAGTTCTTCGAACTGCCGACCATCCTCACCACCAGCTTCGAACAAGGCCCGAACGGCCCGTTGGTACCGGAACTGAAAGAGATGTTCCCGGATGCGCCGTACATCGCTCGTCCTGGTCAGATCAACGCGTGGGACAACGAAGATTTTGTGAAGGCGATCAAGGCCACCGGGCGCAAGCAGATCATCATTGCCGGTGTGGTTACGGATGTCTGCGTAGCGTTCCCGACCTTGTCGGCGCTGGCGGAGGGGTTTGATGTGTTTGTGGTCACCGATGCCTCCGGCACCTTCACCACCACCGTGCAACAAGCCGCGTGGAGCCGCATGACTCAGGCTGGTGCGCAGATGATGAACTGGTTCTCGGTGGCGTGTGAGCTGCACCGCGACTGGCGCAACGACATTGAAGGTCTGGGTAACCTGCTGTCGCAGCGGATCCCGAACTACCGCAACCTGATGAACAGCTACACGGCGCTGACCGCACAGCAGAAGTAAGCCTGCGCGACCACACAAAAGCCTGCCATGAAAAGCAGGCTTTTGTGTTGCGCCGATTCAATCAGCGTCAACCGCCCACTCATCACGAAACTGCAACAGAAAGTCGACAAACGCCCTGACCCGTTGCGGCACATACCGTCCATGCGGATACAGCAAGGTGTAAGGTCGCGAGCGCCCGGCGTACGGCTTAAGTACCTCGACCAAGCTGCCGTCCGCCAGCTCCTTTTCGACAATGAACTTGTACGTCTGGAAGACCCCGGCACCATGTCTGGCCAGGGTGACACCGCCGAGCACGTCATCGGAGCAGGAGTAACCGCCGTCGGAAATCACTTCGCGATCGTGGCCATTTTCCTGGAACAGCCAGGAGATCCGCCGCCCGCTGCTCGGCAGTTCGAACTGAATACATTCGTGTTGCACCAGATCCTCAAGCGTCTTCGGTGTGCCAGCCTTTTTCAGATAGTCGGGGGAGGCGACCACCACCAGTTTTGCATCCTCCAGCAGCCGCGCAACCATGGTCGAATCCGGTTGCGCGCGGACGCGGATCGCCAGGTCGTAGCCTTCGCCGACGAAGTCGATATTGCGGTTGCCCAAGTGGATGTCGACGGTGACGTCAGGGTAGAGCGCGCGGAATTTTGGCAGCAGCGGCAGAATGCGGTGGTGCCCGTAAGTGGTGGGCAGGCTGATGCGCAACTGACCGGACGGTGACGACTGTGCGCCCATGACTTCTTGTTGCGCTTCGACCAGTTGCGTCAGCGCCTGGCTGCACTGGACGAAAAAGTTTCTGCCCGCTTCGGTCAAGCGAATGCTGCGGGTAGTTCGGGCAAACAAGCGTGAACCCAATCTTTTTTCGAGGCGAAGAATCGACCGGCTCACCGCGGCCGGCGTCACACCCGCAAGCTGGGCGGCGGCGGTGAAGCTGCCGGCTTCAGCGGCGAGGCAAAAGAGTTCGATGCTGCCTAACTGCAAGTCTTCAAAGTGGCGCTTCATGGAATAAGCCTGAGGATCAACTGACGGTTCATTCTCAGGTTTATCTCATGAAGCGGCACCGCCGGTACACACCGGCAGTGCCGTGGGGAGGTGTCAATGGCCAGCGCTTTGACCACCGTCGACATGGAGGATTTCGCCGGTCACGAACTTCGCACTGTCCAGGTAAAGGATCGCTTGCACGATGTCGTCGATCTCACCCATATGCCCAACCGGGTGCAGGCTACCGAGGGCGGCGTGAGTCTCTTCGCCGTGCATCGGTGTCTTGATGATGCCGGGCGACACCGCATTGACCCGAATACCGCGCTTGGCGTACTCGATGGCCAGGGATTTGGTCGCCGCGTTGATGCCACCTTTGGTCAGCGACGCGAGCACCGACGGTACGCCGTCAATCGCGTGGTCGACCAGGCTGGTGGTGACGCTGACGATGTGGCCGCTGGCGTTTTTCTCCATTTCGGCAATGGCCAATTGCGAGATGTGGAAGAAGCCGCTCATGTTGGTCGCTACCACTTGTGCGTAGTCTGCCTGGCTGTACTCGGTGAAGGGTTTGGCGACGAAAATCCCGGCGTTATTGACCAGCGTGTCGATGCGCCCGAAACGAGCAACGGCTTCGCGAATCACACGTTCGGCGGTCAGCGGGTCGGCGATGTCACCGGCGACGGCGAGAACATCCGCGTCAGTGGACGGTTTGATCGAACGGGAGGTCGCGACAACCTGATAGCCGCGTTCACGGAAACCCTTGACCAGGCCTGCGCCAATGCCTTGCGAGGCGCCGGTGATCACTACAACTTTTTTGGACGTGCTCATGATGTTTCCTCATGCAATCTGAATGGTTTGAAAAAACGAAGTTCGGGTGTCAGGCGTGAGCCGCAATCTGCGCGGCTTGACGTAACGCTTGCTCGTAATAAGCGACGGACTGGGAACCGGGGATGACCTGTTTGTCATCAAGGACCATGGCCGGAACCGAGTCGATGCCGCGCTGCTGGTAAAACCGTTCAAGTTCGCGCACGGCCTGGCGGAACTCTGCATTGGCCAGAACCTCTTGCGCACGCTGACTGTCGAGCCCGACTGCGCCTGCCAGCATCACCAGCGTGGCGTGGTCATTCGGGTTCTTGCCGTCAGTGAAGTAGGCCTTGAGCAAGGCTTGCTTCAACTCACGCTGACGTCCTTGTGTGGCGGCCCAGAACAGCAGTCGATGGGCATCGAAGGTGTTGTGGAAATGGCTGCGTTTTTCCAGGTCGAAGTGAAAACCGATCTGCTCGCCGCGTTCGATGATCATCGCGTTGCGATCTGCCACTTGCTCAGCGCTGCGCCCGTATTTGCGCATCATGTGCTCGATGGCGTGTTCACCTTCGGCGGGCATGTCGGGGTTCAGTTCGAACGGTTTGTAGGTCAGTTCCACGTCGACTTCGCCCGCCAGATTCCGGATCGCTTGCTCCAGAGCGGTGGCGCCCAATGCGCACCAGGGGCAAACGACATCCGAGACGAAATCGATTTTCACGGCCCGGCTCATGACTGCGAGTCCGCCAACTGTTGGCGATATTCGGTGGTGGTGATGCCGGCGTAACCCCAGTTATCGGTGTCGACTTCCTCGATCACGATGTGGGTGAGTTTCGGGTCCTTGTGCAGCACCCGCTGCATCGTTTCGGTGATTTCCTTGATGACCTGGGCTTTCTGTTCCCGGGTCACGCCGTCACGGGTGATACGTACGCTGATGAAAGGCATTTGGGGTATCTCCAGTCGCTGGCCCGTCGGAGTGATGGGCGGCTGTTGGAGAGGACTTTAAGAGGCAGGAGAGAATTGATAAATGGGGCTTGGGGTACATCATTTATGATGTGGTGTATCAAATGAGGGCGCGCGAGCAGTCATCCTGTGCACGCGTTTTCTCAGTGCGAAACGCTGGCGCTCAGGCCAGCAGCTCGGTAATCCAGCGTGTCTGTTGCGTCAGGTCTTGCACCTTTCCATCCGGTAAACCCTGCTGCGCATGGGCGAGTTGGCTCAGCGTCTTCTGCTTATGGTGAAGTTTGTGCTGCCATTTGCGCAGAAACTCGGGGCTGCGGGCCTGCATCTGCAAGGGGCCGAAGTACAGTTCCTTGTCGGTATAGATCACCGGTTCAGCGCGTTCGGCGACGATGATTTCGTAGTCGAAGCGGTTTTCCCGCAGCAGCTCTTCGCTGAGGATGCGGTAGCCGTTTTCCATCAGCCACTGGCGCAAGGGTTGTTCGCCGCCGTTGGGTTGCAGGATCAGACGTTCCTGGCCGTTGAGGTGGGCCTTGCCGCTGTCGAGGATGTCGCGGATGGTTTCACCGCCCATGCCGCAGACGCTGATGGCGGTGATGCCGTCGTCAGGTTTGATTGCTGCCAGACCATCGGCCCGGCGCACACTGATTTGCTGCTGCAGATCATTCTCGCGCACGGTGCGTTCAGCCGCGTGGAACGGCGTCGACGCGACTTCGCCCGCCACGGCGGCGCTGATCAGACCACGGCGCATTAGCGCCACCGGCAGATAGCCGTGATCCGAGCCGATATCCGCCAATCGCGCACCGGCAGGTACGTGGGCAGCCACGCGCTCAAGGCGCATGGACAATGTCTGTTCGTTCAACGGCAACCCCTTGATGGCAGGCAAAGGGGTGCGACTCTGGCGAGCAACGCCGGACCTGTCAAATCCCGGCGACGGAATTCAATGGCCCATTGGCCGCGCTTAATGGCCAATGGGCGCTGAGGCTTAGCCGGCCAACGTTGCGTTGTCGATCACGAAACGATATTTCACATCGCCCTGGAGCATGCGCTCGTAGGCGTCGTTGATCTGGTCGGCGCGGATCAGTTCGATGTCGGAAACGATGCCGTGCTCGGCACAGAAATCGAGCATTTCCTGAGTTTCGGCAATGCCGCCGATCATCGAGCCGGCAATCGTGCGGCGCTTCATGATCAGGTTGAACACGTTCGGCGAAGGATGCGACGTCGCAGGCGCGCCGACCAGCGTCAACGCACCATCGCGCTTGAGCAGCACCAGGAATGCATCGAGATCGTGCGGCGCGGCGACGGTGTTGAGGATCAGGTCGAAGCTCTTGGCGTGTGCGGCCATTTCTTCGGCATTGCGCGACACCACAACCTCATCGGCGCCAAGCGCTTTGGCCGCTTCGCGTTTGGATTCAGAGGTAGTGAATGCGACAACGTGGGCGCCCAGAGCGTGAGCCAGTTTGATGCCCATGTGGCCGAGGCCACCGATGCCGACCACGCCGACTTTCTTGCCCGGTCCCGCATTCCAATGACGCAGCGGCGAGTAAGTGGTGATGCCGGCACACAGCAGCGGCGCGACGGCGGCCAGTTGCGCTTCAGGATGACGGATGCGCAACACGTAGCGTTCATGCACAACGATGTTTTGCGAGTAGCCGCCCAGCGTCCAGCCCGGCGCATCCGCGGTCGGGAAGTTGTAGGTGCCGATCATGCCGTCGCAATAGTTTTCCAGACCGCTTTCGCAGTCATCGCAATGTTTGCAGCTGTCGACGATGCAACCGACGCCGACCAGATCACCGACCTTATAGTCCGACACATGTGCGCCGACGGCGGAAACGCGACCGACGATTTCATGCCCCGGTACGCATGGGAATTGTGTACCGGCCCATTCCGCGCGCACCTGGTGCAGATCCGAATGGCAGATGCCACAAAAGGCGATATCGATCTGCACATCATGGGCGGCCGGCGCGCGGCGGTTTATCTGCATCGGTTCAAGGGGTTTGTCGCCCGCGTGGGCGCCGTAGGCTTGTACAAGCATGGGAACATCCTCGATCGGTTTGTCGTAAGGCATTGTTTCTTTTCCGGCGCTTCGGGCACTAGTGCATTCCTGTGCAATCCTTGCCTGATCCTGTGCGTTGTTGTGACATTGCGCGGACAGACGCTCGTGGCGTTTACAGGTAATCTCCCGGTTCACTGACGACAACAAAATCAAAACAGGAGTCATTGATGCAACCAATCCGTCTCGGTCTGGTGGGCTACGGCAAGATTGCCCAGGATCAACACGTCCCGGCGATCCTCGCCAATCCCGCTTTCCAGTTGGTCTCCGTCGCTACCCAAGGCAAGCCTTGCCCCGGTGTCGAAAATTTCCGTTCGTTGAGCGAGCTGCTGGAAAACGGTCCGCAGGTTGACGCGATTGCCTTCTGCACGCCACCGCAAGGTCGTTTTGCGCTGGTGCAGCAAGCGCTGGCCGCAGGCAAACACGTGTTGGTTGAGAAGCCCCCGTGTGCCACGTTGGGCGAAGCGCTGGCCTTGGTCGATCAGGCCGCAGAGCAGGGCGTCAGCGCGTTGTTTGCCTGGCATTCACGCTACGCGCCCGGTATCGAAGCCGCTCGCGACTGGCTCGCCTCGCGCACTTTGCAAAGCGTGCAGATCGACTGGAAAGAAGACGTGCGCAAATGGCACCCCGGGCAGACCTGGATCTGGCAACCCGGCGGCCTCGGCGTATTCGATCCGGGGATCAATGCCTTGTCGATCGTCACCCATCTGCTGAAGCTGCCGCTGTTTGTCGAATCGGCTGAACTGCGCGTGCCGAGCAACTGCCAGTCGCCGATTGCTGCGTCGATCAAAATGGCTGATGCGCGTCAGCTTGATGTGCGGGCGGAGTTCGATTTCGACCATGGGCATGATGAGCTGTGGAGTATCGAAGTTCGTTGTGCCGAGGGTGTTCTGCGTCTGGAAAACGGCGGGGCGCTGTTGAGCATCGATGGCGTGCGTCAGGCCGTGTCGGAGGAGGGCGAGTACGCGGCGGTGTACAGACATTTCCAACAGTTGATCGGCGACAAGGCCAGTGACCTGGATGTGCAGCCGTTACGGTTGGTGGCGGACAGTTTCTTTGTCGGCAGTCGGGTTTTGGTTGAGGCGTTTTACGATTAGCGTCCGGCTGGCCCGGCACGATTATTTTAATCTCCAAGCGAAAGCCTGCCCTGAACGGCAGGCTTTTTTCGTTGGAGCACCGTTCGTCCAGTGCCCGGCACTTGCGCTGTGCCGTTGCCTCTCACGTTTAAGCGCGGATATCCCGCGTACAAGAACGGAGAAGCAAGCATGGACATCGATGAAAATGCACCGGGCAACCGGTCACAGCAAAACGTGACACGGACGACGGACAATGAGACGGGGCATGATCCGGAACGCAATCCGCCTGAGGTTCCATTGCCCGCCGATGAAGAATCCCCAGTCGATGAAGACATGACGGATGTGGCGGCCAACAACTCGGTGTCGAGCGAGCATCCTGAGTCGCAATGACCGGATTGAATAAGTGTGGGGAACAGGCCATGAGCACGTCATTCAAGGTCGGCGACGCGGTTCACTGGAACAGCGAAGCCGGCGAGATTCGCGGCAAGGTGGTCAAGGTGCACACCTGGGATGTCGAGTTCATGGGCCGCCATCGGCCTGCTTCCAAGGACGAGCCGCAGTACGAAGTCAAAAGTGACAAGACCGGGCATCTGGCAATGCACCACGGCGCGGCGCTTCATCCCGCGAAATGACCGGTCTAGTGCGACGACACGAATTCGGAAGGCGTTGTCGGCGGCGGCAATGAGTACGTCGCCTTCATCCATTCAATCTCCGCCTGCGGCGTGCGGCCGAAAAATCGTTTGAACTCGCGACTGAATTGCGAGGCGCTTTCATAACCGACGTCGAACGCTGCCGCCGATGCGCTCATGGCTTGGCGCAGCATCAGCAGCCGCGCCTGATGCAGGCGTGTCGACTTCAGGTATTGCATCGGCGAGGTATCGGTCACGCTGCGAAAGTGCAGGTGAAAACTCGGTACGCTCATGCTCGCTTCGTGGGCCAATTGCTCAACGTCGAGGCGCTGCCGATAACAGCTGTGAATCTTGCGGATCGCCCGGCTCACCTTGCCGAAATGCCCGCGACGGTGCAGCGCGGCACGCATTGATCCACCTTGCTCGCCCGTGAGAATGCGGTAATAGATCTCGCGTACCAGCGCCGGCCCGAGAATTTGCGCTTCACCGGCGACGCTCATCGCCTCGAGAAAACGCAGGGTCGTAGTGCGCAGCGCTTCGTCCATCGGCGAGGCGTACATGCCTTTTGGCTCAGCATCGCTGACGCCATGCACCTCATCGACTTGCAACATCAACTCGCTGGCCAACTGAAAATCCAGTTGCATGTAAATCGCGAGCATCGGCTCGGCTGCCGTGGCGTCGGTCTCCATGGTGAAGGGGATGGGCACGGACACCACCAGATAATGCTGCGCGTCATAGACGTAGGTGTCCTCACCCAGATAACCGCGCTTGCGACCCTGGCAGAGGATGACAATGCCGGGGTCGTACAACACCGGGGTGCGGGTCAGTGGGCGATTCGAGCGCAGGAAGCGCACGTCATCGAGCGCGCTGAGATTGTAGCCCTCGACCGGTGCGAGGACTTCCATCAGTTGCACCATGCGTGCGGTGCTGGTATCGGCCGGCGTCATTGTTTTCTCTCTCAGTGATCGGTGGAGCAGCTCAGCGCTTGCCATTGATCAATCTCGTCGAGCGCCCGTTGCAGGCGGTCACGCACCAGTCCCAACGCATCACTGCCGAGTAACAAATGGGCGGGAGGCTCGGGGCAATCGATGATCTGCAGCATCGCTTGCGCAGCCTTTTGCGGGTCGCCGAGCTGTTTGCCGCTTTTTGCTTCCCGGGCTTGGCGGATCGGGTCGAAACTGGCGTCGTAGTCGGCAATGCTGCGCGCGGTGCGTTGCATCGAACGGCCGGCCCAGTCGGTGCGAAACGAGCCAGGCGCCACCGCCGTGACGAAGACATTGAAGGGCCGCAGCTCTTTGCTCAGGGTATCGGAGATCCCTTCAAGCGCAAATTTGCTGCCGCAGTAATAGGCAATGCCGGGCATCGTGATGGTGCCGCCCATGGAGGTGATGTTGAGGATGTGGCCGGCGCGACGCTGGCGGAAGTAGGGCAGGAAGGCTTTGGTCATGGCGACAGCGCCGAACACATTGACGTCGAACTGACGGCGCATGTCCTCCAGCGGCGATTCTTCAAAAATGCCTTCGTGACCGTAACCGGCATTGTTGACCAGCACATCGACCGGACCGTGAGTGGCTTCCACTTGTGCAACGACGCTGTCGATCCGCTCAAAATCAGTAACGTCCAGCAGCACGCCGTACGCGTTGTCCGGGGACAGCGCCTGGAAGTTTTTCAGGTCGCTTTCATTGCGCACAGTACCGATCACGCGGTGGCCGTTGGCAATGGCTTCCTTGGCCAGTGCATGGCCGAAACCGCTGCTGACGCCGGTGATGAACAGGGTTTTGCTTGGTTTCATGACGGTCTCCAATGACTCGGGTGTGACGTCATGGTAGTCACCACCCAAGCGGTAACCTATGCCGGTTTATCTTCGAGCATTGCCTATTCCTATCAGGTTGAGTTTCTACGACGGCCACCACGTTAGTGAAAACAGACAGCATCGGCCCGACTCGAAGGAAGCGCCTCAATACAAGGCCAGGAGTGACGAGGCCGGTCGCCAAAAACTGTAACGAGTGCTTGTTTCAGCCTGCTGGCGCGAATTGTCTTGCAACAGGCTTCGGGCTTCACATTCTTTTGTGGCTGTTCGACAATGCGGGCTCTGTTCCGGGGTAGTTCAGCGGTGGAACACTCGGCTCTTAACCGGGTGGGCGCTGGTTCGAATCCAGCCCCCGGACCCATTACATTGCAGGGTCACAAGGAAGTATGTCCAGGGACGACGTTGAGTTCGGCGAGCACGATGGCGTGAATGCCGGTTATGCGGTGTTCCAGCTCTCACGAGCGTTGATCGCTACACAGCGCGACGCTGACCCTCAGGCACGCAAGCGAGTCGAGCGCTGGCAGCGGGTGGTCGAACACCTGATGCAGGGCAGCGCACAATACGGTTCACGCGTGCCGTTCGCCGATTTGCCGCCGTGGATCACGCTGGACGTGGCGACGGGTGGATTTGCCACCGGGCAACTTCTGGCCGGTGGCGCTTTGACTGCCTATGAGCGCCAGTTAGCCGTGTCGATCCCCGGCATTCGTGCCGGGCATGAACGGTTCGATCTCAACGTCTGGCACCTCTCTGATGTGGGCGTCGCAACGCTGCAAGAGCGTTTGGCGAAAGGCACCTATCAAATTGATGTTCCGGAGGAAGCCGCGCTGCTGACAGTGTCATGGCTTTTGCGGCATCAGCGTACTGACGAGGCGCGAACGCTGATCGAGCAGATCGCGCCTTTCTTCGATCACCTGCGTTTCTTCCCGACTGCCGTTGACGAGCCGCCGATTTCCACGGCTGAGGTGCATGTTTTTGATAGCGCCAGTGTCAGGCAGCGGCTGAACCGGCAATTGGCTCAACCGCGTCTGGCCGTCCAAAAGCATGTGGTTGAAAATCGTCTGCCTCTCTACGACGCTGCGGTCTCACTGTTCCTTTTGACCTGTCAGGATGGTTGGCCTTGCAGGCACTACCCTGAAGGCTGGTTCGAACGCGCAACGGCACTTGGCGCGCAGATTGCTCGGACCTGTAGCGCTGAACACCGCAGCAACGGTTCTTTCAAGACCCGGGCGGCGGAACTGTTTGCGTTGCTCGGTCAGTGTTTGTGCGATCAAGCATCATTGACCGGCCGCCAGGTCGGTCGCATCCGGCGCATTGTTGATGACTTTGTGGCCAAACACGGGCATCCCGAGTCCGCCGCACATTCCCTTAAACGAGCAGAGCAGCACCAAGATGTGGCGGCCCCCGGGCATCATTTGATCGCCCGGGCTGTCTCGGCACGTTTGGCTAGTTACCCGGGTTCGGACGGCGTCAGTGACTTTTCGCCGCTGCTTGAACCGATCACCGATGAGGAGGCGAAGCGTCACCGGCTGAACCTTGGTGTGATGATTCCGCCTGCGGTTCGCCGCCGCCTCGAGCGTTGCCGCAAGGGGACCATTGCCGAGTTGATTGATCATGGCTTGATCTCATCCGCCGATACCGTGGCGCAGGTTCTGCCAGCAATGACGGCGCAAATCTGTAGCAGCGTATACCGGGTCGGGATGCTGCAGTCGTTGGCGGGGGCGACGTATCGTGCTTTCCGTCGTCGGCGCTCGTTGCTGCTGCTTAAGCTGCAAAGTCAGGTCAAAATTGCCGAGCTGCCGTGGGTCGCGGCTTTAGAGGGTGAGCGTGAGGCGAGTGCTATTTCCGCCACGGGTGCCAGGCAGGCGTTGGTCGAGGCCTCTGCAATGACCCTCTCGGCGTATCCGCAGGCCATTCTTCCGAACAAGCTACTGCAGGAGTTTGTTTCACTGGCTGAAACGGCGAAGCTGGATCTTCCTTTCGTCGATGAGGTGGCGGCTGACATTTTTATGGGCGCGTTCTCCAACAAGTTCACGAGAGCGGCCAGGCAATCGGCCAGATGTGTAGCCGGAACGCTTTACGCTCGTTATTACGACATTGATACGGATGGCCTGGCAGGCCTTCCCGATCAGCGCCGATCTCGGCGCAGAAGCAACAGCCGTGATGCGTTAGCGACGCTGTGTGCACAGCGGGCAAACTCCACCTTTGGCACATGGTCGCCAGCGGTTAACGGTACGATCATCGAACAGCAGCAGATTCTGACGACGCAAAACCTCGCGCTCCTGTTCGGCGAATTGAACCTGAAAACACTGCTGCATCATCGTTTGAGCGCGCTGGCGCGGGCGTGCTTCGAGTGGATTTGCAAGCGGCAACAAATGCACATCACGCATTACCATGCACGTCTGGTGATGTTGAAGAACACGGCGTATGCCTGGCGTCAGATGATGTTTTACTTGTCGATGCTGGATGGCGAGCTGTTGCGTGCTGCGCTCGATAGCGTTGAGTCGCATTTTGCAGCGCAATCCAGCGAATTCCGCGAAAGGTTTCTGCCTGCCATGATTGGGTTGCGTGTTGCCGCTGCCGGGCATCGGCTGACCTCGAGCCGCCAAAAAGATGAGGGCGCGAGGGTTTTTCTGGGATGGACCACTGAGCGACACTGGTTAATGCCTTTGTAGCGTCTGTAGATCTGCCAGTGCACCGCCACAAGCCAGCGCCGGAAAGCAGGCTTGTGGGTCAGAGACTTCCTTTCAGAAACGATCGAGCCTGTAATGTTCGTTGAGTGGCAGCTTGCAGGCATCTTTTGCAGTCGCAGGCAAAGCCATCCGCACCACCATCTCCGCCGTCACCGCCGCCTGTGTCAGCCCCAGATGCTGATGCCCAAACGCAAGCAACACCTTGCCCTCACAAACCTGATCAATCACCGGCAATGAATCGGGCAACGATGGTCGAAAACCCATCCACGGCGTCGCTGCGTCAGCGCTCAGATCCTCGCGAAACAAGCCCTGACTCAACCGATGCAACTGCCACGCGCGTTCCATGCTCGGTGGCTTTTCCAGTCCGGCGAACTCGACGGTGCCGGCCAGACGCAAGCCTTCGGACATCGGCGTCATGATGAACTTGCGTTCCAGCGAGGTGACGGGGAAGGGCAGTCGATCGTGTTCCTGAGGCAGCATCAGGTGGTATCCGCGCTCGGTGTCCAGCGGTACTTTTTTGCCGGTGAGGGCGGCGGTGAGTTTCGCCGAATGTGCGCCACAGGCAATCAACACGCGGCTTGCGGTCAGAGCGCCATTTCCGGTGATCAGCGCAACACCTTGCTCTTGTACATGGCCGCCCTGAACCTGTTGCTGCACAAAGCTCACACCACTGGCTTTGGCCGCTTCGACCAATTCACACACCACGCGATACGGGTCGATGAAGTGCCCGGTGCGCGGGAAGAACAAGCCGCCCTGAATCTGTTCGCTGAGTTGCGGCGCGGTTTCGCGGATGGCGCCGGCCTGCCAGTAATCGACCGGCACCTGCTGCTGATGCAGTCGAGCCTGTAATGCCTCGATGGTCTGACGCGATTCGGGGCGCTCGAATACCAGTAACGAGCCATCGATCTTCAGCAGGTCCGGCCGCTGGATGTCGGCGAGCAAGCGCTGCCAAGCCTGCAGACTGCTTTCATTGAGCGCGCGCAAACCTGCCACGGTGTTCTGAAAAGGCGCCGGGCGCAGGTTCAGCAGCAGGCGGGTGAACCATGGCAAGGCGCGCGGCAGGTATTTCCAGTCCAGTCGCAGTGGTCCCATTGGGTCCATCAACATGGCCGGCAGGCGCTTGAGGATGGACGCATCGGCGATCGGAAACACTTGCTCGGTCGCCAGATGCCCGGCATTGCCGAACGAGGCGCCGTGGCCGGGTTGCTGCGAATCGATGACCACCACGCGCAATCCTTGGCGTGCCAGACGCAGTGCGCAGGCGACGCCGATGATGCCGGCGCCGACCACGGCGATGTCGTGGGAGACGTTATTCGCCATAGTGCTGCGCTTCCCTTTGTCCATCGAGCAGACGACGCAATTGCAGCGGATTGCCTTGTTTCAGTGCGGTCGGCAACAAGCTGTCGGGGAAATCCTGATAGCACACCGGGCGCAGGAAACGCAGGATCGCCGCTGTACCGACGGATGTCGTGCGCGAGTCGGAGGTGGCCGGGAACGGCCCGCCGTGAACCATTGCGTCACACACCTCCACCCCGGTTGGCCAGCCGTTGATCAGCAACCGACCGGCCTTGCGTTCCAGTGTCGGCAGCAATGCACGCGCCTGTTCCAGGTCTTGGTCATCAAGGTGCAACGTGGCGGTCAACTGGCCTTCCAGGTGTTCGCTGACCTGACGGATTTCAGCCTCACTGCTGCATTGCACGATCAGCGCAGCCGCGCCGAATGCTTCCGCTTGCAGCCTGTGATCGGCGAGAAAGTCGGCCGCTTCTGTGACGAATATGTGCGCCTGACACTGGTTCGGGCCGTTGCCGCTCTGACCAACACCCGCGATGTTCGCACTGGCATTCTCGGCCAACGCATTCACCGCCGATTCGTAAGCGCTGAAAATGCCTGGTGTCAGCATCGTCTGCGCCGGACTGCGTTGAATGATCTCGGCGGTGGCGGCGATAAACTTGTCCAGCGCCGGTCCTTTCAAGGCAATCACCAAACCCGGATTGGTGCAGAACTGACCCGCGCCCAGTGTCAGCGAAGCCACAAACCCTTCAGCCAACGCCTGCGTGCGATTCTCCAGCGCCGCCGGAAACAGCAGCACCGGATTGATCGAACTCATTTCCGCGTACACCGGAATCGGTTCGGGCCTGGCTTGCGCCGCTTGAATCAAGGCCAGACCGCCGTTGCGCGAACCGGTGAAGCCCACCGCTTTGATCCGTGGATCAGTGACCAGCGCAATGCCCACTTCACGGCCGGAACCGTACAGCAACGAGAACACGCCTTCCGGCAAACCACAGGCTTTCACTGCCCGCGCCACTGCGCGACCTACCAGTTCGCTGGTTCCGGGATGGGCACTGTGCGCCTTGACGATCACCGGGCAACCGGCGGCCAAGGCCGAAGCGGTGTCACCGCCCGCCACCGAAAACGCCAACGGGAAATTGCTCGCGCCGAAGACCGCGACCGGCCCCAGCGCAATCTGCCGCTGACGCAAATCCGCACGCGGCATCGGTTGACGTTGCGGCTGCGCGCTATCGACGCGTAAATCCAGCCACTCACCGGCGCGCACGGTGCGGGCGAACATTCTTAATTGTTGGCAAGTACGCCCGCGTTCACCTAGCAGACGCGCGCGCGGCAGGCCGGTTTCGGCGTGTGCACGCTCGATCAGTTCATCGCCGAGCCCTTCGATTTCTCCAGCAATGCTTTCCAGAAATTCGGCGCGGAGATTCAGTGCTGTCTCGCGATAAACATCGAACGCTGCCCAGGCCAGCGCGCAGGTCTGTTCGACATGCTCCGTCGATCCTCCGGCATACGCCGGTTCCAGCGCTTCATTCGTGGCCGGATTGATCCCGCGAACAGCCTCGCGATTGCCCGCAATGGATTGCTGCCCGATCAGCATGTGGCCCGTCAGAGTCATGGTGTCTTCCTGAGAAAAAGGGAAATACCTGCCGCGTAGCACAACGCATCGCGGCAGGTGAGGGGGAGTCGATCAGGCGAAATTCTGTTCCGCCGACCAGTTCTCGTACCAATGACGGAACAGCGCATACTGCTTCTCGGCATAACGCCGCTGCGAATCGCTCAACGCATCGGTTTCGTTGAAGTGCAGGGTGTATTCCTTGTCGCCGTTGAGCACCATCAAATGCTTGTAATACAGCACCAGATCGCAGCCTTCATCGAAGGACGACAACACCGCCAGTGCCGCTTCCAGCTCCCGCGCCTGACAACGGGCCTTGGCGTCACCCTTGGCCGCTTGCTTGCTCAGCGCGACCAGTTGCAGCACTTCGCGGGGCAGGGCGTTGCCGATACCGGTGATGGCGCCGGTGGCGTTGCAGTTGACGAAACCGTGGACCACTTGCGTGTCGACGCCGACCATCAAGGTCACGTCATCGTCTTTGGAGGTGATGTTTTCCGCGGCATAACGCAGGTCGGCACCACCGCCGAACTCCTTGAAACCGATCAGGTTCGGGTGCTCGCGGCGCAGTTCGAAGAACAGGTCAGCGCGGGTGGCGAAGCCGTAGTAAGGGCTGTTGTAGATCACTGCTGGAAGGTTCGGTGCGGCTTGCAGAATCGCTGCGAAGTGGGCTTTTTGCGCGGCCGGCGAAGCACCACGGGACAGCACACGCGGAATCACCATCAGACCCTGCGCGCCGACTTTCGCCGCGTGCGCTGCATGGGAAACCGCTTCTCGTGAGTTCACTGCGCCGGTGCCGACGATGGTCGGAATCCCGGCAGCGACCAGACGCGCCACGCCTTCCTGCCGTTCAGCCTCGGTGAGCAACGGCCAGTCGCCCATCGAACCGCAATAAACCACGGCGCTCATGCCGATATCGATCAGCTCGCGACCCTTGGCCACCAGGGCATCGAAGTCCGGTTTGCGCTGGGCGGTGCACGGGGTCATCAGGGCCGGCATGCAACCGGTGAAGATGTTGTCGCTCATTGTTTTAACTCCTTGGCACATCGTTCAAATTGAGGTGAAAAGTCAGCGCGGTGGCTCAGATGCCCCACGCGAACGGGTCTGCTTCGTCGATCAGTAATTTGCTGTCGGCGGTCATGTAAGCGCGGCCGGTGATGAACGGGCGGACTCGTTCGCCGTCCCATTCGAAGCGGCCTTCGAACTGGCTGCCGGTGATGCTCGCCTGCACCCAGGTTGCGCCGGGTTGAAGCTTGTCGTCGGCGGCTAGACAGGCGAGTTTGGCGCTGGTGCCGGTGCCGCACGGCGAGCGGTCGTAGGCTTTGCCGGGGCACATGACGAAGTTGCGGCTGTCGGCAACGGAGTCGTCTGCGAACAGTTCGATGTGATCGATGACGGCACCGTCCTCGCCGAAAATGCCTGAGTCTTCGAGGGCCTTGAGCATCGCCCAGGTGTAGGCGGTGAGGTGTTCGACGTTGTTCATCGTCAGCGTCTGACCGTGCTCGGAAACGAGGAAGAACCAGTTGCCGCCATAGGCGATATCACCGAAGACACGACCGAATCCCGGCACATCAACTGGCACCTGCTTGCGATGGCGGTAGGCGGGGACGTTGCACAGGGTGACGGTTCCGTCGTCATGCAACGTCGCGCTGACCGGGCCGACCGGGGTGTCGATTTTGTGCACCCCCGGTTCGATCTGCCCCAGGTAATACAACGAATTGATCAGGCCTATCGTGCCGTGGCCGCACATGCCCAGATAACCGGCATTGTTGAAGAAGATCACCCCGCAAGTGGCGTCCGCCGATACTGGTTCGCAATACAACGCGCCGACCAGCACATCGTTGCCGCGTGGTTCCAGCAGGCAGGCGCGGCGCCATTGATCATGCTCAGTGCGCAGCGCATCGCGTTTTTCCACCATGGTGTTGCCGGGCAGATCGGGGAAGCCGTTCATCACCAGGCGCGTCGGTTCACCGCCGGTGTGGGAATCAATGACGTGTAGTTCTTTCATGATTAGATCCCGTTGGATGATTTCAGTAGGCGCCGGCAGGGCGTGCAGAAACGGTCGAGGCAGGGGCGGTGACTTCGCTTTCCTCGTCGTCCTCTTCAAGGCGCAGCAGATGCGCCGGCACACCGGTCGCGGCGCCCCAGTAATAAATGCCGGTGGCGCAAGCAGCGACGACAATGGTGTCGAACGGGTGGGCGAGGATGCCGAGGCCGCCAAACGTGCCGAGTTTCGACAGCACGATGGTTACCGCGTAGAAGGCGATCAACCACGCCGAGGAGCGCACCTGACGCGCCAGATTCAGGTGCGCGGTCGGCACAAAACGGCCGCACAGCAGATACACCACGAACATCAGGATTTGCAGGCCGAGCAGCCACGACACGGTGTTCCAGCCCGACCAGTAGACAATCAGCGCGGCGATGATGAACGACACCGGCCCGAGCACGCCCATGCACTTGACCCGGAATGGGCGCGGCATGTCTGGCGCATTACGGCGCAGCGCGGCCACGGTCACCGGCGCCACGGCGTAACTCAACACCAGCGCAGCGGAAACCACGTTGATCAGCGCTTCCCACGACGGGAACGGCAGGGTCCAGAACACCGACAGGGCAAAGGTCAGGCACAGCGCCGGACGCGGAATCCCGGACTTTTCATCGATGTGGGTGAATACTTTGAAGAAGGTCCCGGTCTGCGCCCAGCCGTAAATCACGCGAGGGGTGGCGTTCATGTAGATGTTGCCGCAGCCGCTCGGCGAGATCACCGCGTCGGCGACCACCAGCCAGGCCAGCCAGCCCACACCCAGTGCCAGCGCGATGTCACGGTACGGCAGGGCGAACTCCTTGCTGATACCGGCCCAGCCATTGGCGAGCATTTCCGTCGGGATGCTGCCGAGAAAGGCCATTTGCAGCAGCACGTAAATCAGCGTCGACAGCAGCACCGAGAGGATCAGCGCGATGGGAATGGTGCGCTGCGGATTCTTCACTTCGCTGGCCACCGAGATGATCGGCGTCAGACCCAGATAAGCGAAAATGATCCCGCCCGCCGACACCGCCATTTCCACACCCGACAGGCCGAACGGGGCGAAACCCTGTACCTCGAAATTGGCCGGTTTGAAGAAGGTGAACAGCACGCCGATCACCAGCAGCGGCACGATGAACTTGAACACGCTGACCAGATTGTTGGCCTTGGCGAAGGTCTTCACGCTGCGGTAGTTGAGCAGGAAAAACACGCAGAGCAGGCCGAACTGCACCATCCAGCCGAGGATCGTCGGATCGCCAGAGCCAGCCTTGGTCAGCTCGGGAAACCACGCTGCCGCGTATTGGCGCGAAGCAACCACTTCGATCGCCACCAAACTGGAAAACGCAATCAGGGTGATGAAACCCATCAAGTAGCCGAGCAACGGCCCGTGGGAGTACACCGGGTAACGCACCACGCCGCCGGCACGCGGTAACGCCGCGCCCAGTTCGCAGTAAACGATGCCCAGCAACAACACGGCGAAGCCGCCCAGCAGCCAGGAAAAAATCCCCGCCGGTCCGGCAATGGCGGACACATGACTGGCCGCGAACAACCAGCCGGAACCGAAGATCGCCCCGAGCCCGATAAATGTGAGGTCGATCAGTGAAAGCTGTTTTTTGAACTTGCCTTGGCCTGACATGGCATCGCCTTCTTGTGAGTTATTGGATAGGCAGTTGTGTCACTGGGACGGCCAGACTTTGAACTTATCAACGGTGGGGCGATTGATGTTTTGCGGCGGCTTCGATGACGAAATCAGCACAGTCGCGCTGGCGAAACGTGGCCCTCGACAGGTCTTGAGCGATGCTGCAATCTGCACGCGAAGTCCGCATGGCGGGCGCTTCGTCCATCCACGTTACGAGAGGAATCTTTGATGCAACAGGCGTTTTCGATCCTGTCTCAAGGCATTGATGGGCATCGTCCGCAAACACTTGAGGAGCTCTTGGCTGGCGCCGCGCTGTTGTTGCCGATGCTCGATGTGATCCCTAATGCGGCGATTTTCATCAAGGATGTGCAAGCCCGTTACGTGCTCGCGAATCGCACGCTGGTGCAGCGCTGTGGCTTGAAGGATTTACGCCCGTTGCTCGGCAAAACCAGTGCGCAGGTGTTTCCAGCGCAACTCGGGCCGGGCTACACCGAGCAGGATCGCAAGGTACTGGAGGAGGGCTTTGTGCTGGAGGATCAGCTCGAACTGCATCTGTACGGCAGTCGCGAACCGGGCTGGTGCCTGACACACAAGCAGCCGCTGTACAACCGTGACGGCGTGATCATTGGCCTGGCGGGCATTTCCGTGGACCTGCAATCGGCCAGTGAAACGCATCCGGCATTCGAGCGGCTGGCGGCTGTCGATGAGCACATCCGCGCGAATTTCAATCGCCGTGTCACCCTCGGTGAACTGACGCGAATCGCCGGTATTTCCGTGGCGCAACTGGAGCGTTACTGCAAACGCGTGTTCCACCTGACGCCACGGCAGATGATCCAGAAAGTGCGCCTCGAACACGCGCACCGCTTGCTACACACCGACCTGCCGATTACTGATGTAGCGCTGCAATGCGGCTATACCGATCACAGCGCCTTCACTCGGCAGTTCAAGGCGTCGACCGGGTTTACGCCGCGTGAGTACCGGCAGGCCACCTCACCCTGATGAAATGGTATTGAAGCGCTATGTAGGAGCTGCCGAAGGCTGCGATCTTTTGATCTTGATCTTAAAAAACAAAACCAAAAGATCGCAGCCTTCGGCAGCTCCTACGAGGGCGTTAAGCCAGGACAGTCAGCCATGCCGAGAGCAGCAACAACAACGCCAGTGCCGTGTTCATCCGCTTGAACGCCTTTGGCGATCCCATCAATCGCGCACTGCCCACACCCAGCAACGCCCAGAACGTCATGCACGGCAGCGACACCAACAGAAACGCCAGCGACAACACCAGCAGCCGCAGGGTTTTGTCACCACCGCCGACAAACACGCTGACCACCGCTACAGCCATCATCCATACCTTGGGATTGACCAGTTGCAGCATGGCGGCGCCCAGCACGTTGAAACTTTCTTCCTGTGTATCCGTAGGGTCCAGCGATGGCGGCGTGCTGCGATAGATCTGCCACGCCAACCAGCTCAACCAAAGCACGCCGCCCCAGGCCATGGCTTGCTGCACGCGCGGGTAGCGCAGCAAGGTTTCGCCGGCACCGAGGCCGACCACCAATACAATCAGTGCCGCCGCCGCGCAGGCGCCAAAAATGATTGGCAGCGTGGCGAGCAAGCCTTGGCGCGAACTGTGGCTCAACACCAGAATATTGGTCGGCCCCGGCGTGATCGAGGCAACGAAAGCAAACAGCAGGAAGGGCAATAATGACGCCACGGGCGGATTCCTTGGAAGTAAACACAGGAAGCCATGATCGCCAGTCGTTGTGGATCAGTCTGGAAGGTTTGAGCAGCGCTTGCGGTAGTCGGCGGGAGTGAGTTGGTAGGCCCGGCGGAACCAGCGCCCAAGGTGACTCTGATCAGCAAAACCGAGCACGCTGGCGACCTGCGCCGGCGTTTCACCCCGGGCCAGTAACTGTCGCGCCTTGGCCAGGCGCAACTGGATCAGGTACGCGTGGGGCGCCAGGCCAAAAGCCGACTTGAAGGCGCGGCTGAGACGAAAACGGTCGACCCCGCATACCCGCGCGAGATCATCGAGACCGATATCTTCATAGGTGTGCGCGTGCAGATAATCCCGCGCCAGTTGCGCCACCAATGGCAGGCGCGGATCGAAAACCTGGCGCTTGCGCCAGTCGAGATGGCGCGTGAGCGAGCTCAGCAACCCGTCGACGGCGGTCTGACGGACGATGCGCAGATCGCCGTCATGCAACGCATGGAAAGCGTGACTGATCGCTGTGGCCAGACGCGGGTCCTGACTCAGCGTGTCGGCAAAACCGGGCTGGCTGTCGGACGGTGCGTCTTCGAACAGCGCATGCAGTTCACGCTCCAGCCAGTGCGGATCGAGGTAGAGCATCGAATAGGTAAAACCTTCCTCGGTCGGCGCTTGCCCATCGTGGATTTCCCCCGGCTCCAGCAGGAACACGTTTCCCGGCGTACTGCGATGGCGCACGCGGCGGCAATTGAACTGCTGCACACCTTGCTCGGTGACGCCGACGAGGAAACTGTCATGCCAGTGCGGATCGTAGGCATGGCCCTCAAAGTGAGCGCGAATCGATTCAATCCCGGTGTCGACATCCTGGGACAGTTCGATCCAGTTGCGTTTATCCACGAAGGCTCCAGTGTTCGCCATTGAAAGGTGCGGCCACATAAAATACCGCGCAATGGTCATCGACGTTTAGAAGATTTGTGCAGGTGAGGGGGCTAGACTCAGCAGGTTACGACCCGTTTTGGCGGCAGGTGAAATACGATGCTCAACCGATACACGCTCTGGGGCATGCTTACCCTGATCGGCCTTAGCCTGACGCTTAATGCAGGTTGCTCCAGCCGAAAACACTATCCACCGTCGGGTGTTGGCGACGCCTGCTACGCGAAAGCCTTGCCGTCGGTCGGCGAGGGCGGTCTGGCCTGGGGCTCCAGTCTGAACATGGCCCGGCAGAAATCGATGAACAACTGCATCCGTTACGCCGGGCGCTCCGGGGGCACGCCGGACACCTGTCAGGTGGTGTTGGCCAAGTGCCGATAGCTTTCTGTTGACATGGTTGCTTTAGGCAAATATATAGTTGCTTTAAGCAATTAACTGAGTATCTGCCATGTCCAGCAGCCATCTCCTCGAGCAAGCCGACGTTGTGCGCGGCTTCAACCGCTTCTACACCCATCAGATCGGCGTATTGCAGGAGCATCTGCTGCAAAGCGACTACTCGCTGACCGAGCTACGCATCTTGTATGAATTGGCCTCGCGCGGTGACCTGACCAGTGCCGACCTGCGCCAGATGCTCGGCCTCGACGCCGGCTACATGAGCCGCATCATCAGCGGCTTCGAGAAGCGCGGCTTGATCCAGAAAGTCCCGTCGCCCACGGACGCTCGCGCTGCGCAATTGCACTTAACCGATTTTGGCCGTGAAATCCTGATTCCGCTGGAAAAGGCCTCCCGCGAACAGATCGTCGCCATGCTCGAGCGATTGCCTGAACCGCAGCAGAAGCAACTGATCGGCGCCATGACGTTGATCCAGACACTGCTGCAAGGCAATAAAGACTCAACCTACGTATTACGCGATCCGCAGCCCGGCGACATGGGCACGGTGATGCAGCAACAAGCGGCCCTGTATTCCCGTGAGTACGGTTGGAATTCGGAGTTCGAGGCGCTGGTGGCCGAGGTGGTCGCCAAGTACCTGCGTGATTACGACCCGACGAGCGAGCGCTGCTGGATTGCGGAAAAGGACGGCAAGGTCATCGGCTCGGTGTTCATCGTCCGCCAGGATGAAACAACCGCCAAACTGCGCATGCTCTACGTCGACGCCAGCGCGCGGGGCTTGGGCATTGGCAGCCGTCTGGTCGAGGAGTGCCTGCGCTTTGCCCGGCAGATCGGGTACCAGAAAATGACCTTGTGGACGACCAGTAACCTGACCGCTGCGCGCAAGATTTATCAGAAGGCCGGTTTTGAATTGGTGGAGGAGGAGACGGTTCACAGCTTTGGCAAGGATCTGGTGAGTCAGACTTGGGCGCGGACGTTGTGATCTGTTTTTCGTCGTCGAGTGCAGTGAAAAGGCAGACGAAAAAAAACCACCTTAGCGGGGTGGTTTTTTAAACCTCGGTTTGCGGCTGAGGTTTGTTGCTTCACTAGCTGCTTTGACATGTGCTCATGGTATGAGTCTTTGCGTCCCCTCGCAACATTAATATTCTGTTTCAGGTGGATGCATACGTTATCCAATGTTGAAAAGAGCAATGCTGGCAGAAATAACGTTTTACAAAGCCGATGAATTACCTGGTCATGTATCGTTCTATTGAGGGTTATGATGCCGACGCTCACATGTCTAAGCAGCGACGAGGTTTGGCTGGCAACTCAACGATTTCATTCCCTCTGACACGGTTTTGCACCCGTGCCGGAATGATACTTCGGAGGGCTTTCAAACGGCCGCCTCATTGGCTGCTTTGACATGCATGCTTAAGGCAAGCATGATCCGGTAAGCTTGCTGGAGGTTTGGCCCCCAGCCCTGGAGGCCAAAACGTATGAAGCTTTTGCTGCGTACGCTGAGCCTTGTATGGAGATTGTTTAAAGCCTTTCGCTTTTACGAGTTCCTGCGAGACCACTTTGACGACCTGAAGTAAAGGCCGTTGAGGTGGGAAAAGCCCGTTTTCAGTTTCGACTGAAAACGGGCTTTTTTTGTTTTATAAAACTGTCATAAGTAGGATTTTTCTGTATCGGGTTTTTTTGGCGTGTAGGGCATTTCTTCGGCAAGTGTAGGCGTTGTACAAACCACTCCGTAATCCGCAAGAAGTGTTCGATTATCGAGCGCCCAAACCTTCGTCCAATTGCCCACCGTGAGACTCCGGCGTACTGTGAGTCGTGATGCCTGAAACCCCGTGATCCCAAAATAACGACAACAACGAGCAATGCCCCATGGACAGCCATCTGCTGAGCGATCGCAGCAGCGTGTTCCGTCACGCTGACCCTTATGCCGTCTCCGACTACGTCAATCAGCACGTCGGCCAGCACTTCATTGGCCTGTCCAGAACCACCCACCCGCAAGCCAGCCTCAACCATCGCAAACTCGCCGATCTCGATCTGGCCCGCATCAGCTATGGCGGCAGCGTGCGCGTGACCTCCGTGGCGCTGGAGACCGTTTACCACCTGCAAGTGCTCTTGCAAGGCAATTGCCTGTGGCGCGGGCACAAGCACGAACAGCATCTGGTGCCTGGCGAGTTGCTGTTGATCAACCCCGATGATCCGGTCGATCTGACGTACTCGGAAGACTGCGAGAAATTCATCCTCAAGGTGCCGGTCAGCGTGCTCGAATCGGTGTGCGACGAGCAGCGCTGGCAGCACCCCTCCAGCGGTATCCGTTTCCTGCGCAATCACTATCGGCTCGATGAGCTGGAAGGTTTCACCAACCTGCTCGCGATGATCTGTCAGGAAGCCGAGGCCAGCGATCCGTTGCTGCGGGTGCAGGAGCATTACGCGCAGATCATCGGTAGCAAACTGATCTCGCTGATGAACACCAACGTCAGCCGTGAGTGTCTGAGTGCACCGAGCGTAAGCTTCGAACGCATTCTCGATTACATCGAGCGCAATCTGAAACTGGATTTGCCCGCCGAACATCTAGCGGCGCAGGCGAGCATGAGCCCACGTTCGCTGTACAGCTTGTTCGAGCGCCAGCTCGGCATCACGCCGATGCAATACATCCGCCAGCGCAAGCTTGCGCGCATCCACGCCTGCCTCAGCGATCCGAGCTGCCCGGTACGCAACCTCACCGAACTGGCCCTGGACTACGGCTTTCTGCACCTCGGCCGTTTCTCCGAAAGCTATCGCCAACAGTACGGCGAACTGCCGTCGCAGACCTTCAAACGCCGCCACTAAAACACTGCGCTAAACCCCCCCTCTGAAACACGCCGAATCACCTGCCGCGCCGTCCTGCGCAAAACGGATAGCGATCTGCAGGATTCGGCTATTGCCCCGTGCATCGCCTCCCTAATCTGACCTGGCCTGAACAATAACAATGGAGGCCCCGGCCATGTCCCTGGGAATCGACTACCTCAATGCCATGCTTGAAGAAGACCAAGAGAAGGGCGCCTACCGCTGCAAGCGGGAGATGTTCACCGATCCGCGTCTGTTCGAACTGGAAATGGCGCACATCTTCGAAGGCAACTGGATTTACCTCGCCCACGAAAGCCAGCTGCCCAACAACAACGATTTTCTCACCACCATCATGGGGCGCCAGCCGATTTTTATCGCGCGCAACAAGGACGGTGTGCTCAACGCTTTTCTCAACGCCTGCAGCCATCGCGGCGCCATGCTGTGCCGGCACAAGTCCGGCAACCGTTCCAGCTACACCTGCCCGTTTCACGGCTGGACGTTCAACAACAGCGGCAAACTGCTCAAGGTCAAAGACCCGAGCGAAGCCGGTTACCCGCAAGGTTTCAACTGCGAAGGCTCCCATGACCTGACCAAAGTCGCGCGTTTCGAGTCCTATCGCGGCTTTCTGTTCGGCAGCCTGAATGCCGGTGTGAAATCCCTCACCGAACATCTGGGCGAGTCGGCAAAAATCATCGACATGATCGTCGACCAGTCGCCAGAAGGCCTGGAAGTACTGCGCGGTTCCAGTTCCTATATCTACGAAGGCAACTGGAAACTCACCGCCGAAAACGGTGCCGACGGTTACCACGTCAGTTCGGTGCACTGGAACTACGCCGCCACCCAGAACCAGCGTCAACAGCGCGAAGCAGGTGAGGCGATCAAGACCATGAGCGCTGGCAGTTGGGCGAAAAAGGGCGGCGGTTTCTATTCCTTCGATCACGGCCACCTGCTGCTCTGGACCCGCTGGGCCAACCCTGAAGATCGTCCCGCCTATGAGCGTCGCGACGAACTGGCCCGTGATTTCGGTCAGGCCCGTGCCGACTGGATGATCGAGAACTCACGCAACCTGTGCCTGTACCCCAACGTGTACTTGATGGATCAGTTCAGCTCACAGATCCGTATCGCCCGGCCGATCTCGGTCAACAAGACCGAAATCACCATTTACTGCATCGCCCCCAAAGGTGAGAGCGCCGAGGCGCGCGCCAAACGCATTCGGCAGTACGAAGACTTCTTCAACGTCAGCGGCATGGCCACGCCGGATGATCTGGAAGAGTTTCGTTCGTGCCAGACCGGCTACGGCGCTGGCCGTGGCTGGAACGACATGTCCCGTGGCGCCACCCACTGGGTTGAAGGCGCGGACGCAGCGGCCGAAGAAATCGACCTGAAACCGCTGCTCTCCGGCATGCGCACCGAAGACGAAGGCCTGTTCGTGCTGCAACACAAGTACTGGCAGGAAACCATGCTCAAAGCCGCTGCCAGCGAACCACAACTGATCCCTGTGGAGGCCGTGTGATGAGCAACCTCTACGACAGCGTGCGCGATTTTCTCTACTGCGAAGCACGCTATCTCGATGACGGCCAATGGGATCAATGGCTGGAACTGTACGCCGCTGATGCGACCTTCTGGATGCCGGCCTGGGACGACAATGACACCCTCACTGAAGACCCGCAAAGCGAAATCTCACTGATCTGGTACGGCAACCGTGGCGGCCTCGAAGACCGCATTTTCCGGATCAAGACCGAGCGCTCCAGCGCGACCATTCCCGACACCCGCACCTCGCACAACCTGAGCAACATCGAAATCGTCGAGCAGAGCGCGGACCAGTGCCTGGTGCGCTTCAACTGGCACACCCTGAGCTTTCGCTATCAGGTCACCGACAGCTACTTCGGCAGCAGTTTCTACACCCTCGATCTGCGTGGCGAACAGCCGCTGATCAAGGCCAAGAAGGTCGTGCTGAAAAACGATTACGTCCGTCAGGTCATCGACATTTATCACATCTAGTCGACACGACGAGGTGCACCATGAATTTCCAGATTGCGCTTAATTTTGAAGACGGCGTCACCCGATTCATCGAGGCTGGCGGCCATGAAACCGTGGCCGACGCGGCGTATCGCCAAGGCATCAACATCCCGCTGGACTGCCGCGACGGCGCCTGCGGCACCTGCAAATGTTTCGCCGAGGCCGGGCGGTACGACATGGGCGACAACTTCATTGAAGACGCCTTGAGCGACGACGAGCTTGCGCAAGGTTATGTGCTGACCTGCCAGATGCGCGCTGCAAGCGATTGCGTCGTGCGAGTGCCGGCCGGCTCACAGGTGTGCAAGACCGAACAGGCGAATTTCCAGGCCTCGATCAGCGCTGTCCGGCAGTTGTCCGAGAGCACCATCGCGCTATCGATCAAGGGCGAAGCGCTGAGCAAACTGGCGTTTCTGCCGGGGCAATACGTCAACCTGCAAGTGCCCGGCAGCGAGCAGACCCGCGCTTACTCCTTCAGCTCATTGCAGAAGGACGGAGAAGTCAGTTTCCTGATCCGCAACGTGCCCGGTGGCCTGATGAGCAGCTTCCTCACCGGTCTGGCCAAGGCCGGCGACAGCATGAACCTGGCCGGGCCGTTGGGCAGCTTCTACCTGCGCGAGATCAAGCGGCCGCTGCTGTTGTTGGCGGGCGGCACCGGCCTGGCACCGTTCACCGCGATGCTGGAAAAGATCGCCGAGCAGGGCAGCGCGCACCCGGTGCATTTGATCTACGGCGTGACCAACGATTTCGATCTGGTGGAACTCGATCGTCTCGAGTCCTTTGCCGCACGGATCGCCAATTTCAGTTTCGGTGCCTGCGTGGCCAACCCGCAGAGTGCGCATCCTCTGAAGGGCTACGTCACCCAGCACATCGAGCCGCGCCACCTCAATGAAGGCGATGTCGACGTCTACCTCTGCGACCCGCCGCCGATGGTCGAAGCGGTCAGCCAATACATCCGCGAGCAGGGCATCACTCCCGCGAATTTCTACTACGAGAAATTCGCCGCTGCGGCTGCCTGAAACCCTTCTTTCGAGGTTGTCATGAACAACAGATTCTCCAACAAGGTCGCGCTGGTCACTGGCGCGGCGCAGGGTATCGGCCGCCGTGTGTGCGAACGCCTGTTGCGCGAAGGCGCGCAAGTGGTTGCCGTCGACCGCTCCGAGCTGGTTCACGAGCTGCAAGGCGAGGGTGTTCTCGCGTTGACCGCCGACCTTGAGCAGTACGCCGAGTGTGCGCGGGTGATGGTCGAGGCGATCAACTCTTTCGGCCGACTCGACATCCTGATCAATAACGTCGGCGGCACGATCTGGGCCAAGCCCTTCGAGCACTACGAAGTCGAACAGATTGAAGCTGAAGTCCGCCGTTCGCTGTTCCCGACCCTGTGGTGTTGCCACGCCGCGCTGCCGTACATGCTCAAGCAAGGGAGCGGCGCCATCGTCAACGTTTCATCGATTGCTACCCGCAGCGTCAATCGCGTGCCGTACGGCGCGGCCAAGGGCGGCATCAATGCGCTGACCGCGTGCCTGGCATTCGAGAACGCCGAGCGCGGTATTCGCGTCAATGCCACCGCGCCGGGTGGCACTGAAGCACCGCCCCGGCGCATCCCGCGCAATGCCGCCGAACCGTCGGCGCAGGAGCAGGCCTGGTATCAGGAAATCGTCGCGCAAACCCTCGACAGCAGCCTGATGAAACGCTACGGCAGCCTTGATGAACAGGTCGGCGCGATCCTCTTTCTGGCTTCCGATGACGCCTCGTACATCACCGGCGTGACCCTGCCGGTCGGTGGCGGCGACCTTGGTTGATGACTTTTCAAGGAATATTGAAATGCAGCGAATTCTGATTGAAAACCTGACGACGATCATCGTCGACCTGCCGACCATTCGCCCGCACAAACTGGCGATGCACACGATGCAGAAGCAGACCCTGGTGATTCTGCGCCTGCGCTGCAGCGATGGTATTGAAGGCATCGGTGAAGCCACCACCATCGGCGGCCTCGCCTACGGTTATGAAAGCCCGGAAAGCATCAAAGCCAATATCGACGCACATCTGGCCCCGGCGCTGGTTGGCATGGAGGCCAACAACATCAACGCCGCGATGCATCGGCTCGACAAGATCGCCAAGGGTAATACCTTCGCCAAGTCCGGCATCGAAAGTGCACTGCTCGATGCTCAAGGCAAGCGCCTCGGCCTGCCGGTCAGTGAACTGCTCGGTGGCCGCGTACGGGACAGCCTCGAAGTGGCCTGGACTCTGGCCAGCGGCGACACCGCCCGCGACATTGCCGAAGCCGAGCAGATGCTTGAAGCGCGTCGCCATCGCATCTTCAAATTGAAGATCGGTGCCAACCCGCTGGAGCAGGATCTCAAGCACGTGGTGGCGATCAAAAAAGCCTTGGGCGAGCGTGCCAGTGTGCGGGTTGACGTTAACCAGTATTGGGATGAGTCCCAGGCGATTCGTGGTTGTCAGGTACTGGGTGACAACGACATCGACCTGATTGAACAGCCGATTTCGCGGGTCAACCGCTCCGGGCAGATTCGCCTGAACCAGCGCAGCCCGGCGCCGATCATGGCCGATGAATCGATCGAAAGCGTCGAGGATGCTTTCAGCCTCGCCGCCGACGGCGCTGCCAGTGTGTTCGCCCTGAAAATCGCCAAGAACGGCGGCCCGCGTGCTGTGCTCAGAACTGCGCAGATCGCTGAAGCCGCCGGCATCGCGCTGTACGGCGGCACCATGCTCGAAGGCTCCATCGGCACGCTGGCCTCGGCGCACGCCTTCCTCACGCTCAAACAACTGACCTGGGACACCGAGCTGTTTGGGCCGTTGTTGCTGACCGAAGACATCGTCACTGAAACGCCGCAGTACCGCGATTTCCATCTGCACATCCCGCGAACTCCGGGACTTGGCCTAGTGCTGGATGAAGAGCGTCTGGCGCGTTTTCGTCGCCACTGAATCAGGAGAACCAGCATGTTGTTCCACGTAAAAATGACCGTGAAATTACCCGTCGATATGGACCCGTCACTGGCCACCCGGCTCAAGGCAGACGAGAAGGAACTGGCCCAACGGCTGCAACGCGAAGGTGTCTGGCGGCACCTGTGGCGCATCGCCGGGCATTACGCCAATTACAGCGTGTTCGATGTGCCGAGCGTTGAGGCCCTGCACGACACACTGATGCTTCTGCCGTTGTTTCCGTACATGGACATCGAGGTCGATGGCCTCTGCCGGCATCCGTCGTCGATCCACAGCGACGACCGCTGACCCAGCCCGGTCCCTGTAGGAGTGAGCCTGCTCGCGATAGCGGTGTGTCATTCAGCATTGATGGTAACTGGCAGACCGCTATCGCGAGCAGGCTCACTCCTACAAGGGACGGTGCTGGAACTCAAGAACTGCGTCGACAAAACAACAAGATGAGGTAACCACCATGACCGTGAAAATTGCCCACACCGCCGAGCTGCAAACGTTCTTCAAAGAAGCCGCCGGTTTTGCCAACGACGACGGCAACTCCCGGCTGAAAACCATCGTCCTGCGCATCTTGCAGGACAGCGCCAAGATCATCGAAGACCTCGAGATCAGCGAGGACGAGTTCTGGAAAGCGGTCGACTACCTCAACCGTTTGGGTGCTCGCTCGGAAGCAGGATTATTGGTCGCGGGGCTGGGCCTCGAGCATTTTCTCGACCTGCTACAGGATGCCAAGGACGCACAGATCGGCTTGACCGGCGGCACGCCGCGCACCATCGAAGGCCCGCTCTACGTGGCCGGCGCGCCGCTGTGTGAAGGCGAGTGCCGCATGGATGACGGCAGCGAGGAGAGCGTCGCCACCGTTATGCACCTCGAAGGCCAAGTGTTCGATCTGCAGGGCCAGCCGTTGTCCGGTGCCACCGTTGACCTGTGGCACGCCAACACCAAGGGCACCTATTCGTTTTTCGACCCGAGCCAGTCCGAGTACAACTTGCGCCGACGCATCATTACCGACGCCGAAGGCTATTACCGCGCTCGCAGCATTGTCCCGTCCGGTTATGGCTGCGACCCGCAAGGGCCTACCCAGGAATGCCTGAATCTGCTCGGCCGTCATGGCCAGCGTCCGGCCCATGTGCATTTCTTTATCAGCGCACCGGGGCATCGGCACCTGACGACGCAGATCAATCTGTCGGGTGATCAATACCTGTGGGATGACTTCGCTTATGCAACCCGTGAAGGGTTGGTCGGGGAGGTGGTGTTCTGTGAAGATGCGGTGTCGGGGCGCTATGCCGAGCTGAAGTTCGACTTCCAGTTGCAACCGGCGCCGGACGCCAGTGCTGAACAACGCAGCCAACGGCCGCGTGCGTTGCAAGACGCTTGATACCGAGTCGTCTGGTTCCCTCACCCTAACCCTCTCCCAGAGGGAGAGGGGACTGACCGAGATGACCTTGAGTGCTACGCCGACCTGAACGTTTTGTACCGAATCCAACCCGGTCGTTCAGGTCGGTGCATAACGCTAAACAACTCGGTCGGCTCCCTCCGGGAGAGGGTTGGGAGGATACTGACCGAGGCGATATTTAGTGCTACGCCGACCTGAACAGTTTGTGCCGAATCCATAATCGACTCGGTCGTTCAGGTCGATGTATCGCGATATACACCTCGGTCGACTCCCTCTCCCTCCGGGAGAGGGCTGGGGTGAGGGAAAATCGGGCCTAAGGTAATGCGAAAAAGATATTGGCTACGTATTTTTAAGATCGTTTAGTTTTGTCACAACGACGAATCAAAACGCATCAAACCGATAGACCCCCGATTGCCATGACGGCACACGCTGAATCGATCACAGGTTCTTCAGGTTTGATTCACACGGGAGTGAATCATGCCGCATACCCTCGACATCACCGCATTACCGACGCTGGACCTGTCGCTGTTCGAAGGCACGGCGCAACAGCGCTACGAATTTCTTGAAAACCTGCGCCACGCCGCCCGTGACGTCGGGTTCTTCTACCTGACCGGGCATGGCATCGACAGCGCTTTGCTCAAGCAGGTACAGGCCCACGCTCGGCAGTTCTTCGCTTTGCCCGACAGCGAGAAAAACGCCGTCGGCATGATCAACTCACCACACTTTCGCGGTTACAACCGTGCCGCCTCGGAGATCACCCGTGGCCAGCCCGATCAGCGTGAACAGTTCGATCTGGGCGCCGAGCGCGAGGTGTTGCCATTAGACGCAGACAGCCCGTTCTGGGCGCGGCTGCAAGGCCCCAACCAATGGCCGGCGGCACTGCCGGAACTGAAACCTTTGCTGCTGGAATGGCAAGAGGCGATGACGCGCATGTCGTTACGCCTGCTGCGTGCGTTCGCTCAGGCACTGTCGCTACGGGCCGATGCGTTTGATCAGCTCTACGGCGACAAGCCCAACGAGCACATCAAATTGATGCGCTATCCCGGTCAATCCAGCGAGTCAAGCCATCAAGGCGTCGGCGCGCACAAGGATTCCGGTTTCCTCAGCTTCCTCCTGCAAGACCAGCAGGCCGGTCTGCAGGTCGAAATCGAAGAGGGCCGCTGGATCGATGCATTGCCGCGCGAGAACACCCTGGTGGTGAACATCGGCGAACTGCTCGAACTGGCCAGCAACGGTTATCTGCGGGCCACGGTACATCGCGTGGTTTCGCCACCGGCGGGTAGCGAACGCCTGTCTGTCGCGTTCTTCCTTGGCGCGCAACTGGATGCCGTGGTGCCGCTGTATCCGCTGCCCACCGCACTGTTGCGCGAGGCGCGCGGGCCGGCGAGTGATCCGCTCAATCCGCTGTTTCGCGATGTCGGCTGGAACTACCTCAAGGGGCGTCTGCGCTCGCATCCGGATGTCGCGCAGCGCTTCTACGCCGATGCGCTGCTGCCGCCACCGCCTATTCGTAAATCCGCCTGACTCATCACTCGCTCAAGGACTCCGCACATGATCAAGAAAGCAGGTTTGACCCTGGCCGTGCTCGGCGCGCTGGTGACGTCGTTCGGAGCGCAGGCGTTGGAGCCGTTGCGCGTCGCCGCCGACCCGGTGCCTCACGCGCAGATTCTGGCGTACATCCAGAAAATCGATCCGCAGCTGAATCTTAAAGTCATCGAGATCCCCAATGGTGTGAACTCCAACGAACTGTTGGTGCACGGTGATGTCGACGCCAATTACTTCCAGCACCTGCCGTACCTGAAATCCCAGGAAAAGGCCCTCGGCGAGAAACTCGCGGTGGCGGCCACGGTGCATATCGAACCCTTGGGCATCTATTCGCACCGGCACAAAAGCTTCGCCGACGTGCCGGTAAAAGGCACCGTCGCCGTGCCCAACAACGTCACCAACCTGAGCCGCGCGCTGTACCTGTTGCAGGACAACGGCCTGATCAAACTCAAATCCGGCTTCAACGACCCGGCAGCGGACCAGGCAACGCCCAAGGACATCGCCGAGAACCCGAAACAGCTGAAGATTCTCGAGATCGAGTCGCCGCAGATTCCGCGCTCGCTGGACGACGTCGATCTGGCCGTGATCAACGGTAACTACGCGCTCGACGCAGGCCTGGTGCCGGCCAAGGATGCCTTGGGTCTGGAGAAAGCCGAGCACAACCCCTACGCCAACATTCTGGTGACCACGCCCAAGCTCGAACACGACCCGCGTATCGCGCAACTGGCCAAGGACCTGACGTCGCCCGAGGTCGCCAAATACATCACCGACAACTTCGCCGGTTCGGTGATTCCGGTGGCGGGCGGCAAGCCATGATCGCCATCGAGCAGTTGAGCAAGACTTATCCTTCGGCCGCGCAACCGGCACTCGACCAGGTCTCGCTGAGCATTCCCGACGGTGCGGTCTACGGGATTCTCGGGCGCAGCGGCGCGGGTAAGTCGACGTTGCTGCGCTGCCTCAATCTGCTCGAAAGACCGGACAGTGGGCGCATTCTGCTGGATGGCATCGACCTGACGACGCTGCCGGTCAGCGAACTGCGCCAGCAGCGTCAGCGCATCGGCATGATCTTCCAAGGCTTCAACCTGCTGCATTCGCGCACGGTGTTCGACAACATCGCGGTGCCGCTGGAGATCGCCAATGTCGGCAAGCCGTGGCGCCACGTACGGGTCCGCGAACTGCTGGAGCTGGTTGGCTTGAGTGACAAGGCGCAGGCCTTTCCCTCGCAGTTGTCCGGCGGGCAGAAACAGCGCGTCGGCATTGCCCGCGCTTTGGCCGCTGAGCCGGCGTATTTGCTCTCGGACGAGGCCACCAGTGCGCTCGACCCGGAAACCACCGAATCGATCCTGCAATTGCTGCGCGATATCAATCGGCAACTGGGCGTGACCATCGTGTTGATCACCCACGAACTGGACGTGGTCAAGTCGATCTGCGACCACGCCGCGTTCATGGCCAATGGACGCTTGGTCGAAGCCGGGCCGGTGCCACGTCTGCTGGCCGATCCGCAATCGCAACTGGGTGCTTCGCTGCGGCCGACCTGCGGATTGCCCCTGGGGCATGCTGAGCCGGGCCTGAGTTTTCTCAAGCAATACGGCGTACGGGCGGCGCACTCATGAACCGCACGGTCAATTGGGATGAAATCCTGCAACTGGTGTTCAACGCCACCGGTGAAACCCTGTACATGGTCCTGCTCGCGGGGCTGTTCACGCTGCTGATCGGCCTGCCGCTGGGCGTGTTGCTGTTCATCAGTCGCCGCGACGGACTGCTGCCGATGCCACGCTTGAATGCCGCTCTGGGTGGCGTGGTCAACCTCGGCCGTTCACTGCCATTCGTGGTGATGCTGATCGCCCTGATCCCGCTGACGCGGCTGGTGGTCGGCACGACGCTGGGCAGCACCGCTGCCGTGGTACCGATCACCATCGGCGCGTTTCCGTTCTTCGCGCGCATCGTCGAAAACGCTCTGGACGAAGTCGACAAGGGGCGCATCGAAGCGATCCTCGCCATGGGCGGCGACATCGGTCATGTGATCTTCAAGGTGTTGCTACCCGAAGCGCTGCCGGCGTTGTTGGCCGGGATCACGTTGACGCTGGTGATGCTGATCGGTTTTTCCTCGATGGCCGGCGTGATCGGCGGTGGCGGGCTCGGTGATCTGGCGATCCGTTACGGCTATCAGCGTTTCAACAATGAAGTGATGGTTGCCACGGTGGTGGTGTTGGTGATCCTCGTCCAAGGCGTGCAAAGCCTGGGTGATCGATTGGTTCGTTCGCTGGCGCATCGCCGCTAAGGAATTGTATGAGTGTGCCGGTCGCCGTCGTCCGCGAACCGCTGATTCGTGTACGTGAGTTGAGCAAGATATTTGGCGCGAGCCGGGCGCTGGACGCGGTCAGCCTGGACATCTATCCCGCCGAAGTGGTGGCGCTGCTCGGTGCCAATGGCGCGGGCAAGTCGACTCTGGTGAAGATCCTCGCGGGCAGCCAGACTGCCGACGCTGGCGAGATCTGGCTGGAGGGCGCGCCACGCCATTTCAGTTCGCCGCTGTCGGCGCGACGCTTCGGTATTGTCGCGGTGCACCAACAGATCAACGAGGGCATCGCACCGGGTCTGAGCGTCGCGGAAAACCTCCTGCTCGATGAACTGTGCAAGCCAGACGCGGACTTCTGGCTCAATCGCCAACGCCTGCTGGAACGCGCTGCGAGCATCGCCGCCGGGCTGGGTTTGACCTTGCCGCTGGAGCAGCCGATCGAGCATCTCGGTCAGGCCGAACGGCAATTGGTGGTGCTCGCTCGAGCCTTGGCTTTGCAGCCGCGCCTGTTGATTCTGGATGAGCCGACCGCCGCGCTCTCCGATGCCGAGGCGCAGCGGCTGTTTGGATTGATCGACACCTTGCGCACTCGCGGTGTGGCGATTCTGTACATCTCCCATCGACTCTCCGACCTGCAACGCGTGGCGGATCGCGCCATCGTTCTGCGCGATGGCCAGTTCGCGGGCGAGTTCGCGGCACGGCAATTGCCGGAAGCGGTGAGCGCCATGCTCGGGCAGGCGCTGGCCGAACATGTTTACCAGTCGAGCGTGGCCGGGCGCGAGGTGTTGAAGCTCAGCGCCATGCAAATCCTGCCGCGCTCCGCCGCGTTCGATCTGAGCCTGCACGAGAATGAAGTGGTGGTGCTGACCGGGCTGTTGGGTGCCGGTAAAAGTGAAATCGCCGAGGTGCTGTTCGGCCTGCGTAAAGCGACCTCGGGCCGCGTGCAACTGGATGGCACTGACTGGCGTGCGGACTCACCGCGCCAGGCCATTCAAAGCGGGGTTTTCTTCGCGGCCGAAGATCGCGCCAGTCAGTCGCTGATACCTGATTTTTCTTTGCGTCGCACCCTGACTTTGCCGTTTCTTGAACGCTTTACCCGCGGCGGTTTCATCCGCAACCGCGCCGAAGCGGCAGCGGTCGAGGCACAGGTGGCGGCGCTGGGGATCAAGACTGCCGGTATCGATGTGCCGATGAGCGCACTGTCGGGCGGCAATCAACAGAAAGTCGTGCTCGGCCGCTGGCTGCTCGGCGAAGGGCGGGTATTGATCCTTGATGAGCCTTTCCAAGGCGTCGACGTGCGTGCCCGCCGCGACATAGGCCAACTGCTGCGCGACAGCGCCAAGGGCAGGGCGACGCTGGTGATTTGCGCCGATGTCGATGAAGCCCTGGAAATTGCCGACCGCATCCTGCTGGTGCGCGATCACGCGGTGGTCGCCGAGTACCCGCGCGCCGGCCTCAATCGTGCTGATCTGGTCGCTGCATTGGCCGGCAGCGACGTGACCAAACCTTCCCCTCAAGCCACGCCAAGGAGCAGAGCGAGTGCCTGATTCAAGTTCACTGTTATCGACCGAGCCGGCACGCGCCGAACGTCTGCTGCATGTGCTGATCCGCTATGGCCTGTTATGGCTGCTGGCGCTGATCGTGGTGTTTTTCAGTGTGGCCGAGCCGGCATTCCTGCGCGTCGGCAATCTGTTCAGCATCCTGCAATCGGTGTCGATTGTTGCGCTGCTGGCGCTGGGCGTGACGCTGACCATGGCTGTCGGCGGCCTCGATCTGTCGATTGGCGCTGTGGCGGCGATGAGCCTGATGATCGCCAGTTACGTGATGGTCGTGCTCGGCTGGGGTGCGGTGCCGGCGGTATTGATCAGTCTGGTGGGCGGGGCGCTGGTCGGCCTGCTCAACGGCTGGCTGATCGTTAAATTACGGGTGCCGGACATTCTCGCGACACTGGGCAGCATGTTTCTGGTGATCGGCGTGCAACTGATTCCTACGGGCGGACGCTCGATTGCGGTCGGTATGACTTTGCCCAGCGGTGAGGAAACCGAAGGTACCTTCAGTGCTGCGTTTCTGGCGCTGGGGCGTGGGCGGTTGTGGGAGGTGGTGCCGATTCCGGTATTGATCACGGCGGTGGTAGCGGTGGCTGTGTGGCTGTTTCTCGAACGTACGCGCATTGGTCGTTTGTTCTATGCCATCGGCGGCAACGAGCAAGCCGCACGACTGGCCGGTGCACCGGTGCAGCGCTTCAAATTATTGGCGTACGTGCTCTCGGCGTTGCTCGCATCGCTGGGCGGATTGTTGCTGGCGGCGCGCTTGGGCCGTGGTGACGTCAGTTCCGGTAACGGTCTGGTGCTGGATGCCCTCGGCGCGGCGCTGATCGGGTTTGCCGTACTCGGCGCGAAGAAGCCCAACGCCTTTGGCACCTTGGTCGGCGCGCTGCTGGTGGCGGCGTTGCTCAACGGTCTGACCATGCTCAACGCGCCGTATTACGCACAGGATTTCGTCAAGGGACTGGTGCTGGTGCTGGCCCTGATGTTCACCTTCGGCCTCGCGCATCGGGCGCGTTGAGCCGCTTCATTCAAGGATGTTGTATGCACGGTTCAATCACACAGTTCGCCCGTCATTGCCTCGCCTGTGCGTTGCTTTCGGCGATGGCACTGAGCGCGCAGGCCAAAGCCTTGCCCGGCGCACCCGCACCGTTCGACAAAGGTCAGGTGCAGATCGCGCTGGTGGGGTATTTGTTCTCCGGGGACTTCCCCGAGGCGTATTTGCGCGGCGTCGAAAAACAGACCGAAGCACTGGGTGCCAACCTGCGCGTATTCGATGCCCGGCAGCAGGCGGCGAGTCAGGGCGAGATGATCGATCAGGCGATCGATCTGGGCGTCGACGGCATCATCGTCCAGCTCGGTTTGGCCGAAACCCTGAAAGCACCGATTGATCGCGCTATCGCCAAAGGCATCAAAGTCGTCGCTTTCGACGTCGATCTGAACACCCCGCAAGTGACTCAGGTCGAGCAGGATCACCATGCGCTGGCGCGTCTGGCCCTCGATCAAGCCGTCAAGGACAACGGCACGAAGTTCGATGCCGGCTACGTGTACATCAGCGGTTTTACGCCGATGGAGCGCCGCGACGAGATCTGGAGTCAGGTCAAGAAAGCCAATCCGGGCATCGTCGAGAAGGCACGCTTTGGCACGCTGAATCCGCCGATCGCCAACTCGGTGGCGGATCAGGCCAGCGCCGTGCTTCGCGCCAATCCGGGCATCAGCGTGATTTTTGCGCCGTTCGATGAGTTCGCCAAAGGCGCCAAAATCGCCGTGGATGAGGCTGGTCTGACAAGCAAGGTGAAGATCTACAGCGCCGATATTTCCACCGCCGATATTCAAATCATGAAAGAGCCGGACAGCGCCTGGGCGGCGACGGCAGCGGTCAATCCGCAAGTGGCCGGGGCAATCAGTGTGCGCAGTCTGGCGATGTTGATTGCCGGGGAAAATCCGGGGCATCAGGTGCTGGTGCCGCCGACGCTGATTACCCGTCAGCAGTTGCTGGATCTGGACGTGAAAAACGTTCGAGATCTGGCGCAGAAACTCCCGGCCTTCGGTGATACCGCGAATGTCGCGCGGGCGCCGTGGATTCCCGTGGCCAACTAGAACATTTGCCACGACATTGCCCATGTGGGAGCGAGCCTGCTCGCGAAGAGGTCTGATCAGTTGATATCTCTGTTGATTGACCCACCGCTTTCGCGAGCAGGCTCGCTCCCACAGGGGTAATGCGTAGTTGCGCAAACTGAGGGGAGTTCTGGAGTTTACATGCACAACAAAGCCTTGCGATTACGCAAAAGCCGTTCGCCGAAAGCCGATCCGGCGCTCGGTAAACGACTGCCCCCAGGCCAAGTGCTGACGGAGCGATTTCCGATCCTGCACGAAGGCGAAATCCCGGACTACGACCTCGCCAACTGGTCGCTGCGCCTGTTCGGCACGCTCGCCCGACCGATCGAATTACGTTACGCCGATCTGCAGGCACTGCCACAACGGCAACTGCGTTGCGACATCCATTGCGTGACACGCTGGTCGAAGTTCGACACCGAGTGGAGTGGGGTGCATCTGCAGGATTTGTTGCAGGCGTTCGATATCCAGCCAACCTCGGCGTTCGTCATGGCCCATGCCGACCACGATTACCAGACCAACTTGCGACTCGATGATCTGTTACACCCCGACAGTTTGTTGGCCACCCACTACGCCGGCCAGCCGCTGAGCGCGCAACATGGCTGGCCGTTGCGGCTGGTGGTGGCAGGGCGGTATTTCTGGAAGAGCGCGAAGTGGCTGCGCGGGCTTGAATTCGTCGAACAGGAACAAGCGGGTTTCTGGGAGCAAAACGGCTTTCATCTGCACGCCGATCCGTTTGCCGAACAGCGATTCAGTGGTGATGAACTGGATATTGCCGAGGATGCCTGGCTGGAAAAAGAGTTCGATTAAGTAGCGTCTGATGCAGATCAAAACTGTAGGAGTGAGCCTGCTCGCGATAGCGGTGTGTCAGTTGACAACTTTCTTACTGATATACCGCTATCGCGAGCAGGCTCACTCCTACAGGGAACCGTATTTCAGTCTAAAAATTGTTTTTAGTTGGTTGAAGTGTTGGCTCAGCAACACTTCTGCTGAACTAAGAACACTCCTTTGGAGCGATCTAACCTAAGCGTTATTGGTTCTTTTACGAGTTGCGGCAGCTCGTCTAGCATCGGCTTTCAAGGGGAAACGTCTCACGCTGGGGAAACTGCAACTCACCGTAAAAAAGCTTTACTGCCTTCCAGAAATCCAAAACTACAGCAGACATTGCCGCGCATTGCTTGCCGAACTTTATTGTCGGTAACGGCCGGGTATTAACTGCGATTCAAGGAGCTGTTATATGCATTACCGTTCCCGTTCATTACTGGCGGCCGCTGTCGTGTCCGCTATTTGGCAACTTCCTGCTAACGCCGAAGAAACTTCCGTCAGCGCCGACAGCGAATCCCGACTCGGCACGGTGTTGGTCACCGGCACCCGGGGTACTTCACGTACCGTGCTGGATTCGCCGGTACCGGTCGACGTGCTCACCGCCGAAGACCTCAAATCCGCCGGCGTCGCTGATGGTGAACTGGGCGCGGCGTTGCAGACGCTGTTGCCATCCTTCAGCCTGCCGCGCCAATCCAACTCCGGCGGCGCCGACCACGTGCGCGCCGCGCAACTGCGTGGCATGAGCCCGGATCAGGTGCTGGTGCTGGTCAACGGCAAGCGCCGCCACACCTCAGCGGTGGTCAACGACTCGTCGAAGATTGGTCGCGGTACTGCGCCGGTCGACTTCAACTCGATCCCGCTCAGCGCGATCAAACGTATCGAAGTGCTGCGTGACGGTGCCGGCGCGCAGTACGGCTCAGACGCGATTGCCGGGGTCATCAACATCATCCTGGATGACGCCCCGGAAGGTGGCGAGGTGTCCACCAGTTATGGCGCCTATCACACCCATCAGGACGCTATCGACAAGACCACCACCGACGGCCAGAACAGCGTGACCACGGCGAAGATCGGCACGCGCCTGGGCGAAGAGGGCGGGTTTATCCGCGGCGGCACCGAATACAAAGATCGCAACCCGACCAACCGCGCCGGTTTCGACGGTTTTGCCGACACCCCCGGCCAGCGCAACTATGTGATGGGCGACGGCGTAGCGCGCGACGTCAACCTCTGGTTCAACAGCGAACTGCCGCTGGCCGGCGGCAAGGCTTACAGCTTCGGTACTTATAACCAGCGCCACACCACCGGCGCCGAGTTCTATCGCTACCCGTATGAACAGCCGCAGTTCTACCCCAACGGCTACTTGCCGCAATCGCTCGGCGACAACAAGGACATTTCCGCCACCGCCGGTTTCAAAGGCCTGCTCGGAGACGAGTGGGATTTCGACAGCAGCATCACCCACGGTCGCAACCGCTTCGATGGCTCGACCCGGCAGACGCTCAACGCCAGCCTCGGTGAAGACTCACCCACGAAGTTCGACACCGGCGATTACGAACTGCGCCAGACCACCACCAACCTCGATTTCAGCCGCGAACTGCGTCTTGGCGAGCGCTCGTTCGTACTGGCGGTCGGCGGTGAATACCGCTACGAAAACTACCTCACCTATGCCGGTGACGAGGCCTCCTACATCGGCTCCGGAGCCGACGGCGCCAACGGCCTGCGCCCGAGCGAAGAGTCGGATCTGGATCGCAACGTGTTCGGCACTTACGCCGAGTTGTCCGGCGATCTCACTGATCGCTTCTTTGTCGACGCCGCCACCCGCTGGGAGCATTACGACGATGCCGGCAGCAAACTCACCGGCAAACTCAGCGGTCGCTACAAGCTCACCGAGCAATGGGCCTTGCGCGGTGCGGTATCGAACAACTTCCGCGCACCGTCGCTGGCCCAAAGCGGCTTCCAGAACACCACCAGCAACTTCGGCGATGGCGGCACGCTGACTGACATCCGCGTGCTCTCGGTCAACGACCCGATCGCCCGCGCACTGGGCGCCGAGAAGCTTGATCCGGAAACCTCGAAGAACTTCAGCCTCGGCCTGACCTTTCAGTTGAACGAACGCTTCGACGCCTCGCTGGACGTGTTCCGCATCGACGTCAAAGACCGCATCACCCTGTCGCAACGCATTGGCAGCGATGCGCTGGAAAACTACATCAATGACAACTTCGGCGTTGCTGGCGTGCACGACGTCAACTTCTTCACCAACGCCGCCGACACCAGCACCGACGGCGCCGAACTGGTGCTCAACTACCACCAGCCGTTCTACGAAGGGCAACTGGGCCTGACCACCGCGTACACCTACAACCACACCAAAGTCACCAGCACCAAAGGCACGCCGTCGCAACTGACGGCGCTGGGCATCGGCAATGATGCACTTGTTGGCGTCGAAGAAACCAACACCCTGACCGACGCAGCGCCGAAGGATCGCTTCATCTTTTCCGCCAACTGGGCCAGCGAACACTGGGGCCTGCTTGGGAGGTTGACGCGCCAGGGCGAGACCACCCGAGTCTTCGATTTCGGCGATTCGCAACCGGAGCAAACCTACGGTGCCGTGTGGCAGCTGGACGCCGAAGTGGCTTACAAATTCACCCCGAAATTCAACATTGCCGTGGGCGGCAACAACCTCACCGACAACTACCCGGAACGCTCCGGTTCGGCGATCAACTACGGCGGCAACCTGCCGTACGACGTGCTCTCGCCAATCGGCACCAACGGCGCCTACTACTACGCCCGCGCCACCTATGGTTTCTGACGCGGGACCGGGGCGGCATCTGCCAGTGTTTCAGGCGTTGCTGATCACGCTGGGCATGGTGATCACCACCGACATCCTGAAAACCGCGCCGACCGTGGCCCTCAACGTCGGGCCAGAGCATTTCTACCTGGTGTGGGTGCTGGGCGGTGTCGCGTCGATGATTGGCGCACTGTGTTTTGCCGAGATGGCCACGGCGTTTCCGCACCCGGGCGGCGATTATCACTTTCTGCGCACGGCGTATGGCGAGCGCATGGGATTCCTGTTCGCCTGGTCGCGGTTTTCGGTGATGCACACCGGGTGGATTGCTTTGTCGGCGTTCATGTTTGCCGATTACGTCAATGCGGTGGTGCCGCTGGGTCAGTACGGCTCGGGGTTGTTTGCCGGGGCGGTGATTGCGGCATTGGTGTTGCTTAATCTCACCGGCAAGCACATTGGCTTTCTCACCCAGACCTTGTTGGTGGGACTGTTGGCACTGGGCTTTTTGAGCATTGCCAGTGCCGGCGTTTTTTTGGCTTGGCAAGGCATCGAAGCGCCTGCGCCGAGTCTTGCGCCCGTCGCGCAAAGCACCGACATGGCCGGGTTCTCGGCGGCGATGATTTTCGTCTTTCTGGCGTTCGGCGGCTGGAGCGATGCGGCGACGTTATCGGCGGAAGTGCGTGATGGCCGGCGAGGGATTTTCATTGCCATGCTCGGTGCGCTGAGCGTGTTGATGGCGATCTATCTGGCGCTCAATTGGGCGTTCGTTCAGGGCCTGGGATTCGCCGGACTGGCGGCCAGCAATGCGCCGGCGGTTGAGTTGTTGAACCGTGCTTTCGGTGCACCGGGTGTCATGCTGATTTTGCTGATGGTCGGCATCGCGGCGATTGCGACCATCAACTCGACGCTGCTGGTCGGCGCTCGCACTACTTACGCCGCCGCGCGTGATGTGCCGCAGCTGCGCGGTTTCGGCGAATGGGACGACCGCCATGGCGTACCGCGTAAAGCGCTGCTGGCGGAAGGTGCGGTGGCGTTGTTGCTGGTGCTGTTTGGCAGTTTTACCCAGAGCGGTTTCAACACAATGGTCGAGTACCTGACCCCGGTGTACTGGCTGTTTTTGAGTTTGAGCAGCGTGGCGCTGATCATCCTGCGGCGGCGCTTTCCCGAGGTGCCGAGGCCGGTCAAGGTGCCGTTGTATCCGCTGTTGCCGCTGCTGTTTTTCGGGTTGTGCCTGTATATGCTGTATTCCAGCGTGACGGTGGTGGGGGTTGGCGCGTTTTTGGGGATTGCGGTGTTGCTGGTTGGTGCTGTGCTTTTGGCTGGATTGAGTCGCTTGAAGGCAGACCCTCACCCCAGCCCTCTCCCGGAGGGAGAGGGGGCCGACCGAGTTGTCTTGCGTGATACATCGACCTGAAAGAACGAGTCGATTATGGATTCAGAGAAGCAAATACAGGTCGGCGTACGTCTCCAATATCCCCGGATCGGTTCCCTCTCCCTCGGGGAGAGGGCTAGGGTGAGGGGCTTCTGATTCTAGAAGGACACCTCCGCCGGCTGCGACAACCGCAGCACCGACAAGTCCCCGGTAATACGCTTGTAAGCCAGGCGAATCGCTTCGATGTTGCCCGCATTCTTCGGGCTGTTCTCATGCAAAATCACAATCACCTTGGTGCTCAAGCGCTCAGGCTCCTTCGCGCCCTTATCCCGCCACTGCCCATATGCATCAAGCACACTGAATCCATCAGGAAACCGCGACGTCACCTCCTGATCAAGAAACTCACGCCAGCGCGCCGGGCTGACTGCACCGTCCTTGCCATCGATCGAACCAACGGAGAAGTACAACTCGGTGCGAATCCACTGCGCCTGCGCAGGACGCGCGGCGTCGCCTTGCAGAGTGGAACTGGCTGGATCGTGGGTGTGAACAGAGGCGGGAGGAGGGCTGGCGCAACCGGCGACGGCGAGGAATAAAGCCGCCAGGAAAAGACGTTGAGGCATGGAACATCCTTATTGATCGTTAGGTGAACCGCTCGAGTATAAGGTTGCGCTCTGACCGCCAATAAAGACCTAAAAAGCAGGCATTTAGGCGCTTCGGGAATAACCCTTCACCGCGCAAAAAATGTGGGAGCGAGCCTGCTCGCGAAAGCGATTTTTCAGACAGCGAAAATATTCCATGCCAGAGCCTCACCGATTCATTACGCACCCGCCGGTGGTTTCGCCAACGCAATCTCTGCCGCACCCAGCCGCTTGAGAATCTCGAACAGCAAATCACTTTTGGTCACCCCGACAATCCTCGGACTGCCCACATAACCGGTCACCGACAAGGTAATCCCGTCCGGCGACAATTTGCTGAAGCGCACGAACGGCGCCGGTTTTTCGAGGATGGTTTCGTTCTCCCGATAAGTCGTGAGCAACAGCTCTTTGACCTCTTCAGGATCAATGTCCAGCGGGAACACGAGTTCCAGTCCCGCCACGCCTTGCGCGCTGCCGCCCAACGTCACGTTGCGCAGGTTCTGCGAGATCAGTTGCGAGTTGGGCACGATGACGATCGAGCGGTCGCTGAGCTGGATTTCCGTGGCGCGCACGTTGATGCGGCGGATGTCGCCTTCCACACCACTGATGCTGATCAAGTCGCCGACCTTCACCGGCCGTTCCGTCAGCAGAATCAGACCCGAAACGAAGTTCTTCACGATCTCCTGCAAACCAAAGCCGATGCCCACCGAGAGCGCACTGACGATCCACGCCAGATTGGTCCACTGCACGCCCAGCGACGACAGCGTCAACAGAATCACAAAGGCATAACCGATGTTGGAAAACAGCGTGCTCAGCGAGGCGCACATGCCCGGGTCCATGTCGGTCTTGGGCAGGAACTCATTGTCGAGCCAGCGGCGCAGGGCGCGGATCAGCCAGATACCGATCATCAGCGCCAGCACGGCATTGAGCAGGTGGCCGGGGACGATGTTCAGCTTGCGCAGCCCGGCACCGCCGAGGATCGCCATGATGTTGCTCGCCAGTTGCCCGAGCGTGGTGCCGATGCCGCCGACAAACAGGGCGATGACCGCCAGCAACAGCAGCGCTGCCCGACTGAAACCCGACAGCAGAATCTCGATCTGATCAAGCCGTCGATCACCAATGCCGAGCAGCTGTTTGAGCGCCTTGCCGCTCGCATGGCGGGGTGAAAACACATGCTCACAGACGTCCTTGACCAATTGAATCAGCAGGTAGAAACCCGACAAGACAATGTACGCCCACACCAGCTCATAACTGATGAACCGTGCCAGTGATACGTAGCCGGTGAGCAGGGCAATCGCCGAGACAAACATCGAGATGCTCGCGATGGTGTAAATCACCCCGGCAAATGTGCTGTTGGCCGCCGAGGCATCATTGGCCGCGACCAGTGCCTTGCGCACTTTGCCGACGCGCAACAGCAGGACCGTCACGATCGCCAGCACGACGATCGAAATGACCCCGCGCCCGGCGATCACGATCTGGCTGCTCATGCCGGTGGCATTGCTGACCTGCACCAGCGTCACCAGCACCAGCAGCGTGCAGGACAAGATGCGCGGGTAGGGTCTGAGCGCCAGCGCCACCTGATCGGCAATCGCCGGCAGGCGCCACGAGGGATGTTCGGTCGACAGCAACGCGCGGCTTAGCCCGGTGATCAGCACGCAGGCATATACAACCTTCTCGAACTCTTCGGAAAACGTTTCCAGCACAGGGGGTAACGGTTGGTGGCGGGTGCAGGCGTAGAACAGCAACTGCAAGGCAATGCCGGTGGTGGCAATGGTCGCCAGCGCTGAGGCGAACGCCAGCGCACTGCGGCGCAGACGTCCCTCGGGCATGCGGTAAATGCACACCCAGGTCAGACCGCGTTCAGCCAGCCTGCGCCCGAACGTCCAGATGATCAGCGCCAACGCCATCAGCACACTGGTGTAGACGCGTTGGCCCGGGGCCCACACGGTGGCCCATGTGTCGCGCACCTGCGCGACGAAAAAACGCAGACGCTGACGATCATCCTCGGTCGGATTCACCAGTGGCGACCAGAAACTTGGACTCAGCACGCTGTCAGTGCCCAGCGTCAGCTCACTTTCCAGCAACGTGCGGCGGATACCGGCAATCTGCGTAATCAGATCCGCTGCGCTCTGCTTCAGCGCCGCCAGACTCTTCAGCGTGCCGTCGACCTTGCTCTTCTGTTCCGCCAGGGACGCTCGTTGCGCGACGATATCCGCCTGTTCCGCCGCCACCTCGGCATCTGGCGCCGCTCCCAACACCCCTAACTGCACGGCCAACTGCGCCTGCTGCGGCAACAACGCCGCCGACAACCGGTCGACATCCAGAATGAATGCCTGCACGCGATCCTGCGGGCCTTCGAGCTGGTTGTAGTTGTTCGCGGCGGAAATCTGTTGTTTGAGGCCATCGAGGCGCAGTTGCAAGGCCTGCAGATCGCTTTGCGAAATCACCGGCAACGGCGCGGCAGCGGTGGTTACCGGCGCCGGCAAGTCGGCAGCCAATAGCGTCGGACTGCCGCCAACCAGCAGCATGAATACGACAAAAAACAACGAGTTCAATGTGTTGCGCATGGGTGAGGCGGCTCGAATGGATCACACAGTCTATGAGGTTAGGTGATCGAGCCGATCGAGGAGGAAAACTTTCCGGCAGAGCAGGGCAGGTGCGCAGCGCTGCCAAACGAAAAAAGCCCGACGGGTAAGGTCGGGCCTTTCTTCGGTGACTGCGCTGAAGCGCTGCATTCAGACGGCGCGGCGTTCGAGCAGACGGTCTGAACCGCCTTCGGCGACTGCGTCGCTGAACAGTGGGTCGGTCTGGGTGGCGGCGGCTACTGCGTCGCTGAACAGCGGATCGGTCTGGGTGGCAGGTTCAGCGGCAAAAGCATTCAGGGCGAACAGTGAGAAAGCGATGCTGAAAAGGGCTTGGCGTTTCATGAGTGTGTGCTCCGTGGGGTAGTGGTTAGGTCTGGAGCCGATCTTACGCCGCGAGCCTGATAAGAGAACTTCATTGAATCAATGGTTGTTATTGATGCGGTTAATGATTGTTTTTTGAAGGCCTCACTCATACCCCATCTTCACCTGAGCACTGATCAGTTCAGCCAGCATCCGCACAGGTTCTGTAAAAGTCTGCCGCGACCGGTGCACCAGTCCGATATCACGGTGGAAAGTGTGCTGCCCGAGGTCGAGCACCCGCACACCGGCAGGCCATGCAAAGTCGGGCGCCGTTTGCGGCACCAACGCCACGCCGACACCGTTTTCGACCAGTTTGATAATTGCTTCCAGCTCATCCAGTTCGCAGACCTCACGCAGTGTGAAATGCATCTGCCGCAAAAAGCGGTCGACCTGCCTGCCGCCAAAGGAAGATCGGTCATATCTAATGAACGGCTGGCTGCACAGCAACTGGGACCAGTCATCGCCCGGCACGTCACGGGGCACGATCAATCGGTAAGGCTCCAGTGCCAGCGTTGTCCAGCGCAGGTCGCTTTGCAGTGAAAAGGGTGGGCGGATGATCACGGCCATGTCGATCTCGCCAACATCCACCAGGTTGACCAGTTCCATCGACAAGCCCGGCACTACCCGGGATCGGCATTGCGGGCAGTGCTGGTGAAACTTTGCCAGCGCGTCAGGCAAGTAAGAGCGCTGCACCGAAGCAATCGCGCCAATGTTGACCAGCACGCTGGGCGGCAATCCCACCGTTGTCGAACCGAGGCTGTCGTAGAGCCTGAGCAGTTCTTGCGCCTGCAGGAGGATCTGCTGGCCCATTTTGTTGAGGTGTGCCGAGCGCCCCTTTCTGTCGAAAAGCTCGAAGCCGAGTTCTGCTTCCAGGCGCTGGATCTGTGCGCTGACGGCGGCCTGCGTGAGGCCGATTTTGTTGCCTGCTGCAGCGAAAGTACCTTCGCGAGCGACGGCGATAAGTGTCTTCAGTTCTTTGATCATTCACAAATATTAATTGTGTTTCTAAGAAATATATATTGATTTTTATGTTTGGTTTTCCGTCCTAGGATGTTTCCCATACCCCGGCAGCGGCTGAACCCAAGGCGCCGATGACGGTAGGAATGTTCGCCAACCCACAACAATATGATCGGAGTTCTGATGAGCCTCTCGCCTTTCCACCTCGCTATCCCCGTTTACGATCTGGCTGCAGCGCGCACCTTTTACGGTGAAGTCTTTGGTCTTGAAGAAGGGCGCTCCAGTACTCAGTGGGTCGACTTCGATTTTTATGGCCACCAACTGGTCATTCACGAACACCCGAAAACCGCGTCCCAGGAAAGTGTTCACAGCAACCCGGTCGACGGTCACGACGTTCCGGTTCCGCACTTCGGCATCATTCTGGGCTGGCAACAGTGGGAAGCCTTGGCCGAACGCCTGAAGTCCTTTGGCACCGAGTTTGTGATCGAACCGTACATTCGTTTTCAGGGGCAGGTTGGCGAGCAAGCCACCATGTTTCTCTTTGATCCATGCGGCAACGCTCTGGAATTCAAGGCTTTCAAGGATATGAGCCAGCTCTTCGCCAAGTGACAAACGTCATGGCACAACCCGGTTGTGCCATTCGGTCTCAAGTGAGCTGGAAGCTCATGACTCTAGCAACTGCCCTTAGCGCAGACCTTTCATTCCAACAAGAAGGCTAGACATGAAACGTATTCCCCTGGTGTGGCAAATCGTTGCCGGGCTGTTGCTTGGCGTGCTCGTCGGTTGGTATTTCAATACCCATCCGCAGTATCAAACGTGGGTGAGTGTGGAGATCCTGAAGCCTCTGGGCGACATCTTTATCAAGATGATGAAGATGGTGGTGGTACCGATTGTGTTCTGTTGCATGATTCTGGGCATTGCCGGCGGTGGCGATAACAAGTCGTTTGGCCGCATGGGCATCAAGTCGCTGGGGTATTTCTTTGCGATAACCGCGCTGGCGATTGTGGTCGGCCTGTGTTTCGCAAATATCTTCGAGCCGGGTACCGGCACCGATATTTCCGGCCTGTCCCACGGCACGGCGTCGATCAACATGGAGCCATCAAAAGGCGCACTGGTGATCCTGCAGAACATCGTGCCGGACAATGTTCTGGTGGCGATGTCGGAAGCGAAATTGCTCTCGGTGCTGTTCTTCGCCGTGCTGTTCGGCCTCGCCCTGAATGCGCTGCCGAGAGAGAAAAGTGCACCTGCAATCGCGCTGGTTCAGAGCATTTCCGACGCGATGTTCAAAGTGGTCTCAATGGTCATGGCCTACGCGCCGATAGGTGTCTTCGGCATGATCGGCGCGACTGTCGCGACGTTTGGGTTTGCCTCGCTGTTGCCGCTGCTCAAGTTGATTGGTGTGGTTTACCTGGCTCTGGTGGTCTTCGCCTTGGTGATACTCGGTGGCATTTGCTACTTGATTGGCGAGAACATTTTCAAATTGATCCGCTACTTTCGCAGTGAATTGATTCTGGCGTTCTCGAGTGCCGCATCGGCCGCCGTCATGCCGCAGTTGATGACTCGGTTGGAGAGTTACGGTGTACCGCGTCGGATTGTCAGTTTCGTGGTACCGGTCGGGTATGCCTTCAATCTGGACGGTGCCTCGATTTTCCTCGGCGTGGCGACGATTTTCGTGGCGCAACTCTATGGCATCGACCTGTCCCTGTCGCAGCAGATCCTGCTGGTGGTGACGATGGTGCTGACCTCGAAAGGCGCGGCGGGTGTGCCCGGGTTTGCCATCATCATCCTCTCCGCAACGTTGGCTTCAGCCGGTCTTCCTTTAGAGGGTGTGGCGTTGATCGCAGGTATTTTCAGGATCATCGACAGCGGCACGACCACGCTGAATGTATTGGGCAATGCCATCGCACCGCTGGTGATTGCCAAGTGGGAAAGGGCTGCGCTTGAACCCTCACGTGCTCGTACCGCAGCCGAAGTGTGAGTTTTTCGCGGACATTCGCTTTTGCAATCGCACTTTTGACGAGTGCACGCCCGCTGGCACAGGGGCGTTTTTTTGGGTCTTTTTACTAGACGACCGGTCTATTGATTTGGAGTGCTTATGATTGATAACGCTGGTGATACCGACCTTTTTTCGCCCATGGCCATGGGCGCGCTGCAGTTAGCCAACCGGATTGTCATGGCACCGGTGACCCGCAGCCGGATGGCCGAAGACGGCGTGCCGAATGAAATGCACGCGACGTACTACGCCCAGCGCGCCAGTGCAGGCTTGATCATCGCCGAAGCGACGAACATTTCCGCTCAGGGGCGCGGCTATGCGATGACCCCGGGAATCTGGTCGCAAGAGCAGGTCGCCGGGTGGAAGAAAGTCACCGATGCTGTACACGCCGCGGGTGGAAAAATCGTCAGCCAGTTGTGGCATGTCGGGCGTTTCTCCAGTGTCGAGTTGCAGCCCAATGGCCAGGCACCGGTCGCGCCTTCGGCGATCAAGGCTGAGGGCAGCACGTACACCGAGAAAGGTTTTGTCGAAGTGTCGATGCCGCGTGCGCTTGAGACCTCGGAAATTCCGGGAATCATCGAGCAGTACAAACTGGCTGCCGAGAACGCCAAGCGCGCCGGTTTCGACGGTGTGGAAGTGCATTCTGCCAACAGTTATCTGCTCGACCAGTTTCTGCGCGATTCGACCAATCAGCGCACCGATCGGTATGGCGGCTCCATCGAAAACCGTGCGCGGCTGACGCTGGAAGTGACTGAAGCGGTGGTTTCGATCTGGGGCAGCGACCGCGTCGGTATCCGCCTTTCACCTGTAACGCCCGATGCCGGCAATACGCCGCCCGACAGCAACGTCATGGCGACATACGGGTACCTGATCCAGCAACTCAATCGATTCAATCTGGCCTACCTGCATTTCGTCGAAGGTGCCACTGCCACATCTCGAACCGTGCCCGCGGGCGTGGACCTGGACGCACTGAGTGCGCAGTTCGAAGGCGCGTTCATTGGCAACAACAACTATGACCTGGCGATGGCGCTTGAGCGTCGGGCGCAGGGCCGCATCGACGCGGTGGCGTTTGGTCGCCTGTTTATTGCCAACCCCGATCTGGTGGAACGTCTGCGGCGCGGTCTCGAACTGACCATTGCGCCGCGTGAGAGTTACTACGGCGGAGGCGCCAAAGGCTACATCGACTGGCCCACCGCAAACGCATGAATGACTGCCCGGACGCAATCGCATTCACTGTAAAGAGGAACGGAACATGAACTATCTGCACAACAAAGTCGCCATCGTCACCGGCGCATCGTCCGGTATCGGGGCGGCAACCACTCGTGCGCTGGCAGCACACGGCGTTCGCGTCGTTGCTGCCGCGCTGGATGAACAGGGTCTGGCAGCCTTCGTCGCCGAGTTGCGTGAAGCCGGTCACGACGTGGCCGCTTTTACCACTGATGTGACCCGGCCGGATCAAACCCGGGCGCTCGCCAGATTCGCGCAGGACACCTATGGCGCTGTCGACATTCTGGTGAATAACGCCGGGCTGATGCTGTTCTCCAACTGGGTCGATCTGGCTGTGGCGGATTGGGACAAGATGATCGACGTCAACATCAAGGGCTATCTCAATGCCACAGCAGCCGTGCTGCCAATGATGCTCGAGCACAAGTCCGGGCAGATCCTCAACATGGACTCGGTGGCCGGCCATCAGGTCGGGCCGGCGGCGGGTGTTTACAGCGCCACCAAATTCTTCGTGCAGGCCATGACCGAGTCCATGCGCAAGGAGTTGGGCGTGCAGCACGGCATCCGCGTCAACACGGTCAGCCCCGGCGTTATCAATACCGGCTGGGCGGACAAGGTCAGTGATCCAGAAGGGCGCAAGGCCGCCCAGGAACTCAACCGCATCGCCATTGCGCCTGACGATATCGCCCGTGCCGTGATCTACGCGCTCAACCAGCCGGAAAACGTCACCGTCAACGACCTGATCATTTCGCCGACGCGCCAGGATTGGTGAACGTCGGTTACTCCCGCTGCCGAGTGCCAACCCCGGCTCCCGGCAGCCTTTGTCACTCACCCCCAACGATAGGAAACAACCATGTCCAAGAACATCAAAGCCGTACCGACGGCTGAATACAACGCTGTGATCGCGACCGCCAATCAATACGTCGAAGGCCTGCGCATTGGCAGCGCGCAAGGCGTCGCTCAAGCCTTCCATAAAGAGGCAGTGATGTACGGTTTCACCAACGGCGAACTGCTCGGCGGCCCGATCAAGAACCTGTTCGACTTTGTCGAGAAGAACGGCGCAGCCCCCGAAATCAGCACGCGACTCGACGTGCTGGCGATCACCCCGACCACTGCGGTGGTACGTGTGGACATGGAAACGGATGCAATTGGTGCCGACTACAACGACTACCTGACCCTGATCAAAATCGACGGTGTCTGGAAGGTCATTGCCAAGGTGTATCACCAGTTCGAGGTCTGAATACCGACCGCTCCCGGCAGTTCGCTGCCGGGGATCAACATAAGAGGATTTATGTCATGCCGATGGTTGAGTTTGACGCTGTCGTGGACGGCGATGCACAAAAGATCTGGAACGTGTTGAAGCAGTTTGGCCAGATTCAGAACTGGCATCCTTCGATCGTGAGCAGCCAGATCGAAGGCGGTGCAGCGCAGAGGGTGGGTTGTATTCGCACCCTCACGCTGACCGATGGCGCGGTTGTCAGAGAACGCTTGTTGGCGCTTGATGACTCAGCATTATCGCTGTCCTACCGCTTTGAAGAGGCACCTTTACCGCTGGATAACTACGTGGCCAGCGTGAAGTTGGTCGCTTTGACGGGACAGAACAAAACGCTCATCAGTTGGTCGGCAAGTTTCGATCCTCAAGAGCTGAATACCGCTGAGCACTATCAGGCACTGATCCAAAGCCTGATCGTTGAGGGTCACAATGGGCTGCAGGCATTGATCGCTCAGCATTGACATCACACCGTTTACACCCCGCATTCCCGTAAGGAATGCAGGGCATAAAATTAATGAATTTTTCTTATCTGATGTCTCGGCGTAGTTTCTTCTGAAACAGAAAGGAGTCTCGTCGTGAACCCAACATCAGCAGAAAAATTCGACACCTTGCGCGCCAGCGAATACGCCCGGCAAAGCCGCATCGCCCTGGCCGGCTACGACGCCTGCCACGATCTGGCGGCCTGCATGTTGGCCGCCAGTCTCGGTTCGCGCCCGGCCAACATACTGGTGGTCGGCGCGGGCGGTACGGCGCAGGAAATCATTGCGATGGCGGCGCTGGAACCGCAGTGGCGTTTCATCGCGGTCGATCCTTCCGCGCCGATGCTTGAAGCCGCCGTGCAGCATTTGGAGGCCAACGACTTGCTGCATCGGACGCAGGTTCATCTCGGGCATGTCGAGGACTTGCCGGCCGATGGGCAATTCGACGCGGCGACTTTGATCGGCGTGCTCCATCATCTGAACGGTGACGATCCCAAGCGCCAGATCCTGCAAACGATTCAGGCACGTCTCAAGCCGGGCGCGCCGCTGATTGTCGCGGGCAATCATTACGCCTATGCCAGCCAACCGTTATTGCTGCAGGCGTGGGGGCATCGCTGGCGCCAGCAGGGTGCCAGTGCGGAGGAGGTGAAGGCCAAGCTGGGCAAGATTCTGCAAGGCGCCGATCCGCCGCATTCCGAGGTGGCGGTTCAGGCGCTGTTGCATGAGGCCGGATTTGGCGAAGCGACGCGGTTTTTCAGCAGTCTGTTCTGGGGCGCGTGGCTGACGTGTAAAACGGACGCCTCTAAAAGTAGCGACTCGGCACTTCCCCCAACACTTGCTTGAACACCGTCGCAAACGCACTGGAGCTGCTGTAGCCCAAGTCCATGGCGACCTGTGTGACCGACTGACCGTTGCCCAGCATGACAATCGCCGCCAGCAGACAGGCTTGCTGCCGCCATTCGATATAGCTGATCCCGGTGTGCAGCCGAAAGTGTCGGGTAAAGGTGCGTCGGCTCATGCCCGCACGTTGCGCCATGTCGTCGATACCGACCTCCAGCGAAGGCTGCTGCAGAAACGCGCGGCACACGGCCGCCAGTCTTGGCTCGGCCGGCAACGGCGCATTGAGCGAAAGCACGGGCATGCTGGCGATTTCGTGCAGCAGCAAGCCCATCAAATGGCCGTCATGCCCTTGAGTGGAATAGCGCGCGGGGACATCGATAGCTTTTAGCAGCAGGTGGCGCAACAACGGCGACACCTCCAGCACCTGGCATTGCCCCGGCAGTCCGAGGCGCTGCGCCGCTTGTTTACGGATGTAGGTGTTGTGCAGCGTGACGGGGCCGCGCATTTGCATGGAGTGGCGCAATCGCGCGGGAACCCAGATGCCGCGCTGCGGCGGTACGACCCAGTTACCATCATCGGTAAACACGGTGATGACGCCGCTGGCGGCGTAGGCGAATTGGCCACGCTGATGATCGTGCAGCGGGAACAGCGTGCCGTCCGCGTAATCAATGGCGGTCACGACGGCATCGCGGGGGGTGTTCTGGTAAGGATGACGGGGCATTTCTCGCATGGCCCGATTCTAATGAAAGTTGGCCTGTGACTGAAAGCAGGCCAGGCCGATTGCCGGCATATTTCTCCGCGCCCGAGTACTTCCGCTCGGCGCCGGGAAAGATTGACCATGCAAAAGAAGCATCTTGTACTCGCCGTTGTGGTGACGGCTGTCTGGGGATTGAACTTCCCCGTGACCAAACTCGGACTGGCCGCTATCGAGCCGCTGTTGCTGACGGCGTTGCGTTTCACGTTGGCTGCATTGCCCTGGGTGTTTTTCGTCGAGCGTCCACGCGTAGCGTTCCACTGGCTGGCTGCTTACGGATTGATTTTCGGTGTGGCGATGTGGGCGTTGATCAACCTTGGTATTGCTTGGGGCGTGCCCCCCGGAACGGCATCGCTGCTGATCCAGTTCAGTGCGTTTTTTACCTTGGGTTGGGGCGTGGTTTTTTTCGGCGAACGTCTGGGCCGGTTGCAATGGCTTGGCACTTTGTTGGCCGCCGCGGGCCTGATGGGCATCGTATTGAGTCGCCCCGGCGACGCATCGGTGGCGGGTTTGGCACTGGTCATTGGCAGCGCCCTGGCGTGGAGCATTGGCAACGTCGTGATCAAGGTCTCGAAGGTGCGTGAGATTTTCGCGTTTGTGGTGTGGGCGAGCCTGTTTCCACCCATCCCGCTCATGCTGCTGACGTGGCTGTTGCATGGCTCGGCACCGTTCACGGCATTGCCGTCGCAGCTCAATGCGATGACGGTGTTTTCGCTGGCGTTTCAGGTCTATGCCGCGACGCACTTCAGTTATTGGGGATGGAACCTGCTGTTGCGCGAATACCCGATGTCGCGCGTGGCACCGTTGTCGCTGTTGATCCCTGTGTTCGGGATCTTCAGCTCGATGGCGATCTTCGGCCAATTCCCAAGTCCGGGCGATTGGTTTTTGATTTTGCTGGTGTTACTGGCAATCGCCTTGGGATCAGGGCACCTGCACGCAATGTTTCTTCGCCTTCGTGTGCGGCATTAACGTTCAGTAGTTGATGCGACCCATTGTGCCTTGGACAGACCGTTGGAGAATGCAGAGGATTTTCGCCAGGCGAGAGGGATTTCAGCTTTCGCTGGTTTCGACTGGCTCTGCGGTTTCAGCTTCCAGTTTCGCCCGGTCCGCCTTGCTGATGTACTTGGGCTTTTTCGGCGCGAGTTTGGCGCTGGCCTTTTTGGCCTTTTCCTTGAACAACTGCTTGAGTTTCTTTTGACGATTCATGTTTTCTACCCGGTCTGCAAGTTTGAATATCGGTTAGCGAAGGGCGTAAACGTACGCATCAATGGACGAGCCACGAGATAGGCTGCACTTTGCCCTCAAAAAGGGGCGAATCCTGACGTAAGCCTCCGTCCAAGGCAATGCCATTCCTTACATTGCGATGAAGTCGCGCACCGCCTTGATGGTCGGCGCCGGGGCTTCTTCCATCAACCAATGTCCCGCCGCCGGGATCACCACTTCGGTGACGTTGTCCGCGGCATTGCGCATGACTATCGCTTCATTGTTGCCGAAGGACTTTTCACCGCCCACGGCCAGCACCGGCATGCTCAAGTGTTTCTGCAGGACGGGAGCGTTGTCGATGGCGTCCTGACGAATGCTGCGAAATTGCGCGAAAACCGCGTGCATGGCGCCGGGCCGGGCGTAGAGCTTGGCGTAGTGCTGACGGGTGCCTTTCGACTTTGGCCGGGGTGCCGGCGAACTCGTTCCAGAAGCGGTCGAGGTAGATGCGCTCACGTCCGGCCACCAGACGCTCCATGTCCGCAAGCACAAGCTTGTTCAAGGTCTTTGACCAGTACGTCAATGTGGCTGAACTTTAAATCCTTGAAATAGCTCCTGTTGGGCGGTGTCGATGGGCTGGGCTGTAATCGACGATCGGTCAGCCGGAATAAACTAAGCTGATGTGTAACGTCAAGTTGACACAGGAGCAACTCACCATGAAAGCGCGCCGCATGTTGAAGTCACGTACGTTGATTGCAATGATTTCGTCCCTTGCGCTGGTTTTCAGTTCGGCGATGGCATTGGCTGATCCCGGTAATGGGAAGGGTCAGGGCAATGGCAATGGCAATGGCAAGGGCAATTCGCAGAACGTGCAGGGGCACGGTAACCAGAAAGGCAATGGCGGCAACAAGGGCAACAACTCCGGTGGTGACTGGAGTCATGGCCCAAGCATCGATCGCGGCAATGTGCTCGGGATTGTTGGCGGCTACCGCGACTACTGGAGCCCGGGCCCTTCGCTGCCACCGGGCATTCAAAAGAACCTTGCGCGCGGCAAACCGCTGCCGCCCGGGATCGCGAAAAAGCTCGATGGACGTCTGGTCGGTCGTCTGCCGCATTACGATGGTTATGAATGGAAGCAGGTGGGCACGGATCTGATCCTCGTCGCGCTGGCAACCGGGCTGATTTATGAGGTGCTCAACGGGGCGTTTGATTAAGGCGCCCCTTGGCAAATGCTGCCGTTTGCCATGGGCTTTTGACTGCCGGCAGTGGCCTGTGCCGATGGCGCGAGTGGCAGCAGATTTCCTGCCTGCACCACTGCGCGCCACCCACCTTGATCAAACGATTTTCAAAGCACTCAGCACGATCAGCGATTGCTCGGCAAAAGCCTGAGCCTGTTCGGTCAGTGCGGCGATGTTGGCTTCGGCGGTGGTCAGCGTTTTGCCGTCCTTGACCAACACTTCGTTTTGTTCGGCGATGACGCTCCACGCCAGTTGCGCCCACTCCGCCGGGTGCTGCTTGCCCTGACGGATCGCAATCAGGAACAGTTGCTGGAAACGACTGACGGTGACGCCGCCACCGGTAACCGGGCTGCTCAGCACCTGAATGTCGGCATTGAACAGCGCGCGTTTGCACAGTTGCAGGTTGAACGCGGCGCAGCGTTCGTACACCAGCGCCTCGGCGGCTTCGCTCTGGCAAGGGGCTACCGCGCCCATACTGACCAGGATGGCGATGGCCTGTTCCAGATCGTCGTAGGCCATTGGTGACACCGCATCGAGCAACTGCTGCATCGTTTTGGCTTCGTAGGTCTGGCCGGCGAGTGCATCGAGGACCGGGCCGTAAATTTCCGCTTGCAGTGACGCTTCGCCAGCGGGGCCAGTGACGCTGGACGCTACGTTTTCTGTCGGTTGCATCAGCACAAATCGCGTATTGAGCATGCGCGACCGGCGCTCGGTCGCGCTGAGTCGGTTGGCACCGCGCACGTACAGGTCGCGACGGAAAGCCTGGTTGACGAAGTAGTCACGCGCCTGCTCGCGCATTATCGGGTGCTCGATACCGTCGAGAAAGGCCAGGCCTTCGGCGCTCAGGTTGAGTACGTCGACCGAATCCAGCGGCACCGCCGTCGTGACGTAATCGAGCTTGGCCGGGGCCAGCGCATCCACCATGTCGGCGAAATACATGCAGTTCCAGTCGCGATTGAAATATTCGTGAGCGACGTATTGGCGGTCCTGACCTTTGATGGTCTGCAGCCGGGCGCCCAGACTCGGCGCGGCGATGGCGTACTTGGGGTTGGCCGCCAGCAGCGCTTCGGAAAACTGCAACGCGGCATCGATGCGCTGATCCGCCCGCGTCGAGTGACTGGCAAAGCGGTCGTGCAGGCTGAACAACTGGCGCAACGGCGCTGAAGGCGACCAGCCCGGGAATGCGTTGTAACTGACGTACAGATGACCACCCGGTTTGAGGTGGCGGCGGGCGAATTCGACGATCAGTTTCTGGTTGTCGCGGCTGACCCAGGTCCAGATGCCATGCAGGCTGATGCTGTCGAATTGCGGCAAATCATGGCGCGCCAGCAGTTGCTCGAAGCTGTCGTCATAGAGTCTTGCGCCGTTGTTGCTGAGTTCCGCCAGCTCAATCGCGTGAGCCGCCTGACCGGGGTGGAAGTCCGTACCGACGAAACCGGCAGGGCTGGCTGTGGCGTGAATATTGATTGACACACCCTGACCGAAACCGAGTTCGCAGTGGTAACCGTCGGGATTGTCCAGCCCGGCAAAGCCGCGCAACAACAGGCAGTAACGCTGGAAAACCGGATTGATTTCCCGGCTATAGCTGTAGGTGTAGCCTTCGTCGGTGAAATAACCTTCGTTCCAGGCGTTGCTCATGGGTGCAGCCTCTTGAATCGTAATAGGAAGTGGCACTTACAGGGAGGTGGACTGGCGTCGTGAAAACCTCTCGGTGTCCATCAGAATGTTGTCGGCAGGATGGCAGCATTCGATAGGGGTCATGCGGATATTTCGCAGAGGTTATTGATGATCGGACTTGTCCGCTGCTGACAAACGCACACCCATCTCAAAGGCGCGGGTCTCGAACCCGAACTCGGCATACATGCGCACCGCGCGCTCGTTGAATGGCCATACCGTCAGGCGCAAATCCTGCGCATCGTGCGCGATGGACCAGTCCTTGACGCGTTGAATCAGCGTACGACCGATACCTTTACCCCAGAACGGTTCGGCGACACACACCGAACCAATGCGCACCACGTTCTGCGGCTGCATCAACGGCCCGGAACTGGCGGAGAGGGTGGCCGTAATGAACGCCACGGGCCGTTCACCGGCGCTGGCGATAAAGACGATCTGGCCTGCCTTTTCAAATACCCCGGCCCAGTGCGGCAAATCTCGGGTGAAATCTTCGGTGGCGGCGGCGTAGATATCGGGGCGGGCGGCGTGGTGAACCGAATTGAGCAATTGGCCCAGTTCGCACATCGCCCGCGCATCTTCGGCGGTGGCAGTTCGGTAGGTAATGACTTCTTCCATGAATGGCGCTCCTGTGTTGTTCGGCAATCGTAGCGTTGCGTCAGGGTAAAGCTCAAATTGCTCGTTCACCCAAGCGCTCTACCAGTCTGACCAGATACCCGTCGGGATCCTGAACGATGAATTCGCGCTGGCCGACTTCAATGTTGTCAGCGCGATACCAAGTGTCTTGGCAATCACGGTAAAGCGAAAAACCGGCCTGCCCGAGATGACGGATGATCGAAGCGACTTCGGCAACATCGATCTGCAGGTTGATGCCGCGTCCGAAGGGCTTGCTCAGCGGTGCCGTCAACCATTGGCCGGCATCTGGATCAACTTGCTCGAGCATGACCTGTGCGCCATTCAGATTCAGGTAGGCGAAACCGTCTTCGGGCCGCTGATAAGCGATGCTGAATCCCAGGCAAGACACCCAGAACCGCAGGCTGTTTTGCAGGTTGGTCACCATCAATTCCGGGACCAGTCTGTTGCGTTCGAGCATGAGGTGACTTCCGTTTCGAGTTGTAAGCCGTGATCAAAATCGATCGGTTGAATCCTTCGTAAGCTTCGTATCCTGCGGTAAACGGCTGAATAAAACATCCAGGCTGCTATCGGCATTTCACCGAGAACGTCCGAAGCAGGGTGCACGTGGGTCGCTTTTTAAGGCAAATCTGTACATTGAATTTTTTTACGTCAGGCGAATAATCGAGCGCTCGAAACCTTTGGAATTGAGCACTGTATGAAAGATTTTCGCGTTGATTTCGGCGACATTTATCGTTTACGGACGGCTGCCTCAAGGAGCCGCCCATGAGCCTGCATACCCGCACCAAACGCCTGACCGTGCCGCAACTGGTCGCCATGAAAGGCCAACAGAAAATCGTCTCGCTGACGGCGTACTCCAGCAGTATCGCCAAATTGATCGACCCGATCGTCGACTTCATTCTGGTCGGCGACTCTACGGCCATGGTCGGTTATGGCCGCGCCTCGACACTGAGCATGCAGCTTGAAGAAATCATCGGCCACACGCGGGCGGTGGTCGATAGCACGCGTCTGGCTTGTGTGGTGGCCGACATGCCCTTTGGCAGTTATCAGGAATCCCACGAGCAGGCCTTTCGTAATTGCGCTCAGGTATTGGCGCGGACCGGTTGCGACGCGGTGAAGCTGGAGGCCAACAAGGCCTTGGCACCAACCGTCGAGTTTCTGGTGGCACGTGGTATTCCGGTCATGGCCCATGTCGGGTTAATGCCGCAGTTCGTCAATGTCATGGGCGGCTTCAAGGCCCAGGGCCTGACCGCTGAGACCGGCGCAGTGATTGCCGAGGATGCCCGGGCCAATCTCGAGGCAGGCACCTTCAGCCTGTTGCTCGAAGGTGTGGCGGAGGGCGTGGCGCGGCAGATTACCTTGGAGTCGAAAATGCCCACCATCGGCATCGGCGCCTCACCGGCTTGCGACGGGCAGGTGTTGGTCACCGAAGATGTGCTCGGCCTGGGCGGTGAGCATCTGCCGCGTTTCGTCAAACGCTACGCCGATGTTGGCGCGGTGATCAGTGAGGCCTGCGCGCAGTTTGCCGACGATGTGCGCCATGGCCGGTTTCCGGAAGCGCGGCATTGTTATGGACTCTAATTACGCGTGATGTTCTGCGCCGATAGCCTGCGCCAGTCGTTGCACCGCATGGCCGATGTCCTTGTCCCAATCGAGGGTGTAACTCAGGCGCAGGTACTGCTTCCAGGCGCCTTGCTGGCTGAAGATCTCGCCGGGGGCGATGACGATTCGCTCGGTCAGCAAACGCTCGAACACCCGTTGCATGTCGATTGGACGCACAGCCTTGAGCCAGAAGCTCGCACCGCCCTGTGGGGCGACGACCTGCCACTGACCGTTACCGTGTTCTTCCAGCAAGGTCTGTAGCTGTTGCATGCGCTTGCGCAACAGTGCTCGCAGGGTGGTCAGGTGCTGGTCGATGCGCCTGGAGCTGTAGAGTCTGGCAATCGCTTTCTGCCGAATGGGCGAGAGGCGAAACCCACGCTGCATAAACAATCGATGAAATTGCGGTGCATGCTGGCGGCACAGCACATAACCATACGGGGCTTCGCCGCCAATGATCTTGTCGAACGTCGAGAACACCAGCAGCTTGTCCGGGTCGGCAAAATCGCGATAGCGCGCGGGTGAATCGGAGAAACACAACTCGCCCCAAGCATCGTTTTCGAACAGCCAGACATCGCGCTCGGCCAGCCAGTGACAGATCTGCTGTTTATCCTGTGCTGGCATCAACTGGCCTTGGGGAATATTCACCGTGGAGGAGAGCACCGCCAGGCGCACCGGTTCGCGTGTGAGCAGTTCGTTCAGCGCGGGCAGGTTGAAGCGGCCATCATCGCCGAGGGGCATTTCGATGACGCGGATATTGGCCGCCTGCAACTGGCGCAGAATCGCCCACGAGCAGGGCGACTCCACCAGCGCCACAGTGCCACCGAGATTCAAGGCACTGAGCGACAACTCCAATACGCTGCGCAGGTCCGCGCCGATATACACCTGCTCGGCGTGCCAGTGGCTGTGCGCGGAACGGGTGTAGTGTTCAGCCAGGGCTGCGCGCAATTCAGGCTCGCCGAGCGGCTGATAGAGCGGCGTGTGGGCGTGCGGGTATTGGCGGGTCAGTTCACGCTCCATCAGCAACAACGGCCCCTGCAGCGACAGCAACATCGCCGGGGCATCGCTGCTCAACGCCAGCATGGCGGGCTGACGGGCACTGGCGAAGACGCTGTCGAGAAGATTGCTGGAACTGGCCGCCACAGGCGCCGCCGGCATCGGCCGGGTGAAATAGCCGAACCTGGCTTTGGCGTGAATCCGGCCCTCGTCTTCGAGCAGTGCATAGGCGTATTTGGTCGTCGACACCGAAACGCCGAGGCGCAGGGCCAGTTGTCGCAGGGATGGCAGTTTCTGCTCAGTCGTGCCACTGGCCGCCTCGATCAGGCCGACGATGTAGTGATAGACCGCTTGATAGGCGAACGCGGTGTGCTTGGGGGCCGGCAATGTTGTTCTCCTTTTCACTGCGATTTTTCGCTGTCCGAGTTGCGCAAAATGACCATGCGTTGCCGGTGCGCATTCCTTGCTGCAAGACGTCGGCGAGTCTAAATCAAGCATCGCCCGAGTTCTTGAAAAAGCGCTGAGGACGGCACGGCACAAGGGCTGCAGATGACTGGCGATCAAGGATTTCTTCACTGGCGAGGCGCCCGACGATTGCCGCCAGCGTTACACCGGGATGCATCGCACAAACGTAAACTCCGCCGACGCCGGGCAGGTAACCGACCACGGGGATGCCATCAGTGGGCATGGGCCGGATTCCGACGGCGACGGTTTGCGGCTCAATCAAAACCACCCCGTGAAGTTCTTTGCGTATGGCTTCGGCGGTTTGCCGTGCGATGTCCGTCGGCGAGTTACCCGGCGTTTCTCCCAGATAATCTTCAGCGGCCAGCAACGTGCCGTCGGCGCTTTGCCGAATTTCCATTTCGGGGCTGGAAATGATGCCTTTGACGAGGCCCGGTTGGGTCTTGTAGCGGATGAAAATGGCCGGCGAGGCGTCGATGGGCAGGGAAACGTTGAGCATCTGTGTTAACTGCCGGGTGCCAGTCCCCGCGGCAAGCACAACAAGGTCGGCCTCAAACGTGCCCGCTGTGGTTTCAACGCCAGTGACATCTGCGTTGCAGGTTTTGAAAGCGGTCACTCGGGTTTGCGTGAGCAATTGCGCCCCCAGCGCCCGGGCGCTGGCAATCAAGGCGTGGGTGGTCTGCACGGCGTCGAGCGCACCTTCGTCAGCGCGAAATAACGCGCACGGTGGGGGATTTTTCAGATTGGGTTCGCGGGCAAGCACCTCGGCAGACGATAACAATGTCGCCGACGCCGGATACTCTGCTGATTCGTTGTACGACAAAGCCCCGGTCCAGCGAATCTGCAAATCCGGCAGCTCGGTTTCGAGTCGTCGATATGCTTCTATGGCCATACCGCGCAACTGCGCAATCGGATCAGCGCCGGCGTGCGTGGCAGTGATCCAGGCGAAAGAGCTTGCCGTCACGCCGCTCGCGATCTCGTCAGCCTCGATCAACGTGACCTGCGCACCTTTACCGGACAGGTGATACGCAAGGGAAGCGCCGACGATGCCTGCACCCACCACCACAATTCGCCCACATGCTTTCTGATCCATTTCAACATTCCCTGTTGTCGACGGCTGATCCTGCAACAGGGTGACGATGGGAGCAAACAGAAAAGAGCCCGGCCAAAGCAGGGCTCGTAAACCTGCAACGGGTTAAGCGGCCATATTTCCCGCGGGCATTTGGCATGCCAGTCCGTGACGGATGCTCAGTCGCTATGGATCAAGAGTCAGGTTACGACGCCGAATGCCGACTGACATGCTTGGGCCCCGCCAACGCCCAGGCAATCAAGCCGAACAACGGCACAAACACGATCAGCACAATCCATACACCTTTGTTGCTCGATTTCCCCTGACTCTTGCGCACCCGATTGATGGCCCAGAGTTCGATTAGCAGAAGAACTGCCGCCAGTACGATCCACACGGTTTCGATTTGCATTGGCTACCTCCTGATGGTCTGTTCGTTAGGTGGCGTGCGGTGCGGCGGGTTCATTTATTTTTTGTCCAGCGCGTTGAGCTGGCGGGCCAGTTGCAAGGCGACGCGGCCGCTGTTGTAGGTTGGCAGCAGGTGGGTGAAAGGGATCTCGATGATGCGGTTCTCGCGCACCGCGCGCAGTTGCGAGAGGACCGGGTCGTGGGTCAACAGGTAGCGTTTGCGGCGGGCGGGCGACCATTCGGCGTCGGCCAGCAGGATCACGTCCGGGTCGCTGGCCAGCAGGGTTTCGCTGTTGACGGTGACTCGATACAGGTTGATGTCGGCGAACACATTGCGTGCCCCGGCAGCCGCCAGCAGCGGAGTGACAAATCCGCGTCGGCCTTCGCTGTCGAGGCCTTTGACTTCGCTGTCGAGATAGAACACGGACAACGGTTTACCCGTGCCGGCCAAGGCTCGGGCGCCGGCAATGTCCTTTTCCATGGAGTCGATCAATGCTTGGGCTTTTTGCTGCTGGTGCAGCAGCTTGCCCAGCGTCAGCAAGTCATTGCGTACATGCGCGAAATAATCCAGCGAGTGCCCGTTGCAGGCGGATTCCAGCAGATACGAACCCACGCCATTGCGCGCCAGTCCCGAGCGGGAGGTCACCCCGTCGCCGAACGCCGTGGCAAAACCGCCGATCACCAGATCCGGCTTCGCAGCGTAAAGCACTTCGCTGGCCGGGTATTGCCGCGCGATCACCGGCACACCGAAATACTCGGCTTGGCGCTGCCCGGCACCGGTGTCATCCAGATAAGCCACGCCGACCAGCGCTGGCCCGGCACCCAGTGCCAGCACGAGATCCGCCGCATGCTGATTGAGCGCGACGATGCGTGAGGGCGCAGCGGCGCGCCAGTCTTCGCCGCAATTACGGTAATGGTCGGCGTACGCGGGGGCCGCGCAGAGCAGGGCACTCAATAACATCCACAACCTGTTCATGGCCGCGCCTTGATCAGCAAGTTCGCAACCACTTCACCGTCCACCAGATGCCCCTCGACCAGCCGCTGCACATCTTCATGGCTGCGCACGCCATACCAGCAGCGCTCCGGATACACGGTCACGATCGGCCCCAGATTGCACGGAAACTGACAATGCGTGCGCGTCAGCAAGACGCCGCCCGGCTTCTCGATGCGATCGTGCGCGAGTAAATGCCGGCGCAAGGTTTTCCATAACTGCAAGGCGCCGCGTTGGGTGCAACGCGGGCCGGTGCAGAGGAACACATGGCGTGCGTGCTCGGGCACGTGCGACCAGTCCGGGTGCGTGTCGACGCCGTCGACGGTTTTGATGTCACTCATCAGAAGCGGTACGTGTAGCGTACTTCGGAGGTGAACGGCCGGCCGAGGTTATCGACGTTGCTCGAACGGCTGGTGACGTAATCGCGGTCGAAGAGGTTTTCCACCAGCAGGCTTACGCGGTGTTGATGAGCGTTGTCGAAATAGCGATAAGCGTCGGCGTCGACCACCGAATAGTTGCCGTACTCGACCTGCTTTGAGCTTTTGATGTCGCGAATGTAGCGAATCGCACCGCCAACGCCCCACAGGCGATTTTCCGACTCATAACCCACGCGTGAACGGGCGAAGAAGCTCGGGATGTCGTTGATCGTCACACCGGTGCGCGACTCGGTGAGGTTGCGGGTCATGTCCGCTTGCAGGCTCCACTGATCGTTGAGCGCCAGTTTGGCGTCGGCCTCGAAACCGCGCATCTGGATCGTGCCTTCACCGTTGACCCACTGAATGTCATCGAGGGTGATCAGGTCGTCGATCTTGCGTTTGAACAGGGTTACGCTGGCGCTGAATTCGCGGTCGAGCAGAAAGCCTTTGTAGTCGACACCCAGTTCGGCGTTGCGGCTTTTTTCCGGTTTGAGATTGCGGTTGCCGATCTCGTCGCCCGGCTCGTTGACGAACAGTTGCTCGGCGTTCGGCAGTTTGTAGGCGCTGCCGTACTGACCGCGCACCGACCAGTTGTCGTTGAGGTCATACAGCGAAGTGAGCATGCCGACCGTGGCACTGTCGCCGCCGCTCATGGCCTCGTGACGCACGCCGATGCTCGGGTGCCAGTCGGGCAGGGCGTCGATCTGCGGGCGCAGTTGCGTGTAGAACGCGTGCGCTTCAGCCTTGTCGTTGTCGATAATCAGCACATCGTCCTGGCCCTTGAACCATTGGTTGTCGGTGCCGAACACCAACACATGGCCACCGGGCAATTCTGCTTTGCCTTCGGCCTGCACGCCCCAATCGGTGAAGCCCCAATAGTCGTTGTGGTTGATGACTTTGGTGCCGCCGCCGGCGATGTTGTTGACCCGGGTGTAGCGCGTGTCCCAGTCGTTGATATGGCCTTTGACGAAGTAGCTCAGACGCTCATTGATGGTCTGCTCGAAAGTCGCCGTGGCGATCTGCTGCACGCGGTCGTTGGTGGTCTTGTGATTGTCGACCGGACGGGCGAAGTCGAGGTTGGCGTCGGCGTATTGGTAGAACAGTTCCAGCCGTGCATCCTCGCCAAACGACTGAATCGCCTTGCCGCCGAAAATGGTGACTTCGTAGGCGCGGTTCTTCTCGCTGACGTTTTTCATGTCGCGGTTGCGATAGGGCTGGTAACCGTCGGAGACGTTGTGGCTGACGTACGCGAGCAAACCGAGATCGCCGAAACCGTTGCTGAAGATGTTTTCGACCCGAGCGTCTTCGGTGGTGCCGCCGAAGCTGTCGACGCCCAGATTCACCTCGCCGGAGGCTTTGCGCGATTGCGGGCTGCGGGTGACGATGTTGATCACGCCCGACACGGCTTGAGTGCCGAACAACAGGCTTTGGCCACCCTTGAGCACTTCAATGCGCTCGATGGCATTGGCCGGCAGGGTGTCCAGATAGAGGCCGCCGTACAGGCGATTGTTCAGGCGCACGCCGTCGAGCAGGATCAGCGTGTCGTCGTTGCGCCCGCCGAGCAGCGAATAGGTGCCGTAGTCGAACGGGCCGTTTTTCGGCGCAACATACAGGCCGGGAATAAACATCTGCATGACGCGGCTGACATCGGCACTGGGGCCAGCGCGCTCTATCTGTTCGCGGCTGACGATTTCGACCTTGCTGCCGAACTTCGCCATCTCGGCGACCGTGGTCGACTCCACCGACGGTGCGGAAACGATTTGCTGATTGAGTTCCAGCGGCGTGTCATCTGCCAGCAGCAGGGGACTGAACAAACAGCCGAACAGAAGGGTTGGAGCAGAAGTGTTGAAAGGTCGAATCATTGTCTTCTCGAAAAGGATCTTCGCAGAAGAGCATGCAGGAGAAGGCATCGCGCACAGCCAATACCGGCCCATGCCCGCCCACCGCAGGATTTTGCCAAACGAAATTCCAGGCCGGTCTCCGGGCTCGCGCGTATCGAGGCTTTCACCTTCCCATGGCCGAGTGGCCACAGTGGTCTATCGAAAGCATCACGCGCATACCGTTGCGGGGGCAGCACCGGACTTGTTCGAAAAGAACGTACCGGTTTCCCGTTTCACCCCATGCACGGCGGCATGGGACACCTGAAACTGGGCGGCATCTGAACATTCGAATGACCGTTCGTCAACTCGTCAATCCAGGTCCTCGACCCGCGAATTACCAACTTTCGAAATAACTACTAAGGTCTATAGCGGTCATCACAACGCAATATCGCGCGGCGTCGACAGGCGTGAGGGATACGCCTGGCACGCTGAACAGGGAGGTTCTCATGCAAGGTGCCAGCGGCCATCCTCACGGCGGGCACGCCCCGCATTTCATTCGTAACGCTTTACTGGTCGCCATGGCCAACACCCTGATGCTCGCAGACGTTCAGGCCGCGTGCGGGCCTTTGGCGGCGGGTGCCTACAACGTCTCGCAAACCTGTTTGCCTGCAGCCGGTGTCGATGCCTCGATCAGCACTCAGACGGGCACCACCATTACCACCACAGCCGGCTCTTCATTGAACAGTCGCGGCAACAACGCCAACGCGCTTACGGCGTCGGCGCCTACTGGACACACTTCGGCCCCTCCGGCTGGTATCTGGACGGCGTGTTGCAGGTCAACCGCTTCGACATCGAAGCCAAACCCAACGACCTGGCCAAACTGAAAACCCGTGGCTGGGGCTACACCGCGTCGCTGGAAAACGGCTACCCGTTCGAAGTCGACAAAGACTGGTACATCGAGCCGCAATTGCAGGCGATCTACAGCTACGTCGATCTGGACAGCAGTGATGACGTCGGCGCGAAAATTCGCTTCAAGGACGTGGATTCTTTGATCGGCCGCGCCGGCGTACGTATCGCCAAGGACTGGGACACCGAGGGCGTCGACAAGAGCGCACGGCGCACCAATGGCTGGATCCGTCCGAGTATCTGGCATGAATTCAAGGGGCAACCGAAAACCGAGTTTTCCTCTGAATCGGGGTACATCCCGTTCGAATCCGACATTCAGGGCACGTGGGGCGAGGTCAATGTGGGGGTGGATTACCAGGCCAACCGGCGCACCACGTTTACCGCTTCGGCTGGCTATCGGCAGGGCTTTGATGGCGACAGCCATGGGTATGACGCGATGTTGGGGTTCAAGATCAATTTCTAGTCCTTTCGGCTACACCGCAAACCTTTGTAGGAGTGAGCCTGCTCGCGATAACGGTGTGTCAGATAGCAGATCAACACCTGACACACCGCTATCGCGAGCAGGCGAAGGCCTACAGTGGATGGCTTGCTGACGTTCAGCCCTATATCCTGCACGCCTGTTGATGGATTGATTTAGGGAAGAATTGCATGCCGTTCAGGGTGATGGTGGTCGGTGGTTACGGAAATTTCGGCAGCATCGTGTGCCGCCATCTGGCGCTGATGCCGGACATCGGGCTGGTGCTGTCGGGTCGTGACCCGCGCAAATTGCAGCGCAAACTCGATGAGCTGAACAGCCAATCGGGCAACGTCTGCGAAGGCTGGTGCGGCGACGCCATGGGCGAAGAGTTCGAAGCCGCATTGCGTGCGCTGAACATTCAGTTGGTCGTGCATACCGGCGGGCCGTTTCAGGGGCAATCCTATGCCGTTGCGCAGAGTTGCATCGACGCTGGCGTGAACTACTGCGATCTGGCGGACTGCCGCACCTTCGTCAACGGCATCCACATTCTCGACGCGAGAGCGAAGCAGGCCGGCGTGGCGATCCTCAGTGGTTGCAGCTCGGTGCCGACACTGTCATCCGCGATCATCGATGAACAGCGCCAGCGTTTTTCGCGAATTGACTCGATCGAACACGGCATTTCCTCCTCGGCGAAAATGCCGGGTCTGTCGACCATCGAAGGCGTACTCGCCTATGCCGGCAAACCGATCAAGCAACTGAAAAACGGCAAGGTGCACGAAGTGTCCGGCTGGCTGGACCTGACCTTGCGCAAAATGCCGCAGATGGGCACGCGGCTGCTGGCCAACGTCGATGTGCCGGACATGGATATTTTCGCCGGTCGTTATGGCGCGCACACCCTGAAGTTCAAGGCGGGCGCCGGGCTCAAGCTCGGCGGTATCGCCAATGGTCTGCTGGCTCAGGCACTCAAAATCGGACTGGTGCGCGACCATGCTTTGTGGGCCGCAAGATTGCATCGCCTGGGCACGCGCTTCGAGCGTTTCGGCGATGGCAAAAGCGCGATGTACATCGACGTGCAGGGCCTTGGCGTTGACGGCAAACCGCTGTCCATGACCGCGCAACTCACCGCCCTGAATGACAAGGGCCCGGAAATCCCCAGCTGCGCCGCCGTAGCACTGGCGACGAAAATGGCCCAAGGCTACGTGCCGACCGCCGGCGCCCGACCTTGCGTGGGCGAAATCAGCGTCGCCGAGTACATGGCCGCGATCAACGACCCAACCAACCTGAGCCTGGCCGTGAACTTCTCGGACGGGCAGCGCTGACATGCTCTATCTGTGCCTGAAGTACCTGCACATCATCGCGGCGATTTTCCTGTTCGGCTTCGGCATGGGCTCCTACCTCTACCTGATCGCCGCCAGTCGCACGGCCAACCCGCAAGTGATTGCTCACGTCGCACGGATGGTCGTGCGCTTCGACACCTGGATCACCACACCGGCGGGATTTGTGCAGATCATCAGCGGTTATCTGCTGATGCGGCTTTCAGGCTTGACCATGAGCACCGAGTGGGTGCTGACGTCGTTGATCATTTTCCTCTGCGTCGGCTCGCTGTGGCTGCCGGTGTTGCTGTTGCAGAAGCGACTGTATGTGATGGCGACGAGTGCGAGCGAAGCGGGGGCGGGGCTTGATGAGCATTATCAGGCGGTTTACCGCAAATGGTTCTGGATGGGCGTGCTCGGTTTTTCCGGGATGTTCGTCATCGTGCTGATGATGGTGACGAAGATGACACCTGTGCAGTTGTTCAGTTTTCTGATGTAGACGCCGCTGCTTTCAGAAAGCGCTGTTCGTGGTCTGGAGTGGGCAGCAGGCAGGTGTCGTATTTGCCGAACAGACGATAGCGATTCAGCGCGATACGGTCGTAGGCCCAATCGCGCAGGCCGCGAGGGAGTACGCGTAGCAGGCGCAATGGCTGCCAGCGGGCGGGCAATTGGCGGATGACTTCGAGAAATGCGTCGGAACGTTCCCAGTAGTGGCGGTCACGGATAACGGCCATGGTGTCGAATTGATCTATGGGCAGACCGGCCCACGCCAGAAGCTCCTGACCTTCGGGCGATTGCACGGCGGCCAGACGCACGCGGCGTTGGTGGTCGTGGCGGATAAGGAAGCGTGCCCAGCCGTTGCAGAGTTTGCACACGCCGTCGAACAAGACCACGGATTCGCCGGGGTTGAGGAGCGGGGCGGGGATTGGGCGGGTTTTTGAGGTGGGCATGGGGTTGGGTTCGGGAGAGGCTGGAATGTTGCGATCATAGCCTTAGAAGTTGCTGTCTGCGAATGGCCGTACTTGGCAGGAACCGGCTGAGGTGAGAACTCACCGTTCGGTGACAAACATCAAGTCGGGCCAAGTCTCACGCCACGCCTTGGCTCGAATGCGATCCAGAAACATGGCATGTTTTTCGATTCTGAATCGTTCTGTTGGCCGTACCACCAGCGAGAACAGATCATCCAGCCCCAACGGCGCCGAAACCTCTATCTCGTCTTGACGATCAAGTCTGACAGCAACGGCAGTTGCCGTTTCGGGCCAACAGGTCATCGCATCGGCAGCGGAGCGATAGGGAGCATCGGCGTTGCGCAAGTGCATTCGAGCCTGATTCTTTACAGACCAGTTCACTTCACTGCAGAGGCTCGAGAGTGTGCTTTCCAGCGCCGAATCGGTTTGCGCACTGGCACGTGCCGGGTCGAACCAGATGACATCGATGTCTGCGGGCAACGCTGATGGCTGGCGCTGATGCAGGTGATCCCACACCAGGCTGCGCACGAAGCCGGCGCCAATCCAGCAATCCGGCAAGTTCAGCTCGCGAGCCATGCGCAGGATTTTCATCCTTACAGGATCCTGAGTGAGCAGGGTTTTTAGCTGTGTTTCGTGCTGCATTGGGTGTTTCTCATTGCGCTTGGTCATGTGGATCTTGGCAAAGGTATCCACAATCGTGACATTTGATGAATGCTTTCGACTGTTTTCAGATTGAAGCGGATCGTCGTGAATGTCTGCTTTCGGCCAGAAGCGGACGTTCGATTCGTCTGATAACGACTCTGAGTTGCCCTCAGTGGTCGACAGCAGTCAGCCAAAAACAGCACTGATCGCCCAATAATGGCTAAGAAACCCGATCAGCCATCACTATGATAGATACTCCGAACGTTACGCCAGATAGCCGGGTAAGCTCAGCCAACGGCCGTAAAGGGGTAGGCAAATCGTCAAGTGTTAGTGGACTTAATGGACGGTATTGTAGCTCATACCCGTTCAAGGCTTGGCTTGCAGCGCGATGGACGTCCGACCAGTCATAGGCAAAGAGTCCACGCTTGGCAAAGGCGACGAAAGCGTTTGCGCCAGACATGGAAGTGACTGAATTTACATCGGACACCTCCGACAATGAAAGGACCCATTCTTCGCAGTCCTCGGTGGAGGGAAGTGCGGAGTCAGGAATCGGACCCCGACCAGCCGTAGTGAACAACGCAATGTGCCCGATGGCGTCAGTAGCGATCCATCCAACATCAAAGCCCTCAACATCAAGGGGAGTAACCATCGGCACCTACTTTAAAAGGCAGCTAGTTGATTTTTAAACTTTCGTTTTCCAGCTCTGAGAATGTAAAGGCGTGTCCGCAAATTGCCAAATAGGGAAGAAAAACGACGGATCTATCATACCTGCTCTAAATGTCCGCTTTTGGCCGAAAGCAGACGCCCAATGCAATCTTGATCCCTTTGTGACAGCAGCCAGACCGCCGCCACAAAGGGATGTCCCCTCAATCCACCGGCACAACTTTATCCAGTGCTTGATTCACCGCCAATTCCCCCAGCATCACCACTTGCGCAATCCCCAGCGCAGTTTTGCGGTGGCCTGGGTCCAAGAGGGCGGCGAAGTTGCAGAGCATTTCGGTGGCTGAGCTTAGGGACTCGCTGGCGTTGACGAGCAGGGACTCGCTGTCGTAGTCGGCGTTGGCTAGAAACATGGGGGCGTGTTTCTGGTCGCTGCCCATGATGCGTTGGGTTGGTGTGAGGTAGTAATCAAGGGCGCGTTCGGCGGCTTCGTGGAATTTCCTGGAATCGGGAGATTCGTACGGGGAGGCCGGATCTGTCTCCGGCGGGTTCGGCGTGATCTTGAACATGTTCTTCTTTTTCCTGTGGTGTGACCGCCGCACCGAGCTACTAAACAAGGGGTGGCAGCTGTACGCAGGTTAGTAGACCGGGGAAAAGAAGAAAGCCGGCGCGCCCGAGGGCGCCCTACGCACAGCCGCCATCAAGTGCAGGTACGTAAATACCTTTTGACGGACGCTTGTGCACTTTCATTTACCACGGGCTACTAAACCCGATCACTGGGAATCAGTGACGCGAACCAAGTTACCGGTGGCCCTTGAGGCGCACAAGCCGGCGGATTCTGGCGTAGTCGTAGGCAACGGCGCAAGAAGTTGTAGCCTTGAGCCGGTAACGCGACGTGTCTTTTAAACAACCACAAAAAACTCCTAAACACGCCTCATCAACACGCCGTTCAAAATGACATTCGTCGGCCCGCCCTCCAGCTCAGGCAATGGCCTGGAACCCTCACGCCCGGGCACGCACCAACACTAAGTTGCATCCCAAAAAGACGAGGAAGGATACCCATGTCAGTTCATCCGATTTTGTTTCTGGGTGGCTCCGGCGCCATCGGCCACCGTTCTGCCGAAGCGTTGCGCGCCGCGCATCCTGACGTACCGTTACTGATCGGCGGCCGCGACCTGGCCAAAGCTCAACAAGCCGCCGAGGAAATGGGCGGGGCGCAGGGGGTGGTCATTGATCCTGCGGCAGATGACCTGGGATTGGGCAATCGCCCGATCAGCGCCGTGGCGGTTTTCTACATGGATCATTCCCTGGCCGGGTTGCGTTTTGCGCAGCAGCGCAAGGTGCCGCATCTGAGCATTTCGTCCGGCATTTTCGAGATTGCGCCGCAAATCGCCAGTTACATCCATCGCCCTGACGCGTCCCCCATCGTGCTGGGTTACGAATGGATGGTGGGCGCGACGACCGTGGCGACGTTGCACCTTGCCGAGGCCTTTGCCCGGGTGCGCGATATTCGTATCGATGCGTTGGTTGACGAGCAGGACGGCGGCGGGCCGACCGTGGCCAAAGATTTTGAACACTTGAGCAAAATGCTGCCCGCCGCCCTGACGCGGTGCGATGGCAATTACGTCTGGCGTGAAGGTGAGGAGCAGAACGTCAGCTTCCGGGCGGTGGACGGCACGTCGATGCAAGCCTCTGGCTTCTCGTCCATCGATGTGACCGGGCTGGCTGCCGCCACCGACGCGCCAAATGTGCAGTTCAATCTGGCCAGCGGGGTGAGTTCTTCGCGACGCGCGGGTCGGCCGATGTCGACCGAGATCCTCATCGAAATGGTCGGCGAGGATCGCAAGGGTCGGGCGTTGCACACACGGCATGCCGTCGTTCACCCGGCAGGTGCCGCAGCGTTGACAGGGCTCAGCGTGGCCATGTTATTGGAACGACTGCTTGGGCTGGATGGCAAACCACCCACTCCGGCAGGTCTGTACTTCCCTTATCAGTTGCTCGATGCCGGTGCGTATCTGGAGCGTTTGAGCAAAGAGGGCGGTGAGCTGCTGGAACTACGAGTGCAGTAACCGTCATGCGCAGCACCGCCGACTTGCCGCTCATTCAGGTCGGCGGTGATGCGCATTCACTCAACTGTTGAAGCGTAAAACCGATCTGGTAAGCGTTAACTACTCAGCGAATTGTTCCGAGAGCAACTTTTTACAGTCCAATTGCAGGTCACCCAGGAATGGGTGGATTTCCGACGACTCCATTAAAGCCATCAGCTCTGTGGCTCGCGTCCTGATGGGCATCCATTCTTCATGCTCAAAGATCAGGCGATCATGGCAATGAAATGCGGCCTCGGTAAGGCTATTGCATCGTTGCCAAATGTCTTCCAGTCGACTCTTCACGTCTTCCGGTAGCCCTCTGCCGCAGATTGAAAGTAGCTTTTCTATCGGAAGAATCATCTCGGACCAGACTTCACAGGCGGGGCAATCCGGGATAGTTGTCTGCTGTATGTCCGAGGGTTGGGCCAGAAAACCAAGCGCTTCGATTACTTCGCACGCGGCAAGAACCTGCTTGTACTCATTCTGGCCGTACCAAGCCCATAGCGTGGAGGAGAACCCCATATCAAACTCCAGAAAAATCCAGCCCCCGAGACCTCACATTTTCTATCGCTTCGAAAAGCTGGCCGTCGAAGTACTCGGAGCCATCTCTTTCGCGCACTTCGATGCGCTCCTTTGCCTCGATCAACAGCTGTTCGGGAGCGATATCCTGATTCAAGAAAGTAGCGACCATAAGATCGCTCAAATGCACTAGCGGTGTATCCCATGACTCCTGGCAGCGTTGCATCAGCCCGGTATGGGCATCCCCGTGCCATGGCCCTAAAAGATTCGAGATTGCCAATTTTGAGGTCATAAACTTCCTGAAGTCTGGCTAACGGGCCAGGCCATTCGCTCTGTTCGGAGGAGATGAAACTCACCCCTCAATCAAATGAGCTTAACCCAGTCACATTAACCACAGGAATCTCACGGCGACTGCCAAGCCCCGCCATTCGCCACCGGCACCTCACCCAGATCGTAAGGATTAACCCCTTCAAGGCAGCCAACATTGAAACCAAACTCCTGCGGATTGGTACTACGTCGGTGATGGGTGTAAATGCCGCAATTCCCGCAGAAAAAATGCTCTGCCACTTGCTGGCCAAAGCTGTACTTCAGCAACGCAGACTTACCGCGGATCACTTTCAGGTCAGCCGCCGGCACTGCGGCAACAATTGCGCCTCGGCGTTTGCAGAACGAGCAGTCGCAGCGGTGGGGCGTGGGCAGGCCTTCGGGCAGGTGGATTTCTAGAATGACGGCGCCGCAATGGCAACTCGCGCGGTGGTCACGGCGGATCAGCGTGTTGCCTATTTGTTTGAGCATGACTAAGCCTCCATCCAGTCCACCGTCGCCGTTTCGCGCCATTTCACCTCGGTGATGCCAAACCGTTCGGCCTGGGGTTTGGAGATGACTTTCAACGGTGGCTTGCCGGGTTTGGGAATCGGCGCGATGCCGGCGTCGCAACTCGCCCAATGCCATGCGTCGGCGTTGCGCATGGTTTTTGCGCGGATGACGAATGACTTTGGCTGGCCGTGAAGTTTGTATTCGATGACGAAGATGTCGACGTTGCTCATGCGTTCCTCCTTACGCTCATACGCAAATGAGTTTTGCCGACGGAAAAAATTCAAAGGATTTTCGGGGTTTGTTTCAGGCTGCTGACAATTGTTTTGCTTTGAACGGTTGGAACCGGCGGCGGCCTAAAGATCAAGCCTTTGCCAAGCAGACAGAACACGAAAAATCCCCTCGATTTCAACCCCGGAGGTACCCGGTGAACAAGACGATCAGCGCCAGGGATTTGAACATTCAGCTCAAGCACAACGATGACGCTGCACTGTTCAAATGGCTGCTTGCCAGTTTCCTGATGGGCAAGCGGATACAGGCCGAAATAGCCGCCGAAGCCTATCGGGTGATTGCCGATAAACACGGGCGCGATACACCGCGCAAACTGGCTGCGTGCAGCCATCGTGAGCTGGTCGCGATGCTCGGGGAGGCGCATTACGTGCGTTACGACGAGACCACCGCCGTGCGGCTGCACGCCTTGGCACGCAAGCTTAACGACGAGTACGCGGGCACGGTCAGCCATATGGTCGAGGTCAGCGCTGATCGCCCGGCGTTTGAGAAGCGACTGGCGGAATTCGACGGCATCGGCCCGAAGACCGTGGAAATCTTCATGCGCGAGGCAAACGCTGTGATCAGCCTTTGATCGTGGGCCGTGACGAAAAGCGCTCACCGCCCAGGTCGTGCAAAGCCTATTTGACTCGACGGCCAGAACGATTGATCGCCAACAGGCACAGCCCGACCAGCAATGCTGCACCTGCAACCAGGAGCGCCGAAGGCTGCATCGGCTGTCGAAAGCCAGTGGCTGTACGTCGCTGAGATATCGCCAGTGGTCGGGTTTCAATGGTCGCTTTGTCAGGCGTCTGGAATGGCGCAACGGCTTCTGCCTGAAACGGTATTTCATCGATGCTCATACGCAGGCCATCTGACAGTTCCAGTGTCCGCGCGGTGATCGTGCCGACGATTCTGTCCGGATAAACCGGGTCGCCATTGGGATCAAGTTGGTCATACAGGAAATGCTGCCCTTCGAGCCAGCCAACGGCCGTCTGCAACTCGGGGCCCAGGTAATACTTGCCGTCGAGGAAAAACCCAGGAAATTGCGGCGCGCGCTCGACGCTTTCAATGCGATAACGCTCACCCGGTTTCATACCGGTTTCAGGGGCAATCATGGTCAATCCCTCCGCTGTAGGTTCAGCGGTAGAGAACAAGGATCGAGCGTCGTTCCATGTAAAAGAGGAAAGGTAGCGGTTGTCCCGGAACGGATCTGTAACAGGCGAAAACAACTTCGCCCGACCAAGGCCGGGCGAAGCGGTGTGGCGCTAGCTCAATCAGTAATCCCAGATCGCCGGAATCCAGCGGAACGCCTCGCCATTGACGGCAACGCGGCCGACCGACGGGAAGGGCAGGTGTGTGGCGACAAACAGTTCGCCACTGGCGGCGGCTTCCTGCAGCAGGCGCACGCGCACGCGCACGGCTTCATTTGGGTCGTGCTCGAAGCCGTTGTGCCAGTCCGGGTGGTCGAAGGCCACCGGGAACAGGGCGTCGCCGGCGAAAGTCAGGCGTTCGGCGCCGGAGGTCACGTAGACCACGCAGTGGCCCGGGGTGTGGCCACCGGTGATTTTGGCGACTACGCCGGGGGCGACTTCGAACGCGTCTTCGAAGATGCGCAGCTTGCTTTGGTACTGCTGGATGAACGCATTGGCGGTCGAGCGCAGCACGTCCGGCACCGGCGCGGGCATGTCGGTGCTGGTGAAGTCCGGCGAGGTCCAGAAGTCGACTTCGGTGGCGGTGACGTGGATGCGCACGTCGTCGCGCAAGCGGTTTTTCACCGTGTCGACGAGCAGTCCGCCGATGTGGTCCATGTGCATGTGGGTGATGACGATATCGGTGACGTCTGCGAGGTCGATGCCGGCCGCCGCGAGGCGTTTGGGAAACTGCCCGGCGCGGGGGAAGCCGGGGAACTGGCCGCCAAGTCCGGCGTCGACAAGGATCACCTGTTCGCCGCTGCGTACCACCAGCACATTGAGTGCCCAGTCGAACGCGTCGGGGCCCAGATACATCTCTTTGAACCACTCAGCGCGGTCGGCGGGATCGGCGTTGGTCGACATGGTCTGGGTCGGCAGCGGCAGAACGCCGTCGCTGATTACCATCACGTCGATGTCACCGAGGCGCAGCGCGTAGCGCGACGGCACCAGCTCTTCGGTCGGGGTTTGCAGGGTGGCGCTGTTGGCGGTGAAGGAATCCAGATGCATGGTCATGGTGTTCTCCTTTTTATCAGGCAAGACATCGGTTCTTGGGCGCTCGGGGCAGATCAGGCCACCGGAATCGCAGGGTCGGCAGCGGCTAGAGCGGCGCTACGCTCGGCGACCGGCGGGTAGATCCATACGCTGTTGATTTGCGTCTTCAGTTCCTTGGCTTCGTCTTTCACCAGTTTCAGCTGGCGATCCCAGCCCTCGGTGTACACCGCGCCCCAGGCGCCCAGGTCGAGGCAGGTCACGTATTTCGGCTGACGGTAGGTGGTCGGTGCCAAGCCGAGCAGATCGGCGACGGCGTTGTTGCCGGCGTGACGGCCGAGGCTGATCGCGTGCTGGCAGGACATCACCGAAAAATTACCGACGTCGTCGGTGGCGGCGCGGGCGACATCACCGGCGGCGAACACGTGTTCAAGGCCTTGCACTTTGAGGTTGCCGTCGACGTGCAGACGACCCTGGCCATCGCGCTCGGCATTGAGCTGTTCAGTCAGCGGGCTGGCGCGGAAACCCACGGTCCAGATCACCGTGTTGCTCTCGATGTGACGGCCGTCGGCGAGGGTGACGCCGTTGGCATCCACGGCGGCAACGCTGGCGTCGACGATCCATTCGATGCCCAGTGCTTTTGATGCTTCGATGATGGATGGGCGGATGCCGTCGCCCATGGTCGCGGCGATGTCTTTGCTGCGGTCGACGATGATCACCCGGACGTCTTGATCGTCACCGAGAATGGCGCGCAGACGGCTCGGCATTTCGGTCGCGGTTTCGATACCGGTGAAACCACCCCCGGCGATGACCACGGTATTGCGGGCCTTGCTGACCGGTTGACTGGCCAGCGAATGGAGGTGGCGTTCCAGGCGCGCCGACGATTCGATCTGGTCGACGTCGAACGCATGCTCTTTCAGCCCCGGCACCGGCGGACGGGCCAGTTGGCTGCCGCTGGCCAGCACCAGTCGATCGTAAGAAAGCTCACCCGGACGACCGCTTTCATCACGATAACCAACGCGACGTGCCTGGCCGTCGATGCTCTCGGCGGTGCCTTTGACGAAACGCACACCGACGGCAGCGAACAGTGCATCCAGCGGCGCGTACATGCTGTGCACATCGGGTTCGTAGAAACGCGGACGGATGCGCAGTTCGGCTTGCGGGGCGAGCAGTGTGATTTCCACATCGTTGCGGTCATGCATATCCAGCAAACGCGCGGCGCTCAACGTGCTCCATAGCCCACCGAACCCTGCACCGATCACCAATAATTGCTGTTTCATAATGTGCTCCCTGACGCTGATGGATGGATAAAACCGGGTCGTTTCGACCTTGGCGTGACGATCACTGGCCGCCGCAAACTGCTTGCCGTACTGCATGGCGCTTAATCGCCCGCTGTCGAAAGCAATGCTATGGCGTGGGAGGCGCGGGCGCAGTTGTCCATCGGTGTGCGTGGATTACGCATGGGTCGAAGGGAGGTATACGAAGGTATCGAACTGCTGGAGCTGCCGAAGGCTGCGATCTGTTGATCTTGCTTTTAAAAGGCAACATCAAAAGATCGCAGCCTTCGGCAGCTCCTACACGGGAGGGGTTCTATTCAGGGCTTGTTTGATATGGCTGAGCAAGTCATCGGCCTGGAAGGGCTTGGGCAGGCAAGCCACCACTCCGGGGACTCGGGTGTTCACGTCATCGGGATGAGCAGTGACGAAAATCACCGGGATGCGCCAGCCTTGCGCCTGCAACGCCTCATTGAGTTGCAGGCCGCTCATGCCGGGCATCTGGATATCGGAAATCAGGCAGTGCGCCTGCTCAGGCCCTGTTGATTCAAGGAAGGTGCGGGCGTCGGGAAAGGTCCGTACCCGATAACCGCTGGCGCGCAACAAGCTTTCCAGCGCACTGCGAATGGCCTCGTCGTCGTCAACCACTGCAATGACAACCGTGTTGTGCATAGGGCTCCCTGACCGGATGGGCAAGCGTGACGACTCCTGTCGTTCTTGCACCATACGCCGTCCGCGCTGGCGCAAAACTATACCTAGGTATAGCGCGTCGAGACCCTTTGATAGTCAGCGCTTCCGGCGATCAGCCTTCACGAGTGAAGCGACTACGGTAATCACGCGGAGAAATCGACAGGTGACGCTGGAAGCAGGCGCGCAGACGCTCTTCATCACCGAAACCGCAGAGGCGCGCGACCTTGTCGATGTTGTGCGCCGAGTTTTCCAGCAGACGCTTGGCCGCTTCGAGGCGGAACAGTTCGATGGCTTTGGATGGCGTGCGGCCGGTGTTCTGTTTGTAGACCCGGGTGAAATTGCGCAGGCTCATTCTGGCCTGCTCGGCGAGACGCTCCACACTCAGTCTGGGATCGCCGAGGTTGTCCATCAGCCACAGGTGCAGCGGCTCGAACAACGGGCTGTCCTGCACCTGCGCTTGCAGCAACGTGCTGTATTGCGCCTGACCACCGGGGCGTTTGAGGTACACCACCAGCTCGCGGGCTACCTGCAAGGCCACTTCGCGGCCGGCATCCGCCTCGACCAGCGCCAGCGCCAGATCGATACCGGCCGTGACCCCCGCCGATGTCCACACCGCCCCTTGCTGGATGAAAATCGCATCGGCATCCACTTCGATCGTCGGGAAGCGTTCGCGCAACGTCTCGCACATGGCCCAGTGCGTTGCGGCGCGACAGCCGTCGAGCAGGCCAGCCTTGGCCAGCAGGAACGCGCCACTGCACACCGAGACCACGCGTTGCGCGCTCGGCGCCTCGCGACGCAGCCAGTCGGTCAGTTGGCCATGCTCGTCTAGGGTCTGGCAGATGTCCGGGGCACCGGGGACGACGAGGGTATCCAGTGCGGCCATGTTCAGATCGCGTAGCGCGCGGGTGTCGACGGCCAAACCTTCGACGGTGTGCACCAACCCGCCTTCAAGGCTGGCGGTGTGCAGTTGATAGCCCGCTTGACTGCGTTCGGACATTGCTTTGCTCGCGGCCCAGAACACCGTTTGTGCACCGCTGAGGTCGAGCAGGCTCATTCGCGGGTAGGCGATGAAAACCACGTCGCGTGATTGCGCGGTTGAAGTGCCGGGCTGCGGGGAAACGCTGGGCATCGAAATCTGCCTGTTCAATCGGCTGAAGTGGGACGGTTGCGGCATGGCCGATATTCAGGGTTTTCTGGCCTGTCGGCAACGTGCGCCGACTGCTAGCCTGCTGCGCGACCGTTTGGCTGGCATCTGGCTGCGTTTGCCATCATGGACTAGATTAATTCACCTGCACATCGCACGCGTTGCGATCTCGCCGAGGACTCACGATGACTCTGTGGTCGCATTCCAGCCCCAGCGCAAGCCCGCCCGTGCTGAGGGAACCGGTGGTTTATGTGGTCGACGACGACGCCTCCATGCGTCAGGCTCTCGACGGTTTGCTGCGTTCGATCGGCCTGCAGGTGCAGACCTTCGAAACCTCCCAGGATTTTCTCGCATCGGCCAAACGCGATGTCCCCGGTTGTCTGGTGCTCGATGTGCGCCTGCGGGGTGAAAGCGGCCTGACCTTTCAGGAGCAGATGGAAAAGACCGGCGTGCGCATTCCCATCGTATTCATGACCGGTCATGGCGATATCGCCATGACCGTCAAGGCGATGAAGGCGGGTGCAGTGGACTTTCTCGCCAAGCCGTTTCGCGATCAGGACATGCTCGACGCCGTGGCCAGCGCGCTGGCCCGGGACAGTGCGCGGTTGCTTGCCGAGCAGTCTGGCGCGGTTATGCGTCTGGCTTACGAGACGCTGACCGTGCGTGAGCGTGAGGTGCTGGGGTTTGTCATCGCAGGGCTGATGAACAAGCAGATCGCCGCGCAACTCAACCTCAGCGAAGTGACGGTGAAAGTCCATCGCGGCCAGGTGATGAAAAAACTGTCAGCCCGCTCAGTGGCGGATCTGGTGCGTATAGCCGAAGCCCTGGGCATCGAGCCCGCGCGCCGCAACGGTTGAGCAGCAACCCATTGACGGTGTCGACACATATGGCCAGCAAAAAGCAGATGTTGTGGGACGACGGCGAACGGGTGTTTGCTCGCGAACGCGACCAGAGGGAGGGCCGTCACAGTGTTCTGGTGATGCGCCCGGCCCTCGCTCAGCCGCTGCCTGCGACCCTTGATCGCCTGGCGCATGAATACAGCCTCAAGGACGATCTCAACGCTGAATGGGCGCTGCAACCGCAAGTCCTTGAACGCGCAGGCGCAACGACATGCCTGGTGTTCGACGACCCCGGCGGTGAGCCGCTGTCGCGCTTGCTGACCGCTCCGCTGGACACCGAGACCGCCCTGCTGCTGGCAATCAATATCGCCGTGGCGCTGGGCCGTCTGCACCAGTGCGGTCTGGTGCACAAAGACCTCAAGCCGCAACACATTCTGGTCAATTGCAGCGACGGCCAGGCACGGCTGACCGGCTTCGGTCTCGCCTCACGTCTGCCCCGTGAACGGCAGGCGCCGGAGCCACCGGAAACCATCGCCGGCACCCTGGCCTACATGGCGCCTGAACAAACCGGGCGGATGAATCGCTCGATCGATTCGCGCAGTGATCTGTATGCCTTTGGCGTGACCCTTTATCAAATGCTCACCGGTTCGCTGCCGTTCAGCGCCAATGACCCGATGGAGTGGGTGCATTGCCATATCGCGCGGTTGCCGATGCCGGCCTGTCAACGGGTGGCCACCGTGCCGGTGATGCTCTCGCGGGTGGTCATGAAGTTGCTCGCCAAGACCGCTGAAGAGCGCTATCAAACCGCTGCCGGTGTCGAGCATGACCTGCGCCGTTGCCTGGACGACTGGCGCCGCGACCGGCACATCGAGACATTCACGCTGAACAAGCAGGGCGCCATCGATCGCCTGCTGATCCCGGAAAAGCTCTACGGTCGCGAGCGCGAAGTGCAAACGCTGATTGATGCGTTCGCCCACATGGTACAAACCCAATCGCCGAAAATGGTGCTGGTCTCCGGTTATTCCGGCATCGGCAAGTCCTCTGTGGTCAACGAGTTGCATAAAGTGCTGGTGCCCTCGCGCGGCTTGTTTGCCTGCGGCAAGTTCGACCAGTACAAGCGCGATATTCCCTATGCGACGCTGGTTCAGGCCTTTCAGGGGCTGGTGCGTACGCTGCTGGGCAAGCGCCGCGAAGTGCTCGTTGAATGGCGCGCGGCGCTGTTGCAGGCACTGTCACCGAACGCGCGTCTGATGACCGAACTGATCCCCGAATTGAAACTGATTATCGGCGAGCCGCCACCGGTGCCGGAACTTGAACCGCAACAAGCTCAGCAGCGGTTCATGCGGGTGCTACAGCGTTTTATCAGCGTCTTCGCCCGACCTGAACACCCGTTAGCGCTGTTCCTCGATGACCTGCAATGGCTGGATGCGGCGACACTGGATCTGCTCGAAGATCTGCTGACCCGCGCGGAGGTTGGCTATCTGCTGCTGGTTGGCGCCTACCGCAATAATGAGGTTGATGCCGACCATCCGCTCAGCGGCAAACTCAAAGCCATTCGCAATGCCGGCGCGCACATCGACGAGATTCGCCTGAACCCGCTCGCCGGTGTGCACATCGAACAACTGATTGCCGAAGCCCTGCGTTGCCCACCCGCGAGCATCGTCACTCTGGCGCGGCTGGTACTGGACAAGACCGGCGGCAATCCGTTTTTCGTTATCCAGTTTCTCCAGGCTCTCGCCGAGGAAGAACTGCTGATTTACGACCATCAGTTCAACCGTTGGCGCTGGGATCTGGAGTTGATCAACGGCAAAGGTTACACCGACAACGTTGTCGATCTGATGGTCGGCAAGCTGGCGCGTTTGCCGTTGGAAACCCGCCAGGCCCTGCAACAACTGGCGTGCCTGGGGAACGTCGCGCGGATCGATACGCTGGCCACTGTCCTCGATCTGTCCACGGCTCGCGTGCACGCGGCGTTGTGGCCGGCGGTGCGCCAGGATCTGGTTGAACGGCTGGACGGCGCCTGTGCGTTTGCACACGACCGTGTGCACGAGGCGGCTTACTCGCTGATTGCCGAAGCCGAGCGCGCGCAGACGCATTTGCGCATCGGCCGGCTGTTGGCGCTGCAAACGCCGGGCGAGGGCCGCGAAGAGGCAATCTTTGAAATCGTCGGCCAGCTCAATCGCGGCGCCAGCCTGATCAGCGCCCGGTCCGAGCGTGAGCAGTTGGCCGAATTCAACCTGCTCGCCGGTCAGCGTGCCAAGGCTTCGACCGCTTACACCTCCGCGCTGACCTATTTGGGCGCGGGCGCGACGGTGCTTGGCGAACAAGGCTATGACAGCCGCCATGAGTTGGCGTTTGCCCTGGAGCTGAACCGCGCCGAGTGCGAATTTCTTACCGGACAATTTGCGCTGGCCGACTCCCGATTGCAGGTTCTGGCCGAGCGCGCGGCAAACACAGTGGAGCGCGCCGCGGTGACGTGTCTGCACATGGATGTCTACCTTTTGCTCGATCGCAGCGACCGCGCGGTTGCCGTCTGCCTGGCCTATCTGCGCCAGGTTGGCATCGACTGGACGGCACATCCGGACGATCAGCAAGTGCGCCGGGAATACCAGCAGATCTGGGTGCAACTGGGCGAACGCAGCATCGAACAACTGATCGACTTGCCGTTGATGGAAGATCCGGCCTCACTGGTGACGCTGGATGCGTTGAGCAAACTGTTCGCTCCGGCGTTGCAGTCAGATGCGAACCTTGCCTGCCTTACCATTTGCAAAGCCGTCAGCCTGAGCCTGCAACAGGGTAATTGCGACGCCTCTTGCGTGCTCTACGCCAACGTTGCCCGTGTCGCCGGGCGGCGCTTCGGCGACTATGCCGCTGGCTACCACTTTGGCCGTTTGGGGTGTGATCTGGTCGACCGCCGCGGCCTGACACGCTACGAGGCGAGCACTTATCTGTGCTTCTCGATCTTCGTGGTGCGCTGGATGCGCCCAGTGCGCGAGTGCCGCGAATTGCTGCGCCGTGCACTTAGCGCCGCGAACCGCATCGGCGATTTGCCCTACGCGGCCTATGCCGGCAACAGCCTGATTTCTGACCTGCTGTTTATTGGCGAGCCGCTGGCGGAGGTGCAGGTTCAGGCCGAGGCGGGGCTGGCCTACGCGCAGAAAATCCGCTTCGGGTTGGTGGTGAGCTTCATGAGTTGCCAACGAGCATTGATCCGCATGCTGCGCGGGCAGACTGTGGAATTTGGCAGTTTCAACGATGAACAATTTGATGAAACGCGCTTCGAGACGAACCTCGCTGCGCCTGATCTGGCGTTGGCCCGTGGCAAATATTGGGTGCGCAAGTTGCAGGCGCGCTATCTGGCCGGGGATTACGCGGCAGCGGCTGAATGCGCGGCCCAGGCCCGGGAATTGATGTGGGTAATTTCTTCGTTTTTCGAGGAGGCCGAATACCACTTCTACGCAGCGCTGACATTGGCTGTTCATGGCGACGCCGATACCGATCCACTGCAACGCTTGGCAGAGCACCACGATCAACTGCAAATCTGGGCACAACAGTGTGCCGAAACCTTCGCCAGTCATGTAGCGCTGGTCGGTGCCGAAATCGCTCGGGTTGCGGGGCAACCGATCGAAGCAGAGTTGCTGTACGAGCAGGCGATTCAATTGGCGGTGGATAGCGGCTTCGTTCACATTGAGGCTTTGGCCAACGAACTGGCGTCGCGTTTCTACGGTGCTCGCGGTCTGGCGAAAATCGCCCGCGTCTACCTGCAAGACGCGCGCTACGGTTACCTGCGTTGGGGGGCCGATGGCAAGGTGCGGCAACTGGAGCGGCGGCACCGTTTTCTGCGCCAGGAAGACGCGCAGCCGAGCGCGACAGCGACCATCATCACCGCCGTTGAGCATCTGGATCTGGCCACAGTGCTCAAGGTGTCCCAGGCCGTGTCTGGCGAAATTGTTCTCGACCGCTTGATTGAAACGGTCATGCGCACCGCCATCGAACAGGCCGGCGCCGAGCAGGGTGTGCTGATTCTCACCGAAGGCGAGACGCCGTATATCGCCGCGCGAACCCGCATTGGCGACAGCAGCACATTACTCTGCAATGAGCCGATCAACGCAACCGCGCTGGCCGAATCGGTGCTCTACCAGACCCTGCGCACCGGCGAAAACCTATGTCTGGACGATGCCGTCGCCGATCCGGCATTCGCCGCTGATCCGTACATGCAACAGCACGGCGTCCGCTCGATCCTGTGCCTGCCATTGATGAATCAAGGTCGGGTCGCTGGGGCGCTGTACCTGGAAAACAATCTGTCGGCCGGCGTGTTCAGCCCGGCGCGCATTGCCGTTTTGCGGCTGGTCGCTTCACAAGCGGCAATCTCGCTGGACAACGCGCGGCTGTATCGCGACGTCGCCGAGCGTGAAGCAAAGATTCGCCGGCTGGTCGACGCCAACATCATCGGCATCATTGTCTGGAGTGTCGAAGGAGAAATCATCGAGGCCAATGACGCTTTCCTGCGCATGGTCGGTTACCAACGCGATGATCTGCTCTCGGGAAACGTGCATTGGCGCGACATGACCCCGCCGGCACGACGCGCCGAAAGCGAAGCGGCGCTGGCGACGGCGATCCGCACCGGGCGCGCCCAGCCGTTCGAGAAGGAATACATCCGCAAGGACGGCAGTCGGCTGCCAGTGATTGTCGGTCTGGCCGCGTTCGAAGCCAGTCAGCAACAGGGCGTGGCATTCGTGCTTGATTTAAGCGAACGCAAACAGGCGGAAGAACAAGTGCGCGAAGGCGAACGCCGGTATCGCGAGGTGCAAGCGGAATTGGCCCACGCCAACCGCGTGGCGACCATGGGCCAACTGGCGGCGTCCATCGCTCACGAAGTCAACCAGCCGATCGCCGCCACCGTGACCAATGCCAACGCCGCGTTGCGCTGGCTCGGCGCACAACCGCCGAACACCGATGAAGTCGAACTGGGGCTCAAGCGCATCATCAACGATGGCAACCGCGCAGCCGACGTGCTCGGTCGCATCCGCGCGCTGATCCGCAAGACACCACCGCAACGGCAAGCGCTGGATCTCAATGCGGTGGTGGATGAGATGGTCGGGTTTACGCGCAGTGAGGCGACTCGATATGGGGTCGTGGTGTCCGTGCAACTGGCCAGCGACTTGCCGGCGGTATTGGCCGACCGGGTTGAGTTGCAACAGGTTCTGCTCAACCTGATCGTCAATGGTTTGGAGGCCATGGCGGTGATGGAGGAGGGCGAGCGTCGGCTGTCTATCACCAGCGATCGTGCCGGTGGAAACGTGCGGATTACCGTCAGCGACTCCGGGCCGGGATTCGCCTGCAATCGGGTGGAGGAGGTCTTCACTGCGTTCTACACCACCAAATCCACCGGGCTGGGGATGGGGCTGTCGATCTGCCGGTCGATCATTGAGGCGCATGGCGGACGCTTGTGGGCGGAGGTGAATGCGCCTTGTGGGGCGCGGGTTGTGTTGGCGTTGCCGATGGGGGAGGGAGAGATGTAGATCTGAAAATCCCATCTGTCTCAAGATCTGATGTTTATGACAGATCAACAGCAGAGAAATAGTTGGGGTTCGATTATCGTCATGCTGGTGCACAGCAGGACTTCAACGGAATAAATTCCTGGAGGAGCAGCTCCGAAGGCGAGACTGTCAGTCTTACTGTCAATGCGTATGCATACTCGCCTTCCGTTCTACAGGTCATCCAGGGAAAGGACGGTGGCTCCGCTAGCTCTGGATGAGCGGTGCGGAACATTGGATTGCGAAGCCGTGGCATGGCGCGCTTAGAGCTCCGGGGGGAGAATCCCACCCGATCAATGCACCGCCGCGCGCAGTTACGATTGTATGCTCACAAGTCGCCAAAATATCGCCTCTGGGAATACGGTCGCCGGGAGTTATCAAATTCCAGTAATAGTGATCCCAGTCCGCATGGTTGTGAAGTGTCACACCTTGCGATGTCGGATGCCGGACTGCCGCTTTGCCGTGTTTGTTTCCCGGGCCGAACGAGTATGCCAGCCGCTTGTAATTCACGTTGCTTGGTGGTTTAGGGATGGGGCTCTTGCTGTCCAGATCGGCGCCATGATGCGGTGCAACCATACCCACGGGTGGTAACGGGCTCAGTTGTTTAACGAAGTGCAGATAGTCGCAATCACCAGTAAGCAGCCAGCTTCTTGCAGGGATATTGTCAGGCTCTTCCACTGCCATGACGATCCCGGTGCCATTGCGGTCTCTGCCTTGACCGCACATAAATCTGATACGCCGTTGTTTCGATAGCTTGGCGTTACCGATCTGCCCGGGAAGCGGGGAGTAGATGAGAAATTCTCCACCGTTATTGATGACGTCGTGGGCAAACGCGATGTGCAGAGGACCGACCTCTTGAAGTGGTGCAATCCACTTGCGCTTGAGCGCGGGATAATTGTTGTTGATGTTAAGCGCGTAGGCTCCAGCCCAATGATCGGCGTCCCAATGGGAAAGTATGATCGACGGCGATTGGGTGAAACAAAACGCTAGCGGGTGAGGCGTTGTGTGCTTGTTTCTGTAAACGCCAGCGCCAAGGTCGTAATAGTGTGTCGGTAACCCAGCAGGGAACTGTTCAGTCGACATCAGCGCATTTGCATTGCCTTGCCCCACGTCATACACCGCTAAAAGGTCGGCAGTGGCGCTGGAAAGCTCAATTTCCAACTGGCCCGTGGAGATGGTCGGCAGACGGTTCAGGGAAAAAACGGTGGACAGGGATTTATTCTTTCGCGCTTTTGGCATTTTTCCCTTTATATATACTTGGACGGGGTTAGCGAAGAGTCCGGGATAAAGCTGTGCCACTTCGAGTCCCTGTCCGCGCTGATTGTAAATTTCCAGCTCAAACCACAGCCTCTCAATATCTCCCGCTGCGTTGCGTAGGGCGCGTAGATCATTTGTCGAGGGGAGTGGTGGTAATCCAAAAAATCCACGTCCGTCAGACAGTTCGAATTCCAACCGATACATTGGCATGGCTTCGAAAGGATTGGGGGCTTGGTGCAAAGGAAGTTGTTTCCAGTTACTCCACGCCTTTGCAACCTCGTTGGGTTGCTCGACATTGAGTAACGGGTTTTTTTGTCCTTCCTGGTCCAGCCATTCTCCATCGACCAAGTCGAATGCCAGCAGGACAGAGTTGGTACCCGAGATGACCTCGAGGTGATCGAAGCGGGCGTATGCACGAGTGGGAAGCCTGGTAACTGGATAATCTTCGTTGGGAGGGGTAGGGCGAAAATGATTGTTCATTGTTACGGTCCTTTGGATTCCGCGACAGACATGTCATATGTCTGAATGGTTTCTACTCTTGCAATGCGCTATTGGCGTTCCTGAAATACATGCTGTAAGTGAGCAGAATCTGATTTCCAAATACGTTCTGCCTCTTGAAATTTTTCCACTCGGCCTCAAGCGGAGACTGGATATCTAACCACAAGTCCCATTCGTTACGGGCGTTTCCTCGAACACGCGACAAACTACGCAGCAGGCATCGTAAAGCAGCCTTTGTTACGCTGGCACCTCATTTGCTTCAGGACCTCCGGCACATGGAAATTGCCCCGAATTTCATCATTCATGAAACCGAACACTGGATCATCAATCACCATCTGGCGAACACGCTTCCCGGCTATCTGATGCTGGGAACAAAGGTCGAAACCACATCGCTGGCCGAGTTGTCATCCGATGCCTTGAGCGAGTTGGGCGGTTTGCTTGCCAAAACCCAGCAAATCATTGAGCGACAACTCACGCCAAAACACCTCTACATCGGTCGCTACGGGCATCAGCCGGGTTTACCGATCCACTTCCATTTCATTCCGGTTTATCACTGGGTCGAAGCGCTGTTCTGGCAGGACACGCGATATCGACTCCTCGAAACGTTTGCCCACGCTGAAGGCGCTGCATCAGCGACTGACGGTGCAGAGCTGACGTTATTCGTCTGGCGGGAGTTTGGTGAAAACCCGATACCACCGAAGGCGCAAGGCCCTTCCATTGAAGAAGTGATCAAACATTTGCGTATTGCGTTTGGCTGATTGTTGGAACAAGGCGCAACGAACCCGCAAACTATTCTGCGACTTCTCGCTGACTGGTTGGTGTTGTTCCCGACCGTTCGGTCTTTGCATGTCGATATCAGACACAACCATGGCGCAATCAGGCTATTGAGTGGTCCGGCAGGCCGGGTAAGGTGATGCGTCTTCACATCAAAATAACCCCATCCAGATCATGGGGTTGATAAGTACTGCGGCGGTTGGACGGGCTTCTTTCGGGAGGTTCAGCAGGCAACGATCGTGCTCGTTTGCCCAGTCAACTTGCTTGAATGTCGATCAGCAGAGAATAAAAAAACCAATGATCAGCCCGAACTCCATGGATTCGAGTAGCCAATTGGCGCAGGGCTTCAAGCCTCGTCACGTCACTATGCTGTCCATCGCCGGAATTATCGGCGCCGGATTGTTCGTAGGTTCAGGGCACGCCATTGCAGCGGCGGGGCCGGCGGTTCTGCTGGCTTATCTGTTCTCGGGTCTGCTCGTCGTGCTGGTCATGCGCATGCTCGGCGAAATGGCGGTCGCCAATCCGGACACCGGTTCGTTTTCCACTTATGCCGACCAGGCTATCGGACGCTGGGCCGGCTTCACCATTGGCTGGCTCTACTGGTGGTTCTGGGTTCTGGTCATTCCTATCGAAGCGCTCGCCGCCGGGCATGTATTGAACCAGTGGTTTCCGCAGGTCGATGCCTGGCTGTTCGCCTTGGGCTCGATCATTGCGCTGGTGGTGACCAACCTGTTCAGCGTGTCCAAGTACGGTGAATTCGAGTTCTGGTTCGCCATGGCCAAGGTCGTGGCGATCATCGGTTTCATCGGTGTCGGTTTTGCCGTGTTGATGGGCTGGGTGCCCGATCGCGAAGTCAGCGGCTTGACCGGGTTGATGGCCGAGCACGGCGGATTTGCGCCTAACGGTTTGTCAGCGGTGGTCGGCGCTTTCATCACCATCATGTTCAGTTTCATCGGCACTGAAGCGGTGACCATCGCCGCCGCTGAATCGAACGATCCGTCGCGAAACATTGCCAAGGCCACGCGCTCGGTGATCTGGCGCATCGGCGTGTTTTACCTGCTGTCGATCTTCGTGGTGATCTCCGTGGTGCCCTGGAATGATCCGTTGCTAGCCTCGGTCGGGTCTTATCAGCGCGCCCTGGAAATCATGAATATCCCTCACGCCAAGTTCATGGTCGACGTCGTCGTCCTGATCGCCGTGGCCAGTTGCATGAACTCCTCGATCTACATTGCCTCGCGCATGCTGTTCTCGCTGGGCCGGCGCGGCGATGCGCCGAAAATGCTGAAGGCGACCTCCTCGGCAGGCGTGCCCCGCGCAGCAGTGATTGCCAGTACCGTGCTCGGCGCGTTGATCACCGTGTGGAGCTACTTCATGCCCGCCGGGCTGTTTCAATTCCTGCTGGCCATCTCCGGCGCGATTGCCTTGCTGGTGTACCTGGCCATTGCGGTGTCGCAGTTGCGCATGCGCCGGATATTGCAGCAGCGCAACGTCGAGCTGACCTTTCGCATGTGGCTGTTTCCGTGGCTGACCTGGCTGGTGATCGTGTTCATCTGCGCCGCGCTGGCGGTGATGATGATTACCCCGGAGCACCGCACCGAAGTCACCACCACCATTGGCCTGGCGCTGGCGATTTCCTTTATCGGCCTGGTGACGTCACGTCATCCTGCGCCGGCGGCAAGGGTCACGTCGGCGGGTTAGGCGTTGGCGTCGAACCTGAGAATCCCTTCGCTAAGGTCGGAGGGGCAGGGTGCACGCTTTATCACTGCAAATTCCGCATCCGTATAGTTCTTGCCCCGTTACGCGATTGCCCATAAACCCTCCAACTGAATCGAAGTATTCAGGTCAATGACGCCGGTGAGTCGCCGGCACACGGAGGGACCATGGACGCCACCGCAATTCCCGAAGGATTCACCCCATTTACCCGCAGCAGCCCGTTGCTTGATCTGCTTGGCCCGATCTACGCGAGGGGCAGCGGCCTGCAACTGGAACTGGGATTGCTGACCGACTCACGCCATGCCAATGGCCGGGGTACCTTGCATGGCGGTGTACTGGCGACGTTGGCCGATGTCGGTATGGGTTACGCCATGGCCTTTTCCAGCGACCCTCCGCAGCCATTGATCACCGCGAGCATGACCCTGGATTATCTCGGTGCCGTAAAAATGAACGAGTGGCTGGAAGTGCGCCTCGAGTACTCGAAAAAAGGACGCCAACTGGCGTTTGCCGCTGTCAGCCTGCATGTCGGGGAGAGAACGGTGGCGCGGGCCAGTGCGGTGTTTGCTGTGCCAATGGGTTGAAAAGGCATGGCCATCAAGGCGTTGGTCCGCAGACCACATCATGCTGCTGATCGAGTGAGTGTTGCCCCGTTGAATGACGGCTTGTAGCCGGTAGTGGCTTGCTAACGACTGCTTTCGGCCAAGCGCAGACATTCGATTTAGTGTTTCTTCGTACCAACCTGCCGATCTTCACCTAGCGATTGCAGCTTTTCTAGCTACGCTTGCCAGCAAGAGATTGGCGTAAGTGCGCCTGCTCTTGAATTGCGCACACGGGAGCCAACATACATGGATAGCATGCAGGACGTTTACCCATCAGCTACCGTTCTGGTGGTCGACGATACACCCGATAACCTGATGCTGATCGCCGAGTTGCTCAAGGACAAATATCGGGTCAAAGCCGCCAACAGCGGCGAAAAGGCCCTGCGCCTGCTACAGGCAGACCCGCTTCCCGACCTGATCCTGCTGGACATCATGATGCCTGGCCTGTCCGGTTATGACGTTGCCGAGCAGCTCAAGCTTGACGCTCGCATTCGCCATATCCCGATCATTTTCCTGACCTCGATGACCGCTACGGCGGACGAGATTCGCGGCTTGAGCCTGGGCGCTGCGGATTACATCACCAAGCCGATCATCCCGCCGGTGCTCATGGCCAGGGTCGAGACTCAGATCAAGCTCAAGGCCGTTGCCGATTTCCTGCGCAATCAGAACGATTTTCTGGAGCAGGAAGTGCAACGGCGTACCCGCGAGGTGATCGCCATCCAGGATGTCACGATCCACGCCATGGCTTCGCTGGCCGAAACCCGTGATAACGAAACCGGCAACCACATTCGCCGCACCCAGCACTACATCAAACGCCTGGCTGAACTGTTGCGCAATCACCCGCGCTTCCGGGACTTCCTCGACGAGGACACGATCAAACTGCTCTTCAAATCGGCACCGCTGCACGATATCGGCAAGATTGGCATTCCTGATCGCATCCTGCTGAAACCGGGGCGGCTGACCGCCGAAGAGTTCGAGATCATGAAAACCCACACCACATTGGGGCGCGACGCCATCCAGCACGCCGAGGATCAGTTGGGAATAAACGTCGACTTCCTTCATCTGGCCAAGGAAATTGCCTACGGCCACCAGGAAAAATGGGATGGCAGTGGCTATCCACAAGGTGTGGCCACCGATGACATCCCGATCAGCGCCCGATTGATGGCCGTGGCGGATGTCTACGATGCGCTGATCAGTCGCCGCGTGTACAAGCCCGGCATGCCCCACGAGCAGGCGGTGAAAATCATCCGCGAAGGCCGGGGCTCGCATTTTGATCCGGACATCTGTGACGCATTTCTCGCCAATGCCGAGCAGTTCCGCGCAATTGCCGAGCGATTTGCCGACAGCGACCAGGACATGGCCAGGCAGTTAGCCCTGCTTGAACAAATTGCTGATCGTCCCTGAGCCCCGCGCATCACTCTGCACATCCAGCTGAAAGAGGCCGTTTATGAACAGACTGTTCGAGATGCTCGAGCGCCTGTCCCTGCGCAGCAAATTGATCATCGGCTTCGCGGCGTTGATGACATTGATCCTGATACTCGGCGTGCAAAGCTTGCGCACCCAGTATTCGCTCAGAAACGAAATGCAGCAGTTGTACCAACAGGATCTGGTGGGTATCCAGCATGTGCAGGAGGTTCGGGTACAGTTGCCGCATCTGTTGCTCGCCATGCAACGTGCAATCGCTACCAACAACGCAGACATCCGTATCAGCGCCAGAGCCCAGATGGATGTCGCCCAGGCGCGACTCCATGAAGCGCTGGAGCAGGTTCGTCCAACTCTGCGCAGACAAAGCAGCATCAGCAGCCTGCTGGAATTCGAACGGGTATTACAGCGTCTGCAAAAAGATGGCGATGAAGCGTTGGAGTTCGCCGGCAAGGGTTCCTTGGGTCAGGCCTTGATGTTGCTCAACAGTAAGGATTTTCTTGCGTTGGAACAGGGCGGCGACGGGCTGCTCAACCAGATCGAGAAAAACAAGGAAGCCGACATCCACGATACGGCGAAGAACCTCGCAGAGTACGCCCAGCGCAGCAGCATGATCACCTATGTCTTGCTGTTGGGCGGTTCAACGTTGGCTTTGCTGTTGACCTGGCTGGTCAGTTATTCCATTCGTGTGCCGCTCAACCGTGTCCGCGTGGCGGTTGATGAATTGGCGTCGGGCAAGCTGGACGGCCAGATCCCGCATACCGACCTGCACAACGAAACCGGCGACCTGGCGCGGGCCATTGCCACGCTGCAAGTGGAGGCTTGTCAACTTGAACGCCAGCGTTGGGTGAAAGGCCATGCCTCGCTCCTGCAAGTGGATCTGCAACAGGCTGAGACGCCACAGCAGTTGGCCCAGGCTTTTTTCAGCCGCATCGGGCCCCGTTTGGGCATGTGCCAGGGGGCGCTTTACGTGCTCTACGAGGGCGCGTCGCGCCTGCAATTAGTCGGCGGTTATGCGGTGGACAGTGAGCACCCGTTGCCCGCCGAGCTTGAACTCGGTGAGGGGTTGCTTGGCCAGTGCGCACTGGATCGCCAACCCCGTCAGCTTGAGGATCTGCCCGAATCGTTCTGGCATGTGCGCGCGCAGTTGGGCGCAGCAGCCGCCAGCCATCTGATGGTGCAGCCGGTGCTGCGTGGCGAGCGCCTGCTCGGGGTTGTGGAAATGGCTGGCTTTCACTCGCTGGAGGAGAAAGAGGCGTTGCTCTTGCAAGAAGTCCTGCCGAGGCTGGCCGGTGCGATGGCCATTATGGAACGCAGCGAGGCAGCCCAGGCGCTGCTGCAGGAAACACGGCGCCAGGCTGACGAAATGGGCGCGCAAACCTTGCTGCTGGAACACCAGGCCAGAGAGCTGGAGGCCCAGCAGGCCGAACTGCGCGCCACCGAGGCCTGGTACCGCGGCATCATCGAGGCAGCACCGGACGGCATGCTGGTGCTGGGAGCCGACGGCCGCATCCTGATGACCAACCCGCAAATGGACACCTTGTTTGGTTACGCCCCCGGCGAGCTGATTGGCGCCAGTATCGAGCGTCTGGTACCGCAGGCTGCCCGCGAGCGGCATGTCAGGTTACGCGACGGCTTCATTGCCAGCGGCGGAACCCGGCAGATGGGCGGCGATCTGGACGATTTGAGCGGAGTACGCAAAGACGGCAGCCTGTTCTCCGTGGAAATCGGCCTTTCCCATTTGCCCCGCCTCGAGGGTCGTGGCGTCTGTGTGTGCGCCTCGGTGCGCGATGTCAGTGAGCGCCGGGCGATGGAAGCCAGGCTGCGAACTGCCAGCGATCGCCTGAACCTGGCACAAGAGGCCGGTGACATCGGGTTGTTCGACGTCGATCTGGTCAGCGGCACCAACTATTGGACTCCTCAGCTTGAAACGCTGTTCGGACTTGAGGCTGGCGGCTTCGGTGGCTCGTTGGCGCACTGGAAAGCGCTGGTGCATCCCGAGGATGTGGCGCGAGTCAGCAGCACGTTCGAGAACGCCGTTCAGAGTGGCGATGATCGCGTCGAGTTCGACTTCCGGATCGTGCGTAAAAACGATGGGCAGGTGCGCACGTTCCGCTCGCTGAATCGCTTCTCACGCACGCCTGACGGCAAGCCATTGCGCGCAACCGGCATCAACATCGACGTCACCGCGCTGGCAGAGGCAAGGGCTGCGGCCGAAGAGGCCACGCTGGCCAAGAGCGAGTTCCTCGCCAACATGAGCCATGAGATCCGAACACCGATGAACGCCATCATCGGCATGAGCCACTTGGCGCTGCGTACAGAACTGGATAAACGCCAGCGCAACTACATTGAAAAGGTCCACCGATCAGCGGAGAACCTGCTGGGAATCATCAACGACATCCTCGACTTCTCCAAGATCGAGGCCGGCAGGATGAGCCTCGAACACGTGCCTTTCCGCCTGGAGGACGTATTCGACAGTTTCACCTCGATGATTGGCCTGAAGACCGAGGACAAAGGCCTGGAGTTGTTGTTCCAGATCCCGCCCGACTTGCCCACGGCACTGCTGGGTGATCCTCTGCGGTTGGGGCAAGTGCTGATCAACCTGGGCAACAACGCAGCCAAATTCACCGAGCACGGCGAAATCGTGGTCGGAGTGGAAGAAGTGGGGGCGCACACGGACAGTGTGCAACTGCATTTCTGGGTGCGCGACACAGGCATTGGCATGACCGTCGAGCAGTGTTCACGCCTGTTTCAGTCATTCAGCCAGGCGGACAGTTCGATCACCCGCAAATACGGTGGCACCGGGTTGGGGCTGTCTATCTCGAAGAAACTGGTGGAGCTGATGGCCGGCCGAATCTGGGTCGAAAGTGAACCGGGGATCGGCTCTACATTCCATTTCCAGGTGCAACTCGGCGTGCAGCAAAACGTGCAGCCGCGCCGTATGTTCAAGGCCGGCGAACTGCTTGGTATGCGGGTACTGGTCGTGGATGACAACACCAGTGCACGTGAAATTCTCTCGGGCATGGCGCGCAGCTTTGGCCTGGAAGTGGATGTCGCGCAGAGCGGTAGTCTGGCGCTGCGCATGTTGGCCGACGCCGAGCACAAGGTCCTGCCTTACGATCTGGTCTTGATGGACTGGCGGATGCCCGGCATGGATGGCATGGAAGCCGTAAGCAGAATGCATTCCGCCAGTCTGATGCGCACACCATCGGTCATCATGGTGACCGCTTTTGGCCGTGAGGAAGCTCGCGAAGAAGCCGAACGTCAGGGTCTCCAGTTGCCGGTGATACTGACCAAACCCGTCACGCCGTCCTCGTTACTCGAAGCCATCGGTGTCGTGCTGGGCAGAGACACGCACAGCGACACTCGGGCCGGCGAACGCTTCCAACAGAATGCCAGTACCGTAGCCAGTCTCAATGGCGCGCGGCTGCTTCTGGTCGAAGATAACGAACTGAATCAGGAATTGGCCAGCGAGCTGCTGGAAAGTGTCGGAATACGCTTGCGACTCGCCACGCACGGCCAAGAGGCCTTGGATATCCTCGGCGAGGATGACGACTTCGATGGCGTGCTGATGGATTGCCAGATGCCAGTGATGGATGGCTACACGGCCACCCGGCAAATTCGCCAGCAACCGCGCTTCAGCAATCTGCCAGTGATCGCCATGACCGCCAACGTTATGGACGGTGACCGAGAGCGAGCGCTCGAATGCGGCATGAACGACCATATCTCCAAGCCACTGAATGTCGAAACGATGTTCGCGACAATGGCAAAGTGGATTAAACCAAGAGCCGCTCAAGCACCGCTGAACGCAGGCTTCGCCGATGGCTTGCCAGATCGTCTTGAGGGCATTGATCTGGCGGCGGGTCTCGCCACTTGCATGGGGCGGCGGGAACTCTACTTACGTCTGCTCTGCAAGTTTCGCGATACTCAGACAGACTTTACCGAGCAATTCCAGGCCGCACGAATCGATCCGGATCCTGGTGCCGCCGGGCGGCTGGCGCACAGTTTGCGCGGCACCGCCGGCAACATCGGCGCCAAGGCCGTGGCGCAGGCTTGCACGTTGTTAGAACAGGCCTGCCAGAACGGCGAGCCGGCTACGGTAGTGCAAGCGCTAGCGATGCAGGTCGAGCATTGCTTGCTCCCGACCCTGGCGGCTCTGGCCGACCTTAAGGCAAACACACCGGCCTCCATGGATGGCTACCCGCTGGACGACTCGGCAATCAGCGAGCAACTGAACAGGCTTATTGTTCTTTTGGAAGAAGGTGATACGGCGGCTTCGGACGTGCTGGTGGCACTGCGCAATATGCCACTCGATCGAGCGTTGGCAGAACGGCTGGCACTCGCCGCGGCGCAGGTAGAACTGTTCGACTTTGATCGCGCCTTGCAGCTCATTCGGGATAAATTCCACTGATACAAGGCAGGTAGTCCATATCTTGTATCACTTTGATTAAGGTGCGCAGTGTTGCTGATGGATCGAGTGTGATCGACATTGCATGGCTTTGCAGATCATCCCCCGCATGAACGCTATCTCGATCAATGGGAATTACCAACATGACTGCTCCTTTTTAGTGGTGTGCTGTCAGCAGATCGATCAGCGTAGAGATCTCAGCGGCGACCTGTCTACAGTCCGCTTCTGGCCGGAAGTTGACGGTCATGAGCGGCAGCTAACGGCCAGAAGCGGACGTAATGGCGTTTGTGTAGTATCTGCCTCTCTTCCCACCTATATGAGATGCCGATGTCTAGCCGACACTCCCCATCCCCTACAAGAGCTGTCCTAGACCTGCAAAACGCACGTTCGCTTTTGGGAAAACGGCTTAGCGTGCTGCTGCACGACCAGTACTATTTCAACGACGAGAAAGATCTGGGAGACATAGGTTCTCTAGAGTGGCGTTTTGTCGAAGGAGAAGTTCTATCCATGTATCTCTTGAGTGATGGCGAGAGAGTAGGTGCGGACTTGTTTCCTTCTGATACGCCGGCTCCCTTCGAGATAGAGCCAAACGTGACCTGCTCCTGGAAGAGGGAAAACCTGCTTGCGGATCTGTCAGCAACCCACCTTGAGAACACAAAAATTTGCGCAGTTGAGGGAATTCTTGACTCTTTCAACGGACAAGAGCCTTGGCTGGCCGGATTCAGAGTTACGTTCGAGACCGGTGACTCGTTGATCTACCTTAACCAGGGCGACGATGCCGTCGTATTGATTAATGCGCTACCGCCAGTAAGTGTAGGCCTCGAAACCCGCTTCGTTACCTCAATTTAATGACAGCTATGGGTCGACTGCGGACCTTCCCAAAGACAGCAATCGGCCAATTGCGGCCCATCAATTAAAGGCACTTTTGTCTGAAATACACCATTCAAAAATATCTGTAGCACGACGCGCAGGCACCGACCTCAAGGACGATGTAGCCCTGTCGCATCCCGCCAGTACATGGTTTGTTCGAACTGAAAGCTAACTAGAAAGAAGGCTGAACACGACTGAGATATTGATTGGGCGACTTTTTCCAAATCTTCCATAGCGGACTCTCCCTCTGGTTCGGGCCCTTTAATTCTGATGGTACAACGCACAGCGACAGGAAAGTCGATACCCATTGTATTCTCAGCATAAATCGAGGGGTCACCGAAAGCGTCATCGGTACTTAATTTAAGTCCTGAGCTAAATTCAGCGTATAGCCCATCTTCTGTTATCTCGACTTTTCGAGCACCAGCATTCTTAAGGGCATTGCTCAATGTCAAAATTGTGAGCGTACTATCAGCTTCCAAGCACAGATCAAGACTCATCAATCCTCCCTTTTTACCGATGAACACTTGCACCAAATTTGAATGCGATCGTCGCGACAGTGTATTTTGACTAGCGGTACGAATGTCCGCTTTTGGCCGAAAGCAGTCGCTTATAAACAACTGCTCCCCACCCCATACCCTCAAGCCTGATCCATCGCCGCCGCCACACCCTGTTCCTCACCCAGAAACCCACCGCTCTGATGCTGCCAGAGCCGCGCATAAATGCCGTTTCTGTGCAGCAATTCAGTGTGTGTTCCCTGTTCGATAATGCGCCCCTCATCCATCACAATCAGTCGATCCATCGCCGCAATCGTCGACAGCCGATGGGCAATGGCGATCACGGTTTTGCCCTGCATCATTTCATCGAGGCTTTCCTGAATGGCCACTTCGACTTCAGAGTCCAGCGCGCTGGTGGCTTCGTCGAGCAACAGGATCGGCGCGTTTTTCAGCATCACGCGAGCGATGGCAATGCGTTGGCGCTGGCCGCCGGAGAGCTTGATGCCGCGCTCGCCGACCAGGGTGTCGTAGCCGCTGTGGCCTTGCTTGTCGCTTAGTTGGCTGATGAAGCCGTCGGCCTGCGCATTGGCGGCGGCGCGGCGGATGTCTTCGTCGGTGGCGTCCGGGCGGCCGTAGGCGATGTTGTCGCGTATCGAGCGGTGGAGCAGGGACGTGTCTTGCGTGACCATGCCGATCGCGCTGCGCAGACTGTCTTGCGTCACGTGCGCGATGTTTTGGCCGTCGATGCAAATCTTGCCGCTGTCGACGTCATAGAAGCGCAGCAGCAGATTGATCAGCGTCGATTTGCCTGCACCGGAGCGGCCGACCAGACCGATTTTTTCGCCGGCACGGATGTTCAGGCTCAGGTTGTCGAGGACCTGGCGTTCGCCGTTGTAGTTGAAATTGACCTTGTCGAATGTCACCGCGCCGCCCGCCGGCACCAGCACGCTGGCGTTCGGCGCATCTTGCACCTTGGGGCCACGGGTGAGGGTGGCCATGCCGTCCTGCACGGTGCCGATGTTTTCGAACAGCGACGTCATCTGCCACATGATCCAGTGCGACATGCCATTGATGCGCAGCGCCATGGCGGTGATCGCCGCCACCGCACCGGTGCCGACCTGGCCCAGGTGCCACAGCCACAGCGCGTAGCCGCCGGCGCCCAGAATCAACCCGACCACCAACGCCTGATTGACGATTTCAAACTGGCTGACCAGACGCATCTGGCGAAAACCGGTGAGCTTGAAATCCTCCATGGCCGCACGGGCGAAATGCGCCTCTCGCTTGGAGTGCGAGAACAATTTCACCGTGGTGATGTTGGTGTAGGCGTCGGCAATGCGCCCGGTCATCGACGATCGCGCATCGGCCTGTTCCTGGCCAACCTTCCCCAGGCGCGGCACGAAATACAACATGGCCAGCCCGAACAGCGCGAGCCAGGCAATGAACGGCAGCATGAGTTTCAAGGCAAAACCGCCGGCCAGGGCGATGATCGCAATGAAGTAAACGCCGATGCCGGGTGCGATTTCGATCAGGGTGAACAGGACTTCGCGCACGGCCAGGGCGGTCTGCATGACCTTGGTCGTGACCCGTCCGGAGAACTCGTCGGAGAAGAACGAAAGGCTTTGCCGCAGCATCAGCCGATGGAAATCCCAGCGCAGCCGCAGCGGCAGATTGATCGCCAATATCTGGTGCTGAACCATGGTGCGCAACGCCACCAGGCCAATGCTGATGAACAGCACGATACCGATGCCCCACAGCACGCGACTTTCTTGCGCGTTGACACCGCCGCCGGCCTGCCACGTCGAAAGCAGATCGACGACTTGGCCGAGAAAGGAAAACAGCCAGGCTTCGTAGATCGACACGCCGGCACTGAGCAGCGCCAATGCGAGGATATAACCGCGAGCGCCGCGCGTGCAGGCCCACAGGAACCGCATCAGGCCGACGGGCGGAGGTGGTGCTTCGTCGGGAGGAAATGGGTCGAGCCGTTGTTCAAACACGCGAAGCATTGTGGTCTCCGAAATGATCAGGGTCGGGGGATTTTGCCACTTAATGGCGGCTTTGAGGGATCGCACGTCACCGGCGTGTCCCCACTAAGTGTTATTGCCCGGAAGCACTGCGGTGCAGAACCCCAAGGATCCCGGGTACATGCCGATCAGCTAAGCTGTCTGCTCAGACGACTTGAGCAGTGCACGATGCAGCGAACAAATCCGGTTTCATGTTGGGAGTCGACGGGCAAAGGAAATGTTTAATTTCTTTTTGACGTTTTTGTTCGTGTTGATCCCCACGGCGTCGCTTTCACTCGACAGTTATCTTCGCTACCGAGTCGCCAGAAACAAACCGGTGAGCAATGTCTGGAAGGGTTGCAATCACGTGCTTGCGATCCTGCTGATCATGCAGTTGCTGGGTTTGGCGCTGTACTTTTTCTACATCGCCTGAGCGCGGCGGTTGTCGGCCTTCCAGAGAGAGGAAACCTATGCCTGAAAACCGACACCTATCCTTGTGCAAGCACTTCACGCCTGACCTGCAAAGCAATCACAGCAAACCCTTGGCCAGTGCCGCGCTCGGAAGCCGTATAGTTCTGATGCGCCGAGACATCCTCCCATTGGCTTACGAACTCAACGTGTTGATGATCACTGTCGGTGTCAATTTGAAACGCTATGAACCGTTCCGCTTGATCGAGGATCAAGCCATACAGGCGTGGCATTCCAGGGAAGTCGACTTCAAGATCGATTACGACCGTTCCTGACCAATCAATACCTTGGCGCTCGCCGAAACGTGCCAAGGCCTCGGGAATACAGGCATCACGCCAGAATCGAGCGGTTTCCGTCAGGCGATGGGCAGTCACCGCATTCTGTTCCTGCACATTGAGTTGCCGCTTCTTCAGCAGACGATCTATTTCCATGTCGCGCATCCAGTATTGCTCACGCCCAGAAACACCCTTTTTGAGTTCTCGCTGATGTGAGCGCCATAAATAGCGCCTAACGCACCCCTGCGAACGTGACGTCCATGGCCGAGCGGTCATAGTCCAGCAGGTATTGATTGTGCCGCTCGTAGAGTTGCGAAAGCAGTGGTGCATTAAGGCCGACGACATCCATGCCTCTGTCGTCGTAGGGGAAGACCATGACCTGTTTCGGCAGATTGAACAGATACACATCACAGTGGGGATTGGGCTCAATAGCGCCAAAATCTTTAGCCAATGCACACCAGAGAAATGCTTGAAGGCTTGTGATCGGTGCTTCGAACGCGATGTTGATCCAGTACTCAGGCTCTTCTTCGCAATACCATTCTTCGACATCTATCTCCTCGCTCCAGATTGAGCGCTCAGGAGGAATATCAATGCCGGCAGATCGAAATGCGCGAATCGCGGCCCGATGCATAAATCCATGGCTGCCTGAGTGAGTGCGCAGACACACCACAAACGTTTCTGCATCAGCAAAGATATCGCTGCAGATCGTTGTCGATTTTCGTAGGGCAGTCAGGAACTGCTCGATGATCCCGCCCGTTTCGGAGAGCTCGAAGCGCAGTCCTCCGGGGTAGGAATAGTAAAGCGGTCTGGCGAAGGCTTTGCCTTGAAAAGCCCTCTCGATTTCATTTCGTAGGTTCACGTTGTCCCTTCGTATTCATGAGCCTGTCTCCTCGGCCAAGGAGCTGCGGACAGATCTTACTTTAACCCTGACGCTTGAGCTAAGTCGGTGAACTCAACGAGACGCTGCAGCTGCTGGCGTTTGTGGCGAACCAACGGCCTCGACACGCGCCGAAATCCATTGCCGACTGTAGGCCAGAACGCCCTGAGCGATGGCCGTGGGGAAGTGGATAAAGCCGTGGGGCGAGGAGGGCAGCAGGTACATTTCCACCGGCGCCGATTGCGCCCAGCGTTTGGCGATGTCGAGGGTGTCGTCGCGCAGCGGATCGAGTTCACCGGCAAACAGCAGGGCGGGCGGGAAACCGCTGAAATCGCCGTACATAGGTGATAACGGTGGCTGGCGGCGCTGTTCGTCAGTCAGTTCCGGGGTGAGCAAGCGCAGTGCCTCGACCATGCCGGGGCCGTCCAGCACCAGTGTATCGGCAGGCGCGCTGCGTACGCTTGGGGTTCCGGTCAGGTCGTAGACGCCGTAATACAGCAGCGCGCCGCTGATGCGTTGCAGCAACTCCGGCCACTGCTTCAGCGCCAGCAACGTCGCCGCGGCCAGATGACCGCCCGCGGATTCACCGACCACTACGACGGGCAGACCGGCAAATTCGGCATCACTCAATACTCCGCGAGTAGCGTTGAGGCAGTCCTCCAGCAGACCTTCAAGCGGCGTCGAGACCGCTAATCGATAATCGACCGAGACCACCGTCACTTGGCAGGTGTTGACGATGGCGATGTTGAAATTGTCATCCATCTGCGCATTGCCGATCACCCAGCCACCACCGTGAAAGTCCAGCACCACGCCTTTTGTCTTGCCTTTGGGCCGGATGATCCGCACTGGCACGTCACCGATCAGCTTCTGCTCAGCCGTCAGGCCATGCGTGCGCAACTTCCCCGCGCCGCCGACCTGACTGACGCGCAACAGCGCCTGAATCAAACGCGGCGTCAGGCGATTACGGACCTTGAAACGCGGCAGCCAAGCAAGCTTCCGGTTGAAGGCGCGCACCTGCGCCAATTCACGCTCGCCTTGCGGCCACGGTGTTTCAGCACCCCAATTGGCATTGGTCATCAGCGGTTCTTGATCAGGATGGAGAAATTCAACGCGGCGGCCACACACAGCCACGCCAGATACGGAAACAGGATCAAGCCAGTGATCAGGTCCAGTTGTATCGCCAGCAACACCATCGCCGCGACCACCAGCCACAACACGGTGAGAATCACCATCGCTGCCAGCACCTGATGCGCACCGAAGAACACCGGCGTCCACAGCGTGTTCAACGCAATCTGCGCCGCCCATAGGGCCAGCACGGTCTGGCTGCCGGGGATCAGGCTCAAGCGGTAACCGGCCCAGGCCAGCAGCAGATAGATAATCGTCCAGGCCACGGGGAACGCCCAATTGGGCGGGGTAAAACCGGGTTTGTTCAGCCCTTCGTACCACGGCCCCGGTTTGAACATCACGCCGGTGGTTGCCGCTGCTGCGCAGGCCAGAAGAAAAATGAAGAAGGTCATCGCCAGTCCTTGGCTGAAATCAGCCGGTAAGGGGTTTAAGAAAAGGACGCCCCGGCGCGCGAAAAGTTTGCCATGAATTTCAGAATGGCCGGAGGGGCTATTCAATTTGAACTAAAAACTGACCACTGCGTCAGGATGATCAGTTGCCTTTTCCTACTGACGCGGATGACATCATGTACACCTATCACATCGAATATCGATTCAACGACGAGCCGCGGACTTTTCTGCTTGAACTCAAGGAACAGCAGTTGGCTGAGCACGAGGCCGCGATGCATCTGCTGGAACTGCACTTGGGCGACGCGGAAAACGGCCTGATCATGCCCACAGCGGATTCAACGCCCGAGCAGATTCTTGAACATGCAGAGCGGGTAGGGATTACGCAAATAACGGTTGTCGGCAAAACCAACTGAAGCGCGAAGCAGACGTTGGCTCATGCGCAAGGTTCTTCGCGCTTAGACCGGTATCGCTGCTTCCAGCGCACCGTGCTCTACGTGCGCGCACTCTCTATAGAAACGCAAAAACTCCTCCGCCGGCATCGCTTTGCCAAACAGCCAGCCCTGACCAAACTGCACACCGTGATCGCGCAGGTAATCGCGCTGGGCTTCGGTCTCGATGCCTTCGGCGACTATTTGCAGGCGCAGGCTCTTGGCCATTTCGATGATGTGGCCGGTCACTGTGCCGGTCGCGGCATCCTGATCGATATTATCGACGAACGACTTGTCGATCTTCAGCACATCCAGCGGCAATTGCTGCAAATGCTGAAGACTGGAAAAACCGGTGCCGAAATCATCGATAGCCGCTAGATAACCCAGCTCGCGGGCATGGTTGACCGTGGCCCGCGCGGCGTCGATCTCTACAAAACCGCGCTCTGTCGCCTCCAGCCAAATCTGATGCTGCTGCACATTGGCCCGGTTCAGCGCGGCCTCCAGCTTCGGCAGAAAGCGGCCGCTGCTGACGTCTTTCGCCGCCAGGTTGATTGCCACGTGCAGGCTGCGTTCCTTGACCAGCAATGGGCCGAGGTCACGCATCACATTGTCGATGACCTGATCGGTGATCGGCAGAATCAAACCGCTGTGCTCGGCCAGCGGAATAAATGCATCGGGGCATACCCGCGAGCCATCCGGATGCTGCCAGCGCACCAGAGCCTCTGCGCCGACGCAGGCACCGTCGCTGAGGCGGATGATCGGTTGATAGTGAACAACGAACTCGCGATTGCGCACCGCCAGTTGCAGTTCCGCCAGCGGTGACAGACGTTGCCGGGTGCGGCGCACGATCAGCAACACCAGCACCCCCGCGAGCAAACCACCGATGGGCAACAGCAGTAATTCCCGGCGGATCAAGCCTTGCATCAGCTCATGGCGCGACAGCGCGGCTATGGCGACCCAGTCGCCGCTGTGCACGAGGGTGTAGAGATAGCCGTCGGCAAGGCCCGAATGCGGGCCGGAATGCACGCGAGCCAGGAAGTGTTCCGCACCCGGGCGCGAGGTGCTGATCAATTGCCCGGACGCGGTGCCGACCGCCAAGTGCAAATCCTCATCAAGCATCACATGCAGAAACTGCTCGGGATCGACCAGCACGTTGAACGCCGCATATTGCAGCGCCATCATCGGTTTCGCCGCAACGATGCGCGACTGCACGCCGAGCGACACGCGCACGCCGTCCGATGTGGTGAAGTCCTCGCGCCATGGCGTCGCGTGCTGCCCGACCGGTCCCCAGGAACCGCAGGCGTAAATCTCTTCTTCGACGTAACCGATCGACTTCACCGAGAGGGTGTTGATGGTCAGCAGACGCATCTCGTCGATGCTTTCCGGCGTGCACGGTGCGAGACGCGAGCCAGCGATGGATTTCAGCGCGCCGGCCGCTTCGGTGAAAGTCCCGTGGGCGCGACTGGAGGCGACGGAAGCGAGGGTTTCCAGGCGTTGTTGAGCCGCGGCCAGATTCAACATCCAGGCGACGTAACCCATCAAAAGGAGCGGAAGCAAGACACACGGAAGGCCCAGGAGCACGCTCCCCCAGACAATGCGTTTTTTGTTCATGGCGCCACCTTGGCCACAAGGCCTGTGACGTGCGCACAGCACGGCTGTTTTCAGCCACTGCAGAATAACGCCGCTGTGTGGGGCAACTATTGCTGTAGATCAACCAAGCTGACAGTCACACAGCCATCTCCTGTGGGAGCGAGCCTGCTCGCGAAGAGGGCCTCCCAGCCAACATCACCACAGCGGACCCACCGCATTCGCGAGCAGGCTCGCTCCCACAGGTTTTGTGTGAAAACCAATGTCTCCGGCAACGTCGGTTACTGCTCGAATCTCATTATCCATTTGGATGACTTCACGAGGCCCAGCCCTCCAATGGATGGACCAATCACGCACCCCGCGGCCCGATCGCGCAGCCATTTCCATTCAAACCGAAACTGTCATATTCAGTATCACTTGCCTACCCATAGTGACCAGCCCAACGCTTAAACAATGAGGCTGCACTGTGTTTCAACGTCTTCTGTGTTCGCTGTCCGTACTGAGCCTGTCCATCGCCGCCGCCCATGCTGCCGAACCCGTACTACTCGACACGCCGCGCCTGCAAGGCATGGACAATTTCCGTGATGTCGCCGGCACCACCACCGCGTATTCCACCGCCCACGACGGCACCATGCGCGCTGGCGTGTTCTACCGCGCCAACGCGGTAACTCCTACGGCCTCCGACCTGGCGATTCTCAACGGTCTCGGCATCAAAGCCGTTTTCGACTTGCGCACTCCCAGCGAAATCGCCGCGACCCCCGACACAATGCTGAGCGGCGCGACCTACCAGAACATCGACATCATTGGCAGCACCACCTCCGGCGCGAACATCACCAACATCTCCTTCAAAAGCGCCGCCGACGCCATCGCCATGATGGAGCAGACCAACCGCGCCTTCGTCAGCGACGCTGGCATGCGCGGCCAGTTCAACCAACTGTTCAACGAACTGGCCAGCACCGACGGCGCCCAACTGTTCCACTGCACCGCCGGCAAGGACCGCACCGGCTGGACCGCCGCTGTGTTGCAGAGCATCGCCGGTGTCGACGATGCGACCATCATGGCCAACTACCTCGCGACCAACGACTACACCGCCGCCCGCGTCGCTGCCACGCTCAAAGCGCTGCCGCCGAGCATGGCTGCCATCTACGAGCCGCTGCTCGGTGTGCAGGCCAGCTACCTTCAGGCCGGCCTCGACGAAGTCACCGCCGAATACGGCAGCATGGACAATTACCTCAAACAAGGCCTCGGCCTGTCGCAAGAAACCATTTACGTCCTGCGCGGCAAACTCGTCGAATACAACAGCCTTCCGGGTCAGGCCGGGCTGATTGGCAACGCTGCTGCTGGCGCCGAATTGCTTCGCCAATTGCAGAACACCAGCCTGTCCGGCACCTACAGCGCCTACAACTATTACCTGCAATCGGCGATCGACGCCGGCACCCTCGGCGGTGTCGAATCGCAGGTCGGCGGCCAGGTACACGCCGACGCCGCCAGCTACCTGCTGCGCCAAAACGCAATGATCGAACAAGCCGCCGCGCCGTTCGCCAGCGGCACTGACCTCAAGGTCGGCCAATACCGCCTCTGGACCACCGCGCTCGCCGGCTACCTCGGCACCGACGGCTCGGCCCACGCCGACAGCAGCAACGAACACAGCCAAGGATTGATGGTCGGCATCACCCAGCGCTTCAGCGAACAACTCAGCGCACGCGGCGGTTTCGGCTACAGCAAAGGCAGCGTCGGAGGCGCGGGTGGTGAAGCCGATACCGACTTCACCTTCCTCAACATCGGCGCCCGCTACGGTTTCACCAGCCTCGAACAAGGCCTGTTCCTCGACGCCAACGCCAGCGCCGGCTACATCGACTACGACAGCAAACGCGACCTCGGCGGCGGCCTCGGCACCGCGAAAGGCAACAGCCACGGCAACCTCACCGGCGCCACGTTGGCCCTCGGTTACCGCGCACCGGTCAACGGCATGACCTTCGAACCAAGCCTGGGTTTGCGCATCAGCCACCTAGACCTCAACGGCTTCAAAGAGAAGGGCAGCGAACTGGCACTCGATGTCGACGACAACAGCGCCACCCGCCGCAGTGCCGTCGCCAACCTCAACGTAGGTTTCGCCCCGGTGGCGATGGGCGCATGGCAACTGGTGCCCGGCGTACAAGTCGGTTACGAACGCACACTGGGCGACAACCAGGTCGACAGCCAAAGCCACCTGCTCGGCCTCGACATCGAACAACGCGCCGCGTTTGATAATCGCGACCAATTCAGCGGCGGTGTGAATGTGATGGCCAGCCTCGGCGCCCTGAGTCTTGGCTCAGAAATCGGCGCCAATGGCGGCGGCGACAGCCACGGCTTCAACGGCGGTCTCAAGGCCAGCTACGCCTTCTAAAAGACACACGGGATCAAGGATGACCCTCAATCCAACAAACACCCCAAAACCCAATGTGGGAGCGAGCCTGCTCGCGAAAGCGCCAGTCCAGTCAACACCAACATCGACTGACCCAGCGCCTTCGCGAGCAAGCTCGCTCCCACAAATTTGATTCCATCCAAAGCAGCCAATCAAAAGCCCCTCACCCTAACCCTCTCCCGAAGGGAGAGGGGACTGACGGCGTGGATTGGAAGAGTTACACCGACGTGGCATACCGAGTCGAGCTCAAATTTTGAAAAGCCCGCCAATCGGCTCCCTCTCCCTCGGGAGAGGGATGGGCGGCGGCGTTCCGATGAGGGGCGGCCCCACCACAAAACCTGCGAGTGTCCCTTGCGCTTGTATATGAAGTTGTGGGAGAGGGGGCTGACCGAGGCGTCTTGCGTCATGCATCGACCTGAAAGATCGAGGCGATTATGGATTCAAAGCAAGACTCTCAGGTCGGTGTAGATCTTCAATATCCCCGGCTCGGTTCCCTCTCCTTGGGGAGAGGGCTAGGGTGAGGGGAAAGCAGTTACCGCAAAATCAACTGGCCAACTCGGTCAAACGCCCCCGCGCCCACTCCTCGATCAACCGCGCCGGCGTGTGCCATCCCCACGCTTAGCGACCCATCGGAGCGGTGCGACGTTTAGCTAAATCTTTTCACCACAAGTTACCTTGCAAACCTGTTACCCAATCACCCCCGAGCCCGAAACTCCGCCGGACTCACTCCGTAAGCCCCCTGAAAATACCGACAAAACCGCCCCACATTACTAAACCCAAATCGCAACGCCACCTCAGTCACCGAGCCCGAACCCCGCCGTTTCAAAACCTCATAAGCCCGCTCCAGCCGCACCTGCCGCTGATACGCCACAATCGACATCCCGACAAACCGCCGAAAGCCCTCCTGCAATGCGCGCTGACTCACATGGCTCAACCGCGCCAGATCCACACCACTCACCAACTGCTCCGGATGCGCCTGAATAAACTCCACCGCCAACTTCACATGCCGAGGCGCAACCATCGCCGTCGGCCGCCGCAACGCCTCGGAAAAGTTATGCGGCCAAGCCTCCAGCACCGCATCAATCAACATCTCGCGCAACCGCGACGGCATCAACGTCCCGCTGTTGATCAACAAATCAAACTCCGTCCCCGTGGCCAGATCAATCAACGCCTTGATCCCCCGAAACGCCGCCGAATTCAGATCCACGCTCGGCTCAAAAACAATCTTCTGCAGAATCGGTTTATCCAACAGCGCCGACAACCGCTCGGTGAGTTGATGGCGATTGATCGACATGCCGTGATGCGCATGATCATCAACAAAGCGCATCGAACGAATATCGGCCTTATCAACCGCCAGACCCACATGCGTCACACCGATGGACTCGGTCGCGTGATTGAAAACAATCTTGCCCGCCGTGGGGATCACAAACGTGATCTCATCCTGCGGATCGGGAAACGAAACACTGAAATCGCCGTGGTAATGCATGCGCCGGAAACTGACGCCATCGTGCCGCCCGTAAACGCCGCCGATAATGATGTTCGACGGCAGCGGCGGGGAGTCGGAATATCGGTTGCCGAAGAATCGGGAGAACAGCGCGCCGAAGTCATCGGAACGGAGATTGTCGGAGCGCAGGATGATTGGCTGGCGAACGGGAGTCGGAAACACCTTGGCGGCACCTTCGGTTGGGGGCTCTAGGACTGGGGTGTAGGGCAGGGCGCCGAGGAGATTAACAGAGGCAATATGACGCGTTTGTGACAGTCAGAAACATGTCGTTACAGCGCCGCACCACGTTTAGGAAAAAGGACACTCGGCAGGCAAAGGCCAACATGGCAACCTGCTCGCATTCGTACTCAGCAAAAAACAAAGGCACCGCGCCCAGCGCCCAGCCTTGTTTACCGAGACCTGAAAGCATTCAAGTTAATTGGAGCGGCAATGCAAGCCAACACGCAAACACTCCCCATCACCCTGACCCTGACCCCCGAACTCGACTTCGACCAAACCGCCGCCAGCGCTTTCGGCGAATCGCTGACCCACGAATACACCCAAGCCACGCCATTCCCGCACATCGTCATCGATAACTTCCTGCAAGCAGACGTCATCGCCAGCATCCGCGAACACTTCCCGGTCGAACCGACCAACAACGAACAGACCTATGAGCGCGGCTACAAAGGCCAACTCAAACGCCAGATCAGCCCCAACGCCTGCAGCCCGTACCTGAAGAACGTATTCAACACCTTCAACTCCGCACCGATGCTGGAATTCCTCGAAAAACTTACCGGCATTCAAGGGCTGATTCCTGACCCTTATTTCGCCGGCGGCGGCCTGCACGAAACCAAAACCGGCGGCTTCCTCGGCGTGCACTCGGATTTTCGGCTGAACAAAAAGCTCAACGTTGAGCGACGGCTGAACGTGATCATTTACCTGACCGAGGACTGGCAGGAGGCGTACGGCGGCAACCTGGAGCTTTGGGATGTGGGGATGAAGAAGTGCCTGAAGAAGGTGCTGCCGATTTATAACCGGTGTGTGATTTTCAATACGGATAAGGACAGCAATCATGGGCATCCGGAGCCGTTGACTACGCCGGAGCACATCACTCGGCGGTCGATTGCGCTTTATTACTACACGGCGAGTGGGGTGGGGGTTGATCCTTCGCAAAGAAACAAAACCCATTACAAACCGAGGCCGAAGGATCGGTGGAGTTTGAGGTATTACTTGAATAAATTGTTTAAGAAGAAGGGGTGAGGAGGCTGCGTAATCAGGGAAGCAGCCGTTTTTTGGACTGGGTGGTGAGCAACTGGTGCTGGATCAGCTTTCGGCCAGAAGAGGACATTTGCAAGCGACCGCTGCCGGCCAAAAGCGGTCAGTTCCGAAGACTCTTTCGCCCCAAAGCAGCCCTTCACACAATGTTGTTCATGATGAGAAGCACACCGTTTTGAAGATTCTGTGCGACCGGGGAAACGCGATTGAAGCTTCCTCAAGGTACTATGAAAAGACGCCGCAGTGATGCATCACCGCGATGCCGAAGAGGATTGTACGGACAGCAAGGCTAGCATTGAGCTAACCCGGTCAGGACGTTTGTGCGTGAGGCCCCCACGTCACCGCCAGGGGCTTCTTTTTCGCATTCATTCTGAAATACCACGCTAGCAAGGGCCTGTCAGAGAGCGCATTTTTTGGGCGGTTCAAACGTTATTCCCGTTGATTGTTTGCTTGCCAGAACATAGTTCTCGTCGCCTAGCGATGCTTGGCGATAGCTAAAAGCCGTCTTGCATTCGGTGCCGGGATACATGTCGAATTCGTATATCGAATTTCCAATTGCCAATTCTATTTGTTGGTTGTATCGATTTAGCAGAAGGAGGAATGTTGCTGGTGTGAACGCTCCAACGGCCGAATAAAAAACTATCTGAAAAATCACCGTCGCAACAATGTAGCGACTTCCTTTATCATTAAGCTCAACCCCTAAAAACCACTTTGTAAGTCGTGGTGCTTTTTTCGCGAAGCTCGATGCATAAATGAGAAGGGGAGCCATTACAATAGAGACTGGGATAAAAATTGCTCCCGCAGCAATAAAAAGAAATGGGATCGCAAAGATTGCCAAAAAAGACAAAGTATGCGGAAAAGTTATAGGTGGTACATGAGTCATCCCGCCGATAATGTTTCCCGCGATGCTGAATGCGAGATTAGAGCCAATAGCAAATGCGATGGCAATAAGCCCCTTGCCCACCGAGGTTTCATAAAGGATTGCGTAGATGCGATAAACATCATACGCAGCAACGCCTAGGCAATAAATAAAAAACAACATAGCGACCGGTGCGAATAAATTATTCGCGTCCAGCAAGTAAAAATAACCAAGAACAGGGATGCATAGGATGACATTAAGGTAAAGTTGATGGCGACGCTCAAGATTTTCGTACCAGGTTACTACCCCTCCCCAGAATTCGATAAATTCATATTTTCCTGGGTGGAAAATTTGCATCACCCTAACCCCGACCCCAACCGCTAGAAAAAACATACTTGTAGAAAAATATACAAACCGCCAATGACTCGGGATGATAAAAAGTAAAAAGCAAAGGGTAGCGCCAACTAATGCAATGCGCTTCATAAGGTCGCGAAGGTTCTCACCTCTACCAACTGACTGCGACCCCCCTGAAACAGTATTACTCGTCAGCTTCTGATTTTTCATTATCACTATGATCCTGAATAAAAACGTGTGTTTGCGATGAGGTATCGCTCCATATTATCGGAGTAAGAGGCAGAAACTTTAATGTTCTCCGGTCAAGTCAGCACTGGTCGCATGACCTCTACAGAAGTCCCTTTCATTCGCCCACGCCAACTAGCCTTGTGCATGAGTCAGATGAGCTTTTCCGATATCAAATATGCTGGTAAGCGGAAGTAAATCCGCCGAGTCGGCAAAAGAGCGCTCTACCGAAGCTTGCAAAAGCCAAATGAAATCACCGTCGCCTTTCCAGTTGGCCGAAGGACAGCAATGTTTCTGACAGATCAAAGGTCCGCTTCTGGCCGAAAGCCGTCGTACCCGTTTAGCAAAATTAGGGCATATGGGAGGCCGCTTGGGTCCGCTGGACGCCTGCGGGGAAGAACGAAAGCACTGTTTTTGGTGGACTACAGCGGCCTCTTGAGGATCCAGAAGGGGTTCGAATCCCTATCCATGCCTCGGCTAGCAAGCGCATTCCAGACTGCCGCATTCGCCCCCTCCAACGGAAATGCTGCGCTCGCGATCGCTCGCGTTATCCTATGAACATTCCATTGGTAGGTGAACATGATGGGTTTTGAAGGCGCTTCTCAGGTTGATTTGGTGGCCGTGCTTGTGGCCTTGCTGAGCTTGTGGGTTGCCGTGCGTGCGTTGAATAGGACGAAAGCCCATGACCTTTTTGCTCTACGTCAAAACGTGCTGCTCAAAGCAGAAGTTGCGCGATCCGCGTGGTACAAGCTCAATCACGAGAATAACTCATTGATTCAACGAGTCGGTCTTTGCTTCCTTGCTGGCTCGGCAGAGGCAGCATTAATGCTCGAATTCCTGAACAGTCAACGCGACCATTTGGACCTATGTATTCGTGATGCAGTGGCCCTGGCTGAAGATGTTCAGATGAATGTGGATGCGTTCAATGAAAAGAAATGCCGCGAGTATATTCGGCTTATCGAGCCGAGCATTGAGAAGCTGACACGCAATCAGGGCGTCGCCGAGAGAAAGGTTAGTGATTTATTGGAGCGATTGAGCGCAACCACTGCGTAGTGTTCGATGGTCGGCAGGCTTTGATCGGCGAGCGAGTGGGAGCTTGATGAATTGATGCTGCCTAAAATTCTATAGGGCAAAAATGGGGTAAATCGGACGCCAACCAATGCCATTTAATGCAAAATTAACAATAATCTCGATATGTCAAAAAAGCCCTACAGCCCTTTATTTGCGGGGTTGTAGGGCTTTTTTGCGCTAGTACTCCAACACAGTCGGGGTGAGATCCAGCCTGGGAGATTCAGACCTCCTTGCCCACTCTAGTTGCGCACCAAGCGTTGGCAGTCATCTTTGAAACAATCGCTAACAGAATCGAAATGACTGGGGTTATTGCTGCAGCAGCAATTCCTAATGTGCCAGCAATAAGACCGCTAATGAAAGTTACTGCAAGCGCGGCTGTTGGCTTTCCGTATTCCATTAGCTTATCTCGGTCGCTTTTGTATTTCTCATCTCCACAGATGAATAGCTGGAATTCATACGAGAGGCTATTCCAGAAGGGGCGAGAGTCTAACTGTTCGCCACCAAACTTCTCAGTGCCACTGGCGCCACTGGCGGCAAGCCATTGTTGTGCTGCACCTTCTTCTCCATACTTCTCTATCAACAGTTCTATTGTGTTTTTCTGGTATGGTTTGAGAGTTGCAAGAGTTTCATCAAGGCTAAACGAAATCTCTACTAGCTCGCTCATAGCATATCTCTTATGTAATGGGCTGAAATGACGTGTGTTGTCTGATGTATGGCGGATGGATTAACGTTTCCAATTAGAATGGCACCACCACCTGGGGCGTATGCGCCAATCAGAATGCCGCTTATGCGTCCAGTTTCTCTCGATAGAACCATTGAGCCCGATTGGCCTGGCCGCGCCTGAACGTTAAGAACCGCATGTTTTGATTTTATGCTGCTAGATTCTAATAGTATTTTTGCGCCGAGTGTTGTCACTTGGAAGGTTAAAACGTTCCTTCCATCTGGGCAGTGTGGGAAGCCATATATTTCAAGGTTTTCTCCTGTTTTGATTTCATCTAGAGAGCCGATTGGTGTGATTTTTGTGGATGCATCCCTTATCTTTAGTATTGCAATGTCACGAGTGGGGTCAACTTCTACAATATCTACAGGTAACACTTCAAATCGGTTGTTTGTAGTATCCTGATAGTCATTAAAGCTATTGATTTTCGGAAGTGCGATTACGAGATTTTGAGCGTTATTGCCAAGTACATGGTTTGCAGTTGCAAGTCTACCATCCGTAGCTACTGTGAAGCACGTGCCTAAGAACTGAACTCCCTGTGGTTGAATTCGGCCAAGTGCAAAAACTTGGTGGATTATATCGTCCATGGTTACACGCCTCTTGGTTAAGTAGCTGTGATTTATAAGATGGTTCGTACCGTCGCGGTTTACTCTGGCGTCATCAACACCGCAAGCGTCAACTTGATGAATTCCTCATTGCGGTGGGTTGCCGCCAAAGCCTCGCGGACATTGTCGGCCACCTCGGTATAGCCACGCTGCTCAAGCCAATTTGAAAGTTCCAAAATGGCAGCTTCCAAGGCGAGCTGGTTTTCATTGATTTTGTACAGTAGGGAAGGGAGCAAGTCTGTGTCCAGCATAGCGATGCTACTGTGAAAAAGGAAAGCGTAGCAGCTTAAACGTTTCACGGAACGGATGGATTGACGAAAGCTGTTCCAAATGCAACAGGGCACTGGACAGCAGCGACAGTGCTCATGATTGGAGCCGAAAACGGCTGCTTAAAATTTGCTACGGGTGATGAGGGAGGAAGCGGAATTCAATGGTGTGCAAATACTGCTGGTACGAAATTGGTACGGAAGTTTTTCGTGGCCGCTATGGGTATTTATCTTCTGGCGCTTGGTGGAGAATCAGTCCAATCCATCATCGGAGCCAGCCTGCGGCCGCTTTCGGCCAGAAGCCGACGTTTGATAGCGGCAGCTCCGGCCAGCAGCGGACGTTTACTAAGGCATGATTTTGAGGATTGAGCGCGTCTGCGAACCCGGGAGCGATTCATTCATCAGTAGAGGTCGGTAGGGCCAGAGTTATCGTATGGACATAGCGCGGACAGTCGAGGTCGGCCAATTGCGTCTGTACCCGAGGTCATTTAGACGGTCAGTTCGTTATGGCCTTGTTGACTAGCGAATGCCGTGAGCGGATGCGACGAGAGCATCATCGCGGGCATCAGTGATGCGAGTCAGCCATTCAAAATTTCAATGGAGGTGAGTTACTTTCGCTTGTGGCATGGGTATCTTGTTGCAGGGAATGGTTGAGTGGGAGCCTGCGTGGATACTATCTAATGATGTGTCAAAAAGCGTGGTTCTGAAATGTGATCGGATAAAATCTTAGTCTTGGCAAGTTGCTCCTGAGGCGATGGCTTGGGTGATGTGATAGAGTCTGGTTTTTTCAGTTTATTATGAATTTGAGTGTTAAGGAAAATCATGGCAGATAAGTTTGAAGGGATTAGGGATTCGCTCAGAAAACTGGACTGGAAAAAATGTAAGCAACAGCTGGATAATTTGCCAGCCGATACCGAAAGTTGCTTGAGTATCTTGCAGTTGGTTTGGCACTCAGATTCATTTGTACGCCGTAGGCCCGGTGATAACGGTATTAAGCGAGATCGCTTCCTGGAGCAGATGAGCGATTATTACTCGGCTGTCGGAGTTTCAGAGGCGGCAGATGCAATATCAGAAATGCGCACTGAATTTTTAATAATTGACCAAGGGTATATCGAAATTCACTCGGTTGTGCCTACTCTGGCTACGGCTGCTCTTACTCCAGAGCAGCGAGTTTCTGCTGCATTCGTTGCTTTAGATAAATCTGTTCGCCTGATGCTTGATGATTTAGATCGCAATAACAGATCCAGTAATGTTGTCATGGGGCATGGCAGGAACCTGACTGGAAAAAATCAGGAAAAATACGATCCTGACGCGGTTGCAAATGGGCTTACAGCTGCGGCGGGCGACATAGTTATGTTGGAGGCATACCGTCAGGGGTGGTTTGACGAAGACAACCGGATAGTGCTCCCTGATTTGGTGGAGGTTGCCACTGAATCTGTAGACGCAATAGTTGCAAACCTCCGTAATGCTAATTTGTGGCGCTTATGGAAAAATCTTGATGAGCGGGTTAGGTTTCTTAATGGGACGCTGACGCTAGCTCCTGACGGGATCTCGTCTTGGAAGGCCAAGGTCTTAGAAGAAGGTGGCCCTCAAATACCCGACGACGTTTGTGTAGCATTTGATTTTGTACCGGAAAAAAGGGCAGAGACTTTAGATATCCTGGCCAATGAGCGGCTAGATGAGATTTTAACGCAAAATTTTCAAAAATTAATTAGAGAAACAAATGCCTTAAGTAAGGTGGGGCCTGCTGGTGAGTTTGTTGCCTTACCGCCCAAGAAGTATATATCGGTTTATGAGATGCATGCATCTTTGATGTACGCCCATCTCACAAAGCTGAATACATTTAAACTGGTTTCGGGTGAATTGACTGTTACTGAGCTTCTTCGAGGCTACGCAGTACTTAAGTGCTATGTTGATGTCTTAGAAAAGGAGCAGCACACATACTTTCCTCGGGTCAGCTTTGATCGCATACATGCGGAGCTAATGCGGTGCGGGCTGTCAAGTCTGGCAGCTGATGCATTTATTAGTCGTGCGACATTTTATCGTTCGAGTCGTGATTTGTATGATCAGCCTTTAGTGAAGACCAGGGATGGATGTTATATTCTTTTCGGGTCTTCTTTGGTCGGGGCGGATCTAACAAAAATTCTGATGTCAAATTTAGCTAACTACGGAACTACATTTGAAGATAAAGGAAAGCTCTTTGAGGCCGCTACGATCTCAATGCTGCGTCGCTATGGTTTTAAAGCTCGAAATTTGAAAGTATGGCGAGGGTCTAAGGGTGAGCACGAATTTGATTACGACGTGGCTTTCACATGGGGGAATTACGTCTTCTTCCTTGAGTGTAAAAATAGAGGCTTACCTTTGGGGAATCCTATCGCAACCTACCGTTTCAATCACGAACTGGATGCTCATCTGGCGCAGGTGGAGCGATTAAAGCAGGGGCTAATTGACTATCCAGATATTTTAACAAAAGATTTCCCTGAGGCGGTTGGAAAAGAACCGATTTTTTGCTTGGTAAATGCTATGCCATTTGCATATGGCTATCTTGATGGCGTTTACGTAGTGGACGATTCGATACTGTCAAGGTTCTTTAGCTCATCGTCTATTAAGGTAACCAAAGGGCAGCTAGATGGAAAAGGTCCGCAAGCGCGCACTGCACTGCATAGGCTTTGGAAAGGACGCAAGCCTACACCAGACGAGTTTATTGCCTACCTTAAGCTCCCTCCGCAGCTGGAGTTGGCCCGACACAACTACGAGCTTGCACCTAAAATTGAATGTTTATCAGCTAAAGCATGTGCGAAGGTTACAGATTACCGCCGGAAAGACCTAAGCTCCAACCAGGTTTCAAAGTTTTTGAAGTCAGGGCTGTCAAATGCGAAGGCTGGAAAAGTTAAGCCTGCTGATAAAATAAAACAGGAGAAAAGAAAAAAAGCCAATAAGGCTGCTAGGAAGGGACGTGCTAATAATAGAGGTTAGCAGGGTGGTTATAGAAGACTGGGACGGCGATGGCGCTATAGGCATTCCAGATGAGACTCTGGTCTTTTCTGGATCTGGTGGAAAGGTAGTTAAGAACTATCGTCCGACTTTCGCTGCCAAATTTCAATGTCCCAACCGCCCAATAGCTGCCCATTTTGACAGGCAGCTATTGGCCGAAACCTGCCGTTTTGCTCCTGTTTTTTCAGGTTCATTTCGCCATGGCGGCAGCTAGCCGCCGCCATGGTTAGAGCGCCGTTTATTCCACCGGCACCACCTTATCCAACGCCCGATTCACCGCCAACTCCCCAAGCATTACCACCTGCGCAATGCCTTGCAGTGTCTTGCGTGCCGGTCCGTGAACCAGACCGATCACATCGCCCAGCATCACCGAGGCCGAGCCGAGTGATTCACTGGCATTCACCAGCAATTCCTCAGTCTTGGTGTTCGGGTTGGCGATAAACATTGTGTTGGTTTGGTACGGGGTGAGCATGATTTCCGGGGCAGGCCCGAGGTAGTGGGAGAGGGCACGGTCGACGGCTTCGTTGAATTTCTTTGCGTCTGGGGATTCGTCGCCCGCAATCGGATCGGTTTCTGGCGGATTCGGTGTGATCTTGAACATGATGTAACTCCCTTGTGTCGCTTAAAAGGAGCCATCACCCACTCGCTACCAAACGATGGGTGGCGGCCATGCACAGGTTGGTAGACCGGGACACAAGGAAAACCGGCGCGCTCGAAAGCGCCCTGCGCATGACCACCATAAAGCCGAGGCGAAGACCTTCGCCAATAGTGAAATTGCGCACCTTGTATACACGGGCTACCAAACCCGATCACTGCTATTCAGTGACCGACCCACAATAGAACCCGCATCCAAGGCGCACAAGCCGGCGGATTCTGGCGTAGTCGTAGGCAACGGCGCAAGGCGTTGTAGGTTGGGATGACGTAACTTGGGGTGTCTTTAAACAAAGTCCAGGAATTGCTTCAACAGGGCAGTTTGAGTTGTTTTTGCGATGTCTTCGGAGAGTGGATGAGCGGGGGCCGTTTCGCGATCCATCGGAGGCAAGTCCTCTCGCTACAGGGGGGACTTAATTCGCCAGCGAAATCAGCGTGTCGATGATATTGATCGGCACATAAATCAGCGTAACCCCCGCATACGCTGTACGCGACCGAGCCACAAACGCGCCAATCGGCAACGCAATCATGATCACATCCAGCAAACCCCAAAGCGCCACCGGCGAAGCCTCAAACAACGTGACATTGACGATCAGCCCCAAGCACAGATATGTGGACAGCGACAGCAATGCATAGCGCCCATCCTGTTCGAAATACACGCGCAACCCGTGCTGCTCATCCTCACTACGGCTCGGCAGCAGCAACGCCGCCGTGACGAACAGCGACAGTGTCAGCATCACCAACAGTAGAAATTCGAGAAACGAGAAGGTCTGTTTCACCGCCGACAGTGCGTTGACGGCCCACCAGAATTGCAGCTGCATGGTAAACAGCATCACCGCCCAGACCAGCGCTACCCAATCTGGCTTGGCGACGCGGCGGATGCGGAACACCGTTAATGCACCGAGCAGCAGGCGGGTGACGGAGAGTCCGAGGATCATCGAGAGGACGGTGGCGACGATCGGGAAGTTGCTCATCTTGCCTCTCGTGAACTCGGTTTTGGCTGTCAGGGTGTTTTGGGCAGACTAGGTGGGGCGGGTAAGACCGTCAAACGTGGCGGTGCGGTTGGGTTGGCAGAAAACGCCTGTAGCGCCTTGCTGCGCGGAGGTAATGGATTAGGATGCCCGCAGGCTGGAATGGATCTTCTCGACTAAGGATGTGTGGTTTATGGAATCTGCTTTTTCGCAAGTCACCGAGCGTTTGCACAACCGCCGGTTTTCCGTGGCGAATAACGCTCAGGGCTTGTCCGATGCGCGCACGGTGTTTCACTACTTCGTCGAAGGCGCGGCGGTTTGGGGGACTTATGCGGGTGGGCATATTCGCATGGGCAACCAGGTTGGGCGGGTGACCGGGCCGGATAGTATCGAGCTGCTTTATCAGTGCATCACCACGGATGGCGAGATTCGCGCGGGTTGGTCGCGGGGCGTGGTGGGGGTTGATGAGGCGGGGCGGACGACGTTGCGGTTTGTGTGGGGGTGGTTGTCGGGGGCCGAGGGGGGCGGGGAGTCGAGTTATGTTGAAGTGGTCGCGTAGCCGACTGGTTTTTAGCTACGCGAGCCCGCAATCACTGCAATTCCACCGATGCCTCGCTCACCGCCGCTACATCCCAAGTCCGCATCACCTGCGTAATCGCCGCATCAATGCTCTCGATCGGCGTGTCATCCCGAGCAAGGATGGAAATCCCCTGCAGGAAACTATCGAACACCGTCGCCATCGCGGCTGCGTTCGTGTCGTCCGCTAACAGCCCTTCACTCACACCACGCTCGACGCACGCCACAATCCCCGCGCGGGTTCGGGCGCGGGAGTGGGTGAGGGCTTGAGCGACGTGGGCGTTTTCCGGGCTCGGCGCGCTCATGACGCCGAGGGTGACCATGCAGCCTTTCGGGTGGCCGTCGTCGCATTGCATGCGTGCCGATTGGCGCAGGGCGGTTTCGATGGCTTGGCGTGGCGGCAGGGTTTGGTCCCACAGGCATTCGGTGACTTGGGCGAAGGTCGCCAGGTAACGCTGCACGCATTCGTCGAACAGGGCTTCTTTGGAGCCGAACGCGGCGTAGAAACTCGGTGCGGAAATGCCGCCGCCCAGTTCAGCCTTCAACAGTGAAAGGGATGTCGAGTCGTAGCCGTGTTGCCAGAACAATTGCATGGCCTGGTCGACGGCGTCGTCGCGATCGAATGCGCGGGGGCGGCCGGTTCTGGCCATAGCTGAAACTCCTCGGAAAGTGATTTGGATACTAGTCGATACATAAGTCGTTGACAACGTGCCTCGGCTGCCGCCAGTATTTTATATCGATCGGTACGCAAGTCTGAATTTCCAAACTCAAGGAGTTTCCCGTGACACCTTCATTGACTCTATCGGCGGCGCCGAAACGCCTGCCCATCGGCGCGCTGCTGGCGCTGGCCATGACCGGTTTTATCTGCATCGTCACCGAAACCCTGCCCGCCGGGCTGTTGCCGCTGATCAGCGAAGGCTTGGCGATTTCACCTTCGATGGCCGGGCAGATGGTCACCGCGTATGCGCTGGGCTCGGTGCTGGCGGTGATTCCGATGACCATTGCCACTCGTGGCTGGCGTCGACGCAATGTGTTGCTGCTGACCATTGTCGGTTTTCTGCTGTTCAACTCGATCACGGCGCTGTCGTCGCACTATGGTGTGACGCTGGTGGCGCGTTTCTTTGCGGGGGTGGCGGCAGGGTTGGCGTGGAGTTTGTTGGCCGGTTATGCGCGGCGCATGGTTGAGCCTGATCAGCAGGGCAAAGCGTTGGCACTGGCCATGGTCGGTACGCCGATTGCCCTGTCACTAGGCGTGCCGCTCGGCACATGGCTCGGTGGCCTCGTCGGATGGCGCACGACGTTTGGCCTGATGTCGGCCCTGACGTTGATACTGATCGTTTGGGTGTTGGTGAAGGTGCCGGATTATCCGCCGCAGCCTGCGCATCAGCGTCTGTCGTTGCGCCGCGTGTTGACCACGCCGGGTGTGCGGCCGGTGCTGGCGGTGGTGATCAGCTGGATGCTGGCGCACAACATTCTCTACACCTACATCGCACCGTTTGTGGCGCCGGCGGGGCTGGCGGATCGTGTAGATCTGGTGTTGTTGGTGTTTGGTCTCGCAGCGTTGGCGGGGATCTGGCTGACCGCGAAACTGGTTGAGCCGCTGTTGCGCAAGACAGTGCTGGTGAGTCTGGCGACGTTTGCATTGGTTTGCGTGGTGTTTGGCTTTTGGGGGCGTGTACCGCAGGTGATTTACCTCGGCGTGTTGGTGTGGGGATTGAGTTTTGGCGGCGCGGCGACTTTGTTGCAGACGGCACTGGCGGATGCTGCCGGTGACGGCGCCGATGTCGCGCTGTCGTTGAATGTGGTGGCTTGGAACAGCGCGATTGCTGGCAGCGGGGTGGTCGGCGGGGTGTTGCTCGACCGCTGGGGCGTCGCCTCATTTCCCTGGGCCATGGTGGTGCTGGTGAGCGTAGGGTTTGCCATTGCCTTCGGCGCGCGGGTGCATGGGTTCAGATCGGGGCCGCGTGTAGCTGGAGCGGCTGCGGTTGCCGGGCACTGATGCCCGGACGATTTTCGGGATTATCGCTAGCCTCGATACAGACGGAAGGTTCCATGTTTTCACGTCGCACTGGAATGCATCCGTCGCTAAGCAGAGGGATAGCTGAACGGCTCCAGAAAAATCTGTGGATCCACCCACAACCTCAGGCCAAAGGGAATCACGGAGTAACCGTCATATCGCCCGGAGAAGGTGTTCGACGCGGCGAATTCAACAAATTTCCCGCGTTGATCGTCAATGACACGGATACCGGGGCAGCCCTGCATTGTGTATTTGATAATGGGGTTGGGTAACGATTTTTCCCAAACCTGAATCTCTACATCTGAATCGTATTGCCAGATCGTCAGCTTCAGGCTGATGGAACCCTGTTCGATCAAGTACTGATGGTAGGTCTCATACTCATCCTGATCGGGAATCACGCCTAGTGCAGCAATAAGGTCAAAAGGGTCCCATGTGAGCAGCGGCATAGCGTTTCCTTGGTCTGAAATCTGTGCTTATGGTACTCATCGCTGATCTGTAAAAGTACACTCGCGTACTACTTCCGAGAGGAGCCACAACCCATGACCACTCAAACCGAAACCGCCATCCTCGCCGGCGGCTGCTTCTGGGGCATGCAGGATCTGCTGCGGCGCTATCCCGGCGTGTTGCAGACTCGCGTCGGTTACACCGGCGGCGATGTGCCGAACGCTACTTATCGCAACCATGGCGACCACGCCGAGGCCATCGAAATCACCTTCGATCCGGCGGTGATCAGCTATCGACAGATCCTCGAGTTTTTCTTTCAGATTCACGACCCAAGCACGCCCAACCGTCAGGGCAACGACCTCGGTCGCAGCTACCGTTCGGCTATTTACTACCTCAGCGAAGAACAGCGCGATGTCGCTGAAGACACGGCTGCCGATGTCGACGCCTCAAAGCTGTGGCCGGGCCGCGTGGTGACCGAAATCGAACCGGCGGGGCCGTTCTGGGAAGCAGAGCCGGAGCATCAGGATTACCTTGAACGTATTCCGAATGGCTACACCTGCCATTTCATTCGCCCGAACTGGAAGCTGCCAAAGCGCGGGTGAGGGGGCACGCTGCTCATTCAGCGCCACTTCAGTGGTTGCGAGGCTGAATGAGTTTCCGACTTCGCGGGCAAGCCCGCGAAGAGGCGAGTGCCCATGGCGCCGTTTTAGCCCTGCGCTTCATCCTTCAAATCATCCAGCGCATCGATGATCGCCTCATCGCTGTCGGCCATTGCATCTCGCATATCTTTAGCGAGGGTGCTCTGGACGGCCATGAATTTTTCGGCCAGATCGCGGCCCTTTTTCGAACTCAGGATGATCGTCATCGCCTGCTCGGGATGCTGGTTGGCGCGAGTCAGCAGGTCAAGCTCTTCGTTGTTGAAGTGATTGGCATAGATTTCCACGACCATGCTCTTCAGGTCGTCAGGATTGATGTTCTCTCGCACAACGTTGCGAATTTGCTCGTGTTCGAGCATCGGGTAGCGGGACGCATAACCGCTGGACGCGGTCTCGACCATGCTGGCGTATTGCTTGGTCATGCCACTGGACTCGACGAACGCCTGCGCCTTGTCCTGGTTACCCCCACAACCTGCCAGTGCCGCAGCGGCCAATACAGCCAGCATGATTTTTTTCATGCTCATGAGCATTTCTCCTTGAATGATCTGTAAGTGCAGAAAGCGCCACAAGTGTCCCTGTCTCTCATTCCAAACAGTGTTTAGGGGTAGTGTGGAAGTGATCGAGCAGTGTCGGCATTAATGCCGACTGACCTGCTTGAGCCAGTTCCAGAAGGGGTCGTTCGACTCGCTCACATCCATGCACTCTGTACCGCGGACCAGTTCCGCTGCGCGCGCGGGTACGCTCAGCCCGAGCGTTCGCTCGACGTGGCTTCGCAACAGAAGAGGCGGAGGAGGGTAATCGTCTTCGGCGTATTCTTCTTCGCGTACTTGATCCGGGGTCAGTTGAAACTGCTCCGGCCAGCAGAGCTCGTCGTAACCGATAGCCAACAGCCTCAACAAGTCTTCAATCGTGTCGGTCAGGACGCAAAGCATCGTTGACCCGGACCCTGATCCCAGATGGACGAATCGCTGTTGCCCGCTGTCGTCCAGCCACAGCCCGGCCCACGAGCCGTCCCCACCGGTTCTGAGGAATAGGGTCAGGCGCTGGTTTACGTCAGGATCATCGCTGTTAGTCCAGCGGGCGGTGTCGGCAGGTACTGGCAGGTAAAAAGCGGTTGTCGCTACATCTCTGTGTGCAGGGTCCGGATGCAGCGTCATGTAGCGCGTGCCATCTCGGTGAATGCGCACGCAACCATGTGCTTCCAACAACTCAAGTGCTTGGCGAAGGCGTGCGGGCAGCGGATTGCCCGCAGGAAAAGCGGCCGCCATGTCATCGGTGAAGTTCATTCATTTCCTGACTCGGTGGGCATTGGAGAGGGTTGTGTTCCGGTTCAAACGTCGTCGTTTTATCAAATCACCGACTCTCTGAAATCACACGACTCATGTATTGATTCAAGTCGCGAAAGTCCTGAACGCTCCAGGCGTGCGGCGCGATTTTTATGCCGTTGTCCCGCAGGGTTCTTGGAATCAGGTCGCCATTGGGGCGAAGAATGATCGAGGAGACGATGACGCCTGGATAATCATGCAGTCGCTTCTTGAAGATGGCTGTTGTCAGGTCAGGCGTCGGCGGTTGGCTTTTATTCGCCAAGGGGCCTGTTGCCTTGATATCTGCTCCATGGCACACCGCACATCGCTGTAAAAAAAGATTTTTGCCATTGGCGTTATCGGCGAAGGACAAAGATGTTTGAGTTATCGACAAAATTGCAAGCGAAGCGATGAGCAATACTTTCATTTTTCACGGTCCTTGTGGCGGACCGGTCAACCCGGTCCACATTTTACGATCACTCAGTTTTCAAGCGTGAACCCGTGTTTCCAACCCGGACTCATAGGATTTGCGATCGCTCGGTTTTGGCAATCGCCGCGATCAAATCAGCAAGTCCGGCCGTGACCTCGGCGGTCTCGTCGAGAACCCAGGGTCCCGGTGCATGTTCAATCACGCTTTACCAAACCCCAGAAAAGAACGCAGTTTATTGCCCCACTTGCGCTCATAGAAGGGCGTGGTTTCCCTGAGAAAGTAATCACTCAGGCCGGCTTCGCCTTGGGACACACGGCACAAATCAACCGGCTCGCCCTGCGGCGCGGTATCCCCGGCAACATTGCCCGCCTCACGCATAACCCGCTCAATATCGCCGTCCGCCTCAATGCCCACGATCAAGTGCGGTTTTTCGTCCACCGAGGTGTCATGCATCAACGCCAGAAACCCGCGCTTCACATTGGAATGTTTGGCGAGCAGTTGCGTGAGCGAGTGGACCATTTGTGACGGGTATTCGGCAGGCTGGCCGAGCAGCACGTTGGTTTCTTTCTCGACCGTGCGTTGCGTGGCGGTCTGGCCAACGGCATCGGCGAGCAAATTGTGCACCTCTTGCGGGAAAAACTCTTTGCCGTACGGCGACTTCGGATTCAGACAGAGCAGGGCGCCCAGTGTGATTTCGAACAACGACCGGGCGGGTATTTCGAGGTAGGTCTGCTCGCTGTCGATGGACTGTTGCAGTGTTTGCAGGGACGAGAAAAACGGGATGACCGGGGTGCCATCCGGTTTTTGCCAATGGGCGATGCTGATGTTGCTGCCGGCTTCGAGATTGACGTGGCCGTCTGCCTCTCCGGCGGTGCCGAGAATGTAAACGTTCGAATTCAACAGAGTGTTGAAAAACTCCGGACGATGTGCCGGTTCGTCGGCGGCCCGTTTGAGGCTTTTTTCCAGCAGGTTTTCTGGTTGGGAATCCATGGTGTTCATCCGTGACTCGTTCTGAAACAGGGCATAGAACATTTACATCGACGCGTGTTCGGCTGACGCCTTCGCGGGCAAACCTGTTGCCACAGGTTTGTGTATAGATCACAAAATTCGGGTACAGCGCAAATCACTGTGGGAGCTTGCCTGCAAGCGATGACGGTAGGTCAGTTAGCTTCTTCGCGACAGATTCGCCGCCATCGCCAGCAGGCTGGCTCCCACAGGGGAGGTGTCAGAGCAAGCTCCACGAAACTCCGACATAAACCCCCATTCCTTCACCCGGAGTAGACCGCGCCGCATCCAGTCCCTTGTCGTCATACCCCGGCGTGACCGTTGCCGCGTAGTGTTTGTTGGTCAAATTACGCATATCCACCCAACCCTGCCAGTCACCCTTCGGCGCGTTGTAACCCAGCGTCGCGCCGAACAGTGCGTAAGGATCGGCGTAGTAACTGTTGGCGTAATCCACCGCAACTTTGGACACCAGTTGCGTATTCATCGCCGCGAAGAAACCCTGCGGCCATTCGTAACGCAACTCACCCTGGTAGTAATGCATTGGCAGACCGGGCAGGCGGTTGTCACCAAAACGATCATCATCTCGATAGTGGAAGTCGCTGAAGGTATACGCCTGACGCAAGCTCAATTGGCGGCCATCAGCAGCCGACCAGAGTTTGCTGTTGAGGCTGGCTTCGATGCCTTGGTGCACGGTCGGGCTGGCGTTCAGTTCATACGGTGTCACCGCATTGGCATCCGGCAGCACCGACAGCAATTCATGCCGCACCTGCGCGTAATACCACGCCAGACTCCATTCGCCGACAGCGCTGTCGCCACGGCCGCCGAGTTCCAGCGTGGTCGCGGTCTGGTTCTGCAGTTTGATCGGGTCTTTCTGCGTGCCGGTCGCGGCGCCGCTGCCGGCCGGGAAACGCACGTTGGAGCTGTAGATCAGCGACCACGGGTGCGGCGCTTCAACCGAGCGGCTGAGGTTGCCGAACACTTGCAGATCCGGGGTGATCTGGTAGCGCAGGCCGAGGCGCGGCGCGTAATCCCAGTCGTTCATGCTGGTTTTGCCGCCGCTTTGCGGGTAGGTCACGTCGCTTTCGCGGCGGGTGTAGATGGCGGCGAGACCCGTAGTCAGCCAGAGGTCGTCGGCAATTTCCAGGTCGTTGCCGAAATGCAGAACGGTGTCGGAACCCTGATAGGTGAAGTTGCGCATGCGCGTGCCGGGTACGTAGCTGGCGGTGTTGGGCGCGGTGGGAATGCGCACGAATTCGCTGGCGCCGTCGTTGGGCAGGTGTTTGGTCACGCGCAGGCCGACGTTGCTGCGGCTTTCCATGCCGAAAATCGTGTCGCGGCGTTTGTAGTCGAAGGTGCCACTGACGTCGGTGTAGGCGACCTTCAAACGGTTCGGACCTTCGCGCAGGTCCATCGGGTAGTCGTGATAAACGAGGCCGGTCTGGATGCTCGAATCGTCGTCGATGTAATAGGTGGTCTTGTTGCCGATGAAGGTGCTGCCCGGCTGTTTGCGGCTATCGTCGCGCGCCACGTAGGACGGATTGGCCGCGCGAGGCGAGTGTTCGATGGAGTGCTTGGTCACGCGGCCGGCGAGGTCGTTGTCGGTTTCGCGGTAGCGGATATAGAAGCGGGTTTCCAGGTTCGGGTTGAAGCGATAACCGAAGTTGGCGATCAGGCCTTTGCTCTCGCTGGCGGTGTGATCCTGATAGCCGTCGGCGTTGGAATCGGTGAGCGACACGTAGTAATCGAAATCGCCGAGCACTTGTCCGGAGCTGACCTGACGCTGCTGATAGCCGTGGCTTCCAGTCGCGTAGCGCACTTGCAGTTTCGGCGCGTTGTAGCCGGTGTGGCTGACGTAATCGATGGCGCCGCCCAAGGCCAGCGAACCGCGATCAAAGCCGTTGGCGCCGCGCAGCACTTCAACGTGATCGACCCACAGCGGTTCAAGCAATTCGTAAGGCGTGCCGCCCGGGCCGGTCAACGGCAGACCGTCGAGCATCGTGTACAGCCCCGACGCGTGAGCTCCCGGTGCGCGGTTGATGCCCGAGCCACGGACCGAGATTTTCACGCCTTCGTTGCCCGCCGACTGCGCATAAACCCCCGGCTGATACGCCAGCACATCCTGATTGCTCGCCACGCGGCCCTGCAATGGCTGGCGCATGTCGACCACGCTGGTGCCGCCGGGCACCTGATCGAGGCGGGCCTTGGCTTCCTCAACAGAGACATCACTGCCGTTGCGATCCTCGGCCGAAATCAGTACTTGCCCCAATTCCAGACCTTGAGTCTCGGCCATCGCCGGGCAGGCGAGCGCCAGGCCAAGCAGGGCGGTGGGCAGGGATTTGGACGACGGCATCGAAAAACTCCAGGCAGGCAAGAACGGGCAATGAACAGTGCGACGTAACAAAGAACGAACGAAACACATGGCAATTTGGCTTTTTGCCCGGCCATGGCAAACGGCACGTCATGAACTAACCTCACGTGTCTGGTGTATCCCGTCAATCAGCACTCTGTTTCTGCATTTATTGGAGAGAGGCCAAGGTCATGGCAAAAGGCAAAAAGAAGGCCGCCACGGCGCCTGAAAGTCCGAAATTGAAAAACAAGGATTACCTCGAGCATTTGCGCAAACTGCACGTCGAACTGGTCAAGTTGCAGGAATGGGTGATTGCCAAGGGCGTCAAGGTCTGCATCGTTTTCGAAGGCCGCGACGGCGCTGGCAAGGGCGGGACCATCAAGGCATTGACCGAGCGCGTCAGCCCGCGTGTCTTTCGCGTGGTGGCGCTGCCGGCGCCGACCGATCGCGAGAAAAGCCAGATGCACGTGCAACGTTATCTGCCTTATCTACCGGCGGCAGGCGAGGTGGTGATCTTCGATCGCAGCTGGTACAACCGCGCCGGTGTCGAGCGGGTGATGGGCTTCTGCACGGACGAGCAGGCGGACAAATTCCTCAAATCGATTCCCTGGGTCGAACACGCCATCGTCCAATCGGGAGTGATCCTGCTCAAGTACTGGCTGGAAGTAAGCCCTGAAGAGCAGACCCGCCGGCTTGAGGCGCGTATCAACGACGGCCGCAAGACCTGGAAACTGACACCGATGGACCTCAAGTCCTACAGCCGCTGGTACGACTACTCACGGGCGCGGGACGAAATGTTCAAATACTCCGACACTGAACATGCGCCGTGGCTGGTGGCCGACTCCAACGACAAACGCCGCGCACGGCTGAACATCATCACCGATGTGCTCAGCCGCATTCCGTATGAGGATGTGAAGCGTGAGAAGGTCGAGCTGCCCAAGCGGCAGAAGCCGGGCAAGTACCGCGATCCGGATTATCCCTACACACGTGTAGCGCAAAAGTTCTGACGAATTGCGTCAGACGCAGGGGAGCTGGCCAGCACAAATCCCTGTAGGAGTGAGCCTGCTCGCGATAGCGGATTGTCTGTGGCGGGTGTGTTGCCTGACACACCGCTATCGCGAGCAGGCTCACTCCTACAGTATTCGGTGGTGTATCCATCATTGCTGATCAGCACAAACCCTTCAGAGGCAAACAGTCCATCCGTCGACTGCGCTGAACCCCTTTGATCCCGTTTCTTTCTATCAAGGAAGTCCTTCACGAGATCATTCCCCGATGTTCAATCAGCGCAAACAAGAAAAACTGGCGGCATGGCGAAAACTGGCGACGCAATCGCAGATGCGTCTGGACCCGGAAGAGCAGTACGACGAGCTGCTCAAGGCCGCCGATGAAATGGAAGAGCAAGGTCTGATCACCAGCGCCGAGTGGCGGCAGTTGGTGCGTGATGCGGGCAATGTGTTTACCGGCGAATCGGGTCGAACACACAGCTGAAACGCTCAGGTTACCCGACCCTTTTTTGATTTCAGCTGTACACCTCTGGAGTCCTGCAACAGCCGCGCAAACGCGACTTTGTCGATCGGCCGACTCATGAAATAACCCTGCACCTCATTGCACTGATCGACCCCGAGAATATCCAGTTGCTCTTCAGTCTCGACCCCTTCGGCGGTGACAGTCAGGCCCATGGCTTTGCCCAGGCCGATGATCGCCTGCACCACCGCGCGATCATTGGTGCCGCTGCTGATCGAGGCGATGAAGCGTTTGTCGATCTTGATCCCGTCAAAAGGATAAGCGCGCAGGTAACCGAGCGACGAGTAACCGGTGCCGAAGTCGTCCATGTTCAGGCGCACGCCGAGTTCTTTCAGGGCATTCATGGTGGTCAACGCGCCGTCGGTGTCGTTGAGCATCACGTTCTCGGTGATTTCCAGTTCCAGGCGACTGGCCGGGAAACGGGTTTGCACCAGAACCTCCCGAATATCCTCGACCACATCGCTGACGGCAAACTGCGCGGGCGACAGATTCACCGACAGCAGAATGTCTTCCGGCCAGCCCAGCGCGGTTTCGCAGGCTTCACGCAACACCCAGCGCCCGAGCGGCACGATCAGATCGGTCTGCTCCGCCAGCGGTATGAACAGGTCCGGGCCGAGCAGGCCTTTGGTCGGGTGTTGCCAGCGCACCAGCGCTTCGACCGAAACGATGTGCTTGCCATCGATCTTGTAGCGTGGTTGATAGTGCAGGATGAATTCGTTGTGTTTGAGCGCATGGCGCAGGTCGTCTTCCATCTGCCGGCGGGTCTGGATCTGGTCGCTCATGTGCGCTTCGAAATAGCACCAGGTGTTCTTGCCCTCGGACTTGGCCTGATACAGGGCAATGTCGGCGTAACGGATCAGGTCGCTGGGTACGTAGCCGTGGCGGCGACTAAGCGAGATGCCGATGCTGGCGCCGATGTGCAGCGGATGATGTTCGAACACCACCGGTTGATGCAGGCTGCCGATCAGGCGGGTGCAGAACTTGTCGATTTCGTGCGGACTGTCCATGCCGTTGAGCACCACGATGAACTCGTCGCCGCCCAGACGCGCGACGATGTCGTGTTCGCGGGTGCATTCACGCAGGCGCGTGGCGACTTCCTGCAGCACGGCATCACCGGCCGGATGGCCGAGCGAATCGTTGATCGGTTTGAAGTTGTCGAGGTCGATCATCAGCAGCGACAGCGGCGGCGCGTGCTCCTTGAGCAGCAGCGCTTCATCGAGATAACGCGCGAGTTTGTTGCGATTGGGCAGGCCGGTGAGGGCGTCGTGCATCGACAGATGCTGGATCTGCGCATGAGCAGCGACTTCGTCGGTGATGTCGCTGGCGGTACCGCGATAGCCGATCACCGTGTGTTTGTCGAAGATCGGCCGGGCGGACAACCGACAGTGGCGTTGCTGGCCGGAGTGGTCACGGTAGGTGCAACGCAAGTCGCTGGTGCTGTTTTCCTCGGTCAGTTTCTTTAACCAGAGCTCGAGTGGCGTGGTATCGCAAAACAGCAGTTGGCCGATGTCTTGCCCCAGCCACAGGGTTTGCGGGTAACCGGTCACTTCGCTGAAGCGCGCCGACAGGTAAGTCAGCGCCAGGTTGCGGTCAACTTCCCAAATCCAGTCGGACGCGGCTTCGGCCACGGCGCGAAAGCGTTCTTCACTGGCTTCCAGCTCCCGGTTGGCGTTTTCCAGTGCTTGATTGGAGGTTTGCATGACGGCAAAACTCTGGTCGACGTACTGCGATGAGCGCAAGGCGTGACGGAAGAAGTACGCGGTCAGCAGCATCAGCACCACAATCGTCGCGCCGAGTGGCGGCAGCAATGACCACAGTAAATGTTGTCCGGGCCGTTCCAGATCAGCGATCAGGCTGTAACCGGTGCTGTCCAGCGGCACGCGAGGGCGTTTCGGGTCGAGCGTATCGTCCAGTGCCAGGGTCAGGTTATTCAAGCCGTAACCGCTGCCGATCAGGCGCAATTTGGTCGGCGTGAGTTTGTCGACGAACACCAGCACCGATGAGGTCTGTGGGTCGCCAAGGGGCCGCTCATCGTTGGGAATGATCGCCGCCGCCGACACCAGCGCCGGCCAGCCTTCGAACAGTGAATAGCGGCTGACCGGTTTGGTCAGATCACCTTGGCCCAACACTTGATCGAGTAACTCCGTGGCGCTGACCTGAACGAACGCGGACAGCTCGGCATCGACCATTTGCCCGCGCACCACCGTGTAAAGGGTGCCTTCGCGGTTGAGGACGAACACGCCGTCATAGCCGTCACTGGTGAACAGGGTTTTGCCGAGGTTCTGCTCGGTGTAGGCCCAATCAGTGTCGACCTGACCGCTCAAATGCTCGTAGGCGGTGGTCCAGTAGGCGTAGCTGGTGATGTAGTTTTTCGAGGCAGTGATGCGGTTTTCCAGCGCGCGAGCCGAGTAAAAGCGGGTTTTGGTGAGCTCTTCGCTGTCCAGGCGCTCGGCGATACCCAGCAAAGCGACCGCCGCCGCAATCACGCCACTGACGAACAGCGCTCCGACCGCGAAGGCCAGGCGGCGAGTGACGGCGCTCTGGCGCGGTGGAAGCGGGGCTGCATAGCTGGAAAGGTCCATGTGCTCGTCCTTGATCCGCTGTCTTCTGAATCTAGAACCACGGCGTGGGCGCAATGTTCAGATTGTTCTCGGCGACTGCTCTGAAAGCGTAGTGAACCCCGCGTGATTTGTCTTCCCAAGTGCAGGACGCCGATCAGCGGCCAATCCCGAAAGGGCAAGACTTCCCGCGCAAAAACCGGATAATGGCCGCCATTCGTTTAGCCGTATTCTGGTAATCCCGCATGGAAATCAAGGTCAACTTTCTCGACAACCTTCGACTTGAAGCCAAGTTCGACGACTTCACGGTGATCGCCGATCAGCCCATCCGCTACAAGGGCGATGGCTCGGCACCGGGACCGTTCGACTATTTTCTGGCATCGTCGGCGTTGTGTGCGGCTTACTTTGTGAAGTTGTACTGCGACACCCGCAACATTCCGACTGAGAACATTCGCCTGTCGCAGAACAACATCGTCGACCCGGAAAACCGCTACAACCAGATCTTCAAGATCCAGGTGGAGTTGCCGGCGGACATCTCCGAGAAAGATCGTTTGGGCATCCTGCGTTCCATTGATCGCTGCACGGTAAAGAAGGTTGTGCAGACCGGCCCGGAATTCATCATCGAAGAAGTCGAAAACCTCGACGCCGATGCCCAGGCCTTGTTGATGCCGGTTGCCGGTTCGGACGCAGGCACTTTCATCGCTGGCAAGGACCTGCCGCTGGAGCAGACCATCGCCAACATGTCGGGCATTCTCGCCGATCTGGGCATGAAGATTGAAATCGCCTCGTGGCGCAACATCGTGCCTAACGTCTGGTCGCTACACATTCGCGATGCGCATTCGCCGATGTGCTTCACCAACGGCAAGGGCGCGACCAAAGAAGGCGCACTGGCCTCGGCACTGGGCGAATTCATCGAGCGCCTGAACTGCAACTTCTTCTACAACGACCAGTTCTGGGGCGAAGAAATCGCCAACGCCGAATTCGTCCACTACCCGGACGAACAATGGTTCAAACCGGGCCCGAAAGACGAGTTGCCGAACGAGATCCTCGACGACTACACGCTGAAGATTTACAACCGTGACGGCGAACTGCGCGGCTCGAACCTGTTCGACACCAACTCCGGCAACACCCAGCGCGGCATCTGCTCGCTGCCGTTTGTGCGCCAGTCGGATAATGAAGTGGTGTACTTCCCGTCCAACCTGATCGAAAACCTTTACCTCAGCAACGGCATGAGCGCCGGCAACACCCTCGCCGAAGCGCAGGTGCAGTGCCTGTCGGAGATCTTCGAGCGCGCGGTCAAACGTGAAATCCTCGAAGGCGAAATGGCCCTGCCGGACGTGCCGCAAGAAGTACTGGAGAAATACCCGAGCATCCTTGCCGGCATCAAAGGCCTGGAAGAGCAGGGCTTCCCGGTGCTGGTCAAGGACGCGTCGTTGGGCGGTGAATTCCCGGTGATGTGCGTGACCTTGATGAACCCGCGTACGGGCGGCGTGTTCGCCTCGTTCGGCGCGCATCCGAGCCTGGAAGTGGCGCTGGAACGCAGCCTCACCGAATTGCTGCAGGGGCGCAGCTTTGAAGGTTTGAACGACTTGCCGCAACCGACGTTTTCTGGTCAGGCGGTCACCGAGCCGAACAACTTTGTCGAGCACTTCATCGACTCCAGCGGCGTGGTGTCGTGGCGCTTCTTCAGTGCCAAACCGGACTTCGAATTCGTCGAGTGGGACTTCTCCGGCCAAGGCGAAAACTCCAACGCCGAAGAAGCCGCGACGCTGTTCGGCATCCTCGAAGACATGGGCAAAGAGGTCTACATGGCGGTCTACGAGCACATCGGTGCCAAGGCCTGCCGCATCCTCGTGCCGGACTACTCGGAAATCTACCCGGTCGAAGACCTGGTCTGGGACAACACCAACAAGGCCCTGCAGTTCCGTGCCGACATCCTCAACCTGCACAACCTGAGCAAAGTCGGCCTGCGCAACCTCGCCCAAGGCCTGGAAAACAGCGAACAGGACGATTACACCGAGATCACCACACTGATCGGCGTCGAGTTCGACGACAACACGCCGTGGGGCAAGCTGACGATTCTGGAATTGCGCTTGCTGATCTGCCTCGCGCTGCAGAAGTACGAGCAAGCCAAGGATCTGGTCGAAGCGTTCCTGCAATACAACGACAACACCGTCGAGCGCGGCTTGTTCTATCAAGCGGTCAACGTCGTGCTGGAGATGGAGCTGGACGAGGATCTGGAACTGGAAGACTACGAGGCTAACTTCCGTCGTATGTTTGGCGATGAGCGTATGGATGCGGCGATTGGTTCGGTTAACGGCAGCGTGCGTTTCTACGGTTTGACGCCGACCAGCATGAAGCTGGAAGGGCTGGATCGGCATTTGCGTTTGATCGAGAGCTATAAAAAGCTGCATACGGCGCGGGCGAATGTGAAACAGGTTTAAGCCGGTTTCACATTGGGTTCGGTGGTGAATTCACCCCTCACCCCAGCCCTCTCCCCTAGGAGAGGGAGCTAATTTGTGGGCTTTTCAAAATCCTGGTTCGACTCGATATCTCAGGTCGGCGTATTTCAACCAGACGCCTCGGTCAGTCTCCTTTCCCCAAGGAGAGGGCTGAGGTGAGGATTTTGCAAAACCCGAGTTCGGCTCGATATCTCAGGTCGGCGTATTTCAACCAAACACCTCGGTCAGTCCCCTCTCCCTCTGGGAGAGGGCTAGGGTGAGGGGCTTTGGCTTTTCCGCCCATGCGCCGCATTCGCCAATTGCCCGGTATCCACTCGCACAAACACCGAATCACCCACGGCGGTGAGGACGTCCCCGGCAAACACTTCACAAATCACCCGCGTCTTGCGCCCGACTTCACCTTCGACTTTCGCCCGTAAAACCAGCGGCACACCCATCGGTGTCGGCTTGATGAACTTGATGCCGAGGTTGCCGGTGACGCAATCAATGCGCGGCAGGCTGCCAGGCTCGCGGTTCTCCGCGCGGTAGTGGTAAGCCATCGCTGTCCAGTTGGAGTGGCAGTCGACCAGCATGGCGATCAGGCCGCCGTAGACCAGATCCGGCCAGCCGCAGTACTTGGCCTCCGGTAGGTGTTCGGCAATCACGTGCTCGCCGTCTTCGTGCCAATGGCTTTTGACGTGCAGGCCGTGCGGGTTGCGGCCGCCGCAGCCGTAGCAAACGCCTTCGGGGGCGGCGAGGTCTTGCAGAGGCGTATCGAGGCTGGACATGGTTTTTATTATCCTGGAGTGGTGAGCCCGGTCAGACGCAAGCGATTGCGCCCGCCGCGTTTCGATTCGTAGAGGGCGGCGTCGCCTTGTTCGATCAGCGCGGTGAGGTTGGCCGGCGGGTTGTCGAACAGGCTGGCGCCGATGCTCAGGGTGACGGCGGCAGTGGTGGGGAATGTCTGCGAAGTGGTGCTGAGAAACTGCTCGCGTAAAGCGTTACCCAACTCCATGACGCGCTCACTCGATGCGCCGTTGAGCAGAATGACAAACTCGTCGCCGCCCAGGCGCGCCGTCAGCGCATTACGCGGCAGCACCGAGCGGATCATCTCGCTCAGGGCAATCAGCAAACGGTCGCCGGCGGTGTGACCGTACTGGTCGTTGACCAGTTTGAAGTTGTCGATGTCGATCAGCAGCAGGGCGCCGGGATGCTCGGGCGATACCTGTTCGAGCAGGCGCGGCGCACGTTTCTCGAGGGCGCGGCGGTTGTACAAAGCGGTCAGTGGATCGCGCTCGGCAAGCCGGGCGATCTGTTTTTCCCGGCGGTAACGTTCGGTGCCGGTCATCGACAAGGCGATCAACATGATTGCCATCGCGCCCTCGACCAGAGAAATCTGGATGATCTCGCCACGAAACGCCGCCAGATCGATCAGCGTGCCGGGGATCACCACGGTCAGGGCTTTGGCCACGTAGAAAATCCCGTGACCGAGCAGTACATAGCGCAACTGCACCGCGCCGACGCTCAACGATTTGCCGTGGGGGCGCAGCAGCGAGCTGGACTTGAGGGTCGACAGCGCCACCAGCAACGAATTGGCCGCCAGCATCACCTTCGACCACAGCGGCCCGTCCGGCAACAACAGCATGACCAGCCAGGTGACGAAGATCAGGTACCAGGCCGACGACAGGCGTATCTGGGTGAAGCGCGCCACGCCGAGCAGGAACAGGAAATGCGCGGTTACCAGCAAGCCGTTGGCGAACCAGATGCCGATCAGCAGAAAGCCGCTGCTGCGCAGCAGGGCCAGGGTGGAACCGACGGTGATGGTGGCGAAACCGGCGCTCCAGAACAGCAGCGAAGGCTCACGAATGCTGCGCCATTCGATCGCCAGATACAGCGCGGCGGCGGCTGCGAGGGCGATGGAAATGGTCAACATCGTAGGTGGGTCGAGCGGCATTTCTTGATGCGCCTGTCTGATTGGCAGTGAGACCGGCGATTGTAAGCGTTCGGGCGGTTTTTTCGCAGAGGTCGCGTTGCCGCGCAGACCACTGGCAACGGGGAGGTCGCGGTTGCTCGCCGCCGCCCCAACCACTGCGCGGACCGGTCATTGCTCCGGCGCGAGCCAGGTGTCGACGACTCGACGATCCAGTTCTTCCCAATAAGCCATACCCAGCACGCGGGTGGTGTTCAGCCCGCGCAGGTAACCGCGTAACTGATTGGCGGTGTCTGTGATGAGCTGCGGGTCGGTGAGGTTTTTGTCCAGCAATATGCTTTCGTACTGGACCAGGTACTCGGCCACGCGCTCGCGGAAGTCGGGCAGAACGGCGTCTCGGATCAGGTCAAACGTTCTCAAGGAAGGTTCCTCATGGGTCTTTTTCTACTTGTATTGAGTGTGTATCAGTCTGCACGTCGCGCAACTATTGCTAGAAGTAATAGTGACCATCAAGAAACGCAAGTTCTGCTTTGTCGGCAATCGGCGGAAAATCGCCTCCATCGAACACGCAGCTCAAGGAATTTGCGCGATGAACACATTGACCCGACTGGCTATGGTCGCCCTGCTGACGGGCGGAGCACTCTTCACTGCACCGACGTTCGCAGCCGACGCCGGGTCGTGTCACTTCCAGACCCTCACCGGCAGCAGCGCGACATTGCAGCATTCGCAAACCGTCGGCGTGTTGCTCAGCGAGAACACCCTGGACAACCTGCAATACCTTGAGCGTTACCACGACATGGCGGTCAACGGCGCGAAAGATGCGCTCGACTCGCGGATTCGTGAAGCCTTCGTCAGCAGCTCCGATCCGGAACTGGCCATCGACTGGCTGGTGAGTTCGCTGCAACAACAGTTCTTGTCGGTGACCGTTTACGACAACCTCGACGCATTGGTACAGGCGCATCCCGACGTGGTGGTGAAGCTCGACACCTTCAATCGCTTGCTGACGCAGCAAAACAGTCTGGTCGAAGCGCGCTTCACCGCACGTTTCTACGACGCCGACCTGCAATACATCGGCAAGGCTGAAGGCGCCGTCGAGAAACAGCTGCCATCGGTCTGGGTGCATCACCAGGCGGCACCGGCCATTGCCGCGCAGATCGACAAACAGCGTGACCTGCAACTCAACGCTTTGAGGCAATTCGATGTGTCGCTCAAGGCGCTGGTGGCGTCGAGCTGAACACTTAAAACATGAATGGCGACGGCGGCTCCGTGAGGCTGAACCGTTGCCGGTTGAACCGAACCTTTATTTTCAGGATGACACCGATGCGTCTTTTCTTTGTGCCTGCTCTGGCCGTTGCCTCTTTGCTGCTCGCTGGTTGCGCTTCGGCGCCGAACAATCCGAGCCTTACTCTGCAGACCAGCAAGACGCCTGCGCAATACGCTGATTGCGTGGTGCCGAAGTTGCAGGGCAGTGCGTTGAACCCGACGGTTTCGCAGACTCAGCGTAGTTACCGGATTGTGGTGCCGAGCAAGATTTCGGCTGACAACGTGCTGGAGGCTTACAAGGCGGGTAGTGGCGGCAAGGTGTTTATCTACGAGCGGCATTTGTTGGCTTCGAATCTTTTGCCTTCGAGTTTTGAGCGGGCTGCGCAGGATTGCATCTGATTTTCGCTTTTGTACGTATTTGACTGAGCTCCTTTGGTTGGCCGCAACCAACCAATTTTTTGCCCCGCGCCCTTATGTGGCTGCGGGGCTTTTTTTTGTTTGGGCTTGGCGGCCTTTGGGCCGACCGTGCTCGGGGTGTTCTTTGTGAATATCCGTTGCTGCGGTGATGGCTTATTACGGTTTCGCCCTTACGGCGACTCACTTTTTTTCAAACGCCAAAAAAAGTAAGCAAAAAACGCTTGCTCCTGCGTGCGGCCCGCTCGCTGGGGCTCGGGGTTCCTTCGCTCCGGGATCGATCCGGGCGCAGCGCCTACGGTTTGCTTCGCTGCACCTCCTCTCGCTGTGTTTGGCTGCGCCAAACGGTCGCTGCGCTCCCACGCCCGGATCAATCCCTCCACTCAGCCTGCCGACGTCGCCCGGGGATCAAGATCAAGAGCGGCAGCCGAGCTAACGCTCATCCTGTTGAGTGGTGAGGAGCAGGGGGTTCGGCTTTTGATCTGGTTCGGTCTTGAGTTCAACTGGGTATTTCATGTCGGTGTATTTCTCGCGAATCACCTCGGTCAGTCCCCTCTCCCTTTGGGAGAGGGCTAGGGTGAGGGGCTTTTGGTCTGATCTGTTACTGAGCTTGAATCCAGCTCGATATTCCATGTCGGTGTATTTCTCGCAAATCACCTCGCTCAGTCCCCTCTCCCTTTGGGAGAGGGCTAGGGTGAGGGGCTTTTGGTCTGATCTGTTACTGAGCTTGAATCCAGCTCGATATTCCACGTCGGTGTATTTCTAAAAATCACCTCGGTCAGTCCCCTCTCCCTCGGGGAGAGGGCTAGGGTGAGGGGCTTTTGATCTGGGCTATGCAGCCGGTTGTTGTAAGATGCGGCAACTTCAATCTTGCGAGCAGCGAAAATGGATTCTCACTCGATATTGACCTTCACTCTGGTCGCCGCAATTGCCATCGCCAGCCCGGGGCCGGCGACGCTGATGGCGATCAATAACAGTCTCGCGCATGGGCAGCGCAGCACGATCTGGTCGTCGCTGGGTAATGCCAGCGGTCTGTTCTGTCTGTCGGCGGCGGCGATGTTGGGGTTGGGGGCGTTGTTGGCCAGCTCGGAAATCCTGTTTAACGCAGTGAAGATCATCGGTGCCGGGTATCTGTTCTACCTCGGCGTCAAGCAGCTGTTCAAGAAGGGCCCGATGCTCCCGGAGGCTATCGAGGGGGAGGCGAGCAAGGGGCGGCCGACTCGCGGCAAGCTGTACAAGTCGGCGTTTCTGACGGCGGTGACCAATCCCAAGGCGACGATGTTTTTTACCGCGTTGTTCCCGCAGTTCATCGATCAGGGCGCCGCACTGTTGCCGCAATTTCTGATCCTGACCTCGATCTTCATGGCGTTGTCGGTATCGTCACTGAGCGTCTACGCCGCGCTGGCCTCGCGGGCCAAGGGCGTGTTGACTCGTCCGGCGTTGTCCCGTTGGGTCAGCCGGGTGGTCGGGTCTACGTTTATCGGTTTTGGCGCGGCGATTCTGACGATGCGTCGGCAGACCGCTTAAACCCATTTGAACCGGGCCGGGAATCTCGCCACGAAGCAGGTTCCCGACTCGGCGCTTGAGGTCACGCTCAAAGTGCCGTTGTGTGCCATCGCTATCTGCGAGGCGATGTAAAGCCCCAGTCCCAAGCCCTCGCAACGTTGCCCGGCTTCGGCGCGGGAGAAGGGTTCGAACAGCAGGGGCATCAGTTGCTCAGAAATCGGTGTGCCCTGATTGGTCAGGGAAATCACGATCTCGTCGTTTTCTGCACAGGCTTTGAGGACGATCGGTGTGCTGTTCGAGCCGTGGGTAACCGCATTGCCCAGCAGATTGGAAAGCAACTGGCTGATCCGCAGCGCATCGCAATAGACGCCTGCCGGCACATCCAGTTCATGGATGAAATTCGCCTGCGGATGGGACGCCTGAACCTCGGCAAGGGTCAATTGCAGGGTGTGCTGCAAGTCATCCACCAGCTTGCGCTGCACCGGAATTCCGCCGCCCAGTCGTCCTCGGGCAAAGTCGAGGATGTTTTCGATCAACACGCCCATGCGCACCGAGCTGTTGCGAATCGCCGCAATCAGGTTGAGTGAGCGTTTGTCTTCGGTTTTGCTTTGCAGCAGGTCGGCGCTCATACGCACCGCGCTCAGTGGTGTGCGCAGGTCATGGCCGAGTACGGCGATGAACTGCTCGCGCAGGCGCCCGAGTTCATTGGCGTTGTTCAGCTCGATTTGGGTCGCTTCCAGATGGCGTTGCGTGTCCAGGTTCATGGCGATCAATTGAGCGAACAGGGTCAGTGTTTTGGTAATGGCCGGTTCATCGATATTGGCCGGGACCGAGTCGATGGCGCACAGCGTGCCGAAGAAGTCGCCGTTGGCTTTGACGATGGGAATGGAAATGTAGCTTTCCAGCCCATAGGTTTTCGGCGTGTGGTGCAAGGAGAAGATCGGGTGCGTGCTGGCATGACCGAAGATCACCGGCTGCTGATGCTGGCGAATCTCATGGCAGATGGTCGATTCGAGCACCAGTTCGCCACCGGGTTTGAGCCCGAAATCAATCGAGTCATCGACGGCGCATGCCACCCAGTTGCTTTCGGTGACCCGCGCGACCGCAGCGAACCGCATGCCCGTGAGGTGTTTGACCATGCTCAGGATGACCGGCACCGAGTCAATACTGCGGATGGCTTCGATGTCGGGTGCAAAGTCCGGGTTGGTCATGGGGCGATGCTTTGTGATGAGTTCGCTCAGAGACTATCTGGTATTGCCGTTCATGACTAATGCGGCGGGCGGAAAAAACAAGGGCGCCGCGGATTTCCGGGCGCCCTTGGTATCGGTTGCGCAATTGATCGTCTGTAACTCAGAACTTGTACTTGGCAGTCAGCATGTAGCTGCGTGGGTTGCCATAGTTATCGTTGGAGCCCCACGTGACATTGGAGCCAATCGCGGAGTAATAGACGCGGTCAAAGATATTGTTCGCATTGACCTGCAGATCCAGGTGTTTGTTGACTTCGTACCCGGCCATCAGGTCGGTGACCGCATAGCCACCCTGTTCCAGGCGGTAGCTACCGTTATTGGCGAGGGCGACATCGTTGTACATGCGGCTCTGCCAGTAAACGTTGCCACCCACGCGCAGGTGTTGCAGCGGACCCTGAAAGCGGTACACGGTGGACACTTTGAACAGATGCTCTGGCGTGTCGGTTTCGAAACGCTGATTGTTGTTGGCCGGGTTTTCGTCCTTGATGTAGTGCGCGCGGGTGTAGGTGTAGCCGGCGCCGACCTGCCAGTTGTCGGTCAGGGCGCCTTGCAATTCCATATCGACGCCTTGGCTGCGCACCTTGCCCGATGAGTTGTAGCAGGTCATGACCGGGCAGCCGAACTGGTTGTCGGCCAGAGTGGAACGGCCGGTCTGGTCCATCTGGAACACTGCCAGACTGGCGTTGAGGGCGCCGTTGAAGTACTCGCCCTTGATGCCGACTTCGTAGTTTTCACCGACGATCGGGTCGAGCACTTTGCCGCCGAGATCCTTCTGGGTCTGCGGGGTGAAGATATCGGTGTAGCTGGCGTACACCGAGTGGTGGTCGTCAAGTTTGTAGATCAGGCCGGCATAGCGGGTGAGGTTGCGGGTGACCTTGTTGTCGCCATCGCCGGAGCGGTCATCGTAGTCATACCAGTCGAGACGGCCGCCGAGGATCAGCGTCAGTGGATCGGCCAGGCTCAGGCGGGTGGTCAGGTACACGGCATCCTGGGTGGTGACGTTGCGGGTTTTGCCGTCCCGCACGAAGTCAGGTTTGGGTGCGCCAATCGGCCAGGCGGTGGTGTACGGGTCGTATTCCTTGGTGGTCGCGTCATACACCCGGTTGCTGGCGCCGACGACCAGTTCGTGGCTGCGGCCGAACGCTTCGAACGGGCCACTGGCGAACACATCGAGCGAGCGCTGCTTGTCAGTGTGATGGGATTGATAGGCCGTGGTTTCCAGCGGGCCGGCGTAACGCGACAGGTAAGTCCCGGAGAACTCGCCGTCGAGGGTTGAGGTCGAGCCGGCAACGTGCAGTTTCCAGTCGTTGTCGAAACGATGTTCCACTTCACCGAACACGGTGTCGATTTGCAGCTTGCGGTTTTCCCAATCGGTGCCCGGGTAGGTAGAGCGGGGCAGATCGAGGTGATGGCCATTGGTGCCGATCGGCAGGCCGCCCCAGAAATAGTTGGTTTGTTCATTCTGCCGCGAGAAACCGAGGGTCGCGGTGGTGCTGTCGCTCAGGTCGGCTTCACCGATGGCGTAGAACAGGCCATGGTCGTTCTCTTCTTTGTCGCGGAAACTGTCGGCGCCCTGATAGGAGCTGACCACGCGACCACGCAAGGTGCCGCTTTCGTTCAACGGGCTGGAAGCGTCGATCTCGCCACGGTAGTCATCCCAACTGCCGGCGGCACCGGTGAGGGTCACGCGTTGATCGGCCGTCGGGCGTTTGCGCACCAGGTTGATCGCCGCCGAAGGGTTGCCGGCACCGGTGACCAGGCCGGTCGCACCACGGACGATTTCGACGCGGTCGAACATCGCCAGGTTCGGTTGCACCGCCATCGAGAACGGCGAGTACGAACTCGGCAGGCCGTCGTACATGATGGTGTCGATGTCGAAGCCGCGCGAACTGTAGGTCTGCCGGCCCGGGCCACTGGCCTGGCTGAGGAACAACCCCGGCGTGCCTTTCACCACGTCGTTGATGCTGGTCATGTTCTGGTCGTCCATCCGTTGACGGGTAATCACCGTCACCGCCTGAGGCGTTTCGCGCATGGTCAGCGAAAGTTTGGTCGCCGTGCGCATCGGGCCAGTGGTGTAGGACTGGGTGTCCTCGGTGGTGCTGCTCATCTGGGTGGCGCCGATTTCGGTCGCGTCTAGCTCCAGCGTGCCGGTCGCCGCGGCTTTTTCAGGCGTGGCGGGCGTTGTTTCATCGGCCAGTGCAGGTGCGACGCTGGCCATGCAAATGGCGAGCGCCAACAGGTTGGGTGAGAGGTTTGCGCGGCGGTGTAGGGTGTGAAACGACATCAATCTGCTTCCCCAAATGATACGAAAACGAATTAAGTGCGAGTGCTTGTAGGAATTATTCGCATTAGTGTGTCAGATCATTCCGGGTGAAGAAAGCCGTACGGCTCAGTTAGTTAATGAATTTTTCACAATTGACCGGAGGCTCTACCGCGAGGGATTGGCAGGGAAGTGGAGTTTTCGGGGGCGTGCGAGGGGTGAATAAAGGCGCAGCGGCCCGGCGCAAAAAAAACTGCGCCGGCGCTGCTGATGGGGGACGCTCAGCGGATGAGCGTGAGGTGAAAAGGGCTCAGTTCAGATCTTCGGCCTGGTGCCGCTCGGGCACTTGAGTCGCCTCATCGCCCCACGTGCGATTGACGCGTTGCCCGCGAATGACGGCCGGCCGTTGGGCGATCTCCTCTGCCCAGCGCTGTACATGGGTGTATTCGTGGGCCGCGAGAAACTCGGCGGCGGAATAGACATTGTTGCGCACCAGTTGCCCGTACCACGGCCAGACCGCGATGTCGGCGATGGTGTAACGGTCACCCGCCAGGTAAGTGCTTTCGGCCAGACGTCGATCAAGCACATCCAGCTGCCGCTTGGCTTCCATGGTGAAGCGGTTGATCGGGTACTCCATCTTCTCCGGCGCATACGCATAGAAATGCCCGAAGCCGCCACCCAGATAAGGCGCTGCGCCCATCTGCCAGAACAGCCAGTTCAACGTTTCGCTACGGCCGGCCGGGTCTTTCGGCAGAAAAGCACCGAACTTTTCCGCCAGATACAGCAGGATCGAACCCGATTCGAACACACGGATCGGTGGCTCGACGCTGCGATCCAGCAGCGCCGGGATTTTCGAGTTCGGGTTGATCTCGACAAACCCGCTGGAAAACTGATCGCCCTCGCCAATGCGGATCAGCCACGCATCGTACTCGGCAGCGCTGTGCCCCAGCGCCAGCAGCTCTTCCAGCAGAATCGTCACTTTGACGCCGTTGGGCGTGGCCAGTGAATACAGCTGTAACGGGTGCTTGCCCACCGGCAGGGTCTTGTCATGGGTCGACCCGGCAATCGGCCGATTGATACTGGCGAACTGGCCACCGGACGGGGCTTCGTTTTTCCAGACCTGGGGCGGAACGTACGGCGCTTTGCTCATGTAAGGGGCCTCATCGTTGGCGAGTGGAAAAATACCTGCTGAGAATGGACAGGACACCACAGAACCCGCTTGCTGTTCCAGAGCGCGATGGATTTCTGTGCTTGCAATTGCCCACGGCACTGAGACTGGCCAAATCACCACGGCCGTTTGAGAACTGCGCCAATAGCACAGCCTTCAGGACATGGCTGAGCGAAGCGATGAGCGCTTGCTCGCGTCAGCACGACGGTGGTCTGCTGTGCGATTGAGCGGTCGCGTCATTCATTTCGCGCGCATATAACGTACCCATTCGCTGGCTTTTCTGAAGCCATAAAACCCCAGGATCGAGACGGCGATGACCGCGATCATCGGCCCGATCACACCCAGCCCTGTGGTCATCTGGGCGTAAGCAGCGAGGGACAGGCCAAGCACCGCATAGCCGGCGAGGTACTTCCTGTAAGCGATCAAGAGCATTGGCGCCATCAGGACGACAAACAGATGAGTGGCGATGGTGATCAGTATTTCTGCGATCAATTGAACAGGCACGCTGCCCATGGATGCCTGAGCCATGGTTATTTCGGCGTCATACAGAAATATCTGCAACGCAATGACAGGTATCGCGGCCATTACCAGCGCAAGGAAAGCCGCTTTTTTTGAGAGTTTCATCTGATCTCGGGTTTCCAAAGGGTGAAGCAACGTCTGATGAAGAATCTTTCAGGCTCAGCGCTGCGGCCATTGATCCTTGATTTCAAACCACGGCGCCTTCGACGTCACTTCGACGTGCTGCTGTTTTTCCGTGGTGAACGTCGTGTCCAGCGTGCCCAGGGCTACCGAAATCCAGTCGCGGCACTCACCCTGATTGTTTGCCCAGAACAGCGACGAGCCGCAGTTCAGGCAAAACTGGCGCTGTACCGATTGCGAAGACTGATAGGCCTTGAGCTGTTCGGCGCCCTCCAGCAGTTCCAGGTTCTGACGCAGTACGCTGCCATAACTGGCAAACGCTGCGCCGTGGCTTTTGCGGCATTGGCTGCAATGGCAGTGCGAAAGCGCTTTGGGCCGTGAACGGATCTGGTATTTCACTGCTCCGCACAGGCAGCTGCCCCGGAAGGTCTGAGGGGAGGGCGTGAGCATTGTTATCGGGGATCCTGGTAAGTGATGGCTGGTTTCAAGCGGTCAGGTGAAGGCGCCAGAAACCCGGTAATCAGGGAAATCACCTGTTGCTGGATCTCTGCGCGTGGGCGGCCGCCCTCGCCATCGGTGCAGATGATGCTGTCGCCCGGTACATCCTCGTCGAGCATGGCCACGGCGCCAGGTTTGCAGATTGCCATGAAACTGAAGTGACTGGCGTCGCTGATCTCGACGAAACGCGACGAGGTTTTTGGCAGGCGTTTGGCGAGGTCGACGGATTCCAGTTGAGCAGGCAGCTCTTTCGATGGTACGCCGGCAGCGATCACCAGGATCGGCACGGGGTAGTTTGCCAGGCTTGCATCGGTCATCCCGCGCGACAGACCCAGGTCCAGTGAAACCACGGCAGTGACGCGCTTGTCGCGCCAATCGGCGGCCAGTCGGGCTTTCGATTGCGCAGTGCTTGCAGTGTTCATCTGTAGGTACGCCGTGCAACTGGCCAGTTGCGGATGGACTTTGCAGTCTTCGGCAAAACGCTCAGGGTCGAAGCGTGCGCCGCCGGCTTCGAGCACGGTCCAGCCGCCGAGAGAATGGCCGACGATGGCAATGCGATCCTTGGCCACCGCGCCGAATTTTTCCGGTTGCGCCGTCACCGCGTCGATGGCGCGGCTGAGGTCGACGGGGCGCTGCCACAACTGCGCGGCGGCTTGTGGGCTGCGATCGCGGCTGGTGGTGCCGGGATGGTTGACTGCCGCGACGATGTAACCCTGATGCGCCAGCGCACTCGCCAGCCAGGTCTGGTTGATCCAGCTTCCGCCATTGCCGTGGGAAATCACTATCAAGGGATGCTCGCCCTTGGCGGCCGGGGCGTCGAGCACCGCAGGGGCGCCAACGAAGACCGGGTTGTCGCCGAACAATTGCGGCGTCGCATCGGTGGTCGCACTCGGGTACCAGACGACCATTTCCACTGGGCGCTCATTGCGCGGATCCGCCAGCGTGGCGTATTGGAAACCGACGGGTCGGGTGTCAGCGAATGCGTAGCTGCTCAAGCAGATCAATAGCAGCGCGCCGAGAGACTTTTTCATTGTTGTTATCTTCCGTGATGGGCCGAATGGGCGAGGTGGACTTTGACTGATTTCGCGCGCTTCAGCGAGCCTCTTTGAGCCCTGCGTCTTAAACATTTTCCATTGGCCAGCGCGTGGCCAGATGCGCCGTCAGATAGTCCAGAAAGGCTTTGACCTTGGGCGTCATCGCCGCGCGTTCCTGTACGCAGGCGTAGATGTCCATGGGCTGGACGACGCTGTGTTCAAACAGCGGCACCAATTGCCCGCTCGCCAGATAAGGCGCCGCAACAAACTCCGCCAGTCGCGTGACCCCGGCACCGTGCACAGCCATTTGCGCCAGGGCATCGATGTCATCACTGATGGCGGTGGCATTGATAGGGGCGTCGAAACGCTGGCCGTCGCGAACAAAACTCCAGCGCAGAAAACGCCCGTCCAAGGGATAACGAAAGGCCAGGCAGGCATGGTTTTGCAAATCATCCGGCGATTTCGGCCACCCAGCGCGCTGAAGATAGGCCGGTGCGGCGCACATGATAAAGGGCAGTGAAACGATCTTGCGCGCGACGATGCCGTCCTCCAGTTGCGGCTTGATCCGCAGGCTCAGATCGATGCCGTCCTGGATGTGGTTGATCTTGCCATTGGTGGTCGAGAGTTCGATCAGCAGGCGCGGGTGCAGTGCGCCAAAACTGGCGATCAGGGATGCCAGCACATGGCGGCCGAACGCTGAGGTGGAGGCAATGCTCAGCCGGCCTTGCAACTCGGTTTCATCGTGGCTGATCGAGCTTTGCGCGACCTCCAGATCGGCGGCGATGCGCCGGACTTTCTCGTAGTACACCGCGCCGTTTTCGGTCAGCGCCATGCTGCGCGTGGTGCGTTGCAACAGGCGTACGCCGAGGTGCGCTTCCAGTCGATTGATCGTCTGACTGACCGCCGCTGCGCTGACGCCGAGAATTTTGGCGGCGCCGACAATCGAGCCGGCTTCGACCACTTTGATAAAACTGGCAATCGCCGCTAACAGATTCATCCATGTCCTGCCGAGGGTGGATTCGTAAGATCTGCTTTATAAAGTACCTGCGGTTGAGCGTCTAGTTGCGCTGGGTCGGCTTTGCTAACGTGCGGTCTCCCTGTCAATGGATGGAAAAGCCATATGAATCAAAGAACCAACGCCGAAGCCTTGATCATCGGTCGGCGCAAGCTGGCGCCGCGTGCCACGCCGTATGTGTTTGCGTTGTACATGGCGACGATCATGGCCTTTCTGATGTCGCTGGTGATCACTGCCGCCAACTCGGGCATTGATAACGACTACCTGAGTAATGCCTTGCACGCCTACAAGCTGGCGATGCCCGTGGCGTTTCTGTGCATCCTGGTCGTGCGGCCGATCGTGATCAAACTGGTGGCGTGGACGGTGCATCCGCATTGTTGAAAGGCCCCGTCTCAGCAGTGACTGTTCTGACGTCTTCGCGAGCAGGCTCGCTCCCACATTTAGACCGCGATTCCCTGTGGGAGCGAGCCTGCTCGCGAATGGCCTCACCGCAGACCGAGAGGTTTTGTGGGGTGCCTCAGAAAAACTCGTCGAGCAACTGATAAAAGGCGATCCGCTGCTGATCCGGTTCCACACCATAGACCTCGAAAAACAGCGGCAGCCACTGCGCGCCGAGGTTGTCCGTGATGCTGTGGGCGGCCAGCGCCAAATCCTGATAACGGTCAGCGACGCCGAGTCGCCCGCAGTCGACAAACCCACTGAAGCGGCCATTGGCGGCGAGCAGGTTGGGCAGGCATGCATCGCCATGAGTCACCACCAGATCTTCGTGCTCGGGGCGTGCGGCGAGCATCTGCTGGAACACGGCTTCGGCGGATTGGCCAATGCGCGAATCGTCGAAGTCTTCTTCGTCGATCAATCCGGCGAGCAGGTGTTCGCGGGCCCGTGTGATCTTCTGCTCCAGACTGTGATCGAACGGGCAACTGTCGATCGCCACCGCGTGCAATGTGCGCAATGCCTGCGCCGCGAGCGCGACGATCTGCTCCGGCGAAAGGTGCTCGCTGCTGGCAAGATCCCGACCTGGCACGGCGGTCATCAACAGCCAGTTGTGTTGCGCTTCGGTGGTGGTGTCGAGCACACGCGGCGCCGGTAAATCCTGAGTCGCCATCCAGCGTAAGCGTTGCACTTCACCGGGCAACTCGCCCCAAGTCATCACTTGTTCGGTTTTGACGAACTGCGGCGCCGCCCCGGCAGGTGTAATCCGCCATACATCAGCGCGCGACTCGCCAATGGTCTGCTGTTCAATGGCCGCACCGGCAAATTGGCTGCGCCATGCTGCGGGGAAATCCATGTCTTTTGTCCTTGCGATTATCGAAGCGCGCATTGTGCCGCTCTGGCGGTTTGGTGCGCAAACAAGGATCGGTTCAGGGAAATCAATCGAAACTTCGCCGACAAGCCGACTGTCCAGACCCTTACATCTCCCGGCGGATGTTCTGCCGGGACAGCTTCATGCAGCGGAGAAAGACGAGGATCAAGATGACCATGACCGTAGGAGATTTTCTGGTTGAGCGGCTCAGCCAATGGGGCGTCACGCGGATTTTTGGCTATCCGGGTGACGGCATCAACGGCGTGTTCGGCGCGCTCAGCCGGGCCAAGGGAAAAATCGAATTCATCCAGGCACGCCATGAAGAAATGGCCGCGTTCATGGCCTCGGCGCATGCCAAGTTCACCGGTGAGTTGGGGGTGTGCATCGCCACTTCCGGCCCCGGCGCTTCGCACCTGATCACCGGCCTCTACGATGCGCGCATGGATCACATGCCGGTGCTGGCCATCGTCGGCCAGCAGGCGCGCACGGCGCTCGGTAGTCACTATCAGCAAGAGCTTGATCTGGTGTCGATGTTCAAGGATGTCGCCGGAGCATTCGTGCAACAAGCGTCAGCGCCTTCGCAGGTTCGGCATCTGCTCGACCGTGCAGTGCGCACGGCCGTGGGCGAGCGTCGGGTGACCGCGCTGATTCTGCCCAACGATTTGCAGGATCTGAAATACGAAGCCCCGGCACGCGCCCATGGCACTGCGCATTCCGGTGTGGGTTATACGAAACCCAAAGTGTTGCCTTATGACGCCGATCTGCAGCGTGCCGCCGACGTTTTGAACGCGGGCGAAAAGGTCGCGATTCTGGTTGGCGCCGGGGCATTGCAAGCGACTGATGAAGTCATCGCGGTGGCGAAAAAACTCGGCGCCGGCGTCGCCAAAGCGCTGTTGGGCAAAGCCGCGCTGCCGGACGATTTGCCTTGGGTTACCGGCAGCATCGGCCTGCTCGGCACTGAACCGAGCTACAAGCTGATGAACGAATGCGACACCTTGCTGATGATCGGTTCGGGCTTTCCCTACGCGGAGTTTTTGCCCAAGGAGGGTCAGGCCCGTGGCGTGCAGATCGATTTGCAGCCCGACATGCTCAGCCTGCGCTATCCGATGGAAGTCAATCTGGTCGGCGACTCGGCGGAAACCCTAGCGGCGTTGTTGCCGCTACTCGAACAGAAAACCTCAAACAAGTGGCGCAAGAAGGTCGAAGGCTGGCGCGGGAGCTGGGAGAAAACTCTGGAAAAACGCGCGATGGCCAAAGCCGATCCGGTCAACCCGCAAAGGGTGGTGTATGAGCTGTCGCCGCGCCTGCCCGATGAGGCAATCGTCACCAGCGATTCGGGCTCGTGCGCCAATTGGTTTGCCCGTGACCTGAAAATCCGCCGTGGCATGCAGTGCTCATTGTCCGGCGGACTTGCGTCCATGGGCGCTGCGGTGCCTTACGCGATTGCCGCCAAATTCGCCTACCCCGAGCGTGCAGTGATCGCACTGGTGGGCGACGGTGCGATGCAGATGAACAACATGGCCGAGCTGATTACCGTCGCCAAGTATTGGCGGCAATGGGCGAGCCCGAAATGGATCTGCGCGGTGTTCAACAACGAGGACCTCAATCAGGTGACGTGGGAGCAGCGGGTGATGGAGGGCGATCCAAAGTTCGAAGCCTCGCAAAGCATTCCTGACGTGCCGTATCACTTGTTTGCCATTTCCATTGGCCTGAAGGGTATTTTTGTCGATCGCGAAGAAGACGTCGCCGCTGCCTGGGAAAAGGCACTGGCCTCGGAGGTGCCGGTGGTGATCGAGTTCAAGACTGACCCGAACGTGCCGCCCTTGCCGCCGCACATCAAGCTTGAACAGGCGAAGAAATTCGCCACGACCTTGCTCAAGGGCGATCCGGATGAGGCCGGGGTGATCATGCAAACCGCCAAGCAGGTGCTCGGCTCGGTATTGCCCGGGAAAAAATAACCGGTTAGCGAGCAGGCTTGATCGTTCCCACGCTCTGCGTGGGAATGCCTCTAGGGACGCTCTGCGTCCAGTGACGCGGAGCGTCACGGGCTGCATTTGCTGCGCGTGGGAACGATCAGCGCATACAGGTGAGGAGGTGTGTTTTTGATTTTCATTGGCTGTGCAGGCTGGAGTCTGGGGCGTGAGCATTGGCCGGCATTTCCGGTGGAAGGCTCGCACTTGCAGCGCTACGCCGGGCGCCTCAACGGCGTGGAAATCAACAGTTCGTTCTACCGCCCGCACCGTCGGCAAACCTATGAGCGCTGGGCCGATGGCGTACCGGAGGCCTTTCGCTTTTCGGTGAAAATGCCCAAACACATTACCCATGAATTACGCCTGGCAGGCTGCGAGGCGACGCTGGACAAGTTTCTGGCTGAGTGCGGCGGGTTGGGCGAGCGCCTGGGCTGCTTATTGGTGCAATTGCCGCCATCGCTGGTGTTCGAAGAAGCCAGCGCCTACGCCTTTTTCACGACGTTGCGTCAGCGGTTTTCCGGCCCTGTGGTGCTTGAGCCACGGCATGCATCGTGGGTCAGCGCTGAGTCAATGTTGAAGACTTGTCAGATCGCCCAAGCGGCCGTCGATCCCTCGCGCATCAGCAGTAATGCAGCGCCCAGTGGCTGGGCAGGAACCCGATATTGGCGCCTGCACGGTTCACCGCGCATCTACCACAGCGCCTATGATTCACTTTACTTGCAAAACCTCGCACAAGCCTTGCAGTCAGCGGCTGCTGCAGGTGCGGCGACCTGGTGTATTTTCGACAACACCGCCAGCGGCGCAGCACTGAGCAACGCCTTGACGCTTGCGCAGATTCGCGCGGCCGTGAAACTCAACTTGGCGAAGTAGCCCTCACCCTAACCCTCTCCCAGAGGGAGAGGGGACTGACCGAGGTGTTTGTGCAAGTTACGCCGACTTGAAAGACCGAGCTGAATGCAAGATTTGAAAAGCACACAAATCGGCTCCCTTTCCCCCTCTCCCCGCGGGGAGAGGGCTGGGGTGAGGGGGGAGATCGAACAGACTGTTGCGATCGCCTTCAATACCACTAATTACCGTCGGCCACTTTGCGTTCGATCTCATCGATCTTGCGCTGCAGCGTCTCGGCGTCCTGTTCCTTCACCCTTGTGGACGAAGGCGTGATGACTTCATCCACGGCTTCGGTGTCATCGTCCCGGTCTTCAAGATCGCGCTCGACCACATTCACCGGTTTGCCGGACGTATCGGTGGGCGGGGCGTTCGGGGTTTTATCGTCGCTGTTCATATTGGTGACCTCCAGTGGTGTAAACATTGGAGGCAGGCAGTGCGGCAGGCGTTCGATATTTTTGCCGGGTTGTGCCGAATGGCGCCCTCCCGCGATGGAGAGGGCGCGCTGACGGTTTTCAGTCCTTGAGAATGTCGCGATCCTTGGTTTCCGGCAGGAAGAACGTGCCCAGCACCGCCGTCATCACTGCAATCACGATCGGGTACCACAAGCCGTAGTAGATATCCCCGGTCGCGGCAACCATGGCGAAAGCCACCGTCGGCAGGAAGCCACCGAACCAGCCGTTGCCGATGTGATACGGCAGTGACATCGAGGTGTAGCGGATACGGGTCGGGAACAGCTCGACCAGCCACGCCGCGATCGGGCCGTAAACCATGGTCACGTAGATCACCAGCACGGTGAGCAGGAGCAGGACCATCGGGTAGTTGGTTTTCGCCGGGTCGGCTTTCTCCGGATAACCGGCCTCCTTGAGCGCAGTGCCGAGGGTCGCGGTGAACGCATCGTTGCGAGCCTTGAAGTCGGCGGCGGGCAGGGCGCTGCCTTCGAAGCTCTCGACGACTTTGTCACCGATGCGCACTTGCGCGACGGTGCCCGGCTCCGCAATCACGTTCTCATAGGGAATCGCCCGTTTTGCCAGCAAGGTCTTGGCCAGGTCGCAGGAGCTGGTGAATTTGGCCTTGCCCACCGGGTCGAACTGGAACGAGCACTGGTCGGGATTGGCGATCACTTTGACCGGGTTCTTCTCCTGGGCGATGAACACGTCGGGGTTGCCGTACTGGGTCAGCGCATGAAAGATCGGGAAGTAGGTCAACGCGGCCAGCATGCACCCGGCCATGATGATTGGCTTGCGCCCGATACGGTCGGAGAGGCTGCCGAATATCACGAAAAACGGCGTGCCGATCAGCAGCGAACCGGCGATCAGCAGGTTGGCGGTTTGCGGGTCGATCTTCAGCGTTTGCAGCAGGAAAAAAAGCGCATAGAACTGCCCGGTGTACCAGACCACCGCTTGCCCGGCCGTGCCGCCAAGCAGCGACATGATCACCACTTTGAGGTTGTCCCAGCGCGCGAAGGACTCGGTCAGTGGCGCTTTCGACGCCTTGCCTTCGGCCTTCATCTTCTGGAACACCGGTGATTCGCTCAGTTGCAGGCGAATGTACACCGAGACGATCAGCAGCAGGATCGACAGCAGAAACGGAATCCGCCAGCCCCACGCTTCGAAGGCTTCGGTGCCCAGTGCGGTGCGGCAGGCGAGGATCACCAGCAACGAAAGGAACAGGCCAAGCGTCGCAGTGGTTTGAATCCACGAGGTGAAGAACCCGCGTTTGTTGCGCGGCGCGTGTTCGGCCACGTAGGTCGCAGCCCCGCCATACTCGCCACCGAGCGCCAGGCCTTGCAATAGACGCAGGGTGATCAGGATGACGGGTGCGGCGACACCTATGGTCGCGTAGCCAGGCAATATACCGACAATGGCTGTCGAGATGCCCATGATGACGATGGTGATGAGGAATGTGTGTTTGCGTCCGATCATGTCGCCGAGCCGGCCGAACACGATCGCCCCGAACGGCCGCACCGCGAAGCCGGCGGCAAAGGCGAGCAGAGCAAAGATGAACGCGGTGGTTTCGTTGACGCCGGCGAAGAAATGCTTGGCAATGATCGCCGCCAGTGAGCCGTAGAGGTAAAAGTCGTACCACTCGAAAACCGTGCCCAAGGACGAAGCGAAGATGACCTTGCGCTCCTCCTTGGTGATGCCGCCGCTGCGCGGTGGACTGCCGGTGGATGCTGTGTCGATTGTGGGCATGGGTGTTCTCCGTCGTGCTTATTGTCGTAGGCCGGAGTCCCCCGTTACCGTTTATCGCACTCTGGCCTTGTGGCGTATGCCGCAACTGCTCTCGCGTGAAACTTGCACAGTCTGACCGCCTCGCATCGCTGCAAGGTTTCCTGAAGCATAATCAGCTTTTGCCAGATATCCACCCGCCGGCCCGTGCATCAGGCCTTGACCCAGCGCTGACGACTCCACGCACTCAGCCAGTCGACCACAAACACCAGCACCAGCATTGCCAGAATCACCGTACTCGCCTGCGCTTCCTGAAACAGGCTGAGACTCACATAGAGCATCTGCCCAAGCCCGCCGGCGCCGACAAAACCCAGCACGCTGGCCATGCGGATGTTGTTTTCCCAGCGATACAGAATGTAGGCGAGCAGTTGCGGCGCAAGGTTCGGCAGCGTGCCGTAACAGAAGGCAAGGAGCGGATTGCCGCCCTGCAAACGAATGGCTTCGGCCGGTTGCGGCGGCGTATTTTCCAGAGCTTCGGCAAACAACCGACCAAGCACGCCGGTGGTGTGCAGGGCGAGGGCGAGGGTGCCGGCGTTCGGGCCGAGGCCAGCGGCAAGCACCATCAGCGCCGCCCAGACCAGTTCCGGAATCGCCCGCAAGGCGTTGAGCAGCAAGCGCGAGGCACTTTGCAGCGGCCAGCCGAAACGCCCGGCGGCGGGCAGCGCCAGGGCGATGCCGAACACCGCGGCGAGCAGGGTGCCGAGGGCCGACATGGCCAACGTTTCCAGCGAACCGTGGAAGATTGCCTTGAGGTAATCGGCGCTCAGATCCGGGCTGAGAAAACGCTGCACATACGCGCCCATCTGCTTGAGGCTGGTGGCGCTGCCGAGTTCGCCAAGATCCAGCCCCAGATAAACGAAGGAAGCGATCACCGCCAGCGCAATACCGGCGATCAGCAGCAGGTTGAGCAAACGATTCATGTCAACCTCCAGCGCAGCAAGCGGCTGAGTTGATCGGCGGCCAACACCAGAATCAGGAAGCACAGCAGAATACTGGCGACTTCACCGCCGGCGAACATGCGGATCGACAGGTCGATCTGCTGACCCAAACCGCCGGCGCCGACAAACCCCATCACCACCGAGGCGCGGATCGCGCATTCCCAGCGATAAACCGTGTAGGAGAGCAGTTCCCCGGCGACATTGGGCAACGTGCCGTAGGCAAACGCCGCCAACCGGCCGCTGCCGGCCTGCAACAACGCGTGTGCCGGACGCTGATCAGTGGATTCGAAAATCTCCGCGTAGACCTTGCCGAGCATGCCGCTGTAGGTAATCGCGATGGCCAGCACACCGGCCGCAGGACCGAGGCCAACGGCGCGCACAAACAACAGCGCCCAGACAATTTCCGGCACGCTGCGCAAAAAGATCAGCAAACCGCGAACCGGCCAGCGCAGCAGACGCCCCAGTCGGCTCGGCACACCACCGCGCGAGGCGGCCGACAGCGACAGCGCGCGACTGGCAATCAGGCCCGCTGGTATCGCCAGCAACAGCGCCAAGGCCATGCCGGCGGTGGCGATGGCCAGGGTTTGCAGGGTGGCTTTGAGCAGTAATTGGAGAAACGCTTGGTCGTGTGCAGGTGGCCAGAATTGCGCGACAAAACGGCCCATTTCATTCTGGCTGTCGGGCAGCAACACACCCAGATTGAGCTCGCTGAGCTGAACGCCCGGCCACAGCAAGGCTATCGCCAGCAACGTCAGCATCAATCGCGGCCACGCCGCCGGATCGCGTGAATCGGCTTTCAGCATCGGGGAATCTGCACAGTCAGAGGCGCTACCGCAGCGGTCGGCGATTGCAGTTTTTCGTTGGCGTACAGCGCATCGAGCATCTCGTGGCTGACTTGCCCGGACGGGCTGTCGAACAGAATCTGCCCGTCGCGCAGACCAATGATCCGCGGGAAATGCGACAGCGCCAGATCCACCGCATGCAGGCTCGCCACCAGCGTGACGTTGTGTTCGCGAGCGTGGCGCGAAAGGATCGACAGCGTGTGCCCGGCCATCACCGGGTCCATCGCTGACACCGGTTCATCAGCCAGCAGAATCTCCGGCGCCTGATACAACACCCGGGCAATCCCGACGCGTTGCAACTGGCCGCCAGACAGTTGCTGACAATGCGCGAACAACTTGTCACCCAGATCCAGCCGCGCCAACGCCGCGCGCGCACCCGCCACATCCAGTGGATGCAACAGGTTCAGAAGACTTTTGCCCAGACTCCATTGGCCAAGCTTACCGGCCAGCACCGCGGTGATCACGCGCTGACGTGGCGGCAACGGCGGTGCCTGATGCACCAGACCGATTCGCGCACGCAGGCGTTGGCGCTGGCGGGCGGACAAGTGCCAGGCGCGTTCACCCAACACTTCAATTTCACCGCTGCTGGGCCGCAACGCGGTGGCCAGCAGGTTGAGCAAACTCGATTTGCCGGCCCCGGACGGGCCAATGATGGCGACCTGTTCACCAACGCCAATCTGCAAGTCGACACCGCGCAGGGCGTCGACTCCATTGGCGTGGCGCAGGCTGCCCTGGTTGAGGCTCAGGGTCATTTCAGCAGTTCGGCAGCGCGGGCGGCTTCCTCGATGCCCTTGTAGTTCTCAGGCTTGGTGTCGATAAAACGGCTGGCGGCTTGCAGATCAAGAATCTTCTTTTGCTCAGGGTTGGCCGGGTCCAGATCGAGGAAGGCTTTCTTGATCTTCGCCGCCAGTGCCGGATCGAGGGTGCCGCGCACGGTCCAGTTGTAATCGAAGTAGGTCGGCGTGGTGGCGAAGACTTTGACCTTGTTGGTGTCGACCTTGCCGGCGTCGACCAGTTTCTGCCAGACGCTGGCGTTCAGTACACCGGCGTCGACCTTGCCGGCCTGCACCCAGGCCACGGTGGCATCGTGCGCGCCTGAGTAGGCGACACGGCTGAAATACGCCTCAGGCTTGATGTTGTCGTTTTTCAGCATGAAGTAACGCGGCATCAGGCTGCCGGAGGTCGACGATACCGAACCGAAGGCGAAGGTCTTGCCTTTCAGATCCGCCAGGCTTTTCACATTCGGGTCAGCGGTGATGAATTTGCTGGTGAACTGCGCGTCCTGTTCGCGCTGAACCAGCGGAATGACTGGCGTCGTTGCATCAGTCTTCAAACGCGCCTGCACAAAGGTAAAACCGCCGAGCCAGGCCATGTCGAGGCGATCGGTCGCCAAGGCTTCAACCACTGCCGGGTAATCGGCCACCGGCACGAATTGCACCTTCATGCCCAGTTGCTGTTCCAGATAAGCACCCAGCGGCTCGAACTTGCGCAGCAACTCGGTCGGGGCTTCATCGGGAATCGCGCTGACGCGCAAAACGTCAGCGGCTTGCACCATCAAGGTAGAAAAGGACAGGGCCAGGCCGGCGGTCAGTGCCAGTGTTCGTTTGAGCATGGAATTCTCCGTTTCGTGAGCGTCAAAAGGCGATAGGCCGCCGCTGCGGGATCAACGCGGGGCGCAAAGTCAGGGTAGACGAAACGGCGAGGTTATACGCATTCGAGGCGTCAAAGGCCAGCATTGGAGCTATACGAGGTTTTACGCCCAGTTCCTTCAGGAGCTGCGGCACGCTGCTCCTAAAGGTTTGATGCCTGTCAGGATTCGGGCAGTCTGGCAATCACCTTGATCTCGAAATCAAACCCATACAGCCACGTCACACCAACAGCCGTTACCGTCGGATGCGGCGCCTCGCCCCAGAACTCGGTCAGCACCACATCCCAGATCGTCTCGAATTTCGACTGGGGGTCAACGATAAACACGGTGACATCAACCACGTTATCGAAGCTGGCACCGGCCTCCTCAAGGATTGCATTAAGGTTAGTGAAAGCCTGACGCACCTGGTTTTTCAGGTCCGGCTCGGGCGTGCCGTCTTCGGTACTACCGACCTGTCCCGAGACAAACAGAAAACCGTTGGAGCGAATGGCTGGCGAGTATCGATGCCGCTCATAGAGGGTGCGGCGTGCGGGGGGGAAAACAACATCGCGCTGGGTCATGGTGTGTCTCCATCAGTGAGTTGATGGAGCCACTGTAGGTATTTGCAGACGGGCGATAAACGCGCAAGCTTGGCGTTCACTGTTTGTGAATCCCAAACAATCAGAGGCTCAATCGTGGACCGATTTGACGCAATGCAGGCGTTCGCCCGGGTGGTCGAGGCCGGAAGTTTCACCAAAGCCGCCGAAACCCTGCACATGAGCAAAACCACCGTGACGCAACTGGTTCAGCAGTTGGAGGCACGGCTGCGGGTCAAGCTGCTCAACCGCACCACACGCAAGGTCAACGTCACCGCCGATGGAGCGGTTTATTACGAGCGGGTGATCAAGTTACTGGCGGATATGGACGACGCCGAAACCAGCCTGCCCGGCGCTGCGGCGATGCCCAAGGGCCGGCTGCGCGTGGACGTGCCGAGCCCGCTGGCGCGGTTGATTCTGGTGCCGGCCCTGCCTGAGTTTAACGCGCGTTATCCGGATATCCAGATCGACATGGGCGTCAGCGACCGCATCGTCGACATCATTGATGAGAATGTTGATTGCGTGGTGCGCGGTGGCGAGCTTATGGACTTGTCGCTGATGGCGCGCAAGGTCGCCGACCTGCAGTTGGGCGTGTTTGCCGCGCCGCAATACCTGGCGCGGGCGGGCACCCCTGCGCATCCACGGGAGCTGGAAGGCAGCCATCATCGGGTGGTCGGTTTCCTCTGGGCACGCACCGGCAAACCGGTGCCGTATGCCTTGCACAACGCCAGTGAAAACCTGCAAATCAAAGGCCGTCACGTGCTCGCGGTCGATGATGGTAATGCCTACCTCGCGGCAGGTCTGGCGGGCCTGGGCGTGCTGTGGCTGCCCAAATACATGTCTGCCGAACACGAGGCGCGCGGCGAACTGGTGCCGCTGTTCGAGGACTGGAAACTCGAGTCGATGCCGCTCTACATCGCGTATCCACCGAACCGCCATGTCAGCCTGAAACTGCGAGTGTTCATCGACTGGATTGTCGAGGTGATGGCGCAGCATGACCCGTTGATCGATCGGCTGGGGGTGCGGTCAACGACAGGTGATTGACTCTGACGCCATTCGAGCCAACTATCGGCGCACAACAACATGACCGATGGACCCGAACTTGATCGAACGACGCCAATTCAGCGGAGGCATGAAGGGGAAAAACCTCCGCTATCTGAATGAGCAAGGCGCGGATGACACGCGCCTGACCCGCACCGGTTTTCTGCTGCTCGAACACTTTTCACTGCCGGCTTTTACCCAGGCGCTGGACACCGTTGTCACTACTAATCTGCTGCGCCCAGGATTGTTTTCTTCGCGCACGTTTGGTTTGGGCGACGGCGAAGTCATCAGTGATCTTGGGCTGGTGATCCGGCCCGATGCACGTCTGGATTTGGCCGCGCTTCAGCAACTGGATCTGCTGGTAGTGTGTGGCGGGTATCGCACCGAACTGCGCGCAAGTGATGAATTCATTCATTTGCTCAAGGCTGCGGCGGAGCGGGGCATCGGTCTGGCCGGGTTGTGGAACGGTTCGTGGTTTCTCGGCCGGGCCGGGCTGCTCGACGGCTATCGCTGCGCGATCCACCCGGAACACCGCCCGGCGCTGACCGAGATCGCCAAAGCCACCCACGTCAGCAGTGAGCCTTACGTGATCGATCGCGACCGGCTGACGGCTTCGAGTCCGTCCGGGGCGTTTCACATGGCACTCGACTGGATAAAAAGCTTGCACGGCAAAGCCTTGGTCGAGGGCATCGAAGACATTCTGGCGTTCGAGGAATCGCGCTACCGGCGAATCAAACCGGATGAAAACCTCTGCGTCAGTGCGCCGCTGCGTGAAGTGGTGAAACTGATGGATGCCAATCTGGAGGAACCGCTGGAGCTGGAGCAACTGGCGGTGTATGCCGGCCGATCCCGTCGCCAGTTGGAGCGCTTGTTCAAGGAGCAACTGGGCACCACGCCGCAGCGCTATTACCTGGAACTGCGCATCACCGAAGCGCGGCGTTTGCTGCAACACACGGAGCTGTCACAAGTGGAAGTGCTCGTAGCGTGCGGCTTCGTTTCCCCAAGCCATTTCAGCAAATGCTACAGCTCGTATTTCGGCTACAGACCCTCCAAAGAAAAACGGCTGGTCAAATAACACCAGCCGTCACCCACCTGAATTCACCTCAATATCCCACGTCGGCGTACCTCCCCCAAACACCTCGGTCAGTCCCCTCTCCCTCTGGGAGAGGGCTAGGGTGAGGGGCTCTTAAACACCATCACCCACACACGTTTAACTTACACGCACTGTTACGCCATAACGGCTACAACACCTTGCGCCGTTGCCTACGCGTACGCCAGAATCCGCCGGCTTACGCGCCTTGAGGCGGGCTGTATCGTTTCCCTGTCACTGCAAAACAGTGATCGGGTTTGGTAGCCCGTTTTCTAAGCGTAATGCGCCGCTATATGCAGTCTCTTTTCGGGGCTCGGTTTTTTATGGTGGCCATGCGTGGGGCTCCTTCGGGAGCGCCGGGGTTTACTCGCTTAGACCGGTCTACCAACCTGCGCAATGGTCACCACCTCGTTTGGTAGCGTGAGTGATGGCTCCTTATTTTTTGCTAAGCGAGTGTCATCTATGTTCAAAATTACGCCAAACCCGCCAGAAACCGATCCGATCCCCTACGACGCCGCACTCGAACCTCAAAACATAAAAGAGGCCGCCGACCGCGCGATCAACTTCTACCTCAATCCCTCTGCGCTGAAGACCTCAATCCCCACCCGCAAGACCGGCAAGATCTACCTCATCGACCCCACAGTGGATAACGAAACCCTGCTCGTCGAAGCCACTGAAACCTTGTCCTCCGCCACTGACATGGCCCGCGAACTCGCCGATTCGATTGACCCTTCACAGCGCAAAAAGATGCTGATCCTGCAACAGGTGATCATGCTTAGTGAACTGGTGGTCGGCCGAGTCCTGGATAACCAGCGCTTACCGCACTAGTCGCGATGCAGATGGGTGAGGGGGCGTGCCCCCTCATTTGCACGGAAGCGTCCGCGATCGCGGCGCTTCACGCCTTCTATCAAAGAACCTGTAGCGGTTCTTGTCTGGAGTTTCAGCTGATGTCCCAACCACCCGAACCACCGGTCACTGACTTGGTGTCCCCGTACGCATCGCCCAATTCAAGAAAGCTCCACGAAGCGGCTGAGCGTGCGCTTGACCATTACCTGTTGCCCGCCGCGATCATGGCCGAACCCTATACGCCCAACGCTCTGTTCATGGCCAACCCGCAAGCAGACATCGAGTCGTTGCTGACGAATGCTTGCGGCTCCCTGGCGTCCGCCTCGGTCATGCTCGGTAATTTTGCCGGAATGCTGGAGGGCGCAAACCGCCATACGCTGCTGGGCATTGCGCAAGTGGTCATGTTGGGGGAATTGGCGGTGAACAAAGCGTTGGATCTGGTTGTGCCAACCGAGTGATCGCGCCGGTGTCTGGTCGGGCGTCATCGCGAGCAGGCTCACTCCTACATTTGAAATGCGTTCCCCCTGTAGGAGTGAGCCTGCTCGCGATGACGCCCGTTCAGGCAAAGCATCTGCAAAACGTGACCATCCCTTAATCCCACCCTCAAATAATCAAGCAGTCAGCCATTGCGGCTGACTGCTTTTTAGTTTCTACAGGTGATCCGCATCAATCACAGCCTTGGCAAACGCCTGCGGATCTTCCTGCGGCAAGTTGTGGCCAATCCCGCCATTGATCAAACGGAACTGATACTTGCCGGTAAAGCGCTTGGCATAATCCTCCGGCGCCGGGTGCGGCGCACCGTTGGCGTCGCCTTCAAGGGTAATGGTCGGCACGCTGATCGACGGCGCGGTGGCGAGTTTCTGTTCCAGCGCTGCGTACTTCTCTTCGCCTTGGACCAAGCCCAGACGCCAGCGATAGTTGAACACGGTGATGTCGACGTGATCCGGGTTCTGCAGCGCTTTGGCGCTGCGGTCGAACGTGGCGTCGTCGAATTTCCACTGCGGCGAAGCGGTTTGCCAGATCAGCTTGGCGAAGTCGTGGGTGTTCTTCTCATAGCCGGCACGGCCACGGTCGGTGGCGAAGTAGAACTGATACCACCACTGCAACTCAGCCTTGGGCGGCAGCGGGTTTTGCCCGGCAGCCTGATTGCCGATCAAATAACCGCTCACCGACACCAGCGCCTTCACCCGTTCCGGCCACAGCGCCGAAACGATGTCCGCCGAACGCGCACCCCAGTCATAACCGCCGAGCACCGCTTGCTTGATCTTCAGCGCGTCCATGAAGTCGATCACATCACTGGCCAGCGCCGCCGGTTGACCGTTGCGCAGGGTGTCTTTGGAGAGGAACTGCGTATCGCCATAACCCCGCGCATACGGCATCAACACCCGATAACCCTTGGCGGCGAGCAATGGCGCAACTTCGTCGTAGCTGTGAATGTCGTAGGGCCAGCCGTGCAGCAGGATCACCACCGGGCCATTCGCCGGGCCGGTTTCGGCGTAGGCGACGTCGAGCACGCCGGCCTTCACATGTTTGAGCGGGCCGAAGGGCGAGGGCGCGGAATAGCTGGCGGCGGCGGGTTCAGCGGTTTGCGCCTGAGCGCTGCCAAAAGCGAACAACGACAAAGCCAGAATCGACAAACCGAACGCGGTTTTGCGGGTGTGCAGTGCCATCTTCATGGTGACGTCTCCTTTACGAGCCTTTGGCCAAGGGTTCTGAATGAACACCTGAAACCTTGAGTGCATTTGAGCGCGGAGACGTATCTGGCCTGTGTCGAAGAACGGCTTTATCGAAAGTCGATGTGTCGCGGTGGGGGTCGTACACAGTGTGATACACAGCGATAAACCGACTCAGCCTGGACCTGATTCAGGCCAAAATAATAAGTCGCTGTTTTAAAACAAAAAATATTTCATTCCGCGCTTCACAAAGCGGAAAAACCTTGGTAAATTGCGCCCCGTTCTCACAGCGAACCTAACGGAGTAGCTGGAAAGAGCAGTAGGGGCGTCGCCAAGCGGTAAGGCAGCAGGTTTTGATCCTGCCATGCGTTGGTTCGAATCCAGCCGCCCCTGCCATATTCGAAAAAACGCCAACTTCGCAAGAAGTTGGCGTTTTTTTATGCCTGCGATTTGGCCAGGCTTGGTAAAGAAGGTGTGCGCGGCGCCGAAGCACCGCGCACGCCGTCCACTCAGTGCGGTGCGCGCGGAATGGTTTTCATCAGGTCTTCAGGACTGATATGGCCGACCACGCTGCCCGGTTGCGGCAGGTTGAGGATGTGGCCTTTCATCTTGCCGATGATGTGCATTTCGCACGGCTTGCAATCGAACTTCAGCGTCAGCACTTCATCGCCGTGGATCAACTGCATCGGCGCAACTTTGGTGCGCACGCCGGTCACGCCTTTCGCCTGTTTCGGGCACAGGTTGAAGGAGAAACGCAGGCAGTGCTTGGTGATCATCACCGGCACTTCGCCTGGCTCTTCGTGCGCTTCGTACGCCGCGTCGATCAGCTTCACGCCGTGACGGTGGTAGAAGTCGCGAGCCTTCTGGTTGTAGACGTTGGCGAGGAAGGTCAGGTGCGAATCCGGGTACACCGGCGGCGGGCTGGTTTCGGCTTTACGGCCGCCACGCGGGTGAGCGGCGACACGGGCGGCGGTCAGGTTCTCGATCACTTCACGGCGCAGGGATTTGAGCTGCGAGTTGGGGATGAAGAACGCCTGTGGCGCATCCAGTTTGATGTCGGTGGCGTGGTACTGCGTGGTGCCGAGCTGGCCGAGCAGATCGCGCAATTGTTCCAGCGCTTGCTCAGGCTTGTTGGCCACACCGAACGGACCGGCGAGGGTGACGCTGGCGCTGATGCCTTCTTCACTGGTGGCGGTCACTTCCAGCTGCTCTTCACGCAGGCGTGCGACCCAGCTCAGGGCCACGCGACGCTCCGAAGAGGTTTTCTGCAGCGCCTGTTGCCAGTTGTGATCGAGGTTGCGATTCAATGGATGATTCGGGCGCAGCTTGTACAGGCCTTCGGGCATTTCGTTCGGCTCGACGCGGTAGCGGTAGCGCTTCTCGCCGTCTTCTTCGAACTCGCCTTTGGCTTCAGCGATGTTGGCGCGGAAACCGACCACTTCGCGCTTCACCAGTACGTTCAAGCCGTCGCCGTTGGACAGCGGCTCCTGGGTGACAACTTGCATATCGCGTTTGCCGACTTTCTCGACGGTGCCGACTGGCAGACCGGTGAAGGTCGGCGAATCGAAGGCGCCGATGTCGATCTTGCGATCGGTGACGAAGTAGTCGGTGCTGCCCCGGTGGAAAGTCTTTTCCGGGTCCGGCAGGAAGAAGTGCGCAGTGCGGCCGCTGGAGGCGCGAGCCAGATCCGGGCGGTCTTCGAGCACGTCGTCGAGGCGCTGGCGGTAATAGGCAGTGATGTTCTTCACATAGCCCATGTCCTTGTAGCGACCTTCGATCTTGAACGAACGCACACCGGCTTCAACCAGGGCGCGGATGTTGGCGCTCTGGTTGTTGTCTTTCATCGACAGCAGGTGTTTTTCGTAGGCGATCACGCCACCCTTTTCATCTTTGAGGGTGTACGGCAAACGGCAGGCCTGCGAGCAATCGCCACGGTTGGCGCTGCGCCCGGTCTGCGCGTGTGAAATATTGCACTGGCCGGAGAACGCCACGCACAACGCGCCATGAATGAAGAATTCGATGGCAGCGTCGGTTTCGTCGGCGATGGCGCGGATTTCCTGCAGGTTCAGCTCACGGGCCAATACCAGTTGCGAGAAACCGGCCTGATCGAGGAACTTCGCCCGCTCCAGCGTACGAATGTCGGTCTGCGTCGAGGCGTGCAGCTCGATCGGCGGAATGTCCAGCTCCATCACGCCCAGATCCTGAACGATCAGCGCGTCGACCCCGGCGTCGTACAGCTGATGGATCAGCTTGCGCGCCGGCTCCAGTTCGTTGTCGTGCAGGATGGTGTTGATGGTGGTGAAGATGCGCGCGTGATACTTGCGGGCGAATTCCACCAGTTCGGCGATTTCGCCGACTTCGTTACAGGCGTTGTGGCGCGCGCCGAAGCTCGGGCCGCCGATGTACACGGCGTCGGCGCCGTGCAGGATCGCCTCACGGGCGATGGCGACATCGCGGGCAGGGCTGAGCAATTCCAGGTGATGCTTGGGCAAGGACATAGTTTTTTTAGTCAGGCTGTCACGGTTAGGCGCGCATTCTACCCGTGAAACGCGCGCCCGGCACGCCCGTGCTGCCCGATGGCAGCTGACACTGCACAACCCCCGGTGGGAGCGAGCCTGCTCGCGAAGAGGCCATCACATTCAGCATCAATGGTGCCTGAACTGAAGCCTTCGCGAGCAGGCTCGCCCCCACAGGGTTTGGCGGTGAGAAGTCAGGCCTTGGCGGCCATCGCAGTCACTTCTACGCGCATCCCTTCAACCGCCAGCGACGCCACACCCACCGCCGCACGCACCGGCCAAGGCTTGGCAAAGTAGCGCTTGTATACCTCGTTGAATGCCGCGCGATCAGCCATGTCGGTCAGGTAAATGGTCAAGTGCATCACCCGATCCATCGAGCTGCCGGCACGTTCCAGCGCTACCTTCAGTGCTTGCAGGGTGCATTCGCTTTGCAGGGTGATATCGCCCAGTTCCAGGCTGCCGTCGGCGCGGGTCGGGATCTGCGTGGAGACCATGATGCCGTTGAACGTGGTGACGTCCGAAGAGATCGAGTCTGCGTCCGGGTCCGGAGTGAAAATGATGTCTTGGTTGGCCATGCTGATCCCTTGTTTGACAGAGTGAAGATCGCGGCAGTTTACAGCTTCAGGGACGAGATGGCCCGCTCGATGCCCTGATGATGTTCAGACCGGCAGCGTCGCTGCTTCCGCCGCCGTCGCTGCAATTACGCAGGGGCGGGCGGCGATGCGACGACTATAGGCGGCAAGGGCGGGCCAGGCTGCGATGTCGATGTGGAAGACTGGCAACCACGTCAGTACGGTAAACAGATAGGCATCGGCGATGCCGAATGTGCCGGTGAGGTAGTCCTGATTCGCCAGTTGCCGGTTCAGGTAGTCCAGGCGCTTGAACAGCCTGTCCCGGAAGATCGCTTTCACCGATTGCGCGATGTCGGCATTGAACAGCGGTGCACTACCACCATGAATCTCCGAGCTGATGAAGTTCAGATGCTCCTGCAGACGCGTGCGCTCCCAGGTGCCCAGCGCGGGCGCCAGTGTGTTGCCGGGCACCTGATCGACCAGAAACTGCAGGATCGCCGGGCCTTCCGTCAGTACCTCACCGTTATCCAGTAACAGCGCGGCGACATAGCCCTTCGGGTTTATCTCTTGAAAGTCACGCCCGTCGGCGGTGCGTTTGCTGTGGTTGTTGACGCGAACCAGTTCGAAGGGCAAACCCAGTTCCCGCAGCACAATATGCGGGGAAAGCGAGCAAGTCATCGGCGCGAAATACAGTTTCATGGCACTTCCTGGCAATGTGAGAGGCGCCACAATCGTTTACCCGCGCAGCTTTCGCAAAGGTCATTTACGGTGCTAGCGTATGACAAAATCTCATGAGCGCCATCAACTCCATGACTGTCTCACTGCCCTCACTCAACGGATTGCGAGCCTTTGAAGCCGCTGCCCGGCACATGAGCTTTACCAAGGCTGCCGAAGAACTCAACGTCACGCAAACGGCAGTCAGCCACCAGATTCGTCGACTCGAAGCGGAGCTGGGTGTTCATTTGTTTCTGCGACTCGCCGAGGGGTTGGCGCTTAGCGAAGAAGGGCAGGCCTATTTGCCGGGTATTCGTGCGGCGTTTCAGGAGCTGCGCTATTCGACTGAGCAATTGCTTGAAGGACGCCACGAAAGCGTACTGACCATCAGCACCCTGGTGTCCGTGGCATCGAAGTGGTTGCTACCGCGACTGCCATCCTTTCAGCAGGCGTTTGCCGATATCGATGTGCGGATCAGTGCGTCCACTGAGCTGGTCGATTTTCGCAAGGGCACTATCGATGCGGCGATTCGTTACGGGCGTGGTGACTGGAAGGGCTTGCGGGCCGACTTTTTGATGTCCGATGAAATCTTTCCGGTGTGCAGCCCCGCATTGGCGAAGACGCTGAGCACGCCCGCAGATCTGGCCAGGCACACAATGCTGCAAGTCAGCGGCGTGACAGCCACTGACTGGAGCACCTGGCTAAGCGCTGCGGGCCAACCGCTGCAGTTGGCCGAGGGACCACGGTTGACCTTCGATCTGGCGATGATGGCGGTGCAGGCGGCGGTTGACGGGCAAGGCGTATGCATCGGCCGTTCGACCTATGTCGAAGACGATCTGCGGGCCGGGCGTCTGGTCGTACCCTTCGATCTGCGCTTGAAAGATCAATTGGGTTTTTATCTGGTGACGCCCCGTGAAACGGCACAGGTGAAGAAAATCGTCGCCTTCAGGGCATGGCTGTTGGCGCAGCCGCTAGCCAGAGAAACCTTTGTATAAGCGTGTATCAATCTGCCGTGGATACACACGTGAACAATAAACCCGGGGTTTACGACACATCCTCCCTACATGACCCGCTCAAAGTAGAGGCCACCACACCACTACGTTCGAGAGGGCAACACCATGCATCGTCCACTGTTACTGGCCAGCGCCGCGATACTCGCTTCAATGATCGGCATCACCCATGCGGCTGACGCACCGGCCAAGAGTTGGCAACAAGGCTTGAGCCGCACGGACCTGGTTCGCCAGGATCTCGGGGCCGCCGAGCGAGAAGTGATTCAGGCACGCGTCGATTTCGAACCGGGCGTGACCTCGCCAAGACACGCGCATCCCGGTGTTGAGGTCGCGTATGTGATCAGCGGTACTTTCGAATATCAACTGGAGGGCAGGGCGCCGGTGACGCTGAAAGCGGGGGATTCGTTGTTCATTCCGGAAGGTGTGGCGCATGTCGCCAAAAACGTGGGTGCGGACAAGGGTTCGGAATTGGCGACTTATATTGTCAAGAAGGGGGAGCCGTTGCTGATACTCAAACCGTAGGCACGCGCCTCAATGGAGCGTCGCCGCTCGACGGCTTTCGCCAATCCGGATGCGGTCGAGCGCCCGGTTCAACGCATCGAGGGCATCGAGCAGCGCTTTCGCCTCGGCTTCCCGGCCTTCGCCCCACAAGCGCTCGGCCATTTTGTTCAGGGCTTGAATCGAGCGCTCGATGTCGGCGGCGCTAGCTTTGTTTTCAGGGGCCGGTGGATTCTTCGGCATTCAGGGTTCCTCTGCTGACGGCAAACCACCATACCGCTGCGGCGCCCAACAGCATAGTCAGCACGGCCAGAATCAGGATCACTCCTTGGGTGCCCAGACCCGACGCCAACAAAGCCACCAGCAAACCGGCCAAGGGTTGCGACAGGTTGTTGAGCAAGGTAATCACGCCCACGGTCTTGCCGAAGTCCTTGGCCGGAATCACCCGCTGACGGATGCTGCGCATATAGATGTTGAACATCTTGTCGAAGCCCACGATCAGCAGGAACCCCAGCACATAGCCGGCCAGATTCGGACTCAGGGCGCTGACCAGCGCACCTGCGGCAATCATTGAATAAGCGAGCCCGCCGAGTATCCGTTGCGGCAGTTCAACCCGTGCGAGGAAGAACAGAATGATGATGGTGGTCACCGCGCCCGCTGCCTGTAGCCCGGCATAGGCATCCTTGCCGGCACTGAACTCGCCGATCACCATCGCTGCCGAAGTAGCGAGAGTGACGCCGACGATCAGGTTGACCCCAACCGCCAGCAGGATGATTTTCTTCAGTTCCGCCAGCTCGCGGATGTGACCAAAAGCGATACGCAGCGGTTGCAGCCAGATGTCCTGATGCTGCTCGAACACTTCCAGCGTGATGCGGCTGAGGCGTTGCCAGACCAGCATGCTCAGGTCCGCCAGCAGGAAGAGCCCGGCGACCCACAGCACCACCCAATGCCACGCCCAGACTTCCAACAGCAATGCAGCCACCAGCGGCCCGAGCACCAGCCCGGTCTGATCGGCGATCTGTGAATAGGACAAGGTCTTGGTGTAGCTGTAGTGCTGGAAAATATGCGGCATCAGCACCTCGCGGGCCATGATGCCCTGGGTGGTCAGCACGCCGCATAGCGCTGACAGCACGACGACCCAGGCGATACCACCGAAGAGGGCAAACATGCCTACTGCCAGCAGACAAAGCAGCGCACGGTAGACCTGGCTGATATGCAGAATCCTGATGGGTGAAAACTTGTCACACAAGGCTCCGCACACCGGAAACGCGAGAAAGCGCGGCAGCGATTCGACGAAAAACGCCAAACCCGCCCAGGAAGCACTGTTGGTAGTCTGGAACACCACCAACGGCACGATGAACAATAGAATCTGATCCGCTAGTCGCGAGAGGAACAGCGAGGTGAAAAATGCCAGGTAATCCTTGCGCAAAGTGAACTCCTTGTTATTGACGGTCAGGCCGCGCGGCCAGCTGCGCTTCAGTATGCCGATCCTAGGCTGTCATTGAGATTATGCCGCTCATCCCCGCGCTTGGGCGGGTTGAATACGCTGGCGAGGATCAGGTCTTGCTCCTTGCTCCCGCGCAGGTAATGACGATCGTGTTGGTCGAGTACAAGAAAAAAACGTCGGTTGAGTGACTGCAATTTTGACGAGCTGTTTGCCGGCGGCTGGCCGATATTTGCCGTGTTTCAGGACACTTTCAAGAATGACGCCAAGGAAGAGCAGAATGCTTAAAGCAATAACGGTCTGTTGTGCTGTGTTTTTTTCTTCTTCTCAGGCGGGAAAAGCCCAGACGCATCCGGGCCCTTAATGGAAGGATTCAGCGCGAATTCATGTCTTTTGCGATCTTGACGGTCGATCTTTCTCTGCGCCTCCGAAGCCAGCTAAAGAGCGCATGCACCGGGTGCAAAAAAGCCGTAAGCACGCCTATGAGCATGATGACAAAGATGATGATTAGCGGGACGCTTTCGTGCGAGAACATGGTGGGTTACTCCTGTAGTCACTATGTCGGAACCCGCAGCCTAGACGCATCGAGCCTTGTTTTCGATGAACGTATGTTCATTCTCTGGCTCTTGAATTGTGATACGGCGCCGCAGAGAAGATTTTCAAAGCGTACGAGTTCGCAATGCAGAGCCAGTGAGCTGTTTTTGAACCTATAGGGGCACAGCGTCTCCAAAGGAATTGAGGGCTGATGGGCCGTTGCACACCTTCACCTCATCACTTTCGAAGTTGAAGATTGACCGGCTGATAGTGCCCAGCAGATTCCCGTTGCCGATCTGAACGACGTTATAGGTCGAGGCGCCGCGGTAGGCATTCGTGACGTGTAATCACCGACCTATAGCCTCGGAAAACAGCCTGATTTGTGGGACGGCGCAGTGGGAGTCCTTTACAACTCACAGGCGGGAACGCATCTGGCACGACAGAAATTTTTCAGAACGCCAGAAACGACAAAGCCCTGAATAATCAGGGCTTTGTCGGTACCAAATATGGCGGAGGCGATGGGATTCGAACTCATGGACCTGTTACAGTCGACGGTTTTCAAGACCGTTGCCTTAAACCACTCGGCCACACCTCCGTTGCGTTGCGGGCGCCATAATACCTGAATGAAACACACTGTCAAACTCTCTGCATGGCTTGTTACAGAGCGTCTGTTATGATCTTTGCGACTGAACGTTTCAAACCAACAGGAGTGTCGCCATGCGCGAACAGGATTACGCAGTTAATAACAGCGTGCAGGCTGAGCAGCTAGAGGTTAGCCGCGTCCTGCGCAACACTTACGGCCTACTGGCTCTGACCCTCGCATTCAGCGGCGTCATGGCTTTTGTTGCCCAGCAGATGCGTGTTGGCTACCCGAACATTTTCGTGGTGCTGATCGGCTTCTACGGGCTGTTCTTCCTCACCAACAAACTCCGTGATTCCGCGTGGGGCCTGGTGTCCGCTTTTGCGCTGACCGGTTTCATGGGTTTCCTGCTCGGCCCGATCCTCAACCGTTACCTGGGCATGCAGGGCGGCGCTGAAGTGGTCAGCTCGGCGTTCGCGATGACCGCGCTGGTGTTCGGTGGTCTGTCGGCCTACGTGCTGATCACCCGCAAGGACATGAGCTTCCTCGGTGGTTTCATCACCGCTGGTTTCTTCGTGTTGCTGGGTGCAACGCTGGCAAGCTTCTTCTTCCAGGTCAGCGGCCTGCAACTGGCGATCAGCGCAGGTTTCGTGCTGTTCTCGTCCGTGTGCATCCTGTTCCAGACCAGCGCCATCATCCACGGCGGCGAGCGTAACTACATCATGGCGACCATCAGCCTGTATGTATCGATCTACAACCTGTTCATCAGCTTGTTGCAGATCTTCGGCATCATGAGCCGCGACGACTGATCGTTGTAATGACGTAAACAAAAAACCCGCTTAGGCGGGTTTTTTGTTGCCTGTGAGAAAAGAGGTGGGCGCGGACAATCCGTCGATCAATTGATAATGATGCTGCCGTCCGCCTGCTGCTTGTAGATGGTGTAGGGCAGCAACAAGGTGTCGAGCACCCCGGAAGCCACGGCATCAATCGCCCAGCCGGGCAGGGCTGCGTTGTACTTGTTACCTTCGTCTATCGGTGCATGCAGACTGCAGAAGTCATACATCACGCCGCTGTAGATCCGTGGTACCGCCCCGCAATAGGATTTGTTCGATCTTAAATCGTCCACGGCGACCTGGTCATTACGCATGACCGTCTGCACGGTCCCGCATCCACTAAGCATTAACGCCATCAGCATCATTGCCTTAACTTTCATACCGCCAATCCTTCGCCGGAAAAACCCTAATCTAAGCCAAACGTGCAGGAAAAGCACTTACGCCATCGGTGGCAAGCGGCGCTTGACCGGGGTTTTCTTGACGATTGCCGTGTTGGTTTCCGCAAGGGTATTGAGCCGGTCGAGCAGGGTGTCCAGCTGTTCCATCGAGCGCACATGCAGGCGAGCGATAAAGCAGTCCTCGCCCGTCACCTTGTCGCACTCGGTGAATTCGGGAATCGACAGGATCTGCCGCTCCACCTCCTGTAACTGCCCCGGCAATGGCCGCACCCGCACGATCGCTTGCAACTGGTAACCAAAGCACTTCGGGTCGATCTCGACGGTATAGCCCTTGAGCACACCGCGTTCTTCCAACCGGCGCAAGCGTTCAGCCACGCTCGGCGACGACAATCCGCTGATTTGCGCCAAGGCCTTGAGCGAGCGCCGCGAATCCTCCATCAATGCGCCGATGAGGATCTGGTCAATATCGTCAGTCATGAAAAACACTCCAGCATTAGGCAATTAGTGAAAATTACCCACGATAAAAGAGGCAGATTTCGAGTTTAGCCTGCTTTTTGCTCTGGAGCGCCTCCCGGTTCGCTTGGCATACTTTTGTCACAAAGACAGGAGATTGAAGATGGACAATACAATCCGTCGCGGCTCATTCGAAATGACCGCTGCCATGCTGATTTCCGGGACAATTGGCTGGTTCGTGCTGGTCTCCGGGCAGCCGGTGCTGGACGTGGTGTTCTGGCGTTGCGTGTTCGGTGCCGGCACCTTGCTGCTGATCTGTGCCGCTTTCGGCTTCCTGCGCCCGGGCATTCTGACCCGTACCACCTTCCTGCTCGCGGTGCTGAGCGGGATGGCGATTGTCGGTAACTGGGTGCTGTTGTTTGCCTCTTACTCAAAGGCCTCAATTGCCATCGGTACGGCAGTGTACAACGTGCAGCCGTTCATGCTGGTGGGTTTGGCGGCGCTGTTTCTGGGCGAAAAAATCACCCTGCAAAAACTGTTCTGGCTGGCAATCTCGTTCATGGGCATGCTGGCGATCGTCAGCGCTCACGGCGCCCAAAGTGAAAGCGGCAACGACTATCTGATGGGCATTGCGTTGGCGCTGGGCGCGGCGTTTCTCTATGCGATTGCCGCGCTGATCATCAAACGCCTGACCGGCACGCCACCGCATCTGATAGCGCTGATTCAGGTGTGCACCGGGATTTTGCTGCTGGCGCCGTTCGCGCATTTCAGCGCATTGCCGCAAGCACCGAGTGCCTGGGCCAGTCTGGTGACGCTGGGCATCGTTCACACCGGCCTGATGTATGTGCTGCTGTACGGCGCGATCCAGAAGTTGCCGACGGCGTTGACCGGCGCACTGTCGTTCATCTACCCGATTGCGGCGATCTTCGTCGACTGGTTCGCGTTCGGTCATCGCCTGGAAACCCTGCAATGGCTCGGCGTGGCGGCAATCCTGCTGGCCGCCGCCGGCATGCAACAGGGCTGGGGCCTGAAGAACCGGCGGCTGGCTGCGCAGTAACCCTCAGATGTTCCAGTGCGGCGCGGTTTTCGCCAGGCGCTGGCGCATCTCACCGATGTTCGCCGCCAGTTGCCGGGTTAGCAGTCGGTAGCCATCCAGCGTGCTGTAAACCGGCGCATCGAGGTTGGCTTCCGACAACTCCAGCGGCTTGTCCAGGCGTTGCGAAGCGCCGGTTTTCAACGCTCGGGCCATGCCGATCAATTGCACGCGAATCTGCCGGTGCTCGGCCTTCAGCGCTGATTGCAGATGGGCCATGGCTTCTGGATCGTTGGCATCCGGTCGCGTGTTGCCGAGGATCTCCAGCGTGCTGATGCACATGCGCAGATTGCGCTGGATGGCATCGAGTTCGGTCATGGAAATCTTCACTTCCTTGGACACTGACGGCATCAGTGAACGCAACTGCACCATCACCGCGCCGAGACGGCCCATTAATTTCAGATGCTCATCGGCGCTGACCGGTTGGCCGCCGATGATCCGCCCATACACCGTAGCGCAATCACGCAGGGCATCGGCGAGGTTGTAGCGCCACGAATACACCGCGTAGAGCGGCAGGGCAAAAGAGAAGGCCAGAGCGAGGGCAATCCCGATGAGAATATCGACGCCGCGCCACAAGCCGTCGGTGATCGGGTTGTCACCATGTCCGGCGACAATGAACACGGTAATCGCCGAGAGCAGGGCAGTGTAACCACCCTTGCCAATCGCGTGATAAGAGAAGAAACCGCAGACCACCGCCATCGCAAAATACGTCAGCCACGGCATGCCAAGCCACGCCTGCTGCGCCACCAGCAGCAAACCGACGCCGGCACCGATCAAGGTGCCGGTGGCGCGTTCGGCGGCTTTTTTGCCGATGTTGCCGTGATGCTGCAAACCGCCGATCACCACCAGCATGGTCACCGAGGCCCATTCGCCGTGGGGCAGATTGATGCCGGTGGTCAGCAGGATCGTTGCCAGCAAGCCGAGGGCCACGCGCACCGCATGGATCAGCCGCGCGTGCCGGTAACGTCGATAGGGATCAAGCAACGGACGCAGGACACGGCGCAGCAAGGGCGGAAGTCGATGGGTGCTGTAAGTACTCAGTGCGGGCCTCTCGTGATTGGGCTTCAGGTCAATGGAAAGGGAAAATGTAATTCATCCATGCTGCCATACGCAGGAGGATTTTGCGCATCGTGCCAATGTGATGGAAGTGCTGACTGTACAACGCGGCCTGCCCGTAAGCACCGCCCGGCATCAGCTTGCTGTACTGGGCGAAGGCCGGATCGGTGATTTCGATGATCACCGGCACACGCCCGGCCGGCGGCGAACCGGTATAGCCGATCAGTGTGCCGGAAGGCTGCACCTGGCCTTCGGCAATCACACCGATGACGTTTTTCACCCGGCCGGCGAACACCTTGCCGGGAATGCCGTCGAACGCGACTTCCGCCTCGTCGCCGACGGTCAGGCGCAGCAGGCTGTTCTGGCGCATCCACGCGGCAAAATATTGGCCTTCCTCGGGAATGAACACCATCGACGGGCGCAACGGCAACTTGCTCGCCATCATTCCCGGCCGTAGCGAAACATGGGTGACGAAGCCTTTGCTCGGCGCGCGAACGGTGGTGTTGTCTAGCTCAAACTGGGCGTTGTCCAGCTGCGCCTGCAGATCATCGGTGCGGGCGATGGCCGCATCCAGTTCACGCTGGGTGCCGAAGTTGCGCCGGATCAATTCGGTGATCCGGTAGCGATCACCCTTGGCGGCGATCAATTGCGCCTTGAGCGATTTCACCCGGTTTTGAAACGGTGTGGGGTCGATGCGAAACAGCACGTCGCCTTTTTCCAGCGGCTCGTTACCCTTCACCGGCACGTCGATCACCTGGCCGCTGACGATGGGAATCACCGGCACAGAAACGAAGTAAGTGCGCGCCACCTCAGAGTAGGGATGGTTGTAGTTCATGGTAAAAATCAAGGCGCCGATCATCAGGATGCCGCCCAGTACGGCGGTGGGCACCGTCCATTTGTTCAACGGGATACGGAAGATCTTGAATACTGCGACGCAGATCGCGGCGTAAGTCAGGATAAGGAGCAGATCCATGGTGTTCAGCCCTCCCGGTTGTGGGGAGCGGTGGCATTCAGCGCTTCGAGTCGTTCGAGGCGTCCTTGCAGTTCGACCACCTGTTGCTCCAGGCGAACGACATGGTTTTGCACGGATTTACCGTCACCGAAGCCCCAGCCGCGATCTTCTCGATAGGCCATCGCCCAGATCCACAGGAAAGGCCAGAGCGCATGCAGCGTGAACAGACTGACCCAGCCAGTGGCATGGATCGCATCCTGATGCGGGTGTTTACGATGAACGGCAATCTCATAGGGAATGTCGTGCAACACGATGATCCCGTAAAACAGTACGAGCCCGGCAAACACCAAAACCCCTAGCGCAAAGTAATCCAGCATGGTCAAGCTCCCGGCATCCAGCACAGTGCTGGCATCAGTGTAGACACTGATTTGCCGGGCGCTTGGCGACTTTTGATCAGAACCGCATGCGGTCGCCTTCTTGCTTATTCATGATGCGGGTGACAGTGATCAGAAGATGTAATCGGTGGTCAGGAAGCTCGAATCTCGCCCGCGAATGATCTCGCTGATCAGGTCCTTGTTGCTGTCCTGGAACTTGGTCGCCACCAGCGTACGGATCGAGAACACCCGCAACGCATCGTGTACCGACAGCGTGCCTTCGGCCGAATTCTTGCGGCCATTGAACGGATAGGTGTCCGGACCGCGTTGGCATTGCGCGTTGAGGTTGATCCGCCCGACCTGGTTGGCAAAGGTGTCGACCAGACGGCCGACCGCCACCGGGTTGGTGCCGAAGATGCTCAGTTGCTGGCCAAAATCCGACTCCAGCACATAGTCGATCACGGTATCGAGATGGCGGTACGGCACGATCGGCACCACCGGGCCGAATTGCTCTTCCTGATAGACGCGCATTTGCGGGTTCACCGGGTACAGCACCGCCGGGTAGAAGAACGACTCTCGTGATTCGCCGCCATTGGGGTTGACCACTTCGGCGCCTTTGCTGCGCGCATCCGCCACCAGACCATGCAGGTAATCGACCTTGCCTGATTCCGGCAGCGGCGTCAGCGACACACCGCTGTCCCACGGCATGCCCGGTTTCAGCGTGGCCAGTTTGGCGTTGAATTTCTCGATGAAGCTGTCGACCACGTCTTCATGGACGAAGAGGATTTTCAGCGCGGTGCAGCGCTGGCCGTTGAACGACAGTGAACCGGTGACCGCTTCGCTGACGGCGTTGTCAAGATCGACTTCCGGCAGAACGATGCCCGGATTTTTTGCATCCAGACCCAACGCAGCACGCAAGCGGTGTGGTTTGGGATGCAATTTCTTCAGGTCGCTGGCGGCTTTGTTGGTGCCGATAAAGGCGAAAATATCGATCTTGCCGCTGGCCATCAGGGCGCTGACGGTTTCGCGGCCGCTGCCGTAGATCACGTTGATCACACCGGTCGGGAAGCTGTCGCGGAACGCTTCGAGCAGTGGGCGAATCAGCAGCACACCGAGCTTGGCCGGTTTGAACACCACGGTGTTGCCCATGATCAGCGCCGGGATCAGCGTGGTGAAGGTTTCGTTCAGCGGATAGTTGTAAGGGCCCATGCACAGCGCTACACCGAGCGGCACGCGACGGATCTGCCCGAGGGTGTCCTGTTCCAGCTCGAAGCGGCTGGAACGGCGGTCGAGTTCCTTGAGCGCATTGATGGTGTCGACGATGTAGTCACAGGTGCGGTCGAACTCTTTTTCCGAGTCCTTGAGGTTCTTGCCGATCTCCCACATCAACAGCTTCACCACGGCATCGCGCTGTTGGCGCATGCGGCCAAGGAAGGCTTCGACGTGCTGAATGCGTTCGGCCACGCGCATGGTCGGCCACAGGCCCTGGCCACGGTCGTAGGCACGTACGGCGGCGTCGAGGGCGGTGAGGGCGGTGTCGGCATCGAGCAGCGGCGTGCTGCCGAGAATCACTTGTTCGTCGCCGTTGTCACCTTTCAGATAGACCGGGCTGCGCACGGTGGCAAGCGGGCCGTCCCAGCGGCGCAACTGGCCGTCGACCAGATATTCGCGTTGCTCGACCTGAGCGTCGAGGCGGTATTTTTCCGGGATGTCGCTGACAGAAGGGAACAGGTTGCCAAGGATGTTTGTTGTGGTCATGTCGCTACCCCGTGTTGATGTCCGTATGCAGATCAAAAAGCCTTCACAGGTTATACGCCTGAATGCGCCGGAATTTAAACCCGCAAATGTCACCCGAATGTCACGCAAAGGCGCAAAACAGAGCTTCAAGGAGAGCACGAAACCGCTGGCCTGATCGTTCCCACGCGCAGCAAAGGAATGCCTCAAGGGACGCTCCGCGTTCCAAGCGGACGCAGAGCGTCCGGGGCTGCATTCCCACGCAGAGCGTGGGAACGATCATCGGGGGAGAGGGCTGGCCCCGTTTGCCCCCCTCGCTGTCCCGCAATGCCCTCAACCCGTAGCAGCCGCTGCCTTAAGGTGTGAACACAACAATAAGCGAGGCCGTTATGCGGGCAATCCGACTCACTCTAATGCTGGCGTTGGTCATGGCGCTGCCTGGCTGCGGCGAAGATCCCAAACCCCCGGTCACCATCCATAACGCCATGCCCAACGACCCGGCACTGGCGCAGATCTACACCAACAGCTGCCAGCTCTGCCACGCCAACCCGGCCGCCAACGCACCACTGACCGGCGACCGCAAAGCCTGGGAACCGCGCATCCAACAGGGCGCTGACACGCTGCTCGACCACGCCATCAATGGCTACAACGGCATGCCGCCGATGGGCCAGTGCGTCGAGTGCTCGGAAGAACAATTCCTGCAATTGATCGGCTTCATGGCCGACCAGACCCTCCCAGAATAAGGTGCCCGGTATGACCATGTATCTGACACGGCGTCAGTTGTTGCAACGGGCAAGCATCGTCGGTGCGTTCAGTGCGCTGGTGAGTCACCCGGCATTGGGCCAATTGCTGCGCGCGCCACGGCTGATTCCGTGGCGCAACTGGTCGGGCGGGCAGAGTTGCCTGCCGGCGGCGCGACTGGCGCCGAAGAATCTTGATGAGCTGGTGGCCGCTATCCAGCAGGCGCAAGGCAAGATCCGCCCGGTCGGCTCGGCGCACTCGTTCAGCGCCTTGGTGCCCACCGACGGCACACTGTTGTCGCTGAGTTATTTCAATGGTTTGCTCGATCACGATGCGAAAACCCTGCAAGCCGAATTCGCCGCCGGCACACCGATGTCACGCATGGGGCAGCCGCTTAAGGACATCGGCCAGGCTTTGCAGAACATGGCCGACATCGATTACCAGACCCTCGCCGGAGCCATTGCCACGTCGACCCACGGCACCGGCAAAAACTTCCAGTCCTACTCGGCACATGTCTGCGGCATGCAATTGGTGACCGCCAATGGCGAGGTGCTCGACTGCGACAGTCAGCGTCATTCTGAAGTCTTCAATGCCGCGCGCGTGTCCCTCGGTGCCCTCGGTGTGGCAACAAAAATCCGTCTGCAAAACCGTCCGGCCTATCGCCTGCGCGAGCGCCAATGGATCGCCAAAACCGAAGAACTGCTCGAAGACCTCGACAACAACACCCGTGAAAACCAGCACTGGGAAATGCTCGTCGTCACCCATTCCGATTACGCCTTGTCCATCGCCCTCAATGAAACCGACGACCCGGCCACGCCGCCCATCAGCCCGGAAGAAGAGGGCGGTAACGAGTTCGTCACCCTGATCGAAAAGATCGACAAGTACGGCAGCGACTTACCCGATCTGCGCCGCACGCTGCTCAACAGCTTGCGCCATCTGGCCAGTTTCGATGACCGCGTCGGCGACTCGTTCGACATCTACGCCAACGTGCGCACCGTGCGTTTCAACGAGATGGAATATTCGGTACCCGCCGAACACGGCCCGGCCTGCCTGCGCGAAATCCTCAAGCTGATTCAGGACAAGGACCTGCGCACCTGGTTTCCCATCGAGTACCGCTACGTCAAGGCGGATAACATTGCGTTGAGCATGTTCGAGGGCCGCGACAGCTGTTCGATCTCGGTGCACCAGCATTATCAGATGGACCATCACAACTTTTTTGCGGCGGTCGAGCCGATTTTCTGGAAGTACAACGGCCGGCCACACTGGGGCAAATTGCATACGCTCAACGCGAAGAACCTGCAACCGCTGTATCCGCGCTGGCGCGAGTTTGTCGACGTGCGCCAGGCGCTGGATCCGAGCGGACGCTTTCTCAATGCGCATGTGGCGTCGATTCTGGGGGTGAGCTGATGGCGGTCAATCGACGCACTTTTCTCCTTGGTACGTTGGGTGTCGGTGCTTTGTTGGTCGGCGTTGGCGCGTGGCTGCGGCCGGGCGATCGCGGTGCGCCGTACAGCGAATATTTCCGCGCACTGAACAAAGAGTTAAAGGAAAACGGCCCGATGCGCCCGGTGCTGCTGATCGATCTCGATCGTCTCGATCACAACATTGATGTGGTGATGCAATCGGTCAAGCGCGGCGGCAAACAATTGCGTCTGGTGGAGAAGTCGCTGCCGTCACCGGGGCTGTTGAGCTACATCGCACAACGTGCCGGAACGCAGAAGCTGATGTCGTTTCATCAGCCGTTTCTCAATCACGATGCGCAGGTTTTTCCGCAGTCCGACATTCTGCTCGGCAAGCCGTTGCTGGTGCGTTCGGCAGAGCTGTTTTATCAATCCCACAAAGGCCCGTTCGATCCTGCGAAACAACTGCAATGGCTGCTCGACAGTCCTGAACGTTTGCAGCAATACCTTGCGTTGGCGCAGGGTTTGGGCACACGGATGCGCATCAACATCGAGCTGGATGTCGGCCTGCATCGTGGCGGGGTCAGTGATGAGCAGGTGCTGGGGCAGATGCTTACGCTGATCAGCGCCAACCCCCAGCATCTGGAATTCGCCGGGTTCATGGGTTACGACCCATTCGTGGGCATGGGCGTGCCGGGAGTTCTCGGCTCGCCCGAGGAGCTGTTCGCCAAGGTCATGGTGATTTATCAGCGCTGTGTCGATTTCACCCGGCAGCAATTTCCCGTGTTGTGGCATGACGGTTTGTGCCTGAACACCGCTGGCAGCCCGAGTTATCGCATTCACGAAAACGAGAAACTCAGCACTGAAGTTTCGGTGGGCACGGCGATGCTCAAGCCGACGCACTACGATTTGCCATCGCTCACCGAACATGTCCCCGCGACCTACATCGCCACGCCCGTGTTGAAAAGCACGGGGGCTGTGAATATTCCGGCGCTGGATGACAAGTCGAAGCTGTTTTCGTGGTGGGACCAGAATCAGCGTCAGACCTTCTTCATCTACGGCGGCAACTGGATGGCCGAGTTCGAATCGCCCCAGGGTTTACAGAGCAACAGCGTCTATGGACGCAGCTCCAATCAAGAGATGGTCAATGGCTCCAACGCCGTGGGGCTGACGGTGGAAGATCAGGTTTTCCTGCGCCCGACCCAGACCGAAGCCGTACTTCTGCAATTCGGCGATCTGCTCGCCGTGCGCAACGGCAAGATCGTCGACACCTGGCCCGTCTACACCTGACCCGCAACACCACCAATCCCCCCTGTGGGAGCGAGCTTGCTCGCGAAGGCGTCCCGTCAGTCACCTTCTAATTGACTGGCACACCGCTTTCGCGAGCAAGCTCGCTCCCACAGGTTTTTGTGTTGTCTGTTAGATCCCGAGCGATTCTGTAATGAAGCTTTTATGACAAAAGTTCGGTAGCACATCGCCAGTCCGGTCATGCCTATGTAAGCGCTTGAGGGGCCCAACAGGGCGCTTTTCACAAGCCGAGGCGGGACGCCGGGAGTGAGGCAATGGGGACTATGGAACGCTACTCGAAAGTGGGCATGCAGGAACTCGATCAACGCCTGTCGAAGATCGTCGAAGCCGCGCGCAAGAAGCCGGTTTCGGTGTATCGCTACGGCGCGCCGTGGGTCTGGATCGTCTCGCAGGATGACTGGCAGGGCGCCTTGAAAGAGGTTTCCAGCTACATTCCGCCGGGCCATTCGCTGGTGTTGCTGCGCCCGCAGATCGACGATTTGCTCGACGCCCACCGCGACCTCCTGCATGACCTCAATGCCGAGCCCGGCATGCTGATCCCCGCGCAAACGGTGATGCACATCCTGCTCCTGCAACTGCTGTATTCGGTGCCCAGCGAACAGCAACTGTATGAACAGCTCAATTACAACCTGTTGTTCCGCTGGTTCGTCGGTCTTGGCCTGAACCAGAAAGTCTGGAGCTTCAACGCCCTCAGTCGCGACATCGCCACGCTGCTCAACGAGCCACGGGCGGTGCTGCTCATTCAAAAAATCATTGGCGAAGTGTTCTGCGGCGCGTTGCTGCAAATGCCCGAGTTCTCGCTGAACTTCGCGCTTTTGCACACGTGGCTGGGCAAGCACGCCTGCGCCTCGACAGCCAGCAATTGACGCCATACACGCGGCGTTCGAAACGCCAACAGGTCATCGCGAATTCAGGGGGTAGTGTGGAACCGATTTTCAAGTCACGGCTGGCGCTGTGGGGCTGGCTGCTGGTGACGGCGGGCGCGCAGCCGGCATTGGCCGAAGAGGCCGCCAACAACGCAGCGGCCCAGCGTCTGGTCGACGTCAACGAATACTTCGTGCGCGGCAACACAGTGCTCGATGCGCGGGCGATTGAAGAAGCGGTGTACCCGTTCCTCGGCCCGCAAAAAGCCCTCACCGATATCGAAGGCGCGCGGGACGCCTTGCAGAAGGCCTATCAGGAGCGCGGCTATCAATCAGTGTTCGTCGAGCTTCCGGAGCAAGCCGTGGCCGACGGCATCGTCTACTTGCAAGTCAGCGAAACCAAGGTCGGCCGGGTGCGTGTGGTCGGCGCCAAACACTATTCGCCGCTGGACATCCGCGACGACGTCCCGGCGCTGAAAGAAGGCGAGGTACCGGACTTCGCCAAGGTTCAGGGCGAACTGGCGCAGCTCAACAAGACGCCGGGCCGGCAAGTGATGCCGCTGGTGCGCGAGGGTCAGCGCCCCGGCACCATGGACGTCGATTTGCAGGTCGAAGACCAGAACCCATGGACCGCCAGCGTCGGCCTCAACAACGACTACAGCGCCGACACGGAAAAGCTGCGCACCGTCACCAGCCTCGGCTACAACAATCTCTGGCAGCTCGGCCACAGCATCTCGCTGACGTACTTCACCGCGCCGCAGGAAACCGACAACGCCAAGGTCTGGTCGGGTTCCTACACCGCGCCGCTGACCGATCGCTGGAGCGTGCAGTTCTCCGGTTACCAGTCCGACAGCAACGTCGCCACCATCGGCGGCAGCAACGTGCTCGGCAAGGGCCATTCCTATGGCGTGTCGGCGATTTACACGTTGCCATCGAGCGGCAACTGGTCGAACTCGCTGTCGGCCGGCATCGACTTCAAGGACTTCGACGAACGCCTGACCCTGTCCGGCGAGAGCGACAAAGTCCCGTTGCAATACGCGCCGTTTACCTTCGCCTACAACGGCTATCGCTACACCGAGAAGAGCCAGCTCGGTCTCGGCCTGAGCCTGGTTGCCGCCACTCGCAGCATCTTCGGCTACGGCAGCTCCGACGAAGATTTCGACTACAAACGCTACCGCGCCAAACCGAGTTTCGCCGTACTCAAGGGCGATACCAATTACACCTGGACCTTCGACAGCGACTGGCAGAGCGCAAGCAAAGCCGCGTTCCAACTCGCGTCCGGGCCGCTGGTTTCCAACGAACAATTCTCCGCCGGCGGCGCCACTTCGGTGCGGGGTTATCTGGCTGCCGAACGCACCGGCGATGACGGCTTGCTGCTCAGTCAGGAAGTGCGCACGCCATCGCTGGCCAAGTACGCCGGCACGTGGATGCAGGACTGGCGTTTCTACGCCTTCGCCGAAGGCGCGCAGCTTTATCTGCGCGACGAACTGCCGGATCAGGACGCCAATTACGCCTTGGCCAGCGTCGGTCTCGGCACCCGCGCCAGCCTGAGCAAATGGCTGTCCGGCAGCCTCGACTGGGGCTACCCGCTACTCGAAGGGCCGAACACCTCGAAACAGGAATCGCGCCTGCACTTCAACCTTCAAGCCACTTTCTGACAAGGAGCACGTTCATGCAGCGCCTCTTTCTTTCGTTGTTGATCTGCCTGGGCTTCGTGCTCCCGGCCACGGCTCAGGCCTGGTGGCAGGACGACTGGCATTACCGCAAACAGATCGCCGTCGACACCACGCCACAAGGCGCGGCGATCAATCAGGCCCTCGGCCGCACCGCGCTGCTGGTGCGCCTGCACACCGGCAACTTCACCTTTGACGGCGTGAAAGAGGACGGCTCGGACCTGCGCTTCGTCGCCGCCGACGACAAGACCGTGCTCAACCACCAGATCGAAAGCTTCGACGCGTTGATGGGCATGGCGCTGATCTGGGTCGATGTGCCGAATGTCGAGGGTGGTCAACGCCAGGACATCTGGATGTATTACGGCAATCAGAAGGCGCCGGCAACCGGCAACGGCCAACTGACCTTCGACCCGAATTACACCGCGTTGTATCACTTCGATGGCGCCACCGGCACCCCGGCCAAAGACACCACCGCCTACGGCAACACCGCGCAAAGCGCGACCGGCGCGGCGATTGACGGCGTAGTAGGGCGAGCCTTGCAGTTCAGCGGCCAGCCGTTGCTGCTGCCGGCCAGTCCTTCGTTGCAACACAACGCTGGCAGTGCGTTCACTTTCAGTGCCTGGTTGCGTCTGGATCAGGCCAATGGCGAACAACTGATTCTCGCTCGTCGTGAAGGCGCGAACAGTCTGCTGATCGGTGCGAATCAAGGCGTACCGTTTGTAGAGATCGATGGTCAACGTGCTGTTGCCACGCAAGCACTGAATCCCGGCCAATGGCAGCACGTTGCGCTGACCGCTGAGGGTTCCAAAGTCACCCTGTACATCAATGGCCGCGAAGGCGCGACCCTCGCTCAGGCGATGCCGGCCTTCAACTCGGTCATGGCCATCGGTGCCGATCTGCATGAAGGCCCATTCCAGCCATTCGTGGGCGCCATCGACGAACTGCGTCTGTCGAAAGTCGCCCGTCCCGCGCCGCTGTTGCTGGCCGACGCGACTTCACAAGGCGCCGAGTCGAAACTGGTCGCTTACGGCGTCGATGAAGAGCAATCCGGGTTCGGTTTCGGCAGCCTCGGCTTCCTGCTCAACGCGGTGCCAATCGACGCCTGGGTGATCATCGCCGTGCTGGTGCTGATGATGTTCCAGTCGTGGATCATCATGCTGCGCAAGAACCGCAGCCTCAGTCGCGTGTCTGCCGCCAACGAAGACTTCCGCGTGCAGTTCGCCAAGGTCGGCACGCGTCTGGAAATGTTCGCCGACGATGCGCAACTCGCCCAGCGATTGCAGCATTCGTCGCTGTGGCGCCTGTACTTGGTGGCGGTCAAAGAAATCCGTACCCGCCGCGAGCAGGGCGCCGATACCTCCTCGGTATCCGCCGCCACCATCGAAGCGATCCGCTGCTCCATGGACGGCGTGCGTACCCGGGAAAACCAGCAACTGAGTTCGAAACTCTCGACCCTGTCCAACGCGATCGCCGGCGGCCCGTACATCGGTCTGCTCGGCACCGTGCTGGGGATCATGGTGGTGTTCCTCGGCACGGCGATGGCTGGCGACGTCAACATCAACGCCATTGCTCCCGGTATGGCCGCCGCGTTGTTGGCCACGGCGATGGGCCTGTTCGTCGCGATCCCGGCGCTGTTTGGCTACAACCGCCTGATCACGCGCAACAAGGAAGTCAGCGCCGACATGCGCGTGTTCGTCGACGAGTTCATCACCCGTCTGGCGGAGATGCACGGCGAGAGTCAGTTCAGTGAGTCGTCGCATCGCGGCCATCACGCCAACCACTCTCTACCGGCCTGAGGAGCACTGACATGGCGTCCGTAAATGCCTCCCACGACGATGATGAAGATGCAGCAGTGGACAGCATCAACATCACCCCACTGGTCGACGTGCTGATGGTGGTGCTGGTGATGTTCATCCTCACCGCCACCGCGCAGGTCTCGGGGATCCAGATCAACCTGCCCAAGGCCAGCGTCTCGGTGTCGCTGTCCGAGGCCAAGACCAAGGCGATTTCGGTCAACGACGGCGGTCAGGTGTTTCTCGACGCCTACCCGGTGACCCTGGCTGAACTGGAAGAACGCCTGCGCATCGAGAAAGCGCAGAGCCCGGATTTCCCGGTGATCGTGCGCGGCGACGCGACGGTGCAATACCAGAAAGTCATCGAAGTTCTGGATCTGTTGCGCCGGCTCGAACTGTCCCAGGTCGGTCTTGTGACCGGCAAACCGAGTCAGGGCTGAGTCATGACCGCACAACTCCCGATCGAGCCGCTGCCGGTGAAAAAGCCAGCGCTGCGTTATGCGAAGTGGGGCGCCGGATTGCTGATCGGCGCGCTCGCTGCGTGGTTTTTGTGGCAGTGGGCCAATGACATGAGCGGTATCCGCCGCGAAGCGCCGAAGGTGCCGACGATCATTCCGTTGCCACCACCGCCACCTCCGCCGCCGGAAAAACCACCGGAGCCGGAAACCCCGGTGGAAGAGAAAGTCGTCGAGCCGGAGCCAACGCCCGAGCCAGAAGAGGTCAAGCCCGAGGAAGAAGCGCCGCCATCGCCGGCGGACGATCTGGCCAACCCGATGCAAATGGACGGCGATGCTCAAAGCGGCAGCGACGCCTTCAACATCGGCGCGGGCAAGGGTGGCGGCATGGCCGGAGCTGGCGGCGGACGTTTGGGCACGGGGACGTACAGCCAGTTTCTGGCGTTCACCTTCCAGCGCTTGCTGCGTGAAAACCCCGAACTGCGCAACCTTGCGTTTTCGCTGCAGGCCGATGTCTGGCTGAGCAGCGTTGGCGAGATCACCCGGGTCGAGCTGATCAAGTCCAGCGGCAATCCCGAAATCGATACTCAGGTGCTGGCGGCGCTGCGCGGTGCCCCGGCGCTGAGTGAACGGCCACCGGCCTCCATCACGTTGCCTGTGCGCCTGTCCCTGCAAGGGCGGCGTCCGGGTTAATTCACTTATTTACGCTTTGCCAAAAGGAGTTGTGTGCAGATGATTTCCAACGTGAATCGATTGTCCCTGGCGGTCGGCATGGTCATTGCGACCCTGGTCGGTCAGGCCGTGGCAGCGCCTGCGCCCTCGGAGAACGCCACGATCAATCTGATCCGCTTGCTGGTCGAGCAGGGCATTCTGAAGCAGGACAAGGCTGACGCACTGATCGCCCAGGCGCAGAACGAAGCGGCGCAGGCCAAACAAGCTGCGGCATCCACCGCCGTGGCGGCCGGGCCAGTGGCGGCGCCGGGCGATGTCCGTGTGCAATACGTGCCGGCAGCGGTGCGCGACCAGATCCGCGACCAGGTCAAAGCCGAAGTCATGGCCACTGCCAAACAGGAAAACTGGGCCGCGCCCAACAGCTTCCCGGAATGGGCGGCGCGCATCAGTTTCGACGGCGACATTCGCTTGCGCAATGAATCGCGCTACTACTCGGACAGCAACAGCAACGAGATCGTCGACTTCGCCAAGCTTAACAACAACGGCCCGTACGACGTAAACCCCAACAGCAGCACCAATCTGCCGCCGTTGCTCAACACCCGCGAAGACCGCACCAACCAGTTCCGCATCCGCGCACGGCTGGGCATGAAAGCCGAGATCTCGCCGCAATGGACTGCCGGTATTCGTATCGGCACCGGCTCGGACAACAACCCGGTGTCGACCACGCAAAACCTCGGCGGCGGCTTCGCCAAGAAGGATATCTGGCTCGATCAGGGCTACCTGAACTGGAAGCCTACGGATGAATTGACCCTGACCGGCGGGCGCTTCGCCAACCCGTTCATGTCCACCGACATGCTCTATTCCAACGATTTGAATTTCGACGGCGTCGCGGCGATTTTCGACCACAAGCTCAACCGCGATTGGGGCGTGTTCGGCACCGTCGGCGCGTTCCCGGTGGACTACACCAACGACACTGCCAGCAGCAACGGCTTCGACAAGGAAGAAAGCGATAACAAGTGGCTGTACGGCGCGCAAATTGGCGCCAAGTGGGCGATCAACAGCAACAACCGCTTGAAAGGCGCACTGGCTTACTACCGCTTCGACGACATTCAAGGCCAGCGCTCCAGCCCTTGCGAACCGTGGGCCGGCGCACCGGGCTGCGACAGCGACGGCAGCCGTGCGGCATTCATGCAGAAGGGCAACAGCGTGTTCCTGCTGCGCGACATCACGCCGAACCCGCTTAACCCGACCACCACGCCGCAACCGCAATTCGTTGGCCTCGCTTCCGAATTCAATCTGCTGGACTTGAACGTAGTGTGGGACGCCGACCTGCCAGAAGACTTCAAACTGCGCAGCCAGGGCAACTACATCCACAACCTCGCCTACGACGAAGGCGACATGCGCAAGCGTTCGGCCGGGCAGATCGTCAACAATCTCGACAGCAACGGCGACATCGAAAGCGGCGCCAACGCGTGGATGGTGCAGTTCACCCTCGGCAGCGCGCTGGACCTGAAAAAGCAGGGCGACTGGAACATGTTCGCTGGCTACAAGTACATCCAGCCCGATGCCTTGCCGGACGGCTTCAACGACTCCTCGTTCCACCTCGGCGGCACCAACGCCAAGGGTTATTTCATCGGCGGCAACTACGGTCTGGCGAAGAACGTTTATGCCACCGGTCGCTGGATGAGCACCGAAGCGGTGTACGGCGCGCCGTTCGACATCGACGTCTTGCAGCTTGAGATCAACACGCGCTTCTAAGGCGCCGGGAGAGGGTTATGAAAACGCGTTTGTTGTGGCTGAGCCTCGGCTTGTTGTGCGCTACCGGTGCGAACGCCGAAGGCATGGAAGAACGCCTGCGCACGCAATTGCGCAGCACCACGCAACAGTTGCAGGCCCTGCAAAGTCAGCAGGCCCAGGCCAGCGCCGCGCAATTGGCGGCGCAAAACGAAGCCAAGGCTGCGCAGGCGCAAATCAAGCAATTGAGCGCTGAGCTGGCCAAGGCCAAAGGCCTTGCCGAGCAGCTCGCCGGGCAGCAACAGAGCCTGCACAGCCAGGCGCAGGCACAAGTGGCGGCCAGCGCCGAGCAGACCGGCAAGTTCAAAAAGGCCTATGACGAGTTGCTGGTCATGGCCCGTGCCAAAGAGGCAGAACGGTCTAAGCTTCAAGCGCAATTGGCTGAACGTGACACACAAGTGCAGCAATGTTCAGTCAAGAATCAGCAGATGTACGGCGTTGCCAAGCAGATCCTCACTGCCTACGAAAACATCGACGTGGCCGAGGTGATGAAGATCCGCCAGCCCTTCGCGGGCAGCGCCCGGGTCAAGTTCGATGAACTGGCCCAGGGGTTCGGCGATGACCTTTACAAGACTCAATTCGACGCGCCGCAAGCCGCGCTCGCACACTGATGAACAAGGAAGAAACAATGACTCAATTGATCAGCCACGTATCGCCAAAATCCCTGACCGAAGTCCTGCAAGCTGCGGGTTATCGCGTCAACGAAACCGAGCAGAACGGTATTGTTCAGTTGCTCAGCGCCAGTCAGGGCATTGGTTACGCCGTGCGTTTCGGTAATCCGGCGGTGGAGCAGGGCAGTTACGTCGATTTCACTTTCAGCTGTGCGCTGCGGGTGCAGGGTGAGTTGCCACAGGGTGTGGCCGAGCAGTGGAACGCCAGCCGTCGTTTTGCCCGGTTGTCGTTGCAGGGCGAGTTTCTGGTGATGGAAATGGATGTGGTGGTGGCGGCAGGTGTGAGCAACGATCACCTGCGCGGCAACCTCGAATTGTGGGATCGCCTGTTGCAGGAGTTCATCGTTTATCTGCGTGACTTCACCCAGAACGGCGGCGCGCAGACCGCCAAAGTCGCCGTTGCCGAGCAAGAGGAAGTCGCGCTGTGAAAAAGCCTGCCATGGTGATCAGCGCTGCGGCAGTGGCGCTGTTGGTGGTGGCCGTGGCGCTGGTGGTGCGGCCGGGCAGGGACCCGGTCGCCGCCCAGCAATCGTCACCGCTGACGACGGTTGCAACGGGGCCGGCGGTGGCGCGCTTGGGCAATCAGCAAGTAACCCCTGCGGAACTTCAGGCGTTGCTGGCGACAGTCCCGCCAGAGACCCGCGAACAATTGCGTGGTAATCGGGAAGCGCTGGAACGCTGGATTCGCACGCGTCTGGCCGAGAAAGCGGTGCTGGAGCAGGCCGATGCCCAAGGTTGGGCGCAGCGCCCGGACGTGGCACGGCAGACCCGTGCGGCGACTGAGCAGATTGTGTTCCGTGATTACTTGCGTTCGGTCAGCCAGGTGCCGGCGGATTATCCGAGTGCGGCTGAATTGCAGCAGGCTTATGACGCGGGCAAGGCAAGCTGGCAGACCCCGGCGTTGTATCGGGTCAGTCAGATTTTCCTCGGCGTCAATGATCCGCAGAATCTTGAATCGGTGCGCAAGCAGGCGCTTGACCTGAGCAAAAAAGCCCAGGCGACGCCTGCGGAATTTGCCGCGCTGGCGACTCAATATTCGCAGGATCGCGTCACCGCTGAACGCGGCGGCGATAGCGGTCTGCAACCGTTGCAGCAATTGGTGCCGGAAGTGCGAAGCGCCGTGGCGCGGCTCAAGGTCGGCGCGGTTTCCGATCCCGTCCAAAGCGCCGCCGGGTTCCATGTGATCAAGCTCACCGAGCAACAACCCGCCCGTACCGCAACCCTCGATGAACTGCGCGATCAACTGACCCAGGCCTTGCGTGCGCAACGCCAGGAGCAAATCGCCCAAGCCTATCTGGACGGCATGCTCAACACCGCAACACTGAGCATCGACGGCGCTGAACTCAACAAAGTCCTCGAGGAAAAACACTGATTTCACCTACACCACAACCCCCCTGTAGGAGTGAGCCTGCTCGCGATAGCGGTGGGTCAGGTTAGTCAATGTCAACTGACCGGACGCTATCGCGAGCAGGCTCACTCCTACAGGGAGCTGCGTAAGACAAATACAAAGATCGACAGGGAGTCATCGATGTCATTCACCGAACCCGCAGGACGACAGGGCAACCCCGATTACCACTGGCCACACGACAACAGCGAACCGTGGCTCGCACACGCCGCGACCATCGACGCCGACGTCGCCCAATACTTCCTGGTCAGCGCCCGCTGCGGCTGCTTCATGCAAGCCGCACGCAGCCTTAACGTGCGCTCGACCTTGCTGCGCAAACAACTCGCGCAGCTTGAGCATGAACTGCAACACACGCTGTTCAGCTTTCAAGGCAGCGCCCTGAGCCTGACCCGCGAAGGCCAGCAACTGCAGGCCAAACTCGTGGCGCTGGCCAACGAACGCAAACTCCCGGTGATCGAACAACCATTGATTCGCCTCGCCGTCGCCGAATCGATCCTCCACGACATCCTCGGCCGCGACCTCATCGCACTGCTGCGCCGCAACGCCAGCGTACGCCTGGAAATCATCGCGCTGGACAGCGAACTGTCCCTGCGCGCGGTCAGCGCCGACATCGTCCTCTGGCTCGCCCACGGCGAAACCCCACACCCCGGACCGACCTTCGCCACCAGCGAACCGCAAGCGCTGGCGCGCCTCGACTACCTGCCACACATCGCCAAACGCTACTCCCGCGTCACTGCCCGCCCGGACACCCCCGACGACCTCGCCGACTTCATGCTCGTGCAATGGCAGCACGATCGGCAGATCGACAGCTTTCGTCCGTGGAATGAACTGGTTGAACAGCGCCTGGCCGGGGTGGTGCAGATGCAGTCGTATGAATTGATGCTGGAGATGATTCGCTGCAGCGCGTGCATAGGTTTGCTGCCGGCGTATATGAGCCGGTTTGATCGGGGACTGATCGCGCTACCGGGGCTGTTCGAGGAACCCATGCAATTGCAGGCATGGCTGGCGGTGAACGCCGAGTCACGGAATATCGCCGAAGTGCAGACCCTCATCGATCTCATCCACCACACCTTCAACGAACGCCACGAATGGTTCCAGCCCTGATGCATTCCTCTGTGGGAGCGAGCTTGCTCGCGAAGGCGGTCTGACATCCGGCAATGATATCAACTGATATGACGCCAACGCTGGCAGGCCAGCTCTCACAAGGGTAAAGCTGGCTGGAAATCGGTGTCTGAACACTACCCAAAGTGGGAGTGAGCAAGCTCACTTCTACACGGATCTGTGGAGAATCTGGACAATGTGAACACCTTAGAAAACTGTGGGAGCTGGCTTGCCAGCGATGAGGCCCACCCGGAAAACCATACTCCCGCTGTATGCACCCAATCCAAATGTCGGAGTGAGCCTGCTCGCACTAGCTGCCGAACAGCCACCGAAAACCTCACTGAACATGCGCACCCTGTTATCGCCGCTCCAGCCTCAAGCCCGCAACCTGATCCGCCGCCCCAACACATTCCTCACATCACACCCACCACGCAACAACATTTCCGCCGCATGCGCAGCTGCTTGTTCGCAGGAGGCGAAGGAAATTGTATTTCGGTTGGTTGAAAAAGTTTGCTTTAAAAGAAAGGTAAATAAACCCGTCCCATTTTCTGGCCCCCTTTTTTCCGAAAAGATTTCAGCCGAAGTCTAGGATGTTCAGTTTTGGAAAAGCGAAAACGGGACTTTGCCCCGTTTAGCCATAGCGGTCAGTCTGGGATGGTTATCATGCAAGTACTCAAAGTTGACATGGAAGTGCACGTACTCCCCGAGGCCCCATCGCTAAGAAAATTAAATAGCTGTTGATTTCCCGAACCACCGGCGCATCCCGCAGGGTTAGGCGGGAGCCCCGGGTAGTAATTGAACGGTTGATATCCCGTATAGTCACCTGTTTGGTCCAGCGACCGTCCAAAAGGGGCATACCCAGGGTTGGTTGTTGCCCAGGCGAAGGCCTGCGCATGCGTCATTTGTGCCTTGTTCCACAGGAGCCTGCGCTTTTGATGTTCGACTGTGATATCGATCACCTTGGTTTGTCCAACTGAATCGCGAATCGTAATCGTCGCGTCGCCTGTGATTAGTCCTCTTATTTCGCCGGTACCATTGACTGTTACGATTTCAGGCCTGGATGAAACATAGGTGATAGGGGGAGTGCCGCCTGTGGCTTTTCTTGACGTCTTGGATTGAGGAGGTACAGCCCCGGTCGGTCTCCAAGGTAGCCCCGTGCCTTCGATCGACAGTGTTTGCCATGATAATTTGATCGGTGAAACGTCCACTACAAGATCGGGCGCCACGGTAAAGGTTCTGGCCGCGGATGTTACGCCGGAGCCGTAGAGCGCTTTAGCCGTGAAACTGTGCGCCGCAACCGCCAGGCCACTCACCAGCAGTGTCCAGACACCGGTTGTGGCATCTGCAGTTGCCTGACCTTTGGAGACAGCGCCGTCAAAGACTTCGACCTTCTGACTTTTGGCCGCGACGCCGCTCAGGGTTACCGCCGTTTCCACGGTGACCCCGCCTTGGGGGATTTCGACACCGCTGGGGGAGCCTTTGACCGATGTCAAAGTCGGAGCGGTGGCGGCTGTGACCGTCAGTGTTCTGGCGGCCGACACAGCACCGGAGCCATATAGCGCCTTGGCAGTAAAGCTGTGTGCTGCCACAGTCAGGGCACTGACGAGCAGTGTCCAGACACCAGTAGTGGCATGGGCCGTAGCCTGGCCTTTGGAGATCGCACCGTCGAAGATTTCTACTTTCTGTCCGTTGGCGGCCACCCCGCTGAGGGTCACGGCTGTTTCAACAGTTGTTCCGCCTTGCGGAATTTCCACGCCGCTGGGTGAGCCTTTGACCGATGTCAAAGTCGGAGCGGTGGCGGCTACGACTATTACGTTCCGGGCATTCGAAACCGATCCGCCTTGGCGCCTGGCGCGCAAGTTATAAGTGGTCCCGACACTGAGTCCAGTGAATTGAAATGTCCACGTACCTTGCGCATTGACTTGAATGTTGGTGTTGGGCACAGCTGCGCCATAGTTGACCAAGTCGATCACGGTGCCAGGGGTGGCAATGCCGCTTAAAATGATCGTTGTATGGGTGGTTTGCCCATTGTTGGGGATCTCGACTAGAGCTGAGTCAGTGATCAAGCGGAGTTCGGGTACGATGTTTTGCACGACAGTCAGCGCTCTGGCAGCTGATACTGCACCGGAGCCATACAACGCCTTGGCGGTAAAGCTGTGTGCTGCCACAGTCAGGGCACTGACGAGCAGCGTCCAGACCCCGGTTGTGGCATGGGCCGTAGCCTGGCCTTTGGAGACCGCGCCGTCGAAGATTTCTACTTTCTGTCCATTGGCAGCCACCCCGCTGAGGGTCACGGCTGTTTCAACAGTTGTTCCGGCCTGCGGAATTTCCACGCCGCTGGGCGAGCCTTTGACTGACGTCAGCGTTGGTGCGGTGGCGGCGGTTACGGTCAAGTTGCGCACATTCGAATATAGTGGATTGCTTGGATAGAGTGCCTGGGCGTACAACCGCCGCGCGCCGAGTGGTACGGTGATCGTAAGCTCCCAAACACCAGTCGTTCCGTTTGCAGTTGCGGTGCCCCGTGATGCCGAACCGGACCCGGTGCCGTCACGAATTTCGACCTGCTGGCCCAGGCTTGCGGTGCCCTTGAGTTTCAATGTAGTACTGACGGTTATTGCGCCTTCTTGCAATTCCGTATTCGCGGCGTCCTGCACGTTACTCAGTACTGGCACGACTACTGCCGTGATTAACAAAGTTCTTGCCGCGGACGATGCGCCGGAGCCGTACAGCGCCTTGGCCGTGAAACTGTGCGCCGCGACCGCCAGGCCACTGACCAGCAGTGTCCAGACACCGGTTGTGGCATGGGCCGTAGCCTGTCCTTTGGAGACCGCGCCGTCGAAAATCTCAACATTCTGCCCGTTGGCGGCCACCCCGCTGAGGGTCACAGCTGTTTCAACAGTTGTCCCGGCCTGTGGAATTTCCACGCCGCTGGGTGAGCCTTTGACTGACGTCAGCGTTGGTGCAGACGCCGCAGTCACGGTCAGTGTCCTGGCCGCGGACGATGCGCCGGAGCCGTACAGCGCCTTGGCCGTGAAACTGTGCGCCGCGACCGCCAGGCCACTGACCAGCAGTGTCCAGACACCGGTTGTGGCATGGGCCGTAGCCTGTCCTTTGGAGACCGCGCCGTCGAAAATCTCAACATTCTGCCCGTTGGCGGCCACCCCGCTGAGGGTCACAGCTGTTTCAACAGTTGTCCCGGCCTGCGGAATTTCCACGCCGCTGGGTGAGCCTTTGACTGACGTCAGCGTTGGTGCAGACGCCGCAGTCACGGTCAGTGTCCTGGCCGCGGACGATGCGCCGGAGCCGTACAGCGCCTTGGCCGTGAAACTGTGCGCCGCGACCGCCAGGCCACTGACCAGCAGTGTCCAGACACCGGTTGTGGCATGGGCCGTAGCCTGTCCTTTGGAAACTGTGCCGTCGAAAATCTCAACATTCTGTCCGTTGGCAGCCACCCCGCTGAGGGTCACAGCTGTTTCAACAGTTGTCCCGGCCTGTGGAATTTCCACGCCGCTGGGTGAGCCTTTGACTGACGTCAGCGTTGGTGCAGACGCCGCAGTCACGGTCAGTGTCCTGGCCGCGGACGATGCGCCGGAGCCGTACAGCGCCTTTGCCGTAAAACTGTGCGCCGCCACCGTCAGGCCGCTGACCAGCAGCGTCCAGACACCGGTTGTGGCATGGGCCGTAGCCTGTCCTTTGGAGACCGCGCCGTCGAAGATTTCTACTTTCTGATTTTTTTCGGCCATACCGCTTAGGGTTACAGCGGTTTCGTCCGTGCTAGTGCCGTGAGGGATTTCCACGCCACTAATTGAACCTTTTATTGAGTCAATGGTTGGAGCAATGGACTGACCAATCCGCAAGGTTAATTCATGAGAATAACCCAACGTTTCTCCCGCCCGCTGAATGCTGTAATCCGCCACCACCGTTCCATTGAGGTTGGCACTCACATACTGTTTCGGTACGGTCAACTTCACCGGTTTACCCGCTGTCGCAGGGATCAGGTCGACATGGTCGTTGGTGCTGCCACCGCTGGCCGAGCCGCGCCAGCGATAGGCAACGCGGTCCTTGTCTTGGGTGCCAAGGTACGGCATGACAAGCGTTGCGCCGCTCGGTGGCACTTTGTCCGGATCAAGCGAGTCGTCCTCTTCTGCGCCTTCGACTTCCGGGCGATCGAAGGTGGGCAGTGCGACGCCGACCTGCATTTTGAAGGTCAGAGATTTGCGCACGCTCAGCAGTTGCGTTTCGCTGTTGGTCACTTCGTAGTACACGTCGACGGCAAGGCCATTGAAGCGCTGGATCTCGGCGTTGCTCACGCTGCGCACCACGGGCTGGTTGTCGGGCAGATTGCCGACCGGGCGCGGGTCTTCGTAATAAACCGGGGCACCGCCTGCGCCTTGCGCAAACCAGATCAGGTTTAGCTGATCACTGGCGTTTCGGCCGGCGTACCAAGGGATATTCACCGTCGCCCACACGGTTTCCGGTGGAAGGGTGCCACCGGGTGCTTCGTCAACGGTCGGGGCGGCCAGTTGGCTGATATCACCCTCAACGCTGACGCTGGCGTTTTTCGAGGCAACGTCGGCGGTGTCATTACGCTTGCGCACGAAACCCACGGAGGCGCCGCCCTTGGCGATCGCACGAACGGCTGTGTTGGGAATGTTGAAGTCGATCTGGAAGGGCACGAACTCGACCGGGCGGGTCAGCGGCCCGACGATGATCTGCTGGCCTTGCGCGGGGGTACCGACCCACGTCAGCACCACTTCGTCGCCCACCTGATAATTGGTTTTGTCGGTGTATACGCGAGCGATGACGTCCTCATTGCCGAGTTCATCAAGCACCACTTTGTTGGTCGGAAACCCTTTGACTAAAACGCTCGGTTCGTCCAACCGAGTCCCACCCAGATCCACCAGTACCGATCGAATCGCAGACCACGGCGCGCGCTCATCCGGGTAATTTCCGCAGCGATCGACCACTTGATACGCCACGGCGACCCCCGACCCATCGCCAGCCTTCTCGATCAGCGCGCGACTGAAAACGATATCGATCGGATGAGTGGCCGGATTGTCGGCTTGCTCCGGGCTGACGGACAGCGTCACGGTCTGGCTGCCCCAGCGAGCGATGATCGTGTCATAGCGCGTGCAGTTGCGATAAGGCGAGATGCGCATCGTCACGCCTTTGTCAGGCAGGTCTTCGCCGACTTCGTCGTAGTCGAGCGAAAACTTGAGATCAGAATGACCGTCATCTCCGGGAATGTCGTCGTATTCGCCAGGGCGGGTGAGCTTGACCAGCAACAACTGCGGTGGGTTCAAGTCTTCCGGAGTCTGATTCTTGCGCGTGACCCGGTAGAAAACGCTGGCGTCGCCGTCGATCACGTGAGCCTTGGCAATTGTGAAAGGCACATCGCGATTCAGTTCGTCCTCGCGCTCGAGGGTTTTGCTCCAGACCCCCGCGCTTGGGCTGTTCCAGAACACTTCGACCTTGTCACCGAGGTTCATCGTCAGCCAGGCGCGAACGATGCCTTGCAGATCACCCTCCACCGCACGAATGGGGATCCCGCCGTCGTAATGTTCCGCGGGACTGAGGGCAACCATCGCCGGGAAGTACAACCCTTTCAGGGCTTGCGGATGGGAAGGCTGTTCGGTGTCGAGAGTCATGGCCGTTGCTCCGTGCTGGGTAGGGACGGAGTGATTGAACGGCTAAACGGCCGATTGCGCACCTGTCAGATCTGACAGGTGCGAGCTCAAATCCGACGGGCGGTAGAGGAGTGGCTGAGTTGCAGGTTTGTGTCAAATAACGCAAACGGTGAATGACAGATCGCTTTCGCGAGCAGGCTCGCTCCTACAGTAGTTACTCTCGCCAGACAGACAATCGGCGGTTTAGAGTGGTCGGCCACACATCGATCCAGGAAGGATCCGCCATGCCCGATCACAACGCCGCCATTCACATCGAACGCTTCAGCGAGTCGCACCTCGAGGCTGTCACTGCGCTCTACAACGAGCGGGCTGTCACCCGGCAGGTGTTGCAGATGCCGTTTCAGTCCGTCGACGTCTGGCGCCAACGGCTGCTGGTGGAAAATGAACGGGTGTTGAAGCTGGTCGCGTTGCATCAGGGCCAGGTCATCGGCCACCTGGGGCTGGAAAACTATTCGCGGATTCGTCGCAGTCATGCCGGCAGCGTCGGTATGGCAGTCGCCGTGGCGTGGCAAGGCAAAGGCGTGGGTTCGATGCTGTTGGCGGCGGCGCTGGACGTCGCCGACAACTGGATGAATCTGCACCGCGTCGAACTCTCGGTTTACGCCGACAATGAGGCAGCCATCGGCCTCTACCGCAAATTCGGTTTCGAGGACGAAGGCCTGTTTCGCGATTACGCGGTGCGCGACGGGCAGTGGGTCGACACCCTGAGTATGGCCCGCCTGCGCAGTCGCCCGAAAACCTGACTCAGTCGCCCAATGCGAACGCCACCGCCGACTGCGCATGCAGTTCGGTGGTGTCGAGCAGGGGCAGGGCGCTGTGTTCGGGTTTGATCAACAGGCCGATTTCCGTGCAACCGAGGATAATTGCCTGAGCGCCGCGCGCGGTGAGGGATTCGATCACCCGCTGATAGATTTGCCGTGACTGTTCACTGATCACGCCGACGCAGAGTTCGTCGTAGATGATCCGGTGCACATCCTTGCGCTCTGTTTCGTCCGGCACCAACACGGTCAAACCCTTGGCGACCAGGCGTTGCTTGAGAAAGTCCTGTTCCATCGTGAATGCGGTGCCGAGCAATCCGACCGTGCGTGCATCTATGTTCAGAGCCGCCTGTGCGGCTGGTTCGGCAATGTGCAAAAACGGAATGCTGATCGCCGCCTGAATCTGCTCGGCAACCTTGTGCATGGTGTTGGTACACAGCACCACGCATTCGGCGCCGCCGGCTTCTAGCCTGCGCGCAGCATCGACCAGAATCGCCGCCGCATCGTCCCAGCGCCCGGCGTGCTGGGCCTGTTCGACGGGGCCGAAATCGACGCTGTGCATCAGCAATTGCGCCGAGCGCAACGGGCCGAGACGATCACGGACTTGCTGATTGATGAGTCGATAGTATTCGGCGCTGGATTCCCAGCTCATGCCGCCGATCAGGCCGATGGTGCGCATTGGATGTCCTCAGGCAAATGACAGTGTCGAGTGTTCAGGTCTGACGGGAGTTTCCTGTTGTTCATGCTTCGATACCAGCAGCAAGTGACTGTACCGCTGATCTTTCACGCAAGTGTCATGGTGCTTTGTCGGGGCGGGTGCAGGTTAAACGTACGCCGGGGCTGGTATCTGCCACTATCGACCTTTGCAGGTCCTTTCCGAGGAACACCGCTATGGACGACATACAACAACTGGGCGAGATGCTTCGTCATTACGCCGAGAGCGAAGCGCACAAGAAGCAACTGTTCGAGACGCAATCGGCGGCTTGGGCTACACGGATTACCGCGTTGTTCGGTGATATTCAGCAATGGCTGGAACCGGTGCAGGCGCCGAATCTGCTGGAGGTGAGTCGTGAGGCGTATGTCGCGTTCGGGCCGAGCACACCGGTGGAGACCTCGACCTTCAAGACAGAGAAGCTGAGCATTGTGATTGCCGGTAAACCGGTGGAGTTTGTGCCGGATGTGATGGGCAGCGCGGGACAGATCTCGCTTGCGGTGATGGGGCTGACGGCGGCGCGTTATGGCAGCATTTCGCTGGTGGGATTGGCGAATGGTGAGTGGCAGTGGCGCAAGACCAATGGTTTGAAGGATCCGGATACGTTTGTGTTTGATGCGAACTTTCTGGCGCAGCAGTTGCAGAGCCTGATTCCTCGGGATCGTAGTTAAGATCAAGAGCTTACCCCCTCACCCCAGCCCTCTCCCCCAAGGGGACGAGGGGAAAGGGAGCCGATCTTCATTGGTTTTGAGATTGCATTCACCTTGGATATTTCAGGTCGGTGTAACCCGAATAATCAGCTCGGTCAGTTCCCGCTCCCTCTGGGGCGAGGGGGGGGGAAGGGGGCAGACCGAGTGCTGTTCAGAACCTGAGTTCAACTTGATATTTCAGGTCGGCGTAACCCGAACAAACGACTCGGTCAGTTCCCTCTCCCTCCGGGAGAGGGCTAGGGTGAGGGCAACCCACCTGACACACCTCACATCTCCAGATTGACCCACCCCGGCTTCGCCACCTCCGGCGCCACCGCTTTCACGGTTTTCCCGGTAGCCAGCTCCACCCGCCGCGCCACCTCCGGGTCATCGGCAAACGGCACCATGCTCGCTTCATCCAGGCTGTCCGCCGTCTCCCGTCGCAAGCAGTACTCCACCGCCAGCCACAGGAACACCACGCCCAACACATCAAAGAAAATCTCCATCACGAGCGGCTCCCTGTCTCAGGCGATCTGCGCTTCACGGTGGGCCAGTGCGACGTCGGCGACCCGCACCGTGCGCCACACGTTGTAAGCCATCAGCAACATCCCCGTGAGGAAGAACACCCCGCCGGCAAAGCGCACGATGAATCCCGGATGACTGGCCTGCAGCGCCTCGACAAACGAATAGGTCAGCGTGCCGTCCTCGTTGATCGCCCGCCACATCAGGCCTTGGGTGATGCCGTTGACCCACATTGAGGCGATGTACAACACCGTGCCAATCGTGGCCAGCCAGAAGTGCAGGTTGATCAGCGGCGTGCTGTACATCTGCTCGCGGCCAAACACTTTGGGCACCATGTGATAGGTCGCGCCGAAGGTGATCATTGCCACCCAGCCCAAGGCGCCGGCGTGCACGTGGCCGATGGTCCAGTCGGTGTAGTGGGAGAGGGCGTTGACGGTTTTGATCGCCATCATCGGCCCTTCGAACGTCGACATGCCGTAGAACGCCAGCGACAGCACGAGGAAGCGCAGGATCGGATCGGTGCGCAACTTATGCCAGGCGCCGGACAAGGTCATCATGCCGTTGATCATCCCGCCCCAGCTCGGCGCGAGCAGGATCAGCGACATGGCCATGCCCAGCGACTGCGCCCAGTCCGGCAGCGCGGTGTAGTGCAAATGGTGCGGGCCGGCCCAGATGTACAGGGTGATCAGCGCCCAGAAATGCACGATCGACAAGCGATACGAATACACCGGGCGATTGACCTGTTTCGGCACGAAGTAATACATCATCCCGAGAAACCCGGTGGTCAGGAAGAAGCCCACCGCGTTGTGCCCGTACCACCACTGCACCATGGCGTCGGTGGCGCCGGAATACACCGGATAGGACTTGAACCAGTCCACCGGAATTGACAGGTGGTTGACCACATGGAGCATGGCGATCACCAGAATGAACGCACCGAAAAACCAGTTGCCGACGTAGATGTGTTTGGTCTTGCGTTGCACCACGGTGGTGAAAAACACCACCGCGTAGGCCACCCACACGACGGCCATCCACACCGCGCCGGAGAATTCGATCTCGGCGTATTCCTTGGTGGTGGTGTAGCCCAGCGGCAGGGTGATCAGCATGATCACAATCACCGATTGCCAGCCCCAGAAGGTGAACGCGGCGAGTTTGTCCGAATACAGCCGCACCTGGCAGGTCCGCTGCACCGCGTAATAACTGGCGGCAAATTGCGCGCTGCCAGCGAAACCAAAAATCACCAGGCTGGTGTGCAGCGGGCGCAAGCGGCCGAAGGTGGTCCACGGCAGGTCCAGATTCATCTCTGGCCAGACCAGTTGCGAGGCGATAAACACGCCCATTGCCATGCCCACCACACCCCAGAAAATTGTGGCAATGACGAATTGGCGGACGACCTTGTAGTTATAAGCCTGTCCGATTGTTGCTGTGCTCATGGTCAGTTCATCCACGGTTGCAAAGTCTTGCCAGGCCACCCGGTCTGGCATGACCTGCACTGTAGAAACCCCGCCAGAAACAAAACAGGCTCAGGAATCTTTCATTTATGCGGATCAGATTGAAGGGCTGACTGCGGCGTTCTGCCGCGCCCTGATATGGTTTTTATCGCCTCAGGTGAATCTGTAACGTGCTGCGCTGCTTCGTCATAGTGCTCTGAAGAAAACTGTGGGAGCGAGCCTGCTCGCGAATGCGGTGTGTCAGCCAACAATGCAGTTGCCTGACACACCGCATTCGCGAGCAGGCTCGCTCCCACAGGAATAACTGATGAGGTGGCGGCATGTATCAATACGATGATTACGACCGGGCGCTGGTGTTCGAGCGCGTTGCGCAGTTTCGAGATCAGGTCGAGCGCTTCATGGCCGGGGAACTGAGCGAAGAGGAGTTTTTGCCGCTGCGCCTGCAAAACGGCTTGTACATGCAAAAGCACGCCTACATGCTGCGCGTGGCGATTCCCTACGGCACCTTGAGTGCCGAACAGATGCGCACGCTGGCGAGCATCGCCAGTGATTACGATCGCGGTTACGGCCACTTCACCACGCGGCAGAACATGCAGTTCAACTGGATCGAACTGAGCGACGTGCCGGATATTCTCGAACGTCTGGCGCAGGTCAACATGCATGCGATCCAGACCTCCGGCAACTGTGTGCGCAACATCACCACCGAGGCGTTCGCCGGGGTCGCGGCGGACGAGTTGATCGACCCGCGTCCACTGGCCGAGATTCTGCGGCAGTGGTCGACGATCAATCCGGAATTCCTGTTTCTGCCGCGCAAATTCAAGATCGCCATCTGCTCGGCCAAACAGGATCGAGCGGCGATCATGATGCACGACATCGGCCTGTATCTTTACCCCGGTCGCGACGGGCAGATGTTGCTGCGAGTGATCGTCGGCGGTGGTCTGGGACGCACGCCGATTCTTGGTTTGCAGATTCGCGAAGGTTTGCCGTGGCAGCATTTGTTGTCCTACGTTGAGGCCGTTTTGCGGGTGTACAACCGCCACGGCAGGCGCGACAACAAGTACAAGGCGCGGATCAAGATTCTGGTCAAGGCGCTGGGCATCGAGGCGTTTGCCAAGGAAGTCGAAGAGGAATGGCAGCACCTCAAGGACGGCCCGGCGCAGTTGACCGAGGCCGAGTACCAACGGGTCGCCAGTGCCTTCGTGCCGCCGGTTTATCACATCCTGGCCGACACCGATCTGGACTTCGGCACACGCCTGGCTGAAAGCCCGGCGTTTGCACGTTGGGTCGCGCGCAACGTGCAGCCGCACAAAGTGCCGGGTTACACCAGTGTGGTGTTGTCGACCAAACCGGGCATGGCGTCGCCGCCGGGAGATGTCACCGGTGTGCAGATGCTGGCGGTGGCCGACTGGTCGCAACGTTTCGGTTTTGGCGAGATTCGTATCGCCCATGAGCAGAACATCGTCCTGCCCGACGTGGCGAAAACCGACCTCTTTGCGTTGTGGCAACTGGCGTGCAAACACGATCTGGGCAGCGCCAACGTCGGCCTGCTCACCGACATCATTGCCTGCCCCGGCGGCGATTTCTGTGCACTGGCCAACGCCAAATCGATTCCGATCGCCCAGGCGATTCAGGCGCGTTTCGATAATCTCGATTACCTGCACGATCTGGGTGATATCAGCCTGAACATTTCTGGCTGTATGAACGCTTGCGGCCATCACCACATCGGCAATATCGGCATCCTTGGAGTCGATAAGAACGGCAGCGAGTGGTATCAGATCACCCTCGGCGGCGCCCAAGGCAAGCACAGCGCGCTGGGCAAAGTCATCGGCCCTTCGTTCAGCGCTGCCGAAGTGCCGCAGGTGATCGAGCGCATTATTGGCACCTTCGTGCGCTATCGCGAGCATGAGGAGTTGTTCGTCGACACCGTGGCGCGGATCGGCCTGGAGCCGTTCAAGGAACGGGTCTATCCGAAAACGCTGGAGGCCACGGCATGAATAATTTGTTGCGGCTGGAGCAGGGTGTGGCGCGGATTGTGACGGACGATCCGTGGACGTTGGTGCGTGAGCCATCGACGCCAAGGCCTGATGGTTTGTTGATGCTGCCGCTGGGGCATTGGCTGGAATCGCCGTCGACCCACGCCGTGTGGCTGGGCCCGGACGATGAGGTTGAAAGCCTGGTGCCGTGGTTGCGATCGTTGCCGCTGATCGCGCTGGACTTCCCGAGTTTTCGCGACGGCCGCGCTTACAGCCAGGCGTATCTGCTGCGCAGTCGTTTCGGCTGGGCAGGGGAGTTGCGTGCGATTGGCGACGTGTTGCGAGATCAGCTCAGCCACATGCGCCAGTGCGGGTTCGACAGTTTTGCGGTGCGCGAGGACAAATCAGCCGAGGATGCGCTGAAGGGGTTGGCCGGCATGAGCGTGTTGTATGGGCGTTCGGTGATCGAGCCGCGTCCGCTTTTCCGTCGGCGTTGACGGTTAAAAAAGATCGCAGCCTGCGGCAGCTCCACAGTGGATCGCGTGTAGGAGCTGCCGCAGGCTGCGATCTTTTGATCTTCGATGTACACCGGGGAAACCCCTAGAAACCTGACGAATCAGGCATTTTCCCTTGGGTCGATGGTGGCCTTTTGGTAGAGTCGCCGTCGCCAGCGGGTTTTCGGCTGGACGATGGAACCGAAGAAGGGAGTCTGATCAGTGAGTCCGGGCAAAAAAATCCTCGGCCTCACAGCGTTGCTGTTGATGGTGACGCTGTGGGCCAGTTACTTTTACGTATTCAAGGAAAACCGCAGCGGCCAGCTCGGCGGTGTCGGCGAAAGCACCGCGTGGTGCGGCACGCCACCGTCCACGGAAGCGGCGTTGCTGGGCAAGGACCAACTGACCTTGCGCGTCACCAATAACCTGCGCGGCGAGTTCATGCTAAGCGGCTCCCTGGTGGTTTCGGAGCGCACCTTCAACCGTTACGACCTGGGTCGCAATGAACTGCGCCTGCGTCTGGAACCCTTGCAATGGTCCTACGGTGTCACACCGATCTTCCTTGAGCAGGTCAAGGTTCAGCCGCTGAGCCGTAACCTGTCGGCCACCAACAAAAGCGCCTACGCCGAACTCGAACCACGCCCGATCGGCGTGCAGGGTCAGGTCACCGAATTCCCTTTCGACACCTATCGCTACGGCTATAAACCGGTGCTCTATTACCTCAAGGGCAGCGAGCGCGTAGACCTGCGCTTCAAGAACATCACCACGTTGATGGAGATGTCCAACACCTTCACACCGATCCAGAAGTACAACCGCGTCGACTACATCAACGAGAACAACTCGATGATCCGCGATGACGACTACAAGGCTTACGGCCCGCACGAATGTGCGTTTAGCGTCGAGCGCAAAGGTTCGTTCAAGGTTGTGGTTTTGTTGCTGCTGCTGGTGTTGTGTCTGCCGTTGCTGCTGGTGTTTTACCGTAATGAGCCGGGGATCGACTTCCTCGCCACGCTGTTGGGCGCTGCGATCGTGCGGGTGCTGCTGATCGGGCCTGTGCAGGATTTTCAGCTGTACAACATCGACTTTCTGTTGGGTGCGGCGATTTTGCTGGTGGGCACGGTGTCGCTGATCAAGGCGATGCACATCAACAGCCGGCGCGAGATGGCGTTGCGTAGTGGTGAGACTTCTTCCTGGTAAATCGGTTGAACCTTGAAAAGCCCCTCACCCTAACCCTCTCCCGGAGGGAGAGGGGACTGACCGAGTTGTCTGGCGAGTGACACCGACGTGAAAAACCGAGTCGATTATGGATTCAAAGCCAATCGTTCACGTCGGTGTATTTCTTGGGTATTCCCCAATCAGTTCCCTCCCAGTGGGAGAGGGGACTGACCGAGTTGTCTGGCGAGTGACACCGACGTGAAAGACCGAGTCGATTATGGATTCAACGCCAATCGTTCACGTCGGCGTATCTCTTGAATCTCCCCCAATCGGTCCCCTCTCCCTCTGGGAGAGGGCTAGGGTGAGGGAAGCCAATCTCCAGCCAATCACTTAAGCGCCGGATCCCCCATATTCATCTTCTTCCACCCCTGCAACAGCACCTGCGCCTTCGGCTCCTGCTCGCTGTCGAGATACCACTGAATCAGCGACAACCGCGCATTGCGGTTCGCCGGTTGAGCCTTGAGCAAACCTTCGAGTACCGCACACGCCTCATCGACCTTGCCGCTTTCATGCAACGCCACCGCCAGCACATAACCGTATTGAGCGTTCTGCGGCTCCAGTTGCGCGGCTTTCTTAAGTGGTGACATGGCGTCGCCAGCCTTGCCAGCGCGGATTAGCGACAAGCCTCGAGTGTGCTGCAACAACGCCGCGTCCGGATGCTGCTTGAGGCTGTCATCCAGCAGTGTCTGCGCCTCTTGGCCACGACCATTGGCCTCCAGCCACTGCACCAGCGTCACCAGTGCCGGGTAGAAATCCGGGTCGCGTTTGAGTGCCGAACGTAACAAGCCTTCAACTTCCGAACCACGGCCACTGGCCTGATACAACATCGCCAGATTCAGATTGGCCTCGGCACGCTCCAGCAGGCTCTTCTGCACCGCTTCATATTCGGCAATCGCCGCATTCCAGTTGGCTTGCGCTGCGCCAAGACCGCCATTGCGCGCAACACTCAACAGATCCCGCGCAGCAACGATGCGCACGGCTTTCACCGGATCGCCCAGCAACGGCGACAATAACGGCGCACGCTCCTCTGGCGGCAGGAATGCACTGATCGCCCGCACGGCACTTTCGCGTACTTGCGGCGCCGGGTTTTTCAGATCCTGCGTGGCCAGTTTCAACGCCTGTTCGCTCGGGTACAGCGGCAGCTCGGCGAGCAGCGTCGCGCGTTGAATCGCCGGCAAATTGCTGCGTTGCAACTGCTCGGCCAGCGCATCAGCGGCGCCCGGCTGACCGTTGCGGATCAGCCACAGGCTTTCGTCATAGCGCGGTGCCTGCGCTGAGGTGGACGCGCTCCACAACTTGAACTGCGCGGTGACCTTGTCGCCAGCCTTGCTTTGGTGACAGGTCAGGCAGGCGTCCGGCGTGCCGAGCTTCTGCGCTCGCTCCGGGTTGGGGATGCTGAAACTGTGGTCATGCCGGAAGTCGTTGCCCATGTAGAACTTGCCCGGCATGTGACAATCCACGCATTGCGAACCAGGCTGGCCCGGGGTGTGCCGGGTGTGTTCGATGGAGTCGTAGTTCTTCGCCTGCAGGCCTTTGCCATCAACGCCTTCGACTGACGTTTTGCCGGCATTGTTGTGGCATTGCAGGCACACCGCGTTGCCCGGTGCCTTCAGTTCGCTGCTGTGCGGGTTGTGGCAATTGCTGCAACGCACGCCCTTGTCGAACATTTTGCTTTGCAGGAACGAGCCGTGTTCGAAGACCTCATCCTTGATCTTGCCGTCCAGCGCATACAGTTCGCGGGTGAGGGTGCTCGGCAGGTAGTCGTCCATCAAGCGCTTGCCGACGGTGTAGCCATCGCCCAAAGGCGCACGGCGCGCGTGGCAGCGGGCGCAGGTTTCGATCTCGACGGTGGCGTTCTTGTCCTTGAGGTCGACGTCAAAACCCTGATGGATCAGATCGGTTTTTTTCTGCGTCCATTCCAGATGGTTCGATGCTGGACCATGGCAGGCCTGGCAACCAACGCCGAGGCTGTTCCACTGACTGTTGAAGGTGTTGCTGGCCGCATCGAAATTGCGCTTGAAACCGGTGGTGTGGCACTCGACGCACATGAAGTTGGCGTTCTGGCTTGGCTTGCTCCAGTGCAGCGGATTCTTGAAGTTGACGCCTTGGCCGGGATAGAGATGAAACCAGCGATGTTTCTCGGTATCCCACGCCACGCCGAGCGCCTGCAAACGACCTTCGCCGACCTCGATCAGGTATTGCTGCAACGGCGCGATGCCGAAGGTGTAGGCGACTTTGAAGTCGGCGTTCTTGCCATTGATGCCAGGGGTATTGACCCAGAATTCATCGCCCTTGCGCGAGAATCGTGTGGTCTCGCTTTCGGCTTTGAATGTGACGTTATTGAAATCGCCGAGCATCGTTTCAGCGTTCGCCGGCTGCATCGCCAACTGGTGATGTGAACCTTGCCAGTCCTTGACCTGTTCGCTGTGGCAGCCCTGGCATTGTTGTTCATCGACCATCGTCGCCGGTTTGTTCGCCACAACGGGCTGCGGCTTTACGGGGGCCGGCACGCTTATTGGCGCAGGTTTTACGGGGGCGGGCGCAGGGCTGAACAGAAACCAGCCGATGCCCGCGACGGCGGCGAGCAGCACACCGATGGTGATCGGGAACACGTATTTGGAAATTGCAGATCGAGGCGAATCAGGGTCAGGTTGTGCTGTTTTATTTTTATGCTTGGGCATTGCGACTTCCGTAGTCCAGGTGCATTTGCCGTCTGGCGTGCGTTCAAGCCCGGTGCAGCTTTGCCGGATGACCGGCGTCTGTCAAATGACGGTTGTGATCCGCTGCGCAGCGTTGCGTGAATATTGTGCTTTGCAATCGCAATTACTGAGGTTTTAGCTATACCTGTAGTTCCCCCGGGCAAAGTTTTCGGCCTTCTGACAGGAGTTACAGCATGAAGCTAGCAGTGATGATGGGCACACTGTGTTTTGCCACCCTCGCAGTGGTAGGTTGTTCCAGCAAAACCGTCGACCCGAAAGAGTACTCCGGCTTCCTCAAGGACTACAGCCAGCTCAAGGAGGCCAAATCCCCGTCCGGTGCCGAGGTCATGCGCTGGATCGATCCGAAGGTCGATATCAAAAAATTCACCAGTGTGTACATCGAGCCGACTCAGCTCTATCCGAAACCGCAACCGACCGCGAAGATCTCCCAGCAGACCCTCAATGGCATCACTTCCTACTACGATCAGGCACTCAAGCGTGAGATCGGCAAAGACCTGCCGTTGGCCACCGGCCCAGGCCCTGGCGTGATTGTGGTGCGTGCGGCGATCACCGCCGTGAGCAGCAAGACCGAAGGCCTGCACGCGTATGAGGTGATTCCGATTGCCCTGGTGGCAGCAGCGGTCAGCACGGCCAGCGGTATTCGCGATCAGGAAACTACGTTGGCCACCGAAGCGGTGTTCCTCGATGGCGCGAATAACAAGGTCGTCGCGCAAGTGGTGCGCAAAGGCACCGGCAAGCCACTGGAAAATGATTCGCAGGCGATGACGGCCAATGACGTCAAACCTGTGATCGATGGCTGGGCCTCAGACCTGCGTCAGTCGTATCTGAAGCTCAAGGCTGCCAAGTAAACGCACGAGGCCGGAGGTCCGCGAGGATTCTCCGGCCTGTGCACACCCTCAGAAGTCGGCGCGCGCCCGGCGGTTGTAGTGACTGAGCAGGACGTCGTAACCGCGAGTGACGGCGTAGTAGTCGTCGCTTAAGCGTTGCGGTTCGGCGTGGTTTTGCCAGTCCTCGTGCAGGGTTCTCAACGCGTCGAGATACGTTTGCGAGGGCGCGCGGATGTAATCCCACAAGTCACGCGCGTCATCGTCCTTGTTTCGCAAACCACCCAAACGAAGGCCCATGAGCGGTTCGTGGCGATCCCACGCCTGTTGCAGATCGGCGGTGGTGTCGGCCACGGCTTGCGGGGTCAGCGTGCGGTGTTTCATCCCGTCTTCGAGCAGGTCCAGTGTCTCCCGGGCCTGAATCATGTACGCCAGCAGAGACCAATGAATCTCCTTGCCTACCCGCGCTTCCAGCAGCTTGAGCTGCTCGGGGCGCTGAGCCACGTCCAGTGGCAGCAGTTCCTCTCGCAAGGCTGTCGATGCATTGATGTAGGCATTGCTGGCGGCCTGGATTTGCCCCGAGCCCTGGGACAACCGGGCGAGCGGCGTGGCATAAAAATTCGCACTTCTGTCGAGTCGCTCCGGCGTAAAGATCACCGCTGCTCCCTGCAGTGCTTGCGCGTAGTCACGGACTTTTTGTGAAAGCACTGGCTGATAGGCCAAGAGTTCGAGTTTTTCGTTGATATGACTGAGGCAGAGATCCTTTTGGATGTCCTGCACGGTGTACGCATCCGTGTTGTCGAAATCCCGTGCCTCAGCAAGATAATGCCCGAATGCATCACTTGTTGGCCGCGGACGTTCGAATTTGTCGTAGGCGTTGCGCCAGTGCACATCGACGCGGTTGACGCAGGCGATGATCGGACTCAACGCATTGGCCTGGGCGGTCACAGGGGATTCGCGCTGATCAAGCCACAGATCGAGCTTCAGGAACGGCCGGGTCGCGCTCGACAGCCCCATCACCACCAGAACGACCACTACGCCGCTGACAAACATGAATCTCGACGTCATGGCCGTGCCTCCGCGGGATACCACTGCTCACGGGTGGCGGGAGCGCCGCAATCGAAAGAACTCGCCGGCAACCGGCTACACAAACGCTCGGCCCAGGGTTGTAGCCCCTGATTGCGATTGACCGTGCCTTGACTGGCGGCCACTTTGAACACGCCCAGCACCAGCACCAGGGCGACAACCCCAAGTAGCGTCAGGCCGACTTTCGCCGGCAGGTTGGTCTTTTCCCAGGACGTGTGTGGCTTGACCTGACGGCGACGGATCAAACCCACGCAGGCCAGTGTGGCGGCATAGACGCCGCCAGCGATGGGGCCGAAAAACCAGCTGAGCCCAGCCACCATCAATGCGCAGGGAATCAGATCACGCAGTATGCCGAACGGTGCAGCGTCCTTGGCGTCCCCCGGCCACAACCGTGCGCTGAGGCGGTCATCCAGCAGCCAATGGGTGTGCGCCAATTCGTGAGTCAGCCAGTTGATGCCCGCAGCGATCACCCCAAACACGATCGTTGAGGTCATGACGATATTGAACAGCCCGGTGACGCGCAGCCCCAGCGGGATGAAATGAGTAAACGCGCCGATCAGACAGGCCAGCACCACGCCAAGGTAGGTCGGCCATTCGCCACGGCTCAGCTCCCAGTCACGCCAGAAAAACGCGGTGCCACCGGGCAACTCTGCACAGACCTTCGGATGATTGGCATACAGCGCCGAACTCAAATGTCGGCAATGCTCCCAATCTTTCTCACGCAGGCGCCGGGCCAGCGCGCGACGCTGGCTGAACGGGCCGCTCCCGAGCAACAGGCGCGCGGCGCGATGTTCGGCAGTGGCGGGCGGCTCTTGCGCGAGTTGACGCTGTTGCGCGATAAAAATCGGTGCCTCATGGCGCGCGACCAGACGCTTCCATTCATCTTGCGGGCAACGGTTGGCCGGGCCGGAATGCCAGCCCTGGCCCGCACAAACCTGCTCGAAAACAGCGCAGGACCAGTGTTCGCTGTCCAGTAGCAATCGACTCAGGAACAGGTTGAACCACAGCCGGTGTACTTCAGCGTCGAGCCACAGACATTGGCCGCACTGTGCGTAGGCCTGCAAAAAGGCCGCACTCTCCTCACGATCGAGGGCATCACGCAGCGGTCGAGTAATGCGTTCGCGCTGCTGATCGAGCAAATGTTCGATGGATTCCTCATCCAGTTCCAGGCGCTGCCAGGCACTGAACCAGTGATAGGTCTGCACCGCCCAATCGACCATCGGCGCCGATGTTTGCGGGTTTTCGATGCAATGCTGCAGCAGGGTCTCTTCGAGGATATGCGCGCAACCCTGCTCAACGGCGAGGGCATGGCGTTGTTGCAACTGCGCAAGGCTGGTGCCTTGCAGCGAGCGAGTTGCCTGTTGCAAGGCATCGACTTCGACCACGGTCAGGCCGGTCAAATCCCAGCTGTCGTTTTCGCTCTCTGTGTCTTCGTTGGCCTGCGCCCATTCCTTGTAATTCAGGGCTTGCTCATAGGCGTCACGCAGGCGCTGGAAGCCCTCGGCGTCTTCGTCCGGACGGGTCTGTTTGAGCAGGGCAGCGTATTGGCGTTTGATACTGCGCGTATCGGCGTCGGCCGTAAGGCCAAGGACGGTCCAGCAACTCATTGCGTGTACAACTCCATTGAAAACCTGCGACGCGGTCCAGTGATGGCACTTTGATTTTGCGCACCCTACCTGTTTCGCGTCGAAAAGTCCTCAGCCGTCGTTTATTTGCCGACGAACCAGCGGAAATAGGGGTTGCCACCATCACTGCGCATCACCCGCCAACTGACTCTGCAAGGGGACGGCGCACTGGCGACAGGAGCAGTCGAGTGACACGAGGCTGCGATCTTTTAATCTTGTTTTTTAAATGCAAAATCAAAAGATCGTCCGATCGCGGTCCGAGCCTTCGGCAGCTCCTACCTGTGCGTATTTCAATTCGGGATGTTTAAGCGTTGTTTGGAATTTGCGGAACGTTCCCACAAGGTTTTCAGGTTGTCCGTCGGACGTCGGGTCTCTAGCCTGTGTTCGTCGCTGCCAAATCAGCGACCGGGACTGGAAACCCCGACGGGTATTAGTGGCGCGTACACGCCTTTCATAACGTATCCTTGCGCACTTCGAATGTGTGCACTCCGTTATGGCGGCTGTGCGCGGGAGACCTTCGGGTCGACCGGGTCGCCGCTGCCCGGGTTTCCAACCTGCGTACAGCTGCCACCTCTTCGTCCGGAAACCGAATGGGGCAGCTCCAACTTTCCAGTGGAGTTACACCATGAAAAAACCAACACCCAATCCCCCAGAATCAGACGCCGACACCACATCCCCCTACGCCTCAGTCGACAGCAAAAAACTCCACGAAGCCGCCGACCGCGCCCTCGATTTCTACCTCAACCCCTCCGCCCACATCATGTCCAGCGCCAACGAGCCGGAACCCATGTACCTCGCCAATCCCAGGTACAACACCGAATCCCTGCTCGCCAACGCCAGCGAAACCCTCGGCTCGGCCAGCGAAATGCTGATCAACTTCGCCGCATCGCTGGAAACCTCGCACCGCAAGACTGCACTGGGGATCGCACAGGTCGTCATGTTGGGGGAGTTAGCGGTGAACCAAGCCCTGGATCACGTAGAACTCAAGAACTGATCTCTGTTGAATGATCGTTCCCACGCTCTGCACGGGAATGCAGTGCCTGACGCTTTGCGTCTAATCCGCAAGCTGGAACGCGGAGCGTCCCTTGAGGCATTCCCACGCAGAGCGTGGGAACGATCAAGACAAATCGTAATGCTGGTGAACTCGCGGTGAATCATGCCCTGGATCACGTCGAACTCAAGAATTGATCTCTCTTGAATGATCGTTCCCACGCTCTGCGTGGGAATGCAGTGCCTGACGCTTTGCGTCTAATCCGCAAGCTGGAACGCGGAGCGTCCCTTGAGGCATTCCCACGCAGAGCGTGGGAACGATCAAGACAAATCGTAATGCTGGTGAACTCGCGGTGAATCATGCCCTGGATCACGTCGAACTCAAGAATTGATCTCTCTTGAATGATCGTTCCCACGCTCTGCGTGGGAATGCAGCCCTTGACGCTCTGCGTCACATTCGCAAGCTGGAACGCGGAGCGTCCCTTGAGGCATTCCCACGCAGAGCGTGGGAACGATCAAACCATCAAGAAGAGCGTGTACTAAAGCGTTCGGGTTGGAAGTTGACGTGAGTACTGGTGATATTTACACCCTGTCAGGTTTGACAGTTGTCGTGGTGAGAGGGAAGGCGTTTGATTGCTGGGTGACGCGCAGAAATCTGGCATGCGCGAAAAAAATGAAAGGAGACGAATATGAATACGGTTACGGGAACAGTGAAGTGGTTCGACGATGGAAAGGGGTTCGGCTTTATTACACCAGATGGAGGGGGCGAGGATCTGTATGCGCACGTTTCTGCGATTAGTTCCAGTGAAGTTAAAACGCTAAAAGAAGGCCAGAGGGTTGCGTTCGGGATTACGCAGTGGGCCAAAGGACTGGCAGCTTCAAATATCCAGGCGATCTGAATATCACTGCTTTTGTAGGCGCTGCCGAAGGCTGCGATCTTTTGATGTTTGATCTGGAAAAACAAGATCAAAAGATCGCAGCCTTCGGCAGCTCCTACATGGGATGTCCGGTTCAGCTGTTTTTCTTGGCTTGTTCGCGAACGCGTTCTTCTTGCGCACGTGCTTCGGGGGTGAATTCGGCGCCGAAGTCTTCAGCGGAGAATATCTGGCGGATTTCAATATCGGACTCGCCCGGCATCGGGTTAGGGCAGCGCTTGACCCATTCGATGGCTTCTTCTTTCGATTTCACTTCCCAGATCCAGTAACCCGCCACCAGTTCTTTGGTCTCGATGAACGGCCCGTCGATGACCGTGCGTTTGTCACCGGAGAAATGCACACGCGCACCTTTGCTGCTCGGGTGCAGGCCGTCGGCGTCGATGAGAATGCCGGCTTTGACCAGCTCTTCGTTGAAGTTGCCCATCGCGGTGATCAGTTCTTCGCTGGGCATGACGCCGGCTTCCGAATCGGCGCTGGCTTTGACAAGGATCATGAATCGCATGGCGGTTGCTCCGTGGATTGTGGGGATTCGTTGTTTAGTCGAACGGGCCAGCAGTGAATCGACAGGGATCCTAAATAAAAGACCAGTAACACCGCAGAATCCAATGTGGGAGCGAGCCTGCTCGCGAAGAGGTCGTCACATTCGACATTTATGCTGACTGATCCAGCGCCTTCGCGAGCAGGCTCGCCCACAGTGGGAATAGCGGTAGTTTTGTATACAATTTTTCGCGCAGGCACCCAACAATTTCATCAAAGGGCATAGGTGCTTGAAACATTTCGTGGTTAACTTCGGCCTCTTGCATGCTTTCCAATCAAAACATCAGAAGGACTCAAGTCATGGCTCAAGTCACCCTTAAAGGCAATCCGGTTCAAGTCAACGGCCAGTTGCCACAAGTCGGTTCCAAGGCGCCAGCCTTTTCTCTGGTTGCCGGCAATCTGTCCGACGTGACCCTGAAAGACTTCGCCGGCAAGCGCAAAGTGCTGAACATCTTCCCAAGCGTCGACACCCCGACCTGCGCGACTTCGGTACGCAAGTTCAACGCTCAGGCCAACGAAGTGGCAAACACCGTGGTGCTGTGCATCTCCGCTGACCTGCCGTTCGCTCAGGCTCGCTTCTGCGGCGCTGAAGGCCTGGAAAACGTACAGAACCTGTCGACCCTGCGAGGCGCCGAGTTCATCGAGAACTACGGTGTGGCCATTGCTGACGGCCCGCTGAAAGGCCTGACCGCCCGTGCCGTGGTGGTTCTGGACGAAAACGACAACGTGCTGCACAGCGAACTGGTCAACGAAATCGCGGAAGAGCCTAATTACGACGCTGCTCTGGCCGTCCTCAAGTAAGCTTTGCCACAACGCTTTACAATTGTTAACGGCCTGGCCCTGTCCAGGCCGTTTTCATTTGTGTATCAGTGTTTTGCCTCACACCTTGAAACGTAAGTTCAAGGTAAATTGCCGGTAAAGCTGCTTTGCTAATTCCCCATCAGTGCTTATCGTTCAGCCTCCCGTAATAGAAGCCCACGCGCCCAATGGTTAATCACTCCATGCAATCGTCCCCCCGTAATTCCCGTCGCTGGCTGATCAGCCTGCTTGTCTTGTTGGTGATCGCCGTTCTGTGCTGGAAATTCTGGCCCGCCGGTTCAGCCCACAAGGAGGGCGCTGACAAGGCTGCAGCCGGGCACACCGGGCGTTCGGGAATGATGCGGCCGGGCTTCGGTGGCGGCGCCGGGCCGATTCCGGTGCGCGTGGCGCCGGCGGTCACCGGCGACTTTCCGCTGTACTACAAAGCGCTGGGTACGGTGACGGCGCTCAACACCATCAATGTGCGCAGCCGGGTGGGCGGCGAACTGGTGAAAATCAATTTCGAAGAAGGGCAGATGGTCAAGGCTGGCGACCTGCTGGCAGAGATCGATCCACGTCCATACCAGAACGCCTTGCTGCAGGCTGAAGGCACGTTGCTGCAGAATCAGGCGCAACTGAAAAACGCGCAGGTCGACGTCGAGCGTTATCGCGGTCTGTACAAAGAGGACAGCATCGCCAAACAGACGCTGGACACCGCCGAAGCACTGGTCGGCCAGTATCTGGGCACGGTCAAGACCAATCAGGCCGCGGTCAACGACGCCAAGCTCAATCTCGAATTCACCAAGATCCGCGCGCCGATTGCCGGCCGTGTCGGTCTGCGTCAGGTTGACGTCGGTAACCTCGTCACCGCTAACGACACCACCTTCCTTGCAGTGATCACCCAGACGCAACCGATCAGCGTCGCTTTCACCTTGCCGGAAAACAGCCTGGAAACCGTTCTCGCACGTTATCGCAGTGGCGCCAAGCTGCCGGCCGAAGCCTGGGATCGCGGCGACACCAAACTGCAAGCCACCGGCGTACTGCAAAGTCTCGACAACCAGATCGACGTCGCCACCGGTACCCTGAAGTTCAAGGCCCGCTATGAAAACCGCGATCAGGCGCTGTTCCCCAACCAGTTCGTCAACGTGCACTTGCTCGCTGACACGCTGAAAGGCGTGGTGCTGGCACCGTCGGCAGCGATTCAGTTCGGCACCAACGGCACCTTCGTCTATGCGCTGGATGGCGACAAGAAAGTCACTATTCGCCAACTGAAGATTGGCGCCAGTGATGGCGAAAACACCGTGGTCACTGAAGGTCTGGCCGCTGGCGACCGCGTGGTACTGGAAGGCACTGACCGCCTGAAAGAAGGCAGTGAAGTGGAAGTGGTCAACGACAGCAATAAAGTGCCAACCACCCCGACCGAACACCTGCAAGGCAAGTCCGCCGCCCAGACGCCAGACGCTGCGGTCACTGACAAGGCCAAGAAGGGCGCATGAACATTTCGCGGCTGTTCATCCTCCGACCGGTAGCTACCACCCTGAGCATGCTGGCCATTGTTCTGGCCGGCCTGATCGCTTATCGCTTGCTGCCGGTATCGGCGTTGCCACAGGTCGATTACCCGACCATCCGCGTCATGACCTTGTATCCCGGCGCCAGCCCGGACGTGATGACCAGTGCCGTGACCGCGCCACTCGAGCGCCAGTTCGGGCAGATGCCGGGCCTGACGCAAATGGCCTCGACCAGTTCCGGCGGTGCGTCGGTGCTGACCCTGCGTTTCAGCCTCGACATCAACATGGACGTCGCCGAACAGCAGGTGCAAGCCGCGATCAACGCCGCGACCAATCTGCTGCCGACCGATTTGCCAGCGCCGCCGGTGTACAACAAGGTCAACCCGGCGGACACCCCGGTGCTGACCCTGGCGATCACCTCGAAAACCATGCTGCTGCCCAAACTCAATGACCTGGTCGATACGCGCATGGCGCAGAAAATCGCCCAGATCAGCGGCGTCGGCATGGTCAGCATTGCCGGCGGTCAGCGTCAGGCCGTGCGTATCAAGGTCAACCCGGAAGCGTTGGCCGCCAATAGCCTGAACCTGTCGGACGTGCGTACCTTGATCGGCGCTTCCAACGTCAATCAGCCGAAAGGCAACTTCGACGGCCCGACCCGAGTGTCGATGCTCGACGCCAACGATCAACTGACCTCGCCCGAGGACTACGCCAATCTGATTCTCGCCTACAAGAACGGCGCGCCGTTACGGCTCAAGGACGTGGCGGAAATCGTCGACGGCGCCGAGAACGAACGCCTCGCTGCATGGGCCAACCAGAATCAGGCGGTATTGCTGAACATCCAGCGTCAGCCGGGTGCCAACGTGATCGAAGTGGTCGACCGCATCAAGGCACTGCTGCCGAGCATCACCGACAACCTGCCGGCCGGCCTTGATGTCACTGTGCTGACCGACCGTACGCAGACCATCCGCGCCTCGGTCACCGACGTGCAACACGAACTGCTCATCGCCATCGCCCTGGTGGTGATGGTGACATTCCTGTTCCTGCGTCGCGCCAGTGCCACGATCATTCCGTCGGTGGCCGTGCCGCTGTCGCTGATCGGCACCTTTGGCGTAATGTACCTGGCCGGGTTCTCGGTGAATAACCTGACCCTGATGGCCCTGACCATTGCCACCGGTTTCGTGGTCGACGACGCCATCGTCATGCTCGAGAACATCGCGCGCTTCATCGAAGAGGGCGACAGCCCGATGCAAGCCGCGCTCAAGGGCGCCAAGCAGATCGGCTTCACCCTGATCTCCTTGACCCTGTCGCTGATCGCGGTACTGATTCCGCTGTTGTTCATGGCGGACGTAGTCGGGCGCTTGTTCCGCGAGTTCGCCATCACCCTGGCCGTGGCAATCCTGATTTCCCTGGTGGTTTCGCTGACCCTGACGCCGATGATGTGCGCGCGTTTGCTCAAGCGTGAGCCGGAAGCACATGAGCAGGGCCGTTTCTACCGTGCCAGCGGTGCTGTCATCGACTGGATGATCGCCGAGTATGGTCGGATGCTGCGCTGGGTGCTCAAGCATCAGCCGCTGACCCTGCTGGTGGCTATCGGCACACTGGCGTTGACCGTGTTCCTCTATATGGTCGTGCCAAAGGGCTTCTTCCCGGTACAGGACACCGGGGTGATTCAGGGCATTTCCGAAGCGCCGCAGTCGATTTCCTTCGCGGCGATGGGCGAGCGTCAACAGGAACTGGCGAAAATCATTCTCGAAGATCCGGCGGTGCAGAGCCTGTCGTCCTACATCGGCGTCGACGGCGATAACGCCACGCTCAACAGCGGGCGCTTGCTGATCAACCTCAAGCCCCACGGCGATCGCGATCTGAGCGCCACTGAAGTGATTGCGCGCCTGCAACCGCAACTGGACAAACTGGTCGGTATCCGTCTGTTCATGCAGCCGGTGCAGGACCTGACCATCGAGGACCGCGTCAGCCGCACGCAATATCAGTTCAGCATGTCCTCGCCGGACTCCGAACTGCTCAGCCAGTGGAGCGGCCGTCTGGTCGAAGCGTTGGCCCAGCGTCCGGAACTGACCGACGTTGCCAGTGATTTGCAGGACAAGGGTTTGCAGGTGTATCTGGTGATCGACCGCGATGCGGCGTCACGCCTTGGCGTCTCGGTGGCGAACATCACTGATGCGCTGTACGACGCTTTTGGCCAGCGCCAGATTTCGACGATTTACACCCAGGCCAGCCAGTACCGCGTGGTACTGCAAGCTCAGGCCGGGGAGAAGATCGGCCCGCAGGCGCTGGACCAGATTCACGTCAAGACCACCGATGGCGCGCAGGTACGCCTGTCGAGCCTGGCCCATGTGGAAGAACGTCAGGCGCAACTGGCGATCACCCATATCGGCCAGTTCCCGGCGGTGATGATGTCATTCAACCTGGCGCCCGGTGTAGCGCTGGGGCATGCGGTCGACGTTATCGAGCAGGTGCAGAAAGACATCGGCATGCCGGTTGGCGTGCAGACCCAGTTCCAGGGTGCGGCCGAAGCCTTCCAGGCCTCGTTGTCGAGCACCTTGCTGCTGATTCTGGCGGCGGTGGTGACCATGTACATCGTGCTGGGCGTGCTGTACGAGAGCTACATTCACCCGATCACCATTCTCTCGACCTTGCCGTCGGCGGCGGTCGGCGCGTTGCTGGCGCTGCTGCTCAGTGGCAATGACCTGGGCATGATCGCGATCATCGGCATCATCCTGCTGATCGGTATCGTGAAAAAGAACGCGATCATGATGATCGACTTCGCCCTCGATGCTGAACGCACCCAAGGCATGGCGCCGGAGCAGGCGATTTATCAGGCGGCGCTGTTGCGCTTCCGGCCAATCCTCATGACCACGCTGGCGGCGCTGTTTGGTGCGGTGCCGTTGATGCTCGCCACGGGCTCAGGTGCTGAATTGCGCCAGCCGCTGGGTCTGGTGATGGTCGGCGGTCTGCTGGTGAGCCAGGTGCTGACGCTGTTCACCACGCCAGTGATCTACCTGTACTTCGACCGCCTCGGGCGACGCTTTGGCAAGACCAATGCTGACACTGAAGAGGTGTCGGTATGACTTCGCGAGCATCACACATCCCTTGTGGGAGCGAGCCTGCTCGCGAAAGCGGCCTATCAGGCAACATCATTGTTGAATACAAGATTGCATTCGCGAGCAGGCTCGCTCCCACAGGGATCTGCGGTGAAGGCGGAGATCGCGTTCGATGAACCTCTCCGGTCCTTTCATCAAGCGCCCGGTAGCGACGATGCTGCTGAGCCTGGCGATCATGCTGCTCGGCGGTGTCAGCTTCGGCCTGCTGCCGGTGGCGCCGCTGCCGCAAATGGATTTCCCGGTGATCGTCGTGCAGGCGAGCCTGCCCGGTGCCAGCCCGGAGGTCATGGCGTCCACCGTGGCCACGCCGCTGGAGCGCTCGTTCGGCGCGATTGCCGGCGTCAACACCATGAGCAGCCGTTCCAGTCAGGGTTCGACCCGGGTCATTCTGCAGTTTGACCTCGACCGCGACATCAACGGCGCCGCGCGGGAAGTGCAGGCCGCGATCAACGCGTCGCGCAATCTGCTGCCGAGCGGTATGCGCAGCATGCCGACCTACAAAAAGGTCAACCCGTCGCAAGCGCCGATCATGGTGCTGTCGCTGACCTCCGATGTGCTGGAAAAAGGCCAGCTCTACGATTTGGCCTCGACCATTCTTTCGCAGAGCCTTTCGCAAGTGCAGGGCGTTGGCGAAGTGCAGATCGGCGGCAGTTCACTGCCGGCGGTGCGTATCGAACTCGAACCGCAAGCGCTGAACCAGTACGGCGTGGCGCTCGACGATGTGCGCAAGACTATCGCCGATGCCAACGTGCGCCGGCCAAAAGGTTCGGTCGAGGACGGTCAGCGCTTGTGGCAGATCCAGGCCAATGACCAGCTGGAAAAAGCCAAGGACTACGAGTCACTGATCATCCACTACGCCGACGGCGCCGCGCTGCGTCTCAAGGACGTGGCCAAGGTCAGCGACGGTGTCGAGGACCGCTACAACAGCGGTTTCTTCAACGATGACGCGGCGGTGCTGTTGGTGATCAACCGTCAGGCCGGCGCCAACATCATCGAGACGGTCAACGAGATCAAAGCGCAGTTGCCGGCCCTGCAAGCCGTGTTGCCGGCCAGCGTGAAGCTGAATCTGGCCATGGACCGCTCACCGGTGATCAAGGCGACACTGCACGAAGCAGAGATGACGCTGCTGATTGCCGTGGCACTGGTGATTCTGGTGGTGTTCCTGTTCCTTGGGAACTTCCGCGCCTCGCTGATTCCGACACTGGCCGTGCCGGTGTCGCTGGTCGGCACCTTTGCGGTGATGTACCTCTACGGATTTTCGCTGAACAACCTGTCGCTGATGGCGCTGATTCTCGCCACCGGTCTGGTGGTGGACGACGCCATCGTGGTGTTGGAGAACATTTCCCGGCACATCGACGAAGGCGTCAAACCGATGCAGGCCGCGTATCTCGGGGCCAAGGAAGTCGGTTTCACCTTGCTGTCGATGAACGTCTCGCTGGTGGCGGTGTTCCTGTCGATTCTGTTCATGGGTGGCATCGTCGAGAGCCTGTTTCGTGAGTTTTCCATCACCCTGGCGGCAGCCATTGTCGTCTCGCTGGTGGTTTCCCTGACGCTGACGCCGATGCTCTGCGCCCGTTGGCTCAAGCCGCACACGCCGGGGCAGGAGAACCGTCTGCAACGCTGGAGCCGCCGCACCAACGACTGGATGGTTGGCAAATACGCCAGCAGCCTCGACTGGGTGTTGCGCCATCGTCGTCTGACCTTGCTCAGTCTGCTGATCACCGTTGGCGTGAACGTCGCGCTGTACGTGGTGGTGCCGAAAACCTTCATGCCGCAGCAGGACACCGGCCAGTTGATCGGTTTCGTGCGCGGTGACGACGGCCTGTCGTTCAGTGTGATGCAGCCGAAAATGGAAATCTTCCGCCGTGCCGTGCTCAAGGACGAAGCAGTGGAAAGCGTCGCCGGGTTCATCGGTGGCAGCAACGGCACCAACAACGCCTTCATGCTGGTACGTCTGAAGCCGATCAAGGAACGCCAGCTCAATGCGCAAAAGGTCATCGAACGCCTGCGCAAGGAAATGCCCAAGGTCCCTGGTGCACAATTGATGCTGATGGCGGATCAGGATCTGCAATTTGGCGGCGGCCGCGAACAGACCACGTCGCAGTACAGCTACATTTTGCAAAGCGGTGATTTGAGCGAGTTGCGCAAGTGGTACCCGAAAGTGGTTACCGCGTTACGGGCCTTGCCGGAGTTGACGGCCATTGACGCCCGAGAGGGAGCAGGCGCCCAGCAAGTGACGCTGATTGTCGACCGCGATCAGGCCAAACGCCTCGGTGTCGACATGGACATGGTTACCTCGGTGTTGAACAACGCCTACAGCCAGCGGCAGATTTCGACGATCTACGACAGCCTCAACCAGTATCAGGTGGTGATGGAGGTCAATCCGAAATACGCCCAGGACCCGGTGACGCTCAAGCAGGTGCAGGTGATCACCGCTGACGGTGCGCGGGTGCCGCTGTCGACCTTCGCTCATTACGAAAACAGCCTGGAGGACGACCGCGTCAGCCACGAAGGCCAGTTTGCCTCCGAAGACATTTCCTTCGACATGGCCGAAGGCGTGACGGTGGAGCAGGGCAGTGCTGCCATCGAGCGGGCGATTGCCAAGCTCGGCCTGCCGGAAGACGTCATCGCGAAAATGGCCGGCACCGCCGACGCTTTTGCCGCGACGCAGAAGAGCCAGCCGTTCATGATTCTCGGCGCGTTGCTGGCGGTGTATCTGGTGTTGGGCGTGCTGTATGAAAGCTACATTCATCCGCTGACGATTCTGTCGACCCTGCCGTCGGCCGGTGTTGGCGCGTTGTTGTCGATCTATGCGCTGGGCGGCGAGTTCAGCCTGATCTCGTTGCTCGGGTTGTTCCTGCTGATTGGCGTGGTGAAGAAAAACGCCATTCTGATGATCGACCTCGCGTTGCAACTGGAGCGTCATCAAGGCCTGTCGCCGCTGGAGTCGATTCGCAGTGCCTGTCTGCAACGCCTGCGGCCGATTCTGATGACCACGCTGGCAGCAATTCTCGGTGCCTTGCCGTTGCTGCTCAGCCGGGCCGAAGGCGCGGAAATGCGCCAGCCGCTCGGTTTGACGATCATCGGTGGACTGATTTTCAGCCAGGTACTGACGCTTTACACCACGCCTGTGGTTTACCTCTATCTCGACAAGCTGCGCCATCGTTTCAACAAATGGCGTGGCGTGCGCACTGACGCCGCTCTGGAAACTCCGCTATGACTGACCGTTCGCTTTTCAATCTGGCCACTGCTCGAGGCTCGCGTTTGCTGAGCCTGTCGCTGTGCGTGGCGATGCTCAGTGCCTGCGCTGTCGGCCCGGACTACCAGCGTCCGCAGACCGCTGAAATTGCCCAGTACAAGGAAGCCGAGGGCTGGACCCAGGCCAACCCGAGCGACTCGCTGGCCCGGGGTGCGTGGTGGGAGTTGTACGGCGATCAGCAGCTCAACGGCTTGATCGAACGCCTGAACAATGCCAACCAGACCGTCGCACAGTCGGAAGCCCAGTACCGGCAAGCGCAGGCTTTGGTGCGCAGCGCGCGCGGGGCGTTTTACCCGAGTGTCGATCTGAGCCTGGGTAAAACCCGCTCCAGCCAAGGCACCGGCAGCAGCAGTTCGAGTCTGAGCAGTTCCTCCAGCGGCATCCGTGATACCTACAACGCTGAACTGGGCGTCAGTTGGGAAGCCGATGTGTGGGGCAAGTTGCGCCGTGGGCTTGAGGCTGACGAGGCCAGCGCCCAAGCCAGTTTTGCCGATCTGGCGGCGATGCGTCTGAGTCAGCAGTCGGAGCTGGTGCAGAACTACCTGCAATTGCGGGTGATCGATCAGCAAAAACGTCTGCTCGAAGCCACGGTTGCCGCTTACGAACGCTCGCTGAAAATGACCCAGAACCAATACCGCGCGGGCGTTTCCGGGCGGGATGCGGTGGCCCAGGCGCAGACGCAACTGAAAAGCACCCAGGCCGATCTGGTTGACCTGATCTGGCAACGCGCGCAATTCGAAAATGCGATTGCGGTGCTCACGGGGCAAGCGCCGGCGGATTTCAACATTGCCGAAGTGCAGACCATTCCGAAGTTGCCGCAGGTGCCGTTGAGCCTGCCATCACAGTTGCTGGAGCGGCGCCCGGACATTGCTTCGGCGGAGCGTTCGGTGATCGCCGCCAACGCCAACATCGGTGTGGCCAAAGCAGCGTATTACCCGGATCTGAGCCTGAGCCTGAGCGGCGGTTACAGCAGCAGTACCTCGCAGAATCTGATCAGCCTGCCGAACCGTTTCTGGTCGGTCGGGCCGAAACTGGCGCTGCCGCTGTTCGACGGCGGCATTCGTTCGGCGGAAGTCGATCGTACCGAAGCGGTGTATGACCAGACCGTGGCCAAGTACCGCCAGACCGTGCTCGACGGTTTCCGCGAGGTGGAAAACTATCTGGTGCAGCTCAAGGTTTACGAGGATGAAGCGGCGGTGCGCCAGGAAGCCCTCGATGCTGCCCGCGACTCCCTGCGCCTGACGGAAAACCAGTACAAGGCCGGGCTGATTGCCTACATCGATGTGGTGGTGGTGCAAGCCACGGCGTTGAGTAACGAGCGCAGCGTGCTGAACATTCTGCAAAGCCGCTTGATTGCCAGCGTGCAATTGATTGCCGCGCTGGGCGGCGGTTGGGATGGGCAACTGGAGGTCAGCGATAACACCCGCTGAAGGCTGGCTTCACTGATCGTTCCCACGCTCTGCGTGGGAATGCAGCCCGGGACGCTCCGCGTCCCATCCAGAGCCGAACGCAGAGCGTCCGCTGAGGCATTCCCACGCAGAGCGTGGGAACGATCGTGTAAAGGCGTGAGCGCCGGGCCAGAGCCTTGTCGGACGATCGAACAAGCGTTTCATCGGCTTGATGGCCATTTGATTACTTTGTCAGTGCGTTCTTCTGTGCAATCAGTACAATCGCCGCATTTGCCCGACCGGGAACGGACGCAATCCGCGTTGGGTGGTCACGAGAATCCCCATGCTCATCGGTAGTTATTCCTCCACCCTGGTTTTCATTTCGTTGTGTGTGGCGATTCTCGCTTCGTACACCGCGCTCGACCTCACCGGTCGCATCGCCACGGCCAAGGGCCGTGCCGTGCATTTCTGGACGGCGGGGGGAGCGTTCGCCATGGGCATCGGCGTCTGGTCGATGCATTTCATTGGCATGCTCGCCTTCAAACTGCCGATTGATCTCGGCTATGACATCAGTCTGACCGTGCTGTCGCTGCTGATCGCCGTGTTGTCCTGCGGGTTCGCGCTGTGGCTGGTCAGCCAGCCGAAACTGCCAATGCTGCAACTGGCATTGGGTGCGTTGATCATGGGCAGCGGGATCAGCGCCATGCATTACACCGGCATGGCGGCGATGCGCATGACGCCGGGGATCGACTACGATCCGGCGCTGTTTGGCGCCTCGTTGCTGATTGCCGTCGGTGCGTCGGCGGCGGCGCTGTGGATCGCCTTCCGCTTGCGTCAGCATTCTCCCTATGTGCGTCTGATTCGCGGCGGCGCGGCGATCATCATGGGCATCGCGATTGTCGGCATGCATTACACCGGCATGGCTGCTGCGCAATTCCCTGATGGCAGTTTCTGTGGCGCCACCGTCAATGGCTTGAAAGGCAATGGCCTCGACAGCCTGGTGTTGATTACCACGTTGGCGGTGCTGTCGATTGCCTTGCTGACCTCGATTCTCGACGCGCGCCTCGAAGCGCGCACCGCCGATCTCGCGCACTCGTTGACCGTGGCCAACCGCGAACTCACCCAGCTGGCCCTGCACGACACCCTGACCGGGCTGCCGAACCGCATGCTGCTGGACGACCGCATTAATCAGGCAATGAAAAAGGTCCATGAGCAGGGCGGCTGTTTTGCCTTGATGTTCATCGATCTGGACGGCTTCAAACCGGTTAACGATGCGTTTGGTCATCACATGGGCGATCAGTTGCTGCGTGAAGTGGGGTTGCGTCTGCGTGAAGACTTGCGCGGCCCGGACACGCTGGCGCGCATCGGTGGCGATGAATTCGTGTTGCTGGTGCGCCTGACCGAACCCAATGACGCGCTCGGGCTGGCGGCACGTCAGGTCGGTCTGATTGCGCAATCGTTCCGTGTCGCCGAGCATGACTTGCAGATCTCCGCCAGCGTTGGCATCGCCCTGTATCCGGGCAATGGCCAGAACGCGCAGGAACTGCTGATGAACGCCGACGCAGCGATGTACCACGCCAAGGGCGGCGGCAAAAACGGCTACAGCTTTTTCGATGCATCGATGAACAACAACGCACGCAAGCAGTTGCAGTTGTTGCAGGACCTGCGTGCGGCACTTGAGCACAGCCAGTTCAGCTTGCACTACCAACCCAAGTTCGATGCCGCCAATGGCCGTCCGGTCGGCGCCGAAGCGCTGTTGCGTTGGCAGCACCCGACCCACGGCATGCTGATGCCGGACAAGTTCATCGAACTGGCCGAGAAAACCGGTCTGATCATTCCGATCGGTGAATGGGTGCTCAACGAAGCCTGCCGGCAGATGCGCGAGTGGTACGTGCTCGGTTACACCGATTGGCGCATCGCGGTGAATCTGTCGGCGTTGCAGTTTTGCCACACAGGGCTGGTACGCAGCGTGGCCAAGGCGCTGGCCACCCACCACTTGCCGGCCAACAGCCTGACCCTGGAAATCACCGAAACCACGGCGATGAGCGATGCCGATGCGAGCATGACGGTGTTGCAGGAGTTGTCGGACATGGGCGTCGATCTGTCGATCGATGACTTCGGCACGGGTTATTCCAGTCTGATGTATCTCAAGCGTTTGCCGGCCAATGAGCTGAAGATCGACCGTGGGTTTGTGCGCGATCTTGAGCATGACAGCGACGATGCGGCGATTGTCTCGGCGATTGTTGCGTTGGGGCAGGCGCTCGGTTTGCGCATTGTCGCGGAAGGCGTGGAAACCGGTGTGCAGCAGGAATTTCTGACGCAGTTGGGTTGTGATTCGTTGCAGGGGTATCTGCTGGGGCATCCGATGCCGGCGGAAAAATTCATGCAGGATATTGCGCGGGGTGAGCAGTTAGCGGTGGTCTGATCGACCGCGTTATCGTTCTTCGCGAGCAGGCTCGCTCCCATAGGGGGGCGGCGCGGAGCACAAATCCAGTGTGGGAGCGAGCCTGCTCGCGAAGGCGTCTGCCCATACACCACAGACTCCATGCAAAACCCGCCAATGGCGGTTATTCTTCCCCCCGACTGTTACGTGTGCATTTGGGGGAAAGGCCAGCATGGATAAAGTCATTGTGATCACCGGTGGCGGACGCGGAATTGGCGCCGCGACGGCGCTGTTGGCTGCCGGGCAAGGCTATCGGATCTGCATCAACTATCAGTCGGATGAACAGGCTGCGCAAAGCGTGCTGGAGCAAGTCCGTGCCTTGGGTGCACAGGCCATCGCGGTGCGCGCCGATGTCAGCATCGAAGACGAAGTGATCGCGCTGTTCCAGCGGGTCGACAGCGAACTGGGCCGCGTCACCGCTTTGGTGAACAACGCTGGCACCGTCGGACAAAAGTCGCGAGTCGACGAAATGTCCGAATTCCGTATCCTCAAAATCATGAAAACCAATGTCCTGGCGCCGATCCTCTGCGCCAAGCACGCGATCCTGCGCATGTCGCCCAAGCACGGCGGGCAGGGTGGCAGTATCGTCAACGTGTCGTCGGTGGCTTCGCGTCTCGGCTCGCCGAACGAATACGTCGATTACGCCGCGTCCAAAGGTGCGCTCGATACCTTCACCATCGGTTTGTCCAAGGAAGTGGCGGGTGAGGGGATTCGCGTCAACGCGGTGCGTCCGGGTTACATCTATACCGATTTCCATGCTTTGAGCGGCGATCCGGATCGGGTCAGCAAGCTGGAGTCGGCGATTCCAATGGCCCGTGGCGGCCGGCCGGATGAGGTGGCGGAGGCGATTGTCTGGTTGTTGTCGGATAAGGCGTCGTATGCGACCGGGACGTTTGTTGATTTGGGGGGCGGGCGTTAAGCCCTGAACATTTCGTTGCCAGGTCGGCCCTCTTCGCGAGCAGGCTCGCTCCCACATTGGTTCTGTGTCCGGCACAAATCCAAGGTGGGAGCGAGCCTGCTCGCGAAGGCAATAGCCCAAGCAACACAGGACTGTCAGAACGACCGCACAATCCGCCCCAACGTCTCCATGGCCTTCTCCGAATCCTCAGTCCAAGGGCTGCCATAGTTCAGACGAATACAGTTCCTGAACCGCTGCGTCGGCGAGAAAATCGGCCCCGGGGCAATGCTGATGCCTTGCGCCAGTGCCATCTGAAACAGCTTCAATGAATCCATCTGCGGTGGCAATTCCAGCCACAGGAAATAACCACCTGCGGGTTGGCTGACCCGCGTCTGCGCCGGGAAATAACGGGCAATCGCGGCGAGCATCGCGCTTTGCTGTTCTTCGAGGGCGTAACGCAATTTGCGTAAGTGACGGTCGTAGCCGCCGTGTTGCAGATAGTCGGCAATCGCTGCCTGCGCGGGCATCGAGGCACACAGCGAGGTCATCAGTTTCAGCCGTTCGATTTTCTGCGCATAACGCCCGGCGGCGACCCAGCCGATGCGGTAACCGGGGGCCAGGCTTTTGGCGAACGAGCCGCAATGCATCACCAGGCCTTCGGTGTCGAAGGCCTTGGCCGGTTTCGGTGCCTGTTGGCCGTAATAGAGTTCGGCGTAGACATCGTCTTCGATCAGCGGCACTTGGTGGCGGCGCAGCAGTTCGACCAATTCCTGTTTCTTCGCCTCGGGCATGGTGGCGCCCATCGGGTTCTGGAAACTGGTCATGCACCAGCAGGCCTTGATCGGATGGCGTTCCAGGGTTTGCGCTAGCACGCCGAGGTCGATGCCATCGCGCGGGTGCACGGGGATTTCCACGGCTTTGAGTTTCAGCCGTTCCAGTACTTGCAGGCTGGCGTAGAACGCCGGGGCCTCGATTGCCACCAGATCGCCGGGTTCGGTCACGGCTTGCAAGCACAGGTTCAGCGCTTCGAGGGCGCCGTTGGTGATCAGCAGTTCTTCCATCGGCAGCATCAGGCCGCCGACCATGTAGCGCAGAGCGATTTGCCGGCGCAGTTGCGGATTGCCCGGCGACATGTCGGTGACGACCATGCGCGGATCCATCTCGCGGGCAGCGCTGGCCAGCGAGCGCGACAGGCGTTGCAGCGGGAACAGCGTCGGGCTGGGGAATGCCGAGCCGAAGGGGATCGTGCTCGGATCTTTGATCGAATCGAGGACCGAGAACACCAGTTCGCTGACGTCGACTTCGGTGGAGTCGTTGACGTGGCTACTGATCACCGGCTCGGAAAACGGGCTCGGCGCGTGGGTGTTGACGAAGTAACCGGAGCGCGGCCGCGCGCGGATCAGGCCGCGGCGTTCGAGCAGGTAGTAGGCCTGGAACACCGTGGACGGGCTGACACCGTAGGTCTGGCTGGCGTAGCGCACCGAAGGCACGCGCTGGCCGGGGCCAAGCACGCCGGAGCGGATCAGTTCAGCGATGTCGTCGGCGAATTTTTCGTAGCGTTTCATCGAGGAGCCTTGGTGCTGGTTGATGATGAGGTGTGTCAGGGGAACTGCCCCTCACCCTAGCCCTCTCCCAGAGGGAGAGGGGACTGATTGGGGGATGCTTGCTAAATACACCGACCTGAAAGTGCTTTGCTGAATCCACAATCGATTCGGCCTGAAAGTGCTTTGCTGAATCCATAATCGACTCGGTCGGAAAGTACTTTGCTGAATCCATAATCGACTCGGTCTGTCAGGTCGATGTATAGCGACAGACACCTCGGTCGGCCCCCTCTACCCCTGGGAGAGGGCTGGGGTGAGGGAGCGGATTCTAAGGGATCAGCGATTCATCGGCGCCACAAACCTGCTCTTCGCCACGCTATAAACCTCAGGCTCATCGCTGTCGGCAATCTTGAAACTCAAGGTCTGCGAGCTGCTGGCCGGGCGTTCCGTGGTCATCGCCACCGACACCGGCACATCGACAATCTCTCCCGGGGCCAGGCTCATCTCGGTCTTGCCTTGCAGCTGGAAGCCATCGCCATCCACCAGCGTCAGGTTGTAGTCCTGGCGTTGCTGGGTCTTGTTGATGACTTTGAGGCTATAGATGTTTTCGATCTGGCCTTGACCGTTTTCACGGAACAAGCCGCGATCCTTGGTCACGTCCAGCGAGACCATCGGCCGCTCCACCAGCGCCAGTGCCAATGCGCCGATCATCGCCACCAGCACCACGCTGTAGCCAATCAGTCGGGGGCGCAGCAGATGGGTTTTGCCACCCTGCAATTCGCGCTCGGAACTGTAGCGGATCAAACCGCGCGGGTAGTTCATTTTGTCCATGATCGAGTCGCAGGCGTCGATGCACGCGGCACAGCCGATGCACTCCATCTGCAAGCCGTCGCGGATGTCGATGCCGGTCGGGCAGACCTGCACGCACAACTGACAGTCGATGCAATCGCCCAGGCCTGCTTCCAGCGGTTTCACGTCGCGTTTACGCGGGCCACGGTTTTCGCCACGGGCCACGTCATAGGAAATCGCCAGGGTGTCCTTGTCGAACATCACGCTCTGGAACCGCGCATACGGGCACATGTGCATGCACACCGCCTCACGTAACCAACCGGCGTTGATGTAGGTGGCAGCAGTGAAGAACAGCACCCAGAACAGACTGACGCCGCCAATTTGCAGGGTCAGCAGTTCTTCGGCCAATGGCCGGATCGGGGTGAAATAACCGACGAAGGTCAGGCCGGTCAGCACGCTGATCGCCAGCCACAGGGTGTGCTTGGCCGCACGGCGCGCCAGTTTGTTCAGGTTCCACGGCGCGGCTTGCAGTTTGATCCGTTGGTTGCGTTCGCCTTCGGTGATTTTCTCGCACCACATGAAGATCCACGTCCACGAACTCTGCGGACAGGTGTAGCCGCACCAGACCCGGCCGGCAAACACGGTGATGGCGAACAGGCCGAACGCGGCGATGATCAGCAGCGCGGACAGCAGGATGAAATCCTGTGGCCAGAACGTCGCGCCGAAGATGTGGAATTTACTTTCGGAAAGATCCCAGAGCACTGCCTGACGCCCGCCCCAGTTCAGCCACACGGTGCCGAAAAACAACACGAACAGAAAACCCGCGCCGCTCATGCGCAGGGTGCGGAACAGGCCGGTGAAGCTGCGGGTGTGGATCTGGTTGTCGCTGGACCTGGCCGTCGCCTTCATTGGGCGTGCGGGCACACTTTTGATAGTTGGAGATGCTTCTACGGTTCGGACGGGGATTTGTTCGCTCATGGTTATTCGCTCATCAGCCTCCATCAGGCCAGAGCACTATGAGCGCCGATCTGTTTGCATAACAGACTCAGCTATTTCAATAAAAAGCGGATCAGATGCGTTTCTGCGCAACGCCTGCGACAACTTGAAGCAGCCCGCAGACACGGGCGCAAACGCCTATCGCAGGCGTTTGCGCGGGGTGTTGATCAAGGTCAGTCAAATCACCGAACCACTCTCGTCGGCCTTCAAATGCTTGCGGCCGTCCTTGGCGCCTGCGACGGTCAATTCGTCGGCTTCTGCCTCGGTGATGTAAACGCGGCGGCCTTCTATTTCCACGAATGACATGGATTTTTCGCTGTCCGTCCTGACTTCCAGGGTGTCGCAAATGCGAATTTCCTCGCCGTGTTCGACGGTGAAAAAACACACTTTTTGCTCGGGGTTGGATTCATCGACTCGAAGAGGCATAGGAGCAGTCCTTTTTTTCAGGGAGGTCTGCAAGGTTAGGGCGCACGCTGCGCCGATCGTTCTGCGCAACTGATTAATGGTCGCCGCTGTCCATCCTCTATAGACCCAATAACAAGGACTGCACGATGAACGCGTGGTGGCATGAAGTGTGGGAAACCCTGCAGGCGGAGTTCGCCGACGTTGGCGATGCTTCGCAATTGACGCGCATTACCGTGCGCCTGCTGATGGCGGCGATTCTGGGCGGCATTCTCGGGTTCGAGCGTGAGCACAAGGGCAAGGCTGCAGGGGTGCGCACGCATATGTTGGTGGCGCTGGGGGCGGCGTTGTTTGTACTGGTGCCGCAGACGTCCGGGGCCGAGTCCGATGCGATGAGTCGCGTGGTGCAAGGGGTGATTGCCGGGATCGGTTTTCTCGGTGCCGGGACTATCCTGAAAAACAAGGAAGGCGATGAGGGCCATGTCAAAGGTCTGACCACGGCTGCCGGGCTGTGGATGACGGCGGCCATTGGTGTCGCGGCCGGCCTTGGCCGGGAAGCCACGGCGCTGCTCAGTACCTTACTGGCGCTGGGGATTTTCAGCGTGATGCCGCGCATCGTAAAACTCTTCGAAAAAGAAGAGGAGAAGACTGATGATCACTGACTGATCGTTGCCACGTTGATCGTTCCCACGCTCTGCGTGGGAATGCCTCAATGGACGCTCCGCGTCCGCTTTGGGACGCGGAGCGTCCCGGGCTGCGTTCCCACGCGGAGCGTGGGAATGATCAGTCAGACGATGACTGGTGGCATCGTCGTTGGTGGTTCTTCTTTCGGCGGTGGCGTGGTGCCAGGTGGTTCCTGCTCGGGAATCGGTTGCGGCTCAGTCTCGGGCAAAGTGGGTTTGTCGATGTTCGGATCGGGCGTTTCCGCCGGGATCGGGATGTTCATCTGATGACCTCCGTGTGGCACATGGCGTGAGAAGTGCTTAAGTGGATTGACCACCCTGCGCGCAATTCGATCCGCTTTTCTGACACGGCAATTTCATCTGAACTTTTCCCGGCGCCGGTCGCTCGGAACCTAAGTGAGTTCATTTCGGGGCAGGTGCTTCGTTGTGAACACTGATCCGGCACAAGAGCGTCCTTGGGGCGTTAAGGAGAGATGCTCAATGACTGCTGAAAAACCTTCGGAACTGAGCTACAACCCGCACATGCCGCTGTCGCAGGCACTGCTGCTGCCGCGCATTGTCATCGAAAACACCATGCCGACGCTTGATGGCGGGCAGTTCGCCGTGAAGTCGATTGCCGGCCGCGAAGTGGTGGTCACCAGCAAAGTGTTTGCCGACGGCCACGACAAACTCGCGGTGCGCATCCGCTGGCGTGAGGAAGGCGAGGAGACCTGGCAAAGCGAAGTGATGACCGATCAGGGCAATAACGGCTGGCAAGGCCAGTTCCGCCCTGAACATCAGGGGCGCTACCTGTATTGCATCGAAGCGTGGATCGATCAATTCGCCAGTTTCCAGTATGAACTGGAGAAGAAGCACAACGCTGCCGTGCCCGTTTCGCTCGAGCTGCAAGAAGGCCGCAGCATGGTGCAACAGGCCGCTGAACGCAGCGAAGGCCAACTGAGCGAACAGCTCGCAGCGTTGCACCATGAACTCTCCGGGCTGCTCGAAACCGAGCAAGTTGCGCTGTTTCTGCACTCGCGCAGTGCGCAACTGATGGCCGAGGCCGATCACCGGGCTTACTTGAGCGTCAGCGCCGAATTCCCCATGGACGTCGAGCGTGAGCTGGCCGAGTTCGCCAGTTGGTACGAGCTGTTTCCCCGCTCGATCACCGACGATCCGCACCGCCACGGCACCTTTAACGACGTGCACTCGCGTCTGCCGATGATTCAGGACATGGGCTTCGACGTGCTGTACTTCACCCCGATCCACCCGATCGGTCGCGCCCATCGCAAGGGCCGCAATAATTCCCTGACCGCCGGCCCCGATGATCCGGGCAGCCCTTATGCGATTGGCAGCGAGGAGGGCGGGCACGAGGCCATTCACTCGCAGCTCGGCACCCGCGAAGACTTCCGCCGACTGGTCGCCGCTGCTGCCGATCATGGCCTGGAAATCGCCCTCGACTTCGCCATTCAGTGTTCCCAGGATCACCCGTGGCTCAAACAGCATCCGGGCTGGTTCAACTGGCGCCCCGACGGCACGATCAAATACGCGGAGAACCCGCCGAAGAAATATCAGGACATCGTCAACGTCGACTTCTATGCGCCTGAGGCGATTCCGAGCCTGTGGGTCGAGTTGCGCGACATCGTCATCGGCTGGGTCGAGGAGGGCGTGAAAATCTTCCGCGTCGACAATCCGCACACCAAACCGCTGCCGTTCTGGCAATGGCTGATCGCTGATGTGCGGGCGCTGTACCCGGAAGTGATCTTCCTCGCCGAGGCCTTCACCACGCCGGCAATGATGGCGCGGCTGGGCAAGGTCGGGTACACGCAGAGCTACACCTATTTCACCTGGCGCAACAGCAAGGCTGAGCTGGCGACGTATTTCACTGAACTGAATGAATCGCCATGGCGCGAGTGCTACCGGCCGAATTTCTTTGTGAACACCCCGGACATCAACCCGGCGTTTCTCCACGAGTCAGGTCGCCCCGGCTTCTTGATTCGCGCGGCGCTGGCGACCATGGGCTCGGGGCTGTGGGGCATGTATTCCGGTTTTGAACTGTGCGAGTCGGCACCTGTGCCGGGCAAGGAGGAGTACCTCGATTCGGAGAAGTACGAGATCCGCGTCCGCGACTTCACAGCGCCCGGCAACATCATTGCCGAGATCGCCCAGCTCAACCGCATTCGTCGGCAGAACCCGGCGTTGCACACGCACCTGGGCCTGAAGGTCTACAACGCCTGGAACGACAATATTCTGTATTTCGGCAAGCGCAGTTTTGACGGCAGCAATTTCATCCTGGTCGCGGTCAGCCTCGATCCGCATAACGTGCAGGAGGCGAATTTCGAATTGCCGCTGTGGGAAATGGGCCTGCCCGATGACGCGACGACCCATGGCGAAGACTTGATGAACGGACATCGTTGGGACTGGCACGGCAAATACCAGTTCATGCGCCTGGACCCGGCGTATCAGCCGTTCGGCATCTGGCGAATCACCGCTACGTAATGATCGTTCCCACGCTCTGCGTGGGAATGCATCCCGGGACGCTCCGCGTCCCAGAAACGGACGCAGAGCGTCCATGGCGGCATTCCCACGCAGAGCGGGGGAACGATCATCGTGGGGCGCTTTTAAAGCATTCAGCAGGAGTTTCACATGGCGAAGAAACCCAAGGCAGCCACCTTCATCAAAGACCCGCTCTGGTACAAGGACGCGGTGATCTATCAAGTTCACGTCAAATCGTTTTTCGACTCCAACAATGACGGGATCGGCGACTTTCCCGGCCTGATCGCCAAACTCGATTACATCGCCGACCTCGGCGTCAATACCATCTGGCTATTGCCGTTCTACCCCTCACCACGCCGCGATGACGGCTACGACATCGCCGAATACCGAGGCGTACACAGCGATTACGGGACCATGGCCGACGCCAAGCGCTTTATCGCCGAAGCGCACAAACGCGGCTTGCGGGTGATTACCGAGCTGGTCATCAACCACACCTCCGACCAGCACCCGTGGTTCCAGCGTGCGCGCAAGGCCAAGCCCGGCTCGGCGGCGCGGGACTTCTATGTCTGGTCGGATGACGATCAGAAATACGACGGCACGCGGATCATTTTCCTCGACACGGAAAAATCCAACTGGACCTGGGACCCGGTCGCCGGCCAGTACTTCTGGCACCGTTTCTATTCGCACCAGCCGGACCTGAATTTCGACAACCCGCAAGTGATGAAGGCCGTACTGTCGGTGATGCGCTACTGGCTGGACATGGGCATCGACGGTCTGCGCCTCGATGCCATCCCGTACCTGATCGAACGCGACGGCACCAACAACGAAAACCTGCCCGAGACCCACGACGTTCTCAAGCAGATTCGCGCGGAAATCGACGCCAATTACCCCGACCGCATGCTGCTCGCCGAGGCCAACCAATGGCCGGAAGACACCCAGCTGTACTTCGGTGACACCGATGCCGCTGGCCTCAACGGTGATGAATGCCACATGGCGTTCCACTTCCCGCTGATGCCGCGCATGTACATGGCGCTGGCCCAGGAAGATCGCTTCCCGATCACCGATATTCTGCGCCAGACCCCGGAAATCCCTGCCAACTGCCAGTGGGCGATCTTTCTGCGCAACCACGATGAGCTGACCCTGGAAATGGTCACTGACAAGGAACGTGACTATCTGTGGAATTACTACGCCGCTGACCGTCGTGCGCGGATCAATCTCGGCATTCGTCGGCGTCTGGCGCCGTTGATGGAGCGCGACCGCCGCCGCATCGAGTTGCTCAACAGTCTGCTGCTGTCGATGCCCGGCACGCCGACGTTGTATTACGGCGATGAAATCGGCATGGGCGACAACATTTACCTTGGCGACCGCGATGGCGTGCGTACGCCGATGCAATGGTCGATCGACCGCAACGGCGGCTTCTCCCGCGCCGATCCGGCGAGTCTGGTGCTGCCGCCGATCATGGATCCGCAGTACGGCTATCTGTCGGTCAACGTCGAAACCCAGTCCGGCGATCCGCATTCGCTGTTGAACTGGACGCGCCGTCTGCTGGCGGTGCGCAAACAGTCCAAGGCTTTTGGCCGTGGCACCTTGAAAATGCTCTCGCCGAACAACCGTCGCGTGCTGGCTTACACCCGCGAATTCACCGATGTCGACGGCAAACACGAAATCATCCTGTGCGTGGCCAACGTCTCGCGCAGTGCGCAAGCGGTGGAACTGGACCTGTCGGCCTATGTCGGCATGGTGCCGGTGGAGATGCTTGGCGGTAATGCGTTCCCGCCGATTGGCCAGTTGAATTTCCTCCTGACCCTGGCGCCGTACGGTTTCTATTGGTTCGCCCTGGCGGCGGAAAACCAGATGCCGAGCTGGCACGTGGAACCGGCGCAGAGCCTGCCGGACTTCACCACGCTGGTGCTGAAAAAACGCATGGAAGAACTGCTCGAAGCGCCGTCACGGACGACGCTGGAGCAAAGCATTCTGCCGAGCTGGCTGCAGAACCGGCGCTGGTTCGCGGGCAAGGATGCGGCCATCGACAAAGTGCATCTGGCCTACGGCGTGCGTTTCGGCGATGCGCAGCATCCGGTGCTGCTGAGCGAAATCGAAGTCACCAGTGGCGGACAGACCAGTCGCTATCAACTGCCGTTCGGCTTTATTGCCGAGGATCAGGTTGGCCCGGCGTTGCCGCAGCAATTGGCTTTGTCCCGTGTACGCCGTGTACGACAAGTCGGTCTGATCACTGACGCGTTCAGCCTCGAAGCGTTTGTTCGCGCAGTGCTGCAAGGCATGCAGAACAACACGGTGCTGGAGTCGGCTGAGGGCGAAATCCGCTTTGCGCCGACGCCGCATCTGGAAAAACTCGGCCTGGGTGCCGAGTCGGAAGTGCGTTATCTGTCCGCTGAGCAATCGAACAGTTCGGTGGTCATTGGCAACAGTCTGGTGCTCAAGCTGATACGTAAAGTCGCTTCTGGCGTACACCCGGAACTGGAGATGAGCGCTTACCTGACCGAGGCCGGATTTGCCAATATCTCTCCGCTGCTCGGCTCGGTGATCCGTCGCGATGGCAAGGGCGAAGACAATCTGCTGATGATCGCTCAGGGTTACTTGAGCAATCAGGGCGATGCGTGGGAATGGACGCAGAACAACCTCGAACGGGCGCTGCGTGATGAGCTGGCCGACGCCATGTCCGAGCAGGAACAGCATTACAACGCCCTCGGTGAGCTGAGGGATTTTGCCGGCATGCTCGGTCAGCGTCTGGGTGAGATGCACAAGGTGCTCGCCGCGCCTACCGACAATGCCGACTTCGCGCCGCAGGTGTCGACGGCCAAGGACATGCAGGCGACGGGCAAGGATGTCGTGGCCCAGGTCGAGCACGCCTTGAAACTGCTCAAGCAGCATCAGGGCGAACTCAGCGCAGCGGATCAGAAACTGGTGAAGAGGCTGGTCGACGAGAAGAAAACCATTCTCGCCCACGTGCAGGATCTGGCGAAAAAAGCCGTCGGCGGTTTGCGCATTCGCGTCCATGGCGATCTGCATTTGGGCCAGGTGCTGGTGATCAAGGGCGATGCCTATCTGATCGACTTCGAGGGTGAGCCGGCGCGGCCATTGAGCGAGCGCCGTGGCAAACACAGTCCGTACAAAGATGTCAGCGGCGTGCTGCGCTCGTTCGATTACGCGGCAGCGATGACCATCAACGTGCACAACGTCGACCACAGCGCTGAGTCTGAAACCGCGCGGCGTCTGGTCGCCGAGCGTTATCTGCGTGAGGCCCGTGAGGCATTTGTTCAGGCATATCGCCGTGCGGCAGCTAGTCTTGATCATGCCTGGCAAGATCCTGAAGGTGCCGACGCCGCTTTGGCGTTGTTTGGCCTGGAGAAGGCGGCCTATGAAGTGGCCTATGAAGCCGAAAATCGCCCCACGTGGCTGCCCGTGCCGTTGCACGGTTTGTACGGGTTATTGACGGGGCTTAAACCCTTTTCCGATCTTGGTGGAGAGTAGTCATGAGTTTCTCGAACAAGGAACAGGGTCAGGTCAAAGAAGCACTGCTGCCCTCGGCGAAAGATATCGACGCCTTGGTCCGCGCTGAACATCACGATCCTTTTTCCATTCTTGGCCCGCACGGCGATGGCGCTGGCGGGCAGTTCATTCGCGCCTATCTACCGGGTGCGTTGAGTGTCGTGGTGCTGGACAAGGACAGCGGCGAAGAACGCGGTCCACTGGAGCAGACCGAAACGCCGGGGCTGTTTGTCGGTCATTTCGATCAGGCGCGGCCGTATCAGTTGCGCACGCGCTGGGCCGGCGGCGAGCAAGTCGCCGAAGACCCGTATAGCTTCGGTCAACTGCTCGGTGAAATGGATTTGTATCTGTTCGCCGAGGGCAATCACCGCGACCTCAGTGCGTGCCTCGGCGCCCAGCTGAAAACCGTGGATGGTGTCGACGGCGTGCGTTTCGCCGTGTGGGCGCCGAATGCCCGACGCGTGTCAGTGGTCGGTGATTTCAACGTCTGGGACGGGCGTCGCCATCCAATGCGCCTGCGTCACCCGTCGGGGGTCTGGGAGTTGTTCATCCCGCGCCTGCAAGCGGGGGAGTTGTACAAATACGAGATTCTCGGCGCTCACGGGATTCTGCCGCTCAAGGCCGACCCGATGGCGCTGGCTACCAGCCTGCCGCCGGATACCGCGTCGAAAGTCGCTGAGCCGCTGCAAATCGACTGGCAAGATCAGGACTGGATGAGCAGCCGACGCGACCGTCACAAGCATTCGGCGCCGCTGTCGATCTACGAACTGCACGCAGGTTCTTGGCAATGCGAGCTGGATGATCTCGGTGAAGTGGCGCGTCAGTACACCTGGCCGGAACTTGCTGAAAGGTTGATCCCGTACGTCAAGGAACTGGGTTTCACCCACATCGAACTGATGCCGATCATGGAGCACCCGTTCGGTGGTTCATGGGGTTATCAGTTGCTGTCGCAATTCGCCCCGAGTGCGAGGTACGGTTCGCCGGCGCAGTTCGCTGAATTTGTCGACGCCTGCCACCGGGCCGAGATTGGCGTGATTCTCGATTGGGTACCGGCGCATTTCCCGACCGATACCCACGGTCTGGCGCAATTCGATGGCACCGCGCTGTATGAATACGGTAACCCGCTAGAGGGTTTTCATCAGGACTGGGACACGCTGATCTACAACCTCGGGCGCACCGAGGTGCACGGCTACATGCTGGCCTCCGGACTGCACTGGTTGAAGCATTTCCATGTCGACGGTCTGCGCGTCGATGCGGTGGCGTCGATGCTTTATCGCGACTATTCGCGCAAGGCCGGCGAATGGGTGCCCAATCGTCATGGCGGCCGGGAAAATCTCGAAGCCATCGACTTTCTGCGGCACTTGAACGATGTGGTTGAACTGGAAGCGCCGGGTGCGCTGGTGATCGCCGAAGAGTCCACCGCGTGGCCGGGTGTCAGCCAAAGTACGCAGCAGGGCGGCTTGGGGTTTGCCTATAAATGGAACATGGGCTGGATGCACGATTCGCTGCATTACATCCAGCAGGACCCGGTGTACCGCGCGCATCATCACAACGAGTTGAGTTTTGGCCTGGTCTACGCTTGGTCCGAGCGGTTCATCCTGCCGATTTCCCACGACGAAGTGGTGCACGGCAAGCATTCGCTGATCGACAAGATGCCTGGTGATCGCTGGCAGAAATTCGCCAACCTGCGCGCCTATCTGAGTTTCATGTGGACCCATCCGGGCAAGAAACTGTTGTTCATGGGCTGCGAGTTTGGCCAGTGGCGCGAGTGGAATCACGATCAGCAGCTGGACTGGTATCTGCTGCAGTACTCCGAGCACAAAGGCGTGCAGAAACTGGTTGGCGATCTCAATCGGCTCTATCGCGAGGAGCCGGCGCTGCACGATCAGGACGACGCGCCGCAGGGTTTCCAGTGGCTGATCGGCGACGATGCGATCAACAGCGTTTATGCCTGGCTGCGCTGGAGCAAGGAGGGCACGCCGGTGCTGGTGGTGGCCAACTTCACACCGGTGCCGCGTCAGGCGTACCGCGTCGGTGTGCCGTTTGCCGGGCGCTGGACTGAATTGCTCAACAGCGATGCCGACACCTATGCCGGTTCCAATTACGGCAATGGCGGCGGGGCGTTTACCGAGGAAGTGCCGAGCCATGGCCAGTCGTTGTCGCTGGAACTGAATCTGCCGCCGTTGGCGGTGTTGATCCTCAAACCGGAGGGTTGATCCGAGACCGCGACGCTGCCTTCGCGAGCAGGCTCGCTCCCACAGGGTAAATACATTCCAAATGTGGGAGCGAGCCTGCTCGCGAAGGCGCCAGTTCAGACACCTTCAAAATCCGGCTCAGCGCTCACCAACGCATCCGCACCCCAAGGCTGCCAATGATCCCGTTCAAATCATTGTCATCGACATCACTGCTGTAATCGGCACTGACATACAGACTCACCGCCGGTGTCACCCGCGCCACCAGGCCTAATCCCAGTTCGACGGTCGAGGACTTGCGGCTGCTGCTGATCTTGTCGACCTGATCCAGGGTCACGGTATTGCCGGTGTAAACGGTGTGCCAGAGGTTGGTGCGCACATAGGGTTCGACTGGCAGACCATTCAAATCGTAACTGCCTTTCAAGCGTGCGCCGACGCGGCCGCTCCACGCTGTCAGATCGGAGGAAGAGGCATTGCCCGAACCGGCGTAGGGCGTGTCGAGGGTGATGCGTTGATTGATCAATTGCGCCTGCGGTTCCACCACCCAGTTTTCACTCAAGCCAATCGGGAAGCCGCCTTCGACCGAGAAGGTCATGGCACTGCCTTCGGTGGCTTGGCGCGCGCCTTGGCCGTTGCGACTGAAGCCGCTGACCCGGCCGCCACTGGCGGATAAATCCACGTGCCAGCCCTGGGCGCCGATCAGGCTGTAATAGGCGCCAAGGCTTTGGCCTTGCAGATTGAGGGTGTCACTGTTCGGGTCTGCCAGGGCGCGGCTGGTAAGCAGGCCGTTGCCGTTGGCCTGAATCTGATTGACGCCGCCGATCAGGCCGATTTTCTGGGTATGGCTAGCACTTTGCAGAGTCAGCACGGCTGGCCCTTTGAAGTCGCCGCTGCCGGGTGTCGCGTAACCTGACGACAGCACGTCGGTCTGTGCCTGCCGGGCGCTTCTGCCGTACAACTCATCCCAGGCTGACGGAGCGAGGTCTTCGGTGATCAGGCGCGTGCCTTGCAGATCGGAGCGTGGACTGAAGCGTTGCGGGCCGGGCGTAATGACGGTGGCGGGCAAGGTCATGACCGGCACGTCCGCGCGATACCACGGGGTCGTTTCATCCGCCGCAGAACCGGCCTGCGCCTCCATGGATGAGCACAGCAAGATTGAACTCGACACTGTGCAGAAAGTGATTTTGATCTCGCGTGGGCTTATTGAAGTTTTCATGGAGGTCTACCTTGCAGGCGCATGCATTCTCTCTGTGTGGCGTCTCTCCTACCCCGAACGAGGGGCGACCGAATGGAGCGGGGCGAACTCTGACCGCTCGATTTCGCGAGTGTCCGAAGGCTCGTCCCGGGTAGTGATTCCGGGGGTAGTAAGGTAGAGATAAGAAGAGTCGCGCGTGCCCGTCAAGAAATTGAACGATGAGCGGTAGTGGCAAAACGGGCTTTGCAAGCGTTTGTTTTTCTGCACATAACTAAGTGGTTGTTTGTATGGAAAAACGCAGCCTAAGCCCCGACACAGAGGCATTCAGTTACCGACAGATGGTCTGTCGGTAACTTTCAACCAACGAACGAGCTGCCTCATTGCGTCCTGCATTGCTGTCACTATTGCGGCTACAGGTGCACTTCGACGGCCAGCGGCAGATGATCGGACAGATGCGTCCACGGCTTGTTACCGAGGATCTGTGGGTCATGACTGCTGGCATTGCGCAGGTAGATCCGGTCCAGTCGCAGTAATGGAAAACGCGCCGGGTAAGTCTTGGCCGGGCGCCCGTGGTGACGCTCGAAGGCTTCGTGCAGATAGTCGCGACGGGCGAGGGCGACATTGCCCTGCAGCTGCCAGTCATTGAAATCGCCGGCGATGATCACCGGCGCATCATCAGGCAGGGATTCGAGCAACTGACAAAGCAGTTGCAGCTGCAATTGCCGATGGCTTTCCAGCAGACTCAGGTGCACACAGATCGCGTGGACCTCGGCGTGCCCCGGCACATCGAGCACGCAGTGCAGCAGGCCACGGCGTTCAGGGCCGGTGATCGACACATCGAGGTTGCGGTACTCACGGATCGGGTATTTCGACAGCAGTGCATTGCCGTGGTGGCCGTCGGGGTAGACGGCGTTGCGCCCATAGGCGAAATCGCTCCACATGCTGTCGGCGAGAAACTCGTATTGCGAGGTTTGCGGCCATTCGTTGTAACGACTCGAATGCCGCTCGTGTTCACCCACCACTTCCTGCAGAAACACCAGATCGGCCGAAGTGCTGCGCACCGCTTCACGCAGTTCCGGCAGGATGAAGCGCCGGTTGAGCGCGGTGAAGCCCTTGTGGGTGTTGACCGTCAGCACCCTGAGACGATGGATGACGGGCGCGTCGACAACATGACGCTTGGGATCGCTGGACACGTTCACTCCTCTGGATTGCGGGCCGCTTACTCATGCGACTGATGGGGAGGTGCGGCAGTTCCTTCTGATCAATCCACAAAACCTTGTAGGAGTGAGCCTGCTCGCGATAGCGGTGGATCAATCAACATTTGCGTCAATGACACACCGCTATCGCGAGCAGGCTCACTCCTACAAAGAGCTCGGCAGTGTCGTAGAGATTCAGACAAACACGATTTCGTAGGGCAGGCGCATTCTTTCGAGAATCACCGGCGGCAGCATCGGCGCAATGCCGATCGCCGGTTCACCGTTGAGCTGGCTGGCGTAGGCGTGGGTGGCGTGGCTTTTGCGCGCGACGGTCCAGGTGTCGAGGCGCAGTTTGCGCGCGCGTTCCCAAGGGATCAGTTGCTGGTCGCGTTCAGGCCAGTGCCAGGCCCACACCGGTACATCATGAAAGGTCGCGCCGGCCTGTTCAGCCGCTTGCGCACTGGCCCGGCCCACGGCTTCATGGTCGTCGTTGCCATCGCCGCGCCAGGTGCTGAACACCACGTCGCCGGGGCGCAGGTAGCGGCTGATGAATTCGGTTACTTGCGCCTGTTGTTCGCACAGGGCGTTGTCAGTGAAGCCACCGCGCACCCATTTCAGGCTGTGCATCGGCAGGCCGAGGCGGCGCAGGGCTTCGACGCTTTCCTGTGGGCGGAATACGCTAAGGCGCTTTTCCGACCATTGCCGCGAACCCGGATGGCTGGCGCTGCCGTCGGTGATCGAGAGCAATTGCAACGGATGACCGAGGCTGGAGAGCAATTGCAGCAGACCGCCGCAGGTGACCACTTCATCACCCGGATGCGGCGCGATGACCACGGCGCGGGCACCGTCGGGCACCAGACTGCGGGTATTGATGACGGGGATGTTGTCCAGTTGCGCGGCGCTGTTCCAGATTTGCGCCGACGAACTGCTGTCGCTGAGGGTTAACGGTTTCATGATATGACGTCCTTGTGTTGACTCGCCCTCAGTCGTGCGCGTGACAGTGATTGCCCGACGCTACCGACCCGTGAAGGCTGGTTGATTGCCCTGCGACGCTCCGAACCCTGGATTGCCGCGCAGCAGAGTATTGCTCATGAAGAGAAGTTCGTCGCGTCACAGATCAATCTGATCCGCTTTTTTTTGCTCCATCTGTGCCAGATTTCGCAGATAGTCACCGAAGCCTCCGCGCGCACGGCTGTCGAAGCGCGCGCTGGTCAGCACTTGCGGGCGATGGCTCCAGGCGATGTTGGCGCCGTCGAGTTCCAGTTCCCGCACCAACTGCACATCTTCGTCGCACGCCAGCGGTTTAAAGCCTCCGGCCCAGCGATAGGCATCGGCGCTGATGCCCAGATTGGCACCGTGGATATGCCGATGGCCATCGCAGGCCCGGTAATGCCGGTGGTAGCGGATTTGCGCCGCGGCATCGAATGACTCGTGCCAGTGCTCGACGGTGACGGTACCGCAGACTGCGTCTGCACCCAACCCCAGTTGTGCCACCAGCCAGTCATCGGCGACGCGGCTGTCGGCGTCCGAGCAGGAGATCCAGCGCGCGCCGCGCTCCAGCAACAGCTGTGCGCCAGCCGCGCGGGCCTGACCGACATTGCGCGCGTCGATGTGCAGGCTCAGCACCGGATAGCCGCTGACAATCTGCGCCGAGCGATCGGTGCAACTGTCGAGCACCACCAGCACTTCGACGCGCTCGCCGGCCAGCAAGCCATGCCGGCTGGCGCGCATGGCCGCGCTGAGGCATTCGTCGAGCAGGTCTTCTTCGTTGTGTGCCGGGATCAGAATGCCGATCATCGCAAACCCTCCAGTGCCGCCACCGAGCGCGGTTCACGGCTCCACACCTCAAGAATGAAGTCCGCTTCCTGATGCAAAACCAGCCGTGGCAGATGCAGTTTTTCGTGGATCAGGTCGTGAACCTGCCGGGCATTCAGCGGGCAGCCGTCGATGGGCGGACGCCAGTGACAAGCGAGGAACTGGCCGCCGGCAGTCAGACAATCACTGGCCCGACGGATCACTTCTGTCAGATCTTCGCCGTCGAGGTAGTAGCCGATCTCGCTAAATACAATCAGGTCGAATTTTTCCTCCGGCCAGTCGCCGGGAAGACGGTTTTGCCGCACTTCGGCGTGTTCGAACAGACTCAAACGCGTGCGCGCCAGGGTCACTGCGGCACTGGCAGTGTCGCAGCACAGCAAGCGATCGCAACGGGCGGCGAGTTCGGCGCTCAACTCGCCGTTGGCGCAGCCCGGTTCGAAGATCGCCCGATAGTGCGGACGCGGCAGGGCGGCGAGGGTGATCGCGCGTTTGCGCTGCTCGTACCAGCGTTCGCGGAACGCCCACGGGTCGTCGTTTCCGGCAAACAGGCCGTCGAAATAGCGATCCTCGACACTCATAGAAACACCACTTCGAAGGGCTGTAAGAGGCGATCGAGCACATACGGCGCGAGCACCGGGCCAAGTCCTGCGTCAGGATCGCCTTCCAGTTGACTGGCGAAGGCGTACACCGCGTGGCGCTTGCGTGCGACTTGCGCTGGCGTCAGGAGAATCTTGCGCGCCCGTTGCCACGGTACGAAGGCGTCTTCCGGGGTTGCCCAGTGCCACGTCCACACCGGCAATTCATGGCAGCTCGCACCGACCCGGCGCGCGGCTTCGGCACTGGCGCGGCCGACGGCTTCGTGGTCGCAATGGCCGTCCTCGCTCCACGTGGTGAACAGCACGTCGTCGGGACGCAGGTGACGCTCGATGAAATCGACCAGTTCGGCTTCCTGCGCCGCGACCTGAGTGTCGGTGAAGCCGCCGCGCAGCCACTTCACGCGATGCATCGGCAGACCGAGTCGGCGCAGCGCTTCGGCAGATTCCTGTGGGCGCACCACGCTCAGTCGCTCCACCGGCCAGCGACTGGAACCAGGGTGACTGGCGCTGCCGTCGGTCACCGAAATCAATTGCAAAGGCCGGCCAGCAGCCGCGAGCAATTGCAGCAAGCCACCACAGCCGAGCACTTCGTCGTCCGGGTGCGGCGCGACAATGACTGCCCGTGCGCCCGGTGGCACCAGACTGAGGATGTCGATGCTGTCCAGCTCCGCCAGATGCCGCGAAGCCTGCCATTGATGCAAGCTCGTGCCCTGACCGACAATCGGATTGGTTTTCATAGCGCCCATGCCTCCGCGGATTGCCCGGCAACCATTTGACCGAGCGCCGCCAGATCACGTTCGGCATGACTCTGACGCAAGAACACCGGCAGGTCGGCGCTGAGCCGGGCAAAGTGGCGATCCTTGCAAAACGGCCCGGCGCCGAGGGCGCGGCCGACCTCACGCATTACCTGTTCGGTTGACTGCTCGACCACCGCACGGGCCCGACGGGCGAGCAATTCGGCGTTGTCCTCGGGGTGTGCATCGATGTGCAGGGCGCTGAAACGCAGCACATCGGCGGCCGCCTGCAAGGCGCTGTCAACCGCGCCGAGATGTGCGAGGGCGTGCGGTTCCGGGCGTTGCCCACAATGGTTGCGCAACGCTTCGGCGATTTGCCGCGCGGCGCCGTACCAGCATGCAGCAATGCCGATCCCGCCCTGCCAGAAACCCGCACGTTGCAGATAGTCGCCGGGGTTGCCGATGGCCTGTGCTTCGGCGCCGTCGAACAGCACTTCAACGCTGCCGGTGGCGCCCATGCCCACGGCTTGCCAGCCTTGCTCGGTGATGGTCACGCCCGGTTGGTCGAGGGCGACGGCCACCAGTTGTTGCTGATCATCGGCATCCCACGCGGTGAGCAAGGCATGGCTGAGCACGGCGGCGCCGGAGCACCACGCCTTGCGTCCGTGCAGCGCGACCATGTGCCCGGCCGGACTGACCTTGACCCGCGCTTGCGGCGGTTCCGCTGCCCACATGCCCCAAGTGCTGCCCGGTGTCGGCGTACCGCCCAATTGCTCGATGATCGCCAGTGCGTCGGTGTGGCCTTCGAACAGTTTGCACAAGCCCAGATCATGTCCGCCGACCTCCGCCAAACACTGAAAACGCTCCAGCGTGTGGCCACTGCCCGGTAGCGGCAGGCGATCCAGCCCGGCCTCGACCAGCGCCCGCAGGCAATTGCCGAGGGCTGCGGTGTGCGGATAATCCGCTGGACGTCGGGTCAGATAACTGTGCAGATCCATATCAATCTTCTTCATCACGTTGCAGTTCGAACAGCAGCAGCGAGCGCCCGGTGACCGAGTATTGGTGACCGAACTCGAAACGTTCCTGACCGCGAATCGACGGCTGATTGGTGTCGACCATGCATGTCCAGAATCCACCGTCGGGTACTTCCGGCAGGGTGAAGTTGACGATGTCGTGGTGCGCGTTGACCACCAGCAACAGCGTCGCATCCGCGCCTTTGCGGCGAATCCCGGTTTCCTGGGCGCGACCATCGAGCAGCATGCCCAGGCAACGGTTGTGCGCGTCGTGCCAGTGTTCGGTGGTCATCTCGGTAGCGTCCGGCGCCAGCCAGGTGACGTCCTTGACGCCGATGTCCTCGTTGTACTCGCCGACCAGAAAACGCCCGCGACGGAGGATCGGATAGGTCAGGCGCAACTTGATCAGGCGCTTGACGAATTTCAGCAGCGCCTTGCCGTCCTCGCTGAGGTCCCAATTGACCCAACCGATCTCGCTGTCCTGGCAATAGGCGTTGTTGTTGCCGTCCTGAGTGCGGGCAAACTCGTCGCCGGCGACGATCATCGGTGTGCCTTGGGCGAGCAGCAGGGTGGCGAAGAAGTTGCGCATCTGCCGATGACGCAGGGCGTTGATTTCCGGATCGTCGGTCGGGCCTTCGACGCCGTGGTTCCACGACAGGTTGTTGTTGCTGCCGTCCTGATTGTTCTCGTCGTTGGCTTCGTTGTGCTTGTCGTTGTACGAGACCAGATCGTTGAGGGTAAAACCGTCGTGGGCGGTGATGAAGTTCACCGACGAATACGGCCGCCGCCCACGCTGATTGAACATCTCACCGGAGGCGGTCATGCGGCTGGCGAAATCGGCGACCTGACCGTCGTCGCCTTTCCAGAAGGCGCGCACGGTGTCGCGGAACTTGTCGTTCCACTCGACCCAGCCCGGTGGGAAGTTACCCACCTGATAGCCGCCGGGGCCGCAGTCCCACGGCTCGGCGATCATTTTCACCTGACGCAGCACCGGGTCCTGGCGGCAGGCGACGAGGAAGCTGTGACGTTCATCGAAGCCATCGTGATAGCGGCCGAGAATGGTTGCCAAGTCGAAACGGAAACCGTCGACATGCATCTCACTGGCCCAGTAACGCAACGAGTCGGTGACCATTTGCAGCACGCACGGGTGGCTCAGGTCCAGCGTGTTGCCGGTGCCGGAATCGTTGATGTAGAAGCGCTTGTCGTCGGGCATCAAGCGGTAGTAGGAGGCGTTGTCGATGCCGCGCATCGACAGGGTCGGGCCTTGTTCGTTGCCCTCGGCGGTGTGGTTGTAGACCACGTCGAGGATCACTTCGAGGTTGGCTTCGTGCAGGTGCGCGACCATCTCCTTGAACTCGGCGATCTTGCCGCTGGCCAGATAACGCGGGTCCGGGGCGAAGAAGGCGATGCTGTTGTAGCCCCAGTAATTGGTCATGCCTTTGTGCAGCAGATGCTGGTCGTTGACGAAGGCGTGGATCGGCAGCAGCTCGACCGTCGACACGCCGAGCTTGCGGATGTGTTCAAGCACATCGTCGACCATCAACCCGGCGAAGGTGCCGCGCACGTTCTCCGGTACAGAAGGGTGGCGCATGCTGATGCCGCGCACGTGGGTTTCATAAATGATGGTCTTGTCCCACGGCACGCTGACGCGGTGGTCATTGCCCCAGGTGTGCGCCGGGTCGATGACCTTGCACTTGGGCACAAACGGTGCGCTGTCGCGTTCATCGAAACTGAGGTCGGCGTCGGGATGGCCGATGGTGTAGCCGAACAGCGCTTCCGACCATTTCAGTTCGCCAACCAGTTGCTTGGCGTAGGGATCGATAAGCAATTTGTTGTGGTTGAAGCGGTGACCGTTGGCCGGGTCGTAAGGGCCGTAGACACGGTAGCCGTAGATCAGCCCCGGATGCGCATCGGGCAGGTAGCCGTGGTAGATCTCGTCGGTGTATTCCGGCAGTTCGATGCGCTCCAGTTCGACTTCGCCGGCGTCGTCGAAGATGCACAGTTCGACTTTGGTGGCGTTGGCGGAAAACAGCGCGAAGTTGACCCCCAACCCATCCCAGGTCGCACCGAGCGGGAAGGGCAGGCCTTCACGGATTCTCGACGGCTCGGCGTGCGCGGTGGGCTCGGCTTTTTTTGGACGGGTCATGATTGCTCCTGCAAAACGGGTAATTTCTGGGCTTACACATCCCCCTGTAGGAGTGAGCCTGCTCGCGATAGCGGTCTATCAGGCGACATCAATGTTGAATGTCAGATAGCTATCGCGAGCAGGCTCACTCCTACAGGGGATTGGTGGGTTTCTTGAGGACGAACGCGCCCTCGGTGGCGAGCGAACCCGCCACACATTCATTCAGTTCAATAATCCGGTTAGCGTCAGATCGCCGAAGGCTTTCGCGGCGCTCGGGGCTTTTTCTCAGCGGCTTTTTCGCCCGGGGGAATCACTTTGGCGGCGCTGGCCGGTTTGGCCTTGGCCGCCGGTTTCGGTTTGGCGGCCGGCGCTTTGACCTCGGCAGTCTTGCCCGCGGTTTTGCTGCCAGCGGCTTTCGGTGGCTTCTTCGGCGCCAGCGCTTCTGCTTCAGCCAGTTTGCGCGCCATCTCCCAATGGCGTGCTTCCTGACCGTCGGGCTGACCTTCCGATTCCCAGATTTGATAGGCGAATTCGCGAATGCGTTTATCGTCGGTACTCATCGCAATGCTCCTGAACTGAACTCGTGCTTACGTTAAGTGTTGGATAAAGAGATTGACCGGGACATCCCCCAGCGCGTCGCTGATATTCAGCTCCCTGTTTTTTGTGACTGCTGTGCTTGAAAAAAGTCCCTTCAGGTTTGTCTCAGAGGCGGCGAACGGTAAAACCACCCGCGTATCGCCCCAGCGCAGCGCATCGACCTGAGGTACAGCACCGTTTTCCAGCAAGTTTGCGCAACGGATCGGCACGATCACGATGGCCTGCTTGCCCTCGTGCTCACGGGCAAACGCGAGCACGTTGTGCGCCTGACTGCCGAGCACTTCCAGGGGCTGGTAGCTGCCCCGGCGGAACAACTCGGCATGCTCGACACGCAGGTTCAGCACTTGGGCGATCAAGCCTTGCTTGATGCGTCCGTCACGCCAGTTCGCCAGCAACTCCACAGGTGGTAATGGCTCCTGCAAGGCGTGTTCACGAGCGGCGTAATCCACCGGCCGGCGGTTGTCCGGATCGACCAGACTGAAGTCCCAGAACTCGTTGCCCTGATACAGATCCGGCACCCCCGGCACGGTCATGCGCAGCAAGGTTTGCGCCAAACCATTAAGCGCCCCGGCAGCGGCGATGCTGTTGACGGTCTTGCTCAGCGCGGCGCGCAGCAGTTCGCCTTCCTCTCCGGTGAGGAGTTTTTCGGTGAACGCCTGCGCGGCGTTTTCATAGGCTTCGTTCGGTGCGCTCCAACTGCTTTGCAGCTTGGCCTCACGCAGGGCTTTCTGCTGCCATTGCCAGATACGTTTGGCGTAGTCGGCTGCTCCTGCCTGATCGTCATCGCGCAATTGCAACGGCCAACTGCCGAGCAACGCTTGATAGAGGATCAGCTCATCGCCGGTCGAAGGCATCTGATCGTCAACCCGAACAGGACGGGCGAGGGCGCGCCACAATTCGATCTGCTCCGCATACCAATGACTGCGCTCGCTGAGCACGGCCAGACGCGCGCGGGTGTCTTCACCGCGTTTGTGATCGTGGGTGGCGGTGGCCAGCAAGTTGTCGGGAAACTCATTCAGCCGTTGCTGATTGACCGCGTGAAAGTCGCTGACCGGGGCACTGAACTGCTCGGTGTTGTAGCCGACATCATTGCGCGACAGCAGCACCGCCGAGCGATACAGCGCGGTGTCTTCCACGGCTTTGGCCGCCGCCGGTGAAGTCAGTTGCTGAAAGCGTACGCAGGCGTGTTTGAGGATTTTGCGTGAACGCCCGCGCGGTTTGTGCCGCCATGGCGTGCCACCGAGCCACGCAGCGACACAGTCGAGTACCGGCCAATCGGCTTCGCTGAGGGTTTGCCGCGCACCGTCCATGGCCTGCTGGAAAAATCTTTCGTCCTGTTCGGAGCGACCCATCGCGCTGATGTAGGTGCGGTATACCGGGAAATGCACGATCAACGCCTGCAACACCCGGCGGATCGCGCCGAGTGTCAGGTCGCGAGTCATCAGGTCATCGCGGGCGACTTGCAGCAGCGCTTGGGCGACGCTTTCGCAATCGCTGGCCAACGAACCGTTGAGGATCTGCTGGCGCGCCAGTTGTGCTTCTTCGATGAAAGCAGCCGGGCGTTCGGTGCGGCGTTGCCAGAGGTCACCGAGTACGTGTTCGCCATCGGGATCGTGCTGCAGCAGCGACAGCTGATTCATGAATTCATAACCGGTGGTGCCGTCCACCGCCCAGTCGCGGTGCAGGGTTTCGCCGGCGCCGAGGATCTTCTCGACGTAGATCGGCAAGTGCCTGCCGGGTGCCAGCAGATCGACACGCCGGCGCAGTTTGCGGCAATAGCCACGCGGGTCGGCGAGGCCGTCGATGTGGTCGATGCGCAAGCCGTCGACCAGCCCTTCAGCGATCAACTGAAAGATCTTGCCGTGGGTGGCCTCGAACACTGCCGGACGTTCAACGCGCAATCCACCGAGTTCGTTGATGTCGAAAAAGCGCCGCCAGTTGATGTCATCCGCTGCGGTGCGCCAACTGGCCAGGCGATAGCTCTGACGCTCCAGCAACTGATGCAGTTTGTGGAAGCCTTCTTCGCTGGTTGAGTCGTAATGCTTCAGGTTGTTGTCAATGGCTGCAGCGATTGACGGATCCGTCGCCAGTTGCCGCAACTCTTCTTTCAGCGGCATCGCCAGCGAGTGGGCATCGGTCTGATAACTGAGGGTGCTGAAGCGATCGGCCAGCGGTTTCAGCACGTCTGCGGATTTGAGCAACTCACCGTAGTCATTCGGGCAGATCGGGAAGTGATGGTCGTAGTGCTCGACGTAAAAGCTGCCAGTGTGTGGGTTGAACAGCAGTTTCAGAGTGCCGTCCTGCAGCGCGACGCCGTAATCGCTGCCAAGAAACGGCAGCAACAATTGGCCTTCCATCAACGGGTCGGGCGAGTGCCACTGAATATCGAAGAACTCACCGTAAGGGCTCAGCCGCCCCCACTCCAGCAGATCGAGCCACCACGGGTTGTCGCTGCCACCGACGGCCATGTGGTTGGAGACGATATCGAGGATCAGCCCCATGTTGTGTTCGCGCAGGGTGCTGACCAAACGCCGAAGCGCCGGCTCGCCGCCAAGCTCCGGGTTGACTTGGGTCGGATCGACCACGTCATAGCCGTGCATGGAACCGGCCCGCGCCGCGAGTAGCGGCGAGGCATAAATGTGGCTGATGCCGAGCCGGGCAAAGTACGGCACCAACGGCACCGCTTGTTCGAGGCTGAAACCTTTATGAAATTGCAGCCGCAGGGTCGCCCGCAGGGGCTGGATAAGCGTTTGATTCATTGGTCACGCTCGGCAGCCTGGAGACGCGCACAGGCCAGCAACTCCAGACGTCGCGCCGCATCGGCGCCGTCGAGCAGCGCCTCACTGGTGCCGGGCAAGCGCCGCGACCAGTTTGGATGGGTGTCGATGGTGCCCGGCAGATTCGCCTGTTCATTGATGCCCAGCGCATCTTCCAGCGGCAACAGCACCAATGGCGCGCGGGTGTGGCCGAGGAAGCGCACAGCGGCATCGACCACTTGATCGGCCTCGTGGGATTCCTCGCGAAAGTTTTGCGGGTCCTGGCTCAAGGCGCTGCGCAAACCTTCGCGCTCGCGCTGACGATGATGCCGCCATTCGATTTCACCGTTGGCGTCGACAAAACCCAATCGAGCATTCCAGTCGATATCGCGGCCATGCCACCAGCCGTTGAGCGTTGGCAGATCATGGGTACTGGTCGTTGCCAGCGCGTTGTCCGGCCAGTCGAGAATCGGTTTGAAATGGGTGTTGTCCTGCTCGAACAGCAGCACGCGCATGCCGAGCATGGAGCGGGCGATGAGTTTCTCGCGCAGGCCATCAGGCACGGTGCCGAGGTCTTCGCCGAGGACGATAGCCTGGTGGCGATGCGACTCAAGGGACAGCAACCGCAGCAAGTCATCGACCGGGTAATACAGATACGCGCCATCGGCAGGTATCGAGCCGTTGGGAATCACCCACAGCCGTTGCAGGCCCATGACATGGTCAATACGCAAGCCGCCAGCATGGGCGAAGTTTGCCCGCAGCATGTCAATGAACGCACGGAAACCATTGCGGATCAGGCCTTCCGGCGAGAACGCGGAAATCCCCCAGCCTTGCCCGGAGCGATTGAGAATGTCCGGCGGCGCACCGACGGTCAGCGAGGCGAGCAATTCATCCTGAAAGCTCCAGGCTTGACTGCCAGCACCGTCGGCGCCCACCGCCAGATCGGCGATCAGGCCGATGCCCATGCCGGCGCTGCGTGCGGCGGTTTGCGCGCGTTCCAGACAACGGTGGATCAGCCATTGGCAAAAAGCGAAGTAGCCGATGCGCTCGGCGTATTCCTCGGCAAACGCTTCCAGCGCGGCACCGCGCGGGTCGTGCCAGTGTTCCGGCCATTGCCGCCAGTCGAGGTTTTCGCCACGGGCGGCGCGCATTTCCTGAATTGCTTCGAAACGGCAGTGGTTTTCCAGTGCTTCACCGCCGGCATGGCGGAAACTGGCGAAGTCCGGGTGCAGCGGGTGGTCACCAGCGATGAAGCCTTCGTACAAGGCTTGCAGGAGTTTTTGCTTGGCGTCGGCGGCGCTCGGCCAGTCGATCAGTTTCAGGTCTTCGAGTTGCGCGAACTGTTCAGTCAGACCTGCCGCGTCGATCGCATCACGCAAGGCGCGTTCACCGAGAATCGCGCCCGGTGCGGCATACAGAGAATTGAGGAACAGCCGACTGGAGGGCGAATAAGGGCTGTAGCGTCCAGTGTCGGCGCTGAACATCGCGTGCAACGGGCTGATCGCCACGGCATCGGCGCCGCGCTCACCGGCCACACGGACCAGGTCTTCCAGTGCTTGAGTGTCGCCGAAGCCGCCGTCACCTGCGCGGCGCAAGGCATACAGTTGCGCACTCAGGCCCCAGACGCGGGGAATCGGATTACCCACCGCATCGCCGACGCTGAAGCAGCGCTCCGGGGCCACGGCCAGGGTGAAATACTGATCGCTGATGTGTACTTGTTGATAGCCGACCGGGATCAGCCCCGGCAACACCGCTTCGCTGTCCAGTTTGAGGTTCAGGCGTGAACCGTCTTCAAGGTGAATTTCACACGGGGTTTCAGGCGCAAAGTAACGCCCCAGATCAAGGCCGACCCCGACATCGCTGGTCAGCAGCGGCGGCAGATGGCGGTCTTGTTGTACGGCTTGCAGTTCCAGCAGGCTGGCGTCGATTTCCTGCGCCGTGCTGGCAGGGTGACCGAGGCCGATAAGCACATTGCGCAGCACCGCCGGAGCGACTTTTTGCGGGCGGCCGTTGGCGTCGATCCAGTCGACGGCAAGGCCGGCGCGGCTTGCGAGAATTTCCAGTTGCGCATCGCTCATAGGCGCTCTCCATCCAGAGGTTGCAAAGGGGTTGCGGCCGTGAGGCTGACAAGCGCGCAATACGCGGGCAGTACGCCCGATTCCGATAGATCGACGGTGGGTGGCTGCTGAAACAACCACACGGCCTCGGTCTGTGGAGGGTTGACCACTGGCGTGTCGCTGAGGTTCAGGTCAATTCGCAGCTCACTGCCATTGCCCAGGCGCCAGCGTGCACTGACCGCGCCATAACCGAGCATATGGGCGCCGAGCGCTTGCGTGCCGGACAGATGGGGAATGATGTATTGATGGCGAAATTGCAGAAGCTTCTGGTACAGCGCGAGGCTTTCCTGCTGTTTTGCACTGCCATGGCCAATCAACCTTGGCTGCGAGGTGTGGAAGGTTTTTTCGGCATTCGGGTCGGGAATCCGTTCACGCTTGTGCGGATCCGTGAAGGCACTGAACGCGGCAAATTCGTTGCGCCGGCCTTCGCGTACCAACTCCGCCAGTTCGCCGTGGTGACTGGTGAAAAACAGGAACGGCTGCTCGGCGGCGAATTCATCGCCCATGAACATCAGCGGAATCATCGGTGACAGCAGCAATAGCACCGTCGCTGCCTGCACGGCGCGCGGATCGGCCAGATGATGCAGGCGCTCGCCGAACGCGCGGTTGCCGATCTGATCGTGGTTTTGCAGAAACAGCACGAACGCGGTCGACGGCAGGTGTTCGCTGGGCTCGCCGCGTGGTTCGCCATGGCGGGTGATGTGGCCCTGGAACACAAAACCCTGACTCAGGCAGCGCACCAATTGTTCGGTGGGTTGCGCGGCGTAGTCGGCGTAATAGGCGTCGGTTTCGCCGGTGAGCAGGACGTGCAGGGCGTTATGGCCGTCGTCGTTCCACTGCGCGTCGTAGTCGTATTCGAGCAGGCTCGACTGGTTGAGTTCGTTTTCCACGGTCAGCCAGACATGCCGGCTCGGGTCGATCTGCGCGCGGATGCGCTGGGCCATTACCGTGAGGAAGTCCGGGTCTTCGATGGCATGCACGGCGTCGAGGCGCAGTCCGTCGAAGCGATACTCGAGCAACCACATCAACGCGTTTTCGATGAAAAATTCGCGCACTTCGTCGCGACGGAAATCGATCGCCGCGCCCCACGGCGTGTGTTTGTCCTCGCGGAAAAAGCCTTTGGCGTAACGATGCAGGTAATTGCCGTCAGGGCCGAAGTGGTTGTAGACCACATCAAGAATGACGGCCAAGCCATGACCGTGGGCGCTGTCGATCAGGTGCTTGAGTTGTTCCGGCGTGCCGTAGGAGGCTTGCGGGGCGTAGGGCAAAACACCGTCGTAGCCCCAATTGCGGTCGCCGGGGAACTGCGCCAGCGGCATCAGCTCGATGGCGGTGATGCCCAGACCCGCGAGGCGCGCCAGATGTTGTTCGACTTCAGCGAACCCCCCGAGCGCACCGACGTGCAGCTCGTAGATCACCGCTTCGCTCCACGGCCGACCGTGCCAGGCAGTGTGTCGCCATTGATAAGCCAGCGGATCGACCACCACGCTGTGGTGCTCGAGGTCGCCATCCTGCGCTCTGGAAGCCGGGTCGGGCACCTCCAGTTCGCCGTCGATGTTGTAGCGGTAACGCGTGCCCGCCGGACAGCGGGTCTTGATCACAAACCAGCCGTCTGCCTGAGGCAGCATTGGCAGGGACTGGCCGTTTTCAAGTTCGACACTGACGTAAAAAGCATCCGGTGCCCACAGCGCGAACTGTGTGTGTTCGGCGTCCAGCATGATCGCGCCGTGGGGCCAGGTTTCAGTAGACCGTAACGGCATCGTGGTGAACCTCCCTGGTTATTTGTGGTGAGCTTTACCCAGCGCCTTGGCCACCAGTTGTTCGTAGAGTTCGGCGTACGGTTCAACCGCTTTGCACCAGTTGAACGGTGCAGCCATCGCCCGGCAACGCATGGCATTGAGCAGTTCGGGAAAAGCGAAGACCTTGAACGCGCGACTGAGGGCTTCCTGATAGCTTTCGGCGGTGGATTCATCGAAGAGGAAACCGGTGACGCCGTTTTCAATGGTGTCGGCCAGCCCGCCAGTGTTGCGCGCTACCGGCAGCGAGCCGAAACGCTGGGCGTACATCTGGCTCAAACCGCAAGGCTCGTAACGCGAGGGCATCAGCAGGAAATCGCTGCCGGCGAACATGCGGCGGGCGTCGGTTTCATTGAAGCCAATGCGCACGCCAATTTGCCCGGGAAAGCGCAGCGCCAGTTCACGCATGGCTTGTTCCTCTTCCGGTTCGCCACGACCGATGATGGCGATCTGGCCGCCGTTTTTAACGATGTACTCGGATACCGCTATCGTCAGGTCCAGACCTTTTTGATAAACCAGTCGCGACACCACGGCGAACAACGGGCCTGCTGAGTCATTCAATTCAAACAGCTCACGCACATGCGCGGCGTTGACCGCTTTGCCTTCCCAGTCACCCATGGCGAACGGTGCGAACAGGTGCGGATCGGTGGCGGCGTCCCAGCTCTCGTCGATGCCGTTGGGGATACCGCTGAGCAAGCCTTGCTGGGTCTTGGCGGCGAGAAACCCGTCGAGGCCGCAGCCGAAATCCGGGGTGGTGATTTCCTGCGCATAAGTTGCGCTGACCGTGGTGATGTGACTCGAATAGGCCATGCCGGCCTTGAGGAACGACATCTTGCCGTAGAACTCCATGCCTTCCTGCTGCAGGGCATGGTTGGGAATCCCCAGTTCAGGGCAGGAACCGAGGCTGGTCACGCCTTGGTAGGCGAGGTTGTGAATGGTGAACAGGGTCGGCGTGCGCTGCCCGCGCCAGTGCATATAAGCCGGGGCGAGACCGGCCGGCCAGTCATGGGCGTGCACCAGATCCGGGCACCAGTGAATTTGTGCGAGGTTGGCGGCGATGTCGGCAGCGGCCAGGCCGAGGCGGGCGAAACGAATGTGATTGTCCGGCCAGTCGCGACCGTTGTTGGCGCCGTAGGGCGAGCCTTCGCGCTCGTAGAGTTCAGGGCAGATCAACACGTAGATGACCAGACCGTCCGGCATGTCCATGCGCCCGATCTTGCACGGTGGCAATGCGGCGTGGCCGCCGAGTTCGCCGATGATGTGGATCGGATTCTCGCTGTGCATCACTTGCGGATAACCGGGGATCAGCACGCGAACATCGTGCAGATGGGCCATCGCGCGGGGCAGGGCAGCGGAGACGTCGCCCAGACCACCGGTTTTCACCAGGTCGGCGATTTCCGACGTCACGAACAACACTTTTTTCTTGTTGGGGTTCTGGCTCGCTACCGGAGTCAGCGTTTTGGTGCCGGGGACGTTGATCTGTCGGCTGCCGGGAACACTGACGGTGCTCGATTCACCAACCGCCTGCTGAGCACGCTCTCCCTGAATATCCAATGCCGCACTGATCATATGAATCTCCCGTATCGTTGATCTGATTCTTGTCTTGAACAAGCGATGTCCATGGCCAAATCCTGTGGCCGGGCGCAAACGCGCCACGCATCGGTGAGCAAACGCTACCCAACACGCGCAAGCAGAATGGGTGAACGGGCCGTTGCAAGGATTGCACCAGTCGCTTTGGCCCTGCCTTTCAGATGACCCGCCGCTTTGCGCAAAAGTTTCGAGTTTTTTTCCGCAATGTGACCGACAGGTCGTACCCCGAAAAAACCAGTCTAGGCCAGATCCTAGAGCGGGCCAGAGCAAATGGGTAAATTGTTCGACAATCGGTTGGCGGTCGGTGCAAACCGTACTTTGGTGGGGCAAACGCACCGACGAAGTGCAGGTTTTTCTGCGAGGGAGGGCCAAAACGGTGACTGGGTGGTCACGATTTTGTGCTAGCGAGGAGGGCGGTTGCACTGTTGTGGTGCGGGCAGTTTGCTGATGGGGTGACTGTTATGACGCTATCGCGAGCAGGCTCACTCCTACAGTTGAAATGCGTTCCCCTGTAGGAGTGAGCCTGCTCGCGATAGCAATAGTGACTTCACCCTCTATTTGCAGAGAAGGGTCAGTTCAACAGGCGAACCGGATCCCCAGCCGCCCAAGCCTGAACATCCTCGATCATCTGCGAAAAGAACTGCTCATAGTTCTGCCGACTGACATACCCGACATGCGGCGTCGCCAACACATTGTCGAGTGTGCGAAACGGGTGCATGGCCGGCAGCGGTTCCTGCTCGAATACGTCCAGTGCGGCCCCGGCGATCTGCTGTTTCTGCAAGGCCTTGATCAGCGCGGCTTCATCGACAATCGGCCCGCGCGCGGTGTTGACCAGCAGGGCCGTCGGTTTCATCCAGCCCAGCGCCTGCGAATCGACCAGCCCGCGACTGCGCTCGCTGAGCACCAGATGCACCGACAGTACGTCAGCCTGCTCGAACAGTGCCTGCTTGTTCACGTACGTCACGCCCACCTGTTCAGCCCGTTCTGCCGTGAGGTTTTCGCTCCAGGCAATCACTCGCATTCCAAACACCTGACCGAACTGGGCGACGCGCTGGCCAATGCTGCCCAGGCCGAGAATCCCGAGGGTCTTGCCATGCAGGTCGCCGCCCAGACCCTGTTGCCAATGGCCTGCGCGCAGGGAGTTGGCCTCATTCACCAGATTACGCGTCGCTGCCATGATCAGCGCCCAGGTCAACTCCGGCGCGGCATGCTTGTAGCTGTCGGTGCCGCAGACCTTGATGCCCAGTTTTGCCGCTGCTTGCATGTCCAGCGCCGCGTTGCGCATGCCGCCGGTGACCAGCAACTTGAGATTGGGCAAGCGCTTGAGCAGGTCTTCATCGAAACGCGTGCGTTCGCGCATCACGCAAATCACCTGGTAGCGGCCCAGGCGCTCGGCCAATGTGGCGTTGTCGGCCGGGTAATCATGTTCGAACGTCACTTCACCGAGGCTATCGAGGACTGACCAGTCGACCACGTCGCGGGCCACGTCCTGCCAGTCATCGATTACTGCAATCTGCACCGCCATCAGCCTTACCTCATCAACGAACGGGATTGGATGTATTCAGCCAGTCGAGCAGGGCCTTGTGGAACTGCGCCGGCTCTTCCATTTGTGGCGCGTGACCCATGCCGGGAAATTCCACCAGCGTCGACTGCGGGATCAGCTTGGCCACTTGTTTGCCGAGCACCTCATAGTGACCGATTTTCGCTTTCACCTCAGGCGGCGCGAGGTCCTTGCCGATGGCGGTGGTGTCGGAGGTGCCGATCAGCAGCAGGGTCGGCATCTTCAGGTCCTTGAATTCGTAGTACACCGGCTGGGTGAAAATCATGTCGTAGATCAGCGCCGAGTTCCACGCCACTTGCGTCTTGCCCGGGCCTTTGCTCAGGCCGGCGAGCATGTCTACCCAACGGTCGAATTCCGGTTTCCAGCGGCCGTCGTAATAGGTGGTGCGTTCATAGTCGCGAATGCCTTGGGCACTGACTTTCAGTTCGCGCTGATACCACTGATCCACGGTGCGATAGGGCACGCCGAGGGCTTTCCAGTCTTCCAGGCCGATCGGGTTGACCAGCGCCAGTTGCTCGACCTGTTCCGGGAACAACAAGGCATAGCGGGTGGCGAGCATGCCACCGGTGGAATGACCGAGCAGCGTGGCTTTCTGAATGCCCAGCGCTTTGAGCAATTGTTGGGTGTTGGTCGCCAGTTGCTGGAAGCTGTATTGATAATTGTCGGGTTTGCTCGAGGTGCAGAAGCCGATCTGATCCGGCGCGATCACCCGGTAACCGGACTCGCTCAAGGCCTTGATCGAACTGTCCCAGGTGGCTGCGCAAAAATTCTTGCCGTGCATCAGCACCACGGTGCGGCCATTGGCCTTGCCATGAGCGGCGACGTCCATGTAACCCATTTGCAGGGATTTGCCCTGAGACTGAAACGCAAAGTGTTTAAGCGTGTAAGGGTATTCGAAGCCTTGCAGTTCGGGACCGTAGGCCGGGCCTTCAGGCGTTGCTTCGGCTGGCGCGGCAGCCTGCGCAGACAAGGGCAGGGCGGCGCAGAGGAACAGGGAGGGGAGCCAACGGGAAAACGTGACAGACATAAGGTCAAACTCCGTTTGAAATCGGCCGATGCTGGAACGGCTGGATTATGGCGACGTTAAACACAGGCAATCCCTGCGCCTGATCGTTCAACCGAGCCAGCCCAGGGTCAGCATGGCCAGCACGCCATAGCGTGCACCTTTGGCCAGGGTGACGATCAACAGAAACCGCCCGAGCGGCTCGCGCATGACACCGGCAATCAGCGTCAGTGGATCGCCGATGATTGGCAGCCAACTGAGCAGCAACGACCAATGCCCGTAGCGCTCATAGTGTTTGCGCGCCTTGGTCATGTGCGCGGGGCTGACCGGAAACCAGCGCCGATCCTGAAAACGCTCGATGCCACGGCCCAGCCACCAGTTGACCAGCGAGCCGAGTACGTTGCCCAGCGTCGCGACGGCCAGCAATCCCCACAGCCAGTAGCGATCACTGGCGATCAGCCCGACCAGCAATGCCTCGGACTGCAACGGCAACAAGGTCGCTGCACCGAACGCGGCAAGGAACAGCCCGAAGTAAGCCGCGCCGATCAATGGGCCGGGTAGTCCGCCACCACTACATCAGCGCCATCCTTCTTCAGGCCGATGACCTGATAAGCATCGCTCATGCCGTCCATTTCCATGCCCGGCGAACCCATCGGCATGCCCGGTGCGGCGACGCCGAGCAGGTCGTCACGCTTGCTCAGGGCCAGCACTTGTTCTGCCGGCACATGGCCCTCGACGAATTTGCCGTTGATGATTGCGGTGTGGCACGAGGCCAGACGCGGCGGAACGCCATGTTGTTGCTTGAAGCTGCTCATGTCGCTTTCAACGTGATCGTCGACTTTGAAACCGTTGGCTTCGAGGTGGCTGATCCATTTTTTGCAGCAGCCGCAGTTGGCATCGCGGTGCACTTCGATCGGGATCAGATCAGCGGCCTGGGCCAGGGAGGAAATGAACAGGGCGCTCAGGGCGACCAGACGCAGGTGGGTTCGCATAGCGGATCCTCGGCTCGGGTGACGGTCAAAAAGAACGCATTTTGAACGGTTTTTTCCGCCAGGCATCAACGCAATGTTTCCAGTTGTTGCAAGGCAGGCTGGCAGGATGATCGTAGATCAAGGCTGACAGGTTGCTGAGCGCGAGATGACAAAGTTGTCAGGTGGCCACATCTGGCGATGGTGTGAACGCCGTCGAACCCTGTGGGAGCGAGCCTGCTCGCGAAGGCAGTGTGTCAGGCACTGGATGCAGTGACTGAAAGGACGCTTTCGCGAACAGGCTCGCTCCCACAGGGGTTATCGGGTTGGCAGAAATTCCTGCATGAATCAGCGGACTTTGAAACGCCCCATGATCGCGCTCACCCGGCTATTGGCCTCGAGCAACTGGTGGGTGTTGAGCTCGCTGGCTTTGCCGCTCTGCACCAGTTCATCGACCATGTGGCGGATCTGCACCATGCTGCGGTTGATCTCTTCGGTGACGGCGCTTTGCTGCTCGGCGGCGGTGGCGATCTGGGTGCTGAGGCTGTTGATGTGGCTGACCGAGCCGGCCATTTCATCCAGACCCGAGTTGACCCGTGCGGTGGCATCGGCGGCGGACTGGCAACTGGCTTGAGTGTTTTCCATGGCGCTGACCGATGAGCTCACGCCTTGAGTCAGGCGCGTCAACATCTCGTTGATCTCCGAGGTGCTGGCCTGCGTGCGGGCGGCGAGGGCACGAACTTCATCGGCAACCACGGCAAAGCCCCGGCCCTGTTCACCGGCACGTGCCGCTTCGATGGCGGCGTTGAGCGCCAGCAGGTTGGTCTGGCCGGCAATCGCACCGATGACCCCGAGGATCTCGGTGATGCGCTGGGCGTCCTGCTGCATGTTTTCGACTTTATGTGTAGCGCTGGCCACTTCGTCAATCAGCGCCACGACACTGTTGGTCGCTTCGCCTACGACCACGCGCGAGCGGTCGGCGTTTTCATTGGCGCACTGGGTGAACGCGGCGGTTTCGGCGGCATTCTGCGCCACGCTTTCTGCCGTCGAACTCATCTCGGTGATGGCGGTAACGGTCTGATCGGTTTCCGAGGCGTGACGCAGCAGAATCTGGCTGGTGTGCGCCGAGGTGCGTTGCAGGTTGTCGAGGCTCGACGCCATGGCCCCGGTGGCCTGGGTGACTTCGCCGATCATGTTTTGCAGATAGGCGATGAAGGTATTGACCGAATGGCCGATGGCGCCGAGTTCATCTTCGGCACGAATGGTAATGCGTCGGGTCAGGTCGGCATCGCCACTGGACAGCAAGTCGATGTTGGCCTTCAACGCTTTCATGCGCTGCACCAACTGGCGAATCGCGTAGACCTGCAACAGCACCAGCAGGATCACCAGCGGAATCTGCAACAGGCTCAGGGTGCTGAGGACGTCATCACGCTGGGCCGTGAGCATTTTTGTCGGCAGGGCGGTGGCGAGGAACCACGGCGTGCCTTCAATCGGGCGCATGAAGAAGGTGCTGGCATCACCGTTGTTGTCGAACTCGACGCGCTGAGCCTGATCGCGGTTTTGCAGGCCGGCTTTGACCTGGCTGGCAAAGGTTGAAGTGGCGGCCAGTTCGCTGATGTTCTTCAGCACGATCGGGCCACTGATGCGTGAACTGTTACTGATGATCTTGCCGTCGGCTTCAACGATGAGCATTTCGGCGTTGAGGTCTTTTTCCTTGCGCGCCACCAGATCGTTGAAAAAGCCGAGGGTGACGTCGATGGTCGACACGCCCCAGGCACTGCCGTTTTTCTGGATGGCCATGGCGCAGTTGGTGCGTGGCTCGGCACTGGCGTCATCTTTGTATGCGGCCGCCCAGGCACATTGGCCGCGAGGTGTGGCCATACCGCCCTTGTACCAGCTCTGGTCGTAATAGTTGGGGGCAGCGTCGCTGTTCCAGAATGTATTCACCGCCAGTTTGCCCGAGGCATCGCGGTGCCAGAACGTGCTGAATTTGTTGCGCCCAGCCTCACGCTGCCCCGGCAGCGGCCAGATCCCGCCGCCGAACACCTTCAACTCGCCGTACTGATCGACCAGGCCTGGCAACACCGTGTCGATGGCGGCGCTATCGAGCAACGGAATCGTCTGGGTGATGCTGCGCTGTTGCGCCTGCACTTTGTTCAACTCGCCCTGAATCTGCTCGGCCACTTCGGCGATGCGGTTGAGGACCACCTGTTCTTCGGTCTGACGCAGTTTGGGGGCAACCAATTGGCTGATGCCGACCACGGTCAACACCGACAGCAGCAGGATGAACAGAACCAGAAACAGCGTGTAGCGAGCCGAAATAGTACGGAATGCGGGCATGGAGACCGGTCCTTGAGCAGCGTTTCTTATTAGGGGGCAGGGGTAAAACAGTGCGGGTATCCACAGCGTATCGTCGATGTGCCGGGAACCTTTAGGTACTGGCGTCCTAAAAAACACCGGTGCCGATGACTGGTCGGTATCAGACCCGATACAGGTGCTGTGGCTAACGTGCCTGATCGCGAGAAAAAGTCATTTTCGTTGCATTGGCATGACAGCTCTGGGTCAAGGTTTACGGGCTGTTTTGCTTTTGTATCGAGAATGTACAAGAATTGTAAAAATGTGCAGAAAGAGGTTGGTGCCATCAGTTCGCCCGCTGATACTCGCGGCCATTGATGGCATTGCCCACGGAATTTTTATGGTTTTTCACAGGGAGTCTTCTCATGACGATCGGTAACGTTGGCGGCTGGCAGGCCAAGGCAGGACTTCTGGTACGCGACACCGGCGCAAAGAAACAAGTCAGCCAGAGCGTCAAAGTGCAGCAGATGCTCAACATGGTCGGCAACGATCCCAACGCGCTGAACACTGCCGAAATGGACAAGCAGGGTATGCGCAAAGCGATCAAGGGCTTCGATCCGGCGAATGTTTCGGTAAAACAATTGGGTAATCTGAGCGAGATGCTGCGTAGCCGCGGGTTGATCTCCGAGGTCACCTCGTTCACGTTGAAAGCCGCCGGGGACAAGTTCGACCGTTTTGGCGTGACCAAAGACATCGACGCGAAATTCAACGCACTGGAATATTTCGCCACCCAACTCGACGCGATCCAGAACAATGGTCTCAATGGCAATGCCTACGGCAAAAACCTGATTCCCGAGTTCAAGAAAGCGATCTACGTCCTGCAGAACCTGAAGAACTATGGTGATGGCAACGCGCCTAAACCGGTCGATCAGGGCGTCAAGGCCAAGGCGTAAGCTGATCAGTTGTCGCCCGTTCATGGTTTGAACGGGCGATACCGATGGGCCGGCCCTTGCTCAAGACGGCGGCGACGCCTCCTTGGCGTGCGCTGCGATTTGCGATTGCGCCTGATCATGCAAACGCTGCATGTGCGGGCAATGTAACTCCAGCGAGCGCGGGCGATAGCCCCGATGAAACAACGCCAGCCAACCCGCGCAGCGGTCATTCGGGGCAATCCCGGTGAAGGTGAAACCCATCGCCGTCAGGCTCTCCACGGCACAGGCAAATCCGTTTGCAAGTCTTAGCCGAATCGAGAGCAACCAGTGGGCAGGCAGTCGTTGAAGCTGCTTGAGCAGACTGCTGTCGAGTTTTTTCAGCATGACGTCATAGCGCCCGGTACAGGGCTCGACATGGATCTGCGGCCCCACCCAGGGCGGCTCTTTGTCCTGTGTCCCGTATACCCCGCACAAATGCTCCATGAACTTGGCACAGCTTTGCGGCCATGGCAGTGCCGGGAGCGGTCGTCGGTAGCCATCAATCGGCGTGTAGCCGATGACGATGGACTCCGGCAGCGGTTCGCCAAACGGCGAGGGGCAATAGTCGAGCAGCAAGCCGCTGCTGCAGAAACCGAGCCTGTCAGCCATGCGCTGTGTGTAGGGATGCTGCGTCACCTGTTTGATCGTCACGCCATGGCATCCCAGCGCCTGGGCATGGATCAATAGCCGAGAGCCCAACTGCGTGGCGATGTTCTGCCCGCGGGTCGACGGATGGACCACGCTCAATGCCAGTTCCGCCGTGGACGATCCGGGGTTTCTGCATAACGTGGCGTGACCGAGGATTTTTTTGCCGGACTGCGCCACCAGTGAATGCCAGCTCCCATCGCCATGGTTCTGGTTGATCATCAACGGCAAATACACGTGGGGCTGCACGTAGTGATCACCATAGATTTCCCGGAACAGGCGGCTGACAGCTCCGGCGTCGGTGCTTCGATAGCTGCGCAGCGTCAAGTCGTCCATGGGCGTTGCTCCGGGCGTTGGGTGTCGTAGATGCGCAGGTCGACGATTCGTTGCCGCTTGCCGGAGCGCGGATGTCGAGCGAGTTCATCGGTTGTGCAATGGACAACCTGCAGTTCAAGTTGGCCCTCAACGCACAGTTGCGTAATCAGCGGGTAATGCGCGATCAACTCACGGTGCAGCGTTTTTCCGGCGTCAGTGCTTTCGGCGTTGTGTCCGTCGGGCACCCACTTCAGACGCAGGATATCGACGTTTGCCGATTGGCTGATGACCAGTTGCCAGTCGTCGCTGGCGGTGCTGCGCTGGACGATTCTGGTGATGTCCTCGACCAGCAGGGTCAGGCTGCTTACCCGCACGCGCTGACTGCTTGCGCTGCGGCCCAGCAAGGCAAACTTGCGCATGGCCGCCGTGGCCGGCTCTCGCCAACAGGCGAGGTCGCCCACGGGGTAGCGAATCAATGGCATCAGCCGACGGGTGAGGTTGGTGATCAGCAGTCGCCCGCTGCGGTCGCATTCTTCGATCACTTCTCCGGTGTGTTCGTCGACGATTTCCAGCAGGCTGTGGCTGGCCAGCATCCGGTGTTCACCCAAGGCGCAATCGCGGCTTGTGGCGCCGATGAAACCAGCGTCGACACTGGCGTAGCCGATGGAGGCGATCCGCGCGTTGGGAAACACCCGCTGCAATAACTGCAATTGACCGGCGAACAGGCTTTCTCCGCCATAAAGTATGGTCTCGACTTCAACCAGCGTTTGCGCCTGGCGCTCCAGCACGCCGGCGAACGCCAGCAATTGCGCGGGCACACCGGCCAGCACGTTGATCCGGTGCTGATGGATGGAATCTGCCAGCACAAAAGGGTCGACATCACCGGTAAACGGGTACTCGGTGACACCCGCCGTTTCCTGCGCCAGTGCGTCATGGATAAAAATGAAACTGGCATACAGATCGCCAACAAAGAACAGATTTGCCACCCGGTCTCCGGGATTCAATTGATTGCCGAGATGGCTGCCAAAGTCTTTTACAAGTGTCTGCCATTCTTCGCGGGTAAATGCCGAAAGTTTACCGGCGCTGGATGTTCCTCCGGTCTTGAACACCAGTGCGCGCTCAACCGTTGATGTCAGTACGGACCATTGGTCGAAGTTCTGGCTGGTTGCCCAGTAGTGTTGCGGATCGATGACCGGAAGTTCATCCAGTGTGCTGACCTGCGCTGTAACGTGATGCAAATGTCTGGCGTAATACTTTGAATGTTCACGGGCAAAAGCGACCAGCGCGTTTAACTCAAGTGTTGTGTTCATGATGTTGTCCTGGATGATGGCCGCCGTAGGCGATAGTGCTCTTAACGGCGCGCGTCGATGACTGACGGGATTTTTCCGCTGTGTCGGTTTCTGCAGAACTGCTGCGGCTCGCAGGTTTGCGCTTCAACCGTGAGCAGTCCGGTGCGCTGCAGAACGGCCAGCGTCGAGTAGTTCAGCAGTCGGCCGAGGATGTCGGCAGGCTCGCCGGAGCTGCGAATCAGCAAGCGCTCCAGACCATCAGGGGCGTGGTCGAGGTGCAACTGAAACGGTGCTTGCAGGTGCCCGGCGAGTTCATTCAGGCAAATGAAATCGGTGCCGATGCGCAACAGTCGGCCGTGCCGTTGCAGCAGTTCGAAGCGCGGCGAATTCAGTCCGCATGCGCAGGCGCCGGACAGCCATCGACCGGTATCGCCGACTTCATAACGTTGCACCCGTTGGCCCTCGCGTGCTTTCGAGGTGAACAGCAAGCGGCCAATTTCATTGTCGGCGACCGCAACGTCCTCCTCCAGGGCAACGATTTCCAGATGCTGGATGGTGTCCATCAGATGAAACACACCATCGCCGGTGGCGACGCAGGCATGCCCGAATGGCCCCGCATCGACACTGCCGTACACCGCCGAGCGAATGCTGGAGACGCCGCAGCGTTGCAATAGCTCACGACACTGATCACTGATGTGTTCACCACCGAGAAACACTTTTTCAATCGCGCCATAACGGCTCAGACGCTGCTGTTCGTTGAGGAACAAGCGATGCAGGGTGCTGGGCATGCCGATCAATACAGTCACACGCTGCTCGATGATTACTTGTGCAATATCGCTGTAGTCATCATCGGCGGGGGCGCCCATGGGCAGGTGGGTGGCGCCCAGCAGTTCGAGGACTTTGGCAAAACTGAAAAAGCCGCCATACAAACCGCCACTGAAAAACAGGTTTATCACCTTGTCGCGGGCCGGATCGAGCCCCGCCGCGAACAACCCATCGGCTGTCGCCTGCATTTGCCGTTGAAAATCGTGGTAACTGAATCCCGACAACGCCGGTGTGCCGCTGCTGCCGCCGGAGCGGAAAAACAGCTGCGCCGCCGCTGTCGTCGGTCGTGCGATAAACGCTTCTTTGTCGGTGATCGGCACGTTCGTCGGGGGCAGCGCACAAGGTGTTGGATCAAGGGTCATGTGGCTGGGCAGTTGCGTCGCCGCGACGCTCACCGACACACGGCGGCTCAGGCGTTGCAGCGCGTAAACGCCGTCGTGGGGTTCGCCGTCATAGCCGTCATGGATCGCCTCGATCGGTGCAATTCGGCTGACGCCCGCCGCAATCAGTGTCCGCGACAGTTCTGCGATCTGTGCCTCGCTGCACACCAACGCACAGCTCTGCAACACGTTGCGCCAAGGCAGCAGGGTTTGCGACAGGCGCTCGCGTGGCAGCGGTTTGAGCAGCAGCGTGCGAAACAGCGGCGAGGGCGCGAGCATCTCATTGTGGCTCCAGACAACGCGCCAGCCCGGCGCACTCCAGACCTGCGCCGTGACTCCGGAAAAACTCCTGCTCAAACGCGTCATCATGCCGTGGCTGCTGATTTCGCTGGCTTCCTGCACGGTCGGGACCAGCGCCGGCCAGTGCTCGGCACGCCGCTCGAACGCTTTGGCCAATGCGCAGCCGATGTCCTCAAGAACGATGGGATCATCGCTGTCGACCAATAGCCACTGCGGGCTGGAGCAGGCCTGTTGATCCAGTCGACATACCTCATCGACGATCGCCTCCAGTGCCTGCGGCGAGGCTGCGTCCGGCGTCAGATAGGCAAAACTGATGCGGTGCCCCCAGTCAATCCAGCGACAACCGGGTGGCAGCTGTTGGCGGATCGCTTGCAGCGCCGCTTCGCCACCCCACGCCGATACGCCGTTGGCCATTTTGCACAAGCGACCGATCTGCTCTGTTGCCACCGGCAGCACGGCGACGTGATAGCGCAGCTGATCGCTGGGGTCGCACTGCACTAACGCGTGCAGCACACGCGCCGTCAAACCATGGTCGCTGCGGCTGGGACGCAGCCAATTGATGTTGCCGGCCAAGAGGCTTTCGATCATCGCGCAGCACGCCAGCAGTGGCGCGTTTGCCGGTGTGACATGGACCACCAGACCCAGCGGACTCCAGCGTTCGAAGTGCGATTGCCGATAATCGAGACGCCGCAGGGTTGCGGCTTGATCGCCCAATTCTCTTTCAAGCTTGGTTTGCAGAGTGCGAGGCTGGCAGAAGTCGATCAGCGCCTGGCGTTGCGCGTCATCCAGCGGCAACTCGGCGCTGCGCAGATGTTGGGCAAAGTTGGCGGTTGCGGTCAGTACGGTGGCGCTGTCCAGCGGCGTGTTCAGGTGTTGCGGCAAGGTCTGATGCAGCAGTGCCAGTGCATTGTCGAGGTCGACGTCCGCGTGCAGTTCTCCGTTGATCAGGTACATGTCAGTGACTCCCCAGTAATTGCGCTGCGGCCATCGCGCAGCTTCTGCCGGCAGTGGTGCCCGCGCGGCCATGCAGTTCGAACCAGTCACAGGCAAGGCCACAGCCACAACTTGCGCCGGGGTGCAGCGTTGCCAGATCGCTCATCACTACCGCGTGCGCCGGGCTGGATGAAATGTAGGGTGAGACGAATCCCAGCAAGCCTTGCTGGCCGTAGGGCTGCACGGAGAAATCCAGCGGATTGCGCACGTACGCTTTGGCGTAAACCGGAACGTGAAAATGATGGTGGGCACATTCGATGTAAGGCACCGCGTGCTCGACCGCACCGTAACCGTCTCGACAGCGCGCTGTCGGGATGCCGAGTTGCCGGGAGATGCGCCCGTACAGTTGAAGTTTGGGGATTTCCTCGCTGGTGCGGGTTTTCCAGCCGCCGCCAAAAAACACCAGCGAATCGTCCGGCAGTTTCAACTCAGGCACGCCGTTAGCCTGCATATGCTGCAAGGTCTGCCAAAGGAATGCCGGGAAGCCGAAAATGCGCACCGGCAAGCCTTCTTCGGCGAACGATTGCAGGGCCGCGATGACCCCGAACAGATCGAACTGGTGGCTGTCACCGGTGCAGCGCAAGGCGTAGGCGACGCGATTGACCGGGGCAAACCGGCAGAGGAACTGGTCGGTGTATGACGTCCCCAGCGTGATGGCGCCCTGCGGCTCATAGCTCAGCAGCAGGTAGTTGCACGGCGTATCGGCGGAGTTCCAGCCGTAATGGCTAAAGATTCGTTCGACCATGAATTGCGCGCCGGACAGACTGCGCGGGTCATAACGCATGCGACTTTTCTGCCCACTGGTGCCGGACGATGTCAGTTCCAGGGCGTTCTCCCCGGTCGGGCTGAGCAACAGTTGCTGTTTGAAAAAATTGGCCAGAATCGGTGGCAGTTTTGACCAGTCTTGCAGGGCGTCGAGCTCTTCCACGCCGAGACCGTTGGCATTCAGCCAATGGGCGTAACCGGGAGTGTGCTGGCAATGGTATTGACTGATCTCGGTCATGGCCCGATCGAACAGGCCCGCAGGCACCGAGTCCGGGCAATAGGGGTTTGGCAACGCGCAGAGCGCATCGCTGGCGGGAAACTGATTCATTTCAATATTCCTTTATTGAGCGGCGGTGGAATCGGCGTGTAAGCCTTTTAATAATCCCTGCACCAACGGCAGGCTCAACAGGCCGCTGAACGCGGCGAAGAGCGCGAAGAGTTCGAGGCGTGCGCCACCGCCGAGGGCAGCAATCAGCAAACCGCCGACACCCATCACGGCAATCGAAATCATGCCGACCAGCGCCGAGACCAGGCCTTTGCTGTCATCGCTGGTAAATAACGCCAGCCGATAGAGTGCGGCATTGCTCATGCCCAGGCCGACGGCGTACAGCGCCAGGCTGGCGACCACCGGGCCCAGGCCAGCGCCAGACAGCGCGCTGCCGATCAGCGCCAGCAGCCCCAGACAAAAAGGCCAGAGCGCCAAGCGGATCAGCTGGGGCAAAGAGTGAGTCGCGAGCAAGCGGTCGAGGATCAGGTTGCCGGCGATCACTGCAGAAAAAACCGGAATCTGCCACAAGCCATATTCAACCGGCGACAGCCCGAGCAACTGCATCAGCAGCAACGGTGACAGGCCGATCCAGGCAATCAATGGCAAGCTCATCAGCCCGAGCGCGAGGCTGGCAGCGAGGAATCGGCCATTGCCGAACAAGACGCGGTAGCGCTGGCAGGTCTGGCGCCAGGAAAAACGCACCGCGGGTTGCAGCTGTCCATCGCGGCGCGTAACCCCGACCGTTTCCGGCATGTAGACGAACAGTCCCAGCCAGACCAGCGACGCTACAAGGCCCAGGCCCAGGAACAGTTCGCGCCAGGACAACCATTGCAACAACAGAATGCCCAGCAGCGGCCCCACCAACGGTGACAGCAGGGCGATGTTGCCGAGCAGCGCCATCAAGCGCACCGCATCGGCCTCGCAGAAGACCTCTTGAAGGGCCGGGTAACTGACCGCGACCACAAAACCCAAGCCCATGCCTTGCAGCAGTCTCAGTAGATTGAAGGCTTCAATACTCTTCGTGAAAAACGCAGCGGCGCAGGCCATTGCGAACAATGCGCAACCGCTCAGCAATACCCGCCGTCGCCCCCATTGATCGGACAATGGCCCGATCAGCCATTGCAGGCAGATACCGCCAATCAGATAAAGGTTGAAGGCGTTGGGAACATGCCGCACATCGGCCTGAAGATCAGTTGTCACGCTCAGCATGGCCGGCATGATCAAGTCGCTGGCCATATACGTCAGAAGTTCAAAAGCGCTTAGCGCAAAACAAAATCCGAGCACTTGTCGCGGCCCGATTTGTATCAGTGTTCTCTGCATAAACGTCCCTGTTAGTGAGTGAAAGGAAAGTTGCCAGAGACTAGTTGCAGGGGCTTGCATGACCTATTTTTTTGCTGCGACATTAGATTTCAAATGCTTGCAACTTGTTTTGTGGGTTCCGAGTTGCCGCTAAGCGCTAGTTACGACAGCGTGGCAGACCCGGCGGCAAAAACAGAAAAGCCCGCAACGGGGCGGGCTTTGTTTGAAGTTGATCGGACTTGTTGATTTCCTGCCGCCATCTGCTTATCGGCAAGCGGGCAGGGCGAACAATCCTGTTCTATCGATGTTGGTAGTAGCCGGGGCCACCCTGGTAGTAACGGTGGTGATCGTCATGCCAGCCACCGTGGGGGAAGATGATGCAGCCACTCAGGGTCAGCAGGGCAAGAACGGGAATCAGCCAGGTGATTCGACGCAGCATTTTGAAAGTTCCTCATGGTTACGCCGTCATGAAGCCAAAACTCTTCATCGGCTGTAACATGAGACCCCGATTGCCACGATGCATCCCCGTAGAACGGTAAGTGCATGGCATGCAAGCGGATACAAAGCAGATACATTTCAACGTTTCAGGAAGCCGCAATGACCCACAAGCAACGCTTGATTTATTCGATTCTGATTGCCGTTTCGGTGCTGGCGATCATGCTTGGCCTGTCCTGGCTGCAAAACGCCGGAATGATTTCGGAGAAGACATTCCAGTTCGTCGCCATCGGTGTAGCGGTGATCGTGGTGGTGATCAACGGCGTGATGCGCCGCAAGGTCAAGCCTTGACGGCGTTTGCCGCACGCTTCAATCGTTGTTGAGGACGGCCGCAGCCTGTGGATGCAGGCTGTAGCTCTTGTCATCATTGAAGGTGATCACACCTTCGGCGCACAGCCGTTTGAGCACTTCGCGCACACTGAGAAAGGACAGCGGAATATCCAGATCCAGCAATTGGCTGTGGACACCGCGCACGCCCAGACGTCGCTCGCTTTGTGCGGCAACCAGCAGGGCGTCGATGACTTTCAGACGAATCAGGCTGGTGCGCAGGCCGAAACTTTTCAGCAGCAGCCGGATGCGTTCGTTGCCGTGACGCTCGACGCGTTGCCCGAAATCGCTCGCGTGGGGGCTCATGGAAACTCCTTTGGGTGCCTGGCTACCGTCCGTTGGTAGTTGCGAGTTGTACATGCGATTACTCCTTTTCAGAGCCTGATCGGGATGGTTTTTTTGCGCTCTCTAAGACAAGACGTATCAGCACGACAAATCATGAAAGAAAAGATGTAGAAAATTTGTCGGGGGTTTGTCTTTTTCTTGTGATTGTGGCTTGAAGTTGCGTTGGGCTTGGCGGCCTTTGGGCCGACCATGCTCTGGGGGGTTGGGTGTATATCCGTTGCTTCGGGGGTTGCGGCTGGCGGTTCCGCTCTTACAGCGGGTCACTTTTTCAGACGCCAAAAAGTAACCAAAAGGCTGGGCCCCGGCGTTCGGCCCTCGCCGTGGCTCGGGTTCCTTCATTCCGGGATCTATCCGGGGGCATCGCCTACGGTTTGCTTCGCTGCACCTCCTCTCGATGTGTTCGACTTCGTCGAACGGTCGCTGTGCTCCCACCCCCGGATAAATCCCTCCACTCAGCCTGCCGAAGGGGCCGGCAGATCAAAAGCTGCAGCCGAGCTAACGCTCATCCTGTTGAGTGGTTAGGAGCGGGTGAGGGGCTTTTGATCTGGTTCATTGAGTTCAACTTGGTATTTCAGGTCGGCGTAGCTCTGGCAATCACCTCGATCAGTTCTCTCTCCCTCCGGGAGAGGGCTAGGGTGAGGGGCTTTTGATCTGGTTCATTGAGTTCAACTTGGTATTTCAGGTCGGCGTAGCTCTGGCAGTCACCTCGATCAGTTCCCTCTCCCTCCGGGAGAGGGCTAGGGTGAGGGGCTTTTGATCTGGTTCATTGAGTTCAACTCGGTATTTCAGGTCGGCGTAGTTCTGGCAATCACCTCGATCAGTTCCCTCTCCCTCCGGGAGAGGGCTAGGGTGAGGGGCTTTTGATCTGGTTCATTGAGTTCAACTGGGTATTTCAGGTCGGCGTAGCTCTGGCAGTCACCTCGATCAGTGCCCTCTCCCTCCGGGAGAGGGCTAGGGTGAGGGGCTTTTGATCTGGTTCATTGAGTTCAACTCGGTATTTCAGGTCGGCGTAGCTCTGGCAATCACCTCGATCAGTTCCCTCTCCCTCCGGGAGAGGGCTAGGGTGAGGGGCTTTTGATCTGGTTCATTGAGTTCAACTTGGTATTTCAGGTCGGCGTAGCTCTGGCAGTCACCTCGATCAGTGCCCTCTCCCTCTGGGAGAGGGCTAGGGTGAGGGGCTTTTGATCTGGTTCATTGAGTTCAACTGGGTATTTCAGGTCGGCGTAGCTCTGGCAGTCACCTCGATCAGTGCCCTCTCCCTCCGGGAGAGGGCTAGGGTGAGGGGCTTTTGATCTGGTTCATTGAGTTCAACTCGGTATTTCAGGTCGGCGTAGCTCTGGCAATCACCTCGATCAGTTCCCTCTCCCTTTGGGAGAGGGCTAGGGTGAGGGGCTTTTGATTTTGCGTTTGGGGGATCGTTTGGAGGGTCTAAATTTTTTTCTTTGACTTCGTTTCTTCGACAGGCTCATTGCGCGTGGACGCGTGGGTGTTTCCAGGGCGGGTCCGTGTTAGCGCCGGATGCGCTCTTTGGCATGTCGATCAGGAGCGAGCGTGATTATTTCCAGACAGTTAACCGGACTGACCTTGGCCGGCGTGGTTTTTGGGCTGAGTTGTTCGGCTCATGCGTTCAGCCCGGCCACGGATATCAGCGCCGATATTCGCCGTACTGCTTTTGGCGTGCCGCATATTCGTGCGCAGGACGAGCGTGGGCTTGGGTTCGGTATCGGTTATGCCTATGCGCAGGACAATCTGTGCCTGTTGGCCAACGAGATTGTGACGGTCAATGGCCAGCGTTCCCGTTACTTCGGCCCGGATCAGTTCACCGTCGAGCAGCGCGAAAACCGGGTCAGCGATGTGTTCTTTACCTGGCTCAATACGCCTGAAGCGGTCAAGGCATTCTGGCAGGCGCAACCTGCGCAGGTGCGTGATCTGGTCGAAGGCTATACCGCCGGTTACAACCGTTATCTGGCCGAGCGTCGCCAGCAAGGTTTGCCGCAACAGTGTCAGGGTGAGTGGGTGCGTGAGATCGCACCGGAAGATCTGGTGAAGCTGACCCGCCGTCTGTTGGTCGAGGGCGGCGTTGGGCAGTTTGCCGAGGCTTTGGCCGGCGCCACGCCGCCGCAAGCGACAGCCGGGATCGAACACGACGTGCAGGCTTATCAGTTGGCCGATGCGCGTCAGCAGCGCTTTGCACTTGATCGAGGCAGTAACGCTGTCGCGGTGGGCAGTGAGCGCTCGTTCAACGGGCGCGGGATGTTGCTGGCCAACCCGCATTTTCCTTGGGTTGGCGGTATGCGCTTCTATCAGATGCACCTGACCATTCCGGGCAAACTCGATGTCATGGGGGCAGCGTTGCCAGGCTTGCCGATGATCAATATCGGCTTCAATCAGCATCTGGCCTGGACGCACACGGTCGATTCGTCGAAACACTTCACGTTGTATCGGCTGCAACTCGATCCGAAGGATTCCACACGCTATCTGCTCGATGGCAAATCTCTGCCGTTGAACAAACAGACCGTCACCGTGCAGGTGAAACAGGCTGACGGGCAAGTGGTGCCGGTTTCGCGGGATATCTACAGCTCGCAGTTCGGGCCGATTGTGCAATGGCCGGGCAAGCTCGACTGGGACAATCAGTTCGCCTACAGCCTGCGCGATGCCAACCTCGACAATGATCGGGTGCTGAATCAGTGGTACGCGATGAATCAGGCGTCCACGCTTCAGGAGCTGCAGGATTCGGTGCACAAGATTCAGGGTATTCCGTGGGTCAACACCCTGGCCGTCGATGACAAAGGCCAGACGCTGTATATGAACTTGTCAGTAGTGCCGAACGTCAACGCCGAGAAACTGGCCAAGTGCAGTGATCCGCGTATCGGCACAAAAATGATCGTGCTGGACGGCTCCAACAGTGCCTGCGCGTGGGACATTGACCCACAAGCTGCGCAGAAGGGCATTTATGCCTCCAGCCAATTACCGCAACTGCTGCGCAAGGACTTCGTCCAGCACTCCAACGATTCGGCGTGGCTGGCCAACCCGGCGCAACCGCTCACCGGTTTCTCGCCACTGATCAGTCAGGACGGCCAGCCGCTGGGCTTGCGCTCGCGGTTTGCGCTGGATCGTTTGGGCACGCTGAGCAAGAAAGGTCCGCTGGCGGTGAAGGATCTGCAACAAATGGTGATGGACGATCAGGTGTACCTGGCGACTCAGGTGATCCCGGATCTGCTGAAGTTCTGTGCCTCAGACCTTGGCACCGACGCGCTGGCGCTTAAGCCGGTTTGCGTCAGCCTCAAGGCATGGGATGGCCGCGCCAATCTCGATTCAGGCCTGGGCCTGGTGCATTTCCAGACCATCATGCAGGCGCTGCAGGCTTCTCCGGACGTCTGGCGCGTGGCGTTCGATCCTGAAGATGCGCAACACACGCCACGTGGACTGGCGGTCGAGCAGCCGGCGGTGGCCAAGGCGCTGCGTGAAGCCATGTTGGCGTCGGTCGAGTTGAGCCAGAAAATGGGTTTGAAGCCGCAAACCCGCTGGGGTGACATCCAGGTGGTCAGCAGTGGCGGGAAACAGACGCCGATTCACGGCGGCCCGGGTACGCTGGGAATTTACAACGCCATTCAGAGCGTGCCGCGTGAAGACGGCAAACTTGAAGTGGTCAGCGGTACCAGCTACCTGCAAGTCGTGACCTTCGATGAGAAGGGCCCGCACGCCCAAGGGCTGCTGGCGTTCTCGCTGTCGAGCGATCCGGCGTCGAAGTATTCGCGGGATCAGACCGAGGCGTTCTCGAAGAAACAGTGGAGTGTGCTGCCGTTTACCGAGCAGCAGATTCAGGCTGACCCGCAATACCAGGTGCAGACTGTTCGCGAGGCGTTGGACAAGGCGGGGAAAGTCGCCGCTCAGTAAGCCCGAGCATTAATGGCATCAAGCCTGAAGGCCGCATCCTGCAAAGGGTGCGGCCTTCAGCTTTTTGGCGGTTGTTGCGGTATCGAGTTGATCACCGGGTTACCTTCCTTGTTACGGCTCAGGTAGACCGGCAGTACCTTGGGCAGGCTGTTGGCCAGGTTGTTCAGCTCTTTGATGTTGTAGATGCCACCGACACGAATCGAACCGGTACTGTTGTCAGCCAGTTCCAAAGGATTGTTCAGATAGCGATTGATCAGTGGCAGGGCCTCGCTCAGCGCCAGGTTGTCCAGCACCAGTTTGCCGTTGCGCCAGGCCAGTGACGTGTCACCGGAGTAGGTCTGGCTGATCTGCGGTATGTAGTCGCCGTTTTTGTAGCGCGCCTGCATCGATGGGCCGAGGCGCAGGCCATCGCCCGGCAATGAGCGATCGCTGGTGACCAGCACGGAGCCTTCGATCAGGTTCACGCGCACTTGATCCTGATACATCCAGACATTGAAACGCGTGCCCGTGACGCGAATTTTGCCTTCGCCTGCACGGACGACAAACGGGTGGGACATGTCGTGGCTGACCGTAAAGAACGCCTCGCCTTTTTTCAGGGTAACGCGGCGTTCGTCCTTGTAGTTGCTGAAGGTCAGATCGGTGTTGAGGTTCAGTTCGAGTTGGCTGCCATCGCCCAACGTCACCTGCCGGACATTATCGGTGGCGGTAAAATGCTCATAACTGTCGGGCAGCCAGCCCAGGTTCCAGCCGGTGTAGGCTGCCAATGGCAGAGCAAGCGCACACACGCCTGCTGCTACAGCAAACTGGCGCCACGAGCGCGAAGGCTGCTGCACTGGCCCGTGCGCCGGGAGGGCGGTGGCCGATGCGGGGCGTGGCAAATGTTCGGCCACGTCCCAGATTTCCAGCATGGCTTCATATTCGAACGCGTGCAGCGGATGGGCGTCGTGCCATTGCTTGAATGCGCGACGATCTTCATCGGTGCAGTCGGCGGCGTGCACACGCATGCACCAATGCGCGGCGGCATCGGTGATCGCATCGTATTCGGCTTCCGAGAGAGTGTCTTGGGTCATTGACTCGTCCTGATTTCGCACATTCTAACCTTGTCGGGAAGTTACCGAGAACATTCGTCATGGCAATTGCCCATCAAAGTGGAACTTATTTTTCGCTCCGGCACCCAAAAAAACAGGATGCAAACGACTACTATCCATAAATGGAGTGAAAAAATGATCAAAAAGACAATAGCAGCGCTAATTGCCACTGCCGGCTTGCTGAGCGCAGGCGCAGCGCTGGCCGATCGGCCGGGCGCAGGCTGGATCACCATCGAAAAAGCCATCGAGATCGTCAAGACCAAGGCCGGTTATGTCGAGGTCTATGAGATCGAAGCCGACAACAATGGCTATTGGAAAGGCGAAGGGCGCAAGGCTGACGGTGTTGTCTACGAGTTCCGCATCGACGGCGCTTCAGGCAATGTATTGCGGGATCAGAAGGATTAACCACCCTGGTTACGCGTTGTAAAACATACGCCGGCTGCAAGCCGGCGTATGTCTGTTGCGGTTGTTACGGCAATGCTGGCGAGGATCCTGTCTGGCTTGAGCCTGGCGCCGGTAAAGGTATCGGGGCCGGAGGAGGGTCCAGCACCCTGCCCAGTTCGCTGATGAACAGTGCGATCGAGTCAGCGTTGGCCATTTTCACCTCGATGCGTGCGTCGGCAGAGACTGGATCGCGGAAGGCTTTACGTGCATCTGCAAGGTTTCTGGTTTTGGTCAGTTTGAGAATTTTTTTGTAATCTTCGGCCCGTGCTGGTACCTGGTCCATGTCTACCCACACCCCATTCTTGCTCTTCTCCGCAAACAAGCGCGTAGGCGCAGCAGAGCGGGACAAGGATTTGCGCTCACGCTCCAGACCCGCTTGGAGAGCCGCTCCTTCAGCGGTTGTCGTGTTTATAAGGTCAGGGTATGGACTCATCGCCTCCACGAAGTCGAAGTCTTCGGCATCGCAAACCAAATGAGAAAGCTCGTGGATCAGCGTGACCGCGCGAGCATGGGAGTCAACATTGAATCTGGGAGGCAGGAAAGCGGTGTAGGGATCCAGGCGCGGATTAAAGAAAAGCTCGGTCAGGTGGACTATCTTTCGCCGGTCTTGTTTGAAGACAAATGCAACCGTATCGTCGCCATAACGCGCATTCAAACCAGCGAAAAAGCGCTCCGTATAGAGCAGATCATCTGCTGGGTCCGTCAGCTCGCGGCAGATGGGGATTATCACCTGTTCTACTTTTCTGAGCAGCGTGGGCGTGACTTGTAACACGTCGAAAAAATTTCTGAGTACGGCTTCAACGCGAGTGCCGCCCAGATTGTCGCGATGTATGACGAAGTTATGCAGACAATTCAGCGCGTATTCTCTTGCCCGAGCGACAGCTTGCTGGATCACGAAGGCTCTGGCCGGATAGCGCCGATTGATTTGTGCCATCCCTTGAGCCTGGATATACATGAGTATCGAACGGCTGCGTTCAACGTCAGCTTGCACACGGTTGCGTTTGGATCGACAGCGATGAACCGGCTGACCCGCGGGTGCCAGTACCAGCCTTGAGTTTTTCTGTTCAAGGGTTGGTCCTTGTCCGCCGTCTTTCTTGCTCAAATACCAGACCTTTTCATCCTTGACCACCGGGTAGACCTTGCCAGCGATCGCCGCAAACTTTTGCGTGCTCGACGAACTGCCATAGACAAGTTTATTGGTTTCAAGCTTGAAGTTTTCCAGCGCTGTGGTGGTTTCAAAGGGCTGCAGATTAACGCGGGAGGGCGTAGCTGGTGGGACTTTCGACCAGAGCGGCGGGGCCGTGGCTGCCGCGTTTGCGTCGCTAGCCTGCGCCCGGACAGCAAATTCGGCCGTTTCACTTTCCGCCGCTGTTTCCCAGGAAAAACGACCCAGACTGAACAGGGAAATCGCCCCCGAGATAAAGCTTTTCAAGGCATTTGCCCAATGATGTTGCTGAAGCTCCTCGGCAGACTCTTTGAAATCCTCGTAGCTTTTCCAAAGAAAAAACAGGGAAGCGAGTTTCCCCGGCAAAACGTGCGGAACCAGACGGACACCGTGACTGAATAGAAACTTTGCCGCTTCCCAGTCCGCTTGCGCATTGATCTGCGATTGGCAACCGAGTAATTGCGGCAAAAGGCTGAGCGTATCCTTGTGCAGCCGCTCCAGCACATTGCCGGAGATGGGCGTACTTTGCAGTTTGATTTCACTGGTTTTGCCAATCGTCGTTTTCAGCAGGTTTTTGAACGCGGACTGCTCGCCGGCGGGCAGGCGCCGGATGATCAGGTCCTGGAAATGTCCCGGTGTATTCAATGCATCGATCAACTGCGCTTCATTCTCGAACTCACGAAAAACGTATTTGGAGTAGGGGGCATACAGCACCTGTGGCCCTGTCTGCCCCGCGCCGGGCCCGATGAGATAAAGCCCGAGGGTATCGACCAGGTCAGCCCCCGTGGTCTTGATCAATGACAGTGGACTGGCAATGGCGTGAGCGCCCTCTACCGTTGCACGCGCCACTCCGTCCGGCATGTCCAGGACCTGACAAATGAAGTCGTAGCCGGTTTCTGACAACTGTTGCTGCAACTTCATCGCGTGCGCATGCTGCATCAACTGCCAGGGCAACTGACGTAAAAACCGCTCTTTGCTGGTGCGCGCAGACTCACTGTCAGCTGACAGCGCCTCGCTCACTTCCTGCGTGTAGGTGGTGCTGATATCGAGGGATTGCAGCAGTTGGCGGACGGCGGACTGATTGAGTTTTGCCGGCAACCCTGCGGTGGTATTCGAGGCAACCTTGAACCCGGTGCCCTGCACAATGTTGTAGTGGTGCAGAGCAAATTCGAGCAGGTTGCAGGCAGGACCGGCCAGCGTCAGATTCGGCGTGATGCGGATGTCTTGTGGCTTGAGGCCGTTGTTCGGAAATCTGCTGTCGAGCAGCGTTTTCAAAGTCTGCTCGACGTGGCTGTCCAACGCGGGCACACCCTCGAGAAAATCCTTGCCATCGATAAAGCAGCGGCGCAACTCATCCAGCAGTGCGAGCTGGGTACGCTGTTCCGCGACCGGGGCCATGCGCAGCCAATCGGGGAAATCCAGATGACGGGCAACAGTCCTGGCAAGCTCAACGGCCCGGCGCAGATTGGTCTCGATGACCTTGTTTTTCAGTTTGTCGAGAAAACCGGCGAGTGAGTCCTCATCCTTTATGCAAACGCGTAACGCCTCGCAATGGTCCAGATAGTGGTCAATGGCCGATTGCATACGGTCGTTCAACACGTTGCCCTCAATCAATTGAAAGGTGCCAAGCGTGTATTGCTGATCCAGCCGATGTTGCGTCTTCGGCAGGTTTTCCAGCAGCGTCTGGCTCTGGTTGTTGTCGTTCAGGCGCTGTTGCAATTGTTTTTGCGCAATCGCTATGTTGTCGAACGATTCCAGGCCGATGGCGGGCGTCCACAAGATGGCGCGCCCGGAGTGCGCTACGTCCATGCCTCCGCGCTCGGTCAGCAACACACAGTGAGCGAGTGACAGCACGCCACTTCGGCCCTCGCAAGTGAGGTTGAGCGCCCACGCATCCGGCCGGAAACCGTTGAGTGACTGGCGGTCCATGCGTGTTGCGTGTTTTGCGTCGAATACGGTATCGACGATTTTTCGTTCCGCTGCAGGCCAGGAGTCGCCGAGATTTCTCATGTGCGCTTCACCGCGCACTCCATCCTCAAAAGCCTGCGCCAGTTTCCATCGAATGCCTTCGAGAAAGACCCGTTGTTCAGCGCTGCTCGCGGTCGGCTGGCCCTTGAAGTTGTCGGTGAGATTTTCCAGTGTTCGTTCTAACGTTGTCGCCAGTTGCGCAGCTTTGTCGGCCTGGACCAATGACGAGGGCGGTGCGCTGGAGAACAGCGGGCGGGTGCTCCAGCGCTCATTGACGTCTAGCCTGACCAGGCGCTCGTGAATCATCGAACGGATATCCAGCGCCTTATCGAAAAATGCATGAATGTCAGTACGGCGTTCGCTTTGGCGAAACAGCTGCAAGGCGAATTCAACGCTCTGGCGTTGCTTGGTGATAATCGCCTCCATCAGTGTTGCCATGATATCGCCGGCTATGTTTTCGCCGGACACCTGAGCATTGGCGAAGCCCAGGTAGCGATTGCGCTCCTCCAGGTTCATGAGCCCGTACAGCTCGTCTTCATGTCCGGCGGCATTGAGTTTGGCGATCAGCGTTTGGCGCAGGTCGGCGTAGTCGGTGAGTACTTGCACGCCTTGGGTGGGGGTGTAGAGATAAGCCTTGTCATGGTTGATCATCAGCGATCCAGCCAACTCGACATAGGTGGTTTCTTCGCCCAGGCATACCGTTTCGAAGGTCGGACGCCGCACGGCGCTGTCCGGCTCACGTATCAAGCTGTGAAGGGCTTCGAATTCCTTCGCCTCGAGGATGTCGGTTTCGCGCTTGAGCAGTAAGTCTGCACGTGCTTGATCGAGCAACGTCCGGCTGAAGAATGTGCGTCTGGGGGAACCTTCAAAAGCGGCGGCATTCCAGTAAACCTCGAGCTGTCGAAACAACAGCATGGTCAGCTTTCCCGAGGCGGACTTGATTGCATCCGCCCATATTGCCTGGTCAGCATCTGTGCCGGAGCGAGCCGGATTGGAAAATTCGGCTGTCTGACCATGCGGCCAGCCCTGGCGGCGGAAGTGCAGCAGCAGTGCCTCACTCAGCGACAGCGAATCGACCCACTGCCGTACATCCCCGGAGAGGGGCGCGGTGTCGGCGAAAAAACTGACGCGGGTGCGTGACTGTTGCAGACCCGCGAAGTGAGGTTCGAGCAGTTCGTCGAGAATCTTTTCCAGCAGGGTGGTGAGCGAAGGCAGACGTTTGAGCTCATCCAGCAGGTCGCGCGTGGACAAATCCTGTGACGTGTTGATCGCCGCTTTTTGATCCTCGAACACGTCTCCTTCGATCGTTTCAAGGGTCAGACTGATTCCGCGTTTTTCCACCAGTTCCTTGCGCTGCGAGACGCTGAGGAACGCCAATAGATCATCCTGTTCGTCAGCGTTGTCGAGGCGCGTCTGCAACGCTTCGAGCAGCGCTTGCTGATCGCTGTATTTCTTCAGGCCGTCATAGGGGGTGTAGAGGAACACACCGCCATCATCCGGCCCGGTGCCGAGAGTAAAACTCCCGGCCAGCGGCACCGCCAATTGCGTGTCGGCGTTAAGCAGAATGCGCTCGGCCAACATCGGCGGGGTTTGTTCACTGCGCAACGTGTGAGTCGCGAGTTCCACATGCGCAAGCCAGCTGAAATCTTTGCTGTTGAGACCCTGCGCGGTAGCCAGGTCAGCGTGCTGGCCGGGAGCTTTGAGAACATCCGGAAACAGGAGTGGAGCAAGGGGCGTAGACATCATCGAGACTCGGAGCGGAGGCGTTGGGGCCGGGGAGCGCAAGAATAGAGACGTGACTGGGCGCACTGGCGGTAAATAGTTACCGCACGCACCGAGTCGAAATGTGCCAGGACAGCGATGCCAGTCATGGCTGAGCAATCGAAAGGTTGACAGCCGGCAGCTGAGCCATGGTTAATCGGTGAGCTAGTCGTCCATACGCTGTTGTTCCCTCCAATAATCATTCTGGAGCTTCAGATGTCTGCGCCACACGATCATGTGTCCTCTGCTGTCTCGTCCTCGTTGTCTCTCGAAGCGCTGACGCAACTGCTTGAAACGATTTTTCTGCGCCACGGCACCTCCGCTGAAGTCGCGCAAGTGCTGGCCGCCAATTGCGCCGGCGCCGAGCGCGATGGTGCCCACAGCCACGGGGTTTTCCGCATTCCCGGTTATGTCTCGACCCTGGCCAGCGGCTGGGTCAACGGGCACGCCGTGCCGCAAGTCGAAGATGTTGCCTCGGGATTTGTCCGTGTCGATGCCGGTAACGGTTTCGCTCAGCCGGCATTGGCCGCCGCTCGGCCGCTGCTGGTGGAAAAGGCGCGGCACGCCGGGATCGCCGTGCTGGCGATTCGCAACTCTCATCACTTCGCCGCACTGTGGCCGGATGTCGAGCCTTTCGCTGACGAAGGTCTGGTGGCGCTCAGCGTGGTCAACAGCATGACCTGCGTGGTGCCCCACGGCGCCGACCGGCCGCTGTTCGGCACCAACCCGATTGCCTTCGCCGCGCCACGGGCCGGCGCCGCACCGATCGTCTTCGATCTGGCCACCAGCGCGATTGCCCATGGCGACGTGCAGATTGCTGCGCGCAAAGGCGAACGGCTGCCGGCCGGGATGGGCGTGGACAGCCTCGGTCAGCCGACTCAGGATCCCAAAGCGATTCTTGAGGGCGGGGCGCTGTTGCCGTTCGGTGGCCATAAAGGTTCGGCGCTGTCGATGATGGTCGAGCTGCTGGCTGCAGCATTGACGGGAGGCAATTTTTCCTTCGAGTTCGATTGGTCCAATCATCCCGGGGCGAAAACGCCGTGGACCGGACAGTTGTTGATCGTCATCGACCCGAGCAAGGCCGCCGGGCAGGGTTTTGCCGAACGCAGTGGTGAACTGGTGCGGCAGATGCACAGCGTCGGGCTCAAGCGTTTGCCGGGGGATCGTCGGCATTGGCAACGCAGTAAATCGTTGGCTGAGGGCATTGTGCTGGAGGCGCAGACATTGGCGCAGTTGCGCGAGTTGGCGGGGGTGTGAGCAAAGAGCAAAGGCCCCTCACCCTAGCCCTCTCCCGGAGGGAGAGGGGACTGACCGGGGTGAATGGGAGATGTGCGCCGACGTGAGAGATCGAGCTGAACTCGGGTTTTGAATGCCCAGATCTGGTTCAAAACCGGCAAAAACATGCAGGCATAAAAAGGCGAACCCAGTGGGTTCGCCTTTTTAGTATGCGTTTGACTCAGCGACGGCCGAGCAACAAGCCGACCACCAGACCGAAACCGGCGGAGATCGCCACGGTCTGCCATGGATGACCGCCGATGTAGCTTTCGGTGGCATCGACTGCCGGTTTGGTGCGGTCACGTACGCTCGATACCGAGTCCAGTGCCTGCTGCAGTTTCAAGGCGATTTGTCCGCGCAGCGTTTCCGCTTCTTCGCCGACCAGTGAGGCGCTGCTCTTGAGCAGTTTGTCCGACTCTTCGATCAGAGCCTGAAGTTCGCTGAAGGCCTGATCCTTGATTTGATCTTCGGCGGCTTGCACGGCGGATTTGCGGGCCATTGGGTGACTCCTTGCAGTTGAATGGACAGTGATCAATGGAGTGTGGCGCTGAGCAAAAAGTTGCACTGAATTTAGGCCAGAAAGAAAAACCTGCGCGGGAGATTTCCGTCGAGCGTGTAAGATGTCGCCATTTTATGCAGCAGGATAATTCCCGATGAGTTTCAATCTGGCCGACAAATCACTCGCAGAGCGCGCCGCGCTGGAGGACGAGAAGTCCCGTCTGTTCGAACTCTGGCAAAACAACCTCGGCAAGGCCAAAGGCGAAGCCGCGCGTTTGTTCGGCGAGCGTGGCAAGCGCAAGGGCAAGTGGGCCGAGTGGGTCCGCGCCGAACTGGACGGCATGTCGCCGCCGGAGTTCGCCAACATGGTGCGCAGTGAAGTCAATCGACTGATGGCCGCCAACAAGTAATGCCTCAGGTGAAGGTCGCGGCAATCACCTCGCGAACCTTGACCACCACCGGATCGATCTGCGCGCTGGTGCGCCAGCCCAGTTCGATCGGATAACGCGGCAATTTCAGCGGGCAGGGCAGCAGCGCCAGGCCGCTGAGTGCTGCGATGCTCTCGGCGGCATGCGCCGGAATCGTCGCCACCGCCCGACTGCCCTTGAGCAGATACGGCAGCGCGGCGAAATGCGTGGTCGAGGCGCACACCCGTCGGCTCAGGCCCAGCGCCGCCAGACCTTCATCGGTAATCCCGATAAAACCGCCGGACGACACCAGAATGTGCTCGCGGGTGACGAACTCCTCAAGATCGATCTGCTGCTGGCCGGGCGCCAGGCTCGCCGGATCGACCAGGCACGCATAGCCACCTTCGCCCAACACCTGACGACTGAGCAAACGTTCGGCAAAACCACCGGCGGTGATCGCCAGGTCGATGCTGCGCTCCATCAGGGCGCTGGCGACAATCTGGCTGTGGGTCTGACGAAAGATCAGTCGAAGTTTTGGTGCGCTGCGAGCAATCTCCTCGATCAGGCGCCGACCGTAGGCAATCTCGAAGTCATCGGACAGCCCTACGGTGACCGAGCGGCCGTCGTATTGATTGGTCGCCGGGTCGACCATCGCCAGACTTTGCCGGCACTTGTTCAGCGCTTCGCTGACCACCGGTTTCAGTTGATTGGCTTTGAGCGTCGGTGCCAGTCCGCGCCCGGTGCGCACGAACAATTGATCGCCGTAGACCTCGCGCAACCGGCGCAGCGCCGCACTGACCGCCGATTGTGTGACGCCCAGACGCAGCGCTGCCCGGCTGGCGCTGGATTCTTCATGCAGGGCTTCAAAGACTTTCAGCAGATTGAGGTCGATCGTGGCGATATTCATTTGGCTCATATCATTCAGCAGTGAACGGGGCTTTATTCATGATCGCGTGGCGCCGCAGAATCGGCAACCACTGAACCTGACGGAGTTATCGCGATGGCCAAATCAATTGTTGCTGCGCTGCAAATCGGCGCCTTGCCCGAGGGCAAAAACGCCACCCTGGAACAGATTCTGAGTTGGGAAGGCGCGATCATCGAATCCGGCGCGGGGCTGGTGGTGATGCCGGAAGCGCTGCTGGGCGGCTATCCGAAAGGTGAAGGGTTCGGCACGCAACTGGGTTATCGCCTGCCAGAAGGGCGCGAAGCCTATGCCCGATACTTCGCCAACGCGATCGATGTGCCGGGCGCCGAAACGGAAGCGCTGGCGGCACTGTCGGCACGAACCGGGGCGAACCTGGTAATCGGTGTGATTGAACGTGCTGGCAGCACGTTGTATTGCACGGCGCTGTATTTCGATCCGCAGGCAGGGCTCGTCGGCAAACACCGCAAGCTGATGCCCACCGGCACCGAGCGGCTGATTTGGGGCAAGGGTGATGGCTCGACGTTGCCGGTGTTCGACACGCAGGTCGGCAAGCTTGGCGCGGTGGTGTGCTGGGAAAACATGATGCCGCTGCTGCGCACCGCGATGTACGCCAAAGGCATCGAAGTCTGGTGCGCACCAACCGTCGATGAGCGCGAGATGTGGCAAGTCAGCATGCGCCACATCGCCCATGAAGGCCGCTGCTTTGTGGTCAGTGCGTGTCAGGTGCAAGCTTCGCCTCAGGCGTTGGGCGTTGAAATTGCCAATTGGCCGGCGGAACGTCCGCTGATTGCTGGCGGCAGCGTGATTGTCGGGCCGATGGGCGATGTGCTGGCGGGGCCGTTGCGCGGCGAGGCGGGGTTGCTGACCGCTGAAATCGACACCGATGAACTGGTGCGCGCGCGGTATGACTACGATGTGGTCGGCCACTATGCGCGGCCGGATGTGTTTGAGCTGTCTGTGGATGAACGGGCCAAGCCCGGGGTGCGATTCAACACATAACCCACGGGCTGACACAAAACCTGTAGGAGTGAGCCTGCTCGCGATAGCAATCTGTCAGTTAACGATTATGGTGTCTGGCAGACCGCTATCGCGAGCAGGCTCACTCCTACAATGGATCGGTAGGTGTCTGGAAGTCAGTGGCGCTGCTGCCATTCTTCCCGGGTGATTTCCCACAGCTCCCTAGGAAAACGCCCACCGACGAAATCGCCTTCATCGGTTCGGATCAAGCGCATCCCCGCGCGCTCCGAGAGCTTGCGCGAGCCAATGTTCGGCGCCGCTTTCGGCACGCGCATCACTGGGCGTTGCAGAACGTTGAACCAGTAATCGGTCACCACCGCGCAGGCTTCCGTCATCAAACCCTGACCTTGCCACGCCGGTGCCAGCCAGAAGCCGCGGTGGTTGTCCGCTTGATCCATCAGGCTGATTTTGCCGATCAACAATTCCGGTGCCGATTTCAGGCGAATCGTCCACGGCCATTCCTTGCCCGCCGCAACCGCCGGCAAGGCAACGTCGCGCAGATAGGCGAGGGCACCGTCCTCCGGATACGGCCATGGCACGGCTGCGTTCAGATAACGCACCACGTCCCAATGCGGAAATTCGCGCTGCACGGCTTCGGCATCGGCCAGTTGCAATGGGCGCAGGATCAGTCGTTCGGTGTACAGCGTCGGTATGTCTTCCATAAACCTGCAGCCTCCATAAGTGTCTTTAAGGAACGAGGCAGGCTAGCGCATTTTTACCAGGTTGTGGCACTGGCCTTGGGCAGGCTGAGCTTGCCGCTGTCGACAAAACGCATGGTGCCAAACAGACCGCCGGCAAGCTTGCCGCGCAGCACATAGGGCAGGTTATCGAGGGTTTGCGTCTGACTCAGGCCCAGCGTCTGGCGCAGCACCGAGAATGCCGAGATGCTGACCGGCACGCTGACGATAGTTTCGGAAAAGCGTGGGATTGAACCGCTCTGATCGCTGACACCCGAGGCCAGTGAATGGCCGTTGACCTCAAGATCCAAAGCGATGCCGTTGTAGTCGATGGCCGTTTCATTAGGGTTTTGCACGCGAATCTTGATGGCGAAACGCACTTCCAGATCCTGACTTGGCAACGGCTCCAGGCCGACCACGTTGATGTTCACCGGGTCTCGGTTGGGGAACAGCGCACAGGCGCTGAGGGACAGCAGAAGCAGTGACAGAATGACGGCTTGGAAACGGCGCATAAACGGTCTCTCAACAAAAAAGGGCTGAACCGTCACCGCCTCAGCCCTTTCTAGCAAAGGCCAGACGTTAGCGGTTCAACTGTGCGACAGTCGCCGCCGGGGCAGGTTCACCTTTGGCCGGCATGTCCGGGTTTTCCATGACCTGAAGAATAGAAGCTTCCGGGTCGAAATCGTCTTCTTCCAGTTCGATGAATTCTTCCGGCAGGAAGATGTTCAGCACGATAGCGCACAACGCACCGACGGTGATTGGCGATTCGAAGATGTTGCGCAGCGCTTGCGGCAACTCGCGCAATACTTCCGGCACAGCGGCGATGCCCAGGCCCATGCCCAGCGAAATCGCCACGATCAGCATGTTGCGCCGATGCAGGCCGGCCTCGGCGAGGATCTTGATCCCGGCCACCGCGACGGTGCCGAACATCACCAGTTCAGCGCCGCCGAGTACCGGTTTCGGCATCAACTGCAGCACCGCGCCGATCATCGGGAACAGCCCCAGCAGCACCAGCAAACCGGCAATGAAGAAGGCCACGTAACGGCTGGCCACGCCGGTCAGCTGAATCACGCCGTTGTTCTGCGCGAAGGTCACCATCGGCATGCTGTTGAACACCGCCGCCATCGCCGAGTTGAGGCCGTCGGCGAGCAGGCCGGACTTGATTCGGCGGATGTACAGCGGGCCTTTGACCGGTTGCCGGGAGATCATCGAGTTGGCCGTCAAGTCACCCGCAGCCTCCAGCGGCGACACGAGGAAAATCACCGCCACCGGCACGAACGCCACCCAGTCGAAGTTGAAACCGTACTTGAACGGCACCGGCACGCTGACCAGTGGCACTTCGGGCATCGAGGCGAAATCCACGGTGCCCATCAGCCACGCGACCACATAGCCCAAAGTCAGGCCGATAACGATTGCGCCCAGGCGCAGAAACGGCACGTCGACGCGGTTGAGCACGACAATGGTGCCGATCACCAGCGCTGCCAGGAAGATGTGGCTGGCAGCGCCCAAGTCCGGCGCGCCGAAACCACCGGCAATGTCGGTCATCGCCACTTTGATCAGCGACAGGCCCATCAACGTGATGATGGTGCCGGTGACCACCGGGGTGATCAGCATGCGCAGTTTGCCGATGAACTGGCTCAGCACCACTTCGATGAAGGCGGCGAAAAAGCACACGCCGAAGATCGTCGAGAGGATTTCATCGGTGCCGCCACCGCGCGCCTTGACCATGAAACCGGCGCTGAGAATCACGCTGATAAAGGAAAAACTGGTGCCTTGCAGGCACAACAATCCCGAACCGACCGGGCCGAAGCGCTTGGCCTGGGCGAAAGTACCGAGGCCGGAGACGAACAGCGCCATGCTGATCAGGTAAGGAATTTCACTTTGCAGACCGAGGGCGCCGCCCATGATCAGGGTCGGGGTGATGATACCGACGAAGCTGGCCAGCACGTGTTGCAGTGCGGCAAACACGGTGGCAGTCAGGTGCGGGCGGTCGTTGAGGCCGTAGATCAGGTCGTTGTTGCGCGGGGCTTTTTCAGAGGCGGTCATGGTGTTTTGCGCGCCGCAAGGCGGGGCCGGGTCAGAAAATGGAGGCGCAGGATGCCGGAAGAGGGCGGCGAGGGCAACGAGCAATAACTGCCTGAAAGGTCAGGTTTTATTGGTCGCTATCGGCAAACGCCCGTGTAGGAGCTGTCGAGTGAAACGAGGCTGCGATCTTTGAAGATCAAAAGATCGCGGCCTGTGGCAGCTCCTACGCGAGATTGAATGCGGCCAGTAAATCCTCTTCAAAAGCCTTTTGCGCATCCCCCGGCACCTGCGCCCGATGCCGGGCCAGATGAAACGCCACATCAAAACTCAATTCGCCTTCACGCACGGGCCGCAGCAACCCCTTTTCCTGCCAGCTCCGCGCATAGTGATCGGGCAGATAGCCGACGTGTTTGCCGGACAGGATAAACGTCAGCGTGCCTTCGACCTGCTCCGATCGCGCCGAGCAGAGCTTGCCCTGAAACGGCTCGTCACTGCGGAAAAAACGATAGGGGTGATCGACCCGGTCGCAGGCCTGCAACGCGGCGTCGCTGGGCGTCTCGTCGTTAAACAATGGATGGCCGGCGGCGCAGTACAAATGCTGGGTTTCGCTGAACAACTGCTGATAGTCGAAGGCACTTTGCACTTGCGAGAAATAACCGATGGCCAGATCCAGCCGCTGTTGCAGCAGCAGCCGTTCCATTTCGCCGGGCATGGCACTGATCAGCTCGATACGCACCGACTCATCGCGCTCGCGAAAACGTCGGATCGCCGCAGCTACCCTTTGCAGCACCGATTGATCGACCGACTCGGAAATCCCCAGGCGCACTTCGCCGATCAAGCGTCCGGCGACGCCGTTGGATTGATGGCGGAAGGTTTCGATCGATTCAAACAACGTGCGCACCGCGATCAGCAACTGCTCGCCCTTGGGCGTAACGCTGAAGCCAGCCTTGCCACGGCTGCACAAACGGTAGCCGAGGCGGGTTTCCAGTTTGGCCATTTGCTGGCTGATGCTCGACTGGCTCAGGCCCAGATCACCCTGGGCAGCGCTGAAGCCGCCACACTCCACCACTCGCACAAACAGGCGCAACAGTTGCAAATCGACGTCGTGCAGTTGACCCAACATCACATTACTCCGGCGTAAAGTCAGGATGATTATTCGGCTATTTTTCTAATGTATCCGACGGCGCATCCTGCAACCACTTCCTCCGGTCAGGTGTTCGTCATGGCTCCCGTGTTCAAGCTGTGTTTCCCCGTGCTGCTGTTGTCCGTGGCTGTTCAGGCTCAGGCCGAGGACAAGACCCTCAATCTCTATAGCTGGGCCGACTACGTGCCGCCGTCAACCCTGCAACGGTTCGAGCAGAAAACCGGCATTCATGTGCGTTATGACACGTTCGATACCTCCGAGGTGCTGGAAACCAGGTTGCTCACTGGCGGCAGCGGGTATGACGTGGTGGTGCCGTCGTCCAGCGTGCTGGCGCGGGGGCTGGCGGCCGGCGCGTTGAAGGAAATCCCTCACGAGGGGCTTAAGGGCTACGCCAATCTTGATCCGGATTTGCTGGAGAAAATGGCCGCCGTCGACCCCGGCAATCGCTATGGCGTGCCGTATACCTGGGGCACGTTGGGGCTGGGCATGAATGTCGAGGCGGTGAAGCAGCGTCTGCCTGATGTGCCGCTGAACAGCCTCGACCTGCTGTTCAAACCGCAGAACGCCAGCAAGCTCAAGGACTGCGGCATCGCCATTCTCGATTCGCCGCAGGAGGTCATTGGTCTGGCCCTGCATTACTTGGGCAAGGATCCCTACAGCACCGACAAGAACGATCTGGCTGCCGCCGAAGCGTTGTTGCAGCAACTCCAGCCGTCGGTGCTCTACGTTGCCACCGGCCGGCAGATCAATGATCTGGCCAGCGGCAACGTGTGCCTCGCGCTGACCTACAACGGCGACGCGAGCATGGCCGCAGATCAGGCGCGCAAAGCCAATAAAGCGTTCGAAGTGGCGTACCGCATTCCCAAGGAAGGCACGCTGGTATGGCAGGACAATCTGGCCATCCCCCAAGACGCGCCGCACCCCGAGGCCGCACGGGCGTTCATCGAGTTCATGCTGCGCCCCGACTCGGTGGCCGAACTGACCAATACCTTGTTCTTTGCCACCGCCAACCGGGCCGCCACGCCATTGGTGGACGAGGCGGTGCGCAACGATCCCGACATCTATCCGCCGAGCGACGTGCGTGCGCGGCTCTACGCCGATCGCAGCATGAGCCTCAAGGACATGCGCCAGCGCACGCGTCTGTGGACCACTTTCCGTAGCCATCAATAACAACAGGAGCACCACGATGGATGTGCCCATGCAAAACGATCAGGCGATGACCCGCGACAGCCTCTACGGCACCGCCGCCGAAAGCACCTACGCCGGCATCACCAGTTTCATGCGCCGGCGCTACAGCCGTGACTTGCGCGGCGTCGATGTCGCGGTCAGCGGCGTGCCGTTCGACACCGCTACCAGCAACCGCCCCGGCGCTCGTTTCGGGCCACGGGGGATTCGTGCGGCTTCCACCGGGATCGCCTGGGAACGTCACTGGCCATGGACGTTCGATCCGTTTGATCATTTGGCTGTCATCGATTACGGCGACTGCGACTTCGATTACGGCTCACCCCACAGCATCCCGGAAAGCATCGAAGCCCACGCCGAGCAGATTCTCAACGCCGGCAGCGCGATGCTGACGTTTGGCGGTGATCACTTCATCAGCTACCCGTTGCTGAAAGCGCATGCACGCAAGCACGGCACGCTGTCGCTGATCCACTTCGATGCGCACAGCGACACCTGGCCGGACGAGGAGGGCAAGCGGGTCGACCATGGCACGATGTTCTGGCACGCCGCTCGCGAAGGGTTGGTTGATCCGGCGCGCTCGGTGCAGATCGGTTTGCGCACCACCAATGACGATCACATGGGTTTCCAGGTGCTGGATGCGCGGCAGGTCCATCGGCGGGGCTGTGAGGCGATTGTCGAAGCGATTCGCGCGCGGGTGGGCGATAACCCGGTGTATCTGACGTTCGACATCGATTGCCTGGATCCGGCGTTTGCACCCGGAACCGGAACGCCTGTCTGCGGCGGTTTGAGCACCGTACAAGCGCTGGAAATTCTCGGTGGTTTGCGTGGGATCAATCTGGTCGGGATGGACCTGGTGGAAGTCGCCCCGGCCTACGACCACGCCGATGTCACCTCATTGGCCGCCGCGACACTGGCGATGGAAATGCTCTGCCTCTACGCCGCCCGCCACAAGGTCGATCGCTAAACCGGCCGCCAATGATCGTTCCCACGCTCTGCGTGGGAATGCAGCCTGGGACGCTCCGCGTCCCCTCTAGGGCCGAACGCGGAGCGTCCGTTGAGGCATTCCCACGCGGGAGCGTGGGAACGATTATCCCGTGGCGACGCGAGGCGGGTCAGGCTACCGGGATGATCGGCAGGTCCAACGTTTGCGGACCGGTAAAGCGAGGCGCGGCACTGGTAATCGTCTCGTGCGGTACACCCGCCGGCACGACGCTGATTTCATCAAGGCGCGCCAAGTGCTGTTCGCTCAGTTGCACGTCGAGTGCGCCAAGGGTGGCGTCCAGTTGTTCGCGGGTGCGCGAGCCGAGGATCGGGATCAGTGCAGTCGTCGAACGGCGGGCTTTTTCGCGCAACCAGGCGATGGCGACGTGCGTCGGGCTGGCGCCGATTTCTGCGGCCACCGCCAGCAACGTATCGAGCAGGGCGGTTTCGCGGGCGCTTTTTTCCGCATGCACCAGCATGCCGAGTTTGCTCGCACGGTTATTGTCATCGCCGCCGCGATATTTGCCCGTGAGGAACCCACCCGCCAAGGGTGACCACAGGGTTGCCGCCAGTCCAAGTGCTTCGGCCATTGGCAGTAACTCGCGCTCGGCGCTGCGTTCAGCGAGGCTGTATTCGACCTGTATCGCGACTATCGGCGCAAAGCCGCGCAGCTCCGCCAACACGTCAGCGCGGGAAACGCGCCACGCCGGGAAGTTCGACAAACCGGCATAGTGGATTTTGCCCGCGCGCACCAGATCATCAAAACCGCGGAGAATTTCTTCCATCGGCGTCACGCCATCGGTCACGTGCGCCCAGAACAGATCAATGTGATCGGTGTTCAAGCGTTTAAGGCTTTCTTCTACCGCGCGAACCATGTTTTTCCGGCTGTTGCCGGTGTGGGAAATGCCGTCGGCCGGGGTCGTGCCCATGCTGTATTTGGTGGCGATCACCAGGCGATCGCGCTCCGGGGCAATGAATTCACTGAGCATCGATTCCGACTGTCCGCCCTGATAACCATTGGCGGTATCAATGAAATTGCCGCCGGCATCGAGGAAGCCATCAAAGATGCGCTTGGCTTCGTCACGTTCGGCGCCGTGGCCCCAACCGGTGCCGAAATTGCCGGCGCCCAGCGCCAGTTCAGAAACACGCAGACCGGTTTTGCGACCAAAAACCTTGTAATGCATGGCAACGCCCTCGGTGGAAATTCATCAGTTGTAAAAATTACGCTCGAAATATTTGGTCAATATGATGTCGATAATATTCACTGTCAAGACGCTTGCCGCTCAACGGTAAAACCAGCTCATCAGCCTCGCTACGCTCCTGCCATTTTCTGACACCAGCCTCTGCTAAGCTGCGAGCACTTTTCCCTGTTGAGCCTGGCCATCGTGTCGCGTACCACTCGTCTTTTGACTTTGCTGCAAGTGCTGCGCGGCAAGAAACGCCCGGTCACGGCGGCAATCCTCGCCGCCGAGCTGGAAGTGTCCGAGCGTACGCTCTATCGCGATATCGCTGAACTGACTGCCCTCGGCGCGCCGATCCGTGGCGAGGCGGGGATCGGTTATGTGCTGCGCAGCGGCCTGTTTCTGCCGCCGCTGATGCTCAACGCCGAAGAGACCGAAGCCATCGTCCTCGGTTTGCGCTACGTCGATCAGCGCGGTGACGAAGTCCTCGGCAAAGCGGCGGCGGATGCGCTGGCGAAAATTGCCGCCGTGCTCGATCCGCAGGCCCAGGAAGCGCTGCGTAATCCCACGGTGATGCCGGGGCCGCCGGGCTATGGTTTTCCGCAAAACGCCGTGCCGTTGAATGTGTTTCGCCACGCCATCCGCGACCAGGCCAAACTGCACATCGATTACGCCGACGCGCAACAGGTGCCCAGTCAGCGGCTGATCTGGCCATTGGCGCTGGGCTTTCTCAATGAGGTGCGGATCATCGTTGCGTGGTGCGAATTGCGCGGCGCCTACCGTACATTTCGCACTGACCGGATCAGCGCCGCCAGGCGTCAGGGTGATGGTTATCCGGGGCGCCGCAGCGACTGGTTGCGCACCTGGCGCGAGCAGATGCAACTGGATGAAAGCGGGCGATTCACTCCTGACAAAAACTGACGCAACGCTGCTTTACGATGACGGCAGAACCACACAAAAGGAGCTGCAATCATGTCTCATCCCGCCTCTACACTGGCCCCGGCCATCGCTGCGTATATCGATGCGGCCAACGCACGTGACACCTCGCGGGTCGCCAGTTTTTTTGCCGAGGATGCCAACGTGTTCGACGAGGGCCAGCATCAGGTCGGCCCGCACGCCATTGCACAATGGATGCAAGACACCGGGCAACGCTATCAGCCTCGGGTCGAAGTGCTGGAGGTCCAGCAACGCACCGGCAAAGTGCTGGTGCACGGACTGATTTCCGGGACATTTCCCGGCAGCCCGGCCCAGCTGCGTTATACGTTCCGCTTGAACGAGCAGGGGAAAATCGCCCGCCTGGATATTTCCCTGTAAGCATCGTGGCATACTGCCGCGCATGACTTTCGACTCCCCCCTCAGCGCCTGGCAACACGCCGTTCAACACAAAGGCTTCATCCAGGATGAAGCCCAGGAACACGCGGTCTGGGCGCTGCAAAAATGCCACGAAGCCCTGCACGCCGGTGCCCGTTCGGTCACCGGCGTTTATCTGTGGGGGCCGGTCGGGCGTGGCAAGACCTGGCTGATGGATCAGTTCTATCAGAGCCTGCGGGTGCCGGCGCGACGCCAACACTTTCATCACTTCATGGGCTGGGTGCATCAGCGCTCGTTCCAGTTGACCGGGATTGCCGATCCGTTGCGCGTGCTGGCCAAAGAGCTGGCGGCGGAGGTGCGGGTGCTGTGCTTCGATGAGCTGTTCGTCAACGACATCGGTGACGCGATCATTCTTGGTCGGCTGTTTCAGGTGATGTTCGACGAAGGCGTGGTCATCGTGTGCACGTCCAATCTGCCGCCGGATGATCTGTACGCCGACGGCTTCAACCGCGACCGTTTTGTCCCGGCGATTGCCGCGATCAAGGCGCATATGCAGGTGGTCGCGGTGAATGGTGCCGAGGATCATCGACTGCATCCGGGCGCAGGTCTGCAACGTTACTTTGTGGCCACGTCCTCGCTCAGTGCGCTGGACGAAGTGTTTCAGGCTTTGACCGCCGGGCAACCGGCCAGCCGCGAACCGGTGTCGGTCGGGCATCGCCAGTTGAACGTGGTGCAGGCCAGTGAAGCGGTGTTGTGGTGTCGCTATGCGGATCTCTGCGAGCAACCGTTCGCCGCCATGGATTTCATCGCACTGTGCGACCGTTACACGGCTATTCTGTTGAGCGAAGTACCCAATCTCAGCGCACAGAAACGCGAAGGGCGCATCGCGCGTGGCACCGAAGACGGCGCGCAGCGGGTGGTGGCGGGTGACCGTGAGTTGCCGCAACTGTCGGTCCACGACGACGGCGTGCGACGTTTCATTGCGCTGGTCGACGAGTGCTATGACCGCAAGGTGCCGCTGTACATCGAGGCGCAAGTGCCAATGGCTGCGCTGTACACCGAGGGTTATCTGGAATTCCCGTTCCGCCGCACCCTCAGTCGCTTGCAGGAGATGCAGCTGCAGCGCTTTGCCGAAGCTTGAGTGAAGAGGGTGCCGACATGAGCCAACCGCTTTCCCATCATCTGCTGACGATGGCTTACCAGAATGCCTGGGCCAATCATCGTCTGGCCAAGGCCTGGAGCCAGCTCGAAGCGGCAGATCTGGCCGCGCCTCGGGTGAGTTTTTTTCCGAGCATTCGTCTGACCCTCAATCACATCCTCACCTGCGACTGGTTCTACGTCGATGCACTGGAACGCGAGTTGCGTGGGGACGAGCCGCATCCCGACTGCTATGTGTTTTTCAATGCGGATGAGCCATTTACCGACGGCCCACCACTGCGCGAAGAGCAGGCCCACGTTGATCGGCGCCTGATCGCCTATTGCGAGCAACTGTGCGATGCCGATCTGGGCCGAATCGTCACCATCGCCCGCGACACGCCGCAGCACGACAGCCGTTTGCGCATGCTTTCGCACCTGTTCGAGCATCAGCTTCATCACCGCGGCCAGGTGCACGCGATGCTCAGCGACACGTCGGTGAAACCGCCGCAACTGGATGAGTTCTTCTGTGTCGGCGAAAGTGCTCTGCGTGCCGAAGATTTCGCCGAACTCGGCTGGACCGAGGAACTGATCTGGGGGCACTGACCAAGCAAAGGATCGCAACCTTCGGCAGCTCCTGCATCTGATTACCTGCAGGAGCTGCCGAAGGCTGCGATCTTGCGGGTTGCCCGCCGGATCATCCCCGCGCTAAGGTCAGACAGCCTTTCAGTGCGCACTTTGCGTGATGGGGCTTTTGTGTGTTCGGGGATGGAAATGGATTCCACAGAGATTCTTGTACTTCAAGCCAGCTACAGCAATCCAACGCACGCCGAGGCCATCGGTATTGTGCTCAATCATTATGCTGAAGACCCTATGGGCGGCGGTCATTCGCTTGACTCTGATCTGCTGCGTCGTCTGCCTGAAGAACTGGCCCGGCGACCGCATGCGTTCAGCGTGCTGGCCTTTGTCGGTGGCGAGCCGGCGGGGCTGGTGAACTGCTTTGAAGGGTTTTCCACGTTTGCCTGCAAACCGCTGGTCAACGTTCACGACGTGGCGGTGGTGGGCCAGTTTCGTGGCCTCGGACTGAGCCAGAAAATGCTGCAAAAAGTCGAGGAAATTGCCCGCCAGCGTGGCTGCTGCAAGATTACCCTCGAAGTGCTGGAAGGCAACGCCGTCGCGCAGAATGCTTACGGCAAATTCGGCTTCGCGCCAGGCATGTTCGACCCGAATTACGGGCGCATGCTGTTCTGGATCAAGAATTTGCAAGCCTGAAAGCCCCTCACCCTAACCCTCTCCCGGAGGGAGAGGGGACTGACCGAGGTGATGGGTCGAGGTACGCCGACCTGAAACATCGAGCCGCACTCAGGTTTGAAAAGCCCACAAATCAAACGCCAAACCTGCCTACAGGCAAACGGCGATCCTGAAAACACCACAACACAGCTCCCTCTCCCTCTCCCTCTCCCTCTCCCTCGGGAGAGGGCTGGGGTGAGGGGCGAATTCACCACAAGTCGAAAGCCGGACACCCATTCCTGATTAATCAACAGAATGAACACAAAAAAAAGGCGCCCCAATCAGGGCGCCCAACTGTCTTCTCCCAGGCCAGAGCGGAGCCACGGGAGGTCCATCGGTTGCTCGGTCAATCTCAGTCGCGATAGGACTCGGTCACTTGCGCGGTCTGGTCGGCAGGAACGCGAATTTCTTTCGCGTTGGCGTCGCTCTGCTGCGCGCTCTGGGCGTGGTGAACCGGGAAGTTGTCGTAGTAATACCGCATGCGCTCAGCGCCGCCTTCGGCGAAGACGCTGGCAGAACCCAGGGCAAACAGCCCGGCAAGGATTACGGTAGCGATTTTCATGGTGCCTCCTACTGAACAAGTGGGAGCCGTTTCATCCATGAATCAGAACTCGAGAGGAGTCTCTCCCGTGTGAATTAACACGGGGTTAACGCTCGTTCAGTGTAGGTTTTGCAGCAGGTTGCAGAGCGATATCTGACAGACGCGGCACCCATCGACCCAGGCGCACCGCGTCAGAGGGGGGCGGGTCAGAGCTTCCAGTCGAGACTCACCGTTAGCGTGCGCGGATCTCCCCAATACACGCCGTCGTAGAAGCCGACGTTGTCGTAATATTTCTTGTCGAACAGATTGTTGACGTTCAGCGATGCTGACAGGTGCCTGTCGAACTCATACCGCGACATCAGGTTGACCACGGTGTAGCCGCTCTGGTTGATGCGTGTCTCTTCGGTGTCGAGGCCAACCGGTCGGGGCGCGGTGCCATACATATCGCTTTGCCAGTTCACCGCGCCGCCCACGGTCAGCGCCTGCCATTCGCCCGGCAGACGATACGCGGTGGACACACGCAACAGGTTCATGGGCTGATTGGTGTTGGTGCGCTCGCTTTCGCCGTCGACCGAGTGTGTGTAGGTGTATCCGGCAGTCATGTTCCAGCCACGAAGAATTTCCCCGGACACTTCAGCTTCAAAGCCGTTGACCTTGTTGCCCTTGCCACCGGACTTGTAGAACTGTTCGCGGGTAACCGGATCCGCCGGCACCGAATTGTCCACTTCAGCAACATTATCCTGCTTGCTCCAGAACAGCGCCGTGGACAGATTCAGGCGTTCCTCGAGCAAACTGCCCTTGAGGCCCAGCTCATAGTTTTTACCCACCACCGGGTCGATGTACTTGCGATTCTTGTCGCGATTGCCCTGGGGTTTGAAGATGTCGGTGTAACTCACGTACACCGTGTATTCCGGGGTCAGGTCATATAGCAGCCCGGCGTAAGGCGTCCAGACGTCATTCTGTTTCTGGCTGGTGTAATCGACTTTGGTCAGCTGTCGATTGGCGTTGTAGCTGTTGGTGGTGCTGGAGGCTTGCCAGCTGCCGTAGCGACTGCCCAGCACCGCGTGCAGTTCATCGGTCAGGCTCAGGCGCGTGGCGATGTATCCGGCTTTCTGCCGGGTATCGTCCTTGGCGCCGGTGAGATCGGTGACGGTGTCACTGAATTTGGCGATATCGCCCATGTATTTCCAGTCCCGAATAGTCCCGTAACCTCTGGGGCGTGGGCTGGCGATGGTGTACGGAGAGTTCGAGCGGCGCTCGGCCTCGCCGTAGCCGAACATCATTTCGTGCTCGCGGCCCAGCAGCGAGTAGGGGCCGGAGACATTGAAGTCATACGCCTGCATTTTCTGCGTGCCGATCATGTGCGAGGTGTAGGCGCTCATGCCGCTGCGGTCGGGCTCGGGATATCCGGTGCCAGCGTAATAGACCTTGCCGTCGGTATTGCTGTCGCGGTGGGTGTACGCCGCTTTCAGGCGCCAGCCGCCGGCCAGTTGCTGATCGAGAGTAGCGAACGCGGTTTTGTCCTGCAGCGGCCAGGAACTCCACGACGTCGCCATGTTGGTCGAACGTCCCAGACCGGCCTTGCTGCCATCGGCATTCCAGTAGGGCACGGTGCCCCAGGACGAACCTTGCACATGCTTGTTCTGATAGTCGTAACCGACCGCCAGCACGGTGGAATCGGTCAGATCCGCCTCGAGCACGCCATATCCGACTTCCCGTTGCAGCGCGTACTTGTCTTTGATCGACTGGTTGTCGCGATAGGCCAGCACGGTGTGTCCGCGAAGACGACCGTCGAAAGCCAACGGCCCGCCGACATCGACGTAGCTGTAGTAATTGTCGTAACTGCCACCACTGACCCCGGCCAGCGCTTGCCATTGCGCGGTCGGGCGTTTGCGCACCATGTTGATGGTCGCCGACGGATCACCCGCACCTGTGGTCAACCCGGTGGCGCCGCGCACCACCTCGATGCGGTCGTAAATAATCGTGTCGGAATCGGACTTCATGCGATCGAAGGTGTTGAGCATCCCGTCGATCTGGAAGTTGTTGATCGCATAACCGCGCGACGAATAGCTGACCCGATCGGAATCCAGATGCTGCACCACAATGCCCGTGGTCTGGCGCATGGCCTCGGACAATGTACCGAGTTTGAAATCATCCATCTGCTGACGTGTGATCACCGAGACAGATTGCGGAGTTTCCTTGATCGACAGGTTCAGGCGAGTAGCGGTGCTCATCGCGCCGGTGGTGTAGGACTCGGTGTTTTCGGTGGTCGTGCCCAAGCCTTGCGCACTGACGTTGGTCTCGGCCAGCTCCAGCGCTGTGTTGCTGGGTTTCAGCGGCTTTTCGGTTTCGGTTTCAGCCAGCAGACCGGCGCTGAAGGCAGCGCTGCACAGGCCGAGGGTGAGGGTCATGGAACGGGTAATGGGCGCGAACATCGCAGCCGACTCCTTGTCTTCGAGGGAAAAAATCCGTTTGTTCAAAGACGAGGCGTGGGGCGGGGATTTAGTATCAAACGAGAAATATTGTTATTTGAAAGTGTTTCAGCGGTTGGCTCGACCACGGTTCAAACGTAAAAGATCGCAGCATTCGGCAGCGCCTGCACCGATCCCTGTAGGAGCTGCCGAAGGCTGCGATCTTTTGATCTTGCCGATATCAGACCCGCAAACGAATCTGCCGGCCCAGCACATCCATCACGTCACAGCCATCACGCAACAACATCGCCGCTGCATGGGCCAGTTGCTGCACATCGGCGCCTTTGGCGGACGAGATATCCAGACTGGCCAGACTTTCCATCATCTGCGTCACCGCCAAAAAGCGACTGGCCGCGCTAGCGTGCAAGACATCCAGTGGTGCTTCGGTGGAGACCAGTAACACCGGAATGCTGTCCTCGTTGTGGGTCATCGAAAGGTGCGCTTTCATACGTCACCTCTGGTCTGAGCGGCATGCTGACCGGCGATGGAAGCCAGGACCAGTGCGCGGGCGTTGGCGAGCATTTGCTGGCTGGCCCAGCGCAGTGAGCTGCTGTGATCCGGGCGAGCGACGCTAGGGGCTTGGTGAGCGAGGGCTTCGGCGCAGTTGAGGTAGACGGCCGCGTGTTCGAGGGCATCGAGGAGCGAGAGGTCGGGACGGACGCGGAAAGGGTGGTGAGCGACGTGGTCGCAGGGAGTCGAGGCTGTGTTTGCTTGCTTCATAAGTGAGGTATCTCTTTCAGAGTTAAAGAGAGCTGCCACTTGATCGCCGTCAAACGAATGGGTGGCAACTGTGCGCAGGTTGACGGACCGGTCCTCACAAACCCGGCGCATCCGAAGATGCCCCACACACAGTCACCATAGGCAATGAGCGGGCACAAAAGTGCACGAGCAGAGAAAGGCTATGCGCGTAGTAAGGAAGTCCGAGCCGTCAAACCCGATCACGAATGAGTCGTGACAGGCGCGAGGATAGGGAGTGAGAGCAGGTCAGTCAACCGCTGCAATCTTCCGGAATTTGCCGGGCTTTCTTGTAGGAGAAAGGCTACTCGCGATGACCATTGATGAGCGCCCAATGATGCTGAATATCGCAGAGCCCACGTCGACAAAATGGTGAGGTGTCATCAATTGATGTTCCACCAGCCTGGGACGTAGACGCTGTATTCAGTCTCTGGAATATTTTGATCGTGTTGGTCTGACGAGGCGCATCGGTGAATCGCGTCAGATCCGCTAAGAAAACGCGCTGACCCACGTCGACGCACAATGATTTAAAGGAAGGCAATCGCGCCCGGTGGCGCGGCCGGGCTTCAAACCCGGTCGGGCAGGGCATCCGTTCCCGGTCAGGTTCGACTCCGGCTGCCTTCCGCCAGCTCTCAAAAAACAAAAGATCGCAGCATTCGGTAGCGCCTACACGAGTATTTGTAGGAGCTGCCGAAGGCTGCGATCTTTTAATCCGGAATGCTGGAAAAACGTAGTCTGGCCCCGTTTAGTCCCGTCCCGTTTAGTCCCGTTTAGTCCCGTTTAGTCGCCCCGTTTAGTCTCGCTTTTCCTGCTAATTCCGCTGCCTTAATATGATAGAACCATTTTTATTTGCTCGTCCTAAGACCGTTAGATTCACATGAGGTAAATTGCCCGCAAGGCAGGCCAGGTTCCACCGCCACTGCTCCCATTTACATGCATCCAGTACCCTTGGTACACAAAGCCCGGTCCCCATTGCTCTGGACGCGTTGATAAGAAGGACCCAACAGTCACTTCCCAGAACTGTTTGGGATAACCGTCGTTGATGAGGTTGCCAGTGTAGAAACGCTCTATAATATTTGAAGCGTAGGGGAGCTGGAGGGGGTAGTACGCATGACTCAACGCTGTAATGATTTTTATTATTTCCGCAGCGTTTTTATAGTCGATCATAGTTCCCCCCACGGCGCTTATGCCAGCCGTGGCGGCCATAGACGTTGGAAAGGTCTGCGCAGTTATTGCTAGCTCATAAACATTGGATGTCCTCACCTCGAAACTTATGACCACATTCATGGAATCTTTAACAGAGATTATTGTTTCGCCATTCCCGGTGCTACGGACAACACCTCTATCATCGACTGAAGCAATGGTTGGGTCTTCTGATTCGTATGTGTAGGGAGGAGTTCCTCCGCACGCGGCTCTACGCTCTATCGTCCCAATAGAATCGGCGGTTCGCGACCAGCGATTTTGCGGATCAGTCAAGACTACATTAGTACCATCCAAAATAAGGGGAGTGGTGTCGATGCAAAGTTTCGGCGTGGCCATGATGGTGTATCTCCTGATGGGGGCGGTCACTGCTTGATTTTCGTTGGTACTACTGTCGTAGCTGATTTTGAATTCAATCCTTAACTCGGAGCCGCCCTTCAGTGTGCGCAGTTCCTCAACAGGGGCCAGTGGCAACAAACCATTCAGGTCGCCAAACTCCACAGTGACGCCGTCATAAAACAGTCGCTCATACGGATTGTCGTCCTCATCGATTCCGCTGTAGCGCAGCCAGACTTTCTGGCCGACGGCAATCAGCGGCCACTTGGCGATGCGCGTGCGAGCATCGTCGGCAAGATCGGTGAGATCCAGCTCCTCGTCGGGAGCTCGATCGATGGTCGGGGTCGGCAGTTCGGCATCTTCCTCCGGGATCGCCTGCACGTTGAGAACAAACTCCCCCGACTTCGTCGACGCACCGTTACGAATTACGGTGTAGAACACTACCACCGCCTTGCCCAAGTTGAAGGCCACCACCGAGTTGGGAATGGGAATCTCCTTGATGCCCACTGTGCCCACCGGCACAGCTGTCGAGGTGTGCGAGCCGCCGGCCGGAGTGCCGTCTGCACCGGTCCAAGTCACGCTGATCTGGTCGGTTCCGTCCATGCCGGCGTAGTGCGGTACCACCACGGTCAAACTGTTCTTGGCGGCGATCGGATCCAGGCTGTTGCTGCCGGCGGCTTCCTTGATGGAAGGTTTGAGCGGTGTCGGCAAGGCCTTGATTTTGTACGTCTTCACCGGCGCATCAATCGCCTCGGCTTCCTCACGACTCAACGTCAACGCCGCTTTGAAATACAACTCCAGCCGACTGCCATCCGCCAGGTCCTTGATGGCGTTGTACGCCAGCGTATGTGTGTATTGACCGCTGTTGAACCAGTTTTGATTAACGTAGGAAGACGGCCACGGCCATACCACGTGATGGAAGGCATCGCCGTTACTCTTCGTACCTTTGAAGTTCAGTCCTACCCGATGATTGGCGGCTATAAACGCCCAGACGCCAGCGAGAATCGTTGCGCCCAACGTCACCTTCGCCAGATCCAGCACCGTGCCCTCGGCTTGTTCAATGCTGATTTTGTCCAGCTCTGTCGCAGGCAGCGGCGTGACGCTGACGGTCAAAGGCAAAGATGGAGTTGTCTGGCCTGCGGTGACTTCGTAGCTGAGTGTGAAGGTTTTGGTTTCATTGCCGATGTTGGCTGCGATGGCTGTGGCGGGAATCAGGAACTCGACGCTGCCGCTGGCGACGCCCGGTTTGGCGGGGATTTCCGGTGAGCCGACGCCGGGTGTCCCGAGCATGCTCAGTTTGATGTTATGTGTTTCGTTCATGCCGGTGTAGGCCACGATCACGCGGGCGCCCGCTTGGGCGTCGAGTGGCGCCAGGGTCACGCTGGCACCATTGCCTGTGGCTTCCGGCATTTGTGGCAACGGTAAAGGATTTTCCAGCGCCACCCCGACACTGAACTCCAACGGCTCGGCATAACTCGTCCGCCCATCCGCACGCTTGATTTCGTACCTAGCGATCACCGTCCCGCCTTCATTGCCCTTGATCTCCTCGGCCGGGATGGTGAACGGCACTTGCTTACCGGCGGTGAATTCGTTCAGCTTGATCGAATCGGGGTATTCGCCGGTGATCGAGCCGATCCAGAACATGAAGACTTCATCGCCTTTGACCGTTTCGGTGTACGGCACCGTCAGGGTTGTGCCGGCGGTGTCGGCAGGCAGAACCCCGTCGACCACGCCAGCCACCACCGGTTCAGGCAGTTCCAGGCGCGGTTCGCCGACTTGCAGTATGTCGGTGTGGATCGACTCGCGAATGGCGCGGGTGGCTGCGTACTTGTCCAGCGTGGCGAGTACCGCATCCGCGATCAGTTGCTGGTAGTAGAACTCCGCCGTGCCACCGTTGACCGGGGCCAGGTGTTTGCCGTCGATGCTGTACGCCAGCGGTGCCTCCGCGATGATGTCGTTGCGTGTGATGAGGCGCGCCGGCAGAACAGGCAGGTACGGCTTCAGACCGGGGGTGGTGCCCAGCATGATTGGCTGGAGAACCTGTCCTTCGGCAAAGGATTTGTCGAATGGAATCTCCAGGCGTATCTGGGCCAGCGTCGGGTCCAGCGCCCCGGAGTCCTCGTCCAGCATGATCGGCGCGGCCAGCCGCTGGACTTCGCCGATGGCGCGGATGAACTGGGTTTTGGCACGTAGATCAGCAGAGCCATCGGCCTTTTTCAGGCGATAGGACAGGGCGATCTGGCTTTTTGCCAATTGGCGCAGGAGGCTATTGGCGATTTTGGTTTCATGGGTGGTCGGCACGCTGACCAAGGCTTCACCCAGCACTTCAATATCAACCGGCGGGCCTTCTTGTGGTGTTCCCTTGATTGTCAGGATGGGGATGTCGCCGACCTTGAACGAGGAGCCTAACACCCAGACCTGCGCTGTGCCGTCGGCGTCGCCCAGTTTGTCGACGTCCAGCACATTGTTCAGCGCTTCCTTGAGCAATGGCGCGACCAAGCGCGTTGTGTCCACTGCCACCAACACCCGTTGTTCGACACTCCAGTCCGACGATCGATTGTCGACCAGATCGTAAACCTCGAAAACCACAGCCAGACCCGAGTCGTCGGAGTCGCCGGCCTTGCGGATTTTGCCTTCCTCGATCTTCACGGTGATTGAGTCCGTGCCATCAGCCTGCGCTTGGGTCAGCGGGGCGCTGAGTACAAATACGCCGCCCCAGCTAACCCGGATCACATCGCCGGCCGCGGCGAATGGATAGGGTGGCTCGCCATCGGCGTTGCCGATGGTGATCAGTACGCCAGCGGCGACGTTATCCTCGTCGATACCCCCCTTGAGAATCTCCTCAGGGATGGTCATGACCAGATCCGGATGCCCCGGCTCTTCGCTATGATCCTCGCCACCTGGGCGGGTGAGCTTGACCAGCACCTGCATCTCTAGCGAATGTTCGGCCGTCCCGCCCTGCCGGGTAACGCTGTAGGACAAGGTGTATGTGCCCTCGGTGATATGCCGCGCCTCCACGAACATTTGCAGCTCGGTGCCGACTTCGTTCTCATCAACGGTTTTTGGCAATATCTCCTGGGTCTTGTCCTTGTAGATCACCAGTTTGTCGAGGCGATTCATCGGCGCCCAAGGCCCGGCCTGGCACAACAGACCCTGACGCGGAAAATTGTCCAGCGCCGCGGCGCGGTTGATGCCCCAGACCTTGGGCGTTTCGGACACTGGCCCGGTACGGCCAGGGATCTTGAGTTCATTGAGGATCAGTGGGGCGTTGTCAGGCTGGTCTTTGGCGGACATGGGAGGGGGACTCCGTGGCGGAAAGTGACGGAGTGATTGAACGGCTAAAAGTTAGTTTGCGCACCTGTCAGATCTGACAGGTGCGGGCTTGAATCCGACGGATGGTGATTTTGGGTGAGGGCGAGTCGATGCTGAAAAAGCCTTGGAGATTGATTGTTCCCACGCGCAGCAAAGGAATGCAGCCCGGTGCGCTCTGCGTCCCTTCCAGAGCCGAACGCGGAGCGTCCGTTGAGGCATTCCCACGCGGGAGCGCGGGAACGATCATCGGTGGGGGGGCGCTATTGGGGTAAATCCAGATTACCCATCACCCGATTCACCGCCAGTTCGCCCAGCATGATCAGTTGCGCGATCCCTGAAAGCGTCCGTCGCTGAAAGTCATTGGCGATGGTTCTGGCGGAGGCGAGGGTTTCGCAGGCATCGGCCAGCAATTCCTCGTTTTTGAAGTCCGCGGTGACGGCGTACATCCGGCGGGTTTTACGGGGTGGCGGCTGTACGCAGGTTAGCGATCCGGGTCACAGAAACCCCGGGTAGACCCGAAGGTCTCCCACGCACAGCCACCATGACGCCAAGTGCAGACAGACAAAGCTGCAATTGAGACTGGGGATTGAGCGTCTGTAAGGTATCGGATCGCTAAACCCGATCGCTGATTCGTCAGCGACCGATCCACGATAAGGCCCAACCCCAAGGCGCACAAACCGGCGGATTCTGGCGTAGCTGTAGGCAATGGCGCAAGGATATGTAGCCTTGAAGACGTGTCTTGAGGTGTCTCTTAAACGCAGGAGTTTAAAAGGCAAAAAGTATCTGGAGTATTTTGATCGCATCGGCGTGACAAGGCGTATCGGTGAATCCCGCTAGATCCGCTCCGACAACGCGCTGGCCCACGCCGACGCACAATGAGTTCAAGGAAGGCAATCGCGCCCGGTGGCGCGGCCGGGCTTCAAACTTGGTTGGGGAGGGCATCCGCTCCTGGGCAGGTTCGACTCCGGCTGCCTTCCGCCAGTTCTTACAAATCAAAAGATCGCAGCCTTCGGCAGCTCCTACTCACATATCTGTAGGAACTGCCGAAGGCTGGTGATCTTTTAATTCGAAATGCTGGAAAAACGTAGTCTGGCCCCGTTTAGTCCCAGCCTGCAGCAGTTCCTACAATGAATCGCTTAGGAGTTACTGAAGACTGCGATCTTCGATCAGAAATGCAGATAACGTGGTCTGCCCCCGTTTAATTCCGTTTAACTGTAATTGTAGTTATTTATATAGTCGAATGTGATCGATCTGGTATTTAAATGAAAAGCCTCCGGTCATATTTAGCTCTATTGCATTGAAAAAATCGGATGACGCTATTTCGCAGAGATTTGGAGTAAGTTCAGAGCCGCTAACTGTTAGTTGTCCTACGTTGGTTGTGCCGTTTTTAAGGATGATATGTCCACGTATGCTTCTGTCTGATTTTATCCAGAATGATATTTTTTTGTATTGATTTTTAAGGTTTATTATGTATGATTTGCCGTAGAAGTCGGTGTAAAAGTGACTGATAAACAGCACTTTTCCACTTATTTTTTCTGGGTAAAAATCATCAGTGTTGCAAATTGCTGCATAATACTGAGGGCCGGCACCATCAAGTAAATTTTTAATAGTCATTAGTGGAGTTTCCATTGTTGCATTTAAATCGACAATTCTTTGATCTACTACGTTGTCGAAGTTTTCTTCTATATAAGGCTCAACTACCCTTAAGGTTCTCGGAGGATTGGATGACATCTCACTGCCATACAACGCCTTGGCGGTAAAGCTGTGTGCAGCCACAGCCAGGGCACTGACGAGCAGCGTCCAGACACCGGTTGTGGGATCTGCAGGTGCCGGACCTTTGGAGACTGCGCCGTCAAAGATTTCGACTTTCTGGCCTTTGGCAGCGATGCCGCTCAGGGTTACGGCCGTTTCCTCCGTTTCCCCGCCTTGAGGGATTTCAACATTGCTGGGAGAGCCTATCACCGCATCGATAGTTGGAGCAGTTGCCTGGCCAACTCCCAACGTCAACTCCCGCGAATGCCCCAGCGTTTCTCCCCCCCGATGAATACTGTAATCCGCCACCACCGTGCCGTTACGATTGGCAGTCACGAATGCCTTGCCCACCGTGAACTTCACCGGTTTACCCACCGTGGCCGGAATCATGTCCAGATAATCGCTGGTGCTGCCGCCGCTGGCCGAGCCGCGCCAGCGGTAGGTCACGCGGTCCTTGTCCTGGGTGCCGAGGAAGGGCGCGACCAGCGTTGCGCCGGTCGGCGACACCTTGTCCGGATCCAGCACGTCATTGGCGTCTGCTTCTTCGACTTCCGGGCGATCAAAGGTCGGCATTGGCACGCCCACCTGCATCATGAACGGCAGCGATTCGCGCACGCTCAGCAGCAGGTTGTCTCTGTTGGTGACGACGTAGTAGACCTTGACGCTCAGGCCATCGAAACGCTGGATATCGCTCTGGGCAACGGCGCGCAAGACGGGTTCGCCATCCGCTACGTTGCCGACTTGGCGCGGGTCCTCGTAGTAAACAGGGTCGCCGCCGGGCGCCTTTGCTTCCCAGATCAGGTTCAGCAGATCACTGCCGTTGCGACCGACATACCACGGAATACTCACCGTCGCCCACGGCGTATCGACTGGCAACGTCCCGCCAGGTGCCTCGGCGACGCCAGGTGCGAGCAATCGGCTGATGTCGCCGACGACGCTGACGCTGGCGTTTTTCGAGGGGCGGTCGGTCTCACCATCGCGGCGCCGAACAAAACCCACCGACGCACTGCCCTTGGCGATGGCACGTACGGCTTCGTTGGGGATGATGAAGTCGAGCTGAAAGGGCACGAACTCCACCGGCATCGATAACGGGCCGACGATGATTTGCGGGCCTTGGGCGGGGGTGCCGGTCCAGGTCAGGAGGACTTCATCGTTCACGGCAAAGTCTTTAGTCGGCGTGTACACGCGAACGATGACGTCATCGTCACCCAGTGTGTCGAGGTCGACCCGATCGGTCGGCTTGCCTTGGATCAGCACCAGTGGTGAATCCAGTCGGTCGCCGTTCATGTCCACCAGCACCGACTGTAGGGCTGACCACGGCGCGCGCTCGTCGGGGTAGTTGCCGCAGCGGTCGACCACCTGAAACGCCACGGCCACCGCTGAGCCATCGCCGGCGGCCTTGATCAGCGTGTAATCGAAAGTGATGTCGATGGGGTTTTTCAGCGGATCCGCCGCTTGTTCCGGGCTGACCAGATGCAACACTTGCTGGCTGCCCCAGCGGGCGTGGATGCGGTCGTAGCGGGTCAGGTTGCGGTAGGGGACGATGCGCATCGTCACCACGCCGTTTTGCGGAAAATCCTGGTCGATTTCGTAGCGGTCGAGGGAAAAATTGAGGTCGGAGTGGCCGTCATCACCGGGGATGTCGTCGTATTCGCCGGGGCGGGTGAGTTTGATCAGCAGTTTCAAACGGGGCCTGGATTCTTCGCCGGGATGGTTCTTGCCGGTGATCTTGTAGTAAACGTTGGTGGCATTACCGTCGAGCACAAAATCCTTGGCCAGGGTGAAGGTCACATCCCGATTGAGTTCGGACTCGTATTGAATGGTCTTGCTCCACACTGCCTGCGTAGCGTTGTTCCAGAAAACATCGACCCGGTCGCCGATGTTCATGGAGAGCCAGGCAGGCACTGTGCCTTGCAACCCGTTTTCCACGCCACGAATGGGGATGCCGCCATCGTAGTCTTCCGCTGGGTCGAGCGGGTTCAGGGCGGGGAAGTAGAGGGACTTCAGGGCATCCGGTGTTGGGTTGGACATGGGGGCGTGCTCCGTTCGGTGAGGTGACGGAGTGATTGAAAGCGGATTGGTGGAATTACGCACCTGTCAGATCTGACAGGTAAGGGCTGAAATCCGACGTGCGGTAGGCGTTTGCACAATGGATCGTTCATCGAACGATCCGGATTTCCGAAGGCATAAAAAAAGCTCTGCATCTTTCGATACAGAGCTTTTCAACGATCAGGCAGAGCGCTATTCAGTTGCTCTCATGCCTGCACATCCAACGCAACGTTATTGCTCCACGGCGTCAGCGACGGTTGCGGTCGGTTTCTTCGGCTTCATCAAACTGAAGTCGATCAGTGCACGCTGATCGGTCTGATACGGGTCGCCGATCAGCAGTGGCCGTACCTTGAAGCTGTCACTGACCAGGCTTTTGCTGCGGTCGAGCTCATCGAAACTCAAGCCGGCAAGATCAGCCCAGGTGTGGATCAAGTGCGAGCTGCTGTACGGACGATCGAGGTCGCCGGCGAAGTTCCAGTCGTGGTTGGCTTTCCACTTCGGCGAAGCCCAGGCCATGAACGGAATGGTGTACATCGGCGCGGTCGGTTTGTTTTCGTTGCGGCCCAGGGTCTTGTGGCCCACCGAGTCGAACACGTCTTCACCGTGATCCGAGAGGTACAGCAGGAAGCCGTTCGGATCGGATTTGGCGTAATCCTTGATCAGGCTCGACACCACGAAGTCGTTGTACAGCACGGCGTTGTCGTAGCTGTTGTAGGTTGGCACCTGATCATCACGCACGCCCGGTGGCACGCCGTTGCGGTCCTGGAATTTGTCGAACGTCGGCGGATAGCGGTACTGGTAGCTCATGTGTGTGCCGAGCAAATGCACAACGATCAGCTTGCGCGGTGCCGCGTCAGTCAACGCCTTGTTGAACGGCTCGATCACGTCACCATCGTACTGCGCGGCGTTCTGGTTGCGGTTGTTGTTCAGGTACACCTGTTCGTCGGCCTGCTCGGAGAAGGTCGTGAGCATGGTGTTGCGCTTGGTCATGGTCTGCTGGTTGGTGATCCAGAAGGTTTTGTAGCCTGCCTGTTTCATCATGCTGACCAGCGACGGCGTCGACAGGTACAGATCCGGATTTTCTTCGTCGGCAAAGGTCAGAACCTGCTGCAACGCCTCAATGGTGTAGGGGCGAGGGGTGACGACGTTGTCGAACACCGCCAGTTGATCCTTGAGCTTGTCGAGTTCCGGCGTGGTGTTGCGCTGATAACCGTAGAGGCTCATGCGCTGGCGGTTGGTCGACTCACCGATGACCAGCACCAGGGTCTTCGGCTGATCGGCCGAGGCATCCTTGAGATTTTTCAGCGGCGGAATCTTGCTGACGTTGTGCAGCATGCCCTGCATGTCGGCGAGGGTTTCCTGGTAACGGTGATAGGCCACGACCATCTGCCATGGCACCGCCGGCTCAATGCGGGTTTCGAATTTCTCGAAGCCTTGGGCGAAGGTGCCCATGCGCAGGGTTTGCTTGACCAGCGGATAACCGATCACTGCAATCAGAATGGCCATTGCTGCGACGAATGCACGGCCACGGGGCATGTACACCGGGCGCAGACGCGTCCACAGGAAGTAAGCGAAGGCAGTGTGTGCGAGGAACGCAGGGACCATCCACCAGGCAAAGTATTGGGTCATGTACTCGCCGGCTTCGGACACGTTCGACTCGAACATGATGAAGATGACGCTCTGGGAGAATTCCTGCTCATAGATGAAGAAGTAGCCCAGGCTGGCCATCGAGCACGCCCACAGCACCACGCCGATGATGGCGGCGAGCAGTTTGGTGCGTTTGGGGAACAGCAGCATCGGCGCCAGCCAGATCGCGCTCATGACGAACGCCTGACGGAACCCGGTGAAGCCGGAAGTGCCGGTCAGCTGGATCAGCAGTTGGGTGATACCCGAGAAGTACCAGAAGAATACAAACAGCCAGAGAAAACCGGCCCAATCGAAACCTGTCGCAGTCGTTTTGCTGCGTTTGAACAATGCCATTCGGCGCTCCAGCTCACTCGTTACAACCACCGCCGGAACATCCATGAAGCCGACGAACGGAGGCCGTACGCGCAGGTACGGCCAGAATGGGGCGGAGTATTACGAAGAGAATGTGAAAGTTTTGTTAAGCGGCGCTTTTGCCGTGGGGCATGCAGCCAGAGGGTAGCGCGTCGGGAACAGCCGCTGCCGTTCCCGAATCAGGCGGGGGATCAGGCGTGGGGATGACGCTGAACGACCGGCAAAGGTTGCGGTTGCGCACCCTGGGTCAACAGGCGCAGTTGCGCCAGCTCCTGCTTCAACTGGTCGCGTTCGTTTTTCAACTGACGCAATTCATCGCGACGAATCGTCACGTACAGGGTTTGTGGCGGCATTGCTGTGTGTACTGTGCCCATTGCTCACCTCGCAAATGGCGTGCATCAACTGTAGGTCGTCCCGGCTTGCGGTACAGATCTACTATCGGCGCCGATTTTGATTTCTTTTGCCTGTGAATGGAACTTTTTTATTTTTCATGGTCGGTGTGTCTTCAGCAGGATTCGGGGCGTTATCAGTCTGGATCGGGCACAATGCCCGGAAACTTCATCGCAACGCTCTGGACTAACCTCCATCAGTCGCGTTGGGCTATAACCAATGACACACATTTATTTGTAGTAAGGAGCATCAGCACATGCAACTCGGGATTATTGGACTGGGCCGCATGGGCGGCAATATTGCGCGACGTCTGATGCTCAACGGTCACACCACCGTTGTTTACGACCGCAATACCGCTTTCATCGATAACCTGGTCGCCGAGGGCTCCACCGGCGTCGCCGACTTGCCGGCACTGGTTGCCGGCCTGGCCAAACCGCGTGCGGTATGGGTCATGTTGCCGGCCGGCGCACCCACCGAAGACACCATCAACACCCTGAGCACTTTGCTCGAAGCCGGCGACACCATCATCGACGGCGGCAACACCAACTATAAGGATGACATTCGCCGGGCCAGGACTTTGGCCGAAAAAGGCCTCCACTACATCGACGTCGGCACCTCGGGCGGCGTTTGGGGCCTGGAGCGCGGCTATTGCATGATGATCGGCGGCGACGCTGAAACCGTGCAGCGCCTCGACCCGTTGTTCGCTGCTCTGGCGCCGGGCATGGGTGACATTCCGCGCACCAAGGATCGCAAGTCTGAAGATCATCGTGCCGAGCACGGTTACATCCACGCCGGTCCTGCCGGTGCCGGGCACTTCGTGAAGATGATTCACAACGGCATCGAGTACGGCATGATGGCCGCGTTTGCCGAAGGCTTCGACATCCTCAAGACCAAATCCAGCGAGCGCCTGCCGGAAGATCAGCGTTTCGACCTGAACGTGGCCGACATTGCTGAAGTGTGGCGTCGTGGCAGCGTGGTGTCTTCGTGGCTGCTGGACCTGACCGCCGATGCGCTGGCCAGCGATCCGAAGCTCGACGGTTTCTCCGGTTCCGTCGCTGACAGCGGCGAAGGTCAATGGACCATCGAAGCGGCCATGGAACAAGCGGTGCCGGTACCGGTGCTGTCGAACTCGCTGTTCTCGCGCTACCGCTCGCGCGGCCAGGGCACCTTTGGCGACAAGATTCTTTCGGCCCAGCGCTTCGGCTTCGGCGGCCACGTGGAGACACCGAAGAAATGACCCATACGATCCGCAGAAAATCCAAGGCAGAACCCGCACCACCGACCACGCTGTTTTTGTTCGGTGCCCACGGCGACCTGGTCAAGCGCTTGCTGATGCCGGCGCTGTACAACCTCAGTCGCGACGGCTTGCTTGACGAAAATCTGCGGATCGTCGGCGTTGACCACAACGCCATTACCGATGAGGCCTTCGCGCAAAAGCTCGAAGACTTCATCCGTACCGAAGTGGCCGCGAAAGTCGGCAAGGGCGATCAGATGCTTGATCCGGCCTTGTGGGCCAAGCTCGCCAAAGGTATCAGCTACGTTCAGGGCGACTTTCTGGACGACAGCACCTATTCAGCCCTGGCGGCGAAAATCGCCGACAGCGGCACCGGCAATGCGGTGTTCTACCTGGCCACCGCGCCGCGTTTCTTCAGCGAAGTGGTGCGCCGACTCGGTAGCGCCGGTTTGTTGGAAGAAACCCCTGAAGCGTTCAGAAGGGTGGTGATCGAGAAGCCGTTCGGCTCCGATCTGCAAACCGCCGAAGCGTTGAACGCCTGTTTGCTCAAGGTGATGTCCGAGAAGCAGATCTATCGGATCGACCATTATCTGGGCAAGGAAACCGTGCAGAACATTCTGGTCAGCCGGTTCTCCAACAGCCTGTTCGAAGCGTTCTGGAACAACCATTACATCGACCACGTACAGATCACCGCCGCGGAAACCGTCGGTGTCGAAACCCGTGGCAGTTTTTACGAACACACCGGTGCATTGCGCGACATGGTGCCCAATCACCTGTTCCAGTTGCTCGCCATGGTTGCCATGGAACCGCCCGCGGCGTTCGGCGCTGACGCGGTACGCGGCGAGAAGGCCAAGGTGGTCGGGGCGATTCGTCCATGGACGACCGAAGAAGCCCGCGCCAACTCGGTTCGCGGCCAGTACAGCGCCGGCGAAGTCGATGGCAAAGCGTTGAACGGCTACCGCCAGGAGCCCAACGTATCCTCTGACAGCACCACGGAAACCTACGTGGCGCTGAAGGTGATGATCGACAACTGGCGTTGGGTCGGCGTGCCGTTCTACCTGCGCACCGGCAAGCGCATGAGTGTGCGCGATACCGAGATCGTCATTTGCTTCAAACCCGCGCCTTACGCGCAGTTCCGTGACACCGAAGTCGACGAATTGCAGCCGACTTACCTGCGTATCCAGATCCAGCCGAACGAAGGCATGTGGTTCGACCTGCTGGCCAAACGGCCGGGGCCAGCGTTGAACATGGCCAACATCGAGCTGGGTTTTGCTTACAAAGACTTTTTCGAGATGCAGCCGTCGACGGGGTACGAAACCTTGATCTACGACTGCCTGACTGGCGATCAGACGCTGTTCCAGCGTGCCGACAACATCGAGAACGGCTGGCGCGCTGTGCAGCCGTTCCTTGATGCCTGGCAACAGGACGCGAGCGTGCAGGCCTATGCCGCGGGTGAGGACGGCCCGCAAGCTGCCGAAGATCTGCTGACTCGCGATGGCCGCGTCTGGCATGGCCTCGGATGAGTGATGTGCCGAAACAACCCATCCGTTTTCTGCTCAGCGACATGGACGGCACACTGTTGCTGCCGGATCACACGCTGAGCCAACGCACCATCGACGCGGTGCGTTCGCTGCGGGAGGCGGGCGTGTTGTTCAGCCTCGCCACCGGCCGGCCACCGAAAGCCATGCTGCAACAAATCGAAGCCCTGGGTGTTGATTTGCCGACGGCGGCGTTCAATGGCGGCACTATCGTCAACCCGGATGGCAGTTTGCTGGTCGCGCATTACCTGCCGGCTACCACTGCACTGATTGCGCTGGCGCTGTTCGCTGATCAACCGGACGTTGAAATCTGGGTGTTCAGCGGCGGCGATTGGCTGCTCAAGGATCCGCACGGGCCGATGGTGCCGCGCGAACAGCACGGCCTCGGTTATCCACCCGTCGTGGTGGAGAGTTTCGAGCCGTATCTGCAGCGCATCGACAAGATTGTCGCGACCAGCAACAACACGGAACTGTTGATCGAACTGGAAGCGCAACTGTTGCCGAAGGTCAACGGCATGGCGCAGGTGTCGCGTTCGCAACCGGTTTATCTCGACGTGACGGCGCTAGAGGCCAACAAGGGCACCGCTCTGGCGACTTTGGCCGAGCACTTGGGCATACCGCTGGAGCAGACCGCTGCGATTGGTGATGGCGGCAACGACCCAGCGATGTTTCATTGCGCAGGCCTGTCGATTGCCATGGGGCAGGCGGAGGAGGCGGTGAAGCGCCAAGCCGACGTGGTCACCGCGCCGAACACCGAAGACGGCGTGGCCCAGGCGATCGAGCAATACATCCTCCCTCACTGACTCCACCCAAAAACCAATGTGGGAGCGAGCCTGCTCGCGAATGCGGTGTGTCATTCAACGAATCTGTTGTCTGACACTCCCTCTTCGCGAGCAGGCTCGCTCCCACAGGTTTATTCAGTGTTTGTCAGAGCGGTAGCCCAAGCGATCGAGAAATACATCCTGCCTCGCTGAAAGCACGCAAAACCAAATGTGGGAGCGAGCCTGCTCGCGAATGCGGTGTGTCATTCAACGAATCTGTTGTCGGATACTCCCTCTTCGCGAGCAGGCTCGCTCCCACAGGTTTATTCAGTGCTTGTCAGAGCCAGTAGCCCAAGCGATCGAATACATCCTGCCTCGCTGAAAGCACGCAAAACCAAATGTGGGAGCGAGCCTGCTCGCGAATGCGGTGTGTCATGCAACGAATCTGTTGTCTGACACTCCCTCTTCGCGAGCAGGCTCGCTCCCACAGGTTTATTCAGTGTTTGTCAGAGCGGTAGCCCAAGCGATCGAGAAATACATCCTGCCTCGCTGAAAGCAAGCATAACCAAATGTGGGAGCGAGCCTGCTCGCGAAAGCGGTGTGTCATGCAACGAATCTGTTGTCTGACACTCCCTCTTCGCGAGCAGGCTCGCTCCCACAGGTTTATTCAGTGTTTGTCAGAGCGGTAGCCCAAGCGATCGAGAAATACATCCTGCCTCGCTGAAAGCACGCATAACCAAATGTGGGAGCGAGCCTGCTCGCGAATGCGGTGTGTCATTCAACGAATCTGTTGTCTGACACTCCCTCTTCGCGAGCAGGCTCGCTCCCACAGGTTTATTCAGTGTTTGTCAGAGCGGTAGCCCAAGCGATCGAGAAATACATCCTGCCTCGCTGAAAGCACGCATAACCAAATGTGGGAGCGAGCCTGCTCGCGAATGCGGTGTGTCATTCAACGAATCTGTTGTCTGACACTCCCTCTTCGCGAGCAGGCTCGCTCCCACAGGTTTATTCAGTGCTTGTCAGAGCGGTAGCCCAAGCGATCGAGAAATACATCCTGCCTCGCTGAAAGCACGCAAAACCAAATGTGGGAGCGAGCCTGCTCGCGAAAGCGGTGTGTCATTCAACGAATCTGTTGTCTGACACTCCCTCTTCGCGAGCAGGCTCGCTCCCACAGGTTTATTCAGTGTTTGTCAGAGCGGTAGCCCAAGCGATCGAGAAATACATCCTGCCTCGCTGAAAGCACGCATAACCAAATGTGGGAGCGAGCCTGCTCGCGAATGCGGTGTGTCATTCAACGAATCTGTTGTCGGATACTCCCTCTTCGCGAGCAGGCTCGCTCCCACAGGTTTATTCAGTGTTTGTCAGAGCGGTAGCCCAAGCGATCGAGAAATACATCCTGCCTCGCTGAAAGCACGCAAAACCAAATGTGGGAGCGAGCCTGCTCGCGAAAGCGGTGTGTCATGCAACGAATCTGTTGTCTGACACTCCCTCTTCGCGAGCAGGCTCGCTCCCACAGGTTTATTCAGTGTTTGTCAGAGCCAGTAGCTCACCGCATACCAACCCAGCAGCCCCATCACGAAGGTGTACGGCAACGCCATCCACACCATCCGCCCGTACGACAGGCGCACCAGCGGCGCAATCGCCGAGGTCAGCAGGAACAGAAACGCAGCCTGACCATTCGGCGTCGCCACACTTGGCAGGTTGGTGCCGGTGTTGATCGCGATCGCCAACGTCTCGAAATGCTCACGACTCATGTGCCCGGCGAGGAACGCCTGCTTCACTTCGGTGATGTAAATCGTCGCGACAAACACGTTGTCACTGATTGCCGACAGCAAACCGTTGGCAATAAACAGCATGCCCGGTTGTTGTTCGACCGGCAGGGCCAGCACCCACTGGATCAGCGGTGCAAACAGCTGTTGATCGTGAATCACCGCGACCACCGCAAAAAACACCACCAGCAACGCGGTGAACGGCATGGCGTCCTTGAACGCGCTGCCCAGACGATGCTCGTCAGTGATACCGGTAAACGCGGTGATCAGCACAATCACCATCAAGCCGATCAAACCGACTTCAGCGATGTGCAAGGCCAGGCAACCGATCAGGATCAGGGCCGCAGCGCCTTGCACCAGCAGTGCCGCGCGTTGGCGCGCCGTGCGTTCGGCGTTGTCTTCGGCGGCATAGTTGGCCAGCACGGCGCGAACATTGTCCGGCAGCAGTGTGCCGTAACCGAACCAACGCAGCTTTTCCAGCAACACGCAGGTGACCAGACCCGCCGCCAGCACCGGCAGCGAAACCGGCGCAACCTTGGTGAAGAACTCGCCGAAGTGCCAACCCATTTCGTGGCCGATCAACAGGTTCTGCGGCTCGCCCACCAATGTGCAGACACCGCCCAGCGCCGTACCGACCGCACCGTGCATCAACAGGCTGCGCAAGAATGCGCGGAACTGCTCCAGATCTTCGTGATGCAGTGTCGGCAGGTTCTGGTCGTCAGCGAATTCACTGTCCTGGCGCGGATCATTACCGGACGCGACGCGGTGATAGACAGAATAAAAGCCGACCGCCGCGCTGATGATCACCGCTGTCACCGTCAGGGCATCAAGAAACGCCGAGAGAAATGCCGAGAGAAAACAGAACATCAACGCCAGCGCCGCTTTTGAACGTACGCCCAGCAGCAGGCGCGAGAACAGAAACAGCAGCAGATCCTTCATGAAGTAGATGCCGGCCACCATGAACATCAGCAGCAGGATCACCGGAAAGTTGTGCACCAGTTCATCGTACAGCGCCTGCGGCGTGGTCATCTTCAGCAGCAACGCTTCGATCAACAGCAAGCCACCGGGCATCAGCGGATAGCACTTGAGCGCCATGGCCAGAGTGAAGATGAATTCGATCACCAGCAACCAGCCGGCCGCGACCGGGCCAACCGTGAACAGCACCAGCGCATTGAGGATCAGAAAACCGACGATGGTCGCCTTGTACCAACGTGGCGATTGCCCGAGAAAATTGTGCGCGAACGCCTGGGCCATTGAACCGGACATCGGTTGCTCCTTGTTTTATTGAAGCGCGCAAGTTGCCGGATGTGCGATGCAAGTTCAAGGTGTAACTGGGTTTGACGCAAATTTGTAGTAGCCAGGCTTTCTGGCACTGAACACACAACGCCCCTGCGACGCATGTCTCGGCGGGGCGTTGTTTGATCGTGCGGGAAATGAGTTACGGCAATTTCGAGTAAATCACTATGACCACCCATGGCGCTGAGACACGCCCCAAATCGGATCTTAGACTGAAGCTATGACGCCCTGCTGCCAAGTTCCGAAAAGTTGTGAAGTAGACACCGCTTTCATTTGCTGCGAAGGGTTCGGCAGCGTTCGCACTTGTGACGACCCAGCCCTTTTCATTGGGGTTCGCCGTGCCAACTATGGTCAGTACCTGATCCGTCGTTGCACCGTTATTTTCTATTAGCTGATAATTTTCCTGGCCCAGTACAAAGCGAATACTGAGCGGTGCCGGTTTTTTGATCAGGACGCGCCAGACAGCTGATTCCTGACCCTTTTGCCCTCGAGCCATGAATTCGTGGCTACCTGTCGACAGTTCCTTTACATTGCCAAACCAGCGTTTCATTTCATTTACAGCAAACGTTTGTACGACCACGCCGTTGTCCAGCAGCTCGATCTTCTGACCCGCTTCGCCTTGGCCAACAAAATCCAGCTCGCTAAACAGAGTGCTACCGTTGTCCTCGATCATCTGACCGTCAGGACCTGTTATCCAGTCGATAGATACCGCGTCAGTTATATCCAGAGTGATCACCCATGGCGCTGACTCGTAACCATTACTGTCTTTTACACTGTATTCATGATCACCCGATCGTTGATCGGTCAGATAAAAATTGAAGTCACCATGTTCTGTAACGTAAACGGGATGATAGACGGGAATACCCTTATCCAGTAGTTCCACAAGTTCACTACGCGGGGCCTTCCCCTCGAAATAAAGTTGATTGCTTTTAGTGAACCCGGGGTTCTGGACGGGGTCACCGTACTGATCGGTAACTGTAAGAATTCGGGGAAGGGTTCTCGCGTTATAGTCTGAAGTCTTGGCAGATGGATTTTGTTTTTGCAGTGCCTCTTGCTCGCTCATTTCAAAACTCCCTTATCAGATGACGGCGCATGATTCATGCGCGCCCTGCTATCTGATGCCCGATCAAGATTGGTGTCTACTGTCAGAAATTACAGGTACAGGCGCATTCCGGACGAACGGTGAATGCCTTTACTCTAACGCTGCCGGAACGAAAAAAATCCGCCGAGTCATGACTCGGCGGATTTGTTTTGCTTATGTAAGGAACCTAATTTTTTGGCAATTTCGACGAAACCACCTGGATTACCCAAGGCGTTGAGACCCGACCGCGATCGGATCGGAGCCTGAAGGTGTGGTGGCGGTCTTCCAGACCTTCGACCGTTGCGAAATAGACACCGCAATCATTTGCCGCAAAAGGCACGAGATCACGCTCATAGTCGACAATCCACCCGGTTTCACCGGGATTTGCTGTACCAACCAATGTCACCTTTCTATCAGTCGTGGAATCGCCATTCCCGATCAATTGAAAGTGTTCATTGCCCAAGACGAATTGAATGCTGATCGGTGCCAGTTCTTTTATATGGACCTGCCAAGGGGATGATTGCTGCCCATTTGTCTCCCGCGCGATGAAATTCTGGGTGCCTGTCATGAGGTTCTCGAGAATGGCGCTCCAATGCCCGTTGTCAGCGACATTCAAGAGTTTTAGCACCGTGCCGTTATTCACCAGCTCCACTACTTTGCCTGGCGTGGCCGTGCCAATAAAATGCAGCACATTATGGAAAGTGGTTTCACCTCTTCCGACGGGCCTGCCGTCAGGTTCGTATACCGAGTCGATTGAGAGCGTTTCGCTCACATCTACATTGACAGTCCACGTCGCTGACTCTTGACCATCAGCTGTTTTCACACTGTATACGTGATGGCCTCGTTGCTGATTGAGCAGCAGGGCGCTGAAATGACCAGTTGCGTCAACATTCACGGGAGGGTGTGCAGGAATACCATGGTCCAGTATCTCGGCTAATTGATTCGGCTCCGCCGAACCGACGAAAGACAGATCACCGTTCGTGGTTGTACCGTCAGGTGGAATAACCTGGTTGTCACCATTGGTGATTGAAATGAGCCGGGGAGCTGCAAGCTCAGCGCTTCCACCGAAAAGCTCAACCGATGTCCGATGTTTGGACGGTGTCACTAGATCGTTCATATCAAAATTCCTTTTTCTGAATGGGCGCGCCGCTTTCTGCGCCCTGCTATCTGATGCCCGATCAAGGTTGACGTCTACTGTCAGAAATTACAGGTACAGACCTGTTTTCGACGAACGGTCAGTCCCGCCTGCCTATTGATTCAGATACCGCGCCACCATCGCCCGGTAATTGCCATCCAGTGAATAACCGCCCACGAGAATGGCGTCATCCGCTTGCACGGCCAGCGAATTGGCTGTGTCCAGGCTGCGGCCCAAGCGCGTGCGCAGCCAGCCTTTACCGTCGGCAAAGCTGTGATCCAGGCCGCCATCACTCGAGTAGCGGGCGACGATAAAGTCCGCTTCGATTCCACCAATGGTTGCACCGACCGCGATGATGCGGCCGTCCGCCATACGTTGCGCGGCGCTCCATTGGCAGCCGCTGGGGCCGATTTCCAGCAGTTGGGGTTGGCCGGCATGGTTGTGCAGGTTCGGGCGGCCATTGGTGTGCAGGCTGTACGCCATACAACGAATCGGATCGCGGCTGCTGCCGAAACAGTGCAGCGCGTCGGCGGACTCAAGGACCTGACTGACCAGAGCGCTTTTGCCGTGCGCCTTGAACGCCATGAAACCATCCACGGCGAAGCGTTCGTCGAGGCGACCATTGGGCAGGTAGCGCGCCAATAAACCCTCCTGCGGGAAGTCGATGGAGCCTGCCACCACAATCCGCCCATCCTTTTGCACCAGCAGACTGCTCAGCCAGGTGTTGAGCAGCAAGTGGCGAATCATCACAAAACCGCGGCCATTGAAGGTTTCATCGAGGCTGCCGTCGGGCTTGAGGCGAATCAGCATGCCGGCATGGTCGGCGAGTTCGAAGTGGTGATTGGCGATCAACAGAATATGGCCGTCTTCCTGGACGACGAAATCGCAGGCTTCGGCGCCCGGTACGCCCGGCGGCAGCCAGGCATCACGGCTGCCCATGGACAGATCGCCGGGCAAGCGCACCACCTGACGACCATTGTCGCCAAAGCGCAAATCCGGTTTGCCCTGAGCGTCGAACAGGGCCAGTGCGGGCAGGGTGCGATGAGCGTTTTCATAATGCAGGCCGGCGAGCAGGATGCGCCCGTCGGGCAGTGCCTGGACTTTACCGGCCGTGGCTTCGAAGCCTGGGGCAAAGGTATCGATCACGCTGCCTTTATCGCCAAAGGCCAGATCGGCCGAGCCATCGGCGAGCATTCGTGCCAGTCCGAATCGATTGCCGGCAGCAACGCCGACTTTCGCCGCGACGAGGATCCGCCCCTGCGCATCGAGGGCGATATCCTCGGTCAGGCTGGACAGGCTGTCAGCGAAATACACTTGGGCGATGCCGGTGCTGGCAAATGTTTTATCGAGTTGACCGGCAGACGTCGATAACGCCGGCAGCGCAAAAGTGTTCAGAGTGGACATGCACGCATCTCCTTGCGAGTTGACCTTTACCGGAAACCGGGTGGGTAACTGCATGAGCGGAACATTCAATCCCTGAACCGGGAGAAGTACAACTGTAAGAACTAACAGGTGGAGGGTCGCACTGTGCCAGAACAGTGTCTTTTTGAACCAATAGCAAGCCGGCCAAGCAGTTAAGCCTGAGCACCTTGCAAAGAGTTGTACAAAAGTATCGGGTGTTTAAAAGATTACAACTAAGCGAAGAGGGCGGATGACCTGAAAGTCATCCGCATCGCCCGGCTGTTAGTGCGGCATCGACCACGATTGCAGGCTGTAACCTTCTTCGCTGAGTTCAGCGCGAGCCTGCTGCAGCAGTTGCTCGAGTTGCGCTGGATCGGAGTAGGCGCTGCTTGGGATCTGTTTGCGACGGATGTGCGAATTGGTTCGGTCAATGACGGTAAGGCTCAGTTCGCCATTGCCGTCTTGTGGCGCCCAGGCCACGCACTGGAAAGGTTTGAACGCGTGGTTGGCAATCAAAAGAGCTTCGTTGATACGGAGCGGGGCGGTCATGGGTTGTTCTCTCTATGGTGCCCAATCAAGTGATGTGCCGTCGGTTGGGCTTACCGTTCGGCTGGTACTTGTACTGATGCACGCAACCGGGGAGCAGGTCACACTCGCCAGCAAAGAAATTTCAACTTTCTTTCATGTGCGCATTATTCCGGCAACTTTTGAAAGCTGGCTGAAAGGTTGAACCCGGGGAATAGTCGATAGCTCACTAACAACTTTGCTTCTTATAACGTGTTTGCTTGTACACCTATAAGCAATCGATACAAGGCCCTGTCAAAATCTTGCTAATGTTACAGTCGGGTCTGCCAAATGACTGTTTTTACAATCATTTCTAATAATTTGGCGCCAAGGAACAGTCATGAGCGAAGCGCCTGCGTTACGACGTTTACTGGTGGTCGATCCGTGCGACGACTGCCACCGCTTATTGCCCGGATTACGCGCCGTAGGTTGGGATGTTGATAGCTGTACCCTGGAAAACGCTGCCGATCGAAGTTGTGACGTCGGCTTGTTGCGTTTGCAGCCGTTTCACCTCGAACGTCCAGAAGCCGTCAAAGAACTGATCAGCCGCAGTGGCACCGAATGGATCGCCGTGCTCAATCAGGAAGTGCTGCGCTTACAGAACGTCGGTGACTTCGTTTGTGAATGGTTTTTCGATTTTCATACCTTGCCGTTCGACGTCTCGCGCGTGCAGGTGACGCTCGGGCGCGCGTTCGGCATGGCGCGTTTGCGCGGGCAAGGCACGATCCACGTCGATCAGCCCGAACATGAACTGCTCGGCGACAGCAAACCGATCCGTGAACTGCGCAAACTACTCAGCAAACTGGCACCCACCGAATCGCCTGTGTTGATCCGCGGCGAAAGCGGTACCGGCAAAGAACTGGTCGCGCGCACGCTGCACCGCCAGTCCCAGCGTCACAGCAAGCCGTTTGTGGCAATCAATTGTGGGGCGATTCCTGAGCATTTGATTCAATCCGAGCTGTTCGGCCACGAGAAAGGCGCCTTCACCGGCGCGCATCAACGCAAGATCGGGCGCATCGAAGCGGCCAATGGCGGCACGCTGTTTCTCGATGAAATCGGCGATCTGCCGCTGGAGCTACAAGCCAATCTGCTGCGTTTCCTGCAGGAACGGCACATTGAACGTGTCGGCGGCAGCCAGCCGATTCCGGTGGATGTGCGGGTTCTGGCGGCGACTCACGTCGACCTGGAAGCGGCCATTGAGAAGAAGCGATTTCGCGAAGATTTGTATTACCGGCTCAACGTGCTGCAAGTGGTCACTGCGCCTTTGCGCGAACGCCACGGCGACCTCTCAATGCTGGCCAACCATTTTTCCCATTTCTACAGCCACGAAACCGGTCGACGCCCGCGCAGCTTCAGCGAAGACGCGCTGATTGCCATGGGCAAACATGACTGGCCGGGCAACGTCCGTGAGCTGGCCAACCGTGTGCGGCGCGGGCTGGTGTTGGCCGAAGGGCGGCAGATCGAGGCCCGAGACCTGGGGCTGATCAGCCAGCACTCGATCGCGACACCCATGGGCACGCTGGAAGACTACAAGACCCGCGCCGAGCGCCAGGCACTGTGCGATGTGTTGAACCGGCACAGCGATAATCTCAGTGTGGCGGCCAAAGTCCTGGGGGTGTCGCGGCCGACGTTCTACCGTTTGCTGCACAAACATCAGATCCGCTAGCTGGCTGAAGAGCCAAAGATCGCAGCCTTCGGCAGCTCCTACAGGGATTACACAAATCCGATGTAGGAGCTGCCGCAGGCTGCGATCTTTGGCTTTTGCCTAGAAGTAATACGGGAATTTCAGGCTGAAGGAAAAGTCCGGGGCATCATCCGTCATGCCGATGGACAGGTTGGGCACAATGGTCAGGTTATCGGTGGCCGCAATGGTCATGCCGACGTTGAAGTAACCGGCGTTGGCGTCGCTGGACACCACCGATTCCCAATCCCCGCCATCCTGTTTCAGCTTGCTCTTGCGCTGCACCAGGTCAGACACCGAGAACGACATACTCATCTTCTCGTTCAGTGCAAACGCAATACCGGCGCCGATCTGGAAGCTGTCGCCGATCTTTACCTTGCCCGGGTTTTTCTGGTTGACCGTCGAGCTGATGTCGTCAAACGACTCCTCCAGGTTGTGGGTGTAGGACAAGCTGCCGAACAGCACCGCCGGGTCGAACGTCTTGACCAGCGAGATGCCCGGCGTGATCGACCAGACGCCGTTGCCGGTGGGCAGGGTGTCAGGCACAAACAGATTGGAGTTGGCATCGGTCTGGCGCAGTTTGATCCCGAACGGATCCTTGCCGGTTGGCGCCTTGACCCGCAGTGTGACCACCGCGTCCGGTGTATTGACCGACTCGTCGAGAAACTTGTAAGCGATGCCGAAGTTGACGTCGCCAATGGTGGGATCCTTGGTGACGGTTTCTTCTGTAGTGACACCGGCCGCGCCCTCATTGCCGCCGCCCGACTGATAAGTCGATTCGCGATAGACCACGGGCACGTTCAGGTCGAACTGCCAGCGGTTGTCGAAGTTGTAGCGGCCGGTAAGGTCGAGGGTCCAGGTGTCAGCCTTGATCCGGTCAAGGTTGATGTTGCCAAGAAAGATCGAATCGAGTGCGAGGAACCCGTTGAGAATCAGCTGACGGGTGTCATAGCGCGAGTAGGTGATGCCGGTTTCGACACTGAACTTGCCGCCGCCGAAGAAGCCGCTGGCTTCGTCGTACAGGTTGGAAACGCTCTGCGCCGGTTGTGAGTCGTCCGCCAGTGATTGCCCGTAAGAAGCGCCACTGCCCCCGGCGGCGCCTCCTGATGCTGCTGCCGCACCGGTGCCGGTGGCGACGCGGTTGCCTTTCATGTCCGACGGCGATTTTGCCAGCCGTTTTGGTTGTGGGGCGGCGGGTTGTTCTTCAACCTGGCGGACTCGTTGTTCGAGAACCGCCAGGGCCTTTTGTTGTACTTCGTATCGTTGTTTCAGCTCCAGAAGTTCCTGTTTCAGGGCCTGTACATCTGCATCCGGTGCTGCTTGCAGCATCGCCGCAGGAAGAAGAGTGCTCAAACACACTGCGGCACGCAGTGATACTGATCGATACATGAATAAGCCGTCCCTTTAAGCCCAATGATCGAGACTCAGCGTAGTTCAATATCCAATACTGCGTAGGGCCCCGAGTTGAGTCAGGTTGCAATCCAGTGCGCCGGCGCTTCTGCCGTTATTATTGAGTACGACATTAAGTTGAGTCAGGTTATTGACCACGTTGGCACTGCCGAGCAGGCGGGTGTTCTGCAGTAAGCCGCTGGAGGCGACCTGTTGCAGCGCCGAACCTTGATTGCCACTGGCTTGAATCGCCATTTGCACGCCACCCGTACCGGTTGCCGACACCGCGACATTGCCGGCGGCATTACTGCCGGAAATGGTCTGGCCGGCCAGCAGGGCTTGGCCCTGTGCGGGTGCGAGTGCTGGCGCCTGATTGGCTTCCTTGACGTTGATGGCGACGTTGTTGTTCGCCGTGTTGCCATCACCCGCCGCGCGTACGCTCTGCGTCACGCCCGACGATGAGTTAAGACCGGCACCGCCGATAATCGATCCTGTGCCCAGTTCCGGCGTACTGCCGTTGCCCATCTCCTTGATGGTCGAAACGTAGAATTCTGGTTTGATTGTGGCCTGTTGCACCTGCATCGAGGCAGACGCTCCGATCAGGTCTCCGCTGGCGTTGCGCCAGGTACTGCTCATGACAATGCCGAAGCTGATAATCCGCCCCGGCATGACATAACGACCACGCAGCTCGGCGAGCTCCTGGTCCTTGATTTCTATGGGTTTGAATCCTGCATTGGCATAGCCTGACGCACTCGCTGCCAGGCAGGCGGCGGCCAGCCAGTATGAGGTTTTCATCTGCTGCTCCCGGGACATCCAGTCCCATTTTCTATAATCGGCGATTAAAAGAAGTCGCTCTGAATGAACCCGAAATCCATCAATTCAGCATCTTTGACCGGGTTGAAACCATCCAGCTTGTTCTTGGCCGTCAAGGGCACCGGAGGGCTGCGCAAGGCGTTGGCCTTGTCATATCCGGGACCGACGATGGCGAAGACAATGCCGTTCCAACCTTTGACAAAGTCATCATGTTTGTAGCGTTTATGGCCGAGCACCGGGTCTCCGATGTAAACCCAGTCCTTGTCCGAACGCTGCAACACGACGAAATGCTTGTAGCCGCGAATTTCCATCAGTACCACCACCGGGATCGTTACCGCTTCGAGCTTTTCCGGTGGAATCTTGTAACCCCTGGCGCGCATGCCGATGCTTTCTATGTAGCGTTTCATGTCGAGCATGGAAAAACCTTGAGTACGAACAAGGTCCTGGTCAGCGTTGACCAGCATGCCTTTGATGATGTGCTCCTCATCGACGTCGAGCCAATAGGCCTGGCGTAATACCGTTGCCAGTGCAGCAGCGCCGCAGCTGAAATCGGTTTTCTGTTCGACGATGTCGGCAAACTTGCGCTCACGGATGCTCTGCACGTTTTTGTAGACGAGCGTGCCACCCGGCAGGGCAGCCACGGGCATCTGACCGGCCTGAGTCAGGCCACAGACGAAAAGCAGAGCGAGGAGGGCAGTCTTACGCATGATCGATACGCCTTTGCGGACTGAGGAAAAGCCCCGTTTCCGGGGCTTTCGTTCGATCGCGATTACAGGCAGGCTCTGCAGCCAGCAGCGATGGACAGCGAGTTGCTTTGTTGGTTGCCCACACCCGCCGAGACGTTGGCTCCGCCGTTGCCGGAGAAGTTGTTCATCGAGTTGGTCATGTTGGCATTGTTGACCACAGGGGCTTTCCAGCCGTCTTTGGTCATCACTTGCTGAGTGGTTACGCCAGCGAGGCCAAAGGTACCCACGGCTTCGAACTTGGCTTTCTGGTCATCGTTGCCGCCGTGGCCGCCGCCACGATTGCCATAACCGCCGTGGTGGTCATCATCTTCGATGGTTGCAGTGCCTTTGGCTTTGAACACGCCAGCAGCGGCATAAGTGCCGGTGAGGGTGTCGGTTTTGTAGGCCTGCACGCCTTTGTTTTCTACAACCAGGCCAGTGGAAGACTGGTTGGCAGAAGCAGCAGCCTGAGCTACGCGGCCACCGGATACGGCGATCGCCAGGTTGTTTTTCTGCTGGTTGAAGTTGCCGGCAGTGACGTTGATGCCGATGTTGCCGGAACCATTGTTGCCTGCGTTGTTGAGCGTAGCGTTGTTGAAGGTGGACGAGTTTTTCACATAGTTGTTGTTGTTGACTTGAGTTGCACTCGAAGCAGCAACAGCGTTACCGAAGATGAAGCTTTCGTCAGCTGTGGCCAGCGCAGCAGCGTTGTCCTGCTGGTTGCCGTCGCCGGCTGCAACGTTGGCGCCCATGTTGCCGTTGGAACCGTTGAGCGAATCACTGGCATTAGCGTTGTTCAGAGTGCCCTGGTTTTTCACCACGTTGCCGTCGCTGTCTTGCACGTCAAGCACAGCGGCACCAGCGCCTGCGGTGATTTGCAGCAGTTGTTCCAGGGTTGGGCCTTTAGGCTGGTTATTACCATGGCCGTTACCGTGACCATTACCGTGACCATTACCATGATCGTCATCACGACCGCCTGCCTGTGCTGCGATTGCCATCACTGCTGCAAGTGCGAAAACCAGTGGTTTGAGAGCCATTGTAGGTTTCATGGTGTTTCTCCATCGTGCTTATTAGTTGGTTAAGTGTTGGTACTTTCTAATTGCACTGCTTTTGTTGTTTGGGTCAGTCAGCGACCCGGATGCTCAGGGTGTTAGCCATTCGGTTCCCCACCCCGGCACTCTGGTTCACCTGGATTACCCCGCGGCTGCCGGTGAAGGCCTGATCACTTGTCGTGACCTGGCGACTGCCGGGTGAGGTACCAGTTGCTCCTGAGCTCGGTAAAAGCGCCACGTTCTGTTGCGAAAGGGCACTGTCGTCAACGCTCTGCGGGGCAGCACTGATGCTGACGCGCGTCACATTGGCCATCTGGTTGTTGGCCCCGGCACCCTGGTTCACGCCCAGGATCCCGTTGCCATTGCTGAAAGAGGTGCCGCCGATGGTTGCGCTGGCGTCCATCGAGCGCGAGGCAGGTGTATCGATTTTCTGCATGACGCTGGTAGTGGCGTGGGATTCGGTGCCGATCGCCACAGCCTTGACGTTGGCCTGTTGCATTTGATCGCCAGCCGCCTGGTTGACGTTGAAATTGCCGCGGTACTGAACCCCGGAATCTTGAATGTTGGCCTTGTTCACTGAACCAGGTTCAGCAGCCATGGCAGTGGTGCAACCGAGCAGGGCAAGCAGAAGGAGTGAACGATTCATCTCATTGGCCTCCGGCCATGCGGGTCAATGGCGCAAGGCCGGAACTCATGGCGCGGTTGATCGTGCCGGAAATCGCGCCACCGGAACCGCCGCCGTGTCCTGCGCTCATGCCGGGCATGCCATTGGGATTGGTGACGGTATTGAGGCCTGGCAGATTGCTGCCGGCCTGGACATTGTTGACGGTGCGGAACGCGCTGCCGCTGGCGACACCGGCGAAGTCGCCGTCGCTCAATTCGGTGCTGTTCATGGTGGAGTTGATGCGTGCGGACGGATTGGCATTGACGGTGGTCGGGTAGGGGTCTTTGCCGCCATTGCGACCAATCGGGATCGGCTGGACATCGCGGTTGAGGACGATGACGCCATTGCCTTCTGCGTGGACATTGAAACTGAGCAATGTGCTGGCTGCTGATCCGATCAGCAGAAGGCAGGTCAAACCTTTTTGGATATTCCCCACGGCTGCAATTCCTTCTTCAGTGGGCTGGCCCGAGTCAGCGTTGTGAAGGAGAGAGCGAAAGCTGTGCCGCTTTTTAAATGTCGTTTGGTTTCAGATGCTTGCAAAAATCAGCCGCGCAGCTGATACACACACTGTTTCAGGATTGATACACGCGTGCGCGCGCCGACCTGTCTATTGGCTGAACAAAGCTCTGGAACGAGGGTTTGCGACGATGTGTTTCAACCGTGAAACAACGGCGATGACAAAACAGTGAACAGTGCTGAGACGGGCACTTTGCACCTCACGGAGTGTTTCAGGATCGGACACTTTGCCCCCAAAACAGGGGGGATCATTGGGGAAACTGACCCGTTGGCCGGGTCACTCCGCCAGCAGTTGCTCGACGGCGGCAAAAGCCTGTCGTTGGCGTTCGGCCCAATTGCCCTGAATGATCAGAAAGCGCTGATGGTGGGTTTCCAGCCAGTTTTGCGTGGACTGGTAAAACGCCAGACGCTCGTCCAGATCCGGTTGGCAGCGCTGACCGTCATCGGTCCAGTCGACCTGTTCCGGGGACAAGAGAAGGTGCAGGTCGTAATGCCGGGTCAGCAACTCGGATGCCAACCAGTCCGGGCAGTCACCGAACAGCGTCTGGCTCCACAGCATGTTGCTCAATAAGTGAGTGTCGAGAATCAGCAACGACGGCTGTTGCGCCCGCGCTTCATCTTCCCGTTGCAACTGGCCCCGAGCGATGGCAGGGATGTCGGCCAGGCAGGTGTCACGGGGATTGAGTTCGATAAAGCGGCGCACGTATTCATCCACGCGCACACCGCCAAAGCGTTGTTGCAGGCCCGCCGCCAGCCAGCTCTTGCCGGTGGATTCAGGCCCGGTCAGCACCACGACCTTCATGTGCGCAACGCCGGGTCAGCGCGCCATTCGCGAAAGCCTTGAATGGCCAGCAGAGTGAACAGACCGTACAGCGCAGCGGTCAGGTACAGCCCTTTATAGATGAACAAGCCGACAAAGATCACATCGAGCACAAACCACAACGCCCAGCATTGCAGGCGTTTCTGCGCCATCCACAGTTGCGCAACCAGGCTGAAACCGGTGAGCGCGGCATCGAGCCACGGTTGCGCGGCGTCGGTCCAGTGGGCCATGGCCGCGCCGAGCAGCAGGCTGCCGACCGCGCCAGCACCGAGGCCGATCAGGATAGAGCGTTGATCGAGGCGGGTGACCTCGCGGCCGTCATGCATCGTCCCGGCGCGAGTCCATTGCCACCAGCCATAGACTTGCAATGCGGCGTAAATCACTTGCAGCAACATGTCCGAGTACAGCTTCACTTCGAAGAAGATCCAGCTGTAGAGCAGCACCATGATCAGCCCGATCGGCCAGCACCACGGATTCTGTTTGACCGTCAGCCACACGGCGATCACGCCAAGGGCGGCGGCAAACAGTTCAAGCCCGGACATGGGGGTTCCTTGGGGGAAATTGAGGAGGGGGCGGATTGTACTGCATTGGGCCAAACCCCTCACCCTAACCCTCTCCCGGAGGGAGAGGGGACTGACCAAGTTGGATGTTCGAGATACGCCGACCTGGTCTTTCTGCGTTGAATCCATAATCGACTCGATTTTTCAGGTCGACGTATAGCTTGAGACACCTCGGTCGGCCCCCTCTCCTCGGGGAGAGGGCTGGGGTGAGGGGTGGGCTCACCAGAGTTACACGGGTCAGACGCGGAACTGGCGCAGGAGGGCGTTGAGTTGTTCGCTCAACTGGCCGAGGCGCAGGCTGGCGGCACTCGACTGCTCGGCCGCGATCGCCGTGCTGTGCGAGAGGCCAGCAGCCTGCGTCACGTTCTGATTGATGTCCTCGACCACATGCGCCTGCTGCAACGTAGCGCTGGCAATCGACGCATTCAGGCCATTGAGATTGCGCAGCGCCTGGCCGATGGCATTCAGACTGGCACCGGCCAGCCCGGCTTGTTCAATGGTCAATTGCGACGCCTTGCTGCTGTCACCGATCACCTTCACGGCCGCCTCGGAATGGTTCTGCAGGCGCTCGATCATCGACTGGATTTCCGCTGTCGACTTCTGCGTGCGCTGCGCCAACAAGCGCACTTCATCCGCGACTACGGCAAACCCCCGACCTTGTTCACCGGCACGGGCGGCTTCAATCGCGGCGTTGAGTGCGAGCAGGTTGGTCTGTTCGGCAATCGAGCGGATCACTTCCAGCACGCTACCGATCTGGGTGCTTTCGGCCGCCAGGGTGCGAATCACTTCAACCGCTTGATCGATGGTGCCGGACAGCTTGTCGATCTGCTGCAAGCTGCCGTCGATGTTGATCTGGCCCTGTTGCGCCTGCGCTTCGGCGTCACGCATTTCGGCGGCGGCATGCTCGGCGTTCTTCGCCACATCTTGCACGCCATAGGTCACTTCGTTGATCGCCGTGGCCACCAGTTCCATCTGCTGCGATTGCTGCTGGCTGCGTTGCTGGGCCTGCGAGGCGTCGTTGCCCAGTTCACTGGACGATTGACCCAAGGCGCTGGCCGACACCTGCAAATCGCCGATCACCCGTCGCAGTTTGGCGGTGAAGGCGTTGAAGTGATGCGCAAGCTCGGTGACTTCATCCTTGCCATGGGTATCGAGACTGCGGGTCAGGTCGCTTTCACCACTGGCAATGTTGGCCATGGCGTTCACGGTTTCTTGCAGCGGACGCACAATGCTGCGTGCGATCAGGATCACCAGCAGCGCCATGATCAGCGCAATCGCCAAGCCGATGACCGAAGCCTTGATCATTTGGCCCTGGAATTCCGCCTGCACATCATCGACATAAACCCCGGAGCCAAGCACCCAGCCCCAAGGTTCGAACAGTTTGACGTAGGAAGTCTTGGCCACCGGCTCACTGGCGCCGGGTTTCGGCCAACGGTAGTCGACCATGCCGGCACCTTTGGCCTTGGCGATGGCAACCATTTCGTTGAACACCGCAAAGCCGTCCGGATCGCGGATCGCCGAGAGGTTCTGGCCTTCGAGTTTCGGATTGGTCGGGTGCATGACCATCACGGGCGTGAGGTCGTTGATCCAGAAATAATCGCTCTGGTCGTAGCGCAGGCCGCGAATCGCCGTCAGCGCCTGCTTCTGCGCCGCGTCTTTGCTCAAAGTGCCGGCGGTTTCGAGGTCGTGGTAATAGGTCAGCAGGCCGCTGGCCGTCTGTACCACGTGCTGGGTTTTCTGAGCCTTGGCGTGATACAGGTCGTCGTGGATCTGCTTGAGCATCAACACGCCCAAGGTCAGCAACATGACCACCGCCACAATCAAGATGAGCCACAAGCGTCGGCTGATCGACACACTGCGCAAGCTGTTCATAACGCTGTCACTCCGGATTCTTTTTCTTGTAATAAACGACCGCCAGCATCCAACCACGATTTCGTGAGCGGGCATACGCGACCCAAGTCGTATAACGCGGCAGCGCTATTAAGGCTTGTCTGTTAGGATTTCGGCCCCGCGCGTGAAAACCTGAATCCAAATTGATATTTCACGGAATTTTGACCGTTTCGTGTGGATCCTGTGCGCGCGGAATCGGTACAGCCACAACCAGCTACGCTGATCGCAGTGAACGTAAAAAAATACTATCGGGGCATGCCGGCGCGCATCGCTCTTTGGGGGATTGATGGATCTTTGGACGGCCTTGCAGGCACTGATACTAGGAGTTGTAGAAGGGCTGACGGAGTTTTTGCCCATTTCCAGTACCGGACACCAGATCATTGTTGCCGACTTGCTCGAATTCGGCGGCGAACGAGCCATGGCGTTCAATATCATCATCCAGCTCGGCGCGATTCTCGCGGTGGTCTGGGAGTTTCGACGCAAGATCTTCGATGTGGTCATCGGTTTGCCGACGCAGCCTAGCGCACGGCGTTTTACCGCCAACCTGCTGATCGCGTTTCTGCCCGCGGTGGTGCTGGGCGTGATCTTTGCCGACCTGATCCACGAATACCTGTTCAACCCGATTACCGTTGCGACAGCACTGGTGGTGGGCGGCATCATCATGTTGTGGGCGGAAAAACGTCAGCATGAAGTGCACGCCGAAACGGTCGACGAGATCACCTGGAAAGATGCCTTGAAAGTCGGCTTCGCCCAGTGTCTGGCGATGATTCCTGGCACCTCGCGCTCTGGCTCGACGATCATTGGCGGGTTGCTGTTCGGCCTGTCGCGCAAGACCGCCACCGAGTTTTCGTTCTTCCTCGCCATGCCGACCATGGTCGGTGCGGCGGTTTACTCGGGCTACAAGTACCGCGATCTGTTTGTACCGGCAGACTTCCCGGTGTTCGCCATCGGTTTTGTCACGGCGTTCATCTTCGCCATGATCGCCGTGCGCGGCTTGCTCAAGTTCATCGCCAGCCACAGCTACGCGGCGTTCGCCTGGTATCGGATCGTGTTTGGTCTGGTGATTCTGGCGACGTGGCAGTTTGGCTGGATCGACTGGGCGGCGGCCAAACCATGAGTGATTCCCGCGCACGCCGGCCCGAAGGGCGACCTTCGGGCGGCAACATTCAGCACCTGAAATTGAAACTGCTGGTTCTGCTGATCGTCTGCGCGCTGCCGCTGTTCGGCTCGTTGTCGATGTGGCTGCGCGGGATTTCGCTGGTGCCGCTGGCCGCTTACGGGATCGTCAGTGTGCTGGCGTTCTTCATGTATTGGGCCGATAAGCGCAAGGCGCGCGCCGATGTCTGGCGCACCCCGGAGAACATCCTGCATGCCGTAGAGCTGGCGGGCGGCTGGCCGGGCGCGTTGATCGCCCAGCAAGTGTTCCGGCACAAGACGCGCAAGGTGTCGTTTCAGATTCTGTTCTGGGTGATTGTCGTGCTGCACCAAGTGTTCTGGATCGACCAGTTGTTTCTTGGCTCGAATCTGCTGACGCTGTTCTAAAGAACTGCAAAAAACCAATGTGGGAGCGAGCCTGCTCGCGAAGAGGCCGTGTCAGACAACATCATCGTTGAATGAAAGTCCGCTTTCGCGAGCAGGCTCGCTCCCACAGGGGGGATTGGGGTTAGAGCAATAATCCCACCTGGGTCTTTTTCGGCAACTTGCTCACCACCAACTGGTGCGAGCGCTGCAACAACCCGCGTAACTCCTCAGCACCCAGCGGGTAGGGCGGGTGCATGATGATCCACTGCGCCCGCGCCAGATACGGCGCAGGGTGAATCCCCGGGCGGTCGCAATGGCCGAGAAACAGATCCTTGTCGACCTTGAATGCCAGCGAATCACCGCGCAGTCCCTGCAAGGCAAACATCTTGTTGCCGGCAATCGAAAACACCCGCACGCCACCCCATTTGTAATCTTCCCGAGCGCCCGGCAATGCCAGGCAGAACGCCGCGACATCGGCTTCGCTCATCTTTCCCTTGCTCATAACAACCGCTCCCCACAGGCATTGAACGACTCGACCAGATGATCGATCCACGCGCGCACCGCCGGCATCACCCCGCGCCGATGCGGATACACCGCTTGCAGCCAGCCGCCGGGCAGCGACCACTCTGGCAGCAATTGCACCAGGGTGCCGTTTCTCAGTTCCTCTTCGCAGTACATCATCGGCAGCAAAGTAAAACCCTGACCCGCCAGCACGCAGGCTTTGCGCACAATAAAGTCATCGATGCCCAGGCGCGCTTCCATGTTCAGTTCAAAGCTGTGGCCTTGCTGATCGAGCAAGCGCACATGCACCATGCGATCCGCCTCCAGCGCGCCGAGCACGGGCAGGCTTTTGAGGTCTTGCGGATGGTTGATCGTTTGCCCATCGATAAATGCCGGACTGGCCACCACGACCATTTGCGCCTGGCGCAAACGCCGGGTCACCAACAACGGATCTTCGTCACCGTGCTCGCGCACACGCAGCGCGACATCAAAACCTTCGCCGACCAGATCGACCCGGCGATTGAGCAATACCACTTCCAGTTGCACCTGCGGAAATTTGCCTAAAAATTCGCTGATGACCCACGGCAACATTTCCCGGGCCAGACCGGTGGGGCAGGAGACCCGCAAACGGCCGCGCGGCTCGCTGGACATGCTCGCCACGGCCTCATCGGCCATTTCTGCTTCCAGCAACATCGCCTGACAGTGACGCAGATAGCGTTCACCCACCGCCGTGAGGTTGAGTTGTCGGGTGGTGCGTTGCAGCAAACGCGCGCCGAGGCGTTCTTCCAGTTCGGCTATGCGCCGTGACAGTCGTGACTTGGGAATGCCCAGCAAGCGCCCGGCCGCCGCGAACCCGCCGGCCTCGACGACTTTGGCGAAATAGTAAAGATCGTTGAGGTCTTGCATAGGGAAATCCACTGTTCTATAAATGGGACAAACTATCGCATTTCAGGCGGCTAATCATCCATTGGTTTCTTGCGTAGGATTGTCTCCATTCCGTCGCCACCGGCGATTCATTCCAGGAGATTCCACATGAAACTGCTGCATATCGATTCGAGCATTCTGGGCGACAACTCGGCTTCCCGTCAGTTGAGCAGCGAAGTCGTCAAAGCCTGGCAAACCGCCGAGCCAAGCGCTGTCGTGACCTACCGCGACCTGGCCACCGACGCCATCAGCCACTTCTCGTCGACCACACTGGTCGCCGCCGGTACCACCGCTGAACTGCGCAACGCCGCACAACAGCACGAAGCCGAACTGAGCGCTTCGACCCTGGCCGAATTCATTGCTGCCGACGCCGTAGTGATTGCAGCGCCGATGTACAACTTCACCGTACCGACTCAACTCAAGGCGTGGATCGATCGCGTTGCGGTTGCCGGTCAGACCTTCCGTTATACCGAAGCCGGCCCTGAAGGCCTGTGCGGTGGCAAGAAAGTGGTGATCGTTTCGACCTCCGGCGGTATCCATGCCGGTCAGGCCAGCGGCATCGCTCACGAAGAATACCTGAAGCTGGTTCTGGGCTTCCTCGGCATCACCGACATCGAAATCGTCCGCGCCGAAGGTCTGGCGTATGGCGAAGAAGTGCGCAACAACGCGATGACCGCTGCGCAAGCAAAAATCAGCGAGCAATTGTTCGCCGCGGCGTAAGGCTTGCGTAAAGAACAGCTGATGTTCAGGTAACACCCGAAAAACTCTGTATTCTGGTTCCGCAAGGGGCGAATACGGAGTTTTTTGTTTCTGACTGTTACATAATCTGGCCCGGGTTATGCAGTCAGACAATCAGCATCTGAGTGCAATGTCGTACCGAAACACCGAATCCCCGGTGGTTCTGGCCCGCCACGCAACGGATCTTTCGATTGAGTAACAACAGGGTGGGGCATCCCATGATGCGTCTTTGTGCAACGTTACTGATTTGCCTGCTTGGCAGCCTTAACACAGTGCATGCTGCGCCTGGGCGACACCCTGTGTGGAGCGTCGGCTATCACGAGATGACCTTCCTCGATCCTTTGGATCTGCAACCGATGCGCGCCATCGCGTTTTATCCCTCCAGCGATCGCGAACACATGAGCCTGCTCGAGGGCTACTCAGTCGAGGCCGGCGAAGACACCAAAGTCGCCATCGGCCGCTTTCCGATGTTGATGCTCTCCCACGGCAACACCGGCACGCCCCTGGCGCTGCACGACCTTGCCACCTCGCTGGCACGCAAAGGCTTTGTCGTGGTGGCGGTGATTCACCCCGGTGACAACTCCAAAGACCACAGCCGACTCGGTACCCTGAGCAATCTGTACGGGCGGCCGATCCAGATTTCCGAAGCGATCACTGCAACCCTCGGCGACCGCATGCTCGCGCCGTACGTCAATGCCGAACAGGTGGGCGTGATCGGTTATTCGGCGGGCGGCGAGACGGCGTTGATTCTGTCCGGGGCGCAACCGGACCTCGATCGCCTGCGTCGTTATTGCCAGGAACGTCCGGATGATCGTGACGCCTGCAATACGCAGGGTGAATTGATCGTCGATCGCGATGACCTGCAACCGGTGGCCGATCCGCGCGTGCATGCGTTGCTGCTGATGGCGCCGCTGAGCCTGAAGTTCGGCCGACACACCCTGGCTGATGTGCATGTGCCGGTGCTGCTCTACAGCGGCGACGGTGACAAACTGGTGGCTTTCGACAAGAACGCTGCCGCGCTGGCGCGCAAACTGCCGACAGCGCCGGACTTCAAATTACTGGCAGGGGCAGGGCACTTCGTCTTTATGGCGCCGTGCAATGAAGAGCAGATTCGCGCGATGCCGACGTTGTGTACCGATGCTGATGGGGTGGATCGCGAGGATATCCACCGCAACCTCATCTCCGAAGCCGGGCGCTTCTTCTCGCACACGCTGGGCAAACCCACCCGGGCCGGCATGCAAACCGCGGATCAATAACCCGATCCCCGCAGCACCGCAGCAACTGTGGGAGCGAGCTTGCTCGCGAAGGCGTAGTGTCAGTCAATACATGTGCTGACTGACTCGCCGCCTTCGCGAGCAAGCTCGCTCCCACATTGGTTTTGCGTCGATGATTCAGGAAATCGCCCGGCGCTGGAGCAGCAGGGTCAGGCCCAGCCCGATCACCGACAACAGCGCCGCACTGAAGAATATCCACGAATACCCCAGATTCAACGCCACCGCGCCCATCAGCGGCCCGGCAATCGCCAGCGCCAGATCGAAGAACACCGCGTAAGCGCCCAAGCCCGAACCGCGACTGGAACTGGGCACCTGCTTGATCGCCTCAACGCCCAGCGCCGGGTACACCAGCGACAGGCCAAACCCCGCCAGTCCCGCGCCGATCAAAGCGAAAGCGGTGGACGGTGCCAGCCACAACATCAGCAGCCCGACGGTTTCGATGGTCATGCAGGCGATCGCCGATTTGAAGCCGCCGAAACGGCTGATCGCCGAAATAAACAGCAGCCGCGACAGAATGAAACATACGCCGAACACTGTCAGGCAATACGCCGCGCCGCTCCAGCCGCGATTAAGGTAATAAAGGGTGATAAACGTGGTCAGCGTGCCGTAGCCGATCGAGGCGAGGGTCAGGCTGGCGCCATACGGGGCAATCCGTCCGAACACCGCCCAGAATGGCAGCCGTTCGCCACGGATCACCGGCACCGACGGTTTATTGCGGATCAGCAGCAGTGCGCCGGCCGCAAGGACCGCTAGCGCGATGCCGAGGCTGGTGAAACCGTAATCGGCGACCATTACCACACCCAGCGGCGCACCAATGGCAATCGCGCCATAGGAAGCGATGCCGTTCCAGCCAATGGATTTTGCGGTGTGTTCGACGCCGACCTGGCCCATGCACCAACTGATCGTGCCAACGCCAATCAGCCCTTGCGCGATGCCGAGCAGCAAACGCCCGATAATCAAGATGATCAGGCTGGTCAGCGCAAAGTCTTGTAGCAGCGTAGAGACCAGCGTCAGCAAGCCGCTGAGGACAATCCCCCACAAGCCATAAATGATCGCCCGTTTGGTGCCGAGCGTATCCGACATGCGCCCGGCCATCGGCCGGCTGAGCAGGGTGGCCAGATATTGCGAGCCAATCACCAGCCCGGCGATGACCGCGCTGAAACCCAATTGTTCGTGCACATAACCGGGCAAAACTGCGATCGGCAAACCGATGCAGAGGAACGCAATAAAAGTGTAGAAAACGATGGAGACGATCTGCAGGGTGATCGCCATGGAGCTTTGCGGTGGCAGTTGCTGCGCAGACATGAGGACTCGTTCGCGGGCGGCGGTGGGAGAGTTCGCATCATGGCTTGAGCGTCATACAAAAGAAAGCAGGCTAACTATTTTCCCTGAGGATTGATGTAGCTGCTGATGGCCCCTTCGCGAGCAGGCTCGCTCCCACCCTTGGAATGCATTCCCCTTGTGGGAGCGAGCCTGCTCGCGAAGGTAGCCGCACCAGCAAATCCCTCACCCTGAAATGCAAAAAGCCCCGTCACATGGACAGGGCTTTAGCTTGAAGCTAGCAGCTCAACACTAGAAGCTGCTGTTTAGAACACAACACCCTGACTACGCAGGTAGTCATCGTAAGTGCCGCTGAAGTCAGTCACGCCATCCGGGCTCAGCTCGATGATGCGCGTGGCCAGGGACGATACGAACTCACGGTCGTGGCTGACGAAGATCAGCGTGCCCGGGTAGTTTTCCAGCGCCAGGTTCAGCGCCTCGATCGATTCCATGTCCAGGTGGTTGGTCGGTTCGTCCATGATCAGCACGTTCGGCTTTTGCAGGATCAGCTTGCCGAACAGCATGCGACCTTGCTCACCACCGGAAATCACTTTGACCGACTTGAGGATCTCGTCGTTGGAGAACAGCATGCGGCCCAAGGTACCGCGAATCATCTGCTCGCCCTGAGTCCACTGACCCATCCAGTCGAACAGGGTAACGTCGTCTTCGAAGTCGTGCGCGTGGTCCTGAGCGTAGTAGCCCAGTTCCGCGGCGTCGGTCCACTTGATGGCGCCGGCGTCCGGGGTCAGTTCATTGACCAGGGTGCGCAGCAGGGTGGTTTTACCGATACCGTTCGGGCCGATGATCGCCACGCGCTCGCCGGCTTCAACCTGGAAGCTGAAGTCTTTGAACAGTGGTTTGCCGTCGAAGCCTTTGGCCATTTTCTCGACGATGACCGCCTGGCGGTGCAGCTTCTTGTTCTGATCGAAGCGGATGAACGGGCTCACGCGGCTCGAAGGCTTGACCTCGGCCAGCTGGATCTTGTCGATCGCCTTGGCGCGGGAAGTGGCCTGCTTGGCTTTCGAGGCGTTGGCCGAGAAGCGGCTGACGAACGATTGCAGCTCGGAAATCTGCGCTTTCTTCTTGGCGTTGTCCGACAGCAGTTGCTCGCGCGACTGGGTCGCCACGGTCATGTACTCGTCGTAGTTGCCCGGGAACAGACGCAGCTCGCCGTAATCCAGGTCAGCCATGTGCGTGCACACGCTGTTCAGGAAGTGACGGTCGTGAGAGATGATGATCATCAGGCTGTTACGCTGGGTCAGCACGTTTTCCAGCCAGCGAATGGTGTTGATGTCCAGGTGGTTGGTCGGTTCGTCGAGCAACAGCACTTCCGGATCGGAGAACAGTGCCTGCGCCAGCAACACGCGCAGTTTCCAGCCCGGCGAAACTTCGCTCATCGGGCCGAAGTGCTGCTCGATGCCGATACCCAGGCCCAGCAACAGTTCACCGGCGCGGGATTCGGCGGTGTAGCCGTCCATTTCGGCGAATTCGGTTTCCAGCTCGGCCACGGCCATGCCGTCTTCTTCGCTCATTTCCGGCAGCGAGTAGATGCGATCGCGCTCGGCCTTGACCTTCCACAGCTCCTCGTGACCCATGATCACGGTGTCGATCACGGTGAATTCTTCGTAGGCGAACTGGTCCTGGCGCAATTTACCCAAACGCACGTTCGGCTCGAGCATGACCTGACCACCGGACGGGTCGAGGTCACCGCCGAGGATTTTCATGAAGGTCGACTTGCCGCAACCGTTGGCGCCGATCAGGCCGTAGCGATTGCCCGCGCCGAATTTGACCGAAACGTTTTCGAAGAGCGGCTTGGCGCCGAACTGCATCGTGATGTTAGCTGTAGAAATCAAGAGTTATTCCTGCGAAGCATTCTTAAAAAGCGAGGTGCGGCTGGAGCGCTCGGCCCGAGTCAAAGTGCGCTGAAGCGGGAGAATCCCGACATCAACCAAGGGGGCGCGTAAAGTTTGGCGGCGATTGTACTGGTCTGGCTCTTTAAACGATAGGGCGAAGACGCCACGATCGCCGATTGGCATGATCGCGGGACAGTTTTTCACAGATGAAGGTTCACTATCGGTTACAAACTGTGGCTAAAATGCCACCTTTCACCGAGCGTCCGGTAACGGCGCGGGCCAAGGACGTGCCATGTGTATTCAGACCACTGCTTAAGACGCGGGGCTTCAGGCCGCCGGCGCGCAGTTTGTTCACTTCTGACGTGTGACGATTTCCGTGAAACTCATCATTGCTGCTATTTATGTCATTTCAATTGCATACGTTCATCTTCGTGGCCGTGTGCGCCACAAACTCGGCCGACAGCTCAGCGACCATTCGACGTTCCTCGCGCCGATCAACTGCTTCTTGTATCTGTTCTCGAAAAAGCCGAACAAGCCTTACCTCGACCCGGCTGATTTTCCCGACTTGAGCCCGCTACAGGCGCACTGGGAGGAAATCCGCGAGGAAGGGCAGAACCTGCTGCGTGCCGGCGAGATCAAGCGCTCTAACCAGTACGACGATGTTGGCTTCAACTCCTTCTTCAAGAGTGGCTGGAAGCGTTTCTACCTGAAGTGGTACGGCGAGAGCCATCCGTCGGCCATGAAGCTGTGCCCGCGCACCACCGAGCTGGTGCAGAACATCGGTTCGATCAAGGCCGCGATGTTTGCCGAGCTGCCACCGGGTTCGAAGCTGGTGCGTCATCGTGATCCCTATGCGGGCTCCTATCGTTATCACCTGGGCCTGGACACACCGAACGACGCTGGCTGCTATATCAACGTCGATGGTGAGAGCTACCACTGGCGTGACGGCGAAGCGGTGATGTTCGACGAGACGTTTATTCATTACGCCGAAAACACCACTGACAAGAACCGCATCATCCTGTTCTGCGACATCGAGCGGCCGATGAAGTACCGCTGGGCCTCAGCGTTCAACGCCTGGTTCAGCCATACCGTTATGTCGGCGGCAGGTGCACCGAACGATGCTGGCGACCGTACTGGCGGGATCAACCGTTTGTTTACCCGGATCTACAAGATTCGCCTGCGTGGTAAAGAGCTGAAAAAACGCAATCGCAAGCGTTACTACATGGAAAAGTGGGCGATCTTCGGTGGTTTGCTGGCGATCTTCATTCTGATCTGAATTTTTGCATTGGTTTGGCTGGCCCCTTCGCGAGCAGGCTCGCTCCCACTTTAGTCTTGAGTGATAGCAATTTTTGCATTCGACTCAGAACCCTGTGGGAGCTAGCCTGCTAGCGATGACTCTCTCAAATACAACCTGTCAGTTGCCTGACGATCCTTGGATTGTCATTCACCAGAGGCCTTCTTTGTCCTCTTGGCTGGCGCAGCCTTGGTGGCGGCCTTCGCTTTTGGCTTCGCCGGCGCTTTCCCGCCCAGACTGCGTTTGAGCAGCTCGGTCAAGTCGATCACATCAGCAGTTTTGCGTTCTTCCTCGCCACCCACCGTTTCGACATCCTCGATCTTGCCTTCATGGGCCTTTTTCTCGACCAGGGCCATGATCTTGTCTTCGAACTCATCCTTGTAATCCTCGGGCTTCCAGTCCGCGCTCATGTCCTGCACCAGCCGTTTGGCCATGTCCAGCTCACCCTTGGCCAACTGCGGTTTGGTCACTTCGCTGCCCAGTTCCAGTTCATCGAGGCTGCGCACCTCTTGCGGCCAGCGTAACTTCACCAGCACCAAGGCAGAATCCAGCGGCATCAACGCCGCCAGGTATTGGCGCGTATGCAGGACCACGCGGGCGAGGGCGACCTTGTTGGTTTTACTCAGGGTTTCGCGCAGCAACGCGTAGACCTTGCCGCCACGCTTGTCCGGCGCCAGGTAGTAAGGCGTGTCGATGTTTTGCAAGGGAATCTGCTCGGCGTCGACAAAGGAAAAGATGTCGATGGTCTGCGTTGAAACCGGGTGCGCCGAGCGGATTTCTTCTTCGCTGAGCACCACATAGCGGCCTTTTTCATAGGCCACGCCTTTGACGATGTGCTCCTTGGTGACTTCCTTGCCGGTGACCTTGTTGACCCGTTTATAACCGACGGGATCCATGCTGCGGCTGTCTAGCCAATCGAAATCGACGCCCTGCGACGACGTCGCCGAGACCAGTGCGACAGGGATGTGCACCAGTCCGAAACTGATTGCGCCTTTCCAGATTGCCCGAGCCATGGTGAGTTCTCCGAGTGATGATCGGATGACCTGTGGCTGTGACTGAAAGTTTCCCCGGAATGCACGGGGTTTCGGGGACTCGGTCAAGTCGTGTTACATGTTGTTTAAGGCTTGTGGGTTAACAAATCCGAACCCTCGGCGTAGCGTGGACTCGAAGGCTCTATCCCCGGCCCCATCGAGAGGCAGCGTCATGAACCGAATTCTGCTTGGCATCGTCGTCCTGACCCTCAGTGGCGGTCTGGTTCATGCCGACGTCCTGTTGGCGCAAAGCCCTACCGGCAACAGCAACAACCCCTACAACAGCCCGATCCGCCGGGCCAACCCCAACAGCATGCAGGGCACCCAGCCCAGCGCTCCGCCCATTCGGGGGCCGAACACTGTACCGACGCCACGTCAGCCTACGGTCGAGAACCGAGGCATTGGCAACGGCCAGCCGATCCGCTCGGTGCCGGGCACACCACCCACGTTCATTCCCAATCCACCTTCGCGCAGCGGAGACAGCAACCGTTGAGCGGCAGGACTGAGGTTCTGCCGGCCATTGCAAACGAACAAAAGGAATCGTGCATGTTGCGTAAAACTCTTCTAGCCACACTGTGTGCCGGAGCGCTGATCAGCGCTCCGATATTCGCCGCCGCCCCTAAAGAGCTGCAAAGCGAACAGGGCACCCTCGAAGTCACGACCATTTCCGCGGGGCTCGAGCATCCGTGGGCACTGGCGTTTCTACCGGATCGCCAAGGCATGCTGGTCACTGAGCGTCCCGGCAATCTGCGTGTGGTGGGCGCTGACGGCAAACTGTCGGCGCCGATCTCCGGCGTGCCACAGGTCTGGGCCAAAGGGCAGGGCGGGTTGCTGGATGTCGTGCTGTCGCCGGATTTCAAAGAGGATCGCCTGGTCTATCTGTCGTATGCCGAAGGCGGTGGTGCCGGTGACAAGGCCGGCACCGCCGTCGGGCGCGGTCGGCTTTCGGATGACTTGAAGACGCTGAAGGATTTCAAAGTGATCTTCCGTCAGGAACCGAAACTTTCGGTCGGCAATCATTTCGGTTCGCGGCTGGTGTTTGACCGCGACGGCTATCTGTTCATCACCCTGGGTGAGAACAACGACCGGCCAACGGCGCAGGATCTCGACAAGTTGCAAGGCAAGGTCGTGCGCATCTACCCGGACGGCAAGGTGCCGGATGACAACCCCTTTGTTGGTCAGTCTGGCGTCCGTCCCGAGATCTGGGCCTACGGCCTGCGCAACCCGCAGGGTGCAGCGCTCAATCCTTGGACGGGTACGTTGTGGGAGAACGAACACGGCCCGCGCGGTGGCGATGAGGTGAACATCATCGAACGCGGCAAGAACTACGGCTGGCCACTGGCGACCCACGGCATCAATTACTCGATGCAGCCGATCCCGGAAGCCCAGGGTAAAACCGCCGAAGGCACGGTCGCGCCGCACCATGTCTGGGAGAAGTCGCCGGGCGTCACCGGTATGGCGTTCTACGATGCCGATCGCTTCAAACCGTGGCAGCACAATGCGTTTATCGGAGCCTTGGTGACTCAGGAATTGATTCGTTTGCAGTTCGATGGCGACAAGGTTGTGCACGAAGAGCGCTTGCTCGGTGAACTGAATCAGCGGATTCGCGATGTGCGGCAAGGTCCTGATGGCTATTTGTATGTGCTGACCGATGAGGAGAAGGGTTCGCTGTACAAGATCGGCCTGAAGCCCGCGCTTTAAAGACGATCCTCCTGTAGGAGCTGTCGAGTGCAACGAGGCTGCGATCTTTTGATCTTGTTTTTCAAAATCAAAGGATCGCAGCCTGCGGCAGCTCCTACAGGTGGGTTCTCACGTTTCGCGGGAATACAGCACCACCGCAGCACGCAATTTGCCCCGGCCAAACCGGCACATTTTCTCGAACTCGCCATGGCTCACCGGTACATGCTGGCAATCCATGGGCTGTCGATGCTGGCTGTGATCGACATCCGGGTCGTGCAGGTAAACGAAATCTTCGTCGCAATCGGTCACGACCACCCAGTGCGGCGATTTGGAACGGGTCAGCCGATAGCTGCTGATCAGCACCAGCGGCTGCCCGCCGGCAGCCAGCAGTCGCGGCAGATCCAGAGACGCACCGATCAAACACTCAACATCGGTCTCCTGCAATTGCGCGGTGAACTCTTCGTGTACCAGGCGCATGACGTCTTTTTTATGCGCATCCCGCACACCGTCGAGAAACAATGGCCCGGCCAGGCTTAGTTGCAAACCCACCTTGTAGCCTCGACGCCACGCCGCCAACGCCAATCCCTGCGGGCTGCAACCGCCATGGCCGGAGGTCATGAACACCGTGGTCGCCTCACGCCAGATCTGCAATTCTTCGCGCCGCTCCAGCAAGCGTTCAGATTGCAGTGCGCCCATGGCCATCAGCAGACATGCCGGGCCGCAGGTGAAATCAGTGGTTTGCCGGTAGTAGGGCACCTTGATGCTGCGCGAGTCGCGGTGCTGAAGAATGCGTTTTTCCAGGCGCAGCGCATCCGCGTGGTCTTCGTAGTAATCGTGAATCAGTGCAAAGCGCCGGTAGCCATTGCGTTCATACAGCGCAATCGCGGCGGGATTGTCTAAGCGAACCTCCAGGCGCAGATACGCGCAGTCGTGTTCGAGCGCCAGCGCCTCAATGCGTTGCAGCAATTGTTTGCTCAGGCCGGTGCCGCGCGCCTCGACGGCGAGTGCGATGGAATACAGCCGCGCGAGTGAAGTGCCGCGATGGAACAACACCAGCGCGTAACCCAGCAATTGACCGTTGGACTCGGCCACCAGTAACCGCCCGTGAGCGCGGGTGATCATCCACTGAAAGCTGCGGCTGGTGAGCCGGTCCGTGGTGAAACATTGCATTTCCAGTGCCAGCAGCGCCGGCAAGTCTTCAACTACCGCCAAACGAAAAACAGCCTTCATATGACCACCGTAAAAGTTGCGTAACGAAACGAGACTTTCGAAAAACTTCGTGCTTAATAGAAAAGGTCTTGTTCTCCAACGGATCAATCTCTATGTCAGCGGTACAGGGTCATTGGCGCGAAGTATCCGAGCAAAGTTTGCCGGCGGCAACTTATTTAAACTCGGCGATCAAAGCATCCAGCCAGGTTGTAATTATTGTCGAGCGCAAGGAAGACTGGGCTTCATACTTCCCCAGCGAAGACATCGTGACCGCCCAGGAATACCTCGAACACAGCTGTGACAGCGAGTCGGGAAAACGCGTGCAGGTGATCAATCTGTGCCGCAGCTACAAGTACCTGGGCCATGGCTACTACTGCTCGTTGCTGGCCGAAGCACGAGGGCACAAGGTGATTCCGTCGGTGCGCACCATCAGCGAACTGACGAAAAAATCACTGTACGGTCTGGCTCTGGATGATCTCGATAAAACCCTGGAAAAAGCCCTCAGTCATCACCTCTACAGTGATACCGAAGGTTTTACCCTGACCCTGTATTTTGGCCGAACCCATATCGAGCCCTTACAGGATCTGGCCCGGCAGTTGTTTGAAGTATTTCCCTGTCCGATTCTGTTAGTTGAGTTTCGTCGAACTAACGGCTGGCACATCGAAGGGATAAAGTCTGGCGCTTTGCACAAGTTGCGCGATGATCAGGAAGATCAGTTCGCCAATGCGCTGGACGGTTTCAGCCGTAAAGTCTGGCGAGTACCGCGTTCTCCGCAAGTGGCGCGCTACGACCTGGCGATTCTGCACGATCCGCAAGAAGCCCTGCCGCCGTCCAACGCCAAGGCACTGGCGAATTTCGTCCGGGTCGGCAAAACCATGGGCATCGATGTTGAGCTGATTGAACGCAAGGATTACGCACGTCTGGCCGAGTACGACGGCTTGCTGATCCGTGAGACCACCAGCGTCGACAATCACACCTATCGCTTTGCCAAGAAAGCCGAGAGCGAAGGATTGGTGGTGATGGATGACCCGACATCGATCTTGCGCTGCACCAACAAGGTCTATCTGACCGATCTGCTCAACAGCCATCAACTGGGCATGCCCGCCACCGAGATCCTCTACAAGGAGCGACCCGAAGACTTCGAGCGCGTGGGCGAGCGCCTTGGTTTTCCGCTGGTGCTGAAAATTCCCGACGGTTGCTTTTCCCGTGGCGTGATCAAGGTCGAAAGCCAGCAGGCTTTGCTCGAAGCCACCGCCGAACTGTTCGAACACTCGGTGTTGCTGCTGGCCCAGGAGTTTTTCTACACCGAATACGACTGGCGCATCGGTGTACTCAACCGCAAACCGATCTTCGCCTGCCAATACTTCATGTCCAAGGGCCACTGGCAAATCTACAACCACAAGGCCAAAGGCCAGGACGTCAACGGCGAATGCCGAACGATGGCAATCCACGAGGCGCCGCGTGCGGTGGTGGAACTGGCGGTGAAGACTGCCAACCTGATCGGCGACGGCCTTTACGGTGTCGATTTGAAACAGGCGGGCGACAAAGTCGTGGTGATCGAAGTCAACGACAACCCCAACCTCGACGCCGGCATCGAAGACGCTTATTTGCACGACGATCTGTATTCACTGGTGCTGGAAGAGTTCGTGCGCCGTCTGGAACTCAAACGTCGCGGTCAGGCCTGGTGAGGCGCCGATGATCAACAGCTTTGCACTGAGCCACGGCGCTTTGCAGCGGGTAGAGCGGCTGGACGCCGAGGTCATGCTGTTCAGCAACCCTGATGCTGCCGAGCGCGATTTGCTGCACAGTCATTTCAAGGTCGATGAGCATGCACTGGCGTCAGCGCTGGACCCGGACGAGGTCTCGCGCATCGAGTTCCATCCCGACCATCTGTTCCTGATCTGGAAGCGTCCGGAAAACTATTCCGGTGGCGGCACGCTGGCATTTGAGGTGTCGTCCTGCGGATTGCTGTTCGCGCCGGGGCAATTGCTGGTGATCGCCACCGACGACACACCGCTGCACGGCCTCGGCACTCGCCAGCCGCTGAATACGCCGCTGGATGTCTTGCTCGATCTGCTGTTCAACAACATCCATCACTACCTCGGGCACTTGAAGGTGATCAAACTGGTCGCCCGCGAGTTGCAGCAGAAATTCAACGCCTCGATGCAGAACCAGCATCTGGTGCAGATGTTCAACCTCAGCGAAAGCCTGATCTATTACATCAACGCGCTACACAGCAACGGCGCGGTCCTCACGCGCCTGCGCAATCATGCCGAGAAGCAGCATTTCGGCAGTGAGGCGATCGGCCTGATCGACGACCTGATCATCGAAAACAACCAGTGCTACAAGCAGGCAGAGATCTACTCCACGGTGTTTTCCGGACTGATCGATGCGCGTGGCAATCTGATGAACAACAGCATGAACAACCTGCTGCGCAAGCTGACGTTGATCAACGTGGTGTTTCTGCCGTTGAACCTGATTGCCAGTATTGGCGGCATGTCGGAGTTCAGCATGATGACGGCGGGGACGCCGTGGTGGGTTTCCTATCCGCTGTTTCTGGCGGCGATGTTGCTGGGGGCGGGGGGGATGTTGTTTGGGCTGCGGCGATTGGCTCGATGAATCAGGTTGTCTGATCCGGCGCCTTCGCGAGCAGGCTCGCTCCCACATTTTGAAATGCATTCCCCTGTGGGAGCGAGCCTGCTCGCGAAGAGGCCGGCACAGGCAAAGTAAAATTCAGGACAGTCCCGCATTTGGCCGAACCGCCACCGTGATGCCTTGTTATAGTTCGGGCCTCATTTTCAGCCCGGTAAAGGATCACTGCCATGACTCAATACTCCGCCTTCAGCGTCGAACTGGCCGACAACATCGCCCATGTGCAGATCAATCGCCCGGAAAAGATCAACGCGATGAACGCCGCGTTCTGGAGCGAGATCGTCGAGATCTTCCAGTGGATCGACGACACCGACGAAGTGCGCGTGGTAGTGCTCAGTGGCAACGGCAAACACTTTTCCTCCGGCATCGACCTGATGATGCTCGCCGGCGTCGCCAATGAACTGGGCAAGGATGTCGGCCGCAATGCGCGCCTGCTGCGTCGCAAGATTCTGACCCTGCAAGCCTCGTTCAACGCCGTCGATAACTGCCGCAAACCGGTGCTCGCCGCCATTCAGGGTTACTGCCTGGGTGGCGCCATCGATCTGATCGCTGCCTGCGACATGCGCTACGCCGCCGAAGACGCGCAATTCTCGATCAAGGAAATCGATATCGGCATGGCCGCCGATGTTGGCACTTTGCAACGGTTGCCACGGATCATCGGTGACGGCATGCTGCGTGAGCTGGCTTACACCGGTCGCACTTTCGGCGCTGACGAGGCGCGCAGAATTGGCCTGGTCAACCGCGTCTACAGCGACAAAGACACGCTGCTCGAGGGCGTGCTGGACATCGCTCGCGAGATCGCTTCGAAGTCACCGATTGCGGTCACCGGCACCAAGGAAATGATCAGCTACATGCGCGACCATCGCATCGACGACGGCCTCGAATACGTTGCCACCTGGAACGCCGCCATGTTGCAATCCACCGACTTGCGCGTGGCCATGGCCGCCCATATGAGCAAACAGAAACCCGAATTTCTGGACTGAGAAACCATGACATCTCGCTGGACCACTGCAGTACTGGACACCGATCAACCCGGCGGCTGGGCCGTGGCGCGCAGCCCGGAAGGCTTTTTGTTCGACGACAACGGCGCGCTGTTCCCACGTGAATGGCTCAAGCGTCAGGACTTGTCGATCCTCGCCGAGCACGGCATCGGCCATCTCGATGGCGAGCCGGTGTACTTGCTGGAATTGCGCAGTGCCAGCGAAGTGTCGGGTTGTAACTGGAAAGGCCTGCGGGCGTTCATGCTCGACGGCGATCACACGATCTACAAAGTGCTTGGGTATGCCGCGCAGATCGGCACCTGGGCGCGGGAGCATCGCTTCTGCGGCAATTGCGGCCAGGCGATGACCCAGGTGCCGCGCGAGCGAGCAATGTATTGCCAGCCGTGCGACTTGCGCAGTTATCCGCGTATTTCGCCGAGCATGATCGTGCTGATCACCCGTGGCGACGAGATTCTGCTGGCGCGCTCACCGCGCTTCGTTACCGGGGTGTACAGCACGCTGGCCGGGTTTGCCGAGCCGGGCGAGTCGGCCGAGGATTGCCTGATTCGGGAAGTGCGCGAGGAAGTGCAGATCGAGGTGCAGAACATTCAGTACATGGGCAGCCAGTGCTGGCCGTTCCCGCATTCGATGATGCTCGGCTTCCATGCCGAATATGCCGGCGGCGAGATTGTCTGTCAGGAAGACGAGATCGAAGACGCCCAGTGGTTCAACGTGCACGACCTGCCGCCGTTGCCGGCGTCCAAGTCGATTGCCCGTTACCTGATCGACGTCTATGTGGCGCGGCGCTTAGGCCACGCTGAACCAGTGCTGCCAGGCTAGCCGCACGGTCAAACCCAGCACCACGGTGATGAACACCGGGCGAATGAATTTGGCGCCACCGCTGATTGCGGTGCGCGCGCCAAAGAACGCGCCGACCATCACCGACAGGCCCATGCTCAGGCCGATGATCCAGTCCACCTGCCCGGAAAACACGAACACCGACAGCGCCGCAATGTTGCTGACGAAGTTCATGCTGCGCGCTACGCCGCTGGCCTTGACCAGGTCGATCGGGTAAAGCAGCAGACTGCTGACTGTCCAGAACGCGCCGGTGCCCGGACCCGCCACGCCGTCGTAGAAGCCGAGGCTGAAGCCCTGGGTCGACTGCCATTTCTTTTTGATCGGCGCATCGCTGTCCAGCGGTGCTTTTGGCGTGCCGCCGAACAATAGATACAGGCCGCAGGCGAAGACGATTACCGGAAGCATCTTGTTCAGCCATTCGGCCGGCAGGTAATGGGCGACGATGGCGCCAGTCAGTGCGCCGACCAGTGTGCCGACGATGGCGTGCACCCATTGCCGAGGGTGGAACAGCTTGCGGCGGTAGAAGGTGAAACTGGCGGTGGCCGAACCGAAAGTCGAACTCAACTTGTTGGTGCCCAGCACCAGGTGCGGCGGTAGGCCAGCCGTCAGCAGGGCCGGTGTGGTCAACAGACCGCCACCGCCAGCGATGGCATCGATGAAACCGGCAATGAAAGCGACGAGGGCCAGAATGGCCAGGGTGGTGAGGTCAACGCTGAGTTCGAAAGGCATGGAATCGGCTTATTCGGCAGGGCGCAGATTTGGCTGCGGGGAGGGCGGTCATGTTACCTGTATCCAACTGTTGCGGCGACCCGTCTGACGCCTTCGCGAGCAGGCTCGCTCCCACATTTGGAATGCATTCCACCCTGTGGGAGCGAGCCTGCTCGCGAAGGCGGCTTTCCAGCCACTGCAAAATCTACTGTTGCCCACTCAACATCCAGCCAACAAATCTCCCCTCTACAAAACATCTATCCAACGCCGAACACCAATAAAACCAGGCATTTCAACCCTGGCACGCTTGCTGCTCTACCACCCTCATCTCCGCAAACGTCCCGAGGACACGCCAATGAGTCAGCAAGCCGTGAAATTTGCCTACTGGGTGCCGAACGTCAGCGGTGGGCTGGTGGTCAGCAAGATCGAACAGCGCACCGATTGGGGCATCGACTACAACCGCAAACTGGCGCAGCTCGCCGAGGCCGCCGGGTTCGAATATGCGCTGACGCAGATTCGCTTCACCGCCGGTTACGGTGCCGAGTTTCAGCATGAGTCAGTTGCGTTCAGCCACGCGTTACTCGCGGCCACCAGCAAACTCAAGGTGATCGCAGCGATCCTGCCCGGCCCGTGGCAACCGGCGCTGGCGGCCAAGCAACTGGCGACGATCGATCAACTCACCAACGGCCGCATCGCGGTGAACATCGTCAGCGGCTGGTTCAAAGGCGAGTTTCAAGCCATCGGCGAGCATTGGCTGGAGCACGACGAGCGTTATCGTCGTTCCGAAGAGTTCATCCGTTCATTGCGCGGCGTGTGGAGCGAGGACAACTTCACCTTTCGCGGCGACTTCTACCGCTTCGACAATTACAGCCTGAAACCGAAACCCTTGGGCCGTCCGGAGATCTTTCAGGGTGGCAGTTCGCGTGCGGCACGGGACATGGCGGCGCGGGTTTCGGACTGGTATTTCACCAATGGCAACAGCGTTGAAGGGATCAGGGCGCAGGTCGACGATATTCGTGCCAAAGCAGCGGCGAATAATCATTCGGTGAAAGTTGGCGTCAACGCGTTTGTCATCGCCCGTGATACCGAAGAAGAGGCGCGGGCCGTGCTGGCGCAGATCATCGATCAGGCTGACCCGGAAGCCGTGAACGCCTTTGGCGACGCGGCGAAACAAGCGGGCCGGGCATCGCCGGAGGGTGAGGGCAACTGGGCGAAATCGACGTTTGAGGATCTGGTGCAGTACAACGATGGCTTCAAAACCAACTTGATCGGCACGCCGTTGCAGATTGCCGAGCGGATTGTGGCGCTGAAGGCGGTGGGGGTGGATCTGGTGCTGGCGGGGTTTCTGCACTTTCAGGAAGAGGTCGAATATTTCGGGCGGCGCGTATTACCGCTGGTGCGTGAACTGGAGGCCGAGAAGACCGCCGCCGTCGCCTGAACACCGAGGAGCCAATGTGGGAGCGAGCCTGCTCGCGAAAGCCGTGTGTCAGCAACAACTACATTGACTGATACGACGCCTTCGCGAGCAGGCTCGCTCCCACAATTGAACTCACTGTGAAATCAGAGACCGAGGTCAGACAGGCTTGGATGATCATCCGGGCGCCGGCCCAGTGGCCAGTGGAACTTGCGTTCGCTTTCCTTGATCGGCATGTCGTTGATGCACGCGTAGCGCTGGAACATCAGGCCCTGTTCATCGAATTCCCAGTTTTCATTGCCATAGGAGCGGAACCAGTTGCCCGAATCGTCGTGCCATTCATAGGCGTAACGCACAGCGATGCGGGTATCCGAGTAAGCCCACAGCTCCTTGATCAAACGGTAATCCAGTTCCTTCGCCCATTTACGGGTCAAAAACGCTTTGGCCTCTTCACGGCTGTTGGCGAATTCGGCGCGATTGCGCCACTTGGTATCAAGGGTGTAAGCCAGCGAAACCCGTTCCGGGTCGCGAGAGTTCCAGCCATCCTCGGCCAGACGAACTTTTTCGATCGCCGATTCACGGTTGAAGGGCGGCAATGGCGGACGTACCTGGGCTGCAGTAGACATATCAGTCTCCCGAAATAGTTAACGGTTAAAACAACTTGTCCGGCTTATTAAGGCGTTACAGGTCCAATAACTTTCGCGCCATGCATTGCGCATTATCGGCGGCACTGTGATCACCCATCACAAGCGCTACGGTAATGGCACCGTCAATCAGAATCAGCAGCTGTCTGGCCAGCAGTTGCGGATCCTCGGCGCCATGTTCGGTACACAGCTCGCACACATAGTCGAGCAGCTTCTGTTTGTGTTCTTTGGCGACCAGCCGCACCGGGTCCTGTGGATCGCCGGTCTCGCCGCTGGTGTTGATGAAGGCGCAGCCGCGAAAGCCTTCCGAGGCGAACCAGCTCTTGAGCACGGTAAACAGGTTGAGCAGGCGATCGGCCGGGGTTTCGGCTTGATCGACAGCGCTTCGGTACCAGTGCATCCAGCGCACGTCGCGGCGTTGCAGGGCGGCAACGGTCAAGGCGTCCTTGTCGGCAAAGTAACGGTAAATACTTTTTCTGGAGACGCCGGCGGTTTTCACCAGAAGATCCATGCTGGTGGCAGCGATGCCACTTTTGTAGATCAGCTTTTCGGTGACATCCAGAATAATGTCGCGTGTGTCGTTGCTAGTGATTTCTTTCATGTGGCGAACAGTAGAACGATTGTTCTCCTTGGTCAAGCGGGTATTTTTATTGCTGGTGAAATCGCCTTCGCGAGCAAGCTCGCTCCCACAGGGGAATGCATTTCAAATGTGGGAGCGAGCTTGCTCGCGAAGGGGGCATTACAGACACTGACAAGACCCCAAGGATGCGATGGTGTAAGCTCTCGGGTTCTTCGGATTCGACCCATTGCGAGCCCTATGCCGTTGCTTTTCAAACGTTCCTTGCTGCCCAAATTGCGCAGCTTTCCGCTGACCGCCGAGGCCGTGACCATTCTGTCCGGCGCCGCCGAGTTCCGCCGTTGCCTGCTCGAGAAAATCGCGGCCGCGACCCAGCGCATCTACATCGTTGCGCTGTATCTGCAGCAAGACGAAGCCGGTCAGGAAATTCTCGATGCACTCCACGCCGCCAAGCTCAAGCGTCCCGAGCTGGAAATTGCCGTGGTGGTCGATTGGTTGCGCGCCCAGCGCGGGCTGATCGGTGCCGGTAAACAGCCGGGTAACTCGGCGTGGTATCAGGAAATGACCCGCACGCACCAGAGCGAAGTGCCGGTGTACGGCGTGCCGGTGCAGACCCGCGAGTTGTTTGGCGTGCTGCATCTGAAGGGCTTCGTGATCGACGACTGTGTGGTCTACAGCGGCGCGAGCCTGAACAACGTCTACCTGCACAAGTTCGACAAGTACCGCTTCGACCGTTATCACGTCCTGCACAGCCATGAACTGGCGGACTCGATGCATCACTTGGTCAAGCACGGTCTGATCGAATCGAAAGCGGTGCATCGCCTCGATCTGCCAAACCTGCCGACCACGCGCAGCCTGCGCAACGACATCGGCGACCTGCGCAGCCGTCTCAAGTACGCCACGTACGACACAGCCACTGGCAGCACCGCCCGAGATGGCCTGTGCGTTACGCCATTGCTCGGCGTCGGCAAGAACAACCCGTTGAACCGGGCGATTCTTGAGTTGATCGCCAGTGCGCAAAAACAACTGACCATCTGCACGCCGTACTTCAACCTGCCGCTGGGCGTGATCCGTGAGATCAACCGTGCGTTGGCCCGTGGCGTGAAGATCGACATCGTGGTTGGCGACAAGACCGCCAACGACTTCTACATTCCGCCGAGCGAGCCGTTCAAGGTGATTGCGGCGTTGCCCTATCTGTACGAGATCAGCCTGCGCCGCTTCGCCAAGCGCCATCAGCGCAACATCGACAGCGGTCAGTTGAACCTGCACCTGTGGCGTGATGGCGATAACACCTATCACCTCAAGGGCATGTGGATCGATCAGCGCTATACGTTGCTGACCGGCAACAACCTCAATCCACGGGCGTTCCGCCTGGACCTGGAAAACGCGCTGCTGATTGATGACCCGAAAGGCGAATGGCTGGAGCCGCGAGCGAAGGAGCTGGAAGAGATTTTCCGCCATACCACGCGGATCGACAGCTTTCAGAGTCTGGAGACGTTGCCGGAATACCCGGCCGGGGTGGCGAAGTTTCTCAAGCGCGTGAGTCGGGTGCGGATTGAGCGGTTGCTCTACCGGATTCTGTAAACCTTTAAATTTGTAGCGGTCATACAACCGCTATCGCGAGCAGGCTCACTCCTACAGGGGAACGCATTCCAAATGTAGGAGTGAGCCTGCTCGCGATAGGGTCTCAACATACGCTACAAGAACTCAGTTGAGACCGAGTTTGCCACGCAACGTGGACAGGTCTTCCGCCAGTGTATTCACCGGCCCAACCAGCGCTTTACGGTCGTTATCCTTCACCTTGTCATACGTCTCGAAACCGCCGTCCTTGGTCTTGTACTTGGCCAGAATCTTGTCGACCGTGGCAAAGTTCTTGTCGACCTTCGCGACAAACGCCATGTCCTGTTTTTCAATTTGCGGACGGAACAGGTCGACGATTTTCTTCGCACCGTCGATGTTGCCCTGGAAGTCATACAGGTCGGTGTGGCTGTAGCGATCTTCTTCGCCGGAAATCTTGGTCGCGGCGACTTCTTCTAGCAGCGCAGCAGCACCGCCGACGACTTTCTCAGGCGGGAAGGTCAGGCCGGCGACGCGGGTTTGCAGGTCTTTGACGTCGCTGTTGAGCTTGTCCGCCAGCGCGTTCAGGCCCTGAGTGCTTTTCTCCGAGAACAGCGTGTATTCGATGCGGTGGAAACCGGTGAAATCTTCTGCTTTCACGCCTTTCTCGTGGTCGTCGACACGGGAGTCGATGGACGCATCAAGGTCACTGAACAGCTCGGCAATCGGCTCGATCGACTCGTAGTAGACGCGGGTCGGTGCATAGAGTTTTTGCGCGGTGGCCAGGTCGCCTTTTTTCACGGCATCGGTGAATTGCTGGGTGTGGCTGCCCAGTTCATCGAGTTTTTCGGTGACGTAAATCTTGTAGTCCGAAACCGGCCCGACCAGATCCAGCGGTGCTGTCGCGGCAAACGCCGACAGCGGGGTGTTGAGCAAACCTAGGGTCAGCAATAGCGCGAGTGGCGTCTTTTTCATGGGGGCGGCTCCAGTGTTGAGATTGTTTTATGCAGCGGTTTTCGGTTGTGTGGCGTTGAGCAGCGAGCGGCCGATGAAGTCCTTGTCGCCCGTGACACCCGGCAAGGTGAAGAAGTAACCGCCGCCGACCGGCTTGAGGTATTCCTCGAGCGGTTCGCCGTTGAGGCGGGTCTGCACGGTGATGAAGCCTTTTTCCAGATCGGCCTGGTAGCAGATGAACAGCAGGCCCATGTCGAGCTGGCCGTTCTTGTTGACGCCGTTGGAGTAGTTGAATGGCCGGCGCAGGATCAAATTGGCTTGGCTCTCGGTGGTGCGTGGGTTGGCCAGACGAATGTGCGCGTCGAGTTTGGTCAGCTTGCCGGCCGGGTCTTTGCTGTAATCCGGAACTTCGCTTTCATGCTGCGCCCCCATCGGTGCACCGGTGGTTTTGACCCGGCCGATGATGCTTTCCTGCTCCTGCAACGGCGTGCGATCCCAGCGCTCGACGAAGTTGCGGATGATCCGCACAGCCTGATAGCTGCCGTGGGCGGCCCAGGCCGGTTCATCGCTGCCCGGTTGCACCCAGACCAGGCGATCCATGGCTTTGCCATCGTTGGAATCCGGGTTGGCCGAGCCGTCGCGGAAACCGAGGAAATTGCGCGCCGATTGTGCCGGCACGCCCGGTTTCGCCGGGGCTTGCGGCGGCACGCTGCCTTCCTGTTTCCAGCGCACCAGCAGCAGATCGGGCAGGTTTTTGACGATGTCGCGCAGGGCGTGAATGTTGGTGTCGGCGGTGTTCGAGCAGAACTGCAGGCTCAGGTCGCCATGGCAGCAGTCGGCGTCCAGCGCATCGTTGGGGAAACCGACCATACGGATCAGCCGTTTGGGTTTGGCCTCGGCCAGACCGAAGCGCTCGTCGAACAGCGACTCGCCGACGGAAACGGTGATGGTCAGGTTGTCCGGGGTTACGTTCGGGCCGAGGATGCCGGAATCTGGCGGTGGCAGTTTCGGATCGATCTGCGCGACGGGGCCACCCGTCATCAGAAACGCGATGCGCTCGTTGAGCGTACGGAACAGCCGCTCGAGGTCTTCGCGATCACTGGCCAACACATCGAATGAAACCAGCATGCCCGAGGCCGGACGCGGGGTGACGATGCCGGTCTGGTGCATGCCGTGAAAATCGTGGCGGTCTTCGGTCTTGTCGCTGCTCGGCGCTTCGGTGACTTGCGCCGGCGCGGCGGCCATGGCCGGGCAGCTCAGGGCGGAACCAGCGAGGGCGACACCGGCGGCGCCCATGCCCATCAGGACACGGCGACGTTGCAGGTTGAGGTTTTCTGAATCTTTCATCGGGAATGGGTCTTCTGCTTACAGGCCGGAAAGGCCGAGGGCGGGATCGATGCCATCCAGTGCGTCGGCCAGAGCCTGAGCCTTGTCGGCGATCTGCTTGCGTTGTGCGCCGCTGATGGAGTCGTAGCTGGCGTAGCCGTCCTTGATCTTGTAGCTGTCGAGTTCGCTGTCGAAGTCCGCCAGTGCCTGGTCGATTTTCGGCAGCAGGTCGGCGGCAGATTTGCTCAGCATCGGCCGCAGCAGGTCGACGACTTTGCGCGCGGTTTGCGCATTGGCGGCGAAACCGTTGAGGTCGCTGTGGCTGTAGCGTTCCTCTTCACCACTGGCGGCGCGCACGTCGGCGAGGGTGTTGAGGTTGCGCACGATGATGTTGACCAGTTGCTCCGGTGGCAGTGACTGCGCGAGCAATTGCTGTTTGAGCGCGGTGACGTCGCTGAGCAGGCGCTGCGCAACCGGCGTCAGATCGTCGAGTTTGCGCAGTTGGAACAGGCCGAATTCGAGACGGTGGAAACCGACGAACGCTGGATCCTGCTCGCGTTTTTCGAAGTAATCGGCGCGGGCGTTGATGCTGTTGTCCAGTTCAGCCAGACGCTGCGCGGCCGGGGCCAGATGTTGATAAGCCGCACGCGCGGGCAGATACAGCGCCTGAGCCTGAGCCAAATCGCCGCTTTCAATGGCTTGATTGAGCGCCGTCACGGCTTTGATCAGCACGCTGCTCTGGCTGGCCAGGTACACACGGAACTCCGACAACGGCCCGATGAAAGCGACCATTGATGGTTTGGCTTTGGCGGCAGCGTCGGAGGCAGCGGTTGGCGTCACGTGCAAGGTGCCGCGGGGGTTGCTCAGCAGGCCGCAGGTGATCGCGTAATCGCCGGGTTGCAGATTGGCGTTGATCACCTGACTCAGGCCCGGCGCAATGTTTTCACGCTCCTCGACGACGAGTACGCCGTCGAGAATTTCCCATTCCACCGCACGGTCGGAGCGATTGACGATGCGGAAACTGGCGTGCCCTGCCGGCACCGTCAGTGCATTCGGCTCGCATTTGCCCGGGTGAATATTCACCACCACTTCATCGTGATTGTGCTGACGCTTGGCCGCGGCCATTTTCGAGGCGTAATAAAACAGGCCGCCGGCGGCGATCATCACCACCACCGAGCCGGCCACCGCCCAGCGCAAGGCGCGGGGAGGGGAGGCCTGAGGAGAGTTAGGCTTTGACATGAATGCCCTTATTGGCTGGAAACGGAAGACGATTGTGCGGAAGGCTTCGGCGCGGGAGCCGGGTAAAAGAACATCACCAGTGCCATCAGCAGATAGATCAGATACGCCCCGAGGGTGCTGACGGTCGGCGCATCCTGATAACCGAACATGCCGGCCAGCACCGAGCCCAGCGGGCCGTCCATCGGCAGCGTAGCGCTGAAGTCGAACAGCACGGTTTGCAGGTGATTCCACAGCCCGGCTTCATGCAGCGCCTGCACCGAGTTGGCAAGAATCCCGGCGGCGACCACCAGAATGAACAGGCCGGTCCACTTGAAGAACGCCGAAAGGTTGAGGCGCATGCTGCCGCTGTAGATCAGGAAACCGACGATGATCGCCAGAATCAACCCGAGCAGGGCACCGATCGGCGCGCCCGGGCCTTCGCTCTGCTGGAACACCGCGAGCAGGAAGAACACCGTTTCCAGGCCTTCCCGGGCGACGGCGAAAAAGACCATGGCGATCAAGGCGATCACTTGATGCTTCGAAGAAGTCAGCGCCTGATCCAGTGAGGCTTGCAGCGAATGCTTGATCGAGCGCGCGACCTTGCGCATCCAGAACACCATGGAGCTGAGAATGCCCACGGCCACCAGGCCGACAATGCCCTCAAACAGCTCCTGCTGCTTTTGCGGGAATTCAGCGCTGACCAACTCCAGTCCACCGCCGACCAGCAGGGCGAGGGCTGCGGCGAGAAACACGCCGACCCACACGGCGGGCATCCATTGGCCACGGCCGGTCTGTTGCAGGTAGCTGGCGATAATGCCAACGATCAGCGCGGCTTCAATGCCTTCGCGCAGCATGATCAGAAAGGGAACGAGCATTCGGCATCCAACAAGTCATTCGAAGAGGTTACAAGTTGTAACATAATGAAAGTCATTCTCACATGACATTGATTGACATAAACCTGAACAGTTGCTGAACGACCTCAATTTTTGCCTCGCATTGATCCCTGTAGGCCTTCGCCTGCTCGCGATGGCGTCGTGTCAGTCAGCGCTGATTTTTCAGACCCACCGCTATCGCGAGCAGGCTCACTCCTACAGGGGGTTCGTGTTGAATTCGCCACCTGCGGTAATATGCCCACCACCCAAAACAACAGGGTTAACCGCGCTCCATGTCGGAAAAAGACACCATCGCCGTTCAACTGGTGCGTGAAGCGCTGCTGCAAAGTTGTGCCCCGGGCGCAGCCACCGAAGAGGTCTTGAACAAGGTGGGGATTGATCCGGCGTTGCTGCCAACCGAACACAGCCGGGTGCCGGCCTCGCAGTACGCAAAGCTCTGGCGCTTGCTGGCCCGCCGTTGCGATGACGAGTTCTTCGGCATGGACCCGCGCAAGCTCAAGTCCGGCAGCCTTGAATTCCTCTGTCGCAGCGCGATGGCGCAACCGACGCTGGCAGCGGGCTTGAGCACGGGCCTGAGCTTTCTGTCATTGATGCTTGAACGCATGCCGGCGCAACTGGTGCACCAGCAAAGTCTCGCGGAAATCGTCCTGCTGGAGGATGACCCCGAACCGCGCCGCGCCTTCACTTATTTCACCTACTGGATGATCGTCCACGGTGTGGCCTGCTGGCTGGCCGGGCGGCGGATTCCGATTCTGGCCATCGAACTGCGCTGCGCGGCGCCGGACTTCACCGATGATTACCGGGTGATGTTCTCGGAAAACCTGCGTTTCGAGCGGCCGCGTACGCGGATGATTTTCTCGGCGGATTGCCTCGATCTGCCGATCAAGCGCACCGCCGAGGAATTGAAACGCTTTCTCGCCCACGCCCCGGCCAACATTCTGGTGAAGTACCGCGATCCGGAGAGTCTTGCCAGTCGGATCAAGCAGGATTTGCGGCAACTGCCGGCCGAGCAGTGGCCGGAAACCGAAGCGTTGGCCCAGCAACTGTGTATGTCCGCTTCGACGTTGCGCCGGCGCCTGGCGGAGGAAGGGCAGACCTATCAAGGCCTCAAGGACAGTGTGCGCAAGGAACTGGCGATTATCTGGCTGGCGGAACCTTCGATCAGTTTTGTCGAGATCGCCAGTCGATTGGGGTTTGCCGATGCGAGTTCGTTCTACAAGGCGTTTCGCAAGTGGTCGGGGTCGAATCCTGGGCATTACCGTACGCTGATTTTGAATGAGGTTGTCTGATCTGGCGCCATCGCGAGCAGGCTCACTCCTACATTTGAAATGCGTTCCCCTGTAGGAGTGAGCCTGCTCGCGATAGCGCCAGTCCATGCAACACAAGACTTAAACCTTGGCCAAACCAGTCAGCCACATTGATAGCTTTGACCATTGCCCCAACCCCCGCACAGCGCGACTATCCCTCTGTTGTTTACGCTTCCCAGCCTAATAAAAAACAGAGGGATTCTGGCAATGCGCGATTACTTGTCTGCCACCGCACAGTTCAACTATCAGCACACCGTGGATGCCGCGCTCAGCGGTACGCTTGAGGCGCTCAACGCCTGCGTCGAATGCTGCGACCGCCATGCCTTGCCGGGGCGCATCGCGCTGTTCTGGGAGGGCCGCGACGGCGCCAGTGCGACGTACACCTTCAGCGATCTGCAAGACAAAGCCGCGCGTTTCGCCAATTTTCTTCTCGCCCAAGGCGTACAGAAGGGTGACAAGGTCGCCGGTCTGCTGCCGCGCAACGTCGAATTGCTCATCACCGTGTTGGCCACCTGGCGCATTGGCGCGGTGTATCAGCCGCTGTTCACCGCGTTCGGCCCGAAAGCCCTCGAACATCGCCTGAACAGCTCCGGCGCCAAAGTCGTGGTCACCGACGCGGTCAACCGGCCGAAACTCGCTGAAGTCGCCGATTGCCCGACCCTCGTTACCGTCGGCGGCGCGAAAGGCCAGGGCATCGTCCGTGGCGACTTCAGTTTCTGGGCTGAACTGGCCAACCATTCCAGCGTCTGCGAACCGGTATTGCTGACGGGTGAAGACCCGTTTTTGCTGATGTTCACCTCAGGCACCACCGGCCCGTCGAAAGCGCTGTCGGTGCCACTCAAAGCCATCGTCGCCTTCCAGAGTTACACCCGCGATGCCGTCGATCTGCGCCCGGAAGATTCATTCTGGAACGTCGCCGATCCGGGCTGGGCCTACGGCATCTATTTCGGCGTCACCGGCCCGTTGTCGATGGGCCATCCGATCACCTTCTACGATGGCCCGTTCACCCTCGAAAGCACCTGCCGGGTGATCAACAAGTACGGCATCACCAATCTCACCGGATCGCCAACGGCTTATCGTTTGTTGATTGCCGGCGGCGATGAGTTCGCCAAGTCGATCAAAGGCAAATTGCGCATCGTCAGCAGCGCCGGTGAGCCGCTGAACCCGGAAGTGATTCGTTGGTTCGCCGACCACCTCGATGTGGTCATTCATGACCATTACGGTCAGACCGAACTGGGCATGGTCCTGTGCAACCACCACGGCCTCGATCACGCGGTGCACGTCGGCGCCGCCGGTTTTGCCTCGCCGGGCCATCGCATCGTCGTGCTGGATGAGCAGTACAACGAACTCGGCGTCGGACAGCCGGGCATTCTCGCCATCGACCGGCCGCAATCGCCGATGTGCTGGTTCGGCGGTTATGAAGGCGCGCCGACCAAAGCCTTCGTCGGCGATTACTACCTGAGCGGCGACACCGTGGAATGGAACCCGGACGGCAGCATCAGCTTCGTCGGTCGCAGCGATGACGTGATCACCACCTCCGGCTACCGCGTCGGCCCGTTCGACGTGGAAAGCGCGCTGATCGAACACCCGGCGGTGGTCGAAGCAGCGGTGGTCGGCAAACCCGATCCGGAACGCACCGAGCTGGTCAAAGCTTTTGTCGTATTGAGTGCGCAATACCGCGCCGCGCCGGAGCTGGCCGAAGAACTGCGCCAACACGTGCGCAAGCGTCTGGCGGCGCATTCGTACCCACGTGAAATTGAATTTGTCAGCGAATTGCCCAAGACCCCGAGTGGCAAATTGCAGCGCTTTATCTTGCGCAACCAGGAAATCGCCAAGGCTCAAGAGGCTGCGGCGCATAACGTTTCAGCTTGAATCAGGAAATACAGTCATGCAGATCGAGAACAAGGTTTTTATCGTCACCGGCGGCGCATCGGGCCTCGGTGCAGCCACCGCTGAATTGTTGGTCAGTGCCGGCGCCAAAGTGATGCTGGTGGACATGAACGCCGAAGCCGTCGCCGCTCAGGCTCAGCGTCTGGGCGCACAAAGTGTGGTCGCCGACATCAGCAACGAAGCCGCTGCAGAAGCCGCCGTGCAGGCGACCGTCAAAGCCTTCGGCAGCCTCAACGGTCTGGTCAACTGCGCCGGTATCGTCCGTGGCGAGAAGATCCTCGGCAAGAACGGCCCACATGCGCTGAGCAGCTTCGCGCAAGTGATCAGTGTCAACCTGATCGGCAGCTTCAACATGCTGCGTCTGGCCGCTGCGGCGATTGCCGAATCCGAGGCAAACGCTGATGGCGAACGCGGCGTGATCATCAACACTGCATCTGTCGCGGCGTTCGACGGCCAGATCGGCCAAGCGGCGTACTCTGCTTCGAAAGGCGCGATCGCCAGCCTGACCCTGCCGGCTGCCCGCGAACTGGCGCGCTTCGGCATTCGCGTAATGACCATCGCCCCAGGCATTTTCGAAACGCCGATGATGGCCGGCATGACCCCGGAAGTCCGCGATTCACTGGCCGCCGGCGTACCGTTCCCGCCACGTCTGGGCAAGCCTGCCGAGTACGCCGCGCTGGTTCGGCATATCATCGAAAACAGCATGCTCAACGGCGAGGTGATCCGTCTCGACGGCGCCTTGCGTATGGCTGCCAAGTAAGGAGGATTTGTCATGACTATTTCCAACGATCCGATTGTTATCGTCAGCGCCGTGCGCACGCCAATGGGCGGTTTTCAGGGTGAACTGAAGAGCCTCACCGCGCCGCAACTCGGTGCTGCGGCGATCAAGGCCGCAGTGGAGCGCGCCGGTGTCGCCAGCGATGCAGTCGATGAAGTGTTGTTCGGTTGCGTACTGCCTGCGGGCCTCGGCCAGGCACCTGCACGCCAAGCGGCATTGGGCGCCGGACTGGATAAATCGACCCGTTGCACCACGATCAACAAGATGTGCGGTTCGGGCATGGAAACCACGATTCTGGCTCACGACATGCTGGTGGCTGGCAGTGCCGATGTGGTGATCGCCGGTGGCATGGAAAGCATGTCCAACTCGCCATACCTGCTGGATCGTGCCCGCGCCGGTTACCGCATGGGCCATGGCCGTGTGCTCGACTCGATGTTCCTCGATGGCCTTGAAGACGCTTACGACAAAGGGCGCCTGATGGGCACCTTCGCCGAGGATTGCGCCGAAACCAATGGCTTCAGCCGTGAGGCGCAGGACGCTTTTGCCATCGCCTCGACCACCCGCGCGCAGCAGGCGATCAAGGACGGCAGCTTCAAGGACGAAATCGTCCCGCTGACCGTGACCGTCGGCAAAGAACAGGTGCTGATCAGCCATGACGAGCAGCCGCCGAAAGCCAAACTCGACAAAGTGGCCTCGCTGAAACCGGCGTTCCGTGAGGGCGGCACGGTGACGGCGGCGAACTCCAGTTCGATCTCGGACGGCGCGGCGGCACTGGTGCTGATGCGTCAGTCGCAAGCGCAGAAACTCGGACTGAAGCCGTTGGCGGTGATCCATGGTCATGCCGCGTTTGCTGATACCCCGGGCCTGTTCCCGGTGGCGCCGATTGGTGCGATCAAGAAGCTGATCAAGAAAACCGGTTGGTCGCTGGGTGATGTCGATCTGTTCGAGGTCAACGAGGCGTTTGCCGTGGTTGGCATGGCGGCGATGACGCATCTGGAAATCCCCCATGACAAGTTGAATGTGCATGGCGGTGCCTGCGCACTGGGTCATCCGATCGGCGCGTCGGGTGCGCGGATTCTGGTGACGTTGCTGTCGGCTTTGCGCCAGAGAAAGCAGAAGCGCGGTATCGCGGCGATCTGCATCGGCGGCGGCGAAGCCACAGCCATGGCTGTGGAATGCGTGTATTGAAGCAAACGCCAATACCTGTGGGAGCGAGCCTGCTCGCGAAGACGGTTTATCAGTCAATACTTGCTTTGCTGGCACACCGCATTCGCGAGCAGGCTCGCTCCCACAGGGGTTCTGTGTGGTAACCCGGATTTAAGGATTCCCCATGATTCCCAACGAAGACCAAACCCAGATCCGCGACATGGCCCGGCAGTTCGCCGAGGAACGCCTCAAGCCGTTCGCCGCCGAGTGGGATCGCGAGCACCGTTTTCCCAAGGAAGCCATCGGCGAGATGGCCGGGCTGGGCTTCTTCGGCATGCTCGTGCCGGAGCAGTGGGGCGGCTGCGACACCGGTTATCTGGCGTACGCCATGGCCCTGGAAGAAATCGCCGCCGGCGACGGCGCCTGCTCGACGATCATGAGCGTGCACAACTCGGTCGGCTGCGTGCCGATCCTCAAGTTCGGCAACGACGATCAGCGCGAACGCTTCCTCAAACCCTTGGCCAGCGGCGCCATGCTCGGCGCATTTGCGCTGACCGAACCGCAAGCCGGTTCCGATGCCAGCAGCCTGAAAACCCGGGCACGGCTGGAAGGTGATCACTACGTGCTGAATGGCTGTAAACAGTTCATCACTTCAGGGCAAAACGCCGGGATCGTGATTGTGTTTGCGGTGACCGATCCGAGTGCCGGCAAACGCGGTATCACTGCGTTTATCGTGCCGACCGATTCACCGGGCTACAAAGTCGCCCGCGTCGAAGACAAGCTCGGTCAACACGCGTCCGACACCTGCCAGATTCTCTTTGAAGATGTGAAAGTGCCGGTGGCCAACCGTTTGGGTGAAGAGGGCGAGGGCTACAAGATTGCTCTGGCCAATCTTGAAGGTGGCCGCGTCGGCATTGCGTCGCAATCGGTAGGCATGGCCCGCGCCGCATTTGAAGCGGCGCGCGATTATGCCCGTGAGCGCGACACCTTCGGCAAGCCGATCATCGAGCATCAGGCGGTAGCATTCCGCCTGGCCGACATGGCCACGCAAATCGCCGTCGCCCGGCAAATGGTGCATTACGCCGCCGCCCTGCGCGACAGCGGGCAACCGGCACTGGTCGAGGCGTCGATGGCCAAACTGTTCGCCTCGGAGATGGCCGAAAAGGTCTGTTCGATGGCGTTGCAAACCCTCGGCGGTTACGGTTACCTCAACGACTTCCCGCTGGAACGTATCTACCGCGACGTACGCGTCTGCCAGATCTACGAAGGCACCAGCGATATTCAGCGCATGGTCATTTCGCGCAATCTTTAAGAAGGAATTTTTATTCATGACGTACGAAACCATTCTGCTCGAAACCCACGGCCGCGTTGGCCTGATCACCCTCAACCGCCCGCAGGCGCTGAATGCGCTGAATGCGCAACTGGTCAGCGAAGTGAACCAGGCCCTTGATGCGCTGGAAGCGGATGCGAACATCGGTTGCATTGTCCTCACGGGCTCGAAAAAGGCCTTTGCCGCCGGTGCCGACATCAAGGAAATGGCCGAACTGACCTACCCGCAGATCTACATGGACGATCTGTTCAGCGACAGTGACCGCGTGGCCAACCGGCGTAAGCCGATTATTGCGGCGGTCAACGGTTTTGCCCTCGGCGGTGGTTGTGAGCTGGCGTTGATGTGCGACTTTATTCTGGCCGGTGATAACGCGAAGTTTGGCCAACCGGAAATCAACCTCGGGGTGTTGCCGGGTATGGGTGGCACCCAGCGCCTGACGCGCGCCGTCGGCAAAGCGAAAGCCATGGAGATGTGCCTGAGCGGGCGCTTGATCGATGCGGTTGAGGCCGAGCGTTGCGGCATCGTTGCGCGCATTGTGCCGAGTGATGAGTTGCTCGACGAAGCGCTGAGGGTAGCGGCGGTGATCGCCAGCAAGTCGCTGCCGATTGCGATGATGGTCAAAGAAAGTGTGAATCGTGCCTTTGAAGTGAACCTGACTGAAGGCGTGCGCTTCGAGCGCCGGGTGTTCCATGCGGCGTTTGCCACGCAGGATCAGAAGGAGGGGATGGCGGCGTTTATTGCCAAGCGTGAGGCTGCATTCCAAGGCAAATAAATGTGGTGCCTGAGCTGACGCCTTCGCGAGCAGGCTCGCTCCCACATGAGGTTCTCGGCGTTCACACAATCTGTGTTCGCTGGAGATCTCTGTGGGAGCGAGCCTGCTCGCGAAGCTTTTAAGGTTTGATATACATCAAAATCAAAAGCCCCTCACCCTAACCCTCTCCCAGAGGGAGAGGGGACTGATTGGGGGATGCTTGGGAGGTACGTCGACCTGAAGGTGCTTTATTGAATCCATAATCGACTCAATCTTTCAGGTCGATGTATGACGCCAGACACCTCGGTCGGCCCCCTCTCCCTCGGGGAGAGGGCTGGGGTGAGGGAAAGGGGCCAACACCATTACAACTGATAGTTCTTCAGCTCCCGCGCAATCACCATCCGCTGAATCTCGCTCGAGCCTTCATAGATCTGGGTAATCCGCGCATCGCGGTAGTACTTCTCGACCGGATAATCCTCCAGATAACCATACCCGCCATGAATCTGAATCGCCGAGGAACATACTTTCTCGGCCATTTCCGACGCAAACAACTTGGCCTGCGAAGCCTCGGACAAGCAAGGTTTGCCCGCCGTCCGCAGTCGCGCCGCATGCAGGATCATCAGCCGCGCCGCATTGATCTGCATGTGCATGTCAGCCAGCATGTTGGCGATGCTCTGGTGTTCGTTGATCGGCTTGCCGAACTGGATACGATCACGCGAATACACCAGCGCCGCTTCAAACGCCGCACGGGCGATACCCAGTGCTTGCGCGGCAATGCCGATGCGTCCGCCTTCAAGGTTGGACAGGGCAATCGCCAGACCTTTACCACGCTCACCGAGCAGATTGGCCTCAGGAATGCTGCAATTACTCAGCGTCACCGCGCAGGTATCGGAGGCGCGGATACCCATTTTGTGCTCAGTACGATCAACGATAAAACCGGCGGTATCGGTCGGTACCAGAAACGCCGAAATGCCTTTCTTGCCCAGATCCGGATCAGTCACCGCAAACACGATCGCCAGCTTCGCCCGTTTGCCGTTGCTGACAAATTGCTTGGCGCCGTTGATCAGCCACTGGCCGTCACGCAGTTCGGCGCGGGTGCGCAGGTTATGCGCTTCGGAGCCGGCCTGCGGTTCGGTCAGGCAGAAGCAGCCGATGGTTTTCCCGCTGGCCAGATCCGCCAGCCAGGTCTGTTTCTGTGCTTCGCTGCCGTAGTTGAGCACCGGGCCGCAGCCGACCGAGTTGTGGATGCTCATGAACGCGCCAGTCGCGCCGTCACCGGCGGAAATCTCTTCCACCGCCAACGCATAAGCGACGTAATCGACGTAGGTGCCGCCCCATTCCTCGGGGACGACCATGCCGAGCAAACCGAGCTCACCCATCTTGGCGACGAGTGCGTCGTCAATCCAGCCAGCCTTTTCCCAGGCCTGCGCATGGGGTGCGATTTCGCCGCGGGCAAAGTCCCGGGCCATGTCGCGGATCATCACTTGTTCTTCAGTCAGTTCGAGATCGTGCATGGCTCAGCTCCCGCTCTCATCAAAACCGTGGAAGAAACTCGCGACATGCGTAGCGTTCAGCGCAGCGAGGGTCGGCGGGTTCCAGCGCGGTGTCTTGTCTTTATCGATCAGCAGGGCGCGTACGCCTTCGATCAGGTCGCCGCGCGCGAACCACTGGCGATCCAGATGCAGTTCGAGAGCGAAGCAGTGTTCCAGGCTCAAGTGACGGCCGCGACGGAGCATTTCCAGGGTCACTGCCATCGCCAGCGGCGAACGGGTTTCCAGCAAGTCTGCCGTGGTGGTCGCCCATTCGTGGCTGTCGGCGACGGTCACCGCGCGCAGTTGCTCGACCATGCTCGGCACATCCGGCAGCGCGAAAAAGTGGTCAATGGCCGGGCGCAAGGTTTCTAGCGGAGCGTCAGGCAAGGTCTGCACGGCGTGTTTGGCCAATAGATTCTGCAGCGCCTTGAGCGGCGTGTCCTGCCATTCCATCTGATCGAGTTTTTCGTCGAGCAGCGCCAGTTTGCTGCTGTCCAGATACCAATCGGCGAGGCCGCAATACAGCGCATCGGCGGCACGGATCTGCACGCCGCTGACGCCCAGGTAAATCCCCAGCTCACCGGGAATGCGCGGCAGGAAATAGCTGCCACCGACATCGGGGAAATAACCGATGGCCACTTCCGGCATCGCCAGTCGGCTCTTCTCGGTGACCACGCGCAGATCGGCGCCTTGCACCAGGCCCATGCCGCCGCCGAGGACAAATCCGTCCATCAGCGCCAGCACCGGTTTGCGGTAGTGATGAATCGTCAGGTCGAGGGCATATTCCTCGACGAAGAAATCTTCATGCAGCGTATCGCCGCTCTTGAAACTGTCGTACAGGGAACGAATGTCGCCACCGGCGCAGAAGGCTTTTTCACCGGCACCGCGCAGAACCACTGCATGCACATTGGCGTCAGTCGCCCAGGCATCGAGTTGCTGTTGCAGCAAGCGCACCATGTCGAGGGTTATGGCGTTGAGACCGGCGGGGCGGTTGAGGGTCAGGTGACCGATATGGTTGCGAACCTCGGCCAGCACTTCGTTCTGCGTGGCGTCCATGGACTGAGTCCGCGGGGATGAAGCCTGAGCTGTCATCAGTAACTCCCTGCTTTTATTGTCTTTATTCGAAAAGCTCGCGCGCGAGCGTTACTGGATCGTAACAGTGCAAATTTGCCGTGTACAACCGGGATATTCGCAGGGGGAGTTTGCGTTTTTACCTTGGTCGAAAATGTACGCGGGCTCATGTAGGAGCTGCCGCAGGCTGCGATCTTTTGATCTTGACCTTAAATAACAAAATCAAAAGATCGCAGCCTTCGGCAGCTCTTACACGGAGTCAGCGGAAGGTTTGGGTAATGCTGCGACGTTTGGCGTGCAGTTCGCTGGCGTGGATCAGTTGTTCGAGGTCTTCAGGGGTTATGTCGATGAAGGCTTCCATGTCGGCCAAAGCGAGTTTCAGGTCTTCGGCGGTGATGGCCTGACTGTCGACCGGTGTCAGCACCGGCGCCGATTCTGCCGGACGTTTCGGGTAACGGATGCGGGTCAGGTTGTTGTAGGCCAAGGCACTGAGCAGCATGCACGCTGCGCCTAGCATCACCGGTTCCATGGCTTTCCAGTCCATGGCGATGGTTGCGGGATCGGCCAGAACCAGTGTCAGCGCCAACGCGCCAGCGGGCGGATGCAGGCAACGCAGCCAGCACATCAGAATCAGCGCCATGCCCGCCGCCAGACAGGCGCTGCCCAGAGTTCGGCCGAGCACGTGGGCCACCAGCAACGCAACGACGCCGGCACACAAGTAGCCGCCGAGAATCGACCAGGGCTGGGCGAGGGCACCGGATGACACGGCGAACAGCAACACCGCCGACGCCCCCAGCGGCCCGATCAGGTGATAGGCGACTTCATGGCCAAACACCTGCGCGCACAGCCACACACTGAACAATGTGCCCAATGCCATGCCGATCGCGGCACGGCTCCATTCGGTGGGGCGGGTATTGATGGCGGCGGGCAACCAGCGAGCGAGCATGTGAATCCGATCCTTGCAGCAAATTCGAGGCAAAAAAAAGGACTTGTCCGGCATATCCGGAAAGCCCTCGAAGCGTTCCAACATTGGGGGAGGAACACGCACAGTGTGCCGATCAAAATCGATGCTGACAAATTCATATTAATGCACATTTAGTGCATTAATTTTGAATTGAAGCGACGCGACGGCCACTGACGAAACACAAATAGCCGCCCACCGCCGCCAGTGCGCTCAAGGCATAGAACATGCTCGGCGCCGGTGTGTGCATCAGCAGAAATCCGCACATGACTGGGCTGGCCGCACCACCCAGCGCCGCCAGATTCTGCGCGCCGTAATAGCTGCCGCGCAGGTCTTCCGGGGCTAATGTGTCGACGAACAGAAAGTCCGCCGGGTAAATAATCATCTCGCCCAAGGTGAAGATGAACATCGCCACGCACCAACCGATCAGGCTGTCGGCGAGACTAAAGCCGATCAGCCCGACGATGAAAAACGCGGTGCCGCCGGCTATCCAGTGACGCAGGTGTTCACGGCTGAGCAAGCGGCCGATCTGGTACTGCAACAGGATCACCGTGATTGCGTTGCAGGCGAGCAGGGCGGCCATGGTGTCCAGCGTCTGTTGCTGGGTGTGGGTGACCAGCAGGTATTGCGACAGGTACAGGGTGAAACGCCCGTGCACCAGCGTGCTGAGCAGGCAGCCCAGGGTAAACAGGATCATCGTGCGGTCGTTTTTCAGGATAATCAGGGTTTTCAGAAAACTCGGCGGTGCGGCGACTGGAGCAATCGGGCTGGCTTCCCGGCCGGCGCCGAGCAGCAGAAAGATGCTGCCGATCGCAATCGCACCGGCCACGATAAAGGGCGCAGAGGGCTGCACCCCGGCAATCACCACGCCGATCATCGGGCCGACGGCGTAACCGATGTTGGTCAATGTGTAGTTGAGGGAAAACGCCTTGACCCGTTGGCCGACTGGCAGGTTTTCACTGAGGATGGCTTTGGAGCAGATGAGGAACAGCGCCGATGCCGTTTCGCTGATGATCAGCACCAGGGTGACCAGATACAGATTCTGCGCGAAGGTCAGCAGGATCAGACCGATACCGCTGGAGAGCATGGTCAGGATCAGCAACTGGCGTTTGTCGAGCCGATCGATGATGTAACCCCCGTACAACGACAACAGCGTGGCGCTGAACACCGCAATGCCCAGCAGCAGACCGACGTCTTGCGGGTTGAGGCTGAGCTTGTTGCTGAGGAACAGCGTCAGTAGCGGGCTGATCAGCGCGCGGCTGATAACGACGGTCAGCGAGCTGATCATCAACCGGCGGATGAGGCGCGAGTAGGTGGCCACGAAGGGTCGATGTCCTTATTTGAGAATGCCTGGCGGGCGTACGTCATCCTTACCGGGCAATCACCACCGGTCAAGCTGCCATAACACCATCCCCTGTGGGAGCGAGCCTGCTCGCGAATGCGTTGTGTCAGATACATCAATGTTGACTGACACTGCGCCTTCGCGAGCAGGCTCGCTCCCACAGGGGATTTTCGTTGCGTTCAAATCAGGGGCAGGTGCATGGCGCAGCGGCGGTTCGCGGGAAAACCCAGTGCGATTTCGGCCTGTACGGCGTCGTGCAAATAGCCAGCGGTAGGTGCGGACGTCAACTCGATAAACCCCATGCGCTGATAGAACGGCGCATTCCACGGCAGGTCGCGAAACGTGGTCAATGTCACTGCGTTCAACCTCAACGCGCGCGCTTGTTCAATCGCCGCCGAAACCAGCCGTCGACCGATGCCTTGCCCCTGAAAGGCCTGACTGACGGACAACTCCTCAATGTGCAGGTGCTGGTCGATTTCGACTGCGCGGAGAAACCCTGCCAGTTCGGTACTTTCGGCGACCCACACATTCGCCTCCTCGATAGCCCGCACATGTTGCGCAACATCCGCCACCTCGGCATCCGCCAGCCAGGCCAAGGATGGATCGCCACGGAACAGCTCGGCAGCCGAGCGTTCGATGGCAGGGAGGGCCAACGCGTCAGCGGGCCTTGCAGGGCGAATGATCATATTCATGTAGGAGCTGCCGCCGGTTGCGATCTTTTGATCTGGATTTCAAGAAACAAGATCAAAAGATCGCAGCCTTCGGCAGCTCCTACAAGGGGGGCGGCGTACAGAGCGACTGCCTCATCAAGCGACGTCGGACGCGTTCGGCCACTGTTGCAGCGGGATCGGCAATTTGCGCGATTCGCCACGACCCATCGGGAAGTAATGGAAACCGTTGCGCGCCAGACGCTCGGCGTCGTACAGGTTACGGCCGTCGAAGATCACCGGGGTGTTGAGGCGCTGCTTGATCAGGTCGAAATCCGGAGCCTTGAACTGCTGCCATTCGGTGCAGATGATCAACGCATCGGCGCCGGGCAGCACCGATTCCGGCGTGCCCATCAGCATCAGCTTCGATTCGTCCGGGTAGAGGTTCTGGGTTTCCTGCATGGCTTCCGGGTCGAAGGCGCGCACGCTGGCACCGGCGGCCCACAATTCTTCCAGCAGCACGCGGCTCGGCGCGTCACGCATGTCGTCGGTATTCGGTTTGAACGCCAAGCCCCACAAGGCGAAGGTTTTACCTCGCAGATCACCGCGGTAGAACGCGTTGATGCGCTCGAACAACTTGTGTTTCTGCCGCTGGTTGATCGCCTCGACCGCTTGCAGCAAGTCGCTGGAGCAATGCGCCTCTTCGGCGCTGTGGATGAGCGCGCGCATGTCTTTCGGAAAGCACGAGCCGCCATAACCGCAGCCCGGGTAGATAAAGTGGTAACCGATGCGCGTGTCGGCACCGATGCCCTGACGCACCGATTCAATATCGGCGCCCAAGTGCTCGGCCAACTCGGCGATCTGGTTGATGAAGCTGATCTTGGTCGCCAGCATGCAGTTGGCGGCGTACTTGGTCAGCTCGGCGCTGCGCAGGTCCATGAACATGATGCGGTCGTGGTTGCGGTTGAACGGCGAGTACAGATCACGCATCACGTCGCGCACTTCATCGCCTTCACAGCCGATGACGATGCGATCCGGGCGGCGGCAGTCGGCAACCGCCGAGCCTTCCTTGAGGAATTCCGGGTTGGAGACGATATCGAATTGCAGCAGGCGGCCGACCTTGATCAGGGCTTTTTCGATGTGCGTGCGCAGGGTGTCGCCCGTGCCCACCGGCACCGTGGACTTCTCCACGATGATCAACGGCTGCTCACGATGCCGGGCAATCGCGTCGCCGACCGAAAGCACGTAACGCAGATCCGCCGAACCGTCCTCACGCGACGGCGTACCCACCGCAATAAACGCCACCCGAGCGTGCTGCACGGCGAGTTTTTCGTCGGTGGTGAACTGCAAGCGTTTGGAGTCCAGCCCTTCACGCACCAGACTGGCCAGCCCCGGTTCGAAAATGCTGACATGGCCCTGGCGCAACAGGTCGACCTTCTTCTGGTCGACGTCCATGCACACGACATCATGGCCGACTTCGGCCAACACCGCCGCTTGCACCAGACCGACGTAACCGCTGCCAAATACTGTGATTTTCATGGAGCACTCCTGAATTCGGGCGCACGAGCCGGACGCGTGTTGATGGTGATGACCCCGAGCATGACCAGCGCCACGCCCAGTGATTTGGTGAAACTGAAGGATTCGTTGAACAGCGGCAGACTGGCCGCCAGCAGATACACCAGCGCATAGCTGATGCTCAGCAGCGAATAAGCTCGGCCCAGCGGCAGATCGCGCAGGGCGGCGAGCCAGCAGAGCATCGACAGTGCGTAGGCAAAAATCGCCGCGATGACCACGGCCAGCGCACGCAAGTCGAGGCTGTCAATGTGCAGCCATTGGTCCGGCACGGGCAGGCGGGTCATGCTCCAGCGCATGCCCAGTTGCGCAGCGCTGACGAGGAACACGCTGCCCAGTGCGAAGGTGATGCCACGACGTTGGTTCATGACTGTTGCCCCAGCAACACCACGCCGCCGATCACCAACGCCACGCCAAGCCAATGCTGGCGGTCGATGGGTTCACCGAAGACGAAGCGCGCGATCAGGGTGATCAGGACGAAATTGAGGCTGAGCATCGGGTAGGCGATGCCGACTTCCAGACGCTGCAACACCAGCAGCCAGACCAACAGACCCGAGCCGAGGGCGAGCAGGGCCAGCCATAACCACGGCGAGCGCAGTTTGTCGGCCCAGCCCGACTCGACGCCACGCCAGCTCTCGACGGCGTATTTCTGCGCCACTTGGCCCAGACAGGTCAGCAGGCACGCAGCCAACAGCAGCAACAGGCTCATGACGCCTCCTTGGGCAGGATCATGATCACCAGGTTGCCCTGCTCATAACGGACGCCGTCCTTTGGCAATCTGTCGATTTCGTCCAGTTCGTCCTGCCCCTTGACGCGCATCACCACGCCGACCGCACCGCTGCGGCGTGCCTCGCGCATCCACTGTTGCACGTGATCGGGATCGACCCGCTGTTGAATGCCGTCAGGATAGGCAAGGCCATATTTCAATTCGCCTATCGTGTTGTACAACGCGACTTGCGGGGTTTTCAGGCGCCAGGCCAGTGCGGACGCGGCACCGAGGTCGTTACTCAGCAGGTGGGTGGTTTGCGCCAGTTCGGTGACGTGATGCTTGATGAACTGATCCGGCATCTTGTTGGCGACCACCGACTTCGGCAGCGCCGCCGGCAACACCGCGATCAGCAACAGGCTGCCCAGCGCCGGAGCCGCCCAGCATTGCAGCGGCAGCAAGGCTTGTAGCAGGTTGGCGATAATCCAGCCGATCAGCGCGATAAACACCAGCACCAGACTGTGCAGTTCGTGGTCGTACACCGGTTTGGTCAGTTGCAGATACACCAGCGCGATCAGCGTGACGACGCCCAGCAACAGATTCAGCAAGCCATTGATGCTCAGCGCCCGACCTTGCTCAAGACGCAAGCGGTCGGCCAGCGCATTGCTCAGCAGCAACGCCATCGGCAGCAGGCAAGGCAGGATGTAAGTCGGCAATTTGCCGTTGCTCAGGCTGAAGAACAGCAGCGGCATCAGCAGCCACAGCAGCAGGAACACGACTTTCGGCTGAGTGCGGCTTTGCCAGGCTTGCTTGAACGCCGTCGGCAACAATCCCGCCCACGGCAAACTGAACGCCACCAGCAATGGCAGATAGAACCACCACGGCGCATCGTGTTGCGCGTCATCCCCGGCAAAGCGGCGAATGTGCTCGTGCCAGAAGAAGAACCGCCAGTAGTCCGGCTCCTGCGCATGCACCGACAGCACCCACGGCAGGCTGATGATGATCGCCACGGCAATCGCCACGGGGCCAAACATCAGCAGTTCACGCCAGCGTTTTTGCCAGAGCAGCCACGGCAGGGCGATCAAAACCGGCAGCAGCCAGGCGAGAAATCCCTTGGTCATGAAGCCCATGCCGCAAGCCAGGCCCAACACGACCCAGGCGGCCATGCGCTTGCCGCTGGTGTGGCTGTCGAAGGCGAACCACAGCGCCAGCAGACTCAGGTTGACCCAAAAAGTGAACTGCGGATCGAGGTTGGCGTAGCCGGCCTGACCGGCGACGATGGTGAAACTCATATAGAGCAGGGCGCAGACGAAGCTTTTGCGCGGCTCGTTCCATAAACGTCGGGCGAGCAGATAGCACAGCAGCACGCTCAGGCCGGTGCTCAGCGCCGACACAAACCGCACACCGAACAGGTTCTGCCCGAACAGTTGCTGACCCAGCGCGATCATCCAGTAACCGGCAATCGGCTTCTCGAAGTAACGCAGACTCATAAAGTGCGGCGACACCCAGTTTCCGCTCAGCAGCATGTCCTGGCTGATCTGCGCGTAACGGGTCTCATCAGGAATCCACAAACCGTGCGTGCCCAGCGGCAGCAGATAGGCCAGCAGACAAATGCCCAGCAACAGCAGTGGCAGCGTCCAGCGTTTGATCATGCGCCTTGCACTCCCAGCCAGCCTTCACGGCCGTCGAGGGCACCGCGTTGCACCCGACCCACGGGCAAGGTGTTGAAGAACTCGGGCAACAAGTCGCCCAGCGCTTTGAAATGAATGTTGCGCTGACGCGCGTCGGCGAGCAGTTGGCGAAAGTCCTCGGCCATGAGAATCCCTTCTACTTCGGCGTGAATGGTGTAGACGTTGAGCTGTTGCGGGCGGAAGTGGTCAAGGATGAAACCGTTGAAATCCCGCGCCGCGACGATCGGGCCAACGATTTCGTCGAAGGTCGGCAGGTCCACCGGAATCTGCGGCGTGCCCGGCGTACCGTCGGCCAGCAGCGGGCGAAACAGCCGCGTACCTCGGCAATCGCTGTTGTAGCGAAAGCCGAAGGCTTGCTTGGCCTCGATCACACGCTCGTCGGCACGCCAACCGGCGGCGGCGGAACACTCGACTTTTTCGCCGAGAATGTCGCTCAAGGTGTCGACGCCCTGACGGATCTGCTCGATCAGTTGCGCGTTGCTCCAGCGCCCGGCATTGGCCTGCCAGCCGTGGTGGTCCCATGCATGCAAACCCACTTCATGACCGGCATCACGGGCCTGACGCATCAGGTGCCCGAGTTCGCGACCAATCGGTTTGCCCGGCCACGCGGTGCCGGCCAGCAGAATGTCCCAGCCATACAGGCCGGCGGCGTTGGAGCGGAGCATTTTCCAGAGGAACTGCGGGCGGATCAGGCGCCATAGATGCCGGCCCATGTTGTCGGGGCCGACACTGAAGAAAAACGTCGCTTTGATCTGCGCCTCGTCGAGTATTTCCAGCAAACGCGGCACCCCTTCACGGGTGCCGCGATAGGTATCGACGTCGATACGAAGGCCTGCCTGCATTAGCGCTTGTCCGCTTGTTCGAGCATGGCTTCACGCAAGAAGAAGTCGAGCGTGTTGCCAATGGTCTCGCGCATCTCCACGGTCGGCGTCCAGTCGAGCAGGCGCTTGGCGTTGGCGATGCTGGGTTTGCGGTGTTCGACGTCCTGATAACCGGCGCCGTAGAACGCCTTGCTTTCCACGTCGCGGAAACCGGCGAACGGCGGGAAGTTGTCGCGCAGCGGATGCGCTTCGAACTGACGCAGCAGCTCTTCACCCAATTGACGGATGCTCGCTTCGTTGTCCGGGTTGCCGATGTTGATGATCTGGCCGTTGCAGACGTCGTTGTCGTTATCGATGATCCGCGCCAAGGCTTCGACGCCGTCGGCGATGTCGGTGAAGCAGCGTTTTTGCTCGCCGCCGTCGAACAGGCGAATCGGCGTGCCTTCGACCAGATTAAGAATCAACTGGGTGATGGCGCGGGAGCTGCCGATGCGCGCCGAGTCCAGACGATCAAGGCGCGGACCCATCCAGTTGAACGGACGGAACAGGGTGAAATTCAGACCCTTGGCGCCATAGGCCCAGATCACCCGGTCCAGCAGTTGTTTGGACACCGAGTAGATCCAGCGCTGCTTGTTGATCGGGCCGACCACCAGGTTCGAAGTGTCTTCGTCGAAGTGCTTGTCCTGGCACATGCCATAGACTTCCGAGGTAGACGGGAAGATCACGCGCTTGTTGTACTTGACGCAGTAACGCACCAGTTTGAGGTTTTCTTCGAAGTCGAGTTCGAACACGCGCAGCGGGTTGCGGGTGTATTCGATCGGCGTGGCGATGGCCACCAGCGGCAGGACCACGTCGCACTTCTTGATGTGGTACTCGATCCACTCGGAGTGAATGCTGATGTCGCCTTCGACGTAGTGGAAGTGCGGGTGGCTGCGCAGACGGTCGATGGCGTCGGAACCGATGTCCAGGCCATAGACTTCGTAGCGCTCGTCACGTAGCAGGCGCTCGGACAAGTGATTGCCGATAAAACCGTTGACGCCGAGGATCAGCACGCGAGTGCGACGTGGCGTACGGCCGGACTCAGCGCCGCGCAGCAGCGAGCCGTCGACCAGACCGAGTTCACTGGCCAGTTGCGGGCCGCTGAGGAACAGACCGTTGTCGTTGCGTTGACCGGAGAGGATCACCAGCGAATCTTCACCGCAAGCAATGCGCAGCGGATCGACGCTGATCACCCGGCCCGGCGCCTGACCGTCGTTGCCTTTAACGACTTCGGCGCTCCAGACGATGAGTTTGTGCTCGCCGACCGCGCAGAAAGCGCCCGGATACGGCTGGGTCACGGCGCGCACCAGATTGAACAGTTGCTCGGCAGGTTTCGCCCAGAGCAGTTTGCCGTCCGCGGGGGTGCGACGACCGAATACAGTGGCTTTCGATTCGTCCTGCGCGGTTTCGCTGATCTTGCCTTGCAGCATGGCTGGCAAGGTGTCGCGCAGCAGGTCAACGGCTGCCACGCGCAATTTGCCGTGCAGGCTCAGCGCGGTGTCGCTGCGTTCGATGGCCACGCGTTGCTGAGCAACGATGGCGCCGGCATCGGCACGTTTGACCATGCGGTGCAGGGTGACGCCGGTTTCGCTTTCGCCGTTGACCAGCACCCAGTTGGCCGGGGCGCGGCCACGGTAGCTCGGCAACAGAGAACCGTGCAGGTTGAACGCGCCTTTTTTTGCGGTGGCCAGCAACGATTCGCTCAGCAGGTGGCGGTAGTAGAAGGAGAACACGTAGTCCGGATCGAGTTTGGCAATCCGCTCGATCCACAGGGGGTGGTTGACGTCTTCCGGGGCGTGCACCGGAATGCCTTTGCGTGCGCACAATTGCGCGACCGAGGCGTAGAAGGCGTTCTCTTTCGGGTCATCGGCGTGAGTGAACACCGCCGCGATGTCATAGCCGCTGTCCAGCAGGGCTTGAATGCCGGCGCAGCCGATATCGTGATAAGCGAAGACAACCGTTTTTGCGCTCATGAGAGAACCTGATCATTGGAGGAAGAGAGACCGTCGACGGTGATGGCGCGCGGCGGCATGGCGGGTTGGCCGCGCAAGACTTTTTCCACGAAGAAACGCGGGCGGGCGCGCACGTCGCTGTACATGCGCCCCAGGTATTCGCCGAGCAGGCCCATGCCGATGAACTGGCCACCGGTGAACACGAACAACACCGCGAACAGCACGAACATGCCGTCACCGGCCCAGCCGGCACCGAACACCAGGCGCAACACGATCAGTGCGGCGGCAAACAGCACGCCGAGGCCGGCCATGGCGAAACCGACGATGCTCAGCAGGCGCAAAGGCGTGGTGGTCATGCAGGTGATCAGGTCGAACATCAGGTTGATCAAACGCATCGGGCTGTACTTCGAATCGCCGTGTTCACGCTCGGCGTGGGCGACGACAATCTCGGTGGTGTGACGGGCGAAGCTGTTGGCCAGAATCGGAATGAAGGTGCTGCGTTCACGGCAAGCGAGCATCGCGTCGATGATCGTTCGGCGGTAAGCGCGGAGCATGCAGCCGTAATCGCTCATGGCGACGCCGGTGGAGCGCTGCACAGCGAGGTTGATCAGCTTCGACGGATAGCGGCGCAGCGCCGAATCCTGGCGGTTGCCGCGCACCGTGCCGACGACGTCGTAACCCTTTTCCGCTTCTGCGACCAGCCGGGGGATTTCTTCCGGCGGGTTCTGCAGGTCGGCGTCGAGGGTGATCACCACATCGCCTTTGCATTGTTCGAAACCGGCCATGATTGCCGCGTGCTGGCCGTAGTTGCGGTTGAGGATGACCGCTACGAACGGGCTGTCTTCACGGCTCGCGGCCTCTTCCAGAAGGTTGGCAGACTCGTCACGGCTGCCGTCGTCAACGAGGACGATTTCATAGTCGTGACGCAGCATCCGGCAGGCAGCTTCGGTACGGCGCAGCAGTTCCGGCAGGCTGTCCTGTTCGTTGTAGACCGGGATGACGATCGACACACAGCGGATCGGATAGGTTTTCACGGGCGTTTGTCCATAAGGGTGGCGATGGCGCCGACCACGCGATCAAGGTCCTGATCGCTCATGTCGGGGAACAGCGGAATCGAACACAGCCGCGCCGAGTTCCATTCGGTGTCGGGCAGGTAGAGGTCGGGGTCACGCTGGCGATACCAGGTGTGCAGGTGGGTGGCGATGAAATGGATACCGGTGCCGATGCCTTGGTCCTGCAAACCTTTCATAAAGGCTTCGCGGTCCATGCCGCAGCGCTCGCTGTCGATGCGCAGGATGAACAGGTGCCAGGCGTGGGTTTGTGCGTAGGCGGGCAGGGCCAGCGGTTGCACCGGCAGGCCTTCGAGTTTTTGCCGGTAGGCGGCGGCCAATTCAGAGCGACGGGCGTTGATCGCGTCCAGACGCTCAAGCTGCACCAACGCAATCGCGGCGTTGATGTCGGCGAGGTTGTATTTGAATCCCGGTTCCATCACCTGGGCCTGCGGCTTGCGGCCACCCGTCAGGCGATCGTAGGCGTCAACGCCCAGACCATGGAACTTGAGCATGCGCACGCGGCTGGCCAGCGCTTCGTCGTCGGTGACGAACATCGCGCCTTCGGCACAGGTCATGTTCTTGATCGCATGGAAGGAGAAAATCGCCGTGCCCTGCGAGCCGACGTGGCGGCGCTTGTAACGGGTGCCAGCGGCGTGGGCGGCGTCTTCGATGACGGCGATGCCGTGTTTGTCGGCCAACGCGTACAGCGGATCGAGATCAAACGCGGCGCCGGCGTAATGCACCGGGATGATTGCTTTGGTGCGTGGGGTGATTGCCGCTTCGATGCGCGCGGCGTCGGTCATCAGGGTGTCGCGGTCAACGTCGACGAATACCGGTGTGGCGCCGAGCAGCGAGATCATGTTGGCGGTCGAGACCCAGGTCTGCGACGGGGTGATGACTTCGTCGCCCGGGCCGATGCCCAAAGCCAACAAGGTGATGTGCATGCCACCGGTGGCCGAGGAAAGTGCCACGGCGTGTTTGCAACCGACATAGTGTGCGAACTGTTCTTCCAGTGCCTGGTTTTTAGGGCCGGTAGTAATCCAGCCCGAACGTAATACTTGTTCGACGGCGGCTATTTCTTCTTCGCCGATACTCGGCCGGGAAAACGGCAGAAACGCTTGACTCATAAGAACCTCGGGGCGACAGCCATCCTTCAGCCGATTGTCTGAAAAACACGGAATTTCAAAGGGTTGAGTTACCGGTCGGGGAATACCTGATTGACTTTCCAGTCCGCGGCCGGCAGGGTTGCAGGCCTTTCGGGGCAACCTGTTGTAACTAAGGTTATGCGCGTTTTTGTCAAAGGAACATGAAAAAACGGTCGGCGATTCGTCTATCTGTAAGCCATACAGCCGCCGTTCAGACTTCTTCCGTTCATCGGCTGTTTTAGTCGAAAACTCTTACGGAAGAGTCGCTCTTTATATAAGTTTGTTTGCACTTTTAAGTTGTTTTGTTGAACTGTTTTCTATTCAAGGCCGTTTCGTTTGATTGACTTGTCGAGTACTGAATCCACCCCGTCCAACACTAATCCGCTGACGCTTTATCTGGCGCGACTGGCGCCTTCCAGCCAACTGACCATGCGCTATGTCTTGCAGGATGCTGCGGACCGCCTGGGTTTCGAAGACGTGGATATCGAAGAAATCCCCTGGCACGGGCTGCAACCGGAAGACGTCGTGGCGCTGGTCGCCGCGTTGCGCGCCGACGGTTATGCGCCGAATACCTCGTCGCTGTATGTGAATGCAGTGCGCGGGGTGATGAATGAAGCCTGGCGCATGAGTCTGATCAGTCAGGATCATCTGCTGAAGATGCGTTCGGTCAAAGGCATTGCCGGCACGCGTTTATCGCAGGGCCGCAACTTGAAGCCCACCTTGATTCACGAACTGATGGAAGTTTGCGCCGCCGATCCACGCCCACAAGGCCTGCGCGACGCGGCAGTGATTGCGCTGTTGTACGGCACCGGCATGCGTAAATCGGAGTCGGTGGACCTGGATTTGAATCAGGTCGACTTCACTGAGCGCAGCCTGACCGTCACCGGTAAGGGCAACAAACAACTGATCAAGTACGCGCCGGCCTGGGCATTCGCCAAACTCGATGCGTGGCTGGAGTTGCGCCGCTCGCAACTCAAGGAAGGCGAGAGCGACGATGCCTTTCTGTTCAATCGTATCCGTCGCGGCAGCCACATCACCCGCGAGCGCATCACCAAACACGCGATCTATTACATCGCCCGTCAGCGTGGCACCCAGGTCGGGGTGAAGATCATGCCTCACGACTTCCGCCGCTCGTTTATTACGCGGGTCATCGAGGAGCATGATCTGTCGATCGCGCAGAAGCTCGCGCACCACAGCAACATCCAGACCACCGCCAACTACGATGTGCGTGATGACAACGAGCGGCGGCGTGCGGTGGATCGCTTCGATCTGTAGGCCTGTCAGGACGGGGAAGGGCAGGTGCGCGCGTTGCCGGTTGCCGCCCGACTGATCTGCTCGGCCAGCCGTTTGACGTTGTGCTGCTGGGCGCCCACCAGATCATCGATGGTCGGGCCGGACGGTGTTTGCAGGGTCGAACGGCAGGTCAGCGAGCCATTGTCAGTGGCGCCGACGGGACGCAAGCGCCATTTGGCGTCGATCAGGCCGTACTGACCGGGGATCGAGTCGAAGCGTTGCACTTCGATGCGCACCGAAACATTGCCTTGCCCACTGGTATTGCTCAATTGATCGGCCAACGCACCGCGCAACTCATCCGCCAGTGTCGCCCCCCACCAATCGGTTTCCAGAATCGCCAGGCCGCTGTTGCCCTGGCGGATAACGATTTGCGCACGGTCGACCTGCGGCGGCACGCTCAGCGCTTCAATCGGAATCTGCGCGCCGGTGCGGGTGTTGGCGATCTGCACCGGCGTCAGGGTGTGAAAGCTGATCGGGTCGCTGCGACAGGCGCCCAGCAGCAGAAGCGCAGCGAGCACGGTGATTTTCAGCGGTACAGCCATGGTTCAGCTCCTGTGCTCAGTTGCGTGGCGGACCTTTCAGATCGATAGGCGCGGCGTTATCGGGGCGACCACGGATCAGCGATTCCGGATGCCGGCCGAGGTAATCCGACAGCTCACGCAGCGAACGCGACATGCGTCCGAGTTCGTCGAGGGTTTCCGTGAGTTTCTCGCGCTGCGGCGAGTCTTCGGCGAGCGTTGAACTGGCGGACTGCAAGGTCTTGCTGACGTCGGCGAGGGTGCTCTGCACGCCCGGCAGGGTCTTGGCGTTGAACTGGGTCAGGCCTTTGCGCAGCTCGATCAGATTGCTGTCGAGGTTGTTGGCGATGCGATCGACCGGCAGCTTGTTGAGTTTGTCGACCACGGCTTCGAGTTTCTCCTGCAGCTGTTCGAGGCTGCCCGGAACGGTCGGTAGAACGACCGGGCGAGCGCTCGGGTCGAACGCGACTTTCTCCGCTTTCGGGAAGAAGTCCAATGCGACGTACAACTGGCCGGTCAGCAGGTTGCCACTGCGCGCCTGAGCACGCAGGCCATTATCGACGAAGGTGCCCAGCAGGCGGATGCCGGCCGCTTCGTCGTTGGGGTCGTGCTTGAATTCGGTGAGCATCTTTTTGTAGGCCTGACCGAGACGCTGCGGGTAAATGACGATGCCGACGTTCAGCGGGAAGGTGCGTTTTTTCGCATCGAAATCCAGGTTGATGCCCACGACCCGGCCGATCTCCATACCGAGGAACTCGACCGGCGCATCGACCTTGAGTCCGCGCAGTGACTGCTCGAAACGCAGCACCATGTATTGCGCCTTGCCGTTCGGCGGGGCGAGGGCGCTCTGCTGGTCGGCGAACAGTTCGAAATCCTTGTCGTCGGCGGCGGCCACATCGTTCGGACTGTAATCCGGAGCACGGAACGCAATGCCGCCCACCAGCATGGTTGACAGCGATTCGGTCTTCACGGCAAAGCCATTGGCACCGACATTGATGTCGATGCCGCTGGCATTCCAGAAGCGGGTGTTTTCGGTGACGAACGCGTCGTTCGGCGCGTGAATGAACACCTCGATATCGACCCCTTTGCCTTCCGGGTTAAGGGCGTAAGTGACGACCTGGCCGACCGGAATCTTGCGGTAATAAACCGGTGAACCGATGTCCAGTGAACCGAGATCCGGCGCATGCAGCATGAAGCGTTTACCGGGTTCGCCATAGGTGATCGGCGGCGGATTTTCCAGACCCTTGAAGTTCTTTGCGCGGCTATCGGACTGGCCGACGTCGGCGCCGATGTAGTCACCGGAAAGCAGGGTGTCGATGCCCGAAACGCCGCCGGCGCCAATGCGCGGGCGCACCACCCAGAACTGTGAATCTTCGCGCGTGAAGGTTTCCGCCTGTTTGGACAGTTTGATGGTGGCGTCGACGCTTTTCTGGTCGCCACTCAATTCGACGTCCGTCACCTGACCGATGACCACGTTGCGGTATTTGACCTCGGTCTTGTTCGCCGTCAGGCCGCTGCCGGTCTTGAAGTTGACGATGATCGTCGGCCCTTCCTGCATCACGTTGTGCACCACCAGCGAGATGCCCACGAGCACCGCCACGATCGGCACAATCCAGACGAGCGAAATGCCGAAACGGCGGGTTTTGACTGGGGCTTGGCCTGGTGCTCGCGGCTCGTCGGTGGCTGACGACTTCATCCATGTCCTCCTCGATTGATTGGGCACTGAGCGTCAGGAACGCAAAAGCACCTCATCAATATAGAAGTGCTTGGCGATAGAGCAAATGTGTATAGCTCACCTGTGCTTGATGATCGTTCCCGCGCTCTGCGTGGGAATGCAGCCCGTGACGCTCCGCGTCACTGGACGCAGAGCGTCCCTTGAGGCATTCCCACGCAGAGCGTGGGAACGATCAAAGCCGGGAACGATCAGATCGCGACAGCGCTGCTTGTGCTGTCAACCGAGCATTTCCCGCAGGCGATACCAGAACATGCCCAGTGCCAGCAGTGGCGAGCGCAGGGCCGGGCCGCCGGGGAAGGTCATGTGCGGCACGCCGCTGAACACGTCCATGCCCTGACTGTGACCGGCATGAATTGCCTCGCCGAGCAGTTTCGCGCACCAGTGCGTGACGTTCAGGCCGTGACCGGAATAGCCCTGCGCGTAGAACACGTTCGGGTGCTGCTTGAGCCGGCCGACCTGCGGAAAGCGGTTGGCGGTGATGCCGATCTTGCCGCCCCACTGGTAATCGATGCGCACGTCCGCCAGTTGCGGGAAGACTTTGAGCATCTTCGGTCTCATATAAGCGGCGATGTCCGCCGGATCGCGGCCGGAATAGTGGCAGGCACCGCCGAACAACAAGCGCCGGTCCGCCGAGAGCCGGTAGTAATCGAGGCCGACTTTCTGGTCGCACACCGCCAGATTGTGCGGGATCAGTTGCGCGGCGCGCGCCTCAGACAACGGTTCGGTGGCGATGATGTAGCTGCCGGCCGGCAGCACTTTGCCACTGAGTTGCTGTTCGAGTTCGTCCAGATGCGCATTGCAGCCGAGCACCAGACTGCCAGCCCGCACCGTACCGTTTGCGCAACGCACCTGTACGGTCGGGCCGTGGATGATTTCCAGCACTTCGCTCTGCTCGAAAATCCGCACGCCAAGTGACGCTGCCAGCCGCGCTTCGCCTTGCACCAGATCCAGCGGGTGCAGGTGGCCGGAACCCATGTCCACCAGCCCACCGGCATAAATGTCGGAGTTGACCACTTGCTGGCGGATCTGCTCCGGGCCGATCAGGCGGGTTTCGTGGGCATAGCCGAGTTCAGCGAGGTCGACCAATTCGTCCTTGAAGGCGTCGAACTGCGCAGGGGTGTTGGCCAGATCGCAGAAGCCCCAGCGCAGGTCACACTCGATGCCGTTGTCGCCGATGCGCTGCCGCACCAGCTCTACCGAATCGATGCCGGCGCGCTGCAAATAGCGCACGCCTTCCTGGCCGACATACTTGGCGAAGCCTTCAACCTCATGACCGATCCCGCGAATCAACTGACCGCCGTTGCGCCCGCTGGCGCCCCAGCCGATGCGCCGGGCTTCGATCAACACCACCGACAATCCGCGCTGAGCCAGTTCGATGGCGGTGTTGACGCCGGTGAACCCGGCGCCGATCACGCAGACATCGGCCGTCAGGTCACCGTCCAGTACTGGATAAGGTGTGGTCGCCCGCGCCGAAGCGGCGTAATAGGAGCGGGCGTGCTCCTGGGTGTACTGATTCATTTGTTCGACTTCACTTTGCTCCAGGAACGGGTCATCAGACGCATGATCGCTTGGGGCGGGGTGGTAGAAATATAGAGTTTGTCGAGGACTGCTTGAGGTGGGTAAACCTCTGGATTGTTGACCAGCTCCTGATCCATGTATTGCTTGGCCGCCGGGTTCGGGTTGGCGTAACCGACCGACGCGCTGACCTTGGCGATTACTTGCGGATCGAGCAGGTAATTAATGAAGGCATGGGCTTCTTTGGTGTTGCTGGCGTCGGCCGGGATCGCCAGCAGGTCGAACCAGAGGTTGGCGCCTTCTTTCGGAATGGCGTAAGCGATGTTCACGCCGTTCTTGGCTTCCTTGGCGCGGTTGGCGGCCTGGAACACGTCGCCGGAATAACCGAAGGCTACGCAAATATCACCGTTGGCCAGGTCGGACACGTATTTCGAGGAATGGAAATAGGTGATGTACGGGCGAATACTCAGCAGTTTGGCTTCGGCCTTTTTGAAGTCTTCCGGATTTTCGCTGCGCGGGTCCATGCCCATGTAGTTGAGCACGGCAGGGAACACCTCGTCAGCGGAGTCCATCATCGACACGCCGCACTGGCTGAGTTTTTTCAGGTTCTCAGGCTCGAACAGCACGGCCCAGGAATCGATGTGGTTGACGCCCAGCACTTGCTTGACCTTGTCGACGTTGTAGCCGATGCCGTTAGTGCCCCACAGGTACGGCACCGAGTGCTCGTTGCCCGGGTCGTTTTTCTCCAGCAGTTCGAGCAGTTTCGGGTCGAGGTTCTTGAAGTTCGGCAATTGCGAGCGATCAAGTTTGAGGAACGCGCCGGCCTTCACCTGACGGGCGAGGAAGTGGTTGGACGGCACCACCACGTCATACCCGGTGCGACCGGCGAGCAGTTTGCCTTCGAGGGTTTCGTTGGAATCGAAAACGTCGTAGATCACCTTGATCCCGCTTTGGCTCTGGAAGTCGGCGAGGGTGGTTTCGCCGATGTAGTCGGTCCAGTTGTAGACGCTGACTTGTGGCTGGGCTTGGGCTCCGATGCTGCACATCAGGGCCAGAGCGGCGGGAACCATGGTTTTCAACAGACGCATTTCGACACCTCTTAAATTTATTGGATTTCTCAGGTGGTTCGCTAATCCCTTGTGGGAGCGAGCCTGCTCGCGAAAGCGGTGGGTCAGGCAACATCAATGGTGACTGTGCTGACGCCTTCGTCGGAACGCCGCCCGGAGCAGGCTCGCTCCCACAGGGATTTGTGCAGATTTGGGTTAAACGCTGAGCATCAGGAACTCACGCTCCCACGAGCTGATCACGCGCTTGAAGTTTTCATGCTCGGCACGCTTCACCGCGACATAGCCACGGACGAACTTGTCGCCGAGGTATTGCGCGACGGTTTCGCATTCTTCCATCTGCGTCAGCGCTTCCTCGATGGTGATCGGCAGGCGCAGGTTGCGGCGCTCGTAAGCGCGGCCTTGTACCGCAGCGCTCGGCGCGATGGCTTCGACCATGCCGATGTAACCGCAGAGCAGACTCGCGGCAATCGCCAGGTACGGGTTGGCATCGGCGCCCGGCAGGCGGTTTTCCACGCGCATGGCTTCCGGGCTGGACGTCGGTACACGCAGGCCGACGGTGCGGTTTTCTTCGCCCCATTCGACGTTGACCGGCGCCGAGGTGTCCGGCAGGAAGCGGCGGAACGAGTTGACGTTCGGCGCGAACATCGGCAGCACTTTCGGGATGTACTTCTGCAAACCGCCGATGTAATGCAGGAACAGCTCGCTCATCTGCCCGTCTTCATTGGCGAAGATCGGCTTGCCGGTGGCGATTTCGACCACGCTCTGGTGAATGTGCATGGCGCTGCCCGGCTCATCGCCGATCGGCTTGGCCATGAAGGTTGCGGCGACGTTGTGCTTGAGTGCGGCCTCACGCATGGTGCGCTTGAACACAGTGATCTGGTCAGCCAGATCGAGGGCGTCGCCGTGGCGGAAGTTGATTTCCATCTGCGCCGGGCCGTCTTCGTGGATCAGCGTGTCGAGGTCCAGACCTTGCAGTTCGCACCAGTCGTAGACGTCTTCAAACAACGGATCGAATTCGTTGGCAGCATCGATGGAGAACGACTGCCGGCCGCTTTCAGCACGGCCCGAGCGGCCTAGCGGTGCTTTCAGCGGCAAGTCCGGGTCTTCGCAGCGCTGGGTCAGGTAGAACTCCATTTCCGGCGCCACAATCGGCTTCCAGCCTTTGTCGGTGTAGAGCTGCAAGACTTTCTTCAGCACATTGCGCGGCGACAGTTCGATCGGGTTGCCGAACTTGTCAAAGGTGTCGTGGATGACGATGGCGGTCGGCTCGATCGCCCATGGAATCACGTAGACCGCGTCAGCCACGGGCTTGCAGACCATGTCGATATCGGCAGGATCGAGCAGGTCGTAGTAGATGTCGTCGTCGACAAAATCCCCGGTTACCGTTTGCAGCAGCACACTTTCCGGCAGGCGCATGCCTCGCTCATGCAGGAACTTGTTGGTCGGTGCGATCTTGCCGCGGGCAATGCCGGTCAGGTCGCTGACCACACATTCGACTTCGGTAATCTTGTGATCTTTCAGCCACGTGAACAGCTGATCGAAAGGGGCATTCATAAAGACCTCGTTATTGGTTTTATAGACGCCGGGGAGGGCGGGTTTCATCTTCCGCCCCTTCCCCTGTGGCGCGTTGACGACTATCTTGGGCGAGCCTTGCAGTTCCATCTATCCACTTTAAGCAGCACCAAAGCGCACCAAAAGAGTGCGCAAGGTCACCCCATGACGACGTGCAATCCGCTACAAGTCCAAGCGTTCAACACCGCCGATGTCGCCGAACAAGTCCGCGCCACACCGGGCTGGGTCCAGCATTACCAACAGATGTCGCCGGGGCACTTCACCGGGCAGATCCGCTATCTGGATCTGCAGGGTGTCGAGGTCTATGAAGAGCAGATGAACACCCGCGTCGAGCAGAATTTCAGCGCGCCATCGGGTGCTCTGGCGTTCTGTTTTGATCGCAGCGACAACGCGCTTTATTTGCTCAATGAAGAGAGCCGCAATATCTGGATCACCCCGGAGAACTACCAGGAAATCGCCGTGGTGTTCGGTCCGGAGTTTGTCCGTCAGCACGGTCTGAATGTGGCGAAACTCGAAGGCTTGTTCATGACCCAACTCAATTGCGGGCAGAACGCTTTGTTCAGTCGCTGGTTAAGCTCGACTCTCACGAAGGTGTCGCAAGCTGTTGATCTGCTTGATAAAGATGCGCTGACAAAGCAACTGCTCGAAGACTGTTTGTTCATTCTCGACAACGCTCATGCCAGCCTTGATCGCGGCGGGTTACAGAAACGTAGCGAAGAACGGATGATCATGAAACGGGTTGGAGAGTGGGCGGCCGATTCGCCGGAAGACACGGTCAATCTGCTGGAGCTTTCGCAAGTGGCCGGGGTGCCGTTGCGGCAATTGCAGCAGGCGTTCAAGGCTTACACCGGGATGACCCCGAGTCACTGGCTGCGCCTGCGCCGGTTGAACAGCGCACACCGTGAATTGCTTAAGCGCCGGCCCACGGAAACCACTGTGGCCGAGGTGGCGATGCAGTGGTCGTTCTGGCATTTGGGAAGGTTTTCCAGCAGTTACCGGGCGTTGTTCAAGGAGTTGCCGAGCGAGACCTTGAAACGAGTAGGAAGGTAAGTATCCAACATACTTAACTCATAAGATGAGGGTTACCCATTGACGGGCCAAAGCTTGCGTTTTGGCCCGCGAGACAAGAGCTGTGCACAATATGTTCAAACTAAAACTTTTAGTTGAATCTAGCTCGAATGAATTGCTTCTTTTCCATCATGTTGGTGTGTAAGAATTCCAGCGTTGGAAAAAAGCTATCCGCGTTCGTCTCATTGGAATAAAGATGAAGTTCGGTATAGTCTACAATCAAGCAGCGCATGCCAGTTATAGCGAATATCGACTCTATTGCTTTCCAGTATTTTTCTGCGTCTTCTGCAAATAGTTCCTTCACTACTATAAGCCCTAGTACTTCGCGCTCGCCGACATCGACTACGCACTCCTTCTGCTCGCCTGAAAACTTAAGCACGGGATTTTTCTTGTGATGATTGAAGGCACCTTTCATTTGTTCAACTGCTTTTTTTAAATGCGCCAATGTCTTGCTTGCTTTTCTGGGGATGGATGTTCTCAGCAAACTCTCTGTGTTTGGGCTATCTTTAGCTTGTACAAAAAGTACATGCGAGTCATTGGCAGCCAAAACATCCACGAACTCTTTCTTAGTGTCGGTACGGACAGGATTCAAATAAAAATCCGCATCAGGTATTATTTTTTTCAAAAGTAAGAGGATATCGAGTTCTTGCTGATCTCCAGGCTCTGTACGCTCTAGCGAGTAATGCACGAAGCTCAAATCGCCTGGCATTGGAGAAAAAGCTTGAGTACTATCGATGAAGTGAGTAATCGCAGGGTATACATCCGAACTGAAAGTGACTTCGAATGTATTGGATGCATTATTGTCAGGCGCATCACTGTACCATTCGTTCACTTCCTCAAATGTCATGCTGGTTGGGTGATCTGATTCTTGACCAGGATTCAATTCCGTAGCAAGATTTCGAAATTGCTCCAGGTTGGGCAAAAAAGAATTGCAGGCAAGTAACTCTCTATTGTGCTCATCAAAAAAATACGATTGGAATGTATCTTGGCTAAACAGTTCCAATAGCTCTCTTGATTTGAGGTTCTCATAGAACGAATGCACTAACGACAGAGGCTCTTCAAAATTGTCCGGGAACAGTACGAGCAATGCATGGTGGTTTTTTTCGTTAACGCTATATGGTACGAAAGAAATCCTGAAGCCTCTTGTTATTTTCGCAGCGAGTATCATTTCCTTGGATAGCTTCAAAATCAGTATCAGTTTGTTCTCATCAGTTCTCGCTGTAAGCAGTCCCACAGGAAGGCTGGAAAGAATTTGATTAAGCTCAGGATGTTTGAGGGAAAGCATATCGATCCTTGAAATTTGGGTTTTGAGTTTTCTCTGTGGTAAAAAGCCATCGTTCTGGGATGGCTCCTACTGGCTTGTGAAATATCAAACCTATTTCACAATCAACGAGTCTATCGCGCGAAATGGCGCAATGCCATTACTCTTTGGTCATATGTTTTTTCTTGAATTTACCCTTTGGATCCTCAGCTTTGGCGCTGCTGGTAACGTTTATTCAGAAAAGGATTTGGCTTGAACGAGCGAGTTAAATAGAATCAGTCTCATTTGAATTCTTACTTCGCGCAGGGCCTCTTGAGATGACTGAAGCAACGGCGCCATCGGAGCAGAGCCTGCACGAGTTGTACCGGGATCATCGCGGCTGGCTGGAAACCTGGCTGCGGCGGCGCATGGGCAATGCCTGGGATGCGGCGGATCTGAGCCAGGACACCTTCCTGCGCGTGCTGTGCAGCGCTCAGCCGATTGCCGACATGCGTGAGCCGCGCGCTTATCTGCTGACCGTGGGCAAACGCCTGCTGAGCAATTTCTACACCCGCCGCAGTCTGGAAAAGGCCTATCTCGAAGCCCTGGCGCAATTGCCCGAAGAATGCGTGCCGTCGCCGGAGCAACGTTGGCTGCTGTTGGAAACCCTGCAAGCGTTGGATGAGCTGCTCGATGGTTTGCCGCGAGCGGTGCGTCGGGCCTTTCTCCTGAGTCAGCTCGAAGGCCTCGGTTACCGTGAAATCGCCGAACGTTTGCAGGTTTCGCAGCGCAGTATAAAACGTTACATGGCAATGGCTTACGAGCATTGTTTGATGCTGGATCTATGATGCGCGTCGCACCCAACACCGAAGCGCGTGAAGTGGCGCGTGCCGCCGCACAGTGGTTGGCATTGCTCGAATCCGGCGAAGCCAGTGAAGCCGATCACGTGCGACTGAAGACCTGGCGCGACAGCGATAGCCGCCATGAAAACGCTTGGCAGAAGATTCAATTACTGCGCCAGCGCTTTTCCAGTCTGCCGACAGAATTGGCCATGGCCACACTCGATCGCCCGGATCTGGCGCGGCGTGTAGCTCTGAAAAGGGCGCTGGGTCTGGCGGCTTTGGTGCCTGCGGCGTGGTTGATCAGTCGCCAGTTGCCACTCGACGTCTGGCGCGCGGATTTGCAGACTTCCACCGGCGAGCACACGCGAACACGGCTGGCCGACGGCAGCACCTTGCTACTGAACACTGCCAGTGCGGTAAACGTCGATCTGGCCAGCCGTCAGTTGACGTTGGTGCGTGGCGAAATGGCGCTCAACGTTCCGGGTAGCACGGCATTGACGGTCAACGCGCCGTACGGTCGGATCATTGTCAGCCGCAGCGAAGTCTGCGTGCGCCTCAACGAGCGTGACTGCAACGTGTCGGTGGTCAGCGGCTCGGTGCAATTGCAGCCGTTGCACGGGCCGGCGCTGCAGTTGAACGCCGGGCAACAGGTCAATTTGCAGGCCTCCGGCGCCGGACCGATCGCGCTGTTCGACGCCCAACTGCCGGGTTGGCGTGACGGTGTGTTGATGGCGCAAAACCAGCCGTTGGGGGATTTCCTGCGCGAGTTGAGCCGTTATCGCTCGGGGCTTCTGCGCTGGGAGCCAGCACTTGAAAGTCTGCGTGTCACCGGCAGTTTCCGTCTCGACGACACCGATAAAGTGCTGGCGCTGCTGGCGGCGAGCCTGCCATTGGAGGTCCATTCGCGCACGCGTTTCTGGGTAACGCTGGCGCCGCGAAAAAATATCGTCTGAAGCCTGTCCCTTTTTTTCGCCTCACCGGTCATTGCAGGTAAGTGAACAAAATCGAGAGCTTCTTCCAATGCCCGCAGTATTCCCAAGTCGTTTGCGTCCGTTGTTGCAGTTGAGCCTCCTGCTGAGCCTGAGTGCCAGCCCTGTGTTGATCCAGTCGAGCTGGGCCGAAGACGCCCGGCGCAGTTATCAGGTGCCGGCCGGCAGCCTGAGTGCAGCGTTGACGCGGTTTGCCGGATTGGCCGGGGTCAATCTGTCGGTCGATCCGGCGCTGGTGGGTGGCCGCAACAGTAATGGTTTGTCCGGCGAATTCGCTGTGGAGGAGGGGTTCGCTCGCTTGTTGCTGGGTTCCGGCCTGCAACTGCAACCGCTGGGCGAGCAGGCCTACACACTGATTCCAGCCGCCGAGGGCAGCAGCCTGCAACTGGCGCCGACGTCGATTCTTGGTGCCACCGGTTCTAGTGACGCCGATGTGTTTGCCGGCGGCCAGGTTGCGCGGCGCGGTTCGCAGGGTTTGCTGGGGTCGAAAGACTTCATGGAAACCCCGTTCAGCATGACCACGTACACCAGCGAGGCGGTGAAGAATCAGCAGGCGCGCACCTTGGGCGATCTGATTTCCAGCGACCCGTCGGTTCGCGCGACCAACCCGGCCGGTGGTCGCTACGAGCAGTTCACCATCCGTGGTTTCAGCCTGTTCAACAGCGACGTGGCGTACAACGGGCTCTATGGCGTGCTGCCGACGTACACCATTGATATGGAAATGGCCGATCGTGTGGATATCATCAAAGGCCCGAGCCAGCTCATCAACGGCATTTCGCCGCGGGGCAGTGTGGGCGGGGGGATCAACGTGGTGCCCAAGCGTGCCACCGACAAACCGATCACCTCGCTGACGGCCAATTATGCGTCGAACAATCAGGTCGGCGGCGCGGTGGATGTCGGCCGGCGGTTCGGTGAGGACAATCAGTTCGGCCTGCGTTTCAACGGCGTGAAGCAATCCGGTGACACGGAATGGGATCACCAGAGCGTCGACCGTGACATGGCCGTGCTCGGCCTGGATTTTCGCGGTGAGCGCTTGCGACTTTCGACCGATATCGGCCACACCGAACGCGACACCGACGCGCCGCAGGAGCGCGTGCAGGTCGCGGCCAATGTCAAGGTTCCGAGCGCCAATAAGGTGCATCGCAACTACGCGCAACCGTGGACTCAGGCGAAAACCGAGGACACCTTCGGCACGCTCAACGCTGAGTTCGACGTCAATGATTCGGTGATGCTGTACGGCGGCGTCGGCGCGCGCAAAAGTAATCATGACTTCTTGCGCCACGCCGTTTCTGTCACCAACGATGCCGGTGATTTCAGCGTACTGCCGCGCGACTTCACCCGCGACGAAAACGTGCGCACGGCCACGGCCGGTGTACGTAACTGGTTCCACACCGGGCCAGTGAGCCATGAGGTCAACCTCGCGGCCAGCTACTTCTACATGGATTTCGAGAACGGCGGCGCGCGTTACGCGGCAGGGCGCAGCAACCTGTATGACCCGGTGGAAACCGCCAAACCCGGTACGCCGACACGTAATGACGCCAAGGTCTACACGGAAAACCGCTTCAGCGGCGTAGCGTTGTCCGACACCCTGGGCTTTTTCGACGATCGATTGCTGCTGACCCTCGGCGCTCGCTGGCAACGGGTGAAAGTCGACGACTGGAGCGATGACGTCAAAGGCGACACCGCTTACGACGAGGAAAAGGTTTCGCCCTCGGGTGGGATTCTGTTCAAGGCAACTGACAAGCTGTCGTTGTACGCCAACTACATGGAAGGCTTGAGCCAAGGCAAAATCGCGCCGTCGACGTCCATAAACGAAGACGAAATCTTCCCGCCGTTTATCAGCCGTCAGGTTGAAGTGGGGGCCAAATACGACGCCGGCGCCTACGCGTTGACCGCTGCGGTGTTTCGCATCAAGCAACCGGCGTACGAAACCAACGCCACCACGCGAGTCTTCGGGCCCAATGGCAAGCGCGAGAACAATGGCGTGGAGCTGAGCGTGTTCGGCGAACCGCTCAAAGGCTTCCGCTTGCTCGGCGGCGTGATGTACATCGACAGCGAATTGACCAAGACCACCAATGGCACCTTCGACGGCAATCGCGCACCGGCGACGCCGAAATACAACGTCAACCTGGGCGCAGAGTGGGACGTGCCGACGGTGCAGGGGCTGACGCTGACGACGCGGGGCATCTATTCGAGTTCGCAGTATCTGGATCAGTCGAACGACAAGGAAATCGACTCTTGGGAGCGCTTCGACATAGGCACGCGGTACGCCTTCAAGGTCGATGAGAAAACCATCACCCTGCGCGCCAATGTCGAGAACGTGCTGGATAAACGCTACTGGAGTTCGGCAGGCGCTTCGGATGACAGTGAGCCGGGGTTGACGTTGTCGACACCGAGAACCTATCTACTTTCAGCGACAGTGGACTTCTGATTTCACTCGGCAAATCCAAAGCCATCGGGAGTGCTACCAGCGAGCTGACTCACTCTCAGAGTGATGTCCTGACCACCAATGGACAGTCAACGCGCTGAGTTCCCGATAGCTCCAGCGTCTCGATCAGATGCCGTGCAGCCTGGCGCCCAATCTCGTAGTACGGCAGTTGCACGGTGGTCAGTGGCGGGATGAACAACTCGGCAATGCCGATCATGTTGTCGTAGCCGAGGACGGCGACATCGTCGGGAATTTTCAGGCCACGCCCCAATAACAACTGATAGGCACAAAAGGCAATGCGGTCGTTGCCACAGATCAGAATATCGAATCGGGGACGACCATCAATGACATGCCGGTCGAGGATAGCGGCTGTTTCACTGTAGGCATCATGATCGGAAAGGTCGTATTGCAGGAGCGTGTCAGGCGCCAGGCCGAATGCCTTACAGGCACGCTGCAGGCCTTTCTGTCGCAGCCCCCATGCCAGACTCTGTTTCGGCAGATTGATACACAGAGGACGCTTGTAGCCGAGGCTCAACGCGTGGTGTACGGCGCGATACTGGCCCATTTCGTCGTCGGGTACATAGCTGACGAGGCGGCTGTCATCTGCCAGACAATTGGCGAGCACCAGAGGCTTGCTCTTCAAGCGCTCGGGAATGCTGACCTGGCGAAACCCCATGGCGCTGAAGATCAGACCGTCCGGACGGTGCGACAGCATCAGGTCGATGTTCTGGTCGGTGGGCGGGTTGCTTAGCAGGTTGAGGATAAAGACATTCCAGCCGGCCTGTTGCGCGGTCTGCTCAATGGACAGCAGCAACTCGACCGCGAAGGGCGTGGTCGCAGTGTCCAGCGCGAACACACCGATGGTGCGCGACTGGAGGTTGTCACCGCGCATCTTGCGCGCTGACAGGCTGGGTACGAATTGCAGTTCATCAATGGCACGACGCACCCGTAGGAGGGTTTCGGGGCTCAGTTTTTCCGGAGAATTGAGCGCTCGAGACACCGTCATCAGGGACACGCCGGCCAGTTGTGCAACGTCTTTCACTGAAGTCATGCGAAGTGCGGCCGGTCAGGTTGACGCAGAATCATGACACAGGGCCCGGGCTTCTCGCGACCCGAATGACGCCGCTCATGACCATGCAGAACCGAGAATCCATGCCTTGGCAATCGAGACGCGCCCGCCACTCCCGCTGGCCATCAGCTTCACACCCAGACTGTCGGAGCGCGGATAGAGGCGACTGCTGAGGCTGAAGCGGCCGTTTTCGTCGAACACCTCAATGGACGAGCGATCAAGAAACACGCGCAGTTCCAGTCGCTCTTGTGTCGGGTCTATCGAGACGCTGCGCTGGCCGGTGACTTGCGCACCCGAGCGGCTGCGGTCAAGCACCAGACGCTGCAGTGACGCATCGTAATAGAGCAGGGTTTCTTCACGGCCATCGTCGCTGCAACGGAGGGCGACTCCCAGGTGGCCGTCAGTGCAGCCAAGCAAATCGAGATGCACATGGATTTCCAGCATGTCGCCGTTTACCTCCGGCACCCGGCGGGTTCCCGACGCTTCCCACCACGGCGCCCCCGGCAATTGCGTCATTCGTAGCGCGCTGAGCTCCCGTGCCGGATACACGCAAAGGCGCTCGGCGCACAGTTCAAGTTCGCGTGGCAATCCGAGCATGCCGCACCAGTGATGGGCCTGGCTCGGCATCGGGCTTTCCCACATGTCCAGCCACGCCCAGACGAGGCGCCGACCATCGGCGGCCAACAGCGTCTGCGCCGCATAGAAATCGTGGCCGTTATCCAGCTCGATAAAAGGCCCGCCGGTGAAGTGCCACTGGTTGTCGAGCTGGCCCACTCGATAACCGGTCTGGTACTTGTTGAGCCGGTCATAACCCTCGGCTTGCATGCCTTGTGGTGAGTACAGCAGCACATCGCGTCCATTCAGTCGAAACAGGTCCGGGCATTCCCACATATAACCATCACCCTCGCTGCCGGCGGACACATAATCGAGGAATTCCCAGACGTGCAGATCCGTGGAGCGGTACAGCGGCAGTAGCGGTCTGTCGCCCAGACGTGCGCCTGCAATCAGGTACCAATAGCCATCCGCCTGCCAGACCTTGGGGTCACGGAAGTGCATGATGGTGTCTTGCGGCGCGCTGTCGATGACAGCGCCATGCTTGATGAAGCGGATGCCGTCGTTGCTGGTGGCCAGGCACTGGCCCTGTTTGATCAAGCGCTCGTCACCCACTTCCCCCAGCCAGGTGTGCCCGGTGTAGATCAGCGCCAGGGTATCGCCACAGACCACGGCGCTACCGGAAAAACAGCCGTCGCGGTCGCAGTCATCGCCGGGTGCCAGTGCAATGGGCAGGTGCTGCCAGTGCACCAGATCGGCACTCTTGGCGTGGCCCCAATACATCGGGCCCCATTTCGCGTCGAAGGGGTGATGCTGATAGAACACGTGATATTCGCCACGGAAGTACACGACCCCGTTCGGGTCGTTCATCCAGCCTGCCGGCGGGGCAATATGGTAACCGGGTCGATAATCCTCGATGACGCGAGACTGGCTGTCAGCCAGTGCGCGCTGCGCAAGGTCAAGGGTCGAAGGCATTGGATCGCTCTGGGTATTCAAAAAGGTCATAGGGCGTGTGCTCGGACTGAGCGCAAAGAGAGGTCATCCTGCGCGGATTCAATGGCGTGCGGGTGGCGCTTCAATGCCGTGCCGTCGGTGTCGAACAGGTGGATCTTGTCGATGTCCAGTTGCAATTCGACCCGATCGCCTGCTTGCCATCCGGCGTTGACTTCACAACGACAGATCAGTGGCTCGTCCTGCCCGGTATCGAGGTGCACATAGGTTTCGCTGCCGAGGTATTCGACCCCGGTCACGACGACGCCAGCCGCTCCCGGCGCCGCTTTGAGCGACAGGTGTTCCGGGCGAACGCCCAGGCTCAGCGACGCGTCTGCCGCCAGGTTCGAGCTGTCGAAGGGCAGGGTGGTCAACCCCAAAACCGGAGTATCGACCAGGCTGGTTTCGCCCGGCGCATGCAGGCGTGCCGGCAGGAAATTCATTTTCGGCGAACCGAGAAAAGCGGCGACAAAGCGGCTGGCCGGGCGCTCATAGAGTTCGCGCGGTGAGCCGACCTGCTCGATATGGCCGCCATTGAGCACGACAATTTTGTCGGCCAGGGTCATCGCTTCGACCTGATCGTGGGTGACGTAGATCATGGTTGAGCGCAGTCGGGCATGCAGCCGGGCGATTTCGTTGCGCATCTGCACCCGCAAGGAGGCATCCAGGTTGGACAGCGGCTCATCGAACAACAGAATGTCCGGCTCCCGCGCCATGGCCCTGCCCATGGCCACACGTTGACGCTGCCCGCCCGACAGTTCTTTTGGTTTGCGTTGCAGCAGTTTGTCCAATTGCAGGATTTGCGCGGTTTTCAGCACCCGCTCGCGCAGGCTGCTCTTTTCCGTCCTGGCCAGTTTGAGACCGAAACTGATGTTCTCGTAGACGCTCATGTGCGGGTACAGCGCATAGGACTGAAACACCATGCCGACGCCACGCTCGCGCGGTTCCAGGTCGTTGACCCGGCGCCCGTCGATCAGCAGATCACCGGCGCAGATCGAGTCGAGCCCGGCGATCAGGCGCAGCAGCGTCGACTTTCCGCAGCCAGAAGGGCCGACGAACACCACGAATTCACCCGCAGCGATCTCCAGGTTGATGTCGCGAAGAATCCGCGCGCCGCCCAATTGTTTGTTCACGTTGTCCAGTTTCAATTTGATCACGATGCTGTTCCTTGTCTTTGTTGGGCATCAACCCTTTAACGCGCCGGCAGTGAGACCGGAAACGATTCGGCGCTGGAAGATCAGCACCAGAATCACCAGTGGGACGGTGACCAGCACCGAGGCAGCCATCAACAAGCCCCAAGGCAACTCATGAGGGCTGCCGCCGGAAATCAAGGCGATGGCAACCGGCACCGTGCGTTGGCTGTCGGTGAGGGTGAACGTCAGGGCAAACAGAAACTCGTTCCACGCGGCGATGAAGGCCAGCAAACCAGTGGTGACGAGGGCTGGCCAGAGCAGCGGCAACAGCACGCGGGTCAGCGTCACCCAGGGTGACGCACCATCCATGATTGCCGCTTCCTCCAGCTCATGGGGGAGTTGCCCCATGAAGGTGGTCAGCACCCAGACGGTGAAGGGCAGGGTGAAAATCGTGTAGCTGAGGATCAACGCCCACGACGTGTTGTACAGACCCAGGGCGCGGATCACTTCGAACAGTCCCGACAGCACCGCGACCTGAGGAAACATCGACACGCCAAGCACCATCATCAACACCGTGCCACGCCCACGGAATTTCACCCGGCCCAAGGCATAGGCAGCGGTCAGGCTGAGGAACAGCGCCAGCGTCACCACGCACAGCGCAACCACCAGCGAATTACCGATCGCTCGCAGGAATGAAGCCTGGTGAAGGATCGCCGCGTAATTGGAAAAGTCGGGATGTTCGATCCAGTAGCTCACCTCGAACAACGCGCTGGAGGGCTTCAGCGAGGTCACGATGGCGTAGTAGAACGGGAAAACCGCATACAGCAGCAACACCCCGATCAGGCTCCAGAAGCCGAGGCGCAACAGCGCTTTTTTCAGCAGGCGCGGGCTCATGCGCGGACCTCCAGTTGACGGCGTCCGAGGTAGAGATAAAGCATGGCGATCACCGCGACCACCAGAAACAACAGCGTCGAAGCGGCGCTGCCGTAACCGACGTCCTGGAACTCCACCAGGTGCTGGCGGGCATACACCGACATGCTCATGGTGCTCGACGAGTTCGAGGTCAGCACATAGATGACGTCGAAGACCCGCAGGGAATCGAGGATGCGGAAGATCGCCGCCACCAGCAGTGCAGGCATCAACAGTGGCAGCGTGACACGCCAGAACACGTTCAGCGGGTGAATGCCATCGACCCTGGCCGCTTCGTAGCAATCGCTCGGCAACATCTGCAAGGCCGCCAGCATCAGCAGCGTGACAAAGGGCACGGTCTTCCAGACGTCAACGATGATCACCGCCCACATCGACAGGTCCGCATCTGCCGTCCACGCCAACGGGGCGTCAATCAGGCCGAGGCTGAGCATCAGGTGATTGATGATGCCGAACTGGTCGTTGAGCATCCATGACCAGATCTTCGCCGAGACAATCGTCGGAATCGCCCACGGAATCAGAATCAACGCACGCACCAGCGAACGGCCGGTGAACTTGATGTTCAGCAGCAACGCCACCAACAGCCCCAGGACGACTTCCAGTCCCACCGAGACCACCGTGAAATACAACGTGTTGCGCACCGTATTCCACCACTGTGGATCGACGAGGATGCCCGACCAGCCGGAACCGCTGAACACCAGATAATTGCTCAGGCCAATGAAGGTTGCGCCACCGGTGTCCGCCAGGCTGGCGTCGGTCAGGCTGAACCAGAATGTGCGCAGCAGCGGCCACGCAGCCACCAGGGCCAGGCAGACCAGCATTGGCGTCAGAAACAGCCAGGCAGCGCGCACCCGGCGACGTTGTACAGGCGTTTCCCTCGTGAGCAGCAGCTCGTCAAAGGGGGCATGGGTCGTAGAGACAGACATGGTGATTTCCTTCCTTGTGGCTTACCAGTTCCGGCGTTTGATGCGCGTGAGTTCGCTTTCCAGTTCGGCGAGTGCCTGATCGACGGGCAACTCGCCCGCCAGCACGCCATGCACCCGATCGAAGAAGGCATTGGAGACCCGTGGATAGCGATCGGCGGTGATGGCGGCGGGGCGCATGACCCCAGCGTTGAGAATGCTGTGCAGCTGAGCGTAATAAGGCATGGCCGCGAGCAACTCGGGATCTTGATACAGCGACTCGATTACCGGGTTGTAGGCGCCTTTCAGCGCTCGACGTTTTTGCTCTTGGGCACTGCTCAGGTAGCTCACCAGTTCGGCGGCAAGTTTGGGATGGGCGCTATAACGCGAGACCGCCAGGCCCCAGCCACCGAGGGTGGAGGCATGCTCGCCGGTTTCGCCGCCGCGGGGCAGGGGAGCGACGCCGACCTGGTCTTTTACGGCGCTGTCCTGGCTTTGCACCAGAGCCCAGACATAAGGCCAGTTACGCATGAACAGCGCATTGCCCGACTGGAATACGCCACGTCCTTCTTCCTCGGTGTAATTGAGCACGCCACGCGGGGAGATGTCGCCGACCCAGCTTTTCGCCAGGGTCAACGCCGCTCTCGAGGCCTGACTGTTGACCACGATGTCGCCGCGTTGATTGATCAGTCCGCCTTGCGGCTGGCTGCTGATCCACTCCAGCGCATTACACGTCAGCCCCTCGTAGGCACGTCCCTGAAAGATATAACCCCACAGATTTGCGTTGCCAGCGCTGCGCTCAGCCTGTTGCACGTCCCTGGCGGTAGCGGTCATTTCCTCCCACGTATGGGGAACCGGCTTGTTGTATTTCTCAAGCAAGTCTTTGCGGTAATACAGCAGCCCCGAGTCGGTGAACCACGGCATCGTCACCAGCCGTCCGTTGACCGTGGCGTTATCGACCTGTGCCGGGAAGTAGCCTTGGGTCGCGTTGGCGGGAAGCACTTCACGCAGATCCATCAGGTGTTTGGCCAGCATCCCCGGCCACACCATATCGATTTGAATGATGTCGATGTCGGTGGACTGCGCACTGAGGATCTGCTGGTAGAACGACAACCTCTCGGTTGCCGAGTTAGGCGTGGAGACCACCTCGACGTTGTTGCCAGTCTGTTTCGACCATGTCTCGACGGCCTCTTTGCACAGTTGCAACTCCGCACCCACCGCACCGCAGGAGATCGTCAGATCGGTTGCGTTCGACACGGATGGAAGTGCGGCAGACAGGGTGATCAATGCGACTGGCAGGAGCGATTTCAGGTGTTTCATCGAGCGTCCTTTATTTTTGTTTTTAGAAAAGTTAACGTTAACATCGCCAAATGTAGCAGCGTATTTGCGAGGAGGCATCCTTTTTTTCGTCGATTGCGGCAACTCGCAACGCACGCAAAAAACGGCCGTTTGCGTCAACCAACAATAAAAACAAAACAGGGATTTCATATGCACAAAGCAACAGGCTGGCTATTGGCAGGTGTGCTCGGCACCTCTGCGGCGACCTCTCAGGCCGCGACGCTGGAAGAGCGCATGGCCGCACTTGAAGCGCGTGCCAGCGCAGCGGAAAAGCGTGCGGCCACGGCCGAGCAGCAGACCCAGGCACTTGCCCGGGAATTGCAGCAGGTCAAACGCGCGACGCCGCCCTTGCAACCCGTCGCATCTAACGCAACAGCCATTTCCGCACCGGCTCTGGACACCCGACTGGCAAAACTCGAAGCCCGTCAGCAAAGCCTGGACAAGGAGGGCAGTACCGGGAACCTCACCGATGGATTCAGCTTCAACGGCTATGCGCGCTCCGGATTGTTGGTCGACGAGGGGCTGGGTGGCGGGCGTGGCGGCCCTTACACAACGCCGGCCGGCTCGGTGGGTGGTGCAGTCGGGCGACTCGGTAACGAAGACGACACCTACATGCGCATCGACCTGTCGAAAGAGCTCTATGCGCAAAACGGCACCCGTTCCAAGTTCACGGTCTCTATCGCCGACGGTGTGGAAAGCTCCAATGACTGGACGGCCGACGAAAGCAAACTCAACGTACGCCAGGTATTCACAACGCTCGACCATGTCGCTGCGTTCAAAGGCAATTCAGTCTTCGAGAACGCTACGCTGTGGGCGGGCAAGCGCTTCGATAGAGATAATTTCGATATCCACTGGCTGGACTCCGACGTCGTTTACCTGGCCGGCACCGGCGGTGGAATTTACGATGTGCAGATGAACCAGCATTGGCGCTCGAATTACTCGTTGATTGGGCGTAGCTACGGGGATTTCAGTCAAGGCGGTATCAATGCCGATGTGGAAAGCTACATCCTGACCTCCAACCAGTTCTTTGCGGATGGCCAGTGGCAGTGGATGTACAACGCCATCGGCGCAAAGAAAAACGATGTCGGCACCCGCACCAACAAAGCCGGTTTGACGCCTGCGGATTCGGGTTTGCACAGCATGCTGGCCAATCACCAGAAAACCTTTTTCGGCAGGGAAGGCTTCTTCAAAACGGCGCTGCTCTATGGGCAAGGTCTGGGGGCAGAGGTCAAGAACGTTGGCTCGGATGGTGAGTTGATCGACGACGCCCGCGCGCTGCGTCTGGCGCTTTACGGTGAGACCCCGCTGACCTCTGACTGGCGCATCGGGCCTAGTTTGCTGGCCGAACAGAGCAAGGATCGATACGTAAAAGGTGACGACTACCGCTGGCTGACCCTGAACGTGCGACTGGCCAACAAAATCAACAGCAACTTCGAAATGGCCTACGAAATGAGCTGGCAAACCATGAACCTCGACCCCAAAGGCTATCTACAACGAAATGCGGTCGATGGTAACTTCTGGAAGTTCACTGTCGCCCCGACATTCAAACTTGACGTTGGTGATCTACTCACGCGTCCAGAGTTGCGAGTGTTCGCCAGCTACATGAACTGGTCTTCGGATCTGGACAGGTTCAGTACTACAGACGCCTTTGGCATGTCCGACTTCCAGGCGGGAGGGGTGTGGCAATACGGCATACAGATGGAAACCTGGTTTTAATCGTTGAACGTACTTGCGATAGTGCAGTGCTGGAGCGGCGAAGGATGCTCCAGGCTGATGATGTCGTTTCTTCCCAGGATGGATAATTACCAATGCTCAAGTTCAATGCTCATCTCGGTTTTCAATTCAATGAATTGCCTTTTCTGCAACGCATCGAAGCCGCCGCAGCCGCCGGTTTCCGGGCAGTTGAATTCCCGTCGCCGTATGAATTCGACGCCAGTCTGCTTGCCGACCATCTAGCCCAATACAGTTTGCCGTTGATTCAGTTCGCCGCCCCGGCTGGCGTGACCAAAGGCATCGCCGCGTTACAGGGCAGGGGCGAGGAGTTTCGTGACGGGTTGCTCCAGGCCGCCCGCTACGCAAAGACCTTGGCGTGTGCGGATGTCCACATCATGTCGGGCGTTACCACGCAGAATGACGCTGAGCGAACCTACGCGGGCAACCTGGAATATGCGGTCAAGTACTTGGAAGACCAGGGGCTGCGGCCGCTGATCGAAGTGATCAGCGCGGAGGCGATGCCGGGCTATTACATGTCTGACTTCAGCAAGGCGCAACAGGTACTGGAGACCTTCCCGAGTGTCGGGCTGATTCTTGATCTTTACCATGCCCAGCTTTTGACCGGAGACGCAGCCGATGTGCTGGCGCGGTTTTATGACAGAACCGTCCATGTGCAAATCGCCGATTGCCCGGGTCGTCACGAGCCGGGAACGGGGAGTATCGACTTTGCTGCGTTGTTCGCGGCGCTGGAGCAGCGCGGGTACGCGGGATGGATTGGGTGTGAGTACCGTCCTTCTGGAACTACCGTTGAGAGTCTTGACTGGTTCAAGCAGCTGAGTGCTTAGGTTCCAAGCGAAGATCTTTGAGTCGCCGATGTGGGGACAATCGCCGCCATCAAAGGCAGAAGCCCTTGATGGCCGAGCGAGAAGAACTCGTCGATATCGGCCTGACGCTGGCGAGTAGGGGGGAGTTAATGCCTGATGCGGTTTTTGTAAGCAGAACTATTTTGTTCGGAGATTGTGATCCGGCAGGGGTGGTTTACACCCCGCGATTCTCATATTTTGCTGTAGAGGCCATTGGTGTAGCACTCGACAGATGGGTAGGGGGTCCGGGGCTTAGAGCGGTGATGAGTTTTAATATATTGCCGCCGGTGCGTGCGATGTCGATCGAGTTGCTGGCTCCGCTGACGTGGGATGACGAAATGACTATTAAAGTTAGCGTGGCCAGGTTGGGGAAGCACTCTTTTACTTTTTTGGTTGAGGGGTTTATAGGCGAAGGCGTGCTGGCATTTACCGCGAATGTCACACACGTTTGTGTCTCACCGGAAAGTAAGGAAGTTGTACCCATTCCAGCTCCGTTGCGAGCGCTTCTTTCGTAGACGATCAGACGGACTCAACAAAGTTTCGGGGGGGGGCAAGTGTCCGGTTGTGGCCAGAATCTACCGTTCCTCACCGGCAGCTATGGGGCGATTGCAGCGTTGGTGACCGGCAGCAATCGGCCAGAAGCGGACAGCCGTCCTGCTGGCACGCATAGCGTGTCCATTTTGTCGAAGTAAAATGGGCGTTAATGGCCTCCTGAGCGAATGGAATCCCTAATCCCCAACCCTGATTCACTGGGTTCAAAGATTTGCGTTCTACTTGGGTTGGATGCCCCTTCCGGGGATCCTCTCTATCTCAACACGTGACGCGCGGGTAATCTCCCATCCACTGGTGGCCGGACACAATTTTTTACGGTACTTTGTACTGGCATGAGGCCATATTCAAGGCAGGACGCACCTCCACGGCACGGGCCAATGTCCCCTAGCCGGTACCGTTCCTGCGCATTCATTTCGTGACAGGAACGACCATGTCAGGCGGCGAAACCGATAACATTGCGAGACTCGCGGAGCTCGTTTCCAACGACATCTTCAGCTTTTTCAGGTGGAAGAAAGAGGGGCCACCCAACCTCAACTTCGTCTGTGTGAAGAGGGAAACTCACGCCCCGTTGAAGAAGTCCGAGCACACACACCCGGCTGACGTGGTGTTCAAGTACGCAGATCCTTACCTGAACAAAGCCATCTACCTTCATACCGATTTGAAGAGTTATGCGGTTGGCTCCATCACTCTGGACTCGATCAAGAAGGCCTTGAAGTCTTTGGGCAAGACCATCGACTGTGCTCGTGCTTCGCCGGAATGGCGGACTCGCTATCATTTGGCTAAGCGTGAGAAGTATGAAATCCGTGGGATGCTGTTCGTCTATAACCACGATGACGATTACGACAAGAATTTCTACGATCACTTCAAGAATTACAAAGGTGAGAATCTGCACATCAAAGATTCTCAACAGGTTCATATCGTCGAACCTTCATTGATCAATTACCTGAAGACCTTGCAGCTCGATGTAAACACCCTGAGGGCGGAAGGGAAATTCCCGAGAGACAATTACACCTTCTATTACCCTGACCTCGTCTTGCACAAGGCCAGTGGTGAATACTGGGATCGTGCGGCCACCGCAGAACTCATCGCCTCGCCATATATGATCATTCACCACAAAGAGGTGAAGTCGTACTGCGAGAAGGCCCAAGACGTGACTGAGACTTATAGCGAAGGCTATCTGATCTATTATCGTCGCGATGGCAGCACTGAGATCGAGTTCAGGTACCTCTTTGACGCGCTTTCCAGGTTCCAGATCCTTAACGCCAACAAGGACTTGAAGATCCGAATCAGGGTTGCCAATCGCCACCATCACAGCAGCATCATCAGCAACTTCAATGCTGCCATTAACAGCTATGTGACCGAGTGGGGCGAAGACGAAAACCGCAAGCGGAAACTGCAGGCGATCGAACTAGAAGTGGTAAATCACGCGATTCCGAACTATAAGCCCGAAGTAATCGGATGGGAGCGAGACTGACATGAGAATGGGTAGTTTGTACTTTGCATCCGACAAAGCGATCTACGATGCGCTCACGCAGCGAAGCCTGACGAGCGCTGAGCTCAGGAAGGTCTTCCTCTCCAGAGGGATCGTGATTTCCAATGAATCGGACAAAAAATTCCTAGCCAATCGATTCAGTGCCCTGTTCCATGACTACTACGACTATCGGAACCTGTCCCTTCTGGTGGGTGGGCGTGACAGTCGTGAGAAAACCACCAATGTGGTCGTCACGACAGCTGTCACTAAAGACCAACTGACCGACGCTCTCACCTCCGTCAAGGAGTGGCTGGTGGATGACCAGCACGAGCAGGCTGAGGTGGCCGTCCATGGTGATCAGCTCAAGCTCACCGTCAAATACCAAAAGCTCGATTTGAGTCAGGCAGAGTTCCGCCAGGTGGTTGAGAAGACGGCGGAGGTGATCCTTGAGAAGCAGGGCAGTGGCTGGAAGATCACTGGCCCCATGAACGACAAGTTCAAGGACATCACAGATCAATTGTATTCCCAGATCGAGATAGTCACTGATCAGGACGTGGCGACCCGAACCATTTCCTTGGAGGCGATTCCTGATGCGGGCATCAGGACGAATTTCCTTCGCAGCTTGATCCGCAATCTCAAGGACATGGAGGTGGTCGATGTGGTCGACGTCTCCACGTTCAACCCTAAAGACCAAGAAGATGATGACCTGGATCTCAGTGACGATGCGTTGGTGATCGAGGATTCGATTGAGGTTGAGTCAGAAGATGAGGGTGAGGAGGGGGAAGATGGCAACCCTGAAGCCGAACTGACCAGGCCGCAGCCAGAAGCCAGGATTCACAAGGTCATCCGCATCGACAAGGCGTCCCTGAAGGGTAAGGGTGTCTTGGAGTCGAAGCAGTTGCTTGAGCTTGAAGGCCACGGGTTCTATATGTGGAAAATTCGATGGAAAGCTCGTGAGAAGCTCGTTGGGTCTGAGCTAGTCCTGTTTGAGGCTCAGTTTGGTAACCAGGCTAAGTACTGCGATTTCTCCTACATCGTCAAAGGTGTCTACAACTACAACAACGGGAAATACGCCAAAAACCTGGTACGTGCCGAGCCGGTGTTCGAGCAGAAGCTCAAGATCCGCTTGGAGGAGGCGGCGCAGAAGACTCTGAATGACATCGAAAGGAGTCTGACGACATGAAGTCAAAGCGGCTGAAACTCTGGGTTCTGACCGCTCGCATTGACTTTCAGACCCTTGTGCATGGACTTCGACAACAGCAGTTTAACGACCAGACTCGCGTTGGTGTCGAGGCTATCGAGATCCTGGATGACAAGGCAACCTTTCGGTACCACGAGCAGCGGGATATCACCCAGTCGTTCACGAACCCTCTGGGCGAAACCGTCGAATCGAGTTACTCGACGTTCATCAGCTTCGACATGGTTTTCGAAAAACTTGGGCCGGATCGGTATTCGATCTGCATGGGTTCGCCACCGAAGGATTTGAAGCCGTTCGTGGAGCTCATGCGAGCGGCAACCGGGACGAACTTCGCGCTGGAGATTGTGAAGCCGGACATCTCTTCGGTTTATCAGCAGCTCAAGGCTGACAAGCGCTTCACGAGAGTCATGGCCAAGCGGATCGTTTCTGGAGCGGTGACGTTCGACATCGAAAGCAGCTACCGGGTCGATATTGCCTCGACGGGGAACGCGATGACGAAGTTGTTGGAGATCACGGGTGGCCGCGCGGCCCCGATCGACAAGATCAAAATCGTCTACACGTACGACTCAAGGCCTGTTCAGATTGAGCTCTCGCGCTCAGGTGTGATTGCAGTGTCGTGGGATGATGAGGAGCACCTTCACCTGCTGACAGGTCTCTTGATCCGGTAGATAGAGAGGCTAAGAGAAGTCGAGCGGGTGCATCAGATCTGTCTCGGCTGGCTCGGCGCCTGGGGCTTCCACAAAACCCGGCCCCGCCCATAAAACGCTTGACTCCTAGTAACCAGAAAGGGGACGGCTCTATATTCTCTAGTGTCCCCTTTTGGCCGAATGCAGTCTGTCGTGAAGGGCTGCAATCGGCCCAAAGCCGCCGTTCGCCAACAACATAATTCGGCAAGACGCGGTCATTCAATCTTTAGAAAAGGGGACTGATTTATTTTATATGTCAGCGTTCCAGAAATAAATCAGTCCCCTTTTTTTCGAGTTGCCGTCAGACCTAGTAGAAGTCGGCCAAACTATAGCTGAATGGCCGTCAAAAACATCAATAGTTATAGATTAAAAATCTTACTTCCGCATTCAGGAGAGATGTCTGCCCCATGATTGAGAATTCCAAAGAGTTCATGCTTTTTAATGTGTACGACTATGCCGCAATGGTGGAGCAGTGTGTCGATAACTCCCAAACATTTTTAGAGGTGTGGTTATTGGATGAACCTTCTATAGCTATATCTTTGTATCGACCTACAAGGCTTGGTATTCTAAATAGATATATTTATGCAATGATATCGACGTGGTTGCGGCGTGAGTACAGAAAGAATTCTGATTGCTATGAATTTGAAGAAATTGAGGGGGTGGAACGTTGCTTTGAAGTTTATGGTGTAAAATTTATAGATTATTCGACATTCTTGGAAAAATGCAATGGTGTAGACTTTCCAGGATGTGAGCGCTTCTACGAGTGGTTTCTCCTAAACGAGGAAGCATTTAATTCTTATTGGGAAAAAATAGCTGATGAGGTTTTTCATATTATGTTTGCTAATAGGGGGTTCCTGATACGCTTCAGTGAATCGCTTGCGGAATTCGTTGAGGATAATTTTTCGGTTTTTATAAAAACAATTAAGACGGATTCGAATAGTATCGCCCGATACCCTCAAGTTCCTAGCTGGCTTAAAAAGGGTGTTTTTTTTCGAGATGGAGGGCGCTGTGTCTTGTGCAGGGTTGATTTGAGTGGACTCCACGCAACTGATAGAACGTTGCATTATGACCATATAGTTCCTCTTGCCAGATATGGGACAAATGATCCGTCAAACTATCAACTGCTATGCAAAAAGTGCAATCTTAAAAAATCTGCTTCGAATCCCGTGACAGGTAGCCACTACAATGCATGGTGGGATTATTGACCGTCATAGGTTTTATCAAAAAGGGGACTGATTTATTTTCCTGAAATTAATCAGTCTTCTTTTATTACCCCATACTGAAAAAGGGCTTCTCTTCAGGCACCACTATATTCGACTCAATCTTCTTCCCCATGCTGATGCGAGGTTTGGTCGAATAGCCCAGAGATTCATAAAAGGCTTTGACACTTTCATTTGAGTTGACGATTTGCAGATTGATTTACATGCACTTTCGCGCCGTCAAAGCTCCCTCTGCATAACGGACCAGGTTCATCCCTATGCCTTTTCTGCGGTGCGGCGGGTGCACCGCCACCGAATACAACAATCCACGATGGCCGTCGTATCCGGCGAGAACGGTGCCAACGACCTCATTTCCTGACAGGGCAACAAAGAAAAGGCCATCCGCTGTGGCAAGTTTTTTGTCGATGGCGAGGCTGGGAGTGTTGTGCGCGGTTTCGTATCCGAAAACGGTTTCCCAGAGTTCCAAGACGCAGCGGCGATGGTGTTCATTTGAGTAGTCGGCAATAGCGTTCATGCTGTAGCCCTCACATTGAAGGGGCTGACGCTAGCGCCTTGGCGTAGGTAATGTCCACTGTCTCTTCTTGGCCAATAGCTGCCATTTACCAAAGCAGCTACAGCCAACGCTCATTTCCTCTGTCGGTGCGTACTATCCGGTCGCAACAGAGGGCAGGGGTTAGCTCTTAACCTCAACATGATTCAACGCTTAATTCAGAGCCAGCTCATTCCACATTACCAACTGGGCAATCCCAATCGCAGTTTTGCGATGTGCGGACTCCAGCGTGGCAGCAAAGTTATTCACCATTTCATTGGTCGATCCCAATAATTCGCTGGAAAATAAATCCGGCCACATTTTTTATTTGAACGAGAATTCCCGGCCTTCATGGTTCGACGCATTCTGCGGTTATCGAGCACGCAGGATAGAGATGTGGAGTCCTGAGCTTTTCCGCGAAAACTCTATATTCTGGTTCACGGCAAGAGTATCCAAAGCTTTGGGATCGAATAGTTCCTTGGCTATCTTCATAGACAACCCTGAACTGTCCTGACACACCGCTTCCCGATATCGGAAATCTTAGGGTGTAGCTCTTGGATGTGTTTGACTTTATGGTTCCAAAAGTCTGCTCTGTTGTGCCCATCAACGCTGGATCGTATTCAACTCTGACGAGGTAGGCGTCCTTGCCATGATTAATGAGAGTACATCGATGAACCATCACCTCTTCCTCGGTTTCCGTTGGAAGAGGATCTGAGGTGAACGAGAACTCTGCCAAATATGACTTATCGCGCTCTTCCATTGCCAACTCCAAAGCCCGAAGTTGTGCCTCGATTTGCTTCGTGGCCACTGTCGCCATGATTTTTTGCTGATCTACTGAATTTTTCAACTCCTGAGCCTGAAGCTTCAGCGCCGCGGTGCTCTGCTGTAATTCGGTTGCCTGAATCTTCAGTGCCTCCGTACTCAGTCTCAACCCCTCACCCTGCTGCATGAAACCGAGGACCAGCCAGAACAAACTTACAGTGCCAATCGCACCCGCAAGGAAGTCACCTACTTCGTTGAGGGGCATAGTCAGTAGCGTGTCTGCTCGCCCGCCTATTATCGGCAGGATGAAAGCCAGATATGCCAAAGTCATCGCAACGCCGATCGCACCCAGGTGCTTGCGCAGTCCCCAGCCCTGCGGTCTGACTTTTTGCGAGAAGTAATTCAGCACAACGGTAGCCACAAGCGCCGATACCATCCCCGCAATGATGGTCGTTGAGAGCGGCCATCCTTCATCTGGCACTACTACAGGCGGTGGCACGCGCCAGAACACACCGCCCACTGGTTTCCACAGTTCCGCCATCACAACCTCTAAGCTTCAATCCGCGACACATGGTCAGCGATGATAGCTGCGGCATGAAACGAAAGAAACTTGGTGAAGTGGACAATGGGCGCCATGATCGGTGCCCATTTATGGACTCAGCCGCGTGCGTTGCGCCCTGGCTCATCCTCAGTAACCCGCCACCGCCAATACTTGTCTGGTCCGACCCATACGACAGAGTCAGGTGTCAGTTTCTTAAAGGCGTTCAGCACAGTGGTGCCCAGCACGAGGTTGCCTTCGGTATTTTCGCGCAGCAGTACCTCGCTCTTGGCACTGACGATGTGGTCCACAACGTCGTCCTGGTAAAGGCACCCGTCCTTTTCGATCTGCGCCAACATCCAGTCGGAAACCGACTTGGCATCAGTAGTCACTTTGGCTCGTCCTCGACCGGCACCAGCGAGTCGCCGGGGAAACGGCCCATTTCAAGTTTCTTGCCCGCGAACCACTGGCACTCGAAATTTTTAATGTCGCTACCATAGTTGCCTCGGACTGTCATTACTGGGCCACCAGATTTAATCTTCACCAGATCCCCAACCTTGAATAGTGTTTCCTTTGACATTGCGCTTTCCTTAAGTAGTAGCCAATTGGTATGCCGATAGTATTCTCGTGGCTGCACAAAGCACAATTACGTTTGCATGCGCCGCTTTGCCACGTTTTCACTCATCGTCGTTTATCTTCCTCTCACTGCTGCTGAATTTGACCGGCATCACGTCGCGCTCAGCCAAAGTATCAGGTTCAGGATGCGCGAAGCTGGTATCGAGATGAATCTGATCAGTAAGCAGTCGGCTCTCATGCCTATAAGAAGGCATTGGTAGCGCGCCCAGATATTTTCAATGTGCTGAATTGGAAGTAGCTGTTCGCGAAGGCTGAGATCGGCCAAAATCGGTCTCAATATCGACGCTAGGACACAGAAGAGATATGTTTCACCTTACACTGGAAGCACTGAACCTCCTGCAGGAGCGCCGCCTCAGCTGCGTCACGAAGGCCTCCAATCGACTCCAGCTGGGGGGTGGGCCACCTTCGAAATCGAATGGTTTGTACTGGCTTTATACCAGCTATTCGGATGCGGAGATCCGGTCAGCCTCTCCAAGCCAGAAGAGGGGCTCAGTGGCTATCAATATTCTTGCTGCACATCGTGAGAACTTAGGAATGATCTGCGATCGCAGGGTGGGTGACTTCCGGGTCGTCTATAACGGCATAGGCGGTATCGGTCTCAAGGGGCATGGCGGGCTTAGAGAGCGAATTCTTCAAGAGTTCCGAGGCGGGAATGGAACGGGTTCACTGGCAATCTGCGACACGTCGTTGAACGATCTCACCAAGTGGCGTTACTCATATGTCTTATGGTCAGAAATTGAACACAAGGAGAGCATTCAGTATTTGTCTCTTGCGGAGCGGCTAGAAACGATGTGGCGCTTGCACTTCGGCTGGCCAATTTTGTGCGCGCGGTGAGGCGGGGGGCTCGCCCCGTTTTTTGGAGACGCCCTATGACCGCTCCTGGCCGGAAGCTGACGGTCAGGAGCGACAGCTAAAGGCCAGAAGCAGCCGCTCGGGAGTGGCGTGTTTTGACCGGGCGCTGCCGCACCCGAACGGTTGCATGGGCTGATAGAGAACATCTGCTTTACGCCTCCACTCTCAGCAAAGGGCCGACACCCTGATGAACTCATTCACTGAGCATGTCGCCAGTTTGACGTCTTTTTCTCACACAACTGATCGTCAAAAGCACACCGGCTGCAATGCCTTGTGTACCGCACATAAGCCAGATTAGGCCTATGTGAAAAAGGACCCAGGCACTCAAACCTAAAATCAGTGTTAACAACACCCCAAGTACAAGTAGTGGCAGGTGTTGCAAAGAGGGGCTGTCCTCCAGCGAGTCGGAAAAAATGCTCCAACATGCCCATTGCGAGAACAGCGACAGCAGAAGCCACAACATGATCACCCCCCAACCTGAAAAGGATTGTGAGGTGAACAGGTTGATCGTCGAGGTGATGGTGAACCAAAGAGTGAAGACGAATGTAGTGCTTGAAGGTACGGTATAGGCTGGAAGGGCAATGGCTATCTGAATCAACTTGAGTGTTTGCAAACGAGTCATTCATACGCTCCCTGCGAGTTGAATTTTACCGCGCCCATGGACTCTTCAGTGACTATAGATCAGGAGTTCTTTGAGGGGAGTATGCTGATGGTCAGCTATTGGCCGATTACCGTCATCCACGAGCATCAATTTTCGAACAACCTGTAAGTTACTCTTGATCAAAAGTGATCGCAGGGCTTTTGCTTACCTGCTGGATCCTCGATGGTGCGCGTTGACCTTTCTATTAGTGGCTTCCCATGAGTAACTAATTACGCGCATTGGCGCTTGGTATCTTCGTTTGCGATACCTCCCAACGACGCATGCGATTGGCGCATGGGTACACAGCTCGCTAAGGTCATGATTCGTTTTTGATCCTGCCCGCAAACCGGGAGCAAAAACGTCACCATCACCTTCAGCGGAACCCACATGCGATATCGACGCCTCGACCTTAATCTCTTGGTTGCGCTGGACGCCTTACTGAGCGAATGCAGCGTCAGCAGAGCGGCCGAGCGTTTGTGCCTGGGGCAGTCAGCTGCCAGCTCGGCATTGGGCCGCTTGCGTGAACATTTCAACGACCCGTTACTGGTGCAAGTCGGGCGCCGCCTGGAACCCACGGCGCTGGGCCTGGAGTTGCTGCCAAAGGTACGTGCAGCGTTGGCACTGACACGGGAAGTCGTCGACGCGCCACTAAGTTTTGACCCGGCGAACTGCGAACGGCACATCACCCTCGTAGCCTCCGATTACGTCGCCGACGTGCTGCTTCCGGCTGTCAGCCGTGTATTGGCGCGTATCGCTCCGAATATTCGCTTGAGCCTGCGCGACATGCCGGTGCCACGCGACGGTGATGTCGTCAGCGAAGCGCTGGATTATCGGCGCAGCGATTGTGTGGTCGTGCCGCAACGACGGCTGAATCCGGCCTATCCCCATGTGCCGCTCATGACGGACCAGCTCTGTTGTATCGTCTGCGCCCAGCAGCCAGAGTTTAGCGAGCAACTGAGCATGGCCGACTATTGCGCCGCGGCGCATGTGGTGCGCGAGTTTTCCGATGGGCACAACCTGGCGATGGATGCCATGCACCTGCATGAACTCGGCATTGAGCGGCGAGTGGCGGTGACCGTTGAAAGCTTTGTGCTGATGCCGCAATTCATTGTCGGTACCGCACGCATTGCCACGGTGTTTCAACGGCAGGCGCAACGCTTCGCCCAGCGTTATCCGTTGCGCATTCACCCGGCACCGCTGGCTTTTCCCGAGGCCGTTCAAGTTTTGCAATGGCATCCCTATCAAGAACATGACCCGGCCATGCAATGGTTTCGCGGCCTGCTGCTGGAACAGGCCGCGTTGCTCGATCAACCCTCTGTCTGATCGCCGCTGTCGGCGACCAATCCGGCCTTGGCGATGGCCAGCAATGCGCAGCGCTCGTCGTTGTCCGAGGTATCGCCACTGATGCCGATGGCCCCGAGCACCACGCCCTCGGCATTACGGATCAATACACCTCCCGCCACGGGAATCACCTCGCCGCCGGTCAAACTTTTGATCGCGTCGAAAAACGCCGGCATGGCCTGCGCGCGCCGCGCCAGTTCGCGTCCGCCAAAACCCATGCCCAGGCAACCGCGTGCCTTGCCGGTGGCGATTTGCGGGCGCAGGAAAGTGGCGTCTTCGTCGCGCAAAACCGCCAAGGGATGGGCGGCGGCATCCAGTACGGCGACGCCCAGAGGTTTGATCCCGGTTTCCCGAGCAATGCGAATGGCATCGCTGGCCATGTTCGTCGCAGTCAGCAGATCCAGTCGTTGCATGGCATCTGTCCTCATACGGCCCACTTGCCCAGTTGGGCCACGCGGTCGCGGGTGTAAAGATCGGTCCATTTCAGCGAGTTGAAATCGGACACTTGCTTGGGGTTGTAGGGGCTGCGATCCATGCGCACCGGTTGTCCGGCCTTGTAAACGGCCTTCAGGCGCGAACGATCCTGGAGGATGCGGATGTCATCCAGTGGTGAGCCATCAAGCACGAGGAAGTCGGCCTGTTTGCCCACTTGCAGCGTGCCGAGGGTTTCACCGCGCGGCATGCAGCGCGCACCGACAGCGGTTGCGGCGTATAACGCTTCGGCCGGTGTGAATCCAAGCCGAGTCACCAGCAACTCCAGCTCACGAGCATGCCACTCTCCGTAAGGCGTCACCGCAAAACCGCTGTCACTCCCGCAGGCGAACGGTACGCCGGCCGCTTTGGCGCGTTTGAGTACCGCCGAACCGACCTCCAATGTGCGAGCACAATAACCGGCATAACCAGTGCTGATGGCAGGGTCATGGGGCTGACAGAAATCCACGGTGTTTTGCGGGAACGTCATGGTCGGGGCAAGGATGCTGCCGGCCTCAAGCAGCGCTTCGATGCACGCGTCGTCCATGTAAAAGGCATGGAAAACCAGATCAACGCCTGCGCGCGCCGCGTACATCACGGCTTCGCGTCCATAGGCATGGGTGGCGACCTTGCAGCCCAGACGATGCGCTTCCTCAACCATTTCGAAGGTTTCGTCAGCGGTGAAGGCCGCAATGATTTCGCCGTTGGGGCGGCGGTGCGTACCGTCCATGGCGATCTTGATCAGGTCGACGCCATCCTTGGCCTGCTTGCGGATCTCCGCGAGGGCGTCGCTACGGCTGGTGACCAGTTGGGCGGTGAAGTATTCCGGGGCGCCGACCCGACTCGGGAACCAGTCATTGAGACTCTGGCGGTTGGTGATGACGCGGCTGCTGGCCGCGATCCTCGGCCCTTCAAATAAACCAGCGGTGACGGCATTGCGCACGGCGATGCTGAGCTGGCCGCTGTCGCCGGGGCAGACCATGCTGGTGACGCCGGCGGCCAGTACGTGTTGCGCGAAGAACATCCCGCGCAATGCGCGAAATTCGTCACTGGTCCATAGATCAATGTCTTCTTCGCTTTGAGCGTTGCCGAAGGCCAGATGCGTGTGCACGTCCACCAGCCCCGGTATCACGAAATTATCCCCCGCATCCACCTGTGTATCGCCTGGCTGGGGAGCGGGTGCCAACGCGGTGGGCCCAACGTAACTGAGCAGGCCGTTTTCGACGATCAATGTCTGTTGTTGGCGGGTTTGCAGTCCGGTGCCGTCAAACAGGGTCTGGCATTTCAGGTGCAGGGCAGTCATGGCGTCTTCGCTATGTGATTGTTATGCAAAGAGAGGCTAGAGAGCAGGCGAGGGGACGACCAGCAGATTGCATCGATGGCTGCGCATTGACGGCATCAATAGCTGCGCCAGCGCTTGAATCCGTTAATGCAAAACGCCGGACAATCGAAAGATTGTCCGGCGTTTTTTATGGCGTGTTTTTCAGTGGATCAAGCGGTGCGACCGCCGAGGGTTTCGGCAACCCAGTCGGCAATGTATTGCCCGGCATTGATGCTGTTGTCGAAGCTCGAATGCTGCACACCACCTTCACGTTCGGTGAAGATTTTCAATTCACATTTTGGACTGTTGACCAGTTGTTCGTAGGTGCGATGCGCCCACTTCAACGGAATCTGCGAATCCTGCTCACCGTGGGTGACGAGGAAGGGCACCTTGATCCGGTCGAGCACGCCATCGAGGTGGACGTCTTCGGCGATGGTCATGAACTCTTCGACGTCCTTCGCGCCCCACACCCAGCAGACATGCGCCCAGTAGTGCGGCACCGGGAAGCTGCCTTCCTTTTCCAGTCGACGCTTTTGCACATCACGCCAGTCATGGTTGGCGCCCCAGACTACGCCGCAGGCGAAGCGTGGTTCGAATGCAACCGCGCGCGGGCAGTAATACCCTCCAAGGGAGACACCTTCGAGCCCGATACGTTTGGCATCGATGTCGCTTCGGGTTTCCAGCCAATCCACCACAGGACTGGCCCAGTGTTCACTGTCGAATCGTGCGGTCAGGCCATGCAGGCGCAGCGCTTCGCCGGTGCCGGGCTGGTCGATGATCAGCGAAGAGATGCCGCGTTTCGCCAGCCAGGCGGGCAAGCCCACGCGGTATTTCATTTCTTTGGTCGAGTCCAGACCATTGACCTGCACCAGAATCGGCGCCGGCCCCTCGACGCCTTCGGCACGCACGAGCAAGCCGGAAAGATGTTTGCCCTCGTAAGGGATTTCCACCCGTTCACAGTTTTCCCGCGACAATTCGATGCCGCGCTTGAAGGTCTGCAGAAAACGCTGATACAGCTCGGTACGGCCTGGCGCACCATGAGCTTGCAGACGCTCGCAGGTCAAATAATAAGTGGCGGCGCGGTTGTATTTTTCGCCAGCCGAGAGCATCCGGCCATTGCCTTCGTCTTCCTCAGCCAGACCGCAAAGCTTGTCAGCCATTTTCGCCCAGGTCTCGCGAAAGGCGCGGGTGCCGGCCGCGTCCGGCTGCTTGGCTGCCTCTTGCAGCGGGGCGCACATCTCTTCGATTTCGCCCATGCGGGCGCCCATTTCGATGGCCAGGTCGACAGAGAGATTCCAAACGTAGTTGGTCGGGAAATAGCGAAACATGATTATTGTTGTCCTTATGGTTGCCTTGGCATTCCCAAGGCACGTTAAGGATCACCCGACTAATTGGCCAATCGTGACGGCGGATACGAGGTATCGCGAGATACGATGGGCACGTGTTGCAGATGCTGGATGGATTCGCTGATGCGTTCGCGCAGCCAGCGGTGCATCGGGTCACCGTCAACGCTGCGGTGCCACAACATGTACTCGCGCATGACCGGAATCTTCACCGGCGGCGGCAGGATGCGCAGCGGCAGATAGTGCGCGTAGAGGTTCGCCAGACGTTGGTGCATCGTGGCGATGCGCTGCGTGCCGACAATCAGTTGCGGCAGGGTATTGAAGTCGCTGGTGATCACTTCAATGCGCCGATTGAAGCCGTATTGATTCATGAACCATTCTTCGATGCTCATGTGCCGGGTACGGCCGAAGCCCACCGAGACATGGCCCATCTCCATGTACTGCTCAAGGGTCAGGGTGTCGCCGACTTGCGTATTGCCTTGCCACACCACGCACACGTGTTCTTCCTCGAACAGCAGGCGTGAAGGGTGGCCTTCGATGATGTAGCGCTCGGGAACAATCATCAGATCGACCTCGCCACGCACCAGCAACTCGCCGGAATTGTCGCTGGGCCCAAGCATTTCGAAAGTGATGTTGGGCGCTTGCTGATGAATGTTCTGGATCACTTGGGCGAACAGCACGCTGATCAGATAGTCCGAGGTCACCAAGCGAAAATGACGCTTGCTGGTGGCCGGGTCGAACACCGGTTTGGCGGTGATTGATGACTGGATCGTCAGCAGGACTTCACGCACCGGTTTGGCCAGTTCCGTGGCATAGGGCGTGGGCTGCATCTTGCGTCCCACCTGCACCAGCAACTCATCCTCAAAGTAGGTGCGCAAACGCGCGAGCACACCGCTGGTGGCGGATTGGGTCATGTGCAGGCGTTCGGCAGCGCGGGTGATGTTCTGCTCTTCGAGCAACACATCGAGCGCGACCAGCAGGTTCAGATCCAGATGGTTGAAACGCATGGGCAGGTCCGTTTTTGTATTTATTTTCGCAATACATTCGAACGAATCCATCGACACGTCAACCTTCGTCGCAGGTATCGCGTTTGCCGATAGGTCGCATCCCGACTCGCGATTAGTCAGCTGTCAGCCCTTGCGCCAATCTTCGCCGCAGTCGGCCCTGCTGCCGACACCACCACCGGTTTCCAGTCAGGCCTGGCGCGCTGCAAGGCGTCCATGGCGACAGTCACCGGATCATAATTTCAATGGAGTGGTAAGCCATGAACATCATTGGCCTTGATGCCCTGATTTTTGGCGTCGATGACATTCAAGCCTGCACTGATTGCCTGCGCGACTACGGCCTTGCGCCGGTCGGCGTTGGCAGCAACGGCGGGCGTTTCGAAGCACTGGACGGCACTGCCGTGATTATCCGTCGAGCCGACGATCCTGATTTGCCAGCGGCGATCGGCCCGGCGCCGTCGATTCGCGAGACGGTCTACGGGGTCGCTGCGATCAGCGATCTGGATGCCATCGAAGATGAGCTGGCCCGTGATCGTAGTGTCCGTCGCGATCAACACGGCGTGCTGCACAGCGTTGACGACATGGGTTTCGCCATCGCTTTTCAGGTCACTGTACGCAAGCCTTACAGCGCACCGGATGACCTGACCAACGCCGCCGGCCATGCGCCACAGCGGCCGCTTAACCAGCCGGGCATTACCCTCGATATGGGCGCTGCTCCGCGCACTTTGTCCCACGTGGTGTATTTCGTACCCGATGCAGCGAAAGCTGAAGCTTTTTACGCCGAGCGTTTGGGTTTTCGCACCACCGACACTTTCATTGGCGCCGGGCCGTTCATGCGCCCGGCCGGCTCTGACGATCACCATTGCCTGTTCATGATCCAGACCCCGCCGCACATGAAAGGCTGCGAACACTTCACCTTCCACATGGGCAGTGGCACCGAAGTGCTGCTGGCCGGGACGCGATTCGAGCAAAAGGGCTGGACCAGTTTCTGGGGGCCGGGCCGTCACCTGTTTGGCTCCAACTGGTTCTGGTACTTCAACAGTCCGCTGGGCTGCCACATCGAATACGACGCCGACATGGACAAACACGATGACGCCTGGGAGGCCCGTCGCGCGCCGTTGTCGGCGGATAACTCGCAGCTGTTCCTGTTCAGCGCCAAAGAAAAATGGGCCCCGGGCGGACCACCGCCAAAACTCGGTTGAGGCCGGCGCTGATCATGAGCGCTATTGCGCAGCCATTGTGTCGGCTGGACGAACTGGAGGAGGGCCGGGCGCGCGGATTCGATCCGTTGGCGCAGGGACGCGACAGCGTGTTTGCCCTGCGTCACGACAATCAGGTGCGGGTCTATCGCAACCGTTGTCCGCATCTGGACGTGCGCCTGGAGTATCGCAAGGACCGCTTCCTGTCCGCCGATGGCCAACTGATCGTCTGCTACGCCCATGGCGCGCAATTTCTGCCGGCGACCGGCGAGTGCATCTACGGCCCGTGCCTGGGCCAGACGCTGGAGGCGCTGCCGTTCTGCGAGAAGGATGGCTGGCTGCTGGTGCGAATGCCTGAAGAGTTGCCGCAGCCGGGATAAATCGAGGTATCGCGTACGGCGATACATCGCATCCTTACTCGCGATTAGTCAAATCCCTGCTTTGCCGGGAAGCTTCATCCAACGATGCCGTGCCCGACGCAGCATCGATCACAAGAATAAAAAGAGAGAACACCATGAGTGCAGTGAACAACGTTCTGATCGTGGGCGGTGGTATCGGCGGCTTGTGTGCGGCCATCGCCTTGCGGCGTAAAGGTATCGAGGTCGACCTGATCGAGCTCAAGTCCGAATGGACAGTCTATGGCGTCGGGATTATTCAACAGAGCAACGTCGTCCGTGAAATGGCCAAGCTGGGCGTTCTCGACGGTTATCTCGATGCCGCTTATGCCTTCGAAGACGTCGCCATCTACGGCCCGGGCGGGCAACAACTGGCGCGCATTCCGGGTCAGCGACTGGCCGGTCCGCAGTACCCCGCCAACGTCGGGATTTCCCGTTTGGCTTTGCACAAAGTCCTCAGCGAAACCGCGCTGCAACTCGGTGCCAACGTGCGTTTGGGCCTGAGTGTGGAAGCGCTGGACGACAACGGCACAGAGGTCGACGTGTTGTTTACCGACGGCAATCGCGGCCACTACGACCTGGTGGTCGGTGCCGACGGACTGTTTTCGAAAGTGCGCAGCCTGGTCTTCGGCGATGCCTACACCCCGCGTTTCACTGGTCAGTCGGTGTGGCGCTACAACTTTCCCCGCGCGGCACAGATCGATCATCTGGCCAACTATCAAAGCGCTGACGGCAACGCCGGGCTGGTGCCGCTGGCCGGCGACTTGATGTACCTGTTTCTGACGTCCCACGAGCCGTCCAATCCGTGGATGGATCCTGCCGATCTGGCTGCGCAGATGCGCCAGCGCCTGCAAGGTTTTACCGGTCTGATCGGCGAACTGCGCGAGCAAATCACTGACAACAGTCAGGTCGTCTACAAGCCGATGGAAGTGGTGTTTGTCGATGAACCGTGGCATCGCGGCCGCGTCCTGCTGATTGGCGATGCGGCCCACGCCACCACGCCGCACCTCGGTCAAGGCGCCGGCATGGCCATCGAAGACGCGATTGTGCTCAGCGAAGAACTCACTCGCGAGCAGTCCGCCGCCACCAGCGTCGAACAGCAGCTGCAGCGTTTCATGGCGCGGCGTTTCGAGCGTTGCAAATACATCAGCGAAAGCTCGGTGCTGGCCGGCGACAAGGAAATGCAACACGACCGCGCCTTCGATCGCATTGGCCTGGTCAAGCAAATGCTCGCGCGCACTGCCGAGCCAATCTAAGCCCCACCTGCGACGCATCCACAGCAGTTACCACTATAAAAACAAGAGGTTAACGCGATGGTTAGTTCTACGACTGCGGCGCTCGCGCGTCGCCCGGTCTGCTCGTCTGCACCCTTTGGTTTGAGCGTTGCTGCGCTGCTGGTGCTGTGCAGCCAGACCGCCTTCGCTTTCGACATTGATACCGGCAACCCGGATTTCAAGTTGCGCTGGGACAACACGATCAAGTACAGCGCTGCCTGGCGCACGCAGAATCCGAGCAGCAAATTGACCGAGGGTCAGGTAGCGCTCAATCAGGACGATGGTGATCGTGCCTTTAAAAAGGGCCTGATCTCCAATCGCACCGACATCCTCTCGGAGCTGGATCTGTCATTTAAGGACTTCGGCGCACGTTTGAGCGGTGCAGCGTGGTACGACAGCGAGTACCAGGGCAACAACGACAATAACGATCCGTCCCGCGCCAACGCACGTTCCGTGGGCTACGACGAGTTCACCGATGACACCCGTCATTTGCACGGTGGTGACGGCGAAATTCTCGACGCGTTCGTCTACTGGAACGGTGAACTGGCCGACCGCGCAACGTCGGTGCGCGCCGGCCGTCATGGCCTGATCTGGGGCGAGAGCCTGTTCTTCGGCGCCAACGGCATTGCCGGTGGCATGGCCCCGGTTGACGTGGTCAAGGCGCAGTCGGTGCCTAATACGCAGTTCAAGGAAATCACCCGTCCGGTCAATCAACTGTCTGGCACCTTCCAACTGACTGACGACGTATCGCTCGGCGCTTACTACCAACTCGAGTGGGAAGAAACCCGACTGCCCGCCGCCGGCAGCTATTTCTCCACCAGCGACACCATTGGCGAAGGCAATGAGCGTTTGATCGTCGGGGCACCGTTTCCGGCATTCCTCGGCGGCAACCCGGCCAGTCCCGCCGCGTTTTTCCACGGTAATGACAAGGAAGCGCGCAGTTCGGGGCAGGGCGGTCTGCAACTGAAATACAGCGCTGAGACCGTCGAGTACGGCCTCTACGCCATTCAGTACCACGACAAGACGCCGAAGCTGTATCTGAAACCGTCGACGGCGGCGCCGAACTTCAGCACCGGCCAGATCGGCGAGTACTACTGGGTTTACCCCGAAGATATTCGCGCGCTGGGCGCGAGTTTTTCCACCACCGTGGACGAATACAGCTTCGCCGGTGAAGCGTCGATGCGCTGGAACATGCCGCTGGTCTCGAACGGTCAGACCGTGCTGCCCGGCGTCATTGCCGACAACGATGATGACGCGCTCTACGCGGTCGGGCGCACCGCTCACGTCAACTTGAACGTGTTGGCATCGTTTGGCCCCAACTTCATCGCCCGCGAGTCCGGACTGGTTGGTGAAGTGGCGTGGAACCGCCTGCTTAGCGTCACCAAAAATCGCGCCGCGCTGGACCCGAACGCCACCGATGATGGCCTCGGTTTCAAAGTCGTCTACACGCCGACGTACCGACAGTTCTTCTCCGGCATCGATATCAGCATTCCGGTTGGCGTCAGTTATTTCCCGCTGGGCAAATCAGCGGTGGTCAGTTCGTTCGGCCCGGACAACGGTGGCGACATCAACATCGGCATCACCGCCACTTACCTCGATCGCGTCACGGCCGGCCTGACCTACACGCATTACTACGGCGCCGAGGACACCAACCTCAACGGCCTCAGCCAGTTCAATTACAAGCAATCGCTGAAGGATCGGGATTACCTCGCCTTCTCCGTCAAGACCACGTTTTAAGAGGACTTGCGCATGACTTCTCACCACCACAATCGTGTCCCGCGCCTTACGGCCCTGTGCTTTGCCTTGCTCGGAACGCTGACCGTCCTGAGCCAGGTTGCAACTGCGGCCACCGCAGAAGAAGCCGCCAAGCTGTCGAGCAGTCTCACGCCAATGGGTGCCGAGCGCGCTGGCAATGCCGACGGCAGCATTCCGGCCTGGCAGGGCGGTTACACCAAGGTTGACCCGGCGTACAAACCGGGCGGCAAACGTAGCGATCCGTTTGCGGCCGACAAGCCGCTGTTCAGCATCACCTCGAAGAACCTGGCGCAATACGCCGCCAAGCTCAGCGATGGCACCAAGGAGATGTTCAAGCGTTTTCCCGAGACCTATCGCATCGATGTCTATCCGACCCGTCGCTCGGCCGCTGCGCCGCAATGGGTGTACGACAACACCCTAAAAAACGCGACCCGCGCCAAGCTGGTCGACAGCAGCGCCGGACCTGTGCCCGAAGGTGCGTTTGGTGGGATTCCATTCCCGATTCCGCATAACGGCGCCGAAGCCATGTGGAACCACATCCTCAACTGGCGCGGCACGTCACTGGCCATGCACTTTCGCCATTACCTGATGACTGCAGACGGCAAACAGGTGATGACCACCGACGGCCAGGCGATCCAGGACATGCCGTATTACTACCAGGACGGCACGCCGGAAAGTTTCGCCGGTGATTACTGGCTGTTCCGCCTGCTTAATGTCGGCCCGCCATTGCGTGCCGGTGAGCAAATCATGGGGCGCACCAATATCAACGGCGACAAGTCCCAGGCTCACGTCTATCTGACCGGCCAGCGCCGCGTGCGCAAATTGCCGAATGCCTGCTGCGACACACCGACGCCGGCCACCGCCGGGGTGATGTCGTTCGATGAGTTGAGCGTGTTCCAGGGGCGCATCGATCGCTTCGACTGGAAACTGGTCGGCAAGCAGGAAATGTATATCCCTTACAACACCAACAAAGTCCTGACCGCCGGCAAACCGGAAGACCTGTTTCTGGCCCATCACATGAATCCTGATTACGTGCGCTGGGAATTGCATCGCGTGTGGGTGGTAGACGCCGAACTCGCGCCGGGCAAGCGTCACCAGTTGCCGAAGGGCCGCTACTACCTCGACGAAGACACTTGGCAAGCGATGCTCGGCGATCGCTGGGACGCCAACGGCCAACTCGCCAAAACCTTGTGGTCGCTACCGGCCGTGCTGCCGGATCTGCCAGCGCAAGCGCAGCTATCTTCGGGTTTCTACGACCTGACCTCCGGCGCCTGGTTTATCCAGAACGTCTACACCGGTCTGCCTGAGCAATACGGCGTGGTCGATCGCTACAAGGCGTCTGAATTCTCGCCGGCGGCGATGGCGGGTGCCGGGGTTCGTTGAATCGGGCCGGATCGCGACACGCTGTGGCGATCCGGTTTCACAGGTGGTTTCGAGGTCGGTATGAACAGAATCTGTCAGGTGCTCGGGCGGTTGTTAGCGCTGCTGGCGCTGCCTTGCGTATTACCCGTAAGCCAGGCTCAGGCTGCTGTTGTCGGTGATGTATTGCACACCCCGGCAATGCGCGCGCCGCAGGCCCGGCAAGCCGTCTTGCTTGATCTGGCGCGGGCAGGTGCGCGGTTGGTGGCGGTCGGCGAACGCGGCATCGTCTTGCTCTCCGATGACAACGGTATCAATTGGCGGCAGGCGCAGGTGCCGGTCTCCGTCAGCCTTACGGCGGTGCAGTTTGTCGATGCGAACACGGGCTGGGCGGTCGGCCATGCCGGTGCGGTGCTGGTCTCCCACGACGGCGGTGAAAACTGGGCGTTGCAACTGGACGGCGATCGCGCTGCGCAACTGGAATTGCAGGGCGCACGCGAGCAATTGCCGACAGCGACTGACCCCGACGCAGCGGCGGCACGTGTGCAAACTGCCGAACGGATGGTCAGCGAAGGCGCGGACAAACCGTTTCTGAGCCTCAAGTTCACCGATGCGCGTCACGGCCTGATCGTCGGCGCCTACGGCCTCGCGTTTACCACCGAGGACGGCGGCGTGAGCTGGCAGTCGCTGATGGGCCATATCGACAATCCGATGGGCGCGCACCTGTATGCCGTCGCGCAACACGACGAGCGTTGGTTCATCGCCGGCGAGCAAGGCTATGTGGCGCGTTCCGAGGACGGCGGACGATCCTTCGTCGCGCTCGACAGCCCGTACAGCGGCAGCTTTTTCGCCCTGCAAGTACGCGATGACGGCACGCTGCTGGCGGCAGGCCTGAAAGGCAACGCGTTCATTTCCACCGACGACGGCAACAGCTTCGTGCCCGCGCCCGTACCGATGCCCGTGTCCTTCAGTGAAGCGATTCGCAGCGCTGACGGCCAGCTGTTGTTGGTCAATCAGGCGGGCGCAATGTTTCGCACCACGGGCGACGCACCCACCCTGCAGCCTTTCGGCAAACCGCTGGGCAAACCGATTTCCAGTGTCGTGCAGGCCGCCGATGGCAGCCTGGTGCTGGCCGGTTTCACCGGGGTGACGCGCCTGGCGTCGCCCACTGCTACAGCTTCGGAGTGAGGTTATGAAACCATTCGACAACGCCACGGCCAGCCTGGCGAGTTTCGACCCGCGCTCCGGCTCGGTCGTGGAACGCACTTTGTTCAATCACCGGTTGTGGGTGTTGCTGGTGTGCCTGGTGACCACGCTTTTCTTGGGCTATCAGGCCACGCGTGTCGAGCTGAACGCCAGTTTCGAAAAGATGATTCCCACGCAACAACCCTACATCGCCAATTATCTGCAACATCAAAAGCAGCTCAGCGGTCTGGGCAACTCCTTGCGCATCGTTGTCGCCAATCGCCAGGGCGATATCTACGACGCTGAGTATCTGAAAACCTTGCAGGCCTTGAGCGACAAGCTTTACCTGCTGCCCGGCGTCGACCGTGCCTACATGAAGTCGCTGTGGACCCCGGCAACGCGTTGGGTCGCAGTGACGGAAGACGGACTGGATGGCGGTCCGGTGATTCCGGACGATTACGCGGGCACCCCGGCCAGTCTCGAGGCCTTGCGCCGCAACGTGCAGCGCTCCAACGAGCTCGGCCAACTGGTCGCGTTCGATCAAACCTCGAGCATCATTTACGTGCCTTTACTGGCGACGACTGCCGACGGCCAGGCGCTGAATTACTCGGTGCTGTCGGAGCAACTGGAGGCGTTGCGCAGCGAGTACCAGAACGACAGGATCGACATTCACATCACCGGTTTCGCGAAAAAGGTCGGCGACCTGATTGCCGGGCTCAAGCAGATCCTGTTGTTCTTCGCCGTCGCAATCCTGATCACCACCGCCGTGCTGTTCTGGTACACACGCTGCCTGCGTAGCACGGTGCTGGTGGTGTTCTGTTCGCTGGTGGCGGTGGTCTGGCAGCTGGGTCTGTTGCCGTTGCTCGACTATCAGCTGGATCCGTATTCGGTGCTGGTCCCGTTTTTGGTGTTCGCCATCGGCATGAGCCACGGTGCGCAGAAGATGAACGGCATCATGCAGGACATCGGTCGCGGCATGCACCGGGTGGTGGCGGCGCGCTTCACCTTTCGACGGCTGTTTCTGGCCGGGCTCACGGCATTGCTCTGCGATGCAGTGGGTTTCGCCGTGCTGATGCTGATCAAGATCCAGGTGATTCAGGATCTGGCCGTGATCGCCAGTATCGGTGTGGCGGTGCTGATTTTCACCAACCTGATTCTGCTGCCGGTGTTGCTGTCCTACGTCGGCGTAACGCCACGTGCGGCGCAATTGAGCCTGAAGAGCGAGCAGAACGATCAGGCCGGCGCGCGGCGTCATGGCTTCTGGCGTTTTCTCGATCTGTTTACCCGCCGTCGCTGGGCCAGCCTGTGCATTGCCATCAGCCTGGCGTTGGCGGCATTGGGCTTTGTGGTCAGCCTGCAATTGAAGATCGGTGATCTGGATGCCGGTGCACCGGAGCTGCGGGCCGACTCACGCTACAACCAGGACGATGCGTTTCTGACCCGGCATTACGGCGCCAGCAGTGATTTGTTCGCGGTGATGGTCAAGACCCCGGCCGGACAATGTGCGCGTTACGACATCCTTGCCAAGGTCGATGCGCTGGACTGGCAACTGCGTGCGCTGCCGGGGGTGGATTCGACCAACTCGCTGGCCTTGCTCAACCGGCGCATGCTGGTTGGCCTCAGCGAAGGCAGCGCCAAGTGGTACGAGTTGCAGAACAATCAGGCGATGCTCAACATGATCACCGCCAGTGCGCCACGCGGCTTGTACAACGAAGATTGCAGCCTGCTCACGCTGTACGCCTACCTCACCGACCACAAGGCTGAAACGCTGACGCGGCTGGTCGAGCACGTCGAGCAATTCGCCGCCGCCAATAACGACCAGGACGTGCAGTTCCTGCTGGCAGCGGGCAATGCCGGCATCGAAGCGGCGACCAATATCGTGGTCAAGCAGGCCAACCGCGAGATGCTGTTCTGGGTCTACGGCGCGGTGATCGTCCTGTGCCTGATCACCTTCCGCTCGTGGCGCGCCACGCTGTGCGCGGTAATTCCGCTGATGGTCACCTCGATCCTCTGCGAAGCATTGATGGTCTGGCTGAACATCGGCGTGAAGGTCGCGACGTTGCCGGTCATCGCGTTGGGTGTCGGCATTGGCGTCGACTACGCGTTGTACGTGATGAGCATCTTGCTCGGCCATCTGCGCCAGGGCGCAAGCCTTTCAGAAGCCTATTACCGCGCACTGGTGTCCACGGGCAAAGTGGTGATGCTCACCGGCATCACGCTCGCCATTGGCGTGGCCACGTGGATCTTCTCGCCGATCAAATTCCAGGCTGACATGGGCGTGCTGCTGGCGTTCATGTTCGTCTGGAACATGGTCGGCGCGCTGCTGCTGTTGCCAGCGCTGGCGTACTTCCTGTTGCCTGCACGGCGGACGAACACCGACGCAGAAACGCCGGCGGAGGCGATCAATCTGAGCCAGCCTTCGCGAGCCGTGGCGGTAGATATTCATCAAGCGCGTCATCGGGAGACCTGTCATGGCCGTTGAGTCTTCAATTGAAAACAGCGGCCGTCGCGCCGGTTTGACGCAGTCGTTGCTGTTGCTGCTCGGCAGCTGTCTGCCCGTGCTCGGCGCGGTATTGCTCGCACCGGTATTGCCGCGCATGCAGGCCCATTTTGCCGAGGTCGCGGGCAGCACCGTGCTGGTGCCGATCGTGCTGACCTTACCGGCATTGATGATTGCAGTACTGGCGCCGTTTGCCGGGGTCATCGCCGACCGGCTCGGGCGCAAACCGCTGTTGTTGGCGAGCATGGCCCTGTACACGCTCTGCGGTGTGTTGCCGCTGTGGCTGGATTCGCTGCCGGCCATTGTCGCCAGCCGCGCCGGGATCGGTCTGGCAGAGGCGGGGATCATGACCTGCTGCACGACGCTGATGGGCGACTACTACAGCGGCGCACGCCGTGAACGCCTGTTTGCACTGCAAATGGTCGCGACGTCGCTGTCCGCTGCGGTGTTTATCGCGCTGGGTGGTTTTCTCGGTCAGGAAGACTGGCGCACGCCGTTTGCGCTGTACGCGGTCGGGCTGATTTTCCTGCCGCTGATGGCGTGGAAACTCTGGGAACCGCAACCCCGCGTGCAACCGGCAGCAACGCTGCCGGTGCCAGTCCAGCGCCTGTTTCCGTGGCGCGCACTGACACCCCTGTATGCGTTGTCGCTGCTCGCGGGGCTGAGCCTGTTCATCGTGCCGGTGCAGGCCGGCTACTTGCTCAACTTGTTGCACGTGGATGCGCCGCAGCAGATCGGCATGACCATGGGCGCCAATCAACTCGGTGTGCTCGTCGGCGCCTTGAGTTTCCGTTTGTTGAGCGGTCTGCGCAGCCAGCATCTGTTGCTGATTGCCTATGGCCTGGCCGGCATCGGCGGCCTGTTGATGGCCGCTGCCGGCAGCCACGCGCAAGTGGTGGTCGCGGTCTTGATCAACGGTCTGGGCATCGGCCTGATGTTGCCGACGTTGATCACCTGGATCATGGCGCAGGTCGGTTTTGCTCAGCGTGGGCGAGCGGCGGGGTGTTTCACCGCCGCGATTTTCGCTGGCGAGTTCATCAGTCCGCTGGTGGTGCTCGCCATCACCTCCGGGGTTTCCACGGCGTTGCCGCAAGCGTTGACCATGATCGGTTGGCTGCAACTGGTCGTGGCGCTGTTTTGTCTGTCCGTGCCGAGGCTCGGTGGTCTGTTGATCCGCAGCCATGTCGGCGGTCACGACTCCATCGGCAACGGCCATTGAACGAGGATCTTCCATGCAAGTGCTTCCCCCTTTCAAACGCGTGGTCACCGGGCATGATGCCCAGGGCCGTGCGGTCGTCGCCAGTCTTGGAGCAACGGCCAACGTCTTCGCACTGCAAGCGGTGCCTGGCACGGTGTTTCATGAGATATGGAACAGCAGCGGCAGTCCGGCACTGCTCGACAATGCCGATGATCCAACCAGCAAACCTTTACAGCTGAGCCCCGGCCCGCTGGGCAGTGTGATTCGCGTCGTCGATATTCCGCCGGACAGCGTGCAGAACCAGGTCAGTGATGCCGCTGCTGCGGCCGCATTTGCCGAAATTGGTCAGGCGCATGCCGGTACCGGTCAGGCGAACTCGCGGCACAAACTGATGCACCGCACCGAAACCCTCGATTACGGCATCGTCACCGAAGGCGAAGTCTGGCTGGTGCTCGACGATGAAGAGATCCACCTCAAACGCGGCGACGTGGTGGTTCAGCGCGGCACCAATCACGCGTGGAGCAACCGTACCGAGGCCATGGCGCGCATGGTGTTTATCCTGCTGGACGGGCGTTTCGCCGCTGAACTGCAAGACTGCACGGGAGAAAAAGCATGAAGCTCGCAACCCTGAAAAACGGTACCCGTGACGGCCAATTAGTGGTGGTTTCGCGCGACATGGCCCGGGCGCTGGATGCTCGTTCGGTGGCGCCGACCTTGCAGCAAGCCATCGAAAACTGGGCTGATGCCGAGCCGCGTTTGCAGGCCCTGGCGCGTGAGCTTGAAAACCACGATTGCCGCGAGGCCTTTGCCTTCGACCCCGCGCAGGCGATGGCACCGTTGCCGCGTGCTTACCAATGGTGCGATGGCTCGGCGTTTCTCAGTCACGGCGCACTGATGCAGAAAGCGTTCAACCTCGACCCGATCGAAGGCGCTGACCGCACGCCGTTGATGTACCAGGGCGCCGGTGATGACTTCATCGGCGCACACGATGACATCGAACTGCCGAGCGAAAGCCAAGGCATCGATTTCGAAGGCGAATTTGTCGTGCTGGTCGATGATGTGCCGATGGGCTGTTCGGCGGAAAACGCGTTGCAGCACATCAAACTGATCCTGCAGATCAACGATGTCAGCCTGCGTGCGCTGGCACCGCGGGAAATGCGCACCGGGTTCGGTTTTCTGCAAGCCAAACCGTCCTCCAGTTTTGCCCCACTGGCGATTACCCCGGATGAACTCGGCGAAGCCTGGCGAGACGGCCGCGTCAATTTGCCCCTGCAAGTGCAGTGGAACGGCGAGTGGTTTGGCCAGCCGCACGGCGCGCAGATGAACTTTCATTTTGGCCAACTGATCGCCCACGCGGCCTTAACCCGGCGCTTGCGCGCCGGCACCCTGATCGGTTCCGGCACGGTGTCGAACGCCGAGCGCAACGTCGGCTCGGCGTGCATCGCCGAACGTCGGGCCATTGAGATGATTGAGCAGGGCGCGCCGGTGACAGGCTTCATGCGTTTTGGTGATCGCGTGCGCATGGACGTCACCGGCAGCGATGGCCGGTCACTGTTCGGTGCGATCGATCAACGCGTCGTCAAGGCCCACGGCTAAGGAACGCCCATGCGTGTACTGATTACCGGAGCCAATGGCTTTGTCGGCCGCGAACTGCTGCGTTGTCTGCTCGCGCGCGGCAGTCTGCGCGGGCAAGTCATTCGTTCGCTGCTGGTGCTGGACACCGATGTCCAAGGCCTGCCGGACGATCCGCGTCTGCGCCGGCACAGCGGCAGCGTGACGGATGCAGCGTTGATGCGTCGTGTCCTGGCCGATGGCATTGATGTGGTGTTTCACCTGGTCAGCATTCCCGGCGGAGCAGCGGAGGCGCATTACGAATTGGGTTATCAGGTCAACCTGCTGGCCAGCCTCGAACTGCTTGATCAACTGCGCAACAAGGCGCGACCTCCGGTGCTGGTGTATGCCAGCAGCGTTGCGGTGTATGGCGCTGATCTGCCGGCGAAGATGAACGAGCAGGCTGAACTGCACCCGCAACTGTCGTACGGCACACACAAGATGATGGTCGAGCGTGCGCTGATCGATCTGGGGCGACGCGGTGAAGTCGATGGCCGCGCGGTGCGCCTGCCGGGGATTGTCGCGCGCCCACGCGAACCCAACGGCTTGCGCTCGGCCTTCATGAGCGACTTGATGCGTGCCTTCGCCGAGGGCGCTGAGTATTGCTGCCCGGTATCACCGCAAGCAACAGCGTGGTGGATGTCGGCGCGCTGTTGCGTAAACAACCTGATCCACGCCGCCGAACTGGATGACGCCGCCGCGCAACAGCGGGTCTGGCAACTGCCGGTGCTGCATTTGTCCATCGCCCAGGTCATCGATGCACTGGCGGCAACTTACGGCGAGCAACGCCGTGGGCTGATCAGTTTCGCCGCGGACCGTGACCTCGAAACCTTGTTCGGGCGCATGCCGCCCTTGAAAACCCCGCAGGCCCGCGCTGCTGGCTTCAGCCATGACGGCAGCGTCGCCACGCTTATTCGCAACGCCCTCAATCCAGCCCCTTATCGGCCTCTGCCGTTGAACGGAGATACGCCTCATGTCACAGCCCATCCAGCGTAAACGTCGTCTGGTCGACCTTTCGGTGACCCTCGATAACAACCCGTACACAGACCCGCCACCGCTGTTGCCGAAAATCGATTACATGGATCACCAGCAAGGCTGGCCGGAGATGGCGGCGATGTTCCCGGGGTTGCAGCTTGAGCAGATGCCCGGCAATGAGTCGTGGGCCGCCGAGCGCTTGCAGATCACCACCCACAGCGGCACCCACATGGACGCGCCTTGGCATTACGCCTCGACCACCGATGGCGGCGAGCCGGCGTTTGGCATTGATGAGCTGCCGCTGGACTGGTGCTTGCAGCCGGGGGTCAAACTGGATTTTCGCCATTTGCCCGACGGTCACGTGGTCACGGCAGAAGAGGTCGAAGCGGAACTGGCGCGTATCGAGCACGTGCTGCAACCGCTGGATATCGTGCTGGTCAACACACGCGCCGGGGCGTTGTTTGGCCAGCCAGGTTACCTCGATGCCGGCATTGGCATGGGACGCGAAGCGACGATGTATCTGCTGGAACGCGGCGTGCGCGTGGTCGGCACTGACGCCTGGAGCTGGGACGCGCCGTTCAAATACACCCGTGAACGTTTTGCCGCCAGCGGCGATGCCTCGATCATCTGGGAAGGGCACAAGGCCGGGCGCGATATCGGCTACGGGCAAATGGAAAAACTGGCCAACCTCGAATCCCTGCCAGCGAGCGGCTTCACGGTGTCGTGTTTTCCTTACAAGATCCGCCATGCGTCTGCAGGTTTTGTGCGTGCGGTGGCTATTTTCGAAGAGTGATCGGGCTGTTTGAGGCATTCCTTTAACGACAATAAGAGAAAACCGATGGCTCTATTGCGATTACCGCTGACGGCACTTTTTTGCGCCCTGACAATGGGCGGCGGCGTGGCCATGGCGGCCAGCCAACCGAATATTCTGCTGATTGTGGCGGACGATCTCGGGTACTCGGATCTGGGCAGCTATGGCGGCGAGATTCACACCCCCAGGCTGGATGAACTGGCGCAACAGGGCGTGCAATTCACCAGCATGTACGCGGCGCCGACCTGTTCCATCACTCGATCGATGTTGCTGTCCGGTACGGACAATCACTTGGTCGGACTGGGCACCATGGCCGAAGCCTTGCAACCGTTTCAACAGGGTAAACCGGGGTATGAGGGGTACCTGAACGGGCGCGCCTACTCGGTTGCCGAGTTGCTCAAAGCGGGCGGCTACAACACGCTGATGGTCGGCAAATGGCACTTGGGTCTGGAAACCGATCAAGGCCCTGACCGGCGCGGTTTCCAGCAGTCGTTCACCTTGCTGGAAGGCGGGGCGACGCACTTCAAACTCGCCAGCGTTGCACCGACGCCGTTGGAGCAAGTGCGTTACCGTGAAAACGGTCAGCCGGTAGAGGTGCCCGACACGTTCTACTCCACCGACTTTTACACCGACAAGCTGATTGGCTACCTGCAAAACAGCCAACGCCAAGGCAAACCGTTTTTTGCCTATGCCGCCTACACGTCACCGCACTGGCCGTTGCAAGCGCCCAAGGAATACCTGGACAAATACCGCGGCCGCTTCGATCAAGGCTACGACACCGTGCGTTCGTCGCGCATTGAGCGGCTGAAAAAACTCGGCTTGCTGGACAAGGACTTTCAGCCGGCGCAACCGTTGCCCGTTAACCCACGGCTGCCCGGTTGGCAGCAACTTACGGCTGAGCAGCAGAAAGTCGAAGCGCGGAAAATGGAGATCTACGCGGCAATGGTCGACAACCTCGATCACAACATTGGCCGGGTTATCGACTACCTGCGCCAAAGCGGCCAGTACGACAACACGGTGATCGTGTTCATGTCCGACAACGGCGCGGCGGCGGAAAACCACGCGCAGTTCTATCCACCCGGCGCGAACACCGATAACAGCTTGGCCAATCTGGGCCAGCCGGGCTCGCAGATCGACTATGGTTTGCGCTGGGCGGAAGTCAGTGCCGCGCCTTTTCATTTGTTCAAGGGCACCACGGCCGAAGGCGGAATCAGTGTACCGGCGATCATTCAACTGCCCAAGACACTGCGTCGTCAGGGCGTAGAAAGAGGCGTAGCGCGGGTGGATGATCTGGCGCCGACATTCCTTGAGTTGGCGGGCATTTCCTTACCGAAGGAAGCGGATAAACACCCGATCACCGGCCGATCCATCCTGCCAATGCTCGAAGGCAAGGGCAGCCCTCACGACGCTGAGAATCTTGCCGGAGAGTTGTTCGGCAATGCTTATTATCGCGAGGGCAACCTCAAATTGTTGGGCATGCGCCCGCAAGCGGGGTTCGGCGACCATGCGCAGCCGCCGCAATGGCAGTTGTTCGATGTCGCTCAGGATCGTGGTGAAACCCATGACCTCGCGGCTGCTCAGCCGCAGACGGTCGAACGGCTCAAGGCCGCGTGGCTCAAGCATGCCGAGCGGGTCGGCGTAGCGTTTCCGCCGCGCTAGCACGGCAGAGGCTTTGAACACAGTGGACGGCGTTTCTCGCCGCCACTGTTTTGCGGCCATCAACCCGTCGGATTGCGCAGTCGCTCGATGATTCTGCGGGCACGATTGGCTCCGACGTCGACATGAATATCAATCATCGGACGTGTACCGAACCGGCACATGTTCTGGTACTGCGCTTCGATCACCACTTTGTCTTCGTCGAACGTCAAACGCGTCTGATGCAGAACTTTGGCTGTGACGGCCTCGGGATCATGTTCAGGGTTGGTGGCCATGGTCCAGAAATAGTGGCTTGTGGTGTCTGTTTCCGGCGTCACACCGTGAAAACCTCGCATATGAAAACCGCCTCGATCCGGGTTGTTCAGGTCGTCTGTGCCCGCGTCTATCGCGCCGGTCCAGATGCGCAGGTGATTGAAGTGAAATTCGATCTCCTGCCAGCGGTCGATGTTGCCTTTGAACGGGTAGGCCGCGGTGTAGGTCGGCGGCGGAACGGAATCGGGCATGTGGCGAACCACGCGAACCATCGAGTCATCCCCGTCCACGCTCATCTGCGCGTTCATGTGAATGCTGGCGTTGCCGCCAATGGTGTGCAAATGGACGTAGCCCAAGTGGCTGAGGTCCATGAGGTTGTCGTGGATGAGTTGATAGGGTGCGTCGTAGTGATAGACATCACCGTCGAACAGGTATTTGCCGCTGCTGTGCACGTCATAGACCGGTGGCGCGAATGTCGGCTCTGGATGCTCGGCGCTGCCAAACCAGATCCAGATGATCTGATCCTGCTCCCGGACCGGGTAGGCAGGCACTTTGGCTTTGCTCGGGATCTTGTCCTGGCCCGGAATTTCGATGCATTTGCCGCCTTCATTAAATAGCAGACCGTGATAGCCGCAGCGCAAACCGCGTTCCTCCACCGTGCCGCCGGACAGGGGCAGTGCGCGATGGCAGCAGCGGTCTTCCAGCGCGGCAACCTGGTTATCTGCCGTGCGAAAAAGCACCACCGGTTTGTTCAGCAACGTACGGCCAAGGGGCTGGTCTTTCAGCTCGCGGCTCAAGGCTGCGACGTACCATTGATCGAGGGGGAAGCTCGGCGCAGTGGCCGGGGCAATTTCATGGGCGAGGGGTTGGGCAGCGGTAGTCATGATGTTCTCCGGCGAGCGGTCGATGCTCGGTTCAGGTCAAAGATCCAATACCAGGCGGGGCGATTTGGCACGTGAGCAGCACGGCGTGAAACGGTCGTTGGCAGCGTGTTCGGCGGCGGTCATGAACTGGTCACGGTGATCGCCAATGCCTTCGAGCAGGCCCGTGACACAAGTGCCGCAGACCCCTTGCTCGCACGATGATTCGATGGCAATCCCAGCCTCATCGAGCACTTCGAAAACGGTGCGATCGGCGGGGATGTAAAAAATCTGTCCTGTGCTCGCCAACTGAACTTCGAAAGGCGAATCAGCGCTTGCATCGACAGGTGCGGCGGCGAAGAACTCTCTGTGCACGCGATCTTCCGACCAGCCAGCGGCCTGCGCGGTGTCGAGGATAAAATTCATGAAACCGGCGGGGCCGCACACGTAAAGGTGAGTCGTGGTATCTGGCGCGGCGAGGAGGGCGGTTGCATCGAGTTTCTGTTCGGGCGATCCGCTGTCGTCATGCAAGTGCACGTGGCTGGCGAACGGCGCTTGTCGCAGGTACTGGATAAACGCGGCGCGTTCGTTGGATCGGAAGCTGTAATGCAGCTCGAAATCCGCGCCTTGATGATGAAGCTCATGCGCCATTGCCAGCATCGGCGTAATGCCAATACCACCGCCAAACAGCAGGTGACGGTTGGCTGAGTCCGCGAGTGGAAAGAGGTTGCGTGGTTCGCTGATGCTGAGTGTCTGGCCTTGGCTGATGGTGTCGTGCATCGCAGTGGAACCGCCGCGTGAGGCGGGATCCTTCAGCACACTGATTACGTAGCGATGACGTTCTTTTGAGTCATTGCACAGCGAGTATTGCCGGGTGAGGCCGCCGGCAATGTGGATGTCGATATGGGCACCGGCATTGAACGGTGGCAACGGCTGATCGTCCGCTGCGCACAGCTCGAAACTGCAGATGCCCTCGGCCTCGACGACCTTGCGGGTGACGTTGACTTGAAGCATGACTTCTCCCTCCACATTGAAGTGGCTGCTGAAAAACGAACGGCAAAAAAGGGGGCGAGCGGGTGACGAATCAGCCGGGCAAGAAGACGTAGAAAGGTTGGGGAATCATGGGCGCCAAGAAAGGGCACGGGTGAGGAGCGTTCATAAGCAAGACCTGTTAATTATTTTTTTGAGGTTGTGCTACGGCGTATCATGCGGCGCATCGTCCGCAATGCCAGGCTGAGTGAATCCTCAGATAATTTAGTTGCGGTGTCAACCAAATTGCAAGATCTTCGATCTACGGTGTTTTCTCGATGGCTACCGATACACAACTGAACCTGTCGCGTTATGTACCTGGTCTGGTGACTTTCCTGGCGAACAAACTCGCAACCGGGGCTTCCCAGTGCTACCGCAAACACTTCGGAATCGGCGTGGTTGAATGGCGGATGCTGTCGATGCTGGCGGTTGAATCCGACATCACCGCCAATCGAATCTGCCAGGCGATCGGTCTCGACAAGAGCGCTGTCAGTCGTTCATTGCAGACACTGGAAGCAGCGGGGCGGATCACCAGTCAGCTGGATCCCAAGGATGCGCGGCGTTACACCGTGCGATTGACGGCCAGCGGTAAAGAACTGCATGACCGCGTGCTCAAAGTCGCACTTGAGCGAGAAGCGCGTCTGCTCAGCGGATTGACGCCGGCTGAGGTTGATACGTTGATTGACTTGCTTGGGCGCCTGCATCTGCAAGTACCCAATGTGAACAGTTACGACCCGAGTGAGGAGTGAGTCGCGGCAGACCGCAGCGTGGAATTGGCGTTGAAAGCTGCTGCGCGGTGCGAGTTGCCGGACTGCTGATATCTGCTGTGCAGGGGTGTACACGTCTAGCCGAACGCCTGAATTCCGCCCATCGTGACTGAAAGAAACCGGCCAGGAATGATCACCATGATGCGCCTGGAAAACGGGCTGGTTTAATGATTGGAAGCGTTGCTCTGTTGCTGAAGCTCAAGTTGCCTGGCGGCACTGGCTTCCAGAGTGGCGCGCTCTTCATCCAGATACCGATAAACGCTTTGGAGGTTGGCGATTTTCTGTTTGATGTCGGCCATCTTCTTTTCAATCAGCTTCGCGCCTTCAGCACAATCGATCAGCTTGTTCCGCTGAGCATCCAGAATCTCGCCTATTTCCCCCAGAGAAAATCCCATGCTTTGCGCGCGCTGGATAAAGTCCAGATCCTGCAGAGTTTGCTCGTTGTAAACGCGATAGTTGTTGGTTTGCCGTAGGGGGGAGATCAGGCCTATTTGCTCGTAGTAGCGCAACGTATGACGGCTGGCGCCGCTGCGCGCTTCGAGTTCGCCGATTTTCATGGAAACACCGCTTGACTGTAGAGTGGGGTCGATACTTTACGCTTGATTTCTCACCTTCAACAAGGAACAGGGAAATGAGCGTGGAGTGCTTTGTCACAGGCGGGACGGGTTTCGTCGGTCAACATTTAGTGGCGAACCTGAGTGCAAAAGGTCACACCGTTCGGGTGTTGATGCGTCGCCCGGAGCGACTGGCGGCCTTGCGCGAGCAAGTCGATCATTTGGGCGGGTGCGCAACCCGGGTATTCGCCGTCGCTGGCGATCTGGAACAAGACAACCTCGGGCTGAGCGCCGCTGACCGAGAAGTGCTGAGGCGCGCCAGCGTCATGTTCCACTTGGGCGCGCACTTCGCATGGGGGCTTTCAGTGGAGCACTCTCGTGCGGTGAACGTAGAAGGGGCGAAGCGCGTGGCGCTGTTGGCGGCTGAGCAAAAAAGCCGTTTAGTGATGATCGGCGGCTACATGCTGAAAAATCATGAACATCTACAACGCATCGGAATTGACCCTCGCTATCCGGAACGGACGAATTGGCCTGCCGTCTACCGGCGTGTCGGTGGTTACGAGGGAAGCAAGCTGGAGGCGCATTTTGCGACCCTGGAGGTCATGTCAGCCAAGGGCGGGCAGATTACAGTTGTCCACCCTGCGACGGTCTGTGGCCACAGCCGCACGGGGCATATCCTTGACGGTCAGCCGCTGGTGGAGCTGATACGCAACCTTGTGCAGGGCAAGTTGACTGCGGTGCCCGGCACCGCCAGGCACTGGCTGCCACTGGTCACCGTCGATTACCTGGCTGAACTGGTGGCAGTTTGTGCGTTTGATCCTGCCATGGTGGGTCAGGAACTGCTGGCGCTTGATGACCAGACGCCAAACCTGCGAGAGCTCCTGGCACAGGCTGCACAACCGTTGGGATTAAAGTCTCCCAAGCATCACATTTCAATTCGATTACTGAAGCTGCTACTGAGTATTCCTCCCGTAGCGAGGTTCTTGAATTCAAAACCCGAAGCCCTGGATTTTATCCAGACCACTCGTTTTAATACGGCGGCGGTTGAGCAATTTGCCAACAGACATGGAATAGCCAAACCGGATATACGTCAGTCTCTGCAGCACACTGCCATGTTCGTCAACTCGTATTGCATCGCCAAAGGCCAGGCCCTCTGACCGTTGGCGACATGACGGCGAATAGCACTCTATCGGTATTAGTCGGCTGTTCGTGTCCTCAAACTTTGCGCCGTCGATACAGGGCGGCTTTCTATCGAACGACCATTCAGCGACAGGGATCGTCATCCATGCAATCGACTTTCAGGAAAGGCGTCATATTTGCACTCTCCGCTGCGGCACTGAACGCAACGATCGGGGTACTCAGCAAAATACTCATGAGTAATGGTTTCACCTCTACCAGTGTTGCTGTCATCAAGACCGTACTGGGTTGCGTGCTTCTCTCGATTCTGTTGTTTTTCCTCAAGCGCCCGGCGACATCGACCAAATGGACGCAGGCGGCTATCTGCGCGTTTCTTGGCATCTTTGTGCTGTTCCATTTCGAAACGTCCGCCTATCGACACTACGCTGCGGCAGGTGTTGTGGTGGTGCTGATGGCCAGCGCGTCAATTTCCTCGATCATTCTGGGGCGCATTTTCCTCAAGGACGCGATCACCGCGAACGCTACTGTTGGCGCCACACTGGCTATCGCCGGAATCTCGGTAATCTTCGGCGGCGACCTGCAGCAGGGCTTTACACTGCAAGGTGCTGCGCTCGCCGCCGTGGCCGGTTCCGGCTATGGAGCCTTTTCGGTGGCTATGAAGCGTATGGGGGTGTCGGGAGGACTGCACTTCACCCGCCAATTGCTGTTCTTTGGCAGCCTGTACTTGCTGATGCCGGCTGCCGCCGATGGTTTTGTAATAGGCGAGTTGTCGCCGATGGCGATCGCCGCGTTGCTGGCGTTGGCCACGCTGCCGACAATCCTGGGCTTCTTCTGCACAACCAAGGCCATCGAGTATCTCAAGCCATCCCAAGTACAAGCGCTGGAATTGACCGAGCCACTGTTTGCCGCGCTGCTGGCGTTTGTGGCGCTCAATGAAGTACCGCGCGAAAGCCTCTACGCGGGAGCGGTGCTGATCATAGTCGGCCTGTGTTTCTCCAATGAGCTCATACGCTTGGGCAGCAAAGCTTCCGTCCCTTCGACCGAGTGAGGCTATTTCGGATCCTTATTACGTGCGGTCCAAGAAGAATACGATGAAGAGAAAAGCAAGAAAGGCTGAAGTTCTGGCTGGAAAAACCGGGCCCAGTCTAAAGCTGACAGTGGAGGGTATGCGGTTGCTTCGATGCTTTTCAATGAACATCATCAGAACTCGACAAGGAGGAGTCCCCCATGACCAAACCAATGCTTCATTTGATGTCAGGCAAGATTGCATCCGGTAAATCGACGTTGGCCAAGTCCTTGGCGTTTGAACGGTCGGCTATTTTGATGAGTGAGGATCATTGGCTCTCAAGGCTTTACCCTGATCAGATCCAATCAGTGGCCGATTACGTGAGGCTTGCGCGTCAGATTCGGGCACTGGTGGGCCCGCTTGTCATCGATGTGCTGAAGGCTGGCGTGACTGTGGTTCTGGATTTCCCGGCCAACACGCCAGAGGATCGGCTGTGGTTACGCGGTCTGGCTGACGCTGCCGAAATTCCCCACTGTTTCCACTACATCGAAGTGGATGATGAGACCTGTCGGGGCAGGCTACATCGGCGCAATGGCCGCGCCGAGCATGAGTTTACAGCAAGCGACGCTGAGTTCGATTTGATAACGAGCTACTTTCGTGCTCCAGATACGAATGAGGGGATACGGATTGAAATTCACCGATACTGAAGGGCGGGCATATTTCTTGGAGTGAGTTATCTGGAACGTCTGCTTCTGGCGTCGCAGGTGATCGTTGATGAGAGGGGTAACCATGAACAACAGCCGAACTGCACTGGTCACTGGAGCAACCAAAGGGATCGGTTTTGCACTCAGTACTCAGTTGAATCAGGCAGGCTGGAATGTGGTCGGCATCGCCAGGCATCCGGTTGATGATTTTCCCGGGAAGCTGTTGCTCTGTGATTTAATCGATGCTCAGCAAACGAGGAAAATGCTTGAGAAACTCCTGGAACGGACCTCTATTGATGCCGTCGTCAATAACGCAGGTGTTGCGTCTGCGCAAAGCCTGGAAACGCTTGAACTCGAAACACTCCAAAACGTTTTTGACCTGAATGTCAGAGCCTCGGTACAAATCACCCAGGCTTGCCTGCCGTCTCTGAAGCGATCGTCTGCGGGACGCATCGTGAATGTCTGCAGCCGTGCCATTTTTGGAGCCCGGGACAGAACCGCTTACGCTGCCGCAAAAAGTGCATTGGTGGGGGTCACGCGTACGTGGGCACTTGAGTTGGCGCCCATTGGCATTACGGTCAATGCAGTCGCACCGGGCCCCATAGACACCGAGCTTTTCCGAAAAAACCGTCCCGTGGGAAGTGAGGGTGAGCGTCAGATACTCTCCACCATTCCGATGCAAAGACTGGGCACGCCATCAGAAGTGGCCTCGCTGATTACCTTCCTGCTGAGCGAGGGAGCATCCTTCGTTACCGGCCAGGTGATCAGCGTCGATGGGGGAGGGAGTCTCGGTGGCAAATAGCGATACGAAGAAGATTTCCGGCCTTCGTTCCCGATCATGGAATTTAACTGATGAGTCGGATGCGACAGTTTAATGAGGGAAACTCATCAAAATACGCTTACGTGATCCGTAGAATCATCTGACGTGGTCGCTCGTCCGGCTTCCATCCCGGTTTCAAGTTGTGAGGCCTCATGAATGTAAGCCGCGCCAACGTCGCAGACTTTGTCTACTTTCTCGCCAGTTTATTAGGAGTGGTGGCATTGGCTGGATTACTGGCAGGACAAGCGCTGGCCGCCGAGGAAAATGGCTTGGTGGTGCGCATCGCGCAACTCGAAATCGATCCTGCACAGGTTGCGGCCTATCAAGCCGCAGTCAAGGAAGAGATCACAGAGTCGACTCGAACAGAGCCGGGCGTCATATCAATCTACGCCGTCGCCGAAGTCGACCGCCCGAACTGGTTTCATTTCTTCGAAATCTACGCCAGCGATTCGGCATACCGAAGCCATATCGAATCGCCGCACTTCAAAAAGTACGCTGCCACAACCCAGTCGATGATTGTATCGAAGCGCTTGATTGAAACCGCGCCAATCGAGCTAAGCCCCCGGCCTGCGCCGTAACAGGCCAGTTCGAAAGAGATTTGCGCGCTGGGCGGGCTGGCTTTTTAAATGGAGGAAAGTGATGAAAAGGGATGAGTTCGACGCAGACCTTACGGTTCACGTTTAACTACACTAAATGGTCGTTTAGTCGAGTTAACGTAAATTGGCGGCATATTTGACGGAGAAGAGCCCATGATCATGTGTGAAGCCAAAGCTGAAGACATTATTAAAACGTTGGATCTGCAGCCTCACCTCGAAGGTGGCTATTTCCGTAGAACCTATCAGGCCGATCATCGCGTCCCACTCGAAACCCCCAGCGGTCCACGGTATCTGATGACCTCGATTTACTATCTGCTGGATCAGCAATCACCGGTGGGCCAGTTTCATTTCAATCGATCCGACATCCTGCATTATTTCCACCTGGGCGACGCCATTGAGTACAGCCTGATTCATGCTGACGGCTCGTTGCAGACATTGGTGATGGGCGCCGACATTCTGGCAGGACAGCTTTTGCAATTACGCGTACCGGGTGGACTATGGAAAGCTTCGCGGTTGCTCGAAGGCGAAAACGGATTTGGGCTGATCAGCGAAGCCGTTTCGCCAGGATTTGATTTTGCCGATATGGAAATGGGTGATCGGCAGAAACTCACGCAACAATTTCCACAGCATCGAACGCTGATTGAAAAGCTGACGCGTGATGAGGGTTGAGCGCCGTCGAATTCAAGGAAAAGCAGTGGATCGGATTCAGGTCGATTCTGTAGGCTGAAATCCACTGTGCAACCGGGCTGATCTCGCAACATCTTGTTACGTGTAATGTATATTATGTTAAATCATGTATTACGCTATGCGCCCTTGCAGAGCGGCAATTGCCTAAAACCAAAACCCCGCTTTGCAGACGCGACTCTCACTCAAGTTGTAAACGTTGAAACAAAAGCGGAGTTCTGTCGCATCACCGGAAACGCTCCCTCTTCAACGTGTTGCTCCCGACAGCTCATCTGATACCAGAGATGCGGGCTGGCCACTGTCGGTATCAAAACGGAACGTTTAGAGGCTCGGCCGACGAAATCCCTCGTTTTTTCCCGTTCTGAAATGTCGAAACTAAAACGGAAAAATATTCCGACTCCAATCTCTGTCACACCTAACCCACTAAAATTCCTACTTTTCTTAAAAGCGCATTTTCTGCGTCTGGGCGTCTCTGTCGGAGCCAAAACGGAAAAATATTGCGCCTCGCGATGTGTTCGTCCTCCCGGATTGCCAAATCTGCTGACTTAGCTACATTGGTGCCGGTGCATCGTTCCAAACGGCCCCCCTTCAAGGACGTAAAGGTGTTCCCGAGATCAATCCTCACAAACCGTGGTGAAACCGCACATCGTGCCGAAGCCGATGAGCGCTCCACATCCCAAGCGACCCTGATCTTGGGCTACCTGGCCTTGTTCCCAGCCGAAACAGGCGCAGTCGAAACCTACGAGCATTTTTGCCGCTATGCCGATAGCCTTCCTTCCTCTATACGCAGTAAATCTCGCATCGTGGTTTTCCTAGAAAAATTCGTCCTCTGGGCGATTTGCATCGCAAGGAAGCCACTGAGCGAATTTTCCGCACCGGATCTAAGGGCATTCAGCGCCTTCTGCGCGCGGCCACCGGTGGCTTGGATTGGCGGCCGGAATGAAAGGTTTGTCATCGATAAAGGTACCGAACGCCATAACGAGGACTGGAAGCCATTCTTACAGTCGATAGCAGATCCGGCACGTGGATACGTGACTAACCGATTCTTCAAGTATTTAAGCTCGGACTTGGGTGTACAGCCCAGGCTATCGAGCTCCGAGTTTTATAAAGCACCGCGAGCGCCGTTCAGTGGCCAGGATGACTCCCAAGCCCAACAGTACCTTCAATACCTCGCAAACCTGACGCCAGCCAGCAAGGTTTCTGAGCGTAGTTTGTTCGTGTTTTCGGTCTGCTATCACCTTCGCCTCAGCTTTAAAGAGTGGCGCTCAGAGCGCAGTCACTTTTCAATGGCGTGCTTTTCATCGATGGGTTCTAGCGATCCGCACTTCACCATGCGAGGTGATATGCGAGACTACAACATCGCGATACCCCAGGCCCTCATAGACTCGATAATCAGATACAGGAATGGTCTGGGCTTGAGCTCCATACCTTCCTTGGACGATGGCGATCCAATACTCACGGAAGCCTTACTCGACAAACTAATGTGGAGACTGCCCAAAATGCCGGGAGTGGGACGCTCTCCTAGCGAACTACTTGATCGAGCAGTGGGTTTTCGTATCAGTCAGCTTGATACACCTGCACCTGCACCTGCCCCCGCTCCCTCCGGAAGCGAAAGCTCGCGCCAGTACCGATTGAGTTGGGAGCGTAAGCAGGTTTCGAAATCACGTAGGGCCGTCCATCACCAAGATTCTGCGGATCTGGACACGGGTTATCATACTCAGGAGCGCCCGCCTCCATTATTTGGTATGCAACAAAGAGAAGTGCTCCTTTTTTCAACGACTCAGGGGCAAGCGTATGTATCAAGGTGTTTTCCAGCTAATTGCTGCAAGATAGCACTGGAATCTTTAGAGATACTTCGGGCATACCGATCATGTAGTGCGGATCGGTTAAAACTGATAGCGCTTGAGAAACTGCTACTGTGGTCAGTGTGTGTCAAACACAAAAGCTTCTACTCGTTGACCCCGCTTGATGCTCGGGAGTTTTACGAGTTTTGTCTCGCACCGCCTTCGAGCTGGACTGGTAACTATCCGCAGACAAGGCTGGGCGTCGGAGATCCGGGCGTACTGCCAAATCCGGATTGGACTCCGTTCCGAATCTCTGGCGGCGATAAAGAAAGTGGTATTCGGGCAGGCCGAATCATGGACTGGTGCTATAACGTTTATAATTCGTTATTGGTGATTGAATCGGTCAAGCTTAATATTTTTTCTGGTCTGATGGACTAGGTCTGCAGGATAGCTAAAAGAGTCGTGCAAGACGTCCATCGGTAGTGGATGACCGGATAAGTCCCCTCCTCGACCCCTGCCATCACGCTGATAGAACGCACTCAGGCGCTCATCGCATTCAGCGAGCGCGCCCTCCTCGCCGGCGGCCGAGTAGGTTTCGTGATGAAGAACAGCGCTCTGTGGCAATCTCGACTTCACCTTTGCCGGCCGTTTATTCGGTCGGTTACCAAGCGCATAGCCCGAAAACTGGATAGGCCTGGGGAGCAATTCCAGCTCTTTGGCATGCCCTCGATGTCGCTGCGGATTACACCGATGTACACACTACCGAGGCCGAGCGATTCAAGTGCTACCACGGCATTCTGGGCGGCCAGGGCTGCGGCAATCGTCTCCATCAACAGGCTTTCCAGGTAAGGAAGGCAATTCTTGAAACCGTGGAGAGGTCAGCAAGCCACACGACGAACAGCGGCGCGTGGCGAATGCAGGCCTGATTACCTGCAAGGGCCGATAACCGATTCTTGCGCTCGCCAGCCTGAACAGCCCACGACACCCAAAACTTGCAGATTCGAGGAGGTAGAAGCCGACTGCGCGGATGCGACGAGCGTCTCGATCGTGCCTTCAGGCAGCGGCTGGTCAGTGAAGGCGCGAACACTTCGATGGTCGAGTAATTGATCGAGGGTGTCGTTCTATCGCTTGAGCGGCGTGATATCTGACGCGCAGCAGCTGGCCACCAGTTTCGGCCGCGCGGTTGCTTCACGTGATATCTCTAGAGAAGATCGAGACTACCAAATCATGCCCCGCGCGACACACCTACCCTGGGCAGTTCCATGTCAGCTTGGCAGGGGCCAGGTAACCCGGCTTTAGAGTTATCTGCTCATCTAACCCAGGAGCGCTGAAAAGCCTGAGTACAGTGGCGCGCGGGCGCTGGAGATCCCCGTCCTTGTCGCGGGTGTAGCAAATACTATAGGTCGGGATCGCTATCGTTTCCCTCTGCCGGAGTCTTGGGTGAAGTAATACTTACGTAAACAATAGTCCCGCTTAATTGATCAGTTATGACCGTCAAGTATGGCTGGGATCCAGAGTTCTGGTCAGCAGGCACGATGTCGATAGGTGAGTGATCAATTACCATTGAATAAAGTTTCATATGTTTTTCTCCAAGGATCTACTTCGCTTGCCGTGAGCTGACAGATAATTTGGGAGTTTGTCGCTCTTGAGTGTAGATCTAAACTTGGCTTCTGTATCAGCTACACCCTTGCTCCCATATTGCCCCCACTCCGCCCTCCTACATTGGCTGCCTTCAAAAATGGCTGAAGCGCAGCATGCAGACGATGGTACTCCTCAAACTCTGAAGACACCTTCTGATTGACCAACGCCAAATTCTCTCCATTTGCGTACGTTTCAAGAGTGGTCAGATCGACCTGGCGATCGTGACAAAATCGCTCCAGCAGAATCCAGAACGGTTCCTTGTGATCGATGTGTAAATTCTTTCGATCTGTGATGATCGCCCCTTTCACCGAGCACATCACCGGAATTCCGAGCGCGTCACGAAACGCGATCAATTGAGAGCGCACAACAAACCTCAATGCCTCACACACCTTGCCATGTGGCGATTGGACGACACCGGTAATGCAGCGTTTATAGGAGAAGCCTTCTTCACTGCCATCGGTGCGAACGAGTTTGATCCCCCTACCCGCTCCCAAAACACTTCTCACGATCTTGAAGTGGTCAATGCCGACACCAATTTTTCTGCTCGCCTCAGAATGCATTGCTATGAGTAGGTGCATTTTTTTGACTGCGAGCTTGTTGGTGATTACGCCTGTTGGTGCGCTATGCAGGTAGTCTTTGAGTCGATCCAGCAGCTCTTTTTTGGATTTGTACTCAAACGGCCCCAACCAGAACATTCAGAAGTCTCCCTACCTCATCGGTAAATCCGAGTCGCAATCACAGACGCTGCGGGCAGCCCCCGTCAGAGGAGTCGCAATAAACCTCAGGTCGTTGCCTTACACCACTGCCTGATCAGCCTCAGTCGCGATCACATCCTCTGTTGTAACATTGTTGGTAATGCCGAAAGGAACGTGTACAGACGGAGCAACCGCGCTGGTCGATTTAAGATGCCCGGATTGGTCATCGAAGAAAATGTGCGGTTTCAACACGGCCAGAATTTTGCCTTTCTCGATGCCACCCAGAAAGAAAGCGTCGTTGGCCATGACGCCCCAACTCTTGAGGGTATTCATCGCACGCTCATGAGACGGCGCATTTCGCGCCGTGACGATCGAAACGCGAATACGGTTTTCGTACTTCGGGTTTTGCTTTTTATGCCTCTCCTCGACCGATTGGATCTTGGAAATCCGCACCATGAACTCCTTCAACGGCCCAGGGTTATGCGGCTCCATGACGTTCTTCACTTCATGGGCATGAAACACTGACAGGCCAGAGGCCTGCATGATCGTTTCGGATTCATCGCCGGCTAGTACGCCGTCAAAGTCGAATGCGATACGCAGGGTTTTGTCAGCGTCGTCGTCTTCGAACTTTGAGTCGAGCACCTGCCCTGCGGGATAACCCGCCTTAATAGCAGCCTCCACGTCTTTTTTGTCACCAGACAAAAACAGAGCGATATTCAGTGCCGGTATGTACTCGTAAGGGGATTTTCCTTGCATGAAAATCGCCCTAGTCATCCCAAGCCCGTAGTGCTCGATTGTCTTCAGTACGCGCAGCCCGGTGTCAGGATCATTTCGCGAAAGAAGAATGACCTCTACTAGCGGATCCTCTGGATCAACGCTCAAGTCATTCACCGACAGCAAACGCTTAATGAAGGGAAAAGCTATCCCTTTTGGAAGGGGGATGTGAAGGTTTTCTTGCTGAAATTTGCGGTACTCCTCCTCTCCTTGACTCTGAAACACGGCATCCGATGCCACCAAGTCGAAAACGGCGCTGGAAGCCACGCCTATTACCAAACGGTTTTCCAGGTCATAGGGCATTCTTATCACTCAACTAAAAAACAGGTTTATCAGGGTTAAGTCAATCTGTGTCATTCAAGCAGCCTATCGCTAACGCGCAGGATTCAAGTATTTACTTTTATATATAACATTTGATGATTGTCAAGCGAAAGTATCTTGCAAAGTAAAAATCTACCCTGTTAGTTTGTTCATACAACAATAAAAAAGGAGTTGTGCAATGGAGTCTTATTCCATTCACGTTGAACATTCAGAAAATATCAAAATGGCTTTTGTGGTTTTTAATGACTTAGGTGAGGTTCCGCAGTCAGTGCGCGAGTGTAAATTCCAAACGATCGGATGGATATTATGTGTGTTCGACAAAATGCGAGCGCTCGTAGATGAGTGGGACGAAATTATCCATGAAAGCAACGTTTCCGATGCGTTGATAAATCTGGCGTCATTGGACTGGAAGACTGCCTGTGCTCTTGTGCGAGCTGAAACTTGGCGGGAGCGTTTCAACCTTATTTGGCCGCTATTGGGCTATCAAGACCAAGCACTTGCACTCGGTTATGACTATGACGACGAGGAAAATAAAAATTATTGGCCTGGTTTCGATTCGTTCAACATGATGTTTCGCGACTTCGTGAAGAAATTACCCCTTCGAAATCGCAGGCGTGCGAGCACTGAACATGTAGGCGAATAGAAGGAGGTACTGATGTTGACGGCAACGCCCTTGAGAGCGGAGATAACCTGTCAGGCGCCCTGAAGCCAAAGTCTGCGGCGAAATTGATGATGAAGAGGGTTTTGGCAAATCCTAAAAACTTGGATTCGAATTCTGCCGGATGGTGCTCTTGTGAAAAGGTGTTGCCTCTTGTCTCTTGGTTTTCCTCGGAACTCTGCATCCGGGCCTTGCTGTTTTGGGATCAGAGGTCTCAGCCGCGCTTTGGTGCTTTAGGGTCAGAGATCTAAGTCGCTCTTTCACCCGTGGTCGATTGAAGAAAATGAAAACAAAACGCCCCGCACAAGACGGGGCGATTAAAACCACGCAGGATTACGATTGAGAAAGAACAGAACCTGCCAAGCTCAAGACGGTTTCACTGTGACCCTCCTCACTCAGGATCTGACCAGCGAGTTCCTGCATACGCTCACCAGTTTGTTTATCAGGAGATGCTTGAGAGAGCGCCGAACCAGCTAGCTCAAGAGCCGCCTCGGAAGCTGTAGGCTCGCGCAGAACGGCGGAGGCCAGGGAAGCAATAGACGAGCTTGTTTGTTTAGCGTTGATGCTCATGGTCATACCTTTATATTTGAGATTAATGGCCTGACCAAATACGCGCATCGAACCGCGTGTCACATTAATTTGACGCGACAGCACGCAGTTCGATGTAATGCGCGCACTGAAGTCAGGTTGTTCAACCGTTTGGCTTCGAGAGCGAGTGGTAACAGTATGTTTGGCGACGTTGCGTGATCACTCGCTGAATTTTACCTACCCTAATGGGGAACGGTGCCAAGCCCCATATATAGGGGTAAATCGCTCGACGGACACAAGATGAGCGATTTTTTACTACTAATCAAGTCATGCCTTCATGATCTTCCTGCGCATATCCTGTTGGGGGGGCCAAGCGGCAAACCGTCAGGCTTCCAGATCACATTGAAGGATTTGAGCTTTTTACAAGAAATGCCAGCATTGGGATTCACCTGACTAAAATGTCCTAACCGAGCAGGCGGGATTGAAGACTTAATTTTTTGATTAGGTCACTCGCGCAGCAGGCAACTAAATTTGCATTTCCCTTCAAGACAGAACATTCAAATCATCACAGGGTCGATGTGATTCAGCACCGCACCTTGGAAACTTAAACCTGGCTTGCTACTTTCACTTCTGTTTGGCGCAAAAAAACATTCAGCCTTGCAACCATAAAAGCCCCTCAAGCTCTTCAGCGACATCATGAACTTCGATCGCAGCGAGTGAGTCAGGAGCAATATCCAAAACGGTATCAAAATAACCAAACGAATCATCGAAAGATCGGCCTTCGTCATACTGATCGATATGGTATTCATGTTCAGAAGAGAATTTTGAACGCAAAAATGGTACTTCCAACCCCTTCAGTCTTTTATAGTTTTTCACGGCAAACTCTGAACGCCACACCAGCAATCCCAACATCTCTTCTAGCTCTGGAGTTTCTTTATCGGTTAGACCGCACAGCTTAGGTATAGGGGTGAAATTTGTCAGCAAGACATGCACGCCCCCTAACGACCCGTTATTCAACTCTCTAATTTTGTTGCAGTATCTTTTTGAGCTCGCGCAAGAAAAAGGACAGGCAGCATCGACTAACAAAGCGATTATGTCGGAATTTATCAGAGTCTGAGGAAGACTATGATTAATATCCAGAAAAACAAGATCATAGTTTTTCTTCAGATTATCAAACTCGATATCAGAAACTTCCTTGCGAGCCAGCCTTTCAATATCATCGCTGAAAACCGAGCGATATTGGTCTTGCTGATTTTTTTCCACCACCGCTCTGATTGATTGCGTTTCACCTTGATACATGACGATATCAGCCTCATCGTAGAAGTCGACTGAACCTGCGACTTTACCAGAAGCCTTCATGTGTGCCTTTTCGCTCTCGCTGGAGCTACGGAATACTGGATCATTGGTGACGACAGCTACCTTAAAGCCCTTTGATGCAAATGCTGCAGCCACAACAACCGTAATCGGCGTTTTCCCCACACCTCCCTTATATGCCGTAACACTGATAACTTTCGCGCAGGGCCAAAATATTTTGTGAGCCCGGAAAAACTTACCAAGGACTTCAGGTTTTATTTTTATCCTAGATTCTGAATCACTCGACGCCTCATATCCCTGCCAAGTTCGATAGTCTCGTCCCACTGAATCTGCTGCATCTTTGATCGATAAACCTCTCGACAATCTCAGTGCCTTTAATTCTTCTGGCTTAATCACATCACTCATTGCTTTGCCCCTCTAGATTTCTACCAAGCCTATACTTGCAATGGCCATGCGAACAGATGAAGCGCCCTCCTATTGACAAAAACCATCTAGGCATTCGCCTTAAGGTCAAGCAGCGCAAACGAGCCTAACGAAGAATTGGGTGAGAAGGAATGCGTAGATAATTCCGGACATTTATCGGGTACGACCCATCATCCGGCTATTTTTCCGAAGGAGAGTTCCGGTTGAGTTCAAAACTGAAATCTGCGGGGCGGCCATTGTGGAGTGCACGATTTCTCAATGTCAGTGAGAAAATCCTACTCGTGTCGGCTCGACACCGACTAGGAGCTGGTGGATTGTAAGAGCACCGATTAACTCTGATCACGATGGCAGTAAGGGCTAACGTTATAGCAACTTAGAAGTGAGTCGCATGCTGGCAGCCATTCATTTTTACAAACACTGGCAAGATGATGTGCTTTCGAGCAGCAAATTACGATGCGCTAAGCTATCGCTCGGTAGCGCCGCTAAACGACTTCGTGAAAATGCTTTGGGCTCAAGTTAAGAGAGGTTTGCGATGGCCTGAAAAATTTTAAAGCGGACTCTGTCGCAGCTAGAGGCCGACAGCTGCCATCCAACTGCAGCGATCGTAGACGCTGTAGAGATCAACGTCGCAGCAGCGAAGAAGAACATGTGGGGATTTTGGCGCTCACACCGTTCTTCCTGCGCGCCTCTGTCCGCATAATAAAATGGGTCGATTGAAGCGCCCAACCACCTACTTTCAGAGAAATCCCCATTGCTTGGAGTGATTACACTTCGCCCCTAAACGACGCCAACGCCAGCGAGCACGTCGCTCACAGCGGGTTCCTGATGAACCACCCATCAACATGTATATATCTAAAGGAGATTGGAATGACAGAAGAAGCTCAAGGCAAAAGCAAGGTCGATGCCGGTCAAGCTTTCTCCATTGGCTTGATAGAAAAGGCCTGGGAGTTCAAATGGGGTATCCAGTTGATCTACATCGCCCTGTATGCCGATGCGGTGCTAGCTTGGATTCTTCACAAGAATTTGCTGTCGGTTACGACGGGCAGCACACAAATATGGGAATCGATAGGCGCCCTCCTCTTGGCAGTGGCAGGATTCGGCCTCACCGTGTCGTTCGTCATCCCACTGTTTTATGAGCTTCTGAGGAAATTTATATTCGAATTTTCGCCTGATTTCCTTTTGAGCGCTTTTAGCGAACCCGACGCCGGGCCCAGCCAAGTATCAATCGGCTATTTGCACACGGAAGCATTACGCACAAGCGATGACTTCTTGATGGCGATCTATCGTGAAAAGAAGGCCCTCTGGATCCGCAGACTGAACGATCAACGACAAGCTTCGACTCTCATCATCGGATTGCTGCTGTTGACCACAACGAATATTTTGACAGGCTATGTGTCTGGCACTGAGACGCTGATCCTGTGGCTCACCAAGGGATATCAAGAGCCATTTTACCTGTGTTTAGCCCTCATTTCTGTCCCCCTTCTGACCTTCACGATTCTTAAACCCTTGCCATCGGACTATGTCTTTCATCCGCAACTACGCAGAAAACAGGATCAAGAGCGAAAGGAACTGTATAGCTCCGATGGGATTACGCGATTGGGATAGCAGGAAGCCCTCAGCCAGCGATTCAGATGAGGAAAGCAGATTGGTAAAGACGGAAAGCCAGAGGATTTTATCGGTGATATAGGAGCGGGTGATCAGATTTTTTATGGGCTTCTGCTCCGTCGATGGAGTGACCGCCAATAAAAGCAGTGCTGATAAGCATGGTTGGGACGTCTTCGTCGAGGTCGAACAGGAAACCGGCACGCTTACCCTGATTACACTTCATAAGCCCATCATTGGAGGCAAAGTCCAAGTAAAGTCCACGCGTACCACGTCGCTGAAAGTGGATGTCACCCTGTCCAACCTGCGCAAGAGGCCACCAGTCCGCTTCCCGCCTTCTAAGCCCTGATGGGCTTTCCGCAACGGCCACATCCTCACAGGGCATTCATACGCCGATGAATCTCTGATCCGTGAAATCCCGGAGAGGGTTAACACCCACAGCATCGCCGGTAAAGCTGAACAGCTACAGGAGCCTAACCGAATTTGCCGACGTGGTGCTCTCTGATGGTATTCATTGATGGACTCCAAGCTTCCCCCAAATCCGCCATAAAATCCGCAATCACACTCCCCCCCCCTCGCCGGCATCCTCTTAATTCCGCACGGAGCCATCATCGACTGGCAGCATTTGAAATGTTGACCTATGGTCATTCTTTTAAATCATAAAAATGACCAAGGATCATTCATGATGAATGCGGTGTTGCTCAAGCGAGCCATGAAATATCTCGATCTCAGCGGCGTTGCGTTAGCCGAGAAGGTCAGCGGGCTTCGGGAAGACGGCAAACGAACGGCCCCCGAAACGATCAGTCGTTGGCTCAGTGGAACGAGGCCGGTTGACCCTTTCTTGATGGGATGGCTCGCCGAGCTGGTGCGCTCAAAGCTGATGACTCAGGATGATGTCAGGGTGCGGCTCCCCAGCGAAGGGCTAGTCATTGCGGTGAGCAATTTGAAAGGCGGAGTAGGCAAGACCACAGTGTCAAGGAACCTCGCCGTCATCGCGAAATCCCTACGCTTGAAAAGCACTTACATCTATGCGGATTACCCTCTATCTGTTCGAGCCGGTAGAACGACCAAAAATCGACTGGAAGCACTCCGCATTAATTGCCCTGAACTCAGTCTGGATGAGATTTTGGCCTACAAGCCAGTTGCTGGCGAAATAGTAATCGTGGACGTGAGCAACGGCGTCGCTCGTGATTCATTCTTTACCCCGGAAAAATCTGAAGACCGGCTTCAGGTGAATCCTACAGGTTTTCTGGGACAGTTCCGGCCCGCGATCTACGTAGTACCTGGCGAGTTCAGCAGCAGCATGGATAACTGGTCTCTCAAGGCTTTCATCGACAGCAATGTATTCCATGCCCCGGTGCAGCTTCTGCACCGCCCATCCTTCATGAGCATGGATTTCGCCAGTACGGCGCGCGCTGATGGCTTTGACGTAACCTCAGACATGTTCTGCCCCTTCTTCATCCCCCAATCTGTATCTGCAAGTGCTGTACTTCCCCAAGACGCCCTTAGCGATTGGCAAAACCTTGATCAGAAGCACCACCACTACAAGCTGTTTGAGCACCTGCTCGAATTGCTGGGTGGCGGGGTCATGGACAGCTTCGATGTCATGCAGAGTGTAAAAACCGCCCCATTGAGCAAGCTGCTCGATCTGGCAGAAGGTGTTTACTGACGGCAGACGTCTCGGTAGTTAGCCCCATGACGGTATGCGTCCAAGCAAAATATCGCCCAATAAAAACCATAGGAACCGTGGTTTCCACCGGTATATGGGTAGACCATCTATCTTGCTCTGGCAATCTTGAGGGTGACTTGGTCGAACGGTAGCAGTCTTCGGCAGACGCTTGTGCGTAGGTGGCGCGGTGATTGACACCAGACGAAATGACAGGCTGGGAGGTTGAAAGAGTGCAACCTACAAGCTCGGTAAAGGTCTGTCGCTCAGTCTCACTAGCTCGTTTAACCTCAAAAACCACGACGGTCTTCGAATCGAATTGAAACAGAGAATGCCGGGGCGCAGCACCTCACCAGTAGTGAGGGAGATACTGGAGTTTATTGAAATGATCACCAGCAATCCTAGGCGGCCCTGCACGTGCCCAGCAGCCTCCGCCGAGGCACGTCGATAGATGTAATCGATGCCGAAGGATGGAATGAAAAAATCCTGCCCAATTGCATCCGTGATGGATGTGATGATTTCCTGGCCTTGAATATTTTCGAGCAACTGGTCACGACCTGATGCTCCATCAGAAAAAAAGAGCCTCAGGTATAACCTAAGGCCCTTATTCAGAAGATGTTGGAGTCTAACTGGACGCTGTGCTCGATCTGGAGTTAACGATCCATGGCCAATGAATCAGGGTCGGGCTTCAAACGTCCCTGCTTGACCTTCACATGGCCACCGCCCAATAGCCTACCCGACTCGTCTCTATAAGCGGTCGCGCCTTGGAATCGAGTCGATTTAGGGCTATCAATGACCCAACAAACAGAGCCATCAGCAGTTCTGTGCTGCTCTGGCTTCATAACCTCAGCCCCCTTGTATGAGCCATTGATGACCCACTGAGGCCGACTCTCGCGTTCTTGTCTGTCAGCGAGTTCTTGGCTTTCTCGCCGGATCTTATCGGCTAAGGAGTAGAACGTTACCTCAAGCCTTCTACGTTCATCCCCCCCAATATCCGATTCAAGCACATCGCCTAAGCGACGGAGCTCAAGCCCATCACTGATCATGTCTCGAACCCGACTTTTACCAAAATTCTCTGACACAACTCCTTTGAGTTGTTCACCGATGCGAGCGAGTTCCGCATCGGAGACCTCTTTGATAACCCCGTCCGAAAAACTTATTTTCAAAGCCATGTGTTTGCCCCCTGGGCGTATTGCGCCAGATCCATGCTTTCAGTATAGCCCTCTACCAATGCCGTAATGAAAGTACAAAATTCACGATAGTGCTGATTGAAATTAGGAGAAGCGCGATTGAACGCAACATTGCTATCTATCGTGATGACAATGGGGCGCGCCTTCTGCTCAGGTTTCGTCGCGCCAGTCACTGGTAAACAAAGCAACCAGGTTTTTGCAGACCATGCTCGCGGTTAGACAGGGAAGCGTGGAGCCGTGCCGCTGCCAAAGTCATCCACGATAACCGCGCCATCTGCCCACGCCGCTCCTGCATGACTATCCTTTAGTAACACAGTTAGCTCCCCATCAGGATCAGCCTTACGATAGCCAGCCGTGAATGCCGTAGAAAGCGTCTTCATCGAGTTCCCCCGCTGAACACTAATACCAATGCGGATTCGATCTTTCCCAGGATTGGGGTAGTACAAATGATTTCTGAAAGCGTCGAGAATAGCTTGGAGCTCTTTATGCAGCTCACTGACAGCCTGCTGCAACACCACCGGGCCACGAAGAGCTACGGAAAGCTCTTTCGTGACCCTCGCTTGAGCTGCAGCCACCTCTGCGTAAACTGAAGTCGCCGGCATGTCGAAATCCAGCAAGGTCGCATTGGTTTCCAGCGCAACGGTAAGAATTTTGTTTGGCGTGCGAGTATGTACCTCGCTCGAACCATTGACCACAGTGCCCGTAAGCGCTGCGAACCAGAATTTGTTATTGACCGGCGCAGGCGGCGACAGACTCAAAGCGATCGTCGGAACACCAGGATGCAGCAACCGTTCCTCATCCAGCGCCCACGCGGGAAGATTCGAAACAAGCCCACCATCAAGAAATTTGCCCTTCATCTTCAAGTCAGCAAACGGTGTTCTACGAGTAAAAATTAGTCTCTTGGGCTTGAAGATGATCGGAAGACATATAGACGCTGCCACGGCATCCGCAACCGCCACATCAGGCGTGCGCTCAGCACAAAATAGCTCCAAACTCTCCGTAGCGGTGTTGGTGGCAATGATTTTGAGTGGCGGACATCCAACTAGATCCATGTCTGCAAAGGTAATGTTGCAGTCTTTATTGATTCCGGCGAGCTTAAGCCGATCCGACAGCTTTTTTGCAATCACCCGATCGATTATCTTGCGGACATTTCTAACCGACGTGATGCCCCATAACCCCCACACGAAAAGAAAAACCAGCCCGAGCAAAAGCCAAGGTGCGGCGAACTTTAGACTTTGCCAGATGATTGCCGGAAGAGCTCGTAGGGCTTTTGGTTCGTAAAGCGTCATCCAACCTAATGCACCAGCAGACACCACGAATATTAAAATCCACCAGCAGTACAACGCCCACCTGTTCGAAAACGGAGATAAAATCCGATTGGGCACACCAGGAATAGTTTTGAGAATTCTGAGGACGAACCATCCTAGTGGAGTGAAAAGCTGGGTAGGCTTGCTGTAGGGCAAACTCCCCTCCTCTGTTCCAAAGGGCGGACGCAGAAACAGGTGCTTCTGAGCCTTCGGATCTGCGAGTTCCTTTCCTGTGTACCCTGCTGCCACTAGCGCTGCTGCAATGGAGCCTGCAGATGTGCCAGCGATCCCCTTAATACTCAGCATCTCTTCTTCGATTGCGATGAGCCCACCTGCATGGGCAACACCTTTGGCGCCGCCACCCTGCATAACCAGAAAAATTTCCTTGATGCTGTGTTGCACTTCGTTTTTATCAACCATTTTGAACGAGATTACCTTTTGCTAACGCATTTTAAGGTGCGCGTACATGGGATTGCTGCGTACGCGAAAAATGGCTGTATGGTTAGCCAGGGAGCTGTCTTTTTGAGATCAAACAGCCATCATTCTATCGACAGTCAGCACAGCGCTCCAGAAAAACCAGAAAATATTGGATCCCACCTCTAAAACGCTTCCGTTACCCTGTCAAATTTCGACCAAGTTCAAAGGAGCTATTCTGCCGACAGATAACTTGACTCAGTTGCTGGACACATTGCGCGCATGGGCGTTATTGAATGGTGTGTTGCTCGTAAATGTTCACGTTGGGCTTCAGAATGGATGTCATGGCAACCTGCGCCTACAGCTAGTAGCGAGTGAGCTTATGACCTGGGACTGCGCTTGAATGCGACCAGTGCCTCAAGCGCCTGCGCGACACTCAGTCCCTCTCGCTTTTTATTGATAACAAAGTCCGCGTCGAAGGTAGCAGGATCACTCTCCGTAAAGTCTGGACAACCTGCTTCGGCATGCTTTCTTGCGTTATCAACCACCGATTGAAGCCCCTCACGCTCCCAGTGACACCGCCTTTTTGCGACTCAACAGGGTTACTCCAGTCAGCGGTTAGGTGCAGATCATAGATCAGGCCGGCGGCAGCGTTATTTCCTACAATGGCAGACCGAAAGCAGGGTGATCTGCTTGCCCCACCAGCGTGGGGGTAAAGTGACTACAAAACTTCTATCCGATCCAGACATCAGTGATTGAAAGCAAGACTCTCAGCCAAATCGACCACCTGTTTTCGATCATCTTTTTTCAGGCAGTGAAAACACTGGAGCAGATGAGCCGTCTCGTCATCCTCACAATAAAAGTAGGCTAGCGGTAGGTTGAGGATGCCGCGATCTGCTGCAACGCTTTACGAGCGCAGGCCGGTAACCTGAGGCAAATCGACTGACCGAGGTGATTCGCTGGGTTCACCCGCCGCCGGTGAGCAATGCCTCGGCGAACAGACTTGTCAGATCCGGCGGGTAAATATCCTCGTCACACCTCGACAGTTCGGTTTGCGACCACCACCTCACCTCACACACGACCCTGCGCTCCTGATCACTCCATGCGGCAGAGGAGCACTTCTCGGCGCCGGCATGCACCACGTAGTAGTTCTCGACCGCGAGCACAGACTCCCCATCGGGCATTTGCCATAAGAACTCTCTGCGTGCGATGCATGGGCCAACGGATTGGACACCAACACCGGTCTCTTCCCGGAGCTCGCGCACTGCCGCCTCCTCAAAAGACTCATCGCGTCTGAGTTGTCCGCCAGGTGTCGCCCAGTAGCTCATCTCTGCCAAAGCGCCGGTCTTGTAATCGATCTTGAAAAGCAGCAATCGATGAGCCGGGCTAATCAACAATATGCGAGAGGCTAAACGGTGTCGCGGCATGAGTCCCCCGTTGTATCTGCGCTAACCAATGACCTCTAATACCTCACTACCCCGCATTCGCCGAACGTCCACCACATATTCAGCAATGTTGGGGACGGAGTAATCAACAACCAGTTCGACCACCGTCTTGATCGGTTTGCCTGAACGCTTCACAGGATAATCTGGAATTCTACGGAAGATCTCTGTACCGCGACGATGCGGCATAGGCCAGGTATTGCCCGAGTTCATATGACACAACCATATGGCTTCGGCATACGCCGGAATGAAAGTCGCCGAATCCAGCGTCAGAACATCGTGTTCGAGCCTGCGGTAATCGCGAGCGCCGAGCAGACGATGCAGCCTTTGTTCCTCAGCCCAAAAGAAGACTTTGTGGTTGATCAACTCATACCACTGGCGTGGTGTTGTGCCGTCCGTGAGGGCCTGTATCAATCTGCTCTCAGGCATGGGCTTCTGATCACGAAGCACAATGTTGGAAGGGTGCCCTGCCCTCACATCCATTTTCTGATTGCGGTGCTCGCTCTCGAACCGGGCGCGGTCGCCCCCTTCGATGGCGAGATGATCAAGGACTGCCGTTGCGCTCATAAGCCCATGGGTACGAATACTGTCCCAAGCTCCGCTCTCAGCCATATGGTAAACCCGGGGATAAAGCTCGATCAGCTTGTTCAGATCCATCTGTTATCTCCTGCCAGAGCGCGCCGTCCAGTTGCGCCGATCGATCAGCGAACGTAAATCGCTGGGATCCGGGTCTCTGGTAAAGCGAGTGTTAATCAGCGAGACAGGCGCTTGAGACACCCGCTCAAGTTCCTCCACGAATTTGATCGTGTCAGAATCAAGCTGTTCGAACCGGCGAGCATTACGATTCGTCGACTGGAGGTAATCTGCAAAAGTCAGGACGATGTCGGTCGGGGCATTCAGCGCGCAGGCTTTGCGAAACTGATCCCATTCAAACCAGCCAACTTTACGGTCACGGTGCGTGGTGGAGGTTTTCTCGGCAGCGTTCAAAGCGTCCGCTTCGAGATCTGCAAACTTTGCAATCTCATCGAAAGTCGTCGGATGCTTGAGCATCCCGGAAGTGTGTCCCTGATCCCCATCCGGATCGCCAACGCGGATAGGCATAGGTCGAATCACCATAAGGATCTTGCGGATCCTGCTGGGTGATATCCCCGCTTCAGCGAGGCATCCTGCAACATTCGTGTCCCTGGACGTCACATGGGGATAGTCACCGTGGAAAATACTCAGCCCGCTCCCCTGGGTTCCTTCCAGCAGAATGGAGTTACCGTTGCGGTAGGCCTCCTCCAGTCTGTCTGATGTGCATCCGTGATATTTTCCAGGAATCCCCACGTAAGGGCGAAGCTCATCAACATCCCGCGCGAGCCTTATCGCTTTACCTCTATTCAGAATACGCCGCGCAGCCGCTGCCCCACTTCCGCTTCCAGTAGAAGCGATGGTCGACACCAGATGCCCCTCCTTCTCCGTCTCGATGTCTTCATCTTCAATAATGGTTGCTTGAGGATCGATGAACAACCGGTCTGCCCCGATACCGCAAGCTTCAATCTCCTTCAAAAGGCCCGGCAACCTGATAGTCATGCCAGGGCCAAGGAGTAGCCGTGCAGTCACTTCACGCGACCCTGAGGGAAGATGATGATAGGTAAACGTACCGACGGCACTCGCCACGGTGTGTCCAGCGTTGGGGCCACCCACGCGAACCATGACATCGTACTCGCGAGCCAGGTAAGCAACAATATTGCCTTTGCCCTCGCTTCCGTACTGCCCGCCAATAAGAACATCCACACATCGAATTTCAGGCGGTGTGAAGAGGTGCAAGCGAGCGGCGACCCGCACCAATGTGTCCTCGGAATCTGAGCGTTCGGTGTAGATGCGAACGTCTGCATCCTGCTTGAGCGCTTCGATCTCATCCGGATCCATGAGTTGATTCACATCCTCATAGACAGGAGGGCTGGTGAGTCCTTCAACGCGCTTCGCGTAACGTCCCTGAAGCGTTGGATCGCTAGCGTAGAGGTGCACATGTACCAAGTTGGCACCGAAAGCCTGTCGAAACTGCAGCACCTGTGCCAGCGTATCCAAGTGATCGACGACTAATGGTCTGTCATCGTTCTCACTCGCGCACATCGCCTGAGTTTCCAGAAGCATCCACTGCTCGTGCGCTGCCGTATCCAAATCACGTCGCCGATCAAGAATGTCCGGCTGATCCATTCGAAGGCGCCACTCGGCATCTTCAATGGCTCGACGATCACAAACCACGGCGAAGCCAAACTGCTTTTCCAACAAACTGGCTAATCCACTCTTGCCGCTACAGGTCTTGCCACTGATCACTACAATCTGCCGAGTTTCCATGCGCTACTTCTCCCAGATGCCCATTATCTGATCCGCAATTTCCGATGAGGTGTGCTGTTGAGTGTCTAGAACTTTGTCCGCAAAACCTGCAAGCGAACGAGCACTCTGCTCGTTAGGGTGCAGTACGCTCACCCGATACTCTTCGAGAAGACTTGTGCCCCGCGCAGCGTATCTCTGCGCCAGAACAGACTCTGGCGCGACGATGTGCACGTGCCTCACCACATCCCCGAAACGGAGCTTCAACAACTCCACTTGCCGTGGTTTTCGGACTGCATCCAGGAGCCAGTTATCAACATCTGGCCGGGCTTCGATGGCCGGACTTGCGACAGACTCTATGAGCCAAGAAAAGTCAGTTGCCCTGTCGAGAGAGTCACCGAGTTCTTGCAGGCTATGACGATCAAGTAGCTCATTCCGGGAAGCCAACTGAGCCCGCAGAAAGGAGCCACTACTGATCGGAACAAACCCATGGTGTTCTTGTAGCGAGACAGAAACTGACGTCTTGCCACTGGCCATCGGGCCGCTCAAAAGAAGTAGTCGCTTCACGTGATGACAATCCCTGTCTTGCGAATTCAATTCACGCTAAAGCGTAGTTGGCCCGGCTACGTTGATATGTTTTTTTTCACTCAGAGCAGGAGCAGCCCATGCGGAGGATTCACGCTTCAGGAAAACAATCCTTTGTCAGCCCTGATTCAGCGTTTTCATCGCTAACAATGGGATCAAATCTCAGCGATCGCATCCTGCATCACTTCAACTTCAGAATCGCTAAAGTTGCTGGAGTCGGAATGTAGCGGACAAGAGCACACGACTCCCCAAGTCCATCGGTTTTTCAATGGTGCCTAGGCGTACGGGGATTCTGGTTGCGGTTAATGCGAAAGAAACCTGGCTGATTACGATTTAGCGTAACTCAAGTCGCGCATATGGCCTATGAGAGTGATCGATATCCAAGAAACTTATGGCCGCAACACAGTGCCGAGAAGCTACTCATCAAATAATTTCTGATCGTGAACATCAGTTCCGCAGAGCAAGACTTTCAACCAAATCGACCACCTGCCTTCGCTCACCTTTTTTCAAGCAATGAAAACACTGCAGCAAATGCGCCGTCTCATCGTCCTCGCAGTAAAAATACGGCACCGGCAGATTCATGACTGCAGCGATCTGCTTCACGATGCTTTCAGCAGGCTGGTGAACGCCCTTTTCGTATTGAGACATCCGCGCAGAGGCCGTGGCCGGATCGATGCCAGCCTCAATCCCCAAGCGCTCTTGTGAAAAGCCCCTTAGCTTGCGCGCCTCTTTCAAACGCTTGCCGAACGTACCCATTTTCTCATCGCCGAAAGGCTAAGAGATTCTTAGATTTGCTTTGACCGCATACTAAGTATTCCTTAGTATTTGGAAGAAATATCCTTTTGCCATCACTCAGCGACGCAAGGACAGGGACTCAAGATGAAGGAAATGCAGATCGTAGACGGCCGGCTCGACGAGAAATCGCGCGGCTTCGGCGGCGACATGGTGAGCTACCATTTTTGGAAAATTGACGGCAAAAAACTCGAACCGATCGAAATCCCAGATGTGCTGGACGCTCACGTCAAGGCAGGGGATCGTGTCCGGGTGACAGCACAACTGGGTAAGGACAAGGTCTACAGAATCTGGGCAATGCAAGTGGCAGGAGACCCTGTTCGCTCGGTGGTTAATATTCCCTTCATTGGCGTCTCCCTAGGGAGGCTCGGCATCTTTCCGTTAACGGTCGCCATATTTACTATTTTTGTTGCCTACGGTTTCTGGACAAACAGCGCCAACCACCGAAGCTTTCACGGTTCGTCCTACCAGCTAGCCTGGATCGCGCTGAATTTGTTCGTCAGCTATCGCTACATGGTTAAGCCAATATTGATCATCACGCGCGGCATCAAGGCGTTCCGTGAATATTGCGCCAAGACCCCTGCTTCCGCCTCTACCGCCAAATGAGATGAACCAGTCGCAATAGAGTGCCTGGAGTAAAAGTGAACAACGTCGAGCAGATCCAACGCCAAGCCGAACAAATTTTTGGCAACAAAGAAAAAGCCGATCATTGGCTGAGCCAGCCGACAGTTGAAACCGGTGATTGCTCGCGGTTGCAACTGGCTCACAGTCGAGGGGGATATGAAGTCGTGAAAGCAGAACTCGATAGGCTCAGTCATGGGTTCGCCTGTTAGTGCTCCCCTTCGTCGAGGATCGACATGATCACCTTTGATCTCAACACAAACGACGCCGAGGCTTTGCTTCGACATGCGCAAACATTCGAACCGGATTCGGGCGATGCTCGTGAAGATCGGCGACTGCGCGAGGCACTGCTCGATCTGAGCAACGCGCTTTCATCTCATCTGCATAGTCACGCACACGAGACAAACCATTCCTGATTCAAACAGAGCCACTCAAGCGATAATTGGCGCCTCGATGAATCGATCAGCCGACTCCATTGTAGGTTGCCAGATCGATGATCTGTCGAAGGAAAACGACGACCTCAAGTTGCTGTTCGTCGTCGGGCAGCCCTACCCGTTTTAGCATTGCCCTTGCGCCCTCTTTGATCGCCGCCCGCGCATCATTTTCGGTCTGCAACCTCAGGTCGGCCTCTTCCGGTATGACATGCCTCACTTCTACTTGCCATGCTAGGCGGCACGGAACTGCTTCGCGCGAGTGCTAAACGAAGCTGTGCTGACCCGTAGTCTCCCTATCCACTTCGGAACTTGCTCTGCCGAAAGCTTCATCATCATGCAAATAGTCGCCCCACCTCATCTCGCAGCCCTCCCAGCAACGCTCTGCTTGCTATGAACGAGCATGAGCGCGCGCCCTACAGGCTATCCACGATCGAAACCGGGCCTAGGCAAACCTGGCACTAGGCTAGCTTTATGGCCATTTGCTGCTATACCCCAATTTCATGGATCTCTAGTCGCTTGGAGAAAGGTATGAAGGGGCATGCAGGAAGGATGGAAAGCAAGCGTGAGACAAGAACTTCTATCTGGAAATTAGGACTATCCTTGTCAGCTTTGCTTATGGGAACGGCTTGCTCCGACAGACCTATCCACTTAACTCCGCCGAATAGGGCAGATCCAATTCTTGAGGTTTCCGGAATCAAATTGGAATCGACCGACGCGATCATCAAGTCACTTGAGGATGGCGGTATTAACAAGCAGAAGAGAAATGCCGCTCAATTCAGGCTGCTGGCCCAATCTGATATCTACTGCGGGGATTTCATTTCGTCGATTTACGGGCGCCGAGCCACTACTAATGTCTGGTATAGCACCATCACAACGGCGACCGCAGCGGCGGCGGCTATCGTGGGTGGCCGTGCGGCTCAAAATTTGGCAGGCACCTCTGCGGTAACTAACGAAATGCGCGGATCGATTAACAATGAAATGTATGGTGGTGAGCTCGTTCCGACCGTAGCAAAAGAGATCATCTCAATGCGCAAGGCCGAACTTGCCCAGATCATCCAGATGCAAAAACAGCCTGTGGAGGACTATGGTGCAACCGCTGCGCTTGCGGACGCCATTTCATATCACGAGCTATGTTCGATCCCAATCGCAGTCTCAAGTATTCTGGCCCGGGCCAATACAAGGTCATCAGAATCAACTGTGGATCTTGCTGGGTTACTGAAAGTTGTCGACGAAGCTATCACCCATGAAAAGAACAGGCTCAGTGACAAAGCGATCGTGCCTGATGCAGCGGAGACTGTCCGCATCAAAAATAGGATTAACGACCTATCGGACAGACGCAGTGATTTAGTCCGTCTGTATGTGATCCCGGGCGTTAACCTTCAGCAAGCAGGTGGATCGCAAGCGCCGAGAGCTGAGTAGACCTGACACACGAATGTCATTGTGCATGCTTTTCTGATGGTCTCGTTCCTCAGTCAAAAAGGGACTCAAGCATGGATTCCAATCTACCTATCTGGCACTTTCTTTATGTGAACGCCCTTCTTCTCGGGCTTGCGGGCTGTGTTTCCCAGCACGATTTCACAGGCGTCGCATTGGCCAAACAGGTGCCGAGCCCCGGTCATTCGGAGCACCAGACCTTTCTAAGTGCGCGACTCTCGCAAAAGCTTATTCCCCTATATGAGAAAGACGGGCATATCGCGACATCAGGGTACATTGCACAAATGCTAGGTTTGCGTAAGGAAAGGATTGGTAACTTGTCTTGCTACAGCCAGGCTCCGGATGACCTCGCTCTCCGTTATTCAGCACCAGCCGTTGGTGTCTGGGGATTGCCTCTGTACACCGGGTATAGGCACGACATCGTCAACAGCCTGCACTCATTGCATGGAGGTAACGCTCAGGCTGTGGCAGATCGACGGAAAATGCTTGAGGCACTCGTACACCAATCATTCGTCTCCAGCCAACCTGATTGGCAGACCGGATTTTTGATTCATGCCCTGGGCGACAGTTATGCCCATGTCTATTCCAAAAACGGGCAACTCCACTCTTACGGTGAGTTCGTGGGTCATGCATTCGAGAATACTCGGTGGGGCGAAAGGCCGGATTCAATTTTCGTAAACGGACACTCGGAGATCTATTTGAGTTACGTCTCTGCACTGTTTCGTGCGCTCAGCCCTGCAGGAGGCGCAAGTCAAGAAAGAAAAGATCTACTTGAAGCATTTCAGAAAAGGATTCGTGACGAAGCGACTCTAGGAAATAAAGCAGACAAAACCGCGATATTCGCTATGCCCACTGAATCTGAGAGTTATATCGAAATTGAGCACAGCGACGTGAACTGCGAGACTGCCTACAGCCACCTGCATTCCACCGAGGTTCGAGCCTTCCTGCGTGATCTCACTGTAAAGCTCGCCTCCCGAGACAAGTGACTGGCCGCAGCCCACGGAATTTGGCAACCATATCGGACTCAAAAGACGTCGGAGGTAGGGACAGGATCCGCAGGTGCCAAATGCTTTGCAAGCAAATGCAGTTTGCCAAGAAGCTCATCGAAGGTGATCACCTCCACATCTTTGCATGCATTTCGAAACAGCTCAAAGCTGCGTCGCTGGCGTTCTTCGGCTGGGGTGATGCCGGCAATGACAATACATCTGGCTGTATCTGGATGTCGGTCTCGCATCGACTGATGCTGCGCATGGTATAGCCAGTTCGTGCGTAGCAGGCTTTGCTGATGCAACACCTGAGTGATCGCGCCACTGAGTTGCAGGTTTGGGCCGTAGACATCCTGATTGCGATAAGGTCTAGACTGCATCAGCGGTGTCGAAGGCTTCTTAATTTCGACGATGGCCAGTTCTCGGCCATACGCAAAAAGGAGGTCACCAATGTGAGCGCCCGCTCCATCCATCATTGACCCCCGGGCATGGAACTGAGCATGCAGGAGTGCAATGGGACGAGCGAACACCATGGCCAAGACAAAGGCGTTGGCTTCGAAGAACTGTTGCCAGTGCCCCTCGGTCAGTTGCTGATCGAGCATATTCTCAAATTTATCGATCATCGCCGCCATAGTCACTCTTTCAATCTCTGCGCGCAGTTCGAACAACTCGCGAGGCGCTTCCTTCGCCAGCATTTCGATGCCCGTCTTGACCTCCTTGAGTTGGTGACGACGTTCTCGGGCCGCAGCCTGGGCCACCACGTTGCTGGTCTTGGTACCCATCGCACAACTCGCCAAGACAGGTAGATTGCCTTGGAAGACTACGTTGGGAAGGAGCGTCGGAAACACCTTGCTCATTACCCAATGTAGCTGTGCTGAATTCTCACTTTTTCGCCGCGCGCGAGTGATCCTCATGCAGGCTCTGCGGCATTCATCAACGAGTGCTTCTCTTAAGAAAACCGTGCCGTCTATTTCAGGGGCGTCAATTTCAGACGAGATGGCTATAGCTTGTACATGAGGGGCAAGCCGTAAGCCTCGCCATAACGGGGTGAGTTGCTTAACGAGACCCAGCCCTTCATAGCATGAGTTGAAGAGTTTGCGAGGAAGGCTCAAGTCGATGAAAAGCATTGCGTCATCAGGAGTGTCAGGTAACGTGCGGCTCGTTTTCGTCTCATACAAGATGCATCGCACATTGCCGTGCTTAGGGTCTCGATAGCGCTGCGTGTGCGGATTGGTGTAGATGGGATACATGGTGATCCATCCTGCCTCAATCGTCGCCAGTCGATGCCATTGATCTTCGGGCAGAGAGAGCCATGTATCGGGGCCGACCCGATCAAAAATCTGAAGGTATAGATCGACACAGAAGCCGCTCCCCGAAGGGCGCTTGAGAGTGATGAAGGTTGGCTCCACCACTTCCTCCCCGCTCAAAGTGCTCACCGATGGTTGCTGAATCTCCGCCATAACCATGCTCCATGACCAGTTTCTTTCGGTAAATTCCCAGCTCTATTCTTCAACACGTAATCGACATTTGCACAAGGGGTAAGAAATCCATGCGGATCTGGTTTAGGTTGAACCTCCGTTGCTTATAGGAACTCCCAAACCTAAATCCAGGAGAAACGTATGACCCAGACAGCTTTGGTCGTGGGCGCCAGCGGTATCGTTGGCAGCGCCATCACACAGTTACTAATAGACAACGAGTGGCAGGTCGCCGCACTGTCGAGGCACCCGTCGCAAGTGCAAGGCGTGATACCTGTCGCGGCAGACCTTCAGGATCCCGCGTCGCTGGAACAGGCGCTGGCGGATTTGAAACCCACTCACGTGTTCATTACCACATGGTCACGGCAAGCAACGGAGGCCGAGAACATTAGCGTTAATGCCGCCATGGTACGTAACGTGCTCGCCGCCATTCGCCCAGCCAAGAGCGTTGTGCATGTAGCGTTGGTCACTGGCCTGAAACACTACCTCGGCCCGTTCGAAGCGTACGGAAAAGGCAGCCTTCCGCAAACACCGTTCCGCGAAGAGCAGGGTCGCCTGGATGTCGAGAATTTCTATTATGCCCAAGAGGATGAGCTCTTCGCCGCTGCTGAAAAGGACGGCTTCACTTGGAGCGTTCATCGCCCGCATACCGTCACCGGGGTTGCTGTAGGTAACGCGATGAACATGGCAACCACCCTCGCCGTCTATGCGTCCATTTGCAAACAAACCAATCGCCCTTTTGTGTTTCCAGGATCAAGAGTGCAGTGGGACAGCCTTACCGATATGACGGATGCCCGGCAGTTGGCGAGACAACAACTGTGGGCGGCCACCACGCCGGCTGCAGCTAACCAGGCATTCAACGTCACCAATGGCGATGTATTTCGTTGGAAATGGATGTGGAGCCGCATTGCCGACTACTTCGACTTGCCTGCTGCCGATTATCCTGCGTCCCCCGCCCGTCTAGAGAAGCAGATGGCTGACGATCAAGCCGTATGGACGAACATGGTTGCGGAACACGGTTTGAAAGAACCGGATATCGGTCGATTGATATCCCCATGGCACACTGATGCAGATCTCGGTCGGCCAATCGAAGTTGTCACTGATATGTCGAAAAGCCGTGCCATGGGCTTCACTGCTTACCAGGCGAGCGATCAGGCATTCTTCGACGTATTCGACAAACTACGCCAGATGCGCTTGATACCCTAGGTTGTTCCAGAGCAGATATTCTCAGAAGAATCCAAGGAGAGAGGAAGGAAAATGGCAGGCGAATACTCGTTGTCCGACGTGCTGGAAAGGATGTATCAGAATCAGCTCGCCCTAGAAGCGGCGTTGATGGAGTTAACGCTCCATGTCGAAGCTCAGGGGAGTGCTGAAATCGGGGATAACGTCCGAGGTGCTTTGTGGGCCATTGGTGAGAACGCCGGGCACATCAAGCAGGGTTTAGCCCGGCTTAAAAAGCTCCCATGACCCAGCCGCTTTTTGATTTTGATCTCAAACGCGTTTCCCGCACGCACTAGGTCAGTGGCAAGGCTGGGATCAACTACCCGCACGCTGGAAGCACTACAGGTGGGTGGCATTTCCTGTCCTACTTCGACCGGGATTCGGGTATAGCGAAAGTGGCTTTGGCAGGCATCCACTATCCAGATACCACCGCCTACTTTGGTGAACTTGGCATCATTGACGTGACCAATGAGCTAGCGGAGCGCGGCTGGTCTGTTGAAGAGCGGCGTCTGTACATGGCGGATCACTACAGGGCTGCTGTGGATATGGTCGTGAGATGCGCGCTTAGCGAGTCCATTCATTGCAGCGTCGTGCTTGATGATTGGTTTCACTCACTAGCCGGAAGACAGCGACTGCTTGAGATTCTAGATACAGCAACGTCACAGCTTCCCAAAGTTGGACGATGGCAAAAAGTCGAAGCGTGGCTGCGTACGCAAACCTTCAGGGAGGGTAGCCGCTAGTCTGGATGGAGAACGGTGCCAGTGCTAAGTGGTGCATCGGCCCCAAGGGTCTATGGTCGCTGGATTTTCGACGATATCAATCGAACTGCTGAGCTCGTGCTGCATGCGATTGAAAACCCGCTCTATATTCGGATGCGCTTTTGACTCTCCTAATGTGCTCACCAAATGTAGCAGTTCGCGGCCCTACGCTAAGGGCATCTGAACGTCGCAGTAGACGGTGCCGTCTCGTCTGTCATTCCCATCAAAAAACCCTCGCAGTATGGTGTTGGCCTTTGTACCCACCACCAGCATTAGGCCGTACCACTTCGGGAGGGGCTTTCGTAAACCGAGCCTTTGGCACGCGGAGCGCACGGACGCCCAACCCGCACGCCTGCGCGCTCCGCTTGCCAAAGGCTCGTGCGCATAATCAGTCACACGGACATGCTGGATGCGCTGGGATGTCAACAGCTGGCTAGGCGCCAAAGCTAAACGTCCCCGCTAGAAGCCTTGGGAACCGAATGGATTAGGGAGGAAAAGTGCTGCTAGCAAATCCAAGCGTCACGATCTGAGCCCAATTGCATTCTTACGCGCTCACATTTTAACTACACGCGCACTCACCTACTGTGAAAGCTGGACGTTCTACTCGCCGCCCTGGAGCAGTGGTGGTTTCCAGTCAGCGAAGTGCTTTAACGCATCAAGGTCGCCGATTAGTTCCTTCGCGTTTGCCAGCCGCTCAATGACAGCCTCTCTCGCCACACCATCGAGGCACTGCGCTGATTTTTCGATATCGGCGAAGAATGCGCGAACACTGTTCACCTTTGCCCACCTCTGGATTACGGATTCGAGTTGCTCACGGCTGTCCTGAATGGCCTTGAGGTGCCGCTTTTCCTCCTCCTTTCTTTTCCATTCAGCTAATTGCAGCTGTTGCTTTTGCCATTCGAGCTCGGCTTTCTCCCGTTCGAGCTTCACTTTCTCGGCAAGCCCTTGAGCCTCAGCGATCAGAAGCTTCACGATGCTTGGGATTTTATTGATCAGATCGCCAGGCTTGTCTTCCTTCCAGCGCTGAACCCACTCCGCCCGGTAGTAAGGAGAGTAAACCTGAAGGCACAGTCGACCGCTGGGCATGTCGGCACGCATTACCCATTCGTTTCGATACGGGGGAACGCGTTTTCTCTCTGGACGTGAACCCAGCCGGACTAACCTTTTGTCTAGGCTTTTGACTTCAACGTATTCGCTGATTTCGTAAATGGACAAACCAAAAACGACGCTTCCAACATGAACCACAGTTGGACGTTGAGGCTGCCAAAGCGAGGGATAGACATATCTCGATGAGGGGATGTCCCTATGATCAACTGGTTCGCGGCTAATGCGCTCGGCAGGATCGGTAAAGGTAACGGTGAGACCTTTTTTCATAAACGCTAGGAACAACTGGTTTGCGAAGTCGACCGCATGAGCGAGCCCACTGCGGCTCGCTATCAAATCCGCCATTGCACGTTTGGTAGGCCTATCGTAGCCGTTCTCGCTTTCCCGAACTTTTTTGAAGTGATCTTCAATGCTCAGTAAAAGTGGGTGCCTTCGAAGTTGCGCGTCAGAATTGAGCGGCGGCGTACGGCTCACCCTCTTTCGCTTTATCGCTGACGATCGCTGAACCTGAACCGGTGCTTCATTTCGGTTCCACACCGTGGGTTCACCAGGTTGAGCACCAGGCAAGACTGGGCGAGCCTTAGCCTTTCCTACCGCGACTTGCGGCCAATAGCCTACAGGCGGCCTAGGAATATTCAGGCTGATGTAAACCTTAGTGAGATAGCTGGAGGACACTCCGAATCGCGAGCTAATTTTGGTCATTGGAGTCGACCAAGCCAGATCGAAAAGCGATTCTCTCGTCACCACTTCATCCGACATATCACCCGCTGAGTTCTGAGCGTTAGCTGAGCCTTCCATAGGGATCACTTTCCAGCGATTGAAGAGCAAATGATCGTAGCTAATCCGTCGCGACTACATAGCTGGTTACCTACTTCCGACGGATAGACATGTGAAATGAAGCGTCGATCTTAAAGGAAATGGTGGCCCTCTGATTTGCCGGGCCTTGTGCCCGAGGATGCCTTCCCACATACGAACCTACAGACGGAACAGCCGTAAACGAATCGTTGCTAACCATCTGTGGTCTGCCGCGATACCTCATCACGCATTGATCGGCGTCTCAATGAATCGATCAGCCGACTCCATGTAAGTGGCCAGGTCGACGATCTGTCGAAGAACAATCACCACCTCAAGCTTGTGTGCCTCGTCGGGCAGCCCTATCCGTTTTAGCATCGCCTTTGCGTCTTCCTCGATCGCCGCTAGCGCATCGATATCACTCTGCAACCTCATGTCGGCCTCCTGCCATTGTGAGATCAGAGATACATACCCCACTTCTTCAAATCACACCAGCGGGCACAAGCACTGCTTTGAGGAAGGGTAACGGTACCGACGAGCAAGCGCGCCGAGTCATAGCAACGGATCGGGGCATTCACAGCTCATGCCGGGTTAGCTCTCAGTTGCTGATATAGGTCAGCAAGAAGCCTGGCGTCGAGTAATGCATGGTGCGGTAGCTCCGGGAGGTCGACCTCACCGAGGTCATTGCCTTCTAGGTGGCGAAACAGATGAATCAGATTCGTGGGCTCGTTGGCCACATTGCTTGGCCATTCATCAGCCGAACCGGCCAGTTGGCAGAAAAACCTCCAGTCCCAATCTGGCGCATCCGAGCAAATCTCGAGTTCTTCCTCAAAACTGTCGAGGTAAGACTTCATAGCAGCTTGGGCGGAAGCGAGTGACCTGCCATGACGGTTTGAATCCAACTGCGGCAAGACGTTTTGAATCACGAAGTCGCTGCAGTCTCCCACTAGATATGTGTCTGTGAGCTCGACGTAGTATTCGTGGCCGGCTTCGGAAACGAGTGCCAGCGAAATCAACTTGGTGTCGCGATTAAGCTGAGTGAATTCGCAGTCCAAAAATACCTTCACACCCTCCCCTCCTGTGTGTACCTGGTTCATGCGTGCCAGTGTATATTTGATAAAACGATCAGAGCCGGCTGGTTTCTTTTATGACTTTAACCAATTGTCCTGACGTTTCTACGCAGGCGCTCCCAAGGAAGTTGTTTTTGCGAGTCTTAGACTCTGAAGACTCACTCCACCATATTTACCGTCTGTACTTGTCTCATATTACAATTGTTATAGCCTGAAGCGCCCCACGAGTTTCTCCATCTCGCCGGAAATTTCTGTCAGACGCCCCGACCCGGAATGGGATGAGTGCGCAAACTCTTCAACTAGGAGGGCATCGGCGTGAATTTGCGCAATGTGTTGGTTGATATCCTCGGCCACCTGATGCTGTTCCTCTGCAGCCGTAGATATTTGAGCATTTTGGTCGCGAATTGAGTCCACTGAGTCGCGGATCTTTTCGAAACTGTCACTCGCCTGCTGGATACACTCCACGCTGATCTGCGACGCCTCCAAGCTGCGTTGCATCTGCTGGGTGACCTCCTCGGTTCGCCGCGCGAAGTTGCCGAGCAGGCTGTCGATCTCGCCAGTTGAGTCGGCAGTACGACGCGCTAAGGCGCGAACTTCGTCAGCCACGACCGCGAATCCACGCCCCTGGTCGCCGGCGCGCGCCGCTTCGATGGCGGCATTGAGTGCCAACAGATTGGTCTGCTCAGCGATCGAACGAATAGTATCGAGGATCGTGTTGATGTTCTTACTGTCCTGCTCGAGCATCTGCATGGTACATGCCGACTGCTGCAGGTCTTCACTCAATTTAAGAACGCTGCCCGTGGCCTCACCAATGTGCCGTTGCCCGTCGTGCACCTCTCGATAACCAACGTCCGCGCTGGAAGCCGCGCGACTACATGAGCGAGCCACTTCGTTAGAGGTAGCGACCATCTCGTTGAAAGCCGTGCTTACTAATTCAACTGCTTCGCGCTGCCGCACTGCTGCGTTGTTCATGTTGCTGGCCACTTGACTTGTATCCGCAGCGACCTCTTGCAAATCGGAGGAAGCGCTGCGGATGCGCCTCATCAGTTGCGCGATCATCCCAAGGAACTGGTTGAACCAACCAGCCAAAGTGGCGGTTTCGTCCTTGCCCCGCACTTCGAGTTCGCGTGTCAGGTCGCCTTCCCCTTCGGCAATTTCCTGCAAGCCATTGGCAACGCTGCGAATTGGTCTAACGATTACGCCGGCGAAGCTCGCGCCTACGATGGCGAATACAATCGCCAACACGGCGGCAATCATCGCAATAAGCCATGTGAGACTGGTGGCCTGAGCCATGACTTCGTCACGCTTAATTAGACCGATGAAGCGCCAGCCTAGGCTTTCGGAACTCACCACATTGACCATATAGGGCACGCCATCGATTTCGATCCTGGTGACGCCATCGCCAGTCTTTGCCAGATCGGAGTAGCCAGGGCCCAAATCGGCCAAGGGTTTGAAGCTGTTTTGGGGATTGGCGGGATCGACTAAAACGTTGCCGTTGGCTTCGACCATCATCAGGTATCCGCTGTCGCCCAGCTTGATGGTTTTAACCAGTTCCGTTAGTTGCTTTAGCGAGACGTCTACACCGACGACGCCTACCGGGTTGCCGCTTGCGTCGGCGAAAGCGCGAACCGTGCTGACCAGCACCATGTCATCCGGCGCCCAGTAGTAGGCGCCCGTGCGCACGGTTAAGCCTGATGCGGCGGCCATGGCGGTTTTGTACCAGGGACGCACCCGGGGGTCGTAGCTGGCCATTTTGGGATCGTCGGGCCAGCCGGCAAATCCGCCGTCGTTGAGCCCCAGTGAAATGGACGCGGTGGTCGGGTGGGTCTCGGCAAATCGATCGAAAATAATCTGGAGCCGCTGATCGGCTTCGCTGACAGGCGTTTGCTCAGCATTGGCAGCGGTATAGTTTTTCAATCCCTTGACGCTGGCGATCCGAGGATCCTTGGCAAGGTATTCGACGTTTTGGCGGATGCTTTCAAAGAACTGCTTCATGCCGTTATCAATCTGGCGAATTTCACGACCGCTGCTATCCAGGAAATTGGCTTGCGCCGCGCTCCGCAAGTTCAATACGACGAGCACCGCGACCATAACCACTGGAAGACAGGCGATGGCAGCAAATACCCATGTCAGCTTCTGTTTGATATTCATGACCTCTCCAACGGGTACTTATAATTATTTAGGGCGGGCCGATGGAACGGATACACCCATTGGAATCAAAACAGCGCCCACGACGACTGACGCGAAATCTGCAGGGGCAGCGTCCGTAGATAAATATCAGTGTTAATTTTCATGACAGGCCAGGTTCTCGCCCGCTACTCCAACGGAGACGGGCGGAAGGTTCATGTACTGCAGCTCAGCTCAGCTCAAAAACGGCCTGGAGCAAAGGGTGCTGGATCGACTATAGGCGTCTCGCCCATCATCAATTCTGCGAGCAGTCGACCGCTGACCGGGCCCAGCGTAAACCCCTGATGGGCATGGCCGAAGTTGAACCAGAGCCCTTTATGCAAGGGCGCTGCGCCGATTACCGGTTTCATGTCTACCGTACAGGGTCGGGCGCCCTTCCATGGCATGCGCTCAACTTGGGGGCCTAACGCCAATAGTTGCCGTGCAGCACTCTCGGCCTTGCCTAACTGCACCGGTGTCGGAGGTGCACTTAGACTGGCGAACTCTGCCCCTGTCGATAGGCGGATACCGCGTTTCATCGGCGCCAGCATGTAGCCTTGTTCGGTATCCAGCACCGGGCGGGTCAACATTGCTCCATCGGCAAAGTGAGCGTGGTAACCCCGTTTGACGAACAACGGTATGCGGTAGCCCAACTCAAACAGCAGCTCATGAGCCCAAGGCCCCAGCGCCACTACCACCTCGGATGCGCCGACCGATCCGGAATCGGTATCGACGCTCCAGCCGGCTCCCAACTGACGCAACGATCGCGCATCGCCGCGCAAAATTTGCCCACCTTCACTCACGAACAGATCGGCATAACGCTGCACTAGCTCTCCAGGCTCAATACAAGTCCAGGGTTGCAGCCAATGAATGCCCCCCACCAATGCCTCGCTCAGGGCGGGTTCCGCCAGTCTTAGCGCGACACCGTCCAAATGCTCGGACAATACGCCGTGTGCACTCACGCGTACCGCACGCTCCACCGCCTCATCGAATTGCTGTGGGCTACGGAACGCCTGAATCCAGCCTTTGCGCGCGATAAGGTTCTTCGAACCGCTTTGCTCAATCAGCTCCGAGTGCTCACTAATCGAATGCTCAATCAACGTGCGAAAGGCATCCGCAATGGCCTGGTAATGCTTCGGCGCGGAGTTGGCCCAATACCTGACCAAGGCAGGCACGTATTCAGGCATCGCGCGTATATGGTAATTAACGCCGATGTCACGCTTGGTTGCCACGTTTATCAAACTGGCAAGATCCCTTGGAAACGCGTAAGGCTCAATGGCCTCGCGCTGAATAATACCTGCGTTACCGAACGATGTTTCGCGCCCTGGCAACCCTTTGTCTACCAGCGTCACTGCGCAGCCACGGCGCTGCAAATGCAACGCCGTGCAGACGCCGACAATACCGGCTCCCAATACCACCACTTGTTTTTCGCTCACGCCGCCTCCGAATCAAGCACGCTGTTGCGCGATGACACTGATCTCTATCAATGCATCGACCACAAGGCCGGCGCAGACGGTCGCGCGCACTGGCAGGTTGGTCGTGAAGAATGATGCATAAGCGCGATTGAATTCGGCGAAATCACTCCGGTCGGTCAGGTATACGGTGACGCTGACAACATCGTCCAGCGACAGCGATTCGGCTTCCAGCGTCTGGGCAATACGCGTCAGGGTCAAACGCGTTTGCGCTTCGATACCTTCAGGAAAGCTGCCGTCCTCACTAAACGGCAATTCGCCAGACAAAAAAACCAGGCCTTGGCTGTGGCGGACTTTGGAAAAGGGCAGATTTTTTACGGTCATGGCAGTTCTCTCTCTTGGGTATTCAAAGATTCGCTCATCAGCGAGCACCGATTGTGAATCATCGCTTGCAGTCCATCTGTGCTCACGGCTAGGCAACAAGTCGTAAATGCGCTTGAGCATCTGCCCCCTTACGGGCGCTGGCCATGCTTACAGAGCGAACAGCATTCCGAAATCATGTTGACTCACTGGTCAGTCGTGACAGCAAGGGCTGAACTAGGTTTTAGCTTAAAAAGCTCGACGTGTATATACAGGGCCAAGCATTTTCAATGCCGCTCGCAAAAAAACACGCCAGATGCCTAAGGCAAAGTCAGTAGCTGTCCATTTATGGTTAGCTCATTAAATGCGTACGGCAATCAATGTTTCGTTTAAATACGCCACGAAGTGAGGGTAACACCCCCCGCGGAACCATAGGTTACACATTGAAAATCCTGCATGAACAAGCATCTGATCCACTTCTCTGAAAACAGGCCTTAACCGCGGCTCTATTACCGCACGAAGGTTTTGGCCTGCATCTTGCCTTTCTGGTATATACAGGATCATACAGATCATTCGCCACGTTACGCTGTTCGCTAAGGACGTCACATCATGAATCCAATGGTACTGCTCAGATCCATCCAGCTATCAGCCAGCCGAGTTCAGACATGACGCCGAGTAGTAGCGTCTGCAGCAGCTCCTGCAGAACCGACTGAATCGAAATGCTTTCCCGCAAAACACTAATTGAGGTTAGCCCTGTATGAATGCCAATGACTTGAACCTGCTTGCCCGCGCAGAAGTTCGCGAATTGGCCAGCTATAATGCTGGCCTGGCTTCGGATGCCGTGCGCAAACGATTCGGCCTTACACGCGTAGCCAAACTTGGGAGCAACGAAAACCCAATGGGCACAGCACCCGCCGTTAGCGCCGCAACGGCTCGAGCTTGCAGCGAAATTGCGCTGTATCCCGATGCCGGCTGCCAAGCATTGCGTACTGCGCTTTCTGAAAAGCTGGGTGTGCCGGAAAACCAGTTGGTGTTCGGCAACGGCTCGGAGGATTTGCTGAGCGTCATCAGTCGAGTGTTTCTGGATCACGACGACGAAGTCGTGACCGTAGTGCCTTCGTTCGGTCTGCACTTCATCTATCCACTGGCAGCCGGCGCCAAGGTGATTGGTGTGCCAATGACCCAGCAAGGCACATTCGATGTGCCGGCGATGGTCGCAGCACTCACGCCCCACACGCATGTGTTGATGTTTTCCTGCCCATCCAACCCGGTTGGCTGCGCCCTTAGCGCCGACGAGCTGCAACAACTGCTCGACGCATTGCCACCGCAATGTTTGTTGGTGTTCGACGAGGCCTACTACGAATATGCACAATGGGAAGCCGAATACCCGGACTGTCTTGCTCTGATTCAAGGCAGCGGCAGACCGTTCATCCTACTGAGGACGTTCTCCAAGGCTTATTCCCTGGCGGGTTTGCGCATAGGCTACGGGGTGGTGAGCGATCCGATGTTGGCCGATCTTATTAACCGTCTGCGTACTCCCTTCAACGTCAACCACGTAGCCCAGGCCGCAGCGATTGCCGCACTGGCTGACGATGAGCATCTGAACGCCTGCCTGTCCCATGTCGCTAGCGAACGTCGGCGAATGGAGGCGACACTGCACGAGCAAGGCATTACAACCGCGCCCTCCCTTGCCAACTTCTTGTTTTTCAGCACGCCTTTTCCGGCCGAAGTCATCAATCAAGCGCTACTGCGCGAAGGGGTGATCATCAAACCGTGGCGCGAAGTTGGTTACACTGAGTACTTGCGCGTCTCTGTCGGAAGCTGTGAGGATAACGACCTTTTCCTCACAGCACTGGCAAGCGTCTTTGCCACACTCGAGACACGGACTGACTAATGACCAAAAATGCACCACAAGCGCTCTACCGGCGTGCAAAGGATTATGTGCAAGACCAACTTCGGGCGGGCGTTTGGAAACCTGGTGACCTGATTTCTTCAGAAAACCAGCTGGTGCAAGAACTGGGCATTTCGCGCATGACCGTCAATCGGGCTTTGCGCGAACTAACCGAAGAGGGTCATCTGGTCAGGATTTCAGGTGTCGGCACGTTCGTAGCCGAAAGCAAGCCGCAATCAAACTTGCTGCGCATCACCAACATTGCCGACGAGATCCTGGCCCGAGGCCACAGCTACACCTGCCGTGTCCTGCACCTGGGGCGTGAATCGGCCTCGATGCCGGTGGCGTCCGCTTTGGGTCTGACCACCGGCTCTTCAGTTTTTCATCTGGTCTGTGTTCACAGCGAAGAAGGCGTGCCCGTACAACTGGAGGATCGTTACGTCAATCCAGAGCTGGTGCCAGAGTTCCTGCAACAAGACTTTGGGGAACACTTGCAACCTGCCAAATACCTGTTGCGCGTCGTCAAACCTGATGAAATGGAGCATATCGTCGAAGCCTGTCACCCAAGCATTGACGAAAGCAGACATATGCAGATCGACGCCAACGAACCTTGCTTAGCGCTTATCCGTCGCACTTGGAGCCAAAGCAAAATTGTGACTTACGTGCGCTTGGTTCACCCCTCCTCACGCTATCGACTCGGCAGTCGCCTGCCCGTAAACGGGGCGCATAGAGACAGTTGATGCCTGAAGGCATCTGATGAACTGATCCATCATAAACCGGGATCGAAATGTCATTGCTGCTTCTACTTTCCGGACAACCTCTTGACGCAGAATTTCACCAGTGAGTTTCCTGTACTACAAAAGTAAAAAAGCTCCACAGCTACGACAACTGCCTGTCGCCGATAGCTGTAGAGCAAAAAAACTGCATAAACACTGTAGCGCTCGTGCGGGATGACTCGGGCAATTCAGCTTGCTCACACAGGAGCCAAACGCCCCTTCCCCCCGATTACAGGCTAGGCAGCAACTTTGGCAACACCAGTTCGTTCAAGCACCGGGAAGCCAACAACTCGCTTGCTGCGTTGATATCCGGCGCAAAGAAGCGATCTTTGTCGTAGTAAGCCACTTTGCTGCGCAGGCTGGTGCGGGCAAGCTCCAGCTTCGTCGAGGTCTTCAAGCCTTCGCGCAAGTCAAGGCCCTGACACGCAGCGAGCCACTCAACAGCGAGGACGCCGCGAGTGTTTTCAGCCATTTCCCATAAACGCTTGCCCGCTGCAGGAGCCATCGACACGTGGTCTTCCTGATTCGCGGAAGTTGGCAGGCTATCCACCGAATGTGGATGCGCCAGTGCCTTGTTCTCACTGGCCAGCGCCGCTGCGGTAACTTGGGAAATCATGAAGCCGGAGTTCACACCGCCGTTGGCCACCAGGAATGGCGGCAATTGCGACATGTGCTTGTCCATCATCAGGGAAATACGCCGCTCGCTTAGCGAGCCGATTTCCGCTATCGCCAATGCCATGTTGTCAGCAGCCATGGCCACAGGCTCGGCGTGGAAGTTGCCACCGGAGATCACATCGCCTTCGACAGCGAAGACCAATGGGTTATCGGAGACGGCATTAGCTTCGACGACCAATACCTCCGCAGCTTGACGGAACTGGGTCAGGCACGCGCCCATGACTTGCGGCTGGCAACGCAGGGAGTACGGATCCTGAACCTTGCCGCAGTTCTGGTGGGAGTCGGAGACTTCACTGCGCTCCCCGAGCAAGTCTCGGTAGGCGGTAGCACTGTCGATCTGGCCTTTCTGGCCACGCGCGGCGTGGATGCGTGCGTCGAACGGCGAGCGCGAGCCCAAAACCGCTTCAACAGTCAGAGCACCGATCGCCAGTGCGCCAGCGAACAGATCTTCGCCCTCGAACAAACCACGCAGTGCATAAGCGGTGGATACCTGCGTGCCGTTGAGCAACGCCAGCCCTTCCTTGGCAGCCAGTGTCAGTGGCGTCAGGCCGGCGATTTTCAGCGCCTCGGTTGCTTCCAGCCATTCGCCCTTGTAACGAGCCTTGCCTTCACCCAACAGCGCCAGCGACATGTGGGCCAAGGGTGCGAGGTCGCCGGATGCACCGACCGAACCTTTCAACGGAATGTGCGGATAAACCTCGGCGTTGATCAAAGCGATCAGTGCTTCGATGACGGTGCGGCGAATTCCGGAGAAACCACGGCTCAAGCTATTGACCTTGAGCACCATGACCAGCCTGACCAGCGCGTCACTGATCGGTTCGCCAACACCGGCAGCGTGAGACAGAACCAGTGAGCGCTGGAGGTTCTCCAGGTCTTCAGTAGCGATGCGGGTCGAGGCCAGTAGGCCGAAACCGGTATTGATCCCATAGGCGGTGCGGTTCTCGGCGAGAATTTGTTCCACGCAAGCAACGCTGGCTTCAATCTGGGCCGAAGCACTGTCATCGAGGGAGATGTTGACCGGATGCTGGTAGACGTCGCGCAGTTGGGCAAGGCTCAGTTGGCCAGGGATGATGTTGAGTGTGTTCATGCTTTTGCTCCTTTAACAGAGGTGATCATTGGCAGGTTTAAGCCTTGTTCTTTGGCACAATCTATTGCGATCTGGTAACCCGCATCGGCGTGACGCATCACGCCGGTCGCCGGGTCGTTGTGCAGCACGCGTGCAATGCGCTCAGCCGCTTCGTCGGTACCGTCGCAGACAATCACCATGCCCGAGTGCTGAGAGAAGCCCATGCCGACGCCGCCGCCGTGGTGCAGGGAAACCCAGGTCGCGCCGCTCGCGGTGTTCAGCAGTGCGTTGAGCAGTGGCCAGTCGGACACGGCGTCGGAACCGTCCTGCATTGATTCGGTTTCGCGATTTGGGCTGGCCACGGAGCCGGAGTCCAAATGGTCGCGACCGATGACGATCGGCGCCGACAATTCCCCGCTACGCACCATTTCGTTGAATGCCAGGCCCAGCTTGGCGCGCAGACCCAGCCCTACCCAGCAGATTCGGGCCGGCAAGCCCTGGAAGCTGATGCGCTCGCGCGCCATGTCCAGCCAGTTATGCAGGTGCGCATCGTCCGGGATCAGCTCTTTGACCTTGGCATCAGTTTTGTAGATGTCTTCAGCGTTACCCGACAGCGCAGCCCAGCGGAACGGGCCGATGCCACGGCAGAACAGCGGACGGATGTAGGCCGGTACGAAGCCCGGGAAGTCGAATGCGTTTTCCACGCCTTCTTCCTGAGCCATCTGACGGATGTTGTTGCCGTAGTCGAAAGTTGGAATGCCCATTTTCTGGAATTCAAGCATCGCTTTGACGTGTACGGCCATCGATTGCTTGGCGGCTTTCACTACAGCGGCAGGCTCGGTCTTGGCACGAGCGCGATACTCTTCCCAAGTCCAGCCGGCAGGGAGGTAACCGTTTAGCGGGTCGTGGGCGCTGGTCTGGTCGGTGACCATGTCCGGGCGTACGCCGCGCTTGACCAGCTCCGGCAGGATTTCGGCGGCGTTACCCAGCAAGGCGATGGAGATGGCCTTGCCTTCCTTGGTGTACTTGCCAATGCGTGCCAGGGCGTCGTCGAGGTCGGTAGCTTGCTCGTCGACATAGCGGCTGCTCAGGCGGAAATCTATGCTGACCTGCTGGCATTCGATGTTCAGCGAGCAAGCGCCGGCCAGGGTTGCCGCCAGCGGCTGGGCCCCGCCCATGCCGCCGAGACCGGCGGTGAGCACCCAGCGACCGGTCAAATCGCTGTTGTAATGCTGGCGGCTAGCTTCGACGAAGGTTTCGTAGGTGCCCTGGACGATGCCCTGGCTGCCGATGTATATCCAACTGCCGGCGGTCATCTGGCCGTACATGGCCAGGCCCTTAGCATCCAATTCGTTAAAGTGTTCCCAGGTGGCCCAGTGCGGCACCAGGTTGGAGTTGGCGATCAGCACACGGGGCGCATTGCTATGGGTCTTGAACACGCCGACCGGTTTGCCCGATTGCACCAGCAGGGTTTCGTCGTCGTTCAGGTTGGTGAGGCTCTCGACGATCTGGTCGTAGCATTCCCAATTGCGCGCCGCACGGCCAATGCCACCATACACCACCAGTTCTTTTGGGTTCTCGGCCACTTCCGGGTCGAGGTTGTTCATTAACATGCGCAGTGGCGCTTCGGTCAGCCAGCTTTTGGCGGTCAGCGTGTTACCACGCGCGGCGCGGATTTCGACATTACGGAAATGGGATGGCTTGCTCACCGGTAATCCTCTCGAAATGACTTTCTCAGCCTATTTATTGATTTAATCATACAGGTCACGCATAAATATAATCATGTATATACAACCACAATCAAGCGAATTTCACTTGAACATGGTCACTCACGAAGGGCGAAGTACTATGGAGCTAATGAGCGATCGAAGAGTCGCTCGAAGGCATCGCGGTTACTTGAGGTTGCCGCTAAGGAACTGCTGCAGGCGCTCGCTCTTGGGGTTTCCCAAGACATCCTCAGGTAAGCCCTGCTCTTCCACGAGTCCTTGGTGGAGGAACAACACCTGACTCGACACCTTACGCGCGAAGCTCATCTCATGAGTCACCATGATCATGGTTCGACCTTCTTCGGCCAGACCCTGGATCACCTTGAGCACCTCGCCCACCAATTCTGGATCAAGCGCCGAAGTCGGCTCGTCGAACAACATGATCTCGGGCTCCATGGCCAAAGCCCGAGCAATAGCGACCCGCTGCTGCTGCCCGCCAGAGAGAAAAGCTGGATACTGGTCGGCAACGCGAGACGGCAAACCTACCTTGTCCAGATACCGCCGAGCACGCTCCTCAGCATCTTTCTTGCTGATACCCAGGACGCGGCGTGGAGCCATCGTGATGTTGTCGAGCACGGTCATATGGCTCCAGAGGTTGAAGTGCTGGAACACCATCGCAAGCCGTGTGCGCAGCCGCTGCAGTTCAGAAGCGTCGGCCACATGCATGCCGTGGCGATCATGCATCATGCGAATCGGCTGGTTATCCAAGCCCATGGCGCCATCGTTGGGCGTTTCCAAAAAGTTGATACAACGTAAGAAGGTGCTCTTGCCCGACCCACTGGCGCCAATAAGGCTAATCACATCGCCGGTCTTGGCGTTTAGGGAAACGCCTTTAAGTACTTCGTGGCTGCCATAGCTTTTATGCAGGTTTTCAACGGTCAATTTGTACATGTTCAAACACCCTGAATTAATGAGCCGGGCCGAGGAAAGACAGCCAGCGGCGTTCAGCCAGACGGAACAGGCCAACCAGAGAGAAAGTGACTGCGAGGTAAATCGCGGCGGCGATACCGAACGACTGGAATGTCAGGAACGTTGCCGAATTGGCATCCCGGGCGACCTTGAGAATGTCCGGCACAGTCGCAGTGAACGCGACTGTGGTCGAGTGCAGCATCAGTATGACTTCGTTGCTGTAGTTCGGCAGCGATCGGCGCAGCGCAGATGGCATGATGATGTAGGCATACAACTTCCAGCCGCGCAGTCCGAATGCCTTGGCCGCTTCGACCTCGCCGTGATTCATGTTACGGATCGCTCCGGCGAAAATTTCCGTGGTGTAGGCGCAAGTGCTCAAAGCGAAGGCAAGAATGGTGCAGTTGATTGCATCGCGGAAGAATGCGTCGAGCATGGGTTGCGCGCGCACCGCTGCAAGGCTGTAGATACCGGTGTAGCAGATCAGTAGCTGTATATACAGTGGCGTACCGCGAAACAGATAGGTGTAGAACTGTACCGGCCAGCGCACCCATACGTTGCTTGAGACCCTGGCAATCGACAGCGGGAGTGCCATCAAAAAGCCCAGGAAAAGCGAAGCACTTAGCAGCCACAGGGTCATCGCCAACCCGGTGATGTGATAGCCATCGCTGTAGAGGAAAGGCTTCCAGTATTCCTGCAGAAGTTCGATCATCGCACGGCCTCCCGGGTGCCTGCGGCATAGAGGATTTCCAGCCGGCGCAAGACGTAGTTCGATGCAGTGGTGATGACCAGATAGATCAAGGCCGCCAGCACCAGGAAAAAGAACAGCTGATAGGTGGTCTTGCCGGCGTCCTGAGCCACTTTCACCAGGTCAGCCAGCCCAATAATCGAGACCAACGCGGTGGCTTTGAGGATGACCATCCAGTTATTGCCGATACCCGGTAAGGCAAAACGCATCATCTGCGGGAACAGTACGAAGCGGAAACGCTGCGCGCGGGTAAGGCCGTAAGCAGTGGCCGCTTCCATCTGGCCACGCGGCACGGCAAGGATGGCGCCTCGGAAAGTCTCAGTGAAATACGCACCATAGATAAAGCCCAGGGTGATCACGCCGGCACTGAATGGATTGATCTCGATGTAATCCCACCCTAAGGCTGAGGTCAGCTGGGTGAGCCAGGTCTGTAAGCTGTAGAAGATCAGCAGCATCAGAACCAGATCCGGCACTCCACGAATCAGCGTGGTGTAGGCCTGTGCAGGGACGCGAAACAGCGCCGACGTTGAAAGCTTGGCACTGGCACCTATCAGGCCCAAAACCACGCTTAGCAGCAAGCAAAGGAAGGATAACTTGACCGTCATCCAGGTGCCTTGCAGCAACAGTGGGCCAAAGCCCTTGAGGCTGAAGCCCGACAGCCCCAGCATCTGCAATAGGTTTTCTAACATGGGGAAGTCCTTCGTCAATCAGGAAAACGCCCATCCGTGAATGGGCGCAGCGTCGTTATTTGCCGCTGTAAATATTCTGATCACCGAAGTGTTTCTTTTGGATGGCCACGTAGGTGCCGTCGTCGTGGAGCGCCTGTATGCCTTTGTTCACTAAGGCTTTAAGCTCGGTATTGCCTTTGAGCAGACCGATCGCCGTTTTTGCTGGCAGCAGTTCGTGATGGACTGGCTTGCTCACTTCAAAGTCAGCGCCTTGCGGGGACTTCAGGAAACCCATTTCAGCTTGCAGCATGTTCTGAATCGAGGCATCGAGGCGACCCGTGACCAGGTCAGCATAAACCTGATCCTGGTTGGCGTAGGCCTGGGTTTTTACCCCGGCCTTGTTCAGCACGGCCTTGGCGTAGGCCTCCTCGGTGGTGCCTTGTTCATAGCCAACGGTTTTGCCAGCCAGCGTCGTGATGTCTTCGCTCAAGGCCGAGCCTTTCTTAAAGACAAAGGATGTTGGCACCGAGAACAATTCGTTGGAGAAATCAATGACTTTTTCCCGCGAAGAAGTCACGGTCATGGCAGAAATCACGCCGTCGAATTTATTGGCCCTGAGGCCGGGAATCATCCCGTCGAAATCACTTTCTACCCATTTGCACTTGACCTTCAGTTCAGCGCAAATCGCGTTACCCAGATCAATATCAAAGCCCACAAGGCTGCCGTCGGCTGCCTTGGATTCGAAGGGTGCATAGGATGGGTCGACTCCAAAGCGCAACTCTTTGTACTCCTTGGCCACGGCAGTACCAGCCGCCGCGCACAGAGCCAATACTGATAAGGTCAAAATAGATTTTTTCATTGTTTTTATTCCTAATAACCAACAGAAGCGCTTGGGCGCACGAGTACAGTTATGGAGCGCGTGTGGCGTTACGCTGAACACACAGCCTCCAGGTTACGGACAAACGTGTCGAGACACATGGTCGACTCTAGCGCGCAAATACATACTTGTACAGACAGGCATAGCCAATCAATCGTCCTTTGATCTGATCGATTCCTTTCTGGGAATTTAGACGACGCTAAAATTGCCTGTAAATAGGGGTCTCGGTGTTTTTTTCTCTAGACCTAAGGAGGACAGTCAACCTCTTTAATCTCGATATGCGCCATGTGGCTGGTTCGGGAGATGGTGTAGGCGGTCGGATGTAGGAGGCGGATCAGCATCGACCTAACGCGGACATGATCCTGAAGCCTCCTCGGCGACCCGGATGACTCCAATCTCGAGATAGAATCTGAATTCGTACTACTGCCACAATCCCGGCGTAATAGAAGAAAAAAACGGATACGGCTCAAAAGTGGTGCGCGAAACATCCCGCATCAGGACGGCATCGTTGAACGCTTTTCGTAAATGCCTAAAAGGCAATCCATTGGGTCATTACCACTATGACAATGGGAAGAGCGACGCCTGCGAGAAGGGTTTGGCAAGCGATGATCCCAGCCATTAGTGGCGCATCTCCGCCCAACTGACGAGCCATGATGTAGGAGGATGAAGCGGTCGGCAGCGCCTGGAACAGGAGTGCTGCAATGGCAGCTTTCCCTTCAAGCCTGAACAGATGGCAAGCTCCAAGCGTGACGAGCGGCATGACTAAGAACTTCACCAGAGACGAATAGCCGACCGGGCGTAGCCATTGCTTAATGCTCCCGAACTCAAGCGCGGCACCCACGCAGATTAAACCGAGCGGCAGTGACGCTTGACCCAAGGCTTTGAGCATCGGCTCGATACCAACTGGTAGCCCCCAGCCAAAGACCTGGATCAACCCGCCGGCGAAGCAAGCGAGTACAAGCGGGTTCAGTGCCAACTGCTTGAGCACTTTGCTAAATGTCATTCTGCCGCTAGATCCGAACCTTGCGAAAACAAGTACGCACAGGATGTTAACTGTAGGCACTATCGCAGCGTTCGCGACGGCTGCCAGCGCTACGCCTTGCACACCAAACAAACCCGCCGCTGCAGAAACGCCAACGTAATTGTTGAAGCGTATGCCACCCTGAAAAACTGACGTGAATGCCGCATTGTCCCGAGTGATCAGCACTCTTGCTCCCAATAGCATTAGCGACACGACGACAGTCGACAATATAAGCACCGAGACCATGCTCTGAATGGGCACTCCATCAAGCTTGGCGGTCGCCAGTCCGTGGAAGAAAAGAGAAGGAAGCAATACGTAATATGCCAAGCGCTCTGCCTGCGCCCAGAAGGTATCCGCTAGAAATTGACGATGCTTGAGGCATGCGCCCAGCGCGATCAAAAAAGCGATGGGTAACAAGGCAATCAACAAAGAAAGGGTCATGCGCCCGCCTTGATTTTTTGCACCAAACGTTCACAGCCCGCAGTCAGGATGGACTCATCGGTAGCAAAGGAAAGCCTGAGATGTCCTGGCATCCCAAAAGCGCTACCTGGAACAGTTGCTATGCCCGCCTCAAGTAGCTCGAGCGCGAAGGCCTGATCATCGTTGATCGTTTTGATCCTAGGAATAAGGTAAAACGCGCCTTCTGGACATGCGACATCAATAGCTTCGCAGGCCCGCAAGATTTGGAGCGCGGCATCACGTCGCTGTCGATAAATTGCATTTCGCTCGCCCACCAACGCTTGAGGCCCAGTCAATGCGGAAACCGCCGCCAACTGGCTCAGGGTGCTGGTCTGAGTACAGTTCTGTGATTGAACCGAGCTGATCGTCGTGATCAATGGCGTTGGCCCACACCCCCACCCCACTCGCCAGCCGGTCATTGCGTAAACTTTAGATACGCCATCCACGATCAGGATACGGTCTCTCAAATCAGGCGCCACCGTCGCCAACGTTTGGTAGGGATCATCCGTGTAACGAATTTCTGAATAAATGTCATCTGATAGCACCATCACCCGTGGGTATCGACGCAGCACTTCGGCGATAGCCAACAGTTGCTCACGTGAGTAAAGCGCTCCTGACGGGTTGCCCGGCGCATTCAAGACGATCCACTTGGGCGACGTTGCCAGGCTAAGCGCTGCCTCCAAATGCTCTGCAGTGAGGCGAAAACCTTGTTCTCTTGTAGTCGAAACAATCAGCGGTCGCGCGCCGCACATCTTGATCATGGCGGGATAACTCGCCCAATAGGGCGCGGGCACGATCACCTCGTCGCCACTTTTGAGGGTCGCTTGAAAAGCGTTGTAGATGATTTGTTTGGCGCCACAGCCGACGGCCACTTGATCATCGGCGTAATCGAGTTTTCGAATTTCTTTCATGCGCATTCGGATCGCGCGACGAAGTGGTTCAATACCGTTAGACGGTGAGTAGGTCAGGCGACCGCTGAGCGCAGCGTGCGCAGCTTCAAGAACGTGTGGCGGCGCGCTGAAGTCTGGCTCGCCCAATGTCAGGTCGATGACATCCCTGCCCTGCGCTCGCATCAACGCCGCTCGCTTTGCCATGATCAGGATAGGAGACTGCAGGATATTGTCTGCGGTAGGTGGAGTGCTCATGTAGCCCTCAAGAATGCGTCTGGATGGGCACCACGATAAGAAGTCGGACTCTAAAATAAAAACGATTTAAAATTCAGCAAACAACAAGTATCACTCATGGGTCGGTGTGCGGAGAATAAGCTTTCACGGCGTTCGCCAGGGCTGAAGCCAATCGCCTAAGCGGACGGTCTTCGCGCTCCAGTAATACAACGCGCCTGGTTTTTTGAGGCGTGCCGAACGGCTCAAAGGCGAGTGTGGTCAGGCTTTCGACTTGTTGCTGGGCGAGAGGAATGATGGATACTCCAAGTCCGCTTGAAACCATCTGGATAATCGCATCTTGACTATCAAGCTCCATGCTGGTCTGCACCCGCATCCGCATAGTGCGAAGCTCCCGCTCAATGGTTCGACCCGCCCAGGCACGACGATCAAAGCGAATAAACGGCTGATTTTTGAGAAGAAGCTGCAAGTCCTCATGCGCGAGTGACACAGGCGCGATGATCCAGAAACCTTCCTCGTAAAGCACCGTGCTCACCAGGCCATAAGGGTGTGGTTTCACCGGCTCTGTGGTGATCGCAACATCTAGTTCGCCCGCTTCTACGCGCGTGGCCAACTCAGCAGACATGCCCGACGCAACAGTGATGCGCAGGTGCGGATGCTGGGCGCGCAATGCAGACAGTGCGAGGGGCAAAACGCTTGCCAGTGCTGTTTGGATGGCGCCGATTCTAAGCCTGCCCCGTAACTCGCTGTCGCCGCCAAGCTCAGAGGAGATGCCGTCGTACAAAGCTAGAATTTCTCTCGCGCGCTCCACGGCGATATGGCCCGCATCCGTCAGTACCGGCAACCGTCGTGAACGGTCAAACAGGAGCGCGTTGAAATCCTCCTCCAACGACCGAACATGAAGGCTGACCGCTGACTGGGTGAGATGAACGGCGTCCGCTGCTCTGACGAAAGAACCGTGTTGGGCAATAGCAAGCAGTGTTCGAAGTGCGCGTAGAGACATAGCCATCATCCAACAAGTTGATGAGCGAGCTTACCAGCTGGTGCAGGCGTCTTGTTTGGACGCAGACATCTTCCCTACGATCCAATATGACCTGTGGCGAAATAGCGCACCCAGGAAAAATTTACTTCACTCTTTAAAGCGGGCTAAATAGCTGCCCCTTCGCGGCGATTTCATTTATGAGCCCGTTGAAACGTATCCGTCCCTGGATTGCCTGTCTGGCTGTTCTGCTCAATCTGTTCGCTATGCCGATGAGTCGTGCGATGCAGGCGCCAGACGTGCGCCTGATGCTTTGGGGTGGTTTTTGTTCAGGTGGGAACTTGAGCGCCCTTCCTGCAGACCTCGGCAAAGTAATTGATGCCCTGCAGCTGCCGCAATCGAAACCTGTCATGCAGCACGGCGACTGCTGTTGTGGTCATGCGGGACTTGCAGCGTTACCGTCCAACTACTACCGGCACTACCTACCGCCGTACCCCTCCAATACCGTCCTCGAAAATCCTGAGTTGCCCACGCTACATCCGAGAATTCGTTGGCCAAGCCTAAGTCCACGGGCATCCCCTTTCGCCTGATCACAACACCGCTGACCTCGTACGGTGCTGCTCTCTTTAAATCATTTCAGCGGCCTGCGATGGACGCTGAACGCCCTTAAAGTTTCTTGATCATCAGGAAGTGCGTGCTATGCCTGCTTCAACCACTTTGTGCCATGCAAAGGCATTGTCTGTATTCCGCCCCCTCTGGCCCCTGCTTTCAATAGGGGTGCTCGCATTGAGCCCACTGCCAGTGGCATTAGCTGAAGCCAGCAGAATCGAAAATTCCACCCTGACCCTGGGTGCGGTCAGCATTCAGGGCTCGGCAAGCGGCCCTTTGAGTACCAGAAACGTTCTCAGCTCGGTGGATATTCTCGGAGGAGACATCCTCGAAAAAATGCCAGTAAATTACAGCTGGGAACTGTTCACTCGCGCACCGGGTGTCATGCTCACCGAGTTCAACCAAGGCACGACCTCAGGGAAAATTTCCTTCCGTGGCTTTAACGGTGAAGGCGAAGTGAATGCCGTAAAGCTTTTGATCGATGGCATTCCGAGCAACAGCAACGACGGCAATATGCCGTTCATGGACATGATTTTCCCCATGGAGCTGGACAGCATCGAGGTTGTCCGAGGCACCAGTGATGCGCGTTATGGTTTGAACAACATCGCGGGTAACGTCAACATGCTGACCCGCACCGGTGGTGACTACGCCAAGGCGCGGATTCGTTACGGCAGTTTCAACACTCAGGAAACCCAGCTCGCCAAGGGCATCGAAAGCAGCAACTGGACTCAGAACTACTTCTTTGCCTATCAAAAATCCGATGGCTACAGGGATCATTCCCAAGCAGACCGGTTTTCTATGTCGGGTAAGTGGTTTTATACACCGGATGACGACAGCTACCGAATCGGTTTGATCGCCCGTCACTACGAAGCAGAGGCTCAGGAGCCTGGCTATTTGACCGAAGATGATGCCCGCCATCATCCGACCATGACCAACAGTTTCAACGCCACCGACAAGGGCACTCGGCGTATGAATCAGGTCAGCCTGCATTTCGATACAGACTTGGCTGAGAACCTCGCATGGTCGGCGAAGACCTACGTCAACACCTTCGATGATCGACGCTGGACGCAATATTGGCGCACTAGCTCCCAACAGGAGCGTGATGCCTATGAAACTCAATATGGCGCTCTCACATCTCTGACATGGCGACCGGAGGTCAGCTGGCTGTATGACTTCGCCTTGGAAGGTGGTGCAGACGTACAGCAGCAGCAAAACAAGAGTGAGCGCTATCGCACCAAAGACCGTGCTCGTCTGGCAACTACCCGAGATCAGCAGTTCGACTTCGACACCTACGGCGCCTACGTCCAGGCTGAGATCAAACCTTTCGAGTCGCTGAAGATCGTACCGGCGTATCGGGTCGATAAAATCCAGGGGGATTTCACCAACGAAATGACCGGCCTGGATTACGATATCAACGATTATGGCCTGATCAAACAACCTAAGCTTAGCGTGGTCTATTCGCCCTGGGACGTAGCCAGTTTCTATGCCAACTGGGGCCGTACCTTCCAAGTTGGCACCGGCGCGGCAGCCTACAAAATCCCGCCAAGAGATACCGATCTGGCACCTTCAATCAATGAAGGCTGGGAAACAGGCATCAAGTTCACCCCGGCGGACTGGATTGATGGTCGCGTCGCATACTGGCAGCAAGAAGCCTCGGGTGAAGTCAGTCGCCGCCTCAACGACCCGAGCGGCGAGTCGGACAACGTCGGTGAAACGCGACGGTGGGGTTATGACTTGCAGATGAACCTACACCCAAACAAACGCACGGAAATATGGATGGCCTACTCTTGGCAGTATTCGAAAATACTCCAGCCAAGCGCCACTTTGCCCAACAGCAAAGGTCAGGAAATCGACCATATCCCCCATCACCTTTACAACGCCGGGATCAGCTATGAAGCGACACCTGCGCTACTGCTGACGGCCTGGATGAATGGCCAGACTAACTACTACCTGGAGCGAGAAAACACCAAAGGGACTTATGGCGGATACGCTCTGATGAACCTCGGCGCGACCTACAAAGTGACCGAGTCAGTGAGCGTCGATCTACAGTTGAAAAACCTCACCAACCGCTATTATGAATACGTTTGGTATGACCCGGACGGTGCCCAGGCATCCCTACATTCCCCGGGTGATGGCCGTGCGCTTTACACCGGAGTGACTTTGGAGTTTTGAGGAGTAATTCTGTTGAGGCCTATTATGCCTCATCAGCTCCAAGGAATGCGCGCCTTCCTCACCGCAATCCGATTAACTAAGATATAGCTGGTTGGCAACTAATCGCCTGAGAAATCTATATGTATTAGGCTCACTCACTGTCGCATTCGAATACAATCTTACGCGATCTAGAAGCCAACAGCTTAATCAGTTCTTGCAGTTGACATGATCGAAAATGAGCATGCATAGATTGTTCGTCGCGCCAAATAAATTCGATTATCCAACTATTCAATTCCGCGACCTTCCTCAATTCACATCCTGCAACACCTGAAGAACCACTCTCCAACAGCCCAAGAATATTACAATCCTTATCTGCAAATTCATCATCCATGTTCACTTCGAACCCCAAAGCGCTCTTCATAAACCCCGACATAAAACCAATCTCCAAGTCGAAAAAATAATTAGGCCGTGCGAATTGCCAATACATGGATCTGGATAACGCACATGCCCAAGTCTTGCTGGCCAAATCCCAATATGAGGTCAACAAGGCGCAGTGGGAAACTGCCAGGATCAACTTGGCCCGAACAACCATTACAGCGCCAGCTGACGGTACGATCACTAACGTCAGACTGCAGGAAGGCAACTACATAGCCCAAGGTTCTCCCGCCTTCTCACTCGTCAAAAATGATTCGTTCTACGTGACTGCTTACTTCGAAGAAACCAAGCTCCTCGACATCCGTGAGGGGGATTTGGCCGATGTCTCACTCATGACCGGAGGGCCGTCCATCACTGGCCGTGTCCTGAGCATCGCCAAAGGTGTCGCCAACACCAACACGCAAGCAGATCCAATGCTGCTGCCTCAAGTGCAACAGGCGTTCAACTGGGTGCGATTGGCGCAACGCATACCGGTCGACATAAAGCTGGATGAGAGCTCTGCAGGCACTCGCTTGATTGCTGGCATGAGCGCATCCGTGAGAGTCCACGAACAAGCCGCTGAGGTGGGCAGCCAATGAGAGCCGCCCTGATGCACTACCTGGCACCTGACCTTCGCAGCATAGTGTTCGCTTGCAAGGGGCTTTCTGCCGTTGCGCTCGCTCTAGCGATTTCAATGAGCCTGGATCTGGACAAGCCATTCTGGGCGATGGTGGCGTCGATGATGCTCCAGGCTCGCCCCGAGGCCGGATTGGTCATCGAAAAAGCGGCATGCCTTGTTCTTGGATCAACGGTCGGCGCCGTTATAGCGGTACTGATCCTGGACAATTTGACGCCATACCCTGTCTTAGCTATTGGAGCACTCGCGCTGTGCGTTGCCGTCACGTCGGCAATCGCCTCAACCATGCGGCATGTCAATTTTATATTCGCAATGTCATTAGTGAGTGTCACAGCGATTCTGATTGTACTTTTCGCCATGGCCGATCCTGCAAACACCAGCAGCGGATCGATCTTTATAGTGGTTCGCGCTCGGTTGAGCGAAGTTCTGGTCGGAGCCACCAGTGCCATCCTGGCCAGCGTCCTGCTTTATCCCTTCAAGGTGAAGAAGGTGCTGGAGGCGGGTATGAATCGCCTACGGGATTTGAGCCTCACCCATGTCTCGGCGATTCTTCAGGCGCAATCAAATCCAACAGCTGTCCATCAACAGCGCATAGGCATCATCGCCTTGTCCACATCCATAACGATGACGCCAATGCGGGACGCTATGAGCTGGCAAGCAATGTCGATGCAGCCCTACTCACCGCTAGCAACGCCTTGACCATCGTTGCATGGGGGCAAACCATCGAGCACATATTGAGTGATAACCCTAAGCGGTTGGCGTGTATGTTAGCTCGCTTCGTCGATCAAGACGCTCATGGCTGCAGCTCGCTTGAGGCAGTGTGCTTGGACAAAGTATCCGAGGCACTCTCAGCTATTCATGGAACCTGCGATTCAGCGGCTGAAGGCTCGCGCGAAACGCAACGCTTTCCACGTTTCAATCGACATCGTGACTGGCTCGTCGGACTAAGAACGGCGCTGCGAAGCTCACTTGTTTTCCTGAGCGCTATCGGGGTATGGATTCTGTCAGGCGAACGAGCCGCACTCATCATGATGATCGCACTACCTGTTCTCCTCTCCCAGATATTGTCCTCACACCCGGCTCCACGCCTGTCCACCGCAAAGTTACTCGGTGGAGCCTTGATCGCCATCCCTGTCGCCACCCTGCTCGTACTCAGTTCGCTAGCGCAGGGTTCGGGCGATTTCGAGACGTTGATCCTGGTGCTTTCTGCGCCTCTTTTTCTGGGGCTGATGAGCATGACTTCACCGTTACTCACCCCTTACGGTCTAGGTTTCTGTCTGACCCTGGCGGTGCTTGTTCAGCCAAGCAACTACATGACCTTTGCAATCCATCAATGCCTGTTCACTGGACTGGGGATCGCAGCGGGCCTAGGAATGCTTTACGCAGCTTTTGATCTGCTAGGGCCGCCCAAAGCCATATGGCAGCAGCAACGGATTATCAGAACACTCAATTCCGACTTGGAAAAAATGCGGAAAAAGCGATTGTCAGCCAACTGGCTTACACAACGTGCGGCTGAGCGTCTCGCCTTTCTCGCTGCATACGAGCCGCCATCGCAGGTCGGTAGGAAGCTGACACAGCGTGGGCTTAAAGTATTTGAGTCTGGCCACCGCATGAGCGTGAACTCAATCAAGCAGCACCAAGGATCAAATTCCACGCTCCAATAATGAATTTAAAGGTATACAAAAATGCACAACCATCAGGCTGATGCTAACTTCATGCGAGATCTCCAAGAGGCTGCCCCCGAAATGGTCGCGGCATTTTTCAACTTTGACAAAGCTGTATTCAACAAGGATGTCGGTAGCCTGAATTTAGCCACGCGGGAATTAATCGCTGTTGGCGTAGCAGTGACTACACAGTGTTCTTATTGCATTACCGACCATGCGAAGCGAGCCATCAGCGCGGGGGGGTCGAAGCAAGATGTAGCCGAGGCGATCATGGTAGCGACAGCGCTTCGAGCGGGTGGTGGGATTACCCATGGATGGCAAGCGATGAAAGCTGCCCATCAAAGTGATGAGTCACGACGCTAAAGCAGTATTCGTCTGGGTACGTTTCAAAAAAACGCTATCGGATCGAAGCTGCGCATCGCGGCAATCCGATCTTTGCACAGAAATAAAACGTGATGTGGACTTGCTTGGCGTGCCCGACCCTTCGAGTCTGGAAAAACATATGTGAGGCATTCAACCAGTCCATTAATGCAAGTTAGAGTTTACCAAAAGAGGTCACTCTCATCTAATCCCTTCCCCCGAAAGTAATGGGTGCCAAACACACGGTGGGCATGCATAAGTATAGCACGGGATGTCTCCCACCCGACTTTATCGCCTTTTAGCAAACAATTTCGGTTGCTCCGGGTAAGAGTCGGCATGAATATTTTACCGTGAGCAGAATGAAGGCACACGAGCGGAAAAAATGTTGGGGTATGGAAAAAGACTTATCTCCTACCGATTTGAGAGAAACGAACGTCGGCAAGTGGCGATCTCAAAGCTCAGCTCTTCGATCAGCGTCGAAAGTGCGGAACTGGACGCAAGGATATCACCACGGACAGCGGTAACAAGAAGATCCACACGGCCAGAACAAGGTTCGTAAAGTTTGATAGTAAGGGTGCCATCTGCGCTCAATGTACAATCGCACGAAAGTGGTCGAAAAGCCAACTCAAGAGCCTTTCGCAACTGAAGCGCAGAAATTCCTGCTAGCATTTTTGACACCCGGAGACGCCCTATCAGAGGGTCTACTAAACTCAACCTATGAATAGATTGCTTTCAGTCACATTTAGAAGCAAACATGCTCACCGCCTCAACCGCATCGCTTGTTCCCGTTTGGATTTGGGATATAACCTCTCCCGCTTGATCAGCCAGCATCACACCGCGCTGTGCGCCGTCGCGCGTCTTTCCCATACTCGCAACCGCATCGCGCGTCTCTGTTAGGATTTTTCCAATCATTTCCGCAATTTCTGCTGTTGAGCGACTCGTTCGTCCCGCAAGCTGTCTAACCTCATCCGCTACTACCGCAAAACCTCGGCCTTGATCGCCCGCGCGTGCTGCCTCGATTGCAGCATTCAGCGCAAGTAAATTGGTCTGTTCAGCAATGCCACGAATAGTATTTACGATCGCCGTTATTTGCTCGGATCTGTCTCCTAACTGTCCAATTAATCGGGCAGACTCTCCAATGCTCTCCGCTATTGAGCGCATCTCTGTTGCTGTCTCATGAATCACTTGCGCACCTTGCTGGGCTACTCGTTCAGTTTCAGCTGAGATGTGATATGCACGTAATGCGCCTTGAGCATCTTTGTCAATTTTCTCAATACGAGCGGTGATGTCGCTTGCAAACTTTATGATTTTTATTAATTGCCCTCCATTATCGTAAACAGGATTATAACTTGCTTCTAACCATACCGTTTTTCCGTCCTTGCTTATTCTTTTGAACTGACCACTAAAAAATTCGCCTGCGTTCAGGCGTCGCCAAAAATCATTGTATCCTTGACTGCTTACCAACTCTGGCTCACAAAGCAAACTATGATGCTTTCCGTACAAAGCAGAAAACTGATAGCCCAGAACATCTAGAAAATTTTGATTCGCACATATTATATTTCCTAGCACATCGAATTCAATAATTGCCATTGCCCTATCGATAGCGTGCAGCTTTGCTCGCAACTCTGCATCCCGAGTGACTTTATCCGTTACATCAAAAGCAAACTTAATTATTTTTTCCACTTTACCAGATGCACTTATCAGTGGGCTATAGGTGGCTTCAAGCCATATCACCTCGCCGCCTTTTGCGATTCTCGGAAACGTTCCAGAAATAGATTCTCCTAATGATAGCTTTTGCCAAAAGGAAGAATACTCCGCACTTTGAGTAAAGCTTTCTGAACAAAAGTCTTTATGCGTTTTATTAAGAACTTCATTAACACTATACCCTAGCAATCGCGAAATATTATTATTTGCGCGCACCACCTTCTTAGCTAGGTTGAATTCGATGATAGCTGCTGATCGATCGAGTACCGCAAATAACTCGTTGAGCTCGCTGTTTTGAGCTTCCATATCGGCTAATTTTAATTTAAGGGCTTTGTTGAACATGGTCACACCTTGAAAGATCGTAGCGAGATGGGTGGTTAATTCCATGCAGGCTTAAAAAATTATTTGTTAGTCTCAAATGCGCTCTGCGGGTGCACATCACTACACCAAAGTGATAAAAACAGAATTGCTACCTTGAGTGCGCAGGTAGATTAATTATCTTGCCTCATGAATACCAGCAACGTGCCTAAATAAACATGCGCTTTTCTTTAACTCTGCGTTTTTTTTGGATTGTCAATAAAAACGCAATAATAGGTAGTTGAATGCTTGACGAAGCGACAGCTATAATCCTCACATCGCCCACAATCACGATCGAAACCATGGATATCTACGGGGCACAAAAACTACACTTTTATGACATAGATGAGGCGTCTGAGCACTTCAAAAGCTACGACAACTTCATGTCGATAGTTCCAGGCTCGAGCGGAATGCTAGATTACGAAAAAAGGTTTTGTGTATTGGGTACGTCATTCGTAAGCCTTTCTTATAGCCCGTCTGGATGGGGATATAGGACATCTAACGAGATGGACGGCTTCTTAATTACAATGCCACATTCCGGCTTTATGCAATGGCGAAACTATAACGGCACTCACAGGGCTGAACGAGGGGCCATTGTTGTAGCTGATCAGAGAGAAATATTTTTTGCAAATTATGCCGCAGACATAAGCTATACAACGATATATCTTTCCAATGCAGATATAGTTAAACAACTTACCTTAATTTTAGGCTACCCGCCTAGAACGCGCATATTTTTTGACAAGAAACTCTGCGAACGCTGGCAAATTAACACCATTCAAAAGCTTGTGGAAACCATTATGGATTTCGCTGAGAGGTCGCCGATTTTTGTCAGAAAAGTAGCTGACAGTTTAAAAGAGAGTTTAATAGGCTTCTGTCTTTCAAACTTTCACCATAATTATACAATGAATATTCTCGCCCCCAAAAAGAGCATAACGCCTACCCCTCATTCAATCAACAGGGCCGCGGAATACATGGCATCCAGTGTAGATCCTCATTTAACCGTGTGCGAAGTCGCTGCCCATGCGGGCCTTAGCGTTCGCTCTCTACAAATGGGCTTTAGGCAGTTCAAGAACATGACCCCTATTGTTTTTTTGCGCGAGCAAAGGCTAGAAAAAGCAAGGTGTTTGCTCAGCATGGAAGAAAATACGCTCAAACCAAAAGAAATTGCTTACGCATGTGGCTTTACTAATTACCAGTCTTTCTGCAAATATTATAGCCTTAAATATTTCGTTCATCCTTCGTTCATAGGACGGCCCGTCTACAGCAAAGAATCGTGAAGCAAGATTGCTCCGTAAGGAGTCAGCAAGTTGGGAACCATGTTGGTTACGGATGGAGGATCAGCAAGCACAAGATACTCGCCCCGGGGCTATACTGCGGCTAATAAAAGCGCGTGGCGCCTGGTAGGTCTTGCCAAAGTTTGACCAGTTATGACCCGCAAGCACTGCACTAATCAACGCTCAAGGTTGAGACCTAAAGAAAGAAGTCTCTCGATCTTTTTAGTAGCCTCGCGCATCAATAAGGTCAGCATAGGAAGGTCACGCTCACTTTTGCGATATTGAGGAATAGTGGCTGAAACCGACCCTCGAATTTTACCATCGATAAAATATGGTACTGCCAAGCCGAAGGCTCCGAGCACTCGCTCCCCCTCACCAGTGGCCCAGCCTCTTTCATGAATAACCTTGAGCTCTTGCTTGAGAACTTCACGCGAAGTAATAGTTGCTTCAGTGATTTTTATTAGTTCAATCGAATCGGCTAAATCTTCTCCACAAAAAGCCAAAACCGCCTTACCAGCTGCACCGGCATAAAGTGGTACTTCCACATTTACCTGTAGCTTGTATTGAATCGGGCGCCATCCTTGAATTACATCAAGAAACTCAGCTTTCTTAGATGTGTCGTCGTAGGCGAGGAACGCGATTGTCTCACCAGTTTCTTGGACTAAATCTGACAAAATTGACCGAGTGAGATCCGCAAATGTGCGGAGGTCGCTGCCGATCCTAGAGGCCCATCGATATAGCTTTGAACCCGGGAACAAAGTGGAGTCAGATAATGTAACAATCCCCGCTTGAACTCCAGACTGTATCAGCCGTTTGGCAGTAGCCTCATTGCACAATAGTTGCTCAGGCAATCCCGCAGATTTTTTCAGACCGTCCGGAAAAGCGCATGCCAGTAGCAAGAGTCTTTCGAGACGAGTAACGGTGGACTTAGTCTCCTCAATCAATAAGCTAGGCGCTCGCTGAAGGCTGCCCAAAATTCGAGAATTTACAGTCGCATGTATTTCTTCAGCCACTCGTTGCACATCTGAATCAATATTCGAATTCTTTTTTGCCCCGGCGCTACCGACAGAATGGACGGAGATGGACACGACTAATCCATTCGCAAGACTCTTTGTAGCAATCGACAACGCGCTGGGAAATTCGGCCTCAGATAGCAATCCAAGGTGGTGACACGCACTATGGTCAGACTCTCGTGAATTGCTCAGCACATTTGAATCTGGAGAGTTGCTTTCGATAAATTCAGCAAACTGCCGACCGATATCTCCGAATGTAAGCGGAAATACAACACCCAATTCTGGCTTGAACGTAAGCGTAACTTTAGCCTCGCGGCATGCAGCTACGAAATAGCCGTTACTAGAGGGGCAGTAGATCGAGACGAGCGCAGTGCCTTGTGATGAATCTGCCAGCTCACTCAACAATCCTCCGCTCCGTCCAAGAAGCACACTTGAATCACTGAGCGTCTTGGTAAGGACGTCGATCCGAGGCCCTATGCCGTACTTACCAACTCCAAGCTCACTCGCAAGGCCCACTTCAACCAAGGAGACTAAAATCCGATTAACGGTACTCCGACTCTCCGAAAGCTCTGCCGCAAGCTCTCGAACCCCCCAAGGCTCTCCGCCCGTTCTCCTGACAAGTGCGTCCACTACATCTATCAGCCTGGTATGGCTCGATGCAGGGTGCGCCGGCGTAGATGAGGTAATAGAGCGTTTTGCTTGAGCCATCTTTAGAGAAATCGAGGTTTTGGAGCCCCATTCTGGGGGCAAAAGCTGCCCAACCGCAAATCGCACCTGCCTGTTGACAAGCGTGTCCCGCTTCTAGAATCTAGAAAAAACAAAATCAGGACGCTGTCCCATTTTTTGAGTTGAGCCTACGTCCTATAACCCGAGGTGCCCATGAACAACAATAACGTTATGGCCGAGCCTGTCGTTCAGACCGTTGAAGAAACGGAGCAGACGAGGAAAGCCAAGAAGGCCACGAGGGCCGCTGTATTTGGAACCTTTGTCGAGTATTACGACTTCAGCGTCTACGGGTATGTCGCTGCAACCCTCGCCATGGTTTTCTTTCCTTCAGATGATGCAACGACCGGCCTGCTGAACACTTTCCTCGTGTTCGGCTCTGCTTTCTTGGTGAGGCCGCTCGGCGCTATCGCCTTCGGCTGGCTCGGCGACAAGGTAGGCAGACGCTTCAGTCTTATCGCCAGCATCACCTTGATGGGGGCTGCGGCCACGTTAATTGGCCTGTTGCCCGGCTATGCGCAGATTGGTGTCTGGGCACCGAGTCTTCTGGTCGTGCTGCGCATGTTGCAGGGCTTCTCCGCTGGTGGCGAAATCGGTGGCGCTGCAAGCTACATCCGCGAGTGGGCTCCGCCCAAACGTCGCGCCTTGTACATTTCCTTCCTGCCCTCGATTGCTCAGTTCGGTAAAGGCCTGGCAGCTGCAATTGCAGGTCTGGCTGCGGCGACACTCACAGATCCGGAGATGCTTTCGTGGGGCTGGCGTATTCCGTTCCTGCTGGCTCTGCCGCTGGGAATCATCGGCCTTTACATGCGACTCAGCATTGAAGACAGCCCTGAGTTCGCGTCCAAGAAAAACGATGCTGAAGTCAAGAAAGGCCAGCCTTTCGCTGAGCTGATCCGCGACTTTCGCAAGCCACTAATCAAAGTGATCATGATCGCGATGGTTCAGAATATCGGTACCTACATCGGTACCGTATTCATCGCCGCCTACTTCAGCTCCATCCTGGGGTACTCGAAAGGTGAAGCATCCACCATCGTTCTAATTGCCGTGATTCTTGCCGCGTTCCTGATTCCTCTCGCCGGCCAACTCGGCTCTTATCGCGGCGGTAAGTCCATCCTGCGTTACTCCTACCTGGCCTACGCCGTATTGTCGATACCGTCCTTCATGCTGATGCAACAAGGCTCGGTAAACCTGGCAATGGCAGGTCTCGCCCTCGGCATGATCCCGTACGCATTTTGCCAGGCGGGTACCTATTCGGTGATGCCGGAATTTTTCCCGATGCATATTCGCCACACCGGCGTCGCATTTGGCCACAGCGTAGGCGCTGTCATTGGCGGGGGTTCGGGCCCGTTCCTAGCCACCTGGCTGATTGGCGCAACCGGTAATCAATCCACGCCCGCATTCATTTTGTGCGCTTCAGGTCTCTTGGGGCTGATCGTTATCTCGACCGTTCGTAAAAATGCACCGGCGGCGGGCGATGACGCCAACACCCATCAATTCTCCTAAGGTGATGATCATGCCTTTGATTTATGTGACAAGCCCGATCCATCCAGACGTACTGGAAGCCCTTTCACCTCTGGGTGAAGTTCGACTCGGCTACGGCCCGAATGCAGTTTCCTATGCCGACATCCAACAACAGGTAGATGCCGTATTTCTGCGCGGTGGCCACATCTCTGCGGAGATGATTGCCGACTCCCCGAAGCTTCGGATCGTCGCCCGGCACGGCGCGGGCTATGACAATGTCGACTACAAAGCAGCAGCTGAGCTGGGGGTCTGGGTCACCAACACGCCTGGCGCAAACAGAAGAAGTGTTGTGGAGCACGTATTTGCTCTGCTGCTGGGTATTAGTCGCAAGATTCAACTGGCCACAGATCAGACACGCGACAATATTTGGGCGGCAGATCGACTGTCCCTTACAGGTATCGAGCTCGAGGGTCGCACTTTGGGCTTGATTGGATTTGGCGACATTGGTCGACATGTTGCGCCTGTTGCTGAAGCTTTCGGAATGAAGGTTCTGGCGACTGACCCTGCTTATGATTCGAGCTTCGATAAACGCTTGGTCGATCTCGATACCTTGCTGGCTCAAGCAGACGTGGTGAGCCTCCACGTTCCACTGCAGGCAGGCACTGAGAACCTCATTGGCGGTGCCGAAATCGAGAAAATGAAAACCGGGGCCATCCTGGTTAACACCAGCCGTGGTGGAGTGATCGATGAAGCTGCGGTTGCTGATGCGCTTCGCAGCGGCAAGCTGGGTGGTGCAGGTGTCGACGTGCTGGCTGCAGAAAACATCGACATGATCACACCTTTCAGTTGCAACACATTCCCTGTTTCCGACTTACCTAACCTGCTCGTGACGCCCCATGTTGCCGGTCAAACCAATGAGTCGTTGCTGCGCGTTGGTATGAGCGCGGTAGAGGCGATCTCCGCAGTTTTGCGCGGCGAAGCCCCACTGCACCCAGTCAACAAACCTGCATCCAAGACGTTCAACTAATAGCGCTTTAAACGGATTCACGCCGAGGTCACCATGTTTATCAATGTATCTGATGAAAGCATCACCGTGAGCGAAGATTGGGAGCGCGCGTCCCTTAAACAAATTGAAAAGATATCGCATTACCCAGTCGCATTGATCGGCGATGTCTTGCAGCGCCTAGGAATGATGGCCTCCGCTATCCACCATGTGGCAGGTAAAGCTTCGTTCTACGGAACGGTGCTGCCTATCCTCACTTGGGAGGGTGACAACTTGGCCATCCACAGGGCATTGGATGATGCAAAGCCAGGTGATGTTCTAGTGATCAACGGCAACGGTGAAAGTAACCGTGCGGTCTTTGGTGATCTACTGGGTGAAGTGTGTCTGGCTCGCAAGGTCGCAGCTGTGGTCATCGACGGCGCGGTTCGAGATGTGGAGGAGCTGACTGCTATGGGGCTTCCGACCTATGCGCGCGCCGTGAATCCAGCCGGCCCCTCCAAGTACGGCCCCGGACAGGTCGGTGCACCTGTCGCTTGCGGCAATGTGGTTTGCAACCCGGGCGACGCAATTTTGGGAGACAGAGACGGAATCGTCGTTATCAGTCGCCACTTGGTTCCATCGCTCGCCGAGAAGCTCAAAGCCCAGGACGGGATCGAGAACAGTTTTAGAGAGAAAGTCCGCGCGAGTATTCGCTGAGAATCGTAGACGACTGCAGAGGAGGTGTTATCAAGCCCCCTCTGAATAACACTAGACCATCCACACTGACCGTAACGAGTGTGTGCACTTTAAGACGGGTCAAAGTAGCCGCATGCCGGTTGGAGTTTTATCATGATCGCACGGTTGCTTCCGTCCAAAAATCAAAGCGTGAACTACGACGAATTTCTGCAGCAGCTTGCTAAATCGGGCTTCCGGGGAGAAATCGCTCACAGCTATGGCCAGCGGATGGTGCTTGCAACAGACAACTCGATTTATCAGCGTTTACCTCAAGCAGCTGTGTTCCCACTGGATGCTCAAGACGTTCAGATTCTTGCGACGCTGGCAGCTGATTCCGACCATAGAGCCGTCGTCCTGACACCACGAGGTGGCGGAACGGGAACCAATGGTCAGTCGTTGACCGATGGGATCGTCGTCGACCTGTCACGTCACATGAACAGCATTCTTGAAATCAATGCTGAAGAGCGCTGGGTGCGCGTTCAGAGTGGCGTGGTCAAGGATCAGTTGAATGCCGCGCTGAAACCTTACGGACTGTTTTTCGCGCCGGAACTGTCCACCTCCAACCGCGCAACGATTGGCGGCATGATTAACACCGATGCCAGCGGCCAAGGAAGTTGCACCTACGGCAAAACCCGTGATCACGTGCTGGAGCTTTCTACGGTATTGCTTGGCGGTGATTTACTCCTTAGCGGCGTGGTGGGTAAAAGCGCTCTGATGCGAGAAACTGCGCGTCAGGATCGGATCGGTGAAGTTTATCGATGCGCTGTCGGCATTGCGGATAATCAGGCCGATCTGATCGAACGAACCTTTCCGAAATTGAATCGTTGCCTTACCGGCTACGACCTGGCACATCTTCGCGAGCAGGGTGACCGGTTCAACCTCAACAGTGTGCTGTGCGGCTCCGAAGGGTCTCTGGGTTTCATTGTTGAAGCCAAACTCAACGTCTTGCCGATCCCGAAGTATTCGATCTTGGTCAACGTCCGCTATGCAGGCTTCATGGACGCTTTGCGTGATGCAAAGGCATTGATGCTTCTCGAGCCTTTGTCGATTGAGACAGTGGACTCAAAAGTTCTGATGCTGGCGATGAAGGACATTGTCTGGCATGGCGTTGCCGACTACTTCCCTGAAGATCCACGCACACCTACCTTGGGCATCAATCTCATCGAGTTCAGTGGCGACGATGAAGCCGCTGTTCAGCAGAGCGTTCATGACTTTGTTTTGCATCTGCAGCGCGATACCTCCGTGGTGCGCCTGGGTCATACGCTGGCCATTGGCGCCGATGCACTGAAGCGCGTCTACGCGATGCGCAAGCGGGCTGTTGGATTGCTGGGTAACGTCAAGGGTGAAGCCAGACCCCAGCCTTTTGTAGAAGACACTGCCGTCCCTCCTGAGAATCTCGCTCATTTCATCCAGGAGTTCCGGGCACTGCTGGACAGCTACAATTTGCAATACGGGATGTTTGGCCATGTCGACGCTGGCGTACTGCATGTGCGCCCGATTCTCGACATGAAAGACCCTGTTCAGGCAGGCCTGATCCGTCCCATTTCCGACGCCGTCGCAGCCTTAACCCAAAAACACGGCGGCTTGCTGTGGGGCGAGCACGGGAAGGGATTGCGATCCCAATACGTGCCCGACTACTTCGGCGAGCTTTATCCGGCCCTGCAGGAATTGAAAGCGGCGTTTGATCCTTGGAATCAACTCAACCCCGGTAAAATCGCAACGCCTAAAACGCTGTCAGATACCCGACTTACGCGGGTTGACGAGGTAACGTTGCGGGGTGAGCTCGACCGCACGATTGATGAGCGAGTTTGGCGAAGCTACGACACCGCACTTCATTGCAATGGGAACGGCGCGTGCTACAACTTCGACCCTGACGACGCCATGTGCCCCTCATGGAAAGGCACCCGTGACCGCGTTCACTCACCGAAGGGACGTGCCTCACTGATTCGCGAATGGCTCAGACTTCAGGGCCAGCAAGGCGTTGATGTAGTGGCGGCGAGTGATCACGCTCAATCCACCAGCAATGTCACCAGCATCGCAAAACGAGCCGTGAATACGATTGGGCAAAGAATGGGGCAGCAAGACTTTTCCCACGAAGTCTACGAGGCGATGGCAGGCTGCCTGGCGTGTAAATCCTGCGCGGGGCAGTGCCCGGTCAAGGTCAACGTACCCGAGTTCCGCTCCCGGTTTCTGGAGCTGTATCACAGCCGCTATCTGCGCCCGCTGAAGGACTACCTGATAGGGTCGCTCGAATATACGATTCCCTACATCGCACGCTCACCGCGTCTATACAACTTTGTCATGGGCGCCCGCCCCGTACGCTATGTGCTTGAGCATGTGGCCGGGATGGTCGATAGCCCATTGCTCAGCATCACTGACTTCGACGCTGCATGCCGCCGGTGGAGTGTTCAGACTGCAACGCCTGAGTTGCTGTCGACATTGGGTAAACAGCAGCGTGATCGCAGCGTGATCATCGTCCAGAATGCTTTTACCCGATACTTCGAAACTCCCGTACTAGCCGACTGGATCGAACTGATCTCGAGGCTTGGCTATCAGGTTTACATCGCACCCTTTGCACCCAATGGTAAACCGCTTCAGGTACAAGGCTTCATCAAAGCTTTTGAAAAGGCCGCACGTTTCAACGGTGAAGCGCTGCACCAGCTTCAGGAGTACGAAATACCGCTGGTGGGCCTCGATCCCGCGATGACATTGGTGTATCGCCAGGAGTATGCGAAGACACTTGGCAGCCACCAGGCTCCTACCGTACTACTGCCGCAGGAGTGGCTGGCCAATACGCTTCCACAGTCGCAGATTGTAAAAAATGCCGATCCCTACCACTTTCTTCCCCACTGCACTGAAAAGACAAATGAGCCAAACAGCATCGGCCTTTGGCAACAAGTCTATGAGCGGATGGGGCTGAAAATGAGCGTTCAAGCCAGCGGATGCTGCGGCATGTCCGGCACATATGGGCATGAGACGAAGAACGCAGGCACTTCTATAGTGATCTACAAGCAATCCTGGGCGCCTCTTGTTAAAAAATATAATACTTCTGGCCGATTACTCGCAGACGGATATTCATGTCGAAGCCAAGTGAAACGACAGGACGGAGTAACCGTTTTACATCCATTGCAAGCGCTGCTGGATCTTGTCAGGAGTGCGGCTGCATGAACGCCAAGAGCATTAAGCCTCGGCAGGAGATTTAGTCGAAAGCTCGGCTTTTAGTCTCGCTGACGCCTGCCTTATGGCTTGGATTCACTTCGCGAAAAAAATTACGTCGATATTCAGAAGGCGACGTGCCTAGGTAAACGCCGAATTGTTGCCTCAGCGATAAAGGCGTTCCGAACCCCGCCTCCCCGGCAACACATTCGATTGGCAGGTCAGTTGTTTCCAATAGTTCTTGAGCTCTAGCAACGCGTTGCGCATTTAGCCATTTCGAAACGGTACTCCCTGTCGCCTCTTTGAATCGCCGCGTAAATGTGCGCCTGCTCATTTTCGCCATGTCCGCAAGCACATCCAGCGACAGATCGTTGGTCAGGTTTACTCGAGCCCATGCCATTACATCAGACAGATAAGTTTCGCTAGATAGCTGCGGTACAGGATGTTCAACATATTGGGCTTGCCCACCTTGCCTGTGTGGTGGCGTTACAAGCATTTTCGCGGTGCGGTTCGCAACATCAGCGCCAAGACGCTGGCGTACCAAATGAAGGCAACAATCAATTGCCGCCACAGTACCCGCCGAGGTGATGATGTTACCGGCACAGACATATAGAACCTCGGGTCTAAAGCGCACTTCAGGGAACCGTCGCGCAAACTCTTCTCGGGCGGCCCAGTGGGTGGTTGCTTCCTTGCCATCAAGCAACCCAGCATCTCCAAGGACGAACGAGCCCAAACATAACCCGACTATCAGCTTGCCTCGGGAATTGGCGCGCTGGAGCGCCGTCACCAGTTGCGCGGATGCAGGTTTTAATTGATCGCCCCACGCGGGAACGACGATTACGTCAGATTCCTCCATCAGTTCCAATCCATGAGTGACAGCGAGGTCAATGCCTTGGTCGCTAGTCACCATTCCCGTGCTCTCTGCAAAATAACTCACTACGTACTGAGGCTCGCCAGGTGCGGATTGAGCAGTCCCCAGCACCATTCCAGGAACGGAAAGATGAAACAGACTGACGCCTTCAAAAGCCAGAACGGCAACGCGTATGGATTGCATAAAATATGCCTCAGGTTGATCGCCTAAATAAGCGCGCATTCGAGCAGCAAGGGCTTCATTCGCCGTATCTCACATCTACAATGATCGGCTGGCCCAATTATATCGAAATATGTCATTCAGGCCACTGTTGTGGTGCTACGCAGTCGGCAAGAATGAATCTCTCGATGCATTAATAGGATCAATCCAATGACTTTAAGAAAACTTCGTCTCGTCCTCAGCCTCGCTTGCGCTACCGCCAGCACATGGGCGTTTGCCAATACTGATGTCTCGTCAGCACCAATCACCGCCCACAAAGTGGACTTGCAGCAAATTCGTAACGCAACGGTCAAAATCACTTATGGGGACACTACGTTTCTAGTCGATCCGATGCTTGCAAAAAAAGGAGCCTACCCAGGATTTGAAAATACCTACCGTAGCAATCTCCGTAATCCAATGGTCGATCTCACCGAATCGCCAGCCGAAGTTATCGCTGGTGTAGATGCGGTCATCCTCACCCATACCCATCTCGATCATTGGGATGAAGCTGCGCAGAAAGCGCTGCCTAAAGAAATCCCGCTGTTCACGCAACACGAAGACGATGCCAAGCTGGTTCGTTCCCAAGGCTTCACAAATGTGAAGGTACTGAAGGATGAAACTGAATTCGGTGGAGTGAAACTCACCAAGGCAGGCGGACAGCACGGTACAGACGAAATGTATGCTGTGCCCCCACTCGCAAAGCTTTTGGGTGAGGCCATGGGCGTTGTTTTTCAAGCCCCTGGCTACAAGACCGTCTACCTTGCCGGTGACACCATTTGGCGTAAGGAGGTTGATCAGACCATTCAGAAATACCATCCAGAAGTCATCGTGCTCAATACAGGTAAAGCAAAGGTGAATGGATTCGATAGTGCGATCATCATGGGTGAAGACGACGTCCTGCATGCGTCCCAGGCGGCGGCAACGGCGAAGATAGTCGCCGTGCATATGAATGCAATCAACCATACCTCGCTGACACGTGAAGCACTACGAACCTACGTCAAGGAGCAAGGAATCGAAAATCGCGTAGATATTCCAGAGGACGGCGCTTCACTGGAATTTTGACTTAAACCTTCTTGGGTCGGGATTAAAGCTCTTTAAGCGCGATCCCAGCTCAATATTCAGATCATTGGATAATCGACGGGAGACCCTCATGAAACGAGGTCTTGTAGTAGTTGACCTACAAAACGAATATCTACCAACCGGAAAGTTGCCTTTAACCGGCATCGACGCAGCTGTAGAGAATGCTATCCGGGTCATCAGCCACGCGCGCGATACGGGTGTTCCTGTTTTTCACATTCGGCATGAGTCCGCTGAAGATGCTCCGATCTTCGCAAAGGGATCGACTGGTGCGGAAACTCAACCAGACGTAGTTCCGCAAGGTAATGAACCCGTAATCATAAAAAAACATATCAACGCATTCAGGGAAACGAATCTGAAGCAGCAATTAGAAGCCGCTGATGTCAACGAAATCGTGGTCATAGGTGCAATGAGCCACATGTGCATTGACGCCGTGGTACGTGCAGCAGCGGACATGGGTTATCCGGTGACTGTGTTGCATGATGCGTGCGCCACATTGGATCTCACCTTTCGTGGTGTTTCCGTACCTGCCACTCAGGCGCATGCGGCAATAATGGCCGCGTTCGAGTTCGGCTACGCCACTGTTCAGTCTGTGGACGAGTATCTATCGGCCTGACTAAGCGACTGTAAGTCTTGGGGCCCTAGGGCCCCTTGTCGTTTCCATACAGTATTGCGTGAAAGTAAACGAATCCTCTCCCTATCGGTTTTGGAATGGGCCCAGACGCGTATGGAGCAAGCAACGAGTTCTAACACTGCGCAGCGCTCACCCCCCTATCTAATGGCATTCAAAGTCATTTCCGATTTACCGTCGTGCAGGTCTGACGCAATGAAAGTAACTAGGAAAAAAATAGAAGACCGTGTAAGTCATCCTCGCTTGGTGATTCAAGTGATATTGTGCTTAGTGGCATTCGCGGCAAACTCAGTATTCTGCAGACAAGCGTTGATGGAGGGGCAGATTGACCCTGAGTCATTTACGATGATTCGATTGCTCAGCGGTGGGCTTTTTTTGCTGATGCTAACCAAGATTCGCAATTCCAGATTAACTGTCGGTGGCAGTTGGAAGGGAGGCCTTTCCCTTTTCGTATATGCCTATCTCTTCTCAATCGCTTACGTTCAGCTAGGTGCGGGCATGGGCGCTCTGATTTTGTTCGGTGCAGTGCAGGTAACAATGTTTATTTTCTCGTGGGTTCAAGGAGAACGTTTTCATAAGAGGGTGGTGATCGGCATGCTGATTGCTTCTTCCGGCTTGTTCATGTTGTTGCTACCTGGCACCAGCTCCCCTCCTTGGGATGGTGCGCTGCTAATGACAATTTCCGGTGTGGCATGGGGTGCCTATTCGCTGCTCGGAAAGGGCGCTGCGAATCCACTTGCCCAGACCACCGGCAACTTTGTGAGGTGTCTTCCATTCATGCTCATACTTGGTACAGCCATGTTGTACGGAAACGCTCTTCAGATCAGCGCTCCTGGAGTGATGTATGCGCTTGCTTCAGGTGTCTTGGCATCAGGCTGCGGTTATGCGCTCTGGTACAGCACAATCAAGCACATTAGCTCTCAACAGGCCGCCACTCTCCAGCTAAGCGTTCCGATAATCGCTTCGCTTGGAGGTATACTGGTTTTGAATGAGCCTATATCGCTGCACCTATTGTTGATCTCAGGCATCGTACTGGGGGGTGTCGCGATGGCGTTACTGCCAAAACGTGAGCGCAGCGAATCTGGTCAAAAGCAATGAGAACCGATTCTCAACTCACTTTGATGCCTTACACACTCCAAGCCCACCAGGGTAGTTCGCGATCGCCCATCTTATCCCAACAAATGACGCGAGTAGCTTGAGATACCTCAGACTTTCTTTACTTACTCAATCGCCTCGTAAGGGAGTCCCACGTAGTTTTCTGCGATAGTCCGACGCCCCGCTTCAGAGCGCACAAAATAGTCGAGCTCGGCCTGCTTAATTCGCTGTCCAAAATCATCATTACCTGGGAAGCGATGCAGTATTGAAGTCATCCACCATGAGAAACGCACAGCCTTCCAGATTCGACGCAAACAAACTTCAGAATAGCGTTCGAGAAGATCTGTACGGCCTTCTTGATAAACCTTCACAAGAATGCGGCTAAGTGTGCTCACATCGCTGGCCGCAAGGTTAAGGCCTTTTGCACCGGTTGGAGGCACAATATGCGCCGCATCACCCAGCAGAAAAAGGGCTCCGTACTGCATAGGCTCAACGACAAAACTGCGAAGTGGAGCGATACTCTTTTCAATGGACGGGCCAGTTATGAGCCTGTCAGCGGTTTCTGCAGGGAGCCGTTTTTTCAACTCCTGCCAGAAACGATCGTCAGACCAAGCTTCGACTTTTTCATCGCTAGGTACCTGAATGTAATAGCGGGTGCGCGTAGGTGACCGCATACTGCATAAAGCGAAACCGCGTTCATGGCTGGCATAGATGAGTTCAGCACTCACGGGAGGTGTATCCGCTAACACCCCTAACCAGCCGAATGGATAGACACGCTCAAACTCCTTAAGAACCCCATCCGGGATAGTCTTTCGCGACACACCATGGAATCCATCGCAGCCTGCGATGTAGTCACAGTCCAAGCGAACAGTCGATCCATCATGATCGAAGGTGATGTAAGGCGCCGTGGATTTTATATCTTTCGGCTGTACGTTCGTGGCGTTGTAGTAAGTAATGCCTGCGCTGGAGCTTCTAGCCTCCATTAGATCCCTAGTAACTTCGGTCTGACCATAAACCATTACAGTTTTACCATTGGTCAAACCTTTAAGGTCTATATGCTCACTACGCCCATCGAACGCTAATTCAAATCCGTCATGAACGAGACCTTCGCGATCCATTCGTTCGGCAACACCCGCTTGTCGCAGCAAATCGACAGTCCCTTGCTCAAGCACGCCCGCACGGATACGCCCCAGGACATAGTCAGGATTCTGCCGTTCGATAATGACATTATCAATGCCAGCCTTTAGGAGCAGTTGACCAAGCAAGAGACCAGAAGGGCCAGCACCGATAATTGCAACTTTTGTTCTCATTTTTTGTCCTAAGCGGGTGAATGCCACCATGGCGATTCTTCTTATTTCAATTCTGTAGAATGCTTTATGCCGAACTCACACAAAGCAACTCATCAAGCTAGACGCGTTTGAACGAGACAATCTAGAAGGAAGTTCCTACGATGAGCTGTACGTAAGTATTAGTATTTTGACTACCTAACTGCGAACCTCCCTGGCTCGCAGCTTTATCTGGCTTATACAACCCCAATACAGGACTGATGAAGACATGATCCGAAACCGCCACCTCAGCATATATATCGAATTCTCTTCCACCGAGGTTAGCTAGGCTGCGATCAATTGGATCAAAGTCGAAGTAAAGCGCTCCTATTGTGAGATTTTCGCGTGGAGTGACCTTCAATCCGACGTGGTGAACACGGATATTACTATTGAAAGGGCCTGCATAATTAGATGCCACTTCGCCCTGAAACCAAGTGCCATATCCTCGACTATTGCCATAAAACAGCGGGTCAAAAGATTCAGAAAAGCGACTATAACGATATGTGGCTTTGGGCGACCATGGAACAGATGCAAAAGTCCAACTGCCCTCCATATACCAAGCATTTTCTCGACCACTGTCTCTGTCTTGGGTCGCGTACTCGACAGCTAGATTCAAATTCTCGATTCCTAAAGAACCTGCTCCTCGTAGGCTAACGGTTTGCATACCGTCACGCTCTGATTGGAATGGAGTAGCAAAACGTTCATTTACATCCAGGCCTTTAATATATGTGAGGCCTAAAGTCCCCTCATCGGCCACATTCTCTAAAGTAGCGACAGCTAACTTTGTTTCGGCTTGAGCTCGATTATCTGAGCCCAGCCACATCAGGTCACCCCTCCACCCTTTTTCTCCACCAATACGGAGCACGGCAGTTCCATCAAATGCTTTGCGAGGAGCTAAATAATAAGCGCCGCCCCGATCAAAGTTATTACCAAGATCGACATCGCCTAGACTAAGCGCATCACCTTTAATTAAAAAACCATCCCCAACGATTACCTCTTGGCGACCGGCTGAAATTTCAATACCGTTTTCGCCAAGACTAGAAAAAAGGCTTCCAGAACGCCAGCCAAGATAGGCATCTTCAACTGCAGTCCGCCGCTCGGAGCCTTTTGTAAAGCCCGCTGCATCGCCATCACCCCACGTCCCTGAACTCAGGAGGCTAAAGGCACCGTATAGACTCGATTGGTTTTGAAATTTGCTGCTTCCATTCAACCCATATTTGATGAAGCCCTCTCGCCAGTTTGAAGAACCTGAATCTTTCGTACCAGTTGTGGCGTAATTTTCGTCACTGTGCATCACAGCGAAGACCGCCTCGACTTTGGAGTTAAGTACATTACCGTCCTGACTATATAATTCATAAGCTCGGGACTCTATGGGCAAGGCTAAAGCGCCTATCGCCAATGCCACCGAAGCACAACCAGATTTTTTACTTTCAGAATTAAACGGCATAATGCGCCCTTCTATTTATTATATTTATCAGGAATTAATTTGGCAGAATTTAGTTACAACGAAAACCGACATTCTCCAGCAAGGTCTAATGATTTCATGTGCGCAAAAATCAAACCCAACCACCCCAAAAAAAATTTGGCGTCAGGCGGACTGATTTTTTAAGCCTTGAGGTGTATTTGGCAATGGTGTTTTGCTGATCGAATGATCTCAACTTAAGATCAAAGCGCGATGATGCAATCGCCCAACCGAGCAACCAAGGTCAATGCATACCTACACTTGATTACGACCAAGCGTCAGTTCAATCACCGACTAAGATCGAACGATCAGCGTTTGCGGATTGCCAGCCCGATTCACTGAGCGAAAAATCAGGCTACCAATAACAATTCAAATCCCGTCTTGATGTAGGGGAGGCCTGTATGAAAAGTGAGCCGTCACAACCAGGGCTTAAGCCCAAATCGTTAGGTGTCTCCGACATCGTCTTTTTCGTAATTGCAGCTGCGGCCCCGCTCGGCGCTACCCTTGGCGCCGGCCCTGTAGTTTTCGCTATGGGAGGTGCAGGTGCCCCGGGCATCTATCTGATCGCATCGCTTGTCCTGCTCCTTTTCGCAATTGGATTTGCAGCGATGAGTCGCCATGTGATCAGCGCTGGTGGTTTCGCGGAACTTGTTACCCACGGATTAGGCCGAGCAGCAGGCAATGCGGCTGGCGGAATCGCGATACTTGCCTATATCGCTATGTTGACCGGCATCTACGGTCAATTCGCTGCCTTCGGGGCAGACCTTGCACAGTCTATGGCGGGACTGCATGTCGACTGGCGCGTGGTAGCTCTTCTCATCATCGGACTGGTAGGGATCTTCGGATATATGGACGTAAAAGTGTCAGCCAAGGTGTTAGGCGTGCTGATGATTTTCGAGATCCTAATCCTCCTTGTCTTTGACATTGCGGTCATCGCCCAAACGGATGCAAAGAATTTCTCATGGAATGGCTTCATGCCCTCTCAGATATTCACACCTGGTCTCGGGGTGGCATTGATGTTCGCGTTTTGTTGCTTTGTTGGGTTTGAGTCCACAACCATTTATGGGGAAGAAGCGAAGAACCCAAGTCGCACCGTTCCCCTTGCTACATACGTAGCCATTGCCATCATTGGTATTTTTTACACGCTTACGACGTGGTGCCTCGGCCTGGCATATGCGAATAGCGATGTTCAGAGTGTCGCCGGCGCTGACATGATCAACTTCGTATTCAGTGCGAATACGCAGTATGTCGGCGCCCTTTCCACAGAAATCATGAAAATCTTGGTAGTCACAAGCGTATTCGCGGTTTTACTTTCTTTCCACAATGCCCTGAGCCGTTATCTTTTCGCACTGGCTCGCAGCAGCTTCCTACCGCGAAAGCTCAGCCAAGTACATCCGAAACACGCTAGCCCACATGTTGCAAGCGTTGTGCTTTCGGTCACGACCGTCATCGCGGTCGGGGTCTTCATGGTCACCAATGCAGACCCGATACAGCATCTCTATCTGTGGATGGTTGGGCTTGGCACCCTCGCAGTCCTGGCCCTACAGACGCTAGGTGCTGCAGCTGTCGTTGGATTTACTTTCAAGACTCAAAAGTGCAGTAAATGGCAGGGTGTAATCGCTCCAACTCTGGGGGGGTGTGGACTGGCATCTGCCGTTGTTCTTGCCGTAGCGAATTTCGACGAACTGACCGGTGCTAAGGAAGGTATCGCAACGCTTCTGCCCTGGCTGGTTGTCGTAGCAGCTTTACTAGGGGTTATTAATGGACTCCGAGCCAAACGGGATTTCCCTGTAACACCGGCGATTTCCTGAAGCGACTACCTCCCCACTAGCAACATTGAAAAAATATCAACGGGTGGTGCTCTAGTTGTGGGGCCACCCTAGTAAGGCAATCGACCCAGAATCCAAAGCTACGGTCGTCATCAAATTCGGAGAATAACGTGAACAATAATCATCCTTACAGCGACCTAAATCTGCAGTTGATCGGAGGAGTTTGGCGCGAAGGCCGGACGGGCCGTTCCATGACTGTTAGCGACCCGTTTACCCAGCAAACGCTGCTTGAGATTGCCTTGGCTAACAAGGACGACTTGAATGAAGCCTATGCTAAAGCCACAGCGGCACAACCCGGTTGGGCGGCAAAGGGCCCGTCTACACGAGCGGCAGTGCTTCTACGAGCTGCTCAGATTTTTGATGAGCGCCATGACGAATTGGTTGAATGGATCATCTCTGAATCAGGGAGCACGCGGATAAAAGCTGAGATCGAATGGGCATCAGCTAAAGCTATCACTTTAGAGGCTGCTTCATTTCCAAGCAGGGTTCATGGCCGCATCGTGGAATCCGATGTCCCCAATAAAGAAAGCCGCGTTTATCGGCGCCCACTTGGCGTCGTTGGGGTAATCAGTCCTTGGAACTTCCCTTTCCATCTTACCCAGCGATCTCTGGCACCAGCATTGGCTCTCGGCAACGCTGTAGTTGTGAAACCGGCCAGTGACACTCCCGTCACCGGAGGCCTACTGCTTGCGCGCATCTTCGAAGAAGCAGGGCTCCCAGAAGGAGTTCTCAGCGTGGTGGTAGGAGCGGGATCAGAGATCGGCGATGACTTCGTTCTCCATCCTGCACCAAGCTTTATTTCCTTCACAGGATCAACCCCCATTGGGCAAAACATCGCCCGCCAAGCTGGTAGCGGCGACTATTTGAAACATGTGGCGTTGGAGTTAGGCGGCAACAACCCTTTCGTAGTGCTAGCTGATGCGGATCTCAAGCAAGCTGTTCACGCGGCTGTTGTAGGCAAATTCCTGCATCAGGGCCAAATTTGTATGGCTATCAACAGAATCATTGTGGAAGAGCCGATTTACGACTCATTTGTTTCCCTGTTCATTCAGCGCGTTAGTAACCTGGTCATCGGTGATCCTAAGAACCCGGCGACCTCGGTTGGGCCCGTAATCAACCGCAAACAGTTCGCCGGGTTAGCTCACAAGGTCGACCAAGCAAAAGCCGATGGCGCAACCTTAGCGTACGCTGGCGAATCCGCAGGGCTCGTATTTGCACCGCACGTTTTCACTGAAGTGACGTCCGACATGGAGTTAGCCTACGAAGAAATTTTCGGGCCTATCGCCGGGATAATGCGTGCGCGGGATGCCGATCATGCACTGGAGCTGGCGAACGCTACACGTTTTGGACTCTCAGCTGCGGTCTTTTCGGGAGACATCGAACGCGGGGTGCAATTTGCTCGACGGATCTATTCCGGTATGGCTCATGTGAACGACATGCCGGTTGCAGATGCACCTAACGTCCCATTTGGTGGGGAGAAGAACTCAGGCCTAGGCAGATTCAATGGCGACTGGGCAATTGATGAGTTCACAACTACTCAATGGGTATCTGTTCAGCGGGAACCACGCCACTATCCCTTCTGAGTAAGCTCCATCAGTTTACGAACTGATTGGAGGGTAGGTGCATACACTCTTGGGGCTCGGAGCAATTACGCCACATCGCTGCGACGAGCCTCAGGAATGCAGGACAGAGAGCTTTCAAGAGTCTCTGCAACACAGCGACGAAGCGATCTAACTGATGGCGACCTGTTACCAGCAAGTGTTGCCAAAGCCAATGAGCTACGTGGAGCGTCAGCCAGAGGTACGTAACGCACGCCTGGGTGGCTGAATAAGCGTGTGGCTGTCAGAGGGAACGTATCAAACGCCCCACCATAGGCCACAGCAGCCAAGCTCTCAGGAATCGATTGGACATAAGCTCCAATCCGGCAGGCTTCATGCCGCTCCGACCCCAAACTCCAGTAAGCAGCCCATTCGGTGGGAGCTCCCTCACCAGCTACCGCGAATGGTTGCTCGATCAAGTCTGAAATAGTAAGGATCGAGGCATGTGCCATTTCATGATTGGCCGGTACGGCAGCGACTCGCGGCTCATCAAACATCACATCGAGCTCAAGACGCGGATCGCAAATAGGTAGCCTAACGAGCGCAGCATCTACTTTGCCAGAGATGAGCGCTTGCACCTGATTTGTCATGGACAGCTCAGTAAACACCAACCGGATACCAGGATTGCTCTGCTGAAAGAGTGTAAAAATAAGGTGGGTGAGTTCACCCGCAGCATCACCAAAAAAGCCTAACTTTAGAACACCACGACTGTTTTCAGCTAGGGCACGGCATTCCAGGATCGTATTGTTCATGCTCCCTAGAAGCGTGCGAGCTTGGTCTATGAAAGCCTGACCTGCCTCAGTCAATGAAACACGATGACTGGTACGTTCAAATAATCTGAATCCCAACTCACTCTCAAGCTTAGCAATTTGAGCACTCAAGCCCGATTGGGCAATGTTCTCGATCTCGGCTGCCTTACCAAAATGGAGGGTCTCAGCAAGCCGGGTTGCCAAGAGAAGCTGTTTTGTGTCCATTGCTGGGTACCTGCTACTCACGGAGCGTGTGGAAGAGCTATCCCTTGCAAATATCATGCAAATTACTGCATTCGCGAAAAAGCATCGAAGCTCTACCCGACCTGCGGATCCCGCCTCGGCTGGCTGATTGAATGATGCACCCAATCAGTGCAGAACGCTCAAATTTATGTCAATACAGGATCTGGATGAAGCTTGTAGTCCCCCCAGTTCACACAGCGACTCTGTAGCTTATTTCCCAAAAGCTGCGAATGCTCGGCGACTCAACGAAAAACCCGCCTGATAGCGGGCAGCCAGGGCGCAGACCGTAACAATCGCTTTGAGAGGTAACACTTTAAAATACTGCGATTCCGGCCCTTACTATTCAACCATGTAGGGTGCCATGCTTTTCATTTGGCGGCCATATTCCATTCGAGTCTGAACAATGGATCTCACTGCGTATGGATTTGAAAGGCCAATCTACATAGAACTCGCAGTTTTTGAAAAAAATCAGCAATCACAAATGCTGATCAAACGATCTATAAACCCCCATTGCTCCCATACTTATTGTGAAAATAATATGACCTTAGCTTTCGTCAAGTGCACAGAAGCCGAAGCTGTATCAATGAGGAGACTACGAACCCTCATGAGCGTCAACTCTGGTGTCGAGATCTAATTCGTAATGTGCATAAAAATATTGGCAAAGTCTGAGATAATTCAAAACAACCATAATTTAAGTACATTTGGAAATAGCCATGAAGCTTAATTACCAGCAATCGCTTAAAAATTTCTCTGAAGCCTTTTCTCTTTCCAAAGAAGAAACCTCGAAAGGAAAGGAATATATTCCAGGAGGTTTTAGCAGGCGCACATTTGGCTATGGCCCGCATGCAATTTTCGTAGATAAAGGCGAAGCTCAGTATCTTCATACCATCGAAGGTAAAAAACTTCTCGACCTCAATAATAATTTTGCAACCAATGTACTGGGCCATAATCACCCAGCGATAATAAATGCAATCCAAGAAACACTACCCAATGGTTTCTCATTCGGTAATCCTACCAATCATGAACTCGATCTGGCAAAGCTGATTTGTGAGCGCATCGATTCCGTTGAGCAAGTAAAGTTTTTTTGCTCCGCTAGCGAGGCATGCTTGAGTGCCGTCCGTATCGCCAGAGGCTATACAGCCCGTAAAAAAATTGCCAAATTTGAGGGGGGATATCACGGTTTTTCGGATGACTTGGCCATTTCCGCCCACCCTAATCCAAACAATTTTCCCGGCCCCGACTCAAATCCAAAAGCGCTTCCAGATTCCGACGGAATTCCTGCCTACAAAAGCGACAACGTAATCGTTCTGACTCAAAATGATTTCGAGTCTTGCGAAAAAGTTCTTCGTGGCAACGCAGACGAAATTGCATGTTTGATCATGGAATTACAAACTTGTGCGGGCGGAATTGTAGAGCTAGATAAAAACTTCGTACAAAAGCTTAGAGCTCTTACTGAAGAGCTGGGCATCCTTCTCATCGCTGATGAAACGATTACACTCCGTGCGAATTTCAAAGGGCTGCAAAGCGAGTATCAAATTAAGCCGGACTTGACAGTCCTCGGGAAAATGATCGGTGGTGGCCTACCCATCGGGGCAGTTGGCGGCAGCAAAGAGGTCTTCCGCGTTATCGAGGAAAACCAGGTTATGATTTCTGGCACCCACCATGGGCATCCATTGGCCTGTGCTGCTGGCATTGCCTGCCTTAAAGCCATGGATGAGCATGCTTATCGACGACTCAACGAAATGGCAGCGAAGATCAAATCCGAACTGAATGATTGGGCCAAAGAGTCCGAATATCCATTTACCGTTTTCGGCTCCTTTTCGGTATTCGCATACGCATTCACAAAAGAGCTTGGCCAGACTATCAACACACATCGTGACTATTGGCATAAAATCGATGAAAACAGCATGGGTATCTACGCACTCGAAATGGCGACTCGGGGCTACTACCCGGTACACCGGGGCCAAGTGGGTCTCACACTCCCGATGACAGACGAGGACGTCAACGGCTACATTGAAACCACCAAGGACATCATTCGTCTGATTTACGCTTAAAAAATAACGGCTTGCGTGAACAGTGTAGACACGCAAGCCGTCTTGTTATTAGCATGAAAAGAGACAGTTTTAATTGTATTGTGAGACGAAACGACAACATTATCGGCGTCGCTAGATGCCACCCTGGCTAGTTACGTAACAAACTGGTTGGCCAGTGCCTGTTGCTGAATGGCCAACGAATTAATTGCTCTGCTGACTTCTTGAGACTCTCGCGCCTGCGTTGAAAGCGATTCCGTAACATCCCGAATTGTGATCACGTTTTGGCTAACCTCGCCTGCCACTCTGCTCTGCTCCTCAACTGCAGAGGCAATCTGAAAATTCATATCGTTAATGACGCCCACAGACTCATTAATCCGATCAAATGCTTTTGAAGCATCGCCCACATGCGTTACTGCTACTTGAGCCTGGGCTACCCCTTTTTTCATTGCGCTGACTGTTTCGAGCGTATTTCTCTGCAATTGCTGGATCACGTCGCGAATTTCTTCAATGGAATCACTGGTGTTGCTCGCGAGGTTGCGAACCTCCTCAGCCACAACTGCAAAGCCCCGGCCCGCCTCTCCCGCTCTTGCAGCCTCAATAGCCGCATTCAAAGCGAGAAGGTTAGTCTGCTCAGCTACTGCCTGGATCACCTCGAGTACGCTGCCGATACGATCGCTACTGCCGGCTAGCCCTTCGATCTTTAACATGGCCGTCGATATTTCCTTCGCCAAACCCTCAATCGTGTCACATGTCGCCTTGATAATTCGCTGCCCATCCTGCGTTGCGACTCCAGCTTCACCTGTAGCATTGGCTGCCCTGGTCGCGCTATGTGCCACTTCTTGAGCTGAAGAGCTCATTTCATTCGACGCGGTAGCCGCTTGGTCAATCTCCCGGTATTGCTGCTGCATTTCAGCGCTGATTTTATCCGAGATGGTTGCTGATCTATCGGCATTGCTATGCGCCTCTAATACCAGTCGCTTCAAATCGGACATCATTGGCTGAAGCTTACCGAGGAATGTGTTGAACCACATCACCAGAACGCCTAGTTCATCCTTACGGGAATAGTGCAGTCGTTTTGTAAGATCACCCCCACTACCTGCAACCTCTTTAAGCATTTCCGAAACTTGGTGGATCGGAGTTACGATTCTTCGAGCAATCAAGAAAACTATCAATAATCCCAAACTTAGAGCGACGGCTCCATAAAGTGTTGACCAAACTGCATCAGAGAAATTGCGCTCAACCAATTTCGCCGTCAAAGCATGGGCTGGCTGCATTACAACGTGATTAGGAACGTCTAGCACAACGCCCCAATTAGCGGAGTCTGGAATAGGCTGCACCGGGAGAGACACCCGCTGGTTGCCATGCAGCAAAGCGACAGACGTCGAGCCGCCTCTAACGGAGTTCAGTAGCTCCATCGCATCATCAATGCCGGCCTTAACCAAGGGCAATCCCAGTTTTTTTGAATCTGCACTGTGGCCCGCCAAGAGTCCGGTTGGGCTGAATATACTCACTTGCCCCGTTCCTCCGAAAAGCTTCGTGTTACCTTCCTGTACCAACTGTTGCACCGACTCCAAGCTAATATCCATACCAACCACTCCAAGTACCTTTTGACCATCCAAAAGAGGAAACGAAAGCGTGGTGATCAATGTTTTCCGACCCGACGAGTCGTCAAAATAAGGAGATAACAAACACGGCTTAGCGGATGTTTGGGGACAGGTATACCAACGATTGAACTCAGTACCATCAAGTGTCAGGGCCGTATCAGAGATAACAGACTCAGGTGTCGCCTGAACAACAAGGCGTCCGTCCTGCTGCGCCGCATAGAACGAAAATCGACCGACCTCGTTGCTCCCAAGGTCATCCCTTCCCATAAATAACTTGTCATTCCCATCGAGTGAGTTAGGCTCGAAAATGATATAAAAACTGAGCAGTTCAGGGTGCGACTTTAGATTATCCGAAACTAAATTTATTAGTTCAATCCTTCCCGTTAGCGACTCCAGACTTCCATCCCTTATCATTTTGCGGACTTGAACCGCACTGGTCGAAATGTCGAGCCCGCTCTGATACGCGCCCTGGAAATATTTCTGAACAGCTGCGCTTTGAAGCCCAGCTTCAGCCACCAATATTTTGTCGGCTGCGTCCTTTAGAAGACCTTGGGCCTCCGCGCTAACTAAGCGTGTATTAACGTCAGCTCTATAGATAGCAATCGTAACGAGAGATACGACTATCAAGCCAAGGCACGCCCCCACCATTATAAGCATGCGAGACTTGATCGAATTTTTGATCAGCATCCGTACAATTCCTCTGCGCATTACAAAAAGCAAGCTGTGAAGGGAAGCTAAGGCCTGTTGATGTATCTGGCACTCATGTCAAACTTTGAATTTTTGAACGAGGCTGTTCAAGTTAACCGCAAGCCGACTTAGTTCATTACTTGCGGTGATTGTTTGATTCGCACCCTCGCTGCTTTGGATGGCTAAAGATCGAATGCTGATCAAACTCCTATCAACGTCCCTCGCGACATTAGCTTGTTGCTCTGACGCCACCGCGATCTGCAAATTACGCTCGTTGATTTGAAGAACGGAGTCAGTGATTTGCTGCAGAGACTGGCCCGCGCCCTCAGCTGTCCGTTTGGTGTTATAAACCTCCTCAGTGCTCTTACGGATAGACTCGACAGTAGTTGATGACCCACTCTGGATGGCTGCTATCATTTTTTCAATTTCCAAAGTGGAAATTTGAGTTCGATGAGCAAGTGCTCTGACTTCATCAGCGACAACAGCGAACCCCCTCCCTTGTTCGCCTGCGCGCGCGGCTTCGATAGCTGCATTCAAGGCCAACAAGTTGGTTTGCTCCGCTATACTTCGGATAACTCCCACAACCTGACTTATATCTTCCGCCTGCGCTGCCAGCTTAACCACCTGAGAAGACGAACTTTCTACGAGATCTGTCAGGGTTTCAACGGCGCTCAAGGTCTCAGAAACACGGAGGTTACCGCGCTTAGCTGACTCACTAGACTCTTGGGCAGCTTGTGAGGTTGAGGTGGCATTACGAGCAACTTCTTCCACCGCTGAAGTCATTTCTGTGACAGCCGTAGCAGCCTGTTCGATTTCGCTATTTTGTTGTTGAAGAAGTCGATCCGCAGCCTCGGTTATAGACGTCATTTCGACGGCGGCTGAACTTAACTGCATGGAGGCTTCAGAAATTTCCAAAACTGTCCCTTGGAGATTTTTTGACATTAAATTGAGTGCGACCATAAGCCTAGACACTTCATCCGATCCTGAAATCTCAAGGCGACGGGTCAGATCTCCTGATGCAATTTCTTCTGCCAACCTGAGCGAATCTCCTATTGGTCTTACAATGCTACGTGTCAACCCTATAGCTAATACGACCGTGAGCAACAAAGATACAAGAACAACAGCAGCAAGTACTTCAACACTCTTTTCATAAACCTCGCCAGCTTCGACACCCAGGGCTTTAGCTTGCTCTGCATTGAACTGCCTAATTACGTTTAGTTTATCCTGAAATAAATTGGCATTATCCGCTTGAGTAGTATTGGCGAAAGCTAGCGCGCGCTCATGCTCGGATGAATCAAGCTTAGTTAATTGTTCGAGTCCTGCAATGTAAATCCTCATTGCTTGGTCTGCGGCGTCAAAACGAGCCAAGTCTTGATCGTCGGAAATTAGGTTCTTTCGATAATATTCACTTCGAGCCTCCAAAGTTTGCACAGCATTTTGGACTTTAGACTCTGCCGCCAGCTTTCCCGCTACGTTCGTTGAATTCGCGAGCATTCTGATGCTTTCCAAGCGAGCATTTAGCAAAGAGATTTGGATATCATCAATAGTTTGCGTGCTTGGAAGCGCATTCTCTGCCAACTGCTGTCCAGCGGCCCGCAGATGTGATAACTGAATATAAGAAAACCCACCCAGCGCGATTAGAATAGCAGTGATAATCCCAAAGCATAGAGTAGCTTTTTTAGAGATACTTAAATTTCTGAAATACATAGTGACTCCGACAGTCGTTTTTCATCGCGAGCGAAACACTCAGGATGCGGATGACTTTTCATAGAAATATTATTTGGTAATGCGAAGCACAACTTTTTCAAAAGCTGATATCTGCTCGCCACGAATAAAGCCTGCAAACTGATCACTACTTATTATCTACGAGACTAATCTCTGCATTGAACAATTCATCATCAAGCTTCTTCAAAGTACGAATACTTTTAATCAACACTCTCTTATACTCACAAAACGCCTCTGAAAGTGGATCATCCGGATCTTCATGGATATCAATTTCGAGACTAGTTGTGACGGAGTTTAGATAACTGAGACTTTCGCCAATGTTACGCTTGATTGTCGTCTTCAAAGCCTCTAGAGAAAAGTTAAGCTTTTTTAATTCCCTAGCAAGCATATAAGACGGCAGAGATGTAGCTTTGCCGGAGTCACTAACATCAATTTGCGCGGCTTTTTCAACCTCAAGGTTAGCAAGCAAGAAGGTGTGTTCCAGTGCTCTCACTGAGAAAACAATGCCGCCAACGTCTTCCACCATTTGCATGGTGAGCTCTTCGCATTTCTTAGTTGCTTCAACATAGTTATATAATTTTGACATAATAGTAGACCAGCAATGTTCGTTAGCTGTTATGGAATTATTTTTTTTGTATTCCATTACGATGAGCACACTAAAGCTGAGCCAGAACTGCTTTGCCTAGTCTCCTTCGCTTCCGAGGTATACCTACGCTCGATCCAGGACTGCCTGCGAAAGTGAATCAACACTGTCAAAACTATCAGATATTCCGATGTTTAATCGGCAGCGAGAAATCGCCGGCGTGATGATATTACGCTATCATTTCGTCTAAAATAAATGACAATAGGTTGACGATTTACGCCAAAAATGAATACATACGCCCTACATTAGTGCGTGCAGGGGACGCTGAATGCTTACTAAAACGATTCAGTTCATGGCATTTTCTAATGCGAACCTAATCGACCTCGCAGGGCCACTTGAAGTATTTTTAACAGCAAACTATTTTTCGGATCCGAAAGCCCTACCTTACAATCTATCGATAGCTTCGCTCGATAGTATCTCGACTGTCCTTCCTGGCACGCACCTCCACTCAATACCTTTAGATCAGAACACACCTGCCCCGCACACATTGATTGTCCCGGGTGGGTTAGGGATAAATGACTTCTGCAAAAATCCGCGCTTCGATACTGTGTTTAAGAGACACGCTGGAAGAGCTACACGACTGGTCTCCGTATGCACCGGGGTATTCGCCTTAGCCGCAACGGGAGGGCTTTCAGGCTGTGAGGTGACGACGCACTGGTCTGCGTATGATGAGCTTGAGCGAAACCATCCCGATGTTTTACTCAATCGTGGGCCAATATTTGTCAACGACGGACGTATCTGGACATCAGCCGGCGTCACCTCGGGTATCGACTTAGCATTAGCACTCGTTGAATCTGATTTAGGACACGCCCTTGCTTTGAAAGTGGCCAAGCACTTGGTTGTTTTCTTGAAGAGGCCTGGCGATCAAAATCAATTCAGTTCTAGCTTAGACATGCAAACCAGAAGCTCAACTTTTTCAGATCTGCACGCGTGGATGAATGAAAATCTTGTAGAAGATCTATCAATTCCCACTCTCGCTAAGAGAATGAACATGAGCGAGCGTACATTCGTAAGAAGGTATAGGACTACTACAGGCCAGACTCCGAGCAAGATGGTCGAAAAATTAAGAATTGATGCGGTGCGTCACCTGCTTGTGAGCACGGAATGCCCTCTTAAGGAAATTGCGTACCTGACCGGTTTAGGACATGAAGCAAGCTTGATACGGAAATTTTGGAAGTTTTTTGGCGTGACCCCGAATGAGTATCGCCAAAGATTTAAGTCAACCATCTGATTTTCAGGTCTTCTATAACCATATCAGCCTGACTACTCTGACTATCCAGCGAGCGATGAAGCTGTTCCGCACGTACCAAGATGAGCAAAACGGCCCTATAAGGGCCTTCTCTCGAAGGTAATTAGTTACTCAGCCAGGACTCAACTGTCGCGGCGCCGTGCTTTGTTTTCCATTCCTTGAGCGTTTTGTGATTCCCGCCCTTGGTCTCTACGACTTCGCCCGTTTCAGGATTTTTATAAACCTTCAATTGGCGAGGCTTGCGGCTGCCCGCTTTGGGCTCGACAGCTGGAGCGCGACGACCAGTTTGCGGATCTAGGAGTTTGATCACGTCCTTCAAGCTGTAGCCGTATTTTGCGAGCAAATCACGCAGTTTTGTTTCGAACTCAATTTCTTTTTTGAGGCCGGCATCGCCCTTTAAGGCTTCGAGCGCTTGGAGCTGTTCGGCGAGGTGTTTTTCGAGCTGGCGGAATTCGGCAAGTTTGGACATGAAAGTTCTCGATATGTGTTGTGTGAGAAGGTTATACCAAAATCATATCTTGAATTTACAGGGCTGAACTAACTGCAGCCACTTATTTGCCTTGCCGAGTATATTCCTATTGAGCAGCGCCACGTGTCATACAGAACGCGCCTTATCGTTGCCTACTCTGGCCCAGAATTCCTCTGCTGCGGGGCTAATGGGGGCAGTCGGACGCGTGAGATGGATTTCCAGAGGAATATCCCAGCTCTCGTCGAGAGCCCTAACAAGACGTCCATCTGTCATTTCCTGTTCCGTCAGGCTTTTAGGCAACCAGGCGACCCCTTTGCTCTCCAATGCCATAGACATTAGAACGGCAGCAAGATGGCTGCTGAAAAGAGGTTTGAGATGAAGATAGTCTTCTTTGCCGTGGAGTCGGTGAGCGACGATTCGGCCAAGACCGGATTCGTGCGTGTAAGCCAAGTAAGGCAGTGTTTCAGGGGCGGTACCGAAATGGGCAGAGGGGCTCGCCAGTGGAACGAGTACATCCTCCCCAATCTTCTTTCCAGTGAACTGATCAGGGGCTAGCAAAGGCGGCACATCTGGGTGGCGGTGGCAAAGCAGAAACTCAACTTGACCGTGAATTAGCATCTGTTCGCAAACAGCCATGCTGTCTGAATGCAGGCGTACTGCATCTATCGGTGCGCCATTTTCCGCACTTCTCAACCATCTTGGGAAGAAGGTGAATGACAAGGAATGAGTGGCTGCAAATTGCAGTGTTTTTGCGGCCATCCCTGCCACTTCCTGAGCCTCAGACCGCATCCGGTACAAACGTCTGGCGGCCTCTTGAGCGCTAGGTAAAATCTGTCTTCCAGCCTCGGTTAAGGTCGCTCCTTGGGGAGTGCGTACGAACAATTCGACGCCCATCCAGTTCTCCAAAGAACGGACTCTACGACTGAAGGCAGGCTGAGTTACGTGGCGCGCTTCAGCCGCCCGAACAAAGCTTCCGTATTCCGCGAGTGCTGAAAAATCCTCTAGCCAAACGAGTTCCAAGGGCCATGCCTCCTGTGCATAGGGCGCGGCATTAATAGCATTGGGCGGGTGTCATCGCAACGCATAACGTGGGGTCACAAACAACAAGAGGAACCCGTCATGCGTATCGTAGACATCCGTGAAAAAACTGTTTCTATTGCCTCCCCAATTGCCAACGCCTATATCGATTTCTCCAAAATGACCTGCTCGGTCGTCGCTGTTATCACGGATGTGATTCGCGATGGCAAACCTGTCATCGGCTACGGTTTCAACTCCAACGGTCGTTATGGCCAAGGCGCTTTGATGCGTGATCGCTTCCTGGCGCGTATTACCGAAGCTGATCCAGACACGCTCGTCGATCATGAAAACAACAACCTGGATCCGTTTGCCATCTGGAAAGCCCTGATGACCAACGAAAAGCCTGGTGGTCACGGTGAGCGCTCAGTAGCAGTTGGCACCATCGACATGGCTGTATGGGATGCCGTCGCCAAGATCGAAGGCAAACCTCTCTATCGTCTGCTGGCTGATCGTTACCGTAACGGCGTGGCCGATGACAAAGTTTGGGTCTACGCAGCAGGTGGCTACTACTACCCAGGCAAAGACCAGACCAAACTCAAAGCAGAAATGCAGAGCTATCTGGATCGTGGCTACGACGTCGTCAAAATGAAGATCGGTGCGGTGCCACTGGACGAAGATATCCGTCGCATCGAAGCAGTACTCGAAGTAGTTGGGGACGGTCGCCGACTGGCGGTCGATGCCAACGGACGCTTCGATCTTCAGACCGGTATTGCTTACGCGGAAGCCATCAAAAAGTACAACCTCTTCTGGTACGAGGAGATCGGCGACCCGCTCGATTACGCACTTCAGGCTGAGCTTGCCAATCACTATGAACTGCCCATGGCGACCGGGGAAAACCTGTTTTCCCACCAGGACGCTCGTAACTTGCTGCGTCACGGCGGCATGCGTCCGGATCGCGACTTCCTCCAGTTCGACTGTGCGCTGTCGTACGGGCTCGTGGAGTACATGCGCACCTTGAAAGTGATGGAAGAGATGGGCTGGTCTTCCCGCCGCGTAGTACCGCACGGCGGTCACCAGATGTCCCTGAACATCGCAGCCGGTCTGCACCTCGGCGGCAACGAATCTTACCCTGACGTGTTCCAGCCTTTCGGCGGCTTCGCCGACGGAATCATGGTGGAAAATGGTTATGTCGGCCTGCCAGACATTCCAGGTGTTGGCTTCGAAGCCAAGTCCGCCTTGTACGCAGTTATGCGCGAGCTAGGCGAAGGCTGATCAACCTCGATCTGCGGTTTCTTTTAAAGAGACCGGAGACTCAGGCGTCATCCGTTGACGCCAAACCACATGCCCATCACAAAAATAAAATGAGGTGCTTCCGTGGAAATTTCCAAGTCCCGCTGGTACAGCCAGCTATATGTGCAGGTGCTGATCGGCATCGTCATCGGTGCTGCGATTGGTCACTTTGAACCGCAATTCGGAGCCAAGCTTCAACCTTTTGCTGATGGCTTTATCAAACTCATCAAAATGCTGTTGGCGCCTATTATTTTCGGTACCGTCGTGGTTGGTATCGCCAAGATGGGCAGCATCAAGGAGGTTGGGCGGATCGGCGTCAAGGCGCTGCTCTACTTTGAAATCCTTTCAACCATTGCGCTAGTCATCGGCCTCATCGTGGTCAACATCGCAAAGCCAGGCGCCGGGATGAATATCAACGCTACCACGCTTGATGCCAGCGCTATCGCCAAGTACAGCCAAGCCGCCTCGGAACAGGGCGGCACCATCGATTTCTTTCTCAACATCATCCCGAGCACCTTCATTGGCGCATTCTCGAATGGCGTCATGCTTCAGGTCATTCTGATTTCGGTATTGATGGGCGTAGCCCTCGTTCAGATGGGCGAAACCAGCAAACCGCTGATCAATACCATCGACTTGTTTCTGCAAGGGCTTTTCAAGATCGTGGCAATGGTGATGCGCCTTGCTCCCCTTGGTGCCGGCGCCGGGATGGCTTTCACTATAGGCAAGTACGGCATTGGTACCTTGCTGTCGCTCGGCCAGTTGCTGGTCGCGCTCTACATCACCACCTTGATTTTCATCGTGGTAGTGCTGGGTACGGTTGCCAGATGGTCGGGCATGCCGCTGATGCAATTTCTTCGTTATTTCAAAGATGAAATTCTCATCACGCTTGGCACCTGCTCAACCGAAGCCGTGCTTCCGCGAATGATGGTGAAACTTGAAAAGCTGGGCTGCAAGAAGTCAGTGGTAGGCATGGTGCTACCCACTGGATATGCCTTCAATGCAGATGGCACCTGCATTTACCTCACCATGGCGGCGATTTTTATCGCACAGGCAACCAATACGCCACTGACGTTTATGGATCAGATGATTCTGTTGGGCGTCTTCCTGCTGACCTCAAAAGGCTCCGCTGGCGTAGCGGGTGCCGGGTTCATAACCCTTGCGGCAACGCTAACAACCATCCACTCCATTCCTCTGGTCGGCCTCGTCTTGCTACTGGGCATTGACCGATTCCTGAACGAAGCACGGGCCGTGACCAACCTGATCGGTAACGGCATCGGCACCATCGCCATTGCCAAGTGGGATAACTCGTTCGATGTCGAGGCCTGCGAGCGTGAAATCGCCGCCATGAAACACGAAAAAGCGGCCAGGAAGGCATTGTTGGCGCAGAAATAATCTGCAAAGGGAAGCCGGTCATCTCGCCTTAGAAACGGTTATGACCGGGAGTGCCTTCCAGGTCTCGTTCAAATCGAATGAGACCTACAAATTACTTGTAAGAATTTGATGGAGCCAAAAATGATCGAGCGATCACATCATGAACTGCGCAAGGCGTTTGGTGATTTACTCCAGGGTACCGTCTGCAAATTCGCTGCTTCCGTATTCGATCCGATCTCGGTTCGTATGGCTTCCGACCTTGGCTTTGAGGTCGCCATTCAAGGTGGTTCCGTCGCCTCGCTTCAGGTGCTCGGGGCACCGGACATCGCACTGCTCACGCTGGATGAGTATGTCGAGCAGGTTTCCAGAGTCGGACGAGCCAGCCAAATCCCAATCATTGGGGATGCTGACCATGGATTCGGAAACGCACTGAATGTAATGCGAACTGTGACCGAGCTGCAGAAAGCCGGCGTCGCCGCCCTAACGCTGGAGGACACCCACCTACCGGCCAAGTACGACGAGCAATCGCATGTGCTCATCGAGAGGGAAGAAGCCGCGAGCAAGATTTACGCTGCGCGATTTGCGCGATCAGACGATGCGCTCATCATCATCGCCCGAACGAATGTGGCCGTTACCACTTTGGAAGATTCCATTGCACGCACCACGGCCTATGAAAAAGCCGGGGCCGACGCGATTTGCCTCGTCGGGGTAAAAAACTTCCAACATTTGGAAGCACTCACAGCACATCTCAGCGTGCCGATCATGCTGATCAATTATGGAAATCCGGCTCTTAGTGATGTTGAGAAACTGAGTGCTGCCAATGTGCGGATTGTCGTCAATGGGCATGCGCCGTATTTGTCCGCAATCAAAGCGACGTACGAGGCGCTGCGCGAACAAAGCGGCACAAAGGGTAGCGAGCTATCGCTTCCCGATCTGCTTTCTAAATACACACTCTCGGACAATTACCGTGAGTGGGCGAAAACCTATTTGAAGTCAGGACACGATTCAAATTGAGTTTGAAACAGGTGAAATAAAGCGTCATGAAAAAGACAAGTGAGTTCAGGTCTTTTCAAATTGAAGAACGTTGTCACCGTGCCTCAAATCGGCTCTGCAACAAGCGATACACGCAATGCGATGGCACTGCGCGCATTGGAAAATTTGCTTACGGGTCTCGAAGGACGGCAACCAAGAGACCTCGTGAACACTCACGGGCTAGGACGCAGATGGACGCAGCAGTGACGACAAGGACGCTGGCGGTATGGCCACCGCTCAGGATGGATCGCGGCTATAGGTTGGGTCGCCTACTCAAGCTTAAGCCGCTCTAAACAAGATCGACTATTTGCCGATGCGCTCCGTTTCCTGTTCTCGCCGACGCGTGTCCTGATTTTGATGCTAGGCGTTATTCTTTTTCAGGCTCTCAGGGCTGCCAGCGCACAGACCATCCATCACCAAATTCATCAATCTGGCGAGACGTAAGCGCCATTCGCTCTGGGCATCCATTTGCCATATTCCCGCGATGGCTAGAAAAAAGTCGTCGTTTGTAATCCCGCTACGAATCGTTCCTGCCTTTTCATTTGCCCTCAAAAGCAACTCGGCGGCTCCTTGGACAGGAGCGTATCCCGACTTCCCAGGGAACTCGTAAACGCAAGCAGCTTGTTGGATCGCAGTAGCGAGTCCTGCCTTTGTCATTGCATATTCAGCGAGGCAGTCCATCCACTCTCGGAGGGCTTCCTTAGGTGGTTTTGTCGCGAGTAACTCTTCCGCCAAGGAGGCCACCTGCTGCATTTCGAATTGATAGACCTCGAACACCAACTTCTCCCTGGTAGGGAAGTGGCGATAGAACGTGCCCTGCCCTACCCCTGCCTTCTTCGCAATCGTGCTTAAAGGCATCGCAGGGTCGCTTGTCAGCTCTACCACCGCGACCGCCAAAATCCGTTCCCGGTTTTTTTTTGCGTCAGAACGCATCACCAACTCATCAGTCATGAAAAAGTTTTCCTTCACTGCATTGCTAAGCGGACAATTGTCCGGTACGGTCGAAAAGTGGACAGCTGTCCGCTTAGGCATCGTTTCTGGAGTTTACTATGAACAGCACTGGCAACACGATTCTGGTTACTGGCGGCACCTCAGGCATCGGCCTCGGTCTGGCGCTGAGATTTCACAAGGCGGGCAACAAAGTCATCATCGCTGGGCGTAGCAAGGCTCTGCTCGACAAGGTCGTGTCAGAACACCCTGGCATTGAATCAGTATTGCTTGACGTCTCAAATCCCCAATCCATCCAGCGTACCAGCGAAGCGCTTGCGATCAGCCATCCGAATCTGAACGTTCTCATAAACAACGCTGGGATCATGCACTGGGAGGATCTGACTGATCCGGAAAGCCTGAGCACCGCCGAAGATCTCGTGACAACGAACTTGCTTGGCACGATTCGAATGGTGTACGCATTCACTCCCCAGCTGATCAAGCAGATCAGTGCAACGATAGTGAATGTCAGCTCGGCGTTGGCATTCGTACCGCTGCCAGCCACACCGACCTACAGCGCAACTAAAGCGGCGGTTCACTCGTTCACTCAAAGTCTTCGAGTGCAGCTAGAAGCCTCGTCCGTCGAGGTCATCGAGCTTGCGCCGCCAGGGGTACGTACCACATTGCTTGGACAGGAAAACGACGAAAATGCTATGCCTTTGGAGGAGTTTTTGGATGAAATCTTCGAACTGCTCAAGATTTCTCCGACCCCGCCTGAACTTGTCGTTGAACGCGCGAAGCCATTACGATTTGCGGAAGCGAGCGGATCACATGGTGATGTCTTGAAAATGCTCGCGGGATACAAGCCACCGACAGAGTAACGTTTACCTTGCGGGCACACCTGATGCGTCCAAATAAGCAGCTAGCATCTGCCTACTGGGCGCACAGTTTTTTGTTGCTCCTATTCATCAAGGGAAAATGGCGGCAAAGCTGATCATCCAATTGGAGCGCGTAGATGGATGCAGTGCGCAATCTCACGCCCGTAAATTTGGCTACCCAGCGGAGCAGTCCGATGCAGCCTGAAACGCTGGCCTACCCCTCTGGCAAGTGGGATTGGCCATTTCCTACCGCATGACCAGGCGTCCGCCTCAAATCACAGCAAGTGCAAGGCATATGCTACTTAGCTAGATGAGCCATTCGTCGAGCGCCGAAGGCGTCGGTTGACAGAGCGACTCTCCTACTTAAATATGTAGTGCACTATACAATAGCGAGCTATGAAATGACCTCAAACCTGAAACGGGTGGGTACCCAGCTGTCTTTTTCACTCTACGCGGCGGCAAATCGGGTCGTGCGATTGCACAAACCCTATCTGGAGCCGTTGGGCCTAACCTTCCCTCAGTATCTGGTCATCCTGGAGCTTCTAAACGGTTCGCCACTCACTGTGGGAGCACTCGGAACCCGGCTTGCGATGGACGCTGGAACCATAACGCCATTGCTGAAAAGGCTTGAGGCTGCCGAACTCGTCAGCCGCACACGGGATCCTGCCGACGAGCGCCGCGTGATGATCGACCTGACGCCTAATAGCCGCATGTTGGAAGCTGACATTCGGGGAATCACTAGCAAAATTAAGTCAGCTTGCCAGCTTGATGAGCGGGGTATCGATGAGCTTCGACAAACACTCGATGCGCTCGGTCATCCGGCAACCGACTGAGTATTTTTCACGCCTTGCACAAAGAGGAAATCATGACTATTTCAATATCTAGATTCGATGCTGATACAGCGATGGATGACACCCTTCAATTTCAAAAGACGGCACGTACTCGGCGGTCTTTTCGAGGGTTTCTGGACACCTCCGTACCCGATCACATCATTCAGGAGGTGTTGAAGGATGCCCAGTGCGCCCCCTCCAACTGCAATACCCAACCTTGGGACGTGCACATCGTTCGCGGTCAAAAACTAAAAGAGCTTTCGCAAATCCTCCACGCAAAAAATACTGCAGGCGAATTCACGCCAGACTTTTCGTTCAATATGGATGCTTTTTACGGCATGTATGGGGATCGTAAGAATGCGCAAGGCAAAGCCTACTACGAGGCTATGAATGTTATGCGCGAAGACAAGGAGGGGCGTCGGCGGGCCGCAGCCCTGAACTTGTCTTTTTTCAATGCTCCCCAGGCAGTTTTTTTATTCATGCCGGTGTTTGGCGACAGCGTTCGAACTGCTGGCGACATTGGTATGTACGGCCAAACCTTCCTACTGTCACTCGCTGCCCGTGGGTTAGGCGGCATCCCGCAAACCTCGCTTGGTTTCTATGCAGAAACGATCCGCGAGGTGTTAGGCATTTCTGAAGAAATGAAAATGCTGTTTGGCATGTCATTTGGCTACCCAGACGAGAGTGCTCCAGGCAACCGCATGCATATGGATCGCGTGCCAATTACTGACAGCGTGACCTTTCACTCTTGAAGAGTCGTATTTACCTGAGCCAGGCGACATGCGTGCCCCAGAGCGAAGTGGCTGCGTGACATGCTTAATTCATTCGTATATCCAACCAAGCGGTCACTCAAGTATTGGTTGTAGGTAAGGAGGTTGAAGTGAAAATCGGAATTATTGGCGCCGGTAATATTGGGGCTACGCTTGCCCGCAAGCTTGCTGCGTGCGGCCATGAAGTTAAGCTGGCAAACTCGAAAGACCCTGAGAGCATTCAGAACCTTGCCAATGAAATCGGCGTGAGCGCGGTAACCAAGGAAGATGCGGTGTCCGGAGTAGAAGTTGTAATCCTCTCGATCCCCTTCGCAAAATACCCTGATCTCAAACAGACATTGAGCAGTGTCCCTGAGAAGACCGTCGTCATTGACACGTCCAATTATTATCCGGGGCGCGACGGGGCGATCAAAGAAGTTGACGACGGCAAGCCTGAGAGCATCTGGGTAAGCGAACAGATTGGCCGACCGGTGATTAAGGCTTGGAACGCCGTTCTCGCAGCGACTCTTGCCGACAAGGGTCAACCAGCGCGGTCGTCAGAACGCATTGCCTTACCTGTAGCCGGCGATGATATTAATGCTGAGGCAATTGCACAGGATCTCGTAGAGGACACTGGCTTTATCGCTCTGGCCGCAGGCAACATTGAGGATTCATGGCGCCAGCAACCAGGTACACCTGCTTACTGCACTGAACTGACCTTGCCAGAACTCAAATTAGCACTGAAAGCTGCAGACAAGGCACGAGCACCTCAAAACCGCGACGCACTGCTCGCTAAGTTCATGACTCCCGGCAGTCAGTTTACTCACCAGCAAATTATTGCCACCAATCGGGCAATGACAGCCTGACTTTTCGGATTGGGTGGAATCTGCATTTAGAGCAACGTAATGAAGCGCACTGCGCTCAGCCTCTACACCCGCTAGGCGGGAAGTGAACCAGGCGGCCAGATACTGCGATGCCAGGCCGCCGCCAGCGGTTGCGACATTGCCCTGCTATGGGTCGTTTTCTGCCTCTCGCGACGGGCAGAAAACGGCCAATAGCAGACATTCGCTTACGCGAGTCCGCTATATCCACTTTTCAAAACGTCAAAACTTCCGCGCCCAGCTTCCGAACATCACATCACCGACGTAGATGCCTGAAAAGGCTGAACGCTCCTGATCCAGACGCTCTTGCAACGCTTCGATTTCTACCTCTTCTGCACTGGCTACCCCTAACGCAATGATTCGCGGCAAGCACGCTCGAACAATAGCGCCGAGTCCGTAGGGTATTCCCTTAGCGCATCCCTGCCCCTTGCTGATACTCCCGCGGCGTACAACCAAACTCCCGTCGAAACACCGTGTGCAAATACTGCGCAGACTTAAACCCACAACTGCGCGCCACGTCGGCAATCACCGAGTCAGTATTTTTCAAGCCGCTGGTGGCCGCTGCCAATTTGAAACGCAAAATCTCGTCATGCACGCTACAGCTTCGCTCCGCACGAAAATGCGCTTCAAGTGACGAACGCGACACACCGACATACGCCGCCACCTGCGCCGTTTTGATGCCCTGGCAAGCATATTGGCGAATAAACAAAAGCGCTTGCATGACATAGGGATTGCCCAACGGCTGGTGCAAGCTCGACACCTGCACGTTGACCGCATCCGGGGGAATCAGGATTTGCGTGCCGGCGGACGGCATGCCGTGCAGCATCTGGTGAAGCAATTGCGCGGCGGTACGGCCCATGGTTTCCGTGCCCTGAATAACCGAGCTCAGCGGCACCCGGGTCAGGCTGCGTGTCAGCGGATCATTGTCGATGCCGATCAATGCCACCTGCTCCGGCACGGCAATGCCGGCGGTCAGGCAGGCTTGCAGCAATTGGCGGGCGCGGGCGTCGCTGACGGCGATGATGCCGATGGGCTTGGGCAGGCTGTGCAGCCAGGCGATCAGTTGTTCGACGGCACTGTCCCACAGCGGTGCGCTGGTGCCCATGCCGCGATAGATTTCGCCGTGCAAGCCATCGCGTTTCATCAGTTTGCGAAAGGCTTTTTCGCGCTCCTGCGCCCAACGATTGGCTTGCGCTTCCGGCAGGCTGAAGCAGGCAAAACGTTGCAGGCCCGCCTCGATCAAATGCTTGTAAGCCAGCGTCATCAGCGCGTTGTTATCGGTGGCGACGTAGGGAATCGCTTTGGGATAGGCGCGCTTATCCTCGTACGAGCCCCCTACCGCTACCACCGGCAACTGAATGTCGGCCAGCGCCTCGCCAATCAGCGGATCGTCGAAGTCGGCAATGATCCCGTCACCCTGCCAGCGCTCGATGCCTTTCAAACGACAGAGAAAATCCTCCTCGAGAAACAGGTCCCAGGAAGCGCGGGTGCTGCTCAGGTAGTTGCCGATGCCGCTGATGATGCCACGGTCGTAGATCTTGCTGCCGTTGAACAACAGGGCGATGCGGTGAACAGGCGGTACGGTTTTCATTGTTTTTATGCTTGTTCCGGGCCTCTGGTCACGGAGGCGATTGGCACAGACTAGGCCCGTGGCTGAAGAAGCTCAATACGCAAAATCGCACTCGGTGTTGATGTTTTTCATAATCAGCGGGTACAGGGCCGTTGCTAGTATCGAGACACCGCCAAGAACAACAAGGACAAGGTCCATGCAGTATTTCCCCGATGTCGATGCGATTCGCTACGAAGGCCCAAACAGCGATTCTCCCCTCTGCTTTCGTCACTACGACGCCGATAAAATCATCCTCGGCAAACCCATGCGCGAACACCTGCGCATGGCAGCCTGTTACTGGCATACGTTCGTCTGGCCAGGTTCCGATGTGTTCGGCGCGGGGACGTTCAAGCGCCCATGGCAACACGCCGGCGATCCCATGGAATTGGCGATCGGCAAGGCAGCAGCGGCCTTCGAATTCTTTTCCAAACTGGGTATCGACTATTACTGCTTCCATGACACCGATGTCGCCCCGGAAGGCCAGTCACTGAGGGAATACCGCAACCACTTCGCGCAAATGGTTGATCACCTCGAGCAACACCAGGAAGCCAGCGGCATCAAGCTGTTGTGGGGCACCGCCAATTGCTTCAGCAATCCGCGTTTCGCTGCCGGCGCCGCGAGCAATCCGGATCCCGAAGTGTTCGCCTGCGCCGCTGCTCAGGTGTTCAGCGCCATGAACGCGACCCATCGCCTGAAAGGCGCCAACTACGTGTTGTGGGGTGGTCGCGAAGGCTACGAAACCCTGCTCAACACGGACTTGAAACGTGAGCGCGAACAGCTCGGCCGCTTCATGCGCATGGTGGTCGAGCACAAGCACAAGATCGGTTTCACCGGTGACCTGCTGATCGAACCCAAGCCGCAGGAGCCGACCAAGCACCAATACGATTACGACAGCGCCACCGTATTCGGCTTTCTTCAGCAGTTCGGGCTGGAGCACGAAATCAAGGTCAACATCGAGGCCAACCACGCGACACTGGCCGGTCATAGCTTTCATCACGAGATTGCGACGGCCGTCTCGCTGGGGATTTTTGGCAGCATCGACGCCAACCGCGGTGATCCGCAAAACGGCTGGGACACCGACCAATTCCCCAACAGCGTCGAAGAGATGACCCTGGCCACCTATGAAATCCTCAAGGCCGGCGGCTTCAAGAATGGCGGTTTCAACTTCGACTCCAAGGTTCGTCGGCAAAGCCTCGATCAGATCGATCTGTTCCATGGCCACGTCGGCGCCATGGACGTTCTCGCGCTGTCTCTGGAACGCGCAGCGGCCATGGTGCAGAACGACGAACTGCAACGGCTCAAGGATCAACGCTACGCCGGTTGGCAGCAGCCGTTCGGGCAGGCGTTGATGGCCGGTGACTTCAATCTTGAATCGCTGGCCGAGCACGCGTTCACCAACGAGTTGAACCCGCAAGCCGTCAGCGGCCGCCAGGAAATGCTTGAGAACATCGTCAACCGCTTTATCTATCGCTGATCACACAGGGAGTCTGCGGGCGCATCGACGCGGTGACATTTCTACGACAAATCTGTGCCTGCGGCGTCTGCCGATTCTCTACAGTTTTACCAGCCCGATACTCATCGTCAGGCCGTGTCTTTCCAACAACAATAAAAGGACGCCCCACTATGAAGAACGTAAAACGCACGCTATTGGCCACTGCTCTGGCCTTGCTGTCTCTGCCGGTGCTGGCTGACGCTGCCCACCCGAAAATCGGTTTCTCCATTGATGACCTGCGCCTGGAGCGCTGGTCGCGCGACCGAGACTATTTCGTCGCAGCGGCCGAAAAAATGGATGCCAAGGTCTTCGTGCAGTCGGCGGATGCCAACGAGCAGAAGCAGATTTCCCAGATCGAAAACCTGATTTCCCGGGGCGTCGATGTCATCGTCATCGTGCCGTTCAACGCCACGGTGCTGACCAATGCGGTGGCCGAAGCGAAGAAAGCCGGGATCAAAGTCGTGTCCTATGACCGTCTGATTCTCAACGCCGATGTCGACGCCTACATTTCCTTCGATAACGAAAAGGTCGGCGAGATGCAGGCCAGCGGCGTACTGAATGCCGCGCCCAAGGGCAATTACTTCCTGCTCGGCGGTGCGCCCACCGACAACAACGCCAAGATCCTGCGTGAAGGCCAGATGAAAGTGCTGCAACCGGCCATCGACAAGGGCGATATCAAGATCGTCGGCCAGCAGTGGGTGAAGGAATGGAACCCGACCGAAGCGCTGAGCATTGTTGAAAACGCCCTGACCCGCAACGACAACAAAATCGACGGCATCGTCGCTTCCAACGACGCCACGGCCGGCGGAGCCATTCAGGCACTGGCGGCGCAGCAGTTGGCCGGCAAGGTGCCGATTTCCGGGCAGGATGCTGACCTTGCTGCAGTCAAGCGCGTGATCGCCGGCACGCAAACCATGACCGTGTACAAACCGCTGAAACTGATCGCCAGCGAAGCGGCCAAGCTCTCGGTGCAACTGGCGCGCAACGAAAAACCCGCCTTCAGCTCGCAGTACGACAACGGCAGCAAAAAAGTCGACACCATCCTGCTCACGCCAACCCCGTTGACCAAGGACAACATCGACCTGCTCGAACAGGACGGCTTCTATACCAAGGCGCAAATTGCCGGGAAGTGATCTCCGGTGATGCGAAAACCCTTGTGGGAGCGAGCCTGCTCGCGAAGACGGTGTGTCAGTCAACGAAGCATTGTCTGAACTGACGCTTTCGCGAGCAGGCTCGCTCCCACAGGTTTCGAGGTGTGTGAGTCTTTGATATACGAGCCCTGTCCATGTCCGACTATCTGCTGCAAATGAACGGCATCGTCAAAACCTTCGGCGGTGTCAAAGCGCTCAACGGCATCGACATCAAGGTCAGACCCGGCGAGTGCGTTGGCCTGTGCGGCGAGAATGGCGCCGGCAAATCCACACTGATGAAAATCCTCTCGGCGGTCTACCCGCACGGCACCTGGGACGGTGAAATCCTCTGGGACGGGCAACCGCTCAAGGCGCAATCGATCAGCGAAACGGAAGCCGCCGGTATCGTCATCATTCACCAGGAACTGACGCTGGTGCCCGACCTGTCGGTGGCCGAAAACATCTTCATGGGCCATGAACTGACGCTGCCCGGCGGACGGATGAATTACCCGGCGATGATCCACCGCGCCGAAGCGTTGATGCGCGAACTGAAAGTCCCCGACATGAACGTCTCGCTGCCGGTTTCACAGTACGGCGGCGGCTATCAGCAACTGGTGGAAATCGCCAAGGCCCTGAACAAAAAGGCCCGCCTGCTGATCCTCGACGAGCCTTCATCAGCCTTGAGCCGCTCGGAAATCGAGGTGTTGCTGGACATCATCCGCGACCTCAAAGCCAAAGGTGTGGCCTGCGTCTACATCTCGCACAAGCTCGATGAAGTGGCCGCCGTGTGCGACACCATTTCGGTGATCCGCGACGGCAAACACATCGCCACTACCGCCATGGCCGACATGGATATTCCACAGATCATCACGCAAATGGTCGGGCGGGAAATGAGCAACCTCTACCCCAGCGAGCCACACGATATTGGCGAGGTGATTTTCGAGGCCCGCCACATCACTTGCTACGACGTCGACAATCCCAAGCGCAAACGGGTCGACGATATTTCCTTCGTCCTCAAGCGCGGCGAAATCCTCGGCATCGCCGGGCTGGTCGGTGCCGGCCGTACCGAACTGGTGACTGCGCTGTTCGGCGCTTACCCCGGTCGCCACGAGGGCGAAGTCTGGCTGGACGGGCAAGCCATCGACACCCGCACGCCGCTCAAGTCCATCCGCGCCGGCCTGTGCCTGGTGCCCGAGGACCGCAAACGCCAAGGCATCATTCCGGACCTGGGCGTCGGCCAGAACATCACCCTCGCCGTGCTGGACAACTATTCGAAACTCACCCGCATCGATGCCGAAGCCGAACTGGGCTGCATCGATCAGGAAATCTCGCGCCTGCACCTCAAGACCGCCAGCCCGTTCCTGCCAATCACCAGTCTGTCCGGTGGCAATCAGCAAAAAGCCGTGCTGGCGAAGATGCTGCTGGCCAAACCCCGGGTGCTGATTCTCGATGAGCCGACCCGAGGCGTGGACGTCGGCGCCAAATACGAAATCTACAAGTTGATGGGCGCGCTGGCCGCCGCCGGCGTGTCGATCATCATGGTCTCGTCGGAGCTGGCGGAAGTGCTCGGCGTTTCCGACCGTGTGCTGGTGATCGGTGAAGGCCAGTTGCGGGGCGACTTCATCAACCATGAACTTACCCAGGAACAGGTGCTCGCCGCTGCCCTCAGCCAGCCTGGCAGTCATAACAATAATGATCGGAAATCCGCGTAAATGAATCAGGTCAAACAACTGTTCACCCGCTACAAAATGCTCGCGCTGGTGTTTGCCGTGGTGCTGATCTGGCTGTTCTTCAGCTGGCAGACCGACGGCGGGTTCCTGACCCCGCGCAACCTGTCCAATCTGCTGCGGCAGATGTCGATTACCGGCATTCTTGCCTGCGGCATGGTGCTGGTGATCATCAGCGGCGAGATCGATTTGTCGGTCGGTTCATTGCTCGGCCTGCTCGGTGGCCTCGCGGCGATTCTTGATGTGGTCTACCACATTCCGCTGTTGGCGAACCTGAGTCTGGTCGCCCTGTGCGGCCTGATGATCGGCCTCGCCAACGGCTACATGACAGCTTACTTGCGCATTCCCTCGTTCATCGTCGGCCTGGGCGGCATGCTGGCTTTTCGCGGGATTCTGCTGGGGATTACCGGCGGCACGACCATCGCGCCGGTATCGCCAGAGCTGGTTTACATTGGCCAGGGTTACTTGCCCCACGCGATCGGCACTGGCCTCGGCGTTCTACTGTTTGCGCTGACAGTGTTCCTGACCTGGAAACAACGGCGCAATCGCGCCCTGCACGGCCTCGCGGCGCATTCATTGGTGCGCGATGTCATCCGCGTCTTGGTGATCGGTGCCGTACTCGCCGGTTTCGTGCAGACGCTCAACAGCTATGACGGCATTCCCGTGCCGGTCTTGTTGCTGCTGATTCTGCTCGGCGTGTTCAGCTACGTGACCAGTCAGACCGTGTTCGGGCGGCGCGTGTATGCCGTGGGCAGCAACATGGAAGCGACGCGCCTGTCCGGGATCAATGTGCAGGCGGTGAAGCTGTGGATCTTCGGGATCATGGGCGTGATGTGCGCCCTCGCCGGCGTGGTCAACACCGCGCGCCTGGCCGCCGGTTCACCTTCGGCCGGCAGCATGGGCGAACTCGACGCCATCGCCGCTTGCTTTATCGGCGGCACCTCCATGCGCGGCGGCTCCGGCACGGTGTATGGCGCCCTCCTCGGCGCGCTGGTTATTACCAGTCTCGACAACGGCATGTCGATGCTCGACGTCGACAGCTATTGGCAGATGATCGTCAAGGGCAGCATTTTGGTGTTGGCGGTTTGGGTGGATGTGAGTACGCGGACCGGGCGCCGTTGAGCCGCAGGCATCACGCTGCGGGCGTGGTCGCGGGCGCCGGGCTGAGAATTTCCATCAGGAAATCGATAAACACATTGATCCGGCTGGAGCCTCGGTGATTGGGTAAATACAAGGCGTTGATGCAGGTGCTGGCACTGCCGGGATTGACCTCGTAGTGCTCAAGCAAGCGGGTCAGCCGGCCGGCTGCGACGTCGTCGCGGACCAGCCAGTCGGCCAGCAGCGTCACCCCGCCGCCGCCGATGGCTGCTTCGCGCAGGATGTCGGCGTTGTTGCTTTGCAGGCGCCCATGGACGTTGAGCTGAATGGGCGCGTCTTCATTCTGAAAGGTCCAGTGCTGGTGGGTGCCGCCGTAATCGAAACGCAGGCATTGATGCTCCAGCAAATCCCGTGGATGACTGAGCGCCGCGCTACTCGCCAGATAATCCGGGCTGGCCACCACCCAGCGTTCGAACTGCCCCACGCGTTTGCTGACGATGTCTTCACTGACCACCGACGATCCGAGTCGTACCGAAACATCGATCTGCTCGCTGAGCAGGTCGCTGACCTGATCGCTCAGCGACAGACTGATCTCCAGACCCGGATGCCGCTCGAGCAAGCGGCTCAGGTGCGGCGCGATCAGGCGTCGGCCGAACTCCACCGGCACGCTGATGCGCAGACGGCCCTGCGCTTCGGCGCCACGATCGGCGACGACGGCATCGGCTTCGTCGATCGCATCGAGAATCGCCACGGCTTTTTCGAAATAGGTCTGGCCGGCAACGGTCACGCTGGTGTTGCGCGTGGTGCGATTGAGCAGGCTCGCGCCCAACTCGTGCTCCAGCCCGGCCACTTGCCGTGTCACTGACGACGTGGATATCCCGAGTTTGCGCGCTGCCGAGGAATAGCCCCCGCAGCGCACGGTTTCCACAAACATCTTCAGTGCCAACAACTTGTCCATAAGCGGGGTCCGGTCGAAAGGGAACGCGGATGATTGTGCATCACTGTTCCCCCGACGTCTTGTACCGCCGTGCTTGAACACACTCGCCGGCTGTTCAGTCATCGGCCTTGCGACTCAGGAACAACCCGAGCGCCAGCGCTGGTAACAGCGCCACCGCGACCGCGGACAGGTTCCAGCCGAAATGCTCGTACAGCGGACTGGCGACCAGCGAGCCCACGGCGCCGCCGACGAAAATGCTGGTCATGTACACGGCGTTAAGGCGCGCACGGCTGTGGGGATCGAGGGCGTACACCTCACGCTGGCCGAGCACCATGTTCAATTGCACAGCGAAATCCAGCAGCACCGCGCACACCACCAGCCAGACATAGCCGCTGCCCGGGAGCGCGGCGATCAACAGCGAAACCGGCGCCAGCAACAATGCGACCAGTGTGCCGCGACGACCATGCCCGGCATCGGCCAGACGCCCGGCAATCGGTGCTGCAATGGCACCCACTGCACCGACCAGCGCGAAGATCGCCACGTGGGCCTGAGTGAAGCCGTGGTGACGCATCAGTTCAATCGGCGCGAGGGTCCAGAACAGGCTGAAACTGGCAAACAGCAGCCCTTGATACAGCGAGCGCTGACGCAACAGCGGATAGCGCCGGGCCAAGGCAAACACCGAACCGATCAGCGCAGCATAGGTGGCTTTATGTGTCGGCAGCCGACGCGGCAGTGCCACAGCGGTAATCAGAGCGATGACCGCCATCAGGGCCGCTGCGCTGTAAAACACCTCGCGCCAGCCGAACACTTCAACCAACAGGCTCGACAGTGGCCGCGACAACAGAATGCCCAGCAGCAGGCCGCTCATGATATTGCCGACGACGCGGCCACGGCTGGCTTCGGGCGCCAGGTGTGCCGCCAGCGGCACGAGGATCTGCACGGCCACGGACGTTAGGCCGATGAGCAAAGACAACAATAGGAACATCGACGGCGAATGAGTCAGGCCGGCGCACAACAGCGTGACGCTCGCCGCCAAGGTGAAGCCGACCACCAGACGGCGGTTTTCCATCAGGTCGGCCAGTGGCACCAGCATTAACAGGCCCAGCGCGTAGCCAAACTGCGTCAGCGAAACGATCAGGCTGGCATTGGCGCTCGACAGACCGATCTGCGGTGCAATCAGTTCGACGATCGGCTGCGCGTAATAAAGATTGGCCACGACCGCGCCACAGCAAAATGCCAGGAACGCGACCATCAGGCCGGAAAGTGAAGTTGGCTGTTCGGCATTCGCCGCAACGGCCGGATTGCCCGTAAGCATGATGACACCTCATTGAGTTCAGGAAAGTGCTGCCAAGGCTACGGCCCTGTGGCGATGCGCAGAATCCACGCGGCGGGCAATGCACTGATGCGTCCGGCGCAACGGCGCAGGTGTTGCTTCTCGCGCAACGCGCTGTTGCGCGCGCCGCTGATTCTCCCGCGCAGACGGTTTCTCTACGCTTTGGCCCCTGGCGCCGTCGTCCCCAGCGGTGCCCTTCCCCGGCTGTTACAAGGAGCGTTGTCATGACCCGTATCCGATCCGTTCTGCCATTGCCTGCCGCGTTTTTCTCCGTCCCATGAACAGCTCATTTCTGAAGTCCAGAACGCTATGGATCAGCGTGGCAGTCGTCGCCGTGCTCGGTCTGATCGTCGCCGTTTGGCTGATGTGGCGCCCGGCGATTGCGCCAATCGAGCGCCCGACGCTGTTCGATGTTGCGCAGTTGCAACGCGGGGCGCGGGTGGTCGAGGCCGGCGACTGTGCGGTCTGCCATACCCGCCCCGGTGGAGAATATCTGGCCGGCGGGCTACCGCTGGTAACGCCGTTCGGCACGCTGTACAGCACCAACATCACCCCAGATGTAGAGACCGGTATTGGCCAATGGTCACTGCCGGCCTTCGAGCGGGCGATGCGTCAGGGCATTGCTCGCGATGGTCACTTCCTTTATCCGGCGTTCCCCTACGTGCACTACCGGCGCATGAGTGCAGCAGATATCGCCGACGCCTATGCCTACTTGATGAGCGGCCCTGCCGTGCACGCGCCGGCCGCGCAGAACCAGATGAATTTCCCGATGAACATTCGCCCGTTGGTGTCGTTCTGGAACCTGCTGTTCCTGCACGGTGAGCCGCTGACACCGCTAGCGGGGCGCAGCGAGGCGTGGAATCGCGGACGCTATCTGGTCGACGGTCCGGGCCATTGCGCCGGCTGCCATTCGCCGCTGAACCTGATCGGCGCGGAAAAATCCTCGGAGTATCTGCAGGGCGGCAGCGTCGATGGCTGGCAAGCGCCCGCGCTGGTCGGCATGGGCCAGCGCGGCAACCCGTGGAGTCGTGAGCAACTGGTCGGCTATCTGCGCGCCGAGATCGTTGATGGCCACGGCACACCCGCCGGGCCGATGCGTCCGGTCAGCTTGAGTCTGGCGCGCTTGCCCGCCAGTGAAGCCGAGGCGATTGCCGAGTATTTGCTGAGCTTGGAAAACTCGCCTTCGGTGACAGAGACAACGCCGAAGACGCCTGCCAGTGAAGCGGCAGACCACGCGACCGGCGCCCTGCTCTTCAGCAGCGCCTGCGCCGGCTGCCATGGCCCGGCGGCACCAATGCGCACCCTCGATGGTCGCCCGGGGTTGCAAAACACCTCGGCGTTGCAAGCGGCCAGTTCGCGCAACTTCCTCAAAACCGTACTTGAAGGCTTGCCCGCCACACCCGGATCGCCCGGCCCGGTAATGCCGGCGTTCGCCGCCAGTCTGGACAACGCGCAACTCGGTGCACTGGCCGCGTATCTGCGTCAGCAAGCCAGCCCCGATCAACCGTGGGCCGACCTCTCTTCCACTATTGAAGCGTTACGTCAGGAGACGAAATGAGCCAGATCATCCTCAACGTCAACGGAGCCGCGCAACCGCTTGAGCTGGAGCCGGACATGCCGCTGCTGTATGCGCTGCGCAATCACTTGAACCTCAACGGTGCCAAATACGGCTGCGGTCTCGGGCAATGCGGTGCCTGCACGGTGATCGTCGATGATCAACCGGTGTTCGCCTGCCTGACGCCCTGCGCCGGTCTCGAAGGCAAAAAAATCCGCACCGTGGAAAGCCTCGGCAGCGCGGAACAACCTGGCCCTCTGCAAGCGGCGTTCATCGAGAAACAGGCTGCGCAATGCGGCTACTGCATCGCCGGCATGCTGATGCGCGCGCAAGCGTTGCTTGAGCGTAATCGCCACCCGGATGAGGCGACCATTCGCGAATACATGGCCGGCAACCTGTGCCGCTGCGGTACGCACTTGCGGATCATCGAGGCGATCAAACAGGTGGCCGGGCACAACGGGAGTCTGACATGAGCGAGTCGAATGAACTGAATCCGAGCCGACGCGCCTTCCTGCGCGGTGGTGCGTTGCTGATGGCGTTCACCCTGCTGCCGGTCGCGCGGCGTGTGTTGGCGGATACGGAAGTCGATACGCTCGGCACCGTGGTCCTCGCGCCCGACCTGCCCGGAAGCCTGCGCACCAACCCGTTTCTCGACGCCTGGATCCGCATCGGCGCCGACGGCATTACCGTCTACACCGGCAAGGTCGAATTGGGCACCGGGGTGAAAACCGCATTGCTGCAAATTGCTGCCGAACGTTTGCAGGTGCCGGCAACCGCTATCAACCTGCTCACCGCCGACACCGCGCTGACGCCCAATGAAGGCTACACCGCCGGCAGTCACAGCATTTTCGACAGCGGCACCGCGTTGTACAACGCCGCCGCGCAGGTACGCGAAATGCTCGTCGATGCCGCCGCGCGCCGTTGGCAGGTTGATGCAGCGCTGCTGAGCACTCGCGACGGTGTGATCGAAGGCCCGGCCGCTCAGCGGATGAGTTACGTCGACGCGGTCAAGCATGTCGATGTGCATCAATATGCCAAGGCGCAGTCACCGGCGATGGCCGCCGCTGACTTCAAACTGATCGGCCATTCGTTGCCGCGCCTCGACATTCCGGCGAAGGTCAGCGGTGGCGCAGCATTCGTCCAGGACATGCGCCTGCCGGGCATGCTGCATGCGCGGGTGATCCGCCCGCCCCGTCCGGGCTGCACGTTGCAAGCATTCGATACGGCGTCCATCGAGGCGTTGGCTGGCGTGGTCAAAGTGATCCGTGACGGCAGCTATCTGGCGGTGGTCGCCGGTGATGAGTGGCAAGCGATCAAAGCCATGCGCCGTGCCAGTGAGGTGACGCAATGGAGCGAAGGCGAAGCGATTCCCGAGGCGGCCGAGATTCATGGTCTGCTCAAACGCCTGCCCTCACGGCGCTATCCGATCAGCAACAGTGGCACGCCGAGCGGCGCGGCTGACACGCGTTTTCAGGCGCGGCTCACCAAGCAATACCTGATGCACGGCTCGATCGGCCCGTCCTGCGCAGTGGCCTGGTTCAAGGACGGCGTTCTCACCGTGTGGACCCACACCCAAGGCGTTTACCCGCTGCGCGCCGGCATTGCCGAAATGCTCGATCTGCCGCCTGAGCGGGTGCGCTGTATTCATACCGAAGGCTCAGGGTGCTACGGGCATAACGGCGCCGATGATGCCGCCGCCGATGCGGCATTGATTGCCCTGCGCGTGCCCGGTACGCCGGTACGCGTGCAATGGATGCGCGAACAGGAAAATCTTTGGGAGCCGTATAGCTCGGCGATGGTCACTGAAGTCGACGCCGGCCTCTCCCGAGGCCGCCTGCAGGACTGGGCCTACGAACTCTGGACCACACCGCACAACGAACGCATCGTCAACGCCGGGCGTCTGCTGCCGGCACGCTTGCTCGCGCGGCCCTTCGACTCGGCGCCGTCCGTGCCGATCGCCCAGCCCGAAGGCGATGGTGATCGCAACGCTGTGCCGCTGTACGACCTCAACTCGACGCGCATCAACATGACCTTCGTCACCGAGATGCCGTTTCGCACCTCGGCCATGCGTTCGCTGGGTGCGCACATCAATATCTTCGCCATCGAGGCGAGTATCGACGAGCTGGCGATCAGGGCCGGCATCGACGCGGTCGCCTTGCGTCTGGCTCATCTCAGCGACCCGCGTGCTCGCGCGGTCGTAGAACGTGTGCGTGATGAGATCGGTTGGCCGCAAAAAAGCAGCGAGCCCGGCGCCGGTATCGGTTTCGCCTTTGCCCGCTACAAAAACATCATGGGTTACTGCGCCATCGCGGTGAAACTTCGCGTGCATCCGCAGACTGGCGAGATCCGCATCGATCACGTGGTGACGGCGGTGGATGTCGGCCAGATCGTCAGCCCCGATGGCCTGCGCAATCAGGTCGAGGGCGGCATCGTGCAGTCCGCGAGCTGGACCCTGTACGAAAAAGTCGCCTACGACGCGGGGGGCATTCGCAGCTACGACTGGAGCGGTTATCCGATTCTGCGTTTCACACAGCTGCCGAAAAAAGTCGATGTGCATTTGCTCGACCAACCGGGAGAACCGTTCCTCGGTGCTGCTGAAATCGTCCAGGGGCCGATGGCCGCCGCCCTTGGTAACGCCGTGGCCAACGCCACCGGCCGTCGCTGGCTGAACCTGCCACTCACGCGCTCAAACCAACCCGCCTGAGCCACGCCCGTGTTCATCGCTAATGAGCACGGGCGTCGTTGCGCCCTGCGCAAAACAGCGTAGCGCCGGTCACCGATTATCAGCCCCGCTGAGCGCGGTTAAGTTAGCGGCACTGGTTCGCGGCCCCGCTGCCGCGCTTGAATTCCTTCTATTGAAATATGGAGCTACCCATGACCCGTCGTCTGTTCCAACCCCTCGCACTCGGTCCTTACACCCTCGCCCATCGCGTGGCGATGGCGCCGTTAACGCGCTCACGCGCCGGCCAACCGGGCGATGTGCCGACGCCGATGAACGCCGAGTACTACCGCCAGCGGGCCAGTGCCGCGCTGATCATCACCGAAGCCACGCAAATCTCCCGGCAAGCTCAGGGTTACGCCTGGACGCCGGGCATCTACAGCCCTGAGCAAGTTGAGGCGTGGCGTGACGTCAGCGCGGCGGTGCATGAGGCCGGCGGGTTGATCTTCATGCAGCTGTGGCACGTCGGTCGGGTGTCCCACCCCAGCTTTCAACCTGATGCCGGCCTGCCGGTTGCACCCAGCGCGCTGCCGGTGCCGGGCAAGACGTTTATCGTCGATGAAAACGGTAACGGCGTCTGGGGTGATGTGCCGGTGCCGCGCGCGCTGGAAACCGCGGAATTCGCCGGCATCGTCGAGGACTACCGCGTGGCAGCGCGCAACGCATTGCAGGCGGGCATGGACGGTGTGGAAATCCATGCCGGCAACGGTTACCTGCTCGATCAGTTTCTTAACAGCAACAGTAACCAGCGTGACGATGCCTATGGCGGCAGCGTGGAAAATCGCGCGCGGTTTCTGCTGGAAGTGGTCGCGGCCGTGGCTGAAGAAGTCGGCGCCGAACGAGTGGGCGTACGCCTGACGCCGATGGGTCGTTTCATGGGCATGGGCGACGACACTCCGGAGGCGACCTTCGGCCACCTCGTCGAGGCGCTCAATCAATGGAATCTGGCCTACCTGCACCTGGTCGAGCCGGCGATGGTCGGCACAGTCAAAGATGAGAACTTCGATCCGCGCTGGGACGCGATCATTGCCCAGTTGCGCAAAACGTGGAACGGCGTGCTGATTCTGGCTGGCGGCTATGACGCGCAATCTGCCGAACAGGCACTGATTGCCGATCGTGCCGACATCATTGCGTTTGGCCGCCCGTTCCTGGCCAACCCGGATCTGCCGCGTCGGCTGCACGATGGTCTGGCGCTCAACGCGCCGGATCCGAGCAGCTTTTTCGGTGGGGATCAGCGTGGGTACATCGATTATCCATTTCATGCCTGAACAAATGCAGACCTATGGGAGGGGCGGACTCGCCCCTTTTTTATTAGGTCATACGATCTCTGTGCCTAATCAAAGGCGTGGGAAATCCACCGTAACGTCAAACATATGCGTAGATGTGCGCTTTCAGGTCTATTGCCCGACGTCGCCGAATGCGATAAAACGGGCTGGTTGTACGACAACTAATAAAAACCAAGTCGTTCGAACGGCTAACAATCCTGAGATCTGCCATGCCTCGCCCTACCGCTACGCAAACCGTACCGCCGCCCTACCCCCGTTACCTGGCCGTGATCATTCTGTTGTGCATGGGCTGTGCGTTTGCCGGCAATCATGTGGCGGCGCGAGTCGCCTTTGATGATGGTGCGGGTGTGCTGCTGGCGATTTTGATGCGTTCCGGCGGGACCTTGCTGGTGCTCGCCATCCTGGTGCTGTGGCAAAGACAAAGCCTGCGCTTGCCGGCGGGTGCCTGGCGCTGGCAGCTATTGCTGGGGTTGCTGATCACTGCGCAGAGTCTGTGTCTGTATTCCGCTGTCGCACGGGTGCCGGTGGCGCTGGCCCTGCTGGTGGCGAACGTGTTCCCCATTCTGCTGGCATTGCTCACATGGGCGTTGGGTGGCCCGCGACCGAGCGCACGCACCGCGACGTTGATGGGTTTGATTCTGCTGGGCCTGGTGTTTGTGCTGGACGTCCCCGGGCGGCTCTCGACTGCGACAGACGTCAGTGCGCAATGGCTGACGGGCGTCGCGCTCGCGTTCTGCGCCGCCAGCGTGTTCGCCTGCGCGCTGTGGATCACCGACCACAAACTGTCTCAGGTACGTGGCTCGGTGCGCAGTCTGTTGACCATTTTCATCGTGTTCAGCAGCGTCAACCTCGCAGGGCTGACGGGCGTCCTCCCAGGCGGATTGAACCTGCCCGCCACCTCAACCGGATGGCTGGCGCTCGCCACTCTGGTGGTGCTGTACGGCACAGGTTTTATCGTCCTGTTCATTTCCGTGCCTCGCCTCGACATGCCGCGCAATGCGCCGGTCATGAACATCGAGCCATTGGCAACGCTGCTGATGGGCTGGATTGTGCTGGACCAAATGCTCAGCAACGGACAGATTCTCGGTGGGGTGATCGTGGTCACGGGCATCGTGTTGCTGACTTATCGTAAATCAGTGGTCAAGGCTGAGGTTAAAGCCAGTGCGTGAGGGTTTCTCTCCAGTGGTCAGGTTCGTGATTAACCCAAAGCAGTATCGAGAAACATCATCACCCCAAAACCGAGCATCAGCCCCAAGGTCGCCGGGGTCTCATGCCCGTTGCGATGAGTCTCGGGAATGACCTCATGGGAGACCACAAAAATCATCGCCCCGGCGGCCAAACCGAGCGCAATGGGATATCCCAACGCAAAGCTGCTGGAAATACCCAGTCCAACAATGGCGCCAATCGGTTCCATCAACCCTGAGCCCACCGCAATAAGCGCGGCGCGAAGTGCTGAGATGCCTGTCACGCGTAATGCCAGGGCGACAGCCAGACCTTCGGGAATATCCTGAATGGCGATCGCCGCGGTCAGCGGCAATCCGACCTTCATGTCGCCGTTGGCGAAGCTCACGCCAATGGCCATACCTTCCGGCAGGTTATGCAGTGTGATTGCCAGGACGAACAACCAGACACGATTGATGCGCTGCGCATCCGGCCCCCGGCGTCCGCTTTTCTCGTGTTCGTGAGGCACGAAACGATCAAGACCGACCATCAGCGCTACGCCCAATCCCAACCCTGCAACGACGACGCAGGCTGCGAGCAGTTGGTTATCGCAAAGCGCCTGAGCCGCTTCTATGCCCGGCAGAATCAGCGAAAACGAACTGGCGGCCAGCATCATCCCGGCGGCGAAGCCGAGCATGATGTCTTGGGTTCGGGCGGCGATGTCTCGTAACGCGATCGCTACGACAGCGCCCATTGCCGTCGCAGCGAAGCCGGTCATGCCACCGATAAAGGCGAAGTACAGATTCTGTTTGTTGGCCCCGACGAAGGCGCCATACCCGCTGATCAGCAGGAAGATTGTCACCCCGATCAGAACTGACCAGAAGACGCGACCGCCCCACCCAGACTCTGAGAATCGAGCGAACAAGGAGCGAGGTGGTGCGCCTGATGAGGACAACGGCTCGGGCATGGAAATCTCCTGTTTTGTTGATTCGATCTTTTCAGCGGACCCGGATAACGACCGTACATGACCTCAATGGTAATCGTCTCCAGCGACTGCGCGCAGGTACGCGTCGTCTGCTTCTCTTCGCAGGTCGCGCCACTCGTCCCAACTGAGCATGCCCAAGCGGTCCATTTCATCCGACTGGCGTACCAGTTCGTCGTGATAGGCGTCTGGACAGTCCATGCGCAATTCAAGGTTTTCCAGTGCACGTTGCCAGGCCGCCAAAGCGAGTAATCTGGTTTCTTGTGCGAATGTCAGTTGATTCTTGAACGCGTTCATTTCGCCCACCCCGAACATTTCCCGGTTGAGCAACCGATTTCGGGTTAGGTTCAAAATGTCTGACGAAAAGCGGATTACCTGAAAGCAACAGAAAAAAGGAAGGCTTGTTGCGGGCCTTCCAGCGCGATGCCGGCAGATGCGCTACGCCGGCATTCTCATGGGGCTATTGATTAGCCATTGCACTGGCGTCTTTTTGGCCTGCTTCGGCCATCTTCTTTTGTACATAAAAAAGCATCAACACCGAATTTGTCTGAGCCTGTCGAGATTGCTGCTCAAACAACGCCACAAGCTCCTCTTCACGCTTGCACTCAGCCTTGACATCGCCCTTTGTAAACTCGCAGCTAGCGTATTGGCCCCAGCCTTTGCGAGCGTCGGCAGCATCTCGGGCGGGATACACCCAATACGCTTTCCATGCACCGTCGACGACAGGTTTACCGGCTGCGTCTATCTGCTCTATCGCCTGCAAGGTGGCTGTCGCGGCGGCATTCAAAAAATGCTGAGGAGTGGCATCGGCTTGACCTGCCTCATCACGAAGCGCCTGACACTGCGCTTCAGACAAATCGAACACTGGCAGCGCTTCAATGCTCTCGAACTCATCAAACGGATCGGCAGGATTGCCCGGCAACTTGGCGTGGTAAGCCGGGACTACATGGCCGGGGACGCTCATGTCCTGTATGTAATGCAGGACCCTTCCCGCTTGCTCGTATACCTCAACGGGATCGGCATCAGGTTCCGCCAGCAGCGCGTTCAGCTTTTCAATGCGTTTGGAAAAAATCACATCCAGGCTGCGATTGGCGAACCAGAAGGGCTCAAGCTTTTTGTTGCGGTTATAGAAGTGCCAATTGGTAGCGCGCTGAGGGAGCGTCAGCAGGTTTGAATCCTCAGCGTCAGTGCCTGCCGCCAAAGCCTCGGCCAACTGCTCGGGCAACTTCACCCCCGGGCAGCGTTGATACGCCTGCGCTGCTCTCAGTGCATAGGCCGAATGCAGGTCGGGGTTGAAGGCGAAGGCCGGGGTTGAAGGGTTGAACAGCAGCGATAGGCCAAATGCTGCGAGGTAACGTGTTGCGGCTGTTCGGCCTATCGGGGTGGCTTCCATGCTGTTGATCTCCAGAAACTTGCGTGATTGCGCAACACTGACCGTACACGAGGCAATTTAGCACTTAGGTGATGGCAAAAAGCTGTTTTTTCTCCGTCCGCTCAGGACAAGCATAAATGGCAACACCTGCGTCCTAACGTCGCAGCAAACAGCTATTGGCAAATCCTGCACAAGCCTTAGAATCCCGCGCTCTCTTGCAGCCCTCTCGGTGTCTGCCCGCACCACACACACCGGCTTGGCAATCGCATGCGCAGAGGCGCACGTTGCGCTGTTCGATCTCTAGAGGTTTTTATGTCTCCGCGTTTGCTGGCCATGGCGCTGGCGCCCCTGCTCGGGCTGTTCATTGTTGCGCTGGGCAACGGCTTTTTGTCTTCGCTGACCACCCTTCGACTCGACGCCGCCGGCGCTTCGGCGACGATGATCGGTGTCGTTTCCTCGGCCTACTTCATCGGCCTGACCCTGGGCGCCGTGTTCAATGACCGCTTGATTCTGCGCATCGGCCATATCCGCGCCTATGGCAGCTTTGCTTCGCTGATCGCCGTGACCATCCTGCTGCAGGGATTGTTTTACGACACTTGGGGCTGGTTCGCCCTGCGCCTGATCAACGGCTGGGCCACGGTCGGTGTGTTTCTGGTGATCGAAAGCTGGCTGCTGCTGGCCGGCGACGCGAAGATTCGTGGGCGCTTGCTCGCGTTGTACATGATCGTCCTGTACGGCGCCGGTGTGCTGGGTCAGGCAACGTTGGGCAAGATCACCGGGTTGAGCGACAGCGCACCGTTCATGGTCGCCGGCATGCTCGCTTCGTTGTCGGTGCTGCCGATCGTGATCCTGCCGCGCGTGTCGCCATTGCTCGATCAGGTTGAACCACTCAAACCACGGCAACTGCTGGGCGTGACGCCGACCGGGCTGGTCGGCTGTTTCGGTTCGGGTGTGACCATCGCGGCGATTTACACCTTGCTGCCGTTGTATCTGCAGCGCAGCGGTCTGAATGTCGGTGAGGTCGGCAGCATGATGGCCTGGACGATTCTTGGTGCGATGCTTTTGCAATACCCGGTCGGACGCTGGTCTGATCGCAAGGATCGCTTGCAGGTGCTGACCATTCTGACGGTGGCGTGCACGGTGTTGTCGCTGCTGATCGTCCTGCTGCCATTGTCCGCGACAATGCTCGCGGTAATGTTGTTTCTGCTCGGTGGCGGTGTGTTTGCGCTGTACCCGGTTGCCGTCAGCCACGCCGCCGACCGTGCCCCGGCCGAAGCCTTGGTGCCGATGATTCAGGGCTTGCTGCTGATCAACTCACTGGGCTCGGCGATCAGCCCGATGATGATTTCGCCGGTGATGAATTCGTTCGGCGCCAATGGGTTGTTCTGGGTGTTTGCGCTGGTCAATCTGTGCATGGTCACCTTCTTCCTGTGGCGCCGTGGCAAGCGCCCGGTTCCGGCCAATCCCGCGCCGTTTGCAGCGGCAGCCACGTTCTCACCGACAGGTGCGGAGCTGCGGGTGACTGAAGATCTGCGTCAAGCGGTGCAGGAGCATCCGCCGATGGTGGATGCATTGAGCGGCGAGCCTTCGCCGCAATGTGAGACGCGCTAAGGCTTTCGCCAGTCTGTGCCAAGCGCAGGCTGGCTCGCACCGCTATTCAGATTCGTGGGTGATATCCACGAGCGGAATCGGCTCTATCGCCCAAGCGCGAATCTGACGACGTTCAGGGCTGGGTATCGCGCAAGCCTTGCGTCCGGTGAAGGTTCGAGCGAGGCGGTCTTCATCGATCCGCCAACCGCGCAACTCCAGTGCCTGCACGTCTCGGCGAAAGGCAATCTGCAGCGCATCGGATTTCAACGAAACCTCCTGCTGGAAAGAGTCCGGCACACGTTCGGGCCGCACATTTTTCAGCACGGCATGATCTTGTTCAAAGATACGGATATTGCTCGCAATGAACCTGCGATCGAGCAATCGGGAGCGCAGAAACGTTCTGCCCATCATCCACCAGGTGCGCGTGCGATTGGCATCAATCGGCACATGCGCCGAGACGATGTAGATCCGCCAGCCGTTGGGCAACTCAAGCTCAAGCGTTGTACAAGGGCCGGACAGGTGAAACCCCGGAACAGTGACCACACTGACAAACTCGGTGGAGGATTTGCGTCTCAGCAACCCTTTGCGCGCCGGCCTGCGCATAAGCATTTGGGCGCTGCCGCTCCACGCATCACTGTCGACCTCGAACGATTCAATCTCGGGATGATCCGGATCACCGAAGGTTGAACCATGGACAAACGGTGCGTGCGCGAAATCCAGACCGTTTTCAATAATCCGGTCCCAACTGGCCTGCCAGTCAAAGTGTCCCGAGACCACGCGGATGGCGGGATCGTCCATCCAGTCGAGCGTGGGCAAGGGTGGACGCTCAGATTCCGGCAGATCACCTAAAAACGCCCAGATCCAGCCGTAGCGCTCCAGCGTCGGGTACGCATCGACTCGCGCCTTGGCGGGAATGCGCCGGTATCTGCGTGCACACGCCATCAGTGCCAAACCGCCAGCCGTGATAGGGACACTGCACGCTGTTGCCCACTTTGCTGCCGGCTGACAGTGAGCCGCCGCGATGCACGCAGATATCTGAAAGCAGGTGAGCGACGCCCGCGTCATCGCGGAACGCAACGAACGGTTGTCCGAGCAATTGAACCGGCATCAGTCCATCAGTCAGCTGTGACGATGGGACAACGACATACCAAAGGTTTGTGAGCATGGGGGGCGTGTGATCCGTCAGTACGGTGAGTTCAGGTCAGAGAAACCTGGCATTCAAACTAGATCAGGCGGCGCTGATTCGACAATCAGCCAAGCACTTTATAGATCTCTGCAACTACCTGAGTCGTTGCGGCTTCGATGGTTCCTTCGTTACGGCACAACACCCAGCCGTGATCGGCAACCGCCTGCTCGAACATCTCGCTACACACGACGTGCTCGGCGTGTTTCTGGATCACCGTGCCGCCCAGTCCTCGTGTTCGTGCCGTTGCCCGCGCCCATGAAATATCCGGTGCGGTGACAACGCCGACATGCAGATCCGGCACGCGCACGCCTCGCTCGATGTTCAACTGCAGAATCTCGGCAAACGGCACGCTATGGCGAAATGCGGCGTCCGACGGATACCAGCGGTCGATCAGGATGATGCTGTCCAGCGGCTGTTTGGGCAGCACCCGCTCAGAAATCCAGCGACGGCTATCGGCAAGGCGCTGACACACTGCCCACTCCAACTCCCGCGAGGGATGTCTGGCGAGCTGGTTGACCAGGGCCATGGTTTCGCCGCGGTACGGATCGCTTTTTCTCTCGCACAGGCGGATGACTTTGTGCTTGTCTGCCCGCAGCGCTGCGGTAACGGCCTCCAGCAATGTGGTTTTGCCGGTGCCCTTGGGCCCGTCCAGAGAAATAAACAGCGGCAGCTTCATGGTTCACGCAACGATTGAGACATTGCCGAGCACTCTAACCTCATTTGCGCAAATCGATGAGCTGATCCCTGCCCTTTGCCTACACTTGCTTGCCAATGATGTTTAGCCCTCTGCCAAAGGAGTCACCATGTCCAAGCTTTATCCGAGCATCGATCCCGAGGGATTGGTCGAGTACTCAGTGGTCTACACCGACCGCTCGCTGAACCACATGTCGCAGTCCTTTCAAGGCGTGATGAAGAACATTTCCACGACCCTTAAACAGGTCTACAACGCCGAAGCGGTGGCGGTGGTTCCGGGCAGCGGTACATTCGGCATGGAAGCGGTGGCGCGGCAGTTCGCCACCGGCCAGCAATGCCTGGTGATACGCAACGGCTGGTTCAGTTATCGCTGGAGCCAGATTCTGGATATGGGCAATATCCCGGCGGCCACCACGGTGCTCAAAGCCCGGCCGATCGAGGCGGGTCGCCAGGCAGCCTACGCCCCGCCGCCGCTGGACGAAGTGCTGGCAGCCATCGCCGCACAGAAACCGCAGGTGGTCTTCGCGCCCCACGTTGAAACCTCATCCGGAATCCTCCTGCCCGACGAGTACCTGCGAGCCGTCGGCGACGCCGTGCATGCGGTGGGTGGTCTGTTTGTGCTGGACTGCATTGCCTCCGGCACCATTTGGGTGGATATGCACCAATGCGCCGTCGACCTGCTGATCAGCGCACCACAGAAAGGCTGGAGCGCCTCCCCTTGCTGCGCCCTGGTGATGTTCAGTGCTGCGGCGCTCGAGCGTATCGAACAGACGCAAAGCAGCAGCTTCGCCTGCGACCTGAAAAAGTGGCTGCAAATCATGCAGGCCTACGAACAAGGCGGACATGCCTATCACGCGACCATGCCCAGCGATTCCCTCGCGCGGTTCAATGACGTGATGACAGAGACGCGAGCGTACGGGTTCGACAAGGTTCGCGACGAGCAACAGGCGCTGGGCGATCGGGTGCGTGCGTTGTTGATCGACAGGGGTTTCAAAAGCGTGGCCGCTGCGGGCTTTCAGGCACCCGGAGTCGTGGTGAGCTACACCGATGATGCCGACATCAAGAACGGCAAGAAATTTGCCCAGCACGGCTTGCAGATCGCTGCCGGCGTGCCGTTGCAATGCGATGAGCCGGCCGACTTTCAGACCTTCCGCCTCGGCCTGTTCGGCCTGGAGAAGCTGCAGAATATCGAGCGCACGGTCAGCCTGCTGGAGCAGGCACTGGATGAGCTGATGGTTGACTAAGGTCCCATATCGTTCCTAACGCTTGAACTCCAGAAGGGCATTCCCGACGTGTGCCCTTCTTCCAGCAAGGCGGTTCATCATTCTGTTCAGTGGTCTATCGACTATTTGGCCCCGGGACCAATCAGCGAGCTTTCAATCTGCACGCCGGGCATCATTTGCTGCAAACCTGCGATCAGCTTGTCCCCTGCTTCAGTCAAGGCTTCAAGCGGCATCGCTGGCAAACTCTCGAGAATGAACCACATGTTCTGCGCATCGGCCCCAAGGCGGGTTCTGACACCTTGCCGCCAATTCCAGCGGCGGCAGGTCACGCCTTTGTCATCGCGCCAGACCACTTCGCCGGCATCTGGATACTCGACAGCGGGAACGCCCTCTTTCATCGTGTCAAAGGGCTCGCTGCCATCGGCGACGACAAGATGCGGAGCGCCTGCATAAGCCTCTATGTTTTCCCCGCCTACCGGAATGGCGTACTCGATGCTGATGGCGTTGTAGAGATCGACGATGGGATCGAGGCTCGGCAAGGTCCGGTCACGTAAAACCCTTTTACGCAACGCTTCGGCTGAACAAGGCGTGCGCTGTGGCTTGACCCCGAACTTTCTGAAGGCGTCGGCCCAGGCGGCAAGGTGAGCGTCTCCCCAGCTTGGACCACCCGCCTGCACAGCCTTGCAAGCGTGATCCAGGGCGGCCCGGGCAACTTCAGGACGGGTGAGTGGTGCAGCTTCCACCACAATGCTCAGGGCCCGGAACCCCGGAGCCAGTTCTGCAACGGCTGGATCGATCAACGGCAGTACGGACAGCATCAAAAACCTCCAGGATTCAAATGGTGTTTCATGCTATCTATCGATGACCGATTTAGTCAATATAATGACCATCATGTTCCGCTTCAGTGGGTGAGTCGATTGACGCCACGATCGTTAAGGGCCGAAAATTCCAGCACTTTTTTTCATGAACCTGATCAATGACCATGAATACCAGCTTGTCGACTACCCCAGGTGCTGATGCTCAAGCCGTCAGCCTGGCCGTCGCACGCACACTCAAACAAGCCCGCAAGGCACAGAAAATCACGCTGGACGAGCTTTCTCGGCGCTCAGGCGTGAGCAAAGGAATGGTCGTCGAAATAGAAAAATGCACCGCGAATCCCAGTATCGGCATTCTTTGCAAAATCGCCGCCGCGCTGGGCCTGTCGGTTGCCGACATCGTCAATGTGACCGAGGCACCCTCTGCCCATATCATCGAAAGCCAGGATATCCCCACGCTCTGGACCGGTGACCTTGGAGGCACTGCGCGACTTCTTGCAGGAACGTCCGGCCCGAACATGATCGAGTTATGGCGCTGGGAAATGCATCCTGGTGAATCGTTCGCTTCACCGGGGCACCCTCAAGGCACGCTTGAACTGTTCCATGTAGAGAAAGGCACGTTGAAATGCATGATCGGGGAAACAGAGCTGATCATTCCTGCCGGGAGTTCGGCAGTGGCGAAAACTGATGTGCCTCACTCCTATTCCAACGCGGGCAGATCCAGGTTGGTGTTCACCATGTCCGTGACCGAGATACATCAGTAGATACCCGACATTCGGGCACAGGCTTCATGACATAACTGTCAGTAGTTGAAGTCGTGCCCCAGCTCATTCTGCATCCACTCCAGAAATCGCCTGACCCGCGGAAAACCGGCGTGCGCTCTCGGGAACACCAGGTGGTGTGCGGTGATCGGGGCACTCAGCCCCGGCGCTACCTCGACTAAAGCACCACGCGCCAGATAATCCTGCGCAAGCAGTGTGCTTTCCAACGCGAACCCAAGACCGTGGCTGGCCGCCTCCAATGTCATGTAGGAGCGGTCAAAGCTGAGTGAATAGGGTTTTTCAGGACGCGACAGGCCATGTTGAGCAAACAGCTGCGGCCACTTGATCAGCGTCGCTTCCGACAGGATCAGATTGCAGTCGAGCAGATCCGCGACTGTGCGGATCGGGCGTTGCTGCAGCAATTTCGGCGACGCCAGCACGGCAATTTTTTCATTGCGCACCGTACGGACTTCGAAACTTGGCCAATTGGGCATGCCGTGACGGATGTCGACATCGATCTTGTCGCGACTGAAATGCAGTGATTCGTACGAACACGACAGATTGAGCTGGATGTCGGGATGACTCTGGCGAAACTGTTCCAGCCGCGGCATCAGCCACAGCAGCCCGAAGCTGGGCGACGAGTGCAACCGCAGGCAATCGAGGCTGACATCGCTGGCGGCACGCTCTGTCGCCACCGCCAGGCTGTGCAGGATGCCGGACACTTCAGTCAGGTATTGCTCGCCCACTGGCGTCAGTGTCACGCCTCTGGCTGTTCTGAGAAATAGCTGACGCCCGATCATCGCCTCCAGCTTGGCCAACTGGTGACTGACCGCTGACGGGGTCAAGTCCAGCAATTCGGCGGCGCGGGCAACGTTGCCGAAGCGTGCCGTTTGCTCAAAGGCCTGAATGGCTTTCAGGGGTGGCAGGGTCGCAGGTGCATCGCCAGATGAACTCATGATGATTGTTTTTCCGCTGCAAGTGGCTTGGGCCGGGCTTATGGCTATTCAAGCATTGGCAGACAGCGCTGGCGAGTGCTGAATTTTTTTCAGCACCCAGTGAGGTTTGCGTTATTGCTCAGGGCCGGTCTGGAGGACAAGCTGAGTCATCGGTTCTTTGCGGACCGAACCCATAAAAACAATTAGAGGAACACCTCCATGCTTCTCCAAGGCAAAGTCGCAATCATCACCGGTGCCGCATCTGCCCGTGGCATCGGCCGCGCTACAGCGACGACGTTCGCACAACAAGGCGCTCGTGTCGTGATCCTTGATCTGGATGCATCCGCCGCGCGCGACGCTGCTGCGTCGCTGGGCGAAGGTCACCTGGGACTGGCGGCTAACGTCGCGGACGAGGCGCAGGTTCAGCAAGCCGTTGCCACCATCATCGAGCACTTCGGTCGTATTGATATCCTCGTCAACAACGCCGGCATCACCCAACCACTCAAAACCCTCGACATTCGTCCTTCTGACTATGACAAGGTGCTGGACGTCAGCCTGCGCGGCACTTTGCTCATGTCCCAAGCGGTGATTCCGCTTATGCGTCAACAGGCCAGCGGCAGCATCGTCTGCATGTCGTCCGTGTCAGCCCAACGCGGTGGCGGCATTTTCGGTGGCCCGCATTACAGCGCGGCCAAGGCCGGTGTGCTGGGTCTGGGTAAAGCCATGGCGCGGGAGCTGGGCCCGGACAACATTCGCGTCAACTCCATCGCGCCGGGCCTGATCCACACCGACATCACCGGCGGCCTGATGCAGGACGAGCGCCGTCACGCAATCATCGACGGCATTCCGCTGGGTCGCTTGGGTGAAGCACAGGACGTCGCCAACGCTGCGCTGTTTCTGGCCAGCGACTTATCCTCTTATCTGACTGGCATCACTTTGGATGTGAACGGCGGCATGCTGATTCACTGAGTATTTCTGGGCGGGCCTGTGCGGCCCGTGCGGTTCTGGATCGATGATGCAGCCGGGCCTGATGGCCTGGCGGTCAATAAAAACAAGAGATCAGACCATCATGACTACCCTGTCGCTCGAAGCGGTTTCGACCGTGCGCTCCTCTGCCTATCGCAAAACCGCCTGGCGTCTGATGCCTTTCTTGATGCTGTGCTATTTGTGCGCCTATCTGGATCGGGTCAACGTCGGCTTCGCCAAGCTGCAAATGATGAACGATCTGGCCCTCAGCGAAACGGTCTACGGACTGGGCGCCGGCGTGTTCTTCATCGGCTATTTCCTCTGCGAAGTGCCCAGCAACATCATTCTGCACAAGGTCGGTGCGCGCGTGTGGATCGCGCGGATCATGATCACCTGGGGCATCGTTTCGGCGCTGTTCGCCTTCGTCGAAACCGCGTGGCAATTCTATGCGTTGCGCTTTCTGCTGGGGATTGCCGAAGCCGGTCTGGCGCCGGGCCTGTTGCTCTACCTCACCTACTGGTTTCCGTCCTACCGTCGGGCACGCATGACGGTGCTGTGGTTCATCGCCATTCCGCTGTCAGGCATGGTCGGTGGTCCGCTTTCCGGCTGGATCATGAACCACTTCGCCGGCGTGCACGGTTGGGCCGGCTGGCAGTGGATGTTCGTTCTGGAGGCGGTACCGACCGTCATCGTCGGGCTGCTGGTGCTGAGCTATCTGAAAGACGGCGTGCATCAAGCCACTTGGCTCAATGACGAAGAAAAAGCCCTGATCACTCGCGAACTGGCCGAAGACGATCAGCAAAAAGTCACCCACGCCTCGGTTGGCGAATTCATTCGCGATCGCCGGTTATGGCTGCTGGCAGCCATCTACTTCTGCGTGGTGATGGGCCAGTACGCAATCACCTTCTGGCTGCCCACACTGGTGCGCAATGCGGGGGTTTCCGACCCGCTGCACATCGGTTTTATGACCAGCCTGCCCTACCTGTGCGCCATCGTCGCGATGTTGTTGGTGGGCCGCAGTGGTGACAAACATCGCGAACGCCGCTGGCACCTCATCGTGCCGATGATTGCCGGGGCGATCGGCTTGAGCCTGGCGGCGATGATGGGCGGCAACTCAACGCTGTCGATCCTCAGTCTATGCCTGGCCGCTTCCGGCATTTTGTCGGCGACGTCGCTGTTCTGGATGCTGCCCACCACGCTGCTCGGCGGGGTGTCTGCCGCCGCTGGCATCGCCGCGGTCAACAGCTTCGCCAATCTCGCCGGGTTCTGCTCGCCTTATCTGATCGGCTGGATCACCACCCTGACCGGCTCCAGCGCCATCGGCATGTACCTGATTACGGGCGTGCTGTTCCTCGGCGCCAGTCTGGTCCTGCGCATTCCCGCCGCCCTGGTCAATCGTTGAGTTAACGGAGTTTCATCATGACGACTAATCTTTCACACGCTGCATCCCTGAGCCTGACGGAGCGCGCGCACAACATTCGCCGCCATGCGTTGCGCATGGGCCAGGTTCAGGGTCAGGGCTACGTCGGCCAGGCTCTCGGCGCTGCCGATTTGCTGGCGGTGTCTTATTTTCATGCGATGAATCATCGCCCCGCTGAACCTGAATGGGAGCAGCGTGATCGCTTCTACCTCTCCATCGGTCACTACGCCATTGCGCTGTACGCAGCGCTGATCGAAGCCGAAATCATCCCGCTCGATGAGCTGGAAACCTATGGTTCGGACGACAGCCGCTTGCCGATGTCGGGCATGGCCGCCTACACCCCGGGCATGGAAATCACCGGCGGCTCGCTGGGCCAAGGCTTGGGCATCGCGGTCGGCGCCTGTCTGGGACTCAAGCGCAAAGATTCGCCCTCCTTCGTCTACAACCTGCTGTCCGATGGCGAGTTGAACGAAGGCTCGACCTGGGAAGCGGTGATGTCAGCCTCCCACTGGAAGCTCGACAATCTGATCGCCATCGTCGACGTCAACAACCAGCAAGCCGACGGCCACTCCAGTGAAATCCTCTCGTTCGAACCGATCGTTGATCGCTGGCAGGCATTTGGCTGGTTCACCCAGCGCGTCGACGGCAATGATCTGGATGCGTTGGTCAGCGCATTCGATGCCGCGCGCAATCATTCCGGCCGTCAGCCGCGGGTGATCATCTGCGACACCAAAATGGGCAAAGGCGTGCCCTTCCTGGAAACCCGCGAGAAAACCCACTTCATCCGTGTGGAAGAGCATGAATGGGATCTTGCGCTGCGCAATCTTGAAGAAGGAAAAACCCAATGAACAACGCCGTCAACACCCCGATGTCGAGCAAAAAGCGCCTGACCACGTCAGCGATGATCGCCTCCATTGCTTCAGAAGGCCAAGCCACCAAATCCGCGCCTTTCGGTCATGCGCTGGCGGCGCTGGCTGATCAACGCCAGGACATCGTCGGCCTGTCCGCCGACCTGTCCAAATACACCGACCTGCACATCTTTGCCAAGGCCCACCCGGACCGGTTCTATCAAATGGGCATGGCCGAACAACTGCTGATGAGTGCAGCCGCAGGCATGGCCCGTGAAGGTTTCGTACCCTTTGCCACGACCTATGCGGTGTTTGCTTCGCGGCGTGCCTATGACTTCATCTGCATGGCCATCGCCGAGGAAAACCTCAACGTCAAAATCGTCTGCGGCCTGCCCGGTCTCACCACCGGATACGGCCCCAGCCACCAGGCCACCGATGACCTGGCCATCTTCCGTGCCATGCCCAACCTGATGATTGTCGATCCCTGCGATGCTCTGGAAATCGAACAGGCTGTACCCGCGATCGCCGCGCATCAGGGGCCTGTGTATATGCGTTTGCTGCGCGGCAACGTACCGCTGGTGCTCGACGAGTACGGCTATCAGTTCGAGATCGGCAAAGCCAAAACCCTGCGCACCGGTAACGATGTGCTGATCATCTCCACCGGCCTGATGACCATGCGCGCACTTGAAGCCGCCAAGGAACTGCGAGCAGATGGCGTGGATGTCGCCGTGTTGCACGTACCGACGATAAAGCCGCTGGATGAACAAACCATTCTTGCCGAAGCTCGCAAATCAGGTCGACTGGTGGTTACCGCAGAAAACAGCTCGATTATTGGCGGACTCGGCGAGGCCGTTGCCGGGGTGCTGCTGCGTAACGGAGTCACGCCAGCGTTCAGGCAGATCGCTTTGCCGGACGCGTTTCTGGACGCGGGTGCTTTGCCGACACTGCATGATCGTTACGGCATTTCTACCCAAGCCGTCTGCGCGCAGATCAAGCTCTGGCTTGACCGCTGACCTGTCAGGGCGCTTATGGACAAGCGCCCTACAACTTGAGCACTACGAGCTACTTGTACGATGTCCTATCACAAGGTATTACTACGTCTCCCACAAAAAAAATAAAACCACGGAGACCGCTACATGGACTCATCCCTGTCCGCTCGACCTGAAAGCCCTGACCGAGTGCAAGGCAATACCCGCCGCAGCTTCCTGAAAAAGTCTCTCGCTGTTTCCGCCACGCTCGCCACCGTCGGCAGCACCGCACTGACGCGGATCGCCGAGGCCGCCGAACCCTTGAGTCAGCGCTACCCTGATCCGCTGATTCACATCCTCGACGACAGCTTCCTTGAGCTGCGTATTTTCAACGCCAGTGTTGAAAAACTTGCCACCGGCATGCGCTGGGCTGAAGGACCGGTTTGGTTCGGTGATGGCCGCTATTTGCTGGTCAGCGACATCCCCAATAATCGCATCATGCGCTGGGACGAAATCACCGACACCTTCAGCGTGTATCGCGAACATTCCAATTTCTCCAACGGCATGTGCCGGGATCGCCAAGGGCGTTTGATTGTTTGCGAAGGCTCCACCACCACCAGCGAAGGTCGGCGCATCACGCGCACCGAAGCCAATGGCACGATCACTGTGCTGGCCGACAGCTTCGACGGCAACCCCTTCAACTCGCCCAACGACATCGTCTGCAAAAGTGACGGATCGATCTGGTTTACCGATCCGCCATTCCAGACCAGCAACAACTACGAGGGTCACAAAATCACCCCGAGCCAACCCCACGCCGTGTACCGCATCGACGGCGAGAGCAAAAAAGTCACTCGGGTCATCGATGATCTCAACGGCCCCAACGGCCTGTGCTTTTCGCCCGATGAGAAGACCCTGTACGTCGTCGAAGGACGCGCCAAGCCCAATCGGCTGATCTGGGCGATTACCGTGAAGGATGACGGCACACTCGGCGAACGCCGCAAGCACATCGAAGGGCTGGAATATGCCGCGATCGACGGCATCAAATGCGACGAAGCGGGCAACCTGTGGTGCGGCTGGGGCGGCAACGGTGATCCCAAGGCCGACCTGGAAAAACTCGACGGCGTGCGCGTTTTCAATCCACAGGGCAAGGCCATCGGGCACATTTCCCTGCCAGAGCGCTGCCCGAATTTGTGCTTTGGGGGGCGCGAAGGCAATCGATTGTTCATGGCCAGCAGTCACTCGATCTATTCGCTGTTTGTGAATACCCGTGGGACTACATTTGCGTTGTAAAAGCGCGGTTCGTCTCACGACAGTTTCGTGAGCGTCGAAACACAGCTTGCCGCGCATCCGAAGGTGCGCGGCACTCAAGCCCGGTTACTGTCACCGCCACGCCGACCTTGTAGAGCGCCCGTAACGTCAGACACCTCCCGATTGTGTTCGAAATTGATAAAAGTCTTTCCCTGATCCGTGCCTGTTTGCGCAACACCCTCAAGCCTAAAGTTCGTCCTGCCAGCAACATCACACTTACTTTAGGAAATCTCATCATGAAAACGGCAATGATCATCGTCGCACTCTTGGGCTTCAGCTCTGTGGTAGCAGCGCAGGACGGTCCTGCAACGACTAAACAGGTCGAGCAATATCGCTACGGTACCCACCTGGATGTCGCCAAGGTCATCTCTGAAGAACCGGTGCCGGATGTTTGCGCAGTGGTACCGACGCACATGACTTACCAGGACTCGCAAGGCAAACGCCATGTACTGGCCTATAACGTCATGGGCCGTTGCAGCCAGGGCTAAGTCAGCTGTTTACCCATCATTGCGCCTCGGAGAGTGGTCTCATCGAGGCGCAAATACCTTTTTGCTCCGCAGTATTTCAATCGATCAGTTCTTTGGCCGTGGCTGCCAGCTGACTGCCAACCCGATCTTTCAGCGTTTCAATAAACCGGGTGATTTTTGCATCGACAAACTGCCGAGAGGTATAGACGGCGTACACGTTACGCTCATAGGTATGGTAGTCAGGCAAAACCCGCACGAGCTTGCCGGAACGCAAATCATCGATGGCCGTAAATCCGGCCAGCAAGCCAATCCCCGCGCCCTCTCGAATGGCCAGCGCCATCGCATCCATATCGTTGACGCTGAAACTTGGCCCTGTCGGGACAAACGTCGCGTCCCCGGCCTTGCTCTTGAGTTGCCACTCATCCCGCACATAGTCGACGGTGCCCAACAGCAGACACTGGTGATCACGCAGGTCTTCTGGCGTCTCGGGAGCCGCATGCCGGGCCAAGTAGTCTGGCGACGCCACCAACACACAATGGCTGACACCGATCTTCTGGCTGACATACGCCGAATCGGGGAGCGCGCGGGCGATCAGGATCGAGACATCCAGTTGGTCTTCCAACAGGTTAGGCATGCGTTGCGAGAGCAATAAATCCACCGTCACCTCCGGGAATTGCTGGCGGTACTCCAGCACGGCCCCGGTGACCAGATGCCGGGCCAGCCCAGGAACGCAATGCACCCGCAGTGTTCCCCGAGGCTCCAGCGCGGCATTGCTGGCTTCGGCTTCGGCACTCTCCAGATCAGCGAGAATTTTCGTGCAGCGCTCATAGAACCGTCGCCCGGCATCGGTGACCGACAGGCGTCGGGTCGAGCGTTGCAACAGACGTGCGTCGAGCACGTTTTCCAGCGCCGATACAGCACGCGATACGTTACCGACGGTGGAGTCCAGATGATTGGCCACGGCCGTGAAACTGCCCATCTCGACAACCTTTATGTACACCGACATGTTCGAAAGTTTATCCATCGCGACCTTCCTGTAGATCTGACGCTCACCCGTGATAACGCGCATTTTTTCCGGATGCTACACGTTCGGCCCGCGACTCGATATTACCTCTGGCAACAACAATGATTCCCTCTGGCCCGTCTAAATCAATGGCCCCTCCTTCCATAGACTTGGTTGCACAGGCCGCCTGAACAGGCGCCGGGTTTCATCCGAACCTCTGACAACCAACTGAAGGGCAGATCATGAAAACCTCCTACGACCCGCTTTATCTTTTCATCGGTGGCGAATGGATCAGTGCCGAAGGGCGCGATACTGCCGCCGTCGTCAACCCGGCGACCGGCCGGGAAATCGGCCGCGTCCCGCTCGCCACCGCAGGCGATCTTGATCACGCCTTGGAAGTGACTCGCCTGAGCTTCGAGCAATGGCGCCAGACCGTGCCTGACAAACGCGCCAAGATCCTCAAGTGTGCCGCCGACCTGATCCTCGAACGTGCGCCGCAGATCGCCGCGCAGATGACCCTGGAGGAAGGCAAACCGCTGGGTGAAAGCCTGGATGAAGTGACCCGTGCGGCGGAGTATTTCGAATGGTTCGCCGAAAGCGCCCGGCGTATCGATGGCCGTGTGGTCCCGGCTAACCGGCCAGGCGTGGTGCAACTGGTCAAACGCCAGGCCATCGGCCCAGTGGCCGCATTCACACCGTGGAATTTCCCGGCCATCACCCCGGCACGCAAGCTCTCGGCAGCGCTGGCCGCCGGTTGCAGCGTCATTCTCAAACCCGGTGAAGAAAGCCCTTCCACAGCACTGGCCCTGGCGCGTGCACTCGACGATGCAGGATTGCCCAAGGGTGTGCTGCAAGTGGTGTTTGGCGTACCGGATCAAGTGTCCAGCCATCTGATCGCCTCGCCGATCATTCGCAAGGTGACCTTCACCGGCTCGGTGCCCATCGGTCGTCTGCTGTCTGCACGCGCTGCCGAAGGCGTGAAGCCCATCACCCTTGAACTGGGCGGGCACGGACCGGTGCTGGTGTTCGAAGATGCCGACATTGAAAAAGCCGCCGTTGAGGGCGTCGCCAACCGCTTTCGCGGCACCGGGCAGGTGTGCATTTCATCCACTCGGTTTCTGATCCAGCGTGGCGCCTATCAAGCCTTTGTCGATCACTTTGTCGCGGCGACCCAAGCCCTGAGAATCGGTGACGGCCTGCATCCGGACACTCAGGTCGGACCGTTAGCCAACCCAAGGCAATTGGCAAAAATGGAAGAACTGGTCGCCGATGCCGTCGAAAAAGGTGCACGAGTATTGGTCGGTGGCGAAGCCTTGTCAGGCGAGGGCTACTTCTTCCAGCCCACCGTTCTGGCGGATGTGCCGATGAACGCCCGCATCATGCACGAAGAACCCTTCGGCCCCATCGCCGTACTGATGCGGTTCGATGAGCTGGCCGATGGGCTGCAAGAAGCCAACCGCCTGCCCTACGGACTTTCGGCCTACGCGTTCACCTCCAGCGCGCGCACGGCCATTGACGTCGCCGACGGGTTAGAGGCCGGGATGATCGGGATCAACCAATACCGCATCGTCGCAACCGAGCTCCCGTTCGGCGGCATGAAAGAAAGCGGTCACGGCTCCGAAGGCGGCATTGAAGGCATCGAGCACTATCTGACCCACAAATTCATCAGCCAGGTTTAAGGAACTTGCCCATGTCCAAGCTCAATTTCAGCAGTCCTCGCGAAGCCGCGCGCGCGTTTACACCCAAGCTGGCGCAATTCGTCGATTCAACGCTTTATCCGCAGATCTGGAGTGACCCGGCGCTGTCCCCGCGCGACCGTAGCCTGATCACCGTGGCGGCATTGATTGCCGCTGGACACTCGGAAGAGTTGCCTGCTCACCTGCGCCGCGCGGCTGGCAACGGTGTAACCCAAGACGAACTGGCGGCAGCGATCACACACCTGGCTTTCTATGTGGGCTTCCCTGGCGCCATCACCGCATCGGCTATCGCCAACGCCACGTTCAGCGAAACGGAGAACAACTGAATGAAAGCCATCAACATCATAGAATTCGGTGCGCCAGACGTCCTCGAACTCGTCGAGGTCGCCAATCCTGAAGTCCGTCCCGACGACCTGCTGGTGCGTGTCTATGCCGCCGGGGTGAACCGTGCGGATCTGACTCACCGGACCGGTGGGTACGGCCATCCGAATTTCGGTGACTCGCTGATCATCGGCCTGGAAATCGCTGGCGAAGTGATCGGCAAAGGTAAAGCGGTGACGGGGTTCGAGGTCGGAGATCGCGTCATGGGTGTGGTCGGCGGCGGCGCCTACGCCGAGCAGGCACGCATCGATTACCGCATGGCCATGCACATCCCTGCGCAGGTTGACTATGTACATGCGGCGGCCATTCCCGAGGTCTTCGTCACGGCCCATGAAGCGATGATGCACCTGGCTCGGCTCAAGGCTGGCGATTCGGTGCTGATACACGCGGCCGCTGGCGGCGTCGGGTCTGCTGCGGTGCAGTTGGCTTACGCCACCGGCGCCACGGTGTATGCGACCACCGAAGGCAGCAAGCTGGCGCGTGTCGAGCATTTGGGCGCAGACGTGGCGATCGATTACAAGACGCAGGACTTCTCTCAAGTGATCGCCGAAAAAACCCAGGGGCGTGGCGTCGATGTGATCATCGACTTTATCGGTGAGCCCTACTTCGCCCGCAACATCGCGTCCCTTGCCAAGGGCGGTCGCCTGATTCAGGTCGGCATCCTTGGCGGTGGCGGCAACGTCACGGTGGCGCTGGAGGACATTCTTTACCGCCACTTGCAAATCATCGGCACGGTGATGAAGTCACGCACGCAACCGGAGAAGCACGCCATGATCAAGCGATTCCGCGATCACTGGCTTGATCGCTTCGAGGGTGCCGGAAGCCTTGAGCCGGTCGTCGATAGCACGTTTGCTCTAGCGCGGGCTGCCGATGCGCATCGCCGGATGGAGTCTTCCGGGAACGTCGGGAAAATCATTTTGACGATGCAGCCAGAAGACTTGATTTAAAACGGGTCGAATGGTCGATTAACAACGGTGCCCTTGATGGGCACCGTTTTCTGCTTATGCATTGACATGCATAAGTGTTCGGGCTTAGTCGACCTGTTCCGTATGTCGACAACCCGCTTCTCATGCCTTTCTTTGAAAGTTCGACGTGGGGCTGCCCAAGCCTTTCGACATTGCGATGATTGTGGCTGAGGTGAAGAAGCTGTTGGCCTCCTCATAGATACTCAACGACAAAGGCAATTTCGGCATTGGCATTGCCCGCTCGCATTTGCGCATTGGAAGGCTCGATGCGCACGAAGCGCGCTTGCAAGTCTACAGATGCATTCCCGCCTTCCGATGTAGGCGCTTTTGTTATGTAGTTCTGATTCAGCTTGAGTGGCTTCCCGTCTCTGAAGCGCATCTGCAATGCCAAACCTTTGGCAGTGGAGCTACTGTTCAGATTTACCATGCCAGTATTAGCGTCCCACGCAGGGCTGCCCGCAGTGGGCGAAAAGGAGTAGCGGAAGTTGTTTATTCCGGCAGGACAGTTTTTCATACTGAGAAAAAAGTATTGCTCCTTGGCATAGGCACCGTTCTTCGGGAAATCGCTCAAGTTATAGCTACCCATATCAACTTTTACATCGGGTGTTTCGCAAGACTGTGAGACCACCCGCGTGCCACTTGTATTCAATGCCAGAGGCTCGATTTCAGCAGCGACAAATTTCCCCAATTGGCCTGAGGGTATCGTCGCACTACCGGAAATCTCACCCGTCTTTACAAGACGCAAGATGTGCTGAGTGCCATTCCACCCCCAACCGCCAGCAACGTCGGTGTCTCCCGGAAAGCCTTTCCATGCTTTGCCCGATGGCGGTCGAATCCATTGCCAGCCGATCCCGGTATTTCCAACAGGAAAAATCTGCGCGCCTGATTGGGTGACGCCCACAGAATTGCGAACACCTTCATTGTGTACCGCAGAGCACCTGAACGAACTGGGAATGGCTCCCAGGGTCACGATTGGGCTTTCATAGATAACCGTGCCGTTCGGCGTGTCCCGCGGCACCGAGATCGTGGCCGGAAGGACAACTCGGAGGTCGCCCATGGAATTATCGGGATAAAATTCGCATACCGCCGCCATTGTATTTGACGACAGCATATACAAGAGTCCGACAATTGATATACGGGATAACTTCATAGCACTCTCTCTGACTCTGCATTGCATGCAAACAACTGAATGACTGACGATGGCGCGAATATTTAATCGGCAGCAAAACCACCACAATCGGAACGAGAAGATAATAAATAAACAGCACTTGCGCAAAAAGTTTATTTATTCAACAAACAGACAATTCTCATAGATTTATAGCTAACTAGCCAAATCGGAAAAACCTATAAAAGGACACGTTATTGAACACCATCCTTTACCAGCGCAGATAACCAACAGACAATTTAAGACTCGTCTTAAAGGCGCAACGGAAATCGGTCATTACACTGTCCACTCTTGAAAGGAGAAACGATTCCGTGAGAGCCCTCGATACCCTCAATAGCCCAAAACCCCAGAGCAACGCCGCCATCTATTGCCTGACGATTCTGGCACTGGCGCTGATCGCCATGACTGTCGCCGCCGGTTATGAGCTCAACAATCTGTTTCCACTGAAGGCCGTGGTGCAAAAGCAGGAGATCCAGCTCACACAGCGAGCCGATGCCATCCAGTCAATGAGCGCAGAACTCAAGCGTCTGGCAGAACAAAAGCAGGCACTGGAGACTGACCTGCTTACCGCGAAGGAACAGGCGAAGGCCGCCGAGACAGCAAAGACGGAGCTCGAAAACACTCAACGCGCGGCGCAAACCAGCGCCGCGTTAGAGGATGAAGATTCACTGTGCGCGATCATCGAGCAAAATATCCGCCTCGTAGCGGACCAGCTCAGTCGCGATGACTTCTTTCGCTTGCGTGATGAGCGCGAAGCTGAAGCCGAAGCGGTGCTTGAAAGCTATGAAAAACAACTCGCCACCTGCATTGAACAACTGACGGCACAAACCGAGCAGCCAACACAGAAATGAGGTAGCGGCCGCTGCACAACAGGATTGACCGCGGATCAAACAAAGCCCTGGTGATCAGGGCTTCCTGCTCACTCTTTACAGCTTGAATTCCTTGGTCAACTTATTCAGCGATGCCGCTAATTGCGAAAGCTCCGCCGACGCAACGGCGGTCTGTTTCGAGCCTTCTGCAGTTTCGCAAGACAGGTCGCGAATGCTGATCAGGCTGCGATCCACTTCGCGCGCAACCTGAGCCTGCTCTTCGGCAGCGGTCGCCATCAGCAGGTTTCGTTCATTGATAAGATTCAGAGACCCAGTGATGTCAGTCAGCACTTCGCCGGCGATATTGGCCATCTCGAGCGTTCTTTCGGCCTGAGAGCGGGTGTGGCTCATGGAAGAAACCGCCCGACTGGTGCCCGACTGAATGGAGCTGACCATGGATTCAATGTCCTCGGTCGATTTCTGCGTACGTTGCGCCAGCCCTCTCACCTCATCTGCAACCACGGCAAAGCCACGGCCCGCCTCCCCCGCCCGTGCCGCTTCGATGGCCGCGTTCAAAGCGAGCAGATTGGTTTGTTCGGCGACTTCTCGGATCACGTCCAGCACGCTGCTGATATCGCTCGCCATCGTAGAAAGCGCCTGCACTTCAGCCGAGGTGCTATGCACGCTGGAAACCATCAGATTGATTGCCGCGACCGTTTCGCTGACCTGGGCTTTACCGGCAACAGCTGCTGCGCTTGATTCCGACGTCAGTTGCGAGGTCGATGCGGCGTTGTCCGCGACCTGCTCCACCGCCGCACTCATTTCAGTCACGGCGGTGGCGGCCATTTCGATTTCATGACTCTGACGCTGAGTGATACGCGAAATATCTTCGGTGACGCCATGCATGACTTCGGAGGTTTCGGCCAACTGCGTGGACGAGTCACGGATCATGATCAGCGCATCACGCAAACTGGCCTGCATCGCGGCCAACGAAGACAGCATCTGCGCCGCCTCATCGGAACCATCCAGCGCAATGGTTTCGCTCAAATCGTTGGCAGCGATGCATTCCGCTACCCTCAGCGAGCCTGCAATCGGCACCGTCAGGCTGCGCGTGTACAACACCGCCAGGGCCAAGGAAGCACCGATGGCAATGACAATGAACACACTGACGATCAACAGCGTGTGTTCGTAGACATTGTCGGCCTGCTTGCCCGCTTCATATGCTTCGATCTCGTTGAGAGCAATCAGCTTTTTGAGCGCGACCTGCACGCCGTCCGAGGCGGCACGCATCTGATTCTTTGACAGCGCAATGGCCGCTTCAAGCTGCCCTTTCGCCACGGTTTCAAGGTATTGGTCCTGCGCCTGATCATTGACCGCTTGTGCTTTGGCGAACTCCTCGAACGCTTTACGCCCAGCGTCAGTAGTCAGCAGATCAATGAGCGCTCGTTGATGATTTTTGATGAGCTGACGCGATTGCTGAATGTCCATCAGGGCCTGAGCCTTGCGCTCAGGGGTTTCGATAGGGTTACGCAAACGGGCGTTATTGCCCTTGATTTCGATGAACTCGCGATCCAGTTGGCCGAGCAGCTTGATGCTTGGCACGATGGTCGTCTCGACATAGGTTTCTGCCTTGTTGAGCAAGTCGACTTGCTGCAAGGCGATCAATCCGATCGCGATAATCATGAGACAGAACAAGCCAAAACACAGCGCCGATCGCGGCGCGAGGTTGAGTTTACGAAGCAGCATGATGCCTTACCTTAGAGTGTATTCAGACAATGGGTCTTACGAGCTGGCAGGAAAGCTGGCGCAGACAATCAGCCGTCACCGCGCAAGGGTGCAGCTAGCGGTTTGCACACGAAGACAGCGTGGGATCAGTTGAGGCCGGCTCCGCACTTTCATTGAGCGCGGGATCAGCCAGCATCAGAAAATCCGCCAATCGCGGCAGATTGATTTTCGAGACCAGACGCATCCAGCGTTGCGGATGCGGGTTGAAGAAGGTCTTCGACCACTGATGATCATCACTGGGGTTGAAAATCAGCAGGTGACGAATCAGCGGGTTTTCCCCAAAAAAATCGAGCGGATCCATCGCCATCTCGTTGAGCAACTCAGCATTGACGACGACCAGGCTGAGCCGCTGGGGGCAGTAATACGTCAGTATTCTCAGGTCACGATAAGTGCATACGTTCACGACGCTGAGACAGCCCAGCTTGTTGAACTGCTGTTCAATCGACAGGCCTCTACGCACGTCGCTATCGGCGATCAGGATCCGCAAGGATCGACTTCGGTTATTTTCAAGAAACATCGGACACCTTTGGCAGCTCCATTCTTCCTTTCAAGAAAATAACCAAGGGCCAGCCCGTCCGATATGAGACTTGTCTCAAAATGACCGCAGGGGTCGCTGAACGAAAACCACACTTTGCTGACAAGCCCGCGCTAGCGGGGCACGGCATGGTTCAAAGTCTTTGGAGGGAGGGGTTTTGCAGCGGTGGCGAGCGGCGCAATGCCAGAAGCGCGGGACGGTTGTGTACGAACCAGACAATTCTCATTATTAACGCCCCTTGTTGTCAGTAACCTTGAAACAAGGGGCGCAAACTCATTCTTTCTCAGTCCATCAAGGTAGCGTCAGCGTCACGACGTAATTGCCAGTCGTTATCTGATGGCCCTTGTTGTCCGTGAGCAGCAAACGCTGGTCGTAATATTTTTCCTGCTCGTGGGAATCGGCAATCATCTTCACGAACACTTGCTGGCGCGGCTCACCCCGCCCTGCTGCACTGACTTTAGTCACCGAGAATATCTGACCGGTGCTCGCCTGCGGACAATCAAGCAGCTCGACAGAAGCATGGCTGGCGCCACTCGCCGTGCAACTTGCCTCAACAATCCGTCCACTGAAGCGAATCACTCCGCTGACGGGCGCAGACTGGGCCGCGCTGACGGTGTCAAAACCCAGCAGGCAAAGACAGGCAATCAATAAAGGACGTCGAATGATCATCGCGAAACTCCATGGTTATTAACCAAGGTATCGCCCGTTGCAAAATGATCTTTAACGTCCCCCTTCATTACAAGGCCAGTCAGCAGGGCCCTGCGCCAATACGGTTACAGCTCGACCCGTTTGATTTTCTTGATCAGATCAGCTTGTGCATGCTCAAGCTTCAACGCGCTGCGATTGATATCCAGTGGATCGATGACCGGCGCTTCGCACTCGGCCTCAAGGTCGTTACACGCCTCGATGACCTGATGCTCGGCGACGATGCGCGCCGCGCCCTTGATCCGATGTGCCAGGTCAGCCAACAAACCGGGATCGCTTTCGGGTATCAGCGAATGCAACTCCTCCAGATCCTTCTCGCAACTAGACAGCGCCTCGCGCAGCAGTTCTTTCATCATGTCGAGATCGCCTCCGGTGAGTTCGGTCAGACGCTCGCGAATCGACCCCAGCTCCTTGATACTCGCCGCTGGCGGGCTTTGAACCGGCTCGGTTTCGACATTCTTTTCCCAGCCGGCAAGCATGGTCGACAAGGTGCTGAGGCTGATCGGTTTGAACAGACAGTCATCCATCCCCGCCTCTCGGCATTTCACTTTTTCTTCCGGCTGCGCGTTGGCTGTGAAGCCCAAGACGATACACGGCGCGCCACCACTGTCGCGTTCGTCCTGGCGGATGGTGCGGGCCAGTTCATAGCCGTTCATGACCGGCATGTTGCAGTCCGTGATGACAATGTCGAACGGCTCAGAGCGCCACAACGCCAATGCCTGCGCTCCATCGGCAGCGTCACGCACCGCCTGGCCAAGAAAGCTGAGCTGCTGCATCAGCAGCAGACGATTGGCGCTCTGGTCATCCACTACCAGAATCCGCAGCGTCGGCACTGGCTTGTCCTGGACGACCGAAACAGGCAGCACCTTGCCGCCGAGCGGACTGAGGATATTGAAGAACAGCGATACTTCCAGGCAGGTGCCTTTGCCCAGCGTACTGGTGATGTTCAGCCGCCCGCCCATCAACTCGCACAGCGAACGTGAAATCGCCAACCCCAGACCGGTGCCGCCCCGGTTCGAGGGGCCGTGATTGGCTTGCGAAAACGGCTGGAACAGGTTCTGCAAATCAGCGCTGGAAATGCCGATGCCGGTGTCCTCGACTTTCAAGTCGACCTGCAAACGTTCGTCAGCAAGGCGTTGGCCACGAATCGAGACGCTGACATGCCCGGTATCGGTAAACTTGATGGCATTGCCGACCAGGTTCGAGAGCACCTGCTGGAAGCGCATCGGATCAACCAGTACGTCACAGCCGACGGTGGCGTCGATATCGAGCTTCAACACCAGACTCTTCTGCCTGGCCAGGCCGTCGAAGACCCGCGCTACGGATTCGACCAGTTCGCGCAGGTTGGCACGTTTCGGCGAAAGACTGACATGCCCAGACTCGATGCGAACCACATCGAGAATGTCGCCGATCAGCTCCAGCAGGCCTTTGGCCGAGTCGTAGGCCACTTCAATCGCCGGTCGATCGAAGTGGCCCTGCTCGGCGCGCTTGAGTGTGAGTTCAAGCATGCCGATCACGGCGCTCATCGGCGTACGGATTTCGTGGCTCATCGTCGCCAGGAATGTGGTTTTGGCGCGGCTCGACTCATCGGCCAGCTCTTTCGCCGAACGCAACTCTTCGATCAGTTCGCGGCGCTCGCTGATGTCGATCCAGCCGCAGATCACGCCTCTGACTTCGCCCGTTGTGTCGTGATAAGGCTGAATCCAGTGATAAATGATCAGCCGCGTATCACCGACATGCAGCGTGCGATCCACCTCGTAAGGTTCGTCCCGCTCGATGACGCGCAGATAGTCATCGTGAAATTGCAACGCCTCCTGGCGATTGCGCTTGCCGCTTTCGAGCACGGTCTTGCCAATCACGTCCTTTTCCAACAGGCCAAACGTCTGCAGATAATTGTTATTGCAGGTGACAAGCCGACCTTCCCGATCGCGAACGTAAATGGGATGCGGCGTGCCGTTGATCAGCGCCCCCATGAACTTCAGTTGATCGCCGAGCAAGCGCTCTGCCCGACTGCGCTCGCGGATCTGCCGGCGAATATAGAAATTCCACGCCAGCGATCCGAGGATGATCAGGAATGCGCCAGCGCTGATCTGGTAGATCAACGTCTTGTAATCGCGCCACGACAAACCCGAGAACGCAGCAATGGGACGCCAACGGTTGAGAATCACGTCCAGCTCATCGGGTGGAATGCTCAACAGAGCCTTGTTCAGAATGCTGACCAGTTCGGTATCGGCGCGTCGGGCGGCGAAGGCGAGGAAACCCTTGTTCATGCCGACGATGTTGGAGATGCGCAAACTGTCGCTGTAGATGTGAGCGATGTAGTAACGCGCACTGTGCAACGTGGTAATCATCGCGTCTGCTCGCCCATCCTTCACGTCAGCCAGAGCGCCCAGCACTGTTTCGCTGTCGACAATCTCGATGTCGGGGTAATCCTTGAGCAGCTCACGCTCCGCCGAACTCTCGGGGACGGCGACACGCTTGCCGCGTAGCTCCTGCAGGCTTGACGGCGCGCCTGCGTCCTTGGCGGTGACGATCACAAAGGGACTGGCGAGGAACGGGTGGGTGAAACGCATACCGACTTCACGGGAGACGGTTGGCGTCAGCAACGAGATATCGGCACTGCCATCCAGCAGGCGTGTGCTCAAGCTGGAAAAACTGTCGGTGCGCTCTACATCGATCTGCAAACCAGTGCGCCGCTGAATCAGCTCCAGCAGATCGGCGCCGATCCCGCCAAAATTGCCATCGCCATCAAAGAACGCAAATGGCGCCTGATCGTCATTGATCACGAACCGCGCGACCGGGTGCAGTTCAAGCCAGCGTGCTTCACCGGGTGTCAGATCGATGCGTTTGGGTGTCAGTGCCCCGCCGCCACCGGACCAGCGCTTGGAAATTTCGGCTATCTTGCCCTCACCCATCGACTCGATGACCGAGTCGATCAGACGCAGCAGTTGATCATTACCTCGGCGCAAGGCAAAGCTGAAACCGCTGGTTTGCGTTTTGACGAAAGAGTGCAGGCGCACATAGTTGAAGTAGTTGAGATTGATAAGATAATTGCTGGACACCGTGTCGCCCAGAAACAAATCGACTTTGCCAAACGCCAGCGCGGCCAGTGCCAACTCGTTCGATGGGAAAAGTACGAACTCGGCGTTGGGGTACAAGCCATGCAGCTGACTGGATGGGAGGTAATCGTCGGCAACCGCAATACGCAGACCGGCCAGATTGGCCGGCATCGGTCGCCGATCATCGCCGCGCATGAACATCGCCGGCACGTCTTCGACATAAGGTTTGCTGAGCGTGACGAGGCCATCGATCAACTCGAAACTGTTGGAGCTGCCCAACATGTCGATGTCGCCGCGTTCAAGCGCCGCCATGGCGTCGCGACGGTCAGGATAAGCCTTGACGGTAACTTCGACATGCAAGGCCTGGCCGATAATGCAGGCAATGTCGGCGGCAATCCCCTCATAACGCGTACCGCTTGCGGTCATCACATAGGGCGGAAAATCCGGAAGCGCCGATCCCAATACGAGGCTGCGTTTCTGCCGTAGCCAACTCCAGTCTTCATTGCCCAGATCGACTTGCACCTCCTTGCAGTCCGATCGACCGAACACCTGCAGAGTGCGCGGCTCTGCTGCCCACAACGACCCGCTACCGAATACGAAAAGCACACTGACGAGCAAAACACCGCGCAACAGATGAAACATAAGCGAGTTATCCCTGGTTGTCGGCTGTCAGGCTGTGCTGCAACTTGAACAGCTCTGCATCACCACGAATGCCAAGCTTTTTGAAAGCGGCCTGTTTTTGCCCACTGATGGTTTTGCGACTGCGCGAGAACTTCAAAGCGATCTGCGTCACCCCCATACCCTCGAGGCAGCAGCGCAAGACTTCTTTCTCTTTCGGCGACAGCAGAGGATTGCTCAGAAAATCGTCGCTGTGCGCCGCGCCGTCATCATTGCTACCAGCAGGCTCATCGACTGACACAGGCAGCACATCAAGTTCGAAGGCCATTGCCTGCGACAGGTACAACTGGCCGGACGCTGCGCAGCGGATGCCGGTGATCAGGTCATCGACTGGCTGGGACTTGCCGAAGAATCCGCTGACGCCCGCTCCGATCGCCATGTTCACTACTGCCGGGCGCTCTTCGGAGGATGAGACGAGGATGCGCATGCCTGGATATTGCTTGCGCAGCAGACGAATCAGATTAAGCCCGTCCAGCTCGCCATCGTGCAGCTTGTAGTCGAGTATCAGCAGGTCGATTTCGGTCTCGCGCAATCCAGCGAGCAACTGCGCACTGCTCGCGTACACGCCCACGACACTGAACTCGGCTTCGCGCGTCAGCCGCGATTTCATCGCCAGACGTATGAGCGAGTGATCATCAAGGATGGCAACGCGTAACGGATTCACGACTGACCAATGCATGAACAGCTCCATGATGAGGAGGGTTGAAGGATCATCAGCACTTGGCAGCCGCAGCCGATCCCGGGCATCACCGAAGCATTCAGGTGCATCTGATTGATTTCTCGTCACATGATGATTGTTTTGAAGACGTGACGAAATAGGGCTTTGTCCCAAAAGTCAGACCGCGCGTGCAGATCAAAGGTCGGACGTGCCTATTGCCCGGCGCCAGGACGATTTTTGACCCTCGAAACGCCAATCGACCAGGTGCGCCCAATTCATGGGCCGGGCATAGAAGAAACCCTGCCCCCACTGGCAACCGAGTCGAGCCAGGTGATGAACCTGATCTGCGGTTTCAATGCCTTCTGCGACCACTCGCATGTCCAGCTCGCGCGCCAAGGCCAGTGCACCGTGGATAACCGCACTGTAGCGAGCCTGCTGGAAATTCTGCACAAAACCGGCGTCGAGTTTGATTTCGTTGAACGGCATCTGACACAGTCGCTCCAGCGAAGAGTAGCCGACACCGAAATCATCGATCGCCAGGCTGAAGCCGAGCATGCGCAGACGCACCATGTTTTCCATGCTGATCTCGGGCATCTGCAGCAGACCGGTTTCCGTCAGCTCGAATATGAGCCCGGCTGGCGAGGCGCCGTGAATGCGCAACAGCGCCTTGATCCGGTCGACGAGATTCGGGTTGGCCATCTGCGTGACGTCGAGATTGAAGGCGAGCTTGAACGGCTTGCCGTGGGACTGCACGAAACGCTGCAGACTCAGTCCTTGCGTGAGCAGGCTGAAAAACATTTCGTCGAGCAGTCCGCAACGCTCGATCGTTGGCAGAAACATACCCGGTGAAAGCAACCCGCGACTGGGGCTTTGCCAGCGCACCAGCACCTCGGCGCCATCCACCTCACCACTGCGCAGGTGAAACTTGGGCTGGAAGTACGCGCGAAATTCCTGCCGGCGTATCGCTTCCAGTACTTCGTTCTCCGTAGGCTGATCGAGATGACTTTCCGCGAGTTTGGCATCGACCTGGCTGTTCGGCCGATAGCGAGCCAGCAATGGCGCCAGCACATCGACCATCAAGGGCTTGCCGACACTGCCAAGCAATTCCAGGCCCTGCAACGTGACAATTCGATCGACCGTGCGTAACAAGTCTTCAGGCAGTGAACTGCAGATGATCACTGCGCGAATCAATCCGGCCTCTCTCGCCAGGCGCAGAAAGGTCAAACCATCCATCCCGGCCATGCTCAAGTCACACAACGCAACGTCCACACCTCCTGCCTGGGAGATCAAAGCCAGCGCATCCTTTCCGTCAGCCGCCTGAAAGATATTTTTGTAACCCAGACTGTTAAGCGCGCTGACCGCAGCCGTGCGCTGGAAGGCGTGATCTTCCAATACCAATATACGAAGCGTGTTCACAAACCGGGAACCTCTTTCTATCAGCCATTAATAGCGAAAAGCTTGAATCATCTTCCAACAGAAAGATTGCTCACAAACTTTGCATTGACTGAGAATTTCTGCGTCCGCGAATACTAATCAGGTAGAGCTCGCGCGACTTTGAGAATTGTCTCATTTAGTCCACTGCACTTTACTGAGAATATAAATACGCACTTCCGATATTGCCGCCTTGTTCGCACTTGCCACGCTTTAAGACAAATCTCAAAGACCCATCGCTATCACCGACCTAACATGGCCTGGCATTTCAATGCAGCACTTCACAATAACTTCGGATATAAACATGAAAAAGTTCGCTTTCGCAGTACTCACTCTTTCCGTACTGGCTGCCTCCACTGGCGCACTGGCTGAAGAAGAAGCCGCTAAAGCCGTCAAGGGCGGCAGCGGTCAAATCAGTTTCACCGGCGTCATCAACAACGACGCTTGCTCGGTAGATGGCGCTTCGGGTAACGACAAGATGATCGCTGTGGACATGGGCAGCGTGTCGATCAAAGACATGGGCACCGATTCTGCCCCGGGTGCTGGTCGCGTGGCTGCCAACGATTTCAACCTGAAAGTGAACTGCAACGCCGGCACCAAAGTGTCGATGCTGTTCAAACCAACCGTCAACGGTGGTTCGGGCCTGGTTGATGGCAAGAAAGTTCTCAAGCTGCAAGGTACTGATGCAGCCAAAGGCGTAGGTATCGCGCTGCTGGACAGCAACGGCCAGTTGATCGACCTGAGCTCTGAAGCCACTGCCAAAGTACAGACCAGTCTGACCGGCGACGGCACCACTGGCGGCGACGGCACCCTGTCGTTCGCAGCCGCTTACGTCACCACCGGCGACAAGACCACCGCTACTGCAGGTACCGGTAACGCCACTCTGCCGTTCGTTCTCGAATACGAATAAGCAGCGCGCAATACCTGGACGGGGCCGCTGTGCCTCGTCCTTCCCCACCAGATCAATCGGTGAAAACTATGTTAAGTCGCTATTTTCCGCTCTGCCTGGGGCTTGCCGGGTTGTTGATGACGCACTCGGCATTCGCCAGCATCTCCTTGAGTTCCACCCGGATCATTTTCGATGGCGCGCACAAAGAGGCAAACGTCACCGTGCGCAACGGCGGGCAAACCATCCTGGCGCAATCGTGGCTGGATGCCGGCGACGCGGCTGGCAGCGCGCCGCCGTTCGCGGTGACTCCACCGCTGGCCCGACTCGAACCCAATCAACAGCAACTGTTGAGGATTCTTTATGAAGGCCGCGGCATGCCTGCGGACAAAGAGTCGGTGGTGTGGCTGAACGTGCAGGAAATCCCTCAGGCCAGTGCTGCCGATGTCAATACGCTGCAACTGGCGGTACGTCAGCGCATCAAGGTTTTCTTCCGTCCGGACGGACTCACCGGAGCCGCCGCGCAAGCGCCGGTGCAACTTGTATGGCAACTGGTCACGCAAGCTGGCAAGTCGGTACTGAAAGTAAAAAATCAAAGCAATTACCACGTATCGCTGGCCGACCTGAAAGTCGCTGCTGGAAATAAAGCGGAACTGGTGATTGATTCGACAATGATCGCTCCGGGCGAAGTTCGCTCGTTCAACTTGAAAGAGTTGCCACCCGGTTCTCCACGCCTGACTTTTTCAGCCATTAATGATTACGGCGCACAACAACGATTCGATGCACCACTCAGCGCTATCGAAAGTCATGCCGAGCGCGTGAAAGATGCATCCGCCCAGTAACTTCCTCGCCCCGCCCCGCCAATTCACAAGCTATTTACGAGTTCCGGACTCCGGTTGAAGCAACACGGACTGATAAGGCAAATTGCATGTTCTCCTCCCAACACCACACATCTTCAAGTTGTGTAAAGCATCACGTTGTGCGCCATAAAAGCAAAACGGCGTTGGGCTGCCTGCATCCATTGTGCTTTGCCATCAACATGGCCATTTGTGGCTTCGCCATGGGTGCCGAAGCCCCGGCCGCGGTAGCGGGTGAAGCGTTCAATACCTTGTTTCTGGAAGGTTCATCGGCGGTCGATCTGCAACCTTTGTTGAATGCCAACAGCGTTCTGCCAGGCCGATATCGCGTTGACGTTTTCAGCAACGGCACGCTGGTCGGGCGTCGCGACGTTGATTTCGCGGCCAACCCGCTCAACGGCAAAGTCGAGCCACGTATCACCCTGGAATTGTTACAGCAGCTGGGTGTGGACATGAGCAAACTGCGTGAGCAAGGTCTGGTTGATGAGCAACGGCCTGCCGATCACTACGATCTTGCGTCGATGATCGAGCAAGCCAGTATCAGTTTTGACGCCAACCGCCTGCGCCTCAATATCAGCGTGCCGCAGGTTGCTATGGCACGCGGCATGCGCGGCTATGTTGACCCAGAGCTTTGGGACGATGGCGTGGCCGCCGGATTCATCAACTATCAGTTGAGCAGCACCCGCAGCAAAACCGATTACTCGACGCAAATCTCCAATAATCTGGGGCTGCGCAACGGCATCAACTTCGGTGCCTGGCGTTTGCGCAACGAGTCCAATCTGAGCAGTGCCACCGGCCGGCCCAATCGGTTTGTCAGCAATCGCACGTTCATCCAGCGCGACCTCACGGCGATCAAGGGGCAACTGAGTGCGGGTGAAATATTTTCCGATTCGGATCTGTTCGACAGCGTGCGCTATCAAGGCGTCAAGGTGGCCTCTGATGAGGGCATGCGCGCAGACAGCGAGCGCGGCTATGCGCCGATCATTCGTGGCGTGGCTGAAACCAATGCGAAGATCGAGGTCCGCCAGGATAACTACATTCTTTACACCACCAACGTGCCGCCGGGGCCGTTCGAGATCAGTGATATCTATCCATCGGGTTCCAATGGCGATCTGGAGATCACCATTGTCGAGGCGGATGGTCGGCGCAAGGTCACCCGGCAGGCGTTCTCCGCCTTGCCGACGATGGTGCGTGAGGGACAGTTGAAGTACAGCCTGTCGAGCGGCAAATTCAACAACAACAGCGAGGGCTACGACAAGCCGGCCTTCCTGGGCGGCACTTTCGCCTACGGTCTGACCAGCAACCTGACAGGCATTGCCGGCATTCAGGCCAGCAATGGTTTCAAGGCGCTTTCCGTCGGTGCGGCGAAGAACACTTCGATTGGCGCGATGTCGCTGGACGTGACTCAATCGTCCAGCAAGGCATTCGGTAAAACGACCCAGGGCAGCAGCGTACGCGCGCTCTATGCAAAGACCTTCACCGGCACCGATACCAGCTTCACCCTCGCCGCCTATCGTTATTCGACCGAGGGTTACCGCACGCTGACCGACCACGTTCAGGACACCAGCACCGGCGCTACGCGGCGCGCAGGTAACGCCAAAACCCGTACCGACCTCACGGTCAACCAGACCCTGGGCGAAGCGCGCCAGTACGGCTCGCTGTACTTGAATGCCAGTGATCAGCGCTATTGGGATCGCGGCGGCTCGCGCAGCTTCTCCGCCGGTTACAACAACAATTGGCGCGACCTGAACTACAACATCAGTTTGAGTAAAACCGAAGAGTTCGGCGCACGCGGTGACACCACTCACGACACCCAACTGAGCGTTTCGATCTCATTCCCGCTCGGATCGACACCTCGCGCACCTCGCGCCTACATTTCCAGCAATCATCAGAATACCGGCACCAGTACACAAGCCGGGATCAATGGTTATCTGACTGAAGACAGTGACACCTACTATTCCGTACAGACCGGGCGCAGTGTGCAAGGTGATCGCTCCGGCTCACTCAGCCTGAGTACCCGTACAGCGATGGGCGATCTGGGATTGGGCTACAGCCGAGGCAGCGGTTATGAATCACAGAACCTGAGCGCGGCCGGATCGATCGTGGCTCACGCGGGGGGAATCAACATGGGCCAGACCGTCGGCGAAACATTCGCAATGGTGGAAGTGCCTGGCATGTCAGGGGTAGAAGTCAGCAGCTACTCCGGCGTGAAAACCGGCCTCAACGGCTATGCCGTCCTTCCAAACGCACAGCCCTATCGCGTGAATTGGGTGACACTGGACACACGAAATCTCGGCGGTGACATAGAGCTGGACAACGCCACTCAACAACTCGTACCGAGACGAGGTTCAGTAGTGCTTGCGCGCTTCGAAGGCAGCAAAGGGAGACGGATCCAGTTCGAACTCTACGATGCCGAGGGCAAACCCCTCCCATTCGGAGCCGTATTGATGGACGCCGAAGGTAAACAACTGGCACTTTCCGACCCCACCGGCAAGGCGTTAGCGCTTGTTACCAAAGATCAAGGCATCATCACAATCAAGTGGCAGGGCAAGAGTTGCCCCGCCCCCTACAAGCTTCCAGAAAGGCTAAAGGATTTGAACTATGAGCATTACCGGCTTTCTTGCTCTACCAGCGTAGACACATCGAAATAACACGTTCAATTCTTCAATCTTCAACATCAAGGCTCTGATTTATTCAGAGCCTTGTCGTTTCTGCGCGTCTAGCCATGGCGCATAAAAACAAGACAATTCCTATATCCACACGCAGAAGACTCATTACCATAAAAGGCGTAGTGAGCACTCACGCGCAACCGTGTGAGATCAATAGCCCCACCGCCCTATAGGCGAGAAAGCCAAGAGAATTAGCCATGCCAAAAATCAGTGCAATGAGCGTAACCATCTATAAGAAAAAACCAGAGAACAACCAACACATAAAATCAGATTCGCAAAATCATCTAGCACTTACGAAGAAAACCACAAGCGACGACAAGATTAGAATTGAGTCCAGCGAAGAAGGTGTTAATACGGTCAAACAGCCTATTAGTGCAGTCGAGCTCATAAAAAAACAAATTGCCGAGATGCAGCAACAACTTGCAACTCGCAGAGCAGAGCTGGCTAAAACCGAAAGAATGAATATGCCAGAAGAAGAGAAGGCTCAAAGAACAATCGAGATTCAAAATCAGATTTCTGTATGCGCTGGCAACCTCCACGCGCTGCAGGCAACATTGATCCAAATGACACTCAGCGTTGACACACACGCTTGAAATCCCCGCCGATGGCCGCACAGGCACGGGCCAACGCCTCATGGCGCGTCGCAAAGCGACGCGCCGATGTGTCCCGAGCCTACCGATCAGCAACTGCCGGGCGGGATGCCTTCCTTGTTAAAATCTTTAAGGCGCTTTTGCTCTTCCTCTGTGGAATGCGCCGGCGTCGATTGATCCGGTACTTCTTCCTCTGGAAATTGTGCTGTTTCTTCAGTCATTGCTTTGCCCTCGTTCTGGTTACTCATTCGGCATCGGCCGAGGGCTGGCAGTTCCAAAACTTCGCACCTTCTCCCTCTCGGCGAGCAAGTGCTCTTAAGTCTCTGGATAGCGCAACCTCACCCCCATTCGAGCTTCGTTGCAAAGCTGGTTACGACCAAAAACCCTTGTGCGGCTCAGCCGCCTCCCCCTCCAGCATCGGCCCCAACACACTGACCTTGCGCTGCCCCTTGGCGAACACCTCGCGGCATGGCAGCGAGAACGTCGGGTTCTCCGGATGGTCACCGGTCAATCCCAGTAACGCATGCTCCGACAAGGCATAAACCACCCGCCCGATCCCGGTCCAATACACCGCGCCGGCGCACATGCAGCAAGGTTCGGCGCTGGTGTACAGCGTGCACAGTTCCAGCTCTTGCGGCGACAGCAGTTTTGCCGCTGCGGCGGCCGCCACCAACTCGGCATGCTGAGTCGGATCGCCTTGCGGCGGCATCGAGTTGTTCCCCGCTTCGACAATCACCTTGCCGTTGCGATCCGCCACCAATGCCGCGAACGGATGGCGACCGCGTTGTTTCGATGCCTCGGACAAGGCGATGGTCTGGCGCAGCAAGGCCAGATCAAGCTCGCTGACGCCGGCCGGAATGAGCTGAGTGAATTGATTCATGGGTAACTCCTGGGCAGTGGAAAACAAAAGTCAGTCGGCCAGTTCAGCGCCGATGGTTTCGGTCGATTTTTTATCGTTGTTGAGCAGGATGTTGAGGACAATGGCGGTGATCGCGCCGAGGAAAATCCCGCTGTCGAGTACCAGTTTCAGCGTTGGCCCAACGTGTTCGAACAGCGCCGGAAAGGACATTGGCAGCACTCCGACACTTACCGATACGGCGACGATGATGCCGTTGCGAGTGCCCTCGAATTGCACCCGCGACAGTTCTTGAATGCCCGCCACCGTGGTCATGCCGAACATGACGATCGCACAACCGCCGAGCACCGGAGTCGGTACCGCGGCGATCAAAGCACCGAGTTTCGGGAACAAACCCATCAGCACCATGATTGACCCGGCGGCGGCCACGACGAAGCGGCTTTTCACGTTTGAGAGCGCAATCAAACCGGTGTTCTGGGTGAAGGCGTTGTAGGGAAAGCTGTTGAACAAGCCGCCGAGCATGGTCGACAACCCATCGGCGCGAAACGCATTGCCGAGGGTTTGTTGCGTAGTCGGTTTGCCGGTCAGTTTGCCGATCGCCAGGCAGTTGCCGGTGGTCTCGGCCATGATCACCAGCATCGCCAGGGTCATGATCAGAATCGGCACCGGCGCGAATTCCGGCGCGCCGAATGCCATCGGCGCGCTCAGCTCAAACCACGCGGCTTCGCTGACCCGATTGAAGTGAGTCATGCCGCAAGCCGCTGCGATCAGACTGCCGACGAACAAGCCAATCAGCACGCTGAGGTTGCCGATGAAGCCCTTGAACTTGGCGTAAATTACCAGCGTTACGCTGACCGTGGCCAGGCCCAGCAACAAGTTCGCGGGATTACCAAAATCCGCCGAGTCGGGATTGCCACCGCCCAGCCAGATCGCCGCTGCTGGCATCAGCGAGATGCCGATGATGGTGATCAGGCTGCCAATCACCACCGGCGGGAAAAACCGTAGCAAGCGGCTGAACACCGGCGCCAGTGCAATAGTGATAAAGCCTGCCGCGATCACCGCGCCGAAAATCTGACTGAGGCCGAATTCCTTGCCGATCATGATCATCGGCGCCAGGGCAATAAACGAGCAGCCCTGAATCAGCGGCAGCCGCGCGCCGAACTTCCAGAAACCGAGGGTTTGAATCAGCGTCGCCACGCCAGAGGTCAACAGGTTGGCGTTGATCAGCAACACCACCTGCGCCGAGGTCAGGCCCATCGCACTGCCGAGAATCAGCGGCACCGCCACCGCTCCCGCGTACATCACCAAAACATGCTGCAAGCCAAACGTGAACAACTGTCGCAGTGGCAAAACCTCGTCCACCGGATGAATGCGTTGTGGGGTCATTTCACACGCTCCTGAAGGTGCGGCATCTGTTGAGATCGCGGGCATGCTCAGGGGCGTTGAAGGGTAGATCCGCCCCGGAGATCGTTTGACGCGGGGCCATATTTGAACGTTTATTACGATGAAACAAATTAGCAACCATCGCTTTTTTCGATGGCACAATCAGGCATTCGTTAGCCGCTCCAAACCTTTATTTTCGACCCGGGAGTTCACCGCTTGCGCTTCTCACTCGATCAACTGTTGATGTTCGTCCAAGTGGTCAAAAGCGGATCGTTTTCCGCCGCCGGGCGCAAACTGGGCAAGACCCAATCGACCATCAGCGCGGCGATTGCCAACCTCGAAACCGACCTTGGCGTCGACCTGTTCGACCGCAGCAACCGCAGCCCCGCCCTCACCGCCAGCGGCCACAAATTGCTGGTGCAGGCCGAGGCTGTGCTCGAACGCTGCATGACCTTCGAAGCCCACGCCGACTGCCTGTCGGACAACGTCGAGCCCAGCCTGACGCTCGCCATTGAAACGCCGTATGGCCCGATCATGCCGGTGCTCAAAGCCTTCGAAGCCGCGTTCCCGTTTGTCGACCTGATCATTCGTCACCCGGTCTACGGCGACGTCAGCGAACTGGTCAGCAGCGGCGAAGCGGTACTCGGTGTGGCGTTCTCCCAGCCCGGCTATCCCAAGGAACTGGCGTTCCAGCAACTGGGCAAATTGATCATGCTGCACGTCTGCCACCCCGATCATCCATTGGCGCAACTCGACAACGTCACCTTCGACGACCTGCATGTCCATCGCCGCCTGGCCTTCAGCGCCCACGCGAGCAAACTGCCGAGCAGCGAATACCTGCGCTCGACCCAGTTGTGGCAAGCGGAAAGCTATCTGGCGTTACTGGAAATGGTCCGCGCCGGACTCGGTTGGGCCACCCTGCCCCGCCAGCTCGTTCAGCGTGAACTGGCCAAGGGTGAACTGGTGGAACTGCAGCTCTCGGCGTATCCGCATACCGACTGGCAGATTGGTGTCGACCTGCTGTGGGCGCGGCAACGACCGCTGGGCAAGGCCGAACGGTGGCTGAAGGAGAAATTGCAGGGCAACAAGGTGTATGAGCTGGATCGCAACGGACAGATCACCACGCTTTGACGTGCGGACCAAGAGGCCCGCCAGAGCGGGCCTCGATTTCAGGCCAGTTTGACTGTTTCAGTCTGAGCGTTGTGCTCAGGACGGATCTTGAACCAGATGGAATACATCGCCGGCAGAAACACCAGCGTCATGATGGTACCGACGAACGTGCCGCCAATCAGGGTGTAGGCCAGCGTGCCCCAGAACACCGAGTGTGTCAGGGGAATAAACGCCAGGATGGCCGCCAGCGCCGTCAGCAGTACCGGCCGCGCGCGTTGCACCGTGGCTTCGACCACGGCATGGAACGGGTCCAGTCCTTCCAGCGTGTTGTGATGGATCTGCCCGATCAGAATCAGCGTATTGCGCATCAGGATCCCCGACAGCGCAATCAGCCCGACCAGCGCATTGATGCCAAATGGCTGATTGAAGATCAGCAGCGTCGGCACCACACCAATCAAGCCTAATGGCGAGGTGAGGAAGACCATGATCATCGCCGCGATCGAACGCACCTGCACCATGATGATCAGCAACGTCATGGCGATCATGATCGGCAGCAAGGGCAAGATCGCCTTGCCCGCCTTGCCGGATTCCTCGATGGCGCCTGCCTGCTCGATCCGGTAACCGGCAGGCAGTGTTTCGATGATCGGCTGCAACTGCTTGAGGATCACACTCGAAACATCCGGTGGCTGCAAGCCTTCGGCAATGTCGCCACGCACGGTGATGGTTGGCGTGCGATCACGGCGGCGCAGAATCGGATCCTCCATGCGCACATCGACCTCGCCGATCTGCGACAACGGGATGCGTTGTCCCGCCGCGCCGACCAAGGTGAAACCTTTGATTTGCGCCGGGTCGAGCCTGATATTGCCAGCGGCACGCCCAACAACCTGGACAGACCGAATATCCTCGCGCACCGCGGTAATCGGCACTCCGCTCAGCAGGAACTGCAGTTGCTGGGCAACCGCATTCGAGGTCAGCCCCACTGCTTGCAGACGGTCCTGATCGAGACTGAAATGCAATGTCGGGGTCAGCGGTCCCCAGTCAGTGTTCACTGTTCTCATCATCGGGCTGTCTTGCAGCACGCCGCGGACCTGCTCGGCGATGTCGCGCAACTTCGCCGGATCAGGCCCCATCACCCGGTAGGCAACCGGGAACGGCGAATAAGGACCAAAGACAATTTGCGTTGCCCGCACACGAGCCTCCGGCGCGAGGCCTTCAGCAACTGCTTCTCGAAGTCGGAACTTGAGGGTTTCGCGTGCTTCCTGACTGTCCGTCAGCACGACGATTTTGGCAAAAGAAGGATCGGGTAATTCTGGCGCCATCGCCAGGAAGAAACGTGGCGCACCTTGGCCGATATAGGCTGTGACGATTTTCGCCTCATCCTGCTTGTGCAACCAGGCTTCGACCTTGGCGGCCGCGTCACTGGTCTGCTCGATCGAAGTGCCGTAGGGCATCTGCACCTCGATCATCACCTCGGGGCGATCAGAGGTCGGAAAGAACTGCTTCTTCACCAGCCCCATGCCTGGAACGGCGACGAAAAACAGCGTGACCACCGTGCCCGCCACCAGCCATTTGCGGGCGATCACCGCGGTCAGCAGCCGGCGGAAGCGGTTGTAATTCGGCGTGTTGTAGATCGCCGCGTGGCCACCTTCGACCTTCTTGATGTCCGGCAACAACTTCACGCCCAGATAAGGGGTGAACGCCACCGCGACGACCCAGGAAGCGATCAGCGCGATGCCGACGATCCAGAACATGTTGCTGGTGTACTCGCCGGCAGTGGACTGGGCAAAACCGTTCGGCAAAAAGCCGATTGCGGTCACCAGCGTACCGGACAGCATCGGCGCCGCCGTATGGCTCCAGGCGTAAGCGGACGCTTTGATGCGATCGTAGCCCTCCTCCATTTTCACCACCATCATTTCAATGGCGATGATGGCGTCATCGACCAACAGCCCGAGTGCGAGGATCAATGACCCGAGGGTGATGCGATCAAAGTTCTTGCCAGTGGCGGCCATCACCACGAACACGATCGCCAGGGTCAACGGCACAGCCGCGGCGACCACTACCCCTACCCGCCAGCCCATGCTGAGAAAGCACACGAGCATCACAACCAGCAGCGCGACAAAAAACTTGACCATGAACTCGCCGACCGCCGAGTCGATATTGACCGCTTGGTCGGTGACTTTGGCGAGGGTCATGCCCAATGGCATTTCCGCATTGATCCGGGCGGTCTCGGCATCCAGCGCCTTGCCCAGATCCAGACCATTCCAGCCTTCGCGCATCACCACGCCCAGCAGCAGCGCATCTTCACCGTTATTGCGCACGACAAAAGTGGCCGGGTCTTCGTAACCGCGTTCAACCGTCGCCACATCAGAGAGCTTGAGTGTGCGCCCCTGCACGGAGACCGGTGTGTCGCGAATTTTCTGCACCTTGTCGAAAGCACCGTCGAGACGCAGAAACACCTGCGGCCCATTGGTTTCGATGGACCCGGCGGGCGTCAGCATGTTCTGACTGTTCAGCGCGGCGAAGATGTCCTGCGGCGACAAGCCGAGAGTCGCCAAGCGGTCATGGGAAAACGAGACGTAGATGCGCTCGGCTTGCTCACCGATGATATTGACCTTCTTCACCCCCGGCACATGCAGCAGACGCTGGCGCATGGTTTCCGCATCACGCACCAGCAAGCGCTGCGGCTCGCCTTTGGCTTTCAAGGCGAACAGCGCGAAAGTCACGTCGGAAAACTCATCGTTGACCATCGGCCCGATCACACCGGCCGGCAACCTGATGGCTTCATCGTCGAGTTTCTTGCGTGCTTGGTAGAACTCTTCCTGCACTTGCGAGGGCGGCGTGCTATCGAGCAACGACACCATCGTGAACGCCAGTCCCGGACGGGTGTAGGTTTCCGAGCGGTCGTACCACTTGAGTTCTTGCAGGCGCTTTTCAAGGGGTTCGGCGACCTGATCCTGCATCTCTTGCGCCGTCGCACCAGGCCACGCGGTAATCACGGTCAACTGCTTGACCGTAAACGGTGGATCTTCCGCTCGACCCAGCTGAAAGAACGACAACGTCCCTGCAACAGCGATCAGAAAAATCAGGAACACCGTGATCGCCCGCTCGCGCACGGCGATGGCGGACAGGTTGAATCGCCCGTGGCTCATGGACGACTCCCGGCAACGCTGGCTTCGCTCTGTTGCGGCAATCGCACCTCTTCGCCATCGCGCAGCAGGTGGGCGCCCAACGCCACCACCTGCTCACCGGCAGTGAGGTCGCCGGCGATGCGGGCCGAATCATCGCTCAACCCGAGCACCTGCACCGCGCGCCAGGTCACTGTTGCCGGCGTTCCGGCGATGACCCACACACCGGGGCCTTTGCCCGGATCGTAAACGGCGGCGATGGGGACTTGTAACGCTTGAGCCTGGGTGGCGCCCTCGGCAATGCTGAGGGTCACGGTCGCACCGATTGGCGCATTGGCCAGCGAACCTTCGAGCACATAGCGCGCCTCGAACGTGCGCGTGGTGCGGTCTGCCGAGTCCGAAAGCAGCCGCAGTTTTGCCGTCACCGCCGCTGAATTGACCCCGTAGAGGCTGGCTTGTGCGGTGGAGCCGGCTGCCGGGCGCAACGTTTCGGGCAGATGCACGATGGCTTCGCGCTGACCTGCACGCGCCAGTCGCACCACCGGTTGTCCCGGGCTGACGACTTGTCCAGGTTCAGCGAGTGTTTCCACCACCACGCCGTCCGCATCAGCGACCAGCAGCGCATAACCTGAAGCATTACGCGCTACGTCCGCTTGCGCTTGCGCGGCATTGAGCTGCGCCTTTGCAGTCTCTGCGGCGGCTCTGTACTGGTCGTAGGCTGATGCCGAAATGGCGCCAACGCTGACCAGTTTGCGATAGCGAGCCTCATCGTCGGCTGTCTGTTTGGCGCTGGCGCGAGCAGCGATGACCGCCGCCTGCTGCGCCCGCGCTTGCAGTCCGAGATCGATCGGGTCGAGACGCATCAGCGGCTGACCCCGCTTGACGACCTCCCCCGTATCAACCAGACGTTCGAGCACTTTGCCCGACACGCGAAAACCCAGGTCGCCCTGAACACGCGCCGCGACCACTCCGGTGAAAGAGCGAGCGACATCGGGTGATGCTTGCACCGCAGCGGATCTGACCAGCGGCGCCTGCGTACGGGGGTCTGCAACGCTGGAAGATTCGCTACAGGCGCCCAGGACAAGAGGCAACAAGCATGCGGCAATGGGGAAAGGTCGGAGCCGGCGCATAGATTCCCTTACTGAGGAATAGGATGATCATCATATTCTCAGACTTGTGACCAATATCGTCAATAGTCACAATCTGCATTCTGACCACCTGCGAGATCGAACCACGAATCGACCGTCAGGCCTGACTAAAAACGGTAGCTCACCGAAGTCCCGAGCCCGCTCGCACTGTTCTTGTATCTGGCACTGTAGGCACCTCTCGATGCCGAGGTGTCGTTGACCTCGACGCTCTCCTCCCAAAGGTAGGAATAAGCCAGGTCGACCGTGACATTTTCCACGGGCGTCCAGCCGGCCCCGAAGCTAAGCATCTTTCGGTCGCCCGTCGGAATGCGCGGCCCCCGATTGGTGTTGTTGGCCGGTGACTGATCAACCGAGAAACCGGCACGAAGCACCCATTGGTTACTCAATTGATAGGCCGCACCGATCGCGTGAGCCCAAGTGTCATGCCAGTTCTGCTCTTCGCTGATCGTGCCCAATTGGCCACTCAGCAACGGCGGCAAGCCACTGTTCTCGATCGTCAGCTCCTTGAAGCGGCTCCAGCGCGTCCAGGTACTGCCCAGATAAAGCGTCCAGTCGTTATTGAATTGATGCGTGACCGAAAAGTCCACCGACTCGGGCGTGTCGACGTCCAGCGACGCGTCATAGCTGCGGCCGCTGACGCCCAGCACGCTGAAGATGCCATCGGTGACCTTGGTTTTCGCATCCAGGTGGTAACTGACTTTGGAGTGATAGGTCAGCCCCAGGCGGGTCCGGTCTGTCGCCTGCACCAGCACACCGGCGTTGAAGCCCAGCGCGGTGTCATCACCGGTGCTTTTCAGCTTGCCGTCATTACGCCCCGGGCTGAGTGGATTGGGGACCATGCCCGATATCTCGCCGCTGATACGGTTAATGGTCGGGCCGAAGCCGATCGAGACTTTTTCGTTAAAGGCGTAGCTGATGGTCGGCTGGAAAGTCAGCGTGGTGACTTCACTCTTGTTGGCGTAATAGCGCCCGGCAAAACCACTGCCGTAGTCGGTGATCAGCCCGAACGGTACATAAAAGCCGACGCCGAATGCCCAGTGGTCATCAATCGGTTTGACGTAATACCCCATCGGCACGGTGGTCGTCGGCACCATGTCGCCATCTTCATTGCCGCCGAACGTACTGCGCGTCCGGCTGATATCCGACTTGGCGAACAGTGTCGCCGCGCCCACGCTGACCTGCTCTCGTTTAATCCGCGCCATGCCCGCCGGGTTGCCGTAGATCGTACTGGCGTCTTCGGCTGATGAAGAGCGCCCGGCAAAACCGGAGCCCATCCCGCTGATGCTTTGTTCGTTGAGTGCAAAGCCACCGGCAAACACATTGGAAGACGCAAGCACGAAGGCCAGGCCCACGGGGCTCTTGAGCATTGTTTTTTTCATTATCGGGACTCTATGGAGATCACTGGAATAGAACATCGAGCATTACAGCGAAGCCATATTATCCATGTGACCAATTCAGTCAATGGTCACGACAAGCAAAATTCAACGCCCTCCCCGGCACTCATGTACCGGGAACAGGAAAACTTCATAAGGGGGATGTCGCCTTGACTCGAATCGCCTGAAAACCTTGTTCAGCGATGGGTCAAGGCATGAGGCTGCGCAGGATGAGGTTGGTGGTCAGCGTGGGCGCTTGCTCGATCAGATCCAGATTGTGTTGCAGCAGCAGCGGGTTGACGAAAGGTCGCAACGCCAGATTGATCGCCTCGACGGTCTCATCCAGCGGTGTCTTGCGCTCGAACTCCCCCGCTTCTCGACCTTGACGCACGATGTCGAAGATAAAGGCCTTGATCTGCGCCTCATACACCTGGGCACTGTTCCAGCGCTCCGAGGCGGAAAACGCCGCGATGTCGTAAAGCTTGCGGTCGTTGAAGAACAGATCCACACCGGTAGCGATCACGGTTTTCACCAACCTGCGAAAACGCTCGGTGGCTGAAACCTCTTCGGTATTAACCGCTTGTTCGACTGCTGCAGCGATTTGGCCCAGACAGTTGGCGCAAATGGCCTCGCCAATCGCCTGCTTGGAATCGAAGAATTTATAGATGTAGGCCTTGGAAAAACCGATGGCTTTGGCCAGGTCGGAAACCGTGGTTTTACCGTAGCCATATTGGCTGAAATGCTCGTTGGCCGCGGCGACAATCTGGTCACGAATGTCGTGTTCGGCGGGGCCGCGAGTGCTCGGCGAGGAGGTAGATACGGATGGCTGATTCATGGGGGCAGCTTACTCACCCTGTCGATGACTGACAACTCGCCGAGCATTGTTGAACGTGTTACACCACGGCGGCTTCAATCGTTCTGGAACGCCACGCAAACCCCAACACCATCAGCAACCCCAGGCCCGCCATTGCCGCGCCGGCCAGGGAGATCGCCGGATAACCCAGCCCGCTGCTGATCACCGCACCGCCCAGCGCTGCGCCAATCGCATTGCCGAAGTTGAAGGCGCCGATGTTCACCGCCGAGGCCAGATTGGGCGCGTCCTTGGCCGCTTCCATCACACGCATCTGTAGCGGCGGCACCAAGGCAAAACTGGCGATACCCCAGATCAGGATGGCCACGGCGGCCGGTAGCGGCCAACGCATCAGTACGGTGAACGCCAGCAGAACCAGAATCAGCACGCTCAGCGAGACGATCAGGGTGCGATCTATCGAGCGGTCAGCGGCCTTGCCGCCCCACATGTTGCCCAGCGTCAACCCGACACCGTAAAGCATCAGCATGGCGGTGATGAAGGCGGTGGATGCATGGGTCTCGCTGCTGAGGATCGGTGCGATGTAGGTGAAGACGGTGAACATGGCACTTGAGCCGACGACGGTCAGGGCCAGCGCGGCCAGCACCGGGCCGCGCCCCAACACTCGAATTTCTGCCATGACACCGACGCTTTGCGGCGCCCGCACGTTGGGCAAGGCGAACCACAACGCGGCCATGGTCACCACGCCGAGGCCGGTAATCCCCCAGAAAGCCGTGCGCCAACCGAACAGTTCGCCAAACCAGGCGGCCAGCGGCACACCGCCAATGGTCGCCAAGGTCAGGCCCATGAACATCGCCGCAACCGCCCCGGCACGTTTTTCCGGGGCGACCAGGGTGGCGGCGACGACGGAGCCAACGCCAAAGAAGGCACCGTGGTTCAGTGAGGTCACGACCCTGGCGACCATGAGACTGTAGTAATCGGTGGCCAGGGCTGACATCAGATTACCGAGGGTGAAAATCGCCATGAGCCCGATCAGCAGAGAGCGCCGGGGAATCTTGCCGGTGGTCAGAGTCATCAGCGGCGCGCCGAGCAATACCCCCAGCGCATAAGCACTGACCAGCAAACCGGCAGCGGGAATGGAAACGCCCAGATCCGCAGCGATACCCGGCAACATGCCCATGGGCGCGAATTCTGTAACGCCGATGCCGAAGGCACCGATGGCGAGTGCAACAAGTGGTGGATTGATACGCATGGAAAGCTCCTCATCTATGCTGCCAATGCTACGATCCCGCCCTTTCAGGCGGTAGATAGCGTTTTTGGCAATCACCTTTGCGTAGGAGGCACAAGTGGATTTCAACGGCAGGTCAGGTGAAATGAGCGTGTTCACTACCGTGGCGCAGGAAGGCAGTCTGTCGGCCGCCGCGCGTGCGCTAGGCCTGACACCTTCGGCAGTCAGCCGGATCATCGCGCGTACCGAGCAACGGCTTGGCACTCGCCTGCTGTTGCGCACCACCCGAGCGATCACCTTCACGGCCGAGGGCGAAGCGTTCCTGCGCGGCGCCCGGCGTATCCTCGCCGACATGGACGAAGTCGAAGAAGCCATCGCCGATCAAGGCGTGCCCAGAGGGCGATTGCGCGTCAGTGCCGCCCTTGGCCACGGCCGTCTGGCCATCGTGCCCTTGGTCGCAGCCTTCAGCGCCCGCTACCCGAACATCGTCGTCGACCTCACCCTCGGCGACGAAGTGGTCGACATTCTTGCCGGACAAGCCGACGTCGCGGTGCGCTTCGGCCATCTGCCCGACAGCCCGCTGAGCGCGCGCAGGATCGGCACCACCGGCCAGGTCGTGGTGGCATCGCCCGAGTATCTGCAGCGCCACGGCATCCCCCAGGAACCGGAGGACCTGTTGCAGCACAACTGCCTGCGCTTCAACTTCCGCCGTGCCGAACCCAACTGGCCGTTTACCCGCGATGGCAAAGCGTTTTCCCTTAAGGTCAGCGGCAACATCGAATGCAGCAGTGGTGAAGCGCTGGCACAACTCGCGCGAGTGGGTGCCGGCATTGCCCGTATCGGAGAGTTCAGCGTGAGTGAGGATCTGCAGCGTGGCGACCTGATTGCGCTGCTGGAAGCGTGGAATCCCGGGGACCAGGAACCGATTCATGCGGTGTTCGTCGGCGGCGCAGCGATGCCGGCGCGGGTGCGGTTGTTCGTCGACTTCTTGCTGGAGCATCACCGGATGTCAGCGCAGGTATAAGCTGATATTTGCGGATACTCGTGAAGTTGATGGCCGTCGTTAAAGACCGCTTTAGGTCAGGAACAGACATCTAAATACCCTCACTTGTATATTTCCGACAGACAAATCTTCACCACCAACGCGCAGAATCGGGAAGGTACACATTCATGGATCAGAAAAATGGCCAAGCCGGCACCGCCGACTGGGTCATCCGCAGTGTTCAGCCTGGGGGCATCGAGCGTATCGAAGCGTGGTTCGGCAGCCACGGCTACGATCCTCATCGACACGACACCTACTCGATCGGCCGTACGTTGGCGGGCGTTCAGAGCTTTCACTACGCAGGCTCGCTGCGCCACGGTGTTCCCGGCAACACGCTCGTGCTTCACCCCGACGAACTCCACGATGGCATGGCCGGCACTGACGCAGGCTTTCGTTATCGAATGGCCTACGTTGATCCGTCATTGATCCAGAACGTTCTGGGTGGGGAACCCTTGCCCTTTATCGCAGGGGGACTGTCGAGCGATCCGCGTCTGTTCCAGGCCAGTGAAGCATTCGTGCAAGCGGTGGATCATCCACTGGAAATACTGGAGGAACAGGACGCGCTGTATGACCTGGCGATGGCGTTGCGTGCGGTCGGCGGCAAGCCGCGCGGGCGCAAGCGTCTGGATTACCGCGCAGCCGAGCGCGCCAGAGCATTCATCCTGGAACATCTGCACACATGCATTTCGCTGGAGATGCTGGAACATGCCAGTGGGCGCGAACGCTGGAGCCTGTCACGCGACTTCAGAACACTTTACGGTACGAGCCCTTACCGATTTGTCACCCTGCGCCGTCTGGATCGGTTCCGCGCATTGGTGCTTGAAGGTTTCACCTTGGTGGATGCGGCCCTCGTCGCGGGTTTCCACGATCAAAGTCATATGACGCGACACTTCAGCCGCTGCTACGGAGTTCCGCCCATGCGCTGGCTGGAACGATTGCGGGCCGCGCGCTGACTTGCAGGATCGTACAAGAGCGCCCTGCTCCATGCTCTATAGGATGACGACTTCGACCAAAGAGGATCCGTCATGTCAAAGCTCCGTCATCAACAATCATCAGTTCCTGTAAACCTGGCACGTAAAGCGTCGCTCATCGAACAGCAATGGAGTCCCAGGGTTGTTGCAGAGATGAATGACTACCAGTTCAAGGTTGTGCGAATCGAAGGCGAATTCATCTGGCACTCACATCCTGAGACCGACGAAGCATTTCTTGTCCTGGAGGGCACCTTGCGCATCGACCTGCCGGATGGCTGCGTCTATGTGAGCCCGGGTGAACTGTATGTAGTACCCCGTGGTGTTGAACATCGGACGGCTGCTAAAGGTGAAACAAAACTGATGATGATCGAGCCACGAGGTATTTTGAATACCGGGCATGAAGATGGTGAAAGAACGGCCTTGAACGACGTCTGGATATAATCCAGCACCATCCTGTGCGATGTCTGCGCTGAGTTGGAAGATGAATTCACGATCTTGCGGGATAAGTGACAGTGCTATCCGATCCAGTGGCGCGCGTAGCGCTCAAAGAACTGATTGAAAAACACCTCAAGGGAAGAGATCCCGATTACGACCGTCTGATCGAAATTGTTCAGGATCCTTCGCGGCAAGTTCCGATCAGGGGTGTGCTTGAGGACATTAGACGGTACAACAAGGTCCAGTTCACGCAGCAGGACCTAGAGCTGATCGACGACCTTTTGTACATGTATGGCTGAGACAGTACGTTCTGGTTGCGGGCATGGGCCGGCGTGACTGGTTATGCCACTCACGCTCTCTATAATGAGTCACCGGCCATGCCTGGAGCGCTTGTTATGTCACCTTTCCCTGATCAAAAATCTGCTGTCGTTTTACGCCGTGCTTCAAACTGCGATCTGGAAGATCTGATAGCCATTCGGATTGAGGCCATGCGCGAAAGCCTAGAGCGGCTTGGGCGATTTGATCCTGATCGCGCGCGCGAACGGTTTCATAGTGGTTTCGACGCTAGCAGCACGCGCCGCATAGAAGTATCAGGTGATATGGTCGGTTTTGTCGTTCTCAAAGACCATCAGAGCGAGCTACTGCTCGACCACTTGTATGTGATACCTAGCGCTCAAGGAGCAGGGATAGGCACCGAAGTTCTCACTCGGATTTTCAGAGAGGCGGATGAGATCGGACGCCCTGTTAAAGTTGGCGCTCTCAAAGAAAGCGCTTCAAATCGCTTTTATATTCGCCATGGTTTCGTATTTGTCGAAAGCGGTGAATTTGATAATTATTATGTCCGCGCCAACAGTAATACCGTTCGTTTGGGCGACAGGCGGGATGCCCATACAGATACTTTCGGGAGTGATTAATGAGCAATGACCCCTGTGCTTTAGCTGCGCGCATGATTCGCAATTTCAATGATGTGCCGCTGCAATACGAGCGCCGCGACCCTCTTTACGAGAGCCATGGCGCGCGCCTCGGCACTGACACCGTCGCGCAGAAACTCGGTGCGTCGGTGGACATCGTCGCGCCAGGCAAGCGTTCTTGTCCCTACCACTTTCATTATGCTCAGGAAGAGATGTTCGTCATCCTGGAAGGGTTTGGCACCCTGCGCGTGGCGGGTGAAATGTTGCCGATCCGAAGCGGCGACGTCATCTTCATTCCGGCCGGCCCCGAATATCCGCATCAGATCATCAACACCTCGGATGCACCGCTGAAGTATCTGTCCATTGGCACCCGAGAAACCCCCGAAGTCTGCCAATACCCGGACTCTGGCAAATATCAGGCGATGGTCACAATCAATGGAGCGCGCGCGTTCACCGCTGTGCAGCGGCCCGGGACTACGCTTGATTATTGGGACGAGGAACCATGAGGGCGCCGTGTTATCGATCCCGGGCAGGTTTCCCCCGGCATTGCGAAACACTCGGCGTGCGCGAATGACACTCCGACCTCACTCCGCCCTTCAGGCTTTCATCAGTCTGTAAAAGTCCTCCAGCGCTTCGCGAAATTCCACAAGGGAAAAACTGATCGGCCGATTCTCGACGTCCCATCGAGTGGTAATACCGACTTCCAGGCCGCTGGACACGCTCAACCCAAAACGACGCCAATGCAGAGTCTCTCCGTCAATCACCTGTTCGGTCATCAACACAAAGCAATCGAAGTCCATATCATCGCCGCAGACCAACAGTGGAACTGGCGTCGATGTCCCGTCTTCTGCAGGAGCGAAGCGCCGTTTGGCGAGCGCGTCTTCTTCCTCGTCCAGCAACCACATCAATGAAAGACCGTTGAGGTCCTGATCGGGGTATTCGAGATGACTGTTCAGCCACTGTTCGATAGGTACGTTGTCGATAAATAGCCAGGCACAACGGCTACGACTGAATTTTGCTTGATGGTAAGCGGCATGGATGCGGTGATGCATGGGAAGTCCATTCAACGATAGAGGGCCGGCGGGAACATCCGGTGAGAAAACGCTTGAGTCGCCGAACAGGTTATCGCCAGATTTAACCCGTGCTGAAGGGCAACCTCGCGAAGTCATGTGTCAATTCACGCCATCCTTTCGCACTCTGCATGTGCGCAACACTTTTATAGGTGCCTCTTTTTGATGCTCGCCTGGCTGAACTTCAAAGAACAAAGCCGTCACGGATCCTTGGTTATTTACCAAAATGGTGCGCAAAAAAATAGTTTGACAGAGCCATCCAGCCAAACCTTAACTGGCCAGCAATCAGCTGATTTACAGAGTGATTTTTTCATTGTCGACGGTGAGAGCTTTTGATATCACGCAATCTGAACCCTCACTGCACCGTTGTTTTATTGAGTTGACAAGGTGCGGAGCAAGGAACCCACGAATTGAGTACATTTCGAAAGTATCTTTGCCTGGACTTGTTACTCTGGATCTACCTCGGCTGCTGGAATACCACGCTACCGCTGATCATCGTGCAGCGAGGAAGCCTGCTGGAGCTGGCGGTCTACGAAACAGCGCTCGCACTCGCGGCGATCATTTCGATGTTGTGTCTGGCGCCGCGTGTTGAGTCGATGCGCCGCACTACGGCGCTCAAGGTGGGCTGTTTTGCGATCTTGATGGCCAGCGTATTGCGATACGTTTTTGCCGCAAACTGGTATTCGCTTGATGCGCTGATACTGATCGATGTGATCGCGGCATCAGCATTTGGAATGATCCAGCCTCTGTTGGGTATCTATCCTGCGGAAACCGTTGATAAACATCGTGCGGACGCGGCATTTCGCGTCCGGCGCATCGTCGTTACTGTCGGCAGGGTTGCGGGGCCCTTGTTGTCGGGTATTGTTATTACGGTTTCTTCACTGGAAATCTCGCTGCTATTTGCGTCAATCGTGGGATTAGTCATCGTGGCGTTCGCCATGATGCTACCGGTGAGTGCAGCCCCTGCCCTGCTACGCAGAAAATCATCAGCCGATCACGTTAATGACATGCTTTTGGGGCTTAAACTCAAATGCGCTCTACCGGCAGAACAATTTTTGACTTTTTCAGGGTTGCTACTGGGTTTTGCCGTAACAGCGACGGTACCGATGTTGGTTCCAGCGCTCATACACACTCGCGGTTTAGCTGAAGGTAGCGTTGGCCTGTTCAATGCGCTGTTCGCGGGTGGGGCTGTTGCAGGTTTGTTCTTCTTAAGCCCGCTGATTAGCAAAAAGGAAAATCAGCGCAACAAGTATCTTGGATGTTGGGCCCTATTAACGTTTGCACTCTGTGCAGCGACGCAAGCCGACGAAATCTGGCAGTTGAGTACTTGTCTGTTTTTCGCCGGGGCGGCGAGTGCTTGCATTGCTATGGTCGGAATGGACAAGAGGCTCATGTCGATCCCCTCCGGCGTACGCGTACGACTGATGGCCTCCACATTAGTGATCAGTCAGCTAGGCAGCTCGGTTTCATTCATGATGACGGGCGCCATCATGTCCAGATCCGGCGCAAACAGTTTGATGTGGCTTTATCTCGGGGTATTTCTGATTATCGTCATGTATTCCATGCGATCAAAAAAGATATGGCACTTCCTGGAAGATGACGCTGAGTCAGAGCTGTATTACGCAAAAAACCATCCGGAACTTGCGGCGATCTTGAGTCCATGAAATGCGGTTGAAACGTTACTCGGTCAACTCAAAGTGAGCATCAGACTCCCCTTCCTGAGCTTCCGTGGCATTGCGCCCCGCCAATCAGGCAAGCACCGACGCGGCGACCTACACCGCGGCGCTAAGCCCGAATGTAGATTTGTAGCCACTCAGATCAAAAGCCAGGTCACCAATGATTGCGCCTCCCGCGATCGCCACTTGGACAATCGCCACCAGCAAGCCGCCTCCGGCCTGCGCAGCATCATCCGGAAGCGTTTGCGCCAGCCATGTCCACCAGCCGATCGGCGCGGCGGTGGGAACCAGTCCCCAGAGGCGAGTAATAAAGCAGGATCGCTTTCTGTTTCATCCCATCGTTGGACAAGGGCTGTTTTCAGCCGACCACAAGAGGCAGTAATCGGTCAAAAACGGTCGCTTGAAAATCTACTAAACTGGCGTTGATTGAGGTCAGGTTTGGAATTTTACGTTTCACAAGGAGGTGCTCATGACATTGGTAGAAAGCTCTGAGTTCATTCGTCACAAGCGATCACTTGACGTGTTTGCGAGACAGAGTCCCGGCTATGTTTACTTAATATCAAGATTTGATGATGACGACGGAACAATATGCACATTCGGAAGTATGGGGTATAGAGACAACCCAATAAAGACAGGGATTGGAGGCGTTGCGCTCGTCACATTGGCAGGTATGAAACAGCAGCGAAGAATTCAGCCTGCCGACCGTTTGCGAGGCCCTTTCATACAGGGTAGCCAACCTGTGCTCGGCACTCTAAGGGTCATCGAGAATCCGCAACAAGGTGGCGGCCATGCGGAAGAACTGTTTCTGAGGAAGCTCCCTCAAATGTTTGATGAATATGGCGCTGCAAGTAAGATTGATATTTTTATTTCCAAAATCCCGTGCGCCTCAGCATCCTCAAATTGGATATTGCCCACTGCAAACGGTGATCTGCTGCTTCCGGCGGGTTGCGCCAATAAGCTGGCTGCCGTCATTCGATCGAGTGAAGGCATTACTTGGCGAATATGGTGGGAGCACGGCTATCCGAATCAAGCCACTCATACTGCTTGCATTGGCGCATTGTCACAACTAAGAGGTTTGGCAATTGTTCAGCAATACTTTGGATAAGGTGGAATATTGCCCTGGGCCTTTCACGCCTTTTTACCCACTAGATGTTATCAGTCTAGATACAGGTTGAAATAGCAGGAAAGGCGCAGAGCCTAACCAATGATCGATATTGTTCGAAAGCAGCGAGACGTCAAGGCTGTGTCTATATAAAACGGAGCGTTATCCCACGGCTCATATTCATGAGCCAATACAGACTGCCAGGTGGGTGGCGTCAGGCCGGTAATATCAACCTTCCTGGTGTCTACCCTTGAATTCCTCCCCCGCCCGGGCATGCTCCGGCGTAGTCCGCACGCCCCTAAAGCCCCTGATTTACACAACAACCCTTATGTAACCCAAAAACACGCCGATACCGTGCAGCAGCACGGAAGCACCGCAGCAGCACTTACTTCATAGCAGGCAGGAACCCGATCAATGTTGGAACACCTCTGGCGCAGCATCCATTCCCCGGACTACTTGCCCAACGTAATGGAGTGGATGCTCCATATTCTCCTCAGCCCGTTCATGGTGATCATGTGCCTGATGGTCGGCGCGCTGGCTGGCAAATGGTGGAGAGCACTGCCCTACGGCGGTCTGACTTGTTATGTGGTCTTTCTGAGCCGGTCTTCTTTCTATCGGTGGGAAAGCATCTTCCCCATAGCCGGCCTGCCTGCGCTGGCGATAGATGGCGGGCTATTGGCGCTGCTCGGCTTTTATTTGAAAGGCCTACTCAGAACCCGCGCAGAAGCAAAACCCGAAGGCCATTGGCTGCGCAGGCTTTATCAAGGCCTTAAGGTGGTCATGCTGACAGTCATGGTGATGTTCTGGGCAGTCGTCGTGCTGTTTGTTGTGATCTTCACTGTCTCGGTCGCGACCCAACCGTCATTGGCGCACTGAGCAGCTTCCTGCTTGATCAGACAAATCGGGACTCAGCTTCGCCGGAAACAGCGTTCGAATGAGCTGCCGGTTCGACAAGATGAACTTCAGTGGCATTGCGCCCCGCCAACCAGGCCAGCACTGACGCGACAACCAAGACAGCGGCGCTAAGCTCGAATGTGGCTTTGTAACCGCTCAGATCGAAGGCCAGACCGCCAATGATCGCGCCACCGGCGATCGCCAGTTGGACAATCGCCACAAGCAAGCCGCCTCCGGCTTCCGCATCATCCGGCAGCGTCTGCGCCAGCCATGTCCACCAGCCGACCGGCGCGGCCGTGGCCACCAATCCCCACAGTCCGAGCAACACGGCGGTCAGCACTGGTGATTTGCCGAAGCTGACCAACGCCAGCGCGATGGCTGCCATGATCAGCGGGATAACGGTCAACGTGCGGTAGAGGCCGCGGCCCATAAACCTTTCAATTAGAAAGGTACCGATAAAACCGGCCAGTCCCAACCCCAGCAGCATCAAGGACAACGTTGAGACACTGACGCCCGTCACGCCTTCAAGAAAGGGCCGCAGGTAGGTAAACAGCATGAACTGGCCCATGAAAAATACGCTGACAGCGACCATGCCCAAGGCCACTGGCAACTGCTTCATCAACCGCAGGACGTTGCCGCTACCGGCCTGGCGTTCGGCCTTGAAGGACGGCAGGCTGATCAGCAGCCACACGGCGGCCAGCACCGCGACCGGAACCACACAGAAGAATGCCCCGCGCCAGCCGATCAACGAGCCAAGAAAACTCCCCGCTGGAGCCGCGATTACCGTGGCGAGAGCGTTACCGCCATTGACGATGGCCAGCGCTCGCGAAACCTGTTCAGGCTTCACCAGACGCATTGCGGTCGCCGCCGACAATGACCAGAAACCGCCGATCGCGATCCCGATCAACGCACGTCCAAACATGAATGACGGGTAGCCCGGCGCGACCGCGACGACCGTACCGGAGACGATCATCAGCAAGGTCAGGCCCAGCAGCAACTTCTTGCGTTCGATGCGCGCGGCGACCGAGGCGATCAACAGGCTGGTGATCAAGGCAAAGGCGCCCGACACGGAAATCCCCTGCCCGGCCTGGCCTTCGGTGATGTGCAGGTCTGCGGCAATCGGCGTCAGCAGACTGACGGGCATGAATTCTGAAGCGACCAAAGCGAATGCGGCCAGCGACATGGCCAGCACAGCGCTCCAGCCGCCTGTTCTTTTAGAAGGATCTGTAGAAGGAAACGTCATGGGAACTACCTGTGGTGCGAAAAACCTGTGGATGTGATGCGCAGGGGCAAGCAGCGTGAAGCCCATTCGGGCACTGCCCCTGTAACAGATAGACACATTCTCCCGGTCAATCCGGCCCTTCCCTAGCGCATTCCTCTTGAATGCTTGCCTGATCCTCTGGCGATGCAGGGTGATGGATAGGAAACGTCTCGCGCGCGGATTAGAGTTCGGTCAACAGGAGTGACCCGACATGATCCCTACCCCTCTGGCTCAGCAATCGCCTTTGGCGTTGCACATTGACCCGCGCGTGAACGCACCGGGTGACTTCGCCACGGCCATACCCGGCTTGTCGCTGTTTCGTCGCGACCAACCGGCGCCGCCCATGGTGTGCATGATCGAACCCAGCCTGATTCTCGTGGGTCGCGGCGAAAAGCGCTTGTGGGTCGGTGGTGAGGGCTACAGCTATGACCCGTCACGGTTTCTGGTCACTTCACTGGACCTGCCCGCCAACTCCGAAGTGATGCTTGCCAGTCCCCAGCAGCCCTGTGTCGGCCTCGTGCTGAAACTGGATGTCAGCATGCTCGCCGAGGTCATCACCAAGAGCGGCCTGCCGGCCAAGCGGCAGCCAGCAACGGGCACGGGCGCCGCGATTGGCAGTATGTCGTCTGCCCTGGAAGGCGCTCTCGATCGACTGCTGGCATTGCTCGATGAACCCGAAGCGATCCCGGTGCTGGCGCCGCTGATTTTGCGCGAAATCCACTACCGGCTGCTGCACACCGACCAAGGCGCACGGCTGCGGCAGATCACGGCCGTCGATGGTCAGGGTTATCGCATCGCCAAGGCGATTGACTGGCTCAAGCTCAACTACGCAGATGCCCTGCGCATTGACGATCTGGCCGCGCGGGTGCAGATGAGCGCGCCGACCTTTCACCATCATTTCCGTCAGCTCACTGGGATGAGCCCGCTGCAGTACCAGAAATGGCTGCGGCTCAACGAGGCTCGCCGATTGATGCTGGTCGAGCGCCTCGACGTTTCCCGGGCGGCGTTTGCAGTCGGCTATGAAAGTCCTTCGCAGTTCAGCCGCGAATATGGCCGGCTGTTCGGCACCGCGCCGAGTCGTGACATCGCCCTGCTGCGCGGTCAGCTATTCGAGGCAGAAGCCCTCGGCACAGTAGCGAATTGAACGAACAACCAGCTTCACCGGTGATGCGCCTCGCCGCGTGTCACCGCTCATAACAATGCACGTCAACCGATGATCAGCGGGTGAATCATGGAACTACGAATCAACCAGAAGACCTATCAGGTCGATGCCGACGCCGATACACCCTTGCTGTGGGTGATCCGCGATGATCTGGGCATGACCGGGACCAAGTACGGCTGCGGCCTGGCGCAATGCGGCGCCTGCTCAGTGTTGGTGGACGGCAATGTGGTGCGCTCCTGCGTCACGCCGGTGGCCGGTGTGGTTGGCCGCGAGGTCACCACCATTGAAGCCATCGAAAGCGATGAAGTGGGCAAACGGGTGGTCGCGACCTGGGTCGATCTGCAGGTCGCGCAGTGCGGCTACTGCCAGTCCGGGCAGGTGATGGCCGCCACCGCGCTGCTCAAACAAAACCCCAAACCGAGTGATGCGCAAATCGAAGCGGCGATGGTCAACCTGTGCCGCTGCGGTACCTACAACGCCATTCATGCCGCCGTGCATGAGCTGGCCGGCAAGGGAGACGCGTGATGAACGTTCGAATCGACCCTTCACTGCAAGCCTCGGCACTGGATCTGCACGAACCGATCAATGTTTCGCGCCGACGTTTTCTCACCGGTACTGCCGTCGGCGCATTGGTCCTCGGCTTCGGCCTGCCGCTCGGTGCGACACGCGTGCAAGCTGCCGTTGCCGCGGCGACGGCCGAGCGCGGCACGCAGGTGCCGGCGTTTCTCGAGATCCGTCCAGACAATCGCGTGCGTCTGCTCTGCCCGTTCATGGAAGGCGGACAAGGCACGTTCACGGCGATGGCGCAAATCGTCGGTGAAGAGCTGGATGTCGATCCGTCGACCTTTCTGGTCGAAGCCGCACCGCCCGGCGAAGCCTATGTGGTGTTGGAAAACGGCATGCGCATCACCGGCGGCAGTATGTCGGTGCGCATGAGCTACCCGGTGATGCGCCGCCTCGGCGCCCTCGCCCGCGCCATGTTGTTGCAGGCGGGTGCGCAGCAACTTGGCGTGCCGGTGAGCGAGTTGAGCACCGAGCCCGGCAAAGTCGTGCATGCCAAGTCGGGCCGCTCGCTGGCCTATGGTGAACTGGCCGAGCGCGCGATGGATCTGCCGGTTCCTGATCCGGCCTCTGTGAGGCTGCGTGATCCGAGCCAGTTCCGCTGGATCGGCAAACCGGTGAAGCGCCTCGATGCCTACGACAAGTCCACCGGCAAGGCGCTGTACAGCATCGATCTGAAGGTCGACGACATGCTCCACGCTGCCGTGCAACATGCCCCGCGTTTGGGGATGACGGTCGGCAACCTGCGCAACGAAGATCAGGTCAAAGCAATGAAAGGCGTGCATTCCGTGCACCGTCTGCCGGGCGCCGTGGCGGTGGTCGCCGAGCGTTGGTGGCACGCCAAACGTGCCGTCGAGGCGATCCAGGTCGACTGGCAAGAGCCAACGGCCGATAGCAAAGTGCGGCCGATGCCCGCCGACTTTTCCAGCGATGCCTGGTTCAAGCGCCTCGCTGAAGACAAAGGCCCGGCCAAAGATGATGAAAACCAAGGCGACGTGGCTGCGATTCTCAAGGAAACCAAGACGCGGATTGACGCCACTTACCACAACCAATACCTGAACCATGGACAACTGGAGCCGCCTTCGGCACTGGCCCGATTCAACCCGGACGGTACGCTGGAAGTCTGGTTGCCGAATCAGGCGCCGGACATGTTCCGTGCCGACATTGCCAAACGCACAGGGCTGGATCCGTCGCGCATCACCTTGCATTCGCCGCTGCTAGGCGGGTTCTTCGGCCGGCATTTCCTCTACGACTCGGCCAGTCCCTACCCTCAGGCAATCGCGCTGGCGAAAGCGGTTGGCCGTCCGGTCAAACTGATCTGGAGCCGCGAAGAAGAGTTCCTGCGTGACGTGCTCCGCCCCGTTGCTGCGGTGAACTTCCGTGCCGCGCTGGACAACGACGGCTGGCCGCTGGCAATCGAAGCGATCAGTGCCACCGAAGGCCCGACCGAAGCCCTCGCCGGCAAACAGGGTGAAAAACTCGACCCCACAGCGCTTGAAGGGTTGTCAGGAAAAACCTATGCGATCCCCAACAAACGCATCGCGCAGATCTACGTCAAAGGCCCGGCCATGCTCGGTTACTGGCGTTCGGTGGGCAATTCGCTCAACGACTTCTTCTATGAATCGTTCCTCGATGAGCTCGCCGACAAGGGTGGCAAAGACCCGTTCGACCTGCGTCTGCATCTGCTGCGTGATAACAAACGCCTGACCACCTTGCTGCAAGCGGTGGCTGAACTGTCGGGCGGCTGGAAGCGCGGGCCGTTTACCGCCGAGGATGGCAGCAAACGTGCGCGCGGTGTGGCCATGGCTTCGCCGTTCGGTACGGAGACGGCGGTGATCGCCGAGGTGTCCATCGAGAACGGTCAGGTCAAGGTGCACGACATCTGGCAGGCGATTGACCCGGGCAGCATCGTCAACCCGGCGATTGTCGAAGCGCAGGTCAACGGCGCTGTGGCGTTGGGACTGTCGCAAACCCTGGTGGAAGAAGCCGTGTGGATTGATGGCAAACCCCGGGCGCGCAACTACGACTTGTATCAGATCCTGCCGCCTGCGCGGATGGCTCGGGTCCATGTGCGTGTGGTCGAGAGTGGGGAAAAAATGGGTGGCATCGGTGAACCGCCGTTGCCAGCGGTCGCGCCCGCCGTCGCTAACGCGGTGGCAAGGCTAACCGGTCAGCGGGTGCGCAGCCTGCCGATGAGCCGACACACCTTCACTTGATCAGCGCCGGAGCGTCCATGAATAACAGCCGATTCGCAAGAACCGCTGGCTGGCTGGCAGTGCCGTGCCTGGTCGCGGCATGCCTGCTGGCCTGGTATGTCACCCGTGAGCCTGTCTCGCGCCTTGAAACTCATCAGATCGCCGTGGCCGACATCGACCCGGCACTGGTCGCCCGTGGCGAATACGTCGCCCGGCTCAGCGATTGCGTGGCCTGCCACAGCGTGCCAGGAGGCGCGCCATTCGCTGGTGGCCTGGAAATGGCCACACCGCTGGGCTCAATCCATGCGACCAATATCACCCCGGACACGGAAACCGGCATTGGCCACTACAGCCTGGCGGACTTCGACCGGGCGGTGCGTCACGGCGTGGCGCCCGACAGTCGCCGTCTGTATCCGGCGATGCCCTACCCGTCCTACGCCAAGCTCAGTGATGACGATGTACGAGCGTTGTATGCGTTCTTCATGAAAGGCGTGGCGCCGGTGAAACAGGCGAATATCCCGAGTGCGATTCCGTTCCCGCTGAACCTGCGCTGGCCGATTGCACTGTGGAACGGTGTGTTTGTCGATGCCGAACCGTATGCGCCCAAACCGTCGCAGGATGAACAGTGGAACCGTGGCGCTTACCTTGTTCAGGGCGCCGGGCACTGCGGCAGTTGCCACACGCCGCGCGGCCTGGCGTTCAACGAGAAGGCACTGGATGAATCCGGTAAACCGTACCTCGCCGGCGCCTTGCTCGATGGCTGGTACGCGCCGAGCCTGCGTGATGACCACAACACCGGGCTGGGCCGCTGGAGCGAGCAAGAGATCGTGCAGTTCCTCAAGACCAGTCGCAACCAGCATGCGGTGGTCTACGGTTCGATGACCGAGGCGTTCAACAACTCCACGCAGTTCATGAGCGATGACGATTTGACCGCGATTGCCCACTACCTGAAGTCGTTGCCTGGCGACCGCCAGCGCGATGGAGAGCCTTGGCAGTACCAAGCGGTTTCGGCAGCGCAACGTCTGGACTCGCCCGGTGCTCATACCTACGTGGCGCGCTGTGCTTCCTGCCACGGTCTCGACGGCAAGGGTCAACCTGAATGGATGCCGCCGCTGGCCGGCGCGACTTCTGCACTGGCCAAGGAAAGCGCCTCGGCGATCAACATCACCCTGAATGGTTCGCAGCGTGTCGTAGCCGCCGGTGTGCCGGACGCCTATCGCATGCCGGCCTTCCGTGAGCAGTTGTCGGATCAGCAGATCGCCGAAGTGCTGACCTTCATGCGCAGCACCTGGGGCAATCAGGCCAGTGCTGTCGATGCGCAGACGGTGGGCAAACTGCGTGAGCACACCGATCCGGCCAGCAGCAGCCCGATCATCCTGCAGATGCGCTAAGAGGAGGCACTGATGGAAAGCATCGACTTGCTGGTCCTGCGCACAGCGCGGGACTGGCTTGCCGCCGGCGAACGTGTGTTGTTCGCTACGGTGGCGCGCACTTGGGGTTCTTCACCGCGTCCGACGGGGTCGATGATGGCTTTGCGTGACGACGGTCGCGTGGTGGGCAGCGTGTCCGGCGGCTGCATCGAAGACGATCTGATCCATCGCTTCACCACGGCGCATGGCGGCAGCGCTTTTAGCGACAGCGCACCGCAAGTGGTGCGCTATGGCGTCAGCGCCGATGAGGCGCATCGGTTCGGCTTGCCGTGCGGTGGCACGCTTGAACTGATCCTTGAATTCAACCCGGCGTGGCAGTCGCTTGATGAGCTGCTGGCGCAACTGGACGCCGGGCAACTGGTTCGCCGTGGCCTGACGCTGGAGTCCGGTCAGGTCATACTTGAATCCACCGCAACGCCGGAACAATTCAGTTTCGATGGTGCGCAGATGCTCAACACTCTGGGACCGGGCTACCGGATGCTGATGATCGGGGCCGGCGCGCTGGCCGAATATCTGGCCACCATGGCGTTGTTCAACGGCTTCAAGGTGGCGGTGTGCGATCCGCGTCCCGAGTACATCGAGACGTGGGCAGTAGACGGTGTGGAGCGGATTGTCGGCATGCCGGATGACGTGGTGCGCGACTTCGCGGTCGATCTGCGCACCTGCATCGTCGCCTTGAGTCATGACCCCAAACTCGACGATCTGGCGTTGCTCGAAGCGCTCCACGGCCCGGCGTTCTACATCGGCGCCATCGGTTCGCGGCGCAACAGCCAACTGCGCCGCGAACGCCTGATTGAGCATTTTGGAGAAACCGAGACGTCGCTTGAGCGCCTGCACGGGCCGATCGGCCTGTATATCGGCAGCAAGACGCCGGCGGAAATCGCCGTCAGTGTGATGGCGGAGATTCTTGCGGCGAAGAATGGCGCGAGTCTGCCGAAAGCGTTTTCCATTGCCAGGGCCAAAGCACTCGCAGAATGAGCCGTGCGGCTACTCTGCGTCGGCTTTATTGGCCGGCAACGAAACGACGTGGTGTTATCAGGTGACGATTCCGGCTATTGATGAGTTGTCTGCACAAACCAGCTCACTGTGTTCTTCGACAGGTCATAGAACCCCTCCCGGCAAGAAGGGTCTGCTCTGGTATGCCCTCTCAGGAATACGTCCCATGTCCGCGCAACGCAACCTTGTCATTCTCGCTCGGGGAGGCTACGCCGCCCGGGGAATGCTGTATCTGATCATCGGCATCTTTGCGTTGCTGGCAGCCCAGGATTCAACCAAGCCAAAGGACAGTCACAAGAGTCTGGAAGCGTTGCTGGGCCAGCCATTCGGCTATTTTCTGGTTGGACTTGTCGTGGCGGGGCTGCTCGCATTTGCCGCCTGGCGTGTCCTGCAGGCAACGCGTGATGTCGATCATCACGGCACAAAATTCAAAGGGCTGGTGATTCGCACAGGGCTGTTTGTCGGAGGTTTGGTCAACGCTGCTCTGGCGTTCTTTGCATTGGGCCTGCTCATCAGCGGGATTAAAAGTTCCGGCAATTCCGCAGGACAGACCAAAGACTGGCTGGCGCATCTGCTGTCCTGGGAACACTCGAACTGGCTGGTGTACCTGATCGCCCTCATTCCGCTGGGGGTCGGCATTGCTCACATCTTCAAGGGCTGGAAAGCGACGTTCGAGAAGTATTTCGAGGCCGACGAGGACGTCATGCGCTACGTCCGACCGGTCTCCCGGTTTGGTCTGATAGCGCGCGGAGTCGTGTTTATCGAGATTGCATTGCTTCTGGCGGTCAGCGGTTCTACCTATCAAGCCATGGATCCACCGGGTATGAAGGAAGCGCTCGATGCGCTGCAGAATCTGCCCGCTGGCTGGCTGATTTTGATGGTGATGGCTTTGGGGCTGATTGCCTTTTCGGTCTACAGTCTGGCGGAAGCATTCTGGCGCAAGATCAATATGGATGTGCCGGGCGTAGCGAAAACGTAGGGTGTAACACTTTCGGCGATGATCACCCCGGAAAAGTCCAGATGCCGGTTGCCAGACTATTGACCGAACCTTTCCCCGCAAAACAGCGTCCGAGCTAAGGCGTTAACGCTTACCGCCCGCCACGAGGTTTCCGTTTGAAAGCTGCCATCGTCAGAAAATACCGTTTGATCATCAAGACTCTGGGCTACGTCGGTTGGGCGTTGTTCTGGCTGCTGCTCTGGGACATCGCCGTCACCGTCGATTTCATGCTGTTCCTCAACGCCAAGCTGAATCTGCCATTGATGCCCCTGACGTTATTGGGTTCGGCATTGATCGTGCTGATCAGTTTCCGCAACAGCAGCGCTTACAACCGCTGGTGGGAAGCACGCACGCTGTGGGGTTCGATGATCAACAATTCGCGCAGCTTCGCCCGGCAGGTGCTGACGTTGCTGGATGATCCCGATGGCGAGGTCAATCCAGTCAAGTCGACCCTGTTACGCCGCCACGTCGCCTATGTGAATTGCCTCGCGGCGCATCTGCAAGGCCAGCCCTGCCCTGAGGAAGTCCGCGCGTTTATTCCCGCCGATGAGTTTGCCCGCAGTGGCACGACCAACAACTTTGCCAATGACATTCTCACCGGTTCCGCGACTTTGCTCGCGCGGGAATACAAGGCCGGGCGCCTGGACAGCATTCGTCTGGCGCGGCTGGAGTCGACGCTGGTGGATCTGTCCAACAGCCAGGGTGGCATGGAGCGGATTGCCAATACGCCGCTGCCCTACCCGTATGTGTATTTTCCACGGCTGTTTATTTCACTGTTCTGCCTGATCGTGCCCGTCGGGCTGGTGGAGTCTTTGGGCTGGTTCACGCCGTTGGCTTCGACCGTGGTCGGTTTTATGCTGCTGGCCATCGAACGCATCGGCACCGATCTGCAAAGCCCGTTTCGCCAAAGCGAACACCAGATTCAGATGGAAGCGCTGTGCGAAACCATCGAGAAAAACCTGCAATCGATGCAGCGTGATTCTTTGGGGGATGTGCGTCGGATTGAAGAAAACGCTTGAGGTGCAGCAATCGGGAACTGTCAGGACGTCTGACGGTTTCCAAATCAATCAGAACGCCGCACAACATCGCTTGTTATCGCACCGCGCTCACACATCTCCCGGAGCGCTCACTCTCATCCCCCTCTGCTTCCCGCTCCTCGCGGTCTCACATTTTGCGATGTGAGGTTTTCGCATCTGCATAAAAAAGATTGCCGATTCATTGTCAGGTGATTTTTTTCAGCCTATCTTCAATAAAACCTATACAAAGCACTTCATTGCGTACAACTCTTTCGCTATGGATTGGCCTCACGCACAGCACTGCCGCGAGCACCTTGAATGAACCCACTATTAGCCAGCCATTACCGTGAAATTCTCGTCGGCGTCGGTGAAAACCCCGAGCGCGAAGGACTGTTGGAGACACCCAAGCGCGCCGCCAAAGCGATGCAGTACCTGTGCAACGGCTACACCATGAGCCTGGAAGACGTCACCAACGGTGCCTTGTTCGAGTCGCAGAGCGATGAAATGGTGATCGTCAGCGACATCGAGCTGTATTCCTTGTGCGAGCACCACATGCTGCCCTTTATCGGCAAGGCACATGTCGCGTACATCCCCACCGGCCGGGTCCTGGGGCTGTCGAAGGTCGCGCGGGTGGTAGACATGTTCGCGCGTCGCCTGCAGATCCAGGAAAACCTTACACGGCAGATTGCCGACGCCATCCAGCAGATCACCGATGCCGCCGGTGTGGCGGTGGTCATTGAAGCGCGGCACATGTGCATGATGATGCGCGGCGTTGAGAAGCAGAATTCGGTCATGACCTCCTCCGTGATGCTGGGGGCTTTCCGGGATAGTTCGACGACACGGCAGGAGTTCCTGCAACTGATCGGACGTCGATAAAGCTATACAGGGGACAGTCACTGTACAAGCCGATAGTTCGAATCTCACCCTCTTCACTTGTGTGTTTCAGGGAGTTAGGCGATGACCCGATTTCTGCTGTTACTGGCACTGGTCCTCAGCGTCGCAAGCTGCGGCAGCGTAGATGTTGCCCGTTATGCCGAGCAACAACCGGCCCTGGACCTGCAGCGTTTTTTCAGCCAGCCCGTCAAAGCCTGGGGGATGTTTCAGAAGCGCAACGGTGAGGTGGCCAAGCGTTTTGAGGTCAACATCGTCAGCCGGCGTGAGGGCAACAACCTGATTCTCGACGAGCGCTTCCTTTACAGCGACGGCACCCGCCAACGTCGCGTCTGGACTCTCACGCCCGAAGGCCAGGGGCGTTGGAGCGGTCGCGCGGCTGACGTGGTGGGTGTCGCCGAGGGCCGGGTCGCGGGCAACACGTTGCACTGGCGTTATCGCCTGAACCTGCCGGTCGATGACTCGACTTACGAAATGAGCATGGACGACTGGATGTACTTGATGGACGAGGACACGTTGATCAACCGCACCAGCATGTCCAAATTCGGCGTAGAGGTCGGACAGGTGACATTGTTCTTCCGTCGCCAGGGTGCCGGAGTCAGCGAATGAACCGCGCATTGACCCTGGCCTCGCTCGGCGACGGTTATCGCGCGCTGGTGATCGGCGCCAGTGGCGCCCTCGGCACAGCCTTTTGCCAACTGCTGAAACAGGATCCGCGCTGTGCCGACGTTCGTGCGCTGGGGCGCCGTACCCTCCCCGCGCTCGACCTTGAACGGCCCGAAACGATTGCCAGTGCCGCCTCCGAACTGGCAGGCGAAGCGCCGTATCAACTGATCATCCACGCGGCCGGTCTGCTCCATCGCGAAGGGATCAAACCGGAAAAAAGCTTCAGCGCAATCGAGCCGGAGGCGCTGCAAACCGTGTTTCAAGTGAACACGCTGGGACCGGCATTGGTGTTGCGTCATTTCCTGCCACTGCTCGATCCTCGGGGAGCGATGGCGATGCTTTCGGCCAAGGTCGGGAGCATTGGCGACAACCGTTTGGGCGGCTGGTACGCCTACCGCGCCTCCAAGGCTGCGTTGAACATGCTGATCAAGACCGCCGCCATCGAACTGGCACGCACGCGCCCGCAGAGTCGCTTGCTCAGTCTGCACCCGGGCACGGTGGTGTCGGGGTTGTCGCAACCTTTTCGCGGCGCCTCCAGCGCCCGTCCGGCAGACGTTGCCGCTGAACAGTTACTGACCTTGATAGACCAGTTGACGTCGGCCGACAGCGGCCATTTCTTTGCCTACGATGGAGAACGCCTACCCTGGTAGGCAAGGAGTGAAGCATGAACCTGCAAGCCCTCACCGAACGTGCGGCCAACAGTGAAATACGTGAACTGGAGCTGCTGTCACTCGAAGGTGGTTTTTATCTGGCGCGGATCCGTCTGGATCACGGCCAGTTCACCCTGCTGGATGACGCGGCCAAGCCGATGCACCTGCGCTCGATCACCCACCTGCGTGACTTGCTGCAGACCGTGCCGGCCTTTCCCTGCGTGCTGGTGCAGCAATGCGTGCACGACGAAATGTGCGGGCGCGATACAGGGCCTGTCGAAGAGCTGCGCATTCCCTTTTCGCTCACTACGCCCGTATGAGTCGAACCACGCACATCAACTGGTAACGAGCGGGGGCCGCCCCATTTGTCGCGTACCCGCTAAGCTGGTGTTACGGCCGTGCGTCAGTTGAACGGTGTTGGCTGACTGAAAACAGCAAAATAGAAATGCTGTCATAACCATGATTTTTTCTGACAAAACGGCGTCTTTTGCAGGTTTTCAAAAGCTCTGTTGAAGCCTGTCAGAGCGCCATTTGCGGCCCAAGCGGATTATCAAAAATCCAATAACGCTTTATTACTGAATTAGTGATTTAACTAGGTAGTTACCTAACTATATAATGCGCGCCTCATTTCAACGGGACACTCAACGTGAAGCAGAGTCAACGCCTCTCGGGCATATCAAAATTCATTCTGATCGGGCTGGGCGTCGTCATCGCCCTGCTCGGCTTGGCGCTGGCTGCGGGCGGCGTGAAGTTGGTCAGCCTGGGAGGCTCGTGGTACTTCCTGGTGGGTGGCTTGGTCATGGCCGTTTCCGGTCTGCTGATCGCGCGCTTCAAGCTTGCCGGCGCGTGGTTGTTCGCCGCGTTCCTGGTGGGCACCGCGATCTGGGCGGTGAGCGATGCCGGTCTGGTGTTCTGGCCGGTGTTCTCGCGCCTGTTCATGTTCAGTGTGATCGGCCTGGTCGTGGCGCTGGTTTATCCGCAGCTCAAACGTGCCAACGGTGGCGTTGCCGGTCGCGGCGCTTACGCTGTGGCGGCGGTGCTGGCAGTCGGCGTGGTTGTAGCGGCCGGCAATATGTTTGTCGCCCATCCAACCGTGGCGGCAACCGGCACTGGCCCAGGCCTGACCCCGGTCGAGCCGGACAAGGCGCAAAAGGACTGGGCGCACTACGGTAATACCGAAGGTGGCAGCCGCTTCGCTGCGCTGGACCAGATCAACCGCAGCAACGTCGACAAGCTGAAAGTCGCGTGGACCTACCACACCGGTGACATCGCCGAGAGCGATGGCAACGGTGCTGAAGACCAGCTCACCCCGCTGCAGGTTGGCAACAAGGTGTTCATCTGCACCCCGCACAACAACCTGATTGCCCTCGATGCCGACACCGGTAAAGAGCTGTGGAAGAACGCAATCAACGCTCAGTCGAAAGTCTGGCAGCGCTGCCGTGGCATGGCCTATTTCGACGCCACCAAAGCGATTGCTCAGCCAAGCAACTCGTCGATCATCGAAGCCAAGCCTGCGCCGGCCGCCAATTGCCAGCGTCGTCTGCTGACCAACACCATTGATGCCCGCCTGATCGCGGTCGATGCGGACACCGGCGAGTTCTGCCAGGGTTTCGGCAACAACGGTCAGGTAGATCTGAAGGCCGGTTTGGGTAATGTCCCGGACAGCTACTACCAGTTGTCCTCCGCTCCGCTGATGGCCGGCACCACCGTGGTGGTTGGCGGTCGCGTAGCTGACAACGTGCAGACCGACATGCCCGGCGGCGTGATCCGTGGTTTCGACGTGATGACCGGCGCCATGCGTTGGGCCTTCGACCCGGGTAACCCGCAGGATAAAAACGCACCGGCCGACGGCAGCACTTATGTGCGCAGCACGCCGAACAGCTGGGCGCCGATGTCCTATGACCCGGCGACCAACACCGTGTTCCTGCCGATGGGCAGTTCGTCCACCGACATCTATGGTGTCGAGCGCAGCAAACTCGATCACACCTACGGTGCTTCGATCCTCGCGCTGGACGCCACCAGCGGTGACGAGCGTTGGGTGTTCCAGACCGTGCACAACGATCTCTGGGACTTCGACCTGCCGATGCAGCCGAGCCTGATCGACTTCACCAAGGACGGCAAAACCGTGCCGGCGCTGGTCATCGGCACCAAGGCCGGGCAGATCTACGTGCTCGACCGCGCCACTGGCAAACCGCTGACTGACGTTAAAGAAGTACCGGTGAAAGCGGCGAACATCCCGAACGAACCGTACTCCCCTACCCAGCCGAAATCGGTGGGCATGCCAGAAATCGGTGCTCAGCACCTGACTGAATCGGACATGTGGGGCGCCACTCCGTACGACCAGTTGCTCTGCCGCATCGACTTCAAAGGCATGCGCTACGACGGCCTGTACACCGCGCCGGGCATGGACAAATCGCTGAGCTTCCCGGGTTCGCTGGGTGGCATGAACTGGGGCAGCATCTCCACTGACCCGGTGCACGGTTTCATCTTCGTCAACGACATGCGCCTGGGTCTGTGGATTCAGATGATTCCGTCGCAGAACAAAGGCCAGGCGGCTGGCGGTGGCGAAGCGCTGAACACCGGCATGGGCGCCGTTCCGCTGAAAGGCACGCCTTACGCCGTGAACAAGAACCGCTTCCTGTCGGTGGCCGGCATTCCTTGCCAGGCTCCACCGTTCGGTACGCTGACGGCGATTGACATGAAGACCCAGAAAATCGCCTGGCAGGTTCCGGTCGGTACCGTTGAAGACACCGGTCCACTGGGCATCCGCATGCACCTGCCGATCAAGATCGGTCTGCCAACCCTCGGCGGCACGCTGTCGACCCAAGGTGGTTTGATCTTCATCGCCGGCACCCAGGACTTCTACCTGCGCGCCTTCAACAGCGGCAACGGTGAAGAAGTCTGGAAAGCACGTCTGCCAGTCGGCAGCCAGGGCGGCCCGATGACCTATGTTTCACCGAAAACCGGCAAGCAGTACATCGTCATCACCGCCGGTGGCGCGCGTCAGTCGACCGATCGCGGCGACTACGTGATGGCTTACGCCCTGCCGTAACCCCCAGCTTCCACGTTAAACGCGGACGCTTGCTTTGAGCGCGGCACCTTCGGGTGCCGCGCTGCTTTCCCCCTATTGCTCAAGTTTTCTGCAGGAAGATTTACATGCTATCGGCTGTTGGTTTTTCCCGTTCCCACCTGTTCAAAGGCCTGTTGCTGGGCGTCGCGTGCACCACCACCCTCCCCGCGCTGGCCGACAACGATTCCGATCTGTTGACCCGCAGCACCCTCACCGGTGACTGGGGTGGCTTGCGTCACCAGATGGATGAACAAGGCATCAAGTTCACCGGCGATTACAGCGGTGAAATGGCTTACAACGCCGACGGCGGTTTGCATCGCTCGGCGCGCTACTCGCAGAACATCAAGCTCGGTGTGCAGTTCGACCTGAGCAAACTGTACGGCGTCGACAATGCCGGCAAGGTCCAGTTGACCATCAACGACCGTCGCGGCAACAGCGCTTCGGAAGATCTGGTCGGCAACCGTCTGCCGATTCAGGAAAACTACGGTGGCCTGTACACGCGCCTGACCGAACTGAGTTACGAGCGCAGCCTGTTTACCCCGGCGCTCAACGTGAAGCTCGGTTACATGGCCATGGGTAATGACCTCGGCGGCCTCGACAGCGGCATTCTGTGCAACTTCATGAACGCCGGTTTCTGCGGCCATCCGCTGAACATGTCCGGCGGCAGCGGCTGGACCAACTACCCCAATGCCCATTTGGGCGTGCGGGTGAAATACGACCTGTCGTCCTCGTGGCAACTGCGCGTGGCCGCGTTCAACGTCGACCCGCAAAGCAACGGCAACTCCAGCCGCGCCTGGCATCTTGGCCCGAAACACACCACCGGCACCGTGGTGCCGATCGAGCTGGTGTACAAGCATGCGGGCGCCCTGCCCGGCGAATACAAGCTCGGTTACTACTACGACAGCTCCGACGTAAAACGCATTGGCAGCGACAAAGAAGTGTCCGGTCGCGGCGGTCATTACCTGCTGATCGATCAGGCCGTCTGGAACTCGCCGACGTCCGAAGGCCGCAGCCTGCACGCCTTCGGCCAATACTCGGCGGCCAGCGAAGCGGCTTCGCCGTTCAGCAAGTGGTACGGCACCGGCGTGGTTCTGTACAAACCGTTTGAAGGTCGTCCGCGAGACACCGTCGCCCTGGGTTACGGCCGCGCCGTGCCGAACCCGCGCAGCCGTGACGTGCTGCAGGACGCAGCATTGAACAACGGCACAGCGTTCCCGAACCTGGACAGCGCCGAGCAATTGATCGAACTCGGCTACGGTTATCAAGCCACGCCTTGGCTGACCCTGCGCCCGAATATGCAGTACATCATCGAGCCGGGCGCGTTTTCCGGGCAGGACATCGACAATGCGCTGGTGTTTGGTTTGCAGGTGAAAGCTGCGCTCTGAGGCCCCAAATAGCAGGCAATAAAAAACCCGGTTCGAATGCCGGGTTTTTTATTGTCTTCAAGATCACTTTTTCTTTTTAGACGGCTTGTCAGCCTTCTTTGAATCTTTGGCCTTCTCAGGCTTGCTGTCCGCTTTTTTCGTCGACTTCTTGGGCTCGGCGTCTTTTTTCTTGTCTTTCTTGTCCTTGTCGGAGGACTTCGAAAGCGCCGAGGCTGCCGCTGATTTCTTCTCGGGTGATGACTTTTTGTCTTTCAAGTCCTTGCTGGCTTTCGAAGCGTCACCTTTTTTGTCTTTGCTTTTCTTTTCGTCTTTAGCCACGTTGACCACCTCTCGGAGTGTGCCGTTATTGACACAGCGCCTGTGCGATTGACCACAAGCTAATCATTAGGCGAGCAGGTTCCGAGGCCGTTCAGATTATTTTCAGGTGACGAAACAGACCAAAAGAAGGCAGCGCCGAATGCCGCCAGCGCCACCTTCAGCAACGGCCCGTTAATCAGGCCTTGTTGCCCGCCGCTTGCAGCGCCTTTTCAGCGTTAAAGCCGTCGAAGTTTTCAAACACGCCCATAAAGCCCGGCACGGTTACCTCGCGCGCCCAGTCGCGCTGCAGTTCGCAGTACATTTGCACGCGGCTGATGAGCTTCGCCCCCGCCTGTTCCATTCGGCGCAACGCCGCCTCGTGCGCGGCCAGCGACGTGCCGCCCACCGCATCGATCGGCACATAAACCTCATAGCCTTCCTGGATCGCGTCGAGCACCGGGAAGGTCAGGCAGGCTTCGGTCCACAGCGCGGTCATGATCAGTTTCTTGCGCCCGAGTGCTTTGACTGCCTGCTTGAACTCGGTGTCCTCCCAACTGTTGATCGACGTGCGGTCATAGGTGGGCAGATGGCCGAGCACCGCTTGCAACTCTTGAATCGGTGGTTTGTTGCGGCCGGTCGCGACATTGACGGTCGAGTGGATGATCGGCAGGTTGTAGTTGACCGCCGCTTTCGCAACGCTGGTGATGTTGAAGACCAGTTCATCGCGTGGCATCGAGCGGATCGAGGACACCTGAACCGGTTGATAGTCGATGACGATCAATGCTGAATTCTCGGGCGTCAGCAGTTGATCGGTGTGGGGGTTGCGGATTGCTTCGCTTGCCATTTGCAGGTCCTTTTGTATGGGTAACGCACGCGGGTGAAACGGCCGGAGCCCGTGCGGCTAAGGGTTCCAGAATGCACGCGAGTGACGCCGTGCCTGGAAAAGCCATTGTGCTGTTCCCATATCCGTCGCAGTAGTAGCATCCCGAGGCGAACTGTGTCGCGCCAAGGGGAACGCGAAAATGGATATCGAAGAACTGCAAACCTTCGTCGAGGTGGCCGATGCCGGGGGCATTTCCCAGGCTGCGCTGCGGCTCGGGGTCTCGAAATCAATCGTCAGCCGCCGTCTGGCCCGGCTCGAAGCAGAACTGGGTGTGCAATTGCTGGCACGCTCGACTCGCGGGGCTTCACTCACTGAGGCTGGCGCGACATTTCGCGATTACGCCGCCCGAGTCTGCAGCGAAATCGACATCGCCAAGGAAACCATCCTGCCCGCCGGCGCCCTGCGCGGTCGCTTGCGCGTAGCAGTGCCGTTGTCGTTCGGGCCGACGCACTTCGCCCCGGTGCTGGCGGAAATGGCTCGCCGTCACCCTCAATTGCACATGCAGACCTGCTATAGCGATCGCTTCGTTGACCTGATTACCGAGGGCTACGATTGCGCCATTCGCGTGGGTTATCTGCAGGACTCCAATTTGATCGCAAGGCGTATCGGCCCGGTCTACACCAAGCTCGTCGCAAGCCCCGACTACATCAAAGCGCACGGCGCCCCAGAAACCCCGGACGAACTGCACGCCCATCAGGCGCTCATGCAAGGCACCGAAGCCTGGCAATTCATGGCGGCTGACAAGATCATCACGGTGCGCCCGCAAGGACGCTTCAAGGCTGACAACGGCACTGCCCTCGCCGCGGCCGCGACTGCCGGCCTCGGCGTCGCCTACTTGCCCGATTGCCTCACCCACGAACACATCGCCTCGGGTGCACTCGTGCCGATCATGACCAACCATCCACCGCCCCCGGCCGGTGCCTACCTCCTCCGCGCGCCAGGCCCGCATCCCGCGCGCAAGATCCGCGTGCTCACGGATCTGATGATCGAGTACTTCGGCGAATCGCCGCACCTCGCGGTGCAGCCGCTGTCACAGCACGATGAAGCACCGGCGCTTAGCTGAGGAAAGATCAAACCTGAAGCCATGAGAGGAGAATTGAGGTGCCGCCACGCCTGCAAAGCCCAACGCGTCGGACTGCCTTCTTGGCAGACACCACGGCGCTGATCGTGTTTTTCACCACCACCGGCATCATCAATGAACGTTTCATTGCCGGCATGACCTGGGATCAGGTTCTGCAGGCGCGCCTTCTGGGCGCGGTGCTGATGATTCCGGTCGCGCGACCTTACGGCCTATGGCGGGATTGGGTGATGACGCGCGCCGGGCAGGGTCGGGTGTCGAGGTTGTGCTGGGACAGTATCGCCCTGGTCAGTTTTCAGGTGCCGATCTATGCCGCGATCATTGCCTTCAGTGGTGCATCGGGCGAAGGATTGATGCGCGGCACGCTGGGTGCGGCGGTGATGATGCTGGTTCTGGGGCGGCCTTATGGGGCGTTTCTTAACGGGGTGCGGAGGCTGTTTGGCTTGCCTCCGGGTGGGGACAGACCGATGTCGTTGAAGGGTTGAATCAACAGCCGGAAGCAGTCGCTCGAGAAATACCGCCGACGCAGCTTCTTGATGAGTAGAAAGCTTCCTCCCACTCCTACAATCGGGACGGTGGTTCACGTCCTGCATTGATCTGTGAAAAGACATGGTCTGGATCTGCCTGGCACCAATATTTGAACAGTAGGCTTGGTTCGGAATCTGCAAAATACTGACTCAGAATGCTCTCGGCGGGGATCGTCAATTTGGGTTCAGGCCATTGCTGAGCTAAAACACCTACGTCTTTGCCCGATAAACAAATAATCCACGTCGCCTTGCCTCCACTGATGGCAGGCAAGTACCCCATACCTTGGATCGCTTCGCACAATGTGCGCAGTGTTAGCGTTGGATCAAGCTTGATTGATGTTCCATGACTTTCCAGATCATCCCCGGCATGCACGCTATCCCGATCAATGCTGATGACACACATGAATGCTCCTTGCCAACGTCGTGCGGTTACTTGAATGACAGTTCCCAGTCGATCTTATACCCCCTCCCCCGGTGCGAACCTATGAATCTCTTCCACGCTGCAAATGGCCATTTACTTATCGAATTCGGTGAGTTGTCGGATGCCGACTGGAAGTCGCTGGAAAGCAAACTGGTTGATGCCTGGGGCTTTCGACGCGTGGGCGAAGTCGTTGTCGGCCTGGACGGAACAATCTGCCCCGACTTCGAGCGCCAGGACCTGACGCTCGCTGCAGGTTGGGACATCTGGTTAGGGTATCACTTGCTGTCTGAGTGCGCCGCCGGCGACGATTTTTTGCAAAGAATGTTCGATGAGCTGCAGTTCTGAGGTATCCATTTTCGGGATTTCAGGTAAAGACCACATTTATAAAACATTTCGTGTTGACAGATTTATTTGCGAAAAAATGTATAGCCAACAATGTAAGTGCCTAGTTTATTAGTGCGAGCAGTCACCCACACGGCATATATACCGCGACCAATTTGCTCGTTCAAATCTGATTTGTTTGTGCAGAGTTCAATCCTGCGATCCGTGTCTGGAACACTGATCCACAGACCAGCCTCGCAACGACTGTATTTCCCGATGGGCGGCCCTGGATAAGTAACTTCATACGCAGACTCATAACTGACAGTTTCACCAGGCAACAGGTAGGCGGCGACAGAATAACAATTTAGAGAAAACATCAAACTCAGGCAGAAACCACCCAAAAAAGACTTTATCGTGCTTCTTGCCGTTGTGCCGGCGCGAATTGTTGGAACTGCAAAAACAACCCCAAAAATAGCGCCAGTCAGCAGGTATGTCGTCAACTCCGGAATTTCCGGCATTAAAATTGTTCGTGATGAAATGTTGGCGGCCCAAAAAAAATAATTAATCCACGCCCCCGCAAGTAAAACCACAACAGCTGTAATAACTCGTTTCTTCATTGTTTTCTTTGGTGAGCCAGGCCTTGTTTCTTGCATGCTATTTCCAGGTAATGCTTGGGTAGTTTATTAAGCGCGTCTCTGAAGTTATCTGTGGTTTCCTGGTCTCAGTATCCCTTGTTCCGATAAGCATCAGTATCACGTTGCATCAGGAACCATGTTTTGTCCCTTATTCTCTTTCAAGATTTCGTTTCAGACGCCCAAGGTCCCTATTGACCAGCAACTTATGGACCAAACCCACCGGCAACATGTAGATGCGCCCAAAGACGTTATGCGTTACGACAGAGGATGTGATCGTAAACACACAATCTGTTATCGAAAGGCAAATCATGACATCCAGATGTCGGTCGCGCACGCTCAGAACGAGCAGGTCGGGGGCAGTATGCTCCACCAGAAAAAAATCCAGCTTTTCTCCAGTCTGTACGGTTTCTCGCCTGGCGCCGGAGAACCCGCCGATGCGCTTCACCCCGAACAGTGAGGAAATCACGTCCCTCGTCCGAAAAGCCAGTCGCATGAACAGCCCCGGCTTGGCCCTCATGAAGTTCCAGGCATCAAGAGTGGTTATCTCAACAGGTAGAGGCATCGAACTGCTGTGATAGTAATCAAGATCGGGCAATGCACTCAGGGTGTGAGCGGGTGATGTGTTGGCCATGCATGTTTCCTGTCGGTGGTCCGACTCGTCACTCGACAATGAAGATTTCAGGGGCGAAAACATCGGGCCAGGCCATCAGTGTCTGACGAGCTGACCCAAGTGTTTATGCGCCATTCGCGGGACGGGCCCACTGCCCGATAAAGTCGCCAATTCTGCGCTCAATGCCACTCTCAACGGTCCGCAGCCGCAGAATGGGAATGCCGCTCTTAGCCAGAATCTCATTTTTCATGGCGTCCCGAGCGGCCTGTACGGGGTGGTCGTGGTACCCGCCATCGACTTCGATCACTCCTATCGGTTGCTTGCCCACTTTGAAATAGATCACGAAATCGCAACTGGCGCGCCGCATGAACGCCTGTTGGGGCTGCGTCCAGTCGAGGCCAGCCGGTGATGCAAGCTGATCCAGCTGAATCTGTGTGTGGTATTTCAATGCCTGGCACGCCGGGGCCGACAGTGCCTCGCGCAGCAACCGGGCCACGATCTGCTCGGACTTGTAGCGTGAATCCTCAGGCCGCAAGCGAGCGTCCAGGCGTGCCAGAGACTGGTCGTACTCGCGGTACAGCAAGTCGAATGCCGAGACCACCGGCGCCCGCACGATCTGCTCGTCTTGCGCGTAATAGCTGATGTAGCGGATCAGCGCAGCAATGTGGCCATTGTTGCCCGTGAACACCTCATCGCCGGTTACTAGGGTGAAGCGATGTTTGGCCCGCGAAACGGCCACGTTGATCATGCGCGGGTCGTCGACGAAATCCAGGCGTGTTCGCCCCTGGTTGTAGCGCTTCTTGTCGAGCACGGTGGAAAACACGATCTCGTCGCACTCGCGCCCCTGAAACTTGTGCACGGTGTCCTTGACGAAATCCGCCGGCAAGTGCGTGCCGGACAGATTAACTTGTGCCCTGTACGGGGCAATGTAACCGCGGCCTTCACCGTCCATTCCGACGGGTTGCCCCTCCTCTTCTAGCACCTTCAGCAGGGAGTCCAGTTCCCGAAGGTTGGTGTTCTTCCGGGCGTGGTTGCCCTTGGCCGTCACCACCAGACGCAGGGGCGCTTCGCCGTTGTCCTCGGTCATCGGCACCAGTGCGTTGTCGTAAAACTGCTGGTTGCAGAACTGGATGATCCTGGGGTGGCAGCGGTAATGCTCTTTCAGCAGGGTTCTGGGCAGCGCGTCCTGGAACACCGCAATGCACGAATCGAGCAAGCTGTAGCGCTCGCAATCGTAGGCCTCGGCGGGCGCTTGCAGCCCCAGCGTCACGGGGATATGCGGCAACTGGCGGTTGTCGCCCACGACGATCAGGTTCTTTGCGCAGCCCAGCGGCAGGATGCCCGGTACGATGTCCTGCAAAGAGGCTTCATCGATGATCACGTAATCGAGGACCGCTCCCGGCGCGATCGAATTGACGATGGAGTGCGTGCCGCTGCCCAGGATAGGGAAGCGCTGCATAAAGGTATCGAAACGCTCGCAGTAGGTTTTGACATCAAAACTGTCCGACGGCGGGACCTGAAGTTGCAGGTGGTGCTTGAGATGCTGCATCGATGCGGTTGTCAGTTCTTTGAGCAGCGCCGTGAAATTCGCGCGCGCCAACGAATCACGGCACGCCTGCAGCTGCGCTTCCTTGTCCCGGAGCGACTTGTCGTAGTAATGCATTTGCAGGGCATGGAAAACGGCCATGCGCGCCTCGGCGTCGGCGAATGGCCTGGTGCGAAAGATCCTGAATTTGAACAGTAGCTCGATACGGTCTTTGAGATGGATGCGCTGTTCGCCGAGGTAAGCCAGGTAGGCCATGAGGTCCGCAGTCTTGCGCGGTGTCAGGCCGTACTTGTCGAGCGTACCGGTGGCCTGTACAGCGCTTTCTGCCTGCCACTGCTGCAGGTAGCGCCGCTCGATGACCAGCTCGTCCAGCTCGATTTGCAGTTGCGCCGCCCTGTTGTGGTCTTGCAGGTGCTGCTTCAAGCGTGCCAGCAGGTTCTGGACCTCATCGAGGGATGGTGCCGCCTCGGGCGCACTTGGCGTCCACGCAGGCAGGTCGTCGAAGAAGGCCTGGCGTTTGCTCTGGTTGCCAAGCTTGGCGACCAGGTGGCCCAGGCCGTATTTCTCCAGCTTTTCGTAGACGTTCTCCACGGCAGCATTGTTGTTGGACAACACTGCGACTGTCTGTCCGCGTAACAGAATGTTGGCGAGGATGTTGAGGATCGTCTGGGTCTTGCCGGTTCCTGGCGGCCCTTCGATCACGCTGACTTGCGCGCTGAATGCCCGCTCGACGGCCTTAAGCTGACTCTCGTTCAGCCCGAACGGATAGATCAGCCCCTGCCCCGGCGCCAGCGTGCCGTTGCGTCCCGTACAGTAGGCTTGCAAGGCAGTGCCAGCGATGGCGGGCAGTTTTTCGAGCTGACGCACCACATTGTCGGCAATTTCACGATCATCCTGCGACTTACCGTGACTCTGTCGGGCTTGCGCCACGGCAGTGAGATAGCGGAAGACCGGCGTGTCCCGCATCGCTGTCGGAGCGGTAAAGCCGATGCCGTCCATTTTGTGAACATAAGGTTTTTTGCCGCCCGGGTAGTGCACGACGGCATAGCGCTCGCCGTAAATCGTAGCGCTGACGATGGGCTTGGTGCCGCCGCGCTTGTGCAGCAAGACATTGCTCAACTCGCGGGTGGGCGAAACCAGACAATTACTGAGCGGGCGGGTGTATTTTTTCCTGGAGGGATAGTGACAGGTCAGTTGCAGAAATGCGTCCCTGTCGCTCCAGCGAATCGCCCAGTCGCTGATCTGTGCGGTCTTGTCCTCACCATCTACCTGAATCGAAGCCATATTCCTCATCCCTGAACGCATGACATCCGGCTTCACGTCGCGCCGGATGCTATTTCTCCTGAAGTGGCCATATTGCCATCATTGTGTGCAGGGTCGATAGCCGGTTCATGCGTTAAGTCATGCCGCAATCCTTCACTCTGGCTGTTATTGGACGGCAGACAAGATCAATGCAGTTGCCGCTGCCTCTGCAGTTCCCTCTTTAACCAGGCGCTTGCTGGCTCTACTTTTTCTTTACATCGCACCGCATACGCTCGGCCACTCAGGCTGCTTTCAGTGGCAGCAAGATCGATGAAGTCTTCCGCGCTGTGCACCCTGTTTTTGCCTTCCAGATAATCCAGCTTCTGCTGTAGATGCACCCGCGCGCGGGGTCCCGGGTATTCGATTCCGTTACGCACGAACTGACACGGGCTGTGTTCGACAAAGTCCAGCAAGGCCTTTATCTCTTGGGTGGCTTGCGGGTCGGTTTGGCCCTGCGCATCCGGAACGATGGCGGTAAGGCCGCTGCCCGCAACCACTAGCAACAGGCTGAAAAGCCGCACCATATCCCTCACCCCCTATCCTCTGCGCGACAATGAAAGTATCGAAGTGAGCACCAACAGAGACCACGGCGCCCCGCACCATCGTTCGTCGATGACCCACGCGCTATAACATCCTTTCCAGCCCGATGGCGCTGCTGAGCCACGCATTGAAGTGCCGCCACCAACTCCCCGGCTCCTTGGTCAACGTATGCTGTTTGCCCTCATCCTCGGTGACCCAGACCATCTGATTCCTTTCCAGCACAGTGTGGTAACTGAGCGCCGGCGCCATACCTTCCAGTGCCAGTTCACGCACCCGTCCGGCGAGTTGCGGATTATCGACCAGCACCCCGACTTCGGTGTTCCACAAGAGTGAGCGCGAGTCGAAATTGAACGAGCCGATAAACGCTTTCTGCTGGTCGAAAATCATCGCCTTGCTGTGCAGGCTGGAGTCTGAACTGTTGGAGGATCCGCTATGAAAAAGACGCGTTCCGCTGCCGCTGCCACCATTGTCACCGGCCTGACGCCGCAACTCGAACAAGTGCACACCATGCTCCAGCAAGGTTTGCCGATACGGGGCGTACGCACCGTGCGCGGCGGGCACATCGGTGGCCTCCAGGGAGTTGGTCAGCAAGCTGATCGACACGCCGGCGTCGGCACGGCCGGTCAAGTACACCACCCCCGGTTCGCCCGGCACCATGTAGGCCGAGACCATGATCAGTTCTTGGGTGACCCCGTTCAGCTCGGGTGCCAACTGGGTGGCCAACAGCAAATACGGGGCGGGCTCGCCCTTCGACAAGACCTTGCTCGGCGCGTCCCACAGCGCTTTGTTCCAAGCCCAGATCAGCTCCTGCCGCCAGACCTGCAGGCGTGGATGCGTGGTGTAGGTCATCAATTGCTGGTACAGCGCATGATTCTGCTTGCGCGTTTCCTCCAGGGACTCCTCCAGCCGGGTGCGGCTGTTTTTCAGGTCGCGGGTCGTCGGGTGGATCGAGAGAAACTGCTCGATCGGCTTGCTCAGTGCACTGTTCCAGTACTCATCAAAACTATGCCCCAACTGCTCCGCAACCGGACCGACACTGAGCATGTCGATGTCTCTGAAATTCTTGTCGGGCTGCGCGTCAAAATACTCATCGCCCAGATTGCGTCCACCGACGATGGCGACGCAGTTGTCCACCACCCACAGTTTGTTGTGCATGCGCCGGTGCTGCTGCGACAGATTGAACAGCCGGCCCATCGTCCGCGTTACGACGGTACTGCGGCCCAGGTGCAACGGGTTGAAGACGCGGACTTGAATCTGCGGATGCGCAGCCAGTGTGGCGATAATCCGGTCAAGGTCATCACTGGTGGTGTCATCCAGCAAAATCCTCACGCGCACGCCGCGGTCGGCAGCGGCCAGCAGTTCGCTCACCAGTATTCGCGTGCTGATGCCGTCGTGGACGATGTAGTACTGCAAGTCGAGGCTGCTTTGCGCATTGCGAATCAACTCGGCGCGGGCCGAGAACGCCTCGGCACTCTCGGACAACAAGCGAAAGCCCGATTTACCCTGATGGGGAGCGGCCTGAGCCAGGACAGAACGACCGAATGCCGAATCGCGCGCTGGCAGGGCCTGACTGGGTTCATGAGAAACATTGACGGTCGCACAACCGGCAAAGAGCAAGACAAGCAACAGAAAGATAAACAGTGGCTGTCGGGTTTTCACGGAGCGTACTCCGACGGTGACGATCAGGGATGCCGGATCCCGAAGAACGGCCTGTTGGTTCCCTCCATCACTCTGGTCGACTCGACCTTGCGCACTGTTTCTTCGATCTGCGGGGTTGTTTCAGGAGCGTAGTTCATCCGCTGTCAATTGCGGGAATTGCCCAAGGTGGAAAAGCGCGTATCAATAGCCAGCGGCCAGAAAAAACACAACTGGCAAAGCTGATGAAAATGACACCGCAACTCATTTTCGTATCCGCTACGATTTGGCGACCCATCACGCCAACCGCAACGGGTCCGGAAGCGGCCGCTGATCAACGACCGCGGCCGAACCGCAGCGCACATTGCTGTCAGGATTTATCAGTGAGGGCTGGCGGTCGGACGAACCACAATTTCACTCACATCGACATCGTCGGGCTGGTCGATGGCATAGGCGAGCGCTCGCGCGATGGCGTCGGCGTTGAGCGCGACACGCCGAAAGGCTTTCATTTCCTCGCGTGCCACCTCATCAGAGATGGTATCGGCCAGTTCGGACTCGACGACCCCCGGGCACACCACCGTGACGCGGATCTTGTCCGTTTCCTGGCGCAAGCCATCCGAGATCGCCCTGACCGCAAATTTGGTCGCGCAGTACACCGCGGCGGTCGGAGAAACCGCGAGACCGCCAATCGACGAGATATTGATGACCTGGCCGAAACCTTGTGCCTCCATGTCCGGCAAAACGGCGGCGATACCGTGCAGCACGCCGCGAACGTTGACATCGAGCATCTGGTTCCACTCATCGACCTTCAACGAAGTCAAAGGCGACAGGGGCATCACGCCTGCATTGTTGATGATCACATCGACCTTGCCATGTTGCGCCTTGGCGAATGTCACGAAGGCGTGCATGGATTGCAGATCCGTCACGTCCAGTGCGCGGGCACTGGCCGAGCCTCCTTCGGCCTGGATCTCGCCGACCAGTTTGTCCAGACGTTCGGTACGGCGGGCGCCGAGTACCACATGGGCACCTTTGGCGGCGATCAATCTGGCCGCCGCTTCGCCAATACCACTGCTTGCACCGGTAATCAGGACGACTTTGTTTTGAATGTTCGACATATCCGTAGCTCCTGCTCTCTGCATTGAAGTTCAGCAGCGACCGCTGAAGATGCGGGCGTTGCTGCGGGGTACGTCGAAAGATTAAGGGCACTGGCCTGCGCGGCGCGTGCCAAAACCTGCGCAACTTTTGCCTATTCGTGTCTGTGTTCATCTCCCGCAAATTTTGTGGCGGACCGGCACTCAAGCGCCACGGAAATCGCTGGGCGTTACGCCCGCCTCGCGACGAAATACCTGGGAGAAGTGACTGGGGCTGGAGTAGCCGACCTCCAGCCCGATCTCGATGACACTAAGCCGGGTCTCCAGCAACAAGTGCCGTGCACGCACCATGCGCAAGCGAATGAAGTACTGCGAAGGCGACAGTCCCGTCGCACGCTTGAACAGGCGGCTGAAGTGGTACTCGCTCAGTTCGGCCAGTCTGGCCAACTTTGCCAGGCTGAACTCAGCGGCCAGATCCGCACTCATGGCATCAGTGACTTTGCGCAGCTTGTAGGCTTGCAAGGCGTTGACTCGACGTCCGGGTCGGGTCTCGGCGCGATAGCTGCGCACAAGATGTACGGCCAGCGCCTGAGCCAGAGACCGGACGAACAGAGCACTGGGCAAGCGCTCCCCGACCAGTTCGGTGCGCAGCTGCTCCATGACATACGCGACGCGCCCATCCCGTGCGCCGGAAACATCGCGAAATCGAACAGCCCCGGCATGCTCCCCCAACAACTCCCGTGACGCTTGCTCAATCAGCGGCAACCCCAAATAAAGATGCATGACTTCGAAGGTATCGCCTCCGTACGTCTGCCAGCGCATTTCATAAGGCTCATCAGAACTGGTGAGAAAAAAATCGCCGGCACTGACTTCTGCCGCCTCCCATGCCCCACCCGGCAGGCGCTCCTCCACCCTCGCCGCCCCCGCCAGAACCAAAACGAGCAGCGGTTCTACCACTGCCGGCACGAGAATGGGCTCAATGACGCTGCGATGGGTGAACAACTGAATCACAACGTCCTTGATTTCCAGACGCGGTGTAAACGTCTGCGCATCGCCTGGCAGATATTCACGCATCGATTCCCCAGTGATGCGCAAGTCCTGGCTGGATGTCGGTGCCTGGGACGTTCGCACGGTAGTTGCCATGAACAGGTCCTTTTAATAAGGGAGGCCGGATCGATGATATCGGGCTTTTTTCGCTGGCTGAACCGAGCGGCGAACCGTCCTCACTGATATTCGGCGCAAAACCCCGACAGCGTAGGCAATCTCACGAAAGCCGGCTTCGCCGCGCTGCGAGACAGTAGGCCCGTCGCCGTTGAAAGACACGGCTTATCCCCTACTTGATCACAATGCTGGAGAACATCATGACCGACATCAAGCACAGCACCCCGAACGAAGTGGCAGGTAAAGTCGCCCTGGTGACTGGCGCGGCCAGTGGCATCGGCAAGGCCATCGCACTGCTGCTGCATGCCCGCGGCGCCAAGGTCATTGCTGAAGATATAAACCCCGACGTGGAAGCGCTGGCCCGCCCTGGTCTGGTACCACTGGTGGCCGACATCGCTAAGGACGGTGCCGCCGAGCGTGCGGTCGCGTTGGCCGTCGAGCAATTTGGCCGGCTGGACATCCTGGTCAATAACGCCGGCATCATCATCATCAACAAGCTGGTCATCGACATGACTCGCGAGGACTGGGAACGCATTCAGGCGGTCAATGCCACGGCGGCCTTCCTGCATAGCCGTGAAGCGGTCAAAGCGATGATGCCCAATAAATCCGGCTCGATCGTCAACATCGCGTCCTACGCCTCCTACTTCGCCTTTCCCACCATTGCCGCCTACACCGCCTCCAAAGGCGCACTGGCGCAACTGACGCGCACCCTGGCGCTTGAGGTCATTGGCCACGGCATCCGCGTTAACGCGGTTGGCGTCGGGGATGTGGTGACCAACATCCTCAACCATGTGGTCGACGATGGCCCTGCTTTTCTTGCCCAGCATGGCGAAGCCGCACCGATCGGCCGCGCCGCACAACCGGAAGAAATCGCCGAAGTGGTCGCGTTCATCGCCTCGGATCGTGCCAGCTTCATGGTGGGTTCAGTGGTCATGGCCGACGGCGGTATGACTGTCACAGCCGGGTGAGCCACTGCAGGAAAAAGCCGCTGCATGCTCGGCAAGCCCGAGAGGATCAGGCAAATCTGCGGCAGTTTCGTCGTAATACCTCTGCGCTTGGCTACGTAATATGAAAGCACGCAACGGATGCAGACACAGGCCACGGCAGGCCGCTCAGGTGAACAACGTCAATGAGGACTGAACAATGAAAAACGCCAAACAAGCCGCGCCTGAGCATCGTTACGCAGGCATGTGGGTCACCGCGGATGGATTCATCCGTCACGAACTTCTGGCCTCTGGGCGTTACGACGAGGCCCGTGGTAAAAATAAGAGCGCTTATCAAGGCCGCTACGAAATGGTCGGTGACTACATCCAGTACTGGGACGACACCGGCTTCACCGCCGACGGGCATTTTCATGACGACGTGCTGTATCACGCCGGCATGATCCTCTATCGGCAATGAGCACTTTGATTATGTCGGATGAATATCGTCTGCCTGGACAATTGCGCGCAGACGCTCATGAACACTTGTGAGAGCCTTGAAATGGAACAGAGCGATGCTTTCATCCTGCAAAACACGGCCATCTACCGCGACGAACTGGTTCGCCTGCTGACGCAACGCTTTACCACGCCCGGGATCTATGAGACCGCCATTGCGCCCCTGCATGTCATCCGTTTTGACACGCCTTCGGAGCTTATCCATACCGTGCACAAACCGGCACTTTGCCTGATTGTGCAAGGACAAAAGGAAATCGGCCTGGGCGACGACCAATACCTGTACGACCCGCTGAGTTACCTGGTGGTCTCGGTGACGCTCCCGGTTGCCGGGCGCGTGCTGCTGGCCAGCCCGGAGGCGCCCTACCTGTGCATCCGTTTTGATTTCGAGGCCACGGATATTGCCCAGGTCATCGCCGATGCGCCGGCAACGGGCGTCCCCGACGAACCTGAACTGGGTCTTTTTCTCGAGAAAGTCGATGTGCCCCTGCTCGAAACAATGCTGCGGCTGGTACGGCTGCTGGAAACACCGAAAGACATCGGCATGCTGGCGCCGCTCGCGCTACGAGAGTTGTACTACCGCCTCCTGCGAGGCGTGCACGGACGTCGGCTGTACGAACTTGCCCTCGGTGATTCGCAGACTCGACGGGTGACGCGGGCCATTGATTGGCTGAACAAACACTACAACCAACCCTTACGCATCGAAGAACTTGCCAGGGTCGCCAATCTGGGCAGCTCGACATTGCATCATCGCTTCAAGGCCGTCACCGCGATGAGTCCGCTGCAATATCAAAAGCAACTTCGCCTGCAGGAAGCCCGCCGCCTGATGCTGGGTGAAGGCCTGGATGTGGCGAGTGCCTGTTATCGAGTGGGCTACGAAAGCCCATCTCAATTCAGCCGCGAGTACAGTCGCCAGTTCGGGTGTCCGCCCTCCAGAGACGCCAGCCGGATTCGGCGCCCTGCGTGAGCCGGCGCCCTTCACAAATACCAGCGATACTCCCGCGCACTGATCTCCTGCATAAACGCCAAATGATCCTGGCGTTTATTCTCGCAATACACATCGACAAACTCCGCACCCAGCCCCTCACGCAACTGCCGCTGATGCTGCATCGCGCGCACTGCCTCGAACATATCCTTGGGAAAATCGATCCCGCTGCTGCGGTCTTCATTCAGCGGTGCGATCGGTTCTTTGCCCAACTCCAACCCATGCTCCAACCCCACCAAAATCGCCGCCAGTACCAGATACGGATTGGCATCCGCCCCCGCCAAGCGATATTCAACCCGCAGGTTCTTCACGTCCGACTCGGGAATGCGCAAGCACGCATCGCGGTCTTCAAAACCCCAACTGGCCTTGGTCGCCGTATTCACCGTGCCGCCCAAACGGCGCATCGAGTTCTGGTTCGGCGCGAAGATCGGCATGCTGTGCGGCAGCAGTTCCAGGCACCCGGCGACCGCATGGCGTAACGGCTGCTGCTCATTCGCGGCCAGCAGATTATTGCCCGCCGAATCGTAGAGGCTGACATGCACATGCATGCCGCTGCCTGGATGCTGCAAGTACGGCTTGGCCATGAAGCTGGCGCGGTAGCCGTGTTTAAGCGCGACACCGCGCGTGCTGCGGCAGAACAACGCCGCCCAGTCCGCCGCACGCAAACCGTCGTCGAGATGGCCGAAGTTGATTTCAAACTGACCGGGGCCGAGTTCTGCGGTGATCACCGTGGCGTCGATGCCCTGTGCCCGCGTCGCTTCGACCATGTCATCCAGCACCGGCGCAAAGCGTGAGAGGCGTTCGATGTGCAGGTTCGGTTGATCATCGGCGTCGTCAGTCAGGTCGTCGCGGGCAAACTGCGGCAGACCGTCGCGCAGCTTTTTATCGAACAGATAGAACTCCAGCTCGAACGCTACCACCGGGTGAATGCCTTTGCGCGCCAAGCGCTTGAGCACTTGCGCGAGGACTTCACGGGGTTCGAATTCGATCGGTTTTTCGGTGCCGTCCGACGTGATCAGCATCTGCCCCAGCGGCTGCGCTTCCCAGGTCACCGGTTTCAGTGTGCCCGGCACCAAGCGGCGCACGGCATCCGGATCGCCGTCGTTGAAGCAGTAATCGCCGATCGGGAACAAACCACCCTGCACGCCCAGCAATACGCAGTTCTGCGGCAGTTTCAGCACACTGCCCGCCGCGACTTTTTCGAGCATGTCGATTGGATAACGCTTGCCATAGAAGTGCCCCGGAATGTCCAGGCAAATCAGGTCGACATAACGCACCTCGGGGTAGCGTTGGCGAAAGGCACGCACTTCGGCGAGCAGGTCAGCGCAGACAGCGTCCATCGTGTTCATCCTTTGTTGTGATCAGGTGTAGACCCAGAGCACGCGAGTCAGCTGCTCGGAGAGGTTGCCGTAGCGGCAGCGGGTATGGCTGTCGAACTGGAAGCTGTCGCCGGCCTTCAGCGTGACGGGTTCTTCATCGTCGCCCAGCCACAACGTCAGCTCGCCTTCGAGGACGTAACCGCCCTGCTCCGAGCTGTCGGTCAGATGACGGTCGCCGCTGCTGGCGCCGGCTTCGAGATGACTTTCGAGCATCGAGAACGAGGCGCGCATTTGCGGCGACACCAGAATGTCGGTGATGCCGTTGGCGTAATACAGCGTGCGGCGCTCATCCGGGCGTGTCACCCACGGCAGCTCTTTAGGCTTGGGCAGGCTGTAGAAATAGGTGGTCGGCACGCCGAAGGTTTCACTGATCGCGGTCAGGTCCGCCACGGTCGGCCGTGACAAGCCGCGCTCGACCTGCGAGAGAAAACCCACCGAACGGCCGATCTTGTCGGCCAGTTCCTTCAGGGTCCACTTCTTGTGCTTGCGCAGGTCGTGGATAAGGATCGCCAGCGCGGCGATTTCTTCTTGCTTGTTCATCGTCAAAATCTCATCAAATACTGTCGCGCAGTCGATACCAGGCCTTGCCGATGGCCTCCAGCGGTGCCGCGAAGTGCTTGCCACCGGGGAATCGGCCATTGCTCAAACCCTGATACAACGCCAATTCATCCGCCTCGCCGAGAATCGCGTCGGACACCGCGCGCGCGGCGGCCAATGTCGGCAGGACGCCGTGGCCCGAATAGCCTTGTAGCCAATAACGATTGCCCGCGCCGCCAACGTCCGGCGTGCGCTTGATCGTCAAATCGATGTGTCCGCCCCAGGCAAACTCGATACCGACGCCCTTCATCTGCGGGAATACCCGCTCAAGAAACGGCCGCGTCGCCGCCGCAATGTCCTTGGGCATGCCGCCGAGATACGTGCAGCCGCCGCCGAACAACAAACGGTTATCCGGTGTGCGCCGAAAGTAGTCGAGGACGAACTGGTTGTCGGTCACGCAGACATTGCGCGGCAACAGCGCCGTGGCCTGCTCAGGCGTCAGCGCTGCGGTGGCGACCTGGTAAGTGCCCACCGGCAGAATGCAGCTGGACAGTGGCGGGTCGAGTTCATCGAGATAAGCGTTGCACGCCAGCACCAGTACATCGGCGCGCACTGAACCGCGCTCGGTGTTGACCCGGAAGCCACCGCCCTGCTCCTGATAACTCAACGCTTTGCTTTGCTCGTGGATACGCCCGCCGGCCCGCTCGATGGCGGTCGCCAGGCCCAAGGCCAGTTTCAGAGGATTGAGGTGCGCGCCCTCAGGGTCGTACAACCCGGCCTGATAGCGGTCGGTGGCCACCCATTCCGGCAGTTGTTCACGAGGAATGAACTGCAAGGAATCGTGGCCCCATTTGAGGCTGGCCTCGTGTTGCCATTCGCTTAGCAGGCTGACCCGGCGCGGCATCACCGAGGCCCACAAATGCCCGGGCCGATAGTCGCAATCGAAGCCATGCCGCCCGGGCAATTCGCGCAATTCGTCGGCAGCCCAGCGCATGCCATCCCAAAGCCGTTTGGCCCGTTCATGGCCCAGCGCAGCTTCCAGCGGCGGCATATCGCAAGACCAGCCGAGAATCGCCTGCCCGCCATTACGCCCCGAGGCGGCCCACGCCACCCGACTGGCTTCCAGCACCACCACGCGTTTTCCCGCCAAGGCCAGACGCAGCGCCGTGTGCAGACCACTGAAACCGGCGCCGATGATCACCACGTCGGTGTCATGTTCACCTTCCAGCGCTGGCCGATCACGCAGAATATCGGCGCAACTGTGGGCGTAATAGCTGTCGACGTGCTGGCTGGATTGCAGGAACATTCGCGACCTCATGAAATTATCTTTTTATAATTTCATGAAAATCTACAGAGTATATTTCACGTCGGCAAGCCAAGGTGCTCAGTCACGCAGCCAAGACAGGTCTGCGCGCTGATAACGGTGGGCGCGGAATATCGCGTTGTTTTCGCCCGGCAAATAGCGTCGCGAGGCCGCATCGGGATACGTGGCGAAGTGCGGATTGACGTACTCCCAGACCACTTCACCAGTCGGAGTGACTTCGAACAAACGGCCGAAGTTGGCCTCGGTGATCAGCGTATTGCCGTTGTGCAAACGCTGCGCGCCGCCCATGAACGGGGTGAAAAAGGCATACCCCGGGGTGTCGGCGTATTGCCATTCGATGCGTTGCGTCGACGGGTTGATTTCGAGAATGCGCGAGTGCGGCATGCTCACGTGGGGGCGGAAGATGCCGTTGTCGAACACCAGCACGTTGCCGTTTTCCAGTTCACTCGGGCAATGCTGCTGCGCGACCAGATCGTGGCCCAGTCGCCACAGCACTTCACCACTGCCGCGCTGCACGGCGATCACTGACGAAACACTGCGCAGGCTGAGGATCACCTTGCCGTCACGGCCGGGGGTGACCGCGTTGGTCATCGGCCAATGGTGACGTTCGAACGCTGAGTGCAGCGGGTAATCCTCAGGGCGCAAGTGCTCCCAACTGCGCCATTCCCAGACCACATTGCCCTGACGATCGACCTCCTTGACCACGTCGGCATAAATCACCCCGCCCGGCGCCTCGCTGCCGGGAATGCCGCCCACCACGCGCCGGGCCAAATCGGCGCTCAATGGCTCGGCCGTGGTGTAAAGCAGATGGCCGTTGTCCAGCCATTGCGCGTCATGGTGGTGAAGCAGATCGGTGTGTTCCCAGACCACTTCGCCTTCCGGCGTCACTTCGCTGAACGCGCCGCCATGCCACACCGACCAGCCCGGAAAAAGATCCGGTGAATCAGGATGGTTGCCGTTGTAGCCGAGGTTGCCGTTGCGCAGGATCACCGCGTCACGGCCGGGGCGCTGAGGCAGTTTCCAGCGATGAACGACCTCGCCATCAAGGTCGATGAGGAACACATTGCCATCCGCCGTTTGTGGTGCGAACAGCGTGTAGCCGCCAGCGCTGCGGGCATGATCGACAGCGATCAGGCCGGTTTTGCGGCGCTTGAGTGTGGTGGTTTCGAGGTTGGGCATGGCTTTCTCCGGGCGTGTGAAAACCTGCCGCCAGCAACGCGGCAAGGTGAGCTCAAGGGTTATGGGTGGCTTGGCAGTAAAGGGTTGAAGCGATCGTCGAAGATCTGCCCGACCTGCAGCGGTCGCGGAATCAGACGCTCAGCGGCAAACAGATCGGCCAGACGCTGCTGCGAAGTGATGACTGACGACTCGATCGGCACGTAGTGAAGGTCCTGATGCGCGAGCATTTCCTGCACCAGCGCAACGGGAAGCCGGGTGGTTTGTGCGAATACTTCAGCCCATTCCTGAGGGTGCTCAGTGGCCCAGGCTTGGGCGCGGGCCAGCCTGGCGAGCAGATCGCCCAGTTGCCCTGCCCGCTGCGGATCACTCAATGCCTGCAGGCTGGCGACGGTGAAATTCAACCCGGTTTCCGGCCAGGCGCTGCCATCCACCAGAACCCGTGCACCGCGCGATGTCGCCTGGCCGACGAAGGGATACCACACCGCCCAGGCATCGAGCTTGCCGCTGGCAAACGCATTCTGTGCGTCCACCGGACTGACGTAGGCGATGTTCACATCCCGAGGCGCGAGGCCTGCTTTATGTAGCGCGGCCAACAACAAATAATGCCCGCTGCTGCCCTTGGCCACGGCCACCCGCTGACCTTTCAGATCGGCGACCTGCTGGACGCTGGAGCCTGCGGGAACCAGCAGCGCATTGTTGTTTTGCGCACCGCTCGCGACGCCGATGATGCGGATGTCGAAGCCACCGGCCTGCGCGAACACCGGCGGCGCATTACCCACGACACCGGCATCGATCGCCCCGGCGCTCAGTGCTTCGAGCAGGGTGGTCCCGGCCAGAAACGGATGCCAGGACAGCGCATAGGCAAGGTGTTGATCTTCACCGGCGGCGTGGAGCAATGCCTGGGTCAAACCGCTTTGATCGCCCAGTTTCAACGGCTCGGCAGTGGCCGACAGCAGCTGGTTGAGCAGCAACGCAACGCCGCACAGCAGCGCTTTTACAGGGTGTGCCAGCAGACGCTTGGCAGCAGGAAGTTTTACCGGCATTGTCGTGCGCTCATTTGTGCATTGATTTCAGTATGTCGAGGCCCGCCGTGTCGCTCCATGCCAAACACCCCTCCTTTGCTGCCATGACGGACGCCGCGCCGCTGCCTGTGCGCACCGTCGTGGTGTTGGCGTTCGATGACTTGCTGTTGCTCAATGCGGCCGGCCCGCTTGAGGTCTTTGCAGCCATACCGCGCGTGTTGGCTACGCCCTACAGCGCAAGTCCGCCGTACCGCTTGCTGGTGGCATCGCCGCGCGGCGGTCAGGTGATGTCCATTTCCGGCATCAGCGTGACCACCTGTTCGCTGGAACAGATCGATGCCATGGCCCCGGTGATCGACACGCTGATCGTCGCCGGAGGACCGGGCATGGCCGCGCTTGAAGCTGACGAAGCAGCGTGCGCTTGGCTACGCCGCCGCTCGGTTGACATCCGTCGGCTGTGCTCGATCGGTACGGGTTCGTTTGCCTTGGCCGCAGCGGGCCTGCTCGATGGCCGCGAAGTGGTGACGCACTGGAAATTCGCTGCCGAACTGCAGGCGCGCTACCCGGCAGTACGCTGCCAGACCGATGCGCTGTATCTGCACGATGGCAACCTCTGGACCTGCGGCGGCGCCACTGCCGGTATCGATCTGGCCCTTGGTCTGGTTGAACAAGACCTCGGCGCCCACGCGGCGCTGGCACTGGCGCGGTACTTCACGGTGTTTATGTGGCGTGATGCCGAACAGCCACAGCTCAGTGCCTCGCTCAATGCTCAATCCAAAGCTTTACGCACCGACCCGGACGCGCGTCTGGCGCGGCTGCACGCCTGGATTGCGGCGAACCTGAACGGAGACTTGCGCGTCGAGCAGCTGGCCGAACAATTTGGCATGAGCCCGCGCCATTTTGCCCGCGCCTATGTCGCTGCCACCGGAGAAACCCCGGCGCAAGCGGTGGAGAACCTGCGTCTGGAGACGGCGACTCGATTACTCAAGACCACCCGCGAGCCGATCAAGCGCATCGCCGAAACAGCCGGTTTTGGCCGCGAGGAGCGTATGCGCCGGGCCTTCCAGAAGCATTTGGGCATCAGCCCCCACGGCTACCGCAGTGAAATGAAAGCCGCTGCGACGGGAGCGGCGCCGCCGTTGGGCATTGCGCTTGCGGGGCTGGCCCAATAACTCGCTCCGCGGATCAATGCTGTAGCGCATAGCGCCGGCAATGTTCCAGATAGCCGCCCACGCCGCTCGAATGCTTCAAAGTGTTCCAGAGAAATGCGTACAAGCTGTCCTTCCTATAGTGGCAGTTCGACGCGCGCCAACAACCCTCCAGCGTGGCGGTTGCTCAGCGTCAACTCGCCGCCCTGCTCGCGCACAATCGCCCTTGCTGCCGACAGCCCGAGGCCCACACCGCCAGTGTCACGATTGCGCGAAGCCTCCAGGCGAAAGAACGGATCGAAGACCTGCTCCAGCGCCGCCTCGGGAATACCGGGGCCGTCATCGCTGACCTCAATGCAGATCGAATACTCGTCATATTTCAACGCAATGCCCGGATGCTGCGCGTACTTAAGCGCATTCTCCAGCAGATTGACGATCACCCGTTTGATCCCCAGCGGTCGACCTTCGTACACCAGATGCGCCGGCCCATCGAAATCGACATTGATCTGCTGATCGCGGTAATCGTCGACGATGGTTTGCAGCAGCTCCGACAGATCGAACGCGGTGGTCTGCTCGCGGTGGGTGTCTTCGCGGAAGAACGCCAACGCGGCGTTGATCATCGACTGCATCTCTTCAACGTCGCGAATCAGTTTGCCCTGATGATCGAGGTCTTCCATGAACTCACTGCGCAAGCGCATGCGTGTCAGCGGCGCACGTAAATCGTGGGAGATCGATGCGAGCATGTGCGTGCGCTCGGCGATGAAGTGCTGGATCTGCGCCTGCATGGTGTTGAAGGCGATGATCGCCTGGCGGATTTCGTCAGGGCCTTCGAGCTTGATCGGCGGTGCCCGTAGATCGGTGCCGAATCGTCTCGCGGCGCGGGCGAACCGCTGCAAGGGGTTGGCCAGTTGGCGGGTGGCGACCCAGGCAACCAGCAGTGTGGCAATCAGTCCCAAGGCGATGACGATCGCGATACGCACGCCAAACTCCAGGCCCCAACTGCGCTCCGGCGGGATAAATGACAACCAGCTGCCATCGACCAATTGCACGACGGCGGCGTAATGCGCCTGGGGACTGCCGTTGGGCCAGTCGCCTGGGCTGAACACCTCGATTTTTCGATCAATGCCCAGCAGTTGCTGCAGCACCGGCACCCTGCTCGCTGGCAGGCGAAGGCCGTCATTGGGCAGGTCAAAGTCCGCGCGCTGCGCTTGCCACGACACGTGCAGCATGGCGCTGCTCGCCGCCGCGGCCAGTTGCGGGCGCAGGCTGGCCGGGGCCGCTTCGATCACCCGCGAGGTCGCGGCAATCTGTTCCAGCAGGCCGGTGCGTTCAATCGGTGGCCGCGCCCAGATCCCGGCGACTTGCACGAACAGCGCATTCAACGCCAGCGAAGCAACCATCGCGGCAATGATGGTCAGGGCAATGCGCCGGCTCAGGGTATCGCCACGCCACAGTTGGCGGATCACGAGCGGCTGACCTTGGCGGTGAACAGATAACCGCCGTTGCGCACGGTACGGATCAAGTCCGGGCGCTTGCTGTCCGGTTCGATCTTGCGGCGCAAGCGGCTGACTTGCACATCGATGCTGCGGTCGAAGGCGTCATGACCATGGCCGTGGGTCAGGTCGATCAACTGCTCGCGGGTGAGGATGCGCTGCGGATGATCGAGGAACACCACCAGCAAATCGAACTCGCCGCCGGACAGCGGAATCATCACGTTTTCCGGGGAGCGCAGTTCGCGGCAGGTGATGTCCAGATGCCAACCGGCGAAGCCGATCACCGGGCGTGAAGGCTCAACTGTTTGGCGCTGTTCGCCGGCACGACGCTGCAAGGCACGCACCCGTGCGAGCAGTTCCTGCGGGGCAAAAGGTTTGGTCAGGTAATCGTCCGCGCCCAGTTCCAGGCCGACAATGCGATCACTCAACTCGGCCATGGCTGTGAGCATGATGATCGGAATGCCCAGCTGCGCGCGCACCTTCTGACACAGGCTCAGGCCACTTTCGCCGGGCATCATCAGATCAAGAATGATCGTGTCCGGACGGTTCAGCGCGATTGCCGCCCACATGGCTTCGCCGTGGGACGCCACGTCGACTTCATAGGCGTGCTGCACGAAGAACTTCTTCAGCAGCGCGAGGATTTCCACGTCGTCGTCGACGAACAGCAGTCTGCTCACAGTCACAGGATCCATGCACCAAAAAAAGCCAATCTAAAGCCATTTCGCCGCCCGGGTCATTTATTTCAATCGAGCAACATTTCTACGCGCCAGACATCAAGCGGACATTCTCCGGCAAAACCTCGCGGGCATTCTGCAGCTATTTCAAGCAGGGGGATTGGCATGAAGGTATTGAACAGCAAACCAGGCATCACGCCGCACAATGGCAATCGGCCGTTGATTCTCAGCCAGCGCACCGCCGCGCTCGGCCCGGATACACCGGTGGTGTTTCAGGAATCGTGCCTGGGCGTTTCCACTGATCAGAGCACGGTAGTGCTGCGCCGGTATTTCGAGCATTTCAGCCCGACCAATGCGCACTGGGTGGAATACGTGCACAGCGTCAACACCGCCGATCTCATGAACTGGATCATGGCCCACGGTCGATTGCACATCGAATGCTCGGACAACATGACGCAAAACAAGGAAGCCGTTTGATGTCGCGCATTCGTTCAATGTCGCTGTCCATTGTCGCTACGCTGAGCCTGGCGGCGTGCAGCAGCAAAACGCCGGAACACGCCGGGTTTCTACGTGACTACAGCGTGTTGGCCGAGCGCCGGTCGCCGTCCGGACAGCCTGTGTTGGCGTGGGTCAGCCCGGCCCTCGCCCGGGGTCGATACACGCAGGTTTATCTGGCGCCGAGTCAGTTCTACCCGAGTGCCGAACCGACGCCGCGCATTCCGCTGAGCACCTTGTCCGGGGTCACCGACTACTACGACGCCGCGTTACGGCTGGAACTGGGCAAGGTCATGCATCTGGTCAATCAACCCGGGCCGAACACCCTGGTGGTGCGCCCCGCCATCACCCAAGTGGCGACCAGCACTCAGGGTTTGCGCTTTTATGAGTGGCTGCCGGTCACCCTTGTCGCTGCGGGCGTTAGCACGGCGACCGGCATCCGTGACCAGGACAGCGAAGTCGCCACCGAGGTGTCGTTCGAGGACGGTTCGACCGGCGAAGTGATTGCCGAAGTGGTGCGCAAAGGCACCGGCGTGCCACTGAAGAACGACAAGCAGGTACTGACTGCCGATGACGTCAAGGTGGTGCTGGATGGCTGGGCCAGTGACCTGCGGCAATCGTATACGGCCATCCGCCGGTAAACACACATCCCCTTCTTGATCGTTCCCACGCTCTGCGTGGGAATGCAGCCGGGGACGCTCCGCGTCCCAACAAGATCGCAGCCTTCGGCAGCTCCTACAGGGAAAATCAGGGTGCGTCAGGAAAAAAAGCGCCGAGCAGTGAATTATTTCGTGTCCTCATGTATCTGAGCCAAAGAGTACGCGCCATCAAATAGATGGCATCTACGCGGCACGATGGATCAGCAAAGAGAAGACCCGGATGAAATCACGCAAGAAAACCGTCAAGCCGATTGGCCTGAAAGACATCACCATTGTCGACGACGCCAAGATGCGCAAGGCGATCACCGCCGCCGCACTGGGCAATGCCATGGAATGGTTCGACTTTGGTGTCTACGGCTTCGTCGCCTATGTGCTCGGCAAAGTGTTCTTCCCCGGCGCCGACCCCGGCACACAGATGATCGCCGCGCTGGCGACATTCTCGGTGCCCTTCCTGATCCGGCCGCTGGGCGGCTTGTTCTTTGGCGCGCTGGGCGACAAGTACGGACGACAGAAAGTCCTCGCCGCGACCATCGTGATCATGTCGCTGAGCACCTTCGCCATCGGCCTGATTCCGTCCTATGCCTCGATCGGCATCTGGGCGCCGATCCTGTTGCTGCTGGCAAAAATGGCCCAGGGTTTCTCGGTCGGTGGCGAATACACCGGCGCGTCGATCTTCGTCGCTGAATATGCACCGGATCGCAAACGCGGCTTTCTCGGCAGTTGGCTCGACTTCGGCTCGATTGCCGGTTTCGTCCTCGGTGCTGGTGTGGTGGTGTTGATTTCTTCCACGCTGGGCGAAGCGAAGTTCGAGGAATGGGGCTGGCGTCTGCCGTTCTTCCTCGCCTTGCCGCTGGGCATGATCGGCCTCTACTTGCGTCACGCCCTGGAAGAAACCCCAGCGTTCCAGCAGCACGTTGAAAAGCTTGAGCAAGGCGATCGCGAAGGCCTCGCCGGCGGCCCGAAAGTCTCGTTCAAGGAAGTCGCGACCAAACACTGGCGCAGCCTGATGACCTGCATCGGCGTGGTGGCGGTGACCAACGTCACCTACTACATGCTGCTCACCTATATGCCGAGTTACCTGTCGCACAACCTGCACTACAGCGAAAACCGTGGTGTGCTGATCATCATCGCGATCATGGTCGGCATGCTCTTCGTGCAGCCAGCGATTGGCTTTATCAGTGACAAGATTGGCCGCAAGCCTTTTATCGTCGTCGGCAGCATTGGTTTGTTCATTCTGGCGATCCCGGCGTTCATGCTGATCAACAGCGGCAAGATCGGTTTGATCTTCGCCGGCCTGCTGATGCTGGCCGTGTTGCTGAACTTCTTTATCGGCGTCATGGCCTCCACCCTGCCGGCGATGTTCCCCACGCACATTCGCTACAGCGCACTGGCGGCGGCTTTCAACGTTTCGGTGCTGATCGCCGGCCTGACCCCGACCGTGGTCGCCTGGCTGGTCGAGAGCACCAATAATCTGTACATGCCGGCGTATTACCTGATGGTCATCGCCGTGATCGGTCTGGCCACCGGTGTGACCATGAAGGAAACCGCCAACAAGCCGTTGCGTGGCGCTGCGCCTGCTGCTTCCGACCTTGAAGAAGCGAAAGAACTGCTGCAAGAGCACCACGACAACATCGAGCAGAAGATCGAAGACATCGACGCCGAAATCGCCGCGCTGGAAGCCAAGCGCAAGGAACTGGTACAGCAGCATCCGCGAATCAACTGAGCAATGAGCGCAAACCCGGCACTGGCCGGGTTTGCGCCTTGGCGGCCGAGGCAGGCTCGCGCAGATGCAACCGTGGGTGCCGAAAGCCTGATCAAGGCGCGTTGACCACCACATACGTCACATCACTGCCCTGATACTGCGGCTGGTACCAGGTCGAGCCGCATTGCATGTAGGCGACGTTGTACTGAATCACCTGCACACAAGTGCTGGGCATTTGCGCCGGGGTAAAGATCGAGCCCACCACCGCCGCCGTGACCGCGACGGTTGCCGTGACCGCCGCTGCGGCCGCCAATGGATGGTAGTGATCGTCGTAGCCATAACGGCCATGGCCGTCGACATCAATATCGACATCGCGACTGTTGTCGATGTTGACGTTTCGGTTGCCGTTGCGATTGCTGTTATTGACGTTCGTGCGGTTGCCGACGTTGTTGCCGGCATTGACCCGATTGCCCGAATTGACCCGATTGCCGGCACTGACATTGTTGGTGCGCTGCGGCGCATTGATCCGCTGCGCCCGTTGCGCATTCGGCGCCGGCGCGCGGTTGACGTTGGCGCGGGCATGGCCCTGAGCGCGTTGCCCCCGGGCGTCGGCTTCGGCCACATAACCGGCGGTCAGCAGCGTGGCGGCGGCCAGCGACAACAACAGACTCCACGTCATCGACTTGTTCATGTCATTGCCCTCCCTGATCGCTGGCTTTTTTAAACGCAATCGCCACATCGCCTTTGCCCGGTTTGAAGGTGAACTGCGTGTCCGGGATGGTCGGCTTGAGGTTCCACTGATACACCGCGCTGTATTCGGGGAAGCTCTTATCGTCGGTGGTGGTGATCACCAGTTTGCACGGCAAAGGTTTGTCGGAACGGGTCAGCCACAATTGCCAGTCGATGCCTTCCTGGCGAAACGCCAAATGGTCGCAGAGCTGGCCCTTGATGACCGACGGGCCCACGTACAGCGCGGCTTTCAAGGCATCGATCTGCGCCTGATCACTGCCGAACAGAAACAGGTCCTCCATCGGTACCTGCACTCCGTAGAAGTTCTCGACCTTGTGCAAGGTTTCCGCGACGGTGGCCGGTGCATCGACGGTGGTGTAGTACTTCAGGTACGGCGAGTACTGGGTGAGTTGTTTGCCGTTATAGAAAAACTCGCGGGTGCGCACATCGCCTTCGCTTTTCGCATACAGGCGATCATGGCCGACCACTTTCAGGGTATTGGCGGACTCAGTCTTGATCTTCTGCCCGGACTCCAGAACGGTGTCGCGCGAGACTTGAGCATCGACCTGGAATTTCGGCAGGCTGCGCAGGTAGTTGCCCATGTCGATGAGCTTGTCGACCACTTGCGGGTTGATCAACGGCGCATCGTCCGCGCCCTCGGCAGCGGGCGCTACCGGCGGGTCTTCGGCGCGGGCTCCCGGCGCGAGAACCAACGTGAACATCAGGCAGACAATACTGGCTGGGGCTTTCATCGGTTCCGCTCCTGTCCCTGCGTGGGCGTTGCGCCCGAAGGGCGACTGACTGACCAGCCTAGACCTCAGTGTGGGGGTACGCCAATGCGTCCGCGAGAGGAGTAAGTGTCACGGCAGATTTTCTTTGCGCTGGCTCTCCAGAAGCTCGGTGACATCGGCCGGTTGGTACACCCAGCCGATAAACAACTCATAACCGACGGCGAGAATCACCGGCCCGGTGAACAAACCAATAATGCCGCTGGTGACCATGCCACCGAGCGCTCCGATCAGTACCACCGGCATCGGCACCGCCACTCCGCGACCCAGCAACATCGGTTTGAGCACGTTGTCGGCAAGCCCGGCAATCGCCATCCACACCGCAAAGATAATCGTGCCAGCGCTGACCCCGTCCACGGCGAAGACATAAATCACGATGGGCAGCGTGATCAGCAGCACCGGCAATTGGGTGATGCCCAGCAGCAACACCATCAAGGCGAGAATGCCGGCCGCCGGTACGCCCATGATCACCAACGCGACGCCCACCAGCAGCATCTGAATAAAGGCGATGCCAACCACGCCCTGCGCCACGGCGCGGATGGTTGCCGTGCACAGTTCGGCTATCTGCGGACCGCGCACCGGCCCGGAAATACGTGTGGTGATGGCCACCGCTGTGCGGTGGCCGCGCTCGCCGTGGTGCATGATCAGCCCGGCGACGATCAAGGCAACCACGAACACCACAATGCCCGCTCCGACACCGGCGGCTTGATGCAACACCACTTTGCTCCAGTCCTTGAGGTGTGGCGCCAGTTCCTGAAACACCCAGCTCAGATCCTGTGACGCATGCATCCAGATGCCGTACAGCGGCGCGCCAATCAGCGGCCAGCCTTCGACACTGGCCGGGGGCGGCGGAATCTCGAACTGCCCCGCTTCAAATGTGTGCATGCTGCCCTTGATCGAATCGGCGATCGACGCGCCCAACAGGCTTAACGGCAACATCAGAATCAGCAGGCCTAAAAGCACGAGAATGATTGCCGCCCAGCCGTAGCGATTGCCGAGTTTCGCGCCCAGCAGCTGATTCAGCGGATACAGCGTGACCGCCAGGATCAGCGCCCAGAGCATGACATTGAGAAACGGATGGAAAATGTCGTAGCAGAACAACACCAGAATGGTGATCAGGCCCGCGCGTATGAGCACGTCCAGCAGCGCTCTGGAACTTTGAAACGCTATCAGCGGTTTGTCTTCCATGTCGGCTCTCCTGATTGGGCCAGCGTTGAACCGCTGTGAGCCTAGTTCACATCTGGCACATCGTCTCGACGGTTGCCCGACACGAGTCGCGCTTGATGGCGGCGATCAGCGCTCCAGCATGCCGTGACACAACAGATTCAAGACCCCGCGCATGTGCAAGGCATGCGCGGTGCGGTCCGGGACTTCCTGCGTCGCCAGACGAATGAACGCCATGTTCGCGTATTGGTTGAACAGCGTCGCCACCACGTCAAGATCGATCGATTCGCGCACTTTGCCCGTCTGCTGGAAATGCAGGAGCAGCGCTTTGGTCTCTTCGATCACGGCGGCATTCCACGGACTCATCGCCTCTGCCAACTCCCCCGTCAGCAGAAACGGCGCCAGTTCCCGCCACAGCGAAGCCGGCATCGCCTGTAGCTGGTAATCGGTCATCAGCCCTTCGAACTCGCACAACGCCTCCAGCGGATCGCTGTCCCCGTCCAGATTGGCCCGCGCCTCGCGCATGGCTTGCTCGTCGGGTTGCTTGAGCAACGCCAACAAAATCTCCTGCTTGCCGCCGAAATAGTTGACCACGGTGGGTGCGGAAACCCCCGCCTGCACGGCGATCTGGTCCAGCGTGGTGGCCGCAAAGCCGTTGCGCTTGAACAACTCGAGCGCCGCCTCGGCAATCACCTGCCGGCGCTGTTCCTTCTGCCGCTCTCTGAGTCCGCTCATGTTGCCTCTGATGATCCTTGCCAATGGCCCTCAGCCTACGGATATCTTTTTTCACCGACAAATATTTTCTTTACAAAAATATTTTTAGATGACAAAACTTTATCCGTGCAGCGCTGCGACGAACGCACTCATTTGCCCTTTTCTCTGGAGATCCGCCATGTCCGCCGAATTCGATTCGACCCGCAGTACCAGCGATTACCAAGCCTCTGATGCTGCTCACCACATCCACGCGTTCGTTGATCAGAAAGCCCTCAACGAGGAAGGCCCGCGGGTGATGGTCAGCGGTGATCGGCTGGCGTTGTGGGACAACGACGGCAATCGCTATCTGGACGGCATGTCGGGTCTGTGGTGCACCAACCTCGGCTACGGGCGCAAGGATCTCGCAGCCGCCGCGACCGCACAGCTGGAACAATTGCCCTACTACAACATGTTCTTCCACACCACTCACCCGGCGGTGATCGAGCTGTCCGAGTTGCTCTTCAGCCTGCTGCCCAAGCACTACAGTCACGCGATCTACACCAACTCCGGCTCCGAAGCCAACGAAGTGCTGATCCGCACCGTGCGCAAGTTCTGGCAGGTGATGGGCAAACCCGAGAAGAAAATCATGATCGGCCGCTGGAACGGCTACCACGGCTCGACCCTGGCCGCGACGGCGCTGGGCGGGATGAAATTCATGCACGAGATGGGCGGCACCATTCCGGATGTGGCGCACATCGATGAGCCGTACTGGTTCGCCCACGAAGGCAACCTCAGCCCGGAAGAATTCGGCTTGCGCGCGGCGCGGCAACTGGAAAACAAGATTCTCGAACTGGGCGCCGACAAGGTCGCCGCGTTCGTCGCCGAACCGTTCCAGGGCGCGGGCGGGATGATCATTCCGCCGGCGACTTACTGGCCGGAGATTCAGCGCATCTGCCGTCAATATGACGTGCTGCTGTGTGCTGACGAAGTGATTGGCGGGTTTGGTCGCACCGGTGAATGGTTCGCGCATCAGACGTTCGGTTTCGAGCCGGACACGCTGTCGATCGCCAAGGGCCTGACCTCGGGTTATATCCCTATGGGCGGTTTGATTCTGTCGCGGCGAATGGCTGAAGCATTGGTCGAGAAAGGTGGCGTGTTTGCCCACGGCCTGACCTATTCCGGGCACCCGGTTGCGGCGGCGGTGGCGATTGCCAACCTCAAGGCCTTGCGCGATGAAGGTGTGGTCGCGCAGGTGAAATCCGATACCGGACCGTATCTGCAGAATTGCCTGCGCGAGGTGTTCGGCAATCACCCGTTGGTCGGTGAGATTCAGGGCGTTGGGCTGGTGGCGGCGTTGCAGTTTGCTGAGGACAAAGCAACGCGCAAGCGCTTTGCCAATGAAAACGACATTGCCTGGCGTTGCCGCACGATCGGCTTTGAGGAAGGTTTGATCATTCGTTCGACATTGGGGCGGATGATCATGGCGCCGGCGCTGGTGGCCACGCGCACGGAGCTCGATGAGTTGATCGACAAGACGCGGATTGCGGTGGACCGGACGGCGCGGGAGTACGGGGTTTTGTGATCGGCTGAAGTGATGGGTTGGCCGGGCTGACGCCTTCGCGAGCAGGCTCGCTCCCACATTTGGAATGCATTCCACTTTGGCAGCCTGGATGCCTGTTTGAAATGCTATCCCTGTGGGAGCGAGCCTGCTCGCGAAGGGGCCAGTCGGGTAGAAAATCGGTTGGAGATCAATCCCGCCGATTACTCCGCACGCCGCTTGGTGTTAAATAGGCGCCAGTCTTAACCTTGTCGCTTATAGCTGTGCAACGAGAACCGATATGAACACCCATTCCAGGAAAAACACCCACATTCAAACAGCGGTGAGCGCATGATCGAAGTCACCGAAGTTTCCATTGCCCAACTGCGCGCCGCGCTGGAATCGGGCCAGACCACCGCAGTCGAACTGGTGCAGGCGTATCTCGCCCGTATCGATGCCTACGATGGCGCCGACACCCCTACCGCGCTGAACGCCGTGGTCGTGCGCAACCCTGAAGCGTTGAACGAAGCACAGGCGTCCGATGCCCGTCGCGCCAAAGGCGAAACCCTCGGCCCGCTCGACGGCATTCCTTACACCGCCAAGGACAGCTATCTGGTCAAAGGCCTGACCGCTGCGTCCGGTAGCCCGGCCTTTGTTGATCTGGTCGCCTATCGTGATGCCTTCACCATCGAGCGCCTGCGCGCAGCCGGGGCAATTTGTCTGGGCAAGACCAACATGCCACCGATGGCCAATGGCGGCATGCAGCGCGGCGTCTACGGTCGCGCCGAAAGCCCTTACAACGCCGATTACCTGACTGCGCCGTTTGCCTCCGGCTCGTCGAACGGTGCCGGCACCGCCACGGCCGCGAGTTTTGCCGCGTTCGGTCTGGCTGAAGAAACCTGGTCGAGTGGGCGTGGCCCGGCGTCCAACAATGGTTTGTGCGCCTACACGCCGTCGCGCGGCGTGATTTCGGTGCGTGGCAACTGGCCGTTGACGCCGACCATGGACGTGGTCGTGCCTTACGCACGGACCATGGCTGACCTGCTCGAAGTCCTCGACATCGTGGTGGCCGAAGACCCGGACACCCGTGGCGATCTCTGGCGTCTGCAACCGTGGGTGCCGATCCCGAGCGTCAACGAAGTGCGCCCCGCCGCTTACGCCGATCTGGCGGCCGACGCCAAAGCGCTGGCCGGCAAGCGTTTTGCCGTGCCGCGCATGTTCATCAATGCCGACCCTGAAGCCGGCACCAGCGAAGCACCGGGCATCGGTGGCCCGACCGGCCAGCGCATCAACACCCGTGAGTCGGTGATCGATCTGTGGAAGCAGGCGCGTCAGGCGCTCGAAGACGCCGGCGCCGAAGTCGTCGAAACCGATTTCCCGCTGGTCTCCAACTGCGAAGGCGATCGCCCCGGCGCGCCGACTGTATTCACCCGTGGTCTGGTCTCGAAAGAGTTCCTTCACCATGAGTTATGGGATCTGACCGCTTGGGCGTTCGACGATTTCCTGCAAGCCAACGGCGACCCGAAGCTGAATCGTCTGGTCGACGTCGACGGGGCGAAGATCTTCCCGCACGAACCGGGCACCCTGCCCAACCGTGAGGGCGATCTGGTGGCGGGCATGGACGAATACGTGCGCATGGCCGAGCGCGGCATCACGCCGTGGAATGAAATTTCCACAGTGCCCGACGGCCTGCGCGGTCTCGAGCAGACTCGACGTATCGATCTTGAGGACTGGATGGACAAACTGGGCCTCGACGCCGTGCTGTTCCCGACTGTCGCCGACGTCGGCCCGGCGGATGCGGACGTCAACCCGGAGTCGGCCGACATCGCCTGGAGCAACGGCATCTGGGTGGCTAACGGCAACCTCGCGATCCGCCACCTCGGCGTACCGACCGTTACCGTGCCAATGGGCGTGATGGCCGACATCGGCATGCCGGTCGGCCTGACCTTCGCCGGCCGCGCCTACGACGACTCGAACCTGCTGCGCCTGGCGGCAGCGTTTGAATCGACCGGCAGCAAACGGCAGATCCCGCCACGCACGCCGCCGCTGGCGTAACGCGCTTAAAACTGTAGGAGCGAGCCTGCTCGCGATGGCGATGTGTCAGCCTGGATAAATTTGACTGATACACCGCTATCGCGAGCAGGCTCACTCCTACAAGGGATTGTATGTAGCCATTAATCTTGAGTCCCCCTGAATCCCTGTGGGAGCGAGCCTGCTCGCGAAAGCGGTGTGTCTGCCGACATAAATATCGCCTGATGCGCCGCCTTCGCGAGCAGGCTCGCTCCCACAGGTTTTGTGTAACCCCGTAAATTCAGCACATCCGCTCAATCCCCTGTCCTGCAGTTACTCGATCATCCCGGTCACCTTAATTGCCGCTGGCCACTGATCATGATCGACCGCGCCCCTTCGCGCCTCACCCTGCTCGCGCTGCTCTGCGGTCTGACCACCACCGCCCACGCCAGCGGTTTCTTCGACGATGCCAAAAGCGAAATCCTCAGCCGCAACTTTTACCTAAGCAACGATTACCGCTCGCCCTCACCGTCCGGCAAAAACTACAAACAGGAATGGGCTCAAGGCTTTATCGGCACCTTCTCATCCGGTTTCACACCCGGCACGGTCGGCTTCGGCATTGACGCCCACGCCTTCGCCGGGCTGAAACTCGACGGCGGCCGGGGCCATTCCGGCACCGGTCTACTGCCAGTCGACAGCGACGGTCGCAGCGAAAACGATTACTCCAGCGCCGGCGGCGCGCTCAAGTTGAAAGCCTCGCGCACCACCCTCGCCTTCGGTGAAATGACCGTCGAAACACCGGTATTCGACACCTCCGACAAACGCCTGCAACCGGAGTACGCCACCGGTTTCCTGCTCAACAGCGCCGAGTTCGATCACCTCAATCTGGTCGCCGGGCATTTCACCGCCTTCAAGAATCAGGACAGCTCATCCGGCAAAGGCGACTTCTACGGTTACGGCGCCAATACCGAAGCCGGCGGGATCAGTTTCCTCGGTGCCGACCTGTTCACCGATAGCCCCGTCGGCGGCGCGTTGTACGCCTCTGATCTAAGCGACACCTGGCACCAGTACTACGGCAATCTGCACTTCAAGCAATCCGGCGTACTGCTCGACGCCAATCTCTACCACACCCGCGACACCGGCCACGCGCTGGCCGGTGCCATCGACAACACCGCGTTCAGCCTGTCCGGCAAATACACGTTCGGCGCGCACGCGGTAATGCTCGGCTGGCAACGAATCAATGGCAACACGCCGTTCGATTTCGTCGGCGGCGACTCGATCTACCTCGCCAACTCGATCAAATACGCCGACTTCAACGGTGCCAACGAACGCTCCTGGCAGGCGCGCTACGACCTCGACCTCGGCGCCTTCGGCATCCCCGGCCTGACCTTCATGACCCGCTACGTCTCCGGCAGCCACATCGACGGCACCCACGCACCCCGAGGCGGCGCCTACAACCCGTTCGATCCTGACAGCGGCAGTTACCAGCCGCAGCAAGGTGACGGCGGCAAGCACTGGGAACGGGATATCGATTTGAAATACGTCGTGCAATCGGGCGCGGCGAAGGATCTGTCGGTGCAGCTCTCGCATGTTTCACATCGAGCCAATGAAGCACAGGCCGGTGATGACATTGACCGGATCTACGTGGTGATCCAGTACCCGCTGGGTTTCTAACCCACCACCCATCCCGATTTGAAACGCTATCCCCCTGTAGGAGTGAGCCTGCTCGCGATAGCGTCTTTTCAGCAACATTCATGCTCACTGATACACCGTTATCGCGAGCAGGCTCACTCCCACAGGTTTGGGTTTCAGCCAAACATCCGTGTATGCAACACACCTTTCACGGCTAGCCAAATGCCATCACCTCCCTTATTCTGCGCACCCGCCAAAAACGCCAAGCCAGGAAGGCATTGATTGACCTTCCTGTTTGCCGTCAATCAACACACGCAGATTCAGGGATGTACATGTTCCAGTTATTCAAACTAGGCGCCGCGCTTGTGCTTGCCGCGACGCTCAGCGGCTGCATTACCGAAAGCGCTTCATGGGTCAGCGAACCTCTGCAACCGAAAGCCAACGAGCCGGTCAGCTACCTCGTCGGCTCGATCGGGCCGCAGTCCGTCAAATTCCCTGCCGCTGACAACCAGCGCATTTTCTTCCGCAAGCGCGGTTCCGAATACGGTGCCGCCGGTATCTGGAAACTGGCCGGTGCCTACTCGACGCCTCAGGACATTCAGGACGGCGTCGGCGCGGCGAGCGTGTTCGTGCTGCCCCTGAAGCCGGGCGATTACGAGTTCTATGACTTCCAGTTCTTTTCCGCCCGCTACCAGCCTGGGCTCGGCACGGTTTTCACCTCGGCCGAGGCGCGCGAAAAATTCAATCTGCCGATGCGACTTGAGCCCGGCAAGGCCTACTACATCGGCGAATTTCGCTCGTTCTGCCTGACTGCCGGTTTCTGCGCGTTCCGCTGGAGCGACCAGAACGCCCGTGACGCAGTGGTCGCTCAGCGCATGACCCCGGGGCTGCCAACGCTGCAACCGCTGAAACTCGATCTGAAACGCGCCGAACCCTACATCTTTGCCGGCCCCACTGCACCGGTGGCCGTGGACGTCAAACCATGAAAAAAATCATCGCCCTCACCACCGCCGCCCTGTTGACTGGCTGCACTGCCACCAACACCTTGCCGGAGCGCACCCTCGCCGACGGTCAGGATTATCTGATGCCGATCCACGTCATGGTCGATGACCCGATGAATTCATCGACCCTGCGCAATCATCTGCGCCAGACCGGGGTGTTCCGTGACGTCCAGACCGGTACCGCCAAAGGTGACGAGTACAGCGTCCAGGTCAAACTGAACATGCAGCGTGAGTTTCCGCCGTTTCCGCTGGTGTTGCTCAGTTGCGCCACATTGTTCACGCTGCCGTTATCCAAGGAATACAACACCGAGGCGCAATTCTCGGTCTATCAAGGTGACAAGCGCCTGAAGCAATACAGCTATCGCAACACCACGCAGAAATACACCTGGCTGCTGGATCAGGGCGGTGAACTGGAAGGCCAGAATCTGAGCCGCATCGCCCGCGCGTTTGCCCAGGACGTCCAGCATGATCGTCTGATCCCTGCCGACGGGGCTGCGCAATGAACCTCAACGTCATCAAGCTTGCCGCCCTGCTCTTCGCCCTGCTGACGCTGGGTGGTTGCGCCAATACCCTGCAACCGCTCGACTATAAGGCCAGCACCGCCTACGTACCGGTCACACTCGGGCTCGGACCGGCCTACAGCCGAATTGATGAACAGCATCAGCGCGAAACCATCAGTGCCCTGAAAAACACCGGCGCCTTTTCCATGCTCGATGGTGGCTACAGCCGCAACGGCTACAGCCTGTTGATCACCGAACCGCACGACGGCAAGGTCAACTGGCTGGCGCTGGTGAACGTCTTCACCTTGTTCACCTTTCCCATGCCTTACCACTACCAGGACAACCTGCGCGGCTCGGTCTTCAAGGACGGCGAACTGCTCAAGACCTACAACTACTCGCGCGAAGGCTGGAGCGTCATGACCTGGTACGTGCCGATTCCAGCGTTTGAAAACAAGCGGCAGATGCTTGATCAGTTGCTGGTGGAAATGGACAAGGACAAGGTAATTCCGTATCAGCCGTGACGTGTGATGGTGCGCGACGGCTGTTAGTAGATGTGATGAATGTGTTGCGCCGGCAGATTCGTTTGCGCGCCTGATAGCGGCAAGATCAAAAGATCGCAGCCTTCGCCATGCCCTGCACAGATCCCTGTAGGTGCTGCCGAAAGCTGCGATCTTTGGCTTTTCAGTCTCGCGCCAATGACCACTCGTCGCCACCTGTCAGATCTGACAGGTGCGCAATCCGCCGTTTAGCCGTTCAATCACTCCATCGCTGAAACTCACGGAGTGCCACGCCATGTCCGACAACGACCCATCCAACAACGCCCCGCGACTGCTCAAGGAACTCGACATCCCCGGCCGTACCGGTCCGGTGTCACCGACGCCTCTGATATGGGGCATCAACCGTGGCGCGTTGCTGGACAACTTCCCGCGTCAGGGTCTGCTGTGCCGGGCCGGGCCTTGGGGGACGATGGGTCTCCGCGACTCGCTGCGGATCTTGCGGGATGCCGATGTGCAGATAGGGTTGGAAATCGTTGACAAGGATGAGGTCGACACCGAGCTGCAAATGTTCGTGGAGGCCAAACACCTTCCCGAAGGTATGCACGCAATCTCCTACGCCGTCACCCGCCTCGGCGGTACGCCCGAACACTCGGAAGTGATGCAGGTGCTGGTCAAACTCACCCTCCCCGGCGGCCCTGATCACAGCGAGGGGCCGGGGCATCCGGAACTGGTGATGCGCATTCCCGAGGAGATTCTCAAGGACGGTGTCCACCAGGACAACATTGGCACTGGCATATCGATCACCCTCGGAAAAGCGGACGGTTCGCCGCCTTATCCGTTCGCCGCCGCTGGCGATACGCCTCAATTCAGCTGGGGCGGGGTGTTCGTTTCTGGCCCTGCGCTGACCCAGGAACAGGCTGAAGGCAAGACGCCGGTTATCGTGACCATTCCAAAGGAAACCATTGTGGACGCCGGCGACTCTGGCGAGGCCGGGCTGGCCGTCGCCTTCGAAGTGTACGACCTGGTCCACAATCGCTCCGACGGCTGGAGTGTCGAGCAACGGGTCGTCGTGACGCTTGACGAAACCCGGCTGGGCGCGCCGTTGCTCAAGGAGGCACTGAACAACGTGCTGGACGTCGACAAACTGGGCGACGCCGACGGTACGGTTCAAGTTGTGGCCGTAAACCCTTCCCCCCCTCCAATCCCCCCTCGACCGATTGACTTCGAGGTCGGTGACACCATTTTTGTCCGAATCAAAGGCACCCCGAAAGAAGGTCCGCCGATCGACATTGAATTGCCGGCAAAGGTCTTGATCGGCGTGCCCAGCGTTCCCGAGATCACTGTGTCCAACGCCGTGCTGCGCCAACTGGCTCAGGCTCAGATCGCCCTCTCTTATCGCCTGGAAAAGGCCGACGGCAGCGCACAACGGAATGCCAAAACCCAGTTCATCAGCGCCATTGGCGAGATTCATCGACTCGCCGCTCCCGTGGCACTGGAGGCCAAACAAGGCGCCATCGATCCGCTGGATCCGGACCTGAAACAGGTCACCATCGAAATCGCCTTCGACCCCGCCTTCGACGTCGGCCAAGCGATCAAGCTGTTCTGGCTCGGCACTCGCCCCGACCTGAGCACCTACCTGCCGAACCTGAACCTGCGGCCGATTACCCAAGGCGATATGGACGCCCAACTGCCGCTGCAGATCATCGTCGACAAGCAGCACCTGACACCGATCATTGGCGGCAAACTGGAGCTGTATTACCAGTTGCTGATCGATGACTCGGTGCTCGCCACCATGAGCAAACTCAACCAGACCCACGCCATCCGCGAATCGATCCACGCCGACATTCTGCAGATCGGCGAACCACGCAAAGAGTTGCCGGAGCCGACAGTTGACGGCGTGGTCAACGGCGCCCTGCCAGCCGATACCAGCAGCACCACGCTGACCGTGAACTACCTCAAGACGTTCAAGGACGACATCGTCACCCGTTTCTGGGAAGGCTCGATCACTGGCGTAAGCAGCGACTGGGTCAAACTGAGTACCATCACCGCCGGCCAGCCTGTGCCGTTCACCATCAAGGCCGAACTGATCAAGGGCAATGAAGGCGGGACAGTGAAGGCCTCGTACGAACTCAAACGCGCAGCGGGTGGGACGAGTTATTCGGATACGCTGGAGTTCAGTGTCGGGGTGGCGCTGGAAAATCCATTGCCTTTGCCGCAGATGCCAATCGCCAACGGTTCGGGCGCGAGTGTGACGCTGGCACCTCTGGACGCTCAGACCGGAGCCAAGGTCATCGTGGCCTACACGGGGATGAACGATACACAAAACATCAAACTGACCATGGCGGGCACGCCCGGCGCCGGCTCACCGGACATCCCCGCCAAACAAGGCGTTGCCAGCGGCAGCGTCGAGTTCCTGATTCCCGCCACAGCCATCGCAGCCAACATCGGCAACGAAACCAAAACCTTCACACTCAGCTACGAAGTCACCGCAGGCCAGACAACTCCATCTTTGCCTTTGACCGTCAGCGTCACGCCGCTGCCTGCGACAGAGCTGGACAAAATCAGCATTGAACAAGCCGAGGGCACGGTGCTGGATCTATCGAAGGTGACGTTGGGCGCAACGATTCTCGCTGGCGTCTGGGCGTTTATAGCCGCCAATCATCGGGTAGGACTGAACCTCAAAGGTACGAAGAATAACGGCGATGCCTTCCATCACGTGGTATGGCCGTGGCCGTCTTCCTACGTTAATCAAAACTGGTTCAACAGCGGTCAATACACACATACGCTGGCGTACAACGCCATCAAGGATCTGGCGGATGGCAGTCGGCTGGAGTTGCATTTCAAAGCCGCGCTGACGTTGAGTCGGGAGGAAGCCGAGGCAATTGATGCGCCGGTGAAGGTTTATACGATCAAGGCGCTGGATCTGGCAGCGCCCCACATCAAGGAAGCATCCAACGACACCCTGAATCCCTTGGACGCCCAGACCAGCCTCACGGCCATCGTGGATTATGTGGGAATGCTGACTGGAGACAAGATTACCGTGACCTGGGCTGGCGGCGAAAACACGCCCGCGGACGGCACGCATACCACCGAGCCGTGGCCGGTGACGACGGTGGGGCAGCAGAATATCCCATTGCTGAAATCAGTGGTGGCCTTCAACCTTGGCAAGCCAGTAGTGGTGAGCTACACCGTGACCCGCGGTAGCAGTGAGCCAATGTCGTCGCTGACATTAAGACTGACGGTGCAATCACTGCAACAGAAGGACTTACCCCGCCCTGAAATCGACGGTGCCATCGGCGACAAGCTGGATGTCAGGAGTCTGACGGGCACCGAAAACCTTCGGGTGACAGCGTGGCCTTTTCAGCTTTCGGGGCAAAACGTTTGGTTACGCTATGACAGTACCCATGAGAATGGCACACCGGCCGAACATATTGTTTGGGTCGGAAGTCCGCACCACTACACGGACGGATTAACCTATCTGGCCCCCATGGATTGGCTAAGGGCCCTCAAGGACGGCTGCGCATTGACGGTGACCTTTAGAGTGAACTTCGACAAAGTCGCCAGTGATGCCACGGCAGTGAGTTTCCCGGTACGCACCTATACGGTTAGCGCAGTGCAGTATGCTGTACCGAGCTTCACCAACGCGCCCTACACCATCGCCCCGTCTGGCCGGCTGAAAAATATTGAACTGTTCCTCGTCTCCAGCGATGAAAGCCCCATGCCCGGGAGCAAGCTCAGCTTGGTGCTGCCGGAAGGCTTCACGTACGCCGATGGTGGCAGTGGTGAGCGCGATTTCATCACCGATGGTTTCGGCAGGCTCAGCGTCGGTGGCGTTAAAGGAACTGGCAGTCCCGGCGGTTACAGTTTGAGCGCCACCAGTGGAGCGCAGACTGCAAACGCAAGCGTAACCGTTACGGAGCTGGGGCCGGTTGGTACTGTCAGGATCGAGGGGAGTCCTAACGGGATCGCCATCAGCCCGGACGGTACACGTGCCTATGTCGGCAACACTATTCACCCAGCGATGGTCTCGATGATTGATACGGCTACGAATATAGCCTTGAACATCCCTACCGAGGACTCTTCGAATGGGGTCGCCTTCAGCCCGGACGGAAGCCGCGCTTATGTCTGCCACGGACGTTTAGACATAATTTCTGTAATTGATACGGCGACGCATCAAGTCCTCGCCCGCATCCCGGTCGGGCGCGATCCGTTCTGGTTAGCTGTCAGTCCGGACGGTTCCCGCGTTTATGTGTCGAACAACAAAAGCAATACGGTTTCGGTGATTGATACGGCGACGGATCGAGTCGTGGCGAGCATCCCGGCTGGAGGCTCTCCAATGGGGATCGCTGTCAGCCCGGACGGTACCCGCGTCTATGTTGCCATTAGTTCTACAAACGTAGTTTCGGTGATTGATACGGCGACGGATCGAGTCCAGACGAATATTCCGGTCGGGCGCTATGCGTACTGGATCGCCTTCAACCCGGACAATACCCGCGCCTATGTCAGCTGCGCTAGTGACGGTACGGTCAGTGTGATTGATACTGCGACTCATCAAGTCCTGATCAACATCCCGATAGGGTTATATTCGTACGGGATAGCCGTCAGTCCGGACGGTACCCGCGCTTATGTCTGCAACTTTGAAAACGCGGTATTAGTGATTGATACGGCGACCAACCAAGTAATGAGGAGTATCCCGGACGTTTTCAAGCCGAAATACATTGCCGTCAACCCGGACGGTACCCGCGTTTACGTCAGCAAAAGTCTATCCCTAACGCTCTCGGTGATTGAGGTCTGATCAGGAGTAACCGGGGCGAGACCCTGAGGGATCTCAAGATCTTTGCCCGACTTTTCGCCTTTTAAACCGGAAAGACTAAACGGGGCCGACTAAACGGGACCAGACTACGTTTTTCCAGTAAGCGTTATCAGGGACAGCCCACGGTTCCCCGCAGATCTTCGTCCGATTTTTGCCTTTTAAACTTTAGTGTTTAAAAGACACCTCAAGACACGCCTTCAAGGCTACAAATTCTTGCGCCTTTGCCTACAGCTACGCCAGAATCCGCCGGCTTGTGCGCCTTGGGGGCGGGTTCTATTGTGGTGCGGTCGCTGATTACTTCAGTGATCGGGTTTAGCAGCCCGGGTTAACTCTAGACGCACAAAGTCTGTTGCCGTAATGGCGGCTTGCGTGGGGCACTTCGGTGCGCCGGGTTCTAGAGTCCTGGTCTGCTAACCCGCGTACAGCCGCCACCTCCTTCGTTAGCAGCGAACGGTGGCAGCTTCACTACTCTAGAGGCTTTACCGATGATCAAACCAACACCCAACCCGCCCGAAACCGACCTCGCCTCCCCCTACGAATCTCTCGATTCAAAAAAGCTCAACGACGCCGCCGAACGCGCGCTCGATCACTACCTCTGTCCACCCGGCTCCACCCCGCCACCACGCAAAACCCGCCGGATGTACGCCGTTACTGCAGATTTCAAAAACGAGGAACTGCTGGCCGATGCCAGCGAAACACTCGCCTCCGCCAGAACCATCGCCCATGACTTCGCTCATCTCATACCCGCGTCGCAGCGCAGGACGCTGTTGGGCATCGCGCAATTGATCATGCTCGGCGAGCTGGCGGTGAATCGGGTGATGGATAATCTGGAGTTGCCGCAGTAGCGGGCCTCAATGATCGTTCCCACGCTCTGCGTGGGAATGCCTCAACGGACGCTCCGCGTTCGGCTCTGGATGGGACGCAGAGCGTCCCGGGCTGCATTCCCACGCGGAGCGTGGGAACGATCAATCAACGGCAGCCGTTCTTTGGCTTTCTGGAAACTGGCGGAAGGCAGCCGGAGTCGAACCTGCCCGGGAACGGATGCCGTCCCCAACCGGGTTTGAAGCCCGGCCGCGCCACCGGGCGCGATTGCCTTCCTTTAACTCATTGGGCGTCGGCGTGGGCCAGCGCGTTGTCGGGGCGGATCTGGCGGGATTCGCCGATGCGTCGGGTCAGGCCGACGCGGTCGAAATACTCCAGATACTGAATACAGCGTTTGCGTCCCAAGCCTAGCGCATCGCGGAAGGTTGTCACCTGGATCTGCGGATTTTCCTTGGCCAGTTTTAACAACACGTCGGCCATTCGGCGCAGTTGCCCATCACTCAAAAACAGGTCACGCACCACTTGATGCATCAAGCCCAGCCGCGCCAGTTTGCGCAGCAGCAGACGGACCACGGCGTCGTCCTGGCCCAGTATTTTCGCGACGTCGCGCACCCACGGCGGGTCGAATTCGGCGTTTTCGAACAGCGGTTGCAGTTGCTGCCAGAGGGCTTCGTCCTCGGCATTCAAGCGCACCTGATGATCGGGCCGATGCAGCCACGGCCCGCTCGCCTGGATCGATCCGGCGGTGAGCAGTTCATCCAGCAGACTGACAAACGTCGCACGCTCCAGCGCCAGACCACTGAAGCGACGCAAGCGATCACGATCCGGGCCCATTTGATCGGGCTCCTGCTCATGAAACTGCGCGAGTTGTTCCAGCAAGGTGAACTTCAGTTGCGACCAGCGTTGCACGTTGAACAGCAACGGGCCTTGGCGGGTGTCGATGAGGCGGACGTTTTCCGCTAACGACCACGACGCGCGCGGGCGATTGAATTGGCGCTCCAGCCGTTGCGGATCGAGGCCGCCAGCGCTGTAGTCGAGCAGCACGGGCAAGACGTGTTCAAGTTCGTCGCCAGAAGCCAAGGTGCGCAGTTGCGTCAGACGTTCAGGGCTGCGGCGTTGTCGCGCCGGGGCGAACGGATCGAGTACCTGGCCACCGCCCAAGGTGCGCTGTGCACTCTGGTCACGCAGAATCAGTCGATCACCCTTCACCGCGTGCACCGGCGTATTGATCAGCAGTTGCGCGAACATGCGCTCGCCGGGATTCAACCGTGAGCCTTCGAGCAAGGCCACCCGGGCGATGACATCCTGCGTGCCGAGGTGCACGTGCACCGGGTGAAAGTGTTCGAAAGTGCGCTCGCCGGGCAATAGATGAAAGTCGATGTCGACCCGTTGCGTCGGCGCGTGCAGCCACTCGCTCAACATCCACTGGCCGCGATGGATCTGCGCCAGGTCGAGGCGTTCGCCGGTGAGGTTCAACGCCACGCGCTGACCGGCGAAGGCCTGCTCGGCGGGTTGATTCTGCGCGTGCAGACCACGCACTCGTACCGGTTTGCCGGAGGGCCCAAGGGTGAGTTTGTCGCCGATGGCCACCGCGCCCGACAACGCCGTGCCGGTGACCACAGTGCCCGCACCGGCGACGCTGAACGCGCGGTCGATGGCCAGGCGAAAACCGCCGTCACGACTGCGCTCGTGCACTTCGCTTTGCGTCTGCAGCAACACCTCGCGCAAAGCCTCAATGCCCTGCCCGCTCAGGCTCGACACGGTCAGGATCGGCGCCTCGGCAAACGGTCCGGGAGCAAGCAGATCCAGCACCTGCCGCTGCACCTCTTCCACCCTGCCCGACTCTGCGCGGTCACATTTGGTGATCGCCACCACGGCACGCGGAATGCCGAGCAATTCGACAATCGCCAGATGCTCGCGGGTCTGCGGCATCACGCCGTCGTCCGCCGCGACCACCAGCAACACCAGATCGATGCCTTGCGCGCCGGCGAGCATGTTGTGGGTGAATTTCTCGTGGCCGGGCACGTCGATAAACCCGGTCAGCCCCGCGCCCGGTTCCAGTTCGGCATAGAGATAGCCAAGGTCGATGGTCATCCCGCGTTCGCGCTCCTGCGGGCGACGGTCGCCGGTTTGTCCGGTCAGGGCTTGCAGCAGCGACGTCTTGCCATGGTCGATATGCCCCGCCGTGCCGACAATCACGGTTCGACCTGCAACTGCGGCAGTTGCGCGAGCCATGCCGGCTCATCGTCGAGCTGGCGCAGATCCAGCCACAGCGCATCGTCGTCAATGCGCCCGAGCACCGGGATCGGCAAGGCCCGCAACGCCGCTTCCAGATTCAGCAGGCAACGCCCGCGCAAACGCTTGGAAACTTGCGGGCGCATGCACAACGCCGCGCTCGGCAAACGCGCGACCGGTTGGCTGCCACTGCCGATCATGCCCAAGGCCTCGACTGCACAGACACTCCAAGTCTCACCCAACCTGTCAGCCAGCACCGGTTGCAACCGTGAAGCCTGGGCGAAGATGTCAGCCTGCGGGCGGGTCAACAGCCGCAAACTCGGCAGACGTTCAGCGAGGCGATCCGGATCGCGGTACAGACCGAGCACCGCCTCCAGCGCCGCCAAGGTCAATTTATCGACCCGCAATGCGCGCTTCAGCGGGTTTTTCTTGATCTTCGCGATCAGCTCTTTGCGCCCGACGATCAACCCGGCCTGCGGGCCGCCAAGCAATTTGTCGCCGCTGAAGGTGACGATATCCGCGCCATCCAGCAACGCCTGCCGCACCGTCGGTTCGGCCGGCAAACCCCAGCGCGTCAGATCCAACAGGCTGCCACTGCCCAGATCCTCCAGCAACGGCAAGCCATGCCGGTGCGCCAACTCCGCCAGTTCCGCAGTCGGCACGCGCGCGGTAAACCCTTCGATGCTGTAGTTGCTCGCGTGCACGCGCATGATCAAACCACTGCGTGGGCTGATCGCCGCTTCATAGTCACGAGCATGGGTGCGATTGGTCGTACCGACTTCATGCAGACGCACGCCAGCGCGGGCCATGATGTCGGGGATGCGAAACGCGCCGCCGATTTCGATCAACTCACCGCGCGAGATGATGCCTTCCTTGCGCGCGCCGAGGCTGTTGAGCGTCAGCAGCACGGCAGCGGCATTGTTGTTGACCACGGTGACGGCTTCGGCGCCGGTCAGTTCGCGGATCAGGCCTTCGATCAGGTCATCGCGATCACCGCGTTTACCGCTGGCAAGATCGAATTCCAGATTGAGCGGATAACGCGCAGCCATTTGCACGGCGTCGATGGCTTCGTCCGGCAACAAGGCGCGGCCGAGGTTGGTGTGCAGCACCGTGCCGGTGAGGTTGAACACCCGACGAACCTGACTGCGTTGCTGTTGCGCCAAGCGTTCGCCGACTCGGCCGGCAAGGACTTCAGCGCCGATTTCAACGGCGGACAACTGCCCGCTCAACACGCTGGGCCGCAGCTCATCGAGCAGCTGACGCAGCCCCGTCAGTAACGAATCCCGGCCGTAACGCTCGGCCAACGGCGCGCACGCCGGGTGACGCAACAACCCGTCAATAGACGGCAACCGCAGGGCAACGCTGGAAGACATCAGCCACTCCTGATTCAACTGAAACAGCCCCTTCGGGAACAAGCTCCCTCCCACAAGGGTTTCAGAAGTGTAGACGCACTGTGGGAGCGAGCCTGCTCGCGAAAGCGCTGTGCCAGTTAGTGTGGATGTGACTGACATCACGCCTTCGCGAGCAGGCTCGCTCCCACATTGTTTTGGGGCGGCCTGCAAAATGAGTGCACGCAGCCAATCTCTGTGAGAGCGAGCCTGCTCGCGAAGGCGGTAAGTCAGTCAAAGCTGATGTGGCTGAAATGGCCCCTTCGGGAGCACGCTCCCTCCCACAGTTTTGCTCTCGTCATTCGTCTCCCGGTGCCAGCAACAGATTCGGTGCCAGCCGCTGATAACCGTCCTGCGCCAGTCGCATGTCCAGCAGCAAACTGGAGAGATCCGCCGACAATGCCTCAGCATCAGCATCGTTTTCCAGATAAACCAGTTTCAGATAGCTGTTACAACCCGGACAGACCTCCGCCCGCAGCGGCGCCTGATTCGCGGCATGGCGATCATCCTCAAGGCTCAGATAATCAAGCCCTTTGCTCGACTCGCAATACACGCACTTGACCCGCACCACATGCCATTCGCAGGCACACAGCGAGCACACCAGATAACGCAAACCGTTGTGCTTGCCGCGATGGCGGATCACCCCGGCCATGGCTGGCGAACCACAGGCCGGGCATTGGCTGAGGCTGTCGCCGGGTTTCAGTTGCAGGTTGGCGGCGCTGAGCAGCCAGTGACTCCACGCCACTTGTAGTGCCGCGCCAAGAAACGGCACCAACTGCGCCGGCACCATCGAATATTGACCGCTGACCAACGCCACGGCCCACGCGCGCAACTGGCCGGGGTTGGCGGCGCGCAAAGTGTCCAGCGCATCGACAACGGCGGGCTGTTCGTCAGGTTCATAACGCTGCAGCAAAGCTTCGAGATAAGCCTGCCAGCCCTCTTCGCGCACCAAGGTATCAGCCGCGAACGGCGGCAAACCATGCTGCTGACAAGCCTCGATCCGTTGCTGATCAAAAGGCGCCACCAGCGGCGGATCATCGAATACCTGCTGCTGCGCCCGGCACAATCCGGCAATCAGCCGCAGATATTCAGCCAGCGCATGCCCCTCGGCCAGTTGTTCCAGTCGAGCGGCCCGCAGCGCAAACAGGTTGGACGGCGGCAGGTGCAGAAACGGCGGCGAACTGGCCGCCGCTTCGATTTCCCCAGGTTCAAGAATGGTTGGCAAAAGTCAGCCCTTTTTGGTGATCGGTCGCTCCGGCACGTCCGGTTGGCGTTCATCGCGGGTGACGTCGCGATACCAGAGTTCATGGTGTTTCTTCGCCCAGGCGCGGCTGACCCAGCCATGCATCATCGCGTCGACCGAGCCCTTGATCCACAGCCCGGCGTAGATGTGAATGATGATGCTCAGCACCAGAATGAACCCGGCCAGCGCATGCAGGAGCATTGCCCAACGAATCACGGTGATGCCGAAATACGCACTGAACCAGGCGCGCCAGATCACCAGCCCGGTGAACAACAAACCGAGCATGCACAGCAGTAAAGTCCAGAACAGCAGCTTTTGCCCGGCGTTGTATTTGCCCACTGGCGGTACGCTTTCTTCGTCGTTGACCAACACCCGATCGATGCGGCGCATCCACTTGCCGTCGTTGCTGATGAAGAAGTTGGCGCGCCAGAAACTCAGCACCAGACCGAGGAAAAACACGAACATCGCTATTCCCATGTACGGATGCAGAATCCGCGTCCACGGCCCGCCGCCGAACAGGTTGCTCAGCCAGAACAGCGACGGATGAAACAACGCCAGCCCGGACAGCCCGGCCATGAAAAACAGGATCGCCACCAGCCAGTGATTGGTGCGCTGGTTAGCGGTGTAACGCAGGATCGTCTTGTTGCTCATGGCCGCTCCTCCCCGCGTGGATCGAAGGTGTGCACCGCCGGATCGACAACGTGCACCGAGGTGTCGGGTGGCGTTGGATGTTCATCTTCTTCGACCCGGTTCGGGCCGATGCGCACGTAATGGAAGAACCCGGCCAATACCGCCGCGCCCATGGCCAACAGGCCCAGAGGTTTGCTGATGCCTTTCCACAACCCCACCAACGGACTGATCGCCGGATCCTGCGGCAGGTTGGCGTAGATCGTCGGCGTGTCAGCGTGGTGCAGCACGTACATCACATGCGTGCCGCCAACACCGGCCGGGTCATACAGACCAGCGTTTTCGAAGCCACGGCTTTTCAGATCGACGATGCGTTCGGCAGCGTGTTCCTTCATGTCTTCCTTGGTGCCGAAAACAATGGCGCCGGTCGGGCAGGTTTTCACGCAGGCCGGTTCCAGCCCTACCGCGACCCGATCCGAACACAAGGTGCATTTGTAGGCCTTGTGGTCTTTCTGCGAAATACGCGGGATATTGAACGGGCAACCGGTGATGCAATAGCCGCAGCCGATGCAGTGATCCTGATCGAAATCGACGATGCCGTTGGCGTGCTTGATGATCGCGCCGGGGCTCGGGCACGCCGCCAGACAACCGGGCTCGGCGCAGTGCATGCAGCCGTCCTTGCGGATCAGCCATTCGAGGTTACCGGCGTCGGTTTCGTGCTCGGTGAAGCGCATCAACGTCCAGGTTTCGGCGCTCAGATCCTGCGGGTTGTCGTAGGTGCCGTGGTTGTGGCCGACCTCGTCGCGCAGTTCGTTCCACTCCGAGCAGGCGACTTGGCAGGCCTTGCAGCCGATGCATTTGGTGGTGTCGATCAGCTTCGCCACCGCTTCCTGATTCCTCACCGATGGCGGCACCGTGGTGGTGGCCGAGCGGGCAATGATGTCTTGGCTGGCCATTTACAGTTTCTCCACGTTGACCAGGAATGACTTGGATTCCGGGGTCTGGGTATTGCCATCGCCGAGGAACGGCACCAGGGTGTTGGTCAGGTAACCGTGACGGGTCAGGCCGGTGAAACCCCAGTGCAGCGGAATGCCGATCTGATGCACGACCTGGCCGTTGACCTGCAGCGGCCGGATCCTTTTCGTCACCACCGCCACCGCTTCGATAAAGCCGCGTTTGCAACTGACCCGTACGCGATCACCGGCAGCGATGCCCTTCTCTTTTGCCAGCACTTCACCGATTTCCACAAACTGCTCGGGTTGGGCAATCGCGTTCAACTTGCAGTGTTTGCTCCAGAAGTGGAAATGCTCGGTGAGTCGGTAACTGGTGCCGGCGTACGGGAAATCCTTGGCCTCGCCGAGGGTTTCCCAAACCGAATCGAAGATCCGCGCCGCCGGGTTGCTGGTGGCTTTCTTGTTTTGCGGGTGCAGTGGGTTGATGCCGATCGGCGTTTCGAACGGCTCGTAGTGCTCGGGGAATGGCCCCTCGTTCATCTTGTCGACGGCGAAGAACCGCGCGACGCCTTCGGGGTTCATGATGAACGGGTTCATCCCGGCTTCCGGCGGCACATCGGCCTTGTAGTCCGGCACATCGGTGCCGCCCCAGGCTTTGCCGTTCCACCAGACCAGACGTTTTTTCGGGTCCCACGGTTTGCCCGAGACATCTGCCGAAGCGCGGTTATAGAGAATCCGCCGATTGGCCGGCCAGGCCCACGCCCAGCCGAGATGCTGATGCATGCCGAACGGGTCGCTGTTGTCGCGCCGCGCCATCTGGTTACCGGCCTCGGTCCAGCTGCCGGCGAAAATCCAGCAGCCGGACGCGGTGCTGCCGTCGTCCTTGAGCAAGCCGAACCCGGCCAGTTGCGAGCCGGCTTTGACCGTCACACCCGTGGCGTCAGTGAAATCAGCGACAGCGCTGCCGTTGATTTCCTTGGCCAATTCCTCTGGCGAAGGCTCGTCGGCGATCTTGTACGGCCACGTCAGTTTCAGCAGCGGATCAGGGAATTTGCCGCCCTCGGCCTGATAGCGCTTGCGCAGGCGCAGGAACAATTCGCTCATGATGCGAATGTCGGTTTGCGCTTCGCCCGGGCCGTCGGCGCCTTTCCAGTGCCACTGCAGCCAGCGGCTGCTGTTGACCAGCGAGCCGTCCTCTTCGGCAAAACAAGTGGTCGGCAGGCGAATGACTTCGGTCTGGATTTCGTCGGTTTTCACATCGTTGTACGGCCCGACGTTGTGCCAGAACTCCGAGGTCTCGGTGGCCAGCGGGTCCATCACCACCAGCCATTTCAGCTTGGCCAGTGCGCCCATCACCCGGTTTTTGTCCGGCAGCGCAGCGATCGGGTTGAAGCCTTGGCAGAAGTAGCCGTTGACCTTGCCCTGGCTCATCAGGTCGAACATCTTCAGGACGTCGTAGTTGGGGATGTCGAGTTTCGGCAAATGGTCGTAGCACCAATTGTTCTCGACGGTAGCGTTGGCGCCGTACCACGACTTCATCAGGCTGACGTGGAATTTGCTGTAGTTCTGCCAGTAGGACAGTTGCCCCGGACGCAACGGGACTTGCGTGCGCTTGTGGATGAAGGCGTTGTAGTCCTGCTCGCTGTCCTGGCCCAAGGTCAGATAGCCCGGCAGTGCATTGGAGAGCAAGCCAAGGTCGGTCAGGCCCTGAATATTCGAGTGACCGCGCAAGGCGTTGACACCGCCACCGGGCATGCCGACGTTGCCCAACAACAGTTGCACCATTGCCGCGCTGCGAATGATCTGCGCGCCGATCGAGTGCTGGGTCCAGCCGAGGGCGTAGAGAATCGTCATGGTCTTGCCCGGGATCGAGCAGGTGGCGATCTCTTCCCAGATTTTCTGCATGGCATCGACTGGCATGCCGCAGATCTGGCTGGCGAGGTCGATGTTGTAGCGACTGTAATGCTGCTTCATCAATTGATAGACGCAGCGCGGGTCTTGCAGGGTCGGGTCGACTCTGACGAAGCCGTCCTCGCCCAACTCGTAACCCCAGCCGGATTTGTCGGTGTAGCTGCGTTTGGCGACGTCGTAACCGCTGAAGATGCCGTCTTCGAAGCCATAGCCTGCTTTGACGATGAACGACACGTCGGTGTAGTTGCGCACGTATTCGTGCTGGATCTTGTCCTCGGTCAGCAGGTAATTGATCAGCCCGCCCATGAAGGCGATGTCGGTGCCGGTGCGGATCGGCGCGTAGTAGTCGGCCACGGACGCGGTCCGGGTAAAACGCGGATCAACCACGATCAGCCGCGCAGCGTTGTGCGCCTTGGCCTCGGTCACCCATTTGAAGCCGCACGGATGCGCTTCTGCTGCGTTGCCACCCATCACCAGGATCAGATTCGCGTTGGCGATATCGGTCCAGGTATTGGTCATGGCACCACGGCCGTACGTCGGGGCAAGACTTGCCACCGTCGGGCCGTGTCAGACACGCGCCTGGTTATCGAACCCCAGCATGCCGAGACTGCGAATCACCTTCTGGGTGATGTAACCGGCTTCGTTGGACGCTGCCGACGCGGCGAGGAACCCGGTGGTCAGCCAGCGATTCACCGTTTGCCCGTTGGCATTTTTCTCAATGAAGTTGGCGTCCCGGTCGGTTTTCATCAGGTCGGCGATGCGGTCGAGCGCTTCGTCCCAACCGATTCGCGTCCATTCACTGCTGCCCGGCTTACGGGTTTGCGGGTAGAGCAAACGGCCGGGGCTGTGAATGAAGTCGAGAAGGCCTGCGCCTTTCGGGCAGAGGGTGCCGCGGTTGACCGGGTGGTCGGCGTCGCCCTCGATGTGAATGATGCTCTGCGCTACGTTCTTCGCTCCATCGCCCTGGCTGTACATGATCAAACCGCAGCCGACCGAGCAATACGGGCAGGTGTTGCGGGTTTCATGGGTGTGGGCAAGCTTGAAGTGGCGCACCTGCTCGGCGAAGGCTTGCGTCGGGGCCATGCCCAACGCGCCCAGGCTCGAGCCTGCAAGGCCGATACCGGCGACCTTGAAGAACTGACGACGGCTGAGATCCATCGTGCACTCCTGATCAGGTGGAACCCGGTACTTGAGCCGGGTTTTATCTGGACAATCACGGTTGCGGCAAACGAATGCCGACCTTTTCACTGTAGACAATGACCACACGATCTGTGTGAAAACCGACCGTCGGCGACAATCGGTCATGCACTGGAAAACCTGTGGGAGCGAGCCTGCTCGCGAAGAGGCCCTGTCAGTTGAGACAACTATTGACTGACAGACCGCTTTCGCGAGCAGGCTCGCTCCCACAGGTTTTGTGTGCTCCTGCACGGCCATGGGCTTATCATGCCCGCAGGACCAATCCCGCCTTCACGAGACCGCGCATGACTTTCGATTTTGATCAGCTATTCGACCGCCACAACACCGGCAGCACCAAGTGGAGCCGCTACCCGGCCGATGTGTTGCCGATGTGGGTCGCTGATATGGATTTCGCCGCGCCACCGGTGATCATCGAGGCGCTGCAACAACGCCTGCTGCATCCACTGGTGGGCTACAGCGTGGCGCAGGACAACCTGCGTGAAGCCATCGTCGCCGACCTGTGGAACAAGTTCGCCTGGAAGGTCAAACCGCAAGAGCTGATCTTTCTGCCAGGCGTCGAGTCCGGTTTCAACATGGCTTTGAAAGCGCTGGTGCAGCCGCAACAGAACGTCGTGGTGCAAGTGCCGAACTATCCGCCACTGCGCCACGCGCCGGGCCACTGGGGTTTGAACAAGGTCGAGCTGGAGTTCATTGCGCAGGCCGACGGTACTTACCTGACGCCGCTGGATGTGTTGCGTGAATCGCTGAACGGTGGCGGCGCGCTGCTGTTGAGCAACCCGCACAACCCGATCGGCAAGGTTTTTGGCCGTGAAGAGCTGCAAGCGGTGGCGGATATCTGTGCGGCGCAGGACGCATGGATCATCTCCGACGAAATCCACGCCGAGCTGTGCTACGACGGTCGCGTGCACATTCCGACCGCCTCCCTGAGCCCGGAGATTGCCAGGCGCACGATCACCCTGATGTCGGCGAGCAAGGCCTACAACATCGCCGGCCTGAAAACCTCGTTCATGATCATTCAAGATGCGGCCCTGCGTGAGCGCGTCAACCACGCCCGCTGCGGCATGGTCGACAGCGTCAACCCGCTGGGCATGGAAGCCACCCGCGTCGCCTACAGCGAAGGCGCGCCGTGGCTGGCCGAGCTGAAAACCTATCTGCAGGCCAACCGCGACTGGCTGGTTGAAGCAGTACGCAGCCGCTTGCCGGGCGTGACCATCAACGTGCCGCAGGGCACATATCTGGCCTGGCTGGATTGCTCGGCGCTGGATCTGGACAACCCGCAGCAGTTCTTCCTCGAGCAGGGCAAGGTGGGCCTCAGCGCCGGTCTGGACTTCGGCGATCAACACCAGCAGTTCGTACGTCTGAACTTCGGCTGCCCGCGTTCGTTGCTCGAAGAAGGTATCGCCCGCATGGAGCGCGCCCTGACACAACGCAACACCTGAAATCACCACATCCCCCTGTAGGAGTGAGCCTGCTCGCGATAGCGTCCTGACATTCAACATCAATGTTGACTGAAATATCGCTATCGCGAGCAGGCTCACTCCTACAGGGGATGTGTGTTCACGCAAAATCTTCGGCGTAAATCCGATCGAACTCACGGCAAACACCCCGGGTCAACCGCCCATACCAGCCATGAGACCTCGGAGACCCGCGATGACCGACTATCCAAAACCACCCTTCCCCGCACAAGCCCAAGCCGTTCCCGGTTCGCAACGCAAAATGGAGCCCTATCCCGATTGCGGCGAGCAAAGTTATGTCGGTTCCGGGCGCCTGGCCGGCAAGATCGCCCTGATCACCGGCGCCGACAGCGGTATCGGCCGCGCCGTGGCCATTGCTTTCGCCCGTGAAGGCGCCGACGTTGCGATCGCCTATCTGAATGAGCACGAGGACGCCAAGGAAACCGCGCGCTGGGTTGAACAGGCCGGGCGTCAGTGTCTGTTGTTGCCGGGCGATATCGCGCAAAAGGCCCAGTGTCAGGCCTTGGTCGACAAGACCGTCGAACGCTTTGGCCGCATCGACGTGCTGGTCAACAACGCCGCGTTCCAGATGACTCACGAAAACTTTGAGGAAATCCCTGACGAAGAATGGGTGATGACCTTCGACGTCAACATCACCGCAATCTTCCGCCTGTGTCAGGCGGCGATCAAACACATGCGCGCCGGCTCGTCGATCATCAACACTAGCTCGGTCAACTCGGACATGCCCAAACCCACCCTGCTCGCCTACGCCACCACCAAAGGCGCGATCGCCAACTTCACCGGCGGCCTGGCGCAGATGCTCGGGCCCAAGGAAATCCGCGTGAATTGCGTGGCACCTGGGCCGATCTGGACGCCGCTGATCGTCTCGACCATGCCCGATGAAGAAGTGCAGAACTTCGGTGGCAACACCCCGCTCGGCCGCCCCGGGCAACCGGTGGAAGTGGCGCCGATCTACGTGCTGCTGGCCTCGGACGAAGCCAGTTACATCACCGGCCAGCGTTATGGCGTGACCGGTGGTAAGCCGATGCTGTGATGCCCCCTTCGCCAACGCCTACAGTAAAACTGAAGGCCCATTGAACACGGTGCGATTGCCGTCACATCGACCACTTGAGGGCGGCAGATCATGAGTTTTATCGTGTGGGTGGCGGTGCTCGGCGCCGTGCTGTTGACCTTGGCACTGACCTCGTCGTACTTGCGCTGGATGCCGGTGACGACGTCGGCTGTGTGTTTGTTGCTGGGGATCGGCATCGGCCCCAGCGGCCTTGATCTGCTGAAACTGTCACTGGAAAACGCCTCGCTGTGGATGGAGCACCTGACGGAAGTCGCGGTGCTGTTTTCCCTGTTCGTCTGCGGTTTGAAATTACGTTTGCCCCTGCGCGACAAGCGTTGGCGAATCGCTTTTGGCCTCGCCGGACCGGTGATGGTGCTGACCATCGCCGGGGTTTGTCTGCTGTTGCACTTTGCGTTGCACTTGCCTTGGGGGCCGTCACTGTTGATCGGCGCAATTCTGGCACCGACCGACCCGGTGCTGGCGGCGCTGGTGCAGGTCAACGATGCGCGGGATGTCGACAGCGTGCGTTTCGGGCTCTCTGGTGAGGCAGGGTTGAACGATGGGATTGCCTTTCCGTTTGTGATTCTCGGTCTGTTGTTGATGCACGGCGACGGCAGTGCTGCCGAATGGCAAGGCTGGGTGTTGCGCAACGTATTGTGGGCAGTGCCTGCCGGATTGCTTACCGGTTACTGGATGGGCCGAGGTATCGGTCGCGTGACCCTTTCGTTGCGAATCCACAATGACGACAGCACGCTCAGCCCCAATGATTATCTGGCGTTGTCGTTGATTGCCCTGGCCTATGTCGTTGCCGAAGCCATCGGCGGTTACGGCTTCCTGTCGGTATTCGCCGCCGGGCTGGGCCTGCGTCAGGTTGAAGTGAAATCCACCGGCGCCAGCCAAACGCCTGCCGAGCATCTGGTGCAACCGGTGGTCGGCCATCAGAACGTCGAACCGCAGCACGCGGTGCACGGCGATACCGAGCGGCTGGAAAGCAGTCAGGTGGCTGCAGGAATAATGATGGGCGATATGTTGTCGTTCGGCAGTCTGGTCGAGCGCGCCATGGAAGTGTTTCTGGTGACCCTGCTCGGCGTGGTGCTGGTGGCTCACTGGGACTGGCGGGCATTGCTGGTGGGCGGCGTGTTGTTCTGCCTGATCCGCCCGATCTGCGTTGCACTGATGCCTTGGGGTGCACTGATGGAGGGACGGCAACGGCTGTTGATCGGCTGGTTCGGCATTCGTGGGATCGGCAGCCTGTTCTATCTGTTTTATGCCTTGAATCATGGGCTGACCGATAGCGTGGCCAGCGTATGCACTGACCTGACCTTGTCGGTGGTGGCGCTGAGCATTTTGCTTCACGGCATCAGCACGCAACCGATCCTGGCTCGCTATCAACAGCGTAAAAAACAAAAAAACTGATTTTTGTTTCTTGGATTTATTCAGAGGATTGATCGAATTTTTTTCTTTAAAAAAATGGATCCCTCGGCAAACGCCGACAGTCACAAGCATAACCCCTCGCCGGATGTGTCCAGCGGGGCCCGGCAGGTTCGGTTCCACTGCGGCGTTTAAGCCTGTTAAAGGAATCCTTGAAGAATAAGGTTACCGTCATGAAAGAATGCTCGACTCCGGCGCAAATCAAGGCTTGCAGAGCACTGGCTCTGGAACGCAATCGTCAATTGTTCGATAACGCCCATACGCTTAATCGAGCGGCCAATGCGCTGCTTGACGTGGCTGATATGGACATTGAACAGTTTGAGCACTACCGGGCGCTGCGCAAGAAAGCCGACTCGATGTTTGAAGATGCTATCGATCATTTGTGTGTGTTGAACGAAGACTTCCCGCCGATCCCGATGTCGTCGCAGAACTCGGTGGCGTTGCGTCGAGAGCTTGAGACCGTGGAGTGAGCCAGAACAGCCCCTCACCCTAGCCCTCTCCCAGAGGGAGAGGGAACTTACCGAGGTGAATGGTCGAGGTAAGCCGACCTGAGATACCGAGTCGGACTCAGGTTTTGACTACATCAAAGATCGGCTCCCTTCCGAGTGAACCCTGACAGCCCATCACCCTAGCCCTCTCCCACAGGGAGAGGGGACTGACCGAGGTGAATGGTCGAGTTACGCCGACCTGAGATACCGGGTTGAACTCAGACATTGACCTGAGATACCGAGCCGAACTCAGATGTTGAACAGCACAACAATCTGCTCCCTTCCCCCTCGCCCCCCTTGGGGGAGAGGGCTGGGGTGAGGGGGATCGATCTGCATGGCAACACAAAATCCAAGCGAATGAAAAAGCCCGGCGATATAAGCCGGGCTTTTACGTGAAGACCAATCACCCCCCGGGATTGGTCACCTGAATAAACACCGCATAACTCCCCAGCAACACCCAAAACGTCGCAAAGATCCACGGCGTGCGCACCGAAAACAGCAGCGACTTGCGATACCCCTTGTGGCTCGACTCCATCTCACTGAACAACGGCGATTCGTCATACGCCAGGCCCATCAGCGGCTCGCTGTGGAGCAAGTGGCTCTGCTTGAAATGCCAATGATCGATGATGTCGTACGCCGCACGAATCCCCGGCCAGGCGTTCAGTGAACTGAGCAACCCGAGCAGCGCCAGAAACGGTGGCACCACCAGCGTGAACAGCTTGCCCCACTCCGGATTGAGGTTGGCCATGCACGAGGCGAAAGCAATCACCAGAAACGACTGCGCCGCCAGATAGGCATCGGTGCGGTTGGCAAGAATGCTGGTTTCGTACTGGATCTCCCGACGATAAAAATCCAGCCGCTCCTTGGGTGAGCCAAACATCTTGGCGTCATGTTCGGTCAGGCTTTCTTCAGCGGTGGGCTGGGTCAATATGCGAGGCAAAAGATGCACGCTCCGGGGTGGGGAAAACATTTAGAAGTCCCCACTGGCGCGCAAGTTCAGAACGATTGACCGCCGCCTCCCTTCATCGACTGGGCGATGATCGCCACCAGATTCATTTGCGTGAACGGCTTGGGCAAGCGTGGCAGTTGTGCCGCGAAACCTTCCAGACGTTCGGCATAACCGGTGGCCAGGATGATCGGCAGATCCGGTTTAAGCAGCCGCACTGCGTGGGCCAGCTGCGCGCCGCTCATCTGCGGCATGGCCATGTCCGTGATCATCATGTCAATCACCTCGCCCTGATCGAACAGCGCTAGCGCCTGCGCACCAGACGTCGCACTGACCACCCGATGCCCGAGGTCTTCCAGCAACAGGCTGGTGCTGGTCAACACCAGCGAATCGTCATCCACCACCAGTACGCTGAGCCTCGGCACCGTAATCGGTTCGGCTGGCGGATACAGCGGTTTGCTGACCACACCCTCGGCAGCGACCGGGATCCACAGTTCAGCCGTAGTGCCGTGGGCTTTTTTGCTGTTGAGGACAAAGCGGCCACCGAGTTGTTCCATGTAGCCGTGAACCATCGACAGCCCAAGCCCGGTGCCTTTGCCCAAACCTTTGGTGGTGAAAAACGGGTCTCTGGCCGAGGCCAGCGTTTGCGCGTCCATGCCCTCCCCGCTGTCGATCAGGCTGAGACAGACATAACGTCCTGCTGGCAAATCCGCGTGACCGAGTTCGAGCACCACTTGAGGTTCAGCGCTGATGATCACCGTGCCGCCATCGGGCATGGCGTCGCGGGCATTGGTCGCCAGGTTGAGCAAAGCCAGTTCCAGTTGGTTGCTGTCCGCCAGCACCGGCTCCAGATCCTCGGGAAACTGTGTTTCGACGCGGATGCCCGGCCCCAGGGAACTGCGCAACAAACCGGTAATGCCCTGCACCAGTTGCGGGATATCGACCGACTCGGTCTTAAGTTCCTGGCGACGGGCGAACGCCAGCATGCGCTGGGTCAGCGACACGCCGCGCAATGCGCCCTGAGTGGCGTTTTCCAGCAACCGGCTGATTTTCGCATCGTCACCCATGCGTTTTTGCACGATTTCCAGATTGCCGAGAATCACCGTCAGCAGATTATTGAAGTCATGGGCGATACCGCCGCTGAGCTGACCGATAGCCTGCATCTTCTGCGCCTGGAACAGCGCTTCCCGGGTTTTCTCCAAAGCCTGCTGCGCCTGATGGGCTTCGGTGATGTCGCGGGTAATCTTGGCAAACCCGAGCAATGTGCCGGTGTCACCACGGATCGCATCGACCACCACATGAGCGAGAAACCGCGTGCCGTCCTTGCGCATGCGCCAGCTCTTGTTTTCAAAGCGGCCCTCGAGGGTGGCGATTTCCAGCGCCCGTTGCGGCTCGCCGAGTTCGCGGTCTTCGGGGGTATAGAAGATCGAAAAGTGCTGGCCGATGATTTCTTCCGGCAGATAGCCTTTGATCCGCTGGGCGCCCTGGTTCCAGTTGCTGACCCGGCCTTCGGGGCTGAGCATGTAGATCGCATAGTCGGTGACGCCCTGCACCAGCAAGCGGAACTGCTGTTCGCTTTGCTTGAGGGTTTCCTCGGCCATTTTGCGGTCGGTCAGGTCGCGGGTGATCTTGGCGAAACCGAGCAGTTTGCCGCTGGGATCAATGATCGGGTCGATCACCACATGCGACCAGAAGTTGGTGCCGTCCTTGCGCACCCGCCAGCCCTCGCCTTCGAAGCGCCCTTCACGAATCGCCGTATCGAGCGCCCGTTGCGGCAGACCGGCGGCGCGGTCGTCAGCGGTATAGAAACGTGAGAAATGTTCGCCGAGGATTTCCGCTTCTTCGTAGCCCTTGAAGCGCTTGGCGCCGGAGTTCCAGCTGGTGATGATGCCGTCGGGATCGATCATGTAGATCGCATAGTCGACCACCGCATCGATCAGCAGACGAAAACGCATCTCTTCGATCGCCGCGGTCTTGTTTTTCTCGCTCATCACACTCACCAGCCATTGTCATGATCGGGAGTATGCGTCAATCCGGCGAATTGGGAAGCGGCCGTCTCATGATTGATTGCCCACCAGCGCGGCAGCAGCTGTTTGATCCGGCTCTCGGCAAAGCGGTCGTCAATCAGCATCACCACGCCGCGATCCTCGCGGGTCCGGATGACTCGCCCGGCGGCTTGCACGACTTTCTGCACGCCGGGGTACAGGTAGGTGTAGTCATAACCGGCGCCGAAGATCGCGGCCATGCGGTGTTTGAGTTGTTCGTTGACCGGATTGAACTGCGCCAGCCCCAGTGTGGCAATGAACGCGCCGATCAACCGCGCACCGGGCAAATCGATGCCTTCGCCGAAGGCACCGCCCAACACGGCAAAGCCGATGCCCTGGCTGTGGGCGGTGAACTGATCGAGGAAAGCCTGCCGTGCGCCTTCGAGCATCCCCCGCGATTGCTGCCAGAGGGTGATGTGCGGATGGCGCTCGGCGAGTAACGACGCCACTTGTTGCAGGTAATCGAAGCTGCTGAAAAACGCCAGATAGTTGCCCGGACGCTCGCTGAACTGCCGCGCAATCAATTCGACGATCGGCTCCAGCGAAGCCTGACGATGATTGAAGCGTGTCGAGATGCGGCTGACGATCTGCACCTGCAATTGTTCGGCGCAAAATGGCGATTCGACGTCGATCCAGACTGTGTCGTCGGGCGTACCGAGCAAGTCAGCGTAGTAGTGGCGCGGGCTGAGGGTCGCGGAGAACAGCACGCTGCTGCGCGCCGCTTTCAGGCGCGGGCCGATGAACGCCGCCGGCACCACGTTGCGCAGGCACAATTGCGACAGCGGCTTTTTACGCTCGAGGTCACGCGTGCTGATATCGAACAGGTAATGTTCGTCGTACAACTCCGCCACCCGGGCGAATTGCAGCAGGTCGAAGTAGAAGTTCTGCAAGGCGCTGTCGAGGCCCTGCGGATGATCATTGAGGTAATCGCCGATGGCCGCGCAACACAGCGAAATCGCCTGCAGGAGTTTTTCCGGAGCCTTGTCGTACGCCTGATAGGCCGCCAGTTTCGGCGCATGCAGGGCATTCCATTCGCGGTTGATCCGTTGCAGGGAGTTCTTCAGCGCCACCGGCGCGGTTTTGCGCACGCTGCCCAACGTGAACTGATCGAGACTGGCGCTGTACATCTGCCGACCCCGCTCGACGAGGTTATGCGCCTCGTCCGCCAGCACCGCGACTTTCCATTGATTGAGTTGCGCGAGGCCGAACAACATCGCGCTGAAATCGAAGTAATAGTTGTAGTCGGCAATCACCACGTCCACCCAACGGGCCATTTCCTGACTGAGGTAATACGGGCACACCGCGTGTTGCGCGGCGACCTCGCGCAGGGCCGCTTGATCGAGCAGGCGGATTCGGCTGGCCGCTTCCCGGGCGGCGGGCAAGCGATCATAAAAGCCTTGGGCCAACGGGCAGGATTCGCCGTGGCAGGCTTTGTCCGGGTGTTCGCAGGCCTTGTCCCGGGCGACCATTTCCAGCACCCGCAAGGGCAAGGCTGGCGACTGATCGAACAACACCTGACTGGCATCCAGCGCCAGTTTGCGCCCCGGTGTCTTGGCAGTGAGGAAGAACACCTTGTCCAGTTGCTGCGGCGCCAGGGCCTTGAGCATCGGGAACAGCGTGCCGAGGGTTTTGCCGATGCCGGTCGGCGCCTGGGCCATCAGGCAACGGCCGGTGCTGACGGCTTTGAACACCGACTCGGCCAGATGCCGCTGACCGGGACGAAAATCCGCATGGGGAAACGCCAGTTGTTGCGCAGCCAGATTACGCGCCTCACGATGGGCCATTTCCTGTTCGGCCCATTGCAGGAAGAGCGTGCATTGCTGTTCGAAAAAGGCCTTGAGGCTATCGGCGCTGAAGGCCTCGACCAGACACGTCTCTTTCTCGCTGACGATATCGAAATACACCAGCGCCAGATTGATCTGTTCCAGTTCCAGTTTGCAGCACATCAACCAGCCGTAGATCTTCGCCTGCGCCCAGTGCAACTGGCGGTGATTGGCCGGTTGTTTGCTCAGGTCGCCACGGTAGGTTTTGACTTCTTCCAGGCAGGTTTGCGCCGGGTCATAACCGTCTGCCCTGCCCTTGACCTTCAATTGCCGGAACTCGCCTTCGAGCGCCACTTCGCTTTGGTATTTTTCGCTGCGTCGCGAGGCCACGGTGCGGTGGCCGGCGATGCCTTCCAGCGCCGTGGGTGATGGGGTGAAGCGCAGATCGAGGTCGCCGGTCTTGGCGGTGAACTCACACAGTGCGCGCACGGCAATGTTGTAGCTCAAGCGCTCTGCTCCGCCCATTGCACGTAACACACCGCCACGGGCATCTGATGTTGATGGCAGAACTCCAGCCAGCGCAATTGGTTGTCCTGCAGGCGATCGCCGGGGCCTTTGACCTCGATCATTCGGTAGGTTTTGTGCTGCGGCCAGAACTGGATCAGGTCGGGCATGCCGGCGCGGTTGGCCTTGATGTCGAGCAGCAAGCGGCTGAACCAGTGCTTGAGGTGTTCGGCAGGCAAACAGGCCAGTGCTTGCTCCAGCAACGTTTCATTCAATGCGCCCCAGAACACGAATGGCGACTGGATACCCCACTTGTCAATGAAGCGCTGGCGAATGGTCGCCGCATAGCGACCGTCATCGAGTTCGCGCAGGCACGCCTGAAACAGCTCGGCGCGGCGTTGCTGGAAGTCTTCGTTGAGCAGGTCCACCGGGCCACGCTGGAACGGGTGAAAGAACGCCCCGGGCAATGGCGCGAAAATCGCCGGCCAGCACAACAGGCCGAACAGCGAGTTGATCAGGCTGTTTTCCACGTAATGCACGGGGCCATCGTCATCGTGCAGATGGGCCTGCACGTAATACTCCACGGACAACGCCGGATCGCTACGCGGCAATTGCAGGTCCAGACGCTCGACCGGCCTGGCCGTCGCGCGTTTGAGCGGCGGGCCGCCGAGCTTGCGCCGCACCCTTGGCAATATCCGTTGCAGGCCTTGCTGCTCGGCGGCGCTCTCCGGCGCCTGTTCTGCCAGCGTGGCGAGTTCCAACGCCAACGGGTATTCGCCACTGCGTTCCAGCACGCGAATCATGCGCAAACGCGCGCCGGGATAGGCGCAGTCGCGGTAAATGCTCAGGGCCAGGGCAAATTCGCTGATGCGCTCGCAATACTGGCCGATCTGGAACAACACCTTGCCGCGCCGGCGTTGCAGCCACGGATTGTCGAAGTGCAACGCACTCACCTGCTCGACAATGGTTTGCAGCGGCTCGCCGGCCTCGAAACGCATTTGGCAGTGGTGCAGGAACAGACAGGCGTCGACGTCTTCACGGCTGCGCAGGCCTCGCGAGTCGGCGCAGAACTCGACTTTTTCATAGGTGAAGATGCCCAGGTCGGCGAGGACGAATTCCGACCAGTCCTGATACAGGTTGCCAAAGAACATCAGACGCAAGCGGTCGCACAGGTCCATGAGGGTCAGGCTGAACAAACGATCATCGAGCTGCGGCGCCCAATCGCGCAGGCTGCGAGTGTCTGCAAACTGCTCGGCGAGTACCGCAAGCCAATCGTCCTTGCGGCCCTTGGGCTGCTCGATGAAGGCTGCAAACGCTTGCAGGATCTCGGCTTTGAGCAGCACGTCGAACAACTCGGCGAGGGCCAGCGGCGCGTGTTCGTCGATCCAGCCACGCTCCAGCAAGGGCTGCGCGGCCGCGGCGATGTCACCGATTTCAACGTAATTGAGTTTGCCGGCCCGAAAATGCACACCCTTGCGCATCACCATCCGCACCAGCAAACCTTGCGAAGCACGGGGCAAGGCCTTGAAGTCGCGAATGAACGCGTGTTCCGTTTCGCTCATCACATCGACATAGCGAAGTTCAAGCCAATCAAGCACTTGCAGGAAGTTGTTAAGGTAATAGAACGGATCGTCGAGGGGATTGGCAGTCACGGGAATTCTGGGGCCATGGCGAGCGAGCACTGGTTATGCGTACAGATAACAGTTGTGCCCCGCCCGGTGCAAACGGAAAATGATCAATGGCATTTTTTCGCCGGGCTATCGAACTTTTCTCACGGAGATAGCACCAACCGCGTTAGAAGGCCGACAATGCTCGGCATCACATCGAATGAGGATTTAGAAGTGGGTATGAAAATCAAGTCACTGGGCATCCCTTTCGCCATCGTCGCCGCGCTGGCACTGGCCGGTTGCTCGACGCCGACGGTAGTCACTCTGCAGAACGGCACCCAGTATCTGACCAAGGACATGCCGAAAACCAAAACCAAGGACGGCTTCTATGAGTTCGAGGATATTTCCGGGGCCAAGGTGAAGGTCCGCGCCGATGAAGTCGCCACGGTGCGCGAAGAAGACTAGGTTTCGCTCGTTCCCACGCTCCGCGTCGATCGTTCCCACGCTCCGCGTGGGAATGCAGCCCGGGACGCTCCGCGTCCCTTCAAAGCCGAACGCGGAGCGTCCGTTGAGGCATTCCTTTGCTGCGCGTGGGAACGATCATTGAGTGTTATTCAAAGGTCGGCATACCGGGAATGCTGCCGTCACAAGGCATGTACGTGCCGCCCCGCTTGACCACTTCTCCCTGCAAACGCCGGCAGCGTTCCAGATCCTGCTGCGCCATGCGATCGATGCTCAGATTGCCGGTGGTCTGCGGCTGCTTGCCGTCACCCAGGCGCAGGGTCACGAACGGTTGTTCGGGCTGAATCTGAAAGCGGCTCTTCTCTTCAACCGGCTCGACCGCCTCGGTTTTCGGCGGACTCGGCAGTTGGTCGGTGGTGATGCCGTAACGGCTCAGAATCGAACTTTGAGGCAGATCGGCCCAGACATTGGCCGAACACAGCGCCAGTGCAACGAACCCGACATACCCCTTGAAACCTTTCACGTTTGAATCTCCTGTACTCAATGGCGGCTAGCTATAGAACGTGTGTGCACGTGCTGGCTTTAGGCCGCATTTCCTGTTTTCGCAGGGGTTTGAGTCAGAGAATGGCTGTCGAGTCACTTTTAAACCGCGTTATCGTTATTCGCGAGCAGGCTCGCTCCCACAGGGGATTTGTAAACGACACAGATCCAGTGTGGGAGCGAGCTTGCTCGCGAAAGGGCCCTTACCGGCGCCCCATCAACCTCAGGCGATCACAACACCCTCAGCACTCAGGCTATTCAGCGACACCCCGACCAACGTCACTGAATCATTGCCAAACGTCAGCACCGTGTCCTGCCCAACGGTGGCGGCATGGGCACGGAAGTCCTCCGCCGGCAACACACCCTGGACACCGAGAAACACCAGTTTGTCGTTGGACGTGTAACCGACCACCCGGTCCTGCCCGAACGCCCCGTTGAACAGGAACGTATCCGCCCCGCCTCCCGACTCCATCAGGTCGTTGCCGGCGCCGCCAACAAACACGTCGTTGCCCGCGCCACCGATCAGGTGATCGTTACCGTCCAGCCCGAACAACCAGTCGCCACCCGCATGCGCCTTCAACGTATCAGCGCCGCCGGTGCCTTTGACGCTGGATTCGTACGCAGTGACATTGTTGCCGACCTTCAAGCCGCTGGCCGTGACGCTGTGGGTCACATCGTCCTTGAACAAGCCCCAGAGAAACCCCGGTTCTTTGGTGACAATGCTGCCGATGTCGCGGGTGATGCTGATCCCGCCGTTGGCGTCGCGCACGTAGAGATTGCCGGCGCCGTCATTGGCGAAGTCGAAGTTCTTCACCGCGCTTTGCAGGTCGAGGGTGTTGCTGCCCTGCCCGCCAAGGATGACGTTGTAGCCACCGCTGTCGCGGAAGGTGTCGTTGCCGGCGCGACCTTCCAGATAATCGTTGCCGCTACCGCCCTGGATCAGGTCATTGGCGTCGCTGCCGATGATGAACGTGCTGCCCTTGTGGGTTTCGGCGTTGCGGTTGAGGTCCTGCACCCAGGTGTTGGCCCGCGCCGGGTCCGAGAGGTTGGCGACAATGATCGTCGAGTCGCGGCTGGTGAGGTCGTAGAATTTTGAGTCGATCACCCGGTTCATGCCGTCGCCATACGCAGTCGGCAAGTGCGAGATCCAGGTGGGAATGTTGAGGATCGAGTACGGCAGCAGATTCCACGCGGTCGAGGCGTAATGATCGTTGAAACTGACGATGTTGTCGGTGGCAGACTCTTTGGGCGCATCGTGCACGCCGACGGAGGCGCCGGTGAAGGTCGAACCGTCGAGGGCGCGGAACACCGGGTCGTTTTCGTAGCCGACGTTGAGCACTTTGTCGGTGCTGCTCTGGGTTGGCGAGGCGTAGGCGATGTAGTTGGAATCGGCGAAGAAACCGCCCCACTTGCCGCCGCTCAAATCGGCCATGCTGTTGACCGCCAGGCCGCCGAGGCTGTGGCCACTGACCAGTACGTCCTTGCCGCTGAGACCGTTGGCCTTGGCAAACGCCACCACATCATTGAGCAGATTGCCGAAGGCTTCGCCGACGTAGTTCTTGGCGTAATCCTTGGGGCCGAAGGCGGCGAGCAGGTCGTTGATCACGTCGCCAATGGAGTCGAGGATCAGGTTTTCCCGTGGGCCGCTGGTGCCGCGAAAGGCAATGCCGAGTTCGGTGAGATGGCCCAGGGCGTCGTACTTGCCGAGAATTTCCACTTGCGCGGTGGTGTAACCGGCCTTCTCGCCGAAGAAGGTTCCCCGCGCGTCGGTCTTGCCGTCGTAGCCCAGTTGCGAGGCGGTGATCGGCGTCCAGCCGGCCTGTTTCACGGCGTCGAGGGCGAGTTTTTCCGAGTCGGGGTTCCACGGAATGCCGGGAATAACCCCTTGTGAATCGGTGCCGCCGAGCAGCGCCGTGACCAGCGTGGCGGGCAGGCCGAGGCCGAAACCGTTGTGCTGATAACCGGCGGCAAAGCCGTTATCGAGGTTGTGGTAGGAATACAGCGTGATCGCCATGGCATCGCTGAACAACGCCTTGGAATCGGCTGTGCCGAAGTTCTTGTAGTCATACACACCCATTGCTATTGCCTCTCTCTTGTTGGAATTGTTAGAGATAGCTCACAGCCAGGGCGCCCCACGGGGACGCCCCGGAGCATTTCAGTACTACTTACTGCTGTTTTTACTGTGGGAGCGAGCCTGCTCGCGAAGGCGGGGTGTCAGGTACGAAGACTTCAACTGACACTACGTATTCGCGAGCAGGCTCGCTCCCACATTGGATCTACGCGAACATGAAACTGGAGTCCGACAGGTTAGCCACTCCCACCCCGATCAGGGTCACGGCATAGTCGCCAATCTTCAGCACGGTATCGCTGCCGGTCTGCGACGCGTGTTGCTTGTAGTCGTAGCCCTGCCCCGCGCCTTCGACGCCCATGAACACCAGTTTGTCGCTGCCCTGATAACCGTTGATGGCATCGAAACCAAACGCGCCGCTGAACAGGAAGGTGTTGTTGCCACCCACTGCCGTCATCACGTCGTTACCGGCGCCGCCGACGAAGGTCACATGGCCCTTGTCGCTGATCAGCTTGTCATCGCCACCGAGGCCGAATAGCCAGTCGCCGTCGGCCGTGGCGTGCAGCGCATTGCCGTAGCCATCGCCGCTGAGCGAGTGGTTGTACTGGGTCAGCTCGCTGCCGTTGGTCAAACCCTTGGCGGTGACGCCCCAGGTGATTTCCTTGCTGCCCCACCACGACCCCGACTCCTTGCTCACCAGCGCGCCGATGTCGCGGGTCATGCTGATGCCGCCGTAAGCGTCGCGCACGTACAGCGTGCCGTCACCGTCGTTGGCGAAGCTGAAGTTCTGCAGCGGTTTCTGCAGTTCGAAGGTGTTATGCCCTTGGCCGCCGAGCAGAATGTTGTAGCCGCCGTCGTCCCGGAAACGGTCATCGCCGCCCAGGCCTTCGAGGAAGTCGTTACCCGCGCCGCCCTTGAGCCAGTCGTTGCTCTGCGTGCCGATGATGAAGGTGCTGCCGGTGTGCGGCTCGCCGCTACGGCCGAGATCCTCAACCCAGGTCTTGCCGCGAGACGCTTCTTCCAGATTGGAGACGATGATCGTCGAGTCTTTATGCGTCAGGTTGTAGAACTTCGAATCGATGACCCGATTCAAGCCATCGGCATACCCCAACGAGCTGTGGGCCGACCAGTTCAGCGGATTGACGATGCTGAACGGCACCAGGTTCTGCGCGGTGGAAGCGTAGTTGTCGTTGAAGTTGACGATGTTGTCGGTGGTCGAATCGTGGGGCTTGTCGTGCTTGCCCATCGACGCGCTGCTGAACGTGGTGCCGTCGAGCACGCGGAACACCGGGTCGTTCTCGAAACCGATGTTCAGCACGTTATTGCCGGTGCTGCTCTGGGTTGGCGAGGCGAAGGTGATGTAGTTGGCGTCCTTGAAGAAGCCGCCCCAGTTGCTCGCGCTCAGCTCGGCCACGCTGTTGACCCCGAGCCCGCCGAGGCTGTGGCCGCTGAGCAGCACGTCCTTGGCACCGATGCCGTTGGCAATGGCGAACGCGGCGACAGCCTTGAGCAGATTGTCGAAGGCGTTTTTCGCGTAGTTGCTCGCGTAATCCGAAGGCCCGATGGCGGCCAGCAGGTTGTTTTTCAGGTCGCCGAAAGTATCGCTGTAACCCAGCCCGCCGGTGCCGCGAAAGGCCACGCCGATGCCAATCAACTTGCCGGCAGCGTCGTATTTGCCGAGCACTTCGGCTTCGGCGCTGGTGAAGCCGTCCTTCTCGCCAAAGAACGTGCCTTGTGGCCCGACCTTGCCCTGATAGCCCAGCGCCGTCGCCGTGACCGGCGCCCAAGCGGTGGCCGGCAACGGTTTGCCGGTCGGCGTGTAGGCATACAGCGTCAGTGCGATGGCGTCGCTGTACAACGCTTTGCCATCGGCATTTTTATAATCGAACAGTCCCATGTTGTGCTCTCTCTTCCTTCAAATGACTGGCAGCTCTTTGCAGAGCTGCCAGCACGCCTTAGAACTGCCAGTCGAGGGTCAGACCCACACCGTGGTCTTTCTCGTTGCTACCGATCAGTCCGTTGTAATCCAGGTTCACCCGCACATCGCGGTTGAGCGCCAGACCCGCGCGTACGCCGACCACCGCGGCATCGCGATCCATCGACACGCCCTGCACAGTGAACGCGCTGTTGCCATTGGCGAAGGCCAGATGGCTGTCGGCATCGACGTTGTTCAGGTTGTGCTGCCAACCGAGGCTCGCACCCAGCTCCAGCTGCTGCTGATCCGACAAGGCGAACGAACGCTTGGCGCGCACGCCGAGGGTCGACAGCACCACATCGCGGTTGTCCTCACCCCCCTTCAACGCTGCAGCATCACCCTTCTCGGTGAAGCTTTCGGTATTGAGGTGCACGTAAGACAGATTGGCGAACGGCTCCAGGTTCATCGGTTGCAGGCCCAGATCATAAGCGGCCTCGGTGAACACTTGCGTGGTTGCGGCATCGTGCTTGGTTTTTTGTTTACTGCTGACGTCCCCGAACTGCAGGTCACGTTTGACGTCGACACGGTGCCAGCTATAGGCGCCACCGACGGTCAGACGCAGCGCATCGATCTGATGCCCCAGGTACGCACCCAAGTGGTAGCTGTCGACCGACGCCGACGAATGCGTGCCGCTGCCCATGCTCAACGAGCTGTCGCTATAACCGGTAACGAAACCCAGACGGGTATCTTCAGCGATCAAGCCATCGACACCGGCCAGCAAGCCACCGATGGAACTGTTGGAATCGGCATTGTCATGCCCGCCATCGCTCTTGCCCCACGAACCCAAGACCTTGACCCAAGCGTTGCTGCGCTCATCAGTCGGTGCGCCGGCATTGAACAGGTCACGCTCACGCAGACGCTCGCCCACCGCTTCACGCAGGTAACGGCTGTCGTTGATCAGCATCGTGCCAATGGCCGGATGGATCTCGCCGGACAACTGTTGGAAGGCTTGCTGCGCCGACGCCGCATTCGGCGACAGCAACAGGGTTTCGAACAGCGCATTGCCAGCGCCCAGACGCTCAGCCGCAGCGCCCACGGCGCGTTGGTTCGGTGTCAAACCGACGCTGGCGAACGAGGCATCGTTACGCCCGACTGCCAACTGGATGCCAGTGGCCGAGTACGCCAGCGTGCCGCCGAGGAAGGCGTAATCCGGCAACACCTGACCGAAGCGTCCTTCGATGCCGCCCGCCGCTTGCAGGATGTTGTACTGAGTGCCGAGCAGGCTTTGCACTTCGTTGGTGGTCAACAGGGTCGGACTGTTTTCCAGCGACATGCTCACCGTGGCGCCTTCAATCACGGCTTTGCCGGTAGCGATGATCTGATCGCTGCTGGTCGGCGACAGCTCTACGGCGTAGGTCGAACCCGGTGCAAAGGTCACGTCACCGGCCACGTTCAGGGTGCCGATGGAGTTACCCGGTGCGACCGTACCGCCGCTGTTCACCGACAGCGCGCCGATGTGGCCATTGCCGCCGAGGATACCGCCGTCATTCACCGTCACCGCCGATTGCAGCGAACCGTTGATGGCCAGGCGGCCCTGATTGACCAAGGTCGGGCCGCTGTAAGTGTTGTTGCCGGTCAGCACCAGCGTGCCGATACCTTGCTTGGTCAAACCGCCGTGACCGGAAATGTCATTGCGCCAGGTATCGAGGCCGCAAGTGATGTCGGTGCACACGCGCTCGGTCGGTTTGCCCTGATCGATGATCGCGCCGATGCCCGGCAGATCCGCGACAAACTGGCCGGAACCGTAAGCGCCGTCGATACGGAATTCCGCCGGAATGTCCTGCTCGGTAACGAACATCGACGGGCCGTCGATGCCCTTGCGCAGGTTGATCATGCCCCAGCCGTACAAAGCGTCGATGCCCGGCGCGCCGAGATCGGTGGCGGTGGTGCGCAAGACCGTGGCGACTTGATCACCAGTCATGTACGGGAAGCGCTCCATCAGCACCGCCATGGAACCGGCCACGTGTGGCGCGGCCATCGAGGTGCCGTTGTAATTTTTGTAGCCGGTGGTGAGGTTGTCGGCGTTGGTGCCTTCGATGATCGCGCTGAAGATCTTCGTGCCCGGCGCCGAGACGCAGAAACTCGCGGTGTAGCCGCAGCGCGAAGAGAACGTACTCATGATGTACGGGTTGGCGCTGGCCAGGTCCGGGTTCTGCTGCAACGCGGCGACGGTGATCCAGTTCGGCGCGATGTCTGGAACGAAATAGCCGAGGCCGGCGATGGCGTCCGGGTTGTTGAGGTTGTAGTCGTTACCGGCGGCGAAGATCGTGACGATGCCGCTGCGCGCGGCGGCAATAGCGCCGTCGTAGGCGCCACCGGGTTTGGTGCCGAGCAGTGTGCGGATTTCGTTGAACTGCAACTGCGCGTCGTTGACGGTGAAATGCGGGTACGCCGGATCGCGGCCGCCGAGGTCGAAACGGTCAGTGATGCCGATGCCCCAACTGTTGTTGATGATGCGCGCGCCGCTGGCGATCAGTGCATCCCAACCGGCCTTGTACACCGCGCCGTCGTTGCCGCGAACAATGCCGTCCTCCGGGCCCGGGTCGCCGTTGTCGGCGCTGATGATCTGCGCACCGAACGCCACGCCGTGCATCGGCCCGCCGTCGCGACTGCCGGCGGCGATACCGCCGACGTGGGTGCCGTGGGCGCCGAGTTTGCCGTCGGAGCCGACCGAGGGCGAACCGTCATAGCGGAACGCATCGCCGGCTTTGACCGGGATGTACGGGTCGGTGTATTCGCGAATCCCGCTGGTGACCAGAGTGACGACTTTATTGCTGCCGGAAAACTCCGGGTGCGCGGCATACACTGGCTGGTCAAAGATCCCCAGTTTCACGCCTTTGCCGGTATAACCGGCGGCGTAAGCGTGATCGGCACCGATCGCGCCCAAGCCCCAATCGGCCTGAAACTCGGCACTGCGCCAACTCGACGGATCGCCCGTGCGACCGCTCTCCACGTAGGGCACGGCGTGGGCTGTACCGATGGCACAGAGCACGGCGAGCGTGAGGGTTTTCAGGGCAAAGCGGCCACCCGTTTGCGCGGGGGTATTGTTGTTATTCATCCAGCGACCTTCCTTAGTGATGTTGCGAAAAATCCTGATCGTTGCCACTGAGGGCGATGATCGTTCCCACGCTCCGCGTGGGAATGCCTCTAGGGACGCTCTGCGTCCAGTGACGCGGAGCGTCACGGGCTGCATTCCCACGCAGAGCGTGGGAACGATCAGCGTGGGTTAGAACTGCCAGTTAAGGCTCAGGCCGACGCCATGGCTTTTCTCGCGACTGGCCAGTTGTCCGTTGTAATCAAGGTTGACGCGCACGTCTTTGCTCAACGCGAGGCTCGCCTGCACGCCGACCAGCGCGGCATCGCGTACCAGCGCCGAACTCTCCACCGCGTACGGCGTACCGCCGCTGGCAAAGCGCAGATGCTGTTCGGAGTCGATGTCGCTCAGGCTGTGCTGCCAGCCGAGGTGGCCGCTGACGTCGAGTGATTGCGCAGGCGAAAGATTGAAGGTCTTGATCGCCCGCACGCCGAGGGTGCTCAGCACGGCGTCACGTTGATCGCCCGAACTTTTCAGCGCGGCCGCGTCGCCCTTCTCGGTCAAGCCTTCAGTGTCCAGATGCACGTAGGCCAGGTTGGCGAACGGTTCCAGCGCCAATGGTTGCAGGTGCAAGCGATAAGCCGCTTCGCCGAACACTTGCGTGGTCGCTGCATCCACCTTGGCTTTCTGTTTGCCGCTGATGTCGCCGTATTGCAGATCGCGTTTCACATCGGCGCGATGCCAGCTGTACGCCGCGCCGGTGCTCAAGCGCCAGGCGCCGATTTCACGGCCGGCGTACGCGCCGAGGTGATAGCTGTCGACCTTGGCCGAGGAATGCGTGCCCGAACCCATGCTCAGCGAACTGTCGCTGTAACCGGTGACCAGACCGATGCGGGTCTGCTCGTCCAGCGCGCCATCGACACCGGCCAGCAATCCGCCAATCGAAGTGTTGTAGCCCGCCGTGTCGTGACTCGAATCGGTCGTGCCCCATGCCCCGAGAGCCTTGATCCAGCCGTTGCTTTGCGCAGCCGTTGTGTCGTGCAGACGCTCGCCCACCGCGTCGCGCAACTGGCGGCTGTCATTGATCAGCATCGAACTCAACGCCGGGTAGATCTCGCCGCTCAACTGCTGGAACGCTTGTCGCGCCGAAGCCGCGTCGGGTGAACGCAACAGGCTTTCGAACACCGAGTTACCCGCGCCCAGACCTTCAACGGCAACGGCCACCGAGCGCTGATTCGGCGTTTGCCCGACGCTGGCGAAGGTTGTCGAGTTACGTTCGATATCGAGCTGAATACCGGTGGCGGCGTAGTCGAGGCTGCCGCCGATAAACACATAATTCGGCAGCACCGCACCGAACTGGCCCTGAATGCCGCCGGCCGCTTGCAGGATGTCGTACTGGCGCCCGAGCAGGCTTTGCGCCTCGGTGGTGCTGAGCAGCGTCGGGCTGTTTTCCAGCGACAGGCTGACGGTGGCGCCGCTGATATTGGCGGTGCCACCGGCGACGATGCGGTCGCTGCTGGTCGGTGACAGTTCAACGGCGTAAGTCGAACCGGGCGCGAAGGTCACGTCACCGGCCACATTCAGCGTACCGATGGAGTTGCCCGGCGCCACGCGAGCGCCGCTGTTGGCGGTCAGCGCGCCGATCCGCCCGGAACCGCCGAGGGTGCCGCTGTCGTTCACCGTGACAGCGGAAGTCAGCGAACCGTTGACCGTCAGCAAACCGCCATTGACCGTAGTTGCGCCGCGATAGGTGTTGTCACCGGAGAGGATCAACTGCCCGCCGCCGGATTTGATCAGGCTGCCCTGATACACCCGGCTCGCCACCGCTGCATCACGGGCAGTGCCGACCGCGTAGTCGGTCTGATCCTGTTGGCTGGCGCCTGCGGGAACGCCATTCTGCCAGCCCTTGTCTTGCAGGGTTTGCTGCCAGGCATTGTGCTCGGCGAGGTCTTCGGCCTGACGCTGAATCAGCGCCTTGTCGGAGATGTCATTGCTCCAGACATCGCGCTGCCCTGCCCCCAGGCTGGCATCAAACGCACCGAGCAATTGCCCCGGCCCGCGCATCGCCCGATTCAGATTGGCCACGCCCCAGCCGACTCGGTCAGTCGGCGCATCGGTGACCGAGCCATCCAGTTGCGTGGCGGTGGTCAGCAGCACTTCGAGGGCCTGCTGATTGTTCATGTACGGATAGCGTTCCATCACCAACGCCAGCGCACCGGTCGCATGCGGCGCCGACATCGAGGTGCCGGATTTGATCGCGTAACCGCCACCGGGAATGGTGCTGTCGATCTTCGCCCCCGGCGTGGTGATGCACCAGTATTTGGCGAGGCCGCACTGGTTGTACTTCTGCTGATTGCTCTGATCGAGGCCCGACACGGCCAGCCAGTGACCTTCCAGATCCGGCTGAAAATACGGCAACGCCGAACGCACGCTGGCATTCGGGTAGCCGCTGTTGCCGGCGCTGAACACGTTGATCACACCGCGTCGGGACACATCGGCGGCGGCATCGAGCCAAGTGCCTTTGTTCCAGTGCTGCGCATAAGCGGCGTGCAGATCAGCCAGTGTGCGGTAGCTGACATCCGGCGGCTGGCTGCCCCAACTGTTGTTGATCGCGCGCACGCCGGCATCGGCCAGGGCGTCATAGACCGCTTTGAAATAGCGCGGATCGGGGTTGGGGCCGAACAGGAAACTGTCGTTCTTGTTGGTGTTGCCGACGTAGATTTGCGCGTTGTACGCCACGCCGTGCATGCCGCTGCCATCGCGCGAGGCGCCCATGGTGCCGACCACGTGGGTGCCGTGGGAATCGTTGTTGGGATTGAGGGTGCCATCGACGTTGAACAGCGAACCGTCGATGTAGCTGCCGCTGGCCTGCACCGGGTGATAACGATCGCTGGCGAATTCCGGGTGGGCGGCATCGAAACCGGAGTCGAGGGCGCCGATTTTCACGCCTTGGCCGGTGATGCCGGCGGCGTAGGCTTGCTCGGCCTGCATGCGGCTCAGGCCCCAGTCGCGGAGGAATTCAGCGCTGCGCCAACTGGCGGGATCGCCGGGTTGGCCGCTTTCGAGGTATTGGGCTTGCGCCTGGGTTGCAGAAATCACAAGCAACAGGGTGCCGACCGAAACCGGCTTGATGCGTACGTCCATGTTCACCACTCACTTTTATTGTTTTATGCAGGTTGTTTTGCGGTGTTGCCTGTTCCCCTCACCCCAGCCCTCTCCCCCAGGAGAGGGAGCCGACCGCGATGTCTTGCGTCTTACATCGACCTGAAGAATCGGGTCGATTATGGATTCGGTGAAGCACATCCTCGCCAAGTGAGAGGGAGCTGACCGAGGTGTCTTGCGTTATTCATCGACCTGAAATGTTGGATTCGCTAGCGTTCGTTCAAGTCGGTGTACTTCTGCAATATCCCCCAATCGGTCCCCTCTCCCCCTGGGAGAGGGTTAGGGTGAGGGCTGTTGAGCGACCACAAAAGCCTCATCCACCCGCGCCAGATCCTGTTCGTTCAAGGTCCCGGCGTAGTAATGCAACTTGGTCCAGGCCATCAAATAGTCGTACCGCGCCTGCGCCAGATCGCGGCGGGTGGTAAACAGTTGCTGCTCGGCGTTCAAGGCGTCGAGGTTGGTCCGTTCGCCACCGAGAATGCTCTGCTTGGTCGACACCACCAGCGCTTCCGCCGAGCTCAATGCCTTCTGATAAGCGCGCAACTTGCTCACTCCGGACAAACAGGCACTGAACTGACGACGCAGTTCGATCAGCGTCTCACGCGTCTTGCCATCAAGCTCGTACTCGGCCTGCTCCATGGTGCGACTGGCCTGACGCGTCGACGCCGAAACCCCACCACCGGCATACAACGGCACGCTGACCTCAAAACCGATGGTGTTGGTCTCGTAGCGCTGGTTGTAGGTGTTGCCGCTTTCCGATTCGTTCTGGCGCATCGACGCGTAAGCACTGACTTTCGGCAGATGCCCGGCGCGATTGCGCTCCACCTCATAACGCGCGACTTCCACGGCCTGACGCTGCGAGGCCAGATTCGGGTTATTGCTTACCGCCATCTCGTGCCAGGTGTCGTAATTGGCCGGCATCAGCGCGAAGGTCTGGAAGTTTGGGCCCAGCGGCGCCAGATCGCCGATATCCACCGCAGGCGTGCCCACCAGCGCACCCAGTTCCCGCAGCGCGGCATCCTGTTCGTTGCGCGCCTCGATCTCTTCGGCGGTCGCCAGTTCATAGCGCGACTCAGCCTCAAGAATATCGGTGCGGGTGCCCTCGCCTTGCTTGAACATGTGCTCGTTCTGCTGGAACTGCTGCTCGTAAGCCTTCTTCTTCGCCTGAGCGATGTCGATCTGGTCCTGCGCAAACAACGCCTTGGTGTAGTTATCCAGCACCCGAACCAGCAATTCCTGGCTCTTGCCGCGAAAATTCTCGTCGGCAAACAACGACTGCGCGACGCCTTTGCGATACGCGGCATAGGCCTCGTAGTCGAGCAACGGTTGTTGCAGCGTCAAGGCCGAGCCATAACTGCTGTAGTTGCGGTCATCGGTACGGTTACGCGCGCGCTCATCCAGAGAGGTGGCTTTCGATGAGTTGCGGCCCTTGTTGTAGGTGTAGCCGATGCGCGGCAGCAATCCGGCACGGCCAATCGCACGGTTTTCCAGGCCGGCGTCACGCTCCTTGATCGCCCCGAGGAATACCGGGTCATTGCGCAACGCCTGTTCGTAGATCTCGAACGGCCCCATGGCCGCTACTGCTGAGTGACTCGCGAGCAGCATCATTGCCGCGCCGAGCAGGGAACGCTTATTCATACAGCCGAACATCCTTATTCCTCGGTCAACGCGGAGCCGGCCCGGTCGAGCAGCGGTTTGAACAGATAGTTGAGGAGTGAACGTTCGCCGGTGCGCACGAACATTTCTGCCGGCATGCCGGGCTTGATCACCAGACCGTTGAGTTTTTCCATGGCCTGATCGCTGACGCTGCTGCGCAACACGTAGTACGGCACGCCGGTTTTCTCATCGACCATCTGGTCGGCGGAAATCAGACTGACTTCACCCGGAACGCGCGGGGTTTTGCTCTGGTTGAAGGCGGTAAACAGGATGTCCACGGGCAGATGCGCGCCGACCTTGTCGATCAGGTTGATCGGCAAGTGCCCTTCCACTTCCAGCCGGGTGCCTTGCGGGACGATTTCCAGCAGGGTTTCACCCTGACGCACCACAGCGCCTTCAGTGTGCACGCCGAGGTTGACTGCCACACCGTCAGCGGTGGCGATGATTTCGCTGTGTTGCAAATCAAAACCGGCGGAAGTCAGTTGCTCCGACAGGGTCACGCTTTTCAGTTGCGCGTCGGCCAGTTGCGTGCGGACTTCCTTCTGGTACTCCTCGGCGTGCTGTTGCAGTTTCAGGCGCGATTCAAGAATGCCCTGCTCCACGCGGCCGCTTTCGCCGGTGTTTTCCGCCAGTTGCTGTTGCACTTGCGACAGTTGCCGCTGGTATTCCATCAAGCGGTTGCGCGGGATGTAGCCGTTGTCCGCCAGCGGTTGCAGGTTGCTGAGCTGTTGTTGCAGCGAGTCGGCTTGGGCGTTGAGGTCGGTACGGGCGCGGCGCATGCCGGCCAGTTGCGCGGTGGCGCCTTCGATGCTCGCGCGCAGCCCGGCCTGCTCGCGGTAGTACGCCTCGCGGCGGCTGCTGAACAGTTGGCGCTGGCCTTCCAGCACCAGTGCCAGACGCGGGTCCGGATCATTGCTCAGCTCGGCCGGAAAGGTCACTTGCTTGAGGTTGTCACGTTCGGCCTGCCAGCGCGCGAGGCTGGCCCAGGCCATACGGTATTGCGCTTGCAGTGACTGCACATCAGCGGCAACTTGCGTCTGATCGAGGCGGAACAGCGGTTGGCCCTGCTTCACGATTTCGCCTTCGCGCACCAGAATCCGGCTGACCACGCCGCTGCTCATCGACTGCACAGCTTTGCGTTTGCCTGACACCACCACGGTGCCTTGCACCGGGATGCCCTGATCCAGCGGGGCCAGAGCGGCCCAAGTGAAGAAACTGCCGGCGCCGACGATCGCCAGAATCCAGCCCATGCGCGCGAAAAACTTCGCATCGCGCTCCGGGCGTTCGGTGATGTAGGCGTGTTCCATGCTCGCTTCGTTTTCAGTGTTCATGCTTGCGCTGCTCATACACCCGAGTTCCTTGTCGAGGGCTGATACTGTCGGCTCATGCTGAGCCCGCCCGGTGCCGGTGCAGCTTTTTCCCGTTGCTGTTCTTGCTGGCCGGAGAGTGCCTTGAGCACGTCCTGACTCGGACCGAAGGCTTGCAGACGCCCGTCATTCAGGACCAGCAATTTGTCGGCTTGGGCCAACACCGAAGAACGGTGCGTCACCAATACCACCGTGGTGCCCTGGGCTTTAAGCGCAGCGATGGCGCTGGCCAATGCCGCTTCACCGACGGTGTCGAGGTTGGAGTTCGGTTCATCCAGCACCACTAGGCTTGGCGTGCCATACATGGAGCGCGCCAGGGCCACGCGCTGTTTCTGGCCGCCGGACAGGCCGCTGCCGTCCTCGCCCAGTTGCGTGTCGTAGCCTTGCGGCAGACGCAGGATCATTTCGTGCACGCCGGCCTGTTGCGCAGCGGCAACGACCTTCTGCGGATCGGCCTCGCTGAAACGCGCGATATTCTCGGCGATGCTGCCACTGAACAACTCGATGTCTTGCGGCAGGTAGCCGATGTACGGGCCAAGGTCATCGCGGTTCCAGCGATGAATGTCCGCGCCATCGAGGCGCACAGTGCCGCCGAGGGTCGGCCAGACACCCACCAGCACGCGGGCCAGGGTCGATTTGCCGGAGCCGGAAGCCCCGAGTACGCCGAGCACTTCGCCGGCATTCAGATTGAAATTGACCATCTGCAGGGTCGCCGCGCGTTGCCCCGGCGGGCCGGCGCTGACCTGTTCGAAGGTGATCTGGCCTTTCGGCGCCGGCAGCGCCATGGCGTCGTCACTCGGCGGGAAGGCTTGCAGCAGCGCATCGAGACGGCGGTAAGCCAGCTTCGCCCCGCTCCACTGCTTCCATACGGCAATCAACTGGTCGATCGGGCTGAGCACGCGGCCCATCAGGATGGAACCGGCGATCATCATTCCGGCGGTCATGTCGCCCTTGATCACCAGCAATGCGCCCAGGCCCAACACCAGCGATTGCAGGCACAGACGCAGGGTTTTACTCACAGAGCTGATCACCGCACCGGTGTCGCTGGCCTGATTCTGCAGACCGAGGAAGCGCGAGTGCACCTGGAACCAGCGCTTGCGCAGGGAACCGAGCATGCCCATCGCCTGAATGGTTTCGGCGTTGTGCAAATGGCTGGTGGCCAACTGGCTGGACTTCTGCGAATAACCGGCGGCTTCGCCCAGCGGCTTTTTGGTCATGTACTCGTTCAGGCACGCCAGCCCTATCAGCAACAGTGCGCCCGCAGTAGCGAGCACGCCGAGCCAGACGTTGAACAGGTAGATCACAAACAGATAGACCGGGAACCACGGCGCATCGAAAAACGCGAACAGCGCAGGCCCGGTGACAAATTGGCGAATGTGCGTCAAATCACCCAGCGACTGCCCGGCGTTGCCCTCGCCTTTGAACAGGTTGCGCTCGAACGCCGCCTGGTAAACACGCAGGTTGAAGCGGCGCTCCAACTGGCTGCCGATGCGGATCACGATAAAGCTGCGCACCACTTCGAGCAGGCCGATAAAGGCGAAGAAACCGACAACCATCAGCGACAGCATCGCCAGGGTCGTTTCGTTCTGCGACGACAGCACCCGGTCATAGACCTGGAGCATATAGATGGAGGGCACCAGCATCAGCACGTTAATCAGTGCGGTAAAGCAGCCGACGCTGATCAGAATGCTTTTATAGTCTCCCAAAGCCTTGAATAACGGAGCGGTGGCTGGGGCCTTCGCCATCTTCATTGATTCTTCCTGAAATGTTCGGTCTCGCCACACTTGGGCGAGGCTTCAATTAATGTTCCGCTTACCTGCGAAAGATGACTTGCAAGTACCCGCTTACACTTTCATAACAACTTGCGTAATTAACAGCGGTGCAGTTGTCATTCGCCGTCTCTTATAACCAGCTTGTGGCGCTTTATATTAAAACTTTGTCGCGGATTCGATAATCAAGGCTGTTTCACTGTGTGCGTTAACGTGATCACCAGACCCGACTTCAAAGTGGTCGAGTAAAGCCCGCCACTTTGTCGGCTGAAGAACTGGATTCTTGAGCCTTCCTTGCCGGTAATCGAGAGGCCGTCCGGATCGGGAAACCAGCCGATCGGGGTTTGCTCAAGCCATGCACCGAGACAGTCGGCCCCTTTGCCCAAGGTCTGATTGGATTCAAGGTCGATCAGACAAGTATTCGAAGGCTTGTCCTGCTGCTTTTGCGCTTCTCGATCATCATCCCGGGTAGACAATGTCGCTTGCCATTGCCCCGCAAACACCGATGGATCTTCGAGTCTGAGGCTGCTTGCCATGCTGGTTTCTCCTGAAATCATGAAGAGCGCCGCCGAGAGCCACGCCGCTACCGTGCAGGTAAAAGCTTTATAGATCATAGGAATATTCGCTCCGGCGTGTAGCCTTGCTTACCTGCCAATACGATGCAAGCAAAGAAAGCGGCGCATCACACGCCGCTTCCCACTGCTACATCACGCCACGATGTCGCTGGTCGCTGCCTGGCCAACGGTGCTGACCTGGAAATCAGCCACGCCGAACCCGGAGAAGTCCACCGACAGCAGGCTGTTGCCACCCGACGACGTCAGGATGGCGTCACCGGCAGCACCGGTGAAGCTGCTGACGAAGTGCAGGCCTGCGCCATTGGTGATGCCGGTCAGGTCGATTTTGTCCAGACCGCTGACGAAATCGAGGATCTGATCGATCGCACCCGGCTTGGAATCGGAACTGGCTGCGAACACAAACGTGTCCGAACCCGCGCCGCCCCACAGTTTGTCAGCACCACCGCCACCCCAGAGGATGTCGTTGCCAGCACCACCCTTGAGCTCGTTGGCCACACTGTTGCCGATCAGCAGATCGTTGCCGGAACCGCCAATGGCGTTCTCGATAATCGCGCCCTTGGCGATGGACACGTTACCGACCATGCCGCCAACGTCAGAGAACGAGGCGTCTTTGAGGTTGATCTTCTGGTTCTGGGTGAAGCCCGAGAAGTCCAGAGTGTCCTTGCCACCCGCGTCCCACACCGAGAACACCACTTTGTCACTCGACGACGAAGCGCTGAGGAAATCGCGGCCAGTGTTGGAGTTGAAGCCGTAGGTGGTGTCACCGGTACGGGTGGTGGTGTTGGCACCGTAGAGCTTCTGGATGGCAGCGATATCGTCCATCAGCGGGCCGGACGAATACGCTTCGACACCGCCCTTGCTGAAGTTCTGATTGGTGTTGCTTTCGCTCCAGTAGCTCATGATGCTGTAGCCGCGGGTGTCTTGCCCGTAGGACGCATCGTTGTAGGTCGGGTTGCCATTGCCGGCGTTGTAGTCGCCAGGGTGAGCGAGACCCAGGCTGTGGCCGATTTCGTGCGTCAGGGTCTGACGGCCGTAGTTGTTCAGATCCGGGTTCTTGTTCTGCGTGTAGCCACTGTTGATCAGGTACCACGAGGTGCCGTCATAACCGGCGCCGGTGCCTGGCAGATACGCGAACGCTGCAGCGCCATCCTGGCCACCGCTGTAGTTGCCGAAGGTCATGTGGCCGTCACCGCCCGAGGCTTTCTCGGTGAAGGTCACGTTAGCCACGTCAGCCCAGGATTGCATGGCGAGCTTGGCCTGGGATTGTTGTTGTGCACTGAACTGACTGAACCCGCTGATCCCGTGCTTGTTCATCGTGCTGGACGATGCCGAAGTCAGGAACGTATAGGTGAGTTCGATCTTGCCGCTGCCGTCCTTGTCCTGGTAGGCAGCGCCGTCGCGCAGCAACTGGGTTGCGGCCTGGTCGACGGAGAAGGAGGGTTTGCCATTGACCGTGAGGTTGCCGCCACGATCGTATTGATGGCTGAAGCTATTGATCTGGTTGTACGCCGAGCTGAAGGCAGACAGCTGAAAAGCCTGTTCGGCGGCATCAATAGCATTCGCTTTAACTTTCGACATAAACACACTTCCTTGTTTAGCAATGGAACAGTTTTTGTCCGACAGGACGATCTCTGGCGAGGTCGTCCTATCACTCGCCCAATGAAGGCGTAAGAAACCTGACACAATTTGAAATCTGCCGTAAAGGATTTTTTTGAGATCAAATCGGGCTGTTTCGGGAAACTGCCGTAAACAAAGCGTGCGGGGATGAAAGAATGTTTTAGTTGCGCGGCTTTTGCCTAATTGTCTGACGATTTTCTATTTAAATATTAAATATGGGTAAGTTGTTTTTTGTTAGGCGCGTCTCACTTTGCTGCACTTTATTAGTGCGATGCCAGTGTATTGATATCAACCAGTTAAACGCTGAAAGACATTGTGGGAGCGAGCCTGCTCGCGAAGGCGTCGGGCCAGACAACATTGATGTTGAATGACCGACCGCTTTCGCGAGCAAGCTCGCTCCCACAGGGATTTATGTATGCCTGGGTGATTAACTACCAGTCCGAATCTTGTTCCACACCCGCGTGCGGATCCGGTCAATGTTCAACGGCATCGCCTCCAGCGCAAACAGCTTGCCCATCATCTCCGGGCTCGGATAAACCTTGGTGTCGTTCTTGATCGCCGGGTCGATCAGGCTGTCGGCCTGCTCGTTACCATTGGCGTAGTGCACGTAGTTACTGATGCCGGCCATCACGTCCGGGCGCAGCAGGTAGTTCATGAACGCGTAACCGGCCTTCTCGTCCGGCGCATCGGCCGGCATGGCGACCATGTCGAACCAGATCGCCGCGCCTTCCTTGGGAATCGCGTAGCCGATGTCGACGCCATTCTTCGCCTCTTTGGCACGGTTCTCGGCCTGCAGGATGTCGCCAGAGAAGCCGACCGCCACGCAGATGTCGCCGTTGGCCAGGTCACTGGTGTATTTCGACGAGTGGAAGTAGCTGACGTACGGCCGCACCTTCAGCAACAGCGCTTCGGCTTTTTTATAGTCCTCGGGATTTTTGCTGTGGTGCGGCAAGCCCAGGTAATTGAGCGCCGCCGGCAGCAATTCCGGACCGTTGTCGAGGATCGCTACGCCGCACTTCTGCAGCTTTTCCATGTACTCGGGCTTGAAGATCAGGTCCCAGGAGTCCACCGGCGCATTGTCGCCAAGCACGGCTTTGACTTTGGCGATGTTGTAACCAATGCCGGTGCTGCCCCACAGGTACGGGAAGCCGTGCTCGTTGTTCGGGTCGTTGGTCTGTAGGGCTTTGAGCAGCACCGGATTGAGGTTTTTCCAGTTCGGCAACTGGCTCTTGTCGAGTTTCTTCAGTGCCCCGCCCTGAATCTGCCGAGCCATGAAGTGGTTGGACGGGAACACCACGTCGTACCCGGATTTACCGGTCATCAACTTGCCGTCGAGGGTTTCGTTGCTGTCGTAGACGTCATAGGTGACACCCACGCCCGTCTCTTTCTCGAAGTTCTTGGTGGTGTCCGGCGCGATGTAGTCGGACCAGTTGTAAACCTTGACCGTTTCCGCTGCCTGAGCAAGGGAAACAGCGAGCATCAGCGGTGCCAGAGCGAGGGTCTTGCGGATCATGGATCGATTCCTGTGTGGGTTTTCTTTTTTGTTGGCAGGCAATCAAAGGATCAAACAATCAGAAAATCAGCACGTAGCTCTTGCGCACGGTTTCCTGGATATCCCAGATCCCGAGCGTATTGGCCGGCAACATCAGTGCGTCGCCACCTTGTATGTGCAGGGTTTCGCCGCCACCGTCAGGGGTGAACGTGCAGCGCCCGGAAATGAAATGGCAGAACTCTTGCGCGGTAATCTGCCGACGCCAGCGGCCCGGGGTGCATTCCCAGACGCCGGTTTCAACGCCGTCATCGCGCTCGACGCTGGTGGTCGAAGCAATGGCGACCGGTTCGCCGAGCGGCACGGCCACCGGATTGGACTCGTCGAGTTGCAATGTCGCGGTGTTTTTGAACTGGGTAATGCTCATGGTCTGACCTGTTTTTTGGGCTTTCTTGAAGTAAATCGACGTTTAGTGCATGAAACCTTCCATGAAACCCGCCACCTGACTGGCGAGCTTGCGCCGCCATGGCGCGGTCGCCGGGTTGGCCAGGGTCTGGTCTTCGTGGACGAAGCTTTTGATGATCGCGTTATAGCCGAGCCAGCGACACGGTTCCGGCTCCCACGCGCGCAGTGCATGAATGCCGCCGTCCGGCAGCACCCAGGGCTGATGAACCAGCTCGGTGTCACGCTCAAGAATCAGATCAGCCAGCGTGCGCCCGCCGAGATTGCTGGCGCCGACGCCCTCCCCGCCGTAACCGCCGGATAGCGCGATGCCGTTGGCGCGATCGCAAAGCATGTGCGGTTTGAAGTGCCGCGACATGCCGAGGTTGCCGCCCCAGGCGTGGGTGATCTGCACGTTTTTCAGTTGCGGGAACAGTTCGCCGAACAGATAGCGGCGCAGCTCGACTTCATCGCGGGTCAGATCGAAGTTATGGCGCAACTTGCCGGCGAACTGATAACCGCCACGGGCGCCGAAGATCAGGCGATTGTCGGCGCTGCGCTGGCCGTAGGTGACCTGGCGGCTGAATTCGCTGAAGGCTTGGCCGCGATTGAGGCCGATTTCATCCCAAGTCGCGGCAGACAACGGTTCGGTAGCGACAATCAAGCTTTGCACCGGCAATTGATAGCGGCCCAGCGGCGGCAAGGTCACCGAATAACCCTCGACGGCCGGCACGATCCAGCGGCTGCGCACGCTGGCCTTGGCGGTGCGTAAACTGCCCGACTGCCAGTGGGTGACCGGGCTGTTTTCGTAGATCTTCACGCCCATGTTCTGCACGGTGCGCGCCAGACCGCGCACCAGTTTCGCCGGGTGGATGGTCGCCACATGCGGCGCGTAAATCCCGCCGTACGGTTTGGCCACGCGGATCTGCTGCGCCAGTTGTTCAGGGCTGAGCCAGCGGTAGTCGTCGTCGGTCAGGCCTTGGGCGTGCAATTTGTTCAGGTATTCACGCAGAGACGCTTCCTGCTCCGGATAGCGCGCCGCGCAATACAGCACGCCGCCCTTGCGGTAATCGCAGTTGATACCTTCGCGTTCGAGGACGATCTCGACTTCATCAGGAATGCTGTGTAGCAGATCGAATGAAGCGCGGCGCTGCTGCGGCGACAGCCCGGCCAGCAGACGGTCCTCGCCAAGCAGATTGCCCATCAGCCAGCCGCCGTTACGACCGGACGCGCCAAAACCGGCGGTCTGCGCCTCGACAATCGCAATGTCGAGCCCCGGCGCGAGTTTCTTCAGGTAGTACGCGGTCCACAGCCCGGTGTAGCCGGCGCCGATGATCGCCACGTCGACGTCCAGATCTCGCTCAAGCTCGGGCCGCGCGGTCAGCGGCTCATCGAGTTGATCCATCCACAAACTGATAGTGCGCCACGCCGGCATGCAAGACTCCGCCACTGAAAACCTTCGATGGCGTCGATCCTAGTGGCTGTGCTCAGTCGATGTCTTGCGCGCGTGTCCGCAAAGAAATTTGTTTAACGTAAGCCTTCGGAGACTGGCCAGTGTGCTGGCGGAAACAGCTGTAAAACGCCGACAACGAATTGAAACCGGCAGCGAAGGCCAGTTCATCAATGCGCACCGGCGGCGCGGCGTTATCCAGCGCACGCAGCAAATGTTGCAGGCGCGCCTGATTGACGTAGCGATAGAAACTTTGCCCGAGCACCTGGTTGAGCAGATAGGAAATCTGATTGCGGCTGTAACCACACTCCTTCGCCACCCGTTGCAAGTCGAGTTCAGGATCGAGATACGGCTGCTGCTTTTCAAAGTACTGTTGCAGGTCTTCAGCCATGAAACTCAATTGACGCGGCGACAAGCCCAGGCGACTGACCGCCGGGCGCTGACTTGGCGGACTCTTGCCGTCGGTTTGTGTACGCACCAGTGATGCGTATTCGTTGACGCGCCAGATCAGCCCGTCCTTCACCGTGATCGCTTCGCTTGAGCGAAACGACACCAGCCCGTCGCCGCCGCGCAAGGTCACTTCGTATTGAATGAACGCGGTATTGCCGTCGACGCGAATGCGGTCGCAATGCTCGAGCAGTTCGTCGGATTCACGCGGCATGCTGACGCGCACGTATTCGCGCAACTCGGCGAGACCGAGCACGCGGTTCTGAAAGAAATCGTTGTACTGGATGTCCGGGTGATACAGCGCCATGACGCTGTCGAGGTCGCGGTGCTTCCAGCTCAGGTGATAGCGCATGACCGTGGCCGCCGTAGCTTTGGTCTGTTCTGGGCCGTCGTCGTCGGCGTGCATAAAGGGCTCGGCGAAAAAGAATCGAGCTTGCCCAAGTTCGGCACGCGCTTCAATGGTTAATCCGTAGTGGCCTTTTGGCGATGACTGCGTAGGCCGTGACTTACATCAAAAAATGCGAAGCAATCGCAAAAAGAACTGAAAAATCTCACAGGAATTTCACATCGGGATGCTACTTTTAATGTCAGTCACCGGTTGAGCCAATGAAGGCTCTTCCCTCCTAACATGAGCAAACGGAAGCGCTCGATGAAGAAGGCGGGCAACACATGAATAAAGGGTCAAGCAAAGTCACGTTCCCCAATGCATGCCAACTGATGCGCTGGCATTTTCATCCTATGGGTTTCGAGGCAACGATGGACGCGCCGGGCAGCATGATCGCCCGACTGTTTGATCGCGCCAGTGGCGAAACCATGATCGCCATCGCGGGCATCCCGTGTGCGACGGTGATGAATGCAGCGGATGTCGAACGAATTATCGAGGCTGTGGAGGACGAGCTGGAAGCTTTCGTACCTCCGGAGTCTCTCAGGAGTTACGCATAGCCCTTTGATTTAAAACGAAAAAGCCCACAGCGATGTGGGCTTTTTTGTGCTTATGCGGTTTGTTTGGCGATGCGGTGATCAACGAAGAACGGCTTGCCTTTGGCCACCCGGTCAGACGCCCGGGGCGTGTTCACCGCTTGCGCTTCCTGCGGTTCGACATACCAGTAGCAATGGCTGACCGCGCGGGTGATGCCGACATACGCCAGGCGCAGGATCTCGTCTTTTTGCGCCGTGTCATACGGCTCGCTGTCGCCGGACTTGCCCAGTCCTGCCATGCGATAGACCTGATTCTTATAGGGCGAACTGGTCAGGTGCTGACAGTCACCGAGCAGAAAGACCGCGTCAGCCTGCAAGCCTTTGGCGCTGTGGTAGGTCAGTTGCTTAAGCCGTCGAGCTTGGTACGGCAAGCTCGAATCCACATTAACTACGGACTGAATATGCTCTTCAATCAATGACTTATCGCTGCTTTTTCGATAAAGCATCAATATTGAGTGGCCCTGACGATAATGTTCGGCGAGGCGCTGGCCCAAAGCCTGATCATCGCGCTCCAGCACGTTGACCGGCTGCAGTGGCTTGACTGCGCCGCTGGCCTTGGCCTTCTTGCCGGGGATCGCCGGGGCGGCGCGAACGATGTGCTCGGCCGCGTCGATAATGTGCTGGTGGCTGCGGTAATTGTCGCTGAGCATCACCCGCGTCGTAGCGGGCGACGGGAATTCCTTGTCGAACGCCATAAAGTAGCTCGGCGAACTGCCGCGCCAGCCGTAAATCGACTGCCAGTCATCACCGACGCACAACAGCGACGAGCGCTGCGCTCCCCGTCCGACATGCATCGCCGGGCCTCGACTGCGGATTTCCGTGAGGCTGGCACGGATCCACGAAACGATCTGCGGGGAAACGTCCTGAAATTCATCGATCATCAGGTGCGACAACGGCCTCAGCAGCTCATCGCTCAACAGCTTGAGGTTCTCCGGTGAGTGCTCGCTGAACAACGCGAACATTCGGTTGTAGGTCATGACCGGCGGTTTCTGATCGAGCAGATGATCTTCAAAGGCGCGCCAGAACAGGCTCAACGCCTCAAAGAAAAACCGGTCCGGGTCATCCTTGGCAAAGCTCATGCGACCGACCGCGTCAGGCACATCCAGGCCAAGGTTCTCGATGAAACCTGCTGCGGCGACAAAACAGTCGAGCAACGGCGCCGACGCCAACTCGCCTTTGACCTTGTAATCGAAGCCCGGCCCGGCGCTGGCATCGCCTGCCAAAGTCGCAAGAACACGCTTTGACGCATCATAACTATCTAGCCAAATCAAAGGCTTACGACAGAAAGCTTGAAACAGGGTGCGCTTCACTGCCCACTCTGCGCGCACGCTGAGCTTGGCGTTTGGCCGACTGACCTGCGGATTTTCCCGTGGATCGAAACCGAGTACCACCCAGGCATCCAGGCTCGGAATGTAGCCATGGCAATGGAATTTCGCGCCGTTGATATCGAAACTCTGGCGGTTAGGCTCGATGCCTTTGATCGGCCAGGCTCCGGCGCGCAACCACAGATCTTCAATGGCATCGCACAGTTCTTCATCACGCTGGGAGGCCAACTGCGTCACCGCAACGCGTTTTTGCACGTCCGGGTGATCGCGCTCCAGCTCCTTGAGCTGTAGACCGGCGCGGGACAATGGCTGAATCAGCTGACGGAAACGTTCGTCTTCGTTGAACAGGCGGTGATAACAGCCGTTGAGTTGCTGGCGCTGCACATCGTTGATACGCAAGTCGAACGGATTGCTGTCGACCTCCTCGTCAGCACCATGTGGCCGATTGCTCAGGTTCTCAAACGCCTGCAAGCGTTCAAAACCCGGCAGGCTGCGCACCATCGGCAGGATGCGCGAGTGGAAGGTGCGCACCAGTTCTCGCGCCTGGCGCAGATTCAGCGCCAGACCCCAGAGCGCGAACAGTTCGATCAGTTTATTGATGAAATCCTTGCGCGACTCGCGGGTGAAGGTCACCACGGTCATCGAATCCAGCTCAAAGCCCAGATAGTGGTTAAGCAACAGGATGCGCAGCACCAGCGTGGTGGACTTGCCCGCGCCTGCACCAGCGACCACTGAGGTTGACGGTGTTTCGCTGAAGATCATCTTCCATTGCGCGGTACTCGGCTGCGCGTGCTCGGGCAACAAACGGGCGACATCGGCCTTCATGCGCTTTTTCAGCTCGGCCGTCAGCGGCAGGCGCCAATCGTCAAACAGGTGGTTATCGACACTGGGCGGGCGATGCTCCGGGTTGCGACTGTCACGGATCAGCAGCACCTGACGGCCCTCTTCCAAGCCCTCAAGTTTGCCCTCGTTAAAGCCATATTCGACGCCAGCGGTGTGGCCGCTGCGGAAACCATCGGCCTGACCGTGCAACCAAGACGCACGGTGCTGCGCGCGCAAACGGGTCAAACCATGACCGAAGAAGCGTGCAGCCAGGCGTTTGAACCAAGGCATCTCGGCCAAGGGGCGAAGTTCGGGAGGAAGATCGGGGGTGTGTTGCGCCACGCTGACGGGCTCCAGTGTGTGAGGCTGTTGCGGCTATGGTGTCTGTATTTGCCGTTCAGTTCTAGCGAAATGCTTACAGGTCATTGGTTTAGGCGATGAACTGAAGGTGAGATGAAACCCTTTCGAGGTGTTTTCTTATCGGTCATTTCGATCATAACGCCGCACTTTTTACGCTTTTTATCGATTGTTAGCTGATAGATGATGGCCGTCATAAACCACCGGTGTCGCGTCGGGTGTCATCCATTCACACCCCATGACGAGCCTTTTGAGGAGACGATCATGCTTGAACTCAGACCTTTCAGCTCGCTGGGCGGCGCCCACCACGGCTGGCTGGATGCCCATCACCACTTTTCGTTCGCCGAGTACTACGATCCGCAGCGCATGAACTGGGGCAACCTGCGGGTGTGGAACGATGACGTGATTGCAGCAGGCACTGGCTTCCCGCAGCACCCGCATCGCGATATGGAGATCATCACCTATGTCCGTGAAGGCGCGATTACTCACCAGGACAACCTGGGCAACAAGGGCCGCACCGAGGCTGGCGACGTCCAGGTGATGAGCGCCGGCACCGGCATCGCACACAGCGAATACAACCTGGAAGCAAAAGACACCAAGATCTTCCAGATCTGGATTCTGCCGACGGAAACCGGCGCACCGCCATCCTGGGGTGCCAAACCATTCCCGAAAGGCCAGCGCGAAGGCTTTGTCACCTTGGCCAGCGGCAAGGATGGTGATGACCAGAGCCTGCGGATTCGCGCTGATGCGCGATTGGTCGCGGCCAATCTCAAGGCGGGTGAAACGGCGGAATATCGTCTGGATGAAGGCCGTCGCGCGTATCTGGTACCGGCCACCGGCGTGATTGAAGTCAATGGTTTGCGTGCACAAGCTCGAGACGGTGTGGCGGTGGCACAGGAACGCGTACTGACCGTCACGGCCATTGAGGACAGCGAGATTGTGCTGGTGGATCTGGCTTGATTGCTTGAATGGCGGGCAAAAAAAGGGGCAACCATCATGGTTGCCCCTTTTTTCATGCGCTTGCGAACATCACTTACTGGAGATGGCGCCATCCACCAAGGTCTGCGCTTCAACCACCAATTGCTTGAGGTGGTCGTCACTGATGAAGCTTTCGGCGTAGATCTTGTAGATGTCCTCAGTGCCCGACGGACGCGCGGCGAACCAACCGTTTTCAGTCATCACTTTCAGACCACCAATTGCCTGATCGTTACCCGGGGCATGGCTGAGAATGCTCTGGATTTGCTCGCCGGCCAGTTCGGTCGAGGTGACCTGGTCAGGTGACAGCTTGCTTAGCAGTGCTTTCTGCTCCGGATTGGCCTTGGCATCGACGCGCACCGAGAACGGCTCGCCCAGCTCATCGGTCAACGCTTTGTAAGCCTGGCTCGGATCGCGACCGGTGCGCGCGGTCATTTCCGCGGCGAGCAATGCCGGGATCAGACCATCCTTGTCGGTGCTCCACACGCCACCGTCCTTGCGCAGGAACGATGCGCCGGCGCTCTCTTCACCACCGAAACCCAGCGAGCCATCGAACAGACCGTCAGCGAACCATTTGAAACCGACCGGAACTTCGTAGAGACGACGACCCAAACGCTTGGCAACACGATCGATCAGACCACTGCTGACCACGGTTTTACCCACACCGGCATCCGCGCGCCACTGTGGACGATTCTGGAACAAGTAATCGATCGACACCGCCAGATAGTTGTTCGGCGCGAGCAAACCACCGGACGGCGTCACGATGCCGTGGCGGTCGTGATCCGGGTCGCAGGCAAACGCGACGTCGAAGCGCTCTTTCAGGCCGATCAGGCCCTGCATCGCGTGGCTGGACGACGGGTCCATACGAATCTGGCCATCCCAGTCGACAGTCATGAATCGGAACGTCGCGTCGACTTCCTTGTTGACCACTTGCAGATCGAGGCGGTAATGCTCGGCAATCGCCGACCAGTAGCGCACGCCTGCTCCACCCAGCGGATCAACGCCCAGACGCAGTTTGGCGTCACGAATGGCATCGAAGTCGATCACGTTGATCAGGTCGGCTACGTAGGTGTTCAGGTAATCGTGACGATGCGTGGTGCTGGCCTTGAGCGCCTGCTCGTAGCTGATGCGTTTCACACCGGCCAGTTTCGCGGCCAACAGTTCATTGGCCTTGGCTTCGATCCACTTGGTGATGTGGGTGTCGGCCGGGCCGCCATTGGTTGGGTTGTACTTGTAACCACCGCTTTGTGGCGGGTTGTGCGACGGCGTGATAACGATGCCGTCCGCCAGGCCCGAGGTGCGGCCACGGTTGTAGCAGAGAATGGCGTGGGAAATGGCCGGTGTCGGCGTGTATTCATCACCTTCGGCGATCATCACGGTGACACCGTTGGCGGCCAGCACTTCCAGGGCGCTGGCACCGGCCGGAGTAGACAGTGCGTGCGTGTCGATGCCGACAAACAGCGGCCCGGTGATCCCCTGGGCTTCGCGGTACAGGCAGATCGCCTGGCTGATGGCCAGAACGTGCCACTCGTTGAAACTCAAGTCGAACGAGCTGCCCCGGTGTCCGGATGTACCGAACGCCACACGCTGAGTGGAAATCGAGGCGTCGGGCTGTCCGGTGTAATAAGCCGTTACCAGTCGCGGGATATCGACCAACAATTCTGCCGGTGCCGGTTTGCCCGCAAAAGGACTGAGTGTCATGCAAAACCTCTGAAATAGAGTGGTTCAGGAATGGAGCGCAGTTTACTGGCAGTTTGACCGCAGTGCGATGGGATCTATCCGGAACTCTCCCGATGTTTTTTAACGTTAGTCAGCGGGAGCCAGCCGCAAGGCGTCACCGATCAGCCCGACCACACAGGCCAGGTCATGGTCGGCATGAGTTAGCGGGCTTAAACGCAGATGGTGTGCATGCAGACCTTGCAGGCTGAACAGCTCGCCCGGCGCAATAACGATCTGCTGCCTGAGCAGGCGCTGAAACACATAGCCCATGTTCACCGGTCGCAGCGAGCGCACCCAGACGGTTGCGCCGCCCTGCGGTTCGACAATCTGCAACGCATCACCGAGGCGCTCGCGCAACAGGTCGATCAACTGCGTGCGCCGCTCCTTGAGCATTCGCCGCAATATGGCCAGATGTTGATCCAGCCGACCACCGCCAAGCAGCCTGGCGATGGCCTTCTGGCGGATGGGCGACAAGCGAAACGCGCGCAACAGGAAATGCCTTTGCAATTCATTGCGCCAATGACGCGACAGCAAAAAGCCGAAAGGCGCTTCGGCACCGATGAATCTCTCGAACGTGGAGAACACCAGCAAACGATCAGGGTCCAGGCAGTCGCGCAATCGCAGGACGACACTGCCCTCATGAAGTTCGCTGTAACAATCGTTTTCCAGCACCCACGTGCCGTGATGCCCGAGCAGATGCGCGATTGCCTGCTGGTTGCTCAGTGGGCGCAAGGTGCCTCGGGGCATGCTCAACGCCGCCGACAAAAGAATCAAACGCACCGGCTCACTTTGGAGCAACGACTCCAGTCGCTGCGAATCGATCACGCCACCGGCGAGCAGCGGCAGCTCGATAACCCGCACTTCAGCGGCCTCCAGCAGGCGCAAGATCACCCAGTCACAAGGCGATTCAACGATCACCGTGGCCCGACGCAACTCAAGCACCGAAATCAGTATTTCCAGGACACCGCGCAAGTCGGCGCCGATGTAGACGTCATCCGCGCGCCAGTAATTGGCGGTAGACGAGGTGTAGCGCGCGGCCAGCACCGTGCGCAGTTCCAGCTCTCCGCAAGGTTGCACCAACGCTTGCGGTTGACGAGGATACTGGCGCAGCAGTTCACGCTCCAGCATCAGCAATGGACTGTCCAGTGGTTGCAGCGAGGCCGGTTCATCACCGCTCAACACGCACATGCCGGGTCGCCTCGCGTTGACGTAAACGGTTTCCAGCAAATCACTGCCGCTGTCGGGCGAATCCATCACGTGCAGCGGCTGCGCGTAGTAACCGGACTTGGCAATCGAATAGACCCGCCCTTCCTTCTCCAGCAGCGAATAAGCGTACTGGACGGTCGAGATCGACACATTGAGCCGATCAGCCAATTGTCGCAGCGACGGCAAGCGCACCGGTGGGCTACTCCCCGCCTCGTCTATCAGTAACTTCAGATAGCGATAAACCGCCTGGTAAACGAAGTCATTTTCTCTCGATGTTTTCACGAGCCCGCGCCCATGGGCACAGGTTCACCTCCGGACAGGCAGCGCACAATCAACCTTCCGCCGATCGATCGGCGGGAGGCTCAGCCAGCGTGTCGTCCTCATTTTCGTTCTGCGCTGCACCTTCGCTGGATTCAGGCATGCTCACAGGCCCCATTGCATACAGACGCACAACCATCCTGACGGGCAGCCCGCTGACATCCGTCAACCACTTCAGTACCTGCTCCGGAGCATGCAGCCCTTGCATTGCCCGATGCAGATCCGGCAACGCCACCAGCATCCCGGGATGACAATTACGCAGGAACCGCTCAAGCCCGGCACCCGCGTTGATAAAAGGCGCAAACAAAAGGCATGTCAGCTGGATTTCATTCAGCTCGAAATTGGCCTGCAAAGCGTTTGCCGCCTGCAAACGCAGATGCTCAGGCGCCTGCAGATCGCCGAAGCTCGCCAGCAATTGTTCGCAAACAGGCTCAGGAACCTGCTTTTGCCGCATTGTTATCAGCAGACTGGTCAGGTAATCACTGACGCCGGCCTCATAGGTCCGCCCCTCGATGAATTGCGCCTGCAAACCTCGCAAATGCGCGGCCACCACTGGCTCCACGTGTTCATCATCTCCTTGATAGAGCGTCACGTCGTCAGCCTGAAAGCCCAGAAAATCACTCAACAAAGGCCAGCGTTCTTCGAGTTTGCCGACAATCATGTCGTTGATATTGATAAAACTGGTGCGCCGACAGGCCTCGAAATGGCCTTCCGGGCGCCAGGTTACCCGCTCCTCGTCAGAGTAAAACTCGCGGTAATAATCGCCGCCCAGCCCGTCGAGCAGCGGGAACAGCATTTCAAAACCGGCGGTGCTCATCTGCGGCGCGGCAATCGCGGCTTTGTGCGTGGCGCGCTCCAGGCCGTCGAGGAAGTGCCGCTGACGACGTGCGGACTCACTGCCGATCATCGCGTCAACGCCATTGTTCCAGCGCGCAACCTGACCGTAGAACTCGGCGGTGGCCAGATAAGCGTCATCCCACAATTCAAGCGGTTCATTCCAGGCTCGACGATGCCCGATCAACAGCAGGTTGATACGATTGGTCTCGCGACCTGCTTCGCCAATGGGAGCCTGATGATCAAACGGCAAAACCTCGCGGTGATCCACCATCACCAGCTCTACCCGAGGGTCGTCATACAGAAACAGTGCACTGTAGCTGCGGTGCATGTTTTGCAGGGACGTCTCACTGTTGCCGTTCCAGCGCAAGGTCGCCACCCTTAGCTGAAAGGTCGCAGGCGAACGGCCAGCAATGCTCAACTGCGCGGCCCGCAGCAATGCCAGGGTGTAACAACTGTCGCGCGACCCGGACTGGTTCACCAGCACCTTGAAATGACCGATGTTCTCCATGCCGCCCGCCGCCACTGCCAGTCGCTGGATCAGCAACTGCAGCGCCGTGCGCTCCGCGCGGGAAAAGAAACTCAGCAAACGTTGCAACACTTGCTGGTAGACATAGTTCATTGCCTGATCATGGATCGTGCTCATCGGTATTTACCCAGTATCGAAAGTTTCCTGCCGCACGCACTGAAACATCAGTCAGGCGACAATTCATCAATAAGTAATAGACGTTCGAATGCTAACACTTACAAGTTTGAAGTTATTTGAAACACTTGAGCTGACAAAACCCCTTCAGCCGCTGAATGGCAGCCTCAACCCCCTGTAATTGCTGGGATAATTTTTTCTGAACGCAGTCCTAGGAAACTTCCCACAAGGTCCCACGACAAGTGAGTACAAGAAAAAGAGAAGCGGTTTCCGAATAGGCCTACAACAATTAAACAGAAATAGGCGCGACCAACAGATTTAGCCGTTTTATATCGCACAGGACAAATTGAATACACAGACATGGCTCATTCCTTGAGATGAAAGTAATCATTCAATTATCAGGGCTTACATTGTGATTAGAAGATACAGATCGCGAGCAAAAACCAGTTCAGTTGCTGAACGGTCATGGGGGCATTATCACAGTGCGCTGTTTTTTCAGGAGGGAAGCTAAACGCAGAAGAGTCCGTGGGGCCACGGACTCTGATAACAGGGCTTACGCCGGTTCGACTTGCAACGCTACCCGCTCGCGGCACGGGCATTCGTCCATGTAGCGATGCGCTTCGACGAACTCGTTGAACGGGAATACACGCGTCTTCAGCGGCAGCAACACACGGTCAGCGGTCAACTGGTTGATATCACGCAGGGCGCGTTGCAACGCGACGTGGTCCTGAGTGATGCCCAGTTCCGGCTTGCCGGTAAAGTTGCCGATGCAGTGCACGAAGAACTGGATGTTCTTCTGGAACGCTGCGCAGGCCGGGAACGGCGTCTGGTTGCCGCCCTGCAAGCCGTACAGCACCAGGCTGCCACGCGGCGCCAGTACATCGCCAAGCAGCGACATCTGTGGACCGCCGAGGCCGTCGAACACCACGTCAACGCCACGGTTGTCGGTGATCTTGTTGATTCGCATCAACAGATCTTCCTCTTCGGTGACGATGACCTTTTCTGCACCAAGGGACAGCAGGTACTCGCGTTCCTCTGCTTCTTTGGTCGCAGCGATCACGCGTACGCCCATCGCCTTGCCCAACTGGACAAACGAAGGACCGGCGCAATGGCTGGCGTCCGTGACCAGAGCAAACTGCCCCGGTTTGACCCGCGCCAGATCGGCGTAGGCAAAGTAGGCGATCAGCAATGGCGTGTAATGCACGCTGGCTTCGATCGGGGTGAGCACATCCGGATAACGGGTCAGCGCGGTACGCGGCAGTACGATCGACTCGCCGTAGACCGGGTAGTCGTTCGCACTCTCGGCCGGAAAGCTGGCGACCTTGTCACCCACTGCCAGATCATCGACACCGTCGCCGACAGCGGTGATCACACCGGCCATCTCGTGACCAAGACCCGCAGGCAGTCGCGCCTGAGACGAGGCCAGATTCTGACGCCAGAGGGTGTCGTACCAGCTGATGCCGATCGCCTCGACACGCACCTGCACTTCGCCAGGACCTGGCTGAGCGGCCGCATGCTCTTCGCATTTGAGCACCTCGGCCGGACCAAACTTGTGAAAACGGATCGTGCGGGACATCGCAAACCTCGTCAAAGTAACCTCTAATGCCATGAACTCTATCTGGGCTTTTGACCCAAGACTATCAGTGGCTATTAATAGTCGACATGCCTGTCATTGATTCCGCAACAGGGGCGGCATTGGCAAAATCCATGAAAAACTGCTGCCACCGTCTCAGTAAAGCTGAATTTTCCGGTGCAGAGTACCAGCCTTTCCCCGTAAGATTCATGCCGGCCATTGTTCTCATATGGCCGCTCTCGTCAAGCTTGATGACTCTGCCAGGACTCCAGATGAATCGTAATGACCTGCGTCGTGTCGACCTGAACCTGCTGATCGTATTCGAAACATTGATGCACGAACGCAGTGTGACCCGGGCGGCAGAAAAACTGTTTCTCGGTCAACCGGCGATCAGTGCGGCGCTCTCGCGCCTGCGCAGCCTGTTCGATGATCCGCTGTTTGTACGCACCGGGCGCAGCATGGAACCGTCCGCCCGCGCGGTGGAAATCTTCGCCCTGCTCTCCCCGGCCCTCGATTCGATTTCGACCGCCGTCAGCCGCGCGGCCGAATTCGACCCGGCCACCAGCACTTCGGTATTTCGGATCGGTTTGTCCGACGACGTCGAATTCGCCCTGCTGCCGATGCTGCTCAAACGCCTGCGCGCCGAATCGCCGGGAATCGTGTTGGTGATTCGTCGCGTCAACTACATATTGATGCCGGGCCTGTTGGCCTCCGGCGAGATCTCCATTGGCGTCAGCTACACCACGGACCTGCCGGCCAACGCCAAACGCAAGGTCCTGCGTCGCAGCGCACCAAAACTGCTGCGCGCCGATACCGTGCCGGGGCCGTTGAGCCTGGACGACTACTGCGCACGTCCGCATGCGCTGGTGTCATTTGCTGGCGACCTCAGTGGCTTTATTGATGAAGAGCTGGAGAAACTGGGCCGCAAACGTCATGTGGTGCTGGCCGTTCCGCAGTTCAATGGCTTGAGTACGTTGCTGGCAGGCACTGACATCGTGGCGACCGTACCGGATTACACGGCAGATGCGCTGACGGCGGCTGGCGGGGTTCGCGCGGAAGATCCACCGCTGCCGACGCGCACGTTTGAACTGCATATGGCGTGGCGTGGGTCGCAGGATAATGACCCGGGTGAGCGGTGGTTACGGTCGCGGATTCAGATGTTTTTTGGCGACCCTGAGAGTCTCTAGGCGTCGTGGGGCAGGCTGTTCATCTGATCACTCTGCCTTTCCACAAACCATGAAGCTCCATTCACTTCCAGTGGATTAATACGTTGGGGGCATATTAGAGGGCATGCTTTGGATGGTTTGAAAAGGATGCCCCCAGCCTGAAGTCCAATAGCCCTTTTTCGGAAAAATCATACGCTACTGCTCGCAAACCACCATCGCACCAACTGTTTTGATCGTTAGCAATCGAGTGTAGGCTCTACTCTACTAGTCTCGATGTCTGTTCTAAACCAATTGTCGTAACCAGAGATGCGTAGCTTTGGGTCGACATGAGTCAGTCGCCGTAAGCGGCATTCTACCGATGCCGTACAGTCATGAAAGGCACAGGCAATGAACGCGGAAACAATCCAGAGCTAAGTTAGAGCGGCGTCCAAAGCATACTCATCCACGATGTCGACAGACTCGAAGATTCCGGTCTCGGCGATTTTTTCTCGAGCATTTTCGATGTCCTGCACGAACATGACGACAGCGAGATCCCTAGTCGCTCGGGAACAACACACGTAGAAAAGCCTTCTGGTGCGATCCATCACGCTATCCTTGCCCTGCGCAAAGTTTTCCATATCAGTATCTGAGGGTTCCACAATGCCGAAGTACTTTTCGTAGGAGAACTGCCTTTGCCCCCTGCCTTCTTCGTCATCTATGAGCACCAAAACTCGTTCAAATTCCGCCCCTTTCACTCCCTGCTGGGTCGCAAACGGTGAAAGATCTTCGAGGTAGTGACGATAGCCAGCTAATTCACCGACACCGCAACGTAGGAAAGCCGACACTGCAGGGATCTCAGGATCATCATCGTCGGCTGGGCGGTCTGGGCCCAAGTATTTTTCCCACGCTTCGTCCAGCTGCAGCAGACCTGCTGCCTGGGAGTGAACGAGCACGTCCTGCATTAATGCATCGCTCGAAAAAATGAGTCTGGCCAACTCTGTTGTGGATACTTGCAATGCCCGAAGCACCGCTACCGGATCGCCACCGACAAGAGCCGTTGGCTGTAGTAACGGACATTCCGAACGCAGGAAAGTCATGACGTCGAGCTTTCGGTTTTCTGAAACCGCAATTGCCAAGGGTATCAAGTAACTCAGAAACGGCCGCAGTGGCCATGCGGTGCCGTCCTTGAGACCCTCCTTGATGGACGGTGGTGCTTCGTTGTCATTCAAAGCAGCGTAAAGATTAGGAAAGCCGAGCCTCGCCGCAGCCATCCGATGCACGACCACCAACACTCGGAAGTCAGCGGCAGAGTCATCACTCACCCAATGATCGTCTTCGTTCGCACGCCGCATCCATTCACGAACTTTGTCTAGCTTCACTGAGCGATGGTCATCCGCTCTCAGTAGGAAGAAGCGTGCAGATCCCATGACAGGTTCAGGATTGCCGTCAACCCAGTTCATCCGGCCTCGTGTTTGACACAAACCGTCATCGGGCTCCCGGATAGCATTCACTACTTGGAGCACTCGTTGCGGACACCTGAAGTTTTCGGGCTTGGTGATTTGCTCCCAGCCTGTGGCCGTCTCGATAACTCCAACACCGTCAAGGTAGATTTTTTGCATGGGATCGCCAAAAAATCCAAGGCAGAACTCCACAGGAGTCGTCTCGGCAATCCTTCTAAATGCAGTCACTACCTCGGGACGCGTGTCTTGGCTTTCATCAATGAAGAGGACTGGATACCTGCTGGCGATGACATCACGAAGCAACTGGCTCTGCTCGATTAGCTCGACCGCCGCCGAAATAACGTCGAAGTGCCCGAGTACACCTCGTCCGAAATCGCTTCCCGCGCCGTAGTTAAAATGAGTCAAATGCCTTACGGACTCAAGGTGACGCTGGTAACGCGCGATATCTTTCACGAGCCGCTCACGAGTTGCTGCCCGAGTCCTAGGCTTGTCGTGATGTTGTTGCGCCTCGGCGATTTTCTCGTGGATCCTTGCGATGACCCAAGCCTTCAAATTTACTTGGAATGGCCTAATTACCGTCCACAGAAAACTATGAATCGTCGACACGTGGAACAGCGGATCGTTACCTACGTCACCCCAGATTTCCTTGACCGCTACTTCAGTGTAGGTAATGCAAGCGACTCTCTGACCACGCACGTTGAGTTTTAGTCTTCGCGTCTGGCCGAGGTGCGCAAGGGCTTTTACCAGCGACGTCGTCTTCCCAGAACCCGCGCCGGCAACCATGACAAAGCTGCGTTGAGGACGCTGATCCAAGCACATTCGCAATTCAATATCTGCTTGAGTATCCGGCTGACCGATACGTGCAGTCATACGTCGCCTCCGTTGAGAGGTTCTTCCACCGCAGCTACTGCCGGCGGTGGTGGGGCGACCAGATCCTCTAACCAACGAAGACCATCCGAAATGTAATTTGGCACCGCCCATGCAGACGGCTCTTGAGCCAGCAGCCCGAGAGCGAAATCAGTTTTACGAAAACTTGAGCTTTTGACCTTACGGTAGAGGCGCTCCGCAATACCTTCGATTTCCAGATTGTTGGAACCCTTGATGCGTAGGCCAAGATCCTTGCGGTCCAGGTGCTGCGTCCAGGTTAGATTTTGCAGTGCGAACGCTTCCTCCAACGTCCTACCTGTCCTCACTTGAGTCGCCCCGCTCCACACCACCTCTACAGGTGTCTGGTAGGCAACGCGCACGAGGGCGCCGCCTTCTTCATCTCGGAGTTGAGTGCGCTGTTCGGCAGTCGCAGCCAGCAGATCGTCGATCGTGGTGTGCCCCGGCAGCCACTTGATCAACATCTGGTTTGAAGTAAGAGCTCCTGCTTCATGAACCATGCACGCCTTGCGCCCTGTACGTTTCGCTTCAGCCTCTTCAGCTTCCTCATTGTCGTCAGGCTCTGCATCCGCTGGATCCTCATCAACCGGTACCTCGCCGTTTGCGGGTAAAGCGCCCCCTGCGGGCGGCGAAACACTGTCAATGTCGGTCACGATCAGAGAAGTGACCCCCAAGAAATCAATAAGGCCTTTGAATCGATGGCCGAACGCGCCACCCACTTCTAAAACGCTCAAATAATTCGACTGAAGTCGAGGTGCAGCTTTAGCAATCATTTGCGGCATCAGTAGCCGCTCGACGTTCCCCTCAACCAAAATGGCCGCATCAGCGAAGAACAGGTCGCAGTGCGTTAGCCTAAGGTATCGCTCAAGAAAATCCCTAGTGCGGTCATTTGGGTCGCTAGGATCTACGGCCGCCTCATAAAAAGCTGTCATGCTGAGCACTTGAGATTGCTGTGTGCCGGCATCCGCTACTCGCCGAAAATACCGTATGGGTTTAAAGCCTCGTTCGTAAAGGACGTGAGGCGAGTGTGTCGAGACTACAAGCTGGCTGGTGCAATATGGGGCGTCTTCCTCGGGCACGGCGAGGATGTCTAACACCTTCCGAATGAATACCTGCTGCAACTGAGCATGGAGATGCGCCTCCGGCTCTTCTATGAAGATCAGGTGGAGCGGTGGGCGGTTTTCCTCAATGTCCAACCATCGACCATGAACATCGAGCAGTTCAACAACCATATAAATCAGGTTCTTGAAACCGAGGCCGTTGTACCTATCAGGCAAGGTTGCCGTGACCTCTGCTGCTCCGAGAGCGCCGAGCGCGTAGTGAACACGTGCCCCTTCATGGCTACTCAGGATGGTCGCAGGGTTCAATGCAGTCTTGATCAGCAGCCGAGGATTATTGACCCCGGGATATCCCAGATCGGCCAAACGCTCCAAAGTGGGACCGAAGACACGTTCCAGATGGTCATTCAGCAGACTCTCGGACTGGTATAGTGCGCGCTGAGCGTCATAGTCCTCGCCGCGCTTCTCAAGGTTCCGTTCATAGAAACGACTCAAACAACGGGAGAGATCTTCGGATCGAGATCCAGCATTGGAGTCGGACAGGTGACGCTGGGCATGCAAACAGTCGACCTTTACCAAGCTACCCAGTACATCCCTGCCGCTACGACCCTTATCAGGAAGCAGGCGTAGAGGCACGTAACCATCAAGCTGTTTAAAACCAGCGTCAAATCCGGCGCTATCGAGTATGTAGTACCGCAATTCGAAATCACGCCTTAGCCTGTCACCCACGGTGTCTGCAATGAAGTCACAAAGGTCACGCGGTCGCGGGTTGTACCCGTCTTGCGCAATGGCTGATGCCACGCCTTCCCCTGCTGGCTGCAACTGAGCACGCCGCGCGCCGGCCCGTGCTTCTTGGAAACTGCTTCTCAGCAGGCCGGCATCTGTTGCTGCGAGTTCCACTCGAATACCAACCCGGGCACCTTGCCACTCTAGGCTAGGTAGCAGATCTACAACTCGATGCAGATCGGCTGGCGTGACGCAAAACCAGATGTCGAGGGAGATGGTTGGCAGTTCGACTCCGTCCGCCCCATCTCCGAAAGCGTTGATGGCATCCCAGCATTCTGAGCTGAAATCATGGAGGGTAAATCGATCCTTCGAAGCTGAGGTAAAAAGCTGCAAAGCGTGCGCCGCAGATGTTTTACCGCTGTTGTTGGCCCCGACAAATATTGAAATATCGGACGCCAGATCAATACGAGTGTCCTTCAGACGACGGAAATTACGTACCCAAACGGTCTCAATATGCATATCACTCAGCTCCCTGAAGATAGTTTTTTAACACTGAATGAGTCGCTTCCAATTTCCTAGACACGCCAGGTAATTTAGTTGGGTGCACAGGCCCTCTGACCAATGTCCACTTCTGGCCGAAACCTGCGGTTATCCGCACGCAACGAAAGCGTCCTACCAGCTAGGAACCCAAATCGAAAACTATTAAGGCGTGCACTAGAAAACTGAAACAGCCAATCTAGAAAACTGCAACGAACATCCGGAATGCCCCAACCACTTCAAACCATCAGGCCCGTTGCTCCCTTCACTCTTGAAACGGCTGCACCGCCTGCAAATGGTTCGAGAAACCCGAGTCTGTCTCACACCGCCACGTCGCCCACAACTTACACCCCTTCCCTTCCCCCACATCCAACTCGAACGCCAGCCAGTTCCTGGCGGGCATCATGTAACGGTTAGATCCCGGAAAAAGCATCATTTCAACGCAATGCTGTACATCAATCGACTGAATCTTACTGGCAGTCTGGTTCAACAGCTGGAGGAAAAGCCATTCCGATACCCCTATCAGCGAGGGATGAACCACACCGGAAGAGGTGAACTGTTGAACCTGCGCCCAGTTGGAGGTCGGAGCAATATCCCTGCGATAACAACTGCCCCAGGCCGCGACATGCACATCCCCAGAGGCGATCGATACGCGTAGAAACTTTTTCTCCGCAACGCGTGTTAGCGTTTCAAGAAGCCGTTTGCGTTCACCTTCATGATCTCCGTGAGACCAATGATCCTTCAAATCATCGGCATTGCTGTCGAGCACCTGATCCTGACCAAACGTATCAAGCAACCCCTCAGCCAACGACAACTTAGGATGTGCCACAGGCACAGATGACATGAAAATCAAATGCTGACACTTGCTACCTGGGTGAGCCGGCTTGCCATCGCGAAGCGTGTCGAGCCAGTCCTGCATCGCCTTCCAGCTTCTCTCACCAAGTACCTGAGTGCGAGAGCGCTCCGTACGTAAATCCCCCACATACAAGGACACAGGTCCTATGTGATGAGCAAAACTGAACCCCGGCTGCTGATCGAGAAACGGCAGCGCCAATGGATCGCCCGCGAGTTCCACACTCCATTCGATCGGCTCAAACTGCGGATCCTGTTTTGAAATATTCACCCGCTGTTGCTGCGCCAGCAAGGGTGGCAAATCCTCGAGTGCGTGCTGAAGCTGAAAGACCCAAAACGCCTGGCGAGCACAACGTATCAACACTTGGAACACCGAGCAGTGCTGCATCTCAGGACTGTAGGAGCCCCAGCCATCGAAGATGTCGTGGTCATCCCACATCATCACCGTTGGTATACGCGACATGGCATCGGCCGCATCCAGGTTCGGCAAACCCTTGCCCCAGTCGCGACGCGTGTCCGGTAACCAGCGCTTGGCATAGAGCTCGAAATAATACGACTCGATCTCCTGCTCAAGCGCAGCATTTACCTTGAATTTCAGCTGGTCCTTACGCGACAACCCGACCCAATGCTTGAGAGGTTTGACATCCTCCCAAATCGAGTCGAAGTAGATCTGATCCCCACCCATTAGCAGCAAGTGGAAGCGCTTCAGATGTTTGTCATGGATTCGGCTTTCGTGCCAAAGCTGTTCTTTGTCCAGCTCAAAACTATTGGGACGCAGTTCACTGTCATGATTTTCGATTAGATCTGCCCAAACAGCATTTTGAGGTTTGGCCAACTTGCGCATTGCAGCCGGATCCGAAAAGCCATTGCATGAGACATACGCCATCCTGGGCGCATAGTCTTTCCCGGGCACAGAGAACTTCCATCTAAAATTTTCCCCCACCAAACCAAACTCTACGACCCGCTCCTCTTTCTGGAGAGCGCAGCTCAGGTCATAACGAAGGATGGTTTCCTTGCGCCCCGCCAACAGAACCACAGGTACTGGGCATGCTTTCCCTTCGATAGAGAGTTGGGGTACCGGCGAACCAGTGGTAATACCGATCAACGCAGTGACCCTCCATTTCCCAGCACTGATTCCTCGAAACGAAAGCACTGGCCCCACGGTGAAAAGCGACTTGGCCATCCTTAATATCTCCCCTGATATTCAGCAGCGATTACCCTGACGATTTTGGCGCGCGAAGCGGCCCTCCTCGCCAAGATGTCAGCCTCGCCGGTTTGATCCAGCCACTCCATGAATCGTTGAAGGGCATGGCGGGTTTGTGATTCATCACGACAATTTGCCAGGAACGCAAATTGCACTTTCTGTACATCGTCCGCGACGAAGATGCCGAAGGAACCACTGACCACAGTGGCATCGGCGAAGCCTAGTAACGCGGTCGCCTGCGTCTCTGTTGCACCTCGATGACAGGCAATCAGATGCAATGGCCCAACTGCGGTTTTCAAAGCATCCGCATGAAGGTGATCTCGTAAGAAGGGTTTACCGACAAGCTCGCGCGCAGCAGCAACAGTGAATGCGGCCGGGATGGCGTGAACCAGAACCGCGACTTTCGCGCCGGCAATGGGAACAACGACGGCAGTCTCGCTTGAAGGTGCATCTGTCCCGGTAAGCGCTCTCAACAGAACGGATTCCATGGCGCGTTTGCGCTGACGGAAATCGAGACGGGTCCAGTCCAGCGCCTGCCCCATGTCAAAACGCGTAGAGGCCGCTGCCGTAACACCTCGCTGGGTGAGCACAACCAGAGCATCAAGAAGCGCTTCATGCACCCGAGTGCGCAATTGCTCGACAGTGGAAACAGTACCGCCTCGAAAAGGCGTCTGCAGCGAGACAAAATCCTGGAACAGTTTATTGCGTGCAGTCTCTGCGTCCTGCCCTTCATCCACCGGAATATTCGGCATAGCAATAAGGCGCACCTTGCCGCGGGTGGTGGCTAGGCCTTCCATGTATTCAGCGTGGCAAATGCCAATGTCGCCAGCACGCTTGGCCCAACCTGCATTGCCATTGGACAACACAAGCATCACATCGCAATCACGAACAGCCTGTAGACATGTATCCCAGCTATCGTCCATAGCATCGGCGGGAGGAGCGTCTTCATTGATCCAGACTTCAAACACTTGCTTGCCGAACAGCTTTGTACCTTCAATCTCGCGCTTGAGCTGCTCTCGAATTGAGCTAAGGGTGTGATCGCTATCAATGGGGAAACGGTCGTTGCAACGACTCGAAAGCATGACCTTGATTTTTTTGGACTGGGCCATCCTTGCTCCTAAACCTCAACCAGAGGCTCTAACAGCTCTGTGATCAAAGGTGATCCTTGCGCGACAAAGCTGAGCCGCGCGTGCAGTCCTCCTAGAACAGCACAGAAGTAGCAAAATGCAATTATTTGGACATCGCGTTACCAGCGCCACCCTCTGCATTTGTAACGAAACATGTCGAATATTAGATGGACTTTGAGCCATGACAATTTCGCGAGCCAAAAGTACCCATCTAGACGCTGTGTGCTCCCAACTGTGTAAGGGACAGCCCCTCGATGGCAGCAAAAATTAAAATTGAAAACCTGCACCCTTTTCAAGAAGAAAGCATAACAATGCACTTTTCTAGCATGGCCAATTAGCTAGACAAATGTTATAAAAATGAAAAACTTCGGCACAGCACCCTCACTTCCGCCATTGCTGGACAAGTGTCTAAGTGCCGACTAGCGTTGATCCAACCACCACTTTAAGCACATGCACTCATTGGGTTGTTGAGTCTAGTGGTGACTCACTTACAATCAGCAATCCGGAGCAGCCATGAACGACAAGTTAGAGTCCGATAAGCGGTCAGTTGAGACAGGCCCTATTTTTTACTCAGCCCTAGTTATGGGGTTGATTATGATTGGAACAGGCACCTTTTTCGAAGTAATGCACCTTGGGAACTTCACATTAAAAATTTTCATGTTCTGTACGGGGCTAGGAATAATTCTTGGTGCTTTTGGTTCTAAGGCCAGCGTCACCCTACCGGGCCAATCAATGACGATCATCGGGTGTGCGGCACTCGCAGTCGTCATATTCTTTATAATTTTGGACCGCATGGACGGACGTTACCTACGTATAAAAATAGAGGGGGACACTAGAGAGGCTACGATGGTTTTCGAGGGCGACAATGATTTTTTTGGGTCCCGATTAAAAACCAGTTATGACTTTGTAGTTTTCGACAAGGACATTGTTCGCAAAAAACTGGCTCTCATCGTCAACATTGGTGATAGAGAACAAATATTTAGCTGCATTGATGCTGCTTTATTAAGACCATATCTAGGATCAGGAGATACCCTTCAATGGCGTTACAACTCCCAGGATGCAAGCCTAAACGACGAGACCAATAAATTAATTGCCAAGGTTGGCCCATGCCCCAGTGGGACCAGTACAGGCGTTGTCGTTGAAGTAATACCCGCTATTGATGGTTCGTCTTGGTCGCTGTTGCAAACGGCTTATGCGGAAGAGGAAACTCCAACGGTTGATGAGTTAATCAATAATTTGAACTCCGACAGTACCTATGTGAGGCGCGATGCCCGCTCTGAGCTCGGAAAAAAAGGAATGCCCGCTGCAAGACCCCTGTTAACCAAAGTACAGAGCACTGACAGCTCCTATCGAACAAAGCTTGGTGCGCTTGTCTCGCTCAATGAAATTGCTCAATCAAATGCTGGCCAAAGCGGAGCACTGAAAGCAGTTGTTGAAGAAGACGATTTGAAGGCTCTGACCAAGGCGTCCGCAAGTGACGACGGCACCGTACGATCCTACGCAACCAATGTCCTAGTCAACTTAAAGGATCCGCGTGCTATTCCTTTGGTCATTCAACAGTTTCCAGAATCAAGCGAAGACGGCCAACGTAACCTGCTAGTGGTCCTTAGTCAGACGGTTCCCCTTGCCGATGAGAAACAGAAACAATCCGCGGCTGAAATTGCTACATCGGTCGAACCGAAAGATGAGGCTACGTCGGTGCTGATTAAATCTATCCAGGCTGCGGCCGAGTGAATCCTTAATCGGAGTAACCGTTAGAACGTATCGGTACCGTTAGCGACCTCTCATCATGGTGCAGGCGCAACGGCAAAATAGGTTGCGGCATGGAACAGGCTCTTTGCAAGCTTGAGGCGTATCTCCTCACGCCGGCAAAGAGCCTTTTCTTGCCTGATTTCCTATATCCGGCCTACCGTCCACAGTTGATCCAGCCGCGTCGTATGACTCTGGTTCATCATCTCACCCCGCGTCGCCCAATCAGGACTGCTCGACACGCTTGCCGCACGTAGCGTTCCCCTTCTCCACCGCTCATTAATCTTATCCAACACAGCCATCACATTGGTCGCCTCTGACGGCTGTGAGACCGCAAACAAATCATCCGTGTACTCGCCTGGCTGACAAAGGTTGAGAAGCATGACCTCGACCTTGCTGTACTTAAAACCTGGCCGATACACACGTTCAAGCGCATCCAACGCTGCCTTGGTCAGCAACCTAACATCGTCGGTGGGGTAAGGCAGGTCCACCACTACCCCATTGGCGAACTTGGCTTCCTCAGTATTGAACATACCCGTACGGAAGCTGACGCGGATTTTCTTGCACACTGAGCCCTGGGCACGAAGCTTCTCCGACGCGCGCATCATGTAGGTCGCCACCGCCTCCTTGATCGGAGTCAACTCGGTGAGGCGCTTCCCGAACATTCGGCTACAGCAGATTTCCTGCTTCGGTGGAGCAGGCTCATCCAATTCAAGGCAAGGCGTTCCAGCCAACTCCCTGGCCGTCTTCTCGATGACAACACTGAATTTCGTGCGCAGCATCCGAGGATCAGCCTTGGCCAGGTCCATGGCGGTTTTAACGCCCAGTGCGTCCAAGTGCATTTTCATGCGGCGACCGACACCCCACACCTCAGATACATCCGTGTTGCGCAACACCCAATCGCCCTTGAAGGGATCACAGATATCGACCACACCACCCGTTTCAGCTTGAAGGCGTTTTGCCGTGTGGTTAGCGAGCTTGGCCAGCCTCATCAAGCATACGCAGTAGATTGTGGGTATGATTTTTGACCTCGGGGAGCATCGGGTCGGTCGCCCGTTGAACAACTGAATAGGTGTGATATGAGGCTGGAAATACCTGTGATTGATAAATCGCTGGAAGGCTTCTTCATCGCTCATCAGCGCCTGCGGCGTGCGCTGATCGAAATTTCCATAAAGGTGACGAACGCAGTAGCTGCAGTCGAGTGGACAGCCAATGATGTGATTCAAACTGAGCCCGCTTTTGCGGTACCCGACTGGATCTGCAAGACTCGGGTTCGCGTTTTGTAACTGCGTCGAGTTGATGATTCTGACCTGGGATCTCACTGCGATTCTCCTTGCTTGCCATCGGATCATCAGATGGAGTGAGCGCCCATTTAGGGTGCCTACCCTCCCATCCTTGGTAGGTAACAATAATGGCCAGATGACAGCTTGATTTCTGAGCTCGCGGGGGAGCCAAGTTCGTATGGTAGGGCCAATAGTTTCGCTGTCCGCAGCTTCCGGCATACGGAGAATTTATCGTTTATCCTGATCGACTTCGTAGGCGCTTCTAAGATCCTCAATCAGATGGGTTTGAGGTTCATCTTGGCTTCAAAAATCAGCAGATCGCTTTCCTCGTTGTTGATCATCATGTTGACTAGGCGAGGGCTTACTTCGATCTCGCCGCCGAGCGTCGCACGCACGGTTTCGGGGTACCGTTCGAGCATCAGATCCGCCAAGCCATGGCTGTAGCCATCGCGGATGAGCTTGATCTTGGTGTCATCCGCGGTACCGTATTTGATGAGTTTGTAGAACCCTGGATCCAGGGCTCCTACCCCATTCAGCACCTCGACGAACTTGAAAATCTTGTTGTCGAAGAAATCGTCCTCGTCCTTGAGACGGACGATTGCCAGGTTAATACGCTCGCCGTCATCCTTTTGGGAGATTCTTACCCAGTTCTCGTACTTGCTGTCGCGATATTTGGTATCACCCCATTTACCCACGAATACGTGATCGCTATGGCTAGTCTCGACCAGCTTTTTCCAGTACGCGAGCGTCTGTCGGATCGTCTGCTTGACGCTGAGTTTCTTCAGCTTCCAATCCAGGATCATGGCGTAGAAATTCCGGGCAGGCTCTTGCTTGAGACGCACCAGGTCGCTGTACTCTCGGCTGTCGTCGAAGTGATCGACGAACGATTTGGAGATCGCAAGCATCAGCCTGTCAACGGTAGTGATGACGCCGTTCGCCTCGATGCCTCGCCTGATCTTCCCTTCAATAGCCTGCTCCTCTGAGAACACGTCAATTTCACTGACACTATTCGCGATGAGGAGCTTGCCCACCTGAGTGGTAACGTAACGACACTCTCGATCTTTAACCACGCCAGGATGCAGATTCTCTAGACGAGCCACGGCGTCGTCGTAGAGAACCGACACCTTCCCATCGATGATCTTGGTGGCTTCAAGCAGAACGTTGCTGACAGTGTCCTTGACCACCTTTGAGACGTTGACGGATTTATCGTAGAAGGTCTCAAGCGCTGCATTTTCGCGTGTGTAGCCATTTACGCCCAACAGGTAGATGCTGGACTCCAGCTTTCTCAACGCAGCCTTAGCTCCAGGCGCAAAGACCTCACTGAACCGATTGACGCGTCCGACCAGGTTCTTGAATTGAGATGGCGTCAGCTTTTGCTTCCCTTTGAAAAAATCAAAAACGAAGAGTCGTTCGATCGGCAGGTTCACCCCTTCCAGAAGCGTGGAGTTGCAGACCAGAAACCTCATCTGCTTGGAGCTACTGAAGAGGTTCTCCAAGTAAAGACGGATGGTGTCAGGGATCGAACCATGGTGGTACATAACCCCTTTGCGCAGGCAGCCGATCAGTTTGTAGCGTCGGTCAAAAAGCTCTCCTAGCTCGGCACAGGCCGTCTGGATCAGCGGACAATCTACGGGCGGCAGCACGGCTGCCAGTTCAACCGCAAATGACTCAATGCTTTTCTTCCTGTTGCCGTAAACAATGTTTTTGGACAGTGCTTCGCCTTTGATGAGCTCGAAGCAGTTTGCATACCTCCGATCGAACTCCATCCAGTCATTCAGGAAATGGTCATAGAGCTTGAGCTTCGTCTGGCCCCTCCCTCCCCTAAAATCCCTGATGTAGAAGCGCTCAGACTTGATGTACTCGTCGATCTTGAATCCGCTCGGGATCATGTCCAGGAAGCGCACACGGACGTTGAGTTCATCGCATAGGAAGGGAGTCAGGAACTTGAATGATGTTTCCGGATTACGAGCCCCCAGGATGCACAGCATGGCGGCCAGTAACTCATTTCTGCGGTCGCTCTGCAGCAGGTTGTGGGCCTCGTCGACGAAGACCATATCGAAGCTCAGCCTGGCGTTCTCGTTCAAGAGCCTGTTGAGCCGCTCCTGGGTCAGGACAAATGCCCTGTTCTTTCGCTCAACCGAATACATCTCGGGATGGGTCACCACCTTGCCCAACCCCTCAATGTCCGCGTAGATCAACCGCTTTTTCGTCTGGGCCAGCAGAGCCTTAGAAGGCACAAGGATCAGGATCCGCTGCCCTGGATTTTCCCTCACCGATTGGATGATGAGCTCAGATTTACCGTAACTGGTCGGAGCAACCACGACTGACGACTTACGGTACTCCGACTGAACAAATGTCCGCAGGGCATCCTGTTGCTCAGTCAGCACGATGCCTTGATCACGGAAGGTATCGATGTAGCTGCCCACGATGTTTCGGATGAACGACTCGCTGCGGTGATCATCCTCGGAAAAGTAGCTGCTGATTACTGCTGAGACAGGGTGAAGACCACTGTTGAGTGCTACATCGTACAGCGCCTGGTACTGACCCGAAGCGTTACCGTAAAACAGGATAATGCGGTAGCCGAGACGTCGAATTTCGAGGGTCTTGTGGTTAAGGAGCAGCACGGCAATCGCCAAAAGTTTCACAATCTCTGTGTTACCCAGTTCGTCTCCCTTGAGAAGTTGGAAATACAGATCCTTGAACTTGGTGTTGCCCAGTTTCCTGATAGTCAGCTCTTCCATGCTACTGCTCCGCCTCCTGCCTCAAAAACTCTTCCAGCTTTTCCATGGTGCCTTTGTGGAGGGACAGCACCCACACCGTTTTGAACACAGCTTCAGCTACCAGCTTGGTGGTGAAATTTGACACGGTATTTTCGGCGATAGCCTGGGACACTTCGCTGAACAGGGCAGAGACCAGAAACACATTGTTGTCCGAAGCAATCGCCCCGTCTTCTTCAGCCAAATCACCTTCCATCTCCAAGATCTCAATAACCGAGTCCCGGTAATTAGCTTTGTTGTGGATCGCATTTTTCGCGGCATTTATCGCATTGAGCCAGTGATTGAGCTCCGGCTCAGCCAAACGCCTCTTAAGGTCATCCCGAGCCAAACGCAATTGAGCACTTGTGGCCGAGCAAGAAGTCTTGTCCGCCCCTCTGCCGCCCGACTTGACCTCGGTGATCCAGACGTTGTTGGTTGAGGTCTCGTATAGGAGGAGATCGAAGCCCTTCCGGATACTCTTCTCTTCCATATTGAAGAACGGGGAGACCACATCGAAGTTGGGGAAGAGCTTCAGAATGATGACGTGAGACAGGAGCTCACCCAGCATACCAATCCGGGTTTCCCAAGTTTTCTTGGAATAGCGCTCGTTCCAGAAGTGCTTAATCGTCGCAGGGTATTTGTAGATCGCCCTGTCCTTGCTGGCCTGATCAGCACCATGGCAGATACGGGTGAGGTTTTCCCTCAGCGCGAGCTTAAGCTCATCAGAAAAATTCTCGACACAACACAGGGCATACTGATCTACCTGCTTGAAGCTCACGCCATCCATAACACTTCCTACAAACATTAAACCGCAGAATCCTCTTGCGGTTGCTGCGCGCGATCAATGATCCCGCCCTGATTAAGGGTAGGCACCAGCTGAGCAGCTGTGCGCGCGAGTAAGATCTGGTCAGGGATGACCGATAGCGGCACTCTGCCAGTGTTACCGCAAGTTAGCGTGATTGACGGGAGCGGTAAACAACAACGGAGACAATTTTTGGTGCAAATCGTCGGAGGTTGCGCAATGGCTGTATAAGTATCCAGATGTTCGCAGATCAATCAGCGTCGGACTGAAAGATTCGCAGCACCGTAGACAGCTCTATCCGACGTCGCTGGTAATTCCCGACTGAGAGGTAGGCAATGTGAGCCCCCCTCTCCTCACTTATGAACTGAAAGCCATCTGAATCCATCTGGCTCTGCCGGAGATCGCCACTCGCGAACCTGATGCACTGGGGGCAAAACTGGGGGCACATTTGAATTTTTTCCGCCTGAAAATACCGTCCTAGAGCCTAGTCAAAATGTTTTTCGGCGATCCTGACAGTCTCTAGGCTTCGTCGGGCAGGCTGGTGCCTAGCAGATAAATTATCGCTCTACAGCGACGCATTTGATCTCCACGAGAAGGCCGGGGCGAGCCAGTTCACCGACACCTATGCATGTCCATGCACAAGTGCCCCTAGGAAACACTTCATCTTTCACGCGTCTGAAAATGGGCATGTGGCTGTGCATATCGACGTGAAAAGTTGTCATTTCGACAATATCTTTAAATTCGCAGCCACCGGCTTCCAAGACGAGCCGAAGATTCTCCCATGCCGCCAAAAACTGCTGCTCAGGGTCTTCGATAACTGATAATTCCGGCGTCCGGCCTACCTGACCAGCGCAATAAAGCGTTTTTCCTACCTTTACAGCGGGTGCATAACCAGCCTGCTCGAAGAGCAATCTCATGCCATCTGGAACAATAATCTGACGATCAGTCATGGTTGTGGAGCCCAAAATATAAACGGATACGAAAGCTGACCCAGGCGCCAGAGCGGCGTCCACTCGGGTCACGCGTCATTGATCAATCAAATCCGGCAGGTATCAGGCGCACACTTACGCGGAATCTGAACAGTCGACCAGCCGCCTGCTTCCTCCGATGGGGTAGGATAATCAGAGACCTATCGAAATCGCCGTAGCTGCATTGCCCCTGGAAATCCTAGCCCGCGACGAAAGAACTATCGAGAGCCGTCCGTTCCCCTTTCTCTGAATCTGACTGGTCGAAAAGATGGCTCTCGGCTGAAGAAGACTTGCGACGGCGCAAAATCCGAATATTGGGCGATCGTAGTGGCGCTCGAACAATCTCAATCGGTATCCAGGTGAAGGTTGTTGCGGACAGAGCCACTGCGATCGCGAAGGCATTCAGCCCGCCTCCGAAGATAATGTCAGAGGAGAGTTCGCTTTCTTCGCCACACTCGGTCCGGTCATCAAAAGACTTCAAGTAGAGCGGCCTACCCGCTTCATTCAGGCAGCTCTGTTGGGTGATCACACTGCTAGCCAAAACGCCTCGAACGGGGAAGTTGAAGTCCGCAATATCTAGGCCACTGGCTCGCGTACCTGGCACTGATCGACCTGGTCTGCTCGGAGCGCTCACCGTACGCTTGCGCCATGCCAACATTTGAAGCATTGCGTCCATCTCCGGTCGGCGTGACAAGGTCGTGGTCGAGTCCGATAGCACGTGTGCGCTCGTTGTATCCGGCTGCTGCACATGTGACCTGGACTGAGCCTGCAAGTGGGAGCGGAAATCCGCTCCATTGGTAGGAGCTCGCATTTTGTTTTCTGATGTCGGCAACACGGTTGGACCTGGCGGTACGGCAGAAATACCGGTCATAAAGCACCTCATACCAGACTGATGTCATCACTAACTCCGATGCTCCTGGCATTGCTATGCACTACCAGAACGCAACTGCGCCACCTCGACCTGCCTGACCATTGGGGTCAAGAGTGACTAGTCGCGCGAATGAGATGGGGAGCGAACGCGCATCCAATAGAAAACTGATTCGGTCGTACGCGTCGGAAGCAGTTGGCAAATCGAATGTCTATTGTTTTGGTTTTTGCCTCATCAGATCCCGCTGAACCAGTTGTATCCCTGGTCTTCCCAATACCCGCCCGGGTTGTCGTTGCTTACGAAAATCTCGACAACATGCTTGGGGTTTTTGAAGCCCAGCTTGGTGGGTACTCGAACCCTGAGGGGATAGCCGTACTCGGGCGGCAATGCAACGTCAGCGTAATCCAGTGCCAGCAGTGTTTGTGGGTGCAAGGCTGTTGGCATGTCCAGACTGGAGTAATAACGATCAGCACATTTGAAACCGACAAATTTCGCCGTAGTGTCGGCCCCGATGTGTTCCAGGAAGGTTTTGAGCGGTACGCCTCCCCATTGCCCGATGGCGCTCCAGCCTTCAACACAGATCAAACGGGTTATATCGCTACGTTGCGGCAGCTTGCGTAAGCTTTCGAGTGTCCAGGGTGCCTTGTCCGTGACCCGGCCGGAGACAGCCAGCGAGTAACTTGCCAAGTCCACTTCAGGGATATCGTCCTGACCATAGAATGCGTTGAACGGAAATGGCGTGGTGATCTGCGCGCTGGTGAAGGTCGGCGCCAGTTTATGTCCGCTGAACAGCCAGGCCTGGACCCGATCGTTCCAACGCGACATGGCCCAAAGAACCTTGTCGACCTGATCGCCGTCCTGCAGGTTGCAACCGGTCAACATCGACATCGCGCCCACGGTCAAGCCGGCACGAAGGAAATGCCGGCGCTGAATGTTCTCCAGTTCTAGCTGTTGCGCAGGTTCAAGCCTGATGCGCTGACGCGTTGTTTTTGTAAATTCAGTCATGACCCATTTTTCTCGTTATCAGGCGTCCGCACTCCACCCGTGATCATTGGCACCAGGGTTTTTGGTACCAGAATCACCAAGACCAGGTGAATCACCACAAACGCTGCAATCATCGCCATGGCCGCAAAATGTACGTAACGAGCAACGTCATAGCCGCCCAGTAACGCGACCAGCTCTTGAAGTTGAACCGGTTTCCAGATCGCTACACCCGAGATCACGATCAGTACACCTGCCGCCAGAACGATCCAGTACATCAGGCGCTGTACTGCGTTATAGACACCCTTTTCATGCACCAGCCGAAAGCGCAAGGCATCGGTCAGATCATGCTTCAATGCGGCAATGCCGATGGGCAGCAGCTCACGTTTGAAATGGCGACTGACGAACCCGTACAGCACATAGATCGCACCGTTGATCAGCAGCAGCCACATGAACGCAAAATGCCAGGCAAGTGCCCCGCCCAGCCAACCGCCCACGGTCAGCGCCGCCGCAAATCTGAAGCCGAACAGTGGCGAGGCGTTGTAAATGGCCCAGCCGCTCATGAACATGCAGACCATGCAGGCAGCGTTGAGCCAGTGGGTGAGGCGAACCGGCCAGGGATGCAGCTTTTTCTGTCTCACGTGTTTCCCCTTGCAAGCCTTCCGTGTAGCGGAGCGTTGCCAGACGGCAACGCTCAAGCTTTCTCAGATGATTACATCGGTGGCTGGAAGCCATCCTTGCCGACTGCAATGCCGCGTGCGGTGCCATCTGCAGCGGGGAACACGACAATTTTGGTGCCTTTGACCAGTTCATCGGCCTTGCCGGGCTCGACATAGGCGATGGGCACATCATCCGGTACGACGATCTGCTTCTCGCCGCCCTGGTAGTTGACGGTCAACGTGCGGCCGTCGGTTTTAGACAGTTTGCCAACGGTGCCGTTGGTCATGGTGCCAGTGCTGCCGTCTGCGTTCTGCCAACCGTAATGACCTTCGCCGCTGCCCTTGAGCCTGGCGTCGAATACCGTGACCTCAAGCGCCTTCAAGGTTCCGTTGGCCTGCGGGATGGCCGCCGAGCCGATGAAGCTGTCGGATTTGATCGAGTCGATATTGGCCTTCGATACCCGGCTGATACCGGTCTTGTCAGTCAGTCCGATCGTCTGCTGGGCGCCAGAGCGGACAGTGAAGGTCAGCGTGTTGTTGCTGACGCTTTCCACCGTACCGCGCAGTGGTTTGATGACCGGCATGTCGGCGGCGGTGGCAATGACGGCAGCGCTGAGCATCACCAAACCGAACGTGGTAGACAGGGCGTTTTTGAGTTGCATGGCGACGATTCCTCATGGGTTGATGTGTCGCCATCCTCGACCGCAGACCGGGACGTCACGATGACCGTCGAATGACATTTTTGTCATTCGCCAACCCTGACCATGTATGACAGAAATGTAACCGACTGCGCCCGCTCATCCCGTTACACTGCACAGCCGAGATACCGATGTCGCGGACTTAACCCCGTCATGAAGAAACCCGAGCGCGCCTGACGATGCATATCCTGCTGATCGAAGATGACACCAAAACAGGTGAGTACCTGAAAAAGGGGCTCGGTGAGTCCGGTTACAACGTCGACTGGACCCAGCATGGCGCTGACGGCCTGCACATGGCCTTGCATACGACCTATGACCTGATCGTGCTGGACGTGATGTTGCCCGGGATTGACGGGTTTCAGATCATCGAGCTGTTGCGCGCCAGACAAGACGTACCCGTGCTGTTCCTTACCGCGCGCGACCAGTTGCAAGACCGCATTCGCGGTCTGGAACTGGGCGCCGATGATTACCTGATCAAACCTTTTTCGTTTACCGAACTGCTGTTGCGCATCCGCACTATTCTGCGCCGCGGTGTCGTGCGCGAAGCCGACCATTTCCACCTTGCCGATCTCGAACTGGATCTGGTCCGGCGCCGCGTGACCCGCCAACAACAGGTGATCGTGCTGACCAACAAGGAGTTCGCCCTGCTCCATCTGTTTCTCCGTCGAGCCGGCGATGTGTTGTCTAGGACACAAATCGCTTCGGAAGTCTGGGACATGAATTTCGACAGCGATACCAACGTGGTGGACGTCGCTGTCAAGCGCCTGCGCAACAAGGTCGACCAGCCCTACCCGATCAAGCTGATCCATACCATTCGCGGTATCGGCTATGTCTGCGAGGTGAGGCCATGCGGTCCCGACGCCAACCCTCGCTGACGCTGCGATCGACCGTGGCGTTTGCCATGGTCGCGATGCTGGCCGTGGCCGGCGCGGGCTTCTATCTGTATCAGACGATGAAAGCCTCGGTATTGATCTACAGCGATCACGCGGTGATGGGCCGTCTGGAGCATTTTCGCAAGCTCCTGCATTACGAACTCGCCATCGAAAAGCTGCGCGACAGCCCGCAGATTTTCAAGAACATGCTCGACAGCGAAGACGACATCTTCATCATTGAAGAGCCGGGGCAGCCACCGGTCATCCAGGTCAATCCACTCAACGTCACGTTGCCTGAACTGCCGGTGATCGGCCAGGACACAAAGCTGAGCGTCAGTGATCTGCGCAGCGGCGTGACCGACTCGGGAACAAGGCTGCGCGCCGCCTCCGTAGTCACGACGTCGGGTGGCCGTGTAGTCCGATTGACGGCCGCCCACCTTATGGGCAAGGAAATGGCGATGCTTGCAGCGTATCGCGAGCGCATCTACCTGGCCGTGGCCCTTGCCTTTCTGGCAACCGCGTTGCTGGGTTATCTGTTATTGCGTCGCGGGCTGCGTCCGCTGCGCAAAATGGCCGCCCATGCCGCAGCCATAACGCCTGAGCGTCTGCACAGCCGCATGGACAGCGCCGATACGCCGGTTGAATTGCAACAGCTGAGTGACGCCTATAACGCGATGCTTGATCGTCTTGCCCAGGGTTATCAGCGACTGACGCAATTTTCCGCCGACCTTGCCCATGAAATCCGCACGCCGGTCGGGTCGTTGATGGGACATTGTCAGGTTGCCCTACGCCAACGCCGTAGCGAGGACGAATATCAAGCGCTGATCGCTTCGAACCTTGAAGAACTCGAACGGATCTCGCGCATCGTCGAAAGCATTCTGTTTCTGGCGCGCGCCGATGAAGCGCAAGCCGTAGTGGAGCGCCAGCAACTGTCGCTGCATGACGAATCACAGCGCATCGCTGAGTATTTTGAGGGCTTGGCTGAAGAGCGGCGAATGAGCTTCCAAATAACGGGCGATGGTATCGTGCTCGCTGACCCCTTGCTGCTGCGCAGAGCGTTGAGCAACCTGGTGGCGAACGCTGTTCGCTACGCTTACGAGGGCACCGAGATTCTGATACGGGTATTGGAAACCCACGGAGGTGCCCGGATTGAAGTGGAGAACCAAGGGCCGGTGCTGGGCGACGAAACCCTGGGCAAACTCTTCGACCGCTTTTACCGTGGCGATGCGTCTCGGCACCAGAATTCCGACTCCTACGGGCTTGGCCTCGCCATTGTCGTGGCCATCATGCAACTGCATGGCGGCCACGTGGGTGTCGAACAGCCAAGGGCCGGGACTATTCGTTTTTCGCTGTCGTTCCCTTGAGCTGCCCGACCGCTGCAAACTGTTCTTCGCCCGCTGCGGGTACCCAATCTTTTAACGGCGTCAGGAAGTGCAGTTCAAAACGACGTGACAGGAACGCCCACTTTCCGTCCCGCCGTTCAAACCTGTCGTGGTAAAGACCGCTGACTTGCACCGGGCCTTTTTCAATGTCATGAAACAGGCAATCCGCAGCTACCGTGCCCACTGCGCTGTCACCCTCGATTTCAATCAGCGGGTTGGCCATCCAGTGGTGCATATGGGGCATCTGGCGCCAGCTGTTTTGCGCCATCGCCAGGATTTCGTCACGGTTTCCAGCCTGGCCAAAACCCGGTAGATCCAGTGTCGACTCTTCGTGCCAGATTGAGCTAAGAAGCGAGGCGTCGATGCGGTCGAAAGCATTGGCGTAGGCGCTGATCAGCGACTCGATGGCGGCGCGACTTTCCAGGGCGTCCAGTCGGGCTGTCAGTTGTTCATTGTTCATGATGAGGTTTCCTGCAGGGGCTGCGCATAAGCGAGGAAGGCAGCCCTGCGCGAGGGCTGCGCTACGGTTGAGCACGTGGTCAGATCTGCGACAGGCCGCCGTCGACCATCAACTCCACACCGTTGACATATTTCGCATCGGCAGACGCAAGAAACAGCGCCGACGAGGCGATTTCCTCAGGCTCGGCCATGTACCCCAATGGCGTGATCTGCTCGACGTGCTGACGCAGCGCGGCGACGTCGCTTTCGCTCATCTTCAAGCCGTTATCCATCAGCGGTGTGCGGGTGAAGCCAGGGCTCAGGACATTCGCTCTGATCTTGCGAACTTTGAGTTCGTTGGCCCACGTCCTGGCAAAGGAACGTACCGCGGCTTTGGAGGCGTTGTAGAGGCTCAGTCCTTCCATGCCATTGCTGGAACAGATAGAGGCCGTCAGTACGATCGAAGCGCCATTCTTCAACAATGGCATCAACGTCTGTACAGTAAAAAAGACTCCCTTTACGTTGATGTCGAACATGTTGAAATAGGCGGCCTCGGTGGTCTCGCCCAGCGGGTTCTTTTCACAAATACCCGCATTGGCAAACACTGAGTCCAGTTGATCGTCGTGCGCCTCAATCGTCGCCTTGAGCTCGTCCAGATCAACCTGGCGCGCGACATCGGAAATGACCGCGACCGCCCTGTCGCCAAGCTTGGCCACCGCAGCCTCCAGCGTGGCTGCAGAACGCCCGGTGATGTAAACGCGCCTGGCGCCCTCGGCAATCAAACCCTGTGCAATCGCAAATCCGATCCCGGTGGACGCGCCGGTGACGACTGCGACCTGATCAGCGAATTTACCTGACATAACTGACTCCTCGATTTCGGTTGTGTGGCTCGACTGCAACCACAGTGCGGCCATTTTGCGAGGAGGCAGGGGCGCAGCGGCACTGCCATAAATGAACATTGGCCGTTCATTTATGTGAGGCGTCAGCCAGGGTTTGATCGTTTAGATTGAAGTCAGCTTATTCAAAGCATGACTCGCAATCGAAAATATTCTGGAGCCGAAGGGTTTCAGAAAGGAGACCTTATGCCTGAGAAAATAGTAGCCCTTCCGGAACAGCGGCGCTGGCTGATGTTCGCCATCCTGTTGGTCGGTGCATTCTTGCCGCCGCTGGATTTCTTCATCGTGAACGTAGCGCTGCCTTCGATTCAGCAATCGCTGGGCACGGCCTCCTCTGCCGAACAGTTGATCATCTCTTCTTACGCGGCGCTGTATGCCGTGACACTGATCACCGGCGGAAGGCTTGGCGACATCTTTGGCCGCATGAGAATGTTCTTCGTTGGCCTGATTGGCTTTGCCGTCGCCTCACTGATCTGCGGTGTCGCCGAGTCACCCTGGGTGTTGATCGCCGGACGCTCGCTGCAAGGCGTGACGGCCGCTGTCATGGCGCCGCAGGCACTCGCTTCAGTGCAGGCGATATTCCCTGAGTCGGAAAAACCCTTGGCGTTGAGCCTGTACGGTGCGGTGTTTGGTTTGGCGTCGGTAGTCGGCCAGGCACTTGGCGGGGTTCTGATCTCGCTCAACCTGATGAACCTGGGCTGGCGGTCGATATTTCTGGTAAATCTACCGATTGCGTTGCTGGTCATTCTGATCGCCATCCCCGTGGTCAAGGAAACCCGCGCACCCCAGACCAGCAAGCTGGATCTGGGTGGAACGCTGTTGTCGATGGTGACGCTTGCGGCGCTGATCGTTCCACTGATCGAGGGACGTGAAGCGGGCTGGCCGTGGTGGGCCTGGCTGTCGCTGGCGGCGGTGCCACTGCTGGCCTGGCTGTTCTGGCGCTACGAAGCCCGCTTGTATCAAGCGCAAGGCGCGCCGTTGCTGAACCCTGCTGCACTGCGTGCGCCCGGGCTGGGCCGGGCATTGCTGGTGGCGCTGACTTTTTACGCGATCGGCGTGTTCTTCCTGCTGTTTTCCATCTATTTACAGGGAGCGCTGCATACGAGCCCGCTCAGTGCAGGTCTGGTCTTTCTGCCATTCGGCGCTGGTTTCTTGCTGGGGCCGCTCGCCACCCATCTATTCCGGCGTTTGCTGGGGTCTTATGTGAATCCCTTCGGAATGGCACTCGAAGTGCTGGGGTTCGTGCTATTGGCCTGGCTCGTGGCGCACACACCGACGGCCGTCACGCCCTCTGCGCTGTCCCTTGCCGTGATTCTCTTTCTGATCGGCTTCGGACAAGGACTGGCCCTTCCGACATTGATGCGCATGATCACTGGACGCGTGGCACCGGCGTATTCCGGCATGATTGCGGGCATCACCAGTTCCACCCTGCAAATCAGCACGGCACTGAGCGTGGCGATCATCGGTGGAATTTTTTACACGCTTCTGGGCAAGGACACGGACGCGGCGGCCATCACCCACGCCTTCACCGTCGCCATACTGTGCATCGCTGCCTGTCTGGCCGTAGGCGCAGGACTGAGCCTGAGTCTGGCGCGCCAATCTGCTGCAGAGCTGCAAACGGCGGCCATGCAGCCGGCAGAGTGAATCAACCGCCTGCCTGAGTGCCGATCATGACGGAGGCCAGGTCGGCAAGCGCGCGCAGACTGTCCATCTGGCGCATGTCCTGGTGGTAGCCCATCCAAATGTCGCGGCCTGGTGGCGGTTCATCTGAATCGATCAGACGCAGCGCCGTCAACTGGTCGCCCAAAGCGCGGGGCAATACCGCGACGCCCTGCCCCTGCGCACACATTTGCGCCTGGACTGTGCGGCTGCTACTGGTAAACACGGTACGCGCCAGAGGGTAACGCTGCTGCAGCCACTGCACATCGGGATAATGAGACTGGGCAACACTCATGGTAATCAAACCACCCCCTTCGCCCTGTGGCTCCGGATCAGCAGATCCGACGGCCGTGTATAACCCATAGCTCAGGGCGATCAGCTTGCGGTGCACGATATCGGGTTCGGTGAAAGGGACAATTCGAAACGCGATATCGGCGTCGCGACGAGCCAGGTCGAACAATCGATGTCCGGCAATCACCTCAGGCACGATCAACGGATAACGTCGCCCCAGTTCGGCCAGCACCGGAGCCAGCACATAACAGGCGAACCAGTCAGCGCAGGAAATACGCAACACGCCTTCCGGCTGCGCGCTGTCCCCCGCCAGGCGCCTTTCGATGCCCAACGCACTTTGCTCCATTTCCTGCGCCAGGCTGAGCAGCTTCTCTCCGCTGTCAGTCAGTACCAGACCTTGGGTGGTACGCAGGAAAATGGGCTGGCCACTGGACTGCTCAAACACCTGCAAGCGCCGCCCCACGGTCGGATGGCTAACACCCAATAGCTTGGCGGCAGCGCCCAATGACCCGCTGCGGGCAATCGCAAGAAAGACCCGCACATCACTCCAGTCCATGCTTTACCCCGTACAAAAATGAACATTGAGAGTGCAGCAATGGCACTGCCGTAGCAATCCCAGGCCCGACATACTTCGCTGCATACACCTTCGTCGAAACACCAACCGGGGGATTGAACATGAAGATTGGCTTTATCGGTGTGGGAAGCATGGCCAGAGCGATCATTCCGTTGCTCATCCGGGCCGGCCATCACGTATCGGCATGGAACCGTAGTCACGCTGCGATGATGGATCTTGAGGGAGTAAGCGTTCTCGAATCACCGTCCTCGGCATTTCAGCAAGAGGTCGTCATCAACATGCTTGCCGATGATGCCGCCGTCAGGGAGGTGCTGCTGTCCAGCGCAGCCCTGGAAAACGCAGACAGGGCTTGCGTGCATATCGTGATGTCGACTTTGTCGCCTTCGATCATGGTGGAGTTGCAGGGCATACATGATGCAATCGGCATTGAATTGATCGCGGCGCCGGTTTTCGGTGTGCCTGCCGTGGCGGCAAATGGCGAGTTGAATATCCTTGCGGCCGGATCGCAGGTAGCTGTCTCGAGGGTCCAACCGCTGTTTGACCTACTCGGGAAAAAGACCTGGTATTTGGGCGATCAACCTGAACTGGCGTGTATCGCGAAAATCGCCGGCAACATGATGATCACTCAAGCCATCCAGTCGCTGGGCGAAGCAACAGAACTTGTTCAACGCCATGGACTGAGCCCCTCGATGTTCCTCAACCTCATGACCCAGACTCTGTTCACCGGCCCTGGTTACCAGCGCTATGGGCAGAACATCGTGCACAGACGTTTTGAACCGGGTTTCAAACTGTCTCTTGGCCTCAAGGATATAAATCTGGCTATTGATGCGGCACGTCTCAAGCGCCTGGAACTGCCTGCAGCCGATGCCGTGCGATCGAAAATGACATCCGCAGTAGCCCGAGGAGATGGGCACAAGGACTGGTCGGTTTTCGCTACGCAGATAGTTACCCAATCAACCGATCATGCCCAGCAACCCTGGCGAAGCGCACCGATAAAACGTACGCGGCGTGGCAACTTCTGGGTGACCGGAGCCCGCGTTACCCAGAACGGTAAAAGCTTTCAGAAAGGTCCGATGTACGTAGCCTGGGAGTCCCCCGAGCACATCACTCAACCCTATCCTGTAGTGCTGGTGCATGGAGGCACGCTGCAAGGCACTGAATGGCTGGATACACCCGATGGTCGCCCGGGCTGGGCCCAGCGGTTCGTCGAAGCAGGCTTCGTAGTCTTTCGCGTCGACAGACCCGGCCACGGGCGATCGCCGTATCACCCCGACATCATGGGACCGATGGGTCCAGCGTTTTCCTATGAGCGCGCCCGCGAAGTTTACTTCCCAGAGGGAGGCGGAGAAACACAATGGCCGTTTGAGCTGGATGACGAAGCAGCGTTTGACGCCTTCATTGCAGCCTACGGTCCTATGCCGGCCGACCTCGGAACTTCGCAGAACCTGGACGCGGATCGACTGGCCGAACTGCTCGACAGAATCGGTAAGGCCATCATCGTTACGCATTCCGCTTCCGGGCCCAGTGGCTGGTTGGTCGCCGATCGTCGACCCGACCTGATCGCAGGGATTGTGGCGGTGGAACCTATGGGGCCGGTATTTGGCCACACGCCGGGTATAGGTAGCCTCGAATGGGGACTGACCGCCGCTCCTTTGACTTTTGATCCGCCTCGCAAGACGGCGGAGCAAGTCCGCACAGCAGAACCATCAACCCTGAAAATTCCCGGGTTGCAGGGCGTTCCGGTAGCGCTGGTGACAGGTGAGACATCAGCGTTTGCTGCTTACGCATCCACCATCGTCCCTTTCCTGCGAAATGCCGGTGCCAACATTCACCACCTGGATCTACCGGCGCTCGGTATTCACGGCAACGGCCACGGATTGATTTATGAACGCAATTCAGATTCGGCTTTCAAGGTAGTCACGCAGTGGCTGGAGAAATCGTTGAGCATGCCCGATCCCGCGTAAAGCGCCGGCTCAGGCTCTCCGTCCAATCATGAAGGGACCAAGGATGGGTACAGACAAGCCCCATAGAACAACTGCCACGAGGTTATCCATGGAAAATTCCGACATCACGCGTCAACTCTCTGCATTCAGACAAACCATCGACAATATCGACGCCGCGCTCATCCACATGCTTGCTGAACGATTCCGCTGTACTGATGAGGTCGGTTTGCTTAAAGCCCGACATCAATTGCCTGCGGTAGACAAGAACAGAGAGCTGCTTCAATACGAACGCCTGACAGCCCTCGCCCAAGAGGCCAAACTCGATACGGCCTTCGTCCAGAAGCTGATGCAGTTTGTCATCGGTGAAGTGGTCGACCGCCACAGACAATTTGCGGCCAGGCATGCCCCAGGATTATGCAAGGGCGCTGTCCTCAAACCTGAAAATACCGCCGTCTAACCCGCCGCCTACCTCCACTAGACGCCCTGGAATTGCCGATAGATCGCAGACAACTCGATAGAGACGCGACTGAATAAGCCCCTTCTCCGACCGATTCCTGAAGGCAATTAGACAATCAAGACGAGCAGAACCGCATGAAATGGCCAACGATCGATCAAATTCGCAGTTTCACTGTTTTACCCTCTGGCTACACATGGGATTACCTGAAACGCGAGGAGATCGATGTAGCGATAATTTTTTTCCAGACGTGGTTCCCCTCCATAAGGGTGGGGTTAGGGAGCCCTTTTGTGAACCAGCAATTTTATGAAGACAACGTAGTGCTCGAAAACGACCTAGAGCGGGGAATGTTCGCTATCGTGGTCCGCCAGAATCATGAAATCGTCGCGATAGCAACGTGGGAAAAAATTGACGGCGCTGATGTCATCTTCGGGCGAGTGGGCGCGGTAGCCAAACATCATAGACAAACCAAACTGGCCGTAGCTGCCCAAGACCTCGGAGAAAAAATGGGAAGGTTCATGGGCGCCGGCTTGATCTATGGTATGGCGACAACCCGCGCTCCGTATATGCAACAAGCATTGGAGCATGCGGGTTACAAAGCCGTAGGAATAATGCCTGGCTTCGACCAAGAGGAAGCAGAGCCAGGAATCGTGCGCAGGGTGTACGAAGTTATCTACGCAAAGCAACTCGCACCCCACTCCAATTTTCTGATTCCGTCAGTGCACAACCTTACACCTACCGTCGCTCGGCTATATGCAGAAATATTTCACGAAACAATCAAAATTGACTGAGAGGCAAACATAAAAACCAGCATGTTTCTGATCAAATAAAGATCCCCGCTCACGCTTATCGCGTTGCTCGGGAGCGCCGCTTTAGCTTGCGTGCCAAAAGAACGCGAAGGCGCACCGAATACCAGGTACTGCCATACTGGAGTCAGTCGCAGGTCACAATTCAAGATCACTCGCACACTCAATGCGATTGGGGGCAAAACTGGGGGCATATTTGATATTTTTCCGCCTGAAAATATCGTCCTAGAGCCAAGTCAAAATGTTTTTTGGGGATCCGGATAGTCTCTAGGGCCAGGACTCTCTGCTATTCGATAGACCGGCCTGAGGCTTTCAGCGCAACGGTAGAAGCAATAAAACCGCGTATGTCGGCCGAGTAAAAACGGTGAGTGCTCACCGTTTTCATTCGGGTCGGGATACTAATATTTGAAACGACCCACCAGGCCTTTGAGCTGACCGGAAATGTCTATCAATCGACCCGAGCCAGCCTGTGACGACTGAGCAAAGCCTTCGACCAGTTGGGCATCGGCATGGATCTGCGCGATGTGGCGATTGATCTCTTCGGCCACCTGGTGCTGCTCCTCAGCGGCTGTGGCGATCTGGGTATTCTGGTCGCGGATCGAGTCCACCGAGCCACGGATCTTGTCGAAGCTGTCACGCGCCTGCTGAATGCGTTCCACACTGGCGTGGGACACTTGCAGGCTGCCTTGCATCTGCTGCGTGACCTCTTGGGTGCGGCGGGCGAGATTGCCCAGCAAGCTGTCGATCTCGCCGGTGGAGTCGGCTGTCCTGCGAGCCAGGGCGCGGACTTCGTCGGCGACTACGGCGAAACCTCGGCCTTGGTCACCTGCGCGCGCCGCTTCAATCGCCGCATTAAGCGCTAGCAAGTTGGTCTGCTCGGCAATCGAGCGGATGGTGTCGAGAATGGTGTTGATGTTCTGGCTGTCCTGCTCCAGCAACTGCATGGTCTGGGTCGACTTTTGCAGGTCTTCGCTGAGCTTGAGCACGCTGCCGGTGGCTTCGCCGATGTGCTGCTGGCCGTCATGTACGTCGCGGTAGCCTTCGTCGGCACTCGACGCGGCAGCACTGCACGAACGTGCAACTTCGTTGGCAGTAGCGACCATTTCGTTGAACGCGGTGCTCACCAACTCCACGGCCTCACGCTGGCGACCTGCAGCCTGGTTCATGTTGTTGGCCACTTCGCTAGTCTCGGCGGCCGCGGTCTGCAGGTCAGATGAGGCGCTGCCTATGCGTTGCACCAATTGTGCAATCATGCTCAGGAACTGGTTGAACCAGCCCGCCAGGCTGGCGGTTTCGTCCTTGCCCTGCACCTGGAGTTGGCGCGTCAGGTCGCCTTCTCCTTCGGCGATTTCTTGCAGGCCGTCGGCCACGCCGCGAATCGGACGCACGATGACGCTGGCAAAGCTGGCGCCTACTATCGCGAACACCAACGCCAATGCCGCTGCAATGGCGGCGATCAACCAGGTCAGCCGGCTGACGTCGGCCATCACTTCATCACGCTTGATCAGGCCGATAAAGCGCCAGCCCAGGTCTTTGGAACTGACCACGTTGGCCATGTAGGCCACGCCATCAATCTGGATTTGGGTCACGCCGTCGCCTCCCTTGGCTAGTTCGGCGTAGTTGGGACCCAGGTCGGCCAGAGGTTTGAAGTTGTGCTTCGCGTCGCTGGCGTCTACCAGCACGTTACCGTTGTCTTCCACCAGCATCAGGTAGCCGCTATCGCCCAGCTTGATGTTGCGCACCAGTTCAGTGAGCTGTTTAAGCGATACATCAAGGCCAACCACTCCCAGGATATTCCCGGCGGCGTCGGCGACAGTACGCACGGTGCCGATCAGCGTCACATCGTCCGGCGCCCAATAGTAGGCACCCGTGCGCACAGTGGCGCCTGGCGTGGCGATGGCCGCCTTATACCAGGGACGGACGCGCGGATCGTAGTTGTTCAACTTGGTGTCGTCCGGCCAACTGGCGTATCCGCCGTCGCTCAGACCCAGGGACAGGTAAGCAGTACTCGGATGACTTTTGGCGAACTGCTCAAATATCGCCAGCAGCTCTTTGTTGGCCTGAGTAAGTGGAATTTGCGCGGCTTCGGCACCCGCGTAGCTCTTGAGTTCTTTGGCCGCGACAACGCGCGGGTCCTTGGCTATATAGTCGACGTTTTGGCTTATGCCGTCGAAAAACTGCTTCATGCCATTGTCGATCTGGCGGATCTCACGACCGCTGCTGTCGAGAAAATTGGCCTGAGCCCCCTCTCGCAAATTCAGCACTACCAAAACGGCGACCAAGATGACCGGGACGCACGCGATAGCTGCGAACGCCCAGGTCAGCTTCTGCTTGATATTCATGACTTCACCTGCGGATATTTATAGTTTTGGCAAGGGGAAACGCTAGCAGTGAACGTCGCATGTGTTGTTATGAGGAGATAGAGCCCATGCGTACTCTGAGTTATCGACCGCGACGGTGCGCACTTTAGAACGGCGAACATCGGCAAACTCAGCGCAATCTATCTGCGATTAAAGAAAGGCTTCCCTGCCTTGGAAAATCTTCCAAAACGTCGCATCGATTTTCCTGGCCGCCGCTTCACTGACCCAACCCTGCCAGATTTCGGGATCCGGCTTCTGCGCCAGTTGGACCCGATCCAACTGGCCCATTAGCGGCGTGGGAGTTCAGTAACGGAACAGGATCGGTTCGCCCCACTTGCAGCTCGATAACACGGCTGCGTCCCTGGTTACGGACGGATCGAGGCGGTTTGGCAAGCCGGATCAAAGGTGCAGCACGGACTTGGCCTGGTGAACGCCATGGGCAGAAGGGACGCGGACACGCAGGGCAATCAGCAACGCCGCCAGCAGCATCAGCACGGCTGCCGCTACGAATACGCCTGCGCTGCCACCGAGGCTGAACATTGCACCGCCAGCGGCGGCGCCCGTGGCGATGGCTGACTGCACAGAGGCCACTACCATGCCTCCGGCGCTTTCCGCCTGATCAGGTACCGCGCTGGCGACCCAGTTCGACCACGCCACCGGCACACCACCAAAGGCCATGCCCCAGACTGCCAGCAGTACCGCTTGCCCCAGTACCGAGGCCGGCAACAGCACCAACGCCAGTGCTGCAACGCCGACCAGCGCGGGCATCAGCACCAGAGTGGCCAGCGGGTGGTGCTCCAGCAGCCTGCCGGCCAATAGCGTGCCGACGAAGTTCGCCACACCGAACCCCAGCAGCATCAGTGACAACCCTTGCGCGCCGATGCCGGTAGTCCCTTCAAGGAATGGCCGAACATACGTAAACATCGCGAAATGGCCGCTGTGCACCAGCACACAACCGAACATCCCCATGGCGATGCCTGGGCGCCGCAACACCTCGAGCACAGTGCGCAGGCGTGCCGGCCGGCGCGGCGCAAGACGCGGCAGAGTGAACGCCTGGAAAGCCAAGGTCACCATGCCTACCGCCGCCGCGGCGAAGAACGCGCTGCGCCAGCCATACAGCCCACCCAGATAGCTGCCCAGCGGCACTGCCACTACCGTGCCGATGGCGATGCCGCTGAAAATGATCGACAGCGCCCGGGGCAACAAGGCACTCGGCACCAAGCGCATCGCTACCGCCGCCGCCATGCTCCAGAACCCGCCAAGGGCAATGCCCAGCAAGATGCGCATCACTAACAGCACCGCGAAGCTGGAGGAAACGGCGACCAACAGATTGGAGGCGACCATCAACGTCGAAAAACCCAACAACACCCAGCGTCGGTCGATGCCGCGGGTCAGGCCTGGCACCAACAAGCCAGCGAACAACGCCACCACGGCGGTTACCGTTACCGCCTGGCCAGCCAGCGCTTCAGACACTCCCAGGTCGGTAGCCATCAGCGTCAACAAACTGGCCGGAAGGTACTCAGCGGTCAGTAACCCGAACACACCCATTGCCAACGAAAATACGGCCATCCACGCGGGGGTTGCAGGCTCTACGTCCGCGCCGACGCCGCAATGGCGGTCGGCTACGGTGTTACATACACAGTCAGTCATTGCACGGATCTTCCGATATTCATGGCGAGCCCGGAGTCTAGGCGCCGAAACTTGGATGATCTATGATCCATAATCTCTACTTTTTGACCAAAACACCTGAACTATGCCTGCAGATCAGTTTGCTCTTTCCTCGGACCTCATCAACGAACTGTTGCGCGGCATGCGTCTGCGTGGCGTTGAATACCGGCGCATCCAAACGGGTCCAGCTTTCGGTTTGGGCTTTGCTGAAAAACCTGGGCACGCCTGGTTCCACTTCGTGGCCGTCGGCAATGCGGTGTTGCGGATGGAGGACGGAACTACGTACGCGCTGTCTGCCGGCAACGCCGTGTTTATTTCCCATGGCGCAGCCCATCAACTGTTTTCCCATCAGGGCGCGCCTGTCCAGGACATCGATCATCTAGACGGCGCGCCCTTGGGTGAAACCGTCAGCGCGGTGGATACCGGAACCGATGCCAGCGCCACTCCGAGCACTATTCTGTTCAGTGCTTGTATGGAGTTTGAGCTGGGCAGTATCCATGGCCTTGGCCGGCTGATGCCGGGACTGATGCTGATCGATGCCGGCGGCCAGCGTTACCCCGGGCTCGTGCCGATCCTGACCACCATGGAACGAGAGGTCAGCGCCGCCCGCGTCGGCTTCGCCGGTATCCTCGCGCGGCTGGCCGACGTGGTGGCGGCCATGGTCGTTCGCGGCTGGGTCGAGTGCGCCTGCGGCAATGCCTCTGGCCTGGTCGCCGCCTTGCGCGATCCCCGCTTGGCCGGTGCACTGCTTGCGCTCCACCAACAACCGGGCCGCGACTGGACTGTTGCGCAGTTGGCAGAGCACTGCAATACCTCACGCTCGGTCTTCGCGGATCGCTTCCAGACGACGATTGGCATGGCCCCGCTACGCTATGTCACCGAACTGCGGATGCGGCTTGCAAGCCAGTGGCTGACCCTCGAAAGGCTATCGATTGAAGAAGTGGCGCAGCGTTTGGGCTATACCTCCCAGGCCGCTTTCAGTCGTGCATTCAAGCGCATTACGGGCAAGACACCTGGATTGAGTCGCAAGGTGAGGCAAGCCGAACGCAGCTAGTCGATGATCCCTGCCACGGAATCATTTACCTCCCGTTACATCGAGGAATGTACCGGTAACGAAGGATGCCTCCGCGCTCGCCAACCATAGAATCGCGCGTGCCACTTCCTCAGGCTGTCCGCCCCGCCCCATCGGGATCGAATCCTTGACACGATCCACCCGCCCCGGCTCACCGCCACTGGCATGCATGTCGGTATAGATATGTCCGGGGCGAATACAGTTGACGCGTATGCCTTCCCGAGCCACCTCTTTTGCAAAGCCAATGGTGAACGTCTCCAAGGCGCCCTTTGACGCCGCATAGTCGACGTACTCGTTGGGGCTGCCGAGGCGCGCCGAAGCCGAAGAGACATTGATCACCACACCGCCCGGGCCGTTGTGGCGGTAAGACATACGCTTCACCGCCTGTTGGGCACAGAGTATTGGCCCAATGGCATTGACCGCAAAGATGCGCTGCATCCGCTCGAAGCCGAGGTCCTCCAGGCGTGACTGAGGCGCCAGCATCCCGGCGTTATTGACCAGGACGTCGATGCGTCCGAACGTGCGGTCGATGGCCGCGAACAAATCGGCCACCTGTTGGGGGTCCGCACTGTCGGCCCGCATCGTCAACGCCCGGCGCCCCAATGCTTCTACATCCGCAGCCACGGCCAGCGCCGCGGACTCGTTGGCAACGTAGCTGATCGCCACGTCATAACCTCTTGCGGCGGCCAGCCGCGCGGTGGCTGCCCCCACTCCACGACTTCCACCCGTGATTAGAATCAGCGGTGCCTGCGAGACGTTGACCATGAAACATGACTCCGGAGCCGTTGGGCTGTATCAGCCAATGATGAGGGTGCCGCTGGCGATCACTACGCATGCCAGTATCCGGCGCGCGGTGAGCGTCTCGCCGAGAAACACATAGCCGATCAACGCCGCAAACAGCACGCTGGTTTCGCGCAATGCCGATACCGCGCCCAAGGGCGCTTCGTTCATGGCGTAGATGACCATTCCATAGGCGAGCAAAGAGACCAGCCCGCCGACCAACGCGGTCACTGTTCCGGGCCGGACGGAGAACAAGCTGCGGGTGTCGCGTAGGCCGATGTAGATCACTGGCATCAGTACGCCCCACAGCGCACACATCCACACCGTGTAGGCAAGCGGCGCGCCGGAGAGCCTGGCGCCGATGCCGTCGACCACGCTGTAGGCTGCGATAAAGCCGCCCGTTCCCAGCGCATAAGGCAGGCTGGGAACCGACAGACTGCGCCCTCTGAAAGCCAGCGACATAATCCCGCCTGACACCAGCGCAATACCGAGTAACACGTCAGGCGTGATGCTTTCTCCAGCAAATACGGCGGCCCCCAAGGTAATCAGCACCGGCGACGATCCACGTGAGATCGGATAGGTCTGCCCCAGGTCGCCGACCCGGTAACTGCGCACCAGAAACAGGTTGTAGCCGACATGCAGCAACCCCGACAGCACCGCATAGCCCCAGCTCTCAATCGCGGGGGGATCCATGAACACTGCGGCGACAACACTGGTGATGGCGATGGCAATGCACATCACTGTCATCGACCACAACCGATCGGCACCGCTACGCAGCAGCGCATTCCAGCTGGCATGCAGGAGCGCGGCGAAAAGCACGAGGAAGATGATATGAATAGGCATGCGCCACTTTAGGCAATGCGGCACCGGGACTAAAGCGAAGCCTCCTCATCGCAGCATGAACGTATACTCATGACTCACCCATCCGGTCGTTGGACTTCAGCGCCTCACTGACCAACCATTGGCGAAAGCTGGCGATGTGCGGTTGCGCTTCGATGCCCTTGGGGCAGACGAAGTAGTACGCCAGCGGTGATGGGAATGGCACATCAAACAACCGCACCAAACGGCCATCGCTGATTTCGTTCTCGACATGCCCGCTGCGCACCAATGCAACGCCATGGCCGAGCAAGGCTGCCTCGACCGTCATGTTGGTGTCGCCAAATCTGACGCTCTCCTTGAGCGGCAAATAGGCCAGCCCGACGGCTTGAAACCATACCTCCCATTTTGGCACCAGTTCGGCACCATCCCGCGTCAGCAGCGGGAAATGCAACAACTCTGCGGGGCTCTGTGGTGTCCCATCGCGCCGCAGCAGTTCGGGGCTGGCCACAGGAAATACCTGCTCCCCAAAAAGGAACTCCGAATGCAGACCGGGGTAATTGCCCTTGCCTAGCCTGATCGCAACATCAGCCTGGCCGTGAGAGAAGTGGATTATTTTGTCCGTGGTGTCCAGCGAGACCAGCAGCTCGGGGTGCTGACGAGAGAGACGCGGCAAGCGTGGCAGCAGCCATTTGAGAGCGAAAGAATAAGTGGTGCTGACGCTGAGTCGAACTCTGTCTTTTTGCTCGCGCAAATCCCCCAAAGTCGCCTCCAGGCTGATGAAAAATTCGCGCACGATGGGCGCCAGCGCAGCCCCCGCTGCTGTGAGGCGTAACGCCTTGCCACGTTCAAACAACTGCACCCCCCAAAGGGCCTCAAGATGCTTGAGCTGGTGACTGACCGCGCTTTGAGTCACATGTAGCTCCTGTGCGGCCGACGTAAAGGTCAAGTGCCGGGTTGCAGCTTCAAAGGCGCGCAGGGTCGCGGTGGGCGGCAGGTCTCTCATAAGAGCAGTATCCAGCGAGTGATCAGAAAGGTGCATGCATGAAGGCCAGCTCATGATAGAACCAAACTCACTCTAAACGTCACTTCGATTATCGAGGCAGATCCAATCAGCAATAAAACCATTGATAAACACCATGCTTCTGCTGAGTGGCTGTTTATAAAGCCGGTGCAAGGGACGAAGTCCGCCTGCGATCTGATTTTTGCTTCAATCAACGGTATCTTCGGCCAATGAACAGATTCCGCACGGTCATTTACCTTGGCGTTCTTCTCTGCGGCGGTTGCGTAAAAACGGCGAGCATCCCGCCCGCCGACCTCACGTTATCGTCATTCGGCTTGGGCCCTGACAATCTGTTCACGGCGCACTTCAGTTCCACTGTGGACCTGGAGCGCGCGTTCAATGACTACGAAAACGCCCATCAGCTCACGCCGACTCTGATCTGCTCTCTCAATCGAGACCCGGAATTCTCATCCGAGCATTCAATCACGATAAAAGCCGAGGGACGGGTGACTGCAAGCAGTCAGGCCGAGCCCAATTACAAGTTTTCCTCCGATCTGATCTTTTACTACACCAATGCGGATGGCACCCAACGCGACTTGAATGACTACGACGCCATCAAACCGTTGCTGACATCGCAAGCTTCAATCCCATGCAAAGTTCGCATAACTGCCTATGGGTATGAGGCCTATTACACGAACACGTTATTCATCCCGGCCAGGATCATGATTGAACAGATCTTCAGATAACCGCCCTTTGCTGAGCCTGGCGCAGGGAATTGGCGAAGCTCTGGTCGTCAGTTGATTGCACCGATAAAAAAGCCCGGGAACCGTCCCCGGGCTTTTTCATTTGTGCGCCTCTTTTGCATTTTTGTGCGACACATCCCCTTTCAGGACTCCCGTAAGGCTCTACCACGGTGTTAGGTTGTAAGTGTATGTGTCTCAGCGTTGAGACACGCCTAACTCACTGCCCTGCAAAGGAATGCCCTTCGTAATGAATGTCCCTTTCAAAAAACTGGCTGCCACCACCTTGATGCTGGCCGGTCTTGCCGTGTTCACGGCGCCCGCACAAGCCAATATCACCCCGCAGCAGAGCGCTGAAATTCTCAAGACTTACAGCGCCGACAAAGCCACAGACTTCCGCCAGTTCCTCGGCAGCCTGGGCAAGAGCGATCTGGCGAAAACCGCCGACATCGGCCCGGCTATTGGCGCTTACCTCGATAACAAGAGCCTGACGGCCGAGCAGCAGAACGAAATCTATCGTCTGTTGGGTATCTACACACGCGCGAAATACAGCGCTGCCGCCACCGAAACCCTGCGCGAACTGGTCGAGATCCCGACGTATCGCAAGGACGGTGTCGAACAGCATGACAACCCGGAATTCATCAAGATCGCGGCAAAGATCAAAAGTCTTGCCGAGTCATTCAATCTGAAATTCCGCAACATCGACAACCGTGTGTACGAGATTTCCCTCGACGGCAGTGGCGATGAAGTCGTCGGCATTCATGCGCACGCCGACGTGGTACCGGTGACGCCGGAAAACTGGGTGCTCAAGGATGGCACCCGCCTCGACCCGTTCAAGATCACCCGGATCGGTGACCGCATGTATGGTCGCGGCACCGAGGATGACAAGAACGGTATCGTGGTCACGCTCTACGCCATGAAAGTCATCAAGGAAGAAAAACTGCCGCTGGTGCGCAACTTCAAGCTGCTGGTCGACACCACCGAAGAAACCACGGGCGACGCGATTCCCTACTATTTCGAACGCAATCCGACGCCGAACTACAACCTGGCGCTGGATGGTGGTTACCCGGTGGTGATTGCCGAGAAAGGCTACGGCACCGTCATGGCCAACTTTGCCAAGCGCAAAGGTGAAGGCAAAGGTGCGGAGATCACCTCGATGACCGGTGGCCTGGCGACCAACCAGATTCCATCGGCGTCGGTCGCCACGCTGGTCACCGACAAGCCTGCGGAGCTGGCTGCCAGTCTGCAAAAGGCCGGTGATGAGTTTGCCAAGCGCAATGGCGGCGATTTCCAGGTGAGCGCCAAGGTCGACGGCAAAGACGTCAAACTGACCGTGACTGGCGTATCTGCGCACTCCTCCGAGCCAGAATCCGGGGTCAACCCGGTCGCGCGGATGCTGGTCTTTATCAATAGCCTTGATGGCAAAGTCGCGTTCAAGCACAACCACATCACCGACGCCGCGCGTTACGCTACCGACAACTGGGGTCTGGATTACCTGGGCAACAAGCTGAATGTCGGTTTCTCCGATGCCTTCATGGGGCCGCTAACAACGTCGCTGACCTACGTCGGCATGGACGAAAAGGCCTTCAAACTCGCGGTCAACCTGCGCGTGCCGAAGGGCAAGTCGCCGGAAAAACTCAAGGCTGAAATCGCTGAGAAACTGGCGGCGTGGAGCAAGAAATCCCACGTAGCGGTTGCGTTCGACTACTCGATTGCGGAGCCGATGTACCGCAATCCTGAGGGCGAATGGGTCAAGGCGTTGTTGGCGGTATCGACAGAAAACCTCGGTATGAAACACGAGTTCGGCACCTCCGCTGGCGCTACCTCGGTGCATGAACTGCCAAACGGCGTGCAATTCGGTCTGGCCATGCCGAACGTGAAGTACACCGGTCACACCGATGGCGAGTTCAAGACTGTGGAGCAATTCCAGCTGGATCTGCAGATCGTCACGGAAATGATTGGCCGCATCGGTCAGTTGCCGAAACTCTGACCGCATTGCCGAACCCGCCGCCATGGCGGGTTCGGCATTTTTAATCCGCGCATAATCCCCGCCGCGCAGCCTCGCCCCAGACTTTTGCACACTGGGCAACACAGAGTTGCCTTCAGAGAGATTGATAGCCACCTAACGAAAGGTGCATGCTAGAGGGCTCGTTCGGCTCTTATATCATTCCGAATGATAGTTACCTTTGCTTCATTCGATTCGTGCCATCACACCCCGCCGAGCATCATCCGCCCATCTTCAATACATTGGCGGATGCATCCATGGAACAGTCACTCAAACATTTGCGCTTCCCGGTGGCCATGTTGGCCGTACTGGTGATGAGCGCCTGCGGCAAGACTCCGGAGACTGCCGCCACTATGCCCGCTGCGAAAGTCAGCGTGGCCAAGGTGCTGGAACAACCGGTCAACGAGTGGGACGAATTCACCGGGCGCCTCGAAGCGCCAGAAACCGTTGAAATCCGTCCACGGGTCTCCGGCCAGATTGACGAGGTGGCTTTCACCGAAGGCGCACTGGTCAAGAAAGGCGACCTGCTGTTCCAGATTGACCCGCGCCCGTTCCAGGCTGAGGTGCGCCGCCTCGAAGCACTGGTCGCCCAATCCCGCGCCAACGCCACCCGCAGCGAAAACGAAGCCGGTCGCGGTGAACGTCTGCGTGCCAGCAACGCCATTTCCGCCGAACTGGCCGACTCGCGCACCAGCGCCGCTCAAGAAGCCCGCGCCGCCGTCGGTGCCCTGCAAGCGCAACTGGACCTGGCCAAACTGAACCTGAGCTTTACCCGCGTCACCGCACCGATCAGTGGCCGCGTCAGCCGTGCCGAGATCACCGCCGGCAACCTGGTGACCGCCGATACCACGCCGTTGACCAGTGTGGTTTCCACCGACCGCGTCTACGCCTACTTCGACGCTGATGAGCGTGTATTCCTCAAATACACCCAACTGGCCCGCAACGGTCAGCGCGGTGCGACTACTCCGGTTTACATGGGCCTGTCCAACGAAGACGGCAACCCGCACCTCGGCCAGATGAACTTCGTCGACAACCAGGTCAACCCGAAAACCGGCACCATCCGGGGTCGCGCGGTGTTCGACAACCGCGATGGCACCTACACCCCGGGCCTCTACGCACGCCTGAAACTGGTCGGCAGCGGCACCTACAACGCCATGCTGATCAACGACGAAGCGGTTGGTACCGACCTGGGCAAGAAATTCGTGCTGGTGATGGATGCGGACAACAAAACCGTGTATCGCGCCGTCGAACTGGGTCCGAAAATCGAAGGCTTGCGCATCGTTCGCACCGGCCTGAACAAGGACGACACGATCATCGTCAAGGGTCTGCAACGGGTTCGTCCTGGCTCGCCGGTCACCCCAGAAGTGGTGCCGATGGCCAGCGAACAGACCATCGCGGCACTCGCTCAACAACGTCAAGCGCTGGAAGCCAGCAACCTGCCCAAAGTCGCCCCTGCCAAAGGTGCGTCCGGTTCGGTTGTGAAGCTGGCTGCTACGACCCCACGCGGTTAAGGGACGACAACTCCGATGAATTTTTCCCAATTCTTCATTTCACGGCCGATCTTCGCAGCGGTGCTGTCGCTGTTGATCCTGATCGCCGGTGCGATCTCGCTGTTCCAGCTACCGATCAGCGAATACCCGGAAGTCGTGCCACCGACCGTGGTGGTGCGTGCCAACTTCCCGGGCGCTAACCCTAAAGTCATCGGTGAAACCGTGGCCGCTCCGCTGGAGCAGGCCATCACCGGCGTCGAGAACATGCTGTACATGTCCTCGCAGTCGACCGCCGACGGCAAGATCACCCTGACCATCACTTTCGCTCTGGGCACTGACCTGGACAATGCGCAGGTGCAGGTGCAAAACCGGGTGACTCGTACCGAGCCGAAACTTCCCGAGGAAGTGACGCGCATCGGTATCACCGTCGACAAGGCTTCGCCCGACCTGACCATGGTTGTGCACTTGACCTCGCCGGACAAGCGCTACGACATGCTCTACCTGTCCAACTACGCGATCCTCAACATCAAGGATGAGCTGGCTCGTCTGAACGGTGTCGGTGACGTGCAGCTGTTCGGTATGGGCGATTACTCGCTGCGTGTCTGGCTCGATCCGAACAAGACCGCTTCGCGCAATCTGACTGCAACCGATGTCGTCACCGCCATTCGTGAGCAGAACCGTCAGGTCGCGGCCGGTCAATTGGGTGCGCCCCCTGCCCCGAATGCCCAGAGCTTCCAGCTGTCGGTCAACACTCAGGGCCGACTGGTCAGCGAGGAAGAATTCGAGAACATCGTCATTCGCGCAGGCGACAACGGTGAAATCACTCGCCTCAAGGACATCGCTCGCGTTGAACTGGGCTCCAGCCAATATGCGCTACGTTCGTTGCTGGACAACCAGCCGGCGGTGGCCATCCCGATCTTCCAGCGTCCAGGCTCCAATGCCATCGACATCTCTAACGATGTTCGCGGCAAGATGGACGAGCTGAAGAAAAACTTCCCGCAAGGCATGGACTACAGCATCGTCTATGACCCGACGATTTTCGTGCGCGGCTCGATCGAGGCGGTGGTTCACACCCTCTTCGAAGCACTGATCCTCGTGGTACTGGTGGTGATCCTGTTCCTGCAAACCTGGCGCGCCTCGATCATTCCGTTGGTGGCGGTACCGGTATCGTTGATCGGTACGTTTGCGGTGATGCACCTGTTCGGCTTCTCGCTCAATGCGCTGTCGCTTTTCGGCCTGGTACTGGCGATCGGTATCGTGGTGGACGACGCCATCGTGGTGGTGGAGAACGTCGAACGGAACATCGAACTCGGACTGACACCGGTCGAAGCCACCAAACGGGCGATGCGTGAAGTGACCGGCCCGATCGTTGCCACGGCGCTGGTGCTGTGTGCGGTGTTCATTCCGGCGGCCTTCATCTCCGGTCTCACCGGGCAGTTCTATAAGCAATTCGCACTGACCATCGCCATTTCGACGGTGATCTCGGCGTTCAACTCGCTGACCCTATCGCCAGCACTGGCCGCTGTATTGCTGAAAAGCCACGACGCACCGAAAGACCGCTTCTCCAAAGTGCTCGACAAGATCTTCGGTGGCTGGCTGTTCCGTCCGTTCAACCGTTTCTTCGATCGTGCCAGCCATGGCTACGTCGGCACCGTGCGCCGGGTTATCCGTAGCAGCGGCATCGCCCTGCTGTTGTACGCAGGCCTGATGGTGCTGACCTTCTTCGGTTTCTCCAGCACGCCGACCGGTTTCGTACCCGGCCAGGACAAGCAATACCTGGTGGCCTTCGCACAACTGCCGGATGCTTCGAGCCTGGATCGCACCGAAGAAGTGATCAAGCGCATGTCCGACCTGGCACTGAAACAGCCAGGCGTGGAAAGCGCCGTAGCGTTCCCGGGCCTGTCGATCAACGGCTTCACCAACAGCCCGAACGCTGGCATCGTCTTCGTGACCCTGAAACCGTTCGACGAACGTAAAGACCCGAGCATGTCCGCCGGTGCGATTGCCGGTGCCTTGAACGGCCAGTACGCGAACATTCAAGAGGCGTACATGGCGATCTTCCCGCCACCGCCAGTACAAGGTCTGGGCACCATTGGTGGTTTCCGTCTGCAAATCGAAGACCGGGGCAACCTGGGCTACGACGAGCTGTACAAAGAAACCATGAACATCATCAACAAGAGCCACAGCGTGCCGGAACTGGCTGGCCTGTTCACCAGCTACACCGTGAACGTGCCGCAGGTCGATGCCGCCATCGACCGTGAAAAAGCCAAGACCCACGGCGTGGCCGTCAGCGACATCTTCGACACCCTGCAGATCTACTTGGGTTCGCTGTATGCCAACGACTTCAACCGCTTCGGGCGTACCTATCAGGTCAACGTTCAGGCCGAACAGCAGTTCCGCCTCGAATCCGACCAGATCGGCCAGCTGAAAGTCCGCAACAACAAAGGCGAAATGATCCCGCTGGCGACCTTCATCAAGGTCAGCGACACCTCGGGCCCGGATCGCGTGATGCACTACAACGGCTTCATCACCGCAGAAATCAACGGCGCGGCTGCCCCGGGCTACAGCTCCGGCCAGGCGGAAAAAGCCATCGAGAAACTGCTGAAAGATGAACTGCCGAACGGCATGACCTACGAGTGGACCGACCTGACCTACCAGCAGATTCTGTCCGGCAACACCGCGCTGTTCGTGTTCCCGCTCTGCGTATTGCTGGCGTTCCTGGTACTGGCCGCTCAATACGAAAGCTGGAGCCTGCCACTGGCGGTGATCCTGATCGTACCGATGACCCTGCTGTCGGCCATTACCGGGGTGATCATCTCGGGCGGTGACAACAACATCTTCACCCAGATCGGCTTGATCGTACTGGTCGGACTGGCGTGTAAGAACGCGATTCTGATCGTCGAGTTCGCCAAGGACAAACAGGAAGAAGGCCTCGACCCGCTCGCCGCGGTACTGGAAGCCTGCCGTCTGCGTCTGCGGCCGATCCTGATGACCTCTTTCGCGTTCATCATGGGTGTGGTGCCACTGGTGTTCTCCAGCGGTGCCGGTGCCGAGATGCGTCACGCCATGGGTGTGGCGGTGTTCTCCGGGATGCTCGGGGTGACCTTCTTCGGTCTGTTGCTGACGCCAGTGTTCTACGTACTGATCCGTAACTTTGTCGAACGCGGCGAAGCCCGCAAAGCGGCCAAAGCTCTGAAACTGGAGGCGCAACAATGAGTCTGAAAGTCTTCCTGCCGAGTCTGCTGGTGCTGGCCCTCAGCGCCTGCGCTGTCGGCCCCGACTACAAGACCCCAGCCACGGAGGCGGCCAATATCACGGCCGCCACCGACGGCGCCGCCGGGCAAAAGAACTTCGACCGTTCGAAATTCGAAGGCATCTGGTGGCAGCAATTCGACGATCCAACCCTCAACCAGTTGGTGACCCAGTCGCTGCAAGGCAACCGTGAACTGCGCGTGGCGTTCGCCCGCTGGAAAGCCGCCCGGGCGATCCGCGACGACGCCAGCAACGATGCGATGCCGACCATCACCAGCCGCGCCAGCAGTGATCTGGCCAAGGGGCAAATCCCCGGCCAGACCACCAACCGGGTCAATAGCGAACGCTATGACCTCGGTCTGGACATGGCCTGGGAGCTGGACCTGTTCGGCCGCATCCAGCGCAACCTGGAAGCCAGCGACGCCGATCAGCAAGCTGCGGAAGCCGACCTGTATCAACTGCAAGTCACCATGATTGCCGAACTGGTCGACGCTTACGGTCAACTGCGTGGCGCTCAGCTGCGCGAGAAGATCGCCGTGGCCAACCTGAACAACCAGCAGGAGTCGCGCAAAATCACCATCAGCCTGCGTGACGCAGGCGTTGGCGATCAGCTCGATGTCGAACGCGCCGATGCGCGTCTGGCCTCGGTCGAAGCCAGCGTGCCGCAATTGCAGGCAGAACAGGTTCGCCAGAAAAACCGTATCGCTACCCTCTTGGGCGAGCGTCCGGACAAGCTGACCGTCGATCTGAGTCCTAAAGACTTGCCGGCGATTGCCAAGGCTCTGCCAATCGGTGATCCGGGTGAACTGTTGCAACGTCGTCCGGACATCCTCAGCGCTGAACGCCAACTGGCTTCGGCCACCGCGCGCATCGGCGTGGCGAAAGCCGATCTGTTCCCACGGGTCAGCCTCAGCGGCTTCCTCGGCTGGACGGCCGGGCGTGGTTCGCAGATTGGTTCCTCGGCGGCCAACGCCTGGGCACTCGGCCCGAGCATCACTTGGGCAGCATTTGATCTTGGCAGCGTGCGCGCCCGTTTGCGTGGCGCCGATGCCGATGCCGAAGGCGCCTTGGCGACCTACGAGCAACAAGTGCTGCTGGCCCTGGAAGAATCGGAAAACGCTTTCAGTGATTACGGCAAACGTCAGCAACGCTTGATCTCGCTGATCCGTCAGAGCGAATCGAGCCGCAAGGCTGCCGACCTGGCGGAAATCCGCTATCGCGAAGGTACGACCGACTTCCTTGTGTTGCTCGACGCCCAGCGTGAGCGCCTGAACGCCGAAGACAGCCAGGCCCAGGCCGAAGTCGACCTGTATCGCGGCATCGTCGCGATCTACAAAGCCCTTGGCGGTGGCTGGCAACCGGAGACAGTGGCCAGCAAGTAATCGATTGTTAAAGAGCTCCTTTGGTTGGCCGCAACCAACCAAATTTTTTGCCCCGCGTATCATTCGGTCGCGGGGTTTTTTTATGCTTTTTGATCAATGAGATCTTGTGGGAGCGAGCCTGCTCGCGAATGCGGTGTGTCAGGCGACACCATCAGGGCTGATCCAATGCTTTCGCGAGCAGGCTCGCTCCCACAGAGTTAACGGTGTTCTTCAGAATGGCGGTTTTCCAGCACGGTGACGGTGGCCGTGGTACCCGCACGCAGGCGGTTCTTGCCGGCGTAGTCGCCATCAATCTCGATCCGCACCGGCACCCGCTGGGCCAGTTTTACCCAGGTGTAGCTCGGGTTGATGTTGGCCAGTAACCGGCTGCCCGGCGCGTTCTCCCGGTCGGCGATGGCGAAGGCGATGCTCTGCACCCTGCCGCCGAAGGTCTCCCCACTCATCAATTGCACGCGCACCTGATCGCCCTCTGTAATTCGCGGCAATTTGGTTTCTTCGAAGTAACCACTGATGTAGAACGAGTCACTGTCGACCAGTGCCAATAAAGCCCCGCCGCTCACCGCGTAGTCACCTTCGCGAGTCAGCAGGTTAGTGACATAGCCACTGACCGGTGACTCGACGCGAGTGCGCTGCAAATCCAGTTCGGCCTGGGTCAACGCGGCAATCGCCAGTTGTACGTTGGCCTCGGCCAGGCCGAGATTCGCCTGGTTGCGTAACAGGTCGGCCTGAGCCACCGCCACGTCGGTACTGGATTTCTCCCATTCCTCCCCGGAAATCGCGAACCCCTGCTTGAGCGTACGCCGCCGACGCTCTTCACTTTGCCGCTGTTTGAGCAAGGCTTCGCTGGCAACGATCGCCGCTTGCGACTGACCTAGCGTTGCCTTGGCCACTTCCACCTCGCGGCGCGAGTGCTCCACTGCCAGGCGGTAACGCGCCGGGTCGATCTCCATCAGCAGTTGGCCCTTGTCGACATGCTGGTTGTCCTGCACCGCGAGGCTGACAATGCGCCCGGAGACATCCGCCGACAACGTCACCACATCCGCCCTCACCCGGGCATCGCGAGTCCACGGTGCGCGGGTGTAATGCTCCCAGGCAAACCAGCCAAGCACGATCGCCAGCAACACCACCGACAACGTTATCAAGCGAGTGAGTAACACTTTCAAGGCTCAGGCTCCCATCAGCAAAATCAGCGTGGCACAGACGCAGGCATACAAGGCGCCTTCGAACAGCGCTTCATGCCAGACCAGTCGCAGTACGCCCAAGCGCCGCAACCCCCAGTCCAGCACCATGAATATCGGTATGGCCAACAATAACGCCTGGGCAATGGGCGGCAGGTAGACGCCGCCGATCTCGAAATCAATGGGCAAGGGCTGTTTCTCCTTCCGGGACAGAACGCTGGAGGGTTTCACCATGGCGCTGCAGAAATGACACGACGATCAACAAGGCCACGCGCATACGGAACAGCGACCAGACATGCTCATGACTGGCGACGTGCAACTCGTCCAGTTCATCGCCCAATACGTGCAGTGTGTCGAGCAAGGGGGCCAGTTGAACGTCCTGCCGCCCGGCCACAAAACGCCCGGTCTTGCGCAGGGCCGAAGCCAGGCGCTGAGTGAAGGTGTCCGTCAGCAGCGCGTTGTTCTGTGCCTGTTGTCGCAATTGATGCATCGCTACACCCAGTGCTACGCATGCCAGGCTTATTTCATACAGTTGCTGCATGGCGCGGCTGTTCGCCGCCGGCAGCAGACCGAGCATGCTGGTCAAGCGGTCGACCATGCGGCTTTCAAAGGCAAATTGCTGTTCATCGGTGGCCGGCAACTTGCTCAAGGCATACACCTGTTCGCGCGCTTCGTTGTACAAACGACGAATGCGCAGCGCCGGGCGGAACGGAAAAACCCATGCGTAGACGATCAACGCCAGCATCGCCGCGCTGACATAGGCGCCGGCAAACTCGAACCATTGAATGGCGGTGTTCTGCCCGGTACCGACATTCTGCGGACCGATCATCAGGAAGCTCGACAAGCCCAGCCCCATGCCGATGCCGGCCGTCGCAGGGCTGGCCAGTCCCACCGCGATGACATACAACAACGGCGCGATCATCAGCGCCAACGGTTCGAAGTCACTGATCGAGGGCACCAGCATGAACTGATAAAGCGCCGACACCAGCAACGCCAATCCCAACCCCCGTGCGTAGCTCTGCGCCGCCAGCAATGGTCGCGGAAACGTCGCCATCAGCGAGCAGAGGATGCCCACCAGAATCATCCCGCCCCGCGCGCCGTCCCACGCGGTTTCGATCCAGATCAGCCCCGCTACCAGCAACGCAGTGAAGGCGCGGATGGCGTTCATCGACGCCAGCGTGAAATCCAGGTGCAGCGGGCTCGCCTGACCGCGATAGAGGCAACTGGCTTCTCGCCCCTCCTGAATGGCATCGCTCAACTCAAGGATCTGTTCGAGCTGCTGCAGCAGCCGCGCCTGCTCCCAGCGCAACGCCCACGCCAGGGAACGCAGCGTGGCACTCATGTCCTCGGTCAATTGTTCGGCCTCATAGGCCAGGTCATCGAATTGCTTCTGCAGAGTGATGAAACGATGACGCGCATCGGCCGATACCGAACGTCCCTGCTCCGCCAATTGATCAAGAACCGCGAGCTCTTCGGCGCGCAGCCGCTGGACTTCCAGTGGCAGCTCGCCTTCCCAGCGCTCGGTAAGCAATTGCCGCTGATGCCGCAACGCCGTCAGCCGCGAGGTGAGCAACATCAACTGATTGCCGAGCAACAGCACCAGGTTGTTGGCGCTGCGCAAACGCGGCGCATCGAAATACAAATGCCGCCGCAAGCCCTCAAGTGCACTGATTTCACCGAGCAGCTGCATTTGCCGGCGCTGGAAGTCAGCCTCGCTTTCTTCGGTACGAAGCACCGCCGCAGCGTGACTGGCAGCGAGTTTGATGACCTGATCGACCTTGGCGAAATAACCCTTGGCCACGGCTTGCGGGCGGGCCGTCAGCAGACTGACCACACACACGCATGCCACGGCCAGCAAGGTTTCGGTGACGCGGGTAACCGCCAGCAGGAATGTGCCGTCCTGATCCGGAATCGCCAGCAATGCCACCACCACAGCGGTGTATCCGCTGAGTACAAACGCCTGCGAACTGGTGTAGCGCAGCAACGTGCCACCTGCCGTGCACAGCGCCAGCCAGAGCGCCAGGGTGGTAATGAATGGCAGCGGTGCCTGAGGAAAGATCGCCATGATCAACACCGCCACCGCCGCCCCGAGGGTCGTGCCGATCACCTGACCGAAACTGCGCGCCAGCGCCATCCCGGCCAGCGGCTGGCTGACAATGACCACCGCCATGATCGACCACTTGGGCTGATCGAGGTCGAACAGAAACGCCAGATACAATGTCAGCAACCCTGCCACAATGGTTCGCAGGGCAAACAGCAGGACGGCCTGACCCGGATGGATCACCGCCTTGAAATAATTGACCAGGGCTTGCATGGGTACACTCATCGCAACGACTTCTGCAAGCGTAGACACTGCATCGAAAGCCTGACGGGTAACAGAGTCGACGCAGCGTGTAGGGCGATTCGCATGCACAGGGTTTGACTCGTGGGCCGAGCTGACCGAAGCTTGCCGCTCTGCTCAAGTACGCCTGTTTCGGAAACCTGCATGCCTCAGTCTCGCCGCTACCTGTTTATCAGCCTGGGCCTTGTGCTTGTCATCATCGTGGCCTGGTTGTCCGTGCGCAGCACCTCCCCGGTCATTCCCGACGCGATTAAACACGGCTACAGCGAAGCGTTGAATGCCGCGCGCACGGGTGAGCCGGGCGCGGCGCGGCAGTTGTATCAACAACTGGGCCGGCCGGACATCTCGGTCAAGCGCCGCGTGTGGCTGCATGGCGAGCTGCCTAACTACCCGAGTCCACAGGCATTGAAGCTGGCCGACACCGACCTGCAGAACGAATCCCCCGCCGTGCGGCTGGCGGCGATCAAAAGCGTGGTGGGACTGGTGCCGGGCGGGCAGCGCAGCCTGTTGCTCGGGCCGATGCTGGAAGATGAAGATCAAACCGTGCGTTTTGCCGCGATCAACGCCCTGCTCGGCTTGACGCCGGATGAACTGGGTCTGTATTTCGCACCGCTGCAACAAGCGATTGATGGCTGGGAACAGACCCTCAAGGCACAGCCCGAAAGCGCCGCCAACTATGCACAACTGGCTCGCCTGCATATCCACAACGCTGAACTCAAAGAGGCCCAGGTCGCACTCGACAATACCCTGCGCCTGGAACCCGGCAATCTGCAGGCACTGGTGATGCAGATCGATGTCCTCGACCGCCAGGGCCAAAGCGATGCCGCCCGGCAATTGCTGGGCCAGCAACTCAAGGCACAACCAGATTCGGCCTATCTGCAACATGCCTTGGGTTTGTGGCTGTTGCATCACGATCAGCGCGAATACGCCCTGCTCGGCTTGTCCAAAGCCGTCGAGCTTGAGCCCGACAACAAGGATTACCGCTACGACCTCGCCACCACCCTGCACAGCGCCGAAGAACTGGAAGCGGCGCAGAAGCAGTTGCAGGAAATCGTCCAGCGTCACCCCGCCGACCGCAAGGCGCGGGTCTTGCTGATCAATTACTGGAAAGAAAGCGGCCAACTGCAGAATGTGCAGATTCTGTTGGCTCAGCTAGAGCAGCTCAATCCAGATGATCCGGCGCTGCAACAAGGCCTCTGACCCATTTTCGACAGCTCTCTCGACACATCTCGCAAGGAATTTCGGAACTGCCATCACGCCAAAGGGTCAAGTTAATCAGGCCACTCGATTCAGTCGACGGCCTCGCTTCCCCTAGTCATGAGAGGGCATTTTTTGTCTACTTCTAACGAGTTGATCAGTGCGAAAGCCGCTACCGGCATTGTAGGTCTGGACGACATCCTGGCCGGTGGCTTGTCTCGCGGTCATGTTTTCCTGCTGGAGGGTGAACCCGGAACCGGCAAAACCACGGTCGCTTTGCATTTTCTCCTTGCTGGCGCGAAAGCCGGCGAACGCTCGTTGTACATCACGCTCTCGGAAACCGAGCGCGAACTAAGGCAAGGGGCGTTGTCCCACGGCTGGACGCTGGATGACAACATCAAGATCTTCGAGCTGACGCCCCCGGAAAGCCTGCTCAATGCTGAACACCAGCAGAGCCTGCTGTATTCCTCTGACCTGGAACTGGGCGAAGCCACCAAGCAGATTTTCGAAGCGGTCGAACGCTTCAAGCCCACGCGTGTGGTACTCGACAGCCTGTCGGAAATCCGTTTGCTGGCGCAAAGCTCTTTGCGCTATCGCCGGCAGATCCTGGCCATCAAGCATTACTTCGTGCGTTACAACGCCACGGTACTGCTGCTCGACGACCTCACCACCGAGTCCCTCGATAAAACCGTGCACAGTGTCGCTCACGGGGTGATTCGCCTTGAGGAGCTGACGCCCAACTACGGTGCCGAGCGCCGACGCGTGCGAGTGGTCAAGTACCGTGGCCAGAAATATCGCGGCGGTTTCCATGACTTCACCATCATGGGCGATGGCGTGCATGTGTTCCCACGTCTGGTAGCGGCCGAACATCGCGGCGACTATGCGCGTTTGCAGCTGTCCAGCGGCATCCCGGAAATGGACGCGCTGCTCGGCGGCGGCATCGAGACTGGCTCCAGTACGCTGATTCTCGGCCCTGCCGGTACCGGTAAATCGCTGATCTCGATGATCTTCGCCGCCGCTGCCGTACTACGCGGGGAAAAAGCCGCGCTGTTTATCTTCGATGAAGAACTCGGCCTGCTGTTCGAGCGTATGAAAAACATCGGCATCGACCTCAAGGCGCTGCAGGCTACCGGTAATCTGCTGATCGAACAGGTCGACGCCGCGGAGCTGTCGCCGGGCGAGTTCTCCCATCGCGTGCGGCGTTGCGTCGATGAAGGTCAAATCAAAACCGTGGTCATCGACAGCATCAACGGCTATCAGGCCGCCATGCCGGAAGAAAACGCGCTGGTGCTGCACATGCACGAGCTGCTGCTGTACCTCAACCGCAAAGGCGCGGCGACATTCATGACCGTCGCCCAGCATGGTCTGGTCGGCGACATGCAAGCGCCGGTCGACATTACTTATCTGGCTGACACGGTGATTCTGTTGCGCTACTTCGAAGCACTGGGCAAAGTCCGCCGCGCGATCTCGATCATCAAGAAACGCACCGGCAGCCACGAATCGACCATTCGTGAATACCGCATTTCCACCCAAGGCATGACCATCGGTGAACCGCTGGAAGCCTTTCAGGGCGTACTGCGTGGCGTGCCCACCTACCTCGGCGCGAGTAACCCGCTGTTGCAGGAAGAGCACTTGTGACGGTTCAAGTGCCGCTGGCCGAACGGGCGCTGATTCTGGCGCCCGTGGGTCGCGACAGCCAGATTGCGCTGATGATCCTCAACGAAGCCGGTTACGAAGGGCTGGTCACCCCCGGTCTGGGATCGCTGTGTACCGAACTGGAACTGGGTGCAGGTCTGGTGCTGGTCGCCGCCGAAGCGTTGCGCGGGCCGGAACTGGAAGCGCTGTTCCTGCATCTGGAACAGCAACCCGCCTGGTCGGATCTGCCGATTGTGCTGCTGACCCACCACGGCGGTCAGGAACAAGGCCCCTCCTCGCGCCTGAGCGATCTGCTCGGCAACGTGACCTTCCTTGAACGCCCGTTTCATCCCGCAACACTGGTCAGTATGGTGTCCGCCGCCCTGCGTGGCCGACGACGACAATACGAAGCCCGCGATCGGCTGGTCGATCTCAGTGAAAGCGAACGGCGTTTGCAGTCGACGCTGGAAACCCTTGAGCAGCAGGTCGAAGAGCGCACCGCGCAACTGCGGCACAACGAAGAAGCCCTGCGTCAGTCGCAGAAAATGGAAGCGGTCGGCCAGCTCACTGGCGGTATCGCCCACGACTTCAACAACATGCTGACCGGCATCATCGGCAGCCTCGAGTTGCTGCGTCGGCGCCTGGCCCGTGGGCGTCTGGACGACCTCGACAGCCTGATCGATCTGGGTGTGACGTCGGCCAACCGTGCTGCGAGCCTGACCCACCGTCTGCTGGCGTTTTCGCGCCGGCAATCGCTCGACTCAAAAGCCGTGCAGATGAACACCCTGGTGCTGTCCATGGGTGAACTGCTGCAACGCAGCCTCAACGAAAGCATTCAACTGGACATGCGCCTCAACGACAAGCTGTGGGTCGCCGAGGCTGACCCCAATCAGCTGGAAAGCGCCCTGCTCAACCTGGTCATCAATGCCCGCGACGCCATGCCCGACGGCGGCAAACTGGTGGTCGAGACCAGCAATCAGGTGCTCAAGCGCGAATTCACCGAGGCCTACAGCAATCTCGAACCCGGTGATTACGTGATGCTCAGTGTCACCGACAACGGCAGCGGCATGCCGCAGAGTGTCATCAACCGTGCGTTCGATCCGTTTTTCACCACCAAACCGATTGGCCAGGGCACGGGCCTCGGCCTTTCGATGATCTACGGGTTCAGCAAGCAGTCACGTGGCCATGTCTCGATCGACAGTGAAATCGATGAGGGCACCACGGTCAGGCTCTACCTTCCACGTTTTCGCGGTGAAGAACTGGAAAGTCCCGACACAGACATTCAACAGGCTCCGGATGCGCTGGACGGCGAAACCGTGCTGATCGTCGAGGACGACCCGGCCGTGCGCGTGCTGGTCTGTGCGGTGCTCGGTGAATTGGGTTATGCCTTTGTTGAAGCCTGGGATGCCGACAGCGCCGTGCCGATTCTGAACTCGACACAGCGCATCGACCTGCTGATCAGTGATGTCGGCCTGCCGGGCATGAACGGCCGGCAACTGGCCGAGGTTGGCCGTCAATATCGGCCTGGCTTGAAGGTCTTGTTCATCACCGGATACGCCGAGCACGCGGCAGTGCGTGGCGGGTTCCTCGATTCGGGAATGCAGATGATCACCAAACCGTTCACGTTCGATCTGCTGACCGCCAAGGTGCGGGAGATGATCAAAAGCTGAAACGCTGAAACTGTAGGAGCTGCCGAAGGCTGCGATCTTTTGATGTTGTTCGTAAAAAACAAAATCAAAAGATCGCAGCCTTCGGCAGCTCCTACACGGATATCAGGCAAGCAATTCCTGAATCTTTTCCTGCAACACATCCAAGTCGAACGGCTTTTCCAGGATCGGCGCCTTGCGCGTGATCGGGCTGCCCGTTTCGCGGATTTCCTGCGGATAACCGCTGATGAAAATCACTTTCAGATCAGGTCGCAGTTTTACCGCAGGTTCGGCGATCTGCACGCCAGAGATCCCGCCCGGCAGACGGAAATCGGTGATCAACATGTCCAGATGCGGCTTGCTCGCAAGAATCTCGAACGCCTGCTCGCCGTTTTCCGCCTGCAACACGCGATACCCCTGCCCTGACAGGTAATCCGTCAGGACCATCAAGATAACCGGTTCGTCCTCGACGACGAGTACTACATCTTGTGCATCTACGCTCATGGGAAGCCTTTGTTCGGTCAATAGCTGCTGATACGACCGTACGGTCAATCAGAGGTTGCGTCGGATGTGCCGTTTTCCTGAATTGGCAGACAAACGCGAAACAGGGCGCCTTCGTTGATTTCACTCTCGACGACGATGGAGCCGCCATGGGCGGCGATGATCTGTTCGGAAATGAACAGACCCAGCCCGAGCCCGGCCACTACCGTCTTGGCGGAAACCCGTTCGAACTGTTGGAAAATACGCTTCTGGTTCTCTTGGCTGATGCCGATGCCACGGTCCTGCACCTCGACCCGTGCTTCATCGCCCTCACGGTAAACTCGCACCTGAATCGGGCTCCGACCGCCATAGCGCAGGGCGTTGGTGAGCAAATTGGTCACCACCTGCTCGATACGGAATTCGTCCCAGTTACCTTCCACCGGGGCTGGCGCGGTAAACGACACCTCAGTTTCGGCAGCTTCAATCTGTTGCGCGAAGTTTTGCAGCAGGTTGCTGACCAATTGCACCAGATCGAAACGGCTCGGCCGGATCGACAGTTTGCCGGTGCGAATGCGCGACACGTCGAGCATGTCTTCGATCAGGCGAATCAGGCTTTTGATCTGCCGCTCATCGCGGTCGACCATGGCGTGCATCTTGTCGAGGGTGAACGCCGCAGCGTTGTCCCGAGCCAGGTGCATCTTGCGCAGTTGGGTTTCCAGAATCAGACCATTGAGCGGTGTGCGCACTTCGTGGGCAACGATCGACATGAAGTCATCGCGCATACGCACCGCCTGCTCCAGCTCCAACTGGGTGCTTTGCAGTTGTTGCAACAACGCTTCCTGTTCGCGACGGGCCTGCTCCAACGCTTCGACCTGTTGCTTCATTGCCTTGCTCTGGCGATACAGGTCGACGAAGACATTGACCTTGCTCTTCACCGCATGGATATCCAGCGGTTTGTGCAGAAAGTCCACCGCCCCGCTTTCGTAGCCCTTGAACGCGTAGTTCAGTTCACGGCCAGCGGCGCTGACAAAAATGATCGGGATGTTCTTGGTTTTCTCGGTACCGCGCATCAACTCGGCGAGCTCGAAGCCGTTCATGCCCGGCATCTGTACGTCGAGAATGGCCATGGCAAATTCGTGTTGCAGCAGCAACGACAGCGCTTCATCCGCCGACAACGCTTTGTAGACAGTACGGTCTTCACGCTTGATCAGCGCTTCGAGTGCCAGCAGGTTCTCCGGCAGATCGTCGACGATCAGCAGTTTGGCTTGGATATTACTCAGCATGCGATTCGTTCCAGCTCGACAAGCAGACGGCCGATGCCGTGAATGGGTAGGACATGATCCGGCTGCTGAATTTTCAGTGCAGCCAGCGGCATGGTGGCGACTTGCGCCTCTTCGGGATCCTGGACAATGGTCAAGCCGCCGCAACGTTTGACTTCGGCCAGCCCGCGCGCGCCATCGTGATTGGCACCGGTCAGCAGGACAGCGGCCAGTGATGCACCGTACGCGTCCGCGGCCGATTCAAACAGGTAGTCAATCGAAGGCCGGGAATAGTGCACGCGTTCCTCAAGACTCAGCGAAAGGCTGCGATCCTGCTCCACCGACAGGTGATAACCCGGCGTGGCGAAATACACGTTGCCGGCAACGATGTCCTGCTTGTCGGCAGCCTCGTGCACCGGCAGTTCCACGCGCCGGGCGAAGACCTCGGCCAACTGACTGCGACGCTCTTCAGGCAGATGCAGAACAACAATGATCGGCAATGCATAGCCTCGGCGCAGCGGCACGAGCAGACTCAACAGCGCCTCAACGCCACCGGCGGAAGCACCGACCACAATCGCCTCGACGCGAGGTAAATCCACGGCCTCGTTCATTTTTTGCGGTAGATCCGTTCTTGTTTCACCAGCGCTTCGAACTGGTTGGCATAGCTGGAAAAATCCAGCGTCTCTTTGCTGCCGAGCACCAGAAAACCGCGATGGCAAAGCGATTCATGGAACAGCCCGAACGCTCGATCCTGAAGCTTCTTGTTGAAGTAGATCAGCACGTTGCGGCAGGAAATCAATTGGGTTTCGGAGAACACACTGTCGGTCGCCAGACTGTGGTCGGCGAAGGTCACGTTTTCGCACAGGCTCTTGTCGAAAATCGCGTAACCGTACGCTGCCGTGTAGTAGTCGGCAAACGATCGCTGACCACCGGCCTGCTGATAGTTGGCGGTGTACGCGCGAACATTCTCCATGGAGAAAATCCCCTGCTTGGCCTTGTCCAGCGAGCGCGGGTTGATGTCAGTGGCATAGATGATCGTGCGATCGAGCAGGCCTTCTTCGCGCAGCAGAATCGCCATCGAATAGACCTCCTCGCCCGTGCTGCACCCGGCGATCCAGATCTTGATCGACGGATAGGTGCGCAGCAACGGCACCACTTCCCTGCGAATGGCAAGGAAGTGCGACGGATCGCGAAACATCTCGCTGACCGGGATCGTCAGCAATTGCAGCAACTGCATGAACGCTGTCGGGTCATGCAGGACTTTTTCCTGCAAGGCGGAAATAGTCGCGCATTCGAACTGGCTGAGCGCGTGCTGCACCCGGCGCTTGATCGAAGCGCCGGAGTAATCGCGAAAATCGTAGCTGTACTTGAGGTAAATCGCCTCGATCAACAAGCGCAGCTCAATTTCGCTGTTTCGTTCGGCTGGACTACTACGTTCCACTAAATGCGTTCCATCTTCGGTAACCACACGCGAATCAGCGAGAACAGACGATCCAGGTCGATGGGCTTGGCGAGGTAATCATTGGCGCCCGCCTGCAGGCAGCGCTCCTGATCGTCCTTCATGGCCTTGGCCGTCACCGCGATGATCGGCAGTTTGCGCCAGCGCGGATCCTTGCGGATTTCAATGGTGGCTTCAAAACCGTCCATTTCCGGCATCATCACGTCCATCAACACCAGATCGATGTCCTCGACTTCATTGAGTCTTTCAATCGCCTCACGCCCGTTCCGGCCGATGACCACGACTGCACCTTTGGTCTCCAGCGCGCTGGTGAGGGCGAAAATGTTGCGCACATCGTCGTCCACCAGCAGCACCTTGCGACCCTCGAAGACCTTGTCGCGGCTGCGCGCGGTCTTGAGCATCTTCTGCCGTTCATGGGACAACTGCGATTCGACTTTGTGCAGAAAGAGTGTGACCTCGTCCAGCAAGCGCTCTGGCGAACGTGCCCCCTTGATAATGATCGAGCGCGAATACTTGCGCAGCTCAGCCTCTTCATCACGAGTCAGATTGCGCCCGGTGTAGACAATGACCGGCGGGAACGAGCAAATATCCTCGGTAGACATGCGCTTGAGCAGGTCATTGCCAAGCATGTCCGGCAATTTCAGGTCGATGACCATGCAGTCGTAGATCGTCGTGCGCAGCAGCTCCAAAGCGTCCTGCGCAAGACCGACGGCGGTGATTTCGATGTCTTCGTCGCCGATCAGCCGCGCGATGCTTTCACGCTGCAGATCGTCATCTTCAACCAGCAGCACGCGTTTGACCTTTTGCGTCAGCTTGGCTTCGAGACGGGCAAACACGTCCTTGAGCTCTTCGCGGGTGGTCGGTTTGACGGCATAACCGATCGCGCCCATGTGCATGGCCGCTTCAACACGGTCTTCGACGGAAATCACATGCACCGGAATGTGCCGGGTTTCGGCGTGTTCTTTCAGGCGTTGCAATACGGTCAGGCCAGAGTGGTCCGGCAGGCGCATGTCGAGCAGGATTGCATCCGGGACGAACTCCTTGGCCAGGTCATAACCCTCGTCCGCGCCGTGGGCCACCAGACACTGATAACCGAGTTCGTGCGCCAGATCGTAGAGGATGTGCGCAAAGTTCGGCTCGTCTTCCACCACCAGAATGCAACGCGTGGCGAATGGCGCCTTGTTGCGATCATCGGCAAAGCGCGGAATGTGCACCGGCGCCAACGGCGAAACCACCGGTGCCAGTGGCGCGCTAACCATCGTGGCTGGCGGGGTAAAGGTCAACGGCGCAAATGGTACGTCGCTAGACTCGTCGAACTGCTGTGGCAGCACCAGTGTGAACACACTGCCCTGCCCCGGCGCGCTGCTGACACTGATCGAACCGCCGAGCAAGGTCGCCAGATCCCGCGAAATCGACAGGCCCAGACCGGTGCCGCCGTATTTGCGGTTGGTGGTGCCGTCGGCTTGGCGGAAGGCTTCGAAAATGCTTTCCTGCTGATCGGCGGCAATACCGATCCCCGAATCGCGCACGATAAACGCAATCCGGTCTTCCGGCTGACCGGCGATGGTCAGGCTGACAGTGCCCTTTTCGGTGAATTTGATGGCGTTGGACAACAGGTTTTTGATCACCTGCTCCAGACGCTGGCGGTCGGTGTACAGCATGCCCGGGGCGCCAGGCTGCAAATCGACACTGAAGGTCAGCTGTTTGTCTGCTGCCAAGGGCTCGAAGACATTGCGCAGACCATCGGCCAGACGCGCGACACTGGTGTTCTCCGCAATCACTTCAAGCTTGCCTGCTTCGACCTTGGAGATGTCCAGAATGTCGTTGATCAGGTTGAGCAGATCGTTGCCGGCGGAGTAGATCGACTCGGCAAACTTGACCTGCTCGGCGCTGAGGTTTTCCTGCGGGTTTTCCGCCAGCAGCTTGGCCAGAATCAGCGAACTGTTCAGCGGCGTGCGCAGTTCGTGGGACATGTTGGCGAGGAATTCGGACTTGTACTTGCTCGAGCGCTGCAACTCTTCGGCGCGTTCTTCGAGCTGTACCTGAGCCTGATTCAGTTCGGTGTTTTTCAGGTCCATGGCATCGCGTTGCTCGGCCAGGGTCTGCGCCTGTTCGGCGAGCTGCTCGTTGGTCTGTTCCAGTTCGACTTGCTGGGTTTCCAGATGCGCCTGGGATTCCTTGAGAATCCGCGACTGCTCTTCCAGCTCTTCGTTGGCGGTTTTCAACTCTTCCTGCTGTACCTGCAACTCTTCGTTGAGCTGCTGGGTTTCGGCCAGCACTTCCTGCAGACGCTGACGGTAGCGCGCAGCCTCGATGGAGGTGCCGATGTTGCCGGCGATCAGTTCCAGCAGTTCGATATCACGATCCGTCAGCGGGCGCAGGAAACCCAGTTCGATCACCCCGTTGACGCGGTCGTCATCACTGGTCGGCACGACCATCACACTGTGCGGCAAGCCTTCACCCAGGCCGGAACTGACCTTGAAGTAATCGGCCGGCACTGAATCCAGACGAATCAACCGCGCCTGCTGCGCCACTTGGCCGACGATGCCTTCGCCGCTGTAGATCGACTGTTCCTGCTCTTCCTGCTCACGGGAGAAACCATAGGTGGCAACACGTTTGAGGCCGCCGTGCTCTTCACGCACATACAGCGCGGCCACGGCGGTACCCAGGTATTGCGCGCAGAACTGCAGAATATTGCGCCCCAACAGATTCAGCGTCAGTTGCCCCAGTACCTGCTCGGCCAGTTCGGTCTGACCATTGCGCAACCACGCCTGTTGCTCCAGGCGCTCGGCACTGGCTTGCTGTGCGGCCATGTTGGCGCTGTAGTTGGTCGACAGGTTGACCAGATCGCGCCGGCCAATATAGGCGAGCAAGCCACTGATACCGGCGATGAACAGCAAGTACAGGCTGATGCTCCAGATCGTCGTGCGGCGTACGTCTTCATTGCGCGTGGTGCGCAGGACCTGTTCCGTTTCGATGACATCTTCGAATTGCTTGCGGATTTCGTCCGTCAGGCGCTTGCCGCGTCCGGCCTTGACCGCGCCCCGATAATCGCCGCTGGAACGCTGCAGATCGATCATCGACTGCGCGTAATTGGCCCATTCAATCTGCAAGGCTTGCAGACGGCGCAAGCGATCGGTTTGCACCGGGTTGTCGGCGGTCAGTTCGAGCAAGGTGTTAAGCGCCACGGCAATGCGCGGCTTGGCGGTTTCATACGGATCGAGGAAGTGTTCGTCGCCGCTGAGCAGGAAGCCGCGCATGCCGGTTTCCAGATCCACGGTGAGCTTTACCGCTTCATTGGCGTTATTGATCACCCGGTCGGTGTGCTCCACCCACTGGATCACCGACAGCAGATAAGTGATCAGCGAGACGAAGAACACGGCACTGAGCACACCGACGCCCAAAGGCAGACTGATGTTGCGACTCAGGAGTTTACGAAACCGTTGCTCATCAACCGTAGACGGAGAGGACATGGGGCAGCCTTGTCGAACTGTTGAAAAACAGGCAGTTTGCCCCAAAACGGCGGCATGGATCCATTTTTCTCACACTTTTGGCAGCAAATTCCTACACTCGCCGGCGTGTTTGCGGGCCCGAACAGTTATCCTTGCGGCCCCGTCTGCGGCTATGCTTTTTTTGTGTCGGCCGGGGAACTTGTGGCACTGCGCCACTTACTGATGAAAGAGCCCGGCACTTTTGATCGACCGGCGACCCTGAACTGACTTTCGAGAGCCTTAATATGTCTACCCCCACCTCCACCATCCTGGTCGTAGAAGACGACAACATCGTGCGCATGCTGATTGTCGATGTGCTCGAGGAGCTGGAGTTCAAGGTGCTCGAAGCTGACGGCAGCGAACAGGCTCTGCAGGTTCTCAAGGACGCCACCAAACACATTGACCTGATGATGACCGACGTCGGTCTGCCGGGCATGGATGGCCGCGAACTGGCCACCGAAGCACGCAAACTGCGCCCCGCCCTGCCGATTTTGTTTGCAAGTGGTTACGCAGAATCAATTGATGTTCCGGCGGGCATGCACGTTATCGGCAAGCCGTTCTCGATCGATCAACTGCGCGACAAGGTAAAAGACATATTGAAAGGTTAACCGCCGAACTAACGACCGAAGCAACTTGTTATATCCAAGCACAATTTGCAACGTACCCACGCTGTAATCACGCATCACCGCAGTTCTATCCTGAGTCAATTCTTTAGTCTCTGGTGCCTGACAACCCAGCGCTATCACTAAAGGCCCTTGAAGCTCACCCGACTCAGGATAGAAGGCATGCGCCCCGCAGTAATCAATAACACTTCATTCGTCGATCGCACGATTTTAGACAAACAGGAAAGAGCGGATATCGCCCTAGCGTTAAATTCCGCCGTTTTGCGTTCAAACCCCGAATTTACAGCCGGGCAGTACAGCGCAACTGCGTCCCTGCCGAACACTGCCAGGTTAAGCCTGCAGAATCTGTTTATCCCCTACGTTGCCGGTAGCACATTGGATGATGTCTATGAGCCGGCACGCAATGCATTGCAAAGGATAATTGAAACCGAAGAATTCTCGTCTCTTTGCAAGGCCCATGGTTTTCCGGCCAATGCTCGAATCGGTGTCGACGACAAGGCAAATGTTTTCGGAGTCTTTAAACACACCAGACATGAACTGCCCATTGAGGGTGACGACCAGACGGCGATGCTGGCAGAGTTTGCGAAGTTAACCGGCGGTTATGTGTATTCGGGATACGTCATCGGCATTGAACAATGGCTGGCCTTTGAAGGCTTGAGTCTGCCGCAGACCATCGGTGACATCAAACAGCTGATTGCCTATCTGAATTTCGAACTTCCCGCCCCACCCGCCTGCGGCGACTATCACGAACTCCTCAACAGTGATGCGGATTCACCGTTTCATTTATCGCGTGCCAAGCGCGAAATCATCACCCAAGTCATTCAGGAAGCGACCCAAGGCAAGACCACTCTGCTGCAGCAACTGTCCCGCGCAGATTTCAATCGGGGCTCCGCTGCCGATAAACGCAAACACGCGGACAGTATCCTGGATGACTGCCTGGGCCATGGCATTGCCAGCGACCTGGGCCGAAAACTCCATGAACGCCTCGACTGGCACCTGGAGCCGGACGACCAGCAAGTGCGCGCCAATCAGCTGCGCGAAATGCTCATGGCTGCACTGATCATCGACATCGAAGCGCGGACCAACCAGCCGATTCTCACCCGTTACGACCTGTATCAACCTGCCAATGCGACTCTCCATGCCGCACAAGTGCGGGAAAACCTGGAGCAGCATCTGGTTACCGAAGGCTTGATTGAACCAGACTGCGCGCCACTGGCAGCGCACCTGTTTCTGGCCGGCGCTGCCGCTGAATTTCTGATTCCAGACATTCCGGCCGAACTGACTCTGGAGAAGCCCGGCTGGGTCGTCATTGTTCAGTCTGTGGCGTTGATCGAATACGCCTCGCCGGGATCATCCCGATTGATGACGTACGCACAGATCAAGGCGTTTGCCGATCTGGCCCCGCGCTCTCCCGAGCAAATTGAACAGCACGAGACGGCTGGATTTGCCCCGACGATCAACTGGGCGGTACTCAATGGCGTGATCGACTACCGAGCCAACAGAGACTACGACAAGCTCGCGCTGGTTAAAGCGACATCGTATTTTTCGCGGTACATGGAGGCACTCAGCCAATCTGAAACGGGCCTGTCACGAGCGCCACCCGATCGCAGAAAAACGGCCCTTGAGGCACTGCACAAAGTGATGCCCGAAGGCAGCTATATCGAAAAGAAAGCGTTTTCCCTGAAATACCTGAACAGCTTTAAAGACCGCAGCTGGCTTGAGAGCCTGAAGGCCGCACATCCGGTCGGCATTCTCAGCGAATTTTATGATGTGCTGCTAAGCGTTACCGATAACAGCGAGTACTCGATAAACAAACTGCTGCGATTACGCTTTTCGATACTGGATCTCTACCTGTCTGGCGACCTGGTCAAAGATGGAAAGTTGACGGACAATTTCCAGCGACAAAGTCATTTCAACCCACCCGCTACAGCATTTGAGCGCTTATCCGAACTCGGTTCGCCTGAGGTACTGTTCAATCAAGCCTTTGAAAACTATTACCAAGACGTACGCGAAGGAATGTCCTCGGTCATAAAAATGGCTATTTCGAACATGCCGGAGCGTGATCGCCATGCACTGACCCACGGCCACTTGACGCTTTACACCGTCAGGACTGAAGTCAATCCGCTTAACCCGCAGGAAGAAACCCAATTCGCGCGCGATGAAGCGAAAGGTCGCTACGGCATCATTCTGTGCTGCAAAAATGGCAATGCACTGCGCACCTATGAATTCTTCACCTTGCGCGGCCTGTGTCGCGAACGCTCCGATTTGGTTGATTTATTGCAAAGCAGGCAAATTATCGACGCTCGCCCGACACTCTCCTACACCGGCAGCCAGTACGATTTCCAGACAAAAAACCAGGCTCAGGACTGGCCGCTAGATTTCGCCGCCTACCGCGAGGGCAGCGAGCCCCGAAATGGCGTGACATCTTGCGTGGTGGTGGAAAAGCTCTGGTACCTGAATCCGGATGTCACCGACATTCGCCCGGTTTCTCTGTTCTTTTCCCGGCAGGTCAATGACATCGCCGAATGCATATTGACCAACCATCCCGTGGCCAGCCGTGCCGAGTTGTACGCCTCGCTGAATGTACAGACAGAACTGGAAGAATGGCGCAGTACAAAAGAAACCATTGAACGCCTGGCAATCAACGTGATCGTCCCGTTCAAGCAGTGTATTGAAGACATACGTTCAGGACGCACTGACCGGGTATCCGAAGGAATCGGGGGATGTGTACTGGATGGTCTGTCGGTCATCGGATTGTTGATTGGCCTGGGTTCGACAGTGGCAGGTATCGTCGCCAAGACCGGATCAACCACGCTCAAAGTATTGAGCATTTCCAGGGCGGTGGCCCGTGTAGCCGTGTCATTGATCAATCCCCTGGATGGGCTGCCGACACTCGCACGCAAGGGGCTGCGACTCGCGGGACGTGGCCTGCTCTTCGTGGGTGAAAACGGTCTGAGTGCCGCGAGAACCGCCAATGCGCAATTGCGCAAACTTATCAATGGAGCACAGGCCCATGACTTGATCAAAGTCGAGCGGCTCACCGATATACGCCAGGCAACCTGGCGCGGGGCTGACGGTGCAGGTCAGGTCATTGATATTGCCGTACTGGAACGCTACAAGCGGTGGCACGCACTCAATCTAAAAGTTGGCGGAGCGTGGGGGCCGCGCCTGAAATTTCTCAATATGGGGAATCTCTCGCCGTTGAAACGATTGTTCGTGCGTTCCAAACCCTTCAGTTACACGCGGGGATATCTGACCAAAGCCATTCCCCACGCCAAGAGCAAACTGGACAACACGATCGACATGCTCACGAACATACGCGAGGACGACTACCAGGTACGCTCGCTGCTCAAGCATGTATTTGGTACGGACTCCAACGAAGCCATCGAATACATCACCAACAACTTGCGCTCAATGCGCAAGGACCTTGACTTCGTGGATGTCACCAATATGGTGTTCCGGCCGCATGAGCCGAAAGTGCTCGCGGCACTGCGTGTCGACACTTACAAAAACTGGAAAGCGGGAATAGTAGCAGGCGTTAAAGTCGATAAGCCCGCGGGCCAGTTTCTGGCGATCTACCCGGATAATCTCGATGAGTTCTACCAAGTGTCCAAGTATGACGATGGCAGTATTGGAGATGTCCTCGTCCATGAAATGTCGCACGGAGCACCGGGAACACTGGACCTGTACTACGGCGAAGTTCTTGCCGGCGTAACGCCCGCAGAATTCGACGCCGTCGGATTGCTTGAGTTTGCCAGGGACGCCCACAAGGCCAACCCTGAAAATCTGAGCAACCCCCATTTTCGTTTTGCCAAACGCAAGGAGTACCAGGAATTCAAGCGAATCAAGGACGAACTGCCGACAGTGGTTCAAGATCATCCTCCACTCTTGAATGCAGAGTCCTATGCTCTGGCTGTCTCGCTACTGGACCAGCAGAGGACAGCGCCGGCAGCATTTCAATTCAACCTCTCGACCATGGAACATGCACTAAAACACACGGCCCCCGGTGATTTTATCCAGGGACCGCTACTACTTAACCTGGCCAAACCGATTTGAAGAGAAACAGGGCTCATCCGAGCATTATTGCTGTGGTTTAATTGCGCCCTTTTTTCTCACCTGTTTTAAAGGATCTGCCCCATGACCCCGTCCTGCATCACCAAAGTCCTGGTCATCGGTTACGTCTGGCCCGAGCCGCGTTCTTCAGCGGCCAGCGGCCATGTCATGCAGATCCTCGAGACCTTTGTGCAACAAGGTTGGGACATCACCTTCAGCAGTCCGGCCGGCCCCGGCGAACACAAGGCAGATCTTGCCGCGCTCGGTATCCGTGAGGTACCGATCGAACTCAACAACAGCAGTTTCGATGCATTCATCACTGAACTGGCGCCGGATATCGTGCTGTTCGACCAATTCATGATGGAAGAGCAGTTCGGCTGGCGGGTGGAAAAACACTGCCCGCAGGCACTGCGTGTGCTGGAAACTTCAGACCTGCAGAGCCTGCGCCACGCTCGTCACCAGCGGCTCAAGTCGCGCCTCAAGGTCAATCCTGACCAGAATGACTTCAGTGATGTATTTGCTCCGGCCCTGCGCGACGAGTTCGAGTTGATGGCCGAGACCGATCTGGCCAAGCGTGAAATTGCCGCGCTGTATCGTTGCGATCTGAACCTGATGATCTCCGAAGTGGAAATCGAATTGTTGATCGAACAGTTCGGTTTGCCCCGGCAATTGCTGCACTGGTGCCCGTTGATGATCGACCCGCCTGCGGCCGCACCTGCAAACTTTGCAGAGCGGGCGCACTTCTTGAGTATCGGCAATTTCCGCCACGCACCTAACTGGGATGCCGTGTTGTGGATGAAAACCACGGTCTGGCCGTTGATTCGCCAACAGTTGCCGCAGGCACAACTGCATATTTACGGCGCCTACACGCCGCCCAAAGCCACCGCGCTGCATAACGCCGGCGAAGGTTTCCATATCATGAACTGGGCCGAAGATGCGTTGCAGGTCATGTCCGCCGCGCGGGTTTGCCTGGCGCCGTTGCGTTTTGGTGCCGGTATCAAGGGCAAACTGGTCGACGCCATGTTGTGTGGCACGCCCAGCGTTACGACACCGATCGGAGCAGAAGCCATGCACGGCGATCACGCGTGGCCCGGCGCTGTGACGAGCAGCGCAATCGAGTTTGCCAACAGTGCCGTTGCGCTTTACAAGGACGAGGCTCGTTGGCAGGAAGCCCGCATGGCGGGATACACGCTGCTGAATCAACGCTACCCGCAGTCAGTGCATGGTCTGGCACTGATAGAGAAACTGCGTTATTGCCAACAAAACTTACAAAAGCTGAGGGCCAGGAACTTCATTGGCAGCATGCTCCGTCATCACTCGCACAAAAGTACTCAGTACATGGCGCAATGGATCGAAGTTAAAAACAGGCAGCCTCAACAGCCACCAGACATATAAATAACTGTTACTACACGACTTGCATTAAAAGCCAACTTTGCCGATCACCCGACAACCGTTATAAACATCCTGCGCGCGCAACTTCTATAACTTTCGCCTTCAATCGCAGGATGTACAACATGAACAATATTGATAACTTCCAGCCTCATCAATGGATGGCTGATTCGCCGCAAATCGACAACTTGTCGCTTTTCGAACTGAGCTTGCCGGGTGCCCATAATGCTGGCTGCGACTGGGAAGCGGGTTATGCGCTGATACCCGGTAAAAACTGGGTTGCCTGTCAGGACGTATCCTTTTATTCACAATTGAATCGCGGCGCCCGTGCGCTCGATATACGCCTGACGTCTGACAATAAAGCGCAAGGCCTCGCCAGGTTCAGTTTCCATCATGGCGGTTACCGTTCTTCCCGTACGCTTGCAGATCTTGTCCGTGACGTAAAAGCTTTCTATGAAAGAAACATCGATGAATTCATCATTCTGGACTTTCATGAACTGGGAGAAGACAAGGTCGCCTTCGATCATTCGGAATTTCAGGCATTGATGCTGGAGCATCTGGGTGAACGGATGATCCCTACCCGCAATCTGCACCTGACTCTAGGCCAGCTCAAGGCGATCAGCCCGTTGCAGAGAATCATGGTGGCAGCCTCCATGACCTGGGAAACCGAGGACCACCGGATTCTTGGAAAAATCCACCACAAGTGGATAGACCAAAGGTTTGTCACTCCGCTCGAGCTGCAGGTGTACATCACAAAAGTATTGAGCACGCCCATCAGCACACTTCGCCCGTGGTCGCTGTCGGCGACCAGTTTTTCGCTAGGCGGCGGTCCTAAGCGAATTCTGGAAGAACTCGACAACTGGTTTGACCCGACCCGATCCGACTGGGCTAAAAAGTGCAACATCATCAATTTCGACTTTATAAAAAACTCGAAGATTGTACGTTTTTGCCAGATGGCCAATCTGGAAAAAGCCATCGAGAAGTCCAGAAGCAGCGTCCGCGAGCAGACCGCTTGAGTGAAGCTGGCGCAAGTCCCGAGAAACGAGGCATGATCGGCAGGCGATAACAAAAAAGTAGCTCGCCATGACCCGAACCGCGCGCTTGACCGACCCTTCATACGAGTTGATGGATGACCACAACGGGTTGTCCATCATCTACCGCCAGCATGGCTTTCCGTGCCCGCTGGTGCGCTGGCATTTTCACAAGGAATACGAACTGCACCTGATCGTCGCCAGCTCCGGCAAGGTATTCATCGGCGACTATATCGGCAACTTTCACCCCGAGACCTTGTTCCTGACCGGCCCCAACCTGCCGCACAACTGGATCAGTCAGGTGGCGGAAGACGAGGTGGTAGAAAAGCGCGACATGCTGGTCAACTTCACCGACGAGTTGTTCGAAAGTGGCCACCAGGTGTTTGCCGAACTGAAGACCCTGGCGCCGTTGCTGGAGCGCGCGCAGTACGGCATCGAGTTTCGCTGCAAACGCACTATTGGCCAGGCCATGACGCTGATGCAACGCATCGCCGACAGCAAAGGCATCACTCGACTCGGGCACTTTTTCATCCTGATGGAACTGCTCGCGGCCAGCGATGATTTCCAGTTGTTGTCCGGCGCCAACACCCCGCAACTGGCCGACGAGCACAATATTGATCGCACCAACCGGGCGGTCGATTACATCTTCAGTCACTACGCCCGGGACATTTCGCTGGAGGAAGTCGCCGAGCACCTGGGCATGACGCCGACCTATTTCAGCCGGGTGTTCAAACAGGCCACCGGGCGCAATTTCATCGAGTTCGTCAATCGCCTGCGTATCAGCAAGTCCTGCGAGCTGCTGGCCGACGGTGATAAACCGGTGACCGAGGTTTGCTTTGAATCCGGCTTCAACAACATTTCCAATTTCAATCGGCGCTTTCAGCAGCTCAAGGGCATGACGCCGTCGCATTACCGCCGGCTCGCGGTGCAGCGCCTGACCGAGCAAAACCACCACTGACACCATTGATCCATGTAGGAGTGAGCCTGCTCGCGATAGCGGTGTGACAGCTTGCAGATATGTTGGTTGACACTCCGCTATCGCGAGCAGGCTCACTCCTACAAGTTGCGATGCCACTCCGGAAACCTGTACGGATTCGATAGCGTTTCCCCGCTGCAAAGCCCTGCCCTGCGTTGCCCCCACAAAAGCCCAGTGCAAAAAAGTATCGATAAAAGTGCTAGGGATGATTTGTCAGCCCTGCGATTGAAGGCTGTAATCAGTGCACATTCTTCCAGTCGTCGGAAGACACAAAAACAATAACTGTCCTTCTGTAACCCTTTGGGTGCAGAAAAGGAGTGCACGATGCAACCCACTGCAAAAGCTCTGCTTGCCCTCACCTGCATGACCCTCAGCAGCGTCAGCCTTGGCGCCCAGACCCTGACCATCGCCACCGTCAACAACAGCGACATGATCCGCATGCAAAAGCTCTCGAAAACCTTCGAGACCGAGCATCCGGACATCAAGCTCAATTGGGTGGTGCTGGAAGAAAACGTTCTGCGCCAACGCCTGACCACCGACATCGCCACTCAGGGCGGTCAGTTCGACGTATTGACCATCGGCATGTACGAAGCGGCACTGTGGGGCGCAAAGGGTTGGCTGGAACCGATGAAGGATCTGCCGGCCAGTTACGCCCTCGACGACGTATTCCCGTCGGTGCGTGAAGGCCTGTCAGTCAAGGGTTCGCTGTACGCCCTGCCGTTCTACGCAGAAAGCTCGATCACTTATTACCGCACCGACCTGTTCAAGGATGCCGGCCTGACCATGCCCGAGCGGCCGACCTGGGAGCAGATCGCCGGCTTCGCCGAAAAACTCACCAACAAGGACAAAGAGCAGTACGGCATCTGCCTGCGCGGCAAGGCCGGTTGGGGCGAGAACATGGCGCTGATCACCACCGTCGCCAATGCTTACGGCGCGCGCTGGTTCGATGAGCAGTGGAAACCGGAATTCAGTGGCCCCGAGTGGAAAAACGCGCTGAATTTCTACGTCGACACCATGAAGAAATCCGGCCCGCCGGGCGCCTCCAGCAACGGTTTCAACGAAAACCTCGCGCTGTTCAACAGCGGCAAATGCGCAATGTGGGTCGATGCCAGCGTCGCCGGTTCGTTCGTCACCGACAAGACCCAGAGCAAGGTCGCCGATCACGTCGGCTTCACCTTCGCACCGCATCAAGTGACCGACAAAGGCTCGGCCTGGCTGTACTCATGGGCGCTGGCGATTCCGACCAGTTCCAAAGCCAAGGACGCCGCCAAAGAATTCAGCGCCTGGGCGACCTCCAAAGAGTACGGCGAGCTGGTCGCCAAGACCGACGGCATCGCCAACGTACCGCCGGGCACTCGCGCCTCGACCTACAGCGACGCTTACATGAGCGCGGCGCCGTTCGCCAAGGTCACGCTGGAATCGCTGAAAGCGGCCGATCCGGGCAAACCGACGCTGAAACCAGTGCCTTATATCGGCATTCAACTGGTGACCATTCCTGAATTCCAGGCCGTGGGCACCCAGGTGGGCAAGCTGTTCTCAGCGGCGCTGATCGGCCAGACCACGGTGGATCAAGCCCTGGCTGCCGCGCAGCAAACCACTGAACGCGAGATGAAGCGCGCTGGTTATCCCAAGTAACCCGCAAAGCTCGCTCCTGCCTTTTGTAGGAGTGAGCCTGCTCGCGATGGCGGTTTTCAATCTGAAACAGACGGTGACTGACACACCGCCATCGCGAGCAGGCTCACTCCTGCATTAGATCTCCATAGGTCTGTATGACTCGGTTGTGATCGCCATGAATACTTCAACTGCCAAAGCCCACCTCGACCTGTCGCAACCTGCGCGCAAGGTCCGCGTACGCAATCCCGGCTGGTTTCTGGTCAGCCCTTCGGTGGCCCTGTTGCTGCTGTGGATGATCGTGCCGCTGGGCATGACCATCTACTTCTCGATGATCCGCTACAACCTGCTGTACCCCGGCGAAAACGAATTCGTCGGGCTTGAGAACTTCAGCTATTTCCTGACCGACTCGGGGTTCATGCCCGGCGCCACCAACACGCTGTTGCTGGTCGGTAGCGTATTGCTGATCAGTGTGGTGTTGGGCGTGTTGATCAGCGCATTGCTGGAGGCCAGTGAATTCCTCGGTCGCGGCATCGTGCGGGTCATGCTGATCTCGCCGTTCTTCATCATGCCCACGGTCGGTGCGCTGATCTGGAAGAACCTGATCTTCCATCCGGTCTCGGGGATCCTCGCCTACATCTGGAAGCTGTTCGGCGCGCAACCGGTGGACTGGCTCGCGCACTACCCGTTGCTGTCGATCATCATCATTGTCTCGTGGCAATGGCTGCCATTCGCCATCCTGATTCTGATGACCGCGATGCAGTCCCTCGACCAGGAACAAAAAGAAGCCGCGCGCCTCGACGGTGCCGGGCCGATCGCGATCTTCTGGCACCTGACCCTGCCGCATCTGGCACGGCCGATTGCCGTGGTGGTGATGATCGAAACGATCTTCCTGCTGTCGGTGTTCGCCGAGATTTTCACCACCACCAACGGCGGCCCCGGCTACGCCTCGACTAACCTCGCCTACCTGATCTACAACCAGGCGCTGGTGCAGTTCGACGTCGGCATGGCTTCGGCGGGTGGCTTGATTGCCGTGGTCATCGCCAACATCGCCGCGATCATTCTGGTGCGGATGATCGGCAAAAACTTGACTGACAAAGCCTGAGGCCTGCCATGACTCTTCAACAATCCCGCCGGCTGCAAAGCCTGCTGCTCGGCACCCTGGCCTGGGCCATCGCGATCGTGATTTTCTTCCCGATCTTGTGGATGGTGATGACCAGTTTCAAAACCGAAATCGATGCCTTCGCCACGCCGCCGCAGTTCATCTTCACGCCGACACTGGAGAACTACCTGCACATCAATGAGCGCAGCGATTACTTCAGTTTCGCCTGGAACTCGGTGTTGATTTCCTTCAGCGCCACCGCTTTGTGTCTGTTGATCGCGGTACCGGCGGCGTACTCGATGGCGTTCTACGAAACCCAGCGCACCAAAGGCACGCTGCTGTGGATGCTCTCGACCAAGATGCTGCCACCGGTGGGCGTGCTGATGCCGATCTACCTGCTGGCGAAAAGCTTCGGCCTGCTCGACACGCGCATCGCACTGATCGTGATCTACACGCTGATCAACCTGCCGATCGTGGTCTGGATGGTTTACACCTACTTCAAGGACATCCCCAAAGACATCCTCGAAGCCGCCCGCCTCGACGGCGCCACGTTGTGGCAGGAAATGGTCCGCGTGCTGCTGCCGATCGCCAAGGGTGGCCTTGCCTCGACCGTGCTGCTGTCGCTGATCCTGTGCTGGAACGAGGCGTTCTGGTCGCTGAACCTGACCTCGTCGAAAGCCGCGCCACTGACCGCTTTGATTGCTTCGTACTCAAGTCCTGAGGGGTTGTTCTGGGCCAAGTTGTCGGCGGTGTCGACCCTGGCGTGTGCGCCGATTCTGATCTTCGGCTGGATCAGCCAGAAACAACTGGTACGCGGCCTCTCCTTCGGCGCCGTGAAATGAACATCCTCAATCTAATGCGATTCCCTGTGGGAGCGAGCCTGCTCGCGAAAGCGGTGTGTCATTCAACCCTGATGGCAACTGACACGGCCCCTTCGCGAGCAGGCTCGCTCCCACAGAAAAGCCGATCTGGTTTAACCCAATAATAAATTGCGGAGGCCCATCATCATGGCCAACCTGAAAATCAAGAATCTGCAAAAAGGCTTCGAAGGCTTCTCCATCATCAAAGGCATCGACCTTGAAGTGAACGACAAGGAATTCGTGGTCTTCGTCGGCCCGTCGGGCTGCGGCAAATCCACCCTGCTGCGGCTGATTGCCGGTCTGGAAGAAGTCAGCGACGGCACCATCGAACTCGATGGCCGTGACATCACCGAAGTCAGCCCGGCCAAGCGCGATCTGGCGATGGTGTTCCAGACCTACGCGCTGTACCCGCACATGACCGTGAAGAAAAACATGTCCTTCGCCCTCGATCTGGCCGGCGTACCGAAAGCCGAAGTCGAGAAGAAAGTCGGCGAAGCGGCGCGCATTCTCGAACTCGGGCCGATGCTTGAGCGCAAGCCGAAACAGCTCTCCGGCGGCCAGCGCCAGCGCGTCGCCATCGGCCGCGCGATCGTGCGCAATCCGAAAATCTTCCTCTTCGACGAACCGCTGTCCAACCTCGACGCCGCACTGCGCGTGCAGATGCGCCTGGAACTGCTGCGCCTGCACAAAGACCTGCAAGCGACGATGATCTATGTGACCCACGATCAGGTCGAAGCGATGACCATGGCCGACAAAGTCGTGGTACTCAATGGCGGCAAGATCGAACAGGTCGGCTCGCCACTGGACCTGTATCACAACCCGGCGAACCTCTTCGTCGCGGGGTTCCTCGGCACGCCGAAAATGGGCTTCCTCAAAGGCAAGATCGCCCGCGTCGACGGCCAGAGCTGCGAAGTGTCGCTGGACGCCGGCACGCGCATCACCCTGCCCTTCAATGCTGCCAACCTCAGTGTCGGCAGCGCCGTAACCCTCGGCATTCGCCCGGAACATCTGGAACTGGCGCAACCGGGCGACTGCAGCCTGCAAGTCACTGCCGACGTCAGCGAACGCCTGGGCAGCGACACCTTCTGCCACGTCACCACCAACGCCGGCGAAGCCCTGACCATGCGCGTGCGCGGTGATCTGGCCAGCCGTTACGGCGAACAACTGAGCCTGCACCTCGATGCTGCTCATTGCCATTTATTCGATGCCGAAGGTGTCGCGTTGACCCGTCCGCTGCGCGCTGCGGCCTGATTTCGAGAATTCCCGATGAAACTCAACCAACAGAACCTCCATCGTCTGGCCGCCGAAGTGCAATTGCCGGCCTACAACCTTAGCGACACGCGCCAGGGCATCGTCCACATCGGCGTCGGCGGCTTTCATCGCGCGCATCAGGCGTATTACACCGATGCCCTGATGAACACCGGCGAAGCGCTTGACTGGGCGATTTGCGGCGTCGGCCTGCGCACTGAGGACCGCCGCGCACGCGACGACCTCAAGGAGCAGGATTACCTGTTCACCCTGTTCGAACTCGGCGACAGCGACGACACCGAAGTCCGCGTGATCGGCGCGATTCGCGACATGCTGCTGGCCGAGGACGGCGCCCAGGCGTTGATCGACAAACTCGCCGACCCGCAAATCCGCATCGTCTCGCTGACCATCACAGAGGGCGGTTACTGCATCGACGACAGCAACGGCGAATTCATGGCGCACCTGCCACAGATTCAACACGACCTGGCCCACCCAGACGACCCGAAAACCGTGTTCGGCTTCTTGTGTGCAGCCCTGGAAAAGCGCCGGGCAGCGGGCATTCCGGCGTTTACCGTAATGTCTTGCGATAACCTGCCGCACAACGGCGCCGTGACCCGCAAAGCGCTGCTGGCATTTGCCACGTTGCGCAACAGCAATCTGTGCAGCTGGATCGACGCCAACGTCAGTTTCCCCAACGCCATGGTCGACCGCATCACCCCCATGACCAGCACCGCGCACCGTTTGCAACTGGCCGACAAACACGGCGTCGACGATGCTTGGCCGGTGGTCTGCGAACCGTTTGTGCAGTGGGTACTGGAAGACAAATTCGGCAACGGTCGCCCGGCCTGGGAAAAGGTTGGCGTGCAGTTCACCAATGATGTTTCGCCCTACGAAGAAATGAAGATCAAATTGCTCAACGGCAGCCACCTGGCGCTGACGTATCTGGGCTTTTTGAAGGGCTACCGGTTTGTGCACGAGACCATGAACGACCCGCTGTTCGTGCGCTACATGCGCGCTTATATGGACCTGGACGTGACCCCGCAACTGGCGTCGGTGCCTGGCATTGATCTGACGGATTACAAAAACACATTGGTGGCGCGGTTTTCCAATCAGGCGATTGCCGATCAGCTGGAGCGGGTGTGCTCGGACGGTTCGTCGAAGTTTCCCAAGTTCACCATCCCGACGATCAATCGCTTGATTGCTGATGGGCAGGAGACCAAGCGTGCGGCTCTGGTGGTCGCTGCATGGGCGTTGTATTTGAAGGGGGTGGATGAGAATGGCGATAGCTATTCGATCCCGGATCCGCGCGCGACGTTTTGTCAGGCGTTGGTGGCGGACGATGCTTTAATTACGCAGCGGTTGTTGGCGGTTGAAGAGATTTTCGGCACGGCGATACCGCGTTCGGCGGAGTTTGTGGCGGCGTTTGAATGGTGCTGCGACAGCTTGCGCGAAGAGGGTGTGACACGGACTTTGCAGCGGATTCTGGATTGAAAAGCCCCTCACCCTAGCCCTCTCCCGGAGGGAGAGGGAACTGACCGAGTGGTTTGTGCAAGTTACATCGACCTGAACGTCCGGAGTCGAACTCAGGATTTGAACAGCCCTGGTTTGAGAGAACCGGAGTCGAACTCAGCTTTTGAACAGCCCCCCGATCGGCTCCCTTTCCCCCTCGCCCCCTTGGGGGAGAGGGCTGGGGTGAGGGGGTAAGCTCTTGATCTTCACCGCAACCCAACGGGTTCACACATGACAACACAACAACTGTTCCTAGGCATCGACTGCGGCACCCAAGGCACCAAAGCCATCATCCTCGACGCCGCCAGCGGTCAAGTCCTCGGCCAGGGCGCCGCCGCACACACGATGATCAGCGGCGCCAACGGCCGTCGCGAGCAAGACACCCAGCAATGGCTGGAAGCCTTCACCCTCGCCACCCGCCGCGCACTGCAGGCGGCGGATGTCGATGGCCAGTCGATCCTCGGCATCGGCGTCTCGGGCCAGCAACACGGTCTGGTCCTGCTCGACGACCAAGGTGAAGTGCTTCGTCCGGCCAAGCTCTGGTGCGACACCGAAACCAGCGCCGAGAACGACCGTCTGCTCACTCATCTGGGCGGTGAAAAAGGCTCACTGGAACGCCTCGGCGTGGTCATCGCACCGGGCTACACGGTGTCGAAACTGCTCTGGACCAAAGAACAGCACCCCGTGGTGTTCTCACGCATCGCACGCATTCTGCTACCCCACGACTACCTGAACTTCTGGCTCACCGGCCGCGCGTGCAGTGAGTACGGCGACGCTTCCGGCACCGGCTATTTCAACGTGCGCACCCGCCAGTGGGACTTGCAACTGCTGCGTGACATCGACGCCAGCGGGCGCCTGCAAGCCGCACTGCCTGAGCTGATCGATGCGCATCAATCTGTCGGCACCATCCTCCCGGCGATTGCCGAACACCTCGGCATCAACCCCAATGCGCAGGTCTCCAGCGGTGGCGGCGACAACATGATGGGCGCCATCGGCACCGGCAATATTCAGCCCGGCGCGATCACCATGAGCCTCGGCTCCTCCGGCACGGTGTACGCCTATTCCGAGGTGACGAAAGTCAGCCCGGACGCCTCGGTCGCGACGTTCTGCTCGTCCAGCGGCGGATGGTTGCCGCTGATCTGCACCATGAACCTGACCAACGCCACCGGCGCGATTCGCGAGTTGTTCAATCTGGACCTGGAGCAATTCAACCGCCTCGTCGCGCAATCACCCATCGGCGCCGACGGCGTGAGCATGCTGCCATTCCTCAACGGTGAACGGGTGCCCGCCCTGCCCCACGCCACCGGCAGCCTGCACGGCTTGACGCTGGACAACCTGACTCAGGCCAATCTGTGCCGCGCCGCCGTCGAAGGCACCACCTTCGGTTTGCGCTACGGACTGGATTTGCTCCGCCAGAATGGTTTACAAAGCCGCAGCATTTGCCTGATCGGCGGCGGTTCGAAAAGCGCGGTATGGCGGCAGATCGTCGCCGACATCATGAACACCCCGGTGATCTGCACCGAACAAAGTGAAGCCGCCGCCCTTGGCGCAGCGATTCAAGCGGCGTGGTGCAAATCCTGGTCGAACGGCCACGAAGACAGCCTCGCCGACCTGTGCCAGCGCTGCGTGAAACTCGATTCCAGCAGTGAAACCCTGCCGATTGCCGCCAACGTCGCGGCGTTCCAACACGCTTATGAACGCTATCAACAGCATGTCGCAACCCTATAAAGAGCAAACAATTATGTATTTGGTGTGTGGCGAAGCCCTGTTTGATTTCTTCAGCGAAGACGACGCCAGCGGTCTGGCTTCGAAAGTGAATTTCAAGGCGATTGCCGGCGGCTCGCCGTTCAACGTCGCCGTCGGTTTGCGCCGTTTGGGCGTGGACTCGGCCTTGTTTGGCGGACTGTCCACCGACTACCTTGGCCGCCGCTTGCAGCAAGTGCTGCAGGATGAAGGTGTGCGCCCGGACTATCTGGTGGATTTCGCCGCGCCGACCACGCTGGCCATGGTCGCCGTCGGTGCCAATGGCTCGCCGCACTACAGCTTTCGTGGTGAAGGCTGTGCCGATCGGCAACTGAGTCTTGCGCATCTGCCGGTGTTGGGCCCTGAGGTGCGCGGCTTGCACATCGGCTCCTTCTCGCTGGTGGTGCAGCCGATCGGCGACACCTTGCTGACATTGGTACAGCGCGAAAGCGGCAAACGCCTGATCACCCTCGACCCGAACGTGCGCCTTAATCCCGAGCCGAACATCGACCTGTGGCGCGAACGCATCGCGACGCTGGTGCCACTGGCCGATCTGATCAAGGTCAGCGACGAAGACCTGAGCCTGCTCTACCCCGAACAGGACCCGCAACGCGTGATCGAAGGCTGGCTCGAACATCGCTGCCAGATCGTCTTCCTCACCCGTGGCGGCGACGGCGCCAGTGTGTTCAGCCGCCAGCATGGCAACTGGTCGGTGCCGGCGGCCTCAGTGAAGATCGCCGATACCGTTGGCGCCGGTGACACCTTCCAGGCCGCGCTGATCACCTGGCTGACCGAGCACGGTCTGGATTCGGTCGAAGGCGTGCAGCAACTCGCTCGCGAGCAGATCGACGCCATGCTCAAGTTCGCTGTGCAAGCCGCCGCGCTGACCTGCAGCAAGACCGGTCCGGATCTGCCCTATCGTCATCAATTGAGCTGAGCGCGTAGACTGTTGGCCTTTTTGCGCACGACGGGATAACGGCTTTTGAATTACAGGCAGACGCTTGGACTACTGACACTGGCAACGCTACTGAGCGGGTGCGGCACCTCGCCGCCCCGTTCGCCGGAAGACATCTGCGAAATCTTCCGCGAAAAAAGCGACTGGTACGACGCTGCGCAAGTCACGCAAAAACGCTGGGGCGTACCGATTCAGGTGCCCTTCGCGATCATGTATCAGGAATCCGGCTACCGCTACGACGCCAAGACCCCGCGCAAATACCTGCTGTGGGTGATCCCGTGGGGCCGCGTCTCGACCGCCTCGGGTTATGCGCAAGCCAAGGATGAAGTCTGGGCCGATTACCAGAAAAGCACCGGCCGCAGCGGCGCCGATCGCGAAGACTTCGACGACGCCATCGACTTTGTCGGCTGGTACATGGACAAAACCTATTCGATCAACGGCGTCTACAAGTACGACGCCTATAACCAGTACCTCAACTACCACGAAGGCTGGGGCGGCTTCCGCAACAAGACCTACGCGAGCAAAGCCTGGCTGATGCCGACAGCGCGCAAAGTGCAGAACCGTTCGGATGTGTATGCGCGGCAGTATGCCGGGTGCAAGGAGGATTTGAATCGGGGGTTCTGGAGCCGGTTCTGGCATTGGTTGTAAGGACGCCTTCGCGAGCAGGCTCGCTCCCACAATAGATCTTCAGTGAACACAGATGTTGTGTCCGGCATTGAACCCATGTGGGAGCGAGCCTGCTCGCGAAAGCAGTCGATCAGACGCTACAACTCCACGCCTTACAACACCGAAAAGCTATAACTCACAATCAACCGTGTCTCATCCACATCCCGGGCAAACTTCTCATAATTGGTGCGATACGTAGCATTCCTCAAACGCAGACTCACATCCTTGAACGTGCCCGTCTGAATCACATACTTCAACTCGCTGTCACGTTCCCACTCCTTGCCTTCCTGATCACTGCCCAACACCTTGATGTGGTCACCGTTCACATAACGGGTCAGGAAGCTCAAACCATTAATACCAATGGCCTTGAAGTCATAGTCATAACGCAACTGCCACGAACGTTCCTGCGCAGCGGCGAAGTCGTTGACCTGCACGTAGTTGACCAGATACGGATTGCTGCCATCGAGGTACGGCATCGAGTTGTCGCCGTTCATGCGCTGCCAACCGGCGCTGAACGTGTGACCGCTGTGCGCATACGACAACATGCCGCTCAACGCGCGGTTATCGATGGAACCGGCCTTGGCATCACCGCTGTCGGCACTTTTCAGCACACGCAGATCCGCTTTAAGTACACCGCCAGCTAACGGTTGATTACCCAACAGCCCGACAAAGTGCTGACGATAAATGTCTTCCAGTTCGGCGTAGTGATACTGCGCGGTCAGGCGATCGTTGATCTTGTAATCGAAGCCGTACATGTCGAAATGGTCGGCGGTGGTGTTGCAGGCGTAGCGCTTGTTCTTGCAGTGCACGCGGATGTCTTGCGAATCGGTGGAATCACGCGCGGTGTACTTGTCCAGACGCGCGGCCATGAAGGTCAGGTCTTTCAGCTCTTTAGAGGTCAGCATGGCGCCGTTGAACATCGTCGGCAGCAATCGACCGTCGTTGTATTTCAGCAACGGCAGATCAGGCATCAGTGCGCCGTACTTCAGCACCGTGTCCGAAACCTTCACTTTGGCGGTCAGGCCCATTTTCGCGTACTGGCTTTTCGAGCCGCGCGGATCGTTGCCGCTGGAAGGCAGCAAGCCGCTGTTGCTGCGGTCCGGGCTGGAATCGAGTTGAAAGCCGAGCATGCCCAGCGCATCGATACCAAAACCCACGGTGCCTTCGGTGTAGCCCGATTGCAGGTTGAGAATAAAGCCCTGTGCCGACTCTTCACGCTTGGAGGCGCCCTGAGCGTTCGAGGTGCTCCCATCACGGAAATCGCGGTTGAAGTACACCGTGCGCGATTCGATTTTCGCGGTGGTGTCTTCAAAGAATCCGCTGGCCTGAACCTGTGCGGTAAAACCTGCGCACAGCACAACGGCTCCGAAGCCAAACGACTGGCGCGGGGTGATGAGGGGAAATGGGGGACGCATGAAAAACTCCAACAATGCAGCGTTTGCGCAATCGCGCAACAAGCCAGAAAAATAGCTCCCGTCCCGGGTCGAATTGAACCAGGAGAAAGTGAACACGCAGGGGTGAGCGGCAATGATGGCAGATGGCTTTGACGTGCTACAGGCGACTTTAGTCTGAATCTGACTGATGATTCTTCTACTCAGGGTCGTGGGAAAAGTTGCCGGCAGTGAGCACCGATTCGCACAAACCGCCCGGTTTCATTGGGCCAAACACCCCATCTAAGGGTTTTCCCTATACCGCAAACCAGCCAGACCTACGGCTTTTGTGCCTTGAACGAGGCCGCTTAATCCTCCATCATCCGTCCCCTGCTTATTCAACGGACGGAATTCAAGGCATGCTGGACGCCAACGCTACCCACATCCCCCTCACGCTTGAAGGCGCCAACGCCGACCTGCAAGTCCTCAGCTTCACCGGTCGCGAAGCCCTCAACCAACCGTTCCGTTTCGACCTCGAACTCGTCAGCGCCCGCCCCGACCTCAAACTCGAAGAGCTGTTGCACAAGCCCGGCGTCCTGACTTTCGGCCCGACCGGCGAAGGCAAGATCCACGGTCTGGTCTATCGCATCGAGCAAGGCGACTCCGGTAAGACCCTGACCCGTTACAGCCTCAGCCTGGTGCCACAACTGGCCTACCTGCGGCACAACCACGATCAGCAGATTTTCCAGCAACTGACCGTGCCGAAGATCATCGCCCAGGTGCTGGAGGATCGCGGCATCCTCGCCGACGCCTACAGCTTCCAGCTCGGCGCCGAGTACCCGGAACGCGAATACTGCGTGCAGTACGACGAATCTGATCTGCATTTCATCCAGCGCCTGTGCGAAGAAGAAGGTATTCACTTTCACTTCCAGCACAGCAGCAGCGGCCACAAACTGGTGTTCGGCGACGACCAGACCGTTTTCCGCAAGCTGAAACCGGTCAGCTACCAGCAAGACTCCGGCATGGCCGCCGACAAACCGGTGATCAAGCGTTTCAACCTGCGCCTGGAAACCCGCACCACCCGCGTCAGCCGCCGCGATTACGACTTTGAGAAACCAAAGATCCTTCCCGAAGGCGCGGTGAAAACCGAGTTCGCCCCGGACCTCGAGGACTACGACTACCCCGGCCGCTTCACCACCCGCGAGCGCGGCAAGTTCCTCTCCACCCGCGCCCTCGAACGCCATCGCAGCGACTACAAACTCGCCGAAGGCAAAGGTGACGAACCAACCCTCACCAGCGGCCATTTTCTGACGCTGGCCGAACATCCGCGCGCCGAATGGAACGACCTGTGGCTGCTGCTGGAAGTCTTCCACGAAGGCAAACAACCGCAAGTACTCGGCGAAAACGTCACCAGCGACGTCACCGACAACAAAAGCGATTTCCACCAGGGCTACCGCAACAGCTTCCTCGCCACACCCTGGGACGCGCACTACCGCCCTGCCCTTGAACACCCGAAACCGCAAGTCCTCGGCAGCCAGACCGCCGTCGTCACCGGCCCCGCAGGCGAAGAAATCCACTGCGACCAGTACGGCCGGATCAAAGTGCAATTCCACTGGGACCGCGACGGGCAATCCAACGACAAAACCACCTGCTGGATGCGCGTCGCCAGCGGCTGGGCCGGCGCAGCGTACGGCGGCATCGCCATCCCGCGCATCGGCATGGAAGTCCTCGTCACCTTCCTCGAAGGCGATCCCGATCAGCCACTGGTCACCGGTTGCCTGTACCACAAGGAAAACGTCGTCCCCTACGACCTGCCGGCCAACAAGACCCGCAGCACCTTCAAAACCCTGAGTTCACCGGGTGGCAAGGGTTACAACGAATTCCGCATCGAAGACAAGAAAGGCGCCGAGCAGATCTACATCCACGCCCAGCGCGACTGGGACGAAAACATCGAGCACGACCAGAAGATTCGCGTCGGCAATGAGCGGCATGACACCGTTGAAGCCAACACGCTCAGTGAGTTCAAGGTTGAAGAGCACCGGATTACGCATCTGGATCGCATCAGCGAGATGCGTGCGGATGATCACTTGACGGTGGGTGTGACGCAGCATCTGAAGGTGGGGACTGCGCAGTTTGTTGAGGCCGGGTCAGAAATCCATTACTACGCCGGCCAGAAGGTTGTGGTCGAAGGCGCAATGGAGCTCACGGCCAAGGCTGGTGGGAGTTTTGTGAAGGTGGATGCAGGTGGTGTGACCATCAGCGGCGCGGAGGTAAAGATCAATACCGGCGGCTCGCCTGGGGTTGGGACGCCTGCGGCACCATTGCTGCCGGGACCGATGAAAGTAGCGGATGCGGACAAGGCTGGTAAAGCACCACTCCCCGCCCGTCTGAATGAGTCTGGCATCACACCGTTGTGCGGAAAACAGAGTAACGGCGCTTGCAGCCGTAAGGATTGCACATGCATGTAAAAGCGCTGAGCGCTCTGCTCGCAGAGCCTCGCTACAACTTTTCTGACCTGCCGGCCGCGAGCGAGTCGCTCTGTTTCATCATCGACCAGGGACTCCAGCCAGAAGCATTGAGTCAACTCTACCGAGTAGGCGAACCGGTGGTTTCCCAAGGGCTGTTTTTCGGCACTGACTTCGCAGAGATTCCTGATGGCCCGTTGTGGCTGGTGGCTCCTCGGGGCAGCAAAGTGGCAAACGTAGCGGCAAAACTTTGTGAGGAACGCTTTTCGGGAATAGCGATCTCAACACCTGATCCTGAACAAGCATTGGCTCATGCGCGCTGGTTGCTCAGAGCCAATGACGGTTCCGGTGGGCAGAGCTTGTTGAGCTTTCACAAACCGAGTCTGTGGGCAGCGCTGACTTATACAGCTGGGAAAACCTTCGATCAGTTGCTGGGTTGCTGGAACGCCATCTACTGCCCTGCGCCGATACATTTCGGTCAGCAGCGCGGTCCATGGTTGGCCTGGAAAGCCAACGAGGAATCGACGTGGCTTGGTGACAAAGCGGCGTTCAACCTTCCCGAGGCAGCCGCGCAAGTTCAAGCGCGCCTGGGATGGGTTTATTGGATTGATGAGGAATACGCAGCGTTTGAAGAACCAGACGATGAGCGCCTGAACGATATCGCTGACAACCTCGACCTGCTGCTCAAAAGCAATATTTATGACGGTGATCACCTGCTCAAGCTTGGCCACGCCGTGAACGGCCCGCTATTCGAAACACAGCCTGAGATCATGGCGATCCTGCAATCTAAGGACGAGTCGTTTATCAAAGTAGATCGGCTCCTGGAATCAGCCGCCGTCGCCCAACGTTAGGGCGACGCGACAACAGAACGGAATCACCATGGAAATCACGAATCACGCCGTCATGCCCGGCGAAACCCTGGGCCAGATCGCTTCGCGCTACAACAGCACCGTGGCGCAACTTCGCCAGCTCAACCCCTTCATCACCAATCCGGACAACGTCAAAGTCGGCTGGAACCTGAGCGTCCCCAAAAGCGCTCAAGCGGCCGCCACGCCTACCGCTCAGCCGCCCGCCGCGTCGCAAGCGCCTGCGCAGGCAGCCCCGGAAGCGCCCACTCAGTGCTCCGCTGAGGATCTGGTTGAACTGGATCCGGTCAAGGACGCTCCTGATCAGAGTTCAAAGACCTTCAAACCCCACGCACCTCCGTGTTCTAAAAAGTTTGCCAGCGCGATTTATGCCACTGAGGAGCAAGAGTTCTGGCTGCTCCCTGAGCGGGCAAAGTCTGCCATCAAAGAATCGATGTTCGCGCTGGATAAAATGATTGCCCCCAGCAAACCACGTGATGCACGCCTGAACGGGCTGCAGGAATCTGGTTTACTGGAATACTTCCTTGAGCCCAAGTTGAGCAACTTCCTCACGGGCGAGAAGCGTACGCGGATGGAAGAGTTTGAAGCGATGGGGGATGAGATCGAAATCGATCCCGCCACCGCCAAAAAGAGGCAAAACGAAGTTAACGGAAACAAACCGGCAGCGGCTCCTGCACAGTCTCCACAAGAGGACACCGCGCAATCGCGCATGGACCGTCTAACGGCAGACCTGGCTACTGACCAGGACGTCCACAAAGCCTATGCCGACTTTTACAAGCGGAGGGCCGAATGGCATGCGCTGAAAAAAGAAGCGGTAGCGGCTGCGAAGCTGGAAGGCTACACCTACGAAAGCGGCTCGCTGTACTCCAAGGAGGCGATTGAAGCGCGCGCACGCGTGCAAGCTTATCTGGAGGCTCGCAAAAAATTCCTCGGCAACAAAGACTTCAAGCAGGTTCCGCTGGAGGACGTGGCCAAAGCTTTGGCGGAAAAGAAGAAAAGTTACGAAAACATCTGCAGCGGCATGAATGACTGCACCGCCGATCTGGTCGGGTATGTCTTGACGCTCCACAAAAACGCCGATGCGCTTGATTACCATGCTTACACTGAATCCATTATCAAAGCGTCTGAATACGGCATTGCACTTCCAGAATTCGCTTTGATCAGTGACGGCCTTCCTTCCGGTATCGAGCAGTTCAAACTGTATCTGGATACCGAGAAAGAGCAGGCGGAAGTTACAGCGCAGCTTCAAGAGAAATACAAACGCTGGATCGAGGCAACAGGCCAGAACGCCCAAGCGCCGGCGGGCCTGGTTGATGTGGAACGGACCAAATGGGATAGCCTGCAAAAGACCAAAGACGACCTTCAAGCAAAAGCCCAAAGCAATGTCAGCAACAGCAAGCCTGCGCGTTATCTGATTTGGGACCCGGAAGAGTTCCAGCCAAAACCGGTCGACCGCATGGTGAAACCGGGCTTTCCGCTGCGTGAAGTCAGTCTTTCGGATGCCAAGGGTACGCCCCTGGGCTGGTTCAGCATGGCGAACCTGAAAGACGCAAAAAAGATCCTGAAAGAGGATTCAAAAAAAGCAGTCGGTTCAATAAAAAAGGTAACTGAAAGTTTGCCCGCGGACGCTACCGAAGGCTCCGATAAAAACAGCGAAATCAACTCGTTCCGCCAATGGCTTCTAGATCAGGGCGCAATAAAATTCAGCGATCAGGTCGGCGACTGTTTCGATGGAAAAGGCTGGTTCAAAGCCAAAGACTTTTATGCTTACTTGAAAAAGCAAGGCTATGAGGTCACTGAACTGGAAGACGACGCGACCCTGACCAACTGGGGCGAACACCTTCAGCAACTGGTGTTCAAGAAAAGTGTGCGCGGCAAAGTAAGACTTTTTGATGCCAGCCCTCAGGCGCAATTGGTCCGTTGCCTGACACCTCCACAGCCAAACATTCACGGCGAAGTAAAGCTCGAAGGCCCGAAAATGTCCGCCGCCGAGGGCTTCCAGATATCTGGCGAGATGGGCTTAAGCCTGGACCTGGCCCGTGGCGAAGTTCAGTTGATGAAAGTCGACATGCCTGCCAAAGCCAGTGCTCAAGAAATAACGCTTGATTACTTCCTGGACGGCAGCCCGCAAAAAATGAATTTCGGCCGCTTCTCCTTCCACTTTGGTGTGAAGGCATGGGGCTACGCCGGAGCATCGTTGCTGCTAGCCGGCAGCGTCGAGTTGAGCCCGATCTTCGGCAACGTCAAGTATGGGGCGTCACTGAGCCCGGTAAAACGCGCACAGCGTGAAGATGCTTCGGCAAAAGAAGAACGCTCCGATCACGCCGCCGCCAAGCAAGCCAAGGCCGACAGCGGTGACGACAGCCCTACTCCCGATCTTGAACACAAATCGAAATCCGGCACCTACGCCGATTCCAAGAGCACAGACCAACTGCGAGGCGGCCGCTTCGCCAAAGTGCAAGTCGAAAACGGCGCAAAAGCCAGCTTCAATGTGTTTGGAGGCTTGCAAGCCGCCATCGAACTCACCGGAGCGCTGAACTGGGCACCGCCAAAGGAACTCGTCGCCCTGCGCACCGCGCCAACGATGGGCGTTGGCAGCGCTAAAGACGCGAAAAGCGCAAATCCATGGCTGACGTTAGCCAAGCTAAGCGGCTCCGTTGGCGTGGCCTTAGGTGCGGGCTTTCAGGGAACAGCGCAGGTGTCTCTGGATAAGGGGCGGTTTATTCTGAACCTGAAGGCCGCGGTAGTGCTGGGTCCGGGTGCTAACGGTAGCTTTAAATTCGAAGTTGGCTATGAGGCAGTCGTTGACCTCATCAACCTGTATCGCAAAGAGTTGCATAAGGCGCAAGGCAGAAAAATCGAATGGATGGAGCAGGACGCAAGTGAGTATGCCGCGGCGCTCAATACACTTGGCGCTGCTGGTCTGAACGTGTCCATGGCATACATGATGCGTTTAGACGTAGTAATGAGTTTGTATGAAGCATTAACTAGTGGGGGCAAGGGAGGTCCGATTGCGGATGCGATTATCGAATACGCAGATCAGAGAGAGTTAGAAGAGTGGTGCGTAAATGCTATTCCAGAGGCACTTGGCCCCTTACTACTGACCCTTACAAGCTCGCCACAATCATTTACAGTCGCTCTAAACAACGGCGATAACGAAACACTAAAAAGCAAAAAACGCGAATACAATGACTCGGAGTCACATCTGATACAACAGCGAGCAATAGAGCGAATACTTAACTGGATTACAAAAAATGCTCAGCAGCAAAACACCGTTAGTCAAGCGCAAAAGCAGTTTGAACGAGCCTGCATCCGCATGAACGGTTTCGGAGTAGAAATTAAAGACTCCAATCAAAATTACTGCAGTAATCGATTAATTTTAGATAGATTCATGAGCACCCCCGTACTTAGCTTAATGAGCCCAGCAAACGACAGGATGCGTGAAAATTACAAAAAACACGTGAAGCTACTTGGTGCAAATCTAGATGGAACTTGCCAGCGTAGTAATTTTCAAGGCAGAACCTATACCTCTTCGCCCCGAGCCACATACGTCGAGCCGTCTCGCTAATACAGGCTAATAACAAATGAGCTTATTGAGAAGTTTTTTCGTTACATTTATCGCTTTAGTGCCAGCAATTGCAATAGCGAGCGACAACCAAGTGCAACCTTCTCCAGCAGAAAAGGGAGTGGTTCTTTACAACCAACTTAAAATTTCATCAGCGATTCCTTATCTAAAATCCGCATCTGAAGCCGGAAATGATGAAGCACAATACTATTTAGCAGAAGCTTTACGAAAGAGAAATCGCTACATAACCTCTGAAGCGCAAAAATGGTATGAAGCTGCTGCAAAGCAAGGGAACTACTACGCAATGATTCAGTTAGGGCGTAGTGGTGATGATCTATGTAAAAGGATGAACAATTGCCCAAACTCTATTAAAGCTCCAGTCGATTGGCTTCGTAATGCACGTGATCTAGCGCAGCCTAGGGCTGAACACGGTGACGCTGAGGCGATGTATGTTATGTATGAAATAACGTTAGATCGTAGCTGGTTGGAAAAATCAGCGCTTGCTGGAAATGCAACAGCGCAATATTGGATGGCTATTGGCGATAGACAAGGCGAAGGTTTCTTCCTTCCGGGCAGGCGCAACGCATCCGTAGGTAATTGGTTGAAAGCATCGGCCGAAGGTGGAAATCCCCGCGCGATGATGGAGTATGCGGCTTATCTACATGAAAATAGTGGTGATCTTGAAACCGCTCGCCATTGGATTAGAACCGCCGCCGAACGCGGATATGAGAGCGGCGTCACCAGTTACGGCGCGTACTTAGCACATGCTCCTGAAAGGTTCGGATTCGAATTTGATGTGGTAAAAGGATATGCGATAACCTCACTTCTGAAGGAACTAGATGAAGGTGGAGGGATGCAATCTTATGTAGATGAAGTACTTCCAGAGATTGCAGAGAAAATGACTCCAGCACAACTTGTGAGCGCCGAGAAATTCGCTTCAGAATGGAAAGCGGCACATCCTCCACTCTCCTTTTTCCCGGAAAAACTAGGCAGGCAATAGTAGTGTCTAAATTTTCTATGCGGCCTTTATTAATTGTTATATTTTTTTGGGTAGATCTAAGCCTAGCGACAGACAGCGAACCCGAAAAAATTTCAGGGTTGGTCTTATACAATCAACTTAGAATAAACGCAGCGACTCAACAACTCCAAATTGAAAGCAACGATGGGAATTCCGATTCTCAATATTACTTAGCAGAAATCATTCGAAAAAAAAGTCGCTACATGGCACCCGAAGCGCAACATTGGTATGAAAAGGCAGCAGAAAAAGACAATATATACGCAATGATTCAACTGGGCCGACACAAAAATGACTTTTGTCAGAAGATTGGCAACTGCCCTCCATTCAAGAAAACCCAAGCAGAATGGTTTGCACAAGCTAAAGGATTAGCGCTACCAAAGGCGCAGGAAGGCGATCCCGAATCCTTGTATCTAATGTATGAAATCACTCTGAATCGTGATTGGTTAGAGAAATCCGCAACCGCAGGATACCCGCTTGCGCAGTACTGGATGGCGATCAGCGAACGACAGGGCGAAGGCTTCTTCTTGATTCCAGGAAAACGCGATGCGTCTGTAAAAAAATGGCTTTTGCTTTCGTCGGAAGGCGGATATCCAAAAGCCATGATGGATTACTTGGAAATTTTACATAGAGAAGGCGACACCGAGAATATTCACCATTGGCTTGAATTAGCCGTTGACACCGGTTACCAAGCAGCAGTAAGCAGTTATGGCGCTTATATTTCGCATACACCAGATAAGCTGGGTTATCCCCTGGATCTAGTTAAAGGTTATGCGCTTTTCTCGCTGCTGAAAGATCTTGATGGAGGCGGAGGAATAAAAAGATTCGTCGAAAAAAAATCAGACAGCATTGCTGAAAAAATGACAACGGAACAAATTGAACAATCAAAAGTTGTCGCGCAGGAGTGGCAAGCCACTCACCCGCCGCTTTCGTTCTTCCCCGACAAACTGAGTAACTGATTCGATTGTCTCGTATTTTCAGGGTGGCGCACTCCGGATTTCATGGTGGTGGGCTACCACCCTTTAACATCCCGGACGAAGCAACCAGCTTCCATAGACTCGGCAGAAACACCAATGAAACTGATGGCCACTGCGATCATGTTGTTAGCCCTAGCGTCAACTCAGTCATTCGCGCTTACGCATGAACAATCTCGGGCAAAAATAAAGGGCATCGAGCTATACAATCAATACAAAGCCATTTCTGCCATTGAGTTTTTGAAGATCGCCGCTGATAGTGGCGATGATGAGGCACTCTATTACTTAGGCGAATCAATAAGAAAAAATAACAGATACATGACTCAGGAAGCACAAAGGGCTTACGAGGAGTCAGCAAAAAAAGGCAATATTTATTCTATGATTCGGCTCGGAGGAGCGGACCAAGACTTGTGCGTAACTATGAAAAATTGTTCCCCCTCTGAGCAATCGCCTGAAGGCTGGATAAATGAAGCTAAGAAGCTTGCGACTGATCAGGCATCTCATGGAAATGCTGAGTCTATGTACTTGTTATGGGAAATAACAGGGAACGATGAATGGTTAGAAAAATCTGCAGAAAAAGGTTTCGCATTGGCGCAATTTCGTTTAGCGACTAAATATCAAGAAGGTGGCGGAGTGTTCCTACTGCCCTCCAGAAGATCAGATGAAATCGAAAAGTGGATGAAAGCGTCTGCAGAGAATGGCTATCCTCCAGCTATGATGGGATTTGCCGCTGTCAGGCTTGAAAAAGCCGACTTTTCATCGTTTAGAACTTGGAATGAAAAAGCCGCTGATTCAGGCTACGTATCAGCGGTTTTTGGTTATGCTTCTTATATAGGCGAAGTTGAACCAAAATACGGATTCACCTCAGACCCAGTGACGTCATATGCGCTACTATCAAATCTACTAGAGCTTGATGGTGGTGGAAACGTAATAAACAATGTTAACGATGTTTTGCCAGAAGTGGAAAAAAACCTGTCAAAAGAGCAGATAGGGAAAGCAAAAGAACTCGCAAAAACGTGTAAGGCCAACCACCCGCCTCTTTCGTTTTTCCCTGACAAGCTAGGATATTAACGCCAATGAGGCTATTCAGGTATTTCTTTGTCGCAACATTTTTAATAAGTACCACGCCTGCTTTTGCGTCAAAATCAGCGCGCGAAGTTTCTGCAGGCATTGCGTTATATAATCAGTTAAAATTTGACGCAGCCTTTCCCTCATTAGAAAAAGAAGCGCAATCTGGAAATGTGGAGTCGCAATACTACTTAGGCGAAGCGCTAAGAAAGCGCAACCGATATATGACGCCAGAAGCACAGCACTGGTATGAAACGGCGGCGATGAATGGCTCCATATACGCAATGATTCAGTTGGGCAGAGCAAAAAACGATCTTTGCGCAATAATGGAAAACTGCCCACCGTCTAAAAAAACTCAAGCCGAGTGGTTCGTGGAAGCCAAGAAAATCACTTTGCCGAAGGCAAATGATGGCGATCCAGAATCTCTGTATTTAATGTACGAAATCACCTTGGATCATAAGTGGCTAGAGAAATCTGCAAATGCAGGATATCCACTCGCGCAATATTGGATGGCTGTAAGTGAAAGACAAGGTGAAGGTTACTTCTTCATTCCTGGAGGACGTGATGCGTCAGTAAGAAGATGGCTACTTCTCTCTTCCGAGGGTGGCAACCCAAAAGCGATGATGGAATATCTAGAAACACTGTATGTAAAAGGAGAAATGGAGAGCACTCGGCACTGGCTTGAAGTGGCCGCAGCAACCGGCGAGCAAGCAGCTCTGAGCAACTATGGAGCGTACATTTCACATACTCCCGACAAAGTTGGCTACCCACTGGACCTAGTTAAAGGCTACGCTATTTTTTCTTTGTTAAAGGAGCTCGGCGACAGCGGTGGAGTGCAAGATTATGTTGACCGTAAAATTGAAAAGATTGCTGAAAAAATGACACCAAAACAAATTGAACAGTCAAAAATCGTTGCGCAAGAGTGGAAAGCCACCCATCCACCGATTTCTTTTTTCCCCGAAAAACTTAGCGACTGACTCCGGTTTTTTGGTATTTCTTTAGGGAGGCGCGGACCGCCGAATTTTAATCGAAGCCTAACCGCCCCCCTTACTTCCGCAGAGAAGAAACAACCACCCATGAATTCAGCAAAGATACCAATAAAACTAATGACTGCGGCGTTAACATTGTTAACTATAATAGCAACCGAATCATCTGCTCTTACGCACGAACAGTTTCAGGCAAAAATCCAGGGCATTGAACTCTACAATCAATACAAAGCCATTTCTGCGATCGATTTTTTGAAAACCGCCGCTGACGGCGGAGATGACGAGGCGCTCTACTATCTGGGCGAAGCGTTAAGAAAAAATAACCGCCACATGACTCCGGAAGCTAAAAAAGCATACGAAAGCTCCGCAAAAAAGGGGAATATCTACTCTATGATTCGCCTTGGGAGAATTGAAGACGACTTGTGTTCAACCATGAAAAACTGTCCACCAGGTGAAGACTCTCCTAGCAGCTGGGTAATTAAAGCTAAAAGCCTTGCAATTCAACGCGCAACGCAGGGAGATAGCGAATCAATGTACCTATTATATGAAATGACAGGCAATGATGACTGGCTGGAGAAGTCAGCAGAGAACGGATTTGCATTTGCGCAGTTCCGTCTGGCGACGAAGTACCAAGAAGGAAGTGGTTCATTTTTACTACCCTCGAGACGCAACCAAGCTATCGAACGATGGATGAAGGCGTCTGCTGAAAATGGTTATCCACTTGCAATGATGGGGTTAGCCGCAATCATGATCGAAAGAAATGATTTAGCCTCGTTCAGAACCTGGAACGAAAAAGCAGCTGACTCGAGCTACGTAGAAGGTGTATTTGGATATGCATCCTACATAGGCGAAGAAAACTCAAAATACGGTTTCGCATTCGACCCAATAAAATCATATGCTTTACTGTCAAATCTGCTGGAACTTAATGGTGGAGGCAATGTAGTACGAGACGTCAATGACACATTAACCGGCATAGAAAAAAACATGTCAAAAGAGCAAATAGAAAAAGCAAAAGAGCTCGCAAAAACGTGGAAGGCCAACCATTCGCCTCTCTCGTTTTACCCTGACAAGCTAGGTTATTGATAGCAGTGCGAGCATTTAGAATTATTATAGTAATGCTGATCGCCGCTCTTTCTGCAAACAGCTCAGCACATTCGCAAACAAATGAATCAACCCTGGGAGTGGTGTTATACAACCAGCTAAAATTAGACTTGGCGATTCGCGAGCTAAAAAAAGAGGCCGATTCGGGAAATGTGAATTCACAGTATTACTTTGCCGAGGCACTTCGAAAGCGAAGCCGGTACATGACTGCTGAATCGCAGCAATGGTACGAAACCGCTGCGAATAATGGTTCTATATTTGCCATGATTCAGCTAGGCCGCCAAAACGATGACCTCTGCAGAAAAATGACCAATTGTCCCGCGAGTAAAAAATCAAGCGCCGATTGGTTGATTCAGGCTAAAAAAATAGCATCAAGCACAGACACCCCTGAGTCTTTGTATTTAATGTATGAAATAACTTCCGATCGTACTTGGTTGGAAAAATCTGCAAACGCAGGTTATGCGCTCGCGCAATATTGGATGGCCGTCGGTGATCGACAAGGTGAGGGATTTTTTCTTATACCTGGAAAACGTGATGAGGCCATCAGCAAATGGCTGAAAGCTGCCTCTGAAGGCGGCAACCCAAAAGCAATGATGGAATACATTGAGATCCTGTATAAGAAAGGCGATCTTGAAGGGGTGCGCCATTGGCTTCAGGCAGCAGCTGAAACGGGCGATCAAAAAGCAATTAGCAGTTATGGCTCTTACATTGCCCATGCGCCTGACCAAGTTGGTTATACCCTAGACCTTGTTAAAGGTTATGCACTGATTAGCTTGCTGAAAGAGCTGGATGGTGGAGGCGCTATTCAAGATTTCGTTCAAGATACTCTCGAAGAAATTGGAAGCAAAATGACATCTCAACAGATAGAAAGCTCAACAGCTGTCGCTGAGGAATGGAAAACCACTCACCCACCGCTCTCCTTCTTTCCAGAGAAACTTGGCAGATAAAATGGTTGAAATATTAAAAATTCAAGCAAGAAATAATTAAGCGTCATCTAAAATACTAAGTTTCTAGATCTCAAGCCAGGAACCCGAAGGCTACATGATCGATATTTTGAAAGATACACACCTCAGAAAAAGCTGGCGACGACGAAAAATAGTTCTTAGTGTGGTGGCTTTACTATTTTGCTACGCCACCCCGAAAATTCTGGAGCTACTACGTACTCCTGGTGCCATGCTGACGTCATCGAATTACACGGATCGCCCAATTTCTTTCTTTTCAGTAAATGATTTTGGGGGTGGCAATCTTTCTGCAATGGGCGGCGGAGGGATTGTTTGTTGCAGGAAAATCGAAGGGAAATCGGTTCGGGTTACCTGGACTCTCGGCCGAACTGGCGATCAGCTAAGGAAAGGTGTGCAGAAAGAATATCACGAGTTAAACGTGCCTCTACCTCATCGAGCACGAGGCGATGATTATCTGCACGTTCGTTTTTTACCCGGAAACGCAGTTGAGCTGAAATGGAGTTCTAACTTGATCAGCCCATTTGATTCTGAACCGAGTACGACCGGTCCTTAACTGATCGGCATTGTCATTCTCAAAACAGAATCCAGCCGTAGAATATAAGTACAACTCTCTGCTTTGGACCTTATGCGCGTGATAGATATTGCTGCGGACGCCAGCCGGAAACACACATGGCGACGAAGACGAATAGCCCTAGCTGTACTGGCATTGCTGCTTAGCTACGCCACCCCCAAAATCCTCGCACTGTTCCGCACGCCAGGTGCAATGATGACTTCGGAAAACCACATGGTGCGACCGATTTTCAGTTTCTGGGTCAATGGATTTTGGGGTGGGAACCTTTTTGCCAACGGCGGCGGTGGAATAATGTGCTGCTCCAAATTTGAGGGAGACACAGCCAAAGTCACTTGGATATTGGACATGACCAAACAGCAGCAAATACAGGGCGCGGTAGAAGAGCGCCATGAAGTTCAGCTTTCGCTTCCCCAGCGTGGCCCACACGATCAGTACCTGCATGTGCGCTTTGATCCGGGTAATAAAGTACGGCTCGGATGGAGTCCTGACTTGTTTAGCCCATTTGAACCCCGACCAACCAAAGCTGTTTCGGAAAACAGTGAGGCGCAGTAAGAATATGCGATTCAGTCAGACGCCCATGTCCAGTCGCTCGAAGATATTGATCTGCGCGACAGTGCTGCTGGCCGCTTTTGTGACATCTCTAATTCATGACCGTGTTCGTACGCCCGGTGCTGCCCTTACATCCCACAATTACACTGATCGTCCCATCGGCAGCTATTGGGTAAATGGTCACTGGGGCGGTAATGGAGGGGTGACCTGCTGTTGGAGCATCAATGGCAACACCGCTAAGGTTGCGTGGGTTCTGAGCATGTCTAAAGCTCAAGAGGATCTGGGAATGAAGATCGAAAGACACGAAGTGCAAGTGCACTTGCCTTCACGCAACCGTGGCGATGACACGTTGCATGTCTATTTTCTGCCGAACAATCGTATCGAGTTGGAGTGGGCATCGACGGTGCTGGATCCGCGTCCTCACTCAACGGAATCCTTACCACGCTGAAACACGGGTCGTTTCTCACTCCGCCCCGTGGCTGAGTCCTTTCAATTTCTCATCAAACCGGCGCCTTCCAACTCAACATCTGCTGCTGCGCCACCTGCAGCAAATCATTGCCATCCTGCGTCAGCAGGTACAGCGCATGGGTGATGTGTGGAATGTCCTGCACGTCGGCGTGCTTGAAGCACATGCAATGCAGGGTTTCGAGCAGGTCGGCGGCGGCGCGGATGCGCTGGACGGCGGCTTCGAGGATGTCTTTCGGGTTGGCTTGGGTGTCGATGAGCAATGTCGGGGTTTCGGTGACGTTGCTGCTGAGGGGGAGATAGCGGTTTTGTAGCAGTTTAATTATTGGCATTCTGATTACTCAACTGTATTAGAAGGTAACCGCCATAGCCGTGACCAAACGGTGGGAGGCGGCCGTGTACAGGCTTGGTCAACCGAGAACAGTTCAAAACTCAGCTCGCCCGAAGGCGTCCTGCACACAGCCGCCATAGCAATGCACTCCACGGATCAAGAAATCCGAGCGGTGCGAATGATGGCACATATGCAATGAACTTTTCTCAGGTGACCAAACCCGAACCACTGATTTTGCAGCGGCAACCGACAATAACCGCCCCCTCCAGCCGCCGAAAGCAGACAAGGCACCAGCCGTTGTAGGAATTCGCCAAACCTTCCTGAGAAAACCACCCCACTCCCTGACAGCCGGCGTTCAGCTTGGTTAACCATCCCTTAACGCCGCGGTCAAAAACTCTACTGAACCGCACGCCCTCAACCATTCTGGCTGTTGCCCAGTGCGGCAGGTTCGGCTGAATCACGCCGAACTCTAGAACCGCCACACGGGAGTCCTTTCATGAACATTCGTCCTTTATTGCTCAGCGCCGCCCTCGCCTGCACCGCGTTTGCCGCGCTGGCCCAGGCCAATGACACCTCTGCCACGTCCAAAGCCGTGCCGTATGAGTACGGCATGCCGCTGCATGTGGCCAAAGTGGTGTCGTTGACCGAGCCGCCAACACAAACGTGCAAAGTGGTGACGGCCGACATGAAGTACATCGACAACGCCGGTAAGCCTGAGGAAATCAGCTACCGGAAATTGTCTGACGCGTGCAACTTCCAGAACTGACAGAAACGTCTGATTTGCGGGTTTGCGGTAGGCGTGGGGTGTTTCGGCGGTTATGCTCGGAGCCCTCCTCACTGCCGCAAGGATTCGCCATGCAGTTGTCGTTTCGCACGTTGTCGGGCTTCACGTGTTCGTTGTGTTTTTTGCTGGCGCTGGCCTGGGGCGTTTTCCCGCAGAGCCTGCTGGCGATCTGGAGCATCGAGTACTCCGAAGGTGCCGGGTTTGTCGCGCGGCGCAGTGCGGTGCTGTTTGCGGCGTTGGGGGTGATGTTTTATCTGGTGCGCAATGCACCGCCGTCGCTGGGGCGCAATGCGCTGAGCAACGGGTTTATCGTCGGTTGTTTTGGTTTGGCGGTGCTGGGTTTTGCGGAATGGCTGAACGGTCATGCCGGCCCCGGGATTTTGCTCGCGGTGCTGGTCGAGTTCGCGCTGGGCCTTGGTTTTGTGCAGGCCCGGCGCGTGACGGTCGAACTGGGTGAAACGGTGCGTTAGACGACTCTGGAGCGTGGGCTGTAGTGATGTTGCACAGTTTGCTGGTTCAGATCGGATCGCAGCCCGGCGATCAGTTCGTTGATTTCACGACAGCCATTGAGATGGCTGGCGTCGATGCCACTGACCAGCAGATCGACCTGATCGGTCTGGTGATCGCCGAAAACCTTGACGGTCATCGACAAGTCCGGCGACAGCGTGCACTGGCAGCGTTTTGGCAGAAAACTGCTTTCAATGATATTGCGTAGTTCCAAGGCAGACAGAAACATGGCGAAACCCTCTCCTTACTTTGAGATGCCAATCAAGTATTCACGCTGACCGTTGCTGCCCCTGCACGGGTGTGTCCCCGCTGTTTCCCTGGCGCGACAAGCGGTGGTACTGCGAAATGCCCATTGGAGTGTAGGCGCCCAAGGCCGGTGCGCCGCACTGAAAAGACGCATAAAGCGTGCCTTTCATCGGTTCATTTTCACCCTCATGAAATCAAGCACTTGGCGGCGGTGCCAGTATTTGGCTACTTGCAAATTGCAAGAATGGCCTCGACGGGTACTGCAATTTGCAACTCGACGCTGGTTTGCAATCACGGCCCATGACGGTAAGAATGCCCGTTATCCACCCTACACCCGCACGGAGGCTTCCATGGGTTCTTTACGCGTCTACGCGACCACCGGCTTGTTCATCGCCTGCCTGTCTACACTCGCCCACGCCGCCAAGCTTGAAGACGTCGCGCCGTACCCGAAGGCTGAAGCCGGGTTCACCCGTCAGGTCATTCACTTGCCCAAGCAAGAGCAGGAAGAGAACTTCCAGGTTGAAATCCTCGCCGGCAAAACTTTGGAAGTGGACTGCAACCGCCAGCGTTTGGGCGGTGTTCTCGATGAGAAGAATCTTGAAGGTTGGGGTTATCCGTTCTATCGACTGGAAAAGGTCATTGGGCCGATGAGTACGATGATGGCCTGCCCGCCCGGCAGCCAGAAGAAACGCGCGTTCGTGCCTGTCGTCGGTGACGGCTTCATGCTGCGGTACAACAGCAAGTTGCCGGTCGTGGTGTACGCACCGTCGGAGGTCGAAGTGCGCTATCGCATCTGGTCGGCGTCGGACAAAGTCGGTACAGCCCTGCAGGAATAACCCGAACAAGGAGTTCGCTGCTTGATTACTTGCCACGTCAGATATGTCATTGATCCGTACCAATTGCCTGAGTTCGAGGCCTACGCCAAGGCCTGGCTCGGCATCGTCGAGCGCTTGGGCGGCACTCATCACGGCTACTTCCTGCCGTCCGAAGGCGCGAACAATATCGCTTATTGCCTGTTCAGTTTTCCGTCGCTGACGGATTACGAAAGCTATCGGCACATCGCGCTGACCGATACGGAGAGCACCGCACTGGTGGCCAGCCTGGTCGAGAAGAAGTTTATCGTCAGCTACGAGCGCAGCTTCCTGCGCCCCTTGCTGCCGTAAGCCTGATCATGCCGAGACACCGCACACCGCGGCGCGCTCGGCGACATGGCGCAGGCTGTCGAAGTTGATATTGGCGCCCGAGTCGATCGCCACGAATGTCTGCTCGCGCACCCCGGTTCGCGCTACGTACTGCTTGATCCCGGCCACGGCCAAGGCGCCGGAAGGCTCGGTGATCGAGCGGGTATCGTCGTAAATGTTCTTGATCGCCGCGCAGAGGTCGTCGTTGCTGACGGTGATTACCTCGTCGACGCAAAAGCGGCAAACCTCAAACCCGAACGCGCCGATCTGCGCTACCGCCACGCCATCGGCGAACGTACCGACATTGGGCAGCACGACACGCTGATCGGCTTCCAGCGCAGCCTTCAGGCACGCGGAGTGTTCTGATTCGACGCCGATGATCCGTACTTCCGGGCGCAGGTATTTGACGTAGGCCGCGATGCCGGCGATCAGACCGCCACCGCCCACCGGGATGAAGATCGCATCCAGTGTGCCCTGATGCTGACGAAGGATTTCCATCGCCACGGTGCCCTGCCCCGCGATCACTTCCGGGTCATCGAATGGAGACACGAAGGTGCGTCCAGTCTGTTCCGCCAGTTGCAGCGCGTGGGCCAGCGCGAACGGGAAACTCTCGCCGTGCAGTAGCGCTTCAGCGCCACGACTGCGCACACCCAGCACTTTCAGTTCCGGCGTCGTCGCCGGCATGACGATGGTCGCCGCAATCCCGAGTTCGCGAGCTGCCAGCGCCACACCTTGCGCGTGATTGCCGGCCGATGCGGTGATTACTCCGCGCGCCTTTTGCTCGTCACTGAATTGCACCAGTTTGTTGTAGGCACCACGGATCTTGAAGGAGAACGTCGGTTGCAGGTCTTCACGCTTGAGCAGAATCCGGTTGCCCAGCGCCTCCGACAGCGCCGGCGCCGCTTGCAAAGGCGTGCGCACCGCGAGGTCGTACACCGGCGCGGCGAGGATCTTTTTCACGTAGTGCTCAAGCAGGGTTTGCTGGTCGGGGCTGTGCGGCATGGTCGTCTCCTGACATTTTTCAGAACCCCGGAGACAGAAAGTAAAAACCCGCCTCTAGGGCGGGTTGGGTGCTGCAGTCGTGAGCTAGCCCGCCAAATGAGGAATGGCGGTAATAATCATTGGCTGGCAACGCGATACAGTCGAAGTCATGGGCTGGAAATTAGCCTGCGCGCCAGTGGCAAGTCAATGGCCAATTTTGCGTGGCGACGTTAGTCTGGCGACTCTCTCATCACACCAAGGAAGGATTGCATGATGTCTATCGCCCTGCCCCTCGCGGCTTTGCTCGCTTTTAGCGGTTACACCGTTTCGGTGATGCTCCAGGCCGAACAGTCGTTGATCGACTTTGGCATCAGCCTGATGTCGCGGCCCGACACCGCGCAGGTGGTGATTGACCTGTATCTGCTGGCCACACTGGCCGGGGTGTGGATGGTCAAGGATGCCCGATCGCGTGGGCAGTCGGTCTGGTCGGTGGTGCCTTATTTGTTGCTGACGGCGGTTTTTGTGTCGATCGGGCCGTTGTTGTATCTGGTGGTGCGTGGGGTTCGCGAGCGCAAACAGAAGGCGGTGGCAAAGTGCAGCCAGATACTATGAACACCTGAAACCCCTGTAGGAGTGAGCCTGCTCGCGATAGCGGAGTGTCAGCCAAAGATGAGGTGACTGACACTCCGCTATCGCGAGCAGGCTCACTCCTACACTGGAATGTCGTGGCATTCAGCCCTTTTTTACGGCAATGAACGCGGCGGTTTCATACGGCACCGTCACCACATCCCTGCCGCGCAGTTCCGGCTCGGCGGCAATCAACGCACGAATCTGCTCATCGACTTTCGCCCGTTTCGCATCCGGCAGCGCGGCGATGAAACTGATGGAGCGCACGCGGTTGAAGATCACGTCTTCCGGTGAGCCGGTATGACCATGATGAAACTGTTCAACCTGCAATTTCTCAAATGCCGGGTGCGGAAATGCTGTGCGCCAGGCGCCGGTGTAATAGCGCGGCGTGTCCCCTTCCAGTGCGTTCACGATGGCATCCAGTTTCGGCACCCAACTGACTGCGGTATCACGCAAGTTCCAGATCAGCCCCAACTTGCCACCCGGCTTGAGTACTCGAGCGATTTCGCTCAGCGCCTCGGTACTGGCGAACCAGTGAAACGCCTGCGCGCAAATCACCACATCCACTGAAGCGTCCGGCAACGGCAGGTCGGTCGCCGTACCGCTCACCGCGAGCACATCGGGCCAGGCGTCAGACAGTTTTTCCAGCATCTGCGCCACCGGTTCAACGGCGATCACTTGCGCCCCCGTCGCCACCAGACGTCCGGTGAACTTGCCGGTGCCGGCGCCCAGATCGATCACCGTTTTATGCCCATCCAGGCCCAGCGTCGCAGTCAACCACTCACTGACCTGCGGCGGATAGTCCGGCCGCCCTTTGACGTAGGTGTCGGCAGCGCTTTTGTAGCCGGCAGCGGCTGAATGATGGACGTGATCGGTCATGGCAACTCTCCTTACGGCAAAACATCGGATCGACGGCAGACGCTCCCGAGCATAGCGCTTGAATTTACGCTGAACTTGAACAGTCACTGATAAAGCAATGAATAAAAATTCACCCTGTGGTGTTCAAAGTGAAACATAAGCCCCTGTGGAGCCTTGCCCATGACTATCCGTTCCGTTATGTTCGCCGCCCCGTTGCTGCTGGTCGCGGCGATGGCCAGCCAGTTGGCCTTGGCCAATGGTGATGAAGAAGAAGTGCAGAAGCCCGAATGCCCGAAAGGCCAGGTCTGGGACAGCAAAACGCAGAAGTGTGTGATGCAAGTCAGCAAAGCTCTTTCGGATGCCGACCGTACCGATTATGCCTACCGCCTCGCCAAGGCCGGTCGCTACGAAGAAGCCCTGGCGCTGCTCGACACACTGAAGCAACCGAGCACCGCCAAGGCTCTCAACTATCGCGGTTACGCCACGCGCAAACTGGGGCGCACTGACGAGGGCATCGGTTATTACCTGCAATCGGTGAGACTCGATCCGCAGTACGCGCAAGTGCGCGAATACCTCGGTGAGGCCTATGTGATCAAAGGTCGCGTCGATCTGGCGCAGGAGCAGTTGCAGCAGATCCAATCGATTTGCGGCACGTCTTGCGAGGAATACCAGGACCTGGCCGAAGCCATCAACGATTCATCGAAAACCTGAGCACTTATAAGGGCCGCCATCATCGTCAACGATCAGCCATTCAGAGCAGAACTCGGACAGCATCTGGCGCGCTTGTGGCGTTACGGTTTGCTGCTGTCGCGCAATCGGCATGTGGCCGAGGATCTGGTGCAGGCTACCTGTGTGCGGGCGCTGGAACGTTCGGCTCAATATGTGGCCGGCACGCGCATGGATCGCTGGCTGTTGAGTATTCTGCATTCGATCTGGCTCAACGAAGTGCGCGCTCGTCGCGTGCGTCAGGGCGCGGGCCAGGTGGATGCCGATGGCCAACTGGCGTTCGATGGTGAATACGCCGCGCAGACTCACGTGATGGCCGCGCAAGTGATCCGCCGCGTCGATGCGCTCCCCGAAACCCAGCGCGAAACCGTCTATCTGGCCTATGTCGAAGGTTTGTCCTACCGCGAAGTCGCCGAAATCCTGCAAGTGCCGATCGGCACGGTGATGAGCCGTCTGGCCACCGCCCGCCTCAAACTCGCCGAATACCCGCCGTTGCAGGCAGTGCCGAAACCCACCGAAGGAGACCGCTCATGAACACACCTTCGGATGAGCAACTGGTCGCCTACCTCGACGGAGAACTCGAGCAGGAATATCGCCATCAACTCGACAGCGCCATTGCCGAAGACTCGTTGCTCAGTCTGCGCGTGCAATGGCTCAGCCGCAGCAACCTGCCGTACAAGAACGCCTATGACGAACTGGCGCAACAGGCACCGCTGGATCGCCTGCAAGCGCGGCTGGACGCCATTCCAGCGCCGCAGCCTCCGGGCTTCAATCGCCGCTGGTTTATCGGTGGCGCCGCCGCTGCGCTGTTGGCCGGTGGCGTGTTGGCCGACCGGTTATTCCTCGGCTGGCATGCCACGCAATCGAACAACTGGCGCGCACTGGTGGGCGATTACATGGCGCTGTATGTGCCGCAGACGCTCGATCATCTGCCCACCGACGACGCCTCCCAACGAGCGCAACTGCGTACGGTCGATACGCGTCTTGGCCTGAATCTTTCGCCAGCCACTTTGAAGTTGCCGGGCGCCGAATTCAAACGGGCACAAATGCTTGAGTACGACGGCGTGCCCATTGCGCAGATCGTTTATCTGGATGCGAAACACGGGCCACTGGCGCTGTGTGTCACGCGCTCAAACAGCGGCAGTCAGCCGTTGGCCCATGAGCGTCGTCGAGAGATGAACGTGGTGTATTGGACTGAACGTGAGCACGCGTGGATGCTGATCGGACGTAACTCTGCGCCGGAACTGCAACAGCATGCGGGACTGCTGCGCTCACAACTACTGAAAGCGTAAGAAAGCTGCAGACCTTCGCCGTCTCGATATCGCGTACACCGAGCGCAGAAGATGGCGACTGACCCAGCGCTTTCGCGAGCAGGCTCGCTCCCACAATGTTGGTGTCGTACACGAAATTTGTGAAAACCACCTAACCTGTGGGAGCGTGCTTGCCCGCAAACGCGTCGGTCAAGGCGAAAGCCTGGTGCTGATCGGTTACAACCCGCCATCACTGCTGCAAGGCATGGCCCAGAGGCTGATCAGTAATCAACTTTGATGCGGTCCACGGAGAACCAGTCGGCAGTGGGACAGTTGATCCTGATCGATTTGATTGCAGGCGCAGCAAACAGCACACTCATCGGCACGCCGTAGGACGAGCCCAGCTTCTTGCTGCCGAGCAATGTCTTGTCGGCAGAAAAATACTCTACAACGCTGTTCTCGTAGTTGACACTCACCTGCCAGAAGCTGATTCGCGTACAGGCGTTCTTGAGTTCCAACTCAACCACGACCGGTTCTGTGCCGAAGGCATCGCGACCAATGCTCAATACCTGGCCGTCAATCCGCCCCGCAAACGACTCACCGATTTCGTCACGGGGCATGATTGCGCATTCACCGTCGCCTGAGACGAAAGTGAACTGCAGGCTTGCGGTTTCCATCACACCGCCCTTTTTCACGGCTTGCGCCGGGGCAAGGGCGAAATCTTCCAACAGCGTGGCAGGCAGGTTCAGAACCTCGTACTCAACCCTTTGGAACAGCACTGCGTCGCTGTCGTCCTTGTTCCCCGCAAACGCAACCATCAACTCTACCGATAGCATGCTGCCCGGTTTGAACTTCAGCAGCAGTTCTCGAGGAAGGGTATTGTCCAGGCCGGCATTGACTTCGGGCTCCGTCACCGGGGCTTCGCGGGCGATCGGAATTTCATAGGGCAAATTATCGTGCCCGATGCCATACACGCGAAACCAGCGCAATTGCCCGACAGCCATTGCCGGCCAAGGTTTGCAGGTCGCCTGACCGGGGCCAGTAAATGCGCCCAGATCAAGCGTATTACCCAGACTTTGAGGAATATCGGGGCTTGGCAGACGCCTGTCGGCGGGTTCAATGCGCCGCACGATGACATTGCGTACGGCTGACATTCGAGTACCTCCGGCCTGTATCAACTCCCACGACAGCTTCAGCGTTTTACCGTGATTAGCCGCCAGCACCTGCGGTTTGATCAGGAAGTTGGCACGTTGATTGTTGTTGAACCTGACCGGTTGAAAAAGCGGCGAACCAAGCCCTGGAACGCCATCAAGCACAAGCCTGGCCATATCGCCCTTGCGCGCATCCGTAAACTCGACGCGCGCATAGACGCCCTCTGCAAAACCGAACGGATCCAGTTCGTAGCCACTGCCGACCAATGTCGGCGGCGGCAGGTCTGATGTCGCGGCCCCCACAATACTGACGGTGATCGCCTCTGAACGATCCAGTGAAATATCGCCACTCACCCGCGTGAAATAAAAAACTGCCGCGCCACCCGCGGCATCAGCAAAATACTTGTTTGGCACCGGAATCGAGTACATGAATGGTGTGTTCTTCACTGTTTCGGTCAGTGTCAAAGACTCCTCGCTACCCTTCGCATCACGGAAGCGCGCGCGCAATTGGATCTCATCGCCTTTCAACCAGTTGCGAGATACATAAACCTGGGCAGTGGCGGCCCTGCCATCGAGCTTTTGCAGGTCAATGGTATCCGGATCATCTTCGGCGTCGGCGGGATCCTCGCTGATAATCGGCGCTTCGAACCAATTGCCCTTGAGGTTGACGTAAAGGAACTGACTCGCCGAGTCTGGACTGTTCGTATCCGGGCCATTGCCCACACAATCGAGCACGGTGTAACTCACACGAAAATCCGGGCTGTCTCCCGCCGCGATAAAGGTTGCCTCATCAATTGTGATCACCAGCGGTTGACCGAGGTCCGCTTCAGCCTGGGTCACGACACGGCTCAACACTACGTCGTTGCAATCGAGCAGCAGCGTATCGAACGCTCTCATCAATGGATAAAACAACGCGACTTCGACCCCCTCGCGGGCTCGCTTGGCATTCACGCCTTCATCGCGAATCGACTGCGCAATCTCCAGCGCCAATTCCGAGTGCCCGTCCTGCTCCGGAAACCGATCCACCAGGCCCGGGCGCTTGCTGTGAAACCAGATCCGCACCGGATATGAGGTTTCCAGCTCGACAGTGGCTCGCTCAAGTCCGTACTCAAGCGTGTTGAGCCCGTCTTGCCAAAGCTTTGCACGCACGTAAAGACTGGCATGCTGATTGTCCTCGCCCGCCATGATGACTTTAGTGGCAACTGCATCACCGTTCAGGCGCAGGACCAGTGTGTCGTCCGCCTGCGCAGTGGGCGGCGGGTCAATGACCACTTTGACGCCTTCGGGGTAGAGATACGTCAGCGCCAGAGGCAATCCCACCTCGGCAGCCTGAGGAGTAGAAACCGGTTGCTTCATGCCTGGAACCACAGGCTTTTCGAGGGTTGGTGCGGCCATGAGTCAGTCCTTTGGTGTGCAGGTATCCGTGATTGAAAAGGACAAGAAACCTGTCCTTGACATCTGATACCTCCGCACTGGCAGCCGCAACTGTCAGATCTGACAGGTATTTAGCGAAACTGCGACCATTCATCGGATCGCCAGCGCTGGGCAACACTCGATCAGACGAGTGATGGCAACCACAGCCGAAACCGCGCGCCGCCCAACGGCGAAGACTCAACCGTCAACGTGCCGCCCTGCGCCTCCAATGCACGGCGGCTGATCGCCAGGCCCAGGCCAAACCCGCCGGTCGCCCGATCCCGGCTGCGATCCAGTCGATAGAAAGGCTCGAAAATCCGCTCACGCTCGTCATCGGGAATCCCGATGCCGTCATCATCGACCCAGATCTCACAGCCCTCGGCATTGACCTGCACGCCAATCTGAATGCGTTTCTCGCAATAGCGCATGGCATTGCGCAGCAGATTCTGGATCGCCCGCGCGGTCAGGCGTGGATCGAGCGAAAACCGCTCCAATTGACCGTGGAGCAACACGTCGATGACGATCTCCGGCGACTCAAGCTCTTCATCGACACTGCCCAGAATGCTATCGATGAACTCATCCAGCGATACCTCGACCTGCTCTGGCATTTGCGCCGGGTTCTGCAAGCGACTGTATGACAACAGCTCCAACACCAACTCATCGAGTTCGCGGATATGCGCGACCAGTCCCAGCAAGCGCTCGCGACTGGCAGCCGGCAAATCGTCCGAGAGCGCCAGCGCCAGACCGAAATCCAGCCGCGTCAACGGTGTGCGCAGCTCGTGGGAGACCGCATTGAGCAAGTCACGTTGCTGATTGAGCAGATTTTCGATATCGCCGGCCATGGTGTCGAAGACGTTCGCAAGGCTGCCGATGTTGGAACTCGGGGCAATTTCCGTGCGTTCGCTCAAATGGCCCTTGCCGAAGCGTTCGGCGGTACCTTTGAGCCGTTCCAGATCACGCCAGTGCGGGCGCAACCACATCAGCAGGCAGGCGAGCAGCGTGGCGCCGACCAATACGTTGATGCTCCAGTACAACAGATTGACGTCCATCGGGTCCGGCGGCACGACCATTTGCACGGCCGAGATGTCGTCCAGCGGCGTCACCGCCAGCGTGCGCCAGCCCCAATCGCCAATGCGCACGACGTTTTCACCCCGCCGTAGGCGCTCCTGCTCGATCGCGGTGAACTGGGCATCGTCGATCCGCGCGAGAACGATGTGCAGCGGCTGGAAATCCTTGTCCATCGACGCCGCCAGCGCCGGCCACTGCGCTTGCGGCACCGCGTGAAACTGCCGGGTGATCAGCGATTGCAGGCCGCGCGAATAGTCGAGGTTGTAGGTGACGAAACGCTCGCGAAACGCCATGACCACCAGATCCGGCACCAGATAAATCGCCGCGCTGTAGGAGACGATCGTCACCAGATACAGGCGAAACAGGATGCGAAACATCAGTTCAGCATTCCCACTCGGAACGGCTGAACAGATAGCCCTTGCCCCACACGGTCTTGATCTTGCGCGCTTCGCCGGCGTGGTCGTCGAACTTGCGGCGCAGCTTGGAAATCGCCACGTCCACCGAACGGTCTGTGCCGTTGAATTCGATACCGCGCAGGCGCTGCAGGATCTGGTCGCGGCTCAACACTTCGCCGGCATGGCGGGCCAGGACCACGAGCAGGTTGTACTCGCCGCTGGACAGCTCGACCGGTTGATCGCGCCAGGTCACGGTGCGCTCGGACAGGTCGATGCACAGATTGCCCATGAGGATGCGGTCATTGGCGGTCAGTGGTTCGCCGAGGCTGCTGCGGCGCAACAAGGTACGCACTCGCGCCAGCAAGACCCGTGGCTCGCACGGTTTGGTCACGTAATCGTCAGCGCCCATTTCCAGGCCCAGCACCTGATCGTGGCTGTCGTCGCGGGCGGTGAGCATCAGGATCGGCAGCGTCGCTGAATCGGCGCGCAACAAGCGGCAGACTTGCAGGCCATCGAGGCCGGGCAGCATCAGGTCGAGGATCACCAGATCCGGCGGATTGACTCGCGCCCGCTCGCGCACATGGTCGCCACGGCCGATCACGCTGACGGAATAACCGTTGCGCTCCAGGTAGCTGGAAATCAATTCGGCGAGGGCGGTGTCGTCTTCGACCAGGAGGATGTTGGGCATGGGGTGATCCAGAAAGTGCTGTGGCGACCGATAAGGCCCATTCGCGAGCAGGCTCGCTCCCACACTTGGAATGCGATCCCCTGTGGGAGCGAGCCTGCTCGCGAAAGCTATCTATCTGTCGCAATAAATTTCAAGACCTGAAGGATATACGCCCTCGCCCATCCCTGAGCAAAACCCTTACACAATTTCACACAGCGCCTACAAAGCTTCACCGCTAATCTCGGCGTCTGCCCGTAGGATGCGGACATCAATATTGGGGGTTGTACATGTCGAACAAACTGCTGGCCGGGCTCGGCCTGATCGCGATGGCGCTGACGCTGAGCGCCTGTGATTCGTCCTCGAAGGCAGAGGATCAGACGCCACCGGCCACGGTGCGTATCGAGACGATCGAAGCGCATCCCCTGTCGATCAGCAGCGAACTCAGCGGCCGCATCGCCGCGCCACGCATCGCCGAAGTACGCGCACGGGTGGCCGGCGTGGTCTTGCAGCGCACCTTCCGCGAAGGCAGCGACGTGAAAAAAGGCGACGTGCTGTTCCGCATCGACCCGGCGCCGTTCAAGGCTGACCTCGACAGCGCCGAAGCCGCGCTGCGCAAGGCCGAAGCCAATGCCTTCCAGGCCAAACTGCAAGAGCAGCGTTACGCCCAGTTGATCGACGACAAAGCCATCAGCGGTCAGGACTATGACAACGCACGCGCCAATGCCCGGCAGACCGCCGCTGACGTTGCAGCCAACAAGGCGGCCGTCGAACGGGCGAAACTGAATCTGGGTTATGCCACCGTCACCGCGCCGATTTCCGGCCGTGTCGGTCGTGCACTGGTCACCGAAGGCGCACTGGTCGGGCAAAACGAAACCACGCCGCTGGCACTGATTCAACAGCTAAATCCGATTCACGCCGACCTCACCCAGTCGACCCGTGAACTTAACGAATTGCGCCGTGCGTTTCGTTCCGGTCAGCTGCAGGAAGTCGGCCAGGATCAGGTCAAAGCCACACTGATTCAGGATGACGGCAGCCTGTATCCGCTGCCGGGCAAATTGCTCTTCAGCGACATCACCGTCGACCCGGGCACTGGCCAGATCATTCTGCGCAGCGAATTCCCCAACCCGGATCTCGACTTGCTGCCGGGCAGTTTCATTCGCGTGCGCCTGGAGCAGGCAACCATTCAGAACGGGATTACCGTGCCGCAACGCGCCGTACAGCGTGACAGCGCCGGCATTGCTCAGGTGCTGACCATCGATGAGCAAATGCGCGTCGCCGAGCAACCGGTGCAACTGGGCGCGGTGCAGAACAATCGCTGGATCGTCACCGGCGGCCTCAAGCCCGGCGACCGCATCGTCATCGAAGGGCTGCAACACGCCCGTCCCGGCGAAACCGTGCAGATCGACGACACCCCTCTTCCACTTGCCCAGACCTCTGGTCAGTAAGCAGGACGCTTTTCTATGCCGCAGTTCTTTATCGACCGCCCGGTGTTTGCCTGGGTCGTCGCGTTGTTCATCCTGTTGGCCGGTGCGCTGGCCATCCCGCAGTTGCCGGTGGCGCAATACCCCGACGTCGCCCCGCCGCAGATCGAAATCTACGCTGTGTACCCGGGCGCCTCGGCGCAGACCGTCGATGAAAGCGTGGTCAGCCTGATCGAGGAAGAGCTTAACGGCGCCGATCACCTGCTGTACTTCGAATCGCAAAGCAGCCTCGGCAGCGCGACGATCAAAGCCACGTTCCAGCCGGGCACCAACCCGGAACTGGCGCAGGTCGACGTGCAGAACCGCCTCAAGGTGGTCGAGTCGCGCCTGCCGCAGGCAGTGAATCAGCAAGGTTTGCAGGTCGAAAAAGTTTCGTCCGGTTTCCTGTTGCTGATCACCCTGACGTCCAGTGACGGCAAGCTCGATGACGTGGCGCTCAGTGATTATCTGGCGCGCAACGTGATGAACGAGATCAAGCGTCTGGACGGTGTCGGCAAGGCGCAGTTGTATGGCGCCGAACGGGCCATGCGCATCTGGATCGATCCGCAGAAGCTGATCGCGTTCAACCTGACACCGGCTGACGTCAATGAAGCCATCGTCGCGCAGAACGCTCAGGTCTCCGCCGGCAGCATCGGCGACCTGCCCAATCCGTCGAGCCAGGAAATCACTGCGACCATTCTGGTAAAGGGTCAGTTGTCGACGCCGCAAGAGTTCGCCGACATCGTGCTGAAAGCCAATCGCGACGGCTCGACCGTGCGCATCGGTGACGTCGCGCGGGTCGAGATCGGCAGTCAGGAATACCAGTTCGGCACGCGCCTCAACGGCAAGCCGTCCACCGCCGTCGGCGTGCAGCTATCGCCCGGTGCCAATGCGCTGAACACCGCGACGCTGGTGCGGGCGAAGATGGATGAGCTGGCGCGCTACTTCCCGGCGGGCGTGGAATACAAGATCCCGTACGACACCTCGCCATTCGTCAAAGTCTCCATCACCAAAGTGGTTTACACCTTGGGCGAAGCGATGCTGCTGGTGTTTGCGGTGATGTTCCTGTTCCTGCAGAACGTGCGCTACACGCTGATCCCGACGCTAGTGGTGCCGGTGGCCTTGATGGGCACATTCGCGACCATGCTCGCGCTGGGTTTCTCGATCAACGTGCTGACCATGTTCGGCATGGTATTGGCCATCGGCATTCTGGTCGACGACGCCATCGTGGTGGTGGAAAACGTCGAACGGATCATGGCCACCGAGGGTTTGTCGCCCAAGGAAGCCACGCGCAAAGCGATGACGCAAATCACCGGCGCAATCATCGGCATCACGCTGGTGCTGGTCGCGGTGTTTATTCCGATGGCGTTCATGCAAGGCTCGGTCGGGGTGATTTACCAGCAGTTCTCGCTGTCGATGGCCACGTCGATTCTGTTCTCGGCATTCCTCGCGCTGACCTTGACGCCGGCATTGTGCGCAACATTGCTCAAGCCGATTGCCAAAGGTGAGCATCACGAGAAGTCCGGGTTCTTCGGCTGGTTCAACCGTCGCTTCGAGCACCTGACCGATCGTTATCAAGGCTGGGTCGGCTATGCGCTGAAACGCAGCGGCCGCTACCTGCTGATTTACGTCGTGTTGCTGGTCGGGCTGGGCCTGTGCTTTGCGCGCCTGCCCTCCTCGTTCCTGCCGGTGGAAGATCAGGGTTACACCATCACCGACATTCAACTGCCGCCCGGCGCCACCAAGAATCGGACGGTGGCCGTGGCTGAACAGCTGGAGGCGCATAACGCCGGCGAGCCAGGGATCAGCGACAGTGTGGTGATTCTCGGTTTCAGCTTCTCCGGCAGCGGCCAGAACGCAGCGTTGGCATTTTCGACGCTGAAGGACTGGTCGCAGCGTGGCAGTGATGATTCCGCCAGCTCGATTGCCGATCGCGCCAACATCGCGCTGAGCGAGATCAAGGACGCCATGGCGTTCTCGGTGCTGCCACCACCCGTGGATGGCCTCGGTACGTCCAGCGGTTTCGAGTTCCGCTTGCAGGATCGCGGCGGCCTTGGCCACGCAACACTGATGCAGGCGCGCAGCGAACTGCTCGCGGCAGCCGAGAAAAGCCCGGTGCTGATGAACGTGCGCGAAAGCGCGCTGGCCGAAGCGCCGCAAGTGCAATTGATCGTTGACCGTAAACAGGCGAATGCCTTGGGCGTGTCGTTTGCTGATATCGGCAATGTGCTGTCCACTGCCGTCGGCTCCAGCTACATCAACGATTTCCCCAATCAAGGGCGCATGCAGCGCGTTGTCGTGCAAGCCGAAGGTGATCAGCGCAGCCAGGTCGCCGATCTGCTGAAAATGCACGTGCGCAACAACGCCGGGCACATGGTGCCACTGTCGGCGTTCGTGCAGGCCAACTGGATTCAGGGCCCGGCGCAGTTGACCCGTTACAACGGCTATCCGGCAATCGCGATTTCCGGCGAACCATCACCGGGGCACAGTACCGGTGAAGCCATGGCGGAAATCGAACGTCTGGTAGCGCAGGGGCCGAAAGGTCTGGGTCAGGAATGGACAGGGCTGTCGTTGCAGGAACGCTTGTCTGGCAACCAGGCGCCGATCCTGCTTGGGCTGTCGTTGCTGGTGGTGTTCCTGTGTCTGGCGGCGCTGTACGAGAGTTGGTCGATTCCGACTTCGGTGTTGCTGGTGGTGCCGCTGGGCGTGCTCGGCGCGGTGCTGGCCGTGACGTTGCGCGGCATGCCCAACGATGTGTTCTTCAAGGTCGGCCTGATCACCATCATCGGTCTGTCGGCGAAGAACGCGATCCTGATCATCGAGTTCGCCAAGAGCCTGTATGACGAAGGTCACGATCTGATCGATGCGACGTTGCAGGCAGCACGTTTGCGTCTGCGGCCGATTGTGATGACGTCGCTGGCGTTCATTCTCGGTGTGGTGCCACTCGCGATTGCCACTGGCGCAAGCTCGGCGAGCCAGCAAGCGATCGGCACTGGCGTGATTGGCGGCATGATCACCGCGACGCTGGCGGTGATCTTTGTGCCCGTGTTCTTCGTGGTCGTCATGAAACTCGTACAACGCTTCACCAAACCCCGCTGATCCAAACTGTGGGAGCGAGCCTGCTCGCGAAGGCGTCGGTACATTCAACATCAATGTTGACTGACCGGACGCCTTCGCGAGCAGGCTCGCTCCCACATGGATCGTCATAAACTTGAGCCAGTGGTCATATCCGCCATCGCTGGGCTAAGGTGTCTGAACCACCTTGGCCCATCGAGTCCCCATGCGCTTCCTCGCCCGCACCCACCCTCGCCTGTCTGCCGCCGCCCTCCTCGGCCTCGCCACCGGACTCCTCGTCCCCGCCGATTCCATCGTCAGCAAAATCCTCATTGGCTGGAACGCTGGCGTCTGGACTTACCTGATCCTGATGTTCTGGCTGACCGTGCGCGCCAAGGCTCCGGACGTCAAACGCATCGCTGAAGTCGAAGACGAAAACGCCGGGCTGGTGCTGTTCGTGGTCTGCATCGCTGCGCTGGCGAGTCTGGCGACCATCACCTTCGAACTGGCCGGCAGCAAGGACCTGGAAACTACGCGCAAGCTCATGCATTACGGTTTCACCGCGCTGACGGTGATTGGTTCGTGGCTGCTGATCGGGGTGATTTTCTGCGTGCACTACGCGAGGTTGTATTACACCTGGGATGGCAAGGAACCGGCGCTGCGCTTCGCCGAAGGGCTGACCACTCCCAATTATTGGGACTTCCTGTACTTCTCGTTCACCATCGGCGTGGCCGTGCAGACTGCCGATGTCGGCGTGGCCACCCGCGACATCCGCAAAATCGTCTTGGCGCAATCGTTGATCGGCTTCGTGTTCAACACCGCGATTCTGGGCTTTTCGATCAACATCGCTGCCGGTTTGTTCGGCTGACGGAGCCCCGCCCGTCGGCTGCCAGTCGCTGACAGGTGATCATTCACTTGACGGAAGATTTGTTTTTGGTGTTTCCTGAAACCGGTTTCAGCGCTGCTTGCAGACATTGAACCTATAAATCCAATAACAAGGTTTCAGACCGTGAACGACTTCTCCGCCGCCCAGCGCAGCCGCGTGACCATGCTCGACGTCGCCGAACGCGCCGGCGTGTCCAAGGCCAGCGTCTCGCGTTTCATAGGCGATGACCGCGCCCTGCTCTCCGATGCCATTGCCTTGCGCATCGAACATGCCATCAGCGAACTCGGCTACCGCCCCAACCAGATGGCTCGCGGTCTGAAACGCGGGCGTACCCGCCTGATCGGCATGCTGGTGGCCGATATCCGTAACCCTTATTCGATTGCCGTGATGCACGGCGTGGAAACCGCCTGCCGTGCCCACGGCTATAGCCTGGTGGTGTGCAACACCGACCGCGATGACGAGCAGGAACGCCAGCATCTGGCGCTGTTGCGCTCGTACAACATCGAAGGGCTGATCGTGAACACGCTGGGCCATCACCGTGACGAACTGCACGAGTTGCGCCGCGAGATGCCGCTGGTGCTGGTGGATCGCAAGGTCGACGGTCTCGACAGCGACATGGTTGGGTTGAACAACCCGCAGGCTGTCGAGATGGCGCTTACGCATCTGCAGCAACGTGGCTATCGGGATCTGGTGTTGGTGACTGAACCGTATGACGGCACCAGTTCGCGGATCGAGCGGGTCAGCAGTTTTCAGGCGCAGATTGCCCAGCGTTCGGATTTGGCTGGGGCGGTACTGGAAACCGGCGATGATCTGCAAAGCCAACTTCGCACCTTTTTAAACACTCCTGGCAACGGTCCGAAAGCGCTGTTTTGCGCCAATGGCGTGGCGGCGTTGGCAGCCACGACGGCATTGCGGGCGATGGGCTCGCGGTTGTTCGAGGATGTCGGGCTGATTGCCCTGGATGATCTGGATTGGTATCCGTTGGTGGGCAGCGGGATTACCGCGCTGGCTCAGCCGACGGCAGAGATAGGCGCGCGGGCGTTTGCGTGTCTGCTCAAGCGCTTGCGTGGGGATGAGGAGGTGGCGCGGGTGGTGGATTTTGCGCCGGTGCTGGTTGAGCGTGGATCGACCCTTGAGGTTGGTGGTGTTTGATCTGACGCCTTCGCGAGCAGGCTCGCTCCCACAGGTGACCGCGTTCCAAATGTGGGAGCGAGCCTGCTCGCGAAGGGGCCCGCAAAAACAATACATCACGGTCTGATATTTTTTTGAACAAAAATGAAACCGGTTTCAGAGGTCAATAACAATGAATAAACCCGACGTTTCCATCAGCCTGTCCAGCTACGGTGCCGAGCTTGTGCGCCAGCGCGGTCAAGGATCCTTCATCGATGTGCTGGCCACCGCCGGGGCGAATCGCATCGAATGGCGTGAAGAATTGCTGACGCGAGAAGACCCTGCACAACTGGCCGAGGCCACTCAGGCGCAGGGCCTGCAAAGCATCTATTCCTCGCCCACCGAACTGTGGCTGGCCGGTCAGGCGCAGCCGAACCCCGAGTTGATCACCGCGCTGAAACAGGCCGAAGCGTTCGGTTCAAAATGGCTGAAAGTCTCCCTCGGCTACTTCACCGACAACAATGATCTGCAAGCTTTGGCCGAACGTTTGAAACACAGCCCGGTGCAGTTGCTGGTGGAAAACGACCAGACTTTACAGGGCGGGCGCATCGAGCCATTTCAGCGCTTCTTCGCCGCCGTCGAGCAGCACAACCTGGCGATCAAGATGACCTTCGACATCGGCAACTGGCAGTGGCAGGACCAGTCCGCCACCAGCGCCGCCCGCCTACTCGGCCGGCATGTCGGCTATGTGCACTGTAAAGCCGTGGCCCGTCGCGCCGACGGCAAACTGGTCGCGGTGCCGCCCGCCGTCAGCGATTTGCATCTGTGGGAACAACTGTTGCGACACATGGCCCAAGGCGTTATGCGCGCGGCCGAATACCCGTTGCAGGGTGACGATCTGGTGCAACTGACCACCGAGCATGTCGCCGCCCTCGCCCGCCTCGGCCGATCCCGTCTGGAGCCTGCCCATGTCTGAGATCGATATTCTTTCGTTCGGCGAAACCATGGCGATGCTGGTCGCCGAGCAGACCGGTGATCTGGCAACGGTCGAACACTTTCACAAACGCATCGCCGGGGCTGACAGCAACGTGGCGATCGGGCTGTCGCGTCTGGGTTTCAACGTCGCGTGGCTGAGCCGGGTCGGCAATGATTCGCTCGGGCGCTTTGTGGTCGAGACCTTGATCAAGGAAGGTCTGGATTGCAGCCACGTTGACGTGGATAAACAGCACCCGACCGGTTTCCAGTTCAAATCGCGCAACGACGATGGCAGCGACCCGCAGGTCGAGTATTTCCGACGCGGTTCGGCGGCCAGTCATCTGTCGCCGCAGTCGATCACGGCCAGTTTGCTGAGTGCTCGGCATCTGCACGCCACCGGCATTCCTCCAGCGCTCTCGGCCTCGGCGCGGGAGATGTCTTTCGAACTGATGACGCGCATGCGCAATGCCGGGCGTAGCGTCTCGTTCGATCCCAATCTGCGCCCGAGCCTGTGGGCCAGCGAGGGCGAAATGATCGGCGAGATCAACCGCCTCGCCGCTCTCGCCCATTGGGTGTTGCCGGGGTTGAGTGAAGGTCGTTTGCTGACTGGTTTCGAAGACCCTGCGGACATTGCTGCGTTTTATCTTGATCAAGGTGCCGAAGCGGTGGCGATCAAGCTTGGCCCGCAAGGCGCCTACTACCGCACGCAACTGGATCAGGGTTTTGTTGCCGGCGTGCCGGTGGCCAATGTGGTCGACACGGTCGGTGCCGGTGACGGTTTTGCGGTGGGGATGATCAGCGCCCTGCTCGAGCATCAGAGTTTTGCCGAGGCAGTGCAGCGGGCGAACTGGATTGGCAGTCGGGCGGTGCAGAGTCGCGGGGATATGGAGGGGTTGCCGACCCGGGCAGAACTTGATCGATCGTTCCCACGCTCCAGCGTGGGAATGCATACCGTGACGCTCCGCGTCACAGAGGACGCGGAGCGTCCTTAGAGGCGTTCCCACGCAGAGCGTGGGAACGAGAAGTTGTTTGAACCTGCTGCGACAAAAACAACAAGCTCAGGAGCAAGACCCATGAAAACCGCAACCCTCGCCACCCGCCGCTGGTGGTACATCATGCCGATCGTGTTCATCACCTACAGCCTGGCGTATCTCGATCGCGCCAACTACGGCTTCGCCGCCGCATCGGGCATGGCCGAAGACCTGATGATCACCCCGGGCCTTTCTTCGCTGCTCGGCGCGCTGTTCTTCCTCGGTTACTTTTTCTTCCAGGTGCCGGGTGCGATCTACGCGCAAAAACACAGCGTGAAGAAGCTGATTTTCGTCAGCCTGATTCTCTGGGGCGGTCTCGCCACGTTGACCGGCGTGGTCTCCAACGCCTATTGGCTGATCGTCATTCGCTTCATGCTCGGCGTGGTCGAAGCCGCTGTCATGCCCGCCATGCTGGTCTATCTGTGCCATTGGTTCACCCGTGCCGAACGCTCGCGGGCCAACACTTTTCTGATTCTCGGCAACCCGGTGACGATGCTGTGGATGTCGGTGGTTTCGGGCTATCTGGTGCAGCATTTCAGTTGGCGCTGGATGTTCATCATCGAAGGTTTGCCGGCGGTGCTGTGGGCATTTATCTGGTGGCGCCTGGCCGATGATCGTCCGTCCGAGGCCAAGTGGCTCAACGACCAGGAAAAGCAGGATCTGGAGAGCGCGCTCGCCGCCGAACAGGTCGGCATGAAAGCGGTGAAAAACTACGCCGAGGCGTTCCGTTCGCCGAAGGTGATCATTCTCGCGCTGCAGTTTTTCTGCTGGAGCATCGGTGTTTACGGCTTTGTGCTGTGGCTGCCGTCGATCCTCAAGGCCGGCGCGCAAATGGACATGATCGAGGCCGGCTGGCTGTCGGCGCTGCCGTATCTGGCGGCGGTGATCGGCATGCTCGTGGTGTCGTGGGGTTCGGACAAGTTGCAAAAGCGCAAACGCTTTGTCTGGCCGCCGCTGCTGATCGCGTCCATCGCGTTTTACGGTTCTTACGCACTCGGTGCTGAGCATTTCTGGTGGTCGTACACACTGCTGGTGATTGCCGGCGCCTGCATGTACGCACCTTACGGGCCGTTCTTTGCCATCGTCCCGGAGATTCTCCCGGCCAACGTTGCCGGTGGCGCCATGGCGCTGATCAACAGCATGGGCGCGCTCGGCTCGTTCGGCGGCTCGTATCTGGTCGGTTATCTGAACAGCTCCACCGGTTCGCCCGGCGCTTCGTATCTGTTGATGAGTGGCGCGCTGCTGCTGTCCGTGGTGCTGACGATTTTTCTCAAGCCCGGCGCCAGTGATCGCGTCGTCGCCAAAGCCGTTGCCACGCGTGCCGTGCCAGCGCATTCCTGAAGAGACTTCTGCCATGAAAAAACAGGTCGTGTTGTACAAGAAACTTTCGCCTGCGCTGATGGCGCGTTTGCAAGAACAATGCGAGGTGACGCTGATCAACAGCCTCGACGCCGACGGTCTGATGCAACTGCGCGATGCCCTGCCCCGCGCCCACGGTTTACTCGGCGCCAGCCTGAAGCTGGATGCCGCGTTGCTTGATCTGGCGCCGCAACTCGAAGCTATCGCTAGCGTTTCGGTAGGTGTCGACAACTACGACATCGATTACCTGAGCCCACGCAAGATCCTCTTGAGCAACACCCCGGACGTACTCACCGAAACCACCGCCGACACCGGTTTCGCCCTGATCCTCGCCGCCGCGCGGCGTGTGGTCGAACTGGCGAACATGGTGCGCAGCGGCCAATGGAGTCGCAACATCGGCCCGGCGCATTTCGGCACCGATGTGCACGGCAAGACGCTGGGCATCATCGGCATGGGCCGCATCGGCGAAGCGCTGGCGCAGCGTGGGCATTTCGGGTTTGGAATGCCGGTGCTCTATCACAGCCAGTCGCGCAAACCGGCGGTCGAGGCGCGATTCGATGCGCAATATCGCAGCCTTGAAGATCTGCTCCAGCAGGCTGATTTCATTTGCCTGACCTTGCCATTGACGGCGCAAACCGAGGGTTTGATTGGCGCCGAGCAATTTGCGCTGATGCGTCCGGAAAGCATCTTCATCAACATCTCGCGGGGCAAGGTGGTCGATGAAGCAGCGATGATTGATGCGCTGCGTCATCAGCGGATTCGTGCGGCGGGGCTGGATGTGTTTGAGCGTGAGCCGCTGAATCATGATTCGCCGTTGTTGCAGCTGAATAATGTGGTGGCGACGCCGCACATGGGTTCGGCGACGCATGAGACGCGGGAAGCGATGGCGCGGTGTGCGGTGGAGAATCTGTTGGCGGCGCTGGCTGGGGAGAAACCGGCGAATCTGGTGAATCCATCGGCATGGCAGGGCTGAATTAATCGGTGGCTGTAATGCCGCCTTCGCGAGCAGGCTCGCTCCCACCTGGATCTTCAGTGTTCACAAAACCAATGTGGGAGCGAGCCTGCTCGCGAAGAGGCCATTAAAGGCGCTGCAAAACTATCAGGCACTGCGCGCCTGCAGAAGCTGCGCCGCACACAAGGCAATCCGCGCACACGCATCCGCGAGTTTCACCCGGTCCAGCACCAGACCAATCCGAATGTGCCCCGCCGCACTCGGCCCGAACGCTTCACCGGCCAGCACCGACACGCCATAACCCTCCAGCAACTGTTCGGCAAACGCCTGGGCACCGAGCCCGGTCTGGCGCACATCGACCATCACGAACATGCCGCCATCCGGGCGAATCGGGTACAACCCCGGACAACCCTGCAAACGCTCGCAGACCAGATCGCGACGCAGGCGATATTCCTCGCGCATCTGCGTCACTTCCGGCAAATCGGTTTCCAATGCTATCTGCGCGGCCTTCTGCACAAAATCCGGCAACCCGAACAACATGCTCAACGACAAATTGACCAAATGCTCGGCCAGCGATTTCGGCCCGATCATCCAGCCGATGCGCCACCCGGTCATGGCGTGGGATTTCGACAGGCTGTTGATGGTCGCCGTGCGTTCGGCCATGCCCGGCAAACTCGCCGGGCTGACGTGCTGACCTTCATAGAGCAGCTCGCTGTAAACCTCGTCGCTGATCAGCCACAAATCATGGCGAACGCACAGTGCCGCCAGTTCTTGCCAGATCAGCAGTGACAGGCTCGCGCCAGACGGATTGTTCGGACTGTTCAACAGCATGGCGCGGGTTTTCGGGGTGATGCGCGCAGCGACATCGGCCGGGTCGACGCGAAAGCCGTTTTCCGGGCGCACCGGCACCGGCACCACCGTCGCGCCGCAAGCGCCAAACACGCCTTCGTAGGTGACATACATCGGTTCGGCGACGATCACTTCATCGCCCGGATCCAGCAAGCATTGCGCCACCGAATACACCGCGCATTGCGCACCGGGCATGACGATCACGTGGTCGGCATCGACCGCTTGCCCGCTGCGCCGACGATGGCGTTCGGCAATCAGCGTGCGCAGCGCCAAACGACCGCGCACTTCGGAATAATGGGTATCGCCGGCCAACAAGCTGTCGATCGCGCCGTGAACAATTGGCAGAGGTGTATCGAAATCCGGATCGCCAATGCTCAGCAGCAGGATATCGACACCCTCGGCGCGCAACTCCAGCGCTCGGTCGTGAATCTGCCAGGCGGCGGCTCCTTCTCCGGCGATTCGTTGGGTCAAGGCTGAATAGCGCATGTACGTCTCCTGATTGCGCGGTCTCCAGCCTTCACCGTATCTCAAATCACAAAACGCGCCACCATCGCATTCAAATCAACCGCCAGACGCGACAGTTCATGGGTCGCAGCGCTGGTCTGATTGGCCCCGGCGGCCGATTGCGTAGCCAGATCGCGGATGTTGACCAGGTTGCGGTCGACCTCGCGCGAGACTTGCGCCTGCTCTTCCGAGGCGCTGGCGATGACCAGGTTGCGCTCGTTGATCTGCTGGATCGACTGGGTGATCTGCTCCAACGCCACACCGGCGGCGCGGGCCATTTCCAGGGTGGTCTGGGTGCGCTGGTTGCTTTGCTGCATCGAGGAAACGGCTTCACCGGTGCCATTCTGGATGCCGGCGACCATTTTTTCGATTTCCTGAGTCGACTGTGCGGTGCGATGGGCCAATGCCCGCACTTCGTCCGCGACCACGGCAAAACCACGTCCGGCCTCACCGGCGCGCGCCGCTTCGATGGCCGCGTTGAGCGCCAGCAGGTTGGTCTGTTCGGCGATGGCGCGGATGACGTCGAGCACCTTGCCGATGTCACGGCCCTGTGCGGCGAGGCCTTCGATCATGTGCGCGGTGTTCTGCACGTCGTGGGTCATGGTCTGGATCGCGTCGACGGTTTTCACCACTTGATCGCGGCCTTCGCGGGCGGCGTGGGTCGACTGGTTCGAGGCTTCCGAGGTCGACACAGCGTTGCGCGCCACTTCTTCGACGGCGGCGGTCATCTCGTTGACGGCGGTGGCGGCTTGTTCGATTTCGTTGTTCTGCTGCTGCAAGCCACGGGAGGCTTCTTCGGTCACCGCGCTGAGTTCTTCGGCAGCAGCGCCCAGTTGCGTGGCGGAACCGGCGATCTGCTCGATGGTTTTGCGCAGGTTGGTCTGCATGGTGGCGAGCGCCTGCAGCAACTGCGTCGCTTCGTCCTTGCCATCGACTTCGATGACTTTGGTGAGGTTGCCGTCAGCAATGGTTTGCGCGGCCTGCACGGCACGGTTCAGCGGCGTGACGATGCTGCGGGTCAGCAACCAGGCCAGTAGCACCGTGGCAAAGGCTGCGAAAACAGCGACGATAATGATGCCGGTGATGGCGCTGTCATAATATTGGCCGGCCTGAATCGACGCGGTTTTCGCGTCTGAAGCATTCATGACGATCAGTTTATTGAGCTGCTCGCCCATCTGGTCGGTGCCGTCCTTGATCCGCGTGTTGATCAGGCTGCGCATCTCGTCGAGCTTGTCCTGGCGCGACAGCTCCATCATCTGATTCTGCGCTTGCAGGTAGTTGTCCAGCGTGGTCGCGAAGGTCTGGTACAACGCCCGCTCTTCCGGACTTGCCGGCAGTGCGGCGTAACGGGCCTGGGCGGCGCGAACCTTGTCGACCAGAACGCCGATGCGGGTCTGCGCTTCCTGCAACCCGGCCGCTTCGCGATTGACCAGCACGCGGAACGACAGAATCCGCAAACGCAGGACGTTTTCTGTCACTACGGCAAGTTGCGTCACGCTGGGAAGTTGCGTCGAATCCATCTCGACGGACGCCTGCCGGATGATCGACATACGGTTGACGGCGAACACGCCGAGCACGATCACCAGCAAGGCGATAAAGGCAAAACCGAGGAAGGCACGGGGCGCGATATTCAGGTTACGCAGGGACATAGTTGAGCTCTCGAAAGATAGAAACTACGAGCGTCCATGCGTCATCACTGGCCCGAGGGGGGCGGGCTCAGTCCGGCGTCACTGTTTTAGGAAGTTATGTGCGCGCCTGTTAGCTGTATCGGCCAGGCTTTAGGAAGATTGCGGGACAAGAGCAACTATTTTTCAGGGTGTTACAGCAATGAAACACTGGAGGATCGCTTTGTGTAGGAGCTGCCGAAGGCTCGGGCCGCGATCGGACGATCTTTTGATCTGAGCTTTTAAAAGCAAAATCAAAAGATCGCAGCCTTCGGCAGCTCCTACAGGATTTGCTCAGGATTTCGCGGCAAGCTGCCAGACGCGGGCGATGTCCGTCGCGCGTTCGCGCAACAGGCGCGGTGCTTCGGCGCAGGCCTGTTCTAGGGGCATCGGCCCGCTGGTCACGGCGAATGCTGCATCGATGCCGTGATCGTAGAGTTCCTGGTAACCCTCGCCCAACGTTCCGGCGATGACGATCACCGGCACGGCGTGCTGTTTGGCAATCCGTGCGACACCGAACGGCGTCTTGCCGCGCAAGGTCTGCGCATCGAAGCGCCCTTCCCCGGTGATCACCAAATCGGCACCTTTGACCGCTTCGGAGAGGCCGACCAGTTCGGCAACCACTTCCACCCCGGCCTGAAATTGCGCCCCGAGAAACGCTTTGGCGGCAAAACCCAAACCGCCCGCCGCGCCACTGCCCGGCTCGTCACGAACGTCTTTGCCCAGGGCCTGTGCGCACAGCTCGGCGAAGTGGCCCAACGCCTGATCGAGTTGCTGCACCTGCGTCGGTGATGCGCCTTTCTGCGGGCCGAAAATCGCCGAGGCACCGTGCGGGCCGCACAGCGGGTTGTTGACGTCAGCGGCGATATCGAAACGCACCTGCGCCAGACGCGGGTCGAGTTCGCTCAGATCCAGTTGTGCCAGTTGCGCCAATGCCAAACCGCCGGGCACCAGCGACTGATGTTGCGCATCGAGCAACTTCACGCCTAACGCCTGCATTGCCCCGGCGCCGCCATCGTTGGTTGCACTGCCGCCAATCGCCAGAATCACTCGTTGCGCGCCGGCATCCAGCGCGGCACGGATCAGTTCGCCGGTGCCGAAGGTGCTGCTGATGCAGGCGTCCCGTTGCCCCGGTGGCACCAGTTGCAGGCCGCTGGCCTCGGCCATTTCGATGATTGCGGTGTGGTTGTGTGGCAACCAGCCCCACGCCGCGTCAACCGACGCGCCCAACGGGCCACGCACACGGGTGCGGCGCAGTTCGCCTTCGCAGGCAGCCAGAATCGATTCGACCGTGCCTTCGCCGCCATCAGCCATTGGGCATTTGACCAGTGTGGCCTGCGGCCAGACCTGGGCCAGGCCAAGGGCAATGGCTTCGGCGACGCCTTGGGCACTCAGGCTGTCCTTGAACGAGTCGGGGGCGATGACGATCTTCATGCGAATTCTCCGGTTGCAATGCCCCTCATGCTGCCAGTCGGCCCGCGCGTTGACGCCGGTCCGCTGCACAAGTGGCGGGGGCGTTTATTGTTCATTTTCACAAAAGATCTGTTTTTTGATGTTACGGCCCCTTCGCGAGCAGGCTCGCTCCCACAGGTTGACCGCATTCCATTGTGGGAGCGAGCCTGCTCGCGAAGGCTTCCTTAAAGGCGCCCAATCAGTTCGGATCAGTCTGGGGTAGAAGCTGCACCCCGAGATACAGCGCCAGCATCCCGTCCAGCCTGAGCGGATCAACCCCACTCAACTCGGCAATCCGCTCCATCCGATAACGCAAGCTGTTGCGATGAATCCCCAACGCATCCGCACAGGCCTGACTCTGCCCGTCGTGGTCGCACCAACTGCGCAGCGTCGCCAGCAACTGGCCGTTGCCGTCCTTGGCGATCACTTTGCGCAGGGGTTTGAGTAATTCGTCCAGCGCGTCGTCATTGCGATGGCGCCACAACATCACCGGCAATCGATAACGGTTCAGCGTCAGCAATCGCGAATGCGGCAACACTTCGCGGCCGTAGGCGAGCAAGTCGCCCACGCGCCGATAACAACGACGCAGACCGGCGAGTCCATCGGCCTGCCCGCCCACGGCGATGCGCAGAATCTTCCAGCCCAGACCGTCGAGCTTTTCCAGCAAGCGATCGTGCTCGAGGTGCTGACTTGCTGGTCGACACCACAGCAGCGATGACTTCGCCGAACTCACGCACCAACTGTCGGGATAACGCGAGGTCAGCCAGGCACTCAGTGCCTCAACGGTTTGCCCCGGCCCGTGCTCAAGGCCCAGTTCGAACAGATATGGCACCCGCGTCAGTTGCGGTTTGAGCCCGAGTTGCTGCGCTTCATCGACCAGACGCGGCGAGTCCCCGGCCTCGCTCAACAGCAACGCCAGCAGATCATCGCAACGCTGGCGCCGCCATTGCTGCTCGGCCTGCTGATTGCGCTGGCCGACGAGCATTTCGGCGGTCATGCGCACCAGTTCGGCATACGTGCGCAGTTGCTCCGGTTCGCCGGTAATGCCGAGCACACCGATCAAGCGCTGATCGAGCAACAGCGGCAGGTTGATACCCGGCTGCACGCCCTTCAGATGCACGGCCGTTTGCGCATCGATCTCGACCACGCGACCGTTGGCCAGCACCAGTTGCGCGCCCTCGTGACGGGTGTTGATGCGCTCCGGTTCGCCGCTGCCAAGGATCAACCCCTGGCTGTCCATGACGTTGACGTTGTAGGGCAAAATGGCCATGGCCCGGTCGACGATGTCCTGGGCGAGGTCGTGATCGAGTTCGAACATAGCAGGGGCAATCCTTGATTTATGGCACTGGCGGTTGTTCACCCGCACAGGGTCTGGCGGCAAACCCTGTGCTCAGGCACAAAGACAATCCGGCCAAAGGTGACCGAGACTCTCGGGGCGATCAACGTTACCCTTTGCATCGCAAAAAATCATAATAAAGAGAGAGCCGCTATGTCGCAGAGCGCCGCAGCTACCCAGACCATCGATGACGATAAAAACGCCGTCTACAAACGCATCACCCTGCGTTTGATCCCCTTCATTTTCATCTGCTACTTGTTCAACTACCTCGACCGGGTCAATGTTGGATTTGCCAAACTGCAGATGCTCGATGCACTGAAATTCAGCGAAACCGTATACGGCCTCGGTGCCGGTATTTTCTTCATCGGCTACGTGCTGTGCGGCGTGCCGAGCAACCTGGCCCTGACCAGATTCGGCCCTCGGCGCTGGATTGCCGTAATGATGATCACCTGGGGCACGCTGTCGACCTGCCTGTTGTTCGTCACCACCCCGACCGAGTTCTACACCCTGCGGCTGTTTACCGGTGCGGCCGAAGCCGGGTTCTTCCCGGGCGTCGTGCTGTACCTCTCGCAGTGGTTCCCGACCTTCCGCCGTGGGCGGATCATGGCGTTGTTCATGTCGGCGATCCCGGTGTCCGGTTTGCTCGGTAGCCCGTTCTCTGGCTGGATTCTCAATCACTTCGCAGCGGGCCAGGGCGGTCTGGCCGGTTGGCAGTGGATGTTCCTGCTGCAGGGTATTCCGACGGTGATCCTCGGTGCCCTTGCCTATTTCCTCCTGAGCGACAGCTTCGCCAACGCCAAGTGGCTGAGCCCGCATGAGCGTGCAGTGCTTGAGGCGGATCAGGCGGAAGACCTGGCAAACAAGCCGAAAACCACCTCCGATTCACTGCTGGCGGTGTTCAAGAACCCGGCGATCTGGGCGTTTGGTCTGATCTACTTCTGCATCCAGAGCGGCGTGTACGCGATCAACTTCTGGCTACCGTCGATCATCAAGAACCTCGGATTCAGCGATAACCTGGTGATCGGCTGGCTGAGTGCGATTCCGTATCTGCTGGCGGCGGTGTTCATGCTAGTGGTCGGGCGTTCGGCAGACTTGCGCAAGGAGCGTCGCTGGCATTTGGTGGTGCCGATGCTGATGGGCGCGATCGGTCTGGTGATCGCCGTTAACTTTGCGGCGAACCCGGCGATTGCGATTCTCGGCCTGACCATTGCCACCATGGGCGCGTTGACGGGTCTGCCGATGTTCTGGCCGGTGCCGACGGCCATGTTGAGTGCGGGCGCTGCGGCCGGTGGTCTGGCGTTGATCAACTCGATGGGGCAGATGGCTGGCTTCCTTAGCCCTTATCTGGTGGGTTGGGTCAAGGACAGCACCGGTTCGACCGATGCCGCGCTGTATCTGCTGGCGGGTGTGATTGTGGGCGGGAGTCTGCTGGCGTTGCGCATGACGCGCACTTTGCGCGCTTGAGGTTTTGATGCGAAGAAGAGCGGCCCTTTTCAGGGTCGTTTTTCGTTGGGTATCTGGCTTGGTTTTTGTGGTGGTCTGTAGATCTTCCCCCCCTCACCCCAGCCCTCTCCCCCAAGGGGGCGAGGGGAAAAGGGAGCCGATCTTCGGGCTTTTCAAGGTCTGAGTTCGACTTGAAATTGAACCTTGGTGTGACTTGCTCAAACACCTCGGTCAGTCCCCTATCTCCCATCGGCGGCAAGGGAAAGGGAGCCGACTTGGATGCTTTTCAGAACCTGAGTTCAACTCGGTATTGCACGTCGGCGTAGCTCGTTCAAACACCTCGGTCAGTCCCCTCTCCCTTCGGGAGAGGGTTAGGGTGAGGGTGAGGGGCTTCTAATGCGTCGAGCTCAATCACCAGACCACCCGGCATCTGCACAAAAATCTGCGCAACCCCCTCGCCCGGCACCTGCGCCAGTTGATACGGCAAACCACTGTCACGCACCCGCTGCAACACCGCTTGCGCCGGCTCATCAGTACGAAACGCGATGTGGCTCAGTTCAGTGTCATCGGGCAACGGCCGCTCGATCACATGCACCACGGCGTGTTCATCCTGATACAGCCAACGCCCCGGAAACGGAAACGGCGGCCGCCGGCCCGGCTTGAGCCCGAGCAATTTGGCACTGGCGGCGCTGGCCGAGGGTGAACAGGCACTTAAACAACAAAGCGAAGGATTGAGCGGCGTGCTGCAACTGGCTCGACTACCTCAGCGACGACGGCGAAGTCGCCCGCCGCTGGGCGCTGGCCGGGCATGGCATCGCGTACAAGGCGTGGCTCGACATCGCTGAAGATGTCCGCGCCGGGCGGCTGGTGACGTTGTTTGATGATTGGGACGGGGAAAGCGTGCCGTTCAATTTACTGTGTCCGCATCGGGTGCAGGTGTCGGAACGGGTCAGGGTGTTGCAGGTGTTTTTGCGTGAGCGCTGTGCAGCGCTGAGTCGATAAATCACTTTGCCGCATCGCACGCTTCTGGTATTTGATTAACCCTTTCCCACCGACAAAAGGATTTCGGCATGAGCTATCGCACACTCGGTCACTCGGGCTTGCAGGTGTCCACCCTCACCCTCGGCACGATGATGTTTGGCGAGCAGACCAGCGCTGAGGATTCGCTGCGAATCATCGACAAGGCCTGGGATCAGGGGATCAATTTCATCGACACCGCCGACGTCTACACCAACGGTCGGTCCGAAGAGATTGTCGGTGAAGCGATTGCCCGCCATCGGCATGACTGGGTGCTGGCGACCAAGGTCGGTTTCGGCCCGGTGGACGGCGTGCCGAATCGCAGCGGTTTGAGCCGCAAACACATCTTCAATGGCATCGATGCCAGCCTGACCCGGCTCGGCACTGACTATCTCGACATTTATTACCTGCACCGCGAAGACCACAACACGCCGCTGGAAGTGAGCGTGTCGGCGATTGGCGATCTGATTCGTCAGGGCAAGATTCGTTATTGGGGCCTGTCGAACTATCGCGGCTGGCGGATTGCCGAGGTGATTCGCGTCGCCGATAAACTCGGCGTTGACCGTCCGGTGATCAGTCAGCCGTTGTACAACATCGTCAACCGCCAGGCCGAGACCGAGCAGATCACCGCGGCACAAACCTACGGCCTTGGCGTAGTGCCTTACAGTCCGCTGGCCCGGGGCGTGCTCAGCGGCAAGTACGCGCCGGATGTCAAACCGGACGCCAACAGCCGCGCCGGACGCCAGGACAAGCGCATTCTGGAAACCGAGTGGCGCGTAGAATCGCTGCGCATCGCCCAACAGATTCAGCAGTACACCGAGCAACGCGGGGTCGGGATGGTCGAGTTTGCGATTGCCTGGGTGTTGAATAACAGCGCAGTGACGTCGGCGATTGTCGGGCCGCGAACTGAAGATCAGTGGGATGCTTACACCAAGGCGCAGGCCGTGCAGATCACGGCGCAGGATGAGGCGTTTATCGATTCGCTGGTCTCGCCGGGTCACGCGTCGACACCGGGATTCAACGATGTCAGTCATTTTGTGTCGGGGCGTAAACCCCATCAAGGTTGAGCTTTACCGCAGGCCTTCGACAGCCGATACCCTCGGCTGTCTTTCAACGGATCAAGCGCGATCAAACGGACAGTTGATTGATCGCCCGGAAATGACCAGGGACTGATAAATGCTCAATCGCCCCGTTGAGGTATCCAGCAAGCCTTTGCGCGGGCTGTTGTTCAAACTGCGTGGCGCGAAAAATCTGCACGAGCCTCTTTCGCCGGCGGCGACTGTGGCTACCGGGGATCGCAAACCATCGATCGAGTACCGTGCGGATATCGACGGGCTACGCGCAATCGCCGTGTTGCTGGTGTTGATTTTTCACGGCGGTCTGACGCTTTTCCCGTCCGGCTTTATTGGCGTCGATATCTTCTTCGTGATCTCGGGTTATCTGACCACCGCGATCATCATGAAATCGCTGAACAACGGCACATTCACGTTCTCGGGGTTCTATACGCGGCGAATCTGGCGCTTGCAGCCAGCGGTGATTGCGTTGCTGGCCGTGACCCTGATTGTCACAACGCTGCTGTACTTGCCCGATGACTATGTCGACTTTCTGAAAAGCGAAAAGTACACATCGCTAATCATCTCCAACCAGTATTTTTCCAAAGTCACAACGGGCTACGCCACGCCTGATGCGGCCAGCCTGCCGCTGTTGCACACCTGGTCGCTGGCCATCGAATGGCAGTGGTATCTGGCCCTGCCGCTGGGCCTCTGGTTGCTCTATCGCTATCTGGCGAAAAGCCTGTTCAAGGCGGTGGTGCTCGGTTTGACCCTGGCGGCAATGGCGCTCGCGCTGTACTTGTCTTACTCGGTTCCTGACAAAAACTACTACTTCTTCACCGCGCGAATTTTCGAATTGATGATCGGCTCCTGTGCGGTCATTTTCAGCACGGACACGTTCAGGCTCAATCGCCTGAGCGCCACGCTGGTCTGTGCGTTTTCGCTGGCGACGATCCTCTACTGCGCCACTCTGGCAGATATCCTGCCGGGCTTTCCGCGCTACCACGCCATTGCCGTGTGCCTCGCCACTGCAGCCTTGCTGTTTCAGGGGATTGGCGATGCGAGCTTTACCTCGAAACTGCTGGCGTTCAAACCCTTGGTGTTCATCGGCACGCTTTCGTACTCCCTGTACTTGTGGCACTGGCCGATCCTGGCGCTGATGAATTACATGGGCATCACCCTCACCGCGCCAGCGACGGTCGTTTACTTCGTCTCCACGTTCGTCATGGCCTGGCTCTGCTACGTGCTGATCGAAAACCGCTTTCGAAAGGCCAGGCTCGGCTTTGCCAAAACCCTTGTCGTGCTGATGATCCTGCCCGCAATCGGCCTGTCGCTGCTCCACGCGGCCAGCGTCAGACAGGAAGGCTGGCCGAACCGCTTCAACGAAGGCTACAACAACGTCTTCAACGGTTTGAAAGCGTCTGTTCCGGCCACTCGGGAGGGATGCCTGGGTGTCAGTGACGGCGCCGATCCGGGCTGCATAGCGGGCGCCGCGCAGGCCGCGCCGCAAATATTGCTGATGGGCGATTCATTTTCGAATCACTACTGGGGCTTTGTCGAAACACTGGCCAGGGATGCCAATCTTGCCGTCCTCACACAGGGTTATCCGGCATGTCTGGCGTTGCCCGGGATCTACCTCTATGACGTGAGTAAATACACGAACGGGCTGTATCAAAAATGCCACAACGCCACTCAACGCTATTACGACCTGATCGCGAAGAAGCATTTCAAGTATGTGATCGTGGGTCAGTTCTGGGAGGCTTATCTCAAGGATGACATCGTCACCAAACTGGATGACCCGCGCAGCCCGGAGCTGTCGCAACAACGCCTCGGCACAGCGATCCGCAAAGCCCTGGATATCATTGTCGAATCCGGTGCTACTCCGGTCTTTCTGGAGAACACGCTGCCTATGCCTGCGGGGATCAACACCTGCCTGCTGCACCAGGTCAAGCTGCGCGGATTGATGGGCAGTGCCGAGCAAAGCAGCCTCTGCGCCACGGCGCCATGGTCAGGCGCGAAAGAGCCGGTGCTCGAACGACTGTTCAATGACCTGAAGACTGAATACCCCGGCTTGATCGTTATTGACCCGAAAATCGTTCAATGCAAAGACAACGCGTGCATGACCACTGTCGACGGTTTGCCGGTCTATCGTGACATTGGCCACATCACCGATTACGCCTCTTACAAGTTCGGCGAGATGTACCTGAGGCGCTTCGGCAATCCGTTGAAGGTTGCGCAGTGATGTTTACTCACACTGACTACGCTTGTGCAGGAGCTGTCGCAGGGGAATGTGCGTGAAGAATATTGAGCATCCGGCCAATATTCAGCACAAAAACCACGTATCCTTCGCGCCCCGTTTGACCATCAACCCGCGAGGACAGTTTGTCTAAAGGTATCGCTCTATCGGTTTCAGCCTCGGTGCTGTTTGCCGTCATGTATTACTACACCTCGTTGCTCACACCGTTGAGTGGCGTGGAGATCTTTGGCTGGCGGATGCTGCTGACCGTACCGTGCATGACCGTGTTCATGCTGGTGTCCGGAGAATGGCGGCGGGTACTGGAGCTGATTCGGATGGTCGCGGCACAGCCAAAACTGGTCGCCGGGTTGATCGTCTCGGCCGCCCTGCTTGGCGTGCAACTGTGGCTGTTCATGTGGGCGCCGCTCAATGGCTACAGCCTCGACGTGTCGCTGGGCTACTTCCTGCTGCCACTGGCGATGGTCCTGACCGGGCGAATTGCCTACGGCGAGAGCCTGTCGTATTTGCAAAAGGTTGCGGTGTTCTTCGCCACCCTCGGTGTGTTGAACGAGTTGTACCAGGTCGGCGGTTTTTCCTGGGCGACACTGGTGGTGGTCGTCGGCTATCCGCTGTACTTCGTCCTGCGTAAATACCTGAAGACCGACAACCTCGGCGGCTTGTGGATCGACATGACTCTGATGCTGCCGGTCGCCTACTGGTTTGTGCAGGGTGGCGAGCAAGGCTTTGGCGTGTTTGATCAGTACCCAGGCCTGATGTGGCTGATCCCGTTGCTCGGCCTGATCAGCGCGTCGGCGCTGGTGGTGTACATCATTGCCAGTCGCTTGCTGCCATTCAGCCTGTTTGGTTTGTTGAGTTACGTTGAGCCGGTGTTGTTGCTCGGTGTGGCATTGTTGCTCGGTGAGAGCATCAAGTCCGGGGAATGGCTGACCTATATTCCGATCTGGCTGGCGGTTTTGGTGCTGATCTTCGAAGGCTTTAAACACCTGACGCGCCAACGCCGTCCTTAAGCCAAACACAAAAAAATGTAGGAGTGAGCCTGCTCGCGATTGCGTTCATTCAGTCACCAGCATTGCCGGATCTGAAAACGCTATCGCGAGCAGGCTCACTCCTACAGTGTTTAGCGGTGTAGCGGATTACTCGGTTGCGAGTACACCGCGACGCACCTGATCACGCTCGATCGACTCGAACAGCGCCTTGAAATTGCCTTCGCCGAAACCATCGTCGCCTTTACGCTGGATGAACTCGAAGAACACCGGCCCCATCAGGGTTTCCGAGAATATTTGCAGCAGCAGACGCTTGTCGCCCTGCTCCGAGGCGCCATCGAGCAGGATGCCGCGCGATTGCAGCTGATCCACCGGCTCGCCATGGTTCGGCAGACGACCTTCGAGCATTTCATAGTAGGTGTCCGGCGGCGCGGTCATGAAGCGCATGCCGATCTTCTTCAGTTGATCCCAGGTCTTGATCAGGTCGTCGGTGAGGAACGCGACGTGCTGGATGCCCTCGCCGTTGAACTGCATCAGGAACTCTTCGATCTGGCCCGCGCCCTTGGACGACTCTTCGTTCAGCGGGATGCGGATCATGCCGTCCGGTGCGGTCATCGCTTTCGAGGTCAGGCCGGTGTATTCGCCTTTGATATCGAAGTAACGGATCTCGCGGAAGTTGAACAGCTTCTCGTAGAAGTTCGCCCAGTAGGCCATGCGACCGCGATACACGTTGTGCGTCAGGTGGTCGATGATCTTCAGGCCGGCACCAACCGGATTGCGATCAACGCCTTCGATAAACACGAAGTCGATGTCGTAGATCGAGCTGCCTTCGCCGAAACGGTCGATCAGGTACAGCGGCGCGCCGCCAATGCCCTTGATCGCCGGCAGGTTCAGCTCCATCGGGCCGGTTTCAATGTGGATCGGCTGGGCGCCGAGTTCCAGTGCGCGGTTGTAGGCTTTTTGCGAATCCTTGACGCGGAACGCCATGCCGCACACCGACGGGCCGTGCTCGGCGGCGAAGTACGAAGCGACGCTGTTGGGCTCGTTGTTGAGGATCAGATTGATCGCGCCCTGACGGTACAGGTGCACGTTCTTGGAGCGGTGGGTGGCGACTTTGGTGAAGCCCATGATCTCGAAGATCGGCTCCAGGGTGCCCGGCACCGGCGATGCGAGCTCGATGAATTCAAAGCCCATCAGGCCCATTGGGTTTTCGTATAAATCTGTCATGGTGACGCCTCATCATTCTTATCAAATTAACCAGGGTTATTTGTCAGTCTGCGAGGTCGGTGGGTGGCGCACAGGAGATGCCACGCACACTGCGGGCGAGGAAGTCACCGTAGATCAGTTGAAACCCGAATATCTTCATTGTCGACCCAAGGCTCTTGCGGGCGAGGCTTCTGCTGCCAGAAGACGATTATTATTGTATGCGTAACCCGATTCTACACAGCGTAAATAGGCTTGTCTGCCCTCCCTATAAAATCCGCTTTTTTGCGACCGGTGCAAGGGGTTTGTTGCACAGGTAAATGCCAGTCAGGATCAGCGCGCCACCGAGGTACATGGCCGCTGTCAATTGCTCGCCCAGCAGCAGCGCGCCAAGGATGACCGCCGTCAACGGATTAAGCGCGATAAACACCCCGCTGCGTGTCGCGCCGATTTTACGGATGCCGTCGTAATAGCCGATGTAGGCCAGCGCCGAGCCCAGGACGCCGAGGTACAGCAGGCTCAGCCATTGCGCCAGGCCCAGATTATTCAGCGCCTGCCAGCTCAGTTCGCCGCGTAACGCCGCCAGCGCCCACAACATGACTGTGCCGATCAGGATCGAGTACGTCACGGTCTGCACCGGCCCCAACGTCCGATTCAGATCACGGGAAAACAACGAATAAACGCCCCAGCCCAGCACACAGCCGAGAATCAACAAATCTCCGATCCATGCGTGCGGCGTTGCGGCCAGCAATTGCGGATTGCGACTGATGATCACCAGGCCGGCGCCGACCATGCAGGTCGCAATGCCGGCGGTTTTCACCCGGCCCAGACGTTCCTTGAACAACCACCACGAGACAAGACCAATCACCGCCGGGTTCAACGCCACAATCAACGAAGCCCGCGACGCGTTGATGTATTGCAGGCCGTAAAAAAAGCACAGGTTATAGAAGAAGATCCCGAAGAACCCCAGCAGTGCCAGTTGCAGCCATTGTCGTCGAGTCGGCCGCGCCAAAGGGATCCGCGCCAGCCACAGGAAGCCAAGCAACGCCGCACTGGCGAGCAGGAAGCGCAGGCTGGCGGCGAACATCGGACTCAGGCTGCCCGCGAGGAAACGTCCGGCGACAAAGGTCCCGCCCCAGATCATGGTCACCGCAGCCAATGTTAGATAAACAGGGATTTCAGACGATGTTGTGTGCAACTGTTCGACGTTACGCATGACGCTCCAGACCAACGAACTTGAGGAATGCCGTATCATTCACCTCATTCCATGTCATCGTAAAATGAGCAAAAACTCATGACCCTCACCCAACTGGAAATCTTCTCGCTGGTCGCCGAACTGCGCGGTTTCACCCTCGCGGCCCATCGGTTGGGGATTTCGCAGTCGGCGGTGTCCCACGCGATGAAGTCGCTGGAGCAGGAACTCGGTGTCGAACTGCTGCGCCGGCATCAGTCGTCCGTGGAGCTCAGTGACATCGGTGAGCAATTGCTGCTGCGCGCCCGCGCCATGCTCGGGCTGGCCAACACCTTGCGCCAGGAAGCCGCGGATGCACGCGGCATGAAAAGCGGCACCTTGCGCATCGGCTCGTTCGGCCCGACTTCGTCGATCAAGCTGCTGCCCGATATTCTGCGGCAATATCGCGAGGCACATCCGGGCATCGAAGTGCACATCGATGAAGGGCCGGATCGACAAGTGATTCAATGGCTGGAAGAGCGGCGGATCGACATCGGTTTCGTGGTGCTGCCAGAGGAGCGCTTCGATACGTTTGCCTTGATCGAAGACCAGATGGTTGCGCTGCTCCCGGTGGGCCATCCGCTGGCAACGCGCCCGGCGTTGAGCCTCAAGGACTTGTGCGACACTCCGTTCGTGCTGACCGAGGCCGGTTCTTCGGAACTGGTGTCGCGGCTGTTCATGGCCGCGCGCTTGCAACCGAACATTCGCTATCGCTGCTCGCAACTGCTCAGCACCCTCGACACGGTCGGCCGTGGTGACGCCATCACGATTGTTGCCGAAGGTTCATTGCCAGAGGAAGCAACGCCGCGCTACGTGAGGAGGCCGTTGTTGCCCGCCGTGCAGCGTCAGGTCGCACTTGCCGTCCTCGATCAGCGTCAGGCGTCACCCGCTACGCTGGCCTTTATCGAGCTGGCAACGCGGATGCAGCACTGATGAGCGGCGCAAGCGCCTTCGGCCATCTATCCTCCCCTCTGGCTGATGTGTTTTTCAGCGGCGCGCCGTGATCCGGCCTGCATTCGAGAGCCCCACTCTATCGCGACAGGATGCGCCCATGCCGTTAACCGTCAGACCCCGCCGCAAGCGCAGCACCCGCGCCGTTTTCACCCTGCTCAGCGGTTTGCTTCCGGTGTTGCTGGGCAGCGCGATTCTTTACATACAGGCCGAACGCACGCTGGAGCAAGGTTCACGACAGACTGCCGAAGAGGCGTTGCGCCAGTTCGAGTTGATGCTCGATAACACCGCCCAGGCAGCCCGTGAACTGCTGCCACTGGCCGGCCAGATGTGTGAGAACGTCAAACTCGCTTTACGCGAACAAGTAACCCGCCGCCCGTTCGTGCGCTCGACCAATCTGGTGTGGGACGACAATCTCTATTGCAGCTCGTTGTTTGGCGACTATAAAGAAGCCGTCAACGCGGGCGACTATAACCAGGGCAAGTTGTGGCTGATGAATGGCAACCCGGTGACTCCCAACACCGCCCTGTTGGTCTATCGGCTCAGCGAAGGTCGTGGCGGCGCCCTGACGACACTCGACGGTTACCATCTAAGCAACATGTTGCGTCTGATCGGCCGGCACATGTTGCTGGTGCTGCAAGTGGGCGATAACTGGCTGTCGGCCGACGGCAAAGTACACAATGGCGCCCTGCCCTCGTTACCGTTAGCACAACACACACTGGATTCTTCGCGTTACGCGTTCAGTGTCTCCGCCGGTTTTCCCGAGGGCGAAACCTGGCGCTACATGGCCGATGAATATCCGCCGCTGTTCAGTCTGTTGATCTTTTTTGGCGTGGTGGCCGGTGCCATCGGACATGTCTTGCAAAAGCGCTCTACGTCGCCGAGCCACGAGATGCTCCGCGCGCTCGAGGCCGGCGAGTTCATTCCTTACTTCCAGCCCGTAGTGCATGGCGACAGCAAGAAATGGTCGGGAGCCGAAGTCTTGATGCGCTGGACACACCCCAAAGAAGGGCTGGTGCGCCCGGATCTGTTTATTCCATTCGCCGAGCATTCGGGCCTGATCGTGCCGATGACCCGCGCCCTGATGCAACAGACCGCGGCGCTGCTGGGGCCGCTGTCAGCAACCTTCACCCCGCCGTTTCATATCGGCATCAATATTACTGCGAGCCATTGCAAGGACCTCGAACTGGTTGAGGACTGCCGGGCGTTTCTTGCCGCGTTCGTGCCCGACAGCATCAGCCTGGTGCTGGAGCTGACCGAGCGGGAGTTGATCGAACCGACCGACATCACCCGGCAACTGTTCGAGCAATTGCATGCACTGGGCGTGAAGATCGCGATTGACGACTTCGGCACCGGCCACTCGAGCCTCGGCTACTTGCGCAAATTCAATGTCGACTTTCTCAAGATCGATCAGAGTTTCGTCGCCATGATCGGCATCGATGCGCTGTCCCGGCACATTCTCGACACCATTATCGAACTGTCAGCCAAGCTTGATTTGGGTATTGTTGCCGAAGGTGTCGAAACTCAGGCGCAAGCCGATTATCTGACGGCGCATCACGTCAACTTCCTGCAAGGCTACCTGTTCGGCAAACCGATGCCGGCTGCGGACTTCATCAGCGCATTAACTCACCATTAACTAAGCCTGATTAAGACGAGCGCAACGATCAGACGCACCAAATTGATACAAAAGACCGCTGTTGTTACATGAAGACAACATCAGGATTTACTCTTGGCGCATTAACTACTACAATTTTTTCAACCTGAGCAAAATTGGCAGGTGAGCCATTTATCACCGAGTCGCTTCAAGGCTCTTGGCTTATAGCTTTGTTTGCGGTTGGTATCAGCCAAACACACTATTGGAGTAAAGATATTGTCCAGACTCGCTGAATTTCGTGCAGCTGAAAAGGCCCTTCAGGAACAGCTCAAGCAGCTGGAATCGCTGAAGAACGATGCCGGGCTGAAGAAAGAAATCGAATTCGAAGAAAAGCTCCAGGGGCTGATGAAACACTACGGCAAAGGCCTGAAAGAGATCATCGCCATTCTCGATCCGAACCCGGCAAAATCCGGTCTGCAGACCTCTGCAGCACCTAAAACCCGCCGCGCCCGCGTGGTCAAGGTCTATCAGAACCCGCACACCGGTGAACTGATCGAAACCAAGGGCGGCAACCACCGCGGCCTGAAAGCGTGGAAGGAACAATACGGTGCAGCCACCGTTGATTCCTGGTTGCGCGGTTAATCCAGCGCCAACAAAAAAGCCCTGCATCATGCAGGGCTTTTTTATTGACAATATCTAACAAATGAAATGATTTTCATCGAACAAGTTGCGACTTTTCTGTAACGTTACTGAGCCAGATACCCAAACATTTTGATGCGCAATGTTGCGAATCAGGGTCAACATTAAACTTTGTGCTTAATGCCTTCGGGTATCTAACCATCCCGCGAAGAGTACAGCGGCTTAAAGTTTCAAGCTGTTTCTCACCGCCACTATCTCGTCGGCGCTCGCCTTATAAACCTCGGCCTGCCCAGCGTAGGAAAGCACATAAGCCTTGTCCGCCTCGACCGCTGCAACCAGGGTTTGCGACAACACATGTCGACCGTTTTCGGTGATCGTGCAAGTGGTTTCCAACGCCGATAACGTACCCAGCGTGGCCGGATGCACTTTGTTGCAGACACTTTGGTAGCCGCCCTGGAAGAAGTCCTTCTGGATCGACTTGCGCATTTCCAGCAGCACGCCTTGCAAGTTGACCTGATGCCCACTTTCCACCTGCGTCATGATCAATTCCATGACCATCACCTGATTGCCATCGACGTCGTTCTTGACCGCACGCTGGCGGGAAACCTGCGCAGTCGTTTCAGGTAGTACCTCGACTTGCCAGCCGGCCGGCCAGGTAATGCTTGGCTCACTCGCTGATGCACCGACAGCGCCCAGAGAACACGCGAAAAACACAAACAGGAATTTGAACAGTCGGATCATTGCCGGACACACTCGCAGATTGAGCCGTAAAGTCTGAGCCTCACCCGCACGCAGGGCAAGTCTGCCCTTTCATTTGGCGATGCCGGCAGGCATGCGTATCATTGCGCCCATTCACTCGCCCATAGTTATTGGAGGGCCCATGAGCCTGCACGAACTCAACACTTTCCCCGGCGTCACCGCCACCCCAGACAGCGCAACCCGCAACTTCGTCTTCAACCACACCATGTTGCGCGTCAAAGACATCACCCAATCTCTGGACTTCTACACTCGCGTACTGGGTTTCTCGCTGGTCGAGAAGCGTGATTTTCCGGAAGCGGAATTCAGCTTGTATTTCCTCGCGCTGGTCGACAAGGCACAGATCCCGGCCGACACCGCCGCTCGTACCGAGTGGATGAAGTCGATTCCAGGCATTCTGGAACTGACTCACAACCACGGCACTGAGAACGACGCCGATTTCGCCTATCACAATGGCAACACTGACCCGCGTGGTTTTGGTCATATCTGCATTTCGGTGCCGGATATCGTCGCGGCCTGTGCGCGTTTCGAAGAACTGGGCTGCGACTTCCAGAAGCGCCTGAGCGATGGCCGCATGAAAAGCCTGGCGTTCATCAAGGATCCGGATGGTTACTGGGTCGAGATCATTCAGCCAGCGCCGCTGTAAAGGCTGAAAAGCCCCTCACCCTAACCCTCTCCCGGGGGGAGAGGGAACTGATTGGGGGATATTGGAGAGATACGCCGACTTGAAAGATTGGCGTTGAATCCATAATCGACTGGCGCTTTCAGGTCGATGGAAAACGCCAGGCACCTCGGTCGGCTCCCTCTCCTTCGGGAGAGGGCTGGGGTGAGGGGCCGCTTTTGACGCACAATAAAAAAACCCGTGATCGCTCACGGGTTTTTTCATTTCTGGCAGGACGTTCAAGCCGGCGCCGACGTGCGGATCAAGTGATCAAATGCGCTCAGCGAAGCCTTGGCGCCCTCGCCCACCGCAATCACGATCTGCTTGTACGGCACAGTGGTCACGTCGCCCGCAGCGAAGATGCCCGGGATCGATGTTTCACCACGGTTATCGACGATGATCTCGCCACGCGGCGACAGCTCGATAGTGCCCTTCAGCCAGTCAGTGTTCGGCAGCAAACCGATCTGCACGAAGATCCCTTCCAGCTCGACAGTACGCAGCTCGTCAGTGTTGCGATCCTTGTAACGCAGGCCGTTGACCTTCTCGCCATTACCGGTGACTTCCGTGGTTTGTGCACTGGTGATCACGGTGACGTTCGGCAGGCTGTGCAGTTTGCGCTGCAATACGGCGTCGGCGCGCAGCTGTACATCGAACTCCAGCAGGGTTACGTGCGAAACGATACCGGCCAGATCGATGGCCGCTTCAACGCCGGAGTTACCGCCGCCGATGACCGCCACACGCTTGCCTTTGAACAACGGACCGTCGCAGTGCGGGCAGTACGCCACGCCTTTGTTACGGTATTCCTGCTCGCCCGGCACGTTCATTTCGCGCCACCGCGCGCCAGTCGCCAGAATCACGCTTTTGGCTTTCAGGGTCGCGCCGCTGGCGAAACGGACTTCGTGCAGTTCGCCATTCTTGCCCGGGATCAGTTTGTCGGCGCGCTGCAGGTTCATGATGTCGACGTCGTACTGTTTGACGTGTTCTTCCAGCGCCGTGGCCAGTTTTGGCCCTTCGGTTTCCTGCACGGAAATGAAGTTCTCGATGGCCATAGTGTCGAGCACCTGACCGCCGAAGCGCTCAGCCGCAACACCCGTGCGAATACCTTTGCGTGCGGCGTAAATCGCTGCCGAAGCACCGGCCGGGCCACCACCGACGACGAGTACATCAAAAGCTTCTTTGGCACTGATTTTCTCGGCCTGGCGCTCGATCGCGCCGGTGTCGAGTTTGGCGAGAATCTCTTCCAGACTCATGCGGCCCTGACCGAAGTTTTCACCGTTGAGGTAGATGCTCGGCACGGCCATGATCTTGCGATCATTGACTTCGTCCTGAAACAACGCACCGTCGATAGCGACGTGGCGAATGTTCGGGTTGAGCACGGCCATCAGGTTCAGTGCCTGGACCACGTCAGGGCAGTTCTGGCAAGACAGCGAGAAGTACGTCTCGAAGCTGAACTCGCCTTTGAGCGAGCGGATCTGCTCGATCACTTCAACACTGGCTTTCGAAGGGTGGCCGCCGACTTGCAGCAAGGCCAGTACCAACGAAGTGAATTCGTGGCCCATCGGGATGCCGGCGAAACGCAGACTGATGTCGGCGCCCGGGCGGTTGATCGAGAACGATGGCTTGCGCGCGTCGTCACCGCTGTCGATCAAAGTAATCTGGCTCGAAAGACTGGCAACGTCTTTCAGCAGGTCCAGCATTTCACGGGATTTCGCACCGTCGTCGAGGGAGGCAACGATCTCGATCGGCTGGGTGACCCGTTCCAGGTACGATTTCAACTGGGCTTTAAGATTGGCGTCCAACATACGGGCGATTTCCTTTATTTTGAGGCGAAAAAAAGCCCGAGCGAAACTCGCCCGGGCATTTTTATTGGGCGGTGCAGCGTACTTAAGAAGGTGCGGCGTACCGCCCTGAGTTGCGTGTCACAGACTTAGATCTTGCCGACCAGGTCCAGGGACGGCGCCAGAGTGGCCTCGCCTTCTTTCCACTTGGCTGGGCAAACTTCGCCTGGGTGAGCAGCAACGTACTGAGCAGCCTTGATCTTGCGCAGCAGCTCGGAAGCGTCACGGCCAACGCCGCCATCGTTCAGCTCAACGATTTTGATCTGGCCTTCAGGGTTGATCACGAAGGTGCCACGGTCAGCCAGGCCAACTTCTTCGATCAGCACGTCGAAGTTGCGGGAGATGGCGTGGGTCGGGTCGCCGATCATGGTGTATTCGATTTTGCCGATGGCTGGCGAAGTGTTGTGCCAGGCAGCGTGGGCAAAGTGGGTGTCGGTGGAAACGCTGTAGATCTCTACGCCCAGTTTCTGGAAGGCAGCGTAGTTGTCAGCCAGGTCTTCCAGCTCGGTTGGGCAAACGAAGGTGAAGTCGGCTGGGTAGAAGAACACGACCGACCACTTGCCTTTCAGGTCAGCGTCCGAGACTTGAACGAAGTCGCCGTTTTTGAACGCGGTAGCTTTGAACGGTTTTACTTGGCTGTTGATGATAGGCATTGATGACTCTCCGTCAGTGGTTGTGAATTCGATGGGTGAATCCTACCCACTCACTTGACGGATGGCTCATTGGCAAACCTGATGCTGCTGATTTGTTTTCGCTATTAGCCGACTGTATTAATAGAAGAAAACGATATCTACGACGAAGCCGGGTTATCCGTAATCCGAGCCATCCCTTGGAATGGGCTGGCTTCAACATAGCGCATTGCGGACTTCATATCCTTCCAGCCGACGTAACTCATCAATGATTTCAGATCCCAGCCGCTTTGATGGGCCCACGTGGCAAAGCCTCGGCGCAGGGAATGGCTGGTGTAGTTTTCGGCGGCAATACCAGCGCGCTGCAATGCCTGACGCAGCAGAGGAATGATGCTGTTGGCGTGCAGCCCCTCCTCGTTCAGGTTGCCCCAACGGTCGATGCTGCGGAAAACCGCGCCACGCACCAGCGCCGCTTCGGTGATCCAGTCGATGTAGGCCTGCACCGGGCAGAGCTTGAGTAGTGCCGGCGCTTGATAGGTTTGCCCGAGGTTTTCCCGATCACCCTTGCTGCGCGGCAAATACAAGGTGATGCCTTTGCCGGCGTGGGCCTGCACGTGCTCGACCTGCAAGCGGCACAACTCGTCGCTGCGAAAGCCGCGCCAGAAGCCCAGCAGAATCAGTGCGCGATCACGGTAAGCCTTGAGGAGCAAGGGCCGATCCTGCTGTTCTCTCGCGGTTTGTACTTCATGTTCGAGCCAATCAATCACTCGCTGCAGATCCTGTAACTGCAGCGGCTCCGCCTGTTTCTCCTGCGCCGGATGCAACGCACGTATGCCTTTGAAGACTTTGCGCACCACCGGCGCCTTGGTTGGATCGGCAAACCCCTGGCTGTTGTGCCACTGCGCCAGCGCCGACAAGCGCAGCTTCAACGTATTGATCGACAGCTCTTCGGCGTGTGCCACCAGATAACGCGCAACGCTATCGGCTGTGGCCGGCAAGAACCCGCCCCACTTCACTTCGAAATGCTCGATGGCCGCGCGATAGCTGCGGCGGGTGTTATCGCGGGTGGCGGCTTGCAGATAGCGATCCAGATCGCTCATGGGCTGTTTTCTCGCTGGCGTACTGAGACAGGGATGCAGAAACGCATTTTGCCGTCTGACACTGGGTAATACCAGTATATCCCGCGTCTTAATTATCAAAGGTTTATCTTTATTTTTGAGATGGTACACTGCGTACTTTAGTGGCATGTACCACAGTACGTAACCGTAGGAGTTCACATGGCCCGTGGCGGCATTACCAAAGCCCTCGTGCAGATCGCGCGCACAGCAATCCTCGCCCGTGGCGAACACCCGAGCATCGATGCAGTACGCATTGAAATGGGCAACACCGGCTCGAAAACCACGATCCATCGCTATCTGAAAGAGCTGGATGACGGCGCGCAGCCAGTTGAAGCCTCGGCAGAGCCGATCAATGATGAGTTGACCGCCCTCGTCTCGCGCCTCGCCCAACGCCTCAAAGAGCAGGCGCAAGAGCCTATCGAGCAGGCCCGCGAGCAGTTCGAGGAGCAGCGCGAAGCACTGGAGTCGGAACTGAAACAAACTCGCCAGGCGCTGGAAAAGCTCGAACAGGAGCACGACATTCAAGGCGCAGCGCTGGCGCGTGAGTCCGAAGCCCTGAACAACACCCGATCGATGCTGCAAACCGAGCAAACCCGCAATGCCGGACTGAATCAGGCATTGGCCGACTTTGAATTGCGCCTGCAGGACAAGGACGAGCAGATCCGCTCGCTGGAAGAAAAACACCTGCATGCTCGCGATGCACTGGAGCACTATCGCAACGCCAGCAAAGAGCAGCGCGAGCAGGAACAGAGCCGTCACGAAGCACAAGTGCAACAGATTCAGGCCGAACTGCGTCAGGCGCAGCAAAGTGCGCTGGTTCGTCAGGACGAGATCACGCAACTGCACCGCGACAACGAACGCCTGCTTACGGAAAACCGGGGCACGCAGCGCGAGCTGAGCTTGCTGCAGGATCAGCTCAAGCAAAGCAATCAGCGTCAGGATCAACTGCTGGAGCAAGCGACCCGCGTCGACAGCGAACGCACCCTCCTCCAGGAACGCCTGCGCGTAGCCACACTGGAAAGCCAGACACTCAAGCAGAACATCGAGGAGCAGACGCTGCTCAACCAGTCACTGGAAAAGGAATTGAACAAGGCTCGGACGAGCCTGGAAGAAAGCCAGCGTCTGGCGGCTACCGTTGCGGCAGCGCCAGACACAGACAAACCGAAAAGCGCTTAAGCGCCGACCGGCGTACGCATAGTCACAAACTCTTCGGCGGCTGTCGGGTGTACCCCGATCGTGTCGTCGAAGTCGCGCTTGGTCGCGCCAGCCTTCAACGCAATCGCCAGACCCTGAACGATCTCGCCAGCGTCCGGGCCGACCATGTGACAGCCGAGAACCTTATCAGTCTTGCCGTCGACCACCAGCTTCATCAGGGTTTTCTCCTGACACTCGGTCAGGGTCAGCTTCATCGGTCGGAAACGGCTTTCGAAGATCACCACATCGTGGCCGGCTTCGCGCGCCTCTTCTTCCGTCAAACCGACTGTACCGATGTTCGGCAGGCTGAATACCGCAGTCGGGATCATCTTGTAATCCACTGGACGGTACTGCTCAGGCTTGAACAGACGCCGCGCCACCGCCATGCCTTCGGCCAGCGCCACGGGCGTCAGTTGCACACGACCGATGACATCGCCCAGCGCCAGAATCGATGGCTCGCTGGTCTGGTACTGCTCGTCGACTTTGATAAAGCCTTTGTCGGTGAGCTGCACATCGGTGTTTTCCAGGCCCAGATTGTCGAGCATCGGACGCCGCCCAGTGGCGTAGAACACGCAATCCGCTTCCAGCACACGACCATCCTTGAGAGTGGCTTTCAAGCTGCCGTCAGCCTGCTTGTCGATGCGCGCGATATCGGCATTGAACTGCAGATCCAGACCACGCTTGGTCAGCTCTTCCTGCAAATGCTTGCGCACCGAGCCATCAAAGCCGCGCAGGAACAGATCGCCGCGATACAGCAGCGTGGTGTTTGCACCGAGGCCGTGGAAAATTCCGGCGAACTCGACCGCGATGTAACCGCCGCCAACCACCAGCACACGCTTTGGCAGCTCTTTTAGGAAGAACGCTTCATTGGAACCGATCGCGTGTTCGCGCCCCGGAATCTCCGGAATCTGCGGCCAGCCACCGGTGGCAATCAGAATATTTTTCGCGGTGTAGCGCTCACCATTCACCTCAACCTCATGCGGGCCAACGATCTTCGCGTGCGCCTCATGCAAGGTCACACCACTGTTGACCAGCAGATTACGGTATATGCCGTTGAGGCGATTGATCTCGCGATCCTTGTTGGCGATCAGCGTCGCCCAATCGAAATTCGCCTCACCCAGGCTCCAGCCAAAACCGGACGCCTGCTCGAAGTCTTCGGCGAAATGCGCACCGTACACCAGCAGTTTTTTCGGCACACAGCCGACGTTGACGCAGGTCCCGCCCAGATAACGGCTTTCCGCCACCGCCACTTTTGCACCGAAACCGGCCGCAAAACGCGCAGCACGCACACCGCCGGAACCGGCACCAATCACATAAAGGTCAAAATCGTAGGCCATTTCTATCTCCTCGGCAGGGGATCAGCATACCTGCAGACACCCATTGGGCAAGCACTGCCAGTCATATGGGGGCGTAAAATGAAAAAACCCGCCGAAGCGGGTTTTTCTTGCAAACCGATCAAGCGCTCTTAGTAAGCCTTGCCAGTCTTGTAGAAGTTCTCGAAGCAGAAGTTGGTGGCTTCGATGTAGCCTTCAGCACCACCGCAGTCGAAACGCTTGCCTTTGAACTTGTAGGCCATGACGCAGCCGTTCTGGGCTTGCTTCATCAGGGCGTCGGTGATCTGGATTTCACCGCCCTTGCCTGGCTCGGTCTGTTCGATCAGGTCGAAGATGTCCGGGGTCAGGATGTAACGACCGATGATTGCCAGGTTCGATGGCGCGTCTTCCGGCTTTGGCTTCTCGACCATGCTGTGCACGCGGTAGATGTCGTCGCGGATCATTTCGCCGGCGATCACGCCGTACTTGCTGGTTTCCTGCGGATCGACTTCCTGGATGGCGATGATCGAGCAGCGGAACTGCTTGTACAGTTTGACCATCTGGGTCAGTACGCCGTCGCCTTCGAGGTTGACGCACAGGTCGTCCGCCAGGACCACGGCAAACGGTTCGTCACCGATCAGCGGGCGACCGGTCAGGATCGCGTGGCCCAGACCTTTCATTTCGGTCTGACGGGTGTAGGAGAACGAGCACTCGTCGAGCAGTTTGCGGATACCGACCAGGTATTTCTCTTTGTCGGTGCCTTTGATCTGGTTTTCCAGCTCGTAGCTGATGTCGAAGTGGTCTTCCAGAGCACGCTTGCCACGACCGGTGACGATGGAGATTTCCGTCAGGCCAGCGTCCAGAGCTTCTTCAACGCCGTACTGGATCAGTGGCTTGTTTACCACCGGCAGCATTTCTTTAGGCATGGCTTTAGTCGCTGGCAGGAAGCGAGTACCGTAACCGGCTGCTGGGAACAAGCATTTCTTGATCATATAAGTCCTTGAAAGGGCTGTGTGTACGAGTTTCGGCGCAGTCTAATCAGGCGGCGTGCACCTTACAATGCCCCGCACTGGCTAACCGATGCCAACATAGAGAAATATTCTCGCCGATAGTTCCATCGACATCCTGGCGCAGCCAGATCAGCGTAGCTCAAAGCTGTCGACAATCCGGATTACCATACGCTCATCGCCCCCCAATGCCAGCATTTGCCGGTATCATGGCGCCTTTGAACCAGCGAACGAGACAGATAGATGGCTGCGGTAAAAATCATCAACGGGTATGTGATCGACAAGAAAGACGGCAAGTGGACGCTGACCACCACCAATGGCGAACACATCGCCGGGCCTTTCGACAGCGAACAAATGGCGACTGATGTAGCTTCCGTGTTCACGGACACGCCGGCATCGGCGAAACGCCGTGGCAAAGATCAAGACTGATCAGCTGCGATACGCCCGAGCCCTGCCCTTGAGCAGGGCTTTTTTGTGCCCACTTACAAACAAGTGGCCAAACGCTATAACCTTTTGCCACCGGCGCTGTCACAGCGTCTAGTCCCCCTCGCTGAAGACCATGAACATGACCATGAAAAAATTGCTGCCACTGATTGCGGTATTGGCACTGGCCGGCTGTGCCACATCTCAGCCTGCTTACCTGAAAAACGGCGAACAGGGCCTGGCCATCGATTGCTCCGGCGAAGCCAATTCCTGGGCGAGCTGCTATGAAAAAGCCGACGCGTCCTGCGCAGGCACCGGTTATCGCATCGTCGGCACAGACGGCACGCCTCAGCCCAAAGAAAGTGACAAAACCCTTGGCGTCGATGTCGGCAACTACAAGAACCGTAGCGTTGTGGTGGTCTGCAAATAAACCTTACATGTGAATTTCGGCGAACTTGATACCGAGTCCGCGCACGACTTCGATCAGATCGTCGAGGCGAGCGAACGACTCGACTTCGTCATTATCGTCCACCAGAAAGTAGCTGCGTCCGGCGCTCTTCTTGAAAAACACGATCCACTCCCCCGGATTCGCCGGGTTCTGGATGACATGGGTGGCAGAGATAAGGCCCTCTGCATGGCGCTCACGTACTTGCTCTCGCTTCATCGCGACTCCAGAAATAAAAATGCCGTCACAGCATCGCTGCGACGGCATTGGTGCTGATGATGATCAGTCTATCAGCCGGAAATACACGCATTGGCGGCGCGTTGCACATCACGCGGGCGAACCGGCACATTCGACATGCGCTCATGCAGCTTTATGCTGCTGCCACCCGAGCGATCTTCGATATCAAACACCGCTGCTGCGCCGGTGGAAAGTTTCCCCGGCACGATCACCCGAACCCCGTCCTTGTGCGGCTGGACTTGCAGCGCGCCGCGGCTGTCTGCCAGCTTTTCGGCCAGACACTGGGCATATTCATGGGGTTTCTTGCCGGAGATTACGCTCATGGTCGGCAGCGTTTCATTGATTTCGGAAACACTCGCACAACCACCCACAGCCAGAACCAACGGCAGACACACCACACCCCACTTCATACAAAACCTCCGTTAAAGACCGTCCGACAGCACAAATGCCGTTTTTCTCCGGGGTCTTCTGCATTTAACCCGCATCCGATTGCGAATATCTGTTCAAAATTGTCAAACCAACGCCCGACGGCCAGATAATAACCCGTGCGGGCTGATAAACTGCGCCCAATCGACAAGCTATCGTTTTGATTTTGTAGAAAAAGCCCTTCTGGAGGCGCCCATGAAATTCATTCACCAGCGCGAACACCTCAACGAAGACGACATCGTCGTCATCCAATGCTCGCAAATGTGCAACATCCGTCTGATGAACGACGCCAACTTCCGCAGCTTCAAGAATGGCGGCCGTCACACCTATCACGGCGGCGCCTTCGACACCTTCCCGGCCCGTATTACCGCGCCGAGCACCGGTTTCTGGAACATCACCATCGACACCGTCAACCGCCGTGCGATCAGCGTGACGCGCAAGCCGACACTGACTCACTCGATCAAGATCATCCGTCGTTCCAGCACCAAACTCAGCTGAGACACGTCGCTCAACCAGGAAGGAATGCATGACCGTGGCCCAAACGACCAAATACGTCATCAAATACAAACTCAATGGCGAGCGCCGCTTCGAGTTCGCGCAGCTGGAAAACGGCACTGAAGAAGAAGCCAAGGCTGCTCTGGATGCCCTTCACGGCCAGAGCGACGACGTGATCAGTGAGATCGCCGTCAGCAAAGCGCTGTAAGCACCGACAGGAATTCGACCGCAAGCGGCGGAGTGTTCTGCCGCAAGGCCCTGCCTAGACTGACTTTCTTCGACCATGAGTCAAGGAGTCAGCATGTCGATGTCCCCTTCCCGGCTGGATTCGCTCGACTGGGCAAGCCTTGAGCAGCAACTGGATCAGGACGGCTGTGCGATCATCCGTTCGCTGCTGCAGGCCGAAACCTGTGATCGATTGAGTGCGCTGTATCCGCAGACCGAACCGTTTCGCTCGCAGGTCATCATGGCCCGCCACGGTTTCGGTCGCGGCGAGTACAAATACTTTCGCTACCCCCTGCCGACACCCGTAGAACGCCTTCGCTGCGCGCTGTATCCACGCCTGGTTCCGTTGGCCAATCGCTGGTACGAACGCATGAGCCTGGCCGAGCGTTTTCCGCTGGATCACGCCGAATTTCTACAGCGCTGTCATGCCGCCGGTCAGACCCGCCCGACTCCTCTGCTATTGCAGTACGGCCCGCAGGACTACAACTGCCTGCACCAGGATTTGTACGGCGAATCGGTATTTCCACTGCAAGTGGCGATTCTTCTGTCAGAACCCGGTCAAGACTTTTCCGGGGGCGAATTTGTTCTCACCGAACAACGCCCGCGCATGCAATCTCGGCCGCACGTGCTGGATCTGAAGAAAGGAGATGCGGTGATCTTTGCTGTCAACCAGCGCCCGGTCAAAGGCCTGCGCGGTGATTATCGGGTAACCATGCGCCATGGCGTCAGTCGCCTGCACAGTGGAAAAAGGCATACCCTAGGCATCATCTTTCACGACGCCACATGACTGCCATGCAACCGAACACTTTCGATCTCTTCGCCGATCACGAACCCGAGCAACGCCCGCGCGCCGAACAGATTGGCGAGCAATCGTGGGTGCTGCATGGTTTCGCCCTGCCGCTGATCGAGCAGATCCTGCCGGCGCTGGATGCGATTCTTGCCGTAGCCCCCTTGCGCCACATGGTCACACCGGGTGGATTCAGCATGTCGGTGGGCACCAGCAGTTGCGGCGCTCTGGGCTGGATTACTGATCGCCACGGTTATCGTTACTCGAGCGTCGATCCGCTCAGTGATTTGCCTTGGCCAGCGATGCCGCAAGTATTCTCGACACTCGCGCAGTCGGCAGCGGTGCGAGCAGGATTTACTGACTTCAATGCTGATTCCTGCCTGATCAACCGCTATCTCCCCGGTGCCAAGATGTCATTGCATCAGGACAAAGACGAAAAGTCCTACAGCGCGCCGATCGTTTCGCTGTCACTCGGGTTGCCGGCGATGTTCCTCTTCGGTGGTTTCAGTCGCAGCGACAAGAGCCAGCGCATTGCCTTGCTGCATGGCGACATGGTGGTCTGGGGCGGCGTTGATCGCTTGCGCTATCACGGTGTGCTGCCGATCAAACAGGGCCGGCATCCACGTCTGGGTGAACAGCGGATCAATCTGACCTTTCGCATGGCCGGATAATCTGCAAAAAGTTCGACCGCAAGGCCCGGAGTGTTGTGCCTTGCGACGCTGGTTAACCTGAATCAAACAGGTCAACGGATAACCGCTCATGAAAACGCTTTCGACCACCTTCAACACCGAAAACGATCCACGCTGGGCCGCTGTGGTTGCGCGAGACTCACGGGCGGACGGGCAATTTGTCTACGCAGTAAAAACCACGGGTATCTACTGCCGTCCGAGCAGCCTCTCACGGCTGCCGAAACCGCAGAACGTCGAGTTTTTCGATACTGCTGAACAGGCCGAAGCCGCGGGCTATCGTCCGAGCAAGCGTGCCAGCAAAGATCAGAGTGATGTGGCCGCGCAGCATGCCGCGACCGTCGCCATTGCCTGCCGTCTTATCGAATCCGCCGAGACCTTGCCGGCACTGAATGAACTGGCGGAGACCGCCGGCCTGAGTCCGTTTCATTTCCACCGTGTCTTCAAAGCCGCGACGGGACTGACGCCCAAAGGCTACGCAACGGCCCATCGTTCGCGCAAAGTCCGTGAGCGTCTGGCAGATGGCGGTTCGGTGACCGATGCGCTGTACGACGCGGGCTTCAATTCCAACAGCCGTTTCTACGAGTCAGCGGATCATTTGCTGGGCATGAAACCGGGTGACTATCGTGCGGCCGGGAAGAACAACGACATCCGCTTCGCCGTTGGCCAGTGCTCGCTCGGCGCGATTCTGGTGGCGCAAAGCGAGCGTGGGGTGTGCGCGATTCTGCTGGGCGACGATCCGCATCAACTGGTGTGCGATCTGCAGGATCAGTTTCGCCAGGCCAACCTGATCGGCGCCGATGCCGGTTTCGAACAACTGATCGCCAAGGTGGTGGGATTTATCGAAGCTCCGGCGATTGGCCTGGATCTGCCGCTGGACGTTCGCGGCACGGCGTTCCAGGAACGTGTCTGGCAAGCACTGCGGGAAATTCCGGCGGGCCACACGGCCAGTTACGCCGAAATTGCCCAGCGCATCGGCGCACCGACGTCCATGCGCGCGGTGGCTCAGGCTTGCGGGGCCAACCGCCTGGCAGTGGCGATCCCTTGCCATCGCGTGGTGCGCAGCGATGGCAACCTTTCGGGCTATCGCTGGGGCGTCGAGCGCAAGCGTCAGTTGCTTGAGCGCGAGACGCAGCCTTGAAAGACCCAGGGTAAACAGCTATCAGCGATTGACGTCCACCACAACCCGTCCGCGAAGTTGCCCGGCGAGCAACTTTGGCGCCGCATCAATGGCCTCACTCAGACCGATTTCATGGCTGATCAATGCCAGCAACGAGAAATCCAGATCCTTGGCCAGTCGATCCCACGCTTCCAGACGGCGAGCCTTGGGCTGGGTCACGCTGTTGATGCCGGCCAGGGTCACGCCACGCAAAATGAACGGGGCAACCGAAGCCGGGAAATCCATGCCCTGCGCCAGACCACACGCGGCGACGGTGCCTTCGGAGCGAGTGCTGGCACAGGCATTGGCCAGGGTGTGACTGCCCACCGAGTCGATCACCGCTGCCCAGCGCTCTTTGGCCAGTGGTTTACCGGGCGCTGACAAGGTCGCGCGGTCGATGATTTCGCCAGCGCCCAATTGCTGCAGATATTCATGCTCGCAAACGCGGCCGGTGGATGCGACGACGCGATAGCCGAGCTTGCTCAGCAGTGCGATGGCAAAACTGCCGACGCCGCCATTGGCGCCCGTTACCAGCACTTCACCCTGCTCTGGCGTCACGCCGTTGCGCTCGAGCGCCAGAATGCACAGCATCGCGGTATATCCGGCCGTACCGATGGCCATGGCTTGCGCCGCCGTGAAGGCTTTGGGCAATGGGATCAGCCAGTCGCCATTGAGCCGTGCTTTCTGCGCCAGTCCGCCCCAGTGATTCTCGCCGACGCCCCAACCATTCAGCAGCACCTGATCACCCACTTTATAGTCGGGGTGGGAACTGGCTTCTACGCTGCCCGCCAGGTCGATTCCCGGCACCATCGGAAACTTGCGCACCACCGGACTGCTGCCGGTAATCGCCAAGCCATCCTTGAAGTTCAGCGTGCTGTACGCAACGCCGACGGTGACATCGCCTTCGGGCAATTGCTCTTCGTTGACCTGCTGCAGGTTGGCGCGATAACCGCTGTCGTCTTTGTCGATCACAATGGCGCTGAACATGACTGCCTCGCATGACTGGTTTCGGAATGTCGTGCCCTGAAATACCACATCGCAACACGCTGCCACATTCGACTTTGCGCCAATCGGCAAATCGGCCGGGTATTTCCATGGCGGGCGGCTATGCTTTTTCGACGGTCGTGGTTTCGCCGTTATTCCTTCAGAAATCGGCCTGTCGATGGAGCTGACAATGCCTTACCCGCGCTCGTTACTTGTGATGTTGATGCTGTGTCTGCTGGCGTTCGGCAGTGCCTGGGCAGCACCGGCCGCAGAGGCCCCGAGCGAGCCGACCTGGCCGCAAGTCATCAGCAGCGGCAAAGCGAAACTGACGGTGTATCAGCCGCAACTCGACAGCTGGGACGGTTACACCCTCAACGCTCGCGCGGCCGTTGAAGCCACCGGCGCCGATGGCAAGTCCACCTACGGAATTGTCCAGTGCAGCGCACATACGCTGGTCGACAAGGCTACGCGCTGGGTCGCGCTGGATCAGTACAAAATCATCAAGGCCGACTTCCCGGCCGATGCCACTCAAGCCGACACCTGGGTCGCGGCGCTGCAGAAAGACGCCGAGAACCGCAAGAAAACCATTTCGCTTGATCAGCTCGAAGCTGCAGTCGGCGTACTCTCTGCAGAACAGAAAGCCGACAGCGCGCCGCTGGAAAACACCCCGCCGACGATTATCAGTTCCGACGTACCCGCCCTGCTCGTCTATATCGATGGCGACGCGGCGTACCGACCGGTAGAAGGCACGGCGCTGCAGCGGGTGATCAATACTCGCCCGCTGTTATTGAAAGACGCGCAGGGCAAACATTATCTGCACGTCTTTGATGGCTGGATGGTCGCGGACCAGATCAATGGCGCGTATACCCGCCTGGCCACACCGTTTGCCGAGCTGGAGAAAGCCAAACAGGTCGCCATTCAGAGCCGGCAAGTGGATCTGCTGACTGGGCAAAGCGATCCGAAAGACAAGATTCCAAGCCTGGCCAAACCGCCACAACCGAAGATTTTCATCGTCACCACCCCCACGGAATTACTGGTTACTGACGGCGCAGCGCAATGGACGCCCATTCAGGGCACCGGGTTGCTGTATGTCAGCAATACCACCGGGCACATCTTCAAGGAAATCGGTGACCAGAACAGCTATGTGCTGATCTCCGGGCGCTGGTTTCGCGCCACTGACATGAATGGCCCGTGGACGTTTACCCCCGCAGACAAACTGCCGGCGGACTTCGCCAACATTCCCGACGACAGCCCGAAAGAGAACGTCAAGGCCTCGGTCGCCGGCACGCCGCAAGCCAAGGAAGCGGCCATTGCCGCGACCATTCCACAGACGTCGGCCATCAACAAAAGCGCGGTTAAAATGACCGCGCCGCAGTTCGATGGCGAGCCGCAACTCAAAGCCATCAACACCACACCCCTGCAATACTTGGTCAACAGCGCCACGCCCATCATCCGAGTCGACAACAACAGTTGGTATGCGGTGGAGAACGGTATCTGGTTCACCGCCACCACGGTAAATGGCCCTTGGGTTGTCGCCAGTTCCGTGCCGGCAGTGATCTATTCGATCCCGCCGAGTTCGCCGATGCATTACCTCACCTACGTCAAAGTCTACGAGTCCAGCGGGGACACGGTAGTGGTCGGCTACACGCCGGGGTATCAGGGTTCGAATCTGGATCCGGCCACGGGCGTCGTGGTGTATGGCACCGGTTATCCCTACACACCGTGGGTGGGCAGCGTCTGGTATGGGCCGCCGGTGACTTACGGTTTCGGCGTCGCCATCCGCTATACGCCGTGGACTGGCTGGACCTTTGGTTTCGGCTTTGGCTGGAGCTGGGGCGGCAGCACTGTAGCGATGGGTTGGGGCTGGGGCGCTTACCCGTGGTGGGGCAACTACGGCTGGGGTTACGCCTGGGGTCCGCATCTGTATCCGGCGCCTTTGGCCTGGGGTGGCGCCGCTTACGGTTATCGCGGTGGCGCAGTGGCCTGGGGTCCCGGTGGCTGGGCCGGCACCACCGGCAACATTTATCATCAGTGGGGCGACCGGGCCACGGTCAGCCGCTACGGCGCCGGTTACAACGCCTGGACTGGCAATCGCTGGGCCGGTCAGGTCGGCGCTTCCTACAACTCCCGCACTGGCGTCGCAGCCGCCGGTCAACGGGGCGCCGTACATAACGTCTACACCGGCAATTACGCAGCCGGACGCAGCGGCGTGGCAGTCGGACCGAACGGTGGCGCAATTGCCGGCGAACGGGTCACCGCCGGCAACGTGCGCAACGGTACGCAGGTCACCGCCAACCGGGGCGCCGTATACAACCCCAACACCGGCAACACCACCCAATATGGCGGCATTCGCGGACGCAACGGCGGCGCTGCACGCGTCGGCGACAACGTTTATGCCGGCCACGACGGCAACGTGTACAAAAAGACCGACAACGGCTGGCAGTCGATGGTCGGCGGCGGCGCGACCCGCAGCGCACCCATCAACAACAATGCGCAGTTGCAGAACCTCAACCGTGACTCCGCTGCGCGCAACTTCGGCAACCAGCGGACCAACAACTTTCACAACTCCTCGCAATTCATGAATCACTCGTTTGGCGGCGGTGGAGGCGGCGGATTTCATCGACGCTGAAAAACTGCACGGGTTGTTCTGAATTTCGAACTGGCTGCGGATCCGGTTTTGCTGTTAAAAACCGGCTCTGCCTTTCACCGTTCGGAGACCAGCCTTCATGAGCCAATGGCCAGACACGCGCATTCTTGACCTGCTCGGCATTGAACTGCCGATCATTCAGGGCCCGATGGCCGGCGCGACGAATTCGGCCATGGTCATCGCCGTGTGCAATGCCGGTGGCCTGGGCTCGATGCCGGCCGCCATGCTGAGCATCGAGCAATTGCGCGAAGAGCTGAAAACCATTCGCCAACACACCGACAAGCCTTTCAACGTGAACTTCTTCTGCCATCAGCCACCGGCGGCCGATGAGCAACGCGCGCGTGAATGGAAGCATCTGCTCGAGCCGTACTACCGCGAACTGGGCGCCGATTTCGACGCACCGACGCCGGTGTCCAATCGGGCGCCGTTCGATGCGGCAGCCTGCGCAGTGCTGGAAGAATTTCGACCTGAGGTCGTGAGCTTTCACTTCGGTCTGCCAGAAAAATCCCTGCTTGATCGGGTCAAGGCGACCGGTGCAAAAATTCTGTCCTCGGCCACCACTGTCGATGAAGCGATCTGGCTGGAACAGCACGGCTGCGACGCGATTATCGCCATGGGCTACGAGGCTGGCGGTCATCGGGGCATGTTTCTCAGTGATGACCTGAGCAGTCAGGTCGGTACGTTTGCCCTGGTGCCTCAAGTGGTCGATGCGGTGAACCTACCGGTGATTGCCGCCGGCGCCATTGCCGATGCGCGAGGCGTGGCGGCGGCGTTCGTTTTGGGAGCGTCGGCGGCACAGGTCGGCACCGCCTATCTGTTCACACCGGAAGCAAAAGTCAGCGCCACTCACCACAAAGCACTGCGTACCGCCAAGGAAAGCGAAACCGCGATCACCAATCTCTTCACCGGACGTCCAGCGCGTGGCATTCTCAACCGCGTCATGCGTGAGCTGGGCCCGATGTCGCCGAAGGCGCCGGCATTTCCCTTGGCCGGCGGTGCATTGATGCCGTTGCGAGCGATCAACGAGGCCGAGTTTGCCAACCTCTGGGCCGGTCAGGCATTCACCCTGGGTCAGGACTTGAGCAGTGCAGAATTGACCCGGCAATTAGCCGAAGGCGCACTGGCAAAACTCACTCGCCAATGACGCCAGGCACAGTGAGGTGTCGAGCGCCCTCACTCTGGTTCTAACCAACACTTCCTGTTTGGCGGCATTTCGCTATATATTTCGCTATATAGCGAACACCCCTCGCATCGGCGCAGTCCATTTCCAACAATAGCTGCCCTCTGCACCTGCCAACCACGGAGCTGTTACATGACCATTCGTGCCTCGCGTTTTGCCCCTAGCTGTCTGGCCTCTTTGCTTGCGGTATTCGCCGTCGGCGCTGTACAGGCCGATGAAGTGCAGGTGGCGGTTGCGGCCAATTTCACCGCGCCGATCCAGGCCATCGCTGCCGATTTCGAAAAAGACACCGGGCATAAACTGGTTGCAGCTTACGGCGCCACTGGCCAGTTCTACACCCAGATCAAGAACGGCGCGCCGTTCGAAGTGTTTCTTTCCGCCGACGACACCACCCCGGAAAAACTCGAAAAAGAAGGCGACACCGTCAAGGGTTCGCGCTTCACCTATGCCATTGGCACTCTGGCGCTGTGGTCAGCGAAAGAAGGTTATGTCGATGCAAAGGGCGAGGTCTTGAAAAAGAACGAGTACCAGCACCTGTCCATCGCCAACCCGAAAGCCGCGCCATACGGCCTGGCCGCCACGCAAGTGCTGGAAAAGCTCAAACTGACCGAGGCCACCAAAGCCAGGATCGTCGAAGGCCAGAACATCACTCAGGCTTACCAGTTCGTCTCGACCGGCAACGCCGAACTGGGCTTTGTCGCCCTGTCGCAGATCTACAAGGATGGCAAAGTCAGCAGCGGTTCGGCATGGATCGTCCCTGCTGATATGCACGACCCGATCAAACAGGACGCCGTCATTCTGAACAAAGGCAAAGACAATGCCGCCGCCAAGGCACTGGTCGAATACCTCAAAGGCCCGAAAGCCGCTGCGGTGATCAAGTCCTACGGTTACCAACTCTAAATGTCGCTGACGAGTGCCGATTTCGCGGCGATCTGGCTGACACTGAAACTGGCGTCCCTGACCACCGCAATCCTGCTGGTTGTCGGCACTCCGATTGCCCTGTGGCTGTCGCGCACCCGTTCGTGGCTGCGCGGCCCGATCGGGGCGATCGTCGCCCTGCCCCTTGTTTTGCCGCCAACGGTGATCGGTTTCTATCTGCTGCTGATGATGGGCCCGCACGGCTTTCTCGGCCAGTTCACCCAATGGCTGGGGCTGGGCACCCTGACCTTTAGCTTCACCGGACTGGTGATCGGTTCGGTGATCTATTCCATGCCGTTCGTGGTGCAACCGTTGCAAAACGCCTTTTCGGCGATCGGCACCCGTCCACTGGAAGTGGCCGCGACCTTGCGCGCCAATCCGTGGGACACTTTTTTCAGCGTGATTCTGCCGCTGGCCCGCCCCGGTTTTATCACGGCGGCGATCCTCGGCTTCGCGCATACCGTCGGTGAGTTCGGCGTGGTGCTGATGATCGGCGGCAACATTCCCGACAAGACCCGCGTGGTTTCCGTGCAAATCTACGACCACGTCGAAGCGATGGAATACGCACAGGCGCACTGGCTGGCCGGGGCGATGCTGGTGTTCTCGTTTCTGGTGTTGCTGGCGCTGTACTCCAGCCGCAAGACCCGCGCAGGCTGGAGCTGATCGATGATCGATGTACGTTTGAACAGGGTCTATTCGGGTTTCAGCCTCGATGTCGACCTGAACCTGCCGGGTCGTGGCGTGACCGCGCTTTATGGGCACTCGGGCTCTGGCAAAACCACCTGCCTGCGCTGTATCGCCGGGCTTGAGCGCGCCGGACAAGGATTCGTTCAGATCAATGACGAAGTCTGGCAGGACAGCGAAAATGGCATTTTCGTCCCACCCCACAAACGTGCGCTCGGCTACGTGTTTCAAGAGGCCAGCCTGTTCCCGCATCTGTCGGTGCTGGCCAATCTGCAATTCGGCCTCAAGCGCATCGCCAAGTCCCAGCGCCGGGTCGACATGGCGCAGGCCACCGAACTGTTGGGCATCGGTCATTTGCTCGAACGCCATCCGCAACATTTGTCGGGCGGCGAACGCCAGCGTGTCGGTATCGCCCGAGCGTTACTCACCAGCCCGAAACTGTTGCTGATGGATGAGCCACTGGCGGCGCTCGACAGTCAGCGCAAACGTGAAATCCTGCCGTACCTGCAACGCCTGCATGACGAGCTGGACATTCCCCTGCTGTACGTCAGCCATGCGCAGGATGAAGTCGCACGGCTGGCCGACCATCTGGTGCTGCTCAGCGAAGGCAGAGCGCTGGCCAGCGGCCCGATTGGCGAAACCCTCGCACGTCTGGATCTGCCGATGGCGATGGGCGATGACGCCGGCGTGATCATTGAAGGTCAGGTCAGCGCTTACGACGCCGCATATCAATTGCTGAGCCTGCAGCTACCGGCCACCGAGATGAGCATTCGCGTCACCCACGCGCCGATGGCACTGGGCCAGGCCTTGCGCTGCAAAGTGCACGCCCGGGACATCAGCCTGACCCTGCAGAACAGCGAGGCCAGCAGCATTCTCAATCGACTGCCGGTGACGGTGGTCAGCGAGCAATCGGCCGATAACGCCGCCCACGTGCTGATTCGTCTCGATGCTGGCGGCACCCCGCTGCTCGCGCGCATCACGCGCTATTCCAGAGATCAGTTGGGTGTGCACCCGGGCCAGCAATTGTGGGCGCAGATCAAAGCAGTTGCGGTCCTCGCTTAAATCATTCGGCACCACGGCAGCGGCATGCGGTCAATCCTTTTACAGACCGCCGCGCCACCGAAGGAAACCGCCATGCCCGACACCGCGCTGACCGTAGAACTGCCAGCCGATCTGCATTACGTCGATGACACCCAGCCCGGTATCACCCGCAAAAAACTGCGCGGCAAGTTCAGCTATTTCGAACCGTCGGGCGAGCGCATCAGCGACCCTGACGAAATCAAACGCATCAACGCGCTCGCCGTGCCGCCGGCCTACACCGATGTGTGGATCTGCCCCGACCCGCGCGGTCATCTGCAAGCCACCGGCCGTGATGCCCGTGGCCGCAAGCAATATCGTTATCACGCGCGCTGGCGCGAAGTGCGCGATGCCGACAAGTATTCGCGGCTGCGCGAGTTCGGTCTGGCGCTGCCAAAGTTGCGCCAACAACTGGAGGCGTTGTTGGCCGCGCCCGGCTTCAGTCGCGACAAGGTCATGGCCACGGTGATCACCCTGCTCGACGCCACACTGATTCGCGTCGGCAATACACAATACGCCCGCGACAACCGCTCCTATGGCCTGACCACCCTGCGCAGTCGACATGTCGAGGTCAACGGCAGCGCGATCCTGTTCCAGTTTCGCGGCAAGAGTGGCATCGAACATCAGATCACCGTCAAGGACCGGCGCCTGGCGCGCATCATCAAGCGTTGTCTGGAGATTCCCGGGCAGAACCTGTTCCAGTATCTGGATGAAAACGGCGAGCGCCACACCGTCAGTTCCTCCGACGTCAACGCCTACCTGCAGACCCTCACCGGCGCCGATTTCACCGCCAAGGATTACCGCACCTGGGCCGGTAGTGCTTTAGCCCTGGCGGTGTTGCGTGAGTTGCAATGGGCATCCGAGACCGAAGCCAAACGGCATGTGGTGGAGATGGTCAAAGGCGTCGCCAAGCAACTCGGCAACACCCCGGCGGTTTGCCGAAAATGCTACATCCACCCTGCCGTGGTGGAAAAATTCATGCTCGGCGCGCTCGCTGAGCTGCCTCGTCCGCGTGTGCGCAAGGGCTTGCGGGCCGAGGAAGTCGCATTGGCAATGTTTCTCGAGCGAATGAGCGAAATGACCGACGCACCTTGATCCACTGCGCAGCGTCATCTAGGCTAGCGACCTTCCCCTCCTCCGGATGACCGCAGAAGTGAACAACTCAGCCTTCTAAAAATGCAATCGCGACACGCCGCTCTCGGCGCTTGTCAGTTTTCACGACATTTTTGGAGGTGCCGATGACTCACGTCTCGCGTACAGCCGCACTCGTTTCCCTGAATCAACTGGGTTTTCAGTTCACCAATGGCGTAACGCTGTTCGAAGCCCTGAACCTGAGTTTCGATGGTCAACCGACCGCTATCGTCGGGCGCAATGGCGTCGGTAAAAGTGTGCTCGCACGCTTGATTGCCGGGCAGTTGCAGCCTGATTTCGGCAGCGTGGCACGTTCAGCGTCCGCGCACTATGTCGCGCAAACCTTCGTCACCACACGTGGACAAACCGTAGCTGACGCGACAGGAACAGCCCCGGTGACCGGCGCACTGGAACGACTTAAACAGGGTCGTGCAACAGCCGAAGATTTCGACCTTATCGACGAACGCTGGGATCTGGCAGAACGCTTGCGTCAAATGCTTGATGAGGCTGGGCTGACCGATATCACCGCGACGGATCTGACCGAACATCTCAGCGGCGGCCAGCAAGCCAAGATTGCCTTGATCGGTGCGCTGCTGAGTCAGGCGCAATTGCTCGTCCTCGACGAACCCACCAATCACCTCGACACTGCCGGTCGACAGTGGCTGATGAGCTCGCTCGACCGCTGGCGTGGCGGACTGATCGTCGTCAGTCATGACCGGCAATTGCTGGAGCAGATGCAGCGAATCGTCGAACTGACGCCGCTGGGGGCTACAGTTTTCAGCGGCAGATTTTCGGAGTTCACCGAGCAACGCCGAATACATCAACAAGCAGCGCAGGCACAACTCGATCAGGCCCGCATCGAACGTCAGCGCGAACGTACGCGACTGCAACGCGAGCACGACACCATTCAGCGCCATGCAGCCGGCAGCCGTCGCAACGCACAAACCGCTAACGTCTCTGGCTTCGAACGGGCTGCGCTGAAAGCGGCCGCGCGAGACATCATGGGCTACGTAAAGGTCGGCCATCAGGCACGCAAATCCGATCTGGATGAGCGCGTGCATAAGGCGTACGAAAACGTATTGCCGGACGACGGCGTGCTGATCAATCTGCCGGGCAGTGCGGTTCCCGACAATCGTCGAGTGTGCACACTGATCGACGCGTGTCTGCCATGGTTGCCGGCAGATGCGCCCTCCACCCGGCTTGACCTCACCATTCAGGGACCGCTGCGCATCGCAGTCAGCGGTCACAACGGTTGTGGCAAATCGACGCTGTTGAAATTGCTGGCGGGTGAATGGACGCCATCAAGTGGCGAGTGCATCACGCATGTGCCTTTTGCCTTCCTCGATCAACAGCTGAAACTGCTGGATGACCACATTTCCATTGTCGATCAATTACAGGCCCAGCAAACGCCCCTGAGCGAAGGCACGTTGCGCAGTTACCTCGCGCAATTACAACTGGACGCACAGCGCGCCACGCGGCCATGCGCCTCGCTCAGTGGTGGCGAACGCTTGAAAGCTGCCCTCGCCTTGGCGCTGTGGCGCCAGACACCCGCACAATTGCTGCTGCTGGATGAGCCCACCAACCATCTGGATCTGCCGTCGGTGCAAGCTTTCGAACTCGCCTTGCAGACATTTCCCGGGGCGATTGTTGCGGTTTCCCACGATCAGGCGTTTCTGCGCGCGTTAAACCCGAGCCATCATTTGACTTGGCACCGCGAAGGCTGGCGCTGGCAACCGACGAGCTGAGCTGGGTATTTTTTGCACGATCGCCGAGGGCTTCTATAGTTGATCTGACACGAATCAGCTGCGGTGACGCCATGGAAGACATTTTCGTCGTGAAGCGTTGCAACAAGATCATCATTCACGGTCGACGCGCCGGTGACAGCCAGCATGATCCAGCCGAAGCGCAAAGCTGGTTTCGCATCTGCGACACGCGTACTAGCGGCTTCATCGGCGATGGCTACGACGCGGAAGAGGACGCACGACGTGAATGCAAACGCCTCAACGCAGCCAGTACCCTATCACCGGCCCGCCAGTCTTCAGTCTGATGCCGATCAGAAGCGGGTCTATACTGAAACCAGCTGAAGGAGCAGCACCCCACGGCAGAAGGCTCGCAATACGCGGGCTTTTTGCTGCAGCTCAGGTTTCATAGAACGGAGGTGTTCCATGTCCGAAAAAGAGTCCATCACCACCCTCCTCACCCTGCTCGACGCCCGGCAAGCGCGCCTGGCGGCCGCCTGCAAAGAGATTGCCGACTGGGTCGACCACCAAGGCGGACACCCGACCGCCCTGCGCATCCGTGACCGGCTCAACGATATCGAGAAGGATGCTCCGCTGATTCGCAATACGCTGTCGGCGCTAAAACCTGTCGATCGGCCATTGCCTCGGTTCAGATGACAGCGACTTCGCCAAGGTCTCAGGAATTTGCCTCACAAGCGGTGACACACAGGTCACCGCGTATTTGCCTGCCCGAAATGTTTATTCTCCCCCGCGATTGCGTTTTCACATAACGATCACATCTGCGCGTCTACAGTGAAATCACTCCTTTGCAAAACACCCTCACACCCGCCCGCATGCGGGTGTTTTTTTGCCTGCGCCCCAACGCCGAACGGTGTGGTCCGTGAGTTGTCAAAATCAATACACGTCACACAGGAGACGGTTTATGGTTATCCATTTCAACGTCGACGGGCACCTGGCCTGTGGGCACAAAGGCAAACAGCTTTCGGCAAGCCGTGAGCTCAACCGCGTGAAGTGCCGCAGCTGCCGCAATACCGATGCCTACAAGCAGGCACGAAAGGATCAGCGCAACGCGGCCCGCCGAATGTCTCGTCAAGGCAAAACCACGCACAGTGCAACAGACTGGCGCGCAGAATGGATCGATCGCCTGACAGCAATGGCCGGACTTCAGCGCCTGCCTCGCGGCTTTAGTGGCCAGGCATTTGTTTAGCGCTTAGTAAAAAGCAGGCACAAAAAAGGCCTGCATGAGAAAACTCATGCAGGCCTTTTATATTTTCGCCCCCTGCAGGGATCGAACTGAAACACTTGGCTCTCTCCTGATGGTCGGAGCGCTGGCCGGCAAATGGTGGAGAGCAGTCCCCTACGGCAGCCTGATCAGGAACGGGGAATCCTCCTCCACTCAAAACCAACTCAGCAGGCGAAGTATCCTTGCGAATGTTCGTTCACCGGTGAAACACGCCAACATCAAGCCGCCGCCCATGACAGTGAAAAGAACTCCACCCACGCCCTCGATTGCAATCAGAAATACTCCCAATGCGAGGATTGCGGCACCCAGTGAACAGAGTACCTTGCGACTCTGCTTCTGCTCGGGATAACGGCTGAACATTCATTGCCCCCCAGTAACTGACACTTGGGACAACTGTAGACCAGTCGCGACCGCTCAATATCGCGACCTGTCATTAGGTAAGGATGTCATGCAGACCAGGGAATGCGGACCAACATCAAAATAGCGGACCGGAAACAAACAAGGGTTTGCATCAGCTTTCGCCCGCAAACCCTTGATTCAAGATGGTGCCCGAAGCCGGAATCGAACCGGCACGCCCTTACGAGCGGGGGATTTTAAGTCCCATGCGTCTACCAGTTTCGCCATTCGGGCGGTAGCGCGGTGCTGCAGTCTTCCGCTGCAAAGCAGCAATCCTTGAAGGATCCAACCTTGAACAGCAGAGCGGGAAATATATACATCACTTCCCGGTGAAGCAAGTTCGCAATGCCCGTTTTTCAAGACTAAATCTTGCAGCGCAGTGCAAATAAAAAAGCTCCGTAAATCATGGATCTACGGAGCTTGTTTATAGTGGAGGCCGAGGTCGGAATCGAACCGGCGTAGGTGGATTTGCAATCCACTGCATAACCATTTTGCTACTCGGCCTCAAAACATTTGTTATCAGTAGCACAACAACAAATGCGTTTTAAACTTGGAGCGGGAAACGAGACTCGAACTCGCGACCCCGACCTTGGCAAGGTCGTGCTCTACCAACTGAGCTATTCCCGCTTGGTGATGCGCATTCTATAGAATTAAGAAGCTCCGTCAACCCCTTGATTCAAAAAAGTTTTATTTCTTTTCAACATCCGTCTTCAGGTGCGGCCAGGCAGCACGAAGGTACTGCACCATCGACCACAACGTCAGGCCGGCGGAGACCATCAGCAAGGCATAACCCAAGATTACCCAGAAGCTGAAGTCCTTCGGGTTGGCCAGCAGAATCACCAGCGCGAGCATCTGCGCTGCGGTTTTCCATTTGCCGAGATTGGAAACGGCTACGTGGGCGCGGGCGCCGAGTTCGGCCATCCACTCACGCAAGGCCGACACTACAATCTCGCGACCGATGATGACAGCCGCTGGCAAGGTGAGCCAGAGATTGCCATGTTCCTGGACCAGAAGCACCAGCGCCACTGCGACCATGAGTTTGTCAGCGACCGGATCGAGAAACGCTCCGAACGGAGTGCTTTGCTCCAGACGGCGGGCCAGATAACCATCCAGCCAGTCAGTCGCTGCGGCAAAGGCAAACACCGAAGCGGACGCCATGTAACTCCACTGATAAGGCAGATAGAACAGCAAAATGAAGATCGGGATAAGCAGGACGCGTAGAACGGTAATCAGATTAGGGATATTCATCGGCACAACTGGCTACGAGGTGAAGGGGCATTCTACTCGCTATGCAGGTTCGCATAAATCGACTCTGCGAGCTTTTTACTGATCCCCGGGGCTTTGGCGATCTCTTCGATGCTTGCACGAGACAGCTCCTGCAATCCACCAAAATGTTTCAACAAGTCGCGACGTCGGGTCGGCCCAACACCCGCAACGCCTTCCAGTGTTGATGTACGGCGGGTTTTGCCACGGCGTGCGCGATGTCCTGTGATAGCGAAGCGGTGAGCCTCATCGCGAATCTGCTGAATAAGGTGCAGCGCCGGCGAGTCGCCACGCAATGTGAACTCATGCGCCGCATCATTTAGATACAACGTTTCGAAGCCGGCCTTGCGCGTGGCGCCCTTGGCAACGCCCAGCAGGATCAGGTCGGGCACAGCCAACTCGTTCAGAACATCCCGGGCCATCGACAGTTGGCCCTTGCCACCGTCCACCAGCAAGATGTCTGGCAACTTGCCCTCGCCTTCCTTGAGTTTGCTGAAGCGTCGCGTCAGGGCCTGATGCATGGCGGCATAATCGTCACCGGCCGTGACACCTTCGATGTTGTAACGGCGGTAGTCCGACTTGATCGCACCTTCAGGGCCAAACACCACGCAGGACGCAACCGTCGCTTCACCACTGGAATGACTGATGTCGTAGCATTCCAGACGTTGCGGCGGTTCATCCAGGTTCAATACTTCGGCCAGCGCCTCAAACCGCGCTGCGGTGTGTTGACGGTTGGCCAGACGTGCGCCCAATGCCTGCTCGGCGTTGGTTACAGCCAGTTGCTGCCAGCGCGCACGCGTGCCGCGCACCCGATGACTGATCGCCAACTCGCGGCCCCGCAACTCATGGATCGCTTCGATCAGCGTCGGGAAATCCTCGTGCACCACATTGACGATCAGTTCGCTGGGCAAATCGCGCTCAGGGCTGCTGATGAAATACTGGCCAAGAAACGCGGCCATGACTTCCGATACGTCCTCTTCGATCCCGACTTGCGGGAAGAAATTCTTGCTGCCCAACACGCGTCCGCCACGCACACTGATCAAATGCACGCAGGCGCCGCCCGGGTTGACGAATGCCGCGATGACATCGATATCCCCCGTGCCGCCTTCCATGCTTTGCTGATCCTGGACTCGACGTAGCAGTGCGATCTGATCCCGCAACTCGGCGGCTCGTTCGAACTCCAGATTGATCGCCGCCTCTTCCATCGCCGTCGACAGCTCATTGGTCAACGCGTGACTGCGACCCTCAAGGAACATGACCGAGTGGCGCACGTCTTCGGCATAAACCTCAGGCTCGACCAAGCCAACACAAGGTGCTTTGCAACGCTTGATCTGATACTGCAGGCATGGCCGGGTACGGTTTTTGTAGTAGCTGTCTTCACACTGGCGAACGAAGAAAGTCTTTTGCAGCAGACTCAGGCTCTCGCGGATGGCGCCAGCGCTTGGATAGGGACCGAAATATTTGCCTTTGGCTTTTTTCGCTCCGCGATGAATGCTCAGACGCGGGAACTGGCCATCGGACAGAAACACATAGGGGTAGGATTTGTCGTCGCGCAACAGGATGTTGTACGGCGGCCGCCATTCCTTGATCAGGGTTTGCTCAAGCAGCAGCGCTTCGGTTTCGTTGGCGGTGATGGTCGTTTCGACCTGCGCAATGCGCCCGACCAAGGCAGCAGTTTTAGGCGCCAGACCGGTTTTGCGAAAGTAGCTGGCCAAACGCTTTTTGAGGTTCTTGGCCTTGCCCACGTACAACAGGCGCGCATCGCTGTCGAACATGCGATAGACGCCAGGGCGCCCGCTGACTGTCGACAGAAACGCGCCGGAATCGAATGTTTCAGTCATGGTCAGAGGCTGGCATCAACCATGCCGTGACGAACCGCCAACAGTGTCAACTCGACGTCGCTGCTGATCGAAAGCTTCTCGAAAATACGGTAGCGATAGGTGTTCACGGTTTTCGGCGACAGACACAACTTGTCGGAAATGATCTGTACCTTCTGACAGCCGACAATCATCAAGGCGATTTGAATTTCCCGCTCGGACAACGCATCGAAGGGAGAATCGTTGGACGGCTGGAAGGACTTGATAGCCAACTGCTGGGCGATCTGCGGACTGATATAGCGTTGACCGGCAAACACCAGGCGAATGGCCTGGACCATTTCCGGCAATCCGGCACCCTTGGTCAGATAACCCGCAGCCCCTGCCTGTAGCAAGCGTGTCGGGAAAGGATCCTCTTCACACACCGTAACCGCGACAACCTTGATATCCGGATGGCTGCGCAACAGTTTGCGCGTGGCTTCCAGGCCGCCGATGCCAGGCATCTTGACGTCCATCAGCACCACATCGGGCTTCAACTCTCGGGCCTTGATCAGGGACTCTTCCCCGGATTCGGCCTGGCCAACCACCTGCAAGCCATCGATATCGGCCAGCATACGTGTAATGCCTGTACGAACGAGATCATGGTCATCGACCACTAGCACCCTAATCAAGCAGACACCTCGCGATATGGTCATATTGGAATGCCGGACACCTTAGCAAAAAGTGCCACGCAGACCTAGCAGAATGCGTCATTTAAAAAGTTTCAATTCATCATTGAGGGCTTGCCGGCCGTGGCTTTCAGAGCACACGTGTACTGATATCAAGCTGCATTCGCAGAAAACACTCGTCCGCACCCTGAACCTGTAGTCCTTTTCTTTCATACAAGTTTCTTGCCGGATTGTTTTCGAATACGGTCAGTCGCAAAGCCGGGCGCCTTTCTTTGCGGGCCATGTCGATAACCTGATCAATCGCCCAGGAACCCGCACCTCGCCCCTGAAACGCTTCAGCAATCTGCAATTCACGAATGTACAGTGCGCGCATATCCCGGCTGAGACTGAGAAAGCCCACCGTCAGCCCGCCCTGCACTACCAGCCAGTTCTGCCGCCCTGACCATGCCACGTCAAACGCTTCGTCCTGCCATAACAGGTCATGGCGAATGTAATAGCGCAACATGTTCTGACAGGTGAGATCGCGGGCAAACGCCAGATCCTCTGGCACTGCCTCTCGAAGCTGAAATGTCATGGCGTGCCAACCACAGGGACAACCCGTCCCTGCCACACACCATCGTTACACTGAGCCACGACCAAAAGGTCGCCCGCCCCCGCAGCTGCGACGATCAGTGAACCGTCTTCAGACCAGATGCCACTGCGCCCAGCGGATTGCCAACCACCCGTCAGCCCTCCGTGATTGGCCATCAACACAGCCATTGCGTGTTGCCGGGCGTAGCCCTGAAGTATTGCTGTGTCGGCCGCGTAACCTTTTTCGCTGATCAACACGCCGGCCGCGTACAAGCCTGCGCCCTGGTCTGCGGCCGTCGCGGCATGGCTGGCATGTGAGAAATCGGCGCACACTGCCAGCGCGACCACTTCGCCGCCGATGTTCAATGTCGGACCGCCGAGACCGGGTGCAAAAACCAATTCCTCGCCCGCGTGCAAATGCTGCTTGCTGTAAACGCCGAGCGAACCATCAGCCCCCAGGACCAGAGCACCAATGCGCACCGAATCACTGTCCTCCAGCCGAACTGGCATGCCGACGACGGCAGTCACCCCAAGCTTTCGGGCCAGATCCCTAAGCGGTTGCAGCACGGCATCTTGCGGTTCGATCGCCAACGCTGCGGCCGTTTCTCCTTCGTAGCCAGTCAGCGACAGCTCGGGAAAAACCAGCAACTCGACACCCTGCTCTGCTGCTGCCTCAAGGAAGCGACGATGTCGGGCAATATTCCCGGAGAGGTCACCGGCAATGGAAATGCTCTGGGCTGCGGCAATGGTCAATGTCGACACGGTTCATCCTTGGCAATCAAGCGAAGCGCAGAGTGTCACAACTCTTGCGTGAATCGAGCAATAGGCGTTTTGTTGATTATGCGATAGCAATTTCTGATTGCTGAGGCATATCGGCCTCTAGTAAGCTCGGCCCATTCATCGGAGACAGACCATGTTCAACGCCCTTTCACAGCTTCGTACCGCCAGCGCCTTGCGCTCGGTTGCGGCTGCCCGGGTAAATGACGTTTGCGCTCCGGTCAGCTTTTATTTTGGGTATTGGTTTAGCCACTGGCGCGCCTGATACCCAAACGGCGCCCATGAAAACGGGTCGCCTACCAGAGAATTCTCAACCCCCGGTCGGCCTCCCGACCGGGGGTTTTGTTTTTTCAGCCCCAGACTTTTTCCGCAACACACCAGACATTTTGAGGATTCACGACATGAACTACGCCACTTATTACCGTTACGACAGCTCCAGCGCCTGGCGATTTACCAGCTTCCGCTCGGGACAGCCTGCCGCCTCCGATCGGTCACCTACAGGTGGCAAGCACATACACGTAGCCAATACGGCCAACTGTCGAACACCCCAGTAGGGCCGAGCGAGCGGGAAGAACCCGCCGCCAGCCCAGGAAGACCAAATATGAACTCGTCCGTTTCTGCTCTGCCGCTGTCCACTTTGAACTCTGCCAACGAAGCATTGACCCTGCGTCTGCCCAGCTCGTTGCAACTCAAACAGCAATTGCCTCTGAGCAATGCCCTGAACCTGCAAGTCGCCGCCCATCGTCAGGCGATTCGCGCCATTCTCAATGGCCAGGACCCGCGACTGCTGGTCATCGTTGGCCCTTGTTCTATCCACGATCCACAATCTGCACTTGAGTACGCCGGCAAGCTCGCTCGACTGGCTGAAGACGTAAGCGGCGAAATGCTGTTGGTGATGCGCGCCTACGTCGAGAAACCGCGTACCACGGTCGGCTGGAAAGGCCTGGCCTACGACCCGCATCTTGATGGCAGTGACGACATGGCTGGCGGCCTGACGCTGTCGCGCGAGCTGATGCTGGAAATGATCCGCCTCGGCTTGCCGGTGGCCACCGAGTTGCTGCAACCCATGGCGGCCGGATACTTCGATGACCTGTTGAGCTGGGTCGCAATTGGCGCCCGCACCACTGAATCGCAGATCCACCGGGAGATGGCCAGTGGACTGAGCATGCCGGTCGGTTTCAAGAATGGCACCGACGGCGGCGCCGCCATTGCCGTTGACGCCATGCGTTCGGCCGCCCATCCGCACCGGCATTTCGGCGTCGACAGCCAAGGGCATCCGGCCGTCATCCAAACGCCAGGCAACCCCGACACCCATCTGGTGCTACGCGGGGGCCATAAAGGGCCGAACCATGATCGCGACAGCGTGGCAAAAATCCATGCCGACCTGAACCGACTGAAAATTCCGAGCCGGATCATGGTCGATTGCAGCCACGCCAACAGCGGCAAGGACCCATTGCGTCAGCCTGCCGTATTCAACGAAGTGCTTGAGCAACGCTTGCAAGGTGATCGTGCTCTGATCGGCATGATGATTGAGTCTCACCTGTTCGAAGGTTGCCAACCGCTGAGCGAATCCCTGCGTTACGGGGTTTCGATTACTGATGGCTGCCTCGGTTTCAGCGCAACGGAACACTTGCTCCTTGACGCCGCGCAGCGTCTTGCTGCACACGCCAAAGGCTGATTGCCAGGCCCGCCTTCCGAATTGATTGCAATCCGGAAGGCGGGCGACGCTGCCGCTAAACCTCCACTCGCACCCGCGCCACCGCAGACTCCTGACTGACATCGTCCAGACGCTCAACCGTGTAAGACACACGCACAGTCGTGCCATGGTGCTCACGCCAGAATCGGTGCGGCACGATAAAGATCAGTGGTTTTCCCGCCGACTCACGAGTGATTTCGCGGTCATCCCGGTGATTGAAAAGATCCCCGTCGCACTTGAGGTAAACCAACTCGCCTTCCTGCGTCTGAGCATTACCCATCACGATGGTGACGCCATCGATCGAATCCTCTTTCAACAGCACGCCATCTTCAGCCTCAAGCACATCAGGAGCGTCCAGTTCACCACGCAGAAACGGGGTGACCAGAATCCTTGCAGCTTCGGATTCGCGAACCGTTCCATCGACCTGTTCGACGCGATAGCGCACCATCACCTCGCCACCAAGATGCTCAGCGATATGCGCCCCGTCCACCCAAAATGACAACACCTCCGCGACTGCAAAGGCTTCGACCTTCAAGCAATCGCTGAACGTTGCCGGCAATGCATCTGCGCCCCACTGCAACGTAATCCGATCCCCCGCCGCCATTCGAGCATAAGGCTGGAGCACGACAAGCGTGCCTTCGGGCACTCGCGCCGGATCCAGCGTCCCGCCGATCAGCCCCTCGACAATCGGTGCGAGCAACTGCGACCGTGCATCTCCGACAGACAATTGCACAGGCGAAGACAGCGCAGGCTCGGCTCCAGCACTGCGCAACTTCCAGTGGATCTGCAGCGAACCGCCATCCAGCGCCGCGATATGCAGGCCTTTGATGACGAAAATCACATCCCTGCCGACCTGGGCTGCGCTGACATGGCGGACCATCTCATGCTGATAAGCAAAGCCCTCTATATCGAGGCCCTCCCAACTCAACAGCAACTGATCGCCGCAAGCCATGCCTGGATAAGGAGCGATTCGGACAACGACCTTGCCCAGCGAAGGATCCAGCACCGTTCCCTCCAGAGAATCGATGGTGACCGCTGGCAGCAACTCGCTCGCCACACAAGGACTGACGTGGTGGCGCATCCGGTAGCAAAACTCGACTTCGTGCGTGTTCATTAGTGCCTCCATTCCTTGGAAAAAACGCCGCTTCGTGGGCGGCGCCGACAACCAACATTGAACGCTACCCCTCACATTTCCGATGTCAGCCGGCTCCGCCGCAGGCACTCGGCAAAGGCATCGAACTCGGTAGGCAAACTGCACAAAAACGCGATCAACCCAGCGATAGATGGCTGCAAGTTCCGATTCGGATTTCACAAGTATCTGAAAATTCGTACAACTCCTAGTCCAGATTCATCGGCCAAGAGAAGTCTCTTCCTACTTCTTCAACGAGATGAGTGTTTTAGAGTGGCCTCCGGATTCCCCGATGAACTTCTGTGAAAAAGGTAAGAACATGCAACGGAATGCTTCAACTCGCTATCCCATCCTGTTGGTACACGGCCTGTTCGGATTCGAGCGCATCGGTCATTTCGAGCTGTTCCATGATGTAAAGGACGCCTTGAAAACAGCCGGCAGCCGAGTGTTTGTTCCACACCTTTCTGCCACCCACAAAAACGAAACAAGGGGTGAGCAACTGCTTGCACAGATTGATCGTGTCCTGCGTGGCACAGGTGCCGACAAAGTCAATCTCATCGGACACAGTCAGGGAGCATTGGCGGCTCGATACGCTGCTGCGCTTGCACCACACGCCGTAGCCTCGGTGACTTCCGTCAGCGGGCCGAACCACGGTTCGGAACTGGCTGATTTTCTGCGCAAGGCATTGGTACCCGGGCGCCTGCCGGAGGCTGTCGCACAGAACGTCGCGACGCTGTTTGCCAACTTCCTTTCGTTGCTCAGCGGCAGCATGACGTTGCCGCAGAACGCGCTGGCGGCGCTCAATGCGCTGACGACCGAAGGAGTGGGCGATTTCAACGACAAATTTCCGCAGGGCCTGCCCAAGACCTGGGGCGGACACGGCCCGGAACAGGTCAACGGCGTGCGTTATTACTCATGGAGCGGCGTCCTGCCGGCAAACAGCCCGTCGACACTCGATCCCGCCCAGCACATTTGCCATGCACTGTCGCAATATTTCATGACCGAGACGCAGCAGAACGATGGCTTCGTCGGCCGTTTCAGCTCTCACTTGGGACAGGTGATCCGCTCCGACTATCCGCTTGACCATCTGGGCAGCCTGCGCCGCACAGCCAGTCCCGTCACGGCTGTGCCCGATCCGATTGGACTGTACGTTGAACATGCCGAACGTCTGTGCGCCGCGAATCTCTGATCAAAGCCACGGACAATCGAACGGAACTTTGCCGAGAATTCGCCCACTGAATCCGGTAGGCTCCACACTTTACTGAAATAGATTGGAGAGTTTCCCCATGGCTAAAGCCACTGCCCGCCACATCCTGGTTTCCAGCGAAGACAAGTGCAACGAACTCAAGGCCCAGATCGAAGGCGGCGCTGATTTCGCCGAAGTCGCCAAAGCCAACTCCACCTGCCCGTCCAGCCGTCAGGGCGGCGACCTGGGCTCGTTCGGTCCTGGCCAGATGGTCAAGGAATTCGACACCGTGGTCTTCAGCGCGCCAATCAACGTTGTGCAAGGTCCGGTGAAGACTCAGTTCGGTTATCACCTGCTGGAAGTCACCAGCCGTCAGGACTGATCCGTCGCCTGATTGTTTACCAACGGCCCGCCTTCTGGTGGGCCGTTGCGTTTCAGTTACACATACGGCTGGCGGCTCACGCGCCTCTCGCGTACAACTTGCGCTTATCGATTTCCCGGTTCCAAGGCTGACAATGCGACTGGTTTTCCCCACATTGATGCTCACCGCCCTCACCCTGCTGACGGGTGCCGCTGGCGTGAGCGCTGCACCGCAACACGCGCTGACCGTTTACGGCGAACCTGCCAAGTACCCTGCCGGTTTCAGCCACTTCGACTACACCAACCTGCAAGCCCCCAAGGGCGGAACGATGCGCCGCTCGGCCATCGAGATTGGCCACTTCGACCATGTCCTTCCTTATATAGACAAAGGCATCGGCGTTACTCAGATCGATGGCTTGCTTTATTCGCCACTGGCCCAGCGCTCGCTGGACGAGCCTTACACCGTCTATGGCCTGGTTGCGCAAAAGATGGAGCGCTCGGACGATGGTCTGTCGCTGCGGTTCTTCATCAATCCCAAGGCACGCTTTGCCGATGGCAAGCCGATTACCGCCGAAGACGTACGCTACACCTACGATTTATTGATGACTCAGGGCAGCCTGCGTTATCGCACCCAGTTTGCTGACGTCAAAGGCGTCGAAGTGGAAGGCCCGTTGACCGTGCGGTTCGACTTCAAGAGCAATGAAAACCGCACCCTGCCCCTGGACGTCGCGACCCTTCCGGTATTTCCCGAACATTGGTGGAAGAGCCGCGATTTCGCCGGGGGTGGTGGCTATGAACCGCCACTGGGCAGCGGCCCCTATCGAGTCGGCAAAGTCGATTCGGGGCGCAGCATCACCTTTGAGCGCAACGCCGACTGGTGGGGCAAAGACTTGCCGGTCAGTCGCGGCCTCTACAATTTCGATCATTTCAGCATCGAGTACTTCGGTGATACCGACGTCGCTCGGCAAGTGCTGCGCGGTGGTGCCTATGACTACAACCGCGAGTTCTCGGCCACCGGCTACTCGATCGGCTACGACAGTCCCGCACTGAGCGACGGGCGCCTGCAAAAAGCTCATCTGGCCACCGAGGCGCCGCAATCAGCCCAGGGGTTTGTGTTCAACCTGCAAAAACCTGTATTCGCCGATCGCCGTGTGCGCCAGGCCCTGGCCATGCTCTGGGACTTCGAATGGAGCAACCGGCAGATGATGCGCGGTATGTATATCCGCCAGCAGAGCTACTTTTCCAACACGCAACTGGCGGCCAGCGAATTGCCCGATGCACAGGAACTGAAAATCCTCGAACCGCTGCGCGGCCAGGTTCCCGACGAAGTCTTCAGCAAAGTCTTTGAAGCGCCGAAGACCGACGGCAGCGGCCTGATCCGCGACAAACAATTGCAAGCACTCGAATTGCTCGAACAGGCTGGCTGGAAACCGGATGGCGATCAACTGGTGAATGCCCAGGGCGAGCCGCTGACCTTTACCTTTCTGGTCAGCCAGAACGGCATGGATCGCTTGCTGCTGCCGTACAAGCGCACGCTGAAACAGATCGGTATCGACCTGAACATTCGCCGCATCGACTCCTCGCAATACGTCAATCGCCTGATGAGCCGCGACTACGACATGATCGTCACGGGCTACCCGGTCAGCACTTCGCCGGGAGGCGAGTTGCTCAATTACTTTGCTTCCGCGTCGGCCAACGACCCGGGCGCGAACAACTACATGGTGTTGAAAAACCCGGCGGTGGATACGCTGATCAACGGCCTGATTCGCGCCTCAACCCAGTCCGACATGCTGCATTACGCCCATGCTCTGGATCGGGTGCTGCAATGGAATTACTACTGGATTCCCAACTACTATCCACCCGGCACCTCGACCGTCTGGTGGAACCGTTTCGGCATACCGTCGGTGCAAGCCAGCAATGACGAAGCCATCGAGAGCTGGTGGGAAATAAGCAGCACACCATTGACCAATCAGCAGATGACCGCCGAAAAAATTGCCCGTGGCAGACCCGGAGGGCCGCACTGATGTGGGGTTACATACTGCGGCGCCTGCTGCTGATCATCCCGACGCTGGTGATCATTCTGCTGGTCAATTTCGTGATCATTCAGGCCGCGCCCGGCGGCCCGGTAGAACAGGCCATCGCCCACCTGCAAGGGATCGGCGGCGCGAGTGTCGGTGGCGGCGCCAGCGAAACCATGAGCGGCACTTCGCGTGCCAGTCGCGGCCTCGATCCGCAACTGATCAAGGACATCGAAAAACAGTACGGCTTCGACAAACCGGCCCACGAACGCTTGTGGCTGATGTTGAAGAACTACGCGCAACTGGATTTCGGCAAGAGCTTTTTCCGTGGCGCGACGGTCACCGATCTGATCCTGGAAAAAATGCCGGTGACCATTTCCCTCGGGTTGTGGGCGACGCTGATCACCTATCTGGTGTCGATCCCGCTGGGGATCCGCAAGGCCGTGCATCATGGCAGTCATTTCGATATCTGGAGCAGCACGGCGATCATCATCGGCTACGCGATGCCGGCGTTTCTGTTTGCGATGTTCCTGATCGTGGTGTTTGCCGGCGGCACGTCGCTGAACTGGTTTCCGGTGCGTGGCCTGGTCTCGGACAACTTTGAATCATTGTCGACTCTCGGCAAAATCGCCGACTATTTCTGGCACCTGGTGCTGCCGGTCACGGCGCTGGTGATTGGTGGTTTCGCCACACTGACGATCCTGACGAAAAACTCGTTTCTCAATGAAATCACTCGCCAGTACGTGGTAACCGCCCGCGCCAAAGGCCTGAGCGAACGCCGTGTGCTGTACGGCCATGTGTTCCGCAATGCGATGCTGCTGGTGGTGTCCGGTATCCCGCAGGCGTTCATCAGTGTGTTCTTCGCCGGTTCGTTGCTGATCGAAGTGATCTTCTCCCTCGACGGTCTCGGGCGCATGAGCTACGAAGCCGCGGTTTCGCGGGACTACCCGGTGGTGTTCGGTTCGCTGTTCATCTTCACCCTCTTCGGCCTGCTGATAAAACTGGTCGGCGACCTGTGTTACACGCTGGTCGATCCGCGTATCGACTTCGCCGCGAGGAACGCCTGATGCTCAAGCTCTCGCCTCTGGGCCGTCGGCGCTTCGAGCGCTTCAAGAAAAACCGTCGTGGCTGGTGGTCGCTGTGGCTGTTCATCGGCCTGTTTGTGCTGACACTGGGGGGCGAGTTGATCGCCAATGACAAGCCTCTGGTCGTCAACTATCAAGGCCAATGGTACTTCCCGGTGTTCAAGCGCTACACCGAGCAGGAGTTCGGCGGACAACTGCCGTTCCAGGCTGATTATCGCAGCGATTACGTGCAGAACCTGATTCGCAAGGACGGTGGCTGGCTGCTGTTCCCGCCGATCCCGTTCAGTGACGACACGCCGAACTACGACCTCACCAAACCGGCGCCGAGCCCGCCGACGTCAGTCAATTGGCTGGGTACTGACGACCAGTCGCGGGATGTGCTGGCACGGGTCATATTCGGCGCGCGGGTGTCGATTCTGTTTGCCTTGATGCTGACCTTTGTCAGCGCCCTGATAGGCATCGCCGCCGGGGCATTGCAGGGCTACTACGGTGGCTGGGTCGATCTGCTCGGGCAACGTTTGCTGGAGGTCTGGTCAGGGCTGCCGGTGTTGTACCTGTTGATCATCCTCTCCGGTTTTGTCGAACCGAATTTCTGGTGGCTGCTGGGGATCATGGCGCTGTTTTCCTGGCTGGCACTGGTGGATGTGGTGCGCGCCGAGTTCCTGCGCGGACGCAATCTGGAGTACGTCAAAGCCGCCCGTGCGCTGGGCCTGAGCGACCGCAAGGTGATTTTCCGGCATATTCTGCCCAACGCCATGAACGCGACACTGAGCTACTTGCCGTTCATTCTGACCGGGGCGATTTCCACCCTCACCGCGCTGGATTTTCTCGGTTTCGGCATGCCTGCCGGCAGTGCTTCGCTGGGTGAGTTGATCGGTCAGGGCAAACAGAACCTGCAAGCACCGTGGCTTGGGTTGACGGCGTTTTTCACCCTGGCGCTGATCCTTTCCTTATTGGTGTTTATCGGCGAAGCGTTGCGAGACGCGTTCGACCCTCGATCCTGAAGCGTGGCCATGACTGACAACCTGATTGAAATCCGTAACCTCAACGTTGCCTTCCATGGCCAGAACGTGGTGCGCGACCAGTGTCTGGACATTCGCCCCGGCGAATGTCTGGCGTTGGTGGGCGAATCGGGCTCGGGCAAATCGGTAACCGCTCATTCGATTCTGCAATTGCTGCCGGAAAGCGAAGCGCAAACCACTGGCAGCATTCGCTATCGCGGACAGGAGCTGATCGGTGCGGATCCCAAGGTCTTGCGCGAATTGCGCGGCAACCGCATCGCCATGATCTTTCAGGAGCCGATGACCTCGCTCAATCCGCTGCACACCATCGAAAAACAGATTGGCGAAACCCTGCTGTTGCATCGTGGCCTCGGCGGCAAAGCGGCGCAGGCGCGCATCCTCGAACTGCTCGGTCTGGTGGGCCTCCAGAAACCCAAGGAACGCCTCAAGGCTTACCCGCATCAACTCTCTGGCGGGCAACGGCAACGGGTGATGATCGCCATGGCCCTGGCCTGCGAACCCGAGCTGTTGATCGCCGACGAACCGACCACGGCGCTCGATGTGACCGTGCAGCGCAAGATCCTGCTGCTGCTCAAATCCCTGCAACAACGCCTGGGCATGTCGCTGCTACTGATCAGCCATGATCTCAATCTGGTGCGCAGCATTGCTCAGCGCGTGTGCGTGATGAAGGCCGGGGAAATCGTCGAACAGGCGCCCTGCGAAACCCTGTTTACCGAGCCGAAACATCCTTACAGCTGCGTGCTGCTCAACGCCGAACCCGAAGGCGAAGCCCTGCCCCGGGATGAACGCGAAAACGTGCTGGAGGTCAATGATCTGAAGGTTGAGTTTGTCGTCGGCGGCAGCCTGTTCCAGCGCAAGCAATACCTGCGGGCGGTGGATGGCATCAGCCTGAGCATCCAGCGTGGCAAGACGTTGGGCATCGTCGGCGAGTCCGGTTCCGGCAAGTCGACGCTGGGTCAGGCGATCCTGCGCCTGCTCGACTCCGAAGGCAGTATCCGCTTTCAGGGCGAGGCGCTCGACGGTCTCAATCAGAAACAGATGCGTCCGTGGCGCCGACAGATGCAGGTGGTGTTTCAAGATCCGTTCGGCAGCCTCAGCCCGCGCATGTCAGTGGCGCAGATCATCAGCGAAGGCCTGGAAGTGCACTGCGAGTCGACTGCCGATGAGTGCGATGAACAAGTGATCCGCGTGCTTAAAGAGGTCGGCCTCGACCCGGATAGTCGCCATCGCTACCCCCACGAGTTCTCCGGTGGTCAGCGCCAGCGCATTGCCATCGCGCGGGCGCTGGTGTTGAAACCGGCGCTGATCCTGCTTGATGAGCCGACGTCAGCGCTGGATCGTACGGTGCAAAAACAAGTGGTCGCCTTGCTCCGTCAGCTTCAGGAAAAACACGGTTTGACCTATCTGTTCATCAGCCATGATCTGGCAGTGGTACGCGCGCTGGCCCACGACATGATCGTGATCAAGGACGGCAAAGTGGTCGAGCGTGGCGCCAGTCATGATGTGTTCGACGCGCCGCAGCATCCGTACACCAAAGAGCTGTTGGCGGCGGCGCATCCGGGGTAGGCGTCATATGTGTTCGGCTTGAAACCGGGTCGAGGCTTTCGCGAGCAGGCTCGCTCCCACAAGGTTCACGCCGGACACAAAATTTGGGAACGACCCAATCTACTGTGGGAGCGAGCCTGCTCGCGAAGGGGCCGGCACAGGCCATACACAATCAGGATCAGCCGCCATGAACACCACCGAAAGCCTCAAGGACTACCAACGGGTTCGCAGCCTGGCGATCCGTTCGTTGTTCGAGATCATCGAGCAGTCCAGCGAAGGCACGGTGATTGTCGACCGCGATGCCAACATCGTCTGGATGAACGAGCGCTACGCCCGGCGTTTTGGTCTTGAATCGGCGGCAGGCGCAATCGGCAAGCCCTGTGAAAGCGTGATCCCCGGCAGTCTGTTGCGCGAAGTCGTGCGCACCGGTCGCCCCATCCTTCTGGACATGCAGGACACGCCGAAAGAGCCATTGGTGGTGATGCGCCTGCCGATCCACGATGACGCCGGCACGGTGATCGGCGCGATCGGGTTTGCCCTGTTCGACGAATTGCGCACGCTGTCGCCGATGCTCAAACGCTACTTGAGCATGCAGGAAGAATTGGCCTCGACCCGTTCTCTGCTGCGCGCCCGGCAAACCAAATACAACTTCGCCCACTTCATCGGCACCAGCGCCGCCAGCCTTGAGGTCAAACGCCGTGCCCGACGCAGTGCCAGCGCCGAATCGCCGGTGCTGCTGCTCGGCGAGACCGGCACCGGTAAAGAGCTGCTGGCCCAGGCCATTCACAGCGCCTCGCCACGGGCGCACAAAGCGTTCGTCAGCATCAACAGCGCGGCGATTCCCGAGGCACTGCTGGAGGCGGAATTTTTCGGCACGGCACCCGGTGCGTTCACCGGCGCCGACCGCAAGGGCCGCACCGGCAAGCTGCAGATCGCCCAGGGCGGCACGCTGTTTCTCGACGAGATCGGTGACATGCCGCTGCCCTTGCAGAGCAAGCTGCTGCGTGCGCTGCAGGAAAAGGAATTCGAACCGGTCGGTTCCAACGAGGTGATTCAGAGCGACGTTCGCGTGATCGCCGCGACTTCGACCGATCTGCAAGCGGCGATCAAACGCGGTGAATTCCGTGCCGATTTGTACTACCGCCTCAATGTGTTGCCGATCCAGGTGCCGCCATTGCGTGAGCGTCTTGATGATCTGCCGGCGCTCAGCGAAGCGATTCTGGAAGAGCTGCGCAGCCAGCATGAACTGCACCGGGATGCGCTGGCGTTGCTCGGACAGCACGCGTGGCCGGGGAACATTCGCGAACTGCGTAATGTGCTGGAACGGGCGGCGTTGCTCAGTGATGACTTGATGCTGACCGAGCAGGATATTCGTGCGGCGATTGGTACGTTTACACCGGTTGAACGTGCGTCGATGGGTACCGTGGAAACGCTGGCTGGCGAGACATTTGCTCAGGCGCGGGAGAGATTTGATCGGCAATTGATTCAGGCAGCTCTTGCGCAATGTCAGGGGAAAGTGCCGGAAGCTGCGGCTCGACTGGGGCTGGGACGTTCGACGCTGTACAAGAAAATGGTGGCGTTGGGGATTGCCTGAGTCTCTAAATAGAGACAATGATCTCTTTCTGTAGATGGATTGTTTGAAGATCAAACGATCGCAGCCTTCGGCAGCTCCTACAGGGGAAATTCGCGCTCGCACTGTAGGAACTGCCGAAGGTTGCGATCTTTTCGGTTTAACGTAGTCTCTAAAACGAGACAAAACCGTTGAAAACCTTTACCTACAACCAGTAAATTCCATATATTTCAACAACTTAAACATCTGGCACAGATCTCGCTAACGCCTCTCCCAAACCCGTTCCACCCACAAAAATAACAATTCTGGAGAGACACACCATGAGTGTGATCATTGCCTTGGCGGCCCTCGCGCTGCTGATGCTCGCCGCCTACCGTGGCTACAGCGTTATCCTCTTCGCGCCGATTGCCGCCCTTGGCGCGGTGCTGCTTACCGACCCCTCCGCCGTCGCCCCTGCCTTCACCGGGGTGTTCATGGAAAAAATGGTCGGGTTCATCAAACTGTATTTTCCTGTGTTCCTGCTCGGCGCCGTGTTCGGTAAATTGATCGAACTGTCGGGATTCTCCCGCTCGATCGTTGCCGCGGCCATTCGCTTGCTCGGCACCAAACAGGCAATGCTGGTGATCGTGCTGGTCTGCGCCCTGCTCACTTATGGCGGCGTGTCGCTGTTCGTGGTGGTGTTTGCGGTGTACCCGTTTGCCGCCGAGATGTTTCGCCAGAGCAATATCCCCAAACGGCTGATCCCGGCAACCATCGCCCTTGGCGCGTTCTCGTTCACCATGGACGCCCTGCCCGGCACCCCGCAGATCCAGAACATCATCCCCAGCACGTTCTTCAACACCACCGCTTGGGCGGCGCCGTGGCTGGGCGTGATCGGTACGATTTTCGTGTTCTGCGCCGGCATGCTGTTTCTCCAGCGTCAACGCAACAAAGCGCAGCGCGCCGGTGAAGGCTACGGCACTGAACTGCGCAACGAACCGGAAACCGCCGAAGACCTGAAGCTGCCGAACCCATGGATTGCCCTGTCGCCGCTACTGGCAGTGGGCATCATGAACCTGCTGTTCACCCAGTGGATTCCGCAGTGGTATGGCAAGACTCACAGCCTTGCGCTGCCGGGCATGGCCACACCGGTCACCACCGAAATCGCCAAACTGACGGCGATCTGGGCGGTGCAAGCGGCTTTGCTGGTTGGCATTCTGATGGTGTTGGCGTTCGGTTTTCAGGCGATTCGCAGCAAGCTCGCCGAGGGCAGCAAAAGCGCGGTCAGCGGTGCGTTGCTGGCGGCAATGAACACCGCGTCGGAATACGGCTTCGGCGCAGTGATCGCTTCGCTGCCGGGCTTTCTGGTACTGGCTGACTGGCTCAAGCAGATCCCCAATCCGCTGGTCAACGAAGCCATCACCGTGACGCTGCTGGCCGGTATCACCGGCTCGGCGTCGGGCGGCATGAGCATTGCGCTGGCGGCGATGTCCGAGCAGTTCATTGCCGCCGCTCATGCCGCGAACATTCCGCTGGAAGTGCTGCACCGCGTCGCCGCGATGGCCAGCGGCGGTATGGACACCCTGCCGCACAACGGCGCGGTCATCACCTTGCTTGCGGTGACGGGTCTGACCCACCGCGAAGCCTATAAAGACATTTTCTGTATTACGCTGATCAAGACCCTGGCGGTTTTCGTAGTGATCGGCACTTTCTACGCCACTGGCCTTGTGTGAGGTATTCATGACCACTCTTTCCGGCAAGACCGCATTGGTTACCGGCTCCACCAGCGGCATCGGTCTGGGCATCGCACTGAGCCTGGCCAAGGCAGGCGCGAACCTGATTCTCAACGGTTTCGGCGATGCGTCGAAAGTCATCGCTGAAGTCGCCCGGTTTGGCGGCAAGGTTGGCCATCATCCGGCGGATGTCAGTGACCCGGCGCAGATCGCCGAGATGATCACTTACGCCGAACGCGAGTTCGGCGGTGTCGACATTCTGGTCAACAACGCCGGCATCCAGCATGTCGCCGCTGTCGAGGAATTCCCGATCGAGCGCTGGGATTCGATCATTGCCATCAACCTGTCTTCGGTGTTTCACAGCACGCGCCTGAGCCTGCCGGGGATGCGCACCAAAGGCTGGGGACGAATCATCAATATCGCCTCCGTGCATGGTCAGGTGGGCTCGACCGGCAAAGCCGCTTACGTCGCCGCCAAGCATGGCGTGATCGGTTTGACCAAAGTAGTCGGCCTGGAAACCGCGACCAGCAACGTCACCTGCAACGCGATTTGTCCGGGCTGGGTGCTGACGCCGCTGGTGCAGAAGCAGATCGACGACCGTGCGGCCAAAGGTGTCGATCCGCAGCAGGCGCAGCATGATCTGCTGGCCGAGAAGCAGCCGTCACTCGAGTTCGTGACACCGCAGCATCTGGGCGAACTGGTGCTGTTCCTGTGCAGCGAGGCGGGTAGCCAAGTGCGTGGAGCGGCGTGGAATATTGATGGTGGGTGGTTGGCGCAGTAATGCTGCGTCCCTGTAGGCCTTCGCCTGCTCGCGATAGCGGTGTGTCAGACCCGTAACAGTTAACTGACACACCGCTATCGCGAGCAGGCGAAGGCCTACAAGGGAATTTTTGTAATCCGATAACAAGAGGCAACCAATGTCCGACATCCTCTGGCAACCCGATGCCAACCGTATCGCCAAGTCGCGCATGGACACTTTCCGTCGTGCGGCCAATCAACGCCACAACCTGAAACTCGACGACTACCCGGCCCTGCACCAATGGAGCGTCGAGCAGCGCGCCGAGTTCTGGCAGGCGATCGTCGATTTCTTCGATATCCGCTTCCACACACAACCGGATGCCGTGCTGCGTGAAGGCGCGCAAATGCCGGATGCCGAGTGGTTTCCCGGCGCTACGCTGAACTTCGCCGAACATTTGCTGCGTCGTCGCGACGATTCTGTGGCCGTGGTCAGCGTGGCGGAAAATGGCCAGCGTGAGCAATTGTCCTGGGCTGAACTGGCCGAGCATGTCGCCGGGTTTCAGGCGAGCTTGCAGGCCGCCGGGGTTGGCCTCGGCGATCGCGTCGCAGCCTGCATGCCCAATACCTGGCAGACCTTGGTCGCAATGCTCGCCACCACCAGCCTTGGCGCGATCTGGTCGTGCTCTTCGCCGGACTTCGGCACCCACGGCGTAATCGACCGCTTCGGCCAGATCGAACCGAAGGTACTGATCACCTGCGCCGGTTATCGCTATGCCGGCAAGGCGATCGACCAGAGCGACAAAATCAACGAAATACTCGAACAACTGCCAACGCTAAGGCAGTTGATCATCGTGCCTTACGCTCACCCGCACGCCCGCATCGAGACTTACCGGACTCGCGCCGAAGTGACCTTGTGGGATGACTTCTATCAAGCGGGCGGCGAAGCGGATTTTGTCGCGGTGCCGTTCAATCATCCGCTGTACGTGTTGTATTCCAGCGGCACCACTGGCATGCCGAAATGCATCATTCACAGCACCGGTGGCGTGCTCCTGCAACACGTCAAGGAACACGGCCTGCATTGCGATCTGGGTCCTGGCGATCGACTGTTTTACTACACGACGTGCGGCTGGATGATGTGGAACTGGCTGGTCTCCGCGCTCGCGGTCGGCAGCGCCGTGGTGCTGTATGACGGTTCGCCGTTTTACCCGGATAACCAGCGTTTGCTCGACTTGATCGACGATGAACGCATCAGCGTGTTCGGCACCAGCCCCAAGTTCCTCGCCACCCTGGAAAGCAGCGGCACCAAACCCCGCGAAATCCATGATCTGGGAAGCCTGAAAACGCTGCTGTGCACCGGCTCGGCGCTGTCGCCGCAAAGCTATGACTTCGTCTATCGCGACTTCAAACCTGATGTGTGTCTGGCTTCGATGTCTGGCGGCACCGACATCGTTTCGTGCTTCGTCAATGGCAACCCGCTGTCGCCCGTGCGTCGCGGCGAGAACATGGGCAAAAGCCTGGGCATGGCGGTTGAAGTCTGGAATGACGCCGGCCAGCCGGTCGTGGGCGAAAAAGGCGAACTGGTCTGCACCCGGCACTTCCCGGCGATGCCGATCGGTCTGTGGAATGACCCGGACGGCGCAAAACTGCGCCAATCGTATTTCAGCCTGTTTCCCGGTGTCTGGGCACAGGGCGATTACGCTGAACAACGGCCTTATGGCGGGATGCTGATCCATGGGCGCTCGGACGCCGTGCTCAATCCCGGCGGCGTGCGCATAGGCACCGCGGAGATTTATCGTCAGGTCGAGAAAGTCGCTGAAGTGCTGGACAGCGTCGCCATCGGTCAGCAGTGGCAGGACGATGTGCGGGTTGTGCTGTTTGTCAGGTTGCGTGAAGGGCTGACACTCGAAGAGGCGCTGGAACAACGAATCCGGCAGGTGATCCGCGCCAATACCACTCCAAGGCATGTACCGGCGAAGATCGTTGCGGTGACGGACATTCCGCGCACCATCAGTGGCAAGGTTGTGGAGTTGGCCGTGCGGGAAGTGGTGCACGGCCGACCGGTGAAAAACACCGATGCGCTGGCCAATCCCGAAGCGCTGGAGCAGTTTCGGGATCGGCCGGAGCTTGATACTTGAATCGCGCGCTGACGCTCTGACAATAAACGTTGCTGGCAGCGCTGGTCGTCAGAGGGGTTTGTTCAGCGTAATGACAACCGGCTGAACAATCGCTCTACCGCCACTACGGTCGAGTGCATCGCGGATGATCGTCATGTTGTGGTCGAATGTAGCTTTGTCCGTAGCCATTTGACTCAGTAACGAGGTGGCAACTGCTAGAGAGTCAGCATTTTCAAAAGCTTCGGACACCGCATGGTAACTCGCGATCGAGTCCGCCACAGCCAGGTTGCCGGACGCAAGATTCAGCAGTTGCGCCACATCCAGCCGCTGCCCGGTGTTGCTTTGATGCTCGGTATCGGTGGCGTAGCCAACATCCGCGGTCTGCGCACTACCGTGGAACAGTTCATGAATCAGGTCGTCTGCCACCACATCATGGTTGAAGCCTAGATTGACGAAATGCTTGTTCAGGTTTTGAGTGTAAATCTCGACAAACGCGATATCAGCCGCGTCGCTGGAGCTAGCGCTTTTCCAGCGCTTGTAGTTGTTCACGTCAAAAGAGGCGATTGTCTCGTTATGCTTGAACGCATTGAGCAGCGTATTGCTCATCGAGAAACCAGCAAAGTCAAAGCGAATCAACCGCAAATAATTAACCAGCCGATTAGTAGCCGTCTGCGAGGTGTTACCGAACAGTGCCTTCATTAGCAGATCGCCATCTCGCTTGAATTCATGTCGGCTGATGGCTTCGATGGCGTTGTCGATCTTCGCCCGAGCACGGGGCAGGCTTTTTTCGATGAAGTTGCGCGTGTAACTTGCCGGCAGTGTCTTGAGTGAGTACGGCAACTGTAGAGGCGCTTGATAGGTGAAGCCTGTCAGTGGTTTCCCCCACAGATTGCCACGACGGTTCAAGGCATACCATTTGTTGCCACTGCGTGCGGCCAGAACCGTAACGAGGTTGCCGGTGCTGCCACGTGGTTGCCAGTGCCCCACTCCCCGATGTGCACTCTCGGAAGCACTGATCAGATCATAGGATTGCCGGCGGCCACTGAGTCTGTGCAACTGGCTGTTCGCTATAGCGACGAGTTCATGGCTGTTTTTGTTAAAGCGCAACAAGCCCTTGCGCACCAGTTTAGCGCCCGCCTGGATGCCAGACGGCACACCATCCAGCGGATTGAAAAGGCCAATGGCCGAGGTGAATGCCAACCGGGTAAACCGCGCAGCTTTGGATGTCGTTGAAATAGCCTTGGCCGAAATGCTCAACACTTTGGAACTGGCTCCCGCCACCGTTCCGACCAGACCGATACCGTCCATCAAACATCCGTAGATCCCATCCACCACCTTGTCATGTTCACCCGAGGCAATATCCTCGATGCATTTTTTGAAAGGCACCAGCAAGTCGATGAAATACGTCAGCAGTCGATCACCCTCTTCCCTGGAGAGCTCGAGCGGGGTCGGTATTCGGACTATTTCTCTCAGCTCATTTTTATTCAGGTAGGGTCGATTCTTGACGAGAAACTCGGCGATACGTTCGATATTCGGATCGTTGAATTTCCGATAGAACCCGGATGGTGGCGTCGAAGGTGTCTGCGATCCTTTCAGCATGCCAAAATTATCGATGATGGCCATGCTGCTGGTAATCGAAGAGTCTTCGGCAGTGGCATGGGTATAGCGCTTTACGTCGAGCGGGAGGCTTTGCGTCGCGGTAATACTCAGTGGAAACGTTACATCCCCGCTCGCACTCATTCTCGAGCGTTGTTGCAGTTTCTGCTCTCGTTTGATGAAAGCAGCCAAGGCGTCATTTTTTCGAGTTTCTGCGCGCGACGTAAACAGTTCATAGCAGAGGTCAGCATTCTCGCAAGACGCATACATCACGATGCCAAAACGTCCTGTGGCGGCATCTCTGCTTTGTCGTGTTTCTTGTGTCACTTTGACAGTCAGGGGGCCGCTCGCCCGACGCGATTTATAATAAACGGCGGACTCGCGTACCGTGAGGAAGTGAATATCGGCATTCATGAAGACGCGCAGATCCGCCTCTGGCATCTGCGCCAAAGCCAGTTTCACGGTAGATAACATGGCGCTGTTCAAATCATTGAAATGCACGGCCAACTGCCGATCCATCTCCTCGTCACAGGATGCAAGTTTCAATAAACCCGGATAACGTTTGTAGAGGCTGACACCGGACGGGTTGTAGTTGATGGCCGGCTTGGGGACACCGTTAGTAACCAGACGCACCGTACGCCTGTCCCACTGACCAGTGACCAAGTCGCCCGATTGATGCAGGTCGACCATGGACATGACCTGCTGCCCGCCTCGCTCGGACAGTGCTTTTGCGTCCAGGGTGTCACAACCCGGTGCGGCAATTTTCAAAGCCGCACGGGCAATCTTCGCTCTGTCGGGTAACGGTGTCGAAAATACCTTGGCGATTTGAGCGAACTTTTCCGAGTGTTGCTCGAATGCGTCAATTGCACGCCGGGTGCTGGTTTCTTCGGCCTGCTCGAGTTCCGCCGTTGTCACAATCTGGTTGATCAGCGCCCAATCGACGATAGGGTCGATCATGGCCAGGTCACGCTTGTGCTTCTGCGACTCACTGACCGGTTGCAGTTCGCCATAAGCCATTATCTGGGCATACGTCATGACTCGCGTCGCACCGGTTTTTACAGTCTCGACGAGCATGACGGCACGACAAAAATTGATCCAGCCAATCGAGCCGAGGGTGATCGACGATGGAATCTCCCTGGCCAGAAACTCTGGGGCATTACGTGCCAACAGCAGGTGAGCTACCAGCGGTTCCAAACCACTATCAACCCATTTTCTGGTTCGCAGAACAGTCGTCAGTTCCTCTCGTATGACCGACGGGTGACGGTCAACATTTTTCGGCGCATACAGATCAAATCCAGCGACGTGATTGCGCTGTATGTCATGACCAACTGACGGATCCAGATCAAGCAATATTGCCGTCATCAGCAATTGGCCGAGGATGTCATCAGCGACTTCCTGCCCCTTGTTTACGCCAAACCAACCCAGCTCTTTCAGATACTCTTTTGCGAGATTCCGGGTAACTGGATGATTGACGAATTCGACAACCAATTGAGCCGCACTTTCATGGGTGACAGCGGCGCGCCCGGTAACATTGTAGAGGGCTGTCAGGAGTTTTTTCCCACTCATCAACTTGGCAGTCGCATTACGAATGGCGAAAAACTGCTCCCCGGACAATGCAATCGATGTCTGGTCCTCTGTTTGAAAGTGCTCCCAATAGTTTGAAGGCTCTTTCACTTGCGGATCAAACTTGAACAAGGCGATCAGTTCTCTGACCTTCACGTTGTTCTCGGGCAAACTTATGTCATGGAATCGAAACCATTGATCGAGCGTCAAATCGATATCAGGCCAAACGTAGCCGCCGACGACCGCTGCTATATCCGAAATCAACGTCAATGCAGATTGTATCGGAACACTTTTTTCAAAGTGACGCGCTGCTACCAGATCCACCCACCCCCTGTCTGCTCGGACTTCCATCTTGCCGTCAGGTGTAACTCGTACAAGTCCGTCATGGTCGCGCGCACCTTCCCGGGCAAGTGCACCGACGACCGGACCGGTCTCAAGCAGTTCGCTGAGCATAAGCCTGCCGGGATTATAAATTTCATACAACGAAGATCCCGCCTGCAACGCCACTTCGTGTGTATACCAATTGATCTTTTGATCATCCGTGTATTGGCTTAACGCTTGTTCCAGTTGAGCCAGGACCAATTGGCGCTCTACTGCATCTGCTTCAGCCCTGTATTTCCACTCGGAAAGAGCGACAGCCGAAGACCAGAATGTTTTACCTCTGGTTTTATCATTCATACTTAGAACCTCATCAAGTTAACCAGCCGACAACTTCAGCTCGATGACGTTCTACTGTTTTTGACACACCCCTTCCACTTCAAAAATATGAGGCGCTATTTCCTGACGGATATTCAAAGCAATCAATTAAACATCAATCCATTAGTCCCCACTCCCCTGACGGCGAACCATTATTACTACTTTCATCTCCAGCCAGTTTGATTCGTAATTTAAGATTATTGATCGAGTCTGCATTTTTCAAAGCCTCCTGCGCACTGATTGCACCTTCGGCAACCAACGAAAACAACGCTGCATCAAATGTCTGCATACCCAGTTCGGTGGATTTCTCCATGATCGGTTTGAGTTCATCGAACTGACCGCGTCGGATCAGATCAGCGATGGTTGGCGTGCCCAACAGCACCTCGACAGCAGCCCGTCGTTGGCCATCGACAGTGCGCACCAATCGTTGCGAGATAAATGCTTTCAGGTTATTGCCCAGCGTCTGCAATAACTGCGGTCGCCGCTCTTCCGGGAACATATTGATAATTCGATCCAGCGCCTGATTGGCGTTAGTGGCATGCAACGTCGATAGCACCAGATGTCCGGTATCGGCAAACGCCAATGCATGTTCCATGGTTTCGCGATCACGGATTTCACCGATCAGCACTACATCCGGCGCCTGGCGCAAAGTGTTCTTCAACGCCGCATGAAAACTGCGCGTATCGACCCCGACTTCACGTTGATTGATGATTGAACGCTGGTGCCGATGGATGTACTCGATCGGATCCTCGATGGTGATGATGTGCCCGGTGCTGTGGCGGTTGCGGTGGTCGATCAATGCCGCCAGCGAAGTCGACTTACCCGAATCGGTGGCGCCGACAAACAGGATCAACCCTTGCTTGAGCATGACGGTGTCGAGCAGTACCGGCGGCAGTTTCAGGTCAGCGAAGCGCGGGATGTCGAGTTTGACGTTGCGGATAACGATCGATACATCGTTGCGCTGTTTGAAGATGTTCACGCGAAAGCGGCCGATGCCCGTTCGCGAAATCGCCAGGTTCATTTCCAGATCCCGGTCGAACTCCCGTCGTTGCTCGGCGTCCATCAGGGAGGCGGCGATGGCGGCGGTTTCACCGATCTTGAAAGGCTGCTCGCTCAACGCCGTGAGCACGCCGTCGACCCGCGCACTGGGCGGTGCGCCCGTGGACAGGAACAGATCCGAACCGTTTTTATTGGACAAAACTGACAACAGTGCATCGATTTCCATGGCAAAAAACACCCGCGAAGCATTCAATGAACAGAAAATGGCCTGCGCCTGGCGCAGCTCAACTGCAACAATGATAGACGTCGCCTCACCGAACCACGCTCAGGACTGATGTAATGAATGCTGTACCGAACACCGACGACGCGCAGGCATTGATCGCCCGCACCGACTGGAGCCGTGGCCCGCTGGGTGCTGCCGGCAACTGGCCGCAGAGCCTGCGCACGGCGGTGGACATCGTGATTCACTCGCCCATGCCGATGCTGTTGTTGTGGGGCCCGCAGCTCACGCAGATCTACAACAACGGTTTCGCCCTGCTCGCCGGGCACAAGCATCCGCACGCTTTCGGACAACCTGCGCACCAGATCTGGCCCGAACTTCAAGAGTTTACCGACCCCATTTACAGAGCAGTCCTGCAAGGCCAGGTGCGCACCTACAGCGAAAGACGCTTCACCCTGCAACGTGACGGCAAAGAGTCCGACTTCTGGCTGGATCTGACTTACAGTCCGATCCGTGATGAAACCGCGCAAGTCGCCGGAATTCTGGTGACTGCCATCGAAACCAACGAACGCCGACGCATCGCTCTGGAACTGCAGCGACGCTCCGAAGAAAGCCTCAAGGCTCAACGCGAAACCGAGGAACGCCTGCAACTGGCCCTGGCCGCGACCGATGCCGTTGGCACCTGGGATTGGGATATCGGCGAAGATCGCTTTATCGCCGATGCGCATTTCGCCCAACTGCATGGCGTCGACCCCGCCCTGTCCGGTCAATTGCCGATCAGCGATTACTTGCAGGGCGTGCACCCCGAAGACCGCGCGATGATCGCGCGCAGCATCAAACACTGCATCACCCACGGCACCGAATACGCTGAGGAATACCGCTTGTTGCAGGCTGACGGCGAGGTCCGCTGGGTGTTCGCTCGCGGGCGCTGCTACAAGGATCATCATGGCCGGCCCATGCGCTTCCTCGGCGCGGCGCTGGACCTGACCGAGCGCAAACACACCGAACAGGCGTTACGCCAGAGCCAGACCGAACTGCAACTGATCATCAACGCCATGCCGATCCTGATCAGCTATGTCGACTGTGAAGAGCGCTTTCGCCTGAACAACGCGGCCTATCTGGACTGGTACGGACTCACGCCACAGGAGCTCTACGGCCGCACGATTCGTGAAGTCATCGGTGAAGAGGCCTATTTCCTGCGTCTGCCTTACATTGCCGAAGCCCTGGCCGGCAGACCGTGTTCGTTCAGCCTGTACACCCCGCACCGTGATGGCAGCAGTCGCCACGCGCTGATGAATTACCTTCCACGTTACGGTGCGGACGGCGCGGTGAATGGTTTCTACATCTTTGTGATCGACGAGACCGAGCGCAAGAAAACCGAAGAAGCCTTGCGCAATCTCAACGAAACCCTTGAAGAACGGGTCAGCGCTCGCACCGAACAACTGGCGCAGGCCAACCAGCGTTTGCAGAACGAGATGTTCGAACGCGAGCGTGCCGAAGATGCCTTGCGACATGCGCAGAAGATGGAGGCTGTCGGTCAGCTCACCGGCGGTATCGCCCACGACTTCAACAACATGCTCACCGGGATCATCGGCAGTCTCGATTTGATGCAGCGCTACATTGCCAACGGCCGGGCCGACGAAATTGGTCGATTTACCGAAGCGGCGGTGTCCTCGGCAAATCGTGCGGCAGCACTGACCCACAGGTTGCTGGCGTTTTCGCGGCGACAGTCGCTGGATCGCAAAACCCTGAACGTCAATGAGCTGGTGCATTCTCTGGAAGACCTGATCCGCCGGACCAAGGGCGATCCGATCGAACTCACACTGCATCTGGCCGAGAATGTATGGCCGGTCAGCACCGACGTCAGCCAACTGGAAAACGCCCTGCTCAACCTGGTCATCAATGCCCGGGATGCGATGCCTGATGGCGGCGAACTGGTGATTGAAACCGCCAACGTGTATCTCGATGGCAGTGACATCACCACGCTGGAACCGGTCAAGGCCGGCGATTACCTGATGCTGGCAGTCAGCGACAACGGCACCGGGATGACGCCCTCGGTGCGTTCCAAGGCTTTTGATCCATTCTTCACCACCAAACCCATTGGCCAGGGCACCGGGCTGGGCCTGTCGATGATTTATGGTTTTGCCCAGCAGTCGGGCGGGCATGTCAGCCTCGACAGCTTGCCGGGCCAGGGCACCTGTGTGCGGTTGTACTTGCCGCGTCTGTACGGCATCGAGCCGGAACGGCCAGCGATCGTGCCGCTTGAGCAAGCGCCGACGACGGCGACCGGCGAAACCGTGGTGGTCGTCGAAGATGACCCGGCCGTGCGCATGCTGGTGCTCGATCTGCTCCGGGAGTTGGGTTATCAAGCCCACGAAGCCGAAGATGCCAAGACCGCCCTGCCGCTGCTTGAGTCCGATCTGCGCGTGGATCTGCTGGTCACCGACGTAGGCCTGCCCGGCATGAATGGCCGGCAACTGGCGGAAATCGCCCGTCAGCATCGGCCGGGCCTCAAGGTGCTGTTCATGACCGGTTACGCGCAGAAAGCTGCCGAGCGCCAGGGTTTCCTCGAGGACGGCATGGACATGGTCGCCAAACCGTTTGCCATTGAGCTGCTGGCCAGCAAGATCCGCACGATGCTCAGCCAAACCCCGTGACTTGAGGCATAATCCGCGCCCCGCCGTCACCCCGTTATCAGGTACCGCACGATGAAAGCCCAAGCCCGCCACATTCTGGTGAAAACCGCCGAAGAGGCCGAACAGCTCAAACAACGCATCGCCAAGGGTGAAGCGTTTGATGTGCTGGCGAAGAAATTTTCCACCTGCCCGTCCGGCAAGCGCGGCGGCGATCTGGGTGAAGTGCGGCCGGGGCAGATGGTTGGGGCGATTGATGCGGTGATCTTCAAAAAGCCACTGCGGACCGTGCATGGGCCGATCAAGAGCAAGTTCGGGTATCACCTGGTGCAGGTGTTTTACCGCGATTGACGGGTTGGCTTCAGGGCCCTTTCGCGAGCAGGCTCGCTCCCACATTTGGAATGCATTCCCCTGTGGGAGCGAGCCTGCTCGCGATCGATTGCGCAGCAAGCGGCCATTCAAGCCTGTTTCGGAATCAATGCCCCCGGCACCTGAATCACCTGGCTGGCCAGCAAGTGCCCGGCCTCGGCAGCCTCCGCCGGACTTGCGCCCAGCAATCGACTGGCCAGATACGCCGCACTGAACGAATCCCCCGCCGCCGTGGTGTCCACCACCTTCTCGACCTTCTGCGCCGGCACCTCAAAAGCCTCGCCATCACAACGAATCAGGCACGCCTCGGCGCCACGCTTGAGCACCACTTCCGGCGTGCCGAATTGCGCGTAAGCGGCAAACACCGCGTCGCCATCGGCGAAGCCGAACAGCGCCTGTTCGTCATCTACCGTCAATAACGCCAGATCAACGTAGGGCAATACGCTGCGATAGGCCGCGCGCGCGTCTTCTACCGAGGCCCACAGGCGTGGCCGATAGTTGTTGTCGAAGACAATCCGCGCATCACGCTGGCGCGCTTCGATCAGCGTCTGGATCAGTTTTTCCCGGCCCGATGCACCGAGGACGGCCAAGGTGATACCGCTGAAATACAACACATCGTAATCCGGCAGCGCCGCCAGAATCGGCTCGGCTGCCGGGGTGGTGAAACAGTCGCGAACCGCCGCTTCATTGCGCCAGTAGAGAAAACGTCGCTCGCCGCTGGCATCGGTCTGGATGCAATACAGGCCCGGCAAGCGTCCCGGCAGACGCTGCACCAGATCCAGACCAATGCCTTCGCTGGTCCATATCCGGCACATGGCATCGCTGAAGCTGTCATCGCCCAGCGCGGTGACGTAATCGACCCGGGCCTTGTCGCCCATCGCACGCGACAGATACACCGCGGTGTTCAGGGTGTCGCCACCGAAGCTTTGCTGCAGGCTGCCGTCGGCGCGTTGCTGCAGTTCGATCATGCATTCGCCGATCAGGGCGATACGCGGGGTGTTCGGGCCCAGAGGGCTGAGGGTGTTCATCTTGTGCTGTCTCTGTTGATCGATGGTGTCTGGACTGGCGCCTTCGCGAGCAGGCTCGCTCCCACAGGGGAATGCATTCCAAGTGTGGGAGCGAGCCTGCTCGCGAATGGCCGCGACTCGGTATCGAGTCTTAGAAACAAGTCTCCATGCTCTCGATCACCGACAACTCTTCATCCACCAACAACCCCACACGCCACTTGTCGAACGTCAGGCACGGATGCGACGTACCAAAAGAAATGATGTCACCCACGCGCAACTCAACGCCCGGCGCTACCGTCATGAACGCGTGCTGATCCATCACCGCCGTGACCTTGCACGCACCGACATCCTCGCCCAGCGCCGGCACCACACCCGCCTGGTAACGCAGCAACGGCACCGGCAAACCGGCATCGAACGCGACATCTCGTTTGCCCAGTGCGATCACCGCAAAACCCGGCTCCGGCAGCGACTGCACGTGGGCCCAGACTTCCAGCGCCGGACGCAAACCTTCGTGAAGATCACTGCGGCGGTCGAGCACGCAGCACTGCGCCTCTTTGTAGATGCCATGGTCGTGCGCCACGTAACTGCCCGGGCGCAACACGCTGAGGAAACGCCCCGCCGCGTTCTGCGTTTCGAACGATTCGGCAATCAGGTCGTACCATGCCGAACCCGAGGCGGTGATGATCGGTTTGGCGATGGCGAACGCGCCGCTGTCCTGCAACTGCACCGCCAGACGCACCAGGGATGCAGCAAACTCACGAATCCCGCTGACCGCGTGATCGCCGTGAATCACCCCTTCGTAACCTTCAATGCCGGTCAGGGCCAGCGCCGGTTGCGCGTTGATCGCCTTGGCCAGTTCAATCACTTCCTGCTCGCTACGGCAACCGCAACGTCCGCCAACCACGCCGTATTCGATCATCACGTTGAGCTTCACTCCACGCGAGGCGAAGTAGGCGCCGAGATCGGCAACGTTGTCCGGGTGATCGACCATGCAATAGAAATCGAACGACGGATCGGCGAGCAGATCGGCGATCAATGCCATGTTCGGCGTGCCGACCAATTGGTTGGCCATCAGCACGCGGCGCACGCCATGGGCGTAAGCAGCCTGGGTCTGGGTCGCGCTGGCGAGGGTGATGCCCCACGCGCCGGCGTCGAGCTGACGCTTGAACAGTGCCGGGGTCATGCTGGTTTTGCCGTGGGGCGCGAGTTCCGCGCCGCTGTCGCTGACAAACTTCTGCATCCAGCGGATGTTGTGCTCCAGCGCTTCGCGGTGCAGCACCAGCGCCGGCAGGCTGACGTCACGCGTCAGGTGCGCGCCAATGGCCGCGTCGCCCTTTTCCACAGCAGTATTGATGGCAGTCGTCATGGTCGAACTCCTCACTTTTTTCACGGCCGCAGGCAGCCGCGGTTATTCGTTGATACGCCGGGCGAGGCTGTTGGCACTCTCGATCAGCACCCGGCGATAGTCGTTGTAATTGTTCTTCGCATCGGCCCGTGGGGCGACGATGCACAACGTGCAAATCGCTACGCCTTGAGAGTCTTTGACCGGTGCGGCGAAGCAATGGGTAAAGGTGTCGGCAACGCTGTCGAAGGAGAAAAATCCATCGATGCCGGCCTGACGGATTTCGGCGAGAAAACGCTCCAATGGCAAACGTTCGCCGTCGGGCAGGATGTAATCGTCCTCGTCGATGAGGTCGATGATCTGCTGATCGCTCAGGTGTGCGAGCAGCACGCGCCCGGAAGCCGTCCACGGGATCGGCGCGTTTTCACCGATGTCGGAGGAAATACGGAAATGCCGCTCGCCCTCCTTCATCAACGCCACCGTGTATTTGCGCCCGTTGAGCAGGCACATCTGCGCGGTTTCACGGGTCTGGCTGACGATCTCCTGCAAGGCGTGATCGGCTTCGCGACTGAGGTCGAAATGACGCAAATGCGCCTGACCGAGGAAGTACAACTGCCGGCCGAGATAGACGTGACCGTCCTTGCCCACCGGCTCCAGAATCCGTCGTTCGAGTAACGAAGCGACCAGTTCGTAGACGGTGGATTTCGGGCTGCCGATGCCGTTGGCGATGTCGTTCGGACGCAGCGGCTGGCCGACTTCCTTGAGGAAATCGAGGATATCGAACGCCCGGTCCAGACCGCGGGCCCGGCGCTTGATGGTGTCTTCGGTCATTTCAGTGGTTCCCATTCAAAGTCGCCGGGAGTTTACCGCTAATGATCGTTCCCATGCTCCGCGTGGGAATGCAGCCCGGGACGCTCTGCGTCCCTTGGAACGCGGAGCGTTCCGAGAGGCATTCCCACGCAGAGCGTGGGAACGATCCGCGTATTGGTCAGGGTTTCTTGTACGCAATGCAGTCGATCTCGACCTTGCAATCAACCATCATGCTCGCCTGCACACAGGCGCGGGCCGGTGCGTGCTCAGGCTTGAAGTACTCGCCAAAAACCTTGTTGAAACTGCTGAAGTCCCGCGGATCGTCCAGCCACACGCCAGCGCGCACCACGTCTTCCAGGCCATAACCGGCTTCTTCGAGAATCGCGATCAGGTTCTTCATGGTCTGGTGGGTCTGCTCGACGATGCCGCCGACAATGATCTCGCCATCCACCGCCGGTACCTGGCCGGAAACGTGCAGCCAGCCATCCGCTTCAACGGCGCGAGCGAATGGCCGTGGCTGACCGCCAGCGGCGGTGCTGCCGGTGCCGTAACGCGTAATGCTCATGGGTGTTTCTCCTGATTGAAAATGTGAAAAGTCAGAACCGCGTGCTTTTGAGAAATTCCGCCAGACGCGGCGATTGCGGGCGCTCGAACAGATCCTTGGGAGGCCCCTGCTCTTCGATCCGCCCCTGATTCATGAAAACGATTTTGTCCGAGACCTCGAAGGCGAAACGCATCTCGTGGGTCACCAGCAACATGGTCATGCCGTCTTCGGCCAAGCCCTTGATCACGTTGAGCACTTCGCCGACCAGTTCCGGATCGAGGGCCGAGGTGACCTCATCGAACAGCATCAAACTCGGGTTCATCGCAATCGCCCGGGCAATCGCCACGCGCTGTTGCTGACCGCCGGACAACTGGCCGGGAAAGTGATTGCGCCGCTCCAGCAAGCCGACGCGCTCCAGCCATTTTTCCGCGAGGACGACGGCTTCGTCCTTGTGCATTTTCTTCACCTTGAGCAAACCCAGGGTGACGTTCTGCAACGCGGTCAGGTGCGGGAACAGGTTGAATTGCTGGAACGCCATGCCGGTCATCGCACGATGGCGGGCGATGACTTTTTCTGCATGCCGGACACGCTTGCCGTTGACCTCGTCATAGCCGATGGATTCACCGTCGAGCAGGATCTGCCCGCCCTGGAATTCCTCGAGCATGTTCACGCAACGCAGCAGCGTGGTCTTGCCCGAACCGCTGGAGCCGATCAGCGTGACCACGTTGCCGCGCTGCATGCTCAGATCGACACCCTTGAGCACTTCGACCGCGCCGTACTGTTTGTGCAGGCCACGGATGTCCAGCAACGCCTGAGGCTGTGGGGAAACTTGAGCTTGAGTCATGGCAAGACCACCCGCTTTTCAATGTGCCGGCCGAGTAATTCGATGCCGTAGTTGATGACGAAGAACAGAAAACCGGCGAACAGGTAGAACTCCAGAGTCATGAAGTTCCGGGCGATGATCTGTTGGGTACTGAGGAGCAATTCGGCGACGCCGATCACCGACAGCAAGGTCGAGGCCTTGACGATTTCAGTGGACGAGTTGACCCAGGTCGGCAGGATCTGCCGCAGCGCCTGAGGCAACAATACGTAGCCAAGGGATTGATAGAACGTCAGGCCGATGGCCTGGCTCGCTTCCATCTGCCCGCGCGGCAAGGCTTGCAGCGCACCACGGACAATCTCAGCCACATGAGAACCGCAAAACAAGGTCAGACCCAAGGCGCCGGCCTGGAACGCGCTGATCTGCCAGCCCAGCGCCGGTGCCATATAGAAGCAGGCCAGTACCAGCACAAATACCGGTGTGCCGCGAATCAGGTCGACGTAAAAACGAAACGGCGCGCGCATCCAGAATTTGCCGTAGGTCAGCACCAGACCGGTGACCACGCCGAGCACAGTGCCGAGCAGAATCGCCAGCGCCGACACTTGCACACTGGTCAAAAAGCCCTGCCACAGCGGCTCACGCGCAATCCACAATTCATGTAACCAACTGGGAGATTCGTACATCGCAGCCTCCTATCGGCGGATTGCCAGACGCTGCTCGAGGTAACGCAGCAGCATGGCAATGAGGTAACAGGCCGCGACATACAACGCCGTGGTCACCAGCCAGGTTTCGATCACCCGGTAGCTTTCGACGTTGATCTTGCGCGCGTAATAGGTCAGCTCCGGGACTGCAATTGCGGCGGCCAGCGAGGTGTCCTTGAACAGCGAGATGAAGTTGTTCGACAGCGCCGGCAAGACGTTGCGCAACATCACCGGCACGGTGACGTAGGCCTTGACCTGCCACTCGCCGAGACCGATCGCCAGCCCGGCTTCGCGCTGACCTTTGGGGATACTCAGCAAACCACCACGGAACACTTCGGTCAGGTATGCCCCGGCATACAGCGACAGGGTGATGATGAACGACGGAATCTTGTCCAGCCGAATGCCGAGACTCGGCAAGGCAAAGTAGATCAACAGAATCAACACCAGAATCGGCGTGTTACGCACCACCGTGACATACACCGAGGCCAGCACCCGCAAGGCGCGATGCCTGGAAAGCAAGGCAAACGCCATCAGCAGGCCGATCACGCAGCCGATGGCGATCGACACCAGCGCCAGTTCAAGACCCAGACCGAGCCCCGCCAGCAAGGTGTCGAAATCGCGCCACACGGCGGCAAAGTTCAACTGATAGTTCATGGTCAGCAGTACCTTGAGCGGGGCGACGTGAACCGCCCCGCTCTCACGGGATCATTTGAATTCGACAGGGAAACCGATCGCAGGCGACGGCAGGTCTACACCAAACCATTGCTTGAACGAGGCGGCGTAGGTCGGGAATTCAACGCCGGTCATGGCTTCATGCAATGCGGTGTTGACGAAGTTCAGCCAGTCCTGATCGCCGCGTTTAACCGCACACGCGTAGGTTTGCGGGCTCCACGCGTAGGTTGGGCTGCGATAGCGGCCAGGGTTCTGCACCATCAGGTATTTGACCGAAGACTGGTCGGTGGCGGCAGCATCGGCACGACCGGAGTTCACGGCTTGGTACATCAGGTCGACGCTGTCGTACTGATCGACCTTGGCTTTCGGCAGGGCCTGATGCACCAGCTCTTCCGCGTACACGTTCTGCAGCACCGCCACGGTGACGCTGTCACCAGCGGCTTGCAGGTCTTCGATTTCCTTGTACTTGCTGTTGTTCGGCAGCAGCAGGCCGACGCCTTCGCGGTAGTACGGCAGCGTGAACGCCACTTGCTGCGCGCGGCTGGCGGTAACGGTGATGAACTGGCAGCTCATGTCGACCTTGTCGGTGAGCAGATTGGGAATCCGCGCATCAGACGACTGCACGACGAACTCGACTTTGCTCGGGTCGTTGAACAGACCCTTGGCGACGATTCTGGCGATGTCGATATCAAAACCCTGCAACTTGCCGTCCGCGCCCTGAAAGTGCCACGGCGCATTGGTGCTGCCAGTGCCGACAATCAATTTGCCACGGGCCAGAACACTGTCGAGCTTGCTGTCGGCTGCCTGGGCCATACCCATGACAGCGGACGAAGCCGCAAGAACAAAAACACATGCTTTGAACAACGAAGGACGGCGATGCATGGCAAGCACTCCAGAATTGTGTTTATTCCGCTATACCGGAACACGGTTTGTTGCTACGGAATAGACAGCAGAAAGTGTGCCATAGCTTTGGCAATAAAACCCAGGCCTTCGGAAACATTAATCGGTTCAACAAGTTAGCCCGCGGATCTGCGCGCGACTATTGCCAGTAGAAATTTCACCTTCGCTACTGAAGGCAACCGATTGGGAAGTAATGTCACATTTAAGGGCGTGTGCGCGACCGATTGATGCACAGATAAAGCATTGAATCGGACTTGGAAAATGGCTTGATCGCAAGTGACCGCTCATCGGATTTACCGCTCGACCTGTCAGAGTTGACAGTTGTTGACCGGTGAATTGATAGGCCTACTGGTCCGGACCGAACGGGTCAGGAACCGAACTTAAAATCTCAATAAGGACTTTTGAAATGGCCAATCTGATTAAAAATGGTGATTTTGCGAATCAAGGCGATCACTGGACAGCAACAACCCCGAGTAACGTCAGTTACGTAGTTGGTCACTGCATAATCGCGCCTCCTGACTCCATTAGTCAGGACGTTCTCCTGGGTAGCGAGGGCGGCGGTAAATTCATGATCTCGGCAAGAATGAAAACACTGCATGGCTATGCGGGCCGCATCACTGTGCAACCACATCCGACAGGCAACCCGGTTCAACTTGACGTCGGAGGTAACCAAGGCTGGACGATCAAGTTCCAAGAGTTCGACGCCCCTCTCGCGACACTCAAGTTCACGGTGACGGTAGAGTGCAATGACGGTACGTTTGATGAACTTGGCTCTTATTTCGGCGATGTAACGCTATCCAGGCTGCTCTGAGCCAATACTCTTGAAAGCAAGCTTTCATCTCGTGACGGCTTGCTTTCTCCGTGAACGCATCACCACTGCATTCCGAAAAAGGGAGTTTCCAATGGACTCGACAACCCCTTTCGAAGCCTTGCCGGCCACCTACCGCAAAGCCCTGAAAACCTGGCGCCCAGTGATCCTGTATTTCGCCAACGAACACTGCCCCGCCTGCGAATGGGCCGGCCCGATTTTTCGCCAGACGGCCGAGCCGTACCGGCATCGCGCCAATATCTACATGCTCAATACCAGCGAAACTGCCCGTCATCCGCTGGTCACCGGTACGCCCACCGTACTGTTCTACAAGAACGGCAGGCTGGTGAAAAAACTCAAAGGCATCGGCACGGAAGAAACCCTCGCACGGGATTTTGCCGAGCACATCGGCAAGACCAAAGCGCCCACTGCGCCCCGAAAGCGAACGCATGATCTGTCTTGGCTGCGTCAGACACTTCGTACTCTGCGCACTGTTGCACGTGCGCGTCTGCGGAGTCAGTGCTGAACAGGCTGAAGGTTCCGACGCCGCGTTAACCAAAAAGTCTCAGAGAAGGATAGGACATGACGAATTTGATCAGCAATGGCGAGTTTTACGAAGGCGAAAAAGACTGGTCAGTGAGCCTTCCAGAGCACGTGAAATTTAACAAGGATGACTGCGAGATCACTTCACCCGGATACATCAGTCAGGACGTCATTTTCCAATCTGAAGCCGAAGAATATGCACTGTCCGCCAGAATGAAGACTGCATCCGCCTCCACGGCTCGCGTGATATTGACGCTACATCCTGCTGGCGACGAACTTGAGTTGGCGCTGACAGACGATCCCAACTGGCAAGTGCGAACCGACTGGATCCTCGCGCCAGCCGGCACGACCGGAGCCACGGTCAAACTCCAGACAGATGGAGCAATCGGCGTCGCCGCCGCGCAACTTGGCAGTCTGACGCTAATGAGTCTGGAGACTAGAGAAGCGAAAAACACTCTTGAGCGAATCGTGGTGTGGTGGAGATCCCTGTTCGGTGCCAGGGGATAAATCCAGCGTGTCAGGCAACGGACGTCCTTTGGAAATCTATTTCAGCGCTTGGCAGCCTCTGTATAGATTTCGCCTCGCGCTCGCTTGCCAACGGCTATCACCGCGACCACCAATACTTCATCCTTGACCCGATACACCATCCGATATCCGGCGCTCCGCAGCTTAATTTTGTATGCATTACCGAGGCCTTTGAGTCGATCCGCCGGTACATGTGGATTAAGCAGCCGCTCCGCTAGTTTTTTCTTGAACTGATCTCGTAGACCTGCGCCCAGCTTCTCCCACTCTTTCCAGGCCTTTTCAGAAAATTCCAGCTCATAGGTCATCTATTGAGACCTTGATGGTGGGGTCGTTTTCTCGCTCCTTGCAAAGCGCGATCAACTCCAGATCATCAAGGCGCGTCATCATTGCCTCGTATTCTTTGGCAGGTACGCAATAAAACGCTGGTTCATTTCGGTTGAGAATCGCTACAGAGCGTCCACCTCCAGCAGCTACAGTGCCCATCGGATTTTTTTTCAATTCGGAAATACTCGCTACTACGTGAGAAAGAACGATGTGTGCCATTAAGGTGCTTCCTGAAGTACTTTTAACAGCACCTAAAATAGCACCCTCGAAGCTCTTAACTTCGATCCATTTGACGATACCACGTGATTTCCAACGACGTTTCTGTGTTGTCCGTCAGATATTTCTCGCACTTGGGTGGGAACAGGAAGGATCGCACACTTTTCATCAGTAAATACTGCGGTGCCTGAACCCAAGCATTCACGAGCAGGCTCGCTCCCACATTTGCAACGCGTTCCAGTGTGGGAGCGAGCCTGCTCGCGAAGAGGCCGGCACAGTGAGTAGAGAACTCCAGGATTACGCTGGCGCGCGCTCCAATAGCACCCGCGTCACCCGCCGCTCTTCCACGGCTTTGACCGTCATGTGCCAGCCTTCAAGCTCCAGACGATCACCGATCACCGGCAATCGATCCAGAAGGCTCATCACCAACCCGGCCATGGTCTGATAGTCCTCGGTCGGCTTGGCGCCAAACCCGGTGCGTTGGCGCACCCGCGCCAGGTTGAGCGCACCGCTGACCATAAACCCGCCCTGCTCCTCGACGACATCCGGGCCTTCGATTTCGCTGGCATCCGGCAACTCACCGGCAATCGATTCGAGAATGTCGGTCATGGTCAACACGCCGACAAAATCACCGAACTCATTAACCACGAAAGCAATGTGCGTCGACGCAGCGCGCATCTGCTCCAGTGCGTTGAGGATCGAATAACTGTCGAGCAGGTTGATGGTCTTGCGCGCCAGATGTTCCAGATTCGGCTCGGTACCGGCCAGGTACTCCTTGAGCAGTTCCTTCTTGTGCACGAAGCCCAACGGCTCATCCACCGCACCGTTGCGAATCAACGGCAGACGCGAGTAGGACGAGTGCATCAAGCGGGTACGAATCGCCTCGCGGTCATCGGCCAGATCAATTGTGTCGACATCGGCGCGCACGGTCATCAGCCCGCGAATCGGCCGCTCGGCCAGTTGCAGCACGCCGCTGATCATCACCCGCTCGCGACGGTCGAACAGTTCGGCACTTGGCGCGTCACCGTCATCGAGCAGGTCGGAGATTTCCTCGCCGACGTCTTCCGCCGCCAGTTTGCGCCCGCCCAGCAAGCGCATGACCGCGTGAGCAGTACGTTCGCGTATCGGTCGCAGGCCTTGCATCGAACGTTTGCGGCGAGCCCGGGCAATCTGGTTGAACACCTCGATCAGAATCGAGAAGCCGATGGCGGCATACAGATAGCCTTTCGGAATGTGGAAGCCCAGACCTTCGGCCGTCAGGGCAAAACCGATCATCATCAGGAAGCCCAGACACAGCATGATTACCGTCGGGTGCGCGTTGACGAAGCGCGTCAACGGTTTGCTGGCAACGATCATCAAGCCAATCGAGATGATCACCGCAATCATCATCACCGCCAGTTCATCGACCATGCCCACGGCGGTAATCACCGCATCCAGCGAGAACACCGCGTCGAGTACCACGATCTGCGCAACGATCGGCCAGAACATCGCATAAGCGCTGTTGGTCGTGCGTTCGCCGACATGACCTTCAAGACGTTCGTGCAATTCCATGGTCGCCTTGAACAGCAGGAACACACCACCGAACAGGATGATCAGGTCACGGCCGGAGAAGCTCTTGTCGAATACCTCGAACAACGGCTGCGTGAGGGTCACCAGCCAGGAAATACTCGCCAACAGGCCCAAGCGCATGATCAGCGCCAGCGACAGGCCGATAATCCGCGCACGGTCGCGCTGATGCGGCGGCAGTTTGTCCGCCAGGATTGCGATGAACACCAGGTTGTCGATACCCAGCACCAGTTCCAGCACGATCAATGTCAACAAGCCTAACCAGGCTGTGGGATCCGCTAACCATTCCATAAAACGTCTCGATCTCTCTCAGTGAATTCAGGCTGCCGGACACGGCAAAGCGCAACGCGAAAGCTCTGGAGCCGCGTTAGCAACGATAGTCGGATGTCGGAAAACTGAATGTTGCGAGTGCATCAAGACCGCGCCATGGCGCGAGGGGAAGCGGTAACTGGGAGGCTCCGAGAGGGTGTTCATGTAGATCCTGAATGAAAAATGGCCTTGGAGCGTACAGGCTTTGGGAACATTTCCTACAGCGGCAAATCATTTCAAAATCTGTAACAGCTCTCCAGATACCCCTGTAGGAGCTGCCGAAGGCTGCGATCCTTTGATCTTGTTTTCTAATGCCAAAGTCAAAAGATCGCAGCCTGCAGCGGCTCCTACAGTACCGTGTCAACGGCCAGCGAAGCGCAACCGCGACAGCTGCCGCAAATCCCCTTCGATGTAGTAATCATTGGTCCAACGGTCATCCACCGCTAACGGGTTCACCTGCTTCAACGCCAGTTTTTTCGCAAAATAACGAAATCGGTAATGCTCATAAAACCGCAGCAACTCCAGGCCATAACGATCCGCCAGATCGGTGTCGCCACGAATGATCAGGTAGTTTTCATCATTGCCATTACTGGCCGAAGCGCTGAGGTTGTGGCTGCCGCTGATGATGGTCGGGGTGTCTGTGGTGAAGTCAGTGACCACCGCTTTGGTGTGCACCAGCAGATTGCCTTTCTGGCCTTTCATGTTCTCGCGCAGCCAGCCTTCCAGCCCGGTATTGAGCAACGCAGTGGCGGCGAATTCGGCGCTGCGGTCGGCGTGGAATCCGCTGATGCGACTGGCAGTGTTCTGCAGACCATAACGCAGAATGTCATCGTGCGGCTGGCCGAGTAACGCGTTAAGAATCGCGTCCGGCAGCGAAAACGCCGTGACGAACAGCACGTCCTTTTTTGCCGCGCTGATGATCTCAACGAACGCTTTCAGGTCAGCCCCGCCGGTACGCGGTGAAAAACCGGCGAATAACGGCTGTTGCGCATTCATCGGGTTGTGTTCGGTGACCCAGTCGCGGGTTACACCGACATCATCCGGCTGCACCCAGATCTGCTCGAACATTTGCAGATAACTGGCGGCAACCGATTCATCGTCGAGCACATGCACCACGTTGGCCTGCCGATAAACCCCGTTGGCGGTGAAATTGGTGCTGCCACACAGAACCGCTGCAGGCTGATGCTCGCCGCTGCCATCGACGCGACTCAGAACGATGAACTTGTTGTGAAAGATGTTATGGGTCACCCGCCCGCGTTTGCTCGCGAGCGGCAGCGCCGCCAGACTCGCTTGGTTGATCGTGGTGTCTTCGTCATCCAGCCGCGCGTGATACAGCACCCGCACCTTTACGCCCCGCGCGAATGCCGCGTTCACCGCCTCGATGATCGCCTGCAACTGGTATTCATAGATGGCAATGTCCAGCGCCCATTGCTCATCGACGGCACGCTCGATAAAACCCCGCAAGCGCCCGAGCAAGCCGTTTTCCAGCCACTGACGGGCCGCATCGGGCCAGGCTTCGATGGGCATGTTTTTGTTGGCGCTGATCTGTGCGTCGAGATCGGGAAACTTGCGCTGGAATGCCTGACTGGCGGCAACGGCGCGATTGAAGATCACGCTTTGGTTGCTCGGGTGACCGTCATCGGAAGTGATCGTCAGCTCCAGCGATTCACCCAACTGCACGGCGTCGGCAGAGCCGTAGGCCAGGTGCACACGATAGTGAAGGGTCATGCCCGGATTGACCGCGTAATCAGCCCAGCGAAATTTCTGCAGCGGAGCGGTATCGCTCGGTGTGGCGTGGAACTGCGCAAAGGTGTGCGGCTTGCCGGGGAAGGTCAGGCTGTTAAACAGAAACAACCAGGGTTTGGCGCCCTGCTGCTTTTCGATGGCAAACCCCAGCAGGCCTTTGCGCCGGGGCTCGGCCAGATCCATGGCGAGCAGCACGCCGTTGGTGCCGGCGTAGGCTTTGACGCGGAAATCGTCTGCGGGATTTCTGACCAGTACGCGCATCGCTCACTCCTTGTGATTGGGGCTGGGTGCAGCATAGAGCAGGGATGCGGGTTTGAGTGTTTAAATGAAAAACCGAGGTGATGCCTTCGCGAGCAGGCTCGCTCCCACATTTGAACGCATTCCAGGGTGGGAGCGAGCCTGCTCGCGAAGACGTTCGAACAATCGCCGAAAAGCTCAGAGAGAATTCAGCTCATCGATATGTCGATACTCTGACCCCAACGCCTCGGCCAGATCCCGCGCCCGGCCCAACCGGATCGGCCCGCGCTCGATATCGATCAACAACCCCGGACACGCCAGCGTCGGCAATCCCGACCACTGTTTCAAACGCCCATCGGTCACCACCAGCAACCGCTGCTGCTCCGCAGGAAAACGCTTGCGCCGCACCGCCAGCCATTGCTCGGCCTGCATCAGTGCCGCCATTAACGGCGTGCCGCCGCCGGCACCCAAAGTCTCCAGCCAGACGCGCAAGCCGCTCGACGCTTTCAACCCTTGCACCTGCCATTTCGGCGCCGCGCCACTGGCCGTCAACAACGCCAGGCGCGCACGTTGGCGGTAAGCGTCATCGAACAGTTGCGCGAGCAGGCCTTTGGCATCGCTCAAAGCCTGATGGCGCCGTGTCGAGGCCGACGCATCGACGATGACCAGCCATAGTTCATGCGGCGAGCGCGTGCGCAGTTGAAACAGCAGATCCTCACGCCCCCGAGGACGCCCGTTGAGCAACGTGCCCGGCCAGTTCACCGTACCGCTGCGAGCGACATGACGCTTGCCTTGGCGTCCGTTGTCCAGTCGTCCGGCGCGGGGTCTGGCATTCGCCCCCGCGTCGGACCGGGGGCGAATGCCTAAGGCTTTTTTGGCCAGCTCGGCACTTCACGGCGAGCGCCCGTGGCGAGCGCGGGCGCCGGCATGTCACCCCACTGGCCCTGCCCTTCGCTCGGCGAAGCCTGAGCCTCGGCGGGTGATTGTGCTGACTGTTGAGGGCTCGATGCCGGTTGCTCACGACGACGATGGCGCAGGGCAAACTCGGCCACGGCGTCGATATCTTCTTCACCAATCACCTCAGCCCCGCGCCATGCAGCATGAGCCCGGGCGGCGCGCAACCAGACCAGGTCGGCACGCAGACCATCGACCCCGGCGGCAAAACAGCGCTCGGTAATCTGTGCCAGCGACACGTCGTCCAGCGCTATGTTTACCAAGGCAACGCGAGCGGTTTCGCAGCGAGTACGCAGGGCTTGTTGCTCAGCTTCCCACTGCGCGCAGAACACATGCGGGTCGCTGTCGAAATCCAGTCGCCGGCGAATGATCTGACCGCGTTCGGTCGGTGCGGTGTGGCCACTGAGGGCGACGTTCAAGCCGAAGCGATCGAGCAACTGTGGACGCAACTCGCCCTCTTCCGGGTTCATGGTGCCGATCAGTACGAACTTCGCCGAATGCCGATGGGAAATACCGTCGCGCTCGATCAGGTTGGTGCCGCTGGCGGCGACATCGAGCAGCAGGTCGACGAGGTGATCTGGCAGCAGATTGACTTCATCGACGTAGAGCACACCGCCGTCAGCCTTGGCCAGCACACCCGGCGAAAACTGCGCACGCCCCTCACTGAGGGCAGCGTCGAGGTCGAGGGTACCGACCAGACGTTCTTCGGTGGCGCCCAGCGGCAAGGTGACGAATTGACCACTGGCGAGAAGATCGGCCAGGCCACGGGCCAGCGTGGACTTGGCCATGCCACGCGGGCCTTCGATCAACACGCCGCCGATTTTCGGGTCGATGGCGGTGAGGCACAGGGCGAGTTTCAAGTCATCGGCGCCGACCACGGCGGAGAGCGGGAAATGTGGTGTGTCGGTCATTTGGGTTTTCTCTGTCGTGGTCGTGGGTGTACTTGGCATTGTGGGGTGTCAGTTGGGGTGGCCCTCTCCCAGAGGGAGAGGGAACTGACCGAGTTGCTTTTGCAAGGTACGCCGACCTGAATTATCGAGTTGACTTCGATTCTGAACAGCACACAAATCGGCTCCCTTTCCCCCTCGCCCCTTGGGGGAGAGGGCTGGGGTGAGGGGGTGACTTTCCTGAGGACGCTACATATCTTCCTCAATATCCAGCAGCAGATTCTCCAGCGCCTCTTTATAAGCCCCCGGCTCCTGCCACATCCCCCGCTGTTGCGCCTCAAGCATGCGTTCGGTCATATCCCGCAGCGCATGCGGATTATGCTCGCGGACAAACTCCCGAGTCGCCGGGTCGAGCAAATAGGCATCCGCCAACAATGCGTACTGGTGGTCATCGATCAACTGCGTGGTGGCGTCAAACGCAAACAGGTTATCAACCGTCGCCGCCAGTTCGAACGCGCCTTTATAGCCGTGCCGCTTGACCCCGTCGATCCATTTCGGATTGGCCGCACGTGAGCGAATCACCCGGTTCAGCTCTTCTTTCAAGGTGCGAATCTTCGGCAGATCCGGCTGGCTGTGATCGCCGTGATAACTGGCCGCCGCTTCGCCGCGCAGGGTTTCCACGGCGGCGAGCATGCCGCCCTGGAACTGGTAATAGTCGTTGGAATCGAGCAAGTCGTGCTCGCGATTGTCCTGATTTTGCAACACCGCTTGCACCTGACTCAGGCGCTGCACGAATTGTTCACGGGCGGCGGTGCCTTCGTCGGAACCGCCGTAAGCGTAGGCGCCCCAATTCAGATAAACCTCGGCCAGATCCTCGCGGCTCTGCCACAAACGCCCGTCGATAGCGCCCTGCACGCCCGCACCGTAGGCACCGGGCTTGGCCCCGAAGATTCGCCAACCGGCCTGACGCCGCGCCGTTTCGTCATCAAGACCCGATTGCAGCAAAGACTCGCGCTCGGCGCGCACTTTAGCCGCCAGCGGATTGAGATCATCCGGCTCGTCCAGTGCCGCCACTGCTTGCACAGCGGCGTCGAACAGGCGGATCAGGTTGGCAAAGGCATCGCGGAAGAATCCGGAGACTCGCAGGGTGACATCAACGCGCGGGCGGTCGAGCAGGCTCAGCGGCAGAATCTCGAAATCATCGACACGCTGACTGCCAGTGGCCCACACCGGGCGCACGCCCATCAGCGCCATGGCCTGGGCGATGTCGTCGCCGCCGGTGCGCATGGTCGCGGTGCCCCACACCGATAATCCGAGCTGACGCAGGTGATCGCCGTGGTCCTGCAGGTGACGCTCGAGAATCAACGTCGCCGACTGGAAACCGATGCGCCATGCGGTGGTGGTCGGCAGATTGCGCACGTCGACCGAGTAGAAATTGCGTCCGGTCGGTAGCACGTCGAGGCGACCACGGCTGGGCGCGCCGCTCGGGCCGGCGGGGACGAAACGACCGCTGAGGGCGTCGAGCAGGCCGCGCATTTCAGCGGGGCCGCAGGCATCGAGGCGTGGGGCGACGACTTCGCGCAGATTGTCGATGATTGCGCCGACTTCAGCCCAACGCGGTCCTTGTAGGAGTGAGCCTGCTCGCGATGGCGGTGTATCAGGCAAATCTGTATCGAATGACACTCCGCTATCGCGAGCAGGCTCACTCCTACAAGGGGATTGCAGCGTCTGGAAGATCAGTTCAGTGGCGAACAATTCGAGGCGTTCGCGGGTGTCGCCGGCGGTGCGCCAGACTTCGTCGCTTTGCTCTTGCAGCTCTGCGGGACGCGGGCCGGTCCATGGATCGGCCAACGCACAGTCGAGCGGATCGAAACCAAGTTCGAATGCTTTGGCCAGTGCGCGCAGCAGGCTCGACTGCGCGCCCTTCCCGTCTCCGCGCGGAATACGCAACAACGCCAACAACGTATCAATGCGCAATCGCCCGCTCGGTGACTCGCCAAAAATGTGCAAGCCATCGCGAATCTGCGATTCCTTCAAATCACACAAATAGGTATCGAGACGCGGCAACCAGATCGCCGCGTCGGCGTCGCTGTCCATCCCGGCGTCGAGTTGCAGTTCGCGGTCGATCTGCGTGTCCCGCACCAGTTGCAGAATGTCGCGCTGCAACTCGCGGGCGCGACGCGGATCGAGCAACTGCGCTTCGTAATATTCGTCGGCCAGCAGCTCCAGATTGCGCAACGGCCCATAGGTTTCGGCGCGGGTCAGCGGCGGCATCAGGTGGTCGATGATCACCGCTTGCGTACGCCGCTTGGCCTGGGCGCCCTCGCCCGGGTCATTGACGATAAACGGATAGATGTTCGGCAGCGGCCCGAGCAATGCGTCCGGCCAGCAGTTTTCCGAAAGGCCAACGCCTTTGCCCGGCAGCCATTCGAGGTTGCCGTGCTTGCCGACGTGAATCACGCCGTGGGCGCCGTAGGTGTTGCGCAACCAGAAATAAAACGCCAGATAACCGTGCGGCGGCACCAGATCCGGATCGTGATAGACCGCGCTCGGATCGACCTGATAACCGCGCGCCGGCTGAATGCCGACGAAGGTCAGGCCGAAGCGCAGACCAGCAATCATCATCCGCCCGTCGCGGCACATCGGATCGTTTTGCGGCGGGCCCCAGCGTTCGACAACGGCGGCGCGATTGGCCTCGGGCAGCGCATTGAACATCGTCAGGTACGCGTCCATCGCCAGGCTTTGCTGGCACGGGCGCAGATCAATCGTGTCGAGATCGTTGCTGACGCCGCCGAGCAATTGCTGGATCAACTCGGTGCCGCTGCCCGGCAGTTCAGCGGTGAGCGGATAACCCTCAGCCTGCAACGCGCGCAGGATATTCAGCGCCGCTGCGGGCGTGTCGAGGCCGACGCCGTTGCCGATGCGTCCGTCGCGGGTCGGGTAATTGGCGAGAATCAGCGCAATGCGTTTTTCGCCATTCGGCACCCGTGCCAGAGCAATCCAGCGCCGCGCCAGTTCCGCGACAAAATCCATGCGCTCAGGCTGCGCGCGGTAGCAGACCACATCGGACTGGCTGCGCTCACTGCGCCAGGCCAGATCCTTGAAACTGATCGGCCGGCTGATGATGCGCCCGTCGAGTTCCGGCAAGGCAATGTGCATCGCCAGATCCCGTGGCCCCAGACCTTGCTCGCTGTCACGCCAGCCGGGCTCGTTGTCCTGCGCGCAGATCGCCTGAATCACCGGAATATTGCGGCGAAACGGCCGCAGATGCGGCGCTTCAGGGCTGGACTGAGCGAATCCGGTGGTGTTGAGAATCACCCCCGCCTCGACTTCATCCAGCCAATCCTCGACCACCGCCAGGCAGCCGGGTTCTTTCAGACTGGCCAGCGCGATCGGCAGCGGATTCAACCCCGCTGCCTGCAAGCGCTGGCAGAAAACATCGATGAACGCGGTGTTCGCCGCTTGCAGGTGCGAGCGGTAAAACAGCACCGCCGCCACCGGGTTTTCCGGCAGCCATTCGGCTTGCCAGTCACTCAGTGCGGCACTGGTTTTGTTCGGGTGGTAAATCGCCGTGCGCGGCAGGGTTTGCGGTTCTTCCCAGGCGTAATCGCGGGCGAGCCAACGGCTGGCCAGACAGCGGAAGAAATCCAGCGCATTGCCCAGGCCGCCCTGTCGCAGGAATTGCCAGAGCCGGTCGCGATCTTCGGCGTTGACGGTGCTCAAGTCGCTGAGCTCCGGATCGGGACGGTCATCGCCCGGTACCAGAATCACCTGCACGCCACGTTCGGCCAGCTCGACCAAGCGGTCGACGCCATAACGCCAATAGGCAATGCCGCCGTGCAGCGAGATCAGAATGACCTTGGCGTGACGCAGCACTTCGTCGACGTACAGATCGACCGAAGCGTGATTCTGCACCTGCATCGGATTGGCCAGACGCAGGCTCGGATAATCTTCCGGCAACTGCTGCGCGGCTTCGGCGAGCAGCGCCAGGCTGGAGTCGCCGCTGCACAGGATCACCAGCTCGGCGGGGGTTTGGCCAAGGTCGGCAATGTTGTCATCCGAGACGAAACCGCCGGGCTGAGTCCTGAGCAGGTGCATGGTTAAACGCTGAGCGCAGCGCGCAGTTGCGCTTCGAGTTGGGCGGCGTCGAGTTCCTGACCGATCAGCACCAGACGCGTCACGCGCGCTTCATCGGCGCCCCACTGACGGTCGAAGTGCTTGTCGAAACGCGTGCCCACGCCCTGGATCAGCAGGCGCATCGGTTTGTTCGGAATGGCAGCGAAACCTTTGACACGGAGGATGCCGTGCTTGACCACCAGTTGCGTCAGGGCATCGAGCAGTAGGCTTTCGTCGGCTTGTGGCAGTTCGATGGAGATCGAATCGAAGGCGTCGTGATCGTGGTCATCGTGGTCGTCATCGCCTTCACCGTGGTGGTGATCATGGTGGCTGTGGCGGCTGTCGATGTGTTCTTCGGAACCGGCGCCGAGGCCGATCAGCACGTCCAGTGGCAGACGGCCGTTGCTGGCTTCGATGATTTTGACGGCGGGCGGCAGTTCTTCGGCGACTTCGGCGCGTACACGGGCCAAGTCTTCGGGGCTGGTCTGGTCGGCCTTGTTGAGGATGACGAGGTCGGCGCTGGCCAGTTGGTCGGCGAACAGTTCGTGCAGCGGCGATTCGTGATCGAGGTTCGGGTCGAGTTTGCGCTGCGCATCGACTTGATCCGGGAACGCGGCGAAGGTGCCAGCGGCTACGGCCGGGCTGTCGACCACGGTGATCACCGCGTCAACGGTGCAGGCGCTGCGGATTTCCGGCCACTGGAAGGCTTGCACCAGTGGCTTCGGCAGGGCCAGGCCCGAGGTTTCGATGAGGATGTGATCGAGGTCACCGCGACGCGCGACCAGTTCACGCATCACCGGAAAAAATTCTTCCTGAACGGTGCAGCACAGACAGCCGTTGGCCAGTTCGTAGACGCGGCCGGTGGCTTCTTCTTCGGTGCAGCCGATGGTGCATTGCTTGAGGATTTCACCGTCGATGCCCAGCTCGCCGAACTCATTGACGATCACCGCGATGCGACGGCCTTGGGCGTTATCGAGCATGTGCCGCAGCAGCGTGGTTTTGCCCGAGCCGAGGAAGCCGGTGACGATGGTGACGGGGAGTTTGGCCAGTGTTTTCATCGGTATGCCCTTTGGCAAGCGGCGGGCATACGGGACGAGAACCGGCCACGCGCGTGCGCGCCGGAAGCGTTCGCCACCGGATCACCCCGCCCGGTTGTAGTGAGAATCTGTGACGAGGCAGGTCTCCTGGCTGACGGTGTTCAGGCATTGGGCCTGGCGTTGGCTGCGCCTTCCCGCTGGCTCATCGATTGAGCTGGCAGTGGCGTGGCAGCGAACATCACCGTTCACAGTTGCGGGGGCAGCCGCGGCATTGACCGCGTTCCCTTCTTAGCTTCGGCAACGGCCGAAGAACCTCGAAAGCGCAAGGCTACGCATCGTCTAAGGGTGGGTCAATGGGCGTTGAGTTTTGGTTTTGGGGGCATATCCGTTGCTGCGGGTGCTGCCGCCGGCGGTTTCGCTCTTACAGCGAGTCCCTTTTTCAAACGCCAAAAAGGAACCAAAAGGCTTTGCCCCTGGCGTACGGCACTTCGCTTAGGCTCAGTGTTCCCTCGCTACGGTGTCCATCCGGGGGCATCGCCTACGGTTTGCTTCGCTGCACCTCCTCTCGATGAATGCGGCTGCGCCGCACGGCGCTGCGCGCCTACCCCCGGATGAACACCTTCGCTCGGCCTGCCGAAGGGGCAAAAGATCAAAAGCCAAAGCCAAAGCCAAAGCAGGATCAAAAACCAGATCAAGAGCCCCTCACCCTAGCCCTCTCCCCAAGGGAGAGGGGACTGACCGAGGTGTTTGGGAGAGCTACGCCGACGTGCGATACCGAGTTGAACTCAAGCTTTGAAAAGCCCAAAAATCGGCCCCCTCTCCCTCGGGAGAGGGCTGGGGTGAGGGGAAGCACCACCACAAATCCAAAGCCGACCACGCCCCGCTCTTCACCACTCAATAGGCCGAGTGTCAGCTCGCCTGCTCTTGATCTTGATCCACGGGCGACGTCGGAAGGCTGAGTGGAGGGATTGATCCGGGCGTGGGAGCGTAGCGACCGTTTGGCGCAGCCAAACACAGCGAGAGGAGGTGCAGCGAAGCAAACCGTAGGCGCTGCGCCCGGATCGATCCCGGAGCGAAGGAACCCCGAGCCCCAGCGAGCGGGCCGCACGCAGGAGCAAGCCTTTTTGGTTACTTTTTCGGCGTCTGGAAAAAGTGACCCGCCGTAAGGGCGGAACCCTAATCAGCCACACCCGCAGCAACGGATATACACCCAAAAATTGACCAAAACCCCACCCCCATGCTCTCCTACACACCTTGTTACGGGTGCCCTTCACAGGGTGAAACGGGAAACCGGTGAATCATGTGCTTTACTCAGAGCCATGTCAGTCCGGTGCTGCCCCCGCAACGGTAAGCGAGCGAAGCGTCAAAACCACTGTGTCTGTACGGCATGGGAAGGTGACGCTTGCAGGTCGGCCTGACGCCAACCCCTCGTGAGCCCGGAGACCGGCCCGCAACACACAGCCCGCACCTTGTGCGTCGCTGAACATAACAAACCCGCGGTGGGCGGGCGCTGTTCGAACCTCTGCGAGCCCGACCCGCAGGGGTTTTTATGCGCTCGATTCACCCACTGACATTCCAGAGGGAAGCGCCATGTCGATCATCAGCAGCACCGGCAGCAACACGGACAAAATCGCCAGCACCACCACCCTGAGCCAACGCCTGGCCGCCGCGATCTTCGCGTCGATCCTCGGCGCCAGCCTGGTCTACTTTGCCGGTTTCTCGCACATCGAAGCGGTGCACAACGCCGCCCACGATACCCGCCACAGCGCCGCGTTCCCGTGCCACTGAGACCTGTCGACATGATCAAGCGTATTGCGCAAACCGCAGGTTTCACCGGTCTGCTGGCCGCCCTGCTCCTCACCCTGCTGCAAAGTTTCTGGGTCTCGCCGTTGATCCTTCAGGCGGAAACCTTCGAGAAAGCCGAACCGGTCGCTGAAGTTCATGAACACGCCGCAGGCACCGCTGCGCACACCCACGATGCTGAAGCCTGGGAGCCGGAAGACGGTTGGCAGCGCGTGGTTTCGACCACTGGCGGCAACCTGGTGGTGGCGGTGGGTTTCGCCCTGATGCTCGCGGGCCTGTACACCCTGCGCGCACCGACCAAAACCTCGCAAGGCTTGCTCTGGGGCCTGGCCGGTTACGCGACATTCGTACTGGCACCGACGATGGGCCTGCCACCTGAATTGCCGGGCACTGCCGCTGCTGATCTGGCCTCGCGCCAGATGTGGTGGATCGGCACGGCCGCTTCGACCGCTGTCGGCCTGTCGTTGATTGCGTTCAGCCGTCACTGGCTGATGAAAATCCTCGGCGTGGCCATCCTTGCTGTGCCGCACGTAATCGGTGCCCCCCAGCCGCAAGTGCATTCGATGCTCGCTCCCGAGGCATTGGAAGCTCAGTTCAAAATCGCTTCGCAGTTGACCAACGTGGTGTTCTGGCTGGCCCTCGGCCTGATCAGCGCCTGGTTGTTCCGCCGCAAAAGCGATGGCCAATACCACGCATGACCGATGACAGCGCAGCGCCGACCTTCGTGATCGGCCTGGGCTGCCAGCGCGGCTGCCCGGCCAGTACGCTGCGCGCGTTACTTGATCAGGCGTTACAGGCTCATCGGATTGAGCTGCAAGCAGTCAAGGCCTTGGCCAGTATCGACCTGAAGCGTGATGAGCCCGGTCTCCAGGAACTCGCCGCACAGCTGGCGCTGCCGTTGCTGTACTTCAGCAGCGCAGAACTGGCCAGTTATCAGGAACGACTCAGCCACCGATCCGAGATCGCTTACGAACGTACCGGTTGCTATGGCGTCGCCGAAAGTGCCGCGCTGGCCCTTGCCGAACAGCTGATTCAGGCACCGGCAAAACTGCTGATTTCCCGGCAAAAATACGCTCAGGCCACCTTCGCATTGGCCGGCGCAGCATAAATTCCCGATAATCCCCGCCACTGATCATGAGCAATCTTCATCTGAAGCGATTGCCGTACCCCTTTTTCACAGGATTCAACCATGACCGTCTACTTCATCGGCGCCGGCCCCGGCGACCCGGAACTGATCACTGTCAAAGGCCAGCGGCTGATTCGCAGCTGCCCGGTGATCATTTATGCAGGCTCGCTGGTACCGGCGGCGGTGCTGGACGGTCATCAGGCGCAAACCGTGGTCAACAGCGCTGAATTGCATCTGGAACAGATCATCGAATTGATCAAAACCGCGCACGCCAACGGTGATGATGTGGCGCGCGTGCATTCCGGTGATCCGAGCCTGTATGGCGCGATTGGTGAGCAGATTCGCTATCTGCGCGAGCTGAATATTCCGTTCGAGATTATTCCGGGAGTGACGGCAACGGCAGCCTGTGCGGCGTTGCTGGGTGCGGAACTGACGTTGCCGGACGTCTCGCAAAGCGTGATTCTGACCCGCTACGCCGATAAAACCGCGATGCCGGCCGGTGAGGAACTCGGCAGTCTGGCGCAGCATGGCGCGACCATGGCGATTCATCTGGGGGTTAACCATTTGCCGAAGATTCTGGTGGAACTGCTGCCGCATTACGGCGCGGATTGCCCGATTGCGGTGATTCACCGGGCGACGTGGCCGGATCAGGATTGGGTGGTGGGAACGCTGGCGGATATCGCCGGGAAGGTCGAGGCCAAAGGGTTTCGGCGTACGGCGTTGATTCTGGTGGGTCGCGTTTTGGGCAGTGAGGTGTTTAGCGAATCATCGCTGTATCGCGCCGGGCATGCGCATCTTTATCGACCTTGAAGGCCCTTTCGCGAGCAGGCTCGCTCCCACATTGGGAATGCGATCAAATGTGGGAGCGAGCTTGCTCGCGAAGGCTTTCTTGAATTTCAGCCATAAAAAAACGGCGCTCACGGGGCGCCGTTTTTCATGTCCGCAGCGAACACCTTAGTAATAGGCGTTTTCTTTCTGCGTGTGGTCGGTCACGTCGCGTACGCCCTTCAGCTCAGGAATACGCTCAAGCAAGGTGCGCTCGATGCCTTCCTTCAAGGTCACGTCCGCCTGACCGCAGCCCTGGCAACCGCCACCGAACTGCAACACGGCGATGCCGTCTTCAACCACATCGATCAGGCTGACCTGACCGCCGTGGCTGGCCAGCCCCGGGTTGATCTCGGTTTGCAGGTAGTAGTTGATGCGCTCGTTGACCGGGCTGTCGGCGTTGACCATCGGGACTTTGGCGTTTGGCGCCTTGATGGTCAGCTGGCCGCCCATGCGGTCGGTGGCGTAGTCGACGACGGCGTCATCGAGAAACGCTTCGCTGAAATGATCGATATAAGCGGTGAAGCTTTTCAGCCCCAGCGCGGTGTCTTCAGGTTTTTCTTCGCCCGGCTTGCAGTAGGCAATGCAGGTTTCGGCGTACTGGGTGCCAGGCTGGGTGATGAAGACGCGGATGCCGATGCCCGGGGTGTTCTGCTTGGAGAGCAGATCAGCCAGGTAATCGTGGGCGGCGTCGGTAATGGTAATAGCGGTCATGGAAACTCCTCGCAGGCTTGGGCGCAGTTTACGCCAATCGTTGCGCCGGACAAAGTCCTAGTATTTTTGTCGGGAAAGATTCTCGTCGGGCTCGTCGTCGATTCGCGCCTTGAGCCAGCGATAGCTGCGTTTTTCCACCCATTCGTAGCTCAACCAGGAGCCGACGCCGATGGCCAGCGCACACACGACAAACATCAAATACGGGTTGATGCCGTAGCGTCGCGCGATAAATCCACCCACCGACAGCACCAGAACGTGCATCAAGTACACCGAATACGAGCAATCGCCGAGCAGTTTGAGCACGCGACTGCGCTCGACATAACGCTCAAGCGAGATACACGCCATCACCAGTACGGCGCTCGGCACACCCCAATTCAACAGCCTCGGCGCCGGTGCCCAGTGATAGATCGCCAGCAACGCAGCGCCAATCGCGGTCAGCGGCAGCCAGAAACCCGGGCCAATCCAGCCCCGGCGATAGAGCATGCCGATGCCGATCCCCAGCAGAAACTCGTAGACGATGTCCGAACGGTAAAACTCGCTAATCCAGCCAAACCCGGTCCACGCCTGACTCACTGCAAACAGCAGCGCCGCGACCACCAGCAGGCGCACCTGCAAGCGAAACAGCAGCGCCCAGGCGAACAGCACATAGAAAAGTATTTCGTAATTGAGCGTCCAGCCGACGTTCAACGTCGGATAGATGCCGTAACCGCCAGGGTTCTCAGTCGGAATGAACAGCAGCGACAACAGCAGATGACCCCAATCCACGGTCTGGTCAGGCAGCAACGGCTGGGCGAATACCACCAGCACCGCCATCAACAGCGTGTACAGCCAATACGCCGGGACGATGCGAAACAGCCGATAAAGCAGAAAACGCGCGGGCGGCAGCGGTTTGTTTTCGGTCGAGAGGAAAATCACCAGGCCGCTGATGACGAAGAAAATATCCACGCCCACTGCGCCTTTGTCGATGAACAGTTGCCCGATCGGCCCGCGTGCCTTGAAGTCGAAGAAAATCTGCATGAAGTGATGGCAGACCACCGTCCACGCGGCAAGCGCACGCAGGGCTTGCACTGAAATCAACATCACCTGCTCCCGATCACAATTCCTGAAACCACCGCAGATCCCTTGTAGGAGTGAGCCTGCTCGCGATGGCGGCGGCACATTCAACATCTCAAGTGCCTGATTTTCCGCTATCGCGAGCAGGCTCACTCCTACAGGGGGATTTGTGTGTTACCTGAAGCTGTGACAGTCGGCCTGTTTCAAACGATCAAAGATTCTCGTAGCGGTTCATGTCCAGCACGCCCTCTTCCACCGGTTCGGTTTCGTGGATGTACTGACTCAAATCGTGGAAATAGAACCAGAATTGCGGATGACTGCGACGGATTCCCCAGCGTTCGACGATTTTCTCGAAACGATTGGCATCCTTGGCGTTTTCCATCGCATCGACAAACGCCGGCACCTGATCGGCCGGGACATTAAAGATGAAGTTCGGATAACTGCTGAGCACGCCCGGGTAAATGGTCAGTGTGTCCAGCCCGGGCTGATAGCGCAGCGACTCACCGAGCAGGAACGCCACGTTGCTGTGTGCACGATTGCGCAGCAGGCTGTAGACCTCGCGTTTGCCGCTGGCGGTTTCAATGCGCAGCATCGTCGCTTCCGGCAACTGCTCGATCACCTTCAAACCGGCCGCCGGACGTGAGGTCAGGCGACTCAAGGCCTGTTCGGCATTTTGCAGCCCCGGGTCGATATTCGGCCGCGAGCAATAAGCGCCATCGCAGCGATTGATCGGATCGGGCCGCGCATTGAGATCGCCGTAACGCGCCAGTAATTGCATGGCGAAGTCGTATTTCGGGTCTTTCTCGTCGAGTTTCAGCGCGGTCGGCTTATCGTCGTCAATCGCTTCGTAATCGAGCCACATCTTGAACTGGCCGCTGCTCTGATACCAATCGTCGAGGTAATCCTCGCGGGAATCGGCGGGCATCAGGCGCAGGAAGTTTTGCTCGGCGCCGTTGCGGATCAGATCGAAATACAGGCGGGTTTGCGCCTGATGGGAGACGTTGCCGAACACGTCGAAGTTGACCGCCAACTGGTAATAGGTGCGTTCGAGCAAGGGATAGTCGAACAGCCACATCGTCTGCGGCACCTCGCCAATCAAGCCTTTGGTCACCGAAGCGCTGTCGAAGTGGCGGAAGATGCTCAGCAACGCGTTGTCGTTGCCGGCCCACAACGTCGACCAGCTCGGCGCGGGCACATCGGCGTAGCTGTCGCGGCGCAGGGCCTCGTACTCATTACGTTTGTTGCGATAGTTGTGCCACAGACTCAACACACTGCCGACATCGTCGTTCTGCCCCGGCATGGCCAGCAACGGTGTGGCCTGACCGCGATAATTCGGGTCGGTGATATAGAGGTCGTGTTCCGGTGCCTGGAACAGTGCCCAGAAGTTGTCGCGGATCACGTCGGTCGCAATCTGCCCCCGGCACACCGGGCCGCGAATAAACGTGCGGACGAAGTATTCGGCGTTATCGAGCATGAACTGGTAACGCGCCTGCGCCGGAATCGCTTCGAACGTCGCGAATGGATTGGCACGGCTCTGCGGGCCGTAACCGGGCAACGCATTGACCTGCCAGTTGCCGCTGTAGAACAGGCTTTTCACCCGCGCCATCTTCGCCGCGCTCAGCGGATAGGTGATGTGGGTTTTATGCACAATCACGCCCTGCACCGGCCACAAGCGGTAATACACCTGAGTGCCCGGATCGTCGTTGGGACGACGGGTGGCAATCAGGTCGATCGGCTGACCGCTGGGTGTACGTGATCGCACCCACTGGAAATAATGCCCTGGCTCGCCGTCCTTGAAGTAGATGTGCGCGAGGTACCAGTGCTCGTACAACCAGCGGCCGACCAGACTTTGCCGGGCGCCGGGGGTGTTGAGCAGGTTTTCCCACTGGACGATCTGCAGCGCCTCTTTCGCGCTCGGCGCCAGGCCTTGTTCGTCAATCGGCGCACCCGAGGCCAGCCAGCGCTGCAGCGTCTGATATTGCTGATCGGTCAGCCCGGTCACCGCCAGTGGCATGCCCTCTTTCGGATGGGCACCGGCGTAGCCTTCAAACTCGGCGGGCAGCGAGCACATGTTCTCGCGGTTCAGGCCCAGCACAATCTCTTCCGGGAGTTTGGCGTTCGGCGTCAATGGCGTTTTATGCCCCAGCTCGAGCATGCGCGCCATCAGCGCCGCCTGACTGCCCTGCGCATCGAGCACCGAATAGAAGTCTTTCTGCTGCCAGGCACGTTTGCCGAAGGCGTCGTAGAACAGCCGAGTGGTCGGTGCCGCTTGTGTGCGCTCGCCGTCATAGACCGGCATCTTGCTCGCGCCACGGGCCGCGCCCTCGCCACTGCCCAGGTTCAACTGGCAGGCCGAGTCGTAGCAGGCATGGCAGGCCACGCACTTCTCGGTGAAGATCGGTTGGATATCACGGCTGTATGAGATCGTGGGCTCTTGCGCAACGGCGCCCCAGCTTAAGAACAGCAAAACCATGCTGATGACGCGGTACGACATGCCCTTGATCCCGATCCTGAAAAAAACGCCGCGATTCTACAGTATGACGCTCGTACCAACATGAGTGATATTCATGCAAAAGCCCTACATGCTCTAAAAGCGCACAGGTTTGCTATGATCCCGCTCCTTCGTAATGGTCTTTCCGAGTAGTCCAAATGTCCGATCGCAGCGTCCGCCTTCAAGCTCTCAAGCAAGCTCTCAAAGAGCGCATCCTGATACTCGACGGCGGTATGGGCACGATGATCCAGAGCTACAAGCTCGAAGAGCAGGATTATCGCGGCAAGCGCTTCGCGGACTGGCCGAGTGACGTCAAGGGCAACAACGACCTGCTGGTGATCACCCGTCCGGACGTGATCGGCGGCATCGAGAAAGCCTACCTGGATGCCGGCGCCGACATCCTCGAGACCAACACCTTCAACGCTACGCGCATTTCCATGGCCGACTACGGTATGGAAGAACTGGCCTACGAACTAAACGTAGAAGGCGCACGTCTGGCCCGCAAGGTCGCCGACGCCAAGACCGCCGAGAACCCGGCCAAGCCGCGTTTCGTCGCCGGCGTGCTCGGTCCGACCAGCCGCACCTGTTCGCTGTCGCCGGACGTCAACAACCCCGGCTATCGCAACGTCACCTTCGATGAGCTGGTGGAGAACTACACCGAAGCCACCAAAGGCCTGATCGAGGGCGGCGCGGACCTGATCCTGATCGAAACCATTTTCGACACCCTCAACGCCAAAGCGGCGATCTTCGCTGTGCAAGGCGTGTTCGAAGAGCTGCACATCGAACTGCCGATCATGATTTCCGGGACCATCACCGACGCTTCCGGCCGCACCCTGTCGGGCCAGACCACCGAAGCGTTCTGGAACTCGGTGGCGCACGCCAAGCCAATCTCCGTCGGCCTCAACTGCGCGCTCGGCGCCAGTGAACTGCGTCCGTACCTGGAAGAGCTGTCGAACAAGGCCAGCACCCACGTTTCCGCGCACCCGAACGCCGGCCTGCCGAACGAATTCGGCGAGTACGACGAACTGCCGTCGGAAACGGCGAAGGTCATCGAAGAGTTTGCCCAGAGCGGCTTCCTCAACATCGTCGGCGGTTGCTGTGGCACCACGCCAGGGCACATCGAAGCCATCGCCAAAGCCGTCGCCGGTTACGCACCGCGTGAAATTCCGGACATTCCCAAGGCTTGCCGCCTCTCGGGTCTGGAGCCGTTCACCATCGATCGCAACTCGCTGTTCGTTAACGTCGGCGAGCGCACCAACATCACCGGCTCGGCGAAGTTCGCCCGTCTGATCCGTGAAGACAACTACACCGAAGCGCTGGAAGTCGCCCTGCAACAGGTCGAAGCTGGCGCGCAGGTGATCGACATCAACATGGACGAAGGGATGCTCGATTCGAAGAAGGCCATGGTGACCTTCCTCAATCTGATCGCCGGTGAACCGGACATCTCGCGCGTGCCGATCATGATCGACTCGTCGAAATGGGAAGTCATCGAAGCCGGCCTGAAGTGCATTCAGGGCAAAGGCATCGTCAACTCGATCAGCATGAAAGAAGGCGTCGAGCAGTTCATCCATCACGCCAAATTGTGCAAGCGCTACGGCGCTGCGGTGGTGGTGATGGCGTTCGACGAAGCCGGCCAGGCCGACACCGAAGCGCGCAAGAAAGAAATCTGCAAACGCTCCTACGACATTCTGGTCAACGAAGTCGGCTTCCCGCCGGAAGACATCATCTTCGACCCGAACATCTTTGCCGTCGCCACCGGCATCGAAGAACACAACAACTACGCTGTGGACTTCATCAACGCCTGTGCCTACATCCGCGACGAACTGCCGTATGCGCTGACCTCGGGCGGCGTGTCCAACGTGTCGTTCTCGTTCCGTGGCAACAATCCGGTGCGTGAAGCAATTCACTCGGTGTTCCTGCTGTACGCGATCCGCGCAGGCCTGACCATGGGCATCGTCAACGCCGGGCAGCTGGAGATCTACGACCAGATCCCGCAGGAACTGCGCGATGCCGTGGAAGACGTGATCCTCAACCGCACCCCGGAAGGCACCGACGCCCTCCTCGCCATCGCCGACAAGTACAAGGGCGACGGCAGCGTCAAGGAAGCCGAGACCGAAGAGTGGCGCAGCTGGGAGGTCAACAAGCGTCTGGAACATGCGCTGGTCAAAGGCATCACCACGCACATCGTTGAAGACACCGAAGAGTCGCGCCAGTCGTTCGCCCGCCCGATCGAAGTGATCGAAGGCCCGCTGATGTCCGGCATGAACATCGTCGGCGACCTGTTCGGCGCCGGCAAAATGTTCCTCCCGCAAGTAGTGAAATCCGCCCGCGTAATGAAGCAGGCCGTGGCCCACTTGATCCCGTTCATCGAACTGGAAAAAGGCGACAAGCCGGAAGCCAAGGGCAAGATCCTCATGGCCACCGTAAAAGGCGACGTGCACGACATCGGCAAGAACATCGTTGGCGTGGTACTCGGTTGCAACGGCTATGACATCGTCGACCTCGGCGTGATGGTCCCGGCGGAGAAGATCCTGCAGGTAGCCAAAGAGCAGAAGTGCGACATCATCGGTCTCTCTGGTCTGATCACACCGTCGCTGGATGAAATGGTCCACGTCGCTCGCGAGATGCAGCGTCAGGACTTCCATCTGCCGCTGATGATCGGTGGCGCAACCACCTCCAAAGCGCACACGGCAGTGAAGATCGAGCCGAAGTACAGCAACGATGCCGTGGTCTACGTGACCGACGCCTCCCGTGCGGTAGGTGTAGCAACCCAGTTGCTGTCCAAGGAACTGAAGGCCGGTTTCGTCGAGAAGACGCGTCTGGAATACGTCGATGTGCGCGAACGCACCTCGAATCGCAGTGCCCGTACCGAGCGCCTGAGCTACGCCGCCGCGATTGCCAAGAAGCCGCAGTTCGACTGGGCGGCGTACCAGCCGGTCAAACCGAGCTTCACCGGCAGCAAGGTGCTGGACAACATCGATCTCAAGGTTCTGGCCGAATACATCGACTGGACGCCGTTCTTCATCTCCTGGGATTTGGCCGGCAAGTTCCCGCGCATCCTTGAAGACGAAGTGGTCGGTGAAGCCGCCACCGCGCTGTACAAGGACGCGCAAGAGATGCTCGCCAAACTGATCGACGAGAAGCTGATCAGCGCCCGTGCGGTGTTCGGTTTCTGGCCGGCCAATCAGGTGCATGACGACGATATCGAGCTGTACGGCGATGACGGCCAGCCATTGGCCAAACTGCATCACCTGCGCCAGCAGATCATCAAGACCGACGGCAAACCGAACTTCTCGCTGGCCGACTTCGTGGCGCCGAAGGACAGCGAAGTGACCGACTACGTCGGTGGTTTCATCACCACCGCCGGCATCGGCGCCGAAGAAGTGGCCAAGGCTTATCAGGACGCTGGCGACGATTACAACTCGATCATGGTCAAAGCCTTGGCCGACCGTCTGGCCGAAGCTTGCGCCGAATGGCTGCACCAGCAGGTGCGTAAAGAGCACTGGGGTTATGCCAAGGATGAAACCCTCGACAACGACGCGCTGATCAAAGAGCAATACAGCGGCATCCGCCCTGCTCCGGGTTACCCGGCGTGCCCGGATCACACCGAGAAGGCGGCGCTGTTCACGTTGCTCGACCCGGAAGCCGAAGAAATGCGCGCCGGCCGCAGCGGAGTGTTCCTCACCGAGCACTACGCGATGTTCCCGGCGGCCGCAGTCAGCGGCTGGTACTTCGCCCATCCGCAGGCGCAGTACTTTGCCGTGGGCAAGATCGACAAGGATCAGGTCGCCAGCTACACCTCGCGCAAAGGCCAGGAGTTGAGCGTGACCGAGCGCTGGCTGGCACCGAACCTCGGCTACGACAACTGAAACCCGCCAAGGACCTGGGCGCTCAGCCCCAGGTCCGTTCAGTCACTCATTGGCGTCTTGAGGGCCCCGGTTGCGGTGACGATGGCGCGGGGGGTGCATCGATAACCACCGTCGCCAGCTTTTGCAGTTCCGTTCGGGACAGCTCCTTCAGCCTGTCGGCGCGTGCCAGCGCCAACTCGATCTCCAGCAGGTTCATGGCCTGCAGATAGCGTTCGCGTGACGCGTCATCGCCGTGTTTGTCCGGATGGGCGTCCTCGACCTCTTCCAGGCGTTGTGTGGCGTTGCGTTCCAGTTCGTCGAAAACGTCAGGGTAAATATCTTTCAGGTAACGACTCCAGTAATCCCGCGAGATCAGGTCGTCGAGGAACAGGCTGGACGCCTCATCCGCCAACACCGCAGCCCGGGCGTCGATCAAGCGCTGCCCGCTGATCGGCGTGTCGTACAGCGCGTGTTCCGGCTGGCCCGGCAACTCCAGCCCGTCCGGCCAGCCGCGAGTCATGCCGATCCGGTAGCGCAGGCGGATTTGCGCCCGGTCCTGATGGCGTCCGGCAGCTTCTGCCAACCTGTCGACCCGCTCCAGTCGAAACAGCCGTCGAGTCAGATCGAGCAAGGCCCGCCCGCGAAGGTCCGGGCGGTCGTGCGGAATATCGCGCAGCGCGGTGTATTCATAAGCGCGCACCTCCAGCTCGCTGAACGTCAGAATTCGGCCATCCGGACACGCACCGTGCGTCTCGGCGTTGTGGAACATCAATTCGCGCAGTTCGCTGTTTTCACTGGCAGCCTCCATGACACGCCACAACCTTTGGGTCAGATCGGCGCGCGCAAGGCGAAAGTCCTGGGCATAACGCAACAGGTAGATCAGCTGAAAAAAACGCTCGTGATTCGGTTCTTCCGCCAACCGCGTCCAAAGGGTTGTTCGCGTAGTGGCCAATGCCGACGGAGCACCCGCAAGCCAGGGATTCAATGCTTCAGGCGATATAGCCAGAGCCGGATTAAAGAGCGGTTCAACGGGCGCCACCACGGCATGTATATCAATGCCGACAGCTCCCTCGGCAGAACCGTTGCTGTCACTGCCCGCCTCTGAAAAACCGCTTTCGTCGATGCCAAAGACTTGCGCGTCGATCATGCCGTCAATGTCCTCGCGCGCAATGCCCAATAGCTCCGGAGCGTGGTTGACGCGGCTGTGGAACCTGAGTCGCTGCAACGCGTGAAGTGACAGTTCCGTGTTCTCCGACAAGTCTGTGCCCGCGATCAGTTGCGCGTGACTACCGTCGAAGATTTCATCGGGAATGTCGGTGATGTCGTTGCCACTGAGGTTCAACGTCCGCAGGTTTGGCGCCTCCAGTACAGCGCCGGGCCAATCAATCAGCTCGTTGAAGCGCAGATCAAGCGTTTCGACAGCAGCTAATCCAGGCGGGTTGAATACCTGAAGATCGTTATAACTGAGGTCGAGCCAGCGCAACCGGGTACTAGCGAGCAACGGATAGACGCTGGTGGCGCTGGACAGCTCGCAATACTGCATTTCCAGGCGCTCCAGCTGACTCATGTGCAGTAACGGCAGGGGAACACCCATCAGCTGATTGCCACTGAGCCTCAACGTCCTGAGATTGGCAAAGGCTTGCAGAAAACCGGATGCGCCGGCGGTGGTCATACCCACACCGCTCAGATCCAGCACGGTGACGCTCACAAGCGGCACCATCAGGCTTGGCAAATCGCCGGTCTGCAAGCCCTCAAGGCTGAGCGTCAGCCCTTCTGCACCGGGGCCATGTCCGAGTCCCGCAAGCCAGGCATCGCGGATACGTACCGCAGCGCGGGAACGGCTTTGCGCAGACACTCGGCGCTCGCCCGTGGACACACCCCGCGTAAACAGCCAGCCGTTCAACTGCCGGATCAGTCCTTCGCAAGCCTGATGCCATTGAGCGATTTGCGCGGGTTCGGGAAGCGCCATTAACAGGCTCCTCAACGACCAGCCCGACTGGCTCGGCAAAGTGTTGTCAGGGACGGGCTCCTCGGCAAAACGCGCGAGTGAGCCTTCGGGTAACACGACGTCGTGTTCGATGCGCTGTAACGCGGCGTTCAGGGCAGCCTCACCGGCAGGACTGAACGCATTGCCGCGCAGATTGACTTTCATCAGCGCGTGCGGATCGGCCAAGACTTGTGGCGAGAGCGCGGCGATCGCGTTGTCACGCAAGTCGAGCCAGTACAACCGCTCAAGACGCTCGGCACCGGCAGGCCAGGCTTGCAAGCGCGTCGCTCTGAGGTTCAGCGCCTGAAGCTGGCTGAAGGCACTTGCATCCAGTTGGCCCAGCGGGTTGGCTTGCAGGTTCAGGCTTCTGAGTCGCTGCAGACCATTGAATTGCGCCTGCACCGCCGGGGTGACCACGATGCTGTTGGCCGATACGTCGAGTTGCATCAACGCTGGCAGATCAGCAGCGGCAAACGGTAACTCAGTGAAGTTGTTCCCCGTCATGACCAGCGTTTCGGTCGCACTGAACCCCCGGATAAAGGCGCGGGCCTGCCCGACGGGAACATCCAGCTGCCCCAGACGCAGTGTGCGGATGTGGGCAAAGCTACCGGCGGGCAAGGGAGGCAATTCGATGATTTGCTCCATGCCTGCCTGCTCAACCAGCCCCACTCTCGATACCGGCAATTCAAACGTGGCAATGTCGCCGGGCACGCCATAACGTTGGCGGATGGCGGCATTCCAGCTTTGCTTGAGGGCGCGTAAAGTCGCCGCGTTGCGCCCCGTTGCCCATTGCCAGCGGAGCCCTGTAAAGCGCATCGCCTGCGGATGGGTCGGCATATGAAATCGGGCAAAGATTGCGTCGTGCTCAGCCCTGAGTCGGGCAATCGCCGTCATTCGCGCCTCGGGCGTTGTCCATGCGGCATCGAAGCTTGCCGGTAAGGGATCGTGCGGATCGGGCAAGGTCGCCATGAAGTCCAGCTCCGCCCGGCAATACTGGCTGACCATCTGATTCAGATCGACCAGATGGCCGAGCTCACCGGAGTAGTTGCGGACATATTCGTAAGCACGCATGAACTGCGCCGGAGCCAGCGCCGCCCAGTCCAGCGACAAACCGGCCCAGAGCCGCTCTTGTCCGCTATACAGGGATTCGGGCAGCGCGCGGATTGCGCTGTGCGTCAGATCCAGACGTTGCAGTTGCGCAAGCCCCTCGACGTACGCCGGCCATTGCCATAACGCATAGGGCGCGTCGATGCGCAAGGTACGCAAGTGCCGCAAAGGGCTCAGATCCAGCGCATGCAGGCTTCTGGCATCGAAGCCGGCATAGTCGAGGTGCAGCGTTTCCAGCGACGTAAGCGTGCCCAGCGTTGCCGGAAAATCCGCCGCCAGTACCGGCGCATGGGTGGAAAAGCGCAGGCTGACAAGCCGGGGCAACCGGGCGACCGCCGACGGCACTGACGTGAGCGGACGGGTTCTGGACGACAGGTATTCGAGACCGCGTTCAAGGTTGCCTATCGACAGATGAGTCACCTCGGGAAACTGCGCCAGAAAGACATTCGCATTAGCGTCCGTCAAGCCGCTGCCAGCCACCGAAAGCTCGCGTATGTGAACAAAAGAAGTGTTCAGCTCTGGCAACGGCGCATCACACACCAGCGACAAGCGTGCCGCGTCCGCAACCTGCGCGGCGAGAGGTGCGTTGCGCCAGGCGTCCCGGACGGCCTGGGCAAACCGCAATCTGCCCTGCGCGGCCTCGCTGCCGGACGGACCGGCCTGCCACTGGTCAAGCGCAGCGTTGAGCCCTTCCCACTCACGTCGGCGCGTCTGCAGCACCGAGTAGATTTGCTGGTCAGTCCGGCCACGTTGCTGCTGGAGAAATGCCTCTGCCTGTTGCGGCCCCGGATAGAGGTCCATCACCCGCACCCAAAGCGAGGGACGCAGGCCGGAGCCTCGCCCACTCGCGTAATAGCCCTTCAGCGTGGCGCCAACTCGGCTCGGCGCTTTGAACCGCTTGGCCTGTGGCGCCAGCAATTGCGCAACGCCCTCACGGTGCTTGAGCGCAGACTCGATAACCTTGCGCTGCAACTGATGACTTCGGCTGCCATCGCTCAAGCCCATCGCGGCAGCATCGTCATCGGGCAGCACGCGCATGATCGCGCGGTAAAAGCTGTCAGCCGGTCTGGGCGTGCTGTTCAGCGGCTGCCCTCGGTCGTCGAAGGCCTGATAAAACGGCCCGTCCTTGATCAGATAGGTTCGGTTGGCCGCGGAGTTTTCACCGAGGCTGTCGAGCAACGCGCCAGTCGGACTGCCCTCGCGAATCTCCAGGCGTAACGACTGCGGCCAGCCCGGCAACTGTGACATCGCGTGCAAAGCGAGGCGGCGGCTATCCGCCGACGCAAGGTTTTCGCTGTGCAAACCGGCAAATGCGCGAGTCTGGCGACCGCGACCGGCATGCCAGCGCGCCTCTTCAAGCAGGTTCAGCGGTGCCCGTTTGATGGTGTCCAGACGCACCAGCTCCGCCGGCGTGGCGTGATCGAGCACATCCTGCGCGGCAGCCTCGCTCAGACCGGGCGTTTCCCGTCGCAAGATACGCAGGCGAGCACTGTCCGCTTCACCGCTGCGGTACAGGCTGTCAACAATCGAAGTCTGGCGTGCATAAACATGCTCCAGCAATTGCCGGCCGAACGCCTCGGGCCTCGCTACGCGAAATTGCGCGGTGGCCCTGCCAAGCAAATAGTTGATCTCGTTCTCGTCCAGTGCCGCAAGAATCCGCTCAGGCATTTCCCCATTCAGCACCTGCGCGCGCGTGAGCTGGATCGCTGGTTTGGTGCTGACGCCGGGCACTGCTTTTTCGCTGCCATAGCCAATCGCCGGCCCCGACAGCTCGGGGCCGGCGAAGACCTCCAATACCCGATCGTACGGCCAGCGCGGCATGTGCGTGACCTGCGGTAAAGCAAGCAAATAACGATCATCAATCGGTGTCGCACCGCGCAATTGCTCGATCATTTGCGCGACCTGCGCATCGGCTTTGAACAAGCGCAGGGCGTCGCGCAATTCGGGCGGCGCGCACGCGTGATCCAGGTGCATCTTGCGTAAGCTGTTTTCGCTGACGCCGCTGACATCGGCCAGCGTCAGCAATGTTTCATCGGACAGCCCATCGGTGACATGCCCCATGCGCCGCAACAGCGTCAGGCGATTCCAGCTCATCGGTTGTTCCAGCGTATGGCGCCAGGCACCCTGGCCATTGTGTTGCAGCACTGGTTGGTAAGCGTTGGGCGCACCGGGATGTTTGATCCGCCACTGCGCGGTGCCCGGATCGTCAATCAGCTCGTAGACCTTTTCGCCCTGACGCAGATACGTTTTGCCGTTGAGTTGATAGCGGCCCAGCTGATCCGGGCCGGTCGCGTCGCTTAAGCTGATGTCTTGCTCATAGCCACTCAGATCTGCTTTCCACAGGCGTGTTTCGCCGTTGGGCAAGGTCACCGGGTGCAAGTCCTCGATCACCGGTTCCGGCTTGACCGCCGTGAGCTTGCTGAGCCCAGCCCCGGCAGCGCTCATTACGCCGATGAGGGCGAGGTTTTCCGCGACATCGATCAAATGCGCCTTGGCAGCGTGCTTGTCGCCCTCACTCCATTCGAGCGCGCCCTCGAAGGTTTCGTACAGCAGTTGCCCCGCCATGATCGCCAGCATGACCTCGCCGAGAACCGGCACGAACATGGACACCAGGTTGAGCGCCAGCAGCCCGACTTGCAGCAGGGCCGCAAGCTTTGCATCGCGCACCTTGGCGTCGATGTCACTCGACGGCACCGCATGACTACGGGCATCGGCCAGTACTTTGTCGCGATGCCGCTCATACAGCCTGGCCCAGAGGTCGCTGTTTTCAGCCCATGGATCGTGTTCGTCTCGCGCAATGATCGAAACGCCAATATAGGGATCAGGATCCGGCTGCATTTCCGGGTGTTCGGGTGGCAATTCCCGGAAATCGACGAAAGCCGACAGCAAGCCGAAGGCCGCTGGAATTCTGCGCCAGGACGACGAAATGACACTCGGCGGTGAATCGCCAGACTCGCGCACGAACTGACTGAAATAGTAAGGGCGCTGGTCGTAAGGCAGGAACTGGCTGAAGAACCGCTGGTAAGGCGTCGGCTCGGCACTCTGCGCGGTTTGTGCATCCCGGGCAGTCAACCGGTGCTTGAACGTCTCCTCCATTTGCGTCCCGGTGTAGCGCTTCAGCGGATGCTCAGGATCATTGGGCACGTAGACAATGACCGCTTCAGGGGCCCGACGCCTCTGGCCGATAGCAAAAGCGACGCAGCCGGTCAGTCTGTGTCGCATCAGGCCCAGATCATGAAACCAGACCTGTCTGCCGCGCACTTCAGGATGTTTTTCACCGGCGATGACCGAGAGGATCATCGCGTGATCTTCCGGCCGAATATCCTTGGTCAGCAACGCTTGCTCGGCCGCCGCCCGCATGGCGGCTTTCTGGCTGGCAATGAACTGCGTGCGTAATGTCTTTGCCAGGTCTGGGTCCGCAGTGTGGAAAAACGCCTTGAGATACGCCTGGTACTTCGCGCCAAGGTCCAGATGACGGCACAAACGCAGAAACTCCATGACGCTCAGGTTGACCGTTACCGGGGCAAAAGTACCGGCCGTGGTGGTTTCTTCCTCAAAACCCGAACTGTCGTGAAAGGCACCGGGCAGGCATTCGCGGATTTCGAAATTGTGCAGTGCAGCCTGAAGCATCGTCAGGTTCAAGACTTCGAATGAGCCGATTTCCACACTGAAAATACTCACGGCCAAAGAACGCCTGAGGCTGAGGAAAGTCTTGTCGACATCGACAGTGATCTTGTAGTGCTCGTGCAGCGCTTGCGTCAGTAGCGGCCGGGCAAACGCGTCGATGTCCTTGAGCGGGGACATTGTTTTGTCCAGTGCAGACTGGGCCATGACACTGTCCCTGAAACTGCTGTCCAGCGCCTGGCGTTGCTGCGACGACGCTTGTCTGTACCAGGCCGGAATTACTGGCCTGGCCTGTTTGATCTCATTCTTCCTTTGCGCAGCAGCGTCGACCAGCCATTGCGCAACCGCGCCTTCGAGATACTCAGCGTGGAGACTGCCCGTGACCACAGGTTTGGCCGGTTTGTCGTTGACCTGCTGGGGGCTGGAATCGGGGGACATACATCGCTCCTGTAAATGGAGCGTCAGCAGACCATCCCGGGCGAACGCCTCTGCGGTACATAGTTATCGCGCCATGACGCAGTTGTAACGATATGTCTGGGCGGCCACCTCAGGCGCATGCGCGTATTTTGACTATGCTTGTGAGGCACGATTTTCGAAGAGGGATTTATGGACGATCCAGTCGACAACAAGCCACCGACCTTCTGGCAGATGCTGCACAGCGTGATGGCTGCGGCATTCGGTGTGCAGAGCGGCAAGAACCGGGCAAGGGACTTCACCCATGGCAAGCCCAGCCATTTCGTCATCCTGGGCATTCTCTTCACCGCGGTGTTTGCGCTGGCATTGTTTGCCATCGTCAAACTGGTGCTGCATTTCGCCGGGGTCTGACGCGGTCAGCGCATCAGCGTCTGCAAGTTGAACGGGTAGCGGTAGGAATCCGGCTGCCCCTTGGCTGAGAGCTTGCGGAAATTCACGCCGTAGTCCGGCGACTTGCCCATGGCCAGCATTTGTCGGGCATGCTGTTTGTCGATCAGTTGCAGCAAGGGAATCTGCCGGTCGCGGCCACCGTAACGATCCAGTTCGACGCCTTGCGCAACGTCATGCACCTCGACCAACGCCCAGCCACCCAGGGTGAAATGCCCGCCGACCAATGCGCTCAGGCGTCCGTCGACCAATGCCTGCAAGGCTGCCGGTGAGGTGTTGACCGCGCTGAACAATGCATCTTTGCCGGGGACTTTGCCCGTCTCGGCATACGCACGCATCGCGCCGAAGGCCATTTCATCATTGGCCGACCACACCAGCGACACCTTCGGGTAACGGGCAAACAGCTGTTTGGCCTGCTCATAGGCGCGTTCTTGCGTCCAGCCGCTGTAAACCAGCTGTCGCAAGCGTGTCTGTGGATGTTCGGCCAACGCCCGCTGCATGCCGCGCTCGCGCAGTTGCGCCGAAGGGGTGACCTTCAGCCCGGAAAACGCCAACACTTCAATCGGCTCAGTGCCTGCCGCAGCCGGATGCAGGCGGATCAACTCCTTCATCATCAAGTAGCCGCCCTCCTCGTCATTCGGCACCAGACTGCCTATGCGATCGTCACGCTCGCCGACCAGCGCCTGTTGGTCAGGTGTCAGCACGGCGTTGACCATGAAGAGCTTCACGCCGCTGTTCTCGGCCAGGCGCAGGATTTGCGGGGCGACGTATTGTTCGTTGACGAAAATCAGGTAGTCGGGACGATTCGGCCCCTGCAACGCCAGGCGTGCCTGCGCCAAGGTCAATTCGGGCTGGCGCTGGGAATAGAGGATGTGCAGATCGATACCCAGATCCCGGGCGGCCGCCTGCATGAATTGCGAGTAACTGACCCAGAAGGTTTCCTGCGTCGAGCCCGGATTCAGAAACAACACAGACTCGGCCCGCGCGCCGCTCTGGAACAACGCACCGAACAACAGAAGACTGATGTGGAAGAGCTTGAACATGAAACATCCGGGCCCAAGGAAAAATGGCCGCGCATTATAGCCATCGATCCACCGGCTATTGATGCCTGATCCCGTTTTTGTCCGACAATTCGTCGGGTGCGGGCCCGGATGGGTCGTTTACTGATGGCTGACCCAGAATACCGCTGTTCCTACTACGAGAATGATCAGGAACAAAATGGCCCACGCATCGACACTGCTGTCGCTTTTTCTTGCCTTGGTCGGGTTGCTCATTGCATCGCCTCTTGTCGGTTTTATCGGTGATTGCAGAAAGACTCGACCACAGTTAAGACGATGATTGTCCGCACGACAAATGTGGGTTAGTTGACAGCCATTCTCGTTAGGCGATTTGGTTCTTTCCATATACTCAAACATCACTTTTGCGCATAACTGCAAACAGGTATATTGCCCCGGCTCCCTTAGGGAGCGCGCGGCCGTGCGCGCAGAATTGCAGAGGCACCATCGGACTTCAGCAAGCGAAAACGCAGCGTTTTCCGAGTAGCCCAAAGCCTGAGAACAGGACTTATATGTACGTATACGACGAGTACGATCAGCGGATCATCGAGGACCGCGTCAAGCAGTTCCGTGATCAGACCCGACGCTATCTGGCAGGTGAGCTGAGCGAAGAAGAATTCCGCCCCCTGCGCCTGCAAAATGGCCTCTACATCCAGCGCTTCGCGCCGATGTTGCGTGTGGCGGTGCCTTACGGCCAGCTGACTTCGCGTCAGACGCGCATGATGGCCAAGATTGCCCGCGACTACGACAAGGGCTACGCCCACATCAGTACGCGGCAGAACGTGCAGTTCAACTGGCCGGCGGTGGAAGACATCCCGGACATTCTGGCTGAACTGGCCACCGTGCAGATGCACGCGATCCAGACCAGCGGCAACTGCCTGCGCAACGTCACCACCGACCAGTTCGCCGGCGTCGCCGCCGACGAAGTGATCGACCCGCGCCCATGGTGCGAAATCGTCCGCCAGTGGACTACATTCCACCCGGAATTCGCCTACCTCCCGCGTAAATTCAAGATCGCCGTCAACGGTTCGACCGCTGACCGTGCCGCCATTGAAGTCCACGACATTGGCCTTGAGCCGGTGCACAACGCTGCCGGCGAGCTCGGCTTCCGCGTTCTGGTCGGTGGTGGCCTCGGTCGTACGCCGGTGGTTGGCGCGTTCATCAACGAGTTCCTGCCGTGGCAGGACCTGCTGAGCTACCTCGACGCCATCCTGCGCGTGTACAACCGCTACGGCCGTCGCGACAACAAATACAAGGCGCGGATCAAGATCCTCGTCAAAGCCCTCACGCCTGAAGTGTTTGCGCAGAAAGTCGATGCGGAAATGGAACACCTGCGCGGTGGCCAGACCACACTGACCGACGCCGAACTGCAGCGCGTGGCCAAGCACTTCGTCGACCCGGACTACAAAGCGCTGGAAAACCAGACCGCGCAACTCGGCGATCTCGACAAAGAGCATCCGGGTTTCGCTCGCTGGCGCACCCGCAACACCCTGGCGCACAAAAAGCCGGGTTATGTCGCCGTGACCCTGTCGCTGAAGCCGACCGGCGTTGCCCCGGGCGACATCACTGACAAGCAGCTCGATGCCGTCGCCGATCTGGCCGACCGCTACAGCTTCGGTCAGTTGCGCACCTCGCACGAGCAGAACATCATTCTTGCCGACGTCGAGCAAAGCCAACTGTTCACCCTCTGGGGCGAACTGCGTGAAGGCGGTTTCGCCACGCCGAACATCGGCCTGCTGACCGACATCATCTGCTGCCCTGGCGGTGATTTCTGCTCGCTGGCCAACGCCAAGTCGATCCCGATTGCCGAATCGATCCAGCGCCGCTTCGATGATCTCGACTACCTGTTCGACATCGGTGAGCTGGACCTGAACATCTCCGGTTGCATGAACGCCTGCGGTCACCACCATGTCGGCCACATCGGCATCCTCGGCGTCGACAAGAAAGGCGAAGAGTTCTATCAGGTCTCCCTCGGCGGCAGTGCCAGCCGTGATGCGAGCCTGGGCAAGATCCTCGGCCCGTCCTTCGCTCAGGAAGCCATGCCTGACGTGATCTCGAAGCTGATCGACGTGTACGTTGAACAACGTACCGAAGACGAGCGCTTCATCGACACCTACCAGCGTATTGGCATCGACCTCTTCAAGGAACGCGTCTATGCAGCGAATCATTAAGAACAACGAGGTCGTCGACGAAACCTGGCACTTGCTGCCCAAGGATTTCAACATCGACGAGATCAGCAACTGCGACGATCTGATCGTGCCGCTGCAACTGTGGCGCGAACACAGCCGCATGCTCAAGGCTCGCGACGGCGGTCTGGGTGTGTGGCTGGACGCCGACGAAGAAGCCGAAGAAATCGGTGAAGACGTCGCCGAGTTTCAGGTGATTGCCTTGAACTTCCCGGCGTTCACCGACGGCCGCAACTACTCCAACGCCCGTCTGCTGCGTGACCGTTACGGTTTCAAAGGTGAACTGCGGGCGATTGGCGACGTGCTGCGTGATCAGCTGTTCTACATGCACCGCTGTGGCTTCGACGCCTTCGCCGTGCGCGCCGATAAAGACCCGTACGAAGCCCTTGAAGGTCTCAAGGACTTCTCGGTGACCTATCAGGCCGCCACCGACGAGCCACTGCCGCTGTTCCGTCGCCGCTAAGTCTTCAGGTTTAGCGCGAACAAAAAAACGCCGGTCATGTGACCGGCGTTTTTTTATGCCTGTTCGATTTACCAGAAGCGCTGCTGGGTCAAGCGGCTCCACCAGCTCAGCAGCACGCGGTCGACTGAACCGCTGGCGGCCATGCCAATGCGCTCTTGCAAGCTTTTGCGCTCGGCATAGTGCAGGTGATAGACCTCGGCCTTTTTCGCCCGGTCTGCGAGGTACTCATCGCTGGTCTTGAGTTCATCGACCAGTTGTTTATCCAGCGCCGCGACGCCGAGCCAGACTTCACCAGTGGCCACATCGTCAATCGCCAGTTGCGGGCGATAGCGGGCGACGAAGTTCTTGAACAGCTGATGAGTGATGTCCAGGTCTTCCTGGAACTTCTCCCGGCCCTTCTCGGTGTTTTCGCCAAACACGGTCAGGGTGCGTTTGTACTCGCCGGCGGTGAGGACTTCAAAGTCGATATCGTGCTTCTTCAGCAAGCGATTGACGTTAGGCAATTGCGCCACAACACCGATCGAACCGAGGATCGCGAACGGCGCGCTGATGATCTTCTCGCCGATGCACGCCATCATGTAGCCGCCGCTGGCTGCGACCTTGTCGATGCACACGGTCAACGGCACGCCGGCTTCGCGAATACGCGCCAGTTGCGACGACGCCAGGCCGTAGCTGTGGACCATGCCGCCGCCGCTTTCCAGGCGCAGGACGACTTCGTCTTTCGACGTGGCGAGGGTCAGCAGTGCGGTGATTTCATGGCGCAGGCTCTCGGTGGCCGAGGCTTTGATGTCGCCGTCGAAATCCAGCACGAACACACGAGGTTTGGCCTCGGGCTTGTTCTTCTGCTTCTTCTCGCTTTTCTCGGACTTGGCTTCGCCCTTGCGCAAGGCCTTGAGCTGATCCTTGTCGAGCAAGGTCTGCTCCAGCCGCTCGCGCAGGCCCTTGTAGAAATCATTGAGCTTGCTGACCTGCAACTGACCGGCAGATTTGCGCCGGCCTTTGCTGCGCAATGCAGCAAAACTGGCGAGCACTACCAGAATGGCTATCACCAACGTGACGGTCTTGGCCAGGAAGCTGGCGTATTCGGTGAAAAACTCCACAGAGACTCCTTAGAACAGTGCGTGGATGTGAAACACACGCGGGATGGCTCCAGCATACCCATGCGCCGGCTCATCGGCCAGCCGTGAAACCTCTGGCAACACCCCTGTAACGGGCATTTCAAACAAGCGTATGTTTTTTCATTGACAGCTAACCGTCATCCTCATAACCTCGCCAAACCTTCAACGTACCGGGATGACGCGGACGTGGGCAGTATCTATTTGATTCGACATGGCCAGGCCTCCTTTGGTGCAGACGACTATGACGTCCTGTCGCCGACCGGTGTGCGTCAGGCAGAAATCCTCGGTCAGCACCTCGCTGAACTGGGGATCAGCTTCGATCGCTGCCTCGCCGGAGACCTGCGTCGTCAGCAGCACACGGCCACCAGCGCGCTGGAACAGTTCGCCGCCCAAGGTCTGTCGGTGCCGATCCTGGAAACCGATTCTGCCTTCAACGAATTCGATGCCGACGCGGTGATCCGCGCCCTGCTCCCGGACATGCTGGCGGACGAGCCGGAAGCCCTCGACATCTTGCGCAACGCCGCGCAGAACCGTGGCGAATTCCAACGTATTTTCGCCCTGATCATCGAACGCTGGCTGGCCGGCACTTACGACCCGCCCGGGCTGGAAAGCTGGCTGGGTTTCGTCGAACGCGTCCAGGCCGGGCTGCACCGGATCCTCGATCTGGCCGATAAAAACCAGAAAATCGCCGTGTTCACCTCCGGCGGCACCATCACGGCCCTGCTCCACCTCATTACGCAAATGCCTGCGAAACAGGCCTTTGAATTGAACTGGCAAATCGTCAACACCTCGCTCAACCAGCTGAAGTTCCGCGGTCGCGAGGTGGCTTTGGCCTCCTTCAACAGTCATGCGCATCTGCAGCTGTTGAAGGCTCCGGAACTCATCACTTTCCGCTGAGTCCGGTTAACTGTGAACCTTGCTGTAATTAACCTCATAAGGATCGAACCATGACCTCCGTAGCCGATGCCGTAAAAGCAATGCAAGCCAAGTTCAACCCAGCCGCTGCTGCCGGTCTGGATCTGGTCTTCGGTTTCAACATCACTGACGAAGACAAGCAGTACTCGCTGATCGTCAAAGACGGCACCTGCGACATCCAGGAAGGCGAAAACCCGGACGCCAACTGCACGCTGGTGCTGGACAGCGAAACCCTGAAAGGTATCGTCAGCGGCGAAACCGACGGCATGCAGGCGTTCATGGGCGGCAAGCTGCGCGTTGAAGGCGACATGATGCTGTCGATGAAACTGTCCGAGCTGTTCCCGTCGTAATAGCGACGTTCAGTGACACAAGAATCCCGCCCCCTGTGGCGGGATTTTTGCGTTTCGGCCCTGTAGGAGCTGCGGCACGCTGCGATCTTTTGACCCTGTTTTTTTAGAACGCAAAGTCAAAAGATCGCAGCCTCGTTTCACTCGACAGCTCCTACAGGGTTACCCGCTGAACGAAGCGGCCAGCAACTCTCGGGTATACGGATGCTGCGCTGCATGAAACAGCGTATTTGTCTCGCCACGCTCCACCACTTCACCGTCCTTCATCACAATCAAGTCATGCGCCAACGCGCGCACCACCGCCAGATCGTGACTGATGAACAGGTACGTCAGGCCATGTTCTTGCTGCAAACGCCGCAGCAAAGCCACGATCTGCTTCTGCACCGTGCGATCCAGTGCCGACGTCGGCTCATCCAGCAGGATCAAGTCGGGCTTGAGCACCAGCGCCCGGGCAATCGCGATGCGTTGCCGCTGACCACCGGAAAACTCGTGGGGATAGCGATGCCGTGTGGCAGGGTCGAGACCGACTTCACGCAACACATCGATCACCGCCCGTTCGCGCTCAGCGGCATCCAAATCGCTGTGCACCTGTAGTCCTTCGGCGATGATCTGCTCCACACACAGGCGCGGACTGAGGCTGCCAAACGGATCCTGAAACACCACTTGCAGGCGTTTGCGTAGCGGCCGGAGTTGTTTGCCGCTCAAGTGCTCCAGCGCCTCGCCTTGAAAGCGAATACTGCCTTGCGCATCGAGCAAACGCAGAATCGCCTGGCCCAGCGTCGACTTGCCGGAACCGGATTCGCCGACAATCCCCAAGGTCTTGCCGCGCTGAAGCTTCAAGTCAATGCCGTTGACCGCGTGCAAGTACGACTTCGCGCGCAACCAACCGCCGCCCAAACGGAAGCGCACATTGAGATCACGCACCTCCAGCAAATCCTCCGCAGGCTCCCGGCACAACGCTTCGCCACCCGGTTCGGCGTTGAGCAACTCGATGCTGTAAGGATGTTGCGGTGCGTTGAACAACTGTTCACACGACGCTTGTTCGACGATCAGACCGCCACGCATGACCGCCACTCGCTGAGCGATGTTTCGCACCAGATTCAGATCATGACTGATGATCAACAGCGCCATGCCCAGGCGCTCCTGCAGTTCTTTGAGCAACAGCAGAATCTTGCGTTGCACGGTCACGTCCAGCGCGGTGGTCGGCTCGTCGGCGATCAGCAACTGCGGCTCGCAGGCCAGCGCCATGGCAATCATCACCCGTTGTCGCTGACCGCCCGACAGTTGATGCGGATAGGCCTTGAGCCGTTCGCGCGGGCGCTGAATACCCACCAGTTCAAGCAACTGCACAATTCGCTGACGCGCCGCCGCCCCGGCCAGCCCCTTGTGCAGCGCCAGGCTCTCGCCCAACTGCCGCTCAATCGTGTGCAAAGGGTTCAGCGAACTCATCGGCTCCTGAAAAATCATCGCGATGCGGTTGCCACGCAATTGCCGCAAGTAGCGTTCATGCACGCCCAGCAGCTCCTCGCCGGCATAACGGATGCTGCCGTCGATCCGGGTGATGGCCGGGTCAAGCAATTGCAGAATGCTGTGCGCCGTTACCGATTTGCCCGAGCCGGATTCGCCGACCAGCGCCAGACATTCGCCGGGGCGGATATCAAGGTCGATGCCGTGCACCACAGACTGGCCATTGAAGGCGACGCGCAGGTCGCGTATTTCGATCAGATGTTCTGGCATATCAAGTCCTCGGATCAAACGCATCGCGGCAGGCTTCGCCGATAAATACCAGTAGCGAAAGAATCAGTGCCAAGGCAAAGAACGCGGTCAAACCCAGCCATGGCGCTTGCAGATTGCTCTTGCCCTGACCGATCAACTCGCCCAGCGAAGCACTGCCGGCCGGCATGCCGAAACCGAGAAAATCCAGCGCCGACAAAGTCGCAATCGCCCCGGTGAGAATGAACGGCAGATAGGTCAGCGTGGCGCTCATGGCATTGGGCAGAATGTGTCGAACGATTACCTGCGCATCGCCGACACCCAGAGCCCGCGCCGCTTTCACATATTCCAGGCCACGGCTGCGCAGGAACTCGGCCCGCACCACATCGACCAGACTCAGCCAGGAAAACAGCGCCATGATCCCCAGCAACCACCAGAAATTCGGCTCGACAAACCCGGACAGAATGATCAGCAGGTACAACACCGGCAGCCCCGACCAGACCTCCAGCAAGCGCTGACCGATCAGGTCGACCCAACCGCCGTAGTAACCCTGCAACGCGCCGGCAGCGATGCCAATCACTGCACTCGCCGCCGTCAGCGCCAAGGCAAACAGCAGCGATACACGTGTGCCGAAAATCACCCGCGCCAGCACGTCGCGCGCCTGATCATCGGTGCCCAGCCAGTTGTCGCCACTGGGCGGACTCGGCGCCGGCTCCGTGAGGTCGTAATTGACCGTGTCGAACGCGAACGGAATCGGCGCAAACCACAGCCGCCCGCCCTGCCCCTCGATCAATTGCCGCACCTGCGCGCTGCGATAGTCCGGCTGAAACGGCAGCTCGCCGCCGAAGTCCTGCTCGGTGTAGCGCTTGAACGCCGGGAAATACCAATCGCCCTGATACGTCACCAGCAGCGGTTTGTCATTGGCCACCAGCTCACCGCCAAGGCTCAGGCCGAACAGCGCGAGAAACAGCCACAACGACCACCAGCCACGCCGATGTGCCTTGAAGCGCGCCCAGCGGCGCTGACCGATTGGAGATAACGTCAGCATCAGGCAGCCCTCGCGGTGAAGTCGATACGCGGGTCAACCAGCGTGTAACAAAGGTCGCCGAGCAGTTTTATCAGCAGGCCAAACAGGGTGAAGATAAACAGCGAGCCGAACACCACTGGATAGTCGCGTGCGACCGCCGCTTCGTAACTGAGGCGCCCGAGGCCATCGAGGGAGAAGATCACTTCGATCAGCAGCGAACCGCCGAAGAACACCGTCACCAGTGCTTGCGGCAAACCGGCGACGACCAGCAGCATCGCATTGCGAAACACATGGCCGTACAACACCTGCCGTTGACTCAGTCCCTTGGCACGCGCGGTGACCACGTACAGCCGTGAGATTTCGTTGAGAAACCTGTTCTTGGTGAGGATCGTCAAGGTCGCAAAACCGCCGATGACCAAGGCAGTCACCGGCAGCACCAAGTGCCAGAAATAGTCGGCCACCTTGGCCCACGGCGACAGCTCGGCGAAGTTGTCCGAGACCAGCCCGCGCACCGGAAACCAGTCCAGCGCCGTGCCACCGGCAAACACCACGATCAGCAGCAGCGCAAAGAGAAATCCCGGCAGCGCATAACCGATGATGATCGCCACGCTGCTCCAGACATCGAACGCCGAGCCGTTGTGCACGGCTTTGCGAATGCCCAGCGGAATCGACACCAGATAGGTGATCAGTGTCGCCCACAGTCCCAGCGACACGGTCACCGGCAGTTTCTGCCAGATCAATTCGGTGACGCTGGCACCGCGAAAGAAACTCTGACCGAAATCCAGTTGCGCATAGCTTTTGAGCATCAGCCACAAGCGCTCGCTGGCCGGTTTGTCGAAGCCGTATTGACGTTCGATATCAGCCACCAGTTTCGGGTCCAGCCCTCGGGTCGCGCGGGATTCGCCACCGACGGTTTCGACATGGCTGGAACCCACCGCGGCCCCCACGCCAATCCCCTGCAAGCGCGCAATGGCCTGCTCGACCGGGCCACCGGGTGCGGCTTGCACGATAACGAAGTTGACCAGCAGGATCGCCAGCAAGGTCGGCACGATCAGCAGCAGACGCCGCAGGCTATAACCCCACATGGCTGTACTCCTTGGGCATCTGAGTAGTGGTCAGTGCGGTCGGGCTGATTTCCCACCAGGTGTCGAGACCGGCGTCGTACAGCGGCGCAATCGCCGGCCGGCCGAAGCGGTTCCACCACACCGTGGAAATCCCCGGAGGGTAATAGTTGGGTACCCAGTAGTAGCCCCACTGCAACACTCGATCCAGTGCATGAGCGTGACGCAGCAGACTCTCGCGATTGTCAGCCTGCACTAGCCCTTCGAGCAGTGCATCGACGGCCGGGTCGCGCAGGACCATGTAATTGTTCGAGCCGGGATCGTCGGCACCGTCGGAGCCGAAGTAATTGAACATCTCGCGCCCCGGCGCCTGACTCACCGGGTAACCGGCGACGATCATGTCGTAGTCGCGATTGCGCACACGGTTGGTGTATTGCGCGGTGTCGACCTGGCGAATATCGAAGCCGATGCCGATCTGCGCCAGGTTGCGTTTGAACGGCAATAGCAGCCGTTCGAAACCTTTCTGGCCATTGAGAAACGTGAAGTGCAGCGGCTCGCCATTGGCGTTCACCAATTGATCGCCCTGAGGTTTCCAGCCAGCGGCCTCCAGCAGTTTCAGCGCTTGTAGTTGTTCAGCGCGGATATTGCCACTGCCGTCGGTTTTCGGTGCTTCAAACACCGTGGTGAACACTTCATCGGGAATCTTTCCGCGCAACGGCTCAAGAATCTTCAGCTCTTCGGCATCCGGCAACGCGGTGGCCGCCAGTGCGCTGTGGGAGAAGAAGCTGCGCTGACGCAGGTACATGCTGCGCATCATTTGCCGGTTGCTCCATTCGAAATCCCAAAGCATGGCGATGGCCTGACGCACCCGGCGATCCTGAAACAGCGGTTTTTGCAGGTTGAACACAAAGCCCTGCGCGCCTTGCGCAGCACCGGGTGCGAGATGTTCACGAAGCAATTTGCCTTGCTCGAGTGCAGCGCCCGCGTAACCGATGGTGAAACTGGTGGCGGAGAACTCGCGGTTGTAATCGAAGCCGCCGGCCTTGAGCACCTGCCGCGACACGTCGGTGTCGGCGAAGAACTCCACGCTTAACTGATCGAAGTTGTACAGCCCACGGGTGATCGGCAGATCCTTGGCCCACCAGTCTTGCACCCGCTGAAATTTCACGCTGCGCCCGGCATCTACCGCGCTGATGCGGTACGGGCCGCTGCCCGGCGGAATCTCGAAACCGCCGCCCTCGGCGAAATCGCGGGTGCGCCACCAATGTTCGGGCAGCACCGGCAGTGTCGCCAGGTCCAGCGGCAAGGTGCGGCTGTCGTTGTTCTTGAAGAGGAAGCGCACTTGTGTCGGCGACTCCACGACGACTTCAGCGACATCGCGAAACTGCTGGCGGTATTTGAGGCTGCCCTGGGTGATGAACAGGTTGAAGGTGTAGCGCACGTCTTCGGCAGTGATCGGCGTGCCGTCGTCGAAGCGTGCCTTCGGGTTCAGATAGAAGCGGATCCAGCGGCGATCCGGATCCAGCTCCATCTGCTGCGCCACCAGACCGTAGACGCTGTAGGGCTCGTCCTTGCTGCGATAGGCCAGTGGCGCGTACAGCCAGCCATCGATGTCGGCCACGCCGGTGCCTTTGTCGGTGTAAGGAATCAGGTGATCGAACGGGCCGCTTTCCAGCGAAGACCGGCGCAGGCTGCCGCCCTTCGGCGCGTCGGGGTTGGCGTAGGCCAGGTGCTGGAAGTCGGGGGCGTATTTGGCGGGTTCGCCGTAGACCGTTAACGCCGGTTGCGGGGCCGCCCAACTGAACGGGGTTAAAAGCGCACATGCGCTGAATAAAATGAGCCTGGAGAACATGGGCAGATCCTTTTACACGGTGCTGCTACTGGCTTCATCGCGAGCAGGCTCACTCCTACAGGGTCTGCGGTGAACACAAAGCCAATGTAGGAGTGAGCCTGCTCGCGATAACGCCGGAACAGTCACCACACATCCTGCCTACCTGTGATGTGCAACAGGCCGGCGATTTTTATAGGGCGTGCTTTAGATCAATAGGTGACTAAAACCCGCCATCTCTGAGCATTTTCAAAACTTGTAACTGACCCGCGTGTACAGCGTCCGCCCAAACGGATCGCCATATTTCGGGTCGTAGCCGCTCTGGAACGTGTAGGTCTGGTTGCTGAACGGTGGCTCGCGGTCGAACAGGTTTTTCGCGCCAAGGGTCACGCTCAGGGTCTTGCGCCAGGTGTAAGTACCGGCCAGATCCCAGACGTTGTAAGAGCCGACGTAATCGTGGGTGTCGCGATCGGAGTCGTGGTAACCGCTGGTGTAGCGGTTGGTGAGCGCGGCGCCGAACGGGCCGTAATTCCAGCTGCCGGTCAGGCTGTGGCGCCAGCGCGCCACGGCACCCGCCGAGGCAAAGTCACCGCCACGGAAATCGCCCAGCTTGTCGATATAGTCGCCCTTGAGTTGCTGCTGATAGTCATAACGGGTGACGTAAGTGCCTTGCAGGCCGATGCCGAAGTTTCCGTACGGCGTGCTCGGCAAACGGTAATCGAAGCTGACGTCGACGCCGTTGGTCTTGATCTTGCCGAGGTTGGCCAGGCCGGTGACGATGTGATCGATGGAGCCATCCGGCTTGCGCACCAGCCGATCCGGGTACAGCTCAGGATTCTCGAACACCGCCGATTCCGGGAACTCGGCAATCTGGTTGGCGATGTCGATCCACCAGAAATCCAGCCCGGCGCTCAGGCGCTCAAACGGTTGATAGACAAACCCGAGGGTAACGTTGCGCGCGGTTTCCGGGCTGAGGTCGGTATTGCCGCCGCTGGTGCGATTGAACTGCTGCGCGCAATCACGGTTGGCGATGCCGCCATTGCTCGGATTGCCGCCAGCGCACAAACGTGGATCGTTGTAGTTGGCGTTGGTGAAACTGGTGAAGGTCGGGTTGTACAGCTCATACAACGACGGTGCGCGGAATCCTTCGCTGTAGGCACCGCGCACCACCAACTCCTTGAATGGCTGGAAGCGGAACGAGTATTTCGGATTGGTGGTGCTGCCGAAGTCGCTGTACTTGTCGTGGCGTACGGCGGCGGACAGTTCGAGGCTGTCGAGCACCGGCACGTTGACCTCGGCGTACTCGGCGGAAACGCTGCGATCCCCGGCAACGCTGCCGTTCGGATCGACACCGAGGCTTTGCACGTCGCCGGCAAATGCCGCGAAATCCTGATGGAAGTCTTCCTTGCGATACTCGCCGCCCAGCGCCAATGCCGAAGGGCCGGCACCGAACCAGTCGCCGATTTCACGACTGATGCGCCCGTCGATGGCCTTCACCCGCCCGACCGCCGTGGCGTAATCACCGTCCACCGCGTTGGCCGCCAAAAGCGCGGACCCGGCAGCCGTCTGCGGGCCGAACGGGTTGATCACGCCGTTGGCAATACCGGCGCTGACTGCACGGTCATTGACGTAGCCGTCCTGAATGCTGTTGACCACTTTGTTCTGGTTATACGAGGCGCCGAGGTTGTAATCCCAGCCGACCAGCGTGCCGTCGAAACTCAGCAGCAAACGCTGACTGGTGTTGTCGTCTTCGTGTTTACGCGCGCCGACGGCAGTTTCGCGCCAGTTCACGTCGACCGGTTGCGTCGGGTCGAGGGCAAAACCGTTCGGCCCGGGGGTGATGCCGTTGCCCGGATAGAACGCCGTGCCGGGGTTGACCTGATTACCCATCAAAGTGCCGGGGCCGATTTGCGTGCGGTTTTCGTTTTGCGCCCAGAAGTATTCGAGGCTGACGTTGTGATCGTCCGACAGTTTGCCGGTGGCTTTGGCGAAGGCCGAGGTCTTCTCCGTTTCCGGCACCAGATCAAGGTAATTCCACAGGCTCTGCCGGCAGATGCCGTTGCGCGCCAGCAAACCCGGTGCGTTGCAGCCAGAACCGGCCAAAGGGTTGGTGGCGTTACTGCCCTGACTCCAGTTGGCCGGCGAGGCGGTGCCGGAGGTGTAATCAAGTCCGCGCTTTGGCTGATAGTTGTAGGTGTAACCCCGGTCTTCAGCGGCCAGGCGTTGCTGCTTGTCGTAACTGACCACACCAAACACGTTGAAGCGATCCTCCTGCAAATCACCGAAGCCCCAACTGCCGCTGAAGTTTCGACTTTCACCGCCCCCCGAATGGGTTGGCGTGTCGTAGTTGGTGCTGATCTGTCCTTCGGTGAGGCTGGTCTTGGTGATGAAGTTGATCACCCCGCCAATCGCATCGGTGCCGTACAGCGCCGAGGCGCCATCGCGCAGCACTTCGACGCGGTCGATGGCGGCGAACGGAATGGTGTTGAGGTCGACACCCGAGCCGTTGATCGCATTGGTGGCGTTGTTGCTCAGGCGCCGGCCGTTGAGCAGCACCAAGGTTTTGTTGGCGCCGATGCCGCGCAGATCCGCATAAGACGCCCCACCACTGCTCGACCCCACCGAACGCCCGGAACCAACCGAAGACTGGTTGGCGGATATCCGGCTGACCAGTTCCTCGGTGGTGGACACGCCCTGCTCGCGCAGCTCTTCTACGCGCAGGATGGTCACCGGCACCGCAGTTTCCGCGTCGACCCGACGGATTGCCGTCCCCGTGACTTCGACACGCTGCAGCTGAGTGGTCGGTTCGGTTGCCGTGCTGTCGGCGGCGATGGCCGGCAGCGTGTTGATTGCCAGCAGCAAGGCCAGGCTCAAAGGTGATTTGACGGGTGAAAACTGAATCATGAACAGCCATCCCTGCGTTTTGGTTTATGCAGGGATGTGCAATGACGAATAAGGATTTATAGAGGGCGGTTTAGACCGTTGGGTGATGAGGTTATGCACAAACTGCCGTGCGTCCGCATCAAGCCAATGTCACCTCCCTCAACAACCGGGTATCCAGGCCAAACCGCTCTTGGGAGACCATCTTGAACTGCCCCGCTGCCAGGTCGCAGCTCACCAGCAGATTCCACGAGTGGCGGGTTGCCGCCGAGGGAATCAGGACAAACGGATGCTCATCCAGTAAAGCGTCGGCAAACCGCTGTTGATTGGGCGACGGCCACGCGGGACTCAACCAGTAAGGATTCGGTACCTCTTCAGGCTGAACGACTTTGACCCGTGCATCTCGGATGACTTCAAAGCACGTCAGCACATAAGGCTCTCTGTCCAGTGCATCAAAACTGTTATTGGCCGCCACCTCCAGAATGGCTGAGGACGGGTCAACAGATGCATAGACGACTCGCCGGCCAGGCGCATTCCATCGACCGCCCTTCAGTTTTGAACCCATCCCGCTGTCCCACGTCTCTCCGTAGGCCTCCTGATCCAGGCGCCAGCCATACCAGTGCCCTTCCCAAGGCAAGGGATTCATGGGTAACCCCCGTACAGGAGCCGACACAAGTATTGCTCGACCATCTGGAAACCGAGCGGATGGTGGGTCAGTTCCAACGGCACGTAGCCGTTAAGGTAAGGGGTGGATTTCTGCATCCATACCTCCGCCTGTGGCAGCCCCCCGAACGCACGAGTGGCCATCTCCAGCACCAGCGCATATTGGTAGGCGACAACACTCTGCTGCGAGTCAAGCCGTATCGATTTGCCTTCCTTCAACAGCCGCTGCACGGTTCTGACAGACCGGCCGGTGATGCGTTTGACCATGTCTTCGCGCAGGTACATTTCGGAAGTTGAAAGCATGTTGACGACGTCGCTCAGCTCAAAGCCCTCCTCGGTAAGGCGGACAATCAGCATGGCGTCGTCACCGAGGTCCTGGCCATGCACGAGCAAATCGACAGGCTTGCCCGCGACCTTCTTCAGCCCCGTCAGCCGAGGCACTTTTGCTGTGGGCATCGCGACATCCTCCATGGGGCATCTGGCGCGATCGTCGATCCAGAAGTTGCGCAGGGAATAAATAGCGGTTTCATGCTGAATGTGTGGTGTACGCATAATTGATCCTTGATCTGGGAGCCTGAGCGTTCAAGCCGCTCAGCGACTTCAATGTCAGGTCCGATGCTATAGATCGCGCTTCCGACGACCAACCTGAAAAAGTCGTCGGAAATATCCCCTGCTTACCGCAAAACCCGCCATTTTCCGTAGGACGTCAACGCGAGATTCCTGCCCTCAGCCGCCGAAGTGATAACTCACGTCCAGCCACCACTGCCGCCCGTACGGGTCATAGTTGCCGGTCGGGTAATACGGCCACCCCGCTGAATCATCGTGTTTGACCTGATTGAGCACGTTGTTCACGGTCAGACCGACACTTGCCCGATCATTAAGCTTGTAACGCGCACTGGCGTTGAACACCGTCCACGGCGACAGACGCCCGTCTCCTGCGCCGTTGGTGACTGAACCGTAACGAATGCCCATCAGCGTCGCCGTGGCTTTCTGATAATCCCAGGTCAGGCTGGCGTTGACCTTGCTGCGCCAGTCGTAATTGGTGCGTGAGGTGCGCCAGTCTTGCGTCGGTGCTTCTTCCGACTCCTTGTAGTAATGCGACAGCACCAAGGTGTAGCCCAGCGCCGAACTGAATGCGCCGTACTGCCCGGCGCCCCAGCGAATGTTGCTCTTGAAGTCCAGACCACTGACCCGCTCGCTGGCGGCGTTGATCGCGTTGACTCGCACGCGGTTCAACTGGTTCGGATCGACTGCGGCATTGCCGGCGTTGCGATCGATGCGCGCCAGGGTCGACTGGCAATTGGCCGAATTGATGTCCTGCGTGCCGTTGCGGCATTCGTTCTCTTGTTGCAGCAAGCGGTTTTCATCGACGGTGGTCAGCAGATCATCGATCTCGACACGCCAGAAATCCGTGGAGAAATCGAAGTTGCGCGACGGCGACCAGACAAAGCCGTAGGTCCACGATTTGCCGCGTTCAGACTCCAGATTCGCCGTACCGCTCTGGGTGTAATCGACCCGCCCACGATCACACGCGCCGTCCACGCCCTGGCTGCAACCGTAGTAATCGATCTGCGCCGGATAGTAGCCATTGCTGTCGGACTGATAGATGTAGTTCAGGTCCGGCGCACGGAAACTGGTGCCGTAACTGCCGCGCAGCAACAGGCTGGTAACCGGACGCCATTCCAGTCCCAGGTTGTAGGTTTTCTGCTGCTCGGTGCGGCCGCTGAATTTGTATTGGTCCCAGCGTCCGGCGGCAGTCGCCAACAACGTGTCGGTGACCGGAATGCTGAACTCGCCACCCGCCGCGTAACGTTTGCGCGAGCCGCCGGAACTTTGCTGCGGGCTCACGCCGTAAAACGTGCCGTCGTTGAGGCCGTCATCCGGGTCGACGCGGTATTCCTGTTTGCCCGCTTCCAGTACTCCGGCGAAGCCCACCGGGCCGGCCGGCAAGTCGAACAGATCACCGTTGACCGAAGCGTTGTAACTGGTCGACACCGACTTGCTGCTCTGGGTGAGGTTGCCGCGAAACTGCTGCCACTCCTGCGGCGTCAGCGGCCGGTCGAGCCGTGAAGCATCCGGGGCGAATACTGGATAACCGCCGCTGACACCGAGTTGCGGGCCGAGGTAGAAATCCTGAATCGAAGACAGTGGCGTGTAGCGTGTGGTCCTGACGCTGCGATATTCCGAGCGATTGGCCGCCAGATCGTAACTCCAGCCAGTGTCGGCGATCTTGTCCGAGAGACCGAGGGTGCCGGTCCACGAGGTGTCGCGCCACTTGCTGTTGTTGCTGGTGCGACCACCGATTTCCTCTTCGCCGAAGCGTCGATACCAGCGCTCCAGATTGCCGCTGTTCTGGTTGATGAAATCCGGCGAGGTGAAGGTCGGCCCGCGCGTGTTGTTCTGGATATGGTCGAGGCCGTACATCAAATCGGCGAAGACCTGGCCGCTGTCGCTGAAATGCCAGGTGCCACGGGTGTAGCCGTCGTAGTTTTCCTTCTGGGTCTGCACGGTCCAGTAATCGTTGTACATCTGGTCGGTGCGGCAGCGCCCGCCGCTGTTGACCAGTTTATTGTCGAAGGTGCCCTGATAAGCACCGCAACCCGGTCCCAGATAACGACTGTTGCTCAGGTCGCGGCGGTAACCGACGTCCGCCAGCGGGCCGTTTTGCATAAAGCCACGGTCATCGGCCCAGATCGGATCGCGGTTGGTCAGTTCCAGACCGAACAAGCCGTCAAAATTCCCCCAACTGCCGCCACCGCTGATCTGCAAACGCTGGTTGTCACCGCCGCCGCGCTCACTGGTGCCGCCCTTGAGATTGACGTCGACGCCGTTGATCTTGTCCTTGAGGATGATGTTGACCACCCCGGCGATCGCGTCCGAGCCGTAAATCGCCGAGGCGCCGCTGCTGAGAATTTCGATGCGTTCGATGACCGCCGACGGAATGTTCGCCAGGTTGGTGAAGTTGACCTTGCCGTCGTACGGCGTCGGGTAGTCGGCGACGCGACGGCCATTGATCAGCACCAGCGTATGGTTCGGGCCGAGGCCGCGCAGGTTCAGTGCGCTGGCCGCTGGTTGCCAGGTGTTGCCGTAATCTTCGCCTTGGGTCATGCCGGTGTTTTGCGTTTGCGTGGCCAGGGCGTCGTAGACGTTTTTGTAGCCGCGCGCTTCCATTTCTTCGTGGGTGATGACGTTGACCGGCGTCGCGCCATCGCTCTGCGCACGGGCAATGCGCGAACCGGTGACGGTGACTTTTTCCATGCGGTAATCGGCGCTGGTGACCGGTGCCACGGCAGTGACTTTTGCCGGCGCATCGGCTGCGCGAACGGTCAGGCCCTGAGCGCTTTGCTCGACTTGCAGACCACTGCCGAGCAAAGCTTTTTCCACTGCCTGACGACCGCCCAACGCACCGCGCACCGCTGCGCTGCGTTTGCCCTGCACCAATTCCTGACTAAAGGAAATCGGCACGCCGCTCTGCCGCGAGATGTCCAGCAGCACTTCGTCGAGCGGTCCGGTAGCGATGTCGAAGGTAAACACCGCTGCAGCAGGCTCCTGGGCAACCGCCGCCCATGGGCTGATGCCCATCGCCAAGGCAGCGGCGAGGGTCAATCGAGGTAATTGTTGTTTGATTGAGAACATCGAAGGGTTTCCCTGTTGAAGGCATCTGCAGGGAATGAGCAGCGGGCCAGCGCTTTTTATAGGGCGGCGATTAGGCCAATAAGTCATATCCCTATAACCCATCCAATTCAACGCCTGACTCTGTAGGAGCTGCCGCAGGCTGCGATCTTTTGATCTTGCCTTTGATTGAGAAAAACCAAAGTCAAAAGATCGCAGCCTGCGGCAGCTCCTACAGGGATGAGTTAGCCGTTGAGCGGGAGTCGATGCTGACCCAGTACGGGTTGTGCCAGGTGACGCGGATCGGCAGCGAGCGTTCCAGCAGTTGCAACGTACGATCGCTGTCGTCGAGCGGATAGAGGCCGCTGAGGCGTAGATCCGCAACGTCGGGACTCAGGTGCAGAATGCCGCGACGGTAGCGGCGCAAGCTGTCGATGACTTCGTACAAAGGCCGGTCGCGCACCTCCAGTCGACCTTGCACCCAGGCACTTTCCTGACCGTTGCTGCACTCCAGCGACAGCAACCCTGCGCCGTTGAACAGCAGGCTCTCGCCGGCCGCCACCACTTGCCGCGCGCCACCTGCGGTGACCACTTCGACCTGCGAATGGAGCAGCACCAATCGCGTCGTATCTTCACTGTACTGCACGAGAAATTTCGTCCCCAGCGCCCGCATGCGCCCGTGCTCGGTCTCGACCACAAAGGGTCGCGCCGACTCTTTCGCCACATCGACCAACAATTCGCCACTGCGCAAGGCGAGCAAGCGTTGCTGGCTATCGAACAACGGCACCACACGACTGCGCGCATTGAGGGTCAGCGCACTGCCGTCGGCCAAGGTGAAGTCACGTCGTTCACCGGTCCCGGTCGACAACTCCCCCGCCTCCGGCAGCCAGCCGTAGCGCCGTCCGAGCAACCCGGCCAACAGCGCAACACCGAGCACACTCAGACTGCCGCTGATAAAGCGTCGACGACTCGACGGCGCATTGAGACTGTGCAGCAGACTGCTGCGCGGCAAGGTGCGCAGGGTCGGGTTGCGCAGCAAATTCAGGCCGCCGCCCATCTGCTCGATGACCTGCTGATGCCGTGGATCGGCAACCCGCCAGGCCTCAAACGCTGCCCGCTCAGCCATGCCCGCCTCGCCCGACTGCAGCAACGCCAGCCATTGCGCCGCCTCGTCGATCACCGCGTCGTCCGGCCTCATGCCTGCATTGCCTGATAACAACGCTTGAACGCTTCGACCATGTATTGCTGCACGCGACTGGTCGATACGCCGAGGCGTTCGCCGATCTCGCTGTAGGTCAAGCCGTCAAGCTGGTGGTAGAGAAACGCCGCTTTGGCCTTGGCCGACAACCCGTTGAGCAACCGATCGACCGCCAGCAGCGCTTCGATCACCAGCGCCCGTTCTTCCGGAGACGGATGCACCGGTTCGGGTGCCAGCGCCAGGCTTTCCAGATAAGCACGTTCAAGGTCCTGGCGACGCCAGCCTTCGTACACCAGTCGGCGAGCGATGGTGGTGAGCAGCGCGCGTGGCTCGCGAATGGCCGTGGGGTCCGGCAATGCCAGCACCCGCAGAAAGGTTTCCGAAGCGATGTCCTGCGCACTGTGTGGGCAACCCAGCGTGCGGCCAACGGCAGCGCACAGCCAGCGATAGTCCTTTTGGAACATCTGCCCGATGATCTGGTAATGCGGGTTGTACCCACCCATGCCTTGCTCCCTGAAACGGGTCCCACCCGCTGCGAAAAACCATCGTTCTGCCGGGATCGTCCGGCTCTGATCAGGCGCGACTGTGCAATAGCCTCGAAGACATTTGAAGTAATAAAAAATCAACACAAGCAAACCATTGAGCATAAGGCACTTGGTCGCCGCAGAAACATTGGCTGACACAACGTTGACCTCGGTCACTGGCGCGTGGCCGGCCACTGATTAATCTCGCGGCTCCATCGAAAGCCAGGGACGGCTCACCGAGAGCCCACGGCGAACCCACTCAAGGAAGAGCAAGCATGCGACCACTCAACATCATTCTGCTGTCGTCAGCGTTCAACGGCCTGACCCAACGTGCCTGGCTGGAACTGCGCGAGGCCGGGCACTCGCCGAGCGTCGTGCTGTTTACCGATGAAAACGCTGTATGCGAACAGATCGAACACAGCGGCGCGGATCTGGTGATCTGCCCGTTCCTCAAGGACCGTGTGCCCGAGGCACTGTGGAGCAATGCCCAGCGCCCGGTGGTGATCATTCATCCCGGCATCGTCGGCGATCGCGGCGCCAGTGCCCTCGACTGGGCGATTACCAATGAATTGTCGAGCTGGGGCGTTACCGCGTTGCAAGCGGTCGAGGAAATGGACGCCGGGCCAGTGTGGGCCACTTGTGAATTCAACCTGCCGGCGGGCCTGCGCAAATCCGAGCTGTATAACGGCCGGGTCAGTGACGCGGCGATTCGCTGCATACGCGAAGTGGTGGAGAAATTCGTCGAAGGATTCGAGCCGGTGGCGCTGGACTATGCCGATGCAAAAGTGCGTGGGCGTTTGCAGCCGAACATGAAGCAGGTCGACCGCAGTTTCAGTTGGCACGACTGCGCGCGCTTCATCAAACGTTGCATCGATGCCGCCGACGGCCAGCCCGGTGTGCTGGCGAGCCTGGCCGGCGGTCAGTATTACGTGTACGACGCGCACCTCGATTCGCGCAGCGGTATGCCCGGCGAAATTCTCGCGGTGCATGACGATGCGGTGCTGGTCGCCGCTGGCGATCAAAGTTTGTGGATTGGTTCGCTGCGGCGCAAACCGCAATCCGGCGAAGAAACCTTCAAACAGCCAGCGCGGCATGTATTGGCCGAGCAATTGGCCGACGTGCCGGTGCTGGACTGGTCGATCGCTACACAGCCGTTCAGTGACGAAGCCTATCAACCGCTGCGGTATCGCGAATCCGGCATCGTCGGTGAGCTGACCTTCGAGTTCTACAACGGCGCCATGAGCACCGAGCAATGCCAGCGCATGGTCGCCGCGCTACGCTGGGCCAAATCCCGTGATACGCAGGTGTTGCTGATCAAGGGCGGGCGCGGCAGTTTTTCCAACGGCGTGCATTTGAACGTGATTCAGGCCGCGCAGGATCCCGGAGCTGAAGCCTGGGCGAATATTCAGGCTATCGACGATGTCTGCGCAGAACTGCTCACGGCCCGGCAGTTGGTGGTCAGCGGTGTCACCGGCAATGCCGGCGCCGGCGGTGTGATGCTCGCGCTGGCCGCCGATATTGTGTTTGCCCGCGCCGATATCGTGCTCAACCCGCATTACAAGAGCATGGGTTTGTATGGCTCCGAATACTGGACCTACAGCCTGCCCCGCGCCGTCGGCCCGGCCATGGCCGAACAACTGACCCAGGCCTGCCTGCCAGTGAGCGCGGTGCAGGCGTGGCAACTGGGCATGGTTCAGGAAATCGGCCCGCGTTGCCCGGACGAGTTTTCCCTGTGGTTGCTGCAGCGGGCCAACGGAGTAGTGAGCGATCCGACCTATGCTGCGGTGCGCGAGCGCAAGGCGCGGGTTGATCAGGTGTTGATCCAGCAGTGCCGTGAAACCGAGTTGCAGGAAATGCAGGAAGACATGCTGTACAACCGCAATCAGTTTGCCGAGAAGTGCCGCAACTTCGTGTACAAGCGCAAGGTGTGTGGCACGCCGGCACGGTTGATTGAAGAGTGGGCGCGGGTGCGTTTGACCGAGTTGGCCAGTTGATTTTGGCGGTGACTGCTTTCCCCTCACCCTAGCCCTCTCCCAAGGGAGAGGGAACTGATTGGGGGATGCTGTAGAGGTTCGCCGACATGAACGATCTCTACTGAATCCATAATCGATCGATGTATGACGCAAGACACCTCGGTCAGTCCCCTCTCCCTCCGGGAGAGGGTTAGGGTGAGGGGCTTTTGCCTTTACAATGCCCGACACCTCAAACACCGGCCCGCCCATGGACATCGATCTCGCTCGCACCTTTCTGGAAATCGTCCGCCACGGCAGCCTCGCCGCTGCCGCGCAGAAGCTGTTCGTCACTCAAACGGCGATCACCGCCCGGGTGCAGAAACTCGAAAGCCAATTGGGTAGCACGCTGTTCGTGCGCAACCGCGCCGGGGCGAAACTGACGCCCAATGGTGAGGCCTTTGTGATCTACGCCAATCAACTGGTGCAGACCTGGGAAGCCGCGCGGCGCGATCTGCCGCTGCCCGAGGGCTATCACAACGTGCTGCACATCGGTGGCGAAGTCAGCCTGTGCAACCCGTTGATGCTCAGTTGGGCGGCAGAGCTGCGCGAGAAGATTCCCGGGCATGCCCTGCGCATGGAAATCCGCGATGGCGAAAACCTGCTGCGCCAGCTCGAACTCGGTGTGCTCGACGCCGCACTGGTCTATCAGCCGGAATACTGGCCGGGATTGCAGGTCGAGCAAGTGCTGGAAGAAAAACTGATTCTGGTGCGCGCGCCCGAGCGCCCCGATCCCTACGTCTACATCGACTGGGGTCCGGACTTCCGCCGCCAACATGACGCCGCCCTGCCGGAAAAAGCCAAAGCGGCGCTGAGTTTCAACCTCGGCCCGCTGGCCCTGCAATACATCCTCGAACACGGCGGCAGCGGCTACTTCCGCACCCGCGTGGTGCGCACCTATCTGGAAAGCGGCGCCCTCGAAGCGGTGACCAAAGCCCCGGAATTCGGCTATCCGACTTACCTGGTCTACTCCCGCGATCGCGATTCGGCGACGCTGCAACAGGCCTTCAATCTGCTGCGTGAAGTGATCCGCACCGATGACGACTGGTCGCAGCGCTGGAACCCTCTGAGCTGAAGCAGCGGCTTCGTACCGGAGCATGGCGCATGTGCCATTGAGGTCCGGCCTGCACAAGCGGCCGGATCGGCTAATCTGCCGGGTATAACAACAATCCCCGCAGGTGATGCAGTGAGGCAGACCACCGAGATTTTCCGCAGCCGCTATCGTGCGGCCATTCATCCGCTGTACAACCCATGGCTGCACGGCGCCTTCGTGCTGCTGTTCGGGGTGCTGGCCATCGGCGGGTTCTGGAGCAGCGTGCAGCAGGTCGCCCTGCTGGAGTGGCTAACGGTGCCGTTGACCCTGCTGTTGTTCAATTTCGGCGTGTACATGGTCCATCGCCATCTCGGTCACCACAAAAAGACCTTCGCAAAAATGTTCTATGCCCGACATGCGGGCGATCATCACAGCTTCTTCACCCCCGGCCATATGACCTACGACGGCGCCCGCGACTGGCGGGTTATTCTGTTTCCCGCCTGGCTGATCGTACTGCACACGCTGGTGATTACCCTGCCGTTGTGGTGGCTGTTGGCACAGGTAAACGCCAACGTCGCCGGTTTGTTCGGTGGCTGCATGGTGCTGGGTTATCTGACTTACGAGGTGTTCCATGCCTGCGAACACCTGCCGCCGCACAACCCGCTGACGCGCCTGCCATGGATCCGCCAGATGCGCCGCTTGCACGAGTTGCATCACCGCCGCGAGCGCATGCAGGAGCGCAATTTCAACATCGTCCTGCCGCTGATGGACTACCTGTTCGGCACCCTTTACTGGGAGCCGGAAACCGCCCCGTTGAATTGTTCGAGACAAGCCATGACCCGCATGCAGCACACCATCGATATCGCTGGCGAACCCACTGCCGTGCTTGCCTATGCCGCCAGTGTCAGTCGCTGGCCGGAATGGCACCCGTCGTCGCTGAAGATCGACGGCGCCCACGGCCCACTGCATGCCGGCTCGCGCTTTGAAGAGGACATTCACGCGGGTGGACGTGAAGGCCATTTAAGCTGGGAAGTCACCGAGTACTTGCCCGGCCGGCGCTGGTGCGCGCGAGCGCAAGGCGATCATGGACTGTCGCTACTGTTGACGTATGAATGTACCGCCGAGGGCAGCGGCACGCGGTTCGTGCGCACGCTGGATTATCGCTTCAATGGTTTGGCCATGCGCATCGCCAATCACCTGCTGCTCAAGCGCCGCATCGAACGCGAATCTGCCGCCTCGATGCTGGCGCTGCGCGACATGGCCACGCAATACCTGGCCTCGGCGAGGGCCAGCGCGTGAAGCTTCGTCATCTGCTGTTGCTACTGGTGCTCATCGTCATCGCGTTCTTATTGTTGATGCCCACCAAAGTCGAACCGGTGGCCTGGACACCGCAGCCGGCGCCATCGCTAAAAGAAGGTCTGTACGCTGAGAACCAGAAACTCAAAGGCGCAGCGCAGGTCGGGCCGAGCGACATCGAAGGGCCGGAAGCCTTGCTGCTGGAGAGTGATTTCCTGATCACCGGGCTGCACGACGGCCGACTGATCCGCACCAGCCTCGACGGCCAGCAACGCAAAGTCCTCGCCGACACCGGTGGCCGTCCGCTGGGCTTGGCCCGACATCCGAACGGCTTGCTGGTGATCGCCGACGGGGTCAAGGGCTTGCTGTCCCTCGATGCGCAAGGTCAGCTGGTTCCTTTGACCACGGAGGCCAATGGTCTGGCCTTCGGTTTCACTGATGATGTGGCCATCGATAAGTCCGGGCATTACGCCTATTTCAGCGATGCTTCCAGCCGTTGGGGCTATGGCCATGACGGCGAGGCGATCATTGAGCACGGCGGCGACGGACGCCTGCTGCGCTATGACTTCCAGAGCGGCAAAACCAGTGTCCTGCTCGATAAGCTTGAGTTCGCCAACGGCGTGACCCTCGGCCCGGACGACGCCTATGTGCTGGTCAATGAAACCGGCGCCTACCGCATCAGCCGTTATTGGCTGACCGGGCCGAAAGCCGGCACTCACGATTTGTTCATCGACAATCTGCCAGGGCTGCCGGACAACCTGGCGTTCAATGGCAGTAATCGCTTTTGGGTGGCGTTGTATGCGCCGCGTAATGCCTTGCTCGACGGCACAGCGGAGCATCCGTTCGTGCGCAAGATGATCGTGCGGGCGCTGAAGGTTTTACCGAAACCGGTGGAAAAGCGCGGGTTTGTTCTGGGGCTGGATCTGGAGGGCAAGGTGATTGCCAATTTGCAGGATGCGAGCAGTGGCAATTATTCGCCGATTACCACGGTGCGCGAGTATGGATCGTGGTTGTATTTTGGCTCGCTGAAAGCCACACATATGGCACGGATGCCGTTGGATGCGGCCCTTAAGTGAACCTGATGTTTTTGTGTTGCATGGACTGACGCCTTCGCGAGCAGGCTCGCTCCCACATTGGATTGTGTTGACCACAAATGCTGTGGTCAGCCGAGAACCTTGTGGGAGCGAGCCTGCTCGCGAATGCGGTCTGTCAGTTACTTGATTTATCGAACTTGTCCGGATCTTCGTCTTCAGGCAGATCCTCATCCGGCTCTTCGGGATTGGCCGTGGTATGCGCCGGGCTGTTGGGTTCGGGATGCGTGGGAACCGGGTCGAATGCGCCCTGCTCTTCACTGGGGAATTTGGGATCGTTCATAAGGCACCTCGCAATGAGTCGGATGGAAGACTCTGTACATTCGAGGTGCCGGTCGTGGCTGTCGTTCCAGTCAATCCGCAACCGTAGGTCGGCGGATCAATGGGTTATCAGGATCGCGCCTGTATTTGCTCGACGATCTTGTCCTTGACCTGCAAGCGTTTCTCTTTGAGTTTTTTCAGCGTGTCATCGCTGGGTGCATCCGAGGTGGCTGTCTCGGCCTTGACCACGTCGGCGTCCGCCTGGGAATACTTGTTGATCAGTGCGTCCAGATGGGGATCCGCGGTGCGTTTTTGCTGGATCTCTTCCTTCGTAAGCTTCAAATCCTGTAACAGATCATGGGTCACCGGCATGGAACACCTCCGTCAGTTGATCGGCTGGCCACCGCGACCGATTGCGCTGGCCAGTTATCAGAATGGCCTCGGTTGCACGCTTCTGTCGACCACCTGTCAGACCAGCGGTGCCCGTTCGTCGCCCTGTCGCAAATGCGATCAAACCTTTGTTCGCCGCATTGCCTCCATTGCTTAACACCAACAAAAACTGCGTGGAGATACACCAATGGACGGATTCAACCTGCGTCATCTGGTTTTGGCTGTCGCTTTGAGCAGCGGCATGGGCAGCGCCTTCGCTGCGACTGACAACGACTTTGTCGATAACGCCGCGGCCGGTGGCATCGCGGAAATCGAAACCAGTCGTCTGGCCCTGGAAAAAAGCCAATCGGCAGACATCAAGGCGTTTGCCAACATGATGATCACCGATCACGGCAATGCCAACGATGAGCTGGCAACCATTGCCAAGGCCAATGACATCGAGGTCCCGGACACCACAACGCTGGTCAAACAGGCCAAGGAAAAAATCCTTGAAGTGCGTGATGAGTCTTTCGACGCGGCGTACGCCAACAATCAGGTGAAGGCGCACGAAGAGACCATCGAGCTGTTCAAGAAACAAGCCAATACTGTGACCGATGACAAGGTCAAAGGCGCTCCTGAACTGAAGGCCTTTGCGCAGAAAATGCTGCCGGCGCTGGAGAAACACCTCGCGGCTGCCAAAGAATTGCAGGCCAAGCATCCGAGCAAGTAAAAGCTTTACCCTCACCCCAGCCCTCTCCCGGAGGGAGAGGGAGCCGACCGAGGTGAATGTTTGAGTTGCATCGACCTGACAGTCTCGAGTTGAACGCAGGTTTTGAACATTCCCCAATCGGCTCCCTTTCCCCCTCGCCCCCTTGGGGGAGAGGGCTGGGGTGAGGGGGATCGATGTACGCAACACCACAAATCCAAAGCAAAAAAAGGCCGCATCCAATAGATAGATGCGGCCTTGTCATATCCGTCGAAATCAACCGCCATCCGTATCAATATCCGCATCCGTCTCCTCCCCCGGTTTCGCCCGATCCGGCTGCGGTTTGAAGCCCGGACTGAACTCATTGTCGTTGTCCGTGTGCTTGTTCTTCTGATCCACCGCCGGATCGCCACTCTGCGCCTGCCCGCTATCGCCCTGCTGCTGCGCGGGCGCCGGCTGCCCCGGCACCTGCGGGTCAATGGCCGGATCATTGCGATTGATCGGTTCGCCAGATTGGCTCTGCTTCGTTTGCTCGTTCATGGCCACCTCGTTGGTCAAACACCCCCGACGCACATCCGCCGGGTGTCAAAGATTCGAAGCCTGCCGCGCGCCAACGTTCAAAACATCGCCGCTCGCCGTCACCCCGACTAGAGTTACCGGGACGTTCCTTGCGCCGGATCAAAAATATACGTGCATGAACGAACAACTATTTCGAACGGCAAATGTCGATCACTTCGCGGCGATCATTTTCACGATCGCCCCCCAATTCGCGACGGAGCAACAGGCACATGGCAGCACTGCAGAACAGCACACTCGATGCGATGAAAAACAAACAAGCACAACTGCTGGGCGAATGGATCAACGGCCTGCAAGCCAGCGGCGCCACGCGTAATCTGAAAGATCACGATCTGCAGCAACAGACCACGGAATTCCTGCAACTGGTGGTCAGTGGCATCGAGAACGACAACGGCACCAACATCGCCGCACCGGGTTGGGAAGCCACCCGCCAGTTCCTCGAAAAGCTCTCCCACAGCCGCGCCCTGCTCGGCCAGGATTCGCAGCAGACCGCCAGTTTCATCTTCGCCCTCAAGGGCCCGCTGTTTAACCTGCTGCAGAGCCATTACAAAGACCAGCCTGCGCTGCTCGCCGAACAGCTCTGGGAAGTCTCGGAACTGCTCGACGCGTTCGGCATGCACACCATCCGCACCTTCCAGAAATCCCGCGAAGCGGTGATCAAGCGTCAGCAGGAAGAACTGCTGGAATTGTCGACCCCGGTGGTCAAGCTGTGGGACGGCGTGCTGGCGCTGCCGATGATCGGCACCCTCGATTCGCAGCGCACGCAAGTGGTCATGGAATCGCTGCTGCAACGCATCGTCGACACCGGTTCGGAAATCGCCATCATCGACATCACCGGCGTGCCGACTGTCGATACGCTGGTCGCCCAGCACCTGCTGAAAACCGTGACCGCGATCCGCCTGATGGGCGCCGACTGCATCATCAGCGGTGTGCGTCCGCAGATCGCGCAAACCATCGTCCACCTCGGCCTCGACCTGCAAGGCGTGGTGACCAAGGCCAATTTGGCGGATGCGTTGAAACTGGCCCTGACCCGCCTGGGCATCAGCATCGGCAAAGCGGTCTGAGCCCATGGAAAGAATTCCGATTCTTCAAATGGGCAAGTTCCTGCTGGTGACCATTCAGGTCGACATGCATGACCAGCTCGCCCTCACTTTGCAGGACGACTTGTCCGAGCGCATCAGCAAGACCTCGGCGCGTGGCGTGCTGATCGACATCTCGGCGCTGGACATGGTCGACTCGTTCATTGGCCGGATGATCAGCACGATCTCCGGCCTGTCGAAAATCATGGACGCCGAAACCATGCTGGTCGGCATGCAACCGGCCGTGGCGATCACCCTGGTCGAACTCGGCCTGACCTTGCCCGGCGTCAGTACGGCACTGAATGTCGAGCGCGGGATGAAACTGCTGCAGGAACGAGTAGACCGGCAATGACCGTACGCAGCAGCGGTACTCAACCCATCAACATCGAGCAGGATGTCGTGCTCGCGCGCCAGACCGCACGCAAACTGGCCACCGAATGCGGGATGCGCCTGATCGACCTGACCAAAATGGTCACAGCGGTCAGCGAACTGGCGCGTAACACCATGGTTTACGGTGGCGGCGGCGACATGGACTGGCAGATTCTCGATGAAGATCACAAGGTCGGTCTGCGCTTGACCTTCCGCGACGAAGGCCCGGGCATTGCCGACATCAAACTGGCGATGACCGACGGCTGGACCTCAGGCAGCGGCATGGGCCTGGGTCTGACCGGGGCGAAACGCTTGGTTGAAGAGTTCGAACTGGACACCGAGCCCGGCAAAGGCACGCGCATAACGATTACCCGATGGACATGAATATCAGCGGGTCGATGACCCAGGTTTTACTGATCGAGGACAGCAGCCAGATCGGCCATGCACGGCGCACGGCGCAACAACTGGCCGAACAGCATGGCTTCGACGAGCGCGATGCCGGGCGCGTGGCACTGGTGGCGACGGAGCTGGCGAGTAACGTGCTCAAGCACGCCAGCCACGGTGAAATGCATCTGCGGGTGTTGCCGCGCGCCAATGGTTTTGGCATTGAATTGCTCGCCATCGACCGTGCTCAGGGTTTTGATCTGGAAGCCTGTATGGCCGACGGATTCTCGACCGGCGGCACCCAAGGCATCGGCCTCGGCTCGATATCACGTCAGGCCGAAGAGTTCGATGTGTACGCCGATGCCCGTGGCGCGGTGTTATTGGCCCGCCTGTACGCGCGCTCGGATCGCGCCCCTGACATGCGCTTTGGTGTCAGCCAGCACTCGTTGCACAACGATCCGGCGTGCGGCGATGTCTGGCACCTGGCGTATGACAACGGCAGCATCAGCGCGCTGATCATCGACGGCCTCGGTCACGGTGAAGAAGCCGAACGCGCCGGTCGCGAGGGGGCGAGAGCCTTTGCCCTGACGCCATTTGCCGACCCGGTGATGCTGATGGAGGACATGCACAGGGACATGATCGGCACCCGCGGTGGCGCCGTTGCGTTCACTCAGTTCGACGGCAGGCGCGACAGCCTGACCTTTGCCGGCGTCGGCAACATCGGCGCCAGCCTGATCAACGCCGACAAGTCCCGTGGACTGGCCTCGCACCCGGGCATTGTCGGCGTGCAATACCGGAAAGCCCGGCCCTTTGACTATGCTCACGTGAACGGACATCTATTGATCATGTACAGCGACGGCTTGCAGTCCCGTTGGAATCTTCAAGACTACCCCGGCCTGGTGCACCGCCATCCCGCCGTGATAGCCAGCGTCCTGCACCGCGACTTCTGTCGCGGGCGCGACGATGTAACGGTGCTGGTCGTTGCCCTGGAGGCCGCACATGGCTGAGTCGCCGATTCTGAACAGCGCGGAACAGGCCGCACTGATTGCGCAGTTGCAGAGCGAAACCGCAGCCCTGCGCGAAGAACTCGATGAAACCAATCAGGGTGTGCTGGCGCTGTACGCCGAACTCGATGTACAGGCTGAGGAACTGCGCCAGGCCTCGGATCTGAAAAGCCGCTTTTTGTCGTACATGAGCCACGAGTTCCGCACGCCGCTGGGTTCGATCCTGAGCATCAACAGCCTGCTCGCCGATGAGCTCGACGGCCCGCTCAGTCCCGAGCAACACAAGCAGGTGGCGTTCGTCAGCACGGCTGCGCGCGAACTCAGCGACATGGTCGATGACCTGCTCGATCTGGCGAAGATCGAGGCCGGACGCATCACCATTTCCCCGGCATGGTTCGACATGTTCGACCTGTTCTCGGCCCTGCGCGGGATGTTCCGACCGATCGTCGACGCCTCGGCGGTCGATCTGATCTTCGAAGAGCCGGTCGGTTTGCCGCGCCTGTACACCGATGACAAGAAACTCGCGCAGATCCTGCGCAACTTCATTTCCAACTCGCTGAAGTTCACCACCCGTGGCGAAGTGCGGGTTTCCGCGCGGCTCGAAGGGGCGGACAAGGTGCGCTTTGCCGTCAGTGACACCGGAATAGGTATCGCTGCCGAGCTGCATGGCGCATTGTTCGAAGACTTTTCCCAGGTCGACTCGCCGTTGCAGAAACGTCTGCGCGGCACCGGGCTGGGCCTGTCGCTGTGTAAACGCTTCGCCGCCCTGCTCGGCGGTGAAGTCGGGATGGACAGTGCGCCGGGGGTCGGCTCGACCTTTTTCGTGATCATCCCGTTGGCGATCGCTCTGGAGAACGTCGATGAAACGTGACATCCGCCTGTTGATCGTCGACGACAACGTCGCCACCCGCTACGCCTTGCGCCGGCGACTGGAGCGTCACGGCTATGAGGTGCTGGAGGCCGGCACCGGCGGCGAGGGGCTGGCGTTGATCGAAAGTGAAGTGCTCGACGCACTGATCCTCGACGTCAATCTGCCGGACATGAGCGGCTTCGACATCGTGCGGATTCTGCGCGCGGACAGCCGCACGGCGCTGCTGCCAGTGATCCATGTGTCTGCGGCGTCGATCCAGACCGGCGACATCATCACCGGCCTCGACGCCGGCGCCGATGCCTACCTGATTCACCCGGTTGACCCGGACGTGCTGCTGGCCACCCTGCGCACGCTGCTGCGGGTACGCGACACGGAAAATGCCCTGCGCGAAAGCGAGGCGCGCTTTCGCGAAATTTTCGTCAATGTGTCCGCGCCGATCGCGGTGCTCGATGCCAGCCTCAAGGTGCATGAGTGCAACCATGCCTTCGCGCAACTGATTCTCGACAATCAGGACCCGCAAATCCTGCGTGAATGCTTCGCCGAGGAGCAGAGCGCCATCCTCAATGAACTGCGCTTGCGTCTGGTCGATGGCGAGCGCTGGAAAGGCACGCTGAACATGCGTGTGCAAGGCGAGATCCGCGAGACCGAGTGGCAGATTTCACCATATCGCACACCCGAACTGAGCCTGGTGTTTGTCGAAGACGTCACCGAACACCGCCATCGCGAGCGCTCGCATCTGGCGCGCCTGGACGACACCACCACGCAACTGGTCAAGGAAACCGCCGAACGCGTGCGGGCCGAGGCGCAATTGCTGCAAGTGCAGAAAATGGATGCGCTGGGCAAGCTCACGGGCGGTATTGCTCACGACTTCAACAACCTGCTGACCGGGATCATCACCAGCCTGGAACTGATCCAGAAACGTGTCGCCGACGAGCGTCTGGACAAAGTGCAGTTTTATTCCGAAGCGGCGCTGAATTCGGCGATGAGCGCGGCGTCGCTCACCCACCGCCTGCTGGCCTTTGCCCGCCAGCAGCCTTTGGACACGCGGCCGGTGGACATCAACGAGCACGTACGTTCGCTGGAAGAACTGCTGATGCGCACCATCGGTGAACGCATCAGCCTCAAGCTTGAGCTGACCAACAAACCGGCGATCGCTCTGGTCGACCCGGTGCAACTGGAAAGTGCGGTGTTGAACCTGGTGATCAACGCCCGCGATGCGCTGCCGGTGGGTGGCAATATCTGGGTCAGCACGTACGCCGCTTACTCCCATGGCGACCCGAATCTGGCCGATGGCGCGTACGTGGCACTGTCGGTGCGTGACGACGGGACCGGGATCGAGCACAACGTCATCGATAAAGTCTTCGATCCGTTTTTTACCACCAAACCGTTGGGCCAGGGCACAGGGCTGGGGTTGTCGACGATCTATGGTTTTGCCCGCCAGTCGGGCGGCGATGCGCACATCCGCAGTGTCGCGCGGCGCGGCACCGAAGTGACGATCATGTTGCCGGCCACCACCGACCCGACCGGGGCCGACATCCCCGCGCCAGTGGTTGACCCGCAAGGTACCGGCGAGCATGTGCTGATTGTCGAGGACATGCCGTCGGTGCGCATGTTTGTCACTGAAGTGCTGGAAGACGCGGGTTATCGCTGCACCCAGGCGGCAGATATCGAAACGGCGTTGGAGCGCTTGCAGAATGATCCGTCGATCAACCTGCTGCTGACCGACGTTGGCCTGCCGCGCATGAGCGGTCGTGAATTGGCGGATGTTGCGCGGGGCTGGCGTGAGGGGCTGCCGATTCTGTTCATGACCGGGTACGCGGAAACGGCGATCAACCGCCAGGTGTTTCTGGGCAGCGGCATGGACATGCTGGTCAAGCCGTTTCAGATCAGCGAACTGCTCGACAAGGTCCGCCGCACGCTCGATGGTGCCTGACTGCAGCTTCACAGGGATTAATGTCGAACACAGATCTAATGTAGGAGTGAGCCTGCTCGCGATGGCGTCAGGTCAGCCAATTCATCTGTGGCTGACACCCCGCTATCGCGAGCAGGCTCACTCCTACAGGGGTCGGCGTGCACGCGGGATATGGGTGGGCGAGCTTGCTCCGGGCGGCGTTCCGACGAAGACGTCAGCCCAGCCAACACACCTATCGGCTCAAAGCCCGAGCCAGAAACGGCGCAGTCTTGCTCTTCTTGCTCGCCGCAACCTTCTGCGGCGTACCCGCGACCACGATTCGGCCGCCCTGATCCCCTGCCCCCGGTCCGATGTCGATCACCCAGTCACTCTGCGCCACCACGCGCATTTCGTGCTCGACCACGATCACCGTGTGCCCCGCCGTGACCAGCGTATCCAACTGCTCCAGCAGCCGATCGACATCCCGCGGATGCAACCCGGTGGTCGGTTCGTCCAGCACGTACAACGTCGCGCCGCGCTGGTTGCGCTGCAACTCGGTGGCCAGTTTGATCCGCTGCGCTTCACCGCCGGACAGCTCCGTGGCCGGCTGACCCAGGCGCAGATAACCCAGGCCAATATCGCGCAACACCTCCAGTGACCGACGAATCCCCGGTTGCCCGGCAAACACCGTCACCGCTTCAGCGACGGTCAATTGCAGCACTTGGGCGATGCTCAAACCCTCCCAGAGAATCGCCAGCGTTTGCGGGTTATAGCGTGCGCCATGGCAGGTCGGGCACGGCGCATAAACACTGGGCATGAACAACAATTCAACACTGACAAAGCCCTCACCTTCGCAGGTGGCGCAACGACCCTTGGCGACGTTGAAGGAAAACTGCCCGGCGTCATAGCCTGCCGCCCGTGCATCGTCAGTCGCGGCATACAGCTTGCGCACGTTGTCGAACAAACCGGTATAGGTCGCCAGATTGGAGCGTGGCGTGCGGCCGATCGGTTTCTGATCGACCTGCACCAGTCGCTTGATCGACTCCAGCCCGGACGTAACCTGACCACTGCTGACCTGCGGCGCATCGTCTTCGAGGCTGAGTTCTTCCGGCTCGCTGTCCACCGTCGGTCGCCCCAACTGCGCGCCGACCAATTCCAGCAACGCCTGACTGACCAGACTCGACTTGCCGGAGCCGGACACACCCGTCACCGAGGTAAAGCAGCCCAAGGGAAATTCCGCACTTAGGTTGTTCAGATTATTGCGGGTAATGCCCTCGAGTTTCAGCCACGCCGTCGGTTTACGCGCCGTTCTGGTCTGGCGTTGCGACTCGGCAAACAGATAGGCGCGAGTCTGCGACTGTGCGATCTCGGCCAGACCTGCCGGCGGGCCGCTGTAAAGCACCTGCCCACCCTGCTCGCCCGCCGCCGGACCCACGTCGATCAGCCAGTCGGCGCGACGCATGGTTTCCAGATCATGCTCGACCACAAACAACGTGTTGCCGTCCGCCTTCAAGCGTTGCAAGGCCTCGAACAGCGCCTCGCCATCGGCCGGGTGCAAACCGGCGGATGGCTCGTCGAGTACATAAATCACCCCGAACAATTGCGAGCCCAACTGCGTCGCCAAACGCAAGCGCTGCAACTCACCCGACGATAGCGTCGGCGTGCTGCGCTCCAGCGCCAGATAACCGAGGCCCAGATCGGTCAGGGTGCTGACCCGCTCCAGCAGATCCTCGGCAATGCGCTGCGCCGCCAGACGTTTTTCCAGCGACAGGTTCGGCGTGTGCCGCACATCCGGCGCGCTGGCATGGCCGCTGGCGCCGTGGGCCACCCGTTGCTGGCGGGCCTCGCGGGTTTGCGCATGGCTCAAGGTCTCGCCGGTTTCCTCGGCGTGCTCCAGATAACTTTGCGCCGCCACGGGTTTCAAAACCTCGGCCACTTGCAGCAGCGGCATCTGCGCCAGTTCACCGATGTCATAACCGGCAAACGTCACCGACAACGCTTCACGCTTGAGGCGCTTGCCGTCACATAGCGGGCAAGGGCTGCCGAGCATGAACTGCGCAACGCGCTTCTTCATCAGCGCACTTTGCGAGTGAGTAAACGTGTGCAGGATGTAGCGTCGGGCGCCGGTGAAGGTGCCCTGATAACTCGGCTCCATCTTGCGTTTGAGGGCGACGCGGGTTTCTTCCGGGGTCAGCCCGGCATACACCGGCACGGTCGGGGTTTCTTCGGTGAAGAGAATCCAGTCGCGCTGCTTTTTCGGCAGCTTTTTCCACGGGATGTCGACATCGATGCCCATTGTCACGAGGATGTCGCGCAGGTTCTGGCCCTGCCACGCCAACGGCCAGGACGCCACCGCGCGCTGGCGGATGGTCAGGTTCGGATCCGGCACCATCAGCGCTTCGGTGACCTCATAGACGCGGCCGAGGCCATGGCACTCCGGGCAGGCGCCTTGCGGGGTGTTCGGCGAAAAGTCCTCGGCGTACAACATCGGCTGCCCCGGCGGATAGCTGCCGGCGCGCGAATACAGCATGCGGATCAGGCTCGACAACGTGGTGACACTGCCCACCGACGAACGCGTACTTGGCGTGCCGCGCTGCTGCTGCAGGGCCACGGCCGGTGGCAGGCCTTCAATGGAGTCGACATCCGGTACGCCGACCTGATCGATCAGGCGCCGCGCATACGGCGCCACCGATTCGAAATAGCGGCGCTGGGCTTCGGCGTACAACGTGGAAAACGCCAGCGACGATTTGCCCGACCCAGAGACACCGGTAAACACCACCAGCGCATCACGGGGAATGTCGACATCGACGTTTTTCAGATTATGTTCACGGGCGCCGCGTACCCGGACCATGCCGGCGGGCGCTTTGGAGGTGCGTTTGGAAGTCATCGACCTGCCTTGGTGAAGGAATGTTCAACGCTCAGCTACCGAGCACCACCCGAATCATCTGCAACATGGCTTCCGGGCTATACGGTTTGCTCAGCAAATGGGTGTCGGGACTGAGCTGGTGATTGCGCGAAATGATGTCGCGGGTGTGCCCAGAGGTGAACAGCACCGCCACCGGCGGCGTCTGCACCTTGGCCCAGGCGAACAGGTCGGAGCTCTTGATCAGCCCCGGCATGACCACGTCAGTGAAAATCAGGTCGACCTCGACACCTTCGAGCAGCATCTGCATCGCCGCATCGCCATTGCCGGCGGTCAGCACGCGATAACCTTCCTCGCGCAGCAACTCGACCGCCGAGGCGCGCACCGCGTCGTTGTCTTCGACCACCAGCAGCGTCTCGTGGCCGCCACTCTGCTGCCGTTGCAGATTGGGTGACTCATCAAGGATCGGGCGCAGGCTGCGCGGGAAGTACAACTGCACCTGCGTGCCCTCGCCGACGGCACTGGCAATGTCGACATGCCCGCCGCTCTGTTTGACGAAGCCGAACACCATGCTCAGGCCCAACCCGGTGCCCTGGCCATCGGCCTTGGTGGTGAAAAACGGTTCGAACACTTGCTCGAGAATTTCTGGCTCAATGCCGGCGCCGCTGTCACTGACGGCGACTCGGACAAACTCGCCGGGAACGATGCCTTTACCGGCACAAAACTCGCGCTCGAGTCGCACGTTGGCAGCGCTGAGGCCGATGGTGCCCTCGCCCTTCATCGCATCCCGGGCGTTGATCGCCAGATTGAGAATCGCATTTTCCAGTTGATTGCGGTCGACGTTGATGTGCCACGGCGCGGTCGGCAACTGCACGTCGATCTGAATGGTTTCGCCCAGCGCCCGCTGCAGCAATTCGCCAACGCCTTCGAAAATCTGCTGCGGGTTGCACACCGCCGGCGACAACGGCTGGCGCCGGGCAAACGCGAGCAATTGCGAAGACAGCTTGGCACCGCGTTCGACCGCCGCCAGCGAGGCACTGACCCGGCGCTGCACGTTGGCGTTGTTCAGTTCGTGACGTGCAAGCAAATGCAGATTGCCGGCGATCACTTGCAGCAAATTGTTGAAGTCGTGAGCGACGCCGCCGGTCAGCCCGCCAATGGCTTCGAGCTTCTGTGATTGGCGCAACTGCTCTTCAGCCGCCAGCCGCGCCTCAACTTCTTCGCCGACGCGCTGTTCGAGGTTGCGGGTAAATTTGAGCAGTGATTCTTCGGCAATCTTGCGTTCATGAATGTCGATCAGCACACCGGGAAAGCGCAGCGGTTTGCCGTGTTCGTCAAACTCGCAAGCGCCGCTGGCCAGCACCCATAGATAACTGCCGTCACTGCGCCGGACGCGATATTCGGCGTTATACGGCTCACCGGTCTGCACGGAATGGGCGACGCGCTCCTGTACCCAGGCGTGGTCATCGGGATGGATGCGCGACTCGGCAATGTCCTGGGCCAGATTGCTCAGGTCATGATCCGGCGGATAAGAGAACGTACGGGCAAAACGCTCATCTGCTGACAATGTGTTGTTTTTCACGTCCCAGACAAACGAGCCGAGCAAGGCACCGGCATTCAGCGCCAGACGTACCCGCTCATTGTCAGCGCGGTAAGCCTTTTCGGCGGCCTGACGGCGGCGTTCGGAGTGCATGAATTCGGTGGTTTCCACCACCATCGCCATCACCCCGGCGGGCACCCCGTCATCGTTGGCGATCGGGCTGTAATACAAATCCATCCAGACGTCTTCGGGGACGCCATCGCGCAACAGCACCAGTTCTTTATTGCGGAAAGACAAAGTGCCGCCGGCCAGGCAGGTATCGACCACGTGCCGGTTGAAATCGGCGACTTCCGGCCAACCCAGCTCCACCGGCGCACCGAGTAGATACGGGTGCCGACCACCGGCAAATATCGAATAGGCATCGTTGTAGATCATGTAGCCGGCGCGGCCCCAGAGCATGACCATCGGCAGCGGCGACGCCAGCATCAGTTGCACCGCGCTGCACAGGCTGGCCGGCCATCTGTTCAGCGGGCCGAGTTCGGTGTGGCTCCAGTCGAACGCACTGATGCGTCCGGCCATTTCGCCTTTCCAGCCCTCACAACCATGGCTATCGGATAAAAACTGCATCGACTGACTCAGTGTCCTTAGGTGGTTGCCCGATAAATCGCGACGCCATAACGACGCGACGCCCGTCTGTTTCGAGCGTCTTCAGTCGCATTGGTTTCATTAGAGGTATAGCCGATTTCATCCCGGCTCGGAGCCTAGACCCCGATCAGGTGCTTGAGCGGATGGTAGCCAGTTTTCATCTTCGCGGCGACGTCGAGGATGGCCTTCTCGATACCGTTCAAATGCATGCAGGTCAGCTCGATGGCGGCACCCTGATTGCCGGCCTCGATGTACTCGATCAGGCGCAAATGCTCGTCGTCGCGGCACACTTCATGACTGTCGTCGTCCAGCGCAGCGGCGTACAGCGAAGCGCGGGAAATCAGCTTCTGGAACCAGTCGAGCAATACCGGATTATTGAGGCTGCGCGCCAGTTTGATGTGGAACTCGCCGAGCAGATGAATCAGCCGTTCGTGATCGCCCGCCGCATGGGCTTCATCTTCCAGCAGCAGGTGTTCGCGCAGGTCCTGCATCGCGGTGCTGTCCTTGCGCCGGCACAGTTCAGTGACGATGCCGATCTCGATCAGCCGCCGGGTTTCGAACAGTGAACGGAGCTCTTCGTTGCTCGGCAGCGATACCGATGCCCCTTTATTGGGCTCGGTGGTGACCAGCCCATCGGCCTCCAGTTGCTTCAATGCCGCGCGCACCGATGTGCGGCTGACATTGAATAACTCGGCCAGCGAGGCCTCGCCCAGCTTCATCCCCGGGCGCAACGAACGCTTGCTGATCGCCTCGTAAACCCCTTGGTAGACGCGGTCGACCGTGGTTTCCGGTTTCTTGTCGGTCATTCGAACACTCCTTTAGCGTCAGGCAACCAGCCCCGGCGATGCCTGGCCATGGAAAAAGGGCGGCAGACGCAGGTTAATCCGGGCCTTGGCAAATTGCATTCATATATTGCATACCGACGGAGGATGGCGCTGAACATCGGTCAGTCGCGGGAGATCATTTTTGGCGAGGTGGTGATGGCGCATGTGCGCGATGAGTTGATCGATCCGAAGACGCTGTACATCGATCAATTGGGCCTGGATGCGATCAGGCGGTGGTGAGCGGTTTTGGCCAGAGCGTTGACTACTGATCGTTCCCACGCTCTGCGTGGGAATGCCGCCATGGACGCTCTGCGTCCACTGTGACGCGGAGCGTCACGGGATGCGTTCCCACGCAGAGCGTGGGAACGATCATTACCGGGCTCAGTCGGTGCCGTATTTCGGCGAGCGCGGACCGTACAGCAGGCCTGCCCTATGCCCGGCCGAGAGCAGACGATTGCTCGCCACACCGGCAATCGGGTAGCCGGCATCGGTGGAGCTGTTGATGATCTGCTTCACTGCCGCCGAGATCAGCATGCCGACGATACCGCCGGCATTGCTATTGCCGCCCTCTTCGCTCGACGCCCGGGCCGAACCGGTCCACAGCGTCGTGCCGCTTTTCAGGTCGACCAGTTTCGCCGTCGCGGTCACTGCCGTTTCGCTGCTGATCACCATGTAACGCGTACCGTATTCGGTCACGGTGATGTACAGCGCCGCGTCCGCACCGAAGATCTCCTTCAACTTGCTCGGCGGCGCCTGATGGATATCGTCCGGGGTGGTCAGGCCATTCTGGCGGAACGTCTCGTCAACCAGTGCGATCGGCAGCACGTAGTAACCGGCCTCGGCCAGCGGAAACGTCACTTGCGACAGCAGGCTGTACGACGCCTTCACATCCGGCGAGGTGTTCAGCGGTGGCAGCACCAGAATGGTCTTCGGCCGCGCCTGCTTGTAGGCCGAGTAATCCACGGTCTTGGGCGCAACGCAGCCACCCAGCACGGTCAGGGCCAGACCGGCGGCCAGCAACTTCAAGGTACGCGCGATCATTTCGCGTCTCCGCTCTTGGCGTTCTTGAGCAGGAAATCCATGTACGTCCCGGACTCGGGGAACAGGGTTTTCTCGGTTTTGAACTGCTGCACCATCTGGTCGTCCTTGCCCATGCTCAGATAGAGCAGGCCAAGGTGCGCGTGGTAACCCGGCGGTACAGCTTTGCCGGTGGAGCGGATTTTCTGCAGGTCACGTTCCAGTGCTTCAGCCTGGGCTTCTTTCGGCTCTTCGCCTTTGAAGTATTCGTAGACCTGCGGTTCGTAGCCTTCCCACTGGTACAGGGTTTGCGGGCCGGAGGCACAACCGGCCAGCAAGGCGCTGGCGGCCAGCGTCAGCGCCATCAACGAGCGCGACAGATTCAGAGTCATGGGGTGTTGCTCCTTGCAATGGGCGTCGATCAGTTGCCCGGTTTCCAGGCGCCGGCGTTCATGCCATCCACCAGACGATTGATCGCCTCGCGCATGGCCAGATCCAGTACTTTGCCGTTGAGGGTCGAGTCGTAGGCAGCGGTGCCGCCGAAGCCGATGATTTCGCGGTTGGACAGCGCGTATTCGCCAGCGCCCTGAGTGGAATACACCACTTCCGAGGTGCTGATGTTGACGATGTTCAGGTTGACCTTGGCGTAGGCGACCTGGGTCTTGCCACGGCCAAGAATGCCGAACAACTGGTGATCGCCGGTCTCTTTGCGGCCGAACTCGGTGACGTCACCGGTAACCACGTAATCGGCACCTTTGAGACGCTGGGCCTGGCCCTTGATTGCCGCTTCCTGCTGGATCTCACCCATGTTGTCGCGGTCCAGCACGCTGAAGCGGTTGGTCTGCTGCAGGTGAGTGATGAGGATGGTCTTGGCCTGACCGCCGAGACGGTCGACACCGTCGGAGAAGATCCCGCGCATGTAGCTGGAGCGGTTGTCGAACTTGCCCACGGCCATTGGCACGCGAACGCCGGTCCAGACCTGGGAGGCGCTTTCAACCTTGGCCACCGGCAAGGCGCGCGAGCTTTCGGTCGCGCAACCTGAGAGTGTGCCAGCCATCGTGCCAAGCACAGCAATCGCGACGCCTGAGACCAGCATCCGGGAGATCATTCTCACTGAGTATTCCTTTGAAAAACGGGGATGTCCCGGCACGGCAATGCGCAGCGGGAGCTGAAAAGGGTCGGCATTATGACAAAGTGCCATCATTCGTGACAGGTTTTTTTGACGCCAGTGAATTGGCTGTTCCGGACTTGATCGTTCCCACGCTCTGCGTGGGAATGCAGCCACGGACGCTCCGCGTCCGCTGTGACGCGGAGCGTCACGGGAGGCGTTACCACGCAGAGCGTGGGAACGATCAGATCAGGGCGCGCTAATGGAAATCGCGGCTCTGCACGCGGATGCCGTTGAGCAGCGGGCTGAGGTCGCTCAGGCGCCCGGCGATCAGGTGGCGCACTTCGCCCTCGCGCTCCCAGCGGCCATCGACCTTGAGCAATTGCGAACCGACCAGTACTTGCCGCTGACGCTCGGCCAGATCACGCCAGACCACCACGTTGACGTTGCCGAACTCGTCTTCCAGGGTCACGAAGGTCACGCCACTGGCGGTGCCCGGTCGTTGGCGTCCGGTGACCAGCCCGGCGACGCTCACCGGCCGACCGTGCTCGACGTCGAGCAACTCCTGCGAACTGCGGCAGCGCAAGGCCTTCAACTCGCCGCGCAACAGCGCCAACGGATGCGGCCCCAACGTGGTGCCGACGGTGCTGTAATCGGCATGCAGGTCCTCGCCAACGCTGGGTTTTGGCAGCAGCACTTCCGGCTCCTCCTGACTCGGCAGCCCGGCAAACAGACCCAACTGTTTCTGCACCCCGGCGACTTCCCAGCGCGCCCGATGCCGATGCCCGGCCAGGCCGCGCAACGCCCCGGAGTCGGCCAGCAAGGCCTGCGCCCGACTGTCGAGCGCCGCCCGCTCGCCCAGGTCGGCGACATCGGCAAACGCCCCACTCGCCCGCGCCGCTTCGATGCGCCGGGCATCGTCCTCGCGAAAGCCCTTGATCATCCGCAGGCCCATGCGAATCGCCGGTTGCGCCGCCGTGGTGGTTTCCAGACTGCAATCCCAGTCACTGGCGCGCACGTCGACCGGACGGATCTGCAACTGATGCCGGCGCGCGTCCTGCAAAATCTGATCGGGGCTGTAGAAACCCATCGGCCAGCTATTGATCAACGCACAGGCGAACGCCGCCGGTTCGTGGCACTTGAGCCAGCAACTGGCGTAAGTCAGCAAAGCAAAACTGGCGGCGTGGGATTCGGGAAAACCGTAGCTGCCGAAGCCTTTGATCTGCTCGAAGATCTGCGCGGCGAACTCCGGTGTGTAGCCATTCTTCTTCATGCCGGCGGCGAGGCGTTCCTTGTGCGGCTCCAATCCACCGTGGCGTTTCCACGCGGCCATCGAGCGACGTAATTGATCGGCCTCGCCGGGGCTGTAATCGGCGGCGACAATGGCGATCTGCATCACCTGCTCCTGAAACAGCGGCACGCCGAGGGTTCTTTCCAGTACGACCTTGAGTTCTGGCGACGGGTAGGTTTCCTCTTCTTCCTTGTTCCGGCGGCGCAGGTACGGATGGACCATCCCGCCCTGAATCGGCCCGGGGCGAACGATGGCTACCTCAATCACCAGATCGTAGAACTTCGCCGGTTTCAGGCGCGGCAGCATCGACATCTGCGCCCGCGACTCGATCTGGAACACGCCAATGGTGTCAGCGCGGCTGATCATGTCGTAGGTCGGTTTGTCTTCCGGCGGGATGGTCGCAAGACTCAGATCCTGATGGCGATGACGACGCAGCAAATCGAAGCAGCGGCGGATCGCGCTGAGCATACCGAGGGCGAGGATATCCACCTTGAGCAGGCCGACGGCGTCGAGGTCGTCCTTGTCCCACTGGATGATCGTGCGCTCGGCCATCGCGGCGTTCTCCACCGGCACCAGCGTGTCCAGCGGCTGCTCGGAAATCACGAAACCACCGGGGTGTTGCGACAAATGTCGGGGGAAGCCGATCAGTTGTCCGGTCAGGCTCAGCACCCGGCGCAACACCGGGCTCTCCGGGTCGAAACCACCCTCGAGCAAACGCTCGACTGGCGGCGTTTCATCGCTCCAGTGGCCGCAGCAATCGGCCAGTGCGTTGATCTGATCCGGCGGCAGGCCCAAGGCCTTGGCCACATCGCGTACGGCGCCAGCGGCGTGGTAGGTGCTGACCACTGCGGTCAGTGCTGCGCGACGGCGGCCATAGCGACGGAACACGTATTGCAGGACTTCTTCGCGGCGTTCGTGCTCGAAGTCGACGTCGATGTCCGGCGGTTCGTTGCGCTCCTTCGACATAAAGCGTTCGAACAGCAACGTGGTGCGATCCGGGTCGATCTCGGTGATGCCCAAGGCAAAGCACACCGCCGAGTTGGCCGCCGAGCCACGGCCCTGACAGAGAATGCTCTGCTCGCGGGCAAAGCGCACCACGTCATGTACGGTGAGGAAGTAGCTTTCATAGCCGAGTTCGGCGATCAGCTTCAGCTCCTTGTTGATCTGCCGCAGCACCTTGAAGGGCGCGCCCTTTTTCCAGCGCCAGGCGATGCCTTCCTTGGTCAGTTGCCTTAGCCAGGAACTGGCGCTGTGCCCCTCGGGCACCAGTTCTTTCGGATACTGATAACGCAATTCACCCAGATCGAAGGTGCAGCGCCGGGCCAGATTCACCGATTCGTCGAGCAAGGCCTGCGGATACAACTCACGCAATACTTCGACACTGCGCAAATGCCGCTCGCCATTGGGGTGTAATCGCAGCCCGGCCTCGGCCACCGGCACGTGATGACGTATCGCGGTCATGGTGTCCTGCAAGGCGCGTCGGCCACGGGCGTGCATGTGCACATCGCCGCTGGCCACGGCCGGAACCTGCAACTCGGCGGCCAGACTTAACAACGCCGTCAGCCGCTGCTGATCGTCCTGGCCGCGATGCAATTGCACCGCCAGCCACAGGCGTTCAGTGAAGGTTTGTTTCAGCCAACGGCCCTCCTCCACCTGATCAAGCGAGTCTGGCACCCATAACACCAGCAATCCCGGCAGCGGCTCGTCGAAGTCCTCGCGCAGCACCTGATACTGGCCTTTCTGCGTGCGCCGCCGGGCGCGGGTGATCAAGCCGCACAGCGCTTGATAGCCCGCAAGGTTCTCCACCAGCAGCACCAGTTTCGGGCCGTTTTCGATGCGCACTTCACTGCCAATGATCAGCGGCAGCTCAACTGACTTCGCCGCTTGCCACGCCCGCACAATCCCGGCCAGTGTGCATTCATCGGTGATCGCCAGCGCCTGATAGCCGTGTTTCTTCGCCCGTTGAAACAGCTCAAGGGCACTGGAAGCACCGCGCTGAAAACTGAAGTTCGACAGACAGTGCAGTTCGGCATAACCGTCGCTCATGCAAACCAGCCCTGCAGCCACAACGGACCGCCCTCGCCCACCGCACGATAAGCCCAGCCCTGTTGGCCGGCGCGGTTCTGGATCAGGTAATAATCGCGGCGCACATCATCGCCGTCCCACCAGCCGGACTCGATGCGCTCCGGGCCCATGAGAATCCGCGCCGAACCTTGCGCCACGCTCTGCGGTTCACCGAGCAGCCAGCCCGGACGGTGCACGCTCGGCAAGCCTGCGCAGCGCTGTTTGTCGACGCCGTGCTGCCACGCGCACTCCGGGCGATGATCAGCCTGAAAACGCAGCCCCTGCACGGCGTCATCACCAAGCCGTGCGCGCAGGCGTTCACGCAACTGCTCCCAGGGCAAGGTCTGTTGCGGACGGTCGTCGAACAGTTCCTGAAACTGCGGGACGAAACTCGGCAGGTCCTCGGCGCGCAGACGAAAGCCGCGCACGGGCGCCTCGACTTGCACCTGTTCCAGCCGCCCGCGCGCCAGTTCGAAAAGCATCGCCGGATCACGTTCGGCGCTGAGCAAACCGACCTTGATCACGCTGTCCGGCAGCCCGGCGTGTTCCAGATGCAGGTCGAAACGCTGCACGCCGCTGTCACGCCCGCAGAGGAACGCCGACAGGTCAGCGGTCAAACGGCGTAACGGGAACAGCAAGGCCTGATGCGACTGCACGTCGAAATTCAGTTCGATGCGCACATCGAAGCGATCCGGCGGCAGGTAAAACGCCAGCGCCAACGGACGCGCACCGAACAAGGTGTCGAGGTGTTTGAACATCTGCGCTTCGAAACGCCGCGCCAGCGCCTGACGCGGCAGGCTCTGCACCTGACTGAGGTTGCGCAGGCCCATGCGCGACAACGCCGTGGCCACCGCCGGTTCCAGGCCGACGCGGTCGACGGGCAACTGACCGAGGTGATGCTGCAAAGCCTCGCCGTCGGGCACCACCAAGCCGTCGTAAGCATTGGCCAGCACCCGCGCCGCCACTGGATTCGGCGCGGCGACGATGCGATGACGGAAACCCAGATCGCTCAGTTCCTTGCGCAACCGTGCTTCGAACTGTGCCCAGGAACCAAACAGGCCCAGGCTGGATTCGATCTCGAACACCACGGAACGCGGGTAATGCACGCTGACCTGCGCACTGAAACCGTAGGCCCACGCGGCGAGAAACTGCTGCCAGTGCTCGACCTCGGCAGCCTCGTAATCGGCAGTGACAAACCCCTTGCTCATGGCCTGGGCGGCAGTCATCGACTGGCCGGCGCGCAGACCGAGTTTGCGCGCGGCAGGATTAACCGCTTGCAGCACCCGGCGCTGGGCCGGGCCGCTGAGCAGCACCAACGGTTCATCGGGATCGGGACGCTGACGCAGCACCGCGTCGAGGGCCAATTGCGGAAACAGAATACACACCCAGCGCATGGCGACCTCAGTGACCCACAGCAAAAGCAATTGGCGCTGTACGCGCGAGTCCGCCACGGCACTTGAGCACGCGCAACTGCGCGGGTTTGGCGTCGATGGCGATGCGCAACGCCGCCGGTGACGGATTGACCGCTTCACTCAACGGACGCCAGGCAAATGCCAGGGTCTGGCCGGTTTCTGCCGCCACCTGCAAACGCCGCAACGCGCGGTCATCGGCCTTGTGCGGCCAGCACAGTACGGCGCCGCAACTGCCCGAACGCAGGCACTGTTCCGCCGCCCACAAGGCATCGCGCTCAGTGGCCTGAATCACTGACAACTGGCGCAGATCGACCCCGGCGTTTGCCCACGCCTGCGGGTACGGCACGAACGGCGGCGCCACCAGCACGATACGCTCGCCCGCCGCCGACAACCGCGCCAGCGTCGGCCAGACCAGTTGCAGTTCGCCGACACCGGGGCCGGCCAGGAGGATTTCGCTCAATGCCGCCTCTGGCCAGCCACCGCTGGGCAGGGCCGCGTCCAGCGCGGCATGCCCGGTGGGTTGCGGACTGGCGGTGGGTGGCGCAGGCCGGCCCTTCCAGACCTGGCCGCCATTGAACAGCGTGTCCAACGCAACGACGGCGCCCATCAGCCTTGCCTCACCAGACCGCAGAACACCCCTTCGATGGCCAGATCCTGATCGTCGCGCACGACAATCGGCTGATACGCCGGGTTGCGCGGCAACAGGCGCACTTCTGCGCCGAGCCGTTCGAAGCGTTTGATGGTGACTTCGCCGTCGAGCCGCGCCACGACAATCTGGCCGTTGAGCGCTTCGGGATTGCGCCGCACGCCGACCAGATCGCCGTCGAAGATGCCGTCCTCGATCATCGAATCGCCCTGCACTCGCAGCATGTAATCGGGTGTGCGCGAGAACAGCGCCGGGTCGAGCAGCAAGCGACTATGGATGTCGGCATCGGCGCCAATCGGCGCACCGGCAGCGACGCGGCCGAGCACAGGAATGTCGAGCAGTTCCGGGCGCGGTGCTTGCCCGAGCAGGCGAATACCGCGGGCCTGATGCGGATTAACCTCGATAAACCCGGCTTCGGTGAGCGCGAGCACGTGCTTGCGCGCCACGCTGCGCGAGGCAAAACCAAAAGCCTCGCTGATTTCAGCGAGGCTTGGGGGCTGACCGTGTTCGGCGATTCGATCGCGGATAAACGTCAGGATGGCGGTACGGCGGGGAGTCAGGTTCGTCATGGAGTACATTTGTACTCCTGTAGGATTTTCCTGACAAGCGCCGCAGGTCGGCCCACCCCACGTTGATCGTTCCTACGTTCTTGATCGTTCCCACGCTCTGCGTGGGAATGCCTCTAGGGACGCTCTGCGTCCAGTGACGCGGAGCGTCACGGGCTGCATTCCCACGCCGGAGCGTGGGAACGATCAGTGCGTGGGTGTTAGCCAAGGCCGCGTTCGGCGAGAAATGCGGCGATGTAATCGATGAACGCGACGACCTTCGCCGTGGCTCGCCGATGACTCGGATACACCGCCAGGATGTGCGGGCCAAAGGTATCCGGGTCGATCTCATAATCGGCCATGACCCGCACCAGTCGCCCGTCGGCAATGTACGGCGCGGCGCTCCACAGCGGCGTGTGCAGCAAACCGCGTCCGGCCAAGGCACTGGCCAGCAACAGATCGTAATTGTCACTGCGTAACAGCGGCGCCGTCGGTTGCGCCAGGCTCAAGCGCTGCCCGTCGCGTTCGGCCCACCAGAATTCGCGGCTAAGCAACGGGTGCTGATAGAGCAGCCATTCATGCTGCTCAAGGGTTTGCGGATTCACCGGCAAGCCCTTGCGCGTCAGGTATTCGGGGCTGCCGCACAACGCCAGACGATTGCTGCCGACCACCCGCGCAATCAGCCCCGGCAAGTCATCGTGGCCCTCACGCAACGCCAGGTCGTAACCGCTTTCCAGCAGATTGACGAACGCATCGCACAGGTCCACTTGCAGACTGATCTGCGGGTATTGCTGCAAAAATCCGTCACACACCTGATCGAGAAACGCCCGGCCATACGCCAGCGGCGCAGTGATTTTCAGGCTGCCGCGCAAGCCGTGCTGCAACTGCTCGATTTCCTCGCTGGCCTCGTCCAGCCGCTGCAGCACCAACCGCGCGGTTTCCAGGTACACGCGGCCAATTTCGGTGAGCAAAATCCGCCGCGTGCTGCGCTCGAACAGCCGTGCGCCCAGCTCCGATTCCAGGTGATTGACCGCTTTGGTCAGCGCCGACGGGGTCTTGCCCAACTGCTCGGCGGCGCGACTGAAACTGCCGAGCTGCGCGGTGACCACGAACATTTTCAATGCACCCAACTTGTCCATGCTTTTTCCATTCAGGCAAAAACGTTTTTCGTGAGGGAGGCGTTCTGTCGGCCGGTGTCAGCCACTAATCTCGCCATCAGACGCAATAACAAGGAAATCTTCAATGAAAAGATTCATCCCGAGTCTGTTGGTAGCCGCTGTAAGTTTTGCCTCGATGGAAGCCATGGCCGCCGCCGATCTGATCCTGCTCAACGGCAAGATTTTCACCGCCGACCGCGCGCAACCCAAAGTACAAGCGCTGGCCGTGGAGAACGGCAAAGTGCTGAAAGTCGGCAGCGACGCGCAGATCAAAGCCTTGATCGAACCTGGCACAAAAGTCATCGACCTCAAGGGCAAAGCGCTGATGCCCGGCCTGATCGACAGCCATTCCCACGCGATTTTCGGCGGACTGGAAATGGTCTCGGCGAACATGGAAGACGAAGTCGTCGACCTTGGCGAACTGCAAAAACGCCTGCGCAGCTGGCGTGCAGACGGCAAGGCCAGACACGGCGATGTGCTGAGCATCGCTGGCATGAGTTCGGTTTACTGGGCGCAGGCCGAAGCCTTGGGCAACACCTTCAACAGCGGCGAATGGGCCGATGTGCCGGTGGTGTTCATTGGCAGCGACCACCACACCGCGTGGGCCAATAACGTCATGCTCAAGCGCGCCGGGATTGATGCGGCCCTGCTGAAAACCCTGCCCGACGCGGAAAAAGACACCATCGGCAAACTGGCCAACGGCGAGCCGAACGGCTTTGTGGTCGACGCCGGGTGGGATCGGGTCGCCTCGAAAATGCCGGTACCGAGCCCTGCCGACATGCTCAACGCCGCCAAGTCAGCGGTGCGCTACAACAACAGCCTCGGCATCACCGCGTGGATGGACCCGGCCGCCAACGCCGCACCGGGCGAAGCAGTGTTCGCGCTCAAACCAACCGAAAAAACCGTCGGCGTGCTGCCGGCCTATAAAGCGCTGTCGGAAAGCGGCGACATGAGCGTGCACGTCGCGGCGCTGCTGGTGGCCAACCCGAAAAGCGTGCCGGCCGACCTCGATACGCTGGACAAGGTGCGCCAGCAATTTCAGGGCATCCCCAACCTGACGCTGCCCGGGATCAAGATCTTCGCCGACGGCGTGATCGAGTTCCCGGCGCAGAGCGCGGCGATGATCGACCCCTACAGCAACTCGCACAAACAGGGCGAACTGCTGATCGATCCGCAGCATTTTGGCGAACTGGTCAGCGCCATCGATCAGCGCGGCTGGCTGGTGCACATCCATGCGATCGGCGACCGCGCGGTGCGTGAAGCGCTGAACGGCATCGCTCAGGCACGCAAGGATCGCCAGAGCGGCGTGACCCACTCGATCACTCACCTGCAAATGGTCAACCCAAAAGAGTTCGCCCGTTTCAAACCGCTCAACGTGATCGCCTCGATGCAACTGCTGTGGGCCAGCGCCGACGACTACACCACCGACATGATCAAGCCCTACGTCAGCGCCCTCGCCTTTCGCTATCAATATCCAGCGCACTCGTTGCTGAAACAGGGCGCGACGATTGCCGGCGCCAGTGACTGGCCGGTGTCGACGCCGAACCCGTTCAATGCCATGGCTCAGGCGATTACTCGTGTCGGCCCGTTGGGTGTGCTCAATGCCGACGAGCGTCTGGACCGCGACACCATGTTCTATGCCTACACCGTCAACGCGGCGCGCACGATTGGCCTGGAGAAACAGATCGGCTCGCTGACGCAGGGCAAGCAAGCCGACTTTATCGTGCTCGACCGCGACGTGTTCAGCGTCGACAACAAAGCCCTGCATGACACCCAGGTCCTGCAGACCTGGTTCGGCGGCCGTCAGGTCTACACCGCCGCAAAATAACAACACTGTTCCCCTGTGGGAGCGAGCCTGCTCGCGAAGGCGGCGTATCAGTCGCCATCAATGCTGAATGAACCACCGCTTTCGCGAGCAGGCTCGCTCCCACAGGGTCTGTGAGGGTGGTCGAAATCGAATCCCCCCGCAGTTCTCTTTCTGCCCAAAAATAATCACAACATCGGGACTTCACATGAAAGCCTTGCCCCTGTTCGCCCTGAGTTTTTTCAGTCTGCTGCCGTTGAGCAGCCAAGCGATCCCCTTGAACGATGACTTTGCGCTCGAGGTAGACCTGACCCTGGCCAGCGATTACCGCACTCGCGGCATCTCGCAAACCCAGAACGACCCGGCGGTGCAGGCCGGTCTGACCCTCGCTCACAGCAGCGGTCTGTACCTCGGCGCATGGAGCTCCAACGTCGATTTCGGCGGCGGCCTGAAAACCCGTCAGGAAGTCGATTACTACGGCGGCTGGCTGTGGCAGGCGACCGAGGATGTCAGTCTCGATCTGGGTTACATCAAGTACGCCTACCCCAAGGAAAGCCAGTTCAATCAAAGCGAGGTCTACGGGATTCTCGGGGTTTATGGGGTGAAGCTGGCGGCGTATTACTCCAGCGATGCGCCGGGGATCGATAGCAAGCAGAGCTCGCTGTACAGCTACATCGGTTATGAAACCGAGTTGCCGTTTGATTCAGGTCTGAAGCTGCGTTACGGCAATATGGATTTCAAGGATCCGCATTTGTACTCGGCGTCGGGGCAGGCTGAGGACAGTTATCGCGAATGGGAAGTCAAAGTCACCCACAATCTGGCCGGCGTGGTGCTGGGCCTTAGCTACATCGACACTAACCTGTCGCAGAGCCAGTGCCTGAGCAACTGGGGTTTCAAAGACGTCTGCACTGCCACCGTCGTCGCCAGCCTCAGCAAATCCTTCTGAAAATACACTGTTCACCTGTGGGAGTGAGCCTGCTCGCGATAGCGGTGGATCAGCCAACATCATTGTTGAATGACACACCGCTATCGCGAGCAGGCTCACTCCTACAGGGGATTGTGGTGTATCAGGAATTGAGGTTTGCCAGATAGGCCCACGGGTAGATGCCGCGCTGGTGGCCGTCGCTGAACACCAGTTGCACACCGTAGCCCTGCGGGTTGAGTTCGATCAGGCGTACGCGGTCATCGACCATGGGCGTCATGCCTTTGAGGCGCAACGCGCGGCATTGCGAGCACGGGCACTGGCGGCGCAGTTCGGCATGGTTGAGCTGCTGTTCGCGGCCGTCCGGCCAGCTCAAGCGCAAGGTGCCTTCGCTTTGCGAATTCCCCACCGATAGCGGATTCATTGCAGTTGACTCAAGGCGATGCGCACGGCTTTGCGCACTTCCGGGTCGCCGTCGTCCTGCGCGGCCTGCAAGGCAGCGACGGCACCACGATCATTCAATTCGCCCAAGGCGAGTGCGGCTTCCTTGCGCAGGTTGCTGATGCGATGGCCGAGGGTGTCGATCAGGGCGTCCAGCGCCGGGGCAAATTGCAAACGGCCGAGGCTGCGAGTGGCGCGCAGGCGTACTTGCCAGTAGTCATCGCTCAGCGCTTCGACCAGCGCCGGGCCGGCGTCGCGGTGGCCGACTTTGCCCAGTGTCGTTGCGGCTTCTTCGCGCACTTGCCAGGCGTTGTCCTGCAAGGCCTGGCGTAGGGCCGGGAGGACTTCAGCGCTGGAGGCCAGGCCCAAAGCGCCGGTAGCAGCCCGGCGGACTTCGGTGTCCGGGTCGGCGCTGGCCAATCGGGCCAGGGCGGGCAACGCGTCGAGTTGCTTGAGCCAGCCGAGCACGCCCACGGCTTCACGGCGAACGTTGGCGTCAGCATCGTTGAGTGCGGCGACGGCAGCCGGTGCGGCGTCGGCGAAACGCAATTCGCGCAAGGCGCGGAACGCGGCGATGCGCACGCTGACGTCGGCATGATCGGTCCACGGCAGAATCACCCGCCCCGCTGCTTGCGTCTTGAGCAGACTCAAGCTCTGCGCAGCAGCGGATTGCACGGTGGGCGACGAGTCGGTCAGCGCCTCGCACAAGGCCTGCACAACGTCTTCATCCTCCCAGGCTTCCAGCAAACGCGCGGCTTCAGCGCGGACGTCTTCAGCGGGATCCTGGCCGAGGCGATCGACCAGCCAGAGCAAGCCATCGGGCTCCTCCAGATCTGCCAGATCAATCAGCGCAATACGCCGCACGCCAGCATCTTCAGCAGTCAGGCGCGGTTGCAGATCGAGAATGTCTTGGTTATCGGTCACAGCAAAAATAGAGGTCATAGGGCAAATCGCGGCAAAGGGTTTTCGGGAGGCAGGCCGAGCGGATTGAGGCGCGGCAGCGGTCGGTCATCGTCGTGGCGCAGCAGATCGAGGCAGTGGCGTTTGAGGCGCGAGAATTCAGGACTGGTGACCAGTTCGCTGGTGCGTGGCCGGGCGAAATCCAGGCGCAAGTCTTCGATGATTCGCCCCGGTCGTGCGCTCATCACCAGCAAGCGGTCGGCGAGGAACAGCGCCTCGTCGATGTCGTGGGTGACGAACACCACCGTGGTGCGGATCCGCGTCCAGATGTCCAGCAGCAGTTCCTGCATGTTCAAACGGGTGAGCGCATCCAGCGCGCCGAACGGTTCGTCCATCAGCAACAGGCGCGGGCGATTGACCAGCACACGGGCGATTTCGACGCGTTGCTGCATGCCGCCGGACAGCTGATCTGGCCAGCGTTCGGCGAAACCTTCGAGGCCAACCAGTTTGAGGATTTCGTCGGCGGCGCGATGCCGTTCAGCCTTGCCGATGCCGCGCATTTTCAGGCCAAAAGCCACGTTGTCGCGCACCGTGCGCCACGGAAACAGCGTGTGATGCTGGAACACCATGCCGCGCTGCGGCGACGGCCCGGACACTTCGCCGCCATCGACTTTGAGACTGCCGGCATGAGCGCTCAGGTGCCCGGCCAGAGCGCCGAGCAGGGTCGACTTGCCGCAACCGGACGGGCCGAGAATACAGACGAACTGGCCCGGTTCGATCTGGCAATCGAGTTCGCGCACCGCTTCGAAGGCTTCCTTTCCCTGCCCAAGGACGATGGACAACTGGCGAATGTCGATCCGCCCTTCCGGGGTTTGCATCACGCTCATCAGGCTTTTCCTCGCGGTCGATGCCAAGGCGTGAACAACCCGCCCAGGCGTTTGATCAGCAGACTGCTGCCCATGCCCAGCACGCCGATCAGGAGCATGCCGACGATGATGTCGGCGTAGTTCTGAATGGTGTAGGACTCCCAGGTGTAGTAACCGATGCCGAACTGGCCGGAGATCATTTCCGCCGTGACCAGACAGAACCACGAGGTGCCCATGCCGATCGCCAGCCCCGTGATAATGCTTGGCGCCGCGCCCGGGAGGATCACTTCCAGCAGGATCGCCCGGCGCCCGGCCCCGAGGCTTTTCGCTGAGGCGATCAGCCGTGGGTCGACGCCTTCGACGCCGTGCACGGTGTTGAGCAGGATCGGGAACAGCGCGCCGGTGAAGGTGATGAAGACCATCGACAGTTCCGAGGACGGGAACATCAGGATCGCCAGTGGAATCCATGCGACGGCAGGGATTGGACGCAGGACTTCCAGTGGGGGCAGCAGCAGGTCTTCGGCCCATTTTGAACGGCCGATGGCCAGGCCGAGGGCGATGCCGATGACTAGCGCAGCGAGGTAGCCGGCGAAGACGCGGCTGAGGCTGGCGGTCAGGTGTTGCAGGAGCTTGCCTGAGTCGCCGAGGCCCAATGCGGCTTCGATGACGGCCAACGGTGTTGGGACGTTGGCGAAGGTGACCAGGCCGAGGTTCCAGTGGTGGCTGGCGGCGAGTTGCCAGAACAGCAGGCAGAGCAGCAGTGAGGCGGCTCTTGATGTCCAGCGGATGGGTGTTTTCATGGAGCGGGTTTCCAGTTCTGGATCTGTGTTGTGGCTGAGAATTACCCCCCTCACCCCAGCCCTCTCCCCCCAAGGGGGGCGAGGGGGAAAGGGAGCAGATCTTCATGGTTTTCAGAACCTGAGCTCGGCTCAAGCAGGAGCCGATCTTCATGGTTTTCAAAACCTGAGTTCGGCTCGACAGATTCTTTTCAAAACCTGAGTTCAACTCGGTATTTCAGGTCGGTGTACCTTGCCCAAACAACTCGGTCAGTCCCCTCTCCCCCCGGGAGAGGGTTAGGGTGAGGGGCTCTTGATCTTCTATCAGCGCGCAGCAACTGCCTGGGTAGTGGCATCGCTGAAGTCGAAAACCTTGCCACCCTGCGCCGAGGCAAATTGCTGAGCCTGCCCCTTGAGCAGGAAAGCACTCAGCCGCCCTTTCGCATCACTGGCAAACCACGCCTGCTCGGCGAGCAACTTGATCCCGCTGTCACTGGCCTGCGCATACACCGCACGGACGTTTTTGCCTGCCTGCTTCAACGCGGCCAGCGCGGTAAACGCCTCTTCCGCAGACGCGTACTGCCGCACTTTGTCCTCACCACGCACCCAGATTTCCGCAACATGACTGAAGTCAGTAATCGCTTTACCGGTCGCCGCATCCGTCGCCTGCAACGGTGTCTGCGCGTAGTTGGCCAGTTGCGCCGTGTAATCCAGGTTCGACGCCTTGAACGCCGCACGAATGTACTGATCGTCGACAAAGGTATTCAGATCGAGCCCGCGATCAGCCTTCTTCAGCAGCTTCAACGTATCGATAGCCGTACCAACCGCCTGACGATATTCCGGCTTCCAGCTCAGGTCGCGGGACTGCACGCCGAGCGGGCCGTGGAACAGATAATTCACCTCGGCGTCGACACCAGTGACTTTGGCGATCAGTTCGCTGTACTTCTCAGGCTCGGCGGCGAGCAATTGACTGGCCTCGATGCTGGCGCGCAGGTAAGCGACGACAATCTCCGGGTACTTCTTCGCATACGCCTGATCCACCAGCGCACCGTGGAAAGTCGGCGCATTGGCCTGAGCGCCGTCGTAAATCTTGCGGGCGAAACCACGGCTCGGGAACAGCTCGGCGAACGGCACAAAATCGGCGTGGGCGTCGATTTTGCCGGCCTGCAATGCCGAGCCGGCGACCTCCGGCGGCTGGGCGATGATGTTGACATCCTTGAGCGGATCCCAACCCTGTGCCGCCACCGCACGCAGCAACATGCCGTGGGCGGTGGAGGCGAACGGCACGGAAATCGTCTTGCCCTTGAGCTCGCTCAGCGACTGCACGCCAGACGCGCTCGGCACGACGATGCCGTTGCCGCTGCCCTTGATACTCCCCGATAACACGCTGATGAACAGACTGTGCTTGCCGGCGGTTTCAAACGCGACACCGTTGAACGCACCGGGGAAATCGGCCATCGCGCCGAAGTCGAGTTTGCCGGCGACCATCTCGTTGGTCAGCGGCGCGCCGCTGGTGAAGTTCTTCCACTGCACGTCGTACTTCGCGTCTTTGTAGGCGCCGTCGTGGGGCAGGTATTTGTCGAGCAGGCCTAGCTCACGAATCAACAGTCCGCCGGCGGCGCAGTTGATGGTGGTGTCCTGGGTGCCGATGGCAATGCGGATGGTTTCGGCTGAGGCCGACAAGGTGAACGAAGCCAGTACCAGACCGGCGATTGCTGCACGCAACATGGTTGTTTCCCCTCGAATCATTTATTTGAGTTCGTCTCCGCCGCGATCAGGGCGCGGTGGGAAACGAGGGGTGTTCGGTGAATCCAGCGTCCGGGGTTCACCGGATGGCTTTGGGTTGTCACACATCCAATGTAGGAGTGAGCCTGCTCGCGATAGCGGTGTGTCAGCTAACACATCTACATCTGACCCACCGCTATCGCGAGCAGGCTCACTCCTACAGGGGAAAGCGTTTCAACGCAGGAGATAGGGGATGTCGACTTTCACGGCACCCGTCGGACAATCCTTTTCGCACGGCATGCAGTACCAGCATTCATCGAACGCCATGTAGGCCTTCTGCGTTGCCGGGTTGATCGCCAGCAAGTCCATCGGGCAAACGTCGACGCACACGGTGCAGCCCTTTTCGGCGATGCATTTGTCCTCGTCCACGGTGACGGGGGCGTTGGAGCGGAAGAAGATTTCCTGAGCTTGATAGGCCATGGTCCGGACTCTCTTTTTAGTGGTGCATCAAGCGGCGAAAGCGCCGACCCGCAAACGGTCGTATGCCTGCATTTCTTCAGCATCGAGCGGGATGATGTAAGGCTCGACGGCTTTCTTGAAACTGGTCATCTGGCCGTCCTCGCCCTTCTTCAGGTGGCAATGGCAGAACCATTCGCTGTCGTTGCGCTGCGGGTGATCGACGCGATAGTGGTACAGACCCCAGCGGCTTTCGGCGCGGAACAACGAGGCGCGCGCGGCCATTTCGGCGCAGTCGCGGATCACGCTGGTTTCCATCGCGCGCATCAGTTCGTGGGCGTTGTTGGCCTTCATCTGCTCGAGATCGCGCTCGATGTCGCTGAAGCGTTGCAGGCCGATCTGCATCTTCTTGGTCACTTTCGGCGGTTGCAGGTAATCGTTGACGAAACGCCGCAGCTTGTACTCGACCTGCGCCGGCGGCAGACCGTGTTCGCGATCCAGCGGTGCGTAGACCCGGGCCTTTTCCTTTTCGATTTGCTCGGCATCCAGCGCGGAAAACTCGCGGCCGGCGACAAAATCTGCGGCGTTATGCCCGGCGAACCAGCCGTAGGTGAAGGCACCGAGCATGTAATTGTGCGGCACAGCGGCCATGTCACCCGCCGAATACAAGCCTTTCACCGAAGTCTCGGCGCGTTCGTTGACCCACACGCCGGACGCCGAGTGACCGCTGCAAAAACCGATTTCGGAAATGTGCATTTCGACCATTTGCGTGCGGTAATCAGTGCCGCGATTGGCGTGAAACTGGCCGCGACTCGGGCGCTCGTTGCTGTGCAGGATCTCCTCGATGTTCTGGATGGTTTCTTCGGCCAGGTGATCGAGTTTGAGGAACACCGGACCGTTACCGCTCTCCAGTTCCTGGTGAAACTCCCACATCATCTGCCCGCTCCAGTAGTCGCACTCGATGAAGCGTTCGCCCTTGTTGTTGGCGGTGTAGCCGCCCAACGGGCCGGTGACGTAGGCGCAGGCCGGGCCGTTGTAATCCTTGATCAGCGGGTTGATCTGGAAGCACTCGAGGTTGGCCAGTTCGGCGCCGGCGTGATAGGCCATCGCGTAGCCGTCGCCGGCATTGGTCGGGTTTTCGTAGGTGCCCATCAGGTAGCCCGACGACGGCAGACCGAGGCGCCCGGCAGCGCCACAGGCGAGGATCACCGCTTTGGCCTTGATCACATGGAAATCGGCGGTGCGGCAATCGAAGCCCATCACACCGTTGACGGTGCCCTCCGCGTCGGTCAGCAACCGCGTGCAAACCAGGCGATTGGTGATGCTCACCCGTGCGCGTTTCAACTGGCGATACAGCACTTTTTTGATGTCGTGCCCTTCCGGCATCGGCAGCACGTAGGCGCCCATGTGGTGGACCTTTTTCACCGCGTAATCGCCGGTTTCGTCCTTCTCGAACTTCACGCCCCAGCGGTCGAGCTGCTCGATGGTCTCGAAGCTGTGGGTCGCGTAGGCGTAAACGGCGGCCTGATTGACGATGCCGTCGTTGGCGATGGTGATTTCCTTGGTGTACTGCTCGGGCGTCGAGTGGCCGGGGATGATCGCGTTGTTCAGGCCGTCCATGCCCATGCTGATCGCGCCGCTGCGTTTGACGTTGGCCTTGTCGACCAGCAACACGCGCAAGTCGCGGTTCTTTTCCTTGGCCTTGATCGCGGCCATCGGGCCGGCAGTGCCGCCGCCAATGACGACGATGTCGTATTCCTGTTCGAGCACGTTGCGGGTCATGCCTGCTCCCCTTTTTGCCGGTCGATCCGCAGGCGGTACTGGAACGCATCGCCACGGTAGTAAAGGTGTTCGAAGTCCAGCGGCTGGCCTTGCGCGTCGTGGGTCAGACGCTCGATGCGCATGATCGGCGAGCCGGCCTCGACGTTCAGCGCCTGGGTCAGGTCGCTGTCGGCGAGCACTGCGTCGATGGCCAGATCAGCGTGGCCGAGGGCAATGCCGCAGTCGTTTTCGAGGATCAGGAAGATGTCGCGAGTGACCAGATCGGCCTTCTCCAGGCGCTCGCCGACGGCTTTGGGCAGGTAGGTGATTTCCAGCGAGATCGGCTCGCGATTGATCAACCGTACACGTTTGATCTGCGCGACGGTCTCGCCTTCGGCGACCTGCAAACGCTCGGCGACGCGTTTGTCAGCCGGGATGAATTTGAAGCTGCGCAGGCGGTTGATCACCTCGTAACCGCGCCCGGTCATCGACTCGGCGAGGCCTTGCAGGCTGCTGACGTTTTGAAAGGTTTTCGGCTTGGCAACGAAGGTGCCTTTGCCGTGGATCTTGAAGATCAGCCCTTCCTTTTGCAGATCGCCCAAGGCTTGGCGCACGGTGATGCGGCTGACTTTGAACAGCGCACCGAGTTCGCTTTCGGAGGGCATCTGGCTGTCTTGCGGGTATTCGCCGTCGAGAATCCGCGCACGGAGGACGTCGCGCAGTTGGGTGTGCAGAGGAACGCTGCTAAGGGAGAGAACGTTATCGGTCATCACGGGATCACTTGTTATAACGAGTTATGACGTGATCTTAGAGTTGTTATGACGAGGTTGAGAAATACCGAATGGGCATAACCTTAGATACTTCACACGATCGCTTTTTGTAGGAGTGAGCCTGCTCGCGATAGCGGAGTGTCAGACGCCGAATTCGTATCTGATACACCGCTATCGCGAGCAGGCTCACTCCTACAGGGGAATTGTGTGCTACTGGCGTTTGAGGATCTGGTCCATGACCCAGTCGGTCTTGAGGGCTTGTTCGGCGACGGCGGGATGTTGTGAATCACCACGAATGTGCGCATTCATGCCCAGCACGTGATGCCACTGAATGTGTTCGTGATGAGGGATTTCCAGGCTGATGGTTTCATCGGTATGCAACTGCACCGGATGCTCATCAAACACCGAAAAGCCGATCCGCCCAAGGCTGCCGATGATCTCGACCCGATCCTCCCGCCGATCCGCGACAAAGCTCCAGCAGCCCATGCCCAGCGCTCCGGAAGCGAACCGCCAACTGGCGCTGACCGCATCTTCCGCCGCATACAACCCGGCCTGACGTGCGGTGAATCCGGCGACCTCGACAATGTCGCCGAGCAGGTACTGGAACAGATCAAAACCATGGCTGGCCAGATCAGCGAAGTAACCGCCACCGGCCACCGCCGGATCGGTGCGCCAATTGTCGCGCCCCTGCAGATCCGCCGGCGACGGTGCCTTGGTCAATGTCCAGCTCAGATGCCGAACCTCACCAATGCGCCCCTCCTCCAGCCATTGCCGCACCTGCGCAAAACGCGGCAACGAACGGCGATAGTAGGCAACGAACAAATGCAAACCGGCATCGGCAAACGCCTGCTGCATCTCGCGGCTTTGCCCGGCATGCAGCGCCATGGGTTTTTCCACGCAGCAATGTTTGCCGGCAGCGGCAACCTTGAGACTGTAGGCGTGGTGGCTGTCGGGTGGCGTGGCGATGTACACCGCGTCCACCTCAGGGTCGTTGATCAGCGCATCGACGTCGGTGTAAACCCGCTCGATGCCGTGGCGCGCGGCATAGTCAGTCACGGCCTCAAGGCGTCGGCCCATCACCGCCACCAACGCCGAACCGGGCGCCTTGTAGAAGGCCGGGCCGCTCTTGCGTTCAGCGACGCTGCCGCAACCGATCATGCCCCAGCGCACCACGTTCATGTCTCTTCCTTTAGCCGATGCGCAAGGCGCGCAGATCGAGGTGACCGTCCTTCAGCGGCGGGCACCAGTAATAGCCGCCAGTGATCGGCCGGCTGATGCGATACAGACCATCGGTGATGCCGTCTTCCAGGCCGCTCATACGGCGCAGTTGTGCTTCGAAGGCATCCAGCGAGAAGCCGAAAGCGAGGAACATCAGGCCGGCACGATCACCTTCGATCCACGGCATCGAGCGACGCACAACGAACGCTTCCGGCGCGAAGCTTTCCTGCGCGGTGCGTTTGACGTGGGCGGAGACTGGCGCGTCGTCGATCTCTTCGTTGTCACTGAGGCGACGGCCCATGATGTTGTCTTTGTCGTCGGCCGAAAGCTTGTGGAAACCCTTGAGGTCGTGCTGCCATTGCTGGATCGCGGCGAAGCTGCCGCCGACCATGCCGTCAACGCCTGCGCTTTGCAGGGCGGCCGCGATGGCGGCTTCGTCGTGCGGGTTTTCGGTGCCGTCTTCGTAGCCGGTCAGGTCGTGGCCGTCCTTGTGGCGGAAGGCTTCCTGCATCTCGACCAGACGCAGGGCCGGGGCCAGTGCGGCTTCGAGGGCGTTGCAGCGGTTGAGCAGTTCACCACGGTCGACGCCGTGCAGCCACACCCACAGCGCGTGCTGGGTCGACGGGTTCTCAACGCCGACACCCGTCATGGCCGGGAAGCTGCGCAGGCCGTCGATCTGCACGTTGAGGGCCTTGGCCAGGGATTCACCAAAACCGACCACTGCCGACTTGCCGTCCACCTGATTCATCAGGTTGTCGATCGCCTGTGGCAGTGCTTCAACCGACTCAAGAGCGAAAAACAGGTGACGTGCTTGCGCAGGAACTGGGGTGGCGAGAATGCCCGGCTGGTAGTAACTCATGTGAACTCCTTGGGAAAGTGCGCGGGAGTTTACCTGTGGCCGGAGGGTTTGTGTGGGTTTGGATGGAAGTCAAAAGCCCCTCACCCTAGCCCTCTCCCGGGGGGAGAGGGAACTGATTCGGGGATATTGAAGAGCTACGCCGACTTGAACGTGCATCAGTGAATCCATAATTTCAGGTCAGTGCATGACTCAAGACAACTGCGGTCGGCCATCATTCTCTCAAGTCCATAATCGGCACAATCTTTCAGGTCGATGCATGACGCAAGACACCTCGGTCGGCCCCCTCTCCCTCTGGGAGAGGGCTGGGGTGAGGGTTAGCGTCATTACGCCAGGCGCTAGGGCTCAGCCCCGTCCAGCGCTTGAACGCCCGGCGAAAACTGCGCACATCGCTGTAGCCGACTTCCTCGGTAATCCGCTCAATCGGCATATCAGGATTGGCCAGCAAACTCAGGGTCCGCGCCTGCCTCACCTGCTCCAGCAAAGCCTCAAACGTCAACGCATGCTCGGTCAGCCGCCGGCGCAAGGTGCGGCTGCTCATATTCAAATCGCCAGCAATCTTTTCAATGTGACTGCCGCTACTCAAATCCCGCGCAATCGCCCGTTCCACAGCCTGAATCAAATCAAGTTTCTGATGCACCTGCGCCGCTTCCAGCTCCAGCAATGCCACCGCCTGACGCAACGCCAGCGAATGATGATTGGGCAGGTGCACGTCCAGCCATTGCGCATCGATCAGCATGCGGTTGTGCAGGCAACCGAAGCGCACGTCCGGCCCGAGCAGGCGCTGGTATTCGCTGAGGTAATCCGGTGCGGCATGCACAAATTCCACGGCAATCGCCTTGAACTCACCCCCCACCAGCGCGCGGCCATACACCAGCAAACTGGCGAAGAACTCCTCGACCGCAAACACCTGCACATCGGCGAATGGCAAGCGACATTCTGCATCGAGATGCACCTGAGCGCCGACCACATCAACACTGGACACCACAATCCCGCCCGAGGTGTGTTGATGACGAATGCCTAGCGCAAAGGCATCACGCAAGGTCTTGCACAGCGACAACACATGCCCAAGCAGACCCAAAGTACCGAGTACATTCTGCGCGCCGACCCACAATCCCAACCCCTGGTTGGGCAGCACTTTGAGCGCGCGCTGAATCATCGCCACGGCTTGGCGATAGGAAATCCGCTGCGCCGGATCCTGCAGATCCTCAAGGGTGAAACCCAGCCCACGGCACAGGCTCTGGGGATCGATGCCTTTGCTCTGCGCGACTTCGGCGAGGGTTTGCAAAAGAAACGGCGAGACCAGCGCCAGTTCAAAGGTCGGGTCTTGGACTTTTACGTTCATGGGGGCTGACATTCCGGATCACGCTTGATTGTTATTTTTGTAACCGGTTATGTCGAAGGAAGTTAGCACAGGGTGCGCGAACTGTCCGCAGATGCCCCCCTCGGTGTCCGCCAATACCCTGCCCCAACGTACGCCAAACGCTTATTTCTAGCGTACCGGCGCTCCGAGCGACCGGTACCAGGTCCCAATCACAATAATAATGAGGACAGTCATGAGCCAGAACCGTGCAACATCCTTCTTGCCGCTCGCCCTTTTCATCGCGGGTTGCCCTCTGACGTTGCCCGCCCTGGCCACCGAAGCCGGCGTCGACAACATCGGCACCGGCACCGACGGTTTCTTCATGCTGCCGCTGGAAGTCGACAGCCTTCCGCAGAACATGGTCGCGTTCAACCTCTACTACAACCATTACAAATCGACCAAGCTCAACATCAGCTCGCTGGGCGGCAAGGTGCCGAATGTCGAGATCGAATCCACGGCCGTGATTCCGCGCCTCGATTATTTAAGCCCGGTGCGCGTGTTCGGCGGACGTCTGGCCGGGTACATCGCCCAGCCGTGGTTGAAGCAGGAAGTCTCGGTGTTCGGCTTGAGCGACACCCGCGAAGGCATGGGCGATACCACCTTCGCGCCGATCATTCTGTGGGACATGGGCAAGAACCTGACCCTCGGCGCCGCCGTGGAAGTCACCGTGCCCACCGGCGAATACAGCGTCGATCGACTGGCCAACACCAGTAACAATTTCTACACGTATAAGCCGCTGTTCTCGTTCACCTGGCTGCCGACTGAACGCACCGAAGTCTCGATGAAGACCACCTACAGCTTCAACGAGAAAAACAAGGACACCGACTACAAGTCCGGGCAGATCTTCCACTTCGATTATTCGGCCAGCTACAAGATCACCGACGACCTGATGCTCGGCATCAACGGCTACTACCTCAAGCAAACCACCGACGACAAACAGTTCGGTCATACCGTGCAGTTCGCCGGGCAGGACGTGAATGACGGCGTGCGCGGCAAAGTGTTCGCGATTGGCCCGGCGCTGCACTTCACGTTTCTCAAGTACGCCAGTGCGGAGATTCGCTGGGCCAAGGAGTTTGATGTGGAGAACCGGCCAGAGGGGGAAATGTTGTGGGCGAAGGTGAGTATTCCCTATGCGTTCTGAGTGCATTTGTAGGAAAGCGCACCTGGATTTGTAGCCTGAAAACCTGAAAAACGCATGGGTGGAATACGCCTACAGCGGCGGTCGAGATTACCGGACAACAGGGGGAAACGTCTGGCAGATTTAAAGGGTGCGCTTGCAGATACTGGGCTCCGTTATCCCATGGTTGCTCAAGGGCTCATGGGGTGCATCGTCTGCCAGTGACGACAATGGACCATGTCCCCCCTTAAACTGCCGAGATTGATCACGGAGATCACTATGAGCATATTACTTTCCCCGTTTTACTCTGACTTCGAATCCGAAGAAGAGGCCGAGAGCTACGATCGCTGGTTTCGTGCAGAGGTACAGGCTGCACTCGATGATCCTAGCCCTGGTATTCCCCATGATGAGGCTATGGCGATGCTCGACCAGATGCTGGAAGAGATGCGCAGGAAGCGCCGCTCTGCTGCTTGAATGGAGCAGCAAGTCCTCGCGTCAACTGGCTGACATCTTCAAATACATCGAGCAACACAACACCAACGCTTCAATTTCGCTAAGACACAAGGTTGGTGCGGCAGCACAACGGCTTTCATCAATACCTTACGGTTACCGACCTGGCCGAGTGCCTGGTACTCGTGAGATGGTGATTCATCCGAACTATCTTCTGGTCTATCGAGTGAATGGGCGCATCAGAATACTGAGGGTGCTTCACGCCCGGCAAAAATACCCTTCAACTTCGTCAACATAAAAAAAGGGCGACCCACCGGCCGCCCAAACGTACTACACGAGAGTCTTTTACAACGTCAGTTGCCCACGTTCTTCCTCGGTCAACTGCTGCTTCGCCTGTTCATCCAGCGCCCCGGCGCCCAGCACCTGCACCGGGCTGTTCGGGTTGTAACCCGGGGCCGGTGCACGGCTGGCGCCATCGCGGGACGGCGCAAGTTGTTCATTGCCGAAGCTCAACACCTGCACGGTGAACACCGAAGCCTGATTCTGCCGCGAAGCCGCCTGCTGCTGACGCGCGACATCTTCCGCCGCTTGGGTGGCCGACGATGCCGCCGAACTGGCCGAGGTGATCGCCCCGGTATTCACCGCCGACACCACCGGCACACCCGTCGCCTTGCCCTGCACCGAGATGTTGGCGGCGTTGACCACCGTCAGCGCGGCGATGTTGACGTTGCCCGACACGCGAATCCCCGCCTCGCCCGCATCGATGGTGCCCAGCGGCGCGATCAGGTCGATGTCGCCCGGCGCCACTTCGGCGATCGGGTTGAGCGTGGCGATACCGGCGCCGGTGCTTGGCACCGACGGCGACAGCGTGACGTTGCCCCAGGTGTCGTAGACGCGTTTCGGCGGGGTGTAGACCACGGTGGTTTTCGAGCCACGACCGGCGTTGATATCGCCCTCGGCCGACCAGCCGAGAATCGAACCGCCGAACGTGGTCATGATCCGGCTCTGCCCCAGCAAAATGCTGCCCTGCGAATAGAGCTGAATATTGCCCGAACCCTGGGTGATGATCCCCGCCGTGGAGGGCGGCGCCGCGCCTTCGATGCCGAACACCTGACCGCCACCCGGGGTGAGCATCTGGATGTCGCCGCCAAACAGCGTCTTGACCCCGGCACCGCCGTACATCGTGATGTCGCCGTCGTAACGGATCGAATTACCCGCCACATCGCTGGTCGGGAACAGCGCCGCAATCGCGTTGCGACCGCGTAGATAACTGCCAGTGCGCGGGCCATCGACGTCGTTGTATTCGAGGCCGCCGGCACGCAGTTCGGCGAAGTACACCTGGCGGGCGAAGATCGCCTGTTCGGTACTCGGCAGTGCGGCGAAGAGGGCTTGCGCCTGTTCTTCGCTGCCGCTGAAGCCGTAGCCGAGGGTCAGCCAGCTCTGCAACTCGTCCAGGTAGGTCTTGACCACTTTGCCCGGTTGCCCGTTGAGGGAAGCGTTCGGATCGGCCAGGTTCTGCGCGTTAAGGTAACGCGCAATGAATCGCGTGTAGTCCGGCCCCTGCACTCCTGCGCCGGCCTGCAACACGATGCTTGCCCCCGATCGGCTGTCTCCCGCCGTGATCGGTCCGAGGCTGGTAATAGCGGCCTGATTCTCCATCAGGATGTTGCGCCCGGCATTGACATCCAAAAGGCCCGGGCCGGCGATATCGAAGCTGCTGTAGAGAATGTCGCGCCCGGCAGATACGCGCGAGACATCCCGCGGGTCGTTGTGAATGAACAGGTTGCCGGTCGAACTGACGTTTTGTCGGGTTCCGCCCAATTCCTCATTCGGCGCGATTGTCGGCTGCCCCAGGAAAGTACCGGACGCGACGATATCGCGACCGGCCATCATCCACACCGGCCCCGCCGCTTCATACCAGGTACGAGCGGACGGGGAAAAACTCAGCGTTTCGCCGCTGCGTAAACCGACCAGATCACCAGTCAAGGCATAGAAACGCGCCGGGCCCTGTACATCGCTTAACCCCGAGAAGGTGTCGGCGCCAAAGGCAAACAGCGGATAACGCAGGTTTCCCTTCGGGATCACACCATCGGGGCTGTAGTTGCTGACCAACGGCACGTTCGCGCTGGCTCCGTATCCCGAGAAGGCAGGCGCAAAGGGGGTCGCAATGGCTGCCGGGCTCGCGCCGGACTGATTGATCGCATAACCGCCGGCGTAGATGGAGTCACCGGCCAGCAACGACAGTTGCCCGTTTGTCGAAGGCGCCAGCAATAACGAGTACCCCACCGCCGGAAACAGATTGCTTGATGCACCGAAAGCGGCCGACGGTCCCGCATAGATGGAACCCTGGCCTGCAACGGCCCGAAGAATCGAGGGGTATACAAAGCGACCATCAGTCGGCGAGCTGTTCATTCCACTTACGGTTTGAGACGACGTCGTGATGACTTCAGCCATCTGTGTGCTCGGTGTGAGATTGCCTCCGGCGGAAAACAGATCGATGGCCGTGTGCCCGGTCCACAACGAGAAGCCGCTCAGTCCACCACCCGCATGGACCTCGCCATTGTCAGTGGTGAACGGCGTGGAGTTCTGCAGCCTGACCCGACCCGGATCCGCCGCGCCCCCTATCACCAGGTCGCCGCGTGTGCTGATGCGCATCCCCGAATCACCCGGTATCAAGACCACGCCACCGCCGGCCGCTCCGGTGCTGGCACTGAACAAATCGTAGGCTCTGGTTTCCCGGGCGTCCTGCTGGAATTGCTCGACGCCATATTGCAGGTTGATCGCACCCGCAGCAGCGCCGGTCAGCTGTGCCGCACCCCGTAGATTGATCAGGGCGCCTTGAAGGTCGTGTCGCGGCGGTGTCGTGCCGTTCTGCCCCGACCTCGCCTGCAATGACGGATTGAGCATGCCGCCAAGACGAATGTCCATGTCGCCACCGCCGGTCAACTGCAGGCTACCGTCAGCGCCAACGCGGCCGGTGCTGCCCACTGCCACGATCAGTCCCTGACTGCGGGGGTTAAGCAACTGATCGCCTATGGCCCTGAGCATGCCTGCATCCGCGCCAGCGCGCAGGCTGATATTGCCGCCGCCCAACGTGCCGAAGCCGGTGAACCCGACCAGGTACGACCCGGTGTCGGTGCTCTGGTCCGGCAAGGGCTGCGTGGCGTAGCTGCCGAAGTTGATCCACCAGGCCGTAGGAAGATCCGCCTTTGCGTCGCCCTGACGCCAGAGCCAGTTGCCCACAGCAACGCTGGGGACCTGTTCACGCAGTGGCGCGTTCATTGCGTAGCTGCGCCGCCCGAGCGTGTCCCCCGACACCGAACCACCGGCACCGATCGTCAGGTTGCCGCCCATCTGCGGATACCACGCCTGATACAGGCTTTCTGAACCGCCATTGACCCATTTTTCGTAAGCGCTGCCGGCGCTGCCCAGTACCGATCCATCGTCAGACAGGCGGCCGCGGGCCTGGTTGAAACGTGAATCGACATCGCTGGACTGAGTGCCCGCCGTATAAACGCCGAACGGTGAGTCCATGCGCAGATTGCCCGCAGCCATCAAATCCAGATCGCCAGTACCGGTGCGCAGCACGCTGAACATCTGCGAGTGGGGATTGGCGGTTATCCCGCCCTTGTTGGCCAGGCAGTTCCCCGGATCGATGTCGCACCAGAACAGATCGTCGTCACTGACCGGGGTTCCGGCGGGTATGCCCATCATGTTGCCATCCGCCCACAGGAACTTGGCCGGTGGGAGACAGACCCCGGGAATCAGATCGCACCAGAAACTGTCCTCATCGCTGACGACGCTGCCCGCCGGATACCCCAACGGGTTATCCGCCGACCAGGTGCTGTCGAGCTTTTTCTCGGTGACGATAATCCCGAGGTGAGTGTCTGCCAGCCGTAAGTCACCGCCACTGGTGACGGGTTTCACCACACGACTGTCAGCGGCTTCCAGGTCGGCACCTGCAACTATCCGCATCGACCACGATGCGCTGCCCGACGGCAACATGCTCGCGATCGCCCAGTTCGCGCCCTGGCGTGTACCGTTCAATGAACGAAGTTCGATAAAGGGTGTGTCGGCAGCCAGCACCACATCGGTCATGGACGGAATCAGGGAGCCGCGCAGCAGCGCCAGCGACCCACTCAACTTCGCCCCCACCGCACGCTGTTGGTCATCCAGAACACTGGGCAGCGGCACGCCTTTTGGCCAGAGCATGGCCTGCATCCCGGTAGCCTGAGCGAGTCGGGTCCCGGCGCCCAGGCGGCTGCCGGCCGGCAATATCACACTGTCATTGAGCAGCGTTCCGGCGCCATACAGCAGGTTACCGGAGGCATCGTGTACGGCTGCGCTCAACACGGTGCCGGCCGGCAACGTGTAGGGGCCGGCGAGCACGCCCTCGGTGGGCAACAGCGTACCGCTGGCGAGGACGGCGGCCTGGATCGGCAAGTCATAGTTCAGCTTGACGCCCGCTGGGAACAACGTGCCCTCGGCCAGCGTCACGCCCGCCCCCGGCACAATCAGATCGCCGCCAAACGGCTGGACGCCCGGCAGCAGTTTCCATCCCGCATCGTCCACGGTTTCCGGCGGCGGCGCGAAGCCATCGTTGATGCTGCCGTAGATGTCCAGGTCACCCCCGGCTCGAATCACCAGGCTCCCCGCCTCGCCAGAACCGTAGAGCGAAGTTTTGCCGGTGTTCGGGTTGAGACTGGCGTAGCGATAGCCGGACAAGTCCAGATCGCCCTGCACCACCATATCGCCGTCGGCGGTTTTACTCGCAATCTCTACACCTGGTCGCAAATGGAAGGCATCGGCATACCCCGCATTGTTCAACCCTGCCAGTTTGCGCTGCAACAGATCAGCGTTGCCCAAGGCTGCGTTGATGAACAGGTCGTTGTCACCGTGGATGCGGTTCAGGTAAGCCTGGTCGATGATTTGATAAGGCCGACCGCTGGCCGCCGGATCTACCCCGTCGGCGGCATCGGTATAGCGGCGCACGGCATTGAGCCCGATGGACCGCGCACCCTGGATGATCAACGCGCCACGGGCATCGATGGCGATGTCATCGGCGCCCAGTCGCGGTGCGTTCAGTTCCAGTGTGCCGCGCAGGCGACCGTCATTCTGACCCGCCAGGGTGCCGACTGCCGCGTCCGTGCCATGGCGCAGGTCTATCCGTGCACCGGGAGCGAGGGTCAGCAGGCCGTCGCCGGAGCTGAGCTCGACCATGGCCCGGTTGGGCGCGTCGATAATCTTGCCGTAACTGTCGACCCGCAGTACCCGACCGTGAGCATCCAGTACCGCGCCGCCCGCCACATTCAGGCCATGGGCGGCCGACAGGCGAATATTGCCGACACGTTCGCCGCTGGCATCGACCAGGCCGTTCACCGTCAGGCTGCCGTTGTCCACCGATACCGAGACCTCGCCCGCCTTGAGGCCATCGCCGATCACCAGGTCGCCCTGTTTGAACTGGAAGCTGCGACTGCCGAAGACTTGCCCGGCGTTCAAGCGTTGGTTGAGCGCAGCAAACTGTTCATTCAGCGCTCCACCCAGGTGTTGCGCGCGTATGTCCACGCCAGCGGATTTGTAGGGTACCCACGTGCCGCCGGCATCGTAATGCCCTGTACTGCTGCCACGGATTTCGCCTTGCAGATCGACCTCGCCCGCGGTGTCTGACAGTGCCACGACACTCAGATTGCCGGCCTGATTGTTCTGCGCTGACAGATCGATGCGCGAGCCGGCCGCCTGACGAATATTGCCGTCGCGGCTGTACAACGCCACGTCGCCGCCCCAGCTGTACTGATTGATATCGTTGAATGGCAGGGTGCGGCCTGCCAAGTCTAGGGTAGCCCCGCTCGTCAGGGTCAGATCGCCCTCGGCCTTGACCTGCAATTTGCCGCTGGCCAGCGCAATCCGGCCGTCGAGCACCACATTACGCCCCTCCAGCGTCAGTTCGGCACCCAGTGCATCGGCGGGCGCCACCCCGGTCGGCCCGCTCAATACCAGACTGCCGCCGGCCTTGAGCGCATTCACCGAGCCGCCCTCCCCGGTCAGCAGAGGTGTGCGCAGGTTCAGGTTGCCGCCGCTGTAGAGATAACCCTTGATCGGGTCGTAAGCCCCCTGCGTTTCATAAACCGCGAGGCTGCCCTTGTGGTTGGCGGTAATGCGGTCACTGGCGTTGAGGTTGACGTTGGCAAAGCCCAGCGCAAGACGAGCGTTCTGATCCAGGCCGTTGGGTTGGGAATAAGGGCCGTAGCCAAAATCGATGCGCTGAGCCTCGATGTTCAGCGTGCCGTGCCCGGTGCCCGCACCGCCGCTGGCCACGGCCCCGGGCGCCTGAGTGGTGCCGTTCCAGATCAGGTTGGCCGTGCGGATGGTCGCCACGTCGCTCGTATCCCCCAGGCCGTAGATGGCCGGGGTCGTGATCATCAGATTCTGCAACCTGCTGCGCCCGGTCTGAGGATCCAGAGTGTCCAGCGCGACGCTGCCGTAGAAGTTGAACGCGTCGCGAGTGGTCAGGCTGAGCGTTTCCAGGGCTGGCGCAGCAAACTGGGTATCGCCGCGCAGCAACCGGTCCAGCACGCCCTGATTCAACGTCAGGCCGGCAGGCAGGCGACCGACCGCCGCCAGTGTTTCAGTGGTACCGATGTTGACCGCACCCACAGCCAATGCCAGGTGACGGGTGCCGAAACGCACCGCTTCGGCCAGTTCGAACTGATTGTTGGTGGCCGCCGTAATGCTGCCATTCGAATAAAGCATCGCCGGATTGGCGCATGCCTGGCGATCGCAGGTACCGATGCGGATGCTGCCAGACGCAGTGCTGACGTTGACCTCTGGCGCCAGCACATTCGTCCAGCCGTTGGACACCACCAGCAGACTCGCGGCGCCGGGCTGATAGACGAAACCGCTCGAGGAGTCGTACGGCACCTCGCCGCGTCCCAGAGAGTTGACGCCGGCACCGGCCTCGACCGTGATGGCACCGTCCCCACTGTTGGTCCAGAGCAGCACTTCGGGTGCTGAAAGCAGCGCACCTTCACGCAAGGTGATGTTGTAGGTACTGCCCGTGAAACTGACGATGTTACCGGCCGTGCCGTAATTCACCGTCGGGGTCGCACCGATCGCCAGACGAGAAGCGCCCAGCCGGTTGAGCGTATCGGCATTCAGCGAAACGCCGGCAAAGCCTTTCGTGGCTGACTGCCCGGTGGCGAGAATCTCAAAGCTGTCGCCACTGCCGCCACGAATCACCGCCGTCCCGGCCACGCCTCCCTTGGCGGCTGCGAAGGCGATCCGGCCGTTGAAGTCCAGCGCGGTATCCTGCTTGCCCCCAGCAATGACGAACAGGTTGAGCGCTTTGGCGTCCATGGGCGCCAAAGCACGCGGAACACCCCGGCGCGCCGCATCGCTGACGATGAACTGCTCCAGTGTGGTTTCGTTGTATTGCGAGTAACGCCGCAACACATCCGCCGATGTCACGATGACCTGGCTGGCGAGGTTGTCCCGCACACCGGTATTGGCAATCGACATCCGCGCACTGCTTGTCCACGAGCCGTTGCGCATTGCAATCGCGCCGTTGGTGGCGCCCGGGGCGGCCTGGCCGTTCACTTCCACCCGGAACGCGCCCGGCAGCAACGTGAAGGTGGAAGGCAACAATGTATAAGTGCCTGCCGCCAACCCTGGCACGCCGCTGCCCAGGGTGATCTGCTGACCGATGCGCGGATCGACCGCTCCCGCTTCCCCCAGTATCGGTGCGTAGGCACTCTGATCGCCCGGGACAATGGCGTACACCGGGTTGCTGGCCAGCCCCGGCAGACTGAACGTTCCATCGCTGGCATTACGCACCAGTGGACTGAACCGCGCATCGGTGGAGCCACCGCGACCGGAGACAAACCCGGCACCGCGCAAATCTCCGCCGCCCGACAGGTCGATCAACGCGCCGGACTGCACATCCACGTACTGCGAGCGCAGGCTCACCCCGGCGCTGTCGCCACTGATGCCTTTCAATATGATCGGCGCGCCGTTGTAAAGGTATTCGATACCGTCGGTGGTGCCGCCATAAGGCATCACCAGACCGGCCGCACTGACCGACGTCGTACTCCCGGGCAGCAGGCGCAGTTCCTGGGTTTTGGTCAGCAGATCACCCAGACTGATGACGCCCAGAGGCGCACGCAGAACACCGCCCTGATCGATCCGGCTGGCGCTCATCGCCAGCGTGCCAAACACCGAGTACGGCAGCGCTGTCGGCGCCGGCCCCTGGCCAGTGATGCGCAATGTCCGATGGGTATCGGCGAGAGAACTCTGACTCTGATAGCCGACCCGGACTTCGGCCGAGACCCCGCTCGCAGGGTAGATCTGCGCGGCGCGCAGATTCAGGTCCCCCGGTGTCCACAACTCTGACTTCACCTGGCCACTGGTGGGCGCAAGAAACCGCACGTCCCCGGTGCTGGTCAGCGATACCTGGTCAAAGCCGCGACGGCTGACTTCAACCGGGGCGTCGTTGTTCTGCAAGATCGACCCTTGCGCGCCGAACGACAGGCTGTTGGCAATATCCAGTACGTTGGCATTGACGTTGAACTGCGCCGGCGAAACTTGCGCAGTCGGACTGTTCAGGACCCGGGGACGAATGGTGCCCACCACACCGTAATAAGTCCCCACACCGGACAGCCGCACCGAAGGCGCTGATAGATTGACCCGCGTCGAGTCGCTGGAAGTCTGCGCCAGGGACAAGGCCCCAGCATAGAGATTCAGACTCTGATTCATGTGCAGGTCGACGTCGCCGTCAAATGACAAGAGGCCGTTGCTGAACACGCTCAGATTGTCGAATCCGCCCGACATCAACGTATCGGTGCTCAGGCGGGCATGCCCGTAACGAAGAGTGTTCGCGGCGTCACCGGGCTTGAGGTCCACGGGCAACACTGCATCGCCCGGTCCGTGACCAATGACGATTTCCCGAGCTCGCAGAACCTCGGCACCCGCCTTCTGCGTAGCGTACAGCGGGGTCTCCAGAGCTACCTCCAGCCGTCCGCCGGCAGCACCGCTGCCACCTGAAGCGGCGCGCAATTGACCATTGATCCACAGGCCGTTATACGAACTCAGGCTGATACGTCCGCCATCCGAGGCAACGCGGGTCGGACCCTGCCCGGAGATGTCCAGCACGGCCTGCGTCCCGGAGGCATCCAGACGTGCGCCTTCGCGCACAATCAGAAATGCATCGGCCGCCGTCGCCGTCGCACGCTTGGGATCGATTTCGCCGCCGATGATAATGCTGCCGCCCTTGTCGACCTGACCGTAGACCCGACCCGACGCATCGACCGCCGTGTGGGCACGCCCCGCGACGTCCAGCAGCGCCTGCTCACCGATCCAGATCGAGCGGTTGTGCGCCTTGCTGTCGGCTTGTTGCTGTGAAGTGGCAACGTCGATCGAGCCGAACTGTTGCTGACGTATATCCAGGGTTCCGCCCCAGGCCTGCAGTTCGCCTTCCAGGGTGATCTGCCCGGTCCCGCGCAGATTGATCCGTTGTCCGGGATCGACCGTGATGCGCGATCCGCGTCCCAGCGTCAGGGTGCTGGCGGTGTCGAACCGGTCGAGTTCACTCGAGCCGGCTTGCAGCGCCAGACTCGCACCGGCGCGCTGACTGAGTACGCCCTTGAGCGGGTCTTCCTGATACAGCGTGGGTGTCCACCGCTCCATCGCCTGGCTCGGGTCGACCCCGCTGACCGGATTCAGCGTTGTGTCGGCAAAACGGTAGACCGGCATCGTCACATCGATTTGTGTGCCCGCCGTCACCTCCAGACCGTTCAGACCGGTAACCCGGTAGGCAGAGAAACCGTTGTCGAACAACTCGGGCGTCAGCTGCAAGGCATGTTCGGGCAGCGTGTCTGCGGACGCACCGATCCGCACCCGATTGGCCTGAATAGCGAGCGTACCGCCGCCCGTCACGCCATGACCGAGAATGTCGCCGGCCATCGTCAGATGCGAATCGCCCAGCGCAGAAATCGCGCTGGACTCAAGACTCACGTCGCCACCCTTGCCGCCCCGGGTCTTGCCATTGGCCAGAATCGCACCACCGGACGACACATCGATCAAGCTGCCCGTCGCCACATCGATATCGCCACTGCTGCGGATCGAGACCCGGCCTCCGTTCAGGTATCCGAGACTTGCCACATCGTCCGGATCGGTACGCAGATTGCTCCAGAGACCACGGGTGTCGAGGCGTACATCCCTGGCGATTGTCACCTGCACCGGTTCACCCGCCGGTGCAGCAATCAGCATGTCGTCAAGGGTGCTGCTGCGCAGCTGGTTCAGCACGTTGCCCAGATTCAGACTGCCGCCGCGCGCCGTCAGATCGGCCGCAACACGGACATCCGGTGCGTACAGCGTGATGTCACCCCCGGTGTCTACCTTGAGCGCGTCGTTGACTTCAATCCGCTCAAGCGCCGAAATCTTCAGTGCGCCGAGATCAAAGCCATTGAGCTGGCCGGCGTCGAGAAACAACTTGCCCTGACGGTCTTGCGCGACGGCGCCGTTCAGATCCCCGGTGAATTCCTCGTCCCGCCGTTCGCCGCCGATCAGAACCTGATCCAGCAGCGGATTGAGGGTGTAGCGCAATCCGCCGGACGCCGCCTGATAGCTCGGCAGATAACTGCCGACAATCAACTGCGCGCGCCGTGCCAGCGCAGTCTGGCTCTGCTCATAACCGTCGATGACCGCACGCGGCGTCTGAGTCTGTCGTTCACCCTGGAAAACCTCACCCAGCAGTTGCCCGTCCAGCACCGCGTTTCCAGTGCTGACCACCAGTTGCCCGGCATCGCGACCCACGGTGTAACCCGACTCTGTACGACTGGACGGTGAAATCAGCGGGTTGTAGAACGTGCGGGTCTGGCCCCACCGCTCACTGTGATCCTCGTAGCCCTTGTACAAACCGTTGTAGAGCTGATCCCCCGGCGCACGCGAGACTTCATAAAGACGACCGTCTGCACCGCGCAGCCAGCTCTGTCGAATCTCGCCGCTTTGCACATCGAGGGTGCCGCCGGACAGGTTGATCAGTGATCCTTTACGCGTGACCACGTCGTTGCCGGCAAAACTCACTGTGCCGCCCTGCGCCATCCACTCGCCGATGCCATGCCCCTGGGTGCCCAGATAACCGCCGACTTCCAGCAGGCCACCCGCGGTGTACCAACGGTCCGTCGCATAGCCATTGGTGCCGGCCGGCACGTAGACCAGTTCACGCACATCGACCCAGACATCGTTACTATTGAGCGCGCCGTTCTCGCGATTGACCGACGCATCGCGCTGCTCGTTGCCCTGCACGTTGATCTTGATGTTGTTCGATTCCATCGCCACCTTGACGCCGACAGCGCCGGCAACGTCGATCACCGCGCCTTCGCCAACCAGGCTGCGACGCTGCGCGGTGACAGCGACCTGCCCCCCGGTGGCCAGGGTGATCGAACCGTTCTGGAATTCGACACTGCCGCCGCTCTGGAGATCGATACGCGACTGATCGCCGCGAATCCTGTTATTGAGGTTGACCCCGCTCAGGGCCGCCTGATGCTGACTGTCCAGCGCCGTCAGGTCGCTACTGTCGAGCATGACCGCCGTGACACTGCCGGGCGCCAGGGTCACGCTGCCGCTCGTGTCACTCGCCGGATTGAGCAGGTGAATGGTCCCGCGAGTGGCGACCGAGGTGCTGCTCAGTAACACGCCGCCCTGCTCCACTTCATGCCCGGTCAGGGTGATGTCACCCGTGGCAGCCTGAATCAACCCGCTGTTGCTGACCCGGCCGCCACTCTCGCCAGCCTTGAAGCCGGGCGTGACTTCGTTGCCAAAGGTTGTCGAAAACGTGTTGCCTTCTGTGCCTGAGCCTTTGCGGATGTAAAAACGATCACCGGCACCCAGCACGGTCTGGCCTTTGGCGGTGTTGAGGGTGCCGTCATTGACAACGTCTTTGCCGAGCAACAGCGTATAGCCACCGGCGTCGGTCGAGACGACGGGCTTGTGGGTTTCAATCAGCGCACCGCGCTCCACCAGCACCTTGCCGGCGGCATCGCTGAACGTCGGCTGGCTGCCGTTGCTGTCGAAATACAGACCACGATCCCGGAACTGGATGTCGGTGATATTGGCGGCGGCGGCCACCAGGTTGCGCACATTGACCTGGCTGCTGCCGCTGAACACGATGCCGTTGCGGTTGATCAGCATCACCGTGCCGTCGCCCTTGATCTGGCCCTGGATCTGACTGGCGCGTGCGTTCGGATCGTTGACACGGTTGAGCACGGCCCAATTCGACTGCTGAGCAAATTCGACTGTGGTATTTCGCCCGACGTTGAAGGTCTCCCAGTTGAGAATGGCCTTGTCGGCCGTCTGCTCGATCTTCACGTTGGTCTTGCCATCGGCTTGCGTCTGCTGCGGGCCTTTGGCGTTCAGCCAACCCTGAGTCAGGCTGTTGTCGACCTTGAGGCCGCCCTCGCCCAGCCCGTCCGGAACGGTCTGCAGACTGCCCAGGGCCACCGCGCGCCCGGCAGCCTGAGCCGCCTGCTGTGCGGCAATGGCCGCCACGGTGTTGTTGAGGGTCTGCAACGAGCGTTGCAGTTGCTGGTTGGCTTTTTGCTGCTGCGCCAAGGGTGGCGTCATCCCCGGCAAACCAGCCGCACCGGGCCGGGCGGCCGCGGCTTGTTGCGCAGCGCCCTTGGCCGCGAACCAGCCAGAGCTGAACGCGGTCGCCGCCTCGGCACTGCCGGCTACCAGACACAATGCCACCGCGTGCGCCAGGGGCTTGAGCAACCACAGCGCCGGATCGGCAACGTCACGCCTGAAAGTCTGGCCGGGGATATTGCGACGGGATGGGCGAGCGAGCATCACTACGAGATCCTTTTTGATTGCCACACGAAGCTGCAGGCCAGCAAAAACCTGCTGTTACGACATAGGCTGTTGGCGAGGGCCACGACCGAACGGATGTCACACAAACTTCATGATTGAGGTGTAAATCGGCCAAAAAAAATGGCAGCAGCCCTAAGGCTGCTGCCATTTCATTGTGCGTGTAGCAGGACTTACAAAGGACGACCCACGCCGTTGCAGACGCTGGCGTTGTTGATGTCCAGGTTGTTGCCGGAGGAGTTGGTGATGAAGTTGGCGGTCACAGCGTTTTTCCAGTTGGTTGGAACCGGAATGAAGCCGTGGGCAGCGGTAGCAACAGCGTTGCCTGGAGTGCTGTAGTGCTGGGTCAGGAAGGCCTTCACGTCAGCGGCAACAGCGGCGTCCTTGTAGCACTGGCCGAAGATGAAGTTGGTGTAGGCCGCCATGGCATAGCCGGTCCCTGGGTTGGCTACGACCGGTACCCACTGCGCCGGGTTGGATGGAGTGGCTGGCAGAGCAGCCGATGACAGGGCAGCGTTGACGTTGGCGCTGGTAGGCTGAACACCGTTGATGCGCGCCACTACGGCGTTGCTCGACGCGTTCACACCGTCCGGACCGACATAACCGATCGAACCGTTTACAGCGTTCACGGCGGTAGCGACGTCAGCCGTGTTGACCACACCTACCCAGTTGCCCGGCAGCGGAGAGCCACCCAGACGAGCGCTGGTAAAGGTAGTGTTGACGGCGAACTGGCCAGGGCACACCGAGTTCAGGTGACGAGTGAGAATTTCAGTGGTGCCGCTGGAAGCCGTGCGATAGACCACGCGGATCAGGGTCGGGTCGGTTTTGGCGTCGTTGTTGAGCAGTTCACCCCAAGTGGTCTTGGCACCGGACAAGGCGTCGCACAGTTGCGCGCTGGTCAGGTTGAGGGTGGTGTTGCCAGTCTTTTTGTAAGGGATCGCTACCGAGGTGGCAACCGATGGCAACTGAATCAGCGGGCCGTAGGAAGTACCGAAGTTGGCGGTGTAGTTGCTGAGTTCCGTAGCGTTGAGAATCGAATCGCTGGCAGCGAAGTGCACAGTGCCGGTGGTGCCGAATTGCGAAGCGGTGTTGGAGAGGAAAGCACTTTTGCCGATGCCGCTACCGGTTACGGCGTAGCTGAAGTTGGCAGGCAGGATGCTGTTGGCAGAACCTTTGTACAGAGCGGCAGGCAGTGAAGCGCCACCACCGGTTACGGCCATGGCCTGGGCGGATGCCAGAGCGGCGACGGTCAGTGAGGCTGCGATCAGAGTGCGCTTGAACATGAAGAATCTCCTTTTCAACTAGGTTTGGGAACACAGGTTTTCGGGTGACTTGCATGACACTGGGAGGACTCACCGGGGCCCTCGCTAGCGTTGGCCTTGGTTAAGTCGCACTGAGAAATTCGCAGTTTCCGGTGACAGATAAAGGAAAAAACCTCGGGAGCTGTGAGGTGTTTCCGAAGGGATTTTCTCGGGTGTTTGTCGGGTGTCGTGCAGCGTCTGGATCGGGGGTTTGGCGGAATCGGGCTGGAGGCGTTGGCGGGTGGTTGCAGATGACAGAAAGGAGAACCCGAGGATGGGGGAAACATGGCTCGGGTGATGGAGAATCTTTTGCAAAAACTTTGAGTTATCTATTGGCCTGACTGGCCCCTTCGCGAGCAAGCTCGCTCCCACAGGGATTGATGTTGTTAATGCAATTGACTTCACACCACAGAACACTGTGGGAGCGAGCTTGCTCGCGAAGGGGCCCGATCAGACACCATCAAAACCGGCTACTGGACCAGTTGATTGATCTCAATGATCGGCAACAACACCGCCATCACAATAACAAGCACCACCCCGCCCATCACCACAATCATCAGCGGCTCCAGCAGCGCGGTCATGCCCATCGCCCGCCGCTCGATATCACGCGACAGGGTCTGCGCTGCACGCTCGAGCATCGGTGGCAGTGAACCGGTTTTCTCGCCACTGGCGATCAAGTGAATCAGCACCGGCGGAAACACATTCTCCACGCGCAACGCAGCCGCCAGGTTCACACCCTCACGCACCTTGGCCGTGGCCTCAGTGACGCTCAAACTCAAGCGATCATTGGACAAGGTCTGCCGCGCCGCTTCCAGCGCACGCAACAACGGCACCCCGGCGCCGCCGAGAATCGCCAGGGTCGAGGCAAAACGCGCGGTGTTCAGGCCCAAGATGAAACGCCCAAATAACGGCAACTTCAGCACCCGATGATGCCAACTCAAACGCGCCGCCGGATTGCGTAAATACAGGCGCCAGCTCCAAAACGCGCCGGCCATGATCGCGGCGCACAGCCAGCCCCAACTGCGGATGAAATCACTGGCGTTGAGCATCGCCAACGTCAACCCCGGCAAGTCCTGCCGCGCTTGGGAAAACGCGCTGACCACCTGCGGCACCACGTAACTGAGCAGAAAAATCACAATGCCGATCGACACCAGCCCGACCACGCCCGGATAGATGAACGCGGTGAGAATCTTGCCGCGCAGGTTGTTGCGCTCTTCGATGTAATCCGCCAGCCGCTCCATCACTTGCGCCAGATCGCCGGATTCTTCACCCGCCGCAATCAGCGCACGATAGATCTCCGGAAAGTCCCGTGGCCGCGCCGCCAGCGATTCCGCCAGACGCATGCCGCTGCGCACATCCGCACGCACAGCGCTGAGCGTATGGGCGATGTGTTTTTTCTCAGCCTGCTCGACCGTGGCACTCAGCGCCGCTTCCAACGGTAGACTCGCGCCCAACAGACTCGCCAGTTGCCGCGTGGCCCAGGCCAGATCGTTGTCGGAGAGTTTGGCGCTGAACAGTCCGCCACCGCCGTGCTGAGCGACGTTGCTTTCCTTGTGCACCGACAGTGCGGTCAAACCGCGCCCGCGTAATGTTGTGAACGCAGCAGCCTGGCTGTCCGCCTCAAGGTGCCCGGATTCGATCTTGCCGGTGGCATCGGCGGCTTCAAAACGATAGCGATTCATCAGGCGTCCCGTGTCACACGGAGGATTTCTTCAGGGGCGGTGGCGCCGCTGCGAATCCAGCGCTCACCGTCCTCGCGCAGGCTGAACATCCCGGCTTTCGCGGCGGATGCGCGCAAGGCCTGCTCCCCTGCCCCTTGGTGAATCAGGGTACGGATGTCGTCATCAATGCAAAACAATTCGTGGATGCCGGTGCGGCCGCTGTAGCCGGTTTGATTGCAGTTTGCGCAACCGACCGGGCGCCAGGTGCCGGGCGCGGTGGGGTCTTCTTCCTTGCAGTGATTGCACAACCGCCTCACCAGTCGCTGCGCCAAAACCCCGAGCATTGACGACGCCAGCAGAAACGGTTCGACGCCCATGTCGATCAAGCGGTTGACCGCCGACACCGCGTCATTGGTATGCAAGGTTGCCAACACCAAATGCCCGGTCAGCGACGCCTGCACGGCAATTTGCGCAGTTTCGAGATCGCGGATTTCGCCGATCATGATGATGTCCGGGTCTTGGCGCAGGATCGCTCGCAACGCCAAAGCAAAAGTCATGTCGATCTTGGCGTTGACCTGAATCTGGCTGATCCCCGGTAGGTCATATTCCACCGGATCCTCGACGGTGAGAATGTTGCTGGTGCTCGCATCGAGCCGTGCCAGTGCGGCGTAGAGGCTGGTGGTTTTGCCGCTGCCGGTTGGCCCGGTGACCAAAACGATGCCGTGGGGCTGGCGGATCAGGTGATCGAGTTTGGCCAGCACCTGCGCGTCCATGCCGAGGGTTTCCAGATGCAGACGCCCGGCCTGTTTGTCGAGCAGACGCATCACCACGCGTTCGCCGTGGCCAGTGGGCACGGTTGAAACACGAATATCGATCGGCCGCCCGGCCACGCGCAAGGCGATGCGACCATCCTGCGGCAGGCGTTTTTCGGCGATGTCGAGCTGCGCCATGATCTTGATCCGCGACACCAGCGCACCGTGTAACGCCTTGCGCGGCGAGACCACATCGCGCAGCGTGCCGTCGACGCGATAGCGCACCACTGAATGGGTTTCGAAGGGCTCGATATGAATGTCGCTGGCCTCATCGCGCGCGGCCTGGGTGAGCAAGGCGTTGATCATGCGAATCACCGGCGCGCCGTCCTGAGTGTCGAGCAGGTCGGTGATTTCCGGCATGTCCTGCATCAGCCGATCGAGATCAACTTCGTTTTCCGCAGCCCCAACCACCGCCGCTGCACTACCAGTGTCGGCATAAGCGGCGGCTAGCAAGCCATCCAGCTCATCATCGCGCACCCGCTGAATCGTGGTCGCACCAAACTGACGCCGCGCCTCGCTGATCGACCAGCCCGGCGTCGACGGGCACACCGTCAGCACGCCATCGCACAACAGAATGCGCTGCGCCTTGGCCCAGGCGTAAGGCAATGCACTCATTGGATCGGCACCGCTTTGATCGTCGCGCGAGGCCCTGAGGCGGGCATAACCGCCGGCACCCCCTGCTGCGCCGTCGGCAACTGCGGCGCTTGCATGTCCGGCATCGCCCAGCTGCGCTCAGGCTGCAAACCGCCCTGCGCACGGCGCATGAAGTCGTAGCGGTTGAGGGTGATGCTGCGCCCCGCTTCGCTGTCGCGGATGATGTAAGGGCGCAGGAACACCATCAGATTGGTCTTGGTGATCGCCCGGCGTTCGTTGCGAAACAGTGCGCCAATCCCCGGCAGGCTGCCCAGCCATGGCACCGCGTCGTTACTCTGGCTGTAGCCGTCCTGCAGCAACCCACCGAGCACCATGATCTGCCCGTCATCAAGGAGGATGCTGGTATCGATCGCGCGTTTGTTGGTGACAATCCCCGCCGATGTCGAACTGGCCGAAGCCCGCTCATCAATGCTGCTGACTTCCTGATAGATATCGAGCTTGACCGTACCGCCCTCGGAAATTTGCGGGCGCACATTGAGCTTCAAACCGACCTCTTCGCGGGTCACGGTCTGGAACGGGTTATTGCTGGTGCCCCCGCCGCCAGTGACGTAGCTGCCGCTGACAAACGGAATGGTCTGGCCCACAAAAATACTCGCCGCTTCGTTGTCGAGGGTCAGCAGATTCGGCGTCGACAACACGTTGGTGCCGCCCTTGCTCTTCAAGGCCCGGGCCAGCACTTTCAGGTCGAGAATCTTGCCGATACCGGGGATGTCGACGGTGCCGTTGACGTAGCCCAGGTTCAAACCCTGCGGCAGCACGTCGATGCTGGTCTTGCCGTTAGTGTTGATCCCCGAACCACCCAGATTCGCCCCGCCGATCACGCCGTTGCCGCCAAGATTGCCTGTCTGCCATTGCACGCCAAACTCGCTGGCATCGTCCTCACCGACTTCGACGATCAGGCTCTCGATCACCACTTGCGCGCGGCGCTGGTCGAGCAGATCGATCACCTCGCGCAGGTTGCGATACAACGGCTCCGGCGCGGAAATCAGCAAAGTGTTGGTGGTGGCGTCAGCCTGAATGGTCACGCCGCCGGCACTGAAGGCGACGTTCTGTTCGCTGCTTTGCGCGCCGCCGCTACCGGTTGCGCCGCCACTGCTGCCCTGCACGTAACTGCCACCCGTGCTGCCGCTGCTGTTGGTGGTCGAGGTGCTGCCGCTACTTTGCGTGCCGCTCTGGCCATTCTGCCCAGCGCTGCCACCGGTGCTGCCGCCCATCGCACTGAGCACCGAACGCGCGCTGTCACTGGTGCCGCTGTCACTCTCACCCGTGAGCAAACCGCGCAAGGCCTGCGCCAGTTTCGCCGCCTGCGCGTTACGCAGATAAACCACGTGCAAATTGCTCGGATTGCTCTGCGCGTTATCCAGTTTGTAGATCAGGTTGCGCGCCAACTCGGTACGCTCCGGGCTGCCGGCGCGGATGATGATGGTGTTGGAACGCGGATCACCAATCACGGCGATTTTCTGCGTCGGATCATTGCCCGGCGCATCGAGCAGATCCGCCACCATCGGCGCAATGTCAGCGGCAATGCCGTTCTGAATCTGCACCACATCCGTGTCGATCGCACTCGGCGAATCAATGCTCGCAATCAACTGCGCGACGCGCGTCAGGTTCTCAGAGTAATCAGTGATGACGATGGTGTTGTTGCCCGGATAGGCGTTGATCGGATTGTTCGGCGAAACGATCGGGCGCAGCACCGGAATCAGGTTCACCGCATTCTCGTATTGCAGCCGAAACGTGCGGGTGAGCATCCCGTTGCCGGCTGGTTTGTCGGCACTGTAAATCGGCCCACCAAGCAACTTCGCATCCGCCTCCGGCACCACCTGCGCCACGCCACCAACATCCACCACACTGAAACCCTGCATACGCAACGCCGCCAGCAACATATCGTAAGCCTGCCGCGCCGGCACCTGACCTTCCGAGACCAGCGTCAACGTGCCCTTCACCCGAGGATCGACCAAAAACTGCTGCCCGGTGGAACGCGACAGAGCCCGCACCACCGCTTGAATATCGGCGTCGACAAAATTCAGCGTCACCGGTTGATCACCCAAAGGATTACTCGGCAACTCAATGCCCGACGCCGCCGCACCACTGCGCGCACTCTTGCTGATGTTGTGCAATTGCTTCGGCGCCGGTCGCGCCTGCGCCTGCGCGCGCTCGCGGTCGAGCACCGCGTCGCCGCTGCGCTGGGTGTTGGCCAGAGGTCGACCGAGTTCACTGTCGACCAGCAACGGCGGCTGATTCTGCGGCGTGGTGCTGGTGTTGCTGCATGCGCTCAACGCCATCAGCAGCATCGGCAACGCCAGACGTGCCGGTTTGGATCCTGACCCCTTCATGAAGCTTCCTTAGCGCCCAGCGCCTGATCCATGCGAACGGTGCCTGACAAAGTGCCGGCGGTGACTTCGGTCGAGGGGTTGTCCGCGCGTTGCAAACGGGCCTCGACCACTTGCAGAGAAAGTTGTGCCGGGTTGCTCAACAGCCAGTCGAGCACGGCGTCGGCCGGCGCGGCGTCGAAGGTCAACTGCCAAGAACCCGCCTCCCCGGATTGCAATTGATAGTGCCCGCCGAGGCCGCTGGCCTGCAGGGTCTGCTCCAGCGACTGCGCCACGCTTTGCCCGTCCGGGCGCACGCTGACTTCGCGCAGCAGCACTTCCAGCGCCTCGGTCTGCGCGCGCAGCTTTGGCGTCTCGGTTTGCCAATAAGCGATTTTCTTCAGCGGCGGCTGGATCAGCGCGACCCACAGCAACAGGCCGATCAGCGCAACGGCCATGCCACCGACCATACGTTTTTCGCGCAGGGCCAACGGCTGCCAACGCGCCTGCACCTGAGCGTTGAAGCGTTGCCACTTGGCGCGGTACAGCGCGAGCGAGGCCTTATTCATCTTCTTCTGCTCCGCCGCTGTCATCGCTGTCGCTTGGGGTGGCCTCAGTGGCCGGACGCAAGGTCCAACCTTCATCATCTGCCGCAACGCTGATGCCGGCCTGGGCCAAGGTGCTTTGCCACTCCTGATCATTGCCGCCGCGACGGGCCTCACTCAGCAGACTCAGTTGCAAGACGCCGTCGACAAATGTCAGCCGCTCGACACTGCCAGCCATCGACGGCATGCCGCTGCCGGCCTGCAACACCAGACGATTGAACGTCTGCGCGGGATCATCCGCCGCGCCCTTCTGCCGCGCCGCCAGTTGCTGACGGGCCTGTTGCAACGGGTTGAGGATTACCGGCAACTCGGGGAAGGCCTGCTTTACCCGCAGGTTCATCTGGGTTTTCAGTTGCTGGCCCTGCCCGGCCTCGCGAGCGGCATACAGGTTCAAACCGATCACCCACACCGCCACGGCCAACGCAGACAAACCAATGGCTCGGCCCCAACCGCGATGCTCGGTTTTTTGTTGCTGGACCGCGCCATGCAGCCCCCAACCCGGAAGCGGCCCGGTCCAGCGCTGCGCATCACTCATCGGCAATTCGGCGCCCGGCGGCGGTTGATCCCCGATCCAGTGAAGAGTCGCACCCGGTTCCCAAACAACACCGTCAAGGCCGTCATCAAACAACGGCTGCACCCGCGCCGCTTGCACACTGTCGCGCAACAACAAATGCCCGTCCTGCACGCACGCGACGGTGCCGGGCAACACCGGCAAACTGTAAGGCGCCGGGTAGAGTCCGCGCAGGTTCAGCCCAGCGCTTTTGAGCAACTGGCCAAAACGCAATAAGTGCTGCCGAGGCGCCCAGGCGATCTGCACCTGACCGGCCTCGTCCCGCGCGCTGTGCGCGATGTGCATCTCGCTGCTGTCACCCAGCATCAACGCCTGCGCCGCACACTGCACCGCCGCGACAATCTTGTTCGCAGGCAACGGCGGTAAATCGAGACTCGCCAACAGGCTGTCAGCCGGGTGCAGAAAACACACCAGCGGCGGCAGTTTCGACTGCTGGCTCAACTGGCTCAGACTGTGGCGTTCTTCCCGCGTGACCTGGCCCTGACGATCCAGCCAGGCGCAGTGCAATTGACTGTGCAGCTCCAGTTCCGCCAAGGGCGGCAACGCCACTTTCAACTGGCTCATACGCCCACCCGCGACCAAATCACCTGCGGCAAGCGGTCCTGGCTGCGATGCAACAACGCCTCAAGACTGACCCGCCGCTGATCGCGCCGCGCCTCGCCGCGCAGGCGAAACCAGTCACTGGTGATGCCGACCTTGACGCTGGTCAGCTCCAGTTGCGGCATGCGCAAGCGGTTGACGAAATCGCCACGGTTGATAAACCAGCGCCCGGCATCGCGCTCGGCGATCAGCGCATTCGCGCGCTCCAGCGACAGCCCCGGCACATACGCGGCCAAAACCGGAGCAGCGGCTGTGTTGCCATTGAGCCAAGTCGTCGCGGGGATCACCGTCAGGTACGGCGCCAGTTTGCCGATCAACGCCTCATTAACACCGTCGACACTGCGCAAATCATCGATGCTGCGCAGCATCGGCAGCGTCGGCTTCTGCGGTTTGTGTGAAGCGTTAGGCGAGGTCGCGCGACCACTGTCGAAACCGCTTTTCGGCGCCTCGGCCATTTGCGGATTCAGCAGTCGCGGGTACGAAGCAATCACCCGTTGACTGATGCGCTGACTCAACCCGGCACTGACCCCGATCAACTCGCACAAGCGCTGAAAAGCCGCGACCTGCGCCTCATCCACCCGCTCGTTGGCCACCAGATTACGCAGGTTGAACTTGCCCTGCTCATCCTCCAGTCGGCCTTCAAAACCCTGCGCGGAGAGACGCTGCGCCCACGGCTGATCGAGCCGGGTCAACGGATCGCGCTGACGTGCATCCCAGAGCAACTGACGGCTGATCTCCAACCCGCCCTGCCCCAGCCAACGCCCCTGCACACGCTGCTGATCCGCCTCCAGCGCACGGGTCGACACGCTCTGGCGCGTCAACATGCCCGCCGCAATCACCGCCACCACGGCCGCAATCAACAACGCGCTGATAATCGCCATGCCCTGTTGCTTCGCCCCCTCAGGCGAGCGGCTGTTCATGGCCGGCCTTACAACTGCCAGGAACCGATATCGGCATTCACACCGTCGCCGTCCGGCTGACCGTCGGCACCGAGGGAAAAGATGTCGATCTCGCCATTGGCGCCGGGGTTGAGGTACTGATAAGGACGCCCCCACGGATCGTTCGGCAAACGCTCCAGGTACGAGCGCCAATTGCTGTTCTTCGCATCCGCCGGCCGCTCCACCAACACCTTCAGCCCCTGGTTCATGCTCGGGTAAGTGCCGTGATCGAGGCGATACAGCTTCAACGCCTGCATCAACCCACCAATATCCTGCTTCGCCGCCGTCGCCCGCGCCTGATCCGGCCGGTCAAGCACCTTGGGCACCACCATCGCCGCCAAAATCCCCAAAATCACCACGACCACCATGATCTCGATCAGGGTAAAACCCTGCTGCCCACGCGGCGTGCGCATCGGTTGCTGAAGCGATTTGAAAGGTGCGATATCCATCTCGACATACCCTGGCTTGATTCGATTCGACGCGCAGTGTTGCAAGAAGATATGTCAGTGATGTTGAAAATCCTCGGGTGTTTTCGTCGTCAAGCCGTCAAGGACGCGGGTTAGCGTCGAGGGCTGGGTTTTGGTTTTGGGCTGTTTATGCGTGCGCGTTCGCGGGAAGCGGGTTTCACGTTGATTGAGGTGCTGGTGGCGCTGGCGATTATTGCCGTGGCGATGTCAGCGGCTGTGCGCGTGGCGGGATTGATGACGCAGAGTAGTGGGATTTTAAGGGATCGGTCGGTGGCGATGATTGCGGCGCAGAGTCGGATGGCGGAGTTGCGACTGGAAGGGAAGTTGCCGATGGGGATGAAAGCGCAGGAATGTGATCAGGGCCGGCTATTACTGCGCTGTGAACAGGTGATTAGCGCAGCCGAAAACGGCCGCTTACTCAAGATTGGTATCCAGGTATTCGACCGCAATCAGGATGCGCCGCCGTTGGCCAGGCTTGAGACTTTGTTGTCCCGAACGGAAAGCCCCTCACCCTAGCCCTCTCCCAGAGGTAGAGGGAACCGATTGGGGGAAATTCGAGAGCTACACCGACTTGAACGTCTTTCGTTGAATCCAAAATGGCCAAGCTCACAAAGCCAAATCGAAGATCCTTCACCAAAACCATAATCGCCAAGGCCTTTCATCAAAGCCATAATCGCCAAGGTCTTCCAGGTCGATGCACCCCGCAAGACAACTCGGTCGGCCCCCTCTCCCCCCGGGAGAGGGCTGGGGTGAGGGCCGCTTCTACTCGAGAAGCCCCCAGAATCACCAAAATCATAATCACCAAAATCTTCCAGGTCGACGTACCCCACAAGACACCTCGGTCGGCCCCCACTCACTCCGGGAGAGGGCTGGGGTGAGGGCCGCTTCTACTCACGCAGCCTCCAGAATCACCAAAGCCATAATCGCCAAAATCTTTCAGGTCGGCGTACCCCGCAAGACAACTCGGTCGGCCCCCTCTCCCTCCGGGAGAGGGCTGGGGTGAGGGCCGCTTCTAATCGCAAGCCCCAAACCCGGCAACAGATTCGCCACGTTCTGCGCAATGGCCTGAACCAAAGCATCCAATCAATCAGCCCCATCCAAATCAACCAGCCCCACCACCGGAACCTGCCACGAAGGCTTTTTCCCACTCTGACCATCAAACACCCGACGCGCCTCGCGAAAATCATCGACGTGCTCCACAACCCAAGTCCAAATCGGCGACATGCGAACCAACAACTCCATCCCCAACGCCGTCAGCTCGTACTCGACATGGGGCGGCACTTGATCCAACTCCCGCCGTATCAGCAGACCATCGCGTTCCAGCGCACGCAGCGTCTTGGTCAACATGCGCTGAGTCACGCCCGTCATCTGCCGTTTGATCTCGGCATGACGCATCGTGCCGTACACACCCAGGGCATGCAGGATACCCAGTGACCAGCGGCTACCGGCGTGAGCCAGGACTTCGCGCCGCACGCCATCATCGTCTCGTCTTAGCGTCTGGCAGATCGCTTCTGCCTGGCTAAGGGTTTCCTCATCGGTCATGTGTCCCCCTGGTATCACGCGTGTGCCTTCTTCTGAGCGCTGCGCAATCGTGCCAGCATCGCCAAATCATACAGACGACGGATCTCAGGAGACATCATGACCGAAGCGACCCACCCTTCCCCACAATCCATTCTCGTACTCGGCGCCGGCGAACTCGGCCTGCCGGTGCTGCGCAATCTTGCGCGGGTAGCCGAGCGCTCGACCGGCAGCACCATCAGCGTCCTGCTCAGGGATTCGACCATCAACACGCAAGCCCCCGAGAAAAAACTGGAAGTCGATGAACTGCGCAGTCTGGGCATCCAGCTAGTCGCTGCAGACCTGGTTAACGATTCCATCGATCAACTGGCCGAAGTGTTCGCAGCATTCGACACCGTCATAGGCTGCGCAGGCATGGTCGCGGGCCGGGAAACGCCGATGAAACTGGCGACAGCAGCGCTCAGGTCCGGCGTGAAGCGCTACTTCCCTTGGCAGTTTGGCGTCGATTTCGAAGTGATTGGCCGGGGCAGCCCGCAGGATTTGTTCGATGCGCAACTCGACGTGCGCGAGTTGCTCCGCGCTCAGGACAAAACCGAATGGGTGATCATCTCGACCGGCATGTTCACCAGTTTTCTGTTCGAGCCGGTCTTTGAAGTCGTCGATTTTGACAACCACACAGTCAACGCCTTGGGCAGCTTGGAAACCAGCGTGACGCTCACGACACCGGAAGACATCGGCAAGCTGACAGCGGACATCGTTTTCTTCGAACCGCGCTTTCGCAATGAGATCGTCTACCTGTCTGGCGACACGGTGACGTATGGGCAGGTGGCGAGCCTGCTTGAGCGTGTGCTGGGGCGTCCGTTCAAACGTAACGTCTGGACGGTTCCGTACCTGATGCAGGAACTGGAAAAGGACCCCACTCACCACATCAAAAAATACCGCGCCGTATTTGCCCAAGGCAGAGGCGTGTCGTGGCCGAAAGCGGGGACTTTCAACGAACAGCAGTCGATTCAGGTCACAACGGCTGAACAGTGGGCTCGAGACAACCTGGCAGTCGATTGACGCTAGCAAGCACCCCGCCACTCACAGTTACAGAAACGCGTACATCGTCTCGACATTTATCGCGGCTGAAGAGCCAGCGCACTCCCACCTTGAAACACACTTAAAGGTGGGAGCGAGCCTGCTCGCGAAGGCGCCAGAGTTCACACCTGATCAATCACCAAGTGCCCCCGACACACGCATCACTCCGGCAATTGCAAATTATCCAACGCCCGATTCACCGCCAACTCCCCGAGCATGATCAACTGCGCGATCCCCGCCAGCGCATGGCGCTGCGATGCCGGCAACAGGCTGGAGACGTTCTGGGCGATGGTTTTGGCCGAAGCGAGTGTTGCACTGGCATCGACCAGCAGTTCTTCGGTTTTGTTGTCCGCCGTCACGGCGTACATCCCACGGTTTTTACGTGGGGGCGGCATGGAACCGGGTGGACAGAGGTAATGATCGAGCGCGCGGTCGGCGGCTTCGTGGAGTTTTTTGGAATCGATGGATTCGTAGGGGGAAACCGAGGCGGTTTCGGGCGGGTTGGGTGTTGGTTTGATCATGGTGAAGCTCCAAATTTATACCTGGTGGAACCACCAACACCTGTCGCTAAACAAGTAAGGGTGGCAGCTGTGCGCGGGTTAGCGAACCGAGAGGTATAAGACCCGGCAGACCCGAAGGTCTCCCACGCACAGCCACCATATCGTCATCGCAAACGTCTGCGACAAACTGGAGCGTCGTTGTACTTATACCTGGTCAGGTCGCTAAACCCGGTCGCTGGGTTGCCAGCGACACGTAGACGATAAAGACCAGGTACAAAGCGCACAAGCCGGCGGATTCTGGCGTAGCTGTAGGCAAAGGCGCAAGGATATGTAGCCTGAGAGAGTGTTTGGAAATGTCTTTTTAAACATCGGCGTTTATCGAGGCCTGATTCCGTTACTTATCCTTCAACAGATCCGTCCCGTTATCCCAACAGATGGAGGAAATGGCCCAAATTACCAGTCGTAACGGAAACCTAGGCCAGATGAACAGCTCTACAGTGCTAACTTCCAGCATGGCATGGTTCGCGAACACATCTGATGCTAGCCTTATTCTTTCCCTCCCGAAGCCTTATCATATATGCCCATCGAACCTGATCGCCTGTATCACGAACTCGGTTACCTCATTGCTGAAATGCCAGACCTAATGACGTCCCAATGGCAAACCACTGACGCCCATAGATGGCTCGGACGTGCCTCGGCGTGGGTTGAGCAGAGCGGTGACTTGGTGGACGCGGCTGCGTTCAACGCTGCCGTAAACAGCTTAAACCCCAATCCACGTTTTCCAACCCACATCGCCGCAGTACCGCGTTTAACCACGATCCTTTATCGAGCGCTCGGCCGCGCAGAGCTCCAAGCATCCCCTACTAGCCGTGGCTCTTTCATACCTGTAGGTGAGATATTTTCTGCATTTGCCGCTATGTCCAAGATTCTGAGCGAAGCCACAATCAGTGTGATGTTCGTTGATCCATATGCCGACGCCAATCTCCTGACCGACTTCGCCGTCTTAGTACCCAACGGTGTATCCACGCGAGTGTTAGCTGATGTAGGCAGCAGAAAAGCAGCTTTCGCCCCAGCGTTGAAAAGCTGGATACAGCAGTACGGCTTAGAACGACCAATGGAAGGGAGACTCGCGCCGAACCGGTCGCTCCATGACCGGCTGATCATAATTGACGAGCGAGAATCGTGGAGCCTCGGACAGTCCTTCAACGCGCTCGCTGCACGTGCTCCAACCAGTCTTATTCGAGCAGATCTCGAAACATCTCAGCTTAAGATCCAAGCACATAATCTGATCTGGCAGACATCGGCACCCATTCAGTGAAATCGCGAGGCAACCAACAATGTAAGGTGATCCAGCTTTATAAGTCGCCCCCGCAAGAATTTTACGATCAGTATTAATCCGCCCTCCAAAAAATAAGGAACAATAAAATGGCTGCGCAGTTAGATGAAGCTGAAAAACAAATTCTTGGTGCTTTGCTAGTAGACTTTTCAGAGCGCCAGCTAGATGCACATGAACTGAAGAAAATTTATGAAGGCCCAAAGGTCTCAGATCTAATCTTGGCAATTTGTTCCGGTGACGAAATCACAAAAGTTGATTTTGATATTGCTTTCGATGATCTTGCAAAGAAAAAATTTATAAAAACTGGCCCATGGCGACCTTATGAAAACCAACCGAGCTCAGGGTTTATTATGGTTGGCGGATACAGCCTAAAAGAATACGCCTGCCTTACAGAGCTTGGATATAAAACCGCTAGACAAGCTCCCAACCGCCCCGCGAAAAGCCAGCGAATCGTAAACAACCTCCACATTTCAGGTGGCCAATTCACTCACCTACAGCTTGCCGCTGGTGAAGTCATCAACCAAAAAATTCAATCTAGCACTGGTACTGACACCGATATCCTAGCCAAGCTTATCAACATATTGGAAACGCAAGGACAACACGTTTCGCTTGAACAAAAAACCGAACTCTCAACTGCTATTAATCATGCAAATGAAGGTAACGGAAAAGCCGCCAAAACTTCCCTTGAAAAAGTATGCGGCCCCATCTGGAACTCCGTCCAACCGGTAATGTGGCCGATCATTGGTGACTTAATAAAGAAAAGCTTAGGACTGTAGAATCTAGGGAGCAGAATATAGGGGTGATTTATTTCCTAACAACAAAATCACCCCCCTTTTCCCACACTTTCTCCAAGAGCTAATGAGATTCATAAAAAGCTCACACAAGGACTATTTTGAAGACAAAACAAAGAAACTGGTTTCCCACCTAGAAAAAGCATTCTTCTTTTTACATAAGAGAACATAAGAGCATTAATCCAAATGATTAGCGTCTTCAGCATTCTAAGCGGAATTGCATTTAGCTTTACACTTCAAAGAGCAGGAAAGGTATGGGATTTCTGGCTTGGTGAAAAAAACATCACTGAAGAAAAGAAAAAATATAAATTAGAGAAATACTGGCTCGCCTTCGCTCGACAATCGTGGAGCCGACTTTATCAACGAGCAGCGCTACTCGCCGATAAAATGCTAAGCAATATATTCGGCAAGCAACCATTAAGCGCTGAAAGCATATTAAAATTTAGTTTTTTTTCAATTGCACTTAACTGCCTCCTTGCTATGTTACCAACAATATTTTCAGGAGCACCCGTCACATCTAACGCCCACAATTTAACCTTATGGATCAAGATCACTGCCGCATTTATTTTTATTAATACAGCCTTAGACTGCCTTGCTTATTTGCTAACAAGGTATTTACTTAGGCGCCCTCCACACTCTACCGTAGGAATAATTATTTCATTCTCATTAGTTACCTCCATTGGCTGGTTAGCCACAACGATTTCGCTTGTTGTAGGGGGTGCAATGACCGCAATACCTTTATTAAACAATCCATTCAGCAAAGAGACATTTACAAATATCCTACTGCCCATTATACAAAGCTGGTTTTTTCACCAACTGCTGCACCCTTTTGATTCAAATGTAGCGATCCAAGGTATTAATATGGGATACATCGCTTTGGGCGCCATACCATCGTTAATAATACTACTTAGTACGCTTTCACTGATGCTAGTATTGAAGATAACGGCTGACAGACTGCATTTCATAACCTCTAAGTATTTCGGTCGAATATTGGATGACAAGAAAAGCTTCTACGAACATCTAGGATTCATCGCCTCTTTAGCGTTAATACTATTATATTGGATTTTCTTTGGCTTCTTTTCTTTATCAAGTTTGTAAATACTTATATTAACGCCATAAAAAAGCAGAAAGTAATCTATTACCAGAAACAAATGGAGTTGATTTATATTCTGATAACAAAATGGACTGATTTATTTTATGGAAATAAATCAGTCCCTTTTTTTGCTCATTGTTTTGTCCGTGTGAGCACAGGTTACGTAGGGTGAGGTTTTCTAATTAGGTTGACGCCTGCAATCCAGCATTCAGAACCGGCCGCTTAACTTGCTACGCGAAAAACATCGCAACTAATTACGTCGAAACCGCACCAGCTCAATTTAATTTATTTTTTCCTCGACATTATCAAGGCGAACAGAAAACTCAGGGGCGAGCTTGAATAAACGACGAATAGTTTCGACCTCTTTCCTTACTAATTCTTTTTGCCCTGCTATATCGACCTGAATTTCTGCCGCAAGAATTCGTAAGTCTAAAGATTCCGGACTTTTCGAGCTTAACCAAGTAATTATCTCATGTGCTACCGACAATTCCCCACGAAGAAGGAAGCACATCGCATGATGCCGCCAAGCGCAGTCATGATTTGCAGTTACGATGGTTCGATTACAACAATTTTCAAGAAGCTGCTCACGAAGCGTGGGCAACTTTTGCTGAGCGCTTAGATCTATAGATACGAGTACACAGACCCCAACATAATCAAAATTGCGAATCAATTGAGATAACGTAGTGATTTTTGATTGCTTATCTTCATTCGATAGTAGCTTGACACAAGATTTTTTTATTTCTTCTTGAAGCGAAGAGAGGCTTTGGTCGAAAGCTTTAGAAAATATGTGGTGATCAGGACCGGAGAAAATGCTCGCGAAAGCAATTAAGCAAATCAAGCGTTGCTCTTCCGACATCGATGACAAAAGTGGCTCCACAAATGTAACATACGCCAACTTTTGCTGGCCTTTATGATTCAACCTAAAAAGACCTTCATTTTTTATAAAAGATTTATAGAGTGCTAACACCGCTTGCAGCCTAACAGGCCAAACTCTAGATTTGGCGCAGGTTTTCAAGAAGCCTTGAACATTTAAATGTGGGTCGCTGCCAATTTCTCCCAAGGCCCGACAAATTAGCCATTTGCGGGGGATAGTGGCAGATCGACTATTGCGAATAAGTATTTCTGCAAGAGGGTATGGCCAACCGCTCCGGCACGCAAGAATTAGCTCAACTACTTTATCAAATACGTCGGCCACGACTCCGCCAGCTATAAAATCCTCTATAAACTTGTGTGCCCTCCGAAACTCGTGCCTTGAAAATCGTTGCCCTCCACCTAATTGTTCAACTTCTTCGATTGTTTCAACAATTTCTGAATGACCGAATGCACTCCAGAAAAACTGGCGTGCATCTTCTTTTAGAATCTCATCGCCCTCAATCCAATAACCCAGGTTCGTGCGGTAACTTTCTACATCGCTTAACGAATGAGACAATGCGGGCGCGGGCGCACTTATCTCCTGTTCGCTCAAAAAAGAAACAGATTTCGAAGGAGTAGACGTAATCCCACTTAATCTTTGCCCGTCCGCGGCATACATAGACAAAAAAATTATACTGCGACACGTTTTAATAAAGGCGGCAGAGGCAAGTTTGTAAAAAATCAGTGTTTTGTCTAAATCGTAATCATCAAGAAGCGTTGTTAGATCGGAAATTGTACAGACATCATCGACCTCCACATGTGCCCCGATAACGTTGCGTACATTGCGCGCATCTTCCAGCAACGTGTGAAAATTAGATACGGCGACAAAATTTGTTATTGCATCGCTTGATTGCCCTGCGGCGATTATTAGTTCGTCTAACCCCTCCATTTCCTGCTGCGAACCTCCACCGACTTGCCGAGTCACGAGACAGTCGCAAAAGCTAACTATATCTGTAATTATTCGCGCCTTTAAAATTCGGACAATTCCCGCATGTGATGAGCATTGACCGAGCAGATCTATTTGTATTTTAATCCAGCGACGAATCAGTGCAAGCTGTGCAGCGCGGGAATGTACAGCTGTAGTATTGAGTCCAGATATTGTGTTGCTTCGCGCCAACCCAAGCGAATCAGACGCTAGCTCTAAACGCGCATTACCTAACGCATGCGATTGGTACTGATGAAGATTTTTTATAAGCTGCGCACCAACTAGCACTGAGGATTCAGAATAAAGAACATAACCGGGAATATTTAAATGCTTTAGGCTCAGATAAATCTCCAAAGCCCCATCCACCAGGTATCGACTCTTTTCGACCTCTATATCATTCCACAAATCAATTCGCCTACCGAAATCCAAGTCCTGTACGTGAGCACTTAGCCGATGACGAGAAACCTTGAAGTATTCCTCAAAGCTCGAAGCGTAAATTTCTTTAGTGCGATGATATGAGCCAATATTAAAACCATTATTAAGTAGTGGCCTACGGAGAGCGCGCGCATGAGCAATGAAGTTTTCCGACCTAATTAATATGTGACGCGCAAGTGTCCGAGCTACAAAAGGGTCTACCAGATGGGTGGCAAGGTACAGCGTCAACTGCAGCTCTTCAACTATAAAGCTTAGCTTTTCAAACCGATTATTAAACATGAAATATAGAGTCCCTTCTTTTTTTAAAATGAAACAATACGATATTTTCTACGTACCACGATTAAAACCAGAGGCTTATTTTTAATAATCTCTAGTTATCTATTTCATCGCCACAGGTAAGTAAAAGTATTCTCTGCTTACCCGAACTTTCTTGTGCCAAGGTGCTTGACCGGAAGTCTAGCAGACATTATTCCAACTTAAGCGAGAATGTAATTGACTCCATACGGCAAATCACGGCCTAACCAACCTAGGCATCTCCACCCCCTCCCCCAACCTCTCCACCCCCAACCGCACCGTCTCCCCACCCTGCTCAATCACCACCCCATCCCCCTCCACCGCCACCAACTTCACCCCAGGCCCAACCTTCTCCCCCTGCAAGAAACTCCTCGGCGGCCCATCGTTCAAACTCAGTATCGCCACCGCCCCCCGACTCCCCGCCATCACCCCGCTCACCTTGATGTCCATCGGCGCCGTTTGATTTGAAAACCACTGCAACGCCGGGCTATCACTGCGCGCCGCGAGCAACTGCGGGGCCGCTGCCGGGGTGTGTGATTCGGCGGAGGTCAGCAGCAGCGACGACCATGTCGCCACGCCGACCAGCGCTGCGAGCAGTGCGAGGGCCTGGACCATTTGGGGTGGGGAAACGCGTGCGGTGAAGGTCATGGGTTGAATCTCCTTTTTATCCCTGCTGTAAGCCTACGCGGCAATTCTCTCCGTTTTATTTCACACGCCTTACATGTTGGCCGTGCACGATGGCGCAGGACGCAAAGGAGCGCGCGCGCGATGAACAGGCAACAGGGTTTTACGCTGATCGAATTGATGGTGGTGCTGGTGATCATCGGCATCGCCAGTGCGGCGATCAGCCTGAGTATCAAGCCCGATCCGTTGCAGTTGCTGCGCAAGGATGCCGAGCGTGTGGCGCAGTTGCTGCAGGTCGCGCAGGCGGAGGCGCGCGCCGATGGCCGGCCGATTGTTTGGGTGAGTGATGCCAAGGGGTTTCGGTTTAGTCGGCGCAGTGACAGTGGCAAGGGGTTTGATCATTTCGCGCAGGATCCGCAGTTGCGGCCGCGTGCCTGGCAGAGTCCGAAAGTGGAGGTGCGGGTGGAGCCGAAACAGAGGGTCGTGCTGAACGCTGAGTGGATCAATCCGCCGCTGCAATTGACGTTGTCGGATGGGTTGAATCGCTTGAGTGTGCTGCGCGATGGCAGTGGAAGGATCAGCCTGCAATGAAGAGCCAGCAAGGGTTTACGTTGATTGAGGTGATGGTCGCGATTTTGTTGATGGCGGTGGTGAGTCTGATTGCCTGGCGGGGGCTGGACAGTGTGACGCGGGCGGACAGTCATTTGCAGGCGAGCAGTGAGCAGAGTGACGGTTTGTTGCGGGCGTTGAATCAGTTGCAGCGGGATGTGGAGATGCGCGCGGGGATTGAGTTGACCGAGCCGAAGAAGGTTGGGGTGGATGATGAGCCGCCGAGCGCCCCGCCCGCTTTGACTGTGCGCAGTAGCGACAGTAAGGGGTTTCGTCTGGACATTATTCGCACGGCGGCGGATCAACCGGGGGCGTTGCAGCGGGTGCGGTGGTGGGTCAAGGGCGACACTTTGTATCGGGCGGTGGCTGAGGCGCGGAGTCGGTATCCGTTGCCGGCGCCTGGGAATGGGGTTGCTGTTTTGAGTGATGTCAGTGATGTGCAGGTGCGGGTTTGGGAGGTGGATAAGGGCTGGCGGCAGTTGAGTGGGAATCGGCGGGAGGATCCGTTGGGGTTGGAGATTCGGTTGAGTCGGGGGACGGCGCAGGGGGTGGAGAAGTATCGGCAGGTGATTGGGCCGTTGGAGTGATTTGCTGGCCATGAATTAAATGTGGGAGGGGGTTTGCGACCGAATGTGGTGGGTCAGTCGACATGGTTGTTACTGATAGAACGCTTTCGCGAGCAGGCTCGCTCCCACAATTGGATTGGGGGTAGCCAGTTGGGGATTGGTTGGCTGTTAGGACGTCTTCGCGAGCAGGCTCACTCCTACAATTGGATTGGGGGTAGTCAGTTGGGGATTGGTTGGCTGTGAGGTCGTCATCGCGAGCAGGCTCACTCCTACAATTGGATTGGGTGGAGTCAGTTGGGGATTGGTTGGCTGTTAGGCCGTCTTCGCGAGCAGGCTCGCTCCCACAGTTTTAAATTTGCGTACAACCCAAGCGGCAAAGCCGCCCCACTCAACAGGATGAGCGCAAGCTCGGCTGCAGCTTTTGATCTTGATCCACGGGCGACGTCGGAAGGCTGAGTGGAGGGATTCATCCGGGGGTGGGAGCGCAGCGACCGTTTGGCGCAGCCAAATGCATCGAGAGGAGGTGCAGCGAAGCAAACCGTAGGCGATGCGCCCGGATGGATCCCGGAGCGAAGGAACCCCGAGCCTCAGCGAGCGGGCCGTACGTAGGAGCAAGCGTTTTTTTGCTTACTTTTTTTAGGCGTTTGTAAAAAAAGTGAGTCGCCGTAAGGGCGAAACCCTAAGCAGCCGTTACCGCAGCAACGGATATGTACCCAGTCAAACTCACTAACTCAAAACGACGACGCCGCCGGGTAGTTCGGTGCATTTGACGCCATAGGCATCCCGAATCAGCAGTGCAACGCCAGCAAGTTGGTCGAGGCTGAATCGGGCCTGGACGCGGCGTTGGCCGAGCTCACGGTTGAGCAGCAGCAACATGCCGGGGCGGTAGCGGTTGATTTCGTCGATCATCTGGCTGAGGGTCGCGCCGTTGAAGACCAGCACTTGTTGGCGCCAGTTCATCACTGCGGCTGTGTCGACGCTTTGTACGCTGCCGACTTGCCGCGCGTCATAGGTCACTTGCTGCCCCGATTCGAGGCGCATGCTGCGGCCTTCCACGTCGACTTCCACCGCACCGTCAAGACAGGTCACGCAAACTTGCTGATCAGTGTTACGCAGGTTGAAACGTGCCTGACTGGCGCGCAACCACCCTCCCCCAGCCTGCATCGCCAGCGGCAATCGAGCGGTCTGCACTTCGACTTCGCCGCTGACCAGTTCAAAACCCTGCACACCGTTATCGATGGAGCGCTGATTGATCCGCGTCTGAGTATTCAGCTCCAGGCTCACACCCTGCACAGGTTCAAAACGACGCTGCTGGCCAACTTCAGTGATGTAGTCAGCGCCCAGCCCTTCAAAACCACCAGGAATCGTCCCGCGCACCAGCAAAAACGCAGCCGACGCAGCAATCGCCCCACCGAGAAAAGCACGTCGACCAAACCCGCGTGGCGCCTGCATCTGCTCCACGGCCGGTTGCAGTTGCTGCCACAACCGCTTGGCCTCTTCGAACGCGCGCGCATGTTCGGCGCTCTGCGCGCACCATTCGCGCAATGCGCGGGCATCGGCCACGGTGGCGCGGCCGGAGGTCAGCAGGACCAGCCAGTCGCGGGCTTCGCTGTGCAGATGGTCGGCCGCCGATGGCTCGGCAGGTGTCAGTCGAAAGATGTTCAAACGCGCAGATTCTCAACGAATTGATCGGGCACTATTCAGAAGACGGTTTTCCGGCCCCGCGACCGAACCGCTGAAACACTTTTCTTTCCAGTTTCGCGGCGCAGAAGCCCAACGCGGCTTTGATTTCCTTCTCGACCATGCGCGTGGAAATGCCGAAGCGCTGCGAGATTTCCAGATGCGGCGCCTCTTCCAGACGCGCCGCGATGAAGATCTTCCGGCGCCGTGCGGGCAGCTCGTACAACGCACTGAGCAGCGACTGGATTTCCTTTTGCCCGCCCACTACCCGCGCCGGGTCGAGGGCTTCGTCACCGATTTGCAGCAGCTCTTCGACTTCCTCGCCGGTGAGCAGGCGCGCATCGGCCTGACGGCGGTCGGCGGCGATGTTCAGGGCCATGCGATAGAGGTAGGCATTCGGCCGCAGGACGTTCGGCGGCGTCTCCATGCGGTCGACGCGCAGGTAGGTTTCGTGCAGCACGTCGTTGGCCAGATCTTCCGAACCGAGACGCCTGCGCAGGCGCACCCGAAAGTCCTCGTAGGACGTCAGGAACAGTTGGACCATCGAACCTTGTCCGGTGTCTTTCATCCCCCGGAAACTCCTTCCCATTTGGTGCATTCCATGCGTTTCCCTGACGACTCCGGTAACAACAGCAACGTGACCGGCTGACGCAAGGCGCTGGGCGTCGGCCGGTCGATTTTGAGATTGCGAAAGCTCTCCACCAGCGCGTTGTCGCGCCGTACATCACCGGTCGAAGTGACCAACCGGTTGTGCTGCACCACGCCGTCGCGGCCGACCCACACCTGCAACACCGCGCGATAACTGCCCGGACGGGTCAGCGGCGAGCGGCACAGGTTGCGCTCGATCGCCGCTTGCACGGCAGTCGCGTAATTGCGGTTGACGGCGACGCTCTCCGGCGTCTGTTTTTGCGGCGGCGCCGGTACGTCTTCGACCTGAGCCACTTGCAACGTAAACGCATCGTCGCGGGCATACCGCGCCATCAATCCACTGCCGCCGAGCAATCGACGCAGGGCATCGGCGGCGGTGTATTCACCGTCCACCGCCAGAGAACGTCGGCCGCGACTCAACTGGCTGTCGACCAGCACCGCAACGCCGGTGGCGTGGCTGTACTGATCCAGCGCGCGGGCCAGATCCTGTGCCGGAATGTGCAGCGACATGCGCAGGTCCGCCGGCACCGCGTCGGCCATGGCGTGGCCCGGCGCACAGCCAAGCAGCCACCCCAGACACATCCGGCGTACAAGCCTCGTTGAACGCTGAAAACCGTCCGTGGAATTGCCTCGCTGCACGGCTGACGAATCCTTGGAAATCGTCATCCTGAGGGCTGTTTATGAATCTGGTGTGACGGGCGGTGCAAAAAAACCATCACGGGAATTGCGCATGGCTTGCACTAGACTCAAGCCAAAGCGCGGCCCCGTCGGGCCGGCCAGGAGGCGAGCATGAACACACTGTGGCGATTGAGCCTTGGCGGGCTGTTGTTGATGGCGCTGTCGAGCGCTTATGCCGAACAGCCGTTGGGCTGTGTGGAAGTGACGGTCGGCGGCTACAAGGCGCCGAATTACGATTGTCTGAGCCAGCAGATGGGCAACAACCCGGAAGGTGCTGCGGCGGCGGAGAAGAATCAAGAGGCGCTGAATGTGCCGGTGAACAAACGGCCGCCGAATCAGGTTGGCCTCGCGACACCGGCCGCAACCAGCACGCGGATGGGCAATACCTTCGGCACCTCAGTAAAACCACAACGCCCACCGCAATGACACCCCACCGATCGTTCCCACGCTCCGCGTGGGAATGCAGCCCGGGACGCTCCGCGTCCCATCCAGAGCCGAACGCAGAGCGTCCGTTGAGGCATTCCCACGCGGAGCGTGGGAACGATCATGGGTGTTCAGTCGCTTGGGGTTTGGCGGAAGCTCACCGCGAGGCGATTCCAGCTGTTGATGGTTGTGACGGCCATGGTCAGGTCAACCAGTTCGCCTTCACTGAATTGCTCGCGCGCCTGCTCATAAACGTCATCAGGCACACGGCTCTCCGCCAACAACGTCACCGCCTCCGCCCAAGCCAGCGCCGCACGCTCACGCGGGTTGAAGAAGTTGCTGTCGCGCCACACCGCGATCGCATACAAACGCCGATCACTCTCCCCGGCCCGTCGCGCATCCACCGAGTGCATATCGGTGCAGAACGCACAGCCATTGAGCTGCGAGGCGCGGATCCGGATCAATTGCAGCAGCGGCTGCTCGATGCTGAGGTTGGCGGTCAGCGCCTCCATGGCAATCATCGCTTTCATCGCCTTGGGCGAAGCGTTGTAGTAATCCAGGCGCGGGGACATGGGCAGGTCTCGTTAGACGGAATAATGACTTCACCGTAAACGCCGACAGCCATGCATTACAGCCCCAATTGCACGGAAAACCGCTACACCACTGAATCCCCGCCAAACACAAATCCCTGTAGGAGTGAGCCTGCTCGCGATAGCGGTGTGTCAGGCAACATTGATGTCGGATGTGCCACCGTCATCGCGAGCAGGCTCACTCCTACAGGGGATCTAGGCCAATTTCGAGTTTTTCGGGTAGGCAACTATTGTGGGTCACGCTTCAGCGGTAATCTGGCGGGCACGCCAAATAGCCCCGGGAGCCTCGTCGGTATGGAACTTCACGTCGTGATCAACGGCCGCAAGGATCTTGCCGGTCAGTTGTATCAGCAGTTGCGCGGGGCCATCGAGTCCGGGCGCTTGGCCGCTGGCACACAACTGCCGCCCAGCCGTCTGCTCGCCGAGCAACTGGGCATCTCGCGCAAGACCATTTCCGACACCTACGCGCAGCTGACCTACGAAAATTTCCTCACCGGCGTGATCGGCAAAGGCACTTACGTCAACGCGCGCCCGGCGCAGATCCAGCGCAAGCAAAGCCACAGCGAACTGGCCAGTGCCGAAGTGATCGAGAGCTGGCGCAATCTGCCGGTGTTTCTGCGCCACCCGACGCTGGAAGGCTCGCTGCGCTACGACTTCATCGGCGGCGCGACCAGCAAGGGCCAGTTTCCGCAGGATGACTGGCGCCGCTGCGTCGCCCATGCGATGCGCCAGATGAGCCAGTCCAAGGGTTTCTACAGTGTCGCCGAAGGCCTGCCGGCGCTGCGCAATGCGATTGCCCGGCACATCGCGTTTTCCCGGGGGATCAACTGTCAGGACGAAGACATCGTCGTGTGCAATGGCGCGCAACAGGCGCTGGACCTCATCACCCGCGTGCTGATCCGCCCCGGCAGTCGGGTGGCGATGGAAGATCCCGGTTATCCGCCGGCGCGTCTGCTGTTCGGCACCCATGGCGCCGAGGTGGTCGGGATTCCGGTGGATGCCGAGGGCATTCAGGTTGAGCAGATTCCCGATGGCACGCGCCTCATCTATGTCACGCCGTCGCACCAGTTCCCGCTGGGCATGCCGATGAGTCAGGCGCGCCGTGAAGCCTTGCTGGCCCGCGCTCATGAGTTGGGCGCGATCATCATCGAGGACGACTATGACAGCGAGTTTCGCTACGAAGGCCGGCCGACCGATTCGCTGTTCAATCTCGACCAGCGCGGCATCGTCGCTTACGTCGGCACCTTCTCGAAAACCCTGCTGCCGGAGTTGCGTCTGGGCTATGCGATTCTGCCGCCGGCGATCCTTGAGGCGGTGATCCGCGCCAAGCAGCTCACCGATCTGCACGCCTCGACCCTGCCGCAATGGGCGCTGGCCAAGTTCATCGCCGAGGGCTGCCTGCTCAAGCATATCCGCCGCTGTCACGCGATCTACGCCCAGCGCCGCGAGCGGATTCTGGCGCGCATGGCGGATGACTTGTCGCCATGGCTTGAGGCGGTGCCGGCCAGCGCCGGGTTTCATATGGCGGTGTTCTGCAAGGTGCCGATCGACCTGCCGCTGGTGATCGAACTGGCGAAAAAGGTCGAAGTCGGTTTGTACTCGATCAATGGTTTCTACCATCAACAACCGGCAAAGAATGGCCTGTATTTCGGCTTCGGCGCGATCGAAACCCTCGACATCGATATCGCTCTGGATCGCCTGCGCGACATCCTCCAGCAAGTCGCCTGAGCGATTGGCCTAAAGATTTAACCGCCGATTGGTTATTGGTGTTCCGGGGGTGCAGGCCTATCCTGCACAGGCGTTATCCCTCAATGAGCAGGATTCGTCCGGCCTGATTCAGGAGTGTGAGCAATGTCCAACGAAGTGATCAATACGGTCCAGGTGCAGGCTGCCGCCGGCCGCTCGGATGAACTGGGCAGGCAACTGCAGAAGATCGTCGAAACCCTGCGCGAAACCCCGGGCTGCGATTCCTACCTGGTCGACCGCTGCCCCGAGGACAGCCACCGCTGGACGGTCAGTGCCCGCTGGCAATCGGAAGCAGCGATGCAGGCGCATTTCAACCGGCCCGAGGCGCAGGGGTTTATTGACCTGATCGATAGTCGGTTGGCCAATAGCGTCGACTTCAATAGCTTCCCTATCGTCTGATCTGACGCCTTCGCGAGCAAGCTCGCTCCCACAGGTTTTTGTGTCGTACATTAATTATCGAACGACGCTGAACCCTGTGGGAGCGAGCCTGCTCGCGAAGGCGTATTCAGCCGCACCGACAACCTTTCTGAAACACCGCCAATTGGTCACCCAATCTTCCCGAATATTGGCCGTTTGAATGCCCCGCCCTGCGGACTACTGTGATCAGCAACACCCCAATCCTCACAGGTAACCCGCCATGAAAGCCCTGCCCTTCTTCGCCGCCGCCCTCGCCTTGAGCCTCTGCACCTCGGCCACCTTCGCCCACGATCCATCTGAAAAAGTCACCGTCCTGCAAGACCAGATGCTGAAAAACGCCCCCGGCAAAAAAGCCATGATGATCGAGGTCGATTACAAACCCGGTCAGTCCTCCATCGCCCATAAACACGACGGCACCGCCATGGCCTACGTGCTGGAAGGCGAAGTGATTTCCCAGGTCAAAGGCGAACAACCGATCACCTACAAGAAGGGTCAGTTCTGGTACGAACCAGCCGGCTCGGAACATTTGGTCTCGAAAAACGCCAGCCAGACCAAGCCTGCCAAGTTGCTGGTATTCATGGTCCTGGCTCCGGATGAACAAGTGTTGATCCCGCTGAAAAACTGATGGCTGTTTAACCAGCCATAAATAAACAGGCGCAAATCGACGATTGGCACCTTTTTATTTCCCGGCGCAATTAGCGGTTACGGGTTAAAGCCAATAAAACTATTGCTCTGCTTTTATTACAGCAAATTGTCAGCTTCGCGGGTTTAGTCTGAATCAACTGTCGTCGCCGACGGCATTGCAAACTTTCCGTCTGTTGTTTCACGGGAGAAACACCATGAAACTTGCGCTCACCAGTGTACTGGCGATATCGGTTTTAGCTCTGTCAGCCTGTTCGGTACCCACCGCGCCTCAAGCCGTTTCCTCACTGGACACCCTGCTCCCCCATCCCACCGGCCGCAGCAGCGCCACCCAGGTAAAAAGCGGTCCCGGCGTATCGCTCGGCGTGGTCTACAGCCCAAGCACCCAGACCAACCGCGAATACCTGCGCGACTATCAGGCCAACGCCGGCACCGGTTTCGGCCAGAGCCTGCTGGTGCAGCCGATCCACGACGCCTACGTCGCCAGCTCGAAACCGGACATGGCGGTGGACTGGGTCAACGCGTCCCTGCAGCGTCAGTTCGGCTCAGTGGCGGTGTATCCAGACATGCAAAGCCTGCGCGCGGCCAGACCGGATGTAGTCGCAATCGTCGACACCCACAGCCAGTTGATCACCTCGCGCAGTTCCGACATCAAGGCGGATGTCAGTGCCGACTTTTATGATGCGCAGTTGAACTATATCGGCACGGCGAAAGGTTCGGATGCACGGGAATTGACGCCGGTATGGGCGGACTTCAAGGGTTCGGAAGAGATAGTGGCGGATATTAATCAGCAGCAGGATGTGCAAGTTCGGGCGCTGCAGAAGTTTGACCAGTCGCTCAGCAATTTAGTCGCGATGCCTGCGAATAAAGTGTCAATGCTGAATAGTCAACACGGTCAGAAGTTGTATTGAATGTAAGGGCCCTTTCGCGAGCAGGCTCACTCCTACAGTTGAAATGCATTCCCCTGTGGGAGCGAGCCTGCTCGCGATGGCGCCGGAACTGCCAGCACAACCCCCTCAGACATAAAACAGCCCCGGCATCTCACGACACCGGAGCTTCCTCGTTCAACCACTGCCCAAGCCGAGTAAAACTCGGCATTGGCAGCAAAGGCGAGATACCGCGCCCTCGAACTTCACACATATCCTCATCTGTCTACTGTCAACCCTGACAGTAGACCGTCTCGCCAAATTGGCTTCCAATAATCTGACTGTATTGATCTCTCGATCCCAGGTCGGTTATCGGCGTATGCAGAAACCACAGGTTTGAGGAGCAGGCAATGTCTAACATTATCAATAGCGCCAACGTGGAAGCTCTCGACCCGACTTTCGGATCTGATGAATCAGGCGTGAGTTGGTTAAAATATCCGGATGGCACCAATGGATTTGTGTGGGGCATCACCGTCGCGCCGGACAACAAACTGTTGATCGCAGGCAGAGCTGGAAAACGTTTCTCAATCGTGCGCCTGAAGACTGATGGTCGACAAGATCCCGATTTCGGTGATCAAGGAAGTGTCATTGGTGAGTTCGCAGTCGGCGATCTATCAACGGGCAGGGGTGTTCGCGTACTCAAAGACAAGACAATACTGCTTGAAGGGTGGTTCGAGTACGATCCTTCGTCCCCATTGCTGCGTGGTTTGGCTCTTTTTGACGATAAAGGAATGCCCGTCAAGGCATTTGGAAACGATGGGGTACTGATCGTTGCTCCCATCTCGACACCCGCCTACCGATTGTCCAAAGAAGAGATCGCCAATAAAGACGCATCGACGTCCCGCGAAGGTGGACACTCCATTGAGTTGCCAGACGGCAAGCTGATGATTATCAGCAATCATCTATATAGCTTCAGCGACAATATCGGTTTATTAATCAGGCTGGAAAAGAACGGTTCGCTGGACATGGATTTTCATGGAAAAGGCTATGTCGCTGTCCAGTACCTTGCTAATTACACAACGGCTAACTCACTGATAATGCTCCAGGATGGATCGTTTGTCGTTGGCGGAAACACTGCCGTGGAAGGCAAAATGATGCCGATGATTGCTCGCTTCAATGCACAGGGCGAGATCATTAAAGAGTTCGGAAACAAAGGCTTCGTTGTGATTGAAACTGATCAGCATAGTGGCGGTACAAGTCAACTTATAGAATTACCTGACGGCAATATCCTGGGTATTGGTAGCACGTCGTCACACGGGATTCAAAGTGGCCTATTGTTTTGTATCGACAACAAAGGCGCATTGGTCTCTTCCTTTAATCAAGGCGAGCCATTGATTACCGCATATCCACGGGCGCCGATGGGTATTCAATGGCATCAAGGCACCCTGCGTCAGGGTAAGCACATTATGGTTATCGCCGACACCTTAGGAGAGGAGGACTCAAAAACGATCATGGCCAAGTTCGACCTGGACGGTGTTCAAGACACCCATTTTGCAGATAAAGGTTTTTTGACCATTAATCTAACTGATGTTCTCGATTTAGGCGTATCCATAGCCACCCAAAATGATCAGATTATCGGGGCTGGCACTTCCTTGCCTCATGCCGATGGCGTACGCGGTTTCGCCTTTCGTTGTTCGGAACTGGTGTAAATAAGAACAATGAAAAAGCCCCGCCTCTTCCGAGAGCGGGGCTTTTTCATTCAACCACTACTTACGCCAATTCAAGCTCGGCATTCGCAGCAGCCGCAGGCACGACCGCTTGCCCGCTCAATGCCAGATCCAGCAGTTCACGGTTGGCCACGGCATACATGGCGTAGTCCGTGCCGCTTGCCGCGCGGATTTCCACCAGCATGGCGCGCCAGCGCGAGATCATGCTTTCGTGCTGTTCCATCCACAGCGCCAGACGTGCTTCCACATCCAGTGTGCCGTCGCCCTGTTGCAGGACGGAGATGGTGATCGCCCGTTGCTGCCAGTCGACGTCATCACGGAACGCTTCACGGGCCAGAGCCTGCCAGTTGTTTTCAACCGGCAGAGCGCTGATCTGTTGCAGGTACCAGGTGATGTCCAGCGCACTGCCCACGGCGAAGTAAGCCTTGGCCACTTCGGCAGGGTTCTGGCCAGTCACGTCGGACGCTTCGATGATCGGCAGCAGCGTGTACAGGTGCGAGGTACCCGCAACCATACGCGCCAGCAGTTCCGGCACACCGGCTTCGACGTACGCCTGATAACGCGCCTGCCAGTTTTCACGGATTTCGCCGCTCAGCAGTTCGTCGAGTTTCAGGCCCAGCTCTTTCAGGTGCGGACCGAAATGCGCGACGTCACGGGCAGCGTTCTGCTCGTTGCGACGGGCACGCAGGAACCAGCGCGTAGCGCGACGGCCCAGACGCATCAGCTCGTCCATCAGCTCCAGCTGAACGTCAGCGCTGACTTGGTAGTCCAGCGCTTCGATCTGACGGAACCAGTGCGGGAGGTGGAAGATGTCGCGCACGATCACGTAAGCACCGGCCACGTTCGCCGGGCTCATGCCGGTCGACTCTTTGAGTCGTTGAACGAAGGTGATGCCCATGTGGTTGACCAGATCGTTGGCGATCTGGGTGCTGACGATCTCGCGCTTCAGGCGGTGACGACGCATGGCTTCGGAGAACTTGCTGACCAGGGTCGGCGGGAACGCCGTTTCCATGTCGCGGGTCAGGTAATCGTCGTCCGGTACCAGCGAGCCCAACAGCTGCTCTTTGAGGTCGATTTTGCTGTACGAGATCAGTACCGACAGCTCAGGACGGGTCAGACCGTGGCCTTCAGCAATACGCTCGGCCAGTTGCTCTTCGGTCGGCAGGAACTCGATGGCACGGTCCAGCTTGCCACGGCCTTCCAGATCGCCCATCAGACGCTTGTACTCAGCAATGCGTTCGTAGGCACGACGTGCCGCCAGGGACAGGGCCTGAGTCTGCTTGTAGTTGTTGCCCAGCACCAGATTGCCGACTTCGTCGGTCATGCTCGCCAGCAACTGGTTGCGTTGCTTGTCGGTCATGTCACCGGCCTGAACCACTTCGTTCAGCAGGATCTTGATGTTCACTTCGTGGTCGGAGCAGTCCACACCACCGGCGTTGTCGATGAAGTCGGTGTTGGAGCCGCCGCCATTCAGACCGAATTCCACACGACCCAGTTGGGTCATGCCGAGGTTACCGCCCTCGCCCACGACTTTGCAGCGCAGCTCGTTGCCGTTCACGCGCAGTGCGTCGTTGGCCTTGTCGCCGACATCGGCGTGGCTCTCGGTGCTGGCCTTGACGTAAGTACCGATACCGCCGTTCCACAGCAGATCCACTGGTGCCTTGAGCAAGGCGTTCAGCAGTTCGGTCGGGGTCAGCTTGTCAGCCTTGATGTCGAAGCGTTCCTGCATCTGCGGGGAGATTGCGATGCTCTTCGCGCTGCGCGAGAAGATACCGCCACCTTCGGACATGATGCTGGTGTCGTAGTCGGTCCAGGCCGAACGCGGCAGGTCGAACATGCGCTGACGCTCGACGAAGCTGGTCGCCGGGTTCGGGTTCGGGTCGATGAAGATGTGCATGTGGTTGAAGGCCGCGACCAGTTGCAGCTTGTCGGACATCAACAGGCCGTTACCGAACACGTCACCGGCCATGTCGCCGACGCCGACCACAGTGATGCTGTCTTCCTGAACATTGATGCCGCGCTCGCGGAAGTGACGTTGTACGCCCACCCACGCGCCTTTGGCGGTAATGCCCATTTTCTTGTGGTCGTAACCGGCCGAACCACCCGACGCAAACGCGTCACCCAGCCAGAAGCCGTAGTCGATGGCGATGCCGTTGGCGATGTCGGAGAAGGTTGCAGTGCCCTTGTCCGCCGCCACTACCAGGTACGGGTCGTCATCGTCGTGGCGAACCACGTTCAATGGCGGTACCAGTGCGCCGTCTTTCAGGTTGTCGGTGATGTCCAACAGACCGGAAATGAAGATGCGGTAGCAGGCGATACCCTCGGCCGCGATCTCGTCACGGCTGCCGCCCAGAGGCAGACGACGCGGCAGGAAGCCGCCCTTCGCACCCACTGGCACGATGACCGAGTTCTTCACTTGTTGAGCTTTAACCAGGCCGAGGACTTCGGTACGGAAGTCTTCTTCACGGTCGGACCAGCGCAGACCACCACGAGCGACGTTACCGAAGCGCAGGTGCACGCCTTCAACGCGTGGCGAGTAAACGAAGATTTCGAACTTCGGCACTGGCTTCGGCAGTTCAGGGATCGCGTGCGGGTTGAACTTGAAGCTGAAATACGACTTGTTCTGGCCGTTGGCGTCAGTCTGATAGAAGTTGGTGCGCAGGGTGGCTTTGATCAGGTCGAGGTAACGACGCAGGATGCGGTCTTCGTTCAGCACCTGAACATCGTCCAGTGCGGTCAGAATCGCTTGTTCCAAACGCAGTTGCTTGTCTTCCAGATCGTCGTCGCTGAGTTTGCGCGCCAGATAGAAGCGGGTCTTGAACAACCGGGTCAGCTCGCGAGCGATGTCGGTGTGGTTGTTCAGGGTGCTGGCGATGTAACCCAGATCGAAGCCCAGACGAATCTGCTTCAGGTAACGCGCGTAAGCACGCAGCAGCGCAACGTCGCGCCATGGCAGGCCGGCGGTCAGTACCAGACGGTTGAACGCATCGTTTTCGGCGTCGCCGCGAACGATGTGGACGAAGGCGTCCTGCAGGGTGTCGTTGAGTTGCTGGATGTCGAGGTCCAGGCCTTCAGCGGCAGTGAACGCGAAGTCGTGAATCCAGAACTCGCGGCCATTGGTGTGACGCAGACGGTACGGGAATTCACCCAGCACGCGCAGGCCGAGGTTTTCCAGAATCGGCAGCACGTCGGACAACGCCAGCGGGGTGTCGGCGTGGTACAGCTTGCAATGCAACTCGCGTTGGCCGGAAACCTGACCGAGCGGCTGATAGAAGCTCATTACCAACGGATTTTTTTCGTTGAGGCTCAGCAGGTGCTGCATGTCGACCACGGCCGAATGCGCTGCGAAACGCTCGCGGTAGCCGGCCGGGAAGCCTTTCGGGAAGTCGGCCAGCACGTTGGTGCCGTGGGCTTCGCCGAAGCTTTCGACGGTCAGTGCGGCGTAGTCGTCCTGCCAGCTGCGGCAGGCTTGCACGACTTCTTTTTCCAGCAGCACCGGGTCGATGTCGAGACGATTTTTCGGATCGACACGCAGGATCAACTGCACGCGCGCCAGTACCGACTCGGAGAAGAACGTCCAGAATTCGCAATCGGAAGCCTTGAGGCGCTCCATCAGCACTTGCTGGATCTTCTGGCGAACTTCGGTGGAATAGATGTCGCGCGGCACGTAGGCCAAGCAGTAGCAGAAACGACCGTACGGGTCTTTGCGCAGGAACACGCGGATCTTGTTGCGTTCCTGGATCTGCACGATCGACATCACGGTGGTGAACAGTTCGTCGACCGGGGTCTGGAACAGGTCATCACGCGGCAGTACTTCAAGCACCTGCGCCAGTTCCTTGCCCAGGTGAGCCTTGGACTGGAAGCCGGAGCGCGTTTCGATTTCTTCGACCTTGCGGCGGATGAACGGGATGACCCGCACGCTCTCGCCATACACCGAGGAGGTGTACAGGCCCATGAAGCGGTGTTCCTTGATGACTTTGCCATCGGCGTCGATTTCACGGATCGACACGTAGTCCGGGTACGCCGGACGGTGCACGCGGCTTGGGTGCGCAGCTTTGGCGAACGACAGCAGGGTCGGTTCGCGCAGGTAGGCAACGGCGTAGTCTTCGATGCGCAGGTCTTCGTAGGTCAGGCCGGTGCGCAGCAGTTTGGTCAGGCCGAGGAAGGAGTTCTGGTCGTACTCGATATGGCCGCCATCGGCCTGATCGGTGACCACGAATTCTTCGTAGCCGAGGAAGGTGAAGTGGTTGCCCACCAGCCATTCCAGGAAGCTCTTGATTTCGTTCTTTTCGTCGGTATCGACGGCGAAGGCGCTGTTGTCGAGTTTGGTGAGGATTTCCTGCACCTTGGCTTTCATCGGCTCGAAATCGGCGACCGCAACGCGGACTTCACCGAGAACCTGTTCCAGCTCTTTGCTCAGCACATTCAGTTCGGCCGCGTTGGCGCAGCGGTCGATTTCCAGGTACATCAGCGATTCGTGCAGAACACCTTCGCCGGTGCTGCCCTTCGGCAGGATTTCCAGCAACTCGCCCTTGCTGCCACGACGCACGCTGAGCACGGTGGTTTGCAGGGTGTGGATGCTGTAGCCGCGACGGTTCAGCTCGGTGCGAACCGAGTCGACCAGAAATGGCAGGTCATGGTGCAGGACTTCGACCGCGGTGTGGGTCGACTGCCAGCCATGACGCTCGTAATCAGGGTTGTAGACGCGCACTTGCGGTTGCGCGTGATCGAAGCGCTCAAGCAGGCGCCACGCAGAAAGAGTACAGCCAGCGAGGTCGGAGAGGCGACGTTGAGTCAGCTCGTCCAGGGAAATGATGCCGAAGAATTGTTCAGCGAACAGCGCCACTTGTGGCAGTGCCTGTTCACTGATGTGCTGCGCCAGTGCCGCTTGCAGTTGGTGCTGGAAGTCGGCTTTGCTGGCTGCGGTGAAGAACGCCATCTGTGGTACTCCGCTTAAGCTTGTTATTGATGGAAAGCGTCGCGTGCAACACCCCTTTCGGGGCTTGTGTCGCCCTGTTCCTGATTCTCGGGCAGAGGAAACAGGGGGACAGGTGGGTGAAGCTGGACGGGACACTCAGGTCACATTCACCTTCCATTGAATGGGCATCTGCAAAAGCGACTGCCAGCGGTGCCGACAATGCCTTTACGGGTGCTCATCCGTTGCGCAGCTTAAAGGGTGCGACAATGTGTCTGCTTGCGGTGCTGCGACATATTCGGTCATTGGCACGTAAACCGAGGGTTTGGCATCGGTAAACACTAGCACTCGTGGCGCAAAACGCTGGTCTGAATGCCCGTTTTTACGGTACATGCGTGCCAGAAATGACCATTGACCCACGTCGCGCTCACGACACATCCTCTGACACTCTCACATGCAGAAATTCCCGAGGACTGGCAGAATCGCGCCCATTAGCGACCAACACGTCCCTCGAGGCAGGAATTGACCATGCAAATGACCACCGCCCTACTGATCGTCAACCCATGCGATGACGAAGAAGACAACATGGCCATGCTCTGCTGCCACAGCGACAAGGGCGACATGTTCCTGATGAGCCGCTACCCGGACGAGGATGAGCTGGAGATCACGCTGGATGGCGAGCCTTCGACGCTCGATGGCGTGAAAGTCACGCTGACTTCGAATCTGCTGAAGATCGAGATCGCGGCGGCGGATGCCGATGCGCTGAATGGGGATGATGTGCTGGAGATCAGTTTTAACCCGGATATGGTGGATATGGATGAGGTAGTCGAGACTTTGAAGAATATCCTTGATGGGACTGGCACCTTCATCAACGAAGTTTGATGGTGTCTGGGCTGGCCCCTTCGCGAGCAGGCTCGCTCCCACATTGACGGATGTACGCCGCTCAAAATGTGGGAGCGAGCCTGCTCGCGAAGAGGCCCGAAAGAACACTACCCCTCCCCGGTACTACAAAAATCCAACAATTGCCCCAGTCATTTCCCGCACTTTGCGCAAAATGCCGTTAGTCGCCACCCCCCGCGATGGATTAAAGTAACGCCCCCAGCCCCGGCGTTATCCGAACGCCGGTGGCCACCCCTTTCCAGGAACAGTCACCGATGGAACATCGTGAAGCGCTACTGGCGCTGCGAACCTTTCTTTCAACGCAGATTCTCGGCCAGGAAAAACTCATCGAGCGTTTGCTCATCGCCCTGCTCGCCGATGGCCACATGCTGGTCGAGGGCGCTCCGGGTCTGGCCAAGACCAAAGCGATCAAAGAACTCGCCGAGGGCATCGAAGCCCAGTTCCATCGCATCCAGTTCACCCCGGACCTGCTGCCGGCCGACATCACCGGCACCGAGATCTACCGCCCGGAAACCGGCAGTTTCGTGTTCCAGCAAGGGCCGATCTTCCACAACCTGGTGCTGGCCGACGAAATCAACCGCGCCCCGGCCAAGGTGCAATCGGCGCTGCTCGAAGCCATGGCCGAGCGTCAGGTCAGTGTCGGCCGCAGCACCTATGAGTTGTCGCCGCTGTTTCTGGTGATGGCCACGCAGAACCCGATCGAGCAGGAAGGCACTTACCCGCTGCCGGAAGCGCAGCTCGACCGTTTCCTGATGCACGTGAAAATCGGTTTCCCGGACGCTGCCGTCGAACGCCGCATTCTGCAGCAGGCCCGTGGCGAAGCGTTGAACGGTGAGACCAAGCCCGAGCGCCGTGTGAGCCAGCAGGCGATTTTCGCCGCGCGCAAGGAAATCCTCGGTCTGTACATGGCCGACGCCGTGGAGGAATACCTCGTGCAACTGGTCATGGCCACGCGCAACCCGGCCAAGTTCGACCCGGAAATGGCCGAGTGGATCGCCTACGGCGCCAGCCCGCGCGGCTCGATTGCCCTCGACCGTTGCGCCCGCGCCCACGCCTGGCTGGCAGGTCGCGATTTCGTCAGCCCGGAAGACATTCAAGCGGTGCTGTTCGATGTGTTGCGTCACCGCATCATTCTGTCGTTTGAAGCCGAAGCCGCCGGCATCGATCAGGATCGGGTGGTGCAGCGGATTCTCGACGTCGTAGCCGTCGCTTGACCCCCATGAACGCCCCCCTGCCGTCCGAACCGGGCATCCGCGTCAGCCTCGCCGAGCTGATCGAGATGCGCCACCGTGTGCGCGAGGTGCAGCTGTTTTCGACGCCGAGCCAGCGCAGCCCGCTGATCGGCCTGCATCACTCGAAATTCCGTGGCCGTGGCGTCGACTTCGATCAGGTGCGGGTCTATCAGGCCGGCGACGACGTGCGCACCATCGACTGGCGCGTCACTGCACGCACGCAAGAGCCGCACACCAAACTGTTCCATGAAGAGCGCGAGCGGCCGATTTTCATTATGGTCGAGCAAAGCACGCGGCTGTTTTTCGGTTCCGGGCTGATGTTCAAATCGGTGCTCGCGGCACAAGTCGCGGCGTTGATCGGTTGGGCCGCGCTCGGCCATAACGACCGCGTCGGCGGGCTGGTCTTCGGCGACAACGAGCACTACGAAATCAAGCCACGGCGCAGCAAACAAAGCCTGCTGCAATTGCTCAACCGTTTGGTCAAGGTCAACCAGTCACTGCACAGCGAGCGTGAGCCGGATCGCGATGCCTTCGGCGTGGCCTTGCGCCGTGCCCGTGAAGTGCTGCGCCCGGGCAGTCTGGTGATTGTCATCTGCGACGAGCGTGCGTTGTCCGACAGCGCCGAACAGCAGCTGAGTCTGTTGTCGCGGCATTGCGATCTGTTGATGCTGCCGTTGTCCGATCCGCTCGATCACGCCCTGCCCGCCGCCGGGCTTTTGCGGTTCGCGCAACGCGGTGCACAACTGGAGCTCGACACGTTGAACTTCGACCTGCGCCAGACCTATCGCGCCCAGGCCGAAGCGCGCATCGCGCGCTGGGAATTGCTCGCGCAGAAGCTGCGGGTATTGCTGATGCCGCTAAGCACGCAAAGCGAAATGGTCGAGCAGATGCGCGAATTCCTCAATCCGCAGCGTCCGGGGAAAGGTCGATGAACGGCCTCGAACAACTGCAACCACTGATCTCGCCGCCACCGATCGCCTTCTGGCCGCCGGCACCGGGTTGGTGGCTGCTGCTTCTGCTGTTGCCGCTGCTGGGTTTTGCCGTGTGGCGCCTGCGCCGTTTCATTCCGCTGAAGAAGCGCCCGATCGTCCGTGCTGAACAGCCGCTCGACCCGGTGCGCATCGCCGCCCTCGCTGAACTCGCACAAATGCCCAAACCCTACGACGGCGCCCCGGCCGGCGCCTGGCTGCAGCAACTCAACGGCCTGCTCAAACGCCTGTGCCGCAACCACTACCCCTACAGCCAGAGCCACACCCTCAACGGGCGTAAATGGCTGGCCTTTCTCGATAACCGTTGCCCGGCCGCCGGCCTGACGCGCTGGATGGTGTTGGTCGAAGGCGCGTACAAACCAGAATGCAAACTCGACGACAAAGCCATCGCCGGCCTGACTCAGGCCGTCGACACGTGGATTCGCAAACATGTTTGAATTCGCCTGGCCGTGGATCTTCGTACTGGTGCCACTGCCGTGGCTGATGCGCCTCGTGCTGCCGGTGGCCGACAGTGGCGAGCCAGCCCTGAAAGTGAGCTTCCTCGCTGATCTGGAAGGCCTCGCCCGCCGCCGCGCTCGCGCCAATCTGCCAGCGTGGCGTCAACAGGCGCCATTCATGTTGCTGTGGCTGTTGCTGCTGAGCGCCGCCGCCCGTCCGCAATGGCTCGGCGAACCACTGCCGATCGCTGCCAGCGGACGGGATTTGCTGGTCGCGGTGGATGTGTCCGGCTCGATGGATTTCCCGGATATGCAGTGGCAGGACGAAGAAGTCAGTCGCCTGACGCTGGTGCAGCACCTGCTCGGTGACTTCCTTGAAAGTCGCGATGGCGACCGTGTCGGCCTGATCCTGTTCGGCAGTCAGGCCTATCTGCAAGCGCCGCTGACCTTTGATCGCCACACCGTGCGCGTCTGGCTCGACGAAGCGCGGATCGGCATTGCCGGTAAGAACACCGCCATCGGCGATGCCATCGGTCTGGCACTGAAACGCCTGCGCCTGCGTCCGGCGCAAAGTCGCGTGCTGATTCTGGTCACTGACGGCGCCAACAACGGTGGCGAAATCGATCCACTGACGGCGGCAAAACTGGCTGCCAGAGAAGGTGTGAAGATTTATCCGATCGGCATTGGCGCCAATCCTGAGGACAGCGGTTCGACCGGCCTGCTCGGGGTCAATCCGAGCCTGGACCTCGACGAGCCGGCGCTCAAAGCCATCGCCGAAGTCACCGGCGGCCAGTATTTCCGCGCCCACGACGGCAAAGAGTTGCAAGCGATCAAAGACACCCTCGACCAGCTCGAACCCGTGACCCAGCAACCAACCCAGGCGCGCCCGGCGCAAGCCTTGTATCACTGGCCATTGGCGCTGGCGCTATGGTTGAGCCTGTTGCAGGTCACCCGTGAATTGTGGCCGGACAACCCATTGCAACGCCTGTTTACCAAAAAGCTGTATCTGCAAAGTCCGCTGCCCGACTGGCGCGAGCGCCTCAAGCGCCTGCGTTTGCGGAGGCGCCGATGATCGCGCTCTGGCCGCACTGGTTCCGTCCGTGGTGGTTGCTGTTGCTACCGCTGCTGGGCTGGCTGATCTGGCAACTCTGGCACCGGCAGAAACGTGCAGGGCGCTGGCAGATGATCTTGCCACCGGCGTTTCATGCAACCCTGCTCAGCGGCGGGAACGGTCGCGACAGCAAATTACCGTGGATTGCCCTCGGCGTGGCGTGGTTGCTGACCATTCTGGCGCTGCTCGGGCCAAGCTGGGAGCGCGTCGAACAGACCAGCCAGAAACCGGCCGATCCCTTGGTGGTGGTGCTGGAGCTGACCCCGGAAATGCTCGCCACCGACTCACCACCGACGCGGCTGGAACAGGCGCGGCGCAAGCTCTTTGATCTGTTGCAGGCGCGCAGCGATGCGCAGACCGCGATCGTCGTTTACGCCGGCAGCGCGCACACGCTGGTGCCGCTGTCGGATGACCTCGCGACCAGTCGCAATTTGCTCGACGCGCTCAAACCGTCGTTGATGCCGGAAAGCGGTCATCGCGCCGATCTGGCCGTGAGCAAAGCGCTGGCCCTGCTGAAACAGGGCGCGCTCGGTCAGGGACGAATTCTGCTGATTGGTTCGTCATTGAACGAAGAAGAACGCCAAGGCATTCGCCGCGCACTCAGCGGACAGTCGGCACAATTGTTGATGCTCGGCGTCGGCACTGCCGAAGGTGCGCCAATCGCTCAAGAGGACGGCAGTTTCCTCAAGGACGAACAAGGCGCGATCCGCGTGCCGCAGCTCGACAGCCCGGCCTTGAGTGCGTTCCTCAACAGTGTCGGCGGCGAATACCACCCTGCCCGTCTCGACGAGGCTGATCTCGGCGCGCTCGGCCTGCTCAACGGCCCACGCAGCCTGCGCGACGACGGCCAGACCGTGCGCCTCGATACCTGGGCCGATCAGGGTTACTGGCTGCTGTTGCCGCTGTTGTTGCTCGCCGCTTGCGCCGGGCGGCGTGGCTGGTTGTTCTGCCTGCCGCTGCTGTTTTGCTTGCCGCAGCCGAGCTACGCTTTTGACTTTGAGGATTTGTGGCTGCGTCCCGACCAACAGGGCCTGCACCTGCTCAAACAGAAGCGCCCGGCCGAAGCCGCGCAGCATTTTGACGATCACCAATGGCAAGGGGTGGCGTTGTACGAGGCCGGCGACTACAGTGGCGCCGCTCAGCGTTTCGCCGAAGGCAGCGATGCCCGCGCCCACTACAATCGTGGCAACGCGCTGGCGAAAAGCGGTGAGCTGGAAGCGGCGATCGACGCCTATGAGCAGGCACTGGAACAGCAACCGGATTTGCGTCCGGCGCAGACCAACAAGGCGCTGGTGGAAAATCTGCTCAAGCAGAAAAACGCCCCCCCGCCCGCCGAGCCGGACAACCAGCCAAGCGAGCAGCAAAGTCTGCCCGGCGACGAACCAGCGCCCGCGACCGCACCGCCACCGGCTGTAAAAAGTGAAACCCAGAGCGAAGCGCAACCGAGCGAATCGGCCAGCGAACCGCCACCGACCACGCCGCCGCAGCCAGGCCCCAACGAAATTCCTGGCAGCGACGAGGAAGAACAAACGGACACCGTGCCGACGCTGCGCCCGAGTGAAGACAACCTCGAAGGCGAGCAGCGTCAGGCGCTGGAACAATGGCTGGGCAAGATCCCGGACGACCCGGGCGAGCTGCTGCGCCGCAAATTCTGGTACGAACAGCAACAACATCAGGATCAGGAAAACACTCGATGACCCGCTTCACCGCTCTCTTGCTGCCCCTGCTGATCTGCACGGCCACCGCCCAGGCGGCCGAGCTGACGGCCAGCGTGGATCGCAGTCGCCTGAACTCCGGCGAGACGGTCGAACTCACCCTCGAAACCAGCGATGTCACCCAGTTCGGCAAACCCGACCTGACCGCGCTCGAAGCGTTGTTCGAAGTGCGCGGCACGCGCCAGGTCAACCAGCTCAACACCCTCAACGGTGACAACCGCGCGACCACGCGCTGGATCATCACCCTGCTACCGAAAGAAAACGGCAGCGTGGTGATCCCGCCGCTGCAACTGGGCGACGCGCAGAGCCAGCCGATCACCGTACAAGTGGTCGAAAGCGATACCCGCGAGAACAAGAACAGCCTTGATCCGGTGTTTATCGAGGCCAGCCTCGACCAGTCCAGCGTCTATGTGCAGGCACAGGCGATCCTGACCCTGCGCATCTACCATTCAGTGTCGCTGTACGACGACAGCAGCCTGACGCCGCTGCAAATCGCCGATGCGCGCATCGAGCAACTCGGTGACACACGCACCTACGAGAAAGACCTCAACGGTGTCCGTCATGGCGTGATCGAAATGCGCTACGCGATCTACCCGCAGCACAGCGGTTTGCTGACCATTACTCCGCAGACTTTCAGCGCGACACTGGTCGACACGCAGCCGTCTCAGGACACGAATGCGCAGGGGCCGAAGCCGGGCAAACTGATGCGCGTCAGTTCTTCTGAAATACCCCTGACCGTCAAACCCAAACCCCTGACCTATCCGGTCGACGCGCCATGGCTGCCCGCGCGCAGCCTGAGTCTCAGCGAAAGCTGGAACCCGGAGCCGGAACACACTCAGGTCGGCGATTCGATGACGCGCAGCCTGACCCTGAAAGTCGAAGGCCTCGCCAGCTCGCAACTGCCAGCGCTGCCCGCCACCGACGTCAACGGCCTGCGCCGCTACCCCGATCAACCGGTGCTGAGCAACCAGAGCACTGACCGCGGCATTGTCGGCAGCCGTGAAGAACGCGAAGCCTTGGTGCCGAGCCGCAGCGGCGCCATCGAATTGCCGACGGTGGACGTGGTTTGGTGGAACACCTTCGAAGACCATCTGGAACACAGCAGCCTGCCCGCGCGCACGCTGCAAGTGGCCAACAACCCGAGCCTGCAAGTCGACACCCCGGCCGGCAATCTGCAAGTGAGCGCCGTCGATAACGATGTGTTGTGGTGGTGGAAACTCAGCACGCTGATCCTCGCCTGCACCACCCTCCTCGGCTTCGGCCTGTGGTGGCGCGCACGCTGGCAACCGGCGGTGCATCGTGCCGCACAAACCGGCCCGAGCCCGCGCACGTTGATGGATGACATCAAACGGGCGAGTCAGGCCAATGATCCGCAGGCAACGCGGCAGGCGCTGGATGCGTGGGCGCGTCAGCAGCCGGAGACATTGGCGGACATGGCGGCGCGGTTTGTGCCGTTGTCGGATGCGCTGGATGGGTTGAATGGTGCGCTGTACAGCGAGACGGGGCAGCATTGGCAGGGTGAGGATTTGTGGCGGGCGATCCGGACTATTCCGGCGGCGGAACGGGTTCAGGATCCGGTGGGTGATAGCGGGTTGCCGCCGCTTTATCCGAAGTAAAAGCAAAAGATCGCAGCCTGCGGCAGGTCCTACAGAGGGTATGTGTAGGCGCTGCCGAAGGCTGCGATCTTTCGATTTTGCTTTAGGGAAAAAAGGCTGAAGACAATCGGAATCAATAGTCGAATTTCGTTTTCACTTGTTCGCCTTCGCGATAGGAGAGAACAAATGCCTTCCAGGGCTCGCCACGCTGCACGGCATTCGCCTTTAAATCTTTTGCCAAAAAATACACGTCGGAGACATCAAAATCGATTTCAGCGTCCGTTACCTCAACTCCGTCTTTTTCGACTGTCAGTTCGGCCTCCATGAACCCTTCACCCATCTCTATTTCGTAACGGAAGGCGTCGTATCCGTGAACAATACCCTCGTGGACCATCTGAAAAATTTTTTTGACGATTTCTAGATCATCTGTAATCACTCGATTATCTCCGGTATTTTTCGGGCTTCGTTTTCAAACACTACAGACTTGGTCTTGCCATCAATCGTGTAAAACACTTGCAACGAATCAGGCCGAGAAGATCCAGGCTCCTCACGCTTGAACTTTATTCTCGTGAGGCCGACTGTTTTGGAAGGATCTTCAAGTGCTTCCTTGATTCTATTTTTGGTAAAACGGGGACTGACAACGTTTTCGGAGCACTTTCTAAACGTGGTCTGTCCCCATTTCCCCCTTTTGCCACTCCAAGCCGCCAATTTCAGCAATAACAGTCAGTGATCCCTCAGGGACAGACCACGTTTTATTTAAACGAGGCCTGCCCTATTATCTCTCAGAGATCGAATACAGAACGAACATGTTCCGTCAGTCCAATTAAATCCTCGTATGCCACTGGACCAAGCAGAGGTTCATGAATGGACAAATAGACTGCTGTCGTCATGTTTACTTGCAAAGCACATTCACCCACGTCCCACAACCTTGACGGTGCAATCATCCAGTTAATCCCCGGCAGCCCTTCGCGTGACCGGCCAACAAGCGACCATGATAACCCCCCCTTGTAGCCTTCCACGGCGGCCTTCAACTTGTCGATATCAACCGTGCTAATACACTCAAATCTGAAAGCGATGAAGGGTGGCAGCGCAGAATGATCCTCCCGCTGCATTTCATTCCCAACCCTTACTTTTGGAAAACGCTGTTGATACTTTTGCCACTCCAAGACGCCAATTTCAGCAATAACAGTCAGGAGATGGCCTTCTTCATTCTCAACTGTCATAAATTAAAGACCTTTGATCTCTCGAGACAGACCACGTTTATTTAAACGTGGTCTGTCCCATTATCCTCCAGACCACCCCGAATTAGCCTGACCCGCAGATAGTAGAATTCTTTTCTAACCTCTTCGTCCTCGCGACAGGACAGGACAAATGAAGTCCAAGGGCACTCATTTCAATAGCTGATCCGGAACTGCCCTGCCTGTTTGGACATCAACACTATAGCTACCACCATCCCATCTATAAGCTTTAAGCTGCCCTCCTTCCACGAAAATATTGGTAAATGGGTCCCCATCAGAATCAAAATCAGAACTCACCTGCCAAACTACGCTTCCCGCGTCATCAATCAAAAAAACATTTCTCGCACACTCCATCAAACCATACAACGCTTCCTGCCCCAGGCGATCAAGCAATACAACACTTCGCAAGTCCGAAACGGGGATGACTTTTGAAATTGAGTTCAGCTCGATAACTCTATTCATCGCAAGCTCCTTGGAAATCCAAAACTTTCATCTGGTATCTTACTCAATAACTGATACTGAACTCCACCTTTACTGCTTGCTCCAAATTGCGGCTGAGCCGCCACACGCCCTACTTGCATGTTAGTACCCGGAGGAACAGAGACTTCCGCAACCTGCGTTGGGACTTTCGGCAATGCCAAATGCTGTTGAATCTGTTCGGGTGTCATACCTGCAATTTCGTCGGCCCTCACTAAAAATGCTCCTTGAGGGTTATCGACTGTAGAAACCCTTGCGAACTTTATTTCCGTAGCTGTTGTAAAAGTTCTCACCTGCGATCCCGTATCATACGGTGGGCTCCACCCTCGTTCAACAAACGGCGCATTCGCCTCATTGGCACTGATAGCGCGAACATTTTCAATAGACTTATTGGGCAAATTTTTTGTTGTAATAACGTCCGCTATATTGTCAGCGCTGGAAACCTCCAATTTGGCAATAGTTTCACTTACCTTCGCTGCGTCTTTACCTGCAAACTGCCCTAAAGCTTTGCTAGTAATTTCTACGCCAACTTTTCCTAATGTAGACGCGCCTTTGGCCAATCCACCTATATCGGTTACCAACCCACCCACCGTTTGCAAAAGCAAACCCATGTCACGCCCGAGCTGCAATGCCTGATCGGTACCACCGTACTCTAATGCGTACGTCATTCTATCAATTGATGCCAGCAGACTATTTACCGCGGCATCATCGAGTTTGGAACGTAACTCTTCGCTTAGAACTATCTGGCGTAAACCGCTGAGACTTTCTAGTGGGCTTGCCATAAAGTCCGCGAGCCCACCAATATCCTTCCAGCCACCTTCCTGCAAACCAACGATTATTCCAATACCCGTGGCCGTGTCTTGAGTATTGCTGATGATTGCCCATTTTCGCCACACCTTCGCTTTTTCAAGTAGAGTCGGTGCAGCATCGATTTCTTTATCCCTCTGGACCTTCTGCTGCGTCGCCAACCAGTTGTTATCAACGTTCGCAATTGCGGCGTTGTTGGCCGTCGCTGCACCGCTTGGATCGCTAGCCGCAGCAATAGCGGTCACCAGGCTGGTGATGAGGTTGCGCTTGGTTTCGCGATCCGCAGCTGTTTCGTTTGGATCAGGGTCCGCAAACAGTGCTGTCAGCACACTGGCTGCCGCTCCACCCAACGCACCCGCCGAACAGCTTTGGCTACTGGCAGCAGCGCCCGCGCAGCCAAGGATCGCATGCAAGCCAGCGTGTACCGGGCTACCTTCCTTCAGCCCTTTCAAGACCAGCTTCCCGATGTAATCCGATCCCTGCTGCTGGACGTAATTGACCACCATGTTCTGCGCAAACTGAGCGCTAGTGCCAGTAACACCACCGGTGATCCCGGCGACCAACGCCGTAGTGATCTGCCGATAAGTGCCTCCCGGCCCCCAGTTCTTGTTGATGTCCTTGATTTGCTGAGTGAGCTCTACATATTTTTCATGATGGGCATCCTTTTTTTCCTGCGAAAGGCTGTCGTCATGTGCTGCGAGGTACTCTCTTTCAGCCTCCTTCTTCTTGCTATCAGCTTCGTTTGCACGGTTTTCGATAAACTGCGAAACATTCTGCACAAACTTGCCGACGATTTCGAAATCCACGCCAATTTCCTGGGCGTCGAAAATCGGCTTGAGCTTGTTGCTGCCGTCACGGTCGCTGGACACATCCGTATTGATCGCGGCTATGGTTTGCTCAGCTGTTTTGCCGGTTAATTCCTGTTGTTTGGCACCGTTGGTGATGGTGACTGCAGCACCGCTGATCCCGCTGTGCGTGGTGCTGCTTGAATCACCGCTGGCAAACAGGACGATCGGTGTATTGGCGTTCGCACCTTCCTTGGTGCTTACGACCGGCCCGCCTCGGGTCGGGGTACCACTGGCATTGCCGCCGCCCTTCACATTGAAGCCGTAGCCGCCGCTGAGATTGATGCTACTGGCGTCGTACTCGGCCTTGTTCTTGATATCGGAACTCGTCAGCGTGCCGGTGCTCAGAGTGTTCTTACCGTCAGCAACCGCTTTGTCGGTGCTGGCGATCACCGCCCCGACCAGATCGGTATTGCCCTTGACCTCAACCTGGAAGCCGCCGTCGCCAGCCTTGATGCCCGATTGCTCGGAAACACTGGCGTACTCGCTTTGCATGTGCTGCGCAGCAATACCGCCGCTGACGCTGCTGGTGCCGTAGCAGAACGGCGGTATGCAGACACTCAGGCCGACGTTCGCACTCATCTGTTTGGAGGTATAGGTGCTGGTGTCCTGCTGACTCTCGACATTGAGGTCACCGCCGACTTTTACCTTGACCGTTTCACCGGTGGCGACAGCGCCTTTGATGTTGGTGTCGCCACCGCTCTCCAGGTTGAGCGTATGACCGGACTTGATCGAGGTGTTGGTGTGAGTGACGTCATCGCCATCGCTATTGCCCCGTCCCACGTTGGCGGCGAGTTCGAAGGTGAAGCCGTTGCTTTCACCGAAGCCAAAACCGATGCCTGCGCTCCAGCCGCTGTTGCTGTTGGCGCTTTGTTGATGTGCGGTGTTTTGTGCGGACAACAGATTGATTTCGCCGTCAGCTTTCAGGCTGACATCGCCGCCGCCTTCGATTCGGCTGCCTACGACATTGATGTCACTGTCAGCACCGGCTCCCGTTGCAACGATGTTGACGTTGCCACCCGCGACAACATCGCTGGCAACCACATTGCGGCCGCTCTGGCTGCTGTTCATTTTGCTCTGGCTGTTGCTCAGATTGACACTGACCTTCACCCCGCCCACCGGGTTCTGCATCATCGCCTGTCCGGCATCCAGCGCCTGATTGGCACTCATGGCGGCGTTCACCGCTGCCAGTGCGACCATTCGATCATCGCTGGTTTTCTGCGCCGCTTCGCCCATTTGCTGAATGCCACGCAGGGCATCGACCAGCGGAATGCTGACGGTGCCGCCGATTGCCGTGCGGCTGGTGCTCGCGGTTTTATTGGTGTTGAGCGTGTCGAATCCGGCCTCGATATCGACATGCTTGGCTTTGATGCTGATGTCACCCTGAGGGGTGACCAACTGGCTCGCGCTCTGGCTGTAATGATCCCCGGCGGTCAGGGAAATATTGCCGCCGAGGGAGGCGATTTGACTGCCCGACTGGCGCGTTGAAGTGCTGTCATCGGTTTCTTTGGTTTTGACGATCCCGGTCGCGCCTTGCCACCAGGAGCCCACCTCGCCGACTTTTTTACTGCCGGATTTCGAGCTGGACGACGCCGAGTTCTCTGCACTGGTGATTTCCAGATTTCGCCCGGCATTGATGCCAATATTCTTGTCGGCCACCAGCGTGCTGCCTTCAACAACAGAATCGCGGCCACTGTTGATCTGAATGCTGCCAGCGCTGATATCGCTGCCGATGCTCTGTGTGGATGATTGCTGTGATTGCTGGGTTTTCTGCGTATTGGAGAGCCAGCCGGTAACTGTCATCCCGGTCTTGCTGGAGCTCTTGGACTGACTGGATGTCTGGGTTTCTTCAGCGGTGCCGATCAGAACATCATTGGCCGCTGTCAGCTTCACTTCGTTTTCCGCGCGCAGGGCAGCCGCTTGCAAAGTGATGTCGTGACTCGATTTGAGCTCGATATCCTTGGCGCTGAGTTCGGTGCTGTTCAGACGTGTCTGCGTCTGCTCACTGCTGCTGGACTTGCTCTTGTTCCAGCTTTTCTTCGATGACGCGTTGGCTTGGCTGTAAGAATCTTCAGCAGCCAACAAGTTGATGTCGCGCCCCGCGGTAGCAAGCAAAGTCCCATCACTGTTGAGCTTGGCTCCGGTCAGATTAATGTCCTGACCTGCTGACACCACCAGCTTGGTACCCGCCTCGACTGTCGAACTGACGGACAAGACCGTCTCGCTTTCACTCATCGTCGACTTCTTCTTGCCGAAGGAGCCCTTTTTGGTTTTCGAGTAGTAGTCGTAATCGACGTCTTCTGCCGTCGCGATATTGACGTCATCACCAGCGAACAAGTACGCCTCGTTGCTGGCGCTGATGCGACTGGCAATCAGGTTCAGGTCTTTGCCGGCGCTGGCAGCAATGTCACGGCCCGAGCTGATAACGCTCGATTGCTGGGAAACATTGAGGGATTCGACCTGCGTGCGTTTGCTGCGCGCTACATACTCGCTTTCATTCGCCGCGGAAGTCACCAGCAAATCGTTGCCCGCATTCAGGTTGACATCGCGCTTGGCATCCAGCCGACTGGCCACAATCGCCACGTCACGATCAGCACTGATCGACAGATCCCGCCCGGACGTCACTTCAGCGCCGTGCTGCGTAATCGTCTGATTGAGGTAACTGCCGCCCCGTGCATCAGTGCTGCGAACCTGAACCGAGGTGATGTTCACATCGCGATCAGCATCCAGCTTCATGTCTTGGCCGCTTTTCAGCACCCCGCCGATGTTGTTGATATCCTGCCCAGCCTTGATCGTAAGATCATTGGCCGCTTCGATCCGCGCAGCGTTATCCAGATAGTCACGGTGGTACACACTGCCACCGCGGCTGACATCGACACTGGTCACATCACGCTGGTTGATCACACTGCCGTTGGTGGCCGTCAGGCTGACGTCCTTGCCGGAGATGATGCCGCCGGACTTGTTGATGATGTCGTTGCCGGCCTTGAGCGTGAGGCGTTCGCCAGCTTCGATCAGTCCGGTGTTGGTGAGGTTGTTACCGGCTTCGGCCGACAGGTTGTTGGAGGCGCGCAACGTGCCGGCGTTATCGAGGTTGACGCCAGCGATCAGAGTGACGTCGCCGCCCTGAATCAACGCCCCGTTCGGCGCCAGTCGGTTATTCGCCTGGGCCAGATACAGCACCGGCACCAGCACTTTTTCACCATTCACTTCGTGCTCTTCGAGCCAGACGATGTCGTGGGTCAGTGCCGCCACTTGTTGCGCGGTCAGGGTGACGCCCACCGACAGGTTGAGCTGATCCTTGCTGGCGATGGCGTTGTTCATCAGGTACTTGAACATGCCTTCGTCAGAGGTCTGGCCATCGATGAAGCGTTGGCCGGTGCGGGCAACCACGGCCTGCTGGACCATGCGCTGCTCGAACAGACCATCGCCCAGACGTTTGGCGCTGGTGTCGGGATCGTAGCCGAGCTTGCCCAGCAGATAGTCCGAGCTCATGAACTGCTTGAGGTTGGTCAGTACCGGGTTGGTTTCGATCAGGTATTTGTGCGGGTTGGAGCGCACGCTGGTGTCGGGCAAGCCTTGTACGCGCGGTACGTCAAAGGTAGGGCTGCCACGGCCGGGCACCAGCACCCCGACTGGACCGTCAGCCGCAGTTGCACCCACGTTGAACTGAGCCGTTCTGTCGTTGAGATTCAGCGAAGCGGCATCACTCAACGCCAGATCGCGTTTTTTCATCGAGACCGGAGCGTCTTTGTCGATCTGGAAATCGGTCGCATGTCTGACCGGCATTCCGGTGGTATGTCCAGAGGATGCAGCCGTGATCGAGCCGATCGTCCAGTCTTTGATCGGCGAGATCGATTGTTCGCTGCCGTCCTTGCGGCTGAGTCGGAACAGACCGTTATCGCCGGTTGGCAGGGTGAAGCCCGGCAAGGCCAGCGGGTTGACCTGTTGTTGGGCGAGGTCTGGCGGTAGCTGTGAGTTGATGCGGATGACGGTCGGCTTGACCTGGCCGGCCAGTTGGGTGGAACCCAGACGCGATGCGCCGGCGGCCGATGCATTGCCGTTGCGAACCACGCCATTGTCGAGTTTGTTCGTGGCGTTTATGTAAACGGTGCCGCCTGCTTGAACTACAGCGTTGGCATTGGCTGTCGGGCTACTTTCGGTGATGGTGTTTTGGGTAAAAGCCGCGTTCTTGACAACGTCAGGAGCTTCTACGCGCACCCCACTGCTATAGCTCGGCGCGGGAAAAGACAACTTACCGTCGTAATCGAGAAGGATCGAACCGAACAGGAAGAAATTTGCCGCTTCACCCCCAGAGTGACGGCCTCCCACCGTGGTCAACGTTTCGACGTTGTCCTTGTTCCAGGTATGGAGGTTGGGAATCATCTTGATTTTCCCGTCGGAAACCCCCGTCTTGCCGGAATCGTAATCCGGATCATTGGCAGCGTTGTAATTGAGGACAGACCTCCAGAAAGGCACATCGAAACGCCCTGGCGCAGCGAACCAGCGAGTGACCATGTATTCGCCGACACTGGCGCCCTTATTCGAGAAGTCCTGAACGTTAAGTGTCATATCGCGCCCGGCACTGACCACCGAGGCGTTATTGATGAACTCCCGCCCGATACCGGTCAGGTTACGACCTGCGGTCAATGTGCCTGACGCCGAATCCTGAACGACGGTTGCCTGATATTTTTCGACCCACACCATGTGGCTTGGCAGGCGGGTTTCGTAAAAAATGTTACGGAAATCGGTACAGGTTTCGCATCGAACTCCGATGGCTCCGGAGATAAGTGCCCCGCCGGTTACTTCAAACACATCCTTGCGGTTCTCGATGTGATCAGCCGCCAGACTCAGATCACCAACGCTTTCGATGGTCGCCGAAATGTTATTGATCGATGAACTCCATCCATTGCTGTCATCGCGGGCAATGCTGATGTTGCCCATGCCGTAAATATCGGCATAACGGTTGGTGAGCGAACCCACGCGCAGGTTCATGTCGCGGCCGCTGAAGATCAGCCCGTTCTGGTTGAGCAACGAATCACTGTTGATCCGCAGATTGCCGGCGCTGCCCAAGGTACCGTTGTTGACCAACGACGCGGCGTTGACGGTCAGACTGTCGACCGAGGTGAGTCGGCCCAGATTGGTCAGGTTGCCACGGCTGGTAATCGTGGCGGTGGAAGCTCCGGTGATGCTCGCCACATTGCTCAAGTCAATGCGCGAAGCAGTAAGCCCCAGATCGCCGACGCTGCTCACCCGACCGTTGCCGCCATAGTTGCCGGAGAGCTGGATATCCATGTTGCCATCGCTGGCAATCAAGCCTTCATTCGTCCAGTTACCACCACGCCCCACCAGTTGATTGGAAGCCAGCAACTGCCCACTCGCAGTCTGCACAAAATTGCCGACATTCACCGTCAACCGCCCGGCCTGAATCACGCTGCTGTTGGTCCAGCTGTCCGCGTTCAGCGTCAGGCCGCCACGGGTCACCAGCGAGCCGCCGGCGTTCATCACGTTGGCGGTGGAGATGCCGAATTCACCCAGACCGACATGCGTTACTGAACCACCGGCATTGAGAAAGCTCGGGGCTGCAAGGGTGAAATCGGTGTTGGCGGTTTCCACCAGACCGTTGCGGTTGTCGAACAGGCTGCCGATCTGGAAATCGGTTTTGCCGCTGGTGCCGAGCGCGCGCAGTTTGCCGCCCTGGTTGTCGAGATTGGCGGCGCGAATCGCCAGTGTGCTGGCGCTTTCGATCAAGCCACTGCGGTTGCTCAAGTTGCCGTCGGCACCCAGCTGGATGCTGCTGCCGCTGATCTGGCCGTTGTTGTTGCTCATCAGGCCGGCGATGGTTTTCACCACGCCTTTGGCATAGATCCCGCCGCCGCTGTTATCGAGGGTGTTGCCGCCGGCGTTGAGCAGGATGTTGCCGGTGTTGGCGGCGATTCGTCCGCCGTCGCTGTAGATACCGCCGAGCGCTTGCAGGTCGAGGCGACTGCCTTCGACCTTGCCGCCCTGGCCGTTGCGCAACACGCCGCTCAGACGGGTTTGCAGCAAACCGTTAAGGCTTGAGAGCACACCGCCTCGGCTGTCGAGGCTGGCAGCGTTGAGGGTCAGGTCGCCGTTCTGGGCGATGATTTTGCCGCCCTGGTTGTCGATCGCGCCGTTGCCGGTGTTCACGGTCAGCGCGGTCATGCTTTGCACCGCGCCTTTGGAGTTGTTCATCGCGGCGGCGGTAAGAGTCACGCCGGCATCGCGGCTGGACAGCAGGCCGTCGGCGTCGTTGCGCAACGTGCCGCCGGCGGTGAGGTCCAGTTGGCCGTTGGCCGAGACGGTGCCGCGCTGGCTGTTGTTCAGGTCGCCGCTGGTGAGCAGGCTCAGCAGGGTCTGGCTGATCAACTGGCCGCCCTGGTTGTCGACGCTGGCAGCGCGTTTGATCAGCAGCGCAGCACCGCTGCCGAGTGCGCCATTGACGTTGGTCAGGGCGCCGAGCAGATCGAGGGTGACGCTGTCGTCACCGACCAGACTGCCCTTCGTATTGTTCAGCGGTCCGCCGGTGAAGGTCAGAGCTTTTTTCGCCATGACGTTGCCGGCGGTGTTGTTCAGGCTGGCCGCGCGGATATCGAGGGTGTCGCCGCTTTTGATCAGGCCACCCGAAGCGTTGCTGATCGCGCCTCCGGCCATGGTCAGGGTTTGTTTGCCGTCACTGCTGAGCGTGCCGGCGGTGTTGTCGAGACTGGCAGCCTTGATGGTTACTTCGCCGAGGCCGCCGATGCCGCCCTTGCTGTGATTGAGCAAGGCGCCGCTGAGGTCGATGTTGACGTTGCCGAGCTGGCTGGAGATCGCGCCTTCCAGGCTGTTGTCGAGGGTGCCGCCGCTGAGGCTTGCGCCTTTCCAGCCGGAAACCAGACCGTTCTGGTTGTTCAGATCGACCGCCGTCACGGTCAGTTGATCGTTGCTGATCAGGTTGCCGCCGCGGTTATCGAAACGGTTGCCGGTGAGGCTGAAGCTGTTGACGCTGGAGATTTCGCCCTGCTGGTTATTCAGGTCACGCAGGGTGGCGATGCTCAGCACGCCTTTGCTGTTGATCACGCCGTTCTGGTTATTCAGGTCGCGCAGATGGGCAATGCTCAACCCGCCTTTGCTGCTGATCACACCGTCCTGGTTATTCAGATCCTGCGCGCTAGCGCCCAGATCCATATTCAGGCCTGAGACACCGACCAGCGTGCCGCCCTGATTGTTCAGGCCGGTGCTGTTCAGGGTCAGTTGTTGTGCGGCGCGAATGCTGCCCTTGTTCTGGTTGTTCAGCAGGCCATCGACGCTGACCTCGATGTCGCTGTCACTGAGCAACACACCGCCGTCGCTGTTATCCAGACTTTCCGCGCGAACCTGCAATGCAGCGGCGGCAATCGTGCCTTTGATCGAGGTCAGTGCATTGTCGAGGGTCAGGGTGAGTTTCTGGTTGCTCAGCAGTTGCCCGCCGCTGTTGTCCAGCGACTTGGCGATCAGTTCAAAAGCCTGGTCGCTGGAAATCTCGCCGCCACGGTTGTTCACCTCGGTGAGGTTTTTCAGTAGTAACTGGTCCGGTGCGTTGATCACACCGCCCTGATTGTTCAGCGCGCCACCGTTCAGATCGACGCTGACAGTCCCGCCGCTGAACAGTTTTCCGCCCTGCTGATCGAGGCCCTGGACATTGGCGTCAAGCGTCTTGCCCGCGCCCAGACTGCCACCGCTGTTGGTCACCTGACCGGCACTGATCTCGACGTGGTCGTCAGCGTAAATGCTCGCCTGACTGTTGTTGAGGGCACCCGTGCTGATGTTCAGATTGGCCTTGCTGCTGATCACACCTTTTTTCTGGTTATCCAGCGCGCTGCTGTTGAGGGTGAGATCGCCATCGGTCAGCAGGCTGCCGCCCTGGTTGCTGATGGCGCCACGCGTGTCGACGGTCAGCGCTTTGGCGCTGGAGACCGTGCCGGCGTCGTTGTTGAGGCTAGCGGCGTTGATCGCCAGGGCGCCTTCGTTGACGAGGCTGCCCTGTGCGTTGTTCAGATCCCCGGAGAGATTGATCGCGAGGTCTTTCTGGCTGGTCAGGCGACCACTGTTTTCCAGCGTCTTGCCGCTCAGCGTCAGCCCGGTATCACCGGACAGCAGGCCTTTATTGCGGTTGATGACGTCGTTGACGGTCAGCGCCAGATTGCCTCCCGCGAGCATGTAACCGCTGTCGCTGTTATCGAGCCAGGCGCCGATCAGGCTGACATCGCTCTTGCTCGACAGCTCGCCGCTGCGGTTGTCGACACGCTCGACGTTGAGCTTCAGCGCATTAGTCGAACCGATCAGACCTTCCTGACGGTTATCCAGACTCGCGGCGGTGATCGTCAGGCCGTTGTCGGCGATGACCACGCCGTTCTGGTTATCGAACATGCCAGTCACGCTGAAATCAACATCGCCCCGCACACGAATGTCACCGCTGTTGTTGTTCAAACTGTCGCTGCGACTGTCGAGGCTGGCGGAGGCGATCAGGCCTTTGACGTTGCTCAGCGCACGCTCGATGACCAGGGTGAGCTTTTCGTTGCTGAGCAGTTTGCCGCCGTCGTTGTTCAGGCTTTGTGCGTTGACGCTCCAGGCCTTGGCGGCGGAGATTTCGCCGGCGCTGTTGTTGACGTCCTTGAGGTTTTTCAGCAGCAACTGGCCCGGCGTATGGATATTGCCGCGCTGGTTATTGAGCAGACCGTTGTTCATGTCCAGGGTCAGGTCGCCGTTGCTGAACAGCTCACCGCCATCCTGCTCCAGCGAGGTCAGCGACGCCTCGAGTTTCTGCTGACTGCCGAGGCTGCCGCCGGAGTTGTCCAGGTGCGCGGCGGTCAATAATAGTGAGCCATCGGTGGCGATACTGCCGCCCTGTCGGTTCTTCAACTCACCGGTAGTCAGGGTCGAATCAGCCTTGGCGCTGATGATGCCGTTGTCGCTGTTATCCAGACTGCCACTTTTAAAGGTCAGGCCTTTCTGCGAAACGATCAGGCCGCCCTGACTCAGCACGGAACCGCTGGCGGTCAGCGCCATCGCTTCAAGGCTCGACAGTTTGCCCAGACGGTTGTCGAGGCTGCCGGCGCTGAGGGTCATCTGCCCTTCGCTGCTGATCAGACCTTGCTGGTTGTCCATGGTCTCGTCAAAGGTCAGCCCGAAAGTGTTCTGGCTGACGATGCGCCCGCCAACGTTGCTCAGGCCGATGCCGCTGAGGGTGCTCGCGCCTTTGCTGAAAATCAGGCCGTTGCTGGCATTGATGATCTGCGCGACCTTCAGCGCCAGCGTGGTGTCGGACAGCACCTTGCCGCCATCGCTGTTGTCCAGCCGTGCGCCGTTGATGTGCAGGTCCAGCTGGCTGGAGAGTGTGCTGGCACGGTTGTCGATCTGCTCGACATTGACGGTCAAAGTCTTGAGCGAACCAACCAGACTGTCCTGATGGTTGTTGAGGGTTTTGCCGGTCAGCAACAGGTTGCCTTCGGCGACCAGTTCACCGTGTTCTTGATTGAGGCTGTCGATGTTGGCGTCGATATCGCCCTTGGTGGAAATCCGTCCACCGTCGTTGGTCACGGCTTTGGCTTTGAGGCTCAACAGACCGGTTGCGGTGAGCAGGCCGCCATTGCTGTTATCCAGCGTGTTGCCGTCGAAGGTCAGCGCGGTTTTGCTTTCGAGGCGGCCCTTGTCGCGGTTGTCCAGGTTGTCGATCAGCAGTTTGGCAGCCTGATCGGCGCGAATCGTCCCGCCGCGGTTGTCGGTGTTGGCGCTGCTGACGGTCAGGGTGTTGAGGCTGGAAATCTTGCCGGCACGGTTATCCAGGCGCGTGGCCTGCACGTCCATGGCGCCGTTGGCCTGGATCAGGCCCTTGTTCTGGTTGTTCAGTTGCTCGCGGATCCGCGTGGTCAGTGTGCCTTCGCTGGTCAACTGGCCTTGCTGGCTATTGTCGAGTTGTTGGGCTTTTAGCGTGAGGGTCTGTTTGGCGCCGATCTTGCCGGTGCGGTTGTTGATCGCGCCGAGGGCGCTGATGTCGAGCAGACGGCCGGCGCTCATCAGGCCGGCAACGTTGTCCAGCGAGGTGACGTTGAGAACCGCGTCGGTCTGGCTGCTGAGTTCGCCGTTGCTGTTGATCAACTGGCCGATGTTGGCGGCAAGAATGGCGTTGCTGTTGATCACGCCTTGGCTGTTGAGCACCTGCGCGGCGTTTAGGTTCAGGGTGGTGTTGCTCTGCACTTTGCCGGCGTTGCGGTTGTCCAGTGTGCCGGCAGTAATGGCCGCGGTTTGCCCGCTGAGCGTGCCGCCCTGGTTGTTCAGGGTTTGCGCGGTGTTGACCGTCAGACTGCGGCTGGCGGTGAGGCTTTTGCCGGTGTTGTCGAGGTTCTGCGCGGTGATACTCAGATCGCCGTTGGCATTGCGGCTGCCGTCGGTATTGACGCCGGCATCGATGGCGCCGGCGTTGGTCAGTTGGCCGCCCGCGCTGAGGCTGATGCTGTCGCGAGCCGCGAGGGTCTGGCGGTTGGTCAGGTTGCCCTGGGTTTGTACGTTGAGCGCGGTGCCGGCGTAGACCGGGCCGCGTGCATCAAGGCTCGCGGCCTTGACGTTGACTGCGCCGGTGGCCGAGGTGTCGACCAGACTCAACTGGCCGTTGGCATCCAGTTGAATATCACCGCCGCTGGCAATCAGCTTGCCGTCGAGTTTCACCCCGACCCCGGCCTCGGTGCCAACCAGTTTGATCGCGCCAGCGTACATGCCGCCCAGCGCCGAGGAATCGATGGCCAGTTGCGGTTTGCTGCTGCCGTCATCGGCGCGGGCCGTGGCATCGAGGGTTTGTGCGTTGACGTCATTGCGACCGGCAACGATGGTCAGGTTCTGCGCCTGAAGTTGCGCGTTGATCTTTGCGCTGCGGGTGATGATTTCGAAGCGGTCGACATTGGTCGCGTTAAGGCCCGCGCCTTCGATGGCCACCGAACCCTGATCAACCTGAAAACGGTCTAGCCGACCGTTGTCGAGCACCGGTTTGCCGGTGGTCAACGTGACGCGCGGCGAGTTGATAAAGCCGCAACCGTTGCAGGTAATGCCATAAGGGTTGGCAACGATGACCCGCGCCGACTGCCCCGCCACTTCGGTGTAGCCGCGCAGCTGGCTCGGGTTGCCGCTGATGACTTCGTTGAGAATCGCCTGCGCCGAACCGCTGTTTTTCAGGTTCGGGTTGTCGATGATGTGCCCGCCCAGCTGGGTGAGATTGTTCTGCGTCGAGCCGTTGTTGAGGATCAGCCCCTGCGCACCGACGTTGTAGTCGTAGAACTGGTTGTGCGACAGGCCGCTGGCATTGGGCGTGGCGATATTGATGATCGGCACGCCGTTGCCGGCGCGATCCAGCGAGGTATTGGGGTTGGCCACCACAATACCGTCGGCCTGCGCCCACATCGGTTGCCAGAACATGACGTTCGCCAGCAGAAACGCCAGGCCGCGCTTGGGCATGCCGAGGAAAGACTCGCGGGTTTTCACGGCAGCAGCAGGCTGACGAGCGAGAAAGGCGTACTGGCGAACGTCCATGTTGAAGATCTCTTTACAACGGGCAGTAATAGTTGGATTGACGGCAGGCGCACTACCGGCTGATGGCACCCACATGGATGCGATCAGAGCAAATAACGGGAATAGGGAGATGACGTAATGACGAAGTCGATCTCGGAGCAGGTGAAACGGCCTATTGCAACCGGTAGTAGCGCATTGATATCAAAATAGAGGCGCGATATTAGATGGCCACTATTTTGGCGTCAATTTTTGAATCACTTGAAGAGTCGATCCCGATGAGCGGTATGAGTCAAACCGGGCCTTGCTGAATAGTCGTTGGCCTGCACAACAAGCCCTCGCGCCGCAATAATCTGTAAACTCTCCCCTCTTTCGCCGCCCTTCATTTCCTCGCGGCCATCACCTCTTTAATTGTTGCGGAGTCCACCTTGCGTCTGTTTCACACCTCCGACTGGCACCTTGGGCAAAACCTGCACGGCCAGGAGCGCGATTTCGAGCACGCCTGTTTTCTCGAATGGCTGCTGCGCCAACTGCAACTGGCGCAGCCGGATGTGCTGCTGATTGCCGGGGATATCTTTGACACGGTCAATCCGCCGGTCAAAGCCCAGGAACGCCTCTACGATTTCATCGTCAGCGCCCACGAGCAGCAGCCGTTGCTGACCATCGTGATGATTGCCGGCAACCACGATTCCGGCTCGCGGATCGAACTGCCCGCGCCGTTGATGAGGCGTTTGCGCACGCATGCGCTGGGTCGGGTGTTGTGGCTGGATGACGGGCAACTGGATGCCGAACGCCTGCTGCTGCCGTTGCCGGATAAAACCGGCGAAGTCGCCGCGTGGTGCCTGGCGCTGCCGTTTCTGCGCCCGGCGGAGGTGACCGGCGCGCATCTGGGCGACAACTATTTGCGTGGCATCGGTCAGGTGCATGAATGGCTGATCGAAGCCGCCAACGCCAAGCGCCAACCCGGTCAGGCGCTGATCGCCATCAGCCACGCGCACATGGCTGGCGGTTCGGTGTCGGAAGACTCCGAACGCAGCCTGATCATCGGCAACGCCGAAGCCCTGCCCGCCAGCCTGTTCGGGCCGAGCATCAGCTACGTTGCCCTCGGCCACCTGCACAAGCCGCAGAAGGTCAATGGTGAAGAACGCATTCGTTACAGCGGCTCGCCGATCCCGTTGTCGTTTTCGGAAATCAGCTATCAGCACCAGATACTCGACATCACCCTCGACGGCGAAACCCTGGTCAGCGTCGAGCCGAAACTGATCCCGCGCTCGGTCAACCTGCAGCGCATCGGCCCGGCACCGCTGGCCGATATTCTGCTGCAACTGGCGGATCTGCCGAACATCGACCTGCTCGCCGAAACCCAGCGGCAGCCGTGGCTAGAAGTGCGCGTAACCCTCGATGAACCACAGCCGGATCTGCGCCATCAAGTCGAAAGCGCCCTGCAAGGCAAAGCCGTGCGCCTGGTGCGTATCGCCGCTGAATACGCTGGCAACCGTGGCGCTGACGGCGTCGAAGATGGCACCTCCCTGATCGAACTCGACCAACTCACCCCGCAGGAATTGTTCAGCCGCGCCTGGTTCGACAACTACGGCAACGAGGTCGATGAACAGACGCTGAAGGACTTCGCCGAACTGCTGCAAGACGTACAACTGGAGGGCGAGCAGCCATGAAGATTCTCGCCATTCGTTTGAAAAACCTCGCCTCGCTGGCCGGCCCTTTCGAAATCGATTTCACCGCTGAACCGCTGGCCAGTGCCGGTTTGTTCGCGATCACCGGCCCGACCGGCGCCGGTAAAAGTACTTTGCTCGACGCCTTGTGCCTGGCGCTCTTCGGCGCCGTGCCGCGCCTGAACAACACTGGCCGCGACGCCAAAGTCCCCGATGCCGACGGCGAAATCGCCACCGGCGACCCGCGCACGTTGCTGCGTCGCGGTACCGGTGAAGGCTACGCCGAAGTGGATTTCGTCGGTGTCGATGGCCGGCGCTACCGTGCGCGCTGGGAGGCCAATCGCGCCCGTGAGAAGGCCGGCGGCAAGCTGCAAGCCAGCCGTCAGAGTCTGCGCGACATCGATCAGGATCAACTGCTCGCCAGCCAGAAAGGCGAATACAAAACCCAACTGGAAGCCGCACTCGGCCTGAACTTCGAACAGTTCACCCGCGCCGTGCTGCTGGCGCAGAGCGAGTTCAGTGCGTTCCTCAAAGCGGACGACAACGACCGCAGCGAACTGCTGGAAAAACTCACCGACACCGCGCTGTATACCCGCCTCGGCCGCCGCGCCTTCGACAAGACCAAAGAGGCCCGCGAAGCGCACAAGCTGTTGCAGGATCAGGCCACCGGCGTGACCCCGTTGGCGCCCGAAGCCCGGGCCGAGCTGGACGAGCGCTTCAACGCCGCGCAACAGCAGTTGAAGTTGCAGCAGGCGCAGCTCAAACAACTTGAGCAGCAGCACGGCTGGCTCAAGGACTTGCGTGTATTGCAGGACGCGCAGCAAGCCGCCGCAGAACAACTGCACAGCGCCCAGCAGCAATCGGAAAGTCTGGCCGGCGAGCGGGTGACACTGACGCGACTGGAGCAGCTCGGCCCGCAGCGGCACCAGTTCGCGCGTAAAACCGAACTCGATGCGCTGCTGACGCCGTTGGCCGCACAGATTGCTGCGCACTCGCAGCAACACACCGAGCTGACCGAGCGCCAAACGCAACTGGAGCACAACCTCGAAACGGCGAAAGTCGCCCTGAGCGAAGCGCAGCAACGGCAGAGTGAAAACGCGCCGCTGTTGCGTCAGGCCTTTGATGAGCAAAGCACCCTCGCCCGTCTGGCCAAGGATGTCGCGCAAAGTGCCGAAGCCAGGCTCAGTGCGCAGCAGGCTTGCACTGACGGCCAAAACGCCATTCAAGCCTTGCTGGAAAAACAGACCCAGGTCGGCGAACGCCTGCAACGTATCGCCGCCGAGCTTGAGCAGAGTGCTCATCTGGCGCCGTTGAGTGACGCGTGGAATGCCTACCGCGATCGCCTGCAACAGCTGATGCTGATCGGCAACCGCTTGAACAAGGGCCAAGCCGAACTGGCGAGCCTCGAAGAAAATGCCACGCGCAGCGCCGCAGAACTGACCACGCAGAAGCAGCAACTGGAAGTGCTGTTCAAAGAGGCCGGCGCCGAACCCGATGCCGTCGCCGAGCAAATCGGCATCCTCGGCACGCTGCTGCAGGACAACCGCAAACAACTGCGCGCCTTCGAAGACCTGTCGCGCCTGTGGGCCACGCAGCAGGATCTCGACAAGCGCAGCGCCGAGTTGCAACAGCGTCAACTCAACGCCCAGCAGGAGCGTGATCGCCTGACTCAGGACGGGGTGAAAAGCAAAGCCGAACTGACCGTCGCCGAACAAACCCTCAACGTCACCCGCGAGCTGCTTGAACGCCAGCGGCTGGCGCGCAGTGCCAGTGTCGAAGAGTTGCGCGCGCAGTTGCAGGACGATCAGCCGTGCCCGGTCTGTGGCAGCAACGAGCATCCGTATCATCAGCCTGAAGCGCTGCTGCAAAGTCTTGGTCGCCATGATGAAAGCGAACAGGCCAACGCCCAGCAAGTGGTCGATCAGCTCAAGGAAAAGCTCATCGAACTGCGCGCCGAAGTCGGTGGCGTGATTGCGCAACAGAAAGAGCTGCTGCAACAGCAAGAACAACTGGTGAACCAGCAGCAAGCGTTGGCGCCAAGCCTCGATGCGCATCCGCTGTCCGCGCAGTTGTTCAATCAGGACGCCGACAAGCGCGTTGCCTGGCTCGCCCGGCAAAACGAGCAACTGAACCAGAGCATCACTCAGGACGAACAACGCCAGAGCGCCCTGCTCACCCTGCAACAGGATGCCGCGCGCCTGACCCAGCAATTGCGTCAGGCCGAAACCGCGCATCAGCAAGCCGCGCAGCACCTGAGCAATCAGCAGCGCGAACTCGGCAGCGACCGTCAGCGCCTTGATGAGGAACTGACAGCGTTCGCCACTCTGCTCCCCGCCGATACACTTGAAGCCTTGCGCCAGGAACCGGCGGCGACCTTCATGCAGCTCGACCGGCAGATCGCCGAGCGTCTGGCGCAAGTCGACCAGCAGAAGGAAGAACTCACCGAGCAGCAACAGCGTCAGCAGACGCTGGAGAAAGAGCAGGATCGCCAGCAGACCCGCGTCCAGCAAGCGCAAACGGCTGAGCAACAGTTCAATGCGCTGGCCGAACAGCAGCAACTCTGCCAGGACAAACTTGCGCAGTTGCTGGGTGAACACGGCAGCGCCGAGCAGTGGCAGCAGCAACTGGAACAGGCTGTGGAGCAAGCGCGCTCTGCCGAAACTGGCACCGCTCAAGACCTGCAAAACGTACGCACGCAGATTGTGCAGATCGCCGCTGAACTCAAGGCGCAGCAACAGAGTTTGCAGGCGCTGCAAAGCGAGGATCAGGATCTGGCGAGCAAGATTGCCGACTGGCGCGCTCGTCATCCCGAGCTGGATGACGGCGGCCTCGAAGACTTGTTGCGGGTCGATGATGAGCAAGTCGCGCAATTGCGCCAGCGCTTGCAGCTCAATGAAAAAGCCATCGAACAAGCCAGGGTCTTGCTGCAGGAGCGTGATCGGTTGTTGCTCGATCATCAGTCGCAACACAACGGCAATCTTGATGCCGAGCAACTCACCACCGCTCTGAGCGATTTGCAGAATCAGTTCAATGTCAGCGAGCAGCAATGCGCCGAACTGCGTGCCGAACAGGCTGAAGATCAGCGCCGGCAGAACGCCAATCAGGCGCTGGCCCAGCAGATCGCCGATGCCTACGCCGAATATCAGCGCTGGGCGCGACTGAGTGCCTTGATCGGCTCGGCCACAGGCGACACCTTCCGCAAGATTGCCCAGGCCTACAACCTCGACCTGCTGGTGCATCACGCTAACGTGCAACTGCGCCAACTGGTCAAACGCTATCGCTTGAAACGCGGCGGCAGCATGCTCGGCCTGCTGGTGATGGACACCGAAATGGGCGATGAACTGCGCTCGGTGCATTCGTTGTCCGGCGGCGAAACTTTCCTCGTGTCGTTGGCGCTGGCGTTGGGCCTGGCATCGATGGCCTCGAGTACGCTGAAGATCGAATCGCTGTTTATCGATGAAGGTTTTGGCAGCCTCGATCCGGAGTCGCTGCAACTGGCGATGGATGCGCTCGATGGTTTGCAGGCGCAGGGGCGCAAGGTCGCGGTGATTTCCCATGTGCAGGAAATGCACGAGCGGATTCCGGTGCAGATTCAGGTGCAGCGCCAAGGCAATGGTTTGAGCACGCTGGAGGTGAAATGAACACGCTGTATTCCTTCCGCCGTTGCCCGTACGCGATGCGGGCGCGGATGGCGCTGCGTTACTCGGGTGTACCGGTGGACATCGTTGAGGTCAGCCTCAAGGCGAAACCGGCGGAGATGCTGGCGATCTCGCCCAAGGGTACGGTGCCGGTGCTGGATGCGGGTGGGCGGGTGATTGATGAGAGCCTGGAGATCATGCGCTGGGCGTTGGCGCAGAATGATCCGGATGATTGGTTGCTTGATGGCGATTCACGGATTGCTGAACTGATCGAAGCGAATGATCAGGGGTTCAAGGTGCATTTGAATCGCTATAAATACCCTGAGCGCTACCCGGAGCAGCCGATGGAGGTTTACCGGGCTGAGGGGGCGTTGTTCTTGCAGAGGCTGGATGAGCTGCTGACTGATCGTGAGTACTTGCTGACCAACCTTGCGAGCCTGGCGGATGTGGCATTGCTGCCGTTTGTTCGGCAGTTTGCGCATGTTGATCGTGAGTGGTTTGCGCAGACGCCCTATGTTCGTTTACAGGCCTGGTTACAGCGTTTCCTCGAGTCCGAACTGTTCACCTCGATCATGAAGAAATAACCCTCACCTTCCTGCTTGATGATCGTTCCCACGCTCTGCGTGGGAATGCCTCAAGGGACGCTCTGCGTTCCAATCGGACGCGGAGCGTCCGGGGCTGCATTCCCACGCGGAGCGTGGGAACGATCAGTCAGGCCAGCGCTTGGCACATGCCGAGCGCCATGCAATCCACTTCGAATGGCCCGAGAAAATCGGCCGAAGCCTTTACCGGTGGATTGCCGGCCATCAGCCCCAGCGTGTTCGCCCGTTCGATATTGTGCGCAATGTTGTGATTGGCCTCTATGGCCCGGGCCAGTGCGCCCACCGAGCCTTGACCGATACCCAATAATGAAGCGCCGTTGGTGAAAAACGCCAAACCGGCGACTACCCAAAGTCTGTAGCCTTTCATGCTCCGCCGACTCCTGCGAGTTCGGCCCGGTGGACCATCACGCTTTGCGAGCGGACTTCGAACTGGATGCCGGGGTGGTCGACTTGAATCGGTGCGTCAAAGCTGTGTTCCATCTGCGAGGCGATGCTGACGACCAGCACCACGGCCAGGTACAGACCGATGACCAGGTAGGCGCCGCGTTTGGCTGAATGAATGATTGTGCTGGCCATGGTGTTCTCCCGTGGGCATGTTTCGATGTCCACAGAATCAATCAAAAAAGCCGCGCTAACCACTCAGGGTTTGCCATAGTAAACATCAGCTTCGTTGATTATTTAGCCAGTCTATTTGCGTGTTTGAACAAAACTATCGTGCTGCGAAAAACACACGTGCAGGAGCTGCCGAAGGCTGCGATCTGATCGTTCCCATGCTCAGCGTGGGAATGCCTCTCGGGACGCTCTGCGTCCAGTGACGCGGAGCGTCACGGTCTGCGTTCCCACGCGGAGCGTGGGAACGATCCCAAGGGCAAGATCAAGACTGCAGCCTTCGGCAGCTCCTACAGGGAGTTGTGCAGAACGGGCATTTCAGTGTTGGGCTTTGTGATCCAGGGCGGCGTAGAAGTTGGCGCTCTGTTGCAGGTATTTCTGGGTGTAGCTCTGGGTGTGGGATTTTTTGCTGTTGATTTCAACGTTGGCACTGGCTGGCAGCACAACGGTGGCAGAGATGGCGGAAGCGGCAATCACGGAGAAGAGATTGAAGTTCATGGCGGTAACCCTCGTGTTCAGTTAGCTGGTTTGCCCGGTTGGGCCGTGAAGCAAACTTAACGCTCGAGGGTTGATCGCTTGAAATGCTTTGTAGCATTACCGGATATCAGCGCGATTAATACAAAGAGACAGGCCCCGTAAACCGGGGCCTGTGGCTTATTGTCGCACTATGAACTTGAGGTCGCTGGGCGCGTCCATCGGCAGTTTCTGCACGGTTTTGCCGAGCAGACCGGTCTTGCCATCGCGCTCGACGACGACAATTTCGTTGCTCTTCTGGTTGGCAATCAGCAGGAATTTGCCACTTGGATCGAGGCTGAACTCGCGCGGGTGATCACCGTCCACCGAACGCTTTTGCAGCTCTTTGAGCTGGCCGGTGGCCGGATCGATCGCGAACACCACCAATTGATTGGCGGTACCGCGGTTGCTGACGTAGAGGAACTTGCCATCGGCCGAGGCATGCAGCGCGGCGCCGGCCTTGTCCGAGGTTGGCTGACCGGCGGCCAGATCGACCAGTTGCGTCTGGGTCAGCACGCCATCGTGGTAATCGAACACCGCGACCTGCGCGCTCATTTCCATGGTCAGCCAGGCGTGTTTGCCGTCAGCGCTGAACAGCAGATGACGCGGGCCGCTGCCGGCCGGCAAGGGCACTGCGGCGGTCATCGCCGGCGTCAGCGGCAAGTCCGGGTTGGCCTTCGGATCGAACAGGTAAACGAAGACTTTGTCCGCGCCCAGATCGTTGGAGAACACGTAGCGGCCGTCAGGCGAAGAAACCGTCGAGTGCACGTGGTTGGAGGCCTGGCGCTCAAGATTGATCCGGCTCGCCGGGTGCGCGCTCATCTGCACGACGGGTTTGAGTTTGCCGTCGGCACCGACCGGCAATACCGCCAGCGTTCCACCCGGATCTTCCATCACCGAATAGTTGCTGACGAACAAGTGGCTAGCATCACCACTGAGGCTCGAATGGGTCGGCTCGTTGCCCAGGCTCTGCACTTGATTGATCAGGGTCAGGGCGTGGGTTTTCGGATCGATCGAATAGCTGCTGACACGGCCGACCGGGTCTTTCTGGCCCGGGCCGTTTTCATTGACCACGAACAGCCTGCGCTGGTCTTTGGACAGGGTCAGCCATGACGGGTTTTCGCTCTTGACCACCTGTAGCGGTTTGGCGGCGATCTGGCCGGTGGCACTGTCGAAGTTCATTCGATAGAGGCCCTGGCTGGTGTTGGCGGTGTAGGAACCGACCAGCAACTGGAAGTTCTCGGCGGATGCGCTGGAAAGCCCCATGGCACCGACGCTGCCGGCCATCAGCAGCGGCCAGAATTTACGCATTTTCATTGATTGTCATCCTCGTCATCGCTGCTGCTGACTACGTCGCCATGACAAACCAAGCGGTGTTCGCCGATCGCTTTGGTTTCATTGAAATAACCGACGATCAACCAGCTCTGCAAAGAGTCGTCGAAAGTTGCAGCGGCAACCTGAACCGGGGTGAATTCCCAATGCTTGGCCGCTCGGCCGTCGATGCATTCGATGTGCAGGTTGTCGTCTTCATCGAGGAAAAATTCGAAGGCGTGCAAGCCGTCGATTTCGACCATATCGGATTGTTCGAGGACGTCGAGAAGGGTTTGGGCAGTCATGGCAAACAGTCTTTCTAGGGGGGAAAGGGCCAATGATAGCTCAATGTGATCCAGAGGCCTTATGGGAACCCTTGTGGGAGCGAGCCTGCTCGCGAATGCGGTGTGTCAGGCCATGAAAGGCTGACTGAAAGAATGCATTCGCGAGCAGGCTCGCTCCCACAGGGATATTGCCTGGCAGTTACAGCGCGTCGCGTGAGGACTTGCCGTCAACCAGGCGCTGGATGCGCAGCGGGTTGGCGTTTTTCAGCGGCTCGGGCAGCAAGCTGTCCGGGTAGTTCTGGAAGCACACCGGGCGCAGAAAGCGGTCGATGGCCAGCGTACCGACGGAGGTGCCGCGTGCGTCGGATGTCGCCGGATACGGCCCGCCGTGCACCATCGAATCACACACCTCGACACCGGTCGGATAACCGTTGAGCAGGATCCGCCCGACCTTCTGTTCCAGCAACGGCGTCAGCTCAGGGAAGCGTTCGAAGTCCGCCTGCTCGCCAATGATGGTCGCCGTCAGTTGCCCGTGCAGGCCGTGAAGTGCAGCGCTGAGTTGCGATTTGTCTGCCACTTCGACAATCACCGTGGTCGGGCCGAACACTTCTTCCTGCAGCACTTCATCGCCATCGATCAACAGGCTGGCATCGGCCTTGAACAACTGCGGCTGCGCTTGATTGCCCTGCTGTGGATTGCCGGCCAGATGCTCAATGCCGGGATGCGCCAGCAGTTGCTGCAAGCCTTTACCGTAGCTGCCGAGGGTGCCGGCGTTGAGCATGGTTTGCGCCGGTTGATCACCGATCAAACCCGCAACCTGCTGCACGAACGCGCTGAACTCTGGCGAGCGGATGCCGATGACCAGGCCCGGATTGGTGCAGAACTGACCGCAGCCCTGCACCACCGAAGCAGTCAGGTCGCGGGCGACCGTTTCCGAACGCTCGGCAAGGGCCTGCGGCAGGATGATCACCGGGTTGATGCTCGACATCTCGGCAAACACCGGAATCGGTTGCGGGCGTGCAGCGGCCATGTCGCACAGCGCACGACCGCCCTTGAGCGAACCGGTGAAACCCACTGCCTGGATCGCCGGATGCTTGACCAGCCATTCGCCGACGCCGCCACCGTAGATCATGTTGAACACACCGGCGGGCATGGCGGTTTTTTCGGCGGCGCGAATCACCGCGTCAGCGACCAGCTCAGCCGTGGCCATGTGACCGCTGTGAGCCTTGAACACCACCGGACAACCGGCGGCGAGTGCCGAAGCGGTGTCGCCGCCCGCCGTGGAAAATGCCAGTGGAAAGTTGCTTGCGCCAAACACGGCGACGGGGCCGAGACCAATGCGGTATTGGCGTAGATCCGGACGTGGCAGCGGTTGGCGATCCGGCAGTGGCAGATCAATCCGCGCACCGTAGAAATCACCGCGACGCAGCACTTTGGCGAACAGACGCATCTGCCCGCTGGTGCGACCGCGCTCGCCTTGAATGCGTCCGGCCGGCAACGCCGTTTCGCGGCAGACCACGGCGACAAAATCATCGCCGAGCGCATCCAGCTCATCGGCGATCGCGTCGAGAAACTGCGCGCGGCGTTCGGCGCTGAGGCTGCGGTATGCCGGATACGCGGCAGCGGCGGCTTTAGCGGCGGCGTCGACTTCTTCAGCCGTGGCCTGGATGAAATCGTGCGGCAGCTGTTCGCCCGTCGTGGCGTCGACCGATTGCAGTTTGACGTTGCCAGCGGCGCTGCGCTGACCGCCGATGTAGTTGTGACCGAGAATCTGAGTCATGGGATCTCCTTAAAGGGTGCCGATGCTGTCCGGTACAAAAGCCGCTGGAACCGGAACGATGCCATTGACCAGCGGCGCGCCGAATTCGGCCTGGCTGATTTCGAAGACGTCGCCCGGCTGGGTGCGGATGCCATCGGCGAACGACAGGGTCGCAGTGCCGAAGAAATGAATGTGCACGTCGCCGGGACGCAGGAACTGGCTGTACTTGAAGTGGTGGTATTCGAGGTTGGCGAGGCTGTGGCACATGTTCGCTTCACCGCTGAGAAATTCGTTCTGCCAGAGCACTTCGCCGTCACGCAGAATGCGACTGGTGCCTGCCAGATGTTGAGGCAGTTCACCGGTGCGAAGTTCCGGGCCGTAACTGCAACTGCGCAATTTCGAGTGCGCGAGGTACAGGTAATTCTTGCGCTCCATGATGTGATCGGAGAACTCGTTGCCGACCGCAAAACCCAGGCGATAAGGCTTGCCGTCGTTGCCGATGATGTACAGGCCGGCCATTTCCGGCTCTTCACCGGCGTCTTCGGCAAATGGCGGTACCGGGAAGGGTTGGCCCGGGCGGACGACGATGCTGCCGTCGCCTTTGTAAAACCATTCAGGTTGTACGCCAGCCTGCCCCGCCGCCGGTTTGCCGCCCTCCACGCCCCATTTGAAGATGCGCATGGTGTCGGTCATCGTCGCTTCATCGCCGGCCTGCTGGTGCATTTTGTCCCGCGCCGAGGCGCTGCCCAGATGCGTCAGGCCGGTGCCGCTGATCAGCATGTGCGCCGGGTCCGGGTGGTCGAGTGGCGGCAGGATGCGCAACTGGGACAGCAACTCGGCGTAGTCGTGGCTGATGCCGAGTCCGAGGGTTTGCACTTGCTGCTCAAGGGTGTTGCCGGCTTCGATGGCGGCCAGTGCCAGATCGCGCACGCTGCGGGCGTCCTGGACTTCGCGCACCAGACCGTTGTCGACCACGCCGACGCGGCGTTCGCGGTTGCTTAATTCGAATTGAACCAGATGCATGTTCTTCTCCTATTCTCTCAAAAACACCGCTATCCCCTGTGGGAGCGAGCCTGCTCGCGAAAGCGGTGTGTCAGTCACCTCAAATGTTGAATGTGCCGGCCTCTTCGCGAGCAGGCTCGCTCCCACAAGGGATTTGCGTTGCTTTAAAAATTCAGGTGCGGGTGGCGCCACGGGCGCTGGCAGCAAATTGGTCAACCGGCAGGACGTGTTTGCGCTCAAGTACGCGGTAGACAACGCCGGTCAGGATCAAACCGAACACCATCACGCCCGACAGGAAATACAGGCCAGACGCAAGATTCCCGGTGTATTCCTTCAACGCCCCAATCACAAACGGCCCGATGTACCCGCCCAGATTCCCCACCGAATTGATCAGCGCAATCCCCGCCGCTGCACTCGCGCCGGCAAAGAACCGTCCCGGCAAGGTCCAGAACACCGCCGTGCAGGAAAACAGCGCAAACGCCACCAGACACAGCGCCGCCAACTGGGCCACCGGCAACGACAGCCACGCACTCATGAACAAGCCAATCGCGCCCAGCACATAAAGGACGGCGAGATGGCCGTAACGATCATTCAAGCGATCGGAACTGCGCGGCACGATCAGCAATCCGATGATGCCGAAGATGTACGGCACCGACGAGACGAAACCGGTGACCAGATCGCTGCCACCGAACTGTTTGATCAATGTCGGCAACCACAAACCCAAGCCATAAATGCTCAACGTCACCGGCAGATAGAACAGCGCCAGCAACAACACACGTTTGTCTTTCAGCGCATGCAGCGGGTTGCCGTGGCGAGTCTGGCCGTATTCCTGCAAATCCTTTTTCAGCTCGCCGGTCAGCCAGTCCTTTTCCGCCTGATCCATCCACTTCACTTGCTGCGGACCATCCGGCAACCAGCGCAACACCGGCCAGGTGAGCAGGATCGCCGGAGTACCGATGACGATGAACAACCACTGCCAGCCATGCAGGCCAAGGACGCCGTCCATGCCAAGCAAACCACCAGACACCGGGCCGGTGATCATCATTGCGATCGGTTGCGAGAGGATGAACAGCCCGAGGATCTTGCCGCGATGGCGCACCGGGAACCATTGAGTGATGTAGTAGAGAACACCGGGGAAGAACCCCGCCTCGGCCGCGCCGAGCAGAAAGCGCATCACGTAGAAACTGTGCGGGCCCTGGACGAAGGCCATGCCGATAGTGATGGCGCCCCAGGTGATCATGATCCGCGCGAACCAGCGTCGTGCGCCGAAGCGTTCGAGCATCAGGTTGCTGGGAATTTCGAAGAGGAAGTAGCCAATGAAGAACAGCCCGGCGCCGAGGCCGTAAGCCGCATCGCCAATGCCAATGTCGGCGCCCATGTGCAGCTTGGCGAAGCCGACGGCGGAGCGATCCACATAGGCGATCAGGTACAGCAGGATCAGGAAGGGAATCAGTTTCAGCGTAATGCGCCGTATCAGCCGCAGTTCCTGGCTCATGAGATCGGTCTCCGATTGTTGTTTTTATAGAACCTCGGGGGACGCCTCTCACGGAAAACCGTCAGGGCCATCCCTCCGTCGAAAACGACTATATAGTAATACTAATTCACCAACAACACTTCCAAACCTAGGATTTTGCGCTTAGATTAAGCCGTAGTTGGAACACTATAGTCATACAATAAGAGAATCGATCATGTCTGATAAGAAACCCACCCTGCGCTCCGCCCAATGGTTTGGCACGGCCGACAAGAACGGCTTCATGTACCGCAGCTGGATGAAGAATCAGGGCATCGCCGACCACCAGTTCCATGGCAAGCCGATCATCGGCATCTGCAATACCTGGTCGGAATTGACCCCGTGCAACGCGCACTTCCGCCAGATCGCGGAGCACGTCAAACGCGGGGTGATCGAGGCCGGTGGCTTCCCAGTGGAATTCCCGGTGTTCTCCAACGGCGAATCGAACCTGCGCCCGACCGCCATGCTCACCCGTAACCTGGCGAGCATGGACGTTGAGGAAGCGATTCGCGGCAACCCGATCGACGGCGTGGTGCTGCTGACCGGTTGCGACAAAACCACCCCGGCGCTGCTGATGGGCGCGGCGAGTTGCGACGTGCCGGCGATTGTTGTCACCGGCGGGCCGATGTTGAACGGCAAGCACAAGGGCAAGGACATTGGTTCCGGCACGGTGGTCTGGCAGCTCAGCGAACAGGTCAAGGCTGGCACCATCACGATTGACGATTTCCTTGCAGCCGAGGGCGGCATGTCGCGCTCGGCGGGCACCTGCAACACCATGGGCACGGCGTCGACGATGGCCTGCATGGCTGAAGCACTCGGCACTTCCCTGCCGCACAACGCGGCGATTCCGGCCGTGGATGCGCGGCGTTATGTGCTGGCGCACATGTCCGGCATGCGGGCGGTGGAGATGGTTCGCGAAGATTTGAAACTGTCGAAGATTCTGACCAAGGAAGCTTTCGAAAACGCCATCCGGGTCAACGCCGCGATCGGCGGCTCGACCAACGCGGTGATTCACTTGAAAGCCATCGCCGGGCGCATTGGCGTCGAGCTGGATCTGGACGACTGGACCCGTATCGGTCGCGGCATGCCGACCATTGTCGACCTGCAACCGTCGGGGCGTTTCCTGATGGAAGAGTTCTATTACGCCGGTGGTTTGCCAGCGGTGCTGCGACGTCTCGGCGAGGCCAATCTGATTCCTAACCCGAATGCGTTGACCGTCAACGGCAAGTCGATCGGCGAGAACACCAAGGACGCGCCGATCTATGGCGAAGACGAGGTGATCCGCACGCTCGACAATCCGATTCGCGCCGACGGCGGGATTTGTGTGCTGCGCGGCAATCTGGCGCCACTCGGTGCGGTGCTGAAGCCGTCCGCTGCAACGCCGGAACTGATGCAGCATCGCGGTCGTGCGGTGGTGTTTGAAAACTTCGATATGTACAAGGCGCGGATCAATGATCCGGAGCTGGATGTCGATAAAGATTCGATTCTGGTGATGAAGAACTGCGGGCCGAAGGGTTATCCGGGCATGGCTGAAGTCGGCAACATGGGCTTGCCGGCCAAACTGTTGGCGCAGGGCGTGACCGACATGGTGCGGATTTCTGATGCGCGGATGAGCGGCACGGCGTACGGCACGGTGGTTTTGCACGTGGCGCCGGAAGCCGCGGCTGGCGGGCCTTTGGCGACGGTGAAAGAAGGCGACTGGATCGAGCTGGACTGCGCCACCGGACGCTTGCACCTGGACATTCCGGACGCCGAACTGGCGGCACGCATGGCGGATCTGCAGCCGCCGCAGCAGTTGTTGGTGGGTGGCTATCGCCAGTTGTACATCGACCATGTGCTGCAGGCGGATCAGGGTTGTGACTTTGACTTCCTGGTCGGTTGCCGAGGCGCGGAAGTCCCCCGCCACTCCCACTGACCTTCTCCACCGATCGTTCCCATGCTCCGCGTGGGAATGCCTCAAGGGACGCTCCGCGTTCCAGCTCTGAAATGGGACGCAGAGCGTCCCGGGCAGCATTCCCACGCAGAGCGTGGGAACGATCATTACCCGCCTCAAGATTGTGCCGTGCCTGCTATGATGCGCGGCATCTCCATCGCTCAGGATCGCGCCGTTCCCCATGGATTACCGCAAACCCTCCGACCGCAAAAGCATGCACTCGCGCATCGTCCAGGAACTGGGCATGCAGATCGTCTCCGGACGCTTCAAGCCCGACGACAAACTGCCCGCCGAAGCCCTGCTGTGCGAGGAGTACGCGGTCAGCAGGCCAGTGTTGCGCGAAGCCACGCGGGTGTTGGTCGCCAAGGGGTTGGTGTATTCGAAGCCACGCGTCGGCACGGTGGTCAAGGCCCGCCGCGAATGGCACATGCTCGACCCGGACGTGCTGCACTGGCTGATGCAAAGCAGCCCGCAGAATGAATTCTTCAATGTGCTGACCAGTGTGCGCAGCATTATCGAACCGGCCGCTGCTGCCCTCGCCGCCCAGCATGCCACCGATGCCGAAATTGCCGGGATCGGTGAGGCTTACCAGCGCATGGAAGCCGCGCCGACGCCAGAAGCGTTGTTGCAGCCGGATCTGGATTTCCATAGCCGGATTGCCGATGCGACGCACAATGATTTGCTGGCGAACCTGTGCAACATGTTGTCGGTGGCGATTGCCGAGGCGTTGAAGCATTCGAATCAGCGGCCGAATCTGCATGAATTGGCGTTGCCTCGGCATAAGGCGATTTTGACCGCCATTGAGAATCGTGATGCGCTGGGTGCTCGGCATGCGACGTTGGTGCAGCTGGATGATGCGCGTAGTGCGTTGAGTGTTGTGCTTGGCGCTGAACTCACTTAACGCTTGAGATCCTCTGCCCTCACCCTAGCCCTCTCCCAGAGGTAGAGGGGACCGATTGGGGGATATTCGAGATTTACGCCGACTTGAACGATTTGCTGTGAATCCATAATCGACTCGGTATCTCAGGTCGATGGATCAAGCCGCACACCTCGGTCAGTCCCCTCTCCCTCCGGGAGAGGGTTAGGGTGAGGGGCTCTTGATCTTAAAACACAAAAAAAGCCGCAACCCTAAGGTTGCGGCTTTGTCTTTTCAGCCCTTCAGATCAGTGGGCAAACAGCGAGTTCCCCTTCTGCCCCGCCAGTTTCTCCGGCTTGATCAGGAACTTCGCCAGTGCCGGCAGCAGCCACAGCGCACCGAACATGTTCCACAGCAGCATGAAGGTCAGCATCAGGCCCATGTCGGCCTGGAACTTGATCGCCGAGAAGATCCAGGTGCACACACCAATTGCCAGGCACAGGCCGGTGAACAGCACCGCTTTACCGGTGGATTTCAGCGTCTGGTAATAGGCCTCCTGCAACGGCAACCCGGCACGCAGGAAACTTTCCAGACGGCTGTAGATGTAGATGCCGTAGTCGACACCAATCCCCACACCCAACGCCACCACCGGCAAGGTCGCAACCTTCACGCCGATGCCCATGAACGCCATCAGCGCGTTGCCGAGTACCGAGGTCAGCACCAGCGGCAGGACGATGCACAAGGTCGCCGCCCACGAACGGAAGGTGATCATGCACATCACCGCCACGCAGATGTACACCAGAATCAGGATGGTCAGCTCAGCCTGTTTGATGACTTCGTTGGTAGCCGCTTCGATCCCGGCGTTACCGGCCGCGAGGATGAATTCCAGGCCGTCCTTGTTGTTGTCCTTGGCGAATTCCTGCACCGCGTGCACCGCACGATCAAGGGTTTCAGCCTTGTGATCGTTGAGGAACACCAGCACCGGCGCCAGCGAGCAACTGTTGTTGTACAGACCGTCGGCGCGGGCAATCGAGTTGTTCAGCACGTCCGGGTTGCGCGACAGGGTTTCCCATTTCAGGTTGCCCTCGTTCATGCCCTTGATCATCTGCTTGGACACGGTCACCAGCGAGATCGCCGACTGCACGCCCTCGGTGTTCTGCATCTTCCACATCAACTCGTCGATCGGCGCCATGGCTTCATAGCGTGAGCAGCCTTCCGACTTGGTCTTGACCATCACCACCAGCACATCGGAACTGGTCGAGTAGTTGTTGATGATGAAGTTGTTGTCCTTGTTGTAGCGCGAGTCCGGACGCAGTTCCGGTGCGCCCTGGTCGAGGTCACCGATTTTCAGGTTCTGGCTGTACCAGAGGCCGCCACCGAAGGCGATCAATGCCAGCAGCACCGAGATGCGGGCGACTTTCGGGTTGGCGAAGTTCGACAGCAGGCGCCAGAACGGATGCTCGCGGTTGGCGTCCTTCTTGCTCCGGGCAATCGCGCGCTTGCTGATGCCGACATAGGAAATCGCCACCGGCAGCAGAATCAGGTTGGTGAACACGATCACTGCCACGCCGATCGACGCGCCAATGGCCAATTCACGGATCACGCCGATGTCGATGATCAGCAGCGTGATGAAACCCACCGCATCCGCCAGAATCGCGATCATCCCCGGCAGGAACAGTTGCCGGAAGGTACGCCGCGCTGCGGTCAGGGCGTTGTCGGCCTCGCTGGATTGCAGGGCGATGCCGTTGATCTTCTGCACGCCGTGGGAAATACCGATGGCGAAGATCAGGAACGGCACCAGCATCGAATACGGATCGAGTCCGAAACCGAAGAAGTGCATCAAGCCGAGCTGCCAGACCACCGCCACCAGCGTCGTACTCAATACGGCGATGGTGCTGCGCACGCAGTTGGTGAACCACAGCAGCAGGATCAGGGTGATGACGAAGGCGATGCCGAAGAACAGCACCACCATCACCAGACCGTCGATCAGGTCACCGACCTTCTTGGCGAAACCGACGATGTGGATTTTGACGTTGGGATTCTGCGCTTCGAACTTGTTGCGGATCTTGTCTTCAAGCTCATGGGAGAACTTGCGGTAGTCCAGCGCGAGCAACTTGCCCTGGTCTTCCGGGTCCGGGTAGGACTCCAGCAGCGGAATGTCGACGATGCTCGACTTGAAGTCGTTGGCCACCAGACGCCCGACCTGGCCGGATTTGAGCACGTTGTTGCGCAGCAGATCGAGGCTGTCCTGCGAGCCGTTGTAGCTCTGCGGGATCACTTCACCGCCGGCAAAACCCTCTTCGGTCACTTCGGTCCAGCGTACGCTCGGACTCCACAGCGACTTCAGGCCGGAGCGGTCGACGCCGGAGATGTAGAACACCTCGTCGTTGATCTGCCGCAGGGTCTCCATGTACTCCTTGGAGAAGATGTCGCCGTCCTTGGCTTCCACCGAAATACGCACGGTGTTACCGAGGTTCGCCAGATCATTGCGGTGCTCCATCATCTTCTCGATGAACGGATGCTGGAGCGGGATCATTTTTTCGAAACTGGTCGACGGCCGGATCAGCGTGGCCTGCCAGAACAGGAAAATGCTCACCACCAGACAGATCAGGATCACTGCCGGGCGGTTGTTGAAGATCAGGCGTTCAAGAAACGTCGCCTTGTCCTGCTGAGGAGTGATCAAGGAAGTCATAGCCCCGCCTTCTTGTTATTGATCTCGGCACCGTTAGGCAGTGTGGTGTGAACGCCGCCCTGCCCGCTCAGAATCAGGTTGCCGTCGCCGGCAGCAGTGACCGATGACAGCGAAATGCGGTCCGGACGGTTGAACACACTGAAGGTCTCGCCGTTGTCGCTGCTGCTGATCACCGAGCCGCCGTTACCGACGATCACGATCGAGCCGTCTTCAAGAAGGGTCGCACCTGACAGGCCGAACTCCAGCGCCCCACGTGCAGCTTTCAGTTCGACCTGCTCCCAGGTGCTGCCGAAATCCGTGGAGCGATAAAGATTGCCGCGCAAGCCGTACGCCAGCAGGGTCTGCGGCTGCGCCGTGCCGATCACGCCGAACAGCGAACCTTCGTACGGGCCTTCGAGTTTTTCCCAGGTCTGGCCGTCGTCGGCGGAGCGAAACATGCTGCCCGACTCGCCGACGATGAACAGCCCGGCATCCTTCACCGCCGCGATGGCGTTGAGGTGGAATTGATCTTCGTTGTCGAGGCGGTCGCTGACGTCTTGCCAGTTTTTACCGCCGTCGGTGGTTTCCATCAACGCGCCGTACGCGCCCACGGCGAGGCCGCTGTTGACGTCCTTGAACCAGACGTCGAGCAGCGGCGATTCACGTTTGAGGTCTTCGAATTGTTTGGTCCAGGTCAGACCGCCGTCTGCGCTGGCGAGGATTTGTGCGTCGTGACCGACCGCCCAGCCGTGCTTGTCGTCGACAAAATACACAGCCGTCAGCAGCTGCCGGCTCGGCACCTTGGCCTGTTTCCAGGTTTTGCCCTGGTCATCGGAATAAAGGATGTGCCCGCGATCGCCGACCGCGACCAGTCGCGCACCGGCGTGGACGACGTCGAGAATCAGGCTTTTCGCGGCTTTGGCGGATTCGGTGGCATAGACCACATCGGCCGGGGCCTCGGCGGCAATCACGGGTGCCGACAACGTGGCAAAGCCCAGCAGAGAGAGTGCTGTGGCCAGCAACGCGGTGTTGCGTAACGCCGGCGGGCGGCAACGACTCATAGACCTTCCCCTATTTATTATTGTTAGGCCATCTGACCTTCAAGGGCGCCGCAAGTGTGCTCCGCTGATGGCTGCTCAGGAGCATAGTCCTGAAACCCGCAATCCAGAGCCACTTCGGAAGCTGGCTCATCCTATCGGGCTTTCGAAACGTCTGACAATCGGCGCCACGTTATCTTTTGTTAACCGAAAGCGGCCCTCTACCGACGCTGATTTCCATTGTGGGAGCGAGCCTGCTCGCGAATGCGGTGCACCAGTCACCCAGTTTATTGGCTGACCCACCGCTTTCGCGAGCAGGCTCGCTCCCACAGGGGTTAGGGGTGGTCTTGGTATTTGTGGTTGTCAGTGAATGCGGCGCCATTCGCCGGATGTATGACGCAATTCTTGCGCGGGGGACTTGCACGATTGGTATTATGGTATACCATCAGACGCACAGACACTCTCAATCCCCCTACGGAGCAGCTCATGAGTTTCGAAATTCGCAAGATCGTCAGCTATGTCGAAGAAACCTTTATCGAAGGCGGCAAAGCCACTGACAAGCCAGTGACCATGGTCGGCCTCGCCGTGGTGATGAAAAACCCATGGGTGGGCAACGGTTTCATTGAAGACCTCAAGCCGCAGATCCGCGCCAATTGCTCTGACCTCGGCGCACTGATGGTCGAGCGTCTGGTCGGCATCATCGGCGGTGCGGAAAAAATCGAGGCCTACGGCAAAGCCGCCGTGGTCGGTGCCGATGGCGAGATCGAACACGCCTCCGCCGTGATCCACACCCTGCGTTTCGGCAACCACTACCGCGAAGCCGTCAACGCCAAGAGCTACCTGAGCTTCACCAACAAGCGCGGCGGTCCGGGCACCTCGATTCAGATCCCGATGATGCACAAGGACGACGAAGGCCAGCGTTCGCACTACATCACTCTGGAAATGCAGATCGAAGACGCGCCGCGTGCCGACGAAATCGTTGTGGTGCTGGGTTGCGCCGACGGTGGTCGCCTGCACCCGCGCATCGGCAACCGCTACATCGATCTGGAAGAACTGGCCGCCGAAAAAGCCCAGTAATCACAATAAAAAGGCACTGCAGGAGCGCTCCATGATTCGGCTCACCGCTGAACTCACCCCGGCTGGCACCAGTTACCTGGCGACCGGCCAAGGCCAGCCCGTGGTTTTGATCCACGGCGTGGGCCTGAACAAAGAAATGTGGGGCGGGCAGATTGTCGGCCTGTCCAGCCAGTACCGGGTGATCGCCTACGACATGCTCGGTCATGGCGCCAGCCCGCGACCGGCCAGCGGCACCGCCCTGCTCGGCTACGCCGATCAGTTGCTGGAGTTGCTCGATCACCTCAATCTGCCGCAGGCAGCGGTGATCGGTTTCTCCATGGGCGGTCTGGTCGCGCGGGCCTTTGCCCTGCATTACCCGGAGCGCCTGCAAAGCCTGGTGGTGTTGAACAGCGTGTTCAACCGCAGTGAAGAACAGCGTGCCGGCGTCATCGCGCGCACCGCGCAAGCCGCCGAACATGGCCCGGACGCCAATGCCGAAGCGGCGTTGTCACGCTGGTTCAGTCGCGAATATCAGGCGGCCAATCCGGCGCAGATCGCCGCATTGCGCCAGACCCTAGCCAATAATGATCCGCAGGGTTACCTGACCACTTATGAATTGTTCGCCACCCAAGACATGTACCGCACCGACGACCTGGGCAGCATTCAGGCGCCGACGCTGATCGCCACTGGCGAACTCGATCCGGGTTCGACCCCGGAAATGGCCGAGCAACTGGCCCGGCGCATCCCCGGTGCGAAGGTTGCTGTGCTGCCCGAGCAACGGCATATGATGCCCGTAGAGTCGCCGCGTCTGGTCAATCAGACGCTGCTGGAATTTCTCCAATTCGCACACTCCCGACAAAACCATATAAAGGGGATCGTTGCATGACACTCGCACGCTTCCAGATGTGCATCGGCGGAGAATGGGTCGACGCCCTCTCCGGGAAAACCTTCGAAAGCCTCAACCCGGCCACGGCGCAAGCCTGGGCCGAACTGCCCGACGCTGATGAGGCGGATGTCGAACGCGCTGTGCAATCGGCACAGACTGCTTTCGACAGCCCGGCGTGGCGTGGTCTGACTGCCACTGCACGCGGCAAATTGCTGCGTCGTCTCGGTGACTTGATCGCGGAAAACAAGGAACAACTGGCGCAGCTGGAAAGCCGCGACAACGGCAAACTGATCCGCGAAACCCGTGGGCAAGTCAGCTATCTGCCGGAGTTCTTCCACTACACCGCCGGCCTTGCCGACAAGCTTGAAGGCGGCACGCTGCCGCTGGATAAGCCCGACCTGTTTGCCTACACCGTGCACGAAGCGATGGGCGTAGTCGCGGCGATCATTCCGTGGAACAGCCCGCTCTATCTGACCGCAATCAAACTCGCCCCGGCGCTCGCCGCTGGCAACACGATTGTGATCAAGCCGTCCGAGCACGCTTCGGCGACCATTCTTGAGCTGGCGCGTCTGGCCCTCGAAGCGGGGATTCCGCCGGGCGTGGTCAACGTTGTCACCGGTTACGGCCCGAGCACCGGCGCCGCCCTCACCCGCCATCCGCTGATCCGCAAAATCGCCTTCACTGGCGGCGCGGCCACGGCGCGGCATGTGGTGCGCAGCAGCGCCGAGAACTTCGCCAAGTTGTCGCTGGAACTGGGCGGCAAGTCGCCGAACATCATCTTCGCCGACGCCGATCTGGACAGCGCGATCAACGGCGCGATCGCCGGGATCTATGCCGCGTCCGGGCAGAGTTGCGTGTCGGGTTCACGGCTGTTGGTGCAGGACGAAATCTACGACGAGTTCGTCAATCGACTGGTCGAACGCGCCCAGCGCATTCGCATCGGTAATCCGCAGGAAGACAACAGTGAAATGGGCCCGATGGCCACCGCGCAGCAACTGTCGGTGGTCGAAGGTCTGGTCGCTGATGCCATCGCTGAAGGCGCGCGTTTGCGTACCGGCGGCAAACGCCCAACCGGTCTCGGCGAAGGCTGGTTCTACGAGCCGACGCTGTTCGAATGCGACCGCAATTCGATGAAGATCATGCAGGAAGAAGTCTTCGGCCCGGTGGCGTCGGTGATTCGCTTCAAAGATGAGGCCGAGGCGCTGGCCATCGCCAACGACTCGCAATTCGGCCTTGCGGCGGGCATCTGGACCCGCGACCTGGGTCGTGCTCACCGCCTCGCTCGCGATGTTCGCTCCGGGATCATCTGGGTCAACACTTACCGCGCGGTGTCAGCGATGGCGCCGATCGGCGGTTTCAAGAACAGTGGCTATGGACGCGAAAGCGGCATCGATTCGGTGCTGGCCTACACCGAACTGAAAACGGTGTGGATCAACCTGTCTCAGGCGCCAATGCCTGATCCGTTTGTGATGCGCTAGGAGTCCTGCGAAATGATCGAACCCGGCATTTACAAAGACGTCATGAGCTCGTTCCCGTCCGGCGTCACGGTGGTCACCACCGTTGACCCCGAAGGCGGGATCGTCGGCATCACCGCCAGCGCCTTCAGTGCGCTGTCGATTGACCCGGCGCTGGTGCTGTTCTGCCCCAACTATGCTTCCGACACCTACCCGGTGTTGCGTGACAGCAAGAAATTCGCGATCCATTTGCTGTCCGCTGACCAGACGGCTGAGGCCTATGCGTTTGCCGGTAAAGGCAAGGACAAGGCCAAAGACATCGAGTGGCATTTAAGCGAATTGGGTAACCCGATTCTGGCCAAGGCCACGGCGATCATCGAGTGCGAGTTGTGGCGGGAATACGATGGTGGCGATCACGCGATCATCGTTGGCGCGGTGAAGAACCTGATCCTGCCGGCGCAACCGGTGACGCCGATGATCTACCACAAAGGCAAGCTCGGCCCCCTGCCGACCCTGGCCTGACGGATTCACACAAAACCCTGTAGGAGTGAGCCTGCTCGCGATAGCGGTGGATCAGTCGACATCCATGTTGAATGTCAGTCCGCTATCGCGAGCAGGCTCACTCCTACAAGGGATTTGTGGTGACTGGAGGATTTATGAGTAATGAGAAGTATGAGAAAGGCCTGAAGATCCGCACTCAGGTGCTCGGCGAAGCCTATGTGCAGCGTTCAATCGACAACGCCGACGACTTCACCCGCCCACTCCAGGAAATGGTCACCGAATACTGCTGGGGCCATGTCTGGGGGCGCGAGGGGTTGTCGCTCAAAGAGCGCAGCATGATCAACCTGGCGATGATCTCGGCGCTCAACCGTCCGCATGAACTCAAGCTGCATGTGCGCGGCGCCTTGCGTAACGGCCTGAGTCGTGAGCAAATACGCGAAATTCTGCTTCAGGTCGGCATTTATTGCGGCGTTCCGGCAGCCGTGGACAGTTTCCGGCTGGCCCGTGAAGCCTTTGCCGAAACCGACGCCGAAGCCTCAGTCAACCCCTCGGCTGTTTAGATGCCCGTCTGGCATGGACAGCCAACTTAAAGAGCGGACCCCATGAAACGCCAGCCACTCGACGACAGCTTCAAGGTCAATCGCAACCCCGTTACCCTGCGCGAAATCGTGCTGGATAAACTGCGTAGCGCGATCATGAATTTCCAGCTCATGCCCGGCGATCGTCTGGTCGAGCGCGATCTGTGTGATCGCCTTGGCGTCAGCCGCACCTCCGTGCGCGAGGCCTTGCGTCACCTGGAATCCGAAGGCCTGGTCGAGTTCGCCGATGCCAAAGGCCCGCGCGTAGCGATCATCACCCTCGCCGATGCCGTCGATATCTACGAATTGCGTTGTGTACTGGAAGGTCTCATCGTCCAGCTGTTCACCCTGCGCGCCAAGGCCAAGGACATCAAAGCCCTGGAAAAGGCCCTCGACGACAACCGCAAGGCGTTGAAGGACGGCGAATTGCAGCAGGTGATCGACTCGGTGCAGGGCTTCTACGATGTGCTGCTCGAAGGCTCGGGCAACCATGTCGCGGCGACTCAGTTGCGTCAGTTGCAGGCGCGCATCAGCTACCTGCGCGCGACCTCGGTTTCCCAGGAAAACCGTCGTGGCGCGAGTAACCACGAAATGGAAAAAATGGTCGAGGCGATCAAAAGCGGCGATCCGCTGGCGGCGCATCAGGCCTGTGTTGATCACGTTCGCGCCGCTGCTGCCGTGGCGCTCGACTATCTCAAGCGCAAACAGGAAGAGACCGGGGCTACCCCGCCAATCACCCTGCCGATCGCCTTGAAAGAACCCCGTATAGGTCACTGATATGTTCAGCCCGAGCTATTGCCCGAAATGCGGTGGCCCTGACCTCGGTCAGCAGATACCGGCGGGCGATACGCACGAGCGCCTGATGTGTCGCGGCTGCGGCTACATCCACTACGTCAATCCGAAGATCATCGCCGGCTGCATCATCGAGCAGGACGGCAAATACCTGTTGTGCCAACGCGCGATCCCACCGCGCCCGGGCACCTGGACGCTGCCGGCCGGTTTCATGGAAAGCGGCGAGACCACTGAGCAAGCGGCCATCCGCGAAGTCTGGGAAGAAAGCGGTGTACGCGCGGAAATCGTCTCGCCGTACTCGATTTTCAGCGTGCCGAAGATCAGCGAGGTGTACATCATCTTCCGTGCGATCGCACTGGAGATCACCGGGCAGTACGGCCCCGAAACCATGGATTACAAATTCTTCGCGCCTGAAGAGATTCCGTGGGAACAGATCTATTACCCGGCGATCCGGCAGATTCTTGAGCGCTATATCGAAGAGCGCCAGGCTGGGGTGTACGGGATTTACATGGGCAATGACGACAGCGGCAAGATCCACTTCATCCGCTGACAACGCTTCGCTTTCTGTCTGATCGTTCCCACGCTCCGCGTGAGAATGCCTCTTCGGACGCTCCGCGTTCGGCTTTGAAAGGGACGCGGAGCGTCCCGGGCTGCATTCCCACGCGGAGCGTGGGAATGATCAATACAGGGGTTTAGTGGTGTTGCTTAAACTGGGGCGATGCCTTCAACGATGATGATCTCCGCCCTCGCCCATTCTTCGCGATAACTTTTCGCTTCCTGATACGCCGCCGAGTGGTAGCACGCCACGGCTTTTTCATAGCTTTCAAACTCGATCACCACGCTGCGCTGCGGCGTCTTGCGTCCTTCCATCGCCTCGCTGCGCCCGCCTCTGGCCAGAAACTTCGCGCCGTACGCGGCGAAGGCTGCCGGCGCGCGCTGGGTGTATTGGCTGTAGTGATCGGCATCGGCTATATCCACATGAGCAATCCAGTACGCCTTCATAGTGACCTCTTTGTTGATTTTGTATTATGGTATACCAATATATTTCCAACGAACCCTGAGAGTCCAGCATGGCCTTCAACAGCATCGAAGAAATCATCGAAGATTATCGTCTCGGCAAAATGGTCTTGCTGGTCGATGACGAAGACCGCGAGAACGAAGGCGACCTGCTGCTGGCCGCCGACCGTTGCACGCCGGAAGCGATCAGTTTCATGGCCCGTGAAGCACGAGGGCTGATCTGCCTGACACTGACCGACGAACATTGTCAGCGTTTGGGCCTGGAGCAAATGGTGCCAGCCAATGGCAGCGTGTTTAGCACCGCGTTTACCGTGTCGATCGAAGCGGCGGTTGGCGTGACCACCGGTATTTCGGCGGCTGATCGCGCCTGCACGGTTGCCGCCGCTGTCGCGCCGAATGCTCGCGCTGAAGACCTGGTGCAGCCGGGCCACATCTTCCCGCTGCGGGCCAAGGAAGGTGGGGTGCTGACTCGCGCTGGTCACACAGAAGCGGGTTGCGATCTGGCTCGTCTCGCCGGTTTCACCCCGGCCTCGGTGATCGTCGAGGTGATGAACGACGACGGCACCATGGCCCGTCGGCCAGATCTGGAAGTGTTCGCGCGCAAGCACGGGATCAAGATCGGCACCATCGCCGATCTGATCCACTACCGCCTGAGCACCGAACACACCATCGAACGGATTGGCGAACGCGAGCTGCCGACGGTGCATGGCACGTTCCGTTTGATCACGTTTGAGGATCGCATCGAGGGCGGCGTGCACATGGCGATGGTCATGGGCGATCTGCGCCGCGAAGAGCCGACGCTGGTGCGTGTGCATGTGATTGATCCGCTGCGGGATCTGGTTGGCGCGGAATATAGCGGGCCGACCAACTGGACGCTGTGGGCGGCACTGCAACGGGTTGCGGCTGAGGGACATGGGGTTGTTGTGGTGTTGGCCAATCATGAGTCGTCGCAGGCGTTGCTGGAGCGGGTGCCGCAACTGACCCAGCCGCCGCGGCAGTTCAGCCGTTCGCAATCGCGGATTTATTCGGAGGTCGGGACTGGGGCGCAGATTCTGCAGAATCTGGGGGTTGGCAAGCTGCGTCACCTGGGCCCTCCTCTGAAATACGCTGGCCTGACCGGGTATGACCTGGAGGTGGTCGAGAGTATTCCGTTCACTGAATAAAGCTGCCCTCACCCCAGCCCTCTCCCGGAGGGAGAGGGAGCCTACCGAGTTGTTTAGTCGCTATACACCGAGCTGAGATACCGAGTCGAACTCAGGTTTTGAACAGCCTCCGATCGGCCCCCTCTCCCGAAGGGAGAGGGCTGGGGTGAGGGGCTGGATCTAACATTCACAAAAAACATCCAAGCCGAACGCATCAAATAACCGCCCGGCCAGATAACCGGTAAGGCAAAGTGCTTGCACAAAGCTTGGAATACCATAATATGATATTCCATAGACCGGACACTCCAACGAACGTCCATCTACTGCTCCCGATAGGCGGGCAACAACGCAAGCCCGCTCAAAAACACAACAATGAGGGCGTGAAAATGGTGTTGAACAAAGCTGCAACCGCGATCTTTTTTGCGGGACTGCTCAGCGTCACCGGCCAGGCTGCAATGGCTGCCGAAAGCGTGAACTTCGTCAGCTGGGGCGGTAGCACCCAGGATGCGCAGAAACAGGCCTGGGCCGATCCGTTCAGCAAGGCCAGCGGCATCACCGTCGTCCAAGACGGCCCGACCGACTACGGCAAACTCAAAGCCATGGTCGAGAGCGGCAACGTGCAGTGGGACGTGGTCGATGTCGAAGCCGATTTCGCCCTGCGCGCCGCTGCCGAAGGCCTGCTCGAACCCCTCGACTTCAAAGTGATCCAGCGCGACAAGATCGACCCGCGTTTCGTCAGCGATCACGGCGTCGGCTCGTTCTTCTTCTCCTTCGTCCTCGGCTACAACGAGGGCAAACTCGGCGCCAACAAGCCGCAGGACTGGAGCGCCCTGTTCGACACCAAGACCTATCCCGGCAAACGTGCCCTTTATAAATGGCCAAGCCCCGGCGTGCTCGAACTGGCGCTGCTGGCCGACGGCGTAGAGGCTGACAAGCTCTACCCGCTGGATCTGGATCGTGCTTTCAAAAAACTCGACACCATCAAGAAAGACATCGTCTGGTGGGGCGGCGGCGCGCAGTCGCAGCAACTGCTGGCGTCCGGTGAAGCGAGCATGGGCCAGTTCTGGAACGGCCGCATTCACGCCCTGCAAGAAGACGGCGCACCGGTCGGCGTGAGCTGGAAACAGAACCTGGTCATGGCCGACATTCTGGTCATCCCCAAAGGCTCGAAAAACAAGGACGCGGCGATGAAGTTTCTGGCCAGCGCCAGCAGCGCCAAGGGTCAGGCCGACTTCTCCAACCTGACTGCCTACGCCCCGGTCAACCTCGACAGTGTGGAGCGTCTGGATTCGACGCTGGCCCCCAACCTGCCGACTGCCTACGCTAAGGATCAGATCACTCTTGATTTCGCGTACTGGGCCAAAAACGGCCAGGCCATCGCGACACGGTGGAACGAATGGCTGGTCAAATGAAAATGGCGGCCACCGCGTCCCGTCCCTCCACTGCCACCGGGAGCGCCAACGGCGCTGCCGGTTCGGCCCACGGAACACAGGCGGTTGCGATGCAGCAAGCCCCGTCCCTCAGACAACGCTGGCGCGGCGCCGGCAATCTCGTACCGGCGCTGCTGTTCATCGGCCTGTTCTTTCTCGCGCCGTTGATTGGCCTGCTGTTGCGCGGCGTGCTCGAACCGACGCCTGGCCTTGGCAACTATGAACAACTGTTCGCCAACTCAGCGTATGCCCGGGTCCTGCTCAACACCTTCTCGGTAGCCGGGCTGGTGACGCTGTTCAGCTTGCTGCTGGGCTTTCCGCTGGCTTGGGCGATCACCCTGGTGCCGCGCGGCTGGGGACGCTGGATTCTCAACATCGTGCTGCTGTCGATGTGGACCAGCCTGCTCGCCCGCACCTATTCGTGGCTGGTGTTGCTGCAGGCTTCGGGCGTGATCAACAAGGCCTTGATGGCGATGGGCATCATCGATCAGCCGCTGGAGATGGTGCACAACCTCACCGGCGTGGTGATCGGCATGAGCTACATCATGATCCCGTTCATTGTGTTGCCATTGCAGGCGACCATGCAGGCTATCGACCCGATGATTCTGCAGGCCGGCTCGATTTGCGGTGCCAGTCCATGGACCAACTTCTTCCGGGTGTTCCTGCCGCTGTGCCGACCGGGTCTGGCCTCCGGTGGCTTGATGGTGTTCGTCATGTCGCTCGGTTACTACGTGACCCCGGCGCTGCTCGGCGGGGCGCAGAACATGATGCTGCCGGAGTTCATCATTCAGCAGGTGCAATCGTTCCTCAACTGGGGCCTGGCCAGTGCCGGCGCCGCGTTGCTGATCGCGATCACTTTGGTGCTGTTCTACTTCTACCTGAAGCTTCAGCCGGAATCCCCGGTTGGCGCCAGTAACGCGAGGTAAGCCGACATGCTCCTGACCCCCAATGCGATGAGCCGACGCATGCGCTTCGGCTTGTATGCAACCACCGGGCTGATCGGTCTGTTCCTGCTGTTGCCGATCGTGTTCATCGTGCTGCTGTCGTTCGGTTCATCGCAGTGGCTGGTATTCCCGCCGCCGGGCTGGACGCTGAAATGGTACGGCCAGTTCTTCTCCAACCCCGATTGGATGAACGCCGCCGCGGCCAGCCTCAAGGTTGCCGTGCTGACCACGATCTGCGCCGTGGCCCTCGGTCTGCCGACTGCATTTGCGCTGGTGCGCGGACGCTTTCCTGGCCGGGAAATGCTCTACGGTCTGTTCACCCTGCCGATGATCGTGCCGTTGGTGATCATTGCTGTGGCGGTGTACGCGCTGTTCCTCAAGCTCGGTTACACCGGGACCATGTTCGCCTTCGTGGTCAGCCATGTGATTGTCGCGTTGCCGTTCACCATCATCTCGATCATCAACTCGCTGAAGCTGTTCGATCAGTCTATTGAAGACGCGGCGGTGATCTGCGGTGCTTCACGCCTGCAAGCGGTGTTCAAGGTAACGTTCCCGGCGATTCGTCCGGGCATGGTCGCCGGCGCCCTCTTCGCCTTTCTGGTTTCGTGGGACGAAGTGGTGCTCAGCGTGATGATGGCCAGCCCGACCCTGCAAACCCTTCCCGTGAAAATGTGGACCACTTTGCGCCAGGACCTGACGCCAGTGATCGCCGTCGCTTCGACGCTGCTGATCGGCTTGTCGGTGTTGGTCATGGTCATCGCCGCCGCATTGCGCCGGCGCAACGAAATCAGCGCCTGAGCGCCAGGAGTACGACATGAGTGCCGTGATCAAAGACGCTTCCCAGCAGAATGACAAACCCCTGGTCAGCCTGCGCAACCTGAACAAGCACTACGGCGACTTTGCTGCCGTCGACAACATCTCGCTGGACATCAAGGACGGAGAATTCCTCACCTTCCTCGGTTCCAGCGGCTCGGGCAAAAGCACCACGCTGTCGATGCTCGCCGGGTTTGAAACGCCGAGCAGTGGCGAGATCCTCGTCAACGGTGAATCGTTGGTCAATGTGCCTCCGCACAAGCGTGACATCGGCATGGTGTTTCAGCGTTATTCGCTGTTCCCGCACCTGTCGGTGCGCGACAACATCGCCTTTCCTTTGGCGATTCGCAAACTAGCGGCGGCTGAGCGCGACAAGCGCGTCGATGCGATGTTGAAACTGGTGCAGCTTGAGCAGTTCGCCCATCGCCGCCCTTCGCAACTGTCTGGCGGCCAGCAACAACGTGTCGCCATTGCCCGTGCCTTGGTTTACGAGCCGCGCATTTTGTTGATGGACGAACCGCTCGGTGCTTTGGATAAAAAGCTGCGTGAAGATCTGCAGGATGAGTTGCGCCAATTGCACCGTCGTCTGGGCATCACCATTGTTTACGTGACCCACGACCAGGAAGAAGCCATGCGTTTGTCGCAACGCATTGCGATTTTCAGTCACGGCAAGATTGTTGGTCTGGGTAGCGGTTATGACCTGTATCAGAATCCGCCGAATGCGTTTGTCGCGTCGTTTCTGGGCAATTCGAACTTCCTCAAGCTCAAGGCGCAGGGCAATGCGGCGGCTTCGTTTGAAGGACAGTCATTGTCGATTCGACTGACCGCTGGTTTGCACACCGATCAGGATGTGTTGCTGATGGTGCGGCCGGAAAAGGCACTGGCGTTGAGCGTGGCGCAGGCGATTAGCGAACCGTTGCCGTCGGGTTGGAATGAGGTTTCAGCGAAGGTTGTGGAAGTGCTATTTCTGGGTGAGAGCCAGACTTGCAGCGTGGTCACCTCGGGCGGCACATCAATGACAGTGAAAGCATTGTCCGCCGCCGGCATGCCGCTCAAGGCTGGCGATCCGGTGCAAGTGCGCTGGGCCACCGCTGATGCCTGCGTCTACACCGAATGGACCGAAAGCGACCTCAACAAAGCCGCCGGCTCCCACTGAAATCGTGTTGTCTGTGATATCTACCCCCTCACCCCAGCCCTCTCCCCCAGGGGGGCGAGGGGGAAAGGGAGCAGATCTTCATGTTGTTCAAAACTTGAGTTCGACTCGGTATCACACGTCGGTGTAACTTGTCCAAACACCTCGGTCAGTCCCCTCTCCCTCTGGGAGAGGGCTAGGGTGAGGGAACCAGTCGACGCGGTATCAGACAATAGCGCGGTAGCCTTCGATTTCGTCCGGCCACGCCGTGAGGATTTCGAAGCCCGTCTCCGTCACCGCCACCATATGCTCCCACTGCGCTGACAACGAGCCATCCTTGGTCAGCACGGTCCAGCCGTCCGGCATGTTCTTCACATGACGCTTACCGGCATTAAGCATCGGCTCCACGGTAAAAATCATCCCGGCCTTGAGCTTCATGCCCTGATTGGGAAAGCCGTAATGCAGAATCTGCGGCTCATCGTGATAAACCTTGCCAATCCCGTGCCCGCAATACTCGCGCACCACGCTGAAGCCTTCTTTCTCCGCCAGCGTCTGGATCGCATGGCCGATATCACCCAGCGTCGCACCTGGTTTCACCACACGAATACCCGCGCACATCGCGTCATAAGTGGTCTTGATCAGGTGCTGCGCTTCAGGCGTCGCCTCACCGACCACGTACATGCGACTGGTGTCGCCGAACCAGCCATCCTTGATCACCGCGATGTCGAGGTTGACGATGTCACCATCCTTCAACGGCGTCCCCGATGGGATGCCATGACACACCACATCGTTGACCGAGGCGCACACGGTTTTCGGAAAACCGTGATAACCGACGTTGGCCGGCACCGCCTTCTGCACGTTGACGATGTAGTCGTTGCACAGCTGATCGAGTTGGTCAGTGGTGACGCCCGCCTTCACATGCGGCACCAGCATCGCCAGCACTTCAGCGGCGAGTTTGCCGGCAGCACGCGATTGGGCGATGTCGGCCGGGGTGTTGATCTTGATCTGGTTTCTCATGCGCTGACGGCTTCCTGAGTCAGTTGTTGCAGATCCAGCCCGCCGTTCTGTTCGGCGCGGATCAGCAAGCGGCAAATGGCACTGTGGTCGAGGTTGGGGTGCAGTTCGGCGAGCATGCCGATGCGCATCCAGTGCTCGGCCTGCGCGTTGATCGAGCGGCTGAGGGCGTTGCTGGAGATACGCAGGTTCTCGTGCATGTCCTCTGAAATCTTTACGATGCCCATATATGAATCCGATACGATGTGTATATGGATCGTATATTAGCCAAGCCTTACGCGAAATTGCAAATCAACTCAGCGCCGCATCGAAAAACGATGAGATGAGCCGACTGGAACGCCGCTCGGCCAGGCAATACAAATACGTTTCCGTAAACAGCTCTTCGCCCTCGATTCTGATCGTGCGGATGTTCGGGTCGGCAATGAACTCCGCTTCCGACACCACACCCAGCCCCAACCCACGCACCACCGCTTCCCGCAGTGCCTCACGACTGCCGATTTCCATGGCGATGCGCGGTTTCACCTGCGCCGCATTCAGCGCCTGTTCCAGCACCAGCCGCGTGGTCGAGCCGGGTTCGCGTTGCAGCAGCCGCTGCCCTTCCAGTTCTTCCAGGCGCACTCTGCCACGATTGGCCAGCGGATGCTCATGATGGGCAAACAGGATGATCGCGTGCCGCGCATAACGCACCGCACACAACGCCGGATCATCCTGACGCCCGGCCAGCACGGCGATGTCGGTCACATAGTTTTCCAGGTCCGACAGTACTTGCGCCGAGTTGCCGACGCGGATCGACACGTCGATATTCGGATGCTGTTGCAAGTAGCTGTCGACCATCTCGATCACATGAAACGGCCCCACCGCACCGACCTTCAGCTGGCCGCTGTCGAGCCGCCCGGAATCGCGCAGCAGGTTGTGCGCTTCCAGCTCCAGCAAGGCAAGCCGTTGCGCGATCGGCAGTAATTGCCGCCCCACATCCGACAACTCGATGCGCCGCCCACGCCGGTGGAAAAGCTCAACATTGTGCTGGCGTTCCAGGGCTTGCACTTGCGTGGTCAGCGTCGGCTGGCTCAATCCTGACGCCCGCGCCCCGGCACTGAAACTGCCGTGACGGGCGACGGCGAGAAAGGCCCGTAGTTTGGCGCTCGACATCCATAGACTCCATCAATAGTTAGCTGTCGTTTCGCATATTGAATTGATTGAATGACTGTCACGTGACAGACCTAGCCTGTGGCAACTCCCAACCACACCGTGGAATGCCATGAAAACAATCAAACAGTTTCTGCGTGTCGCCAGCCTTGCCGTACTTACCCTGAGTGCCAGTCAGGTGTGGGCCAAGGACAAACTGACCATTGGCCTGATCCCCTCGGAAGATTCCCAGGCGATGATCGAATCGAGCAAACAGGTGCTCGACGATCTGCAAGCCAAAATCGGCATGCCGGTGGTGCCGTTCGTGGCCACCGACTACAACGGCATCATCGAAGCGCTGCGTTCGGGCAAACTCGACGTCGCCTACCTCGGGCCGTTCTCTTACGTGCTGGCGACCTCGGTCGCGGATGTCGAGGCGTTCTCGGTGGCGGTGACCAAGAAGACCGGCCAGAGCGCTTACAAAAGCGTGATTCTGGCGCGCAAGGACAGCGGCATTCATACGCTGGCCGACCTCAAGGGCCATACGTTCGCGTTCGTCGACCCGAGTTCGGCCTCCGGTCATCTGTTCCCGAAAGCAGGTCTGGAGCAGGCAGGATTTGCGCCGGACACGCTGTTCAAACGAGTGATCTTTTCGGGCTCCCACGACGCCAGCATCCTTGCGGTCGAGAACAAGAAAGTCGACGCCGCCGCCGTGGCTGACCGCATCTTCGCCAGCGCCGTGGCCAAAGGCGTGGTCAAGCAGGATGACTTCGAAATTGTCTGGAGTTCCAAGCCGATTCCCGAATCGCCGATGGTCTGGCGCAAGGCGCTTGATCCGGAATTGAAGAAAAAAGTCGCCGACGCACTGGCTTCGATCAAGGACGTGCCGTGGGGTGATCAGGGCGTGCTCAATGGTTTCCAGCCGACCACCGACGCGTCGTATGACGTGGTGCGCGACACCGCCAAGGTGCTCGATCTCGATTTGCGGAGCATGAAATGATCAGCATCCGCCAACTGACCAAACACTACGGCAGCAACCCGGTGTTGCGCGGCATCGACCTTGACGTCGCTGCGGGCGAATTCGTCGTGGTGCTCGGTCAGTCAGGCGCCGGTAAATCGACCTTGCTGCGTTGCATCAATCGTCTGGCGCAGGCCGACAGCGGCACGCTGAGCGTGGCCGGCATCGACGCCCTCTCCTGCCCTGACACCAGCGTTTTGCGCCGTGAAGTGGCGATGATTTTTCAGCACCACAACGTCGTGCCGCGCCTGAGTGTGTTGAAGAATGTACTGACCGGTCGCCTCGGTTCTGTCGGTACCCTCGCCTCGATTCTGCAGCTGTTCCGCCGTGACGATGTGGCACTGGCGATGCAATGCCTGGAGCGCGTCGAGCTGGCGCACAAGGCCGGCGAACGCACCGATTCATTGTCCGGCGGGCAGAAGCAGCGCGTCGGCATCGCCCGCGCATTGGCGCAACGACCGCAGGTGATTCTGGCCGATGAACCGATCGCCAGCCTCGACCCGAAAACCGCGCGACTGGTGTTGCAGTATCTGCGCGATGCCACTCGCGAGCTGGGCATCACCGTGCTGTGCAACCTGCATCAGGTCGAATACGCCCGCGAGTTTGGCGACCGCGTGGTCGGCCTCGCTCACGGCAGCCTGGTGTTCGATGGCAAAGCGTCGAGCATGACCGAAGCGGATCTGGCACGAATCTATCCGGGGCAATCGGCGGAACCCCCTGCTGACGTGCCCACGCCCACCCTGTCCTACCGCGCTGCCTCGAGGGCCTGAACATGCAATCGCAAAACTACCAGTGGGTCGGCGATCGTCCCCGTGGCCCGCGCAGTTGGCTGACCACCGGCGCCGTCGTCCTGATCGTGCTGTGGACGCTGAACTGGAGCGCGCAAGGTGCGCAGCTCAGCCTTGGTGAACTGGCAGCGGGATTGCCGCAGATCGGTGATTTCCTTTCGCGCACCTTCCCACCGGATCTGAGCATTCTTCCGCGTCTGCTCGCGCCAGCGGTGGAAACCTTGCAGATCGCCATTTGGGGCACCCTGCTCGGCGTGTTGCTGGCGATTCCGCTGTCCTTCCTCGCCGCGCGCAATCTGAGCCGCAATCGCTGGGTGTTTCACGCCACCCGTCAGGCGCTGAATTTCACCCGCAGCATCAACGAACTGATCCTCGCGCTGATCTTCGTCTCGGCGGTCGGCCTCGGGCCGTTTCCCGGCGTACTGGCGCTGGCGCTGCATGGCCTGGGCATGCTCGGCAAGTTCTTCGCCGAGAGCATCGAAGAGATCGACCAAGGCCCGATTGAAGCGCTGCAAGCGACCGGGGCGCGACCGTTGCAGGTCATCGTGTTTGGCGTCCTGCCACAGGTCATCACGGCGTGGATTGCCGTGATTCTCTATCGCTTCGAGGTCAATCTGCGCTCGGCCACGGTGCTGGGAATGGTCGGCGCCGGCGGCCTGGGTTTCGAACTGGTGAGCAGCCTGAAGTTGTTCAAATACCAGGAAACCGCGACTTGCATCATCGTCATCACCTTCATGGTGATCTTCGCCGACGCCATCTCCAGTCGCCTGCGCGCGGCGATCCAGAGCGGTTCGGCACACTGACGTCGAGCGGCTATCGGCTGAGCCGATTCAAACCTGCGAATTATCGATTTGAGCCGTTGTCGACGGGCGCTGAGTATGGCGCCACACGACAACAACAATAAGGATCCACCATGACTGCCCGCTTCCAGAACCCCGTCGATACTCGTTTCGGCTGGGGCAGCCTGCAAGACCTCGCTGCCATTACCGACCAGCAAACCGTGGCCCTCGTCACCTTCCCCGAGGCCCGTGGCCTGGGGTTGGTTGATCGCCTGCAAGCCTTGCTCGGCGAGCGCCTGGTCTACGTGTTCGAAGACGTTCAGCCCAACCCGGATGTCGCCCACCTGCGCAGCACCTACGAGCACTTCTGGCAGCACGCCGGCGACTGTGACGTGGTCCTCGCCGTAGGTGGCGGCAGCGCCATCGACACCGCCAAAGCGTTGATCGTCGGCACCGAATCCGGCCGGTTCGATGAACTGTTGAGCCTGCTGTCGAGCGGCAAACCGTTCACCCCGGCCCGTTGCAAACAACTGATCGCCGCACCAACCACCGCCGGCACCGGCAGCGAAGTCACCCCGTGGGCGACGATCTGGGACAGCGCCAGCCAGAAGAAATACTCGCTGCATCTGGACTGCACCTGGCCGCGCGTGGCAATCATCGACCCGCAACTGATGCTCACCGTACCGGCCGGCGTGACCGTTTCCACCGGTCTCGATGCGCTGTCCCATGCGTTGGAGGCGATCTGGAACGTGAACGCCAACCCGGTCTCGGACACCTTCGCGATCTCCGCAATCGAGGACATCCTCGAATGCCTGCCGCGTCTGCACAAAGATCTCTCCAGTCACGAATTGCGCAGCCGCATGGCACTCGCTGCGCTCAAGGCCGGGCTAGCGTTTTCCAACACCAAAACCGCGCTGGCGCATTCGATTTCCTATGAGATGACCTTGCGCCACGGCTTGCCTCACGGCATCGCCTGCTCCTTCACCTTGCCGCTGGTTTTGGGTTTGGCCTGGGGTCACGACGCCACTCGCGACCGTACCTTGCAAAGGGTGTTCGGCGCGGACCTGGGCAAAGCCCAGCAGCAGTTGCGCGAGTTCCTGCACAGCCTCGGGGTGAAGACCGAGTTTGCCGATTACGGCGTCTCGGCCAAGGACGCCGAAGCCATTATCCATCTCGCGATGCAGGGCGCACGCGGCAAGAACTTCATTGGTTCGCAAGCCGCCTGACGCCTGATGACACCCGAGTAACCCAAGCACCGCCAGCGGCGTCACGCCGCGGTGATTTCCTGCCGCACCGAAAAAGAGTGCACCCGCCGACGACAACCGGCGGGAACCGACAACAATAAGGAAAAGATCATGAATCGTGCCCAAACCATGCCTGGTCTCGCCGTCCGTTCTGCCTCGTTCCGGGTCGCGCAGTGGCGCATGCTACTGGCGGCGATGTTCTGTTACCTGTTTTTCTACACCGGGCGGCAGACCTTCGGTTTTGCCATTCCGGGGATTCAGGCCGAGTTCGGCCTGAGCAAGGAAACCCTCGGCTGGGCCTCTGCGGCGATGCTCTGGGCCTATGCGATTGGCCAAGCCATCAACGGCAACCTCGCCGACAAGTTCGGTGGCCGGCGGATCATGACGCTGGGTGCAGTGTTGTCCTGCGGTGCCAACTGGGTGACCAGTTTCGCCAGCGGTTTCACCAGCCTGATTCTGCCGTGGGGCGTCAACGGCTACTTTCAGGCCTTGGGCTGGGCGCCGGGCGGTCGGTTGATTGCCAATTGGTGGGCGGCGGGCGAGCGCGGCAAGGTCTATGGCTTCTACACTTTCGCCGCCGGTTGCGCGTCGATTCTGTCGTACGTCACCTCTATCGTTGTGCTTGAAGTGCTGCAACTGGAATGGCGCTGGATCTTCCGTTTGCCGGTGCTGCTAATGCTCGCCGGCGGGATCATTTTCTATCTGGTTGCCCGCGAACGCCCGCAGGATATGGGTTTCGAACCGGTGGGCGATACCGGTGTGGCCAACGCTGACGACAAGCATCAGGAAGCGGCACAGGGCGAAGTCGAGTCCTCGGCCCAACGCTACAAAGCCGTGTTGAAAAACCCTCGCCTGCTCATCGCCGCGCTGTCACTGGGCTTTCAAAACGCCGCGCGCTACGGCTTGATCGTCTGGGTACCGGTGCACTTTCTCGGCGCGGACTGGAAAAGCGGTGACGGCATGATCGATCCGAAATGGATCACTGTCGCCCTCCCCGTCGGCATGGCGGTCGGTGCACTGAGCAACGGCTGGGTGTCGGACAAACTGTTCGGCTCCAAGCGGTATCTGGCGATCATGCTCTATATGTTCCTCGGCGCCGCCACCAGCCTGTGGATGTGGAGCCTGCCGCCACACAGCGTGATCGGCCTGGTCGCGTTGTTCCTTTGCGGGTTCTTCGTCTACGGCCCGGCCTCGAGTTTCTGGGCGCTGTGCCCGGATCTGGTCGGCGCCAAACGCGCCGGTACGGCGACCGGGATCATGAACTTTTCCTCCTACCTGTTCGCCGGATTGGCCGAGCCACTGATCGGGCGTCTGCTTGACACCACGGCAAATACGTCTCTGATCTTCATAGTGGTCACCAGCGCCTGCCTGTGCAGTGCGGCAGTGGCATTGTTCATCCGACGCTGACGGGGCTTGCATGTACCAGTATCACAAGTGGTTGCGTTCGTTTCATGCGGTGGCCAAGACCGGCAGCTTCACCCTCGCGGCGGAGTACCTCTGCGTCGGTCAGCCGACCGTCAGCGAGCAGGTCAACGCGCTGGAGAAAACCTTCTCGGTCGAGCTGTTCCATCGCCGTGGACGCTACATCGAGATGAGCGCCGCCGGGCACAAGCTCTACGCGATCACTCAAGGTCTGTTCGGCCAGGAAGATGAAGCGGTGCAACTGTTGCAGAGCTTCAAGCAGCGCAAGACCGGCATGCTGCGCCTCGGCGCGGTGTCACCGCCGATCGCGATGAATCTGACCTATGAGCTGATGCAGCGCCACCCGGATATCGAACTGGAAACCTCGTTTTCCTCGGAAAAGGACACCTTGGCGCGGTTGTTCAACTTCGATATCGACGTGGCGATTCTGGCGCTGTCGGAATTCGATGAGCGCTTCCACACGCGGCTGTATCACCGTTATCCGATCATTGCTGTGGTGCGCGATGACCATCCGTGGGCCAGTCAGGCGCAGGTACACATCAACGAAATCAGCCGCGAAAAATGGGTGATGCGCGAACAAAGTGCGCGCACCCGCCAACTGGTGGAAGAAAGCTGCAAGCGTCTCGATATCGAGCTCAATTGCGTCATGCAACTCAACAGCCGCGAAGCCATCGTGCACGCCATCGTCAAGGGCATCGGCATCGGGTTTGTCTCGGCCGTCGAGTACGCCGAAACACCCGGCACCACGCCGATCACCTTTGTCGACCACCCGTTCTTTATCGAATACCACCTGTGCTGCCTCGGCATCCGCAGGAACCGGCCAGTGATTGCCGAACTGTTTGATGCGAATCCACCGCTGACCTGATCAGCACTGACCCTTGAACCGCCTACCTCATTACCGAGGGACGGCCCACGCTTACCTGAAAACGGAGATTGACCATGCAGTACCAACAACCGACTCACCTGCAAGCCGCGATCCTTGACTGGGCCGGCACCGTTGTCGATTTCGGCTCGTTTGCGCCGACGCAGATTTTCGTCGAAGCCTTTGCCGAGTTCGGCGTCGCGGTATCGCTGGAAGAAGCGCGCGGGCCAATGGGCATGGGCAAGTGGGATCACATCCGCACCCTGTGCAACCTGCCGCAGATTGCCGAGCGTTATCGTGCGGCGTTCGACCGCTTGCCGAGTGACGACGATGTGACGGCAATCTACGAGCGCTTCATGCCGTTGCAGATCGAGAAAATCGCCCTGCATTCAGCGCTGATTCCGGGTGCGCTCGAGGCGATTGCAGCGTTGCGCGACAAGGGTTTGAAAATTGGTTCGTGCTCCGGTTATCCGGCGGTGGTGATGGCCAAGGTCGTCGAACTGGCGCGGAAAAATGGCTACGTCGCTGACCATGTCGTCGCCACCGATGAAGTGCCGAATGGCCGGCCATATCCAGCGCAGGCCCTGGCCAATGTGATTGCCTTGGGCATCAGTGACGTGGCGGCGTGCGTCAAGGTCGATGACACCTGGCCCGGAATTCTTGAAGGGCGTAGCGCGGGGATGTGGACGGTGGCGTTGACCTGCTCGGGGAATGCGTTGGGGCTGACCTATGAGCAGTTCAAAGCGCTGCCATCGGATCGTCTGGCAGAGGAACGTGAGCGAATTGGCAAGATGTTCGCGCCTTCGCGCCCGCATTATCTGATCGACACCATCGCCGAGTTGCCTGAGGTAATCGAAGACATCAATGCGCGTCTGGCCCGGGGCGAAACCCCGCAAGCCTGCTGAGTAGCCCCTACCCCTGATCGTTCCCACGCTCTGCGTGGGAATGCAGCCCGTGACGCTCCGCGTCACTGGACGCGGAGCGTCCCTAGAGGCATTACCACGCGGAGCATGGGAACGATCAGTTCGCGGCATTGCCAAATCGCGGGCAAAAAAAAGCTGCCAAAACTGGCAGCAAAAACTTTAAGAACACGCGATGTATTGGCCTCAGCATAGACGCCGGATAATGACAGTGTCATGACAGCACCAAATTCATTGAACCGCCCCCACCCCGTCATCAGGATGTCATCAAGATCACGGCAGAATCCTCGCAAACCGTCTTGAGCCTCGCGACGGATGCATTGCAAGGATTCCCATGAAAGACGACGCCTCGCTGTTTGCCGCCATCGACCTGGGTTCGAACGCCTTTCGCCTGATGATCGGCCAGTCAGTGCGCAGTCGAAAGGGCTTGCAGATTCAGGAAGTGAAAACCCTGCGTGAACCCGTGCGTCTCGCCGAAGGTTTTGATGGTGGTGCGCTGGATGCGTTGGCACTGGATCGCGGCTGGCAGGCATTGGCGCGGTTCGGCAAGAAGCTGCGCGGTTTCGAGGCCGGCCGGGTTCGCGCGGTGGCGACCAGCGCAGTGCGCGAGGCCGACAATGCGCAACTGTTTCTGGCCAGTGCCGAGCGGCATCTGGGCTTTCCCATCGACGTCATTTGCGGCCATGAAGAGGCGCGGCTGGTCTACGCCGGCGTGACCCACGCCTTGCCGAGCGCCGTAGACCTGCGCCTGGTGGTCGACATCGGCGGCGGCTCCACCGAGCTGATCCTCGGCCAAGGCTCACAACCATTGCTCACCGAAAGCATCGCCATTGGCAGTGGCACCTTGAGCACGCGCTTCTTTCGCGGCGGTGACGTGTCCGCCGGTGCCCTACAGGAGGCCGAACGCTTTGCCATCCTGCAGTTTGAAAAGGTTGCCCGACGCTATCGCGCTCAGGGCTGGCAGCAAACCATCGGTTCGTCCGGCACCGCGCGCATGCTGGCCAAAGTGCTCAAGGCCAATCGCCTCAACGACTACGGTCAGGACGGTATCACCTACGGCGGACTGCTGCGCCTGTCGTTGCTTCTGCTGAAGGTGAACAACGTCCAGCAACTGAAACTGGCCGGGCTGCAACCGCATCGTCAAAGCATTCTGCCCGGCGGTCTGGTGTTGATGCTGGCGGCGTTCAAGGTGTTCGGCATCGCGCAAATGCTGCCCTCCGAACCGGGCCTGCGTTTAGGCGTGTTGCACGGTTTGATGAGCCAGCACTAATCCTCGTCACGGCAGATTCGTCTCCCCTTCAGCGGCTCGATCGACTACCATGCCGCCGCCGGTTCCCGAACGGGACTAACAGGGAATCCGAGGTGCTTGCTCAGCACTGATCGGAACTGCCCCCGCAACTGTAGGTGCCGAGCCTGCTCCACGACTGCCACTGGGTGAATCCCGGGAAGGCCGGAGCCAGGCGATGACGCATCAGTCAGGAGACCTGCCGGCACAGTGATTACTAACCGGCGGGGTGTCCGGGAAGGACATCGTGCCGTGCGCGTCTTCGTTGGCTGCCCGGCCTTGCGCTGTTTTCCTGACCGCGTTCGATGGTGTGTTTCCAGACCGTACTCTCCCGCTCCCCGTACGGTTCCCTCGGAGACTGCCACATGCTGCTGCCCCGCATCGCCACCCTCATCACCGGCCTGAGCCTTGGCGCCATGGCGCAGGCGGCATCGACTGTCTATCCACTGACCGTCGAAAACTGCGGCAGCACCCTGACCTTCCAGCACGCACCGACGCGCACCGTGACCATCGGCCAGGCCGGCACGGAAATGCTCTACGCCATGGGCCTGGGCGACAAAGTCGTCGGCACCTCGTTGTGGTTCAACAATGTGCTGGCCAAATACAAAGCCCAGGACGACAAGATCGAGCGTTTGGCTGACAACGAGCCAAGTTTCGAATCGGTGATCGGCAAGCGCCCGGAACTGGTCGCCGTGGAGCTGGAATGGATGGTCGGCCCGCAAGGCGCGGTCGGCACCCGCGAGCAATTTCATGAACTGAAGATTCCGACCTACCTGCTGCCTTCCGATTGCGAAGCCAAGGACAACCTCGTCGGCGCCGATGGCACGCGACTGGCGCCGTTTCGCATCGAGACGATTTACAAAAGCGTGAGCCAACTGGCGCAGATCTTCGATGTTCAGGAGCGTGGCCAGCAGCTCAACGACGAGCTCAAAGCCAGCCTCGCCAAATCGATTGCCACAGCCCAAGGCAAACAGCTGAAGGATGCCAGCGCGCTGGTCTGGTTTTCCAGCGCACAAATGGACATCGAGCCGTTCGTGGCCGGGCACAAAGGCGTTCCCGATTTCATGCTCAGCACCCTCGGCGTGCGTAACGTGGTGGAGTCCGATGAAGAGTGGCCAACGGTCGGCTGGGAAACCATCGCCAAGGCTAATCCAACCTTTCTCGTCATCGCGCGCATGGACCGTCGACGCTTCCCCGCCGACGACTATGAAAAGAAACTCGCCTTCCTGCGCACTGACCCGGTGACGCGCAACATGGACGCGGTGAAGCACAACCGCATCATCATTCTTGACGCCATGGCCATGCAGGCGAGCCTGCGCATGTTCGATGGCATCGAGCAATTGGCCACGGCCATCAACGGCAATGACCTGTCGCAATGAGTGCCAGTCTGATCCGTACGCTGCTGGCCTTGGTGACACTGTTGATTGCAGTGGTCGCTGGTGTGGCCATCGGCGAAACCTCGATTGAACCGGGCGTGGTCGTGCAAGTGCTGGCGAACAAATTGTGGGGCGCCGGGTACGCGCTGGATCCTATCGACGAAGGCATCGTCTGGAACTATCGCCTGACCCGCGCACTGGTCGCGGCTGCATGCGGTGCCGGTCTGGCGACGTGCGGGGTGATTTTGCAGTCGCTGTTGCGCAACCCGCTGGCCGATCCCTATCTGCTGGGGATTTCTGCCGGCGCCTCGACCGGGGCGGTGATGGTGGCGCTGCTCGGTGTCGGCGCCGGGATCATCTCGCTGTCAGTCGGTGCATTTGCCGGCGCAGTCACGGCGTTCGTGCTGGTGATTGTGCTGGCGCGAGTCAGCGGTTCGGCCAGCGGCACCGGGCAGATCATTCTTGCCGGGATCGCCGGCTCGCAGCTGTTCAACGCGCTCACGGCGTTTTTGATCACCCGCTCGGCCAGCTCTGAACAGGCGCGCGGCATCATGTTCTGGCTGTTGGGCAATCTCGGCGGCGTGCGCTGGCCGTCGGTGTGGCTGGCGGTGCCGGTGGCCGTGTTGGGACTGGTCGTGTGTCTGTGGCATCGGCGGGCGCTGGATGCGTTTACCTTTGGTGCGGATTCGGCGGCATCCCTCGGCATTCCGGTGCGACGTGTGCAGATTCTGCTGATTGGCTGCGCGGCACTGGTGACGGCGGTGATGGTGTCGATTGTCGGTTCGATCGGTTTTGTCGGGTTGGTGATTCCCCACGCCGCGCGGCTGTTGCTCGGCACCGGGCATGCGCGCTTGTTGCCGGCCAGTGCGTTGGGCGGCGCAGTGTTTCTGATTGCCGCTGATGTGCTGTCGCGCACGTTGATCAAGGGCCAGGTGATTCCGGTCGGGGTGATTACCGCACTGGTCGGGGCGCCAGTGTTTGCCCTGATTCTGGTGGGTCGGAGATCGGCGCGATGAGCAATGTTCTGAGTTGCTCCGGGTTGACCTTCAAGGTGCGCGGCGCCGAGTTGCTCAATGGTGTCAGCCTTGAGGTTCAGCGCGGCGAGACGCTGGGCATCGTCGGACCGAATGGCTCGGGAAAATCCACCCTGTTGAAGTTGCTGGCCGGGCTGCGTGAACCGAGCGCTGGCGAGGTGCTGCTCGAAGGTCAGCGCCTGGGCAAAATGGCCCGGCGCAGCATTGCGCAAACGCTTGCGGTGGTCGAGCAACAGGCCGACACCGACGACGGCATTCGCGTGTTCGATGCGGTGGCGCTGGGGCGTACGCCTTGGCTGTCGGCGCTGCAACCGTGGTCCGCGGCCGACGACGCCATTGTTCAGCAGGCGCTGACCGACGTCGACGCGATGCACCTGCGCACCCGTCTCTGGCGCAGCCTGTCCGGTGGTGAGCGACAACGGGTACACATCGCTCGGGCCCTGGCGCAGCGACCGCAAATCCTGTTGCTGGACGAACCGGCCAACCACCTCGACATTCAGCATCAGCTGACCATTCTCAACGTGGTGCAGGCGTTGCCGGTGACCACGCTGATCGCCTTGCATGATCTTAATCAGGCGTTGAAATGCGATCGTCTGGCGGTGCTGGAGCGCGGGCGGCTGGTGGCGCTGGGCGAACCGTTGGCGGTGCTGACACCGCAGCGATTACAGGAGACGTTCGGGGTCAGGGCGCACTATCTGACGGACCCGTTCGATGGGGCGCAGATTCTTCGATTTCACTCATGACGTTGTGCATGTGCGTGGTCTGCCACACCGGGTCAGCGTCGACAGCAATAATCTCGAAACCCTGCCGCTGCCAGAACTCGATGGCCCCCGGCAGAAACGGATGGGTGTGCAGGTAGATCACCCCGACTCCGTCGGCGAGTGCCAGGTCTTTGAGTGATCGATAAATCGCACCGGCCAACCCGGAACGCCGTTGTGAAGGCACGACGAACAGGCGCACGATTTCCACTACCTTGCGGCCGGGATAATCAAGGTTCGGGAAGCGTCGGTCGTAAGGGAGATAGCCGATGGAGGCAACGATCTGCCCCGCATGACGAGCAATCAGAAAGCGCCCTTCCCCACGCAGATAAACCTCGGCAAAACGCGCCAGATCGTCAGGCATGCCGGTCGCGCTGAGCTTGGGGAAAAGCTCGGCACGGGCCTTGAAGACAAAATCCAGCACGGCAGGAATGTCGGCGTCGGAAACAGCTTGAATAAAGGGGTGATGTTTCATGTAGCGAAAGCGCCTGGACTGCGGCTGGCCACAGTAGCAACAACAGGTCCCGCGAAGCCATCCAATCTCATGACTTGCACAAAACCCTGTGGGAGCGAGCCTGCTCGCGAAGGCGGCAGATCATCCAACATTGATGTTGACTGACAAGACGCTTTCGCGAGCAGGCTCGCTCCCACAGGTTTTGTGTTTCATGCAGCCAGAGTGTCAGGCCAGTTCTTTACGCAGCTGCCGGGCGGCGGTGACCATGTGCACCAGCGCCGCTTCCGTCTCCGGCCACCCACGGGTTTTCAAACCGCAATCCGGGTTGACCCATAGCCGCTCGGCCGGAATCCGCTTGGCCGCCTTGCGCAGCAGATTAGCCATTTCCGAAGCATCCGGGATGCGTGGCGAGTGAATGTCGTAAACGCCCGGGCCGATGTCGTTCGGGTAAGCGAAGGCTTCGAAGGCATCCAGCAATTCCATGTCGGAACGCGAGGTTTCGATGGTGATCACGTCGGCATCCATCGCCGCGATGGATTCGATCACATCGTTGAACTCGCTGTAGCACATGTGCGTGTGGATCTGCGTTTCGTCGCGCACACCGGAGGCGCACAGGCGGAACACCTCAGTCGCCCAGTCCAGATAATGCTGCCACTGCGCCCGACGCAAAGGCAGACCTTCACGGAACGCCGCTTCGTCGATCTGCACGATCTTGATGCCGGCGGCTTCCAGATCCACCACTTCATCACGAATCGCCAGCGCCAGTTGCCGCGCCTGCACTTCGCGGCTGACGTCTTCACGCGGGAACGACCACATCAGCATGGTCACCGGGCCGGTCAGCATGCCTTTCATGACCTTGTCGGTGAGGCCTTGAGCGTAGCGGATCCACTCCACGGTCATGGCTTTCGGACGGCTGAGGTCGCCGAAGATCACCGCCGGTTTCACGCAGCGCGAACCGTAACTTTGTACCCAGCCGAAACGGGTGAACACATAGCCGTCCAGTTGTTCGGCGAAATATTCGACCATGTCGTTGCGCTCGGCTTCACCGTGCACCAGCACATCGAGGCCCAGACGTTCCTGGATTTCCACGGCGTGGCGGATCTCGCTGTGCATGGCTTCGGTGTATTCGGCTTCGCTCAACTTGCCTTGTTTGAACGACTGCCGAGCGAGGCGGATCGACGCGGTTTGCGGAAACGAACCGATGGTCGTGGTCGGGAACAGCGGCAGATCCAGACCGGCACGCTGCTTGGCGATGCGCTGGGCGAACAGCGATTGACGCTGGCTGTCCTTGGCCGTAACCGCGGCGACACGGGCCTGAACGGCCGGTTTGTGAATGCGCGGGGAAGCTGCACGTGCAGCCTGCACCGAGCGGCTTTCAGTCAGTGCGCGCAGCACTTTCGGCGCTTCAGGTTCATTGACCGCTTGCGCCAGAACCGCGACTTCTTCGCACTTCTGCACAGCGAAGGCCAACCAGCTTTTCAACTCGGCGTCGAGCTTGTCTTCGCGGCCCAGATCCACCGGGCTGTGCAGCAGCGAACAGGACGGCGCGACCCACAGGCGATCGCCCAGACGCTCATGGGCATGCTGCAACGTCGCCAAGGCATTTTCCAGATCGCAGCGCCAGACATTACGGCCATTGACCACGCCCAAGGACAACACTTTATAGGCTGGCAGACGATCAAGAATGGTCGGGTACTGCTCCGGTGCGCGCACCAGATCAATGTGCAAACCGTCGACCGGCAGGTTCGCCGCCAGACCGAGGTTTTCTTCCAGACCACCAAAGTAAGTAGCGAGCAGTTTCTTCAGCGGATCACGCTGGATCTGGTTGTAGGCACGCTCGAAAGCGTTCTTCCACTCCTGCGGCAGGTCGAGTACCAGAATCGGCTCGTCGATCTGCACCCACTCGACGCCTTGGGCGGCGAGACGCGCGAAGATCTGCCCGTACAACGGCAGCAGGCGATCAAGCAGTTCCAGCTTGTCGAACTCGGCACCTTTGGCCTTGCCCAACCACAGATACGTCAACGGGCCGATGATCACCGGTTTGACGTTATGGCCCAGCGCGCGGGCTTCTTCGACTTCTTCGAAGAGTTGATCCCAGCCCAACTGGAACTGCTGATCAGCACTGAATTCAGGGACCAGGTAGTGATAGTTGGTGTCGAACCACTTGGTCATTTCCTGGGCGTGCGCACCGCCGCAGCAGCTGTCGCTGACGCCACGGGCCATGGCGAACAGGGTTTGCAGATTGGCTTTGCCATCGTGCGGGCGGAAGCGCTCAGGGATTACGCCAAACATCAGCGAGTGCGTCAGCACCTGGTCATACCAAGCGAAATCGCCGACCGGGAGCAATTCGATGCCGGCGTTTTTCTGCAGGTCCCAGTGAGCCTTGCGCAGCTCACGGCCAACATCACGCAGGCCGGCCTCGTTCAGTTCTCCTTTCCAGAACGCCTCTTGCGCTTTCTTCAGTTCGCGGTCGCGACCGATGCGCGGAAATCCAAGGGAATGGGCCAGTGCCATAACAAACAACTCCAATGTCTTGTTGATGGCGGCCATTGTCGGCATCGGTCATTATTGAGACAAACTCATTTTAATCTTGATCAACACAAGTTTCCCTCATGATCAAATGATCACAGCCTGTCACCTGAAAACACTCCAGAGCTGAGAGCGCACGAGAAGGCTGAGCGGTTTTTGCAGCAGGAAATTTCTCGGCAATTCAAGCTGTTCGTCGCCATGAAGACGCCCTTTGAAAACTCGATGACGCCTTCGTATAAACACACCCGACAGCACCCCGGCAGGTCTTTGATTTCGATCTATCGTTAGATCGAAATGGCTGTATTGGCGACCGACTAAAGGTTGCGACAGCTGATGTCTGAGCCTATGTTGCACGCGAGTCTTTTCCCCGCGATTGGAACGCGATCAACACCATTAAGAGGTGAAGAAATGTCAAAGGAATCACGCCCTGCCGTACTTGGGCTGATCGGCAATACTCCGCTTGTGCAAGTCACCCGCTTCGACACCGGGCCGTGCACGCTGTTTCTCAAACTTGAATCGCAGAACCCCGGCGGTTCGATCAAGGACCGCATCGGTCTGGCGATGATCGACGCCGCCGAACGTGATGGTCGCCTGCAACCCGGCGGCACCATCGTTGAGGCCACCGCCGGCAACACCGGCCTGGGCCTGGCACTGGTTGGCCGCGCCAAAGGTTATCGCGTGGTGCTGGTGGTGCCAGACAAAATGTCCACCGAGAAAGTCCTGCACTTGAAGGCCATGGGCGCCGAGGTACACATCACCCGCTCCGACGTCGGCAAGGGCCATCCCGAGTATTACCAGGACGTCGCCGCCCGTTTGGCGAAAGACATTCCCGGCGCGTTTTTCGCCGATCAGTTCAACAACCCAGCCAACCCGCTGGCCCACGAATGCAGCACCGCGCCGGAAATCTGGGCGCAGACCGAACATGATCTGGACGCGATCGTCGTCGGTGTCGGTTCGGCCGGCACGCTGACCGGCCTGAGCCGCTTCTTCAAGCGTGTGCAACCTGATCTGGAAATGGTCCTGGCCGACCCGGTCGGTTCGGTGATGGCGCAATACAGCCGTGACGGCTCGCTGCCGACGCCCGGTTCATGGGCGGTGGAAGGCATCGGCGAGGACTTCATTCCGTCGATCACCGACCTCTCCAGCGTGCGCCATGCCTACTCGATCAGCGATGAAGAAAGCTTCGATCATGCCCGCCAATTGCTCAAGGCCGAAGGTATCCTCGGAGGTTCGTCGACCGGCACCCTGCTTGCCGCCGCACTGCGTTATTGCCGCGAACAGACCGAGCCGAAACGTGTGGTCAGCTTCGTCTGCGACACCGGCACGCGCTATCTGTCGAAGGTCTACAACGACCAGTGGATGACCGATCAAGGCCTGTTGCAGCGCAAGGGTTACGGTGACCTGCGTGACCTGATCGCCCGGCGTTTCGAAGACGGCCGCGTGATCAGCGTCGGCCCTGACGACACGTTGCTGACCGCGTTCCAGCGCATGCGCCTGGCGGATGTCTCGCAGTTGCCGGTGCTGGTGGAAGGCAAGCAACTGGTCGGTGTGATCGACGAATCCGACATCCTGCTGCCGGTGCACGAAGACGCCGCGCGCTTCAGCCAATCGGTGTCCAGCGTGATGACCGACAAGCTGCAAACCCTTGCCCCCGGTGCCAGCCTTTCCGAGCTGGAAGCGGTGCTCAGCCGTGGCCTCGTCGCCATCATTGCCGACGCGTCGGGCTTCCATGGCCTGATCACCCGCACCGACATGCTCAACCAATTACGGAGATCCCTCGCATGAGTCAGCACGACGACAATTCCCAAGGCTTCGCGACCCGGGTGATCCACGCCGGGCAGACGCCAGACCCGACCACTGGCGCGCTGATGCCGCCAATCTACGCCAACTCCACGTACCTGCAAGACAGCCCCGGCGTGCACAAGGGTTTCGATTACGGCCGCTCGCACAACCCGACGCGTTTTGCCTTGGAGCGTTGCGTGGCGGATCTGGAAGGTGGCACCCGCGCATTCGCGTTCGCTTCCGGGCTGGCGGCGATTTCCACGGTGCTGGAATTGCTTGATGCCGGCTCGCACATCGTCTCCGGCAATGACTTGTACGGCGGCACCTTCCGCCTGTTCGACAAGGTCCGTCAGCGCAGTGCCGGGCACCGCTTCAGCTTCGTTGATCTGGCCGATCTGTCGGCGTTCGAAGCGTCGTTGCAAGACGACACGCGCATGGTCATGGTCGAGACGCCGACCAATCCGCTGCTGAGCCTGTCGGATCTGGCCGCGATCGCGCGTATCTGCCGCGCTCGCGGGATTATCTGCGTAGCCGACAACACCTTCGCCAGCCCGTATATCCAGCGGCCGCTGGAGTTGGGTTTCGACATCGTGCTGCACTCGACCACCAAGTACCTGAACGGTCACTCCGACGTGATCGGCGGCATCGCCGTGGTCGGCCAGAACGAAGAACTGGCCGAGAAGCTGGGCTTTTTGCAGAACGCCGTCGGTGCGATTGCCGGGCCGTTCGATGCGTTTCTGACCCTGCGCGGGGTGAAAACCCTGGCGCTGCGCATGGAACGTCATTGCAGCAACGCGCTGGATCTGGCGCGGTGGCTGGAACAGCAGCCACAGGTCAAACGCGTCTACTACCCGGGGCTGGCCTCGCATCCGCAGCATGAATTGGCCAAGCGGCAGATGCGCGGTTTCGGCGGGATGATTTCCGTCGATCTGAACAGTGATCTGGCGGGCGCGCGGCGCTTCCTTGAGAACGTGAAGATCTTCGCCTTGGCGGAAAGTCTCGGTGGCGTGGAAAGCCTGATCGAGCACCCGGCGATCATGACCCACGCGACCATTCCGGCTGATACCCGCGCAAAACTGGGGATTGGCGATGGTCTGGTGCGTCTTTCGGTTGGCGTTGAAGACGTCGAAGACCTGCGCGCCGATCTGGCGCAGGCGCTGCAATCGATCTGACCTTGCAGGAACGACAAAGCCCGCATAAAGCGGGCTTTGATGTTCGAGCAGGCGGCCAGTGCTGGTCTCTGGCTTACAAGGTTTATCGGGCTTCCCACAGTACCGGGCCAAATTGAAAAGTTACGGCCTCGGCTGCTTCACACGGCATAAGGGCTGGATCTCAGCGCGGAGATCTTTCTAACCGTGTACCTTTCGGAGCGCGCCCCACGCCCCCTTGCTATCCGATTGCGCATCAGTCTGCGTCTTCGCCTACATCTTTGAGCCTAGCAAAGGCTCGCCCGATCGCCCCGGCGTTTTTAGACCGATTTGAGCTTCGCCCGAATCGGGCAGGAAGAGAAGCGCCTAATGCCCGTCGATCCCCCCACTGCACTAGCACATTTGTGCTAATCGACCGCCCTCTCACCTGACGTTATATTCCCCCGCAACCCACGATGTTCCTCAACGCTGCCTGTTCGCAGCGTGCGGGATCGTTGTGCCTGGAAATCAGAACAACACCAAGGAAGAAACACCATGAAACTCCATGCAGGCCTCTGCAAGATCGCCGTGGTCGGCGCCGTGCTGCTCGGCGTGGCCGGCTGCCAGACCGTCAAACCCACTGAAGCGAGCATGAAAGAACGCGCGCAAACGGTGATTGGTAAACCGGTGTCGAAAATCGACAACATCCGCAACGACAGCACCCTCACCTACTACACCGCGTACACCCCGGCCGGGGAATACAACTGTGAATTGCCCAGCGGCGTAATCATCGCCGTGGCGAGCATGGGCATTATGTCGCCGCCGCTGTCGTGCCTGCCGAAAGGCGCTTCGCCAATCCCACTGCAATAACTTCTCCGCCCGGTAAAGGACACCGTTCGCCCATGAAAACCCTGATCGCAACACTCACTCTCAGCGCCCTTTTCCTCACTGGCTGCGCCACGCCGAAACAGTGGGAAGCCACCGGCGGCAGCAAAAACGATGGCGTCGTCCAGGTCTCTTATGAGCTGGGCCAATTCGAAAGCGGCCAGACCAGCGCGGAACAAGGCCTGACCGTCGCCGCCCAACGCTGCAAGACCTGGGGCTATAAAAACGCCGAGGTCACCGGCTCCGAGAAAAACATCTGCCGCACCATGGGCCAGTACAACTGCCTGCAAACCACCATTACCCAGGATTACCTGTGCAAACGCTGAGCACGCATTAACTCGTAGGAGCTGTCGAGTGCAACGAGGCTGCGATCTTTTGATTTTGATCCTGAAAATGAAGATCAAAAGATCGCAGCGTGCCGCAGCTCCTACAAGGCTCGGGTTTGCGGTCGGCGGTCGCGCAAGGTTCGCAACGTCGCGCGCAGCTCGGCCGGGCGCACCGGCTTGGACAAGATCGCGATGTGGCGGTCGTGCAGGGCGGCCTGGATTTTTTCGACGTCATGTCCGGTAATGATCATCGCGGGCACTGCCCAGCCCCTCCGCCTGCGTACGTCGTCGATACATTCGATGCCGGTGGCATGAGTGCCGAGGTCATAGTCAGCGACGATGATGTCGCAATCGGTGACCAGGTCCTGAGCCGTCAACTCTGCCTGAACCACACAGCCCCAACGCTCCAATAGCGCCGAAGTCGCGAGCAATACGTTGCGATCATCCTCCACCAGACACACCTTCAACCCGGTCAGCAAACCGACCTGACGTGCTTCATCCCGATTGACCGTCACCTGCGGCGGCGCGGTGATCGGCAAGCCGTACAAAGTCACCGCCGTACCCCGCCCGAGCCGCGAGCGCAGGGCAACGTTCACACCGATCAACTCGCCCAGGCGCTTGACGATCGACAGCCCCAGCCCGACGCCTTCGACATCCTTGTCGCGTACCTGGCGCACCCGATAAAACTCCTCGAACACCTTGGCCAGATGTTCTTCGGCGATACCGTTGCCGCGGTCATAAATCACAATGGCCAGCCCTGCTCCGCGCCGGCGCACACCGATCAGCACCGGCCGATGCGCGCCATATTTGAAGCAGTTGGAAAGCGCGTTCTGCACCATGGTCGCCAGTAACGCCGGATCGGTTTGCACCCAATACTCACAGGGGCGCAAACGCAACTCCACTCCAGCCCAACGCGCTGCTTCAGCGTTCTGGCGAATCAGATCCGCGAGCCACTCACCTAAATTGACGGTTTGCAGTTTGGGCAGAACACGGCCGTTATCGAGGGTGTACAGATCGAGAATCGAGCGGAACAGTTGCGAAACATTGAGCAGCGATCGATCGATGTTATCGACCAGACGCCGCTCCTCATCGCCCAACCGCGACTCCCGCAGGCACGCGGTAAACAGCCCAATCGAATGAATCGGCTGGCGCAGATCATGACTGGCCTGGGCGAGAAACCGCGACTTTTCCAGACTCGCCGCCACCGCCTCTTCGGAGGCCTTGCGCGTACGCTCCAGCAGCAAGTGCGCATAAAACGGGATCACCGTGCTGGTGATGATCAGCATCAACACCATGAACGGTTGCGCCTGCCACACCGGGGTCAGGCGATAAACACACACCAGCGCCAGCAACGCCAATGCCGTGGCAATCGCCAGATAACGCGAGCCATAGCGCATACCATTGCCGAGGTTGACCCAGATGATCACCGCATACAGCGGCAACGCCGCCTCGCCACCGACCACCAGGCCAAAGCAGGTGCCGGTGTAATCGTGGACCATGGCGAAAATCCGCCGCGCCGGGTAATGCCCCGGCCAGCGTGCAATCGCCTGACGCAAACCGATCGAGGCCAGCAAAAACAGGATGATGTATGTGACAACCGGCAGATAGGTATCGAAGCGCTGGCCTGGCAAAAAACCCAGTATGAGCATGTAAACCACGGCAATACTGGCGATGATGATGCGCAGATTGGCCTGGTCGAGTTCGGTGTTTTTCTCGAACTTCATGGTTAAACGTCCTTGTGCGGCAATCGTCAGTTTCCGAATCAGCCTACAGGCAACCTTCGCGCCCGGTGCTAAGGTGCAAGCCTTGAGTAACGCCTGACCCAGGGAGGGTCACGCCATGACATGCCGAATTATCATAGCCGACGATCACCCGCTGTTTCGCGAGGCGATGCTGCGTACGGTACAGCGTTTGCTGCCCGAGGCCGTTATCGACGAAGCCGGCGATCTCGACGCCGTGCTGGCGCTGCTGCCTTTGGGTGATGAGCCGGACACATTGATTCTTGACCTGCGTTTCCCCGGGCTCACGTGTGTGAACCAGCTCGCCGAACTTCGTCGACGCTTGCCGCGTACCACGCTGATTGTGGTGTCGATGGTCGATGACGAGTCGTTGATCAGCGAAGTCATGGCCGCCGGTATCGACGGTTTTATCGGCAAAAACATCGCTCCGGACGAAATCGGTCAGGCAATTCTGGCAATTCGCGAAGGTGAAGTACTGGTGAAGTTCGCACCCTCAGGCCTGCTGCCGCTGGAAACCGGCGCCGCTCTCACGCCTCGTCAGCAAGACGTACTGCGCTTGATTGCCCAAGGCAAGACCAACAAGGAAATCGCCCGTGAACTGGATATCTCACCGTTCACGGTGCGCATTCATGTGTCTTCTTTATTACGCACGCTGAACGTGCCCTCACGGGCAGCCGCCGCCGTGAAATACACGGGGACTCTGTAGGAGCTGCCGAAGGCTCGGGCCGCGATCGGACGATCTTTTGATCTTGTCTTTTAAAAAACAAAGTCAAAAGATCGCAGCCTTCGGCAGCTCCTACACGGGATCTGTGTGTTGCTGCAGCAATTCCATGGCCTCAGAGGAAAATCGGTAGGTCTTGTCACTCCCGAGCACGATCAGCCCCTCTTCACCCAGACGCTTGAGCACTTCACGCACACTGACGAACGACAGCTCGGGCGATGAAGACTCGACAAACGCATGCACACCATTCACCCCGATCCCATGCCCGTCGCGGCCGGCCACCACCAGTGCATTGATGACTTTGAAGCGGATCAGGCTGGTGCGCAGTCCGAAGTGGCGCAGCAGTTCGCGAATATGCGTATTGGCGCTGCGATCAAACTCAAAGGCCAATGGGTTGTTCGCTGTCCGAAAAGCCAACGGTGCGTTTACCGCGCCAACGCCTGGGTTGTTAAACATGGCGAATACTCCTTGTTTTAAAGGTTCAGGCGGACAGCAATTGCTGCCCGCCTGCCGACCACGTGTCGGACAGGCAACGTGATCGTGACTATCTATATAGAAGCTCACGACAGCGCCGCCCCTCCCGCCCCGTCAGAAATCGACCGTGGCCGACAGCTGCAAGGTCCGCGGGTAACCCGGAGAAAACGCGCCGTAGGACGCCACGCCCGACCAGTACTCACGATCGAAGACGTTCTGCACGGTGGCGCGGAACGTCGTTGGCCGGCCTTCGATTTTGGTCGCATAACGCGCGCCGGCGTCGACGCGGGTCCAGGCATCCAGTTCCTGAGTGTTAGCCTGGTTGACGTACTGGCTGTCGGTGTAGATCGCCCCGCCGGTGAGGGTGAAGCCTTCAAGCCATGGCGTGTCCCATTCGGCCCATACGTTGGCTTGCACGTCCGGCACGCCGACCGGTTTGTTGCCACGGTTGGCCTTGGTCGCCGAATCGGTCAGCTCGCCGTCGAGCACGGTCACGCCGCCCATCAGGCGAGTGCCCGGGGCCACTTCGCCGAACATGCTCAATTCAACGCCACGGTTACGTTGTTCGGCCTGCACCGAGAACACGTTGTCGGCACCGACTTCGCCACTGGGTTTCTCGATCTGGAACAACGCCAGCGTGGTCATGAACGTACCGTGCTCGTACTTGACGCCAATCTCATGCTGCTTGGATTCGTACGGGGCGAAGGTTTCGCCGGCGTTGGACGCCGTGCCCGGGGCGATGTCGCCCTTGCTCAAGCCTTCGACATAATTGTAGTAGAGCGAAACGTCTTCCCAAGGCTTGACCACCACGCCAACCAGCGGGCTCGTGGCGTTGTCCTTGTATTTCGAACTGACCGCACCGGCCGCGTTGTAGTTACGCGATTCGATGTCCTGGCGACGCACGCCAAGGGTCAACTGGAAGCGGTCATCGAGCATCGACATTGTGTCGGTCAACGCCACGCCGGACAGCTCCGATTCGGAAACGCGCAACACCTTTGGCGAGTTGATGTACTGCTGCGGCCTGTCGATCGGGTGGTAGATATTCGACAGGATGGCCGTGCCGTTGTTGATGCCGCGTGACAGCTCATCCTGATACCGGGTCGCCATGACCGTGGTGGTGTGAGTGATCGGGCCAGTGGCAAACACACCACGCATACCGACGTCAGCCGTCGAGCGATCAACGTTGAATTTGTAGTAGCCGGGAATGTTGCTGGTATCACCGGCGTCATTGAGAATTCTCGGCACCTGGTCGGACAGGCGTTTGACGTCGGATCTACCACCGCCGGCATGAGCGAACACGGTGACGTTGTCGGTCAGGTCATATTCGCCACCGAGCAACGCCGACTGCTCTTTGGTATCCGACCAGCCCCAGTCCTGCGAGTGATTGGTGCGGCCGTTCGGCGCAGACGGCACATCAACGCTCGGCGCAATGGTGAAGGGCCGCGAAGCGCCCTCCCAGCTTTCTTTCTGGCTGATGTAATCGAGGTTCAGGCGCAGACGCTCGCCGCGATAATCCAGCGCGATCGCGCCGACACCGAGGTCGCGATGCTGATCATCGACGGCGGTATCGCCACCCTGCAGGTTGCCGTTGAAACGCACGCCGAACTGGTTCTCCGAACCGAAGCGCCGGCTCAGATCCAGATGCCCACCGACCTGAGAATCCGAGGCATAGGTGCCGGTGAACCGGGTCAGGTCTTCATCCAGCGGACGCTTGGGCACGATGTTGATCACGCCGCCGACGCCGCTGTTCGGCGAGATGCCGTACATCAGCGCGCCCGGCCCTTTGAGCACTTCGACGCGCTCGGCGTAGTCGGTGAACACCCGATAATTCGGCGCGACACCGTAGACACCGTCGAACGCCAGCTCACCAAGGTTGCCTTCGCCAATCGGGAAGCCACGGATGAAAAACGAGTCGACAATTCCGCCAGTCTGCCCGGTTGAGCGCACCGAAGGATCGCGCTCCAAGGCGTCGGCGACGGTCACGGTTTGCAGATCAGCGAGGGTTTTGGCGGTGTAGCTGGTGACGCTGAACGGCGTGTCCATCACGTCTTTGTTGCCCAGCATGCCCAGCCGTGCGCCGCGCGCCACCTGGCCGCCGGCGAGGGTTTCCGGCAACGCGGTCGCGCCGTTGTAACGGGCGTTGACGTTGGTGGTGTCGAGGGTCAGCGCGTCCGGCGCGGCGTTCGCAGTCGGGTCGGCGGCAACGCCTGGTTGCTCGGGGCTGGCGGCCCAAGCGTTGGCGCTTCCTGCGACCAAAACGAAATTCAGCATGGCGGTACGCACGGCGAGTGCTAACACCCGCTCACCGCAAGGACGACTGACAACAGGCATGACGTGAGGATCCTTTTCATCGAGGGAAAATGGTAATCACTCCTATTGCCAGTCGATCTGCGAAAAAGTATCACCCGCAGTAAAGTTTTTTTGCTGTGGCTCGATCAGGGTCAGGCGTAGAGACTTTCCAGGGGGATCGCGACGACCGGCAACGCAGGGTCAAACGCGTGCCGGGTGGTCTTGTAAGGCAAAATCTCGCCGCGAGCGATGGTGGTGAAAATCCGCGCCACCTCGAACGCCTGCCCGGTCTGCCAATGCCGCACACAGACGCGCGGATCGGAGTAGTCGAGCTGGATGCACGGCACCCGTTTCAAACCCAGCTGCAACGCCGCGGTGAAACGGTGATTACCATCCATCACGATGCCGCGCGAACGCTCGACGATGATCGGTTCCAGCCAATGCCCGGCGCGGACAATCGACTCGCGCAGCAGCGTCACGTTGGCCGGATCGACCTGCTCCGACTGCAACACGTCGCACAGTGGCCGCAGCGCAATCTGATAACCGTGATCCATGATGATCTCCTGATTCGCCGGGGATTCAGCAGGCATCGGCGCGGGCAACCGGCGCATGCTGGCTGGCCACATCGAGCAGGCGTTGGGCGTGTTCGATCAGCGGCAAGTCGACCATCTCGCCGTCCACCTGCACCGCGTGGCTGCCCGTGGCGACCGCTCGCATCACGCGATCGGCCCACGCCAGTTGGCGCGAGTCTGGCAGGAAGGCGCGCTGCACCGTCGCCAGTTGCCCGGGATGGATGCACAGTTTGGCGCCGAAGCCCAGCGAACGCGCGTATTGCGCGTCTTGGGCAACCACCGCCAAGTCGCTGATTGCCGGCGTCACGCCGTCGATCGGCGACGGCAGATCCGCCGTGCGCGACGCCAGCACGATGCGGTTGCGGGCAAACAGAAACGCCTCGGGCACCTGGCTGCAGTTGATATCGAGCGAGAAATCCAGCGAGCCAAACGCCAGCCGCGCCACGCCCGCAATCGCAGCGATCGACTCGACCTGCTGCAGGCCTTTCGCGGTCTCGATGATCGCGACGATCGCCAGCGTCGGTTGCCACTCCAGCAAGCGCTCGACCGCCCGCGCCAGCGTCTCGGGACATTCGGCCTTGGGCAGGAAAATCCCGCTGCAACGCTCGGGGTAACGCATGTCGCTGAGCCAGCTCAGGTCCTGGCGAAACAGCGAACTGCTGACGCTGTTGAGGCGAATGTAACGCTCACAAGCAACGCTCGGCGTTTTCTCCTGCCACGCCTGGATGGCGTCACGGGCGGCGGCTTTGCTGTCAGGATGAACGGCATCCTCGAGGTCGAGAATGATCGCGTCCGGCCCTGCTTCGCAGGCTTTGGAAAAACGCTCGGGACGGTTGCCCGGCACGAACAGGTAGCTGATCGCGAGTGGCGCTTTGCGGCTGAGTCGATCGGATTGCATGGCGTTGCTCCTTTGACGTGAACCCGTCGTGGTTTGTGAAAATTTTCAGGCCCGTTCAACGGCAGATTTGCCTGCCGTTCCGGGGCTTATCGCAACAGCCCTTAACGCCTTATTGATCAAGCAATTAAGAGACTTTTTAATCTCGGGACGAACGAGTCCTTGAGCGTGTAAATACACGTTCATGGATTCGCCTTGAGCAGGTTGTTATTGAAAAATATTTGAAAACCTTACTTGATAATCGTTCCTGTTCGCAATATTGTTCACGCCGCCAAGAGGAACTATTCTCGTTTCAAAGCAAGTCATCGGCATCTGCAAAAGTACCTGTCAGTGATGTCACTTAAACATCAGCTACAGGCTGCTACAGGGCAATGGCCAGCAACTAATGGCCATTCAGTACATCCGCACAAACCTTATGGAATGGGGTTCTCATGCAATTGTTTTGTGAACCATTTATTACGATCAGGGCTACAGATCCAATAACGGATTTCACTTGGCATCCGCCTCCACGTTGTTTAAAGCCTCGACGCTGACGAGTAAAAAAGACGACCTGCATCGATAACGATCGGTGTTCGAACTATCAATGGCGACGCAACTTTCGACGCCAGGGGTTAACTATGCCTACAACAAATAAATATGCTGCTGAACAGCCGTATAAAGTTCTTCACCCGGAGATGTTAACGCCGCTGATCGACCCGGTTATTTCCACGCTTATCAACAAGTTCCCGAACAAACTTACAGACTTGGTGGAACAACAGGGCTCGCCGTTAAATCTGGTCTGGCCCCATGCGTTTGAATTAAACACGCAAGCGCTGCTGAACGTGTTGAAGCAATACCAAGTGCCCCATGCCATTTTCTACGGGGCCAAGGCCAACAAGTCGCAATGCATGCTCGGCGCTGCAGCGAATTCGGGGATCGGCGTCGATGTGTCGAGCATTCACGAGTTGAATGCTGCCCTGCGCGCAGGTGTGCCAGGCGCAAATATCTGTGCCACAGGACCGGCCAAAACAGCCGTTTTCCATCAAGCGCTGATCAGCGCCGGTTCACTGATTTGTGTGGATTCGCGGGAGGAATTCGATCACCTGCATAGCGTGATTCCAACACAGCCAGGACCGACGAAAACCAGAGTTCTATTGCGTTACAGACCGAAAAGCAGCCAGAAGAGCCGATTCGGAATGGGCTCGCAAGACCTGCTGCAATGCCTGCAACGGTTAACAGAACAACCTGAGCTTTTTCACTTTGAAGGTTTCCATTTTCACCTCGGCGACTATGGATTCGAATCCCGCGCACAAGCCTTTCGCGAGGTCAGCGGATTTATCGAAGCGGCCAGGGAAATGGGCTTGAATCCGCAGATGATCGACATCGGTGGTGGCTTGCCGATTCGTTATGTCGAACCTGAGACCTACGCTCAGTTCCTGCAAAATGACAATAACCCGAGCCACTATTACAACCAGAAAGTTCCCGCCACTTATTATCCTTACGGCAGTGAACTGACCGCGACACAATGGCTGACATTATTGCTCGAAGCCGAGCATTCGCAGGGTTTGTCGATTGCCAATTACTTGCAGGCTCAGAATATAACGCTCGCACTCGAACCCGGCCGAAGTCTGGTCGATCAAGCCGCCATGTCAGTATTTCGCGTCACGCGCAGCAAACAATTGGCTGACAATAAAACCGTGATCTTCGTGGAGGGCAGCAGTTTCAGCGCTTGCGAAACCTGGTTTACCTCGGAATATCTGGTAGATCCGATACTCATCAGCACCACACAACAGCCAAACACCCCGACTCAGGCTTATATCGCCGGCCATAGTTGCCTGGACGATGACGTCATTACCCATCGCCTGATCAACTTTGCGACGGCACCGCAAACCGGTGACCTATTGATTTATATCAACACCGCCGGTTACCAGATGGACTTGCTGGAAAACGAGTTTCATCGCCATCCCCTGCCCCGGCGGTTGACGGCGACCTGTTGTACGGAAGGTAACTATGCGTTTTCACCTGACTACTAAAGGGAACAATTGCAATGATCTTGAATAAAGTCTCTGACCTTATTGGTAATACACCGATGTTGGGCATCGATGTTCCGGATACCAACGCGCGATTGTTGTTGAAGATTGAAAAGAACAATCCCGGCGGCAGTATCAAAGACCGCATGGCGCGCAACATGGTGCTGGCGGCGCTCAAGTCCGGTCGCCTGAAACCCGGCGGTGTCGTTGTCGAGTCGTCGTCGGGCAATACCGGGATTGGTCTGGCCATGGCCGCGGTCGAGTTCGGTCTGCATTTCATCGCCGTAGTCGATCACCACGCCGCGCAAGACAAGATCGCCGTGATGAAGGCCCTCGGTGCCGACATTCGTTTCGTCAAAGGCACTTATCGCGAAGATGAAGTCGCGGTGGTCGAGCGCCAACAGATGGCCGCCGAGCTGGCGAGCGAGATTCCCGGCGCGGTGTTCATGAACCAGTCCGACAATGCGGCCAATGCCGGCGGTTACAGCGATTTCGTCCGCGAAACCATTGTGCAGGCTGAAGGTGTTGTCGGTGCTTACGTCGGTTGTGTCGGCACCGGCGGTTCGATGACCGGCATTGCGCGCGGCTTGAAAGTGCACAACCCGGACACCGTCACCGTCGCGGTGGAGCCGGCCGGTTCGATTGTCTTCGGTCACCCCGGCTACCCGTACTACCAATCCGGCACCGGTACACCGGCCGGCGACACCGTGGGTCTGGTGCTCGACTACAGCTGCATCGATCTGGGCGTGCAAGTCACCGATTCGCAGGCGTTCGAAACCGCGCGCTATATCGCGCGCAACTTCGCCTTGCTAGTCGGCGGCTCCACTGGCGGTGCGATTTTCAAGGCACTGGAGTTGATCCACAAAGGCGTGCTGAGCGGCAACGTCGTGGTGCCGATTGCCGACGGCGGCGAGAAATACCTGCATACCGTGTTCGACGACAAGTGGCTGCAGGAGCGCGATCTGATCGACCCGAGCATCGCCCCGCAACTGGACGCCTGGCTGGGCAAGACCCACTGGCTGGACAGCGTTTCCGCGCCGCTGCAACTGAGCGTCGCATGACCCACCCTTCACACAGGAACGCCTCTCGATGAATCTGTTGAAAGTCGCCATCTGTGGTGGCGGCAGGACCGGCCATCTCAACGCCATCCTGTTCAAGCAGCTACCCAATGTTCAGGTTTCGATGCACACCCATAATCAGGAGGTCATCGAACACCACGTCCGTCACACGCCGATGCAGGCCTTGTTGCCGGACGGCTCGTCGCTGAGCGCCCGACTGGACCGGGTGACCAGCGACGCGAAAGCCGCGGTGGAAGATGCCGACATCGTCATCATCACCGTGCCGGCCCATGCGCGTCCGCAAACGTTGAAAGATATCGCGCCGCATCTGACCACCAGCAAACCGGTGTTCATCGGCGCTATTCCCGGTTTTTGCGGTTTCGACTGGCTGGCCGAAGCCACCCTGCCCGATCGACCGAACGTGGTGATCTGGGGCATGAAGGATGTGCCGCACACCGCGTTCGAATTGACCCCCGGACGCTCGATCAAAATGGGCGGCGGCAAAAGCCAGTTGTACGTCGCGACCCACGCCCGGGAGCCACAAACCGCGCGCCGCCAATTGGAAAAAATACTCACGCGGCTGTACGGCCCGTGCGTGACGATGCTCAAGCATTTTCTGGAAATCACCCTGACGCCGGGCAACCCGATCATGCACAGCTCGGTGATCTACGGCCTGATCGGCCCCTACGGCCAGTGGCACCGCAAGATCTTCCCGCAACGCATGTGCTGGTGGACCGAATGCCCGGAACTCGGCGCGTATTTCCTTGAACGCATGGATCAGGAAAGCCAGGAACTGTGTGCGGTGATCAGCCAGCGACTGGGCATCGACCTGTCCTCGGTGAAATCGCTGAAACAGGAAATCGTCGAGGCTTACGGCGAGCAGATCCGCGACCCGAGCAGCATGCTCTCGATCCTGCGTACCAATCAGGCTTACAACGACATCCTCGCGCCGATGGTGCCGGCCGCCGACAACCGCGCCGGTTACGTGATCGAGCGCGAGAGCCGCGCCTTCAACGAAGACGTCGCTTATGGCCTGGTGCTGCTGGTGGAAATGGCCAAGCGTTTCGACTTCAAGGTGCCTTACATCGAGGAAGTCCTGCAGTGGAGCGTGGCCTACATGGAAGGCCTGCGCGGCTCGGCACTCGACTATTTCCCGCGCCAATGGCCGCACACGACAAGCGCCGCCGCTTGATCTTTTTATTCAATTTTCGATGAGCAGACCGCTGATATGGATGACTTCAAGACACTGATCGCCTACTCCCGCAAAAACGCCATGCGCCGTCTGGTGCGTTGCCTGTTTGCGGAAAACATCCTCGACCTTTCGGCCCTGAGCTTTTCCGTCGAGGGACACCAGGCGACTTACCCGCTCAAGGGCGGACGCGCCCATCTGGCCTTTTCCGACATCGCCAAAAGCCCGGCCGATACCGTGGTCAACGACGGCGACGTGGTGTTGGTGACCGATGAAGGCGTGCGCCAGCTCATCACCAGCCACCAGGACATGCTCGATGTGCTGCGCGACAGTTTCGACTTCGCCCCGACCGACGAAGGCGTGGCCGGGCTCAAGTCCGACATGGAAAACAGCCTGACCAACGACGCCCACGCCCGTCAGCATCGCCAGCACTGGAACGCCCGACTGGCACAAGCCGCCAAGGATCAAGGACTGCACAGCTTTACTGATTACTTGCGCCAGCACGCCAAAACCAAGGACGCCGCCATTCTTCTCGACCAGTGGGGTTCGCTGGAAGGCCATCCTTATTACCCGACCTGGAAAGCCCGCCCGGGCCTGACCGATGAAGAGGTCGAGCAACTGTCGCCCGAGTTCAACGCACAGGTGCCGCTGCGCATCGCCGCACTGCGCGCCGACAACGCGAAAAGCGAAAGCATGCCGCACGTGATCGATTACCGCGCCTGGTTCGCCGAGCATTTCCCGACGCAATGGGCGCAATGGAAAGCCTCGCTCAACAGCAAGGGGCTGGACGAAAACCAATGGCTGCCCTTGCCGATCCACAGCTGGCATTTACAAGCCTACGTGCTGGAAACCTTCGCGCAGGAAATCGCCGACGGCATCCTGATCACCGATGGCCCGGACCTGCCAACCCTGCCGACCATGTCCTATCGCACAATGATGCCGGTACTGGACGAATCCGCGCCGCTGATCAAACTGCCCATCGCGGTATGGATGACCAGCGAACTGCGCAGCCTGCAAGCCAAGTCGATTCACATGGGTCCGCGCATCAGTACGGTGATCAGCAAGATTCTCGAGACGGAAAACGGCTTCGATCAGCGCCTGGAAATCTTCCCGGAAGAAATCGGTGTGCGTTACAAAAACGCGGTGACGCAGGACGATCACCCGGGCCGTCATCTGTCCGTGGTGTATCGCGCCAGCGCACCAGCGTTCGAACGCAACGATAAGTGTCTGCCGATAACCGTGGCTTCACTGTTCACCCGTTTGCCCGGCAGCGGTCGTCCGCTGTTCACTGATCTGATTGAACGTGACGGTGTGCGCGCCAATACTGCGCAGGTCGAGAACTGGTTCCGCGAGTACGCGAAAGTGGTGACTCACCCGGTGGTGGCGATCTACTTGATGTACGGCATCGGCCTTGAGGCGCACCAGCAAAACACCATGGTGCTGTTCTCCCCGGACGGCAAAGCACGTAGTCTGCTGATCCGCGATTTCGGCGATGGCCGCACTTACGCGCCGTTGCTCGAGGGCCGTGGTTACAGCCTGCAACCGCACGTGCAGCCGGGTATTCTGCCGACAGTATTCTCCGGTGATATCGAGCCGGTGCGCATGTTTGTGCTCGACGCGGCGTTCCTCACGCACCTGCATGAAATCGCCCTGTGGCTGACCAAGGAATACGCTTTCAACAACACGCGGCTCTGGCAGGTGTTGCGCGAGGAAACCGACCTCGCCTTCGAAGCGGTGCGTGACCGGGTCGCGGCAGACGTGTGGGAAACCGAGCACAAGGCGTTCGTCGAAGAGCCATGGCCAACCCGTTCGTTGTTGCGCATGCACTTGATGCAGTACAGCAACTATCGTTTGCAACACACCCTGACCAACCCGCTCGCTAGCGCTTAACCGAGGCTGACTCATGTCCCAAGCAGGTGCCATCCAGGGTTCGAGAGTAAGAATCCTGATTTATCTTCTATTTGCGATCCAGCTGGTATCGATGGGCGCGATGGAAATGAGCGGGCCGTTCTGGCCTGTCCACCTGCGTGGGCTGACGACGTCAGAGTCGCTTTTCAGCTTCGCCAGCATCGCCGTGTACGTCGGGCCGATGCTGGGCATTATTCTCACCAGTGCATTCTGGGGCCGGATCGGTGATCGCTACGGCCACAAGTTGATGATGATCCGCGCCCTCGCCGGCTTGTCGTTGACCCAGCTTGGGCTGGCGCTCTTCAGTGATATCTGGGTGATTCTGATCCTGCGTTTTCTGCAAGGCGCGTTTGCCGGCTATATCGCGCCGGCACAGGCCTATGGCGTCAGCATTGAAGCGCCGTCGCGGCGCGCTCGGCTGTTCGCCATTCTGCAAATCTCGACCAATGTCGGCTCGCTGCTGGGTGCGGTGGTCGGCGGCTTGATCCTCGATTACGCGACGTTCTTCTGGATCAACATCATCGCTTCGGCGCTGTGTGCGGTGTGTACCGTGATCGCCGCCGTGACCTTGCCAGACGTGCCGCCGGTGAAGAAAGCCGTGATCGTCGACAAAACTGCGCCGGTTCGTTCCGGCAGCCTCTGGCAAGGCTCGCCATTGCTGTCGCTGCTCGGTGTGATGGGTATTCTGTTGCTGGCGCGGATGCTGCCGCAGACCTCGTTTTCGCTGTATGTCAGCTCGGTGTTCGAGGTCAGCAATTCGGTGGTCGGTCTCTGCTACGGCTTGCTGGCGCTGGGCTTCATTCTGTCGGCCACGGCGTGGTCGCGTTATTTCGAACACCGTGGTCAGCAGGACACCTTGCAGCGCATGACTTACGTGGTCATCGGCTGCATCGTCCTCACTGCGGTGGCGGGAATCACTCACAACCCGCTGGTGTTCGTGGTCGCCTACTTCATCTGGGGCGTACTGCTCGGTGCAACAACGCCGGTGTTGATGGCGCTGATCTCGAAGACCGCCGATAGCTCGCAACAGGGTCATGTACTGGGCATCGCTCAGGGCACTGCGCAATTCGCTTCGATTGCGGGGATTTCCGCCGGCGGCCTGCTCAGTCAGGTCTACGGTTTGCAGTACACCTATCTGTTTGTTTGCCTCGCTTACGTCGTCGCACTGATCCCGATCGTCGCGTTGCGCTACTGGCCGGCGGCGATGCAACCGAGCCCTGCCCCGGACGGGGAATGAAAGGAGTCTGCTTTTGAACATTGAACAACTGCGCGCCGACACCCCCGCCGTCGCGCAACTGATCCACTTCAATAATGCCGGCGCGGCGCTGATGCCCGCGCCGGTGATCGAGACCATGACCCGTCATATTCAGCTTGAAGCGACTCTGGGCGGCTACGAAGCCGCCGGGCAGCAATCGGCCGAAGTGGAAAATGTCTACGCCGCCATCGGGCAATTGATCAACGCTCAGCCTGACGAAATTGCGGTGATCGAGAACGCGACCCGCGCCTGGGACATGGCGTTCTATTCGTTACCGCTGCAACCCGGCGATGTAGTGCTGACATCGACCACCGAATACGCCGGCAACTACATTCCTTATCTGCAAATGAAGCAGCGGCGTGGTATCGAGATTCGGGTCATTCCTAACGATGAACACGGCCAGGTTTCCATGTCGGCACTAACGGCCATGCTCGACGATGATCGGGTTGCGCTGATTTCCCTGCCGGTGATCGCCACCAATGGCGGCCCGGTGCAACCCATCGAGCAGATCGGTGCCCTCGCCCGTTCGGCTGGCGTGCTGTTTCTGCTCGATGCCTGTCAGGGTGTCGGGCAGATGCCGATCGACGTGCAAAAAATCGGCTGTCATATGCTCGCGGCCACCAGTCGCAAATACCTGCGCGGGCCGCGCGGGATGGGCTTCTTGTATGTCGAAAAGTCCCTGTGCCAGAAGCTGGAACCGGCATTTCTCGATTTGCATGCCGCCTCATTGCAGGACGCCGAGACGTTCGAAATCCGCGGCGATGCCCGACGTTTCGAGAATTGGGAATGCAACGTCGCCGCCAAGCTGGGCCTCGGTGCGGCGGTGGAATACGCGCTGGCGCAAGGCATCGAACCGATGTGGCAGCGGATTCAGCAATTGGCTGATTACCTGCGCCGGCAACTGACAGATATCCCCGGTATCACGCCGCGAGACCTCGGGGTGCAGAAGTCCGGCATCGTCACGTTTACTCATCGCGACAGCAGCGCCGCGCACGTTCAGCAGTGGCTGGCCGGCCAGGAAAAGCGCATCAACGTCAGCACCTCGACGTTCCGTTCGACCCTGCTCGACATGCAGCACAGGGACTTGCTGGAGGTCAGCCGTGCGTCGGTGCATGCGTACAACACTGAGGCGGAAATCGACACAATGGTTGCTGCACTGCGCGGTTTGCAGGGTGCCTGAGCAGGACGCCAATCGGCGCTTGCGTCAAAGAGGGGTTGTAAACTAGCATTGGGAATACTTCTCAATTGCATGAAAATCTGCAGCCATGAGCGAAACCCTTCCCGCGAATAATGCCAATCACCTGCGCGCGATCGAAGCCCTGTACAGCGGCCATCACGGCTGGCTGTACGCGACGCTGAGAAAAAAACTGGGAAACTCCATGGATGCGGCGGATCTGGCGCAGGACACCTTCACGCGCATCCTAGCCTCGCAAGTCACCGTCATTGAGCAGCCGCGCGCGTATCTGAGCTGCGTGGCCAAAGGCATTCTGGTCAACTGGTATCAACGCAAGGCGCTGGAACGTGCCTACCTGGACGCCCTCGCCCATGTGCCGGCGCCGGAAGTGCCTTCGCCGGAAGTGCGTTTCATGGTGCTGGAAACCCTGCACGAAATCGACGCGATGCTCGACGCCCTGCCGCTGCTGGTCAAACGCGCCTTTCTGTTGTCGCAGATCAGCGGCCTTAAATACGACGACATTGCCGAGCAGTTGGGCTTGTCGTTGATCACCGTCAAACGCTACATGAAGCAAGCCTTCGTGCAGTGCCTGTTGCTGGTGGAGTAAATGCTCGCACGGAGCAATGAACCACACCTTGATCATCAGGCCCTCGAGGAAGCGGCCGACTGGTTGATCCGCATGAGTGATGGTGAACTCAGCGACAGCGAGCGCGGCGAATGGGAATACTGGAAAGCCAGCACGCCCGAGCGCGGTCGTGCCTGGGCGCGGGCGCAGTTGTTGCAGAGCAAACTCGGCGGCCTGCCACCGTCACTGGCGATGTCGGCGCTCGATCGCCCGAGCAGCCCGGAGCGCCGTGCGGCGTTGGGCAAACTGGCGATGATTCTGGCCATCCTGCCGGCCGGTTGGGGCAGCTGGAAGCTGGCAGAGTCGCAGCAATGGTCAGCCGACTATCGCACTGCCGTTGGCCAGCAACGCGAGCTGACCCTGGCCGACGGCTCGAAAATCACCCTGAACACCGACACCGCCATCGACGTGCTGTTCGACGCCAATCAACGCCTCATCCACCTGCGCGAAGGCGAAATACTGGTGCAGACCGCGCCGGACATTTCACCGCTGGCGCGACCGTTTCTGGTCAGCACCCGTCAGGGCCGTATGCAGGCGCTGGGCACGCGGTTCACCGTGCGCGAACAGCAACCGCGCACGCACCTCGCGGTGCTGGAAGGCGCGGTCAAAGTTGAACTCGCGGACAATCGCCAGACCACGCCACTGATCGTCAACGCCGGTCAACGCACTGACTTCTCTTCCGACACCTTCGGCCAGCTTAACGTTGCCGACCGTTATGTCGGTGCCTGGGCGCAGGGCATGCTGATGGCCGACAAGATGCGCCTAGCCGATTTCGTCAACGAGCTGACGCGCTATCGCCGCGGTTTCGTGCGCCTCGATCCGGCAATTGCCGATCTGCGCATTTCCGGCGCCTACCCGATCAGCGACAGTCAACGCACCTTGAACATGCTGGCGCAAACCTACCCGATCCTCGTCAGCGGCCACCTGAATGGCTACTGGGTCATGCTTTCCCCCGCCTGAGTGAAAAAATAATTGCCGTAGCGGTGATACTTTTTTCGATCTCGACTGGCTATTGGGGAGAAGCACCTTTTCGTCCTGTTTATAGGCTCATTCATCCATGCTTGCCGCACGCCACCTGCGCCCGGAACGTCAGCTCAAACCCGTTGTTCGCAGTGCGTTGCTAAGCCTTGTCCTGATCGGTGCCGTTTGCCCGTTTGCCTTGGCCGCCGTGCCGGTGCAACTGGACGCTGTCGCGGTTCGTGCCTACAACATTCCCGTCGGGCCGCTGGGTGCGACCCTGTCGAGCTTCGCCGTGGACGCCAACATTGCCCTGTCGTTCGAGCCCTCGCTGGCCGAAGGCCTGACCAGCCCTGCGCTGATCGGCCATTACTCGACGCAGGAGGCGGTCAATCGCTTGCTGGCGGGCAGTGGCCTGGACATGGTCTTGCGCAGTGACGGCAGCTACACATTGGTGCCACGCCGGGTGACGCTGGATGAAACATCGATCATCGGCACCGAAAAGCGCGCCGATTCCCTGCCAGAAGTGTATGCAGGTGGACAAGTGGCCAACGGCGGGCGCTTGGGCATTCTTGGCAATACGGATGTCATGGACGCCCCCTTCAGCATCAGCACCTACACCTCGTCGCTGATCAAGGATCAACAGGCCGTCACCGTCGGCGATGTGCTGGAACGTGATTCCTCGGTACGATCCACTGGCCAGACGGGAGGGATTGTCGACTCCTTCTTCATCCGTGGCTTTCCCGTCGGCGAAGGCAACCTCGGTGAACTGGCCTTCGACGGCGTGTACGGCGTGGCGCCCAATTACCGCGTGTTCACCGAATACGCCGAGCGCATCGAACTGGTCAAAGGTCCCGGCGCCCTGCTCTACGGCATGTCACCCAACAACGCGGTCGGCGGCGTAATCAACGTGGTGCCGAAACGCTCCCTCGATGAAGACCTGACCCGTTTCACCGCCAGTTACGCCATGGATTCTCAGGCCGGTGGCCATCTCGATGTCAGTCGCCGCTTCGGTGAAGAGCGCCGTTTTGGCGTGCGCTTCAACGGCAGTACGCAACTGGGCAACACGGCGATCGACGATCAATCGCGCCACGTCGACATCGGCGCGATTTCCCTCGACTATCAGGGCGAACGCCTGCGCACAACCTTCGACTGGCTCAACCAGAAAGAAAGCTTCGACGCCGCTTCGCGGCCGTTCCTGATTGCTCCGGGCGTGGACATTCCTTCCGCCGCCAACGGTCGCAGCAACGTCAGTCAGGATTGGGGCTGGTCGAAAACCCGTGACAAATCGGCGCTGCTCAGCGGCGAATATGACCTCAGCGACGCATTGACGGTGTTCGCCCATGCCGGCGGCGGCAAATCGGATGTGGCGCGAATGTCCGACCAGACGCCGACCATTATCAATGCCGCAGGCGACACCTCATCGATCCCCGGTTACTACAAGTTCGAAGTCGAGCGTTACACCGTTGATACCGGTGCGCGGCTGCGCTTCGATACCGGGCCGATCAGTCACCGCACCACTGTGCAGGTCAGTCGCTATCGCGATGTGTTGTCGCGCGGGATCATTTCCGGCGCACCGATCCTGTCGAACATTTATCACCCGGTGGATCGCCCGCAACCTTACATCCCCAAGCCGGATACGCCGAAGGTCTCGCAGAGCGAACTGACTGGCGTGGCGCTTGCCGACACGCTGTCGATTCTCGATGACCGCGCGCAGGTAACCCTGGGCTTGCGCAAACAGAACATCAAATCCGACAACTACAACGCCGCCGGCGTGGTGACCACGTCCTACGACGACGGCCGGACGACCCCGTTGTTCGGCGCGGTGATCAAGCCTTGGGACCACGTTTCGTTCTACTACAACTACCTCGAAGGGCTGAGCAAGGGCGACATCGCGCCTTCCACCGCGTCCAACGCTGGCGAGATCTTTGCCCCTTATGTTTCCCGCCAGCACGAACTCGGGGTCAAAGCCGATTACGGCACGTTCACCTCCACCATCAGCCTGTTTCAGATCACCAAACCCAGCGGCGAACTGGCCTCCGGGGTGTTCTCGGTGCAGGGCGAACAACGCAATCGCGGGCTGGAGCTGAACGTGTTCGGCGAAGTCACGCCGGGCACTCGCCTGCTCGGCGGCGTGACCCTGCTTAATGCCGAACTGACGAAAACCGGCGTGGCCGCCAACCGCGGCAACAAACCGGTCGGCGTGCCCGAGGTTCAGGTCAACCTCTGGGCCGAATGGGACACCTCTTGGGTCGAGGGGCTGACACTGACCGGAGGCGCGATCCACACCGGCAGCCAGTACGTGAACCAGGCCAACACACAAAAACTCGATGACTGGACCCGCTTCGATGTCGGCGCCCGCTACAGCACGCGCATCGATGATCGACCGACCACGTTTCGCGCCACCGTGCAGAACGTGTTCGATCACGAGTACTGGTCGGGCGTCGCTTCCTACGGCGCGTTCTCCCAAGGCTCACCGCGCACCTTATTACTGTCGGCGACTGTCGATTTCTGAAACGTTCAGCCGGACAGCGGTGTGAGCCGTTGGCCGAACTGACCTTTGCAAAGGCTTTGACCATGGTGATTTTCGATCGACGCAGCCTCGCGTTGGCTGCGCTGTTACTGGCAGGACTGCTGAGCCTGTCTGCGCTGGCGCCGCGCAATGCAAACGCCACCGAAGCGGATACGGCGCGCACCGAAGTGACCGATCTGCTCGGGCGCAAGGTCAAGGTGCATCTGCCGGTCAGACGGGTCATCCTCGGTGAAGGCCGGCAGTTGTATCTGGTCGCCGCATTGGACACACAGAATCCGATCGAACGCATCGTCGGCTGGCGCAAGGACCTGATCCAGTCCGACCCGGACACCTACAATGCCTACCTGCGCAAATTCCCCGGCATTGCCAAAATCCCCACCTTCGGCGGCTTTGAAGACGGCACCTTTGATATCGAACAAGCGATCTCGCAGCGCCCGGATGTGATCATCCTCAATATCGAAGCGCAGCACGCCACCGAAGATGCACGCTACATCGAGAAGCTCGACGCTTTGGGCATCCCGGTGGTGTACGTCGACTTTCGCAACAACCCGATGCAGAACACCGAACCGACCATGCGTCTGTTCGGCAAACTGTTCGGTAAAGAGCAACGCGCCGAAGCCTTCATTGATTTTCGCAACCAGCAGATTCACCGCGTCACCGACGTCATCGAGAAACAGCACCCACCGCGTCCAAGCGTGTTCATTGAGCGCATTGGCGGCTACACCGACGATTGCTGCCTGAGTTTCGGCAACGAGAACTTTGGTCTGTTTGTCGACATGGCCGGCGGCAACAACATCGCCCGGGGGATCATCCCGACCACGTTCGGCCAGTTGAATCCCGAGCAGGTCATCGTCGCCAATCCGGCGCACGTGGTGGTCACCACGGCCAACTGGGAAGCCTTTGCACCCGGTGGCCACTGGGTCGGTGTCGGGCCCGGCGCCGACATGAACCAGGCACGGAAAAAACTCGCGTGGTATACGCAGCGTCCGGCCTACGCCGGGATCAAGGCTCAGGAGACACAAGCCTTCCACGCCATCTGGCATCAGTTCTACAACAGCCCTTATCAGTTCGTGGCCATTCAGCAATTGGCCAAATGGTTTCACCCGGAGCTGTTTGCCGATCTCGACCCGGACGCCTCCTTCCGCGAACTGCACGAGCGTTTTCTGCCTGTGCCGTATGAGCCGGGCTACTTCGTCAGCCTGCGTAATCCTGAGGTCAAACCATGAGTTCGTTGACCGAGACCGTCGAGGTGCAGCGCGAAACCTATCGGCGACTGGTGCTGCGTAAACGCCTGATCCTCGCAGGGCTGGTGGTTCTGTTGCTGTGCAGTGTGCTGCTCGATCTGGCACTGGGCCCGGCGAGTTACAGTTTCAGCGAAGTGCTTGGCGCATTGTTTTCACCGGACAGCGCGTCTCCACAAGTGCGCGTGGTGATGTGGGACATTCGTCTGCCGGTGGCGCTGATGGCAGTGGCGGTCGGCGCGGCGCTGTCGCTGGCCGGCGCGCAGATGCAGACCATCCTCAACAACCCGCTGGCCAGTCCGTTCACCTTGGGTATTTCCGCCGCCGCCAGTTTCGGCGCGGCGCTGGGCCTGGCCTTCGGTGTGGCGTTGTTCCCGCTGGCCGCGCAATTCATGGTGCCGCTCAACGCCTTCATCATGGCCATGCTCTCGGCGCTGTTGATTCACTTTCTGAGCATGCGCCGTGGCGTCACTGCCGAAACCATCGTGCTGCTCGGCATCGCGCTGGTATTCACTTTCAATGCGCTGCTGGCGCTGGTGCAGTTCTTCGCCACCGAGCAAGCCGTCGCCGCCGTGGTGTTCTGGACCATGGGCAGCCTGACCAAAGCCACCTGGCCGAAACTCGGGGTGATTTGTCTGGTGATCCTGATCACCCTGCCGATTTTCGCCAAACGCGCCTGGGCCTTGACCGCCCTGCGCCTGGGCGACGACAAGGCTGCCAGTTTCGGCATCAACGTGCGCAGCCTGCGCTTTCAGACGCTGATCATGGTCAGCCTGCTCGCCTCGTTTCCCGTGGCCTTCGTCGGCACCATCGGCTTTATCGGACTGGTCGGGCCGCACATCGCGCGCATGCTGATCGGTGAAGATCAGCGCTTCTTTTTGCCGGCCTCCTTGCTCACCGGCTCGTTGATTCTCTCGGCCAGTTCGGTGGTCAGCAAGACCCTGATCCCCGGTGCGATTTTCCCTATCGGCGTGGTCACCTCACTGATCGGCGTGCCGTTCTTCATTTCACTGATTCTCGGCGGGAAGAAAAACTCATGGTGACGCTGCAACTGGAAAATCTCGGCGCACGCTACGGTCAGCGCGAGATCATTCGTGGTGTCTCGACGGCGACGTTTTCTGGCGGTCAGGTGGTGGCCGTGGTCGGGCCCAATGCGGCCGGCAAATCGACGTTGTTCAAACGTATGGCCGGGCTGATCGATGGCCCCGGGCAGGTGATTTTGCAGGGCTCGAAAAAAGGCTCGAGCGGCATCAGCTACATGCCGCAAGGCCTGAATGCCAGTGCGCGTTTGACGGTGTACGAATCCGTGCTGCTGGCGCGCAAGCAACTGACGCCGGGCTGGGTGGTCCATGATGATGAGCTGAAACTGGTCGACGAGATTCTCGCCGCGCTGGGCATCACCGGGCTGTCGTTCCGTAACCTTGGTGAACTCAGCGGCGGTCAGCAGCAGTTGGTCTCCATCGCCCAGACGCTGGTGCGCGAACCGGAAATCCTACTGATGGACGAACCGACCAGCGCCCTCGACATGCATCGACAAGTGCAAGTGCTGAACTTCATGCGCAGCCTCGCGCGCAAACGCGAGGTGATTGTGTTCATTGCCATCCATGATCTGAATCAGGCGTTGCGCTTCGCCGATCAGGTGTTGGTGATTGCTGATGGCACCAGTCAGGGGAGCGGCCCGAGCAATGAGGTGATCACCGAACAGATGCTGCGCGATGTCTACAAGGTTGAGGCGCGCATCGAGCAGTGCAGCCGTGGGGTAAACCACATTCTGATCGACGACATCGTATGAAGTGCAATCGCTGCTGGCAACGGTGCAGCGCGGTGTTGTAACGTTGTGCCCGCCTCGTGCCAAGCGCCAATCAGCGCCGATCTTTGCCGTAGAGCATTGCTCGTCGAGAAGTGGCAAAACACCGTCGTCACTGGACTGGCCGTCAATAATTTCAGGAAGAAAAAGGCATGAAAATCACAGCCATTTCACCGTTGAACAGCGCAACACCGCAGTCTATTGTCGACCTGATATCGACCCTTCGTTCAGACCTCGTTGTACTGCCAGGCTTCGCAGAAAACATTCCTGCTGCAGCGGCCATTCAGAAAGTACTCCACCCCGGCACCAAGGTTTTCCTGGAGTCGGGAAAGAAGCAATCAGTCACTCCCTGGCTCGTTTCCCCGACGGAAATCATCGGGATGCCAAAGCAGATTTTTGCTCAAGCCCCAAACGCTGAAAACTTGCGACAACTGGAATCGAGTTTTCAGGGCCGGACGTTCAAGATCCGCCATCGTGAGGTCTCATTCATACTCTGCGGTGAAATCAACGCCTTCAACACCGATGGTTTGGCGAAAGCTGAAATCCAACTGCCTTTTGACGTTCTGGTGAATCCGGCTCACTCACTGATGGGCCGTTGGCATATTCTCGGTGCCAAGCTCCGTGCTCTGTCTGTCGGTCGCACAGTCGTACACGTCGCGAATAACGCCAAAGGGAGTCGTTCGCCCACTACAGATGTTCGTATCTACCACGACGGAGCACCCGTGGGAGTAAAGGAGCGCAACGACAGTGCGGCGTGGTGCACGTTTCAGCTAAGCGCCTGAAAGACGCCTTGCGACCACCTGCATTCGCGGTGCAACCGGGCTAATACTTCGTCATCAGCGCTCCGATAGACCCGAGTCGGAATCATGGATCGACTTGTGCCATCAGCTCTGGCACCGATTCCGGGCGCTTGGCGTAGCGCTGCGCCAGCACCGCACAGACCATCAACTGGATCTGATGGAACAGCATCAACGGCAGGATCAGCACGCCAATCGTGCTGCCGGCAAACAACACCTGCGCCATCGGCACGCCGGTGGCCAAGCTCTTTTTCGAACCGCAGAACAGAATGGTGATGCGGTCTTCCTGGCTGAAGCCGAATGCCTTGCCGAGCAACGTCGACGCCAGCAGTACCAGCGCCAAAAGAATGCAGCAGACCACCACCAATCCCAGCAACTCGAACAGCGGAATCTGATGCCAGATGCCTTCGTTGACGGCCTCGCTGAACGCGCCGTAAACCACCAACAGAATCGAGCCCTGATCGACGAACTTCAGCCAGTTCTTGTTGCGTCCGACCCACGCGCCGATCCAGCGCCGGGCGATCTGTCCGGCAATGAATGGCAGGAGCAATTGCACGCTGATTTTCAGGATCGCATCCAGCGTCGAACCACCATCACCGTGGACATCGAGCAGCAACGTGACCAACAGCGGCGTGAGGAAAATCCCGAACAGGCTCGATGCCGCCGCGCTGCAGATCGCCGCCGGAATGTTGCCCCGGGCCAGCGAGGTGAACGCGATCGCCGACTGCACCGTGGCCGGCAGTGCGCACAGGTAGAGCATGCCCATGTACAGCTTGTCGCCGATCAGCGGTGACAGCAGTGGTTTCAGCGCCAGGCCCAGTAACGGGAAAAGGACAAACGTCAGGCCAAACACCAGCAAATGCAGGCGCCAGTGTCCGGCGCCGGCAATGATCGATTCGCGCGAGAGCTTGGCGCCATGCAGGAAAAACAGCAGCGCGATGGCGATGTTGGTCAGCCAGCCGAAGCCGACGGCGACCTGGCCGCTGGCCGGCAGGAAGCTGGCCAGCAATACGACGCCGATCAGCGTCAGGGTGAAGTTGTCGGGCAAAAAGCGGGGGCGAGTCATGGTCGGTTCATCCGGGGGTTGCCAGTGCGTGCCGACGACTCTAACGTGACTGCCAATTACCGACTAACGCCGAAGGGCCACAAGATGCCGCCTAAAGGACATGACAAAAGCGTCCGTCGCAGCATTCCCGGGCTGCCCAGCCTGCCGCGTCCACTCTACGGGCGCACCGAATCGCTGCCCAATCGCGCCCTGACTCGGCGCCACAGTCACCCGTGGGTGCAGTTGTCCTACGCGATTCAGGGTGTGCTGGAAATACAGACCAGCGCCGGCCGTTTCGTCGCCCCGCCCGAACGCGCCGTGTGGATCCCGGCGGGCGTACCGCATCGGGTGTTCAGCTCGCCGCACACCGAAATGCGCAGCCTCTACATCGATTGCAGCGTTGCCGGATGGGCAATCGAGCGTTGTCACGTGCTCGGCGTCAGCGATCTGCTCAGGGAGCTGATCCGCGCGTTCAGTCAGGTCCCGGTGGAATACGACCAGAGTGGCCCGCACGGACGCCTCGCTCAAGTGATCCTCGATCAACTGGCCGAAGCGCCGCAGATCGACCTGATGTTGCCGTTGCCGCAAGACGCCCGCTTAAAGCAGATCTACCAGAGCCTGGAACACCATCCGGAACAGCAAACCACGCTGAGCCACTGGAGCGAGAAGTTCGGCGTCACCGAGAAGACCCTCACCCGTCTGTTTCTGCGCGACACCGGCCTGACCTTCCGCGCCTGGCGCCAGCGCTTGCGCCTGCTTGGTGCACTGACGCCGTTGGAGAAAGGTGAACGCGTTACCGATGTTGCGCTGGCCTGTGGTTACGACTCGACGTCGGCGTTTATCGCGGCGTTTCGACAGCAGTTTGGTGAAACGCCGGGGGAGTTTTTTCGCTGATCAGCGATCCGCCAGTTCTTCCAGCAAGTCCGCTGACGGCACGAAATAAAGGCTGCCGGTAACCGCCGTGCTGAAATCCAGCAACTTGTCGTAGTTACCCGGTGGCTTGCCGACGAACATGTTTTCCAGCATCTGCTCCATCGGCTCGGGCGAGCGCGCGTAGCCGATGAAGAAGGTGCCGAACTCCCCTGCTCCCGGTCGGCCGAACGGCATGTTGTCACGGAGGATCTTCACTTCCTCGCCTTGTGCGTTGGTAATGGTGGTCAGTGCACTGTGCGAGTTGCTCGGTTTGACCGCGTCATCCAGCTCGATGTCGGACAGTTTCGTGCGACCAATCACGCGTTCCTGCGCTTCAACGCTCAAGCCGTTCCATGCGGTCATGTTGTGCAGGTATTTCTGCACCAGCACGTAACTGCCGCCGCTGAAGCCCGGATCTTCGTCACCGACGATGGTGAAGTTGAGCGCTTTGCGCCCGACCGGGTTTTCCGTGCCGTCGACAAAACCGATGATGCTGCGCATGTCGAAATAGCGAAAACCCTGCACTTCGTCGACCACGGTCACCGCATCGCCGAGAACCGCCATGATCTGCGTGGCCAGTTCAAAACACAGGTCCATTTGATCGGCGCGAATGTGCAGCAGGAGATCACCCGGGGTTGCCGGGGCATGTCGCCCTTCCCCGCCAAATTCGCGAAAACCGTGCAGCGACGCCGGGCGCGGATGGCCAAACAGGCGATCCCAGGCGTTCGAGGAAAAGCCGCAGATACAGGTCAGATTGCCGGTCGGTACACGCTTGCCCACCGAGCGCACCAGCCCGGCGACATCACCGCACCAGTCTTTGACGGTTTGCGCGGCATCAGCCCCCGGGTTCAGCGTCGCGACGATGAAAATAGCGCTGCTGGTGATCGGACTGCACACCGCTTGAGGTTCAAGAATGTCGGTATTCATCGTTGAAAACATTGCTCCGTAAAAAGTGCCCGAGCTGTTAACGGGGGCGGATAGTTCGTTTTTATCGAACTGTTGCGCAGAAATAAACGATTTTTCTTTGCGGCAAGCCCGTCGCTAGCATGGCCTCGTCTGACCCCAATCGAAGAATAGACAGGGAGCGTGACATGCCAGCCACAAACATCAATATCGGCGAACCGTGGATGTGGGCCGCCTTCATCGTCTTCGTGCTTGCCATGCTGGCATTGGACCTGTTTGTCTTCGGTGGGCGCAAGGCGCATCGGGTATCAGTGCGCGAAGCCTTGTCCTGGGTCATCGCCTGGTGCTTGCTGGCACTGAGTTTCGCGGCGCTGCTCTGGTGGTATCTGCACGGCGCGTTCGGCGCTGAAATCGCGCGGGAGAAAACCCTCGAATTCCTCACTGGTTATCTGATCGAGCAGTCGCTGTCGATCGACAATATGTTCGTCTTCGTGATGATCTTCAGTTACTTCGCCGTGCCGCCGGAGTTACAGCGGCGGGTGCTGCTGTACGGCGTGCTCGGGGCGATCGTGATGCGCGCGGTGATGATTTTTGCCGGGGTGTGGCTGGTGTCGCAGTTTGAATGGCTGCTGTATGCGTTCGGCGTGTTCCTGATCTTCACCGGGATCAAAATGCTGGTGTTTGCCGACCACCAGCCGGACCTGGACAAGAATCCGTTGCTGCGCTGGGTGCGCGGGCATATGCGCATCACCAGCGGGTTTCATGGCGAACGGTTTTTCGTCCTGCAAAACGGCGTGCGCTGGGCAACCCCGATGTTTTTGGTGCTGGTGTTGATCGAGGCCAGTGACCTGATGTTCGCGGTGGACAGCATCCCGGCGATCTTCGCCGTGACGACTGATCCGTTCATTGTCTTCACCTCGAATATCTTCGCGATCATGGGATTACGCGCGTTGTATTTCCTGCTGGCGGACATGGCTGACCGCTTTCACTTGCTCAAGTATGGGCTGGCGATTGTGCTGGTGTTTATCGGCGGCAAAATGGTGTTGATGCCGTGGTTGCACATGCCGGTGGAGTGGTCGTTGGCGGTGGTGGGCGGGGTCATCCTGAGTTCGGTTTTGCTGAGCCTATTGACCACCAGAGAGAGCGAACGCAGCACTGAATGACACCGCACAAAACCCTGTGGGAGCGAGCCTGCTCGCGAAGGCGTCGGACCAGTCAACATCGAAGTTGAATGACACTCCCCTTTCGCGAGCAGGCTCGCTCCCACATTTGGATTGCGGTGGTGGTTACTTATCGGACTTGATGCTGGTCCACACCCGTGTACGCACACGCTCAAGTTTCTGCGGCAACGGCTGCACAACGTAGAGGTTTTTCAGCGCTTCCGGGGTCGGCGTCAGGTTCGGGTTGCCGGTGATTTCCTTGTTGATCAGCGGCATCGAATCCTTGTTCGCATTCGGGTAACCGAGGAAGTCGCTGATCGGCGCGATCACTTTCGGGTCGAGCAAGGTGTTGAGGAATTCGTGGGCCTCGCTGACGTTTTTCGCGCTCTTCGGAATCGCGAAAGTGTCGAACCAGATCGGCGCGCCTTCCTTCGGCAAGCGCCAGTCAACCACTACGCCGTTGCCGGCTTCTTTGGCGCGGTTGCCGAACTGGTAGAAGCTGCCGGAGTAACCGATGGCCACGCAGATGTCGCCGTTGGCGATGTCGGTCATGTACTTGGCCGAGTTGAAATAGGTCACGTACGGGCGAACCTTAAGCATCAACTCCTTGGCCTTTTCATAATCGGCGGGGTTCTGGCTGTTCGGATCGAGGCCCAGGTAATGCAGGGCCAACGGCAGGATTTCCGTCGGCGAATCAAGCATCGCCACGCCGCAGGATTTGAGTTTTTCCATGTTCTCCGGTTTGAACACCAGATCCCAGCTGTCCACCGGCGCGTTGTCACCCAATGCAGCCTTGACCTTGGCCGGGTTGAAGCCGATCAGCACGGTGCCGACCATGTAGGGGACGCCGTACAGGTTGCCCGGATCGTTCTTGCCCAGCAGTTTCAACAGTTCCGGATCCTGGTGGCTCCAGTTCGGCAGTTTCGATTTATCCAGCTTCTGAAACACGCCAGCCTTGATCTGCGTTTCGAGGAACTGGTTCGACGGCACCACCAGGTCGTAACCGGAGTTACCGGTCAGCAGTTTGGCTTCCAGGGATTCGTTGGTGTCGAAGGTGTCCCAGGTCACTTTGATGCCGCTTTTTGCGGCGAAATCCTTGGGCACGGACGGCAGGATGTAATCCGCCCAGTTGTACACGCGGAGTTCGCGTTGCTCAGCCTGGACGGCCCCGGCCAGCAGCGTCAGCCCACACACAGTGGCTCCCAGAATGCGTTTCATCGTGACCATGGTTGTTCCCCAAAAGGCAGCGTGAGTTCGATGGTTTTTATGTTCTGTACACGGCAGCGGCTGTAAAGGTAGCCAAGGGTAAAAAAGATTCAGCGTCTGGTTATGGTTTTGATTCTTGCTGACAGCGTAGCTGGAGCACAGTGGGGGATGGGCCAAAAGGGGATCGATGTGGCCAATTTGATTGACCGCCGGGATGCGGAAACAACAATGCCCGGCACTTGGCCGGGCATTGTTGAGTAACGGATCAGCTCAGTCGGTGTAACCCAATCTCGCCGCCCTGCTCTGCTGTGTCTGGCTGCGTGTTGCCAAGCAGTAATACAACGGCACGGTGACAACCAGGCCCACCAGCCAGGACAAGTCCGCACCCTCAACCAGATTGGCGTACGGTCCGACATACAGCGACGTGTTGGCGAATGGCAGTTGCACGAGGATGCCGATGAAATAAGCGATGATCGCGTGCAGGTTGAAGCGCCCGTAAACCCCGCCATCGGCGCGGAAGATCGAGCTGATGTCGTAGCAGCCGCGCTTGATCAGGTAGAAGTCGATCAGGTTGATCGACGCCCACGGCACCAGCACCAACAACAGCGCCAGAATCAAACCGATGAACTCGGAAATGAAATCCGCCGACGCACCCAGCGCGACCACGCAGCAACCGGCGAGCACCACGCTCGACAACACGACGCGCACCTTGATGCTCGGCGTCCATTGGCTGGCGAAGGTCTGGATCGAGGTGATGATCGAGAGCACCGCGCCATACAGATTCAGCGCGTTGTGACTGATGATATTGAGCAGAAACAGCACCATCAAAATCGGCCCCAGCCAACCGGTCGATTGCTTGACCGCGACCATCGCCTCGGTGCCTTCCGGGGTCGCCAGCACGGCCACCGCACCGAAGCTGAACGACAGAATCGTGCCCAGCGTCGCGCCCAGATAAGTCGCCCAGAACGGCTTGGCAATACCGATATCCGCTGGCAGGTAACGCGAGTAATCGGAAACGTACGGCGAAAAGCTGATCTGCCAGATGATCCCCAGCGACACCGTCGCCAGCCAGCCGGACAGGTTGAAACTGCCGCGAGTGAGAAAGTCCGCCGGCAAGTCATGGGCAAAGATATAGATGAACCCGGCCAGCAACGCGCTGCCCATCACCCAGGTGCCGATGCGATTCAGCGTGTGAATGAAGTTGTAGCCGATCACGCCAATCGCCGTGGCCGCCAGTGCGCCGATCAGAATGCTCAGCGGCGCCGGCACCGACGGCGCAATGCCGACGATGGATTTACCCGCCAGGACGATGTTGGAAATAAAGAAACCGATGTAGATCAGCGCGGCGAAGAACACGATCAGCAGCGCGCCGTAACGACCGAACTGGCCGCGACTCTGGACCATTTGCGGAATGCCCATACGCGGGCCTTGCGCCGACGCCAGCGCGATCACCACACCGCCGATCAGGTGCCCCAGCGCAATCGCCAGCAGCCCCCAGAGCAAATCGAGATGGAACACCTGAACCACCATGGCACCGGTGACGATGGGCAGGGGCGCAATGTTGGTGCTGAACCAAAGGGTGAACAGGTCGCGGGCCTTCCCGTGGCGTTCCGCGAGTGGGACGTAGTCGACCGTATGATTCTCGATCAACGGATCTTGCCGGGACATCTGGGACATATGCATGAACTCGAGTTTGTCTGTTCTTATCGTTGTATGAAGCCAAACCGGGGGGACTCTCTGGCCGCCCCTCAGATGCAGACCATATTATGGTATTCCAAACAATTCACAAGACTGATCCGTAGTTTGCGGTGCCAACTGATACGCCATCCTCGCTGAAACCGTGGCCTGCAGACCAGCCGCAAGCCCCGTAAATACTGAGTTTCCGACGAACGCAGCACGTTTATCGGTTCAGCTTAAAAGCCCTTGCAAAGATTGAATACTGGTATACCATCAGACCAACAAACACATAAAAACAGCAGCACCACACCCGAGGACCGACCAATGATCGATGCCGCCATCTACAAACAAGTCATGGGCTCGTTCCCGTCCGGCGTAACCGTTATCACCACCCTGGACGATGACGGTCAGATCGTCGGCCTGACTGCCAGCGCGTTCAGCTCGCTGTCGATGGACCCGGCGCTGGTGCTGTTCTGCCCCAACTACAGCTCTGATTCCTACCCGGTACTGATCAAGAACAAACGTTTTGCCATCCACGTTCTGTCCGGCGGCCAGCAAAGCGAAGCCTACGCCTTCGCCCGCAAAGGCAAAGACAAGGCGCAAGGCATCGAATGGACCTTAAGCGAACTGGGTAACCCGATCCTGGCCAACGCGACGGCTATCATCGAATGTGAACTGTGGCGCGAATACGAAGGCGGCGACCACGCCATCATGGTCGGCGCGGTGAAGAACCTGATCGTCCCCGAGCAAAACGCCGGCCCGCTGGTGTACTGCCACGGCAAGATGGGCGCCCTGCCCGTCCTGGCCTGATCGTCAGCCCCGCACAAATCAACTGTAGGAGTGAGCCTGCTCGCGATAGCGATTTATCCGATGTCGATATGTTTTCTGACACACCGCCATCGCGAGCAGGCTCACTCCTACAAGTTTTGTAGCCTCAACAACAAAAGATCCGAGGAAGCGTCATGAAATTTTCCCTGTTCATCCACATGGAACGCTGGGACGAAAGCGTCAGCCACCGCCAACTGTTCGAAGACCTCACCGAACTGACCCTGATGGCCGAGGCCGGCGGTTTCAGCACCGTGTGGATTGGCGAACACCACGCCATGGAATACACCATCTCGCCAAGCCCAATGCCACTGCTCGCCTACCTCGCCGCCAAAACCACCACCATCCACCTCGGCGCCGGCACCATCATCGCGCCGTTCTGGCATCCGCTACGCGTTGCCGGCGAATGCGCGTTGCTCGACGTGATCAGCAACGGGCGTATGGAAGTCGGCCTCGCCCGTGGCGCTTATCAGGTTGAATTCGATCGTATGGCCGGCGGCATGCCTGCCTCATCTGGTGGCCAGGCATTGCGCGAAATGGTCCCGGTGGTCCGCGCCCTGTGGCAAGGCGACTACGCCCACGACGGCGACATCTGGAAATTCCCCACCTCGACCAGCGTGCCAAAACCGATCCAAAAGCCGAATCCGCCAATGTGGATCGCCGCCCGCGACCCGGATTCACACAACTTCGCCGTGGCCAACGGCTGCAATGTGATGGTCACACCATTGATGAAGGGCGACGAAGAAGTCCTCGACCTGAAGAACAAGTTCCAGACCGCGCTGGACAACAATCCAGATGTACCGCGCCCGCAATTAATGGTGCTGCGTCACACCCATGTGCACACCGCTGATAATCCGGATGGCTGGAAAATCGGCGCGAAAGCGATCTCACGGTTTTATCGCACGTTCGATGCGTGGTTTGGCAACAAAGAAACACCGGTCAATGGCTTTCTGGCGCCGAGCCCGGAAGAGAAGTTTGCCGGACGTCCGGAGTTCGAACTGGAGAGTCTGCACAAGACGGCGATGATTGGTACGCCGGAAGAGATTATTCCGCGGATCAAGTATTACCAGGAACTGGGGGTGGATGAGTTCAGTTTCTGGTGTGACAACAGCTTGCCGCATGAGGAGAAGAAGAAGTCGTTGGAGTTGTTTATCAAGCATGTGGTGCCAGCGTTTCGGTAAGTGTTCTGCTGATTGAGCTTGACCTATGAAACGCCCCGACAGTGTTCGGGGCGTTTTATTTTTTGGCTATCGGCAAGACACTACGACTCCCGGAATCGACCAGATCCCGGCCTCCCTTAAGGCGAGTGAAAGTCATCTGGGACGGCGCTATCAAAGCAGCGGCCTCAGAGAAAGACCTGTGCTCTGATTGTGGCGACGGGGCCTAGAGTATTGGCGTAGATGCATAGAGTTCGGAGGCAGCGGAGACTGGGAAACATTGGAGAAAACTCTGCGTGATGAGGTGCATCATCAGGCGCAGAGCCTGGAGTAGGTTTGTGGGGATCCCTCAGGGACAGACTGCGTTTATCAAATTACTCTAAACGCGCCCCCATTTATTCTCTACGAACTGCAACTTATCAACACACAAGCATCTCCAGATTTGACAACCAAATTAATCGATTTTGTAGTCACGCCATCATCCGTTGACAACTCAACTAACAAATTTTGATTCTCGAACGATTGGAGCTCCGATATAAGCTGCTTAATAGTTTTCCCCCGGCCAATCCAATCGGGATTTTTTTTATCGATCATGTCAATCTCCAATACGATTTAAGTTTATGTCATAAGTCCCTGACCTAGTCTTTTTACTTCCAAGTGACTTGACAGAGTCTGCCATCTTCCACGCACCACCAACATGCCCAGCGATGTCTCGAGTAATATAATACTTACCCTTCTTGAATATTGCCTGACCACCGTGGATTGTCTCGTTTATTTTTTCAAATCCCAGTTTTTTTGCCGCCTGCTGAGCCTCAGCGTTAGTTTTGTACACAGGCTCAATTTTTACACGGCTAGTCGTTGGACCGCCACTACCTGCACTGATCGGGCTTTTACCTAGGATGGCCATTCCCAGCGTGAACTTGAGCTCAGTCAGCAACGTTGCTCGCTCTTCTAGAGACAGCTGTTGTCCAGACTGTGGATTAAGCCAACTGGTTTCCTTGACCCACTGATCGACACCTGCCAACTCACTCTGCGTCAGCCAACCTTCCTTTAGGTTCTTCGCAAAAGCTATTTGTTTGTCCGAAGTAAACAAAGCTCCCCAACCATCGACCCCTTGCGATGGAACGGCAATACTTCCTGGATTCCCGGTGAGGAGTCCGGCCATATCGTAAGAAACATGCTGACGCAAAAACGCCATCAAATCCTTGGCCACCGGCGTTTCTAATGAAACGGCACTTTTTTGAATCGAGTCTACACATGCTCTACTATCACAGGCATTGATTGCCATCGAACGCGTGGTGGATAAATCTTCGTATTGCGCAATAATCTCGCGAATATTTTCTGAACTACAGCCGGCGGTAACCCGACAACCTTGAAGTTCTTCAAGTAACCTTTCAGCAGATGGGTGGTCGAGGTTGTTGTATTGCGTTGCGTTGGCCGTAACTGCAGCGGCTGACGATGCATCCCCCCCCGTCACGGCCGCCGTTAAAACACCAATTAGTTGAGACGCAGCCAGCAACTTGCTGATCCCTTGCCGATACTCGAGGCTATTTCTATCCATACCTACCGGTAACAACTTTTCAGCTAAGAAGTCTACGACCGCTTCATTTGCCCCCGCAGCTAGAGCCCCCGTACGGAAGTCGCCGCCCATGGCCTCAGCCATCAGGCCGCCGAGAGCCGCGTGCATCGCGAATTTCGTTAACTTGCCGTTTTCAAACAGAGTTACATCACCGATCTTGCTGGCCCCAAGGGCCCCGCCAATACTGATCCCTGCCCCTACCGTAGCGTCGACCAAATTATCCGTCAGGCTACCTCCCATAATTGCCGTTTTGGCCACCGTGTCCGCTGCAATCTTGGTTGTCACTGCCTTGGCACCGGCCGAATCTAACGTCAACTCTGTAGGGTTAAAGCCAAACTGTGCAGCGATGCCCGCGGTGACGCCTGCGAGCACATAGCCTTTGAGGTTCTCAGAAGAGAAGGCGTCTTTGAAGGCTGCTCCCACGTTACCTTTGTTATTGATCGTACTAACGGCGGCGGCGCTGGCCATGGACGTCAATACCGCAGAGGCCATCACGTTCCCCAACCCTGCAGCGACTGTTGAGCCGACTGCAGCACCACCGGCAACTGCCGATGCGGTTGCCGTGCCCGCAGCTGCCATGGCTGTCCCTGATCCCGCCGCAGCGCTGGCGGCAGTTCCCACCGCCGCACTCGCGGCACCCGCCGTCAGCACAGTGACGATAATAATGATCGCCAACATCGCGCCCTGACCAAGGCTTGAGCTGCTGTATTTGAACGAGTCGTGGGTTTCCTTGATCAGTTTCCAGTCGACGTCACCGCGCTTCTCGGCTTCTTTCAGCCACGCCAGTTGTGGATCTGCCTTCACCATTACATCGATGGTCTGGCTGATCGTTTTCTGGTTGATCTGTTTGATGTCGATGTTCAGGCCATCAACCGCGTTGATCACCAATTGCCCTTTGGCAATTAGCTGACTTTGGCGCAAAGTCTCGTCGGTTTTGCCTTTGCCCGACATCGAGTTCCAGGCGAGGCTGGTATTGCTTTTTGTGTGGCTCTCTTGATGCAGGTCCTTCACGCCCTCGAACGTGACGGCTCCGCCACTGCTGATAACTAGGTCGTTTCCGCTATCCAGCTTGGCCGCCTGATAATGCTGATCGCCGCCACTGGCGAGCAGCATGCTGCCGCCGGAGGTGATTTCGCTGCTGATGTTCTTCACATCAGTGACTTCGTCATGCTTGGTTTTCTTTTTGCCGAAGCTACCTTTCTTCTTCATGTCATACAGCGAGTAATCGGTATCCTGCGCAGCAAGGATATCCAGACGATCACCCGCGACCAGGTAGGCTTCATCGCCAGCAGTGACACGACTGGACACCACGGCGAGGTTTTGCCCTGCCGCCAGCGACACGTCACCACCCGCGGTAATGCCGGACATGACCTGACTGACATGGTCTTCCTGACGGGTGACTTTCTTGCTTTTGGACAGCGAGTGTTGTTCGTCCGCCGCCGAGCTGATCAGCATGTTCTCAGTCGCTGACATCGCTACATCACGCTTGGCATCAATCTCACTGGCGATGACAGCGATGTCACGCTTGGCATCGGCCTTGAAGTCACGCCCGGCATCGATGTCGGCACCCAACTGAGTGATGTCGCTGCGGTTGTGCTTCGCGTCCATGTACACGCTGTTGGTGACTTGCACGGACGACACGTTGACGTCGCGACCGGCGTTCATTGTCATGTCGCGACCGCTTTGCATGACGCCGCCAACGATGTTGATGTCTTGCGCCGCTTTGACGGTCAGGTCATTGGCGGCTTCGATGCGGGCTGCGTTATCGGCATAGTCATTATGTTGCTTGGCATATCGAGTGCTGTTGTCGGACGAGGTAAGGGTCCGCTCGTTGATCACATCACCCGTGCGCGTGGTCAGGCTGACATCGCGTCCGGCAATGATCCCGCCGGCCTTGTTGACGATGTTGTTGGTCGCCAACAGATCCAGACGATTACCCGCCTCGATTGATCCACTATTGACCAAATCCTTGCCCGCCGTCGCCGACAGGTTATTGGTCGCTTTCAAGGTGCCGACGTTATCGAGGTTTTCCCCGGCAATCAGCGTCACATCGTTACCGGCAATCAACGCGCCGGTCGGGCCGAGACGGCCGTTGGCCTGGGCCAGATACACCACCGGCACCAGCACTTTTTCACCATTCACTTCATGCTCTTCGAGCCAGACGATATCGTGGGTCAGTGCCGCGACTTGCTGCGACGTGAGGCCCACACCGACCGACAGGTTGAGCGCGTCCTTGCTGGCGATGGCGTTGTTCATCAGGTACTTGAACATGCCCTCGTTAGAGGTCTGGCCGTCGAGGAAGGCCTGACCGGTGCGCGCAGTGACGGCTTGCTGGATCAGGCGTTGTTCGTAGAGACCGTCACCGAGGCGCTTGGCGCTTTGGTCGGGGTCATAGCCGAGTTTTTCCAGCAGGTAGTCGGAGCTCATGAACGACTTGAGGTCGGTCAGCACCGGGTTGGTTTCGATCAGGTATTTGTGCGCGTTGGACGACGCCCTGGTGTCCGGCAGGCCGGTGACGCGGGTCACCGGGCGGTTGTCGATCGAGTCTTTGGCGTCGTTGCCAGCACTCGGCGTGCGACGGAATGTATCGACTGCGCGGGTGCTGTCGGAGACCTGAGCCGGCGCGTCAATGAACAGATTGCGCGGACCGCCACTGGTGGCGGCGACCATGTGGTCCTGAGCGCTGACCGCTTGACCGCCCACAGTCCAGGTTGGCGCGGGGCCGTTGCCGGGCGATGCCGTGCTACTGCCCTGCCCGCTCAAACGGAACAAACCGTTTTCGCCGGTGGGCAGGGAGAAACCGGGCAAGCTCAGCGGATTGACTTGCTGCTGTGCAAGATCTGGCGGCAATTGGCTGTTGATGCGGACAACGGTAGTGCCACTCTTGCCGACGTTGGTGTCGGCGATTTTGTTAGTACCCCCAGCGGAGTTGTAGTCCTCATGGATAACGCTGTTTTCGACTTCCCGGGTGGCCGTGATCGAGACTTTGCCGCCCGCCTGGATGACCGCGTTGCGACTGGTGACTGTACCGGTGGAGCCGGTGCTGTCAGTGGGTAGCTCGATGGCATCGCCTTGCTGGTATGGCGCCAGTTCGCTCGGTAACGCAACCAGGTTATTGGGGTCGTACAGCGATGGCATCGAGGTTTCAAAGCCATATTTCAGCCCCGATAGCCCCCGACCATACTTGCGATCACTGACGACTTCGCCTGTTTCACTGTCTGTGAGAATAACGACTCGAAACGTCTCCCCGTCTCGCCCGCCCTCCCTTTTACTGCCTGATTTCGCGATGGCTTTGCGCACCGTGCTATCAGGGGCGAGGTAATACACATACGGAAAATCGGGGTTGTTGTGCTGGTTGTAAGGCGCAACGTAGTTGGCCATGAAATTTTCCGTGCTGCCGGCGCCCATTTCAAAGGCGTACTCGCGGGTGACTTCGATAGTCCCGCTTTTTGCGCCGATATTCTTCAGACTCGTAGCGTTGATATCGATGTTGCCACTGGCCGCCACCGTGCTTTTACTGTTGAGAAACGTGCCACCCTGAAATACAAAATCCTTGCCGACGTTGAGCACGGCAGAGGCGCTGGCGTCAGTGTCGACACTTTCATAAATCTCACGAGCCGTGAGGAAGTTGCTGAAAGTGCTGCCGACGCAGTCGCCACAACTGGCCGCGATATACCCCGATATCAGCTTGCGCTCAGACGAAGCCGCCGAGCCTTCAGTTCGGTTCTCGAACACATCGGCATTGAGCGTGAACCCGCCCACGCTCTCCATCGAGCCGGAAATGTTGTAGACCCCGGCAGCCCGCGCCGCACCGCCATATCCGCCGATGACTACATTGCCCAGGCTGTAGAAATCACCGTTCTGGTTGGTCAATGTACTGACGCCGAGCGTCATGTCATTGCCGCTGAAAATCAGTCCGCGATCGTTGAGCAATGAAGGCGTGTTGATGGTCAGGTTCTGCGCCGCCCCCAGACTGCCGTAGTTGGCAACGCTGCCAGCGTTGACGGTCAGGTCTTCACTGGACGTGATGCGGCCCGAGTTGATCAGTTGCCCGCTGACACGAATGGTCGACGTCGCACCGGCGGCAAAACTGCCGCCTGCACCGATGTTCATCTGCGCGACAGACAGTTCGGTCCCTCGCTGGCTGGTCAAGCGGCCGCTGCCGCCGTAACTGCCCGACAGCTGCATGTCGATAATGCCGTCACTGGCGATCAAACCGTGGTTGGTCCAATTGCCGCCACGGGCCTGTAGAGACTCCGAAGCCAGCAGCTTGCCGCTGGCGCTCTGGCTGAACTCGCGCACGTTAACGTTCAGGCGACCGGCCTGAATTGCGCCGGTGTTGTTCCAGGTATCGGCATTGAGTTCCAGCAGCCCACCGGTGACGATGCTGCCACCAGCGCCAAGCACATTGGCTGTGGAGATATCGAACTTGCCGCGCCCAACATGGTTGAGCTGCCCGCCGCCGTTGAGGAAGCTACCGACCGCCAGGGTCATGTCAGTGTTGGCGGTTTCCAGTACGCCATTACGGTTGTCGAGCAAGCCGCCGAGCTGAAACACGGTGTTGCCGGTGGTACCCAGCGAGCGCAGGCGACCGTTCTGGTTATCAACCGCGCTGGCTTTGACACTCAGTTGGCTGTTGCTTTCGATGACGCCCGCGCCATTGCGCAGCGCACCGCTGAGGCCGAAGTCGATACGCTCGGCGGCGATCTGTCCGCCACTGTTATCGAGACTCGCGCCGGTAACACCCAGCAGCCCTTTCGCATAAAGCACACCAGCGCCGTTATCCAGCGCCGCCGTGGTGATGCTGCTGTCTGCCGCTTGCGCCGAGATCCGCCCGCCGTTGTTGTTGAGGCCCGCCAATGCCGTCAGCGTCAGGCTCTGTGCCTGAATGATGCCGCCCTGACGATTGTTGTTCAGGTCGAAACCATTGCGCAGAACACCAACCGTGCGCGCTTCCAGTGCACCTTTGATGCTGGCGAGCGTACCGCCACGGTTATCAATGTTGGCAGCCTTGATCAGCACATCACCGTTCTGGGCGATGACTTTGCCGCTCTGGTTGTCGAAGTCGCCGCTGATTTCCAGGGTCAGACCGCTGTCGCTCTGGATCGAACCTTTGCCGTTGAGCAGCCTGGCCGCGTGCAGTTGCACATCGGCATTCTTGCTGTAGATGAGGCCGTCGGCATGGTTGCTGACGGCGCCCGTCGCGGTGATCAGCAAGTGGTCGTTGGCGGCGAGCGTGCCCTTGTTGCTGTTATCCAGCGAGCCGGTACGCAGTTCCAGGGTTTTCTGGCTGGCGAGCTGGCCGTTCTGATTGTGCAGATCAGTTACGCCCTTGATCAACAGCGGACCGGCAGCAGCGAGTTTACCGGCATTGTTGTTCAGGTCACCGCTCAGGTTGAGGGTGATCGCATCGTTACTGGCGATCTGTCCGCCACGATTGTCGAGGCTCGATGCCGTGGCATTGAAGAGCTGCTGTGCATTGATCACACCGCCGATATTGCTGAATGCCGTGCTGACGATATCCAGCGCTGCGCCACTGGCAATCAGGCCGCCCTGATTGTTATTAAGCGCACCGGCCAACGTCAGGGTCTGCCCAGCCCCACTGCTGAAATTACCTTTGTTGCTGTTATCAACGCTGCCAGCGTTGATACTCAGATTGCCCTGAGCGACCACAGCACCCGCGCCACTGTTGAGAAGCGCGCCCGTCAAATCCACGCTGACATCGGCGTACTTGCTGGACATCGTGCCGCTGTCGCGGTTGTCCAGGCTGTTGCCGTTGACAGTGAGCCCTTGCCAGCCGGACAGCAGGCCTTTCTGGTTGATCAGTTCGGTGCCGCGTACCAACAGTTTTTCACCGCTGATGATTTTGCCGGCGCTGTTGTTTGCCGCCCGGGCGATGAGGTCAAAACCGAGGTTGCTGGAGACTTCGCCGTTCTGGTTACTCAGATCGCGCAGGCGCTTGAGGGTCAGCGGGCCTTTGGCGGTGAGCAGACCGTTTTGGTTGTCGAGGTCGCCGTTGGCCAGATCCACGGTGATCGATTGGTCACTCAGCAGTCGCCCACCGTTCTGGGTCAACGAGGTCAGTGTCAGGTCAACGTCACCGTTGGCGGAGACTTCGCCGCCATTGCTGGAGTCGAGCCCCGTCGCCTTCAGCGTCAGATTGCCTTTGCTATTGATCAAGCCACCGTCACGGTTGTTGAGCTCGGCACTGTCGATGCGCAGTGCTTCTGCAGCGCTGATCAGGCCTTTGGCGTCGTTACGCAGTTGGCCGTCGACGGTGATGTCCAGATCGCCACGACTGATCAGGCCACCACCGCCGTTGTTCACGCTTCCCGCGCGGACATCAATGGAAGCGGCGCCAATCATGCCCTTGACGTTATCCAGTGCTGCGGCAATGCGCAGGGTCAGGCCCTGATTGCTCAAGAGATTGCCGTTGCCGTTATCCAGGCTTTGCGCGGTCAGCGTGAAAGCTTCAGCGCTGGAAATCGTCCCGCCTTGGTTGTTGACGCCGTTGAGTTGTTTGAGCAGCAGTGCGCCAGGGGCGTTGATCAAACCGCCGTTGTTCAACTGACCGTGATTCAAATCCAGGCTAAGACGCGTGTTGCTGAACAGCTTGCCGCCCTGTTGATCGAGTCCTGTAACCGAAGCCGTCAAAGCACCTTGACTGCCGATAATGCCGTCACCAGCATTGGTGACCTGAGCGGCGACGAGGTTCAGTGTATCGGCGCTGCTGAGCAGGCCGTTGCTGTTATCGAAGGCGCCGGTGGTAACGGTGACGGCACCTTTACCACTGAGCGTGCCCTGCTGGCGGTTGTCGAGGCTGGCGCTTTCAATGAGGAGTGCACCATCGGTGACAACCTTGCCGCCCTGGTTATCCACGCCGCCACGGCTGACCAGTTTCAAATCAGTGGCACTGGAAAGACTGCCTTGAGCGTTGCTCATCTGCGCGGCGTCGACCGTCAACGTCGCTTCACTGCTGACCTTGCCCTGGGTGTTATCAAAGGCGTCGGCGGCGGTCAGGAGCATGGTTTGCTGACTGCGCAATTCACCGCCGTTGTTGGCCAGAGTACGCGCTTGCACATTCAAGAGCGTGCCCGCATCGATCAGGCCTTTGTTGCGGTTGATTACTTCATCGATGGTCAGCTTCAGCGCCTTGCCGGAAAACAGCTTGCCGCCATCGCTGTTGTCGAGTTTTTTACCGGTGAGCAGCAGATCGCTGTTGGTGCTGATTTCGCCGCCACGGTTGTCCAGTTCACCAACGGTCAAGGTCATGGCTTTGGTCGAGCCCAACAGACCGTTTTGACGGTTATCAAGTTGATCGGCGTTGAGTTTGAACACGCCGGTGGCGATCAACTTGCCTTTCTGGTTGTTGAGGTTCTGTGCCTGCACGCTGACGTCCGACTTGCCGGCGATGTTACCGACCCGGTTGTCCAGAACACCGGCCGCGAGCGTGAGCTGGCCGTCGGCAATCACCGTACCCTGCTGGTTATCCAGCGTTTTGTCGGTGGTCAGCAGCAACACACCGCGACTACTGATCAGACCATCATGGTTGTCGAAGCTGGCGCTGTGGCTGTCCACGGACGCGCCGGAAATCACCCCTTTGACGTTGTTCAAAGCTTGCGCTACGCGCAACGTCAAACCTTGTTGCCCGAGGAGTTGACCATTGCTGTTGTCGAACAGACCGGTATCGACCCGGCTGTCTTGTTTACCGATGATCAGGCCTTTTTGACTGTTGTCCAGGCTTGCACTGTTGACGGCCAATAGGCTATCGGTGCTGATCGAACCTGCCCGATTCAGCAATGCTCCCGCGCTGGTGATCGTGAGCTTGCCAGCACTGCTCAGGTTGCCGGTGCTGTTATCGATACGCCCGGCGTTGAGGGTCAGCGTGCCTTCACTGCTGATGACGCCGCCAGCATTGGTCAGCGCATCATCAAGCGTAATCACCAAGCCATTGAGACTGCTGAAATTGCCGCCGCTGTTGTCCAGCCTTTGGCTGGTCAGGCTCGTCGCGCCTTTGGCGGTAATCTCGCCCTTGTTGCGATTGTCGAGCAAGCCACTGACGCGCAGCGTCAGACCACCATCGCTGACCACCGAGCCGGCATCGCGGTTATCGACACTGGCGGCTTTGAGGTCTACCGCCCGCCCGGAACCGAGCACGCCATCACGGTTGTCCAGCGCCGCGCTGAGATCGATGTTCAGGCCCAGATCGCCAAGAATCTGACCGCTGCGGTTGTCCAGAGACCCGCCGGTGAGGGCGATGTTTTTTGCACTGAGCGTACCGTTCTGGTTGTTCAGGGTGGCGGCGTTGACCGTCAGATTACGGCTGGCGAGCAAGCTCTTGCCGGTGTTGTCCAGATGCTGAGCGGTCAGGCTCAGATCGCCGCTGGCATTGCGGCTGCCGTCGGCGTTGACGCCCGCTTCGATGGTGCCGGCGTTGGTCAATTGCCCGCCGGCGCTGAGGCTGATGCTGTCGCGGGCCGCGAGGGTCTGGCGGTTGGTCAGGTTGCCTTGAGTCTGCACATTGAGCGCGGTGCCTGCATAGATCGCGCTTTGGGTATCGAGGCTGGCAGCCTTGACGTTGACGGCGCCAGTGGCCGAGGTTTCTGCGAGGCTCAACTGGCCGTTGGCGTCGAGCTGGATGTCGCCGCCGCTGGCAATCAGTTTGCCGTCGAGTTTCACCCCGACCCCGGCCTCGGTGCCGACCAGTTTGATCGCCCCGGCGTACATGCCGCCCAATGCAGATGAGTCGATAGCCAGTTGCGGTTTGGCGCTACCGTCATCGGCGCGGGCGGTGACATTGAGAGTTTGTGCGTTGACGTCGTTACGACCGGCCACAATCGTCAGGTTCTGCGCCTGAATCTCGGCGTTGATCTTCGCGCTGCGGGTGATGATTTCGAAGCGGTCGACATTGGTCGCGTTAAGGCCCGCGCCGTCGATGGCCACCGTGCCCTGATCCACCTGAAAGCGATCCAGCCGACCGTTGTCGAGCACCGGTTTACCGGTGGTCAGAGTCACGCGCGGCGAGTTGATGAAACCGCACCCGTTGCAGGTAATGCCATAAGGGTTGGCAACAATGACCCGTGCTGACTGCCCCGCCACTTCGGTGTAACCGCGCAACTGGCTCGGGTTACCGCTGATGACTTCGTTGAGAATCGCCTGCGCCGAACCGCTGTTTTTCAGGTTCGGGTTATCGATGATATGCCCGCCCAGCTGGGTGAGATTATTCTGCGTCGAGCCGTTGTTGAGGATCAGCCCCTGCGCACCGACGTTGTAGTCGTGGAACTGGTTATGCGACAGACCGCTGGCATTGGGCGTGGCGATATTGATGATCGGCACGCCGTTGCCGGCGCGATCCAGCGAGGTGTTCGGATTGGCCACCACAATACCGTCGGCCTGCGCCCACATCGGTTGCCAGAACATGACGTTCGCCAAGAGAAACGCCAGCCCGCGCTTGGGCATGCCGAGGAAGTGTTCGCGGTTTTTTTCGGCAGCAGCAGGCTGACCGGCCAGAAAGGCCGGTTGAAGGATGTCCATTTCAGAATCTCGGGGCGGGCGGTATTAGAGGAAGAAATCCAGACGGAAATAGATCGGTGCTTCACGCTCGGTCAGCGCGTCCGGGCGTTCCAGGGAATGGGCAAAGGTCACGCTGGCGGCGACGTGCTGACCACGGGCAAACAGGTCCAGCGAATTGCTCGACATGCGCCCGTGCTGATCGCCGTTATAGCGACCGTTCTGGATCACACCCTGGTCGTAACCGAGGCTAGTGCCGTATTCGGAGAACACCGGTTGCAGCCACTCGACAGTCACCGGACGACTCCAGCGCAGGTCATTGCGCCAGTAACCACCGCTGTCACCGGACAGCGACTGGTCCTTATAACCACGAATCGACGACGAGCCGCCAAGGCTGGTGCGTTGCGGGCTGAACAGCACGTCTTCACTGCGCTGGCCGGTCATCAGGCTGCTGAAGCTGAAGGACTCGCCCCACAGTTTGAACGGCTGCAGGTAGCTCAGGGTGGCGGTGTATTTGCGATAGCGCGCATTCGGCTCACCCGGTCCCGGATCATGGCTGCCTTGAGCGTCGAAGGCGCCAATGCCCTCTTGCATGCCGGCGTCAAAGTTGACGAAAGCACTGCCGACGCGGCGACCGTGGTTGAAGCCGAACTGCGCTTCGCTGATGCGGTTGCTGCTCAGTTTGAGCTTGCTGTCTTCGATGAAGTTATTGGTGCGCAGGTACGACAGGCCAGCGCTGAGCGAGGTTTTGCTGACGGCATCGCGGTGGATCACCCGCTCGGCGCGCAACTGATGGTTTTCGCTGTCGCCGGTCTGTTTGAAGTTGTAGAGGTTGGCGGCGATTTGCGAGCGGTATTCGCTCTGGCTATAGGTGTAGCTGAACGTCCACCAGCCCCACGGCAAACTGTAATTGAGCATGGCGTTACGCGAGGTGTGCTGATGGTCAGTCATCGCATCGTGACCACCGCGCAGGCTCAACTGATCGGCCAGGCCAAGCGGGCTGTCCCAGTCAAACGTGGTGCCCCACTGTTGCTCACCGGTGCTGCGCTGGCCGTCGTTGTTGCGTGACAGCCCGACTCGCCATGGCTTCTGCGGGGTGTTGTTGACCAGCACTGCACTGCCACCGACGTTCTGGCCGGGCGCCAGCTCCATTTTTGCCTGATTGGATGGCAGACGATTGAGCTGATCGACCATCTGCTCGATCTCGCGCAGATTGACCAGGTCACCGGTTTTGCCGGGAAAGGCCATGGCCAGTTCGCGCTCCGAGAGCTGGCTGTTTTCCGCGCCTTTCATGCCTTCAAGTTTGCCTTCGACCACCAGCACTTGCAGATGCCCGGAGGACAGATCCTGCTGCGGCAGGTAGGCGCGGCTGGTGACCAGGCCTTTCTCGATGTAGTGATCGGTGATGACTTTGAGCAGCTCGTTGAGCTGCGGCACACCGAGGCATTCACCGATATAGGGTTTGAGCAGACGAGTCTTGTCGCGCTCGGAAAGACTGTCGGCCCCTTTGAGTTCGATGTCTTTGATCGGGAAACAGCGGGTATCGGTGGGGGCTGCCGGTTGCGCAGGCTTGGCGTCCTTGCCGGGCAGGTCCTTGAGTTCTTCGAGGCGCCGCTGCTGCTCTTCGAGCAGGCGGTTCTGGCGGTCACGGATAAGGTCAGTGTCACCGGGGGTAGGAGCGGCGACGGCAATCTGAAGTGGAGACAGGCACAGCAAAGCTACGCACAACCTCGCCACGAGGGCGGGTGAGGACATGTTCGATCCCTCGAGACGAAAGTGACATCAAAATAGTGGCGCGATATTAGATGGCCATCATTTTGACGTCAAACAATCGTTTCGACCTTTTGTCGGGTTTGTATCAAGGATTGAACAAACGGGACCGTTGCAGCCCCGCAATGCTTCTGACTGGCTTACCCGCGAATACGGTGCTCATCAAAAGCATAATCTTCCTGGCAATCCGCCGAAGGGCCTTTCTCCACATTGACGTAATGCACCGTGTCAGCATCAGTAAGCTTGTAGGTGTAAACATCAGGTGCGGCGACGCCATTGGTTCTCAGCACACTTTTGCCATTGGTAGCTGTCCAGGTGCCATGCTCGGTTTGCACCTTCTGTGTCTGCTTGGCGTCGCGGAAAAAGGTGATGGAGAAAGTACCGTCGGCGTTGAACTGGTTTTTCCAGGACATGAACTGGCATTTGCCGTTTTCGTCGCGCTGACCTTTCCATGAACCGACCAGCGATGGGTCAACGACCGGCTTATTAGTGGCGCAGCCAGACAATGTCGCGGCCAGAATAATAAGTGCCAGGGAGAGATTCCGTTTCACAGGGTGTTTCCTTTTTTTCGATAAATTCAGTGCGCTGTGCGTGCCGACTCAACTCTTTACGAGCGTGCGCTGCCGGGGCTGAGTAACGTCATAAACGTGCTGTTCACAATGCTCACCGCTGAACTGGAACTCCACCTGGTAGACCTTGCCACGCTCGGGAGTGAAAACAGTGGTCAGCGGCCCGCAGGTATAAATACCTCCCGTAACCCGGCTGTTCGAATACCCCGAAACTTCAAAGGGCTTGTCGGCATCCGCTTGTGCCTCCACTTGCGGGAAGCGCTTGACCGTGGCGCTGTTCGCCACTTCATTGAGTTTGGCGATCCAGCCGAAAACATGGCCCCGACCTGAATCGACGACGGTGCCAAGGACCTCCATTCGACGGTCAGGATCATCCGCGCGCCGGATGGAAAACTCCACCGGATGGGTGCCACCGGAGGCTTTCATGATGACCTTGGCGTGCTGGTCATCCGTTGCCACTTTGTTCTGGCCTAGTTGAACACCATCTTTCAGCAGGCTTGGAGAAGAATCCCGAACATTGGAATGGCAGCCTGCCAGCGTAAAAATCACAGCCAGAGGCAGTAATGCGTGTTTATTCACGGACGAAGTTTCTCGATTAAGGACGGGCGCCAAGAATGACATCAAAATAGTGGCGCGATACTAGTTGGCCATCATTTTGGCGTCAAACCTTTGTTGGTCAGTGCTCAACACCCAGTCGCGTCGCAACGTCCTCCGGAGCCAGCGACCGACCATCGGCCGAGATCAATTCCAGCTTGCGAATCGGCTGACGATCCTTTGCATCAACCATCACCGACCCCGGCTCACCCGGCGCGTACATGAACTCGCCGCCCCACTGCGACAGCGCGACGATCACGGTCTGCAGGGCTTTGCCGCGCTCAGTCAGCACATACTCCTTATAGGCGCCGCCGTCGGCAGCTGGCATCGCCTGCAGAATCCCCTGCTCCACCAGCCCCTTGAGGCGCGCGCTGAGCATGTTCTTGGCGATATCCAGACTCTTCTGAAAATCATTGAAGCGACAGATGCCATCCAGCGCATCACGAATGATCAACAACGACCACCAGTCGCCGATCAGGTCCAGCGTCCGGGCGACCGGGCAGGCATTGCCCTGCAGGCTTTTGCGTTTCACGTAAACGTACTCCCTTTCAGTGGCCGAACGTGTGGCTTTGGGTTGCATCATACAACTCTGCAGCAGATCCACGACTGTGCCGGCGTAAAACCAGCACCTGCATACAAGTAGCCAGATCGCTTTGCGCTGATAGTGAATACCGCCATTTCGGCACTATCGCGAACCCTGAAGCAGGAGTTTCCATGAGCACTTTCACCACGCAAGACGGCACCGAGATTTACTTCAAGGATTGGGGCAGCGGTAAACCCGTGCTGTTCAGCCACGGCTGGCCGCTGGATGCCGACATGTGGGAATACCAGATGGAATACCTGAGCAGCCGTGGTTACCGCACCATCGCCTTCGACCGCCGTGGTTTCGGCCGTTCCGATCAGCCGTGGACCGGTTACGACTACGACACCTTCGCCGACGACATCGCGCAACTGATCAACCACCTGGACCTGCGCGACGTGACACTGGTGGGCTTCTCGATGGGTGGTGGCGACGTCAGCCGCTACATCGCCCGGCATGGCAGCGAGCGCGTTGCCGGCCTGGTGTTGTTGGGCGCGGTGACGCCGCTGTTCGGCAAGAAAGCCGACTTCCCACAGGGCGTCGATACCGCCGTGTTCGATGGCATCAAGGCTGGTTTGCTGCAAGATCGTGCGCAGTTCATCGCTGATTTCGCCGCGCCGTTCTACGGCACCAACCAGGGCCAGAAAGTCTCCGACGGCGTGCTCACGCAAACGCTGAACGTCGCCCTGCTGGCGTCGCTCAAAGGCACCGTGGATTGCGTCACCGCGTTCTCGGAAACCGACTTCCGTCCGGACATGGCGAAAATCGACGTGCCGACGTTGGTGATCCATGGCGACGGCGACCAGATCGTGCCGTTCGAAACCACCGGCAAACAGGCTGCTGCACAAATCAAAGGCGCCGAGTTGAAGGTTTACGCCGGGGCGCCACATGGCTTTGCGGTGACGCATGCGCAGGCATTGAATGAGGATTTGCTAGCGTTTCTCAAACGCTGAAAATTCGGCATTAAAAAAGTCCGTCGGCATCGGCTTGACGGACTTTTTTGTTACCCTCGTTCAATGACCCCTTCCGACCGCAACGAAATGGACGAAGACCTCTCTCTGCAAGCCGCCGATTGGTGCATGCGTCTGCACGATGACGATTGTCCGCCGGCTGTACGCCAGGATTTCCAGCGCTGGATAGAGCGCGACCCGCGCCACGCTTTCGAGTACGCCAAAATGCTCGATATCTGGGATCTCAGCGGCCAATTGCCGGATGAGCCCGAGACGGCGAAAAAACTCCTCACCGGTCATGGGCTGGCGCCACAACACAAGCGTGAAATTTAAGAGTCAGGTTCACCCCTCCCTTCCCGCCTGCAAAGCTGTAGCCCGCATGGTTAAAGGCTTTCGGCTCTCTGCATCAGAATTATATATTCACATCCCAGCTTAATAATATTTTACCGATACCCCCCCTCTCCCTAGTCTGACCTCAAGCCAAACGGACAAGCCAACAGCGGCCCGAATCCCACTGCCTTGCTAGGAAGGATGTAGAGATGACCCCTGAAATAATAAAAACAGACACGCTGATCGTGGGTGCCGGCCAGGCAGGCGTCGCCATGAGCGAGCACCTGAGCAAACTCGGCGTGCCGCACCTGGTGCTGGAGCGCAATCGCATTGCCGAACGCTGGCGCACCGGGCGCTGGGACTCGCTGGTGGCCAACGGCCCGGCGTGGCACGACCGCTTCCCCGGCCTGGAATTCGATGACGTCGACCCTGACGGTTTCGCCCCGAAAGAACGCGTCGCCGATTACTTCGAAGCCTATGCGAAGAAATTCAATGCGCCGATCCGCACCGGTGTGGAAGTGAAAAGCGTGGTGCGCAATGTCGGTCGTCCGGGGTTCACCGTCGAGACCTCCGAAGGCGTGATCGAAGCCAGCCGTGTGGTCGCCGCCACGGGCCCGTTTCAGAAACCGGTGATCCCGGCGATTGCCCCGCAAGACGAACGTCTGTTGCAGATCCATTCCGCTGACTACCGTAACCCGCAGCAATTGCCGGCGGGCGCCGTGCTTGTGGTCGGTGCCGGTTCTTCCGGCGTGCAGATCGCCGATGAGCTGCAGCGTTCCGGCAAGCAGGTTTACCTGTCGGTCGGCGCCCACGATCGCCCGCCTCGCGCTTACCGCAATCGGGATTTCTGCTGGTGGCTGGGCGTGCTCGGTGAGTGGGATCAAGCGGCGATGAAACCGGGGCGTGAGCACGTGACCATCGCAGTCAGCGGCGCCCATGGCGGTCGCACCATCGATTTCCGTGGTCTGGCCCATCGCGGCATGACCCTGGTCGGCGTTACCGAATCGTTCAATAACGGCGTGGTGAGCTTCAAGCAGGACCTCGTCGGCAACCTCACTCGCGGCGACGAGAATTATCTGGCGTTGCTGGATGCTGCCGACGCCTACATCGAGCGCAACGGTCTGGATCTGCCGGAAGAACCTGAGGCGCGCGAAACCTATCCGGACCCCGAGTGCGTGAAAAATCCGCTGGCCGATCTGGATCTGGCCAAGGCTGGCGTCACCTCGATCATCTGGGCCACCGGGTTTGCCGTGGATTATTCGTGGCTGCAGGTCGCGGCGTTCGATGACAAGGGCAAGCCTGTGCATCAGCGCGGCGTGTCGAGTGAGCCGGGCGTGTATTTCCTTGGTTTGCCGTGGCAGTCGCGTCGTGGTTCGTCGTTCATCTGGGGCGTGTGGCACGACGCCAAGCACGTCGCCGATCACATCGCCACCCAGCGCAAGTATCTGGACTATCGCGATGCCGAGCAGCGTGAAGCCGCACTGCATTCGAACGCCCACAACAAGGCCGCTGACACCGTCGACGCTTGATGTCCTTTTCGCTCCGGCGCCGATTGCGCCGGGCAACCTCTCTTTCAGGAGCTGCACATGAGCAAGCCAACCCACACTCGCATCCGCATGTTCAACACCAAAGACACCTACCCGAACCAGACGCTGGACAACGACCTGTGCCAGGCCGTGCGTGCAGGCAACACCGTGTATGTCCGTGGGCAGGTCGGCACTGATTTCGACGGCAATCTGATCGGTCTGGGTGATCCGCGTGCGCAGGCTGAACAGGCCATGCGCAACGTCAAGCAACTGCTCGAAGAAGCCGGCAGCGACATGAGCCACATCGTCAAAACCACCACCTACCTGATCGACCCGCGTTACCGCGAGGCGGTGTATGGCGAAGTCGGCAAGTGGCTCAAAGGTGTGTTCCCGATTTCCACCGGACTGGTGGTGTCGGCGCTCGGGCAGCCGCAGTGGCTGATGGAGATTGATGTGATTGCGGTGATTCCTGAGTAAGGCATCACACCGAGTCGCGGCCTTCGCGAGCAGGCTCGCTCCCACATTTGAAATGCATTCCAAATGTGGGAGCGAGCCTGCTCGCGAAGAGGCCAGTCCAGACACACAAGGAGTTCATTAGATGACCTTTTCAATCACAGCCCGCTGCGCCGAAACCGGCCAGTTCGGGGTCGCCATCAGTTCCTCCAGCATCGCCGTGGGTGCCCGTTGCCCGTGGCTGCTGCCAGGCGTTGGCGCGGTGTCGAGCCAGAACATCACCCTGCCCTCCCTCGGCCCGGAAGTCCTTGCGCTGATGGAGCAAGGCCTGGCCCCCGATGATGCGCTGGATAAAGTCCTCACCCGCAACGGCTACAGCCAGTACCGCCAGATCACCGCAATCAACCACCTCGGCCAGACCGCACATTTCAGCGGTGCGCAAACCCTCGGTGTGCACAACGCCGTCAGCGGCGAGCAGTGCGTCGCCGCCGGCAACATGCTCGCCGGGCGTTCGGTGATCGAAGCGATGGTCAGTGCTTTTGAGGACGGCGAAGGTCAACTCGCTGATCGTCTGCTCAAAGCCCTGCACGCCGCACAAGCGCTCGGTGGCGAAGCCGGCCCGGTGCATTCGGCCGCGGTCGTGGTGGTCGGCGAACAGACCTGGCCGATCGTCAACCTGCGCGTGGATTGGGCTGATGAAGACCCGATCGGTCAGTTGCAAAAACTCTGGAACGCTTACGAGCCGCAGCTTCAGGACTACATCGACCGCGCCCTCGATCCGGCCAAGGCGCCGGGTTATGGCGTGGCCGGTGATGACCGATGAACAGCGTCGAGTTGCTCAAAGTGCTGGTGGGGTTCGATACCACCAGCCGTGAATCCAACTTGCAACTGATCGAATTCGTTCGCGATTACCTCGAAGGTTTCGACGTACCGTGCGCGCTGATCTACAACGATGAGCGCAGCAAAGCCAACCTGTTCGCCACGATCGGCCCGGTGGATCAACCGGGCATTGTGCTGTCCGGGCACACCGATGTGGTGCCGGTCGATGGCCAGCCGTGGACGCTGCCGCCGTTCGAATTGACCGAGCGCGACGGCAAGGTTTTCGGGCGCGGTACCGCGGACATGAAGGGTTATATCGCCTGTGTGCTGGCGTTGGTGCCGGCGCTGGTGCAGGCGTCGTTGCGCCTGCCGGTGCATATTGCCCTGTCTTATGACGAAGAAGTCGGCTGCCTCGGCGTGCGCTCGTTGCTTGAGGTCTTGCAGCGACGCCCGATCAAACCGTTGCTGTGCATCATCGGCGAGCCGACTGAGCTGAAACCGGTGCTCGGCCACAAGGGCAAACTGGCGATGCGCTGCGATGTGCACGGCCATCCGTGCCATTCGGCCTATGCGCCGCTCGGGGTCAACGCGATTGAATACGCCGCCGAACTGATCGCTGAACTGGGTCGGCTCGGCCAGCAGTTGAAAGCGCCGGAGCATCACGATGCGCGCTTCGATCCGCCTTACAGCACGGTGCAGACCGGTGTGATCAGCGGCGGTAAGGCCTTGAATATCGTCCCGGCCGATTGCCGATTCGACTTCGAAATCCGCGCCCTGCCCTCGCAGGATCCGGCGCTGGTTGCCGAGGCGCTGAAAGCCTATGCCGAGCGCGAAGTACTGCCGCGTATGCGCGCCGTCAGTGCACAAAGCGATATCCGCTTCAGCGCCTTGTCGGCGTATCCGGGGCTGGCCACAGATGCGCAGAGTCAGGCAGCCGAGTTGATTTCGGCTTTTTGCGGCTCGAAGGATTTCGGCACCGTAGCATTCGGTACCGAGGGTGGACTGTTTGATGCGGTGGGGATTCCCACGGTGGTCTGCGGCCCCGGCAGCATGGACCAGGGCCATAAACCCGATGAGTTTGTCAGCCTCGATCAACTGCAAGCCTGCGATGCCATGCTGCAACGAATGCTGGCGTTTATCAGCCTCTGACTATCGGCCCGACGGCACTCACGGGTGCAGCCGGGCCAACTCTTCGCGGCAATGATCGACAAACAACTGCACCGGTTTGGTCAGTTGCACCCGCCGCAGCCAGGCTGCAGACAATCCCGATCCGGTGACGTTTTCCGCCAGCGGCACACAGACGACTTGCTGACCGTCGTAGGTGTAGTCGCTGAACGGTTTGGTCACCAGAATCGAAAAGCCGAAACCGTTGCCGACCATGCCGCGCACCATTTCGATCGACGGTGAGCTGAAGACGATATTCGGCGCCAGCCCGCGCTCTTCGAAAATGCTCACGAAATAGGTGCGGCTCGGCACTACATCGAGCAGGATCATCGGTTCCAGCACCAGATCATGCAGCGAAACTTTCGCCTGTTGCGCGAAGCGATGGCTGGCCGGCAACAACGCATAAGGCTGTTGCGGCGGCATCAGCGGTGCGGTTTCGATGGTGCTGTCCAGATCGTGCTCGAACATCATCGCCACATCGATACTGCCGGCGGTCAGCGCTTGCACCAACTCCTGTTGCTCACCGTCACGAATGCGGATTTCCACCCCCGGCCAACGCGCCTTGAACCCGGCGATCAGGCGCGGCAGATACAGCGGCGCGACGGTTTCGAAACAGCCGATATCGATCTGCCCCGCGACCACGTCGTTGTCGGCCAAAGCGTTCTGCTCGAACTCATGGGCCACCCGCAGCAGTTCCAGCGCCTTGCGATAAAAGCGCGAGCCACTCGGCGTCAGGGAAACCCCTTGGGCGTGATGGCGGATAAATAACTGCACCCCAAAGCTTTCTTCCAGATGTTTGATCGCGGTCGATACCGACGGCTGCGCGATGTAGAGCTTGCGCGAGGCCTCGGCGACGCTGCCGCAGTCGGCGGTAGTGACGAAGTACTTGAGCTGGCGCAGGTTGTAGGCGGCCATGTGAGTCTCCAAAAGAGCGCGGGTGTTCGCCCTGTTTCCCTGGCGCACGATCAGGTTTGAACATACCGGACGCCCGCGCCATCCGAAGCATATTTTTTTTAAGGTCTGAAGCAACAAACTTACTAATTTATCTATCCCGACGCTTTGCACATGATCACTTCAACAAGAAATGCGCCGCCCGTGCCGGCGCTTGCCGAAGTACGTCCACGTACTCATCCTTGCCTTGGAGTTCGTCATGGCTACCCCTGCAGCATCCTCCGCTCCGCTGATTGAAAAACACACGATAGGATACGTGCCCCCCGAAGATCGCCACGGAAAGGTCAGGGATCTGTTCACGCTCTGGTTCGGCGGCAACATCGCGCCGTTGCCCATCGTCACCGGTGCGCTGGGCGTGCAGTTGTTCCACTTGAATCTGGTCTGGGGCATCGTCGCGATTCTCGTCGGCCATCTGGTCGGCGGCGTGCTCATGGCGCTGCACTCGGCTCAAGGCCCGCAGATGGGCATTCCGCAAATGATTCAGAGCCGCGCCCAGTTCGGCTCCCTCGGCGCGTTGCTGGTGGTGTTGATTGCCGGCGTCATGTACATCGGCTTTTTCGCCTCCAACATCGTGCTGGCCGGCAAGTCATTGCACGGCGTGGTCGACATCGTTCCCGTGCCGGTCGGCATCGTTATTGGCGCAGTCGGTTCGGGGATCATCGGCATCATCGGTTACCGCTTCATCCACGTGCTCAACCGCATCGGCACCTGGGTGTTAGGGATCGGTATCGTGGTCGGCTTCGGCTACATCTTCACCCACATTCAAACCGATGACTTCCTCACTCGCGGCAGCTTCAACCTGTCCGGCTGGCTCGCCACCGTGTCGCTGGCGGCGTTGTGGCAGATCGCGTTTGCGCCTTACGTGTCCGACTATTCGCGTTACTTGCCGGCGGACGTAAAAGTCTCGTCGACATTCTGGACGACGTATCTGGGTTCGGCGCTGGGCTCGAGTCTGGCGTTCATCTTCGGTGCCGTCGCTGTGCTGGCGACGCCTGTGGGCATGGACACCATGGACGCGGTGAAACTCGCCACCGGCTCGATCGGCCCGCTGATGCTGGTGCTGTTCCTGCTCAGCGTGATCAGTCACAACGCTCTCAACCTGTACGGCGCGGTGCTGTCGCTGATCACCCTGGTGCAGACCTTCGCCTACCGCTGGATCCCCACCGCCAAGAGCCGCGCAGTGATCTCGATCATTGTGTTGCTGGCTTGCTGCTTCGCCGCCGTCGGCGCCTCGAAAGACTTTATCGGCCACTTCGTCGACATGGTGCTGGTGTTGCTGGTGGTGTTGGTGCCGTGGACGGCGATCAACCTGATCGACTTCTACGCAATCCACAAAGGCCAGTACGACATCCAGTCGATCTTCCAGGTCGATGGCGGCATCTACGGCCGCTACAACCCGCAGGCGCTGCTGGCCTACGCGATCGGCATCGCCGTGCAGATCCCGTTCATGAACACGCCGCTGTACGTCGGCCCGGTGTCGGCACACATCAACGGCGCGGATCTGTCGTGGCTGGTGGGACTGCTGGTGACCTCGCCGTTGTACTTCTGGCTGGCGAATCGGGATACGTCCTACCGTCGGCGGATGATGGGCGGGAAACTGGCGAGCAGTCTGTGAGATTGATTTGATGAAAAACCAAGGCCCGCTTAGTGCGGGCCTTCTTTATTTCGGTATGGTATTTCTTCAAGTCTGAAGACTCTGAGGAAAGGGACATCCAATGCTGCGAATACTCGGTAAAGCCTCATCGATCAACGTGCGCAAAGTGCTGTGGACATGCGCTGAATTGCAGATTCCCTTCACGCGGGAAGACTGGGGGTCAGGGTTCAAATCGACCAACGATGCGGCGTTTCTCGCGCTGAATCCCTGCGCCATGGTGCCGGTGATTCAGGACGGTGATTTCACGCTGTGGGAGTCGAACACGATCATTCGTTATCTGGTATCGCGCTACGACGGCGCGCAGTTTTATCCGACGGAGCCGATGGCTCGGGCGCGGATTGATCAGTGGATCGACTGGCAGGCTTCGGAGCTGAATCGCTCGTGGTCGTATGCGTTTTTGTCGCTGGTGCGGCAATCGCCGGAGCATCAGGACAGCGCGGCGCTGGCCGTCGGAATCGAGCAATGGTCGAAGAACATGGCGATCCTTGATCGACAGTTGGAGTCGACCGGTGCCTACGTCAGCGGAGAGACATTTTCACTGGCAGATATCCCGATCGGACTGTCGGTGAACCGATGGTTCGAAACACCACTCAAGCATCCACACTTGCCCGCCGTCAGTGCCTACTACGACCGTTTGCAGCAACGCGACGGCTATCGCCTGTACGGCCGCAACGGCACGCCATAACGAAAAAACCGCTGCGCCCAAGGGCAGCGGTTGTGCAGCATTTACTCCTCAGCCCGCACCACCCCGCGCTCTTCCAGCAAGCGCACAAACATGCTCAGACTGCGCGACACCGTGCCCCGCCGCCACACCAGCCACGTGGTCAGATAGCGAAAATCCGCCGCCAACGGCCAGACGCTGACGGTAGCGCTGCCGGGCATGCTCTGCAGCATTTTGCGCGGCATCAGCGCCAGTCCGGCGCCGGCGCTGACACAGGCGAGCATGCCGTGGTACGACTCCATTTCGAAGATCTTGCCCGGCACAGCGGCATCGGTGCTGAACCATTTTTCAAAGTGGTGACGGTAGGAACAGTTGGAGCGGAAGGCATAGATATTCTCGCCATTCACATCCGCTGCACGTTTTACGGGGGCGTGATTGAGCGGCGCGATAATGACCATTTCTTCCTCGAATGCCGGCACGCCTTCCAGCGTCGGATGCAGCACCGGGCCGTCGACAAACGCTGCGGCGAGGCGCCCGGAGAGCACGCCATCGATCATCGTGCCGGACGGTCCGGTGGACAGATCGAGATCGACTTTCGGGTGCAACTGGTTGTACGCCGCGAGCAACTCGGGAATGCGCACCGCCGCCGTACTTTCCAGCGAGCCTAACGGAAATGCGCCCTGCGGCTCCTCCCCCGCCACCGTGGCCCGAGCCTCCTGCACCAGATCGAGAATCCGTCGCGCGTATTCGAGAAAACTCCATCCCGCCGGTGACAAACGCAGACGGCTTTTCTCGCGGATAAACAGATCCACCCCGAGATCCTGCTCAAGCTGCTTGATCCGCGTGGTCAGGTTCGACGGCACGCGATGGATCTGCGCGGCGGCGGCGCTGATGCTGCCGTGTTCGGCAACGGCTTTGAAGATTTCCAGCTGCACCAGATCCACAGTCATTCTCCAATCGTGAAAGAAACGATCTTTATTATTCAGTTTCCAGAAAACAAACACCACCCTACTCTAGGCTCATCCGACGAACCTGCAGGACGATGCCATGAGCCAGATTTCCAGCCAGACCCACGCCATCTCGATCAATCCCGCCAACGGCGAGCAGATCGGTCATTACGCGTTTGAATCCGCTGCCGCCCTCGACGCCGCGATGACCCGCGCTGCCTATGGCTTTGGCAAGTGGAAGCGCAAGCCGTTGCAGGATCGCTCGCGTTTGTTGAGCGCCCTCGCCGGTGCGCTGCGTGAAACCAGCGAAGCCATGGCCACAATGATCACCCTGGAAATGGGTAAGCCGATTGCTCAAGCCCGTGGTGAAATCGAGAAATGCGCCAAGCTCTGCGAGTGGTACGCCGAACACGGCCCGGCGATGCTCGACGCTGAGCCGACGCAGGTTGAAGGTGGCAAGGCGCGCATCGAGTACCGTCCGCTCGGCCCGATTCTCGCGGTGATGCCGTGGAACTTCCCGATCTGGCAGGTATTGCGCGGTGCCGTTCCGGCGCTGATTGCCGGTAACACTTACGTGCTCAAGCACGCGCCGAACGTGATGGGCAGCGCCTATCTGCTGCGCGATGCCTTTACCCGCGCCGGTTTCGCTGAAGGCGTGTTTGAAGTGATCAACGTCACCCCGGAAGGCGTTTCCACCGCCATCGCTGACCCACGCATTGCCGCCGTGACGCTGACCGGCAGCGTGCGTGCCGGTATGGCGATCGGTGCTCAGGCCGGTGCCGCACTGAAGAAATGCGTGCTGGAACTGGGCGGTTCCGATCCGTTTATCGTGCTCAACGATGCGGATATCGACGAAGCCGTGCAGGCAGCAGTCATCGGCCGCTATCAGAACTCGGGGCAAGTCTGCGCAGCGGCCAAGCGTCTGATCATCGAAGAAGGCGTGGTCGAAGCATTCACCCGCAAGTTCGTCGAAGCCACGCGCAAGTTGAAGGTCGGTGATCCGCTGTCCGCCGACACCTACATCGGCCCGATGGCGCGTTTTGATCTGCGTGATGAACTCGACCAGCAAGTGCGTGACACCCTGGAAGAAGGCGCGACCCTGCTACTCGGCGGCGGCAAGTCCGAAGGCCCGGGCAACTACTACGAACCGACCGTGCTGGCCGACGTCACCGACCGCATGACCTCGTTCAAACAGGAACTGTTCGGCCCGGTCGCGTCGATCATCACCGCCCGCGATTGCGCGCATGCCGTGGCCCTGGCCAACGACAGCGAATTCGGCCTGACCGCGACGATCTACACCGCCAACGTGGCACTGGCCCAGCAACTGACCAGCGAACTGGACACCGGCGGCGTGTTCATCAACGGCTACTCGGCCAGCGATCCGCGCGTGACCTTTGGTGGTGTGAAGAAGAGCGGCTTCGGTCGTGAGCTGTCGCACTTCGGCGTGCGCGAATTCTGCAACGCCCAGACCGTTTGGCTGGATCGCAAATAATCCACACACCGGAAAACCCTGTAGGCCTTCGCCTGCTCGCGATGAGGCCGGTCCAGTCAACATCTGCATTGTCTGACTCACCGCTTTCGCGAGCAGGCTCGCTCCCACAGGGATTCGCGGACAGATTGAAAATAGGTGGCTTGGCACAATCCAAAGTGGGAGCGAGCTTGCTCGCGAAGCGGGAGTGTCAGTCAACACATCCGTTGCTGACTCACCGCTTTCGCGAGCAGGCTCGCTCCCACAGGGATTTGCAGACAGATTGAAAATAGGTGGCTCGCCCCCACAGTGGGTTTATGCGGCAGCCTGTTGTGGTGCTGCGACGCTGCGATCCTTGCTCAACAACCCCAGCACCACCGCCGCCGACACCAGCGTGATCACCGTCAGGATGTGCAGCAGATACTGAAACGCCGCAGCGTACCCTTCTACCAGACGTCCGTTGGCCAGCCCCGGAACGGTGTTGATCGCATGCGCCATATCGCCGGTGGTCACCCGGTGCGCGGTCTCGGCAATCAGCGACGCCTCGGCACTGCCCGCCAGCGCGTGCACGGCACTCGACAGATCAGCGTGGAGCAATGACGCCAGCAGTGCCGCGACAATCGCCAAGGCAATGCCCTCTCCCGCCACTCGCACAGTACTGAAGATGCCCGCTGCCATGCCGGCGCGTTCTTTCGGCACGACGCTGACCGACAATCCATCCATCAGCCCCCACGGCAAACCGGCGCCAATACCGATCAGCAGCATCGGCACCACCAGCGCAAATTTCGCGTCACCTACGTTGTACAGGCTCAGCCAATGCAGGCCCACGGCGGCAATCAGGAAGCCGGCACCGGACAAGATGCCGGCGGAAACGAAGCGCGCCATCGATGCGGCTAGCATCGGTACCACCAGCATCGGCGCCGACAACGCCAGCAACAGCAGACCGGCGTCGATCTCGCTCAGGCCCTCAACGCCGATAAAGCGCAGCGGCAACATCACCACCAGCACGATGTAGCAGAAACAAGTGCCGATCGGCAGCATCTGCACGCCAATGAATCGCGGATAACGGAACAGGGTCAGATCGAGCATCGGCCGCTCGACACGCATTTCGACGATCACGAAAGCTGCCAGCAACACGGCCGAAGCGCCCAGCAAACCGATCACCTGCGGACTGTCCCAACCACTGTCCGGTGCCTGGATCAGGCCAAACGTGAACAGCGCCAGCATTGCGCTGAACAGCAGCGTGCCCGGCCAGTCCAGCCCTTTGGCATCCGGGTCGCGGGTTTCGCGCATACGCGGCACCCCGAAAACCAACGCGATGATTCCAATCAACGCGGTGAAGACAAAAATCGCCCGCCAGTTGAACGCCTCGATCAGCGCGCCCGCCACCAGCGGCCCGAAGGCCAGACCGATGCCGAACGTCGTGCCGAGTACGCTGTACGCCCGGGTCCGGGCATGCCCCTCGAACTCTTGCGCCAGTGCCGCCGAACCGCTGGCCAGCGCCGCTGCCCCCGCCACACCTTGAACGGCACGCAACACGTCCAGCCAGAACACCGAAGGCGCCAGACTCTGCGCGATCGAGGCGGCGGTAAACAGCAACATGCCGTAGGTGAACAGGCGTTTGCGTCCGTACACGTCAGCCAATGCGCCGGCGGCCATCAGCAAACTGCCGAACGACAACATGAACGCATTGGTGATCCAGGTCAGCGCCACCGGACTGCCGCCCAAGTCACGGCCGATGGCCGGTGTCGCTACCGCGCCGCCAGTAAAACTTAACGGCAAGACCAGTGCCGAGAGGCACACGGCCGCGAGTATGAGCAACTTGTCGCGCGTTCCGTGCGGCTGAGTCAAAGAAATCATTCGTTCCATCCTTTGAGAAATCACAAAGCTGCGTCACGCAGCGAATAAGGCGCGAAATACACAGAAAAATCCACCGAAGTCTGCGCACGAAAGAGATGAGAGCGAGCAACCTCGCTCTCACAGCTCAGGCGTTCAGTTGGCGAAGTCGGTGGACAGCGCCAGCTCATTCCAATCAGCCAACTCCTGCGCCACCAGCCGATTCTTCGCCTCGATCCGCGCCACCGTGTCACTGCCCAATGCCAGTCGCAGCGGTGGGTTCGGCGCATTGACCAGTGCCAGCATCGCTTCGGCAAACTTCAGCGGATCACCCGGTTGTGCATGATTGGCCGCTTCGGCGAACACTCGCATCTTGCCCACGGTTTCGTCGTAGTCCGGCAGTTCAAGTTTCGTTTTGATCAACGACTGTTCATCAAGGAAATCGGTGCGGAAGAAACCCGGCTCGACCACCGTGGCTTGAATGCCCAAGGGTGCCAGTTCCTGATGCAACGCTTCGGTAATGCCTTCGACGGCGAACTTGGTCGCGCCGTAAACACCCCAGCCCATGTACGCCTGATAGCCGCCAATCGAAGAGATGTTGATTACCCGGCCACTGCGCTGTGCACGCATGTGTGGCAGCACGGCGCGGGTGACGTTGAGCAGGCCGAACACGTTGGTGGCGAACAGGCGCTCGGTCTCGCTGGCGCTGGTTTCTTCTACCGCGCCCAGCACGCCAAACCCGGCGTTGTTGATCAGCACATCGATACAGCCAAACCGCTTGATCCCTTCAGCAACCGCTTGATGCGCTTCGTCCTCGCGGGTGACGTCGAGGCGCACCGCCAGCAGGTTCGGTTGCTCGCCGAGACGATCGGTGATGTCTTGCGGGTTGCGCGCGGTAGCGATCACCGCGTCACCGGCACGCAAGGCGCGTTCTGCGATGAGGGTGCCAAAACCACGGGAAGCGCCAGTAATAAACCAGGTACGCATTTCAACTCCTCCTGTCTGCGACCTTTGGCGAGGGTGCCAGGTCTTCTTGATGAGTTGATGCGACTTTAAGGCCGTGCTACTGATGTGATAATCCCAACAATTTTGCATAACTTTGTGAAAGGTATTCACAGATGAAATCACCTTCGGCAGCCGATCTGTCGGTCTTTCTGTACACCGCGCAGCACTTGAACTTCAGCAAAGCGGCCATCGAACTCGGCCTCACGCCCTCGGCCCTGAGCCATTCGGTCAAAGCGCTGGAGAACCGGCTCGGCGTGCGCCTGTTCAATCGCACCACCCGCAGCGTGGCATTGACCGAGGCTGGCGAGCGTCTGTATGCGCGGTTGAAACCGGCGTTCCGTGATATTGACGATGCGCTGGAAGACCTCAACCATTTCCGCGATAAACCCTCAGGCAACCTGCGCATCACCTGCGGGCGGCAAGCCTGTGAGCTGGTGCTGCTACCGATTGCCAGTGAGTTTTTGCAGGTATATCCGGACATTCGCCTGGAAGTGGTCGAGAGCGATGCGCTGCTGGATATCGTCGCGGGCGGTTTTGATGCCGGCGTGCGCTTCGGCGATCGCCTGGAGGCCGACATGGTGTCGCTGCCGATTGGCCCGACAATGCGCTCCGTGGTGGTCGGTTCACCGGCATTTTTCGAGCGCCACACGGCACCGCAAAAGCCCGAGGACCTGCACGGACTGCCGTGTATCCGCCACCGTTTTCCCAGCGGATCGCTGTATCGCTGGGAACTTGAACGCGGCGGCATCGCCCAGGAACTCGAGGTCAACGGCCCGCTGACCCTCGGTGATGTCAGCCTGATGGTCGGCCCCGCGCTGCAAGGGCTGGGCCTGGCCTATGTGTTCGAAGACATGGTCAGCGAACACCTCGCCAGCGGGCGGCTGGTGCAAGTGCTGGCAGACTGGTGCCCGTTCTATCCGGGCCTGCACCTGTACTACCCGAGCCGGCGCCATGTGCCGGCACCGCTCAAAGCCTTTGTCGACTTCGTGCGCAACCGGCGTTAGGTGCTTACAAATACTTCAGCCAGGCAATGTCGCGACGACGGGCCTTCAATGCCGAGAACCAGCGCACGGCCGGGAACAGCCCGATCGCCAGAATGGCCGACACCAGCCAGATCGCCGCCACCGAGGAGAAGCCGAAATAGCTGCCCTGATTCAGCCCGAACAGGGCGACGCCGATCAGGTACAACACCTTCAACGCGTACAGATGCAGCAGATAGAAAAACATCGGCGCCGAACCGAACACGGTCAACCAGCGAATCCAGCGACGATCCTGCAAGCGTTCGAATGCCAGTAGCAGCAACAGCCCGACGCTCGCGGTCAGCGCGATAAACAGCAACGACGGTGGGTACTTGGTGATGTTGAAAAAGCTCATCAGGGTTTGCACCGACGTGTCGCCCACGGCCCACGGTTTCTCGCCATAGCCGTTGATCAACCGCAGCCCGACAAAGCCAAGCAGTCCTGCGCTCCCCGCGATCAGCAGTTGCCACTGACGCAAACTCGCTTCAACGCCGCGAGCAAACCACGGTCCCAGCGCATAACCCAGACCAATCACACCGATCCATGGCAACAACGGATAGGAGGTGCGCAGACGCAGAGTGTCGCTGACGTCGATCCAGCCGCGATCATGCAAAATCGCCCAGGGCACGTGCAGCGCTGACTCCAGCGGAAAATGCACAGTGTCGAGCAGGTTGTGTCCGGCGATGATCATCAGGCTCAACGTCAGCAACAGCCAGCGCGGCAGCCAGACCAGCAGCGACAAGGCAATCATGCTCAAACCGATCGCCCAGATCACTTGCAGATAAATCACACTCGGTGGCAGTTGGAAGGTCCACGCGAAGTTCACCAGGGTGAACTCCAGCACCACCAGAAACAGACCACGCTTGAACAGAAAGGCGCTGACATCAGACTTGCCCGCGTACTTTTCTCCGAACAACCACGCCGACAATCCCGTCAGCAACACAAACACCGGCGCACACAAATGCGCCAATGTGCGGCTGAAAAACAGTGCCGGCTCGGTGCTGGCAATGTCCATCGGGTCGCTGACCTGACGGTGCAGCAAGAAGGTTTCCCGCACGTGGTCGAGCAGCATGAACAGAATGACCAGGCCTCTGAGGGCGTCAATGGACATCAGCCGGCCAGTGGCCAACGGGGCAGAACGAGGAAGCACAATCGTCATGAGCGTTTCGCAATCGAAGGGATAACACCGGGTGCCTACAAGGACCACCCCTGAAATTCGCGTTACCTTATAACAATAACCAGCAAAAACCCAAGCCCAATCGATAGCGATTCTCAGAAAAACCTCAGCCGATCAAGCCGGGCAAGTTGCCCAATAGCCTCAGGCTTCTATAGTGATCAAGTCCCCTGCCCTTGCGGCCTGCTGTCGAGCGTTGTCCATGGTCAACACCGAACACCTGATCATCTGCGAGCACTGCGATTGTGTGTACGAAAAAGCCGTGCTGGCCAAACACCAGAAAACCTCGTGCGTGCGCTGCGGTGGCGTGCTGCAGCGCTTCAACGGTTTGACTGTTGAACAGCGTCTGGCCCTGACGTTCACGGCGGCGATGCTGTGGCTGTTCGCCAACTTCTATCCGGTGATGAGCATCAGCCTCAAAGGCCTGAAAAACAGCGCGACGCTGTGGGATTCGGTGCTGGCGCTGAGTCAGGGGCCGATCACGTTCATGGCGATGGTCGCGGCGATCTCGATCATCATTGCCCCGGCGTTTCAACTGGTGCTGCTGATCTGGGTGCTCAGCTTCGCGCTGTCATCGCGACGTGCACCGGGCTTCAAGCTGTGCATGCGCTGGCTGGAAACCCTGCGGCCGTGGAGCATGCTTGAGGTATGCCTGCTCGGAGCGATGGTGGCGGTGTTCAAACTGGCCGGATTGCTCGATGTGTTGCCCGGCATCGGCCTGTTCGCGCTGGCCGTGCTGAGCCTGATGATGATCAGGATTGCCGGCCGCGATATCCGCGATCTCTGGGACATTCTATGAAACGGCCACCGACTGCCCGCGAACTCAATCTGTGCCTGTGCCACAGCTGCGGCCTGGCCTGCGACATGACCGACGAGCCGCATGAATGCCCGCGCTGCGATGCGCCCCTGCACCGGCGCAAGACCAATTCACTGGCGCGCACCTGGGCCTACATGCTCGCGGCGCTAGCGTTTTACGTGCCGGCCAACCTGTTGCCGGTAATGAACACCACCATGCTCGGCAGTGGCGCCGACAGCACGATCATGAGCGGTGTACTGGAGTTCTGGGAACACGGCGCGTGGGACATTGCGCTGATCATTTTCATCGCCAGTATCGCCGTGCCGGGAGTCAAGTTCGTGGCCCTGACGTTGCTGCTGATGACCGTGCAACGCGACAGCGCCTGGGCGCGCAAAGAGCGCTCGAAGCTGTACCGTTTCGTCGAGCTGATCGGCTATTGGTCGATGCTCGACGTTTTGGTGGTGGCGCTGGTCGCGGCACTGGTGAAGTTTCAGGCGCTGGGCGATATCGAGCCACGACCGGGCATTCTGTTTTTTGGCCTGGTCGTGGTGTTCACCATGCTCGCGGCGATGAGCTTCGACCCGCGCCTGATCTGGGACAAGGACACGGGCGACGACCTCAGCGACGTTGAACCTCAAGCAGCACCTGCAACGGATGACGCAGTGCCTGATCCGACTGGCGCTTGACCTGACTGCGGCACGAATAACCGGTCGCCAAGGCTTCGCCCTGCTCTGCCGACGCCGCTACCTGACGTGCCCAGGACTGCTCGTAGATCACCGCTGAGGTTTGGCGATTGCGCGCCTCGTGACCGTAAGTGCCGGACATGCCGCAGCAACCGGTGGCCTGCGTGGCCAGCTTCAAACCCGCACGCTCGAACACTTGCTCCCACTGCCGCGTCGCGGCCGGGGCGTTGGTTTTCTCGGTGCAGTGGGCCAGCAGTCGGAACGACGCGGTTGCATCCTGTGGCGCCTGCTCCGGCATCACCTTGAGCAACCACTCCTGCACCAGCGCCACTTCCGGGCATTGCTCCATGCCCGGCACTTTCAAGTACTCCTGGCGATACACCAACGTCATCGCCGGATCGAGGCCCAGCAACGGCACGCCCACATCCGCCAATTCACGCAGTTGCCGAGCGTTGCGCAACGCCGCGCGGTTGAATGCCGAGAGGAAGCCCTGCACATGCAAAGGCTTGCCGTTGGCGCTGAACGGCGCGAGATAGACCTGATAACCCAGACGCGAAATCAACTCGACCAGATCCGCCAACAGCGGCGCTTCGAAGTAACGCGTGAAGGCGTCCTGCACGATGACCACACTGCGTTCACGTTGCGCCTCGGTCAGCGCCGACAACGTCGAAACCTTCGCCGGTTGCACCTGCCAACGGCGCATCGCCGCATGGAAATCAAAACGACTGAGCAACGGCACGTCGATCATGCCGCCGACCCGTTCCAGCAAGCTGCGAACGAATGAAGCGCCCATCAAACCGTTGTACAACGCCGGGATCCGCGCCATGTACGGGATGCTGTATTCCAGCGAAGCGATCAGATAGTCCCGCGCCGGGCGCAGATAACGGCTGTGATACAGCTCCAGAAACCGCGAGCGAAACTCCGGCACATTGACCTTCACCGGGCACTGCCCCGCACAGGATTTGCACGCCAGACAACCGGCCATGGCGTCGTAGACTTCATGGGAGAAGTCCTCGGACTGCGTACGGCTATTGCGCCAGCGCTGCCACAACGTGCTGAAAAACGCCGGCTTGCGAATCGCATCGGACAACACGTCGACACCCGCCACGCCCTGCAAACGCAACCACTCGCGGATCAACGAGGCGCGGCCCTTGGGCGACTGAGCGCGCTCACGGGTGGCTTTCCACGACGGGCACATGGCGTCATCGGGATCGAAGTTGTAGCAGGCGCCGTTGCCGTTGCAATGCATCGCGGCGCCGTAGCTTTGCCAGACCTTCTCGTCGATCTGCTGGTCGAGTTCGCCGCGCAACGTGACCTCGTCGATTTTCAGCAGCGCAGCGCCGGTGTTGGCCGGGGTGGCGATCTTGCCCGGGTTGAACTGGTTGAACGGGTCGAACGCAGCCTTCAAGGCTTGCAGTGCCGGATACAGCTCACCGAAAAATGCCGGCGCGTATTCCGAGCGCAAGCCTTTGCCGTGCTCACCCCACAGCAGGCCACCGTAACGCTGGGTCAACGCGGCGACGCCATCGGACACCGGACGCACCAGCGCGGCTTGTTGCGGGTCTTTCATGTCGAGAATCGGCCGCACGTGCAGCACGCCCGCGTCGACGTGACCGAACATGCCGTACTGCAAACCGTGGCTGTCGAGCAGGTCGCGCAACTCGGCGATGTACTCGGCCAAGTGCTGCGGCGGCACCGCGGTGTCTTCAACGAACGGCTGCGGCCGCGCTTCACCGGCGACGTTACCGAGCAGGCCCACCGCGCGCTTGCGCATGCCGTAGACCTTGTTCACCGCCGCATGACCGACCGCCAGCGTATGACCCAAACGCTCAACCGTGCGGTCGCAGCTCAAGTGGTCGACAAATGCTTCGACCCGGCGCTGCAAGTCCTCCGGATCGTCGCCGCAAAACTCCACCAGATTGATGCCCAAGGTCGGCCGCTCGGCGCTTTCCGGGAAATACTCCGCAACGCCGTGCCAGACGATGTCCTGCATCGCCAGCAGCAAGACTTTCGAGTCCACGGTTTCGATCGACAGCGGCTTGAGCGCCATCAAGGCCCGCGCATCGCGCAAGGCGTCCATGAACCCGGCGTAGCGGATGTTCACCAGCATCGTGTGTTTGGGGATCGGCAGTACGTTCAGCCGCGCCTCGACGACAAAACCCAGCGAGCCTTCAGCACCGCACAGCACGCTGTTGAGGTTGAAACGGTTATCCGCCTCACGCAGATGCGCCAGGTCATAACCGGTCAGGCAGCGGTTGAGATCGGGGAAACGCTCTTTGATCAGCTCACCCTGCTCATCAATGATCTGCCGCGCGCAGCGATAGACCTCACCGACGCGATCTTCGCGGGCGCACAGTGCTTCAAGTTCGCTTTCCTCAAGAGGCAAACCGTGCAGACGCTCGCCACCGCGCAAAACCATGTCGAGTTCGAGCACATGGTCGCGAGTCTTGCCGTAAGTGCAACTGCCCTGGCCACTGGCATCGGTGTTGATCATGCCGCCGACGGTGGCGCGGTTGGAGGTCGACAATTCCGGGGCGAAAAACAGCCCGGCGGACTTCAGCGCGGCGTTGAGCTGATCCTTGACCACCCCGGCCTGCACGCGCACCCAGCGTTCCTCAACGTTGATTTCGAGGATGCGGTTCATGTGCCGCGACAGATCGACGACGATGCCGTCGGTCAGTGATTGGCCGTTGGTGCCGGTGCCGCCACCGCGCGGGGTGATCACCACTTGCTGATACGCCGGCTCGGCGATCAACCGCGCTACCCGCGCCACGTCCTCGGCGTCCATCGGAAACACCGCCGCTTGCGGCAGGCGCTGATAGATCGAATTGTCAGTCGCCAGTACCACACAACTGGCGTAATCAGCGCTGATTTCACCACGAAAGCCGCTGGTTTTCAGGGCTTTGAGGAACTGTTGGTAATCGCTGGTGAGGGCTTTGGCGGGGGACAGCTGGGCAATCATCGGTCAGGTTATCTCGGTCAAATCGGGCCGCGTGGCGGTGAACAGTTGTACGCAACGAATGATTGCGTCAGGCTCCGCCATCTCATGGTGCCCATGTTCATTGCTGGCGAACGCCGGGACAACCGTAAATTCGACCCGCTATTGATGACTTTTACGAATGAATCCGCGCACGCTCACCCCTTCCATGTCGTTATTGCTGGCTTTCGAGGCCGCCGCGCGCCATGAAAGCTACACCCGCGCCGCCCACGAACTGTCGCTGACGCAGAGTGCGGTCAGCCGGCAGGTGCAGATTCTCGAGAAGATGCTCGGCATGCGCTTGTTCAGCCGCGAAGGTCGGCAAGTGGTGCTGACCGATGTCGGCCGCATGTATCAGCGCGAACTCGCCGAAGCGCTCGGGCAGATTCGCAGTGCGACATTGCAGGCGATGGCGTTTGGCTCGGGCATTCACAGTCTGCGCCTGGCGACGCTGCCGACCTTCGGCTCGAAATGGTTGCTGCCACGGTTGAAAGATTTCTACACCGCGCATCCGGGCATGACCGTGCATTTGCATTCGCGTATCGCAGCGATTGACTTCGATACCAGCGAAATCGATGCGGCGATCTGCGTCGGTGGCGGTGAATGGCCGGGGCTGACGGCCCTGCCCTTGCACACCGAGGAACTGGTGGTGATCGCCAGTGCGCAACTGTCCGACGCTGAGCGCGACGACGCCGAACAACACATCGCCGGGCAACTGCTGCTCAATGTCAGCAGCAATGCGCAGGCGTGGGCGGAATGGTTCAGCCATCACGGATTGCCGCATCGCGGTATGCGCATCGGGCCAAGTTTTGAAATGACTTCGCACTTGATTCAGGCGGTGCGGGCGAATATCGGTGTCGGGCTGGTGCCACGGATTCTGGTCGAGGATGAATTGCTCAGCGGCGAGTTGCTGCAACTGGGCGAGCCGATCAACAGCCGGCGCAGCTACTACCTGGTGTATCCGCCACGCAATGAGAGTTTGCCGTCGCTGAAAGCGTTTCGGGATTGGCTGGTAGAAACGTTGTAACCGTGAGGACGCCAATCGCGAGCAGGCTCACTCCTACAGTTGGAATGCGTTTCCCTGTAGGAGTGAGCCTGCTCGCGATGGCGCCAATTCAGGCACCTCAAAACCTTGGTTTAACCGCCCTCCAGTCCGGCTTGTACCGCTGCATCTGCCGCACATCATCACGCTGACGAATCCCGCACGTCAGATACTGATCATGCAGCCTGCCCAATTGATCATGATCCAGCTCCAGCCCAAGCCCCGGTGCGCGGGTGATCTTCACGCAGCCATCGACAATCGGCAGCTTGCCGCCCTTGATCACTTCTTCATCCGGCTCCTGCCACGGGTAATGCGTATCGCAGGCGTAATCCAGATTCGGCACCGCCGCCGCGACATGGGCCATCGCCATCAGGCTGATGCCCAGGTGCGAATTGGAATGCATCGACACACCAACGCCGAACACATCGCACATCTTTGCCAGGGTCTGCGTGTCGCGCAGGCCGCCCCAGTAATGGTGGTCGGCGAGAACAATCTGCACGCTGTTTTGCGCAATGCTGCGGCGGAACTCGTCGAAATCGGTGACAACCATATTGGTCGCAAGCGGCAGACCGGTGCGCTTGTGCAGCTCGGCCATGCCGTCGAGGCCCGGAGTCGGGTCTTCGTAATATTGCAGATCATTGCCGAGCAACTCGGCCATGCGAATCGAGGTTTCCAGTGACCAGTTGCCATTCGGATCAATGCGCAACGGGTAGCCGGGGAAGGCCTTTTTCAACGCCTTGATGCACGCCACTTCATGCTCCGGCGGCAACGTCCCGGCCTTGAGTTTGATGCTTTTGAAACCGTACGCCTCGATCATCCGCGCGGCCTGCGCAACGATCTGCTGCTCGCTGAGTGCTTCGCCCCAGTTGTCCGGTTTGTAGGGCGAATCGACATGCTGCGCGTACTTGAAGAACAGATAGGCGCTGAACGGCACCTCATCGCGAATCGCGCCACCGAGCAGGTCCACCAGCGGCACATTCAGGTAATGCGCCTGCAAATCGAGGAAGGCTACTTCGAACGCCGAATAAGCATTGCTCACCGCTTTGCTGGCATGAGAACCGGGCGCGAGTTCGGCACCGGCAATAGTGGCGGGTTTGTTGGCGGCAACGGTGGCCTGCACGATCGCGCGTAACTGGTTGAGGTTGAACGGATCGAGACCGATCAGTTGCGCCTGCAACTGCTGCTGGATCGCCAGCGCCGGGGCATCGCCATAGCTTTCGCCGAGGCCGATGTAGCCGTTGTCGCTTTCGATCTCGATGATCGAGCGCAAGGCGAAGGGTTCATGAATGCCGCTGGCGTTGAGCAGCGGCGGATCGCGAAAGGCAATCGGGGTCACAGTTACGCGGGTGATTTTCAAGATAAGACTCCTGACAGATCAACAATCAATTCAATGGCTCGCGGCCGGGCTGGCCGTCGCAATAACGGCGGTGTCGCCATGCGGCTTTGCCGGGGTTTTGCCTTTGGCTCCTGGCGCCGTGCGGGCGAAAAAGATCACCACCGCCGCGATCAGCGACGTCGCCGCCAGGCCATACAGACCGCCCTCGATCGAGCCGGTGGTTTCTTCGAGGAAGCCGAACGCGGTCGGCGCAACGAAACCGCCGAGGTTGCCGATGGAGTTGATCAGGGCGATCACCGCAGCGGCGATACGCGCATCCAGATAGCTTTGCGGAATTGGCCAGAACAATGCCGACGCTGCCTTGAAACCGATGGCGGCGAAGCAGATCGCGACGAAGGCGAAGATCGGCCCGCCGGTGGTCGACATGAACATACCGACGGCTGCGATCACCAGCGTCAGCGCGACCCAGGCTTGCTGGAATTTCCACTTGCCGGCCATCGCCGCGAAACCGTACATGGCGACAATCGAAATGATCCACGGGATCGAGTTGAGCAGGCCGACCTGGAAGTCGCCGAGATTGCCCATCTTCTTGATCATGCTTGGCAGCCAGAACGTCGCGCCGTAAATGGTCAGGGCGATGGAGAAATAGATGAAACAGAACAGCGCAATCTGCCGATCCGCCAATAGCTTGAACATCGACGGTTTGGCCACCTGCGACGCCTCACGAGCGCGCTGCTCCTCGGCAATCGCCGCCACCAGCGCTTCGCGCTCTTCTTCGCTCAGCCACTTGGCCTGACGCGGATGCGATTGCAGCCAGAACCAGACGAATGCGCAGAGCACCACTGAAGCCGCGCCCTCAATCAAAAACATCCACTGCCAGCCATGCAGGCCCAGTCCGCTGATGTGCAGCAACGCACCGGAGACCGGGCCGGAGATCACCGAGGCAATGGCCGAGCCGCTGAGGAACACCGCCATGGTCTTGCCGCGCTCGGAGGCCGGCAGCCATTGGGTGAAGTAATAAATGATCCCCGGAAAGAACCCCGCCTCCGCCGCACCGAGAATAAAGCGCAACACATAGAAACTGGTTTCCCCTCTGACGAAGGCCATGGCCATGGCCGCTGCGCCCCAAGTGAACATGATCCGCGTCAGCCAGACCCGCGCGCCATAACGCTGCAGAAGCATGTTGGACGGCACTTCGAACAGTGCGTAGCCCACAAAGAACAAACCGGCGCCGAGGCCATAAGCCGCAGCGCCGATGCCCAGATCGGTTTCCATGTGGCTGCGCACGAAACCGATGTTGACCCGATCGATGTAGTTGACGATGAACATCACCACGAACAGCGGCAGCACGTGGCGCTTGACCTTGGCGGCGGCACGGGCGAGAACCGTGACGTCCAGCGGACTCTGGAGGGTTTTCAAGGGGCGACTCCCGATCTTGTTTTTTTAGGGATGGCGTAAAGCGATGGGCCGATCATGGACGGCGATCATTGATCCCGTCTAATCTAACTTGGCATTCGATTGATACCCGGATTAGATCAATGTTCGAACTGACCCAACTGCGCTGCTTCACCACCGTCGCCACCGAACTCAACTTTCGCCGCGCCGCCGAGCGACTGAACATGACGCAGCCGCCGCTCAGCCGGCAGATCCAGCTGCTTGAGCATCACCTCGGCGTCGAGCTGTTCACCCGCAGCACCCGTAGCGTCGCCTTGACCGCCGCCGGCCGTGCATTTTTCATCGAAGCACAGAACCTGCTGGAGCGCGCGCAGCAGGCAGCCGTCACCGCCCGACGGTTTGCCGAGGGCGATATCGGCTCGGTGAACATCAGTTTTGTCGGCAGCGCGGTGTATGAGTTTCTGCCGAAGGTGATCGCCGAGGCGCGACTGAAACAGCCGCAGGTGAAAATCGATCTGTCGGAAATGAACACTTACCAGCAACACGAAGCCCTGCGCGCCCGCCGCATCGATCTGGGCATCGCCCGTGCGCCGTTATTGGAGCCGGGCTACGCCACCGAATGCCTGGTGCGCGAGCCGTTTGTACTGGCGGTGCCGAGTGGACATCCATTGGCAACGGCGGCTGAAGTGGCGGTCAGTGACCTGGATAAACAACCGTTCCTGATGTATTCCCACGCCGCGTATCCGCCGTTCAATGAACTGCTGACCGGCATGCTGCGCTCGGCACGGGTCGCGCCGGATTATGTGCAGTGGCTGGGTTCTTCTCTGACGATTCTGGCCTTGGTCAACGCCGGCATGGGCCTGGCGCTGGTGCCGCGTTGCGCTACCAGTGTGGTGTTCAAGAATGTGGTGTTTCGCGATATCGATCTGGGCGAAGGGGTGCAGAGCGAGCTGCATCTGATCTGGCGGGAGAACAACGACAACCCGGCGTTTGCGATGTTGCTGGAAGCGATTCGCCGGGCGGTGGCTGAGGGTTGGGGCTAGTGGCTGGCGGCGCTGATCAGCGCTTTGGCGGTGGAGGCGCACTCGGCCCTTTGACCAGCGGTTTTGCCAACGGCTTGCCGTCTGGGCCCACGAAGAGACGCGCCACGTGAGGCGGCATGGGATTGGGTGCTTTTGCGCTCATGAAACAACCTCCTCGACAGAATTGAATTCGACCCACTGAACTTTTGAGGAATCTATCACCATTGATTCGGCGCCAAAAGTGAGCACCTCGCCACCATCGCCAAGCCATTGTGGATTCAGCAAGATGAATTGCCCTTCCCAGGGGCCAGAAGGCCACTCCAAGGGCCAGCCAAACAATCGCCTCTCGTCATTCAGTTGCAAAGTGACAAGGCGATCCTGTCGCTCAAAAGCGCTGTACCACTCGCTGGGATGAGAGCTTTTACGTGTCAGGTTTCGCTTGCGTAGCCACACATGCAACACCCCGTTTGAAGCCAAATAACAGAAAAGCCCGGCGAGACATACTGAAACAATAAATGCCCACAATGCCTCCGCCCGAGCATCCCATTTCCCTACGGAAAAGCCTTTCGACCCCACCCACAGACAAATTGCCCCAATCCCCAGTACCGCGCCCTGAATCACAAACGTAAAAATCAGCGCCTGCACAATCTGCCCGAACGTATCCGGTCGTTTGAACGCCGTCAGTGAGTAAAAAATCCACGCTGACAAAAACCCGGGAATCAGATACTGCAACAGCGGAATAACTTCTTTGACCAGATCATCCATGATCCGAGGCTCCTTGAAAGGTCGTACTGGCCTGACTATCCACCAGCCCTCAAAAGCCTAGTGCACACAACTGCAAATCCTCGCGAGCAACTGTCACCGTTCATTTCGCGAATCAAATCCACGCAGGGCGCGGGATTCTTGTCGTGCAAATTGAGCCGCAGCATTTCCCTGACCGATATTTCCGACTGACCTTCAGCCCGCAAGCAACCAAAAAAAAGCAGAAACCGCCCATGCTGTTTCTGCTTTTTTTGCATCCGGAAATGCCGTTACAGGCAATCACGTACCGATTGGCGCAACGACCCGGACTTCGCCCACGGCGGCCCCTGATACAACGAAACCCGGCTGCCATTCTTGTATTTGACGATGTCGAGAATCTCATCGGCCGTGATGATGCTTGGCGCGGTGATGCGATAGCCGTTGGAAATCGATGTCTGCGAGGTTTTGGCGACATCCTTCTGCCACAACGGTAATACACACGCGGCATAGTCCTTGGGTGCCTTGTCACTGGTCTTGTTGACATTCGGCTCACCCGGCACCAACGACGCCGGCAACGAGCAACCCGCCAACAGGGCCAACGCCAACGTCCCGATCCATATCCGCATAGTGTTTTCCTGATCTGAAAAAAGTGAATGTAGCGCGTAAGCCGGCGCACATCCATCGTGGCACCGCGCCGTCAGCGTAATCTGCACAACTTTTCACAACCGCTCGGCGTGCTGACGAACGCGCTTTGCCCATCGATGAAAAATGCGACTACTCTTTTCTACCGAGAATGTTCTGGAGGTGATCATGCGGCTCAATGAATACGAACACGAACTTCAACGCGACCTGCAAAGCGTTGCATCGGACCTGCGATGGTCGGCGGTCGACCTGAAACGTATCGCGGAACAACTGCGCAAATCCGGCAACGAGGCGGATGCGCAAACTGTGCTGAGATCCTGCGAGGTGCTGCAAAGCGATGAAGAACGGCTGCAACTCTATGCCAGGGAAGTGAAGGCCCGCGCCATCAGCCGGACCAAGGTCCACTGAGACCACCCTCCCCAAAAACAGAAGCCCCGACAATTGCCGGGGCTCTTTCATTACAGCCAGCCTGTCAGTGGGTTTTGTGACTTTGCGCGCGCGTCGTGCGTTTTTTGTAGCCAGGCAGCGCTGCGGCATAGGCCAGCGCCTCCTCCCTGCTACCAAACGACGCCAGCCGATCGCCTTGGGTGCAAACCCGCCATGGGCCATTGTTCACGCTAAGCACGTCATAGCCGTTCATGTGCATCTTGTTCAACATCGGCATGCTCATGGACACCTCCATTTTTGCTAACGGTCAGATCCAGCTCACGCTTTTACCTTACACCCGCATTCGCACAAATGGCCGACCGGGTGTCGCCAGCCCAGCAGTCAAGGATCCGGCACTTTTCCCGAAAATCAGCTCTCCAAATCCCCATGAAACCTTTACCTCAAGGCCCGGCTCAAATATTGCAGTTTTATTTCTATTTTGTGACAGTCATTAAACCAGGTAACAGATGAAAGTACGTGCAACCGTTATATGCGAACAGGATCGCCACATTCTCCTGGTGCGCAAACACCGCTGCCGCTGGACATTGCCCGGCGGTAAGGTCGAGCCAGGGGAAACCCGGGCGCAGGCTGCCGTGCGCGAATTGCAGGAAGAAACCGGCCTGGATGCCGACGAGGTGTTGTATTTGATGGAACTGCAGAGCGGCAGCACGCGGCATCATGTCTACGAGGCGTCCGTGCAGGACTTTGAGCAGGTGCGCCCTCAAAACGAGATCATCGATTGCATCTGGCATCCGCTGGATGCGGTGCGCAATCTGAACACCAGCGAAGCGACGCTGCGCATTGTTCAAGCGTTTCAACGACGTTTATGAGGGCTTAGCCAGCGAACGCGCGACGACCGGCGCTCATTTCGGTGCGTAATTCACCGATGAAGTTGGAAATGTCACGGACGGTGACCAGATGCTCGGGGGAAACGCCATTGAGCAATAAATCCACCCGCCCACTTTCCGGGTCATAAACCTTGATCTGCAGGAGCCCCTGCGCTGAGGGGGTGCAGTCACATTTACGTGCCGGAAAGCCAGACTCGACGATGCGGCAAATATCGGCAATGACAAGCATGGGTGGACGCCTCGCAGGCGATGGTTCGCTGAATCCGTAGAGCATAGATGAGCAATTTGTGTCTTGCTCGACACAAAAATGCCAAGCGCGTCACAACTTCGTCAGTGCGCGTCATGATCCCAGATCCAGTTCCACATCCCCGGCAAACTCACCGCTTCCGAGCTTTTTTCCACCGTGCGCGCCAGCGCCGCTTTCTCCAGCGCGACGTGATCGTCATAAAAAGGCTTGTCCGCCAGCCTCACGCCCGTGGCGGCGGCGCTATCCAGCAAAATCTGCAGGTATTCGCGCGTGTGCCGCGCGGTATAGCGGTTGAGATCATGGAACGTCACCACCACCGGAATGACCCCGTCCACGGTTGGCAATTCGCCAAGGGCAATACGTTCACGAACCTGCGATAACTGTCGCAGCATGTTTGCCCGGCGCCGCGGGCTGGCATTGAAGCCCCAGATCTTGCCGTCGTTGGCGCTCAAGTCCGTAAGCAATACATGCAAACCGTGCTGCTGATAGGCGGCAAAGGTGCGTTTGTCGTAGTTCCAGAACGGTGGGCGCAACAATGTCGGTGGCGCGCCGGTGATGGCGGCGATATCAGCCGTGCCGTTGCTCAGCGACTCTTCGAGTTCTTGCGGGTCGAGCAAACGATGATTGGTGTGCCAGTGGGTCGCGGTGTGAAACGCGAGAATGTGCCCCTCATCATGTTCACGACGCATGATGCTGCGACCAATGTCACTGTTGCCCGCTCGTGGCGCACGCGTCTGCACAAAGAACACCGCTTTGATGTCTGGCTGCAGCGGATTGTCCTTGAGACTGTCGAGCACTGTGGCCGACGGATTCCACAAACTCGAAGCGCTGGGGCCATCGTCGAACGTCAACAGAAAACGCACCGGCGCCTGGGTCTTCAGGCGCGTTTCGGTTTGCGCGGTCATTTCTATCGGGGCGGCGATGCAACCGGCCAGCCCAAGCGCAATCAGCGCAACACAAAGAAGTTTGAATCCGGATGTCATGTTTTGCCTTGAGCACGGCGACGGCCGTCATGTGATCGATTGGCAAAACTCCCTCGCCCTTATCCATCCCTGCGCTCGGATATTCGAGCCGAGGTTGGATAAGGTACACAGGGTTTGGTTCCGGCGCTCGCTCAGTGCGTCAATGCCTGCTGAAAAGACGTGTCGATAATGGCGGCGGTGGCCAACGGCACCGGCAGCGCTTTCACTTTGAACAGGAAGTCGGCAGTGCTTTGCAGGTCCGTCGCAGCCTGCTGATCCACCGGCCCGACCGTCATGTGCGCCTGACGCAACCAGTGCCGAGACACCTGCTGATCGAGATTGGCTTTCTTTGCCCACAGATCGGCGTATTCGTCCGTATGGCTGTCGACCCAGGCTCGCGCCTGTTTCAAACGGCCGAGGAAATCCGCGATGGCGGCACGCTTGCTGTCCATGGACGGCGTCGACGCGGCGATAGCGCTGAGCCCCGGCATCAGATTTTTTGCGGTCAGGATTGGCCGCGCGCCGGAGAACACGATCTGCTGGGAAATGTACGGTTCCCACACCGGAAAGGCGTCAATACTGCCCTGAGGCAACGCGGCGGCGGCATCGATCGGCATCAGCTTGACGAAGTCGACATAGTTTTCCGGCAGACCGCTCTGCTCGAGGGCGCGTAAGGTCAACTGCTGACTCCAGGCACCCGGCCAGTAAGCGACTTTCTTGCCTTTCAGGTCGGCGATGGTTTTCACCGGAGAATCCTTCGGCACCAGCAACGCGATGGTGTCGGGATTCTGCCGCGAGACGCCGATCAACTTCACTGGCGCCTGCTTGGCGGCCAGAAACAGAAAGCCGGAATCACCGAGAAAACCCAGATCCAGCGAGCCGGTCTGCAAGGCTTCCGCCAAGGGTGCTGCGGCCTGGAAGTGTTTCCAGTCGACAGTATAAGGCGCGTCTTTCAATACGCCGGACGCCTCTACTGAAGCTCGAATGTTGTAGTAGTTCTGATCACCGACATGCAGGACCAATGGGTCGGCTGCGTAGGAAAGCGGCGAGGTGAACAGTGCTGTTAATAACGCACTGCGTAGCAAACGAGAAAGCTTCATGGCTTGTCCTGCAAAGGGAAATTGCATAGACCATAACGCTGTTATTTCTCGGTGTTGAAATTCGATTAACGCATAAGCTCATCACGCTTGATGCCTGCTGTTCGCGTGGCAACAGTGGCGAATCACACTGTTGCCCATGCAACAGCGCATATCCTGCATCCGGCCTTCAAACCCTTGTAAAACGGCACTTCCAAGCACATGGCACAGAGCCTGCAATATTCCAGTCATGCAGGAAGCATTCGATAAAAATATCTTTTTGGACATAAGAAACCTGTGCCTTTGCCGGAGCGCCCCATGACATCGTTCTTCTCTCATTTCAAGCCACTGCTGGCCGCCAGCGCCATGGTGCTGAGCCTGCAACCGTTCGCCCATGCGACTGAGACCGCGCCGGCGGAAGTGCATCTCGACTACGCCTATTACTCGCCGGTCAGTCTGGTGCTCAAGCACTTCGGCTTCCTCGAAAAGGCCTTGCCGCAAACCAAAGTCAGCTGGGTATTGAGTCAAGGCAGCAACCGCTCGCTGGAATACCTCAACAGTGGCGGCGTGGATTTCGCTTCCAGTGCCAGCCTGGCCGCCGTGCTGAGTCGGGCCAATGGCAGCCCGATCAAATCCGTCTACGTCTACAGCCGCGCCGAATGGACAGCCTTGGTGGTGCGCAAGGATTCGCCGTACCAGACCGTCGCTGACCTGAAGGGCAAAAAGATCGCCGCCACCAAAGGCACCGATCCTTACCTGTTTACCCTGCGCAGCCTGCAACAGGCCGGGCTGAAAAAAGACGACGTCGAACTGGTCCATCTGCAACACCCGGATGGTCGTACCGCGCTGGAAAAAGGCGATGTCGACGCCTGGGCCGGACTCGATCCGCACATGGCCGCCAGTCAGGTGCAGGCCGGTTCGCGCCTGCTCTACCGCAACCCGGCGTTCAACAGTTACGGCGTGGTCAGCGTCACCGAGCAATACGCCAAGGAACACCCGCAGACCATCGACACCGTCATCAAGGCTTACGAACAGGCCCGCGACTGGGCCGTGAAAAACCCTGATGAGTTCGCCGCCCTCCTCGCCAAGGAGTCCGGCTTACCGCTGGATGTGGCCAGGCTGCAACTGTCGCGAACGGACCTGAGCAACCCGCAACTCACTCAGCAGGACATCAGCGCCTCCAAGGCAGCGGCGCCGATTCTGGTCTCCGAGGAACTGGTGCGCCGTGGGGTGAATGTCGATCAAGTCATCGATCAATTGCTCGACAGCGGTGTGCAGCAAGCCGTCGCCCACCAGTAACTGATCAGCCTCACAACAACTCCGCGCCCGTCGCGGATTTGTCGTGAGCGGAGCCAAAACCATGACCACCCACAGCAAAGACTTGCCCGCGCCACTTGCCGTACCGCGCCAGCGTCCTGCGAGTTTGAATCCGACGTGGCAGCGCCGCTGCAAAGGCCTGGCCCTGCCCCTGCTGATCATCGTTGCACTGGAAATTATCGTACGCATCGGTTGGTTGCCGTCCTACCAGATGCCGGCGCCGAGCGAGATCGCCCTGACCCTCACCGACCTTGCCGAAGGCGCACTGTGGAAACACATCGGCGCCAGCCTTATTCGCGTGTTGCTGGGTTTTGCCATTGGCGCCAGTCTGGCGCTGGTGTTTGCTGCCTGGGTTGGCTTGAGCCGTGAGGCCGAGGCGTATCTGGAGCCGACGTTTGCCGCCCTGCGTTCCATTCCGAGCCTGGCCTGGGTGCCACTGCTGCTGTTGTGGCTGGGCATCGACGAGACGTCGAAAATCGTCCTGATTGCCATCGGCGCGTTTTTTCCGGTGTACGTCAACGTGGTCGCAGCCATTCGCAACATTGATCGCAAACTGGTGGAAGTCGGGCGCATCTATGGCTTCAGCCGCTTGCAACTGGTACGACGGATCTTGCTGCCGGCCGCCCTGCCCGGCCTGTTCACCGGGTTACGCAGCGGCATGAGCCTGGCGTGGATGTTTCTGGTGGCGGCGGAATTGATCGCGGCCACCAAGGGTTTAGGCTATCTGCTCAGTGACGGTCGGGAAACCTCGCGGCCGGACATCGTGCTGGCCGCGATCATCGTGCTCGCCTTGCTCGGCAAACTCAGTGACGGCTTGCTGGCCATGCTCGAACGTCGCTGGTTGAAATGGCGTGACACCTTCACCGGTCAGGACGCCAGCGACTAAGCTGAAATCTCCCACCGGAGATTCAGCCCATGTGCGGAAGACTCTCGCAGTACCGTGGCATTCACGACTTTGTCGCGGTGCTGAGCATTCCCGACGCCTTGATCAATCACGTCGGCGATGCGCCGCTCAGTCGCTACAACGCGGCGCCGACCACCGCGCTGGCCGTCCTGCATCAACAAGGACAGCAACTGCATGCCGACAATCTGCGCTGGGGCTGGCGCCCGCACTGGGCCAAGGATCGCCCCCCACCCATCAATGCCCGGGTGGAGAAAGTCGCCCACGGCCCGTTCTTCCGGGCGATCTGGCGCCATCGTTTGATTGTGCCCGTCGATAACTGGTTTGAATGGGTCGACACCGAGGACAAAACACGACAACCGTGGCTGATCCGTCGGGCGGATCATGGGACAGTTTTCTGCGCCGCCATCGGACAATTTCCGACAACTGAAGCAGCAGCCCGGGATGACGACGGTTTCGTGATCATCACCGCCAATGCCGTCGGCGGCATGCTCGATATCCATGATCGCCGACCGATAGTGTTCCGCGCAGAGTTGGCGCGCGAGTGGCTCGATCCGGCGACGCCGGTTGAACGCGCCGAGCAAATGCTGCTGTTTGAAGGTGAATGCAGCGAAGTGTTCGAATGGTACAAAGTCGGCAAAGCTGTCGGTAACGTGCGCAATCAGGGGGCCAGTTTGATTATGGAGCAGACTTAAACATTTGCCGACTTCACGCGTCTATCAATGCAGGTGCTGCCGAAGGCTGCGATCTTTTGACGCAGCGTTATAAGAAATAAAACTATTGCAAATTTGAGCAATTCATAAAGCGAATCACTGCCTTTACAAACCCTGTTTCATTTTTGAGACGGCGCACATAAAACACACGTTCGAATGAACTAACCGCCTGTCTGACATTTCAACCGTCATACATACATTTAGATGCACTACGGCTAGCATGCGCGCCGCATTTCCATTTGGTATACCAGTTGACCAAAGAGTCAACAAACCAGGAACCCCCTAACGTCTACAAGCCTTGCAGAGAAATAAGTTGCGCGACGATTTTGCAATCAAACAGGTCAGCGGCCTGGAGTGTATTTATCTGTCGATGACAGAACGCTTTGAACTCGACTGTTTTATCGGCCACTACATCAAGACCCGAAACCTGCGTTCCGTACCTGATATCGAACGCATCCTGCGCACCACCCTCGAAGGGTATCCTGGCCATGCGCCGGTGATGGTCAACGAGCTGAATGCGTGGATTGATCGAACCTTGGGATATCGGGCCACACACCCCGACTTCACGCAGTTGGACGATCTTTGAAACCGTAAAAAAGCCCCGCATTTTCGGGGCTTTTTCGTAGAAATCACTCAAAACTTGCGATCAGGATCTGAAAGCTCTCTGCCGTCATCGTGCTTCCAGGTTTGCTCCTTGTGCTTTTCCCGCTCTATTTCCTCTTCAGTCGGCTCATCAGTCTCTTGCTCATCCGTCTCCGGATGCTTCTGCTCAGTCGCCATGTGCACCTCCAGTTATCAGTTAATCTCCATCCCTGAAGCGTAGAACAGACAACTTACAACCACCAGCGCAGCAAAAAGAAGAACGCCATGCTCAACAACATGCTGAGCAAAGTACTGCGCGTGTAGATCACCAGTGCGATCGCTACCAGCGAACTAAGCAGATAAGGATTATCCCACTGCAGATTCAACTGTTTGTCGGGCATGAAGACAATCGGCCCGCAAATGGCGGTGAGCATTCCGGGAACCGCAAACCCGAGAAACTGCCGTGCATTGCTACTTAAACGTACCGGTAAACGCGGTTCGAGAAACACGTAGCGGTTGAGAAAAACCAGAATCCCCATGCCGAAAATCACTGCCCAAACCATCATGTGCGCTCCCGATACAGCTTGTTGCAGATAAACCCTGCGGTCATTCCTGCCAGTCCGGACAACACCAGCGCTGAGCCCCATTGCCAGTAACTGAACAGCACTGAACAGAACAGCGACACCGCCACACACACCACCGTCGGTACGTTACGCACCACCGGTGTGATCAACGCGATAAACGTGGCGGCAATCGAGAAATCCAGCCCCAAGTGCTCAAGCCCCGGAATGCTGCTGCCAAGGACAATGCCGGCGAGGGTGAACAGGTTCCACGCGATGTAAAACGTCAGGCCGACGCCCAGCGCATACCAGCGATTGAACTGCTGGCGGTCATGCTGACTGGTCAACGCGAACAACTCATCGGTGAGCAAAAAGCCCAGGCCTATGCGCCAACGCCCAGGCAGCGGCGCAATCACTGAACGCATGCTCATGCCATACAGCAAGTGCTGCGACGTCAGCAGCAACGTGGTCAGCAGAATCGAGAAAATCCCCGCACCGCCCTTGAGCATGCCGATCGCCACCAATTGCGCGGCACCGGCAAACACGATGCTCGATAAACCTTGACCTTGCAGCGGCGTAAGGTTGGCCTCGATCGCCATGGAACCGGCCAGCAGCCCCCACGGTGCGGTGGCCAGAGACAACGGCATGATCGCCACAGCGCCACGAAGGAACGCACTGCGTGGCATTACTGAGTCAGACATAAACGTTCTTCAACCAGGAAAACGGTCGGCGACTGTGCCAGTAAATTCGCTTTTCTGGCTTGAACAATCTTGCGCACTTGTGGGAAATCGTCCGGATGCGCGCGGAATAGGCTGACTTTCGCACTGACTTTTAATGCCCTGAGCGGCGTAACATAGCGCCATTCACAATCGCGTCAGGGAGACGACATGCTGTACCGAATCGCAGCCGACGGGCTGGTGCTGTTTCATTTGTGCTTCATTCTGTTCGTGCTGTTTGGCGGGCTGCTGGTACTCAAATGGCCACGGGTGATGTGGCTGCATTTGCCGGCTGCCGCCTGGGGCGTGGCGGTCGAGGTGTTGCACCTGACCTGCCCACTGACCTACTGGGAAAACCTCATGCGCCACGCCGCCGGACAGACTGAATACGCCGGCGGCTTTATCGAGCATTACATCTGGCCGATCATCTATCCGGCCGGGCTCACCCCGCAGATTCAACTGGCGCTCGGCAGCGTGGTGCTGGCGGTCAACCTGCTGGTGTATGGGCGGGCATTTCGCTCATGGAAACATCGGCGCGCCGCTTCGCCGCTTTAATTATCCTCGCCGACTGACTTGAAGCGGGCCTCGAAATCCGCTGCCAGGTCCGCCAAGGTGATGCCACCCAACCGCGACAGCAACAGCGCCTGCGCCTCATCGAAGGTGCGTGTCAGTGCGGCGTTCACCGCTTGCTCGACCAGACACTCCGGGTGATCCGTCGACAAACCGATGGAAAAAATCGACTGCGTGCCTAACGCCTGGTGGATATCCAGCAGGGTGATCTGCGCCAGCGGTTTGGCCAGCGCCCAGCCTCCCTGATGGCCCTTCTCTGACGTCACAAACCCCTGCTCCTTGAGCAAACCCATGGTGCGCCGCACCACCACCGGGTTGGTGCCAAGCATGCCGGCGATGGTTTCCGAGGTCGCGCGCTTTTCATGGCGAGCCATGTGAATCAACACATGGAGCATGCGCGATAACCGCGTGTCGTTTCTCATCGATGATCCTTTTTTCAAGCCGTTGCGAAGATGCGCCGAGTATCGCTTGCAAGGTCTGAAGTTACGAGACTATTGACAGCAATATTTCTCGTAACTTACGGTGTACTCTGAAAATTCAAGAGGAGATTCGCTCATGGTGTACGACGTCATCATCGTTGGCGGCAGCTATGCCGGGCTGTCCGCCGGCCTGCAACTGGCCCGCGCCCGACGCAATGTGCTGGTGCTGGATTCAGGACTGCGACGCAACCGTTTTGCCGAAACATCCCACGGTTTCCTCGGCCAGGATGGACGTGCACCGGGGCAAATTGCTGACGAAGCACGCGCACAGTTACTGGCTTACCCCAGCGTGCAATGGCTAACGGATACAGCAGTTGAAGCGACTCGGACTGACAGCGGATTCGATCTGCGCACCGAGAGCGGACAATGGCTCAGCGCCAAGCGACTGATCCTGGCCTCGGGCGTCATCGACGAGTTGCCGGACATCGACGGTCTCAGGCAACGCTGGGGCCAAAGTGTTTTTCATTGCCCGTACTGCCACGGTTATGAACTGAATCAAGACGCGATCGGCGTATTGGCGACGTCACCCATGTCGATTCATCACGCCCTGCTACTGCGGGATTGGGGCCCGACCACGTTCTTCACCAACGGCGTGTTCGAGCCGGATGCCGAACAATTGGCGGAACTGGATCGCCGCGGTGTAACCCTGGAAACCCGGCCGGTCAGTCACATCCGTGGCGAGCGTGCGGACGTGGTACTCAGCGATGGTCAGGTCATCGCTGTTGCAGGCCTGTTCGCCATGCCACGCACACGCATGGCCAGCCCGCTGGCTGAACAACTGGGATGTACATTCGAGGATGGCCCGATGGGACCGTTTATTCAGACTGACGCGACACAACAAACCAGCGTCGCCGGCGTATTTGCCTGCGGAGATGCGGCATTGGCTGCCGGTTCAGTAGCGCTGGCAGTTGGCGATGGGGCCCGCGCCGGTGCAGGCACTCATCGCTCACTGATCTTTGGCTGAAACTTATACTGCGGACGTTTCAGCGCGAAGTTGGCTTCAACGCCTCCAGCCAGGACGGATCCAGACGCGTCTGCTCGGTGTCGAGACCCAGCACCTGCATCCGTTCCTTGTGCGCCTCGACTTCCCGCCACAGCTGCCCATGATCGCTGGAGTTACCGTCCAGTTCGTGCATTTGCGTCAACCCCAAGTGGTAGAAACGCAAAACCTTCATCGCCACCGGATCGTTCTGCTCCACCGCCGCCGTCACCTGATGCATCACATTGGTGATGCTCATCAGGTTGCGCTTGAGTCGCCAGCTATACACCGCTGGCGCCATCCAGCGCTGATTCCAGAAGCGCCCGCGCAGTAACCCCGCAGTCAGCAGAAATGCCAGAAAAACCCCGCCGACATTGAAGCGCAGGTTATCGCCGCCAGGTTCGCCGAACAACGCCACCGCCACGCTCGAGAACAACATCGCCAGCACCAGGAACAGCACGGCGATGATGATCGTGCTGCGTCGGGTCTGCTGGCGAAAGGTGGCGGCATCCATCGGCTGAATCTCGAACATCACAAATGACTTCCTTGAGCGACAAAAGGGCTAACAGAAAAAAGCGGCCGGGGCATTATCGCCTCTACGACGGATTTAGCTATGCTGGGGCTCCTCTTCATCTTTTCAGCGTCCAAAGGGGACATGGCGGTATAGCGCAGATCGTGCCATCTTCATTCATGGATACACACTATTCGGATGCCATTGCTCAGCTTCGTGATGACATCGTTTTAAGGATCATTGCATGACCCAACGACACGTAATCAACGCCTCGGTCAGCCCGAAAGGCAGCCTGGAAACCCTTTCTCAACGTGAAGTTCAGCAACTGAGCGAAGCCGGATCCGGCAGCACCTACACCCTCTTCCGCCAGTGCGCCCTGGCCATCCTCAACACCGGCGCCCATGTCGATAACGCCAAGACTATCCTTGAAGCCTACAAGGACTTCGAAATCCGCATTCACCAACAGGATCGCGGCGTGCGCCTGGAGCTGCTGAACGCTCCGGCCGACGCCTTCGTCGACGGCGAAATGATCGCCAGCACCCGCGAAATGCTCTTCAGCGCCCTGCGCGACATCGTCTACACCGAAAACGAACTCGACAGCCAACGCATCGACCTCAGCACCTCGCAAGGCATCAGCGACTACGTCTTCCACCTGCTGCGCAACGCACGCACTCTGCGTCCCGGCGTCGAGCCGAAAATCGTTGTGTGCTGGGGCGGTCACTCGATCAACACCGAAGAATACAAATACACCAAGAAAGTCGGCCACGAACTGGGCCTGCGCAGCCTCGACATCTGCACCGGTTGCGGCCCGGGCGTGATGAAAGGCCCGATGAAAGGCGCAACCATCGCCCACGCCAAACAGCGTATTCACGGCGGTCGTTATCTCGGCCTGACCGAGCCGGGCATCATTGCCGCCGAAGCGCCGAACCCGATCGTCAACGAGCTGGTGATTCTGCCGGACATCGAAAAACGTCTGGAAGCCTTCGTGCGTGTCGGCCACGGCATCATCATCTTCCCGGGCGGTGCGGGTACGGCGGAAGAGTTCCTCTACCTGCTGGGCATACTGATGCACCCTGACAATAAAGGGCTGCCGTTCCCGGTGGTCCTCACCGGACCGAAACATGCGGCGCCGTATCTGGAACAGCTCGACGCCTTCGTCACCGCCACCCTGGGTGAAGCAGCCAAGCAACACTACGAAATCATCATCGACGACCCGGCCGAAGTGGCACGGCAGATGACTCAGGGGCTGAAAGCGGTTAAGCAGTTCCGCCGCGAGCGCAACGACGCGTTCCACTTCAACTGGCTGCTGAAAATCGACGAAGGCTTCCAGCGCCCGTTCGATCCGACCCACGAAAACATGGCCAACCTGAAACTGCACCGCGACCAGCCACCGCACGAACTGGCGGCGAACCTGCGTCGGGCGTTCTCCGGCATTGTCGCCGGTAACGTCAAGGACAAGGGCATTCGCCTGATCGAAGAACACGGGCCGTACCAGATCCGTGGTGATGCGGCGATCATGCAACCGCTCGATGCGCTGCTCAAAGCCTTCGTCGCCCAGCACCGGATGAAACTGCCGGGCGGCGCGGCGTATGTGCCTTGCTATAGGGTGGTGGCGTAACACTTACAGCACACCCAAAACCTTGGGAGCTGTTTTGCCAGCGATCAAAGTTAGACTCCCATTGACATGCGGCGCCCTAAACGCCGGATGCCAATGGATTCTCCAGACAGACATCTAACCTAATGGGTAATTTCGTACTTCGTAAAAGGTGCGTCCACTGGATTTCCGCCCAAATTCACCCTATAGGCAAACTCAGCGCCCTGCGGGCCTATGTTTTTCAGTAAGTCTGCGCGAGACACCTTTATTTCGATAGTCTCCGAATGAGGAGTGGTACCGGTAAATCTTTCACCGATCAACTTGCCATCTAAAACAACCTGAACGAAAAATGGGGTAATGGGACCATCCTCCGCCAGAGGACCCGGCGGGATCCGTGCAGTAGCGCCATCTGGGACATCGGTCAGTTTTATGATGCCGTCTACAGCTTCGTTGATTACAAGTGGTTCAAGAGCCTTAGCCATCTCTTTATTCCTTTAAAAATTGGTTGAGCACGCGAAGCTATCGCGTACGAAGCGATTAGGCCCATGCCGGCGAAGATCCACAACTGTCAGAAATTACAGGTGGGGTCTTTATTCCGACCAACGGCAACCTCGGCTTTAACGCACCAGTCGTAAAGCCAACGCCTTCGCCTGCAACGCCACATCCGTCACCGCCGTGCTCTCCCACGACATCCCGCGCAATGGCGGCCCCATGGCAAACAATCGGTCAGCCGCAAGCCCTTCGGCATCCAGCACCGCACCATCCACCGCCGCCGCAATCCCCAACGCCAACGGTCCCGGCTGCACCAGACCGCGCGCCAGCACCTGTTGCGGCAACGGTCGCGCCACCCGACGCCAGTCGTATTCGATGCCACTGGAGTTGACCAACGCGGCGCCCTGCACCACGCAGGTTTGCGACTCACCGCGACGTCGAATGCGAATACTCACACCACCTTCCACATTTGGCTCCAGCCCCTTGAACGACGCCGCCTGAATGCGCAATCGCCCTTCTTTGTGCAATCGCTCAACCAGCTTCGCGCTCAACGGCGGTGAACGGTGATGATGGCTTTCCCACCACGGCCGAACATGCCGTACGAATTGTCGACGCTGCCGGTCAGTCGCCTGACTCCACAACCGGGCGATGTGTACGCGGACTGTGTCCAGCGGGGCCTGCCAATCGATGCCTTGGGCAACAGCGTCTAGGCACTGCCGGCGTAATTCACGGAGCAACTGCCGTGGTGTGCGAATGCCGTGATTTTTACCCAGAAAATCCACCCAGGCCGGCGGTTGTCGGCGTACATGGGGCAACAAACCATGGCGGGAAAACACTTCAATCGGCCCGCGATGCCCGGCTTGCTCCAGCGATACCACGGCATCGACCATGGTCAGGCCGGAGCCAATGATCATCACGGTGGATTGCGGATCGAGCTGGCGCATGGCCGCGACATCCCAAGGATCGAGCGCGGTGGCGTTGAGACCGCTGGAGGTTTTCTGCGGGGTTCGCGCGGCAGGGAACATTCCAGTCGCCAAGACCGCGTAGCCACCGCGCAGTGCCTGACCATTGCTCAGTGTGAGCTGCACCGAATCGGCCTCGACTTGCAGGTCGACGACCTCCGCGCGAATGTGTTCAACGCTCGAACCATAACGCGCCCCGACAGTGCGCGCTTCAGCCAGATGTTGCTGCACATAGACACCAAACAAACCACGCGGCGGGAACAGTTCGCTGACCGGCACATCCTGCTCGGCCGATTCAGGCCAGCCACCACCGGCAATGTGCTCGGTCAGCCATTGCGTCAAATCATCAGGATTATCCGGATCAACACTCATGCGTGCGGCGTTGCCATTGAGTGTGTGACCCAACTCGACCGCGCTGTACGCCTCGCCCCGTCCCAGTTCCGCACGCGGTTCAACGATCAAGACCTTGCGCCGGCCAGGCAGACGCAATAATTGCACCGCCAGCATCGTGCCACTGAGGCCACCACCGATAATCAGGATGTCTGCGCTCTGACTCATTCAAATCACCACATTACGCACAAACCGCGCCGCAACTTCCCCATCATTGCGATAGGAATGCGGCTGATTGCTGGCAAACATGAAAAACTCGCCCGTGCCGATGTGCTGCGGCTGATCGCCGAGCATCAGGGTCAGGCAACCTTCAAAGACGAAAATCTGCTCGCTCCAGCCCTCGGCATCCGCTTGCGACGGATAGACCTCGCCGGGTTGCAGGCACCACTCCCATTGCTCGACTTCGCGGGTCGCCGTGGCTTTGGAAAGCAACACCGCTTTGCTGCCCGGGTGGGTGCCCGCCCATGCCACCTCGTTGATGCGGCTCGGGTCGCGGGCATCTGGCGCCTGGATCAGATCGCTGAACGCCACATCAAGCGCCTCGGCGACGCGATCCAGCGTGGTCAGGCTGACATTCTTCTCGCCCGCCTCGATCGCCACCAGCATGCGCCGGCTGACCCCGGATTTTTCCGCCAGCGCAGTCTGGCTCATGTCGGCGGCATGACGTAGGCGTCGCACATTCAGGCTGACGTGTTGCAGGACGGACGCCCGTTGCGTTGAATCTTTGTGCACTATATTGCTCACTCGGTGAGGTTGGGCAGTATACTGCGCAACGTTGGGCGCATTGTGCGGCCTCCTTTTTATAGTGCGCAAGGTCATGACGTCGCAGAACAGCTCCCCCACTCCCCTTCGTTTCTCTCGTTTCAGCAAAGCCGAGTGCGTGCTGGTGCTGATCACCATGATCTGGGGCGGTACTTTCCTGCTGGTTCAGCATGCGATGACCGTCAGCGGCCCGATGTTTTTTGTCGGCCTGCGCTTCGCCGCTGCGGCGGCTATCGTCGCACTGTTCTCATGGCGTCATCTGCGCGAACTGACGCTGTTCGAACTCAAGGCTGGCGCCTTCATCGGCGTGGCGATCATGCTCGGTTACGGCCTGCAGACGGTCGGTTTACAAACGATCCCGAGCAGTCAGTCGGCGTTCATCACCGCGTTGTATGTGCCGTTCGTGCCTTTGCTGCAATGGCTGGTGCTGGGGCGACGCCCGGGATTGATGCCCAGCATCGGCATCATGCTGGCATTTACCGGGTTGATGTTGTTGTCGGGGCCGTCCGGGGCTGCGCTGAATTTCAGTCCGGGCGAAATCGCCACGCTGATCAGCGCTATTGCCATTGCCGCCGAAATCATTCTGATCAGCACCTACGCCGGCCAGGTGGATGTGCGCCGAGTGACTGTCGTGCAATTGGCAACCACATCGGTGCTGTCGTTCCTGCTGGTGGTGCCGACCGGTGAAGCCATTCCGGATTTTTCCTGGACCTTGCTGGTGACTGCGCTGGGATTGGGCGCAGCGAGCGCAGCGATTCAGGTGGCGATGAACTGGGCGCAGAAGAGTGTTTCGCCAACTCGGGCGACGTTGATCTATGCGGGCGAGCCGGTGTGGGCCGGGATTGTCGGGCGGATTGCCGGAGAGCGCTTGCCGGCGATTGCGCTGGTGGGTGCGGGGTTGATTGTGGCGGCGGTGATTGTCAGTGAGTTGAAGACCAAGGGTAAGGTTGCGGAAGCCGAAGCGGAGCTGGAGCGGGAAGCACAGGGATAAAGCTCCGAAATCTTCACAGTCTGAATTATTGCTATCGCGAGCAGGCTCACTCCTACAGGGGAACGCATTCCAAATGTAGGCCTTCGCCTGCTCGCGATGAGGCCATTCCAAGCAACATCGACCTTCCTGAAACAATGCCAAACAGAAAATTCCAGACTACTTTGTAGGATTCTGAGACATCCTGGCGTTTGGTGATCGGGGAGCTGGCACGTATGATGCTTCACAAACTTCCGCAGATTAGAAGCCTATGTCCCTGATAGTTCTACTGCTTCTGCCATTCATTGGCAGCTGTCTGGCAGCGGTGCTGCCTCACAATGCGCGTAATACCGAGTCCCTGTTGGCTGGCCTGGTCGCTTTGATCGGTACCGTCCAAGTCGCGCTGTTGTACCCACAAATCGCCCACGGCGGTGTGATCCGCGAAGAGTTCATGTGGCTGCCCAGCCTCGGTCTGAACTTCGTTCTGCGCATGGACGGCTTCGCCTGGCTGTTCTCGATGCTGGTGCTGGGCATCGGCACCCTCGTCTCTTTATATGCCCGTTATTACATGTCGCCGGACGATCCGGTGCCGCGTTTCTTCGCCTTTTTCCTGGCATTCATGGGCGCCATGCTCGGTCTGGTGATCTCCGGCAATCTGATTCAGATCGTGTTTTTCTGGGAGCTGACCAGCCTCTTCTCGTTCCTGTTGATCGGCTATTGGCACCACCGCGCGGACGCCCGTCGCGGCGCCTACATGGCGCTGATGGTCACTGGTGCCGGCGGATTATGCCTGCTGGCGGGGGTCATGATTCTCGGCCATGTCGTCGGCAGCTATGACCTCGACAAGGTCCTGGCCGCCGGCGACATGATTCGTGCACACGCCCTCTACCCTATTCTCCTTCCTCTGATTCTTATCGGCGCACTCAGCAAAAGTGCGCAGTTCCCTTTCCACTTCTGGTTGCCGCACGCAATGGCGGCGCCGACACCGGTTTCTGCCTATCTGCATTCGGCAACCATGGTCAAGGCCGGGGTGTTCTTGCTCGCGCGTCTGTGGCCATCGCTGTCTGGCAGTGAAGAATGGTTCTACATCGTCAGCGGGGCCGGCGCGTGTACGCTGTTGCTCGGCGCGTATTGCGCGATGTTCCAGAACGACCTCAAAGGTCTGCTCGCTTACTCGACTATCAGCCATCTCGGCTTGATCACCCTGTTGCTGGGCCTGAACAGTCCGCTGGCTGCCGTGGCGGCGGTGTTCCACATCCTCAACCACGCTACGTTCAAGGCTTCGCTGTTCATGGCCGCTGGCATCATCGACCACGAAAGCGGCACCCGCGATATCCGCAAACTCAGCGGCCTGATCAAACTGATTCCATTCACCGCGACGCTGGCCATGGTTGCCAGCGCCTCGATGGCCGGGGTGCCGTTGCTCAACGGCTTCCTGTCGAAAGAAATGTTCTTCGCTGAAACCGTGTTCATCAACGCCACGGCGTGGGTCGAAGCGGCGCTGCCGATTGTCGCGACCATCGCCGGCACATTCAGCGTTGCCTACTCGCTGCGCTTCACCGTCGATGTGTTCTTCGGCCCGCCGGCCACCGACCTGCCGCACACCCCGCACGAGCCGCCGCGCTGGATGCGGGCGCCGGTCGAGTTGCTGGTGTTCACTTGCTTGCTGGTGGGGATTTTCCCGGCGCAGATCGTCGGCCCGTTGCTCGCCGCCGCCGCGCTGCCAGTGGTTGGCGGCACTTTGCCGGAATACAGCCTTGCGATCTGGCACGGTCTGAACGCACCGATGATCATGAGCCTGATCGCCATGTCAGGCGGCATCATTGTCTATCTGTTGCTGCGCAATCAGCTCAAGCGCGGACGCTTCAAGTACCCGCCGTTGGTTGGCCGCTTCAACGGCAAGCGCCTGTTCGAGCGCAGCCTGGTGGTGATGATGCGCATGGCCCGGCGCGCAGAGCGGCGACTCGGCACCAAGCGTCTGCAGATGCAATTGTTCCTGATGGTGTTGGCGGCCGTGCTCGCCGGCCTGATTCCGATGCTGCACAGCAGCCTGAGCTGGGGCGACCGGCCGAAGATTCCCGGCTCGATCGTCTTTGTGACCTTGTGGCTGCTGGCGATTGCCTGTGCCCTCGGCGCCGCGTGGCAGGCCAAGTATCACCGTCTCGCCGCTTTGACCATGGTCAGCGTCTGCGGCTTGATGACCTGCGTGACTTTCGTCTGGTTCTCCGCGCCCGATCTGGCGCTGACGCAACTGGCGGTAGAAGTGGTCACCACCGTGCTGATCCTGCTCGGCCTGCGCTGGTTGCCACGCCGTATCGAAGAAGTCTCGCCACTGCCAAGCAGCCTGCGCAAGGCACGCATTCGTCGTCTGCGCGACTTGCTGCTGTCGATTGCCGTCGGTGGTGGCATGGCGCTGCTGTCCTACGCGATGCTCACGCGGCAGACGCCGAACGACATCTCTTCGTTCTACCTCAGCCGCGCCATGCCCGAGGGCGGTGGCAGCAACGTGGTCAACGTGATGCTGGTGGATTTCCGTGGCTTCGACACCCTCGGCGAAATCACCGTGCTGGTCGCCGTGGCGCTGACCGTGTTCGCTCTGCTGCGGCGTTTCCGCCCACCGAAAGAAAGCCTGCAACTGCCCGCCCAGCAACGCTTGCTGGCGCCGGACGTGGTCACCGATCTGGTCAACCCGCGTTCGGCTAGCGACACCGCACTCGGCTTCATGATGGTGCCGGCAGTGCTGGTTCGCCTGTTGCTGCCGATTGCGCTGGTGGTGTCGTTCTACCTGTTCATGCGCGGGCACAACCAACCGGGTGGCGGTTTCGTCGCCGGTCTGGTGATGTCGGTGGCGTTCATCCTGCAATACATGGTCGCCGGTACACAGTGGGTCGAGGCGCAAATGAGTCTGCGGCCGCTGCGCTGGATGGGCACCGGGTTACTGTTCGCCACCGCCACCGGCCTGGGGGCGATGCTGGTCGGCTATCCGTTCCTCACCACGCACACCTGGCATTTCACTTTGCCAGTGCTGGGTGACATCCATATCGCCAGCGCGCTGTTCTTCGACGTTGGCGTGTACGGCGTGGTGGTCGGTTCGACCTTGTTGATCCTCACCGCCCTCGCCCACCAATCGGTGCGGGGTCACAAGACCGCATCGCTGCCCAAGTCCGTCGCCAGCAAAGGAGCCGTCTGATGGAAGAAGTCATCGCAATCGCCATCGGCGTGCTCGCCGCGTCCGGCGTCTGGTTGATCCTGCGCCCACGGACGTTCCAGGTGGTCATGGGCCTGTGCCTGCTGTCGTACGGCGTCAACCTGTTCATCTTCAGCATGGGCAGCCTGTTTATCGGCAAGGAGCCGGTGATCAAGGACGGCGTCACCCAGGATTTGCTGCACTACACCGACCCGCTGCCACAGGCACTGGTACTCACCGCGATCGTCATCAGCTTCGCCATGACCGCGCTGTTCCTCGTCGTTCTGCTCGCCTCGCGCGGCCTGACCGGCACCGACCACGTCGACGGCCGGGAGCCTAAAGAATGATGGCGATGACTCACCTGATCGCCGCACCGATTCTGCTGCCGCTGCTGACCGCCGCCATCATGCTGATGCTCGGCGAGCGGCACCGACCGCTGAAGGCAAAAATCAACCTGTTCTCCAGCCTCGTCGGCCTGTTCATTTCGGTGCTGTTGCTGCAATGGACGCAAACCAACGGCGTGCCCGGCTCCATTGGCGTGTACCTGCCGGGTAACTGGCAGGCACCGTTCGGCATTGTGCTGGTGGTCGATCGACTGTCGGCGCTGATGCTGGTGCTGACCGGGATCATCGGCGTCAGCGCCCTGCTGTTTGCCATGGCCCGGTGGGACGGCGCCGGTTCGAGCTTCCACGCGCTGTTCCAGATTCAGTTGATGGGTCTTTACGGCGCGTTCCTGACCGCAGACCTGTTCAACCTGTTCGTGTTCTTCGAAGTGTTGCTCGCCGCGTCCTATGGCCTGTTGCTGCACGGCTCGGGGCGGGCGCGGGTGTCATCGGGGCTGCATTACATTTCGATCAACCTGCTCGCCTCATCGCTGTTCCTGATTGGCGCGGCACTGATCTACGGTGTCACTGGCACGCTGAACATGGCCGATCTGGCGCTGAAGATTCCGCTGGTGCCGGAAGCCGACCGGGGCTTGCTCCACGCCGGCGCCGGGATTCTCGCCGTCGCGTTCCTGGCCAAGGCCGGCATGTGGCCGCTGAACTTCTGGCTCGTGCCAGCCTATTCCTCGGCCAGTGCGCCGGTGGCGGCGATGTTCGCGATCATGACCAAGGTCGGCGTCTACACCTTGCTGCGCCTGTGGACCCTGCTGTTCTCTGGGCAAGCCGGTGCCTCGGCGTTCTTTGGCGGCGAATGGCTGATCTACGGCGGCATGGCGACCATGGCCTGCGCGGCGCTGGCAATTCTCGCCGCACAACGCCTGGAGCGTATGGCCAGCCTGAGCATTCTGGTGTCGGCGGGGATTCTGCTGTCGGCAATCGGGTTCGCCCAGCCGAACCTGATCGGCGCGGCGCTGTTCTATCTGGTCAGCTCGACTCTGGCGTTGAGTGCACTGTTCCTGCTGGCCGAGTTGATCGAACGTTCGCGCTCGGCCAATGAAATCCCGCTGGAAGACGAAAGCGAACTGCTGCCGCGCCCGCAGGAATCCCTGCAACCGCCCAAAGGCATCAACCTCGACGACGAGCAAAAAGCTGTGGTCGGGCAGGTCATCCCGTGGACCATGGCGTTTCTCGGCCTGAGCTTTATTGCTTGCGCGCTGCTGATCATCGGCATGCCGCCGCTGTCCGGTTTTATCGGCAAACTGAGCCTGATCGGTGCATTGCTCAATCCGCTGGGCATAGGCACTGGTGCGCCGATTTCCAACGCGGCTTGGGCATTGCTGGCGCTGCTGATCCTCACCGGACTGGCGTCGTTGATGGCGTTCTCGCGCCTCGGCATCCAGCGCTTCTGGACCCCGGAGGAGCGCCCTTCGCCGCTGCTGCGCAAACTCGAATGCGCGCCGATCTTCCTGTTGCTGGGACTGAGCATCGTCCTGACCTTCAAGGCTGAACCCCTGTTGCGTTACACCCAGGCCACCGCCGAGGCGTTGCACAACCCGCAGCAGTACGTGATGGCGGTGCTCGGCACCCGTGCCGTACCGAGTCCGGAAGCGAAAGCCGCGATGCTGGAGGTGCAGCCATGAACCGTGTGTTTCCTGCACCGCTGCTGTCGTTGGCACTTTGCGCCTTGTGGCTGACCCTGAACCTGTCGATCAGCCCGGGCAACCTGTTGCTCGGCGCGATACTAGGCTTTGCCGCTCCGTTGATGATGCGCAAATTGCGCCCGAAACGAGCGCGCATTCGCCGGCCGGGGACGATCCTGCGCCTGTTCCTGGTCGTGGGCCGTGATGTGGTGATGTCCAACCTGATCGTCGCCTGGGGCGTACTGAATGCCGGTCGTCGCCCTCCGCGCTCGGGCTTTGTCAAAGTACCGCTGGACCTGCGCGATGCCCATGGCCTGGCGACCCTGGCGATGATCTGCACAGTGGTGCCCGGCACAGTGTGGTCAGAGCTGGCGCTGGATCGCAGCATTCTGCTGCTGCACGTCTGGGATCTGGATGACGAAGCGCAATTCATCGAGCACTTCAAGAGCACCTACGAACGGCCGTTGATGGAGATTTTCGAATGAGCCCATTACTGTCGAACGCGATTCTGCTAACGCTGTTCCTGTTCTCGCTGGCGATGGTGCTGACCCTGGTGCGCCTGTTCAAAGGCCCGTCGGCACAGGATCGGGTATTGGCGCTGGACTACCTGTACATCGTCGCCATGCTGATGATGCTGACCCTGGGTATTCGTTATTCCAGTGACACTTACTTCGAAGCGGCGCTGCTGATTGCGCTGTTCGGCTTCGTCGGCTCGTTTGCCCTGGCGAAATTCCTGCTGCGTGGCGAGGTGATCGAATGAATGCTGAATTGTCTCTGTGGGTCGAAATTCCGGTGGCGATCCTGCTGGTGCTCAGCGGTCTGTTTGCGTTGATCGGCGCGATCGGGTTACTGCGCATGAAGGATTACTTCCAGCGCATGCACCCGCCGGCGCTGGCTTCAACGCTGGGGGCATGGTGTGTGGCGCTGGCGTCGATCATCTGCTTTTCGGCGTTGAAATCCGGTCCGGTGGTGCATGCCTGGCTGATTCCGATATTGCTGGCGATCACTGTGCCGGTGACTACTTTGCTGCTGGCGCGGGCGGCATTGTTCCGCAAGCGCATGGCTGGGGATGATGTGCCGGCCGAGGTCAGTAGCCGCCGTACCGAGAGTGGTAGCTGAAGATTTGTAGCGGCTGATATGACGCCATCGCGAGCAGGCTCACTCCTACAGGGGAACGCATTCCAAATGTAGGAGTGAGCCTGCTCGCGATGGCGATATCCGACTCACCTCAAACCCAAGCCACCGCCAACAACCCCGCCCCCAGAACCGCACACAACGGCGAATACACCCAGGTGTCGAGCCGCGCAAACCGCGAGTCCTTCACTTCCTTGAAGAACCCGACCAGATTCGAATCACCAATCGCCCGGGCAAACATCAACAGCGCAATTGCGCTGATCACCCATTGCAGCGCCTTGTGCGTCACCGCCGGCATGCCCCAGCCAACTCGCATGCACACCAATGCCGCAATCACCAACAGCGCCGCCGCCACGATCAACGTGAGCCAGCCCGAAGGCTTGAACGCCGGTCGCACCGTTGCGACCAATCCACGCACCGGCACCTGCGGCACGACTACTGCCGCCGCCCATTGCCCGCCCAGCGCCCAATACACATGCATCAAGGCGATCACCGCGAAAGTAGTCACCAGCCATTGAGCCAACACAAAGGTCATGGTTGAAATCCTTGGAAAGGGATTTGAACAAATCATCCTAGTCGGATTTTTTTCAAGTGCACGACCGATCAGCGGTACGGTAAAGTGCCGCCCCATGAAATTCTCCCGTTCCGATCGCTCACTGCTGGCCTGGATGCTTTATTGCTGCGTCCTGTTCAACGTGTTCGCCTGCAGCATCGGTCACGGACAAATGGTCGGCATGCAACTCAACGGCATCGGCGGCCAGTTCTGTACAGTCGACCCGGCCACTCAAGCGCCGCTCGCCAGCAATCCCACCGAAGAACAATTGCCGACCCTGTCCAAGGCGTTTGGCTGCCCGCTGTGCTCGGTCGGCGGCATGGGCCCAGCGTTCAATTCCAGCCTGACCCTGGCAATCCTGCCGGAACAGCACAGCCCGCCGCTGGCGCCCATCGTCAGCGCCGACCTACCTGCCCGCTTCACCTGGCCTTCGGCCAACCCTCGCGCCCCACCGCTCGCCTGAGTGTCTTTGCCTTTTTGATTTGTCAGCCCACTGCGCCAACGCGCGGCGTTCGCCTGTGCGCTGACTCCTAGACAAGCATTCAGGATTCAATGATGAAACAACTCACTTTGCTGGCGAGCCTGTGCGGCTGCCTGTCCATCAACGTCTGGGCGCAATCCACCGTGGATCTGGCGCCGATCACCATCGACGGTGAATCCGGCGCAGAACCGGGCCTGAGCCTCGACCAGTCCAGCGGCATGGCCTCACGCCTCGGCTTGAGCGTGCGCGACACACCGGCTTCAGTGGCCATCGCCAATCGCAACGACATCGAGCGCCACGGCGCACAGAACTTCCAGGACGCCGCCAACACCCTGCCCGGGGTCAACGCCAGCGCTCCGCCGGGTTTTGGTGGATTCGTTTCCTATCGCGGTTTCACCAGTAGCCAGATCACCCAGATGTTCAACGGCGTCAACGTTTCCGGTGGCCTCGCCCGTCCTGTCGATTCGTGGATCTACGACCGAGTGGAATTGGTCGGCGGCCCGTCATCGCTGATCAACGGCGCCGGTTCGGTCGGCGGTTCGCTGAACTACGTGACCAAACTGGCCAGCCGCGACGAACAAGCTGTTGAAGGCCGGGTCAGCTACGGAACCTACGACACCACCGAAACCGCGTTCGGCCTCAACCACGCCTTGACCGAACCGGGCTCCGACGTGCAGCACTACGCGCGACTCGACGTCAGCCACAACACCAGCAACGGCTACATCGACCGCCAGGAGCGCGATGCCTGGAGCGTGGCGTTCTCGCTGCTCAGCGACCTTACACCCGACCTGTCGCACACCCTTGCCCTGGAATATCAGGACGAACACGAGGACAGCCCCTACTGGGGCACGCCGGTGCTCAATCCCAAGGCCGGCGAGTTGAAGATCGATAAACACAACCGCTTCAACAACTACAACGTCGAGGACGGTCGTTACGAGCAGCGAACGATCTGGGTCCGTTCGATCATCGACTACCGGATCAACGACAGCACCACCCTGCGCAATACGCTGTATCACCTCGACAGCCAGCGCGATTACCGCAACCTCGAAACCTATCAGTACAACGCCGACAACACCGCGGTGAATCGCTCCACCGCGTATCAAGTACGCCATCAGGGCGAGCAGAACGGCAACCAGTTCGAGCTGCGCCACGACAACACGCTGTTCGGTCTCGACACGACGTGGTCGGGTGGCTTTGAATACAAGGTCAACCAGACCACCAACTCGCCGCTGAACATCAAAGGTCCGAGCACGGTGGATCCGAACAACTACCGTCCGGGGCATTTCTACGACATTCCCGGCACCAACCCGAAATTGATCAGCGACAAAACCAACGAGGTCACCACCAAGGCACTGTTCGTGGAAAACCGTTTGGCGTTGACCGACAAACTGTCGCTGCTCACCGGCCTGCGCTATGACGACATTGACCTCGACGTGACCAACCATCGCACCGTGACCGCTGCCAACCCGAAACACCTCAAGCGCAGTTGGGAGCCAGTCACCGGCCGCGCCGGCCTGACCTACCAGTTCATTCCGTCGGCCAACGTCTACGTGCAATACAGCACCGCCGCCGAGCAACCGAATGGCACGCAGAATTTCGACGTCTCGACCGGCAAGCAGTGGGAGATTGGCAGCAAATTTGATTATCTGAACGGGCGCGGCTCGGCGACGATTGCCGCCTACACCATTGAGCGAAAGGACTTCGCCGTGACGGATCCGCTTGATCCGGCCGGCAGTATTCCGGTCGGTCAACAGACGTCGAAAGGGGTGGAAATCGCCAGTTCGTTGCGCATCACTGACAAGTTGCTAGCCGAAGGCAACTTCGCCTGGGTCGACGCGCAGTACGATGATTTCACCGAAAAGAATGCCGCCGGTGCGGTCGTGTCACGCAAGGGCAACACACCGACCAATGTGCCGGATCGGGTCGGTAATCTGTGGCTGACTTATGACTTTTCGCCGCAGTGGCAAGGTGGGGTTGATGCGCGGTATGTGGCGTCGGTGTATGCGGACACGGCCAACACCATGACCGTACCGTCGTACACCTTGTTCGGCAGCTTCCTCAGCTACAAGGTTGATTCGCACACCACCGTGACCGGGCGCTTGCGTAATCTGACCAATGAGGTGTATGCCGAGTTTGCGCATGTTTCGCCGGCGTATTACCTCGGAACACCGCGCACCTTTGAATTGGCGGTGCAAACGAAGTTTTAAAAGCATCGCGAGCAGGCTCACTCCTACAGGGGAATGCATTCCAAATGTAGGCCTTCGCCTGCTCGCGATGAGGCCAGCCGCATCAGCCTCTATTTCAAATCAGCCGAAACCTTCTCCGCCACATCCTTCGGCAACCAGGCCTGCCACACATCCGGGTGGGCCTTCATGAACGCCACCGCCGCATCACGCGGCGCCGTGTGCTTCTCGCTCATCTCGGCCAATGCCTTGTTCAACGGTTCGATCGGAAAATCCACTTTGCTGAAAAACTCGGCAATCTGCGGATACTGCTTCTGAAACGGCGTAGACACACCGATCGATAGCTTCGAGGCCAGTGACCGAGTGGGTTTCGGATTGGGATTATCGGCGTCAGTCAGGGTCTTCCACGCTTCGGCGTCAAACGGCGGCTCTTCAAGTTGCACCAGTTTGAATTTGCCAAGCAACGGCGTGGGCGACCAGTAGTAAAACAACACCGGCTTGCCGCGACGAATCGATGAGCTGATCTCGGCATCCAGCGCCGCGCCCGAGCCACTGCGGAAGTTGGTGTAATCGTCCTGCAGACCATAAGCGGTCAACTTCTGCTTGTTGACCACTTCCGAGGTCCAGCCGATTGGACTGTTGAGGAACCGTCCCTTGCTCGGGTTTTCCGGATCCTTGAACACGTCCTTGTACTTTTTCAGATCACTGACACTGCGCAGATCCGGTGCCAGCGGCTTGATGCCCTTGGCCGGGTCGCCCTTGATCACGTACTCCGGCACCCACCAACCCTCGGTCGCGCGCTTGACCGTATCGCCCAGGCTGACGACTTTGCCTTCGGCTTCGGCCTTGACCCATACCGGACTGCGCCCGGCCCATTCTTCGCCAATGACCTGAATGTCATTGTTGGCCAGTGCGGTTTCCAGAGTAATGGTGGTGCCAGGCAACGTATCGGTCGGCAGTCCGTAACCCTTCTCGACGATGATCCGCAATACATCGGTAATCAGACTACCGCTTTCCCAGTTCAGGTCAGCAAAGTGGATCGGCGCCTGGGCGGCCGTCACCGATTGCGCTGATGTCAGCAAACCGAACGTGGCCACGCTGGCGGCCAATAACCGTCGAAATCCGTTCATGCATTGCACCTCGTGCTGTTCACAGCAATGGCAGGTTGGCCTGACAGAAGACCGCAAGCCTCTGAATACTCAGTCAACTGACTGTAGCCGAGGTTCCTGCTTTTTCCGGGCCGCGCTCCGGACGAGGTTATGAATCAGACTTTTCCTGCAGGCTTTGCAGCTCGCGTCTGACCATGCTGGCGTATTCCGCGGGACGCAATTGATAAATCTGCGCAGCCACCCAGTTCAGCCAGGCGCCCTGCAACTCGGCCTTGGCGGTAAACAAACGCCGAGCCTCCTCGCGCGCCGTGTCGAGGTTCTGCGAATGAAAATCCGAGCGGCTCACTCGCTGGCCTTGAACGTCACCAGCTCACCCTTGCGCCACTTGGCGGCTTTGGCGGTAACGGCTTTGAGGGTCTTGGTCAGCCCTTCCTGCAACTGCTGGCTGGCCGCAAACACGGTCACCACGCTGTGACCTTCCTTGAACAGGATCGCGTGCCCGTCGGCAGTGTCGACAAAGGCGTAATCGCCCAGTCCATACACCGTGAGTTTGATTTCGCGAAAACGGATATCCATCTTGCCGCCTTCGCGGCTGGGCAAGACCGATGCACTGAAATGATCGCCAACCTTGAGCTTGAGCCCCGGTTTGTCATCGACCACCAAGGCGCTTTCGGTGTCGATCTCGGCCACGTAAATGCCTTCAGCGTTCTGTTCGGTGATGTAAACAAAACGCGACTGGAACAGCTTGACCAGCTTTGCACGCAAATCACCCAACACGAACAAAGCATGCATATCGAGATTACTGACTGCCAAAGAAACATCCCCACATCTGAAAAAACCGCACACGGAAAACGCGCACGGCATAAAAAAAGCCAGGCCGATGTAACTACCAGATGACTCAAATAAAAACCCGAATCGAGCAGAGTGCTGATTCAGCGCGAGGTCCGTAAGACTACTGGATTGTCACTCGCGAAACTCATCCCTTTTTCGCCAAAGCTTGAAGGAAAAATCCTCACCGCTGGCAAGAGCTGTCTGACTACGAACTTTAGGGAAAATTCTCACGAAAAAAAGCACTTTTCCGACATATCGCTGGCGAAAAATTGCTTTAGATAAGCCCTGTCGTCAACAGGTACTGGCGATTCTAGAGCAGCGATGCTCATTCCGACTACCCGAAACGGCCTGTAAACATCGGCCAACTGATGAAAAGGACTTCATATGTGCACTCGGACTCACTTTGCCATGACCACAGACGCCCGGATCGAATCACCGCTGATCCTGCGTGCCACTGATATGAACGACCATTGCCCACGCTTTCAAGTCGTACCGGCCGGCAACGCCTTCTTCCACATAAAGGAAACATCGACCGGCCGTGTAAGAGGTTTCCGCGAAGATCACAACGAAGCCTGCGCCCTCGCCCGCTCACTGGAGTCAAAGATCGAACTACTGGCGAGTGGTTGCCTCAGATAAAGAGAGCGAACGACCGCGCCATACCGGTGCCCACCGAAGGAGTACACGATGGAACTGCCAGCATACGATCTGAAAACCCTGTTCGATCAACTGGGGTTGCCTTCAGACGATAACGCAATCGACGATTTCATCGAGGCGCATCCACTGGACGCCAACACCAAACTGATCGACGCCGACTTCTGGTCACCGCAACAGGCGCAATTGCTCAAGGAATGGTTAAGGGCCGATGGTGAAGAAGCGGTAATGGTCGATGAACTGAATGTACGCCTGCACCGTGGCAAGTAGTCCTGATCAGTGCAGGCTGTCACTCGGTTCGGCATGCAGTTGTGCAAGCCACGCAGCCTTGCACTCCTCGGCCTCGTCGCGGCTGGCAAACGCCGTGCCGCGACGCTCGCCATTGAGCAACACCACCCAGCAGACGCTCCGACCCATTGCGCGCAATCCGGCAGGCACGCCACTGCCGATCATCACGGCGACATCAACTCTGCACTGCATGCAGCCCTCCCGAAATCATTAGCACCCTAACTAAGCGGGCAGGTTAATGGTTTCTTGCGGGCGGAAACAGCAAGCTCCGTGCACAGATTCATTGCACCGGAGGTAACAATCCCTCAGCGCGGACTTTCCGGCTTATAGCCCAGACGCAATCCACCCCAGTGCCGGCCCTTGATCATGATCGGCACCGACAGATCATGCATCAGCTCACCGGTGTCGCGGGTGTAAGTCTGCAACAACACCGGTTGTTGATGGCTGCCGCAGCGAATACCGGTGCGGTCGGCAAACTTGCGCTTGGTGCGGTTGTTCACCGCATCGACCTGAGCATCGCCAGTCAACGGCTGACTGAACAGCTGATTGTGCGTCGGCACATAACCCTGCTGCGTACAGGCAATGGCGAACACCAACCCCTCGTGACGCGGCAACAAGGGCTCCTGAATCGCCGGCAGCACCTGATCGGTGTATCGGTCGAAACGGGTCTGAAATTTCGCCGGCTGCGTATTCGGGATCGGCTGATACTGGCGGTCGAACAAGTCTTCAAGGCTGATTCGCCCCTGCTCGACATCCGCCTCGAATCGCGCAGCAATCTGGCTTGCGCCTTCGCGGGCCAGATCGTAAATGCGCTGGTGATAGTCATCCAGCCCGACTTCGGCCAGACGCTCGCTGATGGTTTCCGCCTGCCCTTCCATTTGCACGGCGGCTGCAGCGAGACGGCGAGTCTGTTGATCGCTGATCGCCAGGTCGCTACGCATCTGCTCGATAGCCTTGAACAGGCTGTCGAGTTGTTCGCGATTGGTTTCCGCGCCTTGGGCGATTTCACCGACCTGGGTTTCCACCCCGGCGGCCAGTCGCGCGATGTTCTCCAGATGCTGACCGGTGTGTTCGACCTGCTCGACACCGGTCTGCAGATCACTCGACAGCTCACGAATCTGCTCCACGACCTGCGCCGTGCGCTGCTGAATGTCAGCCACCATCTCACCGACCTCACCGGTTGCCGAGGCCGTACGCGCCGCCAACCCGCGCACTTCGTCCGCCACCACCGCGAAACCACGACCATGCTCACCGGCCCGCGCCGCTTCGATCGCCGCGTTCAATGCGAGCAGATTGGTCTGGCTGGCAATCGACTGAATCACCAGGGTCACGCGCTGAATGTCGTCGCTGCGCAGGCTCAAGGCTTCGATCAATTCACGGCTGGCATTGGCGCGCTGACTGAGTTGATGCATACGCGCGATCGAATCCACCAGTTCCGTGCGCCCCGCTGCGCTGCTGTGATGCGCCTGGCTGGCCGCCTCAAGCGCTGCACGGCTGAGCTGTGAAGTGGCGTGTTCAGTCGCGATCATCACCTCGGCGTTGCTGACAATTTGCGCTGCCGCATCGAGTTGCGATTCGAGTTTGCTCGCCAGCTCCTTGACCGAAAACGCCACGCCCGCCGCCGACAAAGCGTTATGGCTGGTGGTGTAGGAAAGGTCGCGGGTCAGTTCGGACATTGCGCTGCCGCTGTCGGCAGGCTGGGTATCGGGGATGGCGCGAGAGCGCAGGCGCGGTAGCCAGACAATCAGCACCGCCAGCGGCATGCCAATGTACAGCGACCATCCGGCCAGGGACATGCCGGCCAGCAACAGCATCAGGGCGATGCTTTGCAGGGCCGGTGCGATCCAGCGGTTTTTCGGCAAAAGCACTGGTGCAGGCAAAGCCCCAACCAGAGATCCATCTCTCGTCATATCAACACCCCACGCTTGTTCTCATTGTTGTGACTGCATTAAACGCCACTACAACGCCATTATCCATGGTCCGTTAGTCGTGGGGTCTGTAGCAGGTCAATGGAACGGCTCTGGATTGTTGCAGACGAGCAAAAACAAAGATCGCAGCCTCCAGCAACGCCCGTGTGGGAGCTGCCGAAGGCTGCGATCTTTTCAAGGCGCCCCTATCGAAAGGGTCACCTCACAGAATCAGGCCTGACGCTGGTGCTTGTCGATCTGCTCGTGACGCTCTTGAGCTTCGATGCAGTATTTGGTGGTCGGGCTGATCAGCAGGCGCTTCAGGCCAATGGCCTCGCCGCTGTCATCGCACCAGCCAAAGCTGTCTTCCTTGATGCGCTCAAGGGCTTGTTCCAGTTGTGGCAGCATGCGCTGGTCGCGATCGATCGCGTTCACCAGCCAAGTGCGCTCTTCTTCAACCGAAGCCGCGTCCGCCGGGTCAGCCGGGGTGTCCAGGCTTTCGATGGCGATACGGTTTTGCTCAATGCGCTCGTGGGTTTCGACTTTCATGTTCTGCAACAGCTCAGTGAAGAAAGCGTGCTGCTCGGCATTCATGTAGTCATCTGCCGGCATGGCCAGCAACTTGTCCTTTGTCATTGATATCTCTATAAAAAAACGTGCATTAAGGCGAATTAGGGAGCGTTTCGGCGAACCGCGTGCGGTCGGCGAAAAGGCATCGTTTATTGCAAATGCCACCCGGCACTCAATTTACGAGGGGCGGCAGTCTAAGGCCCGAATGAGGCCTCAGCAACTGTAAATACAGGGAATTTGTCCGACAAAGGCCGGAAACTGCTCTGACACAGCGTTTACACGGCCATCGGAGTGCGTTTATAGCAAGAAATTCAGTCGAGCGGCTGTATATAGAAGACAAACGGCTAACCGCGCAGCGTTCAGACGCGATTTTTTACCACGCACTGCATCGTTTCAGCAAAGCAGACCTGCAAAAGCCCCCCTACTATCAGGCCCACCGTGTGATCAACCAGCCTGAAGGATGACCTATGCCCCGCCCCGATCTGCCGGCCACCGACGAGGTTTCACTCGCCAGCCCCCCGATCAATGCCGAGCGCCTGCTGCAACAGATCACCGATGAATACGACGCCCTGCCGCGCCAGCTCAAACGCATCGCCAGCTACATCAGCCAGCAGAGCGACCGGATCATGGTCGACCGCATCAGCGACATCGCCCGCGAGTGCGAGGTCCACCCGTCCGCCATCGTCCGCTTCTCGCAACGCTTCGGTTTTAGCGGCTTCAGCGAAATGCAGGCACTGTTCCGCAGTGCCTACACGCACAAAGCCTCGCCGGTGCAAAACTACCAGCAACGCATCCGCAGCATGATCGCCAACCAGTCGCAGCCAGCCAGCGCCGGCGACCTCGCCCGCGAATGCATCGACGCCACGCGCTCCGGCATCGAACGCCTGGGCCGCGAATTCGACGACGCCGCGTTCGAAAAAGCCGTCGACCTGATCGTCAACGCAGACAACATTTATGTCGTCGGCGTGCGCCGCTCCTTCGCCGTCGCCGACTACCTCGTTTACAACTTGCAACACACTCAGAAACGAATTCATCTGGTGTCCGGGCTAGGCGGCAGTTATCGCGAGCAAATGCGCAGCGTGCGCGCGAACGACCTGGTCATCGCCATCAGCTTCGTGCCCTACGCCAAGGAAACCCAACATTGCCTGCGCTTCGCCCGACAACAGCAGGCCAACACCCTGATCCTCACCGACAGCCACCTCTCGCCGCTGGCGAAACTCGCCCACAGCGTATTGCTGGTCAACGAAGGCAGCGCCCTCGCCTTTCGTTCGCTGAGTGCGACGCTGTGTTTATGTCAGGCGTTGTTTGTGGCGGTGGCGTATCGGCTGGAACTGAATGTCGATGAGATTCACGAACAACCCGGCTTCGACGACTGACAATTGCCTCAACGTCAGCTAGGTTATGCCTTCCCACCGGTTTGACTTGAAGGAACGCGTCATGAAACTGATCGGCATGCTGGACTCCCCTTACGTGCGCCGCGTGGCGATCTCGGCCAAACGCCTTGGCATCGACCTCGAACACGAGTCGGTCTCGGTGTTCCGCCACTTCGAGCAATTCCAGCAGATCAACCCGGTGGTCAAAGCCCCCACACTGATCCTCGACGACGGCGTGGTCCTGATGGACTCGACCCTCATCCTCGATTACCTCGAAGCCAGTTCCGGCAAAAGCCTGCTGCCGACCGATCTGAAACAACGCGCCCACGCCCTGCGCCTGATCGGCCTGAGCCTCGCCGCCTGCGAAAAAGCCGTGCAGCTCTATTACGAACGCAACCTGCGCCCGGCCGACATCCAATACCAGCCGTGGGTCGAACGCGTCGAAGGCCAACTCGCCGCCGCGTTCATCGCCCTCGAGCAAGAACTGGAAAAAAACGGCCTGCCCACCGACGGCACCCTCACCCAGGCCGGCATCAGCCTCGCCGTCGCCTGGAGCTTCACCGGCCTCGTCGTCCCCGACCAGATCGACACCCGCCGCTACCCCCATATGGCCCAATACACCGCCTACGCTGAAACCCTCGAAGCGTTCGTCAGCACCCCGATGACCTGACCATGAGCACCCCCGACACCGCCGCCCCGGCATTAAAGGAAATCTTCAACGCCGAGCGCTTGCAGCACATCGCCAGCGAAATGAGCGCCGTGTACCCGGCGTTCAAGGCCAAGGCGTTTCTCAAACATGCCCAGGACGGACTCGCAGAATTATCAGTGATGCAACGTATGGCGCGTGTCAGCGAAAGCCTGCACGCCGTGTTGCCGCTGGATTACCAAGATTCCCTGGAAGTGCTTTTCGAACTCGCGCCAAGGCTGAACAGCGGATTCGTCAGCATGTGTTTGCCGCACTACGTCGCGAGCTACGGCGGGCACGCGTTCGACACCTCGATGGACGCCCTGAAGTACTTCACCACCTTCGGCTCCTCCGAATTCGCAATCCGCCACTTTTTGCGCAGCGACCTTGAGCGCTCGCTGGAATTGATGCACGACTGGACCCGAGACGAAAACCACCACGTTCGACGACTCGCCAGCGAAGGCACCCGCCCTCGCCTGCCCTGGTCGTTTCGGTTGGACGCGGTGCAGGCGGATCCGCAGTTGGCCGCCGGGATACTCGATCGGTTGAAGGCGGATGAGAGTTTGTACGTGCGCAAATCCGTGGCAAACCATTTGAATGATGTGACGAAGGTGCATCCGGGGTGGGTGTTGGACACGATTGAAGGTTGGTCGCTGGAGAACAAGCACACGGCCTGGATTGCCAAGCATGCGTTGCGGAGTTTGATTAAGCAGGGGGATTTAAGGGCGCTGACGGTGATTGGTGCCGGGGCGAAGGCTGAGGTTGAGTTGTTGGATGTGCGGGTTGAGCCGGCGGTGGTTAGGTTGGGGGAAGCGATTACGTTGTCGTTTGTGGTGAAGTCGACGGTGGCGCATGAGCAGCGGTTGGTGATTGATTATGCGATTGACTATGTGAAGGCGAATGGTGGGGTTTCGGGGAAGGTTTTTAAGTTGAAGACGGTGGTTTTGGTGGGGTTTGGGAGTGTGGTTGTGGGGAGGCGGCAGGTGATTAAGGATTTTACGACGCGGAAGCATTTTGTGGGGCGGCATGGGGTTCGGGTGATGGTTAATGGGGAGGTGTTGGCTACTACCGCTTTCAACATCCCGGAAGGTTCAAACTCCAAATGAAAATAGTGGCAGGGTTAAAAAGTGGTTTGAGCAAGCCAAATTCAGCTAAAAAATACATCAAATAAGAAGTTTGAGTTTTAGTGGTTCATTTGACGCCTGCAGAATCGAAGCTAGCCTTGTGATGGCTCCTTAATAGCAACAATGCATTCGTGAGCACAAGGAGGGTATCAGTGATGGCGAAAATTCAGCTTCCTAAGGACGCATTGCAGCGTATTAAACTCGGCCAAGCATTCGCTGAATACGATATTATCCGCAATGACCATGAGTTATTTGTCACTACACCTGCGACGCTCTCCGCATTAAACCATGATAGCTCGAATTGTTTTTTTGTCGGGCGCAGGGGCGCCGGTAAAACTGCAATCACCTTTGAAGTCGAACGCCGTTTCGCTCGGACAATCAATATTGTCCCCCAAATATTCGACTTACTCACACTACCGTTAGACCATGAACAATTTCTTGACACTAGACAACGCCCATTTAAGTCACTAATGCACTCAATGGAGAGGGCCCTGATCGACGAAGTTATCAAGACTTGGGTGGCAGAGGGCAGCATGAACTTTGAGAAGACCTCTGACACTATAAGGCGAGAAAGAAGCCTAATTGAGGACTGTGACTTTGATCAGCGCGTACTGAATCTCACCGAGGAGATATTCGACGCTTACACTAAAGACAATGATAAATTATGGTTAAGACAAATCAGCAGAAGCAAAAACCTAATTTCAGAAATCAATCAAATATCCACTACAACCCCGCTAAACTACGTACTACTAATAGATCGACTGGATGAATCATGGGATGGCTCGAACAGTGCAATTATATGCTTGATGGCATTAATGCACGCAACAGTTCGATTAATCGCCTCTACCAAACACGTAAAACCCTATGTTTTCATCAGAGAGAATATATATGATCGCATACGTTCTCTTGATAACGAATTTTCTCGCCTCGAAACGTCGGTGGTTTTTTTAGATTGGTCCTCTGAGAAGCTGACTGAGCTTGTTGAGCGCCGACTTGTGAAACCATTTACTACTAAACCAAAACTGGGCGGGGAGGCTTGGGAGTGTTTTTTTGATCCTGAGGGTTTAAAAACAAGCTCTTCATCCGTCATGAGCTTATGTCAAAATCGCCCTCGTGACATTCTGATGCTGACTAGCTACGCCATCGACTCAGCTATTAATCATGGGAATCTTACCGTTAAAGATGCCGACATGGCTGTTGCATCTAAGCGATATAGCACTAGTCGTTTAAAAGACCTTGGAGACGAATACGCAGAAAACTTCCCAAACATCAGTCTTATATTAGAGTATTTCTTTGGACTAGGTAATGAATACACTCTTGTGGCGATTGAAGACTTTATACAAAAATTGCTTGTAACGGAATCAATCAACAAATACTGCAATGCATGGTTTTACGATCATACAACTCCTTTTCGCTTTGTTGAGGTGCTATATGGCATCGGTTTTTTGGGAATCAGAAGAAAAAAAGAGGTTGAGTACAAAGAATCAGGGAAGGATTCTAACGCCAAACCTTCTTTCGACAACAGTTCTACGTTCTTTATTCATCCAACGTATCACGAAGCACTAAACCTTCAACCCTTACTACTCAAAGACCTAAAAGACGAAACCCAACTGAAGAATGAGGGAATCCTTGAGGATTTGCCCGATGCATTTAATCGGGACGAATACAAGGGAGCACTTCAGGAAACACTCGAAAACCTCAGGACCCTCCCGAAAGGTCATTCGGGTGCAAAGGAGTTTGAGGAGATTGTTGGAAACATTATTAAACTTTGCTTTTTTCGATCACTCACAAACGTTCAACCTCGCGAGAGAGACATAGAAGGTACGATAATAAGGGATTGGGTAGCGTCAAATCGTGCTCCTGATGGGTTCTGGGAAGTCATTAGAAACAAATACGGATCTACGCAGATAGTTTGGGAGTGCAAAAACTACGACACTTTGAAGGCAGACGACTTCCATCAATTAAACTACTACCTAAACGACACGTTCGGAAGATTCGGAATTATCGCATTTAGAGGAGAGGAAATCAGGGCGAACTATTATCGCCACATATCAAACATCGTAAACCGAAACAAGTCCGGCATCGTAATTGTATTAACACAAAAGGACCTGGAGGTCTTCCTTCGCCAAGCAATAAAAGGCGCATTTAAAGAATCGCACTTACAAGACAAATACGACCAGACAATAAGGCAAATATCGTGAAGGCTCGGGGACAGCTCACCATCAAAAACTGACGTCCCCTTTTTCGCATTACCAACTGTCATACGGAATCCCGTATCTATCGATATAGTGCTTAGCCTTTTCACTCACTGGATAGGCATAACGCCCACCGTGCTTCCCCTGCTCTGGGCCTAGTGGTTCAAGTTCACCTTGAGAATGAGCGACTTGGATCGTGCGATGGCATGAGTCTCTGACCCAAGCTTGTAATACGCCACCTGGGGCCAGCCCCACGTACAGCGACGCCATGTATCGAGCGGCCCTTTCGGGTGTTTCCGGGCAACGTTGGTGCGTTGAGTCCACCATCAATTGCCTGGCTGATTCTGGGATTCCGATGAATCCCTTGTAGGTCTTCTGCTCTGATATGGACTGCCAACGGACGAAGATGAGTTTGGGAAGATCGGCACCGATTACCGGCATACCGGAACCACTGACAGTACCCCAACCTCGGGCAGACTCTGTGCCATCTTCTGGTTCACCTCCGGCAGCGGTTCTCCCGCCCGCCTTGAAAAACGTCCTGTTTTTGATATCCAGAACTGTGCTGTCTTCTACCCAAACCTTCATGTAAGCCGGTTCAGTGAAGGCTAGTCCCCACCAATCGGATCGCGGGTCGTTCTCGGCTGAAAGTGGGTCGGTAGCTTGGCATCCAGCTACCAGAAAACTACTCAACATTAATATGATTTGCTTCATTGGCGGACGGGTTACCAACTCCCGTAAGGGATGCCGAATTTCTCGATATACCGCTTGGACTTTTCGCTGACGGGATACGCATAGCGCCCTTGGTTCTTGCCTTGACTAGGCCCTAGCGGTTCGATCTCCGCTTGTGCTCTGGCGACTTTGACAGGATGGTGGCATGAGTCCCTGACCCAGACTTGCACGACACCACCGGGAGCCAGGCCCAAGTAGATAGATGCGTTATAACGCCCCTCTTGTTCAGGTGTTTTTGCGCAGCGCTGGTTGACGGACTCAAGCATGAGTTGTCTGGCTTGCTCTGGAATGTCCACCCATACCTTATACGTTTGCGGTTCAACAATGGATTGCCAGCGGACATAGATACGTTTGGGAAGATCAGCACCAACAACCGCTTTTCCTGTACTTCCCACGCCGTGCCAACCACGGGCAGAGTCAGTGCCGTCTTCCGGTTGACCGCCTGAGGCGGATCCTCCGCCAGTGCGCAAGAAGGTCTCTCCCTTGATGTCTTCTACTGCGGTGTCCTCGACCCAAACCTTCATGTAATGAGGCTCGGTGAACGCGAGCTCCCACCATGGAGACCTAGGATCATTTTTTGTGGACAGCGGATCGGCGTGACAGCCGGTCATGAGGGTTGCACAAAGCAGACTTACAAGAAATTTCATCAAAAAAGCGTCCAATCAGGTACGTGAGGATGTTGTACGCGTATGCCGTCAGGCGTGGGGGCGTTGATGTACACCGCTCTCACACCGCTTCCATCTCTCCTGCCCAGTGGATGGTTCCAGTTTGCGGAAGTGTGAATGTACTTGAGTTTGAGCATTCGCTCCTCGTCTAGCGTAATGCTGTAGTCACCGGCGACAAATCGATCACACATAGCCTGAAGTTCTGATGGCAGTGCCAGATCAGGCGTGTCTGAAATATCGTTGAAACGAACGCCTTTATCTTTCGCCAGTTTGTGCATCACCCGCAGATAAACTCTCGACAACAGGCCACTAACCGGACGCTTGAGCTGTACAGCAGCGTAGACGTGTTTGACACGCGGGCTCATCCGATCTTGCGGACTGTTCGGCATTTGAAGCGCAGGCGGCGTTACGATTTCCAGCATCTCAGAAGGCCAGCCATTCGCTATCCACTGATTTCTTACAATCACCGCGTCGCGGTAAATCGAAGTCGTGAGCACATCAGTTTGGAGAGGGACTTCTAGTGCTTGCATAGGACTGACAAGCACGCACTCCTCCGCTTCATCGAGGTAACTACCTCCGATATCAGAGTGAACACCTGGCAACGTAATCTCCAGATGAGCGGGCTTTACACGGCTCAGAGCGAAGTTACCTCGGCATTCATCCCGCGCGACCAAGTGAACGACGTCGGTAAAAAAACGCCGGTCCAGGTAAAGTTTGATGCCCGTTGCAACAGGACTTTTCACGTTGCCGAAATTGGACCAACCAGCAATCGACGGAACTGTATCGAATAGCCCGATAAAGCCCATTCTGATGTCGCCATTGTATTGCTCATTGAAGGTCTTGCTGAACGCTTCAGAATTGCTTCGCAGGACTTCACCTAAGGGGCCTTGCTTGCCCCGCACCACCTCATTGGAAAAGTGTCGAGCGGCAGCTGCACCACGGCTGAATCCAAATGTGTCGAAGGTCAGCGAAGTCACCTCACTACCTGGGTTATCGTCCAAGAGCTCTTTGATACGCAATTTAATCGATGCAAACGAAGACTGAACTCTACCTGCAACTCCAGTATCACCTCGTCCGGTGCCACCTCCGAGGGAGCTGTCTTTCTTACCAGCGCTGGTGCCAATTCCATCGACATAAATCATACGGAAAGCTTGCTTTCGGAGCCCTTCACCTTCTGCCCCCTCTGGGGCGTCATAGAGCTCACTCAGCTTTTTGACATTGGTGAGTCCCGCGCCATAGCTGCTGTCGGGATCACTCATATAAGGCTGGCAACTAGCAGGGATATCCTGAGGCGCTATCGGATGCTGCGCCCCACACAGCAATCCCGCCGCCGTGTTATTCGCATTATTCCCAGTGCCATCAAAGAAAACCCCAATCCTCAACGCGATCCCGATTTTCTCAGGTTCGCGCGCAGGCTCTTTCCCATGCTTCTCATACTCCGCCCAACGCTGGGCGTGAATATCGACGGGTTTGGCTTCTTCGTAGCGGTAGTTTTTCGGGGGGTTGGGTACGTAGCCACTCATCCGTGATTCCTGGTTCTAATCCTTGAGAACGGCCCGAAGGGTGACAGCCGTGGCTGGGGGGCGCAAGCCGTGGCCGTGTGCCAGCCGGGTTGTGACAGCTGGGTTCGACGAGGGTTTCCCCTCGTCGGGGTGGGGTTAGCTGGCGATTTCGACGTTATCCAGCGCTTGGTTGACGGCGATTTCGCCGAGCATCACGACTTGGGCGATGCCCAGTGCGGTTTTGCGGTGCGGGGTGTCGAGCATGGCGGCGAAGTTGAGGAGCATTTCGCTGGCGGAGCCGAGGGTTTCGCTGGCGTTGGCGAGCAGGGATTCGCTGTTGTACTTCGGGTTGGCGAGGTACATGCGTTCGGGTTGTTGGGTGCTGGCCATGATTTGGCTGGCGGGTTTGAGGTAGTGATCAAGGGCGCGTTCGGCGGCTTCGTGGAATCGCTTGGAATCGGGGGATTCGTAGGGGGATGTGGGGTCGGTTTCTGGTGGGTTGGGTGTTGGTTTGATCATGGTGAAACTCCTAGTTAATAATAAGGAGCCTTCACATTCGCTACCAAACGAAGGTGGCGGCCATACGCGGGTTGGTAGACCGGTAACTAGGACCCGGCACACCCGAAGGTGTCCTGCGCATGGCCACCATTGAGCAGAGACCTGATGAGGTCTGCAAACGGTTCGCGATGCGACTAGTTATGGCGGGCTACCAAACCCGATCACTGTTTTTCAGCGACCGACAGACGATAGAACCCGCGACCTAGACGCACAAGCCGGCGGATTCTGGCTTAGTCGTAGGTAACGGCGCAAGGCGTTGTAGGGTTTCGGTGGTTACTTGAGGCTTCGTTTAAACAGTGGTGGTTTTTACTGTTTATTTCGGTCAGTGATTGATGGGGTGATTGGGTGGGCGACTTCGCTAGCAGGCTAGCTCCCACAGGGTTATGTGGTTGGGTTGGGATTGGTGGTGACTGGGCTGGCGTCTTCGCTAGCAGGCTAGCTCCCACAGGGGTTTGTGGTTGGGTTGGGATTTTGCGGTGGCTGGGCTGGCGTTATCGCGAGCAGGCTCACTCCTACAGGGAGATTGTGTTCACTTGAGGTCGAGTTGGGTGTCGGGGATTGTGCCGGAGAAAGTGGGTTCTACCGGGCCGCTCAGGGTTACGGAGCCTGAGCCATTCCAGTGGACGGTGACGGGGCCGCCGTCGCATTCGACATTGACGGTGTGGTCGAGCAGGCCTCGGCGGATGCCGTTGACGGCCGCGCCACATGAGCATGAGCCGGAGCCGAGCGGGATGGCGCCGTTGCGCTCCCAGATGCGCAGGCGGATGTGTTGGCGGTCGATGATTTGCACGAAGTGGACGTTGGTTTTGTGCGGAAACAACGGATGGGTTTCGAGGCTTGGGCCGAGGGCGGCGATATCGACGGAGCTGAGGTCATCGACGAAATAGGTGCAGTGCGGATTGCCCATGTTGCACGCGGTTGGAGCGCCGGCGAGCGGTAGAAAAAGCGTTTCGTGTTCTTGCGCCAGAGGGATGTCTTGCCAGTCGAACAACGGTTCGCCCATGTCGACGGCGATCAATCCGCTGGGCGTGCGTTCGCAGGTGAGCAAGCCACGGTTGGTGCGCAGGGTGATCGATGTCCGGCTGGCTTCGCGCATCAACCTGTCCGCCACGCCACGGGTGGCGCTGCCGCACACGTCGAGCGGCGAGCCATCGGCGTTCCAGAACTCCACGCGCGCATCGGCGTCTGCGCAATCGAGGACCACGGCGAGTTGGTTGAAACCGATGCCGCGATGACGATCGCCCAGGCGCCGGGCGAGTTGGCTGGTGACGGGGTTGCTGATGTTGCGTGAGTCGATCACGACGAAGTCATCGCCGTTGGCGTGCATCTTATGGAAGGTGAGTGGCATGCGCTGCGCCTCTGCTGCGCGTCATGTTGATCAGCGCTGAACGTTTGCCACCCGGTGCCGGGCGTTCTTCGATGGAGAACGGCACGAAGCCGAGTTTTGGGTAGAGCAGCAGGCCTGCGGTGTTTTCATTGAAGCAAGACAGTTGCACTTCCTTGGCCTGGTATTTTTCGAAGCCCAGCGCGGTCATGGTCTCGACGATGTATCGCGCAACACCCTGGCCACGGGCGTAGGGCGCGACGATGACGTTGCCGATGCAGCAGATGCCGTCGTGCTCAGCGCGGTAGAAGTTGGCGAAGCCGACGAACTCGCCGTTGGCCAGAAAAGCCGTGGAATCGAAGCGCTGGCTGATTGCGCTGTGCATCTGCTCTTCCGTCAGCGGGAAGTTGGCTTTCGGGAACATGAAGAACAGCTCTTGTTCGCCCTGGGGAAAGCTGCAGAGGGTGTTGACGTCGTCGGCCGTCACTGGCCGGTGGGAGAAATTCATCGCTGCCCTGCCCTCACTTTTTACCCGCCAGATGATGCGCGACCAAGGCGTTGGCATGACCGTGTCCCATGCCGTGTTCTTCCTTGAGCCATGCCACCAGTTCCATGTGTTTCTTGTCGCTGATGCCGGCGAGCAGGTTCAGCCAGTGATCGATGGGCTGGCCGTATTTTTTCTCGATGGAGGGAAAGTATGACGCCGGGCCTTTTACCTTGTTGTCTTCGCTCATGCTGCAAGCTCCCTGTGGTCACGACGGAGGGTCGGCGGACGCTCCTTGTCGGCAGGTCATAGATTGGACGCGAAGTGCGGTTCCGGCAACTGCCCCGCTCTGCCAGACACCACAAAAAACTGTGGGAGCGAGCCTGCTCGCGAAGGGGCCATGTCAGCCAAAATCATCGTAGGCTGACACACCGCTTTCGCGAGCAGGCTCGCTCCCACAGGGGTTGTAGTGGATCAGGGTTATTCGGTGCGGCCCGGCAGCATCCGCACGAGGGTGTTATCCCGCACCCAATAATGGTGGAACAACCCCGCCAGCGCGTGCAGCCCGATCAGCCAGTAGCCGGTGCTGCCAATCAGTTCATGCCAGTACTTCAGTTGCTTGGCGAAGTCCGGGTCGATGGCCACGGGTGCCGGGACGTGGAAGCCGAAGTACGGGAACGGTTTGTCGGCGGCGGCGAGCATCAGCCAGGCGAGGATCGGTGTGGCGATCATCAGGCCGTACAGTGCCAGGTGTGTCAGGTGCGCGATGCCGGTCTGCCACGCGGGTGGTTTTGGAGTGATCGGCGGGCGTGGCGTGAGACGGCCGAGCAGGCGGATCCAGACGAGGGCGAAGATGCTCGCGCCGAACAGGCCGTGGAAGCCCATCAGCAAGCCGCGCGCTTCGCTGCCCTTGGGCAGGTAGCCCTTGATTTCGACGCAGGCGTAGACGCCGACAAACAGCGCCAGCATCAGCCAGTGCAGGGTGATTGAGAGTTTTCCATAACGGGTTACGGCGGTGTCGCGGGTCATAAGCTGCGCCTCGTGATTGTCGTGAGTGACGGCCGATTCGTTCGACCGCCTCGCTCCGGTTGTTGGGCGAACCGACGGCGTTACCCTGCCCGCCCAGTCTTAAGAGAGTCTGAAGACAGACCCTCACGTTAACCTTTTTTCACCTTCAGACTTCGTTAAGAAATGCCTCCGATACTCGCCTCAAACCTATTGAGGGAGGCGTTCTGCCCATGCCCGATTTTGACTGGAACATCGTCCTGCCCCTGCGCTTCGGTCAAGCCGAAACACCGCAGATGACACTGACCGGCGCGCTGCCCGACGATGCCCTGCGAGAGACGTTCGAAGCCTTTATCCAGCAACGTTTTCGCAAGGCCCATGGCGCCGACATCCGTCACTTCATGCCCGAGCTGTTCGGCATGCACAACGGTAACGGCGAGTTGTGCGCCGTGGCCGGGGTGCGTCGCGCGCATCTGGAATCACTGTTCCTTGAGCGCTATCTGGATGAGCCGATCGAGCCGTTGATCAGCGCGGCGGCGGATCGTGCGGTCGAGCGCAGCGCCATCGTCGAAGTCGGCAATCTCGCCGCCAGCGACACCGGCAGCGCGCGCCTGAGCATCATCGCCATCACCTATCTGCTGGCCATGGGCGGCCTGGAATGGGTGACGTTCACCGGCAACATCGGCCTGGTCAACAGCTTCCATCGCCTGGGTTTGAAGCCAGTGACATTGTGCGCCGCTGACCCGGAACGATTGGGTGACGAGCGTCAACACTGGGGCAGTTATTACGAAAGTAAACCTTGGGTGCACGTCGGCAACATCCGCGCCGGGTTCGTCCATTTGCGCAATATCGGCCTGTTTGCCCGCCTGGGATTACCGGGTTCGATTGAAGGAGCCTGTCATGTCGCTTGAACTTCAACGCTTCCAGGAAACCCTGCGCGACCATGCCCGGCGCAATGACCACGCGACGGCCCTGTGGGGCGACACGCTGAAACTCGATTACGCCACGCTGTACGCCGAGGTGTTGTATCGCCAGAAGCGTTTGCGCGACGAGCAGGCGCAGGTGATTGCGCTGGCGTTGGACAACGGCGTCGACGCGATGCTCTGGGATCTGGCTGTGCTGTTCGAAGGCCTGACTTGCGTGACGCTGCCGCCGTTTTTCAGTGCGGCACAACGTGCTCATTGTCTGCAACAGAGCCAGGCCGAACGGGTGATCGCCGAGCCAGAATTGGACGCAGAACTGCTCGCGGCCGGCTATGAACAACGTGGCGAGTTCTGGTGCCGTTCGTTCAGTGGCCCGAATCGTATGCCGGCCGGTACCGCGAAACTGACCTTCACGTCCGGCACCACCGGCACGCCGAAAGGTGTGTGCCTGAGCGCCGACAGCCTGCTGCGCGTGGCACGGGAGCTGGATCAGGCCAGCGAAGCCACCGGCCCGCAGCATCACTTGGCGCTGTTGCCGTTGGCGATCCTGCTGGAGAACCTCGGCTGTTACGCCGCGCTGTATGCCGGCGCCATGTTGAGTTTGCCGAGCCAGAAAACCCTCGGCATTCAAGGCGCCAGTGGCGTCGAGATTCCGCGCTTGCTCGGTTATCTGGCCAGCCGTGCGCCAGAGAGTCTGATCCTGGTGCCGCAGTTGCTGCTGTTGCTGGTCAGCGCCGCCGAACAAAAAGCCTTCGACCCGCAAACCCTGCGCTTTGCCGCTGTCGGCGGTGCGCGGGTCTCGGAGGATCTGCTGCATCGCGCGCAACGAGTCGGGCTGCCGGTTTATGAAGGTTACGGCCTGTCCGAATGCGCCTCGGTGGTGTGCCTCAATCGCCCCGGCGCACGCCGCCCCGGCAGCGTCGGCCGACCGCTGCCGCATGTTGAAGTGCGGCTGGCCGAGGACGGCGAAGTACTGATCAAGGGCTCGACGCTGCTCGGTTATCTGGGCGACGCGCCGTACGCCGAGGAATGGTGGCCGAGCGGCGATTTGGGCGAGTTCGACCCGGAAGGTTTTCTCCATCTCAAGGGCCGCAAGAAGCACCAGTTCGTCACCAGTTTCGGGCGCAACGTCAACCCGGAATGGGTCGAGTCCGAGCTGACCCAGCGCCGCCACATCGCCCAGGCCTTCGTTTACGGCGAGGCCTTGCCGCGCAATCACGCCCTGCTCTGGCCGCATCGCCCGGACTGCACCGACGCCGAACTGGCCGCTGCCGTCGCCGAAGCCAACGAGACTTTGCCCGATTACGCCCAGGTGCATCAGTGGACGCGCCTGCCGCACCCCTTCACTGCCGCCAATGGCTTGCTCACCGCCAACGGCCGCCCGCGTCGCGACGCCATCGTCGCGCAGTACCACAACCAATTGACCGAATCCGCTGTTTCCGAGGAGTCCGCATCATGAGTTTTTTTGACACCCTGCAAGAAGCCACGCAACAGGAACGCCACGCACTGTTCAACCTGCCGATCATCGTCGATGCCCTGCAAGGCACGGTCAGCCTCGACAGCTATCGGGCATTTCTCGCGCAAGCGTACTACCACGTGCGCCACACCGTGCCGCTGATGATGGCTTGCGGTGCACGCCTGCCGACGCGCCTGGAATGGCTGCGCAAAGCGGTGGCCGAGTACATCGAAGACGAATACGGCCACGAGCACTGGGTGCTCAACGACATCGCCGCGTGTGGCGGCGATCGCGATGCGGTGCGCGATGGTCAACCGTCGTTGTCGATCGAGTTGATGGTCAGCTTTCTTTACGACCTGATCGCCCGTGGCAATCCGGTGGGTCTGTTCGGGATGGTCAATGTGCTCGAAGGCACCAGCATCGCCCTGGCCACCCACGCGGCGGGCAGCATTCGCGAGCGTTTGGCCTTGCCGGAAACGGCGTTCAGTTACCTGAGCTCCCACGGTTCGCTCGATATCGAGCACATGCAGACCTATCGGCGACTGATGAATCAGCTGGAAGATCCTGCCGATCAAGCCGCCGTGATCCATGCCTCGAAAGTCGTCTATCGCCTGTACACCGACATGTTCCGTGGCTTGCCGCGTGACGCGGAGGCTCAACATGCAGCTGCGTGATGCGCGGGTGGTGTTGACCGGTGCCAGTGGCGGCATTGGCCTGGCCATCGCCGAAACCTTGTGCGCCGCCGGTGCCCACGTGCTCGCGGTGGCGCGGCATCAAGAGGCACTGCTGCCGCTGCTCAAACGCTACCCCGAGTCGTTGTGCTGGGTCGCCGCCGACCTGACCTTTCTCAGTGACCGGCGCAAAGTGCTGGTCGCCGCCGAAGCCATCGGTGGCGTCAACCTGCTGATCAATGCCGCCGGGGTCAATCACTTCGCCATGCTCGAACAGCTGGATGACAGCGACATCAACGCGATGCTGGCGGTGAATATCAGTGCGCCGATGTGCCTGACCAAACTGCTGTTGCCGCTGCTCAAGCAGGCCGACAGCGCGATGGTGGTCAACGTCGGTTCGACCTACGGCTCGATCGGCTACCCCGGTTACGCCAGTTACTGCGCGAGCAAATTCGCTTTGCGCGGGTTTTCCGAAGCGCTGCGCCGGGAGCTCGCCGACACCCGCGTCAGCGTGCTGTACGTCGCGCCACGCGCCACGCGCACCTCGATGAACAGCGCCGCCGCACAAGCGTTGAACGACGCGCTCAAGGCCAACGTCGACGATCCGCAAACCGTGGCCTCGGCGGTGATCCATGCGATTGCCGGTGATCGTCGCGACCTCTACCTGGGCTGGCCGGAACGCTTCTTCGTCCGCCTGAACAATCTGCTCCCGCATCTGGTGGATCGAGGCCTGCGCAAGCAGTTGCCGCTGATCCGTCGCCTCAGTGAAAAACCTGACAACGAGTCGCCAAAACCATGAAAAAACTATCCGCATGCCTGTTGCTCGCCGCCCTGAGTCAAAGCGTCTGGGCGTTGGAACCGGCAGACCAGAAACGTCTTGAGGGCATCCAGCAGAGTTGGGCGCACATCCAATATGAAGTGGCGGAAAAACAGCGTGCCGCCGCATTCGAACAATTGGCCAGCGAGGCCAACACGTTCACCACGCAACGCCCGGCGGTGGCCGAAGCGTGGATCTGGAAAGGCATCGTCACCAGCAGTTGGGCCGGTGCCGAGGGCGGCCTCGGTGCCTTGGGCAAAGCCAAGGATGCCAAGGCCGATCTGGAAAAATCCCTGACCCTCGACCCCAAAGCCCTGCAAGGCTCGGCCTACACCAGCCTCGCCGCGCTGTATGACCGCGTGCCCGGCTGGCCCATCGGTTTCGGCGACAGCGACAAGGCCGAGCAACTGCTCAAACAAGCCTTGCAACTCAACCCTAACGGCATCGACAGCCTGTACTTCTGGGGCGATCACCTCTACCGTCAGAAGCGCTACGCTGAAGCCAAAGCTGCGCTGCTCAAAGCCCAGCAAGCCGCGCCGCGCCCGGGCCGCGAAAGTGCCGATGCCGGGCGCCGCAAAGACATCGCCGCGCTGCTGGTGGACGTGAACAAGAAACTCGACTGACAGGAGTCCGCGTGCGTTTATTACTGGTTGAGGATGACGTCGCGCTGGGTGAAGGCATTCATCAGGCGCTGGGCCGCGAGGGTTACACCGTCGACTGGCTCAAGGACGGCAGCAGTGCGTTGCATGCGCTGCTCAGTGAAACCTTCGATGTCGCCGTGCTCGATCTCGGTCTGCCGCGCATGGACGGCCTGCAAGTGCTGCGCCGCCTGCGCGACAGCGGTTCGAATCTGCCGGTGCTGATTCTGACCGCGCGCGACGCCACCGAAGATCGTATCGCCGGGCTCGACGCCGGGGCCGACGACTACCTGATCAAACCGTTCGACCTGGATGAGCTCAAGGCACGCTTGCGCGCCTTGTTGCGCCGCAGTGCCGGGCGCGCCCAGGCGTTGATCGAGCATGCCGGCATCAGCCTCAACCCCGGCACCCAGCAAGTCAGCTATCAGGGCCAGCCTGTGGCCCTGACGCCGAAGGAATATCAGTTGCTGCACGAACTGCTGTCACCGCCGGGCCGGGTCATGACCCGCGATCAACTGATGCAGCTGCTTTACGGCTGGAATGAAGAAGCCGAAAGCAACACCCTCGAAGTGCACATCCATCACTTGCGCAAGAAGTTTTCCACCGACCTGATCCGCACCATTCGCGGCGTGGGTTATCTGGTGGAGGAGCGTCGATGACCTCGATCCGCCGTCGCACGCTGACCCTGATTATCGGCTTGTTGCTGGCCGGGCTCGCGGTGCTCAGCACCTTCAACCTGCACGACAGCAACCACGAAATCGCCGAAGTCTACGACGCACAATTGGCGCAGAACGCGCGCTTGTTGCAAGGGGTGATGCGCATGCCCCTGGCCAGCAAACAGCACGCAGAGCTTTACCAGGCGTTCAACTCGGCGCTGGGCGAAGCGGTGCCGCGCGGCGAGGGTCATCCTTACGAACGCAAAATCGCCTTTCAGGTGTGGAATCCTGCCGGTGATGTGTTGGTGCACACCGCCAGCGCACCGTCCTTCAAGGCGCCGCCAACACAGCCCGGCTTCAGCGATGTGGTGGATCTGAACAATCGGCACTGGCGCGCCTTTCTCCTTGAAGACAAACAGAACGGCCTGCGCATCTGGGTCGGTGAGCGTGACGATGTGCGCGCCGATCTGGTCGACCGCATCGTCCGCCACACGCTGTGGCCGAACGTGGTCGGCAGCCTGCTGCTCGCGGCGATGGTCTGGCTGGCCATCGGCTGGGGCCTCAAGCCCTTGGCGAACATGGCCGAGACCTTGCGCGCCCGTCACAGCGGTTCGCTGGAACCGTTGCAACTGGCGCCGCTGCCCAGTGAGCTGGAACCGATGCAGGCAGCGCTCAACCGCATGCTCGCGCAGATCCAGGAAGTGCTCGGCCGTGAACGGCGCTTTATCGCCGACGCCGCCCACGAGATGCGTACGCCGCTGGCGGTGCTGCGCGTGCATGCGCAGAACCTGCAGGAGGCCGGCACCGAACAGGAGCGCCGCGAGTCGCTGGCGTTTCTGATCGCCGGGGTCGACCGCACCAGTCGCCTGGTCAACCAGTTGCTGACCATGGCGCGCCTGGAACCGAAACCCAATCCGCCGCCGCTGCAACCCATCGACCTCAGCGAAACCGTGCGCAACAGCTTGGTGCAGCTGACGCCATGGTTGCTGAGCAAGCACCTGGAATTGGCCTTCGAAGACAGCGCCCAGCCGTTCAACATCATGGCCAGCCCCGGCACGATCGACATTGCCCTGAACAACCTGATCACCAATGCTGCGAACTTCTCCCCCGAACACGGCGTGATCACCGTGCTGCTCAGCCAGTCCGAGGGGTTTTATCACTTGAGCGTCGAAGATCAGGGGCCGGGCATTGATGAAACGGACCGGGCACGCTTGTTCGAGCGCTTCTACAGTCGCGGCAATGCCCACGGTGCGGGGCTGGGACTGACCATCGTCAACACCATCGCCACGCAGTTGGGCGGGCGGATCACTTTGGTCAACCGCGCTGAGGGCGGCCTGCGCGCAACATTGTCGATTCCCGACGGGCAACCGCGCCCCGCATCGCAACGCAGCACCCGCGAGCCGTCTAAGGGCTGAGCCTGTCGCGGCGCCAGGAGCGCCACCGTCCGGTAAAACAGTGGCCGCGCGTCGGAATCTGATCCAGATCAGCTTCCGGGGCTGACATCGGTGTAGAACAGACTCAGCGCACTCTCCTGCGCGTTGCTCGTTCAGCCCCGATGGAGGCTCATCTCATGCTCACTGTCAAAGACCACAATGACCGCGCGGCGCCGGCCTATGCCGCGCACCAAGGTGAATACTGGATCGAGTCGCTCAGGGATGGCCGCCACGTCTTGGTCCGTGCCCTGGCCGCCGAGGATCGCGAACGCGAATACGCGTTCATCAAGCGCTTGTCGCCCGAGTCCCGACACCTGCGCTTTCTTGCGCAGATCAGTGAGCCGGGCACCGCGTTGCTCGATCAGTTGATGGACGTCGACTACAAACAACGCGCGGCCTTCATCGCACTGGTTCACGAAAATGGCGAATTGATCGAGATCGGGATCAGCCGCTACGCCGCCACGGGCGAACAGGACTGTGAATGCGCCGTCACGGTCGCCGATGAGTGGATGCACCTGGGTCTGGCCACGTTGCTGATGGAACATTTGATCAAGGCTGCCCGGCACAACGGTTTCAAGCATCTGTATTCGGTGGATTCGGCCAGCAACACGGCCATGCGCGACCTCGCCCGATCACTGGGCTTTGAAACCCACAGCGATCCTGATGATGCCCATCAGGTCATTCATCGCCTGAGTCTGTAGCGACATTCCTGCGCCCCGCACCTTTAAACGTTGCGGGGCGCGTTGCCGATCACGGCGTGATTGCCACCTTCATCACCCCATCGCGCTGATGCGCGAACAGTTCATAGGCGGCTTCGATATCGTCGAGTTTGAAGTGATGTGTCACCAGCGGCGACAGATCGACACCACCGCTTTGCACCACCGCCATCAACCGGCGCATGCGTTCCTTGCCGCCGGGGCACAGGGTGCTGACGATGCTGTAATCGCCCAGCCCTGCCGCGAAGGCATCGTAGGGAATGCGCAGGTCCGATGCGTAAACCCCCAGACTCGACAGGCGTCCGCCCGGGCGTAACACCCGCAACGCAGACTCGAACGTGCCTTGGGTGCCCAAGGCTTCGATGGACACATCCACGCCGCGCCCGTCGGTCAACGCCATGATTTGCTCGACCACGTCGCCGTCCTTGAAATTGACCACATGGGTCGCGCCCAACCGCCGCGCGACGCTCATGCGCTCGGCCACCGCGTCGACGCCAATGATCACGCTCGCGCCCTTGAGCCGCGCCCCGGCCACCGCGCACAGTCCGATCGGCCCAAGCGCGAATACCGCAACGCTGTCGCCGATACTGACTTCGCCGCGTTCGGCGCCGGAGAATCCGGTGGACATGATGTCCGGGCACATCAGCACCTGTTCGTCACTCAGCCCGTCGGGGATCGGACACAGGTTGGCCAAGGCATCGGGCACCAAGACGTACTCCGCCTGGCAGCCATCGATAATGTTGCCGAATTTCCAGCCGCCGGTGGCGCGAAAGCCGTGGCGGGTGTCCGGCCCGTCCTGGGAGCCGCAGCCACACAGGCAAGCGTAGCTTTGGCCGCTGGGGGTGATGGCGCCGGCAATCACCCGTTGGCCTTCGAAAAATCCGCGCACCTGTGAGCCAAGTTTCTCGATCACGCCCACCGGTTCGTGCCCGACGGTCAAACCTTTGGCCACCGGATACTCGCCACGCAGGATATGTACGTCGGTGCCGCAGATTGTCGTGGTGGTGATGCGCACCAGCGCGTCCAGCGGGCCAACCTCGGGGATCGGTTTGTCATCCAGCACGATGCGATTCTTTTCGACGAATATCGCCGCTTTCATCATGGCCATGATCAAGACTCCTGTGCAGGTGTTTGCAGTGAGTTCAGCACCTTTCCAAGGCTGCGCCGAACTGACCGACACAAGGTTGATCACCATCAATCAATGCTGGATTGCGCATCGCCGATGCCGCACGTGAACGCAGCCGTCCCTCGCCGAGGGACGACCTCAAATAGAACGCTGATTCACCCGCGCCATCAATTGCTCTGCACTTTCCTTACGCTCGGAGTAACGATCGACCAGATGCGCCTGTTGATCGCGCAGCAGCACGGTGAACTTCACCAGTTCTTCCATCACATCGACCACACGATCATAAAACGGCGACGCGTTCATCCGCCCGGTGTCGTCGAACTCCATGTAGGCCTTGGGCACCGAGGATTGGTTGGGGATGGTGAACATGCGCATCCAGCGGCCCAACACGCGCAACTGGTTGACCACGTTGAACGACTGCGAACCGCCGCAGACCTGCATCACGGCCAGGGTCTTGCCCTGGGTCGGACGCACTGCACCGAGTTCGAGCGGGATCCAGTCGATCTGCGCCTTGAATACGGCAGACATGGCGCCGTGCCGTTCTGGCGAACACCAGACCTGGCCTTCTGACCACAGCACCAGATCGCGCAGTTCCTGCACTTTGGGATGGTCGACCGGAACGTCGTCGGGCAGTGGCAGACCGGACGGGTTGAAGATGCGCGTTTCGGCGCCGAAGTGTTCGAGCAGGCGCGCGGCTTCCTCTACCAGCAAACGGCTGAACGAGCGTTCGCGGGTCGAGCCGTAGAGCAGCAGGATCCGCGGTTTGTGCACGCCCGCTTGCGACGGTTTGGCGTTATCGAACAGATTGAGATCGAGGTTGGGCAGTTCGGACATAAATCCTCCTTAAAGCGCGCCGATGCGGTCGAGCTCAGCCTTGAGTTGGTCGCGGCTGAGCGAGTGGAAAGGCAGATCGAGGAAGGCCTGACAGCGTTGGCCGATGCGCATAAGGGTGGCGTGAAAAGCCGCGTCGACAGTGGCTTCGTCGCCCTTCACTTCGGAGGGATCTTCCAGCCCCCAATGGGATTTCAGCGCCGGGCCGAAATACACCGGGCAGGCCTCGCCAGCGGCTTTGTCGCACACGGTGATGACGATATCTGGCGGGTTGCTTTCAAAAGCGTCGTTGCCTTTGCTGTGCAAACCATCAATGGCGATGCCGGCCTGTTGCAGCGTCGACAGGCTGCGCGGCAACACCTGGCCTTTGGGGAAACTGCCGGCACTCACCGCTTCGAATCCCGCTGGCGCCAGATGATTGAACATGGCTTCAGACAGGATGCTGCGGCAGCTGTTGGCCGTGCACATGAACAGAACTCGCATGGATTGCTCCTACCGCTTTTGGCGGACATCAAAGGCTCAGGCGCAGTGCCAGGGCCGAAAGAGTGATCAACAGAACCGGAAGGGTCAGCAGAATGCCGACCTTGAAGTAGTAGCCCCAGGTGATGCGCAGACCTTTGCGTTCCAGCACATGCAGCCAGAGCAACGTGGCGAGGCTACCGATGGGGGTGATTTTCGGGCCGAGGTCGCAGCCAATGATGGTGGCGTAGATCATCGCTTCGCGAACGAGCCCCTGGGCGTCGCTGGCCTGGATCGACAGCGCACCGATCAGCACGCTGGGCATGTTGTTCATCACCGATGACAACAGCGCGGACAGCAGGCCAGTGCCGAGGGTGGCGGTCCACAAACCTTGCTCGGCCAAGCGGTCGAGGACGACGGCCAGCAGGTCCGTCAACCCGGCATTCTTCAGGCCATACACCACCAGGTACATGCCCAGCGAGAACACCACGATCTGCCACGGCGCATCGCGCAAAACCCGTCGGGTAGCGATCTTGTGGCCCTTGGCAGCGACCGCAAAAAGGATCGCCGCACACACTGCCGCGACGGCACTGACAGGAATCCCCAGCGGTTCCAGAGCGAACAGCCCGACCAGCAATATCAGCAGTGTCCAGCCGCCGACCACGAAGGTGGGGTGGTCGCGAATCGCTGCTTTGGGTTCCTGAAGCGCCTCAACCGGGTAGCGCTGTGGCACATCGCGCCGGAAGTACACAAACAGCACCAGCAGCGTCGCCGCGACACTGACCAGACTCACCGGCACCATCACCGATGCGTATTCGGCAAAGCCCAAGCCGAAGTAGTCGGCGGACACGATGTTGACCAGATTGGACACCACCAGCGGCAGGCTGGCCGTGTCGGCAATAAACCCGGCGGCCATGACGAATGCCAACGTCGCCGTCGGTGAAAAGCGCAGCGCCAGCAACATCGACATGACAATGGGCGTAAGGATCAGCGCCGCACCGTCGTTGGCGAACACCGCCGCCACCGCCGCGCCGAGCAACACGCAGAACGCGAACAATCGATAACCACTGCCCTTTGCCCATCGTGCAACGTGGAGTGCCGCCCATTCAAAGAAGCCGGCTTCATCCAGCAGCAGGCTGATGATGATCACCGCGATAAACGTGGCGGTGGCGTTCCAGACGATGGCCCACACTGTGGGAATGTCCTGCAGCGAAACGGCACCGACGGCCAGGGCGATCAGGGCACCGAACGTGGCGCTCCAACCGACGCCTAATCCTTTGGGCTGCCAGATGACGAGTACGAGGGTGAAGACGAAAACAGCGAAAGCCAGCAACATGTCAGAACTCTCTAAATCCGGATTCAGCAGCAGGCGGCTTCGCGCACCGGACGCCCGTCCATGTTCTGCAGACGGGCGGCGTTGTCCTTGAACCAATCGGCGTTGGCTTTGGACGTCACTTGCAGGATTTCGCGAACCCACGCAGGAAGATCAGGGTTGAGGCGGTAATAGACCCACTGGCCCTGACGGCGATCGAGCAGCAAGCCATTGCTGCGCAGTTGCGCGAGGTGGCGGCTGATTTTCGGTTGGCTGTCGTCGAGCGCACACATCAGCTCGCAGACGCAGAGTTCACCTTGTTCGGAAATGAGCAGCATGGCGCGGACGCGGGTTTCGTCAGCGAGGCTCTTGAAGACTTCGGTGGGAGTGATCATGGGACGAGCTCTGTACATATGGAAATTCGAATATACGGATATCCATATATTAATCAACCCCAAGAATTTCCTTTTTGCCAAAGCGCTGTAGAAGGCACAGTCTTCAATGCCGCACGCAACGTCATTCCTGCCAGCCCTGCAAACGGGACTACAGGTGCGTGTCCACCGGCGCGACGATCTCTACTTTGATCTTGTCCGGATCCTCACAGTAGAGGGCGTAGTGCTCCGGGCCGCCGGCGTACGGATAGGCGCTCTCGTAGAGAAGACGAAAACCGGAGGTTCGCAGCCAACCCGCCATTTCATCCACTTGCGCCTGTGAACCCGCCTGAAACGCCAGATGATTCAAGCCCACGCCCCGGCGGTTGAAGCCCTGTTGCAGATCGCTTGCCTGAACGAACACCAGGTAGGTGCCGTTGAGAATAAAGCTGCGCCCGGCGGGCCAGTTTTGATGCTGCGCATAACCCAGCATCAAGAGCAACGGCTGCCAAAAACGCAGCGAGACTTCCAGCGATGAGACATTGATTTCAACGTGATGAAGCATGCCGGTTTTCGGTGTACTGCCCAGATCGCTATTGGTCATCGGCGGCATTTCCTTGGGTTGCGCCAAGGGTTTTCAACAGCGTATGACGACTCCACGGGCCGCAGTATTCAGGCACGTGCGCGATCAATCGGTAGCCGCAGCGGGTGTACCAACGGGCGACGTCGTCATCCAGCGTTTCGATCAACGCATCCACGCACGCCCTTTCAACGGCCAGCGCCTCAAGCTTGTGCAACGCCTGAGCACCCAGCCCGGTTCCGCGCCATTGCGCGTCGATCCACAGGTAATTGACAAACAGGCGCCTGAATTCGGTTCTGCCGGTAGCGCCGCCGATCAGTGTTCCCTCCTCCATCAGCGCGCAGGCGATGGCTTCCGCGTGCCCGCCGCGCGCCTCAGACAAGGCTCGGCCATGGCGTAAGACGCCGTTACTGATGGCCTTCAAGGTGTCCGCATTGATGTCGCGAACGGTGAGCCATTTCCTCATTGCTGCTCTCCATTGTTAAAAGGCCTTGGCGCTTTCAAGCAAAAGAGGAGCCAACCTGCGATCTGCCCAGCAGCAACCCCTGCTCCGCCTCACACAACGCCACCACATAATCCCAGACCACCCGCAGCCGCACCGATTTGTGCAACTCGCGCCGCGTACTGATCCAGTAGCTGCGCTCGATGCTTTCATCCGGCAGCAACGGCACCAGATCGGGATCCGATTCGGCCATGTAGCAAGGCAACACCGCAATGCCCAATCCCGACCGCGCCGCTTCCTGCTGGGCGATGACGCTGGTGCTGTGAAACACCACGCGCGGACTGCGGCAGAAGCTGTTGAGAAACATCAGTTCCTGGCTGAACAGCAAGTCATCGACATAACCAATCCACGCATGCCGCCCAAGGTCTTCGCGGCTTTGCAATGGCGGGGCTTTATCGAGATAGCGTTGGCTGGCGTACAGCGCCAAGCGATAGTCGGTGAGTTTGCGCGTGACGAGCATGTCCGCCGCCGGGCGCTCGAGATGAATGCTGATTTCCGCCTCCCGGTTGAGGATGCTGACGAAGCGCGGCACGGCGACCAGTTCCACCTCCAATCCAGGATAGCGTTCGAACAAGCCGATCATGCGACTGGCGAGAAACTTGATGCCCAGCCCTTCGGTGACGCCAACACGAATCTTGCCCAACGGCGCAGTGGATTGGGTGATTTCCTCCTGCGCCAGCAGCGCAACGTTTTCCATCGCTTCAGCGTGTTTAAGCAGCGCCTCCCCCGCCGGGGTCATTTCGTAGCCTTGCGCGTGCTGGACGAACAGTGCGGTGCCGAGGCTTTTTTCGATGGCTTCGATATGGCGGGCGACGGTGGCGTGGGTGGTGTTGAGGCGGCGGGCAGCGGTGAGCAGGCGGCCGCTGCGTTGCAGTTCGAGAAAAAACCGCAGGTCGTTCCAGTCGAACATGGCGTGTCCTTGTCGGCTATGGTCTATGCAGGCTGTTTGAAAACGCACAGCGGCTGCGCAAAAACTAACATTCTTTTAACGAAAGCTAACAACTAGAGTGTCCGACAATAAAAACAAAAAGCGAGGTCAGGGAATGCAGACTTCCCTCGATGAATACGACTACATCGTGGTCGGCGCCGGCCCTGCCGGGTGCTTGCTGGCCAATCGACTGTCGGCAGATCCGCAGCAGCGCGTGCTGTTGCTCGAAGCCGGCGGGCGCGACAACTATGCGTGGATTCACATTCCTGTCGGTTACCTGTTCTGCATCGGTAACCCGCGCACCGACTGGTGCTTCAAGACCGAAGAACAACCCGGTCTCAACGGCCGCGAGCTGAGCTATCCGCGCGGTAAAGTGCTGGGCGGTTGTTCGTCCATCAACGGCATGATCTACATGCGCGGCCAGGCCAACGACTACGATGGCTGGGCGGCCGAGGGCAATCCGGGCTGGGCCTGGAATGACGTGTTGCCGCTGTTCAAACAGAGCGAAAACCATTTTGCCGGTGCGGCTGAATTTCACGGCGCCAAGGGTGAATGGCGGGTCGAGCAGCAGCGTCTGTCGTGGCCGATTCTGGATGCCTTTCGCAGTGCGGCTGAGCAAAACGGCATCGCCAGCATCGATGACTTCAATCAGGGCGACAACGAAGGTTGCGGCTACTTTCAGGTCAATCAGAAATCCGGCGTGCGCTGGAACGCGGCGAAGGCGTTTTTGAAACCGGTGCGTGACCGAGCCAATCTGACAGTGCTGACCGGGGTTGAGGTGGATCGGGTGTTGCTTGAGGACGGTCGCGCAACAAAAGTCAGTGCCCGTCATGAAGGTCAGACCAAGCAGTTCAAGGCGCGCAAGGAGATCGTCCTGTGTGCCGGCGCGGTCGGATCACCAAGCATTTTGCAGCGCTCCGGGATTGGCCCACGGCCACTGCTCGAACGCTTGGGAATCGGCGTGATTCATGAGCTGCCAGGCGTCGGCGGCAACCTGCAGGATCACCTGCAACTGCGCCTGATCTACAAACTGGAAAATGCGCGCACGCTCAACCAGATCGCTGGCAGCGTGTGGGGCAAGATGGGCATGGGCCTGCGTTATCTGTATGACCGTAGCGGGCCGCTGTCGATGGCGCCGAGTCAGTTGGGCGCGTTTGCGCGTTCGGGGCCGGAGCAGACCTCGGCGAATCTTGAGTACCACGTGCAGCCATTGTCCCTGGAGCGCTTTGGCGAGCCGTTGCACAGCTTCCCTGCCTTCACCGCTTCGGTGTGCGATCTGCGTCCGCAGAGTCGTGGCCGCATCGACATTCGTTCAGCGGATCCGCAAGAGGCGCCACTGATTCAACCCAACTACCTCAGTCATCCAGAGGATTTGCGCGTCGCGGCAGATGCGATTCGCCTGACACGCCGCATCGTCAGCGCCCCTGCCCTGCAAGCGTTCAAACCGGTGGAATACCTGCCCGGCGCCAGCCTGCAAAGTGAAGAACAATTGCAGCAAGCAGCAGCGACGATCGGCACGACGATTTTCCATCCGGTCGGCACCTGTCGCATGGGCAATGACGGCGATGCGGTGGTCGATGCGCAACTGCGCGTCCACGGCGTGCCCGGTTTGCGCATCGCCGATGCGTCGATCATGCCGCGCATCACCTCGGGCAACACCTGTTCGCCTACGCTGATGATTGCCGAGAAAGCGGCACAACTCATCCTGGCTGGACCTGTACACAGTCCAAATGTGGGAGCGAGCCTGCTCGCGAATGCGGTAGCACATTCAACATAAACGTTGACTGACACGACGCCTTCGCGAGCAGGCTCGCTCCCACAGGAATCATCAACAGATTCAAAGCATCGCGCATCACCCGGACACGCAACACCAGTGGAACAACAAAAACAATCACTGTGAGGGATACCGATATGTCAGAACACGTTCAGCCGCTGGACGCCGTGCGCAGCGTCGAGACCAGCCCGGATACACGCAAAGTCATCTTCGCTTCATCACTCGGTACGGTGTTCGAGTGGTATGACTTCTTCCTCTACGGCGCCCTTGCGGCGGTGATCAGCAAGCAGTTTTTCGCCGGAGTAAACGACACCACGGCGTTTATCTTTGCGCTGATGGCCTTCGCCGCCGGCTTTATCGTGCGACCGTTCGGGGCGCTGGTGTTCGGTCGGTTGGGGGACATGATCGGGCGCAAATACACCTTTCTCGCGACGATCATTCTGATGGGTGTGGCGACGTTCTGCGTCGGTCTGCTGCCGACCTACGCCAGCATCGGCATCGCCGCGCCGATCATTCTGGTGGTGCTGCGCATGCTTCAGGGCTTGGCGCTTGGCGGCGAATACGGCGGTGCGGCAACTTACGTTGCCGAACACGCGCCGATCGGAAAGCGCGGTTTCCACACCAGCTGGATTCAGTCCACCGCGACCCTCGGCCTGTTGCTGTCGCTGCTGGTGGTGCTCGGTTGCCGCTACTTCACCGGCGATCAGTTTGAAGTCTGGGGCTGGCGTATTCCGTTCCTGCTGTCGATCGTGCTGCTGGGCATTTCCACCTGGATTCGCCTGAGCCTGCACGAGTCGCCGGCGTACCTGAAAATGAAAGAGGAAGGCAAAACCTCGAAGGCGCCAATCCGAGAATCTTTCGGCAAATGGGAAAATCTTAAAGTCGTGTTGATCGCCCTGTTCAGCATCAACGCCGGCCAAGCGGTGACCTTCTACGCGGCGCAGTTCTACGTGCTGTTCTTCCTCACCCAGTTTCTGAAAATGGACCCGGCGGTGGCCAATACTTTGTTGATCATCAGCGTGGTCATCGGCGCACCGTTCTTCATCTTTTTCGGCTGGCTGTCGGACAAGGTCGGCCGTAAACCGGTGCTGATGCTGGGCTTGCTGCTGGCGACCGCGTTGTACTTCCCGATCTTCAAATCCCTCGCGCACTACGCCAACCCGGCGATCGATCAGGCCAGCCGTCAGGCACCGATCACCGTGCTGGCGGATCCGGCGACTTGCACCTTCCAGTTCGACCCGGTCGGCAAAGCCAAATTCGACAGCCCGTGCGACAAGGTCAAAACCTTCCTGGTCAAGCAAGGCCTGCCCTACTCCAGCGCCGCTGCGCCTGCGGGCAGCGCCGTGCAAGTGAGCGTCGGCGATGTCAAACTCGATGGCTTCGACGAGGCCGCCCTGCGCGGTGCGATCACCCTCGCCGGCTACCCGCAACAGGCCGATCTGCAGCAAATCAACAAACCGATGATCGTCGCCCTGATCGTGGCGCTGATCATCATCTCGGCGATGTGCTACGGCCCGCTGGCAGCGCTGATGGTCGAACTGTTCCCGACGCGCATTCGCTACACCTCGATGTCGCTGCCGTACCACATCGGCAACGGCTGGTTTGGCGGATTCCTGCCGACGGTGTCGTTTGCGCTGGTGGTGTACACCGGGGACATTTTCTATGGGCTGTGGTATCCGGTGTTGATTACCGGGGTGAGCCTGGTGGTGGGGATGATCTGTTTGCGTGAGACGAAGAATATCGATCTCGACAAGAACTGAAACTCAACCAGACACATCAATCGGCGAGGACTTTTACCCTCGCCGTTTTTTTGCTCAGGCATCAGCCTTGATCACTTCGAACTTCACCTGATCCGGATAAAACGCCACGTAGTCGCGGATCGGAGCGACTGACACTTTCGGATTTTCGTAAGTCCACACCGCGTTCGCCCCTTCATGCCCCGGCACTTGCAGGCTGAAGTAATTGGCGTCGCCCTTGTACGGGCAATAACTGGTGTGGTCGGTGCGGGCGAAGTACTTTTCGTCGATGTCTTCGCGGGGGATGTAATAGACCGGCGGGTAGTTGGCTTCGTTGAGAATCATGACGTGGGAAGAAGCGGCGACCTGGATACCGTGGAATTTAACTATCAGGCAGCCGGGAAGTTGTTCGAGGGCAATCACAGGACTGGGGCCGGGGGTTTTCATGGGGGTTCTCCTGAATACGGCGAAGAGACCGGTTCAGGTATAGCCCATCGGTAATGGTTGGGGTGGTTTTACAGCCGAACGGCCCATCAACTTCAAAAGCCCCTCACCCCAGCCCTCTCCCAGAGGGAGAGGGAGCCTACCTAGGTGTCTTTAGTTCTACATCGACCTGAACGTGCGGTTTCGATTATGGATTCAAAGCCAATCGTTCAAGTCGGTGAATTTCGCCAATATCCCCCAATCGGTCCCCTCTACCTCTGGGAGAGGGTTAGGGTGAGGGCCGCTCTTCAGGCATCACGCAACGATATCAGTCGCCACCGCTTGCCCCACCACACCCACGGCAAAGTCCACCGAACCCTGCCCCGTCAGGTCCACCATCAGGCTGGTCTGATTGGTTTGCGCGAAGTAGGTCAGAATCGCATCGCCCGCATGCCCAGTGAAGCCGCTGACAAAGTTCAGCGACGCCGCGCCCGTGGCGAAACCGGCGATCCCCGACAGGTCGATCTTGTCCAGGCCGCTGGTGAAATCCATGATCCAGTCCGGCGCCGTCATGGTCGATTCACTGGCAGCACCGAATACGAAGGTGTCTGCACCTGCACCGCCCCACAAGGTGTCGCCACCGCCACCACCATAAAGGATGTCATTACCGGCACCGCCAACCAGTTCGTTGGCAACGGCGTTGCCGATCAGCAGGTCATTGCCTGAACCGCCGAGGGCATTTTCCACTGTCACGCCGTGAGCAATGGAAACGTTACCGACCAGGCCGCCAACATCGGAGAACGAGCCTTCATTGAGGTTGATCTTCTGGTTCTGGCTGAAACCGGAGAAATCCAGCGTGTCATTACCGCCGCCATCCCACACCGAGAAAACCACTTTGGAGGATGCCGAAGTGGCGCTGTAGAAATCGCGCTCGGCGTTGGAGTTGAAGCCGTAGGTGGTGTCGTCGGCGCGGGTCGCGTAATTGGCACCATACAGTTTCTGCACCGCGACGATATCGTCCAGCAATGGCGCCGAAGCGTACGCGCCGCTGCCGTCCTTGCTGAAGTTCTGGTCGGTGTTGGCTTCGCTCCAGTAGCTCATCAGGCTGTAGCCGCGAGTGTCTTCGGCGTACTTGGCGTCGTTATAGGTCGGGTTGCCATTACCGGCGTTGTACGCGCCCGGGTGTGACAGGCCCAAGGTATGGCCGATCTCGTGGGTCAGGGTCTGGCGCCCGTAGTTGTTGGTGTCCGGAGTTTTGTTGACCTGATACTGATCGTTGATCAAGTACCACGACTGCCCGTCATAGCTGCCGCCGCTCGGCAGGTAAGCGAACGCTGCGCCACCGGTGCTGACGTCGTAGTTACCGAAGGTCATGTGGCCATCGCCGCCCTTGCCTTCAGTAAAGGTGACGTTGGCGACATCAGCCCAGGATTGCATGGCCAGCACGGCCTGGGCTTTTTGCTGGGCACTGAACTCGCTGAAGTTGCCCAGTTTGACGTTGTAGTTCGCCGGTTTCTCGGTCAGGAAGGTGTAACTGAGGTCGATCTTGCCGTCAGCGTTCTTGTCGCCCCACGACAGGCCTTTACGCAGGATTTCATCCGCAGCCTGATCGGCAGTGAATGAAGGTTTGCCATTGACCAGCCCGACGCCACGGTCATACAGGTGGCTGAATGTATTGATTTCGTCGAAGGCGCTGCTGGTTTTCGATTTGGCTTGAGCCATGATGGACTTCCTTGTTTCTGAGTAGTCAGTGTCGACAGACCACGGCGATCTTCTGGCGAGATCGTCCTGTCACTCGCGTGTTTGAATCGGCGAAAAACCTGACACAGGCGCAAACCGGGCGCTAATCAATTTCTCGATAGCCGGGCCTACGTCCCTGTATTGCCCGTCACCTTCTGCAATGCTTTTTATCTGTATATCCATACAGATAAAAGTTGCCCCTGAGGCCAAGTCCGGCCATTCTGTGCACCTGTTCCGACCTTGATCGACGATGGTGGTTATGCGGCTGTACCTCTGTGAAAAACCCTCCCAGGCCAAAGACATTGCGGCCGTGCTCGGCGCCAAGCGTCGGGGCGACGGCTGCTGGCTGGGAACGGACGTCACGGTGACCTGGTGCATTGGCCATTTGCTCGAAACCGCACCGCCGGATGCCTATGACGCGCGCTACAAGCGCTGGGTACTGGCCGATCTGCCGATCATTCCGGACAAATGGAAAATGACCGTCAAGCCACGTACTGCAAGCCAGTACAAAGCGGTCAAGCGCCTGCTCGGCGAGGCCAGCGAGCTGATCATCGCCACCGACGCCGACCGTGAGGGCGAAATGATCGCCCGGGAACTGGTCGAGCACTGTCGTTATCGCGGGCCGATTCGCCGCTTGTGGCTGTCGGCGCTGGACGAAGCCTCGATCCGCAAGGCCCTGGCCGCCCTGAAACCGGGTGCCGAGACGTTCAGCCTGTATCACTCGGCGCTGGGCCGCTCGCGGGCAGACTGGCTGATCGGCATGAACATGAGCCGGCTGTTCACACTGCTCGGGCGACAATCGGGTTATCAAGGGGTGTTGCCGGTTGGCCGCGTACAGACACCGACCTTGCGCCTGGTGGTGGATCGCGACCGCAGCATCGCCGATTTCGTGCCAGTGCCCTTCTGGGCGATCGATGTTGATCTGCTGCACAACGGCATTCCGTTTACCGCGCAATGGCGCGCACCTTCGGATGTCTGTGACGATCAGGAGCGCTGCCTGAATCAGGCGTTGGCCCAGCAAGCAGCTGCGGCGATCAGCAGCGCTGCCAGTGCTCGAGTGATCAAGCTGAAAACCGAGCGCATGCGCGAAGTGGCGCCCCTGCCCTTCGATCTCGGCACCTTGCAGGAAGTCTGTTCGAAGAAGCTCGGCCTCGGCGCGCAGGAAACCCTCGACATCGCCCAGGCGCTCTACGAAACCTACAAAGTCATCACTTACCCGCGCAGTGATTGCGGCTACTTGCCGCTAAGCCAGCACAGTGAGGCGCCGGGGATTCTTGCCGCGTTGCGTCAGGCAGATCCAGGCCTTGAAGCGCTCAACGGGTTTCTGGAGCCGCAACGAAAATCAAGAGCCTGGAATGACGCCAAGGTTAGCGCTCACCACGGCATTATCCCCACCGCTGCTGCGAAGAATCTTGAACGCCTGACCGGCAAGCATCGCGCGGTGTACACGCTGATCCGCGCACGCTATCTGGCGCAGTTCCTGCCCAATCACGAATACGATCGCACCCAGGCCGACTTCGATTGCGCCGGTGAAGCATTGCGCGCGGTCGGCAAGCAAATCATCGAAACGGGCTGGAAGCGTGCTCTGCCCGAAGCGCTGGCAGCGGCGAAGGGCCGCGAAGCACCCGCACCGCAAACCTTGCCGGCCCTTAGCCAAGGCGTCGAATGCGCCATCGCCGCTGTGAAGCTCAAGGATTTGTGGACGCAACCGCCCAAACCCTACACCGAGGGCGATCTGATCAAGGCGATGAAAAACGTCGCCAAACTGGTCGAGGATCCGCTGCTCAAACAGAAACTCAAGGACACCACCGGTATCGGCACCGAAGCCACCCGCGCCTCGATCATTCAGGGCTTGATTGACCGTGGTTATCTGGTGAAAAACGGCAAGGCCCTCGCTGCTACGCCGGCGGCGTTCAGCCTGATCGACGCAGTGCCACGCGCGATTGCCGACCCCGGCACCACGGCGATCTGGGAACAGGCGCTGGACATGGTGCAAAGCGGCGAAATGAGTCTGGAAGAATTCGTCACCAAACAAGCGGCGTGGATGAGCAAACAGGTGACCCGCTGCTCCAGCCTCAGCCTGACCATCAGCGGCCCGCCACCCGCCGGCAAAGCCGCAGCACCGTGGAAGAAGAAACGTAAATCGACGCGCAGCAAAACCGCAGGCACCACCAAACGCACGGCGAAACCGGCGGGCAAATAAAACGCGCTACTGTTTCTGCAAGGCTCATCACTTTCAGGAACCCGGCGTATGGCCAATATCGAACTGCATCCAGCCCGGCGCGATGAGCTGGAGATCATCGAAAACCTCATGCAGTTCTACATGTACGACTTCAGCGAATGGCTGCCGCTGAAGCTCGCTGCGCATGGTTTCTTCTCCATCCAGCCGAAAATCGACTACTGGCGCCACCCGGCCACCCAGCCATTTCTGATTCGCGTCGACGGCGAACTGGCCGGCTTCGTGACCGTCGATAACGAAATCCACATTCCCGGCGCCGAACACAACATCGGCTACTTTTTCATCGCGCGACGCTTTCGTGGCCAAGGCGTCGCGCAGTTTGTCGTCTCTGCCCTCTTGAGCCAGATCCCCGGTCAATGGCAGATTTTCCACATCGACGCTAACCTGCCGGCGCAGCGCTTCTGGGCCAGGCTGATTCCGTTGATGAGCAATGGCCACTTCACCCTGCAGCAGCGCGAAGTAGACGGTTATCCGTGCACCTTCTACGGGCTGCGCACGCCTTTTTCCGTTGCCTGAACGGATTCTTTCTCATTCCAAAACAGCTTTGTCCGACAATATGTAGTGAGCAAAAATAATCACTACAAAACCGTTGACGGCATCGTTTTGCTTTTGCATGATGAAGACGTTCCCCGATCGGGAACATCGGTAACACGCTTGAGCAAACTCGTCTGACCGCCGAGTTGTTTTTTCCGGATACACGCTGCCCACAAGGCAGATTGAAGAAGCTGACCTGGCCTGAACGTCCAGTACAAGGACGAGAAGCGCTGGCGAAAATTCTCAAGACGCTTGTGGTCGACACGGTAAATGTCGTCAAGGAGCCTCCCGGTTTTCGCTGCTTCTCCTCGTTGTGACGCTATTGCGTAGCAGTTATTCAACACGACTACATGCAACAGATGCACGACCCCGTACTTTCCACGGGCGAGCGCTGACGTCCTGGTTTCGGTGCCAGGGATCAACTAACCGATGGGCTACCTGTATTAGCGAATCAACTTTGAAAGATCACCAGACTGGTCAAGGGGCAATATCATGAATCTGAACAATCAACCTACTATCGAAGAACTGGCTCGTATGTTCGCTGCGCAAAAAGACAGCCACGACAGCCATATTCTGTGGATCAGCAAGTCGGGTCAGGTGCATATCGACTGCCTGGCACCGCATGCTGGCGAAGAAGAGTTCGACCGCAACCATCAGAACCTGCTGGCCCGCCTGAAGATGTACCGTCGCGGCCACGGTTATGTTGGCAAGAAAGCCGCGGCCGACAAGGACTTCATCGGTAATGTTCTGCAAACGCTGAAACAGGCGTGGGATTCGATGCAGAACAAGAATGAAGTTCGGGTGATTGATCGGTTCTGCTGAGTTAGTCATTAAATAATTGAAAGGCCTGCTTCCTTAATGGAAGCAGGCCTTTTTTTGTTCGCTTGCATTGATTTGGCGTGACTGGAATTGTAGCCCCTCACCCCAGCCCTCTCCCGGAGGGAGAGGGAGCCGATCGAGTTGTATAAAGTCATTCGTCAACCGGACACACCGAGTTGATTATGGATTCAGCAGAGCACTTTCAGGTCGGTGTATTACTCCAGCATCCCTCGGTCAGTCCCCTCTCCCTCTGGGAGAGGGTTAGGGTGAGGGCATCCCCCAGCCCAACACCATTTCCACAAACGCCACTGCCGCCGCACTGTGATAATTATTGCGCCGCCGCAACAACGCCGCTCCACGCTGCGGCGCATCACCTTCAACCCGCAACCGGCACAACGCCCGATCCTCGGTGGCAATCGCCTGCGGCAACATCGTCGCCATCGGCGAACAACGCACCACTTCCAGCAACGTACTCACCGAGTTCACCTCGATCCGCACCTGCGGCGTAATCCCTTGCTGGCGAAAATACTCATCCACCGATAACCGCGTGATGAAGTCCGGCGCCAACAAGGCGAAATCCAATGACGCGATATCTTCCGGCGCCAGCACCGAGCGACTGTCATACAGCGGATGCTCACGCCCAACCATGATCCCCAGCGTTTCGGTAAACGCCGGAATACATTCGATATCGACGTTACGCACCGGCGTAAACGCAATCGCAATATCCAGCGAGTCATCCGCCAGCCCCGCCTCGATGTCGTCCATCGACAGCTCGAAAATCTGCAAATGAATCCCCGGGTACCGCGCGGCAAAGTCGCGCACCAACGGCCCGACCAGATACGCCATGAACGTCGGCGTCATCGCCAGGCGCAACGTCCCGCGAGACAAATCCTTCACGTCATGCAACGCGCGTTTGCCCGCCTCCAGTTCCACTAACACTCGCCGCGCACATTCGATGTAGGCCACACCGGCATCCGTCGGTTTGACCGTGCGCGAAGTGCGATCAAACAGGTTCACCCCCAGGGTTTCTTCCAGTTGGCGAATCTGCTGCGACAGGGTCGGCTGTGAAACATGCAATGCCTCGGCGGCACGGGTAAAGCCGCCGTGATCGGCAACAGCGAGCAGGTAACGCAGATGTCGCAGCAGCATGGGAAACACCATCTATAGGCAGGACTTATGCCAAGCATTGTATATCGGTCTTGGACGCTATGGATCATTCAGCAGAAGATCAATCCCACACAGCAAGCCAACCCCTGAAAGGAGTGACACCATGCAACAGTCCCACGCCTACAACGACACCAGCCTGGCCCTGACCACCCGCGTTCTCGACGCCAAGGCACGCAAAGATCTGTCGTGGCAGGATCTGGCCGACGGCACCGGCCTCAGCCTGGCGTACGTCACCGCTGCCCTGCTCGGCCAGCACCCGCTGCCAGAAAATGCCGCCCAAGTGGTCGGCGACAAGCTTGAACTGAGCGCTGAAGATGTCGCGGCGATGCAGATCATCCCCCTGCGTGGCAGCCTCAGCGGCGTACCGACCGACCCGACCATCTACCGCTTCCACGAGATGATCCAGATCTACGGCACCACCCTCAAAGCGCTGGTTCACGAGCAGTTCGGCGACGGCATCATCAGCGCGATCAACTTCAAACTCGACATCAAGAAAGTCGAAGACCCGGAAGGCGGCTCCCGCGCTGTGGTCACCCTCGACGGCAAGTTCCTGCCCCTGCGTCCGTTCTGATCCGCACCGGCCCGCACCCTGCGTGCGGGCCAACACACCTCAAATGGCTACCCGTCACCAACACATCTGGAGGCTGCTCCATGCAAAAAATTCTGTTGATTCTGGCCCTGCTCGGCGGCGTTTGCGCCCAGGCATCTGCCGCTGACGAGGCCGTCGCCTACCGCTACGGCATGCAACTGGATATCGCCCAAGTGCTGAGCATTACCCCGGTTGCCGATGTGTGTGGCGTGGTGCCGGTGGAGATGACGTATCTGGACAGCCACGGCGGCAAACACATTCTTCAATACAGCGAATTCGGCAGCGGTTGCTCGAACTGAGAGGACAACACCATGAAAAACCTGATTGATGGCTTCCTGAAATTCCAGAGCGAAGCGTTCCCGCAACGCACCGAACTGTTCAAACACCTGGCGACCACGCAACAGCCCGGCACCTTGTTCATCACCTGTTCCGACAGCCGTGTCGTGCCGGAACTGCTGACCCAGCAAGAACCTGGCGAGCTGTTTGTGATCCGCAACGCTGGCAACATCGTGCCGTCCTACAGCCCGCATCCGGGCGGGGTTTCGGCAACGGTGGAATATGCGGTGGCGGTGCTCGGTGTGACCGATATTGTCATCTGCGGGCATTCGGACTGCGGTGCGATGACCGCGATCGCGCAGTGCAAATGCATGGATCACCTGCCTGCGGTCAGCGGCTGGCTGCAGCATGCCGAGTCGGCGAAAGTGGTTAACGAGGCGCGGCCGCACGCCAATGACGCGGCGAAATTGAGTTCGATGGTGCGCGAGAACGTGATCGCGCAACTGGCGAACATTCAGACCCACCCGAGCGTGCGTCTGGCTCAGGAGAAAGGCCTGCTGAATTTGCATGGCTGGGTGTATGACATCGAGACCGGTTCGATCGATGCGCTGGCCTCGGACCGCCGCACGTTTGTGCCGCTGGCCGAGCAACCAGCGACTTGCGCGATCCATGCACAAACCACCCACGCGGCCTGAGCAACTGATCGTTCCCACGCTCTGCGTGGGAATGCCTCGGGGGACGCTCTGCGTCCAGTGACGCGGAGCGTCACGGGCTGCGTTCCCACGCTGGAGCGTGGGAACGATGATTGTCCGCCAGATCAGCGTTTTACTGTGAGGTCTACTTGGGTCATGCGGCTGCGCACAGTGAACACGCCGTCACCGGAAAGAATCGCACTGCGCGCAAACAAGCGCCCGCTCTCCCAGTTCGAAAGACCCAGCTCCGGCTTGTTCAACGCATACTGCCCATCGACCCAACGGGTAATGCCATTGCCCACGAACGGCGCATTCACCGCGTTGTAGAAACGCTCTTGTACGGCTGCATCCTCACTGATCAACGACACGGTGAATTGCGGGCTGTAGCGGTTGAACAGCGCAATCGCCTGATCCACATCGTCAACGATCATCAGGCTGACTTCCGGGGTTTCTTCCCATTCCCATTCGCGGCCCAACTCGGATTCTGCCAAGGGTTCTGCCAGTGCCTCGGTCTGATAGCCCTCGGCGCGGTAGACCTCGACCGTCGCGTTCTGCCACTCACTCGGCAAGCAGCCTTCGCAGCCTTCGACGATGTGCAATTTGCAACCCTGGCCACGCGCGGTGCCGGCCTGTTGCAGCGCATCAAGAAACAACGGCACCAATTCCGCCGCGCGATCACGCTGGATCAGACAGACGTTGAGGGTGTTGCACACCTTGCGATCCAGCGAGTTGCGCACCACGGCGGCAAAACGTGTGGCATCGGCAGCACGATCGGCGATCAACCACGCGCCCCCCGTGCCATGCAGGCTGACGGCGGTGCCGGCCTGCTGGGCAATGCTGCCCAGTTGACTGACCGCACGACCCGAACCACGCGCCACCGCCAGCGACAAACGTCGGTCAGCGAACATCGCCCAACCGGCGGCATGATTGACGCTTTCCACCAAGGACACCGCACCGGCCGGCAGACCGGCATCGGCCAGCGCCGGGTTCAAGGCGTGAGTGACGATGGCTTGCGCGGTGCCCAACGCATCGCTGCCGATGCGCAACACGGCGGTGTTGCCGGTGCGCAAGACACCGGCGGCGTCGGCGAACACGTTCGGCCGGCCTTCAAAGACAAACGCGACGATGCCCAACGGCGAGACCACTTGCTCAACCTTCCAGCCGTCGTGCTCGACGCTGCTGATGACTTTACCGCGCGTCGCCGCTGCGTCTCGCCAGGCACGCAGACCGGCGATCATGTCGCGACGCATGCGCTCATCGGCGAGCAGTCGGGTGGTGGAGCGGCCGCGCGCCTTGGCCCTTTCGATGTCGGCGCGGTTGGCGGTTTCGATGTGCGCCCAGCACGCCGGGGTTTCCAGACGCTGCGCAAACAGGTCGAAAAACTGGCTGATCGCCTCATCGGACACCGCCGACAACGCGGTGAATGCCGCTGCCGCGCGTTCGATCGCCACGGACGCCGCTTGCTGATCCGCCACGGGGATCAGCAGCAACTCGCCACTGACCTGCTCCACCAGCAGGTGGTCACCGGGCTGAAACCGCGCGGCCAGTTCGGGGCTGACCACGGTGACGCGGTTACCAGCGAAAGGGATCGGCGTGCCAGCGACTAGACGTTCGAGCGCAAGAGACATGAAGCGGATTCACCATGCAGGGAGCGGCCGGAAAATGTATAGGAACACAATCCTCCAAAGCAACCGCTAACCCTGTGGGAGCGAGCCTGCTCGCGATAGCGGTGGATCAGATACACAAATGTTGGCTGACCTGACGCCTTCGCGAGCAGGCTCGCTCCCACAGGGTTTTGTGGTGTTTGTGTGGCCGGATCAGAACACCGACCAGCCAATCCGCGCGCTAAGCATCTCCAGCGCCGCCATCCCCGCCAGAGAGTTCCCCGCAGCATTCAACTCCGGCGACCACACGCACACCGTGAACTGCCCTGGCACCACCGCAACAATCCCGCCACCGACACCGCTCTTGCCCGGCAAGCCAACGCGATAAGCGAAGTTGCCCGCCTCGTCATACAGCCCGCTGGTGGCCATGATCGAGTTGACCTGTTGGGTTTGCCGACGCGTGAGGATCTGTTCGCCGCTGTGTTTGCAAAAACCGTCGTTGGCCAGAAAGCAGAACGCCCGCGCCAGATCGATGCAGTTCATGCGCAACGCGCAGTGGCTGAAATAGCTGCGCAGCACCGCTTCGACATCGTTGTGAAAATTGCCGAACGACTGCATCAGATACGCCATCGCCGCATTACGCGCGCGGTGCTGGTATTCGGAGTCGGCGACTTTGCCGTCAATCATGATCTGCGGATTGCCGGACAGGCGCCGGACGAAATCGCGCATCGACAGGGTCGGTGCGGCAAAGCGTGACTGGTTGATGTCGCAGATCACCAGCGCTCCGGCATTGATGAACGGATTGCGTGGCCGACCGCGCTCGAATTCCAGCTGCACCAGCGAGTTGAACGGTTGCCCGGACGGCTCATGGCCGAGGCGTTCCCAGATCGCTTCGCCGGAATGATCGATCGCCTGCACCAGGCTGAACACCTTGGAAATACTCTGCACCGAGAACGGTGTCTCGGCGTCACCGGCGCAGTACATCTCGCCGTCATTGCCGTACACGGCGATGCCCAGTTGATTGGCCGGCACAGTGCCGAGGGCGGGAATGTAGTCAGCCACCTTGCCCCGCCCGATCAGCGGGCGGACAGCGTCAAGAATCTCGTTCAACAGCGCTTGCATGCCGGGTTCCGAAGTCTCGCCCCATGGGATTGCGGGGACACTGGGGCTAGACGCTGCGCCCGCCCGTCGAATCACACCGGCCGCAATCGCACTGAATGTTCTAGGCTCAACCGCACATTCAGAAACCGGAGAGCACCCATGCATCTCGAAGGCTCCTGCCATTGCGGCGAGGTCACGTTCAGCCTCACCAGCGCCCACCCCTACCCTTATCAACGCTGCTATTGCTCGATCTGCCGCAAGACCCAGGGCGGTGGCGGTTATGCGATCAACCTCGGCGGCGACGCGTCCAGCCTCAAGGTCCGCGGGCGCAAGCACATCAGCGTCTATCACGCGAAGATGAAAGACGAGGGCGACAAACGCGCCCATCGCAGCACGGCTGAGCGGCACTTCTGTTCACTGTGCGGCAGCGGCTTGTGGCTGTTCAGCCCGGAATGGCCGGAGCTGATCCACCCGTTCGCCTCGGCCATCGACACGCCTTTGCCGGTGCCGCCGGAGCACACGCATTTGATGCTCGGTTCGAAAGCACCCTGGGTCGAAGTCGAGGCCAAAGCGAAAGACAAACAGTTCGACGTCTACCCCGAAGAATCCATTGCGCAGTGGCATGAACGCCTCGGTTTGGCCTGCTGACCTCGCAACTCCAGCCTACCCCCTGTAGGAGTGAGCCTGCTCGCGATAGCGGTGTGCCAGACAACAACAATGTTGCTGATAGACCGCTATCGCGAGCAGGCTCACTCCTACAGGGGAACTCCACTGCTTCACTATTTTTTGTTCCAGCAGTTCCCCTTTGCGTTGTTCGTTCGGTTAACCCCTCAGAAGCACTTCAACTACCGATCGATTCGATGCAAAGGGATCTCCATGTCGCACGTCCGTTTCCGTTTCGCCCTGTGCCCGTTGGCACTGGCCCTGCTGAGCATTTCTGCCAACGCCGCTGAAAAAACCGAGCAGACCTTGCAACTGGGCGCCACCAATATTTCCGCGCAAGGCCTCGGCGCCACCACCGAAGACACCCGCTCCTACACCACCGGCGCCATGTCTTCGGCCACCGGCCTGCCGCTGTCGATTCGCGAAACCCCGCAGTCGGTGACGGTGATCACCCGTCAGCAAATGGACGATCGCGGTGTACAAAGCATTGGTGATGCGCTGCGCAACACCCCCGGCATTTCCATGCAGAAGTACGACAGCGACCGTACCGAATTTTCCGCCCGCGGCCTGGCGATCACCAACTTCCAGTACGACGGCGTCAACATCCCCTACGATGGCGTCTACGGCGAGAACCCGAACAATGGCGATGACGCCGCCAGCATCGACCGCATTGAAATCATCAAAGGCGCGACTGGCCTGATGACCGGCTCCGGCGACCCGTCGGCCACGGTCAACCTGATCCGCAAGAAGCCGACCAAAGAGTTCAAAGCTTCAATCAGCGGCACCGTTGGTTCGTGGGATGCCTACCGCACCGTCGGTGATATTTCCGGTTCGCTGACTGAATCGGGCAACGTGCGCGGACGTTTCGTCGGCGCCTATTCCGATCAGAACTCTTACCTCGATCACTACAGCCAGCGCAAAGACCTGTTCTACGGCATCCTCGAAGCCGACCTGAGCGACGACACCCTGCTGACCTTCGGCGTCGACAAATCCAGCACCACACCACGGGGTTCGTCGTGGACCGGTAACCCGGTGTATTTCGCCGATGGCGGGCGAACCGATTTTGGTCGCCACTTCAACTCCGCCGCGGACTGGAGCCGCCGCGATTTCGACAACATCACCTACTTCGCCTCCCTGGAACAGGCGCTGGCCAACGACTGGAAATTCAAGGTCAGCCTCGACCAGAAAACCACCGATCACGACACGCGCCTGGCCTCGGCCAGCGGTGGCAATCCGAACCGCACCACGGGCGAAGGCATGTTCATGTACTGGGGGCGCTGGGAAGGTCATCGTGTACAGAACACCGCTGACGTCAACGTCTCCGGCCCGTTCACGCTGGGCGGTCGCGAGCATGAGCTGATCGCCGGGGTCATGACCTCGCACTCGCGCCAGACCGGTTCGACTTACGACACCAGTGCGTTTTCCGAAGTACCGGGGAGCATTTACGAATGGGACGGCAATCTGCCGAAACAGGACTTCCCGAAAAACGGCAAATACGAGCGCACCCAAAGCCAGAATGGTATTTATCTGGCCACGCGCCTGCGCCCGACCGACGATCTCTCGGTGATCCTCGGCAGCCGCTTGAGCACCTTCAAGTACAACGAAGACTACCGCTACAACCCCGGGGCCGGCCTCGACGACACCCACACCAGTTACAAGGAACACGGCGTGGTCACGCCTTACGCCGGGGTGATTTATGACCTCGATGACACCTACTCGCTGTACGCCAGCTACACCAGTATTTATCAGCCGCAGACCTACAAGGACGCCAACGGTTCGACCCTCGCGCCGGTCGAGGGCGACAGCTACGAAACCGGTTTGAAAGCGGCGTATTTTGACGGTCGCCTCAACGCCAGCCTGGCGTTCTTCCGCATCGAGCAGGACGGCGTGGCCGAATCGATCGGCACCAACGCGGTGACCAACGAAGGCATCTATAAAGCCATCGATGGAGCCACCACCAAAGGCGTGGAGCTGGAACTGGCCGGCGAACTGGCCGAAGGCTGGAACGTCTCCGCCGGTTACACCTACGCGCGCACCCGTGATGCCGATGAACAGCGCATGTACGGTTATCCGTTGTCGACCACCAAGCCTGAACATACGGTGCGCACCTTCACCACCTACCGTTTGCCCGGCGTGCTGGACAAGGTCACTGTCGGTGGTGGCGTGAGCTGGCAGAGCGCGTTCTACGGCAAGATCTACAGCGCCCCGGCCGGCGACTACACGCGGATCAAACAGGGCGGCTACACCCTCGTCGACCTGATGAGCCGTTATCAGTACAACGAGCACCTGAGCTTCACGGTCAACGCCAACAACGTCTTCGACAAGCGTTATCTGACGGGACTGGGCAACTTCGATACTACGTTCTACGGTGAGCCGCGCAATTTGATGCTGACGACCAAGTGGGATTTCTGATCGTTAACAAACCTTGAGTTGACGGCGCCATGGATGGCCCCATCGCGAGCAGGCTCACTCCCACATTGGATTTGTGAACACCGCAGATCACTGTAGGAGTGAGCCTGCTCGCGATAGCGGTGGGTCAGCAGCAAAAATGCTGATTGAACTGACCCCTTCGCGAGCAAGCTCGCTCCCACATTGGATTTGTGCGCGCCGCCGAAACCTGTGGGAGCGAGCCTGCTCGCGAAGAGGCCGGCACAGATCACATCATTAATCCAGATGCTCCCAGGTCATCCGGAACGACGCCCCACCCCACGCCGAATCGCCCACTTCAACCAGCCCGCCATGAGACTGCGACACTCGTCGCACCAACGCCAGGCCCAAACCAAACCCACCCGTACGCCGATCGCGACTGGCATCCAGTCGCGAAAAAGGTTCAAAGATTTTCTCCCGCCCGTCCAGCGGCACGCCCGGCCCATCGTCGTTGACCCGCACTTCGTAATAATCACCGGTGCGCACCAGCGTCACTTCAACCCGCTGCTCGGCATAACGAATCGCGTTGCGCAGCAGATTGATCACCGCCCGCGCCATGAATCGCGGCTCGATACGCACGGTGTCGAGCCGGCAATCACCGATCAACAACTGCACCCCCGCCGCCTCTGCCTCCAGCGCCACGCTGCCAACCACACTGTCGAGCCAATTGGCAGCCTGAATGTTTTCACGCTTGATCACCGTCGCGCCGCGCTCAAGGCTGGCGTAGGTCAACAGTTCCGAAACCATTTCCTCCAGCTCCCCGAGGTCGGCATACATATCGGCAATCAGCTCGCGGTTCTGGCTGGGGTCCGACTGCTGCTTGAGCTGATCAAGCTCAAACGACAGCCGCGCAATCGGCGTGCGCAGCTCGTGGGAGACGGCGTTGGTCAGTTCCCGCTGATTGGCGATCAGCCCTTCGATGCGCGCCGCCATCAGGTTGAAGTGCTCGGCCAGATCGCGGATGTTCGAGCGTTTCGACAACTGGATGCGCACCGACAGATCGTTATCGCCGAAACGTTCGGCGGCCAGGCGCAGTTTCTCCAGATCACGCCAGTGCGGGCGCACCCAGAAAAACAGGACGAAGCCGATCAGCACAGCAATCATCAGGTAGGCACCGGCGATGTAGAACGGCATCAGGCTCGGCTCGGCCGGCAAACGGATGCTGAGCAGTTGCGGGCCATCGTCAATGGCGGAAATGTACTGGCTGTACTTGTCGCGGGTCACTAGCAGCCCTTTGGCCAGCTCGGCTTTTTCCTCGTCGCTGAGGGCCAGTTCAGAGGTATCGACCAGCGTCAGCCCCAAACCGTAATGCGGGCGAATCGTTTCCAGCTGTTTTTCCCGCGCCGGGCCATCGAGGTCACGCAACTGCTGAGCCAACGTCCACGCTTGCCCCCGCACAGCCTCGCGGTTGTAGTCCTGCATCTGATAATCGAGCAAGGCATCAAAGGTGCGTTCAACCGTCTGCAACGCCAGCACCAGACCAATCGTCATGACCAGAAACAGCCCGAGAAATAACCGCAGCATCTACAGCTCCCACGCAAACGGATTGAACAGATAACCCTTGCCCCACACGGTTTTGATACAGATCGGCTCGCGGGGGTTGTCCTTGAGCTTGTTGCGCAGCTTGCTGATGTACACGTCGACACTGCGGTTGAGCCCGTCGAAGGCTATCCCGCGCATGCGATTGAGAATGTCATCGCGCGACAGCACCTTGCCCGCCGCGCTGGCCAGCAACCACAGCAGCTCGAATTCCATGGTGGTCATTTCAATGACCTCGCACGCCAGCCGTACTTCACGACAGCTGCGGTCAATGCTCAACTGGCCGAACTCAAGAAAACTGACCACGTTACTGTCCGGCATCTGGCGTCGTTGTAGCGCTCGCAACCGGGCCAGTAACACCGGTGGTTTGATCGGTTTGATCACGTAGTCGTCGGCGCCGGACTCCAGACCGAGAATGTGGTCAAGATCGTCTTCCTTGGCCGTCAGGATCACGATCGGCGTGTCCGACACGCTGCGAATCTCGCGGCACACGTGCAAACCGCTCTGCCCCGGCAGCATCAGGTCGAGCACCACGACTTTCGGCTTGAATTCCAGAAAGGCAGCCACGGCCAGGTCACCGCGCAGCACGGTGCGCACCTCGTAGCCGTGTTGTTCGAGAAAGTGGGCGATCAGTGCCGCGAGGCGCTCATCGTCTTCCACCAACAGGACTTTGCCAAAACCCAGGTTATCCATAACGCCCGTCTGCCACCCATCTGTGAAGTGGTCGGCATTATGGCGGCTTTCGTGGGGGTGGCGTTTGTTTCAGGCAGCAAAAACCGGCCGCTGGGGCCGGTTTTCGGTGATGTTTCATACTCTTAAGAGTTTTTAACAATCTTATGCAGGCACACCGCTGTGGAAGCGGAATTCTTCATCCGGCGACTCGATCAATTCTTGCTCGGCGGCACGGACCTTGTCGATGACCTGGGCAATGTCTTTTGCATCACCGTACTGATAGGCCAGCTTCAGATAACCCTGAAAATGCCGCGCCTCGCTTTTCAGCAGGCCAAAGTAGAACTTGCCGAGTTCTTCGTCCAGGTGCGGCACCAACGCTTCGAACCGCTCGCAACTGCGTGCTTCGATAAACGCGCCGACCACCAGCGTATCGACCAGTTTCACCGGCTCATGGCTGCGCACAACCTTGCGCAAACCCGATGCGTAACGGCCTGCATGCAGCTGGCGCAGTTCGATCTTGCGCCGTTTCATGATGCGCATGACCTGCTCGTGGTGCACCAGTTCTTCCCGGGCCAGACGCGACATCATGTTGATCAGGTCGACGTGGGAATGGTACTTGGCAATCAGGCTCAGGGCGGTGCTGGCGGCTTTGAACTCGCAGTTCTTGTGGTCGATCAGCAGCGTTTCCTGATCGGCCAGTGCCGCCTTAACCCAGGCGTCGGGCGTGCGGCAGCCAAGGAATTCGTGGATTTCGGGAAGGATCATGGGGCTCACGGTAAAGGTGTTCGAGCGAAAGGCGCCGATTATACCGGCCTGCCCGCAGACCACCAGTCGCGCGCGTTGATATGCATCAAGTCACGGATGATCGAGCAGCAACTATAGTTGTGCAACGCCGTGCCTTTTCTTTGCTGGAGACTCCGCTCATGCAAGCCATTCGCAGCATTCTGGTGGTCATTGAACCCGAACATTCGGAAAGCCTGGCGCTCAAGCGCGCCAAGTTGATCGCTGGCGTGACCCAGGCCCATCTGCACCTGCTGGTGTGCGACAAGAAGCACGATCACGCCGGTATGCTCGGCGTGCTCAAGACCGCACTGCTGGCCGACGGTTACAGCGTGACGACCGAGCAGGCGTGGAACGAGAGCCTGCATGAAACCATCATCGATGTGCAGCAGGCCGAGGGTTGCGGGCTGGTGATCAAGCAGCATTTCCCCGACAGCTCGCTGAAAAAAGCCCTGCTGACCCCGGCCGACTGGAAACTCCTGCGCCACTGCCCTACCCCGGTGCTGCTGGTGAAAACCGCAGGTTCGTGGAAGGACAAGGTGATTCTGGCGGCGGTGGACGTGGGCAATGCCGATGGCGAACACCGGCATCTGCACACGACAATCATTGATCATGGCTACGACATTGCCAGTCTGGCCAAGGCGCATCTGCACGTAATCAGCGCCCATCCGTCGCCGATGCTGTCGGCGGCTGACCCGACGCTGCAACTGAGTGAAACCATCGCGGCGCGCTATCGCGAGCAATGCCGGGCATTTCAGGCTGAATTCGATGTCGATGATGAGCATCTGCACATAGAAGAAGGCCCGGCGGATGTGTTGATCCCGTTCATGGCGCACAAGCTGCAGGCGGCAGTGACCGTGATTGGCACGGTGGCGCGCACCGGGTTGTCAGGGGCGTTGATCGGCAATACCGCGGAAGTGATTCTGGATGCGCTGGAGAGCGATGTGCTGGTGCTGAAACCGCAGGAGGTTGAGGATCATCTGGTGGAGCTGGCGGTGAAGCACTGAACAGCCACATTTGAAATGCGATCCCTGTAGGAGTGAGCCTGCTCGCGATGGCGTCCTGTCAGTCACCACCTTCTTTGAATGCACTACCGCTATCGCGAGCAGGCTCACTCCCACAGTTGGAATGCATTCCCCTGTGGGAGCGAGCCTGCTCGCGAAGCTTTCGATCTTCAGGCGCCGAAGGCGTCCTTGAGAAAGCCCGGGGCGATGTAGCGCTGGTAGTGCGCTTCCGACAGCAGGAAGAATTCCCGATCAATGGCATCACGCAACTCCGGCAGGCTCCAGTCGCGAAACTCCGGCAGCAACACCATCCCGTAGGCTTCCAGATTAATGATCACCCGCGCACCACGGGCAATCAGCTGATACGCCCAGCAATATTCCGACTGATGCGGCACGAAGCGGATCTTGCGTTGTTCGAGCTGCTCGCGCAGGCGCGCAGAATCGAAAATCTCGACCTTGCCTGCCATCACTTGTGACAGCAATTGCTCCAGACGCAACCACACCGCGCGTTTTTCTTCCTCGTTGTAACCATTCCAATGGATCACTTCGTGGTGGAAACGCTTGCAGCCACGGCACACCAGATCACCGTAAACAGTGGAGCAGAGGCCGACGCAGGGGGTCTTGATGGTCTGATTGGGCATAAAGTAGGCAGAGGCACTGAAACGCGGAACAGACCGGCATCTTAGCCCTTTGTCGGGCATTGATCACCCCTCAAACATCAGGGTCTCAGCCGTACTGAGTGTTTGGCCCGGCCACGCGCATTGCCACGAAAGTCCAATAGAGCGCGACTTACCTTTAAATTTTTTTTGCCGTAGAATCAGCCAGCCTTTTAAGGCGCCAATGTCCGTTAGAAGCTGTTTTCAAAGCGTCACGAGCACAGTCGTTCCTTCAGAGCGGTGTTGGCGAGGGATTTTTCCAGCGGGGAAAAATCCAGCGCCAACCCTCATCAGCTCCCCGTTCTGCAGGCGTAAAACTTTGAAAGCAGCTTCTGTAAGGAATTGCCGGTAATTCTGGCCGAACGACCCACAACGTCGTGAGGAGCATGAGTACGGCAATTTCGGGATGAGCGTCCCGGACACCCATTTGGGACCACTGATGAGGGTAATAACTGTGCTTGAAGCCTACCGCAAACATATCGAAGAGCGTGCAGCCCTGGGTATCGTTCCCCAGCCGCTTAACGCCGAACAAACAGCAGGCCTGGTCGAGCTGCTGAAAAACCCTCCGGCTGGCGAAGAAGAATTTCTCGTTGACCTGATCACCAATCGCATTCCACCAGGCGTGGACGAAGCGGCCTATGTAAAAGCCGGCTTCCTGTCTGCACTGGCCAAGGGCGAAGTTTCCTCCCCGCTGCTGGACAAAAAGCGCGCTGTAGAACTGCTCGGCACCATGCAGGGCGGCTACAACATCGTGACTCTGGTTGACCTGCTGGACGACGCCGAGCTGGCGCCAGTCGCTGCCGCGCAACTCAAGCACACCCTGCTGATGTTCGATGCGTTCCACGACGTCGCGGAAAAAGCCAAGAACGGTAACGCTCACGCTAAAGCCGTGCTGCAATCCTGGGCTGACGGCGAGTGGTTCAAGAACCGCCCGACCCTGGCCGACAAGATCAGCCTGCGCGTCTTCAAGGTAACCGGCGAAACCAACACCGACGACCTGTCCCCTGCTCCAGATGCCTGGTCGCGTCCAGACATCCCGCTGCACGCCCTGGCCATGCTGAAAATGGCCCGTGACGGCATCGTTCCTGATCAGCAGGGCGCCATCGGCCCGATGAAGCAGATCGAAGAAATGCGCGGTCAAGGCTTCCCGATCGCCTACGTCGGTGACGTCGTCGGTACCGGTTCGTCGCGTAAATCGGCCACCAACTCGGTACTGTGGTTCTTCGGCGACGACGTACCTTACGTGCCGAACAAGCGCGCTGGCGGTTTCTGCTTCGGCAGCAAAATCGCTCCGATCTTCTACAACACCATGGAAGATGCCGGCGCACTGCCAATCGAGTTCGACGTTTCCAACATGAACATGGGCGACGTGATCGACCTGTACCCGCATGCTGGCAAAGTCTGCAAACACGGCACCGACGAAGTCCTGACCACCTTCGAAATGAAGACCCCGGTGCTGTTGGACGAAGTCCGTGCTGGCGGCCGTATCCCGCTGATCATCGGCCGAGGCCTGACCGAGAAGGCTCGCGCCGAACTGGGTCTGCCACCGTTCGACCTGTTCAAGAAGCCAGAAGCCCCAGCTGAAAGCACCAAGGGTTTCACTCTGGCGCAGAAGATGGTCGGCAAGGCTTGCGGTCTGGCAGAAGGCCAAGGCGTTCGTCCTGGCACCTACTGCGAACCGAAGATGACCACCGTAGGTTCTCAGGACACCACCGGTCCAATGACCCGTGACGAACTGAAAGACCTGGCGTGCCTGGGCTTCTCGGCTGATCTGGTGATGCAGTCCTTCTGCCACACCGCGGCGTATCCAAAGCCGATCGACGTGACCACCCACCACACCCTGCCTGACTTCATCATGACCCGCGGCGGCGTTTCCCTGCGTCCGGGCGACGGCATCATCCACTCGTGGCTGAACCGCATGCTGCTGCCAGACACCGTCGGTACCGGTGGTGACTCGCACACCCGTTTCCCGATGGGCATTTCGTTCCCGGCCGGTTCCGGTCTGGTTGCGTTTGCTGCAGCCACCGGCGTTATGCCGCTGGACATGCCGGAATCGATCCTGGTGCGCTTCAAAGGCAAAATGAAACCTGGCATCACCCTGCGTGACCTGGTTCATGCCATTCCTTACTTCGCTATCCAGAACGGTCTGCTGACCGTCGAGAAGAAAGGCAAGAAAAACGCCTTCTCCGGCCGCATCCTGGAAATCGAAGGTCTGGAAGGTCTGACCCTGGAGCAGGCGTTCGAACTGTCCGACGCCTCGGCCGAACGTTCGGCTGCCGGTTGCACCATCAAGCTGTCGAAAGAGTCGATCACCGAGTACCTGAACTCCAACATCACCCTGCTGCGCTGGATGATCGGCGAAGGCTACGGCGATGCGCGTACCCTGGAACGTCGTGCTCAAGCGATGGAAGCCTGGGTGGCCAACCCGGAACTGATGGAAGCCGATGCCGACGCCGAATACGCCGAAGTCATCGAAATCGATCTGGCCGACATCAGCGAGCCGGTACTGTGCGCGCCGAACGATCCGGACGACGCCCGTCTGCTGTCCAGCGTTGCTGGCGAGAAGATCGACGAAGTGTTCATCGGTTCGTGCATGACCAACATCGGTCACTTCCGCGCTGCCGGTAAACTGCTGGATCAGGTCAAGGGTCAGCTGCCAACCCGTCTGTGGCTGTCGCCGCCGACCAAGATGGACGCTCACCAACTGACCGAAGAAGGCTACTACGGCATCTACGGCAAGGCAGGCGCACGCATGGAAATGCCAGGCTGCTCGCTGTGCATGGGTAACCAGGCACGCGTTGAGCCGAACAGCACCGTGGTGTCGACGTCGACCCGTAACTTCCCGAACCGTCTGGGCGACGGCGCGAACGTCTACCTGGCTTCGGCTGAGCTGGCGTCCGTTGCTTCGATCCTGGGTCGCCTGCCGACCGTCGAGGAGTACATGGAATACGCTGGCAAGATCGACAGCATGGCGGCCGATATCTACCGCTACCTGTCCTTCGACCAGATCGCCGAGTTCCGTGAAGCTGCTGCGAACGCCAACATCCCGGTCGTTCAAGCCTAACGTAACAACGCAATGAAAAACGCCGCCCATCGTGAGATGAGCGGCGTTTTTTTATGCCTGCAGAATGACGGTTGCCTGTTCGGGCCTCATCGCTGGCTTGCCAGCGATGGCGGAGTGTAAGTTGACATCATTGCTGATGTCTCAGCGCTTTCGCGTGCAAGCTCGGCTCCCGGGCAAAAAAAACCGCTGTGCCTGGGCAGGCACAGCGGTTTTATTGATGGAACCAGGTTTACATCGTCAACTTGTAAACCAGTGCCGAAATCGCTACCAGACCTACAGCCGTGACAAACACGTTGGACGCCTGACCACGATAACGCGCCATCGCTGGCACTTTACGGATGGCGTACATTGGCATCAGGAACAGAATCGCCGCGATTACCGGGCCACCAATGGTCTCGATCATGCCCAGAATGCTCGGGTTCAGGGTCGCGATGATCCAGCAGATCACCAGCATGAACGCCGCCACAATGCGATCCAGTGCCTTGGCGCCCGGACGCTTGCCGCTCTTCACGATCAAGCCTTTCAGGCCTTCACTGGCGCCGATGTAGTGACCGAGGAACGATTTTGAGATCGCTACGAACGCAATCAGCGGCGCCGCGAATTCAATGGTCGGATTGTTGAAGTGGTTGGCCAGGTACGACAGGATCGACAGATTCTGCTCTTTGGCTTCCGCCAATTGCTCCGGCGACAACGTCAGCACGCAACTGAAGACGAAGAACAGCACCATCAGCACCATCAACGCATGGGCGCGGAACAGGATCTGCGAGCTGCGCTCATCAGCATGCACGCCGTACTGACGCTTCTGATCCACTGCAAACGCGGAAATGATCGGCGAGTGATTGAACGAGAACACCATCACCGGAATCGCCAGCCACAGCGTGTGCAGCAGCGCCGACGGTGCCGGCACGTGCGAAGCGGTGGCGAGGATGCCGCCGTTCCAGTGCGGAATCAGGTACACCCCAAGAAACAGCAACGCGACGATAAACGGGTAAACCATCAGGCTCATCGCCTTGACGATCGCCTGCTCACCGCACCGCACCACCGCCAGCAAGCCGAGAATCAGCACGAACGACAGCAGCGCGCGCGGCGGTGGCGTGATGTGCAGTTGATGTTCGAGGAAACTGGCGACTGTATTGGTCAGGCCGACACTGTAGATCAGCAGGATCGGGAAGATCGCGAAGAAGTACAGCAAGGTGATCAGCGCGCCGGCCTTGATGCCGAAATGCTGCTCCACCACTTCCGTGATGTCGGCGCCTTCGCGACCGGACAGCACGAAGCGGGTCAGGCCACGGTGCGCGTAGAACGTCATCGGGAAGGCCAGCAGCGCAAGGATCACCAGCGGCCAGAAGCCACCCAGACCTGCGTTGATCGGCAAAAACAGGGTGCCGGCACCGATGGCCGTCCCAAACAGTCCCAACATCCAGGTGGTGTCCTGGCGATTCCAGCTCGAAAGTTCAGCGGGTGCTGCTGCATCAAAGCGCTCTTCGACGCTATTGGCCTGATCATTCATCCGGTCGGATCTCCGCATTCCGGTCACTTGCCACTCGGTCAGGACGCGTCGGAAAAAACCGACAGACATGCTCCGGCCGAAACAGGGGCGCGATTCTCCGCGATAAATGAGCAGAAGCAAAGACTTAGCTGAGGAATGGTTGTGCGGAGCAGATCCGTTTGGCGTCGTTTTCGGGAAATTATCTGTCGCAAACAGGTATTCGTGATGTCGTTAACAGGCACATGCAAGGGTATTCAGATGGTTCGAGCCAACACCATCACGAAAGCGATCCCCACCGCGCCCATCAACATTCCAAGGCTAAACAGCAAAACCGTTTCACGCCTTTCGGCTTTGCGAAAGGGCTTCATGGCTTCTCTGAACTCAAACTCCTCTTGATACAGTCGGTTTATCCTGGCTCTGCTTTCCTCTGTGCTCATACTGCCCCCTTCCCTTTTTTTGGTGCTCTGAATCAACACGCATGCGCAACTGCAACCTGCTGCGCTCTCTTACAGCTTCAAATAAAGCCCAACGGCGGTGGCAATTGCAGTTAATGCCCCAGCCCCCACCACAAGGGGATACAAGAAAGTCTCAAGTTTCAGTTTTGCTTCCTCCGCCAAAAGCTTGCGCCTCTCCGCGCCGAGCTTTTGGGTTTCCGTTTGTAGCCTTTCGAGTTCCACATTTTTGTGGTCATCCAGATGCATGAACCTTCCTTGGCTGCTGACAGTTAACGCTCGGGAAGTTTTTCCATCCTGGACCACCTCCCATTGCTGCCCCATGATTTCGCGTTAACCGTCTGCCCGATAGCAGATGGCTCTGCCAAATGCGTAGGTAAAATCCGCGAGTTTCGTAGGTAGCCTCATACAAAAACAACAACGAGGTCATCACCCCACACTTTCAATTTGGTTGATATGTTCTAGCGTGAATGAGTCCCCTCCCCCAGAGTCTCTGCCCATGCCCCTCGTTCGCATCGACATCAAACAAAACCCCGACCCCACGTTCGCCAAACGCATCGGCGAGCAGATTTATTCCGCCCTGCGCAGTTGTATCGATGTGCCGGAGCACGACAACTTTCAGATCCTCACCGAGCACGACAGCCAGCATTTCGTCTATGACCCGCAGTATCTGGGAATCCAGCGCAGCGATGGCGTGGTGTTCATTCAGATCACCATCAGCGAAGGGCGCTCGATAGAGAAAAAACAGTTGCTGTTCAAAACCATCGCCGAAAGCCTGCACACCCAACTGGCGGTGCGCCTGGAAGACGTCTTCATCAATCTGGTCGAGGTAAAAAAAGAGAACTGGTCATTCGGCAATGGCGTCGCGCAGTACGTCACTTGATCCGCTCATTGACAGCCCGGTATCAGCGCCAGCATGATCGGCCCATGAACATTCGCGCGCTGCAACTCACCCGTACCACCACGACCGCCACCGGCGGGTCGTGGTGTTTCTGTCTGAGGTAAATCCAGCGCAGCAAACCCAAGGCCCCGCCAGCAATGGACGGGGCCTTGTTGTTTCTCCCGTCCGTGCGGCATCTGCAGCCCCCAAGGAGAAACACCATGCCCGCAGCACTGTTGATCATCGATATGCAGGTCGGTCTGTTCCACGGACCGGAAAAGCCCTACCAAGGCGAACGGGTTCTGGCCAACATCCAGCGCCTGGTCGCTCAGGCCCGCAGGAATCAAGTACCGATCTTCGCCGCGCGCCACACTGGCCCGGACGGCTCACCGATTGCCGCTGGCAGTCCTTTCTGGCAATTACTGCCAGCGCTTGAGCTGGACGCTGAAATTGACACCCTCTTCGATAAATCCCGACCCAATGCTTTCCATGGCACTGACCTTGCGCGGCAACTCCAGGCCGCACAGGTAGAAGAGCTCTATGTGGTCGGCATGAAAAGCCAGTTCTGCATCGACAGCACCTGTCGCAGCGCTGCCGATCTGGGCTTCAGACCATTGCTGGTCGCTGACGCCCACACTTGCATGGACACTGCCGCGCTATCCGCCGAAGCGATCATCAAACATCACAACGCCACCCTCGGTGCCGCCTTCGCACGATTAGTCGACAGCGATGAAGTGACGTTCTGAGGAAGTCCTCGCTGAAATTGACGCAACTTGACTTGCTACGGTTGCGTCAACCAGACATTTGTTACGCCATTCCTTGTCCTACAGCGTTGTGTAATCAATTAAGGGGGCCAGCAACATTAACTACCGGAAACGCCAACAAACAAGTCAATCAGCCACTAATCCTTCAGAATGTTCCTACAACTTAAACAGCCAAAAAACTCGCGACAAAACATTACTTAAAATCGAATACCAGCCATTTGTTACAAGCAACTACCCAGCCATTGAACAATATTCCGCAGCAGGTCTATATTTTTATCGCCCTGAATTCAACGACTGACAATTAAAGTGCAATCAAGAGGACACAACATGCAAAAGTACATGATGACCGGCCTGTTGTTGGCCGCGTTGCTCGTCCCGCTCACCAGCACCAATGCCGAAGTCCGCGAGCTGGCCTCCTCGCCGCGATGGCTGACGACCAAGGTCTATGTCGACGGCGCCCCTGAAACCGACGTCAAAGCGAAGTACCCCGGTGTCGTTGGCATATCGACGTGGGATCCCGAGCGCAATCGATATGAGTTCTTTTACACCGAGACAGGCGAGTCAAAATACAACAACGGTGGTGGCGGTTATTTCTTTGTCACCGGCGATCAGCAACAGCACATTCTTGTACCCGATATCGGCCCGACCAAAACAGTTGTCAGGCGTCTGGAGACATTGAACAAACGTGAATTCACGTATTCTCGGGAAGTACCCCGCGACATGGTCGACAACAACCCTCTCGTACGCATTCATGTCGTTCACGCGCCCTATACCGGAACGATAGAAACCAAGTCCGCCATCAAACAATAAAACCAGGAGTACGATATGCAAAAGTCACTTAAAACCCTGCTGATGTCGTCGTTACTGATTTCTTCCGTCTATTGCGCCGGGGTCAGCGCACAAGCTGCCACCCAGCCCGCAAAAAATGCCGTCGCCACCGCCGACAACGCGATGATGCTGACCGTGTTTCTGAAACATGATCAAACCCGACCGTTAAGTGAACTCAAGGCCCAGCTCGCACAACAGGGGTTCCATAAAACCTTTCCTCCGGCCGGGGTCGAGGTGGTGAGCTGGAACATCATGATGGGTATCGGCCAGGTCGTGACCGTGCGCTTTCCTGTCTCGCGTCTGGCGGAAGTGAACCTTGCGCTGGAAAACACCGCATGGGGCAGTTACCGCACCGAGTTCTATCCGACCTACGATATCAAGCCGATCGCGATGGCTGAGCAAGCCAAAGCCCAAGCGGCTCAATGATGCCGGCAGCACACCGGATCACCGGTGTGCTGCCAGCCTTGCTTCTTGTCCGAAGCCGTCCAGAATCAAAGCACCACTGCGCGAATGACAACGATTGCCAAGTCGCTGCGGATTCAGCACTCTGAAACGACTATCGCGACCTACCCGCCGACGTTCACAGGAGCCGCGCAATGCCCGCAACCGTTCTGGTACTGGTTGAAACCATCAATGACTATTTGCCGATTCTCGAACATCAGGGCTTTCACCTGATTCTCGCCCCCACGCCCGCCGAACGTGCGCACGCCATTGCCTCCCAAGGCAACCGCATCGATGCGGTACTGACCCGGGGTCCGCTGGGCCTGACGGCCGAAGAGATCGCCGCCCTGCCCGCGTTGAAGATCATTACCGTCATCGGCGCCGGCTACGAACAGGTCGATCTGCAGGCCGCCAGCAACCGTGGCATTACCGTCACCAACGGCGCCGGGGTCAACGCCTCGTCGGTGGCTGACCATGCAATGGCGATGTTGTTGGCACTGGTCCGGGATATCCCGCGTTGTGATGCCGCAGTACGCCGGGGTGAATGGCCAAAGATCATGCGCCCGTCGCTGGCTGGCAAACGCATGGGGATCCTCGGGCTGGGCGCCGTCGGGTTGGCGATCGCCAAACGCGCGAACCTCGGCTTCGACATGGAAATCAGCTATCACAGCCGCCAGGTGCGCAGCGATGTGCCTTATGCGTTCTGCTCGACACCGACCGAACTGGCCCGGGCTTCGGACTTTCTGATTGTCGCCACGCCCGGCGGCATTGGCACCCAACATCTGGTCACCCGCGCGGTGCTCGATGCACTCGGGCCGAAAGGCTTCATCGTCAACATTGCCCGCGCCAGCGTCATCGCTACGGCGGATCTGATCACTGCCCTTGAACAACGCAGAATTGCCGGCGCCGCACTCGATGTGTTCGACGACGAACCGCAAGTGCCGGATGCGCTGAAAACCCTGAGCAACGTGCTGCTGACGCCACACGTCGCCGGCCTGTCACCGGAAGCGACGCAAGGCACGGTCGAATTGGTAGGCAAAAACCTCGTGGCGTTCTTCTCCGGCGAGCCGGTACTGACGCCCATTGCGCTGCCACCGAAACTCAGCAACCAGCGCGTGCACTAGAGCACGCCGAGCAACGTCCACAGGCGCCGTGATTCAGCATCGGCGCTGATCAACTCACCCAGCAATTCGCTCAGCGGTTTATTACCCCACTCGACGCCGCGACGGATCAGATAGGGCACGGGACTGTGAGGTTCCGTGCGGGCCAGGTATTCGGCGATCAGCAGCAATTGCCGATACGCTTCCTCGCGGTTGGCCGGTTCGCGAAATACCTGGGCAACCGGCGCTGGCTCTTCAGGCTGTGGCATGGCGACGGGGGCTTCGACCACGGGTGCTGGCGGTGCCGGTTGTTGTGGGTGCATGGCGATAAACTCCTGAACCAGCTTCAGCAGCGCTTGAATGATGTCCTGCAAGGGGCGCAATCCCGGACCTTGCTCACCCAGATAAGCATCGCTCCAGCTGTCGAGTCGTTGCAGGTGTTGCAGGCTCAGCAGCAGGTTGCCCTGGGTGCGCAACCAGAACGCCAGCGGTGTGGCGCGAATCTGGTCGCTGAGTTTTTTCTGTTCGTTGCGTGCAGTTTCTGCCGAGCTTTTGGCATTCTTGCTGTCGTTGACCTGCACTTGTTGAATCTGCAAACGTCGCCAGACTTCCAGGGTATAGGCTTCAAAATCGCTGTTGCGCGTGCCGAACAGCGGCACGCGAGTGAGCAACACTTCACTGTAGCGACGCACCAGCCATTCCAGCGGAATCACGCGCCACGACTGATCGCCCTCCTCGGCTTGCGGATGCAAATGCTCGGGGAAGCGCTCACACAAACCGGCGATCAGCGCCAGGCTGCCGGGCAAACCGTCCAGTGCTTGCAGGTGCAGCCACGCTTCGCCGAGCCAGGCGCTGAGCATCAAGTCCTTGCTGCGTTCGAGCAATAAAGCAGTGGTGAGCTTCTCGACCTCCGGCCAGTTCGCCCGCTTCAGTGTCGACTGCCAGACCCCGGTCGGCAGGCTGGCATCATCCTCGCGGCGCAAGTCGCGCAACTGATCGAATTCACGCTCATAACGCAAATCGACGCCGCAGGGCGCATCCGCGCTGATCGGCGCGAGCAGTTGATCAATCAGGTCTGGCACAGCGGTCGATGGCAGGCTCACAGGTCCTCCTTCTGCGATTCAAGGGCGGCGGTGCTGCCGGTCACCTGAAACGGTGAGCGCGGTGCACGGGTGGGCAACGGTGCAATCGACAGCGGCAATTTCGATCCTTGGCTCATCAATGACAAGCGCACAAACATGCGGGTGAATTCGCTGGTGACGCTGTCGGTCGAGGCGGTCACTGGCAGCCGCAGTGTCAGCGGGAAGTCGGTGTAATCCATGCTCGGCTGACGCTGCACCGAAAAGTGCGCACGCATCATCCGCAGCAGCGACCATGGCCCGCCATACTCCCAACCGGCCTCCAGATCGCGCACCACCAGATTCGGTTGCAGCGGGTCGTTGACCGGGCGTTCCTTGCCGTTGCGCGCCCAGCGCAGGGTCAGGCGGATGGGTTGACCGACCATCCAGCGCAGACTCGGCTGCTCGGCCGCGACCGGGTAGTTGATCTGCTGATTGCCGGCGAGCAAACCCCAGGCAATCACTTGATCGGCACCCTGCTCATTATCGCGATCGGTGCGCCAGCGCACGTCGAGCTCGACGCCGAGGATGCCGCTCTTGTCGCGTACGAACAGCGGCGTCAGCCAAGTGCTGGCCTGCTTCAAACGATTGAGAAAGTCTGCGGCGGCCACGCGCTCCGGCGTCTGATTCGTGGCCAGTCCGGCCTGGGCGACCGGTAAGCGCTTGTCGATCAATTCCAGCAAATACTGAACCCGCGCCGGCTCGGCATCCGGCATCTGCACGCCGTTGGCGAATGGAAAGCGGTCAGCGAGGTATTGATTGAAGTAGTTGGCCAGCTCATTCCACGCGGCTGCCGCCTGTTGCACTTGCAACTGCTGGCAACGCTGCATGGCTTCCTGTTGCAGCTCCACCGCGCGCATCGCCAACGTGCCGCGTCCGCCGGCGACGTTGGCGGTCTGCAACATTTGCAGGCAGGAGTTGACGTCCATTTCGATGAAATCACGGCTGACCAGTTGCTCGATCTGCGCCGGCGAACTGGCCGGATTGGCTTCCTTGTATTTACGCAGTTCATCGTTCAGTGCGCTGAACTGCGTCACGCGTTCGTAATCCAGTGCCGAGAGGTTGGCTTGCTGCGTCGTCAACCACTGTAACGAAGACGTGCGCCGCTCAGTGATGCCGAGCATGGTGTTGAACTGCTGCTTGAGGCTCAGCTTCAGATCCTGCACATCGCTGGCGCCGAACAATTGCAAGCCGAGGTTTTTCGAACCGTCCCACTGGCTGATTTCGGCACGGCCACCGAACAGCGGTTGCGCGGTGATTTCCTCGATCCCCCCGGTAATCTGCGCCATCGCGCGGCGATTGAGCGCCGCTTGCAGGCGCGTGGAGAGATCCGCGCGGTGCACCTCGACAAAGGCTTTCTGCAGGGCCATGGCTTGCTCGGCCTGCACATTGAACACAGCGTAAGGGTGCGCCTGGTCGTTGTGATCCTTGAGGCTCAACCACATTGCCTGGGCGGCGGCACGCTCGGCGGCTTTGAGCACTGCAACGCGATAGTCCGGTGGAATGCGTGGCAGTTCTTCGGCGATGTAGCTGTTGTAGTCGGCGAAATACTTCAGCGACTCATTGAGGTCATCGCCGTCCACGGTCTGGCCTTGCATATTGACGTTGTCTTCGCTGGCACGCAGGGCGACCGAAACGAAGTCACGCTTGAACAGCGCCTGTATCGCGTTATCCAGCTTGATCACTTGTTCCTGCAAGGCCAGCTGCCCGCTGACTTGCTGCACCAGCAGGTTGTCCCGCGAACCGATCTGGGCGATCCATTGATCGCGGAAACTCTGCTGCAAGCGTGACGCTTGCGTGTCGAGGTCTTGTTGGACTTGCGCGCCCAACAATGTGCTCTTGCCCACTTTGGCGAGGAAGTCACCATAACCCGGCACCAATTCCTGGCCTTTGCCGCGACTCCACGTCGAATTGGTCAGGGCGATCGCTGCTTGCAGATCGTCGACCAGCGCGGTCAGGTCTTCCAGCTCCCGCAGGCTGTTGCCGCTGCCGGCTTGCAATTGATCCAGATGCAATTTGAGGTAGCCAGCCTTGCTGACAAAGTTGTCGGCGAGAAAATACTGATCCAGCCAGCGCTGCATCAGTCCGGAAAAATTGCTGACGATCTGCGGCCGGTCGACGCTCAGATCAAGCGCCTGCAAGCTGCCGTCTTCCCCGGCCACGAGCAGCCGATTGTAGAACGCCGCGTAGGGCAAGGTGCCCGTGTTGAGGTTCAGCGACAGCGCGTTGTTGCTCAGTTGCACCAGGTCGTCCAGCGGCGCGCGCGGGTTGTTCTGCACTTGATTGAACAACTGGTTCTGCTGTTCCAGACGCAAGGCCCGATCCACCAGATCGTTCGCCTTCAGATAGTTCTGCCACTGCGCCGGGTCGTCGCTTTCGACGCTGCTGCGCCGATCGGTGCTGCGGATCGCCTTGATCTGCGCCAGTTGCGCGCTCAACAGATCATGCAGCGGCACCATGATGTGGCGCTGGGTGGATTGCAAGACTTGCTGCTCAAGCTGATTGTCGAGCGAGGAAAACCACGACGTCGGAAACACCAGAGAAACATAGTTCCAGTGCGGCGCACGCTCCAGCACGCGCCAGAATGTCTGCACGTTACGCCGGGTCGAGTCGACCCGCTGCGCCTCATCGCTGATCGCCACGTAGCCCTTTTGCGCGCCTTGCATCTGCCGCGCCAGTTCGTGGGCATCCTTGACCGACACGTGCCAGACCCAAAGCATCGCCACGGCCCAGATAACCCCGATCACCAGCGCCACGCCGGCCGTCAGCCGCTGCCAGCGCTGACGCAAACGCAGCAGACGCGGCACGCCTTGCGCCAGCCCGCGCTCGCCGACCAGGCGCTGGCGCCACAACTGGCGCACGAACACGCTTTGCTGCAAGCCGCTGTCGTCGGCGGAGAATCCGTCCTTGGCATCCTCCGAGGCCTGACTGGCGCTGAAATAGACACCGCGAAAACACGGCGCCTCACCCTGAGCGTTGCCTTGAAACACCGGTTCCAGAACACTCTGCAAACCGCGTCGCAAGGTTTCCAGACGCTCCGGCAAGGCGTACAGATCGGCGCTCAACTGGCCGGACAAGGTGCCGATTTCGATGATGGCTTCCGCCACAGCGCGATGGATGCGATCAAGCGCCTGATCGCTCCATTGCCCTTGCCAAACCGCATCGCGCGAATAAGGCGACGACCAGCCAAGGGTTCGTTCGCGGGCCTCGTCGGGCAGCGCGCTGATCAACTCCTGGAACCCCGGCAGTTCTTCAAGTCCAGTGATGACCACGTACACCGGCACACTCAAGCCAAAACGTTGCAGCAGATCGATGAAGCGCCGGCGCGCGGCCAGACCGAGGCTCGCAGCCTGTTCGAGATTACTCAGGCGACTGACCGGCACCAGCCAGACCACCCCGTCCAGCGGCCGCTTGCTGCGCATCCGCAAGATCAAACCGAGCAAACGCCACCAGCCGCCACGCTGCAAATGCATACCGTCGTCGGGCAGAAACAATGCCTGCGGCACCACCAGTACAGCGCCTTCCGGGTCCGACCACCAGCGGCCGAACCACGCCGGTTTGTCGGTCGGTTGCAGACGCCATTCACTGACCAGTTGCGTGCCCTGGGTTTCGTCGCCGAGCATCAGCAGCCAGGGCATCTGATAGCGATCGTGACTGCCCTGCTCCTGCTCCATTTGCCGCACGGCTGCGTAGAAACTGCGGATCGCTGCGCCACTCTGGGTGCGCAGCCACCACACCGCCACGGCGATGATCACCACAACCAGCAGCAGAGCGACCACCCACGCGACTATCGTCAGGGTACTCATGAGTCTTGCTCCGCTGGCGCCACCGAGTCGATGATCTGCAGCACCGGGTCCAGCTCCGAACGAATGTCCCGCCAGAGGAACTGGCCAAGCCCGGTCAGTAACAAAACCATCGCCAGAATCCCCAGTGCCAGGCGAAAGCCGTCCGGCAGCGCCGTGCGCACCGGCAGTTGCAATGGCGTGGTCAGCGACGGCTGCGCCAGACGCTGACTGACATCGGCATAACTGGCCTCGTCCTGCCAGGCAAAGGTGTACAGCGCCAGCCGCCATTTCTCCAGTTGCGCCTGACTGTGTTCGCCCCGCAAACGCCCATGGAAACCAAGGATCAGGCACTGCAGATACACGTTGGCCAGATCGCGGCTGGTCGGTTGCTGTTCGTCGAGCAATGTCTGAATCGCCGACGGCACGTGTTCGCCGGCCTGACGACTGGAATACAGACGCGACTCCAAAGGTTTGTCCTGCCACGCCGACTGCCCGGGCCACGGCGTGAACAGCAGGGTTTCGTCGACCAGCGCGACGAACGCATAGACCAGCGCCTTGACCTGATCGGTCGCCGAATCACCGACCCGCGAATAAGCGGTGCGCCACAACCGCTGCGACGCTTGCGTGGACAATTCGACCACGGTGTCCACCAGCGCTGCTTCGTCCTCGCTGTCCTTGGGCAATTGCACCCAGTCCTGTTGCCATTGCTGCCACGTCTGGCGAAACGCGCTGCTCAACGGTGCGTCCTGCAACCCAAGGCTTGCGGCACTTCCTTGCGACATACGGCGTTCCTTGTGTGATCAGGCACTTTCACTGTTCTGGGCGATAAACAGCACCACTTGCCACGGACTGCTGGTCAGCTTCGCCGCCGGTGCCGCAATGACCAGCGGCAGTTGCGCGTCGAACCACGTGCCTTCGGCCGTGATCACAAACAGCCGCGTGTCCTCGCCGACGCTGTAGGCCACCTGTTCGCTGCGGCTCATGACCTGGTGCGGCAAACCGCTCATGCGTTGACGACTGAGCAGCGCAATGTGCGGCGCCGAGGCGATGATCGCGCCACGTAACCAGTCAATTGCCGCTTGTTCGCTGGCACCGTTGGGCATGCGCAGACCGATCACCAGACGCTGACTCGGCTGCTCGTCCGGCAGTTGGATGGAAAAGCTGTGCTCACCGCGCTCGAACGGCAGGCTGCGGTAGCCGGCGCGGATCAGTTCGAGGGTGGTTTCCAGCCATTGCAGCACCGCGTCATAACCGCGCTGCAATTCGAGAAAATCCAGCGGTGCAAACGCTGGTACACCGGCCAGCGGATCGAGCGCCGCCCAGGCGCCAGCCAGGCCGAGCAGGTGCACATACAGAGACTGCGGATGAGCAACGCGACTGCTCAGCGCGCCTTCGACTTCCGGCAGGCGTGCCCACAACGCGGTCAACTGCCGGCGGATTTCCAGCGCGTCGTCCTGATTGCCAGCCTGTTGCGCCTGGCGCAAACGGCCGCCGAGAAACAGGCACTTCTCCCGCGCCCGCGCGCAGAGGCCGGCGATGCGTCGCCCCAGCGCAGACTCCGGCAGCAGCAGCGGTGTTGGCGCGGTGTAAGTCAGCGGCAAGAAGCCGCCGCCCTCCTTGCGGATTTTCAGCAACGGCAGGCAGATCGAATCGGCTTTGTTCAGTTGCGTGCACAGGCGTGGATTAGGTCGCCACACGGTGATCGACTCAGGAAATTCACCACTGGTGAGATCCGGCAATGCGTCACCCACCACCGATTGCAAGCGGCCCTTGAGCGGCAGCAACTGCCCGGCACGCCACATCGGGCTGATCGCCAGGTACACGGTGACAGTGGCATCGTCGGTGGCATCGATCGCCGCACTCACATCCAGTTCCAGTGCCGGCCCGATCCCGGCCTGCAAATCCACCGGCAGGCCGTCGGGCATCGTCCCTTGCAGCGACAATACGCGCACCACGCCAGCGCTCAGCGCCGAGGGATCGAACTCCATGTGGCTGACACCCCAGAACCACGGGTTGCAGGCTTGCGCCAGATGCGCACCGAGCGCTTCGGCCCGCAGCCCTTGCAACTGAAAATGCTGCGGCAGCAATTGCATGCCTTCGTGCCAGCAAACCGCGTCAGGTAGCAGACTCATACGACTCCCTTCGACAAGGCCGCAATCCGGCGGCAGCGGTGGTGTGTCAGTGTTCGGCGTTGACCAGGCTCATCTCGCGGCTGTCGAATTTCAGCCACGCCTCACTCTGATCGTCGAGGCGCAAGCGGTGTGCTCCGGGTGTGGTATAGCTGGCGAAGACCAAAAGTCCAGCGGCCTTCTTGCCCCCCAACGGGAAGGGTTGGCGGTCGATGAATTGCCCCGGCACCAGCTCCAGTCCCCACACGCTCATCAACTGACGATAGTCGCGTTGGTACTGTTCGCGCCCGGCGAACCACTGGCTGGCACTGATGCCTGACAACTGCTTGAGCAGATCCGGGTCGGCGACTGCAATGAAGTCGACGGCAATCGGCGTGTCGTCGTTGGCTTTCGGAGCGACGTCGAGGGTCAGGCTGTCGAGGTCCACCTTCGGCCCGAAGAGGGAGCAACCGGCCAGGGACGCAAACAGCAGTGTTAGAAAAAGTCGTCTACGCAAAATGAATTTTCCTTTTCGCGAACCTGTCCAAAAATGTTTTTGCTTGCTTTTTTATAGACCTGTTCTAGCGTCTTGGGTAGTTCGGTTCCTACAGCCGAATCAAGAAGGTTTGTCAAAGGAACGACAGGTCATCTGCCTCCCTTTCTAACCTACGGTCCAGCAAGGGAAAGCGATGAACGGGCCTCCCCGATGCATTGCGCCCGCTCATCGCATCGGAGTCCGCCGACATGGCAGAAAGTACTCAGCACAAGCTCGACCGGGTGCGCCCGCCCCGAGTGCAAATCACCTACGACGTCGAAATCGGCAATGCCATCGAGAAAAAGGAACTGCCACTGGTGGTCGGGATTCTCGCCGATCTGTCGGGCAAGCCACTTGAACCTTTGGCAAAACTGACTGAGCGGCGCTTTACCGAAATCGACCGCGACAATTTCAACGACGTACTCGCCTCGATCGGTCCGCGCGCTACGTTGCAGGTCAACAACACCCTCAGCGGCGACGACAGCAAGCTCAACATCGAACTCAATTTCAGACACATCGACGACTTCGACCCGGTCAAGGTGGTGGAGCAAGTCACGCCGCTGCGGCGCCTTTTCGAGGCACGCCAGCGCCTGCGCGATCTGCTGACCAAACTCGACGGCAACGATGACCTGGACAAGCTGTTGCGCGACGTCATCGCCAACACCGAAGGCCTGCAGGAAATCAAATCGGCCCGCCCAGACACCGCTACCCCGGCAGCTGATGCCGAGGCGCCGGCCGAACCGCAAGCCTGATCGTCCACTTAATCGAGGGGAGAATTCGCCATGCCCGCTTCAGCTCAGAAACAAGCCAGCGACAGTACGACCGAGACACTTTCCCTGCTCGACCAGATCATTCTCGACGGCCGCATGGCCCACGATGACAGTCAGCAGGATTACGCCCGCGACATGCTCGCGGAATTCGCCACCCAGGTGCTTGACGAAGGCATGGCCATCGACAAGGACACCGTGGCGATGATCAACGACCGTATCAGCCAGATCGACGAGTTGATCAGCGCCCAGCTCAACGAGGTGCTGCACCACCCCGATCTGCAAAAACTCGAAGCCTCGTGGCGTGGTCTGCACCTGCTGGTGCAGAACACCGAAACCAGCACCCGGCTGAAATTGCGCCTGCTCAACGTCACGCAGAAAGAGTTGCAGAACGACCTGGAAAAAGCCGTCGAATTCGACCAGAGCGCGCTGTTCAAGAAGATCTACGAAGAGGAATACGGCACCTTCGGTGGCCATCCGTTCAGCCTGTTGGTCGGTGACTACACCTTTGGCCGGCACCCGCAGGACATCGGCCTGCTGGAGAAACTGTCGAACGTCGCCGCCGCGGCCCACGCGCCGTTCATTGCCGCCGCCAGCCCGCGCCTGTTCGACATGAACAGCTTCACCGAACTGGCCGTGCCGCGTGATTTGTCCAAGGTCTTCGAGAGCCAGGAACTGATCAAGTGGCGCTCGTTCCGCGAGAGCGAGGATTCGCGTTACGTGTCTCTGGTGCTGCCGCATTTCCTCCTGCGCCTGCCCTACGGCCCGGACACCTCGCCAGTGGAAGGCATCAACTACGTCGAAGACGTCAATGGCACCGACCACAGCAAATACCTGTGGGGCAATGCCGCGTGGGCGCTGTCGCAACGCATCACCGAAGCGTTCGCCAAGTACGGCTGGTGCGCGGCGATTCGTGGCGCTGAAGGCGGCGGCGCGGTGGAAGGTCTGCCAGCGCATACCTTCCGCACCAGTTCCGGCGATCTGTCGCTGAAATGCCCGACCGAAGTGGCGATCACCGATCGTCGCGAGAAAGAGCTTAACGACCTCGGTTTCATCGCCCTGTGCCACAAGAAAAACAGCGATGTGGCGGTGTTCTTCGGTGGCCAGACCACCAACAAATCCAAGGTCTACAACACCAACGAGGCCAATGCCAACGCGCGAATCTCGGCGATGCTGCCCTACGTGCTCGCTGCGTCACGTTTCGCCCATTACCTGAAGGTGATCATGCGCGACAAGGTCGGCAGTTTCATGACCCGCGACAACGTGCAGACCTACCTCAACAACTGGATCGCCGACTACGTGCTGATCAACGACAACGCGCCGCAGGAAATCAAGGCGCAGTACCCGTTGCGTGAAGCGCGGGTGGACGTCACCGAAGTCGCCGGCAAGCCTGGCGCCTACCGGGCGACGGTGTTCCTGCGGCCGCACTTCCAGCTGGAAGAGTTGACCGCGTCGATCCGTCTGGTGGCGACGTTGCCGCCGCCGGTTGCCGCTTAAAGCTCCAGAGAAAACCCTGATGGCGAGAGGATTTATCCCCTCGCCACGAGCTCCGTGTTCAGCCCACTTGCCTAATGTGAATTTCTTCAGGAGTTTCAAGCGATGGATGCAATCATTCTCGACCTCGGCGGCGACATCAAAGGCGACAGCCTGCTCGAAGGTTTTGCGGACAAGATCGAAGTCATGTCCTACAGCCACAATGTGGCAATGCAAGTCACCAACGACGTCAGCAACTCGGAGCGCACCTCCGGCAAACCGCATATCGGTGAATTCACGGTTACCAAGTTCGTCGACAGCTCGACACCCTCGCTCAACGAGTACTGCTGCGCCGGCAAACCGATCCCCGAAGCGGTCATCACCATCGGCCGCAACGCCGCCGAGGGCAGCGGGCAGTTGATGCCCTTCATCGTCTACACCCTCACCAACGTGGTGCTGTCCAACGTCAGCGTCAGCGGCGGCACCGGTGGCAAACCGGTGGAAACCGTGTCGCTGAACTTCACCAAGATCAAATGGGAACTCACCGCGCAGAAAGACGACGGCACCAAGGAAGGCACCGCCGCGTCGACCTGGGACATGGCCGCCAACAAGCTTGTCAGCTAACCCGGCGTCCTGGCCATGGCAGGCACCGGCATGCGCGCACCGCTGTTCGAACGCCTCGCGTCCAGCGAGGCCGAGAACCCGCGCGCATTCGATCGGCAGGACTTGCTCGACTCGGTGCACGCCGAGCTCGGGCGCCTGTTCAACACCCGCCGTGGCCCACTCACACGGACCACGCCAGCGAGTGTGATCGACTACGGCATCGCCGACTGGAGCGCCTTGCAACAGCAGCGCAGCGATGATCGGCGCAAGCTGGCGCGAGACATCCGCGAAGCCATCAGTCATTTTGAACCGCGCCTGCTGTTGGGCGAAGTTCAGGTCAATCCGTTACCCGAACATCCGCAGCGAATGCGCATTCGCTTGCTCGGCGAGTTGCGCAGCGGCCAGCAGCACTGGCCGGTGGCGTTTGTCATCGAGCCCGGCGGCGAGGGGCTGGAGGTGCGCCATGAGCGACTCGATTGACCCGCAACTGCTCGACTACTACCAACGCGAACTGACCTGGCTGCGTCACGCCGGCAGCCAGTTTGCCGAACGCTATCCAAAAGTCGCACGGCGCCTGGAACTGTCCCCGGGCGAATGCCCCGATCCCCACGTTGAGCGTTTGCTGGAAGGTTTTGCACTGCTCGCCGCACGCCTGCAACGGCGCCTGGATGACGACTACGCCGAGTTCAGCGATGCGTTGCTCGAACAACTTTATCCGTTGGCGATGCGGCCGTTGCCGTCCTGCGCCATCGTGCAGTTCGAGCCGGACCCGAGCAAAGGCAACCTCGACGACGGCTATACCCTGCCCCGTGATACGCCGTTATTCGTCACCACCAGCAAAGGCGAGAGCATTCACTTTCGCACCTCGGCCGCCGTTCGTTTATGGCCGATCGAAGTCAGCGAGGCACTGCTGCTGGGCAGCGATGAAGCCCAGGCGTTGACCGGCGTCGCGCAGTCGCGCTCGGCGTTGCGTTTGAGCCTGCGTTGCCTGGGCGAGAGCCAATGGGCAGATCTGGGCATTGAGCAACTGCGCATCCATCTGGCCGCGTCACCGGTGGTCAATGCCTGCCTGTATGACCTGCTCGGCGCGCATGCGGTGCAGGTGCTGGCGGGGTCGCCGGGCAGTGTTCCGACGGCGCTGAAAGGCTTGCCGAACATCGTCGGTTTCAGCGATGACGAAGCACTGTTGCCGGATGAAGACGGTGTCCATCCAGGCATGCGCTTGCTGGCCGAGTATTTTGCTTTCCCGGACAAATTCCACTTTTTCGATCTGCCGTTGCGCGGAGTTTCCAGCGACAGTCAGACCCTCTATCTGTACATCGTTTTCGACCGTGCCCCCGCTAGCCGCCTGCACTTGCAGGCCAGCGACATCACCTTGGGCTGCGCGCCGGTGATCAACCTGTTCCCACGGACTTCCGAACCGCTGCGTCCCGATGGTACGCGCAGCGAGTATCGACTGATCGCCGACAGCCACCGCGAGAACAGCGTCGAGATCCACAGCATTCGCGGCATGCGCGCCAGTACCCGCACCGGCGTGCAGCGCCTGCCGGCGTATTACGGCAGCCAGCACAGCGCTGGCGATCAACAGCGTTACTGGCATGCGCGGCGGGTCAACGGCATGACGCCAAACCGCCTCGGCAGCGATTTATTGGTGAGCGTGGTCGACACCCGTTTTGAACCGCAAACCGACCTGCCCGACTACAGCCTTACCGCCGAGTTGCTCTGCACCAACCGGTATCTGGCGCAAAGTCTGCCGGCCGGTACGCCGCTGGGTTTCGAGCGCCCCGGCCCGGTCGCCTGGGCACGCCTGCGCAATTCGCCGAGCGCACAGAGTCTGCCGCGGCTGGACGGTGATTCGCGCTGGCGTCTGGTGTCGCAACTGACCCTCAATCATCTATCTCTGGTCGAAGGGCCACAGGCGCTGGATGCCTTGAAAGAGATTCTGCATTTGCACAATCTGCGCGATGAGGCCAGCGCCTTGAGACAGATCGAAGGTCTGCTGCAACTCAGCTGCGAACGGGTGATCGGCCATGTCGGCGCCGATGCCTGGCGCGGCTGGCGCAATGGTCTGGAAGTGCAGTTGCAGCTTGATCCGCAGCACTTTGTCGGCAGCAGCGCGGTGCTGTTTTCGGCGGTGCTGGCGCAATTCTTTTCCCTGTACGCCACGGCCAATCGCTTTGTGCGCACCGTCCTGATGCAGTCCGACAAGGAGGTCAAGGCATGGCAACCCCAAGCCGGCATGCCCCTGTCGCTCTGACCCTGAGCCAACGCCTGCGCCGTGAGCCGCAGGCCTTCGAATGGCTGCAGGCGTTGCTGTTGCTCGAACGCGAGCAGCCGCAGGCCGATCCACTCGGCAGCGGCACCTCGCCGCAGACCGAAGCGCTGAAACTGCGCGGGCCACTGACACCGGCGTTTGCCGCCAGCCAGATCGAAGCCCTGCACGAAGAGCCTGGCGAACCGCTGACACTCGACACACCGATATTCGGTCTCGGCGGCCCGGACGGCCCTCTCCCCTACGCCTATCAGGATTGGCTGCAACAACGGGCGCGGGCCAAGGATCATGCACCGGCCGCGTTTCTCGATCTGTTCCAGCATCGCTTGCTCAGCCTGCTCTACAAAGTGATGCGCAAACACCGGGTCGCGTTGGGTTTTGTCACGCCGGGGGCTTCGCCGGTGCAGGCGCAATTGCGCGCACTGACCGGTTTGCTGCCCAAGGCTTTGCAGGAGCGCCAGGCTGTTCCCGACTGCGCCGTGCTCGCGTGCACGGCGTTGTTTGCCGATGGCCGTCGCTCACTGGCGGGGTTCGCCGCGATTGTCCGCGAGCAGTTTGGCGTGCCGGTCGAATTGAGCGCTTACGAAGGTGCCTGGCGACAGATCCCGCCGGCCAGCCGCAGCGTGATCAAACCGGGTGGACGCAACTTGCAACTGGGCCGCAGCGCCGTGGCTGGCACGCGGGTCTGGGATGAACACGCCGGCATTCGCCTGACCCTCGGGCCGTTGCCATCGATACAGGCGGCGCGCTTTCTACCGGATGGCGAATCACACCCGGCACTGGCCAGCCTCGCCGGGTTGTATTTCGGCCCGGATCTGGACGTCAGACTGGTGCTGCGGGTGCGCGGGGCCGGGCCGCTGAAACTCGCTCGCCAGACCCCGGTTTTGCTGAGCTGGAACGGCGGTTTGCAGCGTCAGGCCAGCCTCGGCGTGCAAACCATCGAAACCCGCCTTCGTCAGCTGGAGATCACCTGAACATGGAACTGGCCAGCCTGATCGGACGCCTCAACCCGGACAACCGTCGCGCCCTCGAACGCGCCGCGCAGCGCTGTTTGCAACGCGGCCATCACTTTGTCGAGATCGAACATCTGTTGCTGGAACTGCTCGACATCGAGGGCGGTGATTTGGCTTTTCTGCTGCCGCGTTTCAGCCTGGAACGTGATGCGCTCACGGCGGAGATCAACAAGGCGCTGGACCTGTTCAAGGCGGGCAGTACGCGCACGCCGGCGCTGTCGTCGCACACCCTCGGTTTGCTCGAAGATGCAGTGGTGCAGGCCAGTGTGCTGGGGCTCGACAGCATTCGTTCCGGGTTGCTGTTGTTGGCGTTGATCGATCGCGATGAGCGCCGCAGCTTGTTGCTCAACAGCGCCTCGTCGTTGCTGCGGATTCCCAAGGAAGCACTCAGGGCGAACCTGCTGGAATGGACGGAAAACTCTCGTGAACATGTCGGTGCGCGTCCGGGTTCATCGGCCAATTCAGCCCCACGCCGGGACTCGGTGCTCGATCAATACACCCAGGACCTGACGGCCGACGCGCATGCCGGGCGCATTGATCCGATCGTGGGTCGCGACGGTGAGATTCGCCAGTGCATCGACATTCTGCTGCGCCGTCGGCAAAACAATCCGATTCTGGTCGGCGCACCGGGTGTGGGTAAAACCGCCGTGGTCGAAGGCCTGGCCCTGCGCATCGCTGCCGGGGATGTGCCGCCGTCGTTGCAGGAAGTCAGCCTGCGCGTGCTCGACCTCGGTCTGTTGCAGGCCGGTGCCGGGGTCAAAGGTGAATTCGAACAGCGCTTGAAGGGCGTGATTGACGCGGTGCGCAGTGCCGACAAACCGATCATCCTGTTCATCGACGAAGCCCATACCCTGATCGGTGCTGGCGGTGCCGAGGGTGGCAGCGATGCCGCCAACCTGCTGAAACCGGCGCTGGCTCGGGGTGAGTTGCGCACCCTCGCTGCCACGACGTGGATGGAATACAAAAAATATTTCGAGAAAGACCCTGCCCTCGCCCGCCGCTTTCAACTGGTGCAGGTTGAAGAACCGGACGAAATCACTGCCGTGGAAATGCTTCGCGGCGTGGCCGCCAAACTTGAACAGCACCACGGCGTACAGGTGCTTGATGCCGCTATTCATGAAGCGGTGAAGCTCTCGCACCGCTACATTTCCGGCCGCCAGTTACCGGACAAAGCCATCAGCGTGCTCGACACCGCGTGCGCCCGCGTCGCCCTCGGCCAGCATGATGTGCCGCCGCCGCTGGAGAGCCTGCGCCACCGCCAGCAAAGTCTGAAAGAAGAAGTCGACCGTCTGCGCCGCGAACAGGCCACCGGGCTGGACCACCGCGAACGCATCACGCTGCTGGAAAGTGAATCGAAGACCAATGTGCAAGCCATCCGCGAACTGGAAACCCGCTGGGGCGAAGAGCGTGTAGCCGTACGCGAACTGCTCGACACGCGTCGTGAACTGCTGACCTTGAGCGAACGTGCCGACAGCGACAAACCCGATGAAGCCACCGACAGCCGCATCGATCATCTCGCCGCCGAGCTGTTGCGCCTTGAGGCCGGACTCGACGCGATTCGTCAGGACGATCCACTGGTGCCGGAACAGGTCGACACCAAAACCGTCGCCGCCGTGATTGCCGGCTGGACCGGCATCCCCGTCGGCAAAATGCTTGCCGACGAAGCCCACGCTGTGCGCACCCTCGGCCAGCGCATGGGCCAACGAGTGATGGGCCAAAGCACCGCGCTCAATACCATCGCACAACGCTTGCAAGCCTATCGCGCCGGACTCACCGACCCGCAAAAACCAGTCGGTGTGTTCCTGTTGGTCGGCCCCACGGGCGTGGGCAAAACCGAAACCGCTTATGCCCTGGCCGATGCGTTGTACGGCGGTGAACGCAACCTGATCAGCATCAATCTTTCGGAATATCAGGAAGCCCACACCGTCAGCCAACTCAAAGGCGCACCACCGGGTTATGTCGGTTATGGCAGCGGCGGTGTGCTGACCGAAGCGGTGCGGCGCAAACCCTATTCGGTGGTATTGCTGGATGAGATCGAGAAGGCACACCCGGATGTGCTCGAGGCGTTTTACAACGTGTTCGATAAGGGCTTGATGGAGGACGGCACCGGGTTGGTGGTCGATTTCAAGAACACCGTGATGCTCGCCACCAGCAACGTCGGCGCTGAGCTTCTACTTGATACGCCGGTTGCACAACTCGGCTCCGAAGTCTTCAACGAAGCGTTGCACAAGGTCCTGCTGCAAGCCTTCCGCCCGGCGTTTCTGGCGCGCATGACCGTGGTTGCCTATCGGCCGCTGGATGAGGCGACGCTGGAAGGGATTGTGCTCGCCAAACTTGAGAAGTTGCGTGGCCGCTACAAGGCAGCGACCGGCAAACAGTTCGAGTTTGATTCGGGAATTGTCAAAGCGGTGCTCGCCAAGTGCAGCGCGGCGGGTGCGCGGGATGTCGAGAATGTGTTGATGACGCAGGTGACGGGGAAGTTGGCAGAGTGGGTGTTGGAATAGCTTGACGTGATAGGGAGAAACCAATCTCAGTAGTTGCGTGCTAACAGCGGTTCATTCTCAGCGATGCTCCCGTCCAGACGGGCCTTTCAACCATCCAGCGGCAGATAAAAAATGTCCAAATACCTATCGCAAGTCCTCCTGTCTTTCCTTTCAGGACACGGTGACGACACCATCAATAACGGGACGAACTCCATAATCGCCAAAGGAAATACAACCGGGGTCACTTCGCACTCGTTCATTGCCAATACAACATCCCCTCAAACCGTCGCACAGACAGCGTCCGGAACGATGGGGCCATGGCGTCTCTACGTGCGTGGTCATGGCAGTCATTCCAAGCAAACGCTGGGATCATTCTCCGTTGATCAGGTTGCCTGGTATCTCAGTGAGTGTGGGCTCGGCACCAACTTGCCAGACGTCATTTCGGTGACTTCGTGCAAATTGGCACTCGGCACAGATCAATCCACCACCGAAAAAGTTTTTCAGCCCTCTTATGACAGCTTCGTCGGCAGGCTACATAAGCTGCTTGGAAACAAGTACAACCTGTACACCACCATGCACGGCAGAACAATGAACAATAGTGTCGTTAAAAATGCAGGCGCCCATACAGGTCGAAAAACAACCCGCACGCCAGGGGGCAAACATCTTCATCAACAGTCATTCGCAAAAGTTACTTACTACTGGGATAGCAGCAAAAACCAGCAGGTGAAATTTTCCTATAACGAAATGGAGATTGACGCCGAAGTCAGCGAAGCAATGGATATTGACTGGACTCCCGACATGATGGACATCGGGTAAGCGCTGACAACGTCTACCCATAAATAAACAAACAGTCCCTCCCATCCCCAACCGAGAAGCGGTGCATCATGTGCAACTTCAAAAAGATAATTACGATCGAAAGCATTATTGATGAGTTTCGGCTAACCATCGACCCCCATCAAAGCAAACCGCTGGAGTACACCATTTACTCTGCACCTGCTCGTTTCGATGATTCCACTCCGCTGAATTCCGCTGAGAACCAAACCTGTTTCTATCGGGCGATGACCGCCGAAGAGTTCGAGGCGTTCCGGTTCGGCACCGTGTTATCCGCCGCTGGCCATCAGGGATTCGCATCATTCCGCAACTACAGCAAAGCCTACCTCAACAAAATGTTCGGGCGTAGTAACTATGCGGTACTCGTCGAAGTTTATGCTCCCCAATGGATCAAGGAGCTTTACACCCACGGGTGGTCAACCGGAAAGGCGGAAAGCGGCGACATGTCTTGGGGTATTGGCCAGACTCAATCCAATGGTTGGACCAACAAGGGAACAATCAAGGCTTCCAACAAAAACCTCGCCCGCTCCCCTCTAAGCATATTTCAGACCACTCGTCGTACATTCAAAGTCGTCAATCTCATCATCAAAGCCAAAACCAAGAAAAATGAAGCCCTTAACGCGCCTTCCGACGCACCATGGTTCGGCATATTCAGCACGATAGACACTGACCTGATTTCACCCAAGGACATCGAGTTACTCAAGAAAAGCAACGGTTTTTCATCAGATCTTCCGCGACTACCAATCAGTGAATCTCGTGATGAAAATGGAATACCCACAGATGGCAACTGTTTGTTCCATACGCTCTCAAGATGTCTTCAGCAAAGGGGTATGCATGGAATATCACACGAGGACCTCAGAAACTACGTTTGCTTGTACATGGATAACAACCCGGCCTTCTGTGAAACCTGGGGCATCACGGTGGCGTACATTACAAACATGCGACTATCCGGAACTTGGGGTGGAGGTATAGAAATAGCGATCATTGCGCAAATATATAATGTAAAGATCAACGTCATGATCCCCAATCAGGGATTTACTTCAATGATTGCGTTCAATGCAACGACTGAAACAGCGCCCATTCAAATTGAATACAGAAACGGCAATCACTACACCACGCCGTGAGTGCTGCCAGCGGAAAAAATCGTCACCGTCCTCCATGAACTGAAAGCTCACCAAAGGCCAATTCATGCCTCGCGCCACCGACAGCAGCACTACGATTTCACTCACCGCCACTTCGCTGTCGGCGCTGTTCCCTGAGTCGTTTTCAGGCGACGAAGCCCTGAACATATTGGGTTCACAAACCCTCAACGGTCTCAACGACGGCACTTCTCTTACGCTGACCAGCGCTATCGCTACCCACGTCACCACCACTCTGCACAACGATGCGCAGATGCGCGAGTTCGACGCACTGGTAGCCGAGATCCGCCAACTGCCCGCCGATGCCACAGCCGAGCGCTATAAGATCCTGCTCAGACCGTGGCTGTGGTGGCTGACCCTCGCGAGCAACAACCGGGTATTCCAGAACCTCGCCACGTCGGACATCGTCACGACGATTTTCAAGGCTCACGGCTTCACCGATTTCAAACTCTCGCTGACCGGCAGTTACACCCCTCGCGAATACTGCGTGCAGTACGGCGAAACCGATTTCGCCTTCGTCTCGCGGTTAATGGAAGAAGAAGGCATCTTCTGGTTCTTCACCCACGATGAAGGCAAGCACACGCTGGTGCTCGGCGACAGCAACGATGCCTTCGTACAGATCCCCAACGGGCCGACGGTCAAGTATTTGGGGCAAGGTCTGGGTGAGCGTGAGTTGCACGGCATTCGCTCCGGGCAGGTGTGCCTGCAAGCTGTGTCCGGGGTGTATCGGGCGACGGATTATGAGTTCACCACGCCGACAACCTCACTGTACGACCAGGCCGAAGCGGTGGCCGGGCCGCTTTCGATCTACGAGCATCCGGGCGGCTACAACGCCAAGGCGCGCGGTGATGCGCTGACCAAGCAACGGGTTGACGGCTTGCGCAGCGAAGAGAAACGCTTTGTCGGTGAAAGCGATTGTCGATGGCTGGTGCCGGGGCACTGGTTCACCCTCGAAGGGTACGACGATGCCAGTCTGAACATCGATTGGGTGGTGACGCGAGTCACCCATGACGCCAGCCACGACAGTTATCGCAACCGCTTCGAAGCCATCCCCAAAGCCACGCCGTTTCGCCCGCAACGTGTGACGCCAAAGCCGCGCATGCATCCGCAGACTGCAATCGTCGTCGGTAAATCCGGTGAGGAAATCTGGACCGACGAATACGGCCGGATCAAGTTGCAGTTCCCGTGGGATCGCGACGGCAAGAACGATGAAACCAGCTCCTGCTGGGTGCGCGTGGTGTTGCCTTGGAGCGGCAAAGGCTTCGGCATGCAGTTCATCCCGCGCATCGGCCAGGAAGTCATCGTCACGTTTATCGACGGTGATCCGGACCGGCCACTGGTCACCGGTTGCGTTTATAACGGCGACAACGCCCTGCCCTATGCCCTCCCGGCCAATCAGACGCAATCGGGGATCAAGACTCAGTCGTCCAAGGGTGGCGGCGGTTTCAACGAATTGCGCTTCGAGGACAAAAAGGACGCTGAAGAAGTGTTCTTGCAGGCGCAGAAGGATTTCAACATCAACGTGCTCAACGACACTACCGCCACCGTCGGCCACGACGAAACCCTCACCGTGCAGAACGCGCGCACCCGCACAGTGAAGGACGGCGACGAGACGGTGACGCTGGAAAAAGGCAAACGCAGCGTCACGATTCAGACCGGCAGCGACAGCCTCGATGTAAAGGACAGCCGCACGGTGAAAGTCGGCGCCGACCAGAATCACAGCACCGGCGGCAATTACACCGACAAGGTCACCGGTGATTACAGCCTGACGGTCGACGGCAACCTGACGATCAAGGTCAGCGGCACCCTGACCCTGCAAAGTGGCGGCAGCTTCACGATCAAGAGCGGCGCCGATCTGGCGACGTCCGCCAGCACCTCGATCACCCACAAGGCTGGAACGGCCTTGACCAATCAGGCCGGTACTTCACTGGACAACAAGGCCGGAACCACGCTGACCAACGACGCCGGCATCAGCCTGACCAACAAGGGCGCAGCCTCGCAGACCGTGGATGGCGGCGGCATGCTGACCATCAAGGGCGGTCTGGTGCAGGTCAACTGACAAGGAGCAGCCATGGCGATCACACCGCTGGATCTTCAGCAGAATGACAAACAGCTCAAGGGGCGCTTGCAGGACGGTCAACTCGATGGCCCGTTGAACATCAAGGATGACGGGCGCAAACAAGCCGATCTGCATTACAGCCAGGGCGAGCTGCAAGGCACGTCGTTGCTCTATCACCCCAACGGCAAGGTCTGCGCGCAGATGCCGTTTGTGCGCGACAAGCTGCAGGGGGTGGCCAGCTTTTATGCGCCAGAAGGTTTTCTGCAGCGCAAGGCGACGTATCGGCGCGGGTTGTTGCATGGCGAAGCGTTCAATTACTTCCCGGATGGGCAAGTGGCGGAGGCGGAATTCTATCGCGATGGCGTACGTGAGGGGCGTTATCAGCGCTTTCATCCGAATGGCAAACCGGCGGTGGAAGCGCGCTATGTGAATGGCCAACTGCTGGAGCCGGAGCAAGGTTTTGCCGAGGACGGGCGGCCATTGGGTGCGGATGGCAAGCCGATTTCGCGGGTGCGCTGGTGGTATCGGCAGTGGGCGGATCCGCAGCAGGCCTGAAGAGCCCCTCACCCTAGCCCTCTCCCTGAGGGAGAGGGGACCGACTGGGGGATATTGAAGAGGTTCACCGACGTGAAGGATATGCAGTGAATCCATAATCGACCCGTTCCTTGGATAGGCCGAGGCAGTGCTAATAATCGACTCGGTCGTTCAGGTCGACGTACAACGAAAGACACCTCGGTCGGCTCCCTCTCCCTCCGGGAGAGGGCTGGGGTGAGGGTAGCGGTTCAGGGAATCAACATCTGCATCTGCCCCGGCACCACAATCTTGATCACGCCCGCCCAGTTGCACATCAACGTCGAGTTGGCATCGATCGCTGGCATCCCTCCCAACAGCAACGTCGGCGCCCCGCCGGGAATCCACGGCGTGGCCGTCGCCGGAATACACGGCATTGGCGTCAACACCCCCAACGCGGCCGCGGTCGCAGCGGCCACCATCGGATTGGCCATGCTCATGCACACACCGAACGGCAGGATGTTGACCAGCGGAATGTGATCCATGATGTTCGCCGCTGGCATCCCGCCGGTCAGCGTGCGGTTGACCGGCAACACGTTGAGCATCGACGGCACGGCGCCGAAGCTGCACTGCAACGTGGCCGTGGCACAGACTTGCGGACAGCCCATTTCAAAGCTCCTTTTCGACCATGGCATACCCGCTAAACCTTAGTCTGCCGCAGCCCGTCGCGCACATTCCCAAAGGTGATTATCCGGCAACACGCTAACCTATAAGACCGACCCGCGCTTGTGACCGCCCGAGCGCCCCATTAGATTAGCCAATGATGTCTGGCCTCCAAAATAAGCAGAAGGGATAAGCATGGCGCTTACTGACCAGTCCACCCGTATCCGCTCTGGCGAAGAACTTGATGCCAGCCTGATCGATCCGTACCTCAAGGCACATATTCCGGGCCTCAGCGGCCAGCCTGCGATCAGCCAGTTCCCCGGCGGTGCGTCGAACCTGACCTACCTGCTGGAATACCCGGAACAGGAATTCGTCCTGCGCCGTCCGCCGTTCGGCCACAAGGCCAAATCGGCCCACGACATGGGCCGCGAATTCCGCATCCTCAATCAACTGCGTGACGGCTTCCCGTATTGCCCGAAAGCCTACGTGCACTGCATCGACGAATCGGTGATCGGCGCCGAGTTCTATGTGATGGAACGGGTCAAAGGGATCATCCTGCGCTCGGAACTGCCGCCGGAACTGGGCCTCCATTCGGCAAAAACCGAAGCGCTGTGCAAAAGCTTCATCGACCGTTTTGTTGAACTGCACCGCGTCGACTACAACGCCTGCGGCCTCGGCGACCTGGGCAAGCCGGAAGGCTACGTTGCCCGCCAGATCAAAGGCTGGAGCGAGCGCTATGAGAAAGCCCTGACCCCGGATGCGCCGCATTGGGAAAAGGTCAAAGCCTGGCTCAACGACAAGATGCCGGCCGACCACCCGACCTCAAGCATCGTCCACAACGACTACCGCTTCGACAACGTCATTCTCGACCCGCACAACCCGATGCAGATCATCGGCGTGCTCGACTGGGAACTGACCACCCTCGGCGACCCGCTGATGGACCTGGGCAACACCCTCGCCTATTGGATAGAGGCGGACGACCCGGCGCCGGTGCAACTGATGCGCCGCCAGCCGAGCCACGCGCCGGGCATGCTCACGCGCCGCGAATTCGTCGATTACTACGCCGAACGCTCGGGCCTCCAGATCGACAATTTCGACTTCTACTACACCTACGGCCTGTTCCGCCTGGCCGGCATCGTGCAGCAGATCTACTACCGCTTCTACCATGGCCAGACCCAGGACAAACGCTTCGCGCAGTTCATTCACATGAACAAACTGCTGGAGCAGATGAGCCTGCAAGTCATTGCGAAATCGAGCCTCTGACGGCCCACACCAAGGAACCCTTATGTCCAAGACTCAGTTGTTCGACCTCGACGGCAAGATCGCTTTCGTTTCCGGCGCCAGCCGTGGCATCGGTGAAGCCATCGCCAAACTGTTGGCCCAGCAAGGTGCCCACGTGATCGTTTCGAGCCGCAAACTCGACGGCTGCCAACACGTTGCCGACGCGATTATCGCCGCTGGCGGCAAGGCAACAGCCGTGGCTTGCCACATCGGTGAAATGGAGCAGATCAGCCAAGTCTTCGCCGGGATCAAGGAACAGTTCGGCCGCCTCGACATTCTGGTCAACAATGCTGCGACCAACCCGCAATTCTGCAACGTGCTGGACACTGACCTGAGCGCGTTCCAGAAGACCGTCGACGTGAACATTCGCGGTTACTTCTTCATGTCGGTTGAGGCCGGCAAGCTGATGCGTGAAAACGGTGGCGGCAGCATCATCAACGTCGCGTCGATCAACGGCATTTCGCCGGGGATCTTCCAGGGCATCTACTCGGTGACCAAAGCGGCGGTGATCAACATGACAAAGGTCTTCGCCAAGGAATGCGCGCAGTTCGGCATCCGCTGCAACGCCCTGTTGCCGGGCCTGACCGACACCAAGTTCGCCTCGGCACTGGTGAAGAACGACGCGATCCTCAAGCAAGCACTGACGCAGATTCCGCTTAAGCGTGTGGCGGATCCGAGTGAAATGGCCGGTGCGGTGTTGTACCTGGCCAGTGATGCGTCGAGCTACACCACCGGGGTTGCGCTCAACGTCGACGGTGGGTTCCTGTCCTGATCCCCAAAGCAAATACATAACCCCCTGTAGGAGTGAGCCTGCTCGCGATAGCGGTGGTCAGTCAACATTTATGATCTGACACACCGCTATCGCGAGCAGGCTCACTCCTACAAGGGTTTTGTATCAGGCGATGACTTTCGGCAATTGCCAGCCGAAATGCACCGACAGCAAACGCAACGTCAAACACCCCGCCCCCGCCAGCAATGCCGCCGCTACCGGCGAAACGCCCAGCCTGCGCGCAACGATCAACACCGCCGCACCGACAAACGCCGAACTCGCATACAAATCCACCTGCAACACCACCGGTATCCGCGCCAGCACAATGTCGCGAATCACCCCGCCGCCAACCCCCGTGATCGTGCCCATCAGCATCGCCACAAACGGCGTAATGCCGAAATTCAACGCTTTCTGCGCACCCGCCACGGCGAACAACGCCAACCCCGCAGCGTCGAGCACAATCAGCGTCGATCCAGACCAACCCAGCACCTGCTCATGAAAGACAAACGCCAACCCGCCCATGAAAAACGCCAGCGCCGGGTAACGCCAATCGGCCACGGCATTGGGTGGCGTCGCACCAATCAAAAGATCACGGGTGACCCCGCCGCCAAGGGCGACGATAAACGCAATCACCATCACCCCGAGCAAATCGAGCTGACTGCGCATTGCCGCAATCGCACCCTCGACAGCAAACACCGCCGTGCCGGCCAGGTCGGCCACCAGCACAATCCGCTCAACCCGGGACTTACGCCCCGCCGGCGCTACTGCGTGACGCAACGGGTTGTAGTGATGTGTCGAGTAACCTGCCCGTCGGCGTACACGTCACCGGCGACCTCGGTGTTTTCGAGGACCTGGCAAGTACGTTCCGGTGGCGGAGGTGGCGCTACCGGTGGAGGTGGCGGTGGACTGGCACAACCCGCCAGCAACACAGCAAAAAAAGCCAACGGCAACACGCGTTTCCCAAGAGGGTTCATAGGACGATCCGCGATGAATGGAAGAGCAACTCCCGCGACCGAACCGACCACGGAAGACCTGACCACTCATTCTTTATAGCCGAGGCCCCCGCAAGCGCCAGTGAATCGGCCGGATCGGAGGGGTATGGCTGTCGATTTTGCGTTGGAATCAGCGAGGGTTGGCAGGCTGGGATTCGCTTTGCCAGACAGGCCGCCTTCGCGAGCAGGCTCGCTCCCACAGTGGAACCGAGTACATCTGCAAAAAACAGGTCGGCTGTCAGGCCGCCTTCGCGAGCAAGCTCGCTCCCACAGTGGAACCGAGTACATCTGCAAAAAACAGTTCGGCTGTCAGGCCGCCTTCGCGAGCAGGCTCGCTCCCACAGTGGAACCGAGTACATTTGCAAAAAACAGCTCGGCTGTCAGGCTGCCTTCGCGAGCAAGCTCGCTCCCACAGTGGAACCGAGTACATCTGCAAAAAACAGGTCGGCTGTCAGGCCGCCTTCGCGAGCAGGCTCGCTCCCACAGTGGAACCGAGTACATCTGCAAAAAACAGGTCGGCTGTCAGGCCGCCTTCGCGAGCAGGCTCGCTCCCACAGTGGAACCGAGTACATCTGCACAAAACAGGTCGGCTGTCAGGCCGCCTTCACGAGCAAGCTCGCTCCCACAGTGGAACCGAGTACATTTGCAAAAAACAGGTCGGCTGTCAGGCCGCCTTCGCGAGCAGGCTCGCTCCCAAAGTGGAACCGAGTACATCTGCAAAAAACAGGTCGGCTGTCAGGCCGCCTTCGCGAGCAGGCTCGCTCCCACAGAAAAGCAAAAGCAAGGCACCTCCCACCTCGCATCGCCTCGGCTCCTCACCACTCAACAGGATGAGCGTTAGCTCGGCTGCAGCTCTTGATCTTGCCGTGCTGGCCCCTTCGGCAGGCTGAGTGGAGGGATTGATCCGGGGGTGGGAGCGCAGCGACCGTTTGGCGAAGCCAAACACAGCGAGAGGAGGTGCAGCGAAGCAAACCGTAGGCGCTGCCCCCGGATCGATCCCGGAACGAAGGAACCCCGAGCTTTAGCGAGTGGGCCGAACGCCGGGGCCCAGCCTTTTGGTTACTTTTTGGCGTTTGAAAAAGTGACCCGCTGTAAGAGCGGAACCGCCAGCCGCAGCACCCGAAGAAACGGATATACACCCAAAACCCCAAGAGCATGGTCGGCCCAAAGGCCGCCAAGCCTAAAAGCCCTAAGCCAAATCCGGATCCCGAAACAAACGCAAAGAATTGCTCTCAAGCTCATACCGCAACTCTTCAATCAACGCCTCAACAGCCTCAGGCGTACGCAACGCATCAAGCTTCAACCCGCTGATCACCAGATCCACCTGCCCCGACACCGGGTGATACAGCTTCACCGTCAGCGAATGATCACCATCGACCAGACACTCACACGCCAGCGGCGAAAAACTACGCTCAAGCTGTGCGCGCAACTGCACAAGATTCATCATTGCGGCTGTTCCTTTAGCAACTTCGAAGGGACGCGACCACAAACCTCAAAAGGCTCGCACCGCACCCCAACAGACTAAGAACAGCCGCCCGACATCAACACCTCAAATTGCACCAGATCAACTAGTGCATTTGCACCCTATCGCTGGCCCTTAACGCTCGAATCCCCGGCAAACAATCCACGCTCGCGCGCCCAGACAATTGCCTCGCTGCGACTGTGCACATCCAGCTTGGAATAAACCGTCGCGACATGATTACGCACGGTGTTCGGCGCCAGTTTCAGCCGCGCCGCGATCTCCTTGTCCGCCAGCCCTTCACAGATCAACCCCAGCACATCACGCTCACGCGCCGTCAGATCAGTGAACGAAACGCTAGGCAATTGCGGCGAGTTGACCTTCTTCACATTGGCCAGTTTTTCGATCAGCGTCCGACTGAACCACGAAGCATCTTTCATCACCTCTTCAATCGCCGCCACCAGCTCAAGCTCGGTGCGCTTGCGCTCGGTGATGTCCATCAACACCAGCAAATAGCATGGCATGTCCTGAATATTCACGGTGTCGGCCGACAGCGCACACTCGAGCAGTTCCGCATCCTTCTTGCGCACCCGCACATCCACCCGATCCACTCGACCGTTTTTCTCAAGCGCGGCCAGCAACCGCGTGCGCGCACCGCTGTCATCGATGAAATCCAGCTGCGTCACGGTTTTGCCGAGCATGTCCTCACTGTCGTAGGCCAAGGTTTCGAGGAACGCCTGATTGACGTCGATCACTTGCTGCTCGTCGGCACTGCAAATCAGGATCGGCACCGGCGTCAAGCGAAACGCCTTGGCAAAACGCTCCTCGCTTTGACGCAACGCCACCTCGGCCCTATGCCTCGGCTCCATGTCGACGAAGGAAAACAGCATGCAATCCTCATCGTTGAGCGTCAGCGGTTGGCCGGCGACGATCACTTGCTTGCTGCCGCCATCGGGCAGGCGCAGTTCGGCCTGCATCTGCGGAATGGTCGCGACGTCGCGCAGACGCTGAATCGCCAGATCCTTTTTCTCGGCTTGCTCAAAGATGTCGATTTCATAGGCCGAGGTGCCGATCACTTGCTCGCGGGTATAGCCGGTCATCTCGAGAAAACCGGGATTGACCTTGATGTAGCGCAGGTCGCTGAGGCGGCAGATCACCGCCGGCGCCGGGTTGGCGTTGAAGGTCTTTTCGAAGCGCTGCTCGGCGTTGGCCCAGTCGGTGACGTCGCTCATGATCAGCACCAGCGACTCGGGCTGCCCTTCGCGATCAGTGAGAATCATGCTGCGCACGCTGTGCACCCAGATACGTTCCGGATCATCGGTCGGCGATACTTCGATCAGCACGTCATTGAAACTCTCACAGCGCGCCACCCGGCTGATCGGGTAGTTTTCCGCGGTGATCGAGTGATTGTTGCGATAGCGCAGGTTGAATTTTTTGGCGTATTCGTCGGCATTGTGGCCAAGATCGGTGATCCGGCTGACACCGTGCATGGCCAGCGCGGCTTCGTTGGCCCAGAGAATGCTCTGATCCAGCTCCAGCAGAATCACCCCGTCGGACAGCCCGGCGATGATCTGCTGCAACTGGCGGCGGTTGGTTTCGGTGGTCAGGACTTCCTGGCTCATTGGATCTCCACAAGTGATACGCCCATGTGAAGAGTACGACCGCAGCCACCCGTGATCGTGCCGAGCCATTAATTTGCGCAACAACGCCTACAGGGGATCGCGGTGCATTCGCGACTTCCGGCTTTGTCGTCTAACGTTAATACCTCATCGGATTGAGCCCCTGCCCGCAACACCGGGCTCTTGATCAAGGAGAGACTGATGACGTCGCGTCGCAACATCGAACAGACCTACCGCACCTGGTCCAGCCCGATTCTGCTGGAGCTGAAAAAGCGCGAACACCAAATGGCGCCGGTCGAGCGTCAGGCCCTTGAGAATGTCCTGGTGGAAAGAAGGTTGCTGGACATCGGTAATCCGGACGGTATCGAACGCCGTCGAAACAGCGGTGACTGACACTCCGCTGTCGCGAGCAGGCTCGTTCCCACAGGGTTTTGGGTAGCTCACTGTGGGAGCGAGCCTGCTCGCGAAGAGGCCGGTGCAGACACCTTGATCATTGAGGCCGACGCACCGCCCTCACCCGCCCACTGTCACCGCCACCGCAATAGAAACGATCGGCACCGTCCGCCTCCAGCCCGGAGACACCTTGCCCCGCCGGCATCTTCAGCGACTCGAGCACCTCCCCGTCCTGCACATCGATATGTCGCAACTCACTTTCATCTCCCTCCCAAGTGCCATGCCACAAGGCACCATCCACCCAGGTCACCCCAGTGACAAAACGGTTCGACTCCAGCGTGCGCTGGATCTCGCCGGTCTGCGGATCGATCTGATGAATCTTGCGCTCGCGATACTGCCCCACCCATAACGAGCCGTCCGCCCAGGCCATGCCTGAGTCACCACCATTGCCCGGTGCCGGAATGGTGTGCAGTACGCGTCCGGTGGCCGGGTCGATTTTGTGGATGTGGCGGTCGGCAATCTGGTACAGGTGCTGGCCGTCGCAGGCGGTGCCACCGTCGGCGCCGACCTTGAGCGTGCGCACGGTTTCGCCACTGGCCGGATCCAGTGCGTTGAGCTGTCCGTCGCTGGCGAACCAGACCTGTTGGCCATCGAAGGTCACGCCGTGAATGCCTTTGATGTCATCAAACGGGCCGTACTCGCGAAGGATTTCTGCGTTTGCGTGTTTCATGGGGGCTTCCTCGTGGATGTGTGGGTCCAGCCTAGCCATTGCCCAGCGACACCGGGAGTAACAAGATCGTCGCGAAACCCGGTATTGGCGGCGTCATCCAGCGCCGCGCCCGGCCGACACCGAAGGCCTGCACCTTGCCCACCAGCGCCAATGCCTTCAACGCCCGCTGCACCTGGCGCTGACTGTTGCCCAAGGCCAGTGCCAACGCCGAACTCGACCAACTCTCGCCGTCGGCAAGCAAGGCCAGCAACGCCGCGTATTTGTCCTCGACCGGCAGGGTCAGTAACGCCACATCCCCGGCCACCAGCGCAAAGCCTCTTGGCGTTGCGGTAATGCTCGCCAGCGGTGCCAACGCCGCACGCAACCGGCCGATTTCGACCCGCAAGCGGGCACGGTGCGACTCATCCGTGAGGGCAAAACCAAAGGCTGTGGCGAACAGCGTTTCGCGCGCCACGTCGCCCGGCCAGGCTTGCGCAAGCAACCGTGCGAGATTGAACAGCACCGGCCGCGTGGCCAGCGCCACCGTCATGCCAGCACCGCGCACGCTATAGCGGCAGGCATCGACGATCAGTGTCGACGAGTTGAACAACGCTTCAACCTGCGCCAGATTCACCCGTTGCGCCTGACCGGCAACGCTCAGCCGCGCTGCCGGCGCAGCGAGCATGTGACTGGCCTGATCGACCTCGGCGCGCAGTGCGGCGATCCCGGCCTGTTGCGCCGCAGCCTGCGCCCGCGCCAGCGCCGCGCGGGCCTTGTGTGCCTGGACCCGACGCACGGCGATCCCGGCGGCAATCAACTCATGAGCAGTACGCAGCGCCGGCGGCAACGGCGCCGGGTCAGTTTCACCCAGCAACGTTTCGGCCTCTTGCAGCTCGCCAATCAACAGCAACCGGCGAATCTGCAAATAGCGCGCGTGCGCCGCGTTCACGCCGTCACCGTGCGCCTGCAAGACCCGCCGCGCCGCCTCCAGCGCCTTCACCGGCCAGCCCAGATCCCGCGCTGCCAGCGCCACCTCGGCCTCGGCGACCACACAACGCGCCCGCGACAACGGTTCATTGCTGCCGAACGCCTTTATCGCCCGTTGCAACAACGCCTTGGCACGGGGCAGATCACCGAGCTGAGCCATGGCAATTGCGCGCAGGGCCAGCGCCGGCGGGTCATCACGCAGAGCGACGTAGTTCAACGCGCCTAGCGGGTCACCGGCGGACAGCGCGCGGCCAGCGGCGTTGATCAGCGAATCCATGGCTCGTCCGTCCCTCGATGGCTGAATCGTGAGCTGAGTCTGATCGCTGATTATGGCGCGTTTGGACGCTTGATCGGCTGTTTCAGTTGTTGCAACATCGGCACAGCTTTTCCAATGGATGGAGTCGAGCATGCTGGATGCAAACGCTAGCCACATTACCTTCACTGTCGAAGGCGCCAACGCCGACCTGCAAGTCCTCAGCTTCACCGGTCGCGAAGCCCTCAACCAACCGTTCCGTTTCGACCTCGAACTCGTCAGCGCCCGCCCCGACCTCAAACTCGAAGAGCTGTTGCACAAGCGCGGCGTCCTGACTTTCGGCCCGACCGGCGAAGGCAAGATCCACGGTCTGGTCTATCGCATCGAGCAAGGCGACTCCGGCAAGACCCTGACCCGTTACAGCCTCAGCCTGGTGCCACAACTGGCCTACCTGCGGCACAACCACGATCAGCAGATTTTCCAGCAACTGACCGTGCCGAAGATCATCGCCCAGGTCCTGGAAGATCGCGGCATCCTCGCCGACGCCTACAGCTTCCAGCTCAACGCCGAATACCCGGAACGCGATTACTGCGTGCAGTACGACGAATCCGACCTGCATTTCATCCAGCGCCTGTGCGAAGAGGAAGGCATTCACTTCCACTTCCAGCACAGCAGCAGCGGCCACAAACTGGTGTTCGGCGATGACCAGACCGTGTTCCGCAAACTGAAACCGGTGAGCTACCAGCAAGACTCCGGCATGGCCGCCGACAAACCGGTGATCAAGCGCTTCAACCTGCGCCTGGAAACCCGCACCACCCGCGTCAGCCGCCGCGACTACGACTTCGAAAAACCGAAGATCCTCCCCGAAGGCGCGGTCAAAACCGAGTTCGCCCCGGACCTCGAGGACTACGACTACCCCGGCCGCTTCACCACTCGAGAGCGCGGCAAGTTCCTCTCCACCCGCGCCCTCGAACGCCATCGCAGCGACTACAAACTCGCCGAAGGCAAAGGTGACGAACCAACCCTCACCAGCGGCCATTTCCTCACACTCGCCGAACACCCGCGCGCCGAGTGGAACGACCTGTGGCTGCTGCTGGAAGTCTTCCACGAAGGCAAACAGCCGCAAGTGCTCGGCGAAAACGTCACAAGCGACGTCACCGACAACAAAAGCGATTTCCACCAGGGCTACCGCAACAGCTTCCTCGCCACCCCGTGGGACGCACACTACCGCCCTGCCCTTGAACACCCGAAACCGCAAGTCCTCGGCAGCCAGACCGCCGTCGTCACCGGCCCCGCAGGCGAAGAAATCCACTGCGACCAGTACGGCCGCATCAAAGTGCAATTCCACTGGGACCGCGACGGGCAATCCAACGACAAAACCACCTGCTGGATGCGCGTCGCCAGCGGCTGGGCCGGCGCAGCGTACGGCGGCATCGCCATCCCGCGCATCGGCATGGAAGTCCTCGTCACCTTCCTTGAAGGCGATCCCGATCAGCCATTGGTCACCGGATGCCTGTACCACAAGGAAAACGTCGTCCCCTACGACCTGCCGGCAAACAAAACCCGCAGCACGTTCAAGACCCTGAGCTCACCGGGCGGCAAGGGCTACAACGAATTCCGTATCGAGGACAAGAAAGGTGTAGAGCAGATCTACATCCACGCCCAGCGCGACTGGGATGAGAACATTGAGCACGACCAGAAGATCCGCGTCGGCAACGAACGGCACGACACCGTCGAAGCCAACACGCTGAGCGAGTTCAAGGTTGAAGAGCACCGGATTACGCATCTGGATCGGATTAGCGAGATGCGTGCGGATGATCACCTGACCGTCGGTGTCACCCAGCATTTGAAGGTGGGGACTGCGCAGTTTGTCGAGGCTGGGTCAGAAATCCATTACTACGCCGGCCAGAAGGTTGTGGTCGAAGGCGCCATGGAACTCACGGCCAAGGCTGGCGGGAGTTTTGTGAAGGTGGATGCCGGTGGTGTGACCATTAGCGGGGCTGAGGTGAAGGTGAATACCGGCGGCGCGCCTGGCGTGGGGACCGGGATCGCCATTCTTGCTCCGCTGATTCCCGGACTGGCGGCGACTGACACGGCCGGCAACTTGATGGAACGGGCCAAAACCAATCCCACCTGGCTTGAACTGAACCTGCACTACGACAATCTCGAACCCGTACCCGGCGCGTCTTATCGCGTTGAATTCGCCGATGGTTCGACTCGCGAAGGTGTGCTCGACAGCGACGGATTCGCCCGGCTGGAAGACGTGCCAAAAGGCCCCGCGAAAGTCTATTACGGTGAAGACCCTCGTCCCTATGATCGTCCGGCAGTGGCCGTGGTTGACGCTTCTGACGATAAAATCGACGAAGATCTGCGAAAACTGGGTCTTGACCCCGCCACCGTTGATCTACAGGCATTGGTCGAAAAAGCCGCAGGGAGGCTGGCATGAGCGAACAAACAAGCAGCAACGACGACCGCACCGGGGCTTATCAGGAAGCGGCTATCGAACTGGGCAAAGGCATTGCGATGGGTGCGGTGCCATTTCTGGGCCAGGCCATTGACGTGTACGACACCATTGAATCCGCCGTTCTGCTGTACAAATCGGACACGCCCGGAGCCAAGGAAGATGCCCAGTTCGACTTGCTCCTGGCAGTGATCGGCTGGATACCCGGCGCGGGTGACGGCTTGAAAAAAAGCATGCGTATCGTCAACCGCAACCCTCAACGATTCGCCCCGGTTTTGTTCGATCTGCTGCGGTTCGTTCTGCAGGAATGCGGCATCAAGACCAGTCCGGAAGAACTCCTGTCACGTATTTTCAACGCCGGCAAACTGCGTGCGGAAATGGACGACATCATTTCCGCGATCAGAAGTTCCTCTGTTTACAAGGGCTCGCCGGGTTGGGTTCAAACCGCCGTGGTGACCGTCCTCGCTACCGCCCGAGACAACATGCCGGCGATGCTTGGCATTGTTGAAAAACGCCTGATCAAATGGAAAGGCATGCAGCGCAACAGCTCCGCCGCGTCGTCTGGCACCAGTCACCCACGGCGCGCGGAAAAACCCGCCAACCGCGATTCCTCCGTCGGCACTCAAGGCAAGGACGGCGCCAGCGGCACCCACTCCAACCGTGTCGAATCCTCCAAGGTCGGCGTTCAGGCGCCTTCGAGCATTTTGAATGAAGGCTTGGGCGTCAGCGGCGAACATATCGCCGATTACATCTGCGCAGTCGAATTCGGTTGGGGCAAAGATTGGGATGGACATGACAAGGGGGCGGATGGCAAATGGCTGGAGGGGCTGCCGGGTGCCACGAAAACCGGAAAACTTTCTTCGGGAGGCAGCCCTAAAGCCAGGCATGTCCTTTACAAACTGTCTGACGGCGCCAATGGAACCGGTATCGACGCGGTCTGGCGCGCGAAGCCAGCGAACAATGGCGGCGAAAAATTCGCGATTGTCGAAGCGAAGGCGAGCCGCGAAGAAGATGCACCAAAATTCATGCGTAGAGCCAATAACACTCGAAAACCCGGCATCGCCTCCAAACTGGGAGAATCGGGCATATCGGGCGTAACGCGCATCGCCGACGCAAGCCAACTGCTTGAACCGATCGAAGATACCCCTGAGGCCGGTGCCAGCAAGCCCTCAACGTCGATGAGAACCGGAAAAAACAAACCACAGGCATCCAGCCGCTCACCGGCCCCCTCTGCCAAGATCAAAGAAATACTGGTTCAAATGAGCAGTCAGTGGATCACCCAAAACCTGAACAAGGCTGTGGCTGGTCGCGCACTTGCCGCACAGGTCCTGGCCTCTTACAGTCGCCATCTGTTTTATTCCCCGCTTTATCATTCCAGCGCAAGCCCGAAAGACCATGCCGAAGCGCGGTTTCAGAATCTTGCAGAAAGCACCCATCGCACACACAAGGCGTTTCATTACAACGAAACCGAGGTGAAAGCGGCTGTAAACAAGCGCAAAAAGTCCTTGGCAAAAAAATATGGCGCGAGGGACTCCCTCAAGCTTGAGGCATGACATCAATGAGCAAACGCCAGAAATTCTTCTCTGATCATCAGTACAACCACTTCCTGAAAGAACATGACGAAGTCATCGAGTTCTTCAAGACCAATCGTTTCAAATCCGACTCCGATGAAGAGGAAGCATCCCAGCGTGCCCGATACTTCCAAAGTCTGGCTTTGGACAAATTGTTGGCAACTTACACCGCAGGAATGGACATTGAGTCTCTGGTTCCGTTACTTGAGGACCTGATCGAAAAATATGAAGTGCGCCAGCAAACCCTCGCCGACTTCGAAGGAGCGCCACAGATTTCTCCGTTGGCTATCGATGACTGGCCAGATCAGTACGAAGAAGCTGTGCAAGTAATCGGTCTGTGTATTCTGCTGCACCGTAACGACTTGCTCGTACGCTTTGTCAAAATGCTGGACAACGCAGGTTATGCCGGGGACGACACGCTATTCGAAGATCTGTTGAAGAAGGTACTGCCCAACCGTCATGACGTTGACCAGTGGTATCACGACGTATACACCCCGCTAATACAAGCAATCTACGCCGACACGCGCGAAGAGGCGTCCGCCCTGCTGAAAAAGTATTGCCAGGGCTGGTACCCCGCTTTTAAACAAGCACCGTGGCACGACACTCATTTACAAGGAGAAGACGGCAATTACGTTGGCTATTGGGCAATCGAGGCCGCCGCCATCGCGTTTTTGTATGGCATCGACGACAGCAAAGTCGACCATATGGTTTATCCAAAAGATCTGGTCGACTATGCGAGAAATCACCAAAGCCCACGAATGACACAAGTTGGCCGAATCGTTGCCGGCGATGCATGCAGCCGGACCGGCTATTGGTTCACTCCTGCTCAGGCGAACTCCCGCCGTCATTTCCAACAGGGTGAACTCATGCCGAAGATCAACGACTCCCGTTGGGGCGATACGCTTTGGTATTGGTCGGGGGAAGTTTGAGTTGAAGTCAGTCCTTCAGGACGAAGGTTCGATCAGGGAGAGCTTGAACAACCTGAGTGAACAATCTGCGAACCTGACGTTTGAGCTACCCGATAACACCCCCGTTGTACGACTCGGGCTGATCGCAACCCTCTACTTCAAGGAAGGCTACTCGCTGCAAAGCAAGCGCAATGTCATGCAATGCTTCACCCGATTCAAGGAAGAGTTCGGCCAGCATCTGAAGGGACAGTTCGACGACCGCTACAAGAAGCTGACAGATTCCGGATTCAGCAAAACCCAGGAAAAAATCCGCGAGTCAGGGCCAAACGAACAATACGAATGGCACATCAGCAGCGCCGCAACGGCGAACGAAGCTGCTGCGTACAGCCTGTCCGCACTGAACTCGTTCGAGATGCATGGCGATCAAAAACGCTCATACCTGAAGATGACATTGCCCTGGAGTTTCCTGAAAGAGCCCGATGGCGTCGCGCGCTTTGAAGAATGGCTGGTTTACTTGTGCGATCAGGTTGAAGCCGAACATGGCTACGGCGGACTCTCGAGCATACTGCCCTACGACTTCGATCGTTACATGCCCATGGAATTTCAACTGGCGCAGCAATATGTCGGTCTGGAAGTTGACTCAATGGTGCACAACTTCAAACGAGAATTGCTTGATCACATCAAAGGTGTCAACTGGTACACCATTGTAGGCACTCGATTTACCGAGCAACTGGGAGGTAAAGACGGATTACGCCACGCCTTAAGCGGACGTGGCGACGTCGAGATGCTGGATTATCAGGGCGGACTGATCATTCGCGCCGGCGCTTTACCCGAACTGGGCGCTATCCATGAACCTCTGCCCGTAACCTATGTAGCGGTGAACCGCGTTTTGAAACAGCTTCGTAATCCAAAACCCGATCAACTGCACACTTATTCACCCTACGGTAACTGCTTCGAACAAGACAGTACCGAGCGCTGGTACGCGCGATTCGACCAAGACGATGCGCATTCGAAAACTCCAGCACGAATAGAGGCCGGTCAGCCTTGTAGCGCCGCGGGTTATTGGTTCAGCCCCGCACAGGCAAACTCCCGACGTTACTTCGACTTGGGGGAAATAATGCCTCGGTTCAGTGGCTCGAATTGGGGCGATACGCTTTGGTATTGGTCGGGGGAAGCGTGAGTGGATTCAGCCGAGCAATCCGGTGCTCCTCAGCAGCTCCTGCAAGCCTTTTGGCACCAAGGGCGCCTGCTCGCTGAAGCTTGAGCTGTCATGCCAGCGCGCGGTGAAGGGCGCGCCGTCGCTTTCATGGCCATCGATCTGTGCGTGGTCGTAGACGCCCTGATCGACAAACGTCGCGTCGTATACCTGGACAATTTCGTGTCCCGGTTTGCCGTTGTAAACGAAAAGACTTTCGAGTGTGCCGAGCAGACGCATGTCCGTCATGGTCAGCCCCAACTCCTCCTGCACTTCACGCACGATGGTTTCGGCGCTCGTCTCGCCGAACTCGATACCGCCGCCGATGGGCCGAAAGCAGGTTTGCTGGCTGACCGGGTCGCGAAATTCGTTAACCAGAATTTTGCCGTTGTGATGAAAAACGCAAAGTGCGAGCGCGCGAATGCGGTGTTCGGCCATGACTGAAGTCCATTTACAGGTGTGGGGGCGCGGCATTTAAACATGCTTTGCGCGACACACCCGTGGACGTCACTGGAAAAGGCTCGCCTCAGACCGGAGAAATCGTTGCGAGCAGGCCGATCAGAATGGTCAGTGTCAGAAAGCCACCCAGAAAAATCGCCATCTTGTTCATGTTGCTCTCCTCAATGCTGAGCTTGCGGTGCACTGGGCGCTTCGGGATGAAGGACTGCCGCGAGTGCCGAACCGTGGGGCTATTTTGAGCGGATGACTGAGCTGGTAACAGAGGCAGATCCAGTGAAAAAATACGGATCAGATGCGCATCTGATCCGCATGGGCCATGGGCCGATATTCAGATCGCGGCACAAGGGTTCAATTTCGGCGTGGTTGATCTAGAGTCATTGCCGTCGCGACAACAACAAGAAAAATCCTGGAGTGAACATGACCGATCTGAACCTGCAACCCAACGTCGCTGAATCGCTAGGCAAATGGCACGAAATGATCCACACCGGCAACCTAAGTGCCCTGCCCGGTCTGCTCGACCCGCAAGCCGTGTTCCGCTCGCCGATGGCGCACACGCCATACCCGGGCGCGCCGGTAGTGTCGATGATCCTCAATACCGTGTTTGAGGTGTTTGAAGACTTCAAATACCACCGCGAACTGGCGACTGCCGATGGCTTGAATGTGATTCTGGAGTTCAGCGCCAGGGTCGGGGCGAAAGAGCTGAAAGGCATCGACATGATTCGCTTTGATGAGCACGGCAAGATTGTCGAGTTCGAGGTGATGGTTCGCCCGTTGAGTGGATTGCAGGCGTTGGGCGAAGAGATGGGTCGGCGCCTCGGCGCTTTTCTGGCGTCCGCAAAGGCCCTGTAGGAGCTGCCGCAGGCCGCGATCTTTTGATCTTGATCTTTCAAAAGCAAGATCAAGATCAAGATCAAGATCAAAAGATCGCAGCCTCGTTTCACTCGACAGCTCCTAAAAACTATTTGCCATAAAAAAGCCCACTGACCGTCGCCGGTTCAGTGGGCTTTGTGCAACTGGCGGCTAGTTACAGCGCCATGTCACGTGCAGCGTTTTCCTTCGGAGCTTCAGCTTTTTCAGCTGCAGGTGCGGCCGGAGCAGCCACCTGACCGATCACTGGAGGCGTCGGCAGTTCGAGGATTTTGGCGGTGTAAGCCCACTCTGCAGCCACTTTGGCTGGATCGCTGTTCAGCTGAGTACCGTAGCTTGGAACGATCTGGTGCAGCTTGGTTTGCCACTCTGGCGTTGCGACTTTGTCTTTGAAGACTTTCTGCAGCACGCTCAGCATGATCGGTGCAGCGGTCGACGCGCCTGGCGATGCGCCCAGCAGGCCGGCGATGGAGCCGTCTTGTGCAGCAACGATTTCGGTGCCCAGTTTCAGCACGCCGCCAGCGGCTTCATCACGCTTGATGATTTGCACGCGTTGGCCGGCTTGCCACAGGCGCCAGTCTTCGGCTTTGGCGTTCGGGAAGTATTCCTTCAGCGCGTTCAGACGGTCTTCATCCGACAGCATCAGTTGGCCAGCAAGGTACTCGACCAGCGGGTATTCCTTGATGCCGACCTTGGTCATAGGCCAGATGTTGTGGGTGGTGGTGCTGGTCAGCAGGTCCAGGTACGAGCCTTCTTTCAGGAACTTGGTGCTGAAGGTCGCGAATGGGCCAAACAGGATGACGCGCTTGCCGTCCAGGACACGGGTGTCCAGGTGCGGAACGGACATCGGTGGCGCGCCAACCGACGCTTTACCGTAGGCCTTGGCCAGGTGCTGTTCAGCGATGGCAGGGTTATCGGTCACCAGGAACGAGCCGCCTACCGGGAAGCCAGCGTATTCCTTGGCTTCAGGAATGCCCGACTTCTGCAACAGGTGCAGTGCACCGCCGCCCGCGCCGATGAAGACGAACTTGGCGTCGGTTTCGGTTTTAGTGCCGTCTTTCAGGTTTTTGTAGCTGACGCGCCAAGTGCCATCGGCATTCTTGGTGATGTCCTGGACTTCGCTCGACAGTTTCAGATCGAAGTTAGGCTTGGTCTGCAGGTACGTGGCGAACTGGCGGGTGATTTCGCCGAAGTTCATGTCGGTACCCAGCGGGCTCCAGGTGGCCGCGATTTTCTGGTTCGGGTCACGCCCTTCCATCATCAGCGGGACCCACTTCTTGATCACAGCCGGGTCTTCGGAGTACTGCATGCCGGCGAACAGCGGGCTCGCTTGCAGGGCTTCGTAGCGCTTTTTCAGGAACTTGATGTTGTCATCGCCCCACACGAAGCTCATGTGCGGCGTGGTGTTGATGAACGAGCGAGGGTTCTTCAGAACGCCTTGCTGAACCTGCCAGGCCCAGAACTGACGGGAGACCTGGAACGCTTCGTTGATCTCGACGGCTTTCGGGATCGTTACGTTGCCTTTGTCGTCTTCCGGGGTGTAGTTCAGCTCAGCGAGCGCCGAGTGACCGGTACCGGCGTTGTTCCAGCCGTTGGAGCTTTCGAGGGCGACGCCGTCAAGGCGCTCGACCATTTCCATCGACCAGCTTGGCTCCAGCTCATTGATCCACACACCGAGGGTGGTGCTCATGATGCCGCCGCCGATCAGCAGGACGTCGACTTTCTTTGCTTCGTCAGCATTGGCGGATGTCATCCCCATCGCCAAAGCCAGACCCAGCAGGGCTGTGTTCACTTTTTTAAACATCTGTTGCACCTATGATAAAACGCCTTCCGCCCGCCGCTGTTATCTGCATGCGATCCGCTTTGATGACGCTCAGGCTAGCGTCGCAGATTCCGGCACACTTCAATTTTGACGGGTGGGCACACAAGGCCGACATGCTGCATCGACCTCAGTTAATGTCCCTTCTGAACTGACTTCTTATCATTATTGGCTCAGCTACTTGAGCGACAGGGATTCCGTCGGCCCGCCCAGAGGCAAGCAAACTGAATAAGGTCAAACCAAGTTGGCGCGAAGAATATCACGTCAGGGCAAACCCGCGCGTCTGTTCCCGACTTGAGAGTCTTTTTCCGCTCAGGGACTTATCGGCCGCCAGACGCTGAACATGACCCTCCGATCAGTGCAGCGACTCAAACCCTCCAGCATTCAAGTGTAGTTGCCCAGCGATTGAGTGCTTTTGCGCAGTGCCTTACTCAGAAATTATCTGCTAAGTTGTACGACGACTGACAAATAAGTCGTCAACCCCATAACAACAAGGAAACAACCGCAATGACCAAGACTCGACTACTGATCGTTTTTCTCTGTGCCTTCAACGGTTACGCCATGGCCGCCTCGGCCCCGGCAGAAAAAGATGTCGCCCAAGCGGTCGATCATCTGACCCAGGCGATGCTGCACAAGGACATCGCCGAACTGAACGCCCTCACCGCGCCCAACCTGACCTACGGCCACTCCAGCGGCAAGATTCAGGACAAGAAAGAATTCATCGCCGATATCGAAACCGGCAAGAGCGCGTTCAAGACCCTGGAAATGCAGAACCAGACCATCACCCTGTCCGGCGATACCGCGCTGGTGCGCCACCACTTTTCCGCGCAGGCGTTGAAGGGCACTGAAGTGATACCGACCGAGATCGAGAACTTTCAGATCTGGCAGAAGCAGGACGGCAAGTGGTTGCTGGTGGGGCGGCAGGCGTTCAAGTTCTGATCGGGGTTAACCGACTCTGAATAGATGTTGACTGGGCTGCCGTCTTCGCGAGCAGGCTAGCTCCCACAAGGGAACGCATTCCAAAGGTGGGAGCGAGCCTGCTCGCGAAGACGGCAGTCCAGGCAGTACAAATCTTCCTGGTTACAACCGAAACCGATCCACCGACTGCGCCAACTGCCCCGCCAGGCTCGACAGCTCATCGGTAGTATTCGCCGTTTGCCCGATCACCCGGCTGTTGCCCTCGGACATCCCGGCAATCATTTCCACCTGATGGGCAATCTCGTTACTGGCCTGACTCTGCTCGCCAATCGTGCGGGTGATGTCGTTGACCAGTTGTGTCGTGCTCAACGTCGCCTCAAGGATTTCGCGAATAGCGCGTTCGACGTCCGCCGTCACCGCCATGCCCTTGTCGACCTGCGCTACCCCCGCCTCCATGCTGCTGACCGCCTCGCGGGTACTGTGCTGAATGCGCGCGACCATCGCGGCGATTTCCTGGGTTGAGGCACTGGTGCGTGCCGCCAGACTGCGCACTTCGTCAGCCACCACGGCAAAGCCCCGGCCCTGCTCGCCGGCGCGGGCCGCTTCAATCGCGGCATTGAGCGCCAGCAGGTTGGTCTGGTCGGCAATGCTCTTGATCACCTGAATGATGTTGAAAATGGCTTCGGATTCCTGATCCAGCGTGCGGATCACCTGTGCCGACTGTTGCGCCGAGCGCGCGATATCGTCCATGTCGCTGACCACTTGATGAATCACACCACCCCCCTCTTTCGCCAGCGTTTCGGCTTGATTGGCCATGCTCAGGGCACGTTCGGCATGGCGGGTGATTTCCTCGATGCTCGCGGTCATCTGGCTCGCGGCGGCGGCCATGGTGCCGGCGGCGACGCTTTGTTGCTGGCTGCTGTCGGCGACCTGATGGCAGCCCTGGCTGAGTTGTTCGCTCATGCCACTGACGCCATGAGCATTGCGCCGCACCACATCGATCATGTTGCGCAAATCGCGCTGCATGATTGCCAGCGTGCGGATCAGGACACTGGCTTCGTCCTTGCCGGACGGCTCGGCGATCGGCTCACTGAGATTGCCATGGGCAATGCTTTCGGCGATGCGACTGGCGGTCTTCAACGGTCCCATGATGCTCAGAATCACCCAGCGCCCCTGAATCAACAGCAGCACAAGACTGGCGAGCAACACCACGCCAAGCGCGACGTTGGCATTGCGGATCGCCGCTTCGGTGCCTGCGCTGGTCTGCCGTGTACTGGTTTCAATCAATTCGCTGAGCGCGGCCATCTGCTCTTCGAGCTGACTGAACGCCGTGTTGAACGTGCCCAGTTCCTGTTGAGCGGCATCGGGACTGTCGAGTGCCAGCCTGACAATTCGCTCGCCGGTGTTGATGTAGGTGTCGAGGCTCGGTCTGATCTGCTCCAGTGCGGTACGCAATGTCGGGTTGATCGGCAGCTTGAGGTTCTCCTCGAGCACCTCACGAAAATGCCCCGCATGTTCGTTGATCGAATCGCGCACCTCGGCCGCCGTGCTGGTGCTTTTGCTCAGTCCCACAAGCATTGCCGAGTAGACATCGGCGCGCAGGGCGTCGTGCATCATGTCGGCTTCCATGTGGTTGCGCAGCGCGCTCATGCTGACCGCGTTGTCGCTGACCGCCGAAGCCATCCGCTGGTTGCCGACGTAACTGACCAGACTCACGATCAAGGCCGTCAGCAGACTTGTCACAATCAGCAACACTAAACGCAGTTTGATCGACACCGGTTTTTCCTCCTTGGCCACGCCCGCAAACGCCTGTCAGACCTTCAGTTAAGCCTATTTGCGCAGGTCTGCCGTGCCAGAGCGTGTCAGCAGGTGTCGGCATGAGGGCCAAATGCCGCAAAACTTTCGGATTGCGCGACAAGTCTCAATTTTCAACGCGCACGGCTAACGCCTTCATCGCCGGTTAATGCCCGCAGGCTATTGAGTCCGTCGTTCCGAATTCTCATGCAGCAAAAGGAAACGCTATGAAACGCGCATTGTGGTTGGGTTTGCTTGGCACTTTGGCCATCGGCAGCGCACAGGCGGCGACGGAAAAAGTCGCCATCAATCTGGTCAGCGCCGACGGTGCACCGCAAGCGATCGGCTCGGTCACCATCAGTGAAACCGCGTATGGCCTGCTGTTTACCCCGGATCTGAAATCCCTGCCGGCCGGCATCCATGGTTTTCACGTCCATGAAAACGGCAGTTGCGAAGCCGGTATGAAGGATGGCGTGAAAGGCGCCGCACTCGCCGCTGGCGGGCATTTCGATCCGCAGAAAACCGGCAAGCACCTCGGCCCCTACGCCGACGGCCATCTGGGCGACTTGCCGGCGGTTTACGTGACGGCGGACGGCATCGCCAACTACCCGGTATTGGCGCCGCGCCTGAAAAAGATCTCCGAGATCAAGGGGCACGCGCTGATGATCCACGCCGGTGGCGACAACCACGCCGACATGCCCAAACCGCTGGGCGGTGGCGGTGATCGCATGGCCTGCGGGGTGATCTGAGCCGTCGCAGTCTAAAGGCCGGGCAACCCGTAATCGCGTTGCCCGCGTCTGTTTTGCAATAACGCAGACTTTCCAGCCCCACGGAACTCCCGCTCGCCGCGCCCCTCTCACATTATGCAGTCCTTCCCTTTTTGCTTCGCGCTTGTGGAGGAACACCGTCATGCGCAAGTTAGTGCTCGTTTCTTCTTTACTCCTATGCCTGCCCGTTGGTTCCGCTCTGGCCAAAGTCGATGCCGGAGATGTCGCCACCTCGGCCGGTGTCTCCGCGTCGCTGTACTCGACCTTCAAGGATCACAAAATGGTGATTCCGGCCCGTGACGACTTGTCTGCATTTGTCGCCAGTGGCGGGGCCATTCGTGGGGTTTATCTTGAGTCGGTGCTGCAACAGGTTCGCCAAGACAATCCTGGCCTGAACGCCAGTGATGAAGATCTCGCCAACGCGATTCTGGTGCATTACGAAGGCCTGAATCAGTAGCCGTCACGGATGAAGCAGCCGATGGACGGCCGCTGAAGGCGCATAGGCAAAACTGTCCGACGGCCTCTATGATGGAGGCCATGACGACTTCTGCGCCTCTGCGCTCACCCTGCCCGCCCGGCGCCTGCATTTGCGGGCGCGATCCGTTGCTGGAGACACCCGGCGCGGATTTGCGCATCCTGCGCCTGACCCGCGCAGAAGAGAAAGTCCTGCTGGCGCGGCTGGAAAAACTCAAAGACCTCGCCGATCTCGAACACCTGAAACAACGCATGTATGAACAACTGGGATTGCGCGTCGAAGTCGCCCCTGGTTTCAACGAAGTGCGCACCATGCGCGGCATTGCCATTCAGATCGAAGAGTTGCCGGGCCTTTGCCGCAAGACGCGCGCGGCCATCCCCGCCGCCATTCGTCGCGGCTTGGAAAACCATCCCGAAATCGCCTTCGAACTGCTCAACGCCCACGACTTGCTGCGCGACACCTGATCACTTTTTCAGCCCGACCCGCTTGCGCATCTCGGCGGTGATGCTCTGCCGGGTTTTCTTCATCTCGGCCCATGGCGCGTCGCCGACCTCCGCCAGACGCTCATGAACGTTGCGCACGTTCCATTGATTACCGCCCTTGATCTCGGCAACTTCCTCGCGAAACAGCGGCACCGACACCGGCAGACCTTCGCGGGTGCGCGCGGCGTAAGCGCAGATGGTGGTGGCGCCCAGACCGTTGCGCAGGTAATCGATGAAGATCCGCCCGACACGATTCTTTGGCCCGGACACCGCCGAAAAGCGATCCGGCAACAGCTTGGCCATATGGCTGACGATGGCATGGCTGAAGTCCTTGACCTCATCCCAGCCGAGTTTGCGGGTCAATGGCACCACCAGATGAATGCCCTTGCCGCCACTGGTTTTCAGGAACGCTTTCAATCCCAGTTCATCAAGCACAGTCAGCGTCAGTGCCGTCGCTTCGACCATGCTTTTCCACGGCAGCGCCGGATCAGGGTCAAGGTCGAGGACGAAGCGATCAGGCTTGTCCAGATCGACGGTGGTGGCGTTCCAGGTGTGCAGTTCGACGGTGCTCATCTGCACGGCGCCGATCAGCGCCTCGGCGTTGTTGATCAGCATCACCGGTTGCCCGGTGAGATCTTTGTCCAGCGTGGTGATGCCGGGTATTGCCAAGCGTTCGGCGTTCTTCTGGAAAAACAATTCACCAGCGATGCCGTCCGGCGCGCGCACCAGTGCCACCGGGCGATCCTTGAGTTGCGGCAGGATCCATTCGGCGACGCTGGCGTAATACTCGGCCAGTTGCATTTTGGTGGTGCCACTGACCGCGTCGATCACACGATCCGGGTGGGTGATGCGCACCTTGCCGGTGGCCAGTCCGAGTTGCGACGGCGCGGTGTCGGCTTTGCTCGCCGGGGCTTTTTCCGTGGTTTTTTTCGCGGCGGTTTTCTTCTCTGCAGTCTTCACCGGTTTCGCTCGCTCCTCTGTGATGCCCTTGGCCGGTTTGTCGTCGCGCAAGCCATGGAACACCGCGTGGCGAACCGAGCCGTCCTTGGTCATTTCGGCAAACGCAACCTCCGCCAGCAGCTTTGGCTTGAGCCAGTGCACGCCTTTGACCTCGAAACCGCTGGGCGGATTGACCACAGCGGCTTTCTTCACCTGCAAGGGTTTGAGTTGGGCGAGGATGCTTTTCAACGTTGACTCGCTGAAGCCAGTGCCGACCTTGCCGGCGTAACGCAACTCGCCACTGTCACGATCATGCAGCCCCAGCAACAGGGCGCCGAACGCGCTGCGCGAACCTTTCGGATCGGTGTAACCAACGATCACGAACTCCTGACGATGCTTGCACTTGAGCTTGATCCAGTCGCTGCTGCGCCGCGACACATACGGCGAGCCGAGACGTTTGCCGATCAGGCCTTCCATCTGCATCTGGCAGGCGCTGTTGAGCAGCGCGTCCGGCGTTTCGTCAAAGGCTTCGGAGAAGCGCAACAACGGTTGCTCATGGCTGCCAAGCACCGTGGCCAGTGCGGCGCGACGTTCCTCGACCGGCACTTCACGCAGGTCGACCCCGTTGAGATACGGCAGATCAAACAGGTAGTAAAGGATGTTGCCGCTGCGCCCGGCCTCGAAAGCATTTTGCAGGGCCTGAAAGTCCGGCACGCCTTGTTCGTTGGCGACGACCATTTCACCGTCCAGCCACGCTGATTCAAGACCGAGCGAGGCCAGGGCTGCGGCCTGTTGCGGCAACTTGTGCGTCCAGTCATGACCATTGCGGGTAAACAACTGCACCTGATCATGATCAATGCGCGCCATGATCCGATAGCCGTCGAATTTGATCTCGTAGCTCCACTGCCCTTCGGGCGCGCTGTCGACCAGGGTGGCCAGTTCCGGCTTGAGCTGCGTCGGCAGTCTGGCCTTGTGCGCACCGGTGAGCTTGCCGCTCGCGGGCTTGCGGGTTTTCGCCGCAGGTTTCTTCAGCGGTTTGCTTTGCTCGGCGGCCAGTTTGGGTTTGTCGACGATCGTGCGTTCGCTCAGCACACTGTCCGGCTCGGCCAGCAGCACGTCGTAATCATCCTGCGGCCGCGCGGCATCGTCCTGATGCTTGATCAGAAACCATTGTTCCTTCTTGCCCGGCATGTGCGTGCGCACCAGGTTCCAGATGCCGCCGAGCTTTTCGCCTTGCAACTCGAACTTGAGCTTGCCCTTTTCGTAGGCCTTGTGCGGATCTTCCAGCGGAATCCACACGCCACGATCCCAGACAATCACATCTCCGGCGCCGTAATGCCCTTCGGGAATGCTGCCCTCGAACGTTGCGTAATCCAGCGGATGATCCTCGACATGCACCGCCAGCCGCTTGACCTTGGGGTCGAGGGACGGCCCCTTCGGCACCGCCCAACTCTTCAACGCACCATCGAGTTCCAGGCGAAAGTCGTAATGCAGGTGCGAAGCGTCGTGCTTCTGGATGCAGAACTGCAAGGCATGATCCGTGGCGGTTTTACGTCCCGAGCGCTTGACGGCGGCCGGTTCCGACGTCGCCGAGAAGTCGCGCATACGGTTGTAGTCGTCGAGATTTCTGTTCATCGCGCACCTGCCTTGCTTCAGCCCATTCGGGTCACGGTCAACGCCACCACGGCGATGCGGTCGACCCTTTGATAGCCGGGGTTGAGCAGTTCTTCGCCGAAGACATCCGGATCGAGTTCGCGGTATGTCCAGCCGAAGCGCTTTTCATCGAGTCGCGGTAGCACGGTGTCGAGAAACGGATCGCGACCATCGACCATCGCCACACCGGTGTAGAGCAGTAGCGAGCCGCCCGGCGCCAGCCTGTTCAGCGCCTGCTCGACGATGCGCAGCGACAGCCCTGCCCCCAGCGTCCCGCCCCCGTGACGATAAGCGCGCTCAGCCGGATCGGCCATGTACGGCGGGTTGGCGACGATCAGATCGAACTCGCCGTCGGCCCCCTGCAACAGATCACTGGCATGCACCTCGACGTTGGCGACCTCCGCGAGTGTGGCGTTGATCGAAGTCAAGCGCAGCGCTGCGGGGTTGATGTCCAGCGCCAGCACTTGCGCCTCACGACGGGCACGGCCGATCAGAATCGCCCCGACGCCCGCCCCACAACCAATGTCCACCGCGCGATGGATGGGCGCGAAGTTCTGTTGCAAGTGGGCATGAATCAATTGGGCGAAACGATAGGTGTCCGGGCCGAAAAATACCGCGTCGGCCGCGTCGGTAGGGAACGCCGAATGCACGAACAGCAAATCATCCAGACTCGACCAGCGCACGCGACTCTTCAGATGGCCTTCGTAATTATCAATGACCTGCGCGTCCTGCAGTTGCCGCTGTTCATCGGCGGACAACAACCCCGGCGCGAATGGACGCGACCAGCCAAAAACGTCGCGCAACGAGTCGGCCATCTGGCCCTCGTCACGCTGGTTGACCCGCTGATGGGTCAACGGCGTCGGGGTGATAAACCGATAGCCGTCTGCCAACAAACGCCGGCCCAGTTGCAGCAGCACGAGGTCGTTTGGGCAGAGTTGTTCTTCCTGATTCATCGGTGATGTCCTTAAGGAAAGCGGGATTTGAGTTCGATAAAACGGCGGGTAGCGAGCAGTCCGGCCGGATGTGCGTGGCGGGCCGGAGCAAGCCAGGGGATCAGAATCGCCATCTGCGCGATTGCATCCTTACCTTGCAGCGCGGCGTTGAGCGCCTGTACGTCGGGATCCTGTTCAAGCCCTTCGATGGCCGCTGCGGTCTGACTGTGCCGTCGAGCGGGTTTGGTTTTATCCGAAGAGGTCCAGTCACCAGCAATCCAGTCGTGCACCAGTTGTTTCTCGTAGGCATTGAACACGCCAAACATCGCCGCACCATCGCCCGCGATCAGCTGCCAAAAGCGACTGGCCTGCGGGTCTTCGTGGCGTTTGATCCAGCCTTTGTTCTGCAATGCCTGCAGGAATCCGGGTAATTGCTCCGGTGCAGCCAGCCACTGATTGACGGTCTGCCCTTCGAAGCGGCAGTAATCGGAATGCATGTGTTGGGCGAACGGACACTTGCGTTCGAGCATCGCCAGCAACTCCCGCTCAAGGTCGAAACCTTCAATGATCGCGCGACTGCCCTGCCCCAAGTCGTTGAGCCGATAACCCAGCGCCACCCGACGCAGAAATTCGCCGCGATCGGCCTCAAGCGGCAGCAGATCGAGCACCGCCTGCACGGCTTTCTGCGCATGGCCGGTGCTGGCATTGTCGATGGTCACATGCAGGGTGAAATAGTACGGATCGATGCCCAGTTCGCTGAGTTCGTAGCTGCTGATCAACAGGTGCAACGGCAGTTGTTCATAACCGAGGTTGTAGCCGATCACCTCGGGCAAGTAATCCGCGCCACAGACACCGAGCGCCAGTTGTATCGCGCCTTGCAGGTAGCGTTCATCGTCGATCGCGCTGCTGTCCTGCAAGTCGTGCTCGGCGAGCAGTTTGCGGTAGATCACCACGTGGTTCTGCGCCGGATTGCCCTCGCCCAGTTCTTCCAGAAAGGTGCGTAGCAGGCCTTGGAAACGCGGATCCTGCCAGCGCGGCAACAAGCCAGACAGCCAGGCGCCGTCGACCAGTTTGGTCGGTGCCACCGCTTGCAGGAAATACAGCGCCTGCGCCTTGCCACGGAAAAATTGCCGTGGCCCGCCGGCCTTGCGCTGTTGCAGATAGTCGGCGTATTGCCGGGCGACATCGGCGCAATGCCCGGCCACCCAGGCGTGCCAGGTCGTGGGATCTTCGGGCAGGGAATCGGAGAGCTGCGCGGCGTGTTGCAGCTGCTCCTGCAAAAACGCCCGCGCAAGATCCTGTGAATTATCCTCGCGCAACAACGCTTCATAGACCTGCCGGATGCTCCCGGCGGCGTTCATCACATGCGGTTGGGCAGGCGCAGCTTGCAGGTGTGTCAGGACAGTCATGGCAAAATTCTCGGTCGGTTGGCAGGACGCTGTTCCAAACGCCTCTACAGCAGCAGAGAGGCAGCGCCTGCGAAAAATTCAATCGACGTGAAAATTGCCCGGACGGACGGCGAAGCAGCTCCTTGGCGGAGCTGCTGGTGACAATGATTTATTTAACGTGACTTCAGGCCGAACCTTTGGCCTGCCGTTCCAGATGCACCTGCAAATCCGGGTCGATCTGCAATGCTGCTGCCAGCTCATCCAGATATCTGCGCTCGGCGTCCTGCTGGTCATCCACCAGCATGACGCTGGCCAGGTACATTTCGGCGGCGACGGCCGGATCCCCATTGGCCGCCTGCGCCACGTCATCAGGGTCCAGCGGCTTGGCGACTTCGGCATCGAGCCATTGCTGCAACTGCGGATCGTCGGTGTGTTTGCCGATTTCGCTGCTGATCAGGTGTTTCTCGGATTCATCGATACGCCCGTCAGCCTTGGCTGCCGCGATCAACGCGCGCAGAACCGCGTGGCCGTGCTCTTCAATCTCCGAGCCGGCCAGGAGGTTAGCCGTTTGCGGCGTTTGTTGCGGGGCCGAACTGGCCTGGCTGCGTTGCCAGGCCTGATACGCCTGGAACGCCATCATTCCCAGCGAGGCCAGCGCCGCATAATTGCTACCGCCGGAACGACTTTGCGTACCGCCCCCGCCACCCAGCGCCCCACCCAACGCGCCGCCCAGGCCACCACCGGCACCGCCGCCGAGTAAACCACCGAGCAAACCGCCTAATCCACCCAACCCGCCCGCCGGCGCACCGCCACGTGTACCGGTTGAATCCGCGCCACCGAGCAGACCACCCAGCAAGCCACCGAGGCCACCCAAACCAGCACCGGCGGAGGCTGAAGATTGTTGTCCCGCCGAGGCTTGGCCTCGCAGCAGTTGTTCAAGCAAATCGCTGGTGTTCATGACGTCATCCTCAGGCAAGGGCAGTGACCGTCTGGCAACGATAGCCCCCTGAAGCCAGAGCGCCAGCACCGTTTGGCTGACACGCAAAACCTTGGCGGATTTCGCCTGCGTATTTTTGCACCGGCCAGCTAAGATTCAAGGATGCTGAACCTTATCCCGGCCAGACCGGTCGATAGCTGCAACCCCAACCCGGTTTGCCGGCGCCCTTCTAACCGAGGGTGATACCCGGCTTGCATCACTTTCTGGAGAACGCCCCAGTGATATCGACCGTACACATCGCCAGGCTCAAAGCATGGGGCGCCCATGGTTTTACCGCGACTGGCGTGGTCACCGCTTTTCTGGCCACCCTCGCCCTGTTGGAAAACCAGCCGACCCACTGCCTGATGTGGCTGGGCGTGGCGCTGATTGTCGACGGCCTCGACGGCGCACTGGCGCGCAAGGTCAACGTGCAATCGGTGCTGCCGAGCTTCGACGGCTCGATCCTTGATCTGGTGATCGATTACCTGACATACGTGTTCATCCCGGCGCTGTTCATCTATCGCTACATTCCGTTGCCCGACTACACCCTGCTGCTGACCGTGTCGCTGATTCTGGTGTCGTCGCTGTTCTGCTTCTGCAACGTCAACATGAAGAGCAAGGACAACTACTTTGTCGGGTTTCCGGCGGCGTGGAATGTGGTCGCGCTGTGTCTGTACATCATCGGGCCCGGACCGTGGATCACTTTTCTGACGGTGATCGGCCTGGCGTTGCTGACCGTGACGCGGATGAAGTTCCTCCATCCATTCCGTGTACGGCGGTTCATGCCGATCAACATTGCGGTGACGGCGATCTGGCTGCTGTGCAGTTTGTCGCTGGTGCTCAACCACCCGGTGATCAACCCGTTGGTGATGGGCTTGTGGTTGCTGATGTCGGCGTACTTTCTGGGGATCTGCATCTGGCGCACGGCGCTGGAGTGGTTTGATCGGCCGCAGGTGAAATAGGCCCCAGAGCCAAACACACATCCAATGTAGGAGTGAGCCTGCTCGCGATAGCGGTCTGTCAGCTGAATATTTTTGACTGAAAGACCGCTATCGCGAGCAGGCTCACTCCCACAGGGATCTTCATTCAGCGCTTGGTGATCACCACCTCCAGATACTCGCTCGGCACCACCAGCGACTCCTCCCCCGCCCGATTCAAACGGTTGAGCAAATCCGCCAGATCATTTTCCAGCGCCTGCCCGCTCTCCGGCTGAAGTGCCGCGAAGGCCTTGTGCACCGGCCCGTACCAATGGCGGAAGATGTCGATGAAGTGCGCGGCCGAGCGATAGCGAAAATTGAACTCGCGCCGCGTCACACGCAGCAGAAAATCGCGGTCATCGAAATGCTTGTGCAGCCACGCATCAGAGCCCCAATTCGACGGCGGCTGAGCACCGGCAGGCGGTGGCAGATGCCGGCCGAGAATCTTGAACATCTGGCCAACGAAACCTTCCGGCGTCCAGTTGGCCAGACCGATCCGCCCGCCACGGCGACAAACCCGGCCCAGTTCAGCAGCAGCCTGGTCCTGATCCGGTGCGAACATCACGCCAAAGGTCGACAGCACGGCGTCGTAGCTCTCGTCGGCGAACGGCAGCGCTTCGGCATCGGCCACCTGAAACGTCACGTCCAGATGCTCTGCCCGGGCACGGTCCTGTCCGCGTTCCAGCAATGCCGCGACGTAATCGGTGGACGTCACCAGACAGCCGCGCCGCGCCGCCGCCAGCGTTGCATTACCGTTGCCGGCAGCGACATCCAGCACCTCCTCGTCGCAACGCAGGTCGCAGGCTTCGGCGAGGTTTTCGCCGACGATTTGCAACGTCGTGCCAATCACGGCGTAGTCGCCACTGGCCCAGGCGACTTTCTGGCGTTCTTTCAAGGCAGTCAGATCAATCGGGGTGCTCATAAGCGTGAACTCCGCTGCGGGTGGGTCGGTGATCATTCGGCCGTCGTCGGATCGATGACCGTCATCACACGCGCCACACTGTTGGCAGGAAATCCTCCAAGCCTGGCGTGTTCACGCACCTGCTCTTCATCCGGCGCGATGTACACGCAATAGATTTTGTCTGCGGTGACATAGCTCTGCAGCCACTGCACCTGCGGGCCGAGTTCGCGCAATACATCACAGGACGTTTTCGACACGGCTTTGAGTTCTGCTTCCGACAGCTTCCCAGCCCCTGGAATCTCGCGTTCAATCACGAATTTAGGCATGGCAACCTCGCGCTCTTGTTATGGGGCAAGGCCGGCAGTGACCCTGCTCACGCACTATCGCGCCGAGACCGCGCGGCGTCCCTGCCAATCGTCTGGCAACCCGGTAAAACCGGGGGTTTGCCGATGAGCGGTGGAAATCTGTAAAGGGTCTGGAACACCTTGAGGATTGCCAAGGTTGGGGGATTGGTTTCTGATGCGTTCTCGCTTCTGGAACGGATTCGACTGATGTCACTGCAAATCGATTGGCTCGCGCATCACATGCACCACAGCGACCGTTATGCCCAATGGATCCACCAGCAATTTCCCTACGAATACGTCGACCACCCACTGGCCGAGTGGCAGCGCGAATTTGCCGAGGGCCAAGGCAATGGTGAGTGGCCCTGTCTGATTGCCATGGACGGTGAGCGTCTGCTCGGCGGCGCGGCGCTGGCACGTGATGACCTCGCTCTGCGCCCCGATCTCGGACCTTGGCTGGCCTGCGTGTTCGTCAGCCCTGAAGCACGCGGGCAAGGTCTGGCGGAACGCTTGATTGAGGGGGTTTGTCAGGAAGCGAAAGACTGCGGGTTTGCGCGTCTTTACCTGCACACACAGACCAAACAGGACTACTACGCCAAACGCGGCTGGCAGGTGCTGGAGCGTTTTCGCGCCTGGGACAACGAACAATGGCTCATGGTGCGTGACCTCTGAGCCATTGGTTTTGCTGATCAGGCCGCAGGCGCCTTTGCCTCCTGCAGCAACTGCTGGATCATCTGCTCCTGCGCTTCGTAGCGACCTTCGCCGAAGTGGCTGTAACGCACCTGCCCCTTGGCGTCGATCAGGTAGTGCGCTGGCCAGTATTGATTGTCGAAGTTACGCCAGATCGCGTAGTTGTTGTCGATGGCCACCGGGTAGGTGATGCCGAGTTTTTTCACCTGATCCCTGACGTTGTCGATGATCCGCTCGTAACCGTACTCCGGGGTGTGGACGCCGATCACCACGAGCCCGTCCTTTTCGTATTTCTTTGCCCAGTCTTTGACGTACGGCAGGGTGTGCTGGCAGTTGATGCAGTCGTAGGTCCAGAAGTCCACCAGCACTACTTTGCCGCGCAGGGACTCAGCGCTCAGCTCGGGCGAGTTCAGCCATTGAACCGCGCCGGAGAGCGACGGCATCGGCCCTTTGCCCTGCTCCATCGGCGAGTCCGCGCGGACTTTGCTGATGAAGTAGTCGAGCACTTTCGGCACGTTCTCCAAGACGTTTTTTTCGACACTGGCGACGCCTTCAGAGGAGGTCTTCGCCAACAAGGTTTTATCGAAGCCGGTGGCAATCACCGCTGCCGTCGCCAGTACCGCAACCCCGGCACCACGGCGCAACCAGCCAGTGAACGGAATCGACGGTTTCAGGCGATTGACCAAACCGCGCCCGGTGAAGATCAGCGTACCCAGCGACAATGCACTGCCGACACCGTAGGCCAGCAGCAACAGGCTGGTCTGCGCATTCGCCCCTTGCAGCATGGCGCCGGTGAGGATCACGCCGAGAATCGGTCCGGCGCACGGTGCCCACAGCAGCCCCGTGGCTACGCCGAGCATGATCGAAGCCATCGGCCCGGCCTTCTTCCGGGAGTCCGGATCGAGGCGGTTGCCGAGCATCACGAAAGGTCGCGTCAACCAGTCACCGACGCGCGCCGAGATCAGCGACAGGGCGAACACACTCATCACGATCAACGCGACGTAACGCCCGCTGTTGCTGGCCTGGATCACCCATTCGCTGCTGACCACCGCCAGGCTGGAAATCAGCGCGAAGGTCAGTGCCATGCCGCCGAGGGTCAGCAGAATCGAGGTGCGGCTGCGTTGGGCACCGGCAAACAGAAACGGCACCACCGGCAGGATGCAGGGGCTGAGCACGGTCAGCAGACCGCCGAGGAATGCGATGAGGTACATAGTGAGTCCACCCTGGTTCAATGACTGTGATGAAGCATTCAGACGTTCTGGCTTTCCAGCCAATGGCTCTGCGGTGTGCGGCTGGCGCCGTTCTCGGCAAACATCTGGCCTTGTGGTGTGCGACTGGCGCCGTCCGCTGCAAACATCTGGCTCTGCGGTGTGCGGCTGGCGCCGTTCTCGGCAAACATCTGGCCCTGTGGCGTGCGGCTGGAGCCGTCCGCAGCAATCAAGCCATCGCCGCCCTGCTTGGCCACCGGCGTCAGTTGAAAGCAGCTGCCGCTGTGGCAGCTATGCTGTTCAACCGCAGCGTGGGCATGGGCGGCGACGCCGGCCAGGGAGAAAGCGATAGCGGTCAAAAAGCGCGATACGTTGTTCATGGTTGTTTCCTTCTAAAGAGTGATGACTCAATTGTCGTTGTTGCAGCCGTCGGCGAATTTGCTGTAATCGAGCACGCGGGTCTGACCGGCCGAATCGAGGTAGGTCATGCGCGCCTCGACAATCCCGCACGTCACCGAGTTGTCCTGTTTCAGCGAGAGAACTTTCTGGATATCCAGGTGGGTGCCGTAGGTGTAGGTTTGCGCGGTGACAGCGGCTTCGGCACGGGCCGACAGCGTGCAGATGTTGAGCGCGGCAAACAGGCAGGCGGCGATTACGGATTTGTTGTTCATGGCGTTTTCCTCAAGGCTTCAGTGGGTTTGAGCCGAGGCGATCTGTGTGGGCCTCGATGGAGCCTATTTGAGGCTCGAGAGGTATCGCGTCTGTGTCAGGAAAGGCCGCGTTTCAATCGCTGTGTATCCCGCTCGGCGGGGGATACACAGCGATACAAAACCCTGAAAAAACTGCGTTTTTGCGTGTTCATGTATCCGTCGTCACGGCAGATACACTGCAATACAAAGGCAGGCAGGCGAGCCGCGCGAGGCTCGATAGACTGCACGGCATTCCCCTTTGATAGAGGTTCGAACCCGATGGAACATGTCGATCACATTCTCATCGTCGATGACGACCGCGAGATCCGCGAACTGGTGGGCAACTACCTGAAGAAAAACGGCCTGCGCACCACCGTGGTCGCCGATGGCCGGCAGATGCGCAGCTTTCTCGAAGCCAACACCGTCGACCTGATCGTGCTCGACATCATGATGCCCGGCGACGATGGCCTGCAGCTGTGCCGGGAACTGCGCGTGGGCAAACACAAGGCCACGCCGGTACTGATGCTGACCGCGCGCAACGATGAAACCGACCGCATCATCGGCCTGGAAATGGGCGCCGACGATTACCTGACCAAACCGTTCGCCGCCCGTGAGTTGCTGGCGCGGATCAACGCCGTGCTGCGCCGCACGCGGATGCTGCCGCCGAATCTGGTGGTCACCGAGGCCGGTCGCTTGCTGGCTTTCGGCCGTTGGCAGCTGGACACCTCAGCCCGCCACCTGCTCGACAAGGACGGCACCATGGTCGCCCTCAGCGGCGCCGAATACCGTTTGCTGCGGGTGTTTCTCGATCACCCGCAACGGGTGCTCAGCCGCGATCAATTGCTCAATCTCACGCAGGGTCGTGATGCTGACCTGTTCGACCGCTCGATCGATTTGCTGGTCAGCCGTTTGCGCCAGCGTCTGCTGGATGATGCGCGCGAGCCGGCCTACATCAAGACCGTGCGCAGTGAAGGTTATGTGTTCTCGCTGCCAGTCGAAATTCTCGGGGCGCCGGCATGAGCGTCAATCTGCACTGGCCACGTACCCTCGCCTCGCGCCTGTCGCTGATTTTCCTGATCGGCTTGCTGCTGGCCCAGGCATTGTCGTTCGGCGCGCAGTATTACGAGCGTTACCAGAGTGCGAAAAACACCATGCTCGGCAATCTGGAAACCGACGTGTCGACCTCGATTGCGATCCTCGATCGCTTGCCTGCCGAAGAGCGCCCGGCCTGGCTCGAGCGTCTGGCGCGAAAAAATTATGGCTACCTGTTGAGCGAAGGTGAACCGGGCACGCCGATCGAGGCCAGTGATGTGCCGGTAGCCGTCACCTCGATCACCGAAGCCATTGGTGAACGCTATCCGCTGACTTTCACTGATATCCCCGGGCCGAAGAAACACTTCCAGGGCCATCTGCGCCTGAGCGACGGCAGCCCGGTGACCATCGACGTGCGCCCCGCCATGGTGCCGTTGTCACCCTGGTTGCCGATAGTCTTGCTCGGCCAACTGGCGTTGATGATCGCCTGCACCTGGCTGGCGGTGCGCATTGCGGTCCGCCCCCTGACCCGGCTGGCCGACGCCGTAGAAACCCTCGACCCCAACGCCCACCCGATCAACCTCGACGAAAGCGGCCCGACCGAAGTGATCTACGCCGCCCGTGCATTCAACGCGATGCAGGCGCGCATCGCCGCTTACCTCAAAGAGCGTATGCAATTGCTGGCGGCGATTTCCCATGACCTGCAAACGCCGATCACGCGGATGAAACTGCGCGCCGAGCTGATGGACGATTGCGCCGAGAAAGACAAACTGTGGAATGACCTCAGCGAGATGGAGCATCTGGTGCGCGAAGGCGTGGCCTATGCGCGCAGCATCCACGGCTCGACCGAGGAAAGCCGTCGCACCAACATGGACTCCTTCCTCGAAAGCCTGGTGTTCGACTATCAGGACATGGGCAAGCAGGTGCACCTGGTCGGCAAGAGTGCGGTGGTCATCGACACCCGGCCCCATGCCTTGCGCCGGGTATTGGTGAATCTGACCGACAACGCGCTGAAATTCGCCGGCGCCGCCGAAGTCTGGGTCGAAGCCAACAAGGGCAGTCTGGCGATTACCGTCATGGATCGCGGCCCGGGCATCGCCGATGCCGAACTGGCGCAGGTGCTGCAACCGTTCTATCGCGTGGAGAACTCACGTAATCGCGATACCGGCGGCACCGGCCTCGGCTTGGCCATCGCCCAGCAACTGGCCATGGCGCTGGGGGGTGCGCTGACCTTGAGCAACCGCGAGGGCGGCGGGTTGTGTGCGGAACTGAAACTCCCCCTGCACCCCTGAGAACAGCGAAAGTCCCTGTGGGAGCGAGCCTGCTCGCGAAGGCGTCCTGTCAGTCGATGCTCAAGTTGACTGAAAGATCGCTTTCGCGAGCAGGCTCGCTCCCACAGTGTGCGGCGCGGTTTAAGTGTTCAAGATGCCAGACCGATCACCTGGTCCTCATGCATCTGCTGCAACAACGCCAGTCCACTGTCCATGAACGAAGCGCTCGCCGACTGCCCGGCCTCTTGCGCCAGACCTTGCAACTGCGCGCGCCCTGTCAACGGTGCAAACTCGGTGATGCGCTGCAGCAACCGCCAGGCCAGCGGACTCAACTCGGAAAATTTCACACTCCAGTCCGCCGCACGCCGCACCAGCAAAAACGTCGGTTGGTCTGGTGGCGTGGCGGGCTGATGGTTTGGATCGAGTTCATGCACCGGCCACGCATACGCCAACGGCCAGGCCAGTGCCGAGATCTGCAACGGGCGGTCCAGCAACAGCGCCGGATCGGTCGCCGGCAGCGCCTGAGCATCGGACTGCTGCAAAACCATCTCGACCCATTCGTAATGCGCCAGCTCCAGCAAAAACGCCGGCCACTCACCTTCGCGCAACACCTGCGGTGGCGTGGCCAGATAGTCGAGAAACGTCTCGGCAATCTCGCCAAACTTTGGGGTCTGCGCCCGCCAGTCGCGCAAAAAGCCGCGCACCAGCAGACCCCAGCGTTGCTCACCGATGATCCGGATCAACACCGGAAACGTGCCGCTCAACAGTTGCGATACGTTGTTGAACACCAGATCGCGATAGACGTTGACCCGCGCCGCGTTCATGTCGGCCGGTGGCGATTGATGCTCGGGGTCGCGCAAATATCGGGTCAACGCCTGTTGTTGCTGCATCAGGTTATCCACGAAGGCTACCCTCCGCTTGCAAGTGGCGAATGGTCTGCAACTCGACGACCAACTCGGAAAACGCCGGAAAGTTGAAATCCCGCTCGAGCAGCGTTGGCTGCGCACCAAACCGCGCATAGGCCTCGGCCAGCAGCGACCACACTGCCGGTTTTACCGAGGCACCGTGGGTGTCGATTTTCAGCGTATCCGACTCATCGAAATGCCCGGCCACATGCATGCCGACCACCCGGCCCGGCTCGATAGCGGCGAGAAACGATTGCGGATCGAAGCCGTGGTTGATCGCATTGACGTACACGTTGTTGACGTCCAGCAGCAGGTCACAACCGGCCTCACGCAGCACGGCGTTGGTGAAAGTCACTTCATCCATATCCTGACGGGGGGCGGCGTAGTAGGAGACGTTTTCCACGGCCAGACGCCGACCGAGAATGTCCTGAGCCTGACGGATTCGCGCGGCGACGTGGTGCACTGCCTCTTCGGTGAACGGCAATGGCAGCAAGTCGTAAAGATGCCCGTCATCACTGCAATAACTCAGGTGTTCGCTGTACAGCGGCACGTTGTAACGATCGAGAAACACTCGGACTTCCTGCAAGAAGCTGACATCCAGCGGTGCCGACCCGCCAAGTGACAGCGACAAGCCGTGACAGGACAACGGGTAGCGCTCGGCCAGCTCACGCAACGCCGCACCGAGGGCGCCGCCGACGCCGATCCAGTTTTCCGGGGCAACTTCGAGAAAATCGAAATCGCCGGTGCGGGCAGCTTGCAGGTCTTTCAGCAAGCCACGGCGCAGGCCGAGGCCGACGCTGGGTGGCCGTGATGAGGGCGGCGTTTGCATGGGATGTGTCTCAGCAGTGGATTTTCCACATTTGAGCCGCTGGCTGTATCGCGGTTGTGTGCAGATGACCGGGCATTTGCAGCCCTGTGTATCCGGCGATGACGGCGATACACGGTGATACAGACTTGCTGCCGATCAATATTGTGGGAGCGAGCCTGCTCGCGAAAGCGTCGGCACTACCAATATAGGAACTGCCTGAAATGCCGCCTTCGCGAGCAGGCTCGCTCCCACAGGTTCTTCAGTGTTTACAAATACAGCGGCAGTCGCGGACCGGGGCTAGACTCCTTTATTACCCAGTCGAGGGGGATGCAGGACGTCAGCCGTGCCCTGCTCAACTCCGTGACCACCGCCCGGTGGCGCACGCCTCGACCTTCGACGCCGCCGGACCGTGATCCTGTTTCAGGAGCACACATGATGGACGAGGCGAAGCTCAACCAATTCATGGGCAAACTGGTCAACGACATGGGCGGCGCGGCGATGCTGGCCAATGTCATCGTCGGCGAAGAACTCGGCTTGTACCGGGCAATGGCCGACAGTCAGCCGATCAGTGCCGATGCCCTCGCGGCGAAAACCACCTGTAACCCGCGTCTGGTGCGCGAATGGCTTAGCGCTCACGCGGCGTCCGGCTATATGGAACACCACGACGGCCAGTTCCGTTTACCGGAAGAGCAGGCCCTGGCGCTGGCCGTTGAAGACTCGCCGGTCTACGTCGCCGGTGGCCTTGGAGTGGTGGCGTCGTTTTTCCACGACAAGGACAAACTGGTCAAAGCCATGCGCGGCAACGGCGCCCTGCCCTGGGGTGATCACCATCCGTGCATGTTCACCGGCACCGAGCGGTTCTTCCGGCCGGGTTATAAAGGCCACCTGATCGCCGAATGGCTGCCGGCGCTGGACGGTGTGGTGGCCAAACTGGAGGAAGGCGCCAAAGTCGCCGATATCGGCTGCGGCCATGGTGCGTCGACGGTGATCATGGCCCAGGCCTATCCCAACTCGCGCTTCGTCGGCTACGACTATCACGCGCCCTCGATCACTGTCGCCACCCAGCGCGCCGAGGAAGGCGGGGTCAGCAGCCGGGCGAAGTTCTTTCAGGGTTCGGCGAAGAGCTACCCCGGCAACGACTACGACCTGATCTGCTATTTCGACTGCCTGCACGACATGGGTGACCCGGTCGGCGCCGCGCGTCACGCCTATGACTCGCTGAAAGATGACGGCACGGTGTTACTGGTCGAGCCATTCGCCAACGACACGCTGGACGACAACATCAACCCGGTCGGACGCCTGTTCTACGCGGCCTCGACGTTTATCTGCACACCGAACTCGCTGTCGCAGGAAGTCGGCCTCGGCCTGGGTGCGCAGGCGGGGGAAATGCGTTTGCGCAAAGTGTTTGTCGAGGCCGGGTTCAAGCACTTCCGCCGGGCCACGCAAACACCGTTCAACCTGATTCTGGAGGCACGCAAGTAACCCGCGCGGGTCGCGTGCTAACCTGCTGGCAACGTCCTTCTCCGGAGCGCTGACCATGCTCGACAGCCCGACCCGCGAACACCTCGACACCTTGCAAGAGGTGATGGCCGATGGCGACTTCCTCGTGCTGACCGGGGCCGGTATCAGCACGCCGTCGGGCATTCCGGATTACCGCGACAGCGACGGTGTACGCCGCGGCCGACAACCGATGATGTATCAGGAGTTTCTGGCCGCCGCCGAATCACGCCGTCGCTATTGGGCACGTGCGATGCTCGGCTGGCCGAGGGTGCGTCAGGCGCAGCCGAACGCGGCTCACGAAGCATTGGCCGATTTGCAGCACGGTGGGCTGATCCGCGATTTGATCACCCAGAACGTCGACACCCTGCACGATCAGGCTGGCAGCCACGATGTGATCGAACTGCACGGCAGCCTGAATCGCGTCCTCTGCCTGGACTGTGGCCAGCGCAGTGAGCGTGATTCGATTCAGCAATTGATGGAATTGCACAATCCGTATCTGGCCGGGGTCGATGCGGTGCAGGCACCGGATGGCGACACCCTGCTCGACCCGGCGTTCGAGGCGCGTTTTCAGGTACCGCACTGTCCGCATTGCGCCGGCGAGCGGATGAAACCGGACGTGGTTTTTTTCGGCGAGAACGTCGCGCAGCATACGGCGGCTCGGGCGATGATGGCGGCAGAAAATGCTTCGGGGATGTTGGTGGTGGGGTCTTCGTTGATGGCGTATTCGGCGTTTCGTTTGTGCCGGGTGATTGCCGATCGTGGCAAGCCGTTGATTGCGATAAATCTGGGCAAGACCCGGGCGGATGATTTGCTGGATTTGAAGATTGAAGCGTCGTGTGAACAGCTTTTGCCGTTGTTGGTGGAAGTGCTGGATCGGTGAGTTGCTGCACTTTGTGCTCGACTCAGGACCCAGGCCCCTCACCCTAGCCCTCTCCCAAGGGAGAGGGAACTGACCGTGTTGTTCTCAAGCAATACGTCGACCTGAAAATTTCGAGTCGAACTCAGGATTTGAGAAATCCCCAATTGGCTCCCTTTCCCCCTCGCCCCCCTGGGGGCGGTCCGACGTTTCGGGAGGGTTGGGGTGAGGGGGTAGATCTCACAGTCGCCCCAGATCTTCAGCCTTGAGAATATCGAACAACGCCTGCGCCGCTGCCGACAGTTCATTGCCCGGCTCGGTCAGCACACCAATCGCCCGCTCCACCGAGTCGTCCAGCGTCAGGCAATGGGCGCCCAGTTCTTGCATCTGCTCGGCACACAACGCCGGGACGGCGCTGACGCCCAGACCGCTGGCGACCATGCGCCCGACGGTCGCCAATTGATGGCTCTCAAACTCCACCGGCAACTTCATACCCCGCGCCTGTAAGTGCTCTTCGAGCATCACCCGCACCGTCGAGGGCCGCTGCAAGGTGATAAACGGCTCCTGAAGCAACGTCTGCCAATCGATCTCAGCGCGCTGGGCCAACGGCGAATCCTTCGATACCACCGCAACAAAGCGATCCATGTACAAGGGCGTGAACGTCATCGCCGTGTTTTGCATCGGCTCGAACGCCACGCCGAGTTCCACCTGACGATCACGAACCATCTCCAGCACTTGCTCGTTGATCACGTCATTGACCGTGACGTTGACGTTCGGATAGCGCGCGCGAAACGTTTTGAGGATCGGCGGCAGCAGATTACCGGCAAACGACGGCATCGCCGCCAGCGTCACTCGCCCGCGCTGCAAGCTGAAGCGCTGGCGCATTTCGTCTTCGGCGTTGTCCCAGTCGGCAATCAGCCGTCGCGCCAGAGGCAGCAAGGATTCACCTTCGGCAGTCAGCGCGACGTTGCGCGTGTTGCGGCTGAACAGGCGTCCGCCCAGGCCCTCCTCCAGCGCTTTGATGGTCAGGCTCAAGGCTGATTGCGACAGGTGCAGGCGCTCGCAGGCCACGGCGAAACTCAAGCTCTGGGCGACGGCGAGGAAGGCGCGGATCTGTTTGATGGTCATACTGAAGCCTCAGGATCGTCGGTGATGATCGTTCCCACGCTCTGCGTGGGAATGCAGCCCGTGACGCTCCGCGTCACTGGACGCGGAGCGTCCCTAGAGGCATTCCCACGCAGAGCGTGGGAACGGTCAAGCGTTAAGCAACAAGACATAACGCGATTATTGAGCTTTATCAATCAATCGACCTTAAAAATCAACTTAACAAATATATCCTTCAGCGCGACACTCCAACCATTCGGCTAGCCAGCCGCCCGCAAATAATAAAAGAGGTGCATATGGCAGGTTTCGACAAGCGCGTGAGTTCCTACGAGGAAGCCCTGGCCGGGCTTGAGGACGGCATGACCGTCATCGCCGGCGGCTTCGGTCTGTGCGGCATTCCGGAAAACCTGATCGCCGAGATCAAACGCAAAGGCACCCGCGACCTCACCGTCGTCTCCAACAACTGCGGCGTCGACGGTTTCGGCCTCGGCGTACTGCTCACCGATCGCCAGATCAGCAAAGTCATCGCCTCCTACGTCGGCGAAAACAAGCTGTTCGAAGAGCAACTGCTCAAGGGCGACATCGAAGTCATCCTGACCCCGCAAGGCACCCTCGCCGAGAAGATGCGCGCAGGCGGCGCCGGCATTCCGGCCTTCTTCACCGCCACCGGAGTCGGCACTCCGGTCGCCGAAGGCAAGGAAGTGCGTGAGTTCAAGGGTCGCAAGTACCTGATGGAAGAATCCATCACTGGCGACTTCGCCATCGTCAAAGGCTGGAAAGCCGACCACTTCGGTAACGTCGTCTACCGTCACACCGCGCAGAACTTCAACCCGCTGGCCGCCACCGCCGGCAAGATCACCGTGGTTGAAGTCGAAGAAATCGTCGAACCCGGCGAACTCGACCCCTCGCAGATCCACACCCCGGGCATCTACGTCGATCGGGTCATTTGCGGCACGTTCGAAAAACGCATCGAACAGCGCACCATCCGCAAATAATTCAGGCTGACGGAGAATAAAAAATGGCACTTTCCCGCGAACAAATGGCTCAGCGCGTCGCCCGCGAAATGCAGGACGGCTTCTACGTGAACCTCGGCATCGGCATTCCGACCCTGGTCGCCAACTACATTCCCGAAGGCATGGAAGTCATGCTGCAATCGGAAAACGGCCTGCTCGGCATGGGCCCGTTTCCGACCGAAGACACCATCGATGCCGACATGATCAACGCCGGCAAACAGACCGTAACCGCGCGCATCGGCGCGTCGATTTTCAACTCCGCCGAATCCTTCGCGATGATCCGGGGTGGCCATGTCGACCTGACCGTGCTCGGCGCGTTCGAAGTGGACGTCGAAGGCAACATCGCCTCGTGGATGATTCCCGGCAAACTGGTCAAGGGCATGGGCGGCGCGATGGATCTGGTGGCTGGCGCCGACAACATCATCGTGATCATGACCCACGCATCGAAGGATGGTGAGTCCAAGCTGCTCGCCAAATGCAGCCTGCCGCTGACCGGCGCCGGTTGCATCAAGCGCGTGCTGACCGACCTCGCGTACCTGGAAATCGAAAATGGCGCTTTTGTCCTCAAGGAACGCGCACCTGGCGTCAGCGTCGAGGAAATCGTCGCCAAAACCGCTGGTAAACTGATCGTCCCGGATCACGTACCGGAAATGCAGTTCGCTGCCCAGTGAGGAATTCGAAAATGCAAGACGTCGTAATTGTTGCCGCCACGCGTACCGCGATCGGCAGTTTCCAGGGTTCCCTGGCCAGCGTTTCCGCCGTTGATCTGGGCGCGGCGGTGATCCGCCAGCTACTCAAGCAGACCGGTCTGGACGGTGCGCAGGTTGATGAAGTGATCATGGGCCAGGTGTTGACTGCCGGCGCCGGCCAGAACCCGGCGCGTCAGTCGGCGATCAAGGCTGGCTTGCCCCACGCCGTACCAGCGCTGACCCTGAACAAAGTGTGCGGCTCGGGCCTGAAAGCCCTGCACCTCGGCGCACAGGCGATCCGTTGCGGCGACGCTGAGGTGATCATCGCCGGCGGCCAGGAAAACATGAGCCTGTCCAACTACGTGATGCCGGGCGCACGCACCGGTCTGCGCATGGGCCACGCGCAAATCGTCGACACCATGATCAGTGACGGTCTGTGGGATGCGTTCAACGATTACCACATGGGCATCACTGCCGAGAATCTGGTCGACAAATACCAGATCAGCCGTGAGCAGCAGGATGCCTTTGCGGCAGCCTCGCAGCAGAAAGCCGCCGCCGCGATTGAAGCCGGCCGCTTTGTCGATGAGATCACCCCGATCCTGATCCCGCAGCGCAAAGGCGATCCGGTGGCGTTCAAGGTTGATGAGCAACCGCGTGGCGACACCACTGCCGAATCCCTGGCGAAACTGCGTCCGGCTTTTAAAAAGGACGGCAGCGTCACCGCCGGTAATGCTTCGTCGCTGAACGACGGCGCTGCTGCGGTCATCCTGATGAGCGCCGAGAAAGCCAAAGCCCTCGGCCTGCCGGTTCTGGCGAAAATCGCCGCCTACGCCAACGCAGGCGTTGATCCAGCAATCATGGGCATCGGCCCGGTGTCGGCCACCCGCCGCTGCCTCGACAAGGCTGGCTGGAACATCGACCAGCTCGACCTGATCGAAGCCAACGAAGCGTTCGCCGCACAATCGCTTGCGGTGGCCAAGGATCTGCAATGGGATCTGGACAAGGTCAACGTCAATGGCGGTGCCATCGCCTTGGGTCACCCGATCGGTGCATCGGGTTGCCGTGTGCTGGTGACCTTGCTGCATGAAATGATCAAGCGTGATGCGAAGAAGGGTCTGGCGACCCTGTGCATCGGCGGCGGCCAGGGTGTGGCGCTGGCGCTGGAACGCGCTTAACCAGAGTTCAACGGTGAATGGCGGATCCACGACATCCGCCGCTCGCTGGCAACAAAAACCCGGTGCGACTTGCGTTGCACCGGGTGTTTTTTTGCCTGTTCGAAATGTGCGTTGAATGTTCCGGCCCTATCGCGAGCAGGCTCACTCCCACATTTTGAGATGCGTTCCCCTGTGGGAGCGAGCCTGCTCGCGAAGGGGCCAGCCCGGCCAGCGAAAATCTAAGGCTTACGCAGCAAGTACGTATCCATGATCCACCCATGCTCCGCCCGCGCCGCCTTGCGCACCCGCTCGATCTCATCCGCGACATCCGCCAGCCTGCCACTGATCAGAATCTCGTCCGGCGTGCCCAGGTACGCGCCCCAGTAAATCTCGGTCTGCCGATCCGCGACGTGGTGATACGAATCTTCAGCATCGAGCATCACCACCAGACTGTCCGCATCACTCACCTGCCCGGCCGCCAAACGCCGCCCGGTGGTGATTTCAATGGAACGGCCGATCGTGTTCAGCGGCACCTTGTGCTGCGCCGCCAATGCCTGAACGCTGGTGATCCCGGGAATTACGTCAAACTCGAAGGCACAGGTGCCCGAGGCCAGAATGGCCTGGAGGATGCGCACGGTGCTGTCGTACAGCGCCGGGTCGCCCCACACCAGGAAACCGCCGCACTGGCCATCAGACAATTCGTCATTGATCAGCCGCTCGAAGGTCTGCTGCTTGGCACGGTTCAGCTCATCGACACTGGCCGTGTAGTCGACATCGCCGCGCTCGCGTTCCGGGCTGTGGGCTTCGACGAAGCGATAGTCGGGGTCGTCGATGTAGCGCTCACAGATCTCACGGCGCAGGTCGATCAGTTTGTCTTTGCTCTGGCCTTTATCCATCAGGAAGAACACGTCGACCTGATTCAGCGCCTTCACGGCCTGCATCGTGATGTAGTCGGGATTACCGGCACCGATGCCGATCACCAGCAGTTGTTTCATCAACGTGCTCCTTTAACGTCCAGGCCCGGCAAGCGTAGCCGCCAACGCCCGGTGAAGCGCAGTTCGACCATCGACAATGGTTCGACATCAATGTCATGAAACGCGGTGCCGCGCATCACGTGGATCAGCGCGGCGCGGATGACAAACGGATGCGTCACCGCCACTACATGCCCCGGCGTGGCTTGCAGGCTGGTCAGCCACTGCGCCACGCGTTCACACAACTGCGCCACCGACTCACCACCATGGGGTATGGCGTGGGGATCTTCCAGCCAGGCATGCAGCGCGGCGGCTTCCGAGCGTTGCAGGGACTTGATCGACAGCCCATGCCAGCGGCCCCAGTCGCAATCGCGCAGCGCCTCTTCAATTTGCGCATCCGCACCAAACCATGCCGCCGTCTGTTGCGTGCGCAATTCCGGCGCGCAAATCAAGCGCCGCGAGGCATCGAAACGGTCGGCCAGAGATCCTGGCGCCAACCCACTATTTTCAACAGGTTCATTCGTAGGAAAACACGCCAATTTCTGTGCGACGGTTCGTGCATGGCAAATCAATGTCAAACGAGTGGTCTGCACAGGGATCGCTCCGGTAGGCCTTCATGAAAATCAACGGCGCCAAGCCGCTCTGTGGGCAATTGTGCCGTAAACCGGGGGTTGCGGGGCTACTGGATCGCCACGGCAAAAAACGACGACGCCAGGAATACGGCAATATCTGACAGCGTTGTGGGCAATGGACTACAAGCGCGATCGAATTACGTGTAGCCCTTGTTACACGGGCATCTCGCTCCATTCTGGAGCCTTTTCAACACACTGAAAAATTCACTAGACATGTAACGTCAGTTACATAAATACTGTTTTAACGGATTATGAAGCGAATTCAACACCCTCCATCCAGCAGGAGCCCGGATGCCCCCTCTCAGAGACCTGATCACCGACCCCGGCCTGGATCTTACGCCGTCGGAGCGCAAAGTCGTTCGCGCCTTGCTGGATCAGTACCCACGTAACGGTCTGGGGCCGATGGCGCGTCTGGCCGAACACGCCGGCGTCAGCGATCCGACCATTGTGCGGCTGGTGAAAAAACTCGGCTTCGGCGGTTATGCCGAATTTCAGGATGCCCTGCTCAGCGACATGGATCATCGTCTGCGCTCGCCGCGTACGCTGTTGCAACCGCGCGCCCATCAGCACAAGGACGACGCCTGGAGCCACTATCTGGGCGACAGCCATCGCCTGCTGGTCGAAACCCAATCGCTGACCCAACCCGAAGACGTGCGCATTCTCACCGACTGGCTGCTCGACGCGCGGCATCAGGTTTATTGCTTCGGCGGGCGTTTCAGCAGCCTGATGGCCACTTACCTGCTCAATCACTTGCGCCTGCTGCGCCCCGGTTGCTTCGCTCTGGAAGACAACGCGCAACTGCCCGATCGTCTGTTCGATCTGCAACGCCAGGACGTAGTGCTGGTGTTCGATTATCGCCGCTACCAGACTCAGGCCCTGCGCGTCGCCAGTGCCGCGAAGAACAACAACGCCCGTGTGGTGCTGTTCACCGACATCTACGCCTCGCCGCTGCGCGAACTGGCCGACCTGATCATCAGCGCCCCGGTCGAATCGGCCTCGCCGTTCGACACCATGGTGCCGGCGCTGGCTCAGGTCGAAGCACTGATTGCCTGCCTGACCCTGCGCACCGAAAACCTCGCCGATCGCCTGGAAGGCATCGATGCCCTGCGCAATGACTTCAACACCCACCTGCTGGAGGATAAATAAGGATGTTCAGCCTTCCCCACCGCTCGCCGCGGGACTTGCCGTTTGTCACCGATCACACCGCGCTGTTGCTGGTGGACATGCAGCGTGCCTGGCTCGAGCCGCAGTTCGACGCGCACCTCAACGGTCCTGAAGCCGAGTATTTCCTGACCCGCGCGCACATGCAGGTGGTACCCAATCAACGTCGTTTGCTCAGTGCTTTTCGCGAGGCGCGGCAGAACGTGCTGCACACCATTATCGAAAGCCTTACCGCCGATGGCCGCGACCGTTCGCTCGATCACAAGCTCTCGGACATGCACCTGCCCAAAGGCAGCGTGCAGGCGCGGATCATTGAAGACCTGAGCCCGGTGGAAAACGAAATCGTCCTGCCGAAGACCTCGTCCGGGGTGTTCAACTCGACCAACATCGACTACGTGCTGCGCAACCTCGAAACCCGCCACCTGATCATCGCCGGCATCGTCACCGACCAGTGCGTCGACATGGCCGTGCGCGACGCCGCCGACCGTGGCTATCTGGTCACGCTGGTCGAAGATGCCTGCGCCACCTACAGCGCCGAACGCCATCACGCCTGCCTGAATGCGATCAAGGGTTACTGCTGGATCACCGACACCGACACCGTGCTCGCCCGCCTGCAGGAGATGCAGCCATGAGCACGCGCCTGACGCCGCTGCCGATGACCACGCTGGTCACCACTGACCTGATCGGCATCACCCGGGGTCGCTCGTTTCCTACTGATGAGCTTGAGCATTATCAGGCCGCCGGTTGCGGCTGGGTGCCAGCCAACAGCGCATTGACGCCGCAGGACATCATTGCTTCAACCAATCCGTGGGGTGCATATGGCGACTTGCGGCTGATTCCCGATCTGAGCAGCCGCGTCACCGTTGGCAACGGCCCCGACGCCAACGCGCCGGCGCTGGATTTCATTCACGGCGATATTCGCGAAACCGATGGCCGCCCGTGGGGCGCCTGCCCGCGCACGCTGTTGCGTGACGAAATCGAACGTTATCGCGATGAACTGGGCTTGCAGGTCAACGCCGCGTTCGAACATGAATTCAACCTGCACGCCGGTTTTGCCGAGCATCTGGCGTTCTCCCTCGAAGCCCAGCGCCAAGGTGCCGAGTTCGGTGGCTGGCTGCTCAGTGCCCTGCGCGCCGGCGGTGTCGAGCCGGAAATGTTTCTGCCCGAGTACGGTAAGCACCAGTACGAAATCACCTGCCGCCCGACGCTCGGCGTGGCGGCGGCCGATCGTGCCGTCAACGTGCGCGAGATCAGCCGCGAGATCGCCCGGCAAATGGGTCTCGATTTGAGCTTTGCGCCGAAGACCGCCGCCGACGCGGTGTGCAACGGCGTGCATCTGCACGTCAGCCTGCTCGATCTGGGCGGTCTGCCGATGCTCTACGACGCTGGTACCAGCAATGGTCTGTCGAGCCTCGGCCAGCATTGGGCGGCGGGGATCCTGCATTACTTGCCGGCTCTGTGTGCGTTTACCGCACCGACTCCGGTGTCGTACGAACGCTTGCAGCCGCATCACTGGAGCGCCTCTTACGCTTGTCTCGGCCAACAAAACCGTGAAGCAGCGCTGCGCATCTGCCCGACCGTGACCCTCGGCGGCAAGCCCGTGGCCAACCAGTTCAACCTCGAATTCCGCGCCATGGACGCCACTGCCTCACCGCATCTGGCCATGGCTGCACTGCTGATCGCCGGGCGACTGGGTATCGAACAACGCCTGGCGCTGAACGCGATCACCAATGAAATTCCCGATTCACTCAACGACGAGCAACGCAAGGCCCGGGGCATCGTCGCCCTGCCCGCCTCGCTGGCCCAGGCGCTGGATTGCCTGCGCAACAGTGGCGCCTTCACTGCATGGCTGCCCAAGCCGCTGCTCGACACCTACTACGCCCTGAAAACCGAGGAACTGGCGCTGACGGAACAGCTCTCGCCCGCTGACTTGTGTGAGTACTATGCACGCCTGTACTGAATCCGCCGAACTGGGGTTGTACACCCGCCCGGCCTACAACCTGAGCCGCGCCGACTCGACGCACCCGTTGATTCTGGTATGCGAACACGCCAGCCGCTACATCCCCGAGGCCCTGAACAATCTGGGCCTGGACGCTACCGCCGCCCGCGAACACATCGCCTGGGACATCGGCGCGTTGCAACTGGCCGAGCAGTTATCGGAAAGGCTCGGCGCCACTCTGTTGAGTGCCAGTTATTCGCGCCTGCTGATCGATCTGAACCGGCCACGCCATGCCCCGGACAGCATTCCGGCGCAGAGCGAGATTTATCAGGTGCCGGGCAACCGCGAGCTGGACGAAGCCACCCGCGAATACCGCCGTCAGACCCTGTTCAAGCCGTTTCACGCGCGCTTGCAAACCTTGATCGACGAGCGTGTTGCTCAGGGCCAGGCAGTGCGTGTGGTGGGGATTCACAGCTTCACTCCGGTGTATTACGGCCAGCCGCGACCGCTGGAAGCCGGCGTGCTGTTCGGTCAGGCCAAGGCCTACGCGCAACGTTTGCTCGATGGACTCGGCGAACACCCGCTGAAAGTGGCCGGTAATCAGCCGTACAGGATTGATCCGCTGGGCGACATGACCGTGCCCGTGCACGGCGATGCCCGTGGCCTCGACTCGGTGTTGATCGAGGTGCGCAACGACTTGCTGCGCAGCCCCGAAGCCGTATCGCGCTGGGCCGGATACCTCGCGCCATTGCTGTAATGAAAGACTGCTGACGCTGTAAACGATGGACCGATAACAACTAAAACGACCGACTGGCTGACAAGGAGTTGCGCTTCATGGAAATTGAAGAATTCGGCTACAAGCAAGAGTTGAAACGTAGCCTGACGCTGACCGACCTGGTGGTGTACGGGATGATCTTCATGATCCCAATCGCCCCGTTCGGGGTTTACGGCTACGTCAACGCCGAAGCCCCGGGGATGGTGCCGCTGGCGTACATCATCGGCATGGTGGCGATGCTGTTCACCGCATTGAGCTACGGCAGCATGGCCAAGGCCTTTCCGATTGCCGGCTCGGTGTATTCCTATGCGCAACGCGGCCTCAATCAACATGTCGGCTTCATCGCCGGCTGGCTGATGCTGCTCGATTACCTGCTGATTCCGCCGCTGCTTTACGTCTACGCGGCGATGGCGCTCAACCATTTGTACCCGGACATCCCGAAAGTCGGCTTTATTCTGGCGTTTCTGGTCAGCGCGACCTTCGTCAACCTGCGCGGCATCACCTTTACCGCGCGGATGAACATCATCTTCCTGCTGGCGCAACTGGTAGTACTCGGCATCTTCCTGTTCTACGCGTGGAATGCCCTGCACAACGGTGGCGGTAACGGCGAGCTGACCCTGGCGCCGCTGTATCACCCGGAAACCTTCAACTTCGCCCTGCTGATGCAGGCGGTGTCGATTGCGGTGTTGTCGTTCCTCGGCTTCGATGCGATTTCCACCCTCGCCGAAGAAATCAAAGGGGATCCGGGCAAGAGCGTCGGTAAAGCCGCGTTGATCACCTTGGTGGTCATGGGCGTGATTTTCGTTGCACAAACCTGGATCGCCACCGATCTGGCAGCGGGCATGGGTTTCAAGTCCGCCGACACCGCGTTCTATGAAATCGCCGAAATCGCCGCCGGCAGTTGGCTGGCGACTCTGACCGCTGTCGCGACGGCGCTGGCCTGGGGCGTGGCCGTGGCCATCACCTCGCAAGCCGCGGTTTCGCGCTTGCTGTTCGGCATGGCGCGCGACGGCAAACTGCCAAAAGTGCTGGCCAAGGTTCATCCGAAACACAACACGCCGTACCTGAGCATTTATCTGGTGGCGGTGCTGTCGCTGGTCATCTGCTACCTGTTCATCAACTCGGTCGACACCCTGACCTCGCTGGTCAACTTCGGCGCGCTCAGCGGCTTCATGCTGCTGCACCTGACAGTGATCAACTACTACTGGCGTCGGCAAAAGTCCGGTCAGGTCGTGCGTCACCTGATCTGCCCGGTGGTCGGCTTCATCATCGTCGCGGCCATCATGTACAACATGGGCGTCGATGCGCAGAAACTCGGGCTGATCTGGATTGCTCTGGGTCTGGTGTACCTGTTCTTCCTCAACAAGCTCGGCGCCAGTACCGCGCTGCCTGACCCGAGCAACGGCTGACAAGAAAAAGAGCGGCGTCTGACAACAAATCAGGCGACCGCCGATTTATCGCGTGGAAACCGACAGTGATAGTCAGGTTCGGCGACTTTGCCGAACCTTTTGATACAGGAGTACATCCATGCTGGTCTTACGCCCAGTCGAGCAGACTGACCTGCCCCAGCTCCAACAATTGGCCCGCGACAGTCTGGTGGGCGTGACCTCCCTGCCGGACGACAGCGAGCGCCTGCGCGCGAAAATCGCCGGTTCCTGCGCCTCGTTTGCCAGCGCGGCGGCGGCTAACGGCCCGGAGAATTACTTCTTTGTGCTGGAAGACCTCGACGAACAGCGTCTGGTTGGCTGCTCGGAAATTCTCGCCACAGCGGGTTTCGACGAGCCGTTCTACAGCCTGCGTAATCGCCATTTCACCAGTGCGTCCCGCGAGCTGAACATTGAACACGGCGTGCCAGCGCTGTCGCTGTGCCACGATCTCAACGATCACACACTTCTGCGCGGCTTTCACATCGACGCCAATCTGGTGCGCACGCCGTTCTCCGAGTTGCTGTCACGGGCGCGCCTGCTGTTCATGGCCGCTCATGCGCCGCGCTTCGCCGAGGCGGTGATTACCGAAATCGTCGGCTACAGCGATGAGGAAGGTCATTCGCCGTTCTGGGATGCACTGGGCAAACACTTCTTCGACCTGCCCTACGTTGAAGCCGAACGCCTGTGCGGGCTGCAGAGCCGCACCTTTCTCGCCGAACTGATGCCGCAATACCCGATTTACGTGCCGATGCTGCCGCAAGCGGCGCAAGACTGTATCGGTCGTATCCACCCGGACGGTCAGGAAGCGTTCGACATCCTTGAGCGTGAAGGCTTCGAAACCAACAGCTACATCGACCTGTTCGACGCGGGCCCGACTCTGTATGCGCGCACCGCCAATATCCGTTCGATCGCGCGTAGCCAGATGGCAACGGTGCAGCAACAGCCACAGATCGATGCCCGTGGCCGTTATCTGCTGAGCAATGACGCGCTGCACGGCTTCCGGGCGATGATTGCCGAACTCGATTACCAACCCGATCAACCGCTGTCCCTCACCCCTGCAATGTGTGCGGCGCTGAACGTGACCGATGGCAGCCCGATTCGGCTGATTGCCCTGTGAAACCCGCCCGGTTGCGCAGCCAACGACAGTGCCCGAACAGGCGCGAAGGAGTTACAGCATGATTGTCCGCCCGGTCAAAGTCAGCGACCTGCCAGCCTTGATGGCGCTGGTGCAACAGGCCGGCCCGGGGTTCACCACCCTGCCGGCCAACGAAGATCGCCTGTCCCACCGGGTCCGCTGGGCGCAACGAGCGTTCGCCGAACAGGTGGAACGGGCCGACGCGGACTATCTGTTTGTGCTCGAAGACGACGACATGCGCGTGGTCGGCGTCAGCGCACTGGCCGGGGCGGTCGGCCTGCGCGAGCCCTGGTACAACTATCGGGTCGGGTTGACCGTGAGTTCGGCGCCGGATCTGGGCATTCAGCGGCAGATACCGACGCTGTTTCTCAACAACGAACTGACCGGCCAATCGGAGCTGTGCTCGCTGTTTCTTGGCCATGATCAGCGCCACGGCAGCAATGGCCGCCTGCTGTCGCTGGGGCGGTTGCTGTTCGTTGCCGAGTTCCCGCATCTGTTCGGCGAGAAGATGATTGCCGAGCTGCGCGGCAGCGCCGATGAACACGGTTGTTCGCCGTTCTGGGACAGTCTGGGCCGGCATTTCTTCCAGATGGACTTCAGCCATGCCGATCACTTGTCAGGGCTAGGCAACAAATCGTTCATCGCCGAACTGATGCCGCGCCAGCCGCTGTACACCTGCATGCTCACCGAACAGGCGCAAGCGGCGATCGGCCAGGCACACCCGAATACCGAGCCGGCGCTGAAAATCCTTCAGGCCGAAGGGTTTACCCACAAAGGCTACATCGACATCTTCGACGGCGGCCCGGTGATCGAAGCGCCGGTGCGCAATATCCGCACCGTGCGCGAGAGCGTCGAGCTGACCCTGAGCCTCGGCAGCCCGGATGAACAGGCACCGTTGTGGCTGATTCACAACCGCCGTCTGGAAAACTGCCGCATCACCGTCGCCCGCGCCCGCCGGGTCGGCAGCAGCCTGGTGATCGACCGCCTCACCGCCAAGCGCCTGCAACTGCAACCAGGCAATTCGGTGCGCGCGGCGATACTGCCTAATCAACAGCAACAGGCGGTGGCGGCCTGACGGTCATCACCGCAAAAAGGTAAATCCTTTCAGCAAAAGGGTCCGCGACAACCTGTCCCTTGCAAATTCGTCATGATCATTGACCCATTCGCGTGATAGCCTTTTCATTCTTCGGCGTTGACACCTTTGTTCAAGCCTTTCCATTCCTTTGTATTGGTGGAACTCGTATGACCAGGCTTTCCCATCAAGATTTGCGCCGTAACTTCCGTCAACTGCTGGCCTCTGACACCTGCTATCACACGGCGTCGGTGTTCGATCCGATGTCCGCGCGCATTGCCGCTGACCTCGGTTTTGAAGTGGGGATCCTCGGCGGTTCCGTGGCCTCGTTGCAGGTGCTCGGTGCCCCGGACTTTGCCCTGATCACCCTCAGCGAGTTCGCCGAACAGGCCACCCGCATCGGCCGCGTCGCCCAATTGCCGGTGATCGCCGACGCCGACCACGGCTACGGCAACGCCCTCAACGTGATGCGCACCATCGTTGAACTGGAACGCGCCGGGGTCGCCGCCCTGACCATCGAAGACACCTTGCTGCCGGCCCAATTCGGCCGCAAATCCACCGACCTGATCACCGTTGCCGAAGGCGTCGGCAAGATCCGCGCGGCATTGGAAGCCCGGGTTGATACGGAAATGGCGATCATCGCCCGTACCAACGCCGGCATCCTGCCGAACCAGGAAATCATCAGCCGCACTCGCCAGTATCAGGCTGCCGGGGCTGACGGCATCTGCATGGTCGGGATTCAGGATTTCGATCAGCTCGAGCAAATCGCCGAACACCTGACCGTTCCGCTGATGCTGGTGACCTACGGCAACCCCGCGTTGCGCGATGACAAACGTCTGGCCGAACTCGGTGTGCGCGTGACCATTGATGGGCATGGTGCGTACTTTGCGGCGATCAAAGCGACGTATGACAGCTTGCGTGAACAGCGGCAGATCTTTACCCAGGCGTCCGATTTGAGCGCGACCGAGTTGACGCACACCTATACCCAACCGGAGGAATACATTCTCTGGGCCAAGGAATACATGAGCGTCAAGGAGTGATGGGTTGGCCGGGCTGACGCCATCGCGAGCAGGCTCACTCCTACAATTGATCAGTGTTGAACACAAATACTGCCGACGTGAGAGACCCGTTGAATGCGAATTTGCATTCAACTTGATCTGCTGGTTGCCACATGGACCACAAACAACACGGTCAGTCCCCTCTCCCTCTGGGAGAGGGTTAGGGTGAGGGGCCGATTTATCTGGCACCCCGCCGACCTCATCACACCGCAAACCACCTCACCGCGGCTTAATGATCGTTCCCACGCTCCGCGTGGGAATGCAGCCCAGGACGCTCTGCGTCCCACACAAAGCCGAACGCGGAGCGTCCGTTGAGGCATTCCCACGCAGAGCGTGGGAACGATCACCCCTTCACCGCGGCTTGGCCAACTCCATAATCATCCGCGACAACAGATAAATCCGCGGCGCCACGCTCGCCACTTCGGCGTATTCCTCCGGCGTGTGAATATTGCCGCCAACAATCCCGAAACCATCCAGCGTCGGCGTGCCGACCCCGGCCGACAAACTCGCATCCGCCGCACCGCCACTGCCCTCCTCCGTCAACTTGCGGCCAATCTCCCCGTAAATCCCCTGGGCCATGGCCATCAGACGGTCCGACTCCGGCGTCTGCGGCATCGGTGGCAAGCCGCGCTGCAACGAAGTCTTCACTTCCGTCTCAGCAATCAGCTTGTCCTGCGACACCCGCGCCAGATCCTTCTCGATCCGGTCGAACTCCTCCGGCACCGCCGCGCGCACGTCAGCCTTGGCCGTGGCTTGATCGGGAATCACATTGGTGCGGTCACCGGCCTTGAGCACGGTGAAGTTGATGGTGGTTTTCTTCGCCTCATCGCCAAGTTTGCCCAGTTGCAGAATCTGGTGCGCGGCCTCCATCGCGGCGTTGCGCCCCAGCTCCGGCGCGACGCCGGCGTGCGCGGCTTTACCCTTGACCTCGACCAGCGCCGTCGCGCTGCCCTTGCGCCATACCACCAGGCCATCGGCCGGGCGGCCCGGCTCGAGGTTGAGGGTCACGTCGTGCTGTTTGGCGGTTTTCTTGATCAGGTCGGTGGCGACGTCCGAGCCGGTTTCTTCACTGGCGTCGAGCAGGAAGGTGATTTGCGCGTAGTCCTTGAAGTCGAGGTTTTTCAGAACTTTCAACGCATAGATCCCGGCGACGATGCCGCCCTTGTCATCCATCACCCCCGGCCCGTAAGCACGGCCGTCCTTGATGTGGAACGGCCGCTCGGCCGCCGAACCTTCCTTGAACACCGTGTCCATGTGCGCTATCAGCAGGATTTTCGCCTTGCCGGTGCCTTTGAACGTGGCCAGTACATGGTTGGATTTTTCCGGCGTATTGGGCACCAGTTCGATGGTCGCGCCGAGCTTTTTCAGCTCATCGATGGCGATGTCGCTGACTTGCTTGAGGCCCGGTTCATAGCCGGAACCGGAGTCGATATTGACCAGCCGTTCCAGCAGCTTCAGGGCTTCTGGCTGGTATTGCTCGGCATCGGCGAGCACTTGTTTGTGCGGTTCGGCGAAAGCGTGGGCAGCGGAGAAAGCGAGAGACAGGCCAAGACTGGCAGCCAGCAGGGAGCGAGAAAATGAGCACGTCATGAAGCGATCCTTGTTTCGCGTCGGAGGGGATTTAACCGTACCCGACATCGGCGCGAGGCTCTACACCGAATGCGACACTGATCTAACCGACAACACACAACCCCCTGTGGGAGCGAGCCTGCTCGCGAAGGCGTCGTGTCAGGCGATATCAATGTTGGCTGACCCAGCGCTTTCGCGAGCAGGCTCGCTCCCACAATGGATTTGTTGTGATGCGGATCAAACCGAATCCAGCAATGTCTGCCGGGGCTTGTCATCGCAATTGCAGATCACCCGATTACGCCCGCCTGCCTTGGCTTCATACAACGCCTGATCGGCATCGTTAAGCCAGCGCGTCGCGTCGGCATGCGCCGGATCGTAAGCCGCCAGGCCAATACTCAAGCTGACCTTCAATGCCGGATTCTGCTCATAACCCAGAATCGCGAAACGCTCGCGCAACGCTTCCATGGCCTGCGCGGCGTTGAACAGCGGCAGATCCGGCAAAATCACGCAGAACTCATCACCGCCATAGCGCCCGGCAACGTCAGTCGCCCGCAGGTTTTGTTTAAGTAATTTGCTCAACTGGCGCAACACGATGTCGCCCGCAACGTGGCCGTAAGTGTCGTTGATTGCCTTGAAGTGATCGATGTCGATCAACGCAATCGCCGCGCCCTGCTTCTGCCGTTTGCAGCGCTGAAAAGCAATCTCCAGTTGATCCTTCCAGGCGCCGTGATTGAGCAGCCCGGTAAGGCTGTCGGTGCGGCTCAGGGCAAGCAATTCGCGTTTATGTCGACCGAGGGTGTAGGCCTGGCGAAAGCAGATCCAGCCCAGCGCCAGCGGGTACAGCAGCAGTAACGGGAAACAGGCGTACATTTGCGCAGGCGTGGTCTGCGGAACGAATGCCGGAGCAAACACCACCAGCCCGACGCCGACCCCGAGCAACTGCGCCGCAGAGCCTGCCAACAGAAAACGTGAACCACCGATAGCGACGTTATTCATCGCCATCATTGAAATAGTCGTCGCCGTAGGCAGCGGATTGAAATGCATGGCGGCAAGCCAAAAGCCGCCGAAAAAGGCGTCGATCAACAGATTGCGGTGTTCAGCGTGGTAAGGAACCCGGGCGCGGCGCGCCCATTGAAACGCCAGATGCGGCCAGACCAGGCCGTTGAAGAACATCAGCGCCCAGACCCACAGCGGCGGATCGAGCGAGTACATCGCCACGCTCACGCACACAAGCCCCAGAATCAACCCGAGGATGCGCGATGTATAAAGCCTCCTGGCCAATGAAAGTCCCTTTCCTCCGGTATTTCCCATAAGGACCTCGATCACGCACACCGCAGGACGGATGTGCTGGAAGTCTAACAGGGCGACGTTAAATAGCCATCACCGGCCAGCGGGCTGAATAGAGCGACATCAGGGCCACACGCCGTGCAAATATTTGGCTATACATGAAAGGAGCAAAATGGAAAAACAACTATAAGAAGGAGGCCCATGCACACCTACCACGTGTTGATCATCGGCAGCGGTTTTGGCGGTCAATGTGCTGCGGTCAACCTGCTCAAGGCCGGGATCGACGATTTTCGCCTGCTGGAGCGACGGGACTTCTTTGGCGGCACCTGGTGCCAGAACACCTACCCCGGCGCAGCGGTGGACGTGCCGTCGCCGCTGTATTCGCTGTCGTTTGCGCCGTACCGCTGGTCGCAGATGTTCGCCGGGCAGGCCGAACTGCAGCGCTACACCGAGCATGTCATCGAGCAGTTCGGTTTGCGCGAACGCGTAGAGTTGCAAGCCAATGTCGAGCGCGTCGAATGGGACGACACGGAAAAACGCTGGGCCGTGCACACCGGCAAAGGCACCTTTTATGCGCAGTTCCTGATCAATGCCACCGGGCCGCTGAGCCAACCGGTTATCCCGCACTTTCCCGGCCGGGATCGCTTTCAAGGCGAGACTTTTCATACGAACAACTGGGATCACAGCTACGACTATCGCGGTAAACGCGTGGCCATCGTCGGCAGCGGTGCCAGTGCGGTGCAAGTGATTCCGGCGATTGCGCCACAGGTCGAGCAACTGCACGTGTTCCAACGCACGCCCCATTGGGTGCTGCCCCGCGCCGATCGCCAGTTCGGGCCGTTGCAACGCTGGCTGCTTGGCCGCAAACCCGCCTACAAACTGTTGCGCTGGCTGATTTACTGGCAATTCGAAACCCGGGTCATCGCGTTCAAATACTCGAAAGCGGCGATTCACATGGTCCAGCAGCACGCCCTGCGCTTTCTCAAACGCCAGGTGCCGGACCCGCTGCTGCAAGAAAAACTCACCCCGGACTTCACCATCGGCTGCAAACGGGTACTGGTTTCCAGCACGTATTACCCGGCGCTGAACCGTCCCAATGTCACCTTGCATACCCGCGAACAAGGCATCGCTTCCATCGACGAAAGCGGCATCAACACTGAGGACGGCCAACACATCGATGTTGATCTGATCGTCTGGTCGACCGGTTACGACGCCACCGATGGGGTGATTTCCTATCCGGTCAGCGGAAAAAACGCCGTGCAACTCAGAGAGGTCTGGGCGCAATACCCGCGCGCGTATCTGGGCACCAGCCTGCCGGACTTTCCCAACCTGTTTATCGTCACCGGCCCCAACACCGGCATCGGCCACACCTCGGCGCTGTTCATCATCGAGTCGCAGATGAACTACATCCTCGACTGCATTCGCACCGTGCGGGCGAAGGGTCTGCGCAGCATCGAAGTGCGCCGTGATGCGGAACGTACCTACACTGAGATGATTCATCGGGAGATGGAGCGCACGGTCTGGAAGTCCGGCGGCTGCCACAGTTGGTATCAAAGCAAGAGCGGTCATGTGATCGCGATGTTTCCCGGCTTCAGTTTCAGCTATCACCGCTTGACCCGAGCGCTGAAACCGGCCGACCACATTCTGTCCTGAACACGTAAAAGGAAGACGTCGATGCTTTTGCTGTTTGTCGCCCTCGCGGTTTTCGTGGCCTGGAGCTGGTTGAGTTATCCGGCGGTCGGTCATTGGCTGTACGACCTGAACATGGCCATCGAGGCCAAGTTGTACAAATTGCACAAGATCGAAGTGCCGATCGCCGAGATGACCGTCTCGACCTGGCAAGGAGGGCCGTACGAAGCGGCCAGCGCGATTCTGATGCTGCATGGCTACAGCGCCGACAAGAACCTGTGGCTGCGCTTTTCCCGGCACTTTGTGCGCCAGTATCGGGTGATCATCCCGGACCTTGCCGGCCATGGTGAAACCGGCTTCAAGGCGGGCGGCGGCTACGACATTCCGTTGCAGGCCAAACGCATGATCCAGTTGCTCGACGTTTGCGGCGTGGAGAAAGTCCATGTGATCGGCAACTCGATGGGCGGCTACATTGCCGCGTGGCTGGCGGCGACTTATCCCGACCGCATCGCCTCGGTGGCGCTGATCGACCCGGCAGGCGTCACCGCGCCCGAGGTCAGCGACATGGAGCGGCATCTGGCGCGCGGGCATAACCCGTTTCTGATCAATTCCCGGGAGGAGTTTCGCCGGTTTTATGCAATGACCATGGAATCGCCGCCGTGGGTACCGAACCTGGTGCTGGACGCCATCGCCCAGCGCTACGAACAACAACGCGATGAACTCGAGGAGATCTTCCGCGATTTTCGCGCCAGCCCGCCGATGGAGCCGAAACTCGCCGACATCAAATGCCCGGCGCTGTTGCTCTGGGGCCGCAAGGATCGGCTGATCGATGTCAGCAGCGTGCCGGTCTGGAGCAAGGGCATCGCCAATTTGCGCGTGGATGTCTGGGATCACGTCGGGCACATGCCGATGGTTGAACAGCCGGGGAATACGGCAGAGCTTTATCGCGAGTTTTTGGGAAGCCAGAGATGACAACGCGCCCGGCCCCTGATCGTTCCCACGCTCTGCGTGGTAATGCCTCAAGGGACGCTCCGCGTCCAGTGACGCGGAGCGTCGCGGGCTGCATTCCCACGCAGAGCGTGGGAACGATCAGCAAGGGGTAAGCCTGAGATGAATATTCTTTATGACGAACGCCTCGACGGTCCATTGCCGCAGGTGAACAAGGCCGAATTCCTCAAGGCATTGCAGCAAACGCTGCCAGACCTCGACATCTTGTGGCGAGACGAAGAACTCAAACCCTACGAATGCGACGGTCTCTCCGCCTACCGCACCACGCCGATGCTGGTCGCCCTGCCCCGTCGACTCGAGCAGGTGCAAACCCTGCTCAAACTCTGCCATCAGAAGAACGTCCCGGTGGTTGCGCGTGGCGCCGGCACCGGCTTGTCCGGCGGCGTCTTGCCGCTGGAACAGGGCCTGCTGCTGGTAATGGCGCGCTTCAATAATATTCTGCACATCGACCCCGCCGCCCGCACCGCGCGGGTTCAGCCGGGGGTGCGCAATCTGGCGATCTCTCAGGCAGCGGCGCCCTTCGGCCTGTATTACGCGCCGGATCCATCGTCGCAGATCGCCTGTTCGATCGGCGGCAACGTCGCCGAAAACGCTGGCGGCGTGCATTGCCTCAAGTACGGATTGACCGTGCACAACCTGCTGAAAATCGAAGTGCTGACCATCGAAGGCGAACGCCTGACCCTCGGTTCGGATGCACTCGACTCAGCGGGTTTCGATCTCCTCGCGTTGTTCACCGGCTCCGAAGGCCTGCTGGGGATCATCACCGAAGTCACGGTCAAACTGCTGCCCAAACCGCAAGTCGCGAAAGTCCTGCTGGCCAGTTTCGACTCAGTGGAAAAGGCCGGCCGCGCGGTCGCCGAAATCATCGCGGCGGGGATCATTCCCGGCGGGCTGGAGATGATGGACAACCTCGCCATTCGCGCCGCTGAAGACTTTATCCACGCCGGTTACCCGGTCGATGCCGAGGCGATTCTGCTGTGCGAACTCGACGGTGTCGAGGCCGATGTCCACGACGATTGCCAACGGGTGCGTGAGGTCATGACCGCCGCCGGCGCCACCGAAGTGCGTCAGGCCCGTAACGAAGCCGAGCGCGTACGGTTCTGGGCCGGGCGCAAAAATGCCTTTCCGGCCATCGGCCGTTTGTCACCGGACTATTACTGCATGGACGGCACCATCCCGCGCCGCGAATTGCCCGGCGTCCTGCAAGGCATCGCCCGCCTCAGTGAAGAATACGGTTTGCGCGTGGCCAACGTGTTCCATGCCGGCGATGGCAACATGCACCCGCTGATTCTGTTCGACGCCAACCAACCCGGCGAACTGCATCGCGCCGAAGCCTTGGGCGGCAAGATCCTCGAACTGTGTGTGCAGGTCGGCGGCAGCATCACCGGCGAACACGGCGTCGGCCGCGAGAAAATCAACCAGATGTGCGCGCAGTTCAACAGCGACGAACTGAGCCTGTTCCATGCGGTAAAAGCCGCGTTCGACCCACAAGGCCTGCTCAATCCCGGCAAGAACATTCCGACCCTGCACCGCTGCGCCGAATTCGGCGCGATGCACATTCACGCCGGGCAATTGCCCTTCCCCGAACTGGAGCGTTTCTGATGGCCGATGTCGACGCCGCCAGCGCCCTGCTCGATCAGGTCAACGAGGCGCGGGCCAATGCCACGCCGCTGAAAATTCAGGGTGGCAACAGCAAAGCGTTTCTCGGCCGCGAGGTCGCCGGCGAAGTACTCGACACCCGCGCCCACCGCGGCATCGTCCGTTACGAGCCGACCGAACTGGTGGTCACGGCGCGCGCCGGCACGCCGTTGTCCGAGCTGCTGGCGGCGCTGGATGCCGCCGGACAAATGTTGCCTTGCGAACCGCCGGCATTCGCCGACAGCGCGACCGTCGGCGGCATGATCGCCACGGGGCTGTCCGGGCCTCGGCGGCCGTGGTCTGGCTCGGTGCGCGACTTCGTCCTCGGCACGCGGGTGATCACCGGCCTCGGTCAGCACCTGCGCTTCGGCGGCGAAGTGATGAAAAACGTCGCCGGTTATGACCTGTCGCGGCTGATGGCCGGCAGTTATGGCTGCCTCGGCGTGCTCACCGAGGTCTCGCTGAAAGTCCTGCCGAAACCGCGCCAGTGCCTGAGCATTCGCCTCGACATGGAGTGCGCGCGGGCGCTGACCAGGCTTGCCGAGTGGGGTCAGCAACCGCTGCCAATCAGTGCCGCCTGCCACGATGGCCAGAGTCTGTATCTGCGTCTCGAGGGCGGCGAAGGTTCGGTGACGGCGGCGCATCAACGCCTTGGTGGTGAGCCGCTGGACTCAGGGTTCTGGCGCGATCTGAATGAGCAGCGTCTAGGTTTTTTCAACGAAGGTCTGCCGCTGTGGCGCTTGTCGTTGCCGAACAATCTCGGGCCACTGGATCTGCCCGGCGAGCAACTGATCGACTGGGCCGGTGCACAACGCTGGCTGAAATCCGACGTTGAGCACATTCATATTCTCGCTCAGGAACTCGGCGGCCATGCCACCTGCTTCACCCACGGCGCCAGCTCTTCGCCGTTCCAGCCGCTGGCCTGGACACTGCTGCGCTATCACCGACAACTCAAGGCGCAACTCGACCCGCAAGGGCTGTTCAACCCCGGGCGCATGTACGCGGAGTTCTAGCCATGCAAACCACCCTCAGCGAACAATCGCGACAACTGCCCCGCGCCGCCGAGGCAGAAAAGATTCTGCGCACCTGCGTGCATTGCGGCTTTTGCAACGCGACCTGCCCGACCTATCAATTGCTCGGCGATGAACTCGATGGCCCGCGCGGGCGCATCTACCTGATCAAGCAAGTGCTCGAAGGCGCACCCGCGACGGCGCAGACGCAACTGCACCTGGACCGCTGCCTGTCGTGCCGCAACTGCGAAACCACCTGCCCGTCCGGCGTCGACTATCACAACCTGCTCGACATTGGCCGCGCGGTGGTCGATCAAGCGGTGCCGCGTCCGGCGGCGCAACGTCTGTTGCGTGAGGGGCTGCGCGCATTGGCGCCGAATCCGGGGTTGTTCAAAGGCTTGCTGCGCATGGGCACGACGTTTCGGCCGCTGTTGCCGCGTTTGCTTGAAAGTAAACTACCGCAGCATCTGCCGTTTTCCGGTTTGCGCCCCGCCCGGCGCCATGCCCGGCAGGTGTTGTTGCTTGAAGGCTGCGTACAACCGGGGTTATCGCCAAATACCAATGACGCCACGGCGCGGGTGCTGGATCGCTTGGGCATCAGTGTCACGCCGGTGGCCGAGGCCGGGTGTTGCGGCGCGTTGGACTATCACCTCGACGCGCAAGCCAAAGGCCTCGACCGCGCCCGGCAAAACATCGATGCCTGGTGGCCGCACCTGCAAAACGGTGCCGAAGCGATTGTGCAGACCGCCAGCGGTTGCGGCGCATTTATCAAGGATTACGGGCATTTGCTGGCAGACGATCCGGTGTATGCGGCCAAGGCCCGGGAAATCAGCGAGCGGACGCTGGATCTGGTGCAGATACTCGCGCAGGAACCGCTCGAACAGATCTGCGCCGCCACTGAACGGCGGATTGCCGTGCATTGCCCTTGCACCTTGCAGCATGCGTTGAAACTGGGCGGGGCAGTGGAAGCCGTGCTGACGCGCCTGGGTTTCAATCTTACCGCCGTGCCCGACGGCCATTTGTGCTGCGGCTCGGCGGGTACGTATTCGTTGACGCAACCGGTGCTGGCCCGGCAACTGCGCGACAACCGCCTCAATGCGCTGGAGAGTGGCCGCCCTGAGCTGATCGTCACTTCCAACGTCGGCTGTCAGAGCCATCTGGCCAGTGCCGGACGCACGCGGGTGATGCACTGGATCGAACTGGTGGATCAGTCGTTGGCAGAATGAAGTTCGTAGGATTCTTCGTTTGCCCGCGTGCGAGAAGGCTGCGATCTTTTCCCTCATCCATTCCGTGACCGTGGCAGGAATTTTTTTCATGACCGTGCAGCCGTTCGTCAGCCCCGACCTGATCCGTCAACGCTTCTCCAAAGCGATGTCCGACATGTACCGCGAAGAAGTGCCGCTGTACGGCGCGCTGATGCAGTTGGTGGAACAGACCAACCGCGAAGTGCTCGCACGTCAGCCGGACATCGCCCGGCAGCTCGATAGCACCGGTGAAATCGAACGACTGGACATGGAGCGCCATGGCGCCATTCGCGTCGGTACCGCGACGGAACTGGCCACCCTCGCCCGTCTGTTTGCGGTGATGGGCATGCAACCGGTGGGTTATTACGACCTGACCCCGGCGGGCGTGCCGGTGCACTCCACAGCTTTTCGCGCAGTGCATGAGGACGCGCTGCAAGTCAGCCCGTTTCGGGTGTTCACGTCGTTGTTGCGCCTGGAGTTGATTGAGGATGCGCAACTGCGCGCCTTTGCAGAGTCGGTATTGGCCAAGCGTTCGATCTTTACCTCGGAGGCGTTGCGCCTGATCGCGCAAGCTGAAACCGCAGGTGGTTTGAATGAAAGCGAGGCCGAGGCATTCGTCCTGCAGGCGCTGGAAACTTTTCGCTGGCATCACAGCGCTACGGTGACCGCTGCGCAATATCAAACTTTGAGTGCCCAACACCGTTTGATCGCCGATGTGGTGGCGTTCAAAGGACCGCACATCAATCACCTGACGCCGCGCACGCTGGACATCGACCGCGTCCAGGAGCAAATGCCAGCCCATGGCATCACCCCGAAAGCGGTCATCGAAGGCCCGCCGCGCCGGCAATGCCCGATCCTCTTGCGCCAAACCAGTTTCAAGGCGCTGGACGAGCCGATTGCCTTCACCGATCAAAGCGTGACCCGTGGCAGTCACAGCGCGCGTTTCGGCGAAATCGAACAGCGCGGCGCGGCACTCACGCCCAAAGGCAGGGCGCTGTATGACCGCTTGCTGAATGCAGCGCGCGATGAACTCGGCGACTTCCCCAACGAAGTCAACGCCGCACGCTACAACGCGCTGATGGCTCAGCACTTTGGCGAATTTCCTGACAGTGTCGAGGGTATGCGAGAAAAAGGGTTGGCGTACTTTCGCTATTTCGCCACGGAAAAGGGCCTGGCCGCTGGAGGACTTGGGCAGTCGTCTCTGGAGGACTTGTTGCGCGATGGTTATGTGAAAGCGGAACCGTTGGTGTACGAAGATTTCCTGCCGGTGAGTGCGGCAGGGATTTTTCAGTCGAACCTTGGCGACGCGGCGCAGGCGCATTATGGCGAGCATTCCAATCGGCAGACCTTCGAGCAGGCGCTGGGGCGCGCGACCATTGATGAGTTGGGGTTGTATGCGGCGACGCAGCAGCGTTCGATCAATGAGTGTCTGACCCAATTTGCGCGTTGAAAAATCAAAAGATCGCAGCCTGCGGCAGCTCCTACATTTGGAATGCATTTCCCCTGTAGGAGCTGCCGCAGGCTGCGATCTTTTGATCTAAAAGTTTTAAGCAGCCGCCTCGACCAAATAATGGCGCGTGGCCATTGTGCGCAAGAAGTTGCGCACTTGTTTTGCAAAATCGACCGGAAAAACCTCTGAAAGCACCGTGGTACAAGGCCTGCAGCCAAGTGCGCAAGAAGTTGCGCAGTACTGCGCAACTTCTTGCGCACTTTTGCCTTGGATGGCCGCTCTATTTCGCACGTCCACCGGAAAAACCGGGCAAACACCCCGGCCCGTATGGCCGCCACAATTGTTGGCACGCTCCTTGATAACAGTCAGGCACCCACCGGGCGATTTCGCCTCCCGGGCACCTTAAATTATTCCGCAAGGAGAGCACCCCATGGCAACACCAGCGTACATGTCGGTTACCGGCGAAAAACAAGGCCTGATCACTGCAGGCGCGTTCACCGCTGACTCCGTAGGCAACACCTACCAGGAAGGCCACGAAGACCAGGTTATGGTTCAGGCTTTCAGCCACGACGTGATCATCCCGCGTGACCCACAATCCGGTCAGCCAACCGGTCAGCGCGTTCACAAGCCAGTTGTGATCACTAAGGTCTACGACAAGGCTTCGCCACTGCTGCAAGCCGCTCTGACCTCCGGCGAGCGCATGAGCGAAATCGTTATCCAGTGGTTCCGTACTTCTGCTCAAGGTACCCAAGAGCACTACTACACCACCAAACTGGAAGACGCGATCATCGTCGCCATCAACAACAAAATGCACAACTGCCAGGATCCAGGCAACTCGCACTTCACCCACCTGGAAGAAGTGCAGTTCACCTACCGTAAAATCACCTGGACCCACGAAGTATCCGGTACTTCGGGTTCCGATGACTGGCGTGCTCCAGTCGTTTAATTACGGCTGATCGTTACAAGCATCGGCCAGCTCTGCTGGTCGATGTTGTTTTCGCCCTCCAGAATTTCGCGTAAGTTGAGCCGCTTTGCGGTCGTCGACTCACGCCGCTGTACAGCACGAGGAACAAGGGATGTTCGCGCCGGCCAATGAAACTCACTTTGCCCTGACCATCGAAGGTCTTTCCGCTGACTTTCAGGTATTCACCCTGCAAGGTCGCGAAGCCATCAGCCAGCCTTTTGTGTTCGAGGTGGAGCTGGTCAGTGAGCAGCCGTCGCTGGACCTCGAAACCCTGCTGCACAAACCGGCCTTCCTGCAGCTGTCGCCCGACGGCAGCGGCATTCACGGCCAGATCTACCGCGCCGCGCAAGGCGATTCCGGCAAACGCCTGACCCGTTATTCGGTGACCCTGCGCCCGCAACTGTCCTACCTGGCGCATCGCGTCAACCAGCGCATCTTCCAGAACCTCAGCGTGCCGAAAATCATCGGTATGGTCCTCGAAGAGCACGGTATTCAAAGCAACGCCTACGAATTCAAGACCGGTTCGATTTATCCCGAGCGCATCTACTGCGTGCAATACGATGAATCGGACCTGCATTTCATCCAGCGCCTGTGCGAGGAAGAAGGTATCCACTACCACTTCGAGCACACGGCGACGGCGCACAAACTGGTATTCGGCGATGACCAGACGGTGTTCCCGAAACTCAAGCCTGTGGCCTATCAGCAAGACTCCGGCATGGTCGCCAGCGACCCGGTGATCAAGCGCTTCGACCTGCGCCTGGAAACCCGCACCAGCCGCACCACCCGCCGCGATTACGATTTCGAAAAACCGCGCCTCACCCTCGAAAGCGAAAACCGTGGCGACGCCCTGCCCGACCTCGAAGACTACGATTACCCAGGTCGTTTCATCGACCGCGAGCGCGGCAAACACCTGGCCAAACGCGCCCTCGAACGTCATCGCAGCGACTTCCAGTTGGCTGAAGGCAAGAGTGATCAACCGTTGCTGGTCAGCGGCCACTTCCTCGCGCTGACCGCGCACCCGAAAGCCAAATGGAATGACCTCTGGCTGCTCACCGAAGTCCTCCACGAAGGCAAACAGCCGCAAGTGCTCGAAGAGTCGGTGACCAGCGACACCACTGCGCTGAAAGACGATTTCCATCAGGGCTACCGCAACCGCTTCCAGGCCACGCCGTGGGACGTGCCGAACCGCCCGCCCCTGCGCCATCCAAAACCGCGCATCCTCGGCAGCCAAAGTGCCGTGGTCACGGGCCCGAAAGGCGAAGAGATCCACTGCGACGAATACGGCCGCGTCAAAGTCCAATTCCACTGGGACCGCGAAGGCCAGGCCGATGACAAAACCAGCTGCTGGCTGCGCGTCTCCAGCGCCTGGGCCGGCGCCCAGTACGGCGGCATTGCCATCCCGCGTATCGGCATGGAAGTGCTGGTCACCTTCCTTGAAGGCGATCCCGATCAACCGTTGATCAGCGGCTGCCTGTACCACAAGGAAAACACCGTCCCGTATGAGCTGCCGGCGAACAAGACCCGCAGCACCTTCAAGACCCTCAGCTCCATGGGCGGTGGCGGCTACAACGAACTGCGCATCGAAGACAAAAAAGGTCAGGAACAGATCTACCTGCACGCCCAGCGCGACTGGGACGAAAACATCGAGCACGACCAGAAAATCCGCGTCGGCAACGAACGCCACGACACCGTCGAAAAGAACAGCTACAGCGAGTTCAAGGCCGAAGAACACCACACCGTCTACGCCGACCGCAAAGTCGAAGCGCGCGCCAACGACCACCTGACTGTCGGCGTCAATCAGCACATCAAGATCGGCACCGGCCAGTTCATCGACGCCGGGCAAGAAATCCACCTCAGCAGCGGCATGAAAGTGGTAATGGAAGCCGGCGCAGAGCTGACCCTGATCGGCGGCGGCAGCTTCATCAAGATCGACGCTGGCGGCGTGACCATGAGCGGCCCGGTGATCAACATGAACTCCGGCGGCAGCCCCGGCAGCGGCACCGGCGCCGCCCCGCTGATGCCTGGCATCCTGAAACAGGCCGACGCCGACAAGGCCGGCCAGGTCCTGACCCCGGCCCAGATCAACACCCTCAAACGTAACGCGCCGTTCTGCGAAGAATGCGAAAAATGCAAGGCAGGTGCCTGTGCCATCTGATCGAATTACACCCAAGGATTGGCTCGCGCAACAGCCGTTGCAGACTGGCGAGCGCTTGTATCTGGTCATCAGCGCGGCGAGTGATTCCGACGCGCTGAAAAATCTCTACCTGACCGAACCCACCGCCCAGCTCATCCCGATCTGGGGCGGCACGCCCTACTCCACTTGGCAACCGGTGATGCCGTATGTCACCGAACTCAAAGCCAATTCCGCGTTCCTGCCGTGGATCGCTGAAACCGATGCCCTCGATTGGGGCTGGCTGGCGGTGTCGCGTTCCGAGCCGAACGACGTTTTCGAGCATCTGCGCAGCCTGACACAGGTGAAGATGCCGGACGGGACCGAGGTGTTTTTCCGGTTTTGGGATGGGCGGCATATCTACCCGATTCTGCATGGGCTTGGGGAGAAGGCTGGGGAAGTGCTGCCGATGTTTGAGCGGTATTTGATTAATGGGCAGTCGCTGGAGGTTGGGACGCGGGTTGTGCCGAAGGTGAAGGATTGGCCGTGGTGGGAGGTGCCGGATCCGTTACTGGATGGCTTGGCCAAGGAAAATCCGACGACGCTGATCAGCAACCTGATGCAGTGGCTGGAAGAAGACCGCCCGGACATTTACACCGCTTGGCCCGAAAGCAACCTGAAGCTGAAAGTCAGCCGTTTCGTGCGCCGTCCGGACGCACCGAAAAACCTTAAAGAAGCACTGTTAAACCACCTGATTCTGGAGCAAGGCTGATGGATCGCGTTGCCTTTGTTGACAACCAACTGAACACCTTCAAGGACAGTCTGAAGCTGTATCAGGAACAAACCAAAACCTGGTACGCACGCGTCGCTGACAAGGCCAGCCGGGCCGCTGACCTGCCTTCCCTGCTGGGCATGGAGCGAGTAATCAAGGTTGGTGACTTGAGCAAAGCGGTGAGCATGACCGACGGCAATTTCACCTCGAACGTGGCGCAGTGCCCGCTCAAGGGGCCGTTGCTGATCGAAAGCAAATTCGAGTCGGTTTACGACATTCCTATCGGCGAAATCGAAGTCGAGATCGTCGCCGTTGAGGGTGGTGCAGTCAGCAAGGTCAAACTCGATGCTCAAGGCAAAGCCGCCTGGACCGGCGGTATTCCAGGCAAGTTCTACGAGATCCGCGTTCATAACGAAGTGACGCCGGCACAAATCGATGCCCTCTTCAGCTCCTACAGCGGCGTGACCGCAGACCTGGAAGGTTTTCTTCGCAAAGAGTGGGCCGGATTCAAACCGCAATGGTCGAACGTTTCCACCTCGGGCACCGCGATGGCGATTGGCACCGGCATTCTTGAAGGTGGCTGGGAGGCGATAAAGGGTGTGTGGGATGGCATCAACCAAGTGCTCGATATCCTGCAGGACCCCGGCAAGTTTGCGAAGGATCTTGGCGCGGGTGCGGATGAACTGATCAAAGTTGCCAAAAGCTCGCCGGACATCATGAAAAAGGCCATGTTGCTGGCCAGTGACGAAGCCGCGCTGTTCCTGCTGGTACGCAGCGCCGTGATCTGGCTGGCAGGCCTGCCGCCGATGAAGATGGCGGGCGACATCGCGAAAGCCACCACGGCAATGGTGGTCGGTATCGCCATCGACATCGTGATTGGCGTGGTACTCACCATTGCGGCTGAAGGCACGGGCGTTATCTACCTGATCGCCCGCTTGAAGAAATACGGTGAGCTTGTCCTCAACGCCGTCATCGGTTTTGTGAAGTCGTTGTTCAAGATTATCAACGGCTTTATGGAATACGTCGCGAAATACACCGCTGTTGCGGCGCGTGGCGTGACGGCCAAGGTGAGAAACGGGATTTCCGAGTTGCGGTTTGATGGCAAGAAAAACGCGAAACTCGCGGACGGAAAAATAGCTGACGATGCTTCTAAGCAGGCGAAGACCCCGGCCGACAAAAGTGCAGAACCTGCCGCCGATACCTGCACTAATGGGTGCCCGGTTTCGATGGTGACCGGTGAAGAGCTGTTGACGCTGACCGACGGTCAACTCGACGGGCTACTGCCGTTTGAGTGGACGCGCCTCTACAGAACCAGTGCCGTGGAAATTGATTGCGGTCTGGGTTATGGCTGGAGCCATGCATTGGCTCATCGCATTGACATCAATGGCGATGAAGTAATCTGGACCGACCACGAAAACCGCGCAACGCCGTTCCCGCTCCCGAGTGAACAACGTCCAGCGATCACCAACAGCCTTTCAAAAGCTGCCATTTTCCTCGGTGACGATCCATCGGAACTGATTCTCGCCCAAGCCGGCAAGCGTCCATCGTTCTACCACTTTCGCTTTAACAGCAAAGGCGCAACGCTGATCGCCATCAGCGACAGCTACGGTAATCGACTGCACGTTACACGCGACATCCACGGTCGCATCAAACGCCTCGACAACGGCGCCGGTCGCGCCCTGCTTCTACGTTACGACCGCAAACACATTGTCGCGGTCGACTATCAGCAGTTCCTGCCCGCGGACAATCTGGAAGACGCCTGGAATACGGTGCAGACGCTGGTCACCTACTGCTATGACACCCAGCATCGTCTGATCGAGGCGAAGAACGCGGCCGGTGAAGCCGAACATTATCGCTACAACGAACAGCACGTCATTCTCGAGCGGCAACTGGCGGGCGGCGCTGCGTTCTACTGGGAGTGGGAGAACGAAGGCAAACTGTCTCGTTGCACACATCACTGGGCCAACTTCTCGCAGATGGAGGCGCACTACGCCTGGGATGACAAAGGCAGCGTGACTGTCACCAACGCCGACGGCAGCGAAGAGGTGTACACCCACGATGATCAGGCACGACTGATCAGCAAGATCGACCCGGACGGTGCCGAGCATCTCAAGGCCTACAACGACAAAGGCCAATTGATCGCGGAAAAGGATCCGTTGGGTGCCGTCACCGAGTACCGCTACAACGACAACGGCTTGATGATTGCCGTCATCCCGCCGGAAGACGAAGCCACCACGTATGAATACGTCAACGGTTTCGTCAGTGATGTTCATCGCGGCAAAGCCAGTTGGAAGTACCAACGCAACCGTCAAGGCGATATCACCCAGCAAATCGATCCGGACGGCAATGCCACGCTATACAGCTACGACGGCCAGGGGCGTCTGCTGGAGATTCGCCACCCGGACGGCAGCCGTCATCAACTCGGCTGGAACAACCTCGGCCAGTTGCTGGAAGAACGCCTACCCGATGGCGGCCAGCGCAAGTATCGCTACGACGCGCTGGGTCGGCAGATTACCCGCCAGGAAGAGTCCGGCGCCATTACCCAATACCAGTGGGACGCCGCTAATCGCCTCGCCCAAGTTACACTGCCGGGCGGTGCAACCCGTGCGTTTACCTATAACGCCTACGGTAATGTCACCGCTGAACGCGATGAACTCGGCCGCATCACTCGGTACGAATACGCCGACAACCTGCATCTGGTCTGCCGCCGCATCAATCCGGACGGCAGCCAACTTCGCTATCGCTATGACAACTCTCGTCTGCTGCTGACTGAAATCGAAAACGAGCGCGGCGAGCAATACCACCTCGACTACTACGCGAACGGCCTGATCCAGCAGGAAACAGGCTTCGACGGTCGTCGCACGGCTTACGAGTATGACCTCAACGGCCAACTGCTGAAGAAAACCGAGTTCGGCGACGATGGCAGCGAACTGGTCACTGAGTATCAGCGCGATGCGGCTGGCCGGCTGCTGGTGAAAACCCTGGCCGATGGCGAAGAAATCCACTACAGCTACGACGCCCTCGGTCGCCTCGTAAACGTCGATGACGGCAACTGGCCGCTCGCCTACAAATACGACCTGCAAGACCGCCTCATCGAAGAACACCAAGGTTGGGGCACCCTGCGCTACGAGTACGACAGCGTTGGTCAGCTCAAACACTGCCGCCTCCCTGACGGCAGCAAACTCGATTACCGTCACCAACCGGGCGGACAACTGAGCAGCATCGACCTCAATGGCTCGCGCCTGACCTCTCACCAGTTCAGTGCTGGGCGCGAACAAAAACGTCAGCAAGGTTTGCTGCTCAGCCAATACCAGTACGACGAACAAGGCCGCCTGCAAGCCCACACTGTTGGCCAGCGAGACAAGAACCTGTTCCAGCGTCGTTATAATTACGATGCCAACGGCAACCTCGCTGGCATTGATGACAGCCGCAAAGGCAATCGCAGCTACCACTACGACCCGCTCGATCGACTCATCAGCGTGCGCGGTGCTACTCCGGAAAGCTTCGCCCATGACCCGGCGGGCAACCTGCTGGGCCAAAGCAATGAAGGCACAGCAAACCTCGCCAACGTCAAAGGCAACCGCCTGCTGATGCAGGGTGATCGTCACTACGAGTACGACGCGTACGGCAACCTGAGTCGCGAACGCCGTGGCACAGGACAGAAACTCGTCACCGAGTATCGTTACGACTGCCAGCACCGCTTGATCGGCGTTAGCCTACCGGGTGGCAGCACTGCAACCTACAAGTACGATGCCTTCGGTCGACGTATAGAAAAAACCGTCGACGGCCACATCACCGAATTCCTGTGGCAAGGCGAACGCCTGATTGCCGAAAGCGCCGAAAACCGCTACCGCAGCTACATCTACGAGCCGGGCAGCTTCCGGCCGTTGGCGATGCTCGATGGCGAAGGCCCACGTAAAGCCACGCCGTTCTATTACCAACTTGACCACCTCGGCACACCGCAGGAGCTCACCGACTACAGCGGTGAAATCATGTGGTCGGCGAAGTACCGAGCCTACGGTAATCTCGCCGCGCTGGACGTCAGCGAGATCGATAACCCGTTGCGGTTCCAGGGTCAGTATTTCGATGCCGAGACAGGGTTACATTACAACCGGCACCGCTACTACAATCCGGGGACTGGACGGTTTTTGACGCCGGATCCGATCAAGCTTGCGGGTGGGTTGAATAGCTACCAGTACGTGCCCAACCCTACGGGGTGGGTGGATCCGCTGGGGTTGAATAGTGAGTGCCCAAAGAAAAAATCCAAATCTACGGGTAATGTCGGAAACCCTACAGAAAAAGCGAGAGTCAATGAAGGCGCACCTGCAGTACCTGCTCCCGCACCACGCGGAGAAAGTACGACTCGCGTCCGGCATTACACCAACAGAAAGGGATCCACTGGCATCGAACGTGATGGAGCAATCCAAGCTCAGGATAACAATCGTGTCTACGTGGAACCTGCCAACAAAAAGCCATTGAGTCAACTAGATGCTGAAGATAAGTATCAAATTGGCAGAGGACGCGGCAGAGACTACATTGAAACAGACGTGCCGGACTCTCAACTTGAATGGGTAAAAAACCCTAGATACGGCACAATGGAGCTTACGATTAAAGGAAATGTGAAGCTAGAGAATCCAACATTCAACCGGCGGAAATGATGCTAGAAAAAAACAAACAGATAGTTCTTAATGGAAAGGATGCACTCGAAGTTCTAGCAGACATCGAGTTCATCCTAATTTCACTACACAAAATGGGAAGCTACTACGCGGATAAACCCGTCGAAGATTACCGGAAGGCCACCACCGACTTTATTGATAATGAAAAGGTTACTCAGCGCCTTGCCAAAGTAAGAAAAATCATCAGCAAGAACTTTGACTCAACACTTGGAGATGATGACATGGATGATATAGAGCGCCACCTGGAAAAAATTAAATTCTGGAAACCCTAAAGCCATAATCGGTCGCAATCGGGGAAAAACCCTGTGGGTTCCCCACAAATCCACTACAGGTTCTGCGGCTGATGATGCACATCATCGCGCAAAGCTTTCTTCAATCTTTCCTAGTCTTCGCTGCCTCCGTAAGACGGGGACAGACCACGAGAAAACGGGGACAGATCACGGTTTCTTTTTTGTATCTATAATCTGCCCTCTGGAAACTCTCCTCTTTCTCGCTATTTATAGTGGTCTGCCCCTTAACAACATATTAAACCTCACACCATTAAAAATCTTTAAAAAAGGAGCGAACCAAACGAATAAAAAGACAAAAAGGGGACAGATTTATTTTCTACTAACTGAAAATAAATCTGTCCCCTTTTATGCTTTAGTCGAAAGTTTGCGGGCCACTGGTGATCTTCCCCCAGACCACGTTACAAAGGATCAGGTAACACAAAGCGGATGGAAAAAGGGTAAAGCAGTCAACAATAGCGTTCCTGGCGGGCAGCTAGGCGGTGAGGTTTGTTACAACGATACAAATGTACTTCCTTCAGCCCCCGGCCGAACCTAGTATGAAGCTGACGTCGATCTCAATAACACGATATCGCGGAGCAATCAGCCGGGGACCAGGCTACTCTACTCAGACGACGGACTTCTTTACATAATTAGTGATCATTACGAAACTGTTAACTCTATCGGAAAGTGGAAGTAAATCAAAATGATAGTTGAGCTTGATGGATTATCCATCTCATCTGAGCAAGAATTCCATAAGCGGATAGCGTCTGCTTTTTCTGTCACTCAATACTATGGAAATAATCTTAATGCGCTTTGGGATCTGCTCAGCACCGATGTAGAGCGCCCAATTGAATTAATTTGGACAAACTCAAAACATTCAGAAGAACTAATGGGCGACTCATATAGAAAAGTATTAATTATTCTTGAACGAGTCAAAACCCAAGATGAAAGCTTTGGACTGGATGAGAATTTTAGCTACCAACTGAAATAGTAACGCTGTAAACGGGGAGCAGACCACGTTTTATTTTGTCTGAAGGAGGTATGTCCCTGAAGGTAAAACGGGGGCAGACCACCATTCCTTATTTTAAAACGAGGCAGACCACAGTTTTTTACATGTATAAACTGCCGCATGGAAACTCTCTTCTTTCTCGCTATTTAACGTGGTCCGCCCCTAAATAAAACTATTACATTGGGATGATACGCCAGCATCAAATTTGGAGACTCGAAAAGTTCATATGGCAAATCATAGCCCTACTGACCCAGATGCGGCCATGCCACACTTGCAACTGCACCCGAAAGATGGAAAAGTAATTCGAATCTATTGGCCAAACCCATTTGAAGGACAAAAATGAACACTCCCAAAACAATCCCTAGAAAAGTGTGGTGGGGCCTAGAGGCAAAATCATATACAGAAATTGCTCAAGAGCTTCCGACGCAGGATGAGTCACTTCGAAAGTGGGTCGCAATCTACGCTGTTTATCATTTAAATTTCGAAGATAGGCACCCTGGAGAGCTTTACTATAAATTCCTAGAAGATGCAAGGCACTCTAAGTACGTTATTGTAGAGTTTACTCTTCCAACTCACATTCTTGAAACAAGAGATAGTGTTGGCGCCAACGACACAACAATCACAACATGGAAAATCTTAGAGACAGAAGAAGAGATAAACTCCTTCCTTCATGAACACAATATAAACCCCAAACTTTTCACCCCTCCATGGACTTGTGACTACCCACTAGATTAAAATAAAAATTCGCCAAAAATGGGTGTGATCGAGGACAGACCACGTTTTTTACGTCTTTGACGTAGAACTAAAAATATTGACATCTTAAATCTCAAACAAAATATGTAGAAAACGGGACAGACCACGGTTTCTTTTTTTGTATCTATAATCTGCCCTTTGGAAACTCTCCTCTTTCTCGCTATTTAACGTGGTCTGTCCCTGTAACGCCTGGTATGCAAAATTTAGAAAAGCATATTGGAAAGAACGAGCCAAAGACTTTGAGTGAGCAGAACCATGCATAAATATCAAGACTTGATAACGAAACTCGAAAACTCCGATGAAGAAACATTTTGGCTCGGGCCCGCCACTGCCGAGCAAATTAAAAAACTCGAGAATATTCTAGGCATAAAGCTGCCTGAAGATTTCGTTGACTTCTTGAGTATATGCGGTGGTGGTGGTGGTGCAGCAGACTCAGAAATATGCGGAATTGAGAATAATGATGCAACTCTAGATAACGGCGGAACTGTAAATTACAGCACCATGTACTGCCGTTCAGAGTTTGAATTACCTAGTCATTTTGCCGTCATTTATTTAAAAGACGACGAAGTTTGCTGGGCAATTGATTGCGGTCCCACGGGAAATGGACAGGTCATTAGCTACGATCTATTTAAGCGCAAACCGTCTAAGAAAATAGCGGAAAACTTCTATTCATTCTTTGAGGAATACGTCGAACTCAGAACTTAACTTTCAACCGTGAAAGAAGGGGGAATACAAAAAATTGACTAAAAAGAGACAGATTTATTTTCTACCCACTGAAAATAAATCTGTCTCTTTTCTTCATTCGACGTACTTCCGGAAAAAAATGAGAACTTTTTATGTGATTGCTAATAAAGATATGGAGCCAAACCTCCTGCATAGCTCAAACTGGCCAAAGGTTATAGGCTATTCCTTCGCAGATAACTATTTTTACTTATCCGAAGGCAAAGGCAACGGCTTTGCCGCGAACGACATGCCTGAATCGAAAGCTAAAAGACCAGAATGGCTTGAAATATTCACAGATCTAGATGTGACTTGGTTCCTTAACATGATTGACAACACTAGCTTCACCAGCGAAACGGATTTCCGTGAAAAATTAACAGCACACATTGGCAACGTAGATACAATATTATTTTGACTAACTCGAGTTCGAAAAAAGGGGACAGATTTATTTTCTACACGCTAAAAATAAATTTTCCCCACTTTTTTATCCATAAACCGTTTAAGCCCTGGTATTAAGACGCCTTCGGCGCAGCTTGAACAAAGAGTCAGAAACATTAAAGCTAGAGAAAATAAATCTGTCCCCTTTTCTTATTGGCTCTGAAAAAATCGACCACGGCGCCGACATGAACAAGCTTCTAAGCCAATTTGACGACTGGGAACAACTTCAATGACAACCAACTTTGAAATAGCTTTGAAAAAGAATGAACTCCCTGACTACTTCAGAGGTAATGGCCAATATTTCACAAGAGACCCCGACTGGGGAACCCAGTTGCATATCATAAATTGGCAAGGACTATGCGGCTATTTAAAATCCCTAGAAAGCTCGATCGAAATATTGAGGAATGCATTTAGCGTATACTTAAACTCGGTTGAGTTTACAAAAAATGACGCCAGCGACCTGCTTGAAAACATTGGCTGCTATTACTACCTAAGAAATAAACATCCTTTCTTGTCAAAAGATGGATTTGATCTTGTACGCGATGCTGCTGATAGTGAGAAACAGAAAATTTCACATATCATGACCTTTCTGAGAAAAACAATCGAAGCCAACAATGATATTCAAAACCTTGAACTCTATAATCGCCGCATGAGAAAACTCATTGATGACGGCGGCCCAACCAATATAAAGAGCCTCTAATTCTTTCGACGGAACCCACTATAAAAAGGTAACCAAAAAGGGAACAGAATTATTTTCTACAAACTAAAAACACCCCCCCTTTTCTCCGGAACGTCATTAAAATTTTTATGCTTGGGAAAAGCTTCAATGATGACCACCTTTGAAACAGCTTTAGAATCTCATGAAACATCTGATTTCTTTAAAGGCAATGGAAAATATTTTGCTCGCGGCTCTGACTGGGGAGATCATCTTTTCATTAGCAACTGGCAGGAAATGTGCGGAACTTTAAAACATCAAAAAGCAGCACAACACCTGCTGACAACTATATTTGAAAATTATCTAGAACACTTAAAAGAAGATTATTCAGATGCAGAAGGATTGCTTTCAAACATAAGCGCTTACTACACACTTAAAAACAAAATCGCACTTCTGCCGGACAATAATTACGACTTGATTGAGAGCCTTGACGAAAAAAGCAAAAACAACATAGGGAAATTATTCCGTCTCCTTAGACAGCACTACGACATAAAAAACGAACTCTTGCCAAGATACAAATTTAATGATGAGATCAAGCGATTAAAACTCAAAGGCTGTCTAATTGACCTCGAACACCTTTGAGCAAGATATTTAATGTGACTACCTCATACCACCGTAAGCTCGATACTTGACCAGTCCTCATGAATAAACATCAGATCACTCTAGCCAATGGATGGACAGCAACCTTTGATAACAACGGTGAATTCCGTATGGGAGCCGAAGGTTGGAGCTTGTCTTTGCAAGGGCCGGACGGCAGGAATATTCATTACTTCGCGGACCAGATCATTCTGGTCAACGATGACGACGGCACCCAGGCAAATTCATGCCTGCGTCTATCTACTGATGGTGTTTACGGTTATTTGAGCACAGCCGTTGATAGCTGCTGGGTGATCGATTTTTCGCGATGCATGATCGCTCCCCATCGGGTAAGCATCTATCACTACCATGACGCCTACGATGAAAGCGTCGCAGCTTACGAGCAGCCGGCCTTCAAACGCGCGAGGCAATACATCAGCGTTGTTGGAAAGTACATTTATCTGACCTTCCCTCTAACCAAAGATGAGGACTTTCCCAAGGTATGGGAGGAGTACCTCTCGATACGCAGACGCCAGCTGGATGAGTTGTATTTCAGAAACTGATCAAAGGGCGCCATCGTCAGCGAAGTGCTTTCACGCGCCCTACCCGATCAACTCATCTGCCACGTCGTACTTAACCACCACCCGATTCCGATACAACCTCACCCTCTCCACCAATTCCCCAACCTGCCCCTTCTCCCGCACCTCCCGCCAAATCTCATTCTCCCGATACACCCGCGCCCCCTCCCGCACAAACCGATGCGCCTCTTGAAACACGTGATAGCGATATTCTCTCACCCGATCACACAACAACTCCCCTTCGAGTTGTGTCTCGCCGACGTTCAACTTCAGCTGAAAGCTCCGATCCGTCGGGTTATGCAGCACCAGATCAACGTAGTTGTAGAAGATCGCCGCCCCTGACCCGAACGGCAGCACCCGCCCTTCATCCGGAAACGGGTCGAAGCTGTGGTTGGAGCGCTCGACCACCACCAGCGGTGAATGAATCGCCATCCAGTGGATCAGGTTGCTCAGTTGGCAAATTCCACCGCCTACCCCGCGTCGTGCCTCGCCGAAGGACAGTTCCATGCCTTCAACGTAGCCGCGTTTCAAAGTCGGGCGGCCGACGAGGCGGCAGAAGGAGAAGTGTTCGCCGGGGGCGATGATGACGCCGTCAATGGCGGCGACGGCGAGTTTGAGGTTGATGACTTTGTTGTGTTGCAGGGCGAGGTCCGAGTCGCCGAGTTTGCGGATGAGTTTCGAGGTGTGTTTGAGGTAGCGAAATGGCAGGCGCTCGGCCGTGGCGACGGGGCGTGCGTAGCGTTTGCTGGAACAGCGCCAGGCAATTTGGCGGAACAGTCTTTTTTGCCACACGCGCAGCCAATACAAGGCCGGGTGGTAGAGGGAAAGTGGTTTCATCCGTGACACAACGGCGTGCGCCGTTTCTTCCTTGAACCGTGAGGGGGCGCGCATTTTATCCGGGAATGACCGGCAGCACCCCATGCATTTCATAAGATCAGTCGTCTTTCTTCGGCATACATTTACCGTCACATCCGCAAATTAAGGTTCGCCTAAGGTTGCATCGCTACGATCGCGGCCAAGAAACCTTGTTGCCCTTGAATCGCAGATGAGTCCTTCCGACATGAAAGCGTTTGATTTACCAGCCCAGCCAGCGTCGAATTTCAGCCTTGTCCTGGTAAATTACAAAACCCCGGACATCACTAAAATGTGCCTCGAACTTCTGCGCGAGCACGTCCAGGAGCAACGCATTCCGGTGTGGGTGGTGGATAACGATTCGGCGGATGCCAGTCTCGATTACTTGCGTTCGCTCGACTGGATCAACTTGATCGAACGGCCTTCGCCGGGCAAGGAAGCTGGCCATATTGCGCACGGTAAAGCACTGGATCTGGCACTGGAAAAAGTCGACACCGATTATCTGTTTCTGTTGCACACCGACACCTTTGTCTATGACAAGGAAGTGTTTGCCATGATGATGCGCGAGTGCACGAAAACGCCGGACATGGCTGCAGTCGGTTGTGTCGAACAACTCAATCGCGGGATTGTGCGTGATACCTGGCGTTTAACTTCGCGTTTCTGCAAGCACTATGTTCGTAAAGCGAAAGTGCGTCTGGGTATGCGTTCGAAAATGCCAAGGCCGTACAAAGAAACGCATCTGAAAAGTTTCTGCACATTGTGGAATGCGCGCTTGATGAAGTCCCAAGGCCTGCACTTCTGCATGGATGAGCAGGTGCCTGGTTATGCGCTGCAAGATCGCATGAGCAGCTTGGGCTATGGCATCAAGTTCCTGTCGCCGCGCAAGATTTTCAGTTATCTGGATCATATCCAGGCAGGAACTGTCGCGGCGGCGGGTACCTACGGCGCAAATCACCGTAGGACAAAAATGTATCAGGCCACGCTGAAGCGCTTTCAAGGGCAGCAAGGCAATGCCTGAGATGCAAGCTTCAACTTGATTCATGGCAAACAAAAAGGGCGACTTCAAAGTCGCCCTTTTTGTTTGTGAAAATTGTATACAACTACTCCGTAGAGGTGTTCGCCCAGTGTAATGGCCTGGCAATCCATGCACCGGTAAAGAGCCCTGACACTGGGCGAACGGGAGGGATTTTAATGGAAGTTGGCAGATATGTCCTCATGCTTAAACATGAAATTTATGTACCAGAAAGTTAAAAAGTGTGTACCACCGATATTTACCGGGAAACTTCCGACAGACTTTTTTATATGATTGTTCTCATACATAAACCTGTACAAGAACAATCATTCTGTAGAGTTAATGCTCAACTTTCGTGTTGGCTGGTCACTTTTAAGATATCGGTGTAAGTGACGATGACGCTCTGCCCTTCTTTCAGATCTTTCAGTTTGGCTTGGATTTCAGGCTTTTTCACGTCGAGAACTTTCGACACACCCGCCGGGTTTTGCAGGGTCACCTGATTTGTCTTCAAATCAATTTTGGTGATTTTCAATTGCACCTGAACCTGACGATACGCCTCGCCACCGGGGTTATCGCTGCCCGGGGCCTTACGCAACTCACCGGTACGTTCGGTGGTGCCAGGCAGACCTTTATCCACATCGGTGTCGAGGTAAGCGGCGACAGAACGCTGTACCTGAATGTTGACCTGATCGCCGGGCTTGAGATTGGCGAGGTTTTTCGCCTTATCAGTGAGCTGAACGTGAACCGGCTTGCCTTCGGCACCTTCGAGCACAACCTGATGGTTGGCGGCATCGACGGAGATCACTTTGGTGATGACCTGATCTGCTTCAACAGTGGCAGACAGCGGAATATCGGCAGCAAAGGCGCCGAAGCTGGTGGCGGACAGTACGGTTGCGAGGGTGATGGCCTTGGCCAATGCGTCGAGCTTCATAAGCAATACTTTCCCTGTGATGAATGGCAGCGCCCGGCGCCGAATTAGCTTCGGCGACGAACGTGCCACTGAGCATAGACGCTGTTCAGGGCTTGGCTTTGGTTTGTGTCGAGGCGGTCTGTTGTTTTGCGGTGTCCTGCGCGGTGGATTCGCCGCTGGGCGTGCCTTTGCCGCTGTTTTCACGCTGTTTCGGGTCGGTGGGCCGCAGGGCGTCGTTGTCGCGTTCGGTTTCGCCCGGTGGACGGGGTTCGTCGGGGTGTTCGCCTTGGGTGATCGGTTTCATGGGGGTGTCCTCAGGCTTCGGGGTCGTCGAGTTCACGGGCGACGTTGATCGCGGGTGAATCCTTGTGCAGGTCGTCGGCCTTGGCACGCAGGATCTGCCATTGTTCAAGGTCGATGGCGCCTTGGCCGAGCAGGTCGTCGGCGATGCGTTGCAAGTCAAAATAGTGCGCGTCGGGGGATTGCTGCCAGTAGGTTTCGTCGTCGAACAGGCGTTGCCAGGAATTCAGGTCTGGAGGTTGCTGGTCGTCGCTCATGGGGGAGTCCTCGACGGCGTTTCGCAAAGGTGTGAGAGATATTTGGTAGAGGGGTTGAGAAGTAGCGGAGTTCCGGCCAATTTCTCTGTGGTGTCTGGGCGGGCGCTTTCGCGAGCAGGCTCGCTCCCACATTTTGATCTCGGTCAGATCCGGATTCTGCGCCCGTTACAACTCGCAGTTTCTACGAGGCGCTGTCAGTAGCCGGTCATTTCCAGATAGCCCTGGCCGGGATGGCTGCCGCGGATGCGCACCGGGCCTTCCCAATACGGAATGCGCAGGTTCATCCAGGCATTGGGGTTGAGCGCGTCGAGGGTGATGTCGAGGTGTTTATCGGGAATGCTGATCGACCATTTCACCGGCATCGCCCGGCCGGCGACGTTGGCGGTGTCTTGCGGGGTGAGCCGGATCTGCGAACTGCGCAGGGTTTGCGTCTGGCCGTCGGCAGCGATCCAGGTGCCAGTGAGATACGGCGCGCCGTCCTTCTGGCGCATGCGGTAGAGCATCACGTGTTCGCCGCTGTCCAGGTGCAGAGAGAACCAGTCCCAACCGGTTTGATTGGCGGTCAGCGGCTGGCTGCTCCATTCGCGATCAAGCCACGCCGGGCCGCTGACGGTGTAGCTCTGGCCGTCGATCTGCAACGTGCCGCTGGCCTGAAAAAACGGCTGGCTGTAGTAATACGACGCCTGACCTTCTTCGGATTTCTGACTGAAGCCCTTGTCGCCCTGCAACACCAACGGACGACTGGACGTTAGGTGCAGTTGATAGGCGAAATCCTTGTCGCGCGCGCTGAGTTGCAGGTCGCTCAGCGGATCCTGCGCCTGACTGGCGAACCGCCAATCATCGATCCACGCCTCGAACGGCGCCAGTTGCACACCCGCCTGCCCTACTCCACCTCGGGCGTAACGTTCGGCGGCGTGATGCACCGTGCTCGAAGTCACCGCCGCGTGCCCCAGCCAGACCGTCTGATTACCCCACCCGGCCTGCTCCGCCAGCGGTTTCAGCGCACTGCGAAACAGCGTCCACTGCACGCCGAATTCATTGCCCTGCTGATCCTTGAGATTGGCGGTGACGTACCACCACTCGATGCGAAACCCCTCATGCGCGCCATGATCCGCCGGAAAACTGAACACCCGACCCGGCACCACCGGCGTAAACGCCAACGCCTGATCGCCCATCCCGGCAAAACCCTTCTGCTCCGGCGCTGATTGATCGCAACCACCGAGCAGCAACAAAACCATCAGCACAACGAGGTTAATCCTCATGGGCAAACGTCCTCAGCAGATCAGCCGGTTGCGTGCGGTACAGCGAGTACAGCGGCCATGCCGACGCCAGCAACGTCGCCAGCAACGCCCACCCCATCAACTGCAGCAATTGCCACGGAAACACCCGCAACGGCAGCCGCCAGCCAAACGCTTGCACGTTGATCACCACGTCCAGACACCACGCCAGCGCGATCCCCAGCGGCAACGCCAGCACCAGCGTCAGTACCGCCAGCAGCCAGGTCTGCCCGAGATTGAGCAGCATCAGCTGCCGTCGCGTCACGCCCAACGCCCATAGCGGTGCAAGTTGGCCGAGGCGACTTTGACTCTGGGTCAGCAGGCTGATGAACAGCGCCACACCCGCCACCGCCAGGGTCAAACTGTTCAAAGCCGCCGTCGCCGCAAAGGTCCGTTCGAAAACCTGCACCGACCAGCCCTTGAGCCGCGCCTGATCGACGATGCGGCTGTCATCGAGTTGAAAGCGCGCCTGCAAGCTATTCAACAACGCCGGAATGTTCTGCGGTTCGATGCGCAGATTGAAACGGTTCGGCGTCAACTGCGGCCAGCCGCGTAGCAGGTGGTTGATGTTGACCAGCAAGTGCCCCTTGGGATTGCCATAGTCGGCGTAGACGCCAACGATGCGCGGCGACCACGCACCATTCGGCGCAGGAATCGTCAGTCGATCACCCGCCCGCACCTTCAGCCGACGCGCCAGTTGTTCGCTGAGCATCACCGCATCGTCGGTAGCCAGATGCGCCCACGGGTCGCTGCCACTGACATCGAGTAACGGCCAGTGCTGGCGGTAATACGCGTGATCGATAATGCCGAACACCTCCGCCGGCCAGCCTTGCAACGTCACCGCGACCTGCCAGTTGGGCAGCACTGCCGCAATATTCGGCTGCTGTTTGAGCCAACTGTACATTTCCCGCGACTGTGCCGGATTGCTCGGGTTGATATACAACTCGGCACTCAGGCGTTGTTCCAGCAAGTCGTTGAAGGTCTGGCGAAAACCGGAGGTCATGCTGCCCGCACCGATGTTGGCGGCGAGCGCCAAAAGCAATGCCATCAACGCCAGACTCAGTGCCGGCAGTTGCTGGCGGCAATCGGCGAGAAACCACTGACCCAGCACCGAGCGACTGCGCCCGAGCAACTGATTCAACAGCGCGCTGAGCAACACCGGCAGCGCCAATGCGGCGCCGATCAGCAATCCGGCCATCAGGACAAAACCACTGGCCAGGCTGTCGCCCCAGATCAATGCCACCAAGGCAAGCAAACCCAGCAGCGCCGCCAGCCAACCCTGACGGCGCAACCAGCGCGCATATTGCTGATGCCAAGCTTGCGGATCGGCCACCGCCAACAACGGCAAGCGTGCGGCACGCAACAGACTATTGGCCCCGGCGAGCAAAGCGCCGAGCAGGCTCAAACCGATGCCGCTGAACCACCACCAAGGACTGAGGCGCAACTGTCCCGCCACTTCCGCGCCATACAATCCGCGCAGGCTGGCGGCGACATCCGGCAGCAAGACACTGGCCAACCAATAGCCGCTGATCACACCGAACAGTCCACCGATCAGTGCCAGTACACCCAGCTCAACGATCAAGCAGAAAATCAACATTTGCGCGCTGACGCCGCAGGCGCGCAGCGTACGCAGCAGACCGCGCCGTTGCTCAAGCGCCAGCCCGATAGCGGCGTGGACGATGAACAGGCCAACCACGAATGACAAAAAACCCAAGGCATCGAGATTGAGGTGGAAGCTCTCGGTCAACCGCGCCAGATTGTTTTCCTCGCCGCTGCTTTTGAGCTGCAACTGACCCTTGAACGCGGCGGGCAACTCGGCGTGAAAATCCTTGGGCAGCAACAGCCGCGACAATTGTCCGGGTTGTTCCAGCAGGGTTTGCGCGACGCCGATGTCCACCAGCAACAGGCCGGGCGCCATGTCCTTTTGCGCGAGCAACGGCGGCAATCGCAGACCATTAGCCGTTTGCGGCGTGTCACCTTCGCGCAGATCCAGCGCTTGCAAAGTTTCCGGAGAAATCCACGTGCTGCCCGGCGGCGTGAAAAACTCGACAACGCGCTCGATCGGCAGCGCCTGCCCGGCCACCGCCGAATCGGCCGGCAGCGACACCGGTTCGATACCCATCAATTGCAGCCGCTGATTCTCAATGCCCTTGAGCTGCAACCGGCCCTGCAACAGCGGCGACACCGGCCAGCCCTGTCGGCGCAGATCAACGAACCATTGCTGCGCAAAAGTCGCACCGTTTGGCGTGCTGAGACTGGCCTGCGGTTCGCCGCCGATCAATTGGCTGGCCCGCGCGTAACTGTCGCGCGCCTGACTGTTCAACGCTTCGACGCCGGTGAGCAGACTGGTCGCCAGCCACAGCCCGGTCAGCACACTGAAAAACTGCACCGGATGGCGCCGCCAATGGCTGAGCAGTGCGCGCAGGGTCTGACGGAAAACGTTCACGTCAGCCGTCCGTTGGACAACACCACTCGCTGCGCCAATCGCGCCGCAACCCGTTGGCTGTGGGTGACCATCAACAAGGTGGTCGGGGTGTCATCGAGCAACTCCAGCAACAGCCGCAGCACTTCATCGCTGGTGGCTTCATCGAGGCTGCCGGTGGGCTCATCGGCGAGCAGCAATTTCGGCTGCGAGGCCAATGCCCGGCCCAACGCAACACGCTGCTGCTGACCACCGGAAAGTTGCTCGGGATAACGCTTGAGCAAATCGCCGAGCCCCAGACGCTGCACCAGATGCGCCTGCCAACGCGGCTCATGCCGCCCGGCAAGACGCGCCTGAAACGCAAGATTGTCTTCGACGCGCAGACTGCCGATCAGGTTGAACTGCTGGAACACCAGACCGATTTCTGTGCGCCGCCAATTCGCCAGTTGCGCCTCGTTCATCGCCTCCAGCCGATGCTCGCCACTGCGAATGCTGCCGCTGTCGACTTTGTCGAGGCCGGCCACCAGGTGCAGCAACGTGCTTTTGCCACTGCCGGATTCGCCCATCAGCGCCAGGCTGCCGCCGGATTCGAGCGTCAGGTCGATGCCTTGCAGCACCGGCAATGGGCCTTGCGGGGTGAGATAGCTTTTGAAGACGTTTTCAACACGAAGCATGCCGCCACCTGATCGGTCAGTGTGGGGCAAGGATAGCGGATGGCGATGACAGACTTGAATTCAGCGTTGAATTGACCGGCCCCTTCGCGAGCAGGCTCGCTCCCACAGGTTGATCGCATTTCAAATGTGGGAGCGAGCCTGCTCGCGAAAGCGTCAGCCCAGCCATCTCAAAACTTACTGCCCGACTGCCACACTCGCCGGCGCCTGCGTCGGCGTGACAATGCTGCCCAGATCAATGTGCTTCCACTCAGGCTTGGCCCCCAACCGCGCGTTGAAGCGATAGTTGAAGGTGAATTCATCCGCCGTCGCGACACTCAGTGGTTTGCCATAAACCGCCTCGATCCCCGCCAGGTCGTAGCCCATCAACTGCAACAGCGTCGGGAAGATGTTGTAGTGACTGGAACGATCCTTGTTCGCCGCCAGTTGTGCCGACCAGTCCAGCGTTTTCAGATCGCTGCCCTGAATCACCACCAGCGGCACCAATCCTTCCTCCTCCACTGGATCGCCACCGCAGTGAGTGTTCAAGCCCGGATTACCGCGCTCATGCAAATCCTGGCCATGATCAGAGGTATAGATCAGCAGCGCATTGTTCAGATTGCCCTGGGCGAACACCCGCGCAAAGAACTCGCCGACGTTCCACAACACAGTGTTCTTGTAGGCATTGCGGTACAGCACCCAGTCATCCGGCTGACCATTGAAACCGTTGCGCTCGCCGGTATCCGCTACCTCGGTGAACTGCCCGCGCGGCAAGGTCGGGCGGTAGGCCATGAACGCATCGGGATATTTGTCGTGCACCGGGAAGTGCGCGCCGACCTTGTTGATCACCACCAGCTCCGGCGTGTCATCGTTGAGCAATTCGATGAGCTTCGCCGCTGCCGCCATGTCGCGATCGCGCACGCTGGTCTGGTCGAATTGCACGAACTGGTCGATGTCCTTCTTTTCGGTATCGGTCATCAGATTCTGCAGATTGCCGGCGGTGCGCTGGGCGTCGATGTAGACGGTGCGCAGCCCGGCCTTTTTGGCGTACTGCCAGATCGATGGCAACGTTGTGTTGATGCGCATGTAATCGGCGCGGGTACCGCCGTAGCGCAGGGTCACGTTGGTGTCGGCGCTGCAATTGGCGATGGACGCGGCGTAGCCGTAATTGAAGATATCGACGCCGGGACGCGCCTGTTTGAGGTTGCTGTGCACGCCGAACGGCGCGTTGATGTCCAGGTAATTGCCGGAGATGCTTTCGTCGATGATCAGCACGATGTCATGGCCGACGGCTTGCGAGGTGCGCGCCAGTGTCACCGGTTCGCGCGGGCCGACCGTGTTATGCAGCGCTTCGTAGGCAAACAGATTCAGATAGGCCAGCGGCGTGTACATGATCGGTAAGCCACGGGCGCCCTCTCCCGCACGCAAGAACAGCACCGCACTGAGCAGCAACACGCCGCACACCGGCGCCGCCACACGTAACGCGTTGGGAATCGCCAGCCCATGGCGGGGTTTCAGGCCGATGCCGAACAGCAACAGCAAACCGCTGAGCACGCCACGCAGGAGCGCGTCCCGGTACTGGTACGCCGCTTCCTGGATGAAACCGCCGGAGTAAACCAATGAGACAAAACCGCTGTAGGTCAGGTAATCCGCCGTGACCCGGGTATAGACATCGAAAAACACTGCCGAAACAAACATTGCCAATGCGAACACGTGGCGAATGAGAGTCTGCCTTATATACGCCGTTAGATATAACGCAAAAGTAAGCGCCAAAAACATCGCGCCAAAAAGAAGTACAGCAAAACCGAGGCCGATAGCATTTAACCGATCAATGTAATATTCGGAATACATCAACAAATAAACAATTAAGAACAATTCTTTGGCATATCTGAACATGGCGATACCGATCGGGCAAAACGGCAGGGAGTCAAAGGTTTGTCAGTCAGAACCTGACACTAGCACCCGGCCATCAAAGCGCAAGAATTGACTGTTTTATCAGGGAGAGCGTCAAAAAACCGGTGACTCAAATCTGACACATCGACGACGCCACAAGCCTTTAAATTAGCGGCTTTCGACCGTTTATCGCATATTTGAAATCTGAACAAATCTGCACAAAAGCAACAAATTCAATCGCAGCAATGACTTGATGGCCAATCGCCAAAAAATGCTCAAGTGTTATACCGATGCAACATGTCATTTTGCTGACACGCTTTTCAAACGCTGCGCTATACCCCTTTAACTATCTCATTCCGTAGTTAACTTTTTGGTGTTATTGAGGTGCGCAGATGGACGTGAGCGTATTTGGCACTGGCTATGTCGGACTTATACAAGCCGCCGCACTTGCAGATGTCGGTCATCGGGTTTTATGCGTGGACATTGACCCAAACAAAATTAAACAACTGCAACAAGCAGTACCGCCCATTAGCGAGCCAGGTTTATCGAGCACGCTCGAGGAAAACATCAAGGCCGGCCGGCTGTTGTTCAGCACCCAGGCCAGTGACGCGGTCGAGCATGCCGAGCTGATCTTCATCGCCGTCGGCACCCCGGCCGATGAGGATGGCTCTGCCGACCTCAGCCACGTGCTCAACGTCGCCCGGCAAATCGCCTCGCACATGGAGGCTGATCGCACATTGATCATCAAATCGACGGTGCCGGTCGGCACGGCGGATCAAGTACTCGCCGCCGCCAACAGCGAATTGCTGCGTCGCCGCAAGACTGATCTGCAAGTGCGGGTGGTGTCCAACCCGGAATTCCTCAAGGAAGGCAGCGCCCTCGCCGACTGTATGCGCCCGGACCGGATCATCGTCGGCACCGGCGACGACGCAGCCCGCGAGCAGATGAGCGAGCTGTACGCACCCTTTTGCCGCAACCACGAAAAACTGATGTTCATGGACAACCGCAGCGCCGAGCTGACCAAGTACGCGGCCAACGCCATGCTCGCGACGCGCATCAGCTTCATGAACGAGTTGGCCAACCTCACCGAACTGCTTGGCGCCGACATCGAAGCGGTGCGCAAAGGCATCGGCTCTGATCCGCGCATCGGTTACCACTTCATCTATCCGGGCTGCGGCTTCGGTGGCTCATGCTTTCCCAAGGACCTGCGCGCCCTGCTGCACACCGCCGAACACAACGGCATGCCGCTGAAACTGCTGCGCAGCGTCACCGACGTCAACGACCTGCAGCGGCATATCCTGTTCAGCAAACTCAAAACACAGTTCCCGCAAGGGCTGGCCGGCAAGTCCATCGCGATCTGGGGCCTGGCGTTCAAACCGAACACCGATGACATGCGCGAAGCCCCGAGCCGTTATCTGATGGATGCGCTGTGGGCCGAGGGTGCCAGCGTGCAGGCTTACGACCCGGAAGCGATGTCCGAATGCCGGCGCATTTACGGTTATCGCAACGACCTGCACCTGTGCGCCACCCGTGACGACACCCTCGAAGACGCTGATGCACTGGTGATCTGCACCGAGTGGAAAAACTTCCGCGTGGTCGATTTCGAACTGCTCGCCGAAAAACTGCGTTCAAAGGTCATCATCGACGGTCGCAACCTGTACAACCCGGAACAAGTGGCAGCCGCCGGCCTGCATTACAGCGGCATCGGTCTGCGCCACATTGCCCCTGAAGGACTGCGGCCATGAAGGTGCTGGTCACCGGTGCGGCCGGTTTCATTGGTGCCCATTGCGTGTTGCGGTTGCTGCACGACGGGCACGCGGTGGTCGGTCTGGACAATTTCAACGGCTACTACGACCCGCAACTCAAGCACGACCGCGTGCAGTGGGTACGCGAGCAGGCCGGCGATTTCCAGCTCGCGACGGTTGACCTGGCCGATGCCTCGGCCATCGAAGCACTGTTTGTCCGCGAACGTCCGCAAGTGGTGATTCACCTGGCGGCGCAGGCCGGGGTGCGTTACTCGCTGGAGAATCCACGGGCGTATCTGGACAGCAACCTCAACGGTTTCCTCAACATTCTGGAGAGCTGCCGGCATCACCCGGTCGAGCATCTGATCTACGCCTCGTCGAGTTCGGTGTACGGCGCCAACCAGCACACGCCGTACTCGGTGCAGGACGGCGTTAATCACCCGCTGTCGCTGTACGCCGCCACTAAAAAAGCCAACGAGCTGATGGCGCACAGTTACAGCCATCTGTTCGGCATTCCCTGCACTGGCCTGCGCTTTTTCACCGTATACGGGCCGTGGGGCCGGCCAGACATGTCGCCGATCCAGTTCGCCCGGGCGATCAGCGAAGGCACGCCGCTGAAGCTGTTCAACTACGGCGAGCACCAGCGCGACTTCACCTACATCGACGACATCATCGAAAGCATCGCCCGCCTTATCGAGCAGCCACCGCAGGTCAATCCGCAGTGGGATCGCGAGCAGCCCGACCCGGCCAGCAGCATGGCGCCGTGGCGCTTGTTCAACATCGGCGGGCAGCACCCGATCGAGCTGAAAACCTATCTGGCGCTGCTGGAAAAGCACCTCGGTCAGACCGCCATTGTCGAGTTGCTGCCGCTGCAACCGGGCGACGTGCTCAACACTTGCGCCGAGGCCAGCGATCTGGCCCAGGCTACCGGATTTCAGCCCCGGATAGAGCTGGATGAGGGACTCGGGCGCTTTATCGCCTGGTTCCGCGACTACTACCCCACTGCCTATCGCCCACGCGCCGTTCGCGGCTGAATTCATGTGGAGGACTCCATGACTGGACATGAGAAAGGTGTACCGATCCTAGAAATGCGCCGCGACAAGCGCGTGGATCCCGAGCACCGAATGCGTCTCGACGCGGCGATTCATCGCCAGGGTCGCGGCTGGTTCACCGGCCGCGACGGCGGTCGGCCATGGCAACTGTCACGCACCAATCGCGTGGTCGCCTGCCTTGGGGCGCTGCTGATCCTGGTGCTGATTTCCCCGCTGTTGCTGGGTCTGGCGCTGGTCATCAAGTTCAGCAGCCCAGGTCCGGTGATGTTCGTGCAGAAACGCACCGGTTATCGCGGGCGCAAATTCGGCATGTACAAATTCCGCACCATGGTCGCCAACGCCGAAGACTTGAAAGAATCGCTGCGCCACCTCAACAAACACGGTGCCGACGCGATCGATTTCAAGATCGACCACGACCCGCGCATCACCCGCATCGGCGGTTTCCTGCGGCGCACCAGCCTTGATGAACTGCCCAACCTGATCAATGTAGTGACCGGCGACATGCGCCTGGTCGGCCCGCGTCCGACCTCGTTCAACGCCTACCGCTACAAGGACAATCACCTCGCGCGTCTGGCGATCTACCCCGGCATGACCGGCCTGTGGCAGATCTCCGGACGCAGCAATATCGACTTCGACCAGCGCGTTGAGTTGGACCTCAGCTACATCGCCGAGCAGAGCCTTCTGCTTGATCTGAAGATTCTGTTGAAAACCCCCTTCAAAGTATTCAGCGGCCACGGAGCAAGCTAATGGACGGTTCAACCAACAAAAGCCTGAGCATCGCCACCCCCAGCGAATCGAACCTGACCTCGACCGTGCTGGATCTCGATCTGCGGATCCTGTTCCTGACCGCCGCCAACCCCGGCTCAGGCACCACCACCAGTGCGCTGGCGCTGGCCAGCCAACTGGCGCAAATGAGCAGCGGCCAAGTGCTGCTGGTCGATGCCAGTCAGTCGGCGAGCAATCTCACCCAGCAGTTGAACCTGAGCAAGGAGCGCGGTCTGCGCGACTTGCTGTTCAACCCCGACAAACCGCCGCTGTTGCAGGACTGCGTAGTGCAGGTCTCAAGCCTGCCGTTCCACGTGCTGCCCAACGGCCGGCCGATCCGCACCCTGGAACACCTGACCGCCGAGCGGCTGAGCCCGTTGCTTGATCAATTGGGCAGCCAGTACCGCTTTGTGGTGATCGATGGCGACGCGGTGTACTCCGACGCCGACACGCTGGTGATCAGCACGCAAGTCGATGGCGTGGTGCTTGTCGTACGCGCCGAAGACACCCGCAGGGAAGTCGCGCAAGCCGCCGTGCAACGCCTGACTCAGGCCGGGGCAAAAGTGGTCGGTAGCGTGTTCAACCGGCGCAAGTACTACATGCCCAAATGGCTTTACAAAAACCTGTAAGCAAACGCAAAGGATGACGCCATGAACGCCAAAATGCTTGTCCTGCTGTTGCTGCCGCTTGCAGGCTGCTCCAGCAATTCCGACACCCGCAACATGCCGGTGAATATCCTCACCGCCACACCGGCCAATGCGCAAGCCACCGACATGCCGAGGGTCGAGCAGACCCTGCGCCCGAAAGACGTGCTGGATGTGATTTTCCACATCAGTACCAGCGGCTCGGACGCTTACCGCGTGCAGTCGGGTGACCAGATCGGCCTGAACTTCACCGCCGCCAGTCAGCTCAACGGCACGCAACTGGTGCTGCCTGACGGCACCATCGAACTGCCGGGCGCCAACACCTCGGTGAAAATTGCCGGACTGACCAGCGACGAGGCGCGGCAGGAAATCCAGCGCGCCTATCAACGCAAGCAGCTGTTCCAGCCCAACCGCAATCAGCTCTCGGTGCAGATTCTGAGCCCGCTGAGCAACGAGCAAAACCTTAAAAGCGCGCTGAACCACCCGGCCACCGGCATGAGCCGCGAAATCACCGTCGGCACCGATGGCTATGCGAGTTTTCCGGAAATCGGCGCCGTGCCGCTGCAAGGCATGACCGTCAATCAACTGGAAACCTTCCTCAACAGCAAGTACGCGCAACTGCCAGGACGGATGACGGTGGATGTGCTGCTGAAATCCACCGCTGGCAACGAGATCTACGTGCTCGGCGAAGTCGCTCAACCGGGCTCGTACCCGATCCGCCGGCCGGTGTCGGTGCTTGAGGCGCTGACTCTGGCGCGCGGTACCAATGTCAAGGCGCGTCTCGATTCGGTAGTGATCATGCGGCGCAACGGCAATCAGGTTCAGGCCATGAACTACGACGTCGAGAAAGCGCTGTCGGGCGATGCGCCACAGATCGCCTACCTGCAACCGGACGACATGCTCTACGTACCGAAAACCAAACTGGCCAGCGCCGGCGAACTCGCCCGCCAACTGGCCGATGTGGTGCTGTTCCAGGGCGTGGGGTTCAGCTTCGGCTACCGCGTCGACAACAAAGGCAGTGACAACTGACTCTCAGGTGAACGACATGAACCCAAAAGAAAATTACCTGCACGAGTTCTTCAGGATTTTCTTCGCCAACAAGCAACTGGTGAAGCGCATCTTCCTGATCTTTGCAGTGATCGCGCTGTTGCTGCCGCTGTTGCTCAAACAGAGCTTCGATATCACCGCGCAGGTGATCGTGCAGTCGAAAAAACTCTCCCAGGGCGATGCGACCACCTCGCTGACCCAGGACAACGCCACTTTCATTCCGCCATCGCTGGCGGACATGGAAACCGAAAGCAATATCCTCCGTTCGCCGGCGCTGATTCGTCAGACCATCAGCGAACTGCGCGACCAGGGTCAGTACAACCCGCCGCCGGGGATGCTCAGCAAGCTGGCCGAACCGTTCAAGCGTTACGTCAGCACGCCGCTGCGCGAATACGTGATCAATCCGCTGCGTGATGCACTGAGCATGGAAACCGATCCGGTGCGCGACACGGTGCTGGATGGCTTGACCCAGGAAGCCATCGACAATCTGAAGATCGAAACCCTGCCGGGTTCCAATGTCATCTCGATCGTCTACAGCTTCCCTGATCCTGCCCAAGGCACGACGTTCGTTGCCACGCTGTTGCGCAACTATCTGGTCGATCGCCAGGCCTTGCAATCGATCGAGCTGCCGCAATCGTTCTACGAGACCAAGAAGCATCAGTATCAGGTCCGCCTCGACGGTCTGGAAGGCGCACGGTTGAGCCTGTTGGAAAGCGTCGGTTCGTCCGATCCGAAAGAGGAAATCACCTTTCGCCTCAACGCGATCAACACCGAAGAGCAGGCACTCAACCTGTATCGCGATCGCTTGCTGCAAAGCCAACGCTGGCTCGATTACCTGAAAACCAGCCTGGCCACCGCCAACACCAACAAACTCAATGACTACACCTTTCCGTTCACCTTCACGACGACGGTCGACAACATCGCGTTCGAAGACCGCGAGATCAGGCAGATGGGCGAGGCGCTGACCACTCAGGTCAGCCGCTATATGAACGACCTGGCGATATTTCAGCCCAGCAGCGAACCGATGTTGCTGGCCCGCGAGCAAATTGCCCGCACACGCCAACAATTCCTCAAAGTGGTCAACAACCGCATCCAGGAACGCACGATCGACCTGTCGGTGGTCAGCCAGGTCATCGAGCAGAAAACCGCGCGCATTGCCGAGTTCAAGAATCGCATCCATCAATTGCAGCAGACCCAAAGCAAGCTGCGCCAGATGGACACCGAGATCGGCGCATTGCACGCAGCGTTCTCAACCTATGCGCAACGCTTTGCCGAAAGCAGCACGACGCGCGCGCTGGATAACGACTTGTCCAACGCCCGTGTCTTGAGTCCGCCGTATGAACCGACCGAGGCGGCGTTTCCGAAACCGATGCTGATCATCCCATTCGGCCTGCTCACCGGACTGCTGCTGGCCATTGCCTTCGTCTATGTACGTGAGTTCTTCGATCACCGCTTCAAGCATCCGGCGCAAATCAGCCATGAACTGGGCCTGCCGGTGCTATTGGTGCTCAACGAAGAAACGTCGCAGCCGGGCAATCCGCACAAGAACTGGACCGTGCCGAGCCTGGTTCACTGGGTGCGCAATTGAACGCGGCGTCCACCCCGTGCGTCGCCCTGCCGATCATTCACTTGCTCAGCAGCGGCGGCTTCTACGGAGCCGAGCGGATGTTGCTGGATCATTGCCTGGCGACGCCGGGGCAGCACCAGGTGCTGTTCCTCGACGGGCCACCAGAGCTGATCGAGCGCTTTCGCCAGGCCGGGGTGGACGCTCGCGCCTGTGCCGGGCTCGGCGGACTGCTGTGGCACTTGCATCAGTGCCGTGGTGACAAGCCGTTGCTCAACACGCACAACTTCAAAGGGCTAGTGTTCGGCTGGGTCGGCGCAGCTCTGTTGCGCCTGCCGCTGGTGATCACTCAGCACGGTTTCACCCCGCGCAGTCGCAAGCAGAAGTTCTACACCTGGCTAAGCCTGCAACTGTGCCGCACGGCCTCGGTGAAGCGAGTGGTCTGCGTCGCGCAAAGCATCGCTGTGCTGCACCGTCAGGCCGGCGTCCGTGCCGAGAAGTTGCAGGTGATTCCCAACGGTTTGCCAGCGGCGCCAGCGCTGCCGCCGGCGCTGGAACGACAGCGCTGGCTGGTCGGTTACGTCGGCCGGTTGAGCAGCGAGAAAGGCCCGGATCTGTTTCTCGACGCGCTGATTGCGTTGTGTCACCAGCATCCGCAACTGGACGCCGTGATGCTCGGTGACGGTCCGGAACGTGAGGCCTTGCAGGCGCGTATCGACGCTGCCGGTTTACCACAGCGGGTTCGCTTGCCGGGCTATCAAACGGCGATGCAAGGCTGGTGGCAGCAACTCGATGCGCTGGTGATCAGCTCGCGCACCGAGGGCACGCCGATGATTCTGCTCGAAGCGATGCAGGCCGGTGTGCCAGTGGTGGCGTTCGCGGTCGGTGGCATTCCCGATGTATTGCAGGACCGCCACAACGGCCTGCTCGCCGCACCGACCGATACCGCCGCCCTCGCCCGCCAGCTCGACACGTTGCTGGCCGAACCGAAGCTGGCCGCCCAACTGCGCGATAACGCCAGACGCACACAACAGGAACGCTACGACCTCAAGGCTTTGGCCGAACGCTGGTCGCAGCTGTACATCCACACGGCACGGGAGGCACGCGCATGATTTTCCCGCTCTCGATCGTCAGCCTGCTGGCACTGGTCTGCATGGCTTTGCTGGTCAGTCCTTATCCGTATCTGGCGCCGGGGGCAGTGCTGGGGCTGCTGGGTTTCACGGTGCTCTACCGCAAACCGGCCTGGGGCCTGCTGGGTATTGCCGCGCTGGTGCCGTTTGAAGGGTTCTTCAAGGACAGCGCGTTTTCCGGGAGCAAATTCCTCGGTGCTTCGCTGGCGCTGATCCTGGCGTTGCAACTGGCATTGCATCAGATTCCATCGCAGCGTCTGCGCAGCAATCTGTGGCGCTACCTGATCGGTTTCATGGCGCTGTACCTGCTGAGCCTGCTCGCCACCGACAATATGGGCATGTCACAGAGTCATCTGCGTGAGCTGAGCGTGGGCCTGATTCTGTTCGTGATCACTTTGTTGATCGGCCGCGAACTGAACCTCGATCTGTTCGCCCGGCTGGTCACGCTCAGCGTCAGCACGACCTGCGCGATGGCGATGTTTTCCAGCCGATTTCAGGACAAGGGCCGCGCCGCCGGCCTGCTCGAAGACCCGAATGCCTTTGCTCTGCTGATCGCCTTCGCCGTGCCGCTGGGCCTGCTGCTGGTGATTCGCAGCCCGAATCTGCTGCAGCGTTTGTTCTGGGCGGGCTGCTGCCTTTTGCTGCTCGGCGGCATGACCAAAACGGAGTCGCGCTCAGGCCTGGTGGTACTGGCCTTGAGTCTGGCGATCGGGGTCTGGCATTACCGCCAGCACCTCAACCGTATCCGTCCGCGGCATTTCGGATTCGCCATGCTCGGCGCCGCCATCGTGCTGCCATTGGCGATTTATGCGATGCCTGCCGGTTATCTGGCGCGCATCCAGTCGCTGAGTATCTTGAGCGCCGGGGCCAAGGCTCAGGATGAATCCCTCGGCCGTCGCGCCTCGTACATTGTCGTCGGCAGCCAGATCATCCGCGAGCATCCGCTGCTCGGCTCGGGCCCCGGAACCTTCCCGTTGCACTATGCGACCACCGGTTATGCCAAGGCATTCTCGGCCAACCGCAAGATCGGCGACCTGTATCGCCGGGCGCATAACACTTATCTGGAGATCTTCAGCGAATTGGGGATTCCCGCCGGCCTGCTGTTTGTCGGCATGCTCGTGCAGGGTTTCTACAACCTGATCCGCGCACGACGCGAATGGCTGCAACGGCGCGAGTGGCAGCACGCCGACCTGATCACCCATCTTGGAATGAGTTTTCTGTCGTTGACGTTGTTTCTGATGTTTCTCAGCGCGCCGAACCTGAAATACCTGTGGATCATGCTTGCACTGACCTGGGTGCTGCGCCTGAAAGCCGAGCAAGCGCCGCTGACGGAGGCCAAGGCATGAGCCGGATCAGCATCGTCATTCCGATGTACAACGAGGCACGGCACATCGGCCGCACCCTCCTGGCCGCTCGCAAAGCCGCGAACGCCGCCGACATCGACTGTGAGCTGATCGTCGTCGACAACGGTTCCACTGATGACGGGCCACAGATCGCCCGCGCATTCGGTGCACAGGTGCTGGTGCTGCCCGGCCTGCTGATCGGCGCCTTGCGCAATCGTGGCGCTACGGTTGCCAGCGGTGAATGGCTGGCGTTCATTGATGCCGATATCGAAATGCCCGAAAACTGGCTGAGCGAATTGTTCGCTCTCGAAGCGCAGAATCAGGGCGACATTTTTGGCTTGGATCTGCACACCCCCGCCGCCGCGCCGTGGTACGCGACCGCCTGGCAACGGCGCATGTTGCGTCCATCAGCGCACGCCAGTCGCACCGTGGACTGGCTGCCCAGCGCCAACCTGTTGATGCGCAAACGCTGGTTTGACGTCGTCGGCGGATTCAACGAAACCCTGCGCACCGGCGAAGACAAGGAATACACCTTGCGTCTGAGCACACAGGGCGCACGGCTGCTGTCGACCAGTAACAGCATCGCCCTGCATTGGGGCTACGAAATGAACTGGCGCGAGTGGATGGGCAAGGAGCTGTGGCGCCAGGGCAGCCACCTGCAGTTGCTGCGCACCCATGGCATGAGCCTGCGCCTGCTGCGTTTTCCGCTGCTGTCGTTGCTGGTCTGGATGACGGATTTTCTACTGATCGTTGCCTTGCTCGCCGGCCTCGCGCAGCTCGCGATAATCCTGCTGGTGCTGACCCTGCTGCCGAGTCTGACGCTCAGCGTGCGGCAGAGTATCAAGCACCACAATGCTCGCCTCACCTTGCAACTGTGGGGTCTGCACTGGTTACGCCTGCACCTGCCCAGCGCGGCACTTGTTCTCAGTCTGTGTCATTGGAACGCCAGGAGGCCCGCCCGTGGCTGAATTCATTTTTTGCCTGTGCCTGCTGCTGCCGGCGTACGCCTACATCGGCTATCCGCTGCTGCTGACCTTGCTGGCGCCGCTGTTCCCGGCCTGGCGGCACGCGCCGGCGCCGCCGCTGAACGTCAGCATCGTCATCGCCGCGCACAACGAGGCGCGACACATCGAGCACAAGTTGCGCACCCTGCTGGCCCAGGATTATCAACCGGCGACGCTGCAGATCATTCTCGCCAGCGACGGCTCGAGCGATGACACCGTGGCCTGCGCGCACAAAGTGATCGATCCGCGCATCACCGTCCTCGACCTGCCGCGCCAGGGCAAAGCCGCCACACTGAATGCCGGCGTTGCCGTGAGCAGCGGCGATATTCTGGTGTTCACCGACGCCGACAACCAATGGTCGCGCGACACCCTCGGCCATTTGCTCGCGCCGTTGAGCGATCCGCAGGTCGGTGCCTGCGCCGGGCATATGGTGATCCCGGTCACCGGTGGTGGCCTGAGTATTGGCGACAGCCTCTATCGGCATTACGAAGGCTGGTTACGCCGGGTCGAGAATCGCACCGGCTGCATGGTCTCCGCCGACGGCGCCCTGCTCGCCTTGCGCCGCGAGCTGTTCCAGAACGTACCGGCCGAGGTCAACGACGACTTCTTCATCAGTACCTGCGCGCCGGTCGCGCACAAACGCATCGTTTACGTACCCCAGGCGCAAGTGATCGACCAGGGCGTCGACGAAGCGGGCAAGCAATGGCGCCGCCGCCAGCGGGTCACCGTCGGTGGCCTGCAGAGCCTGGCGCAACGCAGCGCCCTGCTGAATCCGTTCAAGTACGGCCTTTATTCCATCGCGTTGATCAGCCACAAACTGATCCGCCGCCTCGCGCCGATTCTCTTGCTGCCGCTGCTGCTGAGCAATTTCTGGCTGTGGAACGAGCACGGTTTCTATCGCCTGAGCCTGGTCGCGCAATTGCTCGGTTACGCGGTGGCCATCGCCGGCCTGCTGGATTCGCAACACCGTTTGCCGAAGCCGTTCCGCCTCGCGGCGTTCCTGCTGGTGACGCTGGCCGGCATGAGCGTCGGTCTGTGGCAGTTCTTGCGCGGGCAACGTTACGCACAGTGGAATCCTGACCAGAATCGTTGAGAGGACTCATGCCATGGCGATCAAACAACTGCTAAAACGCACCAGCGGCTGGCTCTATCTCAACTCGTCAGTGGGCCGCAACCAGTTGCACGGTGCCGGGGTCATTCTGATGCTGCACCGGGTGCTGGCCAACGACCGTGCCGCCAACCTCCCGCACCGCAATGAACTGTGCGTCGGGCCCAAGGCCTTCGAGCATTTACTGCTGTGGCTGCGTCGGCATTTCGATTGCGTGCCGCTGATGGAAATCCTCCAGCCCAATTCGCTGCGCAGCGAGCGCCCACGGGTGGCGCTGACCTTTGATGACGGCTGGCGCGACAACGCCGTCAACGCCTTCCCGCTGCTGCAGAAACATCAGGTGCCGGCGAGCATTTTCCTCTCCACCGATTTCATCGGCAGCCGTCAGCGTTTCTGGTGGGAAAGCCTTGGCGAAACCCTGTGGGGCAGCCACGGGGAAAAAGCGCGGATGCACTTGATCGAGTGCCTGCAGTTCATGCATCACCCATTGCCGGTACTGCTCGATGACATCGATGTCGACCGCCGCAGCCTGGCGCTGCTGCATTTCCTCCAAGGGTTGAAGACGCTTGACCCGCAGAAACTGGAAAAACTCACCGATGAGTGCCCAGCCGAATCACAGCCGCAAGCGCTGGACTGGCATCAAGTGCGCGCGCTGGAGGCTTCCGGTCTGGTGCGCTTTGGCCCGCACGGTGCCAGCCACGCCATCCTCACCGGCCTTGATGATCAGCGCCTGAACGAAGAAATCAGCCGCAGCCGCGATGCCTTGTACAACGGCTGCAACCGCCCACTGCCGGTGTATTGCTACCCCAACGGCGACAACGATGAACGCGTGCGCGAGCAGATCGCCAATCACGATTATCCGTTCGCCCTCGGCACCGGCACCGGCATTTATCGCGGCGAAGGCGACCCGCTGAACCTACCGCGCTTCGGCATCAGTCAGCGCATCGCGTGCAATCCAGCGCTGTTGTCGTGGCGCATTTATCGCGGGGCACGGCCATGAGTCGCGGCAGCTACCTCAAGCATCTGGCCCTGAGCATGGGCACCAAACTGGCAATGATCGCCTTGCGCCTGCTGCGCAATGTGTTGCTGGCACGGATTCTCGGCCCGAGTGAACGCGGTTTGTTCGCCCTGCTCAGCACCTTGCCGGATCTGATCAGCGCGGCGACCAGCGGCGGCTTGAATTCGGCAGTCGGTTATCAAGCGGCCAATCAGCGGCCGATGGGCTTGTTGCTCGCTCAGGTGTTGGTGTTCGGTTGTCTTCTGGCCGGGCTGCTGACCTTGCTGGTGGTCGCGCTGGCCCGTGAGTTCGGCAGCGAACTCGATGTGACGATGCAGCTCGGTCTGCTGGCGTGGCTGTTGCTGCTGGCGGTGCCGTTGACCGTGCTTAAAAGCGGCTTGCTGACCTTGCACAACGCATCGGGCGGCGTGGTCGCCTTCAATGTTCTGCGTCTGATCGAATCCCTCGCGCCGCTGCTGTTGTTTGTCGCGCTGTTCTGGATGTGGAAGGAGGCAGCACTCGAAGCCGCGCTGATCAGTTGGCTGGCCGGCATCAGCCTGGTGGTGCTGGTCGGCTGGATGTGGCTCAAACGCGCACAACCGCTGCAACTGCAATGGGACCGTGCGAGCCAGAACGAACTGCTGCGATTCAGTGCGCGCAGCCATCCGGACCTGCTGTTTCAACAGATCATTCTGCGCTCCGACTACTTGTTCATCGGCGCCCTCCTCGGCAGTACCGCGCTCGGCCACTACGCCATGGCCAGCGCCGCCGCCGAACTGTTGCTGATCGTTCCGGAGGCAGTCACCACACCGCTGATGAAGCGACTGCTGCAACAGGACAAAGGCATGGACAAGGTCACGCCGTTGGCGCTGCGCCTGACCGCCACGGTGATGCTCGGCGCCTGCCTGACCATGGCAGTGATCGGCGAATGGCTGATCGTCACCCTGTTCGGTGCGGCGTATCAACCGGCGTATCCGGCGCTGCTCGCCTTGCTGCCCGGTCTGCTGGGCCTGTGCTATGCGAGCATTCTGCGCCTGGATCTGATTGGCAAGGATCGCCCCGGCACGGTGTCGTTGCTGATGGGCATCGGCGCGCTGCTCAACCTGGCGCTGAATCTGCTGTTGATTCCTGCCTTCGGCATTGTCGGTGCAGCGGCGGCGTCATCAATCGCTTATCTGGCGGTGACGGTGGCGATGCTGGTGCTTTATTGCCGCTTGAGCAACGTGCCGTTCTGGCAAACCTTGATCATCCTGCCCAGCGACCTCAGCCCGATGTGGTTGATGCTGCAACGTCGGAAGACAGCATGAAACGCCTGGCCCTGCTGTTCGGACTCGGCCTGACGCTGAACGCCTTCGCGGCGCCGATGCAGTGGGGCGATATCCGTGACGGCAGTTTGTATCTGCAAGCAGATCGCCCGGACACCGTGACAGTGCGCTGGGTTCCGGCGTGGCAGGCCGAGGCCAATGAAGAGCATATTTATCTGCTCGACGGTCAGGGCAAGTTGCAGGGTGAACGGCTGATCAAAGCCAGCGAAACTCGCGGTTCGCAGAGCTGGCCGTTGCTGCCCGGGGCTGCCAGTTATCGGCTGGAGATTCCCGGCTACAGCTTCCGCAGTTATCGCGTCGAGCATGACGATAAAACAGTGGCGCTGTTCAGCCCGGCCAAAGTGCATTTCAGTGTCGAAACCGGCAATGGCGATGAGCTGTTTTTCCAAGTGGCACCGGGAGAACACGCGGTGCTGAACGGCAAATACCATGGCGGGGTCAGCGCGCTGCAAGCCGAGCGCATGGACGATGGACAACAACGGTCGTTGGCCCTCAAGCCTTACCGCGCCTATTGGCAATTCGACCAAGTGGCCTTGCCGGTCAGCGACCAGCCCCAAGTCTGGCGCTTGCGCCTGCAGGGCAGCGGTAAAGCGGCATTCTGGCTCGACGGCACGGCCAATCTGTTTGCGCAAAATCCGCAGCAGCTCCAGCCCTTGCGTGAAGAGCCGGGCCAGGTACGCCTGACCCTGCACGATAAGGTCATCGGTCGCACCCCCGATCTGGGCATTGCCCTGCCCAATCTCATGCCGCCCACGGCCAGTCATGCCGCACTGGATGCCTTGAAACCGAGTGCGGCGAGTTATTACAGCTACGTTGACGTGACTTCGAAAAATACCCGTTTCGCAGACCCGGTTCGTCAGCTCTATCAGACTCGCTTCGGCATCCGCCAGGACATCACCCTGCTCGCTGGCACCGGGCGTCGGGCCGATCTGCGTGCCGACGTGCAAAGCAACAACGGCCTTGAGGCATGGCTCGCCGGCACTCGTGCCCTGGAGGGTCAAGGCACGCATTACATCGGTTTCGCCGACGAGCCGAACCTGAACTATTCGAGCTACGAAGATTATCGGGCGATTTTTGTCAGCATGGCCCGCCAGGTGCGCAGCGATCCGGCCAATGCCAAGGCCGGCGTACGCATCGCCATGCCGGCCAGCTCACGTTTTATCAACGGGCCGTTAGCCCGCAACGCAGCGGACAAGCGCGGCATCGATTGGGCGCGGCGTCTACTCAGTGAATCCGCCGATCAGGTCGATGCATTGGCCTGGCATGAATGGATGATTCGCGACTTGCTGGCGACCCGGGTCTACCGCGACAGCGTACGCCGCGCAGCAGACCTGGTGGGGCTGGACGCTAACGGTCAGCCACGCAAAGCGTTGCTGCTGGATCAGACCAATCTGTCCAGTGGCTCAGCCCTGAGCCCCTACGATCAGGAAACCCATTACACCGCGCTGTGGTGGGCCTCGGTGGTGATCAATGCTTCTCAGGACGGCCTGCTAAGCATGCTCAACTGGTTTCAGGCGGCCGACGAACCGCCCTACGGTAAGGGCATGGTGCGGGTGCTGGACAACGGTCGTTTTGAATTGAAACCGGTGGGCCTTGCCCAGCAATTCATCGCCCGGCATTGGCTGCCGCAAGTCCTGCAACTGGATAACGACGCTTTTGAGGTGGATGTCCTGGCGATGGCCGGCGACGAGCAGCGCGCACTGCTCGGGGTGAACAAAGGCACGCGCCTGCAACGCGTTGATCTGAGCGGCGCCAAGTGCCCGCTGAACCAAAGCGCCTTGCGTTTCTTCGGCGCTGACAATCGCAGCCGCGACATACCGTTTGCCTGCGAAAACGGGCGCATTCGTTTCGAATTACCGGGGCAAACCCTGTTTGCCCTGAACTGGAGCGCTTCATGAACCGCCCTTCGATGTTCTGTCCCGCGAGCGTCTTGCTGTGCGTGGGACCTTCAACAGGAGAAGAGACCATGGATGTTTTGCGAAGACTCAGCGGACATATCCGTCGTAAAGGCCTGCGAGCGACCTTGGCGAAGATCCGCAGAATGTACATTTTTGCCCATCAGGAACTGCTGTGGATGGAGCGCGATCTGGTCAGCCCCGTGCCGCCGCACAACCTCAAACCCTACCCGCCACTGCGCATGATGAAGATCACCGCAAACAACGTCAGCGCCTTTGCCCGCCACTTCGGCAACCGCGTCGGAGTCATGGCCGATTTGGCCAGTGACGGTCACACCGGGCATATGCATGTCGACGACAAAGGCGATGCCGTGGCGTTTATCTGGGGCACGCCGCGCGACTATTTCGATCGGCATTACTACCGTTGCCGGTTCCCGGTTAAACCCGGCGAATTTTTCGAGTTCGGCGGCGAACTGACCCGTGCCTATTGGGGCACCGAATTGTCGGTAGATCTGCAACTGCGCCTGTGGGAAGCCATGGCCTTGAAAGGCTGCCGCAAAGTGGTCGATGTCTGTGACTCGAGCAACGTCCCGGCGCTCAAGCTGCACCTGCGCATGGGCTATACCGAACAACAGCGGATCATGAATATCTACACGCTGTTCGGCCGCTGGCGCTTCTATCGCGAAACCCGCTACAGCGGCTCGCGTCTGGCGGCGCTGGGTAAAACTTCCCGTCCACCTGTCAAAGCAACGGCGGCCTGAACCCATGGTGATGCGATTCGAATGGCGCACGTCCCTGTGCGCTGCCGACTTCCCGGCGACGGCCTACGAAGCACTGCGCCCGCGCGTGGCCGACCACACGCCGTTCAACAACCTCGGCTGGTTGTGCGCGGCAGAGAAGGCCCTGGGCGAGGATCAGCGCCTGCACATTCTGCTCGGCTGGGAAGCCGAGCAATTGCTGCTGTGCCTGCCACTGGTGGCCAGCCGCGAACGCTTCGCTGGCGTACCGTTTCGCGTTTTGCATCACTTGGGTTATCCAATGGCCGATCGCCTGGCCCTGCTGTCGTTGCTCGGCAGCGAAGACATGCACAAGGCGCTGGTGCTGATCCGTAAGCATCTGCCCCATGCGCTGCTGCAACTCAACGAACTGTCGGAACCTGCCGGTGAAGAAAGTGCGCTCACCGAATGGATGGCGCGCAGTTCCACGGCTGAACGACGCCTGAGTTGCCGGGTGCCGGTGCATCTGATCAGCGACGCCGATCATCAGGAGATCTCCGGTGACCCGCGCTACAAGCTGCGTCGGGCACGCAAACGGATTGCCGCATGCGGTGCGCAAGTGCGGCGAATCATCCCCGATGCGCTGTCGATGCCTACGATTTTGGAAGCGCTGCAGGAAGTCGAGTCGGTCAGTTGGAAAGGTGACGAGGGCGTCGGGATTTTCGCCACCGAACGCAGTCATCAGTGGATGCAAAGCGCTTTCACCGCCCTCGCCGCTCAAGGCCTGGTGCGGGTCGTGACGCTGGAGCTGAACGGCCGCTGCATCAGCTATCGCCTCGGTCTGCTCGAACAGGGCCGGCTCTACGATTACAACCTGGCGTTTTTGCCGCAGTACGCCGACCTCGGTAGTGGCCGGGTATTGCTGGAGGAATGGATTCGTTGGGGGCTGGATGAGCACTGGCGCTGGATCGATGCGTCGCGGGTCAGCCTGGAAAATTCCAGCCATCAACTGCACGAACGCATGACCGGGCAACTGGAACACTGGCGCTGGAGTTTCTACTCATGGCGCCCGAGCGGTCTGCTACTGGGCCTGGGGCTACGCCTTTGGCACCACGTCAAACCGGCCCTGCAAAAATGGCGCGCACCGCGTGCCGGCAACTCGACAGCGGCGAACACATCCGAAATTCAACCGGCAACACCATCCAACACACCTGGGCTATCGCCTCGGAGGGCATCATGAGCGTCATCGAAAATCTGCTTCTGCGCATCAAACAAAAAGGCCTGCGCCGCACCCTTGGCGCGCTGTGGAAACGTTACGTGTTCGCTCACCGTGAACTGCTGTGGATGGAGCGCGACCTGGTCACGCCGATTGCCCCGAACAAACTGCGCCCCTGCGAAGGTTTGCGCAGAGTCGACATCACCGAGGACAACGCCAAGGCATTCGGCAAGTACTTTGGTGACCGCGTGGAGACCATGGCCGAACTGGCCGCTGAAGGACATACGGGGCACATGTACCTGGACCAGGACGATCACACCGTCGGGTTCGTCTGGGCCAGCACTCGCGACTATTACGACCGCCACTTCTACCGCTGCACGTTCCCGGTCAAGCCCGGTGAATACTTTCAGTTCGGTGCCGAAATTACCCGGCACTATTTCGGCAGTAGCTTGACCGTCGATGCACAGACCGCACTCTGGCAAGTCATGTCTGCCCGAGGCTTCAAAAAAGTCGTGGATATCTGCGACAACGCCAATGTACAGGCCCTGAAGATGCATATTCGCCTGGGCTATCAGGAACAAGGGCATATCACGCATGTTTACGACCTGTTCGGGCACTGGCGTTTCTTCCGCGAATCGAACTACAGCAACTCGAGACTGGAGGCACTGCGCAAGCCGGAAAGACCGGCAGTGACAGTGGCGGCGCAGGCTTGATTCAATCTCAGGATTTGTAGCGGTGGCGAGGCCGCCTTCGCGAGCAGGCTCGCTCCCACACTGGATCTGTGCAGTACACAAAACCAATGTGGGAGCGAGCCTGCTCGCGAAGAGGCCGGTTGTCGCGATCAAGAATTCAGGCCTTGGTGGCAACCAGGGTAAAACACATCGGCATCTGCGCCTCTCGATTCAAATACTGGTCATACACCTCTTCCCGATTCGAATGCGCATACTCCCTGAAGTGCGCAATGTTCAGCCCTGCCCCGATGGCACCACTGAAAATCGCCCCCAGCGTATGCACAAACCAATACGACTTCGCCGACTGCTGTTCAACCTTGCCGACATACACAATCGGCTCTTCCTGCACAAACGGCTCGGCGCGAAAATACGAACTGGCGAGGCGGTAAGGATCCTCAGCGTCGGGATCGACCATCTCCAGGAACGGATGGGTTTCGTAGATCACCAGTTTGCCACCCGGTTTCAGGGTCGACGCGACGTGGCGGAAGAACTCGCCGATGTCCGGCATCCAATTGAGAACACCAATGGTGATCAGCGCCACATCGAAGCGATTGTGCAAAGACGCCGGCAGATGATGGATATCGGTTTCGATGAATTCAGCGTTGTGCGGTGAACGCTTGTTCAGCTCGCGGGCTTGTTCGAGAAACGCCGCCGACTGATCGACACCGACCACGCTTCTGGCACCCAGCGCAAACAGCGACAGACTCTCGCGGCCATTGTTGCAACCCAGTTGAATCACATCCTTACCATCGACCTCCAGCAACCCGCTCAGGGTCTCATCGAGGCATGAGAAATCCGCCTGCGCAACTTCGCCGAGTAAAGCCTGCCAATCAGGCGAATCCTGGTGATGGCGGGCGGAATCGTTCCACGCCTGTCGATTGCTCTCGATGGCGGTTTTATTGTTGGGCACTTCCATGGCGCACTCCGGACGATGCTCGTGATTGAGCGGATCCGAGTCTAGATCAGCCCGGCAATTGCGGTTGTTGCAAACTTGTAAGCCAAACCCTGCGGCAACTCCTACAAATGAGGAAACTCTCGCCTACAAGTACCGACGACTTTTCAAGGTTTGTTAGAAGACTTGGCTGACTGCCTATCTGTATCTACTTGGATACAGTCGAGCAATGAATTATCTTATTCGACAAACAGCCGTCTTCCAGGCTTGGCACCAATCGGTTCGAGACCTGCGGGCCAAGGTGGCCATCGCCCGCCGCATTGATCGGGCCTCAACGGGAAATCTCGGCGATGTTAAATCGGTGGGTGATGGCGTATCTGAAATGCGCGTAGATGTGGGTGCAGGCTATCGGGTGTATTTCACGATGCGTAACGGTGCAGTCATCGTTCTATTGGCTGGAGGCGACAAGTCTTCACAAAGCGCAGACATCCGACGCGCACAAAAAATGGCTAAGGAGGTTTAACCATGAGCCAGACGTTAACGATTTTCGACGTGGCAGCATTGCTGGACAGTGACGAAGCCATCAGCGAATACCTGTCCCAGGTTCTTGCAGACGGGGATAACGAAGAGTTTCTTCGCGCAATCGGCTATGTGCTCAAGGCGCGCGGGATGACGCAGATAGCCAAAACCTCTGGCATGGGTCGCGAAAGTCTGTACAAGGCGTTCGCGCCCGGCGCAAAGCCTCGCTTCGAAACGGTTTTGAAAGTTATGCATGCCCTCGGCATCGATCTTTACGCACAGCCGGGGCATGCGATCAATCACCCGGTTGTTTGAATGTCGGGCAGCTATAGTTAATAGCCTTGGGGAAAACCGCACTCGCAGGTGCCGCCATGCATATGCTCGCTCGGCTGTTGTTGACCGGCTGTCTGCTCGCTGCCACACAGGCGCAAGCGCTGGACAGCAATTTCAATTATTACGGGCCTAACCAGCCCTTCGCCCACCCGGCTCCGTATTCACTGAGTTCCACGCCGCCCAAGCCTTACGACGATACGGCGCCGCGGGATTTTGTGGTGCTTCCGGGTGACCATGAATTCTCCGATTCGCAGTTGCCGACCGTGGCGGATGCGACGGTGCGGGTGTTTATCCGCACGTACGATGCCGAGCGCGGGATTTATGTGAATGACGAGGTGCTGGATCCGGGTTGTGTGCTGGAGTGTTTGAGTCGGCAGCAGCATTGATTCTGACGACCAAGTATTAACCAGACACCACAAAACCCTGTGGGAGCGAGCCTGCTCGCGAATGCGGTGGACCAGTCAACATTGATGTCGGCTGACATGGCCTCTTCGCGAGCAGGCTCGCTCCCACAGGGGAAATGCGGTGTGCCTGGGCTACCACTGCCGTTTATCCGGGCGGGCGAGGCCGAGTTTTTCGATGCGGTAGCGCAGCATGTCGCGGCTCAGGCCCAGCAGGCGTGCAGATTTGGTGACGTTCCAGTCGGTCTTGTCGAGCATCTTGCGCACCATGTCGCGTTCGACTTCCGGCAGGTTCATCGACTCCATATTGCTCGCCGGACGCGGTTCGTAGGGCGACACAGGTTCGTGGTGTTGATGTTGATGCTGATGCTGATGCTGCGGCGGCAACTCGTCACAAAGGCTCATGCACACGTTCAATTGATGCGCAGCAATTGTGTCGCTCGGCGCCAGCAACACCGTTTGCTCAAGCATGTTGCGCAATTCGCGCACATTGCCCGGCCAGGTGTAACTGAGCAGCAACTCCTCGGCCTGCTGGCTGAAATGCAGATTCGGTTTGCCATAGCGTTTGCCGTGACTGGCGAGGAAGTGCCGCGCCAGCAACAGAATGTCATCGCCCCGTGCATACAGACGCGGCACCTTGATCGAAATGATCCGCAGACGGAAGAACAGATCACGGCGGAATTTGCCCTGTTGAACCATCTGCTCAAGGTTGCAGTTGGTCGCGCTGATCACCCGCAGATTGACCTTACGCTCCTTCACCGAACCGACCCGGCGAATGGTGCGATCCTCCAGCAACTTCAAAATCTTCGCCTGCAACAGCAGATCCATCTCACCGATTTCATCGAGAAACAGCGTGCCGCCGTCCGCCGCTTCCACCAGCCCGACCCGGCGGTCCTTGGCATCGGTAAACGCGCCCTTCTCATGGCCGAACAGTTCCGACTCCACCAGATTCGACGGGATCGACGCACAGTTGAATTCAATAAACGGGCCTTTGCTGCGCGGGCCGTCGAAGTGCAATGCCCGGGCCACCAACTCTTTGCCGGTGCCGGTCTCGCCTTCGACCAGAACCGGGGGCAGATCGGTGTTGGCCATGCGTCGCTCGGCGTCGAGCAACTGGCCGATAGTGTTCTTCAAATACTGCATCGGCGCCGAGTCGCCAATCAGCGCCTGCGCCCCGGATTTCTGCGCCTCGCGCTCCTGATAGAACGACAGAGTGCGCTCCATTCGTTCAGTGGCCAGGGCCTTGTCGAGCAGCAGTTTCAGTTCCTGCAATGCGACCGGCTTGGTCACGTAATGAAAGGCACCCTCCTTCATCGCCACCACGGCGTCTTCGACGTTGCCGTAGCCGGTCATCATGATCACTTTGAGATCCGGCGCGCTGATGCGCAGCTTCTGGATCAGCTCGTGCCCGCTCATGACCGGCAGCGAGTTGTCGGTCAGCACGATGTCGGGCATGAAGGTTTCCAGTTGCCCCAGCGCGTCTTCGGCCGAATGGCAGACCGTCACCTCGAAGTCTTTGCGCTCCAGGTAGGTCTGAATATTTTCGGCCAACAGTTCGTCATCCTCGACCAGCAGAATGCTGTGTTCCATATTCCCCTCCCGATGCCACTTTGAAGTTGAGACTGACGCGGGTTCCCTCCTGCTCTTTGCTGGTCAAAACGACCGAGCCCTGAAAACGCTCCATGATTCTTTTGACCAACGCCAGGCCAACCCCGAGGCCGCCCTGTTTGGTGGTGAAAAACGGTTTGAACACCAACAGTTGCTGCTGCGCGCTCATGCCCTTGCCGGTGTCGCTCAGGGTCATGCGCACGCGGTCCGGCTGCGGCGATTCGAATTCGACGCTGAGCACACCGCCCTTGGGCATGGCTTCCAGGGCATTGGCAAACAGGCTATTGAGTATTTGCGTGAGCAACACCTTTTGACTGACGACCGGCGCACAGTTTTGCGGACTGAATCGCACTTCGACGCCACTGCGTTTAATCAATGCATCAAATGCGCCAAAGGTATCTTCAACCGCCAACACCAGATCCACCGCCTCGCCGTCGTCATTCATCGGCCGCAGTGACACGAGCAATTCGCGCACCCAGCGCGACATGCGATCGACCTGGCTGATGATGTCGCCGATGTTGCGCTGCGCGCCGGGGCTGGCCACCTCCTGGGCCAGTTCGGCGCTGGAACGAATGGTCGCCAGTGGATTGCGCAGGCTGTGCGCCACCGCCGAGGACATCTCGCCGAGGGCGACAAAGGTTTCGTTGCTGATCAGTTGTTGCTGCTGGCTCTGCAGCAATTTCGCCGCGCGGCGGACGATCCAGAACAACGCGAGAAAAATCGCCGCACCGCCGAAGCAAGTCGCCGCCCAGATCGAGGCGAACCCACGGTCGATGCGATCGACCAGATCCGCCGGCTCCTTGTAGACCTCAACCATCGCGACGACTTTGCTTTTGTCGGCGTTGAACATCGGGATGTAGTTCTCGATGAACAGGTATTTCGGTTCGCGCAACATTTGCTGTTCGGGTTTCTCATCGTCGATCTTGTGGTAGCTGGAGGACACCGGCACTTTCATCTCGAATGACTCGTCGAGCTCATCGTCATCCTTGATGTGCACGCCGATAAGCTCAGCGTTGGTTGACCAGATCACCGTGCGATCCAGCGCATAAACGGTCGCGAGCAAAATGTCCGGCAAGTGTTCGACGTGATCGAGAAACTCGGTGCGTGCCGAAGCCTGTAACGCCGGGTCAACATCGGGATAGTGGTTGTCCTGGCGCGGGTCGAGCATTTCGCCCATCGTCCGGTTCGGATTGATTTTCGCGTGACGCATTTCCGCCGCGCCGATGGCCTCAACGAATTGCGCGGTGAGCAGCGCATCGCGCTCGACACTTTCGGTGACCACGAAGCGTGTGGAGATATAACCCAGCCCCAACGCCACGGCGGCGATGATAAAAAAACTCGCGAGCGAGAACCAGCGCAGCAAATTGAACTGCTCGCGCCAGCCCTTGCAGGCAGCAGCCGCCAAGGTTGGCGCAGATGATTTTTGTGTTTCCAGTCTCTGCATGGGAATGCCCTGGAGATTTTGTATCGAGTCGATGACTGCCTTCAGTGTAGGTCGCTCTGACCGCGACACACGGCTCAGTGATGCTAGTTTGCCGCTACTGAAAACCATTCACCGGAGCTGCTGCGAATGCGCGACAGGCTGCCACCGAGGCAGGGTAATGGGGTTGTGCAATTCTCCCGCCAGTTCCTCATGGAGCAGCGAGCGTCGGCGTTTGCAGCCAATTGGCCAGGCTGTGCTTTCCCGTTGACTGGGGCCTGACACCCATTGGTGGGGAAACTGTGGATCAAGAGACGAGTTGGAAGGCCAGGCGCACCGTGGTGCCCTCGCCTTCGCGGCTGTCGAGGGTCACGCCGCCGCCGAAGCGCTCCATGATGCGCTTGACCAGGACCAGACCGACTCCGAGGCCGCCAGACTTGGTGGTGAAAAACGGCCGGAAGGCCATGGTGCGTTGTTCCTCATTCATGCCTTTACCCGTGTCGCTGAGCACCACGCACACGCCACGCTCTTCGCTCGGTTCCAGGCTGACGGTCAGCGTGCCGCCCTTGTCCATCGCCTCCAGTGCATTGGCCAGCAGGCTGTTGAGGATCTGTGTCAGTTGCACAGGCTGGCTGAGCACCATGGGTGTGTGCTGCGGATGAAACACCACCTGCACGCCGGCTCTGGCGATCTGCTGTTCAAACGCGACAAGGCTTTCGTGCAGCGCTGCCACCAGATTCACCGGTTCCGGATCATCGTTGAGCGGACGCAGCGATTGCAGCAGTTCGCGTACCCATTTCGACATGCGATCGACCTGGCCAATGATGTCCTTGATGTTCTTCTCTGCCGGGCCGGCGTCGAACTCCAGCGCCAGTTCAGCGCTGGAACGAATGGTCGCCAGCGGATTGCGCAAACTGTGCGCCACGGCGGAAGACATCTCGCCCAAGGCGACAAAGGTTTCATTGGCGATAAGTTGTTTCTGCTGGGCGGCGAGCAGAATCGCCGCACGCCGCACGATCCAGTACAGGCCCAAATAGATCAGTCCGCCGCCAAGCGCGGTGGCCAGCCAGATCAGCACCATCCCACGCTCCATGCGTGCGATCAGATCCTTGGGTTCCTTGTAGATCTCGACCATCGCCGTGACGTTTTTGCCCTCAGCGTCGAACAGCGGGATGTAGTTCTCGATGAAGATGTAGTCCGGCGGCGTGATGAATTTCTGTTCTTCGCGGGCCTTGTCGACGTCGTGATAACTGGCGGACACCGGGATTTTTTCGTTAAAGGCGCGATCGAGATCTTCATCGGCATGAATGTTGGTGCCAATGAGCGCGGGGTTGGTTGACCAGATCACCTGGCGGTCGGGCGCATAAATATTGGCGAGAATCACGTCCGGCAAGTGTTCGATGTGATCGAGAAACTCGCCCCTTGCATCGGCCCGGGCTTGCGGACTGACGTCGGGAAAGTGCATGTCCTGACGCGGATCGAGTAATTCGCCCATGGTCCGCACATTGGGAATCGACACATGGCGCACCTCGGCCGAGGCGATCGCCTGAATGAACTGCGCGGTGAGCAAGGCATCGCGCTGCACGCTTTCATCAATGACAAAACGCGTCGACACCGCGCCGAGGGCCACAGCCACCGTGCCAATCACCGCCATGCTGATCAGCGAAAACCAGCGCAGCAGGTTGAACGACTGCTTGCGCGAGCTCAAGCGCAGATTGCCCTCCTCGACCGGTAGCGATTTCGACTGCATGTTCATGGCGGCGACTTCTCTATACGTCCCTATAGGGTTATAGCCCACGGGTGGGGGTTTGCCCGGTTGCGGGGATATCGCCCCGGTTGAGTTGATCCCACAGACACCGCTAATCCCTTGTAGGAGTGAGCCTGCTCGCGATCGCGGTGGGCCAGTCGACATTTTCATTACAGACACACCGCTATCGCGAGCAGGCTCACTCCTACAGGGGGTTTGTGTACGGCGGGCAATGATGGTCATCCCCACCGTCCCCGATTCTGGGGAATGACGCCCTTTCCCCGCTGGCCACAAACCCCAACCTCACACCTGCAAACCCCTCTAATCCGGCCCTCTGCCGCCCATTCACCACACCTTGGCATGGAAGGTGTACAGGCCCTGTGCAACTGACCCATCCCCAAGGGGCAGGTACTTTGATAGAGGGATTAACTCATGCACCCTTTACTGTCCAAAACCGCGACCATCCTGGTCGTGAGCGCCTTGGCCCAGGGCATTGCCCAGGCCGCTTTGTTTGCTGTTGATCCGGGCCCGTACACGCCGGCCAACGGTGGTTTCGCCAGTTGGTATCAGGACTCCCACGGTCGCACCCTGGATCTGTGCCTGTCCAAAGCGCTCAGCTCCCGAGTACCCAGCGCCCCCGGCGCACCGTCGTACATGTGCTCGCTGCTGCCGACCCCCGGCGTGTTCGATGACACCCAACCGATTGTCTTCCCGACAAACTTTCCCGACGAAGCGTTCTGGTTCACCGGCGAAACGGCCCTCGTCGACGCCGCCCGGGGAATTGATCTGGGCTACGTCAGCGCCATCGAAGCCGCATTCGCCGCTGAAGAGCCGGTCGAGGGCGATCAAGTCAGCTTCGCCCGAATCCGCATTCGCGTCGATGTACCGACCGCCGGCACCTATGTCATCACCCACCCGTATGGCGTCGACGTGTTCAACATCGACACCCCCGGGCGGCGCGCAATCAACATGACCCGCGACATCGGTATCGGCACGCCGAAAACCTATGACGGCGCGCTCAAGGGTGACATCGGACCGTTCCTGCGCAGTGTCAACGGCCCGTACACCGAGACCAACCCGCTGACCGGTGCCGCCGAACAATTCGTCGGCGACCCGAACCTCAACGAGGCAGTCACCGGCAGCCCGTTCAACACTAACTACGTACGCATCGAAGGCCCTAACGGCCTCGATCTGCGAACGAACGTGTTCGCCGTCTCCGGCAAGTTGTCGACGGTGGTCCGGCCAACGCCAATGATCACCCAGCGCAGCACCTACTCGCGCAAAGCGGGAACCAGTGCGCCGGTCGCCCAACAAGACGTGTTCGTTCTCGCGCCGCCCGCGCCGGGCACTGTCGCCGTGACCAGCAGCACCCCGGTGCTGAACATGACCGAGGCCAACTCCACCGGCAGTTGGTACGCGCAATCGTCGGCCAACCCGACCTTGCCGAGCGTCTTGCAGGTGACTGCTGACAACCACCTAGCCATCGCCAGCAGTACGCCGACCACCTTGCCCATGACCCTCACCGATCTGGTGGTGATCCAGAGCGCGCAATACAGCCTCAGCTCCGGACAACTCACCGTGGTGGCCTCGACCAGTGACGAAACTTCGCCACCCGTACTCACCGCCACCTCCGGCAGCGGTGCAGCCATTGGTGCGCTGGGCGGCGACGGCGCAGTGAAAACCCTCGCCACCGGGATCTCGCCAATACCGCCGGCCAAGGTCCGCGTGACGTCGTCCAACGGCGGCAGCGATACCGAAGAAGTGGTCATCGTGCAATGAACGCTCACATGCCCAGATCCGCATCAGGAGGCATCATGAACAAGTGGCCACGCTTTGCGCTCAACGCGCTCGGGCTCGCTCTCTCGCTGACCGGCAGTGCCTACGCGCAACTCGCCGCCGTCGACCCCGGTCCCTACACCTTCGCCACCGGGAAATTCCCGATGTGGTATCAGGACGAAAATCAGCTATCGATGGAGCTCTGTCAGTCGCGTGCTGCCAGTTCGCGCGTTGCCGCGACCACGCCGCCGGCCTACATGTGCATTCTCTTGGCCGAGCCAGGCATCTACGACGACGCCCAGCCGATGATTTTCCCAGACAACTGGCCGCCGGAAGCCTTCTGGTTCCTGGCCGAAACCACGATTGCCGACAACGCTGCCGGTTATGGTGTGGACGCCTATGTCGCCGGGATCGAAGCGGCATTCGCCTCGGAAAATCCCGCGGACGGTGATCAGCAAAGCTTTGCGCGGATTCGCATCCGGGTGAACGTACCCGTTGCCGGCACCTACACCATCACGCACCCGTATGGCGTCGAGACGGTCAATGTCACCGCACCCGGACGCCGCGCGATCAACATCACCCGCGACATCGGCATCGGCGCACCGGGCAATTTCACCGGTGCCGTCAATGGCGCTATCGGACCGTTCCTGCGCAGCGTCAACGGTCCGTACACCGAAGTGAACCCGGACACCGGCGCCACGGAAACTTTCGTCGGCGACCCGAACCTCAACGAAGCGGTGACCGGCAGCCCGTTCAACACCAACTTCCTGCGCATCACCGGGCCTGCCGGGACGATCCAGTCAAGCGTGTTCAGCCTGTCCGGCAAAGTGCTCGACAACCGTCAGCAGACCCAGGTGGAAATCGACCGCGCCACCTATCGCCGCACCGCCGCTGGCGTGCGTGCCGAAGTGTTTGCCAAGGCCAGTAACAGCTCGACCCTGTGCTTCCGCGAAACCGTGGCGCTGCTGCCCGGCCCACCGCCAACGCCGTGCCAGACCAGTCTGTTGGGTGACAACAATGGTCTGTTCTTCGGCCACCGACTGGGCACTGGCGCGGTACCTCCGGTAATCGTCGTGACCGCCACCAACCCCGCCGGCACCACGCGTCCGACGGCCGTGTCGGCCAAGCTCACCGACGTGGTGAAAGTGCAGACCGCTCGCTACAACTGGGCCAACCATAGCTTGCTGATCGAAGCGACATCGAGCGATGAAGTGGCGATCCCGGACATGGTTGCCCAGGGATACGGGCGTCTGTCGAAGACCGGCACCCTGCAGCGCATCACCGTCGCCGACCTGACTCAGCCACCGGCCACCGTGACGGTGAAATCTGCCGCTGGCGGTGGTGACACCGAAGCGGTCGTCGTGGTCGGCAGCGCGCCGGACACGGGTGAAAACCAAGCGCCAATCACCAACGCCGACAGCGGCAGCACCAGCTTCGGCGTGCCGATCACCCTCAGTCTGTTGACCAACGACAGCGATCCTGATGGTGACAATCCGCTGGGCATCACCGCATTGACTCAACCAGCCGCCGGCCAAGGCAGCGTCGCGCTCAACGGCACCACATCGGTGGTCTACACCCCGCCAGCGGTGGTCAACGCGCCACTGACCACCACCTTCACCTACAAAGCGCAGGACGCCAAAGGCCTGGCCTCGGCCAACCCGGCCACCGTAACCATCACCGTTGCACCGAACCAGGCACCGACCGCCGTCGCCGACAGCGTCGCCACGCTTGGTGTTGCGATCCCGATCAACGTGCTGGCCAACGACACCGATCCGGAAGGCAACGTACCGCTGGCCGTCAACAGCCTGACCCAACCCGCCGCCGGACGCGGCACGGTCAGCACTGACGGCACGGTGATCACCTACACCCCACCGGCCACCGTGACCACGGCATTCACCACGACCTTCACCTACATCGCCCGGGACGCCTTCGGTGCCCTGTCGACGCCGGCCACGGTCACGGTGCAAGTCTCGCCACGGCCAGCAGCGGAAACCTTCGCCGTCACCGCGTCAACGGTGCAGGCACGCTCCGGCGGGCGCTTCAACTGGGACTTCACCGGCACCTCGTCAGTGACCACCGGTAACACCATCACCGTGCAGGTCACCACCCCTTCCGGGCTGGTCACCCTTGGCACCACCACGGTGCCGTTGACCGGACGCTGGCGGCTGACGCTGAACAACACGCTGGTGGTGCCATCGGCCAACCCGACCGCGACGATCCGCTCGTCCCAAGGCACCGTGCGCACGGTCTCGGTGACCACGCTGTAGGCCTGCGCCCCAGCCACTTGCGGGTGGCTGGGGCGTGCTTCGCAACCGGATAACGCCACACAGGATTTTCGCCATGAACACGCCGACCGCCGCCCTGCTTTGCCTGCTCCTGCTGTGCAGCACTGCGAGCGTGCGCGCCGACGACCTGATGGAAAACGACGACCTGGCCCCGACCAGCAGCGACCTCGGCGAACTGCCCCCACCGGTGGGTGAGCAAGCCCTGATCGACCAGCTCGGCCAGGCCAACGTCGCCCTGCTGCAACAGAACGGTCAGTCGCTGCTCGGGCAGATCGTGCAGTCGGGCAGCAATCAGGAGGCGTACATCCTGCAACAGGGCAGCGACCTGATGGCCCTGATCAACCAGAACGGTTCCGGCAACGCCGCCTCCATTACCCAAAACGGCAGCCATAACCGCGCGCAGATTTCGCAAAACGGCAACAACAACGACGCCAGCATCGAGCAGGCCGGCGCGGGGCTGCAAAGCGCCGTGACCCAGTCGGGCAACGGCATGAGCGTTTCGGTCAAGCAATATCGCTAAGCACTGCCAATCATCGGAGAGTTCATCATGTTCAAACTGACGCCCCTCACCGCCGCCATCCTGGTCATGATCAGTGCCCAGGCCATGGCCGACGACAGCCTGTCCAACCAAAGCCAGGTCGGTACCGCCAACATCGCCGACGTGAAACAGACCCAGGCCCCGTTCAGCACCGCCACCCAAACCCAGCTGGGCCAAGGCAACGACGCCGCCGCCGTGCAAGATCACGCCACCAGCGTGATCACCCAGGACGCAGTCGGCGATTACAACGCGGCTTACGCGGAACAACTTTACGAAAACAACGCCACCATCACCCAGCAACAAGTCGGCGCCTTCAACACCGCCCACGCCAGCCAGTCGCTGGGCTTCGGCTCACCGAACAACGCGCTGCAACAGCAGCAAGGCACCGGCAACTTCTCGTTCATCTATCAGGATTCGCAGAACGGCAGCGAAGGCAAAACCTTCCAGTTCGGCGACAGCAACGAAGCCAACATCGAGCAACTTTATGAAGGCAGCGGCAACAGTTCAGTGATTACCCAATACGGCACGGCCAACTACGGCACCGCCGAACAAGTGCTGCACAACGGCGGCCAGATCGGCATCAACCAGGCCGGCGAAGGCAACTACGCCTACGGCGACCAGCGCAACGGCACTGGCGGCAACATCACCATCAACCAGTTCGGTAACCTCAACGGCACTGAAATCTGGCAGGACGCGCAACTGGCCAGCCAAGCCACCGTCAACCAGTACGGCGACAGCAACGAAACCGTGGTCGACCAAAGCTTCGGCGAAAACAACACCGCCGCCGTCACCCAGGTCGGGAATACAAACGCCATCTACGCCGACCAATTCGAATCGGTCAACTCGACACTGGCGTTGTATCAGGTCGGTAACGGCAACGTGCACTTCACCTACCAGAACGGCGACAGCCACGTGCTCAGCGCCACCTCCGTGGGCAACGACAACAAGGTCTACGCCAGCAACTGGAAAGGCCCGCAATCCGGCGGCCAGTTCGGCAGCGGCCAACGCGCGACAGTTACTCAGGCGGGCAATGGCAACATCGCCAGCTTCACTCAGGATGGCGTTGGGCAAGTTATGACCACGCATCAAACCGGGACTGGCAACAAGACCACGGTCAGTCAGGCTGAGTCGTATAACGAGCTGTATTTTGATCAGAATGGTAGCGACAACATTTTGATTTCCGATCAGCGCGGCACTGGCAACCTGGTGCAGGGTTCGTCGAATGGCACGGGGAACAGTGCTGAGTTTGATCAGTCCGGGTCGGGGAACCAGGCGTATACCGCGCAGCTGTATGGCAGTGACAACATGATCACGGTGAAACAGGCGGACACGATGAACGTGGCGTATGTGACCCAGGGCGGCACGGGGAACATTGCCAATGTGGATCAGAGTGGGGTTACGCAGACGGCGAATATTCAGCAGTTTGGGTCGGCTAACCAGGCGACGGTGTTGCAGCAGTAGAGGTTGGGTGTTGATGGGCCGCGATTCTCTGGTGAGGGGGTCGCGGTTTTTTTGTGTCCGTAGGACCGATCAACGACACGCGTTCTTTAAAGCTTCAGATCAGCCACGTCCTACAGAAAAAGGAATGGCTTCTGGAAAAGCTGCACGTTTTCCTACTACCTCTGGCGGTTGGCCGTCGGAAGCGCAAGGACTAGGATTTTTCGGGACAACCTGAACCCAACGGAGCTCGACCAACGTGCAATTCATCCAGACAACCACGACAACATTCCCCTTACCGAATAGACTTCCAGGCATTGATCCCGGAGGTGCCATGATCGACCCAAAGATGATTGACCCACTGTGCCCAGTCGTCTCGGACCTTGATCCTGAAGAACAGGCTGCGAGTTATGACCGTTGGTTCAGGGCGGAAGTACAAGCGTCTCTCGATGATCCCCGCCCGAATCTTTCGCATGAACACGTAATGGCCGAGATACATGCCTTGATCAAGGCAAAAGACAATGGTTTCGAGGCCGATTGAGTGGAGGCCCGAAGCGCGGGCGAAGCTGGTAACAGTGCTCGAATACATAGTCGAAAGGAATGTTGGGGCAGCCAAGGAGATCTTGAAGGCAGTTGGAAAGGCCATAGCTTATCTTCCTGATCATCCCTATCTCTATCGATCAGGCCGGATCACCGGCACTCGGGAGATCGTCGTAAATTCCAGCTATCTGATCATTTATCGAGTGACAGATCGGATCGAGATCGTGAACGTTCTGCATGCGCGTCAGGAGTATCCGCGACGCGATTCTTTCTAAGCCATTCATCAACAAAAAAACCGCGCTGCCTTCAGGAGCGCGGTTTTTTATTGGGATCGATCAACCTGTAGCAGCCGGATCCTCCTAGCGTAACGCCTCACGAGCCTCATGCTTGATTCGTAGCTCAGCCATCAATGCCTTCATCTCTGCCATTACCTGCTCATTCGGAATGCTGGGGCGCGGGTCATTGATTGATTTCTGGACTTTGGCACAGAGCCAACGGTCGTAGCTGGCGGCTTGTTCTTCGCTTTCGAACTCTGGAACGGTTGAGGAAAACAGGGGATCCATGGTGCCTCCGGACTGAGTGTAAACGCGGTTTCTGTTCTTGATCGTTCCAACGCTCTGCATGGGAATGCCTCTCGGGACGCTCCGCGTTCCAACTCGCGAATTTGACGCAGAGCTTTAAGGGCTGCATTCCTTTGCTCCGCGTGGGAACGATCAATCAGCCATCCTTCAACTCGACGTGATCCAGCGCTTGATTGACGGCGAGTTCGCCCAGCATGACGACTTGAGCGATGCCCAGTGCAGTCTTGCGGTGTGAGGTTTCCAGCGAGGCGGCGAAGTTGATGAGCATTTCGCTGGCCGAGCCGAGGGTTTCGCTGGCGTTGGCGAGCAGGGATTCGGTGTTGTACCTGGGATTGGCGAGGTACATGGGTTCCGGCTCGTTGGCGCTGGACATGATGTGGGGTGTGGGGTTGAGGTAGAAATCGAGGGCACGGTCGGCGGCTTCGTGGAGTTTTTTGCTGTCGACTGAGGCGTAGGGGGATGTGGTGTTGGTGTCTGGTTCTGGGGGGTTGGGTGTTGGTTTTTTCATGGTGATTCTCTCTCATTGATAGTTGCAGCTGGCCCATTCGACTTCCAGGAAAAATGGGTGGCAGCTGTACGCAGGCTGGAAATCCGGGAGAGAGCAACCCGGCAGACACGAATGTCTCCCGCGCACAACCGCCATAACAGAGTGCACACAATGAAAGTGCGCAAGCATACGTTATGAAAGGAGTATCTGCTCTCTCGTGTCTTCGGGTTTCCATGCCCGGTCGCTGAATTGGCAGCGACGAACACAGGCTAGAGACAGGACGTCCGACGGACAACCTGAAAACCTTGTGGGAAGGTTCCGCTGATTCAGACACTTCTTTAAACACACTTCAGATCGCAGCCCTCACCCTAGCCCTCTCCCGGAGGGAGAAGGAACTGACCGTGGTGTTTGGTAGATGTACGCCGACGTGCAATACCGAGCTGAACTCAGATTTTGAAGCGTTGAAGCAAGAGCCCCTCACCCTAGCCCTCTCCCGGAGGGAGAGGGGACTGACCGTGGTGTTTGGTAGATATACGCCGACGTGCAATACCGAGCTGAACTCAGATTTTGAAGCGTTGAAGCAAGAGCCCCTCACCCTAGCCCTCTCCCGGAGGGAGAGGGAACTGACCGAGGTGTTTGGGTGAGGTACGCCGACGTGAAATACCGAGCTGAATTCAGGTTTTGAAGCGTTGAAGCAAGAGCCCCTCACCCTAGCCCTCTCCCGGAGGGAGAGGGAACTGACCTGATCTGGCTTAATGATTCTGGACACCCCTAAAGGGCGTTAATCTACGCCCAACGACGAGGTGTGATTTGACCAGACGATATTTTTCGACAGATTTCAAACGGGATGCGGCTTGCCTGGTTTTGGATAAAGACTATTCGGTGAGTGAAGCCTGTGAAGCAATGGGCGTGGGCCCTACAGCTCTGCGCCGCTGGGTTGAGCAACTGCGTGCGGAGCGCAGCGGCAAGACGCCTGAGAAGTCCAAGGCCATGACCGTTGACCAACAACGCATCCAGGAACTGGAAGCAAAAATCCGACGGATTGAGCGAGAGAAGGAAATCTTAAAAAAGGCTACGGCTCTCTTGATGTCGGATTCCCTCGATCGGTAAGGCTGATCGAGGAGTTAAGCGAGCAATTTCCAAGATCCGAGTTGTGTGGCGTATTTGGTATCAACCGCAGCAGTTATTACGAGCGTCTGAAACAGCGGACAAAAGTGGATGTCGAGCGCGATCGCCTCAAGATCAAGGCTGCTGAATTACATGAGCAAAGTCGCAGCTCAATGGGCGCGCGCAGCCTGTCAAAGGCGTTGTGTAACGAAAAGGAGTCAGTAGGTCGTTACATGGCTCGTAGCCTGATGCGAGAGCTCGGTTTGAAGAGCCAGCAACGGCGCAGGCATCGTTACAAACCTAGCGGCGCGGAGGCTCAATACGCCCCCAATCATTTGGAACGTAAATTCAACGTTGAGGCGCCCAATCAAGTGTGGTGTGGTGACGTGACTTACATTTGGGCCGGTACTTACTGGGTTTATCTGGCTGCGGTACTAGACCTGCATGCCCGACGCATTGTCGGCTGGGCGATGTCCCGAAGCCCGGATTCAGCACTAACCTGCCAAGCCTTGAAGGTGGCTTTCGAGTCGCGAGGACGCCCTGAAAACCTAATGTTCCATTCGGATCAGGGCTGTCATTACAGCAGTAAAGTGTTTCGTGAAACGCTGGCGGACATGCGGATAAAACAAAGCATGAGTCGACGGGGAAACTGCTGGGATAACGCTCCGATGGAACGTTTCTTTGGCAGTTTGAAATCTGAATGGATACCCAAGGCTGGTTACCGAAACGAAGACGAAGCCAGCACCGATGTATTGCGCTACCTGACCCACTATTACAATCGGATCAGGCTGCACAGCCACAACGGTTATAGGACTCCGGTAGCCATGGAGGCCTTGGCGGCATGAGAAATGAACAAAACCCTATAACTGTGTCCAGAATCGTTTGACCAGATCAACCGAGGTGTTTGGGAGATGTAGGCCGACTTGAAATACCGAGCTGAATTCAGGTTTTGAAGCGTTGAAGCAAGAGCCCCTCACCCTAGCCTTCTCCCAGAGGGAGAGGGGACTGACCGAGTGGTTTGGTAGAGGTACGCCGACGTGCGATACCGCGTTGAACTCAGATTTTGAAAGGCCCAAAAATCGGCTCCCTCTCCCTCGGGAGAGGGCTGGGGTGAGGGGCGAATCCACCACAAATCCAAAGCCGACCACTCTGTGCTCCTCACCACTCAATAGGCCGAGTGTCAGCTCGCCTGCTCTTGATCTTGATCCACGGGCGACGTCGGAAGGCTGAGTGGAGGGATTGATCCGGGCGTGGGAGCGCAGCGACCGTTTGGCGCAGCCAAACACAGCGAGAGGAGGTGCAGCGAAGCAAACCGGAGACGCTGCGCCCGGATCGATCCCGGAGCGAAGGAACCCCGAGCTTTAGCGAGCGGGCCGCACGCAGGAGCAAGCCTTTTCGGTTACCTTTTCGGCGTTTGGAAAAGGTGACCCGCCGTCAGGGCGGAACCCTAAGCAGCCGTTACCGCAGCAACGGATATGTACCCGCCCAACCAGAACCTGGTCGGCCCGAAGGCCGCCACGTTCACTCCGCATCCGGATCAATCTTGTTCTGGCTCAAATACCGATTCAACACATCATCCTGCCCAGGCACAGAAGCGTCCCCCGCCACCTGCCACAACCGCCGCTCAATCCCCTGCGCCACCATATGCCCCACCGCCGCCTCAATCGCCGACAAAACACACAACTGCGCCGGCTCATTCGTCGTATACCCAACCTCAGCCTCAAGCAACTTCTTGAACTCGATAAACTTGAAAATCCCCGCACTGCGCGCCACCGAATAAATCGTCTTGCTGGTCATCACATTCGCCAACACCTGCCCACTGCGAACATCCACCGCACGCAAGTTCACAGTCACCTGATCCACCCGATACTCACGCTGCAAATCAATCCCCAGATACCGCGCCCCTTCCCCACCGCTACGCACATTGGTGTCATACGCGATGATCCCACCCTCGAGCATCATGTTCGCCGCCTGCAACGGTGGCAGCTCACCCTGAATATTCACCGGCGTATTCGGCTTCTTCTGCGACGCGCGAATAATCTTGCGCTCAGTCAACAGGTTCTGCAGCCCTTCCCGCTCCAGCACGACAAACCAGCCACTGGCCTGCATCGCGTCCATCAACATCGACGCCGCACCCTGGGTCACGCTGGTGGAAAACGAACTCGCCGGCGTCGGCTTGTACTGCCCGGTCTGATCACGGAAGCCGTACACCACCGCCATCAACCGCCCCTTGGGTCGCGGCATCTTCAGCAAGTCGTAATAAGTCGAAGCCCTGGGGGTCAGGGTCGGGGTTTCGGTGTCCTGCTCGGCCGACATCGGCTCACGCAGACTGCACCCTTGTAATGTCGCCAACAGCAGCCCTAACGCGATGATCTTTTTCATGTCCGTTCTCCCCGGAACCGTCAGCCCGTCATGGGTTGAGGCCGTTCACCTGAATTTCCGAAACCTCACCGGTCGCTCGATCGGTCACTTCAATGCTCAGTGCCCCGGAGTCGTCGATGACGTTGACGATAAAAGAGTCGGTGGACAGGCTCCCCGTGTTGCCGGTGGAGATGTTGTCCAGCAACTGCCCTAGCAGCCGCGATTGCAATTGACTGGTGAAACGCTCCAGCGCCGAGGTGCCGGCCACGCTCGAACGGCTTTTCAAATCCGGATCGTCGTGATCGTTTTGCGCCTGCGCGTTGTTGAGCAACCAGGTGCCGTTGAGCGGGTTGCCGCCGAACGACGGATTGACCGGTGTGTAGACCAGTTCGGTGGCCTGGACGGCAGCGGCGCTGGCGAGCCCGATCAACAACCCCGAGATCCAGAATCCGCTGCGCCGTGAGAACGTTGTGCTGTTCATAGTTCGTCCTTCTCAAGGTCGGTGGTGTCCTGCAACAGAGCCTCCAGCTTGCGCTGGACAACCTGGCGTCGAACCCAGTCGGCGGCCGCGTAGGCCTCGTCCTTCAGTTCCACGGTGTTCGGCGGCAGGAAGCGCCGATAAACCAGGCGTTGCTGATATTCCACGGTCACCAGGCTGCCCCAGCGCGCGTCGGGCCGCTCGCGCACCACCAGGTTGAAATCCATCGGGCTGGTGTCGCGCAGGCGTTCACTGAACGAGTAGTAAAAGTCGTGGCCGATGTGCGAGATCGTGTCATCGACGATGAAACCCATCATTTCGTCTTCTTCACCGGCATGGACGCAGCCCGCCACCACGGTGAGGACCAACGCGCACCACCATTGGCGAGTCATGGCTGCAGAGCCTGTGGCAAATTCGACTGGCCTTTCGCCGGGCCATTGGTGCCGTCGAGGAAGGCTTTTTCGGCGACGAACTGCCAGTCCGAATAACGCTGCATGCCTTCGAAATCCGACCATTGCGTCGGGAAGCCCGATTGCTTCAAAGGCAGCTCGGTCGAAGGGCTGTTGAGACCGGTGATGCGTCCATCGAAACCGCGTTGCAGCGCCCATTCACCTTGGCCGATCGGGTCCGGATAGAGCTGACGCAAATGATGTTTCGCTTCTGGAAAACGCTGATCGTCGAGCAGATCGACCAACTCTTTCGGGTACTGCGCCAGCCCCGGCGAACTGCGGTAGTAGCTGCGCAGCGCTTGTGCGTATTGGGTGCCGACCCAGAGCAACTGGCGTTCACGGTCACGGCGTGAAGCGGTCGACCACAACTCGCCGGCACTGGCCAGGCCCATGCCCATCACCACAATCAGGAACAGCACGCCGAGGTAGGTGAAGCCACCCTGCTGCGCACGGTTACCACTCGGAATACTGGCTGCCATCACGCGCCCTCCCGGTAGCACCGCTTTTGATATCGGCCACACCACCGGCAACGCCGTCCGGTGGCGCGATCAGCACCCACTGGTCTTTGCGTTCGGTGATCGGATCGAGTGGCGCGTTGCGCAGGTAACGTTGTTCGATCAGTTGCTCGATGGAATCCGGATAGCGGCCGGTGTCGCCGTAGTAGTGATCCAGCGCCTCGCGCATCGCCGACAGGCTCTGGCGCAGGGTGGTTTCCTTCGACGCTTCGAGGCTGTTGAAGTAGCGCGGCAGCGCGATGGTCATCAGCGTGGCGATGATCGCCATCACTACCATCAGCTCCAGCAAGGTAAAACCTTTTTCCCGGCGCATGAGGTTCACCACTCGCGGTAGGCGATGCCGTTGAGGCCCTTGCCCCGGGCGTGGGAGTAGACGTCGAACACGTCCTCGCCATCGCGCGGGTTCTGAGCCGAACTGTTGTAGGCGCGCACGCCCCAACCCCCTTCGTCGTCACGTTTGGCCGGCACCAGCGGATCGCGCGGGATGCGGCGTAAAAAGTAGAACTTGGCGCCCTTGGCGCTGCGCACATCGCGCACGCCCTCGACCAGTACTTGCAGGTTCGGCGGGTAGCCGCTGCTGTTCAGCGACTTCTCGATATAGCCGGCATCGAAGGCACGCTTGTAGGCGTCGATGCCATCGCGAATCTGGTACAGCGCGTTGCGCAATTCCTGCTCCTTGCCACGCCGCACCAGGGTCTCGGTCAGCGGCGCGGCCATGCTCGCCAACAGACCGATCAGGGCCAGCGTCACCACGACTTCGATCAGGCTGAAACCGCGCTGGGAGGCGTTCATGATCAAGGCTTCTCGACGGTGACGCGGGTGGTGGCCACAGCCGACTCACCGACGGCACGCGGCTGCGCGGCAGGCGACGGCATCACGTAGCTCTGCGAACGATCCGGGGCCTGAATGTGCATGCTGGTCTCAGTGCCGGTGGAGAACTCCATGTCCGACGGGCTCTGATACGGCAGGTTGCGCACGATCCGTGGGGTGATCGACAGCACCAGTTCGGATTTGCCGACGGTGTCCTTGTTGCTACCGAACAGCCGGCCAATCCCTGGGATATCGCCGAGGCCCGGAATCTTGTTGCCGGTGGCGCCGTGATCATTGCGCATCAGGCCGGCGAGGATCTGCGTTTCGCCGTCATGCAGGCGCAGCGAGGTTTGCGCGTTGCGGGTGTCGACCTGCACCGGAATCGTGCCCTGACGGGTCGGTTCCAGCGGCGTGGCGTTACTCACTTCGAGAGCAATCTTGATCGCCACTTCGTTGTTCAGGTGCACGGTCGGTTGCACTTCGAGCTTCAGACCGACGTCGAGGTAAGTGACGCTCTCAGTGATCACCGGGCCTTGCGTCGACGGCACCGAAGTCGCGCTGATGATCGGCACGCGCTGACCGATGTGGATCCGTGCCTGCTCGCGGTTGCTGACGCGAATCACCGGGCTGGCCAGGGTGTTGATGTCATTGTCCTGAGCGTTGATCTTGGCTTGCGGCGACGGCGAGATCGAAATCCGGCTGGAGTTGATACCTTTCAGTTGATCAAGCAGGGTCACCGCCGAACCGTCGCTGTTGACCACGCCGAAGGTGTTCGGCCATTGCAGCCCTAGGTCGAGAATGCGCTGGGTGGCGACTTCCATCACTTCCACCTCCAGCACCACTTCCGGGTTGGACTGGTCTTGCGACTGCAGCAGTTTCTCGGCCATGCGCACGGCGTCTTCGGTGTCGCGCATGGTCAGGGTGTTGAGGCGTTCGTCGACGAACACGTCGCGGGTCTTGAGCATGGTTTTGACCATGTTCAGCGCGGTGTTGGCGTCGATGCTGGTCAGGTAAAACGTGCGCATCACCAGTTCCTGATAATCCTTCACTTTCTGCGGTGAATCCGGGTAGATGAGCAAGGTGTTTTCGTTCACCACTTTCTGGTGCAACTGGTTCTGTTGCAGCAGCAGGGTCACGGCGTCTTCAATGCGCACGTCACGCACGAAAATCGTCGCTTTCATGTCCGGGCGCAGGTCTTTGTCGAAGATGAAGTTCAGTCCGGCGACCTGCGACAGCACTTCGAAAATGGTCTTGAGGTTGGCGTCGCGAAACTCCAGAGTCACTGGCCGATCAAGCTTGGTGCGCAGTTGCGGATAGGCAATTACGTTGCGGCTCTGCACCAGACGAATGTTGCCTTGCAGCTCCAGCGCGCCTTCGTTGTTCGGGTCGAGTTCGAGGATCTGTTTGACCTGGCGATCAGCGCCGTAGATGTCGCCACGACGCAGGTCGCCACGGGCCAGTTCGAGTTTCTCGTCCATGCTGCGCAGGTAGTCCATCTGCTTCAGGGCATCCTGGGCGCGGCGGTTGTTCGGTTCGATGGTCAGCACGCGGTTGTAGGCCACCCGCGCCGAAGCAAAATCGCGGCGCGAGCGGTCGGTATCACCGGTCGTCAGCAACGCCGTGATCGCCTTGGCCCGACCGCTGTTGAGCAGCAGGTGCAACTCGGTGTCGCGAGGATTCTCACGCAGGCCTTCTTCGATTCGGGCCAGCCCCGCCTCGTACTGACCCTGTTCAATCAGGTCGGCGGCCTCCTTGTTGGCCACTTGTGCAGAACTGCACGCGGCCAGCCCGGCACACAGGCCCAGGCTCATCAGCAAACGGGAACGGTTCATTGCGTACTCCCCACAGACAGGGTCTGCGACAAATGCAAAGGCAGGTAGACCAGGCTCAATTCCACATCGGAAATGCCGGTGATCTTCCAGGTGTCGTCGATCACATCCCCGTTGCGCACGACGTAGATCTTTTCGCCGTTCTGCAAAAACACTTGCAGGTCGCTGCGGTCATGCAGCCTGCCGACGAACTGAAACGGCACCGGTGGCAGGCTCGGGGCTTGCACCACAGTTGCTGGATTGATGGCCATTTCGGTGACCGTGGCCAGAGTCGGCGCGGCCTTCCAGGATTTGGCCGCGAACAAGTCGCCGGCCGGGCTCAGGTCCTTGATCGACGCATCCTTGGCTTTGGCGTTACTGGCCGGCAGCGCGCCCCGGGGTTTCCCCGGCGTGGCGACGGCGACTTCGTTGGAATCGGCGTCTTCGCTTGGCGAGAAATATTCCGGCAACCACGCCAGCGCAGCAGCTACGCCGAAGAACGCCAACCAACCTGTCACGCGCTTGGTATTCATCACGACCTCGACAGGTAAAGGGTCATACGGATCCGGCCATTGAGGTCGGTGTCGCCAATCTTCTTGCGTTGCAACTCGAGGTCTTCCACCACCACCGCCGGCAACTGGCCGAGCAAGGCGTGCAGGAACCGGCGTAATTGCGGGTAGCTGCCGCGCACTGGCAGGAGGATCTGATAGCGCGCCAGATGGGTTTTCGGGTCGACGCCGAGGGCGTATTCGCCGCGCGCCAGGGTGATGTGTTCTTGCGCTGCGAGGGCGTAGATGCGGTCGATGGCGACGGTGGCTTGCGGCTGCGCCGGCAGTTTGTTGCGGAAGTCGTCGAGCTGACGTTGCGGCACCACCGGTGGCGCGATGCTGCCGTCTTCAACCTTGGCCAGATACGCGCTCGCTTCCCGAGTCTGCAGGCTCAGGTGCTGCAATGATTGCCAACCCGGCAGCAAGCCACCGAGTGCCCAAGCCACGGCGACCAGCAGCAATGCCAGCCCGGCGAGGCCCGGAATGCCGAGGCCTTGCAGGTATTCGTGGACGATCAGTCTAGGGATTCGCATCGCCAATCTCCCAAGTCGCCGACAGGTTGAATTGCACCGGTTGCTCCGGCGATTTGACGACGATTTCGTGGCTCAGCAGCGACACGTCGGACAGCTCGTCGCTGGCTTCCAGACGTTTGTGGAAGTCGAGCATCGCTTGCAGATCCCGTGCTTCGGCGCTGATGCGCACCTGGCCTTTGCGCGCATCCGGGGTCAGGGTCAGCAGCGCGACGTCATCGCGCGGCATCGCTTCGAGCATGGCGAACAGGCGTTCCCACGGCCGGCGCAGTTGCTGCGAGACCTTGCGCATTTCGGCGAGGTTTGCCGCTTGCTCACGGGTCTCCGCCGGGCTCAAGGTGGACTTGGCGCCGCTGTCGCCGGTGAGCTGGCGCTGGGTGGTTTGCAGGTGGCCTTGTTGCTGGTCGGTGTGCGCGTCGAGGTGCTGTTGCACGCCGAAGCACAGCGCCGCCAGCAGCACACCGCCGCCAAGCAGGCTCCAACCCAACGGGCCGGAACGTGGCCGTGGCTGAAAGTCGAGATTGAGCGCGCGCATATCAGGCCACCGCCCGGGACATGACGTACAAGCCGTCACGCACGTTCATCGAGTCGTCTTCAAGGGTGCGCAGTTGCACACCCGCCACGTCCGGATGCGTATCGAGGCGCGCCGGTGCATGCAGATAAACGTTGAACGCGCGTTCGCTGGTCGAGGCTTGCAGCTGGCGTTCGCGACCGATCAGGGCATTCAACGCGGCATCGCTGTCGCTGCCGCCCACCGAACGCACGCCGGCCCAGCGCCCTTCCCTCGCCAGCAACAACACGCTGCGTTGCGGCTCGGCGACGACGAACAGGAAGTCGCCGGCATCGAGGCTTTTGTCGAAGCGGTTGAACGCCGCCATCAGGTACGGCTGCACTGAGCGCAGGCGCAAACCGCGACCGCTGACCAGCGTGCGCAGACGTTCGAGCAAGTCCTGCGGCAAAGCGCTGGCGATGCGGTCGTAACCGGCCGGTTCGGCGGATAGCACCAGACTCCACGGCTGGGTCGGCGCGCCAAACAGGTCTTCAAAACACAGTTGGGCAAAGCCGCGCAGTTCCTCAGGGCTGCTGATCTGCGCGCTCCACGGCACCAGGCAGAAACGGCTGAAGTGCCCGGAGATGACCACGCTCAATTCGGCACCGGCGCGGGCGTGCTCACCGAGCAGGCGATCGAGGGTGTCCAGCGCCACCGCGTAGCTCTGGAAGCCTTCGTCGATGTACCCGACGCTGCCCAGCCACAGGGTGTCGCTGCCGCGCCGCTGACCGAGGCCAACACCGCTGGCGCCGAGCACGGCGACAAAACGCTCACGCGATAAAAGTGACACGATTGATCTCCTCCAGCGTGGTGCGACCTTGTTCCACCAGCTCCAGCGCCGATTCACGCAACAGGCGCAAACCACGGGCGCAGGCCAGGGCTTTGATTTGGGTGATCGGTTGACGCTCGACGATCATCTGGCGCAGTTCGTCGTCGAGGTGCAGCAACTCGGCAATCGCCGTGCGCCCGCGATAGCCGCTGCCCCGGCAGTGGCCGCAGCCTTTGCCGTGGACGAAGTGATAGTGATCGACTTTCTGTGGATCGAGGCCCGAGGCGCGCAGCTCTTCATCGCTTGGATTGACCGGCGCGCTGCAACTGGCGCACACCAGCCGGATCAGGCGCTGGGCGAGAATCGCGTTGAGCGCCGAGACCAGGCTGTAGGGGTCGATTTCCATTTGGGTGAAGCGGCCGATCACGTCGAAGACGTTGTTGGCGTGGATGGTGGTGAACACCAGGTGGCCGGTAAGCGCCGATTGCACGGCGATCTGCGCGGTGTCCGGATCACGGATTTCGCCGACCATGATCTTGTCCGGGTCGTGGCGCAGGATCGAGCGCAGGCCTCGGGCGAAGGTCAGGCCTTTTTTCTCGTTGACCGGGATTTGCAGCACCCCCGGCAATTGATATTCGACCGGGTCTTCGATGGTGATGATCTTGTCCACGCCGTGGTTGATCTCGGTGATCATCGCGTACAGCGTGGTGGTCTTGCCGCTGCCGGTCGGGCCGGTGACCAGGACCATGCCGTAGGGTTCGGCAGCGAGGCGGCGCAACTGGCGCAGGGTTTCGTCTTCAAAGCCCAGTGCCTGCAATTGCACGCCGCAGACCTTGTCGGCCAGATCCTGTTTGTCCAGCACCCGCAGCACCGCGTCTTCGCCAAAAATGCTCGGCATGATCGACACGCGAAAATCGATCTGACGGCCGCTGATACCGATCTTGAAGCGACCGTCCTGCGGCACGCGTTTTTCGCCGATGTCCAGCTCAGCCATGACCTTGACCCGCGAGATCACCTGCTCGGCGAACTCGTTGCCCTGGACTTTGCTGATGTTGTTGAGCACGCCGTCGATGCGGTACTTGATCACCAGACCGTGGCCGGTGGTGCCGAGGTGGATGTCGCTGGCGTGCATTTTCAGCGCGTCGTAGAGGGTCGAGTTGACCAGTTTCACCACGCTGCTGGCGTCTTCGCTGATGCTGGTCAGCGACAGGCTTTGCAGGGTGTCGATTTCGTTGTGGGTGTCGCCTTGGGCGTTCAGCGATTCGACCGCGTGGAAGCTTTCTTCGTGGCGGGCCAGATAGGCCTTGAGATCATCGGCGTGCACCAGATGCAGCGGCGCGCCGTGCAGGCAATCGTCGATCCAGGCCAGCCGCGCCGGGTCGAAGGGGTCGGCAAACACGCCGATGACTTCGTCGTTGTGGCGCAGCAGGATGAATTCGCGTTTCAGGCATTGTGCGAGGGTGACGCGGTCGAACACCGGCGTCGCTTGAAACAGGCTGTCGGTGTCGAGCACCGGGTAATGCAGGGTGGCGCCGAGGGTATGAATGAACGGCATCGGCGCCAGTTCACAGAGTACGCAAAGGGCTTCAAGCACGCGTTCGCCAGAGGTGGCGGCCCGCGCCCGGGCCTGGGCAAGCTGTTCACTGGAAAAGCGCTCGGGGGCGCATTCGGCCAGCAGCGGTTCGACGACAACGGACAGACGTTCCATGGCTTGCTCTCCAACCGGGGCTTAGAGCCCTGTCGGCGCGGCAAACCTTGGCGGCAAGTGCCGGAACGTCTGTTCGCGCCATTACTCCCCGGTGAGCATTTGATCGTCGTCCGGCGCCATGGGTCGCGACTGCCGTCGCCGATCCGCCAACACCCAACTGCCATCGTACAACTGCAACGGGAAGCTCTCGGTCCTGCTCTGGCGTCGTTCGACGAAACCCTCGGAAGGGTTTGCACCGGGTTTCGCTTCGCGCTTGAAGCCCAGAAGGTCGCAGACAGCTCGGGCCAGTTCCGCCAAAGGAAACGGTTTGAACAGGATGTGGCTGACCCCCAGTTGCCGCGCCCGCTCACAGACTTCAGCGGTCGGGTGACCCGTTATCAGCACAAAATGGCACGTCCTGTTCTGGCGGACCGCGTCGAGCACCTCAAAGCCTTCCATATCGGGCAAGCGGTAATCGAACACCAGCACGTCGGGGGCAAAGGTTTCGGCCAGGCCGATCGCCGTCGCTCCGTCATGTGCAATCCGGACATCCAGCCCCTGCGCCGACAGATAATCCTGAAGGTTCTGTGCAAGCAGCTGTTCGTCTTCGACAACCAGTACTTTGTTAACCAAGGTCGACTCCTTGAAACAGCAGGTCCGATGACCCCGCCCTGAGAGTGCGCCTTACCATCGGTAACGCACACTTCATGCCAGGCTGAGTGCCGGTAATTTTACGTCTTCATGTCCTTGAATTTAATGACAATGCCCGCTCGTCCCGGTACCCCGTTCCCCAGAAACGGGGAAGCACCTGAATGGGCATCGAAGCCATTCCCCACTATTGGGGGGGAACCTTCAGTCGTCGTCAATTCGTTCGATCCTGTTCTGCACTCGTAATTGCGCGAGCACCTGACGACGAGCCTGGGTCTGTTGCTGTCGGGCGAGCTGTGCCCTGACTGTGTCCAGCCCCTGCAAATCTGGGACATCGGCGGCCTCCAGGTGGTTCGGCAAATAAATCACATGCCAGCCAAACGGTGAACGCACCGGATCGCTGGCGAACGTGGCCCCGCTGACAATCGAGGCGCGCATTTGCATCAAGCGTAGACGCGCTTGAGCCACTGTGGCTGCATCCGCTTGCACGGGCACGCGGATCAACAGGTGGCGCGGTTGCAAGGTATTGGCGCGGATCAGTTCGGCAAACATCTGCTGCGCCGCCATTTCCCGGCGGGTGTACTCGGTGAAGGACGCTTCGTCGAAACCGGCGTCCTGCAAGCGCCGGACGAATTTATCCGTGCCGCCGATGGCACTGCGGGTCTGCTCGACTTGCTGAAGCACCACTTGATCGTCGATCTGCACCCCGCGCTTTTGCGCTTCCTGCCACAGCAGCTCTTTGTCGATCAGCGCTTGCAGTGCTGCCTGGCGCAGCTGTTTATAGGCTTTGGGACTACGAATGCTCGCCACGGCGCGGCCCTGATCTTCCAGGTATTCGGCAAAGAAACGCTCAAAGCGAAACCCGGAAATCTCCTCGCCGTTGACTCGCGCCACGGCCGGTTCGTTATTGGCCCACGCCAGCGGCAGCCAACAGGTCAGCAGCATTATCAGCGTTGTGAGCTTCATGATCGGGCCCTCCATTCAGGGGCTGGCAACAATCGATTTATAGGGTGCGACCAGATAAAAGCGCTGATCGGGCAAATCCACGGTGACCACATGGGCGCCGCTCAAGCCCAGGCGTCGGCCGGGGCCAAAGCTGAGGCGCGGAGTCAGGCCGGTGTCGAAGTCGTGCAGACCTTCCAGCGCCGTCACCAGTTTTTCGCGGCTGGCGTCGCGGCCGGCCTGTTTCATGCCTTCGCTGAGCAGCAACATCGAGGCGTAGGCGCCGACTTGCAGCACCGCATGCTCGGCGCCGAGGCCCTGGCCTTCGCGCAGCAGCGTCAGGGCCATGCGCCCGGTCTGAGTCCAGTCGCTGGGCACGAACGGATAGGCAAGAAACACCCGCCGAGTAAAGCCGTCGGGGACTTGCAGCAGATCGCCGGCCACCTGGCTTGAAGCGGCGAACAGATACGGCACTTGCCCGGCGCTTTGCAGTCGTGTCGCCAGACGACTGAAGCCGCCGCCAGTGCCCAGATAGAACACCGATCGCGAACCCAGCGGCAAAGCCTCTGCTGCCGGGTCGTAGGCTTGCAGAAGGACTTTCTGCCAGCCGTGATCCTGTAAGTATTGAGCGAGGGTGGTTGCCGCTTGCGCTTGTAAAGGGTCATCGGGATAGGCAATCAGGGTCGGCCCTTGCAGCACGCGCAGGCTGGCCGTGGCGTAGTCGGCCAGCGCGATCAATTGCTCGCGCAAACCCGGCAACGGCTCGAAAATCTGCGGACTGGCCTGCATCGCCCCGAGCAACGACAAGGCGCCGATCAGCGGCACGCCGGCCTGTTCCAGGCGCGGCCCCAGTTCACTGTCGAGGGCCGGTGCCAGCGGTGCGATCAGGGCGAACACCTGTTCCTGCTCGATCAACTGCTGCAGGGCTTGTTCGGCACTGGCGCGATCCGGGCCGGGATCGACCACGGTCAGACGCAGCTGCCGTCCATGAATGCCTCCGGCCTGATTGATCCGCGCCACGCTGCCGTTAAGTATCGCTGCGATGGTCATGCCTTCTTCCGCCAGCGGGCCCTGACTGCGCAGCAGCGTGCCGAGGTGCAAGGTCTCGGCGTCGAGGCCGGGATCACGCTCATCGGCGAGACGTTTGAGGTACGCGGTGAGATTGCGCTGATCTTTCATCGACAGCAGAAAGCGCGGCATGCTCGGGTCGAGGCGATTGTGCCCGGGATCGCGGCCCTGCTCGATGGCCGTGGCCAGCGTGCTTTCGCTGTAGGCCGGATAGCTGCGCCCATTGACCTGTCGCTGGCCGTAGGTGCTGGTCAGTCGCGCCCAGTTCAGCGGCGGCGGACGTACCCCGCCTTCCGGTCGACCGAGGCCATCGGCGCCATGGCAATTGGCGCACGGCAGACTGGTCGCCGGCAGCAACACATCTGCCGCACCGACCCGCGCCATGATCGCTTCGCCGCTGGCCGACAGACCCTGGCGGTACAGACGCTTGCCCGCCGCTTCTTCCGGGGTCAGCGGCGCAGCGCTCGCGGCAAGGCTGACGCCAGCGAGCAGGATCAGGGCGAGTACGCCGCGCAGGTTCATGGCGCGGACTCAGCGGCCGGCCACGGGCATTGTCAGCAACTGCAAGCGCTGGGCAATGGCGGCAGCCGGGGCGTCGGGGCGGATTTTGCTCCAGCGTTTATTGGCGACATCGCCGACGATCAACTGCGTGGAGTGTTGCTCGGGGGTCGGCACGATCTGGCCGATGCGGCTCAGCACCAGATCCATCTGCGCCTTGTCGCCAGTAAGAAAAAGCCAATGAGGGTCATCGGAACCCTGCTTCAAGGTGTAAGCCTTGAGCACCGCTGGCGTGTCGCGCAGCGGGTCACTGGTAAGGGAAATAAAGGTGATGTCCTGCGCCTTGTCACCGAGCAACTCGCGCACTTCCTTGAGCTTTTGGGTGATCAGCGGACAGGCGTCGTTGCAACTGGTGAAGATCACGTTGAGCAGCACGATGCGGTTTTGCAGCGCGTCGCTGTAGAAGCGCAAGGTGTCGCCGTTCTGATCCTGCAACGGCGTGTCGGTGAACCAGGTTTTCGCATCGTGAGTGCCTTTGGCCGGGGCGGCGGCCACAGCGGCTTGCGGCTCAGAGACGTGGCCTTCGTGAGCGAACGCGACGTTGCTGAGAATCCAGAAACACACGGTCAGGGAGATCCAGTCGAGCGTTCTCATGGCTGTTGCTCCATGGCGATGGCGGTGTGTTTGGCGTGGGTGCGCAGGCCGCTGAGCTTTTCCACTTCCTTGGCCAGCAGCGCCGGGTCGGTGAAGCCGTAGTAGCGCATCCAGTGGCGGCTGTCGCCGTCGCCGACGAGGATCAGCGGTTGATGACTCTTCAGGTCGCCGCTGAAACTGCCGAGGCCCTTGAGGGTTTCATTGATCGACTGCGGCGATCCGGTCAGCCAGCTCCAGCCCGGTCCGCGCTGGAAGGTACGGGCATAATCCTGCAGGCGTTTCGGGTCGTCGCGCTGCGGGTCGATGCTGATCGACACCAGTTGCACTTCGTCGCCGACGCGCGCGCCGAGCTGTTTCTGCACCTTGCCCATGATCGACGAGACCACCGGGCACACCGTGGTGCAACTGGTGTAGATAAAGCTCATGACGACGATTTTGCCCTGCACCAGGTCTTGTTCGAGGCGCACGGTTTTACCGTTTTGATCAAGCAGCGGCACGTTGGCGAACTTCACCTGGGCGTGTTCCTGAGTGCTGCTGGCCGGGGCTTTGTGTCCGGCGTGTTCGTCGGCCGAATGAGCGTGGACTTGTTGAATGCCAAGGCTCAACAGGCACAGGGTCAGCAGGCCAGTGGATGCAAATCGGTTCATGTCGAAACTCCTCTTCAACGGGCCTGGCCGGGGGCTACCCGAACACTGGCAAAGGTCTTGTCATCGAAACCGGCACCCAGCGACGCCGCGCGCACATGCAGATACCAGGCGCCGCTGCGGTCGAGGGTGATTGGCGCCTCGTATACGCCGTCGGCGACTTCCAGCGCCGCCACTTCGCGGGGATGCGAGGTGGGCGCGAGGTAGTAGCGCAGTTGCACGTCTTTGACGCCGCTGCGCTGGGCTTTGTCTTTGCCTTGAACGATGCGAAAGCGCACGACGTAGGGGGCGTTGAGTGCCACGGCCGTCTTGTCGAGGAGGAACTCGACTTTCGGCTGGCCGAGGTGTTTTGGCTGTTTGCCGTCAGGATCAATTTGCGCGGTAAAGCAGTGAATGATGTTTGGCTGGTTGAGCAGAAACGCCACGTCAAAGCGCCCCGCCGCCGGCAGCTTCACCCGCGCGCTGTACAGCCCCGGCGAGACTTCGCGCAGGCTGCGATCGATAACCATGGCGGCGCGGGCGATCTGGCCACGGTTGGGGTAACCGGACATCGGCGCGTTCATGCCTTCGGCGTAGAAATAGGTGGTGTTGTCGACCGGGTTGACCACGAACACCGCGTTGTCATCGCGCGACACCGCCAGGCTGGAGGCCAGCGGCAAATCCCCGGCCAGGCGCGGCGCTTGCGGGCCAGCCTCGAAACCCTGGCTGATCGGCTGGCGACCTTCGCCGAGGGAGGACAGATTGATCATGGTGACTTTCGGTGAAGCCAGTCCGCGGATGTAGGCGTAGGCCTGGGTGAACACCACTTGGTAGGGTTCGGCGCTGACGTCCAGATCATGGATGGCGGTGTTGGTGGCGGCGTCGATGATGCTGGCGCGGTTTTCCACGGTGTTGAGCACTACACCGAAGCGGCCGTCGGCGCTGAAGCCCATGGGGCCGAGGCCTTGTTGCAGTTTGATCACCCGGCGGATGGCGTGAGTACTAGCGTCGATCACACTCACGGTGCCGTCCTTGCCGTCAGCTACGTAGACCGCGCCGGACAATGGCGAGTAAGCGACGGATAACGGATGGGAGCCGGTTTTGATCTGCTGGACGATGTTCAGGTTGGCGATGTCGATCACGCTGACGGTGCCGTCGTCACGGTTACTGACGAAGGCGAAGCGGCTGTCCTTGCTGAAGCTGATTTCGTGGTGGCCGCGACCGGTCGGCAGATGTTTGAGGGATTTGAGGCTTTGCGTGTCGATCACCGTCACGCCGGACTCTTGCGCCTTGCTGGCGTTGTTGCCGACCCACAGCAGGCGTTCATCGGGTTGCAGCGCCACGCGCACTGGTTGGCTGCCGGCCTTGATCGAATCGAGAACCTTGAATTGTTCGCTGTCGATGACGGCCACTTCGCCCGCTGTCGGCATCGAGACGAATACGCGTTTGTTGTCTTTGGGGGTGACCCAGTCCATCGGCGGTTGCTTGAGTTCGATCCGCGCGAGGGTGCTGGTGATGCCGCCGACCGATACCGACGGATCGACCACGGCGATGCTCGCGTCGCGGTTCATCACCAGCAGGAAATAGCTGTTCAGATCCAACAATGGCCGCGCGCCTATGTTGGACTTGAGGAACACGCCGACCCGGGCTTTGCAGCTCTGATCGCGGCCCTGAGCCTGATCGGCGGCAAGGGCTTGCGGATCGACCCAGGCACCCGGTGCCACTCCGGACAGCGGCTGGCCGGAGGCGCTGTCAGTGACGCGGAACTGCACATCGGCGAACTCGCCTTCGCGCAGTTTGCCGTCGGCGGCCAGCGGCTTGAGGTTGAAATCCACCGCCACACCGTCACGGTTCAACGTCTGCCCGATGCCGGTTTGTGCCAGCGCAACCTCGCTCAGCGTCAACAACGCCCCGGCCATGGCCAGCGAGCAAATACCGATGATGTTGATGATCCTGTTCATCTCGCACTCCCCTACTTCTTTACCTGGCAAAACACCGACCCTGTGGGAGTGAGCCTGCTCGCGAAAGCGTCTTCAGCGGCACCCTTGAAACCGAGTTGCCCCCATTCGCGAGCAGGCTCGCTCCCACAAGGGATTTGCATCCATCCCACTCCCTCACTACCCACCACCGGCCCCTGTAGGCCTTCGCCTGCTCGCGATGGCGTCTTCTGCCTCACCCTCAAAAACCGGGTTGCTCCCATTCGCGAGCAGGCTCGCTCCCACAAGGGATTTGCATCCATCCCACTCCCTCACTGTCCACCACCATCCCCTGTGGGAGCGAGCCTGCTCGCGAAGGCGTCATCTGCCGCACCGTCCAGAATCGAGTCGGGCCCATTCGCGAGCAGGCTCGCTCCCACAAGGCTCTTCGTTGTGCCTACTGGCTTGGCGGCGCCGGTTCCGGTTCGTTGGTCACCCGCAGCAGTCCCCATAACCCGGAGGTATTGCCGTAGGCGGCGTAGTCGCGGAACAGGTAATCCCCCGGGATCGCATTGCTGCCGCCGGCGCTGGGGATCATGAAGCTGAAGTGCGCGGCCGGCAGGATGCTTTCGTGGGCGCCGATGTACATCGACATCGGGTTGTAGCCGAAGCGCACCGAGCCCACGCCCGGCGAACCCATCGGATAACCACCTACATCGCTCTTCTCGGCCTGGAACGGATTGACCGACCAGACATGCCCGTCAAGCTGGAACGTGGTGCCACGACTGCCACCGCTCGGCATCAGGATGTGCGTACGCAACGGCTGCCCCGGTTTGGCGTAGAGCACCGGCGTCTGCGGATCGCCACCTACCAACGCATTGCTGTAAGCCATGTGCGCGTTGACCATATCGCCGTAACCCGCGCCATCGGCATGACCAAACGGTGCATCCGGGGCGAGGCCGAAGCGATACCACAGCGGTTCGGTCTTGTAGTTGATCGCCATGCTCGAGTTGTCCTGCGGATCGGTCGGCACGCCGAAGCCTTCAGCGGCAATCCCTTCCACCGGCCGACCATTGGCCCAACGGGTGTTCAACGCCTTGTGCCAGACCATCGCAAAGTCGCGGTAGCTGGTTTGTCCAGGCGCGGTGACCGTGGCGTTGACCTTGCGCGCATCGTCGACCCACGTCGCGCCGATCGGCAGGATGCTCATCGCCCCGCCAAGGCCTTTTTGCGGCTGCTTGATCACGTCCGCCGGGGTGATGTTCAAGCCGCCGAACTCCACCGCCGTGGCGTTGATGTTGTCGACGCTGCGCCCCAGTTGAGTCACCGGTTTGCCTTCACGCTCCAGGTGCCCGGCGTAGTACTGATAAGTACGGGTCGGGTACGCGCCGCTGCTGCCGACACGCGGTGGCACGGTCTGGATCGGGTTGGCGCCGACGTTGGCGCCGTCGGATTTGGTGATGTCATACGCCAGCAACTGCGCGTGCAGGCCGACGTGGCTGGACGGCCGCATCAGGTTGTTGCTGAAGGTGGTCGAACCCAGACCGCTGTTGCGATCACGCTTGACCATGCCCTGCATCACAGCCGTCTGGGTCAGGTCAGGCATGACGCTCGGCAGGCGGTTTTCCAGAGTGATGTTGATGCAATCTCCCGCCGCTGCGCGCAGCACCAGCGGTTCGACCGGGATGCCGGGTTTGAGCTTGCCACTCACCGGATCGAGATCGGATTTGCGCACATACAGAATCGCGGTCGGGTCATGCAGCGGCCCGCTCTGCCCGCCAATGGTGATGGTTTCGCCATCCTCGGGATCGGTCACCGTGACCTGCGGAATGCTCACCGTGCGCGAGTTCAGCACCAGGGTGCCCCCCGCAGGATTCAGCGGCCCACCGACATGCTGGCCGAGCCCTTCGGGATCGCCGATGGTCAGGCCCAGCGTATTGCCGAGGATGTCGTTGGCCAGCGCCGCGACCACTTCATAGTTGCGCTGCACGGTTGGCCGGGTGCCAATGCCGTTAGGGTTGGCGCCATAGCGCGGGCAACTGCCCTCGAACGCCACAGTGTTGCGCATGCCCGCCGGGCTCGGGTTGTTCGGGATGGCGAACAGGTCGGCGCGTTTGGCGGTGTAGTTGCGCATCACGCCCCAGATACCGCTCCAGTAGCCTTCGATCGAGGCGTCCATCGAGTACAGATAGTCGCCCGTGGTCGCCGCCGAACTGGAGAGCATCGACACTGGCGCAATGAAGCCCATCTGCTCGGAGATGCCGATCATTTGCGACGCGCGCCAGCCGGAGTTGGAGCTGTTGCCGAAACCGGAACCGCTCTGCAGCCATTTCACACCGTGCAGGGTGACGTTGTGCTCTTCTTCATGGCCGCCGGCATGCACCCGCAGCCGCACGTTGTCGCCGGTATAGGTGCGCAGCATCGGCGTGAACGGGTCACCGGGTTCGGCGCCGCCCTTGTTGATGTGTGGCGGGAACAACGTGGTGCCGCCGGTAGGGCCGGTGGCCGAGGTGAGCAGATTCGGCGCCAGGTTCATCGCCGGAATTGCGCGGTCGGTGCGGCTTTGCATGGCGAACGACAGATCGCCACCGAGGCCATCGGCCTGCATGCCACGCTTGCCATCCGGGCCGACCTTGTTCGGGTCGTACACGCGCAGGGCCAGCGGTTCGTTGCGATAGTTGACGACGAACATGCCCGGATCATCCACCGAAATCGCCTGCGGACATGGCCGGCTCGGGCAGCCCGGGACCTGACCGCCCTGCACTTCCAGCACGCCCTCTAGCAAGTTGCTGGCGTTGTTACGCACTGGCGGGTTGATCGCGTAGCGGAAGCTGTCGGCGGTGGCCGGGAACGCCTGCGCATTCGGCACACCGTTGGGACCGGCACCGACATAGACGCCAGCTTCATAGGCGTGCTGGAAGTCGCTGTACTCGAGGAAGAACTCGCGGAAGCTGTCGTTTTTGCCGTCGCCATCGAGGTCGCCGGTGTTGATCACCGCTTGCCACGAGGTCGGCCCACCGTCCTGCCGCGCGCCGCTATAGAGAGGCTCGCCGGTTTCGGCGTGGAACCAGGTGGAACCGGCCGGCTCGGCGAGCACAGTCGCGTACAAACCGATCTGTTGGTGCGTCGATGGGCCTAAGTGGTCGTGGGTGAAGATCGTGCCGAGGCCGCGATCGACGCCTTTTGCATTGACCACCGGATCGACGAACCAGCGCTGCATCGCCGTGCGCGCACCGACCCAATCGGCGCGTCCGTATTGGCCGAAGAACGGATGGTTCTTGGCTTTCGGGCAGGCCTGGGTGCCGTCACGTGGATCGGTGCCGGTGCACTGGTTGAACTCGCGAATCGCGTGAATGCGTTCCTGCACGGCGCCGGGCGAGAGCACGCCGTCCTCGTAGTTCCAGCCGTTGGACGAGCCGTCCGCCGAGGTCAGATCCCACTTGGGCAAGTGGATGTGCTGACCGATTACATCGGTCGGCGTGCGCACCTGATAGTCGTCCATCTCATAGGTGGCCGGCACCAGGTTGGTTTGCTGGTATTGCACGCAATCGAAAGTGTTCATGCGCATCACCAGCGGCTCTGGCGGACGCTGCTTGGTGATTACCGGCCAGGCGTCTTCCCACAGCGCGAGAATGCGCGCTTGCGGGAAGTGATAGCCGACCTTGTTGTACACCGCGTCGAACTGAATGTTGGCGGCTTTATAGATCCGTGGGCGGTCGGCGGTGAAGCTCGAGGCGCCGACGAAAGACATGCCGTCGATGCGCTCACCGCTGGCAAACTCACCGCTGCCAGCGCTGGCGGTCAGGCGTTTTTGCCGGTCGTCCATGCACGGTTCGTAGTACGGCGCGCCGGCCATTGGCAAGGCGCCGTTGGTACGGAACGCCTTGGCCACCACTTGATTGCCGGGCAGCAAGGCATAGCTTGGATGGTCTTTTTTCGCGTGGAAAGCCATCGCGGCCTGTTCGACTTCGGTGCCTTCTTCCGGCAGGTAAATCGGCTTGGCACGGGTGACTTCCTTGGAGAAATCCAGCGAGGTGGTCACGGTGTGCGCTTCGCCACCGGCCGCGACGCCGTCGAGTGCGTGCCGTTGCAAGCCGCCATCCCAACCGCCGGACTGCGCGGGATCAAGGTTGGCCCACAGCGCTTTGCCGCTGGCCTTGAGCGATTGCGCGGTGGCGGCGTCGAGCATGTCCAGCGGCGGGGTTGGCGGACGTTGGCCGACCGAACTTTCCATGCCGCCGATCCAGAACGGATAGCCAGGGTTTTTCAGGCTGCCGTCGGCGTTGCGGTTGGCTTCGCTGCGATCGACCAGCGCCAGCGAGCCGATGGCTTGACCGCCGGCGTTGCCGCCATGGTGCTCGCCGTCGTCATCGCCCTCTTCTTCGTCATCGTCGTCATCATTGCCGGCGACCAGGGTTTCGCCGATTTTCGGCACCACCACGACTTTGCCGGGCATTGGCGCCATGGCTTTGCCCGGAAGCGGCACAATCGCCGGAATGGGTGTGCCAGCAACGATCTCGCCGTCAGGCAAGGCGCGCGCGCCGGCCGCCGGTTTGCCGCTGCGCAAGGCAAACGGTTCGCTGTGATAGCCGTCGGCGCCCTGCTGCGAAACTTCGAGTCGAGTGCCTTCTTCGAACACATCGTGGACCCGCCACATCGCCCACATGCCCTGGGCGAAGTGCGGGTAGAAATGGCAGTGATAGATCGCATCGCCGGCCACGCGGTTGCGGTTGCCCGAACCACCGTTGGCGATTTCATAGGTATAACCGGCGCCCGGGCCGATGCCCTGGGCGTCGACGTAATCGGAATTGTCGTCGTTGGGGTTGAACAGCCACTGATGGCCGTGCAGGTGGAAGATGTGTTGCTCGTGGCCATTGTGGGTGTTGCGGAATTTGACGAAGTCACCGATGTAGCTGTGGTTGACGTTCGACGGCTCCGACGGATACAGGGCCATGGTGGCTTTCACGCCGATCTGATCGGCGCGCGGTATCTGGCCGGGGGCGATGTTCTCAAGCCCGGTGTTGGCCGGCACATCCACCAGCATCGCCACATCGCCGACGGTGTGCGAGCTGAGGAAGAATTCTTCATAGGCGCACGACAGGCAGTCGTGCATCGGCCCCACGCCCAAGCGGTTGGCGACCACTTCGGCACCCATGCCGCCGGAGCCATAGTTGATCATGAACGAGTCGCGGGTCGGCTCCAGCACATGGGCCATCACCGGATCAGCCCAGTACGCCGGGAATGCTTGAGTGGCGGCGGTTTCATCCTGGAATTGCGAGGCAAAATCGCGGAACGCTTCGAGGCGGTTGGGGATTGCCGGGTTGCGTTTGCCGACCGATTCCAGCGGATAGGTGCTGGATGGGAAGCTGCCGTCGGCGTTGCTGCCCATGACAATCGCATCGCTCTCGCTGGAAATGATTTCATTGCCGTCGACCATGCCGATGATCGGCGTGCCAGCCTTGCCTTCGCGCAACCACGGTTCGCGCTGTGGGTAGCGCGCCTGGTAATCAACGATCGGTTGGCCGGTGGGTGCGCGGCCAGTCGTGGCCAGGCGCATTTCTTCTTCGGTAAGGGTGTTGCGATAGGTGCGACCGCCCTTGGGCAGTACGACAACCTGGCCGAACAGTCCGTTGGCAACGTTGCCGGCCGCGCCCTCGCCGCCAAACGTTGCGCCACGGCTGCTCACGGCAAACGCGCCTTCACGTTCGGCGAACAAGGTGTAGGAACGGCTCGCGCCGGGAGGCACAAGGGTGTTGGCGTTACGCCCGGTGAACGAAGAAATGTCATCGATGCTGTTCACCGCTTGCAGGCCATTGACCTGGAAACCGACGTGACGATCCGCCACCTGCTCATCGACTTTGAAGTCTTCGGTGCCGTTGGCGTTTTCCGCGCCCTCTTCTTCGCCCTCGTTTTCAAAGTGCTTGTTCGGGTTGGCCTGATAGTCGAGCAGGTTCTGCAGATTGATCGTCAGGCAATCGCCGGCAGCCACGCGCAGCACCAATGGCCGTGGACGCTTGTCCGGGCGCAACGAGACTTTGCCTGGCACTGCGGCGCCGCCGTAAGCCAGTGACTGCTCATGTTCATCGACCACATCGCGGCGCAGGGCGAACATCATGCCGTTGATGTTCTGCGCGCCGAGGCGGTTGAACATCAGTGGCTGATCGAAGGCTACGACGTTGGCCACCAGGTTGCGCTCGCAACGTACGGCCGCGCCGGCCAGCTCGACGCTGAGCATCGAGGCCAGAATCAGCAGCCAGTTAATCAGGGACGGAGCGTGAGGAAAGCCAGCCATGATCAGTAACCTCGTAGTGGGTGCTCTTGGGAACACTTCTCGACAAATGCCTCGGAGCAATCCGCGTGCCACAAAAAATTGCATTAGCGTTCAATCAGTTACTGCGGCCACTTGAGAATCCGGGGGATATTCCCCACCCGTTTTCCCCACTTTTCGGGCCTCCACGGTTTGCCCCGAAAGTGGGGGAAACCGGGTTAGGGGTCACAACGGCGCGTCCATCGCCAGGCCCTGCAAACGCCGGTACTGACGCAACACATTCGGTACATATCGCTGGGTTTCGGCGAACGGCGGAATCACCCGGCCACGGCTGAGCACCGCGTCTGGCCCGGCGTTGTAGGCCGCCACGGCGAGGGCAATGTCGTTGTCGAACAGGGTCATCAGGCGCTTGAGGTATTTGGCCCCACCCTGGATGTTGGCCTTGGGGTCGTAGACGTCAGTGACGCCCAGCTCCCGTGCGGTGTCGGGCATCAACTGCATGAGCCCGCCCGCACCTTTGGGTGAAGTGGCTCCGGGGTTGTAGCGAGACTCGGCGTTGATCACTGCATGCAGCAGCGCCTCGGGTAATTGATTGACCTTGGCCGCTGCCGAGACCAGTTCCGCGTAGGGCTGGTTGGCGATCATTTGCGGCTGCTGATCGAGGCTGGCCACAGGCATTTCAGCCTCGCGGACCACCCGTTCGTAAGTGCGTCCGGGCCGGTGAACGTTGGACAGTACATAGCTGCCCTTGGCGTCCACCGAAATGAACACATCGGCTTGCGCGGCGCCGCTGAGCAGCACACATCCGAGCAATCCGCTGGCGAGAAATTTCATGTCGGGCCTCCCCGGATCGACCCCGATAAATTGGGGGAAATGCCCCAATGGCCGATCACGTTTGAGCCATACGCAAGCACTGTGCCGACTCTGGAGATGCCCGGATTACAGGGGTTTCAGCCAATCCAGTGATTTTCAGTGGGGCTGAGCATGGCAATTGCATAAGCCGTTCTGGCGACACGGCTGCCACTCACGGGAGGTCATCATGAAGCTGCAATTTCGTCCGCGTAGCCAACGCGGTTTTACCCTGCTCGAATTGCTCGTGGTGCTGGTCGTGCTCGGCCTGTTGGCCGGGATCGTCGCACCGAAATACTTCGCCCAACTCGGTCGCTCCGAAGTGAAAGTGGCCAAGGCGCAGATCGAAGGTCTGAGCAAAGCGCTGGATATCTATCGGCTGGAAGTCGGCCACTACCCGTCCACCGAACAGGGCTTGCAAGCCTTGGTCATCGCGCCGAGTGACGAGGCGAAATGGACAGGGCCGTACTTGCAAAAAAAACTGCCGCAGGATCCGTGGGGGCGTAATTACGCTTACCGCTATCCCGGCGAAAACAGCGAGTACGACTTGCTGTCGATGGGCAAGGACGGCCAGCCCGGCGGCGAAGGCGAAAACGCCGAAGTGACCAACTGGCAGTAAGCGGAGCGCGGCCCATGCGATTTCATGTGAAAGCGGTCGGCAAGGCTGGGGTGGTGTCCTTGAGCGTCGAAGCACCCGGCGACAGCGAAGCACGGCGGATCGCCGAGGATCAGGGTTTGCGTGTGCTCAGTTCGCACGCCGACAAGCATTGGCGTTCGCTGAAACTGCGTCAGCGCGAGACCTTCAATCTGGTGTTGTTCAGCCAGGAACTGACCACCCTGCTCAATGCCGGCCTGCCGTTGATCGATGCGCTGGAAAGTCTCGCCGAAAAAGAAACTGCTCCCGCTGCCCGCAAAACCTTGAGTGAGCTGGTGCGCCTGCTGTACGAGGGCAAATCCTTTTCGCAGGCGTTGGGCCAGTTGTCGGCGGTGTTCCCGCCGCTGTACGTGGCGCTGGTGCAGTCCAGCGAAAAGACCGGCGCGGTCGGCGATGCGCTGGGGCGCTACGTCAGCTATCGCCAGCGCATGGACGAGGTGCGGCAGAAGATCATCAGCGCCTCGATCTACCCGATGCTGTTGCTGATCGTCGGCGGTGGCGTGGTGCTGTTCCTGATGGGTTATGTGGTGCCGCGTTTCAGTCTGGTGTTTGAAGGCTTGGGCGATAACCTGCCGTGGCTGTCGCAGGTGTTGATGAGCAGTGGCATGTTTTTGCATGCGCATCAGGCTGAATTCTTCGCTGGGTTGGCGGCGATTGTCATCGCCCTCGCCGTGTTGCAAAAGCAACCGGCGTTTCGCCGTGGTCTGGATCGGCTGGTGGAGAGACTGCCGGCCGTGCATCAACGGATTTTCATGTATGAGCTGGCGCGGTTTTATCGCTCGCTGGGGATTCTGCTGCAAGGCGGGATTCCGCTGGTGACCGCCATGAGCATGGTGCGCGGCTTGCTCACCGTCGCTTCGCGGACGCGGCTGGATCAGGCCTGCGAGCGGGTGCGCGAGGGGCAGTCACTGTCTACCGCGCTGGAGCTCAATCATCTGGTGACGCCAGTGTCGTTACGGCTGCTTCGGGCCGGCGAACAGTCGGGCAACCTCGGGCAGATGATGGAACGCAGCGCCGACTTCTACGACGAGGAAATCAGTCGTTGGCTGGAGTGGTTCGTGAAGTTGTTCGAACCGCTGCTGATGACGTTTATCGGCCTGCTGATCGGGGTCATCGTGATCCTGATGTACATCCCGATTTTCGAACTGGCTTCGAGTATTCACTGACCTCGGGAACGGGGACGGTCTCTGCAACAACGCACTTTTACGTTCCCAAAAAGACCACAAAGACGGAGAACGATATGCACATTAAAAAGCTCGTGCTCGCAATGGCCATCGGCGCAGTTCTGTCGGCGTCCACCGTGCTGATTCCCGACAGTTTGTCCGGGGTTTCCAGTGCTCATGCCAAGGATGGTGGAAGTGGTGGTGGCGGTAGCGGAGGGGGCGGCGGAGGAAGTGGCGGGGGCGGCGGCGGTCACGGTGGCAGCGGTGGAAATGGTGGGGGCGGAAGTGGCGGCGGAGGCAGTCACGGCGGTGGCGGCAACAGTGGTAGTGGCGGTGGCGGTGGCAACAGTGGCCACAGCGGCAGCGACCACGGCTCGGGGCACTCGGGCGACAGCGCCTCATCCGGCCGCAGCGGCACCCATGCTGAAGCGGGAGATGACCATGGCGTCCACCGCGCTGGTGAAGTCGGTGATGACCACGGGGTCCACCGCGCGGGCGAAGTCGGCGATGATCGTGGCGTACATGTCGGCGGAGAGCCGGGCGATGACAAGCGCGCCAACTGATTTTTAGAAGCACCACAAAACCTGTGGAAGCGAGCTTGCTCGCGAATGCTGTGGGTCAGCCAATGATGTTTTGACTGACACAACGCTTTCGCGAGCAGGCTCGCTCCCACAGGGTTTTGTGGCGTACGCAGATTCCGCAGACGACCACCATCAATTGTAGGAGTGAGCCTGCTCGCGAATGCGGTGGGTCAGCCAATGATGTTTTGACTGACACAACGCTTTCGCGAGCAGGCTCGCTCCCACAGGGTTTTGTGGCGTGCGCAGATTCCGCAGACGACCCTTATCAAATGTGGGAGCGAGCCTGCTCGCGAATGCTGTGGGTCAGCCAATGATGTTTTGACTGACACAACGCTATCGCGAGCAGGCTCACTCCTACAGGGTTTTGTGGCGTACGCAGATTACGCAGATGACCCTTATCAAATGTGGGAGCGAGCCTGCTCGCGAATGCGGTGGGTCAGCCAATGATGTTTTGACTGACACAACGCTTTCGCGAGCAGGCTCACTCCCACAGGGTTTTGTGGCGTACGCAGATTACGCAGAAGACCCTTATCAAATGTGGGAGCGAGCCTGCTCGCGAATGCGGTGGGTCAGCCAATGATGTTTTGACTGACACAACGCTTTCGCGAGCAGGCTCGCTCCCACAGGGTTTTGTGGCGTGCGCAGATTCCGCAGACGACCACCATCAATTGTAGGAGTGAGCCTGCTCGCGAATGCGGTGGGTCAGCCAATGATGTTTTGACTGACACAACGCTTTCGCGAGCTGGCTCACTCCCACAGGGTTTTGTGGCGTACGCAGATTACGCAGATGACCCTTATCAAATGTGGGAGCGAGCTTGCTCGCGAATGCTGTGGGTCAGCCAATGATGTTTTGCCTGACACAACGCTTTCGCGAGCAAGCTCGCTCCCACAGGGTTTTGTGGTGTACGCAGATTACGCAGATGACCACCATCAATTGTAGGAGTGAGCCTGCTCGCGATAGCGGTCATTCAGACACTGAAGCTGTGACAGACAGAACGCTTTCGCGAGCAAGCTCACTCCCACAGGGTTTTGTGGCGTACGCAGATTACGCAGATGACCCTTATCAAATGTGGGAGCGAGCTTGCTCGCGAATGCTGTGGGTCAGCCAATGATGTTTTGACTAACACAACGCTTTCGCGAGCAAGCTCGCTCCCACAAGGGTTTTGTGGCATGCGCAGATTCCGCAGACGACCACCATCAATTGTAGGAGTGAGCCTGCTCGCGATAGCGGTCATTCAGACACTGAAGCTGTGACAGACAGAACGCTATCGCGAGCAGGCTCACTCCTACAGTTTTGATCTGCGTAAGGCTCAGAGAGCGACGTGGCTCTGGTTCAGGCGCTCTCGCAAAAATTCAACCAGCGCCTGCACCGGTCTCGAGGCCTGGCGATGCTGTGGGTAAACGGCTGAAAGTGTCAGCGGTTCCGGCCGCAGATCATCCAGCACCGGCACCAGCCGACCATCCTTCAGCGCCGCGCCAACGATGAACGTCGGCAGATAGGTAATGCCCATCCCCTGCACTGCCGCATCCCTGAGCAACTCGCCGTTGTTCACCCGCATGCGCCCGGTGACGTTGACCAACAGCGGCTTGCCCTGCCCGGCATTGAAACGCCACTGCACCGAACGCCCATGCCCATACGGCAGGCAGTCATGGCTGTGCAGGTCTTCAGGTTGCTGCGGCGTGCCGCGCTCTGCGAGGTACGCCGGGCTGGCGCAGTACACCCGTTCGATCGACGCGATGCGTCGGGCAATCAGTGTCGAGTCTTCCAGCACGCCAATGCGCAGCGCCAGATCGTAGCCCTCACCGAGCAAATCCACCGGGCGGTCACTCAAGTCCACCTCGACCGTGACCTCCCGATAGCGCTGCAAGAACAGAGGCAACAGACAGCCCAGATGCGCCACCGCAAACGACAGCGGCGCACTCAAGCGAATCGTCCCGCGTGGCTCGGCGGTTTGCCCGGCGATGCCCTGCTCCACCTGTTCGACTTCGCCGAGCAGGCGCAATGCCGATTCGTAGTAACTCTGCCCCAGCGGCGTCACGTCCAGACGCCGGGTGGAGCGATTCAACAACCGCACGCCAAGACGCTCCTCCAGTTGCATCAAGCGTCGGCTGACGAACTGCTTGGACAGGCCTAATTGATCGGCCGCTGAGGTGAAGCTGCCGGAGTCCATGACCTGGCAAAAAATACGCATGTCTTCGAACGGGTTCATTGTCACTCTCTGGTGGACAGTTAAACGCTTTATAGCCGCTTTTTCACTTTTCGGCAGCTCATTAATCTGTGCTCACGGTGTTGCTGAGGCCTGAAGCCCAGCGCCACAGCAGCCCGCAACCCAGGCATAAAAATTCAAAAACATTCAAAAGGATTTCCACCATGAACATCGTCAAGAAAACCCTCACCGCGTCCCTCCTCGCCCTGTCCATCGGCAACGCTTTCGCCGCCGAAAGCAGCGGTGTCGAACACAACACCCAGGCCTTCCTCAACGCCCTCGCCGCCGGCGGTGGCAAACCACTGGAGCAACTGAGCCCGAAAGACGCCCGTGCAGTGCTGACCGGCGCGCAGGCTTCGGTGAAAGTGGATCTGTCGGGTGTTGAAGTCAGCGACAAGGCGATCAAGGTCGACGGCCAGACGATCAACCTGAAAGTGGTGCGTCCGGCCAAGGTCGAAGGCGAGTTGCCGGTGTTCATGTTCTTCCACGGCGGTGGCTGGGTGCTCGGTGATTTCCCGACGCACCAACGCTTGATTCGTGACTTGGTGGTGGGCTCTGGCGCGGTTGCGGTGTACGTCGATTACACGCCGTCGCCGGAAGCGCAGTACCCGACCGCGATCAACCAGGCCTACGCCGCGACGAAATGGGTGGCTGAGCACGGTAAGGACATCGGTGTCGACGGCAAGCGCCTGGCCGTGGCCGGCAACAGCGTCGGCGGCAATATGGCGGCGGTCGTGGCGTTGATGGCCAAGGAACAGAAAGCCCCGGCGCTGCGCTTCCAGTTGCTGATGTGGCCGGTGACCAACGCACAATTCGACGACGGTTCGTACCAGCAATTTGCCGAGGGCCACTTCCTCACCAAAGGCATGATGCAGTGGTTCTGGGACAACTACACCACCAACCCGGCCGAGCGTGCGCAGATCCATGCCTCGCCGCTGAATGCCAGCGCCGAACAACTCAAAGGCTTGCCTGCGGCATTGGTACAGACCGCCGAATTCGACGTGCTGCGTGACGAAGGCGAAGGCTATGCTCGACACCTCGATGCGGCCGGCGTGGCGGTGACCTCGGTGCGTTACAACGGGATGATTCATGACTTTGGCCTGCTCAATCCGCTGAGTCAGATTCCTGAAGTGAAAGCGGCCGTGCGTCAAGCGGCGGCTGAGTTGAAAACCCACTTGCAGCCTTAACAGCAAAAGATCGCAGCCTTCGGCAGCTCCTACATTGGAATGCAATTTTCTGTAGGCGCTGCCGCAGGCTGCGATCTTTTTATTGGCAGACACTGCGGAGCTTCGGTCATGACCCTTTTCTACACCCACCTGCTGTCCTGGAGCGCCGCCCTGCTGCTGCTCGACGCCATGCTCTGGCACTTCACGCCCTTCACCCATCGTGCCCCGAGAGTCGGTGTGCGGCTGGCGCTGTTTCTGGCGTTCACCGCGCTGGTGATCAACGCCGGTGTCAGTCCGTTGCAAGCGCCGGTGTTCGTCGATGACCGGGTCGCACAACTGGGCGCAACGGCGTTGGGGATTCTCTGGTGGTTGTACGCTGCGCGCGTGTTGACCGAAGTGATCGGGCTGGCGCTGATGCGCCGTATCGGTCACAGCGGTCGCTTGCTGCAGGACGTGATCGGCGCACTGGTGTTTCTGGTCGCTACTGTCGCCGCAGCCGGTTACGTGCTGGAGCTGCCGGTAAAGGGCTTGCTGGCGACGTCCGGTGTGGTGGCCATCGTTGTCGGTCTGGCGCTGCAAAGCACCTTGGCCGATGTGTTTTCCGGGATTGTGCTCAACACCACAAAGCCCTATCAGGTGGATGATTTCGTGGTGATCGACGGCGTCGAAGGCAAGGTCTTCGACATCGACTGGCGCGCTACGCACCTGCTGACCAGCGCTGGGACCATGGCCGTGGTGCCGAACTCGGTGGCGGCCAAGGCGAAAATCGTCAACCTCAGCCGCCCGAACAACATGCACGGCGTGTCGATCAGCATTCAGGTGCCGAATCACATCCGCCCGCGTCGGGTACTCGATGCGCTTGATCGCACCTTGCAGGGCAGCAGCTCTCTTCTTCTCAGCCCGGCGCCAAAAGCCGTGTTGAAAGAGGCCGGCGAAACCATGTCGGAATATGTCGCCAGCGGCTTCATCGCAGAGCTGGGCAAAAAAAGCGAAGTGCGCAATCAACTGTTCGACCTCGCCCACCGTCATTTGGAAGCGGCAGGGATTTCGCGGCATCCGGATGGCGTGATCGAACCCTCGACCCGCGCCCGCGCGTTGCTCGATGAGGTGAAAATCTTCCGCTCGCTGAGCAGTGAGGAACGAGATCGCCTCGCCGAATCGATGGTCGCGCAACAGTACTCGGCGGGCCAAGTGGTGCTGGATCTGGACGAAGTGCCGGACAGTCTGTTCGTGATTGCGACCGGTGTGGTCAGTGCGACCGTGGCTGACGGCGACAGCAAGGTCGAGGCCGGGCGGATGGGGCCGAGTGAGGTCATGGGCGAGCAGAGCATTCTGGCGGATACGCCGTCGCAGGCGACGTTCACGGCGTTGACGTCGAGCATCATTTATCGTCTCGACAAGAGCCTGACTCGTGAGTGCATGGAACAGCGCACGGAGGTGGGTCGGGCGTTGAATAAGTTGCAGGCGGTGCGTCAGCAGAACAGTCGCCTCGCGTTGATGGCCAAACCGGTGGCGGTGAGGAAAGGTGGGTTTTTGGGTTGGTTGCAGAAGCGTTGAAGCGGCAAGATCAAGATCAAAAGCCTCCCCCTCACCCCAGCCCTCTCCCCCAAGGGGGCGAGGGGGAAAGGGAGCCGATCTCCGTGTGCTTCAAGTCCAGAGTTCGGCTCGATTTCCCCAGATCGGTGTATCCCGAAAGAACCCCCTCGGTCAGCCCCTCTCCCCAAGACCTCGAAGGGAAAGGGAGCCGATCTTCAAGCTGTTCAAAACTGAAGTTCGGCTCGGTATCGCACGTCGGCGTACCTCGAAAGATCCCCTCGGTCAGTCCCCTCTCCCTCTGGGAGAGGGCTAGGGTGAGGGGCTTTTCAGGATCAGCCGATTACTTGGCAGTGAACTTGGTATAGCTGTTGATCAGGTTGCGGTAGTTCGGTAGACGCTCCGACAACAGATGCGCCAGACCTTCCATATCATTGCGCCAGTCACCCTGCAGCTCGCACGCCACCGAGAACCAGTTCAGCAAGTGTGCACCCGCCGCCGACATCCGCGCCCACGCCGCCTGCTGCACGGTGGTGTTGAAAGTGCCCGACGAGTCAGTCACCACGAACACTTCATAACCTTCAGCGATGGCCGACAAGGTCGGGAACGCCACGCAAACATCAGTCACCACACCGGCGATGATCAGTTGCTTGCGACCGGTGGCCTTGATCGCTTTGACGAAGTCTTCGTTGTCCCAGGCATTGATCTGCCCCGGGCGCTGAATGAACGGCGCATCCGGAAACTGCTCGCGCAATTCAGGCACGATCGGGCCGTTGGGACCTGCGTCAAAACTGGTAGTCAGAATGGTCGGCAGCTTGAAGAACTTGGCGATGTCGCCCAGCGCCAGCACGTTGTTCTTGAATTCGTTCGGGGTGAAATCCTGGACCAGCGAGATCAGGCCGGTCTGGTGATCGACCAGCAGTACGACCGCATCATCTTTGTTCAGACGTGTGTAAGGAACGCTCATGGGAAAACTCCTGATGGACGGATGGATGAAGCGTTGAGCGCCGACCGGATGGCCGGCGCTTCAGGGGAAATCAGAAAGCGAAGCAGGAACAGCCGAACGCGCCCCAGAAACCGGCGAAGTCGCTGACCGGTGCGTTCGACATCCGTGCCTTTTCATGGCTGTGGGTGTGCACCGCGCACGGCCCGCTGCATTGGTGAACCTGCGCCTGCAATGGCGAGTTCGGCCGCCAGTGGCCCGGGACTTTCACCACCGGCGACCAGTCCGGCAGTACTGGAATCGAACGCGGGCCGAGGTCTTCGAAGTCGCCAGCGGCATAAACAATCTTGCCGCCGACCACAGTCATGACCGATTCGATCCACTTGATCGCTTCTTCCTCGACATGGAAGAAGTCCGCGCTCAGCGCCGCCAGATCCGCCAGTTGCCCGACCTTGATCTGGCCCTTCTTGCCCTGCTCAGAGGAGAACCAGGCACTACCATGAGTGAACAGTTCCAGTGCGGTGGTGCGCGGCAGACCTTCTTCGTACAGCGCCAGACCACCGACGGTGCGACCGCTGACCATCCAGTACAGCGAAGTCCACGGGTTGTAGCTGGACACCCGCGTCGCATCGGTGCCGGCGCCGACCGGTACGCCTTCGGCGAGCATGCGCTTGATTGGCGGTGTGGCCTCGGCGGCTTGCTTGCCGTAGCGGTCGACAAAGTACTCACCCTGGAACGCCATGCGATCCTGAATCGCGATGCCGCCGCCCAGCGCTTTCACCCGCTCGATGTTTTGCGGGGTGATGGTTTCGGCGTGGTCGAAGAACCACGGCAAGCCGTTGAACGGAATGTCGCGATTGACCTTCTCGAACACGTCGAGCATGCGGCTGATCGATTCGTTGTAAGTCGCGTGCAAACGGAACGGCCAGCGTTGCTCGACCAAGTGGCGCACCACCGGCTCCAGCTCTTCTTCCATGGTTTGCGGCAGGTCCGGGCGCGGTTCGAGGAAGTCTTCGAAATCCGCTGCCGAGAACACCAGCATTTCGCCGGCGCCGTTGTGACGCAGGAAGTCGTCGCCCTGATGCAACTTGACGCTGCCGGTCCAGTTCTGGAAATCGCTCAGCTCTTCTTTCGGCTTCTGGGTGAACAGGTTGTAGGCGATGCGCACGGTCAACTGGTCGTCTTTGGCCAGTTGTTCGATCACCTGATAATCGTCCGGGTAGTTCTGGAAACCGCCGCCGGCATCGATCGCACTGGTCAGGCCGAGGCGATTGAGTTCGCGCATGAACTGACGGGTCGAGTTGACCTGATATTCCAGCGGCAGCTTCGGCCCCTTGGCCAGCGTTGAGTAGAGAATCATCGCGTTCGGTCGCGCAACCAGCATGCCGGTCGGGTTGCCGTTGCTGTCACGGACGATCTCGCCACCCGGCGGGTTCGGCGTGTCGCGGGTGTAACCGGCGACGCGCAGCGCGGCGCGGTTGAGCAGCGCGCGGTCATACAGGTGCAGGATGAACACCGGGGTGTCCGGCGCGGCCTGGTTGATTTCTTCGAGGGTCGGCATGCGTTTTTCGGCGAACTGGAATTCGTTCCAGCCACCGACCACGCGCACCCATTGCGGGGTCGGCGTGCGGTCGGCCTGATCCTTGAGCATGCGCAGCGCGTCGGCCAGCGACGGCACGCCTTCCCAGCGCAGTTCGAGGTTGTAGTTCAAACCGCCACGGATCAAGTGCAAGTGCGAGTCGTTGAGACCCGGAATAACGCAGCGACCGTGCATATCGACCACTTGCGTGTTCGGCCCGCGCAGGGCCATGGCCTGGTTGTCGTTGCCAACGACGACGAAGCGGCCGTCGGTGATGGCCACGGCGCTGGCCAGTGGTTTGGTGCGGTCTACGGTATGAAACTGGCCATTGAATAAAATCAGATCGGCGCTCATCGCAGTTCCTCAAGCAAAGTGAAAAGGAGCGAACCTCGCGCGCTCAACGCGGCGAGGTGTCTTGGGAATCGAGGTGTTCATGGGCCTGGCTGGCTTCGAGCCATGGCGAAAACAAACGGGTGACCGGCGGCATCACCACGTACACCACCGACAGTACGATGGTCAGGGTGATCAGGAACGTGGCGACCACATAGTTGGAAAGCAGCGGATGCAGCGCCAGCAGCGGTCCCCAGATCAGCGGCACGAGCAAGGTGTGCGGCAGGATCACCAGCAGCGTGACCACCGCTTGCTTCCAGCGCGGCGGCGGCGAAGCGGCATCGGCCAGTGGGGTAAACCAGAATTCGTTGATCGGCGCGACTTCAGTCTGATCGCCATCAGCCAGCATCGGCGCGGCTTCGGCGACCAGCGCCTGACGCTGCGACGACTCCAGCCACCCCTGCATCGCTTCAGTGGAGCTGAAACGCAGCACGCAAGTGTAAAAATCGAGACGCCCGCGCTTGCCGCGCACCACGTCCACACCCAAATGCCCCTCACGCTGCCCCGCCACGCGGACGATATTGCGCAGCCAGGCCTCATACGCTGACTCGAAACCGGCCTTGACCCGGTGTTTGATGATCAACGTGACCGTCTCATCGGCCCCCGGTGACTGTGGATTGAGGACTTCAGGCATAACGCAACACTCCGGGCAAACGAACAGAAATCGCCAGCCGTCCCGGCCCGGCGATCAACACAGTGGTAAACACGATCAGCAGCAACCAGCCGAACTGCCCTTCGGCCACACTCCATTGCGGATGCACGACCAGCAACGCCACCAGCAGCACAAAGAGAATAGGCACGCAGGCCAATCGCGCCAGTAACCCGGCGACGATCAGTAGTGGACAGAGGACTTCGGCGAAGATCGCCAGGATCAAGGTGAGGTGAGAACCGAGGTGGAACGGGTCTTCAATCAATTGCAGTTGCGCGGTGAAGTCGAGCAGCTTGGGCAAGCCGTGGACCCACAGCAGAAACAATCCGCCGCTGACCCGCAGGAACAGCAAACCGATGTCGCGTGCCTGTTCATCCCGTTGAGAAACGTGCATGGACTCACCCGTGAATAATTATTGGGTGAATCATGCCGGGGTTGGGTGGGAGGAAATTGGATGGGTGTGCTCAGTTCCACGGCGTGCCAGGATTTTTGAAACACCGCAGAACACTGTGGGAGCGAGCCTGCTCGCGAAGGCGTCGGGTCAGTTATAAATACTTTGAATGACACACCGCTTTCGCGAGCAGGCTCGCTCCCACAGGGGGTGTGCTTAGGCCGGTGGTTCGAGGTTATCCAGCACCCGATTCACTGCCAACTCACCGAGCATGATCAACTGCGCAATTCCCAACAACGCCCGGCGCTGCGGTGCGGGCAACAGATGTGCGACGTCCTGGGCGATGGTCTTGGCCGAGGCGAGTGTTTCGCTGGCGTCAGTCAGCAGTTCCTCGGCTTTGGTGTCGGCAGTTACCGCGTACATGCCGCGAGTTCTGCGTGGAGGTGGCGTGGAGCCGGGTGGCAGGAGGTAGTGGTCGAGGGCGCGGTCGGCGGCTTCGTGGAGTTTTCGGGAATCGATGGATTCGTAGGGGGATGTGGGGTCGATGTCTGGTGGGTTGGGTGTAACTTTGAACATGGTGAATCTCCTGCCCTGGGTTAACCACCATGACTTGTCGCTAAACAAATAATGGTGGCAGCTGCACGCAGGTTAGCGAACCGGGAGGAACAGGAACCCGGCAGACCCGAAGGCCTCCCGCGCGCAGCTGCCATAACATCAATTGCAAAAAGACAATCTGCAAAGACGTAGGGTGCACTGTGCGCCTGTATCCAATTCGGGTCGCTAAACCCGATCGCTGAACTATTCAGCGACCACCAAACGATAGAGACCTGACCACAAGCGCACAAGCCGGCGGATTCTGGCGTAGCTGTAGGCAAAGGCGCAAGGTTGCGTAGCCTGAAAGAGTGTCTGTGGGTGTTGCTTAAACATCGATGTTTAAACCACCGAAAATCTATGGATCGCACCGAGCCAATGTGGGAGCGAGCCTGCTCGCGAAGGCGTCGGGGCAGTCAACAAATGTTTTGAATGAAACACCGCTTTCGCGAGCAAGCTCGCTCCCACAGGGGGTGTGCTTAGGCCGGTGGCTCGAGGTTATCCAGCACCCGGTTCACCGCCAGCTCACCGAGCATGATCAACTGCGCAATCCCCAACAACGCCCGGCGCTGCGGCGCGGGCAACAGGTGGGCGACGTCCTGGGCAATGGTCTTGGCCGAGGCGAGTGTTTCGCTGGCGTCAGTCAGCAGTTCTTCATTTTTGGTGTCGGCAGTTACCGCGTACATACCACGGGTTCTGCGTGGCGGTGGCGTGGAGCCGGGTGGAAGGAGGTAATGGTCGAGCGCGCGGTCGGCGGCTTCGTGGAGTTTTCGGGAATCGATGGATTCGTAGGGGGATGTGGGGTCGATGTCGGGCGGGTTGGGTGTGACTTTGAACATGGTGAATCTCCTTTTTAGAACCGGGATCACCACGTCCTGTCGCTAAACAGGATGGGTGGCGACCGTATGCAGGTTAGCGAACCGGTAAAAAGGCAACCCGGTAGACCCGAAGGTCTCCCGCATACAGCCGCCATAGCGAAGTGCAGACGATAGCCTGCAACGAAGCATGGAGCGCTGATGCACTTTTTTTGGTCCGAGTCGCTAAACCCGATCGCTGAGTTTTCAGCGACCACCAAACGATAGAGACCGGACCACAAGCGCACAAGCCGGCGGATTCTGGCGTAGCTGTAGGCAAAGGCGCAAGGTTGCGTAGCCTGAAAGAGTGTCTGAGGGTGTTGCTTAAACGGCGATGTTTAACCCACCGACAGCTCGAGGTTCACACCCGATCCCTGTAGGAGTGAGCCTGCTCTCGATAGTGGTATTCCACTGACATAGATTTTGGCTGACACGACGCCATCGCGAGCAGGCTCACTCCTACAGGGGATTGGTGTTGTTTGTGAGATATGCGCAGGGATTTAAACCGCTGGAATATCCAGCGGCGCCGCCATGAACTGGCTGATCCGCGCGCGCAACCATTTCTCCGCCGGATCGTTGTCATGCACCCCGCTCCACGCCATCGACAATTGCGCTGCCTCAATCGGGAATGGCGGATCTTCGGCACGCAAGGCACAACCTTCAACCAACGCGCAGGCGGCGTAATCCGGCACGGTGGCGATCATCTCGGTGCCGGCCAGCAAGGCGCGCAAGCCGCTGAATTGCGGCACGCCGAGAACGACGCGGCGGCTGCGTCCGACCTTGGCCAGGTCCATGTCGATGTTGCCGCTCAAGTCGCCGGAGAACGACACCATCGCATGCGGGCGCTCGCAGTATTCGTCGAGCGTCAGCGGCCCCGGACGGTCGTCGCCGCGCAGAACCTTGCAGGGAATGTCGCGCAGTTTTTTGCGCTTGGCGTTGGCCGGCAACTCCGTGGTGTAACTGACACCGACGGAGATTTCTCCAGAGGCCAACAGTGCCGGCATCAACAAGTAATTGGCGCGGCGTACCACCACGACAATCCCCGGCGCCTCTTGCTGAAGCTGACGCAGCAACGGTGGAAACAGACCGAACTCGGCGTCGTCCGACAAACCGATGCGAAACACCTCGCAACTGCTCGCCGGTTCGAACTCCTTGGCCCGACTGACCGCACCGGAAATCACATCCATCGCCGGTTGCAGCTCTTTGAGAATCGCCAGTGCCCGCGCGGTCGGCTCCATGCCGCGACCGTTACGCAGCAGTAACGGATCGTCGAACAGATCGCGCAAACGCCCCAACGCCGCGCTGACGGCCGGTTGCCCCATGAACAGCTTTTCGGCAACGCGGGTCAGGTTCTTTTCGAACATCAGCGCTTCGAAAATCACCAGCAGGTTCATGTCGACGCGACGCAGATCGTTACGGTTCATGGGCACGGATTCCTTTTAGCCAGTCAGACGCCAGTGCTGCGCACTTTACGCGATCAACGGGCCTGTGATCGCCGCTACAGCGCGAAATTAACAACGATTAACTCGTCAGCCCCCCGCCCTCGCCCAACAATGAAGCCCTCTGCGCAGCGTTGTTTTTTGATCTGAGGGGATGCGCCGACCGTGCATTCCCCATCGACACGGACTTTGGCCATGGCTCATTTACAGCACAGCGTCGCCCTCGCCCCTGCCAGCGAACCGCGCAAGACCGGGATCGGCGGGCTCAGTCCGCAGCGCGAACGCCACGTCAAACAGCTGATCCTCGAACGCCTCGGCGAAAGCCTGGAAGTAACCGAACTGGCCCGCGCCTGTTCGCTGTCGCGCAGCCATTTTTCCCGCGCCTTCAAATGCAGCACCGGGTTCTCGCCGCAGGACTGGATTCGTACCCAGCGCCTGGCCAGGGCCAAGCTGCTGATCCAGCACACTGACCTGAGCCTGACGCAAATCAGCCTCGAATGCGGATTCTGCGATCAGGCGCATTTTTGCCATATGTTCACCCGCAGCGAAGGCATCAATCCGTTTGCCTGGCGCTGCCAGATCATGCGTGAACCCAAGACTCACCGTTCACAGCCCGCTGTGTTTTGATCGCGGCCCCCGTTGCACTGACGCTCAAACCTGAGGATTATGCCGGGACACCCCGGATTAGAAGGCCTGTGCACGCGCCCGCCGCTAATCCGCCCTGTCCGCCGCAGCACCGCAGGAGTGAGCTGTTGAGTCTTTCGCCGAATCAGGCCCTCGGTTTTGGCCCCTATCGGATTCATCCCGGACAACGGCGGGTGCTCGAAGGCGAGCAGCCGTTACGCCTGGGCCGACGGGCGATGGACATTCTCCTGATTCTGCTGGCCCACGCCGGCGAAGTGGTGAGCAAGCAGCAATTGATGGCCGGGGTCTGGCCTGACAGTGTCGTTGAAGACATCAACCTGCGTGTGCACATGGCAGCGCTGCGCAAGGCGCTCGGGGACGGTCAGGCCGGCCAGCGTTACATCATCACCGTGGCGCAACGCGGCTACAGTTTTGTCGCACCGGTTTTACTGCAATCCATGGAGGAGCGTCCTGTGGGCGATGCTGATGGTCGGCACAACTTGCCCTTGCGGCGCACGCGGATGATTGGCCGTCAGCCGCTGGTCGACAATTTGATGAGGCAGTTGCCGCGTCAACGCTGCATCACCCTGGTCGGCTCCGGCGGAATCGGCAAGACCACTGTGGCCCTGCGCGTGGCCGAGCAGTTGATCGGGCATTACCGCGACGGTATTCGGCTGGTGGACCTGGCACCGCTCAACGATCCCCGGCTGATTTGCTCACACCTGGCCGCCCTGCTTGATCTGGCGCTCCTCGAAGGCGACCCGCAGACGGCGCTGGTCAAAGGCCTGCAACAGCGGCAGATGCTGTTGCTGCTCGACAACTGCGAACATTTGATTGATGCCGTTGCGGCGCTCAGTGAAAGCATTCTGCGCGGGGCGCCGCACGTGCATATCCTCGCCACCAGCCGCGAAAGTCTGCGGGCTGAAGGCGAATACGTGCAGCGTCTGGACTCCCTCGAATACCCGCCGATGACAACGACGCTGGATCGTGAGCGAACGTTGAATTTTTCGGCGCTGCAATTGTTCGTCGAACGAGCGACGGCCGCGCAGGAAAGCTTCGAACTGAGCGATAGCCAGTTGCCGCAGGCAATCGAGATCTGCCATCGGCTCGACGGCATTCCACTGGCATTGGAACTGGCGGCCGCGCAGGTCGCCGAACTCGGACTGGACGGTCTGCTGAGCCAATTGCAGGGCCGTTTGCCGCCGCTGGCAGCGGGCAATCAAACCAGTCTGGAGCGCCACCTCACTCTGCGCGCCACGCTGGACTGGAGTTTCAATCTACTCGCCCCTTGCGAGCAAACCTGCCTGCGCCGTTTGGGTGTGTTTCGCGGGGGGTTCACCCTGGAATCCGCGGCGGCCGTTATCGTCGGCCAACAGATCGACCTCGGTGTGGTGTTTGTGTCGATCACGCAACTGGTGGCCAAGTCCATGCTCGCCGTCGAGGTCGGTGACGAGGACGTGTTCTACCGCTTGCTCGACACCACCCGGCGTTACGCGCTGGAAAAACTCGATCACGCTGCCGAATGCGAAGAAACCCGCGAACGGCATGCCGAACGCTGTCTGGCGTTGATGCAGCAGGCGCAGAACGATTGGGAAAGCACGCCGACATTGTTATGGATCGATCGCTATGCCCGAGGGCTGGAAGATTTGCGCGCAGCGCTGGACTGGAGCCTTAACGGTGTCGGCCCTGGTGGTTTGGGGATTCGGCTGACGGCGGCGTCGGCACCCTTGTGGCAGGAGTTGTCGCTGCTCAAGGAGTACGGCGCCTATGTGCGCCGGGCGCTGAGCCTGTTTGATGAACTCGGCGAACCCTGCCCGCGCCTGAAAGTCGCCCTCAAACTGGCCCTTGGCAGTGCCTGCTATCACACCTGGGGCGGCACCCCGGAAACCATCGAAGCGTTCGCCGAAGCTCGCCAGTTGGCCAATGAGCACGACGACGTTGCCGGGCAGTTGCGCGCGGTGTCCGGGCACATGGCAGTCAACCTCAGTTGCGGGCACTACCGCATGGCGCTGGCCCAGAGTGAACAGTTCGACCGCCTCGGCCTGCACGGCGACCCGCTGTTGTCACTGAGTACCCACCGCTTGCGCGTATTGGCCCTGCACTATGCCGGCGACCAGTTGCAGGCGCGCATTCACGCCGAACAGGTCCTCCAGCGCATGGCGCACAGCGGCCATGTCAATCGTTTCACTCACGGTTTTGGCGTGCAGTACGACCAGAGCGTCGCGTCGCTGACGGTGCTGGCACGGGTTTTATGGATGCAAGGTCTGCCGGAACAAGCCTGGCGCACGGCGCGGCAGGCCCTCGATATCGCCGTTCAGATCGACCATGGCACCTCGATTTGCTACACCCTCGCGCTGGCGAGTTGCCTGATCGCTCATTACAACGGCGATCAGCAGAACGCCCGGGCGCTGTTGCAGTTGCTGCTCGAGCAGTCGCAGAAACATTCGGTGCTGCTGTTCAACACTTGGGCGCGGCACTACGCGCAGGTGATTGACGCGCAAGCCAAGGCGCCGGTGCCGACGGACAGCAGCGGGCTGATCCGGGAAATCATGGTGACGCTGGATGGCCGCTTTATGGATGACGCGCTGCTTGTGCGGGCGTTGAGTGGTGATGCGGGGTGGAGCACGGCGGAGATTCTGCGGGCTCGGGCAGATGCGTTATTGAGTGACGATCCGGGTTGTCTGGACGGGCCCCTTCGCGAGCAGGCTCGCTCCCACAGGGATTTTGGGTGTACTCAGACGCCATGTGGGAGCGAGCCTGCTCGCGAAGAGGCCCTCAAGGAGGCCGAAGCACTCCTGCAACAATCCCTGGCCATCGCTCGCACCCAAGGCGCGCTCGCCTGGGAACTGCGCAGCGCCACGTCACTGGCGCAACTCTGGCAGCGCCAGTCGCGCTGTCGCGAGGCGCTGGATTTGCTCACTCCGATCTATCAACGCTTCACCGAGGGCTACGCGACCCCGGACCTGCGCAAGGTGCGCTTGCTGATCGACGAATTACGCGAGGGCGTGCACGCCTGAGGCCAGACGCATCCGCTTGATGTAACGGGCATGCCGGCGTTGAAGATCAATTCCCTCACCGCTGCGCTCAAGTTGCTTGCGGGCATAGCATCGGGTGGTATTGAACATCCGGTACCGGCCCGCACTGGCGCCGCGTTCCAGTGACAGCCAAGACTTCTGCGCCAGGCCTTCGATGATCGCGGCAAGCTCCGACACAGCCAGTTGCGGGCAACTGATCACCGCCAACGCAGCCTCCAGCGTAAATGTCAGTTTGAACACCGATAAGCGCCGCAGCACGCGTTGTTCCTGCTCACTCAAGCGCTGATAGCTCCAGTCGAATGCCGCTTGCATCGATTGGTGCCGCGACGCTGCGGTGCGCCGACCATGGCTGAGCACTTGCAGGCCGTGGGCCATTTGCGCCTGCAAGCCTAGCAACGCCAGTGCATCGATCTGCGCCGCGGCCAGTTCAATTGCCAGCGGTAAACCGTCGAGTTGCCGACAGATCTCGACCACGACTTTGACGTCCTGCTCGCGCAGGCTGAAATCATGCTGTCGCGCCCGGGCACGACTGACGAACAACTGCACCGCAGAATGGCCCATGGCTTCAGTGATGCAATCGGTCGCCGAGCGTTTCGGGATGGCCAGCGGTGGCACACGCTGCAGGGTTTCCAGACTGACCTGCAAGGCCTCACGACTGGTGGCGAGTATCGACAGACGAGGCGCGGCTTCGAGCAACGTTTCAACCGCTGCTCTGCAAGCGTCGCGGCGCTGGTCACAGTTATCCAGCAGCAGCAACGCATGGCGGGTCGACAGCCCGGTCAAATCGCTCTCCAGGGTGCGCAGCACATGGTCGAGCAGCGGCGTGTCGTCGTCGATCAAGCTCAGATCTACTTGCCACACACCGTCTCTGTAGTACTGCAAAAGCAGTTCCGCGACCCGCAACGCCACGGTGGACTTGCCTACGCCCGGCGCTCCGGTGATGGTCATCAGCCGACACAGCGGCATTTGTCGCACCAACCCGCCAACCAGCGAGTCACGACCGGTGACCGAAGTCAGTCGAGCCGGCAAATTATGCTGGGGTGTCTGCAAGCCCTCGAAAACCACTTGCGCGGCGCTGTCGCAACGCACCGGGGCGATAAAACTGTAACCGCATTGCGGCACGTTAACGATGTAACGCTGACCATTTTCGCCGTCACCCAAGGCTCGCCGGAGCGCAGCGATGTGCACGCGCAGGTTGATCTCCTCGACCACCGACGTTGGCCATACCAGAGCGATCAATAGCTCCTTTCTGACCACTCGACCGGCACGCTCGACCAGCACTTGCAGAATGTCCAGCGCGCGACCGCCCATGCGCAAGGGTCGATCTCCATCGAGTATCAGCCGTTGCCGCAGGTGGAAGGCGTAAGGGCCGAAATGCAGCACCGACGCCGTGTTCAAATCGTTGAGGCTATCCATGCCAACTATCTTGGCAGCCTCAGATGACGCGACAACCGCTACACGAGGCGCAGTACGGACATCCGGGTGCGCCAGACGGACACAAGCGCTCTAGCTGAACTGTTCGCGGTATTGCGCAGGGGTCAGGCCGAGCTTTTCAGCGAACAGCGAACGCATGTGCCGCACACTGCCGAAGCCACTTTTGTAAGCCACGGTTTTAAGCGGCAGATCGCTGGTTTCCAGCAGATTGCGCGCGCAGTCGATGCGCGCACTTTGCAGAAACTCCATCGGCGTCATGCTGATGTCACGGGCGAACACCCGTGCAAAGTGCCGCGCACTCATGTTGGCGATGGCGGCCATGCGCTCGACCGTGAACGCTTCGTCGAGATGCTCCAGCACGTAGCTTTGCGCGCGGGTGATCGGTGTTTCTTGCGGAGCCACAGCGGCCATCAGCGGACTGAACTGCGCCTGCCCGCCCTGCCGCTTCATCACCACCAGCAGGACTTTGGCCACATCCTGGGCAAGTTTTTTGCCGTGATCGCGGGCGATGACGGCGAGCGCCATATCGATCCCGGCCGTGACACCGCCCGAGGTGATCAGATTGCGATCTTCGACATAGATCTGATCCGTGGTGACATGGGCTCTCGGAAAGCCCTTGATCAGCCGTTCGGTGTAGTTCCAGTGGGTGGTCACCCGATAACCGTCCAGCAATCCGGCATGGCCCAGTACAAAGGCGCCGGTGCAGATCGAACCGTAATGATCGACGCGCTGAACAGCGCCCTTGAGCCAGGCGAACAGCGCCGGAAACTGCTGGTTGTAGGCACCGGGGCCTCCCGGCACCAGCAGCAAGTCATAACGCTCTGTATCGGCATCATCAATGGCCCGATCAGCATGTACCAACACGCCATTGGATGCCCGCAGCGGGCCACGTTCAGTGCCAAGCGTGATCAATTGATAATGCGCTTCGGCTTTCAGGTAGCGGTTGGCAACCGAAAAAACCTCCAATGGCCCGGCCATGTCGAGCAGGAGAAAGTCGGGAAACAGCACCATTGCCACGGTTTTCATGGGAAGACATCACTTAAATCAAGGAGACATGAGACAGGCCAGACATTATGGACAAGTACGACATTCGGGGCGCAAAAGTTTATGCGAAGCGCGTCGCACAACTGTCAACCTGATCAGGACAGTCTTTCAATTTCCATCTACTTATTGCACTGAACAGTAACCAGTAACCTTCTCCTCACTCGGACGAATTCACGTCCCGCAAGGAGATTTCATCATGCTGACCCTTCGCAAAGCCTCCGATCGTGGCCTCGCCAATCATGGCTGGTTGAAGTCCTTTCACACTTTTTCCTTCGCCAGCTATCGCGACCCTCGCGAACAGGGTTTTTCCGACCTGCTGGTGATCAACGACGACCGCGTTGCTGCCGGTAAAGGTTTCGGCCAGCACCCGCATCGCGACATGGAGATCTTTTCCTATGTGCTGGAAGGTGCGCTGGAACACAAGGACACGTTGGGCACCGGCTCGGTTATCCGCCCGGGTGACGTGCAACTGATGAGCGCCGGCAGCGGTGTGGCGCACAGCGAGTTCAATCATTCGGCGACCAAACCGGTGCACTTCCTGCAGATCTGGATCGTGCCAGAAGTCAGCGGCGCCAAACCGCGCTATCAACAGGAACATTTCAGCGCCGGGAAAAAACGCGGTCGTCTGCAATTGATCATTTCGCCGGACGGCCACGACGGTTCACTGAAAGTGCGCCAGGATGCACGGGTCTTCGCCGGGCTGTTCGACGGCAAGGAAAGCGCCACGCTGGAACTGGCGGCCAACCGCTATGCCTATGTGCATGTGGCGCGCGGCAGTGTCGAACTCAATGGCCAGCAACTGCGTGAAGGCGACGGCGTGCGGGTTCGCGAGGAACAGTTGCTGACCTTGAGCAACGGTGTCGATGCCGAGGTGTTGGTGTTCGACTTGCGGCCGCAGGAGTTGCCGCAGATGCCATGATGTGGAGTTTCTATGCCCACAAAAACGGCCTTCCGATGAAGGCCGTTTTTATTGTGGCGGGTTGAGCCATGGCAGCGTCGGGGGCATTGGGACGGTGAACTCCTTGCCCGCCTGAATCGCCGCCAACGTGGTCTGGATCGCTGCATACATGTTGGCTTGATTGGCATAACAGGCACCGACGACGATCGCAACGAGCCCTACCAATTGAACGGCAGTCGCTGCCCAGACGTTGGCTTTCGTGGTACTCGCTTGTTTGATCGCTTCTTTCGACTCTTCTGCAATGGTCTGGATGGCAGACGACATCAGTTCGAAACGTTTGTCTCGCTCTGCTTGAGCCCTGTCCATCTCTGACTGAATCCGGCCGTTGGCCTTGTCCCGCTCTGCCTGAGCCGCCAGAAACGCATCGATTCTCATCGATACACCTTCCATCCGAGCATCCATTCTCGTCTCAATGGTCTCGATCCTGGCATCGAACTCTTCGCGGCTTATCGTGCTCATGGTTTGTGTATTCCGGATTTCGTTCAATGGTTCACTGTATGGGTACTGACTCGCTTCACTGTCGTTCAACTCGACACCTTCCTGGTTAAACCGATACCGTCCCTGGTATTGACATCAGTGCGAGCGTGCGCCCCCTCACCGAGCTGATGAAACGATAGGCCGCATCCAGAATGCTGACAAGCCGGGAGATTCTGCCTCTGGTGTAGGCCGTTTCATCAGAGGTTGTAGCCCTGCCAAAACAGCTCCTGCCTAGTCATTCTCCGACGCGAACACATCGACAATCTTCTCGATCACCGCCCTCACCCGTGCGGTATGGCGCAGGTCCGCGTGGGTTACCAGCCACACCTCATAGGGCAATGGCGTGGTGCGCTCCGGCCAAAGCCTGATCAGGCCATCGCGCTCGCCCATGTACACAGGGATTTCTCCTACACCCAACCCTGCTGCAATCGAACGACGAACGAGCAAACTGGAACTGAGGCTGGCAACGATACGACCGCGACTCATTGGCTCCGATACCAACGTCAGGTCCTTTTTGCCTTGCAGATACGGTTGATAAACCACCAGATCATGCCCTTCAAATGCCGTGCCCGGCTGCGGCACGCCATTGGCGTCTATATAGGCTTGAGAAGCGAACAGCCCCACTGGCCATCGGGCAATTCGCCGAGCGATCAGGTCCGGATTGTCCGGCCGGGTGTTGCGCACGGCGATATCCGCCTCGCGCTTGGCCAGGCTAAGAATCTGTGTGGACGCATCCAGCTGCACGCACACGTCCGGGTGCTGCTCGTGCAAACGGGCAATCGCCGGAATCAGAAAATCGATGGCCAGCGAATCGGTGGTACTGACGCGTACCGTGCCGGTCAGGCGATCGTCCAGGCCTTGAATCTGCCGTTCCAGTTCGAGCGCCGAATGCTCCATCTTCTCCACGCTTTTGAGCGCCGCTTCGCCGACGGCGGTCAAGGCGTAGCCGTCGGAGGTGCGCAAAAACAACGTCGCGCCCAGGGACTTTTCCAGCGCCGTGATCCGCCGCCCGACGGTCGCCTGATCCACCCCCAGAATCCGTGCGGCCCCGCGCAGTGTCGACTCGCGGCAAACGGCGAGAAATACCCGTGCGTCATCCCAATTCATACTGTCTCCAGGCGATGCAAATACGCATCAGCGTGCCGCTTAATCGCTGCATTAACGCAGCAAAGATAGCCGATATGCTGAGCGCCATAAACCTTCCACGAGATTGCTGACATGCGCACTCCAAGTCCCACCGGTATCTGGTTGCCGATCTTTGCAGGCCTGTGCGCCAGCCTGGTCAGCATCGGACTGGCACGTTTCGCTTACACGCCGTTGATTCCTTCGCTGATTGAAGCGCAGTGGTTTAGCGCCAATGATGTGGTTTACCTCGGTGCGGCCAATCTGGTGGGTTACCTGATCGGCGCGCTGCTCGGTCGGCCGACAGCGCGCCAGCTCGGCAATAAAAATGCCTTGCGGTTGATGATGCTGATCGTCACCGCCGCATTTTTTGCCTGTGCGTTTCCCTTGTCGGTGAGCTGGTTCTTCGGCTGGCGGCTGCTGTCGGGGATCGCCGGCGGCGCGATCATGGTGCTGGTCGCCGCGACGGTCCTGCCGCATGTTCCGGCGGCGCGTAAAGGGCTGGCCAGTGGCGCGATCTTCCTCGGCATCGGTCTCGGCATTGCCGGCTCCGGGACGCTTGTGCCGCCGCTGTTGAGTCTGGGTTTGCAGGCGACGTGGCTGGGCCTCGGGGCTTTGGCCCTGTTGCTGACCGCGCTGAGCTGGTTTGGCTGGCCGCCTGATTTCCTCCACCCGGTCGTTACACAAGAAGCGGTGTCCGCAGAACCAACACCGCGCGGGGTGTACTTGCTGTTCGCCCAATACGCCTTTATGGCTGCCGGCCTGGTACCGGCGATGGTATTTCTGGTGGATTACGTGGCGCGTGGACTCGGTGCCGGTGCGCATATCGGTGCGTTGATCTGGGTGATGTATGGCTTGGGCGCGATTGTCGGCCCGGTGAGTTATGGCTTTCTCGCCGATCAGCTTGGCGCAAGGTCCGGCATTCGTCTGGTGCTGGTGGTGCAGGCGCTTGCCCTCGGACTGCTGGCGATCTCCCATTCGTTTCTGGCGTTGGCGTTGCTGGCGGTGATTCTCGGTTCATTTCCGCCTGGCATCGTGCCGCTGGCCCTGGCGCGGGTGCATGAACTGGTGCCGGAGCACCATCGCCAGCAAATCGCCTGGAGCCGTGCCACGGTTTCGTTCGCCACGTTTCAGGCGTTGGCCGGATTTGCCTATTCAGCGCTGTTCAATGCCAGCGGCGGTCATCACGCATTGTTGTTCATCATTGCCGCTGTCGCGATCGTCGTGGCGTTGCTGCTGGAGCAGGCCATGAAATGGCTGCCTGCCCGTATTGAGCAGCGCTGCTGTGCAAATTGAAGGGAATCATTGCGCGCGCAGTACGCTCCCATCTACAGAACTTATGCCAACAGGAATCGATATGTCGCTGCCCAACGAAATGACCCGAATCGAAATCATCGAACCCGGTGGCCCCGACGTCTTGCAACCCAAACGCGTGCCGCTTCCAGCCGTCGCAGAAGGCGAGGTATTGATCCGCGTACACGCCGCCGGAATCAACCGGCCGGACGCCTTGCAGCGTGCCGGCAAATACCCGATGAAACCCGGCATGAACCCGATTCCCGGGCTGGAGGTCGCCGGTGAAGTCGTGGCACTCGGGGCAGGTGTCAGCCAGTTCGCCGTGGGCGACAAAGTCTGCGCGCTGACCAATGGCGGCGGTTATGCCGAATACTGTGCAGTCCCGGCCGGCCAGACCCTGCCGATTCCTGATGGCGTGGACTGGGTGCAGGCAGCCGCGATCCCGGAAACCTTCTTCACCGTGTGGGCCAACCTGTTCGGTCTCGGCGGCGCCAGCCGTGGTCAACGCGCATTGATTCATGGTGGCACCAGCGGCATCGGAACTACCGCACTGATGCTGTGCCGAGAATTCGGCATAGAAGCGTTTGCCACCGCCGGCAGCCCGGACAAATGCGCAGCGATTCGCGAACTGGGTGGTCAAGCGATCAATTATCGCGATGAGGACTTCGCTGAGGTGATCGCCGAGAAAACCGCAGGCCAGGGCGTCAATGTGATCCTCGACATCATGGGCGGCTCGTACCTCAACGATAACGTCAGCGCCCTCGCGATGGATGGCCGTCTGGTCATGCTCGGTTTCCTCGGCGGCGCGCGGGCCAACGACTTTGATCTGCTGGCAATGATGGCCAAACGTGCGGCCATCACCGGATCTCTCTTGCGCGCCCGCACCGCTGCCGAAAAAGCCGAGATCGCCGCTCAACTGCGCGAGCACGTCTGGCCAGCACTGGCTGCCGGGCGCTGCCTGCCGATGATCGACAAGGTTTATTCACTCAACGACGCGGCTCAAGCTCACGCGCACATGGAGGCCGGCGACCATATCGGCAAGATCGTGCTACGGGTGGTGTGAGTCGTTGCAGCATTTTGTAATCGTTGCGCCGGGACGGTGGTCGAAAAACTCACGCGCAGACCAAGTCATCTGGTAAAAAGCCTTCTTTGTCTGCGCCTGGGTGAAACGTTTAATGTTCCTGTCCTTCGTGACGCGTCTGCGCCGCCGCCGTTTGGCGTTCGCCTGCATGGCCGCGCTGATTATCGGCGTGCCGACCAGTTGTGCCGTACTCGAACACACCGAACGCAAACTGCTGTTTCGTATCGAACCGGGCACTGCCGGTTGGTATCGCGGCCTGCCCGGCAGCGTGCAGGAACTCGACCTGCAACCGAAGAGCTTCAAGGCCGGGCAGAACATTCATGCCTGGTGGTGGCCGGCGGAAAAGGCCAACGCGCCGGCCATTCTCTATCTGCATGGCGTGCGCTGGAACCTCACCGGGCAGCTGTTCCGCATCGAGCAACTGCGCGCGGCGGGTTATTCAGTGCTGGCCATCGACTATCGCGGATTCGGCAAGAGTCACGGTGATCTGCCATCGGAAAGCAGCGTTTACGAAGATGCGCGGGTGGCGTGGGAGCGCTTCAAACTGCTGCAACCGGATCCGTCCAAACGCCTGATCTACGGACATTCCCTCGGTGGCGCCGTGGCGATCGATCTGGCCGCAGAACTCGGGCAGACCGCCGCCCGCGATCATTCCGCGCTTCCTGTGCGCGGGCTGGTGATCGAGTCCACTTTCACCACGCTGGCGGATGTTGCCGCCTCCGTGGCCAACACTTCCCTGCCGGTACGCTGGCTGCTGTCGCAAAAATTCGATTCGATCGACAAGATCGCCGATATTCATATGCCACTGCTGGTGGTGCACGGCCTGGCTGATGCTTTCGTGCCACCGCGTTTCAGCGAACAACTGTTCAACGCCGCGCAACAACCCAAGCGCCTGTTGCTGGTGCCGGGCGCGACGCACAACAACAGCATGGCGCTCGGCGGGCAGAATTATCGCAAGGCGCTCGACAACTTGATGCAAAGCCCACCCGTCCCTCGGGTTGCCGGGCCTGCGACTGTGCGCAGCGGACGGGACACTTAACGGTAGCCGCGAGCCTGCAAATCGAACAGTTGCGCGTAATGCCCGGCCGCGGCGATCAGTTGATCGTGGCCACCCTGCTCCAGAATCCGGCCTTGTTGCAGGACGATGATGTGGTCGGCATTGCGCACGCTGGAAAATCGATGGGAAATCAGCAACGTCATGCGACCTTCGCTGTGCTGGCTGAAATGCTCGAACACCGCCGCTTCGGCCGCCGGATCAAGGGCGGAAGTCGGCTCATCGAGGATCAGAATGTCGGCCTCACGGCGCATGTAAGCGCGGGACAAGGCAATCTTCTGCCACTGCCCGCCAGACAACTCCTGGCCACCGGCAAACCAGCGTCCCAGTTGCGTGGCATAACCCTTGTCCAGTCCTTCGATAAAGGGTGCCGCCATCCCTTGGGCAGCCGCCTCTTTCCATCGTTGCGAGTCGTTGAACGCCAAGGTATCGCCGACGCCGATGTTTTCTCCGACGCTGAACTGGTAGCGGATGTAATCCTGAAAAATCACGCCAATTCGCCGACGTAACGCGGTCTCCTGCCAATCCTGCAAATCGCTGCCGTCGAGCAGGATTCGCCCTTGGTCGGGGCGATAGAGCCGGGTCAGTAGCTTGATCAGTGTGGTCTTGCCTGAACCGTTCTCGCCGACCAGCGCCATGCTCTTGCCTGGCAGCAGTTGCAGGTCAATGTTTTCCAGCGCTGGCCGACTGGCACCGGGATAACGGAAGCCGACATTTTCGAAGCGCAAACCATCGCCCGGGCACACTCCAACAGTCAGGTGGCCGGTATCCAACTGCACCGGTTCGGCCAGGTATTCATAAAGACTGGTCAGATAGAGGCCGTCTTCGTACAGGCCGCTGATCGCACTCAGGCTGCTGCTCACGGCGCTTTGGCCTTGTTTGAACAGCACCAGATACATGGTCATCTGACCGAGGCTGATCTGGCCATGCACGGCATCGATCACCACCCAGGCATAGGCCACGTAAAACGCCGCAGTACCGAGCAGGCCGAGGCCGAAACCCCAGCCGTCGCGCCGCAGTGTCAGGCGCCGGTCTTCGACATACAGCCTGGCGAACGTGTCGCGGTAGCGTTGCAGCAGCAACGGTGCAAAGCCGAACAGCTTGACCTCTTTGATATAAGTTTCGTGGGACAGCAAGGTTTCGATGTAATTCTGCTGCCGACTCTCCGGCGCGCGGCGGGTGAACAACCGAAAGGTGTCACCGGAAAAATGCGCCTCGGCAAAGAACACCGGCAACGCACCGACCACCAGCAGCACCAGCGCCCAAGGGGAGAAATGCACCAGCAGCACACCAAAACTGATCAGCATGATCAGGTTCTGAATCAAGCCTAACGACTTCATGACCAGCGCCAGTGGCCGGGTCGACGCCTCGCGACGCACACGCACCAGTTTGTCGTAGAACTCGGAGTTCTCGAACTGCACCAGTGACAGGGTCTGCGCTTTTTCCAGGATCAGCGTATTGACCTTCTGCCCCAGCTGCACCCGCAACAGCGACTGCTGCACCGAGAGTGCCCGTTGTGTACCAGACAGCAGCGCCAACACCCCGGCCTCCAACAACACATAACGCAACACCGGCCACAGCGGCGCACTGCCGTATTGTGCGTGCAACTGCATCGCCGCCACCACGGCATCGACAATTCGCTGCCCCAACCATGCCGCCAGTGCCGGCAGCAGCCCGGCCACCAACGTTGCCAGCACCAGCCCCAGAAACAAGCCTCGCGATGTCCCCCAGACCAGCCGCAAGGCTCGCTGCGCCTGATCGAACAAAGAGGTGAAACGCGATAGATCAGGCATGGGGCATTGGACTCTGCTGGTGATGGCGGTGCGTTATGGTACTCCAGCGCTACGACTGAACTTCAAACGACGAGCGCGTTATTGTCGACGCGTTTTTCAGAACAAAAACATCTGGAAGACTCAGGCCTTTCCGGCGTCCAACGCTCTGCTATGTTTTAACCGCCCTACGCGGAACCCGGCGACCCCCCCGCCACGCTCCGCGCCTGACTGCCGGGAGCAGAGACATGAGAATCGACCCGTACCTGATCTTCAATGGTGACTGCCGTGAGGCGTTCACCTTTTACGAGCAAGCCTTGCAAGGGAAGCTTGAGGCGATGATGACGTTCGGAGAGACACCCGCCGCCGAGCATGTGCCCAAAGAGCATCACTCTCTGATCATCCATACCTGTCTGAAGGTCGGAGACCAGATGATCATGGCCTCGGACACCACTCCCGACCGCCCGACTCAGGGCATGAGCGGCTGCTCGATTTCGCTGAATGTCGACAGCATTGCTGAAGCCGATCGAGTGTTTAACGCCTTGGCCAAGGACGGGCGCGTCGACATGCCGTTAGAAGCGACGTTCTGGGCGGTGCGCTTCGGCATGCTGGTGGATCGTTTTGGCGTTTCGTGGATGGTCAATTGCGAAAGTGAAAAGTGACCCTGGCATTTCGTCAGGCATGAAAAAGCCCAACCTGAACAGGTTGGGCTTTCTGCGTTATCGCTGGGCCAGTTCGTGGCGCACGCATTGTTCGTAATAGGTCTGCTTGACCGCCGCCGGCTTGAGCTTCGAGGTGCTGTTGTAGGTTTGCTCGGTAATCCCCATCGCGGTCATGCGCATCCACGGTTGCTGGAATCGGCGCACCTGCAATTGTTTGCGTGCGCCGTACAGCGAGACGCCCGACAACTTCGATTGCTGGGCACCGGCAGCAATGTCCGAGCCCCAGGTGCAGGCAAAGCGATGGCTTTTGCTCAGTTCTTTCGCCTGCACCCCCACCGCGAAAACAGCCAGGGAAAGCGTTGCAACGGTGATGACAATCGTCCGCATAGAGCCAACCTAACCTTTTGAAAAAAGGCGATTTTGCCGGGGAAGCAAAAATCCGGGGGCCAGCAATTTGCCGCCTTTCGCGAGTTTTTTGCGGACGTAAAAAAGGGCGGTGGGATTTCCTGATGAAATCCCACCGCCCCTAGGCTGACTATCAATTGGCGCTGACCTCAACGCGCAAACGATCCGCGCCCTCCTCCCGACAATCGATGCGAACCGGCAAAAACACCTCGATCACCGCGATATTGCTGTGCAGATGCTCGGTCATGCGCGGCGTAGTGAAGGAGCCGCCACCGGCCAGCGCCATTGGCAACAGCAACTGATCGGCAAGGTGCTCGGCGACCGCAGCACCACTGCGCAACCAGTCGGCGGCCTGATTGATCGCGGCGTCGGCTACTTTTTCTGCCCGTAACGACACTTGGCCAAACGCGCTGAATACCTCGGTGACGTGCTCGAATGCGTACTCCAGCAACAACACATTGCCCGGTCCCCGCGCCGGATCGAGCGTGACATGTTGCAGCGCCGCAGGCGGCAGACTCAAACGCTTGGCCACCTGGCTCAACTCACGCTCGGCCACCGTCGGTGCCAGCCCGGCGGTCAGCGCCGACGCCTGTTGCGAAATGGCTTCGCCGCGTTCACACAGGTCCATCCGCGTCAGGCTCGACGGTTGCACGTTCACTTCAATCTCGCCACCGCCTGCCGGGACAAATCCATGTCGCAACAAGTCCAGCTCGACGTTGGCGCCCATACGCCGCAGCAGCGGCAGCCAACTGCGCGAGAGGAAATCGGTCGGCGGCGCCAGCGGGTTATGCGTGCCACCCGAGATGCGCACCCGACTCGCCTCTGGTGCCCGCAACAGCGCTGGCAACAAGGTCTGCAACACCAGCGTGCAACTGCCGGCCGTGCCGATGGCGAACTGGTAATCGCCAGAGCGAATCGCGCCGGGCTCAAAGCTCAACGCTTGCGAGCCCAACTGCGCACCGGAAACCGTCGCGCCGCAGACCTCAGCCGCCGCCATGACCGCCGTCAAATGTTGCCTCAGCAGTCCCGGACGGCTGCGTTTGGCACGAATCTGTTTAATGCGAAACGCCCGGCCTGTCACCATCGACAGGCTCAAGGCACTGCGCAACACCTGGCCGCCACCGATGGCACCGTCCAGTTCTATCACTTCCTGTTTCATTGCATTCCTTACGCGTACAACCCGACGGTTTCCCTGAGGTACCGATCCAGGCGTCGCGAATCTTCCTGAGTTCTGAGTAAGGTGGGCACTTCGCGCTCAAGCTCGGCGGCGATGAACCCGTGCAACGCCGGACGACGCGGCCCGTAGGCGCTCTCGTCGACATTGCGTTTAAGGGCCAGCAATTCGTCGACTTCCGCGAGCAGCGCGCGGTCGTCGACGGTGGTCAGCAGGTCGGCGAACGTCATCGGCGGCCGGCCGCGGCCCTGGTCGATCCAGCGCACCGCCAGCAGCGGCCGCAGCACGTAGAAGTACTTCTTGAAACGGACGGTTTCACCTTGCAGGTAACCGCGAAAGTTCTTCTTCGCCATCGACAGATAGTGATTACGCGCCGCTGGCGGGCTGTAGAACGCTTCGGCGAGTTCGCGCAGCTGTGCCACCTGCGCGGTTTCACTGCGATAAACCAGCGGCGAGTCGAGCCACTCCAGCAAGGTCGGATTGGATTTGCGCAACAACCCGAGGGTCTTGCGCAGTTCCCAGCCACTGACGTCGAGTTCATCGTCCAGCGGACGTTCGATCACATCACGCGGCGCATCGACCTGGACGAACCACTCGGGCTTCTCCACATAGACAAACCGCACGTCGTAATCGCTGTCGGTCGAGGCAAAACCCCAGGCCCGACTGCCTGACTCACAGGCGTATAACACCGTGACATTGCGTTCACGCTCTATGCGCGTCAGCTCTTCCAGTACCCGCGCACGCATCGTGGCGCACAGCGGATGACGCTCTTGCAGTTCCATGACCTGCTTTCCTTTATCCTTTGACGCACACCACCTGACGCAAGGTGTGCAGCACTTCCACCAGCTCACGCTGGGCGTGCATGACTTTGTCGATGTCCTTGTAGGCCATCGGAATTTCGTCGATCACCGCTTCGTCCTTGCGGCACTCCACGTGGGCAGTTGCGCGAATCTGATCCTCGACGGTGAAGGTGTTTTTCGCCTTGGTGCGGCTCATGGTGCGGCCGGCACCGTGGCTGCAGGAACTGAACGACTCTTCGTTGCCCAGACCGCGAACGATGAAACTCTTGGCGCCCATCGAGCCCGGAATAATCCCCAACTCACCCTTCTTCGCCGACACCGCACCTTTGCGGGTGACCAGCACCTCTTCACCAAAATGCCGCTCTTTCTGCACGTAGTTGTGGTGGCAGTTGACCGCTTCCAGCGCCACTTCAAACGGCTTGCGAATAATCTGCCGTGTCGCCTGAATCACTGCGCGCATCATCAGCTCACGGTTTTGCCTGGCGAAGTCCTGCGCCCAACCCACCGCCTCCACATAATCATCAAAGTGCTGGCTGCCTTCTTCGAAGTAGGCCAGGTCACGGTCCGGCAGGTTGGCGATGTGCTGACGCATATCCGCCTGAGCCATCTGGATGAACAGGTTGCCGATGGCGTTGCCGACACCGCGCGAGCCACTGTGCAACATGAACCAGACCCGGTTGGCTTCATCCAGGCACACTTCGATGAAGTGGTTGCCGCTGCCGAGCGTGCCGAGGTGCCCACGGTTGTTGGTGTTGGCCAGTTTCGGGTACTTGTCGGTGATCAACTTGAACCGTGGCTGCAACCCCGCCCAGGCCTGATCGGCTTGCTGCGGGATTTCATCCCAGGCGCCCTTGTCGCGTCGCGAACGGTTTGAACTGCGGCCATGCGGCACCGCTTGCTCGATGGCGCTACGCAGACCGTGCAGGTTGTCCGGCAAATCAGCGGCGGTCAGCGACGTACGCGCGGCGATCATGCCGCAGCCGATGTCGACGCCGACCGCTGCCGGAATGATCGCGCCGACGGTCGGGATCACGCTGCCGATGGTCGAGCCCTTGCCCAGGTGCACGTCCGGCATGACCGCCAGATGTTTGAAGATGAACGGCATTTTCGCGGTGTTCATCAACTGCTCGCGAGCTTCGTTTTCCACCGGGACGCCTTCGGTCCAGAGTTTGATCGGTTTGCCGTTGGCGACTTCGAGCAGTTGGTAAGTGTGTTCTTTCATATCTTCATTCTTTATTCATTGGCCGATGATTCGGCGTTGTTCTGTAAGTCGCAGCGACAAAAACACAGGCACTGTGGCTCTGCCAGTTGAGCCCCCGTTGCCGGGGCGGGAGTCGAACCCGCGTTCCGATGGAGTACCTGTCGCATTCGCTGCCAATAACCGCAAAAAAGGTGGCACGACAAAAGTTGATGACTGTTGCGCGTTGCCGCGCTCCGGACTTAACCGGCCTTGGATGTACAGCCATCAGGCATTCGTGCCGTCACTGGCGCTGACAAGGGCTTGATGAGACGTCTTGGATGTAGTCCCATCGGCATTCAGCGCCGGTGATCAATCAATTCATGACGCGCTTTCGATCGCCTCGACCCAGTGCTGCGCACTGTATTGGCCGCCGGTGAACTGCTCGATCACGTCGAACACCGCGTCGCTGAAACCGCCGACATTCAAGATGTCATCACGATCCGCCGCTTGTGTTGCATGGCCTGGCTGGATGTCGATGCACACCAGCCTTGCCTGTGGGTTGAGCTTCTTGATCCGCTCCCATTGCCGCATCGTTTCGCTGGCACCGTAACGCTGCGAATCGATCCACGATTCGTTGTCCGAGACCATGATCAACGTATCGACCCTGGCCTTGCTGTCCGCCAACCTCTTCAGCGGTGCCGAGCAGTTGGTGCCGCCGCCAAAAATGCCGGCGAGCTTCTCGGCGTTGCTGATCACACTGTCACGCGGGTTGAGCTGGATACCCACCACGTTGATCTCGAACGGCATCACCCGGGCAGCCGGCTGCTTGCGCAATACCGCTGCAGCCACCAACGCCGCCACGTCGATGCAGCGCACCTGCGAGGTCGCACCAGGGCGATAACCGGTTACCGGGCTGCCCATTGAACCCGACACATCCGGGCAAACCACCACCGCGCCCTCAAGCTTGGGCACGTTGGCCAGCGACAACTCCAGCGCCTCCTGCAAGGCGTCGCGGATCGCTGCCGGGGTGTTTTCGCCCATCATCCGATAAGCCGACAACAACTGGTACGGATACACCCGCGCCTTCGCCACTTCCTGTGGATCAGCCAACCGCGCCGCAACATATTCGATGCAGCCCGGTACTTCAAACGCGCCGTGGCGCGCCAGGCTGTTGAGGTTGATGCGCAATCCCTGCCAGCCCATGTTGCGGGCTTGAGTGGCCCATTGCTCCTTGCTCAGTGTTTCGTTGCCGAGCAACTGAAACGGTACCGCCGGCACTTCATCACTCGCGCCGCTGCGAAACGCCAGCAAATCGCGGGTCAGCTCCGGCAAGGCCTTTGCCTCCACCGGTTTGCCAATCAACCAGGCGAAAAACGCTTCGCGCCACGCTTCGGCAGGTTTGGGGTGAACCATCTTCACCACGTCCGCCAACGACGGTTGATTGCCGATCGACGCTTGCAGCAGTTGCCGCTCGGTCGCGCTGTTCAGCCAGTTCTGCACCAGACGCTTGGGTTGCGAGCCAAGGGATTTACGCCCGGTGGCACCGCTACGGAGGATCTGTACAAAATTGCGCAGCATCTTGCCGCTGTCGATCACTTGCTCGAAAACCTCTGGCACCAGACTTGAGCGCTGCGCGGTCAATGCCGCCAGTAACAATGCCGGCATGTCTTTCATGTGACCTTTCTTGCGAGCGTAGATCGCGGCTTTCGCCACGAAACGACTGTCGAGCTCGGCCACCAGCTTCAACACTTGGTCCAACTGACTTTCTGCGGAGGCGTAGAAGGTCTGGTTCAGGCAACCGGTGACTGCCAATTGCGCCAGTTGATGCTTCGGGCTGTAGGCATAAGCGCTGGCACCGGAAGCATTCAAGGTGTCGCAGGCCGGCAGGTGATTCGATTGCGTGTTGAAGAGATTTGAGTTGGCCATCTTGGCGTCTCGCTGTGTTGTCCTGTTCGTTGCGACAGGTATTGCAGCGGCTGTGCCAGCTTTTGATTTCTCTCGAAAAAAATTCATATCTTATTGATTTAAATCGACTTTATTTACTAATCCGTTTTTCATCGAATGAATTGGCGACAAAACCCTCACCGAATACTTATCATTGGATATCGTCTTTTATCTTTTGAGATAAACATGCCAAACAAGCACACCGTCGCCATCGGTTTTATCGGCGCCACCCTTGATCGCGTCGGCAAGGGCGCCAATCGCTGGAGCCATTGGCGCCCCAGCGTTGGCTTGTGCCAACAGCAGGACGTGCTGATCAACCGGCTCGAGCTGATTCACGGCATCGACGCCCGCGACGTCAGCCTCGCCGAGCGGGTGCGCGCCGACATCCAGCAGGTTTCACCAGAGACCGAGGTGCGCCTGCACCCGATGTCACTGCGCAACCCATGGGATTTCGAAGAGGTCTACGGCGCACTGCACGACTTCACCACCGCCTACGATTTCGACACCGAGCGCGAGGATTACCTCGTCCACATCACCACCGGCACCCATGTCGCGCAGATTTGCTGGTTCCTGCTGACCGAGGCGCGCTATCTGCCGGCGCGGCTGATCCAGACCTCCCCGGCCAAGCGCAACAGCGAAAGCGATCACGCCATCGGCACGCATGCCCTGATCGATCTCGACCTGTCTCGCTACGATCGCATCGCTTCGCGCTTCGCCAGCAAGCGCCTCGAAGGCCTGGAGTTCTTGAAGTCCGGCATCGCCACACGCAACGCCGCCTTCAACCGCTCGATCGAGCAAATCGAACGCGTGGCCGTGCGCTCGAAGGCGCCGATGCTGCTGATCGGCCCGACCGGCGCCGGCAAATCCTTCCTCGCCCGACGCATCTACGAACTCAAACGCAGTCGCCATCAGATGCAGGGGCGTTTTGTCGAGGTGAACTGCGCCACCTTGCGTGGCGATGGCGCGATGTCGGCGTTGTTCGGTCATGTCAAAGGCGCCTTCACCGGCGCACAGAACGCTCGCGATGGCCTGTTGCGCGCTGCCGATGGCGGCATGCTGTTTCTCGATGAGATCGGCGAACTGGGCGCAGACGAACAGGCGATGCTGCTCAAGGCGATTGAAGAAAAACGCTTCTTTCCGCTGGGCTCGGACAAGGAGGTCGAAAGTGATTTCCTGATCATCGCCGGCACTCACCGCGATCTGCGCAGCCGGGTCGCTGATGGCTTGTTCCGCGAAGATTTGTACGCGCGCATCAACCTGTGGACGTTCGACCTGCCCGGCCTCGCCGGTCGCCGCGAAGACATCGAACCGAACATTGATTTCGAGCTGGAACGCCACGCCCGCGAACACGGGCAACTGGTGCGTTTCAACCTGGAAGCCCGACGCAGTTATCTGGCGTTCGCCAGCTCTCGCGAGGCGGCGTGGCTGGGCAACTTCCGCGAACTGTCCGCCTCGATCACGCGGATGGCGACCCTGGCCGACAGCGGACGTATCGACGAGGCACAGGTGCAGGAGGAAATTGATCGGCTGCGCTACGCGTGGGGCTTGGCGCAACCGCAGGCGATTTCAGGAGAATTGCCGGGGGACGCCGAAACCATGGATCTGTTTGACCGCTTGCAATTGAAGGCCGTGATCGAGGTGTGCCGGCAGGCGGACAGCTTGTCCGATGCCGGCCGCCGACTGTTCGGAATATCGCGCCAGGCCAAGGCACAAGCCAACGATGCCGATCGACTGAGGAAATACCTCGGCCGGTTCGGGCTTGAGTGGAGCCAGATCGTCGACCTCACATGATGCGGACGGCAGGCGACTAACCGCTCGTCCAACCGCGGGCACCTTCGCTCGCAGGGCGCTTCCAATGAATCACCATCTGCCTCGACCGGAAGACAACCATCATGAACAGAAAAATTGCAGCGATCACCTTGGCCGGCCTGCTCGCGGCCTGCTCGCTTTTCGCCTCGGCAGCCGCGAAGACTGCTGACGAGTCTGCCGCGCCACCGACCGCGCTTCCTGGCGTGAATCAGGCCGGCAAAGCTCAGTCCAACGCCGACAAGGCCGACAAGAAAGGTGAAGAGGCGTCGGGCTCGAACTCCGGCGCCGAGTCGCATGAAACGGCAAAAGATGCTGCCACTTCGAGCGACTCGGAAGACCTCGGTAAATCGCCGAAACCTTGATCAGGGTTCTACGGAGGTGGTGGCTGCACATCCGTGAACGTCAGCCCGACACTCCCGGTGATTTGCCACGGGTTGGCAGCGCCATACCCGCTGAACGACACATGGTCGAACAGCGAATCCTTCAACCCGTCGATCTGCGCTTTGGCCGGACCACTGAAGCGCACGCGCTCGAACACCAACCCCTGATGCCAGGCGTCGTGCTGACTGTCGCCCTTGACCTCGATCGCCTTGCCTTGAGCATTTTCGACGCTCACGTCGGCGACGCGGATATCGCGGAACTGCCCGGGAATGGTTGAGCGCTGGTAATCCAGCTTGGCGTTCGGATCGTTGTAGTCGAGGGTAAAAATGAACGCCTGCTTGAGCGTATTGCGGATCGCCGAGTCGCGGAAGATCACGTTACGCGCGCCGCCGCCCATGAAGTTGGTGCTCTTCATGCGCAGTCCGGCATCGGTGCCATCGGAAACGTTGTCTTCGGCCAGAATGTTTTGAATCCACGCGCCGGTATGGCTGCCGGCAACCACCATGCCGTGACCCTTGCGAAAGTAGTTATTGAAGATCCAGGCATCTTCCTGCGGCTTTTGCTGCACGGCATCAGCCCCGGTGCCCGCAGCAAAATTGACGCAGTCATCGCCGGTATCAAAGAAGTTGTTGAAGACCAGCGCGCCCTTGCTGTTGGCGAATTCGATGCCGTCGCCGTTATTGGCGTCGTAGGTTTTATGCGTGGTATTGGCCAGCACTACGTTTTCGGTTTCCAGGTTCATGATCCCGTGGAATGCCGGGTTCACCACGGTGAAACCGCCGTAGAACACGTTTTTCACGTTGCGCAGGGTGATCAGCGACGAGCGCATCTGCCCGTAGGCATCCTTGACGTTCATGCCGCTTGCCACCGCTTGCTCGACTTGCGCCTTGGCCAGAATGCCGTCCTGCTGGTAGCGGGTATTGTCGCTGGGCAGGTAGAACGGCAATGGCTGACCGCGTTCGTCGACGACATCAGCGCGGCGCTTCCAGCCGTTGCCGTCAATCGTGCCTTTGCCGACGATGCGGATGTTTTCGAACGACTGATGCTGACGCGGATCACGCGGCAAGGCATTGATCAGCGACGCCGGGCGCACGGTGCTCGAATACGGATACTGGATGTAGCCGGCCAGCGGATAGTCTTCGGCACGCTCGGAACCCAACAGCGTTGCACCCTCGGCGATTTCCAGGGTGATGTTGCTCTTCAGGTAAAGCGCCCCGCTTTTGTAAGTGCCCTTGGGCAACCATACTTTGCAGCCGGGGGTGCAGGCGTCGATGGCGTTCTGGATCGCCAAAGTATCAAGGCTTTTGCCGTCACCCTTGGCGCCGTACTTCCTGACATCGAACACGGCGGCGACCTTGCTCGTCCGCTGTACAACGGCCGGACTGTCTGCCGACTCCTTGCCATCGGCGCCCACCGAACGCACGGTGAACCGATAGGCCGTATCCGGTTTCAAGCCTTGCGCGGTGTAACTGTGAATGCCGATGCGATGATGAAAACCGGCAACATCCTGTTCGTAGAAGCGGTCGATGTAAGGTTTGGCCGGCGAGACGCGGTCATTGTTGGCGTTGCTGCCCCCCAGCAACACACCGTTGGCGTAGACCCGGTAGTCGCTGATATCGGCGTGATCGGCGGGCTTTTCCCAGACCAGGATGATCTGCTGATCATCGTAGGCCAGGGTCGGCACCTGCAGTTTTGCCGGCGCCTCCAGCGCCCACGACGGCACACTGCAAACCAGCGTTAACGTGGCTGCCAGCGACAAGGCCAAAGGCTGTTTGCGCTGCGTCGGAACAACATTTCGATAAGGCATGAGCACTCCTTGTTCAGGCCGACAATCCGGCTTCTTGCAGATATTGGCTGCGATTGACGAACGTCTCGCGGGGCATTTCCACAACCTCCATCGACAGCGACTCGACGTCCGGCAGCAAAGCGACCAGCGCCGCCACGGTCGCCGAGGCCAGACGCCGGCGCTGTTCAGCACTGCGCCCGGACAACACCGACAGGACGACGTGGATAAAATCGTCCTCGCCCGCGCCGCAGCGGTAATGCGTGAACGTATTAAGGCGCACCTTGATGTCCCCGGCCTTGAACAGGCCGAAGGCATCGAGGGCGTCATGCACGGTAGCGAGCAGGGTTTGCTCGCCGACACGTCGGGCCAGGGTTTGCGGGCAATCGATAAGGCAATGCGGCATGTCGCGCTCCTTGATGGGTCGGTTTAACCAGCGAGCTGGCACGCCGATTCCTGGCTGAAATCACGACTGGCTTGTACCAGCATCCGCGTGTAGGCGTGGCTTGCCAGATCCTGGCTGAGCGCCTGACTGTCGAGCAGCTCGACGATCTTGCCCTGCTGCATCACCGCCACCCGATCACACAGGTGCGTGACCACGCCCAGATCGTGAGTGACCATCAGGTAGGTGAGTTTCTCGCGGCGGCGCAAATCCGCCAGCAGATTGAGAATCTCCGCCTGCACCGAGACATCCAGCGCCGAGGTCGGCTCATCGAGCAGCAACACCCGCGGCTCGAGAATCAGCGCACGGGCAATTGCCACGCGCTGGCGCTGGCCACCGGACAACTGGTGCGGATAGCGAAAACGGTAACTGTCGTTCAGACCGACCTTGAGCAGGATCTCGTTGATCCGGTCGTCCTTGTCGCGTACGCCGTGAATAATCAGCGGCTCACGCAGCGCCGTGTCAACGGTGTGGCGCGGATGCAGCGAGCCGTAAGGGTCCTGGAACACCATCTGCACCTGACGGAAATGTTCCTTGGGAATCTTGTGCTGCAGCGGCGCGCCGGCAATGCTCAACTCGCCCGTCCAGTGCCGGTACTGCCCAGCCAGGCAGCGCAAAACGGTGGTCTTGCCGGAGCCGGACTCCCCCACCAGGCCGAAGGATTCGCCGTCGGCGACACTGAGGCTGACGTCGTGCAGCACCTGATTGAGGGCCGGGCCGGCACCGAAACTCAGGTTCAGCGCGTGTGCTTGGATCATGGACATGGTCGATTCCTCAGCAAGTCAGCCACAGTGGATCGCGTTGCAACACCGGCAACCGTTCACGTCGGTTGTCCATGCTCGGTAACGCCGCCATCAGGCCGCGGGTATAGGGATGTTGTGCATGTTGCAGATCGCCGGCGGCGAGCGATTCGACCACCCTGCCGGCGTACATCACCAACACGCGATCGCAGTAATTGCGCACAAGGTTGAGGTCGTGGCTGACGAAAATCAGACCCATTTCCTGCTGCTCGACCAGTTCTTCCAGCACGTTGAGCACTTGCTGACGCACCGACACATCAAGGGCCGAGGTCGGCTCGTCGGCAATGATTACCTGTGGACGGGTGATGACCATCATCGCGATCATGATGCGCTGCCCCATACCACCGGAGACCTCATGCGGGTACAGGTTGTAGACCCGTTGCGGATCACGGATATGCACTTTTTCGAGCATTTCCAGCACCCGCTCGCGGGCCTCGCTGCGGCTGGCCTTGTGGTGCGCCAGATACGCCTCGGCTATCTGATCGCCGACCTTGACCACCGGGTTCAGCGAGTATTTCGGGTCCTGCATGATCATCGAAATGCGCTGGCCACGAATCTTCTGCATGACCTTTTCGCCGGCCGACAGCAGATCGACTTCACCGAACTGCATGGCCTTGGCGGTGATCCGCGCGCTGGCCGGGTGCAGCTTCAGCAAGCTGCGACCGACCGTCGATTTGCCCGACCCCGACTCACCGACAATGGCGAGTTTTTCCCGCCCCAGGGTGAAGGACACGTCACGCACGGCATGGGTTTCTTTCTGAGCATTGACGAAGCGCACATTGAGCCCTTCGACGTTCAATTTGATTGCAGACATACAGCCTCCGATTACTCGCTGCGCGGATCTAGAATGTCCCGCAGGCCGTCGCCCAACAGGTTGAAAGCCAGGCTGACCAACATGATTGCGGCCCCCGGAACAGCCACCAGCCACCAGCACTCGAGCATGTAGCGACGCCCAGTGGAGATCATCGCGCCCCACTCCGGCGACGGCGCTTGCGCACCGAGACCAAGAAAGCCTAAAGCCGCTGCGGTGAGGATGATCCCGGCCATGTTCATGGTCAGGCGGATGATCACCGACGACATGCACATCGGCACGATGTGCCGCAGGATGATTCGCGTGGACGAAGCCCCTTGCAGCTCGACCGCCACGACGAAGTCAGCCTTGCGCAACGACAGGGTTTCCGCCCGCGCCAGTCGCGCAATCGGCGGCCACGACGTCAGCGCAATCGCTACCACCGCGTGTTCCAGGCCCGGACCGAGCGCAGCGATGAACGCCAGCGCCAGCACCAGACTGGGAAAGGAGATGAAGATGTCGGTGAGACGCATGAACACCGTGTCGACAACACCGCCGTAGTAGCCGGAGACGGTGCCGATAAACAGCCCGATCGGGCCGACGATCACGGTCACCAGGGTGATGATGTACAGCGTGATGCGCGAGCCGTAGACCAGCCGACTGAAGATATCCCGGCCGTATTCATCGGTGCCGAACCAGTGGGCAGCGCCCGGCGCCTGCAGGGCATTGGCGAGGTTCTGCGCCACCGGATCATGGGTGGCGATCCACGGCGCAAACAGCGCCACCACCACCAGCACCAGCGCGACCAGCAATCCGGCCAGGGTCATCGGGTTGCGCAGCAGGTGCCGCAAGACTTTCAGGGCACTTTTGCAGAAGGCGTCGAAGCTGGATCCGGGGGTACGATCCAACCGCCGCTTGGCGCTCGAATCAGTAGAAGACATGTTGGCAATCATGGGCATGTTCTCGGATTGAATTGAGGATCACCCGGCGCGTACGCCGACGCACCGGGCAGCGTTCAGCGTTGTTTGTAGACCCCCAGATAACGCGTCGCCTCGGCATCATCACCGGCGAAGCCCTTGACGTCGGCGGCGCTGACCACGGTGTCGGTCATCTGCGAAATCATCATGATCGGGCCGACCTGCTCGTCGTAGATTTTCTGCGCCTGGTGATACAGATTCAGGCGCTGGCCGGCATCGCGCTCAACCCCGGCCTGATCAATCAGGCTATTGAGCTGCGGACTGAAAAACGACGCGCGCCAGCCCTGGAAATTCGGCAGGCCGGCGTCATCGCTGTTGTTGGGGTTGTAGGCAAACGTGCGCAGGCTGAAATACGGATGCGGATAGCGCTCGGCCCCGCGCGCAACGATGATGTCGAAGTTGCGCGCACGCATGGCGCCGTACACCTGGTTGCCCGTGCCGTTGACGATGCTGGCCTTGATCCCGCCCTCGGCCAATGTCGCTTGCAGGCGCGCGGCGATGTCGATGAAGGGCGGCTCTGACAATGTGCGAATGGTCGTGGTGAAGCCGTCCGGATAACCCGCTTCGGCGAGGAGTTTTTTCGCCTTGGCGACGTCCATGTGATAACCCGGATCCGGCAGGCGCGCCGCCAGACTGAGTTGCATCGGCTGCTGATTCAGCTGGCCGTAATACGGCATCACCTGTTCGTCCAGGCCCTTGTAGTCGATCAGGTTACGCACCGCTTCGCGCACTTTGGGATTGGCAAATTCGGGCTGTTTCATGCTCAGCGCGACGTAGTACATGGTGCCGCGCGGCAGTGACTGAACATGGATTTTTTCCGAACCGTCGATGGCGCGGATGTCCGGTGCGGCCATGCCGTACGCCAGATCGAGGTCTCCGCGTTCCAGCATCAGGCGCAGCGACTGCGATTCCGTCATGTGCCGCACCACCACCCGCTTGAGCTTGGCAGCACCACCCCAATAACCGTCGAAGCGGGTCAGCAACAACGAGTCGTTCGCCGTCCATTTGCTCAGCACAAAGGGGCCGCTACCGGCCTCGTTGGTCACCAGCCAGTTAGCACCGAGGTCAGCGTTTTTCTCATGCGCCAAGGCTGTTTTGCGATCGATCACCACCGCGCTCGGCGAGATCGCCAGCGAGTCGATCAGCAACAGCGGATCCATGGTTTGCGGCAAGTCGATGACCAGCGTGTGGGCATCGCTGGCACGGATCAGTGACTGGATGTTGTCGACGTTATAACCGTAGGCTTTCCAGGTCGTGGCCAGGCCGAAATTCAGTTTCATCACCCGGTACAACGACCAGGCCACGTCTTCAGCGGTCAGCGGATTGCCGGAGTGAAACTTCACGTCCTGACGCAAATGAAAGGTTATCTGCTTGCCGTCGTCGCTGATCGTCCAGCGCTCGGCCAGTTGCGGCAGGTGCTGTTCCGGATTGCCCTGATCACGCTTGACCAAGGTGTCGTAAAGATTGGCATTGACGCCGGAAGCGTCGAGGCCCGGCGCGTTGGCAGGATCGATGGAAAACAGGTTGACCATGCTCATGCCGACGATCAGTTGATCGGCCGGCGTCTTGGCGCTGGCCTGGGTCATCGGCACCAGCGCGAGGATCGCCGCCAACAGGCCGGCGTGCAGTTTGGTAAATGCAGTCGTCATTTGAAAAATCCTTGTTTTTATAGTTTTGGTGCCGCAGCCAGGCGCGTTAACGGGTGCGTGGATCGAAGACCTTGTACAAGGCATCGCTGATCAGGTTGAGCGCGACAAAAATCAAACCGATCACCAGCACACAGCCCATCACCGCATTCATGTCGCCGAGCATCAGGCTGCTGGTCAGGTACTGGCCGAAACCCGGCCAGGCAAAGACCGTTTCGATCAGCACCGCGCCTTCGAGCAGCGAGCCGTAAGCCAGCGCCACCACCGTCAGCAATTGCACGAGGATGTTGCGAAAGGCGTGACCCCAGACCACCTGGCGGCGCGACAAACCCTTGACCCGAGCGGTGATGATGTATTCCTGGGACAGTTGCTCGAGCATGAAGCTGCGCGTCATCCGACTGATGTAAGCCACCGAGTTCAGCCCGAGGATCAGCGCCGGCAAGACGATGTGGCGCAAGGCGCTGGCGAAGGCTTCCCAATCACCGGCCAGGCCCGAATCGATCAGCAACAGCCCGGTGACTTCGGGCACCATGCCGTCGTACGCCAGGTCGATGCGACCGGCGCCCCCGGCCCAGCCGAGCCAGGCGTAAAACACCAGCAGGCCCATCATGCCCAGCCAGAAAATCGGCGTGGAATAGCCGAACAGGGTAATCACTCGCGCGACATGATCGCCAAGTCGCCCTTGATTACTTGCCGCGCATACACCCAGCGGCAAACCGATCAGCACACCGAAGAGGATGGCCAGGGTCGCCAGTTCGATGGTGGCCGGGAACACCCGGCGGATGTCATCGAGCACCGGGTGCCCGGTCAACAGCGCGTTGCCGAAATTGCCGTGCAGCAAGTCGTTGAGGTACAGGCCGAACTGGGTCCAGATCGGCTTGTCGAGCCCCATCGCCCGGTACACCTGATCGTAGGTCGAACTGTCGGCGTCCGGCCCGACCACCGCCAGCACCGGATCGAGCGGCATGACCCGACCGATGATAAACGTCAGCGCCAGCAGGCCCAGCAACGTCACCAGTACCGTGCTGGCACGCCGCGCAGTATTGGAGGCGCGGGCTCCCATGGCAGAGGCAGTCATAACAAACATAGTCAGCTCCTGATAAAACGGTCACCGGTGCACCCGGCACGCGAAGTTCATCCGTGCATTTCAGCGTTTTTTGTAGACGTCTTTGTAGCGCGTGGTCGCGGCCGTGTGCCCTTGAAAATCGGCAACATCGGCGTAGACCAGCACTGTGTCGGTCATCTGCGAGACCGGCAGAATCGCGCCCACTTGCTGATCGAGTTGCTGCTGGATGTCCTGATACTGCGCCTGCTGTTTCTGCGCATCGGGCTCGACTTCGGCACTCTCGATCAACTGATTCAACTCGGGACTGTAAAACGAAGTGCGCCAGCCCTGGAAGTTGCTCAGCTTGGCTTCGTCACGGTTATCCGGGTTGTACACCAGCGTGCGCAGGCTCGAATGGGGATGACGTTCGGCACCGCCACCGCCACGGCCGACGATGATGTCGAAACTGCGCTCACGCATGGCGCCGTAGATCTGGTTACCGGTGCCGGTGATGATGCTGGCTTCGATCCCGGCCTGCGCCAGCGTCGATTGCAGATTGGAGGCAATGTTGATGAAGGGCGGTTCGGCCAGCACGCGAATACTGGTCTTGAACCCGTTCGGGTAACCAGCTTCGGCCAGGAGTTTTTTGGCCTCATCGACATTCAGTCGATAACCGGGATCCGGCAAGCGCGCGGCCAGTCCCAACGGCATCGGGCGCTGATTGATCACGCCGTAGTGCGGCATGACGGTCTGGTTGATGCCCTGGTAGTCGATCAACGAGCGCACAGCCTTGCGCACGCGCGCGTCGGCGAACATCGGCTGCTTCACACTCAGTGCGACGTAATACAGCGTGCCGCGTTGCAGGGTTTGCGTGCGGACTTTGTCGCTTTTCTGCAAGGCCTGGATGTCCGGCGCCGACATGCCTTTGGCGATGTCGAGGTCGCCCCGTTCGATCATCAGACGCAACGACTGCGACTCGGTCATGTTGCGCATGACGATGCGCTTGAGCTTGGCCGGGCCACCCCAGTAACCGTCGAAACGGCTCATCAGAATCACGTCGTTGGCGCGCCAGTCATTGAGCACGAAGGCACCACTGCCGGCGGCGTGCGTCACCAGCCAGGCGGCGCCCAGGTCATTGTTCTTCTGATGTTCGAGGACTTTTTTGCGGTCAAGAATGAAGGCGCTGGGCGACGTCGCCAGCGTGTTGAGCACCAACTGCGGATCGGTAGGTCGCGGTAGTTCAATGACAAAGGTATTGGCATCGGTCGCGCGCATCGAACGCTCGACATTGTCGGCGGTAAAACCGTAAGCCTTCCAGGTCGACGCCAGCGCAAGGTTGAGTTTGAGCACGCGCTGCAACGACCAGGCGACGTCTTCGGCGCTCAACGGGTTGCCCGATTGAAATTGCACGCCGTGGCGCAGATTGAAGGTCAGGGTCTTGCGGTCGTCGCTGACTTGCCAGCGCTCGGCGAGTGCCGGCAACAGCCGATCCGGCGCAGCGACGTCTTGCACCAGCAACATGTCATAGAGATTGGCATTGATCTCCGACACGTCCAGGCCGGTGGCCGCCGCCGGATCGAGGGACAGCAAATTGATCATGCTCATGCCGACGATCAATTGATCGGCCGGGGTTTTGGCATGGACGACAGGTAGCGCGGTCACCGCCAGGGTAGCCGCCAGAACCCGCGCCCACAGCGAAGGAAGAATGTTCATAGCGAGAGTGCCTTTCTTATATTTATAGGGCTCTCGGACAGCCCGGCATGTACCGGGCAGCCCGCGTACACGTCAGAAGCTTTTAAGCGTGTTCATCTCGATGAAGTTGAAGTCGATGTCTTCGCCCAGACCCGGCAGGTCGGACAGGTGCACAAAACCATCGCTGTCCATCGGGTCGACCAGGCGCTTGAGGTACGCCGGCACCTCGTCGTAATCCAGATACGGGTGCAGCAAGCCGCGCTCGTACCAGGTGCAGTTCTTGATCGCGCCGACCACCGTCAGGTTGGCTGCGCCGTTGCCATGGATTTCGCAGTCCATGCCAAACGACTCGGCCATGTGTGCGACTTTCAGGCAAGGCCCGATCCCGCCGACCCCGGCAACGCCGGCACGCAGGATGTCGCAAACGTCGTGCTTGACCCAACTGGCCCGGCTCAGGTGTTTGCCGGACAAGGTTTCCGGCCCGAGTACCGGAATGTCCAGTTGCCCCGCCAGCCAGGCATAGGATTCGGCGGATTCTTCCATCATCGGCTCTTCGAACCAGGCGAAGTCGAGTTTTTCCAGTTCGCGTCCGATGTACAACGCTTCGGTGCGGCTGTACCAGTGATAACCGTCGAGCATCAAGGCGATGTCCGGGCCCACCGCTTCGCGCACCGCCGCGCAGGCTTTGACGTCAATGCGCGGGCTCGGTGCGAACGAGACCGGCGGCATCCAGGTGTGCAACTTGATCGCCTTGTAGCCGCGCTTGACCAGCGTTTCGGCAAAGCGTCCGTAGTCTTCCGGCGTCGCCAGGCCCTCAGGCAATTCATCGCCGCACATGGTTGAGCCGTACGCCGGCACCTTGTCGCGAAAACCGCCGATCAACTTGTGCACCGGCACGCCGAGCTTGCGCCCCGCCCAGTCCCACAACGCCTGCTCGACCAATGCCAGCGCGCGATCAGTCAACTGGCTGGCGCTACCACGCTGCCAGTGCGCCAGGTCATGCCAGATCTTTTCGCGATCAAAGGCGTTCTGCCCGACCAGCACCTTGCGCACAAAACCGTCCAGCACATAAGGACGAATCAGCTCCGGCGCACCGAGGGCGTAACCCTCCTTGCCGTCTTCGGTCTGGATGCGCAGCAACGCCATTTGCGCCTGACTGACATCACCGGGATGAGCATGACCGGCGCTGTCGACTGCGCGGCGGGTGGGATAGGAAAAAACCTGGACGTTGACTGCTGTGATTCTCATGGACGTCTTGAGCCTTCTTATTGGATTTGTGACAGGAGTGTCGTCGGTTGCGATCGATCATAGGTCATCGTACAACACTTGAAAAGACCCAATAACACCTCTTCGAATCGAAGCCTTTGCGGCTAAACGTCCAGCAAAGCGCCATATTTAAAGATGACTACGGAATAACAGGACTTGCTTTAGACCCCTATTCACAGGGCGTATATGTATCAATATGTTTCTAAACCAGCAAAATCACGTAGACGAGTCATCTTGTCGTACGATAACTTATATCTGCGCCTAAAATGAGAGCCATACGCAACATCGCGGTGCCTGTAGTACTCGTCAAACGACCCTAACAAAAACAAAAAAAGAAGACCGTATGAACACCACCCTACGCACGCTCGTCACTGTCGCGGCCCTCGGCCTGCCCTTCGCTGTCAACGCTGACTCCGCCAGCCTCAACTACCGCCACCAGTACACCGAGGAGGACAGCGCCCACGCCGACCGAATCAAGCTCAACTACCGCCTGGACAGTGGCCTGGGATTTGAGGCGGAGATGAAATACCGCACGGCCGGTGACCGCAAAGATGTCGCCTACGACAACATGGTCAACAACGGCCATGAGTTCACGGTGAGCTACAACTACAAGCTCAGCGCGCAGTCGACGCTGGCCCCGGCGTTTCAGATGGACAGCTCCAAGGATGCGACCGCCTACAAGTTCGGCCTCAAGTACAACTACAAGATCGACGACGCCTTTTACGTAGCGACGCGCTATCGCCTGGACCTGCGCAAACTCGATCGCGATCAGGTCAACAAAGACATGCCCGATCACTACAAGGATGACCAGACCACCCACCGCTTCGAAGGCTGGCTCGGCTACACGCCAGCCAACAAGTGGGCTTACGAATATCAGTTCATCTATTTCAAGACCGACTACATCCGCTACGACAACAAGAAGAGCGACTACGAACAGAACCTGATCGTCAAATACAAGCTCACCAAACAATGGGCGCCCTTCATGGAAATCGGCGACATCAAAGTCGAGTCCACCTCACCCGACCGCCAGGCTCGCTGGCGTCTGGGCGTGCAATACAACTTCATGTAAGCCGCGCACTGGTTTTGCCTGGCGAGCGCGCATCGCTTGTCGGGCAGACACCCTGCCGCCCCACCCTCTTCACCACCGCGTAATGGAAGACCCGACCATGACCACACACGCTACGCAAGCCAAACCTTTCAACCGTATTCTGCTGACCGGCGCCGCCGGTGGGCTCGGCCAGATTCTGCGCGAAACACTGCAGGTTCACGCCGACATCGTCCGCTCCTCGGACATCAGTGCGATGACGCCGAGCCGCGGCGCGCATGACGAAGTGATCAACTGCAATCTGAGCGACAAGGCCGCTGTCGCCGCGCTGGTCGAGGGCGTCGATGCCATCGTGCATTTGGGCGGGATCTCGGTGGAGCGATCCTTCGAAGAAATTCTCGAGGCGAATATTCGCGGCACCTTTCATGTTTATGAGGCCGCGCGCCTGCACGGGGTCAAGCGCATCGTGTTCGCCAGCTCCAACCACGTCACCGGTTTTTACTCGCAGGACGAACAGATCGACGCCCATTCGCCGCGTCGCCCGGACGGTTATTACGGCTTGTCGAAGGCTTACGGCGAGGACCTGGCAACCTTCTATTTCCACCGCTATGGCATCGAAACAGTGAGCCTGCGCATCGGCTCCTCGTTCCCCGAACCGCGCAACCTGCGCATGCTGGCGACCTGGCTGAGCTATACCGATCTGCAGCACCTGATCGCCCGCGCACTGCTGGCCAGCGATGTCGGGCACAGCGTGGTGTACGGGGTGTCCGCCAACCGGGATCAGTGGTGGAACAACCGGCACGCCGCGCACCTGGGCTTTGCGCCGCAGGACAGCTCCGAAGCCTTTCGCGCAAAGGTCGAACAACAACCGGCACTCGCTGCCGACCACCCGGACCGCTTGTATCAGGGCGGCGCTTTTACCGCAGCAGGTCCGTTTGAAACGCCGGCGCAGACGCGCTCATGAGTGCTGAACTGATTGTCGATGCGCGCAACGCCACCGGTGAAAGCCCGGTCTGGCAAGCCGACGAAAATGCCTTGTATTGGGTGGATATTCCGGCCGGTCGCTTGCATCGCTGGCAGCTCGATGGCCAGACCGACTGCTGGCAGGCGGATGAAATGCTCGCCTGTATCGCCCGCAGCGAAGCGGGACATTGGCTGGGCGCGCAGGAAAGTGGCCTGTTCAAACTGCGCCCGCAGGTTGACGGACGTCTGGCTGCGGAAAAGCTCATCGGCGTCGAGCACGCCCGCCCGCGCATGCGTTTCAATGATGGTCGCTGCGATCGTCAGGGACGCTTCTGGGCCAGCTCGATGCCAACCGCTATGGGTGCCGAGGCGGTCGGCGCGCTGTATCGATACGACGCGCAAAACCCGAATGATGCATCGGTGCTGGCGCCGCAACTGGAGGACCTTGTGGTGCCCAACGGCCTGGCGTTCAGTCCCGACGGGAGCATCCTGTATCTGTCCGATTCGCACCCGAGCCGGCAACTGATCTGGGCCTTCGATTACGACATCGACAGTGGCACGCCGCACAACCGCCGCTTGTTTGTTGACATGAACGACCACCCCGGTCGACCGGACGGTGCCGCCGTCGATTCACACGGTTGTTACTGGATCTGCGCGATTGATGCCGGCCTGGTGTTGCGCTTTACCCCGCAGGGGAAACTGGATCGCGCGCTGCCGGTACCGGTAAAGAAACCGACGATGTGCGCCTTTGGCGGCCCTCGGCTCGACACCCTGTTTGTCACCTCGATTCGCCCGCAAGGCATCGATCTCGCTGACCAGCCATTGGCGGGCGGAGTCTTCGCCCTCAACCCGGGCGTTCAAGGCCTGCCCGAACCCAAGGCCCGCGCCTGAGGCTTCAGACGTTCAACGCCGCCGCGTCTGCGGCCTCGTAGGCACGGCGCAGACGCTCGCGGCTGTTGGACAGATGCAAACGCATGGCTGCGCGGGCGGCGTCGGAATCACGTCGGACAATCGCAATGTAAATGTCTTCATGCTCGCGACTGAGGCGCTCCAGATAGGGCTCCTTGCGGTCATTCTCCAGGCGTTTGGAATGCAAGCGTGTGCGCGGCAGAATGTTCGCGCCCAGGTGCAGCATGATGTCGGTGAAATAGCGGTTGCCGGTGGCCAGCGCAATTTGCTGGTGGAACTGAAAATCCGCCGACACGGCGTAGTCGACACTGACGGCGCGGGAGTTGATGGCGTCCAGCGAATCACGCATCAGTTGCAGTTGCTCATCGGTACGCCGCGCACACGCCAGGCCAGCGGCCTCGACCTCAAGGGTGATGCGCAATTCAAGCACTGCCAAGACATCCTGAAGCGTGACGATGCTGTCCGGATCAATGCGAAAACCGCTCGGGCTGGGAATGTCCTGAACAAAGGTACCGATACCGTGACGGGTTTCCACCAAGCCTGCTGCCTGCAGACGCGATATTGCCTCGCGCACCACTGTGCGACTGACGCCGTGCTCGGCCATGACCTGAGATTCAGTCGGCAGCTTCGTCGCGCGCGCGAGTTCGCCACTGCAAATGCGTCGGGACAGCTCGGTGACCAGGTCCTCCGCCAGGCTGCGATGCCGACGACGAACATTGGGTGTGGCGTTGGATCTGTCCATCAGCAACAAAAATCTCGAGTTTTCGAATAATTACGCATCATAGCCCATTCAGTTGTACGACAACGCACCAGTTCAATGATAGGATTTCTCATGCAGCGGACGTTCGATTCGCTGCAATGGCGATAAGGACGTCCGCTCGAGAAACACGTCGAAATTTCGCGTGTAAAACACTCAAGTTAATCAAGGATCTGATTACTCATGACAAAACCAACAACCTTCACGGCCTGCAAACTGGCCAGCGCCATCGTCGGCAGCCTGCTGTTTTCCAGCCTCCCTGCACAAGCGGCCGATATCTGGCTGGATGTTGCAACGACTGGCTGGGCCACGCAAAACGGTGGCACCAAAGGTGGCTCCAGAGCGGCAGCCAACAATATCTACACCGTGAAGAACGCCGCCGAACTGAAAGCCGCACTCAGCGCTTCGGTCGGCACCAACGGGCGCATCATCAAGATTACCGGGCCTATCGACATCAGCGAAGGCAAAGCTTATACGACGACCGCCGATATGAAAAAGCGCGGTCGTCTGGATATCCCGGGCAAGACGACCATCGTCGGTACGAGCAGCACGGCAGAGATCCGCGAAGGTTTCTTCTATGCCAAGGAAAACGATGTGATCATCCGCAACATCACCATCGAAAACCCATGGGATCCCGAGCCGATCTGGGACGCCAATGACGGCAGCGCCGGCAACTGGAACTCCGAGTACGACGGGCTGACCATCGAAGGCGCCAACAATGTGTGGGTCGACCATGTCACCTTCACCGATGGCCGCCGCACCGATGACCAGAACGGCACCGCCAACGGTCGTCCAAAGCAACACCACGACGGCGCACTGGACGTGAAAAACGGTGCCAACTACGTGACCATTTCCTACTCGGCGTTCAAATCGCACGAGAAAAACAACCTGATCGGTTCCAGCGACAGCCGTACCACCGATGATGGCAAGCTCAAGGTCACGATCCACAACACCCTGTTCGAAAACATCTCTGCACGCGCGCCACGCGTGCGCTTCGGCCAGGTGCATCTGTACAACAACTATCACGTGGGCAGCACCAGCCATAAGGTCTACCCGTTCAGCTACGCGCACGGCGTGGGCAAAAACTCGAAGATTTTCTCCGAGAAAAACGCCTTCGAAATCTCCGGCATCAGCGGCTGCGACAAAATCGCCGGCGACTACGGTGGCAGCACCTACCTTGATCAGGGTTCTACGCTCAATGGCACCTTGCTGACCTGCAAGTGGGGCACCAACATCGGCTGGACCCCGCCTTACAGCTACACCCCGCTGAACGCGGACAAAGTCGCGGCCGATGTTAAGGCCAAGGCTGGCGCTGGCAAGATCTGATTGATCGATGTAACCGTGTCAATGAAAAGCCCTCGGTGACGAGGGCTTTTTCATGTCTGCTTGAAGATGGTGCCGGGGTGGAGTTGGAGTTCTGGGAAAATTTTGATTATTCATTGCCCTGACTGGCCCCTTCGCGAGCAGGCTCGCTCCTACATTTGAAATGCGTTCCCCCTGTGGGAGCGAGCCTGCTCGCGAAGAGGCCAGCCCAGTCAGCACCAAAACATCAGACACACCTTTACTGGACCAGTTGGTTGATCTCAATGATCGGCAACAACACCGCCATCACAATCACCAGCACCACCCCGCCCATGACCACGATCATCAGCGGCTCCAGCAACGCCGTCATGCCCATCGCCCGCCGCTCGATATCCCGCGACAGGGTTTGCGCTGCGCGCTCGAGCATCGGTGGTAGCGATCCGGTTTTTTCGCCGCTGGCGATCAGGTGAATCAGCACCGGCGGAAACACGTTCTCCACCCGCAACGCTGCCGCCAGGTTCACGCCCTCACGCACCTTGGCCGTGGCCTCAGTGACGCTCAAACTCAAACGATCATTGGACAGCGTCTGCCGCGCCGCCTCCAGCGCACGCAACAACGGCACCCCGGCGCCGCCGAGAATCGCCAGCGTCGAGGCGAACCGTGCAGTGTTCAGCCCCAAGATGAAACGACCGAAAAGCGGCAACTTCAGCACCCGATGATGCCAACTCAAACGCGCCGCCGGATTGCGCAAATACAGGCGCCAGCTCCAGAAACTAGCGGTCATGATCGCTGCGCACAGCCAGCCCCAACTGCGGATGAAATCACTGGCGTTGAGCATTGCCAGGGTCAGCCCCGGCAGATCCTGCCGCGCCTGGGAAAACGCGCTGACCACTTGCGGCACCACGTAACTGAGCAGAAAAATCACGATGCCGATCGACACCAGACCAACCACACCCGGATAGATGAACGCCGTAAGAATCTTGCCACGCAGGTTGTTGCGCTCTTCGATGTAATCCGCCAGCCGTTCCATGACCTGCGCCAGATCGCCGGACTCCTCCCCCGCGGCGATCAGCGCGCGATAAATCTCGGGAAAATCCCGTGGCCGCGCCGCCAGCGATTCCGCCAGCCGCATGCCACTGCGTACATCCGCACGAACGGCACTGAGGGTGTGGGCGATGTGCTTTTTTTCAGCCTGTTCGACCGTGGCACTCAGCGCGGCTTCCAATGGCAGACTCGCGCCCAACAGACTCGCCAGTTGCCGCGTGGCCCAGGCCAGATCGTTGTCCGAGAGCTTGGCGCTGAACAATCCACCGCCGCCGTGCTGGGCGACGTTGCTTTCCTTGTGCACCGATAACGCAGTCAAACCGCGCCCGCGTAATGTTGTGAACGCGGCAGCCTGGCTGTCCGCCTCAAGGTGCCCGGTTTCGATCTTGCCGCTGGCATCGGCGGCTTCAAAACGATAGCGATTCATCAGGCGTCCCGTGTCACACGGAGGATTTCTTCAGGCGCGGTGGCGCCGCTGCGGATCCAGCGTTCACCGTCCTCGCGCAGGCTGAACATCCCGGCCTTGGCAGCAGATGCGCGCAGAGCCTGCTCCCCTGCCCCTTGGTGGATCAGTGTGCGGATATCGTCGTCGATGCAGAACAATTCGTGGATGCCGGTGCGGCCGCTGTAGCCGGTTTGATTGCACGCTGGGCAACCGACCGGGCGCCAGGTGCCGGGCGCAGTGGGGTCTTCTTCCTTGCATTGATTGCACAGCCGCCTCACCAGTCGCTGCGCCAAAACCCCGAGCATTGAAGACGCCAGCAGAAACGGTTCGACGCCCATGTCGATCAAGCGGTTGACCGCCGACACTGCGTCGTTGGTGTGCAAGGTTGCCAGCACCAGGTGACCGGTCAACGAAGCCTGCACGGCGATCTGTGCGGTTTCGAGATCGCGGATTTCGCCGATCATGATGATGTCCGGGTCCTGGCGCAGAATTGCCCGCAGTGCGAGGGCGAAGGTCATGTCGATCTTGGCGTTGACCTGAATCTGGCTGATCCCCGGTAGGTCATATTCCACCGGATCCTCGACGGTGAGAATGTTGCTGGTGCTCGCATCGAGCCGTGCCAGTGCCGCGTAGAGGCTGGTGGTTTTGCCGCTGCCGGTGGGGCCGGTGACCAGCACAATGCCGTGGGGCTGGCGGATCAGGTGGTCGAGTTTGGCCAACACCTGTGCGTCCATGCCGAGGGTTTCCAGATGCAGACGCCCGGCCTGTTTGTCGAGCAGACGCATCACCACCCTTTCGCCATGCCCGGTCGGCACGGTTGAAACACGAATATCGATCGGCCGCCCGGCCACCCGCAAGGCGATACGACCATCCTGCGGCAGGCGTTTTTCGGCGATGTCGAGCTGCGCCATGATCTTGATCCGCGACACCAGCGCACCGTGCAACGCCTTGCGCGGTGAGACCACATCGCGCAGCGTACCGTCGACGCGGTAGCGCACCACTGAATGGGTTTCGAAGGGCTCGATGTGGATGTCGCTGGCCTCATCGCGCGCCGCTTGCGTGAGTAAGGCATTGATCATGCGAATCACCGGCGCGCCGTCCTGAGTGTCGAGCAGGTCGGTGATTTCCGGCATGTCCTGCATCAGGCGGTCGAGGTCGACTTCGTTTTCCGCCGCGCCGACCACCGCTGCTGCACTACCAGTGTCGGCATACGCGCTGGCAAGCAAGCCATCAAGTTCGTCATCGCGCACCCGCTGAATCGTGGTCGCGCCAAACTGACGCCGCGCCTCGCTGATCGACCAGCCCGGCGTCGACGGGCACACCGTCAACACGCCATCGCACAACAGAATGCGCTGCGCCTTGGCCCAGGCGTAAGGCAATGCACTCATTGGATCGGCACCGCTTTGATGGTTGCGCGCGGACCCGACCCAGGTAAAACCGCCGGCACACCTTGCGCCGCCGTCGGCAACTGCGGCGCCTGCATGTCCGGCATCGCCCAGCTGCGCTCAGGCTGCAAACCGCCCTGCGCACGGCGCATGAAGTCGTAGCGGTTGAGGGTGATGCTGCGCCCCGCTTCGCTGTCGCGGATGATGTACGGACGCAGGAAGACCATCAGGTTGGTCTTGGTAATCGCCCGGCGCTCGTTGCGAAACAGTGCGCCAATCCCCGGCAGGCTGCCCAGCCATGGCACCGCGTCGTTACTCTGGCTGTAGCCGTCCTGCAGCAACCCACCGAGCACCATGATCTGGCCGTCGTCGAGCAAAATACTGGTGTCGATCGCCCGTTTGTTGGTCACAATCCCCGCCGACGTCGAACTGGCCGAAGCCCGCTCATCAATGCTGCTGACCTCCTGATAGATATCGAGCTTCACCGTACCGCCCTCGGAAATTTGCGGGCGCACATTGAGCTTCAAACCCACCTCTTCGCGGGTCACGGTCTGGAACGGGTTATTGCTGGTGCCCCCGCCGCCGGTAACGTAACTACCACTGACAAACGGAATGGTCTGGCCGACAAAAATGCTCGCCGCTTCGTTGTCCAGGGTCAGCAGATTCGGCGTCGACAACACGTTGGTGCCGCCCTTGCTCTTCAACGCCCGGGCCAGCACTTTCAGATCGAGAATCTTGCCGATGCCGGGGATGTCGACGGTGCCGTTGACGTAGCCCAGATTCAACCCTTGAGGCAGTACGTCAATGCTGGTCTTGCCGTTGGTGTTGATCCCCGAACCACCCAGATTCGCCCCGCCGATCACGCCGTTGCCGCCAAGATTGCCGGTCTGCCATTGCACGCCAAACTCGCTGGCATCGTCCTCGCCGACTTCGACGATCAGGCTTTCGATCACCACTTGCGCACGACGCTGGTCGAGCAGATCGATCACCTCGCGCAGGTTGCGATACAACGGCTCCGGCGCGGAAATCAGCAAAGTGTTGGTGGTGGCGTCAGCCTGAATGGTCACGCCGCCGGCACTGAAGGCGACGTTCTGCTCGCTCGTCTGATTAGCGCTGCTACTGGTGCCGCCACTGCCTTGTGCGTAACTGCCGCCGGTACTGCCGCTGCTATTGCTGGTCGATGTTGTGCCGCTGGTTTGCGTACCGCTCTGGCCGCTCTGCCCAGCATTGCCGCCAGTGCTAGCACCCATCGCACTAAGCACCGAACGCGCGCTGTCACTGGTGCCGCTGTCACTCTCGCCCGTCAGCAAACCGCGCAAGGCCTGCGCCAGTTTCGCCGCTTGCGCGTTACGCAGATAAACCACATGCAGATTGCTCGGATTGCTCTGCGCGTTATCCAGTTTGTAAATCAGATTACGCGCCAGCTCCGTGCGCTCCGGGCTGCCGGCGCGAATGATGATGGTGTTGGAACGCGGATCCCCAATCACCGCGATTTTCTGCGTCGGATCATTGCCCGGTGCATCGAGCAAATCCGCCACCATCGGCGCGATGTCAGCGGCGATGCCGTTCTGAATCTGCACCACGTCGGTGTCGATCGCACTCGGCGAATCAATGCTCGCAATCAACTGCGCAACGCGCGTCAGGTTCTCCGCGTAATCGGTGATGACGATGGTGTTATTGCCCGGATAGGCGTTGATCGGATTGTTCGGCGAAACGATCGGCCGCAGCACCGGAATCAGGTTCACCGCGTTCTCGTATTGCAAACGGAACGTACGGGTGAGCATGCCGTTACCCGCCGGTTTGTCAGCGCTGTAAATCGGCCCGCCGAGCAACTTCGCATCCGCCTCCGGCACCACCTGCGCCACGCCACCAACATCTACCACACTGAAACCCTGCATACGCAACGCCGCCAGCAACATGTCGTAAGCCTGCCGCGCTGGCACCTGACCTTCCGACACCAGCGTCAACGTGCCCTTCACCCGAGGATCGACCAAAAATTGCTGCCCGGTCGAACGCGACAAAGCGCGCACCACCGCTTGAATATCCGCGTCGACAAAATTCAGCGTCACCGGCTGATCGCCCAACGGATTGCTCGGCAATGCGATACCCGACGACGCCGCCGCGCCACTGCGCGCACTCTTGCTGATGTTGTGCAATGGCTTCGGCGCAGGTCGCGCCTGCGCCTGTGCGCGTTCGCGGTCGAGCACCGCGTCGCCGCTGCGCTGGGTGTTGGCCAACGGCCGGCCCAGTTCACTGTCGACCAGCAATGGCGGCTGATTCTGCGGCGTGGTGCTGGTGTTGCTGCACGCGCTCAGTGCCAACAACAGTAACGGCGCGGCCGTACGTACATAATTGGAACCTGACCACTTCATGAAGCTTCCTTAGCGCCCAGCGCCTGATCCATGCGAACGGTTCCCGACAGAGTGCCTGCCGTATCATCGACCTTGACCTCACTTGCACGCTGCAAACGAGCCTCGACCACTTCAAGTGAAAACTGCACGGGGTGGATTAACAGCCAACTGATGACGGCATCAGCAGGTGCATCCTCGAACGTCAACTGCCAAGCGGTGCCAATTGCCTGCAACTGGTAGTGACCAAGCAGCCCGCTGCCATCGAGAGATTGCTGCAATGATCCCTCAAAGTTTTGCCCAGTGGGCGCTGTCGCCACCTCGCGCAACAACAGATCCAGCGCCTCGGCCTGGCCACGCAACTTCGGCGTTTCGGTTTGCCAATGTTCAATTTTTTTCAGCGGTGGCTGGACGAGCAACAGCCAGATCAGCACGCCCCCCAACATCAATGCGGTGCCCGCGACCAGGCGCTTTTCGCGCAAGCTCAGCGGCGCCCAATGCCGATGAATCTGTGCTCGCAGCAGCAGCCAGCGAGCCCGATAGATCGCCAGTAGGTTATTCATCGTCGCTGTCCATGACGGCATCGTCCTCAACCGCTGCCGGCTCAATCTGCGGGCTGAAAATCCACACGTTGTCTTCGCGCCTGGCGACCAACCCGGCCTGTGTCAGCGCTCCCGGCAATGCGCCGTCGGCGGGTGCCTGCGCAGTATCGGCGGCCAACTCCAACTGCAAACGTCCCTGCTCAAAGGTCATGCGCTGAACGCTGCCCGCCATAAACGGCAGCGCGCTCGCGGCGTGTTGCACCAGATAGGCAAACCCGTGATTCGCGTCGGCCGCCACACCGCTGTGCCGGGCTGCCAATTGCTGGCGAGCCTGCTGCAACGGATTGAGAATCACCGGTAACTCTGGAAAAGCCTGCTTCACCCGCTGGCTCATTTGCGCCTTGAGCTGTTCGCCCTCGGTCACTTCACGGGCCGCGTAAAGGTTCAGCCCCGACACCCAGATCGCGATCGCCAAGGCGCAACAGAAGACGGCCTTGCCCCAACCGCAAGCGGGGCCGGCAGCCTTGCCGATGCCTGTATGCAACCCCCATCCCGGCGCAACGCCACACCAGCGCTGCTCCGCAGGTCGTGGTTCGACGACTGTTGCAGGAGCATCCGCGCCGATCCACTGCAAGCCGCGACCACTGGTGACGAGTTCATCCAGACGCTCCTGCGCCAAAGGTTCTACCGAAGCCTGCGCACGGCTGAAGCGCAGCAGCAATTGTCCCTCCAACACGCACACGCTGACCTGCCCCTGCGCGGGGACCGGCAACGCATAAGGCGCCGGATAAAGGCCTCGCAGCTTCAATCGGTGCTGAGTCAATAACTGCCCGAAACGATCCAGAGACGCCTGCGCGAGCCAGGCCAGCGCCACTTGCCCCGAGACCTCACGAGCACTGTGTGCAACGTACATTTGTTCAGTGCCACCTAGAATCAGCGCCTGCGCGGCACACTTCACCGCCGCCTCGATCTTCACCGGCGTCAGCGGTGGCAACGGCAAACTGGTCAGTACGCTGTCCGCCGGATGCAGAAAAAATTCAACCGGCTGTAACGGCCACTCCTGTTCAATCAGCAACAGCGTACTGACACCGGTCTGACTGACCTGGTCGTGCCGATCCAGACGCGCAAATTCAACCTCAGAGTCTGAGGTCAAACCCGCCAGCGGCGGCAAGGCGATTCGCAGGCGAGTCATACGCCGAGCCTCGACCAGACCACTTTCGGCAGGTCGTCGGCAGGTCGATGCAGCAACGCATCCAGGCTGACGCGGCGCTGATCACGACGCGCGTGTCCGCGCAGCAGAAACCAATCGCTGCTGATGCCGACGTTCAGTCCGTCGACAGTCAGATGCGGCAAGTGCAGACGGTTGACGAAGTCCCCGCGGTTGACGAACCACTTGCCACTATCCCGCTCTCCCACCACGGCCCTGGCCTGCGCGAGCGATAAACCCGGTACCACCGCCACCAATACCTCGGCGCTGGCGGTATTACCGTTGACCCAGGTCTTGGCCGGAATCAGGCTGACATACTGATTCAAACGACCAAGCAGTTGCTCGGTCATGCCTTCGAGGCCACGTAAATCATCAAGGCTGCGCAACATCGGCTGAGTGGCCGGTAATGGCTGGCGACGCGCACTCGGTGACGTCGCGCGGACGCTGCCAAAACCCGCCTGCGCCATGCTTTGCCCGACGGCTTGCAGGTCGGGCATTCTCGGGTAGGAGGCAATGACTCGCTGGCTGATGCGCTGGCTGAGGGCAGCATCGATTCCGATCATTTCGCAGAGGCGTTCAAAGCTGCGCAACTGCCCGCCATCGACGCGCTCATTGCTGAGTAAATTGCGCAAATTGAACTTGCCTTGCTGATCCTCGATGCGCCCCTCGAAACCGCCCCCCGGCGAATTCAACAAGTGGCTTTTGACAGGCTGCGCCCAAGGTTGATCGAGCCGGGTCTGCGCGCCCTGTTGACGCGTGTCCCTGAGCAGTTGCCGACTCAGCTCCAGACCCGCCAACAGCGCGGCAGCACCCTGCACTCGGGACTGTTCCGCTTCAAGAGAACGGGTAAAGACGCTCTGCCGGGTGAGCATGCCAGCCGCAATCACCGCAACCACGGCGGCAATCAGCAAGGCGCTGATAATGGCCATGCCGCGCTGCTTCTGCGCCTGTGGCGAGGATGAGTTCATGGCCGCTCTCAGAGCTGCCAGGAACCGATATCGGCATTGACGCCGTCGCCGTCGGGTTGGCCGTCTGCGCCGAGGGAGAAGATGTCGATCTCACCGTTCGCGCCAGGATTCAGATAGTTGTAAGGACGACCCCACGGGTCGTTGGGCAAGCGCTCCAGATAAGAGCGCCAGTTGCTGTTCTTCGCATCCGCTGGGCGCTCCACCAGCACTTTCAAACCCTGATTCAGGGTCGGATAAGTGCCGTGGTCGAGGCGATAGAGTTTGAGCGCCTGCATCAGGCCGGCGATGTCTTGTTTCGCCGCAGTAGCTCGGGCCTGATCAGGTCGGTCGAGCACCTTGGGCACGACCATCGCCGCCAGAATGCCGAGGATGACCACCACCACCATGATCTCGATCAGGGTGAAACCCTGCTGGCCTCGACGGCCTGCGGACTGAGATTTGACGCGCGCGAAATCCATTTCAACCTTCCTTGGCATGATTACATTCGGCGCGCAGTGTAACAAAAGCCAGTCATCGTACAACAATCATTAACGCACTGTTTTTCTGCACATTCGCCAAAGGGCGGGTGTTATTCTGCGGGCCGGTTTCAACCCGCAGAGTCAAGCATGGAAGCGTTGCGCAAGGAGCGAGGTTTCACCCTCATCGAGGTTCTGGTGGCCTTGGCAATCATCGCCGTGGCCATGTCTGCGGCCGTTCGCGTTGCGGGTCTGATGACCCAGAGCAATGGTCTGCTGCGTGATCGCTCGATCGCTTTGCTGGCGGCGCAAACCCGGCTCGCCGAGCTGCGTCTGGAGGAAGATTTTGCCCCGGGAGTGAAAACCTTCGACTGTGATCAAGGTCGCCTGCAACTGCGCTGTGACCAACGCGTGACCCCGAGCACCGATGGACGATTGATGCGCGTGACGCTGCTGGTTTCCGATCGCGAACGTCAGGCACCGCCCCTGGCGCGACTCGAAACCTTACTCGGCCGACCACAGGAAAAGCGCCAATGACGCTGCTCAGGGTCGAGTCAGTCGAGGCAGCGATAGGGAGTCTGGCAGCGTGCTGACTTTTAATCGGCTCTGTTCTGCGCCACGCTCAATGACCACCGCATCCTGTTCAATGGCTATCACGCGCACACCCTGGGTCAAGCGATCACCCACCAGAAAACTGCGCGGCGGACCGTCGTTGAGACTCAGGATTGCCACCGCAGCGTGCGCCCCTGCCAGCACTCCGGAAACCTTGATATCCAACGGTGCCGGCTGGTTGGAAAACCACTGCAAAGCCGCTGTCTCAGCGCGCGTCGGCAGCACTTGGGGGTCCACCGCCGGAACGTGGGATTCTGCCGGCGTCAGCAACAGCACAGACCAGAACAGTCCCCCTGCCAGTGCAGCGATCAGCGCCGCCGATTGCACCAGCTGCGTTGCGGATAAGCGAAAAGTAAATGCCAAGACCCAACCTCCCTGTTGTCCTGCGTCGCAGTCTACAGGACAACATTCGCTTTTCTATCGGGATTGAAGGTTCGAATCCGCCAGAATGGATTCACAACGAAGGAACGTTGCGGTATGACCAAGGACAGACAAACGGGCTTCACCCTCATCGAATTGATGGTGGTGCTGATCATCATCGGTATTGCCAGCGCCGCCGTCAGCCTGAGTATCAAGCCTGACCCGGCGCAACTGCTGCGCAAGGACGCCAATCGCTTGATCCAGTTGCTGCAAATCGCCCATGCCGAAGCCCTGGCCGATGGACGCCCGATCACTTGGCAGGCGGAGAAAAACGGCTTTCGTTTCAGCCGTCGCAATGAACAAGGCCCAGGCTTCGATCACTTTCTCGCCGATCCGCAACTGCGCCCCCGTCACTGGGAAACGCCATCGCTGAAGGTCCGAGTGACACCCAGGCAGCCGCTGATACTGAACGCCGAGTGGTTCGATTCACCCGTGCAACTGCAACTCTCGGACGGCCAGAACACGCTCACCGTGCAGCGCACAGCCACGGGCAAATTGACCTTGGCCAACCAGCCATGAATAACCGGCAAGAGGGTTTTACCCTGATCGAAGTGATGGTCGCGATCATGCTCATGGCGATCGTCAGCCTGATTGCCTGGCGCGGTCTGGACAGCGTGACCCGCGCCGACACGCACCTGCAGGCGAGCACCGAACACACCGAAGCACTGCTGCGCACGCTGCATCAACTGGAACGAGATGTCGCCTTGCGCGCCAGCATCGAACTGCGCGAACCACAGTTGAACGACAACGATGACGAACGATCCGAGCAGCCAGCGGCAATCAGCGTGCGCAGCGCCGACGACCAGCGCTTTCGTCTTGACGTGATCCGCAGTGCAGCCACCTCGCAGAACGGCTTGCAGCGCGTGCGCTGGTGGTTGAAAGATCAAACCCTGTACCGCGCCGCCGCCACGCCACGTGATCGCTACCCGTTGCCTGCGCCGAAACAGGCAGTGGCGGTGCTCGACGGAATCAGCGATCTGCAAGTGCGCGTCTGGGAACCCGAGATGGGTTGGCGCCAGCTCAGTGGCAATCGCAAAGAAAACCCCCAAGGCCTGGAAATCCGCCTGACCCGGCAGACGCTTCAAGGCGAAGAACACTACCGCCAGGTATTGGGCCCACTGGATTAGTCTCTGGGCGATATTGCGTATTGCCCTGACACGCACAGCAACTGTAACGTCGAAAGTCAGTTACCGAGGAAATCTCATTGCACGACTCTAAACTTCTCGAAGATCTACGCGCTCGCTTCAACGCTGGAGAGCCTCTGGATTTCACCTTCTTCTGGGGACACCAGCGAAGCAAAAACGCCGTCACGGCTTCGTGCTTCAGCCAGTGGTACGAAGCCGAATTCGTTGTCGAGGGGCAACGCTACCCGACAGCCGAACACTTCATGATGGCCGAGAAGGCAGCCTTGTTCGACGACCAGGAAATTCGTGCACAAGTGCTGCTGGCCCCGACCCCGAACGCCGCCAAAGCCCTCGGCCGCAAGGTGCGCGGGTTCAACGACCAACGCTGGCTGCAACACCGATACGACATCGTCGTCCGGGCAAACCAAGCCAAGTTTTCCCAAAACCCGGAGCTGGACGAATACCTGATGCGCACTGGATCTCGGGTCATTGTCGAAGCGAGCCCGGTTGATGACATTTGGGGAATTGGGCTCGCGCAAGATCACGCGGATGTGAACGATCCGAATCTGTGGAAAGGCCTGAATCTTCTGGGGTTTGCACTGATGCAGGTTCGGGACGGCAGGGTCGGATCGTCCTGAGTTTTATCGGCTGTGGCGTCGGAAACGAAAAAGCCTTGGCGTGTGCCAAGGCTTTTCTACGGGAGATTTATTCCGATTTAGCTTGCACTACCCGCAAGTCATAAATTGCAGGTGTATTGATATTCGAAGGGGAAGAATACGGTATCGACCACCAATGAAAATGGCGCGTCGATCAGTAAAAAGGGAATCAACTTGCCTTTGGATGTACCGACCAACCACGAGCCAAAGGCACACGTACTAAAAAGGCCAATACAGAATGCATTGGCCTTTTTGAATGAATTAAACGACCGGGACAGAGTGACTCTGATAGTCGCTCAATGGCCCCTCCTGTTTGTGCTCGCCCCCAAGCCCCCAACTTTATTGATTTTTAGCACCAGAAAAACCCAACAACTGCACGGCCAGCAAAGTTAAATCGAACGAAAACTATTGGAACGTGGGAACATCATAATCCCGCACGAATAGAAACGCGAAGAACCACGCAACCATTCTTAGTTCGTGAACGTGTCCTTTGGATATTGAGTACCGATGGGATCACCGAGAGAGTTTGTCGGGTCTAGCGACCGTCCTCCCGCCGGAACAAACCTGAGTTGGAGGGAGCCGTCATTGTCATCAAGGCCGTCGAACGTGTCATTGATCATCATCCACACATCCTCACCACCACTGAACGCCCCTCGCAGACCTAGCGCCTCTGGCGATCCATTCTCACCGACTCTAAATATTGCCTGCCCCACTATTGCCTTCTCACCGCTATAAGGATACTTCTTGTCTCCCTTATCAATATTCATAATGTAGTAGTTGCCCTTACCTACACCATATCCTTTAGCATCACAGGTTCTGGCGTCTCGCTCGCGAGTATTGAAGCACCATGTACCATCTGCATAAAGATTGCCTGCCGATGGGATTTTCCCGATACGCTGCCAGCCCTTATTTGCATGAATTTTACTTTCCATTGAGCAACACCTCATCATCCAATAAATAGAATTTTGTCTGCTGCAAAAAAATATAGTTCGACATTTCTTGGCGTCAAAGATACTTACGGCCTATATACTTCTATATACCAGACCTACAAAGTAACATCAGCACTATAGCGCTATTTCGAAAGTGCTAAGTTGTAGAGCAAGAGATTTGATTGGTGCCCTCACAGACGCGACACCCTAGAAGCAATGTCGTCTAACATCGAGAGTAATGGCTTTCATCGACATCTAGCATGCATCGGTGCAGTCATGCGTATACGACAGCATGACCCACGCAGCCCACGTCGCAGCCGATGGCTGAGTCCGCATCGAGGGCAATCAATTCGAGAGGACTGCCGCCGACCATCTTGAGGAGAGAAACGGGATACCCCCTCAAAATTCCCCAAGCATGAAAAAGCCCAATCTTTTCAGATTGGGCTAAGTCATTGAAATATATGGTCGGGACGGAGTGATTCGAACACTCGACCCCTAGCACCCCATGCTAGTGCGCTACCGGACTGCGCTACGCCCCGACTGGTTTTGCAACTCGTTCTTCACCTCGAGGAACGCTCAAGAATATAGCGCAAGCGTTTGAAAACTGGAAGTATTCAAACGCTGCTTTTTATTTCTTAAGCACCACCAGCACATCTTCCAATTCGGCAATCATCTGCCGAATCATCTGTTTGTACTGAGTCGTGTCGTCTTTGGCTTCATCGCCGGACAGACGCAAGCGTGCGCCGCCGATGGTGAAACCTTGATCGTAAAGGAGCGCGCGGATCTGCCGGATCATCAGCACGTCCTGGCGCTGATAATACCGGCGGTTTCCGCGGCGTTTGACGGGGTTGAGCTGAGGAAACTCCTGCTCCCAGTAGCGCAGCACGTGTGGCTTTACGGCACACAGCTCGCTGACTTCACCGATGGTGAAGTAGCGTTTGCCCGGGATGACGGGTAGTTCGTCGTTATGACTTGGTTCCAGCATAAGCCTCAACTCGGGCCTTCAACTTCTGCCCTGGACGAAAGGTGACCACACGGCGAGCCGTGATCGGGATTTCTTCCCCCGTTTTCGGGTTGCGGCCAGGCCGCTGGCGTTTGTCCCGAAGGTCGAAATTGCCGAAACCGGACAATTTGACCTGCTCGTTGTCTTCAAGAGCGTGCCTGATTTCCTCGAAAAACAGCTCTACCAATTCCTTGGCTTCCCGCTTGTTCAGGCCCAGCTCTTCATACAGACGTTCCGCCATCTCAGCTTTCGTCAAAGCCCCCATACGTCACTTCCTTAACGTGGCGTTCAACCTTTGTTCGAGCGAGGTGAGGATATTTTGCGTCGTCGAATTCACCTCATCGTCATTAAGAGTGCGCGATGGATGCTGCCAGGTCAAGCCAACTGCAAGGCTTTTTCTATCAGGATCAATACCTTTACCCTGATACACGTCAAACAGCCTGAGATCTGTGAGCCATTCGCCTGCATTTTCACGGATTACGTCCAGTACGGCTGCGGACGCGACGTCTTTGTGCGCAATCAGTGCAAGGTCACGACGCACTTCAGGAAAGCGCGACAACTCGTGGAATTTCGGCATTTTACCGAGCGCCACTTCCGCCAGAACCAGCTCGAAAACGAAGACTGGACGATCCAGCCCCAGGGCTTTCGACAATTCCGGGTGGATGGCGCCGATGAAGCCGACTTCACGCCCTTCCCGCTCGATGCGCGCGGTTTGACCCGGGTGCAGCGCCGGGTGTTTGCCCGGAGCGAAAGTGAACGAATCCAGTGCACCGGCAAAGCCCAGCACCGCTTCCACGTCAGCTTTGACGTCGAAGAAGTCGACGGTGTCGCGACCTTGTGCCCAGCCTTCCGGCAGACGGCTACCGCAAACCACACCGGACAGCATCGGCTCTTGCTTCAGGCCTTCGAGCTGCCCAACGAAGCGCAGACCGCTTTCGAACAGACGCACGCGATCCTGCTGACGGTTGAGGTTGTGCTGCAGCGCTTTGACCAGACCCGGCCACAACGACGAACGCATGGCAGCCATGTCATTGGAGATCGGATTGGCCAGCAACAACGGCTCGACGCCCGGGTTGAACAGTTCGAACTGACGCGGATCGATGAAGCTATAAGTGATCGCTTCCTGATAACCACGCGCCACCAGCAGACGACGTAGCTCCGGCAGATGGCTACGCGCTTCAGCCTTGGCTTGCGGCGCCAGACGCGCTTGCGGGTAACGAACCGGCAGACGGTTGTAGCCGTACAGACGGGCCAGCTCTTCGATCAGATCGACTTCCAGGCTGATGTCGAAGCGATGGCTTGGCACTTCTACGCGCCACTGGCCTTCACCGTCGGCGGAAATACCGAGACCCAGGCCGCCGAGCAAACGCTCAACCTGGGCGGAATCCATTTCCATACCGAGCATCTGAGTGATGCGCTGAGCACGCAGAGTGACCGGCGCGATCGACGGCAGATGCTGCTCGCTGACGGTCTCAATGATCGGGCCGGCTTCGCCGCCAGTGATTTCCAGCAGCAGGCCAGTGGCCCGCTCCATGGCTTCACGGGCCAGTTGCCAGTCGACGCCACGCTCGTAGCGGTGCGACGCATCGGTGTGCAGGCCGTAGGAACGAGCCTTGCCAGCGACAGCGATCTGGTCGAAGAACGCACTTTCCAGGAATACGTCGCGAGTGGTCGCGGACACACCGCTGTGCTCGCCACCCATGACACCGGCAATCGCCAGCGCGCGGGTGTGGTCGGCAATCACCAGCGTATCGCTACGCAGGCTGACTTCCTGACCGTCGAGCAGTACCAGCTTCTCACCCTCCTCCGCCATGCGCACACGAATGCCGCCATTGATTTCGGCGAGATCGAAAGCGTGCAGTGGCTGACCCAGTTCGAGCATCACGTAGTTGGTGATGTCGACGGCAGCGTCGATGCTGCGCACGTCGGCGCGGCGCAGACGTTCCACCATCCACAGCGGCGTCGGCTTGGACAAGTCAACGTTACGGATAACTCGACCCAGGTAACGCGGGCATGCTGCTGGCGCCAGCACTTCTACCGAACGCACTTCGTCGTGCACGGCAGGAATGGTCATGACCACCGGACGGGTAACCGGCGCGTCGTACAGCGCGCCGACTTCACGGGCCAGACCGGCCAGGGACAGGCAGTCGCCGCGGTTCGGGGTCAGGTCGACCTCGATGCTGGCGTCTTCCAGATCAAGGTACACACGGAAATCTTCGCCCACCGGCGCATCGGCCGGCAGTTCCATCAGACCGTCATTGCCTTCACCGACCTGCAGCTCGGATTGCGAGCAGAGCATGCCGTTGGACTCAACGCCACGCAGTTTGGCTTTCTTGATTTTGAAATCGCCCGGCAGTTCAGCACCGATCATGGCGAACGGAATCTTCAGGCCCGGACGCACGTTTGGCGCTCCGCACACGACCTGGAAGGTTTCCGCGCCATTGCTAACCTGGCACACGCGCAACTTGTCGGCATCAGGGTGTTGCTCGGTGCTCAGCACCTCGCCCACGACCACGCCGCTGAAAACACCGGCGGCCGGGGTCACACTATCGACCTCAAGGCCAGCCATCGACAGACGAGCAACCAGCTCGTCGCGATTTACCTGCGGGCTAACCCAGCCACGCAGCCATTGTTCACTGAATTTCATCCTGCTCTCCTAAGAATTCGTTACGACTAGCGAAATTGCGCGAGGAACCGCAAGTCGTTGTCGAAGAACAGACGCAAGTCGTTCACGCCGTAACGGAGCATGGCCAGACGCTCGACGCCCATGCCGAAGGCAAAACCGGAGAACTCTTCCGGATCGATGCCGGACATGCGCAGCACGTTCGGGTGAACCATGCCGCAGCCCATCACTTCCAGCCAGCCGGTTTGCTTGCAGACGCGGCAGCCTTTACCGCTGCACATCACGCATTCCATATCGACTTCAGCGGATGGCTCGGTGAACGGGAAGTACGAAGGGCGGAAACGTACGGCCAGCTCTTTCTCGAAGAACACTCGCAGGAATTCTTCGATGGTGCCTTTGAGATCGGCAAAATTGATGTCGCGATCAACCAGCAGGCCTTCGACCTGGTGGAACATCGGCGAGTGGGTGATATCGGAGTCGCTGCGATACACGCGGCCTGGACAGACGATGCGGATCGGCGGTTGCTTCGATTCCATGGTGCGGACCTGTACCGGCGAGGTATGGGTGCGCAGCAGCATGTTGGCATTGAAATAGAAGGTGTCATGCATCGACCGGGCCGGGTGATGGCCTGGGATGTTGAGCGCTTCAAAGTTGTGATAGTCGTCTTCGACCTCAGGGCCTTCGGCAATGCCGTAACCGATGCGGGTGAAGAACTGCTCTACACGTTCCAGAGTCCGGGTCACCGGATGCAGACCACCGGAGGTCTGGCCACGGCCCGGCAACGTCACGTCAATGGATTCGGCGGACAGTTTGGCAGCCAGTTCGGCTTCTTCAAACAGGGCCATGCGCGCATTGAGAACGCCTGTGACACGTTCCTTGGCAACGTTGATCAGAGCGCCGACTTGCGGACGCTCTTCTGCCGGCAAATTCCCCAGGGTCTTCATCACCTGAGTCAATTCACCCTTTTTGCCAAGGTATTGAACCCGGATTTGCTCCAGGGCATTGATATCTTCAGCGCTTTGCACAGCCTCTAGTGCTTGAGAGACCAGCGCATCCAGGTTTTCCATGTACAGACTCCAGATACAAAATAGGGGAAGAGCTTGAAGGCTCTTCCCCTATTTAAGACGTTTACCACCTGGCCCCACGGAAGTGAGGCCGGGTGATTGTCGGGGGTACTTAAGCCAAGGTGGCTTTAGCTTTCTCGACAATCGCAGCAAACACCGCTTTTTCGTTCACTGCCAGATCAGCCAGAACCTTACGGTCGATCTCGATGGACGCTTTTTTCAGGCCAGCGATGAAACGGCTGTAGGACAGACCGTTAACACGAGCACCAGCGTTGATACGAGCGATCCACAGAGCGCGGAACTGACGTTTTTTCTGACGACGGTCACGGTAGGCGTATTGGCCTGCCTTGATTACCGCTTGCTTGGCAACACGGAATACGCGGGAGCGTGCGCCGTAGTAGCCTTTAGCAAGTTTCAGAATTTTTTTGTGACGCTTACGGGCAATGACGCCACGCTTTACACGAGCCATGAGTTACTTCCTCTATTCTTGACTAAAATTAACGAAGGCGCAGCATGCGCTCGACTTTTGCCACGTCAGACGGATGCAGCAAGCTGCTACCGCGCAGTTGACGCTTACGCTTGGTCGACATTTTAGTCAGGATGTGGCTCTTGAAAGCGTGCTTGTGCTTGATACCGTTAGCAGTTTTCAGAAACCGCTTAGCAGCACCACTTTTGGTTTTCATTTTTGGCATGTTCGGATACTCCGCATTCAGTTGATAAACATAATCAGAAGGCCTGCCGTGCCCTGTTGATTACTTCTTCTTTTTCGGGGCGATGACCATGATCAGCTGGCGTCCTTCCATCTTAGGATGCTGTTCGACCGAACCGTACTCGAGCAGGTCAGCTTCAACCCGCTTGAGGAGTTCCATCCCCAGCTCCTGGTGGGCCATCTCACGGCCGCGGAATCGCAAGGATACCTTGGCCCTGTCCCCATCACTCAGGAAACGTACCAGGTTGCGCAGTTTTACCTGGTAATCCCCTTCCTCCGTCCCTGGACGAAACTTGATTTCTTTTACCTGAATCTGCTTCTGGTTCTTCTTCGCCGCGGCAACCTGCTTCTTCTTTTCGAAGATCGATTTGCCGTAATCCATCACACGGCAAACCGGTGGGATTGCGTCTGCGGAGATTTCCACCAGATCAAGCTTTGCTTCTTCAGCAATACGAAGCGCTTCATCAATCGAGACGATGCCAATCTGCTCGCCATCAGCGCCAATTAACCGAACCTCGCGTGCCGAGATATTCTCGTTGATCGGGGCTTTCGGTGCAGCTCGTTTATCTTGTCTCATTTCACGCTTAATAATAATTACTCCGAATCTGGGCGACCACGCCGGGAAACCGCTTGCGCGAGAAACTCAGCGAACTGGGCGACGGGCATCGAGCCCAGGTCAGCACCTTCACGAGTACGCACAGCGACAGTCTGCATCTCGACTTCCTTATCTCCGATAACCAAAAGATAGGGAACCTTGAGCAAAGTATGCTCGCGGATTTTAAAGCCGATCTTTTCATTTCTCAAGTCGGACTTGGCACGAAATCCGCTTTCGTTGAGAGTTTTTTCAACTTCTGCAACAAAATCTGCCTGTTTATCAGTGATATTCATGATCACCGCCTGCGTTGGCGCGAGCCACGCAGGGAACGCACCTTCGTAGTGCTCGATCAGAATCCCGACGAAACGCTCGAAGGAACCGAGGATCGCACGGTGCAACATCACTGGGTGTTTGCGGCTGTTGTCTTCGGAGACGTATTCAGCGCCCAAACGGACAGGCAGGTTAAAATCGAGCTGCAGAGTACCACATTGCCAGACCCGACCAAGGCAGTCTTTCAGCGAGAACTCGATCTTCGGACCGTAGAACGCACCCTCACCCGGCTGCAGATCGTACGGCAGGCCCGCAGAATCAAGGGCTGCAGCCAGTGCAGCTTCAGCGCGATCCCACAGCTCGTCGGAACCGACGCGTTTTTCCGGACGAGTGGACAGTTTCATCTCGACATCGGTGAAGCCGAAGTCACGATAAACGTCCATGGTCAGCTTGATGAACGCAGCGGATTCAGCCTGCATCTGCTCTTCTGTGCAGAAGATGTGGGCGTCGTCCTGAGTGAACGCACGTACGCGCATGATGCCGTGCAACGCACCCGACGGCTCGTTACGGTGGCAGGCACCGAACTCGGCCAGACGCATCGGCAGTTCGCGGTAGCTCTTCAGGCCCTGATTGAACACCTGCACGTGGCACGGGCAGTTCATCGGCTTGATGGCGTAGTCGCGGTTTTCCGACTGCGTGGTGAACATGTTGTCGGCGTAGTTGGCCCAGTGCCCGGATTTCTCCCACAGGCTGCGGTCAACGACTTGAGGGGTTTTGATCTCAAGGTAGCCGTTGTCGCGCTGGATTTTGCGCATGTACTGCTCGAGCACCTGGTACAGCGTCCAGCCGTTCGGGTGCCAGAACACCATGCCCGGGGATTCTTCCTGGGTGTGGAACAGGCCCAAACGCTTGCCGATCTTGCGGTGATCGCGCTTTTCAGCTTCTTCGATACGCTGGATATAAGCGGCCAGCTGCTTTTTGTCTGCCCAAGCGGTGCCGTAAACGCGCTGCAATTGCTCGTTCTTGGCATCGCCACGCCAGTAGGCGCCCGACAGTTTGGTCAGCTTGAAGGATTTCAGGAAGCGAGTGTTCGGCACGTGCGGGCCACGGCACATGTCGACGTATTCTTCGTGATAGTACAGACCCATGGCCTGTTCGTTCGGCATGTCCTCGACCAGGCGCAGTTTGTAATCTTCGCCACGGGCCTTGAACACTTCGATCACTTCGGCGCGCCGAGTGACTTTCTTGATGACGTCGTAATCTTTCTCGATCAGCTGCTGCATGCGCTGTTCGATGGCAGCCATGTCGTCCGGAGTGAAAGGACGCTCGAAGGCGATGTCGTAATAGAAGCCTTCGTCGATGACCGGCCCGATGACCATTTTCGCAGTCGGGTACAACTGTTTGACCGCGTGGCCAACCAGGTGAGCGCAAGAGTGGCGAATGATCTCCAGCCCCTCTTCATCCTTTGGCGTGATGATTTGCAGGGTCGCGTCATTGCTGATGATGTCGCTGGCGTCGACCAGTTGCCCATTGACCTTGCCGGCCAGGGTGGCTTTGGCCAGACCGGCACCAATGGATGCGGCGACCTCGGCTACGGAAACCGGGTGATCGAATGAACGTTGACTGCCGTCGGGAAGAGTAATAGTTGGCATGGCGCCTCCTCTCCTAGTGGTGACCCCTACCAAAGGTCACGTGGGTTGGGATGAGCCAGTACAAGATCCGATCCAGGCCATTCAATGACGAACGCCTGCCTTACAGCGGCAGGAGCCTTGCGGCCAACCGGAAAACCGAACCAGAGTGACTGGGATTCAAATCGAAATATTCGCACGTCGACCGCTGCCGGGACTGTAGGTCATCCGGAGCCTGAGAACGCTTGAGCCCGGCATGCTAGCACAGATGAGCGGTCACTTATGCCTCTGTTTGATCAGAAGGCAAATCGTCCGTTTTTATGCCAGAGTGCTGAACTTGATGGCCTCTTCAGCCCTCAGATAACAAGACATTGACCCACAAGGAGCATCCTCGCATGCGTCTGAATACCCTGTTCGCCGTCGTCGCCCCTATCGTTATGTTGCTGCCGCTGAGTGCCCACGCCGACTGGCCCAAGGGCGAGCGCGAGAAGTACATGGCGCAGTGCACCCAGGCGGCGACTCCGCAAATCGGTGCTGCTGCGGCCAAATCGCACTGCGCTTGTGGCGCTGATGCCATCAAGCCTTATCCTGCAGCTGACATTCAGGCCCTGATGGACAACAAGGCCTCTCCTGAACTTCAGCAGAAAGCGCTAGGCCAAATTGCCAAATGCAAGGCAAATACACCGGCCAAAAAGTGATAAAAAAACCATTCTGACTCGGCTCAGCGCCCCGGAAACGGGCTGAATTTGAGCCTTTTCAGACGATTTATGCAGGTTTTACAGGTTTTTTTATTGTCTTTACGTTACGCGCAAAGCCTTTTAAACCGGGGCTTTCAGCGGAAACAGGAAGTAAAGAAAACACGACTGATTGGCAAACAGCACGTCCGGGGGGCTACCAAAGCGAACATTTCGACTATGATACCCGGGTGTGCCCAGTTGGCCTGAGCAGCACAGTACTGAAAAATATATGTTTCTTGGAGATACACCATGTCTAATCGCCAAACCGGCACCGTTAAGTGGTTCAACGATGAAAAAGGCTTCGGCTTCATCACTCCTCAAGGTGGCGGTGACGACCTGTTCGTACACTTCAAAGCTATCGAATCCGACGGTTTCAAAAGCCTGAAAGAAGGCCAGACCGTCTCCTTCGTGGCTGAGAAAGGCCAAAAGGGTATGCAAGCTGCACAGGTTCGCCCAGAGTAATTTCTGCGCGCACTAAAAAAACCCCGTCCATGTGACGGGGTTTTTTATGTCTGCAACAAAAGCCTTCGCTAATCAGCCACAGTTGACCCGAGTGATCAGCAGGTTGTTGTCGGTGTTCAGATTCAAGCGATCGGAGCGGTACTCGAGCGTGATCATGTCGTTCGGCTTGAGAAAGCGGGCATTTTGCGCCCCGGCTTTGTTGCGTGCCTGCTCCAGCAACTCTGGCGAAGCTTTCTTGCCGATGGCGAACTCCGCCGCCGTTGCTTCACAGCGGCTGTGACCGGCTTCGGTCGCCGCAGTTTCCTTTGCCGACTCGCTGGAGGTCGTGCTGCAACCGGCCAACATGGCAGCGGCCATAAGTGCACCCAGTGTCGCGAACTTCAAAGGCATGAAGCCTCCTTGTTTTCAAAATGGTTAAGCTGAGATCGTGCGACCGCCAATCCGGCGTTTGGTTTCACAGCCAAGGCCATCACCCTGCCCCACGATCGGAAAAACGCCGAGTGTGCCTGAGCGGCATGCGTCACTTCATCAATCAATCGTGACTGAATATTAATGGCGCTCAGTAGACGTCGATGTAGTCATACGGCGGATTCGGCCAGTTGTCCTTCAGCGCATTGAAAATCTGCATCACCCACACCTCATCACTGGCCGCGACATTGCCCACGTACCCTGAACCCTTGGCCCAGGTTTCCAGGCGAAACAGCAAACCGTCGATATCCTGCCCGCCGGTAACGCCGGAAGAAATGTAAGCGATACCGCCCTTGGTCACGCGCAGCTGCGTGTGCTCGTCATCACTGGCCGAGGCGAGCAACTGGCGCACTGCGTCGAGCGTGAGGCCGTCAGGGGTATTCAAATCGATCTGCACAGAACGGTCCTTGGAAAGCCTTGAAATACCAAGTGTCGCATAGCGCTCCGTTCATGCCTAAGTCGCAGTGCCAAATGGCCGACAAAATGTTTAACTCGATGCACAGACCTTCCGACCTTTGAGCGCTCCCATGACCACCATCAGCATCGACGCCGACATCAAAGCCAAATGGGCAGACGGCCACAGTTCCTACAGCCCGGGAACCACAGAAGAACTGGCGCTGATTGGTATCGATCTATTGGTCAAAGAGCTGGGTACGGAAGCGGCCAAGCAATTCATCAAGCAGATTTTCGAACGCTATCCGAGCGAACAGAACGAACACACTGAGAGGGTGTAAAAACCCGCAGGCTGGCACCTGCGGGCGAATGGTTTACTTCAGGCGTTTCAGGCGCTCGGTCAGCAAGTCAAAGAAGCCTTGCGCGTCGCCGTTTTCCACCCAGAAGGCGTTCTTCGGCGCTTTCAGGCCATCGTACCAATCGACGATGGTCTGACCGAAAGTAGGCCCTTCACGGCTATCCACCACGACATTCACCGAGCGACCGGTGAACAGTTCCGGCTTGAGCAGATAGGCCACAACGGTAGCGTCATGCACCGGGCCACCCGGAATACCGTAGTGCTCCATGTCGCCTTTGATGTACTCATTGAGGATGTCGCCGACAATCTTGCTCGCGTTGTTGTTCAGCGCAGCGATCTGTTTCAGGCGCGCATCACTGGTGAGAATCTTGTGGGTCACGTCCAGTGGCAGGTAGGTGAGTTTCACGCCGCTTTTCAGGACCACTTCGGCCGCTTGCGGGTCAGCAAACAGGTTGAACTCCGCCACCGGGGTAATGTTGCCGCCGTTGAAGTGCGCACCGCCCATGATCACCACTTCCTTGATGCCCTGAACGATTTCAGGCTCCTGGATCAGCGCCAATGCCAGGTTGGTCTGCGGACCGAGCATGGCGATCGTGATGCTGTGCGGCTTGGCTTTTTTCAGGGTATCGATCAGGTAGTTGACGGCATTGCCTTCAGCCAGCCCCTTTTTCGGTTCGTGCACGGTGACACCCGACAGGCCTTCCTTGCCATGGATGTTCTCGGCGTAGATCGGCGTGCGCATCAGCGGCTTTGGCGCGCCCGCATAAACCGGTACGTCTTCGCGCCCTGCCCACTCGCGAGCCAGGCGCGCGTTACGCGAAGTCTTGTCGAGGCGCACGTTGCCGGCCACGGTGGTCAGCGCGCGAATGTTCAGTTCGTCTGGCGAGGCCAGCGCGAACAACAGGGCGACCACATCGTCGGCCCCTGGATCGGTATCGATGATCAGGTCGATTTTTTCCGCCGCCTGAGCGCCGGTCGCAGTGATTACGGACAAAAGCAGTAAACCCCGGATGAGTTGATGCAGTTTCTGAGCATAGCGTTGCATGGCGCATTCCTTGTGCTTGTGAAATCAAAAGTTAAAAGGTGACTCCAGCGACCAGCACGATGTTGCAGTACGGCTGACATTCGCCTGTACGAACAATCGCCCGAGCCTGTCGGCTGAGAACCTTGAATTGCTCATGACTGAGCAAATCGCGACGGCCCAGAGCGCCCTCTTCATTCAACGCGTCCAGCGTATTCAGCGCGGTCGGTTGCTTGTCGAAGATTTCTTTGGCCAGTGCATGGCTTTCCACCTGCATCTCGCTGAGCACGACTTTCAGGGTACTGATGAAATCCGGGACGCCATGGGTCAGCGCCAGATCAATCAGCTCGACGCCCGGCGGCACTGGCAGCCCGGCATCACCAATAACCACCATGTCGCCATGGCCCAGGGACGCGATCAGCCGCGACAAGGCGACGTTGAGCAGAGGAGTCTTTTTCATGCGGGTTTAAAAGCCTGTACGTCGGATTGGGTTGGAATAGACGGTTGCGCACCGGCACGAGTTACTGACAGCGCGGCGGCGATCTGCCCGTAGCGAATCGCTTCAGCCTCGGACTTGCCATTGGCCAGCGCAGCGGCAAAACCACCGACGAAGGTGTCCCCCGCCGCTGTGGTGTCGACAGCCTTCACTTTCGGCGCAGGGAAATGCTCGAAGCCGTTGCCATTGGCGAACAGCGAACCTTGAGCACCGAGGGTAATGATGACTTTGCCTGCCCCCATGGCGATCAGCTTGCTGGCAGCACCTTCTGCGGTTTCCAGAGAATCCACCGGCAATCCGCTCAATGCGCCCGCTTCGCTCTCGTTGGGAATCAGGTAGTCGATTGCGGCAAACCAGTCTGCCGGCAACGGACGACTGGCCGGCGCCGGATTGAGAATGACGATTTTACCGAGGGCGCGGGCACGCTTGAGCGCATGCCCCACCGTGGCATCGGGAATTTCGAGCTGGCAGATGATCACGTCGGCGGCTTGCAGCACCGCATCAAACCGATCGATCACTGCGGGCGTCATGGCACCGTTGGCACCGGCGACAATGACAATCGCGTTTTGACTGTTGTCATCGACCACGATCAGCGCCACGCCGCTGGAGTCATTGACTGTACTCACTGCCTGACAATCGATCTGCTCGGCCAACAAGGCGTTACGCAATTGCACGCCATAGTCGTCATTGCCAACGCAGCCGACCATTGCCACCTGTGCGCCCAAACGCGCGGCGGCCACCGCCTGATTGGCACCCTTGCCGCCGGAAACCGTGGCAAACGAATGACCGATCAGCGTTTCACCACCGACGGGAAGCCGCGGCGCCCGGGTCACCAGATCCATGTTCAGGCTGCCTATTACCACTACATTTGCTGGCATACATCATTACTCGTCAATTCGGTTTCAGCGGTATTCGGTGAACACGCCGGACAACGGGGCGGTCGATTCGCGCAAGACAATACTCGGGGTCACGATCCGCTGATCGGTACCCAGAGTCGGCGTAGCAATCCTTCGCAACAGCACTTCGGCCGCCATCTCGCCCAACTGCAGGATCGATTGCCCCACCGTGGTGAGTGCCGGATACACGTAACGACTCATCTGGATATCGTCGAAACCGATCACCGACAGCTCGCTCGGCACGCGAACATTGCGCTCCGCTGCGGCGCGCAGCACGCCGATGCCGATCATGTCGTTACCGGCAAAGATCGCGCTCGGTGGATTGCTCTCGAGGAGAATCGCTGCCGCGTTGTAGCCGCCGGTACTGGTGAAATCACTTTCCAGCATGCGCTCCTGGCGAACTTCAATGCCCGCCTCTTTCAGCGCCCGGCAATAACCGGCCTGACGCATCTGCGCCACGCTGGTACTGGCCGGACCGCCAATGGTGGCAATGTCGCGATGACCCAATTCCAACAAGTGCCGGGTCGCCAGGTATGCGCCGTATTCGTGGTCGATGCGCACCAGATCGGCATCGACACCGTCCAGACCACGGTCGACGATGACCATCGGCGTTTTCACCCCGGCCAGCCCTTGCGCCAGACCGCTGTCACCGCCAGCGGAGGCGACGATCAAACCGTCGATGCGCTTCTCCAGCAGGACGCGTAAATAGCTGCGCTGCTTGTCGGGGTTATCGTCGGAGTTGCAGAGGATCACGCAGTAGCCGTTACGCTCGCAGTAATCCTCGATGCCCCGTGCCAATTCCGCGAAGTACGGGTTGAGACTGTTTGGCACCAGCAGGCCGATGGTCGCAGTCGTCTTGGCCTTTAACGAGCGCGCCACCGCGCTCGGCACATAGTCGAGGCTCTTGATCGCCGCCTCGACTTTCAGCCGCACTTCCTGACTGACCGGGCGGGTGTTGTTCACCACATGCGACACCGTCGTGTAGGAAATTCCCGCGAGGGCTGCCACGTCCTTGATCGTTGCCATGTCTTAGCCCCGGCGACTGGCGCGCTGACTGCGATAAGTATCGAGCACCACCGCGATCACGATGACGGCGCCAGTGATGATTCGTTTGGTCGGCTCGGTCGCGCCGATCTGCGCCAGACCCGCCGCCAGTACCGAGATGATCAATACGCCAAAGAACGTGCTGATCACCGAACCGCGTCCGCCCATCAGGCTGGTACCGCCGATCACCACCGCGGCGATCACTTGCAGCTCCAGACCGGAACCGGCATTCGGGTCAGCGGCTTCCAGACGAGAGATCTGAAACAGCGCGGCGACACCGGCCAGCAGGCCCATCAGGCTGAACACTAGAATCTTGTAGGGTTTCGGATTGATCCCCGCCAGACGCACCGCCTCTTCGTTGGTGCCGATGCCGATCAGGTAGCGACCGAACACGGTGCGGGTCAAAACTGCTTGAGCAATGATGATCACCAGCAAGGCAATGATGAACGATGGCGAGATGCCGAACGCGATCGGATTCGACAGCCAGGCGAACGAATCACCAATGTACGCGGTGCGCGATCCGGTCATCTGATACGCCAGACCCCGAGCCATTTCCAGCACACCCAGGGAAACGATGAACGATGGAATCCGCCACGCCACGGTGATCGAACCGGTAACGGTGCCGGCCAGTGCCGCCACTGCCATGCCGAGCAGCGCTGACGGCAACACGCCCCAGCCCCAACCGAGAATGGCGACGCTGACCGTAGAGGCCGCCAATGCCAGTACCGAACCAACGGACAGGTCGATGCCACCGATGATCAGTACAAAGGTCATGCCGACCGCCAAGACCATCAGATCAGGAATCTGGTTGGCCAAGGTACTGAAGGTGTTATACGACAGAAAGTGGCTGCTCAAGACCGAGAACAGCGCAATCATCGCCAGCAAGGCACCGGCCAGGCCAAGATAGGTGCCAAGGCCATAGAAGTTGCCACCACGTTTGCCGGCAGGAGATGCAGTTTTCATGGGAGATCCCTAGGCGCCGCTTCATTGAGCAGCGCATCACGTTTTTGGTAGCCGGCGAACGCGGCGGCAAGCAAGTCATCCTGGGTCCAGCTGTCGCGCTCGAAGGTGTCGATCAGCCGTCCTGCCGACAACACGCCGATCCGGTCGCAGATCAACATCAGTTCGCGCAGGTCACTGGACACCACAACCAGCGCTTTGCCTTGGCGCGTCAGTTCGCCGAGCAAGGCATAAATGTCAAATTTGGCGCCAACGTCGATGCCACGGGTCGGCTCATCGAACAGCAACACCGAACAATCACGCTCCAGCCAGCGGCCGATCACGACCTTCTGCTGGTTACCACCGGACAACTCTGAAACCAGCTGCGTCGGGCTTGAACTGCGGATGCGCATAGCGTCGATCTGACGTTGCGCCAATGCGATCTCGTCGCCGTTGTTGACGACACCGCCACTGGAGATTTCCGGCATATTGCCCAAAGCGATATTGGCGCTGATCGACTGACTGAGCAGCAGGCCTTCACCCTTGCGGTCCTCGGTGATCAACGCGATGCCATTGCGCACCGCATCGACTGGCGAGCGCACACTGACTACTTTGGCTGGCGAGCCAAGTGCAATGCTGCCGCTGTCAGCGGTGTCTGCACCGAATATCAAACGCAGTAATTCCGTGCGCCCTGCACCGATCAGTCCGGAAATCCCGAAGATCTCGCCGGCACGCACTTCGAACGAGACATCGCGCACTTTGTCAGAGCGAGTCAAACCGGTGATCGTCAGCGCCGGAGCACCAATCTTGCGCGGCCCCATGTCGATATGTTCGCCCAGTTCACGACCGACCATCAGCGTAACCAGTTGCTCGCTGTTGTAATTGGCCATCGGCTCGACGCAGACCAGATTGCCGTCACGCAGCACGGCAATGCGCTGCGCCACTCGGGCAAGCTCTTCGAGACGGTGGGAAATGTAGATGATCGAAACGCCGCGCGCCTGCAAGCGGGTGATCTGCTCAAAGAGCATTTCGACTTCGCGCGCGGTGAGCATCGCGGTCGGTTCGTCGAGAATCAGCACATGGCAATCGCCGATCAGGTTGCGGGCGATTTCGACCATCTGCTGATGCCCGATACCCAACTCGCCGACCAGCGTATCCGGATCGATCGCGTCAAGACCGACCTGCGCCATGGCTTCGATCGCCGCTTTGCGCAGTTGCTTGCGGCTGATCCAGCCGCCGTTGCTTGGCAGGTTGTCGAGAAACAGGTTTTCCGCGACCGACAGCGTCGGCAACAGATTGAGTTCTTGCATGACCATACGCACGCCAAGCTCTTCAGCCTGGGTACGGCTGCCCGGACGGTAGTCCTTGCCGTGGAATTGCATCTGGCCGGTGGTCGGCGTGACCAGTCCGCCAATGATCTTCGACAGCGTACTTTTGCCGGCACCATTCTCGCCGGTCAGCGCCAGCACTTCACCGCGCATCAGCGTCAGATCGATGCCGCTGAGCACCGGTTGCGCATAGGTCTTACCGATACCGCTGACCGAGAGGACAGCGTTCGGGGCGGAAACTGACATAAAAACTCTCCATGCGCTCGCCCGGACGGACGAGCGCCGTTGTGTCGCCAGAAGACTTACTGGGTGACCAGTTCGACCGGTGTTTCGATCACGCCGTTGGCGCCGCTGTCGACTTTCTCGCCTTTGATGATTTTCAGCGCGGTTTCGATGCCGAACACAGCTTGCTTCGCAGCGAACTGGTCAGCAGTAGCCAGCACGCGGCCGTCTTTGAGCATTGGCTTGATGGCATTGATGTTGTCGTAACCGACGACTTGGACCTGACCGGCCTTGCCGGCAGCGCGCACGGCGGAGACCGCACCTACAGCCATGCTGTCGTTGCCGGCCAGCAGCGCTTTGACATCCGGGTATTCGCTGAGGATCGACGCGGCAACCTTGTTACCCTTGTCGATTTCCCAGTCACCGGACTGCAGGGAAACGATCTTGATCTGTGCAGCGTCCATCGCATCCTTGAAGCCGGCGGTGCGCTGCTGGGCGTTGGTCGTCGTGGAGACGCCTTCAATGATGCCGACTTCGTCACCGGCCTTGAGCTGCTTGGCCAGGTATTCGCCGACCAGACGCGCACCTTTGCGGTTGTCCGGGCCTACGAAAGGCACACTGATATTTTTGCTTTTGACGATGGCCGGATCGAGCTGATTATCGATGTTGATCACGGTGATGCCGGCATCGACGGCTTTCTTGATCACCGGCACCATGGCCTTGGAATCGGAGGGTGCGATAACCAGTGCATTGACCTTGGCCAGGATCATCTGTTCGACGATGCGAGTCTGGCCGGCAGTGTCGGTTTCGTCCTTGATACCGTTGGAGATCAGGTCGAAATCGGCGGAGTGTTCTTTCTGGTAGGCCTTGGCGCCATCTTCCATGGTCAGGAAGAATTCGTTGGCCAGAGACTTCATGACCAGCGCGACTTTAGGTTTTTCGGCGGATTCGGCGAATGCCGAGGAGACAGGTAGTGCGGCGGCTGTGGCAGCCAGCATAGCGACAGCAAGAAGACGTCCAGCGAATGGCAGCTTCATGGGTTCACTCCGATCTTATGATTATTGTGAGCAACGTTTGCGCTGGCGTAAGCTACACCGGCTTTTCTGGCCGATACTGCGCCGAAAAAGCCGCGCAAACGTTTGCGTAGACCGAACTATGCGAATCCCGCCGACATTTGTCAACAATCAGAAATCGTCATTTGTTGTAGGGCGAATCGTCGGACTCGCCCCTTCGCTTCTTATGCCGTGGTGCTGACCAGGTTACCGCTGGTAGAACTCTTCGTCATTTCCTTGACCAGTGCACCGGCCACTTCTGCCATTGCAGCGCTGGTTTGCGCGATTTGCCCCTGAATGGACATCACCGCTTGCGATTTGGCCTCAGGCGTCGGATAGGTCTTGGCTTGTGCGGCCGCCAGTTGTTGTTGCTGCTCCTGAAGTTGCTTCTGCAGCTCCTGCATTCGCTTGAGCAACATCTTGACCGTGACGCTCAGGTTGTCGCCGCTTTCAGCCTTGCTGTCTTCTGGCGCGGCAGCTCCACCGGTTCTGACCTGGTTGCCTTGATCTTTCTCCGTACCCAGCGCCTCGGCAGAGGCGTCCGCCTCTGCCTCGCTCAATGCGTTGATCGTCGCTGCGGTTTTGCCGCCGATGGTGACTGCACCGGGATTTGAAAAACCGACCGTCAGTGACATGTGAACTCCCTACCTTTTAGTTTCCTTGAACACCCATCGGCCTGCGCGAAGCTTTCTTTAGCAGAAAACCCCAAACCGGCAACCCGAATCACTCGACAGAAGCAGTAGTCCTTTTCGGAGAGCCGAACGCGAAGGCGTCCATTGTTCGGAAACCCGGATAGAGGATGGTGCGCAGGATTTTCAAACTGAGAAAATCTTGATGCAAATCATCAGGTTAAACATTTTTATAACGCAAAGTAGCGCTGGTACAGATCCTGCTCCCTTCATCGCATCCCAAGAATCCAGATCGGCTTGGGGTGCATCTAGATGAACCTGCATCAGCACCGTCTCACTACTAGAGAGAAAAATAATGAAATCTGCTTTCAATACTTTGGTTCCGGGCGCTTTGGCCCTCCTCCTGCTCCTGCCCACCGCCCTCCAGGCAAAAGAAGTCGAAACCCAGACCAAGCTCGCTAACGTTGTGGTACTTGCTACGGGCGGCACCATTGCCGGTGCTGGCGCGAGCGCCGCCAACAGCGCCACCTACCAGGCGGCCAAGGTGGGTGTCGAACAATTGATCGCCGGTATTCCCGAGCTGAGCAAACTGGCGAATGTGCGTGGCGAACAAGTCATGCAGATTGCCTCGGAAAGCATCACCAACGAAAACCTACTGCAACTGGGTCGCCGCGTGGCCGAACTGGCTGACAGCAAAGACGTCGACGGCATCGTCATCACCCACGGCACCGACACCCTGGAAGAAACCGCTTACTTCCTCAACCTGGTGGAAAAAACCGACAAGCCGATCATCGTCGTCGGCTCGATGCGTCCGGGCACCGCCATGTCTGCAGACGGCATGCTCAACCTGTACAACGCCGTGGCCGTGGCCAGCAGCAAAGAAGCGCACGGCAAAGGCGTACTGGTGACCATGAATGATGAAATCCAGTCCGGTCGCGATGTCAGCAAAATGATCAACATCAAGACCGAAGCGTTCAAAAGCGCCTGGGGTCCATTGGGCATGGTGGTTGAAGGCAAATCCTACTGGTTCCGCTTGCCAGCCAAGCGTCACACCATGGATTCGGAATTCGACATCAAAAACATCAAGAGCCTTCCTGACGTAGAAATCGCCTATTCCTACGGCAACGTCAGCGACACTGCCTACAAGGCTCTCGCACAGTCCGGTGCCAAGGCGATCATCCACGCCGGTACCGGTAACGGCTCGGTGTCCTCTCGCGTAGTTCCGGCCCTGCAAGCACTGCGCAAGGATGGCGTACAAATCATTCGCTCGTCCCACGTCAATGCTGGCGGCTTCGTTCTGCGTAACGCCGAACAGCCAGACGACAAGTACGACTGGGTTGTTGCACACGACCTGAACCCGCAAAAAGCCCGCATCCTGGCGATGGTCGCCCTGACCAAAACCAATGACAGCAAAGAGCTGCAACGGATGTTCTGGGAATACTGATTGATCTTCGCCCGATCCATTCCTGATCGGGCACCCTGCACACCACTCGCTCTAGGGCGGGTGGTGTGTCACCTACAACGCTCTCGCATTTTTCCCACAAAAAAATCGACACGGCCTACACCAAAACAGGAAAAGCGCTGTCAGAGGATTTTCTTGAATTTTAAGCAGTTGCGAAAATGCTTACAGTTAAATACTGTATGCACGTACAGCTTAATAAGGATAACCTCGTGGCCACCTCCCCTGATGCTCCTGACGCTTACGAACGCATGGGTATGCGCGTTCAGAAAATCATCAATTCTCCCACCGCCCAAAAAGCCAAAGCCGCACTGATCTTCCGTCTGCCGGACGAACCGATGGATGAGTGGGAGCGCCTGCTCGAGGAAATCGACGAGAACGACAACGTCACCCTCGCCTATCGCGACGACGGTGGCGTGCAGATTTTTTGGGTTGTACCGAAGGAAGATTGATTCAATGAGTGTCCGCTGTTTTGCATTGCTGTTGCTGTTCATCACCATGGGCGCGCAGGCTGGCGCACCCCGCACATTTACCGAAGCCAAGAAGGTCGCCTGGAAGCTGTACGCACCACAGTCCACAGAGTTTTACTGCGGGTGCAAATACACCGGCAACAAGGTTGATCTCAAAGCCTGCGGTTATGTACCACGCAAGAACGCCAAACGTGCATCACGCATCGAATGGGAGCACATCGTGCCGGCCTGGCAATTCGGCCATCAGCGCCAATGCTGGCAGGAAGGCGGACGCAAGAACTGCACCCGTTACGACCCCAGCTATCAGAAGGCTGAAGCCGATCTGCATAACCTGGTGCCGAGCATTGGCGAGGTCAATGGCGATCGCAGCAACTTCAGCTACGGTTGGTTGCCAGTGCAGTCCGGGCAGTACGGCTCATGTCTGACCCAGGTCGACTTCAAGGCGAAGAAGGTCATGCCTCGCCCGTCGATTCGCGGCATGATCGCCCGCACCTACTTCTACATGAGCAAGCAATACGGCTTGCGCCTATCGAAGCAGGATCGCCAATTGTATGAAGCGTGGGACAAGACTTACCCGGTGCAGGACTGGGAGCGTCAGCGCAATCAGAGCGTGGCGTGCGTGATGGGACGCGGCAATGAGTTTGTCGGTCCGGTGAACATGAAAGCCTGCGGCTGATCGACACTTAAAAGAAAAGGCCTCGAACGTCATGTCCGAGGCCTTTTTTGTGGCTAGCTGCCTGCCTTGTTGTAGCGCCAGTACCCCATCAGGTTGAGCGACTGCCGCGCGATCCCGCATTCTTTAATCAAGTACCTGCGCAGGCTCATCACCGCAGCGCTTTCTCCAGCGATCCAGCCATAGAAACCCTCACTGGCTGTCTCGGCTATTTCCCAAAGAATCTCTTTATCGATATCGACCTCGGCCAACTCGACAGCCTGGCCGATGGATGAGGCATGAATGGGCGAAACCGCTTTCTGTACCGCCGCCACCATCAACGTACCAGCACTGGCTTGGCCCCGGATCAGCCACTGCACCGTGAGCCCCGCCCAATCGGGAACCGGCAGCATATCTTCAGGACTGTCGACCTCGAAGAACGCCTGCGTCAGGGGCGGCTCGGCCATAGCAGCCAACTCATCAAGAATGCCCATGGCCGCAGGTAGCGCCGTGCCGTCGGCGACCAGCAGAACCTGCTTGAGGATCTGCGGCGGCTTCCATTCGAATCCTCCGGCGTCCCGTGCTGAAAAGCGGCGATCCGGGGCGAGAATCTGCATCGAATCACCGGGCTGCGCCCGAAGCGCCCAACGCGAAGCCGGCCCGGTTTCACCATGCAGGACGAAATCAATGTCCACTTCGCCTTGTTCTGCACGCAAATGGCGAATGGTGTAAGTGCGCATGGCCGGACGTCGATCGGCAATCATTGCCTTGAAGCGGGCGTACCAACCTTCGCCCTGAGCAAGCCTGGCAGGCGAACCATCAGCCGCAGGAAAAAACAGTTTGACCCTTTGATCCGGCGCCCAAGTGGCCATTTCCTTAACGGCAGGACTGGCCAGCGTGATCCGCATCATGTGCGGGCTTAGTAAGGTTTTGCGATGCAGGATGACGTCGAACAGCTTGTAAGGATTGGCGGAGGCCATGCGGAGCTCCTTCGGAAAATCGTGACTGACTCGTATAAGACGAGCCACATCCGAGGTCCTTTAGGTCGCTCCGCTGAACTGCAGCAGTTACGGCGTGAGCGGGTGCTCAATCACCACCGATTCAATATTCTGCTTCTTGGCTTTCACCAGAGCGGCATCCACTTGTACTTTTCGGGCTTCAGCTTCGGCTTGCGAGCTGAAGGGACCAATCAGAATTCGCGCTTTGCCACTGCTGTCCTTGATCACCGTAGGCACGAAGGCGTGCTCAATCAACCAGCCGCTCAGGTCGCTGACAGCCTGCGGAGTTTCGCCGCGCACCTCGAGATCCCATTGTGGTGCAACCGCCGCCGGTGCCGTCACTGCGGCCGACTGTGGTTTCGGTGCGTCTACGTTCTTGCCTTCGCCACACCCTGCCAATACCAGTGCCGCGACTACCCAAACCAATTTGCGCACAACGCTTTCCTCGAAATTCTCAAAGCCGCGATCTTATCATTCATAAATACTTCGCGAGCCCCGCAAAATGGGCACAAAACAACGAGATTGATGGTTGCAGCCTCTGTATAGTTACGCCCTGGGAATTAATGCCGCTTCTGCGCGTCAGAAAGAGGCACCCAAACCGTGAGACTTCGCACTAATCTATACGTACCACCGACCTCTGCACTGTCTGAATCAGGTGCCCTACAAAGCAATCAAGGAGAAGACCATGCTGATACTCACCCGCAAAGTCGGTGAAAGCATAAACATCGGTGATGACATCACTATCACCATTCTGGGCGTAAGCGGCCAACAGGTTCGCATTGGTATCAACGCTCCGAAAAACGTTGCCGTTCACCGTGAAGAGATTTACCAGCGCATTCAGGCTGGCCTGACCGCCCCGGACAAGCCACAAACTCCCTGAACCAATCGCAGTCAGTAGCCAGTCCGTTTACCTTGTGGAATGACTGGCTAGAGATTCACGCGCCGTATTGCCATCCGCTCCCCACTCTGCTGGGCACGGCGCCTGACGCACCAAATCCAATTCCGATTCCACTACATCCCCCCACTATCTCCTTGCCGCCCGATACTACCTGCCATCCCCGAGACTGGCTGTCGGACGTTTCCGATAGCGCGCAGAGAATTCGCCCTCTAACCGAATGTCACGCCTCGCGCCATGCCCGTGGCCGCAATCACCATCAGCACCAAAAGCAACGCCTCGACATGACTGATTCGCGCGTACAGTTTCGCGCGTCCGGTGTCGACTGCTGCGCCACGTGCGGACGCGATCCGCCACTTGATCAACGTGATCATCGGGGCGAGCTCGACAATCAGTATCAGCACAAACAGCGTCATCTTCAGATGAAACAGTGGCTGATGAAGGTAATAGTCAGTGCCCTTTTCAAAGCCACCAAACGCCCGCATTCCACCTGTCACCAGCAGAATCAACGCAGAAATACCCCATAGATTATCGGCGAGCAAAACGCGCCTTGCCTCACCTGCGCCAGCAGCAAGGCGGCTGAATGCCGTCCCTCGAGTCAGAACCGCCCAAAAGCCCAGGGCAAAAGCCAGTAGATGAATAGCTGCAAGAAACCAATGAACCAGCATCGATACACCCCCATCAAGATGAGTTGAAAATCGGCCAGTCAGTAGTAGTCGAAAAAGCAGGGACTTGCTTGCGGCGCAATCGCCGGGCGCGATGACGCATTGCGAGGAGAATTTGAAACAGCAGATGCCAAATCGCAGGCAAAAAAAATCCCAAGCAGCTGATGGAAGCTTGGGATTTAAAAATGCATAAACCGTGGTGGTGAACGCGGGGCGGATGTTACTTAATTCCACCAACAGTAACAACGTTTTTTTGATAACCGGTTGGTTAGTAACAGTCGTAACCTGTTCAATATCCACACTTTTTTAAAGGACGCTGGCGACGAACGGGCGAATTGTCAGCTAACTGCCCGGCTCGACGATGCAGCAACTCGATCATGATGGGCGCACAACGAAGACATGCGCGCGCAATTCAGCAAGGACCGCAAAACGATGAAGTACCACTCACAGTGGATCAGCATCCCTCGCCATAACCTGCGCAGCGATAGATCCGTAAACCATCCAAGACTCTCAATTGCTGATACAGCTAGACATCAAATTGGTGCCGATAAGCGTCAACGTGCGCTGGAAAAATTTCACCATAGTCCGGGTACTCGATACCTAGAACGGTGATCTCTATTGCATCCGGCCCACAATCAGCCGAGTAGTCTGCAATGGACACGCCGGAGGCACGAATCTGCCGCCCTTCCACAATGTGAACAGCAAAGTTGAAGTGTCTCTGGTCACGCTGAGTAGAGGCTCTGATTTGCTGCTGGAAGCTGGAGTAGTCAGGACTTGGTACAAACACACCAAAGGCAACCCCCATAGGCGGATCGCCAAGCTCGAGATCGGACCACCCGATACGTTGCTCATTACTGAAAATCTCGAATCGCAACATGAACTACCTAAGTGAATTTCTCGAAAGGTAACTCAGATACCTCAGCCTTCAGCGGCGGGAGGATATTGTGCTGTAGCTGAAGTCGGGCGTTGACCTCGAGCAGCACACCATCAAGGGATTACCCGAGAAGTCGAAAAATCATAGCCGCCCCGGTCTACATGAAAGTGACTGCGGATTTGAAACTGCGGTGCCGCCGTTACCTACAGGGATATGAAGAGCGGAGCGCCAGCATCGTGACGCTCTCAACTAAGGACGTCAATTTTTCAGGATGATCATCAAGGTAGTTAACGACTGAGCGAACTCCAGCCTGCTCTGTGTAATCCTCAGGCAGGCACACCCTAAGACGGCCGTCCTTTAATTCGCTGCCAAGAATTTGCAGGGTGCCGCGGACACCTCGTACGACTCCCACGCAGTAGCCCATGGCTCCTGCATCATAGCTAGCCTCCGTCGGCTTACCATCCCAGTAGTTTAGGAGTCCTTTGCAAGACTTTAAAAATTTCACCCCATCCCCACTATCGTCGGCATATACCGTACCGCTTGCCTGCATAGCCGCTAGTACTATCCCTACTGCCATCCATGTCTTCATTGATAATGCCTGGATTGATAATCTTGCGATGTTATCGGAGGCCCCTGACCAGACCCGAATTAGCTGTTCTGAGATGGGGGTTTTGCAAACGTTTTGCAAATCGCAGACAACAAAAAAGGGCCCACCTGTCGGTGAGCCCTTCCAGACCGCCCAGCAGAGCGGATTTTGTTTGGTAGGCGCGATTGGACTCGAACCAACGACCCCCACCATGTCAAGGTGGTGCTCTAACCAACTGAGCTACGTGCCTGCTGTGAGGCGGCATTCTACGGAATTCCGGAGGGGTGTCAACACCTTTTTTTCACCTAACCCTATGAATATGCAAAATATTTAATTTCGGGGCTCCGACGAAGATTTTCCGGTGGCTGGCGGAGGTTTTTCAACTCGGGTAGGATCGACGCACTCGTAAAATATATTAAACAGAGGCTGCAGGATGGCGAACACCCCTTACCCAGAGTCCTATTACGCTGCGTCGGCCAATGCCGTACCGCCCCGCCCTGCCTTGCAGGATGATGTGGAGACGGACGTCTGTGTGATCGGCGCCGGGTATACCGGATTGTCCTCTGCCCTGTTTCTGCTGGAAAACGGTTTTCGCGTCACCGTGCTGGAAGCGGCCAAGGTCGGTTTCGGCGCTTCGGGGCGCAATGGCGGGCAGATCGTTAACAGCTATAGCCGCGACATCGACGTGATCGAGCGCAGCGTCGACCCCAAGCAAGCGCAGCTACTCGGACATATGGCGTTCGAGGGTGGCCGGATCATTCGCGAGCGTGTGGCCAAGTACAACATCCAGTGCGATCTGAAGGACGGCGGCGTATTCGCAGCCCTTACCGCCAAGCAGATGGGCCATCTGGAATCGCAGAAACGCCTCTGGGAGCGCTTCGGCCATACACAACTCGAATTGCTCGACCAACGCCGTATTCGCGAAGTGGTGGCATGCGATCAATACGTCGGTGGCATGCTCGACATGAGCGGCGGGCATATTCATCCGCTGAACCTCGCGCTCGGCGAAGCGGCTGCGATTGAATCCCTCGGCGGTACTATCTATGAACAGTCACCCGCCGCGCGCATCGAGCGCGGTGCCAATCCGGTGGTGCATACGCCGCAAGGCAAGGTCAGGGCCAAGTTCATCATCGTCGCCGGCAATGCCTATCTCGGCAACCTGGTACCGGAACTGGCGGCCAAATCGATGCCATGCGGCACGCAAGTGATCACCACCGAACCGCTGGGAGACGAGCTGGCGAAAGCGCTGCTGCCGCAGGACTACTGCGTTGAAGACTGCAACTACCTGCTCGACTACTACCGTCTCACGGGTGACAAGCGCCTGATCTTCGGCGGTGGCGTGGTGTATGGCGCGCGCGATCCAGCCAATATCGAAGCGATCATCCGCCCGAAAATGCTCAAGGCGTTCCCCCAGCTCAAGGATGTGAAGATTGACTACGCCTGGACCGGAAATTTCCTGCTGACCCTGTCGCGCTTGCCACAGGTTGGGCGCCTGGGCGACAACATTTATTACTCGCAAGGCTGCAGCGGCCATGGCGTGACCTACACGCATTTGGCAGGAAAAGTCCTCGCCGAAGCGTTGCGCGGTCAGGCTGAGCGCTTCGATGCGTTTGCCGACTTGCCGCACTACCCGTTCCCCGGCGGGCAACTGTTACGCACGCCGTTTGCTGCCTTGGGCGCTTGGTATTACGGCTTACGCGACAAATTCGGGATGTAAAAAAGGGCCGCTGAACAGCGGCCCTTTTTATTCAACACTGAACGGTTTCAGAGCTGATCCCGAGCAATCCCGCTACGGATGCGCAGGATATCCGCCAGCACCGCCAGGGCGATTTCCGCCGGCGTCTTGCTGCCAAGATTAAGACCAATCGGCGCATGAATCCGCGCCAGCTCAGCCTCCCCCAAGCCGCCAATCCGACGTAACCGCTCGAAGCGCTTCTGCGATGTTTGCAGCGACCCCATTACGCCAATGTAGAACGCCTCTGTGCGCACCGCTTCCATCATTGCCAGATCGTCGATACGAGGATCATGCGTCAGCGCGACGACCGCCGTATCACGATGACAACCACCGTCAGCAATAAACACCGACGGCAATTGCCGACGAATCTCCACGCCATCCAGCACTACGCCTTCCAGCACTTCATCGCGAGGATCACAGAGAATCACTTCAAACCCGAGGCCGACGGCAAATTCGGCACACGCCTGCGCCACGCTGGAATAGCCGGCGAGCAACAAACGCTGCGCCGCGCCAACGCGAATCCGCACCCGATCAATCTCGCGCTCGATCCGCGCACCCTGCTCGCGATCAGCGAACAGAGTGCGCGCACCACTGGCCAGATCAACCTCGCGAATCAAGCGACGCTGACCAAGCAGCGCCGACTCCAATTCGCGCAGATGCGCCTGCACCTCGCAGCCAGCGTCAAATTTCTCTACCAGCACATCGAGAATGCCGCCACAGGGCAGACTGACCCGCGAGCGCGGATCGTCGCCTTCGCCGTAACGCACGACATTGACTGCATCGAGAAACGCCCCCTCGGCAACGCGTTCGAGAAAATCCTCTTCAACGCAGCCACCCGACAGCGAGCCGATCCACTGTCCGCCGTCATTCACCGCCAGCAGCGAACCCGGCGCACGCGGTGCCGAACCGTAGGTGGTCAGCACGGTGCAGAGCCAGATACGCTGCCCCGCCAACGACCACTCCAGCGCTCGCCGCACCACTTGTAGATCGAGATGCTGCATGTCAGTGCGCCTTGTGCTCGATGGACGGTGCGTCGGCTTGCAGTTTCTGCACGTCGCTCACCGCCAGTTCAGCCGACTGACCGCCCCAACCTTGACGCAAGTAGTTGAGCAGGTCGGTCAGTTGTTCAGGCTTGAGCTTGTCGGCGAAACCCGGCATCGGTTGCATGTGCTCGAAACCGGAGAACTTCTGCTCGCCGATACCATCCTCGATCACCCGCAACAGGTTGCGCGGGTCTTCCAGACGCAACGTGGTGTTGCCGCGCATGGCCACCGCAATGTGCGGCTTGCCTTCGCCACCGACCGCATGACAACCGGCGCAGACGTTCAGATATTCCTGACGACCGCGCTGGGCGCTGGCGCCGAGTTTCTCTACTGGCACTTCAACGAGGGCTTTGGCTGCCGGCGGTTGCTCGCCGAGCAGAAACGTCGCCATCGCCGCCAGATCGGTATCGCTCAGGCCTTGAGTGCTGTTGTGGAACACCGGGAACATCTCGTTGAACATCGTCCCCTGCGCGCTCATGCCGTGCTTGAGGAACGTGCCCAGATCCTGCTCGTTCCAGCCGCGAGCGGCCAGATCCGTGGCCAGCAGGCTCGGCGCCAGATAACCATTGAGGATGCCGCCCGTGAGGCGCTTGTCCAGTTGCATCGCACCCGGCAGACCGCGCGGAGTGTGGCATTCGCCGCAGTGACCGAGCACTTCGACCATGTACTGGCCACGCTTCCAGGCTTCGCTTTTGCCTTCGGCCGGCTCCAGCTTCAGCGCTTTGCCGTACATCATGTTCCAGCCAATCAGGCCCGGACGTACGTTGAACGGAAAGCTCAGGCTGGTGACCGGAGCTGCGCGCTCGATCGGCTCGATGGTTTTCAGGTACGCATGAATCGCATCCGAATCTGCACGCGGCATCAAGTGATACGAGGTGTACGGCATCGCCGGATACAGGTTCGCGCCATCGCGACGCTTGCCTTCGGTCAGTGCAGCGAAGAACTCGTCATCGTTGTACAGACCGATGCCGTGCTCCTTGCTCGGCGTAATGTTGGTGCCGTAGATCGTGCCGAACGGCGACACAATCGGCAGGCCACCAGCAAATGGTGCGCCGCCCGCTGCCGTGTGGCAGGCCATGCAGTCAGCGGCTCGAGCGAGATACTCGCCGCGCTTGACCTGATCATCGGCATGGGCAAACAACACCGGCGCAGCGAGGCCGACCGCCAGGGTCAGGCGGGTCAGAAAAAGCTTCATGCTTAACCCTCCTTGACCAGGCCGAGATCCGTCAGCACGTTGCGGGTGGCGTTGTAATAACGCACGTACCCGGTGCAACGGCAGACGTGGTGGCCGAGGCTGTCCTCGATGACTTGTTCGAGCTTGCTTTGTACGGTCGGCTGGCGTTGCAGCTTTTCAACCAGCACGGTCGCGGCGTTGACGAAGCCCGGCGCGCAGTAGCTGCACTGGAAAGCGAACTCGTCGACAAAGCGCTGCTGGATCGGGTTCAGCTCGGTGACCTGGCCCGCCTCGTCGCGCTTGGCATGCGATTCGATGGTGCGGACTTTCTTGCCCTCGAAATAATGCGCGCCAGTGATGCAGGTGCGCACCTCTTCGCTGGTCCCGTCCGGGTTATCGACGATCACCACGCAGGCGTGGCAGATGCCCTGGCCACAGCCCAGACGCGAACCGGTGAGGTTTTTGTATTCGTGCAGGTAGTCGATCATCGGCAGGTCATCAGGGATGTCCACCGGGCCGACGGATTGACCATTGAGGGTCAGTTGAAGCGGACGGTTAGCCATTGAGGGCCTCCTTGATGCGCGCAGCAGTGATTGGCAGATCGCGAACACGTTTACCGATGGCGTGCGCCACGGCGTTACCGATGGCACCGACAATCGGGATCATCACCACTTCGGCGATGCCTTTCGACGGATCGCTTGGCGACAGCGGCGGCAGAATCTCCGCAGTCTGCTTCCACACGGCAACGTGACGCGCCATCGGCAGACGGTAACGGTTGAAGTTCCAGTCACCCTCCCCCGGCCCGCCTTCATACAGCGGCATCTCTTCCATCAAGGCGTGGCCGATGCCCATGGCGATACCGCCTTCGAGCTGGCCCTTGACCAATTCCTCGACGAGCACACGACCGCACTCGACCCACGAATGGTGATTGAGCACTTCGACTTCTGCCGAACCTTTGTTGACCTTCAGTTCGACCAACGTGGCGACCGGGCTGTAGTAAGTCACCGCAGCGTTGTTCAACTGGACAACCGGGTAATTGATGTTCTGGCGATCCAACAGGTGGAAACCGGACGTGGTCATCAACGCTTTCTTCGCTTTCGGCGCGCCGTCACCGTATTTCACGGCGAGACCATCGAGCGGCAGACGCTCGCGCACACCGTCGATGCTGTATTCGGCTTCAGCCCAGCTCCAGCGGTTGAACGCATGAACGGTGGCGCCGGTCACCAGGCCACGCTCGTGAGCGTGTTTGGCCAGCTCTTCGAAGCTCAACGGCTGCATGCCGTTGGCGGTGAGTTTGCCGTCAACCCAATGCGCATCTTCGCGACGTACAACGTAAGGGTTGGCTTGACCGCCGTAAGGACCCTGACGCCAGATTTCCATGGCCGCCGGCCACAAACCGTTGTTGAACAGCACGCGCGCCGCTTCACGGGTGGCATGGCTGAAGTAGTACGCCGAGTTGGTCGCCGACGAGGCCGAAGCCAACTTGCCGACCCAACGCGGGTTGCGCAGCAGGTTGTCCTGCTCGGTCTGGCTCATGATGTAAGGGTTGCCGCTGGTGATCAGCTGCATTTCCTTCCATTCGGTTTCACCGGTCTTCACTTCGTGCGCCGGGCTGCCGAGGAAATCGGCCACGACCAGAGCTTGCGAGGTGGACATGCCGGTACCGATTTCGATGCCGATGTGGCGCAGGGTGATGCGACCGTCGGCGGTGAATTCGATGCTGGCCATCGGCGCTTCGGAACCGGTGCCGAAGTCTTTCTGGCAGATGGCGAAACCGACGCCGTACCAGTTATCCGGGTCGGCGGCTTCGCGTTGCTTCTTGATCGCGTCGCGGTTTTTCCAGACTTCGTGCACCGAGGCCTTGTCGAGAATTTCATGCAGGCGCAAAGCACCAGCGGGGATCGCACCCTGGGTGTTTTTCATGCCCGAACGCAGGGCGTTCTTGCGACGCAGGTCAATCGCATCGACACCGAGGCGATTGGCGATTTCGTCGACCATCATCTCGGTCGCCGCCATGCTTTGCAGGGTGCCGTAACCGCGCATCGAACCGGCCTCAACGCCACGCGAGTGGTAGGCGGTGACTTGCAGATCGTTCTGCGGCATGTAGTAGATCGACTGCGCGGCCGTGGCGCCAACCGCCGCTACAGATGGGCTGTAGTTGATGCGACCACCACCGTCGACGCTCATTTCCGCGCGGAAAATCTTGAAGGTGTAGTCGTTCTTGTCCACCGCCAGTTGGTAGCGAATGTCGAACGGGTGACGCTTGATGCCGCTCTGAAATTGTTCGTAGCGGTCGTTGGCCAGACGCACTGGCACGCCGGCGCCATACAACGCAGCAAGGGCTGCGTAGTAAACGAAGATGTTGTGGTCTTTGGAGCCGTAGCCCACGGTATAACCCGGGTGCATGTTCAGGTTGTCGAGGCCGAAGCGCGACGGCGCGATCATTTTCGCGGTCTCGGTCGCCGCTTCCAACGGGCACTGGGTGGCCACCACGAAGTGCAGGGTTTTGGTTTTCGGGTCGTACCAGCCGTTGCCGTTGTCCGGCTCCATCGCGGCCGGCTCGATCGACGGGGTTTTGTAGCGCTCGTCGAACACCAGCCAGTTGTTCGGCGGTGTATCGATCTCTTTCTTCATGCGATCGGCGTAGAACAGGCCGCGCTCGGTCAGGTTGCCGTGCAGGTTCGGCTGGGAATTCCACACCGGACGACGGTTTTTCAGCATCGGGAACAGGATCGAGTCCTTGAGGCTGGCGAACTCATCTTCGTCTGCCGAGGTCGCGCCGCCCACACGTACGTAGCGGAAGCTGCCATAGGGGTCGCCTTCGTAGAACGGCACTTGGGCACCGTAACGAATCGCCTTGTCATTGAATTTGAGTTTGTTCTTGGCCTGACGGAAACGCTCGAAGTCGTTCCAGATCAGGATCGCCACAGGATGACCGATGAACATCGGCACCTTGCCTTCCGGCAGCAGTGGGTCCGGCGCGTGCTCTTCCGGAAAGACGATGCCGTCCTTGTCCAGATCCGCGGCGGTGACGATGCGGTCCGGCTGCAAATCGGCGCCGAGCCACGACAGGTCGTAACCGGCGTAGATGCGGTCAGCCTTGATGGTTTTCAGCAGCATGGCGTGGCCTTGCTGCTCGGGCCAGCCCGGCATGTCCTTGGAACGGATGTCGCGGGCAAAGACTTTGCTGCCGCAGACCTTGGACAGTGCGTCGTTACGCTGACGCGCCTTACCGTTATTGCCGAGCCATTTCTCGGACGGCACGGTGACGCTGTTTTCCATCAAGGCAGCCAGCGCCTGACTGCTGAGCGGCGTGAGCGTGACGCTCACACCCGCCACCAGCCCGCCCTGGAGGAACGAGCGCCGGGATATATCACGGTTGGACATGGATCATCCTCTGGGCGGTTATGTGTCCGCCCTTCTGGTTATCTACTGGGGAATCTCGAGTCTTGCAGAAGCCCTCTTTGGCGAAACAAAGGGCGTGTTGACAGTGCAAAGCTGACCGAAAGGTTAACTTTAAAGGTTTCTGCGCTCGCAGCAAACAACCAGTTACAAAAATTTGACTAAAGAATCAAAAAATCAATGCGACGTGAGACCGCAGCAAACCCGTGGAGATAGGTGGGCATGCCTATGTGGGAGCGAGCCTGCTCGCGAAAGCACTCTTCCAGCCAATGCAGATTTTGAATGTGCCGACGCCTTCGCGAGCAGGCTCGCTCCCACAGGGATTAGTGCCGGATTCAGGAGAGAGGAAAAGGAATAGCCAAATTTCAGACACAAAAAACCCCGGTCTTTCGACCAGGGTCTTTGCTATCGATTCCGAATCAACCAAAGGTTGCTTTCGGTGCGTCAAGGCGTTCAGTGGTCCTTGAAGCAGATATGGCGCAGCGGACGGGACTCGAACCCGCGACCCCCGGCGTGACAGGCCGGTATTCTAACCGACTGAACTACCGCTGCGTATCGCTTTGAGCTTGCGCTCAAGTAACTCGTGTTGACTGCAAGCTTCGGTGCTTTGCAATCGCGAACCAGACAACGTCTGACTCGTAAAATATGGCGCAGCGGACGGGACTCGAACCCGCGACCCCCGGCGTGACAGGCCGGTATTCTAACCGACTGAACTACCGCTGCGCGTCGGTGCAGGCACTTTCAGCCTACGCTCTTGCTTACGCAAGTATCTCGGGAGTGGTGGGTGATGACGGGATCGAACCGCCGACATTCTGCTTGTAAGGCAGACGCTCTCCCAGCTGAGCTAATCACCCGTTTGCATCTCCGAGGCCGCGAAATTTACGCAGATAGCGAACCTAAGTCAATAGCAGGATTGAAGTTTTTCTAAAAAAGACGAAATTGTTTCCATCCTGCAAAACCGCTTTCGCGAGCGAGCCCGCTCCCACAGGGGGTATGCATTCCAAATGTGGGAGCGAGCCTGCTCGCGAAGGCGTCAGTTCATTCAACGCAAATTCAGTAGAAAAAGGCGATCTACTCGCTATAGATCATCTTTTTCGTCATACCGCCATCGACGACGAATTCCTGCCCGGTGACAAACCCGGCATTCCTCGACAGCAACCAGGCAACCATGGCCGCGACGTCTTCAACTGTCCCTACCCTGCCCGCTGGATGCTGAGCATGATCGGCATCGGCCAAAGGCTCGGCTCGACGCGCAGATGGATCGCGCGCATCGATCCAGCCCGGACTGACCGCGTTGACGCGAATCTCCGGCCCCAGGCTGATCGCCAGCGCATGCGTCAGCGCCAGCAAGCCACCCTTGCTCGCCGCATAGGCCTCAGAGTCCGCCTCCGACTGCCGCGCTCGGGTCGAGGCCAGATTGACGATCGAACCGTTGTGCGCGCGCAGATAAGGCGCACAGTGCTTGGCCAACAGCATCGGTCCGCTGAGATTCACCGCCAGCACGCGATTCCAATAAGCCAGATCGAGACTTTCCAGGGTGATGTTGTGCGGGTCAGCCACCGCCGCGTTGCACACCAGCGCATCGAGACGACCAAACTGCCCCAGCACTTCAGCAACACCGAGCGCTACCTGGCCCTCATCGGCAACATCCATCGCGATGAACCAGGCGTTTTCGCCCAGCACCTTCGCCACTTTCGAACCGCGCGCACGATCCAGATCCGTCAGCACCACCTGCCAGCCTTCGCTGATCAGCCACGCCGCAATCCCCAGACCGATACCACGCGCGGCCCCCGTGACCAGCGCAACGCGGCCATGGGTACCGGCTTTCGGGGTCGACAATTCGATCACAACGCTGCCAGACCGCGCGCCAGATCGGCTTGCAGATCCGCGACATCTTCCAGACCGACCGCGATGCGAATCAGACTGTCACGAATGCCCGCCGCTTCCCGCTCCTGCGGCGCCAGACGGCCGTGAGACGTAGTGCTCGGGTGCGTGATGGTGGTTTTGCTGTCACCGAGGTTGGCAGTGATCGAAATCAACCGGGTGGCATCGATAAAGCGCCAGGCGCCCTCTTTGCCGCCCTTGACTTCAAAGCTTACGACCGCGCCGAAGCCCTTCTGCTGACGCTGGGCCAGTTCGTGCTGCGGATGGCTCTTCAGACCGGCGTAATGCACCTTCTCGATGCCGTCCTGCTGCTCCAGCCATTCGGCCAGCTCCTGCGCGTTGGCGCAGTGGGCCTTCATCCGCAGGTTCAGGGTTTCCAGGCCTTTGAGGAAGATCCACGCATTGAAGGGGCTCAAGGTCGGCCCGGCGGTGCGCAGGAAGCCGACGATCTCTTTCATCTGTTCGCTGCGACCGGCTACCACACCGCCCATGCAACGGCCCTGGCCGTCGATGAACTTGGTCGCCGAGTGCACGACGATGTCCGCACCCATTTTCAGGGGCTGTTGCAACGCCGGGGTGCAGAAGCAGTTGTCGACTACCAGCATCGCGCCTTTGGCGTGAGCGATTTCCGCCAGTGCGGCGATGTCGACCAGCTCAGCCAGAGGGTTGGATGGCGATTCGACGAAGAGCAGCTTGGTGTTCGGCTTGATCGCCGCATCCCAGGCTGACAGGTCAGCCAAAGGCACATAATCGACTTCCACACCGAAACGCTTGAAGTACTTCTCGAACAGGCTGATGGTCGAACCGAACACACTGCGCGAAACCAGCACGTGATCGCCGGCGCTGCACAGACTCATCACCACCGCCATGATCGCGGCCATACCGGTTGCAGTCGCAACAGCCTGCTCGGCGCTTTCCAGCGCGGCGATGCGCTCTTCGAACGCGCGCACGGTCGGGTTGGTGTAACGCGAGTAAACGTTGCCCGGCACTTCACCGGCAAACCGCGCGGCTGCGTCGGCAGCGGTGCGGAACACGTAGCTGGAGGTGAAGAACATCGGATCACCGTGCTCGCCTTCCGGCGTACGGTGCTGACCGGCACGTACGGCCAGGGTATCGAACGCTACGCCTTCAAGGTCGCTGTCCAGCCGACCGGCATCCCATTCCTGACTCATGCTGTCACTCCTTGCCCTGTTCGCGAAAATTGAAAGTCAGATACAAAACCGGCCCCTCAGGGCCGGTGACAACTCAGTTGTTGTACAGATCGATGATCGCACTGACCGCTTGGGTCTTGATCTTCGAGGAGTCGTTACGCGCCTGTTCGATCTTGTTCAGGTACGCCTCGTCGACGTCGCCGGTGACGTACTTGCCGTCGAACACAGCGCAATCGAAGTTCTCGATCTTGATCTTGCCGCCACCGACCGCTTCGATCAAGTCAGGCAGGTCCTGATAGATCAGCCAGTCAGCGCCGATCAGATCCGCCACGTCCTGAGTCGAACGGTTGTGCGCGATCAGTTCGTGGGCGCTTGGCATGTCGATGCCATACACGTTCGGGAAGCGCACCGCTGGGGCTGCCGAGCAGAAGTAGACGTTTTTCGCGCCGGCTTCGCGGGCCATCTGGATGATCTGCTTGCACGTGGTGCCGCGCACGATCGAGTCATCGACCAGCATCACGTTCTTGCCGCGGAATTCCAGCTCGATGGCGTTGAGCTTCTGACGCACCGACTTCTTGCGCGCCGCCTGGCCCGGCATGATGAAGGTACGGCCGATGTAACGGTTCTTGACGAAACCTTCGCGGAATTTCACGCCCAGGTGGTTGGCCAGCTCCAGTGCCGCGGTACGGCTGGTGTCCGGAATCGGGATCACCACGTCGATGTCGTGCTCTGGACGCTCGCGCAGGATCTTCTCGGCGAGCTTCTCACCCATGCGCAGACGGGCCTTGTAGACCGACACGCCGTCGATGATCGAATCCGGACGCGCCAGGTAGACGTGTTCGAAGATGCACGGGGTCAGGGACGGATTGGTCGCGCACTGACGGGTGTGCAGCTTGCCGTCTTCAGTGATGTAGACCGCTTCGCCCGGTGCCAGGTCGCGAATCAGGGTAAAACCGAGCACGTCCAGCGAAACGCTTTCGGACGCGATCATGTATTCGACGCCTTCGTCGGTATGACGCTGGCCGAACACGATCGGGCGGATGCCGTGCGGATCACGGAAGCCGACGATGCCATAACCGGTGACCATGGCCACAACGGCGTAACCGCCGACGCAACGGTTGTGCACGTCGGTCACGGCGGCAAACACGTCTTCTTCGGTCGGCTGCAGCTTGCCGCGCTGGGCCAGCTCGTGAGCGAACACGTTCAGCAGCACTTCCGAGTCGGAACTGGTGTTGACGTGACGCAGGTCGGATTCGTAGATCTCTTTGGCCAACTGCTCAACGTTGGTCAGGTTACCGTTGTGCGCCAGGGTGATGCCGTAAGGCGAGTTGACGTAAAACGGCTGGGCTTCGGCCGAAGTCGAGCTGCCCGCGGTCGGGTAACGGACGTGACCGATACCCATGTGGCCGACCAGACGCTGCATGTGACGCTGTTGAAACACGTCACGCACCAGGCCATTGTCCTTGCGCAGGAACAACCGGCCATCATGGCTGGTCACGATACCGGCAGCGTCCTGGCCGCGGTGCTGGAGCACGGTTAGCGCGTCATACAGCGCCTGATTGACGTTCGACTTACCGACGATACCGACGATGCCACACATGCGACGCAACCCCTACTTAATGGATCTGAACTGAACAACACTCACTGAGGCGTTTTCGCCGACGGCAAGAGTTGCTCCTTGAACGGAATATCAGCGGGTACGCTGATTCCGCTGGCAAGCCACTGACTGCTCCACCCGAGAATCAGGTTTTTGGACCAATCAGCGACCAATAGAAATTTTGGTACGAGCTGTGATTCTTTCCACCACCCGTCCTGCTGTACCGGCCCCAGGCTCAACAGCCCGACCGCCACGACCACCAGCAACACGCCACGCGCTGCGCCGAAGGCCATGCCGAGGAATCGATCGGTCCCGGACAACCCGGTGACGCGAACCAACTCGCCGATAAGATAATTGATCATTGCGCCCACGATCAGTGTGGCGACAAACATGATGGCACAGCCCGCGATCACGCGAGCCGATGGGGTTTCGATGTATCCGGCGAGGTACTCGGACAATGAGCCACCGAACATCCAGGCGACGACTCCTGCGATGATCCAGGTCACCAGCGATAATGCTTCCTTGACGAAGCCGCGGCTCAAACTGATCAAAGCGGAGATGGCGATGATTGCAACGATCGCCCAGTCAACCCAGGTAAATGGCACAGTGCAGCCTACAGACGGATAAGGCGGCGCATTTTAGCAGAGCGCATGCCTCTCGGTAAGCTGCGATTGTCAGTGCATTTCAATCGAGGCGATAGTTTTTAACCGCGCTCAGGCTGGAAGCGCACAACAAAACCCTTGAGGTTCTGCTGACGACCCAACAGATCACGCAGACGATCGGCTTCGGCACGCTCGATCAGCGGACCGACAAACACCCGATTTTTGCCATCGGCCGAACGGATATAGGCGTTATAGCCTTGGCTGCGCAGGGTTTTCTGCAGACTCTCGGCACTGGCGCGACTCGACAGACTGGCCAGTTGCACCGACCAGCTCACCGACAGACCGTTGGCATCGACGCGGCTTTGCGTGGTGTCGGGCTTACTCGATGCAGAGGTAATCGGCTGGGCTGGCGCAGGAATCGGCTTGGCCACCGCGGGCGGCGCAACAGGCTTGGTGATCATGATGGGAGCCGTTGGTGCCGGTGCGACGGGCGCAGCAGGCGCCGTGTCTTCGGCGACCTCTTCATCCGTTGGCACTGGCTCTTGCGGCAAGGCTTGCGGCTCGGGAACAGCCACGGTTTCCATTTGCACTTGCGGCACGACAGGCGCTTGCGGAGCGGCAGGCGCCTCGACCGTCACCTGACGCTGCTCATCCTGACGGGAAAACAGCATCGGCAGGAAAATCACCGCCAGCGCAACCAGCACCAAAGCGCCAACCATGCGCTGCTTGTACGCTTTATCCAGCAAAGCCATTTGCCGCTTCCTCCGTGGAGCGCCGGGACAGCCATTCGAGGGCCTCGGCGACACAATAAAATGATCCGAACAACAGAATCTCGTCGTCGCTGGTAGCTACTGCGCACTGCCCTTCCAGTGCGGCCGCGACACTGTCATAAGACGTGACAGCGGCACCAAGGTTCTGCAATGCCGCGTGCAACTCAGCCACAGGGCGCGCGCGCGGTGAATCCAGCGGCGCCACAGCCCAGTGCTGGACACTAGCATTCAATTCGCTGACAACACCATCCAGATCCTTGTCCGACAGCAAACCAAATACCGCCAGACGCTTGCCGACCGGTGGGCGCGAGGCCAGACGACGGGCCAGATACTCGGCGGCATGCGGGTTATGCCCGACATCCAGCAACAGGTTCAGACGCTTGCCGTTCCACTCGAACGAGCGGCGATCCAGTCGACCGACCACACGAGTCGCCTGCAACGCCGCCACAATCTGCTGCGCATTCCACGGCAAACCGAGCAGCAAGTACGCCTGCAACGCCAACGCGGCGTTTTCCATCGGCAGATCGAGCAGCGGCAAATCACGCAATTCGACAGCCTGCCCTTGCGCATCGGTACCGCGCCACTGCCAGTGCTGATCAGTGATGCCGAGATCGAAGTCACGCCCACGCAGGAAGAACGGACAGGCCAGTTCACGCGCCTTGTCGAGCAACGGTTGCGGAGGATTCAGATCGCCGCACAAGGCAGGTTTGCCCTGACGGAAAATTCCGGCTTTCTCGAAAGCCACGGATTCGCGGGTGTCGCCCAGATAATCGGCGTGATCGACGCCGATGCTGGTGACCAGCGCAATATCGGCATCGACCACGTTAACCGTGTCCAGACGCCCACCCAGACCGACTTCCAGCACCACCGCATCAAGCCCGGACTGCTGAAACAGCCAGAACGCCGCGAGGGTGCCCATTTCGAAGTAAGTCAGGGAAGTGTCGCCGCGCCCGGCCTCGACTGCTGCAAAGGCTTCGCACAGCTGCGCGTCAGTGGCTTCGAGGCCATTGAGCTGCACCCGCTCGTTGTAACGCAGCAGGTGCGGAGAATTGTAGACACCAACGCTCAGGCCCTGCGCCCGCAGCAATGAAGCCACGAAAGCGCAGGTCGAACCCTTGCCGTTGGTGCCGGTGACCGTGATCACCCGAGGCGCCGGCTGGCCCAGCCCCATGCGGGACGCTACCTGTTGCGAACGTTCCAGGCCCATGTCGATGGCCGACGGATGCAACTGCTCAAGGTAGGCGAGCCATTCGCCAAGGGTGCGCTCGGTCATAGGCCAGCAGGTACCGGTGGAACCACAATCGGCTCGATTGGCGCGGCGACGAATTTCGGCGTCGGCTTGCCAGTCATTTGTGCCAGCAGGTTACCCAGACGCGGGCGCAGTTCCTGACGGTGGATGATCATGTCGATTGCACCGTGTTCCAGCAGGAATTCGCTGCGCTGGAAGCCTTCCGGCAGCTTTTCACGCACGGTTTGCTCGATAACACGCGGACCGGCGAAGCCGATCAGGGCTTTCGGCTCACCGACGATGACGTCGCCGAGCATCGCCAGACTCGCGGAAACACCGCCGTAGACCGGATCGGTCAGTACGGAGATGAATGGAATGCCTTCTTCACGCAGGCGTGCCAGCACTGCCGAGGTCTTGGCCATCTGCATCAACGAGATCAGCGCTTCCTGCATGCGCGCACCGCCGGAAGCGGCGAAGCAGATCATCGGGCAGCGGTTTTCCAGGGCGTAGTTGGCCGCGCGTACGAAGCGCTCACCGACGATGGCGCCCATGGAACCGCCCATGAAGCTGAATTCAAACGCCGAAACCACCACCGGCATGCCCAGCAAGGTGCCGCTGACGGAGATCAGCGCGTCTTTTTCGCCGGTCTGCTTCTGTGCAGCGGTCAGGCGATCCTTGTACTTCTTGCCGTCGCGGAATTTCAGACGGTCAACCGGCTCCAGATCGGCGCCCAGTTCGTTGCGACCTTCAGCATCGAGGAAGATGTCGATGCGTGCACGTGCGCCGATGCGCATGTGGTGGTTGCATTTAGGGCAAACGTCCAGGGTCTTTTCCAGCTCCGGACGATACAGCACCGCCTCGCAAGACGGGCATTTGTGCCACAGACCTTCAGGGACCGAGCTCTTCTTGACCTCGGAACGCATGATCGAAGGGATCAGTTTGTCTACTAACCAGTTGCTCATGCTTTCTTTCTCCAGTACCGGCGGCCCGAACGCTCTGGTTCGCAGCCCCGCGTATGCCCTTCAGCTAAATTCATGTGTGTGGCGATGGTTGATGGACAGCCACGGTCAGCGCGAAACATGACCTGCGTGCGATCCAGAAACCCTCAGCCGCGCCTGCTTTGTGCAAGTGCATTGATGGACGGCGGCAGACTGCCAGCCGTCACATCAATATGGCGCTTTGCGTACAGCGTCGATGAACGCCCGAACCTTTGCGTGATCCTTGATACCCTTGCTTGCCTCTACTCCACCACTGACGTCTACCGCATAGGGTTTTACCCGAGCCACGGCATCTGCGACGTTCTCCGGCGTCAAACCACCCGCGAGAATCAACGGTTTGCTCAAAACCTGCGGAATCAATGACCAGTCGAACGCCTCACCGGTTCCGCCGGGCACACCTTCGACATAAGTGTCGAGCAGCACGCCGCTGGCACTCGGGTAGGCATCAACCGCTGCCGCAATGTCATCGCCGGCCTTGACCCGCAACGCCTTGATGTACGGACGATGCCAGCCTTCACAATCTTCAGCGACTTCATCGCCATGGAACTGCAACAGATCCAGCGGCACTGCATCGAGGATTTCCCCCAACTCGCAGCGACTGGCGTTGACGAACAGGCCCACGGTGGTTACGAACGGCGGCAATGCCTGAATAATCGCCCGCGCCTGCTGCACGGTGACAGCACGTGGACTCTTTGCGTAGAACACAAACCCGATCGCATCCGCCCCGGCCTCAACGGCGGCCAGCGCATCTTCTATGCGGGTAATCCCGCAGATCTTGCTGCGAACGGCTGACATTTCGAGAAAAACTCCGAGGCAAAATCCGGGAAAGTCCCGGATGGTAACAAAAGCGTTCGAGGGCGTCAGCCGTCAAGTTCGGAGAAACCCGTAAGGAAATGTGGCCCGATAAAACGCTCGGGCAACGGGAATTCATCGTGGTACTCGACCTGCACCAGATACAAGCCGTACGGATGCGCCGTGACACCGCCGGAACGGCGCTCGCGGCTTTCCAGCACTTCCTTCATCCACTCCACCGGGCGCTCGCCGGCACCGATGGTCATCAGCACGCCAGCGATATTGCGCACCATGTGATGCAGGAACGCATTGGCGCGGATGTCGAGCACGATCATCTTGCCGTGCCGGGTCACGCGCAGATGATGCATCTTCTTGATCGGCGACTTGGCCTGGCACTGGCCGGCGCGAAAAGCACTGAAATCGTGAGTGCCGATCAAGTACTGTGCAGCCTCGGCCATGCGCTCGACGTCCAGCGGGCGGTGGTTCCAGGTGATTTCTTCGTTGAGATGCGCCGGGCGGATCTGATCGTTGTAGATCACATAGCGATAACGCCGCGCGATGGCTTTGAACCGCGCGTGAAAATGCGCCGGCATCACCCGCGCCCAACTGACGCTGATGTCATGCGGCAGATTGATATTGGCGCCCATGACCCAGGCCTTCAGCGAACGATCGACCGTCGTATCGAAATGCACCACTTGTCCGCAGGCATGCACGCCGGCGTCGGTGCGCCCGGCGCACTGCAGCGAAACCGGCGAATTGGCGACTTTCGACAGGGCTTTTTCGAGTTCTTCCTGGACCGTCGCCACACCTGTCAATTGACGCTGCCAGCCGCTGTAGCGCGAGCCTTTGTACTCAACGCCCAGCGCGACGCGGTAAAAGCCGTCGGGGGCCATTTCGGCGACCGGGTTATCTATGTTTGCCAATGTGGGACAGCCTGCTGTTTGTGCAAAGGCGGGCATTATAAGGCTGTGGTTCAGGGATGCCAGAACTCTCTATTGGCAGTTCTGGCCCTATCGCGAGCAGGCTCACTCCTACAGGGGAACACATTCCAAATGTAGGAGTGAGCCTGCTCGCGATAGCAATCCTTCAGACACCACTGAATCCGGCCCAAACAAAAACGGCAGCCTCAATGGGCTGCCGCTTTCGTTTACCGCTGGACTTACTACAAACTCGAAAGCATGTCCTTGGCCTCGCCACGCTGTTTCTCGTCACCCTCGGTCAACACTTCGTTGAGGATGTCGCGCGCACCGTCACTGTCGCCCATGTCGATGTAGGCCTGAGCCAGATCAAGCTTGGTCGCCGCTTCATCGGTGCCGGCGAGGAAGTCGAAATCGTCTTCGCCAAGATCATCACCCTTCATGGCATCGGCTTCGGTGAAGGTCGGCTCGGCCAGGCTTTGCGACAGGCGATCCAGCTCGGCGTTGACATCATCCAGTTCGGTAGCGAACGCATCAGGTTCGGCCGCAGGATTGCTGTCCATTTCGTCGGCCAGCGACAGATCGAAGTCGGCCGGCAGCTCCAGATCATCCTGTGGCACGTCAGCCACCACCGGTGCCTCGACCGGCGGCAGATCCTTCACGCCTTCGTCCAGATCCAGCAGGAAGTCATCGTCCGCCAGGTCAACTGCCGGAGCCGCCGGCTCGGCACCGAGGTCCAGATCAAGGTCGAAGTCCGACAGGTCATCCAGATTCTCTTTGATATCGGTCTGCTGTTGCAGCACCGATTCGAAGCTCAGGTCATCGTCGGACGGGAATTCGTCCAGCTCGACCGGCGCTTCCGGCTCAACCACGGGCGCAGGCTCTACCGGGGTGATGTTATCGAGATCGTCCAGGCTCAGATCAAACGCGCTGTCCAGGTCATCTTCAGCCGGCGCTGGCGCAGGTGCTTCTGGCTCGTCCAGCAGCAGATCCTTGACGTATTGCGCGTCCAGCTCGGCGGCCACCGCAGCAGCGGCCAGACCCGAAGCCGCGACCACGGCCATGGCCGGGAAGCGGCTTTTCAGCTCTTCGACCTTGGCGAAGTTGTCGCCATTGGCCACCAGCTGACGCTCTTGACCGACGAACGCATCGCGATCGCCCTGCTGACCGTAGACTTCCATCAGCTTCAGACGCAGATCACTGCGCTGCGGCTCCAGGCTGACGCCTTCTTCCAGCAACGCGGCAGCCTGATTCAGGCGACCGGCGTTGATGTGCGATTGCGCCTTGTCGAGCACGTCATCGGAACGTTCGGCGGCCGGTGCCACCAGCGGCGCGGCGATCGGCTCAGCCATCACGATCGGCGCCACTACCGGAGCCACGACTGGAGCAGGAGCAGGCGCCGGGGTGTTGAGCTTGACGCTCGCCGCCGGGGTTTCCAGACCTTCGAAGCTGCTTTCCGGCAGATCCTGCTCGGCGGAGAACTCTTGCTCTTCCGACAGGGCGCGGGCCATGCGCAGATGTTTCTCGGCTTCCTGCTGAGCTTTGCGGCGACGTGCCAGCAGCAACAGCAGGAGCAGCAGAACCACCGCACCACCACCGACAAGCCCCAGCAGAATCGGGTTGGTCAGCAGCTCATTGAAGGTTTTCTCTTCATCGACAGGCTGCTTCGGCGCGACCACTGGCTCGACGACTGGTGTTTCAGCCGGCGGCGCAATCGCCGACTCTGGCGTCGGCGCCGCTTCTGCCGGAGTGGCTGGCGGCGTGGCGGCCAGTTCAGCCGTGATTGCAGGCACCGCTGGTGCAGCAGCGTCGGCGGCTGGCGCAGCGCCCGCCCCTTCAGCCTGCAGTTTCGCCAGTTGATTGTTTTTCAGCTCGATCAGTTTTTGCAGCTTGTCCATCTGGCTTTGCAGATCGGACATGCGGCTTTTCAGTTCCTCGTTATCACGACGGGTCGTGTCGAGGCTTTCCTGAGTGACCGCAAGCTTGTTACTCAGCGCCTTGGCGTCACCCGCCGGGCCTTTACCGCGCGCCTTGGCGCTTTCAGCGGAGACCAGACTCAGATTGTCCTGGGCATTCTGTGCTGCACCGGTATTGCCACGACCACGGTTGGTCGCATCGAGTTGCTGCTGACCGGTGCCCGGCTTCGCCACGTAACGACGGCCCGAGCGCCAGGCCTCGTTCTGCGCCGCGACTTCGGCAATGGCCTTGGACTGTGGCAACGCCGTGCTCTGCACCGCATCCGGCAGGCGCAATACCTGGCCAGTTTTCAAACGGTTGATGTTGCCGCCGATGAACGCATCAGGGTTCAACGCTTGAATCGCCAGCATGGTCTGCTGCACCGAACCACCGTTGCGCGCCTTCGCGGCGATTTCCCAGAGGGTATCGCGCGGCGTGGTGGTGTATTGCGTCGGGTGCGTGGCGCCAGTGGTCGGTGCGGTGATGGTCTGCGACGGCGCCGGTTGTGCGGCGGCGTCAGCGGTCTCTGGCGAGAACTTCGATGGATCCAGCAGCACACTGTAATCGCGCAGCAAACGGCCGTTCGGCCACATCACCTGCACGAGGAATTTGACCATCGGCTCCGACAGCGGCTTGCTCGACGTTACGCGCAGCACGCTTTTGCCACTGGCGTTGAGTACCGGAGTGAAGGTCAGGTCATTGAGGAAGGCCTGACGATCGACGCCGGCCTTGGTGAAATCTTCAGGGGAAGCCAGGCTCGGCACCACTTCGGCAGCGGTGAGATCCTTGACGTCGAGCAGCTCGATTTCAGCCACCAGCGGCTGGTTCAGGGTCGACTTCAGGGTCAGCTCCCCGAGCCCGAGGGCATGCGCCATACCGGAGGACAGCGCCGAGGCGGCCGCTATTGCTAACACCAGTTTGCGAACTTGAACCATAGCCTCATCCTTTGTTTGAACGTTCCTCGGCCAGCGAGAAGATGTTGAATACCGCTGCCGTAAGGCATTGCGCGCGACGACGACAGATGTCGCGCGCGATCATTTCTTTGATGCCCCGGAATGTCCCGGAGGGTGACACGTTATCAAGCAATCTGGGCAAGCATAGCGCTCACCTAGAATCAGTCGACAAATTGTTGCCAAGTATCTTTTACAGCAGGTCTTTTATCAACAACTCAGCCACCTGCACAGCGTTCAGGGCCGCGCCTTTGCGTACGTTATCTGACGTCAGCCACAGATTTAGTTCCGCCGGGTCGTCGACACCGCTGCGCACGCGACCGACATAGACAACGTCCTGCCCCACCGCGTCACCGACCGCTGTCGGATAATCGCCGGCCTCGACCAACTCGATACCCGGCGCATCTTCGAGTGCAGCGTTGACTTTTGCCAGGTCGACAGCCGACGTTGACTGCAAGGTCACGCTAAAGCTATCGCCAAAAAACACCGGGGCTTGAACGCAAGTTGCGGAAATCTTTAATAAAGGCTTGGCCAGCACCTGACGCAACTCGCGCACCAGGCATTTTTCCAGCAGCGTGTGGCCCTGCGCGTCAGGCGTGCCGACCTGGGCCAGCAGGTTGAAGGCCATCTGCCGGTCGAAGAAAGTCGGCTCCAATGGGCGCATGTTCAACAGCTCGGCGGTCTGCCGCGCCAGCTCGGTCACAGCTTCACGACCCTGCGCGGAAACAGCCAGATTGGCGGTGACGTTGACATATTGCAGGTCAATGAGATCGAGCAGCGGCGCCAATACCACGGCCAGCGAAGTAGCCGACGGACTTGGGCTGCTGACCTGGAACGGTGCTTTCAAAGCGGCGAGCACTTTGGCATTGGCTTCCGGCACCACTTGCGGCGCCTGATCGGCCGGCAAGGCGCCGGACAGGTCGATCAGCGAGCAACCGGCGGCATGAGCGCGCGCAGCGTAGCTCAAAGTGATCGCCGGGCCAGCAGCGAAGAACACCAGTTTGACCTTGCTGAAATCGAACTCGTCGACTTCGCGAACGCGCACGTTCTTGTTGCGGAACAGCACCGAGCTGCCGGCAGATTCGCTGCTGGCCAGCAGATGCAGGTTGCCGACCGGGAAGTCGCGTTCTTCGAGAATCTGTACGAGGGTTTCGCCGACAGTACCGGTGGCGCCAATCACGGCAATATCTAGGGTCTGGGTCATGGTGCGAGCCTCTGGCGAAACGGGGGGAGCGGCACTTTACCGGGTGACTGGCGCACAGGCAATTTCTGCCCTACATTTGCGGCGGCTGTACCGGCCTCTTCGCGAGCAGGCTCGCTCCCACATTTGAAATGCATTCCCCCTGTGGGAGCGAGCCTGCTCGCGAAGGGGCCAGACCAGGCAACCGAGAAATCCAAAGCATAAAAAAACCCGCACCTCTCACAAGGCACGGGTTCTTTCATTGCTTCAAACGATCAACGCTCAAGCAAAATCCGCAGCATGCGACGCAGCGGTTCGGCCGCGCCCCACAGCAGTTGGTCGCCGACGGTGAAGGCACCGACGAATTGCGAACCCATGTTCAGCTTGCGCAGACGACCCACCGGAACATTCAGGGTGCCGGTGACCTTGGTCGGGCTCAGCTCCTGCATGCTGATTTCGCGCTGGTTCGGCACCAGTTTGACCCAAGGGTTGTGCTGGCTGATCAGCCCTTCGATGTCGGCGATCGGCACGTCTTTGTTCAGCTTGATGGTCAGCGCCTGGCTGTGGCAACGCATGGCGCCGATGCGCACGCAGATGCCGTCGACCGGGATCGGGCTCTTGAAGCGACCGAGGATCTTGTTGGTCTCGGCCTGAGCTTTCCACTCTTCGCGGCTCTGGCCGTTCGGCAGTTCCTTGTCGATCCACGGGATCAGGCTGCCGGCCAAAGGTACGCCGAAGTTTTCGGTCGGGTACGCTTCGCTGCGCATGGCGTCGGCCACACGGCGGTCGATGTCGAGGATCGCGCTGGCCGGATCGGCCAGTTGATCGGCGACCGCGGCGTGGGTCGCGCCCATTTGCTTGATCAGTTCACGCATGTTCTGCGCGCCGGCACCGGAGGCCGCCTGATAGGTCATGGCGCTCATCCACTCGACCAGACCGGCCTCGAACAGACCACCCAGGCCCATCAGCATCAAGCTGACGGTGCAGTTGCCGCCGATGTAGTTCTTGGTGCCCGCGTCAAGTTGCTGGTCGATGACCTTGCGGTTGACCGGATCAAGAATGATCACCGCGTCATCGTTCATGCGCAGGCTCGAGGCCGCGTCGATCCAGTAACCCTGCCAGCCGGCTTCGCGCAGCTTCGGGAACACTTCGCTGGTGTAGTCGCCGCCCTGGCAGGTCAGAATCACGTCGAGGGTCTTCAGCTCATCAATGCTGTAAGCATCCTTGAGCGGAGCAATGTCCTTGCCCACGGACGGGCCTTGGCCACCGACGTTGGACGTGGTGAAAAACACCGGCTCGATTAGATCGAAATCCTGCTCTTCCAGCATCCGCTGCATGAGCACGGAACCGACCATCCCGCGCCAACCGATCAGACCTACACGTTTCATCGCAACTACACCTTCTTGAAAAGTGGGCCGCTGCTTTGTATTGAATTTCGCAGCGGGCCCGAGAGATTACAGATTCCGCAGCGCGGCGACTACTGCGTCGCCCATTTCCTGCGTACCGACTTTGGTGCAACCGGCCGAATAGATGTCGCCAGTGCGCAGGCCTTGATCCAGCACCACGCTCACGGCTTTCTCGATGGCATCGGCCGCGTCATGCAGATTGAAGCTGTAACGCAACATCATCGACACCGACAGAATGGTCGCCAACGGGTTGGCAATGCCTTTACCGGCGATGTCCGGAGCGGAACCGTGGCAAGGCTCGTACATGCCCTTGTTGTTGGAATCCAGCGAGGCCGACGGCAGCATGCCGATGGAACCGGTGAGCATCGACGCTTCGTCGGACAGGATGTCGCCGAACATATTGTCGGTGACGATCACGTCGAACTGCTTCGGTGCGCGCACCAGTTGCATGGCGGCGTTGTCGACGTACATGTGGCTCAGTTCGACTTCCGGGTAATCCTTGGCCACTTGCTCGACCACTTCACGCCACAGTTGGCTGGAGGCCAGCACGTTGGCCTTGTCCACCGAGCAGAGCTTCTTGCCGCGAACCATGGCCATGTCGAAACCGACACGGGCGATGCGGCGGATTTCGCTTTCGCTGTACGGCAGCGTGTCGTAGGACTGACGCTCGCCGTTTTCCAGAGTACGGGTGCCGCGTGGCGCGCCGAAGTAGATGCCACCGGTCAGCTCACGAACGATGAGGATGTCCAGACCGGCAACGATTTCCGGCTTCAGGCTCGAAGCATCGGCCAGTTGCGGGTACAGGATCGCCGGACGCAGGTTGCCGAACAGACCCAGTTGCGCACGAATTTTCAGCAAGCCGCGCTCAGGGCGGATGTCACGTTCGATGGTGTCCCATTTCGGGCCGCCAACGGCGCCCAACAGCACAGCGTCGGCAGCACGAGCGCGGTCGAGGGTTTCGTCGGCCAGCGGCACGCCGTGCTTGTCGATGGCGGCGCCACCGATCACGTCATGGCTCAGCTCGAAGCCCAGGCTGTATTTGTCGTTGGCCAGTTCCAGCACCTTGACCGCTTCGGCCATGATTTCCGGACCAATACCGTCACCTGGGAGAATCAGAATCTGCTTGCTCATGCTTTCCTCGTGTCTTCAGTCGGTGCGCCTTTACCGGCACGCCCGGAAAAATTCTTATCGCTCGGCCATCAGCACGATGACATCTGTACTGAACGAACCATCGGCATCAATCTCAAAATATTCGCGCACTTCGTTGCCCATCGACTGCTGCAACTGGCGGATCGCTGCGCGCATCACTTGCGGCGTGCGCATGCGCTCAACCCAACTGGTGTACTCCAGACGCAGACGCTGACGCGTGGTGCGGCGTACATGCAAACCAGCCTCGCTGACCTGACGCAGCCACTCGGCGCCTGAATAATCGCGCACGTGGCTGGTGTCGCGCAGCACTTCGACGCTTTGCAGGTAAGTGTCGAACAACGGACTGCCCGGTGACAACACATCAACGAACGCCGCCACACCGCCCGGCTTCAGCACCCGACGCACCTCGCGCAGGGCCACGCCGAGATCGCTCCAGTGATGCGCCGAATAACGGCTGAACACGAAGTCGAACTCGCCATCGGCAAACGGCAGACGCTCGGCGGCGCCGTTGACCGTGGCAATGTTGGTGAAACCGCGATCAACGGCCGCGGCGGCGACCACATCAAGCATCTGCTGCGACAGGTCGTAGGCGACCACTTCCCTGACCAGCGGCGCGATGTGAAAACTGACGTGACCGGCGCCGCAACCCAAGTCCAGCACCCGGGCCTCGCCCTGCCCGGCCAGCTCAGCCTGTAGCAGTGCGAATTCGGTGCCTTGAGCGTGAACGGCGCTGCTCAGGTAGGCAGCGGCCTGTTCACCGAATTGCTTTTGTACGACCTGGGTGTGCTGGGCGGTGCTGGTCATTGGGGACTTCCTTTTTAGGGTGAGTCTTGTGGTGCTTTTGAGGGCCTCATCGCGAGCAGGCTCACTCCTACAGGGGAACGCATTTCAAATGTAGGAGTGAGCCTGCTCGCGATGGCGCCATTCGCCATACGCAAATTATGCGTCGCGAAACAACCACGGCTGGCTCACACGGTGCTTGGCCTCAAACGTCGCAATTGCATCACCGTCCTGCAAGGTCAGACCAATATCGTCCAGACCATTCAACAGGCAGTGCTTACGGAACGCATCAATCTCAAAGCTGTACACCTTGCCATCCGGACGGGTGACGGTCTGCGCCTGCAGATCGACCTGCAATTGATAACCCGGCTCAGCCTCAACCTGCTTAAACAATTCATCGACTTCAGCGTCGCTCAAGATGATCGGCAACAAGCCGTTCTTGAAGCTGTTGTTGAAGAAGATATCGGCGTAGCTCGGCGCGATGATGCTGCGGAAACCGTATTCTTCCAGGGCCCACGGCGCGTGTTCACGGCTGGAGCCGCAACCGAAGTTCTCGCGGGCCAGCAACACGCTGGCGCCTTGGTAACGCTCGGCGTTGAGGACGAAGTCCTTGTTCAGCGGACGTTTGGAGTTGTCCTGATACGGCTGGCCGACATCGAGGTAACGCCACTCGTCAAACAGGTTCGGGCCGAAACCGGTGCGCTTGATCGACTTCAAAAACTGTTTCGGAATGATTTGGTCAGTGTCGACGTTGGCACGATCCAAAGGCGCGACAAGACCAGTGTGCTGGGTAAAAGCTTTCATGCTGCGCTCCTTTAAATCAATTCACGAACGTCGATGAAACGACCGTTCACCGCTGCCGCAGCCGCCATGGCCGGGCTGACGAGGTGGGTACGGCCACCGGCGCCCTGACGGCCTTCGAAGTTACGGTTGGAGGTCGAGGCGCAATGCTCGCCGGACTCCAAACGGTCCGGGTTCATCGCCAGGCACATCGAGCAACCCGGCTCACGCCATTCGAAACCGGCTTCGAGGAAAATCTTGTCGAGACCTTCGGCTTCTGCCTGAGCCTTGACCAGACCCGAGCCCGGCACCACGATCGCTTGCTTGATGGTCGAAGCGACTTTGCGCCCCTTGGCGATCACCGCCGCAGCGCGCAAGTCTTCAATCCGCGAGTTGGTGCAGGAACCGATGAATACACGATCCAGCTGAATGTCGGTGATCGCCTGATTGGCGGTCAAACCCATGTATTTCAAGGCGCGGACGATCGAGTCGCGTTTGACCAGATCCATCTCTTTGGCCGGATCCGGCACGTTCTGATCAACGGCCAAAACCATCTCAGGCGAAGTGCCCCAGCTGACTTGCGGCTTGATCTGCGCGGCGTCGAGTTCAACCACGGTGTCGAATTTGGCATCGGCGTCGGAGACCAGGTCTTTCCAGGCTTCGACGGCCATGTCCCATTCGGCGCCTTTCGGTGCAAACGGACGACCCTTCACGTAGTCGACCGTCTTCTGATCCGCAGCCACCAGACCGACGCGGGCGCCGGCTTCGATAGACATGTTGCAGATGGTCATGCGGCCTTCAACGGACAAATCGCGGATCGCGCTGCCAGCGAATTCGATGGCATGGCCGTTACCGCCGGCGGTGCCGATCTTGCCGATCACTGCGAGGACGATGTCCTTGGCGGTCACGCCGAACGGCAATTGCCCTTCAACGCGCACCAGCATGTTCTTCATTTTCTTCGCAACGAGGCACTGGGTGGCGAGCACGTGCTCGACCTCGGAAGTGCCGATACCGTGCGCCAGAGCGCCGAATGCGCCGTGGGTCGAGGTGTGCGAGTCGCCGCAGACCACGGTCATGCCCGGCATGGTTGCACCCTGCTCCGGGCTGATGACGTGGACGATGCCTTGGCGGACGTCGTTCATCTTGAACTCGACGATGCCGTATTCATCACAGTTGTCATCAAGGGTCTGAACCTGCAAGCGCGAGACCTGATCGGCAATGGCTTCGATGCCGCCCTTGCGCTCCGGGGTCGTCGGTACGTTGTGGTCCGGGGTCGCGATGTTGGCATCGATGCGCCAAGGCTTGCGCCCGGCCAGACGCAGGCCTTCGAAGGCTTGCGGCGAGGTCACTTCGTGAATGATGTGACGATCGATATAGATCAGCGCCGAGCCATCGTCGCGCTGCTTGACCAAATGCGAATCCCAGAGCTTGTCGTAGAGCGTTTTGCCGGCCATCAGACGGTTCCTCATCAGCTTGTTTCTATGCCCTGGGCTTATCAATAACCCTTTGGCTTGTGAGGCCGATCCTATGGGGTTAGATTAAATAACTCAAATTCATATTTTTTATGCTTTGGATAACCAACTGGAATACGAACATGGATCTGGCCAACCTCAACGCTTTTATCGCAATTGCCGAGACCGGCAGCTTCTCCGGCGCCGGCGAACGCCTGCACCTGACGCAGCCGGCGATCAGCAAACGCATCGCCGGGCTGGAGCAGCAATTGAAGGTGCGCCTGTTTGATCGGCTGGGCCGTGAAGTCGGCCTGACCGAGGCCGGCCGCGCCCTGCTGCCCCGGGCTTATCAGATTCTCAACGTGCTGGATGACACCCGCCGCGCGCTGACTAACCTGACCGGCGAAGTCAGCGGTCGCCTGACCCTCGCCACCAGTCACCACATCGGTTTGCACCGTTTGCCGCCTCTATTGAGGGAATTCACCCGCCGTTACCCACAGGTGGCGCTGGATATTCAGTTCCTCGATTCGGAAGTGGCCTACGAGGAAATTCTCCATGGCCGCGCCGAACTGGCGGTCATCACCCTCGCGCCGGAGCCGCACGCACTGGTCAAAGCCACGCCGGTGTGGGACGACCCGCTGGACTTTGTGGTCGCCCCGGAGCATTCGCTGATCAATAACGGCGCCGTCAGCCTGGCGGACATTGCCGGTCATCCGGCGGTTTTCCCCGGTGGCAACACCTTTACCCACCATATTGTCCAACGGTTATTCGAGGCTCAGGGCCTGACGCCGAACATCGCCATGAGCACCAACTACCTGGAAACCATCAAGATGATGGTCTCGATTGGCCTGGCCTGGAGCGTTTTGCCGCGCACCATGCTCGATGAGCAGGTGGCGAGCATCGCTTTACCGGGCATACAGCTCACTCGCCAGCTAGGCTATATCCTGCACACCGAACGGACGCTATCGAATGCGGCAAAAGCCTTTATGGCACTGCTCGACGCACAAATCGATCTGCCAGGGACTTGAGGCCAACTTGTGCTACTCCTATAGAGCCGCTGCTCCTGTGCCTAACGCCACCATCAGCTCAAGGCCTGTCCACAATGCCGAAATCTGTTGACCGAATTCCGCCGATGCCGCGTATTCAGGCGATTGACCCGCGTCATTCCGAGCAGAGCTGGGAAAGCGCGCCGCAATTGCTGGCGGCGCTCAACGGCGCGCGGCTCGGCGCCTGGTATTGGGACATCGAGCGCGGGCAGATCAGCTGGTCGCGCGGTACGCAGGCATTGTTCGGCTTCGATCCTCGGCAACCGTTGCCCGAAGATCTGGAATACCTCGACCTGTTGCCGCCGGAAGACCGGGCGAAAACCGTTCGCGCCTTCCACGCGGTAATTGCCGGTGCACCGCTGGAACAAGCGATGCACCACCGCATCCGCTGGCCTGACGGCAGCCTGCACTGGCTGGAAATCAGCGGCAGCCTGCTGCCGGATAAACACGGCCGCCCCCGAATGATCGGGGTGATTCGTGAAATCACCCACCAGCGTCAACGCGAACAGGCGCTGAGCAGCTCGGAGAAACGTTTCGCGACACTTTTTCACCTGTGCCCGAACATGGTCCTGCTGACCCGTCAGGAAGACGGCCTGATCAGCGAGGCCAATCAGTATTTCGAAAGCCTGTTCGGCTGGCCGGTACAAAGCGCTATTGGCCGCACCACGCTGGAACTGGGCCTGTGGGTGCACCCCGAGCAGCGCGCCGAACTGGTCAAGAAGACCAACACCAAGGGCGAACTGATCAGCATGGAGGTGCAGTTTCGCGCCAGCAACGGGCAAGTTCACGATGGCATTCTCAGTGCGCAGAAAGTCGAACTTGAAGGCCAGCCGTATCTGCTCAGCACCTTCCTCGACACCACCGAACGCAAAGCCGCCGAACACGCCTTGAAGGACAGCCAGGAACGCCTCGACCTGGCGCTGGACTCCGCGCAGCTAGGTACCTGGGACTGGCACATTCCCAGCGGCATGCTCTACGGCTCGGCCCGCGCCGCGCAACTGCACGGGCTCGAACCGATACCGTTTCATGAATCGTTCGAAGAGTTTTTCGAAGGCGTGCCCGGCGAAGAGCGCGACAGCATGCGCGACGCCTACCGCAGCCTGCGCGAAGGCCCGGCAGGCAATTACCAACTGACCTATCGCGTGCAACTGCCGGACGGCAGCTCGCGCTATCTGGAAAGTCGCGCGCGCCTCTATCGTGATGACAACGGCGCGCCGCTGCGCATGGCCGGCACGCTGCTCGACATCACCGATCAGGTCGAGCGCGAGCAGCGGCTGGTGGCCTCGGAAGAGAAATTCGCCACGCTGTTCCAGGTCAGCCCCGACCCGATCTGCGTCACCCGCCAGGACAGTGGCGAGTTCATCGAAATCAATAACAGCTTTACCCAGACCTTCGGCTGGAGCGCCACCGACGTCATTGGCCACACCGCCGAAGAAATCGGCCTGTGGGACGCCTCGGCGAAAAGCCTGCAGCGCATCGAGCGGGTGATCCGCGAACAGGGTTTGAGCAACGTCGCGATCATCGTCCAGCACAAGGACGGCCAGTCGCTGACCTGTGTGATTTCCAGCCGGCAGATCAGCGTCGGCGATCAGCCATGCATCGTTACGACCCTGCGCGACATTACCCAGCAGCAGCGCTCGGAAGCGGCACTGAAAGCCAGCGAAGAGAAATTCGCCAAAGCGTTCCACTCCAGCCCCGACGCGATCACCATCACCGAGCGCGACACCGGGCGTTATCTGGAGGTCAACGACGGTTTCTGCCGGCTCACCGGCTATCGCGCCGAAGAAGTGGTGGGCAAAACGGTGTATCAGGTGGGTATCTGGGCCGAAGAAAAGCAGCGCTCGGCATTACTCGCCGAGCTGCAGATCAAGGGCCGCGTGCACCATCAGGAAATGCTCGGCCGCAACAAGCGCGGCGAGTTGCTGACGGTGGAGGTTTCGATCGAACCAATCACCCTCAATGAAACCGCGTGCCTGTTGCTGACCGCGCGCGACGTCAGCCTGCTGAAAAATGCCGAAGCGCAGATTCGTCATCTGGCTTATCACGACCCGCTGACCAACCTGCCCAACCGCGCCTTGCTGATGGATCGCCTGAGCCAGCAGATCGCCCTGCTCAAGCGCCACAACCTGCGCGGTGCCTTGCTGTTTCTCGACCTTGATCACTTCAAGCACATCAACGATTCGCTCGGCCACCCGGTCGGCGACACGGTGCTGAAGATCATCACCGCGCGGCTCGAAGCCAGCGTGCGCATGGAAGACACGGTCGCGCGGCTCGGTGGCGACGAGTTCGTGGTATTGCTCAGCGGCCTCGAAGGTTCGCGTAACGACGTCAGCACACAAGTGCGCAATCTGGCCGACACTCTGCGCGAATTGTTGTCGGAACCGATGTTCCTCGACGGCCAACGCTTGCAGGTGACGCCGAGCATTGGCGTGGCGCTGATCCCCGATCACGGCTCGACGCCGACCGACTTGCTCAAACGCGCCGACATTGCCCTGTACCGGGCCAAGGACTCCGGACGCAACACCACGCAGATGTACCACAACACCATGCAGAAAGCGGCCAGCGAACGGCTGCGCATGGAGACCGACTTGCGCCTGGCGCTGTCGCGCGGTGAATTCAATGTGCACTTTCAGCCGCAGGTCGATGCCCGCGACGACCGCATCATCGGCGCCGAAGCGCTGGTGCGCTGGAATCACCCGGAGCTGGGTGCGCAATCACCCACCGAATTCATCAAGGTGCTGGAAGACAGCGGCCTGATTCTCGAGGTCGGCACGTGGATCCTCGACGAGGCCTGCAATGCCTTCAAACAACTGATCGCACTGAAACTGGTCGACCCGCTCAAGTTCAGCCTGTGCGTGAACATCAGCCCGCGACAGTTCCGCCAGAACGATTTTGTCGAGCGCATCGAGCACAGCATGACCAGCCACGGTCTGCCCTGCTCGCTGCTGAAACTGGAAATCACCGAAGGCATCGTCATCCAGAACCTGGAAGACACCATCAGCAAAATGCGCCGGCTGAAAAAGCTCGGTGTGAGTTTCGCCATGGATGACTTCGGCACCGGCTATTCGTCGCTGACTTACCTCAAGCGGCTACCGGTGGACACGCTGAAAATCGATCAGTCGTTTATTCGTGATGCAACCACTGACCCCAACGACGCCGAGATCATTCGCGCGATTGTCGCCATGGCGCGCAGTCTGGAGCTGGAGGTGATTGCCGAAGGTGTGGAGACCCGCGAACAACTGGCGTTCCTGCAGGGTTTGGGCTGCCATTTGTATCAGGGTTATCTGCACAGTCGACCGGTTGCGCTGGAGGATCTGAAAAAGCTCCTGCCATAACCGGTGCACGTTGCAACAGACGCGCAATTGCCACGATTTGCGGCAACCTGTAGGGTCGCGTTTTTTGCGCCGTTTCGAGATCTGTCATGCAGGATGCATCCCTCCCCCGCCCGGCTCTGCTGGGCATCGACCTTGGCACCACCAACAGTCTGATTGCCGTCTGGCAGGACGGTCAGGCCCGCCTGATTCCCAACGCTCTGGGCGATGTGCTGACGCCCTCGGTGGTCAGCCTCGATGAAGACGACACGATTCTGGTCGGCAAAGCCGCCCGCGCCCGCCTGACCACGCACCCGGAACGAACCGCTGCAGCATTCAAGCGTTTCATGGGCAGCGACAAACAAGTCCAGCTCGGCACACGTCAGTTCAGCCCCGAAGAGTTGTCGGCGCTGGTGCTCGGCTCACTCAAGCAGGACGCCGAAGCCTTTCTCGGCCACCCGGTTGCAGAAGCGGTGATTTCCGTCCCGGCGTATTTCAGCGACGAACAACGCAAACGCACGCTGTTTGCCGCCGAACTGGCCGGGCTCTCGGTGACACGCCTGATCAACGAGCCGACCGCTGCGGCCATGGCTTACGGGCTGCATGAGCAGAAATTCGAACGCACGCTGATCTTCGATCTGGGCGGCGGCACCTTCGATGTCACGGTGCTGGAATACGCTTTGCCACTGATCGAAGTGCACGCCTCCACCGGCGACAACTTTCTCGGTGGCGAAGACTTCACCGCCGCGCTGTTGCAGGCCTGCCTGAAACACTGGCAACTGACCCCGGCCATGGTCGATGCGCAAAGCATGGCCAGCCTCGGTGATGCGCTTGAGCAGCTCAAATGCAAACTCGGTGAAGGCATTCAAAAACTGAGTTGGCGTCACGCCGACAAGACGTTTGAATGGTCTCTGGACGAAGCGGCGGCGGTAAAAATCTGGGAGCCGCTGCTGGCGCGTTTGCGCGCGCCGATCGAACAGGCCTTGCGCGATGCTCGCCTCAAACCTCGCGACCTCGACAGCCTGGTGCTGGTCGGCGGCGCCACGCGCATGCCGGCAGTCCAGCAAATGGTCGCCACGCTGTTCGGACGCCTGCCTTACCGGCATCTTGATCCGGACACGATTGTTGCGCTGGGGGCGGCGACGCAAGCGGCGTGCAAGGCGCGTGACGGTGCGGTTGAAGAGTTGATTCTGACGGATGTCTGCCCGTATACGCTGGGGATTGCGACCCTGCGTGGCGAAGACATCAAAGGCGCGTTCTCGCCCATCATCGAACGTAACACCATCATTCCGACGTCAAGGGTGGAGCGCTATTACACCACCCAGCCTAAGCAATCGCTGCTGCGCATCGCCGTCTATCAGGGTGAACGGCCGTGGGTTTGCGACAACATTCTGATTGATGCTTTCGATGTGACGTTGACGCCCACTGAACACATCCAGGAGCTGGATGTACGCTTCAGCTATGACATCAACGGTTTGCTCGAGGTGGACGTCACCCTGCTCGAAACCGGTGAGCGCCACAGTCACAGCATCGACCGCAGCCCCACCGGTCTGAATGAGCAAGCACGTCGCGACAGCCATAACCGGCTGTCGACACTGAAAGTCCATCCGCGCGATGCGTTGCCCAACCGCACGTTGCTGGCCCGCCTGGAGCGGGCATGGATGCAAAGCCTCGGCACGCAACGCGAGCACATTGCCGAATGGCTGCACAACTTCACTACCGTGCTCGGCGGCCAGCAACCCTCGGAGATTGCCAGCCATCGCTCAGAGCTGAACAAGGCGCTGGATCAACTGCGCCTCTAGCCGTTGAGTCGCCGCAAGGCAGCCTGCAGGCCGCCGGACAGCATCTCGGAATCGCCGCTGTCCGGTGGCACACCATAGCGGTTGGGCAACTTGTCACCGGCAAGCCCGAACAACACCAACGGCAAAAATGGCAGAACCGGCGTCAGCGCCATGAAGATCAGCAACGTCGGAATGCCCCGGCCCATGTCGTGCAAGCGGCGCAGAATAGCGCCGAACACCAGCAGCACGGCCAATAACAGGATAAGAATGCCAGCGCCCGTAGTGCCACTGATCAACCCCGCTACCGGCGCAATCACCAAACACCCCAAGACCTGAGCGATAAAAGCCTTGCGCCCCAACCGCGAGCCGAGACGCCAGATCGCTCTCGCCGGTACCGGCTGCACATCGCTTTTCGCCAACAGTAATCGTTCCGACCAGGACAATATCGCGCACAGGGCCAGGCGCAACCCGACACTGTTCTGCACATCGTCCTTGCCCTGTTGCAGTTGGCGCAGGACGCGCGTTTTCGGCACCCCGGCAGCGCCATAGCGAATCAAGCCCTTGAGCGCATCCAGCGCTTCATACACCAGCAGTTTGTCGACGCCAAAATCGGTCAGCACTTTGCGCGGCGGCCACACCGGTTCGCCTTTGATCAAACCGTCGCGGAAGCCTTCGAACCAATCGTCCTCGCAGCTGACCGCCGCGATCGACTGCAACAATGCACGATGCTGCTCGGCACTCAGGCTCGGGTCGTGATAGAGCACGCCCCAGAACATCATCAAACCCAGCAAATCGTCGCCGCATGCCGCACGATCACTTTCGAGGCAGGTGTAAAGCAGGGTATTGGCCGGCAATCGCGCGCTGTCGAGTGCCTGCTGTACGCTGAACAATTGCTGCACCAACAAGCCGTGCACCGGGTCACTGCCCTGCAGCCATCCGAGCAAGCCGGCGCAGTGGCCTTGCTCACGCTGCAAGCGCCGCAACAAAGGTTGCAGGCGACTCAAGGGATGGGCCGGATTGAAAGGCAGGCGCTCCACGCACTGCGCATCCATCATTTGCAGCCAGCGTTCGGGTTGTTCCAGCAATGCCAGCAAGAACAAGGTCTGCGCGTGCCACTCCCAGGTGGCCTCACCCAGCCCGACCGGTGGCAACTGAATCCCGCGCCGGCTCAACTGCAGAATCAAATCGAGTTCGGACAAGTCGCAATCATCTTTGACCGCGGCCAGCGTGAACGCGTCTGCCAGTCGTTCCAGCGCAGCGTCGCTGTAAGGCCGCAAGCGACACAACCACAGACGACAGACTTTGTGCGGCTCACCTATTGTCAGCACCTGCGGCAATGGCCGGGCACTTGAATGCGCATCGCAGAAAGCACTCATGGCCAGCGCTATCGGTGCCTCGTTCAGCCAGAGCAGGTGTTGCGCGGCCTGATACTTGAATCCGCTCATCACCAGGCTTTCGAGGGCATCAATGGGCAGCGGCGCATCCACAATCTGCTGCAACAACGCCGTATCACCCCGATGCAGCGCCCAGGCGTGGCGGTACAAATGCAGCAATCGGCTATCGGAATTTTCGCCCAGCAATTGCGCGAGCAAGGGCAGCTCATCACCGCTCATGCGCCAATCGACAAAGCTTTGCGCAAGGCTCTCAAGCTTTAACCGTCCGACACCCAGCCAACGGTTCAGCGTCTCGGGGTGTTGTGACGGACAGCCATACACCTGGGTGTCATCGCCAAGATCCTCTGGCCAGTCACAGACGCCCTGCAGGCGATCGAACGCCTGAATCAGCAGCGGCAGAAAAGTCGGCTGGCGCTTGGCACACAGCTCCAGCAGACGACTTTCCGCCATCGGATGGCGATGCTCGTTCCACAGCCGGATCCAGCACGGCAATGCCTGATCGTCCCGGCCCAGCAGACTGCTCTGACACGCCAGCAGATAAAGCCAGTCGACATCATCCGGTGCGGCAAGCTGCTGTTCGACACAGCACTGCAAAAACGTCGGGCCGCCGATACCTGCCTGAGTGAACTGCACCAGCAGCCGCTTGAGGAACGCGGCATCCTCCGGCAACGGCAGGCAGGTGTGCTGACTGGCGAAGTCGGCGAACTCCTGCAGTGGACGCTGGTTGAAGATGAAGTCGAGGCTACGGGCGTACCACAGCGATTCAGTCTGGGCTGCCTCTGACCATGTGCTCATCAGATCCGTATCGAACGGATCCGGCGTTTCGATTCGCTGGAGAAAGAACCCCACCTGATGCGCGTCGTCGAAGCCCAGATCCAGCAACTGTTGATCCCAGGCCATACGCTTGGCCAACAGATTCGCGCAGCGGTACGACAACGGACCGGCGTCGGCCATCCGGTGGTACAGGCCCCAGCTGACTTCATCGAGCACGTCCAGCGACAGCTCATCCAGCCCTCGGACAAATAACTGCCACGCGGCGAAATTGAACCGACGCGCGGGATCATCCAGCAGCTCGCAGAACTCCCCGAATACCGGAGGGACCTCAACCACATGTTGCTCAGAGGCTTGGGACTGGTACTCGTCCTCAGGCTCTTCTTCCTCTTCCTCACGCGCCAGACGCAGGGCGTTTTCGTAGGCCGCGCGCAGCGCCTGGAAGCCTTGCGGGTCGGTCTCCGGGTGATGCGCCGGCAAACGTGCACGGTAGGCGTTGCGGATAAGGTTTTCGTCGTTAGTAGGCTCGATGCCCAGGCGGATCCAGCAACTCATGACCAGTCGAACTCCTTGAGCGATGCCGGGCGTGGCGGCAAATCGATTTCCATATGCCACGGCAAATCAGCAAGGAACCGAGGGATGTTTTCGGCAAGCCCACGGGCAATCCGCACGTTAAGGGCGTTGGCGCCTTGTCGATCGAGTTCGCGCGCCAGCTCATCGTCGCTGGCGCTCAGGCAGGACCAAAAGGTCCGGCCCACGACAAAGCCGTCGAAGTAAGCCATCCAGCTACCGTAGTGAAATTGCGCTCTGAGGGCCAAACGACTGTGCAGCCAGTTGCTTTCGTCCAGGTCGACCCACTGATTGCGCACCGCACAGCGCAAGAGAAAACCCATGCGGCCATAGTCCCAGGACAAAATCCCACCCGGCCCGCAACTGCCGAACGTGCGACTGGCAAACTCATGCAGGATGCGTTCGCGGGGACTCAGGTCGTCTAGCAGAGCCTGCCATTCACTTGGCAGACAACGCTGCCACGCCAAGTAGGCCGCGCTGAGGTGCTTGGCATGGCCGTCGTCGGTCATCCGCTCGAGCATGTCGAACAATTGCCCACGGTCATCGATCCCCCAACTGTCCTGCAGATCGATGTAGCGATCATTGCAGAACGCCGGGTCGTCGTAGCTGGCACCGGTATTGATCGCCGCCATTGGCGCAGACAGGGCGCACAGCCAGCGCTGTTGAATCTCGTCCATGAAAAAAGGCTCCAGGCCGACCGGTGAGGAATGGGGGTCGGCAAAACTGCGGCGGATTGTAGAGAAACCGCCGCCAGCGGCAAAGTCGCACAGCGCTTTTCTTGCGCGCACAAAAAAGGCCCCGACGTATCGGGGCCTTCATTCAGCGGCTCATCGCCGGTTCAGGCGATTGTGTTGCGGCTCATGACTCAGTGCTGCAGCGCCGGCTTCTGCGTCCCGTTGATCGGGATGCGTTTGGCTTTCGCTTCTTCCGGGATCACGCGCAACAGGTCGATGCTCAGCAGACCGTTTTTCAGATCGGCAGCCTTGATCTCGATGTGATCGGCCAGACGGAAGGACAGCTTGAACGCACGCTGGGCGATGCCCTGGTGCAGGAAGGTCACGCCTTCGTTGGCATCACGCTTGCCACCACTGATGGTCAGCACACCTTTTTCGACTTGCAGCTCCAGGTCATCTTCCTGGAAACCGGCGGCGGCAACGACGATACGGTACTGGTCATCACCGTGCTTTTCGACGTTGTAAGGTGGGTAGCTGCTGCCTGGCTCGTTGCGCAGGGCAGTTTCGAACAGGTCGTTGAAACGGTCGAAACCTACCGAGGAACGGAACAGTGGCGCGAGGGAAAATGCAGTACTCATGGTTCAAATCTCCTGAAAACAATCAGCAAGTTTTTTTGACTCCGCGACCCGAATTCGGCATCGCGTAACCCTTAGATAGGGACCGCTGAAATGATTTCAAGAGACTATTTGCAGATTTTTTTCAGGCCGCTTCGGCGACCGGCAGACCGAGCAAACGCGAGACGTGATCCGGTTCCGTCTCACGGCGCAGAACAGTGAACAGCTCGGTGGCCTCGGGATAATTGCGCGTCAGCATGGCCAGCCATTGCTTCAAACGGCCCGGCGATTGGCGCGCAGTCATCTGCGCTTTGGCTTGCAACCAGAAGTCCTGGATCAGCGGCATCAGCTCGGCCCACGTCATCTCGACCACTTCTTCGCCAGCGCGGGCGGCAGCGATCTGTTTGGCCAGATCCGGGCGCGACACCAGACCGCGACCGAGCATGATGTCCTCCACGCCACTGATCTCGCGGCAACGACGCCAGTCTTCGACGCTCCAGATATCACCGTTGGCGAACACCGGGACTTTGACCACGTCCTGCACACGCGGAATCCACTCCCAGTGTGCGGGCGGTTTGTAGCCATCCATCTTGGTTCGGGCGTGAACCACAATGTGCTCGGCGCCGCCCTCAGCCAATGCCGTGGCGCAGACCAGCGAACCGTCGGGGCTATCGAAGCCCAGGCGCATCTTTGCGGTCACAGGAATATGCGCGGGTACGGCGCGACGCACGTGTTCGACGATCTGATTGAGCAGTTCCGGCTCCTTGAGCAGAACCGCACCACCACGAGATTTGTTGACGGTCTTGGCCGGGCAGCCGAAGTTGAGGTCGATCACTTCGGAGCCGAGTTCGCAGGCCAGCGCAGCGTTTTCCGCCAGGCACACCGGGTCGGAACCGAGCAATTGCACGCGCAATGGCACACCGGACGCGGTGCGCGCACCGTTGAGCAGCTCCGGGCCGAACTTGTGGAAATAGGCCGGCGTGAGCAACTGATCGTTGACCCGAATGAATTCGGTCACGCACCAGTCGATGCCGCCAACGCGGGTCAGCACGTCGCGGAGGATGTCGTCGACCAACCCCTCCATGGGCGCCAGAGCAATTTGCATGGGAAAACACTACTTGAAGAAAAACGTGCGGCAGTTTACTGGATATCGCAAGAAATCGCAGAAACCTTGTGGGAGCGAGCCTGCTCGCGATAGCGGTGTGTCAGTGAGGCATATGTCGGCTGACACACCGCTATCGCGAGCAGGCTCACTCCTACAGTTTAGATTCGGGCAGATTCCGGGATCTGGATCGCCGGGCCATAGCCCTCGATGAACTCGGCCGGCATGCGCTTGGGCTTGCCCGTGGAGAGTTCAATGCAGACAAACGTGGTTTGCGCGCGCAGCAGCGTGGTGTTGTCGCTCGGGCGCTTGAGCTGGAAATGCCGGGTCATCTTCAGACGCTGATCCCAATCAACGATCCAGGTCGCCAATTGCAGTTCATCGCCTTCATAGGCCGCAGCGAGATAATCGATCTCGTGACGGACCACGGCCATCGCCCGATCCAGTCGCCGATACTCGACCAGATCCAGACCCAGACGCTGCGAGTGGCGCCAGGCGCAGCGTTCGAGCCAGGTCACGTAGACCGCGTTATTCGCGTGGCCCAGCCCGTCGATGTCCTCGGCGCCTACTTGCAGATCAATGGTAAACGGCGTTGCCCGATCCCAGCCCATGCCCCACTCCCGGTCAATGTATTCAACCGGGGCAGTGTAACGGAGCTCAGGCCGATTGGCGCGCCTGAAGGCTGCGGCCGGCCAGCAGTGATAACACGCCATCAACCAATCGAGGGTCGGCCAGCACGCGCTGATGACCGCCGCCTTCAAGGCGCAACAGGCGACTGTCGAACCAGGATTCGTGGATCAGTTGCGATTCCTTGACCGAGACGAAGTTGTCGTCCTCGGCATGCACGATCAGGCCGGGCATATCCAGTTGATAGTGGGCAACGTCGAGAGTCGCGGCGCGCATGCCGACATCTTGCTCGACCTGGCGAATGAAAGCGGAACGGGCCCGAGGCGGCATACCAACGTAGCGAGCAAATCCGCGCAGTACGCCAAGAATGCGCGCAGGCGCGGCGATGCTGACGAGGGTTTCGGTGCGCAAGCCCAATTGCACGGCGAGCATGGCGCTGGCGCCGCCCATGGAATGACCGATGACCGCTTGCAATGGTGGCAGCTCGGCAGCCGCTTCGAGCATCGCCCGGGCGAACAACACGACATTGGCTTCACGCCCCGGCGAACGTCCGTGGGCCGGACCATCGAGCGCGACGACGGTATAACCGGCGTCGACCAGCGCGGTGATCAGCGCGGCGAACTGAGTTGGCCGCCCTTCCCAGCCGTGCATCAGCAACACCGCCGGGCCTTGGCCCCAGCGCAGCGCCGAGAGACCGAAGCGCAAAGTGATCCGCTCGGAACTTGCCAGCAGCGGCAACTCCCAATCGCGCAGTGGCAGCGTACGCGGCGTCATGAACGCCAGACGCATTTTGCTCGCAACCCGTTTCGGTGCAATCCAGCCCAAGGTGCCATTAACGCCACGAATCCACTTCAACGTGTTCATCGCTCTCTCCTCAGGCGTGTTGCCTTCAGGTCAACGCACCGCCGACTTGGCAGCGCGCAGCAATCGATCGGATAAATCTCCCGGGCCGAGCGCTCTTGCGAGTGCCAGACCACCCACCATCAAAGCCACATCGGCCAAGGCTTTGTCGGTGTCCTCAGGGCTGGACGCCAACTGCGCAATCATCAATTCCAGGTGCTCGTTCAGCGCGATGCGGAACGACTCCGGCAAACGGCCCAATTCGCCGATCGAAGCTGGAATCGGACATGCCGCGTCACTGGAATCACGGTGCTTGCGCGACAGGTAGAACGCAGCGACCAGGGCGCGGCGCTCTTCACCGGTCAGTTCGGCATCCATGTCGGCAATCAGGTCGCGGCGGCGGCCGAGCAATTGCTTGAACGCTTCGAGCATCATTGCGTCCTTGCTTTCGAAGTGCGCGTAGAAGCCACCGACGGTGAGGCCGGCTGCGCCCATCACTTCGCCCACGCTCGGGTCAGCCGGGCCACGCTGAATCAGTGCGGCGCTGGCAGCCTTAAGGATGCGTTCGCGGGTTTGAGCTTTTTTATCGTTCATCGTTGCCTCCGAATATTACGACTAGAATATTATTCGCATAATAATATTCTGCAAGTCAAGGATATGACCGCTGGTCTGAAGCACAGTGTAAGGAAAAAGGAGAGTTGGCCAAACGCCAGACAAACAAAAGGGCCATTCAATAATTGAATGACCCTTATAAAATCCCGCAGAGCGGGTAATCGTGGCGTCCCCTAGGGGACTCGAACCCCTGTTACCGCCGTGAAAGGGCGGTGTCCTAGGCCACTAGACGAAGGGGACACAAACCTTCTATACAACTGATCAGCGCTGAGAACTGATCGATTCAAGGCCGGTGTGGCCAGACCTTGAACGTGTAAAATTGGTGGAGCTTAGCGGGATCGAACCGCTGACCTCCTGCATGCCATGCAGGCGCTCTCCCAGCTGAGCTAAAGCCCCGGATTTTTCGCCTCGCGGCGGAGCGACATCTTGCAACATCGCTTCTGTAAAACTGGCGTCCCCTAGGGGACTCGAACCCCTGTTACCGCCGTGAAAGGGCGGTGTCCTAGGCCACTAGACGAAGGGGACGCAAACCCTTCTATACAACTGATCAACGCTGAGTGTTGATCGCTTCGAAGCCGGTGTGGCCAGGCTTCGAAGTGTAAATTGGTGGAGCTAAACGGGATCGAACCGTTGACCTCCTGCATGCCATGCAGGCGCTCTCCCAGCTGAGCTATAGCCCCTCATCGTTGATGTCATCGCTGAGGACGGGGCGAATCTTAAGGGCGTATCGAAAGCCTGTCAAACTTATTTTTGAAATTTTTCAAAGTTTTTCGTCGGCATAACAATCACTTACCGCCCTCCCCCGTAAATTCGGGGGGAACAACGCCGAAGGCCGGAATCAAAAGATCCCGGCCTTCGGTGGTTCCTGCAGAGTCAGGCGTGCTTAAGCGATAGCGCCCAGCAGCTTTTCCCACTCTTTGTTTTCTTTCTTCGACACGCCGCCCAGTAGGTCGATTGCCTGACGCAGACGATAACGGGTCAGGTCCGGGCCAATGATTTCCATCGCATCGAGCACCGACACCGAACTCGCCTGCCCGGTGATCGCGGCAAACATCAATGGCATCGCATCGCGCAATTTCAACTCCAGCGATTCGACCACCGCCTGAATCGTTGCAGTGATGGCGTCCTTCTCCCACTGACGCAGGCTTTCCAGCTTCCACAGGATCAACTGCATCAACTGACGAACCTGATCACCCGAAAGCTTCTTCGATTCGAACAGCTTGGCATCCGGGTTAACGCCGCCGGCAAAGAAGAACCCGCCCAGCGGTGCAACCTGGCTGAAGGTTTCAACGCGGCCCTGCACCAGCGGCGCGATCTTCATCATGTATTCCGGATTCAGCGCCCAAGTCTGCAGACGGCTGGCGAACTCTTCCACCGGCAGATCACGCAGCCACTGGCCGTTGAGCCACGACAGCTTCTCGATGTCGAAGATCGGCCCGCCAAGGGACACACGCTTGAGGTCGAAATTGTCGACCATTTCCTGCAGCGAGAACTTCTCGCGCTCGTCCGGCATCGACCAACCCATGCGACCGAGGTAGTTGAGCATCGCCTCAGGCATGAAGCCCATGCGCTCGTAGAACGTCACCGAGGTCGGGTTCTTGCGCTTGGACAGCTTGCTCTTGTCCGGGTTACGCAGCAGCGGCATGTAGCACAGCTCCGGTTGTTCCCAGCCGAAGTATTCGTAAAGCAGGATCAGTTTTGGCGCCGATGGCAGCCACTCTTCGCCGCGCAGCACGTGGGTGATGCCCATCAAATGGTCGTCGACGACGTTGGCGAGGAAGTACGTCGGCAGGCCGTCGGTCTTCATCAGCACTTGCATGTCCATGCGATCCCACGGGATCTCGACATCGCCACGGAGCATGTCCGGCACCACGCAAACGCCTTCACTCGGCACTTTCATGCGGATCACGTGCGGTTCGCCGGCAGCCAGACGGGCGGCGACTTCTTCCTTCGACAGCAGCAGCGCGCGACCGTCGTAACGTGGAGTTTCGCCGCGAGCCATTTGCTCGGCGCGCATCTGATCCAGCTCTTCAGCGGTGCAGAAGCATGGGAACGCATGGCCCATGTCGACCAGTTGCTGGCAGTACTTCTGGTAGATCTCGCCGCGCTCGCTCTGGCGATACGGGCCGTGCGGGCCGCCGACGTCCGGGCCTTCGCTCCAGTCGATACCCAGCCAGCGCAGGGCGTCGAAGATCTGCTGTTCGGACTCGCGGGTCGAACGCAACTGGTCGGTGTCTTCGATCCGCAGGATGAACTCACCGCCATGCTGCTTGGCAAAGCAGTAGTTGAATAATGCGATGTAAGCGGTACCTACATGGGGATCCCCGGTAGGCGATGGCGCGATGCGAGTGCGGACGGTGGTCATGGCATGTCTCGAAAAGAATGAAAAGCAAAACAATCAAGCGGCGAATGGTAACAGGCGACACCCGCCCCGCTCCAGCAGGCAGGGCATTTAAGCCAAGTTTGCCTCTGGAACGCCGGTAAGTCGTGGTGAATGGGCAAATATCAGCGGATGGCATTTACCGTTTATCGGCTGTATGCCAGATTCGCCTGCTGATAACTTTCCTTACAATTCCTGACTACAGTTTGCCCATGCCTGCCCAACTCAAGCGTCGCCTGTTGATTTTCCTGCTGCTCGTCCTGCTGATCGCCGGGGGCTTTTTCGCCCATTGGTTTTTCAAGGGACGCTTCTATGAAAGCACCGACAACGCTTATGTCCAGGGCGAAATCACCCGTGTGTCGAGCCAGTTGAGCGCGCGCATCGACGAAGTGCTGGTACAGGACAATCAGCACGTCGAAAAAGGCCAGTTGCTGGTGCGCCTCGAACCCAATGATTTCCGCCTGGCCATCGATCGCGCCAATGCCGCCCTCGCCACCCGCGAAGCGGAACGCCTGCAAGCGCAAAGCAAATTGACTCAGCAAGCCAGTCTGATTGCTTCCAGTGATGCGCAAGTGGCAACCACCCAAGCCACCCTCGGCCGCTCGCAGATGGATTTGTCGCGTGCCGAAACCCTGCGCAAACCCGGCTATGTTTCCGAAGAACGGGTGACCACCCTCTCCGCCGACGCCCACATTGCTCGCTCGCAAGTGGCCAAGGCGCAGGCTGATGCGCAAGGCCAGCGCCAACAGGTCAACGCCCTGAACGCGGAAATCAAACGCCTCGACGCACAGATTGCCAACGCCCGCGCCGATCTCGCGCAAGCCGAACTCAACCTGACCCGCAGCGAAATCCACGCGCCGATCAGCGGTCTTGTCGGCCAGCGCGCCGCGCGCAATGGTCAAGTGGTGCAGGCCGGCGCTTATCTGCTGTCGATCGTCCCGGACGAAGACATCTGGGTGCAGGCCAACTTCAAGGAAACCCAGATCGGTCATATGCAACCCGGCCAAAAAGCCGAGCTGACCTTCGATGCCTATGGCGATACGCCGATCGAAGCGCGGGTCGATAGTCTGTTCGCCGCGTCCGGCGCGCAGTTCAGCCTGCTGCCGCCGGACAACGCCACCGGTAACTTCACCAAAGTCGTACAGCGGATTCCGGTGAAACTGACTTTCAAGGCCGACAACCCGCTGCACGGCAAGATCCGTCCGGGCATGTCCGTCACCGCCACCGTGAACATCAAAGACGCCCCGGAAAATGGCCGGTGATTCGCTGATCCGCCCGGTCGGCGAGCCGACCCGGCGCGACTGGATTGCGGTGATGAGCGTGATGCTCGGCGCCTTTATGGCGGTGCTCGACATTCAGATCACCAACTCGTCGCTGAAAGATATTCAGGGCGCACTGTCGGCGACGCTGGAAGAAGGCTCGTGGATTTCCACCTCGTATCTGGTCGCGGAAATCATCATGATCCCGCTGACCGCGTGGCTGGTGCAGCTGCTGTCGGCGCGCCGTCTGGCGGTGTGGGTGTCGCTGGGCTTTCTGCTGTCATCGCTGCTGTGCTCGATGGCCTGGAGCCTGGAGAGCATGATCGTCTTCCGCGCCATGCAGGGTTTCACCGGCGGCGCGCTGATCCCGCTGGCGTTCACCCTGACCCTGATCAAACTCCCCGAACACCACCGCGCCAAAGGCATGGCGATGTTCGCCATGACCGCGACCTTCGCGCCGTCCATCGGCCCGACGCTGGGCGGCTGGCTCACGGAAAACTGGGGTTGGGAATACATCTTCTATATCAACATTCCGCCGGGCCTGATCATGATCGCCGGGTTGATGTACGGACTGGAAAAGAAAGAAGCGCACTGGGAATTACTGAAAAGCACCGACTACACCGGCATCCTCACGCTGGGCATCGGCCTCGGGTGCTTGCAGGTGTTTCTTGAAGAGGGTCATCGCAAGGACTGGCTGGAATCGAGCCTGATTGTGACGCTGGGCAGCATTGCGCTGGTGAGTCTGATCACCTTTGTCATCGTGCAGATCTCCAAACCGAATCCACTGATCAACTTGGGAATCCTGCGCAATCGCAACTTTGGTTTATCGAGTATTTCCAGCCTGGGCATGGGTGTCGGACTGTACGGTTCGATCTATTTGTTGCCGCTGTATTTGGCGCAGATTCAGAACTACAACGCCCTGCAGATCGGCGAAGTGATCATGTGGATGGGCGTGCCGCAGCTGTTTCTGATTCCGCTGGTGCCGAAGCTGATGAAGTTTGTTTCGCCGAAATGGCTGTGCACGCTGGGGTTTGGTTTGTTTGGTCTGGCGAGTTTTTCGTCGGGGGTGCTCAACCCGGATTTTGCCGGGCCGCAGTTCAATCAGATCCAGATCATCCGCGCACTGGGCCAGCCGTTGATCATGGTGACCATTTCGCTGATCGCCACGGCGTACATCCTGCCGCAGGATGCGGGGTCGGCGTCGAGTCTGTTCAATATTCTGCGTAACCTCGGCGGTGCGATTGGCATTGCTCTGCTGGCGACGCTGCTGGACGCGCGCACCAAGACTTACTTCGATTATCTGCGTGAAGCGGTGGTGCCGACCAATCCGCAAGTGGCCGAGCGACTGGCGTCGATGACCGATCGGTTTGGCAGTGACGCGGCGGCGTTGGGCAAGTTGAGCGAGATCGTCCATCAGCAGGCGGCGATCATGGCTTACAACGATGCGTTTCACTTTGTCGGGATTGCGTTGGGGATCAGCATGCTGGCGGTTTTGTTGACCAAAAAATTGCCACAAGGATTGAAGGCTGGGGAGTCCCACTAACTGCAACTGATCGTTCCCATGCTCCGCGTGGGAATGACTCCGGTGACGCTCTGCGTCACAGCGGACGCGGAGCGTCCGGGGCTGCATTCCCACGCAGAGCGTGGGAACGATCCTCCTTACACAGCCAAAAGCCGTTCACGCAGCTTGGCAATCTCGTCGCGCATCTGCGCCGCCGCTTCAAATTCCAGATCCCGCGCCAGCTGATACATCTTCTCTTCCAGCGCACGAATACGCTTGGTGATCTCGCTCGGCGAGCGCAGTTCGGCTTCGTACTTGGCGTTCTCTTCGGCCGCTTTGGCCATGCCTTTGCGCTTCTTGCTGCGCGAGCCCGGCACAGTGGCGCCTTCCATGATGTCGGCGACATCCTTGATCACACCGCGCGGGGTGATGCCGTTTTCCAGGTTGAAGGCGATCTGCTTGTCGCGACGACGCTCGGTCTCGCCAATCGCTCGCTCCATCGAACCGGTCATGCGGTCAGCGTAGAGAATCGCCCGACCATTGAGGTTACGCGCCGCCCGGCCGATGGTCTGGATCAGCGAGCGCTCGGAACGCAGGAAGCCTTCCTTGTCCGCATCAAGAATCGCCACCAGCGACACTTCCGGCATGTCCAGACCTTCACGCAGCAAGTTGATCCCCACCAGCACATCGAATGTACCGAGGCGCAGGTCGCGGATGATCTCGACCCGCTCGACGGTGTCGATGTCCGAGTGCAGATAACGCACGCGCACGCCGTGGTCGGCGAGGTAATCGGTGAGGTCTTCGGCCATGCGCTTGGTCAGCGTGGTGACCAGCACCCGTTCTTCGACCGCGACACGCTTGCTGATTTCCGAGAGCAGATCGTCGACCTGAGTCAGCGCCGGACGCACTTCTACCTGCGGGTCGACCAGACCGGTCGGCCGCACCACTTGCTCGACCACGCGCCCGGCGTGCTCGGCTTCGTAGTTGCCTGGCGTCGCCGAGACAAAAATAGTCTGCGGGCTGACCCCTTCCCACTCGTCAAAACGCATCGGCCGGTTGTCCAGCGCCGACGGCAGACGGAAGCCGTATTCGACGAGGGTTTCCTTACGCGAGCGGTCGCCCTTATACATCGCGCCGACCTGCGGCACGCTGACGTGGGACTCGTCGATCACCAGCAAGGCATCGGCCGGCAGGTAATCGTAAAGGGTTGGCGGCGCGGCACCAGCCGGACGTCCGGACAGATAGCGCGAGTAGTTTTCGATACCATTGCAGTAACCCAGCTCGAGGATCATTTCCAGATCAAAACGGGTGCGCTGCTCCAGCCGCTGGGCTTCGACCAGTTTGTTGTTGCTGCGCAGGTATTCGAGGCGTTCCTGCAGTTCGACCTTGATGTGTTCGATGGCGTCGAGCAGGGTTTCCCGTGGCGTCACATAGTGGCTCTTCGGGTAAAAGGTGAAGCGCGGCATCTTGCGGATGACTTCGCCGGTCAGCGGGTCGAACGCGGAAATGCTCTCGACCTCGTCATCGAACAGCTCGATGCGGATCGCTTCCAGATCGGATTCCGCCGGGTAAATGTCGATGACATCGCCGCGTACACGGAAGGTCGCGCGGGCAAAATCCATGTCATTGCGGGTGTACTGCAAGTCGGCCAGACGCCGCAGCAATGCGCGCTGGTCGAGTTTGTCGCCGCGATCAACGTGCAAGACCATCTTCAAATAGGTTTCCGGGCTACCGAGACCGTAGATGCACGACACCGTGGTGACGATGATCGCGTCCTTGCGCTCGAGCAGCGCCTTGGTCGCCGACAGACGCATCTGCTCGATGTGGTCGTTGATCGATGCATCCTTCTCGATGAAGGTGTCGGACGACGGCACATAGGCTTCGGGCTGGTAGTAGTCGTAGTAGGAAACGAAGTATTCGACGGCGTTGTTCGGGAAAAACGCCTTGAACTCGCCGTACAACTGCGCAGCGAGGGTCTTGTTCGGCGCCAGCACCAGGGTCGGACGCTGAATCTGCGAGATGACATTGGCGATGCTGAAGGTCTTGCCTGAGCCGGTCACACCGAGCAGCGTCTGGTGCGCCAGCCCGGCCTCGATGCCCTCCACCAATTGGCGGATGGCCTCCGGTTGATCGCCGGCGGGCTCGAAGCGGGTGACGAGCTGGAATTCGGACATATACACCTCTGGGATCGCGGCATTCCGAGCAAAGCGGAGCACCACGGGGACGACCGCAAACGACCGGTGTCGCGCAAGAAAAAACCTGGATTGTGCTCAATGTGGTGGCGATTGCCCGCTCTTTCAAGGCAAACGTCCTACATCCGCTAAAGACTCTGACACGAGCAGTCGACTAACGGTCAAGAAATAATCGGAAAAACTTACCCTAAAAGCCGAATCGCCTGTCGCCATTGTTCCGTAATGGCCTCTATACTAGCTCCCCGTTTGTGCACCGCTCTAGTGCATCCGGCTGGAGCGCGACACGTCCCTCCATTCTCCATTCAGAGCCGCCGCAATAATGAGCCTGTTCTCCGCTGTCGAAATGGCACCCCGCGATCCAATCCTGGGCCTCAACGAAGCATTCAACGCCGATACCCGGACCACCAAGGTCAACCTGGGCGTGGGTGTTTACTGCAACGAAGAGGGGCGAATTCCACTTCTGCGCGCCGTGATCGAAGCCGAGACGATTCGCGTCGCTCAACACGCTTCGCGCGGTTACCTGCCGATCGATGGCATCGCTGCCTACGACCAGGCCGTGCAAAAGCTGCTGTTCGGCAACGACTCGCCGCTGATCAGCGCCGGTCGCGTCATCACCACTCAGGCCGTCGGCGGGACCGGCGCCCTGAAAATCGGTGCCGACTTCCTCAAGCAACTGCTGCCGAACGCCGTTGTGGCGATCAGCGACCCGAGCTGGGAAAACCACCGCGCGCTGTTCGAAACCGCCGGTTTCCCGGTGCAGAACTACCGTTACTACGACGCTGCCACCCACGACGTTAACCGTGCCGGCATGCTCGAAGACCTCAACGCCCTGCCGAACGGCTCGATCGTTATCCTCCATGCGTGCTGCCACAACCCGACCGGCGTCGACCTGACCCCGGCGGACTGGAACAACGTGCTGGAAGTGGTTAAAGCCAAAGGTCACGTGCCGTTCCTCGACATGGCCTATCAAGGTTTTGGCGACGGTATCGACGAAGACGCCGCTGCCGTGCGCCTGTTCGCTGAATCCGGTCTGACTTTCTTCGTCTCGAGCTCGTTCTCCAAGTCGTTCTCGCTGTACGGCGAGCGCGTGGGTGCGCTGTCGATCATCAGCGAATCGAAAGAAGAAAGCGCGCGCGTGCTGTCGCAGGTCAAACGCGTGATCCGTACCAACTACTCCAACCCGCCGACCCACGGTGCAAGCATCGTTGCTGCGGTGTTGAACAGCCCGGAACTGCGTGCGCAGTGGGAAGCGGAACTAGCTGAAATGCGTCTGCGCATTCGCGGCATGCGTGAGCAGATGGTTGCCCTGCTGGCCGAGAAAGCACCGGGCCGCGATTTCAGCTTCGTTGGTCGTCAGCGCGGCATGTTCTCTTACTCGGGCCTGACCACTGAACAAGTGCATCGCCTGCGTAACGAGTTCGGCATTTACGCACTGGATACCGGCCGTATCTGTGTAGCAGCGCTGAACCAGAGCAACATCAAGGCTGTGACGGATGCGATTGTTCAGGTCATCTGATTTCGCCGCGTGATGAAAAACGGGAAGCCTTTGGGCTTCCCGTTTTTATTTGCCTGATGAACAGCGCCCATAACCTCTAGACTGCACACAAATCCAAACTGTAGAAGTGAGCCTGCTCGCGATAGCGGCGTGTCAGGTAATGAAGCTTCGGCTGACACGACGCTATCGCGAGCAGGCGAAGGCCTACAGGTTTTGTGTACACCCGAGATTTCTGAAGAGACCCCATATGAAAAACGACAACCTGCGCGCCGACCGTGACGACCTGGATGATTTCATCCCCCGCGCCTCGGCCAAACGCGAAAAAAGCCTGGTGCTGCAAGTCGCCGCCGGGGTGTTTCTGGGTGGCCTGGCGCTGTGGCTGGTGCAACTGGCAGCCACTGCGGCCTACGCCAAACTGATGCTGGGCACTATCACCTTCGGCAGTTAAGCCAGTTCAGTCGCGCGCTGAGTCGCGGCATCGTCATAGACGACGTACAGCGATTCGGCGATCTGGCTTTTGATCGCCTTGGTGCTTTCAAGACCCAGGACAAAACCTTCAGCCTTACCGCCCGCGCGGTTCAATTCCTCGGCGGTACTGGCCTGGGTGATTGCATCCAAGAGTTTTTCGGCGTGGGGGCCGACGCCTTTGGGCAAGCTGATTTGCGCGATGCTCATGCGAACACCTCGTTGTTGCGGATTGACTGCTTCATGGCACGTACCTTTGCGGCGAATGGCCGGCAGCGCGTGTGACCACTTCCGGGCGGCCATGGTAGACCTCTGCTACGGTTCTGGTAACCGCCAATCGCTGACAAACCACCATCCATCCCGAAAATTCACTCATTTTTGCAACCGGTGCTTGACTTCTCTTTTTGAATCAGTAACATACGCACCAATTCCGCAATAGCTCAGTTGGTAGAGCAAATGACTGTTAATCATTGGGTCCCTGGTTCGAGTCCAGGTTGTGGAGCCAAATAGCAAAGCCCCTGAATCGAAAGATTCAGGGGCTTTTTTGTGGGCGATGGAAAAGATCAGAAGATCGCAGCCTTCGGCAGCTCCTACAGATTCAGCGTTCATCCGCAGAATCGGCGGAGTATGAGATCTGTGTAGGAGCTGCCGAAGGCTGCGATCTTTTGATCTTGAAATGAAAAAGGGCCGATCTGTGTGTAACAGATCGGCCCTTTTTATTTAGAGTCAGCCGTCAGACATGCTCGCTGCTTTTCACCTGCGCTTTCGGCGCACCTTGCCCATGATCGTGATCATCCGGCTCGATCACCGGCACTTCCTTGCCGTCGCAGTCATGCAGCTTGCCGTCGCTGAAGTAATCACCTTCACGCAGCGCCGCCAGATCGCGATAACGCAGGGTGCGCTCTTCCGCTGCGGCAAATACCGACTGTTGATCCGAGTTACCGGCGGTGAAGTGGTTGAACGCCAGGTTGAGCAGGATCGCCATGATCGCCGACGAGCTGATGCCCGAGTGGAAAATGGTCGCGAACCAGCTCGGGAAATGATCGTAGAAGTTCGGCGCAGCAATCGGGATCATGCCGAAGCCGATCGAAGTAGCGACGATGATCAGGTTGACGTTGTTGCGGTAATCAACTTTCGACAGCGTACGGATGCCGCTTGCCGCCACGGTACCGAACAGCACGATACCGGCACCACCGAGCACCGAAGTCGGCACAGCCGCGATGACCCGGCCCATGAACGGCAGCAGGCCAAGGATCACCAGGAAGATACCGCCCGTAGCGACCACGTAACGGCTCTTGATCCCGGTGACCGCCACCAGCCCGACGTTCTGGGCGAAAGCGCTCTGGGTGAACGAGCCGAAGATCGGCGCAAACATGCTCGACAGCATGTCCGCCCGCAGACCGTTGCCCAGGCGCTTGGAATCGACCTTGGTGCCGATGATTTCACCGACCGCCAGAATGTCTGCCGACGTTTCTACCAGCGTCACCATGACCACGATGCACATCGACAGGATCGCGGCGAAGTGGAAGGTTGGCATACCGAAATGGAACGGCGTCGGGAAGCCGAACATCGGGCCGGTGGTGACGTTGGAGAAGTCCGCCATGCCGAGGAACACCGCCAGCACCGTGCCGATCACCATGGCCAGCAGGATCGACAGACGCGAGATGGTCGAGCTCCCGACCTTGCTCAGCAGCAGCACCAATACCAGCGTGACCGCCGCCAGACCGATGTTCTGCATGCTGCCGAAGTCCGGCGCATGGCTGTTGCCGCCCATCGCCCAGCGTGCGGCCACTGGCATCAGCGTCAAGCCGATGGTGGTGATCACGATACCGGTGACCAAGGGCGGGAAGAACTTGGTGATTCGCGAGAACACCGGCGTGATCAGTAAGCCAATCAACGACGCCGCTATCACCGCGCCGAGCACAGATTGAAAGCCGCCCTCCCCACCACTGCTGACGATCGCGACCATGGTCGCCACGCCGGAGAACGACACGCCCTGCACCAGCGGCAATTGACAGCCAAAAAACGGTAGACCCAGGGTTTGCAGCAGTGTCGCCAGCCCCCCCGCAAACAATGAAGCAGCAATCAACAAACCTATGTCTGCCGGCGACAGGCCGGCCGCCTGGCCGATGATCAGTGGCACCGCAACGATACCGCCGTACATGGTCAGAACATGTTGCAGGCCGTAAGCCATATTCGCGCCGACCCCGAGATTTTCGTCCTCGGGCCGTTGGTGTGAAACATGGGGCGTTTTCATGGTGGGGGGTTCCCTGGTTTTTGTTATGCGCACACTGTATTCAAAACTCGCGACAAGTGTCCATGGTTTTGTATACAAAATATCAGAGGCAGGTTACTCGTCACTCAAACGCCCTGATGACTTGAGTACCCCCCTCATCACGTGGCACGATCAGAAGCCATGCCGTACGGATCAACGGATGCCCCTGCCGGGCAAGAAAAGGAAGTCACCATGAGTGGAAAACCCGCTGCACGCGCCACAGACGCCACAACATGCCCTGCCCATGCGGCGCAGAAAATAGTTGCCGGCTCTCCCGACGTATTTTTCGATGGTTTGCCTGCCGCGCGCCTTGGCGATCCAGCCTCTTGCGGCAGCACTATCAGCGGCAACATTTCCGCGACCGTTTTCATCAATGGTAAAAACGCCGCCACGCAAGGCAGCCTGGGCAGCCACGGCGACGTTATCGTCGGCGGTTCCGGCACCGTCATCATTGGCCAGAGCGGCGGTGGCGCAGCGATCAGCCCCGTTCCGCCGATCAACTTGGGTTTCGACGAACAGTTCACGTTGCTGGACGCCGATGGCGAGCCCGTACCCGACTTCGCTTACAAGATCACCACCGCGTCGGGCAAGGTAATCCGCGGTGTCACCAATGAGCGCGGACTGACTCAAAGAGTGTCGACCCGCGCGAGCGAAATGCTGCATCTGGAGCCTGACGACCTAGCCTGAGCAGAAAAAAACCAGCGGCTGAATTCACCTGAAAGGAGCTGTAACCAGCATGGCGCAGGCAATCCTCAACAATAACCAGGCTCCCTCGAACCGACAGGGTGGCAGTACGCATCCGGCGGTCGTTGTCACCAAATACACCAAACGAGCCGACGAAAACGGTTGGCTGAGTGTCAAACTCGAGCCTAAGGGCACACTTGTCGCCCTCTGCGAATACACTAAAGTGACCTTCACCAAGGAGTCCGGTGGTCGAACCTACTTCAGGATTGCAGATGGCAATTCGGAGTTCGTCGGGCAGACGGCCAGCCTGAAAACCGAAAATGCCTTGAAGTACCTGATGGATACCCCGCCAACGGCGCCGGCCACCGTCAAGGTCAAGTACACCGGTGCACCGACCCATGCGGTCTCGGAGTTCAAAGGCAAACTGCTGCAGCAATGGGCACAGGTCAGCTTCAATGGCAAAACGGCGAAGGTGACGCTGAACAGCCAGTGGGGCGGCGAATTTACCCCGATCCCACCCGGACGCCACCGGATCATGGCGCCTGACCGCTCCCACGGAAATATCTCCACGGATGGCTACAAGGTACAAGGTAATCTGCATTGCACCGACGTCTGGTTTCCAATCGAACTGCAAGGCACAAAAGGCAACAGCAGCCGTTACATCCACGTCGGTCATTTGTCCGACGGCTGTGTCACCTTTTATGAGTTGATCAAATGGAACGACATCTACGACTACCTGATCTACCGGCGAGTCAAAGGTGAAGGCGGGAAATATGTCGGTGAATTGCTGGTGGAGAAATAATTGAAACGGTTGCTACTTATCCGATTGATACCCGCGCTGTTGCTGGTCATTGCCAGCAGTGCCAGTGCCAGTGCCGACTTTGGCTGTGATGACTTTCTGTCGAAGCTCGCAGACAAGCCATCGTTTGTTGAATTCAAAGGCTGCACACAGGCGCTTGATCGCATGGGCCAGCCATTTTCCGCCAGCTATGAAGTATCCGGGGCCAATGCTTCGAAAGCCGAACAGTACCTTGAACAGCACTTCGGGATTTCGCCGATCACGCGCGCCTGTTGTGTCTGGGACTCGACCCAAAATGGATTCAGAGATCCAGCAACAGGCATCAACTACCTGATCAGCATTGGCTCAGAGGAAACAGAGGTCAGGCAACGGGAGTCGTGGGCGAAGATCAATCGCTTCACGATCCAGGTCGATGCTTACGCTGAGGATCCCTGACCAGGCTGGATAAGGTGTCCGAGCACCGGCCTTGACAACTCTGGGCGCGCGACACGTATCCCGAACTCAGCCTCAAGCAGATCGAGTAGATCCTCGACGTCCGCGACCTCACGCCGCTCGCTCTCGGCGCCCATGCGGTGAACAGCGAAACTGCCGTTGTTCAGCGTCTTGCGCCAGCCCTCCCCGGTGCGCGCCACCATCAGACGCTGGCTGAACGGTGACTCAGGGTGAGTCGAGACATACCAATTGCCGACGGTGTAATCGATGTCTTCCTGGCGTTGCAGGTCGAACAGGTACATCGGCCGCCATTCCCCCGCCACGTTGGCACGCAGCATGTAGCCGTCGGCCTGTTTTTCAATGCGATAAGGTTCGTGTGGCGTTGGTTGCTCCGCTTCGGTGTCGAGCAGCAGCGGTGCAGTCGGCACCATGCCACCAAAACCGACATCGGTGATGTAGCGCACATCGTCGATGGTCACCAGACTCAAGCGGTGCGTGCGCGCCGTCCAGCTGCCTTCCGGCTGATTCATCACCACGCGCCCGCTGATAGCGCGTACGTCGAAGCCCAGTTCAAGCAACAAGGCAAAGAACAGGTTGTTGAGTTCGTAGCAGTAACCACCACGGCCACCGACGAGGATTTTTTCTTCGATGGACGGCAGATCGATCAACACCGGAGCACCGGTAATCGTCGCCAGGTTCTCGAATGGAAACACGCCGGTGTGGCGCAATTGCAGAAGGCGCAAGGTCTCGAGTGTCGGTGCTGGTGGCGTTTCGAAACCGAGGCGTTGCAGGTACAGCTTCAGATTCGTCAGGCGTGGCTCACTCATTGCTCGATCCTTATGCATGGGGCCGCAGGTCACTGCGTTGATGGTCGCCATGTATACGGGATCGGGCACTGTTTTCGACAATTGATTTCGCCAATCGCCCGCTAGCGTTTCTTGCGTGAACCGATACGAATCCACGTTGGCGCATGGTCACTGGCGTGCGGTTCGTTGCGCACCCAGGCGTCTACGCCGGCCTCGTGCAAATAGGGACTCAGCGCCGGGTTGAGCAGCAGATGATCGATGCGCAGTCCGGAGTTGGTTTGCCAGTGCTGGCGAAAGTAGTCCCAAAACGTATAGAGGCGATCCTCGGGATACAGATGCCGCAGCGAATCGGTCCAGCCTTGATCGAGCAAGCGCTGATAACACTCGCGACTCTCAGGTTGCAGCAGCGCATCCTTGAGCCAGGAGCGGGTGTTGTAGATGTCCATGTCGGTGGGCACGACGTTGTAATCACCGGCCAGCACCACCGGGTGATCGCTGCTTTGCAGGTCTTTCGCATAGCTGATCAGTCGTTCGAACCAGGCCAGTTTGTAATCGAATTTCGGTCCGGGCTGCGGGTTGCCGTTGGGCAGGTACAGGCACCCGACCAGAACGCCGTGCACCGCTGCTTCCAGATAACGGCTGTGCTTGTCAGCGGGATCTCCCGGCAAGCCGCGTCGACTTTCTAGCGGCTGCGCATCGCGGGCGAGAATTGCCACGCCGTTCCACGAGGCCTGGCCCTGCCAGATTGCGCCATACCCCGCAGATTCCAGTTCCGCCGCAGGAAATGCGCTGTCGAGGGATTTGAGTTCTTGCAGGCAGGCGATGTCCGGTTGCTCGCGTTTGAGCCAATCCAGCAGATTCGGCAACCGCGCGCGCAGGCCGTTGACGTTGTAGGTGGCGATCCGCAGGTTTTTCATCGGCTGAGGCTCCTGCCCATGGGCTGTGAAAATTGTGACCTCGTGAACATCGCCACGGTTGCATCGGATCCACCCGCTGCGGCGTAATAGGCGCTCGCCATTCGCCCGCACTGCCGAGACCGCAATCCCATGTCAACCACGCTGCAAGGTCAGCGCATCCTCTTGCGCCCGCTTCAGTATTCAGATGCCGCCGCCCTGCTCCACGCTGCCGCCGACGGCGAGTTGTGGAACCTCACCGTCACGGTCGTGCCGTCGGCCAGCACCGTCGACAGCTACCTGAAAAAAGCCCTCGATGGCCGTGACGCTGGCACGGTCATGCCGTTTGTCATTGTCTTGAAAGACACTGGCGAAGTGATCGGCTCAACGCGCTTCTGGAAGATCGACCCGCTCAATCGCAAGCTGGAAATCGGCAGCAGCTGGATTGCGGCACGCTGGCAGAAGTCCTTCGTTAACACCGAGGCCAAGTACCTGATGCTGTGTCACGCCTTCGACGTGCTCGATTCCGTGCGGGTGCAGTTCACCACCGACGAGAATAACCAGAAGTCACGCAATGCGATTCTGCGCCTTGGCGCACAGCAGGAAGGCATCGTCCGTCATGAGCGGATCATGCCGGACGGGCGCAAGCGCAATTCGGTACGGTTCAGCATCATCGACGACGAGTGGCCGCAGGTGCGTCTGCACCTGGAACAGAAACTCGCCGGCGACCGGTAATGCTCAGGCGCGATTGCGCAGCCATTGCAGGAAGCCTTTTTTCGGTGCGACCACCGGTGTTTCCTCGGTCAGCGATTGCGCCTTGTGCAGGCGATAATCGAGCAAGGCTTGCATCGCGTCGTTGATGTCGTGACGGGCATCGAGGCATGGCTTCAGGTAGGACTTTTCAATGCGGTACAGCACGCAAAAGGTTTTCGCCGAAAAGTCCGCCGGCAACGAGGAATCGGACAGAATCCCCGCCTCGCCGATGACCTCGCCCGGCCCCATGCGCCCGGATTCGAACGGCGTGCCGTGACGCTTCAAAGTCACCGACACCACACCGGACTCAATAATGAACAGATGATCGCTGACCTCGCCGCCCGCGAGAATGACTTCGCCGGCACGGAAGGTTTGCAGGCTCATGTTCTGACTGAAGGTGTCTTTTTCTTCCTGGCGCAGGGTCGAGAAGATCGGCGAACTGTCGAGCAGCGCCCGTGGTCGCGACAAATTGGTCGGCGCAGTGCTTTCATCACTCGACAGCAGATTGACCCCGGACGCCTGCAAGTGCCGATACGCTAGGTCAAACAGTTGATTGCGCACCACCCGCTTCTCACCCATCGAAGCGACGAAACCGCTGATCTCGTATTCCGCGCCACTGCTGCCGGAGCTTTTCAGGGCGACGCTCGGTGCAGGCGTGTCGAGCAGTTGACGGCAGCCCTGCATGGCCCGCTCCAGCGCATCGATTACCGAGCTGGGCCGGGCATGCGGGCTGACCTGCACGCTGACCGCGACGCCGAACATATTGCTCGGCCGACTGAAGTTGATGATCTTGGCCTTGGCCGCCAGCGAGTTGGGAATCACCGCCATGCTGCCCTGGCTGGTCTGCAGGCGCGTGGCACGCCAGTCGATATCGGTGACCCGCCCTTCGGTGCCGTCGATCGAGATCCAGTCATCCAGTTGATAAGGCTTGGTGGTGTTGAGGACGATCCCGGAGAACACATCGCTCAACGTACTCTGCAAAGCCAGACCGACGATGATCGCCAGCGCACCGGACGTCGCCAGCACGCCTTTGACCGGCAGATCCAGCACATAGGCCAGCGCCGCGATGATCGCGATAAGGAAAATCACCGCGCCGAGCAAATCCTGCAGCAGCCGCCCGGTGTGGCCGACCCGCTGCATCATTACCGCGCCGATCAACACCGTCAGGGTGCGCGCACCGAACAGCCACCAGCCAATCTGCAACCCGGTCGCCGCCAGATGCAGCGGCACGTTGTCGGCCCACGGTGCGGGCTCCATCGGGTTGAGGCCTTCGTTGAACAACAGGACGCTGAACAGCGTGAAAATCAGCACCCGCACCAGCAGTTTCCACTCACTGCCATGGGAACTGATCAGACGCCACAGGCCCAGATCGAGGAGGATCAGGATCAACGCGCAGAACAACGGGTGTTCGGTGAGCAGAGACAGCATCAAACAACTCCGACGGGGGCCAATCGCGAGAAGATCGCACAGATTGAGCAAGTGTAGGAGCAATTGATTTCAGAGCATGAATGCCCGCGCCAAAACACCACAAAACGAAATGTGGGAGCGAGCCTGCTCGCGAATGCGGTCGATCAGTCAAAGGTGCATCGACTGACATGACGCCTTCGCGAGCAGGCTCGCTCCCACAGGGGACTGCGGTGTGGCCCGGGGTTATTTACCGTTAGTCAGGGTGCTGTAGCTGGTCATCAGGTTGCGGTAGTCGGGGATGTGGTTGGAGAACAGCGTGCCCAGCCCTTCGATGTCGTTGCGCCAGTCGCGGTGCAACTCGCAGGCCAGACCGAACCAGGTCATCAATTGCGCACCGGCGCTGGACATGCGGTTCCACGCCGATTCGCGAGTCAGTTCGTTGAACGTGCCCGAGGCATCGGTCACCACGAACACATCGAAGCCCTCTTCCAATGCCGACAGCGCCGGGAACGCCACGCAAACTTCCGTCACTACACCGGCAATGATCAGTTGTTTCTTGCCAGTCGCCTTGATCGCCTTGACGAAATCCTCGTTGTCCCAAGCGTTGATCTGGCCTGGCCGGGCGATGTACGGCGCCTCCGGAAACAGCGCTTTCAGCTCCGGCACCAGCGGGCCGTTGGGGCCGGTTTCGAAACTGGTGGTGAGGATCGTCGGCAGCTTGAAGTACTTGGCCAGATCGGCCAGCGCCAGCACGTTGTTCTTGAACTTGTCCGGCTCGATGTCGCGCACCAGCGACAGCAGCCCGGCCTGATGGTCGACCAGCAGTACCGCAGCGTTGTTCTTATCCAGACGTTTGTATTGAGTGGTCATTGCAGTAATCCTCGCGGGTGGTAGAGGCCGACGAGGGTCGACCTCCGGAGACTCGATCAGCGCTGGGAATCCAGCACTTCGTGTTCGTTCGCGACTTGCTGAGCCTTGAGGTAGCTCTCGATCAGCAATTGATAATGCGGCATGGCCTGGGCGTAGACGGCCGCCCACTGCTCGGCATCGGGACGGTTCCACGAGCCTTGCAGCTCGGAAAGCGTAGCCATGATGTCGATCGGCACCACCCCGGCCTGGGCCAAACGGGCAACGGTCAGATCAGTGGCCAGTTTCGAGTGATTACCGGACGCGTCGACCACGGCGAACACCTTGTAGCCCTCATGCACAGCGGCGATGGACGGGAACGCCAGGCAAACGCTGGTCAGGGTCCCGGCGATCACCAGGGTTTTCTTCCCGGTGGCTTTGACCGCCGCGTGAAACTGCGGATTGTCCCAGGCGTTGATTTCGCCCTTGCGCGCCACGTATTGCGCATGCGGTGCGGCTTCGTGAATCTCCGGGATCAACGGCCCGTTCGGCCCTTGCGGCACGGAGGCGGTGGTGATCACCGGCATCTTCAACAGGGTCGCGGCTTTGGCCAGTGCGATGGCATTGGCGCGCAGTTGCGGCACGTCCATGTCTTTGACGATCTGGAACAGACCGCTCTGATGGTCGATCAACAACATGGCCGCGTCGCTGGCATCGATGGTCGGTTTCTGGCCGTCGAAGTTCGCTGCATTGACAGTGTTCATGTGCGTGTCCTCTTTTCTTTAGGCAATAGCCATCCCTGGCCTGCGAACCGGCCTACGCGTCCTGTGTAGAGCGGAGTGGTGGTGCGTTAAGCGTGCATCTGGCCGAAGCGGCCGGACTGGAAGTCGGCGAACGCCTGGTGGATTTCCTGCTCGGTGTTCATCACGAACGGGCCATGGCCGACGATCGGTTCGTCGATCGGCTCGCCGCTGAGCAGCAACACCACCGCGTCCTGGCTGGCTTCGAGCGTTATCTGATGGCCGTCACGTTCGAACAGCGCCAACTGCCCTTCGCGCACCGCTTCCACACCGTTGACCTGCACCGAGCCTTTCAACACCACCAGCGCGGTGTTGCGGCCTTCATGCAGATCCAGCGTCAGCAATTTGCCGGCGTTGAGGCGCAGATCCCACACGTCGATCGGTGTGAAGGTGCGCGACGGGCCGGTGTGGCCATCGAATTCACCGGCGATCAGGCGCAGGCTGCCGGCGTTGTCCTTGAGCGCGATGCTCGGGATGTCGCTGTCGAGAAGGGTCTGGTAGCCCGGCGCGGCCATTTTGTCCTTGGCCGGCAGGTTGACCCACAGCTGCACCATTTCCAGTTTGCCGCCGGTTTTGGCGAAGTTTTCCGAATGGAACTCCTCGTGGAGGATTCCGGAAGCGGCCGTCATCCATTGCACATCGCCCGGGCCGATCACGCCGCCACTGCCGGTCGAGTCGCGGTGCTGCACTTCGCCTTCATACACGATAGTCACGGTTTCGAAACCACGGTGCGGATGCTGACCAACGCCACGCCGTTCGGTGGTCGGGGTGAAATCGGCGGGACCAGCGTGATCGAGCAGCAGGAACGGGCTGATGTGTTTGCCCAGGTTGTCGTAGGAAAACAGCGTGCGAACCGGGAAACCATCGCCGACCCAATGGCCGCGCGGGCTAGTGTAGATACCGATGATGTTTTTCATGGTTGTCTCCAATGGGGGTGAGTGATGCGATGGATTAAGCTTAAATCCATGACCATTAATGCACTAGACTGCAAAAATCAGCCTTAGCGTTCTATCTGGAGAACGATGGTGGAAGACCTCAACACCCTCTATTACTTTACCCAAGTGGTCGAAAATCATGGTTTCGCCGCCGCCGGGCGCGCACTGGACATGCCCAAATCGAAACTCAGCCGGCGCATTGCCGAGTTGGAAGAACGCCTCGGCGTGCGCCTGCTGCACCGCACCAGCCGTCATTGTTCATTGACCGAAATCGGCCAGGCGTATTACCAGCGTTGCCTGGCCATGCGCATCGAAGCCGAGAGCGCCGCCGAACTGATTGAACGCAACCGCTCCGAACCGCAGGGTCTGGTGCGCCTGAGTTGCCCGACGGCGCTGCTCAACTCCTGGGTCGGGCCGATGCTCACGCGTTACATGCTCAAGTACCCGCTGGTGGAGTTGTTCATCGAGAGCACCAATCGCCGGGTCGACTTGATTCATGAAGGGTTCGACATCGCGCTGCGCGTGCGTTTTCCGCCGCTGGAAAACACCGACATGGTCATGAAGGTGTTGGGCAACAGCACGCAATCGGTGGTCGGTAGCCCACAGTTTGTCGAACGCCTGTCATCACCGCCCTCGCCCGCTGACCTCAATGGTTTGCCAAGCCTGCATTGGGGCGCGGCGCAGCGGGAATATCAGTGGGAGTTGCTGGGGCCGAATGGCAATACGGCGCTGATCCGCCATACGCCACGAATGGTCACCGATGACTTGATTGCCTTGCGTCAGGCGGTGATTGCCGGGGTTGGCGTGGCGCATCTGCCGAGCGTAGTGGTGCGTGAGGATATTGCCGCCGGACGCGTCGTGGAATTGATTCCGGGCTGGGCGCCGAAGTGCGGAGTGGTGCATGCGATTTTTCCGTCGCGACGCGGGTTGTTGCCGTCGGTGCGGACGTTAATTGATTTTCTCGGGGAGGAGTTTGCCCACAGCGACATTGCCTGAATCGGCGGTGCGCCCTTCGCGAGCAGGCTCGCTCCCACATGAGCACGCATTCCAATGTAGGAGCGAGCCTGCTCGCGAAGAGGCCAGCCCGGACAACACAAATCCTGGAAATGATTCATGACTTCCGGTCAACAGTGCTTTGCCCCACCAGCGGTTTTTCTCAACGATACAGACGCGGATACTCCTGCCCATTCCCACTGCAACCTCTGGAGTCTTTCATGTCTGTTCCCGCTTTCGGTCTCGGTACGTTTCGTCTGCAAGGCCAGGTGGTCATCGATTCGGTAAGTACCGCCCTCGAACTCGGCTACCGGGTCATCGACACCGCGCAAATCTACGAAAACGAAGCCGATGTCGGCCAGGCCATCGCCGCCAGTGGCATCCCGCGCGAAGAGCTGTTCCTCACCAGCAAGATCTGGGTCGCCAACTTCGCCAAGGATCGCTTGATCGACAGCCTCAAGGACAGCCTGCAGAAATTGCAGACCGACTACCTCGACCTGACCTTGATTCACTGGCCGTCGCCGGATAACCAGGTCCCGGTGGAAGAGTTCATGGGCGCCCTGCTCGAAGCCAAGCGTCTGGGCCTGACCCGGCAGATCGGTGTGTCCAACTTCACCATCGATTTGATGAAGCAGGCGATTGCTGCGGTCGGTGCAGAAAACATCGCGACCAACCAGATCGAACTGCATCCGTACCTGCAAAACCGTAAAGTCGTCGAGTTCGCCCGCAGCCAGGGCATCCACATCACTTCGTACATGACCCTCGCCTACGGTGAAGTGCTGAAAGACCCGCTGATCCAGCAGATCGCCGAACGCCGGCAAGCCACCCCGGCACAAGTCACCCTCGCCTGGGCGATGCAGTCGGGCTACGCGGTGATCCCGTCGTCGACCAAACGCGCCAACCTGCAAAGCAACCTTGCCGCCACGGCGCTGACCTTGAGCGACGCCGACATGGCGCTGATTGCCACGCTGGATCGCGGCCATCGTCTGACCAGCCCGAAAGGCATCGCGCCAGACTGGGACTGATTCAGCAATATTGCCAGTTCAGGATTGCAGATGTTGCGCGAGGCCGGCCATGGCCTCGCGCAACGTATCGCTTGCCATGCCCAACGTCGCCGCGTGCGCTTCGCTGCACGCCTGCTCAAGCTCGATACACGCCGCCACCACCCGCGCAGCCCCGACCATCTGCGCCCCACCCTTGATGTGATGAGCCAGTTCGCGAAGCCCCGCGCGATCCTGCTCTTGCTGCAACAGATCCAGACGTTGCAGATCGATGTGCAAGCTGTTGAGCACCTCCTTGCGTAAATGCTCGATCAAGCCACGATCATTCCCGGCCATTTGCTCCAGGGTGCTCAGATCGATCTCCGCCAATGCTGGCGCCGCGCTGGAGGCCGCCGCGATGTCGCAATGACTGGCCGCCGTCAATGCCTGCGCCAGATCGTGCAAGCGGATCGGTTTGAACAGGCACTCGTCCATGCCAGCCTTCAGGCAGCGCGTCCGTTCCTCCGCCTGCGCGTTGGCGGTAAAGCCAAGAATCAGGCAAGGCTTGCGCCCGGCAATCGCTTCTTCTTCACGAATGGCCTGCGCCAGTTGATAACCGTTGCGCCTCGGCATATTGCAATCGGTGATCACCACATCGAACACTTGCGTGCGCCAGCGCTCAAGGCCTTCATCGCCGTTTTCGGTGTCGACCGTGCGATGGCCGAGTTCACTCAACTGCCAGCACAGCAGCAGACGGTTCACCGGATGATCGTCCACCACCAGCACACTCAGAGAACACGCAGCAGCAACGACGGCTTGCGGGGGTGCCGGGGTCTGAGCGAGGGCGGCCAACAGCGGCAGTTCGAGACTGACTTCGACTTGCGTTCCCTCGCCCGGCGCACTGTCGAGCCGCAGCGTGCCGCCCATCATTTCGCAGAGGCTGCGACTGATGACCAGGCCCAGCCCGGAGCCGCTGCGTGCCGACTGCGAGTGATTGCTCGCCTGCACGAACGGGCTGAACAAGCGCCGCCGATCGTCGTGGCTGATCCCGACCCCGCTGTCCTCGATCCGCACTTTCACGGCCAGTGTTTCTGTCACCGCTGCGCTCACCACCAGCCGCAGACTGACCTCGCCTTCTTCAGTGAACTTGATCGCATTGCTCAGCAGATTCGATAGCACTTGTTTGAACCGCGTCGGATCAATCAACACATCAACGTTGCTGCGGGGATCCAGTTCGATGTGCCACAACAAGCGCTTCTGCCGCGCCAGCCCTTCAAACACCCGACACACTGACGCCACCAGTTCGCGCAGGTTGGCGCGTTCGGGCGCGAGTGACAGGTGCCCCGTCTCGATCCGTGCGATGTCGAGAATGTCGCCGATCAGCGCCAGCAATTGTTGCCCGGCATTGGACGCCACCTGAATCGCCAGACGATCGGTCACGCCTTCTTCTGCGCGCTTGAGGGCCAGTTCGAGCATGCCGATCAAGGCATTCATCGGTGTACGGATTTCATGGCTCATGGTCGCCAGAAACGTGGTTTTCGCCCGATTCGCATCGTCTGCTGCGTCCTTGGCTTCCTGCAATTGCTGCAACCATTGCTGGCGTCGGCGGATCTGCTGGCGCTGAAAAACGATCCAGGCCAGCGCGAGTGCCAGCAAGACCGCCGCACCGGCAAAGCCGAGGAGAATCTCGCGGCGATGTTGTAACCAGTAACTGTCATCCACCACCACATCGTGGCTCCAGCGTTCAACCAACTCGTCCATCTGTTGTGGGGCGATGCTCAACAACGCCTTGTTCAGGATCGAATGCAGTGCGGGCATTTGCGGTGCGGTCGCCAGCGCAATGCGCGCCGGTTGATCGCCGACCGTGCCGGTAATGCGCAGACGTTCGCGGTAGTGCCGGGCGATCAGAAAGCGCGCCACCAGCAACGAACTCACCGTGGCGTCGACTTGCCCCTTGGCAATCAGCGCCATGCCTTCGGCAGGGCTTTTGACTTCGATCAGACGGATGCCCGGCACGCGTTCCAATAGATATCCGCGCAACGGGTGGCCGCGATAAATCGCCAGCCGTTTACCGGCCAGGTCATCAAGGTTGAGCGGCCCCTGCGCGGTGATTGCACTGACCAGCACAAACGGATTGTTCAGATAGGCGCGAGTAAATTGCAGTTCGGTTTCGCGCTCGCTGCTCGGCGTCACCACTGGCAACACATCCAGCTCACCGGCCTTGAGTTGTTCGATCTGACGATCAAGCGACACACCGCGCACGATTTCAAAATTCAATCCGCTGCGCTGGCTGATCACACTCAGCAACTGCGCGGACAACCCGTTGAAGCGGCCGTCGGCATCAAAAAAAGTCAGCGGCGCAAAATCGTCGATGGCACCGACCCGCACCCGTGGATGCTGGTCCAGCCAGGCCTGCTCACTGGCACTGAGTTGCACCCGTGATTGTTCAGCCATCTCGGCAAGGCCGACGCTCCAGCGCTGCTCGATGCGTTGGCGATGCTCCATGGGAATGGCGGTCAACACCTTGTCGACGATGCGCTTGAGGCGTACATCGCTGCGCAACAAGGCAAAAGCGAACGAATTGGCGTCCAGCCCCGACGGGCCGGCCAATTGCAGGTCGTTGCGATAATTGGTGTTGATCAGGTAGTTGGCACTGATGAAGTCGCCCAGATACACATCATCCGCGCCGAAGGCCACCGCACCGAGCGCATCCATCGCCGAAGGGTAACGCTGCACACTGGCATAGGGATAAAACCCCTGCACATTCGCCAGTGGCAAATAATCCTCGACCATGGCCACGCGCTTGCCGGCAAGATCTGCCGGCAGCTTTTCATCGAGGCGAGTCACCAGCATCGGCTGATCTTCGGCGTAAGCGCGGGACAGGATGAAATCCGGGTCGGCGGCTTCAAAATTGTTCGAGGTTCCCAGCAGATCGAGGTCACCACGCTTGAGTGCCGCCATCACCGCATCGCGGTTGGCAAAGCGCCGGACTTCAATGCGTGTGCCGAGCAACTGCGCCAGCAGATCAGCATAATCGGCGGTGAGCCCTTCGAGTTCCTGTTGATTGCGGGTGATCTCGAACGGTGGGTAATCCGGACCGGAAATACCCATGCGTAGCACCGGGCGCTGACGCAGCCATTGGCGGTCCTGCTCGTCCAGCCGCAGCTGGACGTTTGCCAGGCCGGTACGGGTCAGTACCTGCAGCACCTGCGGCGCGTCACCCGCCCAACTACTGGCGATCAGGCTCAACCACAGGCAGACAATCCAGCATCCCTGCCGCATGTGCAATTGCTCAGATCACATGATTGCGCTTGGCGAATTCGCGCAAGAGCACCAATGAGTAAACCCCGAGTTTTTTCATCAGACGGGTTTTATAGGTGCTGACGGTTTTGTGGCTCAGGTGCATGTCCTCGGCAATCGCCTTGTTCGATTTGCCCCGCGCCAGTTGCACGAAAATAGTCAACTCACGATCAGAGAGCTGATCGATCATCTGTTTTTCGGTGGTTTGCACGGCATTCAGCGTGCTGAGGTAGTCCGGAAGCACGGAAAAATAGGTATGTCCCGAAACGACCGCCTGAATGGCATTGCGCAACTGCTCCAGTTGATTGGTTTTGGTCACGTAGGCCATGGCCCCGGCACGCACACAGCGCTCCTGATAGAACATGGGTTCGTGTGTACTGAAAACCAGCACTCGGCATCGTGGATAATTGACCCTTATCCGCTCCAGAACGTCGAGCCCATCGAGTACTGGCAAATTCAGATCGAGTATCACCAGTTGCGGCGCGTGCTCACGAATAAGCGACACCACCTCGTTGCCTTGGGACGCCTCGTATATCCGCTTGAATCCTTCGCCTTGCAACACGATTCGGATGGCGGCGCGCACCACCGGATGATCATCGACGACAAGCGCTGACTTCATGGCCACTCCCGATGCAAAGTCTGACGAACAGGCCACCGATTGGGGCTGCTCCGGACTCAGTGGCTGCGCAGGGACTGTTACACGTAACGGCGCGCAAATCACCTGTCAGATCTGACAGTTGCAGGAAATGATTTTCTATGCATGCGCAGCGCTCTGCACCAACGGATTTACCCTGGGGGCTGATAACGTCTGTGCCCGTGCCGGAGCGTCGACCAGCGCCATCAACTGGTCGATCGACTGTTTTGATGGCAGTGACAAATGGCTGATCTGTACATTTTCCTGAGCGAAGCCGGAGGACAGTTGCAACGGCGCCGTTTGCTCGTTGTAGATCAACGCCTGACGAACCTGCGGGTTATCGAGGAAAAAACCCGGCAGATCCAGCGAGCCTGCAGCGAGTTCGGCGTTGATGACCACCACATCGAAGGGCTCGCAACCGTAGTCCACCAGAGTCAGCAGCTCGGTAAGGTTCTGCACCGGAGCAATGCGGTAATAATTGAGGCCGTTGAACAGTCGCTCGATTTTCATTCGGTGAAAATGCTGAGGGTCTGCGATCAGGATACGCAGGGCTTTATTGATCATGATCGATCTCCCGGGGTCACGGTTTCTGGGTGCGGCAAGACTACGCAAGCTGCGTGTCGGGTTCTGTAGGAATAATCCGAAAAAAAAGGTCACTCATCCGAGTCATGCCCATCACTGTGCTGTCGCCAGGTCAGCGATCAAAGGGCCGAGTGTCTGCCGATCCGGTGTACGGATCAGGGTCAAATAGCGTCGATCAGTGCTGCATATCGCCTTTGCGCATGCCTCGCCGCGACGTTTGTCGTAAATAACGGCATGACGAATCTGCAGGTTGCATTGAAAAAAACGCAAAGGATCGACTCCACCGACCGCCATCAGCTCAGCGTTGATGATCAGCAGGTCATAGTGCTCAAACGGATCGGACGAGTAATGCGTCGCACCCAGCAGCTCACGAAACGAATACACCGACACGTTGCCGCGACAGCCGAGTTCGTTGAGGCATTTGCTTATTCGCACATGCAGCGCCCGTTGCTCGTCGGCAATAAGGATTCGCCAGCGTTTGTAGGACATTGTCTTTCACAGCCCAGGAAAATCACGCTCATCACGTGAATGACAAGGCTAAGCAAAAGGAGCCGTGACGCCTGTAGGACGAATCTTAAAAATGAATGGAGAACAGCTGAGAGCAAGCAAAAAAGCCACACCCGGCATGACCGGATGTGGCGTTGCTACTGAACGGACGAGCGCGGTTCATTCGGTGGTACTCGGACTCCAGAACGCCTGCACCACCAGCGCCGACGTGGAAATCCGCGCAACCAGTGCGTCGAGTTCATCACCATCGACCGACGTCGTCGCCAGCGTCGCTTCGATCTCGATTTCATCGGCGCCGAACGCATGCACATCGACGTCGCTGGCCGGGTAGTTGCTGCGCTCAAGCTCTGCTTCAAGCAAGGCGAACACGGCGGTCTGCTGCGAGCGGCGGGCGATGACATAGACGATATTGGTGACTTCCGCCGAAACCACGTCCAGCGGCTGGCGGTTGATGTTGTTGACGATCGGCCGCAGCAAAGTGTTGGCGGCCAGAATGAATAGCGTGCCGAGTACGGCTTCGGCGAGCAGATCGGCCCCGGCACAGGCGCCAACCGCCGCCGAAGTCCACAGGGTTGCGGCGGTGTTGAGGCCGCGCACGTTGCCTTCTTCGCGCATGATCACCCCGGCGCCGAGAAAACCGATGCCGGACACCACGTAGGCAACCACGCGCACCGCGCCTTCAGCGCCGGCGAGACGGTTGGCCATGTCGACGAAAATCGCTGCACCGACGGCGACCAGCACATTGGTGCGCAGGCCGGCGGTGCGTTGCCGGTACTGGCGCTCGAAGCCGATCAGACCACCGAGAATGAACGCGGCGCTGAGGCTGACGAGGGTGTCGAGCAGCGAATCGAGGTTGAGGTTGTTGATGGCTTGCATGATGAAATCCTTGAGAACACAAATTCCCCCTGTGGGAGCGAGCCTGCTCGCGAAAGCGGAGTGTCAGCCACTACAGCTGTGGCTGAAAAAACGCCTTCGCGAGCAGGCTCGCTCCCACAGGGGAACGGTGTTGGCCGTGCTGTTATTGCCAGCCGAACCGGCGGATGTAAAAACCTTTCACGGCCTGGGTCAGCGCCATGTACGCCAGCAGAATCACCGGCAGGAACACGAAGTACAGCGACGGCAGCGCCTGCAATTTGAAGTAGTGCGCCAGCGGCCCCATCGGCAGGAAGATGCCGACCGCCATGATGATCCCGGTCATCACCAGCAGCGGCATGGCGGCACGGCTTTGCAGGAACGGAATCTTCGGCGTGCGGATCATGTGCACGATCAGCGTCTGGGTCAGCAACCCGACCACGAACCAGCCTGACTGGAACAGGGTCTGGTGATCCGGGGTGTTGGCATCGAATACGTACCACATCAAGGCGAACGTGGTGATGTCAAAGATCGAACTGATCGGGCCGAAGAACAGCATGAAGCGCCCGACGTCGCCGGGCTGCCAGCGTTGTGGTTTTTTCAGCATCTCCTCGTCGACGTTATCGAACGGAATGGCAATCTGCGAAATGTCGTAGAGCAGGTTCTGCACCAGCAGATGCATCGGCAGCATCGGCAGGAATGGAATGAACGCACTGGCGACCAGCACCGAGAAGACGTTGCCGAAGTTGGAACTGGCAGTCATCTTGATGTACTTGAGCATGTTGGCGAAGGTGCGACGCCCTTCGAGCACGCCCTCCTCCAGCACCATCAAGCTCTTTTCGAGGAGGATGATGTCGGCCGCTTCCTTGGCGATGTCCACCGCACTGTCCACCGAAATACCGATGTCAGCGGTACGCAGCGCTGGCGCATCGTTGATGCCGTCGCCCATGAAGCCGACCACGTGGCCATTGCCTTTGAGGATGCGCACGATGCGCTCCTTGTGTGACGGCGTCAGTTTTGCGAACACATTGGTGGTCTCTACGGCCACGGCCAGTTCGGCATCGCTCATGCGCTCAACGTCATTGCCCAGCAACAGGCCCTGTTGCGCCAGGCCGACTTCGCGGCAGATTTTCGCGGTGACCAGTTCGTTGTCACCGGTCAGCACCTTCACTGCCACACCGTGTTCGGCCAAGGCCTTGAGCGCTGGTGCGGTGCTTTCCTTCGGTGGATCGAGGAACGCCACATAACCAATCAGCGTCAGTTCCTGCTCATCGGCCAGGCTATAAACTTCTCGACCTTCCGGCATCGAGCGGGCAGCCACCGCCACCACGCGCAAGCCTTCAGCGTTGAATGCTGCGGTGACCTGACGAATCCGGGTCAGCAATTCATCGCTCAAGGCTTCATCGACCTCGCCGTGACGCACGCGGCTGCACACCGCCAGGACTTCTTCCACGGCGCCTTTGCAGATCAGTTGATGTGGCTGGCCACGCCCTTCGACCACCACCGACATGCGCCGACGATTGAAGTCGAACGGGATCTCATCGACCTTGCGAAACGCTGTGCCGACTTTCAGTTCGCGGTGGACTTCCACGTGTTCCAGTACAGCGACATCGAGCAGGTTTTTCAGGCCGGTCTGGTAGTAGCTGTTCAGATACGCCATCTCCAGCACGTCGTCGGAATCTGCGCCCCAGACATCGACATTGCGCGCGAGGAAAATCTTGTCCTGAGTCAGCGTGCCGGTCTTGTCGGTGCACAGCACGTCCATGGCGCCGAAGTTCTGGATCGCATCGAGGCGTTTGACGATGACTTTTTTGCGCGACAGAAACACCGCGCCTTTGGCCAGCGTCGAGGTGACGATCATCGGCAGCATTTCCGGGGTCAGGCCGACCGCAATCGACAGTGCGAACAGCAGCGCTTCGGTCCAGTCACCCTTGGTGAAACCGTTGATGAACAGCACCAGCGGCGCCATCACGAACATGAAGCGGATCAACAACCAGCTGACTTTGTTGACGCCTTGCTGGAACGAAGTGACCGCGCGATCGGTTGCGCCAACACGCTGGGCCAGCTCACCGAAATAAGTGCTGTTGCCGGTGGTGAGAATCACCGCTACAGCGGTGCCGGAGACGACGTTGGTGCCCATGAACAGGATGTTGTCCAGCTCCAGTGGATTACGCGTGTCGCGATCAGCCTGACGCGGAAACTTCTCCACCGGCATCGATTCGCCGGTCATCGCCGCCTGGCTGACGAACAGATCCTTGGCGCTGAGCACGCGGCAATCGGCAGGAATCATGTCACCGGCCGAAAGCACAATCAGATCGCCCGGCACCAATTGCTTGATCGGCAATTCGCTGCGTGGCGCGTCACGGCGCATCACCGTGGCGGTGTTGCTGACCATGGCTTTCAGCGCATCGGCGGCCTGGTTGGATTTGCTTTCCTGCCAGAAGCGCAGCAGCGTCGACAGCACGACCATGGAGAAAATCACCACGGCTGCCTTGAGGTCTTCGGTCAGCCACGAGATCACCGCCAACAGGGTCAGCAGCAGGTTGAAGGGGTTTTTGTAGCAGTGCCACAGGTGCGTCCACCATGGCAGCGGCTGCTCGTGTTCGACTTCGTTGAGGCCGTATTGCGCACGCAGCGCATCGACTTCGAAATCGGTCAGGCCATCGGCATGCGTGCCCAGTGAAGACAGCAACACACCGCTGTCGCACTGCGCGGCATCGACCAGGGTGTTGGCCAGCGTGGGTGGGACTTCACGGCTGACCGTGGTGCCGTTGATCGATTCCAGCAGCGCCAGGCGACGGAAGTGCCGGGCGATGTGGCGGGTCCGCAGAAAACCTGCGAAGAATTCCTTGAGCGTAAGTTTCATGGCTGTTGCCCCTATGGTCAGCCGGGAAACCGTCGAGCAGGTACGGCCGCGCCTCGTCCGCCGGAAAAACCGGCACGGCAAGGCCTGGCGCGCCGGTCAGAAAAGACAGGCGTGTCGATAGGGCTGCGATCTCGACAGTGAAGTCGAAATCACGCTCTGTTCAGCGTCGATGAGAGGGACGTCGAGACATGGCCCAGGACGGGTCATGCACGGGATGCCGCTGCTCGCTTTTACGGCGAGACAACGACAGAGAAAGTCTGCGCGTTATCTTGCCGAGAATCTGCCGGTTACCGAGACCGGCCGACAACTGTCACTCGAACAAGTACCCACTGTGGGTCTCCGCTATTGATGAAAACGCGCGAAGCTTACGCTCCGATGATTGGAGAGTAAACCCGCAAAAGGCAGTGAGTCGGGGAATGTGGGGGGATGTTCAGGAAGGGTTCAGGATTCGGATTTTGCGGTGATTTTAATGGCCCCTTCGCGAGCAGGCTCGCTCCCACATTTTGTCCTGCGTACACAGAACCATTGTGGGAGCGAGCCTGCTCGCGAAGGCGGTGTATCAGGCAATGCTGATTCAGCTGGCAGTCGCCAACAACAGATCCGCCATCGACCGATGCCCACGGTTCTTGCCATGCTCGTACAGCGAGCCGGCAATCTCGTCCGCGCGAATCGGCAACACCGACAGCAGCGTATCGCTCAGACCATGGCTGGCCTGGCAGAAGCCCTGCATGTAGATGCCGGCCTTGCAGCGCTCGTCGGTGATCAGTTTGTAGTTGCGATCAACCTCGAAGTCGCCCAGGTATTCTTCCAGCGGCGCCAGCAGTTTGCGGTGCATCTGCCGTTCGTAACCGGTGGCCAGAACAACAGCGTCGTAATTGCGCACGGTGACTTCGCCGGTGGCGCTGTTGCGCACGGCCAGTTCGATACCGTTTTCGGTGGCGGTGGCTTTTTCCACGGTGGTCAGAGTGCGGAATGCGTGACGGGCGATCCCGGAAACCTTCTGGCGATAGAAAATGCCGTAGATGCGTTCGATCAGATCGATGTCGACCACCGAATAGTTGGTGTTGTGGTACTCGTTGACCAGACGCTCACGCTCGGCGCTGTTTTGCTGGAACACCAGGTCGGTGAATTCCGGCGAGAACACTTCGTTGACGAACGGGCTGTCGTCCGCAGGCTTCAGTGCCGAGCCGCGCAGGATCATGTCGACCTGTACCGACGGGAACGAATCATTCAGGTCGATGAAGGCTTCCGCCGCACTCTGCCCGCCACCGATGATCGCAATGCTCATTGGCTGATTGTTCACGCACGGCTGTTTGGCCATTTGCGATAAATACTGAGAGTGGTGGAACACGCGAGTGTCACCCTTCAGCGCTTTGAACGCCTCAGGAATACGCGGCGTGCCGCCGGCGCTGACCACCACCGAACGGGTGGTGCGCACATGTTGCAGGCCGTCGCTGCCACGGGAAATCACGCGCAGCGCTTCAACCTGATGGTTGTGCAGCACCGGTTCGATGGTCAGCACTTCCTCACCGTAACGGCTCTGCGCGGTGAACTTGCCGGCGACCCAGCGCAGGTAATCGTTGTACTCCATGCGGCACGGATAGAAGGTGCCGAGGTTGATGAAGTCGACCAGACGGCCGTGATCCTTCAGATAGTTGACGAACGAGTACGGGCTGGTCGGATTGCGCAGGGTCACCAGATCCTTGAGGAAGGAAATCTGCAACTCGCTTTGCGTCGACAGGGTGTTGCCGTGCCAGCTGTAGTTGGCCTGCTTGTCGAGGAACAGCACATCCAGCTCGCCCTGGATCGGGCCGCGCTCTTGCAGAGCGATGGCCAGCGCCAGGTTCGAAGGGCCGAAACCGACGCCGATCAGGTCGTGAACGATGGGCGATGCAATTGCCTGTGTCATTTCCAGTGTCCTCTGGATGAACCCCTCAACCGTGGGGATAAAGCCTGGGTGACCTGACCGGCCCGAAGCAGGACAGCAGATCGTCTGTTGAGTAGGAACGAGGACGGTGAAAAAAAATTTACTGAGGAAGGATCAATGGGCGTCCCATTGTTTGATCCGCACCCGGCAATGTTTCATCGCATTGACGATGTGTTTCTCCACCAGCGCTTTGGAAATCCCCAGGCTCTCGGCGATTTCGTTATGGGACAGACCTTCGATCTTGCGCAGCAAAAAACTTTCGCGACACAGCGGTGACAATTCTGCCAGTGCGCGCTGAAGCATCGCCAGACGTTGACCGTGATCAAGTGTGCCATGGGGCGACGGGGTGAAATAGCGCTCTTCGCTGTCCAGCACGTCAAGCGGCTCGGCCTGACGCAAGGCGTTGCGCCGATGATCATCGATGACCAGGTTCAATGCCGTGCGATAAAGGAAAGCCCGCGGTTGTTCGATCGGCGTATCGCTGGAACGCTCCAGCACCCGCACATAAGCGTCATGCACCACATCTTCGGCCACCTGACGGTTGCCCAGCCTGGCGTTAAGGAAACACACCAGCTCGCGATAGTAGTTCTCCAACATGACTCCCGACCGCTGCGGTGCGGTTTCGATCCTTGAGCCAGATCCGCGATGGTCAAAACGACAATGGCAGGATGGTGGCAATTTCAGATGCGTAATTTATAGTAATTCTCATATAGATTTAAAGCGCTGTTTCGATTTGCCCGACAAATTGTTGCCCGCTATACCTGTTACCGCGTTTTGCAGCGCTTAAATTACCCATCGCGTCTCTCGTTTAAAGGACAGTTCCCCGTATCTGTCGCCTCCTGCGTCAGCGTTCGGTCGTGGCCCGCGTGCGGTGCCGGCTGGATGACGGGTCGATTTTCACTGGCCGGAACCCTGCATGAAACGTCCCCGCCCCGCCCGACGCGCCCTGCTCGCAGCCCTTTGTCTGATTCCCGTTGTCGCCGTAGCCGCCTGGCAGATATTGCCCCCTGGCCGGGACAAGTTCGCCACCGTGCCAGTCAGTCGTGGCGACATTGAAAGCAGCGTCACCGCGCTGGGCACGTTACAGCCCAGGCGCTATGTGGACGTCGGCGCCCAGGCTTCCGGGCAAATCCGCAAAATCCATGTGGAAGTCGGCGACGTGGTCAAGCAAGGCCAATTGCTCGTGGAAATCGATCCGTCCACGCAAAAGGCCAAGCTCGACGCCAGCCAGTTCTCCATCGAAAACCTCAAGGCGCAGTTGCAAGAACAACAGGCCCAGCACGAACTGGCGCAGCAGAAGTACCAGCGCCAGCAGAACCTCGCGGCTGGCGGCGCCACCCGTGAAGAAGACGTGCAGACAGCCCGCGCCGAACTCAAGGCCACCCAGGCGCGTATCGACATGTTCCGCGCCCAGATCCGCCAAGCCGAGGCCAGCCTGCGCAGTGATCAGGCCGAGCTCGGCTACACACGCATCTATGCGCCGATGGAAGGCACCGTGGTCGCACTCGATGCCCGCGAAGGCCAGACACTCAATGCCCAGCAACAGACGCCACTGATTCTGCGCATCGCCAAACTTTCGCCGATGACGGTCTGGGCCGAGGTTTCCGAGGCCGATATCGGCCATGTCAAACCGGGCATGACCGCTTACTTCACCACGCTCAGCGGGGGTAATCGGCGCTGGAGCAGCACCGTTCGGCAAATTCTGCCGGTGCCACCCAAGCCGCTGGACCAGACCAGTCAAGGCGGTGGCAGCCCGGCCAGCTCAAGTAAAAGCGGCAGCGCGCGCGTGGTGCTGTACACCGTGCTGCTGGACGTTGATAACGCCGACAACGCCTTGATGGCAGAGATGACCACGCAAGTGTTCTTCGTCGCTGACCAGGCGAAAAACGTGCTCACCGCACCGGTCGCCGCCCTGCAAGGCAGCGCCGTGGCCAATCGGCAGACCGCGCAGGTCATCACCGCCAATGGCGAGATTCAGTCCCGCGAAGTACGCACCGGCATCAGCGACCGTCTTAGAGTGCAGATTGTCGAGGGCTTGAACGAAGGCGATCACTTGTTGATCGGCCCGGCCGACGGCAGCGGAGGTTGAATGCAAACGCCTCTGATCGAACTGCAGGACATCCGCAAATCCTACGGCGGCGGTGACGCTCCCGAAGTTCACGTGTTGCGCGGGATTGACCTGTCGATTCACGCCGGCGAATTCGTGGCGATTGTCGGCGCGTCCGGCTCCGGCAAATCAACATTGATGAACATTCTTGGCTGCCTCGACCGACCGACAAACGGTGAATACCGTTTTGCCGGGGAAAACGTCGCCGGCCTCGACAGCGATGAACTCGCCTGGCTGCGGCGCGAAGCCTTCGGTTTCGTGTTCCAGGGCTATCACCTGATTCCGTCCGGCTCGGCCCAGGAAAACGTCGAGATGCCGGCCATCTACGCCGGCACCCCCGCCGCCGAACGGCATGCCCGCGCCGCCGCCCTGCTCGACCGCCTCGGTCTGGCCGCGCGCACCGGCAACCGCCCGCATCAACTGTCCGGAGGCCAGCAACAACGCGTATCGATTGCCCGCGCACTGATGAATGGCGGCCACATCATCCTCGCCGACGAACCGACCGGCGCCCTCGACAGCCACAGCGGCAAGGAAGTCATGGCGCTGCTCGATGAACTGGCGAGCCAGGGCCACGTTGTCATTCTCATCACCCACGACCGCGAAGTGGCGGCGCGGGCCAAGCGCATCATCGAAATCAGCGATGGCTTGATCATCAGCGATAGCGCCAGAAACAATCCTGACGCCCAGACCAGCGCCAATCCCGGCGCCCTGCAAGCGGTGGATCTGCGCAAGCGCTTGAGCGAAGGTGCCGAAGCCACCGGGGCCTGGAAAGGCGAACTGGTGGACGCCCTGCACGCGGCGTGGAGGGTGATGTGGATCAACCGCTTCCGCACCGCGCTGACCCTGCTCGGCATCATCATCGGTGTGGCCTCGGTGGTGGTCATGCTCGCGGTCGGCGAAGGCAGCAAGCGCCAGGTCATGGCACAAATGGGCGCGTTCGGCTCCAACATCATTTATCTCAGCGGCTCGGCGCCCAACCCGCGAACGCCACCGGGCATCATCACCCTCGACGATGTGCATGCCCTGGCAAGCCTGCCGCAAGTGCAGCGGATCATGCCGGTGAATGGCGCCGAGGCCGGTGTGCGCTTCGGCAATGCCGACCACCTGAGTTACGTCGGCGGCAATGACACCAACTTCCTGGCGATCTTCAACTGGCCAGTGGTTCAGGGCAGTTACTTCACTGAGGCCGATGAACAGAACGCGGCAGCCGTTGCGGTGATTGGCCACAAGGTGCGGACCAAACTCCTCAAAGACGTTGCCAACCCGATTGGCCAGTACATTCTGATCGAGAACGTGCCGTTTCAGGTGGTCGGGGTATTGGCGGAAAAAGGCGCCAGTTCCGGCGATTCCGACAGTGACAACCGCATCGCCGTGCCCTACTCCGCCGCCAGCGTAAGACTGTTCGGCACGCGCAATCCAGAGTACGTGGCCATCGCTGCCGCCGACGCGCGCAAGGTCAAGGACAGCGAACACGCCATCGAACAACTGATGCTGAACCTGCACAACGGCAAGAAGGATTTTGAACTGACCAACAACGCCGCGATGATCCAGGCCGAAGCGCGCACGCAAAACACCCTGTCGCTGATGCTCGGCTCGATTGCGGCGATCTCGCTGCTGGTAGGCGGCATCGGCGTGATGAACATCATGCTCATGACCGTTCGCGAACGCACTCGCGAGATCGGCATCCGCATGGCCACCGGCGCCCGCCAGCGCGACATCCTGCGCCAGTTTCTCACTGAAGCGGTGATGCTCTCGGTGGTCGGCGGCATCGCCGGCATCGCTCTGGCGCTGATCATTGGCGGCGTGCTGATTCTCAGTGAAGTCGCGGTGGCGTTCTCATTGATGGCGGTACTCGGCGCTTTTGGTTGCGCCTTGGTCACCGGTGTTGTCTTCGGCTTCATGCCGGCCCGCAAAGCTGCCCGACTCGACCCGGTCACGGCCCTTACCAGTGAATGATCGCTCTATGAAACCGCGCCTCAGTCTGTTGACCGTCTGCCTGATACTCAGCGCTTGCGGCAGTACCCCACAACCCCCGGACAGCGGCATCGTGCCGCCGGCCGCCTGGCAATCACCGCACGACACCAGCGCCGAACGCGACGCCCTGCGCTGGTGGACGCGCTTCGCCAGCCCGCAACTCAATCAACTGATCGAACAGGCCCAGGTCGGCAGTTATGACCTGGCCGCGGCCATCGCTCGCGTCCGTCAGGCGCGTGCCGACACGGTGATTGCCGGCGGTTCGCAGCTGCCGGAAATACAAGGCACCGGCAATGCCAATCGGCAGAAGCTGTTGCGTGGCGAGGGCTATCGTCAACTGGATGCCGACAGCAGTAACAGGGCGGTGGACTACTTCGACGTCGGCCTCAGCGCCAGTTACGAAATCGACTTCTGGGGCGGTAAGCGCGCATCGCGCGACAGCGCACAATTCAGCCTGCAAGCCAGCGAGTTCGATCGCGCCACCGTCGAGCTGACGTTGCTCAGTGGCGTCGCCAACAGCTACACGCAGGTGTTGTCACTGCAGGAACAGAGTCGCATTGCCGAGCTTAATCTGGCCAACGCGCAAAACGTTCTGCAATTGGTACAGACACGCTACAACGCCGGCTCCGCCACCGCGCTGGAGCTGGCGCAACAAAAAAGCCTGGTGGCCGCGCAGCAACGCCAACTGCCGACCGTCCAGCAACAGACCCGAGACGCGCAGATCGCTCTGGCCGCACTGCTCGGCCGCCCGGTGCAAGACCTGCCGGCCAGCCACGAGTCCTTCGACCAGTTGCAGTGGCCGCCGATATCCGCCGGCGTGCCCAGCGAACTGCTGACGCGGCGCCCGGATATTGCCCGTGCCGAGGCCCAATTGGCGGCAGCTCAGGCGAACGTCACAGTGGCACGAGCGGCGATGCTGCCGAAAATCACGCTGGGCGCGAGCATCGGCTCCGGCGCCAACCAGGCGGATGACCTGTTGCGCAGTCCGTTCTACAACCTCACCGCCGGGCTGATCGCACCGATCTTCAACAATGGCCGATTGGGTGCCGAACGCGACAAAGCGACGGCTCGTCAGGAGGAGCTGCTGGAAACTTATCGCGGCGCCATCATCAACGGTTTCGCCGACGTCGAAAAAGCCCTCAACAGCATCCGTGGACTTGATCAACAACGGCAGTGGCAGAGCGAAGAGCTGAACCAGGCGCAAACCGCCTTCAACATCGCCCAGAGCCGTTATCAGGCCGGCGCCGAGGATTTGCTGACCGTACTGGAAACCCAGCGCACGCTGTATGCGGCGCAGGATCAGAACGTGCAACTGCGGCTGTCGCGAATGCAGGCGAGTATTGCCTTGTACAAGGCACTGGGCGGCGGGTGGCAGGCACTGTAATCGCGCAGCCCGGCCAAGCGCTTTCGCGAGCAGGCTCGCTCCCACAAGAGATCGCATTTCAACTTGTGGGATGCGGCCAACCTGTGGGAGCGAGCCTGCTCGCGACGAAGCTGAAGCGGTAATCAGGCCTGAGTCTGTTTGGCCTTCAGATTGCGCGCATACCACGGCCGTGGCGGCACGCGGCGGAACAGCCCGGCGAGTTTCTTCTCGTCATTGAGGAAGGTGATGCGCAGCGCCAGCTTCATGGTCTCCGGGTCCATCTCCACCGTCTTGCCCGCCTGCAACCCCGGTGTGGTGCTGCAACCATGGGTGACTGGCCCTAGCCAGGGATCATCGACTTCGTTCCAGCGTCCCGGTGCAAACCACTGCACACCATTGACCACCTTGCGCGTGACTTCACCCGGATGGAAGCGCTCGTGGGCGCGGAACCAGTCCTCAATGCGATCGTCGATCCAGCCATGGAAATGCCAGAACGCCGGGTTGACGTGAGACGAAAAGGGATCGCCCAGAAAGTCGTTTTCCGCGCCATACCAGCGCGGCGCGAAATCGGCCTGATCGCGGGCAAACGGCACTGGCTGGCCATTGGACGGATCACGCGGCACCGACGCCCAGCGCATGTGCAGCCAGTCGTGCAGCCCCAATTCAACCTCGGAACCGAACTGACCGAGCGTGAGTCTGGCCAGGTACACCGGATCACGGTATTGCGACTCCCAGACCTGGAAGTTGCTTTCGTAGGTCTCGGCCGTCTTGATGTCGCTGACCCACTTGCTGTACTCGTCATCACCGTCCGCCAGCCATGCGGGCGGCAGCGCCGTGCCGTCATGGTTGTCGAAGTAACGGGCGAAGCCCGGGCGATCACGGATCAATTCCGGTTGTGGCAGCGGAAAGTATTGCCACGATGGCAGGTCCTGCATTGAACGCGCCGTGCCGAGCATGTGCCGATGCATGAAGAAGAAATCCACACCGGAGCCGTTGCGGTCCTTGCGCGGCCCACGGGCATCGCGCTCCTTGTCACGCGGTCCGGGCTGCCAGCCGATGCCGCGCAAGGCTTCACGTTTGTCTTCAGGCAAGGTGTGCCACTTGTCCCGCGTGGCATGCCACAACTGGTGGAACAGTCGGTGCTCGGGGGAAATCAACCAGGCCAGCAGCGTCGGATTCAACGGTGTCCGTTCACGCGCCTCGGGAAACAGTCGCTTGACTGCGACAAATCCATTGTCCTCTGCTGGCAAGGCCAGGGGGCGATCCAGACGCATCGCTTTTCCGCTGAGGGTGCCTTTGCCGGCGTTGCCGAAATCGGCCCAGACCTCATCGAGGATCATTTCCAGCTCATAGTTGATCTGGCCTTGTGCACCCACCAGCCGCCAACTCAGTTTCGCCGCATCGGCACCGGCCAGATCGCCAAGAATTCGGTAACGAGGTGTTTCGCCGGAGCGCAAACGCTCCGGCGTATCAAGAAAACCACAGACGCCACGACCTTTCTGGCCGATGTCGAGGAACACTTGCAGCCCCTGGGCCGGAAGCCCTTCAAGGCCTGCGTCACGGCCTTCGAAGCGAATATCCCAGACGCCCCGCAAGGCACTGGCCAAACGTTGTCCGGCGAGATCGGCGACGTCGAAAGACGCTTCACCCGGAGTGATCGTCGGATCCGGCTTCGTCCATTCACGATGCCCAAAATAAGCCGCCGGCACGGCAGCGCCGGTCAGCGCCAGGCCCGCCATGAACCATCGTCGAGAAATCTTCATTGCCCTACCTGTGTCAGCCATGAAGCAGGCTTTATCCAAGCTAGAACGTTTGTTGCGCGGGTAAATTTATGTGGGTTTGAAAAGATCGCAGCCTTCGGCAGCTCCTGCATCGAATGTATATCCCTGCAGGAGCTGCCGAAGGCTGCGATCTTTTAACCTGGCAACCTAAATTCCACGGCCATCCACTCGTTCCTCCCAGATAGCAAAGGCTTTGCGCCTGCACCTCGATGGCGAACCCGACTGAGATGGCAATGACAAAACCACGTTCGAAAAAGGCTCTATTCATCGGCCTGCCCTTAGCCCTGGCGATCAGCGCCGGTGCAGGCTTTGCCGCTTGGCAGCACTGGTTCAAGGACGACCTTGGCTATGACGCCAAGATTGTGAAACAGGCAGATGAACTGCACGAACGCATGCTTTCTTTCGACAGCCATGTCAGCCTGACGCAGAACTTCGGCACCAACGGTAACGAAGCCGACAAGGATGGCTCCGGCCAGTTCGATCTGGCCAAAACCAGTCGCGGTCGCTTGTCTGGAGCGGCACTGACCATTTTCGGCTGGCCGGAAATGTGGAACGGCCCCGATGCCCCCCACAAGCCGACTGCCGGCTTCATCGACGAAGCCCGTAACCAGCAGGAAATCCGTTACCGGATCATCTCCGGCATGGTTCGCGACTACCCCAATCAAGTCGCGATCGCCTACACGCCGGACGATATGCGCCGCCTGCACGGCGAAGGCAAGTTCGCGATTTTCATCAGCATGCTCAACGCCTATCCACTGGGCCATGATCTGAATCTGCTGGACCTGTGGACAGCGCGTGGCATGCGCATGTTCGGCTTCAGCTACATCGGCAACAACGACTGGGCGGATTCGTCTCGCCCACTGCCATTCCTCAATGACTCACCGGACGCCCTCGACGGTCTCTCCGATCTGGGCAAGCAGGCGGTCAAGCGCCTCAATGATCTGGGCGTGATCATCGACGTATCGCAGATGTCGACCAAGGCCCTTGAGCAAGTCGCACAGTTGAGCCGTACGCCGCTGATTGCCTCGCACTCGGCGCCGCGCGCGATGGTCGACATCCCACGCAACCTCAGCGACAAAGAGATGCAGTTGATAAAGAACAGCGGCGGCGTGGTGCAGATCGTCGCGTTCTCGCAGTACCTGCGCCCGCTGACCCAGAAGACCCAGGATCGCCTCAACGAGCTGCGCAAGGAGTTCGGCCTGCCGCCACTGCCGAACCTGGCGATGGCGCTGATGCCGGGCGACCCGATCATTGCGGCCTGGTCCGAAACGAAATTCGGCCTGTACGCCAGCCGCCTCTACGCGATCCTCGAAGACGAACCGAAGGCCAGCCTCAAGGATTTCGGCGACGCCATCGAATACGCCGTGCGCAAGATCGGCATCGACCATGTCGGTATCAGCTCCGACTTCAATGAAGGCGGCGGCGTCAAAGGTTTCGAGAACGTCGGCGAGATCCGCAATGTCACCGCTGAACTGCTGTCGCGCGGTTACTCCGAAGCCGACATCGGCAAACTCTGGGGTGGCAACTTCCTGCGCGTCTGGGGCGAAGTCGAGAAAGCCGCGAAACCGGCATTGGCCAGCGCACAGGGAACTGCCAAGCCATGAGCAACCGCCGTGAGTTTCTGAAACAGGCCGGGGTGCTCGCCGCCGCGTTGCCACTGGGCGCCAGCCTGCCGACTATTGCCAGCGCCGCGGTTGCCGCCTCCGCACCTGCACCGCGCAACAAATGGACGCAGTTGCAGCAACTGTTCGATCAGGATCCGGACTACCTGCACTTTTCCAACTTCCTGATCACCTCGCACCCGAAACCCGTGCGCGAAGCGATCGAACGACATCGCGCCGCCCTCGACAAAAATCCCGGCCTGGCCATGGATTGGGACCTCGGCGTGATCGAGCAGCGCGAGGAAAACGTGCGAGTCTGGGCCGGCCAATACCTGCAAGCCAAGGCCAAACAGATCGCCCTGACCGGCAGCACTACTGAAGGTCTGACGATGATTTACGGCGGTGTGCATGTGCGCCCCGATCAGGAAATCCTCACCACCGCCCACGAACACTATGCCACCCACACCATCCTCGCCTTGCGCAAGGAACGTGAAGGCACGCAGGTGCGCAAGATCCGTCTGTTCAAGGATCCGCAGACCGCGACCAAAGCCGAAATCCTCGCCGCCATCGACACGGCCATCCGCCCGGAAACCCGTGTGCTGGGCATGTGCTGGGTGCATTCGGGCAGCGGCGTGAAGCTGCCGATCGGTGACATCGGCGCCATCGTCGACAAGCACAACCGTGGCCGCAGCGATGCCGAGCGGATCATTTATGTGGTCGACGGCGTGCACGGTTTCGGCGTCGACAACCTGAGTTTCGCGCAGATGAACTGTGATTTCTTCATCGCCGGCACCCACAAGTGGATGTTTGGCCCGCGCGGCACCGGCATCGTCTGCAGCCGTTTCGAGGAGGTCAAATACGTGACGCCGATCACCCCGACCTTCTCCGAGGCCACAGCGTTTTCCACCACCATGACGCCCGGTGGCTATCACTCCTTCGAGTATCGCTGGGCGCTGGACGAAGCCTTCAAGCTGCACCTGCAACTGGGCAAGGCCGAGGTCGAAGCGCGCATCCACGCGCTCAACAGCTACCTGAAGAAGCGCCTGCTGGAACACCCGCAAATCGAACTCGTCACCCCGCTGAGTCCGCAACTGTCGGCCGGTTTTACCTTCTTTCGAGTCAAGGGCCAGGACAGCGACAAAGTCGCCGCGTACCTGATGCAGAACCGCGTGGTCGCCGACGCCGTGAACCGCGACGTGGGCCCGGTGATTCGTACTGCACCGGGCCTGCTCAACGACGAAGCGCAAATCGATCGTTTGATGGCGTTACTGGCCAAACAGCTGTAGGCGCCACGTTCCCACGTTTCCTTTCAACCTGTTATCGAGAGTCATGATGAACAGTAGTGAACCGCGTAATTTTTCCTTGAAAGCGTTGCCCGCGCTCGGTCTGGCCGCATTGCTCGGTTGTGCCTTGCCGGGGCTGGCGCAAGCGGCCGAACCGCTCAAACCGGGCAAAGTCTTCAAGGACTGCAAGGACTGCCCGGAAATGGTCGTGCTGCCCACCGGCACCTTCACCATGGGCACCCCGGAGGACGAAGTCGGCCGCGAGCCGGACGAAGGTCCGATGCACCCGGTGACCTTTGCCCAACCCTTGGCCATCAGTCGTTTCCAGGTGCTCAAAGGGCAATGGGACGCCTACCTAGCCGACACCGGCTATCAGATGCCCGACGGCGACAAACGCCCGGGCCGCGCGTGCAAGGCCGGTATTCCCGACTACGCGGGCAGCGATCCGAAAAAGCAGTACACCGACAAGCATCCGGCTGTGTGCATGGACTTTCCCGAGGCCGAGGCCTATGTAGCCTGGCTGTCGAAGAAAACCGGTAAATCGTATCGACTGGTCAGCGAATCGCTGCGTGAATACGCCGCCCGTGCCGGTAGCACCGGGCCTTTCCCGTTCCCCTTCGATGAGGGCAAGGAATACAGCATCGCCAAACACGCCAACACCTATGGCGCCGCCGACGGCTACAACTTCACCGCTCCGGCAGGCAAGTTCCCGGCCAATGCCTTCGGCGTCTACGACATGCACGGCAACATCTACGAATGGACCGCCGACTGCTACAACGAAAACTATGTCGGCGCGCCGAGTGATGGCAGCGCCTGGTTGACCGGTGACTGCAAGATTCGCCGCATCCGCGGCAACGACTGGGGTGAAGCACCGGTGTTCTCGCGCTCGGGCAATCGCAATGCCACCTACAGCGACACCCGCGGCGACTGGATTGGTTTTCGCGTCGCGCGCGATCTGTAAGGACAGCTGCACCGGCAGCCGCCACGACGGCGCTGGCCGCTCGCTCGTCGCTTCAGCCTCGATAAACCCGTGGTCGGCTAAATCGCCGCCCACGGGTTTCGTCTTTTAACCAGCCCAATCCTTGAAACGATGCCGTTAGCGGCACTAGAAGCGGAAACCTCCATGACCACAAAATCGCGCGGAGCCATCAGTGAAGTCCTCGGCCTGCTCAAGCCTTACCGGGTCGTCGTGGCGCTGTCGATCCTGCTCGGCATGCTCGGTGGCGTCAGCGTCACTGCCCTGCTGGCGACCATCAACAAAGCCCTGAACGGCACCGGAGTTCCGTCAGCCAGCGTGCTGCTGACATTTGCCGGCCTCTGCGCGTTTGCACTGCTGACTTCGATTCTGTCGGACATCGGCACCAACCACGTCGGCCAGCACATCATCGCCGGCCTGCGTAAATCACTCGGCGAAAAAGTCCTGCTCGCGCCTATCGAGCAGATCGAACGGTTTCGCAGCCATCGCCTGATTCCGGTGCTGACCCATGATGTCGACACCGTCAGTGATTTCGCGTTTTCCTTCGCGCCGCTGGCGATCGCTTTCACCGTCACCCTCGGTTGCCTGGGTTACCTGGCCTACCTGTCCCTGCCGATGTTTGCCCTGCTGTTGATCGCGATCGTGATCGGCACCGTCGTCCAATACATTGCCCGCGCCAAAGGCATCAAAGGTTTCGAAGCGGCGCGCGAGGCCGAAGACGAACTGCAGAAGCACTACAGCGCAATCGCTGCGGGTGCCAAGGAACTGCGTATTCATCGCCCGCGCCGCCAACGCATGTTCAGCCAGCGCATCGAGGGCACGGCGGATTACATCTGCAACACGCACATCCGCTCGATCAACACGTTCGTGGTGGCGAAAACCTTTGGCTCGATGCTGTTTTTCGTGGTGATCGGTCTGGCCCTGGCACTGCAATCGTTCTGGCTCGGTACCGATAAAGCGGTGCTCAGCGGTTTCGTGCTGGTGCTGCTGTACATGAAAGGCCCACTGGAATATCTGGTCACCACGTTGCCGGTGGTCAGTCGCGCGAACATTGCCTTCAAACGCATCGCCGAGCTGGCCGAACAGTTTTCTTCGCCGGAACCGCACTTGCTCCTGCGCGAGTCGACGCCCGCGAGCAAGACCGCCGTGCAGCAGTTGCAACTGCATAACGTGCATTACGCCTTCCCGCCGGTTCAGGGCAGCGCAGCGTTTGAACTGGGGCCGGTCAATCTGGACATCGCGCAGGGTGACATCGTGTTTATCGTCGGCGAGAACGGCGGCGGTAAAACCACCCTGATCAAATTGTTGCTGGGACTCTATGCGCCACAACGCGGGGAAGTCCTGCTCAATGGCCAGGTGGTCGATGCCCAGGCTCGCGATGACTATCGCCAACTGTTCACCACGATCTTCGCCGACTACTACCTGTTCGATGAACTGGTACAGGGCGACAAACAAGTGCCGGCCGACACCAGCCGCTATCTGGAACGCCTGGAGATTGCGCACAAGGTGAGCATTAACGACGGTGTTTTCAGCACCACCGATCTGTCCACCGGCCAGCGCAAACGCCTGGCGCTGATCAACGCCTGGCTGGAAGAGCGTCCGGTGCTGGTGTTCGACGAATGGGCTGCCGATCAGGACCCGGCCTTCCGGCGCATTTTCTACACCGAGCTGCTGCCGGAGCTGAAACAGATGGGCAAGACCATCATCGTGATCTCCCACGATGACCGCTACTTCGACGTCGCCGATCAACTGGTGAGGATGGAGGGAGGCCGAGTGGTCACCCACAAAAAGCCCCTCGAGACTGCTTGATCGATTGCACCTTTGCAGCCGGCCGGACACCCGTCCTGCCGGCCTTCAATCCGAATGTTTATCGCCGTGGACCCGACTGTCGGCAACGCCGTCAGCGCTCACGGTGCTGCCAACCACGAGAGCCCGATGAACGACTTACTCGATGATGAGGTACTGGCGCTGCTGATGGCAGATGCCGGCGAGCAATCCCAAGGCATCATTGCCCGTCCCCACCCGGCACCGGCCCCCCTCTCCTTCGCGCAACAGCGACTGTGGTTCGTACAACAGCTGACACCTGACAGTGCCGCTTACAACTTGCCACGCGCCGTACGCCTGAGCGGCGCCCTGCAAGCACAGCATCTGGAAATGGCGCTGAATAAAGTCATCGCACGCCACGATGTCTTGCGCAGCGCGATCGTCGAGATCGACGGCGTAGCCATGCAGGTGGTCGATGCACACGCAACGCTGCAGTTGGGGTTCGATGATCTGCGCGGCCTGAGCGCTGAAGCGCGTGAACAGCAGATTGCCCAGCGCATTGGCGAAGAGGCCGCCAAGCCCTTCGACCTGAAACAGGCGCCACTGATGCGCGCGACACTGCTGCAAGTCGCTGACACGGAGCACTTGCTGTTGCTCAACATGCACCATATCGCCTCGGACGCCTGGTCCAACGCGATTCTGATGCAGGACCTGACCCGCGCCTACGCGCAAGCGGCAATGGGCATGAGCGCACCACTGGCGCGCCCGGCCATCCAGTACGCCGACTATGCCGATTGGCAGCGTAGCGACTATCTGCACAGCCCGGCCTGCAAGACCAGCGCCGAATACTGGCAGAATTATCTGGGCCAGACGTTGCCGCCGCTGGATCTGCCGGTGGACTTTGCGCGCAATGACCAGCATAGCCATGCGGCCGGCAAACACGACTTCAGCCTGCCCGCCACATTGGCGCAAGCACTCAATCGCTTCTGCCAGCAGCACGGTTTGACTCCCTTTGTGGTCGCGTTGGGTGCCTGGCAATTGCTCCTGAGCCGCTACAGTGGCCAGGACGATTTCACCGTCGGTGTGCCCAACGCCACACGCAACCGCAGTGAAATTCAGGACCTGGTCGGGTTCTTTGTCAGCACGCAGGTGTATCGCGTGCGGATTGACCCGCAGCTGCCTTGCAAGGACTTTCTGCTGCGTCTGCGCCGCGAATCGCTGGCCGCGCTCGACCATGCCGACTACCCCCTGGAATTGAGCTTCGACGACCTGCAACTGCAAAGCAGTCAGCAGATCAATCCGTTGTTCCAGGTACTGTTCAACTGGCGCACGGACGGCGGCACCTCGGTGCCGCTGAACCTGGGCGAATTGACCCTGGACTTTGTCGATGCCGGCAGCGGGCAGGCGAAATTCGACCTGTCGCTGGACGTCAGTTATTCCCTGAACCGCATCGACGCCAACATCGAATTCAGCCGCGACCTGTACCGCCCCGCCACCATCGAGCGGTTGGCCGGGCATTGGCAGAACCTGTTGCACGCCATCACCGCAAATCACGATGTTGCCCTGAGCGAATTGCCGCTGCTGAGCGACACCGAGTGCCGCCAGCAACGCGAACAATGGAACCCAGCCGTTGCGCCATTGCCGAGCGAAGGCGTGCATCAGCTCTTTGAACGCCAGGCACTGGCCACGCCGCATGCCCTCGCGCTGATTTGCGATGACGTGCGCATGAGCTATGCCCAACTCAACTCGGTAGCCAATGGCCTGGCGCAGACCCTGCACGGCTATGGCGTGGGCCCGGAAGTGCGGGTGGGCATCGCGGTCGAGCGCTCGGCGCGGATGATCGTCAGCCTGCTGGCGGTGCTCAAGGCCGGCGGTGTGTACGTGCCCCTCGATCCCGAATACCCGCAGGAACGCCTGACCTGGATGATCGAAGACAGCGGCTTGAGCGTGCTGCTCAGCCAGCGCTCCTTGCTCCAGCGCCTGCCCTCGGTAGACGCGGTGAGCGTGCTGTGCGTCGACGAACTCGACCTCGCCGATAGCGCGCACAGCGACAACCCGACCTGCCGTACCCATGGCCATAACCTGGCGTACGTGATGTTCACCTCAGGTTCCACCGGTCGACCAAAAGGTGTGGGGATTACCCAGGCGGCTTTGACCCGGCACGCGCAAGTCGCCCTGGAATTCCTCGGCCTGACAGCCGCCGATCGTTCGCTGCAATTTGCCACGTTCAACTTCGATGCCTTTGTCGAACAGCTCTACCCGGCGCTGATCTGCGGCGCGTCGGTGGTACTGCGCGGGCCGGACATCTGGGACAGCCAAACCTGGTACCAGCAGTTGCTCGACAAGCAATTCACGGTCAGCGACCTCACCACCACGTACTGGAACATGCTGGCGAGGGATTTTGCCGCTGTCGGTGTCCGTGACTATGGCCCGTTACGCCAGGTGATCGTGGGCGGCGAAGCCATGCCACCGGAAGGCGTGGCGGCGTGGGGCAAGGCGGGACTTGACCATGTGCGCCTGCTCAACACCTATGGCCCGACGGAAACCACGGTCAGTGCCACGGTGCTCGATTGCAAGGACTACGTCACCGGGCATGCGCCACTGCCGAAAACCATGCCGATCGGCCGCCCCTTGGCTGGACGCGCCATTTACCTGCTGGACAGCGGTGGCCAACCGGTCCCGGTGGGCGTCGTCGGTGAATTGGTGATTGCCGGCGATCTATTGGCCCGGGGCTATTTCCAGCGCCCGGATCTGACCGCCGAACGCTTCATGCCTGACCCGTTCAGCACGCAGGGCGGGCGTTTGTACCGAACCGGTGATCTGGCGCGCTATCGCGCCGATGGCGTCATCGAATACGTCGGCCGACTCGATCATCAAGTGAAGATTCGCGGCTTCCGTATCGAACTCGGTGAAATCGAATCCTGCCTGCTGCAAATCCCGGCCGTTCGCGAAGCCCTGGTCCTTGCCCGCGAAGGATTGGCCGGGATGCAGTTGATCGGTTATATCGTGCCGAGCGACGGTGATCTGTCGAGTGAACAGCACGATCAACTGCGTGCAGCCCTCAAGGCTGAACTGAAAAGCCGTCTGCCCGCCTACATGGTGCCGAGCCATCTGCTGGTGCTGGAAGCCATGCCCGTCAGCCCGACAGGCAAACTTGATCGCAAGGCGTTGCCGCTGCCTGACATCAGTCAATCGGAGACCCGCTTCAAGGCCCCGGAAACTGCATTGGAGCAAGCGCTGGCCGAACTCTGGCAGGAAACCCTGCACGTTGACCGGGTCGGCCTCGACGACAACTTCTTCGAACTGGGCGGGCATTCGATTCTGGCCATCCAGTTTATTGCCGCACTCAATGCGCGCCTGGGGATCAAACTCGCTTTGCAGCAAATGCTCGCCCACTCCACCGTCGAAGCCCTGGCGCAATTCATTGCTACGCAACACCAGCAGCAAGCCCAATGCGTGGTAGAACTCTCGGCCTCGGCCGCCAGCGCCCCACCGCTGTTCTGCCTGCATCCCAGCGGCGGCATCGTGTTCTGCTACCAACCGTTGGCCAAACGCCTGAGCAAACACGCGCGCACTTTCGGCGTGATGCACACAGGCTTCGCCGACAAACACGCCCACGCCCAGACATGGGCGCAAATGATCGCCGATTACACCCGACAGATTATCGATAAACAGGCTGACGGCCCGTATCGTTTGATGGGCTGGTCGCTCGGCGGCTCCATCGCCATGGACATCGCCGCCGAACTGGAGCGTCAGGGACGTGAAGTGAGCTTCCTCGGTCTGGTCGATACCACACTGCCGGACAGCCTGCTGCCGGCAGATCTGCCGCGCAAACCGCTGGAAGAGGAAAATCCCGAGTACTTCAGTGCCGAAAATGAACTGGCGACGGCGGTGGAAATGTTCAGCCTGATGTTCGCTCACCTGCACGAGCCGGCGGCACGCTTCCTCGCCGAAAATCCGCAAACCGATCTCAAGGCTTTCTACCAGTGGGCCAGCCAACAGGCCGCCACCAGCGAACAGGAAATGGTGGCGACACTGGACGCCATCAGACAGGAAATCATGAACGCCCAGGCGTTCGAGATTCATGACCGACTGGTGAAATCCTACGACGCGTTCACGCTGCCGACGCTCAAGGTCGAGGCCAGTTGCTGGTGGTCGCTGTCGCACAAGACGCTGGAGCAGGTGTTGCACTCGGAACAGGTGCTGCGTGAACACACCGTCAGTGGACGCCTGCAAGGCTCGGTGCATTCCACCCTGCCCCACCGCAGCATGATTTACGGTGAGTCGTTGCTTGAGTCCTTTGAAGCGGTGTTCCTGACGTGTGAGGCGGCACTGAACAACTGACTTTCATACTGGCAAACAAAAAACGCAGAAGCGCTGGCTTCTGCGTTTTTGTTTGCGTGATTTGAAACATAACCTGTGGGCGGCATGCCAAAAAAAACGGCCCACACCCTCTTTCGAGAAGTGTGGGCCGCTTCGGTGAAGGCCCTTCAGTGCATCAGAACTTTGGGGTCCACTTCACGGAGAACATCAGGTTGCGTGGATCACCGAAGTTGTTGTTGCCGTCGAGCTGGTTGTAACCGGCCGCAATGTACTTCTTGTCGAACAGGTTGTTGGCGTTCACGGCCAGATCGACTTCCGGTGTCAGCTGGTAACCGACACGGGCGTTCCATACGGTGTAACCCGCGACATCGTAGGTCCCTTCATAGCCCAGCGTATGGCTCTGAGTGGTGAAGCCCAGACCGGTGCTGACACGATCCCACTCACCCGGAAACTGGTAGTTGGCCCACATGCGCAGCATGTGTTTTGGCGTCCAGGTGCTGAACACGCGACCTTCCCTGTCCGGGTCTTTGAGGTACTTGGTGGTGTTGTAGGTGTAACCGGCAAACAGTTGCAGGTTTTCCACCACTTCGCCGCTGATCTCGGCGTCGATACCCTGGCTGCGCACTTTACCCGAGGCCGTCGAGCAGTACGAACCGTCGCACTCGAAGCCACCCGCAATATCGTTGACCGCACGGTTTTCCTGGTCGTAGCGGAAGAGCGCCAAGGAGGTGTTGACCCGGCCGTCCATCAGCTCGCCCTTGAGACCGATTTCGTAGTTGCTGCCGACCACCGGTTTGAGCACGGTGCCACCGGCATCGCGGTTGGTCTGTGGCTGGAACACGTCGGTGTAACTGGCGTAAACCGCCCACTCGCGGCTCAGGTCATAGACGATACCGGCGTAAGGCGTGACTTCCCCGGTTTCGGTCGCGGTGCTTGGGTCGTTCTTGGTGATGCCGCCGAACGAGGATTGCGCCTTGGATTTGTAGCTGAAGTCATACCAGCTGACACGTGAGCCGAGCACCAAGGTCAGATCGTCGATCGGCTTGACACGCCAGGTGCCATACAGGCCTTTCTGGCGTACGTCGTATTTACTCAGCGTGCCGCGACCACCCGAAGCGATCAGGCTGTCGTAGTTGATATCGGGACGGTCATTGTTGACGCCGAAAATCGTGTCGCTACTGTTGCTGAAGGTACGGGCGAGCTGATCGTCCGTTTCGAGCTGGGAAAAGTTACCGCCCAACATCACTTCCTGCTGCATCGACAAGGCTTCGAATTTGCCATTCAGGTTCATGTCGATACCGACTTTTGTCGAGTCGAAATCCGTCACGAAGTTGGCGTACTGCACGCCGCTGCCATCCGGTTCAAGACCATCGCCGGCACTTTGCACGCGCTGGTTTTTCGCCTTGTTGCTCTCGGTCATGCGCACCGCACCGACCTTGAGTGCCCAGTCTTCGTTGAAGCGATGTTCGAGGTCGGCGTAAAGCGTGGTGACGTCGATGTCGGAACTGTTCCAGCGTGCACCGGTGTAGGTGGAGCGCGAGACATCCGGCATCTTGCCGTTAGCGTAACGTGGCAGGCCACGAATCATCGGCCGCGAATCACCGTCGGAACGGCTGACGGCCAGGCCCAGGGTGGTGTCTTCGCTCAGGTCGAAGTCCAGCGAGCCGTACAGCGACAGCGTCCGGCTCCAGTCGTGATCAATGAACGAGTTGCTTTGATCCTGATCGGCCACCAGGCGACCGCGGATGGTGCCGGCCTGGTTCAGCGGGCCGCCCGCGTCTACTTGCAGACCGTAATGGTCCCAGGAGCCCGCCTTGGCGGTCACGGACACAGTCGGTGCAGCCTGGCCGCGCTTGCGCACCAGGTTGATGGCGCCACCCGGGCTGCCAGTGCCTTGCAGCAACCCGGAGGCACCGCGCAGGATTTCCAGGCGATCGAAAAACACCAGATCCTGAGTCGCCCAGTTACCCAGCGAATAGGTGTTGCGTGGAATCGGTACGCCGTCGTACTGCCAGTCATCGATCTGGAAACCGCGCGAGGAGATGATCAAACCCTTGCCGACGCCCTGCAGACCCACGACACCGGTGGTCTGGTTCAGCGCATCCTTGAGGTCGACCAGGTCCTGGTCGTCCATCTGCTTGCGGGTCATCACCGTGACCGACTGGGGGATTTCCTTGAGGGTGTGGGTGCCCTTGCCAATCGTCACTGCGTTGGAGGTGTAGGAGTTGCTGCCTTCGGTCGTTGCGCCGACCTGACTTGCGCTGATGTTGGTCGCGCCCAGTTCCAGGCCCTGGGTGTTGCTGCCCCGCACCAGCATCAGGGTGTTGCCCTCGACGCTGTAGCGCACGTCGGTGCCCCTGAGCAATTCGGCGATGGCCGCCTGCGGGCTCATCTTGCCGCTGACCGCGTGGCTCTTGAGCCCGGCCATGTCGTCAGCGTTATAGATCACTTGCTGGTTGGTCTGCTGACCAAACGCCTGCAGCGCCTGTGGCAACGATTGCGCCGGGATATTGATGCTGACGCTTTCAGCCATCACCTGAGCGCTCAAAGGCAATACACAGACCAGCCCCAGCCCCGTCAACACTCGGCGTGAACGCAGGCCGCGGGACATGACGAGTGCCTTGAACAAAGGTTTCAACTCATGAATTGCTGACATCGTGCTCTCTATTATTGGTAGAAGTGAAAGTCCATTGGGCCGACGGGCCCGCCGCTGTCTGCACACGTGAACCGCACACTGTCGCTGGCCCTGCGGGCGACCTGGCAGTGCGTGGCGATCTGCCCCTCCCCGGGCTCGATCATCTGGCTGGACATCGGCGAAATATTTTCTGCTGAACAAACCGGTGCATTGGCGGCCCTGCCTGACACGATTTGCCCACATACCCTATTAAGACGCAGCACCTCCAAAAAACCGGAATGAGTTTATTTATCATTAACGCAAAAAGTTAAAAAAAAGGCCGACGCTGTTGGGCGACGGCCTTTTGTTTCTTTCTGTGTCAGCTGGTTTGCGCAGCCTTGGCGGCCTGCAACTGTCGCGCCTGCTCGGTCAGACGCGCCTTTTCCTCGGGACTCATCGCCTCCATGCGCAGTCGTACCTGAGCCATTTTTTCCAACTGCCCCGGGCTGCTTTCCACCGCCCGCAACGCCAGCGCCAACGACGCCACGGTCGGATGATCGAAAACCAGTCCCGGATGGATTTCGCATTGCAGCAACTTGCGAATACCGGCCACCAGTTTGATCACCAACAACGAATGGCCTCCGGCCGCGAAAAAGTCGCGCTCGATGCTCAAGCGTTCAAGCCCAAGCAGTTGCGCCATGCGCACGGCGAGCAATTGCTCAAGTGCATCACGCGGCGCAACGCCTTCGTCATCCGCTGCCGTAGCGGCCAATTGTTGCAGCGCCTTGCGATCGATCTTGCCGTTGGCCAGCCGTGGAAAACGCTCGATCAGTTGCAGGTGTTGCGGCACCATCACCGCGGGCAGACGTGCACTCAGTTCGGCACGTGCGGTGTCGAGCTGACCCGCGGTTGCCCCCGGTTGCGCCACGATAAATGCCAGCAGGCCCTGTTCAGCCGACGCGGCAGGCAGCACCAGCGCTTCGGCAACCGCTGGCAGGCGCAGCAGCTCGGCTTCGATCTCCGCGAGTTCGATACGGAATCCGCGCACCTTGACCTGCTGATCGCGCCGACCGTGCAACTGGATCGCCCCGTCAGCGCGGTAACGCGCCAGATCTCCGCTGCGATACAGACGCTGCGCAGGATCGAATGGACTCTGCACGAACGTCTGCGCATCAGCCTCGGCATTCAGATAACCACGGCACAATTGCGCACCGCCCAGGTACAACTCGCCCAGCACACCGACGGGGGCCAGACGCAAATCAGCGTCCAGCACATACACCTGATTGTTGCCCAGCACGTGGCTCAGCGCCGAGCACTCGCTGGCCGTGCCGTCCAGTGTCAGTGGATGAATCATCACGCCGACGGTGGCTTCGGTCGGGCCATAGTGGTTGAACACCCGGCAATCACTGCGCAGCCGCGCAATGCGTTCGATCAGCGTCGGCGCAACCGGCTCGCCGCCCAGCACCAGCGTGTGCGGCAAGGTTGCCTGCTGATGATCGAGCAACGCCGCAAGGTGCGACGGGACGATTTTCAGGCAATCGATCTGATGCTGCTGCAGGTACTCGGCGAACAACGCACCGTCCTGCATCTGCGCATCGCTGGCAACGTGCAGGGTCGCCCCATTGAACAACGCCCCGAACAACGCCGTGTTGCCCAGATCTGCCGCGACAGTGGAGCTGAAGCCGATGTTTTTGCACTGCTCCAGACCCAGTGCCTGACTGGCCTGAGCGACGTAATTGAGCAATTGCCGATGCTCGATCACCACACCTTTAGGCATGCCGGTAGAGCCGGAGGTGAACAGCACATAAGCGATGTCGGTGCCTTGCGTCGCGAGCGCCGGCAACGGTGCGCCCGATGCGCCGAGTTCTGCCAGCGTGCGAGCTTTGTACGGCTGATCCTGCCAAGCCGTGACGTGCGCCGCATCGGTCAGCAACAGTGCGGCGCCGGCCTGTTCCAGCATCAATGCCTGACGCGCCTGCGGCCATTGCACATCCAGCGGCAGATACGCGCACCCGAGGCGCCAGCTCGCCAACATTGCGATCACCAGATCCGCCGAGCGTGGCAACGCCAGCGCGATGATCGAGCCTGCGCTGACACCTTGATTGTTCAGGCCCTGGGCGGCGCTTTCGACGCGGGCTTGCAACTGGCTGTAGCTCAATGGCTGCCCAGCATCAGTCAAGGCGATGGCATCCGGCGTACGCAGCGCCAGATCAGCGATGCGCTGTGGCAGATAACGCTGGTCGGCCAGCATCTGTATCGCCGGATTGATCGCCAGCAAGCGCTGTTCGGCGGCGCGGCTGAGCAGGTTGAGTTGCGCCAGCACGGTGTGCGGCGCATCGACAATCGCGCTCAACAGCACGCCGAACTGTTCCAGTACGGCGTTGGCTGCCGCTGGCGAATAGCGCGAAGCGGCGTACTGCAGACCAACACCGGCAAGACGCTGGTTGTCGTCCAGTTGCACCTGCAACAACAACTCGAAAGCATCCGGTTGCACCTGCACGGCGTCAGCCGCGTTCCAGCGCAGACCGCCGCTGCTCGCGGCAACGCCGATCTGGCCAAGGCTGAAGCCGTAGGCCGAACGTGCTGCGTCGGGCGCCAGTTCCGGCGTCCAGTATTCCTGCCAGGTGCGATGCTCTTCGAGGCGCGCCGCCAGTTGCCCCAGCCAGTCACTGAAGCGCGCACTGCCAGGCAGTTCCAGCGAGAGCGGCAAGGTTTTCTCGAACACGCCCACAGCGTTGGCGAAATATTCATAGTCAGCACGGCTGTCATGCCGCAGACCGACCAGTGCCTGATCAAGCCCGCTCAAACGCCCCAGCAACACCCACCACGCACCTTGCAGCAACGTGGCGACTGGCTGACCGAGCTGCTCGGCCAAGGCCTGCAGAGCATCACGCTGCGCCGACTGCAGATTCAGCGATACGCGCGAATCGGCAGCACTCGCTTCGAGGCTGGCGCTGCGAGCGGCCAGCCATGGCGTTGCGATGTCCGCCTGCACACCTTGCAGGTGCTGCTGCCAGTAGCTGCGCGCGGTGACGGCGTCTTCATCGAGCACCACCTCACTGCGCCATTCCAGATACTGGGCGAACTCCCCCGACTCTTCGTCTTCGGCTGGCTGAACCCCGGCGTACGCTTGCTGCACTTGCTCCAGCACAAGGTTCAACGATGGCGTGTCGGCACTGTAGCGAGCAATGCCCAGCAGCAGCTGCCATTGCTGGGGCGCCAGGCGATAAAGCACGGCCTCGACACTGGCTGATTCGCCGACGACAAAGGCGCGTTCCCGCGATTCGCTGATTTGCGCCTGAACGTCCTCGGCGCACTGCTCGCCGGCATGGATCATCAGCGGGAAACGTCCGGCGTCGGCCGCAGCCTGACGCAAACCGTGGAAACCGCTGACCTTGTCCAGCCGCGCCAACAGCATCGGCTGCTGTGTCAGCACGGTATCGAACGCGGCCTGCAAACGTTGCGGGTCAAGATCTCCGTCAATGACAACGCTGAGCCAGCGCAAGGCCTCGCCACAGGTGGCGGTGTTCGACAGGCGCTCAAGCAGCGCCTGTTGCTCAGGCGTCAGGGCGAAACCCGGATCCTGCTCGTCCTTCATGACTTCGCTCATGCGCCGCTTTCCTCGGTGTTCAATGCCGCCCGGGCGTTGCTGGCCGGGCGCTCCAGGCTGCTGTGGTCGTACATGTCACCCATGGCGACGACAATCTTGCGCGGACCCTCGAACGGATCGCGGGCATGCGCCACCAGCATGTTGTCGAGCAGAATGGCATCGCCTTTCTGCCAGTCGAATCGCACGGCGCACTCTTCGTACAGCTCGCCAATGCGCTGCATCACGTCGTCTTCGATCGGTGTGCCGTCGCCGTAGTACACGTGACGCGGCATGCGCTCGGCGCCGAACATCGACAACAGGTCTTCACGCACATCCGGCTCCAGCCAGTAGATGTGGTGCAACTGCACCTGATTGAAGAACGACTTGGCGCCGGTGATCGGGTGACGAATGATCGCCGGTCCCGGTGTGCGGGTTTGCAGTTCGTTGTTGTCGAGCCAGCGCCACTCGATACCGCCGGCGCGGCAGCGGGCTTCGACTTCGGCACGGTCTTCGGTCTTGAAGAAGTGCTGCCACGACACGTCGAGGTTGTCGGTGAAGGTGCGCACATACAGCAAGCCTTTGGACTCGAACTTGTCACGCAGGTCTGCCGGCAGTTTTTCGTACATCAAGCGGCAGTCGACTACCGGCGTTGCACCGCCGACCGGCGCCGCTTGCTCGCAATAGAACATCTGCTTGCGCGGCCAGCGATCCTGGTGCGAGCTCTCGTTGTGGAACAGGATCATCTTGCGTTCCGGGTACGGCGTGGAGCGGTAAGTGTTCTTGCCGCCCTCCTTCTTCGGCAGATCGCCGTATTGACCGTACAGACCTGGCTGGATCGCTTCGGCGAACGCTTCAAAACCCTGAATGCCGTCGAGCTCGAAACCGCGAAAGAGAATGCCGGCGTGAGTCGCCAGTTTTTCTTCGATCAGCGGCCGGTTGTGCTTGATCCACTCGATCAAATCCAGCTGCGGCTCGTTCGGTTCCATCAACAGCGGGAACGGCTGCGGCGCAGCGATCAGCGATTCGCGGATCGGCGCCGGGCGAACCTTGGCCACCGGGGCGGCGCCACGCTTGAGGAACTTGCCCAGTTTGTCGGCCTTGGGTCCGGGGGCAGCGGGTTTGGCGGCCACTGCTAAATTGTCGACTGGCATGCTGATAGCTCCCAATTGAATGTCCTGATCAGCGACGATCTGTTCCAACAGGGCTATCCAGGCCTTCACCAGGTACTGAATGCGCTCGTGTCCGAACAAGGTTGTGGCGAATTGCCAATTACCCAGCAATTGCCCTTCTTCTTCGTCAACGAACAATGCCATGTCGAATTTAGAATGGCTCTGCAGCGCCGCCAGCGGCTCGACGCTCAGACCGCCCATGGATTGGGTGCGGCCCGGCAGGTTGTTCATCACGAACAACACTTGCACCAACGGGTTCATGCCATTGTGTCGCGGCACGCCACAGGATTCGACGATCATGTCCAGCGGCAGGTCCTGATGCTCCAGCGCGCCGAGCAGGCTGTCCTGAGTGCGCGCCAGGAATGTCGAGAACGCCGTGTCTGCCGAGAAGCGTGAACGCAGCGGCAAGACGTTGACGAAGAAGCCGATCAGCCGCTCCAGCTGCGCCTGCTCGCGCCCGGCAACGTCGGCGCCGACCAGTACGTCGTCGTCGCCGCTGAATTGATGCAACAACACCTGGAACGACGCCAGCAGCGTGCTGTACAAGGTCACGCCCGCTTCACTGGCAACCTTGCGCAAGGCCTGGCTCAAATCCTTCGGCAGATGAAACTGCACGGCATCACCGTCGTACGACGCCACCGGCCCGCGCGGGGTGTCCAGCGGCAGGTTGAGCTGCCCGCTGTAGCCACTGAGTGCATCTCTCCAGTAATCCGCCTGCTGGCCGAGAATCCCTTGGCGTTCCAGTTCCTGTTGCCACAGGGCAAAGTCCGAGTACTGCACTTCCAGCGCCGGCAACGGCGTGGTGTCACCGGCCTTGCTCAACTCATGGATCTGCACCAGTTCGTTGACCAGTACGCCCATCGACCAACCGTCAGAAATGATGTGATGCATGGAGAACAGCAGCACATGCTCGGTCGGCGACAGATGCAGGATGCGCCCGCGCCACAATGGCGCCTGCTCCAGATCGATCGGCGTTCGCGCGTTATCCAGCGCTGCTTGTGCGACCTGTTCTTCCTGAGCACTGCGCGACAGACCGGACAAATCGAGCAACGGGAAGTCGACATCGACCGTCTCGGCAATCAGCGCAATCGGATCACCTTCGTCATCCTGCGAATACGCGGTGCGCAGCACTTCATGACGGCGCACCACTTCGGCAAAACTGCTCATGAAGCGCTCGACCGACAGCTCACCGCGCAAGCGCAAGGCCAGCGGCATGCCGTAGGCCGAGCTGCCGCCGGACAATTGTTCGGCGACCCACAAACGACGTTGCACCAACGATAGCGGTGCCGTCGACTTGACGCCCCAGGCCTTCAGTGGAACTGCCTGACTGGCCGCCCCGCCGAGGGCCGGTGTCTGATCTTCGGCCATCCAGGTGGCCAGATCCTTGAGACGCGGATGGTTGAACAGGTCCCGCAGGCTCAACGTGCCGCCGGTCAAATGGCGCAAACGCGAGACTGCCTGAGTGGCCAGCAGCGAGTGCCCGCCCAGTTCGAAGAAGTGATCCTCACGGCTGACCTGATCGAGCTCCAGGACGTTTTGCCAGATGGCTGCGATCTGCTGTTCCAGTTCACCGACCGGGGCAACGAAGTCACCCGCCGCGACAAACGCGTCGACGCTCGGCAAGGCTTTGCGGTCGACCTTGCCATTCGGCGTCAGCGGCAGGCTGGCGAGGAACAGCACGTGCGCCGGAATCATGTAGTCCGGCAGGTGCACCTTGAGTTGCGTCTTCAACGCTTCGCGCAGCAGCGCTTGCGCGGCCGCATCGGCGCTGGCCACGGTCGCATCATCGACCACCACATACGCCACCAGTTGATGGCTGGAGGCGATCGGTTGCGCCACCACCAGTGCCTGGCTGACGTTGTCGATCTGCAACAGACGCGCTTCGATTTCGCCCAGCTCGATACGGAAACCGCGCACCTTCACTTGGTGATCGATACGCCCGACGTATTGCAACGTGCCGTCGCCCAGATAACGGGTCAGGTCGCCCGTGCGGTACATACGCTCGCCATTGCCGGCGAACGGATTGGGCACGAATTTCTCTGCGGTCATCGCCGCCCGGCCCAGATAGCCACGGCTGAGGCCGGCACCGGCCAGGTACAACTCCGCCGACACACCCTGTGGTGCCGGTTGCAGATCGCCGCCCAGCACATAACTGGCGGTGCGGATCATCGGTCGACCGATGTTCGCCGTGCCGCCTGCCTCTCGACGGGTCCAGGTGGAGTAAACGGTATCTTCCGACGGGCCGTACAAGTCGAAGATATCGGCGATGGTCGCCTGTTGATACAGCGTGTCCACGAGGTTCTGCTTCAGCGCTTCGCCGCACAGGTTGATGATGCGTACGCTGGCAGGAATATCGCCAGAGTCTTGCAAGGCATTGATTGCCGACGGCACGGTATTGATCAGGCGCACCTGATCGCGCGCCGGCAAGTGCGGCAACTCCAGTGCGTTGCGCGCAATGATCAACGAACCGCCATTGGCCAGGGTGACAAACAGCTCCCACACCGACAGGTCGAAACACACCGACGTCGAAGCGAGCACACCTTGAATGTCCTCGCGGCTGTAGAGGTGCTTCGACCAGTCGCTGAGCGCCATGATGTTGGCATGGCTGATCGATACGCCTTTGGGCTTGCCGGTGGAACCAGACGTGTAAATCACGTAGGCAAGATTGTTCACACTCACGCCAGTGACAGGCGCGACCGTGCTGTAGGCCGAGAGATCCAGTTGATCCAGCAGCAACACTTGCATGTCGCTGGCGAGCGACAAGGTGGCCGCCACATCGGTCTCGGTCAGCAGCACGCGGGCGCGGCTGTCCTCAAGCATGTAGGCGACCCGATCCGCCGGGTAATCCGGGTCCAGCGGCACGTAGGTGCCACCGGCCTTGAGGACCGCGAGCAATGCCACCAGCAGATTGTCGGAGCGCTGCATCGCCACACCGACGCGCACTTCGGCGGCGACGCCCGTGCTGATCAAACGGTGCGCCAGACGATTGGCCCGGGCATCGATATCGCCATAGGTGAAGGACTGCTGGCCGAACGTCACGGCGCGCGCGTCCGGCTGGGCAGCGACCTGACGCTCAATGGCCTGGTGGATGCAAATCGGCTCTAGGTCAGCGGTTGCCTGCGGATTCCAGTCACGCAGAATACGTTGCTCGTCACCTTCCTCCAGCAAGTTCCACTCGCCCAGGCAGGCATCGACGCTGGCGTGCATGCCGCTCAACAGTTGCTGCAACTGTGTCGCCAGTTTGATCACGGTGCTGGCGGCAAAGCTTGTGTGCTGATAGCTGAAGTGCACGGTCAGTTGCTGATCGAGGTTGACCATCAACGTCAGCGGATAGTTGGTCTGCTCATAACGGTCAACCTCGCCAAAGCGCAGGTCAGCCGATTCGGCTTGCTGCAAGGCTTCGGCAATCGGGTAGTTCTCGAACACCAGAATGTTATCGAACAACGCCTCACCGCTCTGCCCTGCCCAACGCTGAATATCGAACAGCGGTGTGTGCTCTTGCTCGCGCAGCAACAGGTTCTGTGCCTGCACCTGTTGCAGCCATTGCGGCAACGACTGTTCGGCACGTGGGCTGGCAATGATCGGCAAGGTGTTGATGAACAGACCGATCTGGCCTTCGACGCCATTCAACTGCGCCGGTCGCCCCGATACCGTGGCGCCGAACGTGACAGTGTCCTGCCCGGTGTAGCGTTGCAACAGCAACAGCCACGCGGCTTGCACCAGCGTGTTGACCGTGACCTTTTGCGCCCGGGCAAAACTGTTGAGCTCGGCGGTCGCGTGAGTGTCGAGGGTCAGCAGGTATTCACCCTGACCGGTGACGGTTGCATCAACGAGGTGCGGCACAGCATCGGCCAGATACGTCGGTGTCTCGAAGTCGGCCAGTTGGCCCTTCCAGAAGTTTTCCGTGACCTGCGCATCCTGCTGCGCCAACCACTCGATGTAATCGCGATAACGCCCCGCCCCCATCGCCGGCGCGTGGCCGTGATAGCGCTGCAATACATCGCCGAGCAACTGCGAGTTGCTCCAGCCGTCCATCAGAATGTGGTGCGAAGTGTAAATCAGATGGAAACGCTCAGCCGCCACCTGCACCACGACCAGACGCAGCAACGGCGCGACGTGCAGATCAAAACCTTGCAGGCGTTGCTCAAGCTCCAGGGCTTTCAGGGCTGGCGCCAGGTCGCCGCGATCACGCCAGTCGAGCACGCTGAACGGCACTTGCAAGCCTTTGTGCACCACTTGCAGGGCGTTGGGCAGATCGCCTTCCCAGACAAAACCGCTGCGTAGCACTTCGTGGCTGTCCATCGCCGCTTGCCAGGCATCGCGGAAACGCTCGACCTGCAAGCCATCGACGGCCACACACATCTGGTTGATGTAATCACCGGACTGTTGCGCGTAAAGGGTGTGGAACAGCATGCCCTGCTGCATCGGCGACAACGGATAAATGTCTTCAATCTGCTGTGGGCGGGTTGGCAAGCCGTCAAGCTGCGCCTGGGTCAGGCCGGCCAGCGGGAAGTCCGAAGGCGTCAGCCCAGCGACGCCCGGGGTCAGGCAATGGCCGATCAAAGCGGCCAGTTCCTCGGCGTAATCCGCCGCCAGTGCTTCGATCACAGCACTGTCGAAACGCTCGCTGCTGAATGTCCAGCCTACGCGCAATTCGCCGCCGTACACCTGACCGTTGAGGGTCAACCAATTGCCCATTGGCGCATCCGGGCTCTGGTCGAGACCGGCGTTGTCCGGCGCCGGTGCGAACAGCGCGCCGTCATCGCCCTCGAAACTGCCGTCGAACTGGCCGAGGTAGTTGAAGGTGATGCGCGGGGTCGGCAATTCACGCAGGCTCTGTTGTGCCTGAGCATCGCCAAGATGACGCAGTGCGCCGAAACCGATGCCCTTGTTGGGGATCGAGCGCAGTTGTTCCTTGATCTGTTTGATCGACTCGCCGGCCGTAGCTGCCGGGGTCAGGCGCACCGGGAACAGACTGGTGAACCAGCCGACGGTACGGGTCAGGTCAACACCGTCGAACAGCTCTTCACGACCATGACCTTCGAGCTGAATCAGTGTCGAAGCCTGCCCGCTCCAGCGCCCGATAACCCGCGCCAGTGCGGTGAGCAACAGGTCGTTGACCTGAGTGCGATACGCCGCCGGCGCTTCTTGCAGCAGTTGTCGGGTCAGCTCCGCGCCCAGTCTGGTCTGTACCGTCTGCGCCAGTCTGTTCTGCTGACCGGCGTCCATCCGCTTGCACGGCAGATCGCTGCCGACATCACTCAGGCAGGCCTGCCAGTAAGCCAGTTCCTGTTGCAACGCCGCGCTGTTGGCGTAGCGCTGCAAGTGCTCGCTCCAGTCCTTGAAGGCGCTGGTTTTCGCCGGCAGCTTCAGTGGCTGACCGTCGAGCAATTGCTGATAAGCGTTTTGCAGATCTTCCAGCAGAATCCGCCACGACACACCGTCGACGGCCAGGTGATGGATCACCAACTGCAAGCGTTGCGTGCCATCGGCCAGATTCGCCAACACCGCGCGCAACAGCGGCCCGTTCTGCAGATCGAGGCTGCGCTGCGCGCGGTTGCCCAAGGCTTCCAGCGCAGCCGCATCGGCGACGTCTTCCTGCCACAGCAGGTTGTGCGGCTGATCTTCAACCGCGCGGTGCTCGGCCTGCCACACGCCGTTGTGCTGAGTGAAGCTCAGGCGCAAGGCATCGTGATGTGCGACCAGCGCGCGCAATACTTGCTCGATTTTCTCCCCGTCCAGCGGCTGACGCGGTTTGAGCAGCACCGACTGGTTCCAGTGATGACGCTCAGGGATTTCATCGTCGAAGAACTGCTGCTGGATCGGCAACAGCAACGCTGCGCCGGTGACCGCTTGTTGGTCGATGCTCGATTCGTCGTCGCCCAACTGCGCGACCAAGGCCAGACGTTGAATGGTCTGGTGCTGGAACAGGTCTTTCGGGTTCAGGCGAATACCGGCCTGACGCGCGCGGCTGACCACCTGAATCGAAATGATCGAGTCGCCACCCAATTCGAAGAAGTTATCGTTGAGGCCCACTTGCGGCAGCTTCAGCACGTCTTGCCAGATTGCAGCCAAGCGTTGTTCCAGCTCACTTTGCGGTGCCTGATAGGCCTGCTGCGCCTGACTGACGTCCGGCGACGGCAACGCGCTGCGGTTGAGCTTGCCGTTGGCGGTCAGCGGCAATTGTGCGAGCAACAACAGGTGCGCCGGGATCATGTGATCCGGCAGATTTTCCTTGAGCTCGGCACGCACGCTGTCGCGCCATTGCGCTTGTTCAGCGGCGCTGGCGTCGAGTAATGCCGCATCAGTCGGCACCAGATACGCAACCAGTTGTTGACCACTGAGGCCCGGCTGCGCCAGCACCACCGCCTGGCGTACGGCAGCCTGTTCGAGCAGTTGCGCTTCGATTTCGCCCAACTCAATGCGGAAACCGCGAATCTTCACCTGATGGTCGATCCGCCCGATGTATTCGATCACGCCGTCGGCGCGATAGCGCGCCAGGTCGCCGGTGCGATACAGACGACCGCCGTCAGCGGCAAACGGATCGGGAATGAAACGCAGCGTGGTCAGGTCGGCACGGTTCAGATAACCGCGCGCCAGACCGGCGCGGCCAACATACAGCTCACCGATACAACCCTTGGCTACCGGGTTCAGGTCGCCATCGAGCAGGTACCACGACAGGTCGGCAATCGGCTCGCCGATCGGGCTGCTTGCGTCACGCTGCAAATCGGCCATCGATAACGGCCGGTAAGTCACGTGCACGGTGGTTTCAGTGATGCCGTACATATTGATCAGTTGTGGCGCCTGATCGCCGAAACGCTCGAACCATGGACGCAGGCTCTTCACGTCCAGCGCTTCACCGCCGAACACCACATAACGCAGCGCCGGCTGTTGCGCGGTGTGCTCCGGGGCGCAAGCAACTTGCATCAACTGCTTGAACGCCGACGGCGTCTGGTTGAGCACGGTGATGCCTTCGCGGCACAGCAAAGCGAAGAAATCTTCCGGCGCACGGCTGACCTCGTAAGGCACTACCACCAGTTTGCCGCCGTACAGCAGCGCACCGAAAATCTCCCACACGGAGAAGTCGAATGCGTAGGAATGGAACAGGCTCCAGACATCCTGCGGGCCGAAATCGAACCACGCCGCAGTGGCTTCGAACAGGCGCAGCACGTTGCGGTGCGCGAGCAAGGTGCCCTTTGGCTGACCGGTCGAACCCGAGGTGTAGATCACGTACGCGAGGTTGTCGGCGCTCATGCGCACGTGCGGATTGCTGTCGCTGTAACTTTCGAGGTCTTCGCGATCCTGATCGAGCATCAGGCTGCGCACCGAGTCCGGTACGGGCAGTCGGCCGAGCAGATGACTTTGGCTCAACAGCAGGCCGATGCCGCTGTCGCCGATCATGTAGCTCAGGCGCTCTTCCGGATAGCCTGGGTCCAGCGGCACGTAAGCACCGCCGGCCTTGAGAATGGCGAGCAGTCCGACCAGCATGTCGAGGCTGCGCTCAACGGCCAGGCCGACGCGCACGTCCGGGCCGACGCCACTGGCAATCAGTTTGTGGGCCAACTGGTTGGCGCGGCTGTTGAGTTCACCGTAGCTCAAGGACTGTTCTGCATACGTCACGGCCACCGCTTGCGGTGCGCGGGCGGCCTGGGCTTCGATCAAGTGATGCAGGCACTGCTCGTTAGGGAAATCGGCCACGGCCGGGTTCCATTGCAGCAGGGTTGCTGCGCGTTCGGCGGCGTCGTGCAGCGGCAGCTCAGCGATACGCTGGCCGCTGTCGGTGACGATGCCTTGCAGCAGATTCGTCCAGTGTTGCGACAGGCGCTCGATAGTCTCGACGTCGAACAGGTCGGTGGCGTAAGTCAGCTCGGCCCAGACATTGTCGGTCGATTCAAAAGTGTTCAGGGTCAAATCAAACTGCGCAGTATTCGACGCCCACGGCAAGCCTTCGATCTGCAGTTGCGGCAAGCGTGTCGCGCCTTGTGCCTGCCGCGCCTGGCTCTGGTGGTTGTGCATCACCTGGAACAGCGGACTGTGGCTGAGGCTACGTTCCGGTTGCAGCGCGTCGACCAGTTGCTCGAACGGCAGATCCTGATGCGCCTGAGCGCCGAGCACGGTGTTCTTCACTTGCTGCAACAGGCTGCGGAAGGTCTGCTGGCTGTCGAATTCAGCCTTGAGCACTTGGGTGTTGACGAAGAAGCCAATCAGCCCTTCCGTCTCGACCCGATTACGGTTGGCCACCGGTACGCCAACACGGATGTCGGCCTGACCGCTGTAGCGGTGCAGCAAGGTCTGGAACGACGCCAGCAACAGCGCGAACAGGGTAACGTTTTCACGCTGCGCGACGTGCTTGAGGGCCGTGGTCAGTTCGAGGCTCAGCGGGATGTCGCGACGCGCGCCGCGATAGCTTTGCTCGGCGGGGCGCGGACGGTCGGTCGGCAGCTCCAGCAACGGCTGATCGCCATCGCCGAGTTGCGCGGTCCAGTAATTCAACTGACGCTCGCGCTCACCGGCGTCCATCCACTGTTTCTGCCACACGGCATAGTCGGCGTATTGCACCGGCAACGCCGGCAATTGCGCGGTCTGGCCCTGGCTGTACGCGGCATAGAGCGCCACCAGTTCATCGACCATGATGTTCATCGACCAACCGTCGGAGACGATGTGGTGCAAGGTGATCACCAGCGCATGGTCATCGGCAGCCAGACGCAGCAGTTTCACTCGCAGCAACGGGCCTTGCTGCAGGTTGAACAAGTGCAGGGTTTCTTCGGCGACCAGCGCTTGCAGCGCTGCATCGTCCAGCCCTGCTACGTCCTGTACTTGCAGATCCAGCGTGCCCTGCGTCTGAATCACTTGCAGGGTCTGGCCCTGCTGTTCGACGAAACAGGTGCGCAGGGATTCGTGACGCTCGATCAGTGCATTGAAGCTGTGCTGCAACGCCGGCAGATTCAACTCACCACGCAGACGCAGTGCGGCCGGAACGTGATAAGCGCTGCTGGTCGGCTCCAGTTGCCAAAGGAACCACTGACGTTCCTGCGCATAGGAAAGTGCCATCGGTTGCGTACGCGGCAGCGCGACAATCGCCGGTTCCTGCGTCGCCTGATCGACACCCAGCGCGGCAACGAAATCTTCCAGCGTGCTGTGCTCGAACAGCGTGCGCAGCGGTACCTGAACGTTCAACGCCTGGCGCACTCGCGAGACCACTTGGGTCACCAGCAAGGAGTGGCCGCCAAGCTCGAAGAAGTTGTCACTCAGGCCGACACGCTCAAGCTTGAGCACCGCTTGCCAGATCTCGGCGACGCTGTGTTGAGTCGCGGTTTGCGGCGCGATATAGGTCGATTGCAACTGGCTGGCATCGGGTGCCGGCAAGGCTTTGCGGTCGACTTTGCCGTTGGGGGTCAGCGGCAGTTGCGCAAGGAACAGCAGGTGCGCCGGCACCATGTATTCCGGCAGTTCAGCCTTGAGGCTGGCTTTCAGAGCGGCGCGCAGTTCGACTTCGTCAACAGCGCTGGCGGATGGCACCACATAGCCGACCAGTTGCGCGCCGGTCGGGCCGTCCTGAGCGACGACGACGGTTTCACGCACGCTGTCCAGCGCGAGCAAACGGGCCTCGATCTCGCCCAGCTCGATTCGGAAACCACGGATTTTCACTTGATGGTCGATGCGCCCGATGTACTCGATCACGCCTTCTGCGCGATAACGGGTCAGGTCGCCGGTGCGGTACAGACGCGCACCGTTTGCCGAGAACGGATCCGGCACAAACCGTTCAGCGGTCAGACTCGGGCGCTGGAAGTAACCACGGGCCAGACCGTCACCGCCAATCAGCAATTCACCGGGTGCGCCGAGCGGATTGAGCTCAAGGTCGCTGCCGAGAATGTACAGCGCGGTGTTGTCTATCGGCGTGCCGAGGAATGGACGGCTGTGGTCCGCGCTCAGTGCGTGTTGCGCCGACCAGATCGTGGTTTCGGTCGGGCCATACAGGTTCCACACGCTCGGCGTCAGCGCCAGCATGCGATTGGCCAGCTCCTGCGGCAGCGCTTCACCACCACAGAGGAACGTGCGGCCCTTGAGAATCGCTGCGTGTTCGTTGTCGAGCAGCATGCGCCAGGTCGATGGCGTGGCTTGCAGGACGCTGACGGCATGACGCTCGATCAGTTCGAGCACCGCTTGCGGATCCTGATGCACATCCTTGCCGGTCAGCACCACACAGGCGCCGGCGAGCAATGGGCCATAGATTTCCAGGCCAAAAATATCGAACGAGAACGTGGTCAGCGACAGCATGCGATCTGCAGCGGCAATCCCCGGCTGCTTGATCATGCTCGCGACAAAATTGCTCAGTGCCGCGTGGCGCACCATCACGCCTTTCGGTTTGCCGGTGGAGCCGGAGGTGTAGATCGTGTACGCCAGAAGCTCGCCATTGACGGCAACGTCCGGCGCGGTCTGTGGATAAGTCGCTAGCCAGTCACCTGACTGATCGAGCAACAGGGTGTGCACACCCGCCGGGATCGGCAACTGCGCTTGCAAATGCATTTGGGTCAGCAGCAATTGCAGACCGCTGTCTTCGATCATGTAGGCTAGGCGATCCTCGGGATACGCCGGGTCCAGCGGCACATAAGCGCCGCCGGCCTTGAGGATCGCCAACAGGCCGACGATCATCTCAACGCTGCGCTCCACCGCGATGCCGACCAGCTGATCCGGGCCGACGCCGGCCTCGATCAGGTGATGCGCCAGTTGATTGGCCCGGGCATCCAGTTCGCCATACGTCAGTACATCGTCGCCGATGATCAGCGCCGTGGCCTGCGGGTTTCGTTGCGCCTGCAAGGCAAAGTCCTGCTGCACGCACTCGGCCTGCGCGCTGTGATCAGCTACACGCAACCAGTCCTGCAACAACACGCCGTGCTCGGCACTTTCCAGCAAGGGCAACTCGCCAACCCGTTGAGTCGGTGCGGCCACAATACCTTGCAACAGGTTTTGCCAATGACGCGCCAGACGCTCGACCGTTTCCGGCTTGAACAGATCGGTAGCGTAGGTCAGCTCGGCGGCGAAACCGTCATTCGATTCATAGGTATTGAGCGTCAGGTCGAATTGCGCGGTGCGCCCTTCCCACTGCACATCTTCGACGCTCAGCTGCGGCAGTTGCACCGCGCTACGGCCCTGATCACGGCTGGTCTGGTGGTTGAACATCACCTGGAACACCGGGCTGTGGCTCAGGCTGCGCTCCGGTTGCAGCGCTTCGATCAACTGCTCGAACGGCAGATCCTGATGCGCCTGCGCGGCCATCGCCGCTTGCTTGACCTGCGCCAGCAATTGGTTGAACGGCAGTTGACCATGCACTTCGGCATTGAGTACTTGGGTGTTGACGAAGAAGCCGATCAGGCCTTCAGTTTCGACCCGGTTGCGGTTAGCCGTGGGCACGCCGACGCGAACCTGCGCCTGGCCGCTGTAGCGATGCAGCAACGCCTGAAACGACGCCAGCAACACCATGAACAGGCTCGCACCTTCGCGCTGAGCCAGTTGTTTGAGCGCATCGCCGAGGGCGGCTGGCAGGTCCAGTTGCAGACGTGCACCGCGCAGGCTTTGCACCGCCGGACGCGGAAAATCGATCGGCAATTCCAGCACCGGCTGCTCGCCGTCCAGCGTCTTGATCCAGTAAGCCAGCTGCCGCTCGCGCTCACCCGCTTCCAGCCAGTGACGCTGCCAGATCGCGTAGTCGGCGTATTGCACCTCCAGTTCCGGCAATGCCAGTGGCTGCCCGGCGGTGTCGGCGGCGTAATGCTGGATCAACTCGTTGACCAGCACTTTGATCGACCAGCCATCGGAGATGATGTGGTGCTGGATCAACACCAGCACATGATCGTCATCAGCGACCTTGAGCAATGCCACGCGCAGCAGCGGCCCCTGTTGCAGATTGAACGGGCGCGCGGTTTCGCTTTCGACAAACGCCTTGATCGCCGCCTCTTCGCCAGCGGCGTCGAGGCCTGCCGGCAACGGTGCCAGGGTGATGCGCAGCGGCAATTGCGGGTGAATCACCTGGCAGAAGGTTTCGCCGTGCTCGGCAAACGTGGTGCGCAGACTTTCATGACGCGCCGCCACCGCATTGAAGCTGCGTTCCAGCGCCGCCACATCCAGTTGCCCCTTGAGGCGCAAGGCGCTGGGGATGTGATACGCGGTGCTGTGCGGGTCCATTTGCCAGAGGAACAGTTGGCGTTCCTGAGCGTACGACAGAGGAATCGCTGCAAACCCGGAACGTGTTTCCGGGATCGGCAGGTTGGCCGGAGAGACGCCCTCTTCGAGCATCTTTTCCAGGTACAGCTTACGTTTGTCCAGCGGCAGAGTGATAAAGCGCTTGGCTACCCTCAAAGCAACACTCTTGTCCATCAGACTTCCTCCATATCGTCAAGCAGGGCTTCCAGCTTGCTCAGTTTCTGTTCGTTGATTGCCCCGCCTCCTGTATCGAGTCGAGCGACAAAGTCGCTCAGGACGGGGTGCTGGAATAACAGTTGCGGGGTCAGCGTCAGGCCCAGCTCAAGGGCCATGCGCGACACCACGTTGACCGCCAGCAGCGAGTGCCCGCCCAGTTCGAAGAAGTGATCGTTCAGACCAATGCGTTCAACCTCGAGCACCTGCTGCCAGATCGCCGCGACCTGCTGCTCAAGCTCACTCTGCGGCGCGACGTACGCGGCCTGCATCTGGCTGGCATCCACCGCTGGCAGGGCCTTGCGGTCGAGTTTGCCGTTAGGGGTCAGTGGCAACTGCTCAAGGAACAGCAGGTGCGCGGGAATCATGTAGTCAGGTAACGAAGACTTGAGGTCAGTCTTTAGTCCGTCGCGCAGTTGCCGTTGCGCTTCGCCGTCGTACAGATCCAGTTGCGGGGCGACCACGTAGGCCACCAGTTGCGCACCGCCCTCTCCTTCAACGGCCAGCACCGCCGCTTCGGTGACCGCCGGTTGAGCGAGCAATCGCGCCTCGATCTCGCCCAGTTCGATGCGGAATCCACGAATTTTCACCTGATGGTCGATTCGGCCCATGTACTCCAGCGCGCCCTCTTCGCGTTCACGAATCAGGTCGCCGGTGCGGTACATGCGCTCGCCATTGCCGACGAACGGATTCGGCACGAAGCGCTCGGCGGTCATCGCCGCACGCCCCAGATAACCGCGGGTGATGCCGGCGCCGGACAAGTACAGCTCCGCCGAAATCCCTTGCGGCACCGCTTGCAGATCGGCGTCGAGCAAATGGCTGACGCTGTGATCAAGAGCACGACCGATGCGCGGTTGACCACCGGCGATGCGGCGGGTCCAGGTCGAATAGGTGGTGTCTTCCGACGGACCGTACAGGTCGTAGACATGCTCGACTGTCGACTGCTGATACAGCGCGTTGACAAGCCCTTGTTTGAGCGGCTCACCCGCCAGGTTGATGATGCGCACGCTCGGCGGAATCTGCCCGGCGCGTTGCAGCGCAGCGATCGCCGATGGCACGGTGTTGATCAGACGCACCTGATCGCAAGCCGGCAGGTTTGCCAGCTCCAAAGCATTGCGCGCGATGATCAGCGAACCGCCGTTGGCCAACGTGACAAACAGCTCCCACACTGACAGGTCGAAGCACACCGAAGTCGAGGCCAGCACGCCCTGGATGTCGTCGCGGCTGTAGACCTTGGCCGACCAGTCGATCAGCGCCATGACGTTGCGGTGAGCAATCGCCACGCCTTTCGGTTTGCCGGTGGAACCGGAGGTGTAGATGACGTAGGCGAGGTTGTCCGGCTGCACCGCCGTTTGCGGCGCGACATCTGAGTAACCGCTCAGCGAAACCTGATCCATCAGCAGTACTTGCGTATCGCCCGGCACGCTCAGCGTCGCAGCGACCGCTTGCTCGGTGAGCAACACCCGCGCACGGCTGTCTTCGAGCATGTAGGCAACGCGATCGGCCGGATAATCCGGGTCCAGCGGCACATACGCGCCACCCGACTTGAGCACCGCCAGCAAGGCAATCAGCAACTGCTCGGAACGCGGCATCGCCACGCCCACGCGCACTTCCGGGCCGACACCCAACTCGATCAGCTTGTGCGCCAGACGGTTGGCTTGCGCGTCCAGTTCGGCGTAGGTCAGTCGCGTATCGGCGAAGGTCACCGCCAGCGCATCCGGGGTTGCTGCCACTTGGCGGGCAATGCCTTGATGAATGCACAGCTCGGTGACGAAGTCGGTCTCGACACTTGGGCCGTTGTCGATCAGGTTCAACTCGCTCAACGAGCGTTCACCTGCTGCAGCCATCTGCGTCAGCAAACGCTGCAGACTCGCGCCCAACTGCGCCACGCTGGCCGGGGCGAAGCTGTCGCGCTGATAGCTGAAATGCACCGACAGTTGCGCGCCCATGCTCACCAGCAAGGTCAACGGATAGTTGGTCTGCTCTTGATTGACCACTGCACCAAAACGCAAACCCTGCGGCGCACCGCGCTCCAGCGCTTCGCCAATCGGGTAGTTTTCGAACACCATCAGGCTGTCGAACAGTGCGTCACCGCCCTGCCCGGCCCAGCGCTGAATGTCCGCCAGCGGCGTGTGTTCGAACTCGCGTGAAGCGAGGTTCTGCGCCTGCACGGCTTGCAGCCAACTGGCCAGACTCTGCTGCGCTTGCGGCGCGGCCACCACTGGCAAGGTGTTGATGAACAGACCGATCTGTTCTTCGGCCCCCGGCAGATCCGCCGGACGTCCGGCTACGGTCGCGCCGAACGCCACGCAGTCCTTGCCGGTGTAGCGCTGCAACAGCAACAGCCACGCGGCTTGCACCAGCGTGTTAACAGTGACTTTCGAGGCCCGGGCAAATTCACCCAGACGTACGCTCAGATCAGCGTCCAGCACTTGGTAATGGTCGCCATAACCGACATTCGGCAAAGCGTCGACTGGCCGTGCAATGGCATTGGCCAGACGCGTCGGCTCGTGCAGATTGACCAGCGTCGCCAGCCAGTAGGCTTCAGCCGCGGTTGCATCCTGACGTTGCAGCCAACCGATGTAATCGCGATAGCGACCCGCCGGGCGCGGCACCGCTTCGCCGCGATAGTGCTGCAGCACTTCGCCAAGCAACTGCGCGCTGCTCCAGCCGTCCATCAGGATGTGGTGGTTGGTGTAGATCAGGTGATGACGATCAGTCGCCGTGCGCACCAGCACCAGGCGCAACAGCGGCGCGCAGGTCAGGTCCAGGCCCAGCGCTCGCTCCTCGTCAGCCAGGATTTGCAGCGCCGCCTCCAGATCAACCTTGCCGTTCCAGTCGAGCACGCTGAACGGCACGTCCACCTGCCGCTGCACCACTTGCACCGGTTGCGGCAAGTCGCCCTGCCAGAAGAATCCGCTGCGCAGAATATCGTGGGCATCCACCACTGCTTGCCAGGCCGCGCGGAAACGCTGCGGGTCGACGCCATCGACGTCGAGGCGCATCTGGTTGATGTAGTCGCCATTGCCGTGTTCGAGCAAGGTGTGGAACAACATGCCTTGCTGCATCGGCGACAGCGGATAGATGTCATCGATGCCTTGCGGTTCCAGCACCAGCGCATCCAGTTGCGCTTGCGACAGTTGCGCCAGCGGGAAGTCCGACGGCGTCACGCCACGGTTGCCGCTGTCACAGCAATGGCCGATCAGCGCGGTCAGCTCTTGCACGTAGTCATCGGCCAGACGCTGAATGGTCGCCGCGTCGAACATGGCGCCACTGTAGGTCCAGCTCAGGTCCAGTTCGCCGCCGAAGACCTTGCCGTTCAATGCCAGCGGGTTGCCCAGCGGGCCTTGCATATTGACTTCTGCGCCGCCGGCTTCGCTGGTCGGTGCGAACAAGGCTTCATCGGCCGCATTGAAGCTGCCGTCGAACTGGCCCAGATAGTTGAAGGTCAGGCGCGGTGCCGGCAAGCCTTGCAGTGCCTCGCGAGACGGCGCAGCGCCCAGATGTGCCAGCGCACCGAAACCGATGCCTTTGTGCGGGATTGCCCGCAGCTGCTCCTTCACTTGCTTGAGCGATGCGCCCAACTCGGTGACCGGCGACAGACGCGCCGGAAACACGCTGGTGAACCAGCCCACAGTGCGGGTCAGGTCGATGCTGTCGAAGAGGTCTTCGCGACCGTGACCCTCGAGCAAGACCAACGCACTGTCGTCACCGGTCCAGCGCACCATCACTCGCGCCAGCGCCGTCAGCAGCAGATCGTTGACCTGCGTGCGATAGGCCTGCGGCGCATCCTGCAAGAGTTGACGGGTCAGGGCTTTGTCCAGTTTGCTGCGGATCGTCAGCGCCTGATCGTGTTGCTGCCCGCCGTGCGGATGGTCATAAGGCAAGGCAGCCGAGGCGCCCTGCAACTGCTGCTGCCAAAAGCCCAGTTCGGTTTGCAGCGCTGGGCTTGCCGCATAGTCCTGCAACGCTGCCGCCCAGGCTTTGACTGCACTGGTCTTGGCCGGCAATTGCACGGGGTTACCGGCAAGGATCTGCCGATAAGCGTTTTGCAGATCCTCGAACAGAATCCGCCACGACACGCCATCGACCACCAGGTGATGCACGATCAGCAACAGGCGTTGCGTACCGTCAGCCAGGTTCGCCAACACCGCGCGAATCAGCGAGCCGCCGCTCAATTGCAAGCTGCGCTGGGCCTTTTCACCCAGGGCCTCCAGCGCCGCGAGATCAGCCACATCGACTTGCCAGAGGATGGTCTCGCCGGCTTGCGTGGCAACGTCGCGGTATTGCGCGACCCAACGCTCAGCCTGCTCGGCAAACTCCAGACGCAAGCTGTCGTGATGCAGCACCAAGGCATCCAGCGCCTGTTCCAGCAGTTGCGCGTCCAGCGCCTGCATCGGCTTGAGCATCACCGACTGGTTCCAGTGATGACGATCGGGAATCGCCTGCGCGAAGAATTCCTGATGAATCGGCAACAGCGCAGTGCTGCCCGTCACCGGTTGCTGATCGATCGATTGCAGCGCTTCGCCGGTCTGCGCCACCAACGCCAGTGCGGCGATGGTCTGGTGCTGGAACAGGTCTTTGGGCGTGAAGCGAATCCCGGCCTGCCGCGCACGGCTGACCACCTGAATCGAAATGATCGAGTCGCCGCCCAGCTCGAAGAAGTTGTCGCTGACGCCCACTTGCTCAAGCTTGAGCACGTCCTGCCAGATCGTCGCCAGTTGCTGCTCCAGCGCGGTTTGCGGTGCAACGTAAGTTTGCTGCAGTTGGCTGACGTCCGGTTTCGGCAGGTTCTTGCGATCGAGTTTGCCGTTCGGCGTCAGCGGCATGCGCTCCAGACGCAGCACATACGCCGGCACCATGTGCGCTGGCAACGTCGCCTTGAGTTGTGCACGCAGATCGTCAGTGAAGTCGGCACGGCTGGAATCGCCCACCACATACGCCACCAGACGCTTGCCACTGCCGGCGCTGCCTTCCTGCGCCACGACCACCGCTTCGCGTACGCCGTCGAGGGCTTGCAGCGCCGCTTCGACTTCGCCCAGCTCGATGCGGAAACCGCGGATTTTCACCTGATTGTCGATGCGATCCAGATAATCGAACGTGCCATCGGCACGCTGACGGACCAGGTCGCCAGTGCGATAAAGCAAACCGCCGTTGGTGCTGAACGGATCAGCCACAAAACGCTCGGCAGTCAGCCCCGGACGGTTCAGATAACCCCGCGCCAGCCCCGTGCCACCAAGGTACAGCTCACCGGCCATGCCTTGCGGCAGCAGGTTCAGATCAGCGTCGAGCACGTAGGCGCTGCGGTCACCGATACGGCTGCCGATTGACGCATACGCAGCGCCACACGGCACTTCGCGACCGGCCTTCCAGATCAGTGGGGTGACCACGGTTTCGGTCGGGCCGTAACCGTTGATGATGTAGTCCGGATCGAGCGCGCGCTTGACCCGCTCGAAACTGGCGTTCGGCACCGCATCACCGCCAAAGCAATAGATCCGCACTTTCGGCGGATTGCCGACGCGCTCGGCGTGTTCGGCCAGTTGTTGCAGGTACACCGGCGGGAATGCGACGACGGTCACGCCGTGTTCGATCATCGCGTTGTAGGTCTGCTCCGGCGTCCACAGCGTGTCGTCGCGAATCAGCAGCGACGCACCGTGGGTCAGGCTGGTCAGCCAGCGTTCGTGGGCACCGTCGAAGGCGAACGACATGAAATGGAATTCACAGTCACTGTCGCGCATTTCATAGCGTTGACCGATGGCCTGGCAATGCATGGCCAACGGGCCGTGGGCGACGCTGACGCCTTTCGGATTGCCGGTGGAACCGGAGGTATAAATCACGTAGGCGAGGTTGTGCGGATCGAGCTGCACGTGCGGCGCCTTGATCGGCAACTCGCGCAAATCGAGACGATCCAGTTCCAGCAGCGGCACCGATTCATCGACCGGTAATTGCGTCGACACCGACGAGTCGCTGATCAACAACGCCAGCCCGGAATCTTCGATCAGATAGGCCAGGCGTTCGCGCGGATAGCTGGTATCCAGCGGCACATAGGCGCCGCCTGCCTTGAGCACGGCCAGCAGCGCGACGATCACCGACTCACTGCGCAGCAGGGCTACACCGACGCGGGTTTCCGCGCCGACGCCACGGGCGATCAGTGCGTGCGCCAGTTGGTTGGCACGCTGGTCGATCTCGCCGTAGCTGAAACGCTGACCGTTGAAGATCACCGCCGTGCGCTGCGGATTTTGCGCAGCCAGCGCGGCAATGCGCTGATGCACGCCGATGTCCACCGGGTACGGCTGCGGGTGGTTTTCGGCTTGCTGGCGCACCTGCTCTTGAGCGTCCGCCAAAGCGATTTCACCGAGGTTGCGCTCGGCCGACAGGGCGAACTGCTCAAGCAATTGCAGCAGGTGCGCACTGATGCCGGCGATGACATCGCTGGCGAACTGGCCGCGATCAAAGCTGTAGTGCAACGCCAACTGCTGACCGAGGGTGACCGCCACGCTCAGCGCGTAATGGGTTTGTTCGAGATTACCGACATCACCGAATGTCAGCCCTTGCCCGGCCTGACTCAGCGCCTGGGCAATCGGGTAGTTCTCGAACACCAGAATGTTGTCGAACAGTGCTTCACCGCCCTGCCCGGCCCAACGCTGGATGTCCGCCAATGGCGTGTGTTCGAAGTCGCGCAGGCTGAGGTTTTGCGCCTGTACCGCTTGCAGCCAGCTGCCAACGCTTTGATCCGGACGCGGCGCGCCGATCACCGGCAAGGTGTTGATGAACAGACCGACCTGCTGCTCGATGCCCGGCAGATCCGCCGGACGCCCGGCCACGGTCGCACCGAACGCCACGGCTTCGTGACCGGTATAGCGTTGCAGCAACAGCAGCCACGCCGCTTGCACCAAGGTGTTGACGGTGACTTTTTGCTGGCGGGCAAAGGTTTCCAGCGCCTGGGTGCGCTGCACGTCCAGCGTCAGGTAGTGATCGCCGTGGCCGCTGGCAATCTCGCCAGTGGTGGCCGCGCGCGCCAGCCGGGTCGGCTCTTGCAGGGCGGCCAGTTGGCCGTTCCAGAAATCTTCACTCAGTTGGCCGTCCTGACGTTGCAGCCAGGCGATGTAGTCGCGATAACGCCCGCCGCCATTCGCCGGCGTGCGCCCGCTGTAGCGCTGCAAGACTTCGCCGAGCAACTGCGAGTTGCTCCAGCCGTCCATCAGGATGTGGTGATGGGTGTAAATCAAATGCCATTGTTCGGCACCGGTCTGCACCAGAACCAGTCGCAGCAGTGGCGCACAGCTCAGATCAAAGCCTTGTTGACGTTCAGCATCGGCCAACGCCGCGAGCGCTGCCGGCTGATCCTCGCGGTCGCGCCAGTCCAGCGTGCTGAATGGCAGTTGCACCTGCTTGTGGACGATCTGCACCGGCTGCGTCAGCTCACCCTGCCAGACGAAACCGCTGCGCAGAATGTCCTGCGCATCGACGGTGGCCTGCCAAGCGGCGCGGAAACGTTCGGGATCGAGACCCTCGACGTCGACGCGCAACTGGTTGATGTACTCACCCGCCGCTTGTTCATAAAGGGTATGGAACAGCAGGCCCTGTTGCATCGGCGACAGCGGATAAACATCATCGAGTTGACCTGCCGGCACCGGCAACCCATCCAGTTGTGCCTGGGTCACGCGCGCCAGCGGGAAGTCCGATGGCGTTGCCTGTGCGGCTTGCAACGTGCAGCAATGCTCAATCAGCGCATGCAGTTCCAGCGCGTATTGATCGACCAGATACTGCACGGTCGCGCTGTCGAACATCTCGCGGCTGAACCCCCAGCTCATCGACAGCTCACCGCCATAGACCTGGCCTTCCAGCGTCAGCCAGTTGGCCAACGGCGCTGCCGGATCCTGCGCAACGCCGCTGGTTTCAGCGGACGGCACGAACAGCGCCGCGTCGTCGAACTGACGATCGAACTGGCCGAGGTAGTTGAAGGTAATCCGTGGCGGCGCCAACTCCGCCAGTTCGGCGCGCACCGCCGGTGCCGCCAGATAACGCAGCACGCCGTAGCCCAGACCTTTGTCCGGCACGGCGCGCAGTTGCTCCTTGATCGACTTGATCGACCCGTCGAGATCGTCGGCGGCCGTCAGCTTGACCGCGAACAAACTGGTGAACCAGCCCACGGTGCGGGTCAGGTCGATGTCATCGAAGAGGTCTTCGCGGCCATGGCCTTCGAGTTCGATCAACGTGCCGGGCTGCTGGCTCCACCGACTGATGGTGCGCGCCAGTGCGGTCAACAGCAGGTCATTGACTTGCGTGCGATACGCCGCAGGCGCCTGTTGCAGCAACTGACGGGTACGCTCGGCGTCGAGGCGCCATTCGATTTTCTCGCTGTGCAGGTTTTGCAGGCTGCCATCGGGACGTTCGCACGGCAGATCCTGCGCACCTTGATGCTGGGTTTTCCAGTAATCCAGTTGTTCATCGAAGCGTGCAGTGGCGCTTTCCAGACGCGCGGTCCAGTTCTGGAAGGCATTGGTCTTGGCCGGCAACTGAATGCCGCCGCCCGCCGAGCGCTGCTCGTAAGCCTGTTGCAAATCTTCCAGCAGCACGCGCCAGGAAACGCCGTCTACCGCCAAGTGGTGAATGATCAGGTTCAGGCGCTGAGTGCCATCGGCCAGCGTCACCAGCAATGCACGCAGCAGCGGACCGTTCTCCAAGTCGAGGCTGCGCTGGGCTTCGTTGCACAGCGTCTGCAGTTGTTCTGCGGACTCGGCATCGCGCTGCCACAAGTCAGCGCTGCCAACCAACGGGCCATGGCTCTGCTGCCAGCCGTCGGCGCTTTCGACAAAGCGCAGGCGCAACGCGTCGTGATGATTGATCACCTCGGTTAGTGCAGCATCGAGCCACTGCGCGTTCAAGGTGTCGCGCGGGGTCAGCAGCAGCGACTGGTTCCAGTGCTCACGCAGCGGCATCGCGCGGCTGAAGAAATGCTGTTGAATCGGCCCGAGCACGGCGTCGCCGGTCACCGGCCCCTGATCCACCAAGGTCTGATTATCCAGCGTGGCGACCAGCGCAAGGCTGCGCACGGTCTGGTACTGGAACAGGTCGCGCGGGCTGAGACGAATCCCGGCCTGGCGCGCACGGCTGACGACTTGAATCGAAATGATCGAGTCGCCGCCCAGTTCGAAGAAGTTGTCTTCGAGGCCTACGCGCTCAAGGCCGAGCACGTCCTCCCAGATCGCCGCCAGGGCTTTTTGCAGCACATCCTGCGGCGCGACGAACGCTTGTTGTGGCGCGGCGTCCGGTTGCGGCAAGGCTTTGCGATCGAGTTTGCCGTTGGCCGTTACCGGCAGTTTTTCCAGCGTCATCAGGTAGGTCGGCACCATGAATTCCGGCAGGCTGCCGAGCAGCCACGCCTTGACGTCCTGCTGCCACTGTTCGTCCGGCTGAGCCTGTTCCAGCACCAGATACGCGACCAGATGCTTGCCGCCCTGCACCAGCACCACCGCTTCGCGCACCAGCGGATGCTGCATCAGGCGGGTTTCGATTTCACCCAGCTCGATGCGCAGACCGCGCAGTTTCACTTGATGGTCGAGACGACCCAGGTATTCGATCACCCCGTCGGCACGCTGACGAACACGGTCACCGGTGCGGTACAGGCGCGCGCCGTCATGGAACGGGCACGGCACAAAACGCTCGGCGGTCAGCGCCGGACGCTGGTGATAACTGCGCGCCAGCCCGGCGCCGCCCAGGTACAGTTCGCCGGCCACGCCACTCGGTACCGGCAGCAGCTCGGCATCAAGCACATGGGTGCGCAGGTTGGCGATCGGCCGGCCGATCGGCACGCTGTCGGCGCCTTCGTCAACACACGCCCAGTGGGTCACGTCGATCGCCGCTTCGGTCGGGCCGTAGAGGTTGTAGAGGCCGGCATTCGGCAGTTTGGCGAAGACTTGCAGTTGCGCGTCCAGTGGCAGCGCTTCACCGCTGCAGACGATGCGCTTGAGGCCGACGCAGCTTTCAACGCCCGCCTCATGAATGAACGCCTGCAACATCGACGGCACGAAGTGCAGCGTGCTGATGCCGTGGCGGTTGATGATGTCGATCAGTTGCAGCGGATCGCGGTGCGCACCTGGCGCGGCAACCACCAGACGCGCGCCGGTCAGCAGCGGCCAGAAGAATTCCCAGACCGAAACGTCAAAGCTGAACGGGGTTTTCTGCAACACCGAATCGCTGGCGTCGATCGCGTACGCTTCCTGCATCCAGCACAAGCGGTTGACCAGCGCCGCGTGGCTGTTGCCGGCGCCTTTCGGTTTGCCGGTGGAACCCGAGGTGTAAATCACATAGGCCAGGTTCAGCGGATCGACGCTGACGTTCGGGCGGCTATCGCTGTAGCGGTCGAGCAGGCCCGGCTGATCCAGCGTAATGACCTGCACGCCGTCAGTCGGCAGCGATGCCAGCAAAGCATCCTGGGTCAGCAGCAAGTTGATGCCGCTGTCCTCGATCATGTACGCCAGACGTTCCTGCGGGTACTCCGGATCCAGTGGCACATAAGCGCCGCCAGCCTTGAGAATCGCCAGCAGCGCCACAACCATTTCCACCGAACGCAGAGCACAAACGCCGACCAGACTGTCGGCCCGCACGCCTTGTTCACCCAGCAAATGCGCGAGGCGGTTGGCCCGGGCATCCAGTTCGGCGTAGCTCAGCGTCTGCTCACCGAACACCAGTGCAGGCGCATTCGGCGTGCGCGCAACCTGCGCTTCGATCAGTTGATGGATCGGTGTTCCGGTCGGGTAAACCGCTTGGACGTTGTTCCAGTCGTGCACCAGCGTGTGCTGTTCCTCGGCCTCCAGCAGCGACAATTCGCCGACGCGTTGCGACGGATCGGCAACCATGGCCGTGAGCAAGCGCAACCAATGGCGCGCCATGCGCTCGATGGTCGCCGGCTCGAACAAGTCGCTGGCGTACGTCAGCGCCGCATGCAGCTTGCCGCCCTTTTCGTAGGTATCGAGGGTCAGGTCGAACTGGGTGGTACGGCTCTGCCAGTCGAGGCTGTTCAGCAGTAGACCGGAGGCAGTGCGGATGCTGGCGATGTCCGCTACTTGCGGCTGGTGGTTGTACATCACCTGAAACAGCGGCGTGTGACTGAGGCTGCGTTCCAGCTTCAGCGCTTCGACCAGTTGCTCGAACGGCAGATCCTGATGCGCCTGAGCGCCGAGCGCGGTGTCCTTGACGGCGCGCAGCAGATCGTCGACCCGGGTCTGCCCGTCCAGTTGGGTACGCAGCACTTGAGTGTTGACGAAGAAGCCGATCAGCCCTTCGATTTCGCCACGGTTGCGGTTGGCAATCGGCACGCCGACACGGATGTCGGTCTGGCCGGTGTAGCGATGCAGCAGCGCGTTGAAGGCACCGAGCAAGAGCATGAACAACGTGACTTGATGCTGCTGCGCGGTGTTGCGCAGTTGCCCGGCCAGTTGTTCATCGACAGCGAACTCATAGCGAGTGCCGCGATAGCTCGGCATCGCCGGACGCGAATGATCCAGCGGCAGATCCAGCACCGGGTGTTCGTCGCCCAGTTGCGCCTGCCAGTAATCGAGTTGGCGCGCCTGTTCGCCCGCCTCCAGCCAACGGCGCTGCCACAAGGCGTAGTCGCTGTACTGGATCGGCAGCGCGGCCAGTTGCGGCTGCTGACCGGCATCGAACGCGTCGTAGCAACGGATGAATTCGTCGATCAGCACGTTCATCGACCAGCCATCGGAAACGATGTGGTGCAAGGTCAGCAGCAGCACATGCTCCTGATCGGCGAGCTTGAGCAACGTCACCCGCAGCAGCGGACCCACGGCCAGGTCGAATGGCAACACCGACTGCTGCTCGGCGGCCTGCATCACGGCCTGTTCACGCTCGCTGGCCGGCAGTGTGCTGAAGTCTTCATGGCGGATCACCAGCGGAGCGGTGGCTGGCACTTGCGACAGACTGTCATCGGCCTGGCGCTGGAACACCGTACGCAGGGTTTCGTGACGCTCGACCAGGCTGGCGAAGGCTTGCTCCAGTGCCGCCAGGTTCAAGCGGCCATTGAGCCGTACCGCGCCCGGCAGGTTATAGGCGCCACCTTGGGGATCCAGCTGCCAGAGAAACCACATGCGTTGCTGTGCGTAAGACAGCGCCTGCCGATCCTCGGCCTCGACGCCGGTCGGAATCGGAAACCGGGAAAAATCCACCCCTTCCCTCTGCAGGGCAGCGAGGAACATCTGGCGCTTTTCCAGGGGCAGCCCGATAAACCGGCGAGCAAGTTTCAGGGAGTCTTCAGCATTCATTTCTCAGCATCCGGATCAATAGGCAGGAAGCACAAAGGCACGTCGTCCCTATAAAACGAATGCAGACCGGAAAAATTAGCGAATGAGAAGAACTGTCAGGCGGGAGGTATAACGAAGGTTATCTGTCGTCAACACAACCCCTGTAGGAGCTGACGAGTGAAACGAGGCTGCGATCTTTTGATCCTGTTTTAAAGCTCAGGATCAAAGGATCGCAGCCTGCGGCAGCTCCTACAGGAGGGCACCGCGTAGTGTTCAGGCAGTCGCGACCATGGCGTGGCGGCGATGATGCACATCGAGCTGATCCTTGATCACCTTGAGCACTTTGGCTTCATGCTCATGAATAAAGAAGTGCCCGCCGGCGAGCATGTTCACCGAAAAACTGCCGCGGGTTTCCTTGCTCCAGCCGATCAATTGTTCAGTGGTGGCGCGATCAGCCTTGCCGCCAAGCACATGCACCGGGCAGTTGAGCAGCGGTCGCGCCAGCGGCTCGAACTTGCCGCACAGTTGAAAATCCGCGCGCAGGATCGGCAAGGTCAGGCTCATCAGCTCTTCGTTGGCCAGCACTTCCTCGCTGGTGCCATTGAGCGTGCGCAGTTGTTCGATCAACTCGGCGTCGGTCTTGGGCTCGGCAAAGCCGCGATCGTAATCGGCACGCAGGGTCGGCGCCGCCGTGCCGGAAGCGAACAGCGCCACCGGTTCCGGGCAACCCAGCGCACGCAGGGCGTGCGCCATTTCGCAGGCCAGCAACGCGCCCAGGCTGTGGCCGAACAGCGCATAAGGCGCGTTGAGTGTCGGACGCAATTCCTTGGCCAGCTGCATCGCCAGCCCACGCATGTCGGTGTGCAGCGGCTCACCAAAACGTGCGCCACGTCCCGGCAGCTCAACCGGTTGCAAGTGTAGCCACTGCGGCAGTTTCGGCCGCCAGCGGCTGTAGACCATGGCACTGGCGCCGGAATACGGCAGGCACAGCAGGGTCAGCTTGGTCACCACGCTTTCCTCGAAAAATTCATCTGTAGAGAGAGACGGATCCCACGCCGGGTAAATTAGTCATCGACCAGTAAATTCCCCCAACAGGCGCTCGTTAACTGTTCAGGCCAAAACCAATAATGAGGGATCACCGTGGACCTGCAGAGCATCCTGGGCAAACTGTTCGCCAATGCCGGCGCCGTCGGCATCGAAGGCGTTTTTCAATTCGTGTTTGGTCCGCAGCAGGCCTACTGGTCCGAGGTCAAGGCCAGCAGCCGCACCGTGCCCGGACGCCACGCCAGCCCGGACGTGACCATTGAAGTCGCCGAGCGCGACTTTCTCGGGATCATGAGCGGCATGGCCAACGTTGAGGAGCTGTTCGCCAGCGGGCGCCTGAAGATCGGCGGCAACATGGGCCTGGCAACGATGCTGCCGCAGATCATCGAACATGCGATGCACGGTCGCGCCGTGGCGGAAAAAGTCGACATGAACAAGCGCTACCCGACCCCGCCACGCTTCAGTGAAAAACTCACCGCCAGCCTGCCGACCCAAAGCAGCATCGAACGCCTTGCCCGCAGTGATCTGTCGGTCGCCGAATTCAACAGCCGCTATCTGCCCAATGGCATTCCGGTGGTGGTCAGCAATGCGCTGCACGACTGGCCACTGTTCAAGCTCAGCCGTGAAGAATCGCTGGTGCATTTCGCCGAGCTGCAAGGCATCACCCGCCATGGCGACTACGTGAAGAAGACCTTCTCCACCGAACGTGATTTTCGCTCCACGTCGATGGCCGACTTCATCGCCTCGCTGGATCAACCGGCGGTCAAGGGTGCGAATGGCGAACCACCCGCCTACATGGGCAACAACATCCTGCCGGCGCAGTTGATGCAACAGATCAAATACCCGGCCTACTTCGACGCCTCGTTATTCATTCCGCCGCGTATCTGGATCGGGCCGAAAGGCACGTTGACGCCGTTGCATCGTGACGACACCGACAACCTCTTCGCGCAGGTCTGGGGGCAGAAGAAATTCACCCTCGCTGCGCCGCATCATCGTGAAGCCTTGGGCACCTGGTCGACGGCGCCCAAGGGCGGTCTGGATGGTTGTGATTTCAACCCCGATGCGCCGGACTACGAGCGCTTCCCCGCCGCTCGGGACGTGACCTTCCTGCGCGTAACGCTGGAGGCTGGGGATTTGCTGTTTTTGCCGGAGGGCTGGTTCCATCAGGTGGAATCGGTGTCGACTTCACTGTCAGTGAATTTCTGGGTCAACTCGGGACGGGGCTGGTAACACTGCAAATCCTGTGGGAGCGAGCCTGCTCGCGAAAGCTATTTCACATTCAATCTGAATGTTGCCTGACACACCGCTTTCGCGAGCAGGCTCGCTCCCACAATGGAAATTTCATTTCAGATGGCGGTAACTCTGTATTGCCGAACCCAGCACCACCGCCCCCGCCGCAATCGCCAGCCAGAAACCGCTGCGCGCACCGAAAGCGTCCACCAGCCAACCGGAGCCGGCAGCCCCGACGGCCACGCCGATACTCAAACCGGTCACCAGCCAGGTCAGGCCTTCCGTCAGTTTGGCTGGTGGCACGATGCGCTCGATCAACGCCATCGCCACAATCAGCGTCGGCGCAAAAAACAGCCCGGCGATGAATACCGCCACCGACAAGCCAAAAATATTGCTCGCCAATAACAGCGGCAACGTCGTCACCGCTGTCGCCACGCCGCCGTACAAAAACAACCGCGGCAACGGCAGTTTCGAACGCATGGCGCCGAAGGCGATACCGGCCAGGCACGAGCCGATGGCGTAAACCGACAAGACGATGCTCGCCGCCGCCGGCTGCCCTTGCTGCTGGGCAAACGCGACGCTGACCACATCAATCACACCGACGATGATGCCCATGGCAATCATCAACGCCAGCAGTAGCTGAATGTCCGTCGATGCAATGATCGAACCCTGATGATGCGACTCCTGCGGATGCACCGCCGGCTCAGTGCTGCGCTGGGCGACGAACGCCGTGACACCAATCGCGAGCGCCAGCAACGCCGCCAACGGCCCGGCCTCGGGAAACACCGCCACACATAACCCCACCGACAACGGCGGGCCGACGATGAAACAGACTTCGTCGAGCACCGATTCCAACGCATACGCGGTCTGCAATTGCGGCTGGCCACGATAGATCTCGGTCCAGCGCGCCCGCACCATTGCGGACATGCTCGGCATGCACCCGGCCAGCGCGGCGAAGATGAACAGCGTCCAGGTCGGTGCCTGCAAGCGGGTGCAGAGCAGCAACATCAACAGTGCCCCGCCGCCGATCAACGCCGATATCGGGAGAATTTTTCGCTGGCCATAACGGTCAACCAGACGCGACACCTGCGGCGCGCAAAACGCCGTGGCCAAGGCAAACATCGCTGCCACCGCACCGGCCAACGCATAGCCACCCTTCAACTGAGAAAGCATGGTGATCACACCGATACCGGTCATGGAGATCGGCATGCGCGCGATCATCCCGGCCAGCACAAAATTTCGTGCGCCGGGGGCGGTGAATAATTCGCGGTAGGGGTTTGCCATGGACTGCGGCCTCATCAAGGGCCGCCAAGTTGCCATAGGGTCGGGTGTCGGGGAAGCGGGGAATTGTTGGTGGAATGTGAAGGCCCTTTCGCGAGCAGGCACGCTCACACACTGAATCAGCGGTGTACACAAATCCCCTGTGGGAGCGAGCCTGCTCGCGAAAACGTCTACGAAATCACCACAGCCCTTTCTGCCGAATGAACTCTCAGCGTCAGCCGCCGGTCAGCTAAATAAGCCCTCACTCAAGGCGCGCCACCGCATGCACATCTCCCTCACCGGACAAGTAGCCCTGATCACCGGCGCCAGCTCCGGCATCGGCCACGCGGCCGCCAAAGCCCTGGCCGCAGCCGGCGCGGCGGTGGTCATCAACTACAACCGCCAGGCAGAACCGGCCGAAGCACTGGCCCGGCAGATCATTGCCGAGGGCGGTCAGGCGCTGGCCATCGGCGCCGACGTCTCGCAGGAAGACGACGTTGAACGACTGTTCGCCGAAACCCTCGACGCCTTCGGCTCGCTGGATATTCTGCTGGCCAACTCGGGGATGCAAAAAGACGCCGCCGCCGTGGACATGACCCTCGACGACTGGAACGCGGTGATCGGCGTCAACCTCACCGGCCAGTTTCTCTGCGCCCGCGCCGCCCTGCGGATCTTCAATCGCCAGGGCATTCGCGAAGGCGTGTCCCGCGCGGCCGGCAAGATCATCCACATGAGTTCGGTGCACCAGCGCATTCCCTGGGCCGGGCACGTCAATTACGCCGCATCCAAGGGTGGCGTCGATCAGTTGATGCAGACGCTCGCGCAGGAAGTCAGCCACCAACGCATCCGCATCAACGGCATCGCCCCGGGAGCCATTCGCACGGCAATCAATCAACAAGCCACCGAAGGCGCGGCCGCTGAAAAGCTGCTGGAACTGATTCCCTATGGCCGCATCGGCGAGGTCGAAGACGTTGCCAACGCGGTGGTTTTCCTCGCCTCGGATGCCTCTGATTACATCGTTGGCACCACCCTGTTCATCGACGGCGGCATGAGCCTCTATCCGGAGTTTCGCGGCAATGGCTGAGCATCACCAGGAACGACAAAGCGCCATCGATGCCCACGGCATCATCGGCGACATGCGCAGTGCGGCGCTGATCAACGACCGAGGCAGCGTGGATTTTTTCTGCTGGCCGGAGTTCGACAGCCCGTCGATTTTCTGCTCGCTGCTGGATACTCCCGACGCGGGGATTTTCCAACTGGCCCCGGACTTGCCCGACGCGCGCCGCGAGCAGATTTACCTGCCTGACACCAACGTCCTGCAAACCCGCTGGCTGAGTGAGCGCGCCGTGGTTGAAGTCACCGATCTGTTGCCGGTAGCGGACAACGAAGACGACTTGCCGCTGCTGATGCGCCGGGTGCGCGTGGTCAGCGGTGAAGCGACCTTCTACGTGCGTTGCGCGGTGCGCCATGACTACGCTCGCGCCGACACTCGCGCGCGGATGGACCGGCAAGCGGTGATTTTCAGTGCCGATGGCCAGCCATCGATGCGCCTGACTTCGGATCAGGCATTGCACATTGAGGCCGACGCTGCACTGGCGTCGTTCACCTTGAAACAAAATCAGACTGCCGCGTTTATGCTCGGCGGTGAAGACGATCCGCGTTTCGAGGAAGGCGCGGCGCAACTGTGCATGGAACGCACGTTGAAGTTCTGGCGCGACTGGCTCGGCCAATCGATTTACCGCGGGCGCTGGCGGGAAATGGTCAACCGCTCGGCACTCGCGCTCAAACTGCTGACCTCGCGCAAACACGGCGCCATTCTCGCCGCAGCCACTTTCGGTCTGCCGGAAACGCCGGGCGGCGAACGCAACTGGGACTACCGCTACACATGGATCCGCGACGCCTCGTTCACGGTGTACGCGTTCATGCGCCTGGGCTTCGTCGGTGAAGCCAATGCCTATATGGGCTGGCTGCGCGGACGCGTCAGCGATTGCCACGGGCAACCGATGAAGTTGAATATTTTGTACGCCATCGACGGACAACAGGAATTGCCGGAAACCGAACTGGATCACCTGTCGGGACACGGCGGCGCGAAACCGGTGCGCATCGGCAATGGCGCGTATGACCAGATCCAGCTCGACATCTTCGGCGAGCTGATGGACGCGGTGTATCTGGTCAACAAGTACGGTGATGCGATTTCCCACGAAGGCTGGAAGCATGTGCGCGAAGTGGTCGATCAAGTCTGTGAGACCTGGCAGACCAAAGACGTCGGCATTTGGGAAATGCGCGGTGAGCAGCACCACTTTCTGCACTCGCGGCTGATGTGTTGGGTGGCACTGGACCGGGCCATTCGGCTGGCCTCGAAACGCTCGTTGCCGGCGCCGTTCGCGCAATGGGACCAGACTCGGCAAGCAATTTACGCCGACATCTGGGACAACTTCTGGAACGAAGAACGCGGGCATTTCGTTCAGTACAAGGGCGGCACCGCACTGGATGGCTCGATGTTGCTGATGCCGTTGGTGCGTTTCGTCAGCGCCAAGGATCCGCGCTGGCTCTCGACCCTCGAAGCCATCGAAAAGACCTTGGTCCGTGATGGGATGGTTTATCGCTACCGCAACGACGACAGCAATATCGATGGCCTGGCCGGCACCGAAGGCGCGTTTGCGGCGTGCTCGTTCTGGTACGTCGAATGCTTGGCTCGGGCCGGCCAGGTGGAAAAAGCCCATCTGGAGTTTGAACAGCTGTTGCGTTACGCCAATCCGCTGGGACTATACGCCGAAGAGTTTGACAGCCATGGCCGGCATCTGGGCAACACACCGCAGGCACTGACGCATTTGGCGTTGATCAGCGCGGCGAGCTTTCTGGATCGACGTTTGAGCGGGGAAAAGAGTGAGTGGCAGCCTTGATGTCGTCCGGTTCTTCGTCAGCGTCTGTCAGATAAATCGCACTTTAAACGCCATTTGTAGGAAGCCGGACTACACACCACACACATAACCCAGCGCCGAATTTCGGCGCTGCCCCCTGCACCGGTTACCTGCGGCGACACTTTGTGTAAATCAATGCCTGCAAAAAACTCACAAACGCCACGCAGAGCCACCCTCGTAACTTGCACTTACACCCCGAAATACCTTGTTGCCAGCCGTTACATCCGCCCCTACCATCCACCGCAACGGGCACAGCGGAGCTGTCCAATAAAACCCGAATTCAAGGAACCAGAATGTCTCAGCACGTCCAGCGCACCATCGACACGCCCCTTCGCAGCGGCCTGACCCGCACCCAAATCTGGGAAGCCGCGGACAAAGGCCTGATCAAATGCTGGGAAATCGGCCGCCAGCGCGCAATCCGCTTCCCCGACCTCGCACAAAAATGCCTCGCCGACGAACTGCCGGTGCTCGGCTGGAAAGGTGGTGTGAGCCGCAGCCTGAAGAAAAACGAAAAGTACGGCTCGCTGAAGTACCTCGCTCAGTGGCAAGGCTTGCGTGGCGAGAATCTGGATATAGATTTGAGCGAAGAGCGTTCGCTGACGTGTTCGCGGACGAAGATGCGGGTGACGTTTACGCCGGATCGGACGAAGTATTTCAATCAGGTGGCGGAAGCCGAGGCTTAGGGCAAGGAACCCCGCTCACGGCGTTAGCGGATCTGTTGCAGCGCTAACCGAAAACCGCTCCCGATACGCCTGCGGCGTCACCCCGATCGCGCGCAGAAAACTGCGGCGCAACGTCTCTTCACTGCCAAATCCACAATTGGCCGCGATGCGTTTGACCGGCAGACCGGTGTCACTTAACAGCCGCCGTGCCGTCTCGACGCGGATCAGTTCGATCGCTCGCGCCGGGGTCTGGCCGGTGTCGGCGCGGTAGTGCCGAACGAAGCTGCGCTCACTCATTCCGGCTTGCTCGGCCAGGGTCGGGATGCCGAGGTCGCAGGTGAGGTTTTCGGCGATCCACGCGTGCAGTTCATCAAATCGATTGCCCTGATTCTGTAGCGACAAGGTCACGCTGAACTGCGACTGTCCGCCCGGACGTTTGAGAAACACCACAAGATGCCGGGCGACGTCCAAAGCAATGTCGCTGCCCAGGTCCTCTTCAACCATCGCCAAGGCCAGATCGATGCCAGCGGTGACACCCGCCGAGGTCCACACCGGGCCGTCGTTGATGAAAATCGGATTCGCCTCAACGTGCAGATTCGGATGCTGCTGCGCCAGTTGTTCGCAGCGAGTCCAGTGGGTAACCACGCGTCGACCGTCGAGCCAGCCGCTGGCCGCCAATAGAAAAGCACCAGTACACACTGACGCCACGCGTCGACACTTGCCGCCGTGCTCGCGCACCCAACCCACCAGCAGCACATCTTCAGCCGCCGGATAAATGCCCCAGCCGCCGGCGATGATCAGCGTATCGCTTGGCGCTTGCGGCAACGGCTCGGCCAACACTGCCAGCCCGGCCGACGACATCACCGCCCCGCCACCGCTGGCGATCACGCTCGGCGCATAAGGGATCGGCAAGCCGCGCTGACGGGCGATGTCGTTGGCAGAAGCGAATACTTGCAAGGGCCCGGTGACGTCGAGGATCTGCATGTTGGCAAACGCGAGTACGTGGATGGCTTTGGGCATTTGGCGTAATTCGTGGGGTAATTGGCGTATGCGCCAGAACGTACGCGCCTACAGTGAAGCCGTCCACCCTTTTTCATGGAGCAAGAACGATGACGTTGCAGATCGGTTTTCTGTTGTTTCCACAGGTTCAGCAACTTGACCTGACCGGCCCTTACGACGTGCTCGCCTCGTTGCCGGGCGTGCAGGTGCATCTGATCTGGAAGGATCTGATGCCGGTCACCGCCAGCACCGGCCTGCTGCTGAAACCGACCATCACGTTCGAGGATTGCCCGTGTCTGGATGTGATCTGTGTGCCCGGCGGTGGTGGCGTTGGGGCGTTGATGGAAGACGAGGTGACGCTGAACTTCATCAAGCGTCAGGCTGCTCAGGCGAAGTACGTGACATCGGTGTGCACCGGTTCGCTGGTCCTCGGCGCGGCGGGCCTGCTGCAAGGCAAGCGCGCGACCACGCATTGGGCGTATCACGATCTGCTGCCGACGCTGGGCGCGATCGCGGTGAAGGATCGGGTGGTGCGTGACGATAATCTGTTTACCGGTGGCGGGATTACGGCGGGGATCGATTTTGCCTTGGTGCTGGCTGAAGAGTTGGTGGGGGCCGACGCGGCGCAACTGATCCAGTTGCAGTTGGAATATGCCCCGGCGCCGCCGTTCAACGCGGGCACCCCGGAGACTGCGCCGGGTGCGATTGTCGATGAAGCTCGCTTGCGTGCAGCGCCATCGCTGAAGCTGCGCACGGAAATCACCGAACGTGCTGCCGCGAAACTTAACTTGCGCTGATCCCAAGCGCTACACAAATCCCATGCGGGAGCGAGCCTGCTCGCGAAGACGGCGGATCAGTCGACATCAATGTTGTCTGTCCGACCGCTTTCGCGAGCAGGCTCGCTCCCACATGGGATTTGTGTGTGGCGAGGGTTTGTTTGCCGTCCCCACATTCCGCCACAGCTTCACTTGTCCCCACGCCCCCACCCGTGTAGAAAGCCCTTCCACAAATTTGCACAGGGACTTTCGATGAAGGCTTTGCCATGGCTCTATCTGGCGCTTCTCAGCCTCGGTTACGGATGGGCGCTAAGCTACGGCCACCTCGGCTGGCTGGCTTTGATTTCCGTTGGATTGCTGGTGTTCGCAGGCTTTGCCGTGCGCCAGCAACAGGTGCCGGTCGCACGTTTTCTCGGCCATGGCCTGTTCATCGTGCTGGCCTTGGCGCTGGCTCTGCACTGGCTGCCGGGCTTCGCCAACGGTCGCGCCATTGATCCGCAACGCTTCACAGACAACGCCGTGCCGTTCGCGATGTACCTGAATCTTGATAAACCGCTGGTTGGCTTCTGGCTGTTGCTGGTGTGCCCATGGATTGTCGGGCGACGTTCGTTGCGCCTGAGCGTGTACGCCACCGCCCTCGCCCTGACGCTGAGCGCGATTCTCGCCCTCGGCGGCGCGCTATTGCTGGGTGTGATCAGTTGGGCACCGAAGTGGCCCGATCAGGCGTGGCTGTGGGTCCTGAATAACCTGCTGCTGGTGACCTTGGTCGAAGAAGCGCTGTTTCGCGGCTATATACAGGGCGGCCTCAGCCAGCGCCTCAAACACCTGCCTTACGGTGAAAACCTCGCCCTGCTGCTGGCCTCGCTGCTGTTTGGTCTGGTGCACGCCGGCGCGGGCTGGACTTGGGTGTTGCTGGCAGGCCTGGCGGGGGTCGGCTATGGTCTGGCCTACCGTTTTGGCGGGCTCGGCGCGGCGATCGCCACGCATTTCGGCCTGAACTTGCTGCATTTCGGCCTGTTCACCTATCCGATGCTCGCCGGCTGAAGCAAGCGCCGTTTTGCGACGCTGTGCTGATTATTGAAAAAAAATTTCAATAAAAAGCTGTCACCGCCGACAACCTTTCAAAGCCTTGCGGATTGAAAAACCATGCGTAATAACCAGCCCATTACACAACGCGAACGGACTTTCCCGGCTCAGCAGCGGTTGATTTCCACAACCGACGCCAAGGGCGTGATCACCTACTGCAACGACGCTTTCGTCGAAATCAGCGGGTTTTCGCGTGAGGAACTGATCCGTGCGCCGCACAACCTGGTCCGTCACCCCGACGTCCCGGCGGCGGTGTTTTCGCACATGTGGGGCACACTGAAACAAGGCTTGCCATGGATGGGCATTGTCAAGAATCGCTGCAAGACCGGTGACCACTACTGGGTTAACGCCTACGTGACTCCGGTGTTCGACGGCAATCAGGTGGTCGGTTACGAGTCGGTGCGGGTCAAACCCACCGCCGAACAGATCCGCCGTGCCGAAGCGCTCTACCAACGCATCAACCAGGGCAAGTCGGCGATCCCCTCCACCGATAAATGGCTACCGGTGCTGCAAGACTGGCTGCCGTTCATTCTGGTCAGCCAGTTGAGTTTCATGATCGGCGCCACCCTGAACTCGCAGTGGGGCTTCGCCCTCGCCGCCGGTCTGTCGGTGCCGCTGGGCCTGATGGGCCTGCAATGGCAGCAACGCGGGCTCAAGCGCCTGCTGCGCCTGGCCGAGCAAACCACCTCCGACCCGCTGATCGCGCAGATGTACACCGACAGTCGTGGCGCCCAGGCGCGTCTGGAAATGTCGATCCTCAGCCAGGAAGCACGCCTGAAAACCTGCCTGACCCGTCTGCAGGACACCGCCGAACACCTGACCGATCAGGCCAAGCAGTCCGACGCCCTGGCGCACAACAGCTCCACCGGCCTGGAACGTCAGCGCGTGGAAACCGAACAGGTCGCCACCGCCGTCAACCAGATGGCCGCCACTACTCAGGAAGTGGCCAGCCACGTACAACGCACTGCTGACGCCACTCAGGAAGCCAATCGCCTGACCGGTCGCGGTCGTGACATCGCCGGCGAAACCCGCGAAGCCATTCAGCGCTTGTCCGTAGTGGTCGGTGAAACCGGTCTGACCGTGACCCAACTGGCCAAGGACAGCGACGAAATCGGCGGCGTGGTCGATGTGATCAAAGGCATCGCCGACCAGACTAACCTGCTCGCCCTCAACGCGGCGATCGAAGCCGCACGGGCCGGTGAGATGGGTCGTGGCTTTGCCGTGGTGGCTGACGAAGTGCGTCAACTGGCGCAACGCACCAGCGAATCGACCGGGCAGATTCACGCCTTGATCGCCAAGTTGCAGCAGACGGCTTCGAGCGCCGTGCAGACCATGGAAGCCGGGCATCGTCAGGCTGAAGAAGGTGTAGCGCGGGTGCTGGAAGCGGATCAGGCGTTGGTCGGGATCAGTGAAGCGGTGGCCAACATCACCGACATGACCACGCAGATTGCTGCCGCGACCGAAGAGCAAAGTGCGGTAGCTGAAGAGATCAGCCGCAACATCAGCAACATTTCGGAGTTGGCGGATCAGACGTCGGAACAGGCGCACAACTCGGCGTTGCTGAGTGAAGAGCTGACGAAAACGGCTAATACGCAGTACTCGTTGGTGGAGCGGTTTAACCGCTGATTGAACTGGCGATAACAAAAAACCCGGAGGGCGAGAGCTTCCGGGTTTTTTGTTGGGTCAGTGAAATTACCCAATCCGGGGTTCGCTTTGAGTCGAGCTGCGCATGAAGAGCTCAGTCACACATTTCGCTACAACCGCCGACCCCTGGAAATCTAAAGTCCACGGTGCGCTTCTCTAAAAAACCTTGTGTTGAACATTCCAAAACAAACCCACAAAACATTGCAACTGTCTACTGTCAGGTCTGACAGTAGACAGTCAACTTTCATGGGTTTATCTATAAATCCTCGGACAGACAACTCGCAATTGTTCTCACGATATGACCAAGGAGTTAAAGATGACTGCACAACACATTTACTTACCGAAAACAAACTTCACTCAGAAACAGGGAAATATCCTCACTTGGCAATTCGGCACCAATCCCGTAACGACGTCCACAATAACTTTTTTTGATCTAAACCATTTTATCCCGACAGGCGAAAAGAGCTGGTCAATCTCAGGATCGACAGGAACGCTGGAGGACGAAAATATCTTTCTCTACCTTTTCTCGATCCCCTATACCAATGACGCCCCGTTCAATAAAACCTATACATTAAAAGATGGACTGATATTCCAGCACGGCCACTCATCGCCTGCACCATCTGGATTTTATGGATTTACCTACGTTGATGCTGATGAGGCTACAGTCAAGATCGACATCCATCCCACCAAGGGGATTGCTACAGGTACATTTGAAGCAAAGTTTAAAAGTCATGGTTATCGTACGCAGCCTAAAGGAACTTTCAACTTGTTAAGAGATGATTTGTGATCTTCTTCGAACAACGCCTCGACCCGCTCTGCCATAAAAAGATTTTTCAGTGACAGGCAATCGATATAGCACACCTTATAGCCGTGTAACGCTTTCGCGAGGAGGCTCACTCCTACATTAGATATGCGGTGGCCACAGGTCATGTGCCCGACAACAATCTCCTGTAGGAGTGAGCCTGCTCGCGAAGGGGCCATAACAGCCGGCGAAATTATTGAGGCAGCTTCAGCTTATCCAGCAGTCGATTGACCAACAGCTCGTTGAGCATGATCACCTGTTGCAGCGCCAGCAGCGGTTTGCGCTCCGGGCCGCCGATTGAGTTGGCGATATTACCGGCCATGGCATGGGCGTATGAAAGCGACTCGCTCGCCTCGACCAGGAGGGTTTCGTCATCCAGCGTGGGGTCGACGAGATAGACGGGGCGAAATTTTGGCGAGCTTGGTGGGGCTCCCAATGCTTCTGGTCTGAGGTAATAGTCGAGGGCGCGATCGGTTGCCTCTTTGACCTTTTGCGGGCTAATCGCGGGGTCGTGTGGGATTGGATCGGTAACGGGTGGGTTTGGTGTGATTTTGAACATAGGTGTAACTCCAGTTTCGAATATTAGGAGCCATCACCCTCGCTACCAAACGAGTGGGTGGTGGCCATACGTGGGTTGGTAGACCGGTCGAAACGGGAAACCCGGCGCTCACGAATGAGCCCCACGCATGTCCACCATAAAAATCTGAGCCCCCAAAAAGGGACTGCATACGGTGACGTCATACGGTTTCGAAGCGGGCTACCAAACCCGATCACTGTTTTTCAGTGACAGGGACACGATACAACCCGCCTCATAGCCGCGTAAGCAGGCGGATTCTGGCGTACGCGTAGGTAACGGCGCAAGGTGTTGTAGGCCCCGTGGCGTAACGGGTTGTGTAATTTAAACGTGCTCACAAAATCATGTTTACGCACAGAAAATGCTGGACAGTGAGTGCTTCCAGTTCTTTATCGTGACAGCGAAATTGCCCCTCACCCTAACCCTCTCCCAGAGGGAGAGGGGACTGATCGAGGTGATTGGATGAGGTACGCCGACATGCGATACCGAGTTGAACTCAGATTCTGAAAAGCTCAAAAATCGGCTCCCTCTCCCTCCGGGAGAGGGCTGGGGTGAGGGGAAAATCCACCACAACACTAAAGCCGAACATCCGCTCTTCACCGCTCAATAGGCCGAGTGTCAGCTCGCCTGCTTTTGATCTTGATCCACGGGCGACGTCGGAAGGCTGAGTGGAGGGATTGATCCGGGCGTGGGAGCGCAGCGACCGTTTGGCGCAGCCAAACACAGCGAGAGGAGGTGCAGCGAAGCAAACCGAGGGCGATGCCTCGGATGGATACCGGAGCGAGGGGGCTGCACGTAGGAGCAAGCGTTTTTTTGCTTACTTTTCAGGCGTTTCGTTTGTAAAAAAGTGAGTCGCCATTAGGGCGAAAAAATAAGTGGCAGTCTGCATTCTTGATCCTCCTCTTCATTGAAAAAATCGATAGCACAAGCTTCCAGATGTCAATTGTTGAATTGTATGTCGTCAGCGTTGGTCCTCTTCGCAATTTAAACACTCAGCCACTCAATTATTAATCACCCAGCCTGACAAGCGTTAATCCAGTTTATCCGTGTTTAATTCAACACCCCGGTAGAAAAATCACAAAAAATCCTACCTGTATAGCTGTCAACAATGACAGTTGACATCTCCCCCAATGACTCAAACACTTCAAAAGCCTGTTAAATCCCCCATTACCAAAAAATTCCGAGGAAAGACGATGAACATGCAAAGATTCTATATTCCAGGTTCCCGCACCACACTCAAACCGGACAACAAGTTTAAATGGCGCTCGAATGGCGATGAATCAGTCGCTGACGGCACAGTATTTGAATACTATTACAATGAAAACTTTGACAAAAAAACCTGGGAATTCTATGGCTGGCTCGGCAGTACCGACGACGGCACCTATATCGGACTCGTTTTTTCAGTGCCCTATATCAGCGACGAGCCTTTCAGTAAAGTCTATACACTCTCGGATGAACTTGTAGCTTCATACATATATAGCCGCAGACTTCCAAACGGTACGGAGTTTATCGTTGTTCGTCCCGAAGGCGCGCAACTGGACATCAGGAACCTGGATCCGCTCGCAGGAACAGTCGACGCAAGCTTTAGAGCGCTTTATCATAATTCCGGAAAACTGCTAGAAGTGCAGGGAAACTTCCACCTGCATAGAGACGACCTATAGAGTTGCCGCAGCAACGGATATCCATCACGTCGGATCGCTCCTAAGGGGGCGAGGGGAAAGGGAGCCGATCTCTGTACATCTCAGAATTTGAGTCCGACTCGGTATCTCAAGTCGGCGTACCCCGCACATTCAGTTCGAGCCGTCACCATCGCTACCAAACGAGTGGGTGGCGGCCGTACGCGGATTGGTAGACCGGCAGCAACAGGAACCCGGCGCTCACGAGTGAGTCCCAGGCCACAATCACGAGGGGAGCACTTCTACAGAAGAGCAAGAGCGGTGCTCGCGGGTTTTCAGCCATCAGCACCACTTGACCTGCCCTCTCGTTTACATCGGATTATCGTTTCGCAAGGTCGATGGAGCGCAACAGCACTTCAATTACTTCGTTCTGCTCGTTATGTGTCAAGCCCACCCATAACGGCAGTCGGATCAGTCGCGCTGGTAGCGTTTCGGTAACATGCAGCGCGCCATGTGCACGCCCCAAAACGCGTCCGGCCGGCGCCGTGTGCAGCGGCACATAGTGAAATACTGCGCCAATACCACAACTCTTCATGCGTTGGAGCACTGCGTCACGATCCACATCCGCCGCGAGCAGAACGTAGTACATATGTCCATTATGCGTGCACGTGTCGGGCACGATCGGGCGGCGCAGAACGCCGGCGGCCTCTGCAGCCTCCAGGCAATCATGATAATAGCGCCACGACGAGAGGCGCTCTTCCCGGATGCGTTCAGAATGCTCCAGTTGCGCCCACAAAAAAGCCGCTGTCAGTTCGCCCGGCAGAAATGACGAGCCGACCTCCTGCCATGTGTACTTGTCCACCTCGCCGCGAAAAAAACGACTCCGGTCCGTACCTTTCTCTCGGATGATCTCGGCGCGCAGTACGCACTCTGGATTGTTGACCAGAAGAGCACCGCCCTCGCCGGAAATCACATTTTTGGTTTCGTGAAAGCTGTACGTACCAAAATCTCCGATACTGCCCAACTCCCTCCCCCGATATGTAGATGTTACGCCTTGCGCCGCGTCCTCAATAACAAGGATGTTGTGACGCCGAGCGATCGCGAGGATGGAGTCCATTTCGCAACTGATACCCGCGTAGTGCACCGGCACAATTGCGCGCGTGCGCGGCGTGATCGCGGCTTCAATGAGACGCTCGTCGAGATTCAGAGTATCCGCGCGAACATCGACAAATACAGGCACACCGCCACGCAATACAAACGCATTTGCGGTCGATACAAATGTATAGGACGGCATGATGATTTCGTCGCCGGGCCTGATTCCTGCGAGTATGGCGCTCATTTCCAGCGCCGCTGTGCATGAATGCGTAAGCAGAGCTCGCGCAGCACCAGTGCGTGCCTCAAGCCATGCATGGCAGCGCTTTGTATACGCACCATCGCCAGCAAATTGCAGATTCGCGTGCGCGTCGGAGATGTAGGCCAGCTCCTGCCCTGTCATATACGGCTTATTGAACGGGATGTGGATCATATCTTCCTTGCAATGAGAAAACGCGAGCCGCCCAACGGGAAATCGACGCCCGCGCGGATCATCCGCGCTTCAGTCACCATTGCCGCGCCAAGCAGACGATTCAACCACGGCGCAACACTGAGTTCAGTTCCGCCTGCTTCAGCATCGGCGCCGCGACGACTGAATCTCGACAGCATCATCAGAGGCAACAGCATTGCGACGAAAGACGTGCTACGGACGATCGAAAACCCCGCAGCACGTACCTTCGCGTGCAGATCAGCAGCAGCGTAGCGGCGCACATGACATGCGTACTCGTCGGTGGAACTCCACAGCCACTGATGTTGAGGCACAGTCAGCAGTAGATGACCGCCCGGCCTTAACGACGCATGCGCCTGGCTCAGCACCGTTTCATCCTCCACGATGTGCTCGAGCACATCGAACATTCCAATCGCGCCAAACTCGCCAGAAAACGGAATGTCGCGCGCGTCCATTTGCATGAAAACAGCGCCGGGCAGACGGTTTGCCGCGAACGAAAGCCCTGCCGAAAAAATCTCGCTACCTGCGACGCGTGCTTGCGGAAAAGCCGCGGCAAGGGCGGATAGCACATAGCCGGTGCCACAGCCCACCTCAAGAAACGAGTCGAAGTCGCGCGCATAGCGGTTTAGCGCCCAAATGATCAACCGATTACGAGCTTCGAACCAGAAATTGCCAGCTTCGACCGCTGCGAGCTCGGCAAAGTGGCTTGCCTTAAAGCCGGAGCTTTCTGCACTCAGTGCTGGCGCATATGTCGGTAGCCCGTTTTCCAGCTCCGGCTGCCAGCGGCAAGCCGGGCAGGCCATATCGCTGACCGGGTACAACGTGTCGCAACTGAGGCACCGCTTCACGGGTTGCTCCTGACGATCGGATCGGGACGAGGAAACACTAGAAATTTGAATGTGACGAACAAGAAAACCGCTACCACCAGTATCGCCACCGCTTGCACAACACGATATGGAAAGTGCAGGTGGTCGGCGAAGTACGCAAGAATCACGTAGTTCAGCAGATACCCGCACACATGGGCAGCTAGGTACTTGAACGCTGGCCCGGCAATACCGCCGCGGTAGCCGAATGTCCAGTTGCGGTTGCTCCAGAACCCAGCGACCGCTCCCGCAATATAAAGTACCGTCATGGCCGTCTTCGGCTCCATGCCGAGCCAAGTGATTAACAGAAACAGGAGATAGCCGCCTAAATTTACGGCCCCACCAACAAGGCCATAACGAAGCAGTTGGGCGAGCGATGCGCACGATTGCGGTGTCATTGCCTACTCACACTGGATCGCTGACGGTTACGGCCGTTGCCGGATCAAGCGTGCGTAGCCGTCTTGCCGGGACCCCAACATAGACGCAGAGATCTTCCGTGTCACGATTGACCATCGACTGGGCCCCAATCAGGGTATCGTCTCCGATGCGCCTGCCTTGCATCACCACGGCCGAGAAGCCGATGAAATTGCGAGCACCGATCGTGACATTCCCGCCGAGTGTCGCATTCGCGGCGATGAAATTGTGATCGCCGATATTGCTGTCGTGGCACAGGGTTGCGTTCGACCAGACCACGTTATTCGAGCCGAGCTTTACACCTGTCTCGATGACAGCGCCAGGCATGACAATCACGTTATCCCCGATGACCGCATCGGTCGCGATCCACGCGGCCGGATGCATTAAATTGGCAAGGGGATAGCCGCATTGTTTAATCGCGCGATACACGCTTGCCCTTCCCGGCATGCTCCGATAGCCAACCGCGACGAACAGCATCACGTCAGTGGGTGTGAAGCGATTGCGCACAGTTTGCCAGCCGAGCAACGGTATGCCGTCGAGCTCTGAGATTCCCTCGGGCAGATACGATTCGTCGACGGTAAACGCGTGAACCTGTATGCCGAGATCGTTTGTAGCGTAGCGGCAAACGAGTTGTGCAAACGGACCGGCACCAAAAATGATCAACCCTGCCATTCGCGCTCCTTGTGTGATTCGTCGGATGGTGCGTGAACGCGGTCGCCATGATAGATGGCTCTAACCAGCGAAGCCGGTCGTTTTTTCACTTCGAGAAAGATCTTGGAAATGTAGATTCCGACCACACCGATCGAAAAAATAATGACGCCGCCAATCAGGAACAGCGCTGCCATCAGCGACGTCCAGCCGAGAAATACATGGCCCCAGAACAGCTTTCGCGCGAGGAGGTAGAGAATCACTGTCGCAGCGATGCCTGACGAAAGAAGGCCCAGATAGAAGATCCCGGTAAGCGGCTTGCTGCTGAACGAGGTGATCGCGTCGACTGCCATTGATACTTTCTTGCGAAAGGTATACGACGAGTTGCCATCGAATGTTTTTGTCGCAACGATGCGCTTCTGCCTGAACCCCGCATCTTTCCAGACTGCGGGCAGAAACAGCTCCGTTTCACCGTACTGCAGCAGTCCGCTCACGTAGCTACGTTTCATGAGGCGCGAGACGATATCGCGATCTGACACCTTCACCGGCGAGAGCGCATTGAACACTTTGTAAAAGAGGTCGCTGGTGAGCGCTTTCGCGAAAGGAAGCGTCTTCTTTTCGAGTTGCCCTACCACTACGTCGGCTTCCGGATCCTCGTCCATAACGCGCCAGAAGTGACCAAGATTTTCCGGTTCTTCCTCGAGATCGACGTCTATCACGAAAACACGCTCGCCGCCTGCATAGCGCATGCCGGCCATCAGCGCGCGATGCTGACCGACGTTGCGCGCAAGGTCGATCACCTTGACGCGCGGATCAATCGCGCACAACCGACGCGCCACGTCTAACGAATCGTCGGGAGACGCATCGTTGACAAACACAATCTCAAAAGACGATGTGAGTTTTTGCGCATCAACCACTATGCGCCGATAAAACTCGTCGAGGTAGCGTGTCGACCGGTACAGGCTGGTGACTACGGAAAGCTTTAGCATCATCTGGCCCTCATGAAGGCCGAATGCTCGGGGCCTACGTTGAAAAGCAGATCGAGTATGCTCACGCCATGAGCGAACGGAGGAAAGAGCTGCGGGTATTCGGGATAGCCATCATATTGCATCCATTCGACGCGCGCACCTGCATCGATAAAGAGAGTTTCGTCGAGGTATTCACGAGCGGCCGGTCCCGACAGATAAACATCTGCACCCGCCTGTCGGCAGATACCCACCAGCCGCTCTACCCGATCACCTTCGAGCTCATAGTCTTTTGATGACGTGATGGGTGTGGTGATGCCTAAAATTGCGCAGACCTTACGAATGAAAAACACATTAATGTCCGGCAGTAGTTCATACGCACTGGCCTCGCCATACCACGCTTCAACCATCGCAGCATATTTTTCGAAGTTGTGCGCACGTGCATAATTGTTAGCGATCGTTCTCCAGTGCCGTGCTGCCCAGCGCGAATCGGCTACTCGCGTCTCGCTGATCTTCTGTCCCAGTCGATCCTGCCGGACCGGAATAGTAAGCCATTGCACGCCGGTTTGAGTTTTGATGCGATTACGATTGCGCCAGTCATTCTTTGTGTACTGCACCTCGTCGTACAGGATGAACTCGTCAACTGCGCGGATCAAATCGAAGTAACCTTTCCATGGGACATAGTTCGACTGAAGAATGGCAACTTTCTTGGTCATTTTGGATCCGCCGACGCAGGCACGACTAGCGCTCGTCGACACTGCCATCGCGCGAGCGCAAGACGAGCGAGCGCGATAAAGTAGATCACGAACACAACACGCAGGAAGTAAAAGTAACGGTTTTCGACGTGGGCAATTGCCATGTTCAGTGATACCGAGCAGAACGCAGTGATCACCAGCAGCGCGAGCCACGGCTGGCCAGACGCGATCGACGCAAAGGACAGGAGCGCAACCAGCAAAAATGCGACCACGGTGCCGGTAACTTCGGCGGCGGTATAGTTGATTATCGGCAACAATGCGTCGGCCGGTGGCCGCCCTGCGTACACCGCCCAGTAGAACTTGGACAGGCCGTTCCAGAACTTGGTGGCGAAATACTGAAACTCCGGAACCTGTGTGACCAACTTCGAAAAATACACAAACGGTGTCGGCTCCATATACACAGCCAGTTCTACATAGGGTTGACGATTGGCGGAATCGAATACGGCCATCGCCCGCGGATCATATAGCCACGGCATTCCCGAATGCAGATAAACCCACAAAATCTGTACGAATCCCAGCGATGCACCGCAGCAGAAAAAGATGAGTGGTGGAAGTGCGGATTTTATATCGCGCCTGCCAACCAGAGCGAGCCACAGTGGCACAATCAACACCGCGCTTACCGCGAAATTCTGCTTCATCAATATCGAAGCGCCTATCAATATCCCGGCCAGGAATGCCTTGCCTTTCGATGGGTTAAGTCCGTCAGCACTTAACAAACAGAATGACAGCAGAAATAGCGTGAGACTTTGAAGATCGGACAGACGCACTGATATGTAGCCGATTGAGAACAGTGTGATCAGAATGACCAGCAAGGCATCGCCGAAGAGTGGCCGCCCCTGTACACGGGACCGCAAAGTGTCGGCCTCGACGCCCGAGAATCGTCGCAGAAGCGTAAGGCCCGCATAGACCAACAGCATGAGGAACAGGAGGTTCTGGAACAGCGTGATATAGCTCACCAGAATCGGATCATCCGTGAACAGCAACGGAAGGGCGTAATAAAGCACAATGCCGATGGGGCGATAGTCGTGATAACAGGTAGCGCCCGGGGAATCGCTGCCCAAGAGGAAATGCGCGCACGCAGTAGCTACTTCCAAATACTGGGGCGCATCGCCAATCGAAGGAAAATCCATGCTCTGCTCAAATGCTGGTCGAATCCGCGAGGCTAGTCTAAAGCGTTGAAATGTACAACAAATGTCATAGGCATTGCGGGGTAGACACTGGCGCCCCGCGCGCCTTGTCGGGCGCGGGGACCAATCTTCATGCGGGGTCAGAACTTCGCTAAATCCTTGAAAAACTCGGCTACTTTCTGCGCAGCGCTGGCCAAATGCTGTTCATGGGTAAACCCGGAAACCTTCAGTGGCTTCAGGTCATGATCCCCTGCCGCTAACCACGTCACCTCAATACTCGGTGACAAGGTGTAAGCCTCAACCGCCTCCCGATTGCCCAGCGCATCCCGCTCGCCTTGCACAATCAACGTCCGAGTCTGCAAAGAAGCCAAATGCTCAACCCTGGGCTTCTCCGGCTTACCCACCGCGTAAAACGGATACCCAAAACATACCAACGCATCAACCCTCAACTCATCCGCCACCAAGCTCGCCATTCGCCCGCCCATCGACTTCCCGCCAACGGCCAAAACCCCAGTGACATGACGTCGCACTTCAGCAAACACCTCACGCCAACATTCCTGCAATTTCACCGCAGGATTCGGCGGCCGCTTCACCCCATCAACGCGCCGCTGCGCCATATAAGGAAACTCAAACCGCAACACATTCACCCCAAGCCCGGCAAGGCGCCCAGCCATATCGTTCATCCAGTCACTGTCCATCGGCGCACCAGCACCGTGAGCGAGGATCAACGTCGCCGAAGCCTCGCCACTGGCAGCATCCCAAAGCCACCCATGATCACGCACGCACTGCGCCCATTGATCCCCGTCAATACTGGCCTTGTGCTGTTTGTCCATGCTTGCCTCGCTTTTAGTCTGCCTATAACTCCAGACGAAGGATTCGCCGCGTGTTGTGCGCGCGCTCACTTCGGCTGAACCGTGGATGGGGAACCATGAACACTTCTATCAGTACCGCCTACAACTACAAGGTGGTCCGCCAATTCGCCATTATGACGGTGGTGTGGGGCATCGTCGGCATGGGGCTCGGGGTTTTTCTCGCGGCCCAATTGGTCTGGCCCGAACTCAACTTCAATTTGCCCTGGACCAGTTTCGGCCGTCTGCGCCCGCTGCACACCAACGCGGTGATCTTCGCCTTCGGTGGCTGTGCGCTGTTCGCCAGTTCGTTCTACTCGGTGCAACGCACCTGCCAGACTCAGCTGTTTGCGCCGAAAATCGCCGCGTTCTGCTTCTGGGGCTGGCAACTGGTGATTCTGCTGGCGGCGATCAGCCTGCCACTGGGTTACACCAGTTCCAAGGAATACGCCGAGCTGGAATGGCCGATCGACATCCTGATCACCATCGTCTGGGTCGCCTACGCCGTCGTGTTCTTCGGCACGATCATGCAGCGCAAGACCAAGCACATCTATGTGGGCAACTGGTTCTTCGGTGCGTTCATCATCACCGTGGCGATTCTGCACATCGTCAACAACCTTGAGTTGCCGGTGAGTTTCACCAAGTCCTACTCGGTGTACGCCGGTGCAACCGACGCGATGGTGCAATGGTGGTACGGCCACAACGCCGTAGGCTTTTTCCTCACCGCCGGTTTCCTCGGGATGATGTACTACTTCGTGCCGAAGCAGGCCGAACGTCCGGTGTACTCGTATCGTTTGTCGATCGTGCACTTCTGGGCGCTGATCACCCTGTACATCTGGGCCGGCCCGCACCACTTGCACTACACCGCGCTGCCGGATTGGGCACAGTCGCTGGGCATGGTGATGTCGCTGATTCTGCTGGCACCGAGCTGGGGCGGCATGATCAACGGCATGATGACCCTCTCGGGCGCCTGGCATAAGTTGCGCAGCGACCCGATCCTGCGCTTCCTCGTGGTGTCGCTGGCGTTCTACGGCATGTCGACCTTCGAAGGTCCGATGATGGCGATCAAGACCGTCAACGCCCTCTCCCACTACACCGACTGGACCATCGGCCACGTACACGCCGGCGCCCTCGGCTGGGTGGCGATGATTTCCATCGGCGCGCTGTACCACATGATCCCGAAAATCTTCGGTAAAGCGCAGATGCACAGCGTCGGTTTGATCAACGCGCACTTCTGGCTCGCAACCATCGGCACCGTGCTCTACATCGCGTCGATGTGGGTCAACGGCATCGCCCAGGGCCTGATGTGGCGTGCGGTGAACGAGGACGGCACGCTGACCTACTCCTTCGTCGAAACCCTGGTGGCCAGCCACCCAGGCTTCGTCGTGCGGCTGATCGGTGGGGCGATCTTCCTCAGCGGCATGTTCCTGATGGCTTACAACACCTGGCGCACCGTGCGGGCCTCGCAGCCTGCTGACGTCGTTGCTGCCGCGCAGATGGCCTGAGGAGTCCGCCATGAAACACGAAACGATTGAAAAGAACGTCGGCCTGTTGATGTTGCTCATGGTGTTCGCCGTGAGCATCGGCGGCCTGACCCAGATCGTCCCGCTGTTCTTCCAGGACGTCACCAACAAACCGGTGGAAGGCATGAAACCCTACACCGCGCTGCAACTGGAAGGCCGCGACATCTATATCCGCGAAGGCTGCGTCGGTTGCCACTCGCAGATGATCCGCCCGTTCCGCGCCGAAACCGAACGCTACGGGCACTACTCGGTGGCCGGTGAAAGCGTTTGGGATCACCCGTTCCTGTGGGGGTCGAAACGTACCGGTCCGGATCTGGCCCGGGTCGGCGCACGCTACTCGGATGACTGGCACCGCGCGCACTTGTACAACCCGCGCAACGTCGTACCGGAATCGAAGATGCCGGCCTATCCATGGCTGGTCACGCAAGCGGTCGACAGCAGCCACACCGAAACCAAGCTCAAGACCATGCGCACCCTCGGCGTGCCGTACACCGACGACGACATCAGCGGCGCGGTGGCCAGCCTCAAGGGCAAGACCGAAATGGATGCCCTCGTCTCCTACCTGCAAGTGCTCGGCACTGCGATCAAGAGCAAGAGGTGAGCACGATGGTCTTTGAAATGAGCGCAGGGCTGATCCGTGGTTTAGGCACCGTTGTCGTGTTTGTAGCGTTCGTCGGCTTGACCTTGTGGGTATTCAACCGCAAGCGCACCCCGGAGTTCGCCGAAGCACGTCTGCTGCCGTTTGCCGACGAGCCACAGCCCGAAACTACCCCAGCATTTGAAACAACCCAAGCACCTGAACCAAGGAGTACCCGGCCATGACCACCTTCTGGAGTACGTGGATCTGCGTACTGACCATCGGCAGCCTGATCGGCCTGACGTGGCTGCTGATCGGCACCCGCCGGGGCGAAACCAAGGGCAGCGTCGACCAGACCATGGGCCACAGCTTCGACGGCATCGAGGAGTACGACAACCCGCTGCCGCAGTGGTGGTTCATGCTGTTCGCCGGCACGCTGGTGTTTTCCGTGGGCTATCTGATCCTCTATCCGGGCCTGGGCAACTGGAAAGGCATCCTGCCGGGATACGAGGATGGCTGGACCGGTGTGCACGAGTGGGAAAAGGAAATGAACAAGGCCGACGCCAGGTTCGGGCCGATCTTCGCCAAATTTGCCGCGATGCCGGTGGAAGAAGTGGCGAAGGATCCGCAGGCACTGAAAATGGGTGGCCGCCTGTTCGCCTCCAACTGCTCGGTGTGCCACGGCTCGGACGCCAAAGGCGCGTTCGGTTTCCCTAACCTCGCCGACAGCGACTGGCGTTGGGGCGGCGAGGCCGAGACCATCAAGACCACCATCATGGGTGGCCGGATGGCGGCGATGCCGGCCTGGGGCGAAGTGCTCGGCGAGGCCGGGGTGAAGAACGTTGCTGCGTATGTGCGTCACGAGCTGGCCGGTCTGCCATTGCCCGCTGACAGCAAGGCTGACCTGCAAGCGGGACAGCAAGCGTTCAGCACCACTTGCGCTGCCTGTCATGGGGCAACCGGCCACGGCACTGAAGCCATGGGTGCGCCGAATCTGACGCACCCGGCCGGGTTTATCTATGGCACCAGCCTGACCCAACTCGAGCAGACCATTCGCCACGGTCGTCAGGGTCATATGCCGGCGCAAAACGAACTGCTGGGCAACGATAAAGTGCAATTGCTGGCCGCTTATGTGTACAGCCTGTCGCACGGATTGAACACAGAAAAACTGATTACTGAAGACAACAAGAAGTAAGCATTGCGTACACCCCTGCCGCACCTTTCTCGGTGCGGCAGCATCCAGCCCCTTTGCGACGCATTGTCGCACCCCTTCACACCCTCTCCTTTCGGTTCCCCGGATTCGGGTCTACGCTTGCTCGATGCGGACTGGCTTGTGCCGGTTCCAGGTCAACGCTGACTGCTGTGTTCTGCGAACCGGCTGACTGATGTGGCCGCAAACGCCGGTAGATACCGGCTGTCGTGCCATTTGCCATCCGTCACCCGAACTGAGCGTTTGAACACACCCCGTTACAAGCGACCTGAACCCCTCGCTTTTTTCGTCCGCTGCGACATTTTGTCCGAGGCCGATTTTGTCCTTACGCGGCGCATGGAAAGGCCGCAGAATCAGCGTTGGAAAGCATTGACCCAGGTCATGGCGCGTTGCAATGACCCCCTGCTCTCTGCATACTTGCGGCCGATTTTAATCCTAATAAAACACCCAAACCGTGGAACCTTAGAATGAGCACAGCAATCAGTCCGACTGCTTATAACTATAAGGTAGTCCGCCAGTTCGCCATCATGACGGTGGTCTGGGGGATCCTTGGCATGGGGCTCGGTGTCTTCATCGCCTCGCAACTGGTCTGGCCGGAGTTGAACTTCGGTCTGCCGTGGACGAGCTTTGGACGCCTTCGCCCGTTGCACACAAACCTGGTGATTTTCGCCTTCGGTGGTTGTGCACTATTTGCCACTTCCTACTATGTCGTGCAGCGAACCTGCCAGACGCGACTGATTTCCGACAGCCTCGCGGCCTTCACCTTCTGGGGCTGGCAAGCGGTCATCGTCGGCGCGATCATTACCTTGCCGCTGGGTTACACCACCACCAAGGAATACGCGGAACTGGAATGGCCGATCGCCATTTTGCTGGCCATTGTCTGGGTCACCTACGGTCTGGTGTTCTTCGGCACCATCACCAAGCGCAAAACCAAGCATATCTACGTGGGTAACTGGTTCTACGGTGCGTTCATCGTGGTCACGGCGATGCTGCACATCGTCAACCACGCTTCCCTGCCGGTGAACCTGTTCAAGTCCTACTCTGCCTACTCGGGCGCGACCGACGCGATGATCCAGTGGTGGTACGGCCACAACGCGGTGGGCTTCTTCCTCACCACCGGTTTCCTCGGGATGATGTACTACTTCGTGCCGAAACAGGCCGAGCGTCCGATCTACTCCTATCGCTTGTCGATCGTGCACTTCTGGGCACTGATCACCCTGTACATCTGGGCCGGCCCGCACCACTTGCACTACACCGCGCTGCCGGATTGGGCACAATCGCTGGGCATGGCGATGTCGATCATCCTCCTGGCGCCAAGCTGGGGCGGCATGATCAACGGCATGATGACCCTCTCGGGCGCCTGGCATAAGCTGCGCACCGACCCGATCCTGCGCTTCCTCGTGGTATCGCTGGCGTTCTACGGCATGTCGACCTTTGAAGGTCCGATGATGGCGATCAAGACCGTCAACTCGCTCTCGCATTACACCGACTGGACCATCGGCCACGTACACGCCGGCGCTCTGGGCTGGGTGGCGATGATTTCGATCGGCGCGATCTACCACATGATCCCGCGTCTGTTCGGTCGTGCGCAGATGCACAGTGTCGGCCTGATCAACGCGCACTTCTGGCTCGCGACCATCGGCACCGTGCTGTATATCGCGTCGATGTGGGTCAACGGCATCACTCAGGGCCTGATGTGGCGTGCAATCAACGACGACGGCACCCTCACCTACTCGTTCGTTGAAGCGCTGCAAGCCAGCCACCCGGGCTACATCGTCCGTGCGCTGGGCGGTGCATTCTTCGCCAGCGGCATGTTCCTGATGGCTTACAACGTCTGGCGCACCGTGCGCGCCTCGAACCCGGCGGAAGCCGAAGCCGCTGCCCAGATCGCTGTCGTTGGAGCTCACTGATGAAGCATGAAGCTGTCGAGAAGAATATTGGCCTGCTGGCCTTCTTCATGGTCATCGCCGTCAGCATTGGCGGCCTGACCCAAATCGTTCCGCTGTTTTTCCAGGACGTCACCAACAAACCGGTCGAAGGCATGAAGCCGCGTTCGGCACTGGAACTGGAAGGCCGCGACGTTTACATCGCCAACGGCTGTGTCGGCTGCCACTCACAGATGATCCGTCCGTTCCGCGCCGAAACCGAACGCTACGGCCACTACTCGGTGGCTGGTGAAAGCGTCTGGGATCACCCGTTCCTGTGGGGTTCCAAGCGTACCGGTCCGGATCTGGCCCGTGTCGGTGGTCGTTACTCCGATGACTGGCAACGTGCGCACTTGTACAACCCGCGCAACGTGGTGCCCGAGTCGAAAATGCCGGCATACCCGTTCCTCGTGGAAAACAAGCTCGACGGCAAGGAAACCGCCAAGAAAATGGAGGTTTTGCGCACCCTCGGCGTCCCTTACACCGACGAAGACATCGCCGGTGCCCAGGATGCCGTGAAGGGCAAAACCGAAATGGACGCGCTGGTGGCCTATCTGCAAGGCCTGGGCACCATCATCAAAAGCAAACGGTGAATTAGATGGATATCGGGATGATTCGTGGCCTGGGCACCGTTGTTGTGATGGTGGCCTTCATCGGTCTGGCGCTGTGGGTGTTCAGCCCCAAGCGCAAGTCGGAGTTTGAAGACGCGACCTTGTTGCCTTTTGCGGATGATCCCGAAGCCATCAAGCACGTCGAGCAAGCTTCTAGGAGTAACAAAGAATGACTACATTCTGGAGTCTGTACGTCACAGTCCTCAGTCTCGGTACGATCTTCGCCCTGACCTGGCTGCTGCTGTCGACCCGCAAGGGCCAGCGCAGCGAACAGACGGACGAGACGGTCGGGCACTCCTTCGACGGGATCGAGGAGTACGACAACCCACTGCCGAAATGGTGGTTCATGCTGTTTGTCGGCACCATCATTTTTGCCTTGGGTTACCTGGTGCTGTACCCGGGCCTGGGCAACTGGAAAGGCCTGCTGCCGGGCTACAACTACCTCGATAACGACAAACAGACCGCGTTCGCCAACGGCCAGACCGGCTGGACCGGCGTGCACGAGTGGGAAAAGGAAATGGCTCGCTCGGACGCCAAGTTCGGTCCGATCTTCGCCAAATTCGCCGCGATGCCAATCGAAGAAGTCGCCAAGGATCCGCAAGCACTGAAAATGGGTGGTCGTCTGTTCGCCTCCAACTGCTCGGTGTGCCACGGTTCCGACGCCAAGGGCGCTTACGGTTTCCCTAACCTGACCGACGCCGACTGGCGCTGGGGCGGCGAGCCGGAAACCATCAAGACCACCATCATGGGCGGTCGTCACGCGGTGATGCCGGCCTGGGCTGAAGTGATTGGGGAGCAAGGCGTTGCCGACGTGGCAGCGTTTGTCGTGACCAACCTGGATGGCCGCAAACTGCCGGAAGGCATCAAGGCTGATCCGGCCAACGGCGGCAAACTGTTCGCCGCCAACTGCGTGGCCTGCCACGGTCCGGCCGGCAAAGGCACACCCGCCATGGGCGCGCCTGACCTGACCCACCCGGGTGCTTTCATCTACGGCTCGAGCTTCGCGCAACTGCAGCAAACCATCCGTTACGGCCGCCAGGGCCAGATGCCGGCGCAGGAACAACTGCAAGGCAACGACAAGGTGCACCTGCTGGCGGCGTATGTTTACAGCCTGTCCCACGGTGAAAAAGCACCGGAAGCGAACGCCGAATAAGGCCATCGCTTGAAACAAAAAAAGGCCCCGCCAATGAACATTGGCGGGGCCTTTCTTATGGACGCCTGGCAAAGATTGAATGCACCTCGACGGTATCGATCAGCGTTCGATCGCGCCACTGGTTGTTTTTCACCAGATAGATCTGCAGCTGCTTACGGTCTTCGGTAAAGCTGGTGATCAGATAGGTTTGCTGAGAAGTACTGCCACTCAGATACATCGGCACGTTTCCCTTCCAGTAGGCATCACCTCCGTCCCTATGCAAATGGCCGGCAAAAATGGCGGTCACTTGATATTTGCTGATCATGTCGAGGAAACGCTTATTCTGCGCCGGGGAAACTTTGTCGCCGAACGGTTTATGCATATTGATGATAATGGCGTAACCCCCGACACGGGCCAGCCTGAGATCGGTCTCCAACCAGTCCAGTGCGTCGTTGATTTCAAACGTTGTCGGGTTCAGTGGATGAGAGATCCGGGTGGTATAGGTTGGCTCATTATTGAGCTGCACCATATGAACTTCACCGATGGTTTTTGAATAAGCGAGGCTGCCAGAATAGGTCCTGCTCAGAAATCCACCGGTAACTTTCAGATCAAAGTTATCTACCTTGCCCTCGTGATGTTCCTTAAACTCGACGATGCTTCCCGCCGCACAGCTATTGCTAAAACAATCATCGACATTGTTTTCATAATCATGATTACCCAAGCCGTACAAGTACTCACCCTTGAAGTGTTTGTCCAACATGCCCTTCATGAACGAGCGCTGCCAGCCATGACCAAAAGCAGTTATATCGCCATTGATCATCAGGGGCACCTGGGCTTGCGAGCCCTGCTGATTTCTGAAATCGGCAATGCTCGCCAACTGTGTTTCAACCAGCCACTTGGAGCGGGTTTCGAATTCGGAGCCGGATTCAAAGTCCCCGCTATCCGTCTTGTCTGTCCATGGATATTGAGTATCCGAGGCAAAGACCATGTGTTTCGGTGTTCCTGTTATAGCCTGAACGGAAGTGACCGAAGCCAGTAAACAAATACTCAGCACAACGCTTGCAAACTTATTGAAAGCCATACCTTAAATTCCATTTAAATTAATTAATTGCACGCAAATAATATTTCGCGAAAGCGCAACTTATTCGAAAAACCGGAAAACTTCAAAGCCACGACCGAGAGCAATTAATTAGATATATTTCAGCCACAGAAAACTTACAGCAACATCCAATGCAAAAGACAATGTTTGAAGTTGCGACTTAAAAGACTCATGTATCGACTGCTGCAATTGAAAACCTGAAGATCACCGCGTCCGTGCGCGCACTCTCAGTGAGGCGTGTGGTGGCAACGGCGTCGAACTGATCCCCCCAGGGACAACAATGGATTAGCTGCCACGCCAAAACCGTCCATACTCAACAAGTCAATTGACCTGCGTCAGGCTTTGCTACGTTCGCTACACCATTCAGGTTTTTTCCCCAACGCGACCAAAGGTCGCACCCTTGAGCCAGAGCGACCGGCGTATCATTGCGCCACTGCAACGCCCCTTTTTGACCTTGGTTGGCACGTATCGACCAAGGCATTTTTCCACTGCCGTGGGATGCAATGATGAGCAACCAGATTCCGGTACACGACGTCACACCACCGAGCAAAAACGCGAACAACAGCGTTGATCTTTACGCCTCTCGAGAAAAAATCTACACCCGTGCTTTCACCGGCCTGTTCCGCAATCTGCGGATGATGGGCGGTGCGGCCCTGTTCCTGTTGTATTTCGGCACGGTGTGGCTGAACTGGGGCGGCCATCAGGCCGTGTGGTGGAACCTGCCTGAGCGCAAGTTCTTCATCTTCGGCGCGACCTTCTGGCCACAGGATTTCATTCTGCTCTCGGGTTTGTTGATCATTGCCGCGTTCGGCCTGTTCTTCATCACCGTGTATGCCGGCCGGGTCTGGTGCGGTTACACCTGCCCGCAAAGTGTCTGGACGTGGATTTTCATGTGGTGCGAGAAGGTCACCGAAGGCGACCGCAACCAGCGTATCAAGCTCGACAAGGCGCCGATGAGCGCCAACAAATTCCTGCGCAAAGCCGCCAAACATTCGCTGTGGCTGCTGATCGGTTTTGTCACCGGCATGACCTTTGTCGGTTATTTCTCGCCAATCCGTGAACTGGTCTTCGAGTTCTTCACTGGCCAGGCCGATGGCTGGTCGTACTTCTGGGTGGGTTTCTTCACCCTCGCCACCTACGGCAACGCCGGTTGGTTGCGCGAACAAGTGTGCATCTACATGTGTCCGTATGCGCGCTTTCAGAGCGTGATGTTCGACAAGGACACGCTGATCGTTTCCTACGATCCGCGTCGCGGTGAAAGCCGTGGCCCGCGCAAGAAAGGCGTCGACTACAAGGCTCAGGGACTCGGTGACTGCATCGATTGCACGATGTGCGTGCAGGTCTGCCCGACCGGCATCGATATCCGCGACGGCCTGCAGATCGAGTGCATCGGTTGCGCCGCGTGCATTGATGCCTGCGACAGCATCATGGACAAGATGGATTACCCGCGCGGGCTCATCAGTTACACCACCGAGCACAACCTGTCCGGGCAGAAAACCCATAAACTGCGGCCACGCTTGATCGGTTACGCCGTGGTGTTGCTGGCGATGATCAGCCTGTTGGTTACCGCGTTCTTCATGCGCTCGCTGGTCGGTTTCGACGTCAGCAAGGACCGCGTGCTGTACCGCGAAAACGCTGAAGGCCGAATCGAAAACGTCTACAGCCTGAAGATCATGAACAAGGATCAGCGCGACCACACCTACGTGCTCGAAGCCGCCGGCTTGCCGGATCTGCGCTTGCAAGGCAAACGCGAGATCAAGGTCGCGGCCGGCGACATCGTCAGCATGCCGGTCGAGTTGTCGAGCGCACCGGAACAACTGCCATCGAGCACCAACGAGGTGAAATTCATCCTCAAGGATGCTGATGACGACAGCGTCCACGTTGAAGCCAAGAGCCGATTCATCGGCCCACAAATCCGTTGAGAGAACTGAACATGCCCGCAGCAAACGCCGCAAGTCCCTGGTACAAGCACCTTTGGCCATGGATCATCATCGGGATTCTGGCCTGTTCGGTGACCCTGACCCTGTCGATGGTGACCATCGCGGTGAACAACCCGGACAACCTGGTCAACGACAACTACTACGAGGCGGGCAAAGGCATCAACCGCTCGCTGGACCGTGAATTGTTGGCGCAGAATTTGAAGATGCGTGCGGCTGTGCATCTGGATGGCATGACCGGTGAAGTTGATTTGCGTTTGAGCGGTGACAGTCAACCGAAGACGCTGGAATTGAATCTGATCTCGCCGACGCAGCCGGAGAAGGATCGCAAGATTGTTCTGACTCGCAGCGAGACTGAAACGGGGCGCTACATCGGTCAATTGGGTGACAAGGTCGAAGGTCGTCGTTTTGTCGAATTGCTCGGTAGTCAGGATGATCATGTGTGGCGCATGTTCGAAGAAGAGCTGGTCAGCCATGACAAGGATCTGTTGTTGGGTGACGAGCCGCTGCAAGGCGCCGAAGACCTGAAGAAATAAGCAACTTCGAAAGCCCCCTCACCCTAGCCCTCTCCCCCAGGAGAGGGAACTGATCTCGAGTGTTTGCACGTTTTGTGTATGACAGTGAAAATCCAGGCTCATACCGATCGGCTCCTTCTCCCTCTGGGAGAGGGAACTGATCTCGAGCGTTTGCACGTTTTGTGTATGACAGTGAAGATCCAGGCTCACACCGATCGGCTCCCTCTCCCTCTGGGAGAGGGCTGGGGTGAGGGCAAGCGGACAACTCCAATGCAAGGGCTTACCCCCTCAACAATGCCATGACCACCCCACTCCCCTGCTACCACTGCGCCCTGCCCGTCCCGTCCGGCAGCCGCTTCACCGCCGTCGTGCTTGGGCAATCCCGCGAATTCTGCTGCCCGGGCTGTCAGGCTGTGGCCGAAGCCATCGTCGCCGGCGGTCTGGAAAGCTATTACCAGCATCGCAGTGAAGCCTCAGCCAACCCCGAAGCGCTGCCGGTGCAACTGACCGACGAACTGGCGCTGTACGACCGCGCCGATGTGCAGCAACCTTTCGTGCGCCACGAAGGCGAACTGGCCGAAACCACCCTGTTGATGGAAGGCATCAGTTGCGCCGCCTGCGGCTGGCTGATCGAGAAACACCTGCGTACGTTGCCGGCGGTGGCCGAGGCGCGGCTGAACCTGTCCAACCATCGCTTGCACGTGAGCTGGGCCGACGCGCAACTGCCACTGAGCCAGATCCTCGCCGAACTGCGCCACATCGGTTACGCCGCCCACCCGTATCAGGCTGATCGCGCCAGCGAACAACTGGCCAGCGAAAATCGTCTGGCCCTGCGCCAGCTCGGCGTCGCCGGCCTGCTGTGGTTTCAGGCGATGATGGCGACCATGGCCACCTGGCCGGAATTCAACATCGACCTCAGCCCCGAGCTGCACACGATCCTGCGCTGGGTCGCGCTGTTTCTGACCACACCGATCGTGTTCTACAGCTGCGCGCCGTTCTTCAAAGGCGCGATGCGCGATCTGCGCACGCGCCACCTGACCATGGACGTCTCGGTGTCGCTGGCGATCGGCAGCGCTTACATCGCCGGGATCTGGACCTCGATCACCGGCGTCGGTGAGTTGTATTTCGATGCGGTCGGCATGTTTGCGCTGTTCCTGCTCGCCGGGCGCTATCTCGAACGTCGTGCCCGCGAGCGCACCGCTGCCGCCACGGCACAACTTGTGAATCTATTGCCGGCCTCGTGTCTGCGGCTGGACAACAACGGCCAGAGCGAACGCATCCTGCTCAGCGAACTACGCCTCGGCGAGCGGATTCTGGTGCAGGCCGGCTCGATCTTGCCGGCGGACGGCAAAATCATCGACGGCCAATCGAGCATCGACGAATCGCTGCTCACCGGCGAATACCTGCCGCAACCGCGCATGCCGGGCGATGCGGTCACCGCTGGCACGCTCAACGTCGAAGGCGCGTTGACCGTGGAAGTGCAGGCGCTGGGCCAAGACACTCGCCTGTCGGCCATCGTCCGCCTGCTCGATCGCGCCCAGGCGGAAAAACCGCGACTGGCAGAAATCGCCGACCGCGCCGCGCAATGGTTCCTGCTGCTGTCGCTGATCGCAGCTGCGGCCATCGGCCTGTTGTGGTGGGAACTGGATTCGTCGCGCGCGTTCTGGATTGTCCTCGCCATGCTCGTCGCCACCTGCCCGTGCGCCCTGTCGCTGGCGACGCCGACCGCGCTCACGGCCGCCACCGGCACCTTGCACAAACTGGGTTTGCTGCTGACGCGCGGCCATGTGCTGGAAGGCTTGAATCAGATCGACACGGTGATCTTCGACAAAACCGGCACCCTCACCGAAGGCCGACTGGTGCTGCGCTCGATTCGTCCACTCGCGGCGCTCGACAGTGATCAATGTCTGAGCCTTGCGGCCGCGCTGGAGAACCGTTCGGAACACCCGATTGCCCGCGCTTTCGGCCGTGCACCGCTGGCCGCTGAAGACGTCCACAGCACGCCGGGGCTTGGCCTCGAAGGCTTGGTGGGCGGACAGCGTTTGCGCATCGGCCAGACCGAGTTTGTCTGCGCCCTCAGCGGTGCGCCCGTGCCGACAATGCCGGACGAGGCCGGCCAATGGCTGCTGCTCGCCGACACTCAGGGTCCGCTGGCATGGTTCGCCCTCGACGACCGCTTGCGGGATGACGCACCAGCCTTGCTCGCTGCGTGCAAGGCACGTGGCTGGCGTACGCTGTTGCTGTCCGGCGATAGCTCGCCGATGGTCGCTAGTGTGGCGACGGAGCTGGGCATCGACGAGGCCCGTGGCGGCTTGCGCCCGGACGACAAACTGCAAGTGTTGCAGCAACTGCACAAGGAAGGTCGCAAAGTGCTGATGCTCGGTGACGGCGTCAACGACGTGCCGGTGCTGGCTGCCGCTGATATCAGCGTGGCCATGGGTTCAGCCACCGATCTGGCGAAAACCAGCGCCGATGCCGTGCTGCTGTCCAATCGCCTCGACGCCTTGGTCCAAGCCTTCACACTCGCACGGCGCACCCGCCGGGTAATCATCGAGAACCTGCTGTGGGCGGCGCTGTACAATGGCCTCATGTTGCCGTTCGCCGCCCTCGGCTGGATAACCCCGGTGTGGGCCGCCGTCGGCATGTCGATCAGTTCGTTGACCGTGGTGCTCAACGCGCTGCGCCTGACTCGCCTGCCGAGTCCGCCGCCCGCCAGCACCCACTCGCAAACCCGCCCGCTGCCGGCCTGAGCCGCGCGGGCCTGGAGTACAGATGCCAGCTCTCTACGTGATGATCCCGGCCGCCCTGCTGATCGTGGCCATCGCCGTGTACATCTTCTTCTGGGCGGTGGACAGCGGTCAGTACGACGACCTCGACGGCCCGGCGCACAGCATCCTCTTCGATGATCAGGATCCGAAACACACCGCTGCCGTGGACGAAGCCAACGCCAGCAAACCGGACGACAAGGCCCCACCCCATGCTTGAACTGGCGCCATTGCTGGTCTCAGCATTGATCCTCGGCCTGCTCGGTGGCGGTCATTGCCTGGGCATGTGCGGCGGCTTGATGGGGGCGCTGACCCTGGCGATTCCCAAGGAACAGCGCAGTCGGCGCTTTCGTTTGCTGCTGGCGTACAACCTTGGGCGAATCCTCAGTTATGCCACCGCAGGATTGCTGATCGGCCTGGCGGGCTGGGCGGTGGCCAACAGTCCGGCGGCACTGTTCATGCGCGTGCTGGCCGGGCTGCTGCTGATTGCCATGGGTTTGTATCTGGCCGGCTGGTGGAGCGGGCTGACGCGCATTGAAAGTCTTGGACGCGGTTTGTGGCGCTACATTCAGCCGGTCGCCAATCGCTTGCTGCCGGTGTCGAGTTTGCCTCGTGCGCTATTGCTTGGCGCGCTGTGGGGCTGGCTGCCGTGCGGACTGGTTTACAGCACGTTGCTGTGGTCGGCGAGTCAGGGCAATGCGCTGGACAGTGCGTTGTTGATGCTTGCATTTGGGCTGGGGACTTGGCCGGTTTTGCTGGCAACGGGGCTTGCGGCAGAACGCGTCACCGCCATTTTGCGCAAACGAAGTGTGCGCATGGCCGGTGGTTTGCTGGTGATTCTGTTCGGCATCTGGACCCTTCCCGGCCCGCATCAGCATTGGCTCATGGGCCATTAAGATCAGAAGATCGCAGCCTTCGGCAGCTCCTACCTTTGGAATGCGTTTCCCTGTAGGAGCTGCCGAAGGCTGCGATCTTTTGATCTTATGCTGTTGATGCAAATCAAGAGCCCCATCGCCGCACCCCGATAGACTCGCTCACACTGCCAGCCTATCCGGGGGAATGCCCGCATGCTCGACGCCATTCGTTGGGACTCTGATCTGATCCGCCGCTACGACCTGGCGGGGCCGCGCTACACCTCCTATCCGACGGCCGTGCAATTTCACGGTCAGGTCGGCACCTTCGACCTGTTCCATGCCCTGCGCGACAGCCGCAAGGCCCTGCGCCCGTTGTCGCTGTACGTGCATGTGCCGTTCTGCGCGAACATTTGCTACTACTGCGCCTGCAATAAGGTCATCACCAAGGATCGCGGTCGTGCGTTGCCGTACTTGCAGCGGCTGGAGCAGGAAATCCAGTTGATCGCCTGCCACCTCGACCCGGCACAAAAAGTCGAGCAACTGCACTTTGGCGGCGGCACGCCGACCTTTCTCAGCCACGACGAACTGCGTCAGTTGATGGCGCACCTGCGCAAGCATTTCAATCTGCTGGATGACGACTCTGGCGATTACGGCATCGAGATCGACCCGCGCGAAGCCGACTGGTCGACCATGGGCCTGCTGCGCGAACTGGGTTTCAACCGTGTCAGCATCGGTCTGCAAGACCTCGATCCGGCGGTGCAGCGTGCGGTCAATCGCCTGCAAAGTCTGGAAGAAACCCGTGCGGTGATCGACGCCGCGCGCACTCTGCAGTTTCGCTCGATCAATATCGACTTGATCTACGGCTTGCCCAAGCAGACCCCGGAAAACTTCGCCCGCACCGTCGAGGAAGTGATCAGCCTGCAACCGGACCGACTCTCGGTGTTCAACTATGCGCACCTGCCGGAACGTTTCATGCCGCAGCGGCGGATCAATGGCAATGAGTTGCCGGCGCCCGCGCAGAAACTGGAAATGCTTGAACGCACCATCGAACAGCTCACCGCCGCTGGCTATCGCTACATCGGCATGGACCACTTTGCCCTGCCCGACGATGAGCTGGCCATTGCCCAAGAAGAGGAAACCCTGCAACGCAATTTCCAGGGTTACACCACGCACGGTCACTGCGATCTGATTGGTCTGGGGGTCTCGGCCATCAGCCAGATCGGCGACCTGTACTGTCAGAACAGCAGCGACCTCAACGGATACCAGAACACCCTCGCCGCCGCGCAACTGGCGACCAGCCGAGGCCTGGTGTGCAACGCCGATGATCGCTTGCGCCGCGCGGTGATCCAGCAACTGATCTGCAATTTCAGCCTGGATTTCGCCGAGATCGAGCAACAGTTCAACATCGATTTTCAGGGTTACTTCGGCGCGCTGTGGCCGCAGCTGCAAGGCATGGCCAGCGATGGCCTGATTGAGCTGGATCGCGAACGAATCGAGGTGTTGCCGGCGGGACGCCTGTTGGTGCGCTCGGTGTGCATGGTGTTTGATGCCTACCTTGAGCAGCAAAACCGCCAGCGTTTCTCGCGGGTGATTTAGTTTTTCGTCAGCAGCGAACCGACTTTAAGATTCTGATCCGACGTCAGGCCCGACTGCCCGACCACTTTGGACAAGGCCAGATTGGCGGTGATCAGCCCAGTGTTCAACGCAGCAATGGCGCCGCGCAGAGCCGCGAGTTTGTTGATCTTTTCTTCGTTGGAAAGGCGTTTGTCGGTCATGACCGCTTCGATGAGTGCCTTTTTCTCGGCGATCTGTTTTTGCAACTTACGGATCATCTTCAGCAATTGCTGGATGTTCTCAGGCAGCCCGCTGTCGTCAATGTCGCTGTTTTCGCCACCGACACTGGCGGCTTTTTCAATCGAGGCACCGGACAGCGACACTTTGACGCCCTCGACCAAGGTCGGGGTTGCCTCTTCGGTCGAGCCTGCTTCCCGTGCATTGTCTAAAGAGGTTTTAAACGTTTCCGGCATTGCCGCAACGTCGCTGCTACCGGGGCCCAGCGTGCCAATGGCGGCCATCGAAGCGTTCCTTGTATGCGTTCTGATACCTGTTTATCGGCGGCTGGCCCTGTGGCTTTATGGCTGTAGGGCAAAGTCGCCCCAGACTGGCCTGAATGTCCTCCCGTGGGTTACCCTTACGGCTTATGTGTGTTTTCCCACAAGGATTAAAGAAATGTCCGAGCCAGTTAAACTGCGCGCTCATAACCAGGCCCATTGCAAGGATTGCAGCCTGGCCCCTCTCTGCCTGCCACTTTCTCTGAATCTGGAAGACATGGATGCGCTGGACGAAATCGTTAAACGCGGCCGCCCGTTGAAAAAGGGTGAGTTCCTGTTCCGCCAGGGCGACACGTTCGATTCCGTTTATGCAGTACGCTCCGGCGCCCTGAAGACCTTCAGCCTGAGCGACAGCGGCGAAGAACAGCTCACCGGTTTCCACCTGCCGAGCGAACTGGTCGGTCTGTCCGGCATGGACACCGAGAAACATCCGGTGTCGGCCCAGGCGCTGGAAACCACCTCGGTCTGCGAAATCCCGTTTGAACGCCTCGACGAACTGGCCCTGCAACTGCCGCAGCTGCGCCGCCAGTTGATGCGCGTGATGAGCCGCGAGATCCGTGACGACCAGCAAATGATGTTGCTGTTGTCGAAGAAAACCGCCGACGAGCGCATCGCCACCTTCCTGGTCAACCTGTCCGCCCGCTTCCGCGCTCGCGGCTTCTCGGCCAATCAGTTCCGCCTGAGCATGTCGCGCAATGAAATCGGCAACTACCTCGGTCTGGCGGTGGAAACCGTGTCCCGCGTGTTCACGCGCTTCCAGCAAAATGAGCTGATCGCCGCCGAGGGCAAGGAGATTCACATCCTCGACCCGATCCAGCTCTGCGCGCTGGCCGGTGGCTCACTCGAAGGTTAATGTCGATCCGCGGTTGAGCGAAGCGTTTCAGCCGCGGGTATACTGCGCCGTTTGCAGCCCTGCCAGGACACCTCGACGATGGTCTTCGACTCCTTCGACATCAAATCGCTTATCCGCCCAGTGATCGACTTCCCGAAACCGGGCGTGATCTTTCGCGACATCACCCCGCTGTTTCAATCGCCTAAGGCCCTGCGTCTGGTGATGGACAGCTTCGCCCACCGCTACGTGGAAGCCGATTTCACCCACATCGGTGCGATGGATGCGCGCGGTTTTCTGATCGGCTCGGTGCTGGCCTATCAGTTGAACAAGCCGCTGGTGCTGTTCCGCAAACAGGGCAAACTGCCGGCGGACGTGTTGGCCGAGGGTTACGCAACCGAGTACGGCGAAGCGTTCCTCGAAGTGCACGCCGACAGCCTGTGTGAAGGCGACTCGGTGGTGATGTTCGATGACTTGATCGCCACTGGCGGCACGCTGATCGCAGCGGCCAACCTGATTCGCCGCATGGGCGCGCGGGTGCATGAAGCGGCGGCGATTATTGATTTGCCGGAGTTGCAAGGTTCACAACGCCTGCAGGACATGGGGATTCCGACGTTCTGCCTGACGCAGTTTGCGTTAACCGATAAGTAAGCAGCGCCCTTCAGGCCGCCATCGCGAGCAGGCTCACTCCTACAATTTGGAATGCGTTCCCCTGTAGGAGTGAGCCTGCTCGCGATGAGGCCGGTAGCCTCACTGCAAAACCTAAAGCCCCATCTGCTTGCTGATGATCTCGTTCATCACCTCCCGCGTCCCGCCGCCAATCGACAAGATGCGGTTATCCCGATACAGCCGCTCCACCAGACTCTCGCGCATATAACCCAACCCGCCAAGAATCTGCACCGCCTCGGTAGTAATCCTGTCCGAAGTATCCGTAGCGAAATTCTTCGCCATGGAAATCTCCTTGATCACACTCTGCCCCGCCGCCATCTTCGCCGCTTGCCGGTAAGTGAACTCCCGTGAGACTTCCAGCGCGGTCGCCATCTCGGCGAGGCGATGTTTGATCACCTGGAACTTGCCGATCGGCTTGCCAAACGCCTCACGCTCGCGCGCCCATTTCAGGCTCTCTTCCAACGCTAGCTGCGAAGTCATGTTGGCCATCAACGCCAGCGCCAACCGTTCACTCTGGAAGTTACCCATGATGCAGGCGAAGCCCATGTTTTCGGCGCCGATCAGATTTCCTACAGGCACGCGGCAATCGTCGAAGAACAATTCGGCGGTGTCCGACGCCCACCAACCCATTTTCTTAAGCTGACGGCCAACGGTGAAGCCCGGCGTGCCCTTTTCGATCAACAACAGGCTGATACCGCCGAAACCCGGCGCACCGGTGCGCACCGCGACGGTGTAGAAATCGGCGCGCACGCCACTGGTGATAAAGGTTTTGCTGCCGCTGACACGATAGAAATCGCCGTCGCGCACGGCGCGGGTTTGCAGGTTGGCGACATCGGAGCCGCCGCCCGGCTCGGTAACCGCCAGAGCGCTGATTTTCTCGCCGCCGAGCACTGGCGGCACGACACGCTCACGCACCTCGGGACGGGCCCATTTGACGATCGGTGGCAAGCCGATATCCAGCGAGCCGAGACCCGCTACCAGCCCGCCTGAGCCGCAGCGCATCAGCTCCTCACTGGCGGCGACCTTGGCGAACACATCGCCTTCATGGCTGCCTCCCAGCGTTTCGGGGTAACCAATGCCGAGGATGCCTGCCGCGCCAGCCTTCAGGTATAGCTCGCGGGGAAAGCTTTCGGCTTCTTCCCACTGATCGATGTCCGGCAGGATCTCGCGCTCGACGAAGCGCCTGACGCTGTCGCGGACCAATTGATGGCTGGGATCGAAGTATTCCTGAAAGGCAGGCATGGGCGAGCTCCACGGAAGGGTTCGCCGAACTTAACCGAGCGCTTGCTTGGTTTTCAACTCAATTGTGTGAATCAGATTGACCGAGGTGCGCCATTCGCGAGCAGGCTCGCTCCCACAGGGGATTTGTGAATGACACAAAACCAATGTGGGAGCGAGCCTGCTCGCGAAGGCGTCAAATCAGACGCCGCATAACTTAGAGGGAAATCGGTTTACGCCCGGCAAACGAATGCGCCAGCGTGCCGCCATCGACCAGCTCCAGCTCACCACCCAGCGGCACGCCGTGAGCGATTCGCGAAGCGATCAGACCTTTGTTGCTCAGCAGCTGCGCGATGTAATGCGCCGTCGCCTCACCTTCCACCGTCGGGTTAGTTGCGAGGATGACTTCGGTAAACGTCCCCGCCTCTTCAATCCGCGTCATCAACTGCGGAATACCGATCGCTTCCGGGCCCAGACCATCAAGCGGCGACAAATGCCCCTTGAGCACAAAGTAGCGCCCACGGAAGCCGGTCTGCTCGACGGCATACACATCCATCGGCCCTTCCACCACGCACAGCAGCGTGTCGTCACGGCGGGTATCGGCGCACTGCGGGCACAGATCGTCTTCGGTCAGCGTGCGGCACTGGCGGCAGTGACCGACCCCTTCCATGGCCTGACTGAGGGCCTGGGCCAGGCGCAAGCCGCCGCTGCGGTCACGCTCAAGCATCTGCAACGCCATGCGCTGGGCGGTTTTCTGCCCCACGCCCGGCAAGGTGCGCAGCGCGTCGATCAGTTGGCGAATCAAAGGGCTGAAGCTCATGGGTAAAAAGTCCGACAAAACAACGAGACGCGGTTTATACCCGCGCCTCTGGCCAGCGTCAAATACTCAGTCCTGGGCGACCTTCACCACCAGTTTGCCGAAGTTGCGCCCCTCCAGCAGACCGATAAACGCCTCGGGCGCCTGCTCCAGGCCTTCCACCACGTCCTCGCGGAATTTGACCTTGCCGTCGCGCACCCACGGCACCATGTGGCTGATGAATTCCGGCTGTCGATCACCGTAGTCGTCGAACACGATGAAACCCTGAATCCGCACGCGTTTGGTCAGCAGTGTGCGTTGCAGCATCGGCAGGCGATCCGGGCCTTGCGGCGCTTCGGAGGCGTTGTAACCGGCGATCAGGCCACACAACGGAATGCGCGCCTTGGGATTGAGCAGCGGCACCACGGCATCAAACACATGGCCACCGACGTTCTCGTAATAGATGTCGATGCCATCGGGACAGGCTTTGGCCAGTTGTTCGGCAAAATCCGCCGCCTTGTGATCGATGCAGGCGTCAAAGCCCAGTTCCTCGACCACGTATTTGCACTTCTCGGCACCGCCGGCCACACCAACCGCGCGCAGGCCTTTGATCTTCGCCACTTGCCCGACCACCGAGCCGACCGCACCGGAAGCCGCTGCGACAACGAGGGTTTCGCCTTCTTGCGGCTGGCCGATGTCCATCAAGCCCATGTATGCGGTCATGCCCGGCATGCCCAGCACACCCAGGGCCATCGACGGGCTCGGCAGCCCGGCCGGGATCGGGATGATGTTGCGGCCGTCGCTGATGCTGTGGCTCTGCCAACCGGTGGCGCCAACGACCAGATCGCCCTTATGGAATTTCGGATGACGCGAATCCTCGACACGGCTGACAGCACCGCCGGTCATCACTTCGCCGATTTGTACCGGGGCAGCGTAGGACGGTGCGTCGCTCATGCGTCCGCGCATGTAGGGATCGAGGGACAGGTACAGGGTTTTCAGCAGTACCTCGCCGTCCGCCAGATCCGGCAGCGCTTCGCGTTCGAGGCGGAAGTTTTCCGGGGTCGGCGCGCCGACCGGGCGCGAGGCGAGGACGAAGCGTTGGTTGAGCGTAAGCGGGTCGGACATGTCAGCGTCTCCTGTGAATGGTGAATTCAGCGGGTATAGGGAGCAGACCGTTGAGGCGATGGGGCGTTCGATGTTTATTCAGGTGTCGGGGCTGATCGTTCCCATGCTCCGCGTGGGAATGCCTCATCGGACGCTCCGCGTTCGGCTCTGTACTTGGGACGCGGAGCGTCCCGGGCTGCATTCCCACGCAGAGCGTGGGAACGATCAGTCAGAAACAAAAATGCCAGGCGCAATGCCTGGCATTTTGTGTAGCTCATCTGCCGCCGATTGGCGAATCAGAATGGCAGTTTCATACCGGCTGGCAGGTTCATGCCGGCGGTCATGTTGCCCATTTTGTCCTGGCTGTTTTTTTCGATCTTGCGCACAGCGTCGTTGACGGCGGAGGCAATGACCGCTTCCAGCATCTCTTTGTCGTCCTCGCTCATGCCTTCGACCAGGCTTGGGTCGATGCTCACGCTTTTGACGTCGTGACGACCGGTCATCACCACGGTGACCATATCGCCGCCGGCCTTACCGGTGACTTCGGCGTTGGCCAGCTCTTCCTGCATCTTGGCCATTTTTTCCTGCATCTGCTGCGCCTGCTTCATCAGGCCGGCCATGCCACCTTTCATCATGGGAATCACCTCAAAGTACTTGGATCAAAACAGCGCCCGGCCAATGGAGCCGAACGCCTTCAGTTATTAGCCCTGAGTGACCAGAGCCTCGACAGGTTCAATAGTATCGTGTCGCACCACCGCGCCGAACTGCTGAACCATCTGCTGGATGAACGGATCACCGTGGATCGATTCCTCCGCCTCGCGCTGACGGTTGGCACGGCGACGGGACGCGGCCTGGGCCGGGGTTTCCTGCTCGGGCTTGATCAGCTCGATGGTCAGGCTCAGCGTGCGACCGTGGAACTGGTTCAACGCATCGTTCAGACGCCGCTGCTGCGTGGCGTTGAACAGTGCGCTGTGCGCCGGATCGAGGTGCATCAGCCAATGATCGCCATCGACGGCGATCAATGTGCAGTTGGCGGCGATGCTGCCGGTCATGCCGGAAATCGGCAGTTTCGGGAACAGCTCCAGCCACTGCAGCGCCAGACCTGTGGCCGGCGCCGCAGCCGGTTCTGGCTCGGGTTCCGGGGCAGGCTCGGCGGCGTGTTCGCTGGCCAGTTCGTCGAGGTAGCTGTAGGCCGAATCCATGTCCGGCTCGATGTAGTCCTCGTCCAGTGGCGGCTCGTCGTCCATGTCCATGCCCGGTGTGGCGGCATCGACGTCGGCGACCGACGGCTCGGGAATCGGTGCGGCAGCCCATTCTGGAGCCTCCGGAACGACGCTGTCCGGGGTCGGCAACGGCATTGGCGGCAACTCGGGTTGCTCGGCGGTGGTTTCCAGCACGGGTTCGACGGCGGGTTGCTGCGCGGGTTCGGGCTCGGGCTCAGCCTCGGGCGCTACCGGGTCATTCCACGGCAGATCGACGACGGCTTCGGCAACGACAGGCGCAGGTTCTGGCGCGGCAACAGGAGCAACCGGCGCGGGCTGGGGAGCCGGTGCAGGCGCTGGTACCTCCACGGGTGCCGGAGCTGGAGCCGGCGCAACCGCCGCAGCGACTACCGGCGCAGGCTTAGGCGCGGCAGCCACGGAGTTTGCGGAATCAACTGTGGCCTGGCTGATCCCCACTGGCTTTAGCGGTTGCCTCGGGGCGTCCGCCGTATCTGCCGGCCGGAAGGCGAGCATCCGCAGCAAGACCATCTCGAAACCACCGCGCGGATCCGGCGCCAGCGGTAAATCGCGGCGGCCGATCAGGCCCATCTGGTAATAGAACTGCACATCTTCGGCCGGCAACGCCTGGGCCAGAGCCAGCACACGATCGCGGTCGCCATGCCCGTTGTCGACACCTTCCGGCAACGCCTGAGCGATGGCCACACGGTGCAGCACGTTAAGAATTTCCGAGAGCACGCCATTCCAGTCCGGGCCTTGCTCGGCCAGATGACGCACGCCCTCAAGCAACGCCTTGGCATCGCCTTCGATCAACGAATGCAGGACGTCATAGACCTGACCGTGATCCAGCGTGCCGAGCATCGCCCGCACATCCGTGGCCAGAACCTTTCCCTCACCGAAGGCGATGGCCTGATCGGTCAGGCTCATGGCGTCACGCATCGAACCGTCAGCGGCGCGACCGAGCAACCACAATGCATCGTCTTCGAACGGCACGTTTTCGGCGGTCAGGACGTGGGTCAAATGCTCGACCACACGTTCCGGCGTCATGTTCTTCAGCGAGAACTGCAGGCAGCGCGACAAAATCGTTGCCGGAAGTTTCTGCGGGTCAGTGGTCGCGAGGATGAACTTGACGTACGGCGGCGGCTCTTCGAGGGTTTTCAGCAGCGCATTGAAGGAATGGCTGGAAAGCATGTGCACTTCGTCGATCAGGTAGACCTTGAAGCGCCCACGGCTCGGCGCGTACTGCACGTTGTCGAGCAGCTCGCGGGTGTCTTCGACCTTGGTGCGGCTCGCGGCGTCGATCTCGATCAGGTCGACGAAACGACCCTCGTCGATTTCGCGGCACACCGAGCATTCGCCGCACGGGCTGGAAGTGATACCTGTCTCACAGTTCAGGCATTTGGCAATGATCCGCGCAATTGTGGTTTTACCCACCCCGCGCGTACCCGTGAACAGGTACGCGTGGTGCAGCCGCTGGCTGTCCAAGGCATTGATCAGAGCTTTGAGCACATGGGTCTGGCCGACCATTTCGCGGAACGAGCGCGGACGCCATTTACGTGCAAGAACCTGATAACTCATCGAAAACCGTCGCAGCGAAGGAAGCAGAAGCGGCTAATGCTAGCGGAGCAAGGGCAAAATTGCATCCGGTGTCCTCGTCTAATATGGCTAAGCTGCATCAGCAGAGGCTTTTATCGGCTCGGGATCGGGAATTACCGGAGCGTTTATGCGGTGGGCCGTGGGGGCGTTGCTGGGAATCAGCCTGAATGTAACGGCAGCGCAAGCCCCGTTGCGCTTTGCCATGCCCGACAGCTGGGCGATGCCGATGGTGCAATACGAACGCGGCCGACCCACGCAAGGCATTCTCTACGACCTGATGCTCAGCCTGGCCACGCAGGTCGGCGTACCGGCCGAGTTTCACGTCCTGCCCCGCGCCCGCGTGCAGAGCGCCATGGAACACGGCGAGATCGACGTGCGCTGCTATGCCGCACAGTCGTGGCTGCCGAACCAGTCGGGGGATTACATCTGGAGTCTGCCGTTGTTCTTCCAGCGCGATCTATTGATCAGCCGCAAGGATCAACCTGCCAGTATCGTCCCCGCGCATTTGCCCCGCCAATCCATCGGCACCGTCCTCGGCTACACCTACCCCACTCTGCAACCGCTGTTTGATGCTGATCGGCTGCAACGCGAAGATGCGCGCAATCAGGAGCAGGTGCTGGAGAAACTGCTGGCCGGCCGTTATCGCTATGCGGTGAGCAATCAGTGGACGCTGGACTGGTTCAATCAGCGCTTGATGCCCGCGCAGCAACTGCAAGGGGTAGCAGTTTTGCAGGAGCAGAAGGTTGGTTGTTATGTAAGGAATGATCCGAAGGTGCCGGTGCAGCGGATATTGCGCACGTTGTTGCGGATGAAAATGTCGGGGGAGATTGATCAGATTATCCGGCTCTATACCGGCAGCTCTGAAAACACCCCATAACCCCTGTAGGAGTGAGCCTGCTCGCGATGGCGTCCTGTCTCCCAAAAATGAACTGACTGACACACCGCCATCGCGAGCAGGCTCACTCCTACAAGGGATTTGTGCCGACCTGACAAATCGCAGACACAAAAAAACCGCAGTGGGCGAAACCCATGCAGTTCTGATTGAAGCGTTCGATTGTTCGTTAAGGTGGTAACCCCACCAGCCACACCCCGGCACACAATGTTCCCGCTGTGGCTGCTGCCTTCCGGCTCTGACCAGGTTCACGGGTAATCGTTGCGGGGGGACCGATGGGGTCACCATAACGACGCTTGCCTGTCGGCGAGCCGCGCCATTGTACCTATCTGAGACGAAGTTACAACCGTTGGTTGCAGATTAAAAATATGAACGGGTTCAAGGACATAAAGATCGCAGCCTGCGGCAGCTTCTAGAGGGCCAGAACCTCATCCGCCCTGCCGCCCGCCTGCTGGATCACCAGATGAATGAAGTGCAGCTTGGCAATCGCCGGCGCCGGGAGCACGAACGGGTAGAAATCCGGCTGACCCATGCTGCGCGACAATTCGTTGAGCATCCCCGCCAATTCGATCCACGCATTGACGAATGACAGGAACGCCTCGCCACCGGGATGCTCCGGGTCGTAGAGCGTGCTGGTCGGAAACGGCTGGTAGTCGAAATCCATTTCCCGTGCGCTCATGCCAAAACCCAGCGCCGTGTCCACCGCATCCATCATGTGCAGGTAATGCGCCCAGGTTTCCGCCCAGTCTTCCCACGGATGCATGGTTGCGTAGGCGCTGACGTAGTGCTGCGGCCAATCGAGCGGTGCGCCTTGCTGATAGTGGCGATCAAGCGCCTCGGCGTAACTGGCGCGCTCGTCGCCGAACAGGTTGCGGAATGAGCCGAGCCATGGACCGTTGGCGATCAGGCGATCCCAGTAATAATGGCCGACCTCATGACGGAAATGCCCGAGCAGCGTGCGATAGGGTTCGTGCATCGCCGCCCTCACCTGCTCACGGTGAGCATCGTCGGCTTCCTTGATGTCGAGGGTGATCAGGCCGTTGGCGTGGCCGGTCATCGGCGCGTTGCCTTCGAGGTCGACGCCGATGAAATCGAAGGCCAGCCCAGTGTCTTCATCGACGGTTTTCGGGATGACCTGCAAGCCGAGGGTGATCAGTTGCGCGACGAGACGGCGCTTGGCGATTTCGACTTTGCGCCAGCGTTCGGGATTGTCCGGATCAGAAAGGTCGGGGATTGTGCGGTTGAGGCTGCAAGCGATGCACAGGCTGTCGTGATCGTTGGCCGGCAGCAGCCAGTTGCACGCGGCGGCTGTGTCGAGGTTGGCGCAGCGGCGGAACAGCCCAGCGTCGGAATCGGCGTCGAGCGTCCAGGTGCCCTCGTACGGGCCCGGTTGCAGCGAAGTCAGACGGCTTTCTTCGGGTTGATAACCGAGCAAGGCATTGCACGCCAGGCACTGGCTGTTACGAAAGAACAGCGACTGGCCGCAGCGGCACGGCCAGACTTTGCTGTTGCGTGAGGATTCGCCCATGAACGGCGCGATGATGCGGGAACTGAGCTGCTCGAAAAAGCGGTGCATGGCGATCTCTCCCTGGGGCTTGCCAAGACTAGATCATTCTTGCGGGTTGATCGTTCCAACGCTCTGCGTGGGAATGCATCCAGTGACGCTCTGCGTCACAGCGGACGCGGAGCGTCCGGAGCGGCATTCCCACGCGGGAGCGTGGGAACGATCAGACGTTCAGGCCGTGTTTTTTTAGGAACGCGATGAAAGTTTCTTCGTCCATCACCTTCACACCCAGCTCATTGGCCTTGGTCAATTTGGAACCGGCACCGGGGCCTGCCACAACGCAATGAGTCTTCGCCGACACCGAACCGGCAACCTTGGCGCCAAGGCTTTCCAGATGTTCCTTGGCGACATCACGGCTCATCAACTCAACTTTGCCGGTCAGCACCCAGGTCTCTCCGGACAGCGGCAAGCCCTCGACAACTTTCTTCTCGCTCTGCCAGTGCATGCCGAAATCACGCAGTTGCTTCTCGGAGGCCTCAGCCAGTTGCCGGTTCTCAGGCAGTGCAAAAAACTCGCGCACCGAATTCGCCTGTTTCTCCGGCAAAGCCTGACGCATGTCCAGCCAGTCCGCATCCATCACCGCTTCCAGCGAGCCAAACTTGTCCGCCAGTTTCTGCGCGCCACCGGGGCCGACCGAAGGAATGTGCAGCTTGTCGAGGAAGCCACCCAGCGTCGTGCTGGCAGCAAACTCGGCGCCCAACTCGCCCTGATCCTGAATCTGCAAACCATGGCCGAGCAACTCGGTGATCACCTGCTGGTTATGCGCATCTTCAAAGAAGCTGTGAATCTCGTGCGCCACTTCCAGGCCGACATCCGGCAGGTAGGTCAGCACTTGTGGCAACGCCTGCTGCACGCGCTCCAGCGAACCCAGCGAGCGCGCCAGCACCTTGGCGGTCTCTTCGCCGACATCGGGAATGCCCAAGGCATAGATGAAACGTGCGAGCCCCGGCTTCTTGCTGTCTTCGATCGCCGCCAACAACTTGTTGCTGGAGACTTCGGCAAAGCCTTCCAGATCGACGATATCGTCAAACTTCAGCGCATACAGATCGGCTGGCGAACTGACCAGGCCTTCATCGACCAGTTGCTCGACGCTTTTGTCGCCGAGGCCTTCGATATCCATCGCGCGGCGCGAGACGAAGTGAATGATCGCCTGCTTCAGTTGCGCGCCACAGGCCAGACGGCCGACGCAGCGATACACCGCGCCTTCGCTGACGGTTTCCTTGCCTTTGCTGCGCTTGATCAGTTGCGTGCGCTCAACGTGCGAACCGCAGACCGGGCAACTTTCAGGAATCTGCACCGCGCGCGCGTGTTCCGGACGACGCTCGGTGACCACTTGCACCACCTGCGGGATCACATCACCGGCACGGCGGATGATCACGGTGTCGCCGATCATCAAGCCCAGACGTGCGACTTCATCCATGTTGTGCAGCGTGGCGTTGGCCACGGTGACGCCGGCGACCTTGACCGGCTTCAGACGCGCCACTGGCGTCACGGCGCCGGTGCGGCCAACCTGGAATTCCACGTCGAGCAGCTCGGTGAGTTCTTCCATCGCCGGGAATTTGTGCGCGATCGCCCAACGCGGCTCACGAGCCCGGAAGCCCAGTTCACGCTGATCGGCAATGCTGTTGACCTTGAACACCACGCCGTCGATTTCATACGTCAGCGAGTTACGGCGCGCGCCGATGTCGCGGTAGTAATCCAGGCATTCATCGATGCCTTTGGCCAATTTCAATTCGTGACTGATCGGCATGCCCCACTTCTGCAACTGCTTGAGGTTGCCGATGTGGGTGTCGGAAATATCGTGGGAAACCTGACCGATGCCGTAGCAGCAGAACTCCAGCGGACGGTTGGCGGTGATCTTCGAGTCGAGCTGGCGCAGGCTACCAGCCGCAGCGTTACGTGGGTTGGCGAAGGTCTTGCCGCCGATTTCCAGTTGCGAGGCGTTGAGGCGCTCGAAACCGGCCTTGGACATGAACACTTCACCGCGCACTTCCAGGGTCGCCGGCCAGCCTTCGCCGTGCAGCTTCAGCGGAATGTTGCGCACGGTGCGCACGTTGACGCTGATGTCTTCGCCAGTGGTGCCGTCGCCACGCGTGGCGCCGCGTACCAGCACGCCGTCCTGATAGAGCAGGCTGACCGCCAGGCCATCGAGTTTCGGCTCGCAGCTGTATTCCACCGCCGCACTGCCGCCGAACAGATCGCCGACCGGTAGATCCAGGCCTTCAGTGACGCGGCGATCGAACTCGCGCATGTCGGTGTCTTCGAAGGCGTTACCGAGGCTGAGCATCGGCACTTCGTGACGCACCTGGGTGAACGCGGTCAGCGCCACACTGCCGACGCGCTGGGTTGGCGAGTCGCTGGTGATCAATTCCGGATTGGCCGCTTCCAGTGCCTTGAGCTCGTGGAACAACCGGTCGTACTCGGCGTCCGGAATGCTTGGTTCATCGAGGACGTGATAACGGTAGTTGTGCTGATCGAGTTCAGCGCGCAGCTCGAGAATGCGGTTTTTGGCGGCGGTCATGGGTGTTCTCTCATAAAGCAAAAGAGCAGCCGAGGCTGCTCAATCTATATTGCCGACTGCCTCTTATGCCGAGGCAATCTTTTCAATCAACGCTTCTGGGTCAGGGCGCGACGTTCGAATTCGACGATGCGCTGACGGTAGTGCTCGATGGTCTGCGCGGTCAGAACACTGCGCTGGTCATCTTTCAGTTCGCCGTTCAGTTCCTGGGACAACTTGCGTGCTGCTGCCACCATCACGTCGAAGGCCTGCTTCGGATGACGCGGACCTGGCAAGCCGAGGAAGAAGCTCACCGCCGGGGTGCTGAAATGGTCGATGTCGTCCAGATCAAAGATGCCCGGCTTGACCGCGTTGGCCATGGAGAACAGTACTTCACCGTTGCCAGCCATGCTTTCGTGACGGTGGAAAATATCCATCTCGCCAAAACGCAGGCCGCTTTCCAGGATGTTCTGCAACAGTGCCGGGCCTTTGAAGCCGGCAGCGTCACGGCAGATCACACTGATGACCAATACTTCTTCGGCTTGTGGCTGATCCTTGTCGACCGCCGCCGGCGCAGGCTTGGTGCCTTCAACGAAGTCGTCGTCACGGCTGCTGAAGCTCGGGCCGCCGTCCAGATCCAGGTCGAGGTTCAGGTCGCCCTGAGCCGGGCCATTGCTGCCGCGCTTGCCACGTTTCGAGCCGGACTCGCGAGGCTCGCGTGCTTCGCGGGCCGGCATGCTCACCGACGGCAGATCGTGTTCATCCAGTTGCGGTTCTTGATGCGTATCCAATACACGGGCCGGGCCCAACAACTCAGCGCTGGTGTCCTCGTCCGGCAGGTTGGACAGACTTCGGTCAAGACGGAATTTCAGTTTTCCCTTGCCGCCGCGCATACGGCGCCAGCCATCGAAAAGAATACCGGCTATCACAATGATGCCGATGACGATCAGCCACTCGCGCAGACCGATTTCCATGTAATCCCGTGCCTCTATAAAAAATGCTGAAAAATAAGGGGTTTACATTGTGCAAACCGCTTTAAAACGTGGCGCCAACTCTATGTTCTGACAGGCGTTTTGCCCACGTATACGAAAAATTGACATTAAACTAGCACGACCAAAGACAACTTTACACCGTCTGTCTCATTGGCTTGCGCGAATATGTCGATTGGCCAGCAAGTCGAACCCGGTAAAAAAGTCCTACAACCCTCAATTACCTTTCCGACACCACGCTGGCTCAGGCGTCCACCATCGCCATCGCCTCCTCGACATCCACGGCTACCAGTCGCGAACAACCCGGCTCATGCATCGTCACGCCCATCAACTGCTCGGCCATTTCCATGGCGATCTTGTTGTGGGTGATATAGATGAACTGCACGGTCTGCGACATCTCTTTGACCAATCGTGCGTAGCGTCCAACGTTAGCGTCATCCAGTGGCGCGTCAACCTCATCGAGCATGCAGAACGGCGCCGGGTTCAATTTGAAGATGGCAAAAACCAGTGCCAGCGCGGTCAGGGCTTTTTCCCCGCCGGAGAGCAAATGGATGGTGCTGTTCTTCTTCCCTGGCGGCTGCGCCATGATCGTTACCCCTGTATCGAGTAGATCTTCGCCCGTCAGTTCCAAATACGCCCGTCCACCACCGAAAACTTTTGGAAAAAGTGCCTGTAAACCGCCATTGATCTGATCAAAGGTATCTTTGAAGCGGTTGCGGGTTTCCTTGTCGATCTTGCGAATAACGTTTTCCAGGGTCTCCAGCGCTTCGACCAGATCGGCGTCCTGCGCATCCAGATAACGTTTACGCTCGGATTGTTGCGTGTATTCGTCGATGGCCGCGAGGTTGATCGCACCCAGGCGCTGAATCCGCGCGTTGATGCGTTCGAGTTCTTCTTCGGCTTCGCGTTCACTGGCTTGTGCAGTCAGTGTGGCAAGGACGCCATTGAGATCGTAGCCGTCTTCCAGCAGTTGGTCCTGCAAAGCCTTGCGGCGCACGGTCAGGGCTTGCCATTCCATGCGCTGCTGTTCGAGCTGGCCACGAATCAACTGCGATTGCTGCTCAGCCTGAGTCCGGCGTTTTTCCGCGTCGCGCAATTCGCGGTCGGCGTCTTCGAGGGCGATCTGCGCGGTCTTCAGTTCTTCGTCGACGGTCATGCGCTTGTCGAGCAGCTCTTCGAGCTTCAGGCGCAACTCTTCCAGCGGCGCCTCGCCCTCCTCCAGATTCAGACTCAACTGTTCGCGCTTTTCAGTCAGGCGCTCGGCCTGCATTTCCAGACGCTCCAGCGCCTGACGCGTGGAGTCGTGCTGCGCGCGCAACGAGCCAAGACGCACGGCCAATTGATGCGCGTGATCCTTGTGCTGCCGCGCTTCCTGACGCACCCGGTCGAGGCGTTCGCGCAGACTGTCGCGCTGGGCCAACAGCAACTCGCGCTGCTCGGTGTCCAGCGCCATGGCATCCAGCGCGTCCTGCAATTGCATGCGCGCTTCGCCGATCTGCTCGTGCTCGAGTTCGCGTTGCTCGCCGAGTTCGACCAGCTCTTCATCAAGACGGGTACGACGCAGGGTCAACTGTTCGGCCTTGGCTTTGCCAGCGGACAGCTGCGCTTTCAATTCGCCCTGCTGACGCGCTTCGTCTTGCAGCAAACGACGCAAATGCTCGCGGCCGTTTTCCTGCTGACGCTGTTGCGCGCGCAGGGTTTGCAGACGGGTTTCCATGGCCTCGACCGTGGCTTCTTTCTCTTCCCGCTCGAGGTGCAGCGCTTCGATTTCCTGGCCCCGGGCGAGCATGCCGCTTTCCGCTTCGCTGGCCCGACGCACGCGTAAAAAGTGCCGACCGACCCAGTAACCGTCGCGGCTGATCAGGCTTTCGCCGGTGCTCAACTGCCCACGCAAGGCCAACGCCTGCTCAAGGCTGTCGACCGGTTTGACCTGACCGAGCCACGGCGACAGATCGATCTGCGCGTCGACCTTGTCGAGCAAGCTGCCCGCCACGCGCACGCCATCGCTGGCCGGACTGAGCAGGCGCAAATCGCCCTGAGTAAAACCGGACAAATCGAAGCCGCTGAAGTCGTCGACCAGCACCGCTTGCAGATCGGCGCCGAGCACGGTTTCCACCGCCAGTTCCCAACCGGCCTCGACCTTCAAGCCTTCGGCCAGACGCGGACGCTCGGCGAGGTTGTGTTCCTTCAGCCATTCGGCGGTGCCGGTGCCCGGGTCGAGCGCGGCTTGTTGCAAGGCTTCAAGGGACGCGAGACGACCGTTGAGGCGCTGCAGATCGCCCTGCGCCTGCTGCTGCGCGGTCAGCGCTTGCTGCAATTCCTGACGCAGTTGTTCGAGTTTTTCGACCTGGGCTTCTTCGCTGGTCTGCAAATCTTCGAGGGTCGCTTCGGACTCGGCGAGCTGCTCGTTGAGTTCCATGATCGCCGCATCTTCCGGGTCGGCCGAGAGCAACGCGCGCTCTTCGCCAAGACGCTTTTGCCGGTCAGCAAGACGCTCCATGCTGGTTTCCAGCTGCTGGATGCGCGATTGCTGCACTTCGGCCTGACGGCGCGGTTCGGCGGCGGTCAGGTTGAAGGCGTCCCACTGTTCCTGCCAGCCGTGCATCACGGATTCGGAATCTTCCAGTGCAGCGGCGGCTTCTTCGGCGGCGGCGCTGGTGACTTCCTGCTCGGGGGTGAGCATGTCCAGCTCTTCGCCGAGGGTCAGCAGCAACGTGCGGTCGTGGCCCAGGTGCGACTCGGTTTCGAGGCGCGCACGTTCAGCTTCTTTCAAGTCGTCCTGCAACTGCCGCAAACGCTGCTGGCCGTGCTGGATACTTTGCTCGACCCGGGCGATGTCGCCGCCGACCGAATAGAAGCGCCCCTGCACCAGATTGAAGCGTTCGGACAGGTCATGGTGACCGTCACGCAGGCGTTCGATGGCCGCATCAGCGTTTCGCTGCTCGGCGACCAGCGCTTCGAAACTGATTTCCTGGGTGCCGATGATCGACTCGCGCTGGCCGACCTGATCGTTGAGATCCTGCCAGCGCAAGGCCGACAGTTGCGCCTTGAGCTGGCGCTCCTCGGCTTTGAATTCCTGATACTTCTTCGCCGCTTCGGCCTGACGGTGCAGGCGCTCAAGTTGACGCTCGAGCTCATCACGCAGGTCAGTCAGACGCGCGAGGTTTTCGTGGGTGCGGCGGATGCGGTTTTCGGTCTCGCGGCGGCGCTCTTTATATTTCGAGATGCCGGCCGCTTCTTCGATGAAGTTACGCAGGTCTTCGGGCTTGGATTCGATCAGCTTGGAGATCATCCCCTGCTCGATGATCGAATAGCTGCGCGGGCCGAGACCGGTGCCGAGGAAGATATCGGTGATGTCGCGCCGCCGGCATTTGGTGCCGTTGAGGTAATACGTGGTCTGGCTGTCGCGGGTGACTTTGCGGCGAATGGAAATCTCGGCGTAGGCGGCGTACTCGCCCAGCAGCGTGCCGTCGGAGTTGTCGAAGACCAGCTCGATACTCGCCTGACTCACCGGTTTACGGCTGGTCGAACCGTTGAAGATGACGTCGGTCATCGACTCGCCACGGAGGTTCTTCGCCGAACTTTCGCCCATCACCCAGCGGACGGCGTCGATGATGTTCGACTTGCCGCAACCGTTCGGCCCGACGACCGCCGCCATGTTACTGGGGAAGTTCACCGTGGTCGGGTCGACGAAGGATTTGAATCCCGCCAGTTTGATGCACTTGAGCCGCACGCTTAGGCAACCGTCAGCGCGGAGACCACCAGATCGCAACTGCGCTGGGCGTAAGCCGTCAGCACGATGCGGATCTGCGGCAAATCACGGGCAAGCACGGCAGCTAGCAGGCGTTCGAACAGTTCGAGGAACTCGCTCATTGAGGCCTTGCGCTGTTCGAGGGCGAGGAAATAGGCGCGGCTCATCGCCGGCTGCAGGTTCTCTACCGTTTCTTGCAGGTACGGATTGTTGGCGAACGGATAGGCGGCGCGCATCACGCTGAAGCTGTCGTCGACGAAGCTGCGGATATCCTGACGCTCGTAGCTGGCGGTCAGGCGCTGCTGGATCTGCACGAACGGCGCCATGTCCGACTGCACTTGCCAGCCATTGGCCACCGAGTTGCCGAGCAGGATGTACAACTCGCTCATCAGCGTGCACAGGCTCTGCACCTTGTGCGGCGTCAGCTCGGTGACGTGCGCGCCACGGCGCGGCAGGATCGCGATCAGGTGGCGGCGTTCGAGGATCAGCAAGGCTTCGCGGACCGAGCCGCGGCTGACATTCAGTGCCAGCGTGACCTTCTGTTCCTGGATGCGCTCTCCCGGCTTCATTTCGCCACGAATGATGCGTTCGGCGAGGTGGTGAGCGATTTGCTCGGCGAGGCTGTCCGGCGCCTTGAACGTCATGGTTGTCCTTCAAACTCTATCGATCTGCACAAGCGGCGCAGTGTAGCGCAAATGCACGGTCATGGCGGAGTGCCCACTCAGCGGTTTTTGGCACGATTCCCGCAAAAAAGCAGGGTGACCGATGAAGGTCAATAATGAATAGACACGTTGTTGATCGACGAAATGGACTTTCCTGACCTTTAAGTCAGAAAACCATTGACCGAAAAGTCAGACCTGCTAAATTCGGCTCAAGTCGGTTAACAACAATAATGAGTCTGCGAGGCCTTCCGTGATCCAGTTTTTACTTAACCAGGAACTCCGTAGCGAGCACGCCCTGGACCCGAATCTGACTGTGCTCAATTACCTGCGTGAACACGTGGGCAAGTCCGGCACCAAAGAAGGTTGCGCCAGCGGTGACTGCGGCGCCTGCACCGTGGTGGTCGGCGAGTTGCAAACGGATGACGCTGGCCGCGAACACATTCGCTATCGCAGCCTCAACTCGTGCCTGACCTTTGTCTCGTCGCTGCACGGCAAACAACTGATCAGCGTCGAAGACCTCAAACACCAAGGCGAACTGCACAGCGTGCAGAAAGCCATGGTCGAATGCCACGGCTCGCAGTGCGGTTTCTGCACCCCCGGTTTCGTCATGTCGCTGTTCGCCCTGCAAAAGAACAGCGATGCACCGGATCACGCCAAGGCCCACGAAGCGCTGGCCGGCAATCTCTGCCGCTGCACTGGCTACCGGCCGATTCTGGCGGCTGCCGAGCAATCCTGCTGCGGCAAGCAACCGGATCAGTTCGATGCCCGCGAAGCGGAAACCATCGCCCGACTGAAAGCCATCGCCCCGACCGATATCGGCGAACTGAACAGCGGCGACAAGCGCTGCCTGGTACCGCTGACCGTCGCTGATCTGGCCGATCTCTATGACGCTTATCCACAAGCACGGCTTCTCGCTGGCGGTACTGACCTGGCACTGGAAGTCACCCAGTTCCACCGCACCTTGCCGGTGATGATCTACGTCGGCAACGTCGCGGAAATGAAGCGCATCGACACCTTCGAAGACCGCATCGAAATCGGCGCCGCCACCGCCCTCTCCGACTGCTACGAAGCGTTGAACGCCGAGTACCCGGACTTCGGCGAACTGCTGCACCGCTTCGCCTCGCTGCAAATCCGCAATCAGGGCACCCTCGGCGGCAACATCGGCAACGCCTCGCCGATCGGTGACTCGCCACCGCTGCTGATCGCCCTCGGCGCGCAGGTGGTGCTGTGCAAAGGCGAAACCCGCCGCACCCTGAACCTCGACGATTACTTCATCGATTACAAAGTCACCGCCCGTCAGGAAAGTGAATTCATCGAGAAGATCATCGTGCCGCGCGCCACTGCCGAGCAGTTGTTCCGCGCCTACAAAGTCTCCAAGCGTCTGGACGACGACATCTCCGCCGTCTGCGCCGCGTTCAACCTGCGCGTCGAAAACGGCGTGATCACCGATGCGCGCATGGCCTTCGGTGGCATGGCTGCGATCCCGAAACGCGCCGCCCATTGTGAAGCCGCGCTGATCGGTGCGCCGTTCAACAACGCCGTGGTCGAACGTGCCTGCGCCGCGCTGGCCGAAGATTTCACGCCGCTTTCGGACTTCCGCGCCAGCAAGGAATATCGCCTGCTCAGCGCGCAGAACCTGCTGCGCAAATACTTCATCGAACTGCAAACACCGCACATCGAGACTCGGGTGACCGCTTATGTCTAACCATCACGGCGTAGAGAAAACCCAGGCTGAACTGGCTGAACTGTTCGCCAAGGATCTGACCTCCGGTGTCGGTCGCAGCGTCAAGCACGACAGCGCCGCCAAGCACGTGTCCGGTGAAGCGCAGTACATCGATGATCGCCTGGAGTTTCCCAACCAGTTGCACTTGTATGCACGCATGTCGGACCGCGCCCACGCGAAAATCATCAGCATCGACACCTCGCCGTGCTATGCCTTCGAAGGCGTGCGCATCGCCATCACCCACGAAGACGTCCCGGGCTTGAAAGACATCGGCCCGTTGATGCCGGGCGACCCGCTGCTGGCCATCGATGACGTGCAATTCGTCGGTCAACCGGTGCTCGCCGTCGCCGCGAAAGATCTGGAAACCGCGCGCAAAGCCGCGATGGCCGCGATCATCGAATACGAAGACCTCGAACCTGTGCTCGACGTGGTTGAAGCCTTGCGCAAACGCCACTTCGTCCTCGACAGCCACACTCACCAGCGCGGCGATTCGGTTTCCGCACTGGCGACGGCTGAACACCGCATTCAAGGCACGCTGCACATCGGCGGCCAGGAACACTTTTATCTGGAGACACAAATCTCCTCGGTGATGCCCACCGAAGACGGCGGCATGATCGTCTACTGCTCGACGCAGAACCCCACCGAAGTGCAGAAACTGGTCGCCGAAGTGCTCGACGTGTCGATGAACAAAATCGTCGTCGACATGCGCCGCATGGGCGGTGGTTTCGGTGGCAAGGAAACCCAGGCGGCCAGCCCGGCTTGCCTGTGCGCGGTGGTTGCGCACCTCACCGGTCAGCCAACGAAGATGCGCCTGCCGCGCGTCGAAGACATGCTGATGACCGGCAAGCGTCACCCGTTTTACGTCGAGTACGACGTCGGCTTCGACAGCACCGGGCGCCTGCACGGGATCAACATGGACCTGGCCGGCAACTGCGGCTGCTCGCCGGACTTGTCTGCCTCGATCGTTGACCGCGCGATGTTCCACTCGGACAACTCGTACTACCTCGGCGATGCGACCATCAACGGTCACCGCTGCAAGACCAACACCGCGTCGAACACCGCTTACCGGGGTTTCGGTGGCCCGCAAGGCATGGTCGCCATCGAGGAAGTGATGGACGCGATTGCCCGTCACCTGCAACTCGATCCGCTCGCGGTGCGCAAGGCCAACTACTACGGCAAGACCGAGCGCAACGTCACCCATTATTACCAGACCGTCGAGCACAACATGCTCGAAGAGATGACCGCCGAACTGGAAGAAAGCAGCCAGTATCACGAACGCCGCGAAGCGATCCGTCGCTACAACGCCAACAGCCCGATCCTGAAAAAAGGCCTGGCGCTGACCCCAGTGAAATTCGGTATTTCCTTCACCGCCAGTTTCTTGAACCAGGCCGGTGCGCTGATCCACATCTATACCGACGGCAGCATCCACCTGAACCACGGCGGCACGGAAATGGGCCAGGGCCTGAACACCAAAGTCGCGCAGGTCGTGGCCGAAGTGTTCCAGGTTGAAATCGATCGCGTGCAGATCACCGCGACCAATACCGACAAGGTGCCGAACACCTCGCCGACAGCGGCGTCCAGCGGTGCTGACCTGAACGGTAAAGCGGCGCAGAACGCGGCGGAAATCATCAAGAAACGCCTGATCGAATTCGCTGCGCGGCACTACAAAGTCACTGAGGAAGACGTTGAATTCCACAACGGCCACGTGCGCGTTCGCGACCATATCCTGACCTTTGAAGCGCTGATCCAGCAGGCGTATTTCAATCAGGTGTCGCTGTCGAGCACCGGCTTCTACAAGACCCCGAAAATCTACTACGACCGCAGCCAGGCGCGTGGCCGTCCGTTCTACTACTTCGCCTTCGGCGCGGCGTGCTGCGAAGTCATCGTCGACACCCTGACTGGCGAGTACAAAATGCTGCGCACCGACATTCTTCACGACGTCGGCGCCTCGCTGAACCCGTCCATCGACATCGGTCAGGTTGAGGGTGGTTTCATTCAGGGCATGGGCTGGCTGACCATGGAAGAGCTGGTCTGGAACAACAAAGGCAAGCTGATGACCAACGGCCCGGCCAGCTACAAGATCCCGGCCGTGGCGGACATGCCGCTGGACCTGCGCGTGAAGCTGGTGGAAAACCGCAAGAACCCGGAAGACACGGTGTTCCATTCCAAAGCTGTCGGTGAGCCGCCGTTCATGCTCGGGATTGCTTCGTGGTGTGCGATCAAGGATGCAGTGGCGAGTCTCGGTGACTACAAACATCAGCCGCAGATCGATGCGCCGGCGACCCCGGAGCGGGTGTTGTGGGGGTGTGAGCAGATGCGTCAGTTGAAAGCGGTGAAAGCCGTTGAAGCTGAAACCGCGGTTGTTTGATGATCGTTCCCACGCTCTGCGTGGGAATGCAGCCCGCGACGCTCTGCGTCGCATCCTGAACAGCGGACGCGGAGCGTCCAGTGATGCATTCCCACGCAGAGCGTGGGAACGATCTGAGAGGTGTGTATGTACAACTGGATCGACGCCCTCGCCGACCTGCAGAACCAGGGCGAACCCTGTGTGCTGGTGACGATCATCGAAGAACTCGGCTCGACGCCACGCAACGCCGGCTCGAAAATGGTCATCAGCGCTAACCGGAGCTTCGACACCATTGGTGGCGGGCATCTGGAATACAAAGCCATGCAGATCGCCCGCGAGATGCTCGCCAGCGGCAAGCAGGACACTCATCTGGAGCGCTTCAGTCTCGGCGCCAGCCTGGGTCAGTGCTGCGGCGGCGCCACCGTGTTGCTGTTCGAACCGATGGGCCAGGTGCAGGCGCAGATCGCTGTATTCGGTGCCGGCCACGTTGGCCGCGCCCTCGTGCCATTGCTCGCCAGCCTGCCCTGCCGCGTGCGCTGGATCGATTCGCGTGATGCCGAATTCCCCGAACAGATCCCCCACGGCGTGCGTAAAATCGTCGCCGAAGAGCCTGTGGATGAAATCGATGAGCTGCCCGCTGGCAGTTATTGCATCGTCATGACCCACAACCATCAGCTCGACCTTGAACTCACGGCTGCGATCCTCAAGCGCAACGACTTCGCCTACTTCGGCCTGATCGGTTCGAAGACCAAACGGGTCAAGTTCGAACATCGCTTGCGTGATCGCGGTTTCGACAGCGGCGTGGTGCAACGCATGCGCTGCCCGATGGGCATCGGCGAAGTCAAAGGCAAATTGCCTGTGGAAATCGCCATCTCCATCGCCGGCGAAATCATCGCCACCTACAACGCCAACTTCGGCCAGCAGACTGCCAGCGCCGAACCGATTGCCAAACTGCTGCCGGTTTCGCGGCGCAGTCAGGCGACCAAACTCAAAGCCTCAAACTGATTAGAGAACCCTCATGCCTCTGACTCGCAAAGCCTACCGCGCCGCCATCCTGCACAGCATCGCCGACCCCGCCGAAGTCGGGATCGAAGCCTCCTACGAATATTTCGAGGACGGCCTGCTGGTGGTCGATGGCGGCAAGATCAGCGCCCTTGGCCACGCCAGTGATTTGCTGCCGACCCTGCCGGCGGACATCGAAATCGAGCACTACCAAGACGCGTTGATCACCCCGGGCTTCATCGACACTCACATTCACTTTCCGCAAACCGGCATGGTCGGTGCCTACGGCGAGCAACTGCTCGACTGGCTGAACACCTACACCTTCCCGTGCGAAAGCCAGTTCAGCGACAAGGCCCACGCCGACGAAGTCGCTGACATTTTCGTCAAAGAGCTGCTGCGCAACGGCACCACCACCGCGCTGGTGTTCGGCAGCGTGCACCCGCAATCGGTGAACTCGTTCTTCGAAGCGGCCGAGAAGCTCGACCTGCGGATGATCGCCGGTAAAGTGATGATGGATCGCAACGCCCCGGACTACCTGACCGACACCGCCGAATCGAGCTACGTCGACAGCAAAGCGCTGATCGAGCGCTGGCATGGCAAGGGTCGTCTGCACTATGCGGTCACCCCGCGTTTCGCACCGACCAGCACCCCGGAACAGCTGACCCTCGCCGGCCAACTGCTGACCGAGTATCCGGATCTGTACATGCAGACCCACATCAGCGAAAACCTCAAGGAAATCGAGTGGGTCAAGGAGCTGTTCCCGGAGCGCAAGGGCTACCTCGACGTTTACGATCACTACCAATTGCTCGGCGAGCGTTCGGTGTTCGCTCACGGCGTGCACCTGTGCGACGAAGAATGCGCGCGACTGGCAGAAACCGGCTCGGCGATCTCGTTCTGCCCGACTTCCAACTTCTTCCTCGGCAGTGGCTTGTTCAACCTGCCGATGGCCGAGAAGCACAAACTCAATGTCGGTCTGGGTACTGACGTCGGCGGCGGTACCAGTTTCTCGCTGCTGCAGACGCTGAACGAAGCGTACAAAGTGATGCAACTGCAAGGTGCGCGACTGAGCCCGTTCAAGTCGCTGTATCTGGCGACACTGGGTGGTGCACGGGCGCTGCGCCTGGAAGACAAGATCGGCAACCTGCAACCGGGTTCCGACGCTGACTTCCTGGTGCTGGATTACAATGCCACGCCGCTGCTGAGCTATCGCCTGAAGCAGGCCAACAACATTGCCGAGACGTTGTTTGTGTTGATGACGCTGGGCGATGACCGCACGGTGCAGCAGACGTATGCGGCGGGTGCTTTGGTGCATCAGCGCTAATTTCCCCCGCCCCATGATCGTTCCCACGCTCCGCGTGGGAATGCAGCCCGTGACGCTCCGCGTCACTGGACGCGGAGCGTCCCCAGAGGCATTACCACGCAGAGCGTGGGAACGATCAGGCAGGCACAAAAAATCCCCCGCAACTTTTCAGCTGCGGGGGATTTTTCTATCGGTCAGTTAGAGCTTGGCCGCAGGGCGCCCCGGCTTCTTGGTCTGCAACAAATGCGAGAACACCGCATGCAGATCATCCGACGCGCCTTCCTCGTCGAGATTGAGCTTGCTGTCGATGTGATCCATGTGATGCATCATCAAATTCACCGCCAGCTCATCGTCGCGTTTCTCGATCGCGTCGATCAACTGGGTGTGTTCGTCATACGAACAGTGCGAACGGTTGCCGCTTTCATACTGAGCGATGATCAGCGATGTCTGCGACACCAGGCTGCGCTGGAAGCTGATCAACGGAGCGTTCATCGCCGCTTCCGCCAGTTTCAGGTGGAATTCGCCCGACAGACGAATACCGGCGCCGCGATCGCCACGGGAGAAGCTGTCGCGCTCATCGTTGACCATCTGCCGCAGCTCGGCGATCTGCTCGGCGGTGGCGTGTTGCACCGCCAGCTCAGTGATCGCGCGTTCGACCAGACGGCGGGCGAGAAACACCTGACGCGCCTCTTCCACACTCGGACTGGCGACCACGGCGCCACGGTTCGGCCGCAACAGCACGACGCCTTCATGGGCCAGACGCGAGAGCGCGCGGCGAATGATGGTGCGGCTGACCCCGAAGATTTCCCCCAGCGCTTCTTCGCTCAATTTTGTGCCGGGCGCCAGACGCTGTTCGAGGATGGCCTCGAAGATATGTGCGTAGACAATATCGTCCTGGGTTCCGCTGCGACCGGCTTTGCCTGCTCGCGGTTGTTTCTTGAGGGGTTGCAACTGTTCGTTCATGGGCACTCGAGTCGGGAGAACTGCGGCGAATAGACCGTGACTGTAATACGGCACAGTAGGTCGCTGGCAAGTATCGCGTAAAAAACAGCGCGATTGTACACAATGAAAGGTGGCAACACGACTGTACGGCTGTTTGTGACTTCGGCTGTATTGCAACGATCCGTTACGTTTGAGTTTAGGCTTGTTCGCAGAATCCGCTGGTCGACCACAATCCCCTGTGGGAGCGAGCCTGCTCGCGAAAGCCGTTTCATATTCAAAATGAATGTTGACTGACACACCGCTTTCGCGAGCAGGCTCGCTCCCACAGGGGTTTGGCGTACAGGGGACATCTTCATTGCTATAAGGAACACCGCCGTCATGAACGACGCCACCCAAATCCGACTGCGCCCTCTGGCCGACACCTCGCCCTCGGCGATCGTCGCCGGTTTCATCGCGATGATGACCGGCTACACCAGCTCGCTGGTGCTGATGTTCCAGGCCGGGCAAGCGGCGGGCCTGACCAGCGGGCAGATTTCTTCGTGGATCTGGGCGATTTCCATTGGCATGGCCGTGTGTTCGATCGGCCTGTCGTTGCGTTATCGCACGCCGATCACCATCGCCTGGTCGACGCCCGGCGCGGCGTTGCTGATCACCAGTCTGGGCGGCGTCAGCTATGGCGAGGCCATCGGCGCCTACATCACCTGTGCGGTGCTGGTGACGATCTGCGGCCTGACCGGCAGCTTCGAACGGCTGGTGAAAAAGATTCCAGCCTCACTGGCGGCGGCATTGCTGGCAGGGATTCTGTTCAAGATCGGCAGCGAAATTTTCGTCGCCGCGCAGCACCGTACCGGGCTGGTGCTAGGGATGTTTTTCACCTACCTGCTGGTCAAACGCCTGTCGCCACGTTACGCCGTGCTCGCGGCGCTGCTGATCGGCACCGCGCTGTCGGGCTTCATGGGCTTGCTGGATTTCAGCGGCTTTCATCTGGAAGTCGCGACGCCGGTGTGGACCACGCCGCACTTCTCGCTCGCCGCGACCATCAGCATCGGCATTCCGTTGTTCGTGGTGGCGATGACCTCGCAGAACATGCCCGGCATCGCCGTACTGCGCGCCGACGGCTACAACGTCCCGGCCTCACCGCTGATCACCACCACCGGCATCGCTTCACTATTGCTGGCGCCGTTCGGCTCCCACGGCATCAACCTCGCGGCCATCAGCGCAGCGATCTGCACCGGGCCGCACGCCCATGAGGATCGCAACAAGCGCTACACCGCTGCGGTCTGGTGCGGGATTTTCTACGGGATTGCCGGGGTGTTCGGCGCCACGTTGGCGGCGTTGTTTGCCGCGTTGCCGAAGGAACTGGTGCTGTCGATTGCGGCGCTGGCGCTGTTTGGTTCGATCATCAATGGTTTGAGCATTGCCATGACCGAGGTGAAGGAGCGTGAGGCGGCGTTGATTACCTTTATGGTCACGGCATCGGGGTTGACGCTGTTTTCCATTGGTTCGGCATTTTGGGGGATTGTCGCGGGGGTTTTGACGCTGGTGATTTTGAATTGGCGTAAGGCTTAAGGTCAAAAGCCCCTCACCCTAACCCTCTCCCCGGGGGAGAGGGGACTGACCGAGGTGCTTGGAAGAAATACGCCGACGTGGGATACCGAGTCGAACTCAGGTGTTGAACAGCTCGCAAATCGGCTCCCTCTCCTCCGGGAGAGGGCTGGGGTGAGGGGCAGACTCACCACAAATCCCAAACCGAACACCCAAACACCCAACCACCAGACGAAAAAAAACGGCGACCCTCAGGTCGCCGTTTTTTTCAGTATCACTTAGCCGCGTTGATCGGCTTTTCCGGATACCAAACGTCCAGCAACGGGCTGACTTCATACTTGGTCAGCTCGGAGCGGGTTTTCAGCCAGGCTTCAACGGCAGCGCGCTGCTCTTCGTTGACCGAGCCACGCTTCTGCAGGCAAACCAGACCGAAGTCGTCGCCGCCCACATAACCCAGACCATTGGCTTCCATGGCTTCTTTGATGAAGGCTTCGAGGAAAGCGTCAATGGCTTCTTCGGACAAGTCTTCTTTGAAGTCCAGGTTCAGTTCGAAACCCAGCTCTTGAAATTCATCAACGCACAGTTTTTTGCGCAGACGCTGGGAACGGTTAGTCGCCATTGGAACAATCCTCTTAAGTAAATACGGCGGGCACTTTACCAGTTTAAGCAATCGATTGCCCGACTCTCTGGACACAGCGACCGACCGCCTGTAAAAAAATAACGTATTGGCCTGCCCGGACAAGGCACAACCTGTTACAGGTTGGGGCATAATGCCGACACTTTCGTGACCACTGAGGACCTTTTCATCCATGTCCTCGTCTTTTTCCCCTCGGCTGTAGGGTTTTATTTCATATGATCAAATCGTTGCGTCCACTGTTTCTCGCCGGCCTTCTTCTGCCTCTGGCGCTGCCTGTTTCTGCTGCCACCATCAATACTTCCCTGACCCCCAACGTTGAAAAAGCCCTCAAGGCGAGCAAATTGCAGCCTAGCGCCCTGTCGCTGGTGATGGTCCCGCTCGACGGCCCGGGCACGCCGACCGTGTTCAACGCCGACGTGTCGGTCAACCCGGCCTCGACCATGAAACTGGTCACTACTTACGCGGCGCTGGAAATGCTCGGCCCCAATCATCAGTGGAAAACCGAGTTCTACACCGACGGCGACCTCAACGGCGGCATCCTCAACGGCAACCTCTACCTCAAGGGTGGCGGTGATCCGAAGCTGAACATGGAAAAACTCTGGCTGCTGATGCGCGACCTGCGCGCCAACGGCGTGACGCAGATCACCGGTGATCTGGTACTCGACCGCAACTTCTTCGTGCAGCCGCAACTGCCGGAATTCAACGATGACGGCAATGACGAGAACAAACCGTTCCTGGTCAAACCGGATTCGCTGCTGGTCAACCTCAAGGCCCTGCGCTTCGTTGCGCGCAATGACGGCGGTCGCGTGCTGATCTCGGTAGAACCGCCGATTGCCAGCATCCACATCGAAAACACCGTCAAAGCCCTGCCGTCCAAACAATGCACCGGTGGCGTGCGCTACAACCCGGTGGCGCAGGCCGATGGCAGCGTCAACGTGACCGTTGCCGGCCAGTTGGGCGAAGGTTGCAGCTCGCAGACTTACCTGTCGCTGCTCGACCACGCAACCTACACCGCCGGCGCCGTGCGCGCGATCTGGAAAGAACTGGGCGGCAGCATTCAGGGCAAGGATCGTCTGGCCTCGACACCGGGCAACGCCAAACTGCTCGCGCGTGCCTACTCGCCGGATCTGGCGGAGATCATCCGCGACATCAACAAATACAGTAACAACACCATGGCCCAGCAGCTGTTCCTCAGCCTGGGACAAAAATTCCGCAACGATGCCGACGGTGACGACGCCAAGGCTGCGCAACGCGTCGTGCGCCAGTGGCTGGCCAGGAAAGGCATCACCGCGCCGCATCTGGTAATGGAGAACGGTTCCGGCCTGTCTCGCGCCGAACGCGTCAGCGCCCGTGAAATGGCGGGCATGCTGCAAGCGGCGTGGCACAGCCCGTATGCCGCGGAATACATCAGCTCGCTACCGATCGCCGGTACCGACGGCACCATGCGTAAACGCCTGAAAACCACGGCGATGCGCGGTGAGGCACACGTCAAGACAGGTACGTTGAACACTGTGCGGGCGATTGCCGGCTTCAGCCGTGATGTGAATGGCAATACCTGGGCGGTGGTGGCGATCCTCAATGACAAGGCGCCGTTTGGCGCGTCGTCGGTGCTCGATCAGGTGCTGCTGGATCTGTACAAGCAACCGAAACTGGCGCAGACCGCTTCGGTCCTCTGATCACCGCGGCCCCCTGTAGGAGTGAGCCTGCTCGCGATAGCGTCAGTTCAGGCACATCAAAGTGACTGACATATCGCGATCGCGAGCTGGCTCACTCCTACAAGGGTTTAGCGTCGCGGCTAGCTCATCTGCTCGACACGATCGCGTCCGCGCTGCTTTGCCATATACACACCCGAATCCGCCCTGAGCAACAGCGCATCCGCGCCCTCCCCCGACCGCCAACTGGCGATACCGAAACTCGCCGTGACCACGCCGACCACATCCACCGGCGCACTGCGCAAACCCTGCCACAGTTCAACCGCCAGCATGTACGCATGTTCGCCGTCGATGTCCGGGCACAGCACCATGAACTCCTCACCGCCCAACCGGCAGAACACATCGGTACGCCGCAGACGATGGCCGATGCGTTCGCACACCGCTTGCAGCACGCGGTCACCGACGGCGTGGCCATACTGATCGTTGATGCGTTTGAAATGGTCGATGTCGAGCATGATCACCGACAGCTCGCCGCCACCGCGCTCGACCCGGGCCATTTCGGTGGTCAGGCGTTCCTGAAAATAGCGACGGTTATGAATGCCGGTCAGCGAGTCGGTCACTGACAGCGCACGCAGTTCTTCTTCCACGCGTTTGAGGTCGGAAATGTCCGAGATATAGCCATGCCACAGCACGCCGCCGCCCGGCAGTTCTTCCGGCGTCGCCTCGCCGCGTACCCAGCGTAGACCGCGCTCGGGCAACTGCACACGGTATTCCTCGCGCCACGGGCTGAGGCTGTCGGCCGAGGCGCGAATCGAAGAGCGCACACGAGTAACGTCCTGTGGATGAATGCGCGTGAAGATCGCTTCCGCGTTGAACAGCAGCACATCCGGCTCCAGTTCGTAGATCTCGCGAATGCCGTCGCTGGCGTAGATCACACTGAAGCGTCCGTCGAATTCCATCTTGAACTGATAGATGCCACCGGGCACGTGAGCGCTGAGCTTCTTCAGCAACACATCCCGCGCCGCCAGCACCTCGTGCACGCGCTTGCGCTCAGTGATATCGATGCAGATCGCCAGATGCCCGACCCACAAACCCTGCTCATCGAGCACCGGGGTGGCGAGCATGTTCACTGGAATATGGCTGCCATCGCTGCGCACCAGCGTCCACTCGCGTGCCTCATGGCCGCCGACTTCGCCGCCCTCGACCAGCATCGCGTGGCAGGTCGGGATGGTCTTGCCGTAACGCGCACTCAACTCGGCAGCGCGGGCCGTCAGCTCGCGGGGCAGGTGCAGGTTTTCCAGGGTCATGTGGCCGACGACATCGGCGCTGCTGTAGCCGAGCATTTGTTCGGCGCCGGGGTTGAAGGTGTTGATCACCCCGCGCAAGTCGGTGGCGATGATTGCCACCTGCGTCGCCGCATTCAGCACGCCGCGCAACTGGCCGTGGGTGCCGCGCAGCTCCTGTTCGCTGGCATGCAATTCCTGCGTGCGCTGCTCCACCATAAGCAAGGCGCGCTGGCGCTGACTGACCAACACGTAGAGCAAGGCGCTGAGCAGCAGACTGAGTAACCCACCCAGAATGATCACACTGCCCACCGACGAATGGTTGGCCTGAACGAACGCGTCGCTCGGCAAGATATCGACCTGATAGTCGTGATCGGCCATGCGCACCAGACGCGTGGCGGACAAATCGCTCAGTGCCGGGTCGTTGCTCGACTCGAACAACACCTCGTGCTGATCATGGGTCGACATGTCGAGAATGCGCACTGACAGGTAATCATGGAAGGCATCCGGCAAACCGTCAGCCAGCAACTGGCGCATGCTGATCACCGCCATCACGTAGCCGAACGACTGCCGCTCGCCGTTGCGGCTGACCGGCGCCACCAGCAACACGCCGCGCGCGTAGGACGGCTCAATGCTAACCAGGTGCATCGGTTGCGACACCGCCAGCCCGCCGAGCTTATCGGCACGTTGCAGGGTGTCGCGCCGCAGCGGTTGCGCCAGCAAGTCATAACCCAACGGTGAGCCGAGCCGGCTTTGCGTCTGGCTGTAGAGAACCGGCACGTATTCATCGCGCACGCCAGCCAGTTGCAGCTCGCCCTGGGCATTCAATTCACGGAGGGTAAAGTTGCTCAGACCTTCATCACGCACCCGCTGCTCGAATGCCGCGCGCTCGGCACCGCTGACCTTGAGGGCAAACGAATAGGCCTGGGTACGCATTAATAAGGGTTGGGTGTAACCGTCGAATTCGGTGCGGGATACCGATTCAGAGTTGGCGAAGAAGCGGCGCAGACCGTCGAGGCGTTGCTCCTGATCCTGAAAGCGTTCTTCGATGCGGCTGTAACGTTCGTTGGCCAACAGTTGAAAACGCTGACGGGATTGTTGCTGAAACTGATTGAGGGTGGCCCAGGCGAGCAGCCCCGTGAGAATCCCACCGGCGAGCAATACCAGCAGCGCGACCAGCCAGGCCGAGACGTCTTCGCTGATGAAACCCAGAATCTTTGGGCGCACGGGGTGCAACGACATAAAGACAACTCACTACGCCAGCATTTACGGGAAAACCCCATTGACCGTGTGTGAGTTATAGCTATTAGCCACTAATTTAGCTAGCGCGGGCAGATCCACGGAGCCTTTAAAAATCAAGGCTCTGTGGATCCAATTGCGCAAAGCGTCAACGAGCCGTGATTTTCCAGGCGCGGTGGATCTTGGTGTTGCGGGCGAAATCCGGATCGATGGTCTGCGCGCTGATTTCCTCGACCGCGTAACGCTCGGCGAGGTTTTCTTCCAACTGGAACTTGCGGAAGTTGTTGGAAAAATACAGCACACCACCCGGCGCCAGACGGGCCATGGCCAGGTCAATCAACTGCACCTGATCACGTTGCACGTCGAAGATGCCTTCCATGCGCTTGGAGTTGGAGAAGGTCGGCGGATCGATAAAGATCAGGTCGTACTCGTCACGGCTGCTTTCCAGCCACGCCATCACATCGCCCTGCTCCAGACGGTTCTTGTCCGAATAGCCGTTCAGCGACAGGTTGCGACGTGCCCAGTCGAGATAAGTCTTCGACAGGTCGACGCTGGTGGTGCTGCGCGCGCCGCCCTTGGCCGCGTGCACGCTGGCGGTCGCGGTGTAGCAGAACAGATTGAGGAAGCGCTTGCCGGCGGCCTCTTTCTGGATGCGCATGCGCATTGGGCGGTGGTCGAGGAACAGACCGGTGTCGAGGTAGTCGGTGAGGTTGACCAGCAACTTCACGCCGCCCTCGCTGACTTCATTGAACTTGCCTTGCGCAGCCTGACGCTCGTACTGCTTGGTGCCGCTCTGGCGCTCGCGGCGTTTGACCACCACGCGGCTCTTGTCGACGTTCAGTGCCTGCGGGATCGCTGCCAGTGCATCGAACATGCGTGCCGAGGCTTTTTCCGGGTCGATCGATTTTGGCGCGGCGTATTCCTGAACGTGCACCCAATCGTGGTACAGGTCGATGGCCATCGCGTACTCTGGCATGTCGGCATCGTAGACGCGGTAGCAATCAATACCTTCGCGCTTGACCCACTTGCCCATGGCCTTGAGGTTCTTTTGCAGGCGGTTGGCAAACATCTGCCCGCCTTCGCTCAAGCGCGGCTGCTCGATCACCGGAACCGGGGCTGGCGTCGGTTTGATCGGGTTGCCGTTCTTGTTGAACTTGCGCTCTTGCGGTTCGTCCGGGGTCTGGTCGTAAGCCGCTTGCTCACGCTCGGCCTGACGCTGTTCCGGAGTGCGACGCTCGCCCGTGACGAACTGATCCGGCAGCACTTTGATCAACAGCAGCTTGCACGGCAGCGCGCCGTTCCAGAACGAATACTGCTTGTGGCTGCGAATGCCCATGCGCTTGCCCAGATCCGGGGCGCCGGTGAACACCGCCGCTTCCCAGTTCAAGCAGGCCTGACGCAGACGCTCGCCGAGGTTCTGGTAGAGATACAGCAGGCTGGCCTCGTCACCGAGACGCTCGCCGTACGGCGGGTTGCAGATCACCAGACCTTTCTGGTTCTGATCCGGACGCGGCTCGAAGGTCGCGACTTCGCCCTGGTAGATCTTGATCCACTCGCTCAGGCCCGCACGCTCAACGTTGTTGCGACCCGGCTGAATCAGACGCGGATCAGCTTCGTAGCCACGAATCCACAACGGTGGCTTGGCCAGACCGGCAGCGGCACGTTCGACGGCTTCTTCGTGGAGTTTTTTCCACAGCGCCGGCACGTGACCGAGCCACGCGGTAAAGCCCCACTGCTCACGGCGCAGGTTCGGCGCCATGTCGGCGGCAATCATGCCGGCTTCGACGAGGAACGTACCGACACCGCACATCGGGTCAGCCAGCGCGCCGCCTTCAGCGGCAATGCGCGGCCAGCCGGAACGGATCAGGATGGCTGCCGCGAGGTTTTCCTTCAGCGGTGCCGCCCCTTGCTGCAAGCGATAGCCGCGCTGGTGCAGGCTGTGGCCGGACAGGTCGAGGGAGAGGATCGCTTCGCCGCGATCCAGACGCAGGTGAATGCGCAGATCCGGGTTGAGCTTGTCGATCGACGGACGGTCGCCCTGCGGGGTGCGCAGTTTGTCGACGATGGCGTCTTTGACTTTCAGGGCACCGAAGTGGGTGTTGTCGATGCCTGAGCCGTGGCCGCTGAATTCGACGGCCAGGGTGCCGTCGCTGAGCATGTGATCCTGCCACTCGATGTCGAGCACACCGTGGTAGAGGTCTTCAGCGTCTTTCATCGGGAAACGCTTGAGCACCAGCAATACGCGGTTGGCCAGACGCGACCAGAGGCACAGGCGATAAGCGGTTTCCATGGTCGCCATGCCACGCACGGCGGAAGTGTGCTCGCGCGCTTCTTCAAGGCCAAGCCCGACGGCTTCCTCGATGAGCAGGCCTTCAAGGCCTTTAGGGCAAGTGAGGAAGAGTTCGAAACGGTCGGACATGGTATTTCCAGAGCCTTTGGCTAGTGAATCGGCAACGCATTGCCGATCCGGTTTTCAATCAGGCGCTTTTCTAAAAGAGCGCCCGCGTGGCACGAAGGTGTGCCGTTCCATCCCCGCTGCTCGGGTTAAAAGAGCTTAGATGCCGGGACAGATAAAAAAGGTGATGCAACAAAAAGTCTTAAAGCGACCCTTCGTCGCTTTATACCCCAGCGCAAACGTGGGTCATTCTCACTAAAGAATTAACCCCATCATCCAGCGCGGGGCCGATCATACCGGGGTTTGCTCAATAAACGTTCAATAAATAAGCGGTTACTTATCGCTATAGCACTCTTTTCGTTACGTCCTTATGACAAAACGGTCATTCCATCGCTGTGACTCATTGGTTAGAAATGAACACAGGTTGACGTCGCAACGGCGTCAACACCTTGGCTCGCCACGCCGGCAGCGAGCCGCACCATGGCAGGTTTCTTCTGCCAGACCTCAGTTGAGGTCAACGCGACACAAAACAGTCAACAAGTGAGGGAAACACCCTATGAGAAGACTTAAGCGTGATCCGTTGGAAAGAGCATTTTTGCGCGGATATCAATATGGCGTTGGTGGCAAATCCCGTGAGCTTTGCCCATTTACTCTACCGTCGGTACGCCAAGCCTGGATTAACGGCTGGCGAGAAGGACGCGGCGACAACTGGGACGGTATGACCGGCACTGCGGGAATCCACAGACTCAACGAACTTCACGCCGTCGGCTGACACAGGGCATTAATTCCGACACGACAATCTGAATTTGTAACGACTTACCATGCACGTCCTTCCCGGACGGCGGGCTCCGGCCCAGGGGCTCCTTCGAGGAGCCCTTTTTTATGCCGGAAAACTCATTTTTTGTGCTGGAACACGAAACCTGTGGGAGCGAGCCTGCTCGCGAAAGCGGCGTGTCAGTCACAGAAGTATTGACTGAACTGGCACCTTCGCGAGCAGGCTCGCTCCCACAATTGGATCAGCGCAGGGCGGCGATCGCGTCTACCGATTCACGGATCAGCGCCGGGCCTTTATAGATGAAGCCGGAATAGATCTGCACCAGGCTCGCACCGGCGAGAATCTTCTCGGCCGCATGCTTGCCTTCAGTAATCCCACCCGCCGCAATGATCGGCAACCGCCCAGCCAACTCACCGGCCAGCACCTTCACGGTATTGGTGCTCTTCTCACGCACTGGCGCACCTGACAAACCGCCCGCCTCGTCGCCATGCTCCATGCCTTCAACGCCAACACGGCTCAGGGTGGTGTTGGTCGCGATTACCGCGTCCATACCGGTTTCGATCAGCGCTTGGGCAACCTGCGCGGTTTCTTCATCGGTCATGTCCGGCGCGATCTTGATCGCCAACGGCACATGCTTGCCATGACGCAACGCCAGTTCAGCACGGCGCGTGGCCAGATCGGCGAGCAACTGCTTGAGCGAATCACCGAACTGCAGGCTGCGCAGGCCCGGGGTGTTCGGCGAACTGACGTTGACCGTCACATAGCTGGCGTGGGCGTAGACCTTGTCCAGGCAGATCAGGTAGTCGTCGACCGCGCGTTCAACCGGCGTATCGAAGTTCTTGCCGATGTTGATGCCCAGCACGCCTTTGTATTTCGCTGCGGCCACACGCGCCAGCAGGTTATCGACACCGAGGTTGTTGAAACCCATGCGGTTGATGATCGCCTCGGCTTCCGGCAAGCGGAATATCCGTGGTTTCGGGTTGCCCGGCTGCGGGCGCGGGGTCACGGTGCCGATTTCGACAAAACCGAAACCCAGTTGCGCGAAGCCATCGATGGCCGCGCCGTTCTTGTCCAGACCGGCCGCCAGCCCCACCGGGTTCGGGAACTCCAGGCCCATGACCGTCACCGGCTTCTTCGCCGGCGCCTTGCACAGCAAGCCGTTGAGACCCAAACGCCCACCCGCGCCGATCAGATCCAGCGACAGATCGTGGGAGGTTTCCGGGGAAAGTTTGAACAACAGCTGACGGGCCAGGGTGTACATGGGCGGCGATGACTCGGGCGGCGAAAAGAGGCGGCGATTATAGCCGGGCATCGACCTGCGGCGCGAGGCGCACGCGCAAATCACTGGCACTGGCATATGCCTTGCACCCTCCTTGACTATCAGCGCGCAGGCCAATGACGGCACGCGGGCAAGGACAATGGCGTCGTCCCGGGTTTTGCCTGCGCAAAGTCCGCGGCGGCGCTTTTTTTCGAGGTGGCGGTGTATGAATGAACCTTCGGTAGGGCCACTGGCCTGGGTCAACGGCAGCGATGCCCCGGAAAAAAGTGCAATCAACCTCGGTTTCATGGCGTTGAGCGACTGCGCATCGGTTGTCGTTGCTGCTACACAGGGCTTTGCCCAGCCTTATGGACTAACGCTGAACCTGAAGCGCCAGGCCTCTTGGGCGAATCTGCGCGACAATCTGGTCAGCGGCGAACTGGATGCCGCCCACAGTCTGTATGGTCTGATCTACGCCGTTCACTTGGGCATCGGCGGTGTCGCCCCGACTGACATGGCGGTGCTGATGGGGCTGAACCAGAACGGCCAAAGTCTCAACCTGTCGCACGGCCTGCAGAACCTCGGCGTGAGCAGTCCTGAAGCGCTGGATCGGCACGTGCACCAAAGCCGCGCAAAACTCACCTTCGCCCAGACTTTTCCCACTGGCACTCATGCGATGTGGCTGTATTACTGGCTGGCGAGTCAGGGCATTCATCCGTTGCAGGATGTCGACAGTGTGGTGGTGCCGCCGCCGCAAATGGTTGCGCATCTGCAAGCCGGGCGCATCGACGGCTTTTGCGTCGGCGAGCCTTGGGCTGCTAGCGCGGTGCAGCAGAATCTCGGGTTTACCTTGGCCACCAGCCAGACCATCTGGCCCGATCACCCGGAAAAAGTCCTTGGTTGCACCCGCGATTTTGTCGAGCAATACCCGAACACCGCGCGGGCGTTGGTGATGGCGATTCTTGAGGCCAGCCGTTTCATTGAGGAAAGCCCGGAGAACCGTCGCAGCACCGCGCAATTGCTCAGCGCGCCGGAGTATCTGGACGCGCCGCTTTCGTGCATCGAGCCGCGTTTTCTCGGTGATTATGCCGATGGCCTCGGCAATCGCTGGCAGGATCCGCACGCGCTGCGCTTTCACGGTAACGGCGAAGTGAATCTGCCTTATCTGTCGGACGGTATGTGGTTCATGACCCAGTTCCGCCGCTGGGGCTTGCTGCGCGAAGACCCGGATTACCTCGCTGTCGCCCGTCAGGTTCAGCAACTCGATCTGTATCGCGACGCCGCTACTGAGGTCGGTGTTGCCGCGTGGGGCACCGACATGCGCAGCAGCCAGTTGCTCGACGGCAAAATCTGGGACGGCAGCGACCCGGCCGCTTACGCGCGCAGTTTCAAGCTGCACGCGTTGAACGACGACGCCCCTCTTCTCGCCCGCCGCTGACAGGAGACCGCGAACATGTTGCGCATTCTGTTGATCAACGACACCGCGAAAAAAGTCGGGCGCCTGAAAGCCGCATTGACCGAAGCCGGTTTCGAGGTGATTGATGAGTCCGGCCTGACCATCGACCTGCCCGCGCGCGTCGAAACGGTGCGTCCGGACGTAATCCTGATCGATACCGAGTCACCGAGCCGCGATGTCATGGAACAAGTGGTACTGGTCAGCCGCGACCAACCACGGCCAATCGTGATGTTTACCGACGAGCATGACCCCGGAGTGATGCGCCAGGCGATCAAATCCGGGGTCAGTGCCTACATCGTCGAAGGCATTCACGCACAGCGTTTGCAGCCGATTCTCGATGTGGCGATGGCACGATTCGAGAGTGATCAGGCCTTGCGCGCGCAGCTTCAGGCGCGTGACCTGCAATTGGCTGAGCGCAAGCGTATTGAGCTGGCCAAAGGGTTGCTGATGAAGATGAAGGACTGCAATGAGGAAGAGGCTTACACCTTGATGCGGCGCCAAGCGATGAGCCGGCAGCAGAAGCTGATTCAGGTGGCGGAGCAGATTATTGCCATGAGTGAGTTGCTGGGTTGAGGTGTCCTCTTAAGAGCCCCCTCACCCTAGCCCTCTCCCAAAGGGAGAGGGGACTGATTGGGGGATGCTCGCGATGTACGCCGACTTGCAATTTCTGCTGTGAATCCATAATCGACTAGGTCTTTCAGGTCGATGTTTGGCGCAAGACACCTCGGTCAGTCCCCTCTCCCTCCGGGAGAGGGTTAGGGTGAGGGGCTTTTGCTCTTTCACCAGTTGGCACAAATCTCGCTATGTAAAACGCACAGGTAACCAACGGCGGTTGCCCCACCCACGACAAAGACGTCGCTCACCCCGTTCGCCCCTTCGGCGAATCAGGTAGCGGCGTTTTTGCGTTTTGGCCCCACAGCTCGGGGCTGGTGGTGCGGCCGTGGCGGCGCCCCACCTGCTGTTGCATGACTCCTTTCGAGACTCTTTTCAGCTGAGGTGCGCGATGAATTCAAGCTTCTGGAAATCCGGCCACACCCCGACCCTGTTCGCGGCCTTCCTCTATTTCGACCTGAGCTTCATGGTCTGGTACCTGCTCGGCCCGTTGGCGGTGCAGATTGCCGCCGACCTGCACCTGACCACCCAACAACGCGGCCTCGTCGTCGCCACGCCGATCCTCGCCGGTGCGGTGCTGCGTTTTGTGATGGGCATGCTCGCCGATCGGTTGTCGCCGAAAACCGCCGGGCTGATCGGTCAGGTCATTGTGATTTGCGCGCTGTTCGGCGCCTGGAAAATCGGCATTCATAGCTACGAGCAGGCGCTGATACTCGGCCTGTTCCTCGGCATGGCCGGCGCGTCGTTTGCCGTCGCCCTGCCCTTGGCCTCGCAATGGTATCCACCGCAGCATCAGGGCAAAGCCATGGGCATTGCCGGTGCGGGCAACTCCGGCACCGTGTTCGCCGCATTGCTTGCGCCGGTGCTCGCCGCTGCGTTCGGCTGGAGCAATGTTTTCGGTTTCGCTCTGATTCCGTTGATCCTGACGTTGGTGCTGTTCGCCTGGCTGGCAAAAAATGCGCCTGAGCGGCCAAAAGCCAAAGCCATGGCTGACTACTTCAAAGCCCTCGGCGACCGTGACAGTTGGTGGTTCATGTTTTTCTACAGCGTGACCTTCGGCGGTTTCATCGGTCTGGCCAGCGCCCTGCCCGGCTACTTCAACGATCAATACGGCCTGAGCCCGGTGACGGCCGGTTACTACACCGCAGCCTGCGTGTTCGGCGGCAGTCTGATGCGTCCGCTGGGCGGCGCCCTGGCTGACCGTTTCGGTGGCATACGCACCTTGCTGGCGATGTACACCGTCGCTGCCGTGTGCATCGCGGCCGTCGGCTTCAACCTGCCAAGTTCCTACGCGGCACTGGCGCTTTTCGTCTGCACGATGCTCGGTTTAGGGGCAGGCAATGGTGCGGTTTTCCAACTGGTGCCGCAGCGCTTTCGCCTGGAGATCGGCGTGATGACCGGGTTGATTGGCATGGCCGGCGGCATCGGCGGTTTTGCCTTGGCCGCCGGCATGGGCGCGATCAAACAGAGCACCGGCAGCTATCAACTGGCCCTGTGGTTGTTCGCCAGCCTCGGCGTATTGGCGTGGTTTGGTCTGCACGGCGTCAAGCGTCGCTGGAGAACCACCTGGGGCTCGGCAGCGGTGACGGCGGCGCGGGTCTGAGGCATCAATGGCCCTGCAACTGAGCTTTGCCGAAGCCAGCGCCACCGGCCCACGCGCGGAGAATCAGGACGCTTTGCGCCTGGTCACACCCGCTCCGGCGCTGGCGGCGAGCAAAGGTTTTCTGTTTGCCATCGCCGACGGCGTCAGCCAATGCGCCGATGGCGGACTGGCTGCGCGCTCGACCTTGCAGGCCTTGGCGCTCGACTACTACGCCACGCCGGAAACCTGGAGCGTGGCGCAGGCACTGGATCGCCTGCTGCTCGCGCAAAACCGCTGGCTGCAGGCCAATGGCGGTGGGCAACCGCTGCTCACCACGGTCAGCGCCTTGGTCATGCGCGGTCGGCGCTTCACCCTCGCCCACGTCGGCGATTGCCGGGTGTATCGCTGGCACGCCGACAGTTTGCAGCGGATCTCTGAAGATCATGTCTGGGATCAGCCGGGCATGCAGCATGTGCTCAAACGTGCATTGGGGCTGGATCAGCATCTGGTGCTGGACTTCCTTGACGGTGAACTGCGCCACGGCGAGTGCTTTGTTTTGCTCAGTGACGGTGTCTGGTCGACACTCGGCGATACCGCCATTGCGGCGATTCTGCGTGATCAGCCGGATCTTCACAGCGCCGCGCAGACGCTGGTCAACGCCGCGCATCTGGCGGGGAGCCAGGACAATGCCAGTGCCTTGCTGGTGCGGGTGGATGCTTTGGGTGAGGCCAGTATCGGCGATGCGCTGATTCATCTGCAGCAATGGCCCCTGCCGCCACCGTTAAAACCCGGTCAGTCGTTCGAAGGCTGGCAAGTGCTGGACGTTGTTGCTCAGAGCCAGCAATCGCTGCTGTATCGAGTGCTGGATGGTCAGGGTCAGAGGTGGTTGCTGAAAACCCTGCCCACGCGCTCCGCTGATGATTCCTACGCCGGGCAAGCACTGTTGTCCGAAGAATGGTTCCTGAAACGTGTGGCCGGACGGCATTTTCCTGAAGTCCATGCGTGCCAGCAACGTCAGCATTTGTACTACGTGATGCGCGAATATTCCGGGACGACGCTGGCGCAGATTCTTCAACAAAATGGGCCTTTACCCCTAGCGCAATGGCAGGACATCGCGGAGCGTCTACTACGCGCGGCCGGACTGCTGCATCGACGGCAGATTCTGCACCGGGACATCAAACCGGAAAATCTGCATTGGAGTGATGACGGTGAACTGCGGCTGCTGGATTTTGGCCTGGCGTATTGTCCTGGCCTGTCCGAAGACGCGCCGTCGACGCTGCCCGGAACCCCCAGTTACATCGCCCCGGAAGCGTTTCGCGGTGATCCGCCGAATGTGCAGCAGGATTTGTATGCGGTCGGTGTGACCCTGTATTTCTTGCTCACCGGGCATTTTCCCTACGGCGAGATCGAAGCGTTTCAGCGGCCGCGATTTGGTGTGGCGGTGAGTGCCAGTCGATTTCGGCCGGACCTGCCGGAATGGCTGGCGCAGAGTCTGGAGCGCGGCGTTGCGGCTGATCCGCAGTTGCGCTTTGAAACGGCTGAGGAGTGGTTGCTGGTGTTGGAACAGGGCGAGCGGCGGAGTTTGAGTGCGCGGCCTCGGCCGTTGCTGGAGCGTGAGCCGCTGAAGGTCTGGCGGACGATGGCGATCGTGGCTTTATTGGGGAATCTGGTGCTGCTGGTTTTGTTGTTTCATGGCTGACACCGCGTCGCGCCATTCGCGAGCAGGCTCGCTCCCACAAGGGATTCGTGTCGTTCGCAAATCACCTGTGGGAGCGAGCTTGCTCGCGAAGGCGCCCACCCAATCACTACAAATTCAACTGCCTGAATGCCCCACGAACGAGCAACCCGCTTCGAATCAGTGCAAAAAATCCACCCTCAAAATCTGTCCCCCCCAATAAACCCGCCACCGTCCCCACTTGGCACAACCACTGCATTACCCCACTCAACACACACATAAAGCCCAACCTTCAACGACGAAGGCTGCGCTTCCCGAGAGAACGGGACCAGGACAAAGGCGTCCTCGCTAGGCAACTAGCGGGACGCCTTTTTTTGTTTGCGCAAAATTTCTCGAGCAAGGCCTGACTGCCCACAAGAGGCCAGCCGCAGCTCCCCGGAGAACCTGATGAAAAAACTCAAACTGGTGATGATCGGCAATGGCATGGCCGGAGTCCGCACCCTCGAAGAACTGCTCAAGCTGAGCAACGAGCTGTACGACATCACCGTCTTCGGCGCCGAACCGCACACCAACTACAACCGCATCCTGCTCTCACCGGTGCTGGCCGGTGAGCAGACCTTCGAGGAGATCGTGCTCAACGACCTCGACTGGTACCTGGAAAACCACATCAAGTTGCTACTCAACCGCAAAGTGGTGGAGATCGACCGGGTCAAACGCCGGGTGATCGCCGAGGACGGCACCGAAGCCGAATACGATCGCCTGCTGATCGCCACCGGTTCGACGCCGTTCATCCTGCCGATCCCCGGCAACACCTTGCACGGGGTGATCGGTTACCGCGACATCGCCGACACCCAAGCGATGATCGACACCGCCAAAACCCACAAACACGCGGTGGTCATCGGTGGCGGTCTGCTCGGTCTCGAAGCCGCCAATGGCCTGATGCTGCGCGGCATGCACGTCACCGTGGTGCACATCGGCGAATGGCTGCTGGAACGGCAACTGGACAAAACCAGCGGCCAACTCCTGCAAACTGCCCTCGAATCCCGAGGTTTGCATTTCCGTCTGTGCGAACAGACCCAGGCCCTGCACGATGCCGGCAATGGCCGGGTCGGCTCGGTGCAATTCAAGAACGGCGACATCATTCCCGCTGATCTGGTGGTGATGGCGGCCGGCATTCGCCCCAACACCGAATTGGCGGAAAAGGCTGGCATCCCGTGCAATCGTGGGATTCTGGTCAATGACACGCTGCAAACCTACGACCCGCGCATCTACGCGATCGGCGAGTGCGCCAGCCATCGCGGGATTGCCTACGGTCTCGTCGCGCCGCTGTTCGAACAGGCCAAGGTGTGCGCCAACCACCTCGCACAATTGGGTTTCGCCCGTTATCAGGGCTCAGTGACGTCGACCAAATTGAAAGTCACCGGCATCGACCTGTTTTCCGCTGGCGACTTCATGGGCGGCGAAGGCACCGAGACCATCACCCTCTCCGACCCGATCGGCGGCGTGTACAAAAAACTGGTGATCAAGGATGACGTGCTGGTCGGCGCCTGTCTGTACGGCGATACGGCAGATGGCGGTTGGTATTTCCGCCAGATTCGTGAGAATCACGCCATCGGCGAGATCCGCGATCACTTGATGTTCGGCGAAAACGCACTCGGCGACGTAGGACATCAGGGCCAGGACAAAGCCATGGTCATGGCCGACACCGCCGAAGTCTGCGGCTGCAACGGCGTGTGCAAAGGCACCATCGTCAAAGCGATTCAGGAACACGGCCTGTTCAGCGTCGATGAGGTGAAGAAACACACCAAGGCTGCCAGCTCCTGCGGTTCCTGTGCCGGGCTGGTCGAACAGATCCTGATCAACACCGTTGGCGGCGCGGCCGACGTCAAACCGAAAAGCGAAAAAGCCATCTGCGGATGCAGCGATCTCAACCACGGGCAGATTCGCCAAGCGATTCGCGAACAGCATCTGCTGACCATCGCCGGCACCATGAGCTACCTCAACTGGCGCACGCCGAACGGCTGCGCAACGTGCCGCCCTGCCCTCAACTATTACCTGATTTCCACCTGGCCCGGCGAAGCCAAGGACGACCCGCAATCGCGCCTGATCAACGAGCGTGCGCATGCCAACATTCAGAAGGACGGTACCTATTCGGTGGTACCCCGCATGTGGGGCGGCGTGACCAACCCTTCGGAACTGCGGCGAATTGCCGATGTGGCTGACAAGTATCAGGTGCCGATGGTCAAGGTCACCGGCGGCCAGCGTATCGATTTGCTCGGCATCAAGAAGCAGGATCTGCCCGGCGTCTGGAAGGATCTCGACATGCCCTCCGGCCACGCCTACGGCAAATCCATCCGCACGGTGAAAACCTGCGTCGGCAGCGAGTTCTGCCGCTTCGGCACGCAAAACTCGACACAACTGGGCATCGAGCTTGAGCACGACCTGTTCAACATGTGGTCGCCGCACAAAGTGAAACTCGCTGTCTCCGGATGCCCACGCAACTGCTCGGAAGCGGGGATCAAAGACGTAGGAATCATCGGCGTCGACTCCGGCTGGGAGATGTACATCGGCGGTAACGGCGGGATCAAAACCGAAGTCGCCGAGTTCTTCGTCAAGCTGAAAACCGCCGAAGAGGTACGCGAATACAACGGCGCCTTCCTGCAGCTTTATCGCGAAGAAGCCTTCTACCTCGAACGCACCGTGCACTACCTGCAACGGGTCGGCATGGAACACATCAAGAAAGCCGTGCTGGAAGATCCCGAGCGCCGCAAAGCCCTGAACGAGCGCCTGCAATTCTCCCTGTCGTTCGAGCAAGACCCGTGGAAAGAACGTCTGGCGCAGCCGCAACTGAAGAAAGAATTCGACGTAATCCCGGTGAAAAATCTGGAGGTGCCGGCATGAACTGGCTCGATATCTGTGCCCTCGACGAGATCAATACCCTCGGTTCGCGGATCATTGCCGGACCGAAAGGCGACATCGCGATTTTTCGTACAAGCGACGACGAAGTTTTCGCCCTCGACGACCGCTGCCCACACAAGGGCGGACCACTGTCACAAGGGTTGATCTACGGCAAACGCGTCGCCTGCCCGCTGCACAACTGGCAAATCGACCTCGAATCCGGCGAAGCTCAGGCGCCGGACATCGGTTGCGCGCACCATCACCCGGCGCGGGTCGAAAACGGTCGTGTGCAACTGGCCCTGCGGGACGCCATCTGATGAACCGCCAGACGACCGCCTCGACCTGCTGTTATTGCGGGGTCGGCTGCGGCGTGCTGATCGAGCATGACGGCGAGCGCATCCTCGGCGTCAGCGGCGATCCGGCGCACCCGGCCAACTTCGGCAAACTGTGCAGCAAAGGCTCGACCCTGCACCTGACCGGCGACCTCGCGGCTCGCGCGCTGTACCCGGAACTGCGCCTGGGCAAAGGCCTGGCCCGCAGCCGCACGGACTGGGACACCGCACTGGAACACGCCGCCAACGTGTTCGCCGAGACCATCGCCGAGCATGGCCCGGACAGTGTGGCGTTCTATATCTCCGGACAGTTGCTGACCGAGGACTATTACGCCTTCAACAAGCTGGCACGGGCACTGGTCAGGACCAACAACATCGACAGCAATTCGCGCCTGTGCATGTCCTCAGCCGTGGTCGGCTACAAGCGCAGCCTAGGTGCCGACGCCCCGCCTTGCAGTTATGAGGATCTGGAACTCAGCGATTGCGTGATGATTGTCGGCAGTAACATGGCCTACGCCCACCCGGTACTTTTCCGTCGGCTGGAAGAGGCAAAATCCCGCCGCCCGCAGATGAAAGTCATCGTCATTGATCCACGGCGCACTGACACTTGCGACCTCGCCGACCTGCATCTGGCGATTCTGCCCGGCACCGACGTCGCCTTGTTCCATGGGATTTTGCATCTGTTGTTGTGGGAAGACTGGATTGATCGCGACTTCGTCAAGGCGCACACCGATGGCCTCGCTGAACTGAAAAGTCTGGTGCGTGATTACACCCCACAAATGGTTTCGCAGTTGTGCGGCATCAGCGTTGAGCAATTGCAGCAGTGCGCCGAATGGGTGGGCACTTCGCCAGGTTTTCTGTCGCTGTGGTGCATGGGGCTGAACCAGTCCACAGCCGGCAGCGCGAAGAACAGCGCGCTGATCAATCTGCACTTGGCCACCGGGCAAATTGGCCGTCCGGGTGCAGGACCTTTCTCTCTCACCGGTCAGCCGAATGCCATGGGCGGACGGGAAACTGGCAGTTTGTCGAACCTGTTGCCGGGTCATCGTGACGCGGCCAACCCCGAACACCGCGCCGAAGTGGCGGCTTATTGGGGTGTGGATCAACTGCCGGAAAGCACTGGTCTCAGCGCCATCGAACTGTTCGAGCAAGTGCGCAGCGGCAAGATCAAGGCGTTGTGGATTGCCTGCACCAACCCTGCGCAATCGATGCCGGATCAGAGTGCGGTGCGCGCGGCGCTGGAAGCTTGCCCGTTTGTGGTTCTGCAAGAAGCCTTTCGCACCACCGAAACCGCAGCATTCGCCGATCTCCTGCTACCTGCCGCCAGTTGGGGCGAGAAGGAAGGCTCGGTGACCAACTCCGAGCGACGCATTTCCCACGTGCGCAAAGCCATCCTCCCACCGGGCGAAGCGCGGCCGGACTGGGCGATCACGGTAGATTTCGCACAACGTCTGGAGAAACGTCTGCGTCCCGCCGAGCCAAGCCTGTTCACGTTCACTCAGCCCGCGCAGTTGTTCGATGAATTTAAAGGGCTGACGCATGGCCGCGATCTGGATATGTCCGGGATCAGTCATGCGCTGATCGACGAGATCGGACCGCAGCAATGGCCCTTCCCTGTCGGCGCACGACAAGGAACACCACGACTGTACGAAGACGGGATTTTCCCAACCGCCAACGGACGCGCTCATTTCATTGCCGAACCTTACCGCGCCGCCAAAGAACAGCGTGATGCACGCTTTCCGCTGACATTGATCACTGGCCGCTTGCGCGATCAATGGCACGGTATGAGCCGCACCGGCACGGCGGCGCAACTGTTCGGGCATGTCAGCGAAGCGGTGTTGAGTCTGCATCCAGACGAAATGCGCCGGCACCGTTTGCAGCCGGGCGATCTGGTCAATCTGAAAAGTCGTCGCGGCGCAGTAATTGTTGCTGTCGGTAGTGATGACAGCGTACGTCCGGGACAAGCGTTTCTACCTATGCACTGGGGTGACCGGTTTCTCAAGGGCGGCGTGAACAGCCTGACCCTGCCGGCCTTCGATCCGTTGTCGAAACAACCGGAACTGAAACACAGCGGCGTGCGCCTGGAGCCGGTCAATCTGCCGTGGCAGCTTTTCGCACTCATCGAGGGTGATGTTCAACGGCATTTCGAGGCCCTACGACCGCTCTGTGAGGCATTTTCCTACGTGAGTCTCAGCCTTGTCGGACGTGAACGATCGGCATTGCTGATACGCGCTGCCAACAGAGAGGCACCGGATGCGCAATTGCTCAGTGAAATCGATCATTGCTTGTCGCTGATCGACGGCCCGGTTTTGGCCTACGACGATCCGCGCCGGGCCATTGGCAAGCGCGTGCGTATTGAAAACGGCCGCATCACCGCCATCCGCCTGGCCGGTGAAACCCTTGCCCAGCATTGGCTACAGGGGTTGTGGCTGGAAGGTCGTGCAGACGAACAACTGCGGCGCTGGTTGCTGGCACCGATGAGTGCGCCGCCGGGCAGTGCCGGGGCGCAAATTGTTGCGGATAAAACCCTGTGCAACTGCAAGAACGTCAGCCTCAACGCGATCTGCGCCGGCATTCGCCAGGGTCTGGATCTGCAAGGTTTGAAAAACAATTTGGGCTGCGGCACGCAATGCGGCTCCTGTGTCCCGGAAATAAAACGCTTGCTGGCTGCCGATGTGCAGCCGGTCGCCGTCATCTGATGAGGAAAACACCATGAACGCAAAAGTCTGGCTGGTGGGTGCAGGTCCTGGTGATCCCGAATTGCTGACCCTAAAAGCGGTGCGTGCGTTGCGCGAGGCCGATGTGGTGCTGATCGATGATCTGGTCAACGACGCGGTGCTGGAACATTGCCCTGGCGCGCGAATCATTGCCGTGGGTAAACGCGGTGGTTGCCGTTCGACACCGCAGGCGTTCATCCATCGGCTGATGCTGCGCTATGCCCGCCACGGCAAGTGTGTGGTGCGGCTCAAGGGTGGCGATCCATGCATTTTCGGCCGTGGCGGTGAAGAGGCGCAGTGGTTGCGTGAACGTGGCGTTGAGGTGGAGTTGGTCAATGGCATCACCGCTGGGCTCGCTGGGGCGACGCAGTGCGATATTCCGCTGACGTTGCGCGGTGTGGCACGCGGCGTGACCCTGGTGACCGCGCACACGCAGGATGACAGCCAATTGAACTGGCAGGCGCTGGCGCAGGGCGGGACGACGCTGGTGGTTTATATGGGCGTGGCCAAGCTGGGCGAGATTCGCGATCAGTTGTTGGCGGGCGGGATGGCCGCAGATACGCCGGTGGCGATGATCGAGAATGCCTCGTTGCCAGAGCAGCGCGAATGCCGCAGTGATCTGATGAGCATGAGCGATGACGCAGGAATTTTCGGATTGAAGAGCCCGGCGATTCTGGTGATTGGTGCGGTGGCGGCTGCTGGTGAAGATCAAAAGATCGCAGCCTGCGGCAGCTCCTACAGGACGTATGCAGATTTCATGTAGGAGCTGCCGAAGGCTGCGATCTTTTAAAGCTGCAAAGCCAAATCGCAGGCAAAGAAAAGCCCGGCCTAAGCCGGGCTTTTCTCAGAGCGGCAGCTAATTACTTAGCTTGAGCTTCAACCTGCGCTTCTACGCGACGGTTTACAGCGCGGCCAGCGTCAGTTTTGTTGTCAGCAACTGGGCGGGATTCGCCGTAGCCAACAGACTGAACGCGGGACGATTCAACACCGTACTGGTTGGTCAGAACTTGCTTAACGGCGTTTGCACGACGCTCGGACAGTTTCTGGTTGTAAGCGTCAGGACCGACGGAGTCAGTGTGACCTTCAACAGTAGTGGTGGTGGATGGGTACTGCTTCATGAAGTCAGCCAGGTTCTTGATGTCGCCGTAGCTGTTTGGCTTCACAACCGACTTGTCGAAGTCGAACTTAACGTCCAGCTCAACACGAACAACTTCAGCAACTGCTGGGCAGCCGTCAGCGTCAACAGTTACGTTGGCTGGGGTGTCCGGGCACTTGTCAACGTTGTCGCAAACGCCATCGTTGTCGCTGTCGGAGCAGACTTCAGCTGGTGCTGGAACTGGAGCAGCAGCAGGCTTGGAGCCGCCACCGAAGTTCACACCGATACCAACGCTAGGAGCCCACTCGGTGTCGCCCTGGTCGATGTTGTACTGAGCTTCAACGCCGGCACGGGCGTAGAAGTTCTCGGTGAAGTACAGCTTGGCACCGCCACCAACGTTAGCGAAGGTAGAACGGTTACGACCGTTCGAACCGTTCTGGTCGATGCTCTGGTCGGAGAAACCGGCCGAGACGTATGGACGCAGCATGTCGCCTGGGTTGTTGAAGTGGTACAGAGCGTCCAGAGCGGTGTTAGCGCCTTTTACGTTCTTGCCATCATCGGCACGTACGTTGTGCACTTCGTCGTAGCCCAGACGCAGTTCAACGTCGTCGGTCAGGAAGTAACCGATCGAGCCGCCGAACAGGTTGCCGTTGTTCTTGAAGTTACGAGCGCTGTCGAATTGTTCTTTCTTTGCGAAGCCTTCGATTTCAACTGCGCCTTGGCCTTGTGCCAGAGCGCCGAACGAAGTGGCGGCAATCAGAGAACCAATGGCCAAGCCCAAGGTGTTTTTCAGTTTCATCCGTTAAATCCCCATCTGGTGATTGTGAAGCAGTCCCGCAAACCGGGGGACAACTCGGCGGCAAGTCTATCAGAACTTGCCTACACGTAAGAGATATTTGCGCTGAACTAAGTTTCAGCAATGCCTGCAAATTTCTCACGCAATTTATCTAGAGCACGTTTGTAACGCATTTTTGTCGCACTCAAACCCATGTGCATGATGTCTGCGATCTCCTGAAATTCCAGCTCTGCGACAAATCGTAGCACCAGAATTTCACGGTCAATCGGGTTCACATACACCAGCCAGCGATCAAGCCCGCCCTTCTCCTCGGGTTTCGGCGCCTTTTCTTCGGACGCTTCCTCGAGGGGGTCAAGACTCAATGCGTCCATCAAGCGACGCTTTCGCCGTTCCTTCCGATACTGCGTAATACATTCGTTGTACGTGATGCTGTAGAGCCACGTTTTGAACTTCGATTTCCCCTCGAAGTTCTTCAGGCCATACAGCACCTTCAACATGACTTCCTGACAGACATCGTCTGCGTCGCGATCGTTCCCAAGATATCTCGCACAAACGTTAAATAATGTTCGCTGGTAACGCCGCATCAGTTCTTCATAGGCGCGCGTTACGTGAAACAGCTCGGTATGCGAGCGCGCGACCAACTCCTCATCAGAGAGCTCGCGGGGGTCGTAGCGCGTGGATAGCGTTTGGGCTTTATTCAAAACAAGTCGTGCCGACAGTCAGGTCAATGTCCACCGCGACCAGCATCAGCTGGCATTTCGCGGCGGCATACATTAGCAGGGTTTGCCGGATTAGCGGCTACTCACATGCTGTTCCAGCAGGATCCGATTGGAAAGAGAGACTAGCTCACCCTCATTGGTCAGCAATGTGGTTTTCACCGTGCCGATCTCCTCGATCTGCCCTTCGACCTCGCCAACACGCACTTGTTGCCCAACCTGATACAACTCACGCACATAGATTCCCGCAAGAATCTGACCGGCAATTTCCCGGCTTCCCAACCCCATGGCCAGCGCAACCGCCAGACCAACGGTAATCAAAACGATGACAATCACATGGTTCAGCAGGTCGGTCTTGACCTCGAGCTGACTGATCGCGACCGAGATGCTGATGATGATCACCAGCCCTTGGGCAATTCGCCCAAGCCCCGAAGCGTAGTCCAGGCCCACACCTTCTGCCGCCCCGCGCACCAGCCCGTTGGCCAATTGCGCAAGCAATACACCCACCAGCAACACCAGCGCCGCGCCGAATACTTTCGGCAAATAGAGCGCCAACATATCCAGCGTAGCTGAAACTCGCTCAAGGCCAAGGGATTCTGCTGCCGAAACCAGAAAGATCAGCAGAACGAACCAGTAAACGATTTTGCCGATCAGGGTCGAGATTGGAACCTGCAGCCCGGCCCGCGACATTAATTTGGTCAGGCCGGTGCCACCCATCAGGCGATCGAGGCCGAGTTTGGCGAGCAGTTTGGAGAGCAAAGTATCGAGCAGCTTGGCCACGACGAAACCCAACAGCAGCACGACCAGTGCGCCGAACAGGTTCGGAATGAAGTTGGCTACTTTGGTCCACAACGCAGTCATTGCAGTGACGAGGCTCTGAGTCCAGAGGTCGAGTTCCATATTCAATCAGCCTTATCAGCAGTGCGAGCGGTAGGTTTACGAAGACGGGAAACCGGCGAGACATGGGCCGAGCCGTTATTCAGGGCGATCATCAGCGCGGGCAGCCAGCGGCCCAGCAGGCTGAACAGATCACCGGCGCCAACCTGGCGGTTGGCGGTTTTGAGTACGCGGCCCAGACAGGCATCGTCGTCGCGGCTGGACGGCGAAGCGTTGAGCATGTCGCGCAAAGACTGTTCAAACGGATCGTGCATACGCACCTCTCGTGATGTCTGTGAAAGACGCGGGCAGATGTGGTCGGGTCACATGCGCCATTTTCAGACCCAGCGCAAACGACGGAATAACCACCACTGACCGAAGGCCAGAGCGAGCACCGTCAAGCAGGCGATCAGGAAGCCATAAGGGCTGCTGGAGAATGGAATTCCGCCAACGTTGATGCCCAGCAGACCGGTGATGAAACTCATCGGCAAAAAGATGCAGGTGATGATCCCGAAGCGGTACATCGTGCGATTCATGCGCTCGCTCAAACGCCGGTCTTCCGCCTCCAGCACAAGCCCCACGCGCTCCCGGGTCAATTCGAGCTCCTCGAGATAGCGGGTCAGGCTGTTGTTCAATTCGTTCCAGTAATCGGCATCGTCATCGACAAACCAAGGCAGTTTTATCCGCGTCAGTTGTCCGAAAATATCCCGCTGCGGCGCAAGAAAACGCTTCAACCCAGCGGCCCTGCGCCGGATGTGCAAAATGGCACCATGCTCGGGGGTATACCGTTCGTCGGCATCCATCTTTTCTTCTTCCTCATCGGCGATTTCCGAGAGGCAGGTGACCAGATCCTGCACCTTGTTGGTGAGGAACTGCGCCAGATAAAGAATGAGTTCAGAAGCCGTTTTCGGGCCTTTGCCGTCCGCCAATTGCACCAACAGTTCATCAGTGGCACGCAAAGGACGCAAACGCAGGGAAATCACCCGCTGGGCGGAAGCGAAAATCCGCACCGAGACCATGTCTTCCGGCTCGGCACCCGGGTTTAGATTGACGCCGCGCAAGAACAACAGCAATTCGGAATCGGTCAACGGCAACAGGCGCGGTCGAGTGTTCTCTTCCAGCAGCAAGTCGCAGGTGAATTCATTTAGGCCGCTGGATTTGCGCAGCCAGGTCTGGGTTTGCGGATGGCTGCGATCCCAATGCAGCCACAGGCTTTCATGGGCCTGCAACTGCAAATCGTCGAGCTCAGTCCGGGCTATCGAACGCGCACCGCCTTTACCGTCCAGCACCAGGGCATGCACCAGCCCCCATTGCGCGTTTTCTTCCTCGAACATCCGCATCCCTTTGTCGAAAATCTTATTCAGGCATTTTCAGCGGGCTCGGCGAGACGATCACGCCGTTGTTGTCCGCATAAATGTAGTGGCCCGGGTGGAACGTCACGCCGGCAAACGTCACCGCGACGTTGAGGTCACCAATGCCGCGTTTTTCGGTTTTCATCGGGTGGCTGGCCAGCGCCTGCACGCCCAGATCGGTCTGGGCAATGACGTCGACGTCACGGATGCAGCCGTAGATCACCAGCCCTTCCCAACCGTTCCTGGCGGCTTTCTCGGCGATCATGTCGCCCAGCAATGCACGTCGCAGCGAACCGCCGCCATCGACCACCAGCACCTTGCCGTTGCCTTTGAGTTCGGCTTGTTCCTTGACCAGCGAGTTGTCTTCGAAGCATTTGATAGTCACGATTTCGCCGCCGAATGAATCACGGCCACCGAAATTGCTGAACATCGGTTCCAGCACCTGCACCAGCTCCGGATAGGCGTCGCACAGGTCAGGCGTAAGGTAATGGTTCATCGAAAAACTCCTGTAAAAAGCAAGACGATCAAGGATGCCGCGTTCTGAAGAGACGAGTGCCGGTGGTCGCTGTTTACCTTAGCTCATTGAATGTTCGCTGAATGAACCTGAACAAACGCTGAAACGTAATCGCTAAACTGCCACCGAATATGACCAGAACCGCACAATTCGTCATATCTTAGCCGCAAGCCGACCTGAACGAAATGCCCTTTACCCAGCCCCGTCTCAGACCGCAGCAGCCAGATCAGGCTTCTCGCCCAGTAACGGCGTGTGCTGATCGTTCAACCAGCGCGCTACCAACGGCCACACTTCATTCTGCGCCGCTTTGCTCACCAACATTTCAACATGACCGAAATTATCGGTGAAACCCTGCTCGCGCCCCAGATTGACGAATTGCTTGTGCTCGGAGCCGATCTGTTCGAACAGTTTGCGACAGGCCCAGGCCGGATCCTGATGATCCCCCGCCGCCGTCACTGCCAGCACCGGCACCTTGACGTCGGCCAGACCCGCCCACCAATCCTTGTCCTTGTCACCAAAACGGCCGAACAAGCCGTACCAGCGCATGCTTTCCAGCGCCAGGCCGATCGGTTCATCTTCCGGGCCTCGTTTAAGCCGCGAACCCGACAATTGCGCAAAGCGCTTGAGAATAAAGCGCCCGCTCCACTCGACCGGCGGGATTTTCAGCGGCCAGTAAGTACGGCTGACCTGGGTGCCGAAAAATGCCGCCGAAGCCACTGCCGGCTCGCCAAGATATTCGCCACCGAGTGCCGCCGCCAGGGTGATGCCGCCCAGCGAATGGCCGATCCAGTGCGGAACCTGCCCGCTCTGCTCTCGCACGAACGCGGCAATCGCCGGCAAGTCGTAACGGGCGTAGTCGGCGACACGGTTGCGCCGGTATTCCTCGTTGCGCTGCGACAAACCGTGACCGCGCATCTCCGGAATCCACACGTCGAACCCAAGTCGCGTCAGATACGCGCCCAGGCCCAGGCCTTTCGGTGAAAACCAGAAACGTCGATTGGAAAAACTGCCGTGCAGCAAAATCACCGGCACACCGCGAGGCGCCGAGTCATCGGCCATGCCCAACCGGGTCACAGCGATTTCCACGGACCAGTCGGGGCTGTTGCCGGGTTTCAGGCGATACACGTCTTCGCTCAGATCGCCGCGCCGTTCGGCGCTGATCAGGGCGACAGGAAATAGGTCACTGCTGCTTTGCATAATGCTCTTGCACAAAAAAGGGCGGCATCTACAGGAGCCCGCCCTACTTGAATCTCAAAACCCGCCTCCTGTGGAAGCGAGCCTGCTCGCGAAAGCGGAGTGTCAGCCAATATCCATGGCGGATGTTGCTCCGTCTTCGCGAGCAGGCTCGTTCCCACAGGGAACGGGCCGTTCACATACTTATCAGGCCGGCGCTTGGCCTTCCGCCAGGAAGAACCAGGTTTCCAGCACGGTGTCCGGGTTCAGCGACACGCTTTCGATGCCCTGCTCCATCAGCCACTTGGCCAGATCCGGGTGGTCGGATGGACCCTGACCGCAGATACCGATGTACTTGCCGGCCTTGTTGCACGCGGCAATCGCGTTGGCCAAGAGCTTCTTGACCGCCGGATTACGCTCGTCGAACAGGTGCGCGATGATACCGGAATCGCGATCCAGGCCCAGCGTGAGCTGAGTCAGGTCGTTGGAACCGATCGAGAAACCGTCGAAGAATTCGAGGAATTCTTCAGCAAGGATCGCGTTGGATGGCAATTCGCACATCATGATCACGCGCAGACCGTTCTCGCCGCGCTTCAAGCCGTTTTCGGCGAGCAGATCCACCACTTGGCTGGCTTCGCCGAGGGTACGGACGAACGGCACCATGATTTCGACGTTGGTCAGGCCCATTTCGTTGCGCACACGCTTCAGCGCGCGGCATTCAAGCTCGAAGCAGTCGCGGAACGATTCGCTGATGTAACGCGAAGCGCCACGGAAGCCCAGCATCGGGTTTTCTTCTTCCGGCTCGTAGAGCTTGCCGCCGATCAGGTTGGCGTATTCGTTGGACTTGAAGTCCGACAGACGCACGATGACTTTCTTCGGTGCAAACGCGGCAGCGAGGGTGCTGATGCCTTCAACCAGTTTCTCGACATAGAAACCGACCGGATCGTCGTAACCAGCGATACGCTTGTCGACGCTTTCCTTGATTTCCTGCGGCAGACCGTCGTAGTTCAACAGCGCTTTCGGGTGCACACCGATCATGCGGTTGATGATGAATTCCAGACGGGCCAGGCCGACACCGGCGTTCGGCAGCTGCGCGAAGTCGAAGGCGCGGTCCGGGTTGCCGACGTTCATCATGATCTTGAACGGCAGCTCCGGCATGGCGTCGACGGAGTTCTTCTTGATGTCGAAACCCAGCTCGCCTTCGAAGATGTAACCGGTGTCGCCTTCGGCGCAAGACACGGTCACGCCCTGGCCATCCTTCAGCAGTTGGGTGGCATTGCCGCAACCGACGACTGCCGGGATACCCAGCTCGCGAGCGATGATTGCTGCGTGGCAGGTACGACCGCCACGGTTAGTGACGATGGCGCTGGCGCGCTTCATGACCGGTTCCCAGTCCGGGTCGGTCATGTCGGAAACGAGTACGTCGCCCGGCTGGACTTTGTCCATCTCGGACACATCCTTGATGATGCGCACTTTCCCGGCGCCGATGCGCTGGCCAATCGCACGACCTTCCACCAGCACGGTGCCGGTTTCTTTCAACAGGTAACGTTCCATGACGTTGGCCTGGGTGCGGCTTTTCACGGTTTCCGGACGGGCCTGCACGATGTACAGCTTGCCGTCGTCACCGTCCTTGGCCCACTCGATGTCCATCGGGCAGCCGTAATGCTTTTCGATGATCATCGCTTGCTTGGCCAGCTCGCTGACTTCAGCGTCGCTCAGGCAGAAACGTGCACGATCAGCCTTGTCGACATCGACAGTCTTGACCGAACGACCGGCCTTGGCCTCGTCGCCGTAGATCATCTTGATGGCTTTGCTGCCGAGGTTACGACGCAGAATCGCCGGACGACCGGCCTCCAGCGTGCCCTTGTGGACGTAGAACTCATCCGGGTTGACCGCGCCTTGTACAACGGTTTCGCCCAGACCGTAAGCGCCGGTGATGAACACCACGTCACGGAAACCGGATTCGGTATCGAGGGTGAACATCACGCCGGCAGTGCCGGTTTCCGAACGCACCATGCGCTGCACGCCAGCCGACAAGGCGACCAGTTTGTGGTCGAAGCCCTGGTGCACGCGGTAGGAAATCGCACGGTCGTTGAACAGCGAAGCGAACACCTCTTTGGCGGCGCGGATAACGTTTTCCACACCACGGATGTTCAGGAAGGTTTCCTGCTGACCGGCGAAGGAGGCGTCCGGCAGGTCTTCGGCGGTAGCGGAAGAACGCACGGCCACGGCCACGTCAGGGTTGCCGGCCGACAGCGCGGCGAACGCGGTGCGGATCTCGGCATTCAGTTTTTCGGGGAATTCGGCTTCCATGATCCATTGACGGATCTGCGCGCCGGTCTTGGCCAGGGCGTTGACGTCGTCGACGTCGAGCGCGTCGAGGGCCTGGTGGATCTGGTCGTTGAGGCCGCTCAGTTCGAGGAAATCACGATAGGCCTGAGCCGTCGTGGCGAAGCCGCCGGGGACCGAAACACCGGCGCCTGCCAGGTTACTGATCATCTCGCCCAGGGATGCGTTCTTGCCCCCCACATGCTCAACATCGTGTTTGCCGAGCTTATCGAGGGAAACTACGTACTCTACCAAGGTGATCTCTCCACTAACTGTGTTGGAAAAGCTCAGAAACCGGCGGCCCGGGGGAGCCTTGGCCGGTTGTATGGCCTGGACCTGGAAAATAAGTGAGAATGCTGGCCATTGGCGGCCGGCAAATCGCGCCTATCATATCCAAGATTGATGACTAGCTTAAGGCCCAAGGTGCAAATGAAACGATCTGCTTTCTTCATCTCCGATGGCACCGGCATCACTGCCGAAACCCTGGGTCAAAGCCTCCTGGCGCAGTTCGAAAACATTACCTTCAGCAAATTCACGCGACCGTACATCGACAGCGTGGATAAAGCGCGAGCCATGGTACAACAAATCAACAAAGCCGCTGAAACCGACGGCTTCCGTCCGATCATCTTCGACACCATCGTCAATCAGGACATCCGTGAGATTCTCGCAACGTCCAATGGTTTCATGATCGACATTTTCTCGACCTTCCTCGCCCCACTGGAGCAGGAACTGACCGAGCATTCTTCCTATACCGTCGGCAAATCCCATTCGATCGGGCACAACTCCAATTACATGGAGCGCATCGAGGCGGTTAACTTTGCCCTCGACAACGACGACGGCGCGCGCACGCACTATTACGACAAAGCCGATTTGATACTAGTGGGCGTGTCGCGATGCGGCAAAACGCCGACGTGTCTGTACATGGCCATGCAGTTCGGCATCCGCGCGGCCAACTATCCGCTGACCGAAGACGACATGGAGCGTCTGACCCTGCCTACTGCCCTGCGCGCGCATCAGCACAAGCTGTTCGGCCTGACCATCGACCCGGACCGCCTCACCGCGATCCGCAACGAGCGCAAGCCCAACAGCCGCTATTCGAGCTACGCCCAGTGCGAATTCGAAGTGCGTGAAGTGGAGAATCTGTTCCGCCGCGAAAACATCCCCAACATCAACTCCACGCATTTTTCGGTGGAAGAGATTTCGGCGAAGATTCTGGTGGAGAAAGGTGTGGAGCGGCGGTTCAAATAGATTTGTGGTGTCTGGGCTGACGCTTTCGCGAGCAGGCTCGCTCCCACAGTTTGATCGCGTTTATCCCGTTGAAATGCGGTCGAATGTGGGAGCGAGCCTGCTCGCGAAGAACTATTACACGGTGTCTGTTAATGCCTTGGCCAGAGCTTCAAAACCTGCCAGCAACAACCGATCATCCCCCACCGCATTACACACACTTACCCGAATGAACTGCGGCACCGCTGAATGCCCGACCGCAAACGCCTCGGCGGTGGCTACCAGATAGTTGTTTTCCTTCAACTCCGCCGCAATCTGCGACGCCCGCCACAGCTCAGGCACCTCCACCCAGAAATGCGGACTGTAAGGGTGAGTCTTGTAATTCAAACCCTGCAGAACAGGCGCCACCAACGCTTTGCGCCGAGCGATCTCGCTGATCTGCTCGTCCAGCAAACGCTCGGCCATGCCGCTTTCGATCCACAGGCTCGCCACTTCCATCGATAACGGATTGGCCATCCAGCAGGTGGCGCGGATGGCGGCACTCAAACGCCCGATCAACGCTTGCGGCGCGTGCAGATAACCAACGCGCAAACCCGCTGAAACAGCCTTGCTCAAACTGCCGATCAGCACTGAACGCTCCGGCGCAAAATAACTGAGCGGCAACGGGCGCTGGCGATCCAGTACTGCGTGGGCTTCATCTTCGATGATCAACAAATTGTGCTGGCGACAGAGCTCGGCGAGCGCCTCGCGCCGTGGGATCGACATCACAGCGGCTGTAGGATTCTGGATCGTTGGGGTGCAATACAGCGCTGAAACACGATGCTGACGGCAAATATCCTCCAGCGCCGACGGTAAAAGCCCTTCGTCGTCCATCGCCGCGCCAAGGAGTTTTATCCCGAGCTGGCGTGCGACGCCGATCAATCCCGGGTAGGACAGATGCTCGGTCACAACGGTGTCGCCGGCCTTGAGCAAGCCCATCAATGCGCACAACAGACCATGCTGACCACCGTTGACGCACAACACCTGATCGACGTGCGGGACAAACGCCCCGTGCTGCAGCCAGACCGCACCCGCCAAGCGGTGCCGTGCCAGCCCACCTTCAGCGGTATACCCGGTCAATTGCTGCAACACCCGCGGATCGCTGGCCAGCTCCTGCAGGCTCTGGCTCATGAACGCCGCTTCTTGCGCTGGAATCGGTTGATTGCGGCTCATGTCGAAACAGGCCGAAGGCTCATCACTGACATTGCGAAAGCCTTTGTCCTGCGGCCGCTCCATCCCGCGCTGACGCACATAGGTGCCATCTCCTACGCGAGCCACCACCAATCCGACACGCTCAAGTTCACCGTAGGCACGGCTGATGGTGCCGATGGTCACCCCCAGGCTGTCCGCCAGCAAACGGTGCGGCGGCAACTTGCATCCCGCATCGATGACGCCCTCATCGATGGCTTGCGCGACTGCATCCGCCAGACGTTTGTACTTCACGCCCACGCCGTTGACGAGGCCATCGCGAAGGATTGACACCATGGCAATACTTACTTTGACAGTCATTGTCACCCCGAATAGCGTGCTTAAAACAGATTCAATCAGGAATAGACCGTTTCCGCGATCAGGTCAATTCCACCGTTCGGAGCACGCCGCATGTCGACCGCCGTCAGCACACCGATGAACATCAGCAAACCCTGGCTCGCCGGATTGATCACCAGTACCTTGTTTCTGATCGTCTGCCTGAGTTGGGGCACGACGTGGCTGGGTATCAAGATTGCGGTGGAAAGCGTGCCACCGCTGACCGCCGCCGGGCTGCGTTTTCTGATCGCTTTTCCGCTGTTCCTGAGCTTCGCGCTGTTGCGCAAGGAACCGCTGTTTTTTCCAAAGCAAAGTCGCTGGTTCTTTGTGTTCGTCACGCTGTCGTATTTCAGCCTGCCCTACTACCTGCTCAACTACGGCGAGATGCACGTGTCATCGGGCCTGACCGCCCTGCTGTTCAGTTGCATGCCAGTTTTTATCCTGCTGTTCTCGGCGCTGTTTCTGCGCGAGAAAATCTACCCGTCGCAAATGCTCGGCATCGCGATTGGCTTTGGCAGTCTGTTCATGATTATTCGCAGTCAGGGTCTGCATCTGGATCAGGCGGAATGGCTTGGCGTACTGGCAATTCTGTGTGCAGCGGTGATGCATGCGCTGTGCTACGTGGTGACGAAAAAACACGGCAGCGCGATCAGCGTGATCACCTACAACACGCTGCCGATCGGCATTGCCGGCCTGATGTTATTTATTGTCGGTCTGAGCATTGAGACGCCGGCGTTCAGTGACGTCAGCGCCCGCTCGTGGGGCGCCCTGCTGTATCTCGGGTTGGTGGCATCGGTGGGTGGATTCATCGTTTACTTTTTGCTGCTTAAACGCTTGAGCCCGATCATCCTGTCGTTCGTGTTTATCATTTTCCCGGTGTTCGCCGTGATCATCGGCGCCTGGTACGAAGGGCAAACCCTGTCCCGGGAACTGATGATCTATTCGGCGATTTTGTTGAGCGGTTTTGCGATCACCAAATTGCCTGTGGAAAAGTGGTTCAGATAACCAACATATCCACAAAGCGGTTAACAGCCGTTGCTTCAAGCAGCGCCTGATCCTTGCACAACGCGAAGATCTCGCTGCTGCGCTGACCGGTGAAGCGCGTGGCCAGGTTGGCTTTGAACTTGTCCTCCAGCAACGGAATGCCCTCGGCACGGCGCCGGCGATGGCCGATCGGGTATTCCACCACGACGTTTTCGGTGCTGCTGCCGTCCTTGAAAAAAACTTGTACGGCGTTGGCGATCGAACGTTTGTCGGCCTCGAGATACTCGCGGGTGAAACGTGGCTCTTCGACGATGACCATTTTTTCGCGCAGCACATCAATGACTGGATGCGCCCGGTGGAAATCGTCTTCGTACTGCTCGGCGACCAGATTGCCGAACGCCAGCGGCACGGCGGTCATGTACTGGATGCAGTGGTCGCGGTCGGCGGCGTTGGCCAGCGGCCCGACCTTGGAAATGATGCGAATTGCCGATTCGTGGGTGGTGATGACGATCTTGTCGATCTCGTGCAGACGATTGCGCACCTGCGGGTGCAAGGTCACCGCCGCTTCGCAGGCGGTTTGCGCGTGGAACTCGGCGGGAAAGCTGATTTTGAACAGGACGTTTTCCATCACGTAACTGCCGAACGGCCGCGAAAAACTGAAAGCGCGTTTATCTTCCGGTTTCAGCGCCAGATCGCTATTGGTGTGGCTGAACAGTACGTCATAAAAGCCCCACTGTTTCGCAGTCAGCACGCCGGGAATACCCATTTCGCCGCGCATGGCGATGTCGGCCAGACGCACGCCACGACTCGTCGCATCCCCCGCCGCCCAGGACTTTCTAGAGCCGGCATTCGGCGCATGACGATAGGTGCGCAGCGCCTGACCATCGGCGAACGCATGGGAAAGCGCCGACAACAATTGCTCGCGATTGGCGCCCATCAGTTTGGCGGTAACGGCGGTCGAGGCGACTTTCACCAGAATGACGTGATCGAGTCCTACACGATTGAAGGAGTTATCCAGAGCAATCACGCCTTGAATCTCGTGGGCCATGATCATCGCTTCCAGCACATCGCGAATCGTCAGCGGCGCTTCAGCATTGGCCAGACGCTTCTGCGAGAGGTGATCGGCCACCGCAAGAATGCCGCCCAGGTTGTCCGATGGATGGCCCCACTCGGCGGCGAGCCAGGTGTCGTTGTAGTCGAGCCAACGGACGATGCAGCCGATGTCCCACGCGGCTTTCACTGGGTCGAGGCGATAAGACGTACCCGGGACTCGCGCACCAAACGGCACGACGGTGCCTTCGACGATTGGGCCAAGATGCTTGGTGCATTCGGGAAAGCGCAGTGCCAGCAGGCCGCAGCCCAGCGTGTCCATCAGGCAGTTGCGGGCGGTGTCGAGAGCTTCGGTGGAGGTGACTTTGAAGGTGAGGACGTAGTCGGCGATGTCCTGCAGGACATGGTCGTAGTCGGGGCGGTTGTTCAGGTCGACGTTGGCGCTCATTGCGGTTCTCCTGTGCGGGAATGATGAGTGGGTGCGGTCTTCCTCAGGGCTTGGCGGGTTTGGTCTGGGTGATTGCAGGTCTGGGGTGCCTGCTCTTTTTGTGTTTCTTCAGTCGGAGGCCCCTCACCCTAGCCCTCTCCCGAGGGAGAGGGAACTGATTGGGGGATGCTGTGGAGGTTCACCGACGTGAACGATCGCCATTGAATCCATAATCGATCTGGTCAATGCACAATTTCAAACACCTCGGTCGGCCCCTGAATCCATAATCAACTCGTTCTTTCAGGTCGATGTACAACCCCAGACACCTCGGTCGGCCCCTTGAACCCATAATCGACTCGATCTTTCAGGTCGATGTACTACTCCAGACACCTCGATCGGCCCCCTCACCCTTTGGGAGAGGGCTGGGGTGAGGGTGAAAAATCTCAAATCAGAAAGAATCACCCGGGATGCGTACGTAGCCTTCCATGAGAACGCGTGCGCTACGGCTCATGATGGCTTTCTTCACCACCCACTCGCCGTTTTCCAGACTGGCTTCAGCGCCAACACGCAACGTTCCGGACGGATGTCCGAAGCGCACGGCATTCCGTTCAACGCCACCCGCCGCAAGGTTCACCAACGTGCCGGAAATCGCTGCCGCCGTACCAATCGCCACCGCCGCCGTGCCCATCATCGCGTGATGCAACTTGCCCATCGACAACGCCCGCACCAGCAAATCCACGTCACCAGCGGCAACCGCTTTACCACTCGACGCCACGTAATCCACAGGCTTGGCAACGAACGCGACTTTCGGCGTGTGCTGCCGTTTCGCCGCTTCATCAAGATTAGCAATCAGTCCCATGCGCAGCGCGCCATAAGCCCGAATCGTCTCGAACATCTGCAATGCTTTCGGATCGCTGTTGATCGCACTTTGCAGCTCAGTGCCGGTATAACCAATGTCTGCGGCGTTGACGAAAATCGTCGGGATGCCGGCGTTGATCATGGTCGCCTTGAACGTGCCAACGCCCGGCACTTCCAGCTCATCGATCAGGTTGCCGGTAGGAAACATCGAACCACCGCCACCCTCTTCTTCCGCCGCCGGGTCCATGAATTCGACTTGTACTTCAGCAGCCGGAAAAGTCACGCCATCGAGTTCGAAATCACCGGTTTCCTGCACTTCGCCGTTGGTGATCGGCACGTGGGCAATAATCGTTTTGCCGATGTTGGCCTGCCACACGCGCACCACCGCGACACCGTTGTGCGGAATGCGGCTGGCATCGACCAGGCCATTGCTGATGGCGAACGAACCGACCGCTGCCGAGAGGTTGCCGCAGTTGCCGCTCCAATCCACAAAGGGCTTGTCGATGGAGACCTGACCGAACAGGTAATCGACGTCGTGATCAGCCTTGATGCTTTTCGACAGGATCACGGTTTTGCTGGTGCTCGACGTCGCGCCGCCCATGCCGTCGATTTGTTTGTCGTACGGGTCGGGACTGCCGATCACGCGCAGCAATAAAGCGTCGCGAGCCGGACCGGGAATCTGCGCCGCTTCAGGCAGATCCTTGAGGCTGAAAAACACGCCTTTGCTGGTGCCGCCGCGCATGTAGGTGGCGGGGATTTTTATTTGTGGTGCGTGAGCCATATTGCTCCTTACCGAAAGCATGGGACTTAAAATCCCATGCCCGCATCAGTTGATTTAAACGGCAACCGCCGACTCTTCAAGGAAGTCCTGAGCGAAGCGCTGCAACACGCCGCCAGCCTCGTAGATCGAGACTTCTTCAGCGGTATCCAGACGGCAAGTCACCGGCACGTCAACGCGCTCGCCGTTCTTGCGATGGATCACCAGCGTCAGGTCCGCGCGCGGCTTGCGCTCGCCGATCACGTCATAGGTTTCGCTGCCGTCGATGGCCAGCGTGTGACGGTCAGTGCCCGGCTTGAACTCCAGCGGCAACACACCCATGCCCACCAGGTTGGTGCGGTGAATGCGTTCGAAACCCTCAGCGGCAATCGCTTCGACACCGGCCAGACGCACGCCTTTCGCCGCCCAGTCGCGGGACGAACCCTGACCGTAATCGGCGCCGGCAATGATGATCAGCGGCTGCTTGCGTTCCATGTAGGTTTCGATGGCTTCCCACATGCGCATCACTTTGCCTTCCGGCTCGACACGGGCCAGCGAACCCTGTTTGACCTTGCCGTTTTCCACGACCATTTCATTGAACAGTTTCGGGTTGGCAAACGTTGCGCGCTGCGCGGTCAAGTGGTCGCCACGGTGCGTTGCGTAGGAGTTGAAGTCCTCTTCCGGCAAGCCCATTTTCGCCAGGTATTCGCCGGCGGCGCTGTCGAGCATGATTGCGTTGGACGGCGACAGGTGATCGGTGGTGATGTTGTCCGGCAGCACCGCCAGCGGGCGCATGCCCTTGAGCGGACGCGCGCCGGCCAGCGCACCTTCCCAGTACGGCGGACGGCGGATGTAGGTGCTCATCTCGCGCCAGTCGTACAGCGGCGTGACTTTCGGGCCAGTGTCTTCATGGACGGCGAACATCGGAATGTAGACCTGACGGAACTGCTCAGGCTTGACCGAAGATTTCACCACAGCGTCGATTTCTTCGTCGCTCGGCCAGATGTCTTTCAGGCGGATTTCTTTGCCGTCCACGACACCGAGCACGTCTTTTTCGATATCGAAGCGGATGGTCCCGGCAATCGCATAGGCGACCACCAGCGGCGGCGAAGCGAGGAACGCTTGCTTGGCGTACGGGTGGATGCGGCCGTCGAAGTTGCGGTTGCCCGAGAGCACGGCGGTGGCGTACAGATCGCGGTCGATGATCTCCTGCTGAATCACCGGATCGAGCGCACCGGACATGCCGTTGCAGGTAGTGCAAGCGAAGGCGACGACACCGAATCCGAGCTGCTCCAGCTCCGTGGTCAGCCCCGCTTCGTCGAGGTACAGCGCCACGGTTTTCGAACCTGGCGCCAGCGAAGATTTCACCCACGGCTTGCGGGTCAGACCGAGTTTGTTGGCATTACGCGCCAGCAGTCCGGCGGCAATCACGTTGCGCGGGTTGCTGGTGTTGGTGCAACTGGTGATGGCGGCGATGATCACCGCGCCGTCAGGCATTTGCCCCGGCACGTCATCCCACTGACCGGAGATGCCTTTGGCGGCCAGATCCGACACCGCAACGCGAGCATGCGGGTTGCTTGGGCCGGCCATGTTGCGCACCACCGAGGACAGATCGAAAGTCAGACCGCGCTCGTATTGCGCGCCTTTCAGGCTGTCTGCCCACAGGCCGGTGAGCTTGGCGTACTGCTCGACCAACTGCACTTGCTGGTCTTCACGACCGGTGAGTTTCAGGTAATCGATGGTTTGCTGATCGATGTAGAACATCGCCGCCGTGGCGCCGTATTCCGGGGCCATGTTGGAGATGGTCGCGCGGTCGCCAAGGGTCAGCGCAGCGGCGCCTTCGCCGAAGAACTCCAGCCACGCGCCGACGACTTTCTGTTTGCGCAGGTATTCGGTCAGCGCCAGCACCATGTCGGTGGCAGTGATGCCCGGTTGCAGCTTGCCGGTCAGTTCGACGCCGACGCTTTCCGGGAGGCGCATCCACGAGGCGCGACCGAGCATCACGCTCTCGGCTTCGAGACCGCCAACGCCGATGGCAATCACGCCCAAAGCATCGACGTGCGGGGTGTGGCTGTCGGTGCCGACGCAAGTGTCGGGGAACGCCACGCCCTCACGCACCTGGATCACCGGAGACATTTTCTCCAGGTTGATCTGGTGCATGATGCCGTTGCCCGGTGGGATCACGTCAACGTTCTTGAAGGCCTTTTTGGTCCAGTTGATGAAGTGGAAACGGTCTTCGTTGCGACGGTCTTCGATGGCGCGGTTTTTCTCGAACGCCTGCTTGTCGAAACCGCCTGCCTCCACTGCCAGCGAGTGGTCGACGATCAATTGCGTCGGCACTACCGGGTTGACCTGCGCCGGGTCACCGCCCTGCAAGGCGATCGCGTCGCGCAGGCCAGCGAGGTCGACCAGCGCGGTCTGACCGAGAATGTCGTGGCAGACCACGCGCGCCGGGAACCACGGGAAGTCGAGGTCGCGTTTGCGTTCAATCAGTTGCTTGAGGGAATTGGTGAGCGTGGCCGGGTCGCAGCGACGCACAAGGTTTTCCGCCAGCACGCGGGAGGTGTACGGCAGGGTGTCGTAACTGCCGGGCTGAATCGCTTCGACAGCCGCACGGGCGTCGAAATAATCCAGAGGGCTGCCGGGCAGGGTTTTGCGAAATTCTGTGTTCATCGGGTCAGGACTCGGGTCACGGTAGTTGCAAAGGGTGGCTGACACAAACCTGAGTTACACACCATCCACTGTGGGAGCGAGCCTGCTCGCGAAAGCGGTGGATCAGTCGACATCGATGGTGAATGTCAGTCCGTCATCGCGAGCAGGCTCACTCCTACAGGGATTTGCGGTGTTTTCCGGGATCGCGTCAGCTCACCATTTCAGCGACGTTCGATTGGCACGAACTTGCGCTGTTCGACGCCGACGTACTCGGCGCTTGGACGGATGATGCGGTTGTTGGCGCGTTGTTCGAACACATGCGCAGCCCAGCCAGTCAGGCGCGAGCAGACGAAGATCGGCGTGAACAGCTTGGTCGGGATGCCCATGAAGTGGTACGCCGAGGCATGGTAGAAATCGGCGTTGGGGAACAGTTTTTTCTGCTCCCACATGGTCTTGTCGATGGCTTCGGAAACCGGGAACAGCACTTTGTCGCCGACTTCATCCGCGAGTTTTTTCGACCAGCCCTTGATCACCTCGTTGCGCGGATCGCTGTCCTTATAGATCGCGTGGCCGAAGCCCATGATCTTGTCCTTGCGCTCAAGCATGCCGAGGGTGCCTTTGATCGCCTCTTCCGGCGACGCGAAGCGCTCGATCATTTCCATCGCTGCTTCATTGGCGCCGCCGTGCAACGGACCGCGCAGCGAACCAATAGCGGCCGTTACGCAAGAATACAAATCGGACAGGGTCGAGGCGCAGACGCGCGCGGTGAACGTCGAGGCGTTGAATTCGTGTTCGGCGTAAAGAATCAGCGAGACGTTCATCACTTTCACGTGCAATTCGATCGGCTTCTTGTCGTGCAGCAGGTGCAGGAAGTGGCCGCCGATGGTCGGCTCGTCGCTGACGCAATTGATGCGTTTGCCGTCGTGGCTGAAGCGATACCAGTAGCACATGATCGCCGGGAACGCGGCCAGCAAGCGGTCAGTCTTGTCGCGTTGCTCGGAAAAGTCTTTCTCCGGCTCGATATTGCCGAGGAACGAGCAACCGGTGCGCATCACGTCCATCGGGTGGGCGTCGGCGGGGATGCGTTCGAGCACTTCTTTCAGCGCTTGTGGCAGGTCGCGCAGCTTGCTGAGTTTGCCTTGGTATTCGTCGAGTTGCGCCTGGGTTGGCAGCTCGCCGTAGAGCAGCAGGTAAGCGACTTCTTCAAATTGCGCATCGGCAGCGAGTTCGCGCACGTCGTAGCCGCGATAGGTCAGCCCGGCACCGGCCTGGCCCACGGTGGACAGTGCGGTTTGCCCGGCGACCTGGCCACGGAGCCCGGCGCCACTGAGTACTTTTGCTTCGGCCATTGTGTTCTCCAATCTTGAATTTGTTAGGGAGTGTGGCGAAAAGATCGCAGCCTCGTTGCACTCGACAGCTCCTACAGGGAGCTGTGTAGAAGCTGCCGCAGGCTGCGATCTTTTGATCTTTATTTCTTGGCGGCAAACAACGCATCGAGCTTCTGCTCGAAGGTGTGGTAATCGATGCGATCGTAAAGCTCCATGCGAGTCTGCATGGTGTCGATGACATTCTGCTGCGTGCCGTCACGGCGGATCGCCGTGTAGACGTTTTCCGCAGCTTTGTTCATCGCGCGGAACGCCGACAGTGGATAGAGCACCAGCGACACGTCGGCGCCGGCCAGTTGCTCGGTGGTGTACAGCGGTGTCGAACCGAACTCGGTGATGTTGGCCAGAATCGGCGCTTTCACAAGGTTGGCGAACAGCTTGTACATCTCCAGCTCAGTGATCGCTTCCGGGAAAATCATGTCCGCACCGGCCTCAATGCACGCGGCAGCGCGATCGAGTGCCGATTCCAGACCTTCCACCGCCAGCGCATCGGTGCGCGCCATGATCACGAAGCTGTCGTCAGTACGGGCGTCAACGGCGGCTTTGATGCGGTCGACCATTTCCTGCTGGCTGACGATCTCTTTATTCGGACGGTGGCCGCAGCGCTTGGCGCCGACCTGATCCTCGATGTGGATCGCCGCCGCGCCGAACTTGATCATCGACTTGACCGTGCGCGCCACGTTGAACGCCGAGGAGCCGAAACCGGTGTCGACGTCGACCAGCAGCGGCAGATCGCAGACGTCAGTGATGCGCCGAACGTCAGTCAGCACATCGTCCAGACCGGTGATGCCCAGATCCGGCACGCCAAGGGAACCTGCGGCCACCCCGCCACCGGACAGGTAGATCGCCTTGAAACCGGCGCGCTTGGCCAGCAGCGCGTGGTTGGCGTTGATTGCGCCGACCACCTGCAATGGATGCTCGCTGGCGACCGCATCGCGGAAACGCTGGCCTGGAGTGCTGTGCTTGGAACTCATGACTCACCTCGTTCAGTGGCTGTCTTATTGTGGGCGCCGTCCTGGTAATGACGGGCGATGTTGCGTTTCGAGGCGCCGATGTGACGGCGCATCAACAATTCCGCGAGCTCGCCGTCACGGTCGGCGATGGCATCGAGAATCCGGTGGTGTTCGGCAAAAGCCTGGCGCGGGCGGTTCGGTGTGGTGGAAAACTGGATGCGGTACATGCGCACCAATTGATAGAGCTCGCCGCAGAGCATCTGCGTCAGCGTGCGATTGCCGCTGCCCTGGATGATCCGGTAGTGAAAGTCGAAATCGCCTTCCTGCTGGTAGTAGCCAACGCCAGCCTGAAACGCCGCGTCGCGCTCGTGGGTTTCCAGCACCCGGCGCAGTTCGTCGATTTCTTCAACGCTCATGCGTTCGGCCGCCAGACGGCAGGCCATGCCTTCGAGGGATTCGCGGATTTCATAGAGTTCGAGCAATTCGGCGTGGCTGAGCGACACCACCCGCGCGCCGACGTGCGGCACGCGTACCAGTAAACGCTGGCCTTCGAGACGGTGAATCGCCTCGCGTAACGGTCCACGGCTGATGCCGTAGGTGCGTGCCAGCTCCGGTTCGGAGATCTTGCTGCCCGGGGCGATCTCGCCTTTGACGATGGCTGCCTGAATGCGCCGGAAGACGTTTTCCGAGAGTGTCTCGGAATCGTCGCCGCTGATGACCGGGGGATCGAGTTGATCCAGCATGATTGTCGACACCTTCAAATCCAATGCGGCAAAAACTAGCCAATTCGCCCGCATCAGTCAAAGGATAAATAGGTATTGTCGACAATCGTCTAATAACCGTAGGCAATCTCCCATTGGTCGATTAATCCCTGTGGGAGCGAGCCTGCTCGCGAAAGCGTACTGTCAGTCAGCATCTGCATGGGATGACGCACCGCCTTCGCGAGCAGGCTCCCACAGGGTTCCCAAAGGGGTATAGACCGGCTCGGGCGCTGGCGCCATAAACCCACCGTGCTAGAATGCCGCCCGCATTTGCTGGCCATTTGTACGGCTTGTCATATAAAGCTGCCAGGCACACGAAGGGCCTTGCGCAAGTTTTGCCAAGGACCTGAACCGAAAACGGAACGCTGCGCACCAGGATTTATGAGACTCAAGCCCTTCCCCACATTCTTTGCCCTGTTTTGCCTGCCCGGCCTCGCCGCCGCGGGGGAAAAAACCGTGTACGGCCTCAACGAATACGCTTCGCTTGACGGCATCAATCTCGAAGTCGCGGCCAAGCTCGACACCGGCGCGAAAACCGCCTCGCTGAGTGCCCGCGACATCAAACGCTTTAAACGCAACGGTGAGTCCTGGGTTCGTTTCTACCTGGCCATCGACGCCGCGCACTCGCACCCGATCGAACGGCCGCTGGCCCGGGTCAGCAAGATCAAGCGCCGTGCTGGCGACTACGACCCGGAAGAAGGCAAGAAGTACACCGCCCGTCCGGTGATCGAGCTGGATATCTGCATGGGATCAGCGATGCGCAGCATCGAAGTGAACCTGACCGACCGAAGTGCGTTCCAATATCCGCTTTTGATCGGCTCCGAGGCGCTGAAACGCTTCGACGCGCTGGTCGACCCCAGTCTTAAATACGCTGCCGGCAAACCCGCCTGCACCATCGCCGCTCATACCGCCGAGTAATTTCCATGCGTTCTCTAACCTTCCACCTGAAAATCCTGATCACCATTCTGGTGCTCCTGGGCGTTTCGGTTACGGCCTATCAGATTTTCGTGCTCGGCATCCCGGTGACCGAAGACGCCACCGACGACTTGTGGAACATCGACGCCAAGGTCGAGTTCGTCGCCAGCACCAAGGATCCGGTGAAGATCCAGATGTTTGTGCCGCCGTTGAGCCGCGATTACGTCAGCCTCAACGAGAGCTTTATCTCCAATAACTACGGCGTTGCGGTGAACCGCGTCGATGGCAACCGCAAGGTCACTTGGTCGGCACGCCGCGCCAAGGGCAACCAGACCCTTTATTACCGTCTGGTACTGACCAAGCGTTACACCGCCGAAAAATCCAAGGTCAAAGGCCCGACCTTCCGCGACAGCATGGCCATCGAAGGCCCGGAGAAAATCGCCGCCGAAGCCCTGCTTGCGCCGATCCGCCAGCACTCGGCTGACGTCGAAACCTTTATTGGCGAGGCGATCAAGCGCGTCAACAACGTCAACGATGACAACGTGAAACTGCTGCTGGCCGGCGATCCATCGACCGCGCACAAAGCCAAAATCGTCGAACTGCTGCTGTCCATCGCCCACGTGCCGGTGGAAAAGGTCCACACCATCCGCCTCGTCGCCGACCAGCCACAAATGCCTGAGCTGTGGCTGCGCAGCTTCAACGGCAACGACTGGCTGTACTTCAACCCGGAAACCGGCGAGCAAGGCCTGCCGACCGACCGCCTGCTGTGGTGGACCGGCGATGAAAACCTGATCACCGTCGACGGTGGCAAAAAAGCCAACGTGACCTTCAGCCTGAACAACAGCGAGATGAATGCGATTCGTCTGGCCAAGCTGACCGACGAAAACACCGACGCCAACTTCCTCGAATACTCGCTGTACGGCTTGCCGCTACAGACCCAGCAGACCTTCATGATCATGGTGATGATCCCGATCGGCGTGCTGGTGATCCTGATTCTGCGCAACCTGATCGGCCTGCAGACCCTCGGCACGTTTACCCCGGTACTGATCGCCCTCGCCTTCCGCGAAACGCAGCTGGGCTTCGGCATTCTGCTGTTTACCGTGATCACGGCGCTGGGCCTGTCATTACGTTCATATCTGGAACACCTGAAGCTGCAAATGCTGCCGCGACTCTCGGTGGTGTTGACCTTTGTCGTGGTGCTGATCGCGGCGATCAGTCTGTTCAGCCATAAACTGGGTCTGGAGCGTGGCTTGTCTGTAGCGCTGTTCCCGATGGTGATTCTGACCATGACTATCGAACGCCTGTCGATCACCTGGGAAGAGCGCGGTGCCAGCCATGCGATGAAAGTCGCGATTGGTACGCTGTTCGCCGCATCTCTGGCGCACCTGATCATGACCGTGCCTGAGCTGGTGTACTTCGTGTTCACCTTCCCGGCGATCCTGCTGATTCTGGTCGGCTTCATGCTGGCGATGGGTCGCTATCGCGGCTACCGCCTGACCGAACTGGTGCGTTTCAAGGCTTTCCTGAAGAAGGCTGACGCCTGATGTTCGGTTTCTGGAAGACCTGGAAGGCGCTGGAGGCGCGGGGCATCATGGGCATCAATCGGCGTAACGCCGACTACGTGCTCAAGTACAACAAGCGCAGCCTGTACCCGATCGTCGATGACAAGATCATCACCAAGGAGCGCGCCATCAAGGCCGGCATTCACGTGCCGGAGTTGTATGGCGTGATCTCCACCGAAAAGGAAATCGACAAGCTCGGCGAGATCATCGGCGGGCGCAGCGACTTCGTGATCAAACCGGCCCAGGGCGCTGGCGGTGACGGCATCATTGTCATCGCCGACCGTTTCGAGGGTCGCTATCGCACGGTGTCGGGCAAGATCCTTGCCCACGAAGAGCTTGAGCATCACATCTCGAGCATCCTCACCGGTTTGTATTCGCTGGGCGGCCACCGCGATCGGGCGCTGATCGAATACCGGGTGACCCCGGACCAGATCTTCAAAAGCATCAGCTACGAAGGCGTGCCGGACATCCGCATCATCGTCTTGATGGGCTATCCGGTGATGGCGATGCTGCGTTTGCCGACCCGGCAGTCCGGCGGCAAGGCCAACCTGCACCAGGGCGCCATCGGCGTCGGCGTGGATCTGGCCACCGGTCTGACGTTACGCGGCACCTGGCTGAACAACATCATCACCAAACACCCCGACACCACCAACGCGGTGGACGGCGTGCAACTGCCCTACTGGGACGGTTTCATGAAGCTCGCGGCAGGCTGTTATGAGCTGTGCGGGCTGGGCTATATCGGTGTGGACATGGTGCTCGATCAAGAGAAAGGCCCGCTGATTCTCGAGCTGAATGCGCGGCCGGGGCTGAATATCCAGATTGCCAATGACTGTGGGCTGACGTTGCGCACGCACGCGGTGGAAGCGCGACTGGAAGAGCTGAAGGCGCGTGGGGTGACGGAATCGGTTGAAGAGCGGGTGGCGTTTACTCAGGAAATGTTTGGGCATATTCCTGCGGTCGAAGGCTAAAAGCTCAAGAGCTGAAAAGCTAAAAGCCCCTCACCCTAGCCCTCTCCCAGAGGGAGAGGGGACTGACCGAGGTGGATATTAGAGCTACGCCGACTTGAAAGTCTTGATTCGAACTCAGGCCTTGAAAAGCATGCAGATCGGCTCCATCCCCCAAGATATCGAGCGAACCCAAGTTTTGAAAAGCCCCCGATCTGCTCCCTTTCCCCCTCGCCCCCCTTGGGGGAGAGGGCTGGGGTGAGGGGGTAGGCTTTTGATTTTGATCTGACAGCCGAGAGAGGACTACAATCCCCTCCCCGCCTCAACGGCCGATCTGCCCCGCCCATGTTGACCTGTTCCGTACACCCGCTGCCCTACCGCGCCAATCCCGCCGACTACTTCGCGGCCATCCGCAACGCGCCCGGCGCCGTACTGCTCGACAGCGGCCGGCCAAGTGCCGACCGTGGTCGTTATGACCTGCTCAGCGCCTGGCCGCTGGAACAACTGGCGGTGTTGCCCGACGAAAGCGGCAATCATTTCCTGCAACGTCTGCGTGACAATCTGAATCGCCTCGGTGAGGCTGATTTGCCAGCAAGTTTCGAGCTTCCATTCGCTGGCGGTTTGATCGGTTACCTGAGCTACGATTTCGGTCGGCATCTGGAAAACCTGCCGAGCCAGGCGTTGGATGATCTGCAATTGCCGGACGCGCGTTTTGGCCTGTACGCCTGGGCATTGATCAGCGATCACCAGATGGCCACCAGCCAATTGGTCTTCCACCCGTCCGTGATCGACGGCGAAAAACAACGCCTGATTGCGTTATTCACTCAGCCACATGCTGATGCGCTGACCCCGTTCAAATTGAACGCCCCGATGACCGCCGACCTCTCGGCCGACGATTACCGCCAAGCCTTCGAACGCATTCAGCACTACATCCAGGCCGGCGACTGCTATCAGGTCAACTTCGCTCAGCGCTTCCGTGCGGCGTGTCAGGGCGATCCGTGGCTGGCTTATTGCGCATTGCGCGAAGCCTGCCCGACACCGTTCTCCGGTTTCCAGAGCCTGCCCGAGGGCGGCGCGGTGTTGAGCCTGTCGCCGGAGCGCTTCGTCAAAGTCAGCGAACGCCAAGTGGAAACCCGCCCGATCAAAGGTACTCGCCCCCGTGGCCTGACACCCGCCGAAGACGCCGCCAACGCCGCCGAACTGCTGGCCAGCCCCAAGGATCGCGCAGAAAACCTGATGATCGTCGACCTGCTGCGCAACGATCTCGGCCGCACCTGCCGCATCGGCTCGGTACGCGTGCCGGAGCTGTTCAGTCTGGAAAGCTATCCGAACGTGCATCACCTGGTCAGCAGCGTCACCGGTGAACTGGCGGATGATCGCGACGCACTGGATTTGATTGCCGGCAGTTTCCCCGGCGGCTCTATCACCGGCGCGCCGAAGATTCGCGCGATGCAGATCATTGATGAGCTGGAACCGACCCGACGCGGTTTGTATTGCGGCTCGTTGCTGTATCTGGACGTACGCGGCGAGATGGACAGCTCCATCGCGATTCGCAGTCTGTTGGTCAAGGATGGGCAAGTGTGCTGCTGGGGCGGTGGCGGGATTGTCGCCGATTCGGATTGGCAGGCGGAGTATCAGGAGTCGATCACCAAAGTCAGAATCCTCCTCGAAACCCTGCAAAACCTTTAAAAGCTATCGCGAGCAGACTCACTCCTACATTTGGAATGCGATCCCCTGTAGGAGTGAGCCTGCTCGCGATGGCGTCTTTTCAGACGACTACAAACTCAACTCTCTGTTCGAAGCCTTCAGGAACTCCTGCTTCAACTCAGCAAACGTATGCACCGCAGGAAATTGCGGGAACTCGCGAATCACATTCTCCGGCGCATGGAACAGAATCCCCGCATCCGCCTCGCCCAGCATCGTCGTGTCGTTATACGAATCCCCCGCCGCAATCACCCGGTAATACAGGCTCTTGAACGCCAGCACCGACTGACGCTTGGGATCTTTCTGACGCAACTGATAGCTGGTCACCCGCCCGGTCTCGTCAGTGATCAGACGATGGCAAAGCAAGGTCGGGAAGCCCAGTTGGCGCATCAGCGGCTGCGAGAACTCGTAAAACGTATCCGACAGAATCACCACCTGAAAGCGCTCACGCAGCCAGTTGACGAACTCCACCGCGCCATCAAGCGGCTTGAGCGTGGCGATCACTTCCTGAATGTCCGACAGCTTCAAGCCGTGCTCGTCGAGGATGCGCAGACGCTGCTTCATCAGCACGTCGTAATCGGGAATGTCCCGGGTGGTGGCCTTGAGGGATTCGATTCCGGTTTTTTCGGCGAAGGCGATCCAGATTTCCGGCACCAACACCCCTTCAAGATCCAGGCAAGCAATTTCCACAAGACACTCCCGTTTGTATTGATTATTTGAGTCGAGCGAGGCCGAACTCTAGCGACTCACATGCAGACGCGCAACGCACAGCACGCCCCCGAGCCGTGCAGCTTTTTGTTACCATCAGCGCCATATAGAGCGCCCAGCGCCACCGACCTGTAGGAAGCCGCCCTGATGAGTGCAACGTTCGACGTCGTGGAACTCGCCACGACCTATGCCAATAAATCCGCCCAGGACATTCTGAAACTCGCGTTTGCCGAGTTCGGCGATGACCTGTGGATCTCTTTCAGCGGCGCCGAGGATGTGGTGCTGGTGGACATGGCCTGGAAGCTCAACAAGAACGTCAAGGTGTTCAGCCTCGACACCGGCCGCCTGCACCCGGAGACCTACCGCTTCATCGATCAGGTGCGCGAGCACTACAAGATCGACATCGAACTGGTGTCGCCGGACTACACGAAACTGGAACCGTTCGTTAAGGAAAAAGGCCTGTTCAGTTTCTACAAGGACGGCCACGGCGAATGCTGCGGCATCCGCAAGATCGAACCGCTGCGGCGCAAACTCTCCGGCGTCAAAGCCTGGGCCACCGGCCAGCGCCGCGATCAGAGCCCGGGCACGCGTAGCGCTGTGGCGGTGATGGAAATCGACACCGCGTTCTCCACGCCGGAGCGCACGTTGTACAAGTTCAACCCGTTGGCGCAGATGACCAGCGAAGAGATCTGGGGCTACATCCGCATGCTTGAGCTGCCGTACAACAGCCTGCATGAACGCGGCTTTATCAGCATCGGCTGCGAACCGTGCACCCGCCCGGTGCTGCCGAACCAGCATGAGCGCGAAGGCCGCTGGTGGTGGGAAGAGGCGACGCAGAAAGAGTGCGGACTGCATGCCGGCAATATCATTAGCAAGGCGTAACGCCCTGCCGCGCTGATTTCCCCCTGTAGGAGTGAGCCTGCTCGCGATAGCGGTGTCTCAGTCGATAAATTTTTTGGCTGATACACCGCTATCGCGAGCAGGCTCACTCCTACAAAGGTCACTAGCGACTCAATAAATGTGTACACAGCAATGTCACCATCGGTGCCATTTATGTGTGCACTTTTTTGTTTCCACGCCCTGAAAAGTTACATCACGCCTAAAAATTCCCCGCCCTCGCCCGCTGTCAAAATCCCCCGCCAAAAATAAATACTTGTTCAATCGGTCAATTTTTAACCAATTATTTTCAACCACTTAGCGTTCATCGATAACTTTTCGAAATGAACACGGCTGCGCATAGATCGCCAACTGGCACAAATCTGGCTTTAGTGCATACATGTTTTGTATACAAAACTGCAAAACATACACACTTTCGATCCGCAAGCCTGAAGCGCCCTATCCCGTACAGGCTGCAGATGCCCCGTAACCAGTGATGTTCGCTGGCCGCGACGAAGATATGTCGAGCCTGAACGCTCATGCACAGTCATCGCGGCCCTGCACATCAGGAGCCTGCCGGAATGCGTACAAGTCTCTCCAATAACATCGCGCTGAATCTGCCCGCCTCTGCCCTCGACCAACCGTTACCCGATGACGGTCTGACCGAGCCGTTACAACTGAGCCCGCGCCTGCACAACAGCGATCTCGCGCCGACCAAGGCCGAGGGTCGGCGCTGGGGCAAATACAGCATCTTCGCCCTGTGGACGAACGACGTGCACAACATCGCCAACTACTCCTTCGCCATCGGCCTCTACGCTTTGGGCCTGGGAGGCTGGCAGATTCTGCTGTCGCTGGGGATTGGTGCGGCGCTGGTGTACTTCTTCATGAACCTGTCCGGTTACATGGGGCAGAAAACCGGCGTGCCGTTTCCGGTGATCAGCCGGATCAGTTTCGGCATCCATGGCGCGCAAATTCCTGCACTGATCCGGGCGGTTATCGCTATTGCCTGGTTCGGGATTCAGACGTACCTGGCCTCAGTGGTGTTCCGCGTACTGCTCACAGCGGTGCATCCCGGTTTCGCCGAATACGACCACAACGCGATTCTGGGTCTGTCGACTTTGGGTTGGGTGTGTTTCGTGGCGATCTGGTTCGTGCAACTGGCGATCCTTGCCTACGGCATGGAAATGGTGCGCCGCTACGAAGCGTTTGCCGGACCGGTGATTCTGCTGACCGTGGCCGCCCTCGCCGCGTGGATGTACTTCCAGGCCGACGCGACCATCGCCTGGTCGACCCGCGAACCGCTCACGGGTGGCGAGATGTGGCGCAACATCTTTGCCGGCGGCGCTTTGTGGCTGGCGATCTACGGCACGTTGATCCTCAATTTCTGCGACTTCGCCCGCTCTTCGCCATGCCGCAAGACCATCAAGGTAGGAAACTTCTGGGGTTTGCCGGTGAATATTCTGGTGTTCGCCGCGATCACGGTCCTGCTCTGCGGTGCGCAATTTCAGATCAATGGCCGGATCATCGAAAGCCCGACCGAGATCATCGCCTCGATTCCCAACACCTTTTTCCTGGTGCTCGGTTGCCTGGCGTTTCTGATCGTCACCGTTGCGGTGAACATCATGGCCAACTTCGTCGCCCCGGCCTTCGTGCTGAGCAACCTGGCGCCGAAGTACCTGACGTTCCGCCGCGCCGGGCTGATCAGCGCGACCATCGCCGTGCTGATCCTGCCGTGGAATCTCTACAACAGCCCGCTGGTGATCGTGTATTTCCTGTCCGGCCTCGGCGCCCTGCTCGGCCCGTTGTACGGCGTGATCATGGTCGACTACTGGCTGATCCGCAAAGGTCGGATCAACGTACCGCAGCTCTACAGCGAAGATCCCAACGGCGCTTATTACTACAGCCACGGCGTCAATTTCCGCGCGGTGGCGGCGTTTATTCCTGCGGCATTGATCGCCATTGTCCTGGCGCTGGTTCCGGGCTTCCACAGTGTCTCGCCGTTTTCTTGGCTGATCGGCGCCGGGATCGCCGGAATGCTCTATCTGATCATCGCCAAACGCCAACCGCACTACGCCGACATCAGCGGCGAATCGATCGCTGTCGACAACGTCTGCCATTAACTCCCTCGCGGCCCGGACTTCGGGCCGCAGAACTGCCCGCTATAAGGATTTCCCCATGCGTATTCTCGTGGTCAACGTCAACACCACCGAATCCATCACTGAGGCCATCGCCCGTTCGGCACAGGCCGTTGCTTCGCCCGGAACTGAAATTGTCGGTTTGACGCCGTACTTCGGCGCCGATTCGATTGAAGGCAACTTCGAAAGCTATCTGGCGGCCATCGCGGTGATGGATCGGGTGATGTCCTACGATCAGCCGTTCGATGCGGTGATTCAGGCCGGTTATGGCGAACATGGCCGTGAAGGTTTGCAGGAATTGCTCAATGTGCCCGTAGTGGACATCACCGATGCGGCGGCGAGTACGGCGATGTTTCTGGGGCACGCGTATTCGGTGGTGACCACACTGGATCGCACCGTGCCGCTGATCGAGGATCGGCTGAAATTGTCCGGTCTGTGGGATCGTTGTGCATCGGTGCGGGCCAGTGGCCTGGCCGTTCTAGAGCTGGAGCACGAGCCGCAGCGCGCGCTGGAAGCGATCGTGCATCAGGCGGAGTTGGCGGTGACGCAGGACAAAGCCGAGGTGATCTGCCTGGGTTGCGGCGGCATGGCCGGGCTGGATGAGCAGATTCGTCGACGTACTGGCGTGCCGGTGGTGGATGGGGTGACGGCGGCGGTGACGATTGCGGAATCGCTTGTGCGGTTGCGCTTATCGACGTCAAAAGTGCGGACTTATGCAACGCCACGGCCGAAGAACATTATTGGCTGGCCGGGGCGGTTTGCCCGCTGAATTCTTCATCGTAGACCGAGTCGCTCCATTCGCGAGCAGGCTCGCTCCCACAGGGGAAATGCATTCCAAATGTGGGAGCGAGCCTGCTCGCGAAGGCGACAACTCGATCTGATACCTTGCTCAGATAGCACTGAACCGCTGCGCCAACCCCCGCTCCGCAAACTGCTCAATCAGAAAATCGACAAACGCCCGCGTCTTCCCCGGCAACAATTTATGCTCGGCGTAGTAAATCGAGATGTTGCCGTCATCGACAAACCAGTCCGGCAACACCCGCTGCAACGTCCCCGCCTGCAGATAGCCCACCGCAAACGGCATGCTCACCAGCGCGATTCCCAAGCCTTGTGCTGCAGTCCTGCAAGCGGCCTCGGAATCACTCATGGTCATTCGCGCCTTGAGCATCAACGGCCGACAATTCTGTGGATTACGTCCGGTCAATTGCCAGGAACGCACGCGTCCGGTTTGCGGCGAGCGGATCAGAATACCGTCGTGGTGGCTGAGGTCGTCTGGTTCGATGATCTCGGGATTGGCCTGTAAATAGTCGGTGGACGCGACCAATATCCGATGCGCCGGGCTCAACTTGCGTGCGATCACGCCTTGCGGCAGTTCGAAACCACCACCGATGGCCGCATCAAAGCCCTGGGCGATCAGATCGACCTGTCGATTATCGAAGTGCCAGTCCGGATTGATCGCCGGATATCGTTGTAGAAACTCACCGAGCATCGGCACGATATGCAGACAGCCAAATGCTGCGCCCATGCTGACTTTCAGCGTTCCCGCCGGTAGCCCTTCGACACTGGACAGATTGGCCACGGCATTTTGAATGGTCGTCAAACTGCCACTCACCTGATCGAGGAACAGTTGCCCGGCCTCGGTCAGCGTCAGGCTGCGTGTACTACGCTGGAACAGCCGCACGCCGAGCCGCACTTCGAGCTTGGCCACACTTTTGCCGACGGCTGCCGGGGTCAGACTCAAGCGTCGTGCGGCCTCGGCAAAGCTGCCGACTTCGGCACTACGCACAAAACATTCGATGCTGCTGAAGGTTTCCATGTTCGCCACTATAAACTTCTGGTTTACACAGACTATAGCAATCATGGTCTACACAGTTGTCGATACCACGCCGATACTCGGCACCAACACCAAGGCATTTCGCCTTGAATAGTCTGGAGATCGAACATGACCACTCAACACCTCAGCGGCAAAGTCGCTCTGATTCAAGGCGGTTCCCGTGGTATCGGTGCTGCCATCGTCAACCGCCTGGCCGCTGAAGGCGCCGCTGTAGCCTTCACTTACGTCAGCTCCAGCGCAAAAGCCGAAGAGCTGCAGAACAGCATCACCGCCAACGGTGGCAAAGCCTTGGCGATCAAGGCCGACAGCGCCGATGCCGCTGCCATCCGCCACGCCGTCAGCGCCACCGTCGAAGCTTTTGGCCGCCTCGACATTCTGGTCAACAACGCTGGCGTGCTGGCCGTCGCACCACTGGAAGACTTCAAACTTGAAGACTTCGACCAGACCGTAGCGATCAACATTCGCAGCGTCTTCATCGCCTCGCAGGAAGCCGCCAAACACATGGGCGAAGGCGCGCGCATCATCAACATCGGCAGTACCAACGCCGACCGCATGCCCTTCGCCGGTGGCGGTGTGTATGCAATGAGCAAATCGGCACTGGTCGGCCTGACCAAAGGCCTGGCCCGCGACCTCGGCCCACGCGGTATCACCGTCAACAACGTGCAGCCCGGCCCGGTCGACACCGACATGAACCCGGCGCACGGTGACTTCGCCGAAAGCCTGATTCCGCTGATGGCGGTGGGTCGTTACGGTAAAGCCGAAGAAATCGCCAGCTTCGTCGCTTATCTGGCAGGTCCGGAAGCCGGCTACATCACCGGTGCAAGCCTGACCATCGACGGTGGTTTCGGCGCCTGATATCTCCGCGTCGCCCGAACGAAAAACGCCGCCCATCTTGTTACAGAGGGGCGGCGTTTTTTGTGTCAGATGTTTACGCCCATTCCAGCGCCGGCAAACCACAGGCACTGGGCGTGAACGCTTTCAGAGTACGAAGAATCCCGTCAGCGTGTGCGTATTTTTCATCGGCCATGGCGGCATCGGGGATGGCGATCGCTGTCATGCCTGCGGCTTTCGCAGCGGTCACGCCAAACGGCGAATCCTCGAACACCAGGCAATCCTCAGGTGCCACGCCCAGACGGCGAGCGGCGGTGAGGAAAATATCCGGTGCCGGTTTGGCCGCGCCGACTTCCGGATCGTCTGCAGTGACGATGAAGTCGAACAACGCAAACCAGTCGCGGTGCAGCGTGGTTTTCTGCCCGAACGATTGACGCGACGAGCTGGTACCCACGGCAATCGGGATGTTGTGCGCCTTGAGATGGCGAATCAGCTCCTCGGCACCGGGCATCGCCTGCGCGGTGGGGAAACGCTCACGCATCAGCGGTTCACGGATGACCAGAAACTCTTCGGCGGTGATCGGCAGATCCAGCGCCTGCACCACGTAATTGGCCAGATCGTTGGCCCCGCGACCAATGATGTTCTGCTTGACGCTCCAGTCGAAGGTGCGCCCGTAACGCTGGGCAATCAGCGAGGTAACCTCGGTATAAATGCCCTCGGTGTCCAGCAGCAAACCGTCCATATCGAAAATCACGGCCTTGATCGGGCCGAACGCCTTCAGCGGTGCATTCATCATCGGATCCGTTAACAAAGACATCCCAGGCGGCAGGTGATGCCGCTGCTCGGATCTGATTAAAGGGTTCAGCAGCATAACGAGCGCGACAGACATTGAGCAACGGGCAATGTTTGTTGGGCGATGAACTACTCGCAGACATTTAGCGAAACATCCTACAGACATCACCTACTCGCCCGACTTCTTTCCTGTTTGATCCCCCGCAAAGTCCCCGCACCTTTTTGATGTGCGCGAGAGACTGCGAATGCTTCCAACCGATCGGCTGCTGGCCCTGAACAACAGCATCGGCCTGCTCGTTGTTGCTGCTTTGAATCCCGATGAGCCGGACTTCGAACATCTGATCCGCGAATTCCGCCTGTGCCTGAACCACTACGACGCCTGGGCCGAGCAGTTCTGGACAGGCGCCGCGCTGGATATCGAGCAGGTGTTCACTGTCGGCAACGACGTGCGCCTCAGCGCGCCGATCAAGTCGCAACAACCGCTCAGTTCATCGATGGTCATGTGCTCGGCCAGCGGGACGTTGACGCTGGTGCACATGTTCGAGGCCGCGCGGTTCGTGCCGATTGGCAACACCCCGGTGACGCTCGAAGCGGTGCTTGCCGATGTCGGCGGCGTGCTGACTTTCGGCGAAGCGCTGCATTACACCATCGGCCCCAGCGGCATTCTGCAAGTGACCGACTGCGATCGGGGCCAGCGTTATCGCATCACCTTCTTTCCCGATGTGTCCACCGACCATGTGCGTGCGCTGTATGCCTCTTATGAAAGTGTCATTGCAGGCCTGGAAGGCTGGCTGCGCGCTGAGTGGGCAGGGTTTCAACCCCAGTGGACGGAGTTTTCCAGCGCCGGGTTTCTTCAGCGTTACGGTCAGTTGCAACAGGCCGACTGGCGCGGGTTCGAGAAAGCCCTGAATGGCGTTTGGGACGACATTAAACAGGTATTCGCCCTCCTCGCCGACCTGCAGGCCAACAGCGAAAAGCTTCTGGAATACCTCAGCGAGGCCGAGCTTGAGGCGTTGTTGAATGCCTCCAGCGACGCCATTGCCAACGGCTTGCTGATCCTCAGTGACGAACCGCTGCTGTTCATTCATCTGGCCGCGTTTACCAGTTGGCTGAAGATGCTGCCGCCGCAATACCTGGCCGAAGTGGTGGCCGAGGTGCGGGTCGAACTGCTGATCAGTTTTCTGTTGATGGGGTTGTCGGGTGGCATCGGCGTGCCACTGCGCTTGAGCAGCAAGGTGCTGGCGAAGGTCAAGTCACCACGCGCTCGGGAGTGGTTGGCGGCTTCGGCTTTGCGCTTGGCCGAACTGACGTCCTCGGCGGATTTGACGCGGCATGCCAGCGTTTTGAAGCCGCTGATGCTCAATGTGCGTGACGTTGAGTTGAAACCGACACCGTCGATACCGCTGAACATTCGTCAGGCTGATTCTGTGGTGTTGACGGTGCCGAATCCGGCGCCTGTTGTGCGGGACAAGTCTGGCGGTTCGAGCCGGATCGAGCGACATGAGCCGCATGACGACTCGCCGGATCAGGCGAAAAATCCCAACGGTGACAGCGCCGATTGCGTGCCGCGCACCTGTACCAACGGCTGCCCGGTGTCGATGGTCACTGGCGAAGAACTGCTGACCCTGACTGATGGGGTGCTTGATGGCGTGTTGCCGTTTGAGTTCACGCGGTTGTATCGCTCTAGTGCCGCTGAGATCGATGTCGGGCTGGGGTTTGGCTGGAGTCATTCGCTGGCGCATCGGCTGGAATTTTTCGCTGATGAGGTTGTTTGGGTCGATCACGAGAACCGGCGCACCCGCTTTCCGCTGCCGAGTATTGAGCGACCGGCGATTCACAACAGCCTGTCGCGGGCGGCGATTTTCCTGGGCGATGAACCGGAAGAGCTGATCCTCGCACTGGCCGGGGAAACGGCGCGGTTTTATCACTTTCGTGCAGGACGGCTGACGGCGATCAGCGATGCCTATGGCAATCGTCTGACGGTGCAGCGCGATCGATCTGACCGGGTGCAACGCCTGGATAACGGCGCCGGGCGCTCGCTGCTGTTGCGCTATGACCGCGCGCAGTTGCTGGGTGTCGATTACCAGGTGTTTCGCGAGGGTGTCTGGAGCACCGAACAGGCGCTGGTCAGTTACCGCTACGACGCCTATCAGCACCTGATCGAAGCCAGCAATGCCGTCGGTGAAAGCGAGCGTTACGACTACGACGACGCTCACGTGATCCTGCAGCGGCAACTGGCCGGCGGCGCGAGTTTTTTCTGGGAGTGGGAGCGCTCGGGCAAGGCTTCTCGCTGTGTCAGGCATTGGGCCTCGTTTTCGCAGATGGACACGCGCTACGTCTGGAACGACGACGGCAGTGTCGCGGTGCATTACGTCGATGGCACCGAAGAGGTTTACGTCCACGACGAGCGTGCGCGGCTGGTGCGCAAGGTCGAGGCCGACGGTGGCGAGCAGCTCAAGGCCTATGACTCTTCGGGGCGGTTGATCGCCGAGCAGGATGCCTTGGGCGCTGTCACTGAATACCGCTACGACGAGGTCGGACGGCTGATCGCGCTGATTCCGCCGGCTGACGCGCCAACGTCCTACGAGTATCGCAACGGTTTCCTGCATAAACGCTCTCGCGGTGACGCGGTGTGGATCTACCGGCGCAATGCCGAGGGCGATGTCACCGAGGCGGTCGACCCCGACGGTCAGGTCACCCATTACTACTACGACACCCGGGGTCAGTTGCTGTCGATCCGCTACCCGGACAGCAGCCGGCATCGGCTGGTGTGGAATGCCCTCGGCCAGTTGACCGAGGAAACCCTGCCCGACGGTGGCGTGCGGCGTTTTTCCTACGATGCATTGGGGCGGCGGACCACAACCGCAGACGAACACGCTGCGGTCACCCGTCAGCATTGGGACGCCGTTGGCCGACTGATTCAGACGACATTTCCTGACGGTGCGACCCGCGCCTACAGCTACGGCGCCTACGGTCAGGTCACCGCCGAGCGCGATGAACTCGGGCGCATCACCCGCTACGAATACGACGATGACCTGCACCTTGTCTCGCGGCGGATCAACCCCGACGGCACGCGGGTGCAGTACCGCTACGACCATGCGCAACTGCTGCTCACCGAGATCGAAAACGAGTCCGGGGAAAAGTACCGACTCGACTACACGCCGACTGGGCTGATTCGTCAGGAAAGCGGTTTTGACGGCCGGCGCACGGCGTACGCCTATGACCTCAACGGCCATCTGCTGGAGAAGACCGAGTTCGGCGATGACGGCTCTTGTTTGCTCACTGCGTATGAGCGCGATGCTGCCGGGCGTCTGCTGATCAAGACCCTGCCCGACGGCCTCAAGGTCACCTACCAATACGACCGTCTCGGCCGTTTGATTGGCGTCGACGACGGCCAGCAACACCCGCTGGCCTTCGAGTACGACCGCCAGGACCGCTTGATCACCGAGCATCAGGGCTGGGGCACCCTGCGTTACCGCTACGACGCCTGCGGCCAGCTCAAACGCATGCGCCTGCCGGACAACAGCGTGCTCGACTACCGCCACGCCAAGGGCGGCGCGCTGACCGACATCGACCTCAACGGCACGCCGCTGACCCGTCACGTCTATAAGTCCGGTCGCGAACAACAACGTCAGCAGGGCCTGCTGCTCAGCGAATACTCCTACGACGATCAGGGACGATTACTCGCCCACGCCGTAGGCCATCAGCGCGATGCGTTGTACCGCCGCGATTATGCCTACAACGCCAACGGCAATCTCGCGCACATTGCCGACAGCCGCCACGGCCAGCGCACCTACGGTTACGACGCCCTCGACCGGCTGATCCGCGTACGCCACTCACGCGACGAACTGCCGGAAAGCTTCGCCCACGACCCGGCCGGCAACCTGCTGATGCAGGACCGTCCCGGCCCGAGCCAGATCAAAGGCAACCGCCTGCTCATGCAGGGCGATCGTCATTACGACTACGACGCCTTCGGCAACCTGATCCGCGAGCGTCGTGGTCGCGCGCAGACTCTCGTCACTGAATACCGCTACGACTGCCAGCACCGTCTGATCGGCCTGACCCGTCCGGACGGCCAGACCGCGTCCTACCAATACGACGCCTTCGGCCGGCGCATCCGCAAAACCGTCGGCGACGCCACCACCGAGTTCTTCTGGCAAGGCGACCACCTCGTCGCCGAAAGCAGCGAAAGCGAATACCGCAGCTACGTCTACGAACCCGGCACCTTCCGCCCCCTCGCGCTGCTCGACGGCAAAGGTCCGAAAAAAGCCTGCCCGTTCTACTACCAACTCGACCACCTCGGCACCCCGCAGGAACTCACCGACTACAGCGGCGACATCGTCTGGTCCGCGCAATACGACGCCTACGGCAAAGTCGCCGCACTGACCCTGGCCGGCGAAGACTACCTGAACCAGCCGCTGCGTTTTCAGGGGCAGTACTTCGATGGCGAAAGCGGCCTGCATTACAACCGGCATCGGTACTACGACCCGAGGCTGGGGCGGTACCTGACGCCGGATCCGATCAAGTTGGCCGGTGGGTTGAATCAGTACCAGTACGTGCCGAATCCGACGGGGTGGGTGGATCCGTTGGGGTTGGCCTGCACTCCGTGCCCGGGAGCGATACAGGCAGATGGGCCGTATAGTGAAATTGTTCCAGGTGGGGGACTAGCAGCTCACGAAGCCCAGGGTGGTCATCTGATTATCAAGCATGTTGGAAGAACTGATATCCAACTGGCTCAAAGACTACAAGCAGAGCCCAACATTCCTGCAGCTTCTACTTTCATGAATCGCGCCGAAGCTGAAGCTGCAGTATCTGAAGCATTAAGCTCGAACTCGCAAAAAGTGACTCAATTCTTGAACAGCAACAAAGGAAAAACGAGTTTTTCGCATGTTCTCGGCCGACCAGTGGGTGTGAGTATGCTCAGTGGCCTTACGCACTCTCAATCAGCATCAAAATTACTATTGGTCTTGAAAAAAGACCCTGCGCTACCTTTGGGATATTTTTTATTAACGGGATTTCCAGAACTATGACAAATGACTTTCCAGAGGCTAAAGATTTTTTTGGCGCCTACTTTCATCAAGATTGGCCGGTGGAGCACGACACAGCTGATCAAGTGATTGACGATTTTTTGAGAAACTCAGATAAAGCAGTATTGATTTTAGTTCGTAACGAACTGCGAGCCTTGCTCAGTAACAAGCTAAACGAAATCGACCTGCGAGCGTTTTTCTTAAAAGAACTGCATTGTTACTATTGCTACTGGAACGAATGGGCCTCTGGTGAAGCTTGGTTGCGTCACATCGAAAGGAAGTTAAACGAAAATCTGGCTGACTATCATGCACGCCTATAAGGGCCTGACATTACAGGCCCGTGGATTCAGGTTCAGATAATCAGTGGGCTCGGTTTAAAAACAACCGTTCACTGCTCATCCTCATCCTCTTCATACTCCATATCCGCCTCATCCGAATCATTCAACGGCACCGTCGCATCATCCATCAACGACCCCGGATCCTCATTCCCCGGGTCATTGATAAACGGCAGTCCACTCGAACCTTTCTCTTCCTTGCCTTCAGTTTCGGGAGTCATGGCAAACCTCGTCATCTGGTGGAGTGTATGACTTTCGAATAGCCCTACAGCCAATCGTTCCAGAGTCCGACGAGCAAATGCAAAAAACCCGGCAAAATGCCGGGTTTCCGTTTAACCCACCATCAATGATGGCGGTTTTTATGTTTGTTCTTGTGTTTGTGACCACCACCCGAATGAGAGCCACCATCGTCACCGAGGTTATTACCGACCGCACCACCCGCCGCGCCGCCCAACCCTGCGCCAATGGTCGAACCCGTAGAGCCGCCGAGGCTGTTGCCGACGACCGAGCCACCCGCCGCGCCGAGACCACCGCCAATGGCCGCTTCGGTTCGATTGCGTTTATTCGCCCCGACGGCACTGCCGGCCGCGCCGCCAACACCCGCACCTACCGCCGCGCCAGTACTGCCACCGAGTTGTCCACCGACCACATTGCCGAGCGCGCCGCCCAAGCCGCCACCCACAGCGGCGGTGCCATCACCGGCGGCCATAGCCCCCTGAGCGACCAGCAACCCGAAAAACAGTGCAGATAATGACAATCGCATATGAACCTCACAGTTCCCGAAGCGGGACAGTCCGCCCAGACATGGGCCTATGTGAGATTGGAGACGCAAACGGGAAAAACGTTCAGCCATGAAAAAGCCCGGCATCAAGCCGGGCTTTCTCTGACAAACGATCAATCTCAGTGACGCTTATGCCCTTTGGACAGGTTGCTGCCCACCGCGCCGCCAGCCGCACCGCCCAGGCCTGCACCAATCGTGGCGCCAGTCTTGCCGCCCAGGCTGTTGCCGATCACCGAACCGCCAGCTGCACCAACACCACCGCCAATCGCCGCTTTCGTCCGGCTGCCCTTACGCGCCGCCATTGCGCTACCTGCCGCGCCAGCAACGCCTGCGCCAATTGCCGCGCCAGTGCTACCGCCCATTTTCTGGCCGACCACATTACCCAGCGCGCCACCCAGACCACCGCCCAGCGCAGCGGTGCCATCGCCGGCAGCCATTGCACCTTGAGCAACCAGAAGCCCCAGAACCAGAGCAGGCAGTGTTAAACGCATGACGAAAACCTCAAAAATTGGGATGACAAAAAGGGCCGGGATTTAATGCCGTCGCCGCGAAAAAGTCCAGCCGAAATCAGTGGCTTCGCGCACTTGGCGCCGATTGGACAGCGATTCCGGAAAAGGTTTTATGACAGGCAAAAAAAAGCCCGCTGGGGAGACGGGCTGGAGACTTGCTTTCTAACGGATGGCTTCACCCTACCGGGGTAGACGTGAAAAGTTTGTGAAAGCCCACTGCATTCGCCACCAAACTGCGTAGGACATGTCCTCACTCAATCAGCCATAAAAAACCCCGTTCAATGACGGGGTTATGCCAGTGACAGATTATTTTCTGGATCGCGCGCTGACTTTGGGCAGAAATTTTGCCTTCGGCCCTTTCGGTGCTGTGGATTTGATCTTGCCGGTCTGTACCCGGTCCTCGCCAAAGCCTGACTGGTACTCGGTCTGACCGCACCGTACACAGTTATTGAAGGAAAATTCAGCGCCATCGTCTTCGATATACGGATCAGTCATACCATCGCCCCTTCGCCACCGGTCGACACCGGCAAAAACCCATTCGCCTGAAAAAATATCGACCTCCAACGCTTTTGAGACTAGCTGGTCATTCCTGGACTTGTTATTCAGATCTCCTGATGCCCGACGAATGGCCTACAAAAACTCAACGCGAAGAATTGCCATTGGTCCTGCACCGCTAAAGAATTCCGGAGGTAGGCCGTTGCCCTTTTTCATACAAATGAATCTCAAGGAGAGAACATGCAAATCAACGGATTCCCGAATCTACCTGTCGTAAAGCTCACGGACGAACAAATCGCAGCCGGCAAAGCCGGGGCGGAAAAACTCAAGGACAAGATCGCTTCCGGTGAAATCACCATCAAATATCCGGGCCCCGATACGCCGGTTCTGCAGCCTGGCGTCATTTACCATCCGAGCCAGCCAGTGCAACCGAACCAACCTTCCGACACACCTCCGCTTGTCGCCATCGACACGCCGCTCACCTATGACGCGAGAGGCGCTGTGATCCTCAAGCCACAAGGCTGATTACACAGAAAGATTGAGCCCGTTCAATCTCTGAACGGGCTCACACACCGTCAAGCAAACTCAGCGCAACTTCACCGCCGTTCCCGTCGCAAACACCACAACCATCCCGCCCTTGCCGCCGGGCATGCTGATCTCGAAATCCACCCCGACCACCGCATCAGCCTGCAGAGCACGCGCACGCTCCCGTATTTCTTCGGTCGCCTGAATACGCGCCTCCTTCAAAGCCCGCTCCAGGGTCTGCGAACGCCCGCCGAAAAAGTCGCGCATACCGGCAAACATGTCACGGATCACATTCACGCCCTGCACCGACTCGGCACTGACGATGTCCAGATAGGCCGTGATCTGCCGGCCTTCAATGGCGTGAGTGGTGGAAATGATCATGGAATGGCGTTCCTTTACTGATAGATAAGTCGGCGATTGTAATCGCTCAACGCTGAACTCAACTCGCCGCCAATAAAATCCGGACGCCAGAATGCACAAAACCCCTGACTTCTCTCGAAGTCAGGGGTTTTGTGTACTTAATGTGGCGGTGAAGGAGAGATTCGAACTCTCGATACAGTTTCCTGTATACACACTTTCCAGGCGTGCTCCTTAAGCCACTCGGACACTTCACCGTATCTCTTCAAACATGTTCTGTCTGTCGAGGCGCGCTAATGTAGTCGAAAGCTTTTGCGATGGCAAACTTTTTTTCAGAATTTTCATGCGGTTAAGAGAAAAAGCCGTTTCGCCGACCGTCAGGCCATGGCAAACCGGCCAATCTTCGGTGGAGGTGACCCTTCTATATAGAAGCAGAATGCCTCGCCGCGCTGGCTACGCCGGGAAACGGTGACTGGCGGGTCAGTCACGGCGCTTTACCTGGCCTGCGGCGGTGGGTAACGTCTGCCCATCTTTCTTACAAGGAATAGCGTCATGAGTGAGTTGATTTCCTACCACCTCGAAGACGGTATCGCGACCCTGACCTTGAGCAATGGCAAGGTCAATGCCATTTCTCCGGACGTGATTGCGGCATTCAACGCGGCGCTGGATCAGGCAGTGACTGATCGTGCCATCGTGATCATTACCGGTCAGCCAGGGATTCTGTCCGGCGGCTACGATCTGAAAGTGATGACCGCCGGCCCTAAAGAAGCCGTGGCGCTTGTGACTGCCGGTTCGACGTTGGCGCGTCGCCTGCTCTCTCACCCGTTCCCGGTCATCGTCGCTTGCCCGGGTCATGCTGTGGCAAAAGGCGCTTTCATTCTGTTATCTGCCGACTACCGTATCGGCGTCGACGGTCCGTTCAGCATCGGCCTGAACGAAGTGCAGATCGGCATGACCATGCACCACGCTGGTATCGAGTTGGCGCGTGATCGTCTGCGTCGTTCGGCGTTCCACCGCTCAGTGATCAACGGCGAGATGTTCGATCCGCAAAGCGCCGTGGATGCCGGTTTCCTCGACAAAGTGGTTTCCGCCGAGGAGTTGCAAGGTGCCGCCCTCGCCGCTGCGCGTCAGCTGAAGAAGATCAACATGCTTGCGCACAAAAACACCAAGTTGAAAGTACGCAAGGCGCTGCTGGAAACCCTGGATAACGCGATCATCCAGGATCAGGAACATCTCGGTTAACCCCAGACACATGCAATAAAGAAAAGCCCGACCATCGTGTCGGGCTTTTTCTTGCACGCTCGGTTGAAGACGCCGTGGCTGCTCTAGGACGGGTCTGACAAGCAAGTCTGAAACATGCGCTTAAACATCGGCTATCTCCGCACTCTATAGCGGCAATTGCCGAAAACAGTGCACATCCGTACACTGCGCCACCTTTTGTCCCGGTGGGGCCTGAAAATGCTGTTCGTGTTTCGTATGTTATTGATGGGCCTGCACTTTATTCTGGCGGGTGTGCTCGGGGTGATCCTCGGGATCTGCCGTCCGTTCAATCCGGACAACAGCCGTCTGTGCGCCCGCCTCTACGCATTGCCAGCCATGTGCATTTTGCGCCTGCGGGTGAAAACAGACGTCAGTGGCTTGATGAACAAGCCTGACAGCTGCGTGATCATCGCCAACCATCAGTCCAACTACGATCTGTTCGTGTTCGGCAACGTCGTGCCCCGTCGTACTGTGTGTATCGGCAAGAAGAGCCTGAAGTGGGTGCCGCTGTTCGGGCAACTGTTCTGGCTGGCTGGCAATGTACTGATCGATCGCGGGAATGCGCACAAAGCGCGCCAGTCGATGTTGACCACCACCAATACCTTGCAGAACGAAGACACCTCGATCTGGGTGTTCCCGGAAGGCACGCGCAACCTCGGCGAAGAATTGCTGCCGTTCAAGAAAGGCGCGTTCCAGATGGCAATTGCCGCTGGTGTACCGATCGTTCCGGTTTGCGTGAGCAGTTACATCAAGCACATGCGTCTGAATCGCTGGCGCAGCGGGAAAGTCCTCATACGCTCGCTGCCGGCAATTCCCACAGCCGGATTGACCATGGATGACATGCCCATGCTCATCAATCAGTGCCGAGAACAGATGCGCGAGTGCATTGATTCGATGGATCGACAGCTACAAGCCGCGTGAAAAGCAAACCCGCCCTGTGCGGGTTTTCTTTTGCCCGGTGAACTGTACAGATTTCACTGACTCTCAAGCAGCGACACGGCTAAGCTGAAGCCTTGCATTCCCTGCCACCTGCCAAGAAGAAGTGAATCACCACCATGGGTCGAGTTGTTGCTGCTGCGGTGTACAGCGCAGGCAAGAAAGTCACCAATATTAGCCTCGACGAAGGCGCCGCCTGGGCCGCGAAAACCGGACATTTTGTCTGGATCGGTCTGGAAGAGCCGGACGCTCAAGAACTGTCCAATCTGCAACGTCAGTTCAACCTGCACGAACTGGCCATCGAAGATGCTCTGGAAAAACACAGTCGACCGAAGCTGGAAACCTTTGGCGACGCTTTGTTTATCGTCACCTACTCGCCTATACGCGAAAACGGCATTCTGCAATTTATCGAGACGCACATCTTTGCCGGCAAGGGCTACATCATCACCGCGCGTAACGGCCACTCGGCGTCCTACGCCCATGTCCGCCAACGTTGTGAGGCGCGTCCACTGTTGCTGGAGCATGGGGAAGATTTCGTACTCTATGCGCTGCTCGATTTCGTCATCGAGAACTATCAGCCAGTCGGTGAAGCGATCCATGCCGAAATCGATGAACTGGAGCGCAACGTGCTGTGTAGCGCACTGAATGAGCGTGACATTCAGAGGCTGCATGGCTTGCGCCGTGACGTTGTACGCCTGCGCCGGTACGCGGCGCCGATGGTGGAGATTGGCGAGGAACTGCAGAAGCTGAGCTTCCCGTTCATCGACAAGAACATGCGCCCGTACTTCCGCGATGTGCAGATCCACGTCACGCGGCAGATGGAAGACCTGAGCACGCTCGCCGACATTGCCAGCCAGACCATTGAGATTGGGGTATTGCTCGAGGCCTCACGGCAAAGCGTGGTGCAGCGCAAGTTTGCTGCCTGGGCGGCGATTCTGGCGTTTCCGACGGCGGTGGCGGGGATTTACGGGATGAACTTCCAGAACATGCCGGAGTTGAGTTGGCACTACGGCTATTTCGGCGTGCTGGGGTTTATTGCGGTGGGGTGTGTGAGTTTGTGGGCGAGTTTCAAGAAATCCGGGTGGTTGTAGAGCAGACCGAGTTGTCTGGAACATTCGCGAGCAGGCTCGCTCCCACATTGATCGGTGGTGCACCGAAAATCTAATGCGGGAGCGAGCCTGCTCGCGAAGCTTTTGGCCTTAGACAGTTTCTGGCTTATGCGCCACAAAACGCATCATCCACTCCGCAACCGTCGCACCATGGTGCTCTTGCTCCAGACTCGCCACGCCTTTGCTGTATATCTGCGAACCGAGCGCCTCCTGGCGCAAATCGAGCAATGCTCGCGAATAATCGTGGATGAACTCCGGGTGCCCCTGGAAGCACAGCACCTGATCATTGATGTGATACGCCGCGAACGGGCAGAAATCGCTGGAAGCAATAACCGTCGCGTTTTCCGGCAGCGCTGTGACCTGATCCTGATGGCTGATCAGCAGCGTCAGTTCCTCACGCACCGGGCTCATCCAAGGCGCCTTCGCCGCCAGTTTGTAGTTATGGGTGCCGACACCCCAACCCTGCGTCGCACGCTCGCTCTTGCCACCGAGCAACAGCGCCAGCAGTTGATGGCCGAAGCACACGCCGAGCAGTTTGTCGCCACGCTCGTAACGAGTCAGCAGGTATTCCTTGAGGGTCTGGATCCACGGATCAGTACCGAACGAGTCAGCCTTGCTGCCGGTGACCAGGTACGCGTCGAAGCTCAGGTCGTCGCTCGGGTATTCGCCCTGCATCACGTTGTAGACGGTGAACTCGGCGGCAATCGGTTGCTGCGAGAACAGGCGCTGAAACATCTGCCCGTAACCCTGATATTGATCGACCAGTTCCGGACGCAGGATGTCGGTTTCCAGAATGCAGATGCGTAGCGACATAAAAAATACCTGACACGTGATGGGAATAATGAACACCCCAGAGCCTGCCTTGAAACACCCTGGCAAGGCAAGCCCCGGAATGCTCGCTGCCCTTAGAACATTTCACCTTTCGCTGATTTATCCAACAGCAACGCAGGCGGCGCAAAACGCTCGCCATATTGCTCAGCCAGATACTGCGCGCGAGCGACGAAATCTTTCACGCCATACTGGTTGATGAACTGCAACGCACCGCCCGTCCACGCGGCAAAACCGATACCAAAGATCGAACCGACATTGGCGTCCGCCGTCGAAGTCATCACACCTTCCTCAACACAGCGCACGGTTTCGATGGCTTGTACAAATAGCAGCCGATCACGCACATCCTTGGGCGAAATCTGCCCGTCGACCTTCTCGAAACGCTCCTTCAGTTCTGGCCACAAATGTTTCTGTGCACCCGCTGGGTAATCGTAAAAACCGCCACCCGCCGCTTTGCCCGGGCGCTTGTATTCATTGAGCAGCAAGTCAATCACGGCGAAGGCCGGGTGCTCAATCAGCGATTTCCCTTCTGCTTGTAGGTCCTTGGCAGTTTGCTGACGGATATGGCTCATCAGGCTGAGGGAAACTTCGTCGGAGATCGCCAGAGGTCCGACCGGCATCCCGGCCTTGCGCGCTTCGGTCTCGATCATTGGCGCGCTCACGCCTTCGCCGAGCATGGCAATGCCTTCATTGGTGAACGTGCCGAATACCCGCGAGGTAAAGAAGCCGCGGCTGTCGTTGACCACAATCGGGGTTTTCTTGATTTGCAGGACGAAATCGAAACCTCGAGCCAGGGTTTCGTCGCTGGTCTGCGCGCCTTTGATGATTTCCACCAGCGGCATTTTTTCCACCGGGCTGAAGAAGTGCAGACCGATGAATTTTCCAGGATCAGGCACAGCCTTTGCCAGGCCGGTGATCGGCAGCGTCGATGTATTCGAGGCGATGACAGCTTCGGCGCCGACAATTTGCTGGGCGGCAGAGGAAACCTTGGCCTTGAGATCGCGATCTTCAAACACCGCTTCGATGATCAGATCGCAACCCGCGAGGTCCGCATCACTTTCGGATGGGGTGATGCGCGCCAACACCTCATCACGCTTCGAAGCATCCATCTGACCGCGAGCGACTTTCTTGTCCAGTAACGCTGCAGAATGTGCTTTGCCCTTCTCGGCGGCCGCCAGATTGACGTCTTTGAGCACCACTTCAATACCCGCCGAAGCACTGACAAAGGCAATCCCCGCGCCCATCATCCCTGCGCCAAGCACGCCAACCTTACGCGTGACATACGGCGCAAATCCCTGTGGCCGCGAACCACCAGCATTGATCTCATTGAGCTGAAACCAGAACGTGCCGATCAGGTTTTTCGAAATCTGCCCGGTGGTGAGTTCAGTGAAGTAACGGGTTTCGATCAGATGTGCAGTGTCGAAATCGACCTGAGCGCCCTCGACTGCCGCGCAGAGGATTTTCTCCGGCGCCGGCATTGTCCCTTGGGTCTTGCTGCGCAGAATAGACGGCGCAATCGCCAGCATCTGCGCGACTTTCGGGTTCGACGGCGTGCCGCCCGGAATCTGATAACCCTTCACATCCCAGCGCTGCACTGCCGTCGGATTGGCAACGATCCAGGCGCGCGCCTTGGCCAGCATTTCATCGCGGTTCGCCGCCAGTTCATCAATCAAACCCGCCTGCAACGCCTGTTGCGGACGCACTTTCTTGCCTTCGAGCAAATACGGCAGCGCCTTCTCGATGCCCAGCATGCGCACCATGCGCACCACCCCGCCGCCGCCCGGCAACAGGCCGAGAGTCACTTCCGGCAGACCGAGCTGCACCGATGCATCGTCCAGCACCACGCGATGATGACAGGCGAGGCAGATTTCCCAACCGCCGCCCAGCGCCGCGCCGTTGATCGCCGCGACCACCGGTTTGCCAAGGTTTTCCAAAGTACGCAATTGCGCTTTGAGGGTCAGCACCATGTCGTAGAAAGCTTTGGCTTCAGGCTTGCCGACCTTGATCAGCTCATTGAGGTCGCCGCCGGCAAAGAAGGTTTTCTTCGCCGAGGTGATGATGACCCCGGCAATGTGGTCTTTTTCATCCACCAGACGGGCGACACACTCGGCCATCGCCTCGCGGTACACGGCGTTCATGGTGTTGGCGCTTTGGCCCGGCATGTCGATGGTCAGCACGACGATAGCGTCCTGGCCTTTTTCGTAACGAATGGCTTCGCTCATAACAAGGTTCCTTGTATTCGGGGCTCAGAGGCGTTCGATGATGGTGGCAATGCCCATGCCGCCGCCGACGCACAGCGTCGCCAGGCCATAGCGCAGGCGCCGGGCTTCCAGCTCATCGAGCAAAGTCCCGAGGATCGCGCAACCGGTGGCGCCCAGCGGGTGGCCCATGGCGATGGAGCCGCCGTTGACATTGACCTTGTCCGGATCGACAGCCATGTCCTTGATGAATTTCAGCACCACCGAAGCGAACGCTTCGTTGACCTCGAACAGGTCGATGTCTTCAACGCGCAACCCGGCTTTGGCCAGTGCCTTTCGCGTCGCCGGCGCAGGGCCGGTGAGCATGATGGTCGGGTCGGTACTGGTGACCGCTGTGGCGACAATGCGCGCCCGAGGTTGCAGGCCCAGCGCCCGTCCTTTGGCTTCAGAGCCGATCAACATCAGCGCCGCGCCATCGACGATCCCGGAACTGTTGCCCGGCGTATGCACGTGGTTGATTCGCTCGACATGGCTGTAGACCCGCAATGCCGTCGCGTCGAAACCCATCTGCCCGATCATTTCGAAGCTCGGCTTAAGCTTGCCCAAGCCTTCAAGGGTCGACTCGGCACGAATGAACTCATCATGATCGAGCAGGATGATGCCGTTCTGGTCCTGCACCGGTACCAGCGACTTGTTGAACGAGCCGTCAGCCCGCGCCCGTGCGGCTTTCTGTTGCGAGTGCAAGGCGTAGGCATCGACGTCCTGTCGACTGAAGCCTTCCAGCGTGGCGATAAGGTCCGCGCCAACACCTTGCGGGGTGAAATGACTGTGCAGATTGGTCTGCGGGTCCAGCGCCCAGGCGCCGCCATCGCTGCCCATCGGTACCCGCGACATCGACTCGACGCCACCGACCACCACCAGGTCTTCGAAGCCCGAACGCACTTTCATCGCGCCAAGGTTGACCGCTTCCAGCCCCGAGGCGCAAAAGCGGTTGATCTGCACGCCCGCGACACTGACGTCCCAATCGGCGACTTGCACAGCGGTTTTGGCGATGTCCGAGCCCTGATCGCCAATCGGCGTCACGCAGCCGACCACCACGTCATCGACCTGACTGGTGTCCAACGCGGTGCGCGCTTGCAGCGCGGTCAGCAGACCGGCCAGCAGGTTCACCGGTTTGACGCTGTGCAAGGCACCATCGGCCTTGCCTTTGCCGCGTGGCGTACGTAACGCATCGAATATCAAAGCTTGGGTCATGACGTCCTCGAACCAGTGCGGTGAGTGATTTCCTGTGGCTCCACTCTTGCCCCGAGCGGCCATTGATTCAATGACCACAGCGCTCAATGCGCTTGACGCACGCGCTCAGACGGACGGTCGTCGGCGGCTGGGTGAACCGGTTCAGGTCGGCGAGTTGTCTAGCAAGCGGGCGGCACAGAAGCTGGCAATAAGCCTCATGCCTTTTTAATCGCAATTCACCACAGCTCCATATGAAATGGATCTAAGCCAAGCGTGACGCGGGCCCTAAGGTAGTACATGTACGTCAGGGTCGTCGGGTTTTGCCGAGGCCGACGTTCTTCAACAGGAAGTGCAGCGCTTGCCGTCATGGATATGCAGGCAAGCATCAGGAAATAACAATAAAGGCGGTCAAGCCATGTTCAAACAACCGAAAGTTCGTCAAGCAGGGCTCATTCTTTTCGCCACGACGCTGTTGTTGATTTTGCCGAATCTGACCAAGGTCATCGGCTGAATCGAGCGGCAGGTGCTGTTTATCGCCACTGAAAATGTGACTGGCCCGCTACCCGGGCCAGCGTGGCTGTGCCAATCTTTGCGCACTCCCACGACATGGACGGCGATCATTTGAAAGCGCTCATCGTATTCGGCGCCATGCTGCTGAGCATGCCCTTGGCTGCCGCACAGTTGGATCTGCAGCTGGGCGCAAACAGCCGCACCTGGCAGACCGAGGAATTACTCAAGCATCCTCAGGTACAAACCCTCACCATCAAAAACGATGTGTCCTACAAGAAGGACATGACCTATCGCGCCGTGCCCGTGGCCGCGCTGCTGACCGGGATCAAACCGCAAGATCACCTGCAAGCGGTGGCGCTGGACGGGTTCGCGGCCGAGCTGGCCGCAGCGCCGCTGCTCAACGCAAAGGGCGCACGGGCCTGGCTGGCCATTGAGGATCCGGCTCAGCCGTGGCCAGCGCTGTCAGAGGGCAAGCACAGCGCCGGGCCGTTCTATCTGGTCTGGACCGATCCGCAGGCCGGCAATATCAGCCCGGAGCAATGGCCGTTCGAAGTCGCGAGCATCAAGCGCATGGCGCCGGTGGCTGAGCGCTTCCCTGCCCTGCTGCCGGATCCTGCGTTGAAGGCGGATGACCCAGTCAATCTGGGCTTTTCGCTGTTTCAGAAGAATTGTCTGGCCTGTCACCGGTTGAACGGTGCGGGGGATGCGCAATTCGGGCCGGACTTGAACATTCCGTATAACCCGACCGAGTATTTCGGCGCGGATTTCCTCAAGCGCTACATTCGTGATCCGCAGAGTTTGCGGCAGTGGCCGCAGGCGAAGATGCCGGGGTTTTCGGTGGAGGTGTTGCCGGATGGGGATCTGGAATTGCTGGTGGGATATCTCAAGCACATGGCCGGACGCAAAGTTAAGCCCTGAACATATTTCCTTGTAGGAGTGAGCCTGCTCGCGATAGCGGAGTGTCAGACACTGATAATTCAACTGTCAGACCGCTATCGCGAGCAGGCTCACTCCTACAAGGGTTTTGTGTTAGCCCGTTACTGTTGTTGCACGGAGATGACTGGGGTTGGTGAGACGAACACTTTCGCATGCATCTGCTCACACCCACCGCCCCGGCGCATGCCGCGCACCGGGCAGGCATCCAGATAATCCAGACCCACCGCCAGTTTCAGATGCCGCTCCGGCCGTGCCAGTTCATTGGTCACGTCAAAGCTGTACCAAGCGTCATCCAGCCAGGCCTCCGCCCAGGCATGGCTGGCCAGATGCTCGCAATCTTCGCTGTACAAGTAGCCCGACACATAACGCGACGGAATCCCGAGACTACGTGCACAAGCCAGGAACGCATGAGCGTGATCCTGACAAACCCCGGCACGCCCGGCGAAGGCTTCCGCCGCGCTGGTGTCGACTTCGGTGGAACCCGGTGTGTAGGTCATGTGCTGATTCAAACCGTGCATCAGATCGATCAGCGCGGTGCGATCGCGCCGCTGCTTGCAGGATCTCTCGGCGAACGCGCGCAATGCCTCGTCGGCCTCGGTCAATCGGGTAAAGCGCAGGAACGGCAGCGCCGACTGACTCTCATGCTCGGCCTCGCGCAGCTCATCGATATCAACCTGACCGCGAGCACCAATGATGATCGCTTCGTGCGGTTCATCCATGGTCAGCACGTGCAGGATGTTGCCGAACGGATCGAGTTGCGCGCGCACCGGGCGTGGCAGGTCGAGTTGCCAGCTCAACACGTGCTGACGCTCGCTGTCGTGGGGTGTCAGCCGCAGGTACTGGATGCTCGCCCGCACCTGATCTTCGTAGTGATAGGTGGTCTCGTGGCTTATGGAAAGTCTCATGCAGCCTCCAGGTAGGAACTGTGAATGGCGTTACCCAACTGGCGCACCAGCGGGATGAATTCGGTCAGCCAGGCGTGCAGGCCTTCCTCGAGAATTTCGTTGATGCCGGTGTAGCGCAGGCGCGCGTCCATCTCTGCCGCGAGGCGCTGGGCCGGTCGGCCATTGGCGCCGGGCAACTGCGCGAGAATCTGATCGATCTCCTCGGTGCAGGCACGCAGTGAACGCGGGACATCGGCACGCAACAGCAGCAACTCGGCGACGTGACGGGCGCCGGGCGCATCGCGGTAGATTTCGGTGTAGGCCTCGAATGATGACAAGGCGCGCAGCAAGGCACTCCACTGGTAATAAGCGTGCGCCGTGCCGTCACTGACCGCTTCAGCCTGATCGCCGGCCATTTCATAACGTGCATCGAGCAACCGCAGCGTGTTGTCGGCGCGCTCGATAAACGTGCCGAGACGAATAAAGCGAAACGCATCGTTGCGCATGATCGTGCCGTAGGACGCGCCACGAAACAGGTGCGAGCGTTCCTTGATCCATTCGCAAAAGCGGCTCATGCCGTAACGGCTCAGACCCTGCTCGGCGATCCCGCGAATCTCCAGCCACGTCGCGTTGATGTTTTCCCACATGTCTGCGGTGATGCGTCCACGTACAGCATGGGCGCTGGCCCGCGCCGCGCCGAGGCAACTGTAGATGCTCGCCGGATTAGCCGCATCAAGGGCAAAAAAGTGCAGCAGGCGTTCGGCATGCAACGCGCCGTGACGCTCCAGATAATCATCAAGGGTGCCGGTGATCAGCAGCGGCATCGCCAGTTCGTGCAGACCATCGCCGCGACCGTCCTGCGGCATCAGCGACAGCGAATAACTGATGTCGAGCATCCGGGCGAGGTTTTCCGCCCGCTCCAGGTAACGCGACATCCAATACAGATCCGAGGCAGTTCTACTTAACATGGCAAGCTTCCTTCAATCCTCGACCACCCAGGTGTCCTTGGTTCCGCCGCCCTGGGAGGAGTTCACCACCAGAGAGCCTTCGCGCAGCGCGACGCGGGTCAAACCGCCGGGCACCACGCGGGTTTCGCGACCGGACAAGACAAACGGACGCAAGTCGATATGGCGCGGCGCAATGCCGTTTTCGACAAAGGTCGGACAAGTCGACAGCGACAGCGTCGGTTGCGCGATATACGCGTGGGGCTTGGCCTTGATCCGCTCGCGGAACGCGTCGATTTCGGCCGTCGTCGACGCCGGACCCACCAGCATTCCGTACCCGCCGGAGCCTTGGGTTTCCTTGACCACCAGATCTGGAAGATTGGCCAGCACATGGGAAAGTTCAGACGGATTGCGGCACTGCCAGGTTGGCACGTTCTTCAGGATCGGTTCTTCGTCGAGATAAAAACGGATCATGTCAGTGACAAACGGATACACCGATTTGTCGTCCGCCACACCGGTGCCGATGGCGTTGGCCAGTACTACGTTGCCCGAGCGATAGGACGACAGCAGCCCCGGCACGCCGAGCATTGAGTCCGGGTTGAACGCCAGAGGATCGAGGAAAGCGTCGTCGAGCCGGCGGTAGATCACGTCCACCGCTTTCGGGCCGTCGGTGGTGCGCATGAAGACCTTGTCATCACGCACGAACAGATCCGCGCCCTCGACCAGCTCCACGCCCATTTCCCGCGCCAAAAACGCGTGTTCGAAGAATGCACTGTTGAAGCGACCCGGCGTCAGCACCACCACACTCGGGTCGTCAATCGGGCTCGAGCTCTTCAGGGTGTCGAGCAGCAGGTTCGGGTAGTGATCGATTGGCGCAATGCGCTGGGCGGCGAACAGCTCCGGGAACAGGCGCATCATCATCTTGCGGTCTTCGAGCATGTAGCTGACGCCGCTCGGTGTGCGCAGGTTGTCTTCAAGCACGTAATAGGTGCCGTCGCCATCGCGCACCAGATCGACGCCGGAGATGTGCGAATAGATATCGCGGTGCAGATCCAGACCTTGCATCGCCAACTGATATTGCTCGTTGGCCAGCACCTGTTCGGCAGGAATGATCCCGGCCTTGATGATGCGCTGCTCGTGATAGAGGTCGGCGAGAAACATGTTCAGCGCCTTGACCCGCTGGATGCAGCCGCGCTCGACGATCCGCCACTCGCTGGCGGGAATGCTGCGCGGAATGGTGTCGAAGGGAATCAGGCGCTCGGTGCCCTGCTCATCCCCATAGAGCGTGAAAGTAATGCCGGCGCGATGGAACAGCAGATCGGCCTCGCGTCGCCGTTGAGCCAGCAGCTCGTCAGGCGTGTCGGCCAGCCATCGGGCGAACTCCCGATAATGCGGGCGAACCTGGCCGCCGGCATCGTACATCTCATCAAAATAGGTGCGGATCATGCCGTACTCCTTGTCACCCGGACCTACAGGCCTTCGCAAGGCCCGTGCCATCGGCATAAACGCTTTGATTTCAATCGGTTGGATATTCACGCTACAGACACCGCACCATTCCTGTGCGGCAAATGCCCCAACCGGATTGCCCCCGCTTCATTGCGACGCACTGCATCGCCTATCACCAGCATAGTCAGAGTTGATTTCACTGCCCGGCGCTGCCTGCGGATAATCCGCGCATTCGCTGCAAACTTCGCCGACTACCACGTCACGAAGCGCCCAGCTCAACTGATCGGGATTGCCTCGGCAGCCCGCCCCGCTGTAACCCTGACCGGTTTCCTCTCCTTATCGGTCTTCCCTTTTAGCCACCCTCTCCGGTGGCTTTTTTTTGCCTCGGTTTCTTGTTTCAGGGTTTTGCCACAGCGTTTGCTTACGCCGGAAATGACAACGGCCAACCCGAAGGTCAGCCGTTGTTCAACAAATGGAACCAGAGATCAGTTCAAACGGTGGCGGTTGCGCACCTCCTGTTTCACACCCCAGCCTTCGATAATGCCGCCCAGAGGCTCAACCACGGCAGAGAATCCCTGCTCGAAGTCGCCGATATCGTCATAGGTCGCGTACATCACTTTGCTTAATTCCAGCGCCCACGCACCGTCATCACGCACGCTGACCTGGGCATTGATGGATTCACCGCGAAATTTGCCTGCCGCCCTGCGCGCCCGCTCCTCGTCCGGGAAAATCGCGTAGAACTCGATGGGATGGAATCGGGAAAAATCGAAACCGCCTTCTTTCATGCGGCGCAGAACATTGCTGCTGATGTCTTCTTGATAGGCTGTGCTCATGAATCGTCCCCCTCGCATAGATGGATAGACTTTCCGTATTCCCGCCCCGGGCCTCTGGCCAAAGTACGACGGCAACGTGGTTGCACGCGGGAACAAGCATGTAGCTGACAAGACCAGACCTTAGCGATCCGTTCGCTGATCTCGCTTGCAGAGTAGCCCCAAGATAGAGCTGCTGCCAAGGCCTGGTTGCTTCGGATGAAGGAAGATTTTCAGATTGGGGTGATGCTGCGGATTTCGATGCTGTTCTGGGTTTTCAGGCTTTTGACGCCAGCATCGGCGGTGCGCCCTTCCAGATCGTTCAGATCCAGTTCGGCGGCGACGGGCAGGAGCCGTGCCTTGATCAATCGAGCGGCCTCATCGTCGCTGGGGCATTCCGCGCGCTCGAACACCTCATCGACAATTTCACCATGATCGTCCACGAAAGTGACTTTCCACTTTTGCATCGGTGCCTCCTCGATCAAACCCGCAAATGGGCTTACACCTAAATCGACTGGTGCGCCGAAAGTTGGTTCAAAAGGATTACAGCGCACGAACATGAATAAAACGAAATCTACATTACGGGGAAGCAAATGTGGGAGCGAGCTTGCTCGCGAAAGCGGTTTTTCATTCAACAAATATGTTGGCTGACAGTCCGATTTCGCGAGCAAGCTCGCTCCCACAGGGGAGTTGCAGTGTTCTTTTAGTCGTTGCTTGGCTTGTTGATCGCCTGCAGCACGTACTGCGGCAAGGCGAACGCGCCGATGTGGATTTCCGGGTTGTAGTAGCGGGTGACGATGCCGCTGCCGATGAAGCGCTGTTGCAGGGTTTCACGGCTCAGCTTGCGGTAAGCCGGGTTGGTCGAGCCCCAGGCAAAGGTCATCGAGCCGCCAATGTAGGTCGGCACCGCAGCCTGATAGAAGTGCCAGTCCGGGAACAGGCTGTTCAGGCGACCGGCCGTGGTTTTCACTTCGTCGATCTGCATGAACGGCGTGCCGTTCTGGGTCACGAGGATGCCGCCCTCGTTCAGGCAGCGGTGGCACGCCTGGTAGAAGTTCTCCGAGAACAGCACTTCGCCCGGGCCGATCGGGTCGGTCGAGTCGGAGATGATCACGTCGAATTTTTCCGTGGTGGTGGCGACGAAACGCATGCCGTCGTCGATCACCAGGTTCAAACGCGGATCGTCATAGGCGCCGCTGGAATGGTTCGGCAGGAACTCTTTGCACATGTCGACCACGGTGCCGTCGATCTCGACCATGGTGATGTGCTCGACGCCGGCGTGTTTGGTCACTTCACGGAGCATGCCGCCGTCACCACCGCCGATGATCAACACGCGCTTGGCGCTGCCGTGGGCGAGGATCGGCACGTGGGTGAGCATTTCGTGGTAGATGAATTCGTCGGCTTCGGTGGTCTGAATCACGCCGTCCAGTGCCATGACACGGCCCATGCGCGGGTTCTGGAAGATCACCAGGTGCTGGTGTTCGGTGCGCACTTCGTGCAGCAGTTTTTCCATGCGAAAACGCTGGCCGTAGCCTTCGTAGAGGGTTTCCAGGTACTCGCTGGTTTTGGTAACGGTCATGGTGAAGTGCTCCGATGAATGCGCGGGCGTCAATCGTGGGGACGATTGCCCGGGAAAGGCGCGCATTCTACGTTGCCGAAGATGACAGGTCGAACCTCACTTCATCGGCCCACCACAATCCCATGTGGGAGCGAGCCTGCTCGCGAAGGCGGCGTGTCAGCCAACATTGTCGATGACTGATCTACCGCGTTCGCGAGCAGGCTCGCTCCTACAGGGGTATTGCGGTGTTAGCTGATTCAGATCCGCACGTTGCCGCGCGGTCCGGCGATCGCCCAGATGATCAGGCCCAGCACCGGCAGGAGGATGATCAGCAGCACCCAGACGATTTTCATCCCGGTGGTCGCGCCGCTTTTCAACACGTTGATGATGGCCCAGATGTCGAGGGCAAGAATGATCAGGCCAATCAGACCGTTGAACGTGGAACCCATGGTGTCGCTCCAGAATAGTGGCATGCACTTTTAGGATAGACGGTCGCGCGCAGGGTTCCCTTTTATTGCGTTCAGACGTGAACGGCGATCTTCAAGGCTTCCAGCGAAGGAGCGGCGGCGATGCCGACCTCGGCGCACAACTCCAGTACGCGAGGCACGTCGTTGCCGTAGACCAAAACCATCTGCAGTTCGTCGTCGAGCAACTGGCTGAAGTTCATCAGCGTGTAGCCGCCGTTTTCCTTGTTCATGCTGCTCATCTGCACCTGGATGCGGTTGAGTGCAGTCAGGGCTTCGGTCTTGGCCAATTGCTTGGGCTTGAGGTTGAAATCCACACCTGGGCCAAACGAGGCGACGATCTGCGCGAACAGGTCGACATAGGTGTCTGCCTGGAACAGCACGGTTTCCGGCAGGCTGCCGACCACGACCCACTCGCCCAGCGGAATCGGGAAGGTCTCGTCGTAGTTGATGTCGGGGTTGGCGGTCAGAAAGGCATCAGCATCGGCGTAGGCCTGCGCCGCTTCGTCGGCGACTTTCAGGATCTCGTCCTCGCCCATGCAGCCGGAGCTGATTTTGCTGATGAGTTCGGCGAGTGCGGCTTTCATGAGGGCGGATCCTGTGGCAGGTGAATTTCGAGGGCGCGGAGGATAGCGCACAAAGCAAAAGATCGCAGCCTGCGGCAGCGCCTACAAGGGATCCGTGCAGGAACTGCCGCAGGCTGCGATCTTCTGATCTTATCAACCCAACAGTTTTTCCAGCTGTGCGGTGGTGTCGACCGCGCCCATGGTGCGGGCCGCGTCCAGCGCCGTCACGCCGTTGGCGTCCTTGGCTTGCGCGTTGGCGCCTTTGCTGATCAGGTAATCAACGATTTCAACACGGTTGAACATCGCCGCCATCATCAGCGCCGTACGTCCATCGAACGACGAGCCTTCAATCTCGGCGCCCGCCTCGACCAACGCCGTGACCACCGCCAGATCGCCTTTGAACGCCGCACCGGCAATCGGGCTCTGGCCGTTGCCATTGCGCATTTCCGGGTCAGCCTTGTGTTTAAGCAGTACGTTCACCGCATCGACATGGCCGTAGTAACTGGCCAGCATCAGCAGCGTGTCACCCTTGCTGTTTTTCAGGTTGACCGGCAAACCGGCGGTGACCAGGCGATCGAGCATCTCGGCATCACCGTCGCGCGCCTTGTTGAAAACCTGCTCGGTGAATTCGGCAGCTTCTTCAGGGGTCATCTGGCGGCTTTGGTCGGACATGGGGCAACTCCACTTTCGGTCAATCGGAAAGCCGACAGTTTCCCGAGCGAGACGGTGGCTGTCACCCCCTTTTTCTCAAGCCGACTCATAGCCAGATTCAATAACGATGCTTGCCTTGATGAATTTCCGCCAGCACCTCATCGGTGACCCGAACGTAAGTCTGCGTGCCAGGCAGCCATGCGTAGATCGGATCATCGCCCGTCTGGCCAGGGTCGAAACCTTCATTTTTCAGTCGGGTTTTCTGGTATTTGAAGGTCCCGGTGGTTTCCATTTTCACCTTCACCCGCAGGAACAACGGTACCGCGTAGGCCGGCATACGTTCGCGGGCGAAGGTCAGCAACTCGGCGAAATCCAGGGTCGCGAGGGATTCCGCCGGCGTAATCGCCGCCATGCCGGCGCGGCCGTTGGTATTGCGGATCTCCACGCCATACGCCACCGCCTCGGAGATGTGCGGATGTTGCAGCAGCAGGTTTTCGACTTCAGTGGTCGAGACGTTTTCGCCCTTCCAGCGATAGGTGTCACCGAGGCGATCAACAAATTGCGCGTGACCAAAACCGATGTTGCGCAGCAGATCGCCAGTGTTGAAAAAACGATCGCCTTTGCTAAACACGTCGTGAAGGACAACTTTGGCGGTTTTTTGCGGATCGGTGTAACCGTCCAGCGGTGCCTTCTCGTCGATCCGCGCCAGCAACAGGCCCTGCTCGCCCCTGCCGACCTTGCGCATGAAACCGTCGGTGCTGCGCAGCGGCTCACCGCTGTCATGGTCGTAAGCCACCAACTCCCAGGCCATCAGCGAAAAACCGATGGTGTTGTCGAAGTTGAGAATGTTAGTGAAGCCGATGTTGCCGTCGCTCGCCGCGTACAGCTCACAGATGTGGTCGACGGCGAAACGGGTCTTGAACTCGGCCCAGGCGCCCGGGCGCAAGCCGTTACCAATCATTTTGCGCACGTCGTGGCGGTTGTCATCGGCGCTGGCCGGTTGATCGACCAGATAACGGCACAACTCGCCGACATAGCCGATCGTGGTCGCGCGATAACGGCGCACATCGTTCCAGAACTGGCTGGCGCTGAATTTGCGGCGAATTGCGAAGCCTGAGGCGCCGTTGACTGCCGAGCCCCAGCACACGCAGAGACCGGTGGCGTGGTACAGCGGCAAGGTGCAATAGACGACATCGTCGGGGCCCATATTGAGGGCGATCATGCCGAAACTGGCAGAACTGCGCATCCAGCGGCCATGTTTGAACACCCCGGCCTTGGGCAGGCCGGTGGTGCCGGAGGTGTAAATGTAGAAACACGGATCGTCGAAAAACACCTGCTGACTGCTCGACGGATTCTCGCTGGAGGCATCGGCACTGGCGCTGATCAGATTGACGTAGCCTTCGGGCGCAATGCCCGGATGGCTATAGGTGTCCTGATCGGCGACAAACCAGGTGCGCGGCGCGGTAATCGCCACTTGCTCGCGAATCGCCGCATAAGCCGGAAGCAGTTCTTCGCCGACCACAATCGCCACCGGCGCCACCAGATTCACACTGTGGATCAGCGTGTCGCGCGTCTGCGAGGTATTGAGCAGCGCGCTGACCGCGCCGACCTTGGCCAGCGCCAGAATGGTCACCAGCAATTCCGGGCGGTTTTCAATAAACACCGCGACTACATCGCCCTTGCCGATGCCCTGCCCGTTCAGATAGTGCGCGATGCGGTTGGCCCACTGGTTGACCTGCGCATAGGTCAGCCGCACATCGCCCTGCAGTAACGCCGGGCCCTCGGGATTGCGCAGCGTCGCTTGTTCGAATGTCCAGCCAAGGCCACAGCTTTGAGTCGGATCCGTGACGTTGGCCACCTTCATGCCCTTGACCACTCGCGGAATGGCTTTGGCAATCATCGGCAGTTTGCGGAGCATCATGCCCCAGGTAATCGTGTCGCTTGGCGCGTGGCTCATGAAAGCTCCCCGTCCGACCTTGGCGTGCAGGTCGATGTTTTTATTTTTCGGGCTTGCTTGAAGCAACCAGCGCACTCAAGCGCGGGTCGAGATCGAAAATACGTCAGCGCTTCTCGGGCTGTACACGCGGTTTTTGCAATGTTTTGTATCCGCTGATCGGCCGACGGTGGCGGTGATCATCGGGTAAGCGATTGGTTCCGTTGTTTCGATAACGATCCCGCAAAATGCAGGATGCACGATGGCCATTCATGCAGTTTGCACGACGACTTGAATTTTCATAGTTTCTAACTTATTGATTTATAAGAACTTTATTATTTTCAAATGCTGGCACAATCGCTGCAACCTCCTCTGCATGCTTGCCATTCAAGTGCATACGGAGCTGATAGACATGAGCCTGATCCAAGAAAAATTTACCTCCCTGTTCTCCAACTTCGACGTCACCACTGCGCCACGTCCCGATGGCGGGATTCTGCTGACTCTGCGCAGCAGCGACGGCAAAGTGTTTAAGCGTGCACTGACTTATCAACAACTGCATGCCGGCGACCAACTGTCGTGGGCGATCAGTGCAATTCGCCGCGACCTGGCTGAACAAGCCAGTGAACTGCCGCAAATTGCCATGCTGCAGAGCCAGCAGCGTTTTGCCCTGCCGACGTATCACTCGCTGTAATTTTTAAAGCGCTTTAAACAAAACAGGCCGTGGAGCTTTCGCTTCACGGCCTGTTTTTTTGTGCCTGATGCAAAACCCTGTGGGAGCGAGCCTGCTCGCGAATAGGGTGTGTCATCCACTGAAAATGCTGGCTGAACGGACGCTTTCGCGAGCAGGCTCGCTCCCACACTAGATCGGTGAGATCAGAAGGCTTCGGGTTCGATGCCGGTGAAGGTGTCGACGGTGACGTGGCTTCCCAGCTCCCCGCCTTCACGGGCCAGGCCGCAGGTTTGCAGGCCGGCTGCTTGAGCAGCGTCGAGTTCTTCGACGATGTCCGAGAGGAACAGGATCTCCTGCGGTTGAACGCCGATGGCTTTCTGGATATTGGTGTACGACTGCGCCTCACGCTTGGGCCCCGACGTCGTGTCGAAGTAACCACTGAACAGCGGTGTCAGATCCCCCGCCTCCGAGCAGCCGAAAATCAGCTTCTGCGCCTGAATCGATCCCGACGAGTACACAAACAGTTGATAACCGGCAGCATGCCAGCGTCGCAACGCTTCAACGGCATCCGGATAAACATGCCCCTTCAACTGCCCGGCGTGATAACCCTGGGCCCAGACCATGCCTTGCAAGGCCTTGAGTGGCGTGGCTTTGCGATCTTCCTCGATCCAGCTCAAGAGGATTTCAACAACCCGTTCAACATCGGCTTGCGGCGCATTGCTGTCACGGCGTACGGCGTCGAGTTGCTCGGCAACATCGGCACGTTCGGCGTTCTGGCGGACGAAATCCGGCAGGTGTTTAGCGGCATACGGAAACAGCACGTCGAAGACGAAACTCACCGCGCTGGTGGTGCCTTCGATGTCAGTGACGATGGCTTTGATCGACATCGAATCAGTCCTCCAGACGCGGGAAGCGGCCGGCGATGTCTTCGCCGGTGAAGTTGGCAACCCAGCCTTCCGGGTTGTTGAACAGACGGATCGCGACAAAGTGCGGATGCTCGCCCATGTCGAACCAGTGTTTGGTGCCGGCCGGAACCGAGATCAAATCGTTCTTCTCGCACAGTACGGCGTAGACATAATCGTCGATGTGCAAGGTAAACAGGCCACGGCCGGCGACGAAAAATCTGACTTCGTCTTCGCCATGGCGATGCTCTTCGAGAAACTTGGCGCGCAATTCGGCTTTTTGCGGGTGATCGCTGTTCAGGCTGATCACGTCGACAGTGATGTAACCGCGCTCGGTCATCAGTTGGTCGATCTGCTCTTGATAGGCGCTGATCACTTCTTCCTGGGTGGCGCCGGGCTGAATCTTTGCGGCGGCTTGCCAGCGGTCGAAGCGCACGCCCTGCTCGGCCAGGGTCGAGGCGATGTCTTCGAAATGGGTCAGCACCTTGTTCGGAATGTCGGGGCTGGAAACGTGATAGACGGACAGGCTGCTCATTGGGGCAATTCCTCGGTATCGGCCTTGCCGTCCGGTTCTTGCAGACCGGTCGGGCACAGCATTTCATCAGGCAAATGGGCTACTTCTGGTGAAGTCAGCCTTGGCGGTTCATGACGCTGCGGGTTTTCAACTCGCATTCAAACAGAAATTCAAAGGCCTCGATCTGCCGCAACGCATCGCTCATCTGCGCGCCCCAGGTGTAGAGGCCGTGACCGCGAATCAGATAACCGACGCAATCGGGATGGGCGTCGAGCCAAGGCTGCACCTTGGCGGCGAGGCGCGCAATGTCCTGATCGTTGTCGAAAATCGGCACGCGCACCCGTGATTCGTGAGTCGAGATGCCGCTGAAGGCTTTCTGCAGTTCGTAGTCTTCGAACTCGATGAAGTCTTGCGGGGTCAGGCGCGACAGCACCGTGGCGTTGACCGAATGGGTGTGCAGCACTGCGCCGATCTCCGGCCGCCAGCTATACAGCTGAGTGTGCAGCAGGGTTTCCGCGGACGGCTTTTTACCCGGTTCCAGACTGTTGCCCGACAGGTCGGTGGCGAGCACATCGTCCAGACCCAACTGGCCTTTGTGCTTGCCCGACACGGTCAGCAGCGCTTCGCTCGGCGACAGGCGTGTCGAGTAATTGCTGCTGGTGGCCGGCGACCAGCCGCGACCATAAAGAAAGCGCCCGGCATCGACGATTTGCTGGGCGAGTTGTTCACGCGTAAGGCTCATGGCCTGTCCTCTTGCATACGTGTGGCAATGATAACGGCAGCAGCGAGCGCCGCGAGACTGGCAATACTAAAGGTCAATGTCGCGCCGAGGGCATTCCAGCTGTAACCGGAATACAACGCGCCGAGCGCACCGCCGGTGCCGGCCAGTGCGGCGTACAGCGCCTGGCCCTGCCCTTGCTGGCGCGCGCCGAAGCTACGTTGCACGAACGCGATGGCAGCGGCGTGAAAGCTACCGAAGGTTGCTGCGTGCAGAATCTGCGCGAACAACAGCACCCAGAGAAACTCGGCGAACGAACCTAGCAGCAACCAGCGCAGCGCCGCCAGCAGAAAACTCGCCATCAGTACCCGACGCAGGGAAAACCGCGCAAGAATCCGGCTCATCGCCATGAACATCAGCACTTCGGCGACCACACCCACGGCCCAGAGCATGCCGATGGTGCCGCGTGTGTAGCCGAGTCGTTCAAGGTGCAGGGTCAGAAAGGTGTAATACGGGCCGTGGCTCATCTGCATCAACGCCACGCAACCGTAAAACGCCAGCACGCCGGGATTGCGCAGCTGTTTGAGAAAGCCCTCGCCGTTCGGCCGATTGCCCTGCGGCGGTTGCGCATTCGGCACCCACAGACTGCTGAGGACGATGCCGGCCATGATCAGCACCAGCGCCGCCGGGTAGATATCGAGGCTGAGCCATTCGAACAACCGGCCGAGCGCGACCACGGTGATGATGAAACCGATCGAGCCCCACAGGCGAATCTGGCTGTAACGCGAAGTCTGCCCCTGTAAATGCGCCAGGGTGATGACTTCGAATTGCGGCAGCACCGCGTGCCAGAAGAATGCGTGCAGCGCCATGACCATCGCCAGCCAGGCGTAGGTCTTGCTGACAAAAATCAACGAGAAGGTCAGCAGCGTGCACACCGCGCCAAAGCGTACGATGGCCAAGCGTTTGCCAGTGTAATCGCCGAGCCAGCCCCAGATGTTCGGCGCCACGCAGCGCATCAGCATCGGGATGGCGACCAGCTCACCGATCCGCGCCGGACTGAAGCCGAGGTGATCGAAGTACAGCGCCAGAAACGGCGCTGTCGATCCGAGCAAGGCGAAATAGAACAGGTAGAAACTGGACAGTCGCCAGTAAGGAAGCGCCGCCACGCCGGTTATGCCGCGACGGCTTTAAGGCCTGCCATCAAAGCTGACCCAGCACCGGCGTGCTCACGCGCACATCGGCGTTCTGGCCACGGTGACGCAGCAGGTGATCCATCAGCACGATGGCCATCATCGCTTCGGCAATCGGCGTGGCGCGGATGCCAACGCACGGGTCGTGACGGCCCTTGGTGATGACATCGACCGGGTTGCCGTGGATGTCGATCGAACGGCCCGGGGTGGTGATGCTGGAAGTCGGCTTCAACGCCAGATGCGCAACGATCGGCTGACCGGAGGAAATGCCGCCGAGGATGCCGCCCGCGTTGTTGCTGAGGAAACCTTCCGGGGTCATTTCATCGCGGTGCTCGGTGCCGCGTTGAGCGACCGACGCAAAACCGGCGCCGACTTCCACGCCTTTGACGGCGTTGATGCTCATCAGCGCATGGGCCAGTTCGGCGTCGAGGCGGTCGAAAATCGGCTCGCCCAGACCCGGCATCACGCCTTCGGCAACAACAGTGATCTTCGCCCCGACCGAGTCCTGATCGCGGCGCAATTGGTCCATGTAGGCTTCCAGCTCCGGGACTTTGTCTGGATCGGGGCTGAAGAAGGCATTCTCCTCCACCGAATCCCAGGTCTTGAACGGGATTTCGATCGGGCCGAGCTGGCTCATGTAGCCACGAATGACGATGCCTTGGCTGGCCAGATACTTTTTGGCAATCGCGCCCGCCGCCACGCGCATCGCGGTTTCGCGCGCCGAGCTGCGGCCACCGCCACGGTAGTCGCGCTCACCGTATTTGTGGTGATAGGTGTAGTCGGCGTGGGCCGGGCGGAACAGATCCTTGATCGCCGAGTAGTCCTTGGACTTCTGGTCGGTGTTGCGGATCAGCAGGCCGATCGAGCAACCGGTGGTGCGCCCTTCGAACACGCCGGAAAGGATTTCGACTTCGTCGGCTTCCTGACGCTGGGTGGTGTGGCGGCTGGTGCCCGGCTTGCGCCGATCGAGGTCGCGCTGCAGGTCTTCGAGGGAGATCTCCAGGCCCGGTGGGCAGCCGTCGACAATGGCGACCAACGCCGGACCATGGCTTTCGCCAGCGGTGGTGACAGTGAACAACTTGCCGTAGGTATTGCCGGACATGCAGGACGCTCCGTGAAATCAAACCCAAATTCTTGATGCGCGCCAGTATACGCAGGCTAACCGAGTAGTTCATCCTCGAACCTTAGTGGTGCTGGCGAGTCCAACCGGCACCTTAGCGAATGATGGCGTGATGATGCTGCGAGTTTTGATCTTGAGTCTTACCCTCTTTACGGGCTTTGCCCAAGCGACGGTCCTACAACGCCCGGTTACTTTGGATACCGGCACCGGCGAACTTTTCGGTTCGCTGCTGCTGCCAAAATCTGACAACCCGGTGCCGGTTGTCCTGATTATTTCTGGCTCGGGTCCTACAGACCGTGACGGAAACAACCCCGACGGCGGGCGCAACGATAGCCTCAAGCGCTTGGCCTGGGTGCTGGCTAAACACAATATCGCCAGCGTGCGTTATGACAAACGCGGGGTGGCCGCGAGCCTGGCGGCGACGCCGGATGAGCGCAATTTGTCGATAGAAGCCTACGCCGCGGATGCGGTGGCATGGGGGCAGAAGCTCAAGGCCGATCCGCGTTTCGGCAAACTGATCCTGCTCGGCCACAGTGAAGGCGCGCTGATTGCCAGCCTCGCTGCGCCGAAAGTCGATGCGGCGGCGGTGATTTCTCTGTCCGGCAGTGCCCGACCGGTCGATCAGGTGATCCGCGAGCAATTGGCCCGCAGCCTGCCGCCACCGCTGATGCTGCGCAGTAACGAACTGCTCGACAGCCTCAAGGCCGGTCACACCGATGACAATGTGCCGCAGCCGTTGCAGGTGATTTTCCGCCCGAGTGTGCAGCCGTATCTGATTTCACTGTTCCGTCAGGATCCGGCAAAAGCCTTCGCGCAACTGAAGATGCCGGCGCTGATTGTTCAGGGCAGCAACGACATTCAGGTCGGTACCGAGGACGCGAAACGCCTCAAAGCCGTCAAACCGGACGCCGATCTGGTGGTGATCGAAGGCATGAACCACGTCATGCGCATCGTGCACAACGATATGAAGCGGCAATTGGCTTCGTACAAGGATCCTAATTTGCCGCTGGCTGCGGAACTGGGCAGCAAAATCATCGAATTTATTGACGGACTTCGCGCCAGTTAACCGTTGTTTGCCCTCTAGTCCTGCAAAAAACGGCCGATAAGCCTTTGTCGCCAGCGCAATGGCTGGCGGCAAGCAGGGCTTGGACAGGATCTCGCCGTTATGACTGATACCCAGACTTCACCCGACACCACCGCTGAAAAAGACGCACCGCCAGCGGTCGAGCTGCCGTGGGCGGATGTCCACGTCGAGCACCACAAGATGCTCCGCCTGGCCCCGCTGCAAACCGACCGCAACACCGGCGGCCGCCCCTTGCGCTTCGTCGAGTTCGGCTATGCCGAGCGCAGCAGCAAAGAAAAAAGCCTGATGCGCATGGCGATCAAACTACCCGGTCAGCGTGTGCGCAAAGAGCAGAATCAGCTGGATGTGTGGGTTGCTCACACCACCAAGCGTGTGCACTTCGGCCCGGACAGCGGCCTGCAGATCGAACCGATGAACCGTGGCATCGGCCGTTACATGGCCGCGCAAGGTATCAACTGGGCGAAAAAGCGCTGGCCGACCTACACCGTCGACGGCATGGACTTGAACAACAAGGACGCGCTGAACGAAGACACGCGTCTGCGCCGCGATCATTTCCTGCGTGTGCATGGTTTTGATGTGGTGTACGCCGATGCCCAGCATTTGAAGGGCAGCGTCAAGGAAGTGCAGGTTGGCGATTTGCTCGGTGACTGGAACAGCGAGAAGCTGCAGATCGTCGAGATTCTTGAAGCGGCGCAAATGCTTCAACAGGCCGAGCAGAATCTGGCCGAGCAGGAAGTGAAGCTGAAGAAGCAGGAAGACAAAGTCAGCAAGTTCAAGCGTGAAGACGCCGGGTTGCGCTTCACGATTACGTGTCTGGTGGCGTTTGCGGTGTTTCAGGCGGGGCTGTTGATCTGGATTGCTACGCACCGTTGATGGCTTGAGACCGCGTCGCGGCCATTCGCGAGCAGGCTCGCTCCCACAGGATTTGTGTCGTACACCAACCCTGCTTGATCGTTCCCACGCTCCGCGTGGGAATGCAGCCGGGGACGCAGAGCGTCCCAACAGCGGACGCAGAGCGTCCATTGAGGCATTCCCACGCAGAGCGTGGGAACGATCAGTCTCGATTAGATGCGGGAAGCGAACAAGGCCTGATGATCGCGGCACTGTTCCGCCGTCAGCATGAACACCCCATGCCCACCACGCTCGAATTCGAGCCAGGCAAAATCGACTTCCGGGTACAGCGCGTCAACGTGCACCTGGCTGTTGCCCACTTCGACAATCAGCAAGCCCTTCTCGGTCAGGTGATCCGCCGCTTCAGCCAGCATCCGCCGAACCAGATTCAAACCATCATCGCCACACGCCAGACCCAGCTCAGGCTCATGCTGATACTCGTCCGGCATGTCAGCGAAATCTTCCGCATCCACGTAGGGCGGGTTCGACACGATCAGGTCGAAGCGCTGACCCGGCAAACCATCGAAACCATCACCCTGAACGGTATAGACGCGCTCATCAACGCCATGGCGCTCGATATTCTGGTTGGCCACTTCCAGCGCTTCGAACGACAGATCCGCCAGCACCACTTCGGCGTTCTGGAACTCGTAGGCACAGGCGATGCCGATGCAACCGGAGCCGGTGCACAGGTCGAGAATGCGCGCAGGTTCGGTGCCGATCCACGGGGCGAAGTGGTTTTCGATCAATTCGCCAATCGGCGAACGCGGGATCAACACACGCTCATCGACGATAAACGACATGCCGCAGAACCACGCTTCACCCAACAGGTAAGCGGTGGGAATGCGTTCTTCGATACGGCGCTTGAGCAGGCGTTGCAGGTTGACCAGCTCGTCGTCTTCCAGCGCGCAATCGAGATAGCTGTCGGCGATTTCCCACGGCAGGTGCAACGCGCCGAGCACCAGTTGCCGGGCTTCGTCCCAGGCATTGTCGGTGCCATGGCCGAAAAACAGATCCTCCCCATGGAAGCGGCTGACGGCCCAACGGATGTGGTCGCGCAGGGTACGAAGTCGGGAAGTGATCACGGGGCAGAACTCCAGAAAAAACGACTGGCGATTCTACCAGCCAAAACGCGTGACGACGACGCAGGAAAAACATCGCCCCGACGGTAGGAGTTTTCTGTTTTTTGCATCAGCTATTGAACAGAACGTGTAACTTGACAAGGCTGCAGGCCAGTAACGACGGTGCCTACGATGGTAGCGATTCACAGAACCGCTCAGCCAGAGGACAATGTCGCAAAAGCCCCACCCCAAGGAGCCCCAGAATGTCCGTTCCAAAAACGATGTTTCAACTCAGCGGTCGCGGTTACGCAGCGGCCACACTGAGCCATGCCACCGTGGTCATCATCGATGCCCAGAAAGAATACCTCAGTGGCCCGCTGGCCCTGAGCGGCATGGACGCGGCCGTCGCGAACATCAAACAAGTGGTTGCCGCAGCCCGTGCAGCCGGTCGGCCGATCGTGCACGTGCGTCATCTCGGCACCGTCGGTGGCCTGTTCGACCCGCAGGGCGAGCGCGGCGAGTTCATCCCGGGCCTGGAGCCACAAGGTGATGAAACCATTATCGGCAAACTGCTGCCGAGCGCGTTCCATGGCACCGAGTTGCTCGATCGTTTGCAAAACCTTGGCTCGCTGGACTTGATCGTCTGCGGTTTCATGAGCCACTCCAGCGTCAGCACCACGGTGCGCGCGGCTAAAAATCTGGGCTTCCGTTGTACGTTGGTAGAAGACGCCTGCGCCACCCGCGACTTGCCGTTCAAGGGCCGCGTGCTCAGCGCCGCAGTCGTGCAGGAAGCTGAAATGGCGATCATGGCGGATAACTTCGCCACCCTCGCACTGACTCAAGACCTGATCTGATCTGCTCTGATGAGCGGCTCAGCACGCCGCTCATCCGCAAATCCCTCTCATTTGCCGCAAATGCCATAGCCTCAGGAACAACCCGGTCAACTCCCGGTCGAAGGGCCGATACCCATTGAGGAAGGTCGGAATGAAGTTATCCGATGGATTTGACGCACGCCGCTTGCGGCCCAAAGGCCAAAGCAACTGGCGATTTCGATTCGGCGCGGCGATCGCGGCCATTCTGGCGACGTTCGGCGTGCTGCTGGCGATGGCCGGGGCGGCCAGCCTGCTCGGGCGCCCACCGGCACTCGGTGACTTGAACGCTACGCCGATGGGCTCGGCGATCATTCTGGCGGTCGGCTTGCTGTTTCTGTATTTCGGTGTCGCCCTGTGGCGCCGCTGCCGCCGTCGCGCACGGCAATCGCGGGAACTGAACATGTCCCCGCACCTGATGAAAAAACACGACTGACTCACCGGCCTGGCTTTTTGCCGGGCCGTTTTGTTTCGACTTGGGTAAACTGGCCGCCCTTCGCGGAGGCTGACATGCAAGACGACGATTTTTCCCTGTTCAAAAGTGCGATCCAAGGCGTCAAGCCGATCAAGCACGACCGCGCCGACACCGGCAAACCCAAGGCTGACCGCGCGCAAATTGCCAAGCTGCGCCAGTCCGCCACCGTGCGCACCGACACCGCTACCGTGGATGGTCTGTCCGATCAATTCGTGATAGACGTCGGCCCGGAAGACGAGTTGATGTGGGCCCGCGACGGCGTGCAGGAAAGTCAGATGCGCAAGCTCAAGGTCGGCCAGATTCCGTTCGAAGGCAGCCTCGACCTGCACGGCATGAGCGTGGAAAAGGCCCGCGAAACCCTCTGGGCGTTTCTCGCCGAAGCGACCAAATTCGAAATCCGCTGCGTACGCGTCACCCACGGCAAGGCCGTGCGCCTGGACGGCAAGCGGCCGATGATCAAAAGCCACGTCAACACCTGGTTGCGCCAGCATGCCCAAGTGCTGGGTTTCTGCTCATGCCAGGCGAAACACGGTGGTGCCGGCGCGGTTTACGTGATGCTCAAACGCACCATGATGGAAGGCCGCGACGAATAATCGCGTTACACCGAACTTGCAGGGTTGTGTCCGCCACCGTACCCTTGCCCTTTGCGAAAATCCCCACAGGTAGTTTCATGTCCCTGGAACAGAATTACACCGCGATTCTCGGCCAATTGGGCGAGGACGTGTCCCGCGAGGGCCTGCTCGACACGCCAAAGCGTGCCGCCAAAGCCATGCAGTACCTCTGCCGCGGTTATGAACAGACGCTCGAAGAGGTTACCAACGGTGCCCTGTTCAGCTCCGACAACAGCGAAATGGTGCTGGTCAAGGACATCGAGTTGTACTCGTTGTGCGAACACCACCTGCTGCCGTTCATCGGCAAGGCGCACGTTGCGTACATCCCGAGCGGCAAAGTGCTGGGCCTGTCGAAGGTCGCGCGGATCGTCGACATGTACGCCCGCCGCCTGCAGATTCAGGAAAACCTCAGCCGTCAGATCGCCGATGCAGTGCAACAAGTCACCGGCGCGCTGGGCGTTGCCGTGGTGATCGAGGCCAAGCACATGTGCATGATGATGCGCGGTGTCGAGAAGCAGAATTCGTCGATGATCACCTCGGTGATGCTCGGTGAGTTCCGTGAAAACGCAGCGACCCGCAGCGAATTCCTCAGCCTCATCAAGTAATTTGCGGCACGAAGAAAACCGGCATTCATCGCCGGTTTTTTTTCGTCCGTGAAAAATCGGGTAAGCTGCGCGCCTTTCTCAATATGCACCGTGAGGCTTCAACGTGTTCGTCAAAGCGCTTCGTGTCGGCCTCGGCCAACTGGTTATCTTCATCGACTTCATCACCCGTCCGGGCAAGAAAAAGCGCCCCGCCGCTGCTCAGGCTCAGGTGGATGCAGCTGCAAAAGACCTGACCTTGTATCAGTTCCACGCCTGCCCGTTCTGCGTGAAAACCCGCCGCACCTTGCGTCGTTTGAATGTGCCGGTGACGCTGAAGGATGCGAAGAACAATGAACAGGATCGTCAGGCCCTGCTGGATCAGGGCGGCCGGATCAAGGTGCCTTGCCTGCGGATTGAAGAGAACGGGCAGACGACCTGGATGTATGAGTCCAAGGTGATCATTGATTATCTGGATAAGCGCTTCGCGGCGGTCTGATGTTTCTGTATTGGGGCTGATGGCCCCTTCCCACCTTTGGAATGCATTTCCACTGTGGGAGCGAGCCTGCTCGCGAAGAGGCCCTCTCAGTCACCACGAATACCAGTCAAAAATAAACCGGCGTGTGAGCCGGTTTATTTGTTTTCAGGCAGCCTTATCCAGCTGCGCCTGACGCACCACCGCCGCCAATCGCTTCAATCCTTCATCCAGCCGCGACGGATCAATGTGGCTGAAATTCAAGCGCAAGTGCCCATGATGGTTATCCGGTTCTGGAAAGAACGGCTCCCCCGGCATAAACGCCACATCATTGGCCAACGCCTCGTTGAGCAACGTTCGCGTATCCAGCGGCTGCTTCAACGTCAGCCAGAAAAACAGCCCGCCCTGTGGCGTGTTCCAATCGGCCAGATCAGCAAAATGCCTTTCCAGTGCTGTTTGAAAGGCATCGCGCCGCTGCCGATAGAAACCGCGCAACTCACTCAAATGCTGCTGATACTTGTCATTACCGATCCACTGCAACGCCTGCCATTGACCGATGCGATTGGTGTGCAGATCCGCCGATTGCTTGAGTTTGAGCAAGTGCGGAAACAGATCGGGACTGGCGATCAGATAGCCAACGCGCAGACCCGGCAGCAGGGTTTTCGATACGGTACCGGTGTAGATCCAGCTGGATTTTTTCAGTCGACCGGCAATCGGTTTGGCGCTGCCGCCATCGAAAGTCAGTTCGCGGTAGGGTTCGTCTTCGATCAGGGTGACGCCGAATTCATCGAGCAATGCCGCGACCGCTGCGCGCTTGGCTTCGCTGTAGCGCACGGCTGACGGGTTCTGGAAGGTCGGGATCAAGTAGATGAACGCCGGACGATGTTGCTCCAGACGCTCGCGCAATTGCGCGAGGTTGGGGCCGTCGGACTCTTGCGGCACGGTCAGGCAATCAGCACCGAACAACTGAAAGATTTGCAGCGCGGCGAGATAGGTCGGCGCTTCCAGCAAAATCTCCGTGCCCTTGTCGATATACAGCTTGGCCGCCAGATCAAGGGTTTGCTGGGACCCACTGACCACCAGAACCTGACTCGCCTGACATTCCAGCCCAAGCGCCCTCGCCTCCGCCGCCAACGCTTCACGCAACGCCGGCTCGCCTTCGCTCATGCCATATTGGCCGAGCGACAGCGGCATGTCGGCCCACTCGACCTTCGGCAACATGGCTTCGGCGGGCAAGCCGCCCGCAAACGACATGACTTCCGGGCGCTGGGCGGCGGCAAGGATTTCACGAATCAAAGAACTTTTAAGGCGCGAGACACGTTCGGAAAAAGCCATGGAAGTCACCGGTAGCGAGGCGTGTGAAATATGAGTCAAACTGGTTGACTGAAATTACGACAGCTTGAGCGAGTACGTCAACATGCTTGACCTTAAAAACCCCTCCAGTCAGCAACAGGCGATGGAAGCTTTTTTCTTCGGCTATCAGGCGTTCACCGCCAAGGCTGATGAAATGCTCGAGCGGCGCGGCCTCTCCCGAGTGCATCAACGCATTGTGTTTTTCATCGCGCGGTATCCGAACTTGAGCGTGAAGGAGTTGTTGGCATTGCTCGGTGTGAGCAAGCAGGCGCTGAACATGCCGTTGCGGCAGTTGCAGGAAATGCATTTGGTGGACAGCGTGGCGTCCGAGGCCGACAAGCGTAAGCGCCTGCTGGAGTTGACGGCAGAAGGCGCGAAGTTTGAGCAGGCTTTGCGGCGTGAGCAGGTGAAGTTGCTGGAGCGGGTGTTCGCCGAGGCTGGGGAGGCGGCGGTGAATGGCTGGTTGGCGGTGAATCTGGCATTGGGGAAAAGTCAGACGGCTCTCGATTGAATGGGACTGCCTCTTCGCGAGCAAGCTCGCTCCCACAGGGGAACGCATTTCAAATGTGGGAGCGAGTTTGCTCGCGAAGGGGCCAGTACAGGCGATATATCGCTATCGACGGAACTTTCGTAAACAAAACCAAAAACAATATTTGCTTTATTTGTACACAAAAGCATAATCCACAGCGTGCGAGTTCCTGACCGCATGGTCAACAAATTCGCGTATGCCTCAAAGGGCCGCTGCCACCCCTCATGGGTCCGGCCCTGGAAATAACAATAAAACTCTTGAGGAGTACTCGCTGTGGAAAGCCGCAAATCCGAAGCATCGCCGCTGGATCTCTCGCCACCATTACGCAGTGGCTTGCTGGAACGTCTGTTTAAACTCAGCTTGCATGGCACCACGGTGAAGACCGAGCTGATTGCCGGTCTGACAACCTTCATTACCATGGCCTACATCATCTTCGTCAACCCGAACATCATGGCCGATGCCGGGATCGATCACGGTGCAGCCTTCGTCGCCACCTGTATCGCCGCTGCATTGGGCTGCCTGTTGATGGGCCTCTACGCCAACTGGCCGGTGGGTTTGGCGCCGGGCATGGGCCTCAACGCGTTCTTCACCTACACCGTGGTCGGCACCATGGGGTACAACTGGGAAACCGCGCTCGGTGCGGTGTTTGTCTCGGGCGTGTTGTTCATGATCCTGACCTTCTCGCGGATTCGCGAGTGGCTGCTCAACAGTATTCCAGTCAGTCTGCGTTTTGCGATGGGCGCCGGTGTCGGTCTGTTCCTCGGCCTGATCGGTCTGAAAACCGCAGGCATCGTCGTCGACAGTCCGGCGACGCTGATCAAACTCGGCTCCCTGCGTGAACCCGGCCCGCTGCTAGCGGCCATCTGCTTCCTGATGATTGCAATCCTCAGCTATCACCGTGTATTCGGCGCGATCCTCATCAGCATCATCACCGTGACCCTCGCCGGTTGGGGCCTGGGCATCGTGCACTACGAAGGGATCATGTCGACGCCGCCGAGTCTGGCGCCGACCTTCATGGCCATGAACGTCGCCGGCGTGTTCAACGTCAGCATGATCAGCGTGGTGCTGGCCTTCCTCTTTGTGCACATGTTCGACACCGCCGGCACCCTGATGGGCGTGGCCCAGCGCGCCAATCTGGTCAACGCTGACGGCCGTATCGAAAACCTCTCCCGCGCCATGAAAGCCGACAGTGCCTCCAGCGTTTTCGGCGCCGTGGTCGGTGTGCCTCCAGTCACCAGCTATGTGGAAAGTGCTGCCGGCGTGGCCGCTGGTGGTCGGACTGGTCTTACCGCCGTCACTGTAGGTGTGCTATTTATAGCGGCGATGTTTTTCGCACCGCTGGCCGGCATGATTCCCGCTTACGCCACCGCCGGTGCACTGATCTACGTTGCGATGCTGATGATGGGCGGCATGGCCCACATCGAATGGGACGAAGCCACTGATGCGATCCCGGCCATCGTGACCGCAATCATGATGCCGCTGACCTTCTCGGTCGCCGACGGCATTGCGCTGGGCTTCATCACCTACGTGGCGTTGAAGGCCGGTACCGGCAAGTACAAGGAAATCTCCGTCAGCCTGTGGGTGCTCTGCGCGATCTTCATCGCCAAGTTCATTTTCCTGTAAGCGCTACGCGGTTCAGGTTTCCAAACAGCCTCACCTTTGCGGGTGGGGCTTTTGTGCATCTTGATAACAATAGAAAGGAGCAAAGTGATGAGTCTGGAAACCTGGCTGCTGTTCAGCGGTGCTGCATTGGTGGTGATCCTGATTCCGGGGCCACTGTCGTTGCTGATGATCAGCAACAGTCTGAATTACGGTTTGCGTCGTTCCTACCCGGCATTTCTCGGCGGCGTGACGGCTTCGATCTGTCTGCTCAGTGCATCGGCATTGGGCCTTGGCGCATTGCTGCTGGCCTCGGAGCAACTCTTCAGCGTGCTGAAAATCGTCGGCGCACTGTATCTGTTCTACCTCGCCTGGCAGAGCTGGCAACAATCGCGTCAGCCAGCAGTCGGCGCTGACGTGCCGCAAGCCGCGCCTGTGCCACGTTTTCGCGCGTTGTTCGGACGCGCTTTCGTGCTCGGTGCCAGCAACCCCAAAGACATCCTGTTCTTCGCCGCGTTTCTGCCGCAGTTTCTCAGTGCCGAGCAACCATTCCTGCCACAACTGCTGGTGATGATCGTAACCTGGACCCTGCTGGATCTGCTGTGCAAACTGGCCTACGGTCTGGGCGCCCACGGTGCCGCGCGTTATCTGCGCAGCGGCAAAGGACAGAGCTGGTTTAACCGGATCAGCGCCGGTTTGTTCGGCGGCGCTGGGGCAGCATCGTTACTCAGCAGTCACTGAGGCATTTGAATGGTTGTTTGGCTGATTGTTACTTGGCTGCAGCCAGCCAGACTTGAAAGTTCCGAGTCTGGCTGGTGTTCTCCACGACCGATCGGCATCGCGCACTACAGATTCTCCCGACAGTAATTGCATGCCTTTGATATGCAATACACCGCAACAACCCGTTTATATACATTCCTCGTACGTCCCCCGTACTATCTCGGCCTGCTTTTCCCACCCGCCAGAACAAGGAAGTTCAAATGGCCACCCTGATAAGCGAAGCTTTAATAGACAGTGATGCAGTCGTCATTACCGATATGCACGCCGAGTCGAACAAACATACTGATTCAACCATCGATATCAACAGCAATTCCGACAAGCCACTGGACCAGCCTCAAAAGCGAAAAATCGAACAGTTAAGAACTAACGACTCGGTGTTCGGGCCAATACAAATTGGCGAGATATCGATAACACGGGTATCCCTCGACGCCTTGGGTGCGACAATTGACGGGCACCCGCTGAACGGCACAAACACATTCTTCCGCATTCCCAAGCGCTCATTCATCAACTCGTTACAATTCAGCGCCAGCGATATCGCACATCATATGAAGTCCGCGACGGGTTACGATATTTATCTATTGCCTTCTTTGCTGTTCGACATGGCCAGCCACCGCCCGATAACCGCCCCAAACATAACCCGAGAAACATCATCAATCGAGGTTGATCCTGGAAACTACCGCAGCAAAATCGAGAAGCTTCTGAGCTCTGCGCAGAAGCTGGATTTGCAGCACACGCAACTACCAAACAATACTCGGCGCTGGGTCGCCTCGGTAAAGGCCCACTTGACAGTCGGCTCCAGTGTCGGACTCCAGGCATTCGGGATATACACGGGATTGCGCGGAATATTGGTTGCGATGAAATCCGGCGATACCAAAGAGGTTGTAATCAACGCCACAGGTGTTGCCTCGGAAATTGGCTCCATCGCCGTTGACGTTGGCGTCAGCAAGATTGCCAACGAGATGCTGGCGGCCGGAAAAAATGCTTTCAAGGATTTCGCCAAAACCAGGTTTGCGCTGAGGTTGAGTCGATCCGGTGGCTTGATTGGCGGGGCGCTGACTTTGCCATTTGATGTGTACACCACCGTCAACTCCCTGAAGGCCGCAAGCAATGCCACCGGCAAAGAAGCCATGGATCATTACATCAGCGCCGGGTTGAGCATCACCAGCGCGGCCATGACCGTTATCCTCGGTACAGCGGCAATGGCAGGATTGTCTTTTGTGGGTCCGGCGGGCCTTTTGTTCGGTGCGTTTCTGGCAATCGGATCACAGGTGTATGGCGCGGTGCGCATTGTCGATGACATTGATGACTACATTGAACTGACCTTGGGTGAGCGGTGGCGCTCGGGCTTCCTTTCATTCTGCATGTGGGACGTCGAGCAAGGCGTCAAGGACCGCTACAACCAGGCAAGAACCCTGATCCAGCACACGGAACAGCTAAAACGCAATGCTCGCAGATTGCTCGACGTTCAGCTAAAGGATTCCACCGAAGCCGTCGTCAATGGCTCGTTTGAAGTTGATCTCGTTCCCACGCAAGTCTGGAAGCGCAACTGGTGGACGAAAATAGACTCTTGGCAAACGGAAAACGTACCCGTAATACGCGGTGGTGACGACACTATTGATGCTAGCGACGGCGTTACCAAGGATATGCCCGGCGCAGTAGTAGGCGTTGCCGGGGAAAACAAAAATACCTTGTGGTACTTGGGTGACGGTCGTGATTCGATCAAAGGAGTGATAAAAAAACCGAATATTTTCCACTATGGCTCGGGGATCAAAGACCTGACAGGTGGTGAAAAAAACGATCACTTCGTGTTCGAGGCTGCCGCCGATCTGATCAAGAAAAACATCGAAGTATCAACCTATTCGAAGGTGAAGGGGGGCGCCGGTAACGACACCCTGTCTCTGAACGGTGTTCACCAGACGCCGAAAGGATATGACATCGATTTAAGCGCAGGCACACTGCAGGTAAGAACTCCGAATCCCGATGCAGAGGACGGCGCGACTTATAAATTTCACAGTCTTTTGGAAAATATCGAAAACGTTGAAACCCTGAGCGGCGCGGCGAACGTAGTGACAGGCACCCATGAGCGCAACATTATCAAGTCTCGCGGCCAGGACGTCATAAAAGCGGGGGCTGGGAACGACCAGATACAGTTGTTGCATAAAAGTGCAACAGCCTCGGGTGAAGAAGGTATCGACGAGTATTTCATCGACCACCTGGAAGGTCGTGTGTGCATCTTCGAGGATGGTAAACAGCAAAGTACCATTGAATTGAACTGGCCGATCGATCTCATTGAAAGTTGGGTAATCGAAAAGAATTCGCTGATCATTACCTCCGGATTCTACTTTCACGACAAGCCAAAAAGCGTCGTCGTCATCCACGACATCTATGAAACAGACGAGAAAGAAACCCGACTGAAAAACGGCAAACTGGTCTTTTTGACCAAGGACCGTTATCAGCTGAAACCTGATCTGCCTGAAACAATCGAAAGCGGCAAAAATATCGATATCGAAGTCGACATCATTAAACACGGGCAACCCGCGAAACCGCTGATTGTTTACAACTCCGAATGCTGGACAAAGCACCAGCATGAAGCGCGTTATTACATTCCGCGCTCCGAGCAAAGTGTCACATTCTATTCAGCCGATCGTCCCGACGTCGTCACCTTCGTTTACCTGGATTACGCCAGCGACGAATTGAGCAAAGTTGAAGCGCACTTTAGTGCAAGGCAGTCCGAAAAACGTGAAGATCTGATAGCCGGCTGTGATCTGACCTATCACTTTGGCGAAAAGATCGTGACGCTAAAACACTTTTCCTGGGCGCGTGGCGGTTCTGATCCAAAGAACATGATCAAGATCCTGCGGACCATGGCTGTTCGCCCAAGTCATAAATATTTGCTGATTTTCAATGACGGCGTCGCTCTTAATGCCGGGCTTACACCTGAAACAGACGTGGCTCCGGCCGACGACAATTACGAGATGCATTCCTTCAAGCACTGGACAACACCACTTCGCTTGCCCTTGAAATTTCGACAGAAGCAATTCGCCTATGAGTTGCCGTCAAACGAGGCGTACAAGCTCAATGCACTGAATGCTTGCGCCAGCATCGAGTCCAGAGCCATTCGGACCGCGATGGAAAGCCTGGAAGGTGAAGGTGCCACCTACCTGGTCCATCTGGTTGCCAATATGACCTTGAAACTCACGACCCCCGGTGCGTTGGCGAACGCTGTGACAAGACTGCCTTACTCATCGACCTGGGAACTCGATGCGACCAAGCTCGGCAAGGTCGAGGTCAAACTGGAAAACAATCAGTTACTCATCGGCTCCTGCATTGTTCATCTACCGGTTTACGAAAACGAAGAAGACCTGATCGATCAGGTACGCGTTATTTCCGAACATGGCATTGTCCATGTAGTGGATCTTTCCTTTGACCGGATCTATCTGGATGGGCTTGATGCGCGGTTCTTTGAAGAGCCTGACTCGACAAAAGCCTTGCCTGACGCTTTTGCGTCGATGGCCAATCAAGAGGTCAAAGTGCGCAATATCATCTTTGCCGACAACTGGCCGGGAGCGTTCAGTTACAGTTTTTCCGCTTACAGCTGGATCCTGCGCAGCGACAAGTCCCGCGTTGAGTTTTCAGAACTTCGGGTCGTCAATCGTTGTACCCATCAGGCCCCCCTGATTACCTTGCTCAAAGTTCCTCCTGCGTAACCTGCCTCCATCAGCCAAGCCCCATTCCCCTCGCGCACTCCGAAATTGAAGTAACCCGACTTCTTCATCTCGTTCCCGGCCACGGCCCTGCGGGATGTCGACGAGTGCGCCTGAACAATGCGACGAGACGCTTTTTGCGCTCGATATCACCCCTCCATGAGTAATTGAGTATGGCCAAGCCCCCCAAGAAAGTTTCTGTGACAGCAGCCGCCGCCGATACAACAGTTACAACAAGACCTGTGCAAGCAGGCTCAGGCGCTCCTCACAGTATTCACTTGCCCGACACCCCGATGTCTGGCATCGATTCGACCACTGGATCTACGGCGTCCGGGACCTCAGTCACACGGCCGCCGGCTGTTACCGTCAGCGAAATGCCGGGCCTCGGTAGCGACACCTACAGCTCCGCACGCAGTGCGATAGCCTGGCCACAGAACCGTTTGAATGAGCTGACACCGGTCGCAGAAACCCCCGGACTGTTCACCGGACCGGATCAACGAACCTACGCCCAACTCGGCAACGAAGGCCGGTTCGTCGTCGAACAGGATCGGCGAGGCAACTATTACGTGCCGCTGACCTTTGCACCCGGTGTGCCGGGACCGGTGGTAACGAGGTCTGAAGGCCTGACCAGTTGGCACATTCAGCGCCCCGGCTGGCAACCCATGCGGACCCGATCCGAGACGCCTGTCACAGCGCAGCCCCTCGCCTACCTGTCGCCGGAGGATGCAAACACCCTGACCCGAGCGGAACTTTCATCGGAGGGGATCCGTTACAACAAGCTCAAGCAAACCTTCGTCGATACGGCAGAAGGCACGGTGATGGTGCGTAAAAACCAACAGGGTGAATACCGATATGCCTCAGCGACCAGCAGAGACTCGCTCAATCTGACGTTTGAACAGATGCCCGGCACGCTACTCTGGCGCCAAAGGGTTCAAACAGCACAGGCCGCTGACAGCCCTGTTGCGGGTCAGTCCCGGCCCGCCGCGGAACCGGACGAGCAAGTACCCGGCCCCAGCAAACGTCCACGCCTTGATACGTCCAGGCCACCCGAGCCATTTCCAGCGGCCACTCTCGACGCCACCGTCCCGACCGAACAGACACCGTTCTTCTGGTTACCGTGGGGGCATTTGAACAAGCCGCCAGTGGTCGAGTCGGTGCAGCTTGGCTGGTTTCATTATCCGATCGTGCCGATTGGCTCCAACCGCTCACCAAAAGTCTATTTTGTGCAGCACCCTGACTTTGCCCCGGCCGGCTTCGTTGCCTTTGAAACGATGCTGCGCACAGCACCGTCACTGCAACCTGTTGCCACCTTTCGCATCGGTAACGATCCGGGAGAAGTACACCCCGGCAAACGCTTTTTCGAGGAGCCTTTAGCGCAGTCGGTGGCCAGTGCGTTTCCCGACTTTTCTGCGCCGACCTCATGGGCTGTTGCGAGAAGACTCTACGAACTGGCAGACAACTCCGCCGTCATTACCGGCACCGGCCTGGTCAATATTCAGGCTGTCCTGCATCAGTGGAAGCAGAAGCCGTTTCCCACCGCACCGGCGTACGCCGACCCGCTCAATATGCTGGCGGTGGCGCCATCCATCGATGCCGGAAGAAAAAAGCTTATTCCGATGCCCTCCCAGGTGGACAGCGAACTGCAACGGCTCACCTTCGATCCACAGCGGTTTCCCATCGAGTGGGGCCACTATAAAACGTACCCCACAGACCTGAACCTCAGACGCCTGCTCGGTGCCTTGCTGATTCGCAGCGGCTACGACGTTTTTCCACTGACACACGAACATCACATGCCAACGCTGGTGTTCAGGCATGCCACCCATGATCAGGTTTACTTTCTGAAATTGGGCTCGGTAGAACATGTCGGCCTGTCGCACACCCCGGGGAATGAACTGGCAGACCCGGGGTTGCCGGCGAGGATTGGCAACGATGCGTTTCTCGCCCTGACCACCGCAACGGCACAAAACAAAGTGGTATGGCTGATCGGTGGCGTCTTGAAGGTCGAGTCGACTCCGGACTCGGTATTCATCATCAGAGAGCGCTGAGGAACGATAAAAAACGCTCGTCGGCCGTGCGCCGGCGAGCGTTTTTTCACACTTGGAAGATTGTGCAACATCGTGCGGTACTTGCTGGCAGAGCAATACATATGTACCGCACATCCGGGAGATTTTTTCACGAACATGCCCCCTCCACAGTCAGTGGTCAGAGAGCTTCACCGCGTCGACCTGATCATCTGCCTCTATGCAAACGACCGGATCAGCAATTCCAAGGAGTCACCCAATGGCCAAGCCACCCAAGAAAGTTCCGCGCACGCTTCCAGCCGATTCGTCCGGGACACCCACCGAACATTCAGGCAATCCTCGAGGGGCCACTACCGGCGAAATCGTTCATCCTGTTCCAGGCACTGCTAGCCTGCCTGCCGCAGCCGGTTCGTCTTCTTCAAGCGCCTTTGGGGCGTTGCCCGAACACCGCCCCACTATCACCATCCACCACCTTCCGGCTCCCGTCGCCGAGCGCCCCTCGGTCATCGTTCACCACTTCCCTGAGGGTGCTGGCCCATCAAATGTCGCAAATTGGGTAGCCCTTCACTACAGCGAAAACCAGCAGGCTGCGGTCGCAAGCAGCTCCACAAGCGGGCGAGTGCAACACCCGGTCTTTATCAACGCCGAATCGGCAAACCGGCTGAAGTTGCAGCCAGACACCAAAGAGGGAATTCGGTACGACAAGCACAATAAAGTGTATGTCGAAATGCAAGGCGGCATGATCATGCTGGGCAGTACCCCGGACGGCTGGAGGCAGACGTATGCCGGAGAATCGACGCCGACGGGTAAAAGGGTTGAACAGATTCCAGGCTCTAAGCTCTGGCGTGAAATTGACGGGCCTCGACAAGGCCATCGAGCCGCAACCGATGCAGCGTCCACTGAAACGACCGATGCCACGCCCGGTCCGAGCAAGCGCCCACACCTGTCCGAAGAAGTCGACGTGACATCGAATGCAGGCACGCTGGTCAGACGCCTGTCGGTCCAACGGTCACCTGCGCTGGATTTGTCCACGGCACAGTGGAAGAACTGGGGGAAAACCACGAAACCGCAAACGGGTGAGTCGATCGAGATAGATGGACTGCACTATCCGACGGTGAAGCAGGTTTTACGCGCCGATACCGAACTGGTTTATCTGCAACACCCGGGGTTTAAACCTGAGGATTTTGACGGGTTCGAAAACATGCTGCGCCATGAACCCTCGAAGCAGCCGAAATGGGTGCTTAAACGCGATGGCCAATGGAGGGTGGTGGATAATCAACTGCCGTTTGAAATGTCGCCTACGCAATATGCATCCCGGGCCATGAGCCACCTGTCTGAACATTCGGCAAATAACCTCGCCAGAGCCGTGTTTGATCGTGTGTCTACACATCAAGGGATTGATGCCGCTGGGCTGTCGGTAATGACGCAGACGTTTCGGCACTGGACAGACAGAATCAACAACACCTCGCCCCAGCGCGTTCTTTCCGACCCGCTGATGCTGCTACCCACATTGCCCGCCCAGCACCATGCCCAATATGCCGGCGGAACACTCTCCTTGCCGGCGTACTCCTCGAACCGATTGCAGCGCCTGGACTTCGACGTCCAACAACCGGATATCATGCCGAACCCTTCAAGCACACGCGACTTGTTCGAAAGGTTCCTTGGGCTCAGCGGCTACAGCATCAATCCGAAAAGACATCCGCATCCGAGTGGCGAAGACGTCATGATCTTTCACCGCGACGGCATCGCCGCTGTGTTCGTGTTGAGGTTGTCCCCTGCTACGCAAGGACCTGTTCCTCGTTATACCGCCGTTGGTTCCGAACTTTCCCAACCGCTTTTCCTGAGCACACTCAGTGCAAAGGATAAACAGGCGCTGGCCGAGCATTTGCAAAAATACGAAGTGATTTATCTGCTGGGCGGCAAAGAGCAGATATCCCCCGATAGCTCGACCCTGTTCATTGTCAGAGAAGGTTGACTGCGCCAACTGGCTTTTCAGCGAGTTGTCCGCAAGTGCCTGTGGGCAACCCTCAATCTGAACAACCGCTCATTTCACACAGCGAGATTAAATCAATGGTCAAACCACCGAAGCGTGTGGCAGGGATTACTGCGCCCGATATCCGTCCGAACACCGGGAGCACCTCCCACAGACTCTCGGGCGAAAGCCTGATCACCACACAATCCTCCACAGGTTTGCCAGACACACCTGCGCGGCAACCGTCAGTGCACGTCAACGAAATACCAGCGCCTTCGCCACTGTCAGTCGCAGCCGCTCTGCGCTCAATCACCTGGCCTGCCGATCAAGTACATCTGCTGCAGCGTATGGATGCCGAAAGCGGACTGTTCATCAGCCCTGACGGCAAGCTATATGCCCATGTCGAGCATGAAGGGCACCTGTTGGTCGAACTTCAGCGCGATGGTCGCTACCAGATTCCTTTCCCGTTCGCTCCGCACCTGCCTGGACCCTTTCTGGTCAAAGCAGAACGCCAACCCCTGTGGACTTTCGAACGACCGGCCTGGATGACGCAACACTCAGAGAGCGACAGGCGAAATGCGGGCGCTGAAGGGCCCGCTGTCGAACAGCCAATGTACCTGGCCCCCGATGACGCCGCCCTGCTCTCTTCGCCCCTGTATACCGCCGAAGGAATCCGCTACGACAAGCACCGCAAGACCTACATCGACACCGCGCATGGCACCGTCAGGGTGCGTAAAAACGCCGACGGTCAGTATGAGCAAACCTCTGCGACGACACGCAACTCGTCCAAGTTGCTGTTCGAACAGATTCCCGGAACCCGACTGTGGCGACGCAAGTTTGCTGACGACCAACCTGACTCGCAGAGTTCCACCGGGGAAGCGGGTGTCGTCGCGACCGAAATGCCAGAAGCCACGGCAGGCCCCAGCAAACGCCCTCATGTGGACGAAGGGGCAGATACCACGCATGCGCTGACCGAAAGCTTGCTGTCAGCCAATCCCGAGGCGATCAACCTGAGTTTCGGCTTGTGGCGAAACTGGGGGCGCAGTATCCGGCCGCAGTTGGGTCAGCACATTGAAATAGACGGACAGTTTTACCGAATCGTGCAACAGCAACTGGGACCGGACCCGCATCTGGTGTATCTGCAACATCCCTTGTTTTCACCGGCCCTGTATGACGCCTTCGAATTCATGCTGCGGGATAACCCGTCGCTGCAGCCAAAATTCGCCGTTAAACGATCCGAACACTGGACGGTACTGGACGACGTCGTTCCGTTTGAAATGCCGATCACGCAGTACATTTCCAGAACCTTCAAATACCTGTCGGATCTATCGGTCAGTTCACTTGCCCGGGCCATGTTCAATCAAGCGAACCGCTCCGAGATCATCATCGGCCCGGGGTTGGCAATGCTCAATCAGGTGTTTCGCTTTTGGGAAAACAGGGGGCTGCGCAAGGCGCCACATCGAGAACTGGCTGACCCACTGTTGATGTTACGCAGCCAGCCCGAAACGGCGGATACCCTGGCGATTCCCTTAGCGCTCGGTGAAGGTCTGATGCGCCTGGATTTTGATCCGGGCCGCTTCCCCAGGCACTGGAACGACTACGCCAGCAAGCCGACTGCGGCCCACCTGCGAAGACTGTTCAGCCAGCTTCTGAACGATGACGGTTACGTCATGACTTCGACGGAGCAGAGGCTCGATGGCGACGCGTTAGTGTTTCATCGCGAGAAAATCGATCATGTGTTTGTGCTCAAACTGCCAGCTCTCGTCAACGGCAGACTGCCGCGATTTAGCGCAGAGGGTGCCGAACTGAATGGAGCGTTATTGCAAACCCCGATCAGTGGACAAAAGCCTCTCGCTGCTTACCGGCAGGAAAACCGGATCAGCTATCTGCTCGGTGGAATCCAGACCGATGCGTTGGGGCAAATCACGCTTTTTATCATCAGGGATCGATGAGAAATCAATCGAGCCAGTCGGCGATATGACGAAGGACCGTTTAGAGCAATTGCCATGATTAAAACGAGCAAAATCACCGTTCGCCCTGTGTCGCCCGACACATCCACAACCACCAGGCCCGTGATCGAAGTCGATGTCGATGTCGATGTCGATGTCGTCACGGACCGTGCAAGCAACAACGGACATCCTGCCACTTTATCTCCTGACCCCAATCGAGTGCCCGACCCGTTGATTGCCACTGCGTCAGGCCGCGACGTCGTAGCCGAGCCCCATGTGGTGGTGAGCTACATTACCGATCCGCTGATTACCGAAGCCAACGCCCGGCTGGCAGAGATTTCCCTGCCAGGATTGCAGGCTCACCTGTTACGGGCGCACGAATCCGTTGACGGGCTGCATGTAACACCAGAAGGGCAGATTTACGCACAGCTGGAAGAAGGCGGGTATTACCGGGCAGAACTCAACAGCGACGGTATCTACCAGATCCCGTGGCCCGCGGCACCGGGGGTAACGCCGCCTATTCTGAGAAAAATCGACGGCCAGCCACGCTGGCGCCTTGAAGCACCGTGGTATGTCGCCCGATCCGCGACGGGACGTCTGCCAGTGCCTGGAGTGGCTGCCGAGCTGCCATCAACGATTCTCTTCGTCGACCCGTATCTGGCGACATTGCTTCCGGCCGCACATGAATCCCCGAATGGCATCAGAAAAGGGCCACGGGGGAAAACCTACGTCGATATTGCAGACGGAACCATCATGGTTCGCAGGAATGAACGAGGCGAATACAAACTCACCTCTGCGACGACTACGAACGTGCCCGATTTAACTGTCGAACAGATTCCCGGGCAATTTCTCTGGCGCCTCCAGTTTCAGACCGCAAGTGCGCAACCGGATCCACAACCGGGCACCTCGCGAACCCTCCAGCCGCCGGAAGAGGCCAGCCCAGGCCCGAGCAAACGTGCGCGCTTACCCGGAGACAGCGACCTGCCCGGCCCATCGATTTCTGTAAACAATCCTGGCGACTGGCAAACCTGGGGGAGCGCCACAAAACCCATTGCAGGCGACTCCATCGAAATCGCCGGCAGGCACTTTTCCATACTTGATCAACCCACGCACGCTGTTGACGCGCTGGCCTTTATCAAACATCCACAGTTTTCTGCCACACGTTTCGATGCTTTCGAAAACATGCTCCTCACTACTCCACAGTTACAACCCCAAGGCGTGGTGAAGCTGGCGGATTCGAGAACCGGCCACGCTGCAGACTCATGGCGAATCGTCGATGGCCTGCCATTTCGTAAAAGCCTGACGCAGTACGTCAGCGACCACTTTGCTTATCTTTCAAATCACTCCGCGAACAAGGTGGCGCGGGAGATTTTCAATCGGGCCAGTCACTCGGAAGAACTGACTGGTCCGGGTATCAATGATTTATTCGACACGATCAAGTACTGGGAAAATCGCCCAACGTCGGTAAGCGATCAAAGAACCCTGCGCCAGGACTTGAGCGATCCGTTGATGCTCCTGTCCCCCCTTGCGGTCGACGCGAACGATTACGTCCATATGCCTCTGCCTTCCGCTGAAGGATTGCAGCGAATCGACTTCAAGGCACACACGTTTTTCGAAACGCACTATCTGACAGAGGGTCACTCCATACGCGATTTGTTCAACGTTGTTCTTCGCGGAAATGGCTACCGGGTGTCTTATAGCTTTCGCAATAAAGCGCAGGATGCACTGCTGATCCAGCGACAGGGTATCGATACGGTGTTCATCCTGCTCACCAACAAATTCAGGGGCGACAGCATGTTTGCCGAGGACCCGACTGTCTGGCTGAAGAAAAAGGCACTGGTCAATAAAATCGCAGTCCACGACAAAATAACCCTGCAAGATCATCTCGCTGCGGACAAGATCATTTATTTAGTGGGTACCAACGATCCGCATTCCGCCAAGGGAAACAGTCTTGTCATCACCAGGCTTCGCTGACTTTTCCTCGACGCAACGCAAACTGGCGAAATTCACTTGAACTGAAAAATCTCAGCCACTTCTTGGCCTGCCATTCATTGACAGGCAAGTGCGCAGACGAAAAAAAGCCCGCAGTGTGAGCGGGCGAAAGACCAAAGAAGCTATATGCGCAGTCGCTTCCCGGTGGGGGCAGCTGCTTGGGGGTCAGCTGCCCCGGTACGTGGAATAGCTGTACGGCGAAATCAGCAATGGCACATGGTAGTGATCCTGTTCGGCAGAAATGCCGAAGCGCAGCACAACCACGTCCAGAAATGCCGGTTCCGGCAACTGAACGCCACGGGCGCGGTAGTAATCGCCCGCGTGGAACTGAACCTGATAAACGCCGGTGCGATAATCGTCGCCTTGCAGCAGCGGCGCATCGACCCGGCCATCGCTGTTGGTTATCGCACTGGCGACCAATTCCAGGTGCGAACCTTCAACGCGGTACAGCTCGACCTTGATCGAACTGCCCGGGCAACCGTGTGCAGCGTCCAAAACGTGTGTTGTCAAACGTCCCATTGATTCTGCGCGCCTGCCTGCGTGGAGCAGTCAGACCTCGCGCCTCCCGAAGTCAGATAAAAAGGAGACCGCACCGATTCGGAGCACGAAACGCTGCGGCGAGCGATTGATTAAGACACTTTTCAAAAAAATTGTACACAATAAAAACGACATTTTTCTCATCACCCCCGCCATTCGGGGGTTTCCAGCCGATGAGCCAGCGATACGCCTATTCATTGAACCTCCTATCCATTAGCTGACTGGTCAGGCAGGTTTCTTGCAGGCTCACGCCAATAGCAGTTAAAGATGACAGTCGGTGAAAAATGCGAAAATTCAGGCTTACAAATTGCGAATAAAGTTGTATACAATCAGCCCATCGCTGTGACGCCAGCCTACCAGGCCGCCACATACATCTGTCAACGAACAAGAAGGAAGACTGCAGTGAGCGCTGACTACCCACGCGACCTGATCGGTTACGGCAGTAACCCTCCTCACCCACACTGGCCGGGCAATGCCCGCATCGCTCTGTCGTTCGTACTCAATTACGAAGAAGGCGGCGAGCGCAACATTCTGCACGGCGACAAAGAATCCGAAGCCTTCCTGTCTGAAATGGTTGCCGCTCAGCCGCTGCAAGGCGCGCGCAACATGAGCATGGAATCGCTTTACGAGTATGGCAGCCGTGCCGGCGTCTGGCGGATTCTGAAACTGTTCAAGGAATTCGACATTCCGTTGACCATCTTCGCCGTGGCCATGGCCGCTCAGCGCCACCCGGACGTGATCCGTGCGATGGTCGATGCCGGCCACGAGATCTGCAGCCACGGCTACCGCTGGATCGACTACCAGTACATGGACGAAGCGCAGGAACGCGAGCACATGCTCGAAGCAATCCGCATCCTCACCGAAATCACCGGTGAGCGCCCACTGGGCTGGTACACCGGCCGCACCGGGCCGAACACCCGTCGTCTGGTCATGGAAGAAGGTGGTTTCCTCTACGACTGCGATACCTACGACGACGACCTGCCCTACTGGGAACCGAACAACCCGACCGGCAAACCGCATCTGGTGATCCCGTACACCCTCGACACCAACGACATGCGCTTCACCCAAGTGCAGGGTTTCAACAAGGGTGACGATTTCTTCGAATACCTCAAAGATGCGTTCGACGTGCTTTACGCCGAAGGCGCTGAAGCACCGAAAATGCTCTCGATCGGTCTGCACTGCCGCCTGATCGGCCGTCCGGGTCGCATCGCCTCGCTCAAACGCTTTATCGAATACGCCAAAAGTCATGAACAGGTGTGGTTCAGCCGTCGCGTCGACATCGCGCGTCACTGGCACGAAACCCAGCCGTACCAAGGGGCCGCCCAATGAGCCGCTTTCAAACCCTGCAACCGTCGAGCCTGAGCCGCGACGCTTTCGTCAAAGCCTTCGCCGACATCTACGAACATTCGCCATGGGTGGCCGAGAAGGCCTACGACCTGGGCGCGGACACATCGATCGACGAGATCGAAACCCTGCACCAGCGCATGAGCGACATCCTGTTGAGCGCCGATCACGCCAGTCAACTGGCACTGATCAACGCTCACCCGGACCTGGCCGGCAAAGCCGCCGTCCAGGGCCAACTGACCGAAGCCAGCACCAATGAACAGGCTGGCGCCGGTATTCACCAATGCACGGCCGAAGAGTTCCAGCGCTTCACCGAGCTGAACGACGCCTACAAAGCCAAGTTCAAGTTTCCCTTCATCATGGCGGTAAAAGGCAGCAACCGGCATCAGATCCTCGCGGCGTTCGAAACGCGTATTCACAACTCGCAAGACACCGAGTTCAAATGCGCGCTGGCGGAGATCAACAAGATCGCCCTGTTCCGTTTACTGACTCTTTAGCGAAGCCTGACCCGAGTGCATCAGACGCGGAGAGCACCCAGGGTCTTGCAAGCATCCCCAGCCACTTATTTAAAGGCAGACAAGAAGAATGAAAGCTTACGCCGTACCTTTCGAAAAATTCGTCAACCTGGCCGATGCCCGTCTGGGCACCAAAATCATCTCGGTCACCGATGACTGGTTCGCAGACGCCAATCGTCTGTTCCAACCGACCCCGGCCGTATGGAAGGAGGGCGTGTTCGATGACAACGGCAAGTGGATGGACGGCTGGGAATCGCGCCGCAAGCGCTTCGAAGGCTTCGACAGCGCAGTGATCCGTCTGGGCGTACCGGGCTCGATCAAAGGCGTGGACATCGACACTTCATTCTTCACCGGCAACTTCCCGCCATCGGCCTCTCTGGAAGCGTGCTTCCTGGCGTCGGGCGAGCCTGATGAAAACACCCAGTGGACGGAAGTGCTGTCGGCCGTCGAGCTGCAGGGCAACAGCCACCACTACCACGAAATCAGCAACGACCAAGCGTTCAGCCACCTGCGCTTCAACATCTACCCGGACGGCGGTGTAGCCCGTCTGCGCGTGTATGGCATTCCGTTCCGCGACTGGTCCGCTGTTGGCGACAACGAGCAAGTCGATCTGGCAGCAGCCCTCAATGGTGGCCGCGCCCTCGCCTGCTCCGACGAACACTTCGGCCGCATGAGCAACATCCTCAACCCGGGTCGTGGCATCAACATGGGCGACGGCTGGGAAACCGCACGTCGCCGCACGCCGGGCAATGACTGGGTGATCGTCGCACTGGGTCACCCGGGCGAGATCGAGAAGATCGTCGTCGACACCCTGCACTTCAAAGGCAACTACCCGGACACTTGCTCGATCCAGGGCGCGTTCGTCAAGGGCGGTACTGACAGCCAGATCGAAACCCAGTCGCTGTTCTGGCGTGAACTGCTGCCAAGCCAGAAGCTGGAAATGCACGCCGAGCACACCTTCGTCGAGCAGATCAAAGCGCTGGGCCCGATCACCCACATCCGCCTGAACGTGTTCCCGGATGGTGGTGTGAGTCGCCTGCGCGTTCTCGGCAAGGTCGCTAAATAACACCGCAATGATCGTTCCCACGCTCTGCGTGGGAATGCATCACTGGACGCTCTGCGTCCACTCTGGATGTGACGCGGAGCGTCACGGGCTGCATTCCCACGCGGAGCGTGGGAACGATCACTCAACGAAAAGAAGAACAGCATGCGCACACTAACGATTGAACCGCTGACCAAAGAAGCCTTCGCCCCTTTCGGTGACGTGATCGAAACCGACGGCAGCGATCACTTCATGATCAACAACGGTTCGACCATGCGCTTCCATAAACTGGCGACGGTCGAAACCGCTCAGCCTGAGGACAACGCGATCATCAGCATTTTCCGCGCCGACGCGCAGGACATGCCGCTGACCGTTTGCATGCTGGAACGCCATCCGCTGGGCAGCCAGGCTTTCATACCGCTGCTCGGCAACCCCTTTCTGATCGTGGTCGCGCCACTTGGTGATGAACCTGTATCAGGCTTGGTCCGCGCCTTCGTCACCAACGGCAGGCAGGGCATTAATTACCATCGCGGCGTTTGGCACCATCCGGTGCTGACGATCGAAAAGCGGGATGACTTCCTGGTGGTTGATCGCAGTGGCACAGGCAATAACTGCGATGAGCATTTTTTCAAAGAGGATGAGCGTTTGATCCTCGCCCCCCACCAATAAGAGAAGGTCTGATCACTCGACAACAAGAGTGACAGGCGAGAGGTAAAGACTGTGGAAGCACATCTGTTGGAATGGCTGAACCTGAGCGTGCGCTGGGTTCACATGATTACTGGCGTGGCCTGGATCGGCGCGTCGTTCTACTTCGTCTGGCTGGAGAACAACCTCAACCGCGTCAACCCGAAAACCGGTCTGGCCGGTGACCTGTGGGCGATCCACGGTGGCGGTATCTATCACCTCGAAAAATACAAACTGGCCCCGCCGGCGATGCCGGAGAACCTGCACTGGTTCAAATGGGAAGCCTACTTCACCTGGATGTCGGGTATCGCGCTGCTGTGCGTGGTGTTCTACTCCAATCCAACGCTCTACCTGCTGGCTCCGGGCAGCACACTGAGCGGCCCTGAAGGCGTAGCCATCGGTATCGGCTCGCTGTTTATCGGCTGGTTCATCTACTCCTTCCTGTGCGACTCAGCCTTGGGCAAACGCCCTGCTCTGCTGGGCTTCATTCTGTTCGTGCTGATCATCGGCGCGGCGTATGGCTTCAGCAAAGTGTTCAGCGGTCGTGGTGCGTACCTGCACGTCGGCGCGATCATCGGCACCATCATGGTCGGTAACGTGTTCCGCATCATCATGCCGGCGCAACGCGCACTGGTCGCGGCGATTGCCGAGAACCGTACGCCGGATCCGGCGCTGCCAGCCAAAGGCTTGCTGCGTTCGCGTCACAACAACTATTTCACCCTGCCGGTGCTGTTCATCATGATCAGCAACCACTTCCCGAGCACCTATGGCAGCCAGTACAACTGGTTGATCCTGGCCGGGATCGCCGTGTTGGCGGTGTTGGTGCGTCATTATTTCAACACCCGTCACGACAGCCACAAGTTTGCCTGGACCTTGCCTGTGGCAGCGGTGGGCATGATCAGTCTGGCGTACGTCACCGGCCCGATGCCGATGTCGACCGCGCCGGAAGTGGCCAAGGCACCAGCGAAAATCGAGTACCAACCGCTGCCGGAAACGGCACTGGGCGGTGGCGCGAAATCGGCTGAAGCAGCACCGGCAGCCCCTGCTGAACCTGCTGCACCCGCACAAGCCTCCAACGCAGGTCCTGGCTTTGACAAAGTCCACACCGTGATTCAAGAACGTTGTGCGGTTTGCCACTCGGCCAAACCAACCAGTCCGTTGTTCAGCGCAGCTCCAGCGGGTGTGATGCTCGACACCCCTGAGCAGATCCGTCAGAACGCGGCGCGCATCCAGGCGCAAGCCATCACCACGCAGATCATGCCACTGGGCAACATCACGCAGATGACCCAGCAGGAACGTGACCTGATCGGTGCATGGATTGCCCAGGGAGCACAGACCAACTAAGCAACAAAGCTTCGCGAGCAGGCTCGCTCCCACAAGGACACCTTCAATCCCTGTGGGAGCGAGCCTGCTCGCGAATGGCCGCAATGCGGTCTGCCTGATGCAAAGAAACAGCTGTGAGCAACCCGGCAGCTGTTCAATCACAAGAATAAAAAGATCCGAGGTGTTGCATGTCCGAGCTGTCCAAAGCGCGCATCCCCGACGCACCCGCCATTCAGCGATTGCCCCTTTTGCAACTGATCCTGGTCGGTTTGCAACATGTTCTGCTGATGTACGGTGGTGCCATCGCGGTGCCGCTGATCATTGGACAGGCCGCTGGCCTGAGTCGTGAAGAAATTGCCTTCCTGATCAACGCCGACCTGCTGGTCGCCGGTATCGCCACCATCGTGCAGTCCATGGGCATCGGCCCGATGGGCATTCGCATGCCGGTGATGATGGGCGCCAGTTTTGCAGCTGTCGGCAGCATGGTCGCCATGGCCGGCATGCCCGGTATCGGTCTGCAAGGCATCTTCGGTGCGACGATTGCCGCCGGTTTCTTCGGCATGCTCATCGCGCCGTTCATGTCCAAAGTCGTGCGCTTCTTTCCGCCGCTGGTGACCGGCACGGTCATCACCTCGATCGGTTTGTCGCTGTTCCCCGTGGCCGTGAACTGGGCCGGTGGCGGCGCCGCCGCAGCGCAATTCGGCTCACCGATTTATCTGGCCATCGCCGCACTGGTGTTGGGTACCATTCTGCTGGTCCACCGCTTCATGCGCGGATTCTGGGTCAACATTTCCGTACTGATCGGCATGTGCTTCGGCTACATCCTGTGCGGCGCGATCGGCATGGTGGATCTGAGCGGCATGGCCAACGCGCCATGGGTTCAGTTCGTCACTCCGCTGCATTTCGGCATGCCGAAATTCGAACTCGCGCCGATCCTGTCAATGTGTCTGGTGGTGGTGATCATCTTCGTGGAATCTACCGGGATGTTCCTCGCGCTGGGCAAAATCACCGGCCAGGAAGTCTGCCCGCGCATGCTGCGTCGCGGCTTGCTGTGTGATGCCGGCGCGTCGTTTGTCGCCGGTTTCTTCAACACCTTCACCCACTCCTCGTTCGCGCAAAACATCGGCTTGGTGCAGATGACCGGCGTGCGCTGCCGCTCGGTGACCATCGTTGCCGGTGGCTTGCTGATCGTGCTGAGCCTGCTGCCGAAAGCCGCGTTCCTGGTGGCATCGATTCCACCGGCAGTACTCGGCGGCGCAGCGATTGCGATGTTCGGCATGGTCGCGGCCACCGGCATCAAGATTCTCCAGGAAGCCGACATCGGTGACCGTCGCAACCAGTTGCTGGTGGCGGTGAGCATCGGCATGGGCCTGATCCCGGTAGTGCGTCCGGAGTTCTTCGCGCATCTGCCACTGTGGATGAGCCCGATTACACACAGCGGCATCGCCATGGCGACCCTCAGCGCGCTGACGCTGAACCTGCTGTTCAACATTCTCGGCGGTAAAGAGCGCGCAGCGATCAACGACTGCCACGCCCACCAGCACTGACGGAGTCACCACAAAACCCTGTGGGAGCGAGCCTGCTCGCGAAAGCGGTATGTCATTCAACAGTGATGGCGACTGACACGCCCTCTTCGCGAGCAGGCTCGCTCCTACAAGGGCGCGCAACAGCTCTGCGCCTCAAACAATAAAAACAAGAGGGAGCAACAGATGATTCGCACGCAAACCAACGTTCTGTTGAGTGGCGGCCTGCTGGCCGCGAGTCAGGCCATGGCCGGCGATTTGCTGCTGTGGCAGACCAACAGCCTCAGCTATCTGTACGGCAAGAACTTCGCGATCAACCCGTCGATTCAGCAGACGCTGACCTTCGAGCACGCCGACAAGTGGAAGTACGGCGACAACTTCCTGTTCGTCGACAAGATCTTCTACAACGGCAAAGAAGACGCGAACAAAGGCCCGCACGCCTTCTACGGTGAATTCACCCCGCGCTTCTCGTTCGGCAAGATCTTCGACCAGAAACTCGAGTTCGGCCCGATCAAAGACATCTTGCTGGCGATGACTTACGAGTACGGCGAAGGCGACAGCGAGGCCTACCTGATCGGCCCCGGCTTCGACCTCAAGGTGCCTGGCTTCAACTACGTCACCCTGAACATTCTCCGCCGCCAGACCGAAGGCCCGCGCCCCGGCGACGGCGTCTGGCAGATCACCCCCGGCTGGTCCTACAGCTTTCCCCTCGGTAATTCCGATGTGCTGATCGACGGCTATCTCGATTGGGTGGTCGACAACGATGAGAACTCGCGCGGCACCTACCACGCCAACCTGCACATCAATCCGCAGATCAAATATGACTTGGGCAAAGCCCTCGGCTGGAGCCACAAGCAGCTGTACGTCGGCACCGAATACAGCTATTGGAAAAATAAATACGGCGTTGAAAACACGCACAACTTCGACACCAATCAGAACACCGCCAGCCTGCTGGTCAAGGTGCACTTTTAAGATGGCCCGCAACCGTGCCCCATACCTGTCGTCGGTGCTCTGTTGCGGGGCACTTGAGGCCTGGCCGTTGAGTCAGTATTCTCCGCGGCCTCTTGAATTCGGTCTAAAAAAAAGCCCGGATTTAATTCCTGACCGAAAAGCCAACTTATCCCGGCCCCGGTCAGTACCGAGGCATCCCGAAAACACACTCAATCGACTGTTTTTCAGCAGCCGAGCGGGTGTTTTTTTGCTTTTCGAAAGCCTTGGCTCGGCTCTTGCTAACAGCAACGAAGCTGACCGATCGGATGACTTTTGCAGCAACGAAAAAAGGCGCCACACCAGAGCGCCGATCTTAAAAAAATAAACGTGGAACACCTACTTTGGGAGCAACCGAATGAAACGTATGTGCACCAGCCTGATGCTCGCGGGATCGATGTTGGCCGGCGGCCAGGCCATGGCCGAGGGCCTGCTGCAGTGGCAGAACAACAGCCTGACCTACCTGTATGGCAAGGACTTCCAGGTCAACCCGCGCATCCAGCAAACCGTTACCTTCGAGCACGCCGATGCGTGGACTTATGGGGACAACTTCTTCTTCTTCGACAAGATCTTCTACAACGGTGGCAAGGACTTCAGCAACGGTCCAAACACCTACTACGGTGAGTTCAGCCCGCGCATCTCGCTGGGCAAAGTGCTCGACCAGAAAATCGAGTTCGGCCCGATCAAAGACGTCCTGGTGGCGATGACTTACGAGTTCGGCGAAGGCGACACCGAGTCGTACCTGATCGGTCCAGGCTTCGACCTGGCGATTCCGGGCTTCGACTACTTCCAGCTGAACTTCTACCAGCGTCACACCCAGGGTGCTCGCGCCGGTGACAACGTCTGGCAGATCACCCCGGTCTGGTCCTACACCATCCCGGTCGGCAAGTCGGACATCCTGATCGACGGCTTCATGGACTGGGTCACCGACAACGACTCCAACTCCAAAGGCGACTACCACGCCAACCTGCACTTCAACCCACAGGTCAAATACGACTTGGGCAAGGCGTTGAGTTTTGGCGAGAAGCAGTTGTATGTCGGTGTTGAATACGACTACTGGAAAGACAAGTACGGCATCGACGACACCGGTGCGTTCAAGACCAATCAGAGCACCACGAGCTTCCTGGTGAAGTTCCACTTCTGATTTCAAGAGCTTCGCGAGCAGGCTCGCTCCCACATTCGACCGAGTTCCAATGTGGGAGCGAGCCTGCTCGCGAAGGCCTCCCCGCAGATTTCAGGCCGGGACCACCGCTTCGGATATGCCCAAAAACCGGCAAAGCTCCTCGCGCTTGGCCAATGCATCCCTGCGCCCCAGATCAATCAACTCGCTGCAATACCCCGCCTCGAACAGCAGATAACTCAACACCCCTGCCCCACTGGTCTTGGTCGCCCCCGGCCCACGCAGAAACAAACGCAACGCCGCCGGCAACTCCTGGCGATGCCGCGCCGCAATCTCGTCGATCGGCTGACTCGGCGAAATCACCAGCACCTCCACCGGCGCCACGCCCAGCTCGCGCGTCGGCGTGCCGGCAGGCATCAAGTGGCTGAACTGGTTGAGACGCTGGAGCAACTCGATATCGCTCTCGAGGCTGTCGATGAACGTGCTGTTGAGCATGTGCCCGCCAATCTGCGCCAGCGTCGGCTGTTGCCCCGTGTAAGTGCGCTCCAGCGGCTGCTGCGGATCAAACCCGCGCGGGTTGCCGCTGACACCGACCACCAGCACCCGGCTCGCGCCCAAGTGCAGCGCCGGGCTGATCGGCGCCGACTGCCGCACCGCGCCATCGCCAAAGTATTCATCGCCAATTTTCACCGGCGCGAACAACAACGGTATCGCCGAACTGGCCAGCAAGTGGTCCACCGACAGTTGCGTCGGCACACCAATACGCCGATGGCGCAGCCATGAATCGATCGTGCCGCCGCCCTGATAGAACGTCACCGCTTGCCCCGACTCATAGCCGAACGCGGTCACCGCCACCGCATGCAATTGCTTGCGCGCGATGGATTCGGCGATGCCAGGCATGTGCAGTTTTTCATTGAGCAGTTTGCGCAGCGGTGAACTGTTGAGCAACGCCACCGGTAGTTGCCGCCCCATCCCCAACAAGCTGTGGCTGACAAAGCGGCTGGCCTGACGAATAACACCGGGCCAGTCACTGCGTAGCACGCGATGGCTGCGAAAGCCTTGCCAGAACAAGGTGAGACGCTCGATCGCAGCGCGAAAATCGGTTGCGCCACTGGCGAGGCTGACCGCATTGATTGCCCCGGCCGAGGTGCCGACGATCACCGGAAACGGATTGTCCGCACCCAACGGCAGCAATTCGGCAATCGCCGCCAGCACCCCCACCTGATACGCCGCCCGAGCCCCGCCGCCGGAAAGAATCAAACCTGTGACCGGTTCAGCTGGGCTCATCGCAACGCTCCATGGTGCTTATAGGGATGGGTCAATCAACCGCGTTTGGCGTACAACTTCGGCTCGCCCGGTGGACGGCTCTTGAAGCGTCGATGCGCCCACAGGTATTGCTCAGGGCAGGCACGTAAAGCGCTCTCGACCCACTGATTGATGCGAATGCAGTCGGCTTCTTCGGTTTCGCCGGGGAAATCTTCCAACGGCGGATGAATCACCAAGCGATAACCGCTGCCGTCGGCCAGACGCTCCTGCGTGAACGGCACCACCAGCGCCTTGCCGAGACGCGCGAACTTGGTGGTCGCCGTCACGGTCGCTGCCTGAATGCCGAACAGCGGCACGAAGATGCTCTGCTTGGCGCCATAGTCCTGATCCGGTGCGTACCAGATCGCGCGACCGGAACGCAGCAACTTGAGCATGCCGCGCACGTCGTCACGCTCCACCGCCAGCGAATCGAGGTTGTGCCGCTCACGGCCCTGACGCTGAACATAGTCAAACAACGGATTCTTGTGCTCGCGGTACATGCCGTCGATGGTGTGCTGCTGGCCGAGCAGCGCTGCACCGATTTCCAGCGTGGTGAAATGCGCGGCCATCAGGATCACGCCTTTGCCTTCGCGCTGGGCCTTTTGCAAATGCTCCAGGCCTTCGACATGGGCCAGCTTGGCCAGGCGCTCACGCGACCACCACCAGCTCATGGCCATTTCAAAAAAGGCGATGCCGGTGGAGGCGAAATTTTCCTTGAGCAGACGTTTGCGCTCGGCGGCGGATTTTTCCGGGAAGCACAGCTCAAGATTGCGCTTGGCGATGCGCCGCCGGTCGCCAGCCACGCGATACATCAAGGCGCCCAAAACTCGACCGATGGTCAGCAACGCCGGATAAGGCAGCTGCACGATCAGCCACAAAAGCCCCAGACCGCACCAGAGCGGCCAGAAGCGTGGCGATAAAAATGCTTTTCGAAAACGCGGGCGATCCATTAAAGCTTCCGTAAATACAGTGGCCGCGCATTCTACATCGTTCGACCCGGCTTGCGGCTCGCGGGCGTTCTCGTTATAAGTCTCGGCACTTTTAGTGACAAGCCGTTGTATGCCGACATGAGCCAAACCGAACCGTTAGACCAAGATCCCGTATTCCAGCTCAAGGGCAGCATGCTGGCCATTACTGTGCTGGAACTGGCCCGTAACGACCTCGAAAGCCTCGATCGGCAATTGGCCGCCAAAGTCGCCCAGGCGCCGAACTTCTTCAGCAACGCGCCGCTGGTTCTGGCGCTGGACAAACTGCCACCGAGCGAAGGCGCCGTCGATCTGCCGGGCCTGATGCGCGTCTGCCGTCAACATGGCCTGCGCACCCTGGCGATTCGCGCCAGCCGCATCGAAGACATCGCCGCCGCCATCGCCATCGATATTCCGGTGCTGCCGCCGTCGGGCGCCCGCGAACGGCCGCTGGAAACTCCCGAAGCCGAAGTCAAAAAGAAGCCGGAAAAACCGCCGGAGCCAACGGTCAAACCGACCCGCGTCATCACCACGCCAGTACGTGGTGGCCAACAGATATATGCCCAGGGTGGCGATCTGGTCGTGGTGTCTTCGGTCAGTCCGGGGGCGGAACTTCTCGCCGATGGCAACATCCATGTATACGGCCCGATGCGTGGTCGGGCGCTGGCCGGCGTGAAGGGTGACACCAAGGCACGGATTTTCTGTCAGCAATTGAGCGCTGAACTGATCTCCATCGCCGGTCATTACAAGGTTTCCGAAGATTTGCGCCGCGACCCGATGTGGGGCTCGGGCGTACAGGTCAGCCTGTCGGGCGACGTGTTGAACATCATTCGGCTTTAACGGATACTGCCGCATTTTCCAAGCATCTCTAAAACGTAGCGAAAACGGCTCAAACGAAGTAGGAAAAAGGCTCAACGCCGAATTCCAGCCAAGGCTGTCCGACTGCAGTAGTTTTCAAGAGATGTTTTTCAGGGGCTAAAAAGTCCTTCTTCCTTAGGGGTGAAACACCTTGGCCAAGATTCTCGTGGTTACATCCGGCAAGGGTGGTGTGGGTAAGACCACCACCAGCGCCGCTATCGGTACCGGCCTCGCACTGCGCGGCCACAAAACAGTGATCGTCGACTTCGACGTGGGCTTGCGTAACCTTGACCTGATCATGGGTTGCGAGCGCCGCGTGGTGTATGACTTCGTCAACGTGGTCAACGGCGAAGCCAACCTGCAACAGGCCCTGATCAAAGACAAGCGCCTGGAAAACCTCTACGTACTGGCCGCCAGTCAGACCCGCGACAAAGACGCGCTGACCGTCGAAGGCGTGGAAAAAGTCCTGATGGAGCTCAAGGAACAATTCGAGTTCGTCGTCTGCGACTCCCCGGCGGGCATCGAAAAAGGTGCGCACCTGGCCATGTACTTCGCTGACGAAGCGATCGTCGTGACCAACCCGGAAGTGTCTTCGGTACGAGATTCGGACCGCATGCTCGGCCTGCTGGCGAGCAAATCGCGCCGCGCCGAACGTGGCGAAGATCCGATCAAGGAACACCTGCTGATCACCCGCTACCACCCGGAGCGTGTTGAAAAGGGCGAAATGCTGGGCGTTGAAGACGTCAAGGAAATCCTCTCGGTAACGCTGCTCGGCGTGATCCCGGAATCCCAGGCGGTGCTCAAGGCATCCAACCAGGGCGTTCCGGTGATTCTCGACGACCAGAGCGATGCCGGTCAGGCGTACAGCGATACCGTCGACCGTTTGCTGGGCAAAGAAAAAGCCCACCGTTTCCTCGATGTCGAGAAGAAGGGATTCTTCGAGCGCCTGTTTGGAGGTAGGTAATGAACCTTTTTGACTTCTTTCGTGCCAACAAAAAGCCAAGTACCGCCTCGGTAGCGAAAGAGCGTCTACAGATCATCGTGGCGCATGAGCGCGGCCAGCGCAGCACGCCGGATTACTTGCCAGCCTTGCAGAAGGAACTGGTCGACGTGATCCGCAAGTACGTCAACATCGGCAACGACGACGTACATGTTGCACTGGAAAGCCAGGGCAGTTGCTCGATTCTGGAACTCAACATCACCCTGCCCGATCGCTGAGTCGATTTGGCAGGTACGACGGCGGTTCAGGGCCATTCCTTCAGTGAAATGGCCCTGAACCGCCGTTGGCATTTGTTACGAGGCTGTTTTAATGCCGCTGTCCAACATCCGCATCATTCATCAGGACGCCGCTGTACTGGTGGTCGACAAACCCACCTTGCTGCTTTCGGTGCCCGGTCGCGCTGACGACAACAAGGACTGCCTGATTACCCGTTTGCAGGAAAACGGCTACCCGGAAGCGCGCATCGTCCATCGCCTGGACTGGGAAACCTCCGGCATCATTTTGCTCGCGCGTGACGCCGACACTCATCGCGAACTGTCGCGCCAGTTTCACGACCGCGAAACCGAAAAGGCCTACACCGCGTTGGCCTGGGGTCAGCCGGAACTCGACAGTGGCAGCATCGACTTGCCGCTGCGTTACGACCCACCGACCAAGCCGCGTCATGTGGTCGACCATGAATTCGGCAAGCATGCGCTGACTTTCTGGCGTGTGCTGGAGCGTTGCGGTGACTGGTGTCGTGTAGAGCTGACGCCGATTACTGGCCGTTCGCATCAATTGCGCGTGCACATGCTGTCGATCGGGCATCCGCTGCTCGGTGATGGGCTCTACGCCCATGAGCAGGCGCTGGCGGCATGGCCCCGTTTGTGCCTGCACGCGAGCATGCTCAGCTTTACTCATCCGCAAACCGGCGAACGCCTGCGCTTCGAGTGCCCCGCGCCGTTCTGAAAGACCACACTGACTCCCTGTGGGAGCGAGCCTGCTCGCGAAAGCGGTTTCACATTCAGCATTGATGTTGACTGATCAATCGCTTTCGCGAGCAGGCTCGCTCCCACAAGGGTTCGGGTGCAGATTCAATTCCCCGGCCGATGCGTTAAACTCCCGCCCATTGCTGTCTGGAGTTTCTTATGCGCGAAGAGTTGAACCAAGGCCTGATCGACTTTCTCAAGGCCTCCCCTACCCCGTTCCACGCCACCGCCAGTCTGGTGCAGCGTCTGGAGGCTGCCGGTTACGTGCGCCTCGACGAGCGTGAGCCATGGACCACCGAGCCTAACGGCCGCTACTACGTCACCCGTAACGACTCTTCGATCGTCGCGATCAAAATGGGCCGCACCTCCCCCCTGCACGGCGGCATCCGCCTGGTTGGCGCACACACCGACAGCCCGTGCCTGCGGGTCAAGCCGCAACCGGAACTGCAGCGTCAGGGCTTCTGGCAACTGGGCGTTGAAGTCTACGGCGGTGCGTTGCTGGCACCGTGGTTCGACCGCGACCTGTCGCTGGCCGGCCGCGTCACCTTCCGCCGCGACGGCAAAGTCGAAAGCCAATTGATCGACTTCAAGGCGCCAATCGCGATCATTCCGAACCTGGCCATTCACCTCAACCGTGAAGCCAATCAGGGCTGGGCGATCAACGCGCAGACCGAACTGCCACCAATCCTCGCGCAATTTGCCGGTGACGAACGCGTCGACTTCCGTGCCGTACTCACCGATCAACTGGCCCGCGAACATGGCTTGAACGCCGACGTCGTGCTCGATTACGAGCTGAGCTTCTACGACACGCAAAGTGCTGCAGTGATTGGCCTCAATGGCGACTTCATTGCCGGCGCGCGCCTCGATAACCTGTTGTCGTGCTACGCCGGCCTGCAAGCCTTGCTCACCGCCGAAACCGACGAAACCTGCGTGCTGGTGTGCAACGACCACGAAGAAGTCGGTTCCTGCTCGGCCTGCGGTGCCGACGGCCCGATGCTCGAACAGACCCTGCGCCGTCTGCTGCCGGAAGGTGACGAGTTCGTCCGCACCATCCAGAAATCCCTGCTGGTCTCGGCCGACAACGCCCACGGTGTACACCCCAACTACGCCGAAAAGCACGACGCCAACCACGGCCCGAAACTCAACGCCGGCCCGGTGATCAAGGTCAACAGCAACCAGCGCTATGCGACCAACAGCGAAACCGCCGGCTTCTTCCGTCATCTGTGCATGGCCGAAGAAGTCCCGGTGCAAAGCTTCGTGGTACGCAGCGACATGGGCTGTGGCTCGACCATCGGCCCGATCACCGCCAGCCACCTCGGCGTGCGCACCGTTGATATCGGCCTGCCGACCTTCGCCATGCACTCGATCCGCGAACTGTGCGGCAGCCACGACCTGGCGCACCTGGTTAAAGTGCTCAGCGCGTTCTACGCCTGCCGCGAGTTGCCGTAAAACTTCGCCAGCAGACTGGCTCCCACCCTGGAATGCATTCCAAACTGTGGGAGCGAGCCTGCTCGCGAAAGCGCCAGTTCAGACCCTACAAATTTCATCCTGAAACCGGCTCAATTCTGATACACATCAGAACCGCTCCGCCAAAACCGACCTAGACTTACATCATTCATTTCGACAAGGCAGTCTCCATGATCTCGATGTCTTCGTTCCACGCCATGCTCGTTCCGATTCTGAGCGGAATGATCCTGCTGGCCATCGGCTTCAACTTCCGCGACAAGAACGCCGGGGTGTTTGCCATGTGGGTCGGCATGCTGACGATCCTCGCCACCGTGGTGTACAAGATCCTCGCCAAACTCAACGAATAAATCCGCACCCGGCTCGCATTGACGGGGTGGGCCTCGTACACTCCAGCGAATCCGCCCCTTGCGAGGTTGATCGCCTAGTGTTCGCTCGTCTTTTTGCTTTGCCCAGTCTGTTCCTCGTCTGCCTGATGACGCTGTTGCCGCTGGCGCCCGCCCACGCGGTCGGCTTGCCCGGTCTGCTCAACACCAACAAAGCCCAACCGGAAGCCCAGGAACCGCTCGGCCAGTCCCTCGACGAAGTCATCAAGTCGCTGGAAAACGACAAGCAACGCGCACAGCTGCTGACCGATCTGAAGAAGCTGCGCGACGCCACCAAAAAGGCTCAGGCCAGCCCTGAAGAAGGCGTGCTCGGCTTGATCGGCGGCACCCTCGCTAACTTCGAAAAACAATTCACCGGCGCCGACAGCCCGCTCAACCGCTGGGGCAACGAGTTCGAACAGGCCAAGGACGAACTGAGCGCGATGATGCTGCCGGCCAACGAATGGCTGCCGATCATCTTCGGTTTCGCCATGATTCTGATGGTGTGGAGTCTGCTCGCCGCTGCGCTGATCTGGCTCGGTCACCGGGTGCGCATGCGCTTCGGCCTCACCGAAGAATTGCCGCAACACCCCAAGGCCCTCGACATGCTGCGCTTCGCTTTGCGCAAGCTCGGGCCGTGGCTGATCGCGTTGGTGATGACCGTCTACATGAGCTACGCCCTGCCGTCGTCGCTGGGCAAAAGCCTGGCGATGGTGCTGGCCTATGCGCTGGTGGTCGGCACCTGCTTCTCGGCGATCTGCGTGATCGCGTTTTCCCTGCTCGATGGCCCGCACCGCCATCGTGCGCTGTATATCCTGCGTCATCAGGCGTTCCGTCCGCTGTGGCTGATCGGCAGCTTCGCCGCGTTCGGCGAAGCGTTGAATGATCCGCGCCTGATCGAAAGCCTCGGCGTGCATCTGGCCCACACCGCCGCAACCATCGCCAATGTCCTCGCGGCACTGTCGACCGGCCTGTTCATTCTGCGTTTCCGTCGACCGATCGCGCACTTGATCCGCAACCAGCCGCTGTCACGACGCCTGACCCGCCGCGCCCTCAGCGACACCATCGAAATCCTCGGCACCTTCTGGTACGTGCCGGCGCTGGTGCTGGTCGGCATCTCGCTGTTTGCAACGTTCGTTTCCGCCGGCGACACCAGCACCGCACTGCGCCAGTCACTGATCTGCACCGTGTTGCTGGTGTTGTGCATGGTGATCAACGGCCTCGTGCGCCGTCACTCACTGAAACCGCAACGCGGGCCGAAACGTCACGCGCTGTATTCGGAGCGGCTGAAAAGCTTCTTCTACACCCTCGCGCATCTGCTGGTGTGGCTGGTCTTCATCGAACTCGGCCTGCGCGTCTGGGGCCAGTCGCTGATCGGTTTCGCCGAGGGCGAAGGGCATGATGTCAGCGTCAAACTGTTCAGCCTGATCGGCACACTGATTTTCTCCTGGCTGATCTGGATCCTCGCCGACACCGCTGTACACCACGCCCTCACCCGCTCGCGCAAAGGCCTGGCGAATGCCCGTGCGCAAACGATGATGCCGCTGATCCGCAACGTGCTGTTCGTGGCGATCTTCATCATTGCGCTGATCGTCGCGCTGGCGAACATGGGCATGAACGTCACGCCACTGCTGGCCGGTGCCGGTGTGATCGGTCTGGCCATCGGTTTCGGTGCACAGTCGCTGGTCGCGGACTTGATTACCGGCCTGTTCATCATCATCGAAGACTCGCTGGCCATCGATGACTACGTCGACGTCGGCGGCCACCTCGGCACCGTCGAAGGCCTGACCATCCGCACCGTGCGCCTGCGCGACATCGATGGCATCGTCCACACCATCCCGTTCAGCGAAATCAAAAGCATCAAGAACTACTCCCGCGAATTCGGCTACGCGATCTTCCGCGTCGCGGTGCCGTACAACATGGAAATCGACGACGCGATCAAACTGATGCGTGAAGTCGGGCAGAAGATGCGTACCGATCCGCTACAGCGGCGCAATATCTGGTCGCCGCTGGAGATTCAGGGTGTCGAGAGTTTCGAATCCGGCAGCGCGATTCTGCGCGCGCGGTTCAAGACTGCGCCGATCAAACAATGGGAAGTGTCCCGAGCCTTCAACCTGTCGCTCAAACGCCACCTCGACGAAGCCGGACTCGATCTGGCAACGCCGCGCATGAGCGTGCAAGTGATCACTGCCGGTGGCGGTCAGCCGAAGGAATAGCACTCAGGCGCGCGGTTGCAGTCACAGGCAGGGAAGCCCGACAACAATAATCAAGGAGAACCCGATGCAACTGACGCGCATTGCCCAAGCCGTTCTATTCACCCTGTTCGCCAGCCACGCTGGCGCCGCAACGCTGGAAAGCACCCGCACGCAAATCGCCGAACAAGCGCAAAAGCTTGAGCCGGAACTGCTGGAAACCCGCCGCGACATCCACGCTCATCCAGAACTCGGCAACACTGAAAAACGCACCGCCGAACTGGTCGCCAAACAACTCAAGGCCATGGGCCTGGAAGTGAAAACCGGCGTCGCCCGTACCGGCGTGGTCGCCGTCCTCAAAGGCGCCCTGCCCGGCCCGACCGTGGCCCTGCGCGCCGACATGGACGCGCTGCCGGTCAAGGAAGTCGCCGACCTGCCGTTCGCCTCGAAAGCCAAAGGCATCTATCTGGACAAAGAAGTCGACGTCATGCACGCCTGCGGCCACGACGCCCACACCGCGATCCTGCTGAGCACGGCGAAAATTCTCACGGGCATGCGCGACACCCTGCCCGGCACCGTGGTGTTCTATTTCCAGCCCGCCGAGGAAGGCCCGAGCGACTTCATCCCCGACGGCAAAAACACCTGGGGCGCGAAAATGATGGTAGAGGAAGGCGTGATGAAATCACCGAAACCCGACGCCGTTTTCGGCCTGCACGTCTGGGCCGGCGTCCCCGCCGGCCAGATCGCCTACCGCCCCGGCGCCACCCTCGCCAGCTCCGACGACCTGCGCATCAAAATCCTCGGCAAACAAACCCACGCCGGCCGCCCATGGGACGGCATCGACCCGATCACCGTCGGCGCACAAACCATCGTCGGCCTGCAAACCGTGGTCAGCCGCCGCACCGACATCTCCTCTTATCCGTCAGTGGTCAGCATCGGCACAATCAACGGCGGAACGCGCTACAACATCATTCCCGAAACGGTCGACATGACCGGCACGATCCGCTCCTACGACTACGGCATCCGCCAGAAACTGCATGCCGACGTACGCCAGACCGTGGAAAAAAATCGCCGAAAGCGGCGGCGCCAAAGCCGACGTCACCATCATCGAAAAATACGACCCGACCATCAACAATCCGGTGCTGACGGAAAAGATGCTGCCGACGTTGAAGTGGGCGGCCAAGGATGATGTGGTGAATGCACCGCTGGTGGGGGGCGCGGAAGATTTTTCGTTCTTTGCCAAGGAAGTGCCGGGGCTGTTTGTGTTTCTCGGCGTGACACCGAGGGATCAGGACATGAGCAAGGCAGCGCCGAATCATAATCCCGGGTTCTTTGTGGATGAGTCGGCGCTGGTGGTGGGCGTGAGGACATTGGCCTCGTTGGCGACGGATTATTTGTATGCCAATGCGGGGGTAGGCAAATAGGGATGAGGTGACTGTGGGGGCGCTTTCGCGAGCAGGCTCGCTCCCACATTTGGACTATATGCACCCTTCCAGAAATTGGTCGGCTGTCAGGCCGCCATCGCCAGCAGGGCTGGCTCCCACAGTTTTGATTTGCGAACAACCCACGCGGCAAAGCCGCCCCACTCAACACAATGAGCGCAAGCTCGAGTACCGCTCTTGATCTTGCCGTGCTGGCCCCTTCGGCAGGCTGAGTGGAGGGATTGATCCGGGGGTGGGCGCGCAGCGCCGTTCGACGAAGTCGAACACATCGAAAGGAGGTGCAGCGAAGCAAACCGGAAGCGATGCCCCCGGATCGATCCCGGAGCGAAGGAACCCCGAGCCCCAGCGAGCGGGCCGAACGCCGGGGCCCAGCCTTTTGCTTACTTTTCGGCGCCTGGAAAAGTGAGTCGCTGTAAGAGCGAAACCGCCAGCCGCGACACCCGCAGAAACGGATATTCACACAGAACCCAATAGCCTGGTCGGCCCACAGGCCGCCAAGGTCAAAGCTCAAAGCTCAAACAACATCAACCCCAACGTGAATCGCATCATGCCGCCAAAACTCCAGATCACAATCAATCAACCGCTCATGCTGATCATAATTGACCCGAGCAATCCGCAACCCCGGGCTCCCCACCGACACCCGTAAAGCCGCCGCCGCATCCACCGACAACGACGTAGGCACAATCTCAAAACGCACCCGCCCATAGTGCAAATCGTAATGCCGCGCATACAACTCGGTCATCGACTGATTCAAATCAAACTCAAGAATCCCCGGAAAAAACTGCGGATTCAAATAGTGCTCCACATACAACACCAACCGCCCATCAATCCGCCGTGACCGACAAATCTGAATCACACTCGACAACGCCGGCAACTGCAACCAGGCACACACCGCCGCCGACGCCGGCTGCAAACGTGCCGAAATCACCTCGGTCGACGGCACCCGCCCCTGCGCACTGACCATTGCGTGAAAGTGACTGCGCTGCATCAGGTTGTACGCCAGACGCGGCGGCGAAACGAACCAGCCCCGTCGCTCCTCGCGATAAATCTGCCCCTGCGCCTCCAACTGCAACAACGCCTCACGCACGGTAATCCGCGTCGTACCGAACAACTCACTGAGCTTGCGCTCGGCCGGCAACTTGCTGCCCGCCGCCAGCAACCCGTGATCGAGTTGTTCCTGCAGCACCTGGCCAATCGCTGTCACCGCTTTTGTTGCCTCATCGCGCATCAACGTTACCTATCTGGACTAGACCAGCACTGTTTCAGGGCAAAATCGCACGGCAATCGAGCCGTTGCGTGGTATTGCAAGCCTAGGCAGTGCAGATGACCGAGAGATGACAAAACTACCGAACGGTCGTCCTCATGACTTGCAATACATCGGCCAAGTCCCTTGTCCGCCGGGGCTTGGGCATGGTCTACGCTTATCTGGCAACCGCTGATACCGAGCAAACAAAAGACCTGCCGCAGGGCCGCCGACATCAAAGTGTCATCCAGCCCGCCTAAATTGGCTCAGGTATTGCTGACCTAGACCAACACACACCGCAATCGCAGCGTTGAACACGACCAAGGAGCTTCGGAATGAAACAGCTTTTCCTGGCAACACTGTTAGGCTCGACCATTGCAATGTGCACCTCCGCCATGGCGGCCGGCACCGATCTGAAAACCCTCGAAGCCGCTGCGAAAGCGGAAGGTGCCGTCAACAGCGTCGGCATGCCCGATGACTGGGCCAACTGGAAAGGCACCTGGGAAGACCTGGCCAAAACCTACGGCCTGAAACACATCGACACCGACATGAGCTCGGCCCAGGAAATCGCCAAGTTTGCCGCGGAAAAAGATAACGCCACCGCCGATATCGGCGACGTCGGTGCGGCCTTCGGCCCGATCGCGGTCAAGCAAGGCGTGGTGCAACCGTACAAGCCAAGCACCTGGGATCAGGTTCCGGACTGGGCCAAGGACAAGGACGGCAACTGGGCGCTGGCCTACACCGGCACCATCGCCTTCATCGTCAACAAAAAACTGCTGCACGGCTCCGAAGTACCGACCAAATGGGCAGACCTCAAGGGCGGCAAATACAAGGTTTCCATCGGTGACGTGAGCACCGCCGCACAAGCCGCCAACGGCGTTCTGGCTGCAGCACTGGCCAACGGTGGCGACGAGAAAAACATCAAGCCTGCGCTGCTGCTGTTCGCCGACATCGCCAAGCAAGGTCGTCTGTCGATGGCTAACCCGACCATCGCCACCATGGAAAAAGGCGAGATCGAAGTCGGTGTGGTCTGGGACTTCAACGGCCTCAGCTACAAAGCCAAGATGGCCAACCCGGATGACTACGTGGTGCTGATCCCGTCCGACGGTTCGGTGATTTCCGGCTACACCACGATCATCAACAAGTACGCGAAAAACCCGAACGCCGCCAAGCTGACCCGCGAATACATCTTCAGTGACGCCGGCCAGACCAACCTCGCGCGCGGCAACGCCCGTCCGATCCGCGCCGAACACCTGCAACTGCCGGAAGACGTGAAAGCCAAACTGCTGCCGAACGAGCAGTACAAAAAGGTCACCCCGATCAAAGACGCCGATGCGTGGGAAAAGACTTCCAAGGCCCTGCCACAGCAGTGGAACGAGGAAGTCATCGTAGAGATGAAATAAAGCGACTGATCACTACTGTGTGATCTGAAACAAATCCCCATGTAGGAGTGAGCCTGCTCGCGATAGCGGTAATTCAGTCAACATTGTCGTTGAATGTTCAACAGCTATCGCGAGCAGGCTCACTCCTACAGGGGATCTCGGTTGAATCTGAAATTTCCTGTTTCGCGGAGTTTTTGCCCCTATGAAGCACAACGTCATCCTTGTCGTGCTCGACGGCCTCAACTACGAGGTCGCGCGTCACGCCATGGGGCATCTGCAGGCTTATGTTGGCGCAGGACGCGCCGCGCTCTATCAACTGGAGTGCGAACTGCCGGCCCTGTCCCGACCGCTTTATGAATGCATCCTCACCGGCGTGCCGCCGATCGACAGCGGCATCGTCCACAACAACGTCTCGCGCTTGTCCAATCAGCGCAGCATTTATCACTACGCCCGCGATGCCGGCCTGAAAACCGCGGCAGCGGCGTATCACTGGGTTAGCGAGTTGTATAACCGTTCGCCGTTCGTGGCAGCACGCGACCGCCACACCGACAATCTGTCGCTGCCGATCCAGCACGGGCATTTCTACTGGAGCGATCACTACCCGGACTCGCACCTGTTCGCCGACGCAGAAAACCTGCGCCTGCGCCACGATCCGGATTTCCTGCTGATCCATCCGATGAACATTGACGACGCCGGGCACAAACACGGCCTCGACTCTTCGCAATACCGCAACAGCGCGCGCTTCGCCGACATCATCCTCGCCGACTATCTGCAGAACTGGCTCGACGCTGGCTATCAGGTATTGGTGACCGCCGACCACGGCATGAACAACGATCGCTCGCACAACGGCCTGCTGCCGGAAGAGCGTCAGGTGCCGCTGTTTGTCCTCGGTGACGCGTTCAGCCTCAACGCTGACGCCGCACCGAAGCAGACCGAAATCTGCGGCACGGTCTGCGAACTGCTCGGCGTGCCCCATGACAAACCGGTGTGCCGGGAGTTGCTCAAGTGAACTCAATGACTCGCGGTAAATGGCTGGCAGCCCTGTGCGTGGTGCCCTTCGCGCTGTTCTTTATCGTCTTCGAAATCGCTCCGCTGACCTGGGTGATGATCAGCAGCCTGCAATCAGAAGAATTCGGCTGGGGCTTGGCCAACTTCAGCAAGATCTTCAGCTCGAAGTTCTATTTGCAGGCGATCCAGTACAGCCTCGAAATCAGTTTCTGGTCGAGCGTGTTCGGCATCATCATTGCCGTACTGGGTGCGTATTCCCTGCGCCGGGTCGATTCGAAACTGCGCAATTTCGTGAATGCCTTCGCCAACATGACCAGCAATTTTTCCGGCGTACCCTTGGCCTTCGCGTTCATCATCCTGCTCGGTTTCAACGGCAGCATCACGATCATGCTGAAGCAGTCGGGGATCATTCAGGATTTCAACCTGTACTCGAAAACCGGGCTGATCATCCTCTACACCTACTTCCAGATTCCCCTTGGTGTGCTGCTGCTCTATCCCGCCTTCGACGCCTTGCGTGAAGACTGGCGCGAGTCCGCCGCACTGCTTGGCGCCAATGGCTGGCAATTCTGGCGGCATATCGGCTTGCCGGTGCTGACCCCGGCGCTGCTCGGTACATTCGTGATCCTGCTGGCCAACGCCCTCGGTGCCTACGCCACGGTGTACGCGTTGACGACGGGCAACTTCAACGTCCTGCCGATCCGCATTGCGGCGATGGTCTCCGGCGATATTTCCCTCGATCCGAATCTGGCCAGCGCTTTGGCCGTGGTGCTGGTGGCGCTGATGACCATCGTCACCGTCGTGCATCAACTGCTGTTGAAGAGGAGCTACCATGTCTCGCGCTGAATCCGGCCCGGCCGGCCTCTACCACCGCGTCGTGGTTTATCTGTTGTTCGCCATCCTCTTGCTGCCACTCGTGGGCACGCTGGTCTATTCGATCGCCAGCAGTTGGTCGGCGACCATCCTGCCCAGCGGTTTCACCTTCAAGTGGTACATCCAGTTGTGGAGCGATCCGCGCTTTCTTCACGCCTTCGGCCAGTCGCTGCTGGTGTGTGTCGGCGCGCTGGTGCTGTCGGTGGTACTGATCCTGCCGCTGCTGTTCGTGGTGCATTACCACTTTCCGAAACTCGATGCGCTGATGAACATCCTCATCCTGCTGCCCTTCGCGGTGCCGCCAGTGGTGTCGTCGGTGGGACTGTTGCAACTTTACGGTTCCGGGCCGATGGCGATGGTCGGCACGCCGTGGATTCTGATCGGTTGCTACTTCACCGTGGCGCTGCCGTTCATGTACCGGGCGATCACCAACAACCTGCAAGCGATCAACCTGCGAGACCTGATGGACGCTGCGCAACTGCTCGGCGCCAGCACCTTTCAGGCAGCGTTTCTGGTGGTGCTGCCGAACCTGCGCAAAGGCCTGATGGTCGCGTTGCTGCTGTCGTTCTCGTTCCTGTTCGGTGAGTTCGTCTTCGCCAATATTCTGGTCGGCACGCGTTACGAAACCTTGCAGGTTTATCTGAACAACATGCGCAACAGCAGCGGCCACTTCACCAGCGCGCTGGTTATTTCGTATTTCTTTTTCGTGCTGGTCCTGACCTGGATCGCCAACATCTTGAACAAGGACAAAAGCGAATGAGCTATGTCAGCGTCCAACACCTGCAGAAAAGTTACGCCGGCACCACCGTGTTCAGCGACATTGACTGCGAGATCAACAAGGGCGAGTTCGTCACCCTGCTCGGCCCCTCCGGCTGCGGCAAGTCGACCCTGCTGCGTTGCATTGCCGGTCTGACGCCGGTCGATGGCGGCAAGATTCTGCTGGATGGCGTCGATATCGTGCCGTTGAGTCCGCAGAAACGCGGGATTGGCATGGTGTTTCAGAGTTATGCGCTGTTCCCCAATATGACCGTCGAGCAAAACGTCGCCTTCGGTTTGCGCATGCAGAAGGTCAATGCCGACGACAGCCATAAACGCGTTTCCGAGGTGTTGAAACTTGTTGAACTGAACGACTTCGCCAGCCGCTATCCACATCAACTGTCCGGCGGACAATGTCAGCGCGTGGCCCTCGCCCGCTCGCTGGTCACACGTCCGCGTTTGCTGCTGCTCGATGAGCCGCTGTCGGCGCTCGATGCGCGGATTCGTAAACACCTGCGTGAACAGATCCGCCAGATTCAGCGCGAACTCGGCCTGACGACGATTTTCGTCACCCACGATCAGGAAGAAGCGCTGACCATGTCTGATCGCATTTTCCTGATGAATCAGGGAAAAATCGTACAAAGCGGCGATGCCGAAACCTTGTACACCGCACCCGTCGATGTGTTCGCCGCAGGCTTCATCGGCAACTACAACCTGCTCGATGCCGACGATGCGTCGAAGCTGCTGCAGCGCCCGATCAGCCACCGCATCGCCATTCGCCCGGAAGCCATCGAATTGAGCCTCGAAGGTGAACTCGACGCGCAGATCCGTAGCCACAGCCTTCTTGGCAACGTCATCCGCTACCGGATCGAAGCGCGCGGCGTGGAACTGGTGGTGGATGTGCTCAACCGCTCGGCGGCCGATCTCCATCCCGACGGTCAGCGTCTGGCGCTTTCCATCGATCCAACGGCCCTGTGTGAGGTAGCCTGATGACTTTGCTGACGTTGAAGAGAGAACTGCACTGATGGCCCTGGCAATTTTTGATCTGGACGAAACCTTGATCCACGGCGACTGCGCCACCCTCTGGAGCGAGCAGATGGGGCGCCTGGGCTGGGTCGATCCCGAGTCGTTCATGCGCAAGAACAACGAACTGATGGACGCCTACAGCCATGGCAAATTGCGCATGGAAGACTACATGGAATTCAGCCTGGAGCCCTTGATCGGGCGTACGCCGGAAGAAGTCGAACACCTGGTCGGGCCATGGGTTGAAGACTTCATCGAACCGATCATCTTCAGCGACGCGACCAAAACCATCGCCGCCCACCGCAAGGCCGGCGACCGGATTCTGGTGATCTCGGCGTCAGGCACGCACCTGGTCAGACCGATTGCCGATCGATTGGGCATTGATGAAATTCTGGGGATTGAACTGGAAGTCGCCCATGGCGTTTACAGTGGGCATACCGTTGGCACCCTGACCTACCGCGAAGGCAAGATCACCCGTTTGCTGGAATGGCTGGATGCTGAAGAAGAGAACCTGGAAGGTGCGAGTTTCTATTCCGACTCACGCAATGATCTGCCGTTGTTGCTGAAAGTGGATTTCCCGCACGTGGTGAATCCAGACCCAGTGCTGCTGGAACACGCCGAAAAGGCCAACTGGCCAATCCATCTCTGGAAATGACAAAGATTTAATCTGCACAGGCAGGCTGATATTCCAAACCTGAGTTCGACCCGATGCATCAGGTCGATGTAGCCCGACAGAACAACCCGGTCAGTCCCCTCTCCCTTTGGGAGAGGGTTAGGGTGAGGGGCTTTTCCGTGCTCAGCTCAGACTGTCGTCGATCACCAAAACCAGTTTTCCAGCAACAGTATTGCTCGCCAACTCCGCAAACGCCGCCTCGGCATCCTTCACCGCAAACGCGTTGGCCAACTGTGGACGCAACCGCCCTTCAGCAAACAACGGCCACACCTGCTGGCCCAGATCACTCAACAGATCCGCCTTGAACTGATCGTCACGACTGCGCAACGTCGAGCCCAGCAGTTGCACACGCTTGGCCAAGACCTGCGCCAGATCCAGTTTCGCCTCACGACCGCCCATCAAACCGATCAACACCCATCGCCCATCCAGCGCCATCAGCTTGAGATTCAACGCCGAATAATTGCCACCCACCGGATCGAGAATCACATTGAACGGCCCGAAATCACGCAGGCTCTCCAGATCATCGGTGCGCACCACCCCGCCCTGCGCGCCCAGCGCCTCGCAATAAGCCAAACGTTCGGTCGAACCGACGCTGACCCAACACGGATTGCCAAACGCCTTGCACAACTGAATGGCGGCTGAACCGATTCCACTTGCGCCGGCGTGCAAGAGAACTTTCTCACCCGGTTTGAGCGCCGCAAGTTGAAACACATTCAGCCAGACTGTTGCATAAACCTCGGGCAATGCTGCCGCCTCGATCAGCGAGACGCCTTCGGGAACCGGCAGCACGTGCCGCCCGTCAACCACCACCTCTTCGGCCATGCCGCCCCCGGCCAGCAAGGCGCAAACCCGATCGCCGACCTGCCACGCACTGCCCGCGCCGACCTCGCTGATGACCCCTGAGCACTCAAGACCAAGCACTTGGCTGGCCCCTGGCGGCGGCGGATAGAGCCCTGCTTTCTGTAATAAATCGGCGCGATTGAGACCCGCAGCCGCCACTCGGATGCGGACTTGTCCTACATCGCACGTAGGACTCGGCTCTTCAACCCATGCCACTTGACCGTCAACGCCTTGCAATGCCTTCACAGTGCCTCCATAGTGAGTCTGGACTGAGCCCGAAGCTGTAGCGCCGGGCTTTTTGCATTATGCGACCGGCTCTCGTAGAACCGGCGACTTCAAAGACGGCCTAATATGCGTTATCAATTGTCCCCGCGTCGAATCAGCATGAAGCATTTGCTCCCCAGCACCGCCCTCGCTCTTTTCATCGGTATCGGTTTGTTGCCGGTGTCGGGCAATACATTCGCAGCCAACAGCTGGGACAAATTGCAGCCTGATCGCGATGAAGTCATCGCCAGCCTGAACGTCGTCGAGTTGCTCAAGCGTCACCACTACAGCAAGCCGCCGCTCGACGATGCGCGCTCGGTGATCATCTACGACAGCTACCTCAAGCTGCTGGATCCGTCGCGCAGCTACTTCATGGCCAGCGACATCACCGAATTCGACAAGTGGAAGACGCAGTTCGACGACTTCCTCAAAAGCGGCGACCTCAACGCCGGGTTCACCATCTACAAGCGCTATCTGGACCGCGTCAAGTCGCGTCTGGACTTCGCCCTTGCCGAGCTGAACAAAGGCGTCGACAAGATGGACTTCACCACCAGGGAAACCTTGCTGATCGATCGCAAGGACGCCCCTTGGCTCAAATCCACCGCTGAACTCGACGACCTGTGGCGAAAACGCGTCAAGGACGAAGTGCTGCGGATGAAGATCGCCGGCAAAGAGCCGAAGCAGATCCAGGAAACCCTGACCAAGCGCTACAAAAATCAGTTGGCGCGCCTGGACCAGACCCGTCCGGAAGACATCTTCCAGGCGTACATCAACACCTTCGCCATGTCTTACGATCCGCACACCAACTATCTGTCGCCGGATAACGCGGAAAACTTCGACATCAACATGAGCCTGTCCCTCGAGGGCATCGGTGCCGTGTTGCAGAGCGACAACGACCAGGTGAAAGTCGTGCGTCTGGTGCCGGCAGGCCCGGCCGACAAGACCAAACAGGTCGCCCCGGCCGACAAGATCATCGGCGTTGCCCAAGGCAACAAAGAAATGGTCGACGTGGTTGGCTGGCGTCTGGACGAAGTGGTCAAACTGATCCGTGGTCCGAAAGGCACCGTGGTGCGTCTGGAAGTGATTCCGGCGAGCAATGCGCCGAACGACCAGACCACCAAGATCGTGCCGATCACCCGGGAAGCGGTGAAGCTCGAAGACCAGGCCGTGAAGAAGTCCGTGCTCAACCTGAAACAGGACGGCAAGGACTACAAACTCGGCGTCATCGAGATTCCAGCCTTCTACCTCGACTTCAAGGCGTTCCGTGCCGGTGATCCGGATTACAAGAGCACTACCCGCGACGTCAAGAAGCTGCTCACCGAGCTGCAGAAAGACAAAGTCGACGGCGTGGTCATCGACCTGCGCAACAATGGAGGCGGTTCCCTGCAGGAAGCCACCGAGCTGACCAGTCTGTTCATCGACAAAGGCCCGACCGTACTCGTACGTAATGCCGATGGCCGTGTCGACGTACTCGAAGATGAAAACCCGGGCGCGTTCTACAAAGGCCCGATGGCGTTGCTGGTCAACCGCTTGTCCGCTTCGGCTTCGGAGATCTTCGCCGGCGCCATGCAGGACTACCACCGCGCGCTGATCATCGGTGGCCAGACCTTCGGTAAAGGCACCGTGCAGACCATTCAACCGCTGAACCATGGCGAACTGAAGCTGACGCTGGCCAAGTTCTACCGTGTGTCCGGTCAGAGCACCCAGCATCAAGGCGTGCTGCCGGATATCGACTATCCGTCGCTGATCGACACCAAGGAAATCGGCGAGAGCGCCCTGCCGGAAGCCATGCCGTGGGACACCATCCGCGCGGCAATCAAACCGGCGGCCGATCCGTTCAAGCCGTTCCTGGCCCAGCTCAAGTCCGAGCATGACACGCGCACCGCCAAGGATGCCGAGTTCGTGTTCATCCGCGACAAGCTGGCCCTGGCGCAGAAACTGATGGAAGAAAAAACCGTCAGCCTTAACGAAGCCGAGCGCCGTGCCCAGCACAACGACATCGACGCCAAGCAACTGACGATGGAAAACATCCGTCGCAAAGCCAAAGGCGAAGAACCGCTCAAAGAGCTGAAGAAGGAAGATGAAGACGCCCTCGCGGCGGCCGACCCGGACAAGGTCAAACCAGAAGACGATGCCTACCTGAGCGAAACCGGGCGCGTGTTGCTGGATTACCTGAAGCTGAGCAATCAGGTGGCCAAGAAGTAAGGTGATGGCAATTTAATGCTGACGATCCTCGGATCGTCATCAAACAGTCATCATTCTGTCGTGCAATAAAGGACTGGGAGCCACTCTCTTCATCGAGAACGCTCCCAGTCCTTTTTTTATCGCCAGAGATTGCCATGACCACGACCGAACAGCTGAGTGCCTTGAGCTCGATCCTGACTCAAAGCGGTTTACACAGCCTGTTCCAACCGATCATCTCTCTCTCGGAACGCCGCATTCTCGGCTACGAAGCCCTCACCCGTGGCCCGTCCAACAGCCCTCTTCACTCGCCCATCGCACTGTTCGCCGTGGCACGTCAGGCCGGACGTTTGAGCGAACTGGAGATCGCCTGCCGCCAGAGCGCTTGTCGCCGCTTCAACGAGCAGCAACTGCCGGGCAAACTATTTCTCAACGTCTCGCCGGAATCCTTGCTTGAAGCCGCGCATCAACCGGGGCGCACGTTGCAGTTGCTGCAGGATTTCGGCATTCCGCCCAGCCAGGTCGTCATCGAACTGACTGAACAAACGCCGATCGACGACTTTCAGTTGCTGCAAACTGCCTTGCATCACTATCGGGCAATGGGGTTTTCGATTGCACTGGATGATCTCGGTGCCGGCTATTCGAGCCTGCGGTTGTGGTCAGAACTTCGTCCGGACTACGTGAAGATCGATCGACACTTCATCGACGGCATTCATCAGGATGCGTTGAAGCGCGAGTTCGTCGGCTCGATTCTGCAAATCGCCAAAGCCTCTCGGGCGCAAGTCATCGCCGAAGGCATCGAGTTGCCGGAAGAACTCGCGGTGCTGACCGAGATGGGTGTCGATCTGGTTCAGGGTTACTTGCTCGGCCGCCCTCAGGAACACCCACCGCGCGATGCCCGCGCCTTGATGCCCAAACACGACAGCAGCAGCGTTGCGCTGAACGACGAAGGCAGCGACCTCAGCGCCCTGCTCAACGAGCAACCGGCCGTGCATCGCGACACACCCACCGCCAACGTACTGGAGGCCTTTCGCCGCCAGGCCAACCTCAATTCACTGGCGGTACTCGACGAACAAGGCCAACCCTGCGGCATCGTCCATCGTCATTCCCTGTCCGATGCCCTGCTCAAACCGTTCGCCACCGACCTGTTCGCCCGTAAACCGATCAGTCGCCTGATGAACGACGACTTCCTCGCCGTGGAAATGAGCCAGTCGCTGCAACAGATCAGCCGCCTGATCACCAGCCGTGCCCGCCAGCGCATCGAAGAGGACTTCATCATCACCCTCAACGGCGGGTATCTCGGCCTTGGCAGAGTGATCGACGTGCTCAAACTGATCACCGAACTGAAAATCCAACAGGCTCGCTACGCTAACCCACTGACTCTGCTGCCCGGCAATGTGCCGATCCAGCAGTGCCTGACTCGCCTGCTGCAACAAGGCCGAGAGTCGGTCATCTGCTACGTCGACATCGACAGTTTCAAACCCTTTAACGATATCTACGGCTACGGACGGGGTGATGAAGTTCTGCTGTGTCTGGCGCAATGCCTGAATGAACGGGTCGACCCGTCCCGCGACTTCGTTGGCCATATTGGCGGCGACGACTTCCTGCTCGTCCTCGGCCCGGAAGACTGGCGCAAACGCCTCAATCAACTGCTTGATGACTTTCAGAGCCAATGCCGACGCTTCTATCGCCCCGAACACCTTGAGGCGGGATGTTTTATTGCGCCGAATCGCCAAGGGGTGCGGCAGGAGTTTCCGCTGTTGTCGCTTTCCATTGGCGTGGTGCATCTACACCCTGAAGCCTGCGCACAACTCGACGCCAGTCAGCTTGCGGAAATGGCTTCCCAGGCGAAGCATCATGCGAAGAATGTTCCGGGGTATAGCGTGCACGTGATAGATAGTCTCACTGCTCCAGACCTCCATCCATCGCAACTAGTCGGCCAACGTTGATTCCTTCAACTTCGCGAATTAGCTAGATCAATCAAAATCACCATTGTGTTTGATCTTCAAGACTCGCCCGAAGTAAATCATCCTTCCATGACTCACTTACGACTTCGTATATATGTTCAAAAAAACCACGAGCGTCTATTATTTTTGTTTCGTCCCATGCGAGCACTCTCGGATCTTCATAGTTACTTTCAAACTCTCCAGAAAAATCAAAACAAGCATCCTGCAAATGACTTTCAATGAGATTATGAATCAAATATCTATGACGATAGGTTAAATAATCAAACTCCGGAACAATGAAATTTTTAATTATTTCTTGTCGATCAGCATACTTATTTGGATCATAATTCCACAATGCCTGACCAAGCGTCTCTTCCCGATCATAAATCGATATCCCACTCAGAACGTTAGAGAGCCGGGGCTCATATGGCAACCTTGTAAATGGTAGCATCAACATAAGTTCACCTATCTTGGAAAGCCAGTAAATGGTCGTGTAACATCTCGCTTGTCAAACTTCACTTCTGCCCCATCCAAGCTATCTATATAACGAGGATTGCTTAGATCTCTTGTATTGGGCTTGTAGCCACGGCCTGCCCCTGGCAGTTTCATCCTAACAATAGGGTTTTGGTCAGCATCATATCCTGTCGGCTCAGGATTTTTTTTATGCATTCTAGATAAAGCAAAATGCAACGCTCGAAATTGCATCATCCAACTACTGAATTGAGAGCTCGGGCCCACCATCCCTCTAACGCCTTTTTTTGTTGGATGCGAGCCGTCTATTGACCTCTGCTTTAAAGCTGCATCATCAATCTCTGGCCCATGTTTTTCTACTGAGTGCATTCTGTATTGTCTGTTCCAAGCTAATACCTGACGCTTAGCTTCAGCTTCATTTTGCGGCCCATCTTTGCCAACAGCCGGAACGACAGGCAACCCTTGATTTACATTAGGCTTGTTAGCCTGAGTTGGTACCGAGCACTTCTGGTTCTTATTTTTTTTGGGTGGAGGGCAGTTAGAGCTCAATCCCAACGGATCCACCCACCCTGTCGGATTCGGCACGTACTGGTACTGATTCAACCCACCAGCCAACTTGATCGGATCCGGTGTCAGATACCGCCCCAGCCTCGGGTCGTAATACCGGTGCCGGTTGTAATGCAGGCCGCTTTCGCCGTCGAAGTACTGCCCCTGAAAGCGCAGCGGCTGGTTCAGGTAGTCCTCGCCGGCCAAGGTCAGGGCGGCGACTTTGCCGTAGGCGTCGTATTGCGCGGACCAGACGATGTCGCCGCTGTAGTCGGTGAGTTCCTGCGGGGTGCCGAGGTGGTCGAGTTGGTAGTAGAACGGGCAGGCTTTTTTCGGACCTTTGCCGTCGAGCAGCGCGAGGGGGCGGAAGGTGCCGGGTTCGTAGACGTAGCTGCGGTATTCGCTTTCGCTGCTTTCGGCGACGAGGTGGTCGCCTTGCCAGAAGAACTCGGTGGTGGCGTCGCCGACGGTTTTGCGGATGCGCCGGCCGAAGGCGTCGTATTGGTAGGACGCGGTCTGGCCGTCCGGACGGGTCAGGCCGATCAGACGGTGCTGGCAGTCGTAGCGGTATTCAGTGACGAGAGTCTGCGCGCGACCACGACGCTCGCGGATCAGGTTGCCGAAGGCGTCGTAGTCGTAATGACGATCGCCCTGCATGAGCAGGCGGTTGCCTTTGATCTGGCTCGGGCCGGGACGGTCCTGCATCAGCAGGTTGCCGGCCGGGTCGTGGGCGAAGCTTTCCGGCAGTTCGTCGCGTGAGTGGCGTACGCGGATCAGCCGGTCGAGGGCGTCGTAACCGTAGGTGCGCTGGCCGTGGCGGCTGTCGGCAATGTGCGCGAGATTGCCGTTGGCGTTGTAGGCATAATCGCGGCGGTACAACGCATCGCGCTGATGGCCTACGGCGTGGGCGAGTAATCGTCCCTGATCGTCGTAGGAGTATTCGCTGAGCAGCAGGCCCTGCTGACGTTGTTGTTCGCGACCGGACTTATAGACGTGACGGGTCAGCGGCGTGCCGTTGAGGTCGATGTCGGTCAGCGCGCCGCCCTTGGCGTGGCGGTAGTCGAGCACGCTGTTGTCCGGCAGGCGCATGCGTTTGAGCTGGCCGCAGGCGTCGTAGCGGTAACGCAGGGTGCCCCAGCCCTGATGCTCGGTGATCAAGCGGTCCTGGCGGTCGTACTCGAAGGCCAGCGGGTGTTGCTGGCCGTCGTCGACGCCAATCAAACGGCCGAGACGGTCGTATTGGTAGGTGACCTTGAGGCCGTCGGGCAGGGTCTTGATCAGCAGACGCCCGGCAGCATCGCGCTCATACGCAGTGAGCAAACAAGAGCCGTCATCGCCGAACTCGGTCTTCTCCAGCAGATGGCCGTTGAGGTCATAGGCGTACGCCGTGCGCCGGCCGTCAAAACCGCTTTCCTGACGAATCAGCCCAGTCGGCGTGTAGTCGAGTCGGTACTTTTCCCCGGACTCGTTTTCGATCTCGGTGAGCAGCAGTTGCGCATGGTCGTAGCGGTACTGCACCCGCGTGCCGTCGGGGTTGATCCGCCGCGAGACAAGGTGCAGGTCATCGTCGTATTCGTAGCGGGTGATGCGCCCGAGTTCATCGCGCTCGGCGGTGACCTGACCGTAGGCGCCGTAGCTGTAGGCGCGGGTCGCACCGTCAGGAAATGTCGTCTGAATCAGTCGGCCAACGGCGTCCCAATGCTGACGGGTGACCGCAGCGTGTTCGTCTGCGGTTGTGGTCCGCCGCCCCAATGCATCGTAGGAAAAACGCCGCACGCCACCGTCGGGCAGGGTTTCCTCGGTCAACTGGCCGAGGGCATTCCACACCAGCCGATGGCGGCTGCTGTCCGGATAACGGATCGACAGCAACTGACCCCGGGTGTCGTAGTAGTAATGGGTGACCTGACCGTCGGGGTCGACCGCTTCGGTGACATCACCCTCGGCATTGCGCCGGTAGATCCACACCGCGTCACCGCGCGAACGGCGAAACAGGAAACCGTTGCGATACTCGTAGGACGTGGGCGCGTCATCCGGCGGAATCAGCGCAATCAGCCGTCCGACCTCGTCGTAGCGGTATTCGGTGACCGCGCCTAACGCATCCTGCTCGGCGATCAAGCGCCCGGCATCGTCATAAGCCTTGAGCTGCTCGCCACCGTCGGCCTCGACCTTGCGCACCAGCCGCGCCCGCTCGTCGTGGACGTACGTTTCTTCAGTGCCATCGACGTAATGCACCGCCACGCTGCCGTCGTCATTCCAGACGTAACGCGTGTCCATCTGCGAAAACGAGGCCCAGTGACGCACGCAACGCGCGGCTTTCCCCGACCGCTCCCACTCCCAGAAAAAACTCGCGCCGCCGGCCAGTTGCCGCTGCAGAATCACGTGCGTGTCGTCGTAGTCGTAACGCTCGCTTTCACCGACGGCGTTGGTCGCTTCGATCAGGTGCCGATAAGCGTCGTAGCGGTAACTGACCAGCGCTTGCTCGGTACTCCAGGCACCTTCGCGAAACACCTGATAATCCACACCGAGCAACTGCGCGCGGACATACCGCAACAGCAGCGAACGCCCGGCGCCGTTATCCAGTCGCTGCACCCGGTCAGATCGATCGCGCTGCACCGTCAGACGATTGCCATAGGCATCGCTGATCGCCGTCAGCCGTCCTGCACGAAAGTGATAAAACCGCGCCGCGTCCCCGGCCAGCGCGAGGATCAGTTCCTCCGGCTCATCGCCCAGAAAGATCGCCGCCCGCGACAGGCTGTTGTGAATCGCCGGGCGTTCAATACTCGGCAACGGAAAACGGGTACGCCGGTTTTCGTGATCGACCCAAACAACCTCATCAGCGAAAAATTCCAGCCGATGCGCCAGCGAATGGCTCCAGCCAAACCCCAGCCCGACATCGATCTCAGCGGCGCTAGAGCGATACAACCGCGTGAACTCAAACGGCAACACGCCATCAAGCACCCCATCAGTCAGGGTCAGCAGTTCCTCGCCAGTGACCATCGACACCGGACAACCGTTGGTGCAGGTGCGCGGCACGCAATCGGCGCTGTCGCCGTTGGGGTTTTTCGCCTGATCCGGCGAGTCGTCGTGAGGCTCGTCTTTCTTCAACAAGGTGTTGCGCTGCGCATCCCAGCGCAACTGCATCCGGCCCTTTTTCACCCCGGCGGCGATGCCGCGGGCGGCAACGGCTTTGTATTGATCGACGTATTTGATGAACCCTTCGACGATGCCGAACATCGCCTTCACCAAACGCTTCACCGCCGACAGCAATTGAACGGCGCGATCCGCCAGACGCAACGTCAGATAAGCGATGCCTGCGCCACCACTGACGAACGTCAGAACGACACTGATCAGCACATCGATGAGCAACTGCACCATCATCATCGACGCCGCTTCCGCGGTTTTGCCGGCGATTTCACTGGGCGACAGCATCTCCAGCCAAAGGCTGGCCGTGCGCAGCAATAAACACAATGCAGCTTCGTCACTGACCAGCAGTTGAAGCTTTTCCATGACGTCGGGGGCTGTCGCTGCCAGCGCCATCAACTGCGTGGCGCCCTCACCCAGCCGCTCGGCGAACGCTCCGGGATCCTTGAGAATGTCCGACAGCAGGCCAATGCTGTCCCACACCCCCTCGATCGCCGCCCAACTCCCGGCAAGCATGCCGTTGCCCGCTGCCGTCGCCACCGACTGCGACCACTGCGGTTTGAAACCCTGCCACTCGCTGCGTAACCAGCCGTCCAGCTCAGCGGTCAGGCCGTCATAGGCTTTGAACAGGGCCTCGACCTGACTCTCAGTGACCTCGCTGTGCACCTGCACCCGGTAGAACTTCCCCGCGACGCCTCTGAACGAGCCCTTGCCCTGCGCGTCGAGCGTCACGGGCGTGGTTTCACCACCATCCATGGCGATCACATCGACCACAATGTTGCCGAGCGCAATGTCGTACACCGACTCAAACTTGCTCTCGATCTCCATCACCCCGCCCTTCGGGCACTGGACGACGCCGGAGAAAAACTCGTTGTCGGTGCTGCTGACGACAGTGCTGTCGGCACCGAAGCGGATGACCCGCTCCATCCCCATCAACGACGGCAGATCCGCCGCGTGGCTGACCTTGTCCGCCGCTCGACTGGCCCAATGCCTGAGCTGTTCGCGGTAAATACTGAGGGTGGCGGGAAAGCTGTCGAGTGCTTGCTCGATGCGGGTGACGGCTTCCATCAGCGCACGCGGGTGTGCGAAGTGGACTGAATAAGTGGATCAAACATGAGCGTTCCCTCGCGCAAAAAAATTAGGCGCGGGAACTGTGCGGGGGATCAATCAGGAAAGAAGTCAGGCAAGTAGGCGATGGCTGTAGGACTTGTCTGTAATAAATGAGCAATAGATAAACAGTCACGCAAAACGCAAACGCGGCGTGAGGAAAACCTCACGCCGCGTTTATCAGGACGGACAAAATTGGATTTACTGCGTTGAATCCCGAGCGCTCAGCTCTTTCAATTTGAGCTCAGCCAACGGGTGTCCGGCCTTGGCAGCCATACCCCACCAGCGTGCGGCTTCAACAGGATCCGGGGGCTTGCTCGGGGTTCCGGCCAGGCTGATCACGCCGACCTGATAAGCCGCCTTGCCATCACCCGCAAGTGCCGCCAGCCGCAATAGGCGCACACCTTCTTCACGTGCTCCGAGGCCGGCGCCACGAAAGGTCAGGATATGCCCATAAAAGCTTTGCGCACCGACATCGCCAAGGTTGGCCATGCGCGCAAACTGACCCTCAAGCCAACGCCAGCCGCGTGGTTGGCGGACAAACCATGACCAGTGAAACAGCCGGAGGGCCAGCCAGTAACTTGCCCGCGCCTTGAGTCGTAAAAACACTCAGGCCTCCGCCGATTCCGGGTACTCGTATTCAAAAACCCGGACGACTTCCGAAGCATGCCAAGAGGCCGCTGCTACACCATCGGATGGCCCGGAAAAACGCCCCAGACGTTCGACACATTCAAAGAAACCGGTGCGTGGCAGGCGGCTCGCGCCCTGACTGATCACCAGCGAGCTGCGCAACGGTTGTTCGGCCTTCGCATCCAGCGCGGCCAGATGCTCGAGGGCGGCGGTCAGGGTCTGCATCGCCGGTGTCGGCAGTTGCAACCGCTCCAGCAAGGCCCGATAAGTCAGCAGATGGCGCTGGCGACGCGCCTGATCCAGTTCCCCCAGCAATCCGTCCCAATGTTGACGACTAATGCGTACGCTCACGATTCATCCCTCCACCCTGGCACCGTCAATTCCCAGGCCAGGCTGCGGCGAATCGCGGCGTCGGGCTGACGCTCGCCACTTTCGATCATGGCCAGATATGACGGGCTGATGCCTACCGTGCGGGCCAACGCCTCAATGGCGATGCCCTTCCCTTCGCGCAAACTGCGTAGTTGATCCAGACCTGGAAGAATCGTGTCTGGTGTGGCCGCGAGCGGCGTGGCTGCCGGACGCGACGGTGCTTCGTTGATGCCTGCTGCTTTTAGTAGAGCCTGATACTGAGCCCACGGCAGAACCGCGTATTCGGGTTCGCCATCGCGTGCAATTATCTGAATATCCATGACTACCCCGTAGGACAACAACACTTAGCGAGTCGGCACTTTTCCCTAGAAGTGTAATCCTAACAGCGGCCAAGGTCGCGGGGGGTATCTATCTGTAAGAGGGGGTTGATAATCAGGACTTTTTCGGCCCCTGAAGTTGCAATTGTTCGGGGGTATCCGGCAGGCGTTCGACGACTGCCAGTTTTTCCGGCTGCTGGCGGTTGCGCCAGAGGCGGAAGGCATTGAGTTCATCGTCGAGGGTTTTCATCAGCCAGGCGAGGACAGCGATGTCGTCAAGCATGCCGAACACGGGAATGAAATCCGGAACCGCATCGACCGGGCTGAGGAAGTACATCAGACCCGCCACCACCGAAACCAGTGCTTTGCCGCTGATGGCCCGATACTCACCGCGCCAATAGGCCAGGCACAATGCCTGGAGTAAACGTAAATCGTCTTTGAGTTTGCCGAGGCGATTGCCTTGCGCGGCGCCTTTGCTGGCGACCGCAAACAATAAGGTTGGCAAACGTCCACGGGCTAACAAACGGCCGGCCAGAGGCAGGAATCGAGCGAAATTCCACGGAGCTTTCATCTATTCCTCCCGTTGAAATGTTATCCACACAAATTGTGGATAACCTTGTGAACAGAGCTGCATTTCAGCGCTGAAAGCCCCGTTTCATAAGGGCTGCGCTCAGATCGGGCGTTTTTTACTCACATAAAAAACCCCAATATTTCATTGACTTGGCTGCTCAGGGCGGCTAGCGCGGGCAGCCTCAATGGCTATGACTCTCGCGACCGCCATCGGTTCGCTCTGTTTACCCTTGCCAGACTCCAGATGCAACAACGCCCCGCATAAGCGAGGCGTTGTTGTTGAAGCCTTTGCCAATTACTTGGCAGCGGCAGCTTCTTTGGCTGGATCCTTGATGGCCAGCAGTTCCAGGTCGAAGACCAGAACCGAGTTGGCCGGGATTGCCGGGCTTGGCGACTGAGCGCCGTAAGCCAGATCGCTAGGGATGTACAGTTTGTACTTCTCGCCAACGTGCATCAGTTGCAGACCTTCAACCCAACCCGGAATCACGCCGCTTACCGGCAGATCGATCGGGCTGCCGCGCTCGACGGAACTGTCGAATACGGTGCCGTTGGTCAGCTTGCCGGTGTAGTGAACGGTCACTACGTCAGTCGGCTTAGGCTGTGGGCCGTCGGCTTTCTTGACCACTTCGTACTGCAGGCCGGAAGCGGTGGTAGTCACACCAGCCTTCTTGCCGTTTTCTTCGAGGAATTTCTTGCCAGCCGCAGCCGACTCTTCGCTCATCTTGGCCATGCGCTCTTCAGCACGCTTTTGCAGCGCGGCAAAGGCTTCGACCAGTTCTTCATCTTTCAGCTTCTGTTCTTTCTTGCCGACGGCATCTTCGATGCCCTGGGCTACCGCTTTGGAGTCCAGATCATCCATGCCTTCCTGAGCCAGGCTCTTGCCCATGTTCAGGCCGATACCGTAGGAAGCTTTTTGCGCCGGGGTTTTCAGCTCTACGCTGGTCTGCGAATCACAACCCGCGAGGACCAGGCTAACCAGGGCAACCGCCGCCGCCAACCGATGCTGTTTCATGCTATTTCCTTGTTCATGCGCCGAAAGGGCAATCGAGTAAAGCCGCGAGCTTATCAGGCCGCCACGACCAATGGCTACCGGCATGAGAGCAGTAAAGCGACGATAAGTTCAGGGATTAAAACGCATTTGGGCAAAGGCGCGATGAAGCTTCTGTCATCTTGTCCCGACAATGCCCGGCGACTCTGCTTGCATCATCTGGCGTAATGGCCACTTGCCGCATAGGGTCCGGCTCAGGCATAACTGCGCAACAATTCGACAAGGATGTTTATCTTGCGCCTCTTAATCCGTGTGCTGACCCTGATCGTCGTGCTGCTGGTGCTCGTTCTCGCCGTGGTGCTGTATTACGTCGCCAACCCGAAATTGCCCTTCTACACCCCCGCCGAGCAGGTGCATTACCTGAATCAGTGGAGTGACGAAGAGCGGCAAACCTACTATTTCACGCCTCAGGGCACGCAGGTCAAAGGCCTGCGCTATGAGTGGTTCCAGGCGCTGGAATTGCCATTCTCGCAGCAACGTTTCGCCGCACCCGATTACCTCGCACGCTTTGGTTTTCTGATCGATCCGCAGCAGAACGCCACGTCGAACAACCCCGGCAACCTCCCCGTCGGTTTTGCCCGGCATCAAAATCCGGGCAGCTCCGAGCAATATCTGGACATCACTTGCGCCGCTTGCCACACCGGCGAATTGCGCTTTAAAGGCCAGGCCGTGCGGATTGACGGCGGTACAGCGCAACACGTGCTGCCTTCCAGTGTTCCTACTTTACGAGGCGGCAGTTTCGGACAGGCTTTGGTGGCAAGCCTGACCTCGACTTACTACAACCCATGGAAGTTCGAACGTTTTGCCAGAACCGTGCTGGGCGACGAGTACGACGCGCGCCACGAGCAATTGCGCAAAGACTTCAAAACCTCTCTGAACACATTCCTCAAGGTCGCCTGGAACGATACCCATCGCGGCCTCTATCCGACCGAAGAAGGCCCCGGTCGCACCGATGCCTTTGGCCGCATTGCCAATGCGACGTTCGGCGATGCGATATCCCCGGCCAACTACCGCGTGGCCAATGCGCCAGTGGATTACCCGCAACTGTGGGACATGTGGACATTTGATTGGGTGCAGTGGAACGGCTCGGCGCAGCAGCCGATGGCGCGCAACATCGGCGAGGCACTGGGCGTCGGCGCCACTCTGAATTTCTTTGACACCAACGGCCAGCCTCTGCAAGGCGATGCGCGTTATGCCTCGAGCGTGCGCGTGCGTGATTTGCACAAGATCGAAGAAACCCTGCAAAAGCTCAAGCCGCCCGCCTGGCCAGAGGAGCTGTTTGGCGCCATCGACAAGCCCCTCGCCGCCAAGGGACGCACGCTGTTCAGCGAAAATTGCGCCGGCTGCCACGTCCCGCGCCAGACTCAGGAAGGTGATCGCTGGGTGCAGCATTTGCACATGCTGCCGGTCGCTGTCATCGGCACCGATCCGAATGCCGCCAACAATATCGCCACTCACCGTTTCGATCTGACCGCCCTGCAATGGGACCTGAAGGAACTCGAAACCATGGACGTCAAACTGCACCCGACGCCCAAGGAGCCGCTGGACCTCAGTCGGTTGTCGGTGGCCAAGGGCCTGGCTTACGTCACCGCTTTTGTCGAAGAGCGCGCCTACCGCGAAGCCAAGATCACGCCGCAGGAAAAACCCCGCATGGACGGTTTCGGCCTGCCCATCGGCGTGCGCGAAAAAGTCGCCTACAAGGCGCGCCCGCTGGCTGGCGTGTGGGCCACCGCGCCGTTCCTGCACAACGGTTCGGTGCCGAGCATTTATCAGTTGCTGTCGCCACAGGACGAGCGCGCCACGACCTTCTTCAAAGGCACCTTCGAATTCGATCCGCGCCACCTGGGGTATCGCACTGAAGCGTTTACCAATGGCTTCCTGTTCGATACGCGGATCACCGGCAACCATAACAGCGGCCATGAATTCCGTGCAGGCGAGCGCGGTAACGGCGTTATTGGCCGGTTGTTGCAGCCGGAAGAACGCTGGGCGCTGCTTGAATACCTGAAAGTCCTTGGCGGTCCACTGGAGGCGCAATTGCCATGATCTCGACCTTCAAGAAAGAACAGTCACTGCTGGCCAGAATCTGGTTATGGCTTGGGCGTCTGCTTGGCAAAGCGCTGCTGATAGCGCTCGCCATTGGCCTGCTCGGCTGGGCCATCGCCACAGCATGGTTTGCCTGGCAACACCGCGGCCCGGTGTCGGCGCTGGAACAGATTCCACTCGGCGAAGCGGCAATGACCCAGGACGTGATCCAGACCGCCGTGCGCATCGTCGATCAGCATCGCGAAAGCACACGGTATCTTCGCGACGCCCATGCCAAGGCCCATGGCTGTGTGAAGGCGCAAGTGCAGGTGCTGCCGGAACTCGCGCAGTCGCTGCGACAGGGCGTGTTCAGTGAGCCAGGCAAAACCTGGCAAGCGATGATTCGTCTGTCCAACGGCAATGCCTACCCGCAGTTCGACAGCATTCGCGATGCCAGAGGCATGGCGATCAAACTGCTCGACGTTTCCGCAAAACAGCTGCTCGGCAACCGCCAGGCACAGCCTGAACAGGACTTCGTGATGTTCAGCCACCCGAACTTCTTTGTCAGTGATGTCGCCGAGTACCGTCAGAATGTGGCGGCGCAGGCTGAAGGCAAAAAGGTCATGGCGTTTTTCCCCGGATGGGATCCACGCACCTGGCAGATCCGTCATTTGTTTATTGCACTGGCAACCTTGTCGCCGCCGCCGGACAGCCCGACCGGGACTACCTACTTTTCAGTTTCGCCCTACAAATTCGGTGAGGCGAATGCAAAGTTCCGGGTCGCGCCGGATCCGGACAATTGCCCTGCGTACACATTACCCAAACAGAACCACGACCTGCCGAACTTCCTGCGCAGCGCGTTGAGTCAGCAGTTGTCGACGGATCGCGCGCCGGCCTGTTTCGTACTGCAGATCCAGCGTCAGGATGCCCATCAATACATGCCGATCGAGGACACCAGCATCGAATGGCGCGAGCAGGATTCGCCCTTCGAAACCGTCGCGCGGATCACTTTGCCGCCGCAGGATTTCGATACTCCGGCGCTGAATCTGCAATGCGACAATCTGGCGTTCAACCCGTGGTTTGGCATTGAGGCGCATCGACCGATCGGCGGAATCAACCGGCTGCGCAAAGCGGTTTACGAGGCCGTCAGTGACTATCGCCATCAGCGAAATGGCGAGTGATCATTGTGTAATGGCAGTGGCTGATGCGCGGATCCTTCCAGTGTCGGGCCAGGTTTTGCTTGCCAGCAGGACGCTGAGAATGCCGGCGCTCGCCACTTTGTCGACCAGCATCTGCGGTGCGATCGCACCTGAGATTATTTTCTGCTCAAGACTGTCCGCCAACTCAACGAGCAACGCCCGGACCTTGGGCATTATTGGCTTGGCAAAACGCAGCACCGCCCCGTCGGGGGTGACGAAAAATAAACGTTGATGCGGTGCCACGCTGACACGTTCCAGACCGACCTTGAGATCCGCTGCAGAAAAGAAATTCTGCTGAAGTTCCGCCTCACGAGGTGCCAGGAGTGCCGCAGGCAGAGGCAGGATTGAATGGTAAAGGCCATGCATCCGAAACTCGCGAGGGATCAATGGCGTGCCCTGCCGCCCCTTGGGAAACATTCGCTCTTGGTCAAAGGTGGCGTAATCACTGGAAACCGGCTCGGTGACGATAAAGAAGTCACTGACATTATGTTTAAGAATGAAGCCTGTGTTGGGCAGAACAGCGGTCGGCGCAGGCAATTGGTTTCGCAGGTAGAGCGCAACATCCTTGGCATCGCGAAAAATCGGCCCGAAAATCGGCATTGATTCGATTTTAGCCGGCACCTGCAGAAGGTCCGCCCTCCAACTGGCTTTGAGCTGCCCTCGGCGCCGCCAAAGATCACCGTTTACCACGACCCTTACATCCCCGGCCGCCAAAGCCAGCAAGATCCACAGACTGCTGGGAATCGAACCATTTTCATACAACGTCTCGAATTGTCGTGGCTGACCATCATTTTTCCTGGAAAGCCGGGGCGCCAGTTCCTGTTCAAAAGGCCGATTTTTCGATGTGTAGGAAAGCAGGCCACCGTTACGTGCGGCCAGATAACATTTTGAATATTTACGATGCGAACTCATCACGGCCGACAAATCCGCTATCGCGAAAAAACGAGTGCGCTGAATCCATTCGGCGGTGGCCTCATCAATACCTTGAGCTTTGACAGGACGGGCGTGAAAACTTGCTTCGAGAGTGAGACCACTCGGGATAATCAGCTCCCCCGCTACGCCGACTGTTACAGCCGGTGTGCCGCTCTGAACGGATACCGTGGCGCCCGGATGATTATCGGCAGCGGTTATTGGCGCTTCGATAAGCTGTGCGCAAATGAATCGCGCATCGCGAGTTTTCAGAATGAATCCATTGAACTCACTGTTTCGCGGATGCTTCAACAGAGCGTGCAGGCATGCCGCGGCGTCATCGCTCGAAAGAAAGGCTGGGCTGGACGACAGAAAGGACAACGCCTGCACATCATCGGCGACGGGCGGAGCAAGGGTTTCAGCAGGATTTGCAGACATTGGGGCAGCTCTCGTCAGGCAATGGGTTTGATTTCATGACGGCAGAGAGTCATGAAAAACATCGCCCATTCTCCGAAAGCGGCACGCCCGGCAGGCACTACATAGTTATACGCAGCGAAAAATACCCAAACGCCAGACAGCAAAAAGCCCGCACAAGGCGGGCTTTCTGTGGAATCTGGCGTTCAGTGTTCCAGATTCCGAATATGGCGCAGCGGACGGGACTCGAACCCGCGACCCCCGGCGTGACAGGCCGGTATTCTAACCGACTGAACTACCGCTGCGCGAAACGCTTGAAACGAATGGTGGGTGATGACGGGATCGAACCGCCGACATTCTGCTTGTAAGGCAGACGCTCTCCCAGCTGAGCTAATCACCCTTCGCTTCGTTACGGGACGCATTATGCCACAAGTTTTCGTAAAGTGTTGATTTAATTGAATTTTTTTTCAAATAAATCCGAAAACCGGTGAAACGACACATCCCGCGGGTACAACCTTGGAGCAGAAAAAAACCCGCCTTGGCGGGTTCTTCCGTGGTGACCTGGCGTTCAGTGGTCCAGGTTACCGAATATGGCGCAGCGGACGGGACTCGAACCCGCGACCCCCGGCGTGACAGGCCGGTATTCTAACCGACTGAACTACCGCTGCGCTAAACACTTGAAACGAATGGTGGGTGATGACGGGATCGAACCGCCGACATTCTGCTTGTAAGGCAGACGCTCTCCCAGCTGAGCTAATCACCCTTCGCTTCGGTGTGGCGCGCATTCTACGGAGCGACCCAACCTCTGGCAAGCACTTTTTTAAATAATTTTCTCAGGCCTTCCAAAGGCTTAGAGAAGGGTTGGCCTATGAGACGGCGAAGACAATAATGCCCCCCTTTGTATAAAGGAGAGACTCACCCCATGTGGTTCAAAAACCTGCTTATCTATCGCCTGACCCAAGACCTGCCTGTCGATGCCGAGGCGCTGGAAACTGCACTGGCCACCAAACTGGCGCGTCCATGTGCAAGCCAGGAGTTGACCACCTACGGTTTCGTCGCGCCGTTCGGCAAAGGCGAAGATGCTCCGCTGGTGCACGTCAGCGGTGACTTCCTGCTGATTTCCGCGCGTAAAGAAGAACGCATTCTGCCAGGCAGCGTCGTGCGCGACGCGGTCAAGGAAAAGGTCGAAGAGATCGAAGCCGAACAGATGCGCAAGGTCTATAAGAAGGAACGCGATCAGATCAAGGATGAAATCATCCAGGCGTTCCTGCCGCGCGCCTTTATCCGTCGCTCGTCGACCTTCGCCGCCATCGCGCCGAAACAAGGCCTGATTCTGGTCAACTCGGCCAGCCCGAAACGCGCCGAAGACCTGCTGTCGACCCTGCGCGAAGTAATCGGCACCCTGCCCGTCCGTCCGCTGACGGTAAAAATGGCACCGACAGCCGTCATGACCGAGTGGGTCACCACGCAGAAAGCGGCCGATGACTTCTATGTACTGGACGAGTGCGAACTGCGCGACACCCACGAGGACGGCGGCATCGTCCGCTGCAAACGTCAGGACCTGACCAGCGAAGAAATCCAGCTGCACCTGAGCACCGGCAAAGTCGTTACTCAACTGTCGCTGGCCTGGCAGGACAAACTGTCGTTCATGCTCGATGACAAGATGACCGTCAAACGTCTGAAGTTCGAAGATCTGCTGCAGGATCAAGCGGAACAGGACGGCGGTGATGAGGCACTGGGGCAACTGGACGCCAGCTTCACCCTGATGATGCTGACGTTCGGCGACTTCCTGCCAGCGCTGGTTGAAGCGTTGGGTGGCGAAGAGACTCCGCAGGGGATCTAACGCCTTGTGATGTCCAAACTGTAGGAGTGAGCCTGCTCGCGATGAGGGACTGACATTCAACTAATGTGTTGATTGAAAGACCGCTATCGCGAGCAGGCTCACTCCTACATTTGTTTTGTGTTGTTCATTTAATAATAAGGATCAGGCCATGCGCGCACTGGCTGCACTGAGCCGCTTTGTCGGCAATACCTTCGCTTACTGGGTTCTGATTTTCGCTGTGATTGCGTTCCTGCAACCAGCATGGTTCCTCGGCCTGAAAAGCGCGATCGTACCGTTGCTCGGGCTTGTCATGTTCGGCATGGGCCTGACCCTCAAACTCGACGACTTCGCTGCCGTTGCCCGCCATCCGTGGCGCGTGGCGCTGGGCGTGGTTGCACATTTCGTGATCATGCCCGGCGTGGCGTGGTTACTCTGCCAGGTGTTTCACCTGCCACCGGAAATCGCCGTCGGGGTGATTCTGGTCGGCTGCTGCCCGAGTGGTACTTCTTCCAACGTCATGACCTGGCTGGCTCGCGGCGACCTGGCATTGTCGGTGGCTATCGCTGCCGTCACCACCCTCCTCGCCCCGCTGCTGACGCCGGCGCTGATCTGGCTGCTGGCTTCAGCGTGGTTGCCGGTGTCGTTCATGGAGCTGTTCTGGTCGATCCTGCAAGTGGTGCTGCTGCCGATCATTCTCGGTGTGGTTGCCCAGCGTTTGCTCGGCGACAAAGTGCGTCACGCAGTGGATGTATTGCCGCTGGTGTCGGTGGTCAGCATCGTGATTATCGTCACCGCCGTGGTGGCCGCCAGTCAGGCAAAGATCGCCGAGTCCGGCCTGTTGATCATGGCCGTGGTCATGCTGCACAACAGCTTCGGTTATTTGCTGGGCTATTTCACCGGGCGCCTGTTCAAGTTGCCGTTGGCCCAGCGCAAATCGCTGGCGCTGGAAGTGGGCATGCAGAATTCAGGGTTGGGCGCGGCATTGGCCAGTGCGCATTTTTCGCCGTTGGCGGCGGTGCCGAGTGCGCTGTTCAGCGTCTGGCACAATATTTCCGGCGCACTGCTGTCGACGTACTTCCGGCGTATGAGTGAAAAGGAAGATCGCGAAACACTGGCGCAGCGAGCGGCTGACTGACCTCGAAACTTGATCCCCGGGTTAATGCTCGTCAAACTATTGCGCAACGCGGGGACGACCCTGCGGCTCGATCGAGTCATTAATCTGGGGACGACCCCGTCAATCGATGGAGGTCTTTCATGTCCTGGATCATTCTGTTTTTCGCCGGCCTGTTCGAAGTCGGCTGGGCCGTCGGCCTGAAATACACCGACGGCTTCACCCGCCCACTCCCCACCGTTCTGACCATCACGGCCATGGCCATCAGCCTGGGCCTGCTGGGCCTTGCGATGAAGGAATTGCCGCTGGGCACGGCCTATGCGATCTGGACCGGTGTTGGTGCCGTGGGTACGGTGATTGCCGGGATTATCCTGTTTGGCGAATCGATGGCGTTGATTCGCCTGGCCAGTGTGGCGTTGATCATTACCGGGTTGATTGGCCTTAAGGTCAGCGCTTAAGCCACTACCGCTTTCGCGAGCAGGCTCGCTCCCACATTCAATCGCGCTCCGCAAGAGGAATACGATCAACTGTGGGAGCGAGCCTGCTCGCGAAGAGCCCTTTAAAATCGCCGACTATCTGACTGCCCCGCGCAACTCCCCGACCAACACCTGCAACTGCGCCGGCACAGCCGCTTCAACGTCCACCGGCGATCCCGCCACCAACGTCACCCGCGACCACAACCGCCGAAATACACCTTTATTCGGATCGCGACTGAAGAAACTCCCCCACAACCCCTGCAACGCCAACGGAATCACCGGCACTGGCGTCTCCTCAAGAATCCGCGTCAGCCCGCCCCGGAATTCGTTCATCTCGCCATCGGCAGTCAACTTGCCTTCCGGGAAGATGCACACCAGCTCGCCGTCCTTCAGATACTGAGCAATGCGCGTGAAGGCCTTTTCGTAAATCTGGATGTCTTCATTACGTCCGGCAATCGGAATCGTCCCCGCCGTGCGGAAGATAAAGTTCAACACCGGCAAGTTGTAGATCTTGTAGTACATGACAAAGCGAATCGGCCGACGCACCGCGCCGCCAATCAGCAAGGCGTCGACGAACGACACGTGGTTGCACACCAGCAATGCCGCGCCTTCATCGGGAATCGCTTCAAGGTTGCGGTGCTCGACGCGGTACATGGAATGGCTGAGCAGCCAGATCATGAAGCGCATGCTGAACTCGGGGACGATCTTGAAGATGTAGGCGTTGACGCCGATGTTCAGCAGCGACACCACGAGGAACAACTGCGGGATCGACAGCTTGGCCACGCTCAGCAGCACGATCGAGACGATGGCTGATACCACCATAAACAACGCGTTGAGAATGTTGTTGGCGGCAATCACCCGCGCCCGCTCGTTCTCGGCGGTACGTGACTGGATCAAGGCATACAGCGGCACGATGTAGAAACCACCGAAGATGCCGAGGCCAAGAATATCGACCAACACCGCCCAGGTGTGCACGAAGCCCAGCACCTCGATCCAGCTGTGGCCAGTGACACTGTCGGGAATTCCGCCGGAGTGCCACCACAGCAGCAGGCCGAACACAGTCAGACCAAATGAGCCGAACGGCACCAGACCGATCTCGACCTTGCGCCCGGACAGCTTCTCGCAAAGCATCGAACCCAGCGCGATACCGACCGAGAACACAGTGAGAATCAGCGTTACAACAGTTTCATCGCCGTGCATCCATTCCTTGGCGTAAGCCGGAATCTGCGTCAGATAAATCGCCCCGACAAACCAGAACCACGAGTTGCCGACAATCGAGCGTGACACCGCCGGAGTCTGGCCCAGACCGAGTTTCAACGTCGCCCACGACTGGCTGAAGATGTTCCAGTTCAGGCGCATTTCCGGGGAGGACGCCGCGGCACGGGGAATGCTGCGGCTGGCCAGATAGCCCAGCACGGCAATCCCGACGATTGCGCAGGACACCAACGGCGCATAGTGACTCGAAGACATGATGACCCCGGCACCAATCGTCCCGGCGAGAATTGCCAGAAACGTGCCCATTTCCACCAGGCCGTTGCCGCCAACCAGTTCATCCTCGCGCAGCGCCTGCGGCAGGATCGAGTACTTCACCGGCCCGAACAGCGCCGAGTGCGTGCCCATGGCGAACAGCGCCACCAGCATCAGCGACAAGTGATCGAAGAGGAAACCGACCGATCCCACGGCCATGATCGCGATTTCCGCGAGCTTGATCAGACGGATCAGCGCGTCTTTGGCGAACTTTTCGCCGAACTGCCCGGCCAGGGCCGAGAACAGAAAAAATGGCAGGATAAACAGCAGCGCACACAGGTTGACCCAGATCGAACGGTCACCCTCGATGGTCAGCCGATAGAGAATGGCGAGGATCAGTGACTGCTTGAACACGTTGTCGTTGAAGGCGCCGAGCGACTGCGTGATGAAGAACGGCAAGAAGCGCCGGGTGCGCAGCAGGTTGAACTGTGAGGGGTGACTCATCTTCCGTGTTTCCCTGATGTTTAAGGTAGAGAGGCCTGGGTACTGCTTATTGGATTCTCGAACCGCGATCCAGGCCACACCTTACCTAAACTTTTCAGGTTATTTCTTCAAACCTCTTCAAACCTGCGATACACGGCGAGACAAACAGCTCGCCACGCCAGGCGCCTTGCACCGTGCGTTTACCGACGATCAGCCACATCACCGTCAGCAACATCACCAACAGCGTGCCGACTACGCTGAAAAACGTCAGGTTCAAGGTGCTCGCCAGTTTCAGGGTTGCCAGCGAATACACACCCAACGGAAAGGTAAATCCCCACCAGCCAAGGTTGAACGGGATGCCGTCACGCAAATACCGCACGGTGATCAGCAGCGCCATCAGCATCCACCACAGACCAAAGCCCCACAGCGTAATCCCTGCAATAAGTCCAAGACCCGAAGCGATTTCGCCGATGCCCGGCAGACCGTTTGCCGCGAAGATCGCTGGCGCATCACCGCCCAGCAGCAACATGCCCAGCGCACCGGTGCCGATCGGGCCGAGGGCCAGCCAGCTCGAGGCAGCCATGTTTTCGTGGGGCAGTTTGTGCAGGGCCATGCGCAGCAGCAGGATCGTCAGAATGCTGAACGCTACCGGTAGGGAAAAGGCCCAGAGCACGTAGCTCGTTGTCAGTACCACCAGTTGCGAGTGAGCATCGGTGAGATGCGGCGCAAGCAGACCACCACTGGCCGCCGCCACTTCGGCTGCGACTACCGGCAACAGCCAAACGGCGGTCATCTGGTCGATGCTGTGTTCCTGACGGGTAAACATCATGTACGGAATCAACACGCCGCAAGCCAGCGACATGGCCACATCGATCCACCACAGCACTTCGGCGAGATGAATCACACCGTCGCCCCAACGCGACAGACCAAACAACAGAAAGCCGTTGATGATCGTCGCCAGGCCCATCGGAATCGTGCCGAAGAACATCGATACCGTGGAGTGACCGAAGATCCGCCGCGCTTCATCAAAGAACAAGATCCAGCGCGCGGCATAAGCAGCGGTAAACAGGCTGAACAACAGAATGTTGAACAACCACAAACCTTCGGCGATGGCGTGCAGGCCTGGAATGGCCAAAGGCAATTGCGCCAGCGCCAACGCCAGCACACCCGTGCCCATGGTGGCAGCGAACCAGTTCGGGGTGAACTGGCGGATCACTTCGCGCGGATGCTGAAGCTGGCGGAACGGCTTGATGCCGGGTTTGGCGCTATTGGGGCAAATCATCATGAACTCCTGTCCTCTGGTGAGGTTGAGCCCATGGTAGAACCGAATCGAATATCTATATAACGGGTAATATCTCTAACTGTTATCTGTTTTACCAATAAGCGGTTATACGCTGCCTTCGCTCTCGATCACCAGAATCCGCGCTGCGCCCTGCGGATGGGCGACGTGCTCGGTGCCGACGCTCGCGTAGAAGATGTCACCAACGTCGAGCTGCACCTGTTTTTCTTCGCCCAGCTCGCGGTAACGCATGACCACTTGGCCATCGAGCACCACAAACACTTCCTCGCCGTCGTTGATGTGCCATTTGTACGGCTGATCGGTCCAGTGCAGGCGCGTAGTGATGCCGTTCATGTTGGCGATGTCCAGCGCGCCCCAAGCGCGCTCGGCAGTGAAGGTCTTGCTGCGAATAATCTTCATGAGTCGATCCGTGAGAACAGGGCTGGCCAAGGCTAACCGAAACCGCAACGCTTATGGAGCGCTGCACGCCTTGGCTGCCACGGGACGCAGGCTGAGCAACAGTGCGCCGACGGCCAGCACAATCAACACCGCACCGTAACCATCGGTGGTCGCCAGCAAACCGTAATTGCGCGACAAGTGCCCGGCGAGCAACGCCGGCAGGCAGAACGCCAGATAACTGAGCACGTAATAGGCTGCCATCAATCCTGCTCGTTCATGGGGCAAAGCCAGCGGTACCAAACTGCGCACGGCGCCGAGAAATCCCGAACCGAAGCCGCAACCGGCCACCAGCGTACCGAGGAAAAACAGCGACAGACTGGCGCTGTGTACACCCAGCAGAATCAACACCAGGCCGATCGGCAACAGGCTCGCGCCCAACTGCAACGCCCTTGTCGCGGGACGATTGCGTAGCGTGAAAATCATCAATGCTCCGGTCACCGTCAGGGCTGCCACGGTTGCGCCGCCGATCAGATTGGAAGTCGAACCGGTGGCGGTGCGCACCAGCGAAGGTGCCAGCGACGCATAGAAACCACCGAGCGCCCAGGTCGCGGTGTTCAATGGCAACACGCGCCACAACGTCGAGCGCGCCTGCACCGGCACGTGCAAGGTCGGGCGCAACGAAGCCCACGCCCCGGCTTGCGGGGTGACGCTTTCCGGCAAGCGCCAGACATAGACGCCCTGCAAGACGAACAGCGCGAGCAGCAGCCAATAGGTCAGTTGCAACGGCGCAGGCGCAAACTCCGCCAGCAAGCCGCAACCCATGCCGCCCAATGCCATACCGAGCAACGGTGCAACACTGTTGATCAGCGGCCCTTGCTGACGATCGGTGTCGAGCAATGTCGCGCTTAAAACAGCGGTGGCCATGCCGGTGGCAAACCCTTGCAGGACTCGCGCGCTGATCAGCCATGCGACGCTGTCGGCGTAGATAAACAGCAGCATCGCCAAGGCGTTGAGCAAAACGGCGGTGAAGATCACCGGTTTGCGTCCAAGGTGATCGGACAGCGAGCCGACGGTTAATAAGGCCGCCAACAGACTGAGCGCATAAACGCCGAAGATCAGCGTCAGCACCGCAGCCGAGAATTGCAGTTGATCCTGATACAGGTGATACAACGGCGTCGGCGCGGTGGAGGCGGCGAGAAAACTGAGTAAGGTGATCGCCAGAAACCACAGGCTGGATCGATTGGAAGCAAGGCTGGTCATGTGCACACTCCGCAAAAGCTAATTTTTTGCTTTTGCGGAGTGTGCTACCGCTTCGCGCTTAAAGCAAATTCTTTGTGTTAAGGTCTGCGCCATGGCTATTAAAGAAGGTTTACGCCCCGGCGGCCGCAGTGCCCGGGTGCAACATGCAATTCATTCGGCAGTCCGCGCGCTTCTGCAAGAACAGGAGCGTTCGACCGTGACCGTCCCGCAAATCGCCGCTCGCGCCGGGGTTACGCCATCGACGATTTATCGGCGTTGGGGTGATCTGTCCGCGTTGCTAGCAGACGTCGCCCTCGCCCGCATGCGCCCGGACAGCGAACCGGCGCAAACCGGCAGCTTGCGCAGCGATATTCGTGCGTGGGCCGAGCAGTATCTCGATGAGATGAGTTCGGAGCCTGGGCGCAACATGATGCGCGACGTGCAGGCGAGCGCTACGCCGGGCTATTGCGTGACGATCATTGGCGCGCAGTTGCAGACAATCATTGAGCGGCACCCGGATGAGGTGGCGCCGAGCGTTGATCGGTTGATCAATCTGGTGGTGGCGCCGGTGGTGTTCCGGATTCTGTTTTCGGCGGCGGCGCTTGAAGTGGAAGAATTGCATTATCTGATCGATATCGCGCTGCGGCTGGACTGACGCCATCGCGAGCAGGCTCACTCCTACAGGGGAATGCATTTCAAATGTAGGAGTGAGCCTGCTCGCGATGAGGCCTCAAGAGTCACCACCAAAACCACCCGGTTCCGCCCCTGCGACACCCCGCCACGCCACGACCTTGGTCGACACTGACTAACCGCCCCGCGCATGCGAGACTGTCCGCCCGGGCAGGAGTGCCGGGGAGTCTTTTGTCGGGAGTGTTGCATGTCGTTGTCCACCGGGCTGATCGCCGCCGTCGCCCTGGCCTATATGGCCATCATGTTCGCCATCGCCTTCTACGGCGACCGACGCAGCGCGCCATTGCCGCCGCGTATGCGTGCCTGGGTGTACAGCCTGTCGCTGGCGGTTTACTGCACCAGCTGGACGTTCTTCGGTGCGGTCGGCCAGGCAGCCGAACAACTGTGGTCATTCCTGCCGATTTACCTCGGACCGATCCTGCTGTTGGTGGGCGCGCCGTGGGTCCTGCAGAAAATGGTGATGATCAGCAAACAGGAGAACATCACCTCCATCGCTGACTTTATCGCCGCGCGTTACGGCAAATCACAATCGCTGGCAGTGGTCGTTGCGCTGATCTGCCTGGTCGGCGTCCTCCCCTACATTGCCCTGCAACTCAAAGGTATCGTCCTCGGCGTGAACCTGTTGATCGGTGCCGGGGCAGACGCCATGGGCACCCGCGCCCAGGACACCGCGCTGATCGTGTCGCTGGTGCTGGCGCTGTTCACCATCGTTTTCGGTACGCGCAACCTCGACGCCACCGAGCACCACCGCGGCATGGTCCTGGCGATTGCCTTTGAGTCGCTGGTCAAACTGTTCGCCTTTCTCGCCGTCGGCGCCTTCGTCACGTATGGGCTGTATGACGGTTTCGAAGACCTGTTCAACCAGGCCATGCTCGCCCCGCGACTTGAGGAATACTGGAAAGAAACCATCAACTGGCCGTCGATGGTGGTGCAGACCGGCGTGGCGATGATGGCGATCATCTGCCTGCCCCGGCAATTTCACGTCACCGTGGTGGAGAACATCGATCCGCAGGATCTGCGTCTGGCCAAATGGGTGTTTCCGGCCTACCTCGCACTGGCTGCTTTGTTTGTAGTCCCGATCGCTTTAGCCGGTCAGATGATGTTGCCCAGCGACGTACTGCCAGACTCCTTCGTGATCAGCCTGCCCTTGGCACAGGCGCATCCAGCGCTGGCGATGCTGGCGTTTATCGGCGGCGCGTCGGCGGCCACGGGCATGGTGATTGTCGCCAGCGTGGCACTATCGACCATGGTCTCCAACGACATGCTGTTGCCGTGGTTGCTGCGCCGCAATAACGCCGAGCGCCCATTCGAAGTGTTCCGTCAGTGGATGCTCTCGGTGCGCCGGGTGAGCATCGTGGTGATTCTGTTGCTGGCGTACGTCAGCTATCGCTTGCTCGGTTCAACGGCGAGCCTGGCGACCATCGGCCAGATCGCTTTTGCAGCCGTCACGCAACTGGCACCCGCCATGCTCGGTGCCTTGTATTGGAAGCAGGCCAACCGCCGTGGCGTTTTTGCAGGTTTGGCCGCCGGCACTTTCCTGTGGTTTTACACACTGATTCTGCCGATCGCCGCGCACAGTCTCGGCTGGTCATTGAACAGTTTTCCGGGGCTGGCGTGGCTGCACAGCAATCCGCTGAATTTGCCGATCACCCCGCTGACCCAAGGTGTGGTGCTGTCGCTGGCCGGCAACTTCACTTTGTTCGCCTGGGTCTCGGTGCTGTCGCGTACGCGCGTCTCGGAGCACTGGCAGGCCGGGCGTTTCATCGGTCAGGAAATCAGCGCCCGCCCGAGTGCTCGCTCGATGCTGGCGGTGCAGATCGACGATTTGCTGCAATTGGCCGCGCGCTTTGTTGGTGAAGAACGTGCACGCCAGAGCTTTATTCGCTTCGCCTATCGCCAGGGCAAAGGCTTCAACCCGAACCAGAATGCCGACGGCGAATGGATTGCTCATACCGAGCGTTTGCTGGCCGGTGTTCTCGGCGCTTCTTCGACGCGCGCTGTAGTAAAAGCCGCCATCGAAGGTCGGGAAATGCAACTGGAGGACGTAGTCCGCATCGCCGACGAAGCTTCTGAAGTGCTGCAGTTCAACCGCGCGCTGTTGCAAGGCGCGATCGAAAACATCACCCAAGGTATCAGCGTGGTCGACCAGTCGCTGAAACTGGTGGCGTGGAACCGCCGCTATCTGGAACTGTTCAACTACCCGGACGGTTTGATCAGCGTCGGCCGACCGATTGCCGACATTATTCGCTACAACGCCGAACGTGGTCTGTGCGGCCCCGGTGAAGCCGAAGTGCACGTTGCCCGCCGTTTGCACTGGATGCGCCAGGGCCGCGCCCACACGTCTGAGCGGCTGTTCCCCAACGGCCGGGTGATCGAGCTGATCGGTAACCCGATGCCCGGTGGCGGTTTCGTTATGAGCTTCACTGATATCACCGCGTTCCGCGAAGCCGAACAAGCGCTGACCGAGGCCAACGAAGGGCTGGAGCAACGGGTCAGCGAGCGCACTCAGGAACTGTCGCAACTCAACGTCGCGTTGACCGAAGCCAAGGGCACCGCCGAAGCCGCCAACCAGTCGAAAACCCGCTTCCTCGCGGCGGTCAGCCACGACTTGATGCAGCCGCTGAACGCCGCCCGACTGTTCTCCGCCGCCCTCTCCCATCAGGACGACGGTTTGAGCAGCGAGGCGCAGAAACTGGTGCAGCACCTCGACAGCTCTTTACGTTCGGCCGAGGATTTGATCAGTGATCTGCTGGATATTTCCCGACTGGAAAACGGCAAGATCAACCCGGATCGCAAGCCGTTTGCGGTCAATGAGCTGTTCGACATTCTCGGCGCCGAGTTCAAGGCATTGGCGCAGGAACAGGGTTTGACCTTTCGAGTGCGCGGTAGTCATTTGCGCATCGACAGCGACATCAAATTGCTGCGACGCATTTTGCAGAACTTCCTCACCAACGCATTCCGTTATGCCAAAGGCCCGGTGTTGCTGGGCGTGCGCCGACGTGGCGGCGAACTGTGTCTGGAAGTGTGGGATCGCGGGCCGGGGATCCCGGAAGATAAACAGCAAGTGATTTTCGAAGAGTTCAAACGCCTCGACAGTCATCAGACCCGCGCTGAAAAAGGCCTCGGCCTGGGTTTGGCAATTGCCGATGGTTTGTGCCGGGTGCTCGGTCACACCTTGCGGGTGCGCTCGTGGCCGGGGCGCGGCAGTGTGTTCAGTGTCAGCGTGCCGCTGGCCCGCTCACAAGCCGTGCCGGCCAGCGCCGCCGTCGAATTGAATGGCAAGTTGCTGAGCGGCGCGCAGGTGCTGTGCATCGACAATGAAGACAGCATTCTGATCGGCATGAACAGCCTGCTGAGCCGCTGGGGCTGCCAAGTGTGGACGGCGCGCAATCGTGAGGAATGTGCGGCACTGTTGAGTGAAGGCGTACGACCGCAACTGGCGCTGGTCGACTATCACCTCGACCACGGTGATACCGGCACCGAGCTGATGGCGTGGTTGCGCACCACGTTGGGCGAGCCTGTGCCGGGGGTGGTGATCAGTGCTGACGGGCGACCGGAGATGGTTGCGCAGGTGCATGCGGCGGGGCTGGATTATCTGCCGAAACCGGTGAAACCGGCGGCGTTGCGGGCGTTGTTGAGTCGGTACTTGCCGCTATAGAGGCTGCGATCTTTTGATCTTTATTCAGGGAGTTCGACAAGACCATCGACATCGGTCATCGCCCGCTCCAGCAAATCTGCCGGCAAGCTTTTGCTCGCCCGCGCGCCGAGCAATTTCAGCTGTTCACTGCGACTGACCAGATTGCCGCGCCCCTCGGTGAGCTTGTTGCGCGCTGAACTGTAGGCTTTATCCAGCTGTTGCAGACGATTGCCAACCTCGTCCAGATCCTGAATAAACAGCACGAACTTGTCGTACAGCCACCCGGCGCGCTCGGCGATTTCCCGGGCGTTCTGGCTCTGACGCTCCTGCTTCCACAGACTGTCGATCACCCGCAGAGTCGCCAGCAAGGTGGTCGGGCTGACGATGACGATGTTGCGGTCGAAGGCTTCCTGAAACAGCGATGGCTCCGCCTGCAACGCCGCCGAAAACGCCGCTTCGATCGGCACGAAGAGCAAAACGAAATCGAGGCTGTGCAGGCCTTCCAGACGTTTGTAGTCCTTGCCGGCCAGACCTTTGACGTGATTGCGCAACGACAGGACGTGCTGCTTGATCGCGATCTGCCCGAGGGTGTCGTCGTCGGCAGCCACGTATTGCTGATAGGCGGTGAGACTCACCTTGGAATCCACCACCACTTGCTTGTCGCCCGGCAGATAGATGATCACGTCAGGCTGGAAGCGCTCGCCATCCGGGCCTTTGAGGTTGACCTGGGTCTGATACTCGCGGCCCTTCTCCAGGCCGGCGTGTTCAAGCACCCGTTCGAGAATCAGCTCACCCCAGTTGCCTTGGGTTTTCTGGCCTTTGAGGGCACGGGTCAGGTTGGTGGCTTCGTCGCTCAGACGCAGATTGAGTGCCTGCAAGCGCTCCAGTTCCTTGGCCAGCGAGAAGCGCTCGCGGGCCTCGGCCTGATAACTTTCTTCCACACGTTTTTCGAAGGATTGAATGCGTTCCTTGAGCGGATCGAGCAACTGACCGAGCCGTTGCTGACTGGTCTCGGCAAAGCGCTGCTCGCGCTCATCGAAGATCTTCCCGGCCAGCTCGGCAAACTGCGCACGCAGTTCATCGCGTGAGCCTTGCAGGTCGTTGAGGCGTTGCTGGTGGCTTTCCTGTTGCTCGCGCAGTTCAGCGTTCAGCGAAGCGGCCTGTGCATCCAGGCGGCGCAGCTCAGCTTCCTTGTTGGCGCGTTCGAGGTTCCAGGCGTGGGAGGCGTCGCGGGCGTCGTCGCGCTCGATCTGCAACAGTTCGACTTCCCGGCGCAGGGCCGCCAGGTCAGCCTGTTTGGCGGCGTTGGCCTGGCCAAGATCGGCGATTTCATCACGGCTGGCGTCGAGCTGCGCGTTGAGTCCGTCCTGCGCCAGTTGCGCCATGGCCAGCCGTTCTTCGAGCAAAGCGACCTCGGCCTGGCCGTTGCTTGCCCGGCGTTGCAGTTGCCAGGCCAGCGCCAACAGTGGCAGTCCCGCCCCTGCAAGCCCCAGCAAGACGCTGGTCAAGTCCATAGCCATAGCCACTCCCGCCGATCTTATAAAGCCTGAAGGTTAACCAAGGCGTCAGGTCTTGGACAGCTCAGTCTTCGAGCAGACCGAGTTCCTGTTGCGCGCGACGGTCGCCGGCGCGGGCGGCCTGACGCAGCAGATCCTGACCGATGCGACGATCCCGTGCGTTGCCACACTCACGGCACATCAACTGCCCAAGACGGCTTTGCGCAGCCACCACACCTTCTCGTGCCGGTTGCTTGAGGAGGCGGCCAGCAAGGTGCTTGGCATTATGACTGTCGCTCAGGCGCGGGCTGTCGAGCAACCACTCGGCGACGCGAACAGTAAATCGCTTGGGCGGGGTAACAGGAGGAGGTTGTGAGGTAACAGAGTCTGATACTGAGCGAAACTTCATAAAGCACTGTGGGACGAATCGGAAGGCGCGCCACTCTACTCTCTTTTTCTTACAGGTAAAGTCGAAAAACAACCCGGCACGCCCGTCCTAGAGCAAGCGCTCGGGACAATCCACAGAAGCTGTGGATAACTCAGTGGACAACCGCTCTCCAACCCTCGCAAAGCCTTATGGAATGGGGCTCGCAGTCAAACTGACGATTTTTTCACCAACAAAAAAAAGCGATGTTTTTCATTGACTTAAACTTTCGATACAGGCAGCCATCGGGGTCAGGATTGATGTGACAGTGCCGTTACAGCTTGCGCAACTAATGTGCACAAGTACCTGTTACCCGGTTATATCGGTGCGCTTTTTCGGGTCGTTTTGGCAGTCGGTCTGGGGATAAGCCAGTCTGGCGCACGCTTTGATGAAGATATCTTCACCGACCGGCGGTCAAAAAATGCGCCAATTACGCGCAATCAAGCGGCTCGCAAAGCAGACTCGGTCAGTCACTGCAATCTTTTTCCACAGGAAGTTTGCGTTACCGGTTTCGATCCGTTAGTATCCGCGGCGTTAGTACCAAGCTGAAAGTCAATTCCGGTCGAACACATCCCCACGGTCAGCCTTCTACAAAGAAGACCTACCGAAAAAAGCGGGAACGACCCCTCGATGGTTTCCAGGTAAATCTTGCGACAACACTGCCTTCCAATGATGCGAAGGGTGTTGCGAAGACCACTTACTCTGACCGAACCAACCTGCAAATTGATCAGGATCTTCACCCCGGGCCCAGAACCTTTGCCCTCGTTGTGCTGCCTGCCCTCCTAAGTACCTACCTGCCAGCCCAAGCGCGCCAACTTAATAGCGCTTCAAACTGGCTGCTTTGTTCCAGTCGGGTTCTTCGTTCGACCAATGGTGGTCGACGTTACTGGAACGTTTTAACGTTGCACGGTTCTTATCCGTGTCATTTGTAGGAACACCTAATAACTATGTCTACTCAAATCCACACTCAGGATGCCATTCGCACCCTAACCAACGCTTTTGCACCAATGAACTGCCTGATCATGGCCGCTCGCAAAGGCTGCTTCAGCTTCACACTGGTCAACGAACACGGTATCGCCCGCCACAGCGAGCGTCTGTACCCCGATCAGTACTCCAGCGCCGAACCGCTGCAGGCCGTGATCGACCGTACACGTCAGGCATTGATTGCCTGAGAGCCGAAAAGGCTGCAAAAGCAAAAGCCTCGCACAAAATGCGGGGCTTTTTATTGCCCGATGTTTCACTTTTTGCCCTTGGCGCCTAAGCACCAACGGGTATAACGGTTATAACTCGAAGCCGGAAATATTTTAAAAACAGGCCTTTACGTCGCGAATATGACACTACACTTCAACTCAAGCGGCGTGATCCGCTTACGGCGAGCCTGAACCGATCCATTGCTGCCAAGCCCCCTTCAGGACTCGCCATTCCTAACAAGATCCGAGGGTTTTATGGGTATCGCTGCCAGCGAACTGTGTCGATATGTGATCCGTCCAACGCTGATCTATCTGGGACGTCACTGCGCCACCGCCGAATCATTGCTGCTGGGCATCGCCGCCAGCCAGTCAGCCCTCGGATCCGCCCTGCATGACCGCCGTGGCCACGGCCTCTACCGCATCGCCGAGCATCGCCATCAAGCCCTGTGGGACGACTATCTGGCGCTCGATCCGGAACGCGCCAGCCTGGTTCGCGGTCTCGCCAGTCAGCATGCATTCCTGACTGGCCCACACCTGGAACTGACGGTGAATCTGCGTTACGCCACCGCCATCGCCTGGCTACTGGTTGAAGAACAAAACCCCACCCTCCCCGATCCGAACGATTTGCTCGCAATGGCGCGTATCTGGCGTCAGACCTTTCAACCCCAGGGTCGTCTGCGTGATTTCACTTACGCATGGCGCACCTGTGTTTCACCGGTGAATCAGGTCGCGTGCTGACCGACCGGTTTCCGAAGATCTGCCAACAGGTGGCGAATCTGGTCTGATTGTCCTACAAAACCGCTCTAACTCAAGGCATACGGACTATGGCGCTGGGACGAAAATGTTGGTAATTTTCGCCCCGGTGATCACCAGGAGTTCTAATAATGAAAAAAGTCATGCTCAAAACCACCCTTAGCCTCGCCGTTACCCTCGCCTCCACGCAAATTTTCGCGGCCGGCTTTGCCCTCAACGAACAAAGCATCAGTGGGATGGGGACTGGTTTTGCCGGGCGATCTTCTTCTGCCGACGACGCAAGCACTGTTTATGGCAACCCTGCCGGCATGTCGCGCATCAAGCGCGAACAGGTTACCGGTGGTGTAGCCGTTGTCGATGCTCACACCGATATCAGCAATGCCAGTTCCAGCCCCAATGGCGGCAGCAACAAAGGCGACATGGTGCCCCTCACCGCTGTACCTATGGGCTTCTACGTCAAACCGATCGATGAGCATTGGGCATTCGGCCTCGGCGTTTATGTGCCGTTCGGCCTGATCACGGATTATGAAAACGGCTTTGCCGGCCGTTACTTCGGCAGCAAGTCCGAAGTGCAAGTCATCACTTTCCAACCGACCGTCAGCTACGCCTTCAACGACAAAGTGTCGATCGGTTTCGGCCCAACCATCAACCGCATTGACGGTGCGCTGGAATCCAACCTGTCGATCACTCAAGCCCTGCCGGACGGCAAGGTCAAGATCAAGGGTGACGACACCGCACTGGGCTACAACGTCGGCCTGCTGGTACAAGCCACCGACACCACTCGCGTGGGCCTGACCTACCACTCGAAAGTCGACTACAAGCTCGAAGGCAACACCAAGGTCAACTACGGCGCACTGGCCGCAGTCGGCCTGGGCTCCAGCCAGAAGTACGACGCTTCGTTGAAGATCACCACACCTGAATCGGTCGACCTCTCGGTTACCCAGGCGATCAACGATCGCTGGAACGTGTATGCCGGTACCACCTGGACCCGTTGGAGCCAGCTGGAAAAAATTACCGTGAAAAACTCTGGCGTTCAGCCGCTGCTGGCCGGCCAGTTCGGTTCGATCAACGAAGACCAGAACTGGCACGACTCCTGGGCTTACGCCGTGGGTACTTCGTACCAGCTGAACAAGGAATGGGTACTGCGTACCGGCCTGACCTTCGACCAGTCGCCGACCAATAACGAAGACCGTTCGCCACGCATTCCGACTGGCGACCGCACTATCTTCAGTATCGGTGCCGGCTGGAGCCCGACCGACGACCTGACCATCGACGTCGCTTACTCGTACCTGAAGGAAGAGTCGGTGAAGATCCGCAACGAAAACAATCGTGGCCAGACCTACGACGCCAAGTATGAAAACTCGGCAAACGGTTTCGGTGTCGGCGCGACCTACCGCTTCTGATGCTGCATGGCGAGGCTGACCCCTCGCCCACAATAAAGCCCCGCTCTCTTTGCAGAGGCGGGGCTTTTTTATGCCTGAAATTTGTGCGACCTGTAGGAGCTGTCGAGTGCAACGAGGCTGCGATCTTTTGATCTGTTTTTTAAAGTCAAAAGATCGCAGCGTGCCGCAGCTCCTACAAAATCATCGCCGGCCTTCGGATTCAAGGCTTCAGCGGTTTCGAGGCGATGGCCTTCTCGATCGCGGCGATAAATTCCGGATCATCAGGCTTGGTCAGGCTGGAGAAATTGGCGATCACCTTGCCCTGGCGATCGACCACATACTTGTAGAAATTCCACTTCGGCGCGCTGCTCTGTGCCGCCAGCACTTGAAACAGATGCGTCGCGTCATCACCACGAACCTTCTGCGGCTCGGTCATGGCGAACGTCACGCCGTAATTGGCGTAACAGACCTTGGCGGTCTCGGCGCTGTCCTTGGACTCCTGCTTGAAGTCATTGGAAGGCACACCGAGCATTTCCAGCCCTTGACCTTCGTAGCGCTTATGCAGCGCCTCCAGGCCTTCGAACTGCGGCGCGAAACCGCAGAAGCTCGCGGTATTGACCACCACCAACGGCTTGTCGGCGTACTGCTTGCACAAATCGATGGATTCCTTGGCTCGCAGCTTGGGCAGCGAGCCTTGCAGCAATTCGGGACAGTCAGCGGCCTGGGCCAAACCAGTCAACGCCATCAACAACGCGGGAACAGCACACCAGCGCATCAGCATGTCGAACATCCTTGAGCAGTCGTCAGAGTTTGACGTTACTCGCCATGCCTGTTTCTAGCAAATGCTCATGCCCAACTGCATCAGGGCCAGACCACCCTGCTGCCAGCCCCACCACACCAGCGCCAGCAATGCGGCGCCGAGTGCGCTGATGACGATTCGCGACCAGAGTTGACTCATACGGCGCTCGCAGCGGCTTGCAGACGTGCGACCGGCCGCTCACGCACCGGCCAGTTCAGCGCGGCCGCCAGCAGACTCAAGAGAATCGCCACTTGCCAGATCAAGTCGTAACTCCCGGTTCGGTCATACACCACCCCGCCCAGCCAGCCGCCCAGAAACGAGCCGAGCTGATGGAACAGGAACACGATGCCACCGAGCATGGACAGGTTTCGCACACCAAACAAGGTCGCCACCGTACCGTTGGTCAACGGCACCGTCGACAGCCACAGGAAACCCATCGCCATGCCAAACAGGTAGGCCGACGTGGTCGTCACCGGCAGCCACAGGAACAGCACGATCACCACCGCGCGCAACAGATACAACGCGGTCAGCAAGCGTGGCTTGGACAGGCGTCCGCCGAGCCAGCCAGCGGTGTAGGTGCCGAAGATATTGAACAATCCGATCAACGCCAGCACCGTGGTGCCAACGCTGGCGGGCAGATGCTGATCGACCAGGTAGGCCGGCAGGTGCACGCCGATGAACACCACCTGAAAACCGCAGACGAAAAAGCCGAATGCCAACAACCAGAAACCCGAATGTGAACAGGCTTCGCGCAGGGCCTCGGACAGCGTTTGTTCATGGCCGAGTACCGGCAGCGGCTTGTCCTTGAGCATGCTCACCAGCGGCACGATCAACGCCACCAACAGGCCCAGCACCAACAGCGCTGCCGACCAACCGAGCCAGCCGATCAACCCGAGGGTGCCCGGCAACATGGCGAACTGGCCGAACGAACCGGCGGCGCTGGCAATGCCCATGCCCATGCTGCGTTTCTCCGGCGGCACGGCACGGCCGACCACACCGAGAATCACCGAGAACGACGTGCCGGACAGGCCGATACCAATCAGCAGACCAGCGCTCAGCGACAGCGTCATCGCCGAATCCGACAGGCCCATGCACACCAGGCCCAAGGCATAGAGCACACCACCGATCAGCACCACTTTCGCCGCACCGAAGCGGTCAGCGAGTGCCCCGGTGAACGGCTGCGCCAGGCCCCAGATCAAATTCTGCAAAGCGATAGCGAAGGCAAACACCTCGCGCCCCCAGCCGAACTGCGCGCTCATCGGTGACAGAAACAAGCCAAAACCGTGTCGCACGCCCAATGACAACGCCAGGATCAGCGCACTCCCCACCAACACCCAACCGCACGTACGCCACATCGATGTCATTGTTGTTCTCCGCTTGCGGGTATATACCCGCTTGAGTTTGGAAAAAACCGGCCTCAGGCCAGTTCATCCAGCAATCTGAGCAAGGTTTCACGCTTCTCGGCACCCAGTCGATCGATCAACCGCTGCTGCGCCGCCTCCCAGGCCGGCAGTGCTGCGGCCAGGCGTTGCACGCCGGTTTCGGTGAGTTTGACGATGCGGTTACGCATGTCCTCACCCTCGGCCAGCGCCACCAGCCCCTCGCCTTCCAGCACCCGCAGATTGCGCCCGAGAGTGCTGCGATCAAGACCCATGGCTTCGGCGAGTTCCGAGATGCTCGGTTGATCCAGACGCTGCAGATTGCACAGCAAAGAATACTGGGCAACGTTGATCCCGAAGCCGTCGAGAGCGCCGTCGTAATGCCTGCTGACGCCACGAGCGGCGCGACGCAGGTTGGTGCACAAACACTGAGATGGAAGCATGATGCGTGTATATACCCGCGACTGTGTTAAATCAAGTTACAGATGAGTTTACCCATAACATTGTGCTGCCGGTGAGGCCGCCTTCGCGAGCAAGCTCGCTCCCCCATTTGCAATGCGATCCCCTGTGGGAGCGAGCCTGCTCGCGAAGAGGCCAGCACAGACAATCCAAAACTGTCAGACCAAAACCAATCCAGCCAGCACCACCATCTCCAGCAATTCCAGCAACGCCCCCGCCGTATCACCGGTCGTCCCGCCCAACCGCCGCATCATCACCTGCCGCAGCCAGACAAACACAACGACCGAAATCACCAGCGCCACAACCGCACCAAACCCGGCGATCAACACACAGGCCAACGCACTGAAGCCCAACACCCACCAACCAGCCCTGCGCGGCAAATGATCCGCCAACGCCTGCCCCAACCCGCCCGCGCGCACATACGGCGTGGTCAGAAACAACCCAAGCAACGCCGCCCGCCCGAGCAAAGGCACGATGATCAACGCAAGGCCTTGCTGCTGCTCGACCAGCGCCAATAGCGCCGCGAACTTGAGCAGCAACACCAACACCAGCGTCACCACCGCAATCGGCCCGCTGCGCGGATCTTTCATGATCGTCAGCGTGCGCTCGCGATCACCAAAACCGCCGAGCCAGGCGTCGGCGCTGTCGGCCAGGCCATCGAGATGCAACGCGCCACTGAGCAACACCCACACCGTCAGCAACAGCGCCGCATGCAACAACAACGGCGCGCCCGCCAACGCCAGATTCAACGCCCACAGGATCACGCCAAACAGCAGCCCAACCAGCGGATAAAACAGCAGCGACCGCCCAAGCTGTTCCGGTTCGGGCATCCCCGGCAAACGAATCGGCAGGCTGCTGAGAAATTGCAGGGCGATCCACAGCGGCAACATGTCAGTGACCTTCCTTGAGCGAACCATCAGTTTCGACCGTCAGCGCAAACAACGCGCCGTGAGCGACCTCGACATTGAGCAGTTGTTCGCGCGGCAACCCGCGCGCTTGCGCCAGCAACAAACGCATCACGCCGCCATGACTGATCAGCAACACCCGCTCACCGGCGTAAGCACTGTGCAGGCGCGCAACGGCCGCCAGCACTCGAGAAGAAAACTCGCTGAGCGGTTCACCCTGCGGCGGCGTAAACGAATACGGATCGGCCCAGAACAACCCCAGCGCTTCAGCATCGGTCTCCATCAACGCTGCCGCGCTCTGCCCTTCCCACGCACCGAAATGCAGTTCCTGCAGATCCTTGTCCAGATGCACTGACAGGTTCAGTTGCTCACCCAGCTCTGCGGCAAACCGCGCGCAACGTTGCAACGGCGAACTGACGATCCGATCCCACGGCCCGCCCTCGACCATGGCCGCACGCATCTGCGCCCAGCCCTTTTCAGTCAGCGCATCGTCGAGACTGCCACGCAGACCACCGCCCAGTTCCGTCTCACCGTGGCGCAGCAGATCCAGTTGCAAGGTCATGCCGGACGATCCGCCACCGCCGCTTCGGCGAATGTCGCCATCTGCCCGTGCAGATCACAGGCCAGACGCAACAATGGCACCGCCAGCGCCGCGCCACTGCCCTCGCCCAGACGCAAACCGAGTTCCAGCAACGGCTCGGCCTGCAGGGTTTCCAGCACATGACGATGGCCCGGCTCCGCGCCACGATGACCGAACAGCAACCACTCGCGACAGGCCGGATTCAAACGCACCGCGACCAACGCAGCGACCGTGCAGATAAAGCCGTCAACCAGCACCGCCACACCTTCTTGAGCCGCCGCCAGATACGCGCCAACCAACGCGGCGATTTCAAAACCACCGAGATTGAACAGCGTCTGCAACGCATCGCCACGCTGTGCAGCATGCAACGCCAATGCACGCTCAATCACTTGTGCTTTATGGCTGACGCCTTGGGCATTCAGCCCGGTGCCGGGGCCGGTCAGATGCGCCACCGGGCAATCGAGCAAGGCACAGGCCAATGCGCTCGCCGCGGTGGTGTTGCCAATGCCCATTTCGCCACCGATGAACAGCTGCGCGCCCGCCGCTTTTGCTCGCAGCAGACTGTCGCGACCGGCCTGCAACGCGAGTTCGCCCTGGGCCTGAGTCATTGCCGCGCCCTGAGCGAAGTTCGCCGTGCCCGCGCCAATGTTCAAATGACGCACACCCGGCAGGTTCAGCGCTGGATTCACGGTGCCCAGATCGACCACTTCCAGCTGCGCGCCGAGCTGCCGCGCCAACACACTGATCGCCGCACCGCCGCTGACAAAGTTGAGCAGCATCTGCCCGGTGACTTCCTGCGGGAACGCCGAAACACCCTCCGCGACCACGCCGTGATCACCGGCAAAAATCGCGATCCACACTTGCGAGAGTGTCGGTTTGACCTGGCTTTGCAGGCCGGCCAGTTGCACCGCGACCGATTCCAGTCGACCGAGGGAACCGGCCGGTTTGGTCAATTGCTGCTGTCGCGCCGTCGCTTGCTCAACGACGTAGAGATCGACCGGTTTGCACGGGTTCAGCCACCAGGTTTGAGTCATAACGCAGGTCCTTTCAGAGTCAGGGGCAGGCCGGCAACGGTCAGGACAACACGCTGACAGCGCTCGGCCAAAGCTTGATGCAGCCAACCGGCTTCATCGACGTAGCGGCGAGTCAATTCGCCCAGCGGCACGACACCCATTCCGGTCTCGTTGCTGACAAAAATGATTTCACCCGGCAAAGACGCCAGGCATTCGAGCAAGGCTTCGCGCTCGGCGGCGAGGCGTTCGGCGTCATCGAGCATCAGCAGATTGGTCAGCCACAGGGTCAGGCAATCGACCAGCAAGCAACGCTCGGCGCTGGCGGATTCACGCAGGACGCGGGCCAGCTCCAGCGGCTCTTCGATGAGCGCCCATTCGGCGGGACGGCGCGCGCGGTGGTGGGCGACGCGGTCGCTCATTTCACCGTCCAGCGGTTGGCTGGTGGCGATGTAGGTCACAGCGAGGCCGCTATCGCTGGCGAGTTTTTCCGCCAAGCGACTTTTGCCGGAGCGGGCGCCGCCGAGGATCAGTTGGAGCATGGGTTCATCCAGGAAAATTCAAGTGAGGCAGCCGCCGCTTTCGCGAGCAGGCTCGCTCCCACAGGGTTATGAGTTGTACTCAAAATGTATGGCTAACCGCATTCACTGTGGGAGCGAGCCTGCTCGCGAAGAGGCCAGCCCAGGCAACTCAAATCCCACAGAGTCGACGCAATAGATCCGTATCCAGATACTTCTCCACCAGATCCGCCAGCCGTTCGATATCGCGTTCGCGCAAGCCGTGGTAATCCACCGCCTGCACATCGCTCAACCCGGCCCAGCGCAACAACGCCGCACTCGCCGCCGGCGATTCGAACAGCCCATGCAGATACGTGCCGAACACCTGCCCATCGGTACTCTGTGCACCGTCGCAACGGCCGTCATCCAGATGCACCGCCGCATTCTCCAGCGCCGATCCGCTGGTCACGCCCGCATGAATTTCATAACCGCTGACGTCAGCATCTTCCAGCGCCAGCCGTCCACGCACATTGCGCAACTGCTTCTCGGCTTCAAGTGTGGTTTCGAACGCCAGCAAGCCCAAACCGGCACTCGTGCCCGGCGCGCCTTCGAGGCCGAGCGGGTCATGCACCTGCTCGCCGAGCATCTGCAGACCGCCGCAGATCCCCAGCACTTTGCCGCCGTAACGCAAGTGCCGAGAGATCGCCGTATCCCAGCCATTGGCGCGCAGATAAGCCAGATCGCTGCGCACGCTTTTCGAGCCCGGCAGAATGATCAGGTCAGCCGCCGGAATCGCCTGCCCCGGGCCGACGAATTGCAGATCAACTTGCGGATGCAGACGCAGCGGATCGAAGTCGGTGTGATTGCTGATGCGCGGCAGCACCGGCACCACCACTTTCAGCACCTGCTCAGCCTTGTCGGTCTGGCGCTGATCGATGCCGTCCTCGGCTTCCAGATGCAGATCCATCACGTAGGGCAACACGCCCACCACCGGTTTGCCGGTACGCTGTTCCAACCAGTCAAGGCCCGGTTGCAGCAAGGCGATGTCGCCACGGAAGCGATTGATGATGAAACCTTTGACCCGCGCCTGTTCGCTTGGCGAGAGCAACTCCAGGGTGCCGACCAGATGGGCGAAAACCCCGCCGCGATTGATGTCCGCGATCAGCAGCACCGGGCAATCCACCGCTTCGGCAAACCCCATGTTGGCGATGTCGCCGGCACGCAGATTGATCTCCGCCGGCGAACCCGCGCCTTCGACCATCACCAGCGGATACGCAGCGCTGAGCCGCTCGTGGGACGCAAGCACCGCTTTCATCGCGATGGCTTTGTAGTCGTGATACGCCACGGCATTCATCGAAGTCACGGCGCGACCATGGATGATCACTTGCGCGCCGGTGTCGCTGTTGGGCTTGAGCAGCACCGGGTTCATGTCGGTGTGCGGTTCAAGAAACGCCGCTTGCGCCTGCACGGCTTGCGCGCGACCGATCTCACCACCATCAGCGGTCACCGCGCTGTTGAGCGCCATGTTCTGCGGCTTGAACGGGACGACCGCGACACCTTGGCGGGTCGCCCAGCGGCACAGCGCCGTCACCAGTGTGCTTTTACCGGCGTCGGAAGTGGTGCCCTGCACCATCAGGGTGGTCATGGGTGATCCTTGGCAAAAGCGCTTAAAGCGTGTTCGAGACGTGCCTCTTCAGTTGCATTGGCAGGCAGGCCAAAACGCAAACTGCTGTTGTGGGTGAAGATGCGCAGGAGAATGCCGCGACGGGCCATGAACCCGTGCATCGCTTCGGCATGCTCGGTGATCAGCCACTGGAACAGCGCGCAACCGCCCTGCGGCTTGAAGCCGTAGCGTTCAAGCAGCGCTGCCAGCCGCTCACTGGCCTCATCACTGCGAATCCGTTGGCGTGTGTGCCCTTCGGTGTCTTGCAGACACGCTTGCCCGAGCACCCGCGTCGGCCCACTCACCGCCCATGGCCCGACCTGTTCGGCGAGCAGCTTGAGCAACTTGCGCTCGGCCAGCACAAAGCCCAGACGCACCCCGGCCAGACCGAAAAACTTGCCGAACGAACGCAACACGATCAGCCCGACTTGATGCGCATGCGGCGCCAGGCTCAGTTGCGGCGTGTTATCCATGAACGCTTCATCGACCACCAGCCAGCCGCCACGCCGGGCAAGCCGCGCGTGCCAGTCGAGCAATCGTGCCGGGGTCAGGCTCAGGCCGGTCGGGTTGTTCGGGTTGACCACCACCAGCACGTCGAGGCTGTCGAGAAAAAATTCGACTTCCTGCTCCAGCACTTCGCGCACGATGTAACCGCTGCGGCGCCAGGCTTCGGCATGTTCGGCATAACACGGTGACAACACGCCGACTTTGCCGGCGCGGCGCAAGCGCGGCAGCAACTGAATGGCCATCTGCGAACCGGCCACCGGCAGCACTTGCGCGGCACCGTAGTAATCGCACGCAGCTTGCTCCAGACCATCATCGGTTTCCGGCAAACGCGCCCAGGCGCGCAGCGGGATTTCCGGGATCGGGAACGGCCACGGCGCGAGGCCGCTGGACAGGTCGAGCCAATCCGCTTCGGCAATGCCGTAATCGAGTGCAGCCTTGCGCAGCCGGCCACCGTGCTCAAGCATAGAATTCAGCCCCCACGCAGAGAATCAGCAGCCATAACCATACGCCGCGCTGGACCAATTGCCAGCCACGGTCGATGGAATCGGCATCCGCTGGAGCGCCTTCGCCGAGTTGCGGTCGCTCGTGCAGTTCGCCGTGATAGATCGCCGGGCCGCCCAACTCCACGCCCAAGGCTCCGGCTCCGGCCGCCATCACCGGGCCGGCGTTGGGGCTGTCCCACTTTGGCGCCTGCGTACGCCAGCACTTCAACGCGAGTCGGGTTTTGCCGAGCAGCGCGTAGGTCAACGCCACCAGACGCGCAGGAATGTAGTTGAGCACGTCGTCGATTTTCGCCGCCGCCCAACCGAAACGTTCGAAGCGTTCGTTGCGATAACCCCACATCGCATCGAGCGTATTGCTCAAGCGATAGAGCACCACGCCCGGCGCACCCGCCACGACAAACCAGAACAGCGCGGCGAACACCGCGTCACTGCCGTTTTCCAGCACCGATTCGGTGGCGGCGCGGGCGACGGCGGTGCTGTCGAGTTCATCGGTCTGGCGGCTGACCAGATAGCCGACGCGTTTGCGCGCCTCTTCAAGATCTTCCGCGCGCAAGGCAGCAGCCACTGGCGCGACATGCTCGCCGAGGCTGCGCATGCCGAGGGCGCAATACAACGCGAGAATCTCGACGACCCAGCCCACGTACGGCGCCCAGGAAAACGCCGTGGCGAGCAAGGTCAGCGGCAGCACCGCGATCACCCACGCGGTGACGCCATGGCTGCGCCAGCCACGACCACCGGCGTTGAAACGTTGCTCGATGCGCCCGGCAAAATTGCCGAACGCCACCAGCGGATGCCAGCGTTTCGGTTCACCGAGCAGCGCATCCAGCGCCACCGCGGCGACACTCAACAACGCCACACTCATTGACTCACTCCCCAATAATTTTCGTACAGCAACTCATTGAGCGGACGCGCCTGCGCCCACCCTTCGAGTACCAGCATCGGCGCCGGATAGAATTCCTTGACCGGGCCCAGACATAAAACGGCCAGAGGCTTGGCACCTTCGGGCAACTTCAGCAAATCGGCGAGCGCCTGCGGCTCGAATAATGAGACCCAGCCCATGCCGAGGCCTTCGGCGCGCGAGGCCAGCCACAAATTCTGGATCGCACAAGACAACGACGCCATGTCCATTTCCGGCAGCGTGCGACGACCGAAAATGTGCTTTTCGCGATCATCCATCAGCGCGGCGACCAGCACTTCGGCGCAATCGTTGATGCCCTCGACCTTGAGCTTCATGAACTCGTCACTGCGCTCGCCGAGGGCTTCAGCGGTGCGCACGCGTTCTTCTTCCACGAGGTTCTGGATCTGCCCGCGCAGGGCTCGGTCGCTGATACGGATGAAACGCCAGGGCTGCATCAGGCCGACGCTTGGGGCCTGGTGGGCGGCTTCCAGTAGTCGGCGCAGCAGATCCGGCTCAACGCTGCCACCGGTGAAATGGCGCATGTCGCGGCGTTCGGCGATGGCTCGGTAAACCGCTTCGCGCTCGGCTTCGGAGAATGCGTTGTCGGTCATGGCCTCTTCGCGAGCAAGCTCGCTCCCACATTGGACGGGGTGCTTGCTCAAGAAACGCGATCCCCTGTGGGAGCGAGCTTGCTCGCGAAGGCGGCCTCACGGTCTGGCGTAAACAATGCGGCAATCGCAGTCGGATTCGACGGGAAATAAAAGTGCACGTACGACGCCGTCATCCGCCCTTCCCGATAAACCGCCTCGGCCCCACGCCCACCATTCGGGCTCAAACCCCGTGCAATCGGCGCCAGTTCGGTAGTCGTCAGGGAATGATGATAAGTGTGCCCACGTAGCGAACCTTCCGGCAGATCCACCGCTTGCAACGCCAACGCCGCCAGACGCTTCTGCATCACCGCGTCGCCTTTGAGCAGCCCAACCAATTCGGCGCGAGTACCTTCAACGTCCGTCAGCGAATCGAGCAGATACAGCATCCCGCCACATTCAGCGAGCAACGGTTTACCCGCTGAATGATGCGCACGAATCGCTTCAACCATCGCGGTGTTCTGCGCCAGCGCAACGTGATGCAACTCCGGATAACCACCGGGCAGATACACGCTGTCCGCTTCAGGTAATTGCGTGTCGCGGATCGGCGAGAAGAAACTCAACTCAGCACCCATCGCCCGCAGCAGATCCAGACTCGCGCCATAGGTGAAGGCAAACGCCTCATCACGGGCGACGGCAATGCGTACATTCTTCAGCAGTGGCTCGACAGCGATGATGTCAGGCGCGGCGAACTCAACCGCCGGTGGCAGCGCTACCTCACAGCTGCTGGCGAGAGCGTCGGCAGCGGCGTCGAGACGCACATCGAGGTCATTCAGTTCGCTGGCCTGCACCAGGCCGAGATGCCGGCTCGGCAGTTCGATACCGGTCTCGCGGGACAATGCACCGTACCAGCGCAGGCCTTCAGTGAGACTGCCTTCGAGCAATTGCGCATGGCGCAAAGTACCGACACGATTGGCCAGCACGCCAGCGAACGGCAGGTCCGGCTGATACCTCGCCAGACCCAGCGCCAACGCACCAAAGGTCTGCGCCATCGCCGTCCCATCAATCACGCCAAGCACCGGTACACCGAAGTGCCGCGCCAGATCGGCACTGGACGGCGTTCCATCGAACAGGCCCATCACGCCCTCGATCAGAATCAGATCCGCCTCGGCAGCGGCTTCCCACAACAGACGACGACTCTCCTGCTCGCCAACCATCCACATGTCCAATTGATACACCGGCGCACCGCTGGCGCGCTCGAGAATCATCGGATCAAGGAAGTCCGGGCCGCATTTGAACACGCGCACTTTGCGCCCCTGATTGCGATGCAAACGGGCGAGCGCGGCGGTGACGGTGGTCTTGCCCTGACCGGAAGCCGGCGCGGCGATGAGCACCGCCGGGCAGTGACGTGGTTGATTCAAAGTTCGACGCCTTTCTGCGCTTTGATGCCGGCCTGGAAGGCGTGTTTGAGCATGCCCATTTCGGTGACCGTGTCGCCCATCTCGATCATTTCCGGCTTGGCCGCGCGACCGGTGACGATCACGTGCTGCATCGGCGGACGCGCCTGCAGATCGCTGAGCACCTGATCAAGATCGAGGTAGCCGTGCTTGAGAGCGATGTTCAATTCGTCGAGCACCACCAGACCAATCGACGGATCGCGCAGCAGTTCGCGGGACACCGCCCACGCGGCTTCGGCGGCGGCGATGTCGCGCTGACGATCCTGGGTTTCCCAAGTGAAGCCTTCGCCCATCACGTGGAAGCGCACCTGCTCAGGGAAGCGGCGGAAAAACAACTCTTCGCCGGTGCTGTTGCGGCCCTTGATGAACTGCACCACACCGCACTGCATGCCGTGGCCCATGGCACGGGCGAGCATGCCGAACGCCGAGCTGCTTTTGCCTTTGCCGTTGCCGGTCAGCACCAGCACCAGGCCGCACTCGTCAGGCGAGTTGGCGATACGTTCGTCGATCACGGCTTTTTTGCGCTGCATACGCGCCAGATGGCGTTCGTCGCGCTCGGGGGAATCAGTCATGGGGAGCTCTCCGTTGAGGCTGGATAACGGCGGGCAGGCACAAGAATAGACGGCAAAAAGCCTGGCATCGCCCACCGTGATGCCGCTGGATGGATCAGGCCGGTCTCCGGGCTCATGAGCGGCGTTGGCCTGACTGCGCGCCTTCCCGCTTCTTTCGAGGCAGTGGCTCAAGGCGCAGCTTTCACTCATTTACCGTTGCGGGGGCAGCGCCGGGATCGTGGTAGTTCTTCGCTTGAAGACAACCCTCACCGGCTTCCCTGTTTCACTCTGTCGACGCAGGTCACAGAGCACCTGAAACAAGCCGCGAAGGTTAGAGGGTTGGGGGTGGAGCGTCAATTAAAGAGGCGGCCATCGGGCGAATAACTGCCGCCGATCAATTATCTGCCGCCAATCTTGTGCCACACTGATACAAATGATATCAAAGAGCCATGCTTTTCCCGAAAAGCCCACCACAACAATAAAGGATGATGACGATGCAAGGCATGATCATCAGCAACCCGCGCCTGGAATTCCTGCGCCCGGTGCTCGAACGCTGGTTTGACTGTATCGACCGTTACAACGCCGTGCGCGGCGACAGCGATACCCCTTACTGGCATGACGAGAAAGCCAATCTCGGACTGCTCTCGGCGGCGGCCTGGATGGCTGAGCTGGTGACCTTGAACGAAACTCCCACGCGCAAGCAGAACGAAGAAGGCGAGCGCAACGCTCGCGCCGATCTGTTTCTTGCCGGCGCCGAAGACCGCGCCTTTATCCAGGCCACTCAGCGCTGGCCGAAGGTCACCAACCTGAATCTGACCCAAGCCCTGCTCGATATCACCAACGACGCCAAACGCATCAGCTACGCCAGCGATCTCAAGCTCGGCTGCCTGTTTATCGCGCCGCAAAAACCCCAGCACAGCGCCAGCCCCGAAGAGCTGCAGGACATGGTCGACGATCTGCAAAAGGAACACACCTGCGCGGTCGCCTGGTATTTCCCTTACGCCTACCGCAAGTTGCGCAGCGAAGCGGGCAACTATCACCCGGGAATCGCCGTGCTGTTCAAGGAAGCCCGCGGCTGAGCAGTTGAACCATCGGGCTTGCGCCCTCCTCTATGATTAGGAATGCATTCATAGGGAAGATCAGCAATGCGCAAGCCCCAGCTCGTTTTTGTCATCGCCTTCGCCGGAGGGCTCGCCGCCTGCGGTGAGACCTCCAGCCTGCAAGTCTCCGACGGCACCGGCCCGTCGCCGAAGCTGCCCGAACCGAACAAGACCCTGATCCCGACGGTGAACATCGCCCCGGCGATCGGCTGGCCCGAGGGCGGCAAACCGACAGCGGCGGCTGGCACCCAGGTGGCAGCGTTCGCCGAAGGCCTCGATCATCCGCGCTGGTTGTATGTGCTGCCCAACGGCGATGTGCTGGTGGCGGAAACCAATGCTCCGCCAAAACCGGATGACAGCAGCGGGATTCGCGGCTGGGTCATGAAGAAGGTCATGGGCAAGGCCGGCGCTGGCGTGCCCAGCCCAAACCGCATCACCTTGCTGCGTGACGCCGACCACGATGGCGTCGCTGAGACGCGCACAGTGTTCCTGCAAAACCTCAACTCACCTTTCGGTATGACGCTGGTCGGCAACGATCTGTACGTCGCCGATACCGATCGCCTGCTGCGCTTTAACTACGAACCGGGCGCGACCGAGATCAAGTCGCAGCCAATCAAGGTTGTCGATTTGCCTGGCGGCACGCTGAATCACCACTGGACCAAAAACGTCATCGCCAGCAAGGACGGCAGCAAGTTGTACGTCACGGTCGGCTCGAATAGCAACGTCGGCGAAAATGGTCTGGATAAGGAAGAAGGTCGCGCCGCGATCTGGGAAGTTGATCGGGCGACCGGCAATCACCGGATCTTTGCCTCGGGCATCCGCAACCCCAATGGCCTGGCCTGGGAACCCACCAGTGGCGCGCTGTGGACGGCAGTGAATGAACGTGACGAGATCGGCAGTGATCTGGTGCCGGACTACATCACCTCTGTGAAGGACGGTGGTTTCTATGGCTGGCCGTTCAGCTACTACGGCCAACATGTCGATGTCCGCGTTACGCCGCAAAACCCGGATCTGGTGGCCAAGGCCATTGCCCCGGATTACGCCGTCGGGCCGCACACTGCGTCTTTGGGCCTGACGTTCGCCGAGGGCAACAACCTGCCGGCGCAGTTCAAGGAAGGTGCCTTTATCGGCCAGCACGGCTCATGGAATCGCAAACCGCACAGTGGCTACAAAGTGATTTTCGTGCCGTTTACCGGCGGCAAGCCGAGTGGCACACCGGTGGATGTGCTGACCGGGTTCCTCGACAAGGATGAGAATGCACTGGGCCGCCCGGTGGGCGTGGTGATCGATCAGCAGGGTGGCTTGCTGGTGGCGGATGATGTTGGCAATAAGGTTTGGCGAGTCTCAGCCACGAAGTGATGTTGAATGTGACCTGAAACAACTGTGGGAGCGAGCCTGCTCGCGAATGCATAGTGTCAGCATCCATTGAGTTGACTGATACACCGCTTTCGCGAGCAGGCTCGCTCCCACATTAGAACGGCTGCGATTTTTACTACGGGTTATGCGCCAGATGCTCCGGCTGCAACACCCGCTTGGCACTCAGATAAGCCTTCTGCCAATACGCCTTCGACAGACTGTCCAGCTTCACCGTGCCGCCCGTGGCCGGCGCATGCACAAAGCGCCCTTCGCCGACGTAGATCCCCGCATGACTGACCTGCGAGCCGCCATTGGTGGCGAAGAAGATCAGATCGCCGGTCTGCAAGCCTTCCTTACCGACATTCGGTGCCTGCATGACGATCAGCTCACGCGTCGAACGTGGCAAAGAAATGCCCGCCGCATCACGGTAGACAAAACCGATCAGCCCGCTGCAATCAAACCCTGAATCCGGCGTGTTGCCGCCCCAGCGATAAGGCGTGCCGACCAGACCGAGCGCGCGAAACAGCACGTCTTCAGCAGCAGGCGAAAAAGCTTGGGAGGGGCCGAACACGACCGGGGCACGAACCACCGGCGCAGGTGGCGGCGTGCGACTGGCGCAGGCGCTGAGCAGCGCTGCGCAGAGCATCAATGTGAGGCGGGCCGACATCGTCATAAGCAGAACATCCTGATCTGGCTGCGGCTTTTTCTGCCGATGGACAGAAAAGAAAACCGCCTGCGTGAGCACGCAGGCGGTTTGCCATCAATATAGATTCAGGATTCTAGCGGCTACGCGGCAAACTTCAAGTAAGACTTTAACTTCACCTTGTAAAGTATACGTCTACTCCGTTGCCGGAAGCCCGATTGTCGCCGCGAACGCAGCGACAACGGGGGGATTACTTACGAGCCGTGACTACGGTCGGAGCGTTGGCCAGAGCGCGTTTCGCTTCGATGAAGGTCTTGCTCCAGTAGCTGTCACCCAGGCTGTCGATGCGAACACCGCCGCTGCGACGACTGCTGGAGTGGATGAATTGGTTGTCACCGAGGTAGATCCCGGCGTGACTGACACGACCGCGACGACCGTTGGTGGCGAAGAACAGCAGATCGCCCGGCTCAAGGTTGCTGCGCGAGACCAGCGGCGCATCCACGTTGATCATTTCGCGGGTGGAGCGCGGCAGGTTCATGCCGGCCTCTTCACGGAAGAGGTAGCCGATGAAACCGCTGCAATCGAAACCGGCTTCAGAGGTACCGCCGAAACGGTAACGGGTACCAATCAGGGACATGCCGCGTTCGAGGATGCTGTCGGCCAGAACAGGAAGCTGATAAGGCTTCTTGCCATTGAATTCGTTGAGTTCTTTTTCGGTGTCCAGTTCTTCCTGGTAAATAACGGAAGACTGAGCCGTGGCAGAATTTTTAACCTGTTGAGGCTGCTCTTGGACTGGAGAATGAGCAGCGCAACCGTACAACAGGGTGACGAGTGCGAGAGGCACGAGGGGTGCGAAGCGCTTTAGCATGGGCACGACCGTGGCTGATAGTTGTAAAGAAGCCGAGACTATGCCCGCTATCAGTCTCATTTGCAAATTCAATCGATCTTTTTGTGACTTCCCGGTTTCTCGTTTACATCTAAGCGCTTAAGCCCATTTGAACCGATACGCGGCCTGCACACTGCGCTGGAAAGCGGATTTTCTGGCGCCTGAAATATGCCGAAACACGCTGAAAGCCGCGCCGTTACCAGCCTAGCGTTTCCTTCAGGAAGGGAATGGTCAGCTTGCGTTGAGCCTGCAAAGAGGCCTGATCGAGCTGTTCAAGCAAGTCAAACAGCGCACTCATGCTGCGGGTGCCGCGAGTCAAAATAAAATGCCCGACCTCGTCGGTCAGGTGCAGACCGCGACGCGACGCGCGCAATTGCAAGGCGCGCAATTTGTCTTCATCGGAGAGCGGGCGCATCTGGAAAATCAGCGCCAGGGTCAGGCGCGATTTCAAGTCAGCCAGTTTGACCGGCAATTCACGCGGAGAGGTGGAAGCGGCAATCAGCAAGCGCCGACCGCTGTCACGCAGACGGTTGAACAGGTGAAACATCGCCTCTTCCCAGTCAGCCTTGCCGGCAATCACCTGCAAGTCATCCAGGCAAACCAGTTCGTACTGTTCGAGGTTATCGAGGATTTCGACGCCGCGGTCCATCAACTCGGCCAACGGCAAGTACACCGCCGGTTCCCCCATCTGCTCGAATCGCAGACACGCCGCCTGCAACAGATGCGTACGCCCTACGCCGTGTTTGCCCCACAGGTAGATCAGGCTTTCTGTCCAGCCGGCGTCGGCTTCGCATAGACGCTCGACATAGCCGAGTGCAGCGGCATTGGCGCCTGGGTAGTAGTTGATGAAGGTGGCGTCGTCACGCAGACGCACACCTAGGGGCAGCTGAATCGGTTTCATGCTGACTGAACAGTTCTCAAGGAACCGTTAGTGGCCTCTGTGTAAAGTTTGCGAAGTTTATACCCGTGAAGCTGAGCGCACAATGCGACAGAGTCCAAGCAAAATCAAAGGTTTGCGTTAACACGCTGGTTTTATGACAGATTCTTTGGCGCCAGCGCCTGCAGGACACGGGCCAACCCGGCTATTCGCCGGGCCGCCCCTGTGCCATTACAACTGCGGATCGTCAACGCCACTATAGATGTCAGAGTCCTTGTACAAGTCGTGCACATGGCGCACCAGCACCATGATCACCGCCGCCACCGGCAACGCCAGCAGCACGCCGGTGAAACCGAACAGCTCGCCGCCGGCCAGAATCGCGAAAATCACCGCCACCGGATGCAGACCGATACGATCACCCACCAGCAATGGTGTCAGCACCATGCCTTCCAGCGCCTGACCGACCATGAACACCGCGACGATCCCGACCATCGGATACAGATCACCACCGAACTGGAACAACCCGGCAATCAGTGCCGCGCCAATACCGATCACGAAGCCCATGTACGGCACGATCGCCGCCAGACCCGCGATCAAACCGATCAACAGCCCCAGCTCCAGACCGACAATCATCAGGCCCGCCGCGTAAATCACGCCCAGCGCCACCATCACCAGCAACTGACCGCGAACAAACGCGCCCAGTACCTCATGACATTCACCGGCAAGCGATACGATGGTCTCTTCCCGATCACGCGGCAGCAGGCTGCGGATCTTGGCCATCATCACGTCCCAGTCGCGTAACAGGTAGAAACTTACCACAGGGATCAGCACCAGATTGGCCAGCCAGCCGATCAGCGCCAGGCTGGAGGCCGTTGCCTGACTCAGCACCACGCCGACAATATCGGTGGTCTGCCCCATGTGCTCGCTGATCGCAGCCTTGACCTTATCGAACTTCCAGAAACCGTCCGACAACCCCAGCTTCGACTGCGCCCACGGCACTGCCGTGTGCTGCAGCCAATCGAGCATTTGCGGCGCCAGTTCGTACAAACGCAGCAACTGCTTGGCGAGCATCGGCACCAGCACAAGCATCAGCGCCGTGACGATCAAGGTGAACAGAGCAAACACCGCGATCACACCCCAGGTTCGCGACAAACCAAGCCGCTCCAGGCGATCCACCAGCGGATCGAACAGATAGGCCAGCAGCAGCGCCACCAGAAACGGCGTGAGGATCGGGTGCAGCAACCAGACAAACGCGCAAAGCAGGACAACCCCACCGAGCCAGAACCAACGCCGCGTATCGGCCATTTACCACTCCTGTTGCTTCTATATAAAGAAAGACTTACCAGCGAAACCGCAACGATGGTGCTGCCGGTGTCGGGGCTGGCGCCGCGACAGGTGTTGCACCGCCAGCCACTGGCTGCGGCGCCGCCACCGGGGCGGGTGCTTCGGCGGGCAACTCCTGCAACCTGGCCAGCGACAACTGCGCACGCATCTGATCGGCACTGCCATTGACCCGATAAACGATACGATCGCCATCAACACTTTGCAGACGCACGCCAAACGGTTCGAGTAACCGTAACAGCGCCGCGTAATGCTCCAGATTCATGCCCTGCACTTCCAGGGTTTGCTGCCCCGAAGCGCCGGGCTTTGCGACAAAACGTGGCGCCAGCCGCTCAGCCACCGCCAGCATCACTGCGTCAGCGACAGCAGCCTGATCGGCGCCCTGCACGCTGCCCGCCTCTTTCTGATCGCCCAGCCACAAGTGCCATTTGGCCTGCCACTGCCCGCCTTCTTCACGGGCATGCACCGCCAGCAGGGCGTCAGCGTTGTAGCGCTCCGAAGCACCGCGCAGTGGCGCCGGATCCGTGCCCTCAAGCGCTGGCGCAGTGGCAACCAACTGCTCACTCAAATCAGCCAGCGGCAAACGCAACGGCAAGCCGCGGTGTTGCGCAGCCGTACGCAACGGCGCCGCAGCGGCCTGACCATCACCGACCAGACTCGAACCTTCAGCCGAATCATTCAGCCACCAGCTCAGAATCGACGGGCGACTGGCGCCCCACACGGACAACCCGGCACGCCGCAACGCCTGCTCGGTGGTCGCCGGATCGAAATCGACCTTCAGCACCTCCGGTGGCCCGGCATCAAAACCGAACTGACTGATGATTTGCTGAGGATCCTTGCGAACCGCCGCCAGCCCCGGACTCTGCGGGGCTTTGGGATCACCGGTCAGGCGCAACACCAGGGTATCGAGCGCTGCCTGCGTGGCGCGATCACGTTCTTCCGGCGCCTGACCGTTGACCGGCTCGCGCACTTGATAAAGGCCTTTGAGGTTTTCGGCGTGACTCGCCAGGCTGATCAGAGACAAACAACCCACAAACAACAATTTACAAAAACGCATGGAGAATTCCCGTCGACAGGAGCGGCTGGAACACGCCGCGTGAACCGGTTGAGCAAGGCTGTGACAATCTGCCAGTGCCAAACATTCACACGACAGCGGTAAGTTTTTGCACAGTGATAACGATAGACGGTTAATCGCCCCACCTTATACAGGCGTTCATACACCTCAATTGCAAAAAATTTCCGCTGATATGGCCCTGCCCGTCGGTGCGAGGATGGCCGCTGCCCCTCAAGCCTGATAAAATCGCGCGCCTTCGCAGACCGGCAACAGCCGGGCACCTCGAAACTCGCGTGAGGCCATCGCCCCCACGATTTCGAAGTTCCCGCTGAACTCGGTCGTTACCCCTGAATCCCCTCCCCTAAAGGCCTGGATCATGAGCAAGCAACCCTCCCTGAGCTACAAGGACGCCGGTGTAGACATCGACGCCGGTGAAGCATTGGTCGAACGCATCAAGAGCGTCGCCAAGCGCACTGCGCGCCCGGAAGTCATGGGCGGCCTGGGCGGTTTCGGCGCCCTCTGCGAAATCCCGGCCGGCTACAAGCAGCCAGTGCTGGTGTCCGGCACCGACGGCGTTGGCACCAAGCTGCGTCTGGCGCTGAACCTGAACAAGCACGACAGCATCGGCATCGACCTGGTTGCCATGTGCGTCAACGACCTGGTGGTTTGCGGCGCCGAGCCGCTGTTCTTCCTCGACTACTACGCCACCGGCAAACTCAATGTCGACACCGCTGCCCAAGTGGTAACCGGTATCGGCGCTGGCTGCGAACTGTCGGGTTGCTCGCTGGTTGGCGGCGAAACCGCTGAAATGCCAGGCATGTACGAAGGCGAAGACTACGACCTGGCCGGCTTCTGCGTCGGCGTCGTGGAAAAAGCTGAAATCATCGACGGCTCGAAAGTCGCCACCGGTGACGCGCTGATCGCGCTGCCATCGTCCGGCCCGCACTCCAACGGCTACTCGCTGATCCGCAAGATCATCGAAGTTTCCGGTGCCGACATCGAAAACATCCAGCTCGACGGCAAACCGCTGACCGACCTGCTGATGGCCCCGACCCGCATCTACGTGAAGCCGCTGCTCAAGCTGATCAAAGACACCGGCGCCGTCAAAGCCATGGCCCACATCACCGGTGGCGGCCTGCTCGACAACATCCCGCGCGTTCTGCCAAAAGGCGCTCAGGCGGTGGTTGACGTGGCTAGCTGGACTCGCCCGGCGGTATTCGACTGGCTGCAGGAAAAAGGCAACGTTGACGAAACCGAGATGCACCGCGTGCTGAACTGCGGCGTTGGCATGGTTATCTGCGTGGCTCAGGAGCACGTTGAAGTGGCCCTGAACACCCTGCGTGACGCCGGCGAACAGCCTTGGGTCATCGGTCAGATCGCTGCCGCTGCCGAAGGCGCTGCCCAGGTTGATCTGCAGAACCTTAAGGCTCATTAATGTCCGCAACCTGTGATGTCGTGGTGCTGTTGTCCGGCACCGGCAGTAACTTGCAGGCTCTGATCGACAGCACGCGGACCGGCGACAACCCGGTCCGCATCGCTGCAGTGATTTCCAATCGCGCCGACGCCTACGGCCTGCAACGCGCCAGTGACGCGGGTATCGCTACCCGCTCGCTGGATCACAAGGCATTCGAAGGTCGCGAGGCCTTCGATGCTGCTCTGATCGAACTGATCGACGAATTCAATCCGAAACTTGTGGTGCTGGCCGGTTTCATGCGCATTCTCAGCGCTGATTTCGTTCGCCACTACCAGGGTCGCCTGCTCAACATCCACCCGTCGCTGCTGCCCAAATACAAAGGGTTACACACTCATCAGCGCGCGCTGGAGGCCGGCGACACTGAGCATGGCTGCTCCGTGCACTTCGTCACCGAGGAACTCGATGGCGGACCACTGGTCGTACAAGCAGTATTACCGGTAGAGTTGCACGACACGCCGCAGAGTCTTGCGCAGCGAGTACACGTTCAGGAACACCTGATCTACCCGATGGCAGTTCGCTGGTTCGCCGAGGGCAGACTGGCACTCGGTGAACACGGTGCTTTACTGGATGGCCAGTTACTCGCGGCCAGCGGCCACTTGATTCGACACTAGGAGATATTATGCGTCGCGCCCTGCTCTTCGCTTGCGCTCTGCTCGCCCTGCCCTTCGCGCAGGCAGCGGACCTTCAACCGTTCTCCGCCAGCTACACCGCCGACTGGAAGCAACTGCCAATGAGCGGCACCGCCGAGCGCAGCCTGGTCAAGGAAGCCAACGGCGTCTGGAAGCTCAGCTTCAAGGCCTCGATGATGATCGCCAGCCTGACGGAAGAAAGCACCCTGACCCTGGACAAGGACACTTTGCTGCCGCAGTCCTACCACTTTGAACGTGGTGGTCTGGGCAAAGCGAAAAAGGCTGATCTGGATTTCGACTGGAACAGCAAAATGGTCACCGGTACCGACCGTGGCGACGCGGTGAAGATCCCGCTGAACCGTGGCATGGTCGACAAGTCCACCTATCAGCTGGCACTGCAGCATGACGTCGCTGCCGGCAAGAAGACCATGAGCTATCAAGTGGTCGATGATGGTGAAGTCGATACCTATGACTTCCGCGTGCTGGGCTCGGAAAAAGTCGAGACCAAGGCTGGCAAGATCGATGCGATCAAGGTCGAGCGCGTACGCGACCCGACACAAAGCAAGCGCACTACCGTGCTGTGGTTCGCCAAGGATTGGGATTACCTGCTGGTTCGCCTGCAACAGGTTGAAACCGACGGCAAGGAGTACAACATCATGCTCCAGGACGGCACCGTCAACGGTAAAACCGTTAAAGGCAGCTGATCCGCCGCAAGAACAAAGAGCCCCGCGAAATGCGGGGCTTTTTTTTGCCTGCTGGATTGGAGACTTGTGCCTGGCTCGCCCCTCACCCCAGCCCTCTCCCGAGGGAGAGGGCGCCGACCGAGGTGTCTGGCTTTATGCATCGACCTGAAAAATCGAGTCGATTAGGGATTCGCCAAAGCAAGATCAGGTCGGCGTAGCTCTTTAATTCCCCACGGTCAGTCCCCTCTCCCCTTGGGAGAGGGTTAGGGTGAGGGGCTTTTGAAGGCAAACCTCAAACCGAGAACTTGGCGACCATGCTGTTCAAATCCACCGCCAACCGCGACAGCTCCTGACTCGCCGCACTGGTCTGATTGGCCCCCGCCGAGGTCTGCATCGCCAGATCACGAATGTTCATCAGGTTGCGATCCACCTCACGCGCCACCGCTGCCTGCTCCTCCGAGGCACTGGCGATCACCAGATTACGCTCGTTGATCAGCGTGAACGCCGAGGCGATCTCTTCAAGCGCAGTCCCGGCCGCCTTGGCCAGCTCCAGCGTCGAACGCGCGCGCACATTACTCTGCTGCATCGAACTCACCGCCGAATCGGTGCCCTGCTGAATCCCGCCGATCATCTGCTCGATTTCCCGGGTCGACTGCTGCGTGCGATGGGCCAACGCCCGCACCTCATCCGCTACAACCGCAAACCCACGCCCGGCATCACCGGCGCGAGCAGCCTCAATCGCGGCATTCAATGCGAGCAAATTGGTCTGCTCGGCAATCGAACGAATCACATCCAGCACTTTGCTGATGCTGTAGACCTTCTGCGCCAGATCTTCCACCTGACTCGCATTGGCTGTCACATCATCGGCCAGCGACTCAATGGACAGCACCGTTTGATGCACCTGCTCGCGGCCATGCTGGGCAATGCGATCGGATTCACGAGACGCCTCGGAGGTGGCCACGGCATTGCTTGCCACTTCCTCCACTGCGGCCGTCATCTGATTGACCGCCGTAGCCGCCTGTTCGATTTCCAGGCTCTGCTGGTGCAACCCGCGCGTAGCGTCTTCCGTGACGCAACTCAGCTCCTCCGACGCCGAGGCCAATTGGCTGGAGGACTCGGAGATTTGCCGAATCGTGTCGCGCAGGTTGTGCTGCATGCTCTTGAGTGCGTGCAGCAGTCGCGCCGGCTCGTCCTTGCCACTGATGCTGATATCGCCAGTCAGATCGCCACCGGCCACCACCTCGGCGACACCCAGCGATTGCGCCAGCGGCAGCACGATGCTGCGCGTCAGCAGCAGGGCCAGGCCTATGGTGATCAGCGCGGTAACGCCGATCATCACCCCGACCCAAACCCGCGAATTGGTAAACACCAGCCGCGCTGCTTCGGTGGCGAGATTGGCATTGTGTTTATTCAGCTCAACCAGCTCGCGCAAAAGCACTGCGATTTCATCGGCCAAGGGACTCATCTGCCCATTGAGAATGGTCGCGGCCTCCTCGACCCGATTCTGCGCCGACAACTGCATGACCTGTGCCTGAAACTCCAGATACTGGTGCTCGGCAACCTTGAAGCGGTCGAACAGCCTGCGCTCCTCGGGCAGTACGATCAGCACGTCATAACGCTGCTGGGCCTCACTGAGCACACCGCGTAATTCATTGAGCTTGGCAACGTTCTGTTCGAGCGTCTGCGGATCCCGATTGAGCAACAGACGCATGGTCAGCGCGCGCAGGCGCAGCATGTCCTGACTCATCTCACCGACTGCCATGACACTCGGCAGCCAGTTGTTATCAACCTCGTCGGACTGCGCGCGCATGTTCGACATTTGCAATAAAGCGAACGCCCCAAGGGCAAATACCATCAACGCCAACAAGCCAAAACCGAGGCCGGCGCGCGGGGCAATATTGAGACTACGGATACTCATTGCTCTGGTTCCTTCCAAAAGCGCTGCATCAACCCTGCAGCTGGTTGCTTTAGAAGGTATCGGCCCGGTGAAAATTTGCGTAAGACGAAAAGGCGATATCAAAAGGCCTTGATCCTTCGAACCGTCGGCATTAACGATTCAGCGTGGTTTTGCCGGACTTGAACTCCGTTCGCGGCAAGATAGCCAGGAAGTTATCTCTCGCGACCTTTTGCGCAATGTTCTCCGGCAGGGCATCAAGGAACGGCTTGAAGCTGTGTATTTCCTGACCGAGCTTATTGAAACGCCCTACCACATCGGAGCCAAGCATGAAGCGTTCGGGGTATTTCTCGACCAACGCCAGCCATTCCGGTCGCGGTTTGCCCTGCTCGTCCAGCAGATACGGCGTGAGCATGCTCCAGGACAGATCGATAAACAGGTTGGGATACGCCTCAAGCATACGCGTCAGGGTTGGCAGCAGAAATGTCAGCTGGGTCTGATGTCGATGAATCTCCGCGCTGGTCCCGGCGTGGGCCCAGATGAATCGCGTGTGCGGATGATTACGCAGCGGTTCTTCGATTTCCTTCAGGTACAGCGGATTCTTCTCACGCTTGGAAGTGATGTTGGAATGCAGCATGACCGGTAGATCGTTCTCGGCTGCCAGGTGATAGATCTTGGTCATCGCTTCGTTGTTGGCGCGCGGCGTATCGCCAGAGGTCAGCGCTGTCAGGTCATCATGGCGGGTGAACACCTCGCCGATGCCCTGCCACAGCCCCGGATAAAGATCGAGCATGCGCTGGATGTGCGCGGCGGAGTTCTTGTCGTTCGGGTTGAATCCGGAAAGAAACGGATGAAAGTACGGGCGTTGTTCTGCGCTCAGTTTTTGCACGGCGTCGGCGACAATCACGTCAGTCGCGCTATACCAGTAAGCATCGGCGTCATCCCCGGCGTAATAGCGCGGGCGCTTGGGTTCGTCCTCATGCCACTTCTTAGCAACCGGAATGCCGGAAATCATCACATGCTCGATGGAATTGTCCTGCATGGCCGTCAGCAATTTCGCCATGCCCGCGCTTTCCTGGAAAAAATCCACGTAATGCAGGTGCGCATCGCTGTAGGCGTATTCGCGGGCGCTGACGTTGCCGGCAAGCAGCAGAAGGCAGGCGAGACTCAAACGATACAGGGACACAAGTAATCTCCAGAAAGTAGGCATAGCCTAGACCCCGCCCTGAGGACAAGGGTTCATCCCGCAGGAAAGTGGAACGCGTACCGGTGGGAATGCTCTATAACTGCAAGGTCTTTTTTGATCGAAGCGACTTTTCCTACTGCCAGTGAGGTTCCCATGACCGTTACCGTCAATACCGTCTCCGCTGAAGGTTTTCGCCATACCGTACAGATTGATGACCACGAACTGTTTGCCGATGTACCAAAAACGGCCGGCGGCGAAGGCTCGGCACCTGAGCCGCACGACTATTTCGATGCGGCCCTCGGCGCCTGCAAAGCCCTGACCCTGAAGATGTACGCGAAGAAGAAAGACATCCCGCTGACCGGCGTCGGTGTCGACGTCAAACGTGACAACAGTGAAGAGCAGAAAGGCAAATACGTGCTGCACGTCACCCTCACCCTGAAAGGCGTGCTCACCGACGCCCAGCGCGAGGAACTGCTGCGCGTCGCCGACCGCTGCCCGATTCACAAACTGATGACGACCACCGACGTCAGCATCGAAACCCACGCCCCACAAGGCTTCGACAGCCAGTAATCCTCCTCACGCCAGCGGCGGGTTATGCTTCTGGCATCACCCGCTCAGCCTGGAATGCACCATGGACACGCAACCTCTGATCATCCGCCCACGCGCCGAAGACGTCGAAGGGCAGCCGATTCTGCGCCCGCTGCCGTCAGCCAAATGCCGCAGCGTCGGGCCTTTCGTGTTTTTTGATCACATGCTCGAAACGGTTTATCCGACGGGCAAAGGCATGAACATCCGACAGCACCCGCACATCGGTCTGTCGACGCTCACCTATTTGTTTGAAGGACAGATCCAGCACAAGGACAGCCTTGGCTCGGATCAGGTGGTCAGTGCCGGTGACGTCAGCTGGATGACCGCTGGTAGTGCGATTGCACACGTCGAGCGCACACCGGAACCGTTGTGGGACCAGAGTTTCACGATGCACGGTTTGCAGATCTGGCTGGCGTCGCCCAAGGATCACGAGCAAGGCCCGGGGCATTACAGCCATCACCCGGCAGCGACATTGCCGGTCAGCGATAACCTTGGCGTACAGATCCGCATGATTGCCGGGTCAGGCTTTTGCCTGGAATCGCCGGTGCCGGTGCTTTCTCCTACGTTGTATGCGGAAGTGAACATGCAAACCGCGACCACTTTGCTGATTCCGACCGAGCATGAAGAGCGGGCGGTTTATGTGTTGAGTGGGGATGCGCAATTGAATGGCGAAGCGATTGAGCCGCATGCGTTGGTGGTATTGCCGGCGGGGGAAGAGATGAGTCTGTTTGCCGAAAGCGATGTGCATGCCGTGGTATTTGGCGGTGCGCCATTGGACGGGCCACGGCGGATCAACTGGAATTTTGTCGCGAGCGATCCGGCGGCGATTGATGAAGCACGGCGTAAATGGGCGGCCGGGGACTGGCCGACGGTGCCGGGGGAAGTTGAGCGGATCGAGTTGCCGCGCTGAAAAGCACCCTCACCCCAGCCCTCTCCCGGAGGGAGAGGGGGCCGACCGAGTGGTCTCAGGTTATACGCCGACCTGAAAGACCTTATCGATTATGGATTCGGTAATGCCCTATCAGGTCGGCGCATTGGTTGAGCGTCCACCATCAGCACCCTCACCCTGCCCTCCCGAAACGTCGGACCGCCCGGAGGCAGAGGGAGCCGACCGAGGTATCTTGCGTCATACATCGACCTGAAAAGTCTTGGCGACTATGGATTCAGCACAGCCCTTTCAGGTCGGCGTCACTCCCAAGCATTCCCCATTCAGTCCCCTCTCCCTTTGGGAGAGGGTTAGGGTGAGGGGCTTTTGCTTTTCAGGCTTTTAGCCCTTAAACACTTCATCCAGCAAATCATGCATCGACTTGAACGCACGCTTGGCGGTCTTCGCGTCGTACATCATCTTGCCCGGCACATTGGCATGCGGATCGGTAAACGAATGCACCGCACCGCCATAGCTCAGCAACTGCCAATCGACCTTCGCCGCATTCATCTCGTCTTCAAACGCCGGCAACTGCTCTTTCGGCACCAACGGATCTGCGGCACCGTGCAACACCAGAACCGAGCCTTTGATGTTCTGCGCATCGGCAGGATTCGGCGAATCCAGCGTACCGTGGAACGACACCGCAGCCTTCACCGCCGCCCCCGTGCGAGCCAGATCCAGCGCACAGCAACCGCCAAAGCAGAAGCCGAACACTGCCAGTTTCGACGTATCAACCGCCGCCTCACCCTGCTTCTGCAACTGCTCGAACGCCGCTTGCATACGCGTGCGCAGCAACGCACGGTCGTCCTTCAACGGCATCATCGCCGCGCCAGCCTGATCGGCATTCTGCGGACGCACAGCCTGACCGTAAACGTCAGCGATCAATACCACGTAGCCCTTGGCCGCGACCGATTTGGCGATTTCCTCTGCACCGGCGCTGACGCCCATCCAGTTCGGCGCCATCAACAAACCCGGACGCGCACCTTTGTGCTCGACGTCGAACGCCAGACGACCTTCATAAGGCTGGCCGTCAATCTGATAGACCACGGAACGTACAGTGACTTGGCTCATTTCTGACTCCTGATTTGTTAAACACCAGAATGAAAAAACCCGCCGAAGCGGGCTTTTCTACAACTTGGTTAAACCGACAGTTCAACCAGCAGCTTGTTCAGACGGCGCACATAAGCGGCCGGATCCTTCAAGCTGTCACCCGCCGCCAGCGCAGCCTGGTCGAAGAGGATGTGCGACAGGTCGCCAAAACGCTCTTCGCTCTGCTCGCCATCGAGCTTCTCGATCAGCGGGTGGCTTGGGTTGAATTCGAAGATCGGCTTCGAATCCGGCACCTTCTGCCCGCTGGCTTCGAGGATCTGGCGCATTTGCAGACCCAGATCCTGCTCGCCGATGGCCAGAATCGCCGGCGAATCGGTCAGACGATGGGAAACCCGTACTTCAGCCACGGAATCGCCCAGCGCGGTTTTCAGACGCTCAACCAGACCTTCTTTCGACTTGGCGACTTCTTCTGCGGCCTTCTTGTCCTCTTCCGAGTCCAGGTTGCCCAGATCGAGATCACCACGTGCCACGTCGACAAAGGTCTTGCCGTCGAATTCGCTGAGGTAGCTCATCAGCCACTCGTCGATACGGTCGGTCAGCAGCAGCACTTCGATGCCTTTCTTGCGGAAGACTTCCAGGTGCGGGCTGTTCTTGACCTGCGCGTAGGTTTCGCCGGTGAGGTAGTAGATCTTGTCCTGACCTTCCTTGGCGCGTGCCAGGTAGTCGGCCAGACCGACGATCTGCTCGCCGTCGTCGCCTTGGGTCGATGCGAAACGCAGCAGACCGGCAATTTTTTCCTTGTTGGCGAAGTCTTCTGCCGGGCCTTCTTTCATGACCTGACCGAAGTTCTTCCAGAAGCCTTTGTATTGCTCAGGCTCGTTCTTCGCCAGTTTTTCCAGCATGTCGAGCACGCGCTTGGTCAGCGCAGTCTTCATCGAATCGATGATCGGGTCTTTCTGCAGGATTTCACGCGACACGTTCAGCGACAGGTCGTTGGAATCGACCACGCCTTTGATGAAGCGCAGGTACAGCGGCAGGAACGACTCGGCCTGATCCATGACGAACACGCGTTGCACGTACAGCTTCAGGCCTTTCGGCGCTTCACGCTGGTACAGGTCGAACGGGGCGCGGGCCGGCACGTACAGCAACGAGCTGTATTCGAGCTTGCCTTCGACTTTGTTGTGGCTCCAGGCCAGCGGGTTTTCAAAGTCGTGAGCGATGTGCTTGTAGAACTCCTGGTATTCCTCGTCCTTCACTTCAGTGCGCGGACGGGTCCACAGGGCGCTGGCGCGGTTGACGGTTTCCCATTCAACGGCCGGAACCTCTTCACCTTCGGCAGCAGCCGCTTCTTTCGGCAGCTCGATCGGCAAAGCGATGTGGTCGGAGTACTTCTTGATGATGTTGCGCAGACGCCAGCCATCAGCGAATTCGTCTTCTGCCGCTTTCAGATGCAGGACGATGCGGGTACCACGTTCTGCTTTTTCGATGGTGGCGACTTCGAATTCGCCCTCGCCTTTCGACGACCAGTGCACGCCTTCGCTGGCTGGAGTGCCGGCGCGACGGCTGTACACGTCAACCTGGTCGGCAACGATGAAGGCGGAGTAGAAGCCCACACCGAACTGGCCGATCAGGTGCGAATCTTTCTTCTGATCGCCCGAAAGATTTTTCATGAAATCGGCGGTGCCCGATTTGGCGATGGTACCCAAATGGGTGATCACATCGTCACGGTTCATGCCGATACCGTTGTCTTCGAGGGTGACGGTCTTGGCGTCCTTGTCGAAGCTCACACGGATTTTCAGATCAGCGCCACCTTCGAGCAACTCTGGCTTGGCCAGGGCTTCGAAGCGCAGCTTGTCGACAGCGTCAGAGGCGTTCGAGATCAATTCGCGAAGGAAGATTTCCTTGTTGGAATACAGCGAATGGATCATGAGGTGCAGCAGCTGCTTCACCTCGGTCTGGAAGCCCAGGGTTTCCTTTTGAGTTTCCACACTCATGGTCATCAAACTCCAATCAGATGGCAGTGGCCGCGACCCGAAATGGTCTGCGGCGGGTTGTCTTGTGAGTTTGGGGCGCTGTTCAGGATTTCAAGGGCTCATCGATTTTGAAGTGCGCACGAGCAGTGGCAATCGGTTCGCTTTCCGTGCTTTGCCAGGCGGTGATCGCGACGTTGGCGACGCGCCGGCCCTGGCGGCAGACCTGACACTTGGCCCAGGTATCGCGGAATTGCCCGGCACGCAGGTAATCGAGGGAGAAGTCGATAATCTTCGGCACACCTGGTGCGCCGGTGAAGATCAACAGATGCAGGGCGGCGGCCAGCTCCATGAACCCGGCAATCACCCCGCCGTGGATCGCCGGCAATAAAGGGTTACCAATGTTGTCCTTGTTCGCCGGCAGCTTGAACAACAGTTCATCGCCGACGCGTGAGCATTCGATGCCGATCAGCCCGGCGTAGGGAATCAACTGCAACAGCGGCGCGTAATCGCCCTGAGCGTGAGCCTGCTGCAACTGCAGCTTCAGGTCGTCGCTCATTGCCCTTCTCCCTTGATCACGCCGCCAAAGCCTTTGGTGCCTTTGAGCCCCTTACCCATGCGCATGAATGTACCGACGACGTGGGCGATGGGTTGTTCGGGATCGTCCTGATAGGCGAAACCGCGAGCGAAGATCACATCGGTGGTCACCCGGTAGCACTGGGCGAAGCCATAGACGTCTTTGTTCGGTTTGGCGGCGTGCATATAGTCAATGCGCAAATCGAGGGTCGGGCAGACTTCGAATTCCGGCAACACACAGAGCGTTGACATCCCGCAAGCGGTGTCCATTAACGAGGTAATTGCGCCACCATGAATAACCCCGGTCTGCGGATTACCGACTATTTGCGGGCTATAAGGCAGGACCACCGTGAGCCCTTCGCTGGAGGCTTCATGTACTCGCAAACCAAGTACCTGACAGTGTCTTAACGCTGAAAGAAATCGCGTCGCGCGCTCAAAAACGGGGTTTTCAGCCATATGATAATTACTCTCGTTAAAGCCATTGGCCAGTAGTAGCGAACAGACCAAAAGTTCCGTAGCAAAACAAACTTATATATCTGAAAGAAATGAGGAACTTAACCTGTAGCGCCGAGTTCTTAAGGCCAGTAGTTATTTTCCATAAGGAGAAACACCCCATGCGTAAGACTTTTGCTATTGCCTTGATGTTGACCGCTTCCCTCGGTCTCGCTGCCTGCGATAAAAAATCCGAGGACAAAGCTCAAGATGCCAACCAACATGCTGAACAAGCTCAGCAAGACATGAACAAAGCTCAGGATAAAGTGAACGACGCTGCGAAAGAAAACGCCGAAGCTGCCAAAGCTCAGGCTGAATCGAACGCTGCTGCACAAGAAGAAGCTGCCAAGAAGCAATAATTCGCTTTTTGCTGCAGAAAAAGGAAAACCCGCCAAGTGCGGGTTTTCTTTTGCCTGTCATTTAGTGACAAGGTCGCCTTAGAGCAAGACCGTTCTAAAAGTCGGACTAATCATCAACAACAGCGAACAGACTAAACCAACTAGCCATACCAGACTGCGCAGCTTGGGCAGATCGGCCAGATAGAACCACAAGTAGAGGATCCGCGCGATCACGAAAATGATCGCCAATGTATCGATCAGCCAGCCTGCCGTTTGCGTGGTGTGCGCCATCAACACACCGACTGCGAACAGGATGAAAGCTTCGATACTGTTTTGGTGAGCCGCCAGCGCCCTCGCACCGTAACCGGTCAGTTGCGCCTGCTGCTGGCGCGGCAGGTGATTGTTGTACCCGCCCTGCTCTTTCATCGCCTTGCCCACCGGCATACGCGCGATATAAATCAACAGCGCAGTGATAAAGACACACCAGAACGGAATACTCATCAAGCGACCTCTTTGTTTGTTTCAGGAAGGGGGGCTTCTGTAGGGGTATAGACCATGACATCGAGAACGTCGGAGTGAAACTCGCGGCGGTACAAGACCAATACCACTCCGGCGCTCATCAGCATGAACAACCACGGGCTGACAAACCAGGCCAGCATGGTCATGCCGAAGTAGTAGGAGCGCAGCCCGAAGTTGAACTGGTTGGCCGCCATCGAAATCACCCGCGCCGCCCGCGCAGCGAAAGCCTTGCGCTCCTGTTCGGAAACATGTCGTTCACCGATCATCGGCGCCGAGCCAACCAACACGGCCGCGAAGTTGTACTGGCGCATGCACCAACTGAAGGTGAAGAACGCGTAGACGAACACCATCGCCAGACACAGCAACTTGATTTCCGACATGCCCTGCGACGCCTGTTGCACCATCGGAATGTCTGCCAGCAACGACACTGCCCGCTCGGACGCGCCAAGCACGGTGAGAATGCCGGCGAGGATGATCAACGTGCTGGAGGCGAAGAACGAAGCGTTGCGCTCCAGATTGCCGATCACACTGGCGTCGGCGATGCGGTTGTCACGCAGCAACATGCGACGCATCCAGTCTTCGCGGTACAGGTGCAGCACACTCGCCAGACATGCTGTATCGCGGCCCTTCCAAGAGGCATAACGGGTATAACCGCCCCAGCAGATGACGAACCAGACGGCCGCGAGCAGGTGGATCAGGTTGGCTTGGATGAACGACATGCAATTCCTTGTGAGGTGTGTACACGCACTGATTACTTGTGGGAGCGAGCCTGCTCGCGAAAGCGGTGTGTCAGCCGCCATCAATGTTGCGCGATACGCCGCTTTCGCGAGCAGGCTCGCTCCCACATTGAGATTTCGGCAACCCTTCGACGTTAGCCTAGGGAAAAAGACACTGCCTGACGCGCATAAAAAATGCCCCGTATCGATTGATACGGGGCATTTCTGTTCAAGCGTTGAAGACCCGCTTATGGCGGGTCAGGCAACGTCAGGCAACCGCTTCGCTGCGCTTGCCCAGCAGGCGATCGCAAACCACTGCAACCACCAGGGTCATCACGCACGGCACCAGCCACGCCAGGCCCTGCTCGCTCAGCGGCAAGTGCGCCAGTTGCGATGGCATCCAGTCGGCCAGACCGGCGCCTTTCAGCGCGTCGATGGTGCCAAAGATGAACGACACCAGCATCACCGGACCGAGAATCCGGCCGTGCTCATGCCAGAAGTCTTTGCAGAAGCTCAGCGCCACCAACACGATGCACGGCGGATAGATCGCGGTCAGCACCGGAATCGAGAAGGCAATCAACTTGGTCAGGCCCAGGTTGGACACCAGCAGCGAGAACGCCGCCAGAATGATCACCAGGGTCTTGTAGGACAGTGGCAGCACACGGCTGAAGTACTCAGCGCAAGCACAGGTAAGGCCGACCGCTGTCACCAGACACGCCAGCGAGATCAGTACGGCAAGGAAACCGCTGCCCAGCGAACCGAAGGTGTGTTGCACGTAAGCGTGCAATACCGCCGCGCCGTTGGTCGCGCCTGCTGCCACTTCGTGGCTGCCGGAACCGAGGCGGAACAGGCTGACATACACCAGCGCCAGACCGACACCGGCAATCAGCCCGGCGATGATCGCGTAACGGGTGATCAGCGCCGGCGACTCGACGCCACGGGAGCGGATCGCGTTAACGATGACGATGCCGAACACCAGTGCACCCAAGGTATCCATGGTCAGGTAACCATTGATGAAGCCCTGAGAGAACGGTGCCGCCACGTATTCCGGCGTGCCGTGACCGATGTCACCCGCCGGCAAGGCGAATGCAGCGATGCCAAGGACCGCCAGCGCGATGATCTTCAATGGCGCGAGGAAACGGCCAACGGTGTCCAGCAAACGGCCCGGATAGAGCGAAATGAAGAACACCAGCAGGAAGTACACCGAACTGTAGAGGAACAGTGCCAACGGGCTCTCGCCGGTCAGCGGCGCCAGACCTACTTCAAACGACACCGTCGCGGTGCGCGGGGTGGCGAACAACGGGCCGACCGCCAGATAGCACGCCGCCGCCAGAATGCCGCCAGCCAGCTTGCCGATCGGGCTGCTCAGCGCATCCATTGCCCCACCGACCTTGGCCAGTGCAACGACGGTGATCACCGGCAGACCCACTGCGGTGATCAGGAAGCCCAGCGCGGCCATCCAGACGTGAGGTCCGGCCTGCAAGCCAACGATAGGCGGGAAAATGATGTTGCCAGCCCCGACGAACAGGGCAAACGTCATAAAGCCAAGTGCCAGGATGTCCTGACCTTTCAAAACTTTCATTAAGGTAATACCACACTACTGAATCGGAATTTAGAGGGGGATTGCCCTGTGTAATTAGGGAAATGCTGTCGATCCGTATGGGACTGACCCTTAAAGCGCGTTGCATGCCTTGTGGGCGGCAGACGCAAAAATGGCTGCTAGCCTAACCAATTTGCTTTGCAAACGCACTGTTAGAGGGCGAACTATCCGATACGCGACGTTTCCGTGTCGCGTTTTTGCATGTAATTGGGGGCAAGCCTATAAATCAGCGAATGCCAGAAACGACAAAGGCCACCCGAAGGTGGCCTTTGTCAGCAGAGTTGCAAGCTAAGCGCGAGGCTTACTTGACAGCCCAACCAGTCAGCTCGGCCAGGGCCTTGCCGATGTCTGCCAGCGAACGCACGGTTTTTACGCCTGCGTCTTGCAGTGCAGCGAATTTCTCGTCTGCAGTGCCTTTGCCGCCAGAGATGATTGCGCCAGCATGGCCCATGCGCTTGCCCGGAGGAGCAGTCACACCAGCGATGTAGGAAACAACGGGCTTGGTCACGTGTGCCTTGATGTAGGCAGCCGCTTCTTCTTCAGCCGAACCGCCGATCTCACCGATCATCACGATCGCTTCGGTCTTCGGGTCTTCCTGGAACAGCTTCAGGATGTCGATGAAGTTCGAACCCGGGATCGGGTCACCACCGATGCCGACGCAAGTCGACTGACCGAAACCGGCGTCAGTGGTCTGCTTCACAGCTTCGTAGGTCAGGGTGCCGGAACGCGAAACGATACCGACCTTGCCTGGCAAGTGAATGTGACCTGGCATGATGCCGATCTTGCATTCGCCTGGGGTGATCACGCCTGGGCAGTTAGGGCCGATCAGGACTACGCCCAGCTCGTCGCACTTAACTTTAGCGTCCAGCATGTCCAGGGTAGGAATGCCTTCGGTGATGCAGACGATCAGCTTGATGCCACCGAAAGCTGCTTCCAGGATCGAATCTTTGCAGAAAGGAGCCGGAACGTAGATCACGCTGGCGGTAGCGCCAGTGGCTTCTACTGCGTCTTTAACGGTGTTGAACACTGGCAGACCCAGGTGCTCGGTGCCGCCTTTGCCAGGAGTAACGCCACCCACCATCTTGGTGCCGTATTCGATGGCTTGCTGGGTGTGGAAACTACCTTGCGAACCGGTAATACCCTGGCAGATAACTTTGGTGTCTTTATTGATCAGGACGCTCATTATTTGCCCTCCGCAGCTTTGACAACTTGTTGAGCAGCGTCGGTCAGGCTGGTAGCAGCGATGATGTTCAAACCGCTTTCTGCCAGTACTTTAGCGCCCAGCTCAGCGTTGTTGCCTTCAAGGCGAACAACAACCGGGATTTTCACGCCGACTTCTTTCACAGCGCCGATGATGCCTTCGGCAATCATGTCGCAGCGAACGATGCCGCCGAAGATGTTGACCAGTACTGCAGCGACGTTGGTGTCGGACAGGATGATCTTGAACGCTTCGGTTACGCGTTCTTTGGTAGCGCCACCACCTACGTCGAGGAAGTTGGCTGGCTTGCCGCCATGCAGGTTGACGATGTCCATGGTACCCATGGCCAGGCCAGCACCGTTGACCATGCAGCCGATGTTACCTTCCAGTGCCACGTAGTTCAGTTCGAACTTGGCAGCGTGCGCTTCGCGCGGATCGTCTTGCGACGGATCGTGGAAAGTCTTCAGCTTAGGCTGACGGTACATTGCGTTGGCGTCGATGTTGATCTTGGCGTCCAGGCAGTGCAGATCGCCGTCAGCCTTGATCACCAGCGGGTTCACTTCCAGCAGAGCCAGGTCGTGATCCTTGAACAGTTTGGCCAGACCTACGAAGATCTTGGCGAACTGAGCAACCTGCTTGCCTTCCAGACCCAGCTGGAATGCCAGCTCGCGACCCTGGAATGGCTGAGCGCCAACCAGTGGATCGATAGTGGCTTTGAGAATTTTTTCTGGAGTGTCGTGAGCGATTTTCTCGATGTCCACGCCACCTTCGGTGGAAGCCATGAACACGATGCGACGGCTCGAACGGTCAACGACAGCGCCCAGGTACAGCTCTTTAGCGATATCAGTGCACGATTCAACCAGGATCTTGGTGACTGGCTGGCCATTGGCGTCAGTCTGGTAAGTCACCAGACGCTTGCCCAGCCACTGCTGTGCGAAGGCTTTGGCGTCTTCTTTGCTGCGAACCAGCTTGACGCCGCCCGCTTTACCGCGACCACCGGCGTGGACCTGGGCTTTGACAACCCACTCGCTGCCGCCGATTTTGTCGCAAGCTTCTGCTGCTGCTTCCGGGGTGTCTACTGCGTAACCAGTGGAAACTGGCAGGCCGTATTCAGCGAACAGCTGCTTACCCTGATACTCGTGAAGATTCATGCTTTTTACCGTCTTCGTTAGGTACTGCGCATTCGGCGCTGCGCTCGTTTGAGTGCCGCGCCACCTGTGACTGCTGCTTGCGTAGCTGAGCTACGCAAGACTGCGTCCAGCGGACATTCCGCGGTGAGACTTGCTCGCAAGGCTCACGACGGGCCGTTACCGCCGTGGTTTCTTATTGTCTGTTAACGCTTTTTGCGGTTGGCAATGTGGATGGCGCCGCCATTCACAGCCAAAGCAGCTTCGTGCAAGGCTTCAGACAGGGTCGGATGGGAGAAAACCATCATGCCCAGGTCTTCAGCGCTGGTGCCGAATTCCATACCGATCGCGCCCTGCTGAACCAGTTCTGCAGCGCTCGGACCAATCACGTGCACGCCCAATACGCGGTCAGTCTTGGCATCAGCGATGACCTTGACGAAACCACCGGTATCGTTGGCGGCCATGGCACGGCCGGAAGCGGCGAACGGGAAGGTGCCGACGTTAACTTCAACGCCTTCAGCTTTCAAGGCCTGCTCGGTTTTGCCAACCCACGCGATTTCCGGGTGAGTATAAATAACCGAAGGGATCAGGTCATAGTTCATCTGGGCTTTGTGGCCCTTGATGCGCTCGACAACCATGATGCCTTCTTCGGATGCCTTGTGCGCCAGCATCATGCCGCGAACCACGTCACCGATGGCGAAAACGCCCGGTACGGTGGTCGCGCAGTGATCGTCAACGTGCACGAAACCGCGCTCGTCGAGGGTCACGCCGCTGTCGGCAGCCAGCAGATCAGTGGTCACCGGACGGCGACCAACGGCTACGATCAGCTTGTCGAAAGTGATGGTCTGTTCGCCGTTGGCATCGGTGTAGTTCACAACGACTTCGTCGCCGTTGACTTTCGAGCCGGTCACGCGAGCGCCCAGTTTGATGTCCAGACCTTGCTTGGTCAGGGTTTTCAGCGCTTCCTTGGAAACAGCGGTATCCGCTGCCATCAGGAAGGTGTCCAGAGCTTCGAGGACAACCACTTCCGAACCCAGACGCGACCACACCGAACCCAGTTCCAGACCGATCACGCCAGCGCCGATCACGCCCAAACGCTTAGGTACGGATTGGAATTCCAGTGCGCCAGTCGAATCGACGATGACTTTCTGATCAACCGGAGCTGGCGGAATGTCGATCGGACGCGAACCTGGAGCCAGAATCACGTTTTCAGCTTCGATGACTTCAACCGAGCCGTCTGGCTTGGTGACTTCGACTTTCTTGCCAGCCAGCAGTTTGCCGTGGCCCTGGATCGAAGTAACGCCGTTGGCCTTGAACAGGGTGGCAACGCCGCCGGTCAGGTTCTTGACGATGCCAGCCTTGCGGCCAACCATCGCAGCGACGTCCATTTTGACTTCGCCAGTGGAGATACCGTGAACGTTGAAGCTTTCTTTCGCTTCCTTGTATTTCCAGGAGCTGTCGAGCAGCGCCTTGGAAGGAATGCAGCCCACGTTCAGGCAGGTGCCGCCCAGGGCTTGCTTGCCTTCTGCGTCGGTGTACTTCTCGATGCAGGCAGTGGTCAGACCCAGCTGCGCGGCCTTGATGGCAGCCACGTAGCCACCAGGGCCAGCACCGATCACTACTACGTCAAATTTCTGCGACATTCAAAAAATCCTCTTTAGCGAAAAGCTTCAAGCCGCGCGCCCCAAGCCAAGCTGCCCTTTCCTGCAGCTTGAAACCTGAAGCCCGCGACTGCTTCTATCAGATATCCAGCAACAGACGAGCCGGATCTTCCAGCAGGTTCTTGATGGTCACCAGGAAGGTCACAGCTTCTTTGCCATCGATCAGACGGTGATCGTAGGACAGTGCCAGGTACATCATCGGACGGATAACGACCTGACCGTTGATGGCCATAGGACGCTGGATGATGTTGTGCATGCCCAGAATCGCTGCCTGCGGCGGGTTGACGATCGGGGTCGACATCATCGAACCGAAGGTACCACCGTTGGTGATGGTGAAGGTACCACCGGTCATCTCGTCCATCGACAATTTGCCGTCACGGGCTTTCTTGCCGAAAGTGGCGATGCCGCCTTCGATTTCAGCCAGGCTCATCAGCTCGGCGTTACGCAGAACCGGAACCACCAGGCCACGGTCGCTGGAAACGGCAACGCCGATGTCCGCATAGCCGTGGTAAACGATGTCGCCGCCGTCGATCGACGCGTTGACAGCCGGGAAGCGTTTCAGCGCTTCGGTAGCTGCTTTGACGAAGAACGACATGAAGCCCAGGCGTACGCCGTTGTGGGACTTCTCGAACAGGTCCTTGTACTTCGAACGCAGGGCCATGACTTCAGTCATGTCGACTTCGTTGAAAGTGGTCAGCATCGCCATGTTCGACTGAGCTTCAACCAGACGCTTGGCCACGGTGGCACGAACGCGGGTCATCGGTACGCGCTTCTCGATGCGGTCGCCAGCAGCGAACACAGGAGCGGCGGCCGAAGGAGCAGCAGCCTTGGCAGGCGCGGCAGCCGGAGCGGCTTTCTTGGCAGCAACAGCTGCAACCACGTCTTCCTTGGTCACACGACCGCCCTTGCCGGTGCCGGCAACGGAAGCGATGTTGATGCCGTTTTCTTCAGCCAGTTTGCGCGCAGCCGGTGCAGCAACAGGATCATCTTCGCCTTCGGCAGCAGCCGGTGCAGCTGCAGCAGCGGCCGGAGCAGCAGCGGCGGCGGGAGCAGCGGCAGCAGCGCCGCCCGCTTCGATGGAGCCCAGCACTTCGTCGGACAGAACGGTGTCGCCTTCGTTCTTGACGATTGCGCCCAGCACGCCGTCAGCGGTGGCCAGCACTTCCAGTACGACTTTGTCGGTTTCGATGTCGACGATCAGATCGTCGCGCTTGACAGCGTCGCCCGGTTGTTTGTGCCAGGTGGCAACGGTGCCATCAGCAACCGATTCCGGGAAAGTGGGGGCTTTGATCTCGATAGCCATTATCTGTGGTTCCTTAAATTCGGTTTCAGGTGCGCGAAGGCATTAAATGGTAAACGCGTCTTGCAGGAGTTTTTCCTGCTGCTCGGCGTGCATCGATGCGTAACCACAAGCTGGGGCAGCAGAAGCCTCACGGCCCGCGTACTCAAGTACGAGAGACTTGTCGAGGTTCCCGATACTGCGACGCAAGTGGTGCTGGCTGCAGTACCAGGCCCCCTGGTTCATCGGCTCTTCCTGACACCAAACGGCATTTTTGACGTTGGTGTATGGAGCCAGGACTTCTTTCAAGTCGTCCTCAGGGAATGGGTACAGCTGCTCGATACGCACGATGGCGATATCTTCACGGCCTTCGGCACGGCGTTTTTCCAGCAGGTCGTAGTAGACCTTGCCGCTACACAGAACAACACGCTCGACCTTTTTCGGGTCCAGAGTATCGATTTCCGGGATCACGGTCTGGAACGAACCTTCGGCCAGATCTTCCAGGGTCGAGATGGCCAGTTTGTGGCGCAGCAGCGACTTCGGCGTCAGCACGATCAGCGGCTTGCGCAACGGACGAATCACCTGACGACGCAGCAAGTGGTAGATCTGTGCTGGCGTGGTCGGAACGGCGACCTGAATGTTGTGCTCGGCGCATAGTTGCAGGTAACGCTCAAGACGTGCCGAGCTGTGCTCAGGGCCCTGACCTTCGTAACCGTGTGGCAGCAACATGGTCAGACCGCAGAGACGGCCCCACTTGTGCTCGCCGCTGGTGATGAACTGGTCGATTACAACCTGTGCACCGTTGGCGAAGTCGCCGAACTGGGCTTCCCAGATCACCAGCGCATCCGGCGTGGTGGTCGAGTAACCGTATTCGAATGCCAGTACCGCTTCTTCCGACAGGAACGAGTCGTACAGGTCAAAGCGTGGCTGACCGTCGTACAGGTGCTGCAGCGGAATGTAAGTGCCTGCGTCTTTCTGGTTGTGCAACACAGCGTGACGGTGCGAGAACGTACCGCGGCCGATGTCCTGACCGGTCATGCGGATCGGGTGACCTTCGAACGCCAGGGTCGCGTACGCCATGGTTTCGGCGTAACCCCAGTTGATCGGCAGGCCGCCGGCTTGCATTTTCTGACGGTCTTCGTAGATCTTCGAGACCTGACGCTGAACCACGAAGCCTTCCGGAATTTCCAGCAGCTTGGCGGACAGTTCTTGCAGGGTCTTCAGATCAAAGCGGGTGTCGTGACGCGCGGTCCAGGCGTGGCCCAGATACGGACGCCAGTCCACGAACAGCTCTTTGTTCGGCTCTTTGACCAGCGATTTCACGACGTGCAGACCGTTGTCCAGCGCGTTGCGGTATTCGTCGACTTTCGCCTGAACACGCTCTGCATCCAGCACACCACCCTGGGTCAGACGATCAGCGTACAGCTCACGGGTAGTGCGCTGTTTGGTGATCTGCTGATACATCAGAGGCTGGGTGCCGCTTGGCTCGTCGGCCTCGTTGTGGCCGCGACGACGGTAGCAGACCAGGTCGATCACCACGTCACGCTTGAACTGCATGCGGTAGTCGATGGCCAGCTGGGTCACGAACAACACGGCTTCCGGATCATCACCATTCACATGGAGGATCGGCGCCTGGATCATCTTCGCAACGTCGGTGGCGTACTCGGTGGAACGCGAGTCCAGCGGGTTGCTGATGGTGAAACCGACCTGGTTGTTGATCACGATGTGCACGGTACCGCCGGTTTTGAAACCGCGGGTCTGCGACATCTGGAAGGTTTCCATGACCACGCCTTGACCTGCGAATGCAGCGTCACCGTGGATGGAGATCGGCAGAACCTTCTCACCGGTCGGGTCGTTACGACGATCCTGACGGGCGCGAACCGAACCTTCTACCACCGGGGAAACGATTTCCAGGTGGGACGGGTTGAACGCCATGGCCAGGTGAACTTCACCGCCGGCGGTCATCACGTTGGACGAGAAGCCCTGGTGATACTTAACGTCACCGGAACCCAGCTCGACCTTCTTCTTGCCTTCGAACTCGTCGAACAGCTCGCGCGGGTTCTTGCCGAAGGTGTTGACCAGTACGTTCAGACGGCCACGGTGGGCCATGCCGATGACAACTTCCTTGGTGCCGTAGGAACCGGAACGCTGGATCAGTTCGTCGAGCATCGGAATCAGGCTTTCGCCGCCTTCCAGACCGAAACGCTTGGTGCCCGGGTATTTGGTGCCCAGGTATTTTTCCAGGCCTTCACCGGCGGTCACGCGCTCAAGCAGGTGGCTCTTGATGTCGGCGGAGTACGTCGGACGACCACGCACGCTTTCCAGACGCTGCTGGAACCACTGGCGCTGCTCGGAATCGGTGATGTGCGTAAATTCAGCGCCGATGGTGCGGCAATATGTCTGCTGCAACGCTTCGTGAATTTCGCGTAGGCTCGCTTCCTCTTTGCCGATGAACAGGTCGCCGGCACGGAAGGTCGTATCAAGATCGGCATTGGTCAAGCCGTAATGATTGATCGACAGGTCTGCAGGTGCAGGACGCTGCCACAGCCCCAGCGGGTCAAGCTGGGCTGCCTGGTGGCCACGCATACGGTAGGCCTGGATCAATCGCAGCACTTCAACTTGCTTCTTCTCGTGCTCACTGCTCACGCTGCCGGCGGAAACCGGTTGGGCGCGGCGCTGGTTCTTTGCCAGCAGCACGAAATGATCGCGAATTGTCGAGTGCGAAACATCAGTGGCAGAGTTGCCGTCGGCAGGCAACTTCTGAAAGTAGGTGCGCCACTCTTCTGGCACAGCGTTAGGGTCGTGCAGGTAGAGCTCATAAAGCTCTTCCACATAGGCAGCGTTTCCACCTGAAAGGTAGGCGCTGTTCCACATGCGCTGCATCACGCTTTCTTGCATGCTTGGTCACCCTCGGTTAGGGGAACACCATCGATGTCGACACCGAGCAAACTTGCAGAAGTCCGAATGCAGCGACTAAAACAAGCCACTTAGGATCACACTGATAGTCCGGGTACCAGCCCGGATGCCCCTGCTTGTCTCATTTCTTCAAAATAAGAGCCGCAGCTTATGGCTACTGCTCTGGTTATAGCCATGACGCGGGTTGAAGCCCGCGCCACAGCCTCTACGGTGCAGCGGTTACAGCAGCTGAATCACACGCCGCTCGAAAGCAGCATGTTACGGATGTGACCGATGGCCTTAGTCGGGTTCAGGCCTTTCGGACATACGTTGACGCAGTTCATGATGCCCCGGCAGCGGAATACGCTGAACGGGTCATCGAGCGAAGCCAGACGCTCGTTGGTCTTGGTGTCACGGCTGTCTGCCAGGAAGCGATAAGCTTGCAGCAGCGCAGCTGGACCCAGGAACTTGTCCGGGTTCCACCAGAAGGACGGGCACGAAGTCGAGCAGCAAGCGCACAGGATGCACTCGTACAGACCGTCGAGTTTTTCACGCTCTTCTGGCGACTGCAGACGCTCGATGGCCGGAGCCGGCGTGTCGTTCTGCAGGTAAGGCTTCACCTTCTCGTATTGCTTGTAGAAGATGCTCATATCGACAACCAGGTCACGGATAACCGGCAAACCTGGCAGCGGACGAACGATCAACTTGTTACCTTTTACAACGGCGGACAGCGGCGTGATGCACGCCAGACCGTTCTTGCCGTTGATGTTCATGCCGTCGGAGCCGCAGACGCCTTCACGGCAAGAGCGACGATAGGAGAAACCCTCGTCCTGCTCTTTGATCAGGGCCAGCACGTCCAGCACCATCAGGTCTTTACCACCGGTATCGACCTGGAATTCCTGCATGAACGGCGCAGCGTCCTGATCAGGGTTGTAGCGATAAACACTGACTTGCAACATGGCGGTCACCCTTAATAAGTCCGGACTTTAGGTTCGAAAGTCGGAACAGTCTTCGGCGAGAAGTTCACGGCACGCTTGGTGACGCGCTTGTCACCCGGGAAGTACAGGGTGTGGCACAGCCAGTTTTCGTCGTCACGATCTTCGAAGTCTTCACGGGCGTGAGCACCGCGCGACTCTTTACGTACTTCGGCCGCGATGGCGGTAGCTTCAGCCACTTCCAGCAGGTTTTGCAGTTCCAGCGCTTCGATACGGGCAGTGTTGAACGCCTGCGACTTATCGTTGATCTTCACGTTGGCAATGCGGGTACGCAGGTCAGCGAGCTGAGCGATACCTTTCTGCATGTATTCGCCGGTACGGAATACACCGAAGTAGTTCTGCATGCAGCTTTGCAGCTCGCGACGCAGGGTAGCAACGTCTTCGCCATCGGTACGGTTGTTCAGCGCGTTCAGACGCGACAGGGCAGCTTCGATGTCGGCTTCGGTAGCGTCGTCGTATTCGATGCCGTCGGTGAGCGCCTTTTCCAGGTGCAGACCAGCAGCGCGGCCGAATACCACCAGGTCGAGCAGCGAGTTGCCGCCCAGACGGTTGGCACCGTGCACCGATACGCAAGCCACTTCACCTACTGCGAACAGACCAGGGATGATCTGGTCCACGCCTTCAGCGTTCTGGGTGATCGCCTGGCCGTGAATGTTGGTGGCAACGCCGCCCATCATATAGTGGCAAGTCGGAACAACCGGAACCGGCGCAACAACCGGGTCAACGTGAGCGAAAGTCTTCGACAGTTCGCAGATGCCTGGCAGACGGCTGTGCAGCACTTCCTCGCCCAGGTGGTCGAGTTTGAGCATTACGTGGTCGCCATTCGGACCGCAACCGTTGCCGGCGATGATTTCTTTAACCATCGAACGAGCAACCACGTCACGACCGGCAAGGTCTTTGGCGTTCGGAGCATAACGCTCCATGAAACGCTCGCCGTGCTTGTTGATCAGGTAACCACCTTCACCACGGCAACCTTCGGTAACCAGTACACCGGCGCCGGCGATGCCGGTCGGGTGGAATTGCCACATTTCGATGTCTTGTACCGGCACGCCAGCACGCAGAGCCATGCCGACGCCGTCACCGGTGTTGATCAGGGCGTTGGTGGTGGAAGCGTAGATACGACCTGCACCGCCGGTAGCCAGTACGGTGGCCTTGGCGCGAATGTAGGTGGTTTCGCCGGTTTCGATGCAGATAGCGATCACACCGACGAATTCACCTTCCTGGTTTTTCACCAGGTCGACAGCGTAGTACTCGTTCAGGAACGTGGTACCGGCTTTCAGGTTGCCCTGATAAAGGGTGTGCAACAGTGCGTGACCGGTACGGTCGGAAGCGGCGCAAGTACGTGCAGCCTGACCGCCTTTACCGTAATCCTTGGACTGACCACCGAACGGACGCTGGTAGATACGGCCCTGCTCGGTACGCGAGAACGGCAGACCCATGTGGTCCAGCTCGAAAACTGCAGCCGGGCCTTCCTGACACATGTATTCGATAGCGTCCTGGTCACCGATGTAGTCGGAACCCTTGACGGTATCGTACATGTGCCAGCGCCAGTCATCGTTCGGGTCAGCGGACGCGATTGCGCACGTGATGCCGCCCTGGGCGGATACGGTGTGCGAACGGGTCGGGAAGACCTTGGTGATCACGGCAGTCTTGTGACCGCCCTGTGCCAGTTGCAGCGCAGCGCGCATGCCGGCACCGCCACCACCAATAATGATGGCGTCGAAAGAAATCGTTGGAATGTTAGCCATGACTCAGATACCCCAGAGAATCTGCACACCCCAGACGAAGTAAGCGAACATCGCAACGCCGCATACTGCCTGGAAAAGGAAACGTACTGCAGTCGCGGACTTGCCCAGCGCCATTGGCGTCAGGTAGTCGGTCGCGATGGTCCACATGCCGACCCAGGCGTGAGCGCCAAGGGCAACGAGGGCCAGCAGACTGAAGATACGCATCCCGTTGTGAGCGAACAGGCCGTGCCACTGGTCGTAGCCAATGCCCGGATTCGCTGCAAGGTATCCGATCAGGAAGATGAAATAAGCCGCGAGAACAACCGCAGACACACGTTGCGCCATCCAATCATAGAGGCCCGAACGCGAAAGGTTCGTAACGCTGGTTACCATATCCAAACTCCTGCCAGAACGATCAGCACCACGGAAACGGCGATGATAATTTTCGAGCCCAGGCGGCCGCCTTCCAGCGTCTCACCGATGCCCATGTCCATGATCAAGTGGCGCACACCGGCTACCAGGTGATACAGCAGAGCGGACAGGAGGCCCCATGCTACGAACTTGGCCAGCGGACTGGTCAAGCATGCCTTCACCTCGGCAAAACCTTCCTCGGAACCCAGAGACTTGCCCAATGCATAAAGCATGAAGCCGATACCCAGGAAGAGGATGATGCCGGAAACACGGTGAAGAAACGACGTAACGCCGGTGATGGGGAGTTTGATGGTCCTTAGGTCTAGGTTTACAGGTCGTTGGCTTTTCACGGCTTTTTTTTCACACTGAAGAGCCCCTAACAATCAGGGCAAAGTTGTTGGGGAGTGCACTGGTCAGGTAACCACCACCCAGGGATGCGACCCCCAACAAAGCTGGCCCAAAAGCCCTTGGCGGTCGGTGGCCGAGTATAGACAGTTAGGTTACTAATGACAACGCAATCACCTACCCCCAATAGCTGATTGCACAAGTCGTATAAAAGGCGTAAATGGCAGTCAATTTCGAGGAAAAAGTGCGCTTAAAGCCTTCTGGAGCAAGACTTTAGGCAAATTGACATTCGAATTTATCTCACTATAGTGGTGCGGGCCCTGCGTGGGGGGTCTGTCTGATGGTTCAAGCATAAATAGGAGGCCACATGGCTGACAAAAAAGCGCAGTTGATCATCGAGGGCGCAGCCCCCGTCGAGCTGCCCATTTTAACCGGCACCGTTGGTCCCGATGTAATCGATGTTCGGGGCCTGACGGCCACGGGCCGCTTCACTTTCGACCCAGGTTTCATGTCGACCGCCTCGTGCGAATCGAAGATCACCTATATCGACGGCGACAACGGCATTCTGTTGCACCGCGGCTACCCGATCGAACAGCTGGCTGAAAAATCGGACTACCTGGAAACCTGCTACCTGCTGCTCAACGGCGAACTGCCGACCGCAGAGCAGAAGGCCCAGTTCGTCAGCACCGTGAAAAACCACACCATGGTTCACGAGCAGCTGAAAACCTTCTTCAACGGTTTCCGTCGCGACGCCCACCCGATGGCCGTCATGTGCGGTGTAGTCGGCGCCCTCTCGGCCTTCTACCACGACTCCCTCGACATCAATAACCCGCAGCATCGCGAAATTTCCGCGATCCGTCTGGTTGCCAAGATGCCGACCCTGGCAGCGATGGTTTACAAGTACTCCATGGGCCAACCCATGATGTACCCGCGCAACGATCTGACGTACGCGGAAAACTTCCTGCACATGATGTTCAACACCCCGTGCGAGATCAAACCGATCAGCCCGGTGCTCGCCAAGGCCATGGACCGGATCTTCATCCTCCACGCCGACCACGAGCAGAACGCGTCGACTTCCACTGTGCGTCTGGCCGGCTCTTCGGGTGCCAACCCGTTCGCCTGTATCGCCGCCGGTATCGCCGCACTGTGGGGCCCTGCCCACGGCGGTGCGAACGAAGCCGTGCTGACCATGCTTGACGAGATTGGCGATGTTTCCAACATCGACAAGTTCATCGCCAAGGCCAAGGACAAGAACGATCCGTTCAAACTGATGGGCTTCGGTCACCGCGTTTACAAGAACCGCGATCCTCGCGCGACTGTAATGAAGCAGACCTGCGACGAAGTACTGAAGGAACTGGGCATCAACAACGATCCGCAACTCGAACTGGCCATGCGCCTGGAAGAGATCGCGCTGACCGACCCGTACTTCATCGAACGCTCGCTGTACCCGAACGTCGACTTCTACTCGGGGATCATCCTCAAGGCGATCGGCATTCCGACCAGCATGTTCACCGTGATTTTCGCGCTGGCACGTACCGTTGGCTGGATCTCCCACTGGAAAGAAATGCTCTCCAGCCCGTACAAGATTGGCCGTCCGCGCCAGTTGTACACCGGCTACGAGTCGCGTGACATTACCAAGCTGGAAGACCGCAAATAAGATTTGTCTTGCGATGAAGTCTTGAGTTGTACCGGGAACGGCCTCTATTTATATAGGGGCCGTTTTTGTTTGTCTGGGGTTTGGGATTGGGGGCATATCCGTTTCTTCGGGTGCTGCCGCTGGCGGTTTCGCTCTTACAGCGAGTCCCTTTTTCAAACGCCAAAAAGGAACCAACAGGCTTTGCCCCTGGCGTACGGCACTTCGCTTAGGCTCAGTATTCCCTCGCTACGGTGTCCATCCGGGGGCATCGCCTACGGTTTGCTTCGCTTGAATGCGGCTGCGCCGCACGGCGCTGCGCGCCTACCCCCCGGATGAACACCTACGCTCGGCCTGCCGATGGGGCAAAAGATCAAAAGCCAAAGCCAAAGCCAAAGCCAAAGCAAGATCAAAAGCCAGATCAAGAGCCCCTCACCCTAGCCCTCTCCCGGAGGGAGAGGGGACTGATCGAGGTGTTTGGGGAAGCTACGCCGACGTGCGATACCGCGTTGAACTCAGGCTTTGAAAAGCACCGAAATCAGCACCCTCTCCTTCCACTCCCGGAGGGAGAGGGGACTGATCGTGGTGTTTGGGGGAGATACGCCGACGTGCGATACCGCGTTGAACTCAGATTCTGAAAAGCTCACAAATCGGCTCCCTCTCCCTCGGGAGAGGGCTGGGCTGAGGGGCAGCAACAACGCAAATCAAAAGCCGAACATCCGCTCTTAACCACTCAATAGGCCGAGTGTCAGCTCGCCTGCTCTTGATCTTGATCCACGGGCGACGTCGGAAGGCTGAGTGGAGGGATTGATCCGGGCGTGGGAGCGCAGCGACCGTTTGGCGTAGCCAAACACAGCGAGAGGAGGTGCAGCGCAGCAAACCGTAGGCGCTGCGCCCGGATCGATCCCGCAGCGAAGGAACCCCGAGCCCCAGCGAGCGGGCCGCACGTAGGAGCAAGCGTTTTTTTGCTTACTTTTTTTAGGCGTTTGTAAAAAAAGTGAGTCGCCGTAAGGGCGAAACCCTAAGAAGCCGTTACCGCAGCAACGGATATGTACACAGCTCTAGCCGATAACCGCCCAATAAAAATGCCCCGATCTCTCAACCGGGGCATTCAGCACAACATTACAAAACCATCAAACCATCAATGCGAAACCGCCCCACTCGCCCCCAACCCAGTCTGCGAACGCACAAACTGCGGGAAGAACAGCGCCCGCTCATTGTCCGCAGCCGCCGACTTGTCAGTAATCGAGAAGAACCAGATCCCCACAAAAGCAATGATCATCGAGAACAACGCCGGGTACTCGTAAGGGAAGATCGCCTTCTCATGATGCAGAATCTGCACCCAGATGGTCGGCCCAAGCACCATCAAACCAACGGCACTGACCAGCCCCAACCAGCCGCCAATCATCGCCCCACGAGTGGTCAGCTTCTTCCAGTACATCGAAAGCAACAGCACCGGGAAGTTACAGCTCGCCGCGATCGAGAACGCCAAGCCCACCATGAAGGCAATGTTCTGGCTTTCAAACAGGATACCCAAGCCAATCGCCAACACAGCCAAGGCAATGGTGGTGATCTTCGAGACACGAATCTCGTCCTTCTCGTTCGCCTTGCCCTTCTTGATCACACTGGCATACAGGTCGTGAGAAACCGCCGAGGCACCCGCCAGCGTCAGGCCTGCCACAACCGCCAGAATGGTTGCGAACGCCACCGCCGAGATAAAGCCGAGGAAGATACTGCCTCCAACTGCGTTGGCCAGGTGCACCGCCGCCATGTTGTTGCCGCCCAACAGCGCGCCAGCAGCATCTTTGAAGGCCGGGTTGGTGCTGACCAGCAGGATCGCGCCAAAGCCGATGATGAAAGTCAGGATGTAGAAGTAGCCAATGAAGCCAGTTGCGTAGAGCACACTCTTGCGAGCTTCTTTTGCGTCACTCACGGTGAAGAAGCGCATCAGAATGTGTGGCAGGCCAGCGGTACCGAACATCAGCGCCAGACCCAGCGAGAAGGCCGAAATCGGGTCCTTGACCAGACCGCCCGGGCTCATGATCGCTTCGCCCTTGGCGTGAACCTTGATCGCTTCGGAGAACAATGTGTTGAAGTCAAAGCCTACGTGCTTCATCACCATCAGCGCCATGAACGAGGCACCGGACAGCAACAGCACAGCCTTGATGATCTGCACCCAGGTGGTCGCCAGCATGCCGCCGAACAGCACGTACATGCACATCAGCACACCGACCAGAATCACCGCGACGTGATAGTCCAGACCGAACAACAGCTGAATCAGCTTGCCGGCACCGACCATTTGCGCGATCAGGTAGAACGCCACGACCACCAGCGAACCGCAGGCAGACAGGGTGCGAATCTGGGTTTGCCCGAGGCGGTAGGACGCCACGTCGGCAAAGGTGTATTTACCCAGGTTACGCAGACGCTCGGCGATCAGGAACAGGATGATCGGCCAGCCCACCAAAAAGCCGATCGAGTAGATCAGGCCATCGTAGCCGGAGGTGAACACCAGTGCGGAAATCCCCAGGAAGGACGCCGCCGACATGTAGTCACCGGCAATCGCCAGACCGTTCTGGAAACCGGTAATTTTACCGCCCGCCGCATAGTAGTCGGCCGCCGAGTTGTTTTTCTTCGAGGCCCAGTAGGTGATGTACAACGTCGCGCCAACGAAGGCGACGAACATCAGGATCGCAGGAATGTTCAGCGGCTGTTTGGCCACCTCCCCCGTCAACGCGTCAGCCGCCCAGACACCCGGTGCGAAAGTCGCAACACTCAATAAAGCCAGTAGACGCCGGATCATTGCTGAGCCTCCTTGAGAATCGCATTGTTCAGGTCGTCGAACTCGCCATTGGCGCGGCGCACATAGATAGCGGTGAGGATGAATGCAGAAAGAATCAGTCCGACACCAATCGGGATGCCCCAGGTAATCGAGGACTCAGGACTGAGTTTCGCGCCCAGAATATGCGGCCCGTAAGCGATCAGAAGAATGAAGCCAGAGTAAAGCCCAAGCATGATCGCCGAGAGTATCCAGGCGAACTTTTCCCTTTTTCGCACCAGCTCCTTGAATCGGGGACTGTTTTGAATCGAGAGGTAAATGCTGTCGTTCATTGTTTTTATCCTCGCAGCACAGATTATTATTGGAACATAGCTAATGTATGCGGCTGCGAGCGCGGTAACAGACGACCTTAGTAGTAGAACGCCATGACACTTTTGCCAATTTCCGGTACGCCACAAAACAACTGTGGGAGCGAGCCTGCTCGCGAAGGCGTCGGTTCAGTCGATGTTTGTATCAACTGATAGATCGCATTCGCGAGCAGGCTCGCTCCCACAGGGTTAGGCGGTGAAGCTTTTATTTGGTCCAGTCAGCCACGCGATCCGGGTGCTTGGCCACCCAATCCTTGGCCGCCGCGTCAGGCTTGGCACCGTCCTGAATCGCCAGCATGACTTCGCCGATTTCGTCTTTCGACGCCCACTGGAAGTTCTTCAGGAACTTGGCCACTTCCGGCGCTTTGGTTGCCAGTTCTTTGCTGCCGATGCTGTTCACGGTTTCAGCTGCACCGTACACGCCTTTCGGGTCGTCGAGGAAGCGCAGTTTCCACTTGGCGAACATCCAGTGCGGCACCCAACCGGTGACGGCGATGGATTCGTTTTTCTTCTCGGCACGGGTCAGCTCGGCGATCATGCCGGCGCCGGAACTGGCCTTGAGGGAATACTTGTCGAGGCCGTAATCCTTGATCGCCTGATCAGTCTTGAGCATCACGCCTGAACCGGCGTCGATGCCGACGATGCGATTCTTGAAGGTGTCATCGGTTTTCAGGTCTTCGATCGACTTGGCTTTAACGTACTCCGGCACGATCAGGCCGATTTTCGCATCCTTGAAGTTCGGGCCGTAATCGACGACCAGATCCTTGTTCTTCGTCCAGTATTCGCCGTGGGTCACTGGCAGCCAGGCCGAGAGCATGGCGTCGAGCTTGCCGGTGGCAACACCCTGCCACATGATCCCGGTGGCGACGGCTTGCAGCTTCACGTCGTAGCCGAGTTTCTGTTTGATGACTTCGGCCGCCACGTGGGTGGTCGCGACGCTGTCGGACCAACCGTCAACGTAACCGATGTTCAGGGTCTGTTTTTCTGCGCTGGCGAAAGTGGAACTCATCGCAAGCACCAGAGCGGCACCTGCGCCTAAAAGTCGTCGCATCTTCATCGTTACTTCCCCGAAATGCTGCGCCCGACGGATGCCGGGCATCGTCAACGTATTGTTATGGTGCACAGCGCCCCCATCACGCCTGACCGCAAACCAACTCGAACATCAGCGGAGTACTGATGCCCTGATCATCAACCTGACGCCGCAGGCGACCTGCTCTGTCAGCGACCTCAAGGCAACGAGAAACGACATCAGAAGGCCATTAATCGCGACTATATAAATGACGCCAAATAATCCGCCCGAACTTTGCATGTGCAAATCATGCAGGTCACCAACCCCTCTATAAATGCAGGTAACATGCCTCGCTTTGCAGCCACTCGGCCTGACCATGTCCGCGACTTCCCGTTTCCCCACTCTGCCTTATCTCTTCGCCTGCCTGCTCGGGCTGTTTGCCCTCGGTGGTTTCTGGTACGGCCTCGGCCAACCGGTGATTCTGCCGGATGCGGCGACGCCGACGCACAAGCTGCAGTGCGCCTCGTACACACCGTTCGATAAAGACCAATCACCGTTCGACGTGCCATTCAAACTGCGCCCGGAGCGCATGGACGCCGACCTCGCGTTGCTGGCGACTCGCTTTGAGTGCATTCGTACCTATTCGATGACGGGCCTTGAGGCGCTACCGGATCTGGCGCGTAAACATGGTCTCAAATTGATGATCGGCGCATGGGTCAACAGCAACCCGGTAGACACCGAGAAAGAAGTCGACCTGCTGATCGCCTCGGCCAACGCCAACCCGGACGTGGTCAGTGCAGTGATCGTCGGTAACGAGGCGCTGCTGCGCAAGGAAGTCACCAGCGCGCAACTGGTCCGTTTGATCAACAAGGTCAAGAGCCAGATCAAGCAACCGGTCACCTACGCCGATGTCTGGGAGTTCTGGCTCAAGCATCCGGAAGTCGCGCCGGCAGTGGACTTCCTGACCATCCATTTGCTGCCGTACTGGGAAGATGATCCATCAAACATCGATGCCGCCCTGCAACATGTCGCGGATGTGCGCCAAGTGTTCGGCAACAAGTTCGCACCGAAAGACGTGATGATCGGTGAAACCGGCTGGCCGAGCGAAGGCCGCCAGCGTGAGACCGCCCTGCCGAGTCGGGTCAACGAGGCCAAATTCATTCGTGGTTTTGTCGCAATGGCCGAGAAAGAAGGCTGGCATTACAACCTGATCGAAGCCTTTGACCAACCGTGGAAGCGCGGCAGTGAAGGCGCGGTCGGCGGTTACTGGGGGCTGTTCGACGCGGATCGTCAGGACAAAGGCGTGCTCGCCGGGCCGGTGACCAACGTGCCGTACTGGAAGGAATGGCTGGCGGTCGGTGGTTTGATTTTTCTTGGCACACTGATGCTCGGCGGTCGCGTTCGCACGGCGCGCTCGGCGCTGGTGTTGCCGCTGCTGGGCGCCCTCGCCGCCTGCTCGATTGGCGCTTGGGGTGATCTGGCGCGGGTGACTACGCGATTTGCCAGTGAGTGGCTATGGGTCGGTGTACTGACCGCGTTGAATCTGTTGGTGTTGGCCCACGCAGCATTGACGTTGAGCCCGCGCACTGGCTGGCGTGAACGGGCGTTCAATCTGCTGGAGCGACGCGCCGGCTGGCTGGTCGCGGCGGCAGGTTTTGCCGCTGCGGTGATGATGCTGGAGATGGTGTTCGATCCGCGTTATCGCAGCTTTGCGAGCATGGCGTTTGTGCTGCCGGCGCTGGTTTATCTGTGTCGCCCGGTGAGTGTGCCGCGCCGGGAAATTGCCCTGCTGACGTTTATTGTCGGCGCGGGGATTGCGCCACAGTTGTATCAGGAAGGTTTGCAGAATCAGCAGGCGTGGGGCTGGGCGCTGGTGAGTGTGTTGATGGTGGCTGCTTTGTGGCGCTGCCTGCGCGTTCACAAGATTTAATATTCATCGACTGAAATGCCCAATCGCGAGCAGGCTCACTCCTACAGTTTGGAATGCGTTCCCCTTGTAGGAGTGAGCCTGCTCGCGATAGCTGACGATCAGACGCTGCGGGACTTACGGACCAACCGCAACCCGGCAATCACCAACGCAAACACCGCCAACGTGGTGTTGTACAACGCCAGTGCCGGCACCCCAAACACCAGCGCCAGCACCGCCAGCCACCACCCTGCCCGCCCGGGCACGACAAAACCGATCAGCGCCGCGCCCAGCGCCGTCCAGCCCAGCACCTTGAAGTGAATCATCAAGCCCAGATTCGAACGCACCTGACATTCCCAGCGGCTGGCCTCATCCACGCAGATGCCCACCCATTTTCCGTCTTCCATAAAGCCATAACGCGCTCCATAACTGGCGGCCAGCCACAACGGCAACAGAACGAGCAGCAAAATCACGGGCAAGCGGCGGGACATGAAACACTCCAATCTTCGGGAATCGGCGGCCAGCTTAATCTGCCGCCAGCCGTTCGCAAGAACTAACAACTGTTAACTGTTCATTCAGTCGGTGCAAAGTGTATCGTCCAGCTACTATTACTCCGAATTCTGCCTGTTTGGTGCCGCAGCATGGCACTTTGGCGCAACCCCGGTGGTCATAGCCTGCGAACTTCATTCGGCACCTTCCTCTAAGGGATCTAGTCATGCTCCGTTCCTTGCGCTTCGCCGCGCTGTTCAGCGGCCTTATTTTGAGTGCGTCCGCACTGGCGGTGGATATCGATGCCGCCAGCTATGGCTACCCGCTGACCAATCCGTTCGAGGCGACCATCGCCACGACCCCGCCCGATTTACGCCCGGAGCTGCCGCTGGACGACGACATCAATCAGTCGGACCGCAGCCTGACGTTGCGCCCCGAGCGAGAGTTCATCCTGCCAGACAACTTCTGGGCGGTGAAAAAGCTCACCTACCGCATCGCCACCCAGGACAAACCGGCTCCGCTGATCTTCCTGATCGCCGGCACGGGCGCACGCTATGACAGCACGCTCAACGAATACCTGAAAAAGCTTTACTACAAGGCCGGCTACCACGTCGTGCAGTTGTCGTCGCCGACCAGTTTTGACTTCATCAGCGCTGCCTCGCGTTTCGCCACCCCGGGCGTGACCAAGGAAGACGCCGAAGACATGTACCGGGTGATGCAGGCTGTACGGGCGCAGAATCCGAAACTGCCGGTGACCGAGTATTACCTGACCGGTTACAGCCTCGGTGCTCTGGATGCCGCGTTCGTCGCGCATCTGGACGAGACGCGCCGCAGCTTCAACTTCAAGAAAGTCCTGCTGCTCAACCCGCCGGTCAACCTTTACACCTCGGTCACCAACCTCGACAAACTGGTGCAAACCGAAGTTAAAGGCATCAACACCAGCACGACATTCTATGAGCTGGTGCTGTCCAAGCTGACTCGCTACTTCCAGCAGAAAGGCTACATCGACCTCAATGACGCGCTGCTCTACGACTTCCAGCAGTCCAAGCAACACCTGACCAACGAACAGATGGCGATGTTGATTGGCACCTCGTTCCGTTTCTCGGCAGCCGACATTGCGTTCACCTCGGACCTGATCAACCGTCGCGGCCTGATCACCCCGCCGAAATTCCCGATCACCGAAGGCACCAGCCTCACGCCGTTCCTCAAGCGTGCGCTGCAATGCGATTTCGATTGCTACCTGACCGATCAAGTGATCCCGATGTGGCGTGCGCGCACCGACGGCGGCAGCCTGCTGCAACTGATCGATCAGGTCAGCCTGTATGCGCTGAAGGATTATCTGCATGACAGCCCGAAAATCGCCGTGATGCACAACGCCGATGACGTGATCCTCGGCCCGGGCGACCTCGGTTTCCTGCGCAAGACCTTCGGTGATCGCCTGACCGTTTACCCACTGGGCGGCCACTGCGGCAACCTTAACTACCGCGTCAACAGCGACGCCATGCTGGAGTTCTTCCGTGGCTAAATATCTCCTGCTGATTGCAGCGCTTCTCTGCGCAGGCGTGGCCCAGGCCGACAACAGCAAAGCTAACGCGCCCGTCGTGGTCGACAGCGACGGCTTCAAGGAGCCGCTGTCCAAACTCAAATTCAACCCGGGGCTGGATCAGCGCGAGTTCGAGCGCTCGACGCTCAACGCGCTGAACGTCTACGACCCGCTGGAATCGTGGAACCGCCGGGTTTACCACTTCAACTATCGCTTCGACCAATGGGTGTTCCTGCCGGTGGTCGATGGCTACCGTTACATCACACCCAGCTTTTTGCGCACGGGCGTGAGCAACTTCTTCAACAACCTCGGTGACGTGCCAAACCTGGTCAACAGCCTGTTGCAGTTCAAGGGCCAGCGTTCGATGGAAACCACCGCGCGCCTGCTGCTCAACACCACCATCGGCATCGCCGGTCTGTGGGATCCGGCCACCGCCATGGGCCTGCCGCGTCAGAGCGAAGACTTCGGTCAGACGTTGGGCTTCTATGGGGTGCCGGGGGGTGCGTATTTCGTGCTGCCGATCTTCGGCCCGTCGAACATCCGCGATACCGCAGGTCTGGCCGTGGATTACACCACCGAATCGGCGATCAACTTCCTCAACGTCTCGGAAGTCAGCTCCAACCATCCGGAAGTCTGGGCCCTGCGTGCGGTCGACAAGCGTTATCAGACCAGTTTCCGTTATGGCCAGATGAACTCGCCGTTCGAGTACGAGAAAGTGCGTTACGTGTACACCGAAGCGCGCAAGTTGCAGATCGCCGAGTAATTCCGACAGGCACAAAAAAGGGCCATTCGATGCGAGTCGAATGGCCCTTTTTCATGGCATCACACAGATCAAATTGTAGGAGTGAACCTGCTCGCGATGGCGGTGTGTCAGGCGACACTTATGAGGCGGATACACCGCTATCGCGAGCAGGCTCACTCCTACAAGGGTTTTGTGTTGAATGTCAGTTTTTCAGGGCTTTCCAGATTTTGCCGACGACAGAAACCACCGCCAACACCACCGCACCGGCAATAATCCCCGCCACGCCATTGAGCAACATCGGCACCGCAAACCCGACACTGCCGGCCGCCGCGCCAACACCTTCAATCCAGTGATGAATCACCGGCACGCCGTGGGTGAGAATGCCGCCACCGACCAGGAACATCGCTGCCGTACCGACCACCGACAAGGTTTTCATCATGTACGGTGCGGCGCTGAGGATGGCGCTGCCGACTTTCTTCGCGAACTGCCCAGGTTTTTGCGTCAGCCACAGACCGAGATCGTCGAGCTTGACGATGCCCGCCACCAGACCATAAACGCCGACAGTCATGACGATGGCGATACCAGACATCACAATCACTTGCTGCGTCAACGATGCATCCGCCACGGTGCCCAAGGTGATCGCGATAATCTCTGCCGAGAGGATAAAGTCAGTGCGGATCGCGCCTTTGATCTTGTCCTTCTCGAATGCCACCAGATCGGTCGCCGGATCAGCAACTGCTTCAGTCAGTTGCGCATGTTCGGCCTCGTCTTCAGCCTTGCTGTGCAGAAATTTGTGCGCAAGCTTCTCGAAACCTTCGAAACACAGGTACGCACCACCGACCATCAACAGCGGCGTCACCAGCCACGGCACGAACGCACTGATCGCCAGCGCAGAGGGCACCAGAATCAGTTTGTTGACGAACGAGCCTTTGGCTACAGCCCAGACCACGGGAATTTCCCGCTCGGCACGTACACCGGAGACCTGCTGGGCGTTGAGCGCCAGATCGTCGCCGAGCACGCCGGCAGTCTTCTTGGCGGCCATTTTGCTCATCAACGCCACGTCGTCCAGCACGGTGGCAATATCGTCGACCAGCACCAGCAAACTGCTTCCTGCCATGAATCCTGTTTCCTTTTATGTATGAATGTTGCGAAGCATAACGCGACCTTAGACCACGCGGGGCATTCTTGAGCGTCGCGCGAGGCCGGTGCTACCATGAGCAACCGCCAGAACAGGCAAGGAACCACCGGGTTTATGAGCACAATCCGCGAGCGTAACAAAGAACTGATCCTGCGTGCCGCCAGTGAGGAGTTTGCCGACAAGGGCTTCGCTGCGACCAAAACCAGCGACATCGCCGCCAAGGCGGGATTGCCCAAGCCCAACGTTTACTACTACTTCAAGTCCAAGGAAAACCTCTACCGCGAGGTGCTGGAAAGCATCATCGTGCCGATTTTGCAGGCCTCGACCCCGTTCAACCCGGACGGCGTGCCAAGCGAAGTGCTGAGTGGCTACATCCGCTCGAAGATCCGCATCTCCCGCGACCTGCCCTTCGCCTCGAAAGTATTCGCCAGCGAAATCATGCACGGCGCCCCGCACCTGAGCGCCGACCTGGTCGAGCAGCTCAACGGCCAGGCCAAGCACAACATCGACTGTATCCAGAGCTGGATCGACCGCGGGCAAATAGCCCCGATCGACCCCAACCACCTGATGTTCAGCATCTGGGCCGCAACCCAGACCTACGCCGACTTCGACTGGCAGATTTCTGCGGTCACGGGTAAAGACAAGCTGGACGAGGCAGATTATGAAGCGGCGGCGCAGACGATTATCCGGTTGGTGTTGAAGGGGTGTGAGCCGGACTGAAACACCGTGGAGACTGCTTCGCGAGCAGGCTCGCTCCCAAATTGGATCTGTGGCGTTCACAAATCCCCTGTGGGAGCGAGCCTGCTCGCGAATGGCGGCAACACAGAATAACGCTCAAACCCAAATCGCATCCCACAGCGGATAGTCGCCAAGCTTCTCCACCAGCCCGGCCCGCAACGGGTTGGCCACGACATATCGCGCCATTTTCACCAAATCGTCTTCCCGCCTCAGCGCGCGGTCATGAAACCCTCTCTGCCAGAGAACGCTGTTTCCACCGGAAGCTTGCCTGACGGCCTTGGTACTCAGCGATTTGGTTTTTTGCATCACCTCACTCAATGAACCTCGTCGCAATTCAATCAGCCAATGGAAATGATCTGGCATCACTACCCAGGCTAATGAGTTCACCAGCCCCGAATCTTGCGCGTGTCGAAATTGATCAGCGACCAGTTTTCCCAAGGCAAAATCCGTGAAAATCGGCTTTCGTTGATAAGTGGTGCTGGTTAACAGATAGATTCGACTGACTTCGGTATAGCGCCCGACTCGCAATTTATGTGCAGCAGGTAGATCCGGCATTCCTTTGCCCTCTGTGATCAGGTCATGAAAAGGCTAGTACCGGGAAAGACAAATGGAGCGGTCAACTGTTGGCTGGATGTGTCTGGTAGATAGCAATCGCGAGCAGGCTCACTCCTACAGGGGATCTGGGGTGTTCATACATTTTGTGTCTGAACAAAAATTCCTGTAGGAGTGAGCCTGCTCGCGATAGCGGTTATTCAATCAACGCAGATTCAAGCAGCCCCCCCCGCATCCGCCCGCAACTCCAGCGCCTCCACCGCCCTGATCGCCACCTGCTCATCAATATCCGAAAAATCCCCGCTAATCCCGATCGCGCCCAGCACATTCCCCGCCTGATCCCGAATCAACACACCACCCGGCGCCGGCACGACGCTGCCCTGGCCCATGCTGTTGAGCGCGGCAATAAACGCCGGGCGTTGTTGTGCGTCCAGTGCGAGCAGGCGCGAGCCTTTACCGAGGGCGATGGCGCCCCAGGCTTTGCCAATGGCGATATTCGGACGCAGCAGGCTGGCGCCGTCTTCGCGTTGCAGGGCGATCAGGTGGCCGCCGGTATCGAGTACCGCGATGGTCAGCGGCGCGGCGTTGATGCCCCGCCCTGTATTGATGGCTTCGTTGACCAGGTTGACTGCGACTTTCAAGGTTAAAGCGCTCATGGTGCCGTCCTCATTTTGTTATAGGGAAAGTCGTGGACCTGCGGTTTTCTGCCGCAGGCCGATGCAACAAATAGAACACAATGAGTTATTTTTTTGTATACAATAATTCTCGAAAAGCGCCACATGCGACGAAAAGCCACACTCAGACAGGCTTCCGACGAATGAAACAGGCGCTTGAGAAAATGGATTGACCTGCGCCGTCCGCCGTGAATACACTCTGCGCAAAGCCACTTGTATACAATTACAAAACGTAAAGAGGCACAAAACCATGAGCAAAATGAGAGCAATCGAAGCCGCCGTTCTGGTGATGCGCCGTGAAGGGGTTGATACCGCTTTTGGCATCCCGGGCGCTGCCATCAACCCGCTGTACTCCGCCTTGCAGAAAGTCGGTGGCATCGATCACGTCCTTGCTCGCCACGTTGAAGGCGCCTCGCACATGGCCGAGGGCTACACCCGCACCAAGGCCGGCAACATCGGCGTGTGCATCGGGACTTCCGGCCCTGCCGGTACCGACATGGTCACCGGGCTCTACAGCGCCTCGGCCGACTCGATTCCAATCCTCTGCATCACCGGCCAGGCACCCCGCGCCCGTATGCACAAGGAAGACTTCCAGGCTGTCGACATCACCAGCATCGTCAAGCCAGTCACCAAGTGGGCGACCACTGTTCTGGAACCAGGCCAAGTGCCTTATGCGTTCCAGAAAGCGTTCTTTGAAATGCGCTCCGGCCGTCCAGGCCCGGTGCTGATCGATCTGCCGTTCGACGTGCAGATGGCCGAGATCGAATTCGACATCGACGCTTACCAGCCGCTGCCATTGGCCAAACCGACCGCGACCCGCGTGCAGGTCGAAAAGGCTCTGGCTTTGCTGGATCAGGCTGAACGTCCACTGCTGGTGGCCGGCGGCGGCATCATCAACGCCGACGCCAGCGATCTGCTGGTTGAATTCGCTGAACTGACCGGCATCCCGGTGATCCCGACCCTGATGGGCTGGGGCACCATCCCTGACGATCACCCGTTGATGGTCGGCATGGTTGGTCTGCAGACTTCGCACCGTTACGGCAACGCGACCATGCTGAAATCCGACGTGGTGTTGGGGATCGGCAACCGCTGGGCCAACCGTCACACCGGTTCGGTTGACGTTTACACCGAAGGTCGCAAGTTCATTCACGTCGACATCGAAGGCACGCAGATCGGTCGTGTGTTCACGCCGGATCTGGGCATCGTTTCCGACGCCGCTGCAGCACTGACCGTGTTCATCGAAGTGGCCCGTGAATGGCAAGCCGCCGGCAAGCTGAAAAACCGCAGTGCCTGGCTGCAAGACTGCCAGCAGCGCAAAGCCAGCCTGCATCGCAAAACCCACTTCGATAACGTGCCGGTCAAACCACAGCGCGTTTACGAAGAAATGAACCAGGTGTTCGGCAAGGACACCTGCTACGTCAGCACCATTGGTCTGTCGCAGATTGCCGGCGCGCAGTTCCTGCACGTCTACAAGCCGCGTCACTGGATCAACTGTGGCCAGGCAGGCCCGTTGGGCTGGACCATTCCGGCAGCGCTGGGCGTGGTGAAGGCCGATCCGAACCGTAAAGTCGTGGCCCTGTCGGGGGACTATGACTTCCAGTTCATGATCGAAGAACTGGCGGTCGGCGCTCAGTTCAAACTGCCGTACATCCACGTCGTGGTGAACAACTCGTACCTGGGTCTGATCCGTCAGGCACAGCGCGGGTTCGAAATGGACTACTGCGTGCAGCTGTCCTTCGATAACCTGAACGCGCCGGAACTCAACGGTTACGGTGTTGACCACGTCGCAGTGGCTGAAGGCCTCGGCTGTAAGGCACTGCGTGTGTTCGAACCCTCGGAAATCGCCCCTGCCCTGCGCAAGGCCGAACAGATGATCGAAGAGTTCAAAGTGCCGGTGATCGTCGAGATCATTCTGGAGCGTGTGACCAACATCTCCATGGGTACCGAGATCAACGCCGTCAACGAATTCGAAGACCTGGCGCTGGTCGGCAACGATGCGCCAACGGCGATTTCGCTGCTTGATTAACTGCTGACCGCTGATCGTTCCCACGCTCTGCGTGGGAACGCAGCCCGGGACGCTCTGCGTCCCAAAGCGGACGCAGAGCGTCCATTGAGGCATTCCCACGCAGAGCGTGGGAACGAGAATCTAGAACGGGAGACCACCATGCCGCGTTTCGCAGCCAACCTGTCCATGCTGTTCACCGAACAGGATTTCCTTGCCCGTTTCGACGCCGCCGCCAAGGCTGGTTTCAGCGGTGTCGAGTACCTGTTCCCGTACGACTTCAGCTCCGCCGAAATCAAGGCCAAGCTCGACGCCAACGGTCTGACCCAAGTGCTGTTCAACCTGCCGGCCGGTGACTGGGCCAAGGGCGAACGCGGTATCGCGTGCTTGCCGGATCGTGTCGAAGAGTTCCGCGCCGGTGTCGATCTGGCCATCGCTTACGCGCAAGTGCTGGGCAACACCCAGATCAACTGCCTGGCCGGTATCCGTCCGCAAGGCGTTGACGAAGCCACCGTGGAAAAGACCTTCGTTGCCAACCTGAAATACGCCGCCGACAAGCTGCAGGCAGCGGGCATCAAACTGGTGATGGAAGCGATCAATACCCGCGACATCCCGGGCTTCTACCTGAACAACACGGCGCAAGCCCTGTCGATTCGCGAACAGGTCGGCAGCGCCAATCTGTTCCTGCAATACGACATCTATCACATGCAAATCATGGAAGGCGATCTGGCCCGCACCCTGCAATCGCACCTGAGCGAGATCAACCATGTGCAGCTCGCGGACAACCCTGGGCGTAACGAACCAGGCACCGGTGAAATCAACTACCGCTTCCTGTTCGAACACCTCGATCGCATCGGTTATCAGGGTTGGGTCGGCTGTGAATACAAGCCGCTGACCACCACCGAAGCAGGCCTGGGCTGGCTGAAAACCCACAACGCAATCTGACTTACACATGACCCTGTAGGAGCTGCCGAAGGCTGCGATCTTTTGATCTTGACCTTCAAAAGCAAAGTCAAAAGATCGCAGCCTTCGGCAGCTCCTACGGCTGTTTATAAAAACAAGAGGATTTTCTCATGGCTAAAATCGGATTTATCGGCACCGGCATCATGGGCCACCCAATGGCTTCGAACCTGCAGAAAGCCGGTCACAGCCTGTTCCTGTCGGCGCACCACGACGCCGCCCCTGCTGACCTGGTTGCCGCTGGCGCCGTCGCCCTGGCCAACCCGCGCGAAGTCGCGCAGGAAGCAGAATTCATCATCGTCATGGTCCCGGATACCCCACAGGTCGACGACGTACTGTTCCGCGCCGACGGCGTTGCCGCAGGTCTGAGCAAAGGCAAAATCGTCATCGACATGAGCTCGATCTCGCCGACCGCTACCAAAGCGTTCGCGGCGAAGATCAACGAGAAAGGCGCGCAATACCTCGACGCACCGGTATCCGGTGGTGAAGTCGGCGCCAAAGCCGCGACCCTGAGCATCATGATCGGTGGCGACGCCGATGCCTTCGAACGCGCTCTGCCGCTGTTCCAGGCCATGGGCAAGAACATCACCCTGGTCGGTGGCAATGGCGACGGTCAAACCGCCAAAGTCGCGAACCAGATCATCGTTGCCCTAAACATTCAGGCCGTCGCTGAAGCCCTGCTGTTCGCTTCGAAAAACGGTGCCGATCCAGCCAAGGTGCGTGAAGCACTGATGGGCGGTTTCGCGTCCTCGAAGATCCTTGAAGTGCACGGCGAGCGCATGATCAAAGGCACCTTCGATCCAGGCTTCCGCATCAGCCTGCACCAGAAGGACCTGAACCTGGCCCTGCAAGGCGCCAAGGAGCTGAACATCAACCTGCCGAACACCGCCAACGCCCAGCAAGTGTTCAGCACCTGCGCGGCCATCGGTGGCAGCAACTGGGACCACTCGGCGCTGATCAAAGGTCTGGAGCACATGGCCAACTTCTCGATTCGCGACAACAAATAAGCCCTGCCCCGTCGCTCGTTCCCACGCTCCGCGTGGGAATGCAGCCCGGGACGCTCCGCGTCCCTGCCGAAGCAGACGCAGAGCGTCCATTGAGGCATTCCCACGCAGAGCGTGGGAACGATCATCAGCATTAACCAAGAACAATAAGATTGGGAGCCCGCCATGTCGGTCGATCCGCAACAACTGCTGCGCGAGCTGTTTGCCACAGCCATCGACGCGGCCCATCCGAACCAGGTCCTCGAAACCCATCTGCCTGCCGATCGCAGCGGCCGGGTGATCGTCATCGGTGCCGGCAAAGCCGCCGCCGCGATGGCGCAAGTGGTCGAGCGTTGCTGGGAAGGTGAAGTGTCTGGCCTGGTGGTGACCCGTTACGGTCACGGCGCCCCGTGCGAAAAAATCGAAGTGGTCGAAGCCGCACATCCGGTGCCGGACGCTGCCGGTCTGGCCGTGGCCAAACGCGTGCTCGAACTGGTCAGCAACCTGAGCGAAGACGACCGCGTGATCTTCCTGCTCTCCGGTGGCGGCTCTGCCCTGCTGGCGTTGCCGGCCGAAGGCATCACCCTCGCTGACAAGCAGTCGATCAACAAAGCCCTGCTGAAATCCGGCGCGACCATCGGCGAGATGAACTGCGTGCGCAAGCACCTCTCGGCGATCAAGGGCGGCCGTCTCGGCAAGGCTTGCTGGCCTGCCACTGTCTACACCTACGCGATTTCCGATGTACCGGGCGACCTCGCCACGGTCATCGCTTCCGGCCCGACCGTGGCCGACCCAAGCACTTCCGCTGAAGCGCTGGCGATCATCAAACGCTACGGCATCGAGATCCCCGCTTCCGTGCGCAACTGGCTGCAAAGCCCTGAGTCGGAAACCGTCAAACCCGGCGATCCATCCTTGGCGCGCAGCCACTTCCAGTTGATCGCCCGTCCTCAGCAATCCCTGGACGCTGCTGCGGTGAAATGCCGTCAGGCCGGGTTCAGCACGCTGATCCTCGGCGACCTCGAAGGCGAATCCCGTGAAGTGGCGAAAGTCCACGCCGGCATCGCCCGCCAGATCATCCATCACGGTCAGCCATTGGCAGCGCCGTGCGTGATTCTCTCCGGCGGCGAAACCACCGTGACCGTGCGCGGCAATGGCCGTGGCGGGCGCAACGCCGAATTCCTCTTGAGCCTGACCGAGAACCTCAAAGGCCAACCCGGCGTTTACGCCCTGGCCGGTGACACCGACGGCATCGACGGCTCGGAAGACAACGCCGGCGCGATCATGACCCCGGACAGCTACGCCCGCGCCGCCGCCCTCGGTTTGAGCGCCAGCGACGAGCTGGATAACAACAACGGCTACGGCTATTTCGAGGCGCTCGATGCGCTGATCGTCACCGAGCCGACCCGCACCAACGTCAACGACTTCCGCGCCATTCTGATCCTTGAGAGCTGCAAATCATGACGCCTGATAAAAAGGTCAAAATCCTCGCCACCCTTGGGCCTGCCGTCGACGGCATTGAAGACATCCGTGAGCTGGTCGAGGCCGGGGTGAATATCTTCCGCCTGAACTTCAGCCACGGCGATCACGCCGACCACGCCAAGCGCTATCAGTGGATCCGCGAAGTCGAGCGCCAGCTCAACTATCCGCTGGGCATTCTGATGGACTTGCAGGGGCCGAAACTGCGCGTCGGAAAGTTCGCTGACGGCAAGGTGCAGCTGCATCGTGGACAGGCGTTCCGTCTGGATCTGGACGCGACGCCGGGCGATGAACGCCGGGTAAATCTGCCGCATCCGGAAATCATCGCGGCGCTGGAAGCGGGCATGGATCTGCTGCTCGACGACGGCAAACTGCGTCTGCGCGTGGTCACCAAGTACGACGATGCGATCGATACCACCGTGCTCAATGGCGGCGAACTGTCGGACCGCAAAGGCGTCAACGTGCCGCAAGCGGTGCTCGACCTCAGCCCGCTGACCGCCAAGGATCGCCGCGACCTGAGCTTCGGGCTGGAACTGGGTGTGGATTGGGTCGCGCTGTCGTTTGTGCAGCGCCCGCAGGACATCATCGAAGCCCGCGCACTGATCGGCGACAAAGCCTTTTTGATGGCGAAAATCGAGAAGCCTTCGGCCGTTGAGCAGCTGCGTGAAATCGCTGAATTGAGCGACGCGATCATGGTGGCTCGCGGTGACCTCGGCGTCGAAGTGCCGGCCGAAAGCGTGCCGCAGATTCAGAAAAACATCATCACCACTTGCCGTGAACTGGGCAAACCGGTGGTGGTGGCGACGCAGATGCTGGAATCGATGCGCTTCTCCCCTGCTCCGACCCGCGCTGAGGTGACGGACGTTGCCAACGCCGTGGCCGAAGGTGCCGATGCGGTGATGCTCTCGGCGGAAACCGCCTCCGGCGAGTACCCGCTGGAAGCCGTGCAGATGATGAGCAAGATCATTCGCCAGGTTGAGAACGGTCCGGATTATCAGACCCAGCTCGACGTCAGTCGGCCGAAAGCCGAGGCAACCGTTTCCGATGCCATCAGTTGCGCGATCCGGCGCATCAGCAACGTGCTGCCGGTGGCGGTGTTGGTCAACTACAGCGAGTCGGGAACGTCGAGCTTGCGTGCGGCGCGGGAGCGGCCGAAAGCGCCGATCCTCAACCTGACGCCGAACCTGCAAACCGCACGCCGTTTGAGCGTGGCGTGGGGGATTCATTCGGTGGTCAACGATCGCCTGCGTCAGGTCGACGAAGTCTGCTCGACCGCGCTGGAAATCGCCCAGGCGCAGGGTATGGCCGAGCGTGGTGACACGCTGCTGATTACTGCCGGCGTGCCGTTCGGCCAGCCGGGTTCGACTAACTCGCTGCGGATCGAAACATTGATTTAAGCCCCCCACCATGATCGTTCCCACGCTCTGCGTGGGAATGCGGCCCGGGACGCTCTGCGTCCCAAGAGCAGACGCAGAGCGTCCTTTGAGGCATTCCCACGCAGAGCGTGGGAACGATCAGTATCGAATGACCTGCCATGCCTGCCAATCATTTCAACACCCACTGCCCCGACTGGGCCGAGGCTTTGCTCAACGGCTTCAGTCAAATATTCCTCCAGCGCCATCCGCTGTGCGGCCTGCTGTGTCTGTTGGCGATCCTGCTGACCGCGCCGGTGCTGTTCGCCGGAGCGCTGCTCGGTGCCGTCGCCGGATTGCTCACCGCGCAACGGCGCAACTACGCCAAGGCTGATCGCCAGGCCGGGCTGTTCAGCTACAACGGCATTTTGCTTGGCCTGTTGCTGAGCCTTTATTTCCCGTGGTCGCCGCTGCTGCCACCGCTGATTCTCGCCGCTGGCGGCTTGAGCGCGATGGTCACGCAGCAATGGCTGAAACATGTATACAGCAGCCGCTCCATACCGGCCTACACCTCGCCGTTCGTGGCCATGAGCTGGGTATTGCTGCTGTTTGCCGAACCTTCGGCACCGATAGCGCAGATCGAGACGAATACGATCAATCTGCTCGCTGCCGAACTCCGTGGACTGGGCCAGGTGATGTTCCTCGGCCATCCGCTGGCCGGCGCGCTGATCGCTGCCGGATTGCTGATCGCTGATCGTCGCGCGTTTTGCTGGGCGATGCTGGCTTCTGCAATCGGCCTCGCCTCCAGCCTGCTGCATCACGAAACCAGCTCCGCTTTGCTCGGTCTCGGCAGCTACAACGCCGTGCTCGCCGCCCTCGCCTTCAGCACGCAACGCCAACAACCATGGCTGCCACTACTCGGCATCGTGCTGGCGCTGCTGGTCACTCCGCTATTTGCTGCCGTCGGCCTCGCCACTCTGACCGCGCCATTCATCCTCGCTTGCTGGCTGATCCGCGCCGGTATTCAGATGCTTGGCAAAGCCTCGGTCGACAACGCGTCTTGCGCTCACGGGGAGAATCAACCTAGGCTGCGCTGATCTTCGATTCAGGCGTTATCCATGGACAGCAGCAACAGTTGGCGCGAACGGCTTTACGTGATGATTTTCCAGAGCGACACCCGCGCCGGGCGTCGCTTCGACGGCATCCTGCTGTTGATCATCCTCGCCAGTCTGGTGATCGTGATGCTCGACAGCATCGACAGCATTCACCAGAACTACGCGAACGTGCTGGCCTACATCGAGTGGGGCTTCACGATCATCTTTCTCGGCGAGTACATCCTGCGCTTGTACTGTTCGCCCAAGCCGTTGCGCTACGCCTTCAGCTTTTACGGGCTGGTGGATTTGCTGGCGATCGTGCCCGGCATCCTCGCCCTGTATTACAGCGATGCGCAGTACCTGCTGATCATCCGGATCATCCGCATGCTGCGGATCTTCCGTGTGCTCAAACTCAGCCCGTACCTCAAGCAAGCCAATTACCTGATGTCAGCGCTGCGTGGCAGCAAGCAGAAGATCGTCGTGTTCTTGGTCAGCGTCTGCACGCTGGTGACGGTGTTCGGCACCTTGATGTACGTGATCGAGGGCCCGGAGCACGGCTTCACCAGCATTCCCAAAGGCATCTATTGGGCTATCGTCACCTTGACCACCGTCGGCTTCGGCGACATCGTGCCGAAGACCCCGCTGGGTCAGGTGATTTCGTCGCTGGTGATGATCACCGGTTACTCGATCATCGCCGTGCCGACGGGGATTTTCACCGCTGAACTGGCCAACGCCATGCGCGGTGAACAACTGCAACACGATTGCCCGGTGTGCAAGAAAAACAGCCATGAACACGGCGCGGCGTTTTGCTCGCGATGTGGCAATGCGTTGTTCAAGAAATTGGAATAAGCAAAGAGCTTTTAAATCTTTAAACGACTATGCGCGCCCCGTTATAGTCAGTGGCAATTGAATATCACCCCCTGCTCCTACACAGATAAAACAAGGAATGCGCAGTGAAAAAACTCTTTGGCGCCTCACTTCTCGCCGCCGGCCTGGCCTTGGCCAACATCGCCCAGGCAGCCCCGACGCTGCTCAACGTTTCCTACGACGTGATGCGCGATTTCTACAAGGACTACAACACTGCGTTCCAGAAACACTGGCAAGCCGAGCACAACGAAAACATCACCGTACAGATGTCCTTCGGCGGCTCGAGCAAGCAAGCGCGTTCGGTGATCGATGGCCTGCCGGCTGACGTCATCACCATGAACATGGCCACCGACATCAACGCCCTCGCCGACAACGGCAAACTGGTCCCGGAGAATTGGGTCACGCGTCTGCCGAACAACAGCGCACCGTTCACTTCGGCCACCGTGTTTATCGTCCGCAAAGGCAACCCGAAAGCCCTGAAAGACTGGCCGGATCTGCTCAAGGATGGCGTGCAAGTGATCGTGCCAAACCCGAAAACCTCGGGTAATGGCCGCTACACCTATTTGTCGGCCTGGGGTTATGTGCTGAAGAACGGTGGCGATGAGAACAAGGCAAAAGACTTCGTCGGCAAACTGTTCAAGCAAGCGCCAGTGCTCGATACCGGTGGCCGCGCCGCCACCACGACCTTCATGACCAACCAGATCGGCGACGTGCTGGTGACCTTCGAAAACGAAGCGGAAATGATTGCCCGCGAGTTTGGTCGTGATCAGTTTGAAGTGATCTATCCAAGTGTTTCGGCTGAGGCTGAGCCGCCGGTGTCTGTGGTCGACAAAGTGGTCGACAAAAAAGGTTCGCGTGCGGCGGCGGATGAGTACCTGAAGTACCTGTGGTCGCCGCAAGGTCAGGAGATTGCCGCGGCAAACTACCTGCGTCCGCGTGATCCGGCGGTACTGGCGAAGTACACCGATCGCTTCCCGAAAGTTGATTTCCTCTCGGTGGAGAAGACCTTTGGTGACTGGCGTACGGTGCAGAAGACTCACTTCAATGATGGTGGGGTTTTCGATCAGATCTATAGCGGGCAGTAAGGTTTAAGCAGGTATGAAAGGGCGACCCACTAAGGTCGCCTTTTTTTGTGGCCGCTTTACCCTCACCCCAGCCCTCTCCCAGAGGGAGAGGGGGCCAACCGAGGTGTCTGGCGAGTTACATCGACCTGAAAGACCTTATCGATTATGGATTCACCACAGCACGTTCAGGTCGGCGTACCTCTCATGCATCCCCCAATCAGTCCCCTCTCCCTCCGGGAGAGGGTTAGGGTGAGGGGCTTTTACATCGGTGGCGTCACCCCATCCTTCCCCGCAGAAATCGACTGCGCCGTCAGCGTGCCATCCGCACTCTGCGTGACGAACGTAACGATCTTCACCCCAACCTTCAGCAAGCTCCGATCCCCCGGCATCAAATTAACGATCGGCACATCCTCCGGCACCAAGATCTTCTGCTGCCCGCCCTTGTAGTTCACCGTCAGCACCCGCCCGTTGCTCACCACCAGATCGCCGACGCTGCCATTGGTCATGCTGCTGCCCTTAGCCAGGTCGAACGGTCGATGCCCGTCACCGCTGCCCGCCAGCTCCGGCGGAAACACATGCACCTCCAGCGCCTTGAGCGTGCCGTCCTCCTGCGGCATGGCCGCCGAGCCAATGTAACTGCCGGGTTTGATGTCTTCGATATTGGCCAGGGTGACGGCGCGGACCTTGGTGTCACCGGTCAACTGAATCACCACGTTCTCGCCGCTGTTGACGTGGACTTTCAAGGTGTCGGCGCTGACCCCGGTGATCTCGCCGCGCACGCCTAGGCGCATGCCAGGAGCATCGGCGGCCTGCACGTTCATCGCAGCCAGCAGGCTGATCACGACAATCGTTGCTATGTGGTGAAGCCTCTGACGAAACATTGCAATCCTCCAGTCATCAAGATTGAACAAGCCAATGCAAACATAAGCACGCTATCGAACAGGATGTAAGTGAATGTATCATCGACCCTCAGCGGTCAGACGCAAGGTCTGCCGATGGATGACAGGCCGATAGCCCCGGTCATTCCGCAACGGAATAACTGATATCAACCGACGGCGTCTTCTGCCCTTCGGGTTTGTCCCATAGCCTCACCGCATTCCCTTTCGCTGGATCGAGAAACCTTATGACCACCACTCACATAATGACCCGAGGCATGGTGCTGCTGTTCGCCTTCTGCTGCGGCGCCATCGTTGCCAACATCTACTACGCACAGCCGATCATCGGCCTGATCGCGCCGGACATCGGTCTCTCCGACACCATGGCCAGCTTCATCGTCTCGCTGACGCAGATCGGTTATGCGCTGGGCCTGTTCTTCCTGGTGCCACTGGGCGATCTACTGGAAAACCGCCGGTTGATGATCATCACCACGGTGGTGGCGATTGCCAGCCTGTTGGCGGCGGCGTTTACCGATCAGCCGAACGTGTTCCTGCTGATCTCGTTGCTGGTGGGCTTCAGTTCGGTGTCGGTGCAGATCCTGATTCCACTGGCGGCGCATCTGGCACCGGAAGAATCCCGTGGCCGGGTGGTTGGCGGGATCATGGGTGGCTTGCTGCTGGGCATTTTGTTGGCGCGGCCGGTTTCTAGCGTGGTTGCCGACCACTTGGGCTGGCGGGCGATGTTCATGATTGCCGCCGCACTGATGGCGGCGATCAGCGTGGTGCTCGCGTTGACCGTGCCCAAGCGCAAGCCGGATCACAGCGCCACGTATGGTCAGTTGATCGGTTCGCTGTGGACGTTGCTGCGCCAGCAACCGGTACTGCGCCAACGGGCGTTTTACCAAGGCTGCATGTTCGCCACGTTCAGCCTGTTCTGGACTGCCGTGCCGTTGGAACTGGCACGCAACCATGGCCTGTCACAAAGCGAAATCGCCATCTTCGCCCTGGTCGGCGCCATCGGTGCCATCGCCGCACCGATCAGCGGACGCCTGGCCGACGCCGGCCACACTCGCATCGCTTCGCTGCTGGCCATGCTGTTCGCCAGCCTGAGCTTCCTGCCCGCCTTCATTCACCCGGCTTACAGCGTCATCGGCCTGGCCGTGACCGGCGTGGTGCTCGATTTCTGCGTGCAGATGAACATGGTCCTCGGTCAGCGCGCCGTCTACTCGCTGGACGCGAAAAGCCGTGGCCGTTTGAACGCGCTGTACATGACCAGCATCTTCATCGGCGGCGCCTTCGGCTCGTCGGTGGCCAGTGCGGTGTATGAGCATGGCGGCTGGTTGTGGATCGTGATTGTGGGCAGTGTGTTTCCGCTGTTGGCGTTGTTGCGGTTTTTGAGTGCTTCGCAGCGCAGTTCATTGGCAACGGCGTAAGGCCGCAAAAGCTTCGCGAGCAGGCTCGCTCCCACAAGTTATTCATTGAGCCTGGGGGAGCGATGAGGCTTAATATCGAACCAGCTTTTCCATCGCCGCATCCGCCAGAAAGGAGGAGCGGCTTTTGACGTTGTGCTCGCGCACATAACGATCGATGCGCTGAATCACGTAACCGGGCAGCGTTACGTTGACCTTCTCGGTCTTGCCGAGATAGGGCGAAATGTCCAGCTCAAGCATGCCCCAGCCCATATCGGCAAATTCGGGATTACTGCGATGAGCGGATGCCGAAGTCGGCATAGGAATCGACTCCCCGTCCGCCGCAATCTCCTGCAGCATGATGTGGGCGACTTCAACCGCCGCCTTGTAGGCATCTTCAAAGCTATCCCCTGCTGTAACGGCGCCGGGAATATCGGGGATCTGAATACCGATGGCGGTATTTTCGTCACCCCATTCAATGCAGATTGGATATTGCATTATGGATTTCCTTGATAACTGGCTGGCGGGTTGTGCAACCCGGCACGCCTCCTGATGCTTTTGACCGTCCCCAGCGGCAAATCCTTTTTCGGGTGAGGGACGGGAATCGTGTACGGGTTGTATCGGTGAGTGAAGATGTGATGACTGCCGGTGATCCGATCCAGCACCCAGCCAGCCTCCTCCAGCTCCTTGATCAATTGCCTGCTTTGCACCAATCGCCTCCTTGGCTTGGTCCTTTAAAAATAACCCTAGAGTTATCTTTACTCAAGCACAGGAATCCAGAGAGCGACGTCCGGTTGTTTTACAGAGTGTGATTGAAACGCTAGGCCCTGAGCTTTGCGCAGCGCTTCCTTGAGCAATTTCTGTGCGAACCCAACAGGCACACAGCAAAACGGCGATCCAAAGATCGCCGTTTTCATTTACTGCCCGAACTGCTTGCCCAGCCCCGGCGGCACGCCGTGGATGTTGGTGTCTTCCCACGGGCCGTTGGGGCTGACGGAGCGGCTCCAGCCGTTGTTCCAGCGGTAATAGGTGCGCTGGCGGTAGAAGGTATTGGTCTGGTCGTCGAGGACGTAGACGCCGAGTTTCTGGTCCCAGTGGCTGTTGCCGCCCGGTGGTGGGGCGAAGCTGGCTGAGGTGCGCGGAACCGGTTTGGCCGGTTTTGCCGGGATGCTTTTGCCTGGGGTCGGCGAAGTCGATGGGGTCGGGCTTGGTTGCGACGGCGGGATTGGTGGCAAATTCGTCGTCGGTTCCGGTCGTTGCACCGCACATGCACTCAAGCCCAGGGCCAGTGTGAGGACTGTGATTCGGGCGATGGTGTGCATGGCGGTGCTTTCCTGTTGTGTCCGGCTATTTGTCCGGGCTGTCGATGGTCAGTTTTTGTAGCGCAGTGGTGCTGCTGGCCAGAGGGCCGCTGCGACCGACCCACTCACCGGCGGTCGGTTGACCAGCCCGTGAGATGCGCGCAACCAGTTGGACTTCAGGGAAGTTCGACAGTTTCAACTGCGGCATCATTGCGTCGGCATCGCCCAGTTCGACGGTCACCGGCAAATCGGCCACGGTCAGACGTTTGGCCGCCAGCGGTGCCGGTGGGCCGGAGGTGGCGCGGGCAAAGATGAACACGCTGTCACCCGGTTGCACTTTGCTTCTGAGTTCGCTGGCCAGATCGACGCTGACTTTCAACAGCGCGGCTTTCGCGGCTACCGGTGCCTGAGCAACCTTGCCACCGCTGGCTTCCAGACGTTCGGCGGCGCGCTTGATCCCGCCTTGCAGCGCGGCGCGGGAGTTATCCTCCGGCGGCAGTTGCGCGAGCAAGCGGTTCCAGTAATCGATGGCTTCCTGATAACGCTCGCCTTCAAACGCAGCGATACCGAGCAGACCGAGGCTGGTGACCTCTTTCGGATCAGCCTTCAGTGCTTCGTCGGTCAGCGCCTGTATCTTCGCCGACCACTTTTTGCCATCAGCAAAATACTGCGCCTGCGCCCACTGGCCGAGCAGTTCCGGTTGGCGACCGGCCAGATTGGCGGCGCGTTCGAACATCTTCGCCGCGTCCGCCGGGCGCTCTTGCGCCATGTAAGTACGGCCGAGGAAATACAGGCCTTCCGCAGAATCCGGTTGCGCCGCGACGGCACGTTCCAGACGCTGGGTCATCTCTTCCATCGACTGCGGTGCCTGGGCGAATTCGCGGGTCAGCTCGACCTTGTCGGCAGCACCGAAGTGCATATACAGGCCCAGACCCAACACAGGCACCAACACCGCCGCCAGCAACGGCAACGGTTTACCCAGTTTCGAGATACGCGGTGCGGCAACCCCTTCGGTATCCGCCAGCAACTCGCGCGCAGCCTCGGCACGACCGCTGTCCATTTGCGCAGCGTCGAGTACGCCTTCAGCCTGTTGCGACTGCAACTCGGCGACACGCTCCTGATACAGCGCGACGTTCAGGGCAGTACGATCCTCTTCACGCTGGGCGCGACGTTCACGCAGCACCGGGATCAGCAGGAAACTCAGGGCGACCAGAAGCAACAGCCCTGCGGCAAGCCAGAAATCAATCATTCTTGGTTTTTATCCAACAGTTGGTCGAGGCGCTGACGCTCTTCGCTGGACAGCGCTTGCGGAGTCTCGGCACGCTGGCTGCGACGACGGCGGACGATCACCGCGATCACCACGACACCGCCGAGCAGCAGCCCAGCCGGGCCGAACCACAGCAACGCCGTTTTGGCATTGAGCACCGGTTTGTAGCGGACGAAATCACCGTAGCGATCAACCATGAAATCGATGATCTGCTGGTTGTCCTTGCCCTCGCCGAGCATGCGGAAAATCTCTTTGCGCAAGTCCGCGGCAATCGGCGCGTTGGAGTCGGCGATGTCCTGGTTCTGGCACTTGGGGCAGCGCAGTTCCTTGGTCAGTTCGCGGAAACGCTCGCGATCACCTTCTTTGGCGAACTCGTAGGTGTCGATGGCGGCATGGGCAACACCGACCAGACTCAAACCCAATACCAGCGCAGCCATAAAGCGCTTCATGGCTTGGCCTCATCGACCAGCGCCTGATACTTCGCGGCGAGTTTTTCGCGCCAGACCTGCTCGTCGATCACGCCGACATACTTGTCGCGGATGATGCCCTTGGCGTCGATGAAAAACGTTTCCGGCGCACCGTAGACGCCGAGATTCAGGCCCAGCGAGCCTTCGTCGTCGCGGATGTCTAGCGCATACGGATTATGGAATTCGGCCAGCCATTTCAAGGCATCGGCGTTGGTGTCCTTGTAGTTGATGCCGTAGATCACCACGCCACGCTCGGCGAGCTTGTTCAGCACCGGATGCTCGACCCGGCAGGAAATGCACCAGGTGCCCCAGACGTTGACCAGCGCCGGTTTGCCGAGAATGTCAGCCTTGGTCAGGCTCTTGTCGCCCTGCACGTTTGGCAGGGAAAACTCCGGGAACGGCTTGTTGATCATCGCCGACGGCAACTCCGCCGGATCGAGGTACAGACCGCGATAAAGAAATACCGCCACCAGCAGGAAAATCGCCAATGGCACCAGCATCAACCAACGTCTCATGCCGCCGCTCCCGTCATGCCCAGCGCTTCACGCACCTTGGCTTTTACCTTGACCCGATACCGTCGATCCAGCGCTGCCAGCAAACCACCGAACCCGGTGAGCAAACCGCCGAACCAGATCCAGCGCACGAACGGTTTGACGTGCACCCGCACCGCCCACGCGCCGTTGTCCAGCGGTTCGCCGAGGGCAACGTAGAGGTCGCGGGTGAAACCGGCGTCGATCCCGGCTTCGGTCATCACCGAGTTCTGCACGGTGTACAAACGTTTTTCCGGGTGCAGAACACTGATTTCCTTGCCGGCGCGGATCACCCGAATGGTGCCTTTATCAGAGGTGAAGTTCGGCCCTTCGAAGTGCTTGGCGCCTTCGAAGACGAAGTGATAACCGGCCAGGTCCATCGACTCGCCCGGCGCCAGACGCAAGTCGCGTTCGGCACTGTTCTGACTCGACAACACTACGCCCAGCGCGCACACGGCGATGCCGAGGTGCGCGATCTGCATGCCCCAATAACTGCGGGTCAGGGTTGGAAGGCCTTTGATCAAACCTTTGTGGCGAGTCTTGTCGACGATGTCGCGCACGCCCGCGAGCAACACCCACGCGGCCAGCAGGAAGGTCGCGATCACTGCCCAGTTGAAATCGCCGTAAGCGACACCGGCCACCACGGCCAGCGCGACGCTGCCGAGCAGCACTGGCGTCAGCATGCTGGCCAGCCATTTCACCGGGGTGTCTTTCCAGCGCACGATAACGCCGACCGCCATGACCGTCATCAGCAACGCCATCAACGGAATGAACAGCGCATTGAAGTACGGCGGGCCGACCGACATTTTCGCGCCGCTCAGGGCATCAAGAATCAGCGGATACAGCGTACCGAGCAGAATCATCGACGCCGCCACCACCAGCACCAGGTTGTTGCCCAGCAGCAAGGTTTCCCGCGACCACAGGTTGAAACCGACCTGACTCTTGACCACGGGTGCGCGCAGGGCGAACAGCGTCAGCGAGCCACCGACCACGAACAGCAGGAAGATCAGAATGAACACGCCGCGCTCCGGATCGGAAGCAAACGCGTGCACCGAAGTCAGTACGCCGGAACGCACCAGGAAAGTCCCAAGCAGGCTCAGCGAAAACGCGGCAATCGCCAGCAACACCGTCCAGCTCTTGAACACGCCACGTTTTTCCGTGACCGCCAGCGAGTGGATCAGCGCGGTGCCGACCAGCCAAGGCATAAAGGAAGCGTTTTCCACCGGGTCCCAGAACCACCAGCCGCCCCAGCCGAGTTCGTAGTACGCCCACCACGAACCGAGGGTGATGCCGATGCCGAGGAAGGCCCAGGCGACGATGGTCCAAGGACGCGACCAGCGTGCCCACGCGGCATCCAGTCGACCGCCCATCAACGCCGCAATGGCGAAGGCGAACGCCACCGAAAAGCCGACGTACCCCATGTACAACATCGGCGGGTGAACGATCAGGCCGATATCTTGCAGCAGCGGATTGAGGTCAGCGCCGTTGCTGGGCATCTGCGGCAGGATGCGTTTGAACGGGTTGGACGTCAGGATCAGGAACAGCAGGAAACCGGTGCTGATCATGCCCATCACCGCCAGAACGCGGGCGAGCATCACCTGCGGCAACTGGCGTGAGAATACCGACACGGCGAAGGTCCAGCCGCCGAGAATCAGCGCCCACAGTAGCAACGACCCTTCGTGGGCACCCCACACCGCGCTGAATTTGTAATACCACGGCAACGCGGTGTTGGAGTTGTTTGCCACGTAGGCGACGGAGAAGTCATCGGTCATGAACGCGTAGGTCAGAATGCCAAATGCAAACAGCAAAAAAGCAAACTGCCCCCACGCCGCCGGCTGGGCCAGACTCATCCAGAAACGGTCACCGCGCCAGGCGCCAATCAATGGCACCACGGCCTGCACCAGCGCGAAACACAGCGCCAGAATCATCGCCAGATGGCCGAGCTCAGGAATAAAAATTGCCGACGTCATCGATCAACCCTCCTTCGCAGGCGTTGGCGCGGATTGACCGCTGTCTTTCAAGGCTTTGGTCACTTCCGGCGGCATGTACTTTTCGTCGTGCTTGGCCAGCACTTCATCGGCCACCACCACGCCGTCGGCGTTGAGCTTGCCGAGGGCGACGATGCCCTGCCCTTCGCGGAACAGATCCGGGAGGATGCCGCGATAGGCGATGGTCACGGATTTATTGAAGTCGGTGACGACGAATTTGACGTCCAGCGAATCCTTCGAGCGCTGCAGCGAACCGGCCTCAACCATGCCGCCGGCGCGAATGCGCGTGTCTTGCGGCGCTTCGCCATTGGCGATCTGAGTCGGCGTGTAAAACAGATTGATGTTCTGCTGCAGGGCGCTGAGGGCCAGGCCGACGGCAGCGCCGACCCCGACCAGAATGGCCAGAATGATGATCAGACGTTTCTTGCGCAGCGGATTCACTTGCCGTTCTCCCGGCGCAGACGACGCGCCTCTTGTTGCAGATAGCGCTTGCGGGCCGCGATCGGCGCCACCACGTTGAGGATCAGCACCGCCAGACAGATGCCGTAAGCCGACCAGACATACAGGCCATGATGACCCATGGCGAGAAAGTCGCCGAATGAAGCAAAACTCATCGAGCGGCCTCCAGACTGTGCTGCACTTCTTCTTTCACCCAACTGGCGCGGGCTTCGCGCTTGAGCACTTCAAGGCGCATGCGCAGCAACAGCACGGCGCCGAAGAAGCAGTAGAAACCCAGCACCGTCAGCAACAGCGGCAGCCACATTTCCGCCGGCATCGCCGGTTTTTCGGTGAGGGTGAAGGTCGCGCCCTGGTGGAGAGTGTTCCACCACTCCACCGAGTATTTGATGATCGGAATGTTGATCACACCGACGATGGCCAGCACCGCGCAGGCCTTGGCGGCGCTGTCGCGGTTGCTGATCGCATTGCCCAGCGCGATCACGCCGAAATACAGGAACAGCAGAATCAGCATCGAGGTCAGGCGCGCATCCCAGACCCACCACGAGCCCCACGTCGGTTTGCCCCAGATCGCCCCGGTGACCAGCGCCACGGCGGTCATCCACGCGCCGATCGGAGCGGCGCATTGCAGGGCGACGTCGGCCAGTTTCATTTTCCACACCAGCCCGACCACACCACACACCGCCAGCATCACGTAGATCGACTGAGCGAGCATCGCGGCGGGTACGTGGATATAGATGATGCGAAAGCTGTTGCCTTGCTGATAGTCCGGCGGCGCGAAGGCCAGGCCCCAAACGACGCCGACGCCAATCAGCAGCAACGCTGCAATGCTCAACCACGGCAGGAACTTGCTGCTGATGCCGTAGAACCACTTGGGCGAGCCGAGCTTGTGAAACCAGGTCCAGTTCATACTGTTTCCATCACGGGTGCCGCTCATCGGTGTGAGCAGTCTCAGGGTCTTTGCTGGTTAAATTTTAACCAGACCTCATTATTCGCCGACGCTGATCTTCAGGCCAGCAGCTATTGCAAAAGGTGTCAGGGTGATCGCCAGGGCGGTCAGGCTACCCAGCCACAGCAGATACCCGGTCGCCGGCATGCCTTGCAAGGCGGCCTGCAAGGCGCCACTGCCAAGGATCAACACCGGGATGTACAACGGCAGAATCAGCAGCGCCAGCAACAGGCCGCCACGTTTCAAACCGACTGTCAGTGCCGCGCCCACCGCGCCGAGCAAGCTCAGCACCGGTGTTCCCAGCAGCAACGAAAACAGCAAAACCGGCAGGCAGGCGGCAGGCAAACCGAGCATCAACGCCAGTAGCGGTGAGAGCAGAACCAGTGCCAGACCGGAGAAAAGCCAGTGTGCCAGCACCTTGGCCAAGACCAGAAGTGGCAGCGGGTGCGACGAAAGGACCCACTGTTCCAGGGATCCGTCTTCGAAATCACTGCGGAACAGACCGTCCAGCGAGAGCAGGACCGACAACAGCGCCGCCACCCAGACTAACCCGGGGGACAGGTTTTGCAACACTTGAGTTTCCGGGCCGACGGCCAACGGGAACAATGCGATGACGATGGCGAAGAAAATCAGTGGATTGGCCAGCTCCGCCGGGCGGCGAAACAGCAGTCGGGATTCACGGGCAACCAGCAGGCCAAACACACTCATACTGCCCAGTTCCCCAGATCGATGTCGCGATAACCGGCCGGCATCCGGCTCAGCGTGTGGTGCGTAGTCAACACCACCAGACCGCCGCGTTCGCAGTGCCCGGCCAGATGTTCTTCAAGTTGTGCCACGCCTTGTTTATCAAGGGCAGTAAACGGCTCATCGAGAATCCACAACGGCGGGCTGTCCAGATACAAACGCGCCAGCGCCACACGGCGTTGCTGACCGGCGGACAGGCTGTGGCAGGGAACATCTTCGAAGCCGCGCAATCCTACAGCTGCCAACGCTTGCCAGATGGCCTCGCGTTCGGCGGGATGATGCAGGGCACAGAGCCACGACAGGTTCTCCTCCGGAGTCAGTAGATCCTTGATCCCGGCGGCGTGGCCGATCCACAGCAGGTTGCGGGCGAGTTCGCTGCGTTGTTCGGTCAGCGGCAGGCCATTGAGCAGGACGTGTCCAGCGGTCGGCTGCATCAGCCCGGACAGCAGGCGTAACAGGCTGGTTTTACCGCTGCCGTTGGGTCCGCTGATCTGCACCATATCGCCACTGGCGAGTCTCAATTCGAGATTTTCGAAGAGCAGCCGCAGATCACGTTCACACGCGAGGGCAACGGTTTGCAGGACAGGACTGGTCAAGGGATCACGGGCCTTATACGGTTCAAGTCGGCTCTGGCGCGGCCGTTAAAGAGATGCAGCATAGATGCATTGACGGCTCGATCTAGAGAGCTGGGTCAAACAATTGCTATGTTTTTTATTCGAAGCGCAAGACGGGCGGCATTATACATGTCGTGCCTTACTCTCAAGAGTGCATTTTCCTCAGGTTGTGTCCGCGTATGACAGGCGAAATGAACATCCTCCCGCTCCCGCCCACTACCCCGGCGACCGTTCGCCCGCAGGTCGGTGAGCTGCTCAAGCTGCTGACCCCGGTCGAAGGCCTGATCGGCGCCGGGCAAAGCGCCAAGGCCGAGGTGTTGTCGCTCAAGCAGGCGGATCAGACCTTTCAGTTATTGCTCAAGGTCACCGTCGACGGCGGACGCCAGACCACCGTGCAGGCGACCAGCAATCTGCCGCTGCCCCAAGGCACCAGCCTGGCGATCACCCAGCCATCGGCGGGCAACCTGGCGATTACCGTGCAGCAAGCCATTGCCAGCAGCGTCGCCGCCCTCACCCGCATCGACACCGCACAATTGCCGGTCGGTACGCTGCTGCAAGGCAAGGTGCTGACCTCGCAGGCGCTGCCGCAGACGCCGGGGCAAGCCGCGGTATTCCGCTCGCTGGTCACCCTGCTCAATACCGCGCAGAGCGGCAGCACACTGACCATCGACAGCCCGCAGCCGCTGCGCATTGGCACTTTGCTTTCGGCGTTGGTGGAAGATTCACAAACTCTCAAGTTTCTGCCCATGAGCAGCCGCCAGGAACAACTGGCCGTCAGTCAGCAACTGGTCGGCCAGCAAAGTCGCCAGGCTTCGCTCAGCGGTCTGTTGAACGCATTACAGAATCTGCCGCCAGCCGATGACTCGACCTCGGCAGATCTGCGTGCGGCGGTCGAAAAACTGCTCGCCAGCCTCCCGGACGTGCAACAACTGAGCACCGCCAAAGGCGTGGCACTGGCGCTGGCCAACAGCGGCGTGTTCCTCGAAGCCAAACTGTTGACCGGCCAGAACCCGACGCTGGCTCCGGACATGAAAGCCGATTTGCTCAAGCTGATCGCACAACTGACCCCGGGCCTGCCGAGCAACACCAGTTTCAACGCGATCATCGCCGCCAACACCCTGGCGCAAGCGCTGCCGAGTTTCGTCCGCAACGCCCTCGGCATGCTCGGCCAGGTCAGCGCCAAACCGGTACCGAGCAGCTTCCCGCTGCCCGAGCGTTTGCTGCAAAGCCTGGACGGCGAAGGTGATCTGGAACAGTTGTTGCGCCTCGCCGCCGCAGCGGTTTCGCGCCTGCAAAGCCACCAACTGTCGAGCCTGGAACAGACCGGCGTTACCGACGACGGGCGTCTGCTCAGCACCTGGCAGTTGGAGATCCCCATGCGCAACCTGCAGGACATCGTGCCGTTGCAGGTCAAGTTCCAGCGTGAAGAAGCGCCGGAGCGAGAGCCGCAACCAAACGAACGCCGCGACGAGCGCGAGCCCAAGCAACAGCTGTGGCGCGTCGATCTGGCGTTCGACATGGAGCCGCTCGGGCCGATGCAGATTCAGGCGCAACTGATCGCCGGCAGCCTGTCCAGCCAACTGTGGGCCGAACGGCCGTACACCGCCGATCTGATCGGCAACAACCTGTTCGCCCTGCGTCAGCGCCTGCTTGATCGCGGGCTCAACGTCGGCGACATCGACTGCCACCTCGGCACCCCGCCGCAAGGCAACCAAACCCGCCTCGAACACCGCTGGGTCGACGAAACCGCATGAACGATTCCACTGCCCCACGCCAGGCCATCGCCCTCAAATACGACGGCAACCACGCCCCGACCCTCACCGCCAAAGGTGATGAGGAACTGGCCGAAGAAATCCTGCGCATTGCTCGCGATTGCGAAGTGCCGATCTATGAGAACGCCGAATTGGTGCGCTTGTTGGCGCGCATGGAATTGGGCGACAGCATTCCAGAGGAGCTGTATCGCACCATCGCCGAGATCATCGCGTTTGCGTGGAATCTGAAGGGCAAATTCCCAGAGGGGCAGGACCCGAATGCGCCGATGGTCGAGAAGGACATCACCGATCGCGGGGATGATTACTGATCGTTCCCACGCTCTGCGTGGGAATGCCGCCCGTGACGCTCTGCGTCACATTTCACAGGCGGAACGCGGAGCGTCCCAAGATGCATTCCCACGCAGAGCGTGGGAACGATCCCGGTACGACAATCAGTTCTTGTGAAGTTTGCGCATCAACTCCGCCTCAGCCTGGGTCAACCCGCAGGACTGAGTCAGTTCATCAACGCTCGCACCCATGCCCACCAGTTTCGCCGCTTGGGCGAACGACAGGCTCGATGGATCGCGCTGTTCCAGCTGAACGATCTTGTCCGGCAAAGGGCTGACTACCGCACGCAACTCGTGCAGCGCCTCGCCCATGCGCACATTACCGTTCTGGTAATCGTCGACGCGCTTGGCCAGGTCCTTGATGCGCTGATCACGCAGCGCATCGCCCTGAGCCTGTTGCGCAGCAATGACTTTTTGCGCCTTGATGTACGACACAAACATTGCCAGCGTGCCTGCCCAGAAGAGGAACAGGACAATGACCGCAACCTCGAGAATCAATCAGATATTCTCCAGGTCCGACCATTCTTCTTCGCTCATCATCTTGTCCAGCTCGACCAGGATCAGCAACTCGTTGTTCTTGTTGCACACGCCCTGGATGAACTTGGCCGACTCTTCGTTGCCGACGTTCGGCGCCGTCTCGATTTCCGACTGACGCAGGTAAACCACTTCGGCCACGCTGTCGACCATGATGCCGACGACTTGCTTGTCGGCTTCGATGATGACGATACGGGTGTTGTCGCTGATCTCGCCACTGTTCAGGCCGAAGCGCTGACGGGTGTCGATCACGGTAACCACGTTACCGCGCAGGTTGATGATGCCCAGCACGTAGCTTGGCGCGCCCGGCACCGGAGCGATCTCGGTGTAGCGCAGCACTTCCTGAACGCGCATCACGTTGATGCCGTAGGTTTCGTTGTCCAGTTTGAAGGTAACCCATTGCAGGATCGGATCTTCAGAACCTTTTGCATTCGTCGCCTGACTACTCATACCCTGACCCCTCGAAAAAACCGCTCTGGGCGGTGTGTGTTCTGTGTGGCGGCATTCAACAATGCCGTCGCCTGATTGTTATGTCGGCTGCTATGTCGGTTTATGTAGCGGCTTGTGGCCGCTCAGGTGCTTTGCCCCACCGCTGGCGATCAACTCGGCCAGTGCGGAAACGTCAAGCAATGCACACATGTGCTCAATCACGGTGCCGGCGAGCCATGGCCGCTGACCCCGGTGACTTCTCCATTTGATTTCATTCGGGTCCAGACGCAACGAGCGGCTGACCTGATGCACCGCCAGCCCCCACTCGTAACCTTGTACCGAAATCACGTACTGCAAGCCCTGACGGAAGTCATCGCGATAGCGATCCGGCATGACCCAGCGCGCGGTATCCAACACTTTCAGATTGCCGGCCTGACTCGGCAGGATCCCGAGGAACCATTCCGGCTGACCGAACAACGGCGTCAGCTCGTGACCGGCCAGCGAATAGATCGAGCCGAGACACACCAGTGGCACCGCGAGGGTCAGGCCGGCGACGTCGAACAGCAGGCATTCGAAGGCTTCAGAGGCCCAGGCCGGGCGACCATCGGTTTCCACCGGTGGCGGCGTGTTGTTAGGCGGCAGATGCACTTCCACCAGCGGCGGCACCAGCGTCTGCTCGACGGGTGCGGGTGCAACCGGAGCAGGTGCTGGGGCCGGTTCGACCACTTCCGGTTCCGGCGCGGTTTTCAGCAACTGGGTTTGCAGCAGCGGTGCGAGTGTCGACACCGATGCGCGAACCGGCTCGGCCTCTTCGATCAATGCAACCGGTGCTTTGGTCACCGCTGCGGCGGCAGGCGCGGCAACCGGCGCAGCAGGCCGGGCAGCCTTCTGCGCATCACGTGCCTGCTCTTCCAGTACCGCAGCCTGGAACTCGTCCAGCGCCTCGCTGCTTTCCACAACTTCAGGCTGCGCCTCAATGACCGGCGGCAGCTCCTCAGGAATTTCCTGCAGCAAATTATCCAGATAAGACTGCAGCGCCAATTGCGGACGCGATGTGAGCTTGACTGGGCGGTTCATCGGTCAACAGCGCCGGATAGGGAAACCGCGTCGCCTGCTTCGCGAGCAGGCTCGCTCCCACAGGATTTGTGCAAGTCAGGCAGGCGTGATCGGGACAGGTTCATCTCAAGCCACCTGCGGAACAAGTTGTTGCGCCAACAGGTGCTTGAGCAGCGCGCGATACGCCAGCACGCCACGGCTCTTGCCGTCGAATTGCGAAGGCGTGACACCGGCCCGGCTGGCGTCGCGCAGACGGGTATCGACCGGGATATAACCCTGCCAGATCTCGTCGGGAAATTTGTCGCGCAGCACGCGCAAGGTATGCATCGAGGCCTGGGTACGGCGATCAAACAGGGTCGGCACGATGCTGAACGGCAGCGCCTGTTTGCGCGAGCGGTTGATCATCGCCAGGGTGTTGACCATGCGCTCCAGACCTTTGACGGCCAGGTGTTCGGTCTGCACCGGGATCACCAGTTGCTGGCTCGCCGCGAGGGCGTTGACCATCAGCACACCGAGCAACGGCGGGCTGTCGATCACCGCGTAATCGAAATCCTGCCACAGCTGCGCCAGACTCTTGGCGATCACCAGACCCAAACCACTCTGCCCCGGCGACTGACGCTCAAGGGTCGCCAGTGCGGTGCTCGACGGTAGCAGGGAAATACGTTCGTCACTGGTCGACAACAACAACTGCCCCGGCAGGCCTTGCGGCACGCTGCCCTTGTGCAGAAACAGGTCGTAGTTGCTGTGTTCCAGGCTGTCGGGGTCGTAGCCGAAATAGCTGGTCATCGAGCCGTGCGGGTCGAGATCGACCACAACCACGCGCTTGCCCGCCTCGGCCAGCAATCCGGCTAAAGCGATGGAAGATGTGGTTTTACCGACACCACCCTTTTGATTGGCGACTGCCCAGACTCTCATTCAGTTCGTTCCTCCCGGCCGATATGCTCGACCGAGACATAGCTCAGCGTGTTAATGCGGGTGACGGAGAATTGACGGCACTCTCGCGTCCCGGCGTCTTGACCGGGGTCGGTGCAGTTTGTGTGCCAGCACGCTTCAACGCAGCGTCCGGTTGCGCGTTAGCGGTTCCAGTGCCCGTCAGGCTGCGGCGCACATCGAGGTTTCGCGAGACCACCAGAACCACCCGGCGGTTTTTCCCCCGGCCTTCAGCGGTAGCGTTGTTGGCCACCGGTTGAAACTCGCCGTAACCCACCGATGCCAATCGGCCAGGGTTCACACCCTGCATGGCCAGCATGCGCACGATGCTCGCCGAACGCGCCGAAGACAGTTCCCAGTTGGTCGGATACTGCGCCGTGCGGATCGGTTGATCGTCGGTGAAACCCTCGACGTGAATCGGGTTATCGAACGGTTTCAGAATCGCCGCCACCTTGTCGATGATGTTGAAGGCGATGTCGCTTGGCATGGCATCGCCACTGCCGAACAGCAGGCTGGAGTTGAGTTCGATCTCGACCCACAACTCGTTGCCGCGCACGGTCATCTGGTTGGAGCTGATCAAGTCGCCGAATGCGGCGCTGATGTCATCGGCGATGCTTTTCAACGGATCGCTGGCGCCGGCGATACCGGCATCGATCTGCTCGGCGTCCTTGACCAGCGGCTTGGCCGGTGTCACGGTTTTCGGCCGTTCGTCGCCGATCTGGATCGGTTTGAGCGCGCGGTCGGAGTCTTTGAAGACACCGACCAGCGCTTCGGAAATTTCCTTGTACTTGCCTTCGTTGATCGACGAAATCGAGTACATCACCACGAAGAACGCGAACAACAGCGTGATGAAATCCGCGTAGGACACGAGCCAGCGCTCGTGATTGACGTGTTCTTCCTGATGCCTGCGACGAGCCATGAGGTTATTCCCTTAGTCCATGAAGCCTTGCAGCTTCAACTCAATGGAGCGAGGGTTTTCACCTTCGGCGATCGACAGGATCCCTTCCAACAACATTTCGCGATAACGCGACTGCCGCAACGCGATTGACTTCAGCTTGGCGGCGATTGGCAGCAACACCAGGTTGGCACTGGCGACGCCGTAAATGGTCGCGACGAAGGCGACGGCGATGCCGCTGCCCAGTTGCGTCGGATCGGCGAGGTTGCCCATCACGTGGATCAGGCCCATCACCGCACCGATGATACCGATGGTTGGCGCGTAGCCGCCCATGCTTTCAAAGACTTTCGCTGCTTCGATATCGCGGGCTTCCTGGGTGTAGAAATCCACCTCGAGGATGCTGCGGATCGCTTCCGGCTCGGCGCCGTCGACCAACAATTGCAGGCCTTTGCGCGAGTAGTTGTCGGGTTCGGCATCGGCCACGCCTTCCAGACCAAGCAAGCCTTCCTTGCGCGCGGTGAGGCTCCAGTTGACGACGCGATCGATGCCACCGGCCAGATCGACCCGTGGCGGAAACAGAATCCAGGCGAGGATCTGCATGGCGCGTTTGAACGCGCTCATCGGCGATTGCAGCAGTGCGGCACCGATGGTGCCGCCCAGTACGATCAATGCCGCCGGGCCGTTGGCCAGCGCACCGAGGTGACCACCCTCAAGGTAGTTACCACCGATGATGGCGACGAACGCCATGATGATCCCGATAAGGCTTAAAACATCCATCAGATACACGCCTCGACAATGTGTTTGCCGATGTCGTCGAGGCTGTACACCGCGTCGGCGAGGTCAGCTTTGACGATGGCCATCGGCATGCCGTAGATCACGCAGCTTGCCTCATCTTGTGCCCACACCGCGCTGCCGCCCTGCTTGAGCAGACGCGCGCCTTCACGGCCGTCAGCGCCCATGCCGGTCAACACCACCGCCAGAACTTTGTCGCCGTAGGATTTCGCCGCCGAACCGAAGGTGATGTCCACGCATGGCTTGTAGTTCAGACGCTCGTCGCCCGGGAGGATTTTCACCGCGCCACGGCCGTCGATCATCATTTGCTTGCCACCCGGTGCCAGCAACGCCAGGCCCGGACGCAGGATGTCACCATCCTCGGCTTCCTTGACGCTGATGCGGCACAGCTTGTCGAGACGTTCGGCGAAAGCCTTGGTGAATGCCGCCGGCATGTGCTGGATCAACACGATCGGCGCCGGGAAATTCGCTGGCAACTGAGTCAGCACACGTTGCAGAGCAACCGGGCCGCCCGTCGAAGTACCGATGGCAACCAGTTTGTAAGCTTTGCGTTTCGGCGCGGGCGACGAAGCGCTGGCGGCCGGGGCGCGAGTCGGTGCTGGCGCTGGAGCCGGACGAGCCGGCGCGCTGGTGCTGTGACTGCTGCTGTGGCTGCCGAAACTCGACGGCGCCGGAGCAGGCGTCGGTGCTGGGGCAGCAACGGGAGCCGGTGCGCTGTAAGCACTGAAACGACGATTACTGCGCGAGATGCTATGCACCTTCTCGCACAGCAATTGCTTGACCTTCTCGGGGTTACGCGAGATGTCTTCGAAATTCTTCGGCAGGAAATCCACCGCGCCGGCGTCCAGCGCATCGAGGGTGACCCGGGCGCCTTCGTGGGTCAGCGAGGAGAACATCAACACCGGGGTCGGGCAGCGCTGCATGATGTGCCGCACTGCCGTGATGCCGTCCATCATTGGCATCTCGTAGTCCATGGTGATCACGTCCGGCTTGAGTGCCAGCGCCTGATCGATCGCCTCTTTACCGTTGGTAGCGGTGCCGACCACCTGAATGCTCGGATCCGCTGAAAGAATTTCCGAGACGCGGCGGCGGAAAAAACCCGAATCGTCCACCACCAGGACTTTGACTGCCATAAACACTCCATTAGGTGCGGCGGGACGTTGTCGCCCCGCCGCCCCGGATTCAAATACGCCGTGCGGCGTAACGCTTGAGCATGCTTGGAACATCGAGAATCAGCGCGATGCGGCCGTCACCGGTAATGGTGGCGCCGGACATGCCCGGAGTGCCCTGCAGCATTTTGCCCAATGGCTTGATGACCACTTCTTCCTGACCGACCAGTTGATCGACGACGAAGCCGATCCGCTGCGTGCCCACCGAAAGGATCACCACGTGGCCTTCACGCTGCTCTTCGTGAGCGGCGGAGCTGACCAGCCAGCGCTTGAGGTAGAACAATGGCAGCGCCTTGTCCCGCACGATCACCACTTCCTGACCGTCGACGACGTTGGTGGTCGACAGGTCGAGGTGGAAGATTTCGTTGACGTTGACCAACGGGAACGCAAACGCCTGATTGCCGAGCATGACCATCAGGGTTGGCATGATCGCGAGGGTCAGCGGCACCTTGATGACGATCTTCGAGCCTTGGCCCTTGGTCGAGTAGATGTTGATCGAACCGTTGAGCTGGGAAATCTTGGTCTTCACCACGTCCATGCCGACGCCACGGCCGGACACGTCGGAGATCTCGGTCTTGGTCGAGAAACCCGGGGCGAAAATCAGGTTGTAGCACTCGGTATCGCTGAGGCGATCGGCCGCATCCTTGTCCATCACCCCGCGTTTAACCGCGATGGCGCGCAGGACGTTCGGGTCCATGCCTTTGCCGTCATCGGAAATCGACAGCAGGATATGGTCGCCCTCTTGCTCGGCCGCCAGAACAACACGACCGCCACGGGCCTTGCCCGACGCTTCGCGTTCTTCCGGCGACTCGATGCCGTGGTCGACCGCGTTGCGCACCAAGTGGACCAGCGGGTCGGCCAGGGCCTCGACAAGGTTTTTGTCGAGGTCGGTTTCTTCGCCCACCAGTTCCAGGTTGATCTCTTTCTTCAACTGCCGCGCCAGATCTCGAACCAGACGCGGGAAGCGCCCGAAGACCTTCTTGATCGGCTGCATCCGCGTCTTCATTACGGCGGTCTGCAAGTCAGCCGTGACCACATCGAGGTTAGACACTGCCTTTTGCATGGCTTCATCGCCGCTGTTCAGGCCCAGACGCACCAGACGGTTACGCACCAGCACCAGCTCGCCGACCATGTTCATGATTTCGTCGAGACGTGCCGTGTCGACGCGCACGGTGGTTTCGGCTTCGCTCGCCGGTTTTTCCGGTGGCGGTGTCGGCGCAGCACGGGCCGGAGCCGGTGCAGCAGCGGCAGCCGGTTTTGGCGCTTCGGCTTTCGGCTCAGGCTTGGCGGCAGGCTTGGGCGCTGCAGCAGCGGCCGGTGCCTTGGCAGCAGGCGTGGCGACGGTCGAAGCACTGCCAGCAGCAGCGGTGCCGACTTCGGAGAACTTGCCTTTACCGTGCAATTCGTCGAGCAGCGATTCGAACTCGTGATCGCTGATCAGATCACTGCCGGCAGCGGCGGCCGCTGGAGCAGCCGGCGCCGGTGCCGAAGCAATCGCCGACTCCAGCGCATCGACGGCAAAGTTGCCCTTGCCGTGCAACTGATCGAGCAGGGCTTCGAATTCGTCGTCGGTGATGTCAGAGCTGTCGCCCTTGGCCGGTGCCGCAGGGGCTGCCACCGCTGGTGCAACTGCGTCCACCGCGAACTGACCTTTGCCGTGCAACTGATCAAGCAACGACTCGAACTCGGCATCGGTGATTTCATCGCTCGCTGCTTCATTGGCCGTTTGCGCAGGTGCAGCAGCGGCCGGGGCTTCGGCTTCGGCCTTGACGGCGTTCAGCGAATCCAGCAGCTGTTCGAATTCGTTATCGGTGATGTCGCCCGACGCGTCGCCTTCAACGACGAGTTCTTCGATCATCTCGGCCACTGGCGAAGCCGGGGCGGCGTCCGCCGATTGCGGTTCGGCCAGACGCGCCAGGGCGGCCAGCAGTTCCGGGGTGGCGGCGGTGATCGGAGCACGCTCACGAACCTCAGTGAACATGCTGTTCACCGCGTCCAGTGCTTCGAGAACAACGTCCATCAGTTCTGCATCAACGCGACGTTCACCCTTGCGCAGGATGTCGAACACGTTTTCGGCGATGTGACAGCACTCCACCAGCTCATTGAGCTGAAGGAAGCCGGCGCCCCCTTTTACAGTGTGGAAACCGCGAAAAATTGCGTTGAGCAGATCTGCGTCATCCGGGCGGCTTTCCAGCTCGACCAGTTGTTCGGACAGTTGCTCAAGAATCTCGCCGGCCTCAACCAGGAAATCCTGAAGGATCTCTTCATCGGCGCCGAAGCTCATTAATGGGGTGCTCCTACAGGTCTAAAAACCCAAAAAACCTAAAATTCCAAAACACTAGAATCCAAGGCTGGATAACAAATCGTCCACATCGTCCTGACCGGACACAACGTCTTCTCGTTTATCGGCATGAATCTGCGGACCTTCACCCTGCGAGAGATGTTTTTGTGGATCTTTTTCTGCAAGCATCGCGGCGCGGTCATGTTCGATGCCCGCAAAGCGGTCAACCTGACTGGCCATGAGCACGAGTTTGAGCAAATTGCTTTCGACTTCGGTGACCAGTTGGGTCACACGCTTGATCACCTGACCGGTCAGGTCCTGGTAATCCTGGGCCAGCAGGATGTCGTTGAGATTGCTCGACACCGCACGGTTGTCCGTGCTGCTGCGTGACAGAAAACCGTCGACCCGGCGCGCCAGTTCGCGGAACTCTTCAGCCCCGACCTCGCGACGCATGAAACGACCCCAATCGGCGCTCAACGTCTGCGCTTCATCAGCCAGACTGTTGACCACCGGCGTGGCGCTTTCCACCAGATCCATGGTGCGGTTGGCCGCGGCCTCTGTCAGCTTGACCACATAGCCCAGGCGTTCGGTGGCGTCGGTGATTTGCGACACTTCCTCGGCCTGCGGCATGTTCGGGTCGATCTGGAAGTTGACGATCGCACTGTGCAGTTCACGTGTGAGCTTGCCCACTTCCTGGTACAGGCCACGGTCACGGGTCTGATTGAGCTCATGGATCAGTTGCACAGCGTCACCGAACCTGCCTTTTTCAAGGCTTTCGACCAGTTCGACCGCGTGTTTTTTCAGGGTCGACTCGAAATCGCCCTGTGAAGATTCGTTATGCTCCATAGCTCCCCCGCGCGTTCATCAGCCGATGCGTTCGAAAATCTTCTCGATTTTGTCTTTCAACGCCTGAGCCGTGAAAGGTTTGACTACGTAGCCGTTTACACCGGCCTGAGCGGCTTCAATGATCTGCTCGCGCTTGGCTTCAGCCGTCACCATCAACACCGGCAAGTGCTTGAGTTTTTCATCGGCACGCACGTGACGCAGCAGGTCGATACCGGTCATGCCCGGCATGTTCCAGTCCGTTACCAGAAAGTCGATGCTGCCGCTGTTGAGCACCGGAATGGCAGTGACGCCATCGTCAGCCTCGACGGTGTTGGTGAACCCAAGATCACGCAGCAGGTTCTTGATGATCCGCCGCATCGTTGAGAAGTCATCAACGATGAGGATTTTCATGTCTTTGTTCAATTCGACCTCCAAGCAGTCTTAAACGCGCCCAGCACCTGGACGCGCCACTTCAATCAATCGGCGCAGCACTCGAAGACTGTCTGGAGCACAACAGAGCAAGACCGGTGCCGTTCATCACCGCACCAGCCTCGTTCGCAGTGTCCCCACACTGCCTTCAGCGCGCTCGCCACTCCCCCAAACGCCCCCGCAAACGGGCCGCGCACTGGCTGTGTAACTGGCTGACCCGCGATTCACTGACGCCAAGGACTTCACCGATCTCCTTGAGGTTCAGCTCTTCGTCGTAGTACAGCGCCAACACCAGTCGCTCACGCTCCGGCAAATTGGCAATCGCGTCCGCCAACGCAGCCTGGAAACGTTCATCTTCCAGATCGCGTGACGGCTCAAGATGAGCACTCGCGCCATCCTCGTGCAGCCCTTCGTGTTCGCCGTCCTGCAGCAGGTCGTCGAAACTGAACAGGCGGCTGCCCAAGGTGTCATTCAAAATCCCGTAGTAATCGTCGAGACTCAATTGGAGTTCGGCCGCAACCTCGTGATCTTTAGCATCACGGCCGGTTTTAGCTTCAATTGAGCGAATTGCGTCGCTGACCATACGGGTATTGCGGTGAACCGAGCGTGGCGCCCAGTCCCCTTTGCGCACTTCGTCGAGCATCGCGCCGCGGATTCGAATGCCCGCGTACGTTTCGAAACTGGCGCCTTTGCTGGCGTCATATTTGGTCGAGACTTCGAGCAGGCCGATCATCCCGGCCTGGATCAGGTCTTCGACCTGCACACTCGCCGGCAAGCGTGCCAGCAAGTGGTAGGCAATGCGTTTGACCAGTGGCGCGTAACGCTCGATCAGTTCGTACTGCGCGTCACGTGCCGACTTCTTGTAGTAGTTCATACCGCTTGCGGTCATAGCACGGGCCCTGCCGTTTGCTGCACGAGGCGCTCGACGAAAAACTCAAGGTGGCCACGCGGATTGGCGGGCAGCGGCCAGGTGTCGACCTTCTGCGCGATCGCCTTGAACGCCAGTGCGCACTTGGAACGCGGGAAGGCTTCGTACACCGCACGCTGCTTCTGCACCGCTTTACGCACGCTTTCGTCGTAAGGCACGGCGCCGACGTATTGTAGGGCCACGTCAAGGAAGCGATCCGTGACCTTGGTCAACTTGGCGAACAGGTTGCGCCCTTCCTGCGGGCTCTGCGCCATGTTGGCGAGGACGCGGAAGCGGTTCATGCCGTAATCGCGGTTGAGCAATTTGATCAGCGCGTAGGCGTCGGTGATCGAGGTCGGCTCGTCGCAGACCACCAGCAACACTTCTTGCGCTGCGCGTACGAAACTGACTACCGAGTCACCAATACCCGCAGCGGTGTCGATCACCAGTACGTCGAGATTGTCGCCGATGTCGCTGAACGCCTGAATCAGACCGGCATGTTGCGCCGGGCTCAGGTGCACCATGCTCTGCGTGCCGGACGCGGCCGGGACGATGCGAATGCCACCGGGGCCTTGCAACAGCACGTCGCGCAATTCGCAGCGGCCTTCGATCACGTCGGCCAATGTGCGTTTAGGGGTCAGACCCAACAAAACGTCGACGTTCGCCAGTCCCAGATCGGCGTCCAGCAGCATGACCCGACGGCCAAGCTCTGCCAGCGCCAGAGACAAGTTCACTGACACGTTAGTCTTGCCGACGCCACCTTTGCCGCCGGTCACCGCGATCACCTGTACGGGATGCATGCTGCCCATGTTATTTCTTTACCTTGTCTTGCATAGACGGAGGCCACATTACTGGCTGCGCGTTCACAACCGGAACAATGCATGGCAGACCATCGATGTAGGTACAAAAACTGTTCATGAATACCTCAGCCTACCTGCTTGGTCGGGCTGTGATAGATATCAGCGAACATGTCAGCCATGGCTTCTTCGCTGGGTTCTTCCTGCATTTGCACGCTGACGGCGCGGCTGACCAGTTGATGACGGCGCGGCAGATGCAAATCATCCGGAATCCGTGGGCCATCGGTCAGGTACGCGACCGGCAATTCATGACTGATCGCCAGGCTCAACACTTCGCCAAGGCTGGCCGTTTCATCCAGTTTAGTCAGGATGCAGCCGGCAAGCCCGCAACGCTTGTAACTGTGATAAGCGGCGGTTAGAACCTGTTTCTGGCTGGTGGTTGCCAAGACCAGATAATTTTTTGAACGAATGCCACGCCCGGCCAGACTTTCGAGCTGCATGCGCAGGGCCGGATCACTGGCTTGCAGGCCGGCAGTATCGATCAATACCACGCGTTTGCGCAGCAGTGGATCCAGCGCTTGCACCAGCGATTGGCCCGGATCGACGTGAGTCACCGGCACATTGAGAATGCGGCCCAGCGTCTTCAGCTGTTCCTGCGCACCGATGCGGAAGCTGTCCATGCTCACCAGCGCGACATTCTGCGCGCCGTATTTCAGCACATAACGCGCGGCCAGCTTGGCCAGCGTGGTGGTCTTGCCCATGCCGGCCGGGCCGACCATGGCAATCACACCGCCCTCTTCCAGCGGCTCGACTTCCGGTACGGCAATCATCCGCGCCAGGTGCGCAAGCAGCATGCGCCAGGCCTGACGCGGCTCTTCGATGTCAGTGATCATCGCCAGCAGATCGCGCGACAACGGGCCGGACAGACCGATACGTTGCAGACGGCGATACAGGTTGGCTTGCGCCGGACGGCTGCCTTGCAACTGATTCCAGGCCAGGGTGCCGAGCTGAACTTCCATCAGCTCACGCAGGCTGTTCAATTCAAAGCGCATCGAATCCAGTGCACGCGGATCAACGCCGCCAGAAGACTGCGCAGGCGCCGGGGCCGGACGCGCTGGAGCAGCGTAAGTCGGCTCGCTCAGCGGTTCAGCGGCAGTCAGCGGCAGGCCAGCGGTCAACGGCAGCCCGGCGAAGATCTGGCGATTGCTGTTGCCGTCGGCTTCGCCACGCAGGCTCAGTTCGGCCTGGGCGGTGACGATGCGCGACTGGGTCTTGCGCAGCTCGTCTTCGAGTTCCATGTTCGGAACCCGTGGCGCCAGCGCCGACAATTTGTAATCCAGTGCCGCCGTCAGCTCGACACCGCCAGCAATGCGGCGGTTGCCAATGATGGCGGCATCAGCGCCCAGCTCATCACGAACCAGCTTCATGGCCTGACGCATATCGGCGGCAAAGAAACGCTTAACTTGCATAAACCACTACCTCAGCCGTTGGGCCCTACTGTCGCAACGATGGTCACTTGCTTGTTGTCCGGTATTTCCTGGTAGGCCAGCACATGCAGCCCAGGGACTGCGAGGCGGCCAAAGCGCGAGAGCATCGCGCGGATCGGGCCAGCGACCAACAGGATCACCGGCTGACCTTGCATTTCCTGACGCTGCGCCGCTTCGATGAGCGAGCGCTGCAGCTTCTCGGCCATGCTTGGCTCCAGCAGAACGCCCTCTTCCGAGCCTTGTCCTGCCTTCTGCAGACTATTGAGCAATATTTGTTCCAACCTTGGTTCCAAGGTGATCACAGGCAGCTCGGACTCAGTGCCTACAATGCTTTGGACGATGGCGCGCGATACGCCGACCCGCACAGCGGCCACCAACGCGGCGGTATCTTGACTCTTCGCGGCGTTGTTGGCGATGGCTTCGGCAATGCTGCGGATATCGCGCACCGGTACGTGTTCAGCGAGCAGCGCTTGCAGCACTTTGAGCAACTGCGACAACGTGACCACGCCCGGCACCAGCTCTTCTGCCAGTTTCGGCGAGCTTTTGGCCAGCAATTGCATGAGTTGCTGCACTTCTTCGTGGCCGATCAGCTCACTGGAGTGCTTGTACAGAATCTGGTTCAAGTGCGTCGCAACCACGGTGCTGGCGTCGACCACGGTGTAACCGAGCGATTGTGCCTGCGCGCGCTGGCTGATTTCGATCCACACCGCTTCCAGGCCGAAAGCCGGATCTTTGGCGTTGATACCGTTGAGCGTGCCGTAGACCTGACCCGGGTTGATCGCCAGTTCACGATCCGGATAGATCTCCGCTTCGGCGAGGATCACCCCCATCAGGGTCAGGCGATAGGCGCTTGGCGCCAGATCGAGGTTGTCGCGGATGTGCACGGTCGGCATGAGGAAGCCCAGATCCTGCGAGAGTTTCTTGCGCACACCCTTGATCCGCGCCAGCAACTGCCCGCCCTGGTTGCGATCCACCAGCGGGATCAGGCGATAACCGACTTCCAGACCGATCATGTCGATTGGCGTCACGTCGTCCCAGCCCAGCTCCTTGGTTTCCATGGCGCGAGCCGGCGACGGCAGCAGTTCCTGCTGGCGCTTGACCTCTTCCAGCGCTACGACCTTGGCCACGTTCTGCTTCTTCCAGAACAGGTACGCGCCGCCCGCAGCCAGCGCGGCCATGGTCAGGAACGAGAAGTGCGGCATGCCCGGCACTAGACCCATGACCGCCATCAGACCGGCCGCCACTGCCAGCGCTTTCGGCGAGGCGAACATCTGGCGATTGATCTGTTTGCCCATGTCTTCCGAACCGGAAGCACGGGTCACCATGATCGCTGCCGCTGTCGATAACAACAGTGATGGCAATTGCGCCACTAAACCGTCACCGATGGTCAGCAAGGCGTAAACCTTGCCCGCATCGCCGAAGCTCATGTTGTGCTGGAAGATACCGACGGCCATGCCGCCGATGAGGTTGATGAACAGAATCAGCAGGCCAGCGATGGCGTCACCACGGACGAACTTACTGGCACCGTCCATCGAACCGTAGAACTCGGCCTCTTGGGCGACTTCCTGACGGCGTGCCTTGGCCTGGTTCTGGTCGATCAGACCGGCGTTGAGGTCGGCGTCGATCGCCATTTGTTTGCCGGGCATCGCATCGAGGGTGAAACGCGCGCTCACCTCGGAAATCCGCCCGGCACCTTTGGTCACCACGACAAAGTTGATGATCATCAGGATCGCGAAGACCACGATACCGACCACGTAGTTACCGCCGATCACCACCTCACCGAAGGCCTGAATCACCTTACCGGCAGCGGCGTGGCCGTCCTGACCGTGGAGCATCACCACCCGCGTCGAGGCCACGTTCAACGCCAGCCGCAATAACGTCGCGACCAGCAGAATCGTCGGGAACACGGCGAAATCCAGCGGCCGCAGCGCATACACGCAGACCAGCAGGACGACGATCGACAGCGCGATGTTGAAGGTGAAAAACACGTCGAGCAGGAACGGCGGAATCGGCAACATCATCATTGCCAACATAACCAGCAGCAACAACGGCACGCCCAGATTGCCTCGACTGAGGTCGGCAACATTCGTGCGAGCAGTGTTGAATAACTGAGAGCGATCCACCGGTTTTCCCCGTTCCTTTAAAGCAAACTTTTGACGCCCAGAGCGGGCTCACGGCGGGTACTGCAAGAAGCTTTCCAACTTTTGCCTGGAATTTAAACAGAGGGGTTTTGACCGTGGATTTTCTGCTGACCGGGATGCCCCCTTCGCGAGCAGGCTCGCTCCCACAGGGGAAATGCATTCCAAATATTGGAGTGGAATGCAATCCAAATGTGGGAGCGAGCCTGCTCGCGAAGGGGCCAGTGAAGTCAGCACAAAGTGCCTATTAAACTCTGGTGTTTAAAAGACACTTCAGGACACGCCTTCAAGGCTACAAATCCTTGCGCCATTGCCTACAGCCAAGCCAGAATCCTCCGGCTTGTGCGCCTTGGGGTCGGGTTCTATTGTGAATTGGTCGCTGACGAATCAGCGATCGGGTCTCGCAGCCCGTCGATCTCTGGACGCACAACATCCGCTTTGCTTATGGCGGCTGTACGTGGGAGACCTTCGGGTCTGCCGGTTCTAGAGTCCCGGTCTGCGACCCGCGTATAGCTGCCACCCTCATTCGTCTCGCAGCGAACGCTGGCAGCTCCAACGACTCCAGGAGCTTCACCATGATCAAACCAACACCCAACCCACCCGAAACCGACCCCACCTCCCCCTACGAATCCCTCGATTCAAAAAAACTCAACGACGCCGCCGAGCGCGCCCTCGATCACTACCTCTGCCCACCCGGCTCCACCCCACCGCCACGCAAAACCCGCCGAATGTACGCAGTCACCACCGACTTCAAAAATGAAGAACTGCTGGCCGACGCCAGCGAAACACTCGCCTCAGCCAGAACCATCGCCCATGACTTCGGCCATCTGATACCGGCGTCGCAGCGCAGGACGCTGCTGGGGATTGCGCAATTGATCATGCTCGGGGAGCTGGCGGTGAATCGGGTGATGGATAATCTGGAGTTGCCGGGCTAAACAGGCCAGACCACGCTTTCCGCTTTTGCGATCTTTGGCTTTTCAGTCTCGCGCCAATGACCACTCGTCGCCACCTGTCAGATCTGACAGGTGCGCAATCTCGCTTTTAGCCGTTCAATCACTCCGTCACTTTCCCGCCCGGAGTCGTTGCCATGGCCAGCCCCAACAAACCCCTGCTACTCGCGGAACTCGGCATCCCGGGTCGCAGCAAGGACCCGGTGTCGACGGATCCCGATATCTGGGGCATCAACATCGCCGCCGCGCTGGGCAACTTTCCCCTGCATGGCCTGCAGTGCCAGGCCGGACCATGGGGGAATATGGCGAGCGGCGACAGGTTGACGATCTTTTGGGGCACCGGGCTGGACGCGGGGGGCAAGACCGTCCTCAAGGATGAGGTCGGCACGCAATTGCGCATGTTCGTGCCTTCCCGGCACATGGTCGATGGTCAGTTCGCGGTGTCCTATGTCGTCAAGCCGTTGGGCGGCACGGATCAACCGTCTGAAGTCATGCAGGTGCTGGTCAAGCTGACGCGCCCGGGCGGCCATGACGAAAACGGTGACGGCGGGCATTCCAAGCTGATCATGATCATTCCCCAAGACATTCTTGACGGTGGCATCGACAAGGAGATTGCGGAAAAAGGCGTGAAGATCAGCATTGGCAAGGCCGACGGCACACCCCCCTATCCCTACGCCGCAGCCGGCGATATTTGTCGCGTGAGTTGGGGCGGGATCTTCGTGCTCAGTGAACCGCTGACTCAGGAACAGGCCGAAGGCAAGACGCCGATCATCGTGAAAATCGAAAAAGACTTCATCACCGACGCCGGTGATGCAGAGTTTCCCGGCGTAGCCGTGGTGTTCGAGGTGTACGACAAGGTCTTCAACCGTTCCGAGGACTGGAGCCCCGAACAGCGTGTGGTAGTGGCCGTTGATGCGACCCGGCTGATCGCGCCGTTGCTCAAGGAAACGCTGAACAACGTGCTGGATGTCGACCAACTGGGTGACGCTGACGGCACCGTGCAAATTATCGCCACAGACACGACCAACTTCAAAATCGGTGACATCCCGTTCATCAAGATCAAGGGCACGCCGGTCGAAGGTGCGCCGATTGATCTGGAAGTAGAAGGCGCGGCGTTGACCAGCGTGCCGAGCATTATTGAAATCAAGGCCCCCAACGCCGTGCTGCGCCAGTTGGCCAAGTCGCAGATCACCTTGTCATACCGCCTGAAAAAAGCCGACGGTTCCAAAGATCTGAAATCCAAAAGCCAATTCATCCGCGCCATCGGCGAAGTCCAGCGGCTGGCCGCGCCGATCATGCTGGACGAGGACTCCGGGGCGCTGGACCCCACGCTGGCCCAGATACGCCTGGAGATTCCATTCGACAAATCCTTTGCCGAAGGCCAGGTCCTCAAGATATTCATGCTCGGCACCACGCCTGGTCTCAAGCCTTACCTGCCTGACTTGCCTCTTCGCCCCATCACACGCAACGACATCATCGCGGAGGCACCGCTGGCGTACAGCATCGACGGCAAACACTTGGCCCCGGTCAACGGTGGCACGGCGGAGTTCTACTACCAGCAACTGATCGCCGACGCAGTGCTCGCCACACTGAACCCGTTCGAGGCCACCCGCGCCATTCGCGAGTCGATCCACACCGACATACTGCAAGTCGGCGAACCGCGCCTGGAACTGCCTGAACCGGTGGTGGCTGGCGTGGTCGACGGGGTTCTGCCTGCCGACACCGCCGGCACAACCCTGACGGTGCCGTACACCGAAACGGTCAAAGGCGATGAAGTCTTCATGTTCTGGATCGGCTCGATCACCGGCGAATACCCCGATTCGATCAAGCTGAACGAATTCACCGCCGGTAAGCAAGTGCCGTTCACCATCCCGGCCGAGGAGATCAAGGGCAATGAAGGCGGGACGGTGATCGCCAGGTACGAAATCAAGCGTGCGGATGGGCGGACGAGTTATGCCGAGCCGTTGGAGTTCAGTGTCGGGGTGGCGCTGGAAAATCCTTTACCGTTGCCACAAATGCCGGAAGCCACAGGCAATGGTGCCAGCGTGACCCTGGCGCCACTCGACGCCCAAGCGGGCGCCCGCGTGATCGTGGCCTACACCGGCATGAACGAAACACATAACATCAAACTGAGCATGCTCGGGACACCCGGCGTCGGCTCACCGGAAATCCCCGCCAAACCGGGCGTCGCCAGCGGCAGCGTCGAGTTCCTGATTCCCGCCACAGCCATCGCAGCCAACATCGGCAATGAAACCAAAACCTTCACACTCAGCTACGAAGTCACCGCAGGCCAGACAACTCCATCTTTGCCTTTGACCGTCAGCGTCACGCCGCTGCCTGCGACAGAGCTGGACAAAATCAGCATTGAACAAGCCGAGGGCACGGTGCTGGATCTGGCGAAGGTGACGTTGGGCGCAACGATTCTCGCTGGCGTCTGGGCGTTTATAGCCGCCAATCATCGGGTAGGACTGAACTTCAAAGGTACGAAGAGTAACGGCGATGCCTTCCATCACGTGGTATGGCCGTGGCCGTCTTCCTACGTTAATCAAAACTGGTTCAACAGCGGTCAATACACACATACGCTGGCGTACAACGCCATCAAGGACCTGGCGGATGGCAGTCGGCTGGAGTTGTATTTCAAAGCGGCGTTGACGTTGAGTCGTGAGGAAGCCGAGGCGATTGATGCGCCGGTGAAGGTTTATACGATCAGGGCCATCGAAGATGTGACGCCGAGCATCACTTTGGTCACTGGATCGCCCAGCGGTGATGAAGTTATCGAGGGCGCAATCATCGTCGAAACGGCCGTGACCTTGACCGGTAGTGCCGCCAAAGGCCAGAAAGTCAGCGTGCTTGACGGCACAACGTCCAAAGGTGAACCGACCGCCGATTCAGCAACCGGGATCTGGACATTGGCCGTCACCGGCCTGAGCGTCGCGCCGCACAGTTTTACCGCCAGGGCGTTATACGGTTCGGGGGCCTCCTCGGCTGCCAGAACGTTGATCGTCACGGCCGTAGTTGTGCCAACGCTGAGCAATGTATGGGACGCCAGCAATGTGGAAGTGCTGGAAGGCACAACGACGGTCAGTACCGAGCTGACACTTAAAGGAACCGCGAGCCTGGGTCAGCAGATCAATATCCGTGACGGCACCGGTTCCGGCTCGGCCACAAGGGGAACCGCGACCGCCAACGGAACGACAGGTATCTGGGAACTTCCGATTACCGTGCCACTCGGCGCGCGGCGGCTGTACGCCGAGGCCTGTTATCCGAGTAATCCGTTGTATTCGAATGTGCGTAATTTGACGGTGACAGAAGATATTGTCCCGACCATTGACTCTGTTATAGGCACAATCAGCGGCAATGAAATTCCGCAGAATGGCACCACGGTAGAAACCGCCGTAACGCTGTCCGGGGTCGCTGCCAAGGGTCAGCAAATCGAAGTATTCGACGGTACAACCTCGAAAGGTAAATCGATTGCCGATCTCGTAACGGGCATATGGGAACTTCCGGTTACAGGCCTGAGCGAGGCCGCACACAGCTTCAAGGCCAAGGCGTTGTATGGCACAGGTGCCGAGTCGGCGGTCAGGTCGCTGACCGTGACTGCGGCCATCGCCCCTATATTTGAAGACTTTACAAATATAGGGACTAAAGAATTGCGAGTAGGCGAATCCTACGATTTAGGTTCTATGATGATCATCAATATGAGGGGTGACAACGTATACCCAAATGGTAGAACTTGCGGAGTAGCTTACGACCTACAAAATAAGAACAAAGCCCTAGTCACTTCGGACATAACAAGAATAGATTTAAAAAATTATAGAGCAAACAGCATCAACTTCGTACTCATAGATAATCAAACACCGAACAACGAAATCACCCTTTACAATGAGAAAGGCACAGTACAAACTTTCTACGCCCAACTAGGGAACTTCAAGCTACCGGAAGAGCAATGGTTTACTTATTTTATTATATCTACTCAGTTCGTAAGCCCTACCAAATACAGGGACACCATTTGGCTTGACAATATCCGGATTGAGCCATTCAAAAATTAAAACAACTTACTCCCCTTAATAGGAGGGCCTTAAAGGGGAAAAAGGGACGCATTTATTTACGTCCCAGATCTTCGCCCGACTTTTCGCCTTTTAAACTGGAGTGTTTAAAAGACACCTCCAGACACGCCTTCGAGGCTACAAATTCTTGAGCACAAAGGGGACGGATTTATTTAACCAGTGATTTAAACAGCGGGGCTTGACCGAGATTTTTTTGCTGACCTGGATGGCCCCTTCGCGAGCAGGCTCACTCCTACAGGAAAACTCATTCCAAATGTGGGAGTGAGCTTGCTCACGAAGGGGCCAGTGAAGTCAGCGCAAATCGCTTTTTAACTCAGGTGTTTAAAAGACACCTTCAGACACGCCTTCAAGGCTACAAATTCTTGCGCCTTTGCCTACAGCTACGCCAGAATCCGCCGGCTTGTGCGCCTTGGGGTCGGGTTCTATTGTGGTGCGGTCGCTGACGAATCAGCGATCGGGTTTAGCGACTCGAATTCAAGTCAAAGGTGCATCGGCGTTCCAGGCTTCGTTGCGGATCTGTATTTTCGCGATTTCGTCATGGTGGCTGTATGCGGGAGACCTTCGGGTCTGCCGGGTGCCTTTGACCGGTTCGCTAACCTGCGTACAGCCGCCACCCCTCCTGTTTAGCGACAGGTTGTAGCGGCTCCACTTCAAAGGAGTCTCACCATGATCAAACCAACACCCAACCCACCCGAAACCGACCCCACCTCCCCCTACGAATCCCTCGATTCAAAAAAACTCCACGAAGCCGCCGACCGCGCCCTCGATCACTACCTCTGCCCACCTGGCTCCACGCCGCCACCGCGCAAGACCCGCCGGATGTACGCCGTCACCGCCGACTTCAAAAACGAGGAACTGCTGGCCGATGCCTGCGAAACACTCGCCTCAGCCAGAACCATCGCCCATGACTTTGCTCATCTCATCCCCGCGTCGCAGCGCAGGACGCTGCTGGGGATTGCGCAACTGATCATGCTGGGGGAGTTGGCGGTGAATCGGGTGATGGATAATCTGGAGTTGCCGCAGTAGCGCCTCCCCCGATCAGATCGTTCCCACGTTCCTGCGCGGGGATGCCTCAACGGGCGCTCCGCGTTCGGCTCTGAAGGGACGCGGAGCGTCCCGGGCTGCATTCCTTTGCTGAGCGTGGGAACGATCAAGACAGAAAAGCCCGCCGTCCCGTATCAACCGGGACGGCGGGCTTTTCGCTGGACAAAGACCTACGCCGTTAATACCTGCTCAGGCGCAATGGGTCCGAAGCTGAGAGTGTTGCCTTTCAAGTAGCGTCCGCCCTTGAGCAATAACGTACCTTCGATTTCGACAACCTCTTCCTGCGTGTACATAAAGGTCACTATCGATACAGGCGTCCTGCGCCACGGCCACCACCAGGATCCTCTGAAACGCTGCTCTATCAGAGTAATCGCCCAATCGAACGGGATGATGGGAAGATCTTCAATCCTGATCTGGCGGCCCGGGTCTTCCCAGCGAAAATATTGCTGCGCAGTGATCAGCAAGTGATCGACTCTGGACTCAAACACGGGTTTGGCGTAGCGCCACTCCATATCATGGTTGATCCAGCCATCCAGATAGTTAGCCGGGTCGGTAAAGAGTTCGAAAAACGTCGCGTTATTCACGATTTTCCCGGCAGCGGGCCCAATGACCTCGTAATGGAGGTGAGCTGCCAGGCCCTTCATTTGCGGCCGCACCGCATTGGTCGTTACGTCAAAGAAGTTTGCACTGTAGAGGTGTGCCATTTGCTTGAAATGGGTGAAATCAAGGAACAGTTTGAACGTCACGGTATAGCCGATCGAGCGATCATCAGGACACTCTTTCATTTCCCCTGAAACGAACTCGACCTCCATGCCTTGCAGCTTTCTACCCGGTATATCTGTCATGCTCGCGTCCTCTGCTTGATGATTCGCCTATCCCGCGAACTCACGTCCGTAGGACTGAAGCGCTGCTATCGGGATCTTTTATGAATATCCCCGAAGCGATGACAACCTTTTGAAGCGGGGCCGTCTACTGTCAGAGTTGACAGGTGCATATGCTTTTCAGACAAACGGTAAGCATTGGTTATCGGGGACAGATCACTTCTTCACCCAGACCGTCGTCCGACTGTTCACCCGCGTACAGCCGCCACCGTCACGCAAAACCCGCCGAATGTACGCCGTTACCGCCGACTTCAAAAACGAGGAACTGCTGGCCGATGCCAGCGAAACGCTCGCCTCAACCAGAACCATCGCCCATGACTTCGCCCACCTCATACCCGCGTCGCAGCGCCGGACGCTGTTGGGGATTGCGCAATTGATCATGCTCAGGGAGCTGGCGGTGAATCGGGTGATGGATAATCTGGAGTTGCCGCAGTAGCGACACGCGATGATCGTTCCCACGCTCCTGCGTGGGAATGCCTCAACGGACGCTCCGCGTTCGGCTTTGGAAGGGACGCGGAGCGTCCCGGGCTGCATTCCTTTGCTGCGCGTGGGAACGATCATAAAAAACCGCCGCCCCGTTTTCAGCGGCTTTGCGATCAATTGCTCAATACCGAAGAATTTTCACTTTTCCATTCTTGTTCCTGGGCAATTCGTACTCGACCTCGCCGCCCACTTTGATATTCGCCTGCAAGGCATCAGCCAATGGAATGCTGAAGCGGTATTCTTTGGCGGTCAGAAAAAAACCCGTGGCTTCGGCAAACGAAAGACAGCGTCCCGATTGCTTCGGCGTGATGGTGCCGCTTCCGGTTTTTTCATCATAACTGCTGAAAATACCTTTCATTGTCGTGCTCCCTTGCACTCGCTCGCATGACCGCACCAGGTTCGCGGCAGCACCTTGCATCAAACTGCAAAATCACGATGAGCGCACCTGTCAGAGTTGACAGTGAAGGGAGATCTCAGACCAATGGCTGCACAGCACCGTCAGGAATCGCGACGCAGATCCGGCGGAATCGGCAAGTCGTCCTTGAGCGGATCCGGGCGCTTGCCCTTGCCAGCGCGGTACTGGCGGATCTGGTAGACGTAGGCCAACACCTGCGCCACCGCCAGATACAGCCCGCCGGGGATTTCCTGCTCGAGTTCGGTGGAGTAATAGATCGAACGCGCCAGCCCCGGCGATTCGAGGAGCATGACGTTGTTGGCGACGGCGATTTCGCGGATTTTCAACGCGAGGAAGTCGCTGCCCTTGGCCAGTAATATCGGCGCGCCGCCCTTCTCCGAGTCGTACTTGAGCGCGACGGCGTAGTGGGTCGGGTTGGTGATGACCACGTCGGCGTCGGGAATCGCCGCCATCATCCTCCGCTGGGACATTTCGCGCTGGGTCTGGCGGATGCGCTGTTTGACTTCCGGGCGACCTTCCTGGTCCTTGTGCTCGTCGCGCACTTCCTGCTTGGTCATCAGCAGTTTCTTGTGCGCTTCCCAGAGCTGCACCGGCACGTCGACGGCGGCAATGATGATCAGGCCGCAGGCCAGCCACAAGGTACTCCAGCCCACCAGCGTGACGCTGTGAATGATCGCCATTTCCAGCGGCTCGTGGGCGATACGCAACAAGTCATCGACGTCCGCCGACAACACCACCAACGCCACACCCAAGGTAATCAGAAACTTGGCCAGCGCCTTGAGCAGCTCGACCACAGCCTTGAACGAAAACATCCGTTTGAGGCCTGCCGCCGGGTTCATCCGGCTGAACTTGGGGGCCAAGGAACCCGCCGCAAACAGCCAGCCACCGAGAGATATCGGCCCGATCAGCGCCGCCAGCAAAAGGGTGATCATGATCGGCTGGATCGCCACCAGCGCCATCTGGCCGGACTGCAACAGAAACGCGCCCATGGCGCCCTGATCCATGATCACCTCGCGCGAGAGCGTGAAGTTCAGGCGCATCAGCTCCATCAGGTCTTCGGCCAGCATGCCGCCGAACACCAGCAGCGCGCCGGCGCCGGCCATCATCACGGCGAGGGTGTTGAGCTCTTTGGAACGGGCAATCTCACCCTTCTCACGGGAATCTTTTTTGCGTTTGTCCGTGGGGTCTTCTGTTTTGTCCTGACCGCTTTCGCTCTCTGCCATGACTCAGCGCGCCCGTGCCAGTTCGCGTAGCAGCTGCAAGGCTTCAGTGGCCAGCGGCTGATACTGATTGAGAATGTCCGCCAGACCAACCCAGACGATAAACAGGCCGAGGACCAAGGTCAGCGGAAAACCGATGGAAAAAATGTTCAGTTGCGGCGCGGCGCGGGTCATCACGCCAAACGCGATGTTGACCACCAGCAGCGCCGTAACTGCCGGCAATACCAGCAACAGCGCTGCACCGAGGACCCAGCCGAGTTTGCCGGCCAGCTCCCAGTAATGCGCAGTCATCAGACCGCTGCCGACCGGTAGCGTGGTGAAGCTCTCGGTGAGCACCTCGAAGACCACCAGATGGCCGTTCATCGACAGGAACAGCAACGTGACGAGCATAGTGAAGAACTGCCCGATCACCGCCACCGAAACGCCGTTGGCCGGGTCGACCATCGAGGCGAAGCCCATACCCATCTGGATCGCGACAATCTGCCCCGCCACGGCAAACGCCTGGAAAAACAGCTGCAGGGAAAACCCGAGCACGGCACCGACCAGGATCTGCTCGGCAATCAGCATCAAGCCACTCAGGTCGAGCGGGCTGACCGGCGGCATCGGCGGCAGGCTCGGCACGATCGCCACGGTAATGGCCACGGCGAAATACAGGCGCACCCGCCGCGACACCAGGGTGGTGCCGAACACCGGCATGACCATCAGCATCGATGCCACGCGAAACAGCGGCAACATGAACGAGGCCACCCAGGTACTGATCTGGGTGTCGGTCAGCTGAAGCAGCGATTGCATGGCTTAGCCGATGACCATCGGGATGTTTTTGTACAACTGGATGATGTATTCCATGAACGTCTGCACGATCCACGGACCACCGATGATCAACGTCACCAGCATCACCAGCAGACGCGGCAGGAAGCTCAGGGTCTGTTCGTTGATCTGGGTCGCGGCCTGAAACATCGCCACCAACAAGCCGACCAACAGGCTCGGTACCACCAGAATCGCGACCATCAATGTGGTCAGCCAAAGGGCTTCACGAAAGATATCGACCGCAACTTCCGGCGTCATGGCGAGACACCTCCAAAACTGCTGGCCAGGGTGCCGATGATCAGCGCCCAGCCATCCACCAGCACGAACAGCATGATCTTGAACGGCAGCGAGATGATCAGCGGCGAGAGCATCATCATACCCATCGCCATCAGCACACTGGCCACGACCAGGTCGATGATCAGGAACGGAATGAAGATCATGAAGCCGATCTGGAACGCGGTTTTAAGCTCGGAAGTGACGAACGCCGGCACCAGAATGGTCAGCGGCGCCTGATCCGGGGTGGCGATGTCGGTGCGCTTGGACAAACGCATGAACAGTTCTAGATCGCTGGTGCGGGTCTGCGCGAGCATGAAGTCCTTGATTGGCACCTGGGCCTTCTCCACCGCTTGCTGGGCGGTAAGGGTTTCCGCCAGATACGGTTGCAGCGCGTCCTTGTTCACCCGGTCGAACACCGGGGCCATGATGAACAGGGTCAGGAACAGCGCCATGCCGGTGAGGATCTGGTTCGACGGCGTCTGTTGCAGGCCGAGGGCCTGACGCAGGATCGAGAAGACGATGATGATCCGGGTGAAGCTGGTCATCAGAATCACGGCCGCCGGGATGAAGCTCAGCGCGGTCATGATCAGCAGGATCTGCAGACTGACCGAATACTCCTGCGCGCCATCGGCGTTGGTGCCCAGCGTGATCGCCGGGATCGACAACGGATCGGCGGCGAACGCCAGTGGCGCGGCCAGCAACAGGGCCAGCGTCAAGACGATGCGTAGCGCACCCATTACTTCGTATCCTTCTGATCCTTGCCGAGAATCTTCAGCAGATGCTGGGCAAATTCCGGGGTCGCTTTTTCACTGGTCGCCGGCACGTCGACCGGTTCCTTGAGCACGTGCAGCGCGGTGATGGTGCCGGGGCTCAGACCGAGCAGGATCTGCTCGTTGCCGACCTGCACCAGCAGCAAGCGGTCACGCGGACTCAGTGCGCGTGAGCCGATCAGCTCGATCACTTGCCCCTTGCCTGCCGGCCCGGCCTGCTGCACCCGGCGCAACAGCCAGGCGAGGAAGAAGATCACGCCCAGCACCAGCAACAGGCCAAACACCAGTTGCGTCAGTTGCCCGGCCACGCCGCTGGTGACCATCGGCGCGGTGGCGGCAGGCACTGTCGTGGCTGTCGACGGCTCGGCAGCCAGCACGCTCAATGGCAATGCCAGCAGAGCCCAGAGAAACCGTTTCACTCAGCGCAGCTTCTTGATGCGTTCACTTGGGCTGATCACGTCAGTCAGGCGGATGCCGAACTTCTCGTTGACCACCACCACTTCGCCGTGCGCGATCAGGGTGCCGTTGACCAGCACGTCCAGCGGCTCGCCGGCCAGACGATCAAGCTCGATCACCGAACCCTGGTTGAGTTGCAGCAGGTTACGGATGTTGATGTCGGTGCTGCCCACTTCCATCGAGATCGATACCGGGATGTCGAGGATCACGTCCAGGTTCGGGCCGTCGAGGGTCACCGGATCGTTGTTCTTCGGCACGCTGCCGAACTCTTCCATCGGCAGACGCGAGCCGCCAGCTGCGTCGGCGGCCAGCAGGGCGTCGATGTCAGCTTGACCATCACCGGTTTCTTCCAGAGCCGCAGCCCATTCATCGGCCAGTGCCTGATCGTCCTGGGCGTTCATATCATCGTTCATCATTTGTCCTCGGCGGGCAAAAATTCAGTTAAAGGCTTGGGGATTTGAGCGCTGCTTCAGCGACGCTCGATCGGCTCGATCACCTGCAACGCGAGGTTGCCTTTGTGCGAGCCCATCTTGACCTTGAAGGCCGGCACGCCGTTGGCGCGCATGATCATTTCGTCCGGCATCTCGACCGGGATCACATCGCCCGGCTGCATGTGCAGGATGTCGCGCAGCTTCAACTGGCGGCGCGCCACGGTGGCACCGATCGGCACATCGACATCGAGCACGTCCTGACGCAGCGCGTTGACCCAGCGCTCGTCCTGATCGTCGAGGTCCGACTGGAAACCGGCGTCGAGCATTTCGCGTACCGGCTCGATCATCGAGTACGGCATGGTCACGTGCAGATCGCCGCCACCGCCGTCGAGTTCGATATGGAACGTGGAGACCACGATCGCTTCGCTCGGGCCGACGATGTTGGCCATGGCCGGGTTCACTTCCGAGTTGATGTACTCGAAATTGACTTCCATGATCGCCTGCCAGGCTTCCTTCAAATCGACGAAGGCCTGCTCCAGCACCATGCGCACCACGCGCAGTTCGGTCGGGGTGAATTCACGCCCCTCGATCTTGGCGTGACGACCGTCGCCGCCGAAGAAGTTGTCCACCAGTTTGAACACCAGTTTGGCGTCAAGGATGAACAGCGCGGTGCCGCGTAACGGTTTGATCTTGACCAGGTTGAGGCTGGTCGGTACGTACAACGAATGCACGTATTCGCCGAACTTCATCACCTGCACGCCACCGACGGCAACGTCCGCCGAGCGGCGCAGCATGTTGAACATGCTGATGCGGGTATAGCGGGCAAAACGCTCGTTGATCATTTCCAGAGTCGGCATGCGTCCACGGACGATGCGGTCCTGACTGGTCAGGTCGTAGCTTTTGACACTGCCGGGTTCGGCAGCGTTATCGGTCTGTACCAGACCATCGTCGACGCCGTGCAAAAGCGCGTCGATTTCATCCTGGGACAGCAGATCCTGCACGGCCATGTCGTGTTCCTACTGCAGTACGAAATTAGTGAAAAGCAACTGTTCGATCACCACTTTGCCCAGCTCTTTCTGCGCCACTTCCTGGACGCTGGCTGTGGCCTTCTGGCGCAACATCTCCTGGCCGACCGGGGTCGCCAAGGTGGCGAAATCCTGACCGGAGAAGAGCATTACCAGGTTGTTGCGGATCACCGGCATGTGCACTTTGAGCGCTTCCAGATCGGCCTGATTACGCGCCAGCATGGTGATGCTCACCTGCATGTAGCGCTGACGGCCGTTCTGGTTGTAGTTGGCAACGAAGGCTGGCGCCATCGGCTCGAAAATCGCTGGCTGCTTGCCGACGGGCGCTGCATCGGCGGCCTCGGCAGGCTTGCTCTGGGCACTGTGCATGAAGAACCAGGTCGCCCCCACGGATGCGCCAATGGCCAATAGCAACGCCAGCACGATCACAATGATCAGCTTGAGTTTGCCTTTGGTTGCGGGGTCTTTCACTGCTGCTGTTTCGCTCTTCGCCATGCCAATAATCCGTCACTATTCGGGTTTTCACAGTCGCACGGCAAGGCAAGAGCAAGTGTTATGCCAGAAGTGTCGGTGATGGTGGACACAACGCTAAAGTCAAAGGCACCCTCACCCCAGCCCTCTCCCGGAGGGAGAGGGAGCCGACCGAGTTGCTTTGTCGTGATACGTCGACCTGAAAGACCGAGTCGATTAGGGAGTCATCCAACAAGTCTTGGCGATCATGGATTCACAGACGCTATTTCAAGTCGGTGTAAATCTCCAATATCCCCTAATCAGTCCCCTCTCCCTCTGGGAGAGGGCTAGGGTGAGGGGCTCTTGATTTGATCAGGCGTAATAGTCGACGGCGCTGGTGCCAATCACGCTGGTGGTTTGAGCAGCGGCTTCAGCAATGGCGGCAGGCGCCAACTCTTCATCCGCCGAGTCGAGGCGACCGCCGGCGGCGCTGGTGCGACCACTCCGGCCCTGCTGTGCCTGCTCCTGGCCTTGCTGCCCCTGCCAGCCACGGTTCTGGTCGGAGACATTGACGTCGACCTGGCCCATGCCCTGCTGGTTGAACATGTCGCGCAGGCGATGCATCTGACCATCCAGCGCTTCACGCACGCTCGGGTGCGCACTCATGAACGTCACTTGCGTCTGCTGATCCGGGACCATGTTCACGCGGATATCCAGGCGCCCCAGTTCGGCCGGTTGCAACTGAATATCCGCCGCCTTGAGGTTGGCGCTCGACAGATACATGACGCGGTTGACCACTTCTTCAGTCCAGCCGCTCTGATGCATGGCGATCGGCTGATTTACCGGCACCGCGTTCGCGGTCTTCGGCGTGGCGGCTTGAGTCAATGCCGCCAGACGGTTGGCGAAGTCATCCACGCGGGTATCGCTGGTCGCCGTCTTGAGATCTTTGAGGCCATCGTCGATCAAACCACTGAAGGCTTTTTCGCCGCCCTGGCTGGTGCTGTCCTTGTCGGCTTGCACGTCAAGCATGCTGGCCATGCCGGCGGCGAAGTTCTGCGCCGCAGTCAATTCGCCGTCAGCCTGAGCCTGAGCCGGCGAAGCCTTCGGTTGCGCCTGGCTGGCAGCGGAAATGTGCCCGCCCTGCTCCATCGCCATACGCACGGCCGGCATCGAGTCGAGCGGATCGGCCGAAGGGTCGAAATCGCTGTCGGTGGTCGGTGCCGGATCTTTGACCACTCCCGGCAACACGGCGAGCGCGGGGTTTTCAGCTTCAGGCTGGACGGCGGCCGGGGCTTGCACCACTGGCGTGGTGACAACCGGCTGCACAGCGACGGCCAATGCCGGATCAAGTGTCGGGTCAACCGGTGCCGCATCAACCACTGGCGTCTGGGCAGTATTGGTGCTGTCGTCGCTGCTGGCGGATGTGTCATCGCTAGCTGCGGTTTTATCGGCAGGCAAGTCGTTGCCGCTATCGGCAACCGCCGGTTGCGCAGCGGCAGACGGATCCTTGCCGACATCCTTTTTGCCACTGCTGTCAGCGACTTTGTCGCGCGACGCCTTGGGCGAATTATCGGTGCTTGCGACTGGCTTGCCCGGTCCCTGATCGGCGAACACTTTTGCGAAGCTTGAGGCCTTATCCCCGGTATCTACGGCCATGGCCGACGTTTTCGCAGAGGCGGCTTGCGCCTTGGCCTGAGCGGCGTTCTGAAGAAGGATGTTGGGGGTCGCAGGCATGAAACGGTCTCCGCTGCACTGGGATCGTAGGTACAGTTGCGGAGATAGCTGCAAGTGCCGGGCCAGTTTTGTCCGGCGCTTGAGAAAAGCGCCGGACGGCGGGATCAGTGAGTCAACGCGTGCTGTCGCTCGTCTTCGTAAACCGGGCGGACATCTGCGAACTCGCCACTGATGTCAGCCACCAGCCTGGCGATTTCCGAGGGGCTTTTATCTTTGGCTTCCGATTCCAGCTCCTGGCAGAGCGCCGCCAAGCGGACAGCTCCCATATTGCTGGCGCTGCCCTTGAAGCTATGGGCCACTTCCGACAACACCTTGGCATCCGCTGTTTTTTGCAGCACAACCAAGCGACTTTCGGAATCCGTCAGAAAGGTATCCAGAAGCTCCGGATAACCCTCCTCCATGACTTCGCGCAGTACGCTCAGCGCCTCGCGATCAATATGTGTGTCAGCCACTTGCTCACTCCTTGATCAAGAATTGCGCGGATTATGCCTCAACCTCCCAGGAAAACTCCACGCGAGCACTACGACCTTCGTCCGACCAACTGGCGTTGCGCCCCAATTGCCGGACCAGACTGACGCCACGTCCCGACAAACGGACTCCGTCCAGCGGTCGCTCCATGACTCGCGCTACATCAAAACCCTTGCCGCTGTCTTCAACCCGAATCACCAGACAACCGCCCTCGCCTTGTGGCTGCACCTGCAAATGCACGCGCACGAAACCGTCCTGCAGCGCCTCCAGCCGATCGTTGCGCTGCTGGTAGTAGCGAGCGAACCCCGCCGCATCGCGCTTGAGACTGGAATCCAGACCGAGCACGCCATGCTCCAGCGCATTGGAATACAACTCGGCCAGCACACTGTACAAAGCACCACTCTGCGCCCGCAGCCCATGCACCTCAAGCAGCAACTGCAACAGGTACGGCAACGGATTGAAACGTTTTAGCGTCGCGCCACGGAATTCGAAGCTCACCGACCAGTCCAGCGGACAAGACTGGCCGCTGTCGGAGTACACCGGTGCCGACGGCTTGACCTGCGCCGGTTCCAGCAGGCTGACCTCAACCATGCTGATATCGTCGCGCGCCTCGCCGCGAAAATCCCGCAGCGCCTGCTCGATGTCCTCGAACAAGCGATCCGGCTCGCGGTTGGCGGCGAACACCTGCTGCAAGCGCTCGACGCCGAACAGTTGATCACTGGCATCACTGGTGTCGATGACGCCGTCGGACAACAGGAACACCCGATCACCAGCGGCCATCGGATGCACTTCCGTACGGTCGTCGAACGCCTGCGCACTCAGCACACCCAGTGGCAAGTGCCGCGCTGCCAGCGGTACACGCTCACCGCTGGCGATCCGATGCAAATAACCGTCAGGCATGCCGCCGTTCCACACTTCGACTGAACGTCGCTGAAAACTCAGGCACAGCAGCGTGGCGCAGCAGAACATGTCCACCGGCAGGATGCGTTTGAGCTTGGCGTTCATTTCGCGCAGGGTTTCCGCCAGGCCGTAACCCTTGGCGGTCATGCCATAAAACACTTCGGCCAAGGGCATCGCCCCGACCGCTGCTGGCAGGCCATGACCGGTGAAATCGCCCAGCAGCACATGCATGTCGCCCGCCGGCGTGTAGGCCGCCAGTAGCAGATCACCGTTGAACAAGGCATACGGTGATTGCAGATAACGGATATTCGCCGCGCTCAGGCAGCCGGAGTGCGCAACCTTGTCGAACACCGCTTTGGCCACGCGCTGTTCGTTGAGCAGGTAATCATGGTGTTTAGCGATCAGGTCGCGTTGTTGCAGAACCGTTGCCTGCAAGCGGCGCAAGCGATCCATCGCCTTGATTTTGGCGGCAAGGATCACCTGGTTGTAAGGCTTCGCCAGAAAGTCGTCGCCACCAGCTTCAAGACAACGGGCCAGCGCTTCGCTTTCGGTCAGCGACGTCAGGAAGATGATCGGCACAAGAGTTTCACCGGCCAACGCCTTGATCTGCCTTGCGGCCTCAAAGCCGTCCATGACCGGCATCATCGCGTCCATCAAGACCAGATCGGGTTGTTGCCGACGAAACAGATCGACCGCCTCGGCACCATTGGCCGCCGTCAGGACTTCATGGCCCTGGCGGCGGACGATGGTCGACAGCAATAAGCGATCGGCGGCGCTGTCTTCGGCGATCAGGATCGTCAGCGGCTCTTGCACCTGCATGGCCGTCAAGTGATGTCGAAGAGTTTGTCGAAATTGGAGATGGCGAGGATCTTGCGCACGTCGGAGCTGCTGTTGACTACTCGCACGTCCGAGTGATCGCCGCCGGCGTGATCCCGCAGCAGAAGCAGCATGCCCAGTGCCGAGCTGTCGAGGTAGGTGGCTTCTTTCAGATCGACCACGATGGAGTCAGGCTTCTTGGGAAGTCGCTCATAGGACTCGCGAAACTCCTGATGGCGACCAAAATCAAAACGACCCTTGACCAAAATCGTCAGTTTTTGACCATCTGGAGAGACTTCTGTAACGACTGACATTGACTGGCTTCCTTGTCATTGACGAACCTGTACAAGGTTTAGCACTTGGACAGGGTTGCAGCAAGGCGCAACGCAGGAACAAATGTGGGAGCGAGCCTGCTCGCGAAGGCGTCGTGCCAGTCAACAATTGAGTCAACTGACCGAATGCATTCGCGAGCAGGCTCGCTCCCACAGGGTCTGGCGGTGCGTTTTAAAACGGATTCTGCCGTGGCAAGCGCTGCGACAACTCATCAAGCAACTTCTGCTCGCGCTTGTCTTCAAGGCGCTGCGCCTCTTCGCGATAACGCTGCACCAGTTTGCGCAGCCCTTCGACCTTGGCGAACGCCTGTTGCCATTCCTCACGGGCCTTTTCGAGCTTGTTCTGGTGCCAGACCAGGCTCTGGCGCTGCTGATCAACCGCCGTGTCGAGTTGCGCCAGAAAGCCCTGAAAACCCAGCAGCCATTGGCCGGTCACGCCTGTGGCGCCGCGTACGATCCATTGCTCGGAGTAGTCCAGACGGAAGGCATTGAGGTCGGCGAGTTTGCTTTCGGCGACCTTCACCTGACCCTGAAAATAGCCCAGGCGTTGCACGGCGGTTTTCTCGGCCTGTTCGGCCATGTCCACCACCGGCGCCAGACGCGCGGCTCGACTGACAGTGGCCATGACCGGTTAGCCGCCCGCCGCCGGGGCAAACAGGGTTTCGAGGTAAGCCTGGCTTTCGCCCATGTTGATTTTGTCGTTGAGGCCCTGACGCTGATACCGGACCAACTGCGGTTGCAGGGAGATCGCCAGATCGGTCTCGCGGTCGCCACCGGCAACGTAGGCACCGACGCTGATCAGATCGCGGCTCTGCTGATAGCGCGACCACAACTGCTTGAAGTATTGCGCGCGCTGCATGTGTTCCGGCGAGACCACCGCCGGCATCACCCGACTGATCGACGCTTCGATGTCGATGGCCGGATAGTGCCCTTCCTCGGCCAGACGCCGGGACAAGACGATGTGACCGTCGAGCACGCCTCGGGCCGAGTCGGCAATCGGGTCCTGCTGGTCATCGCCCTCGGACAACACGGTGTAGAACGCGGTAATCGAACCGCCGCCCTTCTCTGCGTTACCGGCACGTTCAACGAGTTTCGGCAATTTGGCGAACACCGATGGCGGATAACCCTTGGTCGCCGGCGGCTCGCCGATTGCCAGGGCGATTTCCCGCTGCGCCTGAGCGAAACGGGTCAGCGAATCCATCAGCAACAGGACGTTCTTGCCCTTGTCGCGGAAATATTCGGCGATGCGCGTGCAGTACATCGCTGCGCGCAGACGCATCAGCGGCGCATCGTCCGCTGGCGAGGCAACCACGACGGAGCGTTTGAGGCCTTCTTCACCGAGGCTGTGCTCGATGAATTCCTTAACTTCTCGACCCCGCTCACCGATCAGACCAACGACGATAATGTCGGCCTCGGTGAAGCGCGTCATCATGCCCAGCAATACCGATTTACCGACACCGGTACCGGCAAACAGACCCAGACGCTGGCCACGCCCGACCGTCAGCAAACCGTTGATGCAACGGATGCCGACGTCGAGCGGCACGCTGATCGGGTCACGGTTGAGCGGGTTGATCGTCGGGCCGTCCATCGGCACCCAGTCTTCGGCTTTCATGCCGCCCTTGCCGTCCAGCGCACGGCCGGCGCCGTCAAGCACGCGACCGAGCATGCTCATGCCCATCGGCAAACGCCCGGTATCAGCCAGTGGCACCACACGGGCACCCGGGGCGATGCCGGCGACGCTGCCGACCGGCATCAGAAAGACTTTGCTGCCGGAAAACCCCATGACTTCCGCTTCCACCTGGGACGGGTGATAGCTGTCGTCATTGATCACCAGGCAACGTGTGCCCATGGCCGCGCGCAGGCCTTCGGCTTCGAGGGTGAGGCCGACCATGCGCAGCAGGCGACCTTCAAGAATCGGCGCGCCGGCAATCTCGGTGGCCTCAGCGTAAGTGCTCAGGCGCTTGGCGAAACTGGTGCGTTCAAGGCGCATCGGGTTCGTCCGCGAGCGGCTCTTCAGGCAAGGACGCCGGTTTTACGTCTTCTGGAATGTCCAGGCTCAGATCCGCTTCAGCCGGGTGCAAAGCCTGTTCGTGCAACTGATCGAACAGCTTGGCCATAACCTGGACAATGCGGGTTTCAATGCTGGCATCGATGCGGCTGTGCTCGGTTTCAACCCGGCAGCCGCCCGGCAGCAGCGCTTCGTCCTCGACGATGCGCCAGGTTTCCTCATGACGTTCGCGCAGGGCCTTGGCCTGTTCGAAGTCCTGCGGATTGACGTACAGGCGCACGTTGTCGACGCCCAGCGGCAACAGCTTGAGCGCATCGCGCATGACGTGTTCGATCTGGCTGGAATCGATGGCCAGTTCGCGCTTGATCACCTGTTTGGTGATGTGTTGCACGAGGTCGACCAGCGACTTTTCGATCTGCGTATCTTGCTCGGCGATCGGCTCGAACAGGTTCGCCATCAGTTGCTCAAGGCTGGCAAGTTTTGCCGCCAGCGCCACTTCAGCTTCCTGACGGACCTTGAGCGTGGCGCTGTGAAAACCTTCTTTTTCGCCGATGCCGAAGCCCTCGTTGTAAGCCTCCTGACGGATGCTTTCGAGTTCTTCCAGGGTCAGTGGCTGGACTTCTTCCAGCGGCACTTCTTCCATTTCCGGCGGTTCGGGCTCCGGCTCGGGCTCGGGTTCCGGTTTCGGCGGGTCGAAGCTGGGCATGGCCCAGGATTCGAAACCACGGACATCGCGGGCACGGATCAGATCCGTCACATCGTCGTCGTGCTTGTCCATGGGCTTAGATCATTTCCTCGCCACCTTTGCCACCGAGTACGATTTCGCCGGCTTCGGCCATACGACGGGCAATGGTGAGGATTTCTTTCTGCGCGGTTTCGACGTCGCTGACGCGCACCGGGCCCTTGGCCTCGAGATCGTCGCGCAACAGTTCGGCGGCACGTTTGGACATGTTCTTGAAGATCTTCTCTTTGACGCCTTCGTCCGAACCCTTGAGGGCCAGCACCAGCACGTCGGAAGACACTTCGCGCAGCAACGCCTGGATGCCACGGTCGTCGACATCGGCAAGGTTGTTGAACACGAACATGAGGTCTTCGATCTGACCGGACAGGTCTTCGTCGACTTCGCGGATCGAGTCCATGAGCTGGCCTTCGATCGAGCTGTCGAGGAAGTTCATGATGTCCGCCGCACGCTTGATGCCACCCAGGGTGGTGCGCGAGGCATTCGAGTTGCCGGAGAACTGCTTCTCGAGAATCTGGTTGAGCTCTTTCAGTGCTGCTGGCTGCACGGTGTTCAACGACGACACGCGCAGGATGATGTCCAGACGCACCTTGTGGTCGAAGTTGCCGAGCACTTCACCGGCCTGATCCGGGTCGAGATACGCGACCACGATCGCCTGGATCTGCGGGTGTTCGTAACGGATCACGTCGGCAACGGCGCGCGGCTCCATCCATTTCAGGCTGTCGAGGCCGCTGGTGTTGCCACCGAGCAGGATGCGGTCGATCAGGCCGTTAGCCTTGTCTTCACCCAGGGCTTGGGTGAGCATTTTGCGCACGTAGTCGTCGGAACCGACGCCGAGGCTGGTCTGGTCGCCGACGATGTCGACGAACTCGCTCATGACCTGCTCGACCTGTTCGCGATGGACGTTGCCCATCTGCGCCATGGCCACGCCGACGCGCTGAACCTCTTTCGGGCCCATGTGGCGCAGCACTTGCGCGGCATCGGTCGAACCCAGGGACAGCAGCAGAATCGCGGCTTTGTCGACCTTGTTCAGTTTGACGGTTGCGGCTCGGTTATCACTCATCTGCGTTAATCCACTCTTTCACGACCTGAGCCACGCGACCCGGATCCTCGGCCACCAGACTCTTGATTGCATTCAGTTGCGCGTCATAACCCTCACTTGGGCTCGGCAACAGAATGCTCTGCGGACCACCGAGGCTCACGCGGTCGTTGGAAAGTTCGCCGTCCAGGCCGCCCATCCCGCCGAGTTCCACGTCGCTGCCAAGACCGGCCAGCTCCTTGTCTTTGCCGCCGCCGGTGATGTTGTTGAGCACCGGACGCAGCACACCAAACACCAGCACCAGGATGAACAACACACCCAGCACTTGTTTGACGATGTCCCAGAACCATGGCTGGGAGTAGAACGGAATATCGGCAATCACTTCGCCGCGCTCGGCGGAGAACGGCATGTTGATCACGCTGACGCTGTCGCCACGGCTGGCGTCGAAACCGACGGCGTCCTGGACCAGACGGGTGAAGCGCGCCAATTCGTCGGCGCTCCACGGCGCACGGGTGGTTTCGCCGTTGGCCGCGTTGACCTTGACCTGATCGTCGACCACCACCGACACCGACAGACGATTCAGGCGACCCTGCTGCTGTTTGGTGTGGCTGATGGAACGGTCGAGTTCGAAGTTCTTGGTCGATTGTTGACGCTTGTCCGCCGGGTACGGCGCGAGCATCGGCTGGCCGGTGGCCGGATCCATGATCTGCTGACCATTGGCATCGACCAATGGCTGACCTGGCTGCACCATCGCGGCCGGCGCGGCGGCGCCACCGGTGGTTTGCGGTGCCGAGGCTGGCGACGGCGGCTGGTTGCTCAGGGCACCCGGCACACCTTGCGGGCCATTGCTGGCGGTACGTTGTTCGTTGACCGACTGCTCGCTGCGCAACGCCGGTTGATCCGGGTTGAACTGCTCGGCTGTGGATTCGACGGCATTGAAATCGATATCGGCCGAGACTTCAGCCTTGTAGCGATCGTTGCCCAACACCGGTTGCAGAATGTTGTGCACGCGCTGGGTGAGCATGCTTTCCATGCGACGGCTGTAGTCGAACTGCTTGCCGGCCATGGTCATTTCGGAGTTTTCCGCCTGATCGGAGAGCAGGTTGCCCTTCTGATCGACGACGGTGATCTGCGATTTGCTCAGCTCGGGAACGGAAGTCGCCACCAGGTTGATGATCGCAATCACCTGACCCGGCTCCAGCGAACGACCGGAATACAACTCGACCAGGACCGAGGCGCTTGGCTTGCGCTCATCACGCACGAACACCGAACTCTTCGGAATAGCCAGGTGCACGCGGGCACCCTTGACGTTGTTCAGGCTGGAAATGGTCCGCGCCAGTTCACCTTCAAGGCCACGACGGTAACGCGTCGCCTCCATGAACTGGCTGGTGCCCAGACCTTGTTCCTTGTCGAGGATTTCGAAACCGATGTTGCCGTCGCTGGGAGTGACACCAGCAGCAGCGAGTTTCATCCGCGCACGGGACAGGTCGTCGGCCTTGACCAGCAAGGCGCCGGAATTCGGTTCGACGTTGTAAGGAATGTCGGCGGCGGCCAGGGTTTCCATGACCTGCTTGGCGTCCATGCCGGCAAGGCTGCCGTACAACGGGCGGTAATCCGGCTGCTGCGACCACAGCACCACGGCAAAGCCAATCGCCACGCTCGCAGCCAGGCCGACCAACAGGCCCACCTGACGCAGCATGGTCATCTCGGAGAGGTTTTCCAGGAAGGACAGGCCGAACAGCGGCGGTTTGCCGTCTATCGGGGTGGCCTTGGCCGGAACGTTATCGGCGACTGCTTCTGCCATGACTCAATCTCGTCCTTAAACCGGCATCTGCATGATGTCTTGATAAGCCTGAACCAGTTTGTTGCGCACCTGGGTCAGAGCCTGGAACGACACGCTGGCTTTTTGCGAAGCGATCATCACGTCCGTCAGATCGACGCCGCTCTTGCCCACTTCAAATGCGTTGGCCAACTGAGTCGACGCCTGCTGGGTATCGCTGACCTTGTTGATCGCCTGACCGAGCATGTCGGAAAAGCTGCTGCCCGCCAGTTCAGGGACAGCGGTCGTCGATTTCGGCGCAGACATGGCATCCAGCTTCATGGCCTTCATGTCTGTCATCAACCGATTAAATTCAATACCTTGGCTCATGGTCTACTCTCTTGGGCGGCCCGCAATTTTTTGACACTCACTCGGCGGGTACACAGGTATTAGCAACAAGGGTGCCAGCTCATGGACACCCCTTTCAGAAAAGCATTTTCAATTTTTTGCGGCACGTCTCAGGTGGCGAACAGATAACCTTCGACGTCCATCCCGGCATCGCGCATTTGCGCCAGTTTGTAGCGCAGGGTGCGCGGGCTGATACCGAGCTTTTCTGCGGCTTCCTTGCGTCGTCCACGCTCGGCGCGCAGGGTGTCGATAATCATCTGAAACTCCCGGCGGCGCAGGTCATCGCCCAGTGCACCGGCAGAATCCGCTTCGATTTCCACTTCGCGAATCACAGCAGAAACCGGCGCGCTGACGGGCATCGCGGTGTACGTCACGGGACCGGCCAGGCAGAAATCCTGCGGCTGAATCAAACCACCCTGCTGCAGGATCAGCGCACGCTGAATGGCGTTATCCAGCTCACGCACATTGCCCGGCCACGGATAAGCCGTCAGACACGCTTGCGCCTCAGGCGAGAGTTTCGCTGTGGCGTGCTTCATTTTATTGACGTGTTTGGCCAGCAACCTTTCGGCCAGCGGCAAGATATCGGCAGTGCGCTCGCGAAGTGGACGCCAAGCGAGAGGAAAAACCGACAGACGGTAAAAAAGATCTTCACGGAACCGCCCCGCCGCCACTTCGCCGGCCAGATCGCGGTTGGTGGTGGCGACCACGCGTATATCCAGAGCAATCGGTTTACGCGCACCGACGCGCTCGACCTCGCGCTCCTGCAACACGCGCAGCAGTTTGGCTTGCAGGCCAAGGGGCATTTCCGAGATTTCGTCGAGCAGCAGCGTGCCGCCGTCAGCCTGTTCGAATTTGCCGGCCTGCGCCGCGATGGCACCGGTGAACGAACCCTTCTCGTGACCGAACAGCGTCGCCTCGAGCATGTTGTCCGGGATCGCCGCGCAGTTGATCGCAATGAACGGCTGGCTGGCACGATGGGATTGCTGGTGAATGTAGCGCGCCAGCACTTCTTTGCCAGTACCGGACTCGCCGGAAATCAACACGGTAGAATCGCTGCGCGCCACTCGTGCGGCCAATTCGAGAAGTTGCGCACTGGCCGGTTCGACGGCAATAGGGCCTTCGCTTTCGCTCGCGCCAATAGTGCCCAGTGCATGCCGCGCCACCAGGTCCAGCAAAGCCTTGGGTTCGAACGGTTTGACCAGATAATCCGCCGCGCCTTGGCGCATCGCATCGACCGCGCGCTCGACGGCGCCATGAGCGGTCATCAGCAACACCGGCAATTGTGGCTGGCGAGCACGCAACAGCGCGAGCAATTGATGACCATCCATGCCTGGCATGTTGACGTCACTGACCACCAGACTGAACGCTTCGCGCGTGACCGCCGTCAACGCGTCTTCAGCGCATCCGACCGCCTGATAATCGTGCCCGGCCAGCAGCAACGTATCAGCCAGTGCTTCACGCAACGAGCGGTCATCCTCGACCAGTAAAACCTTGATGCCCATGACGTTCACTCAGCTCCCTGTACTGCGGAAAACAGCGGCAGGATGACCTGCGCGCACGTGCCACGCCCGACTCGCGAACGCAGCAGCAATTCTCCCTGATGTGCACGCGCTACCGCTTTGACCACGGTCAGGCCGAGGCCAGTACCGGTGACTTTGGTGGTAAAAAACGGTTCGCCGAGCCGCGCCAGAACAGCCGGTTCGATGCCGCTGCCACTGTCGCTGATGCACAGGCGCAGGCTGTTGTCGCGGGTGTAGCAATGCACTTTCAGGCGAACGTCGCCGGCACTGGCCTGAATCGCGTTTTCAATCAAATTCAACAGTGCCCCGACCAGCGTGTCGCGATTGCACAACAGCTCGCCGACATGACTGTCGCACTGCCAGCGGATGGGCAGATCCTGCACATGGGTCAGCGCCGCAGCTTGCAGGGCCTGCATCAAAGCGTTGGGTGTGAGGCGGTCGGTCAACGGCAATTCACCGCGAGCGAACACCAACATGTCGCGCACCTGATGCTCCAGCTCATGCAGACGCTCTTTCAGGCGCCCGGCGAAACGCTGCTGGGTGGCGACCGGCAACTCCTGCTCAGTCAAATGACTGGCGTAGAGCAAGGCAGCCGACAATGGCGTGCGGATCTGATGCGCCAGCGAGGCGACCATGCGCCCCAGCGAAGACAAACGCTCGTGGCGCGCCAGTTGATCTTGCAGATGACGGGTTTCTGTCAGGTCGTTGAGCAGCACCAACTGACCCGGCTCGGCGTCCAGCGAGCGGGTGGCAATCGACAGGCGTCGACCATTTTTCAGAGATATTTCATGACCGTCGTCTTCACGCGGGGCAAAACAGCGGGCAATGACGTGGCGCCACAATTCGCCTTCAAGCGGCAGCCCGAGCAACTCGATGGCAGCCGGGTTGGCCTCGTGCACCATGCCGTGACCGTCAATGACGATGACACCACCGGGCAACAGATCAAGAAGGTTTTGCAGACGATTGGCCAAGCGCTCTTTTTCGGCCAGCTCCTGCATGCGCTGGGCGCTGACTACCGCCAGCTCTCCCTTGAGCTCGGTCACCCGCGCCTCAAGCATGCTGTAGGAGTCTGTCAGTTGGCTGGACATCTGGCTGAACAGCTCGAAGGCCTGCTCAAGACCCTGTCGGCTTGCCTGTTCTACGGAGGACGGTTGCCCCTCGGGACTGGAGGCAGAAGACATCTGGGCGGCTTGGGGCATTGTGCTTCTCGCTTGGCTGACCGTCAGTTAAACGGAACGTTGCGAGGGCTGTAGCAATACCCGTGCCTAAAAAAAACTGCTTATAAATGAAGCAGTTGAAAAACAGGCGTCAATCCTCCGCCTGTTCATCTCCATCGCGCCGGCTCATGCCGTACTTGCGCATCTTCTCGACCAGCGTGGTACGACGGATACGCAGACGTTCAGCGGCACGCGCCACAATGCCATTGGCATCGTCCAGCGCCTGCTGGATCAGGCCCTGCTCCAGACCACCGAGGTAGTCCTTCAGGTCCAGGCCTTCCGGCGGCAGCATGGCGTTGGCGGTGAAGTCCGGCGTATGGCCATTGATCGCCACGCGCTCTTCGAGATCACTGCGCAGGCTGTCGACCATTTGCTCGTCTTCGTCATCGACGTAGCGGAATTTCTTCGGCAGTTCGACCACGCCGATCACCCCGTACGGATGCATGATCGCCATGCGCTCGACCAGGTTGGCCAGCTCGCGGACGTTGCCCGGCCAGCCATGACGGCACAGGGACATGATCGCCGCCGAGTTGAAACGGATCGAACCACGCTTCTCGTGCTCCATGCGCGAGATCAGTTCGTTCATCAGCAACGGAATATCTTCGACGCGCTCACGCAGCGGCGCCATCTCGATCGGGAACACGTTCAAGCGATAGTAAAGGTCTTCGCGGAAGGTGCCGATCTCGATCATGCTTTCGAGATTCTTGTGCGTTGCGGCAATGATGCGCACGTCGACGCTTTGGGTCTTGTTGCTGCCCACGCGCTCGAAGGTGCGCTCCTGCAGGACGCGCAGCAGTTTGACCTGCATCGGCAGCGGCATGTCGCCGATTTCGTCGAGGAACAGCGTACCGCCGTTGGCCAGTTCGAAGCGGCCGGCACGACTGGTGATCGCACCGGTGAAGGCGCCCTTCTCGTGACCGAACAATTCGCTTTCGAGCAGCTCTGCCGGGATCGCCCCGCAGTTGACCGGAACGAATGGCGCATCGCGACGCTTGGAATGGTAATGCAGGTTACGCGCAACCACTTCCTTGCCGGTGCCGGACTCGCCGAGGATCAGAACACTGGCGTCGGTGTCGGCGACCTGCTGCATCATTTGGCGCACGTGCTGAATCGCACGGCTGGTGCCAACGAGGCTGCGGAACAGGTTGGGTTCGCGATGACGACCGCGCTCGCGGGCCTGGTCATACATCTCGCGATAGACCTGGGCACGGTGCAGGGAGTCGAGCAATTTGCTGTAGCTGGGCGGCATTTCGAGGGTCGAAAGCACTCGGCGACGCTGGTCTTCAGGCAAGTCAACGGAAGAATTATCGCCCATCAACAAAACCGGAAGGAACTCATCCCAGGTTGAGAGTGTCTTTAACAAGCCCAAAAGCGCGCCAGGAGCATTAACGGTCCCGATCAGTACGCAAATGACCTCACGACTAGACGACAAAGAGCCGACTGCCTGCTGCCAGTCATGGCTGCCGCAGGGTAAATTTTCTTCGCCGAGAAAATTTAGAATCACCGCCAAGTCGCGGCGGCGGACGCTATCGTCATCGATCAGCAGAATTTTGGTTTCACGCCACATGCAATAGCAACTTCCCTAGTCAACTCAATGCCCGAAAAATGGGGCAAGCGAGACGCTTGCAGGACACCATGTGCCTGTAGACGCCTGAAATCTGAAAACAGCCACTAGTTAAGTCAAAAAACCGTGCACAGTCAAATTTATGGCGCACATGTCTGGATTAACTGGGGGTTAATTAACCAAACAGATGGTAAACCTTTGCCGCGTTCTGCGCTTGGGTGATCTGCGACATCTCGTTGGCAATCGCTTGCCGCTCACCCATGGCCACCTCAAGAAGCTCCTTGTAGACATGGAGCAACTCTTCAAGATTGTCGCGCAACGCGACTTCATCAAGCGCAGCCTCAGCCATGACGTCTTCCATGCAGGAACGGCAAGCCAGATCCAGCTCGCCAATGGCTTCCCAATTACGCTCGGCCAATGCTGTGACCAACGCTTCACGGGTATCGGCGATTCGCTGCAATACAAGACTCATGACGATCTCCTTCAGAACTGCGGAGCTGGCGTAGGCGCGATCGCATCCCAGCCTTCTTTTACCGTACTCAGCAAGCCTGCAACCTCGTCGAGAATGCGCAGATCACTGCTGATGTTCGCCTCGGCGAGGCGCTTCATCATGTAGATGTACAGCCCGTCCAGATCAGCCAGGGTGTCTGCGCTGTTTTCAAGGTCGAGGCCTTCGCGCAGACCACTGACAATGCCGATCGCCTTGCTGATCGAAGTGCATTTGCCTGGAATGTCCTTGCGCTCGATGGCGCCTTTGGCCTGAGCGATACGGGCCAGTCCACCTTCCATCAACATTTGCACCAGACGGTGCGGGCTCGCTTCGGATGTCTGAGCGTGTGCGCCGACTTTCTGATACTGCCGAAGGGCTAACATCGGATTCATGTTCTACCTCATTGCCACAATGACTCGTATAACCAGTGTATCGCCAACGAATCACAAAACTTTAGAGCAGAAGACAAAAACCCGGCACACGCCGATAAAGCGTAGCCGGGTTTTTGTCGTTCCTGCCTGTTACTTCGCGGATTGCTGCGCGTTCAGCGAGCTGAAGAACGACGTGATGTTGCTCGCCGTAGCCTTCATCTGCCCTACCAGCAAGTCCATGGCGTTGTACTTGGCAGTCAACGTCTTGGTCAGGTTGGCCACACGCAGGTCCAGCGCCAATTGCTGCGACGTGAGGCTGCGGGTGTTGTTGTTCAGAATGGTCATACGTTGATCAAGCAGACCGCTGGTGGTTTTACCATCAGCAGAAGCTTTGAGGTACGGATCGACCGCCTTGGTCATGCGCGCCAGCAGACCGTTCTTGTCGTCGGTGCCGGTGAACAACTGCTGAACCTGACCCGTCATGCCTGGCTGAGACATAGCCTTGTTGAAGGCAGTAGCGTCCAGCGTCAGCTTACCGGTGTCGCGATCAGTCATGACACCGATCTGCGACAGCACACCCAGCTCGCCTGGCGACGAAGTGGTCAACTGAGCACGAATGTCTGCAATCAACGTACGCGGCAGAGAGTCACCGGTAAACGCGGCCTGCACCGTCAACTTGCCATCTTCGTCTGGCGTTGCCTTGGACAGGCTATCGATGGTGGTCTTGAGCGTGTTGAAGGCGTCGACGAATTGCTGAACAGAAGCCTGCAAGCCCTTGGTGTTGGTATCGACTGAGACCTTCACCGCCGTAGGGCTGGCTTCTACCAGGTTCATGGTCAAGCCACTGATGGCGCCGCTCACCGTGTTGCTTTTGCTGGTCACGGTAAGACCATCGATGGTCAGCTTCGCATCCTTGGCAATGGCGCCCACAGACCCTGAATCACCGGCGGTCGGGGTGGCAGACATGACCTTGGTGCCATCGATTTCCAGACCGGCAATGCCACTGACCGTCAGGTCGGAGCCGGCGCCCGTCTTGTTCGAACTGATCACCAGACGCGAAGCACCCGAGCTGTCGGTCACGATGTTGGCGGAAATGCCGTTGACACCCTGCGCCTTGTTGATGGCGTCACGGGTGGTCTGCAACGTGGCATTGGCCGGAATATCGACATTGTAATCAGTGCCATTCTGACTGATTTTCAGGGTACCACTCGGAATGGCACTGGCCGCGCCGCCGGCGAAGGATGCACTGGCTACTTTCGAGCCGGTGGCCAGGTTATTCACCACGACACTGTATGTGCCCGAAACAGCCGTGTTATCGGAAGTAGCAGTCAGCGTTGCCGGGGTAGCCGAGGTCGCCGTGTAACCGGCAAACGCAGGGTTGGTCTTGCTGCTCAGATCGGTCATTGCCTTCTGGTAGGCCGCCAATGCGCTTTTCAGCGTACCGACACCGGAAATCTTCAGGGTGTTGGTTTTGGTCGCAGTATCGATCTGCGTCTGCTTCGGCGACTTGTCGGCGTTTACCAGCGCGGTGACGATCGCGCCGATGTCCAGGCCGGAACCCAGTCCGGAACCCGGTAGAATTGGACTTGCCATGTGCATCTCCCTTCAGATTGTTGCCATTCTTTTGACCGTTACACGCGTCCTGAGAACGGACAAACACTATTCATGCCAGCTATCAGACTTTGGCGTCGAACAACACGTGACTCGCATTGGCGAGGCTGTCTGCCAGCTTGAGGGCTTCTGCGGAGGGAATCTGTCTTACGACCTCACCCGTCTCGCTTGCGATCACCTTGACGATGACCTTCCCGGAGTGTTCGTCGATCGAAAACTCCAGATTGCGTTTGATCGACTGTACAAACTTTTCGATCTCCTGCACCGCCAGTTTCAACTTGGCGTCGTCCGTTTCCTGACTCTTGGCAGCGACCGGCGCTTCAGTCTTGGCAACTTTAGGCATCTCTGACGATTTGTCAGCAACCGGTGGCACTGGCTTGGGAGCCGGATAAGACACGTTAAGCTTTACGCTCATGTCCATGCCCATCACCTCTTAACGAAAAAAGCGAGAGAGCGCGACAAGCGCACCCCCCCGCTCAAACTCATTCCGAAATTACTGAAGCAGCTTCAGTACAGCGGAAGGCAGTTGGTTGGCTTGAGCCAGTACGGAGGTCGAAGCCTGTTGCAGGGTTTGCTGCTTGGTCAGGTTAGCAGTCTCTGCGGCGAAGTCGGTATCTTGTACGCGACCTTGTGCAGCAGTGGTGTTCTCGGTGATGTTCTGCAAGTTCTGGATGGTGCTGGTCAGACGGTTTTGCGAAGCACCCAGGCTGGCACGAGTTGCACCGATGGCAGCGATTGCAGCGTCGATCGCGGTGATCGCGTTGTCGATGTTCTGCGAAGCGCCAGTTACGGTAGCACCGGTCAGGGACAGAGTACCGCTACCTACCGACAGGCTTACTGCGTCGAACTTGGAGCTCAGTACCAGGTCGATGTGGTTAGCCGAACCGGTGTTTGCGCCCACTTGCAGGGTCACAGTACCAGCCGAACCGTCCAGCAGGTTTTTGCCGTTCAGGTTGGTCGAAGCCGAGATACGGGTGATCTCGTCGGACATCTGAGCGAATTCAGCGTTGGTAGCGGTCTGGTCAGCAGTGCCGTTGGTACCGTTACGTGCTTTAACAGCCAGTTCACGCATACGCTGCAGGATGTCGGTAGTAGCTTGCAGAGCGCCTTCAGCGGTCTGGGCAACGGAGATACCGTCGTTGGCGTTCTGGATGGCTTGGGTGTTACCACGGATCTGCGAGGACATACGGTTCGAGATCTGCAGGCCAGCGGCGTCGTCTTTAGCGCTGTTGATTTTCAGGCCGGAAGACAGGCGCTGCATCGAAGTCGACAGAGCGTCGGAAGCGCGGTTCAGGTTTTTCTGAACGTTCAACGACGTGGTGTTGGTGTTTACTGTTAAAGCCATGACGAATTCCTCGTTGGTTGGGTACTGCGGCTTCCGGCCCTGGCAACCGCCGGGTATGGCCTAGAGAACCTTCGTAATAGTTATCGTCGGGTTTGCAGGTTGCTTGAGGGCTTTTTGAAAAAAATTTGCCATCACCCTGCCACCCCCGAGAAAACAAAGACTTAGCAGCCCATCCGCCGCGAAAAAATGACGTCATAAAACCGACTGCCGCGCAAACCTGCGGGCCAGTGCTGTCGGCGTGTTCAGGCCCGAACACTTCCCAGCAAATCCACCAGCTCGTACTCCATAGAGTCAGCCAGCCCCAACCAGTCCTGGCGCTCCTGGCACTCGAGCATTTGCATTAACAGCTGCGCCCACTCCTGCTGAACCTCTGCCGGGGCAGACGCTAAACATTGCTGGGCCTTTTCAAACACATCGACCATCGTCAGCGCCGCTTCGACATCGCGCCCGAGGCGAAACAAACCCGCACACTGGCGACATTCATCCTTACAGAGGCTCAGCGTACTCATCGCACAAACTCCGGGTTGAAGCCGGTTCCGGCGATCAGCGCCCCGGAGCGGCTGCTGTTGAGAAATTCGACCTGTGGATGTGCAGCGATATAGCGCTCCAGCACACACAAATAACCGCGAAAGTTGAGCTGTGTGGTCACCCGCTGACCATGGCCATCGCGCACCCAATGCCGCGCCTGATTCACCGGTGGCCCCAGATCGCCGTCGTTCCAGCCTGCATGGGTCTTGTTCATCGGGAAGGCGAAGTCAGCACCAAACAGCGTGATGCCGGTGGCACCCATCTTTACCGCCAGATCCACCGCCGGGTGAATCACACTGCCGCCCACGTGCAACTGCGCTCGCGGGTGTTGCTCACGCAGATTCGCGTAGATCGGACTCGCGGAATAACCACCGTAACGCTTGCCCTTCCACGCCTTCAACACCGACGGATCGCTCATCGGCAGATACACCAGCGGGATGCCGTCGGACTCCTCGAACGGCAGATGGCGAAAGCTGATGCGCTGATCAATGCTCACCACCAGGTCAGGCACAATCCCGTGTTCGCGCAGCGGTCGATACGCAGTGTCGACACAGATGAACAACGGGCGTTCGGCGCGTTGACGGATTGCCGCCAGACGCTGGTAATGCTGCTCCAGCGTCGGCCCGGTGGCGATCACATAGACTTCCCGGCCGGCACAGGTGCCGAACAACTGCGCCACATCCGCATCGGCGAGCAGCACCGGCAGGCATTCCTGCAAACGCTGTTGAATCTGCGGTGACTGCGGATCGAAATCCCGATTGTTGAAGCTCAGGTGCACTTCGCTGACCAAGCGATCACGCACTTTCGCGTTGAAATCGTCGGCCAGCAGCATCTCGGCAGGCAGGGCAAAAAACGGCGTAAAAAAGTCTGGATGGTCGCCGGCGTAAAACAACTCGACGCGCGGATCTTCCAGCCAATGGCGCTGATCGAGCAGTTGCACCACCAGCGCGAACAATGCGCCATTGAGGATGTGCACGTACAGACGCTCAAGCCCTTCACGCTCCAGTAGCACGCTGGGCAAATCGCCGAGGCCGGTACCGTAGACATGCAATTGCGGCTTGTCCGCCAGGCTTGCCGCCTGAATCCGGGCTTCATGGATGCGGTCATGGCGGCTGGTGAGCTGAACACCATTAACGCTGAGCGTCGATCCCAACCCCTGCACCAGTTCGGCCTGGACTGCCGCACTGTCTTCCGCCATCAGTCGCTCGAACAGCGCCGGCCAGCGCCGTTGCAACACCTCGGCATTGGCTTGAAAAAACTCGCTCATGGCGCCTCGCGCTCCCTTACAGGCAAAAAAATAGCGTTCAAGGTTAACCTTGAACGCTATTTTTGTATCCGCCGTTTTTGATCAGACTCAAGGACGATAGATGATCGCCGAGCCCCACGACAGACCGACACCAAAACCGCTCAGGGCAATACGCTGCCAGTCGGAATCGATGACGTGTTTTTCCAGCAGCAACGGAATGCTCGACGACACGGTGTTACCGGTCTCAACCATGTCTTTGATGAATTTTTCCGGCTCGCCTTCGAAACGTCGCGCCACCGCATCGACAATTGCCGCACTGCCCTGGTGAATGCAGAAGGCATCGATGTCATCCGCCTTCAGACCTGAGTCATCCAGCAACTCGTGCAAGTGTGCCGGGACTTTCAGCAAGGCAAAGTTGAACACCTGACGACCGTTCATGAAGAACACGCCATCGGTCACTTTCAAATGCGGTGCACCGGAACCGTCAGTGCCGAACTTGGCTTTGCCCAGTGCCCAGGTCGGCTCTTCGCCCATCCACGTAGCCGTCGCGGCATCGCCGAACAGCATGGTGGTGTTGCGGTCTTCAGGGTCGACGATTTTCGAATACGGGTCAGCGGTGATCAGCAGACCATTCTTCAGGCCAGCGGCTTCCATGAAGCCCTTGATCGCGTAGATGCCGTAGACGTAACCGGAGCAGCCCAGGGAAATATCGAACGCCGCAACGTTGGTCGGCAGACCGAGTTTGTCCTGCACGATGGCGGCGGTGTGTGGCAGGCCTTCTTCGTCACCGTTCTGGGTGACGACGATCAAGGCGTCGATCGACTCACGCTTCAGTTCAGGGTTGCTGGCAAACAGCGCATTGGCCGCTTCCACGCACAGATCGGAGGTTTCCTGTTCAGCGTCTTTGCGTGGCAGAAACGCCGAACCGATCTTGCCAAGGATGAACTCTTCATCCTTCTCGAATTTTGCACCTTGTGCGTAATTGTCCACGCCGGCTACAGGAACGTAGCTCGCAATGCTTTTTATGCCAATCATTACGGCTTCCCAATAAAAAACAGCCCAAGACCACCGCTCGCAAGGATTTCGAGGGGCGCCGACAAATAGAAAACGGCCGCCACAACGGGCAGCCACGGGGAGCGCAAAGGGCTATCACTGGAATCGAAAACGAGCCAGGCGCCATCTCCCCGATCAATACAATACAGTGAAGATGCGCGTTATGACTCGCAGGTCACGCTATTTTGCCGAATCGGTGCAGATCGGGTTATTCGACCAACGACCAGTCCAGAGGCGTGCCGCGCTTGATCGGCGCGCGGGCGCGGCGGCCGAGGACGGCGTCGGTGTGCTTGGGCGGCAGACCGAGACCCGGGCGAATGGCGCGCAGATTGTCCCCGGTAAAGGTGTCACCGGCGGCCATGTCAGCCGTGACATACAGCGAGCGGCGATACACCAGCGACTTGCGTTCAGCCTCTGTGACGCCGTAATGCACCTGCCCCATGGCCTGCCAGGCGCGCTCGGTTTCCACCACCAGACTGGCCATTTCTGCCGGCTCCAGCGAGAAACTGGCATCGACGCCACCCGCTGAACGGTCGAGGGTGAAGTGCTTTTCCACCACCGTCGCGCCAAGCGCCACCGCCGCCACCGACACGCCAACGCCCATCGAGTGATCGGACAGCCCCACTTCGCAACCGAACAACTCACGCAGATGGGGAATCGTGCGCACGTTGCTGTTGAGCGGCGTTGCCGGGTAAGTGCTGGTGCATTTGAGCAACACCAGATCTTTGCAACCGGCCTCGCGCGCGGCGCGAACGGCCTCATCCAGTTCAGCGATGCTGGCCATGCCGGTGGAAATGATCAGCGGCTTGCCGGTGGCGGCCACACGACGGATCAACGGCAAATCGGTGTTTTCGAAACTGGCGATCTTGTAGGCCGGAACATCGAGGCTTTCGAGAAAGTCCACGGCGCTGTCATCGAACGGTGTCGAGAACGCGAGCATCCCCAGTTCCTTGGCACGAGCAAAAATCGGTGCATGCCATTCCCACGGTGTATGGGCTTTTTCATACAAATCGTAGAGCGAAGTACCCGCCCACAGACTGCCCGGATCCTTGATGAAGAATTCGCCCTCAGACAAATCCAGCGTCATGGTTTCGGCGGTGTAGGTTTGCAGCTTCAGCGCATGCGCCCCCGCCTTGGCCGCTGCCTCGACAATTTGCAGGGCGACGTCCAGTGACTGGTTATGGTTGCCGCTCATCTCGGCGATGATGAAGGGTGGCGCGTCGGCACCGATCAAGCGGTTGCCGATCTTGAAACTAGTCATGCGGGGAATCCTTCAAAACACGGGTGAACGCACAAGCACTCTGAGTGAACCCGGCGTCACGAAACACATTCAACGAGGGACGATTGTCCGGCAACACCCGAGCGGTGATGACCTTCAGTTGCGGCCAGTGCGCGGCAACAAATGCCTCACCACGGGCCAATAGCGCCCTGCCCCACCCCAGACCCATCCGCCGTTCGAGCAGGTAAATCGAGACTTCGGCTTCAAACCCGCGCAGGTCATACCGCACAACGCCGACCGCGCCGTCATCCGCCTCGGCGATCAACAGCAGACGCTGTGGGTTGCGCAAACTCGCCGTCAGCCAGTTCAGGTGCTGCGGCCAGTCGATCACGCCGCTGTCCAGCGACCAGCGCCGTACCGTTTCGGCATTACGCCCCTCGAACAGCAACTGCGCATCATCCAGAGTCGCCGCACGCACCTTCAGCACCGCACCGGCCAGTGCCACCGCGACACGCTCGGCACCACGCCCGTCGACCAGTTGTCGCGAGCGCTCGGCCAGGCTTTGGCGCAAATAATGATTGCCGGTGACAAAGCCGATGGCGTCGCGCAACTGCTCGACACTGACCTGCTCACGAGCGCCCATGAACACATGCGCGCCCGCCGCGGCCATGACTTCGCCGTTGCTCTGCTGGTTGTTCGACACGGCGATACAGATCGTCGGCAACCCCATCGCCGCCCGCTCCCAACTGGTACCGCCACCGGCGCCGATAAACAGATCCGCTTCAGTCATGCGCTGATGGAAATCGCTGACGAAGCTGTGCAGGCGCCAGTTCGGCCGCGTCTCGGCCAAGGCCTGCATCGGCGTCCACGCCGGATTGTCGGCACCGGCGACAAAGTCCACTTGCAGATCGCTGTATTCGGCCAGGGCGAGCATTGCGTGATGAGTCTGCATGGCCGCATCGAAGCCGCCGAAATTCACCAGCACGCGGCGAGCCCTGGGTTTGATTTCGATGGCCGGGCAACAGAACTCTTCGCGCAACATGGCATAGCGCGGGCCAAGCAAGGTGCGACAGCCGTCGGGTAACAGCGGCTGATAATTTTCATGCAGACCGGACAGATTCTGATTGAGCAAAAGATCCGCGCTGTAGCGCCGGGTAGCCAGATCGTCGACTGCCGCTATGCGCTGCGCCCAGCGCCGGGCGGCGGTTTGCCAGTGATGATCGAGGCCGTAATGATCGACGATGATCCAGTCGAACCCGGCATGGCCGGCCAACAACAGATCCAGCGCGTCGATGTCGGCCTGCCACGGCAGCATGGATTCGATGGCTTGCTGTGGGTCTTCATCACAATAGAGATCCGGCAACGCAAATGTCTCGAACCCTTCGGCGCTCAGCATATCGAGCCGATGCCCCGGCAATTTTCGACAGGCAAACGCGACATGGCTGCCCTGCCCGCGCAACACTCGCGCCAGCGTCAGGCAGCGGGCAATGTGGCCGCTGCCGATGGTTGGCGAGGCGTCGGCACGAATCAGTACTCTCATTGCAACTCTCCACCCGCCTTGAGCGCGGCGTATAGGTATTCGGCGCGCTTCCAGTCTTCAAGGGTGTCGATGTCCTGCACCAGATGCCGGGGCAGAATCACCGGCAGGCTGGCTGGCGAATAGAGCACCTCGCCGCGCAACCACGCCTCAGTGCGCCCCCAGTAAAACTGACCGGCGTCCTGAAATGCTTCGGGCAAATCCTGCGAACGTGTATTGCGAAATTCCGGATACAAAGCGCTCAACGCACCCTGCCCGTCCAGCGTCAGCGCACGCTGCACCGGAAAACCGAAACTGCACACGGAGAACGCGAAAGACTTGTCCATGTGCTGCTCAAGCAACTCGATGCCCTGGCGCAGATAGCGTGCCTGCAACAGCGGCGCCGTGGCATACACGCAACAGGCGTAATCGAACGCCGGCAACTGCTGCAAGGCATGCACGATCACTGCCGCCGTGCCGGTGAAATCGTCGGCCAGGTCTGCCGGGCGCAAAAAAGGCACCTGCGCGCCATGGGCTCGCGCCACATCGGCAATTTCGGCATCGTCGGTGCTGACCACGACCTGATCGAACAAGCCCGATTCCAGCGCAGTGCGGATCGAACGGACAATCATCGGCACGCCATCGAATGGCAAGAGATTCTTGCGCGGGATGCGTTTGCTGCCGCCACGGGCCGGGATGATTGCAACGTTGCTCAAGGACGTTTTTCCAACAAGAACCAAGTGATGTCGTCCGCCGGGAATTGCGGATCGCGGTGATAGGCAAAACCGTAATCGAGCAGGTGCAGATCGGCATAGCGATCGAGCATCTCACCGGCAAAATCGCGCTTGAACAGCTTGCCGCTGTTGCCACGATAGGACACTTCCACCGGTGCCGGATTGTAATACTCGGCGATCAGGATGTAGCGCTGGCTCAGCTCGTACAACTGCGCATAAGCGGTCGGCAACAGCTCCGGGGCCAAGTGAATCAGCACGCCTTTACTCAGGGTCAGGTCGTAGCGGCGCTCGCGCGGGAAATCGAACAGCGAGCCATGCCAGATCTGTGCGATGTCCAACGCCCGTGCCTGAGCACAGGCGCTGTCATTGATCTCGACGCCGAACAGCTCGCAACGGGGCAGCAGTTGATGCAACGCCTGCAAATTGTTACCGGCGTTAGTGCCCAGTTCGACCAGGCTCTCGATGCCTGCGGCACGGCTCAGGGCTTTGGCAAACAACGCCAGATTCGTCGCCACCAGCGGTTGGCCGACATTGCGCTCGACGTACTGGTTACCGAAGTCGCCCTGCCAGAACTTTTCCTGCTCACTCAAATGACGCATTGCAGATACTCATCCTTTGCCTCAGCGGCAATTATTCGGTCAGCCGACGCAATTGCTCGACCACGTAATCCTGTTGTTCATCGCTCAACAGCGGAAACAGCGGCAGGCTGATCGCCTCGGCGTAATAACGCTCGGCTTCGGGGAAATCGCCCTCGGCGAAACCCAGGTCGCGATAGTACGGCTGCAAGTGCATGGGAATGTAATGCAGATTCACGCCAACACCGGCAGCACGCAAGCCTTCAAACACCTGACGGTGGCTGCGGCTGATGCGATCCGTCTGCAAGCGAATGACATACAGATGCCAAGCCGAATCCGCCTCCGGCTGGAGACTGGGCAACGTCACCGGCAAATACGTCAGCAGGCGATCATAACGCGCGGCCAGTTCGCGGCGCCGGGCGATGAATTCGTCCAGTTTGCCCAGTTGCGACAAGCCCAGCGCGGCTTGCAGATCGGTGATCCGGTAATTGAAGCCCAGCTCGATCTGCTGGTAGTACCACGGGCCGTGGCTCGATTCAGTCATCTGCTGCGGATCGCGGGTCATGCCGTGGCTGCGCAGACGCTGCAAGCGCTCGGCCAGTTGCGGGCGATTAGTCAGCACCATGCCGCCTTCGGCACTGGTGATGATCTTCACCGGGTGGAAACTGAACACGGTCATCGCCGCGAACTCGCCGCAACCCACCGGGCGTCCGGCATAGCACGCACCGACCGCGTGAGACGCATCTTCGATCACGGTGAAGTTGTAGCGCTCGGCCAGTTCGGCAATCTTGCGCATGTCGCAGCTCTGCCCTGAGAACGCCACCGCCACCAGCACTTTGGGCAAAGTGCCCTCCTGCTCGGCCTGATCGAGTTTCGCGTCGAGGGCGAAGGCATCAAGGTTCCAGGTCAGCGGATCGATGTCGACGAAATCAACTTCGGCCCCGCAATAACGTCCACAGTTGGCCGAGGCAAGAAAGGTATTGGGCGTCGTCCACAAACGATCACCCGGCCCCAAGCCTGCGGCCAGACAGGCAATGTGCAGCGCCGCCGTGGCGTTGCACACCGCAACGGCGAAGTCTGCCTGGCAACGTTCGGCCATTGCCTGCTCGAAACGCTCGATGCTCGGCCCTTGGGTCAGCCAGTCCGAGTGCAGCACCTCGACGACCGCATCGATGTCTGCCTGATCGAGGCTCTGCCGACCGTAGGGAATCATACCGAGAGCTTCGCGTGCAGATCGGCGATCTGGCCGACCGAAAGAAAATGCGGGTTGGTGTCGGAGCGATACTCGAAATCTTCGCTGACGACACGCCCCTGCTCACCGAGTCTGTCGACGGCGAAATCGACATCGACACTGGTGAAGCGAATCGACGGCTGGATGGTGTAGTGATCTTCGAACTCAAGGGTCATCCGCGCATCGTCCAGCGGCACCATCAACTCATGCAGCTTTTCACCGGGTCGAATGCCGACGTGCTTGTGCGGCAGATGTTCAGCCATGCCGCGCGCCAGATCGACGATGCGGATCGACGGGATCTTCGGCACGAACACTTCGCCGCCGTGCATGCGCGCAAAGCTGTCGAGGACAAATTGCACGCCGTGGTCGAGGGTGATCCAGAACCGCGTCATGCGCTCGTCGGTGATCGGCAACTCCTGAGCACCGTCGGCGATCAGCTTGCTGAAGAACGGCACCACCGAACCGCGCGAGCCGGCCACGTTGCCGTAGCGCACCACAGCAAAACGGGTTTCCTGCTCGCCGGCAATATTGTTGGCGGCGACAAACAATTTGTCCGAAAGCAACTTGGTCGCGCCGTACAGATTGATCGGGCTGGCCGCCTTGTCGGTGGACAGCGCGACAACTTTTTTCACGCCGTTATCGATGGCGGCGGCGATGATGTTCTCCGCGCCGTTGACGTTGGTGCGGATGCATTCGGTCGGGTTGTATTCCGCCGCTGGCACTTGCTTCAACGCCGCGGCATGCACCACGTAGTCGATGCCGCGCATGGCCTGGCGCAGACGATCGGCGTCACGCACATCACCAATGAAGTAACGCATGCACGGCGCGTTGAACGTCTGCTGCATTTCATACTGCTTCAGCTCGTCACGGGAGAACACCACCACGCGCTTGGGCTGGTATTGCTCGAGCAGTCGGGCGATGAATTTGCGCCCGAACGAACCGGTGCCGCCGGAGATGAAAATTGATTTACCGTTGAACATATGCTGATTCCTGTCCGGCACGCTTAAGCGAGCAACTGAGCCCAGTTGATCGAGGCATTTTCACCCAGAGTGAAACCTTTGCCGGTCAGGGCCAGGTTGGCGTTGTAAGCCGGATCCTGCGCGAAGACGCCGCTCCATTTCTCACGCAGTGTCGCCAGTGCTTGGGGAGCCTCTGGCAACGCGCCGGTATGCAGCACCTGCACCGAGGGCGTCCACACAGTGAGGAAACCGTTCTGACCGGCCTTGAGGCACAGGTCGACATCGCTGAAACCGTCAGCGAACGTCACTTCATCCAGACCGCCGAGGGCGTTGAACAGCTCTTTGCGCACCATCAGGCAAACCTTCGACACAGCCGAGTAATTCTGCTCGACAGCCAAACGCTGCATGTAGCCCCCGGCGGCGTGTTTTTCGCCGATGAACGCCGAACCCACACCATCGTTAAAGCCTAGAATCAAGCCGGCCTGGGAGACTTTGCCGTCGCGGTCGACCAGTTTGGCACCGACGATACCCACTTCCGGACGCTGGGCGTGGTTGAGCAGCGAATCGATCCAGTTCGGGTTGACGACTTCACTGTCTGCGGCCAACAGCACCAGATACTCACCCTGAGCCTGCTCGCTGGCGGCGTTGTACAGTGCGACTTCGCTCAGCGGCTGATCGGCACGCAGCACATTGACCTTGGCGTGGCGCAGCGTGCCAAGCCAGTCGTTGACCGCTGCCGATTGATTGGCGTTTGCCGCCAGCAACACTTCATAACGACTGTAACGGGTTCTGAGCAACACGCCTTCCAGGCAGCGACGCAGCACCGCTAGATCGTCGATGACCGGCACAATGATCGAAACCAGTGGCTGTTCGGTGTGACGGTAATCTATCTGCCAGGTACCCGGCACCGTCGATGTGACCTTGGCCTTGTAGCCGCGATTGCCCAGATGACGCAGCAACGCCTGGCGTTCATGGGCATTTTCTTCAAGCTCCGCCGCCCGAGTGATCAGCAGCGGCTCGTCGAGATGGGCCAGGCCGTCAAGGCCACCCTGCTCAATGATGCGCAGCAACAGGTCAAATTCCAGCGCCTTACTGAAGTCAGCCTGATAACCGCCGGCTTCGAGCAAGACTTCACGACGGATCAACCAATGACGCGCCATCAGTGACGGCACGCTTTGCAGCAGATCCAGATTGAAACCGGGGCGGAACACGTCAACCAGCGCGCCATTGTCCTTGCGCTGGATCTCGTCGGTGGCGACGGCACGCACCCCCTCGGCGGACATCAATTCCAGACTGGCGCGCAACAGGCCGCTGGCGGTGAACTGATCACCCGCCTCACCCAGCAGCAACCAATCGCTTGGCGACTGCTGAGCGGCCTGGTTGAGTTTGTCGACAAAGTTGCTTTGGGTGACTCGGACAAAGTGCAGCGTGTTTTGTGCAGTCGTCGCCGCCGGTGCTTCGCCGGTGGTGAACACGACAATCCTGAACGCTTTGCAGTGACCTTCGAGCAGGCTGTCGAGCGACACCTGCAACTTGTCGATGTCGTTATCCAGGTCGAGCAGGAAAATACCGAACTGCGGGCCGCCGCCTTCAGTCGCCAGATGCTGGCCAATCGACTCAAGCTGTTCGATCGCCGGCGCGCGAGCCGCCAGCCACTGCAACAGGCGGCCGGACTTCATTTTGCCGAAGACCGGCTGATGATCGTCGACCGTCAGCGTTTCGAGACGGGCAATCCACTCGTGCATGGCTTGCGCGGCGCTCTCGTCACCGACAACGTCCAGTTGCGCCGCCAGACGTTTGACCACAGCCTGGTTGAAGGCGTTGAGATCATGGGCCTGCCACAACCGGTCAACCACACTTTCCGGCGTGTCGTTGTTGCGCGCCTGCAACAGGTGCGCCTGACGGGCCCACACGCCTTCCAGCCCTTCCAGTTGCATGCGACCGGCCGGCAGCGCGTGCAACATGAATTCGAACTGCTCCAGACGATCGAAGAATGCCTGGTTGTAAAACGGCATTTCGACATACTGCAGCGGGCCAAAACGACGATCTGGCGCCTTCAACGCCTGGTTCCAGGTCGATTCGAAAATCAGCTCGGCAGTCAGCGCACGCCCGGACTTCAGGCTGTCGGCCATCGCCTCGAAACTTTCCAGGGCAAAGGCCTTGGCCTGCGCGATATCCAGCCCTTCGATAGCGGTAGGCAGTGAGACGAGGAACTCGGCAAAAGCCTCTCGTTCGGCGACCGACTTGGCGTCGACGTAGGTCAGCGAGTGATACACATCGGTATTGTGCTCGGAGACACCGTAGTTGATCTCGCGCACCACATAAGGAATCGGCAGGATGCGGGCCTTGGCACTGGCCAGCAGGTAGTAGACATGACCGATTTCCTGCCACTGGAAATTGGTCCCCGGCGGCAACGCCGAATGCCAGCTTTTCATCAAGTCAGTACGGGTTACCGCGTAGAACGGCGGGATGTACTGGCTCATGTAATCGAGGACACGATCCTGCGCGCGCTCGGACGCATAGTCTTCCTGGACTTTCTTGTCGCGGCGGTAGTAGTTCACGCCATGAGCCAGTGACAGGTACATCAGGCAATAGCCGTGGCACATGCCGTAGTCAGGGTTGGCATGCAGGAAGCCGACGGACTCTGCCAGTGAATCGTGCAGGATGAAGTCGTCGTCGGCCGCCAGCACCATGTATGGCGTGGTCAGATGCTCGACACCATAGGCCAGTTTGGCCTGCATGCCCCAGTAGGCGAACTGCGGGACATGGTGGTAATCGACGGCGCAGAAGTCGCCTTCAGGTCGTTCGAGTGTCGAATCGAGCACCATGATTCTGCAGGGCAAGCTGCTGTAATACTTCACCGCCCGGCGCAGAAACGCCGGCCGATTGTGAGTAATCAGCACCACCGTCAACAGATCGTTGAGCGGTAGCGTCAGTTCAGAACTGTACTTGCCTTGCATAACTTCTCTCCACAACCGGCGACTCGCCGAGATAACGCTTTGGGGATGTTGCGAATTAACGGACGCGACGCAGATAGCCGTCCGGCGCCACGGTGATCAGCAGCTTGTTCTGCAACTGCTGGTCGATCTCGAAATCCTGATTCTCTTCCAGGTATTTCCACACAGCGGTTTTCGGGTTGTCGCCCGGGCCCCATGGACGATCCGGGAAGAAATCGGCCGGCATGTCTTCAACCACGGTGTCCATGACCACGCAGTAGCTGTCGACCGACACCAGTGGAGCGTACAGACGCAGCTCTTCGAGGACGTGATCGTGGGTGTGGTTGGAGTCGAGCACCAGAATGACTTTCTTGCCTTTGGCCGCAGCCTGCACCTGGGCGGCAATGCCGGCGTCGATGCTCGAACCTTCGATCATCTTGATGCGCTTGGCCATCGGGTGGCTTTCGATCGCCTCGCGGTTGTGCGGGCGAATGTCGAGGTCGATGCCCAGCACTTCGCCGTGGCCTTGCAGCTCCAGCAAAGAGGCGTAGTAGATGATCGAACCGCCGTGGGCGATGCCGCACTCGATGACCAGATCCGGTTTGACCTGCCAGATGATCTCCTGCATGGCCATCATGTCTTGTGGCAACTGGATGATCGGACGGCCCATCCACGAGAAGTGGTAGCTGTATTTGTGCTTGGCCGATTCATTGAAGAAATCGCGGGCCAGACCGGTGAGTTTCTGGTCGTCACCCTGCTGGGCAATCTGTTCCCGGCACTCGGCTTCGAAGGCTTGGTTGATGCTGTTGTCGGTCATTTTAATAATCTCAAGGGTCACTGAAACGAAGCGCTGTCGACGGCGTGATAGACGTAGCGTCCACCGGTCATCCGCTTGATCTCTTCGAGGTAATTGGAATTCATCACAAACAGGTTGGCGCTTTCGGGCAACGCGTCCATCGCCTCTTGCGGTGAAGAAACGCGGGCACCGCTCAGCGGCAGATAACGCCCCTGCTTGGCCGGGTTGATATCCACCACGCGATCCACTGCGACACCTGCGCGTTGCAGGAACAGCGAATAGATCACGCCTTTGGACGAGGCGCCCCAGATCGCGGACCCCTGCTCGGGGGCGGACTGAATGATCTGCACGGCGCGATCAAGGCTGGCGGTGAAACCGTCAGGCAGCGTCAGGCGCGGCACCGGTTGTTCCGGGGTCAGGCGCAACGTCGCAAGGTCAGCGACGATGTACAGATATTGGCCACCGAACAGGTGCCCGGCTTCGTGCACCGTGCCGAACATCCGCCGCAGGTCATCGAGGCGGAAATAATTGACGTGTTCGTAGAACAGGTCGAACCAGGCTTTGTGCTCGAGAATCCAGTCGAAGCACGGCACTTCGATGTAGATCTGCCCGCCCTGATTGGCATTGGCGATTTCGGCGAGGAAGCTCACCGGATCCTGAATATGTTCCAGCACATGGCGCAGCACGATGGCGTCTGCGGCGAGCCCGAGACCACGGTTGAACGGCGCCTTGATCACGTCGGCGTTTTCGCCTTCGTAAGCCGGATCGATGCCGGTGATCGCATAACCGAGGCCCTTGAGCAACTCAAGAAAGTAGCCCTTGCCGCAGCCGACTTCGATCAGTTCCTGACCCTTGAAGTGCTTGGCGATGATGCCTTCGACGTCACTCAAATGCTTCTGGAACTGGCCGGAATGCGCCTGCTCGTTCTGGTAATCGGCGTCGTAGCTGAGCTTGTCGGCGTCGAACGCGGCGTTGTAGATCAAACCGCTGCGCTCGTCCTGCACCAACAGCATGTCGGCACTGGCCGAGGCCTGTGCCGATGCGGCATCGGCAAAGGTGCGGTTCTGCAGCACCGGCAGGTCGGTGACCCGGTACAACTCGTGCTTCATTGCGGCTCTCCCAGTAACTGTTGCAAACGCTCGCTCACCGCCCAGAACGCCAGCGGTTCGTGGGTTGGGTATGGGTAGTGGCCGAGGTTCAGATGCAGCGACACGTCGCGTTCGCGCAGGCGTTGTTCGACCAACGCACGCACGGACACCGGTTGGCCGCTGGCGCAATTGATCACGCCGTTGAAGTCGGTTTTTTGCAGGATCGCGGCGAGGTAACCGGCAGCGCGTTCAATCGGCAGAAAATCGCGCAACTGCTCACCGGCGGACATGTTGAACGACGCTTCACCGGCATCGATCGCCCGGTCCAGTGCGGCCAACAGACTGTTGGGGTTTTGCCCTTCGCCATGCAGATAGAACAGGCGCGTCCACTGCAAAGTAAACGGATGCTCCTGCTGCAGATTTTGCAAAAACAGGTGCAGCGTGTGCTTGGCCAGACCGTAAGGATTGCTCGGCTGAGGCTCGGTGCTTTCGCTGAGTGGCCCGCTCTGCATGCCGTATTCAAAACAGGTGCCGGTGACCAGCACCTGCTGCACGCCCGCCTCGACCGCGCTTTTGATAAAGCGGTAATCGGCCATCAGGTTGTGCTCGAAATGAAACAGCGCGCGATAGTTCGGCAAGCCTGGCCAGGCCAGATGCGCCAGTGCATCGACACCTGCGATCAATGCAGCGACATCGAGATCGGCGGCGTGAATATCCGCGCTGACGAACTCGACGTCCTTGATCCACGGCATGCCTTGCGCGGTTTCTGCGTTGCGCGCCACGGCGCGAACATCGCAGCCGCGTGCAAGCAATGCTGCGACCAGATGCCGACCGACAAACCCTGTGGCGCCAGTGACCAGAACCTTCACAGCACTTTCAACTCAGGCACGGCGATCACGAAGCGGCCGTCCCACTGACGCACTTGCGCCAGTTGCTGGCTGACTTCGTGCAGCAGGTTCCACGGCAGCACCAGCACGTAATCCGGTCTTTCGAGATCAATCTGCGCCGGCGCCACAATCGGAATGCGGCTACCCGGCAGGAACTTGCCCTGCTTGTGCGGATTGGCATCGGCGACCCAGGCCAGCAGGTCCGGTTTGACCCCGGCGTAATTGAGCAAGGTGTTGCCTTTGGCCGCCGCGCCATAACCGACCACACGTTTACCGTCAGCCTTGGCCTGCAACAGGAAACGCAACAGTTCATGCTTGATGCGTTCAGCGGCAGGCGCGAGGGTGGCGTAGTACTCAGCGGTTTTCACCCCGGCATCCAGTTCGGCTTGCAACTGTTGTTGCACCGCAGGTTGAACCGCTCGGCGCTGGCCGTCCTTGCGCTGCACGAACACGCGCAGCGAACCGCCGTGGGTGGTCAGTTGGCTGACGTCGAACACTTCCAGACCATTGCGCTCGCACAGGGTCTGCACGGCGGTCAGCGACAGATAGGAATAGTGCTCGTGATAGAGCGTGTCGAACTGCGCGCCCGCCATCAGCGTCAGCAGTTGCGGGAATTCGAAGGTGGCCACGCCGGTTGGCTTGAGCAGCGTCGCGAAGCCGCCGAGGAAATCGTTGATATCCGGCACATGCGCGAGCACGTTGTTGGCCGCCATCAGGTCGGCGCCCCAGCCTTCGGCTTGCAACTGCGCAGCAGTCTCACGACCGAAGAACAGTTCACGAATTTCGAGGCCTTTTTCCCGAGCCGCTTGCGCGGTGCTGCGCGTTGGTTCAACACCGAGGCACGGAATGCCCCGGCCCGCCACGTATTGCAACAGGTAACCATCGTTGGCGGCGACTTCCACCACACGGCTATCGGCGGTCAGGCCGAAGCGCTCGACCATCTCGGCGACATAGCGTTCGGCATGGGCCAGCCAGGTGCTAGAGAACGAACTGAAGTAAGCGTACTCGGCGTCGAACAGGCTATCGGCGCTGGTGTAATCCTCGGTCTGCACCAGCCAGCATTGCTGGCACACCGCGACCTTCAACGGGACCCACTGCTCGGCCTGTTCCAGGCGATCGGCGTGCACATAGGCGTTGGACGGCGGCGAGGTGCCGAGGTCGATCAGCGGCAGGCTCAGCGGTGCGGCGCACCCACGGCAGTTCATAGACGCACTCCAGCAAAGTGTTGATCGAGCGCGGGATGGCTGGAATCGCGCGCTGACAAATTATTGACAGGCAACGGCCAGGCAATCGCCAGCCGTGGATCGTTCACCGACAGACCGCCCTCGTGCTCCGGCGCGTAATCGGCGCTGTGCAGATAGAGCAATTCGGCGTCTTCAGTCAGGGTCTGGAAACCGTGGGCGAAGCCAGCCGGGATTAACAAGCTGCGGCCATCACCGGCCTTCAGATGCTCGGCGTGCCAGTGCAGAAACGTTTCGGAATCCGGACGCAGGTCCACCGCCACGTCCCACACTTCACCGCGAAGGCAGGTGATCAGTTTGGCTTCCGGGGCGTTGCCATTCTGATAATGCAGACCGCGCACACTGCCCTTCTCGCGGGTGCAGGAATGGTTGATCTGACGGATATGGAATTCACTGCCGAACGCACTCAGGCTGCCTTCGCAAAACAGCCGTGCGAAGTGCCCGCGCTGATCTTCGAAACGTTTGTGCTGGACGCTGAACAATCCGGCCAGCGGCAACGCTTTCAGAGAAAACTCACTCACAGCGCGCCTCGATACAGGTTCAATTGGCCGAGGGTGACGCTGCGCATGTCATCGCCGTTCTGCCACGCCAGGTGCCAGTCGAGGGTCTGGGTCAGGCACTGCTGCAAGGTCCAGCGCGGCTGCCAGCCGAGTACCTGGCGGGCGCGGCTGCTGTCCAGACGCAGCAGGCCGGCCTCGTGCAGTTCGCTTTTCTCGATGCGCAAACCGCGCGCCTGCGGCCAGCGGCTGGCGAGCAATTCGACGACTTCGCCAACGCTGCACATGTCCGCTTCGCCCGGGCCGAAGTTCCACGCCCCGGCATATTCCGGCCCTTGTTCGTAGAGGCCGGCGGCCAGTTGCAGGTAACCGGCCAACGGCTCCAGCGCGTGCTGCCACGGACGTACGGCTTGCGGATAGCGCAGGGTCACCGGCTCGTCGGCCGTCCAGGCTTTGAGCACGTCGGGAATCAGTCGCTCAGGGGCAAAATCACCGCCGCCGAGGACGTTACCGGCACGCGCAGTGGCCAAGGCCAGACCGTGTTCAGCGTACTTGTCGGCCGGGAAGAACGACGCGGCATAGGATTGCGCGAGCAGTTCACAGCAGGCCTTGCTGCTGCTGTAAGGATCGTGGCCACCGAGGGCTTCGTCTTCGCGGTACGGCCAGAGCCATTCCTTGTTGGCGTAGACCTTGTCGGTGGTCACCAGCACACAGGCGCGCACGCAACCGACCTGACGAATCGCTTCGAGCAGGTTCAGCGTGCCCATGACGTTGCTGGAGTAAGTGCCGAGCGGATCGCGATAGCCTTCGCGCACCAGCGGCTGAGCGGCCAGGTGCAGCACGATCTCCGGCTCGGTTTCGGCGATGATTTCCAGCAAGGCGCCCAGATCACGCAAATCACCGCGCTGATCGTTGATGCCTTCGTGCACCCGCGCCAGCTCGAACAGGCTCGGCTCGGTCGACGGCTCAAGGGAAAAGCCGCTGACTTGCGCGCCGAGGCTTTGCAGCCACAGGGTCAGCCAACTGCCTTTGAAACCGGTATGTCCGGTGACGAGAACGCGTTTGCCGCGCCAGAAATCCGCACTCAGGCCCATTGCTTCCATGGGGCCTCCCCGCTCTGCCACAGGGCTTCGAGATGGTTCTTGTCGCGCAAGGTGTCCATCGGGTGCCAGAAGCCTTCGTGCTCAAAGGCTTTCAACTGTTCGTCGGCCGCCAGACGCGCCAGCGGCTCGGCTTCCCAAGTGGTAGCGTCATCGGCGATGTACGGCAGCACTTTTGGCGAGAGCACGAAGAAGCCACCGTTGATCCAGCCACCGTCACCGCGAGGTTTTTCGGTAAAGCCCAGCACTTGATCGCCTTGACGCTCAAGCGCGCCGTAACGACCCGGCGGTTGCACAGCGGTGACGGTCGCCAGACGACCGTGGGCTTTGTGGTAATCCACAAGCTGAGCGATGTTGATGTCGGAAACGCCATCGCCGTAGGTGAAGCAGAACGCCTCTTCATCTTTCAGATAACGGCCGGCCCGCAGCAGCCGGCCACCGGTCATGGTTTCCTCACCGGTGTCGATGAGCGTGACGCTCCACGGCTCGCTGTAATTCTGGTGCACATCCATGCGGTTCTCGCGCATGTTGAAGGTGACGTCGGAGGTGTGCAGGAAGTAGTTGGCGAAGAAGTCCTTGATCGCATAGCCCTTGTAGCCGAGGCAGATCACGAAGTCATGAATCCCGTGGGCGGAATACTGCTTCATGATGTGCCAGAGAATTGGCTTGCCGCCGATCTCGATCATCGGCTTGGGCTTGAGGTGCGACTCTTCACTGATGCGCGTGCCGAGGCCACCCGCCAAAATAACTGCCTTCATCGTCTCCCCTCTTGTTCTTCACCGGGCTGCGCGCCGCTTTCTTGAGCTTTGCGGGCCTTCTGGCTAAACCTTTTGCCGATCCGTGCGCCGCTGGAGTGACCGCGAGCGCTCGTTTTATGGCGATTTAAAGGGGACTTGCAGGAAACGCGCCAGCTCCACAAGCCCCTCACCCTAACCCTCTCCCAAAGGGAGAGGGGACTGACCGAGGAGTTCGGGAGAAGTACGCCGACGTGCGATACCGAGTCGAACTCAAGCGTTGAAAAGCCCAAAAATCGGCTCCTCGACCTCCGGGAGAGGGCTGGGGCAAGGGCAAATCCACCACAAACCCAAAGCCGATCACGCCGCGCTCCTCACCACTCAATAGGCCGAGTGTCAGCTCGCCTGCTCTTGATCTTGATCCACGGGCGACGTCGGAAGGCTGAGTGGAGGGATTGATCCGGGCGTGGGAGCGCAGCGACCGTTTGGCGCAGCCAAACACAGCGAGAGGAGGTGCAGCGAAGCAAACCGTAGGCGCTGCGCCCGGATCGATCCCGGAGCGAAGGAACCCCGAGCCCCAGCGAGCGGGCCGCACGCAGGAGCAAGCCTTTTTGGTTACTTTTTCGGCGTCTGGAAAAAGTGACCCGCCGTAAGGGCGGAACCCTGATCAGCAACACCCACAGCAACGGATACACCCCCAAACCCCCAAGAGCATGGTCAGCCCAAAGGCCGCCAAGCCCCAGACAAAAAAAGGGATGAACCCAAAGATTCATCCCGTTCCACAAGCCAGATCAACAATGCAAACGACTACCCAAACATGGCAAACCCATCACCACTAACCGGCACCTCAAAAACCTGACCATCGGCAGTCTGAAGGTGCTCGATGTTGTTGAACCCGGCGTACCAGCCCGCCAGTTTCACGCCGTTGTCCGGCACACCAGTGCTGCCGTCATTGGCACTGTGCAGATAAGCGTCATCACCGATGCGGGTGACGTTCAACTGGCTGGCATTGGCGATCGTGTTGAGGATCAGGGTGTCGTTCAGATCCCAGCCCTCATCCTGAATCGTCACCAGCCCGGTGGTGTTGACCACGTAGGTGTCATCGCCCTGACCGCCATACGCACTGCCTCCGGAATTCGACTGACCGGCAAGGTTAAGAATCAACACATCATTCCCCCCATCGCCCTGCAGCATGTAGTCGCTGCCAGTGCCGGTGAGCACGTCATTACCCTCGCCGCCGAAAGCAAAACCTCGCCCCAGCGTGATGCTGTCATTGCCATCGTCACCACTGGCCCAGGTGAACAGATCATTGACCGCACCAACGATAACGTCATCACCGGCGCCACCCGACAGGCTGTCGGACTGACCGGCGACATCGAGACCGGAGGCCAGGCCACCATAGAGGTGATCGTTGCCATCGCCACCCTGAATCTGGTCGTCGCCCGCGCCGCCTTCAAGAATGTTATCGCCCCAGTCGCCCTCAAGAACGTCATTGAACTGGCTACCACGCAAGCCTTCGATATCGATGTAAACATCGTGGAACGCAATACCACTCTGCACGCCCCATTTCAGCGAAGCGCTCAAGCCTTCGCTACTGTCGTCATAGCTGACGATATCGATACCAGCGCCACCCTCAAAGTTATCGGCACCCGCACCGCCCAACAGCACATCATTGCCGGCGCCGGCGACGATGGTGTTGTTCTCGTCATTGCCGTAGCCAACGAAGTCAGCGCTGCCGGTATAGGTCAGGTTTTCAACGAACGCACTCAGTCTCAACTCGGACAGGCTGGTGAACACGTGATCGGTACCGCCCATGTAGCCTTCGATTTCCTCGATGGTCACGCCGGCGCTGTTGATCGTGTAGACATCGTCACCGCCACCGCCAGCGACGACCACACCACTGGTGTTCACGGTGAAGTGGTCGGCATCGGTGGAACCAATAACCTCTTCCACATTCATCAGTGTGTCGCCCGCCGCATTGACACCGCCGCCGATCAAAACATTGACCGGATCGAAAGCGTAGCGATAACTCACGGTGTCATGGCCGTCACTACCATCGATGCTCATAAAGTCTTTGTGACGATAAATCACATCATCGAAGCCCGAACCCTGCAACGCTTCAATGCCGGTGAAGGTGTCACCGTAGGCAATGGTCAGCCCGTCAAAGTTGGCGAAGTCTTCGACTCTCACGCCCTCAAGGCTGTCGCTGTAGCTGACCGTATCGTAGCCATCACCACCAACGAAGTGATCGGCACCATCCCCGCCCCACAGCCAGTCGTTACCGGCACCGCCAATGATTTCGTTGTCACTGGCATTGCCGTAAGCCTTGAAATCGCCGGTGCCGGTGAACGTCAGCTTTTCAATGAACGGGTCCATCTTGAGGGTGTTGAGGCTGGTGCGCAGTTCGTCAAAACCCCCGTTGTCTTCCTCGACAATTGTCACACCCTCACTGTCGACGATGTACAGATCATCCCCGACGCTACCCTCGAACGTCACACCGCCGACCGAACTGGTAAACGTATCGTTGTGGAACGTACCGAAGACTTTCTCGACACCGATGAGGGTGTCGACCTTGCCTTCAGCCCCTGCGACAGTCGTGGCATCTTTGCCGAACTCGACACTGACACCCGACGACATCGCGTAATAGGTCGCCGTGTCGAACCCTTCTCCGCCATCCAGCACATCAGAACCTGCACTGCCGATCAGTACATCATCCGACTCCAGTCCATAGAGTTCGTCATTATCGTCGGTGCCCAAGAGGACATCCGCTTCACTCGTTCCATTCACTACTGACATTTGCGTCTTCCTTGCGTTGTTGTTGAAAGCGGTTCTGTCGGCAGAGAGAGACCGTTCAAGCGTGCAATCCCTGCCGGATGAGTAAACGAATAAAGAGGTATCGACTGCAAAGACGCGAAGCTTGAGCGTCGGCAAAAATTTGTATCGAAACTGGTGCAAAGACGATTTTCAGAAGCAAAAAAAAACAGGTGACTATAAAAGTCGCCTGTTTTTTTCAGATCACGCCTGGCTCGATCAATCGGCCAGCCAGCCGTATTCCCAGTAGCGCAGGTTATCGCCGCGCAACACGTAATCGCGCAGCACCACCTCACGCAATTCATCACCCATGCGATAACTGGCATCCGGATCCGCCAGGTGCATGCGGATCGCTTGCAGCCATTCATCCGTGCTGTTGGTCTTGATCCGCGTGCACGGCAAGTAACCGCGATAGGCCTCGGTGTCGGTGCAGATCACCGGGTAACCGCAGGCGCCGTATTCCAGCAGCCGCAAGTTGCTCTTGCAGTCGTTGAAGATATGGAATTCCAGCGGCGCCAACGCGAGATCGAGGTTGAGGCTGGCCAGTTTCGCCGGGTACACGTCCAGGCCGATGACGCCATGGAACTCATGCATGTACGGCCGCAGATCATCCGGGCACATGCCGAAAAATACCCAGTCGACTTCATTGGCCAGTTCACGAACAACCTCGGCGATCACTGCCAGATCACCGTGGTGACTGGTGCCGCCGCCCCAACCGACCCGCGGTTTCTTCGAGGTCCGACGCTGGCTGCGCAGGTGGCCCCACAAGTCCTTGGCCAACATGTTAGGGACGACACGAATGTCGTGGTGCATGTCCGACAGCACGTTGGCCAGCGGCGCGGTGGATACGACCGCGCGATCACACAGCCCGATGGCACGCCGCACCATACGCTCCATGTCCTGCTTGCTCGGCATATTACGGATGTGCGCATTGCGGTGGGGAACATCAATGACGTAGTCGTCGAGTTCGAAGATCCGTCGAGCGTTGAAGTACTTTTTCAACGGTGGGATTTCATCGATGGCGTGCTCCGAGTAGCGCCCTTGCAGAACGATCACATCAGGCGACTGACGTTCGATATCGATGATCGACGGCAAGCCGTAGCAAATGCGCCCTTCTGCCCGATTGGCCGCTTCCAGCTCGATCATCGGCTGGCTCATGCGGTAATGGCCGATGGCTGAAGCGTTGATCGGCACCACCAGCAGATTGGGCAGCTGTGCCTTGGAGAACGCACTCCAACCGGTGCGCAGGCCAGGCTCCAGACTGAAGTTGGTGGCGCCCACGCCCTGCAACGTCAGGTTGACGTTGTAGGCCGGATCGCGCGCCACGAGCGGCAGCCAGCGCTGGTAAAACGTCTCCCTCTCCTCGGTGTGCTGCGCTTCTTCCTCAGGCGTTGCCATTGCACTTGGCCGTGCCCCCACGGCCAGCACCGCATGAGGGTTGAGCACCACCAGATAACCGTCACGGCCAACACGCAGACACAGATCGACGACATTGAGCGTTTGCTTGAGGTCCTGCTCGTCCAGCCCGCCGACCGCTTCGTACACCGACCGGCGAATCATCAGGCAATCACCGCCGACGGCACTCAGGTCATGCACCGCTTGCAGGCGGTGCATATACCCTTCCGACTGCATCGGCTGGCCATAGAACGGCAACCCGACCGGCCCGTTCAAGCCAAGAATCAGACCCGCGTGCAGCACGCCACCGTCCGGGTTGAACAGCTTGGCGCCGACCACCCCGACCTCCGGTCGTTGCGCATGATTGAGCAGTTCGTCGAGCCAATCGCTCTGGGTGATTACCGCAAAGGCATTGAGCATCAGCACATACTCACCGCGCGCCTGGCCGACGGCAAAGTTGTGCACCGCTGCCGCATTGCCCTTTTGCGGGTAGCTCAGCACACGCATCCGCTCGCTGCCCATTTGCGCCATACCGTCCAGCCACGCCAGCGCTTCGGCGCTTTCGCTGCCGTTGTCGACCAAGAGCAATTCGTACTCGGTGTAGGCAGTCTTTTCCAGCAGGGTCTCGACGCAGCGCTGCAACGCGGCGGTCTGGTCCTGCGTGACAATGACCACCGACACCAGCGGGCGCCGGGCATGGTGATAGTCGACACGATTGAGCAGCCCGCTATTACCGACACGGACTTCATGAGCGATGCCAAGGCGTTGCAGATGCGCTTCGAGGATTCGCGGACTTTGCTCGACGACGCCGGGATTGATAAGCCATTGCGACAGGTCGTATTTCGACTCCAGCAGCACTTCAGCAATGTGCCCGACGACTTGCAGGCCATCGCTTTCAACCATGCGCCACAGCACATCGTGGGGCGCCAGTTCGGCGAACGTCGAGGTAAAACCGCCAAGGGCCAGAAACCGTTCGCGCTGGAATGCCAAGGCACGCCCGACGTAGGGATAACTGCGCATGAGATCAAGGTTGAAATCAGGTTTGAACGCAGGCTCTGCCGACTCGCCATCGCGCAGGCTGCCTTCGTCGCTGTACAGGCACGTCAGCGCGCTGGTGTGTGCAATGCGATCAGCCATCACCAGCAACGCTGGTGCCACCGGGCAGTCACCTGGCTGCAGCAGATAAAACCAGTCGGCGCCTTCCAGTTGCGGCAGCAGAGCGTTGATCTGCTCCAGGCCGTCACCCTGCAACGGCATGTGGAACACCCGACCGTCCAGCTTCGCTTCGCTGCAAGCCGTGGACAGCACTAGCACCAGCTCCGGCGGATAATCCTGAGCGGCGAGCGCATCAAGCGTACGTTCCAGACCATCGCGGCTGCCTTGCCCATCAATGATGATCGGCACGATGCGCGGCTGATGCGACCAGCCGGCGAGGGTTTCCGGCAGCCATTTGCGCTGTGCCGCGGTCAGCACCCGACACGCCAGCCACTGCGCATAGAGTTCGCCGAAACTGAAGCTGTCGACACCGACCCCCAACTCCTGACGGCTCTGCTTGGAACCCAGGGTACGGCTCAGCGGCAGTTCTTCCCAGACCCGAGGTGTCTCGTCGGCCTTGGTCAATTGCACATAGCGCACCCATCCCGGCGCCGGCGCCGACTCTCCGCTGCGGACCTTGAGCATTTGCGAGATCCACTCGCGCTCGATCTCCGCCGCGTCTTTCATCGGTTGCTGCGCGCTCAGACGCTCAGGGTAAAGTCGTTCGGCACTCAGCACATTGTTGGAAACCACCAGGTTGCCGCGCCGCAGCAGGCAGACATACAAGGCAAAATCCAGGGTCGCGACGAAGCAGGCTCCATCCTCGGTCAGGGCCGGCAGCAGTTCGGCGACGTCAGCGCGCCGGAACATTGCGCTGCTGAAACCGCCGAGCACGTTGACTGGAAATTTTTCGAAGATGCTTAGTACGTCGTCGCCTTTGAGCAAGCCACTGGCCGGCGACAACGAGCTGTTTTCCAGACGTGCGGGCAGGATGATGTCGTTGGCATCCCACAGCAACCGTTGCGCGACCACCAGACTGACTTCTTCGCGCTGCATCTCATGGGCTTGCTGTTCGATACAGGCCGAATACAGCAGGTCATCGTCACACAGGAATTTGATGAACTCGCCCCGGGCTTGCTCAAGGCAGGCCTTCAGGTTACCAACCAGGCCCAGCGTTCGTGAGTTGCGCACGTAACGCACTGCAAACCCGGTCTGCTCTGTCACCTGCGTAACGATGTCTTCGATCTCGTGGCCACGATTGTCATCGCATACGATGATTTCAAGATTGGCGTAATTCTGGCTGACGGCGCTGTTCAGCGTCCGCTCGAAGAAGCGCGGATTGAAGGCGGGAATAACGAGGCTGACAAGAGGAAGTGAATTCACGGCGGGCTCACAGGCGGTACGAGCCCGCTCGGAAAAGCGAGCCCTTGAAACCGCTAAAAAACATAACTGAGGGGCAGGCCAAACGGGCGCTTACACGCCCGCTGACGGTCAGATCTTGTTGAACAGACCCAACTGGCTGATCTTGCTGAACGCCAGTTGCGAGGCTTGCAACATGGTTTGCTGCAGGGTCAGACGAGTCATCACTTCGGCCGGATCCGAATCACGGATCGAACCTTGGGTGGTGGTGTTCGCGGTGCTCAGGCTGTCATTGGTGATGGCTTGCATATCCAGAGCCTGCCCACGGGCACCGATCTCGGTGACTGCGTTGCCGATTTGATTGTTGGCCGCATCGATGTTGCCGATACCCGCCTCCATCGCGCCCTGGAATTTCTGCTTGGCCACCGGATCACCATCGATCGGAGTGTTCAACGCCGTGATCATCTGGCCCAGGGTGTCGAGCACGTTCTGGGTCTGGTGGTCGTTCGGCTGGATCGAAAACTGATCACCGGCAGCCGGGGCAGCGCCCAGTGCGAACGTGACGCCCGCCGCGGTAGCGTTGTTACCCACGATAGTGCCTGAGGACACGGGTTTGCTGTCGGCAGTGACCGGCGCTGCGTACAGATCGAAGGCGGTGGCGCTGGTGAACTTGAGGACGGCGCCGCCCTGCGGGAATGCCGCGGTGTAGGCCGCCTGGTCGGTAATGCTGGAGCCAGTGATCACCGCGGTCGACGGGTTGCCCGGGCTGCGCGTCGTGGTGAACGAGTCCGGCGCGGTCGACAACTGGAAGCTGTGGCCGGCAATCACCGCGTCCGGGTTGGTGTCGCCGGTCTTCAAGTTGATATTCAACTTCATGTCGACGCCACGGAAGCTCACCGTCTGGTTGGCGCCGCTGCTGTTGCTGACCAGACCGTTCTGGCTCGCTTCAGCGGTCACGTCATTGCCCAGGGCATCAGTGATTTTCAACTGGGTGCTGCTGAGGAAGCTGACGGTGTAAGGCTGGCCGGCAGTGAATTTGGAATCATAGGTGGCGGCAGTGCCGACCGTACCGTTGGACAGCACAACGCGGCCGTCGTCCACGGCCGGCGCCGTCATGGTGACGTTGGTGCGCGCGGTATTGATGGTCTGCTGGAAAGCGGCCCAACCGGTGGTGTTGGTGCCAACCGTCATACCGTCGCCGATGCCCAGATTGATCGTGGTCTGGTCACCGTTGTAGGTGTAGGTGCCGTCGGCATTCTGCGAGTACGGTGCGGTATCGGTTTTCGAACCGGAGAACAGGTAATTGCCGCCGGCATCCTTGGAGTTCATCAGGCCCAGCACTTGTTGCTGGATCTGGCCCAGCTCCGATGCGTAAGCCTGGCGGTCCTTGTCGGTGGCCGTGCCGTTGTTGGCCGCCAGGGCAAGTTCCTTGGCGCGCGCCAATGCGGTAGTGATGGACTCCAGCGTGGACTCCTGCACGGTCAACGCACTTTTGGTGGTATCAACGTTGGTCTTGTACTGATCCAGCATCGCCGCCTGCTGACCCAATTGCAGCAAACGCCCGGCACCGATCGGATCATCGGACGCATTGGTAATGCGCTGCAGGCTGCTCGCCTCGCTGGCGCTGGCAACAGCCTTGTTGAAGTTACGCTGATAGTCCGACGCTTGCGTGCCGTAATACTGGGCGGTGGAAATGCGCATGAATTACGACTCCTTAAAGGCTGTTGATCAGCGTGGCGAAAGTTTCCTGCGCAGCTTTGATGATCTGCGAAGACGCTGTGTAGTACTGCTGATATTTGACCAGATTGCCGGTTTCTTCATCCAGGTTGACCCCGGACAGCGAATCGCGGGCGCCTTTGGCGTTGTCCAGAATCGCTGTGGTGGCGGCGCTGTCAGACTTGCCTTGAGCGGTCTTGGTGCCGACGTTGGTCACCAGCTTGTTGTAGCCGTCAGTCAGGCTGATGCCCTTGCTGGCCGAACCGGTGTCGATGGTCTGCTTGGTTTGCAGGGCGACCAGCGATTGCGCGTTGCGGTTGTCCGAAGACGCCGCACCGGTCAGGTTCATGGTGAAGGTTTCGCCCGACTTCGGCGTGCCGCCAACGGTGGTCTGTACGGAGAAGGTTTTCTGCACGTTCGGCGTAACGCTGGTGTCCAGCACCGGGTTGCCGCTGGCATCGACGATACCGACCTTAAGTTCCAGCGTGTTCGATTGACCGGGAACGATAGTGCCGCTGCTGATGAGGCCGCCCTTGGCATCCACAAAAGTGTAGGACTGGCTGCCCCCGGTAACCGCACCGAACACCAGTTTGACCGGCGTCGAGTTCTTCAGCGCCGCCTGCATGTCAGCCTGGGCAGTCGGGTTGTAGATATCGATCTTGCTGGTGAGCGTCGGCTGGGTGAAAGTGCCCAGACCGTTGGCGCTGGCCACACCGGTCAACGGACCGGCCGCGGCGATTTTCTTCGGATCGGTGAGCACCGTCTGGATGCTCGCGGCCGCATTGCGGGTCGGGGTGATTTTGAAGCTGTCACCGGCGCTCAACGCACCACCCTTGAGAGCGAGGGTGAAACCGTCGATCACTGGTGGCGGATTGGTCGTGGTGCTGAAGGCACCCAGGTCGGTGCCGTCGGAGCGCTTGACGGTGTAGTCAGTGGCGCTGGTGAACGTCACTTGATAATCGCTGGTGGTCAGCTTGCCGGTGTCCTTGATGGTGACATCGAGGTTACCCGAACCGGTGCTGTTGCCCGACTGCGCGATGCTGCGCGAACTGACCAGCGCGGCACTGTTGATGTTGTTGAAAATCGCAGCGCCGAAGTCACCGTTCTTGTCGATGCCCTGGGCTTGCTGGCTGTTGACCTGATCAGCGATCACCAGCGCTACGCGGCCCAGCTCGTTGAGCGATGGATCGAGGACTTCTTTGCGATAGGTCAGCAGGCCACCGATTTCGCCACCGCTCATCGCCGAGGTAATGTCGATGGTGCTCGAACCGCGATCCATCTGGATGCCCATGCGCGATGGATCATCCTTGAGCGGCACGGTGCTCAGCGTGTTGGTGGTGTTACCGATGACCAGCGGCTGGCCGCTGCCGATATACACGTCAAAACTGGTACCACGCTCGACGACCTGCGCGCCGGTCAACTCGGACAACTGACGTACGGCTTCGTTACGGCTGTCCAGCAGATCGTTCGGCGCACCACCGCTGGTGGAGATCTCGCCAATCTTCTGGTTCAGGTTGGCGATCGAGGTGGCCAGCTTGTTCACCTGAGCTGCCATGTCGCCAAGGCTGCCGTTGATGGTGGTGTTCTGGTCGTTGAGCTGCTTGGCGATGGTGTTGAAGCGACTGGTCAGCGCCTGTGCGCCGGTCAGCACCGATTGACGGGAAGTGTCATCGGTCGCCGAGGTCGAAACGCCCTGCATCGTGGTGAAGAATTTCTGCAGCACGCCGGTCAGGCCGGTGTTGGTGTCCGACAGCATCGAGTCCAGCGGTGTGGCCTGAGCCAGAAACGCGGCAGATTCGCTGTCGAGCGAAGTTGCCGTGTGCAGTTGGCTTTCCAGGTACGAGTTGTACACCCGGCGCACGTCGGCCAGGGTGGTGCCCGTGCCGATGAACACGGTGCCGTACTGCTGCGAGGATTTGGTGCCCTGCACGGTTTGCTGGCGTGAATAACCGGCGGTGTCGACGTTGGCAATGTTGTTGCCTGTCGTAGCCAGAGAGGACTGGCTGGCCGACAGTCCCGACATCCCGATATTGAGCAAACTCATGGTTCAGACCTTATACCTTGTGCCTTATAAAGGCGTGGTGGATACACCCGCCGCAGCGTAGTTTTGGAAACTGTTCATCTGCTTGGCTATCTGCGAAATCTTGCTGGCGTAGTTCGGGTCGGTTGCGTAACCGGCCTTTTGCAACTCGCGTACAAACTGTTCTGGGTTATCGGCAGACTTCACGACATCTTGATAGCGATTATTGCTCTGCAGCAAAGTCACCAGATCGTGGAAGCTGTCCTTGTACGAGGCGTAGGAACGGAACTCGGCCGTCTCCTTGACCATCGCGCCATCGCGGAACTCGCTGGTGATCGCCCGGGCCGAATCGCCCTTCCAGTTACTGCTCGCCTTGATGCCGAACAGGTTGTGGCTGCTGCTGCCATCCTGGGCGCGCATGACCGATTTGCCCCAACCGGTTTCCAGTGCCGCCTGCGCCACCAGATAACGCGGATCGACGCCGATACGGTCGGCCGCTTCCTTGGCCATCGGCAGCATGGTGTTGACGAATTCATCGGCGGAACTGAAGGCTTTCTTCGCCGGCGCCAGCGGAATCTGCGCCATGGCGCGACCGTAGATCTGCATCTGCCCGCCAGCGGATTTTTCGCTCTCGGCACGTGCCAGCCAGTCGCCGTTGTACAGCGGGCCGGCGCCGGTGGTAGCAGCCGTGGTCGCGCGCTGCGGCAATTGCGTGGCCGCTGCCGGCGTAGCCGATGGCACCAGGCCTGCGAGCAAACGATCGGCCAGTTTCGGTGGCAGAGCCAGACGACGCTGATTGATCAGCTCCATGTCATTGCGATGAGCCAGTTGCGTGTTCGGCGCGCTCACCGAACGCGATGCCCACAACGGACGCTCGCCATTGAGCCGCGACAACGGGCCGTTGGTAGCAACGGTGCCAGCGGCAACCGGTGTGACCACGGCCGCAGCTTTCGCCTTGGCCTCTTCCTGCTTGGCGGCGGACGCGGCCGCCGCCTCACCCGGCGCCAGCGGTTTGTTCTTCGACATCTGCCGCATCAGCACGTCGGCCAGACCGATACCACCGCCCTCGCGGGACATGGAAACGGCCAGTTGCTGGTCGTACATTTCCTGATACTGCTTGGCTGCCGGCGTGTTGAGCGGGTTGTCCTGGCCCAGCGCTTCAGTGGCCGAGCGCATCGACTTGAGCATTTCGCCAAGGAACAGCGATTCGAATTCCTGCGCCACTTTGCGCAGGTTCGCATCGCTGTTCTTGTCGCCGACCTTGAGTTGGTTCAGGCGATTGAGGTCCGAGTAGGAACCCGAATCGCTGCTGCTGACCAGACCGCTTTTGCGCATATCCATAAGGGTCGGCCTCAGATCACGATCAGGTCGGCTTGCAACGCACCGGCCTGCTTCAGCGCTTCGAGGATGGCCATCAAGTCACCCGGTGCCGCGCCGACCTGGTTCACCGCACGCACGATCTCGTCGAGGGTGGTGCCCGGGCCGAACTTGAACATCGGTTTGGCTTCCTGCTCGGCATTTACCCGCGAGCGCGGCACAACAGCGGTCTGGCCATTGGACAGCGGGCCGGGCTGGCTGACGATCGGGTCTTCGGTGATGGTCACGGTCAGGCTGCCGTGGGTCACGGCGGCTGGCGACACTTTCACGTTCTGGCCGATGACGATGGTGCCGGTACGCGAGTTGATGATGACTTTCGCCACCGCCTGACCCGGATCGACTTCGAGGTTTTCCAGGATCGACAGGTAGTCGACGCGCTGGCTCGGATCGAGTGGCGCGGTGACGCGGATCGAACCGCCATCGATGGCTTGCGCGACGCCAGGGCCGAGCATGTCGTTGATCTTGTCGACGATACGTTTGGCGGTGGTGAAGTCGGAACGGTTGAGGTTCAGCGTCAGGCTGTTGCCCTGGTTGAAACCACTCGGTACCGAACGTTCCACCGAGGCACCGCCAGGGATACGACCGGCCGACGGAACGTTGACGGTGATCTTCGATCCGTCACGGCCTTCGGCGTCGAAACCGCCGACGACAAGGTTGCCCTGAGCGACCGCGTAGACGTTGCCGTCGATACCCTTGAGCGGGGTCAGCAGCAAGGTGCCGCCGCGCAGGCTCTTGGAGTTACCGATCGAAGACACCGTGATATCGACCTGCTGACCTGGCTTGGCGAACGCCGGCAAGTCAGCACTGATCGACACCGCCGCGACGTTCTTCAATTGCACGTTGCCCGATCCTGGCGGCACCTTGATGCCGAACTGCGAGAGCATGTTGTTGAAGGTCTGCAGGGTGAACGGGGTCTGCGTCGTCTGGTCACCGGTGCCGTTAAGCCCGACCACCAGGCCGTAACCGATCAACTGGTTGGAGCGCACGCCGGAAATGCTGGCGATGTCTTTCAACCGTTCGGCTTGTGCATTGAAGGCCGCCGACATCAACAGCGCGGCCACCATAAGGCTTTTCAGATTCAACGTAGCCACCTAGAAAGGGAACAGCGGGCTGAGGAAGAAACGGTCGAACCAGCCTGGCTGACTCGTATCGGCAAACGCGCCGGTACCCGAGTAGGTGATGCGTGCATCGGCGACCCGGGTCGACGACACGGTGTTGTCCGTGGCGATGTCATCGGCGCGCACCAGACCGGCGATGCGCACCAGTTCGTCACCGGTGTTCAGTGTCAGCCACTTCTCGCCGCGCACGGCGATGATGCCGTTGGGCAGCACGTCAGCGACGGTCACGGTGATCGAACCGGTCAGGCTGTTGCTCTGCCCGGACTTGGCGTCGCCCTTGGTCGAACGGTCGGCGCTATAGCCGGCGTTCAGACTCAGGTCGTTGCCCCCAATCGGATTGTTAGTGGTCAGGCTGGAGCCGAACAACGAGGTCAGACCGACCTTGTTGTCGCTGTTCTTGTCCATCTGCGAGTTGGCGTTCTTGCTCGCCTGCGTGCGCTCGTTCAGGGTGATGGTGATGATGTCACCGACCCGGAAAGCCTTGCGGTCGCTGTACAGGTTCTGCTCGAAGCCGGCCTGATAGATCGAGCCATTATTGGCGGCAGCCGGCAACGGCGTGCGCGGCAACACCGGGGCGTAGTAAGGGTCATTGGGCTTGGGCGTCGGGGCGACGCAGCCCGCGAGCGAGACGACCCCACTCAATGCCAGAACAGATACAAAGCGATTCATGACCCTACCTCACGGTGTTGCAGGCGACCTCATGGCCGCCTCATAGACTTGATTACAGATTCTGCGTTACGAACGAGAGCATCTGGTCAGCGGTGGAGATCACCTTGGAGTTCATCTCGTAAGCGCGCTGAGTGGTGATCATGTTGACCATCTCTTCAACAGTGCTGACGTTGGAGGTTTCCAGAGTGTTCTGCAGGGTCGTACCGAAACCGGCCAGACCCGGGGTGCCGACTTGCGGCGCGCCGGAAGCGGCAGTTTCCAGGAACAGGTTGTTGCCCACGGCTTGCAGACCGGCCGGGTTGATGAAGTCGGCGGTCTGCAGATTGCCGATCACCTGAGACGCAGCGTTGCCAGCAACCGTGATGGACACGGTGCCGTCACGGCCGACGGTGAAGGTCTGGGCATCGTTCGGAATGACGATGGCCGGTTCCAGAGCGAAACCGCTGGCGTTGACGATCTGGCCGTTGGAGTCGAGGTGGAAGGTACCGTCACGGGTGTAGGACGTGGTGCCGTCCGGCTGCAGAATCTGGAAGAAACCGCGACCGTCGATGGCCATGTCCAGCGGCTGCTCAGTGGTTTGCAGGCTGCCGGCGGTGAAGTTTTTCTGGGTGCCGACGATGCGCACACCGGTACCCAGTTGCAGACCCGACGGCAGTTCGCTGTCCTGGGTCGACTGGGCGCCTGGCTGGCGCTTGATCTGATACAGCAAGTCCTGGAACTCGGCGCGATCACGTTTGAAACCCGTGGTCGACACGTTCGCCAGGTTGTTGGAAATGGTGGTCAGGTTGGTGTCCTGGGCGGACAGACCGGTTTTGGCAACCCATAGAGCCGGAAGCATTCGATTCTCCTCGTGCGCCTGTTTTTCGGCGCGACGTTCTGATAATTAGCTGATCTGCAAGACCCGAGCCATGGCCTGGTCGTCGTCTTTGGCGGTGTTCATCATTTTGACGTGCAACTCGAACTGCTTGGCCAAGGCCAGCACCGAGGTCATCTCTTCAACGGCGTTGACGTTGCTCGACTCAAGGAAACCCGACACCAGTTTGACGTTGGCATCGGCCGGCGCAGGCTGGCCGTCCTTGGTGTAGATCGAGCCGTCGAGGCCCTTGTTCATGTTCTTGATGTCCGGGTTGACCAGCTTGATCCGGTCGACTTCCGCCATGACACGCGGGCCTTCGCCCATCGCACGAATACTGATGGTGCCGTCTTCGCCGACTTCGATCTGCTGCTCGGGCGGCACGGCGATCGGACCGCCATTGCCCATGACCGGCATACCGTTGCCGGCACGCAGCACGCCGAGGGCGTCAACGTTGAGGCTGCCGGTGCGCACGTAGCTTTCGCCGCCGTTCGGGTTCTGCACGGCGATAAAACCGTTGCCGGTGACGGCGACGTCGAGGTCACGACCGGTCTGCACCAGCGAGCCTGGCGTGAAGTCGGTGGCGGGCCGTTCGCTCATGGCAAACGCACGCGCCGGAAAGCTGTCACCGAACACCGGCATCGAACGCGCCTGCTCCAGGTCGCGCTGAAAACCGTTGGTGGAGATGTTCGCCAGGTTGTTGGCATGCGCCTTTTGCGCCAGCGCGTTCTGGCTGGCGCCGGTCATTGCCACATAAAGGTACTTGTCCACACTCTTTCCTCTGCATGCCGGACGTTTGCCGCCCACCGCTGTACTGCTGAGCCATAAGCAATTTGCAGACCAACTTTTTTCTGGCGCACAAAGGCCCGGTAAACAAAGGACTTGAGGGATGGCGAGGGGAAATGTGAAATGTATCGAAGTCGAAAAACCGGCGGTGTTATGCCGCTTGGCGGCAATCCCTCGAATGATCGTTCCCACGCTCCGCGTGGGAATGCCTCAATGGACGCTCTGCGTCCGCTTTGGGACGCGGAGCGTCCCGGGCTGCGTTCCCACACAGAGCGTGGGAACGATCACGTGCTGCCCGACTCTTTGCCGACTTCGTATTCACGCAGCTTGTTGGCAATGGTGGTATGCGAAACCCCCAAACGCTTACCCAACTGCCGACTGCTCGGATGCTCGGAATACAACCGCTCCAGCACCGCTTTCTCGAAGCGCCCGACAATCTCGTCCAGCCCACCCTCCAGCGAGAAATCGCCAAGCGGCTGACGCACGCCGTAATCCGGTAGACGAATATGCTCGGCTTTCACCGTGCCGCCCTCGCACAGCGAAACTGCCTGGAATAAAACGTTTTCCAACTGCCGCACGTTGCCCGGCCAATGGTAATGACTGAGTCGATCCATCGCCGCCGGCGCCAGTTTCGGCAGCGAACAGCCTATCTGCCGACTGGCCTGATCAAGGAAGTGCTCGACCAGCGGGGTCAAGCCGTCGAGGCATTCGCGCAGCGGCGGGATGTGCAAGGACAGTACATTCAAGCGGTGATACAAATCCTGGCGAAACTCGCCGCGCGCGCACAGCTCGGACAGGTCCACCTGGGTGGCGCAGATCACCCGCACATCCAGGTAAACCTCTTCATCGCTGCCGACGCGACGGAAGCAACCGTCCTGAAGAAAGCGCAGCAGTTTCACCTGCAAGCGCGGGCTCATCTCACCGACGCCATCAAGAAACAGCGTACCGCCCGCCGTCAACTCCAGCAGCCCGAGCTTGCCTTCGGCCCGCGCACCTTCAAAGGCGCCGGGGCCGTAGCCGAACAGCTCGGTCTCGGCCATCGACTCGGGCAGGCCGGCGCAGTTGAGCGCCATCAGCGGCGACTGCCCACGCGGACTGGCGAGGTGGCAGGCACGCGCCAGCAACTCCTTACCGGTGCCGGTTTCGCCTTCAATCAATAGCGGCGCATCGAGCGGGGCCATACGCCGCGCTTCACGCACGACGGCGGCCATCACTTTCGAACTCTGGAAGATGCTGTCGAAGCCCCGCAGCTCCTGCTTACGCACGTTATAGATGCGCTCGCCAACGCGGTCGGCGCGATGCAAGGTCAGCACCGCGCCGGCCATGGCTTCGCTGTCGTCATGCTCCGATTGCAGCGGCGCGATGTCGGCCAGAAAGATGTCGCCCTTGACCTTGACCCGCATGCCGTTGATTCGCGATTTATTCGCGCGCACCAGTTCCGGCAAGTCGAAATCTTCGGCATAGCGCGACAGTGGAATCCCCGGCACCTCATCAACGCGCACACCGAGCAACTGCGCCGCCGCGCGGTTGGCCGCGACGATCGAGCCGCCCATGTCGATCGACAGCACCGGAAACTCCAGCGCGCCGAGCAAGGCGTTCAACTCCATGTGCCGCCGCTCGCTGGGCATCAGCCCTACCCGCTTGACGCCGAACACCCCGGCGATCGCCTCGAACTTCGGGCGCAGCGCTTGAAACTGAATATTGATCAGGTTCGGACAGTGCAGGTAGATCGCATTGCCATGCTCGCCACCGACCTCACCGCGCGCCACGTTGATCCCGTAGGCGACCAGCAGGTTGAGGATGTCGCGCAGGATGCCGATGCGGTTCTGGCAGTGGACTTTGATGCGCATATAAATCGCCCGAATAAACGATGAGAAACCTGTAGGAGTGAGCCTGCTCGCGATGGCTTTGGGTCAGTTGATATTGATGCTGACTGATACACCGCTATCGCGAGCAGGCTCACTCCTACAGGGGACCGCGCCAGACTTTTCTGTGGTGGCACGCAGATAGTTGTCAAGATTATGTGACAGCCATCAGGCTTTTCAAACCTGAAAATCACCGAAAATGCGCGACGGCGGTCAATCCGTAACGATAACTTTACGAATTAAAGAGAAATTTCCTACGCGCAAGCCATTCAACCTGCTGCACATCAACCCGCTCTCAGGTAATTCTGAATCCATCGCTGGACATAACAAGAACGAATTCCCCTAGCAGGAGAGCAGTATGAAGCAGACGCAATACGTGGCCCGCGAGCCCGATGCGCAAGGTTTTATCGACTACCCCGCCGAAGAACACGCGGTGTGGAACACGCTGATCACTCGCCAATTGAAAGTGATCGAAGGGCGTGCCTGCCAGGAGTACCTGGACGGTATCGAAAAACTCGGTCTGCCCCACGACCGCATTCCGCAACTCGGCGAGATCAACAAGGTGCTCGGCGAGACCACCGGTTGGCAGGTTGCTCGTGTTCCGGCGCTGATTCCCTTTCAGACCTTTTTCGAACTGCTGGCCAGCAAGCAATTTCCGGTCGCTACGTTTATTCGTACCCGCGAAGAGCTGGACTACCTGCAAGAGCCGGATATTTTCCACGAGATCTTTGGTCACTGCCCGCTGCTGACCAACCCGTATTTCGCCGAATTCACCCACACCTACGGCAAGCTCGGCTTGCAGGCGACCAAGGAAGAACGCGTGTACCTGGCGCGTCTGTACTGGATGACCATCGAGTTCGGCCTGGTCGACACCCCGCAAGGCAAGCGCATCTACGGCGGCGGCATTCTGTCCTCACCGAAAGAAACCGTTTACTCGCTGTCGGACGAGCCTGAGCATCAAGCCTTCGATCCGCTCGAAGCCATGCGCACGCCGTATCGCATCGACATCCTGCAACCGCTGTACTTTGTTCTGCCGAACCTCAAGCGTCTGTTCGACGTGGCTCATGAAGACATCATGGCCATGGTTCGCCAAGGCATGCAGCTGGGTCTGCACGCACCGAAATTTCCGCCGAAACCCAAAGCCGCGTGAACCGCGACTTTTGCTGACAATTGAGCCTGTCAGTCGCCGCCACTTTGGTTTAGCGTGACGGCATTGACGGCTCAAACGCTTGAATAAAAAAAACACACTCGATTTCAGGAATACACCATGTCGACTTTGAACCAAGCCCACTGCGAAGCCTGCCGCGCCGATGCGCCACAAGTCAGCGACGAAGAACTGCCGATCCTGATCAAGCAGATCCCTGACTGGAACATCGAAGTACGCGACAGCATCATGCAACTGGAGAAGGTCTTCCTGTTCAAGAACTTCAAACACGCGCTGGCCTTCACCAACGCTGTCGGTGAAATCTCCGAAGCCGAAGGTCACCACCCGGGCCTGCTGACCGAGTGGGGCAAAGTCACCGTGACCTGGTGGAGCCACTCGATCAAAGGCCTGCACCGCAACGACTTCATCATGGCCGCGCGCACTGACGAAGTGGCCAAGACTGCAGAAGGACGCAAGTAATGCACTTCGACGCCATCGGCCGGGTACCCGGCGACCCGATCCTCGGCTTGATGGAGGCGTATGCGCAGGACACTAACCCGCGCAAATTCGACCTGGGCGTTGGCGTCTACAAGGACGCCCAGGGCCTGACGCCGATCCCGGAAGCGGTGAAAATTGCTGAAGCACGATTGGTCGAAAGCCAGGACACCAAGACCTACATCGGTGGCCACGGCAACCCGCTGTTCGGCAAAGTCATCAATGAGCTGGTGCTCGGCGCCGACTCGAAGCTGATCGCCGAACAACGTGCCGGCACGACTCAGACCCCGGGCGGCACTGGTGCCCTGCGTCTGGCTGCCGACTTCATCGCTCAGTGCCTGCCGGGCAAAGGCGTGTGGCTGAGCAACCCGACCTGGCCGATCCACGAAACCATTTTCGCCGCGGCCGGGGTCAAGGTCAGTCACTACCCGTACGTGGGCAGTGACAACCGCCTCGACGTCGAAGCCATGCTTGCCGTGCTCAATGAAGTGCCGAACGGTGATGTTGTGTTGCTGCACGCGTGCTGCCACAACCCGACCGGTTTTGACTTGAGCCATGACGACTGGCAGCGCGTGCTCGAAGTGGTGCGCAAGCGCAATCTGCTGCCGCTGATCGACTTTGCCTACCAGGGTTTTGGCGATGGTCTGGAACAGGATGCTTGGTCGACACGCTTGTTCGCGGCCGAGGTGCCTGAGCTGCTGATTACCAGTTCCTGCTCGAAGAACTTCGGTCTGTACCGCGATCGAACCGGTGCGCTGATCGTCTGCGCGAAAAGCGCCGACAAGCTCATCGACATCCGCAGCCAACTGGCCAATATCGCCCGTAACCTGTGGTCGACGCCGCCGGATCACGGTGCGGCGGTGGTCGCAACGATCCTCGCCGACCCAGAGCTGAAAACGCGCTGGGCCGATGAAGTGGAAGCCATGCGTCTGCGTATTGCGCAACTGCGCAGCGGTCTGGTCGAAGCCCTGGAGCCGCATGGCCTGCGCGAGCGCTTTGCGCACATTGGCGTGCAACGCGGGATGTTCTCTTACACCGGCCTGTCGCCGGAGCAAGTGAAACAACTGCGCGAGCATCACAGCGTGTACATGGTCAGCTCAGGCCGGGCGAACGTTGCCGGTATCGACGCTACGCGCCTCGCGCTGCTGGCCGACGCCATCGCCAGCGTCTGCAAGTAATCCCTCCCATGCTCGTTCCCACGCTCCGCGTGGGAATGCAGCCCGGGACGCTCCGCGTCCCAACAGCGGACGCAGAGCGTCCATTGAGGCATTCCCACGCAGAGCGTTGGAACGATCAACCCGCCCACTTTGCTCCCCTGCGGCCATCTGTCGCATTAATTTGAATTAAAAGTCTGATTGTCATTTTTCCTGCTGTATCCTGCGCAGGCTTTCCAAAAGCGCGGATCTACCAGATCTATCAACAGACTTAGCGAGGAGCGCAACCATGCACGAGATTCCTAATCTCCCCTTCCCAAGCCTGCACGTACCTGAGCAGACGACCACGCAGCAAGCCGGCGCCCAACAGCCCGAGCCGAAAGAAGCCGTTGAGAGCCGCCCGGCCGACAACGAAGAGTAAGACCCCGTCGTACAGACCGTGTGGAAAGCGCTAACATGCGCTTTCCACACTGCCTGAACCCGAGCCTGCCATGACCGACGAATTCTCTGAAAGCCAAGCCGCCGTACTGATCGGTGCGACCGAGAAAATGATCGAGATCTGGAATCGCCTCTCGCCCGAGAAACAGGCCGCCCTGCTCGCCCGTTTCGGCACTGAAGAAAACGCCCTCGCTGCCCTGGTTACCACGCAGATGGTCGCCCCGGACAAGCCTTGAAGCCGCCCTACGGCAAATAGTTTTACTTTTCCCGCCCCAGAGTCCTCCACGCCGGTATCATAAGCAGCCTATCTAATCTGCCGTTCCCGTGGATCGTTACCCATGTCGTCCTCTATGCCAGAACCCCAGCGTCCCCTGGCGGTCACGCTGCAAGTCGTCTCCATCGTGCTCTTCACCTTTATCGGTTATCTGAACATCGGTATTCCGCTCGCGGTATTGCCGGGTTACGTCCACAGCGATCTGGGCTTTGGCGCAGTGATCGCTGGCCTGGTGATCAGCGTGCAATACCTCGCCACCCTGCTCAGCCGCCCGTATGCCGGCAAGATCATCGACAACCAGGGCAGCAAGCGCGCGGTGATGATTGGCCTCGCCGGGTGCGGCTTGAGCGGTGTGTTCATGCTGATTTCGGCGTGGACACCAAACCTGCCGATGCTTAGTTTGATCAGTCTGCTGATCGGTCGACTGGTATTGGGCAGCGCGGAAAGCCTCGTGGGCTCCGGCTCGATTGGCTGGGGCATTGGCCGCGTTGGCGCGGCAAACACCGCCAAGGTGATTTCCTGGAACGGCATCGCCAGTTATGGCGCACTGGCGGTCGGCGCGCCGTTCGGCGTGTGGCTGGTCGCCCAGTTGGGTTTGTGGAGCATGGGCGTCAGCATCATCCTGCTGGCCGCGCTCGGCCTTCTGCTCGCCTGGCCAAAAACCCCGGCACCGATTGTCGCCGGCGAACGCCTGCCGTTCATGCATGTGCTCGGCAAAGTGTTTCCCCACGGTTGCGGTCTGGCGCTGGGCTCGATCGGTTTTGGCACCATCGCCACCTTCATCACCCTGTATTACGCCACCCAGCATTGGGACAACGCGGTTTTGTGCCTGAGCCTGTTCGGGGCCAGCTTCATCGGCGCGCGCCTGCTGTTCGGCAACCTGATCAACCGTCTCGGCGGCTTTCGCGTGGCGATTGCCTGTCTGTCGGTGGAAACCCTTGGCCTGCTGCTGTTGTGGCTCGCGCCGGACGCGCATTGGGCGTTGGCCGGCGCGGCGTTGAGCGGGTTTGGTTTCTCGCTGGTATTTCCGGCGCTGGGTGTGGAAGCGGTGAATCTGGTGCCGGCGTCCAGCCGTGGCGCAGCGGTTGGCGCCTATTCGCTGTTCATTGATTTGTCGCTGGGGATCACCGGGCCACTGGCCGGGGCGATTGCGGCAGGCTTCGGTTTCGCCTCGATCTTCCTGTTCGCCGCCCTCGCCTCGCTAAGTGGATTGGCGCTGAGCGTGTATCTCTACAAGCACACCGCAAAGTACCGCGAAGACTAGAAATCCACCTTGCCGCGCCCGGCCTTGATGCTGCCGCGCTTGGTTTTCGATTCGAGCCGACGCTTCTTTGAGCCGAGGGTCGGCTTGGTCGGACGGCGTTTCTTTTCGACTTTGGTGGCGCTGAGAATCAGCTCGACCAGACGCTCCAGCGCATCGGCGCGATTGGCTTCCTGCGTGCGGTATTGCTGGGCCTTGATGATCAACACGCCATCGCTGGTGATGCGACTGTCGCGCAGCGCCAGCAGCCGCTCCTTGTAGAACTCGGGCAACGACGAGGCTGGAATGTCGAAGCGCAGGTGCATGGCGCTGGAGACCTTGTTGACGTTCTGCCCACCGGCGCCTTGTGCGCGAATGGCCGTCAGTTCGATCTCGGCATCCGGCAGATGCACGTTGTTGGAAATCACCAGCATGGAAAAACGCCCTTAATCAGAGCGCACAGGATACCGCGATTAACCGCAAAGCGACCTGTGGCCTGCAGGCGCAACTTCCGGCGCACTTATATCGAGCGTCATTTCGAGTTACCATTGCGACCTTTAAAACTACCCGTTTAATGCAGGAAGCAGACTTATGAGCAACAAGGCAGTTATCGTGTTTAGTGGTGGCCAGGACTCTACGACTTGCCTGATCCATGCACTGACCAACTACGATGAAGTCCACTGCATTACCTTTGATTATGGTCAGCGTCACCACGCGGAAATTGAAGTTGCGCAGCAACTTTCCAAAAAACTCGGCGTGACCGTGCATAAAACGCTGGATGTGTCCTTGCTCAACGAGCTAGCCATCAGCAGTCTGACGCGCGACAACATTCCGGTCCCGACCGTTAACAGCTCCGGCGAGAGCCTGCCAAGCACCTTCGTCCCGGGGCGTAACATTCTTTTTCTGACCCTGGCCTCTATCTATGCCTATCAAGTCCAGGCTAAAACGGTCATTACCGGTGTTTGTGAAACCGACTTCTCAGGCTACCCCGATTGCCGGGATGAGTTCGTCAAGGCCTTGAATAAAGCCCTTGAATCAGGCATGGACTATAAGCTGCAACTTGATACGCCATTGATGTGGCTGAACAAGGCAGAGACCTGGGCCTTGGCTGATTACCACCATCAACTGGAACTGGTTCGCGAAGAGACTTTGACTTGCTACAACGGCATCAAAGGCGTTGGATGTTCCGATTGCGATGCCTGCCATCTTCGTGCAAAAGGCTTGAATGAGTTCCTGAACAATAAATTGCAGGTCACTCAAAGCTTGAAAGAGAAACTCGGCTTAAAGTAAAACCGCGACAAGAAGCGCTCACTCCAGCATGCCGCCAACAGTGAGCGCCCTCCTCTCTTACTGCGTCTGCGCACCCGTCAGATATTTCTTGAACAAAGACCTTGCCCCGTACGCAGGCAAAATATTAAAGAATGCGAAACCCACTTTGATTGCGATCTGAACGTAGATCATGCCCAGTATCGCGCTATTTTCCATCGTCCCGTAGAAAGCGATGTAGCAGAAAAGAAAACTGTCGATGATCACGGCAAACAGTGTGCTTAAAAACACTCGCAAAAACAGGAATCTGGAATTCGTGAGTTCCTTGATCTTGCACAACAGATATGAATTTATGTTCTCGGAAACCAGAAAGGATATAGAAGACGCTACCAGGACTGCGGACAACTGACTGATAACATCATTGTAAGCCCCATCGAGTTTCCAGCCCGGCAGTCCCGGAAGATGGGTAGTGATGGCCAGCAGAATGATAATCGCGGCATTACTGATGAATGCGAACAGGATCGCTTTTCGCGCGAGCCTCAGGCCAAACGTTTCGTTGAGCAAGTCGACGATCAGAAACGTCAGCGGATAGAGGAAGGTACCCGGCGTTACGACAATATCGAAATACTCGAGGTAGATCGGTTTTGTCGCAGCAATACTGGTGAAAATGTAAAGCGTGAACAGCATCAGGTTCAGGATGATGTAGATCATCCAGGAACTCTCATGCCGGTCATTTATTTCGTAAGCGGTGAGTGCTCCACCCTGCGAGTAAAACTTCTTGTAGAGGTTTTTCACTTCGATCTTGTTCAGATTATCCATAATCTCACTATTCAACACTTCACTTAGCTTTATTTTAATTATTTTGCCTGTCGCGATGACCATGATGACGGCCAGGCTTTTTCCATTCTCGAATCCCAGCAACTTGTACTTGCTGTTTTCCATTTCAACACTGCAATCCATTAAATCGTTCCTCGATTACATCTCCGATCACGCATACACGATCCGTGTCAAAGCTGCCTTCATGGCTTATAGATAACTTCGCTGTGATTTTGTCATACACCAGTTTTTCCCTGTCGCTGCTCGACGCTCCTTTCTGCACGATCAACAGATCGCCGGGCTCATTCATGCCACTGATTTCGTTTTCCAGAAGTACGCCAATCAGGTTGAAAGACGCGCCAAAATAGTAAGTCAGCGGATAAATCGTGGCCAACTCACCAATTCTTTTATCCAGACTTTGCAGCAGCATGCTTTCCTTGATGACAGGCACAGCGGCTGGATTCATGTTGCCCTGTGGCGAAATACTGCTTTCGATGATTTCCTTTTCTTCAAAATCAAGCGTCTCTATTTCTTCGTAAGACACCCCGAAGAAATCGGAAATCTTGCGAACAGTGGACTGCTGGACATTAACCACCTTGCCTTCAAGGATGTTGTAGATGGTCGTTCGGGTCAAACCACTGGAGTGACACAAGGACAGCTGCGTCTCCCCGCGACTCTTGATCAGGTACTTGATATTGTTCTTCAGATTCTCCGATCTTTCTCTTCTATGCATCACATGCTTATCATCCATTTTGAACTGCAATCAATGTCACGTCCCGAATGATCATTCCGGACATACACAAGTGAGGTAGGAAATTGCAGTTTTATCCCTGTCAGTGCCGCGCGAAATCATAGCACCCTCCCTCCCTGGATTCGGTATAAAAAGTCAGCTTTCACAGGCTGTAACCCGCCCACTTGCAGGATCATTTCAGCCTCTGGACTGATCCGTCCGTTCTGTTGCCTTTCACCCGGTGCCTGAAAGTCGGCACTGAGCAATGCCTGTTTTACACCCGCAGCGCCTACAAAAAGAATCATTTTCTTTGAATAATGTTCATTTTTTTGATTAATTCTGTGGCGTTCCTCACTGAAAAATCTATGATGCGTCGAGCCGGCTTCTCATTTTAGAGAGTGAAACAACAAAAAACGGGAGGCCTGTACAGGGTTTGGTTTTGCACGCACCGCGGCAGAACATGGATTCGCCTGTACAGATTCGGCAAGCAGGATGTTCGCATCACGCAAAACCAGGGAAGGCGCGCTGCTGTTCGCAGCGCACAGTAAACAGGGAAGGAATCAAGCAATGGCATTCACTACTGAACCGCTCAAGAATCAGGCTGACTTGTTGCGACGTGGCCTGGCGGATCTTCGCGCAGAAGATGCCGAACTGGCGGCCATTCTCGATGCTGAAGTCACGCGTCAACAGCACACGCTTTCGTTGATCTCATCTTCCTGCGCAGTGCAACCACGAACCTTGGTGGCATGCGCTTCAGTGCTGGTCAACGTGACAGCTGAAGGCATATCCGGCAAGCCTCACAGCGCAGGATGCGAGAACGTCGAACGGGTCGAGTCGCTGGCCATCCGCAGGGCGCGGGAACTGTTCGCGGCCCAATACGCCAACGTCCAGCCGCACTCGGCGTCGAACGCCGTTTACCAGGTGCTGACAGCCTTGCTGGAGCCGGGCGATACCTTGCTGGGCATGGCAGTGGAACACGGTGGTCATCTGACGCATGGCAGCCTCGCTGCGTTTTCCGGCGCCTACTACAAGGCGATCCAGTACGGCACAACATCCGACGGCCTCATCGATTACGACAAGGTACGCCTGCTGGCGCTCGCCCATCGCCCCCGCGTCATCCTCTGCGGCGCAACCGCCTATTCGCGAGTGGTGGACTTCAAAAGGTTTCGTGAAATTGCCGATGAAGCCGGTGCCATCCTGCTCGCCGACATTTCGCATATCGCCGGGCTTGTCGCCACCGGGAGGCACCCAAGCCCGATCGACGCCGCACACGTCACCGTGACTTGCACGCACAAACAACTCGCCGGACCTCGGGGTGGCGTGATCCTCAGCGGGCGTGACGCGAACACCAAGATTCCCGGCTTGCGGACCACCTTCAGCCGCCTCCTCGATCAAGCCGCTTACCCGCGAATGCAGGGCACGCCTGCCGCCAATATGATCGCGGCAAAGGCTGCGGCGCTGGGCTACGCAATGTCTGCCGAATTCGATGCCTGCATGGCGCAGATCCGCAGTACGGCGGATGAAATGGCCAAGGCGTTTCAGGCACTGGACTATGAAGTGGTCGGCGGCTGCAGTGAAAACCATACGGTACTGGTTCGCTTGCGTGGCGGCATTACGGGCGCCATCGCGGAGGCGGCGCTGGGGCATTGCGGGATCATCGTCAGCAAACATCGCGTACCCGGCGACCCCCGCTCGGCACTTGTTACCAGCGGGCTGCGCATCGGCACGGGTGCCTTGGCGCAACGCCGGGTCGATGTCCACGGCAGCCGCCAGATCGTCAATTTGATCGGCCGGATTCTGAATACTGTGGCGCCGCTCGGCGAACAGGATTACACGCTGGAACCCCTGCTCCTTGCGCAGTTTCGCTCAGAGGTCGAAACCTTGTGCAGGGATTATCCGGTCGCCGACTACGTATAGCACCTCGACTCACAGCATTTGCGCATACAAAAAAACCGGCACTCAGGCCGGTTTTCTTGTTTCTGCGTCAGCGCTTACTTGGCGGCACCTGCCGCATGCACGGCCTGCTGCGCGCCGCGCTTGTTCTTGATCACGTAGCAGCCCCACATGAACACGACCCACACCGGAATCGCGTACACCGAGATCTGAATGCCCGGGATCAGCAGCATTACGCCAAGGATGAACGCGACGAACGCCAGGCAGATGTAGTTGCCGTACGGATACCACAGCGCCTTGAACAGCGGCGTCTGCTTCGTCTTGTTCATGTGCTGGCGGAACTTGAAGTGCGAGAAGCTGATCATCGCCCAGTTGATCACCAGCGTTGCAACCACCAGCGACATCAACAGTTCCAGCGCGTGCTGCGGGATCAGATAGTTGAGCAACACAGCGACCAGCGTCACCGCCGCCGAAGCCAGAATCGAACGCACCGGTACACCACGCTTGTCGATCTTCGCCAGACCTTTCGGCGCATCGCCCTGCTCGGCCATGCCCAACAGCATGCGGCTGTTGCAGTAGGTGCCACTGTTGTACACCGACAACGCGGCGGTCAGGACCACGAAATTGAGGATGTGCGCGGCGGTGTTGCTGCCAAGCATCGAGAACACTTGCACAAACGGGCTGCCGCTGTACGAATCGCCGGAGGCGTTGAGGGTTTCCAGCAAGCTGTCCCACGGGGTCAGCGACAGCAGGATCACCAGCGCACCAATGTAGAAAATCAGGATCCGGTAGATCACCTGGTTGATCGCTTTCGGGATCACGGTTTTCGGCTTGTCAGCTTCAGCAGCGGTGAAACCGAGCATTTCCAGACCGCCGAAGGAGAACATGATGATCGCCATGGCCATCACCAGACCGCTGACGCCATTGGGGAAGAAACCACCGTGCGACCACAGGTTGCTCACCGAGGCCTGCGGGCCGCCGTTGCCGCTGACCAGCAGGTAGCTGCCGAGCGCAATCATGCCGACGATCGCCACGACCTTGATGATCGCGAACCAGAATTCGGCCTCACCGAAGACTTTGACGTTGGCCAGGTTGATCGCGTTGATCAGCACGAAGAAGGCTGCCGCAGAGACCCAGGTCGGGATGTCCGGCGCCCAGTAGTGGATGTATTTGCCGACCGCGGTCAGCTCCGACATGCCCACCAGAATGTACAGAATCCAGCAGTTCCAGCCCGACAGGAAGCCGGCAAAGCCGCCCCAGTACTTGTGCGCGAAATGGCTGAAGGAACCGGCCACCGGCTCTTCGACAATCATCTCGCCGAGCTGGCGCATGATCATGAAGGCGATGAAGCCGCAGATGGCGTAGCCGAGGATCATCGACGGGCCGGCGGATTTCAGCACCCCGGCCGAGCCGAGGAACAATCCGGTACCGATCGCGCCACCGAGGGCGATCAGTTGAATGTGGCGATTTTTCAGGCCGCGTTTCAGCTCGCCTGATTGCGAGGGTTGTCCACTCATGAAAAAGGTCTCACGCAAGGTTTGATGGTGTTCAGTAGACGTTGCTGCAAGGTTGCGATTTCAGGCAGCCCCGATCAAACCCCAGCGCAGGCACCAGGAGTTCAGCTTGTTTACAACGGTCATGCGTCACCTGTTTGTTTTTATCTGTGACGAAATCGAACCCGAAACGCTTGTGGCGCCACGGAGTGAACAAGGCGGGTAGCCTTGAGATTGCGCGATTACGCAGAGGGTCACAGTTAAAACGCGGCGCATTGTACACCGCTAACCCCCTGCTGCCAGACCCCGCTGGATCAGCGTGTCGGTTGCCGGGATTGCGTGTGTCCGCCTCGAGACGCTCGGGCGGCTGCAAAAATTGAGTCAGGCCTTTGCAGGCCATCGGCGTGGACGAGGAAAAAACCGTCCCACGGAGAGAGGTGGAGATCAGTCGCGGCGTTCATTGCGCCTCCTTCTTGTTATGCACCTGCACGACAGGCATGGGGCGCATCTCACCCTGCCAACGCCGCTGAAACAAGCGCGCCAGAGCCTTGCGCAACGCCCGGCCAATCAGGCTTCGGCAGCTTTTCCTTACAGCGCGCATGGAAGTCTGGATTCACTCGGTTTTATCGGCTTTTTTGTAAACATTTCTTTACGACGCGTAACGCAGAGTTTCCATTTCAGAAATATCTGTCAGACGTCTGCAAATTGACGGTAGCTAGCTTGCTAATGAAACGTGCCGTTTAGTTTTTTGTTTTCAAATAAGAAAACTGCCGCTGAAAAACAGAATAAAAAGTCTATTTAAAAATTAAATAAATAATTTTTTGCATTACAAAAGTCCCTGAACTAGGTTCTTCACGTCTCGCCGGCCACCTCGACCGGCCAGTCACAACCGTGAAAGTCATCTAGGAGATCGACCATGCAAGCACTGGAAAAAGACTTGGATACCGAACTGCAACTGGACGAATGGTTTGAAGCACCGACCCACGAGGCGGCTGTAGAAATGATGCAAGCCGACGCGGTAGTTCCGTTCGGCACGGCGATGTGGCCTCTGTAAGACATCCCGGGCAGGCACGATCCGGCCGGTCGTGCCTGCCGCTTTCTTCACGGTCAGTCAGGGAGGACTCATGGATAAGCCCCGCGCGATCTCGCATTTCCTTTACTACCTCGAACACCACCCTGCCCTTGCCGGCCTCGACTCGGCGAAGGTACTGCTCGGCCACACGGCTGATTACGAAGCGCTGACCGGCGCCATCGCCGAACAGGCTGGCGATCATCCTCGTTTCCAGTTCAGCGCCCGACGCCTGGACCTGGAAAGCACCGCAACGCTGACCTCGGCAATCACCGACAGCGATCTGTACATTTTCTTCTACGACTCTTCCACCCTGCCCAACCCGCGCCCCGATGGCCCGGAGTTCGTCCGCGCGCTGCAAGGCGTGATGGCGGAAAACTGGAAGAAGTCGCTGCTGTTCAAGGACTACGGCGAGTATTTCTACGACACCTTCAGCGTCACCCCGCAGCGGATTGCCGGGCTCAACAGTCACCTGATCCAGCGCATGTCCCAGGCGACCACGCTGAGCTTCAAGGACGACGACGGCTCATGGTTTGAAACGCCGCTGAGCAGCATCAAGAAATGGACCGACATCAACGGCGTCGGCAACTTCGACCTGGCCCCCGGGGAAATCGCGACTCATAGCGAAGCCATCAACGGCCATGTGAAATTCAAGGGCACATTCCTCAGCACCATTCCGTTTGCACGCAAATACGGCGTGCTGGAATCACCGCTGGAACTGTGGATCGAGAACTCGACCATCAGCCGCATCGCCACGGACGTGCCGGGGCTGGAGCATGACTTCAACAAATACCTGGACGCCAATCCTTCGAACCGGCGGATTGAAGAGCTGGGGATTGGCACCAACGAAGGCGTGAAGGATCTGTATGCGCGCAATGCCGGGTTTGAGGAACGGCATTGTGGGTTGCACCTTGGGTTGGGTGGTGGCGCCAAGGGTAGTCATCATCTGGATCTGATCTTTTCTGGCGGGGTGTTGGCGCTGGATGACAAGCCGGTGTTTGATGGGCGGTTTGTGTTTTAGGGCCGGCACCTGATCATTCCCACGCTCCGCGTGGGAATGCAGCCCGGGACGCTCCGCGTCCCTCTAGAGCCGAACGCGGAGCGTCCGTTGAGGCATTCCCACGCAGAGCGTTGGAACGATCGGTGTGCGCCAGACGAAAAAAAACGCCAACCCTGCGGTTGGCGTTTTTTCATTCGGCGCTAAACCCGATCACTCAGGTTTCTTGCGACCAAACCCCGGACGCTGACCGGAACCTGCCGGTGCACCACGACGTTTGCCCGACGGCTTGTCGCCATCAACCAGCTTGATCCCCGGACGCTTCGGCGCAGGCTTGGCCGGACGCTTGTTGGTGGTGTCTGCTGGACGATCCGCCACTGGCGTACCACGACCGGCAGGTGCACCACGCTCGCCACGCTCAGTGCGACCGTTGGCCGGACGCGGAGCGCGCTCGCCGTCACGGGCGACTGGCTTGCGACCTGGACGCTCGCCTTCGATCTGCGGCTCACGGCTTGGGCGTGGGCCGGTCGGCGCGCCAGCGGCTGGACGCAGCGTGCGGACGCGCTCGGTCTTGCCCATCGGACGCGACGATTTGCGCTGCATGCGCTCAAGCTTGTCTTTGCTCTTGGCGTTCAGCTGCGGCATCGCAACCGGCGTCAGGCCGACTTCAGCACTGAGGATGTCGACTTCGTACTGGCTCATTTCGCGCCAGCGGCCCATTGGCAGGTCGGAGTTGAGGAACACCGGGCCGAAACGCACGCGTTTCAGACGGCTGACCACCAGACCTTGGGATTCCCACAGACGACGAACCTCACGGTTACGACCTTCCATCACCACGCAGTGATACCAGTGGTTGAAACCTTCGCCACCCGGGGCCTGCTTGATGTCGGTGAATTTGGCCGGGCCATCTTCCAGCACCACGCCAGCCTTCAGGCGCTCGATCATTTCGTCGTCGACTTCACCGCGTACACGCACGGCGTACTCACGGTCCATCTCGTAAGACGGATGCATCAGGCGGTTGGCCAGTTCACCGTCGGTAGTGAACATCAGCAAACCGGTGGTGTTGATGTCGAGACGACCGATGTTGATCCAGCGACCTTCTTTCGGACGCGGCAGCTTGTCGAACACGGTCGGACGGCCTTCCGGGTCGTCACGGGTGCAGATCTCGCCATCGGGCTTGTTGTACATGATCACGCGGCGTACCGATTCGGCCGCCTCTTCGCGCTTGATGACCTTGCCATCAATGGTGATGGCGTCGTGCATGTCGACGCGCAGACCGAGGGTGGCGTCTTTGCCATTGACCTTGATCCGGCCCTGGCTGATCCAGGATTCCACGTCACGGCGCGAGCCGACGCCGATACGGGCGAGGACTTTCTGCAGTTTTTCGCCTGCTGGGCCGATTTCCTGGTCGTCTTTCTGAATGATGTCGCTCATCTGGGCACCTCCCGGTGTGGTCTGTTCAGGCGGCGCCTGAAGCATTGAAATCTGGGTACTCAGCCGAAGGGATCGGCGAAGGGTCGCGAATCATACGCGGATGTGCGCCGTCGCGCATCAGAGACTAGCTGATCGATCGACAGTTATTTCTTTTTCCGCCGACCGGCGCTGCCCAGTTTGATCAGGCGCAGCGCGGCTTCGGCCAGCACGGTGCGCTTGTCGTCCTTGTCGAGTTTCTTCCAGGCTTTGATTTCGCGCTTGCTGCGGCCGCAGCCGAGGCAGATGTCGTCGCTGAATTTGCAGAGGCTGATGCACGGGTCTTTGGTGGAACTCATCACTCACTCCAAATATGCACCGTTTCCTGTGGGAGCGAGCCTGCTCGCGAAAGGGCCCTGTCAGTCGACATCATCGTTGTCTGACACACCGCATTCGCGAGCAGGCTCGCTCCCACAGTTGTTCGTAATCAGTCTTCGAATTCGCGGCGTTCGGCTTCGATGGCTTCGGCCAGGGCGCGGGCCTCGGCTTCTTCTTCGCTCAGCTCCGGTTCGGGTTCTGGCGCCGGTTGTTCGAGGGCGGCGACGACAGCCAACAGCTTTTCGCGGGCTTCGGCGACGCCAAGAATGTCCTCTTCCGGTTCGGCTTCTGGCTCGGCTTCAAGTTCAACTTCGATGGTGGGCTCGGCGATCTGTGGCTCAGGCTCAGTCTCGGTTTCTGCATCAACCGTCGGTGCCTCACCATCCACCGCATCCCGCAGCAAATCGTCGAAGTCGGTCTTGATCCCCTCTTCCATGCTGTCCAGTTCCAGGAGCAGCGTATGGAAACTGGTCTCTTCCTTCTCCTCCTCCGGCTCGGCGCTGGCGTCGGCCAGTTCCTGCAAGCCCTGCGGCACCGGGGCGTCGTCGAAATCAAGCACCGGGTCAGTTTCCATCTCGCGCAGTTCGGCGAGCGGCGGCAGGTCTTCGAGGTTCTTCAGGTTGAAGTGATCGAGAAACATCTTGGTGGTGGCAAACATCGCCGGTTTGCCCGGCACATCGCGGTAGCCGACGACGCGGATCCACTCACGTTCCAGCAAGGTTTTGACGATGTTGCTGTTTACCGCCACGCCACGCACGTCTTCGATCTCGCCACGGGTGATCGGCTGGCGATAGGCGATCAGCGCGATGGTTTCCAACAGCGCACGGGAATAACGCTGCGGGCGCTCTTCCCACAAGCGGCCAACCCACGGCGAAAACTTCTCGCGGATCTGCAAGCGATAGCCCGACGAGACTTCCTTGAGTTCGAAAGCACGGCCCTCGCAGGACTTGCCGAGCAGGGTCAGGGCTTTCTTGAAAACTGCAGGCTCGGGGCGTTCGCCCTCTTCAAACAGTTCAAAGAGGCGCTCAAGGGATTGCGGCTTTCCCGAGGCCAACAGAAAGGCTTCAAGCAGGGATGCCAGCTCGCGGGGTTCAGTCAGGTTCATGTTTCGACTCGTTATTCGGCTCGGGCTCGCACGTGGATCGCGGCGAACGGCTCATTCTGCACCAGCTCGACCAAGGATTCCTTGACCAGTTCAAGGATCGCCATAAAGGTCACTACCACACCCAGCCTGCCCTCTTCGGCGGTGAACAGTTCGACGAACGGCACAAATCCGCCGCCCTTGAGCCGTTCCAGCACATCACTCATGCGCTCACGGGTCGACAGTGCCTCGCGGCTGACCTGGTGGCTTTCAAACATATCGCCACGGCGCAGCACTTCGGCCATGCACATCAAAATCTCTTCCAGCGCGACATCCGGCAACAGCTTGCGCGCGCGGGCTTCCGGGGCGTCGAGCCTGGGCACGATCACGTCACGACCGACCCGGCTCAAGCCGTCGATACCTTCGGCGGCCGCCTTGAAGCGCTCGTATTCCTGCAAGCGGCGGATCAGTTCGGCGCGTGGGTCGTCCTCTTCGTCTTCGACGGTTTCAGCGCGCGGCAGGAGCATGCGCGACTTGATCTCGGCGAGCATCGCGGCCATCACCAGATACTCGGCGGCGAGTTCCAGGCGCACCGACTGCATCAACTCGACATAGCCCATGTACTGGCGGGTGATTTCCGCCACCGGGATGTCGAGGATGTTGATGTTCTGTTTGCGGATCAGGTACAGCAGCAGGTCGAGCGGCCCTTCAAAGGCTTCGAGAAAGACTTCCAGCGCATCCGGCGGGATGTACAGGTCGAGCGGCATTTCCATGACCGCCTGGCCATAGACCATGGCAAACGGCAGCTCTTGCTGAGCGCCGGCCTGGGGATCGGCAACGGTTTCCACTGCGGACATTCAGGCCTCGACCATGAACGGCGTCGGATCGCCGCAACCGACGCGAACCACTTCCGGGTCGTCACCGGTCAGGTCGATCACCGTGGAGGCCTTGATGCCGCCGAAGCCGCCGTCGACGATCAAGTCCACCTGATGTTCGAGCAACTGGCGCATTTCGTACGGATCGCTCAGCGGGTCTTCATCGCCGGGCATGATCAGGGTCACGCTCATCAGCGGCTCGCCGAGTTCGGCCAACAGCGCCAGCGCAATCGGATGGCTCGGCACACGCAAGCCGATGGTGCGCTTCTTCGGATGCAGCAGCAGGCGCGGCACTTCGCGGGTGGCGTTGAGAATGAAGGTGTACGGCCCCGGCAGGTGCGCCTTGAGAATGCGGAAGGTGCCGGTGTCGATCTTGGCGTAGTTGCCCAGTTGCGACAGGTCGCTGCAGATCAGCGCAAAGTTGTGCTTTTCATCGAGCTGACGCAGGCGACGCACGCGCTCGATCGCGGTTTTATCGCCGATTTGGCAACCGATCGCGTAGGAAGAGTCCGTGGGATAAACCACCACCCCGCCCTTGCGGATGATCTCGACCGCCTGTTTTATCAGGCGCGCTTGCGGGTTTTCCGGATGTATCTGGAAAAATTGACTCACATTCTCTACCTGTTCAGACGGCGGCAATATCTGTGTCATGTTTGAACCGACACCACAGGGGTGGAAGGTCCTCGGGAACCGGCCGGTACTGGCCGATCTCGGACCAGCCGCCAGGGCCATGGAAGTCACTGCCGGCGCTGACCAGCAGACCGAACTCACGGGCAAGGATTGCCAGGCTGCCCACCTGTTCCGCAGGCTGATGGCCATTGACCACCTCGATCGCATGCCCGCCTGCTTGAATATAGTCGGCAATCAGCTTTCGGCGCTTGCTGCGGGTGAAATCGTAGTGCCACGGATGCGCCAGGCTGACCCAGGCTCCGGCGGCTCGCAGTGTACCGACGGTGTCTTCCAGCGTCGGCCAGTGCAACTTGACGTCGCCCAGCTTGCCGGCACCGAGCCACTTGCGGAATGCCTCGGCGCGATCCTTTACAAAACCTTCACGCACCATCCAGTCGGCGAAATGCGGACGGGCCGGCGCGTTGCCGCTGTCGCCCAGTTCCTGCTGGATTTTCCGCGCACCGTCGAGCGCACCGGGCATGCCTTTAAGGGCGAGCTTGCGGCTTATTTCTTCCGACCGCAGCCAGCGGCCATCGTGCAATTTGGCGATGGCCTCGACCAACGGTACCGCATTGACGTCGAAACCGTAGCCCAACACATGAATGGTCGCGCCGCCCCAGGTGCAGGACAACTCGACGCCGTTGACCAGCTGCATGCCCAATTCATTGGCCGCCGTGCGCGCTTCGGCGAGACCTTCGAGGGTGTCGTGGTCGGTCAACGCCAGGACTCGCACGCCGTTCTCGAACGCACGCGCAACCAGAACCGCAGGCGCCAGGGCGCCATCGGAGGCCGTGCTATGGCAGTGCAAATCAACATTCACGGGGAGTTGTAACCTCAAATCAGCTGGCGCTATCGCGCGCCCATATGTTTGTTATTATGCCGCCACATCCAGCTTCTGGCTCTCACTGTGAAACAATTCATCGATTTCATCCCGCTTCTGCTGTTCTTCATCGTTTACAAACTTGATCCACGGGTCGTCGACATCGCTGGCCATGAAGTGACTGTAGGCGGTATTTACAGCGCCACGGCGATGCTGATCATCAGTTCCCTGGTGGTGTACGGCGCGTTGTTCATCAAACAGCGCAAGCTGGAAAAGAGCCAATGGCTGACCCTGATCGCCTGCCTGGTGTTCGGCAGCCTGACACTGGCCTTCCACAGCGAAACCTTCCTGAAGTGGAAAGCGCCGGTGGTCAACTGGCTGTTTGCCGTGGCCTTCATCGGCAGCCACTTCATCGGCGATCGCCTGTTGATCAAACGTATCATGGGCCACGCGCTGACCCTGCCGGATCCGGTCTGGACCCGCCTGAACATCGCCTGGATCGCCTTTTTCCTGTTCTGCGGCGCTGCCAACCTGTTCGTCGCCTTCACCTTCCAGAGCTACTGGGTGGACTTCAAGGTGTTCGGCAGCCTGGGCATGACCCTGGTGTTCCTGGTCGCACAGGGCATTTACCTGTCGCGCCATCTGCACGATGCCGATACCACAACTCCAAAAACCGAGGACTGACATGCTCTACGCCATCATTGCCACCGACGTCGCCAACTCGCTGGAAGCCCGCCTGGCCGCGCGCCCTGCGCATCTGGAACGCCTGCAAGCGCTCAAGGGCGAAGGCCGCATCGTACTGGCCGGCCCGCACCCGGCCGTCGACAGTAATGATCCGGGCGCAGCGGGTTTCACCGGCAGCCTGATCGTTGCCGAATTCGACTCCCTGAGCGCCGCGCAAGCGTGGGCTGACGCCGACCCGTACATCGCCGCTGGCGTCTACGCCAACGTGGTCGTCAAACCATTCAAGCAAGTCCTGCCGTAACTTTCCTGCGCAAGTCTCTCCCACGCGATGAACCTTGTCGGTTCATCGCGTTCTCAATCGCTCATTATTCTCGTTTGCCTGCCGACAACCTGCCCAATATCCATTTGGAAGCAGGTGTTGCGATGCGCAAGGGTCCGTTGTGTCTGATGTTGGTCACGTTGTCGATCATGGCGCCCGCCCATGGTGAGGAATCCACCGAAGGCGGCAGCTCCACGCCATTGTCGTTAAGCGCCGGCAGCCAGATCACCGAGTTGCAGCAGCGCCTCAAGGCCAGCGAGCAGCAGCGGGAAGAACTGAGCAAGCAACTGCAAAATGCCGACAATACCCGCGAGAGCGCCCAGCTTGCCCGGTTGCGCCAGGAGAACCAGCGTCTCAAGCTGCAACTCAAGGAAGCCCAGGCAAGTCCCTTGCCGCGCCTGCTGACCGACCAGCAGCAGTGGTTCGTTACGGGAGGCGGAGTAGCGCTATTGGCGCTGCTCTGCGGTATCTTTGCCAGTGGAGCAAGCCGAAAACGTCGGCAATGGCTAAATTGAGTGAGTCATGAGCGAGCTGTTACTGATTGATGATGACCAGGAGTTGTGCGAACTCCTGAGTAGCTGGCTGAGCCAGGAAGGCTTCCAGGTGCGTGCCTGCCACGATGGCCAGAGCGCCCGCAAGGCCTTGGCTGAAACGGCCCCGGCGGCGGTGGTGCTGGACGTGATGCTGCCCGACGGCAGCGGTCTGGAGCTGCTCAAGCAATTGCGCAACGATCACGCCGACCTGCCGGTGCTGATGCTCTCGGCCCGTGGTGAGCCGCTGGACCGTATCCTCGGCCTGGAACTGGGCGCCGACGATTACCTGGCCAAACCTTGTGATCCGCGCGAACTGACTGCGCGCCTGCGTGCGGTGTTGCGCCGCAGTCATCCTGCGGCCGTGTCGACGCAACTCGAACTGGGCGACCTGAGTTTCAGCCCGGTGCGTGGTGTGGTCAGCATCGACGAAAAAGAACTGACCCTTACCGTGTCCGAAAGCCGTCTGCTCGAAGCGCTGCTCAAGCAGCCTGGCGAACCACTGGACAAACAGGAACTGGCGCAGCTCGCCCTCGGCCGCAAGCTGACCCTGTACGACCGCAGCCTCGACATGCACGTCAGCAACCTGCGCAAGAAGATCGGTCCGCACCCCGACGGCCGCCCGCGCATCGTCGCTCTGCGCAGCCGCGGTTACTTCTATAGCCTGTAGGTTTTGTCAGGTCAGCGCTTGAGCGTCTTTACCGAAGCTTTACGCAGCGCTGACCGCCGCTGACCTTGATCTCCGTAATCTGTACTCATCCGGAACGTACCGGGAACGAGACAAGGAGATTCACCATGCGCAAGACTCTTATCGCTCTGATGTTCGCTGCCGCTCTGCCAACCGTCGCCATGGCCATGCCGCAAGACGGCGGCCCGATGGGTGGCCCGCTTGACGGCCCACGCCACGGCGGTCAGATGCACGGCATGCACGGCAAAGGCCCGTACAGCCAACTCGACCTGTCCCGCGAACAGCGCGAACAGATCCGCAAGATCATGGGCGAGCAGATGCACGAGCGTAAGCAAGTGGTCGACAAGTACCTGGAAAAACTCTCGCCGGCTGACCAGAAAGCCATGAAGGACGAGATGGCGGCCAACCACAAGAAAGCCGAGACCGATGTCCGCGCCGTGCTGAAACCGGATCAACAGAAGAAATTCGACGAGATCCAGAAGAAACAGGCCGAGCGTCGCGCCGAATGGGCCGAGTTCAAGGCGTGGAAGGCGCAACAGGCGCAAAAGGCGCAATAATGTTCTGACCCCGGACCCGACGGCTAAACACCGTCGGGTCTTTTTCCACCGATCCAATGTAGGAGTGAGCCTGCTCGCGATAGCGGTGTGTCAGTCAACGGATACTTGTCTGACTCACCGCTATCGCGAGCAGGCTCACTCCTACAGGGATTTGTGTTTGATTGAGGATTTTCTGTGCGTTCATTGTTCTGGCGTATTCTCGCGAGCTTCTGGCTGGCCATCGCTCTGGTGGCCGGGCTGTCCATTCTGCTCGGGCACATGCTCAACCAGGACGCGTGGATCCTCAGCCGTCATCCGGGCCTCAACACCCTCGCCGGCGAATGGACACAAACTTACGAAGCCCAGGGCGAAGAAGCCGCTCAGGACATTCTCGAACAGCGCAAACGCCAATATCACATCGACGTTCAGGTACTCAACGAATCCGGCGACCCGGTAGTGCGCGGCACCTTCCCGCGCCGCGCCGCTGCCTTCGAAGCTCGCCAGAATAACGACGACCGCCGTCTGCCCTGGCGCCGCCTGACCGATGAGTTCACCAGCGAAAAAACCGGTGACACCTACCTCTTTATCTACCGCATCCCGCACCCGGAACTCGACGCCTGGCACCGCGAAAGCCTGCTCTGGCCGCTGAGCGCGCTGGGCATCGCGCTGGTGGTGCTGACCTTGTTCAGTCTGCTGGTGACCTTCTCCATCACCCGCCCGCTCAGCCGTTTGCGCGGCGCAGTGCATGATCTGGGGCAGACCACGTATCAGCAGAACAGCCTGGCGAAACTGGCCAACCGCCGCGACGAGTTCGGCGTACTCGCTACCGATTTCAACCGCATGGGTGCGCGCCTGCAAAGCCTGATCGGCAGCCAGCGTCAGTTGCTGCGCGACGTCTCCCATGAATTGCGCTCACCGTTGGCCCGGCTGCGGATTGCCTTGGCGCTGGCCGAACGAGCGAATCCTGAAGAACGCGAGAAACTCTGGCCACGGCTGACCCGCGAGTGTGATCGGCTGGAAGCGTTGATCAGTGAAATTCTGGTGCTGGCGCGAGTCGATGCCGACAACGCCAGTGCCGAAGATGTGGATCTGAATGTCCTGCTCGGCACGTTGCAGAAGGATGCGGAACTTGGATCGCCCGAGCAGATCGTGCGTCTCGATGCCGAGCCGCAACTGAATCTGAAGGGCTGGCCGACCATGATCGAGCGCGCCGTCGATAACCTGTTGCGCAATGCCCAGCGCTTCAACCCGGAAGGTCAGGCGATAGAAATGCAGGCCTCTCGTCAGGGCGAAAAAATTGTCGTGAGTGTGCGTGACCATGGGCCGGGGGTGCAGGCCGAACATTTGAGTCAGTTGGGCGAGCCGTTTTATCGCGCTCCGGGGCAGACGGCGGCAGGGCATGGCTTGGGGCTGGCGATTGCACGCAGGGCGGCGGAGCGCCATGGCGGGAGTTTGACGTTGGCCAATCATCCGCAGGGTGGGTTTATTGCCAGTCTGGAATTGCCATTGGTGCCGGGAGCGGTGGTGCAACTTTAAGAGCTAAAAGCGACCCTCACCCCAACCCTCTCCCAGAGGGAGAGGGGGCCGACCGCGGTGTCTTGCGTCATACATCGACCTGAAACACCGAGTCGATTATGGGCCCGGAAGGCACGTGAATCGTCGCCGACTCTGGGTTCGAAATGCATCGGAACCGTTATCGACTCCGAGCTCGAAATGCATTGGAGCCGTTATCGATTCTGGATTCAGCCGAGCACTTTCAGGTCGGCGTATCTCTAAAGCATCCCCCAATCAGTCCCCTCTCCCTCTGGGAGAGGGCTAGGGTGAGGGGCTCTTCGCTTTACGCCTTACCGGGCCAGGCACTAACAAACTCAGCCAGATCAACCTTCTCCGCCACACGCGGTTCTTTCTGCGGCGTGCCGAGGTAAAGAAACGCAATCACCTCTTCACCGTCCGCCAGCCCCAAACCTTTGGCCACATGCGGCGAATACGCCAGATCACCCGTACGCCACACCGCACCAATCCCCTGCGCATACGCCGCCAGCAAAATCCCGTGGGCCGCACACCCGGCCGCCAGCAACTGCTCGGCCTTCGGGTACTTGACGTGTTCCTGCAACCTGGCGATCACCACAACCACCAGCGGCGCCCGTAGCGGGCCGTTGCGCGCCTTGTCGATCATCGCTTCGGTGACTTCGCCATCCTGCATCTGCGCAGCCTCGGCCAGCAACTCGCCCATCTGCTCACGCGCCGCGCCTTCGACAGTCAGAAAGCGATACGGCTGCAAATGCCCGTGATCCGGCGCGCGCAATGCTGCACCAAACAGGGCTTCGCGCTGCTCGGCAGTGGGGGCCGGTTCGACCAGTCGTGGAACGGAAACACGGTTGAGCAACGCGTCGAGAGCCTGCATCGGCCACCTCCTGAGAAAAATGTGCAGCTATTCTAGCTTCATCTGTACACAGGATGCCGGTTTACATGCCCTGCCCCACGGGTAGAATGGCGCCCTTCCCACATCAGCCCGAGCGGACTTCATGGCGTTGCCGACCTTACGGATCATTGGTTTCATCATCGGCATCTTCCTGATCACCCTGGCTGTCGCCATGGTCGTGCCCATGGCCACCCTGGTGATTTTCGAGCGCACCAGCGACCTGCCGTCGTTCCTCTGGGCGAGCATGATCACTTTCGTCGCCGGCCTTGCGTTGGTGATTCCCGGCCGACCGGAACACATTCACCTGCGTCCGCGTGACATGTATCTGCTGACGGTCAGCAGTTGGCTGGTGGTGTGCATCTTTGCCGCGCTGCCGTTTCTGCTGACCCAGCACATCAGCTACACCGATTCGTTCTTCGAAAGCATGTCCGGCATCACCGCCACCGGTTCGACCGTGCTCAACGGCCTCGACACCATGTCCCCCGGTATTCTGATGTGGCGCTCGCTGCTGCACTGGATCGGCGGCATCGGCTTTATCGGTATGGCGGTGGCGATTCTGCCGCTGCTGCGCATCGGTGGCATGCGCCTGTTCCAGACCGAGTCCTCGGACCGCTCGGAAAAAGTCATGCCCCGCTCGCACATGGTGGCGCGGCTGATCGTAGCCGCGTACGTCGGCATCACCATCCTTGGCAGCCTGGCATTCTGGTGGGCCGGGATGAGCCCGTTCGATGCGATCAACCATGCGATGTCGGCGATTTCCACCGGCGGATTCTCGACCTCCGACCAATCCCTGGCCAAGTGGACGCAACCGGCGGTGCACTGGGTCGCGGTGGTCATCATGATTCTCGGCAGCCTGCCGTTCACCCTGTACGTGGCGACGCTGCGCGGCAACCGCAAAGCGCTGATCAGGGATCAACAGGTGCAGGGTTTGCTCGGGATGCTGCTGGTGACCTGGCTGGTGCTCGGTACCTGGTACTGGTGGACGACCAAGCTGCACTGGCTCGAAGCGCTGCGCCACGTGGCGCTGAACGTGACGTCGGTGGTCACCACCACCGGGTTTGCCCTCGGTGATTACAGCCTGTGGGGCAACTTCTCGCTGATGCTGTTTTTCTATCTGGGGTTTGTCGGTGGCTGTTCCGGGTCGACGGCGGGCGGGATCAAGATTTTCCGTTTCCAGGTCGCTTATATCCTGCTCAAGGCCAACCTTAATCAGCTGATTCACCCGCGCGCGGTGATCAAGCAGAAGTACAACGGTCACCGCCTCGACGAAGAGATCGTGCGCTCGATTCTGACCTTTTCGTTCTTCTTCGCCATCACGATCTGCGTGATCGCTCTGCTGCTGTCGCTGCTCGGCGTCGACTGGATGACCGCCCTGACCGGTGCCGCCAGTACCGTGTCCGGCGTCGGCCCAGGCCTTGGCGAAACCATCGGCCCGGCGGGCAACTTCGCCACCCTGCCCGATGCGGCCAAATGGATTCTGTCGTTCGGCATGCTGCTCGGCCGACTGGAGATCATTACGGTGTTTGTACTGTGTATTCCGGCCTTTTGGCGTCACTGATCGCACCCGGCGCCTGCAACAACCGCGTCCGGTAATCGCCGGGCGTGGTGTCGAACCAGCGGCGGAACGCACGAAAGAAGTTGCTTGGGTCGGCAAAACCCAACAGGTATGCGATTTCCAGCAAGGTCATGCTCGGCTGCGCCAGATACTGCTCGGCCAGTTCGCGGCGCGTGTCATCGAGCAGTTGCTGAAAACTCGTGCCCTCCTCCTGCAACCGCCGCTGCAAGGTGCGCTGCGACAGATGCAGGGTCTGCGCCACGGTATCGCGCTTCGGTTCGCCTTGTGGCAGCAACCGGCACAGCACTTGTCGCGCCTTATGGGTGACGCGGCTTTCGGAAAATCGTGCCAGATACTCCCCGGCAAAGCGGTCATGCAACAGCGCCATCGCCTCGTTGGCGGTGGGCAGCGGTGCTTCCATGTCGGCGCGTTCGAAGATCAGCGCATCGTACGGCGCGTTGAACACCAATGGCGCGTGGAAGGCTTGTTTGTAGGGTTGCAGATTTTCCGGCTGATCACCCTGCACCAGCACTTTGACCGGATGCAGCGTGCGCCCGGTCAACCAGCCGCACAGCCCCAGTGCACAGGCCAGCGAGGCTTCGGCACTCTGCCGGGTCGGCGGCAGATGGTCGCCGTGCACGGTCAGAATCAGCGCATAACCTTCTTCCAGCAGACGGAAGCTCAGGTCGGCACTTTCGGCGATGATCCGCTGATAACGCACCAGTCGCTGGAAGCCTTCGGCCAGGGTATTGCTCGACATCAACGCGTAGCCGGCGACATGAAACGACGCCGGTCGCACCACCTTGCCCATGTTCAGACCGATCGCCGGATTACCGGACACCTCGACCGCCCGTTGCCAGAGACGGGTCATGGAATCTTGCGGGAAGCGTGCATCCGGATCATCCAGAGCCGTGTAATCGAGCCCCAGTTGCTTGAACAGAACCCGGCAATCCAGGCCGTCCATCTCCAATGCTTTGACAATCCCCATCGCCCAGCTTGCAGAAGTCGTTCGTTCGCTCATGGCGTTTTTCTTTTACATGAGGGGCCGCATGCTACGGCCTGATTTGCCAAGGATACTAAAGTGGCGCCGATTGTCACTGGCCCACGCCAATGATCACTCTAGACTCAAATAAGCTACCCGCAGAACAACTCGTCGCCAGAACAATAACCACAGAGAACGCGGTCGTGGAAAACATCAAGCATTTCAACAGCTTCGCTGAGTTCTATCCGTACTACCTCGGCGAACACAGCAACAGCACCTGCCGGCGCCTGCATTTCATCGGCACCACGTTGGTGATCTTCATTGTCGCGATGACCATCGCCAAGGGCGCCTGGCTGCTGTTATTGGCCGTGCCGCTGGCCGGCTACAGCTTTGCCTGGGTCGGGCACTTCTTCTTTGAAAAGAACCGGCCGGCGACTTTCCAGCATCCGCTGTACAGCCTGTTCGGCGACTTCGTCATGTACCGCGACATGATTCTGGGTCGCGTGGCGTTCTGAATGAGGGTCAGCCAATGAATGCCAATGCCCGCTTCACTCACATGAAGGACGGTACGCAGGAAGACTGGGCGATCATCGCCGCAGATTTCAGTGCCTACGCCAAACAGTTGCCCTCGCGGATCATGACTCACCTGAAATTGCTCGAAGGCGATTTCGGCGGCTTTCCGGTGGATCGCCTGACCCACTCGCTGCAAACCGCGACCCGTGCCTTTCGTGACGGGCGCGACGAGGAATACGTGGTTTGCGCGTTGCTGCATGACATTGGTGACACGCTCGGCTCGTATAACCATCCGGACATTGCCGCAGCGATTCTCAAGCCATTCGTCAGTGCCGAGAATCTGTGGATGGTCGAAAAGCATGGTGTGTTTCAGGGTTATTACTTCTTTCATCACCTGGGCATGGATCGGCATCTGCGCGAGCAGTTCGCCGGCCATCCGCAGTATCAAGCGACCGCCGAGTTTTGTGCCAAATACGATGCGGCGGCGTTTGATCCTGACTATGACACGCTGCCGTTGAGCTTCTTTGAGCCGATGATGGAGCGGTTGTTTGCGCAGCCGAAGAACTCGATTTACAAGGCCGCGATGGAGGAACACTCGCCAGCGTAATCATCCTCGGGAACCGCTGCGCGGTTCATCGCGAGCAGGCTCACTCCTACAGTTGAAATGCGTACCCCTGTAGGAGTGAGCCTGCTCGCGATGAGGCCCTCTCAATCACCAGAGCATTAGGCGAGTTCAGCGACTTTGGCCGCCTTGAGCTCCGCCTCCCGCGCCTGCGCATCTGCCAGTCGATACAACTCGATCGTGCCGTCCCAATGCTCGATCAGCGCTGTGCACGACTCCACCCAATCACCGCAATTGAGGTAATCCACCTCGCCCACCTTGCGGATCTCGGCGTGGTGAATGTGCCCGCACACCACACCATGCAACTCGCGCTTCACGCATTCGTGGGCGATGGCTTCTTCAAAGTCGCTGATAAAACTCACTGCCGTCTTCACCTTGTGCTTCAGATACGCCGACAGCGACCAATAACCGTAGCCATAGCGCGCACGCCAGTGGTTGAGCCAGCGATTGAGGGTCAGGGTGAATTCGTAGGCGGAGTCACCAAGGAACGCCAGCCAGCGGTGATAGCGTGTGATCACATCGAACTGATCGCCGTGAATCACCAGCAGATGTCGACCATCGGCCGTGACATGCACCGCCTCGTCAACCAACTGGATGTTGCCCAGAATCAGCTTCGAATAACGGCGCAGGAATTCGTCGTGGTTGCCGGTGACATAAATCACCTCGGTGCCGCGCTTGCTCATGGTCAGCAAGCGGCGGATCACGTTGGTGTGTGCTTGTGGCCAGTACATGCCGCCGCGCAGTTTCCAGCCGTCAATGATGTCGCCGACCAGATAAATCCTGTCGGCGTGATAGCCCTTGAGAAATTGCGACAAGTGCTCGGCCTGGCAATCGCGCGTGCCCAGGTGCACGTCGGAGATCCACAGGGTGCGCACGCGTTGTTTACGGCTGGGTCTGGCGAGCTCGGCGCTGGTCATGGGCAACCCTCTGCGATGTTTTCGCCACTCTGCGCCTGCCCGGTTAATCGACCATGACAAGTGCGAGTCAGTCCTGTGACAACGCAATCTGCGTGCGCCGGTGTAGACTGGCGACCTGCCCGGAGAACCTTGCCATGCGCCCGATCCTCACCCTGCGTCAGTACACCCACGATTTGATTGTGCATAGCCACGAGCACGCGCAACTGGTGTTCGGGCTGTCCGGTGCGCTTGATTTCGAGGTCGAGGGTTGCGGCAGCCAGGTGCGTCAGCAGAGTTTTGTGGTGATTCCTTCTGGTGCGCATCACGCTTGCGGCAGCCCCGACGGCAGCCGCTGTCTGGTGCTGGATATCCCTGAAGGGCCATGGGTGACCGATTCACTCGGCGAGCATGCCGAGGCCAGTCACCGCCTGCTCGATCAACCTGCGCGCCTGTCACTGGATTCGCGGCAAAGCCAGTTGGTCAGCTGGCTGGCGAACAGTCCGGTCAGCGATCCGTTGATCGCGCAGCAAGGCGCGGTGTTGCTGCTGGCCAGTCTCAATCATGCGCAGCCTGGCGAACTCGTCGCGCGTCGCCTGCCCTACGCCGCGCTGGATGCGCACATCGAGCAAAACGCCGCTTATCCGCTGCAAGTCGCCGATCTGGCGCGCGTGGCCGGGTTGTCCAGCGCGCGCCTGCATGCACGGTTCATGGCCGAATGCGGGCAGACGCCGATGGATTACATCCGCAGTCGGCGCCTGCATCTGGCGGTGCAAATGCTGCGCGACACCGCACTGCCGATTGGCGAGATTGCCAGTCGCGTCGGCTACAGCTCGCAGAGTGCTTTCTCGGCCGCGGTCCTGCGTGAGTTCAGCGCATCGCCCGGCCAGCTTCGGCGCGATTCCGGCGACAAAAGACGATAGTCTGCCGACAGACTTTCGACCTCCCCCGGCTCATTATGTGTCCGCTGCTGATCATTCCCACGCGCAGCAAAGGAATGCAGCCGTGACGCTCCGCGTCACTGGACGCAGAGCGTCCCTAGAGGCGTTACCACGCAGAGCGTGGGAACGATCAAGAATCGTGTTTGAGATAGAAGGATTGCAATGACTCCGCGTACCGCCCTCGGCGCTCTGCACATCGGTGCTTTGATGTTTGGCCTGACCGGTGTGTTCGGCAAACTCGCTGCCGCCTCCCCCGCTGTGATCGTCTTCGGTCGTGCTGCGTTCGCCGTGCTTGCCCTGGCGTTCTTCGCCCGTTTCGCCAGCCAGAGCGGCTGGCAGAAACTGCAGGCCGTGGACTGGCGGCGTCTGGCCCTCAGCGGTGTGTTGCTGGCCGGGCACTGGGTGAGCTTCTTCATCTCGGTGAAGGTCGCCGGTGTCGCCATCGCAACATTGGGCTTTGCCAGTTTCCCGGCCTTTACGGTGATTCTTGAAGGGCTGATTTTCCGCGAACGCATCCGCGCCAATGAAATCATCCTCGTTGTCTTGGTAACGGTTGGTCTGGTGCTGGTAACCCCGGCGTTCGATCTGGCCAGCGGCGCAACCACCGGCCTGCTCTGGGCGGTGTTGTCGGGCCTGCTGTTCTCGCTGCTGTCACTGACCAACCGCGCCAGCTCCGGGCGCATCCCGGCGGTGCAAGCGGCACTGTGCCAAAACGTGGTGGTGGCGCTGTGTCTGCTGCCGGTTGCAGCGCCGCAACTCAGCGAAGTGCGCGCACTGGACTGGCTCTGGATCGGCTTGCTCGGGGTGTTCTGCACCGGCGTCGCTCATAGCCTGTTCGTCGCCAGTCTGGCGGTGATCAAAGCACGCACGGCGGCGGTGGTGTTTGCCATGGAGCCGGTTTACGGCATTACCATCGCCTGGCTGCTGTTCAACGAAAACCCGACGCTACGGATGTTGATGGGCGGCGCACTGATCATCATCGCCATCGTCGTTTCCGCGCGGATGTCCGGCAGCGCCGACAACAAAACCGTCGCCGCCGAGGCCGCGTCTCACTGAGTGCGGTCGTTGTGACCGAGGTCGCGGTCAGGATCGATCTGATCGCGAACTCGCTGCTTCAGCACCTTGGCTTCCGGAAAGCCGCCGTCAGCCTTGCGCTCCCAGATCTGCACGCCCGCGCAGGTAATCTGAAACACTCCGCCGGTGCCCGTCACCAACGAGACTTTGCCGAGGTCATCAGCAAAGGTGCTGAGCAGTTCCTGCGCCAGCCACGCGGCGCGCAGCAGCCACTGGCATTGGGTGCAATAGGTGATGACAACTTCTGCTTTTGCGACAGTCATGTTTGCTGAAACTCCTGAGACAGAGGGCGCCGCTATAATAGCCGGCTTTAATGCTTGCCCCGAGACTCACAATGCGCCGTCTGCTGTTCTGCCTGCTGCTTGGTTTCCTTCCTCTGCTTGTCCATGCCGGTGAAGCTTCACGGCCAAAAGTCGGCCTGGTGCTGTCCGGCGGTGCCGCGCGCGGGCTGGCGCATATCGGGGTGCTCAAGGCCCTGGAAGAGCAAGGCATCAAGATCGATGCGATTGCCGGCACCAGCATGGGCGCGGTGGTCGGTGGCTTGTACGCCTCGGGTTACAAGATCGATGAGCTGGAAAAACTCGCGCTGAACATCGACTGGCAAGCCGCGCTGTCCGACGCCCCGCCGCGTGAAGACGTGCCGTTTCGGCGCAAGCAGGATGACCGCGACTTTCTGGTCAAACAGAAACTCAGCTTTCGCGACGACGGCAGTCTCGGCTTGCCCCTGGGCGTGATTCAGGGCCAGAACCTCGCGCTGCTGCTGGAAAGCCTGTTGGCGCATACCAGCGACACCCGGGATTTCGACAAACTGCCGATCCCGTTCCGCGCCGTGGCCACCGACATCGCCAACGGCGAAAAAGTGGTGTTCCGCAAAGGCCACTTGCCCCAAGTGATCCGCGCGAGCATGTCGATCCCGGCGGTATTCGCCCCGGTCGAACTCGATGGCCGGTTGCTGGTGGACGGCGGCATGACCGACAACATTCCACTCGATGTCGCGCGTGAGATGGGCGTTGACGTGGCCATTGTCGTCGATATCGGCACGCCGCTGCGCAATCGCAAACAACTGACCACCGTGGTCGATGTACTGAACCAGTCGATCACCCTGATGACGCGCAGCAACTCCGAAGAACAACTGGCGGCCCTGAAGCCTTCCGATGTGCTGATCCAGCCGGCGCTGGCGGCGTTCGGCGTCACCGATTTCGGCAAGGCTCAGGAGATGATCGACGCCGGTTACCGAGCCACCCGAATCCTCGACGCACGCCTCGCCGTGCTCAAACCCGTCGACTCTCAGGACGCCGAACTCAACGCCGCGCGCTCGCCGGGTCAACGCACGCCGATCATCACCGCGATCCGCGTCGAGAACGACTCGAAAGTCGATGACGACGTGATCCGCTACTACATTCGCCAGCACATCGGCGAACCGCTGGATCTGGGGCGTCTGCATTCGGACATGGGCACCTTGTACGGCCTCGATTACTTCGAGCAGGTGCAATACCGCGTGGTGCACAAGGGCCAGGATCACACGCTGGTGATCAGCGCCCGGGGTAAACGCAGCGGCACCGATTACTTGCGGGTTGGCCTCAATCTGTCGGATGACATGCGCGGCGACAGCGCCTTCAACCTCGGCGCCAGTTACCGCATCAACGGCATCAACCGCCTCGGCGCGGAATGGCTGACCCGCGCGCAAATTGGCGACAAACAAGAGCTGTACACCGAGTTCTACCAACCGCTGGACGTCGGCTCGCGTTACTTCGTCGCGCCGTACGCCTCGTTCGAAGCGCAGAACGTTGAAGCCGTGCTCGACAACGATCCGATCGCGCAGTATCGCGTCGAGCGCTACGGGTTCGGCCTCAACTTCGGCCGACAGATCGGCAACAACGGCGAGGTGCGCTTCGGTGTTGGCGAGGCCTGGGGCAAGGCCGATGTGCGCATTGGCGATCAGGATCTGCCGAGTGAAAACTTCAACGAAGGCTTTTACGCGCTGAAGTATTCCTATGACTCACTGGATAACGTGTACTTCCCTCACGAAGGCAAGGACGTCAGCCTGACGCTGACGCAGTTTGAACCGGGCCTGGGGTCGGACACGCGCTATCGACAGTGGGACTTTAAAATCGATAAAGCCATGAGCCATGGCCCGGATACGCTGATTCTCGGCGGGCGCTACGGGCGTACGCTGGATGATGCCAACGTGGTGACCTCAAGCTTCCTGCTCGGCGGTGCGCGGCAGTTGTCGGGCTTTCGTGAAGACGCGATTTCCGGGCAGAACATCAGCCTGATGCGCGCGGTGTATTACCGCCGTCTGACGCCGCGCTCGTATCTGCCGCTGGACTTCCCGCTGTATGCCGGCGCCTCGCTGGAACGTGGACGAGCGTGGAACAACGACAATGAGTTCGACAGTGGCTACATCAACGCCGCGAGCGTGTTCATTGGTTTTGACACGCCGCTGGGGCCGTTGAATTTCAGTTATGGGTTGAATGATGCGAATGAGCAGGCGGTTTATCTGAATCTGGGGCAGACCTTCTGACCGGGGTCAGGAATTGGTGTTGTCTGACCGTCAGTCTTCGCGAGCAGGCTCGCTCCCACAATGGTTCTGCGAATACAGTTCAAATGTGGGAGCGAGCCTGCTCGCGAAGACGGTATCAGATCCACCGCAAATCGATCAGGGGTTCAGCGAATCCCCGCCAGCAACGTCCGCGCCGTTTGCTTCAAAGGCTCATCGCCCTCTTTGAGCAACTCATTGAGCAACGCAATCGCACTGTCGATATCGCCGTCGTCAATGCACGTCTGCGCCTGTTCGAGCTTGCCGGAGTTTTCGTCGTGTAGCGGCTCGGGTTCCTGCAAGTCCAACGGTTGCAACGCCAGTGAAGGCTCGGCATCGGCAAACTCATTGAGAAAATCTTCATCCAGCGGCCCGGCGTCCGGTTCAGGGATCCACTCAAGCTCAGGATCTTCGCTGGACGCTTGCGGCAATTCAAAGTCCTGTGGCAGCACTTGCAGACCGGAGCCGAGCGCCGAGGTGTCTGCCGCTGGTTCAGTAGTGGCCGTGCGGCTGTCTTCCAGATCCCAACTGGAATCCATCGACAGCTCGCCCAGATTCAACTCGAAATCAGCTTCAGCCGCCGGTTGTGCTGCAACAACAGGAACCGCCGCCACGATCGGCGGCACAGCGGCCAACGCTGCGGTAACCGCGAGTTTCGGATGTCGGGCGCGAACATCCTGCAACGTCTGGGTATCCACGCCCTGCTCACGCAAATGACTTTCCTGTTGTTCATACGCGGCGCTGTCACCCTGACGCCCCATTACTTCAAGCAACTGCAAACCGATGTCGGTGCGCTCCGGTTCCTTGTGCAAGGCATCGCGCAACAATCCGGCGGCTTCGCCCAGTCGGCCATACGCCAGATAGATCCCCACCGCCTCCAGCACATCGCCCGCCGCCGGTTCTTCGCGGTGTTGGGCTGAAGCATGGGTACTGACGGGTTCTGCGCTTTCGGCATCAGCTACGTCCGGCTCACGCCCATGCGGCAAAAGCGGCAGCGGCTCGTCAGTCGGTATCTGTTGTTGCCGTCGACGGTGTACGAACAACCCGGCCAAGGCCCCCAGCAACAGCACCAGGCCACCGAGCAATGGCCAGTTCAAACCGTCATCTGTGGACTCAACAGGTGCCACCACCGGGACAGGTGCAGGGGTTGCCTCGGTCGGTGGCGGTGCTTTCCTGAGTTCGACCAATTGCGTTTGCAGGTCAGAAATCTGCTTCTTGCCAGCGGCAATCTGCACATCCTGTGTTTGCAGTTTGGCGTTCAGCTCATCGACGCTCTTTTGCAATTGCTGATTCAGCAACACACTGGCAGCCAGTTGCTCGGCCAGTGCATCGTTGGCGGGCGGGGTCGCAGGCGTGGGTGCTGGCACGGTATCGCGCTTGGCTTGAGGCGCCTGTGGTGCAACCACGGCAGGTTCGACGGTGGGGAATTCGGAGGATTGCGCACGCGGATCCGGCTCATCAGTGGCCGGTACGATACCCGGTGAACCCGGTGGATCGATCAATACCGTGTACTCACGCAGCAACCGGCCATTGGGCTGATTGAGCTGCACAAGGAAATTCACAAAGGGTTCGTTGACCGGTTTGCTGGATGTCACCCGAATCATCTGGCGATTGCCATGCAGAATCGGAATGAACTTGAGGTCGTTGAGAAAAAACACCCGCTCGACCCCGGCCTGAGCGAACTCGTCTGCCGTGGCCAGGCTCACCGAAAGATCGTTTTGCGTCAGCCCACCGACATCGATCAGGGCGATGTCGGCCTTGAGCGGCTGGTTGAGGCCTGAATGAACAGTGATATCGCCCAGCCCCAAGGCCATCGACCCGGCCGAATAGCTGAATATGCCAGCGACCAGCAACCATTTGGCGCCACTGCGCAGTACCACGTGCCGACTTGCGAGCATGAGCATCCCTTAAATAAGCAAAACCGACTTCTATGCGTTCGCACATCCGGTACGAACACGATATTGCCCAGTAGTTCTTATAGTCGGCTCAGCGCGATCTCTCAAAGATCCGGCACGTGGATGTGCCTCAAGATTTTTCCAGGTTAGCCAGAATGTGCCCGTGAACCCGCATGCACACCTTTAAATCCGCTTCGTCGACGCCTTCGAACAATTCGTGGCGCAGTTGCGTGGCAATGGTTTCGATTTGTTCGATCAGCGGCAGGGCCGGTGCGCAGAGGACGATCTTTTTCGCCCGGCGGTCTTCCATCACGGACTGGCGTTGCACCAGGCCCTGACTTTCCAGACTATCGAGCAAGCGCGCAAGAGTCGGACCTTCGACGCCGACGCTCTGCGCCAGCTCGCGTTGGGTCGGTGCTTCTTCAAAACGCGCCAGATGCAGCAGCACCAGCCAGCGCGCCTGGGAAAGCCCCAACCCGGCGAGGCGTCGATCCAGTTCGGCACGCCAGCCACGCGACATCTGGGCCAGTTGCATGCCAAAGCGGTGTTGATCGGTTAACGGCATAAAACACTCACGGTTAGACTTAAAATAAGAAATTTCTAATTATTAGCCAGCTAAGCATGAGCTGCAGTTATAGGCAAGTGGCGGTCTGTACTGAATCGTTACATCTCGAGGCTCCCTCACCCTAACCCTCTCCCAAAGGGAGAGGGGACTGAATGGGGGATGCTTTAGATATTCAGCGACTTGGAAGTATTTTGCTGAATCCGGAATTGGAAGGCCCTCACCCTAACCCTCTCCCAAAGGGAGAAGGGACTGAATGGGGGATGCTTTAGAGATTCAGCGACCTGGGAGTGCTTTGCTGAATCCAGAATTGGACGGCCCTCACCCTAGCCCTCTCCCAGAGGGAGAGGGGACTGAATGGGGGATGCTTCAGGGTTACGCCGACCTGATCCTGCTTTACCGAATCCATAATCGACTGGTTCTTTCAGGTCGATGTCAAACCTCAGACGCCTCGGTCGGCCCCCTCTCCCTCTGGGAGAGGGCTGGGGTGAGGGTAGGCGGCCAAATTACATCTCGAATTCCGACTGCAATGCAGCCCGCACGCAATACAGCACGCCTTCCGGCACACGCCCGGCAAACAGCTCCGCAACCTCGGCGACCGATGGTAACTCGCCCTCGCCATCAAGGAACGCGTCCTGCACTTCGCCCATCAACTCTTCCGGCAAGTCCAGCGCTTGCTCCAGCGACAACTGTTGCTTGCCGATGGCTTCGGCAAGCATGGTGTACACATTCTTTTCCGAGCACTGCAACTGACCGGCGATCTGCAACGGCGTCATCCCCGCGCGAGCCAGCGTGATCAGCTCATGGCGCACATCGGCCACCGCTTTCGGCGCCTCGACCTCGCCGCCGAGCACTTCGAGGAAGGCATCGCCGTAGCGTTCCAGCTTGCGTGCGCCGACACCGCTGACCCGAGCCATCTCCGCCAGCGAAGTCGGTTGGCTGCGCAGCATTTCCAGCAACGTCGAATCGGGGAAGATGACGTACGGCGGCACACCATGTTCTTCGGCCAGTTTGCGGCGCAGCGCGCGCAAGGCTTCCCACTGTTCGCGCTCTTCGCCGCGCACCAATTGGCTGGCCGGGCTCTTGCTGGCAGTTTTGGCGGTGACCTGTGGTTTGAGGTCGCGGCGCAGCTCCAGGCTCACTTCGCCCTTGAGCAGCGGTCGGCAACTGTCATTCAGACGCAGACCGCCATAACCTTCGTGGTCGACATCCGCCAGACCTCGCGCCACCAACTGGCGGAACAACGAGCGCCATTCGCTCTCGCTCAACGCCTTGCCGACGCCATACACCGACAGATGCTGATGACCGAAACTGCGGACTTTTTCGTTGTCCTTGCCCAGCAGCACGTCAACCAGATGACCGACGCCATAACGCTGACCGGTACGGAAAATCGCCGACAATGCCTGACGCGCCGGCTCGGTGGCGTCCCAGGTCTGCACACCGTCGACGCAGTTGTCGCAATGGCCGCACGGCTCGGGCATGTCTTCATCGAAGTACGCGAGCAGGGTCTGACGACGGCAACGGGTTTCTTCGCACAGCGACAGCATCGCGTCGAGCTTGTGTTGCTCAAGGCGCTTGTGCCGCTCGTCGCCTTCGGAGTTCTGCAGCATCTGCTTGAGCATCACCACGTCTTGCAGACCGTAGGCCATCCACGCATCCGCCGGCAGACCGTCACGGCCGCCGCGCCCGGTTTCCTGGTAATACGCCTCAAGGGATTTCGGCAGATCAAGGTGCGCGACGAAGCGCACGTTGGGCTTGTCGATGCCCATGCCGAACGCCACGGTGGCGACCATGATCAGGCCTTCCTCGTTGAGGAAGCGCTTCTGATTGAAGGCGCGCAGATCGTTCGGCAGACCGGCGTGGTACGGCAGCGCCGGGAAGCCCTGCTCGCTGAGGAACGCCGCGACTTCCTCGACTTTCTTGCGCGACAGGCAATAAACGATGCCGGCATCGCTGCGCCGCTCGGCCAGGAACGCCAGCAACTGCTTGCGCGGCTGCTCCTTGGGCACGATGCGGTAAAAGATGTTCGGACGGTCGAAACTCGACAGGAAGCGCTCGGCATTCTGCAGATGCAGACGGGTGACGATTTCTTCGCGAGTACGCTTGTCGGCGGTGGCGGTCAGGGCAATGCGCGGTACGTCGGGGAACATCTCGGCCAACTGGCCCAGTTGCAGGTATTCCGGACGGAAATCGTGGCCCCATTGCGATACGCAGTGCGCTTCGTCGATGGCGAACAGCGCAATGTTCAGGCCTTGCAGGAATGAGAGCATGCGCGGCTGCACGAGGCGCTCGGGCGCCAGATACAACATCTTCACTTCACCGCGCTTGATCCGCGCCGCAAGGTCACGCTGCTGCTCGGCGCTCAAAGTGGAGTTAAGCGCTGCGGCGGCCACACCGAGTTCTTCGAGGGTGGCGACCTGATCGTCCATCAGCGCGATCAGCGGCGATACCACCACCGCCAGGCCATCGCGCAACAGCGCCGGCACCTGGAAGCACAGGGATTTGCCACCACCGGTAGGCATCAGCACCAGCGCATCACCGCCGCTGGCCACGCGCTCAATGATTGCACCCTGACGGCCACGGAAACTGTCGTAGCCGAAGATGTCCTTGAGGACGCGTTGAGCCTGTTCGAGCATAAAAACTCCAAAAATCTACCAATACATCCCTGCGCAGGCTGGTTCAGAACAGCCAAGGCTGCTTAAACAAAACGTAAGAGCGCATTGCACGGCAGCCGCAAGGCGGGCAGGGATCGCAAAACGCGGCAGTATACCCGAGCCCTTCCCTGCACAGGGTGCCGCTGATAAGACACTGATAAACCTGCCACACACAAAACCCTGTGGGAGCGAGCCTGCTCGCGAATACGGTAGGTCAGTCGATACAAAGGTGCCTGATACGCCGCTTTCGCGAGCAGGCTCGCTCCCACTGGTTTGGCATGCGGCCCGGCAATTGCGGCAAATCTGCCATGCGGCTGGCTTGAGCGCGCAAGAAGGCCTAGAATTCCCGCATTGTTTATTCCCCAAGGTAGCCCCGTAATGTCCTTCGCTGAGCAACTGACCCGCCTGCAAGTTTTCCTCGACGCCGACGAGCTGCATGACGAGGCGCTGGATTACGTGGCCGCTCACGGCTACCTCACCGCCCTGTCGATCTGCGCCGAAGACGTGCCGGAGCGCGAGTGGATCGACGCGCTGTTCGCCGAAGAGCCGCATTACAGCAGCGACGCCCAGCGCGAAGAGATCGAAGCCACCCTGATCGGCCTCAAGGCGCACATCGCCCGTCAACTGGCTTCGGATGAAGAATTCGAGCTGCCGTGCGAACTGGATCTGGGCGATGATCCGGACGATTCCGAACTGCGCGGCTGGTGCATTGGCTTCATGGAAGGCGTATTCCTGCGTGAAGCGGCGTGGTTCGAAACCGCCGAAGAAGAAGTCAGCGAAATGTTGCTGCCGATCATGGTCGGTTCGGGCCTGTTCGACGAACAGCCAGAATTCGAAGACATCGCCAAAGACGCCAACCTGATGGACGACATGATCGTGCAGATTCCGGAAGCCCTGACCGCGCTGTACCTGCTGTGCCAGGCACCCGACGAAAAACCGGCGATCCTCAAGCCACGTCACCACTAAGATCCGGCCTATGGACAACCCCATAGGCAACCGCCCCCTGATGTTGCGCTACTTCCTGCTGGCCGTCGGCTGGCTCAGCGTGGCATTGGGGGTGATCGGGATCTTCCTGCCCGTCCTGCCCACCACCCCTTTCCTTCTGCTCGCCGCAGCCTGCTTCGCGCGCAGCTCTCCGCGTTTCTATCAATGGCTGGTCGAACATCCACGGCTGGGGCCATGGATCCGCGATTACCTCGACGGCAACGGCATTCCGCTCAAGGGCAAGGTCTACGCGATCGGGCTGATGTGGGCGAGCATTCTGTTCTCGTGCTACCTCGTGCCACTGCCGTGGGCGCGGGGTTTCATGCTGACCAGTGCGGTGTTGGTGACGATTTATATCGTGCGTCAGAAGACACTTCGCAAGCCTTGAACGCCGCTGAATTACGAGCGGGAAACGGTGCCTCGTTGATACCACTCGTCTGATTCCCACATGCACCTGTCAGATCTGACAGGTGCGCAAACCGATCCACACAGGTTCAATCACTCCATCATCCGACAGGAGTGCATTTCCATGTTCGCCAACGCCCCCGAGCCTGAAAGATCCCTGATCCTCAATGAGCCTGATTTCACCGGTCGTCGCCACGCGACGCCTGAATGCTCTTCAAGAGGACTTGTCTGATGCCTTCTCACAAGAATTTTCGCTTCCCTCCCCTCACGGAAAGCACCGCAACACTGGCACTGCGTCCCCTGCTGATTCCAGGAATGGTCGAGCCGGTGCAAGACGGCGATGGCGGGATCAGCATCAAGATCGCCACCGATGACCCCAACGGCTTGCAGTGCGTCATCAATCCTTATCTGCCTCCCATGAGCGACGGTGACAAGCTTGAGATCTATGCGAACAACGAGAAAGTGCTCGAACGATTCGTTGAGGCCGACGAAGTCAACCAACGGGTGTTCTTTTATCTGCCGACGCCTGTCGAGTCGGGGTGGATTGAAAACTGCCACTATGTGCTGACCCGCGTGGACGCAACTGTACCCGACCCACCCTCGGCGGCCTTGCGGATATGGGTCAAGCTTGACAGGCCGGGAGATCGTGACAAGGAACCGCATTTGCCCGACGGCCATTCAGAGTTGAACATCGTGCAACTGCCGCCCGAGTTGGTCGAACAGGGCGTGATAGACGCCGAATGGGCTAAAAAAGGTGTGCTGGCCACAATCCCTCATTATGTGTTTTGCACGCGTAACGATCAGGTCCGCTTAAAGCTGGGCGACTATTCGCTTCCTGCACACCCCATCACGCCGGCGCAAGCCGACGGCCAGCAGCCGATCGAGATCCTCATTGATCAGGACGCCATCCTCGGTGCCAGCGACGGTCTCAGACGGGAAATCAAGTACGACATCAATGACGAAGTCTGGAACTGGGCCGACCGCCACTCCAAACGCACCTACATTAATGTGGACGCGGGGGGCGGGCGTCTGGAGGCCCCGATCATCAAGGAAGCCATCCACGGCGTCATTACCATCAGGGATCTGAACAAACTGCCGGTGACGATACAGATCCATGTCAGCAGCGAGTACTTCGCTGTGGGCGACAGCGTGAAAATGACCTTCATCGGCACGCCGCCAAATAACGGTGAGCCGATCATCTGCAGCGAAACCCGCGACATTGATAACGTCCCCTCAGTGCTGGAAATCCCGGTGCCCTATGAGTTGATCAGGGCCATCGCCCAGGGTCGCGCCGATGCGTCTTATATCCGCTACAAAAAGGACGGGGGCGACCCGGTGTCTTCCAAGCGCACCATTGCGCGGGTAGAGGGCGACGTCAACATCCTCCCGGAGCCGAGCATTCGAGAATTGATCGGCGATACCCTCGAACCGGACGAGCTTTACGCCACTGTCGACGTGCGCTACGACATGAAAAATGGCGACTTGATCTGTCTGAGATGGACCGGCATCAAGTCCAATGGCGATGACTATCTGCATGAAGTTCCGCATATCGTCAGCGACAACGAAGCCAAGGAAGGCCTGGTCACGTTCTTCATCGATTCCGAGCACATCAGTGTGCTTGATAACGGCACGCTCGACCTTTTCTACGTGGTCGCGAACGATGCACCCGGCCTCCTCGACATCAGGGAATCCGAGCGGTTGCTGGCCAGGGTCGAAAAGGCCCGGGCGACGCTGCCGGCACCCGTCGTGGAAGAGGCCGATCCGCCGGGGGATGTGCTGGATCCGTCGAAGGTGTTCGATATTGTCCATGTGCTGATCGCCGAAGCGAACACCCTCAAGGGTGATGTACTGACTTATTACTGGCGCAGTCCCAATCCTTTTGCCAGTACCAGCGACTGGCTGCCCATCACCACAGTAACTGCTGGTCAACCGGTACGTTTTCGGGTGGATGCAGAGTTTGTGACGGCCAACATCGGCCAGTACGTGAAAGTGCGCTACACGCTATTGCGTGCCTCGAACAAACGGTACGAGCACTCGGCCACGCTCAATTTGCTTATAGGAGAACTGGTCGGTGAGTTACCGCCGCCCGAGGTGGTACAGGCGCCCGACAAAATCCTCAACCCGAAGGATGGTTTGAACGGGGTGGACGTCAAAGTCAGCTACCCCAGCATGAACCCGGCTCAGGATATGATCCGTCTGAAATGGTTAGGGACGCCTGGCGCGGGAACCTCAGACGACCTGGAGCTGCCAGGCAGTCCGACAGGCACCGTGCAATTCCATTTACCCCCTTCAGTGATTGGCGCCAATATTGCGAAAAGGGTGATGGTTGAATACGAAGTAACCCGCTATACCCTCACAACGCCCTCGCAAATGCTCGACATGTACGTTTCAGATTTTCAGGACCCCGAAAACGAACTGCCCCACCCGCGAGTACCCCAGGCACAGGACAACATCCTGGATCTGATGACATTCAGTGGCGATGCTAAAGCCATCCTTGCTATATGGCCCTTTATTGCACTGAAACAGCGCGTCTGGTTCTACCTGACAGGACAAACAACTTCAAGCGCGTCCCTGACTATCCCGCTAATCCCCGGTCGGGAAATAACCTCCACCGAAGTCAGCAGCGGCCTCAACGAAACCTTGCTCAGAAGCGAACTGATGAAACTGGGCCACTCCACGCCCGCCAGTTTGATCTGCAAAGTGACATTCGATGGCAGTACCGAGGAGGGCACTGCCTGCGTATTCCCACAACTGCCCCTGACCATCAGAACCCGCTACGACTACGTGCAACCGGTCATCACCGGCGTGACGGACTCGCGGGGCGATGTCGAAGAGGCCGGCAAAACCCGCGATGAAAAGGTCACCGTCAGCGGCACCGCTACGCGAGGCGAAACGGTCGAGCTGTTCGATGGACCGACGACATCGATGGGCACGGCGCTGGTGGAAGCCGACAGCACGTGGCGCAGCGAGATCGGCCCATTGACCGAGAAACCCTACAGCATCACCGCCAAGGCCATGTATGACGCCGACCCGGTGTCCAGCGTTCCGCGAACATTCACCGTCAAATTTGCAGAGACCCCGGCGATTCTTTCGGTCAGCGATTCCCGGGGGGATGTCGCTCATGGGACCACCACCTATGACAACAGTGTGCTGATAGCGGGTAGCGCGACGCCAAACCTGCAGGTCAAACTGCTGGAGAACAAACAGCCGCTCATTACCCTTGATGTCGACGATAAGGGTGACTGGAACCACCGCCTCAACGATCTGAAAGTTCGCTCCTACAGCCTCACTGCCGAGGCGTTGTACGAGATTGACCCTGCGACCAGTCCGCCGCGCAATTTTGTCGTGGCACAAGCGGTCACGCCGACGATCTCTCGCGTGACTGACCTGCGCGGTGAAGTCGCCGCCGACGGTACGACCTACTACCGGAGCGTCACTCTAACGGGCAAGGCCAGCCCGAATGAAAAGATTATTCTGCGCAACGCCGGCACGGCCATCGATACGATCGATGTCATCGCCAGCGGCGATTGGGAATACGTTTTCAATAACCTGAGCCTGTCGACCACTTACCGCCTCACTGCGCTGGGCGACTATGGCAGCAATCCAGAGTCGAGCCCGCCCAGAGTCTTTTCTGTTGCAGCCTTTATTTCACCGACGATTACCACGGTCACTGACTCGGTCGGCGCGGTGGAACCGAATGAAACGACTTATGACAACGCGGTCACCGTCGAAGGCGAAGCCACCCCGCGCGAGCAGATCCAGATGTACAACAATGGCACTGCCGTCGGCTCGCCGGTCAACGTCAATGCCGATAAACAATGGACGGCGTCTGTCACTCATTTGACGATCGGCGACCAAAGCCTCAAGGCCCGGGCACTGTATGCCGCGGTTCCGGTGGAAAGCCCGGCGCGAGACTTCAAAGTCGCCGCCCACATCGCGCCGACGTTGACGTCTGTGCATGACGGCGTCAGTGAAATCGGCAATGGTGGAACAACCAAAAGGACCTCGGTCAACTTGCGTGGCAAGGTGACACCCAACCACGAGGTGCAGGTCTACGACAACACCACTGAGAAGCATAAAGTGAGAGCGATCGGCGACGAATGGAATACCACACTGGCGGTGCTTGAGGGTGGTCATTCCTTGAAAGTCAAAGCTGTCAGCACCGGCCAGGAGTCTCAGCCAGCTCGTACCTTTACGGTACTGCCGGTGATACCGCCGCTGTACTTCAATACCACCCCCGTAACCTTGAGCGGCAGGATTTATCTCATTCCGGGAAGCCCTGTATTGCCAGCCTTCGGCCCAGGCACTTCGGTGCAGCACCAGGCGAGTGGTGGCCAACCTCCTTACGTTTATAGCTCTAGTAATGGCAACGTTGCTGTCGTGGATGCTCAAAGTGGGCTCGTCACCGTGCGAGGTAACGACAGTGCAACGATTTCGGTAACGGATCAGGCGGGACAAAGGAAAAGCTATTTGGTGTCGGTAACAGCGGTTACGCAATGTTATGGATTAAGCGCAAACTGGTTGTCCAGGGTAGGGGATGAGGCAAAAAGTCGAGGCCTGAGGTTGCCTTCAATGGGCGAGTTACGAGCAATAAGCAGTTCTTTTGGAAATCGTTGGCCATTGGGTAATTCATTCTACTGGTCTAATGAGTCGATCCTTTATTGGCCCAACCCCAATCCGTACTATCACTGTAGAAATCTGGTTACAGGGGAAGAAAGAGCGATTATGAACCTGAATGTAATACCCGGAGTGGGCATCACACCTTGAGCATTTCAAATGTGGGACCGGGCTTGCTCGCAAAGGAGCCATACCTGCCAACAAAAATCCCAAGCCAAACCCGATGAAGGCGCGCCATTGCGCCAAGGAGGGAATCCTTCCCCATGCTGGCGGCAGCATTGGACAGCGGATGGCTTCGGCATCTGGCAAAACCGATTAACAAAAATGACAAGGCCGCTGCTCCTCGACAGAACAGCGGCCGTCGTAAAGGTGTCTCGTTGATTACGAGGCACTTTCCCTTTAACAAGCAGTAGTTAAAAGCTGTACCGCAATCCCAGATTCACACCGTAAGGCTGCTCGATATGCTCCCCATTGGCATAGTCCAGATCAACATGCACCTGCCACCGCTCGGACATCGCCACCGCCACCCCCGCCCCAAACTCCGCCCGAGAGCCGGACAAGTCATTGTTGAACACGTTGTTGTTGACCTTCACTTCGTTGTTGGTCGCAAATTCATAAGCAACCGCCGCGCGCACATAGGGTTGGGCGACAGCGCCGTTAGCGAGTGCGATGTTACGTCCGAACGTGGCACCCGCCTTGCCGAGCAGTGAGCGCATACGATCACCGTCGGCGTCCATGTCGTTGTCCAGCGTGTAGTGTTTGCCCTGGATCTGCACCGCCGACAGTTGCGCGAACGGTTCGACGAAGTAGTCGTTGGCCAGTTTGATATGCCGACCGAACTCGGCAGAACCGCCTACCCCCCAGTTGTCGTAATCACCTTTGGTCCGGCTGCCGTCGCTCAGGTTGACCTTGGACTCGTTGCGAAAACGGTTGAACTTGAGCACGCCGTCAAAGTAGTAACCGGTATCACTGTCGAGCCAGGTGACATAAGGCCCGACGTAGTAACTTTTCACCGTTCCCGACGTACCGCGATCAAGATCCAGATCGGACTCGCTCGTGCCGGCGAGTACCCCGACCAGCACCTGGCTTTCGCCCAGTCGAGCGTCGGCGCCAAGGGACAAACCCTGTTGCGTCTGCTGATAGCCCACGCCCGAGCCATCGGCAACGTTGTACTTGTTGCCGTAGGTGCGGATCCAGCCGCCGGCCTGGCCACCGTTGAAACGCAATTCGCCCATGCGGCTGCGCAACGAACTCAACTCGCCATACCAGACGGTCGGGGCTGTGTTGAACAAGGCCAGTACCGAGCGCGCGCCGGGGCTGATGACTTCGGTGGTCGGGTCGAGAAACCACTCCTTCGCTCCCCCCTCGATTTCCCGACTGGCCAAACCGTACGACCAGGTCCCGACATCCACTCTCTGATCGCCGGCCAGCGCAAAATTCGCTCCATCGGTTGTGCCGGTACGCACTAGCGTCAATTGCTGAGGCGACGCCGCATCCAGCCCCGAAGCCTTCACCGCGAGATCGAACTGCCCCTCTGACTGACCAAGAACATTGAGGAAATCACTCTGCCCGTTGGCAAAATCACCTTTCATCTCAAACGTGCCGGTACCGGCAAGTGCGCCGACCGTCAGTTGATAGTAGGTTGTGGGTGCCTGCGCTGCGCCGAAAGTAACCCGGCCGCCCTCCAGGCGCATTGCGCCAACAGAGTCATCGCCGGTCAAGGTCCAGTTTGAAGTGTCATTGATGTTGACGCTGGCGACCTTGTCCAGACGACCGGTGAACTGCGACTGGTTCTGCAAGGTGACGTTGGCCGTCGAGCCGTCCTCAACCAGCATGTCTCCGGTCATATCGCCTCGGTCGAAAATGAAATCAGCCGTGCTGGAACCCGTCACTGAAAAGTTGCCAATCAACGTACTGTTGCCAACCTTTACCGCGGCGGTCGAAGCCTCTTGAACCGCCAGCAATTGATTAGCGCTACCTTGCAAAGTGGAGTTGTTCAGCACCTCGATGCTGACGTCTGCACCACCGGCAACCTCTATCGCCGGCCCATTGCGTCCCTCTATACTGGCACCGTCCAGTACCAGCGTATTGCTGCCTGAAACGGACGAGTCGTTGACCATCCGCACACCCGCCCGGTCGCCGCTGATACGAGTACCGGCTGTAGCGTGCACTTCACCGCCGATCATACTCAGGCCGACACTGCCCGCGGCCTGTCCCGTCACTTCACTGCCGATCAGTATCAGGTTGCTTAACGCGGTTATCTGTATCCCGGCTTCGCCCCCCCTGAATTGACTGTCAGTCGCGGTGACAGTCGACCCTTGCGTCGAAGAGAAAGATCGATTGACCATCATTGCTATCGAGTCGCTGGTGACATCGGCCTGCACAAGATTGCCTCGACTGGCCGTGATGGAAATTCCCTCAATGCCACTTTCAGCATTCACCGTGGCACCATTGATGTTCAGTGTCGATCCGGAAATCACATTCAGGGTATGAGTCATGGCCTGGGCAAGATTCAGTACTCCGTTATTGCGCACCAGGTAATCAGTGGGCGGCACTGTCGAGTCCACATCCAGCGTACTGTTATCGACGATGACCGCGAACGCGGGTGAACCCAACAAAAAAAATGCCGGTATCGCTACCAGCATTCGAAAGCTTCCGGTGGAAGTGATTCTGCAAAATGAAAAGACTTCGGGTTTCATGATTGACTATCCTTCGATTAATTAACTCCGGCAAATTTGTTTACCCGCCAGACAATTCAGCGTCGAACAATACCGAATGCCACAACCCAACCAACGTAGGATTTTTCTGAAGTTCACAGGGTAAAAGTCCTTAAAAAAATAGTAACCATTTCCACTGGCTACTCGTTACATATTTAAAAAGGAAGGTACATGCAGTACCTTCCCTTGCGACTTCAGCACTTTCTTAAGGCAGGGGGCATGAACCACCCGCCGGATCAACCATATAAACCCTTACCACATGTTCTGCAGACGGTGTGTCGCGCCCATCAATAACAGCCGAGTAGCTTATGCCTCCCCACGCGTTTTCCGTGGTCAGGATCGCCGGATCATAGGGAACCTTTACAATGAACCCGGCGGTTGCTTCCTGACTGGAGGGGGTGTAGGTAACTTTGGCTTCGGTACCGGGTTTAGTTGTGCTTCCGTTGTCACTGTAGCCTTGATAAGTGAACGTCAATACCTTATCTGCCAATTGAGGCTCGCCCCCCGCGACCAACACTTCGACTACAACGCCGGCAACGCTATCCCTTCGCAAAGACAAGCAATTCAGCAAGCCGAAGTCGTCATCGAGGTGTTGGAACTTCACCTCCGGGACGACACCGTCACGAACGAGTACATCAACATCCGTCGCGAGCGAAACCTCCACGTTATCGTTTACATCGTGGCTGATCACATAATGGGTCTTGATCGGATTACCGTTACCTGCGTCCTCGAAAACCTTCCATAGAACAGTCCATTCCAAGTCGGCTGGAAGCGTAGCACCGATTTTTACAATCCCGCCGTCTGCCTCGCTTACCGGCTCACCTTTCCAGTAAAGTTGTACTTCGTCATTCTCCTTGGCCTCGGTATAGAGCGTAGCCGTTACAATTACCGGGCCAGTGTTATCAGCCTCCCTCAACTGATTGGGAAGCCCGCCATCGTTGCCTTGTACTGACACTGTTGGCAGATCGGGGTTCGGGTTGCCTGGCTTGTCGGGATCTATTGGCGCGCCTGGCTTGCGCAAATCCACGCTGATGTTGTCCAGCTCGACCGGAACAAGAGGATGAGCGACACCCTTGCGCCGTATCTGATAACTGGCTGTAACAGTCTTCAGGCCGGCATTGCCGTTGAAGACATTGCGGAAGGGCACATCGACATAAAAGGGAAACCCGGGAATCGTGACCGCCGACTGTAACTGGCCATCCCAAGTGACTTCCAACTGATCGCCATCAATGAAGTTGGTGTATTCATCTTTAATCCCGACGCCAATCGGTTGCTGAGCATCTTCCAAATCAATCAGGTTGTCGCTATACAGGGGAATATCCAGCGGCAGCAAACCTGCAGGAGGATCTGTCAGCGTGACGTTCAAGCGCTTATAAGGTGAATGAAGGCTTTTATTGCCCTTGCGATCCGTCACCTGCCAATAAATAGCCCTTACTCCCTCTTCATCGTCCAGCATTGCCGCGGTCAGTTGAAATTCCAGAGGCGTAGCCAGATCCGTACGAGTAATTGTTCCAATCAACGTCGGCAAAGGTACGGAAGTGCCAATAAAACAATCAACCACATCATTGAGCATATGGCCGGCATATTCCTGAACAGTTATCAGCACATGACCATTATCGTCGAGATATTTTTTAGTGATACCGTCACGCTCTACTTCGGTGGGAACATTGACCTCTGTTATCGGCAGCGGCGGGCTTCTGTCAACATTAATCTCCACGGGTGTTACGACACCAATGTTCCCGCCTTGACTGAGGTAGTAGCTCAATTCATGTTTACCCTCTCTGTCGGTCAGGTTGGCCGGCAGCGTCATAGGGATCAAGAGAATGCCAGCGTCAAGAGGCGTGGTGTAGCTATATCGCGTTTGTGGCAACCTCGTGCCATTCCACATCAAATCAATAAGCCCCGGCACGGAGGGTATATCACCTGCTCGTGGAGGCCGAGGTATATTTACTTTCAATTCCAAGCCCTGTAATGAAAGCGGAACCTGATTCTTGCCATCACCGACTTGATCAGGCAGCAAGGGATTATCAGGGTGTATTTGAGGGGGGTCTGCATCCATCTTCGGGGCTGCAAGGCGGATTCTCTTGTAATCCAGTCGACTTTGCTGTGCGGGGGTGAGTTTTTTATAAACGGTCATTTTATCGCTCCTGGAGAAGACGCCCACGCATACGCAACAACGCAGGCATACGTTTGGCACTGGTTAAACTTCTTGCAATTAACAGACACTGCTCAAGTCAGACACGAGAAACGTGGAATTCAAGAACTGCTTATTTCAATAAGCCTGGCAACTTCGCAGACAAGTGTTCTGCAAACTTTTTACCCCATCCGGAATTCTCGCAGGGCGAACCACAGTAATCCTCGCCCTCCTTATCGGAACAGACAATACCGCTGGGCAGGGTTCTATTAATAATGACGAACTCCTCTTTTGAACTACCCACGCCGCCCTTGGCTTTCTTAAGTGTGTAATGACACAGTGCAGAGCCGTCATTCACCATAGGGGCAATCAAACGCTCAAAGTCCGCGACATGCACTTCAAAACCATCACGCGCTTGCGCGTCACTCAATATCGTGGGGAACTTGTCTGTCACTCCGGGAATAGGTTCAGAACCATTCAGTCCTTTAGATCCTTGCCAATGCAGAGTCACTTCATCATCTTTGTCGAAGGCGGCATTCCCCTCGATTTTCACCCAGACCCCTTTCCAGAGTCGCGGACATGCACAACAGTCAAGAACACCATTTTTGTTCGCATGTGGAAAGGATGGCTCCTTCAGGTTTTCGATCACCACAATCGATACATTGACTGATGTTGTCAGAGCCTGTTGCAGATTGACGTTGTTGCTGGTCGTGTAATAGACCGGTAATGCAGGGTTCTCCCGGTCCTGGTCAATGATCGACCAAGGAATGGTGAACGGCACGCGCTTACCGGCTACATCACCGTGCTGAACGATATATTGCGCTGCAGGTGTGGTGATCGCCCCCCAGAACAGGCTGATTGTCTGCCCGGCAAGTGGCGCATCAAACAGCGCGAGAATCCCTTCGGCAGGCTCGCCAAAATCATCCGGCGTCAACGTGTTGAGGACTTTCGAATTGACGCCGTATATTTCTACTTTTGCCAGAGTCGGGTTGAGTAATGCCGGGGCATTGGCATGGTCCTGTCCGGCGAGGGTCAAATCTACCGGGACCCTGGTTTCCAGAGAGGATGGCGTGGTGCCTGAAGGACGTCGCACTTTGTAAGTCACCGACGCCGTCAAGGGCCCCAGCCCCTTAGCTGTCAGGGCTGACCAAGGCACTGGCACGACCACGGGAAAGCGGGAAGGATCAACCGGCACCGGCGCCAGCGGTGTGCCATTCCAGTCGAGCAGAATTTCGTTGTCACTGCCTGGATTGTCATAACGATCGATTTCTACCGTCACGGCACCCTGAGCCACCGCACCTTCACGGGCATGCTGGCGGTCAATCAACCCTCGGTCCGACAAAGGCACGCGAGGCGGTTTGAGATTTCCGGGCGCCGGGAGCAGATCGACAAGCAACTCCAACAGTTCTGATCTGGGGCCTTTATTACCCGCCCAGTCTCGTAGACGGTAATAGATATAACGGGGCCCCTCACCCCGATCACGAATGTCCTGTTCGCGCATAGTGATAAACAGTTCATCACGGTCAATGTCTACCTGACTGAATTCCTGTTCATCAATCTCGGTTTCCGAATCGGAAGGGTTATCCGTATCGGTCCAGAAATAAATGGCTCTGTCCCGGGCTTTTATCCCCACATAACTGCGCACTTGAAAACGAACCTGCCCATGTTCCTTCAAGTAGTCGTCGGTGATAGCGCCGACGACATCGAGCATTTCCAGCAAGGCGGGTTCCTGACCATCATCCGGGGCCACCCTGTCTACAGTAATACGTTTTTTATCGGACTCAGCAGGGTTGCCCCCCTGGATCAGGATGTAAGACAGGTCGTAGATGCCATTGTCCAGATAGTCCCTGGGGACTGATACGATCTTGTCCCCAGGTTCGATGGGTATTAAAAACTTGAATTCATTGACTTCGCGAAAGGCATCCCCAAGCGGGCGAAATCCCACTTTGACAATATCCGGCCCGAGAACAGGATCGGTGGTGAAGCTCCACGCTGGAACAATCAACTGCAGATCACGGTTCAACTCCGTACGCGGCAACAGTCCGTCGGGACTTTCTGCACCGTGTTCGTCCTTGAGAATGACCGGCACTTGCGGAACCGGCAAAGCGGTGACCTCTGATGGTTGCGGATTTGCACTGTGCGGGCCTTGTGTGAGTTCCGGGGGCTGCATGTAGGACGCTCCGCGACAATTAACCAAACGTTGGTGTGCGGTATCAACAGGGTGATACCGCCGCTGCATGGGTTCGATTTAATGCGCAAAGGCGGGCGCTGCCTACTGTCAGAAATTACAGGTTTTGCTACCGTTCGTCGGAATCAATGCTCGTACGCAGGGGGCTTAATCATGTGCGCTTATCAGAAACGTGCAGGCAAAAAATCGAGCTACACGACCTCGCGTCATCGCCTACAGCTACGCCAGAATCCGCCGGGTTGATACAGGTGTGATCAACCGCTGAGTTATTCGGAGTCAGATCCGGCGCTTTCGCGAGCAGGCTCGCTCCCACAGTTAACCGCGCTCCAATGTGGGAGCGAGCCTGCTCGCGAAGACTGACGGAAGAACAACGCCCTGCCTTCAGGCAGAAAAAACCCGCCGCCCCGGTTGAACGGGACGGCGGGTTTTGTCGTTTCAGGCGTCGCTTACACCGTGTCCACCTTCAACGAATGATCATTCAGCATGCCGCTGATGATCGTCGCCGTGTCATGCCCACCAGCCACTACCCCGCCCGCCCCCGGCGTCACGCCGTAATGGCTGGCGAGGTTGACGCCAGCCAGGTCGATGGTCTGGTTCGGTGTGGCGCCGGCCATGGCGCTGACGTCGATGCTGGTGAGGACCGAGGCGCCGCTGCCGCTGACGGTGAAGTGCAGGTAGTCATCCAGCGAGGCGGTGGTGCCGTTTTCTCCTTGCAGCAGTTGCGACAGGTCGAGCTTGTCGGTGCCGGGGGTGAAATCGGTGATCAGGTCATGGCCACTGTTGCCCTTGAGCCACTGGAAGGTGTCGGCCCCTGCGCCACCGGTCAGGGTGTTGTTGCCCATGCCGCCAATCAGCAGGTCGTCACCGCCGCCACCGTTGAGGATGTCGTTACCGAGGCCACCGTTGATCACGTTGTTATTGTTATCGCCGGTGAGGGTGTCGTTGAAGTTCGAGCCGACGAGGTTTTCGATGCCGGTCAGGGTGTCAGTGCCGGCGCCGAGGGTGTTTTGCGCACCGAGCAGGCCGAGGTTGACGGTGACGGCAGCCGTGGCGTGGGCGTAGCTGGCGGTGTCGCTGCCAGTACCGCCGTCGAGCAAATCGTTGCCCGGGCCGCTGTAGAGCAAGTCGTTACCGGCGCCGCCGTGCAGCTCGTTGTTGCCGGAGCCTGCGGTGAGCACATCGTTGCCGTCGCCGGCGTTGATGATGTTGTCGCCGCTGCCGGCCACCAGCACGTCATCCCCCGAGGTACCGGTGAGGGTGTGGCCGTCCTGATAGCTGATGCTGACGTTGGCCGTGTCGCTGCCGCCATGGTTGTCGTTGGCGGTGTAGCTGCCGTGGAAGTCCGGGGTGATGTCATGCGCCCCGGCGTAATTGAGGGTCATGGTCAGCTGGTAGTTTTCCGCCGCGTTGGGGTTACCGCCGCCGCTGGGATTGGCGATGTTGGTGATGTGGATCTGATAGACGCCATCGGCCGACGCGGTGAGGGTTTGCCCGTCCGCCAGGGTTGTGTAGGCGCCACCGTTGATCGAGTACTCCATGCTGACGTGACCGGCCGCCAGGTTGTGATCGAGGTTGAGGGTTTCGCCCTGGCGCAGGTTGACGGTGATGCGGTCTTCATCGTTGGCGTTGCTGTTGGTCACTGCGCCTAGATAGCCGCTGACCACCAGCACGGCAGTCATGGTCGCGGCGTTGGCACTGAACGAATTACGCACGTTGGCCAGGTTCTGGTTGGCGGCGGTGTTGACGTTGGTGCCGGTGAAGTTGATCGCACCGGTGCCGGTGAAGTCCGCCGCTTTCGAGATCCAGCCGGTGTTGAAACTGGTGGGCGTGGCGTTGAGCGTATCGCCGTTCGGATCGGTGTCATTGGCCAGCAGCAGTTCGCCCGGCACGACGATATTGCCCGAGAGCACGTTGGTGATGACGTGGTCGTCCACGGCCACCGGCGGCGCGTTGGGGATCACTTTCACGGTCAGCGTCGAACTGGCAAGGTCGCCGTCGTTGTCGCTGACGGTAAAGCCGATGTTCTCGGTGATCACCACAGCGGTGGTTTTCTGTGAGGTGTAGGTGTAGTCGCCGCTGTCGAGGTTGATCAGTAATGTGCCGCCATTATTGGTGGCGATGCTCAACGTGTTGTTGGCGGTGTTGAAGGTGCCGTGATTGGTGCCGCCGCTTGGCGTCAACGAGCCTTGGCCACTGAGGGCTTTGGGGTCGTAGGTGTAGGTGGTGCCGTCGACCACGATGGACTTGATAAAACCGCCATCAGCGCCGAAGGTGCCGCCCTCGCCCAGCAACGAACCAGTGACCGGCGCGCCCTGCACAGTGCCCGACAGCACCGAGTTGAGTTGATTGAGATCGGTGACCACCACCGCGTTGGTGTTGGTGTGGCTGATGCCGTCATAGGCCAGCGGGTCGAGGTTGGCGTTGCTCACGCCGCTGCCGAGGCCAATCGCGTAGTTCTTGATGTTGTTGGCATCGAGGAAGTTTTTCAGCGCGGCTTCGTCAGCAGCGTTGATGTCACCTTCGTTGGGTTTGCCGTCCGAGAAGAAGTAACCGACGTTCTGCGCCCCGGTGAGTTTGCCCGAGGTGTTGAACGCGGTTTGCATCACCGCCACTGCGGCGTCGTAGTTGGTGCCACCGCCGGCGGTGAGTCCGGCGAGAATGGTTTTCGCGGTCGCGACATCGACCCACACCGAGGTTCGGTCAGTGGCGTTGCTGCTGAAGGTGACGAGCTGGACTTTGACATCGCCGAGGTCGTCGTACTTGTCGAGCAAGGCACTGATTGCCTGCTTGGCCAGCGCCAGTCGCGACAGGCCCGGTACGCCGGAGGCGTCGGCCATACTGCCGGAGATGTCGAGGACGATAAGGATGTTGGAGTCGATCTCAACCGCCGCCACCGAACGATCCGACGCAACGGCTTTTGGCACGTCGTCGACGATATTGACCACGAGAGTGCTGGTGGTGCTGTTGCCCAGCGCGTCAGTGGCTTGGTAAGTGAAGCTTTCGCTCAGCGTGTTCGCCCCGTCGTTGGCGCCCGGCGAGGTTTTCGGCGCCGAGGTCAGCGTGTAGGTGTAGGTACCGTCGGCGTTGAGCTGGATCTGCCCGTAGGTGCCGGTGGCGCTGCCGACCAAGGTGTAGGTAATCGCGCCGCTGCCGCCGGTGACGGCGCCGACCAGTGTGCCGGTCGCGGTTTCGCCAGTGTTGCTCGGGTCGCTGCCGGTGACCGTACCGGGAGCCAGATCCGCTCCGTCCTTGCTCAGGTCGAGGGCTTTTTCGTAGACCGTCACGTCTTGATCGACCGAGGCCACCAGCTTGCTGTCAGCAACGTTGATGGTGATGGTCGTGGTGCTTTCATCGCCGTCGCTGTCACGGATGGTGTAGGTGAAGGTGTCGGTGGCGCCCGGTGGGCTCACCGAGTTCGGGTTGCTGTGGTAAACGGCGTTGCCGGCCGCGTCGAGGGTCAGGTAACCGAAGTTGCCATTGATGTTGCTGTTGAGGCCGCCGACGGCCGAGGTGCCGGTGTTGCTGCCGGCACGCACACCGACCACCGTCGCTGCACCATCGGCACCGCTGATGTCATTGCCCAGCACGCTGACGTTGACCGTACCGCCCTCGGCCACCGAGCCGGTGTCGGGTTTGGCAGTCGGCAGGTCATCGACGATGTTGACGTTGATCTGGCCGTTGGCGGTGCTGCCATCGGTGTCCGTCGCCACGACGTTGAAGTTCTCGGTGAGGCTGTTGGCACCGTTGGCGTTCGGGTGGGTTTCGTTGTCGACCAGGGTGTAGCTGTAACTGACGACACCGGTCGCCGGGTTGTAACCGGTGACGGTGAAGGTGCTGCCCAGCGGCGAGACGACGGATTGCGGGAAGCCTGCGGCAACACCGTTGGTGACCACGGCGATGCCGCCCACAGTAAGGGTTTGCAGGCCATCGAGCGCATTGACGGTGAAGGTGCCGCTCTGGGTCAGCGCCGGGGTGTTGGGGCTGGTGCCATCGCTGAGGTTTTTCTCGTAGACGGTGAGTTCGCCACCATTGACGTCGAGGCCGTTAAGCACCACCGGGTCGTCGTTGTTGTGGATGTTCAGCACCAGGTTGGCAGTGCTGGTGTCGCCGTCGGCATCGGTCAGGGTGTAGCTGAACGTCTCGGTGCCGTTGCCGCCGCCGTGCAGGTTTTTGAAGTCGGCATCGTTGGGGTTCAGCGTGTAGGTGTAAGTACCGTTAGCGTTGAGCACCAGCGTGCCGTAAGTACCGGTGAAGGTGCCGGCGGTGATCGGCCCGGCATTCGGTCCGCTTGCGACCACGTCGGCGCCTTGCACATCGTTGGTCAGCACATTGCCAGTCAGGGTCAGTTGCGTTTCCGAGGCGCTGTTGGCGTTGTTGTCGTGCACAGCTTTTGGCACGTCATCGACGATGCTGACGACGATGGTGCTGGTGACGATGTTGCCCAGTGAATCGGTGGCTTGATAGGTGAAGGTTTCGCTCAGGCTGTTGGCGCCGTCGTCGGCATGCGGCGTGGTGCTCGCCGGCGAGGTCAGCGTGTAGGTATATGTGCCGTTGGGGTTGAGGGCTATTTGCCCATAGTTGCCGGTGGCGCTGCCGACCAGCGCATAGCTGATCGCGCCGACCGCACCAGCGACCGAGCCGACCAGGGTGCCGGACGCGGTTTCGCCGGTGCTGGTCGGATCGCTGCCAGTGACTGTACCGGGAGCCAGATCCGCGCCGTCCTTGGTCAGGTCCAGCGCTTTCTCGTAGACGGTGACGTCGGTGTCGCTGGTCGCGCACAGCTTGCTGTTGTAGACATCAATGGTGATGGTGGTGGTGCTTTCATCACCGTCGGAATCGCGCACGGTGTAGGTGAACACATCCACTGCGCCCGGGCCGTTCACGACGTTGGGATTGCTGTGATAGACCGCGTTGCCGTTGGCGTCCAGGGTCAGGTAGCCGTAGGTGCCGTTGATGTTGCTGCTGAGGCCGCCGATGGCCGAGGTTGAGGTATCGGAGCCGGCGCGCACGCCGACCACGGCACCGGTCACAGCCGGGCCGTCGGCGCCACCGATGTCATTGTTCAGGACATTGCCACTGACCGTGCCGCCCTCTGCCACCGAAGCAGAATCAGGATGAGCGCTCGGCAAATCATCGACGATGTTGACGTTGATCTGGCCGTTGGCGGTGCTGCCATCGGTGTCGGTCGCGACGACGTTGAAGTTCTCGGTGATGCTGTTGGCGCCGTTGGCGTTTGGATGGGTTTCGTTGTCGACCAGGGTGTAGCTGTAACTCACCACACCGGTAGCGGGGTTGTAACCGGTGATGGTCAACGTGCTGCCGAGCGGCGTGACGATCGATTGCGGGAAGCCTGCGGCCACGCCACCGGTGACCACGTTGATGCCACCCACGGTCAGGGTTTGCAGACCATCGAGGGCGCTGACGGTGAAGGTGCCGCTCTGGGTCAGCGCCGGGGTGTTGGGGCTGGTGCCGTCGCTGAGGTTTTTCTCATAGACGGTGAGTTCGCCACCGTTGACGTCGAGGCCATTGAGGATCACCGGATCGTCGTTGTTGTGGATCTGCAGAACCAGATTCGCCGTGCTGGTATCGCCATCGGAATCGGTGATGGTGTAGGCGAAGGTTTCCGTGCCGTTGCCGCCGCCGTGGAGGTTTTTGAAGTCGGCGTCGTTGGTGTTCAGGGTGTAGGTGTAAGTGCCGTTGGCATTCAGCACCAAGGTGCCGTAAGTCCCGGTGAAAGTGCCAGGGGTTACCGGACCGGTTGGCACGCGATCAGCACCTTGCACGTCATTGGTCAGGACATTGCCAGTCAGGGTCAGCAAGGTTTCCGATGCGGTGCCGGCGTTGCTGTCATCCACGGCTTTTGGCAGGTCATCGACGATGTTCACATCAAGGGGGGCATTGGCGGTGGTGCCGTTGTCATCGACCACGGTGACGGCGAATTGCTCAGGCAGGTTGTTCGCGCCATTGGCGGTTGGATGCGCTTCGTTGTCGACCAGGGTGTAGCTGTAGCTGACCACGCCGGTGGTCGCATTGAAACCAGTGATGGTCAGCGTACTGCCGAGCGGCGTGACGATCGATTGCGGGAAACCTGCGGCTACACCGTTGGTGACCACGGCGATGCCGCCGACAGTCAGCGTGGTGACACCGTCGAGTGCAGTGATGGTGAACGTGCCGTTTTGGGTCAACGCGGTGGCGTCCGGTGTGCTGCCGTCCGTGAGATTTTTCTCGTAAACGGTGAGTTCGCCGCCATTGACGTCGAGGCCGTTGATGATCACCGGATCGTCGTTGTTGTGGATCTGCAGGACGAGGTTGGCGGTGCTGGTATCGCCGTCGGAATCGGTGATGGTGTAGGTGAAGGTTTCCGAACCGTTGCCGCCACCGTGGAGGTTTTTGAAGTCGGCATCGCTGGTGTTCAAGAAGTAGGTGTAAGTGCCATTGGCGCTGAGCACCAAGGTGCCGTATGTGCCAGTGAAAGTGCCCGGGGTTACCGGGCCGCTCGGTACGCGATCCGCACCTTGCACGTCATTGGTCAGGACATTGCCGGTCAGCGTCAGCAGGGTCTCCGATGCGGTGCCGGCGTTGCTGTCATCCACAGCTTTTGGCAGGTCATCGACGATGTTCACATCGAGAGTGGCATTGGCGGTGGTGCCGTTGTCATCGACCACGGTAACGGCGAACTGCTCTGGCAGATTGTTCGCGCCGTTGGCCGTCGGGTGCGTTTCGTTGTCGACCAGCGTGTAGCTATAGCTGACCACGCCGGTGGTCGCATTGAAACCGGTAATGGTCAGCGTACTGCCCAGCGGCGTGGTGACCGATTGTGGAAACCCTGCGGCCACGCCATTGGTGACGACAGCGATGCCGCCGACCGTCAGGGTTGTGACGCCATCGAGTGCGGTGATGGTGAACGTACCGCTTTGGGTCAACGCGGTGGAATCCGGCGCACTGCCGTCGCTGAGGTTTTTTTCGTTGACGGTGAGTTCGCCGCCATTCACGTCGAGGCCGTTGATGATTACCGGATCGTCGTTGTTGTGGATCTGCAGGACGAGGTTGCCAGTGCTGGTATCACCGTCGGAATCGGTGATGGTGTAGGCGAAGGTTTCCGTGCCGTTGCCACCGCCGTGCAGGTTTTTGAAGTCGGCGTCGTTGGTGTTCAAAGTGTAGGTGTACGTGCCGTTGGCGTTGAGGACCAGCGTGCCGTAAGTCCCGGTGAATGTGCCGGCGGTGATCGGCCCGGCACTTTCATTGGTCACCACGCGGTCGGCGCCCTGCACGTCGTTGGTCAGCACGTTGCCGGTCAGTGTCAGTTGCGTTTCAGACGCCGTGCCATTGCTGTCATCAAAGGCTTTGGGTACGTCGTCGGTGATGTTCACGTCGAGCGTGCCGTTGGCAGTGGTGCCGTTGTCATCGACCACGGTGACGGCAAACTGCTCAGGCAGGTTATTCGCGCCGTTGGCGGTTGGATGCGCTTCGTTGTCGACCAGGGTGTAGCTGTAACTAACCACACCGGTGGTTGCGTTGAAACCGGTGATGGTCAGCGTGCTGCCGAGCGGTGTAGTAATCGATTGCGGGAAACCTGCGGCCACGCCGTTGGTGACGACGGCGATGCCACCGACAGTGAGCGTCGTTACACCATCGAGTGCAGTGATGGTGAACGTGCCGCTTTGAGTCAGCGCGGTGGCATCCGGTGCGCTGCCGTCGCTGAGGTTTTTCTCGTAGACCGTCAACTCCCCGCCTTCGACGTTCAGGCCATTGATGACCACTGGATCGTCGTTGTTGTGGATCTGCAGGACGAGGTTGGCGGAGCTGGTATCACCGTCCGAGTCGGTGATGGTGTAGGCGAAGGTTTCCGTGCCATTGCCGCCACCGTGCAGGTTTTTGAAGTCCGCGTCGCTGGTGTTCAGCGTGTAGGTGTACGTGCCGTCGGCATTCAGCACCAAGGTGCCGTAAGTGCCGGTGAAAGTGCCCGGGGTTACCGGACCGGTTGGCACGCGATCAGCACCTTGCACGTCATTGGTCAACACGTTGCCAGTCAGTGTCAGTTGCGTTTCAGATGCCGTGCCATTGCTGTCATCAAAGGCTTTTGGCACGTCGTCGGTGATGTTGACGTCGAGCGTGCCGGTCGCGGTGTCGCCATTGCTGTCGCCGGCAATCACCGTGAATTGTTCGCTGAGATTGTTCACGCCGTCGCCGGCCGCATGAGTTTCGTTGCCGTTGAGGGTGTAGCTGTAGCTGACAACGCCAGTCGCCGGGTTGTAGCCGGTGATGGTCAGGGTGTTGCCCAGTTGCGAGGTGATCGATTGCGGGAAGCCGATCGGCACACCGCCAACGATAACGTTGATGCCGCCGATGCTCAGGCTGGTCAGACCATCCGGCGCCAACACCGTGAAGCTGCCGCTTTGCGTCAGTGCACCCGGGTTGGCCGACGAACCGTCAGGCAGATTGGCTTCACTGAGGTTCAGTTCGCCGCCCGCCACATTCAGGCCGGTGAGGGTCACCGGATTGTTCACCGGTGGCGGCACCACCACAGCCGGGGTGTCATCGCCGTTGTCGATCACCGCGTTGTGGCGTTCTTCAGGGAATTCGGGAATACCGCCGAACCCGGCGGTGGGGAAACCGATGATCGGGTCGACCCGTCCGCCCACTTCGGTCAGCAGAACAAAACTGTGGCCGCCGCCCGCCTCTCCCGGTGCGCCGCCCGGGGCATTCGGACCGGCCGCGGTGGCTTCAGCGGTTTTGCTCGGGTCGTCCCCGGCGGCGATGGCTTTCTGGATCTGCTCGACGTCGGTCAATTGCGCGTCGCTCGGGGTCACGGCCTCAGCGGCATTGACATGCGCCGCCTGACCCGCCAGCAGTTCACCGGTCATGGTCATGCTGCTGCCGCGTCCGAGGGTCAGTTCCTGGCCGTTTTGCAGGTGAACGGCGACGGCGCCTTCTGCGCCGGTGATCAGTTGATCGCCGGCAAACAGGCGATCCCCCTCAACCAGTGCGCGTTTGGTACCGTCGGCTGACTGGGCGAAAACCTGGCCAATGACTTTAGTGACTGTGCCGATGAGCGTTGCCATGTGAAATCCTCCGCTGCCGACCACCGTCGGCACTGGTAAGCGAAGCAGCCCATGGCTCAACCGGGTTGTTGGAGGCGACGCTCGCACCTTCAACAGTTCGTTTCGCAGGTGGCTTCTTTCGGAAACATCAGTGCTATCAAGCACTTCCGCATCCCGATCAAAGCAATACGCCCACTAACGCTACGTAACGCTGATGAATCACCCGAGTGACAAAAATCTGTCACCCCTCAGCCGCTACGCGTCCCTCCCCTTCAGCAGTACTTCGCCGTATGTCGCAAAGTGAGTGGAACTTTCCTCAAGCCTTTTTGCGCTCCCTAAAGCGCATAAAACAAAGGCTTTCGTGCTGAACAATGTGCCGCTTTTTACAAAGCGCATAAGTTTTTTTCGGCATAAGCCTTATGAAAATTTTTTCTTAGCTACGCTTCAGGATGTTCTTAGCTCTGTTGTTACAAGAGTGAAACGCTTAGACCTATAAATATCGTCAAATATTTGGCGACAGTAACACACCATCAGGACTCAGGGAGATGCACCCATGCGCGTTCTAACCCCCCTCTGCAGCGCGGTTTTGCTGGCCATGGCTTGCACTTCTCAAGCCCAGGCCATGAACCTTACCGAGGCTATTCAAAGCACCATCGCCACTCACCCGGAACTGGCCTCGCGCGTGGACGCCCGCCTGTCGGCTGATGAACAAGTCAAAGTGGCCAAGGGCGGCTTCTATCCGTCCGTCGATTTGAACGCCGCGTATGGTCGTGGCTACAGCGACAACACCAATACCCGAGCCTTCGGTAATCACCACACCGAAATCCTCAATTACACCCAGTCCGAGCTGCGTCTGCGGCAAATGCTGTTCGACGGTTTCAACACCGCCAACGAAGTCGAGCGCACCAAGGGCGTGTCCAATTCGCGCGCGTATTACGCGCAAGGCACCGCCCAGGATCTCGCCCTGCGTACCATCGAGGTCTACCTCGAAGTGCTCAAACGTCGCGAGCTGGTGACTCTGGCCAAGAACAACCTGCAGGCGCACTTGCGCGTCAACGACCAGATCGGCCTGCGCACCGAGCGCGGCGTCGGCAGTACCGCTGACTCCGACCAATCGGTAGCCCGTAAGGCCTTGGCGCAAAACAACCTCGACACCGCCGAAGTCGATCTGGCCGACGCCGAATCGAACTTCTACAGCGTGGTCGGACGCATGCCCGATGAGCTGGAAACCCCGGCCTCGACCCGTGGCGAGTTGCCGACCAGCCTGCCGGAAGCGCAGCAGAGCATGGTCGAGAACAACCCGTATCTGAAATCGGCGCAGGCTGACGTGCAATCGGCCGAGAGCCAGTACGAAGTCGCCAAGTCGCCGTTCTACCCGCGCTTCGATGCTGAAGCGGCCGTCGGCGCGAACAACAACGTGCAGGGCGATGAAGGCCACGACAACGAATGGCGTGTGGGTGTGGTGATGAACTACAACCTGTTCCGGGGTGGTAGCGACAAGGCGCGACTGGCCTCCGATGCGCACCAGATCAACCAGGCGATGGACATCCGCAACAACGCCCTGCGTCAGTTGAACGAGAACATTCATTTGGCCTGGAATGCCATGGTCAACGCGAAGAAGCAGACTCCGACCGCCCGCGAATACGCCGAAACCACCAAACGCGTGCGCGCCGCGTATCAGGATCAGTTCGGCCTCGGCCAACGCACCCTGCTCGACTTGCTCGACAGTGAAAACGAGCTGTACAACGCCAACCGTCGTTACACCGAAATCCGCTACACCGAGGAATATTCGATGTACCGCGTACTGGCAAACATGGGCCAGTTGCTGAGCAAACAACGGGTAGTGCTGCCGGCCGATGCGATCGCTGCTACCGAAGTGAAAAACGAAGCACGCCTGCCCGAACTGAAATAAGTCCCCTGTTGATCGTTCCCACGCTCTGCGTGGGAATGCCTCAATGGACGCTCTGCGTCTGCTTTGGGACGCGGAGCGTCCCGGGCTGCATTCCCAAGCGGAGCGTGGGAACGATCAATGTGTGGATTCCCGTGCCCGTTCAACAGAGGCGATCAATATGACCAGCATGGAACCCGGCCATACCGGGATCGATCCGCGGCTGAGCTTCGATGATCCGTTACTCGACGGTCTGTTGATCCTCTGCAAACTGCATGGCGCGACGGTCAGTCGCGCCAGCCTGAGTGCCGGGCTGCCCCTGAACAAACAGCGCCTGAGCCTCGACCTGCTGCCGCGCGCAGCCGCTCGGGCCGGGTTGCAGGCGCGTATTCTGCGTCGCGAACTGAAAGACATCTCACCGCTGAACCTGCCGATTCTGCTGCTGCTCAACGACGGTCGCACTGCTGTTTTGCGGCGTTTCGGCGACGACGGCAAAGCGCTGATCCTGCCCAGCGAAGCCGATGGCGGCGAGCAATGGATCAGCCGCGACGAACTCACTGAACACTACAGCGGCCAGGCCTTGTTCGCTCGGCCGCGCCACGAACTCGAAGACCTGCGTTCACCGCTGGTGCCGCGCGTCCATGCCTGGTTTCGTGACACGTTGAAACTGTCGAAATGGCTGTACAGCGATGCGATTCTCGCCAGTTTCCTGATCAACCTGTTAGGCCTGATGGTGCCTCTGTTTGTCATGCAGACCTACGACCGCGTGGTGCCGAATCAGGCCACCTCGACCTTGTGGGTGCTGTCGATCGGGTTGTTGATCGGCACCGGGTTTGAACTGGTGTTGCGGGTGGTGCGTGCACACTTGCTCGACACTGCCGGCAAGAAAACCGATGTGATCCTTTCCGCCACATTGTTCGAGCGCATTACCGGCATGTCGATGAAGGCCCGGCCGGCGACCATTGGCGGTTTCGCCCAGAGCATTCATGACTTTCAGGGTCTGCGTGAATTTCTCACGGCGGTAACCCTGACCAGCCTGATCGACCTGCCCTTCGTCGTGCTGATGCTGGTGGTGATCGGCCTGCTCGGTGGCTGGCTGGTGGTGATTCCGCTGCTGGCGTTTCCGATCACCATCATCTTCGCGATGATCATTCAGGTGCGCCTGCGTGACACCGTGCAAAAGAGCCTGAGCCTCGGCGCCGAACGTCAGGCCGTGCTGATCGAAACCCTCGGCGGCCTGGAAACCCTCAAGGCCTGCAGCGCCGAAAGCGAGCGCCAGCACAAATGGGAAACCACCCACGGCGCCCTCACCCGCCTCGACAGCCATGCGCGCAATCTGTCGGCGCTGGCCACCAACGGCACGCTGTTCATTCAACAGTTCTCGGGGATGGCGACGATTGTCGCCGGGGTCTACAGCATCATTGCCGGCAACCTCAGCGTCGGTGCGCTGGTCGCCAGTTACATGCTCGGCAGCCGTGTACTCGCGCCGCTGGGGCAGATCGCCGGGCTGATCACCCGCTATCAGCAAGCGCAACTGACCATGAAAAGTACCGATGCGCTGATGGCCCTGCCGCAGGAACGCGACGGCAAACAGCGGCCGCTGGAGCGCACGCAACTGCAAGGTGCGCTGGACGTCAGCGGCGTGACCTTTCATTACAACGGCCAGAATGCGCCGGCGCTGAGCAATGTCAGCTTCAGCCTGAAACCCGGCGAACGGGTCGGCATCATCGGCCGCAGCGGTTCAGGCAAAAGCACGTTGGCACGATTGGTCATGGGTTTCTATGAACCCGAAGAAGGCCAGCTGTTGCTCGACGGCCTCGACCTGCGCCAGCTCGATGTCGCCGACCTGCGCCAGCAGATCGGTTACGTCGCCCACGATCTGCCGCTGCTGGCGGGCAGCCTGCGCGATAACCTGACCCTCGGCGCGCGCTACATCAGCGATTCACGCATGCTCGAAGTCGCCGAACTGACCGGCGTTACCGAACTCGCTCGCCAACATCCGCAAGGCTTCGATCGTCCGGTGGGCGAGCGCGGACAATTGCTTTCCGGCGGCCAACGTCAGGCCGTTTTGCTGGCGCGCTCGCTGTTGCTCGATCCACCGATCATGCTGCTCGACGAACCCACCAGTGCCATGGACAACAGCAGCGAAGACTTGCTGCGGCAGAAGCTGCACGGCTGGGTACAAGGCAAGACGCTGCTGCTGGTCACCCACCGTACCTCGATGCTGAGCCTGGTGGACCGGTTGCTGGTGCTGGACAACGGCCGGGTCGTCGCCGACGGCCCGAAAGAAGCGGTCATCGATGCACTGCGCAAGGGCCGTGTCGGCTCGGCGGCGGTCTAGGAGTTGCCCCATGTCTGCTTCCTCCGATAGCAAAGATCGCGGCTACTTCGACAGTTTCGGCAAAAGCGCCGAAGCCGAATTCATGCCGGAAACCGCCGGCGCTTCATTGCAGGACTCGCCGCGCTGGTCGCGGATCACCGTGTGGCTGGCGGCGGCGCTGCTGATCAGCGCGGTGGTCTGGGCCAAGTTTGCCGTGCTCGAAGAAGTGACCATGGGCGAAGGCAAGGCGATTCCTTCGAGCAAGATTCAGGTGATCCAGAACCTTGAGGGCGGGATCGTCACTGAGATATTCGTCCGCGAAGGGCAAATGGTGAACAAGGGCGACACGCTGCTGCGCCTGGATGACACGCGATTTCGTTCGAACAAGGGCGAAAGCGAGGCGGATCGTTATGCGCTGACGGCGCAGGTCGAACGGTTGTCGGCGGAGGCCGAGGGCCGGCCGTTCAAACTCTCTGATGAGGTCATCGCCAAGGCGCCGCAAGTCGCCGAAGACGAGCGTTCGCTGTACGAACAACGTCAGCGCCGACTGGCCAGCGAGCAGCGCACGTTGAGCGAACAACTGCGGCAGAAGACTCAGGAACTCGCCGAGTTTCGCTCCAAACAAGGTCAGTTCAGCTCGAGTCTGGCGTTGCTGCAGCAAGAGATGAACATGTCCGAACCGCTGGTGAAAACCGGCGCGGTCTCGCCCGTGGAAATCCTCCGTCTGAAACGCAGTGCGGTGGAAATCCGAGGCTCGCTGAACGCCACCACTTTGGCGATTCCCCGCGCCGAATCAGCGATTGCCGAGATCCGCAGCAAGATCGACGAGTCGGAACAGACCTTCCGTTCCGAAGCTGCCAAAGAGCTGAATGAGAAACGCACCGACCTGTCGAAAATCACTGCCACCAGCATCGCCATCGACGACCGCGTCACCCGCACCACCGTGACCTCACCGGTACACGGGGTGATCAAGCAATTGAAGGTCAACACCATCGGCGGCGTGGTTCAGCCAGGCAGCGACATGGTTGAAATCGTACCGCTGGAAGACAACCTGTTGATCGAGGCCAAAGTGCGCCCGCAGGACGTTGCGTTCCTGCATCCGGGCCAGAAAGCCATGGTCAAGTTCAGTGCTTACGACTACACGATTTACGGCGGGTTGAGCGCCAAGCTTGAGTTGATCGGTGCCGACACGATCACCGATGACAAGGGCAACAGCTTTTATCTGATTCAGGTGCGCACCGATAAAAACCACTTGGGCGGGGATGTGAAACCGTTGCTGATTATTCCGGGGATGGTGGCGACGGTGGACATTATTACCGGGGAGAAAAGTGTGCTGGATTACTTGCTGAAACCGGTGCTCAAAGCTCGGACCGAGGCGATGCGCGAACGCTAGCCGATGATCGTTCCCACGCGCAGCAAAGGAATGCCGCCCGGGACGCTCCGCGTCCCTTTGCGACTGTGACGCAGAGCGTCACTGGATGCATTCCCACGCGGAGCGTGGGAACGATCATTTGTCGCCATGGTTACGCTGAAAGGTCTCCTCCCCCATCGCCGCAATCTGCCCCTCGATCAACGCCTCGAACGGCTTGAGCAACGGCTCGAATGACCTCGGCGCTTCCAGCGTCTGCAACGCCTGCACAATTGCCTCAATCGTCGACAACGCCCCTGGCCCCGGTGCCTTGCGCAAGCGATAGCGCGACACGCCACCTTCGGCCAACGTCACCCGTGGCAACGCCGCCAACAGAGGATTGAGGTGCAACATCTTGCGCGCCTTGCGCCAGGTGCCATCCGGAACGACCAGCAACAGTGGTTCATCGGACTCGCCGTAAGCCTGCATCGGTTGCGCATCATCAGCGGGAAACAACAACCGCGCCCGATAGCCCGGACGGTTCAGCAGCGCCGGCAGATCTTCGAATACTTCACCGACAATCAGCTCGGCATTGGTCAGTCCCAACGCTGCCAACCGCGCAGTATTAAGCGCATGATTGACCTCGCTCGGATGCTGCAACAGCAACACTCGCGTGCGGCTGTCGAGACTCGGGATCAGTGGGCACAGGCAATGGGTTTGTGGGCGCAGGCAGCGCGGGCATTGAGGTCTGGACATACTTCTTTTCCCTACAAGCTAAGCCTGATTGAGCTGAGCTTTGAGCAAATCGCGGAAGGTCTGGATCAGCGGCTCGCGGCTGCGGCCCCGGCGCATGATCATCGAAAACGGTGCCTGATAACCGAAGGTCGCCGGTAGCAGCACGCGCAGGTCGCCCTTGTCGGCCCAGGCCTGAGCGTAGTGCTCCGGCAGGTAACCAATATAGGCGCCGGACAGCACCAGAATCAGCTGCGCCTCCATACTTTCCACCGTAGCGGCGCTGTGTTTGAAGCCGTGGCGCGCCAGTTCCGCCTGACTCCAGTAACCGCGCCCGACCATGCGTTGCTGGGTGATGACTTGCTCGGGAATGCGCCGCTCGTTGAACAACGGATGCCGGCTGCTGCAATACAGCCAGTGTTGCTCGCGGTACAACGGCATGTAGACCAGACCGCTCATGCGCGTGGAGAACGCACCGATGGCCAGGTCGAGGCGGTTGTCCTGCACGCCGAGTTGCAATTCGTAGGGGCTCATCACCGACAAATGCAGATGCACCGCCGGGTGTTCCTGGCTGTAGGCGCCGATGGCTTCGGCGAACGGCAAGGCCTTGTCGCTGACGGTGGAGTCGATCACCCCAAGGTTCAGCGTGCCGCGCAGTTCGCCCTTGAGCGCGGCGGCGTATTGCTCGAAGCCTTCGAGCTCGGCGAGCAGGCGCAGGGTTTCCTGATGGAACAGTTCACCCTTGCTGGTCAGGCTGAACCCGCCGCGCCCGCGATGGCACAACACCAGGCCGAGCGCGGCTTCGAGCTGGCTCATGTAGGTGCTGATCGCCGAGGTCGACAGGTTGAGTTCCTGCTGGGCGTTGGCGAAGCCCTGATGACGGACGACGCTGACGAAGATGCGTAACAGTTTCAGGTCGGGTAAAGCGTTGGCCATGTCTACTCCGGGCTTTGCAACTGTGTGTCTGTGGGAAAAGCCCCTCACCCCAGCCCTCTCCCCTAGGGAGAGGGAGCTGATCTCCATGGCTTTCAAATCCTGAGCTCGACTCGATTTTTCAGGTCGATGCAGATTCCGCCAACAACTCGGTCGGCCCCCTCTCCCTCTGGGAGAGGGCTGGGGTGAGGGCAGCAATCCCCAGCCGATCACAATCTTGAACCCGCCAAAGTCTAATCCCAGCCTCGCCATTAGTTTAGAAAAATCTGAACTAAGTTTTTGCCCGTAGCGATTCTTTCCCCCCACTACATTTCGCATCATCGGCCCCACAGCGGCGTCCGAACCTGTGCTCCACGGCGCGCCGACATAAATAAAACAAAGACGATGAGGCCTTACCCGTGGACAAGATTCTTCACCAACCACTGGGCGGCAACGAAATGCCGCGCTTCGGCGGCATCGCCACCATGCTCCGACTCCCCCATGTACCGACCGCTGCCGGCCTGGACGCTGCCTTTGTTGGCGTGCCACTGGACATCGGTACTTCGCTGCGCCCCGGCACCCGTTTCGGGCCACGCGACATCCGCACCGAATCGGTGATGATCCGCCCGTACAACATGGCGACCGGCGCTGCGCCGTTCGACTCACTGTCGGTGGCCGACATCGGTGACGTGGCGATCAACACCTTCAACCTGCTCGACGCCGTGCGCATCATCGAAGAAGCCTACGACAACATCCTCGAGCACAACGTGATCCCGATGACCCTGGGGGGCGACCACACCATCACCCTGCCGATCCTGCGGGCGATTCACAAGAAGCACGGCAAGGTCGGTCTGGTGCACATCGATGCCCACGCGGACGTCAACGATCACATGTTCGGCGAGAAGATCGCCCACGGTACGACCTTCCGTCGCGCTGTCGAAGAAGGTCTGCTGGACTGCGACCGCGTCGTGCAAATCGGTCTGCGCGCGCAGGGTTACACCGCTGACGACTTCAACTGGAGCCGCGATCAGGGCTTCCGCGTCGTACAAGCCGAAGAATGCTGGCACAAGTCGCTGGCACCGCTGATGGCTGAAGTGCGCGAGAAAGTCGGCGGCGGTCCGGTGTACCTGAGCTTCGACATCGACGGCATCGACCCGGCCTGGGCGCCTGGCACCGGCACTCCGGAAATCGGTGGTCTGACGACCATTCAGGCAATTGAAATCGTCCGCGGCTGCCAAGGTCTCGACCTGATCGGTTGCGATCTGGTAGAAGTCTCGCCCGCTTATGACACCACCGGCAACACCTCGCTGCTGGCCGCCAACCTGCTGTACGAAATGCTCTGCGTACTGCCTGGCGTGGTCCATCGCTGAGGGTCGGGTCATGAACGAACGTGATCAGGTTTTGCGAGCGGCCGCCGAACTGGTGGCTGCCTTTGCCCGTAACGATCGCGAAGCTTATTTCGGCGCGTTCAGCGCCGATGCAAGTTTCGTTTTCTACACCCTCGAACAGCCGTTGCTGTCGCGCGATGCCTATCAGGCCTTGTGGGACAGCTGGCGCGCCGAGGATGGCTTCGAGGTGCTTGCGTGCACCTCCAGCAACGCCTTCGTCAGCCTGCAGGGTGACGTGGCGATTTTCATCCATGACGTGGCCACCGAGCTGCGCATGCAAGGGGAGCAACATTTCAGCCAGGAGCGCGAGACGATTGTGTTCAAGAAACACGCGTCAAGCCTAGAACAACAAGGCCATTGGCTGGCCTGTCACGAACATTTGTCCGCAATGCCGGAAGGGCTGCCATCCCCTTAGCCAAACAGGTGACGCCTCACGCACGATGAGGCGCGCCTTTATGATCGGAGCAGATCATGAATAACAACAACAACGACCAAAGCCTTACGCAGATTGAAACCCACGGGGTCGAACAGATCCCGGACCACGAACGCAGCGCAGGCCCGACGGACTTGTTCCGGATGATCTTCGGCGGTTCGAATACCTTTGCCACCGCCGTGCTCGGCAGTTTCCCGGTGCTGTTCGGTCTGTCTTTTCAGGCCGGTGTCTGGGCGATTGTGCTGGGCGTGCTGCTTGGCTCGCTGATCCTCGCGCCGATGGGTCTGTTCGGTCCGCTCAACGGCACCAACAATGCCGTGTCGTCCGGTGCGCACTTCGGCGTGCACGGGCGGATCGTCGGTTCGTTCCTGTCGCTGTTGACCGCTATCGCGTTTTTCTCGCTCTCGGTGTGGAGTTCGGGGGATGCGCTGATCGGGGGTGCGAAACGCCTGATTGGTCTGCCGGAAACCGACCTGACCCTGGGCCTGGCCTACGGTCTGTTCGCGATTCTGGTGCTGACCGTGTGCATCTACGGCTTCCGCTTTTTGCTGTGGGTGAACAAGATCGCGGTGTGGAGCGCCAGCCTGTTGTTCCTGCTGGGCATCTTCGCCTTCGCCGGTCCTTTCGACGCCCATTACGCTGGCACCGTCAGCCTCGGTCAGCCGGGCTTCTGGGCCGCGTTCATCGGCGCCGCGCTGGTGGCGATGAGCAATCCGATTTCCTTCGGCGCGTTCCTCGGCGACTGGTCGCGCTACATCCCGCGTGATACCTCCAAGCAACGGATCATGGCGGCGGTGGTGCTGTCGCAGATCGCCACGTTCATCCCGTTCCTGTTCGGCCTGAGCACCGCGACCATCGTCGCGATCAAGGCGCCGGACTACATCGCGGCGAACAACTATGTCGGTGGTTTGCTGGCAGTGTCGCCGAGCTGGTTCTTCCTGCCGGTGTGCCTGATTGCGGTGATTGGCGGCATGTCCACCGGCACCACCTCGCTGTATGGCACCGGGCTGGACATGTCCAGCGTATTCCCGCGAGTGCTGTCACGCGTGAAAGCGACGCTGCTGATCGGCGTTTTGTCGATTGCCTTCATCTTCATCGGCCGCTTTGCCGCGAACCTGGTGCAGAGCGTGTCGACCTTCGCCGTGCTGATCATCACCTGCACCACCCCGTGGATGGTGATCATGATCATCGGCCTGGTGGTGCGTCGCGGCTTCTACTGCCCGGATGATCTGCAAGTGTTCACCCGTGGCGAACAGGGCGGACGCTACTGGTTCAGCCACGGCTGGAACTGGCGCGGTCTGGGTGCATGGATCCCGAGCGCGGCGGTTGGCCTGTGCTTCGTCAATTTGCCGGGGCAGTTCGTTGGCCCGCTGGGTGAAATGGCCGGCGGCATCGACATCAGTTTGCCGGTGACATTGGGCCTGGCCTCGGTGGTGTACCTGACGCTGCTGAGCCTGTTCCCGGAACCGCGCGAAGTGTTCGGCCCGAAGGATGCCCGCAGCCAAGCCATAGAAAAACCTGAACTGCGTCAGGCCGCCTGACGCAGGTCCCCTGTGGGAGCGAGCCTGCTCGCGAAGACTTCAGCACATTCAACATTCATGTGACTGACAGACCGCCTTCGCGAGCAGGCTCGCTCCCACAGTGAGATTCGAATTCAGCCTCAACATAAAAAAGACAATCGGAGACACGCCATCATGGCTTTGGATTTATTCGTCGTCCTCATCTACGCCGCCGGCATGCTCTTGCTCGGCTACTTCGGCATGCGCAAGGCCAAGACCAACGAGGACTTTCTCGTCGCCGGTCGTAACCTCGGCCCAAGCCTGTACATGGGCACCATGGCCGCAACCGTTCTGGGCGGTGCGTCCACGGTCGGCACCGTGCGTCTGGGCTACGTGCATGGCATTTCCGGTTTCTGGCTGTGCGCGGCTCTCGGTTGCGGCATCGTTGCGCTGAACCTGTTTCTCGCCAAACCGCTGCTGAAACTGAAGATCTACACCGTTACCCAGGTGCTGGAAAAACGCTACAACCCGATGGCCCGCTCGGCCAGCGCGGCAATCATGCTGGCCTACGCGCTGATGATCGGCGTGACCTCGATCCTGGCGATCGGCACCGTCCTGCAAGTGCTGTTTGACCTGCCATTCTGGGTTTCGGTACTCGTCGGTGGTGGCGTGGTGGTGATCTATTCGGCGATCGGCGGCATGTGGTCGCTGACCCTGACCGACATCGTCCAGTTCATCATCAAGACCGTGGGCCTGATGTTCATCCTGCTGCCGATCTGCCTGTACCGCGTCGGCGGTTGGGACGAACTGGTGCTGAAACTGCCGGCGACTGCCTTCAGCTTCACCACCATCGGCTGGGACACGATCATCACCTACTTCATGATCTACTTCTTCGGCATCCTGATCGGTCAGGACATCTGGCAACGGGTGTTCACCGTCAAGACCGCCAAAGTCGCGCAATACGCCGGCAGCATCGCGGGTATCTACTGCATCCTCTACGGCCTGGCTTGCGCGCTGATCGGCATGGCTGCACACGTGCTGATCCCGGATCTGGACAACGTCAACAACGCCTTCGCCGCCATCGTCAAACTGTCGCTGCCGGACGGCATCCGTGGTCTGGTGATCGCGGCTGCACTGGCGGCGATGATGTCCACCGCCAGCGCCGGCCTGCTTGCCGCAGCCACCACCCTGACTGAAGACCTGTTGCCGAAACTGCGTGGCGGCAAACCGTCGAGCCTGGGCATCAACCGTCTGTTCACCTTGCTCACCGGTATTGTCGTGCTGGGTATCGCGCTGGTGGTCAACGACGTGATAAGTGCGCTGACTCTCGCTTACAACCTGTTGGTGGGCGGCATGCTGGTCCCGCTGATGGGTGCGATCTTCTGGAAACGCGCGACCACTGCCGGCGCCATCGCCAGCATGGGCCTGGGTTTTGCCACGGCGCTGCTGTTCATGTTCAAGGACGGTCTGGATGCGAACACGCCGATCTACTACAGCCTGGCTGTGGGTCTGGTGAGTTTCGTGGTGGTCAGCCTGCTCTCCCCTCGCCCGGCGACGGTGGCGAGTGCGATCTAAGCTCTGATGTAACGACTTGATGCTTTCTTCGACGGGTGTGGCGTCGGTTGCCACACCCGTTTTTTTCGTCTGGAGAAAAGTGAATATGAAGATCGTTTCCCGCGATCAGTGGTTTGAAGTACAGAGTTTGAGTGACGGCATTAAGCTGATTCATGAACCGTATATTCGGCCGTTTTACCGCTGCAACTTGTGGCATGTGCGGGGGCGCGACAAAGATTTACTGCTGGACAGCGGTTCAGGTCTGGTGAGCTTGCGTGAGCAGTTGCCGTGGATTACCGAGCGGCCGCTGGTGGCAGTGGCCAGTCATTGCCATTTCGACCATATCGCCGGACACCATGAGTTTGCTGAACGGCTGGTGCACCCGGCCGAGGCAGACATTCTGGCGGCGCCGGATGGCGAAAACGATTTGAGCCGCGCCTTCGTCGGCGACGACATGTTTGAAGCGCATCCGGACTGCCCGTTGTGCTACGCCGAATACCGGGTCAAAGCCGCGCCGGCGACCGGGTTTGTCGAGGACGGCGACGTGCTCGATCTGGGCAATCGCACGCTGCAGGTGCTGCACACGCCGGGGCATTCGCCGGGCGGGATCAGCCTGTACGAGGCGGCGACGCAAACCCTGTTCAGCGGCGACATCATCTACGACGGGCCGCTCATCGAAGACGCCTACCACTCCAATCTTGAGGATTACGCCACCAGTCTGCGGCGTTTGCAGGCGTTGCCGATCCGTACGGTGCATGGCAGCCATTTCGGCAGTTTTTCCGGAGAGCATTTGCGCTCGATGATTGACGAGTGGTTGCGCGGGCACGCCTGAGGCCTGCTTCACTCAAGCAGACAACAATCAGAAATATCTGCCATGAGAAGAGCTGCCGTACGTGCCGCCGTTCACCGATATATCCGGCGTCTGCTGGAAACCCGCGAATTCAACGACAACACCAGCCTGGTGCAGTTGGGACTGGAGAAAGCCGACATCGAGGATTTGATCTTTCATCTGGAAGATGAATTCGGACTGACGGCGTTCACCGCCGAAGAAGACCGCATGCTCAAGACCGCGAAAACCGCGAATGACTTGAGCCGGTTTTTGCTTGAGATAGGCCGTCATTAAAAGCAAAAGATCGCAGCCTTCGGCAGCGCCTACATTAATCCGTGCAGGAGCTGCCGAAGACTGCGATCTCTTGATCTTGAATCCTTTGATCTCGGATCGGGGGCGTTACCGGCGCCGTTGTTGACGGCGGCGCTGCTCGTCATCGGTGCGGATCGGTACAGGTTGCAGAGGCGGTTCGATCAGACCGAGGGCAACACCCAAGTCGTGCAGCCAGTTTTGAATTTTCTCTTTCATCGTCATGCCCCCTTCAGGGTGGTGCTGAGCGGCCGGAATTCTGAGGCCGCTTCGCACTGATAATAGTCCGAAGTCCTACGCAATGCTCGGCCAAATCCGCAATGATCTGTTACTGAATTGAACAGAGTTCGCCGCCATTGGTTCAGGCTGTTTCCCGGGTTTCGATCCGAGCCGCAGGATAGACAGCCTGCTGCACCTCGATCCACGCATTCAGGTTGGCCCCGACCATGCCCTTGCGCCACATGAGCCATGTTGTCGCAGCCGCGAATGGCTCGGCCAACGGATGCACCGCGACGCTATCGCGCCCCGGCAGACTGGCCAGCATCGACTCCGACATCAGCGCCACGCCACTGCCGGCAATCACGCAGGCGAGCATGCCTTGATACGACTCGATCTCCATCGCCCGCCCCATGGTCGCGTGGTAGTGCGAAAACCAGGCTTCCAGACGCATGCGATAGGAGCAGCCCTGGCGAAAGGTAAACACCGAGCGTCCTTCGACATCTCGGGCGCTGCTGACCGGCGGGTGATCGATTTCAGTGATCAGCACCAGCCGCTCTTCGCACAACGGTACGCCGTCGAGCCCGGCCAGTTCCAGCGGTCCATCGACCAACGCGGCATCAAGACGACCGGTGAGCAAACCTTCCAGTAACTCCCCACTGGGCGCCGACTGCACCTGCAGATTCACCGCCGGATACTGCTTGTGATACTGCGCCAGCAGTGCCGGCAGATGGATCGCCGCCGTGCTGTACATGGTGCCCATCACAAAGTCCCCCGCCGGCTGCCCGCCCATCACCGCCGCACTGGCCTGATCGCGCAAGGCGAACAGTTTGCCGGTGTAGTCCAGCAGGACTTTTCCCGCAGGCGACAGTTGCAAACGCTGACGCTCACGAACGAAAAGCTCGACACCCAGTTGCTCTTCGAGCTGTTTAAGCCGGGTCGACAGATTCGACGGCACCCGGTGCAGACGTTCGGCCGCGCGGGTAATCGAACCCTCCTCGGCCACAGCCTGAAAGATCCGCAGTTGGCTGAACTCCACAACCTTTCTCCAGAACAGAACAAGTTACTCACTATTATTCAATTTTAAAGAAAGTCAATCAGTCCTAGCCTGACGGTCATTGATCCTTCAAAGGAATCCCGACCATGTCGCCCCTGATTCGCTTATCCGCCTGCTTCGTGGCCCTGATGATGGCCATGGGTATCGGGCGTTTCGCCCTCACCCCGCAAATGCCACACCTGCTCAGCGAAGGCCAGATCGACCTGACGGCCGCCGGTCTGATCGCTGCGGCCAACTACCTCGGCTACCTGCTCGGTGCGGTCGACGCGATGTTCGCCCATCGCCCGCAGCAGGTTCTCAGACGTCTGCACGGCGGCTTGTGGCTGTGCGTACTGCTGACCTTGGCGTCGTTTTGGGCTGACGGTTTCTGGTCGCACCTGGTGCTGCGCTTTGGCACAGGGGTGGCAAGTGCTTGGGTGCTGGTGATGATCACTTCGCTGAGTCAGCCGCTGGCTGCCGCTGCGGGTCGTCCGCGTTTGGGCGCCCTGGTCTTTGCCGGACCGGGGTTGGGGATTTTTCTGACAGGGTTGCTGGCGCTGGTCTCACATCTGCTGAATCAGACATCCGCGACGTTGTGGCTGATTTATGCGGCGGCCGCGTTGCTGATGTTACTGAGCGTCTGGCGATTGCTGCCAACGCCCGTCGCAACGACAACGGCGGTTGCTGCGCCGGTCAGTCTGTCGAATCGGGGCATTGGGCGGCTGGCGGTGATTTATGCGCTGTACGGCGTCGGCTACATCATCCCGGCGACCTTTCTATCGCAAATGGCCAACGCGCAGCTCCATGGACAATGGCAGGCCGACCTGTTCTGGCCGTGTTTCGGTCTGGCCGCGGCGCTTGGCGTGTTGCTGGTGAGCCTGCGCCGTCACGATCCCGCAACCACCCGCCACTGGCTGATGGCAACGTTGTGGCTGCAAGCGGCCGGTGTGTTTGCCTGCCTGCTCGGCAGCGGCCTCGGCCTCACGCTGGGCGTGATCCTCTGCGGCACACCGTTCCTGGCGTGCATGCAACTGGTCATGCAACGCTCGCGGGAACTGGCGCCCCATGCCACCCAGCGCAATGCCGGCATGCTCACCGCGTGCTTTGCGCTCGGCCAACTCAGTGGCCCGTTGCTGGCGGCGTTGAGCAGCCATTTCAGCGGCAGTTTGCACCCTGCCCTGGTGATCGCCGGCAGCGGCTTGCTGATTGCCGGCGGTCTGGCGATGCAATCGACTAGCGCTGGCCCAGCGCTTTGCGCAAACGCCGACGCAGCCACTGCTCGGCGCTGACAAAGGTGATGCCGAGCAACACCAGCACCGCACCGATAACGAAGTTCAGACTCAACTGTTCGCCGAGCAAAATCACACCGAAGGTCACGCCAAACAATGGCGTCATGAACGAAAACACCGCGAGGTTGGCCGCCAGATACCGGCGCAGCAACCAGAACCAGATCAGGTAACTGAAGAACGACACCACCAGGCCTTGGAACAGCACACTGGCGACTGCCACGGGGGTCAGGCTGACGTGGGTGATCTGGCCGCTGAACAGCGCAATCAGCAGCAGGCCAAGGAAGCCGACGATCAACTGATAGAACAGAGTCAACGTCACCGGTGCTTCCGACAGACGAGAGGCGCGCACCACCACCGTGGTCGCGCCCCAGCAGGCGCCCGCCAACACGCCAAAGGCATCGCCGAGCAGCATGCGCCGGTCGAGGTTGTCCCATGACACGCCACCGGCGAAGGCAATCGCGATGCCGATAAACGCGAGCAGAATGCCCAGCCATTGCAGCGGTCGCAGCCGCTCACTGGCCAACAGGAAATGCACGCCCAGCGCAGTGAAAATCGGCGCGGTGTAGAGGAACACCGACATGTGCGCTGCGGTGGTCAGTTGCAAGCCTTCGGCGATGAAGAAGAATTCCAGACCGAACAACCCACCGGCCAGCAAGCCGCCGCGCCAGGTGTTGCCGACCTGATTCCAGCCGCCCTTCCAGCACATCAGCAGCCCGACCAGCAGCGCGGAAATCCCCGAGCGCGCCGCCGCTTGCATCACAGGGGCGATGTCTGGCGCCGCCCACTTGATCATCACCTGCTGTACGCCCCAGATCAGGCACAGGCCGATCATCACTTGCAGGGCAAAACTGTCGGCATTACGCCGCTCGACACTCACCGCAACACCTCGAACACGCACAACATGGCAGGCCATCCAATGGTCAAAAACAATGCTGGGGATTATCAATCAGTCGGGCGGAAAAAGCCGTCTGGAAAAGACATTTGTTTCTTCAGTGGCGGTAGCAGTGGATGGCTGTCGGCTGCGCCGCCATTCGCGAGCAGGCTCGCTCCCACAATTGGAATGCATTTCCCTGTGGGAGCGAGCTTGCTCGCGAAGGGGCCGGCATTGCTTACCTACATTTCGAATCAGACCTTGCCCAACCGCCTAGACAGTAAAAACCCGACGCTACAAGCCACAGCAGTAGCAAACGTCCCCCACGCCCAATCCATCAACGTCACCTGCACTGACCACCCTCGCAATGTTGCCCAGTTCGTCAGGTCATACGTGCCGTAAGCTACCAGCCCTAACAACGCGCCCCGCTTCGCCGCCCATTGCCACGTCACGGCCGGCAGCACCACAAACACCACGCAGCCAAAAACATACAGGCAATAAAAAACCGCTGCCGGAACCAGCAGCGGTTTTTCGAGCATCAGCGAACCGAGCAGTTCGCGATAGGTCGGCGCCATCAACAGGCCGAGCCAGATACCGTCGAGCAACAGAAACGTCACCAGCGTGGCAACGTAGGCAATCAGCGCTTTTTTCATCGACCCGACCTCGTGTGTGCCCCATGCAACATGGGCCACCCAAGGCTCAGGTTAGTTCAATGCGATCGGCATGAATAACGATCTTGCCTTCCTTGTACAGCGCACCGATGGCCTTCTTGAAGTTGCCCTTGCTGACGCCGAACAGGCTGCTGATCAACGCCGGATCGCTCTTGTCGCTGACCGGCAGCGTGCCGCTGTTGTCGCGCAACTTGGCGAGGATCTTCGAGTTCAGGCTGCTCGCCGCTTCCTGGCCAACCGGTTGCAGGCTCAGGGCGATCTTGCCGTCGGCACGGACTTCCTTGATGTAGCCCTTCTCGCTCATGCCGGCGCGCATGAACTTGAAGATTTCGTTCTTGTGAATCAAACCCCAATGCTTGTTGTTGATGATCGCCTTGAAGCCCATGTCGGTGGCTTCGGCAACCAGCAGATCAACTTCCTGGCCCTGGCTGTAGTTGGCCGGAGTCTTGTCGAGGTAGCGATCCAGACGCGCAGTGGCGGTGATGCGGCGGGTGTGCTTGTCGAGGTAGACATGCACCACGCAGTATTCGCCGGCGGTCATCTGGCGTTTTTCTTCGGAGTACGGCAGCAACAGATCCTTTGGCAGCCCCCAATCGAGGAACACACCGATGCTGTTGACTTCAACGACTTTCAGACTGGCAAATTCGCCGACCTGAACTTTCGGTTTTTCCGTGGTAGCGAGAAGTTTGTCTTCGCTGTCCAGATAAACAAATACGTTGAGCCAGTCTTCATCTTCGCTGGGAATATCTTTAGGGATATAACGGTTGGGCAAAAGAATTTCGCCGTCGGCACCGCCGTCCAGATATAAACCGAAGTTAGTGTGTTTAACCACTTGTAAACTGTTGTAACGCCCGACTAAAGCCATTTCCAGAACCCTCATTGCGTGGGCGGCATTCTACCCGTTTTTGTCGAGGCCGTCGGGCGGCAGATCCGCAGGCGTCGGAAATTTGCGCAACGCCCTGATTTTCCTTGTGTGCGGCTGGGCTGAGGTGCCGCTCGTCAGGCAGACCCCAGCGCTCGCGGTTGAATATTTCAATGCCTGCAAACCTGAATGTTCTTATTTAAAACAGCAGGTTAGCCGGATATTTCGAATATTTAATCGAGAATAATGCAGTACAGCGGTGGGTTATTCCCGGGGATATTTACCAAGCAATTGTCAAGTTATTCCTGTACGATGCCTGGCCGAGTTACTTTTCTACAGGTTAATGGCCGCCATGCGTGTAAAAGCATCCACCAGCAAAGCAAAGCCAGCTCCAGCCGTTGAAACCAGCGAATCGATCAACGATCAGATTGCGGCGTTCCTCAAGTCCGGCGGCGAGATTCAGCAAATTGCCAAAGGCGTCAGTGGCCAGACATTCGGCCCGTCCAAGCAGATCAGCCTGGGCAAGAAGTAACATCCGGTTTTACACCCGTCCAGAGGCGCTTTGAGCTTCGAAGCGCCTGGACTGGCACCGCGCAATATCCCTTCGCTTTAAACAAAAATTCTTGTAAATCGACGAACGGCCTTCAATGCCGATCATTCGCCGGTATCCTTGCACGCGTCTAGATCAAGCGTTTCAGCAGGCCCGCCACCCTGCCCGCGCTGTTCATGGAGTGACGCATGCGCAAATCTTCCTGTTTATCACTTGTAGGCCTGCTGGCTTGCGCGACTGCGCACGCGCAGATTTTCCAGCGAGAACTGGGCGATTTCGATCTCAAACTAGGCACCACCCCCACGCGCAGCATGGCCCAGGGTCTGGTCAAGCCCGCGGCAATCGGTTCCTTCCACGGCGGCCTCGACCTCAGCCACGACAGTGGTCTCTACGTTGGCCAGTACGCGCCGAGCATGGGCATCACACCTGGCAAGAATCTCGAAATCGATTCCTACGTCGGCTTTAAACAGCCCTTCGATCAAACCCTCGGCTATGAAGTCGGCATGATCCACTACAGCTATCCCGAAGTAGACACCCTCGACAGTCAGGAGCTGTTCGGCGGCCTGACCCTGCTCGGCAGTCGTTTCGGCGTGGCCTTGAGCAACGACCCGGACAAACAGAACAACACCTTGTTTGCCGACCTTGGCGGCAATCAACCGTTCGGCATCGGCGTCAGCATGAAATACACCACCCACCAACTGAACACGCCCGTCGCCGTGGACGGTGGTTATGTCAGCAGTTTTACCGACTGGTCAGTGAAATTGTCCCGGCCATTCATGGGCGTCGATCTCGACCTGATCTACAGCAATTCCAGCCTCAGCGGCAGCGATTGCTCGGCCTATTCCGGGCACAACAGCCAGTGCGACGGCCTCGTCACCCTCAAGGCCGAACGCGCGTTCTATTGATCGGCTGAACTGCCGGGTTCATTCTGCGTTCACATAGGAATCAGATCCTCGAAGCCAGGCTCACGCAAGGATTCGCCCATGTCTCGCTGGTTCAAGCACATCGCCGCTCTACTGATTTTCACCCTCGCCCTCGGCGCTTGCAGTCGCGTCGGCCTGGCCTATCGCAATCTCGACGTCATTATTCCGTGGACGCTCGGCGATTACCTGGACATGAACGGCGAGCAGAAAGACTGGTTCAACGAACGCCTCAAGGATCACCTGAGCTGGCATTGCACCACGCAATTGCCGGGTTATCTGGACTGGCTTGATCGCCTGCAGACCATGGTCGAAACCAATCAGGTCACCGATGCCGCGTTACAGGCGCGCACGACGGAAGCCAAGCAGGCCATTGCCGACACCGCTCGAGAGATCACCCCTTCGGCCATTGAGCTGTTGCAAGGTCTGGATGACAAGCAAGTGGCCGAGATGAATGACGCGTTTGCCAAGGATCTGCGCAAGCGTCAGCAGGAATACCTCAAACCACCGCTTGATCAACAAATTGCCGAGCGTGGCGCGCGGATGGTTAAACGCTTGAATGACTGGCTCGGCCCCTTGAGCGCCACCCAGGAACAGCGGGTAATGGCGTGGTCGACCGCACTTGGCGATCAGTACACCCAATGGATCGCCAATCGCGCCCATTGGCAGAAGCAGTTCAGTGCTGCCGTGGCGCAACGCAAAAGCCCCGAATTCCCACAGAGAATCGAGACGCTTCTGGTCAATCGAGAGAGTTTATGGACAGCGGATTACCGCAAGGCCTTCGCCGATACTGAAGCGCAGGGACGCTCGCTGGCGGTGGACTTGATGGCCGAGAGTACGCCGCAACAGCGTCAGCGCTTGTTGAAGAAGATCGAAGGCGTGCGCAAAGACTTCAACGACCTCAAATGCCTGAAGGCTGCGCAAAAAACCTGAACAACACGAAGATCAATGTGGGAGCGAGCCTGCTCGCGAAAGCGGTGCATCAGTTACTTCAAATGTCACTGACAGACCGTATTCGCGAGCAGGCTCGCTCCCACATGGGGATACCTTTGGACTCAGGCGATCTGAGCTTTAGATGCCACTTCATCAAACGTGGCCTCGGCCAGCGCATCCTCCTGCTCATCCAGCACCTGACGCGGGTGATCGTTGCCGGGAATGCTGCTGTCGATCAGGCTCAGCAGGCTGGAACCGCGCGGGGTCAGGACAAAATTGTTTCCGGTGCTGCCCTCTTCATCCGGACGCGGTGCGATATAGCCGCGCAGGAGCAACAGTCTTTCATAGTCGCAAGCCAGCGTTTTCAGGTGATCAAGGTTCTCGATCGGTTCGCCCGCACTGGCTTTCTCCGCCGCATAGTCTTCGGCGTAGGCCCGGGGGGCGAAGCTGTGGCCAGCACTGTTCTGCACTTCGTGCAGCAATCGCTCAATCAAATCCCAGTTATAAATCGTCATCCTGATCCAACCTCCGGTGCGCGTGATTTATGGCGCGTTCATAGGTTGTGACCTGAGCGGTTCCCAGCCGTTCAGCCGCATTTGCCGAGCCGACCGACCGGCGGTCTGTCGATTTCCCGCAGGGTTAAACGACTAGTCTGAAACAGACGGTTTCAACCCCCGCAGGAGAAATCATCATGAACGTTGAGAATCATCCGGTGGTGTCGCGCGAAGAATGGCTCGCCGCCCGTAAACAACATCTCGCTGACGAAAAAGCCTTCACCAAAGAACGCGACCGCCTCAGCGCCAAACGTCGCGCATTGCCATGGGTGAAGGTCGACAAGGACTACCACTTCCAAGGGCCGAACGGCGAATTAAAGCTGGCTGATCTGTTCGGCAAACACAGCCAATTAGTGGTTTATCACTTCATGTTTGCCAAGGACTGGGAGGAAGGCTGTCAGGGCTGCTCGTTCCTCAGCGACCACATCGACGGTGCCAACCAGCATCTGGCTCATCACGACATCGCCGTTGTGGCTGTTTCTCACGCCCCCTTCAACGAGTTCCAGGACTTTAAACGGCGCATGGGCTGGAAGTTTGACTGGGTGTCGTCAGAGGGTTGCGACTTCAACTATGACTTCGGCGTGTGCGCCCGGGCTGAGGATGTCGCGGCCGGAAAGGCTACGTACAACTACGAAAAGACTGACAGCGCCGAGGAAGAAATGCCGGGGTTGAGTGTGTTTTATCGTGATGAGGCCGGGGAGATTCTCCATACCTACTCGACCTACGCTCGCGGTCTCGACATGCTGGTCGGTGCCTACAACTACCTCGACCTCACGCCCAAGGGCAGGAATGAGGACGAGATCATGGAATGGGTGCGGCACCATGATCGGTATGAAGGCGGCAGCAATTCCGGTTGCTGCCATGAGCAGTAATCAATAGAAAAGCCGTCAAAAAAGCTACTCGCTGAAGTACTCGAGCCAGGCCCGAGTACTTCTAGAGACCATGGCGTCACTGCCTGGCTTCACGCTTGGTCTGTTCAATCAATGGCCGATACTGGTCATACAGCGCACCGTAGTTGACGACTAACGCCGGCGGCATGCTGCCGACGTTTTCATACCACGTCATGTCCACGCCATTCTTGGCAATGATCAGCTTATCCATCCAGGTGTCATGCAACGTGGCAAAGGCATTCATGCCCGGTACCGAGTTGGCAATATTGCTGATCAGTGTGCCGTGACAGACCGCCAGCAACGATGCACATTCTTGATTCAGACCAATGTTCTTGCCCTCGACCCACTCGCCATTGATCCATTCGCGTGGCACCAGACCATTCTCGAGTTCCGTGAATTTAGGGCCGCCCGCACGGTCTTCACCCGGCCGGATATCAGGTCCGCGACCGGTCCAGTACGCATAGATTTCCGCCAGCGCACCGGTGCCGGCAATGGTCAGCCATGACTTGTCGCTGCCGTCGCCGGTCAGCAACCCCTTGAGCGCGGTATTGACCGCATAAGCCTTGAGTCGCTCGGTGACATTCTGGGTGATCAGGTTGCCCTGCGGCCCGGTCACTTTGCCCCAGGTGTTGGTATAGGAGCCGGCACCGGCAATGATCGCCGCCGTGACATAACTCTTGATGTTTTCTTCCGAGAGCACGTCTTTGAGGGTGTCGGCCAGATTGCCCTTGTTGTTGATAGCGCTGACTGCCGCCGTACTGGCCATCGAGGTGATCACCGCAGTCAAGGCAACGTTGCCAACGCCGGCAGCGGTGGTTGCTGTCGCCGCTGCGAACGTCGATCCGGTTCCGGATGCCAGAGTGCCGCCGACTGCCGCGCTCGCGGCGCCGGCCGTCAACACCGTGACAATGATCGCCACGGCAATCGCGGCGCCCATGCCCATGCCGGAACTTTCGTAGTCCCACTGGTCATGCACTTCCTTGATCATGCGCCAGTCGATGTCGCCGCGGTTCTGCATGTCCTTGAGCCATGCCAGTTGCGGATCAGCCTTGACCATCGCATCGATGCTGTCGGCCACGGTCTTCTGGTTGACTTCCTTGACATCGATACGAATGTCGCCGGCCGCCTTGATAACGATGTCACCGGCCGCAAGCAGATGACTCTGGCGAATGCTTTCGTCGGTCTGCCCGGCGCCTTTGGCTGAGGTCCAGGCCAGACTGCTCTTGCTTTTCTCGTGGCTCTCCTTTTTCAGGTCGGTGACACTTTCGAAGATCAGGTCACCGCCGCTGCTGATGGTCAGGTCCTTGCCGGCCTTCAGGTTGGCCGCCTGATAGAGCTGATCACCGCCACTGGCAATCGTCAAATCGCCGCCACTGCTGATTTCACTGCCGATATGGGTGACTTTGGTCACCTCGTCACGCCGGGTTTCCTTGCGTCCCAGGCTGCCTTTTTTCTTTTTGTCGTACAGCGAATAGTCGTAATCCTCGGCGGCCAACACATTGATGTCATTGCCGGCGAACAGATAGGCTTCGTCGCCTGCGGTGATCCGGCTCGACACCACGGTCAGGTCTTTACCTGAGGTGAACCCGGCCTTGCCACCGGCGCTGATCGAACTGGCAATCTGATCAATATGGTCTTCCTGCGCGGTGACCTTTTTCGATTTGTAATAGGAATGGGATTCCTCTTCGGCCGAGACGATCAACAGATCACGGTCGGCGCTCATGCCGATATCACGCTGGGCGCTGATCTGACTGCCGATCACCGACAGATCCCGACCGGCATTGACGGTAAAATCGCGTCCGGCCGTGGCAGTCGAACCGACCTGATGAACGCTGCTGGTGGTGGCACCGGTAAACGCGGAATTGTTGCTTTGCGCCGAAACGATGCTCGCGTCGCGCCCCGCCTCGATCACGGTATCGCGCCCACTGACCAGTGCACTGCCGGTGCTGATGAAGTCGCGGCCGGCACTGGCTTTCAGATCGTTGGTGGCCTCGATGCGTGATGCATTGTCGAGGTACTCACGATGCTGTGAGTAGCCCTGTGTGGCAAAACCGCTGCTGGTCACCGTGCGCTCGTTGATGATGTCGCCCTTCACCGCGACCAGATTGACATCGCGCCCGGTGATGATGCCGCCCGATTGGTTGACAATGCTGTTGCCGGCCAGCAAGTCGAGACGGTTGCCCGCCTCGATCAGGCCGCTATTGACCAAGTCATTGCCGGCTGCCGCTGTCAGGTTGTTACTGGCTCGCAGGGTGCCAGCGTTTTGCAGATCGTTGCCAGCAATCAACTTGACGTTAGTGCCCTGGATCAACGCACCATTTGGCGCCAGCCGATTATTGGCCTGAGCCAGATAGAGCACCGGCACCAGCACTTTCTCGCCATTCACTTCGTGCTCTTCGAGCCAGACGATGTCGTGGGTCAGCGCCGCAACCTGCTCGGCGGTGAGCGTCACCCCCACCGACAGATTGAGTTGATCCTTGCTGGCGATAGCATTGTTCATCAGGTACTTGAACAGGCCCTCATCGGAAGTCTGACCATCAATGAAGCGCTGTCCGGTGCGCTCGACCACCGCCTGCTGAATCAAGCGCTGCTCGTACAAACCATCGCCCAGGCGCTTGGCACTTTGGTCAGGGTCATAACCGAGTTTGGCCAGCAGATAATCGGAACTCATGAACTGTTTGAGTTCGGTGAGTACCGGGTTGGTTTCAATCAAGTACTTGTGCGCATTCGATGGCGCCTGGGTATTGGGCAGCCCCTGTACCCTGGCCAGCGTCTGGCCGGTGTTGTCCTTGAGCGGAGCGCTCGGGACGCCGCTCGACGAGCCACCACCGAACTGGACGCTGACATCAATGGCGCTCTGGCCGGAGCTCGGATCTGCGCCTTTACGATCGGCTGTGCTCAGTTGCCGATCAGTCACGCCGACCGGGTTGATCGAGTCAAATGTCAGTGTCCGCCCGCCACTTGGCACTTCGGCCTGACGCTGGGTTTGCGTGACTGACGCGCCGCCGATGGTCCAGTTCTGCGAACCACCGGGCAGCGGCGCTGCGCCGCCCGAACTGGCGCCTTGACCGCTCAAGCGGAACAGGCCGTTTTGCCCGCTCGGCAGTGCGAATCCGGGGGATGCCAACGGGTTGACCTGTTGTTGCGCGAGATCTGGCGGCAATTGGCGGTTGAGGCTGATTACGGTAGGTTTGGCCCCACCCCCGGCGCGCGTGTCGGCTGTCTTCCCCGGGCCGGCAGCGGTTGCACTGAACGACTTCAGTTCGCCGTTACTGATGTTGTTGGTCGCGTTGATCACTACGTTGCCACCGGCCTGCACAATCGCCGGGACATAGGTCTTGCCCGCCGACTCGGTAATGACCGTCTGGAACGGCGTGGCGTTGATGATTTCCGCCGGCGCCTGCACGCGAACCCCTGAAGCATATTGCGACGCTCCAAAAGTGACATAACCGCCACCCGAGGCATCATTTGCATACGTACCGATATATTGAGTACTGGTCTCGAGGATGTGGGGGTTGTTCTTGAGCCAAGGTGTCACCGACGACTCTGCACCTCCTGCAGTCCAGAACCGGATGTCCTTGTTGTAACCTGCATCATTGTGGCTGTTGTAGTCGACAATTTGACTCCAAAGTGTCCTGGTCGGCGCCTTGTTGGTGATGTACTTGAGCGACGAATAGCTGCCCAGCGAACTGCCGGAGTTGTTGAACGTATCGACATTGATGGTGATGTCGGACGACGCGGACACGGTGGAGTTGGAGTTGATGAACTCCGAACCAGTGACGCTCAGATTACGTCCGGCGGTGATGCTCGAAGCATCGGCGTCACCCGAAACCGTGACGTTGAACGTCTGCTGCCAGACCAGGTGTGAATCAACGTCCTCCATATGCTTGGGCCGGGCGGAATCACAGTTGAAGCAACGCACCCCGATGGACGAAGAATCGCCCTCGGTAGTGGTGACGCTGAAGTTTTCCATCTTGTTGTTGACCACGGCCGACTTCAACGACATATCGCCAGTGGACTCGATCCGCCCGGACAGGTTGTCAATCCGGCCTGCACGGTCGGCACCGTTGTAACCCGACACATTGATGTCACCCAGGCTGTACATATCGCTGTAAGTGTTGGTCAGGGTGCCGACTTGCAGGTTCATATGGCCACCGCTGAACAGCAGTGAGCCTTGATTGACGCGGATGCGGTTGTTCGTCAGGTTCTGCGCGTTGATCAACAGGTTTCTGGCACTGGCCAGCGTGCCGAGATTGCTCACCGTAGCGGCTCTGATTTCCATTGCATCAGCCGATGTCAGCCGCCCCATGTTGGTCAATTGGCCGCCCACATTGAGCTTGGTCAAACCGCCACCGGCGACACTGGCAGCCTCGTTGACAGTCAGTTGCGCCGCACCGAGCGTGAGGTCACCCACGCTTGAAACCCGGCCATTGCCGCCGTAACTGCCCGTCAGTTGTACATCCAGAGTGCCGTCACTGGCGATCAAGCCGTCGTTGTTCCAGTTGCCACCGCGCCCTTGCAGGTGCGTGGATGCCAGTATCTGACCACTGGCAGTCTGGCTGAAATTGTTGACGTTGACGTTCAACCGACCTGCCTGAATCACGCTGGAGTTGCTCCAGCTATCGGCATTGAGGGTCAGCCCGCCGCGGGTGACGATACTGCCGCCTGCGCCGGTGACATTGGCCGTGGAAATATCAAACGTGCCCTCGCCCAGATGCAGCAGTTGACCGCCACTGTTCTGAAAGCTGCCGACGGCCAGTGTCAAATCGGTGTTACCGGTTTCCAGTACGCCGTAGCGATTGTCCAGCAGCCCGCCAATCTGAAAGGCGGTTTTGCCACTGTTGCTCAGCGAGCGCAGCTTGCCGGTCTGGTTATCCAGGCTGGCCGCCTTGACTGCCAGAGTGGTGTCGCTTTCGATGACACCGCCACGGTTGTTCAAATCGTTGAGCAGATTCAGGTCGATACGATTGCCAGCGATCTGGCCGACATTGTTGTCCAGCCGGGTGCCGCTCACGCTGAGCAGGTTTTTCGCGTAGAGACCGCCGCTGCCGTTATCCAGCGCCGCCGTGGTAATGCTCACATCCGCGGCCTGCGCCGAGATCCGCCCGCCATTGTTGCTCAATCCGGCCAGAGCCGTGAGTTTGAGACCCTGCGCCTGAATGATGCCGCCCTGGCGATTGTTGTTCAGATCGACGCCGTTGCGCAGGACGCCAACAGTGCGTGCTTCCAATGCGCCTTTTATGCTCGCCAGCACACCGCCACGGTTGTCGATGTTGGCAGCGTTGAGACTGACGGCACCGGTTTCGGCAATGATTCTGCCGCTCTGGTTATCGAGGTCGCCGATGACATCGAGTGTCAAACCGTTCTGGCTCTGGATTGCGCCTTTGGCGTTGGTCAGGCTGTTGGCCTTGAGCAGCAGACCGGCGGTCTGGCTATAGATCAAGCCATCGCCATGATTGAGTACGGTCCCACTGGCGGTGATGGTCAGATCGCCCTTGGCGGCAATGGTGCCCTTGTCGCTGTTGTCCAGCGACTGCGCCTGCAGATCCAGTGTGCTCTGGCTGATCAGTTGACCGTTGCGGTTGCCCAGATCGGTAACGCCTTTGATGCTCAAAGGCCCCGCGCCGGCCAGTTTGCCGGCGCTGTTGTTCAGTTTTCCGGAAAGCCGGAGGTTGATCGCAGCATCACTGACGATCTGGCCGTTACTGTTGTCCAGCCCCGTTGCGCCGACATCGATCGCCTGTTGCGCATTGACCGTACCGCCGACGTTACTCAATGTGGCGCTGTTGATAGTCAGTGCGGCGCCGCTGTCGATCAGGCCCCCCCCAGCGTTATTGAGCGTCCCGTCCACCGCCAGTGTCTGGCCCTCGCCACTGCTGATAATGCCTTTGTCGCTGTTGTCCAGACTGCCGGCCTCGACGTTCAGCCTGCCATGACTGACCAGAGCGCCAGAACCGCTGTTGAGCAGGTCACCCTGCATGGCCACGAACACATTGCCATTGCGACTGGAGAGCGTGCCACCGCTGCGGTTATCGAGGCTGGCGCCTTTGACGACCAGGCCTTCCCAACCTGAAATCAAGCCGTTGCGGTTGACCAGACGAGTGCCGTCGAGGGTCAGTTTCTGGCTGCTGATCAACTTGCCAGCGTTGTTGATCACGTTCCGTGCAACCACGTCGAATCCGAGGCTGCTGGAGATTTCGCCGCTGTCGTTATCGAGATCACGCAGACGTTCAAGGGTCAGCAAGCCGTTGGCTGTGAGCAAACCGTTACGGTTGTCGAGATCACCATCCGCCAGATTCACCGTGACGGCCTTTTCGCCCAGTAAGCGGCCACCGTTCTGGGTCAGTGCGGTCAGCGTGAGATGGATATCATCCTTGGCGGACACCTCGCCGCCGTTGCTGGAATCCAGGGTCGTACCGGTCAGTGACAGCGTCCCGCGACTGTTGATCAAACCGTTGTTACGGTTGTTCAACGCCATGGCGTTTAAGGTGATGGCGTCCACCGCCAGTATCATCCCGCCGTCATTGCTCAAATCGCCACTGCTGATCTGCAGCGCTTTATCGGCGTTGATCACGCCATTGGCGTCGTTGCGCAACACGCCGTCGACGGTCAGATCAAGCCTGCCTCGGCTGTCCAGACTGCCACCGCTGTTGTTCAAACTGGCGCTGCGAACGTCAATCGACGTCGCGCCGATCAAGCCTTTGACGTTATCCAGCGCATTGGCAATGCGTAACGTCAGGCCCTGACTGCTTAAAAGCCTGCCATTGCTGTTATCCAGGTTTTGCGCAGTCAACGTGAAGGCCTGTTTGCTGGAGATCTCACCGCCCTGATTGTTGACGCCATTCAATTGTTTGAGCAGCAAGGCACCGGGCGCGTTGATAAGGCCATTCTGGTTGTTCAACTGACCGTTGTTCATGTCCAGGCTCAGGCTGGTTTTGCTGAACAATTGGCCGCCCTGCTGGTCAAGCCCGGTGACCGATGCAGTTAGCGCTTCTTCGCTGCCGATACGTCCTCGGTCACGGTTATTCACCTGAGCGGCGTGCAGATCCAGCGTGCTGGCGCTGTTGAGCTGTCCAGACTGGCTGTTGTCAAACGCCCCGGTGGTGACCGTCACCGCGCCCTTGGCGCTGATTGTGCCGTTCTGACTGTTATCCAGGCGGGTGCTGACGAGCTTGAGCACGCCGTCAGTCACCAGCGAACCACCCTGATTTGCGACTGCGCCCTGACTGTCGAGCGTCAAATCTTCAGCACTCGACAGACTGCCCATGGTGTTGGTCAGTTGAGCCGTACTGATCGTCAACTGGCGTTCGCTACTGACCTTGCCGTGACTGTTGTCGAATGCACCACTCAGATCCAGGTGCGCCTGCTGCAGGCTGAACAGATTGCCAGCGCTGTTATCCAGCACACGTCCGTGCAGATTGAACAGGGATCGGGAATTGATCAGACCGCTGTTGCGATTGAGCAAGCGATCGACTGTCAGCGTGAGCGCCTGCCCCGAGAAAATCTGCCCGGCATCGCTGTTGTCGACGTTGTCGGCGGTGATCGTCACGGTCGAGTTGCTGGTAATTTCGCCTCCACGGTTGTCTATCTCGCCGCTGTTGAGGGTCAGGGCCTGCGTAGCCCCCAGAAGTCCACCTTGGCGGTTATCGAGTGTTTCAGCGGTCAGACCGAGCACACCGGTGGCGATCAGTTGGCCCTTCTGGTTGTTCAGGCTCTGTGCATTGACGGTGGCATCGGCCTTGCTGGCAATGTTGCCGCCGGCGTTATCCAGCGCCTGTGCCGCAAGCGTGAGTTGTCCGTCGGCAATGAGCGTACCAAGCTGGTTATCCAGCATCTTTTCGGTGACCAGCAATAGCTCGCCACGGCTGCTGATCAGCCCTTCGTGGTTGTCGAGGCTGTCGCTATGACTGTCCAGCGAAGCGCCGGCAATAATGCCTTTGGTGTTGTTCAACGCTCGTGCAATACGCAGCATCAGCCCCAGCTGGCTGAGCAATTTGCCGTTGCTGTTATCGAGTTCCTGTGCTGCCAGCGTGAAGGCTTGCTGACTGGAAATTTCACCACCCTGGTTGTTCACGCCGTTGAGGTTTTTCAGCAACAACGCACTAGGTGCGTTGATCAAACCTTTCTGATTATTCAACTGGCCGTTGTTCAGGTCGAGGGTCAGATCAGCCTTGCTGAACAGTTCACCGCCCTGCTGATCCAGCCCGCTGACCGACATCGTCAGGGCCTGCTGGCTGGCAATTCGTCCTGTGCCGTTATTGACCTGCTTTGCCCTGATATCCAGCGCTGCACCACTGACCACCTGGCCGCTCTGGCTGTTATCGAAATCGCCGCTGCCGAGCCGGGCGATTGCCTTGCTGGAGATCAAACCTTTGCGACTGTTATCGAGACGGTCACTGTTGAGGGTCAAACTGCTGTCAGTGCTGATCGAACCGGCCTGATTGAGCAGATCGCCACGACTGTTCAACAGCAGCTCACCGGCACTGCCCAGACTACCGGCACTGTTGTCGATACGACCGGCATGAGCGGTCAATGAACCCTCACTGCTGATGAGACCTTGTACGTTGAGCAAAGCTTCGTCGAGGGTAATGTCCAGGCCACTGAGAATTTCGAGGTTGCCGTTGCTGTTATCCAGCACGCGGCCCGTTACCGTCGCCGCCCCTTTGGCGCTGATCAGCCCCTTGTTCTGGTTGTTGACCGTAGCGACTGCCAGCGCCAGGTTCTTGCCAGCGAGGACCTTGCCAGCGTCGGCGTTGTTCAGACGCTGTCCGGTGAGGGTCAATAACTGGCTGGCGGAGAGTTCCCCGGCGCGGTTGTCGATTTCTTCGACATTCACCGTGAGTGCTTTCGTGGTGCCCACCAACCCGCCGTTGCGGTTATCGAGGGTTTTGCCCGTCAGACTCAGGTTGCCCTGCGCCACCAGTGCACCGCCCTGCTGTTGCAAAAGACCAATTGTGGCGAGCAGATCACCCTGACTGGAAATACGCCCCAGCGCGTTTTGCACCTCGGCGACAGTGAGCGTGACCGGGCCGACAGCGCTGATCAAGCCGCCGCTGTTATCCAGACGTAAGCCGGAGTAAGCGATCCCGGCCTTGCCGCTGACCTTGCCTTTGTCGCGGTTGTCGAGTTGACCGACATTCAGCGTCAGTTGCTGGTCGGCCTGAATTGTTCCAACGCGGTTATCCGCCGAATCACTGCGCAATGCCAAGGTGGTTTTGCCGATGACTTTGCCGTCGCGGTTGTCGAGGCTGCCGGTCTGCGCATCGATGGCGCCTTTGGCGGTGATCTCACCTTTGTTGCGGTTATCGAGCAACCCGCTGACGCGCGCGGTCAGGTAACCATCGCTGACCAGCGCGCCGGCATCTCGATTATCCAGGCTGGCGGCTGTGAAACTCACCGACTGGGCAGAACCGAGTACGCCGTCGCGATTGTCCATGGCACCGCTGAGGTCGATATTCAGGCCCAGGTCGCCGAGAATCTGGCCGCTGCGGTTGTTCACCGTACCGGCGTTGAGCCGGGTGGTGCCGCTGCTGGCAATCTCGCCGTTGCTGTTGTTCAGTGTCGCCGCCGTGATGACGGTGGTTTGCCCATTGAGCGTGCCACTCTGGTTGTTCAGGGTTTGCGCGGTGTTGACCGTCAGATTGCGGCTGGCGGTGAGGCTTTTGCCGGTGTTGTCGAGATTCTGCGCGGTGAGGCTCAGGTCGCCGCTGGCATTGCGGCTGCCGTCGGCATTGACTCCGGCTTCGATGGCGCCGGCGTTGGTCAGTTGGCCGCTCGCGCTGAGGCTGATGCTGTCGCGGGCCGCGAGGGTCTGGCGGTTGGTCAGGTTGCCTTGGGTTTGCACGTTGAGCGCGGTGCCGGCGTAAACCGGGCCGCGCGCGTCGAGGCTGGCGGCCTTGACGTTGACCGCGCCAGTGGCCGAGGTGTCGGCCAGACTCAACTGACCGTTGGCATCGAGTTGAATATCACCGCCGCTGGCAATCAGCTTGCCGTCGAGTTTCACGCCGACACCGGCCTCGGTGCCGACCAGTTTGATCGCCCCGGCGTACATGCCGCCCAGCGCCGAGGAGTCGATGGCGAGTTGCGGTTTGCTGCTGCCGTCATCGGCGCGGGCGGTGGCATTCAGGGTTTGTGCGTTGACGTCGTTGCGCCCGGCGACAATCGTCAGGTTCTGCGCCTGCAGTTGCGCGTTGATCTTTGCGCTGCGGGTGATGATTTCGAAACGGTCGACGTTGGTCGCGTTGAGGCCTGCACCTTCGATGGCCACCGAACCCTGATCAACCTGAAAACGATCCAGCCGACCGTTGTCGAGCACTGGTTTACCGGTGGTCAAGGTCACCCGTGGCGAGTTGATGAAACCGCAGCCATTACAGGTAATGCCGTAAGGGTTGGCGACGATGACCCGCGCTGACTGCCCCGCCACTTCGGTGTAGCCGCGCAACTGGCTCGGGTTACCGCTGATGACTTCGTTGAGAATCGCCTGCGCCGAACCGCTGTTTTTCAGGTTCGGGTTGTCGACGATATGCCCGCCCAACTGGGTGAGATTATTCTGCGTCGAGCCGTTGTTGAGGATCAGACCCTGCGCACCGACGTTGTAGTCGTGGAACTGGTTGTGCGACAGGCCACTGGCATTAGGCGTGGCGATATTGATGATCGGCACGCCGTTGCCGGCGCGATCCAGCGAGGTGTTCGGGTTGGCCACCACAATGCCATCAGCCTGCGCCCACATCGGTTGCCAGAACATGACGTTCGCCAGCAAAAACGCCAGGCCGCGTTTGGGTACGCCGCAGACCTTCTCAGATTTTCCGAGGGCGCCAGAGGCTTGATGCGTGAATACCGCGTACGGGCGAACATCCATGTTGAGATCTCGTTGCTGCAGGTTGATTGGCAAAAACAACAGGCAAAGCAATCCCCGACCAGCCAAAACCAGAGTGCCGGTGAGTCATAAGCTGAATCAGGAGATTTAGCGCAATGGTCAGAGCGTCCAAAGCATTGCTAAACAATCGCAGACAGGCTGCGAAACTTCTGTTCGATCCCTCGAAAACACACATTGATATCAATGTGACAGCCCGATGTTAGATCGCCATCATTCTGGCGTCAATAAGCCGCTACGCCACTATTCTCGCAACCGCTCTAGCTCGCGGGCTGCGCTCATAAATATGTAATTTTGGCGAAGATCGCTACCTGTTGTTTGCATAATCCGATCGGGGCTGCAAGCGAGCAGCACTGAACTTTTCACGTCTTTGAACCCTCAACCGATTAACCCGCCTTAACCGGAACTGAGGCCTGCCCCCATGAAAACCCTGATCAAACTCACCCTCGCCGCCACCCTCACCTGTGCCCTGCCCGTCTGGGCCTGCACGCCTGAAGAAGCCACCGCAAAGCGCGAACAATTGGCCAAGGAAGTCTCGAAGCTGACCGAGCAGAATCCGGCCAAGGCCAAAGAGATCAATGCCGAATTGCAGAAGATGGATCTGGGTACGGCCAGTGCGGATCTGCCGGATAAATGTCAGTTGATTGATCAGCGGTTGAAAGAACTGAATTCTGCCGAGAAGAAGACCGAGGGCTAACAGCAAGATCAAAAGATCGCAGCCTGCGGCAGCTCCTACACAAAACCCTGTAGAGCTGCCGAAGGCTGCGATCTTTTGCCACTAAAAATGCATTAACGCATTTATTTATTTGCACTAACGCATATCTCTGGCTAGGGTTACCTCGAGCAAGGAGATCGGAACCGGCCACAGAAGATGGCACCCGTTAAGCACCGATCGCTCGGCAACACCGCTACACCCACACAAGCTGGACGCTTGTTTTCACTCATGGAGGATTGAAAAATGTTAACCACAGCAGCAACACAATTCACCGGCGAATCACTGCCAAGGTGCCTGGCCGGTCACCTGCTCGACCCGCAACTCGCCGAAGTCGAAGCCGCTGAACAGCTCAGCGCCCTCGCCGCCGGCAGCCTCAACTTCAACATGCAGAAACAGACCCAGACCAACTGGTGCTGGGCCGCCGTATCCGCCTCGGTCGGCAACTATTACGGCACCGGCAACTGGACGCAGTGCGGCGTGGCCAGCACTCAGCTCGACCGCAACTGCTGCAATCAGCCGGGGCCGTGCAACGTCTACGGCTACCTGGACTCGGCCTTGCAAACCACCCGTTGCTATAACGGCATGAATCAGGGCTCGCTGCAGATGTCGGCCCTTCAGAACCAGATCAGCATGGGCCGCCCGGTCGGTTTGCGCTGCGCCTGGTACGGTGGCGGTGCGCACTTCCTGACGATTTACGGCACCAACGGCGATTACGTGTTGGTCGCAGACTCGATCTACGGTTATTCGACCCGCGCACTGAACGCATTCCCCCGCGCCTACAACGGCGGCGGCAACTGGACTCACACTTACTTCACCGTGAAAAACTAGGAGGGCGACATCATGCAACTGACTTATCCAAAGGCGCCTTCCAACGGCGTTCAGACTTTGCGCCCGGCGCTGCAAGCCGCGCTGCAAACCCAGGGCTTTGGCGCCAATCGCCAGTTCGCCAACACGGCACCTGCAAAAATCAGCCTCAGCGAAGCCTATCGCGGCTACTCGTTGAACCTGGAGGACCTGAGCCACGGCAAAGGCCTGAAGGAGGCTCGCCTCGGCGACTGGCATTACCTGGTATTTGCCGACGGCGTGACGATTGCCGATGCGCAATTGGCTGAAGTGCGCGGTCACGTCGAGTTCGCCTCGTTGAACCACGGCGATCACGCCGCTGCTACGGTGGGTGCGCTGAAACTGGCAGAGCAAGCGCCGCAACTTCAGGGCAAGACCGTTGAGTTGCGCGTGCTGTTTGTCTCGGCCCTGCACGTTGTCGCGATCTGGCTGCATGCCGACGGTGAAGACGTGCTGATCCCGATCGAGCCGACACCGAAAGAGCTGGCGACCACCCGGTTGTACAGCGAAGCAACACTGCTCGCCGCATTGAGACCGGCAGCGGATCAAGCCAAGCGGCGCTTTGACGCCGACACCAGTGGCCAGCTCGGCAACTGATGGACGAAAAAAAACCCGGACATTGTCCGGGTTTTTTATGCGCGCCTGAAACTTACTCAGCCGCAGGTTCTGCTGGCTTGCGGCGCTTCAGCGGGGCCATGCCGTCGCTGCTCACCAACGAGTCCGGCTTCGGACGGTTGGCGCTCTTGCGCTTGGTCGGCGTCTTGGCGGCGGTTTTCTTCTTGTCGCCCTTCGCGTCGGTCTTTTTCTTCTTCACACCAACGGCTTTGCCCGAGGCCTTGACCTTTTTCGGCCCGCCGTAGGTGCCCTTGACTTCCTTGATGGTACGGCGCTCGAAGCTCTGCTTCAGGTAGCGCTCGATGCTCGACATCAGGTTCCAGTCGCCGTGGCAGATCAGCGAGATCGCCAGACCGTCGTTACCGGCACGACCGGTACGACCGATGCGGTGCACGTACTCGTCGCCGCTGCGTGGCATGTCGAAGTTGATCACCAGATCCAGACCATCAACGTCCAGACCACGGGCCGCAACGTCGGTGGCCACGAGGATCTTCACGCCGCCCTGCTTCAGACGGTCGATCGCCAGTTTGCGATCCTTCTGGTCTTTCTCGCCGTGCAGCACGAACGCTTTGTATTCCTGAGCCACGAGGCGGCCGTAGATGCGGTCGGCCATGGCGCGGGTGTTGGTGAAGACGATGGCCTTCTGGTAGGTCTCGTTGGCCAGCAGCCAGTTCACAATCTGCTCTTTGTGCTGATTGTGGTCGGCGGTGATGATTTGCTGACGGGTGGTCGAGTTCAGTTGGCTGACCGCGTTGAGCTGCAGGTGCTCAGGGTTGTTCAGCACCTTGCCGATCATGTCGCGCAGGCCGGAACCGCCGGTGGTGGCGGAGAACAGCATGGTCTGCTGACGGTTCGGACATTCGTCGACCAGACGCTGCACGTCTTCGGCGAAACCCATGTCGAGCATGCGGTCGGCTTCGTCAAGCACCAGCACTTCGACTTCTTTGAGGTCGAGATTGCCGGCGTTGAGTTGCTCGATCATCCGGCCCGGGGTGCCGATGAGGATGTCCGGCACTTTGCGCAGCATCGCGGCCTGGACCTTGAAGTCTTCACCGCCGGTGATCAGGCCGGACTTGATGAAGGTGAACTGCGAAAAGCGTTCAACTTCCTTCAGGGTCTGCTGGGCCAGTTCACGGGTCGGCAGCAGGATCAGCGTCTTGATGCTGACGCGAACCTTGGCCGGGCCGATCAGGCGATTGAGGATTGGCAGAACGAAAGCGGCGGTTTTGCCGCTACCGGTTTGCGCCGTCACCCGCAGATCACGCCCTTGGAGCGCCAGCGGAATGGCCGCGGCTTGCACAGGCGTTGGCTCGACAAATTTCAGCTCGGCCACAGCTTTAAGCAGGCGTTCGTGCAGGGCGAATTGGGAAAACACGGGTGCTACCTCGAAGATATGCAAAAAAACAGCTGCATAGGTTACCGGTTTCGAGCGCTCAGGCCGAGTTTCTTTATACAAACGGACGTAATCAGTGGCTTTTTTGTTGCTCGATTTGTCTCCAACGGTAATACACGGCGTCTTAAATGCTCTAATCGCCCATCGCTTCCTACAGAAGAATCGTTACTCATATGGATTTCAAACAGCTCTGGCTCAAAGCCCAGGACCTCTGGGGCACCCTGGAACAGCATCCATTTCTGCAAGCCGGCCTGGCGCTGATGCTGCTGTTGGTCATCGCGCTAGTACTCGGACGAGTGGCGCGTTACCTGATCCTGCACGCCAGCCGCATGCTCGGCCGCCAGCCGGCGCTGCACTGGATCAATGATTTTCGCCACAACAAGGTGTTTCAGCGCCTGGCGCAGATGACGCCGTCGCTGGTGATCCAGTTCGGTCTGCATCTGGTGCCGGAACTGAGCAAAACCGCGATGACCTTTCTCGGGAACGTGGCGTTGTCGTTCACCATTCTGTTCCTGCTGCTCTCGGTCAGCGCCCTGCTCAATGCTCTGCTCGACATCTACGCACGCACCGAACATGCACGCACGCGCTCGATCAAGGGCTACGTGCAACTGGCGAAAATGGTCTTGTACGTGTTTGGCGCGATCATCATCGTCGCAACGCTGATCGACCGTTCGCCGCTGTTGCTGCTGTCCGGTCTGGGTGCGATGTCGGCGGTGATTCTGTTGGTCTACAAGGACACGCTGCTCTCATTCGTCGCCAGCGTGCAGTTGACCAGCAACGACATGTTGCGCGTCGGTGACTGGATCGAAATGCCACAAGTCGGTGCCGACGGTGATGTGGTCGACATCACTCTGCACACGGTCAAGGTGCAGAATTTCGACAAGACCATCGTCTCGATCCCGACCTGGCGCCTGATGTCCGAGTCGTTCAGAAACTGGCGCGGCATGCAGCAATCCGGCGGCCGGCGGATCAAGCGCAGTCTGTTCATCGATGCCAGCGGCGTGCGTTTCATCCGCGATGACGAAGAAGAAAAGCTCACCCAGGTGCACCTGCTGACTGACTACATGAGCCGCAAGAAAGCCGAGCTCAAGGCGTGGAACGAGGCGCAGGGCAATGTCGCGGCGATGTCGGCGAACCGCCGGCGGATGACCAATATCGGTACGTTCCGCGCCTATGCGCTGGCGTATCTGAAGAGTCATCCGGAGATTCAGCCAAACATGACCTGCATGGTCCGGCAGATGCAAACCACCGCGCAGGGGATTCCGCTGGAAATCTACTGTTTCACCAGCACCACGGCGTGGGCCGATTACGAGCGGATTCAGGGGGATATTTTCGATTACCTGCTGGCGGTGCTGCCGGAGTTTGGGCTGAGTCTTTATCAGCAGCCGAGTGGCGGGGATTTGCGCTCTGGCCTGCTGCCGGCGGTGCTCGGAGCGGCCAGCATTCCCGAGCCGCAGAAACACCTCATGTAACCCCACCGATCAAAACTGTAGGAGTGAGCCTGCTCCGGGCGGCGTTCCGACGATAGCGGTGTGTCAGACAAATCCATATTGACTGATACACCGCTATCGCGAGCAGGCTCACTCCTACAGGGGTTATGCGGTGGCTGGGGATTTGCGGATGCCCAGTCGGCTGATCCATACGGCAGCGAGGATGACGCTGCCGCCAAGGAACAACCGCCCTAGTTCCTCATGCTGATTCCAGATCAGCAAATTCAGCAGCAGCCCCACCGGCACATGCAGGTTGTTCATCACCGCCAGCGTGCCACCGTTGACCATGCACGCGCCCTTGTTCCACCAGTACATGCCCAACGCGGTCGAGACCAGACCGAGGAACAGCAACACGCCCCACTGCAGCGGCGCTTCCGGGAGGAAGTTGGCTTTGCCGAACATCAGAAATGCCGGCAGCACCACCGCCAGCGCGCCGAGGTAGAAGAAGCCGAAACGCCGATAGTGCGGCAGATCGCTCGGGTGTTTCGCCACCAGATGCTTGTACATCACCTGCCCTGCCGCGTAGGTGAAGTTGGCCAGTTGCAGCAGCAAGAAGCCCATGAAGAAATCCGGATTGATGCTGTCGAAACGAATCACCGCCGCCCCGCCCACCGCCACCAGCGCGGCGATCAGCGCCCACGGATTGAAGCGCCGATTCAGCGCGTCTTCGATCAGGGTCACGTGCAACGGCGTGAGGATGGTGAACAGCAACACTTCCGGTACCGTCAGCACACGGAAACTCAGGTACAGACAGACATAGGTCACACCGAACTGCAGCGCGCCGATCACCAGCATGCCGCGCATGAATGAAGGTTCGACCGAGCGCCAGCGGGTCAATGGAATGAACACCAGCCCGGCCAGCACCACACGCACCAGCACCGCGAAGTAACTGTCGACATGACCGGCCAGGTATTCACCGATCAGACTAAAGGAAAACGCCTGGATCAGCGTGACAAAAAGTAGATAGCCCATATTCGCCTCGAAATCGAATGGCGGCGACGATAGCGGTTTTCTGGTCTCACTGCGAATAGCCGGAAATACAAATTTCCCTTGTGGGAGCGAGCCTGCTCGCGAAGGCAGAGTGTCAGACGGCAGATACTTGTCTGATACACCGCTTTCGCGAGCAGGCTCGCTCCCACCAGGAGTTTTGCGTCGTTCAAAAAATACAGGCAAAAAAAAGCCCGATCTCGCTAATGCGTTCAATCGGGCTACAGCACTCAGGAGCAACAAGTGCAAAGGGAGGTTCGATGCGCGTAGAGCCTTGAAGGGGTTGCGCCAGGTCACTTAAACAATCGGCGATTATCTGGCGATTAACATATCAAGCGACCTGGGACAGCTTGGCGTTGGCCTGATTCAGGCCCTTCTCCTGGAAATCGCCACCGAGGTTCATGCCTTCGGCGTGAATGAACGTCACGTCGTTGATGCCGATGAAACCCATGACCTGGCGCAGGTACGGTTCCTGATGATCCGCCGGGCCACCGGCGTAGATACCACCGCGAGCAGTGAGCACGTAGGCACGTTTGCCATTGAGCAGGCCTTGCGGGCCGGTTTCGGTGTACTTGAAGGTCACGCCGGCACGCAGCACGTGGTCGAGCCAGGCCTTGAGGGTGCTCGGGATGGCGAAGTTGTACATCGGCGCGGCCATCACCAGCACGTCGGCAGCAAGCAATTCATCAGTCAGTTCGTTGGAACGGTCCAGCGAAGCTTGCTCGTTGGCGTTGCGTTGCTCGGCAGGTTTCATCCAGCCGCCCAACAGATTGATGTCCAGGTGTGGCACCGGGTTCACGGCGAGGTCACGCACGGTGATCTGATCGGCCGGATGCGCCGCTTTCCACTGACTGATGAAGGTCTGGGTCAGTTGACGGGATACCGAGTCTTGCTGGCGGGCGCTGCTTTCGATGATCAGAACGCGGGACATGGTGTGTAGCCTCCATCCGAGAATGTTGTAGGTCGATGGAGTGAAGGTTAAACAGAGTCGAATCGATGAAAAAGCGCAAATAATTGCTGCAAAGCATCGAATAATTCGTTTAGATGCTGAACCATGCTCCTGTAGGAGTGAGCCTGCTCGCGATAGCGGCGTGTCAGGCGATATTGATTTATCTGGGACACCGCTATCGCGAGCAGGCTCACTCCTACAAGGGGTCGACTGTTATTTCGGCGTGCAGGTCAGTTTGATGCGCAGCTTGATGATCTCGCGGGTGAACTTGGCCGTGGCGTTTTTATGTTTGCCGGCCGGTACATCGATTGTGCGCGTGCGTGGTGCTTCCGGGCCGTTGCTGAACACCGCTTTGCACGTCGCATCGACATCACCATAGTTGGCCACCCGAATCGAACCGATGTCGTTATCGGTGTCGAAGGTCTCGTAATCGATCTTCATGCCGTTGAGTTCTTTCTGCACATCGATCGGGTACGCGAAAGCAGTCAGCGGAAGCAGCGCCAGCAGCACACAACAGAATTTTTTCATTCGGCAGTCTCCATGAGGGACGGCCAGCTTAGGACAAGAGGAGCTATTGATGAAAGCGCCCCGCGTGACCCTTGATCAATGGCGAACATTGCAGGCCGTGGTCGACCACGGCGGATTCGCCCAGGCCGCCGAGGCCTTGCACCGTTCGCAATCGTCGGTGAGTTACACCGTCGCCCGCATGCAGGACCAGCTCGGCGTGCCGTTGCTGCGCATCGACGGGCGCAAAGCCGTGCTCACCGAAGCCGGTGGCGTGTTGCTGCGCCGTTCGCGGCAACTGGTGAAACAGGCCAGTCAACTGGAAGACCTCGCCCACCACATGGAGCAAGGCTGGGAAGCTGAAGTCCGTCTGGTGGTCGACGCTGCTTACCCGAGTGCGCGCATCGTCCGCGCGTTGACCGCGTTCATGCCGCAGAGTCGCGGCTGCCGCGTGCGTCTGCGTGAGGAGGTATTGTCGGGGGTCGAGGAAGTGCTGCTCGAAGGCGTGGCTGATCTGGCCATCACCGGCCTGAGCATTCCCGGTTACCTTGGTGCGGAACTGAGCGACGTCGAATTCGTCGCCGTTGCTCATCCCGATCACCCGCTGCATCGGCTCAATCGCGAATTGAGCTTTCAGGATCTGGAAACCCAGATGCAAGTGGTGATTCGCGACTCCGGCCGCCAGCAGCCGCGTGATGTCGGCTGGCTCGGCGCCGAACAGCGCTGGACCGTCGGCAGCCTCGCCACGGCGGCCACGTTCGTCAGCAGCGGACTTGGTTTTGCCTGGCTGCCACGGCATATGATCGAGCGCGAACTGAAAGATGGCTCGCTCAAGCTGCTACCGTTGGACAGGGGCGGCAACCGCAACTCGAGCTTCTATCTGTATTCGAACAAGGACAAACCCTTGGGCCCGGCCACGCAAATCCTCATCGAACTGCTGCGCACCTTCGACACCTTGCCGCTGGACGCACCGTTCGCCGCCCCTGAACAAGCCTGACACGGAGTTCACCGATGGCGTATTTCGAGCACGATGGTTGCAACCTGCACTACGAGGAATATGGCCACGGCACGCCGTTGCTGCTGGTTCACGGGCTCGGCTCGAGCACACTGGACTGGGAAATGCAGATCCCGGCACTGGCCGCGCACTACCGCGTGATCGTCCCGGATATTCGCGGCCACGGTCGCTCGGACAAGCCGCGCGAGAGGTACAGCATCGCCGGTTTCAGCGCCGATGTGCTCGCGCTTATCGAGCACTTGAACCTCGGCCCGGTGCATTACGTCGGGCTGTCGATGGGTGGCATGATCGGCTTCCAGTTCGGCGTCGATCAGCCTCATCTGCTCAAGAGTCTGACCATCGTCAACAGCGCCCCCGAAGTCAAAATCCGCAGCCGCGACGATTACTGGCAGTGGTTCAAACGCTGGAGCCTGATGCGCGTACTCAGCCTCGCGACCATCGGCAAAGCCCTTGGCGGCAAACTTTTTCCGAAACCGGAACAGGCCGATCTGCGGCAGAAAATGGCTGAGCGCTGGGCAAAAAACGACAAACGTGCTTATCTCGCCAGCTTCGATGCGATTGTTGGCTGGGGCGTTCAGGAACGACTTTCCCGAGTGTCCTGTCCAACGCTCGTCATCAGCGCCGACCGTGATTACACACCGGTGGCACTGAAAGAAACCTATGTAAAACTGCTGCCGAATGCGCGGCTGGTGGTGATCGCCGATTCGCGCCACGCCACCCCGCTCGATCAACCCGAACGCTTCAACCAAACGCTGCTGGAGTTCCTCGCCGCAGCCGATATTCAATCTCAGGATCACTGACCCATGTTGAAAAAACTCGCCCTCGCCGCTGGTACTGTGCTGTTTGCCGCCAACCTGATGGCAGCCACGCCGGTCAAAGCACCGCACGTGCTGCTGGACACCACAAACGGCCAGATCGAAATCGAGCTGGACCCGGTCAAGGCGCCGATCAGTACCAAGAACTTTCTGGATTACGTGAACAGCGGCTTCTACAACAACACGATTTTCCACCGCGTGATCCCGGGCTTTATGGTTCAGGGCGGCGGTTTCACTCAACAGATGCTGCAAAAAGAAACCAAGGCCCCTATCAAGAACGAACACAAAAACGGTCTGGCTAACGTTCGTGGCACCTTGTCCATGGCTCGCACTTCCGTACCTGATTCGGCGACCAGCCAGTTCTTCATCAACGTCAAGGACAACGACTTCCTCGACCAGGGCGACGGCTACGCAGTATTCGGCAAAGTGGTCAAAGGCATGGACGTGGTCGACATCATCGTCAACTCGCCGACCACCACCAAAAGCGGCATGAAAGACGTACCTGCCGACCCTGTATTCATCAAGTCGGCCAAAGTCATCGACTAAGCTGTACAGGGCGTATCGAGCGGCGCTGGATTAATCCCACGCCGCTCACACCGATAAAAGGAGAGCCCGTGCTCCGGGCGGTTATCTGATGCTCTATCGCCGTTTCGAACAACTGATCGACATATTCCGTGAAGCCCCGACGGCGTCTCCGCCGGACCGCGTTCTCCCCTTCTATACCTATTACCTCAAGCAGGTCTGGCCAAGTTTCGCCGCCCTGCTCGTCGTTGGCCTGTTCGCCGCATTGATCGAAGTGGCGCTGTTCAGTTACCTGAGCCGCATCATCGACCTGGCCCAAGGCACACCGAACCCGAATTTCTTCAGCGACCATGCCCTCGAACTGACGTGGATGCTGGTGGTTGCCCTGGTGCTGCGACCGATCTTCTTCGGCCTGCATGACTTGCTGGTGCACCAGACGTTAAGTCCCGGCATGACCAGCATGATCCGCTGGCAGAACCACAGCTACGTGCTCAAACAGAGCCTGAATTTCTTCCAGAACGACTTTGCCGGGCGCATCGCCCAGCGAATCATGCAGACCGGCAACTCGCTGCGTGACTCGGCAGTGCAGGCAGTGGACGCGCTGTGGCACGTGGTGATCTACGCGATCAGCTCGCTGGTGTTGTTCGCCGAGGCCGACTGGCGCCTGATGATCCCGCTGCTGACGTGGATCGTTGCCTACATCGGCGCGCTCTATTATTTCGTACCTCGGGTGAAAGACCGCTCGGTGGAAGCCTCCGATGCGCGTTCAAAACTGATGGGCCGCATCGTCGATGGCTACACCAACATCGCCACGCTGAAGCTGTTCGCCCACACCAATTTCGAACAGCACTACGCCAAGGAAGCCATCGAAGAACAGACCGTCAAAGCGCGGATGGCCGGCCGCGTCGTCACCAGCATGGACGTGGTAATTACCGCCATGAACGGCTTGCTGATCGTCGGCACTACTGCGTTGGCCTTGTGGCTGTGGACACAGTCGTTGATTACCGTTGGCGCGATTGCCCTGGCGACCGGCCTGGTGATCCGCATCGTCAACATGTCCGGCTGGATCATGTGGGTAGTCACCGGCATTTTCGAGAACATCGGCATGGTCCAGGACGGTCTGCGCACCATTTCGCAACCGGTCAGCGTCACCGATCACGAGCAGGCCAAACCGCTGGACGTGGCCCGTGGCGAAGTGCGTTTCGAGCACGTGGATTTTCACTACGGCAAGAAGCGCGGGATCATCGGCGACCTCAATCTGAACATCAAACCGGGCGAAAAAATCGGTTTGATCGGGCCATCAGGTGCCGGCAAATCAACGTTGGTCAACCTGCTGCTGCGCTTGTACGACGTCGAAGGCGGACGGATTATGATCGACGGCCAGAACATCGCCGAAGTCGGTCAGGAAAGCCTGCGCGCACGGATCGGTATGATCACCCAGGACACCTCGCTGCTGCACCGTTCGATCCGCGACAATTTGTTGTACGGCAAACCGGATGCTACTGATGCAGAGCTGTGGGACGCGGTGCACAAGGCTCGCGCGGATGAGTTCATTCCGCTGCTGTCGGACGCTGAGGGCCGCACCGGTTTCGATGCGCATGTCGGTGAGCGTGGAGTGAAATTGTCCGGTGGTCAGCGTCAGCGCATTGCGATTGCGCGGGTGCTGCTCAAGGACGCGCCGATTTTGATCATGGACGAAGCGACCTCGGCGCTGGATTCGGAAGTCGAGGCGGCGATTCAGGAAAGCCTGGAAACCCTGATGCAGGGCAAAACCGTGATCGCGATTGCGCACCGTCTCTCGACCATTGCCCGTATGGATCGGCTGGTAGTGCTGGAGAACGGCAAGATTGCCGAGAGCGGCACCCATGCTGAACTGTTGGCTCATCGCGGTCTGTATGCACGGCTTTGGGCGCACCAGACCGGAGGGTTTGTCGGCATCGACTGACCCCTCCAAGATCGTTCCCACGCTCTGCGTGGGAACGATCACCGCCACAGCCCGCCAACCACGGGCGCTGGCGGTTTTTTGTGGCCGCTGGAAATCCGTTAAAAGCCTGCTGTACTCAGCCAAGGTTCCGGAAAGGAGCCTGTCGTAAGTCTGCAAGGATGCACAACTCGATGCAGTCTCGATAGCAGGGCTATCAAGGACGCCTCTCATGTCTCTGTTCAAACGTTCAGTCACTGAGTTGTTGGGTACGTTCTGGTTGGTATTGGGTGGTTGCGGCAGCGCGGTGATCGCCGCGTCTTCACCGCTGGGAATCGGGGTGCTGGGGGTGGCCCTGGCGTTTGGTTTGACGGTGCTGACCATGGCGTTTGCCATCGGCCACATCAGCGGCTGTCATCTCAACCCGGCCGTCTCGGTCGGTCTGTTCGTTGGCGGTCGGTTTCCGGCCAAGGAGTTGCCCGCTTACATCATTGCCCAAGTGCTCGGTGCGATTCTCGCGGCGGCGCTGATCGCCCACATCGCCAGCGGCAAAGAGGGTTTCGATATCGCCGCCGGCCTGGCGTCCAACGGCTATGGTGAGCATTCACCGGGCAAGTACTCGATGGCAGCGGGATTTGTCACTGAGCTCGTGATGACCGCGATGTTTGTGATCATCATCCTCGGCGCCACCGATAGACGCGCACCGCCGGGACTGGCACCGATCGCCATCGGCCTGGGCCTGACGCTGATTCACCTGATCTCGATTCCCGTCACCAATACCTCGGTGAACCCGGCGCGCAGCACCGGGCCGGCGCTGATGGTCGGCGGCTGGGCGATTGCGCAGCTGTGGATGTTCTGGGTCGCGCCGCTGATTGGCGCGGTGGTGGGTGGCGGGATCTATCGTTGGCTGGGCAAAGAAGAAACCTGAGGGGTGCCTGAGATCCCCTTGTAGGAGCTGCCGAAGGCTGCGATCTTTTGATCTTGATGTTCAAAAAAGCAAGATCAAAAGATCGTCCGATCGCGGCCCGAGCCTTCGGCAGCTCCTACAGGGGATCTAGGCTTGGCGGTAGGGCAAGGCTGTTTTGGCTTCTTCGGCATACGCGAGGATGCCGGCGCGTTCCTGATGCAGGAAATCTTTCACTGCTGCTTTCAGACCCGGATGCCGCAGGTAATGCCAAGAGTGGGTGATCACCGGTTCAAACCCGCGAATCAGCTTGTGCTCGCCCTGGGCGCCAGCATCGAAACGCTGATAACCCTGCGCAATCGCGTAATCCATGCCCTGATAAAAACAGGTCTCGAAGTGCAGTCGATCAAACTCCGCCAGCCCCCCCCAATAGCGGCCGTAGAAACTGTCGCCCCCGACCAGACTGAAGGCCATCGCCACCGGCCGTGAGCCCTGTTTCGCCAGCACCACGCGAATCGCCTCGGGCATGCGCTCGGCCAGCAGACTGAAAAACTCTCGCGTCAGATATGGCGTCTGGCGCCTGACCGCATAGGTATTGGCATAGCAGGCGTAGACAAAATCCCACTGCGCCTCGTCCAGCTCGCGCCCTTCCAGCCATTCAAACTCAAAGCCCTGCCCCACCACTTGCTCGCGTTCCTTGCGCATCTGTTTGCGCTTGCGCGAACTGAGCACGTCGAGGAAATCCTGAAAGTCGCGATAACCGCGATTCTGCCAGTGATACTGACAGCCAATGCGTTGCAGCCAGCCCGGCTGTTCGGCCATCGCAGCATCGCTGAAAGCGTCGGTGAAATTGATGTGCGCGCTGGAAAGCCCTTCGATCTCCAGATAGCCCGGCAGGCTCTTGAGCAGTTCGAAACCGTCTTCGACATTGGCCGCCAACAAGCGCGGGCCGCTGACCGGACTGAATGGCACAGCGGTCAACAGCTTGGGGTAGTAATCGATGCCGGCGCGGGCGCAGGCGTCGGCCCAGCCGTGATCGAACACGTACTCGCCGTAGGAATGCCACTTGCGATAACTGGGTAACGCGGCGATCAGACGCCCCTCTTCGATGTGCAGCAAATGCTCAGGTTGCCAGCCGGTGTGGGGGCCAACGCTACCGCTGTCTTCCAGCGCACTGAGAAAGGCATGGCGCAGAAATGGCTGACTTTCAGGCACTAGCGCATCCCAGGTTGCCGGGGCAATTTCCGACAGGTTTTGCAGGCGTTGCAACGGCATCAACAAGCTCTCCACAACAGGACTTCAGCGCCCGGCGAGTATCGCCGATTGCGCGGCATTGCACACCCGCAATCGGCCGACAGCGCTCTAGATCAATAGTTCAGGGCGAATCGATATCGTCATCAACCTGCCATCACTGTGCCACTGCTCTGTCATAAACCATCGCGATACTGGCGCCTGTTTTTAGAGCGCCGGGTTCTACCCGGACACTGTTTTCCGACGCTCGAATCGTCGGTTGTGCCCCGGATGGCTGTGCCATCCCCTCTCATCTTCGGAGATTGCTATGCGTCTTGCTTCCACGAAAACTGCGGCGGCCCTGTGCGGTGGCTTGTTGCTGGCCATGAGTGTTCCGGCCAGTGCTGCAGTCGACGCCAAACTGCTCGACATGCTCAAGGCTAACGGTTCCATTTCCCAGGCGCAGTACATCGAACTGCAAACTGAACTGGCCAAGGATCAGAAGGCTCAGCAAATCGCGCAGCAGGCGCAGCAAGAGACCAACGAACAAGTCGCGGCTGTCGCGAAGAAGAGCAACGAGCAAAGCGCTTTCGACCAGAAACTGGCCTGGGCCGCGAAGACCCAGTTCAAGGGTGACGTGCGTATTCGTCAGGAAACCATCAAGATCGACGGCGAACCGAACAACGGCGGCCGCGACAAGGACCGTCAGCGCATCCGTGCCCGTCTGGGCGCCTACACCGAGATCAACCCACAGGTCGACACCGGCATCCGTATCGCCACCGGCGGCGGCGACGATGCCCGTTCCACCAACCAGGATCAGGACAACTACTTCGACAAGAAGCAGATCTGGCTCGACCTGGGCTACATCGACTACCACCCGGATCAGATCAAGAACCTGCACATCATCGGCGGCAAGATGCTTCAGCCGTGGGTCAGCATGGGCGACGTGATCTGGGACAGCGACATCAACCCGGAAGGTCTGGCCGTTACTTACAAATACCCGTTGGGCAGCAGCGCCGAACTGTTCGGCAGCCTGGGTAACTACAACCTCAAGGACAACGTTGACGGCGATGGCGTGCAATTCCGTCACGACCTGCGTCTGACCGCTGGCCAGTTGGGTAGCCGCTTCAACATCACCGACAACCTGAAAGTGACTGTGGGCGGCAGCGTCTACGCCTACCAGAACGACGAAGACAGCCGCTGCACCGGCACTTCCACGCCGTGTGCGCTGGCGGTCAATGGCAACTCGGCCAACAACGAATTCCGTCTGTATGAAGGGTTCAGCCAGGTCGACATCGGCGGTCTGCCGATGCCATTGTCGTTCTACGGTCAGTACGTGAAGAACAACGACGCCGTGACCGATCAGGACACCGCGTGGCTGTTGGGTGCCAAGTCGAAAGTCTTCGGCCTGAACCTCGATTACAACTATCGTGACGTGCAGCGCAACGCCGTGGTCGGCGCCTTCACCGACTCCGACTTCGCCAACGGCACCACCGGCTCCCGTGGTCACAAGTTCAAGGTCGGTTACGACATCGACAAGAACTTCGCCATTGGCGCTACGTACTTCCTGACCAAGGCCGACTTCGCCAGCCGTACCCAGCGTGACGCTGACGCCAACACCTTGCAGCTGGACGCCGAAGCCAAGTTCTAAAACGCTTCACCCTTTAGCCCGGTGCGAGCGGGACGATCCCCATCATCCGTTCGTTTCGCTCGCGCCGGGCTAATTCTGCAGGATGCAAAAAATCTCCTGTAGGAGCTGCCGAAGGCTGCGATCTTTTGATCTTGATCTTGAAAAAGATCAAAAGATCGCAGCCTCGTTTCACTCGACAGCTCCTACAGGGGATTATCTTTTCGTCGTTGCTCGGCCAGGCGTTCAGCCAAGGCATCGACGCCTTCTTCCGGTTTCTCCGGCATCGCCTTCAATGTGGCTTGCATCAAACGCATCTGGCGAATGAAACGCCGGCAGTTCGGGCAAAACATCAGGTGATGACGCACCATCCACTTTTCGCGAAAGCTCAGTTGGCCATCGAGATAATCGCTGGAGCGCGCCACTTGTTCCTTACAGGTCAGCATTCTCCGGTCTCCTCAAAATGCTCCACGGTCGCGAAGACTTTCAGCCGCGCACGATGCAGCAGCACACGGACATTGGAGAGCGAGATCTCCAGAAGATTACAGATCTCTTCAAGCTCCAGCCCCTGACGCTCACGCAGCAGCAAAACACTGCTTTGCAGTTCCGACAGATTCAACAGGGTGTGTTCCAGACATTCGCGCAATTCGCTCTCGGTCAGCAGCGCTTCCGGCGTGTCCTGGTGCCAGGCGAAGGGGGCGACCAGCCAATGGCCGTCACCGGGAGAAAAGCGGTCGTCGTCGATCGTGCCATGGGGCGATGGCAAATCATCCATCAACACTTCCCGGCGATTTTGTTTATAGCGACTTTTCGCCGAGTTGGCGGTGATGGTCAACAGCCAGGTCTTGAGACTGGAGCGACCTTCGAAACTGGCAATATGGCGCACCACCGATAGCCAAGCGTCCTGCACCACTTCTTCAACGTGGCGCTGGCCGACAATGGCATACGCCACGGCGCGCATGGCGCTCTGATACGTCGTCACCAGTTCCTTGAAAGCCTGTTGTTCACCTGCCAGCAGGCGCGCAAGCAGTTGGGTGTCGTCAGCCGCCATCCATCAATCCCCTTGTCCCGATTCCGAAAATGACGGCGACAGGTCTTCACCTGCCGCCATTTCCGAAAAATTACAGCGTTTGAGCCGATTCGGATGTAGGAAAGGTCGGCGCGATTAAGAGGAAATTAAACCAATTTTCAACGCTTGCGCAGAATCACGCTGCCGATCGAATAGCCCGCACCGAACGAACTCAACACCGCCAGCGAACCTGCAGCCAGATCGTCCTGATATTTGTGGAAAGCAATCACCGAGCCTGCAGAGCTGGTGTTGGCGTATGTGTCGAGGATCACCGGCGCTTCTTCTTCGGTGGCTTCGCGGCCGAGCAGTTTGCGCACGATCAGATGGTTCATGCTCAGGTTGGCCTGGTGCAGCCAGAAGCGCTTCACGTCGCCGACGTTGAGCTGGTTCTCTTGCAGATGCTCGCCGATCAGTTCGGCAACCATCGGGCAGACATCCTTGAACACCTTGCGGCCTTCCTGCACGAACAGCTTGTCGCGGGCACCGATGCCCTCTTCCGCTGCGCGGTTGAGGAAGCCGAAGTTGTTGCGGATGTTGTTGGAGAACTTGGTCAGCAGTTTGGTGCTGACTACATCGAACTGGTGCTTGGACGTCGCGGTGTCAGCGCGCTCGATGATCACCGCAGTCGCGGCATCGCCGAAGATGAAGTGGCTGTCGCGGTCGCGGAAGTTCAAGTGCCCGGTGCAGACTTCCGGGTTGACCATCAGGATTGCCCGGGCCTGGCCCAGTTGCACGCTGTTGGCCGCAGCCTGGATGCCGAAGGTGGCCGAGGAGCAAGCCACGTTCATGTCGAAACCGAAGCCCTGAATGCCCAAGGCTTCCTGGACTTCGATGGCGATGGCCGGGTAGGCGCGCTGCAGGTTGGAGCAGGCGACGATCACGCCGTCGATGTCAGCGGCGGTTTTGCCGGCGCGCTGCAGGGCCTGTTCGGCTGCGCCGATGGCCATCTGGCAGAGCACCGACCATTCGTCGTTGGAACGCTCCGGCAGGCGCGGAGCCATGCGTTGTGGATCGAGGATGCCGTCCTTGTCCATGACAAAGCGGCTCTTGATGCCGGAAGCCTTTTCGATAAACGCAGCGCTGGATTCGGTCAGGGCCTGGACTTCGCCGCTGGCGATCGCGTCGGCGTTGTCGGCGTTGAACTGGGCGACGTAGGTATTGAAAGACTGCACCAGCTCTTCGTTGGAGATGCTGTTGGCCGGGGTGTACAGGCCGGTGCCGCTGATGACGACGTTATGCATGGTCGTTTCTCTAATCTGTTCAGGCAGAAAGTGCTGGAACCGTCGTACCAACACACAAAGGGTCTATTCCCATCCGGGGGACGCAAACCTGGCATCGCTTTATTCCGTCTCGCACCGCGGCCGAAGGCTCTGGGTCGCGAAACCGGCGTTTATGGTCGCGAAGTTTGCCATAAACGTGGACTTTTGGCGCCTTTCTCAAGCACAACCCACATCCCAATGTGGGAGCGAGCCTGCTCGCGAAGGCAGAGTGTCAGTCACCAGATTCTTGTTTGACACACCGCTTTCGCGAGCAGGCTCGCTCCCACAGGGGATCGCGTACGGCTCAAGATCAGGGTTCGACCTGGCTCCACTGCTTGTTCAGACGTTTGTCGGAGATCGGGACCTTGGTGCCCAACTGTTGAGCGAACAGTGAGACCCGGTATTCCTCGAGCCACCAGCGGTACAGCTCAAGCTGTGGATCGCGTTTGCCTTCCTGCGCATGTTTCGCCGCGCGGGTCTGGTATTGCGCCCAGAGGCCGGCGAGTTCACCGCTCCAGACGCGATCCTTCTGCACCTGAGCGCCGAGTTTTTCGAAACGCTGCTCGACCGCTTTCAGGTAACGCGGCAACTCCTTGAGCCACTGCATCGGCGTCTCGCGGACAAATCCCGGATACACCAGATTGTTGATCTGCTGCTTGATGTCATTCAGAGCCACGGCTTGCGCCAGATCGATCTTGCCCTTGAAGCGTTTTTGCAGACCGTGCCAGAGCTTGAGAATCTCCAGCGTCAGGCGCGCCACGCGCTCGGCGTGTTCAGTCCAACTGCCGCGTTTGCGTTCGGCCAATGCTGCCAACCCGGCGCCGTCGCGGGGCAATGGGTCTTCACCCTCAAGAATGCAACTGTCGACGCTGGCCAGCAGAATGTCTTCGACCAGCGCATCGACCCGGCCCAGCTCGCGATAGAGCAGGCCCAATTCGGTCTGCCCCGGCAACTTGCCGCGCAGGAACTTGGCCGGCTCAGCCAGTTGCTGCATCAACAAACGCTGCAAAGCGCGACGATGCTGGAATTCGGCTTCGGCCGGGGTCGAGAAGCGCCCTTCCTTGACCGTGCCGCCCTCTTCGACCAGCGCCGGATACACCGTCATCGACAGCCCGGCGATCTTCTGTTGAGTCTTTTCTGCCACCGGCGCGAAGACTTTCGCCTCCACCGGTTGCTGACTTTTCGCACTCTGGGGCACCGCCAGCGCAGCCTGACTGGCTTCGGCAAACCGTGCGGTCAGCTCGGCCAGATCGCGGCCTTCGCCGAGGAACTTGCCTTGGCCATCGACGATTTCCAGGTTCATCCGCAGATGCCCCTCGACGCCTTGCTCAGCTTCGGCCCACGCCTCATCGCTGACCCGCGCGCCGGTCATGCGCAACAACTCGCGGCCCAGCGCCTGTGGCAACGAACCGTCGGCAAAGGTCATGCGTTGCAGCGCAGCTTTGATGAAGTCCGGCACCGGCACGAAGTTCTTGCGCAAGGCCTTCGGCAGGTTGCGCACAAGGGCGATGCACTTGGCCTCGATCATCCCCGGCACCAGCCACTCCAGGCGTTCTGGCGGCAACATCGGCAGCAGCGGCGCCGGTACGCGCAGGGTCACGCCGTCGCGCGGGTGATTGGGTTCGAAGTGATAGGTCAGCGCCAGCTCCAGATCGCCGATGTGCAGCGTGTCCGGGTAATCGCGCGCAGTGACTTCACTGGCCTCGCGGGCCAGTACGTCCTCTTCGCGCATGATCAGCAGTTGCGGGTTCTTCTGGCTGTTGATGCGATACCAACTGTCGAAGGTCGCGGTCTGGTGAATCTCCGCCGGCAGCCGCGCATCGTAGAACGCATACAAGGTTTCTTCGTCGGCGAGAATGTCGCGGCGACGAGCCTTGGCTTCCAGTTCGTCGAGCTGTTCCAGCAGTTGTTTGTTCGCGGTCAGGCACTTGGCTTTCGACTGAATCTCGCCACGCACCAGACCTTCGCGGATAAACAGCTCACGGGAAACCACTGGATCGACCGGGCCGTAATGCACCGGGCGGCGGCCGACCACGATCAGCCCGAACAGGGTGATCTGTTCGAACGCCACGACCTGGCCGCGCTTCTTCTCCCAGTGCGGTTCAAAGTGGTTTTTCTTGATCAGGTGCCCGGCCAGCGGCTCGATCCAGTCGGCATCGATCTTGGCGACCATGCGCGCGTAAAGCTTGGTGGTTTCCACCAGTTCGGCGGTCATCAGCCATTGCGGACGCTTCTTGCCAATGCCCGACGACGGATGAATCCAGAAACGCCGCTGACGCGCGCCGAGGTAATCGCCATCTTCGGTTTTCTGACCGATCTGGCTCAGCAGGCCGACCAGCACCGCTTTGTGCAGTTTCGGATAATCCGCCGGCTCTTTATTCAGGCTCAACTGCATGTCGCGGCAGATCAGGCTCAACTGCCGATGGGAATCACGCCATTCGCGCAGACGCAGATAGTTGAGGAAGTTCTTGCGGCACCAGTTGCGCAGCGGACTCGCAGTCAGCGCCTGGCGTTGCTCTTCAAAACCACGCCACAGATTTACCAAACCGGCGAAATCCGAATCGACATCCTTCCACTGTGCGTGAGCCTGATCGGCCGCTTGCTGACGTTCCGGCGGACGCTCGCGCGGGTCTTGAATCGACATGGCACTGGCGACAATCAGCACTTCCTGCAGGCTGCCGAGCTTGGCCGCTTCGAGCAGCATACGGCCCATGCGCGGGTCGACCGGCAAGCGCGCCAACTGGCGACCGAGCGGGGTCAACTGGCTGTTGCGGTCCACCGCCGAGAGTTCTTGCAGCAGGTTGAAACCGTCGCTGATCGCCTTGCCGTCCGGCGGCTCGATAAACGGGAACGCGGTGATTTCGCCGAGGCGCAGATGCAGCATCTGCAAAATAACCGCCGCGAGGTTGGTGCGCAGAATTTCCGGATCGGTGAACTCCGGGCGCCCATTAAAATCTTCTTCGCTGTACAGCCGAATGCAAATGCCCGGCTCGACCCGACCGCAGCGACCTTTACGCTGATTGGCGCTGGCCTGGGAAATCGCTTCGATCGGCAGACGCTGGACCTTGGCGCGATAGCTGTAACGGCTGATGCGCGCGGTGCCGCTGTCGATCACGTAACGGATGCCCGGTACGGTCAGCGAAGTCTCGGCAACGTTGGTTGCCAGCACCACGCGACGGCCCGGGTGCGACTGGAAAATCCGCTGCTGTTCGGCGGGCGACAAGCGCGCGTAGAGCGGCAGGATTTCGGTGTGTTTGATTTGGGCCTTGCGCAGCATGTCGGCGGCGTCGCGAATCTCGCGCTCACCTGGCAAGAACACCAGCACATCACCGGGGCTGCGACGTTCGCTGCGCTCGTAAGCGGCGATTTCATCGAGGGTCGCTAGGATCGCCTGATCCACCGTCAGGTCATCCTCGACGCGATTGCCCTCTTCGTCCTGCTCCAGCGTCAGCGGGCGGTACCAGGTGTCCACCGGGAAAGTGCGACCGGACACTTCAACAATCGGTGCGTCGTCGAAGTGCTTGGAAAAGCGCTCCAGATCGATGGTCGCCGAGGTGATGATGACTTTCAGATCCGGGCGGCGCGGCAGCAGGGTTTTCAGGTAACCGAGCAGGAAGTCGATGTTGAGACTGCGTTCGTGGGCTTCGTCGACGATGATCGTGTCGTAGCGTTCGAGGTAGCGATCGTTCTGCGTTTCCGCCAACAGAATGCCATCGGTCATCAGCTTGATCAGGGTGTTGGAATCGCTTTGATCCTCGAAACGCACCTGATAACCGACCAGCGAACCAAGCGGCGTGCCAAGTTCTTCGGCAACCCGGCTGGCGACGCTGCGTGCTGCGATTCGGCGCGGCTGAGTGTGGCCGATCAAGCCGTGCTGGCCGCGTCCGATTTCCAGACAGATCTTCGGCAACTGGGTGGTTTTACCCGAGCCGGTTTCGCCGGCAATGATCAGCACCTGGTGTTTTTCCAGCGCCTTTTTGATCTCGTCGCGCTTGGCGGCGATCGGCAGACTGTCGTCGTAACGAATCACCGGCAGGCTGGCACGGCGGGCCAGCACCTGATCACAGGACGCCTGCATGCGCGTCACCCACTGGGCCAGTTTGGCCTCGTCGGGTTTCTTGCGCAGCTCAAGCAACTGCCGCCGCAGCCGGTGACGGTCGGCGAGCATGGCGTGATCGAGGTTTTTCAGCAGTTTGTCGATGGAGGGCGATTCGTCGGTCATCGGGTAGGCAATTCGGTCGTCTATTTATGCAGGGGGCGGATTGTCGCAGATTTGGCGGATTTGTGGCGTGTCAGGGGGATTGCTGCCCTCACCCTAGCCCTCTCCCAAAGGGAGAGGGGACCGATTGGGGGATGCTTCAAAGTTACATCGACCTGAAAGAGCTTTGCCGAATCCATAATCGCCAAGCTCTTTCAGGTCGGCGTTTGACCCAAGACACCTCGGTCGGCCCCCTCTCCCTCTGGGAGAGGGCTGGGGTGAGGGTTTCAGGCCTTACTCGTTATCCAACCCTTTACGCCGATAGGGAAAGACGTCTATGACTTTCCCCGCCCGAATCGCCTCCTGCAAACTCTTCCAGTAATCAGCGTTATACAACTCGCCATGCAACTGATCGAATAACTTGCGCTGCCCCGAATCGGCAAACAGAAACGGTGGAAACTCCTCGGGAAACACATCCAGCGGCCCGATCGAATACCACGGCTCCGAAGCCATTTCGTCTTCCGGGGTCCGCGGCGCAGGGATGTGGCGGAAGTTGGCCTCGGTCAGAAAACAAATCTCGTCATAGTCATAAAACACCACCCGCCCATGCCGGGTGACGCCAAAGTTTTTCAACAACATGTCGCCTGGAAAGATATTCGCCGCCGCCAGTTGCTTGATCGCCAGACCGTAATCCTCCAGCGCCTCGCGCACCTGTGCGTCATTGGCGTTTTCCAGATACAGATTGAGCGGGGTCATCCGCCGTTCGGTCCAGCAGTGGCGGATCAATACCGTCTCGCCCTCGACCGAGACTGTCGATGGCGCGACTTCCAGCAATTCCTCAAGACACGCCGGATCAAACTTGCTCAGCGGAAAACGGAAATCGGCGAACTCCTGGGTATCGGCCATGCGCCCTACCCGGTCGACGCTTTTTACCAGCCGATACTTCTCGATCACCGTGGCGCGGTCGACGTTTTTCGACGGCGAAAAACGGTCTTTGATGATTTTGAACACGGTGTTGAAACCCGGCAGGGTGAACACGCTCATGACCATGCCGCGCACGCCCGGGGCCATGATGAACTGGTCATCGGTGTTGGCCAGGTGATTGATCAGTGCGCGGTAGAACTCGGATTTACCGTGCTTGTAGAAACCGATCGAGGTGTACAGCTCGGCGATGTGCTTGCCCGGCAGGATGCGCCGCAGGAAACCGATGAATTCCGCCGGCACCGGCACATCGACCATGAAGTACGAACGGGTGAACGAGAAGATGATCGACACGTCGGCTTCGTCGGTGATCAGCGCATCGATCTGGATCCCGCGCCCTTCGCGGTGCAGCAGCGGGATCACCAACGGCCATTGCTCGTCGCGGGTGTAAATGCGCCCGACCAGGTACGCGCCCTTGTTGCGGTACAGCACCGAGGAAAACAGCTCGACGCTGAGTTCCGGGTCTTTGCACACCCAGTCCGGCAGGTTCTCGCGCAGCTGCGCTTCGAGGCGAAGCAAGTCGCCGGGCAGATCGGCGTAATCCTCGCTGAAGCGATAGTCGGCAAAAATGCTCGCGAGCATCCCCGACAATTGCCCTTGCGGTTTGTAGGTACGGGTCTGCGCGGCGCGGGCACGGCGCAGGCTCGGGCGGGTGGTGTGGATGAACATGCAGCCGTCGCTGATCAGGTCATGGCTGAACAGCCCGCAGAAAATCGAGTTGTACCAGGTCTCCGACAGCTCATCGTCGAAGCGCAGGTCGATGACGCTGATGTAGGCGCTTTTCACCAGCGGCCAGCAGCTGACATTCATCAGCGTCTCATCGTCGAAGTATTCGCGCAGACGGGCGATGGTTTCGCCGACCTTTTCTTCATAGAGATTGATCCGCGCCGCCGACGCCGTTTGCGTCTCCTGCCAGCGCGCCTGCTCGAAGCGCTCACGGGCACCGTCGGTGATGCGCCGGAAATGCTCGCGGTAATCGTCAAAGCCATCGAGGATCATGCGGGCGATGTCGGTGGCTGGCCATTGCTGCGGCATAGATGAGACCTCGGCGTGCGTTTGGAAATCTGTGCCTGAGCTTAGCCACGGATGCGCACACAGGTGAAGTGCAATTTCTGCCAAATCTGCGCCGGGGTTGTACGCCAAAAGCGTTTTGGCAAAGTTTTTTTAATCAACCGTTCGGTCAGTTAACGCCTGAGCGGTTCTTCTCGCCGCCCTGCGCCAGTCCGTGAATTCTCTGGGTTTCGGATCCAAGACCCAATGCACGCGTCTAGTCCGCGGCATTGCTGCAACTACGCGGATCGCCAGCAACGACTCCAGATTGGTCTTACCAAAATAGTGGCACTTTGATATACAGCCCGCCATTACCCGCCTCATAACAAGATCCTCGCTGACGAGGACGACCCCCCCCCTTCAAAGATCAAGGAGCACACTGATGTCTATCCGGAATCTGCGCATAGGTTTGCGCGCCAGTTTGAGCTTTGCCGTTTTGGCCAGTCTGCTGGTGATGGTCGGCCTGTTCGGTCTGGGCCAGATGAAAACCCTGCGCGAAAGTGCAGCGGTGATCGAAGAATCATGGATGCCCAGCATCGAGAGCATTCATGACGCGGCGGCGAACATCGCCAGCATCCGTCTCGAATCGTTGCGTCTGATCACCAACTCCCAGCCTGCGGTGCGCGACCGAAGCAAAAATATCCTCAAGGCGCAACGCGAGGAGTTGCTCAAACGCCTCAACGATCACAAAGCCTTGATCGCCAGTGATCAGGAACAGGCGATGCTCGACGGCTTGAACGCGGCCATCGGCAAATACCTGAGCATTCTCGATCAGATTGTCAGCCAGATTGACGCGGGGCAGAACGAGCAGGCTGCCACGCGTTTGAGCAATGAACTGGCGCCGCAGGGCACTGTGCTCGATAAGACGCTGGAGCAGATGATCAGCCTCAACCAACAAGGTGCGGATGCCGCCGCCAAAGCCGCTGCGGCGATGTATCAGCAGGCATTGTGGATCGTCACGTCGATCATCGTGGTCGCCCTGATTGCCACCTTGTTATTGGCCTGGCTGCTGACCCGCAGCATCACCACCCCGATCAATCAGGCACTGGATGTCGCGCGGCGCATTGCTGCCGGTGATCTCAGCGGACAGATCACCAGCACCGGGAAGGATGAGGCGTCGCAGCTGCTCCATGCCTTGGCCGAGATGCAGGGCAATCTACGCTCGACCATTCGCGGTATCAGCGAATCGGCACAGCAACTGGCTTCCGCTGCCGAGGAAATGAGTTCGGTGATGGAGCAGAGCACCCGCGGCCTGCAGCAGCAGAACGATCAGATTGAACAAGCCGCCACCGCGGTCACCGAGATGAGCACGGCGGTGGACGAAGTCGCCGCCAACGCGGTGTCCAGCGCCGAGGCGTCTGCCGCGTCGAACGAGGACAGCAAGCACGGCCACGTACAGGTCAGCGAAACCATCAGCTCGATTCAGCAACTGGTCGATGCGGTACTCGGTGCTTCCGCACAAGCCGAGGGTCTGGCCACGCAGGCACAGGACATCAGCAAAGTGCTGGAGGTGATTCGCGGGATTGCCGGGCAGACCAATCTGTTGGCGCTCAATGCGGCGATCGAAGCGGCGCGCGCCGGTGAAGCCGGGCGCGGTTTTGCCGTGGTCGCGGACGAAGTCCGTTCGCTGGCGCAACGCACGCAGAATTCCACCGAAGAAATCGAGCTGATGATCAGCAGCATCCAGCAAGGCACCGGGGCGACCGTTGGCGCTTTGCAGAGCAGTGCCGAGCAGGCGGGTCAGACGCTGCGCCGCGCCAACAGTGCCGGGCAGGCACTGGAAAAAATCACCGCGTCGATCTCGCAGATCAACCAACGCAACCTGGTGATCGCCAGCGCGGCCGAGCAGCAGGCCTTGGTGGCGCGCGAGGTCGATCAGAATCTGGTGACCATCCGTGACCTCTCAACGCAGACCGCCGCTGGCGCCACTCAGACCTCGGCTGCAAGCCAGGAACTGTCGCGTCTGGCCGTGGACCTCAACAGTCTGGTGACACGCTTTGTGATCTGACCGATAAGTTGCATGCCCGAATAGCGGTTGCCTTCGTCAGGGCGCTCGGCAACACTCTCGTCCCGATCAAGGAAGGAGCCCCGTCGTGAGCCCTGTCGATATTTTCCGTATGTTGTCGCTGGCGGCCATCTGGGGCGCAAGTTTTCTGTTCATGCGCATTATTGCGCCGGTGATTGGCACGATCCCGACCGGGTTCCTTCGCGTGTCGATTGCGGCTGCAGGTTTGCTGGTAATCCTCGGGCTAATGCGCGTGCGCTGGGATTTCAAAGGCAAACTGAAAACCGTGATGCTGCTGGGCGTGATCAACTCAGGCATTCCGGCGACACTGTATTCGGTCGCGGCCCAGGTATTGCCAGCCGGCTATTCGGCGATTTTCAATGCCACCACGCCGCTGATGGGCGTGCTGATTGGCGGGTTGTTCTTCAGTGAAAAACTCACCGCAGCCAAACTGGGCGGGGTGTTCCTCGGTCTGTTAGGCGTTGGCGTGCTGACCCGCGCCGGTCCCGTGGCATTTGACATGCAGCTGTTGATGGGCGCCCTCGCCTGCTTGCTGGCGACCACTTGTTATGGTTTTGCCGGTTTCCTCGCGCGGCGCTGGCTGGATCAGGCCGGTGGACTGGACAGCCGATTGTCGGCGCTGGGCAGCATGCTCGGTGCGACGTTGTTCCTGTTGCCGTTGTTCGGCTACAGCGTGATCACGTCACCGCCGGTCAGTTGGGGCGGCTGGAATGTCTGGCTGTCGCTGTTGGGCCTGGGTCTTGGCTGCACGGCGTTTGCCTACATCATTTACTTCCGCCTGCTCAGCTCGATCGGTCCGGTGAAGTCGATGACGGTGACCTTCATGATTCCGCCGTTCGGCGTGTTGTGGGGGGCGTTGTTGCTGGATGAGCCGTTATCGATGGCGCACATCTATGGCGGGGTGTTGATCGCGATTGCGCTGTGGCTGGTTTTGAAGCCGGCGGTGGTGAAACCGGCTGAGGTGCCGGCCCGATAAATTAGTGCTGTTGCCAAAAAGGCTATCGCGAGCAGGCTCACTCCTACAATTGGAATGCGTTCCCCTGTAGGAGTGAGCCTGCTCGCGATCGGCGGCCTAAAAGCCGCCACCTGATGATCTGTTACCCCCTTTCACGAAACACAAATGCCAGACCGACCACAATTAACAACATCCCCAGCACACTCAACGCTGCCAGGCGATTGTCGAAAATCAGATAGTCCATCACCGCCGTCACCGCCGGCACCAGATAGAACAGACTGGTGACATTCACCAGATTGCCCCGCGCGATCAGCCGATACAGCAACAACGTCGCCAGCACCGACACCACCAGCCCCATCCACAATACCGGCACGATAAAACCTGTGCTGTGTTCAAAATGGAACGGCTGAAACGGCACGAAGATCCCGCACAACAACAGCCCGGCCAGATACTGCACCGGCAGCGTGCCGAGAGGATTGTCGGTGATGCGTTTCTGCATGATCGAGCCCAGCGTCATGCTCGCCAGCGCCAGCAACCCGAACAGCATCCCCGCCCAGGACATCCCGGCCAGACCGATGCCCTGGTAAACCACCATGATCAGGCCCGCCAGCCCCAGCGCCAGACCGAACATCCGGCTGGCCGAGCGTTGCCGTTCCATCAAGACCACGGTGAGAATCGGCTGCACACCCATGATGGTCGCCATCACACCGGGGGTGACTTTGGTGTTGAGCGCCAATAGATAGAAAATCTGATAGGCCCCCAACAACACCACGCCCGTGGCGATCGCAAACAACATCGGCCGCCCGCCCTTGGGCAACTTCAATTTGAGCAACGGCGCCAGCAACACCAGCCCGCACAAGGCAATCGCGAAGCGAATCAGCAGAAAGGCAAACGGGGAAGCATGGGCCAGGCCCCATTTGGAGAAGATCGCCCCGCTGCTCCACAGCAGAACGAACAGGCTCGTGGACGCGGCCGCGAGCGCGGATTTTTTCGACAGGACAAACATGAATACCACCTGTAGTCAGGCAAGAAGCCAACTCAGCCGAAGCTGAAATTCAGTAGGTTTTTCTGGCGGGCGGCAGGACTCAGCAGACAGTGCTGATCAGCCCGAAACGCCAACGCCCGGCGGTGATACGACTGCGCACACCGGCGTGCTACTGACAGGAGGGGGGTAATGACTGATCTGCTTGGGCTGCTGATTCCCGCACGGCACCACGACAGCGTTGACCGCTGAATCGACTACCGCGTTGATGAGGGATGCAGGCATTGGGGCAGATCTTTTTGAGAGTGTGGAAGGTGAGGCATACGACTCACGAGCGCCGACTATAACCAGCGTGGGACATGGATTGCAATGATTTGGACAAAGGGCCAGCAGGGACAGTTGGCCGCAAGGTGAATAGGCTGGATTGCAATCGCGACACCCAACCATGGGGGACAAGGAATGCACAGGATCACATGCCAAGGGAACGGACGTATTTGCGCTACCAGGTTTACAAATCACAGGCCAGGAAACAGGCTGGTGTTACTTTCGCAAAACTGCACAAAGACTTGTTGCTGCAAGGGATAGTGGATGTTGATCACTCCAGAGTTCGTTTCGAAGCAATCGATGCGCTAGCGCTGAGTGCCTATGAAGAATGGTTTGATCCTCATTTCTCTTGGCAAGATGTTGTCAGGTGGAAGGCCAAGGAACCACTTAGCTTCGATTTAGCAATCTGGTTTGATCAGGAGTTATGCGGACTTTGCTTTGCAAACCCTAATCAGAGCCGGTTGCGAGTGAAAATTGTACGCCTGGAAGGAAAGCCCGATAACGATCACCCTCTCAAAAGCCGAGTAGCGACATTTGCTTTGACCGCCGTGACTCACTTCGCGCGAATCATCGGCAGTACACAAATTGAAATTCAGGAGCCTCTCCCTGGGGTGATTCCTCTTTACCGGCAGCTGGGTTTTGAATTCGATTCAGAGGGTAGGCTTGTGAAGCTAATTTGGTAAGACTAGTATCGGACAACTGCTCATTTAATGATCAACGCCGGAGGCACCATGAAGGCTGCCGATGAAAAAAGGGCGCCAGGCGCCAGATCGATAAAAGCTGTTAGAAAACGCTCTTCCGGAAAGTTGTCTGAACGGGAGTTGCACCGAATCAGAGAAGCATTGGTGAATCCAGCTGCGGTAGAGCCAGGAGGCGTGCTCGCTGGCGCTTCGTTCACCTTCTCTTCATAAAAAAAACCGCTCTCAAGGAACGGTTTTTTATTACAACATCCAGCCTTAACCAAACAGCCAATACCCCAACAACGTCAACACCGCCACTGCCAGCACCGGCCGCATCACGCGGTAAGCCTTCGGATGACGGCGTTTCCAGTGTTTGACCACGCCACTGAACTTGTCACTGAAGCTCTTGCTCCAGGCGTAGGCCTGATTGATCCCGCCAACGCGTTCATCGTCGAGGTTCTGCGGTGCGGTGGCACGGCCGAGCCAGGCGCTGATCGAGCGGTTGATGCGAGTCATCAGACGGTTGCTCAGCGGGCGCTCGACGTCGCAGAACAGGATCACGCGGGTTTTGTCGGTTTCATTCTTGACCCAGTGCACGTAGGTCTCGTCGAACATCACGTCTTCGCCGTCACGCCAGGCGTACACCTGACCATCAACGAAGATCCGGCAATCGTCGGAGTTCGGCGTCGACAGGCCGAGGTGATAACGCAGTGAACCGGCAAACGGATCACGATGCGGGTTCAGGTGACTGCCACCCGGCAGCAACGCAAACATCGCGCCTTTGACGTTGGGAATTGCACTGACCAGCGCCACGGTTTTCGGACACAGGGTTTCGGCCGATGGCAGCGGTTTGTCGTACCACTTGAGGTAGAAACGCTTCCAGCCCTTCTTGAAGAACGAACCGAAACCGGCGTCGTTGTTCTTTTCCGCCGCGCGAATGTAGCCTTCATCGAACAGGTGCATGGCTTCGTCGCGAATGGTTTCCCAGTTATCACGCAGCACGTCCAGCTCCGGGAATTTGCTGCGATCCAGATAAGGCTTGGACGGTACGCCGGAGAACAGGTACATCAAGGCGTTGTACGGGGCGAACAGCGCCGAGTGGTTGACGAACTGACGCAGAACCGGCAAACGCGCCTTGCCGCGCAAATGCACATAGAGTGTGCTGCCCAAAAAGAGCAGCAGCACAAACGCCTTGGCGGCAAACGAAAAGGTCATCAACAACTCCTTGAATAAAGACAACGCTGCGCAATGCCTTTTACCCGGCATGGCAGCCGGCCATGATAAACACTACCGGCTTCGGGAAAAACCCGCCTGACACAAGATTCAGTGTTAAGAATTGCGCAACAAAGCATTTATTAGCATAACGATCCTGAACCCTGGCTGACCTGAATCAACTGGATTACTGCTGAGTCTCCTGCTCAGTGAACAGATCGCTGAACAACATGCTCGACAGATAACGTTCGCCCGAATCAGGCAAAATCACGACGATGGTCTTGCCTTGCATCTCTGGCGTCTCCGCCAGACGCACCGCTACCGCCATCGCTGCACCGCAGGAAATACCGCACAAAATCCCCTCTTCCTGCATCAACCGCAGCGCCATGGCCTTGGACTCGTCGTCGGTGACCTGCTCGACCCGGTCAACCATCGACAGATCAAGGTTCTTCGGCACAAAACCGGCACCGATCCCCTGAATCTTGTGCGGGCTCGGTTTGATCTCTTCACCGGCCAGCGCCTGAGTAATCACGGGCGAGGACATTGGCTCCACTGCTACCGACAGAATCGGTTTGCCTTGGGTATTCTTGATATACCGCGAAACGCCGGTGATGGTTCCGCCGGTGCCGACGCCGGCGACCAGTACATCGACAGCGCCGTCGGTATCGTTCCAGATTTCCGGGCCAGTGGTCTTTTCGTGAATCGCCGGGTTGGCCGGGTTATCGAACTGCGCCGGCATGAAGTATTTGTCAGCATCGCTGGCGACGATCTCGGCGGCTTTCTCGATAGCGCCTTTCATGCCCTTTGCCGGCTCGGTGAGCACCAGTTCGGCCCCCAATGCTTTGAGGACCTTACGACGCTCGATACTCATCGAGGCCGGCATGGTCAGCATCAATTTATAACCACGGGCAGCGGCAACAAATGCCAGGCCAATGCCCGTGTTACCCGACGTCGGCTCGACAATGGTCATGCCCGGTTTGAGTTTGCCGCTGCTTTCGGCGTCCCAGATCATGTTGGCGCCGATCCGGCACTTGACCGAATAACCGGGGTTGCGCCCCTCGATCTTGGCCAGAATGGTCACACCGCGCGGCGCGATGCGGTTGATCTGCACCAGCGGCGTATTACCGATGGAATGGGCGTTGTCAGCAAAAATACGGCTCATGGCTGGGTCCTTATGCAGCATTGAATTCAGCGTTCCAAGGTAAGCCTGTTGCCCATCGCAGTCCAGTCGGGTCGAACGTCTGGGGCCGCCAACAGTCAATCGCTTTGAATCGTTCGGGAATGACTGCCATGAAACGTCGCTACAGCTGGCCATTGTGGATTTTCGCGGGAATCGTTGTGCTGCTGCTCGCGCTGCACATCGCCCTGCCCTACATGGTGCGCGATTACCTGAACGACAAACTCGCGAACATGGGCGATTACCGTGGCCAGATCACCGACGTCGACCTCGCGCTGTGGCGCGGCGCCTACAAAATCAACGGTCTGAAAATCGTCAAGGTCGACGGCAAAGTGCCGGTGCCGTTCGTCAATGCACCGCTGATCGATCTGGCGGTCAGCTGGCACTCGCTGTGGTACGACCATGCCGTGGTGGCGCAGGTGAAATTCGTCAAACCTGAGGTTAACTTCGTCGATGGCGGCGCCAACAAACAGAACTCGCAGACCGGTCAAGGCACCGACTGGCGCGAGCAACTGGGCAAATTGCTGCCGATCACCCTCGATGAAGTGCAGATCAGCGATGGCCGCATCAATTTCCGCAACTTCAATTCAAAACCGCCAGTGAACATGAACGCGACCAATGTCGACGCAAGCATCTACAACCTGACCAACGTGGTCGACAAACAGGGCAAACGCGACGCCCGCTTTGAAGGCAAAGCCCTCCTGCTGGGGCATGCACCGCTGGAAACCACCGCAACGTTCGACCCTCTGAGCAACTTCGAGGACTTCGAATTCCGCCTGCGCGCCAAAGACATCGAACTCAAGCGCATGAACGACTTCGCCTCGGCCTACGGCAAGTTCGACTTCAACGCCGGCCACGGTGACGTGGTGATCGAAGCCCAAGCCAAAAAGGCCCAGGTCAACGGTTACATCAAGCCGCTGCTGCGCGACGTCGAAGTGTTCAACTGGCAGCAGGACGTGGAAAACAAGAACAAGAGCATCTTCCGCTCGGTCTGGGAGGCATTGGTGGGCGGCACGGAAACCGTGCTGAAGAACCAGGCGAAAAACCAGTTCGCCACCAAGGTCGAACTCAGCGGCAACGTGCATCAGCAAAATATCAGCGCGTTCGAAGCGTTTTTGCAGATTTTGCGCAATGGTTTCGTACAGGCATTCAATGCCCGGTATGAGCGGCCGAAGCCGGATGCGGGTTAGGGCTCATTTCTGGAAAAGCATCCAGATATAGAGTATCGGCGCCAATCTGAATATCCGGGGCCGGCCATTCAACGGTCCAACCTTTATCGCCCAAGATGGCAGTCGCAAAGACTTGGGGATCAAGCAAGGGCTGCAACTGCTTACACGTTTGAATATCTCGACTCAAATCGAGTGTCAGCGCTCGACCATCAACAAAGTCCAGTGCAAGCCGGCAATCAGAGAGTGTAGTAACAGCCGCCAAGCGTGGTCGTTTCATGGATAGCATCAATTCAGCGCCTCCAGGCACATGGGGACTGCTTCGCAGCCCAGCGGGAGCAAGCTCCCTCGCCACAGATTCAGTGGACATCCTGAAGGCTATCGTCAAATCAACGAGGCCTGAATACCGGCCATCGGCCGAGACTGAGTCAACATGTGACGCCCCATTCAGAGACTGAATAAGCCGTCTGCGTTCACAGTCGACCGGGCTGCGCGTTATAGTCGGGCATCCGATTATTTCGCCCCCGCCCTGCCCGTCAGGTCGGCGTTACCGTTCGAGGATTAGCAGATGAAGTTCGAAGGCACCCAGGCCTACGTCGCCACCGATGACCTGAAGCTGGCGGTCAACGCCGCCATCACCCTGGAGCGGCCGCTGCTGGTCAAGGGCGAGCCGGGCACCGGCAAGACCATGCTCGCCGAGCAACTGGCCGAATCGTTCGGCGCCAAGTTGATCACCTGGCACATCAAATCCACCACCAAGGCCCATCAGGGTCTGTACGAATACGATGCGGTCAGCCGTCTGCGCGACTCGCAACTGGGCAATGAAAAAGTCCACGACGTGCGCAACTACCTGAAGAAAGGCAAGCTCTGGGAGGCTTTCGAGTCTGAAGAGCGGGTCATTCTGCTGATCGACGAGATCGACAAGGCTGACATCGAGTTCCCCAACGACTTGCTGCAAGAACTCGACAAGATGGAGTTCTACGTTTACGAGATCGACGAGACCATCAAGGCGAAAAAACGCCCGATCATCATCATTACTTCGAACAACGAAAAAGAGCTGCCGGACGCTTTCCTGCGCCGTTGCTTCTTCCACTACATCGCCTTCCCGGATCGCCCGACCCTGCAAAGAATCGTCGACGTGCACTACCCGGACATCAAGAAAGATCTGGTCAGCGAAGCGCTGGACGTGTTCTTCGATGTGCGCAAGGTGCCGGGCCTGAAGAAGAAGCCGTCGACCTCGGAACTGGTTGACTGGCTGAAACTGCTGATGGCCGACAACATCGGCGAAGCGGTGCTGCGCGAGCGCGATCCGACCAAAGCCATTCCGCCGCTGGCCGGCGCGTTGGTGAAGAACGAACAGGACGTGCAACTGCTTGAGCGCCTGGCGTTCATGAGCCGTCGCGGCACCCGCTAAGAGGCTGATGCCATGTTGCTCAACCTGTTCAATGAAATGCGAGCAGCCAAGGTGCCGGTGTCGGTGCGCGAGCTGCTCGACCTGATCAACGCGCTGAAACAGCGCGTGACCTTCGCCGACATGGACGAGTTTTACTACTTGTCGCGGGCGATTCTGGTCAAGGACGAACGCCATTTCGACAAGTTCGACCGTGCGTTCGGCGCCTACTTCAATGGCCTGGAAAAACTCGATGATCACTTGCAGGCGCTGATTCCCGAAGACTGGCTGCGCAAGGAGTTCGAGCGCTCGCTGACGGATGAGGAACGTGCGCAGATCCAGTCCCTCGGTGGCCTGGACAAGCTGATTGAAGAGTTCAAGAAGCGTCTGGAAGAACAGAAGGAACGCCATGCCGGCGGCAACAAGTGGATCGGCACCGGCGGCACCAGCCCGTTCGGTTCCGGCGGCTTCAACCCGGAAGGAATTCGGGTCGGCGATGCCGGCAAGCGTCAGGGTAAAGCGGTAAAAGTCTGGGATCAGCGCGAGTACAAGAACCTCGATGACTCGGTGGAACTGGGCACGCGCAATATCAAAGTCGCCCTGCGCCGACTGCGCAAATTCGCCCGCCAAGGCGCGGCAGAAGAGCTGGACATCGACGGCACCATCGACCACACCGCCAAGGACGCCGGTCTGCTGAACATCCAGATGCGCCCCGAGCGCCGCAACACGGTGAAGCTGTTGTTGCTGTTCGACATCGGCGGTTCGATGGACGCGCACGTGAAGATCTGCGAAGAACTGTTCTCGGCCTGCAAGACCGAGTTCAAACATCTGGAGTACTTCTACTTCCACAACTTCGTTTACGAATCGGTGTGGAAGAACAATATGCGCCGCACGTCGGAGCGCACTTCGACTCAGGATCTGCTGCACAAGTACGGCGCCGACTACAAAGTGATCTTCATCGGTGACGCCGCCATGGCACCTTATGAAATCACTCAGGCCGGCGGCAGTGTCGAGCACTGGAACGAAGAGCCGGGTTACGTGTGGATGCAGCGCTTTATGGAGAAGTACAAGAAGCTCATCTGGATCAACCCGTACCCGAAAGACACTTGGGGCTATACCTCATCGACCAATATCGTGCGGGATCTGATCGAGGATCAGATGTATCCGTTGACGTTGCGCGGGCTTGAGGAAGGGATGCGGTTTTTGTCCAAATGACAGCCGGATTGTTCCCACGCGGTGCGTGGGAACAATCAAATTTACCAGCCCAATTGAATGTAGGACTTGCAAAGCCTGTCCATGAAGCTCCTGTCTTCTGTTTCGCAAATGGGCGGAGGTTGCACACCTCGCCTTTTTGCCAACAAATCAGTTTTTATTCTCTCCTGAGCTTCCAGCTTTCGCCGGCTTTTTCTTTCCAGGTCGGTTTCCGGGCGGTGCAACACTTCATGTTTCAGTTTGCCGTCTTCTGCAAAAAAGCGAAACGTGACACCTGTAGCAGTGCCCTCTGCAGTGTGTCCCTCGGCAATCAGCACCATGGATTTACCGTTTGGATTTCCACTGTGATGCCGGTCAAAACTGCGCTTGATATCGAGATTTGCCTTGGATATGAACGGCTCGATCAAACTCGCGAGCCCTTCGAATCCGATCTTGTCAGTGCTCGTTTTTTGCAGGTTGCCGAAACGATCCATCTTCGCTTGGTAAACGGCATCGTTTACGCCGGACTCATAGAACTCGACGATACGGCTTTCGACACTGGCTGTCCCTTCAACGCTAACTTGACCACTTACTTTCATATAACGCATCTGCAACTTCCTTGTAAAAGATGAAGACCGATAGTTCCACACTCCATCGCCAAGTGATGTAGGGCGACTTACCAAACCTAGCGGAATCGTCTCGGTCTTCAGTCCGAATGACGGACAATTACAAGTAGGACTTCAGATAGTTGAGATGAGTTTGCCATGCACGCTCTTGCATGACTGGCGTGAACCGCACCCTGTCACCCGGGAGACATTGCGCCAGCCTCGCCAGCGCCAAGGGTGTCAGCGCCCCCAAGCGTGGATAACCACCAATGGTCTGACGATCATTGAGCAACACGATCGGTTGCCCGTCCGGCGGCACCTGCACCGCCCCGAGTGGAATGCCTTCGGAAATCATCGGTTGCCCCTGATAGTGCAAGGCGCTGCCCAACAAGCGAATGCCCATGCGATCTGCGCGACTGTCCACAGCCCAGGTCGTGTTGAACACATCAAACAGGCTCTGCCCGCTGAACTGGCCGATCTGTGCGCCGAGTACCAGATCCAGCGGTGCATTCACTTTCAAATCAGGCCGTAACGCCAAAGGCACTTCGCGAAGCAACACCGCTTCACCGCGATAACTCAGCGCCGCCCCTTTGGCCAGCGGCAACCCCATGCCATCCAGACCACCGAGTTCCTCACGCACCACCGTCGCACGGCTGCCCAACACCTTCGGTGCATCAAAACCGCCGGGCGCTGCCAGATAAGCCCGGGCACCGAGCAACGGTTGCGTGAACAGCAACTTCTGTCCTTTACCCAACTTGAAACTGCGCCACGGCGCCAGCGGCTGACCATCAATCTGCGCCCCAAGATCAGCTCCGGCCAGCGCCAGCAAACAATCCTCTGCAGCGACGACGGCAAACCCGCCGAGGGTGATTTCGATCACCGCTGCATCGAGGTTATTGCCGAGCAACCAGTTGGCCCAGCTCATCGAACACCAATCCGCCGCACCGCCCTGGGTGACGCCCAGGTGTCGCACGCCAAACCGTCCCGCGTCCTGCAACAGGCACAACGGGGTACTGGCTTCAATCGTCAGTCGGCTCATGCCCGCGCCTCCAGTGGCGTGTCATCGCCGCCCAGATTGATGAATTCAGCGTGACTGACCGCTTCGAATCGCACCGTGTCGCCGGGTTGCATCAGGCTGTAGCCATCACGATGACGGTCGAACAATTTCGCTGGCGTGCGACCGATCAGGTTCCATCCACCGGGGGACACCACCGGGTAGGCCGCCGTTTGCCGTTCGGCAATCCCGACGCTGCCGGCAGCGACTTTTTTGCGTGGGGTATTCAAGCGCGGTGCAGCGAGAATCTCTTCGACCAGCCCCATAAAGGCGAAACCCGGCGCGAAACCAAGGGCAAATACCTGATATTCGCGGCCACTGTGACGACGAATCACCTCCTCCAGCGCCAAGCCACTGCGCTCGGCGAGCAAGCTCAGTTCCGGCCCGACGCTCAAGTCATACCAGACCGGCAGCACATGGCACTGGCCAGCCTTTCGCGCATTGGGCGACAAATCAATCAGCGCCTCGGTAATCAATTCCCGCGCCTGACTCGGACTCAGTGCAGTCAAATCGTAATGCACCATCAGTGTCGTATAGGAAGGCACCAGATCGATCAATTGCTCGCCGAATAACGCACGCAAGCGCTCACTGGCGGCGAGCATCCACGGCATGTTGGCTTCGGCGATTTCATCGAACAGACGCAGCATCAGGCAATCCAGTGCCACCACTTCAATCCTTGGGTTCATGGCGCGCTCTGCTGATTCAAGGCCTCGCGAATGCGTTGCACAGCGGCGACCGAACTGGCGTTGTCGCCGTGTACGCAGAGGGTGTTGGCATGCAGACGCAACGCGCTGCCGTCGCTGGCGGTGAGGTTGTCGCCACGGGCGATGGTGAGGGCTTGCTCAATGATGGTTTCGGCATCGTGATGCACCGCGCCCGGCCGTTGTCGTGAAACCAGTTTGCCGGCGCTGTCGTAGGCGCGATCGGCGAAGGCTTCAAACCAAAGGGTGACGCCATATTCATCGCCAATCTGCTGCGCGGCGGAGTTGTCGCGGGTGGCCATCAACATCAGGGGCAGGCCGCGGTCGTAAGCGGCCACCGCCTGAATCACGGCACGCAATTGCGCCGGGTTGGCCATCATGTCGTTGTACATCGCGCCGTGGGGTTTGACGTAACTGACACGGCCGCCTTGGGCTTTGCAGATGCCATCAAGGGCGCCGATCTGATAATGCAGGATGTCTTGCAGTTCTTGCGCCGAATACGCCATGGAGCGGCGGCCAAAACCGACCAGATCCTGATAGGCCGGGTGTGCGCCGATCTGCACGCCGTGGCTCAATGCCAGGCTGACGGTCTTGCGCATGATGCTCGGGTCACCGGCGTGGAAACCACAAGCCACGTTGGCACAATCAATGAAGGGCATGACCTCGGCATCCAGACCCATGGTCCAGCTGCCGAAGCTCTCGCCAATGTCGCAATTCAATAGCAGGCGGCTCACGGTGAACACTCCTGTAGGTGCTTGTCTTTTTATCTGTAGGACTGTGCTGCGCAGGTTATCAGTTACTGCGCATCGAGTTGCTTGCCGCGGGTTTCCGGCAGGCTCAACGCCGCAATAATCACCACGCCGTAGGACACCGCCGCAAACGCACCAATGCCGACGCTCAACGGTACTTTCTGGCTGAGCAAACCGATCAGCAGCGGAAACAATGCCGCCAGCGCCCGACCGATGTTGTAGCAAAAGCCCTGCCCCGAACCGCGAATCCGCGTGGGGAACAGCTCAGTGAGAAACGCGCCCATGCCGCTGAAAATCCCCGAGGCGAAGAAACCCAACGGGAAGCCCAGCCACAGCATCACGCCGTTGCTCACCGGCAACTGCGTATAGAGCAGAACGATGGTGAACGAGCCGACCGCGAAGAGGATGAAGTTCTTTTTCCGACCCAGCAGGTCAGTCAGGTAAGCGCTGATCACATAGCCGACATAGGAACCGACAATCACCATCGCCAGATAACCGCCCGTGCCGAGTACGCTCAAACCGCGCTCGTTTTTGAGGAAGGTCGGCAGCCAGGAAGTGATCGCGTAATAGCCGCCCAGAGCACCCGTAGTCAGCAGTGATGCGCGGATTGTGGTGAACAACATGCCGGGGGCGAAGATCTCGTAGAACTTCGACTGAGTCTCCGGCGTTTGTTGAGCTTTGGCCTCGCGGTAGATCTCCGGATCTTTTACCAGGCGACGGACGAAAATCACGAAAATCGCCGGCACGATGCCAAGGATGAACAGCGCGCGCCAAGCGTCTTCCGGCGGCAACACCGAGAACAGCAGCGCGTACAAAATCGCCGTCAGCCCCCAGCCCAGCGCCCATCCCGATTGCACCATGCCCACTGCTTTGCCGCGATCCTTGGCGCGGATTACTTCGCCAATCAGCACCGCACCGGCGGTCCATTCGCCGCCGAAACCGAAGCCCATCAAGGTCCGGGCAATCAGCAGTTGTTCGTAGTTCTGCGCGAAGCCGCAGAGGAAGGTGAAGAAGGCGAACCACAGCACCGTCAATTGCAGGGTGCGCACGCGACCGATGCGGTCAGAGAGAATCCCGGCGACCCAGCCGCCGATGGCCGAGGCGATCAAGGTGCTGGTGTGAATCAGCCCCGCTTCGCCGGTGGTAATGCCCCACATTGCAATCAATGTCGGCACGACGAAGCTGAGCATCTGCGTGTCCATGCCGTCCAGACCGTAGCCGATCTTGCAGCTCCAGAACGTGCGGCGCTCCTGCTGGTTGATGTTGCGATACCAGTCGAACGGCCCCGGACGCGCCGTTGCCGTGGATGCTTGTAGGGTGTCGGGCGCACTCATGGCTTATCTCCGCAGGTTTTTTATTGGTCTTGTTCGTAGCCCCGACGACGCCTATCGTGGGAACCGGATGCGTCGATTTTTCGTCGCGCGGCCCTGCTGCGTCCAACGAATAAAACCCCGCCTTAGCCATAAGAAAAATTTGTCACCCGAGCCTTGCCCATGAATCTGAAGTTTCTCGAGACCTTTGTCTGGGTCGCCCGACTGAAGAGTTTTCGCCTGACCGCCGACAAGCTGTTCACCACTCAGGCGTCGATTTCCAGCCGCATTGCGGTGCTGGAGGGCGAGCTGGGGGTGAAGCTGTTTTTGCGTGATTCACGCGGGGTCAGCCTGACGCCCGAAGGGTTGAAAGTATTGGAGTATGCCGAGCAGATGCTCGACACGATGTCGGCACTGAAGCAGTCGATCGAAACCCGTTCGAGCAAGGTCGGCCGGGTGCGCATTGGCGTGATGGACACGGTAATCCACACCTGGCTCAGCCCGCTGGTGGCGCAGATGACCGATCTGTATCCACGGGTGGAAATCGAGCTGGTGGCGGATACCTCGCTGAATCTCTGCGATCAGCTGCAAAAAGGCTTCCTCGACATCGTTCTGCAAACTGACCTGGTGCGCCATGAAAGCGTACGCAGTCTGGAGCTGGCCAGTCATCCACTGGGCTGGATTGTCGCCAGTAATTCGATCTACAACCGTGACTACGCCGACCTTGCCGAACTGGCGCAGGAACGCATCATCACTTACTCGAAAAACTCCCGACCGCATCAGGATCTTCTGGCGCTGATGCAGGCGAACGGCGTAATGGCGCCACGTTTGAATTGCGTGAATTCGGTGTCGGCGATCACGCGGTTGTTACGCGATGGATTTGGCATTGGTGTGCTGCCACCGGTGCTGGTGGCTGAGGAATTGGCGCGGGGGGAGTTGACCTTGCTGGCGGTTGATCAACGGCCACCGAACTTGCAGGTGGTGGTGTCGTGGCGGGTGGGCGTTGAGTGGGTCGAGGAGATTGTGACGTTGTGTCAGCAGGTGCTGGAGGGATATGCGATCAAGGTGGGCAAGGACTACATCGCTTTAAGTTGATCGTTCCTACGCTCCGCGTGGGAATGCAGCCCGGGACGCTCCGCGTCCCTCGAAAGCCGAACGCAGAGCGTCCGTTGAGGCATTCCCACGCAGAGCGTGGGAACGATCATCAGAGACCGCGCACGTCGCGGTCTTCGATCGGCCGGCTCTGGCGCAGGCGTCGACCGCCGAGAACAACCCAATCGATCAAGCGGAACAGGCATTCAATGCCGAACGACAGCAGCAACGCACCGCTCATGCCCCAGATCATCGCTTCCGGAGTCAGCAGGATCTGGTAGCTGTATCCGTTCCAGGTTTCCTTGCGGATATCCGGATCGGCGGCCAGCACCACTTGCAGGAAGCGGATGTACCACGGGCCTTGCATCGCCTGGAACTGCTTGTCCAATGCCACCTGACGCGTGAGCAAGGTGTTCAGACTGTCGGCGTCGCTGCGGAAGATCGGATCTTCACTGGCGCGGTAATGCGCAACCAGTGCCTGCATATCGCCCTTGAAGAACTGCTCGGCAGTCCCTTGAAAACCGCGCAAACCGGTCTGCGCTTCGATCAGATGCGCCTCGACCCGCTTCGCGTAATCATTGATGAATCCCGGCACCTGGACACCGATCAACAGGCCCGCCGCAAACAACACCAGCCGTACATAACTGAGCAACATCGGAGTAGATCCTTATTCGGTCTTGCCCTGGCTGACGCATTCGCCGCGTCGCCACAGGCTCCATTGGCCCGGTTCGTAGCGGGTCCAGGTTTCATTTTCGGTCAAAGGTTCGGTGGCGATCACCGTGACCACGTCGTTGGGCGTGGTCTCCGCCTGGAAATCGACGATGACATCGACATCCTTCAACCGCGCCGGGCCGAACGGTGCGCGTCGGGTGATCTGCGCCAGTTTGGTCGAGCAATAGCAGAACAGCCAGTCGCCATCGCTGAGCAGGCAGTTGAACACGCCTTTGCTGCGGTATTCGGCGCACGCGGCGACCAGATCCGGCAGCAATTCTTCTATATCGACCGGCTCCGGGAATGCTGCACGCACGCGGTTGAGCAAATCGCAGAACGCCGCCTCGCTGTCGGTATCGCCGACCGGGCGGTAGAAACTTTTGATCGGGGTGAAATCGGCGAGCTGGCCGTTATGCGCGAAACACCAGTTGCGCCCCCACAGTTCGCGGACGAACGGATGGGTGTTGGACAGGCAGACCTTGCCGACGTTGGCCTGGCGGATGTGGCCGATGACCACTTCGCTCTTGATCGGATAGCGCTGTACCAGATTGGCGACTTCCGATTCGCAACTCGCCGCCGGGTCCTGAAACAGGCGCAGGCCACGGCCTTCATAGAACGCGATGCCCCAGCCGTCACGGTGCGGGCCGGTGCGGCCGCCGCGCTGCATCAGGCCGGTGAAGCTGAACACGATATCGGTCGGCACGTTGGCACTCATGCCCAGTAATTCACACATGTGCGGACTCTCGGGTTACAGGCGCGGCTCGACCCGCATGCGCTGCGGATTGTTCGGTACTGGCGGACGACCGTAACGGTCATCACCGGCGCCGCCAAACGGTTGATCGTCGTCGCGGTCATCGGCGCGTGCGGCGGCCTTGGCGGCTTCGGCCTGTTCCCGGCGCGCCTTCGAAGCACGTTCGAGCGGGAAGCGGATCAACACGAAAATCAGGTAAATGCCGAACGCGATCATGCCGTACATGAACAGATCGGAGACCGCGCGCCAGGCGTTGTTACCGACCTTGAAAGCCAGATCCAGGGCGGTGATGGCGATGGCCGGCGCGACCTTTTCCTTGACCGGGTCAATGATGGTCGGGCTGAACAGCAACACGGCCATCAATACACGCAGCGGCTCGCGCAACCAGCGCCACATCCAGGTAGTCAGGCGCATCCATACCAACAGGCAGCCCACAGCGGCAAAGGCGTAGAGGCCCCAGGCGATCAGATAGTCGTTCTCGGTCATGGTGTCCATGGCAAGGCAGGCAAAGAGGCGCTTATAGTAACGACTTTTCGCCCGTGCGGCTTGTCCCAATAGACATGCGACCTGTAGGAGTGAGCCTGCTCGCGAATACGGACTGTCAGTTGAAACATTGTTGTCTGACCCACCGCTTTCGCGAGCAGGCTCGCTCCCACAGGGGCCTGCGACGGTTTCAAAAGCTGCGAAAACCCTATTCCGTAATTTGTCCGAGAGCCTTCCATGCCCCAATCCGCCAACGTCATCAGTGCCCCGATTGCTCACAAGGCGCCCGGTGCCGACCCGTATGCCTGGCTGCAGGAGCGCGACACCGACGCGGTGCTCGATTACCTCAAGGCCGAAAACGCCTGGCAGGAAGCGCAAACCGCCGATCAGGCCGAATTGCGTGAAACCCTGTTCGAAGAGATCAAGGGCCGAATCCTCGAAACCGACCTGTCCCTGCCTTCGCCGTGGGGCCCGTACCTGTATTACACGCGCACCACGGCGGGCGACGAGTACGCCCGGCATTACCGCTGCCCACGGCCGGCAGACGACAGCCTGACCCTCGACGAAAGCCGCGAACAACTGCTGCTCGACCCGAATGTACTGGCCAACGGCGGGTTCTTCTCGCTGGGTGCGTTCAGCATCAGCCCGGACCATCAACGTCTGGCCTACAGCGTCGACGCCTCGGGCGATGAGATTTACACGCTGTTCGTCAAGGAACTGTCCAACGACAAGGTCAGCGAACTGGAGTTCGAAGACTGCGACGGCAGCATGACCTGGGCCAATGACAGCCTGACCCTGTTTTTCGGCGTGCTCGACGACACCCATCGTCCACACAAACTGTTCCATTATCGCCTCGACGGTACGGCTGCCGAAGAGGTGTTCCACGAGCCGGACGGGCGTTTTTTCCTGCATTGCTACCGTTCCAGCTCCGAGCAGCAATTGCTGCTGTCGCTGGGCAGCAAGACCACCAGCGAAGTCTGGGCGCTCGACGCCAATCAGCCGCACCTGCCCTTCACCTGCCTGGCGCCACGGGTCGAGGATCATGAATACGATGTCGATCACGGCCTGCTCGATGGGGTGTGGACGTGGTTTATCCGCAGCAATCGTGACGGCATCAACTACGCCCTGTATCAGGCCCCGGACACCGGCACCGCGCCGACCGAGGCCGACTGGCAAAACCTGATCCCCCACAGCGACACAGTGATGCTCGATGGCGTCAGCCTCAACACCGAGGCCATGACCCTGAGTCTGCGCGAGGGTGGCCTGCCGATCATCGAAGTTCACCCACACGGTCTGACGCCTTATCGCGTGCAATTGCCGGACGCGGCCTACAGCCTCTATGTGCAAAACAGCCTGGAGTTCGAGAGCGACCGCATTCGTCTGCGCTACGAGGCGTTGAACCGTCCGGCACAGGTTCGCCAACTGATCCTCGCCAGCGGCGAACAGGCGGTGTTGAAAGAAACTCCGGTACTCGGTCCGTTCGACGCCGACGCTTACGTCAGCCAGCGCCTGTGGGCGACGGCGCCGGACGGCACGCAAGTGCCGATCAGTCTGGTGATGAAGCGCGAAATGGTTGGCAAAGCAGTGCCGCTGTATCTCTACGGTTACGGCGCATACGGTTCGAGCCTTGATCCGTGGTTCTCCCACGCCCGCCTGAGCCTTTTGGATCGTGGCATGGCCTTCGCCATTGCTCACGTGCGTGGCGGCGGTGAATTGGGCGAGGCCTGGTATCGCGCCGGCAAGCAGGAACACAAGCACAACACCTTCAGCGATTTTATCGCCTGCGCCGAATTCCTGATCCTCAACGGCATTACCACGGCAGAAAAACTGGCGATCAGCGGTGGCAGCGCCGGTGGTCTGCTGATTGGTGCGGTGTTGAACCAGCGCCCGGATCTGTTCGGCGTGGCGATTGCCGAAGTGCCGTTCGTCGACGTGCTCAACACCATGCTCGATCCGGATCTGCCACTGACCGTCACCGAATACGATGAATGGGGCAATCCCGAAGAGCCGCAGGTTTACGAGCGGATCAAGGCTTACGCGCCGTACGAAAATGTCAGCGCGCAGGATTATCCAGCGACGCTGGTGATTGCCGGCTACAACGACAGCCGCGTGCAGTATTGGGAAGCGGCCAAGTGGGTGGCGAAATTGCGCGCTACCAAGACCGACGACAACGTGCTGTTGCTCAAGACTGAACTGGGTGCCGGGCATGGCGGGATGAGCGGGCGTTATCAGGGATTACGTGACGTAGCACTCGAATACGCATTTGTTTTCAAGGTTTTGGGTCTCGCCTGAGGAACTCCGTCGGTCACTTGGGTCTTAATTGCAGACCCAAGAGGCCGATACCCCCAAGATCCCCTGTAGGAGTGAGCCTGCTCGCGATAGCGGTATGTCAGTTAAAGATGATTTGAATGACCGACCGCTATCGCGAGCAGGCTCACTCCTACAAGGGATCGTGTGAAGCCTGAAACAGTGAAAACAAAAAGACCGTGACGACATGTCAGAACCGACCTTCCTGAACAACGAAATCCGCGACTGGCTGATGGACTGCGGCCTGTTTGATCAATTGCAGCTGGCCGACTTTGCAGCCGCTTCCGGCTACTTCAGCATCAGCACCGTGGCTGAGGGCGAGGCGATTTTCCGTGAGGGCGATGCCGGCAGCTTCATGTGCATCCTCCACACTGGCCAGGTCTCCGTGCAGAAAACCGGGCCCGACGGTCAGGTCATCACCATGGCCACCTTGCGCAGCGGCCGCGCGTTCGGCGAGATGGCCGTGCTCGACGGTGAACGCCGCTCGGCCACCTGCGTCGCCGCGACTAACTGCCAGCTATTGAACCTCGGCAAGGATTCGCTGGAAAAAATGCTCAACGACGCGCCGAAGATCGCCGCGAAGATCATCCGCGCCCTCGCCGTCTCCCTGTCGAAACGACTGCGCATGGCCGACGGCCAACTGGCGGCGCAACAGGTTTAACCGCCGGGGGATTTTGCCTTGGTGCCGGTCGGTTCAATGCCCGGCACCGGTTGATCCTTGCTCGGCGGGCTGGGCATTTCGATCGGCACCAGCGGCGGGCTGCCACTGCCGGCACCCGACTTGGGAATGTTGATCGGCGTGATCTGCGGGTACGGCGTCGGCGTCGCGGTGCCGGGCGAACCGGGTTGCGGCGCCGGGCTGACCGGAATGGTCTGCTGCGCCTGCACTGCAGTAATCGAGAGCGCGGCCAGGGCAATGACCGTTAGAATGGTGCGCTTCATCAAGGGCTCCGTTTGGCCTCTAGTCTGCGCTCAGGCTACTCCCAACGGGCCTGCTTGCCTTCCCCCCTGTAGAGATTTCCATGAAACGTTTCGTTCTGCTCGACACCACCCCGATCCCTGAAAGCGGCGGTGCCCTGTGCCTGTTCGAATATGGCGAGGATTTCGTCATCAAGATCCAGGGCGGCGACGGCGGGCAACTGATGAACACGCGCATGCACGGTTCCGAAGATGCACTGGCCGAAATTCCTTGCCGCAAGGTCGCTGGCCGGCCGGATTCACGGGTGCTGATCGGCGGTCTGGGCATGGGCTTTACTCTCGCCTCGGCGCTCAAGCATCTGGGCAAGACTGCCGAAGTGGTAGTCGCTGAACTCGTGCCCGGCGTGGTCGAGTGGAACCGTGGCCCGCTCGGCGAGAAGTCCGGCCGGCCGCTGCTCGATCCGCGCACGGTGATCCGTCAGGAAGATGTGGCCAAGGTCCTGCAAAGTGAGCCGAACGGTTTCGACGCGATCATGCTCGATGTCGATAACGGCCCCGAAGGCCTGACCCAGAAGGCCAACAGCTGGCTGTACTCCGCCGCTGGTCTGAATGCCTGCGCCAAAGCCCTGCGCCCGAAGGGTGTGCTGGCGGTTTGGTCGGCCAGCGCCGACCGGCTGTTTTCCGACAAATTGAAGAAGGCCGGCTTCAAGGCCGAAGAAGTCCAGGTCTTCGCCCACGGCAACAAGGGCACGCGGCACACAATCTGGATTGCCGAGAAGCTCAAGGGCTGAGCTAAACTCTGCTCATAACCGTCATTAGTCTTTTACAAAGGTGAACCCATGAGTTCGTCCACCCCAACCAACACGTCGAAGCTGGATCGCATCCTTGCCGATAACCAGCGCGACAAGGAAATGGGCTACCGCGACAAAGCCCTGAAGATGTACCCGCACGTCTGTGGCCGCTGCACCCGTGAGTTTTCCGGCAAGCGCCTGAGCGAACTGACCGTGCACCACCGCGACCACAACCACGACAACAACCCGCAGGACGGCTCGAACTGGGAATTGTTGTGCCTGTATTGCCACGACAACGAACACTCGCGCTATACCGATCAGCAGTATTTCAGCGAAGGCTCGCTGAGCACGCCGAAGATTGCCAAGGCGACTCATAACCCGTTTGCCGCACTGGCCGGGTTGATGAAAAAAGAAGACTGATGATCTTCAGCGCCTGAACTGGCCCCTTCGCGAGCAGGCTCGCTCCCACATTTGATCGGTGGTGTACACAAAATCAATGTGGGAGCGAGCCTGCTCGCGAAGGCGGCCGGCCAGACACCACAAATCTCGAATCTGCCCGCCCTCCCCCAATCCCCGTATAATCGCGCTCTTTTTCCCGAAGGCACCTCGCTCGTGGCAGACAAACGGTACAGCTGCATTGGTTTGTATAACCCCAAATCACCGGAGAACGTCGGTTCGGTGATGCGCGCCGCAGGCTGCTATGGCGTGGCGTCGGTGTTCTACACCGGCAAGCGTTATGAACGCGCCGCCGACTTCGTCACCGACACCAAGCGCGTGCACTACGACATCCCGCTGATCGGCATCGACGATCTGAAAAAGATCCTTCCGCTCAACTGCGTGCCGGTCGCCGTGGAACTGGTCGAGGGCGCCCGCCCGCTGCCGGAATACACTCACCCGGATCGCGCCCTGTACATCTTTGGCCCCGAAGACGGTTCGCTGGATAAAGAGATTCGCGATTGGTGCGAAGACGTCGTGTACATCCCGACCACCGGCTGCATGAACCTCGCCGCGACAGTCAACGTCGTGCTCTACGACCGCATGGCCAAGGGCTTGAACACCCGCTCCGGGCCAAAATTCCGCTGAAGCGCCGCACATTCGATGGAACGAGCTGACCGCTCCGGCAGTCAGCTTGTTTATCGATTACTCATTGCCTGGAGAAAGATCATGACCGAGCTCAAACGTGTCGAACGCATCGAATCCACCCCGTTCCAGAGCCATTCCGAGCAGAACGTCGAAGGCTGGGAGCGCATCGGCTCACTCGCCGGCGGCGTGATCATGGTCGGTAAAGGCCTGCGCCGTGGCGGCGTGTTCGGGTTGATTCAGGTGGCGATTGGCGGCGTGGCCATGGCGCGCGGGATTACCGGGCACAGTTCGGTGAAAAGCCTGTTCGAGAAGAGTCGTCAGGACATGAATAACGTGCGGGCGAAGATCGAAAGGGCCGGGGAAGAGCTAAGCAAGCTCAAGGCCAATGCCGAGGCGGCGACCAGCACCGCCACGGTGACCGGCAATGATTCGGTGAAATCGCCGAAAGCCGGGGTCTGATCCAAGAGTTGCGGTGGGGCTAATGGCCCCTTCGCGAGCAGGCTCGCTCCCACAGTTTGAAATGCATTCCCCTGTGGGAGCGAGCCTGCTCGCGAAAGCGGTATTACTGAAGCAACGCGGTATCAAGGACTTTGGAGGACTCACCGAGAACGCTCTCAGCCAGTTGCACAAACTCCTTGGTACTCACCGTCCCCAGATGCATCGCCCCACGCAACACGTCATCCAGCGAACGCTTGTTGCGCGTCTTCAAGCGAATCTCGCGATCCAGCTCCTGCAGCACCACCACCGCTTTCGCCACCTGCGCCGGGCTGATCTGCTCGCCGCGCAAGGTCGTGACCTTCTGGCTGTCCCTGGCCAGTTTCGTCTGTAGCGTTTGATACCGCTCATCACTCATGCCACCGGCACGGCGCACCAGTTCAATGGCGTAATACTCGGCAAAACCTTCGCTGATCCAGTCGCTGCGCTGCTCGTCGTTGATCCGCCCGAACACCTGCGCCAGCTCACGCACCAGCGCACTGCTACCGCTTTCGCTGACCAGCGGCAAGCGCGTGTTCACGTAAATGGATTCATGCGCACCGAGGCTGCCGCGCCACATCGGGTCGTTGGCGCCGACGATCAACAGTTTGGCCGGATGGCGAGGATAAACCGCCTGTACCTGCGGCCAGACGAACGTCAGCAAGGTCAGCACGTCCATACGGCGCATGCCCTGCCCTTGCGGCGAGGCTACGGTGACTTCGGTTTCGCCCAGCCGTGTGCGGCGGCTGCCGAGGTGTCCGGCGAGCATCCAGCCCGTCGGGCGGTCAAACAGGCGTGACGGGTTATCGATGCGGAATTTGTTTTTGCCGACGCGCGGCCAAGCGGTTTCGACGCTTTTCCAGCCTCCTGGTAGTTCGAATTGCAGACGCGCGACCAGTTCGGTGCCGTCCTGCTGATCAAGTTTCGCCGGCGGCACCAGTTCGTCGCCACGCATCAGTGCCCAGTTCGGGGTCATGCGCGTGTCGAAGCTGCCGTTCTTGCGGCCGTGGCTGATGCGCACGCGGTAGGTCAGGCTGGACTTGTCACTGGTCGGGCGCCAGATGCCACGTGCGTTTTTGCCCGGGGTCAGCAGCCATTGGCCGTCGGCCTTGAAATCAGAGTAATGGCTGCCATCGCCAAGGTCGAAATCCAGGCTGCGCACCGCCTCGCCTTTGGCCAGGGTCAGACGCACTTCGGCCTGATCACTCTGCGGCAACAGGCGCACGTGATAATCCAGATCGACTTTCTTCGCCGCCCAGACCGGCGCGCTCAACGCCAGCAGCGCAACCATCAACGCCTGCGGCAATCCGACAGCCATACGCACTCCTTGGTAAAGCTTGGAACAGCAGGTGTTTAACCTGCGCGGAAAATCAGGTGATCTTCCCAGTCATCCTCCGGCACGCTGCCTTCGGCGAGCATGCGCCCGGACTGGGAAATCCGCTCGTGGTGCACCGCGTCGCGATCGCCGCAGACCAGGTGGTGCCACAACGGCAGATCCTTGCCTTCGCTGACCAGTCGATACCCGCAGGTCGGCGGCAGCCATTTGAATTCTTCGGCCTGGCCCGGGGTGAGCTGGATGCAATCCGGGACAAACTTGAGGCGGTTCGGGTAATCGCTGCACTGGCAGGTTTTCAGATCCAGCAGTTTGCAGGCGATGCGCGTGTAATAAACGCTGTTGTCCTCTTCATCCTCGAGTTTTTGCAGGCAGCACAGACCACAGCCGTCGCACAGCGATTCCCATTCCTCGTGATCCAGTTGGTCGAGGGTTTTGCGTATCCAGAACGGTTCGACTTTGGCGGCCATGGCTCAAGCATCAACATCAGGTGGTGAAAAGGCCGCCAGTCTAGTGCCCAAGGCCCGGCGGGCCAAGCGCTGGCGACTGCCGGTTGTGCGGGACTTGTCAGTTTTTGTGGCGGCGCGTAGCTTTGCCTGTCGTCACGAGCCTTGTCCGGAAGCCATTAACGCTCGACCGCGTTGCATTCCGGTGAACTGTCATGGCTCGCCAAACCCCATTGTTCAGCGCACCTGATCCCGCCGGGTTTGCAATCGAATCTCTTACTCAAACGTAGCCAGGAATCTCTCGATGAGTGCCAACCCTCGCGTTGCCGATTACGCCATTCACCCGCAATTCACCGACCGCTGGTCGCCGCGCGCCTTCACCGGTGAAGCGATCCCGGAAGAAACCCTGCTGAGCTTCTTCGAAGCCGCGCGCTGGGCGCCTTCGGCGTACAACTCGCAGCCGTGGCGTTTCCTGTATGCGCGTCGCGATACGCCGAACTGGGAGCGTTATCTGGGCCTGTTGAATGAGTTCAACCGTAGCTGGGCGCAGCATGCGTCGGCGCTGGTGATCGTGATTTCGAAAACCACGTTTACTGCACCGGGTGCGACGGAAGAAACCCCGGCGTTGTGGCACACGTTCGACACCGGTTCGGCGTGGGGCCATCTGGCGCTGCAAGCAAGCATCAGCGGCTGGCACACCCACGGCATGGCCGGTTTCGATCAGGAACTGACGCGCAAGGAGTTGAATATTCCTGAAGGTTACGCGCTGCACGCGGCCGTGGCGGTCGGCAAACTCGGTGACAAGGCAACGCTGGCTGAATACCTGCAAGCCCGTGAAGAGCCGAGCCCGCGTCGTCCGCTGAACGAACTGGCGGCGGAAGGCGACTTCACCCTCTAAGCCACACGCAAATGATCGTTCCCACGCTCCGCGTGGGAATGACTCAAGGGACGCTCCGCGTTCCAATGGGACGCAGAGCGTCCCCGGCTGCATTCCCACGCGGAGCGTGGGAACGATCTGAAGCAAGGAGATCAATATCCGCGGTTGAAATCCACTTCCCCGCGCAACGCTTCGCTCGCCTGATACGCCTTCAGGTTCTCGACAAACAGCTGCACCATCAACGCCGGTGACGTCGGTGCCGAGCTGTGCCCGGTCAGCAGCAAACCCCAGGCAGTCCAGAACGGATGCCGTTGCGGCAATGGCTCCTGACGGCAAACGTCGATCACCGCCCCCGCCAGATGCCCTTCCTTCAATGCTTCCACCAAGTCCGCATCGACTACCGCGACCCCGCGCCCGGCATTGATAAACAACCCGGTCGGCTTGAATTGCTTGAACAGCGCCGCGTCGTAGATATCGTGGGTGTGCTCGGTGTTCGGCAGCAGGTTGACCACGTAATCCACCTCGCCCACCAGACGCGGCAGATCGGCCATCGAACCGACTTCGACAAACGGCGCCTGCTCACGGGCGCTGCTGGCGATGCCGTACAACTCGATGCCGAATGGCAGCAGGAATTGCGCCACGCTCTGGCCGATGTCGCCAGTGCCGACGATCAGCACCTTGCGCCCGACCAGACTCTGGCCGCTGCGGTTGTCCCACTTGCGCTCGACCTGGCTGACCAGTCGCGCCAACACTTCGCGCTCATGGCCAAGAATGTAAGTCAGCACGTATTCAGCCATCACCTGACCAAAAATACCCACCGCGCGGGTCAAGCGATAATCGCGACGCAAGCCATCGGCAAGCAGCGGCGTGATGCCGGCCCAGGTCGATTGCAGCCATTGCGGTTGATGGCCCTGACGCAACAGGGTCGCCAGCAGATCCGGCTGGCCCAGCCACACCGGGCAATCGGCGGCCTGACGGGCCAGCTCGGCGGAGTCGCCACTGGTCAGTACTTCAAGCTCCGGCGCTGCCTGACGCAGCAGCCGGGCGTAAATCGCGTGGTCGTGTTCAGCAATCAGAACGCGCATCTTCAAACCTTTCGCAAACCGTGCAGACGGCCGCCGGATTCGGGCGACCATCGCGGTAAAAACAGTTCCTGGGTAAACCGAGACTCAGAACAGAGCCTCGCAGATCAGACCGGATCGTTGCGTCGCAGCAACTCTTCGGGCAGATGCTCGATGTACTCGTCCTCGGCTGGCGGCATTTGCAGGTGATAGCCCTGCTTGTCGAGGTTTTCCAGGACCACGACGATGTCCTCGCTGGCCAGTTTGCGCTCGGGCGACAGCACCAGATCGAAGGAATGCTTCGGCTTGCCGAACGCCAGCATCAGCGCTTCCGGCACACGCTCAAGCGCATCGCTCTTGAGCACATAAAGGTACATGCCGCTGCGCTTGGAGCTTTGGTAGATGGAACAAATACGTTTCAAGGCTGTTCTCCGGCGGTGGCCAGGCTGTCGAGCAGCTTCTGACCCATGAGTTCGCGGCGCCAGCCACGCAGCGACTCAGGCAATTGGTAAGGACCCTCGGGGTAGCCACTTTTGACCAGGGCTTCGAGGGTTTTCTTGCGCAGCATCAGTTCCGGGGCAATGCCCAGACGCTCGGCCTCAGCCTGGCCCAATGCGCGCAGTTGTTTGATCAACGCAGCCGCTTCGATCGGCAATGGCTCCGCAACGGCGGGCGGCCATTGATCAGGCCCCACACTGCCAGAGCGCTTGATCAGATCAAGCAGAAACTGGCCGTCCTGACGCACGGTACGCGGGTGCATGTCTTCGATCTTGCCCAGCGCCGCGAGGTTATCCGGCTGCGTGCGGGCCAGCGGCCATAGCGAATGCTCGCGGACGATGCGGTTGCGCGGCAGATCGCGGGCACGGGCTTCTTTTTCACGCCAGGCGCACAGCTCACGCAGTACCGCCAGTTGTGCGCGCGAAAGTTTCCACGCCAGCTTGGCCTCGCGGTAGACCTCGTACGGATCGGTTTCGCGGCGCAGGTTGGCAACCAGTTCGGCGCCGTCCTCCAGCACCCATGCGAATTTGTCGTCGGACAGTTTCGGCCGCAGCTGTACGAAAACCTCGGCCAGATGCACCGCATCTTCGGCGGCGTAGCTGATTTGCGTGTCGGACAACGGACGCTGCAACCAGTCGGAGCGAGTCTCGCCCTTCGGCAGTTCGATGCCGAGCACTTCCTGCACCAGCCGCGAATAGCCCATCGAGAAACCGAGGTTCAGGTAAGCCGCGGCCAGTTGCGTGTCGAACATTGGCGCCGGCAGGCTGCCGGTCAGGCGCAACAGCACTTCGAGGTCTTCGCTGCAGGCATGCAGGACTTTGAGCACTGCCGGGTTTTCCAGCAGAGCGGCCAGCGGTTGCCAGGCGTTGATGGTCAGCGGATCGATCAGGTAGGCGCGTTTGCCGTCGCCCACCTGCAGCAGGCCGGCAATCGGGTAGAAGGTGTCGACCCGCATGAATTCGGTGTCGAGGGCAACGAACGGCAGCTGCTGCCACTCGGCGCAAAACTGCGCGAGGCTTTCGTTGTCGCGAATCCAGTGAATATCGATGGCCACACGGCTCTCCCTTGAAGAATGGCGCGCAGTATATATCGCCACCGGCGATTTACGCGCCTGTGAAGGGCAAGAGCTGTAACGAAATGTCCTGCCAAAGAGCAAGAATAGTCTGACAGAGAAAACAGACAGGCCCGTCAGGTCAGGATGACCGGCCCGAATCGGCTCAGTCCTTGGCCAACACGCCGTCGATCACCGCGCCACGGCAACCGGCGAACATGTCCAGATCCGGCTGATAGACCTTGCTCTTGACCTCGAGCAGGCCAAGCATCGAGTGGAACAGGTTGTCCTGACTCAGCGGTTTGTCGCGGCTCATCTGCAGGCAATGGGTGTCGACCGAATAGGCCTTCTGATAGTTGTCGGAGAACCACGCGAGCATGGCGACATGCTTTTGTTGCTCTGGCGCCAACATGTAAGGCGTGCCATGCAGGAACAGGTTGTATTCGCCCAGTGACTCGCCGTGGTCCGACAGATACAGCATCGCGGTGTCGACTTTGTCCTGATTGCTGCGCAATACATCGATCAGGCTCGATAGCACATGGTCGGTGTACACCAGCGTGTTGTCGTAACCGTTGACGATACTTTCGCGGCTGCAATTGTTCAGCGCGTTACTTTCACAAACAGGTGTGAAGTGCTCGTATTCCTTCGGATAACGCTTGAAGTATTCCGGACCGTGACTGCCCATCTGGTGCAGGACCAGCACCGTGTCTTTGTCCAGATGATCGATAAAGCTTTGCAAACCTTGCAGGAGGATTTCGTCACGGCACTCGCTGTTGGCGCACAGCGCCGGATCTTTCAGGTTGCTGACATCCTGCAAGGTGACCCGATCACAGGTGCCTTTGCAGCCTGACTGGTTGTCGCGCCAGATCACGTCGATACCCGCACGTTTGAGCACGTCGAGCAGACCTTCTTCATTTTTCGCCTTGCTCGCGTCGTAATCCTTGCGACCCATGTTGGAGAACATGCACGGCACAGAAACGGCGGTTTCTGTGCCGCAGGAGTGCACATTGGTAAAGGCGATCAACCCGGCTTCCTTGTCGAGTGTCGGTGTGGTGTCGCGGTCATAACCGAGTATGCCGAAGTTCTCCGCCCGGGCGCTTTCGCCCACCACTAACACGGTCAGGGATTTACGCGGCTGAAGCTTCACATCCGGATTGCGCTCAGCGTCTTCACCGATCTTGACGAACGGTTGCTGTGCCGAAACCACTTGCTCACGCAGGTAGCCGGCCGACGCACCGATGTAATTACTCGGCACCAACATCAGGCGAATTTCGTGATGGTTGCGAAACAGTGAAGACAAGCCCTGATAGTTGGCCAGGGCCACGCCGCCAATTACTGCTACCGAGGCGACACTGACAATAACTTTACTGAACAACTCACGGTGCCAGCGACGATAATTAATCGGTAACTTCCACAATATCCAGGAGGGCAAGACACCGAGCAACAGAATATATGCAAACAACTTCAATGAGAGTAGATCACGCACTTCCGTTGCATTGGTTTCGGCAAAGTTGCGAAACATGCCGGCATCGATCATAACGCCATATTGACTCATGAAGTAAGCCACCCCGGCGCTGATCAGGAATATCAGCATCAACAGTGGTTTGAGCAACGGGCGGAATGCCAGAACCGTCAGCACGATGTTGAATGCCGCGAGGATCATCACCCCGAACGCCACGCGCATGGCGATGCCCTTGCCATCAGCGGCAGTGATCTCGAAGAGGTGCTGCCAGAGGACAACATTGCAGCCAATTAAAAGAAAGGCACTGGCAATCAACGTCACCCATTCCGGGCGCACGGCTTTTAACTTCAACATAGAAAGGGGCGATCCTGAAAAGAAGATCCTTGGTCAAGGAGAGAAAATTCAATTGTGAAAATTTCATTAACTAAGGCATGACAAACTTTAAGCAGGCAACCATCAATTTTTTGTGAAAAAGACGCCAACGAATAGTTGGCTTTTGGTGATGTGATGAAACTTGCGAAGTATTTGAGAATGGTTCAGCTTTTATTCAGTAAAAACAACACGGCAGTCCATTGTGGGAGCGAGTCTGCTCGCGAAGAGGCCGGAACATTCAACATTTGCGGTGACAGACAATCCGCTTTCGCGAGCAGGCTCGCTCCCACCAAAAGTGGCGGGGTATCGAGTTTTTAAATACTGCTCAGGATTTTCTGGTTTGCCCGGACTAGACAGCTCTGCGCCTAATCATCCGCCCCGCCCAAAGGTCTGATGATGGAAAACGTTCGCGCCACCGCTCGCCCCGCCGCCTGGTTGATGCTCGCCATCATTCTCGTAGCCCTCAATCTGCGTCCGTCGATGGCGGCAGTCGGTCCGTTACTGTCGGCCATTCGCGGTGACATCCCGCTGAGTTTCACTGTCGCTTCACTGCTGACCATGCTGCCGGTGATGGCCATGGGGCTGGCGATGTTTTTCGGCATTGGCATCAGTCAACGGCTGGGTGAGCAACGGACGGTATTGCTGTCCTTGCTGATCATCGGCCTGGCGACATTGTCACGACTGTTTATCGACTCTGCCGCCCAACTGATTGCAAGCGCCGTGCTGGCCGGCATCGGCATAGCACTGATTCAGGCGTTGATGCCGGCGCTGATCAAATCGCGCTTCGCCGACAACGTCGCTCTGTGCATGGGTTTGTACGTCACCTCGATCATGGGCGGCGCTGCACTTGCCGCGTCGCTCGCGCCGCTGGTGATGGTGCAAACCGGGAGCTGGCGCAGTGGTCTGGCCTTCTGGGCGATTCTGGCTTTGCTCGCGTTTGTGTTCTGGTGGTTCCAGCGCCGCCAGCAACCCTCCACGGAGATGGCGACAGCCAGAAAGGATTCGTTCTTCGCCAATTCCCGCGCCTGGTTACTGGCGATCTTCTTTGGTTTGGGTACGGCGTCCTACACCTGTGTGCTCGCCTGGCTCGCCCCTTACTACGTGGAAAAAGGCTGGAGCGAACAAAACGCCGGGCTGCTGTTAGGTTTTCTGACAGCCCTGGAGGTGATTTCCGGCCTGGTGGTTCCCGCTATCGCCAATCGCCACCGTGATCGGCGCGCGGTTCTGATGGCGCTGCTGACGCTGATCATCGCCGGGTTTTGCGGCTTGATCCTCAGCCCGCAACATCTCAGCCTGCTGTGGCCCTGCCTGTTGGGGCTGGGCATTGGCGGTTTGTTTCCGATGAGCCTGATCGTCTCGCTCGATCACCTCGACAACCCGCAACGTGCCGGAGCGCTGGCTGCTTTCGTGCAGGGCATTGGTTACTTGATCGCCGGCCTCTCGCCGCTGTTGGCCGGAATGATCCGCGATCGACTCGGCAGCTTCGAATGGGCCTGGTGGTCGCTGATGGCAGTGATGGGTTTGATGATGCTGATGGTGTGGCGTTTCGATCCTCGGCATTACCTGCGGCACTTTCGGGGATAAAGCTAAAGGCCTCTGGCCATCTTTCCGCGCTTTGATCGGCGACGTCGTGTTACTAAAACTTTCTGTCCCACAACTGACCGTGAAACGTCCTACAGGGCTTTGTCCTGGCACCATCGTTCCGTTAGGATCATTCGCACACGTTTGCGCGGATTCAGCGCAAGGAGCACAGCGAGACAGAACGGATGCTGAACAGTAACTTGCTACGCAAGCTCGACATGCAGGACCTCATGGTATTTCTCGCCGTTTATGAGCAAAGCAGCGTCACCGATGTGTCGGAAACCCTGTTCGTCAGCCAGTCCACCGTCAGTTACTGTCTGAAAAAACTGCGCACCAGTTTCGAAGACGAACTGTTCATCAACACCCGTACCGGCATGCGTCCGACCTACAAGGCCAGCAGCATGTACGGCCATGTGCAGAAGATCCTCGAAAGCATCAACCTGTGCCACGCCGGCGCCCCCACGTTCGACCCGACCCAACAGGCCGTCACGTTCAACATCTGCGCCCCGGAATACTTCGAACAGTTGATTCTGCCGCGCCTGTTGAAGCGTTTCGACTTCGACGATCTGCCGGTGATGGTCAACATGCACAAGTTTGAAACCGATGTGCCGGCGGATGAGTTGCGCGATGGCAGCCTCGATCTGGTGATCAGTTTCGGCCCCAACTTCCACCGTCATCACACCGACCTGAAATCACGGATGCTGCTGGAGGATGATCTGGTCTGCGTCTTCGACAAGCGCGCCACGCCACTGGAACCGCGCCTGAGCCTGCAAGCCTTCACCGAACGCCGGCACGTGTTCCCGACACCGTGGACGTCAACCACCAACATGGTCGACGGCTGGCTGGCGCGGCAGGCGCAGAAGCGCCAGATCGTCGCGCGCTCGAACAGCTACAGCGCCGCGCTGAAAATGATCACCGGGACAGATTTCATCCTCACCCTGCCCCGCCGTATTCAGCGTTTGCTGACCAATGAAGCGGTGTTCAATCACTGTGAAGCGCCGAACGGCTTGCCCGGTTTTACCCTCGACATGCAGTGGTGCCAGAGCGTTGATCAGGACAGCGCCAATCTGTGGTTGCGCGAGCAGGTGGTCAATGTGTGCAACGAGCTCGAAGCGGCCTGAATCCTACGCGCCAATCGCGGTTTTGCTGTAGGACTCGCGATCCATATCGACCAGCTCGACACACAGCTGCACTTCGACGCCGGCCGGCCATTCGCACAGGTCCTGCAAGACCGCCAACAGGCTTTCTGACAACTGCTTCTTGATCTGCGGCGAACGCCCGCTGAGCAGCGCCAGCTTCACATAGACGAAGGCGCGCTCGGCCATGGCGGTGCCGACCTTGAACGTCTCGACTTTAATCGCACGACTTTTGATATCGAACTCCGCCGCGAACTGACCGGACCCCACCAGGGTGTTGTTGAGCCGGATCAATGCGACGTCGGCGTTCAGCTGCGGCAGGTTGGCGGTGTATTCCATGTGCAGGTGTGGCATTGCAGGTCCCCGGTGGGTTGGCAGAAAGGTCGTACATATAGCACATGCAGCTCATCACCAATCCCTGTAGGAGCTGTCGAGTGAAACGAGGCTGCGATCTTTTGATCTTGAGATTTGAAGATCAAAAGATCGCAGCGTGCCGCAGCTCCTACACGGTGTTATGGCTCAGGATGGAGTCAGTGGTCGTTCGCTCATGAATTGCTCCAGCCTTGAGCGCAGCCAACGCTCGGCCGGGTCGCTGTCCACATGGCTGAGCCAGACCATCGACAGATCCAGCGTCGGTGTTTTGAATGGAAACGGTTCCTTGAACAGTAACCCGGAGGTGGCCATGGCCGCTGCGGTGTAATCCGGCAGACTGGCGATCAGATCAGTACCGGCCAGCAGCGCTGGTAAAGCACTGTATTGCGGCACCGACAGTACCACTTGGCGCGTGCGCCCCAGCTCCGCCAGCCACTCATCGGCAAAACCACTGACGTTGGCCGTGTGCGAAACCAGTACATGCGGGCGGGCGCAATATTCATCCAGCGTCAGCGGTGTATCGCTGGCGTCGGCGCGCAGAATGCTCGGCTGGATATGCCGCAGCAATTTGCGCTTGGCATTGGCCGGCAGACCACGGGTCTGACTGATGCCGACCGTGATGTCGCCCGCCGCCAGCAGATCGGGAATGCGCCAGTAATCAACGTGTTGCACGACAAACACCACGTTCGGCGCTTCCTGACGCAGCGCACGCAACAGTGGCGGCAGCAGGCCGAATTCGACGTCATCGGACAGGCCGATGCGGAAAGTCATGGTGCTGACGGCCGGATCAAAATCGCGGGTCAGGCTCAGCGCGACCGACAGTGAATCCAGCGCCGGCTTGAGATGGCGAAAAATATCTTCGGCGCGGGCGGTCGGCTCCATGCGATGACCGACGCGGATGAACAGCGGATCGTTAAGCATCGTGCGCAAGCGGTTAAGCGCCGAACTGATGGTCGGCTGGCCGAGAAACAGTTTCTCGGCGGCCCGGGTCACGTTGCGTTCGAGCATCAAGGTCTCGAACACCACCATCAGATTGATGTCGGCTTTGCGTAGTTCATTGCGGTTCATCCATTGCCCCCTGCCCCCCGGAATACCGGCAGTGTAGAAAGGCGCAGGCCCCGGCGTCCATCGCCACAGTGCGTCAGTTCACCGTCAAGTGCTTCAAGCCCAGGCCCATGACCCGTGAATCGTCGTTCAATCCCATTTGTTCCGGGCTGATGGCGTCGGGTAATTGCAGCTCGATCGTCAGGCGATCGTTGTCCGCCAACTGCTGGCGGATCGTCGCAGGGATCGGGATTTCCAGATGATTATCCTGAAGTTGCGTCAGCCGCGTGGTCAGCACCTGCTCACCGTTCAAACTGACGATCACTCGCTGCGCCGGGTGTTGCGGGTAAACGAAAGCCAAGGCATCGAGGACGATCGAGCGCGCCTCGGGTGTCAGCCGCAAGTCAATCTGCGCCCGCTGCCCCGCCGACCATGTCCCCCAGCTTTCCGGAGTCGACCAGCCGCTGGTGAGCTGCCGGGTGGTGTGGTTGAACGTCATGACCTGACCGGGGCGCGACAGCGCCAGCCATGACATTCGCCGGCCTTCATCCGGCATGCTCAAGCATTGCGAACAGCGCTTCCAGCCCGGCGCCAGCACCACCAGGCCATCCACTCTGGTCAGCAGATCGGTTTCACTGTCGACGTTTTTCGCGGCGTCGACCAATACGGAATCGTCAAGGATGTACAGCGAGTCAGTGTCGTATTGCCCCGACTCAAGCATGCGCTGTGTTTTTTGCCGAGCCTGCTCCAGCGCTTTCGAACTCATCCGCCCCATATAAACAGCGTCGGTTTTCATGCCATGAGTGGCGGCAAAAGTGGCGATATCCTGCCAGCGTTCAGACTGATTCTGCGGCATCAGGCTGCGGATTTTCGGGTAATGCGCCGCTGCATTTGCCCAGAACGGATCACGCATCGGCGTTGCCCATTCGGCGGACGGTGCGAGCATTTTGCTTTGCCGCAGCCCCATCCAGCCATTACGTGTGTCGACGATCTGAATCGCCAGCGCCAACGCCAGCAGAGCAATGACCGTACGCGGACGGAAACCGCGTACCAACAGAAAAATCACCAGCAGGGTAAGCACATACAACACCGGCCAGAACATCCGGCCCGAGGCGCGAAAAACATTGGCCAGGCCGATCGCAATTTTCGGCAATGGATAGCTGAACGTCTGTGCACCGAAGCCGATCTGATTCGATAACGCGAACACCCACAGCGCGATCAACGCCGCCAGCAACCATGGCCGCGCACGCAACTGGATCTGCAACGGCTGGCGGTTTCTCAGCCAGGCGATAATCGCTACAGGCACCAGCAACAACACCCCCAACCCCAGGTAGTTGAAGCCCTCGTAATCGCCACTGGCCTTTGGCAGATTCGGCAAAATCAACGACCAGCCTGCCGGATCGAATGGCGACAGCAGATTCATCCGGTATAAACCGAAACCGCCGGACTTTACGCCATCGGCAATGGCGAAGTAACCCGTCTGCCAGCAACACAGGCTCACCACGGCGAACAGCAACATGCCTTCTAGCAGGCTCTGACGCCGAGTCAATTGTTGGCTGAAGGTCTTGCCGAGCAGATCAGCGACCCAGATCAACGCAACCATTGCGAGCAGGTACGCATGCACCATCGCCGTCACAGCCAACAACGTGCCCCAGGCCAGGCGCCGTCGATGCAGCTTCGGCAACAACGCCAGGTACAACGCGGCAAGAATCAGAAAATGCCCGGCCAGTGAAAGGTGGCCGCCCATGCGCAGAAACATTGGCGGCGAAAACACCAGTAATCCTGTTCCCAACAGCCGTACCAGCGGATTCGTTGTTATCAGCCCCAGCAGCTTCCAGGCAAACCAGGCTTGCAGAACGAAACACGCCAACAGCCACAGACCGAAGTACTGGAAGGTCGCCGGCAACCAGGCATTGAACGGTTTGAACAGCAGCGCCAGCAGCGGATTGGAGTCGGAAAAAATGATCGAGCTGCCCAATTCCAGACCATAGAACGGGTTGAGCCCGAGCGGAAAGGTCCACGGGGAATGCCGGAAATACGCCCACCCCAGATAATGCGTCGCCGGGTCGCCCTGCTCCAGCCAGGCAATATTTTGCGGATCCAGCGCTTGTGGCCCGATCACGCAGAAGAACGCCAACACGCCGAGCAACAAGGGCAAAACGCCCAACGCCGGATGCTTTGCTGAATCCTTCATCGATACGTCCAGAAATTGTGCAAGACAAAGGTGAATGCCGGAATCGTCAGCGCTACCGCGACGATGCCCAGCAAGTAAGGCAACCCGGCAATCTGCGCCGCCCAGGCAACGAACATCGCGAGGAAAAAACCACCCGTGGAAACCAGCAGAAAGCGCCGCAGCGTTCGCCCGTGCAGACGGGCAGAAAAACTCCAGGTGGTGTTGATTACGTAGGACACCACCGTTGCCACCGCAAACGCCACACCATTGGCAAGCGGCGGTTGCGCGGCGATGAAGTTGATGAACAGCACCGCCACCAACGCATGCAGCGCGGTGACGAACAGACCGGTCACGGCGAAGCGCAAACCGCGCTGAATCAGCGCTGATTTTTCGCCTGAAGTCACGGCTTTTGCGCCAACACAAAAACACTCAAACCGGCGAGACGGTTCATGCCCATCAACGGCAATTCAAGGCTGCACAAGGTCTTGAGCACGCCGTTCACCAACGGATGATGGCGTTTGAGTTGCGAACGCGCCGGCTGGGTTTGGGCGCTTTGCGGCAACAATCGCAACGCCGCCGCAATCGGGAACACCGCACCGAAATAATAGGCACCGCGCTGCACCGTCAAACCGGCATCGCGCGCCAGTGTCTCGAACTGCGCCAGGGTGTAGCGCCGTTTGTGTTCAAGAAAGTCATCGTGGCCGCTCCACAGAAACTGGAATGCCGGCACCGTCATCAGGAAGCGACTGCCCGATGGCACTTTATCGACATACATCTTGAGCAAGCCGAGGTCGTCATCGACATGCTCCAGCACGTCCATCAACAGCACCAGATCGGCATCGATGGTTTCAATTGCGCGACGGTAATGCACCGGTTTGCCGGCGGTGGTCGCGCTGGAGTCGGCGGGATAACTGATATCCACGCACCACGCTTCGCGGGCATCGGTATGCGTCAGCAAATGATGGGAGAAAAATCCCGAGCCAGCGCCGACATCGAGTATTCGACTGATGCGGGCATCGCCCAGCATTCGCCTGGTGGCTGCGGCTTTCGAGCAGTAATACCAATGCTCGCCGATGCTGTCGCCGAGGATGTCGGTTTCCTTGAGATCCATGTGTCAGTCCTTGGGGTCGTAGACGCGACGCACCAGAAAAACCGGCCGGCGTTTGGATTCGATATAGGTGCGACCCAGGTACTCGCCGAGCACCCCGATGCCGATCAATTGCAGTCCGCCGAGAAAGGTCACGGCCACCATCAGCGAGGCATAACCGGGCAAGTCGACACCATGAATCAAGGTGCGCACGACAATGAAAATGGCGAAGGCAAAAGACACCAGCGACACCAGAGCGCCTACGTATGTCCAGACTCGCAGCGGCTCGGTACTGAAACTGGTGATGCCCTCCAGCGCGAAATTCCACAGCCGCCAGCCATTGAACTTGCTCTGCCCCGCTGCGCGCTCCGGGCGCTCGTAATCGATGTGGGTAGTACGAAAGCCGACCCAGGCGAACAGGCCTTTCATGAAGCGCCGGGATTCGGGCAGCGTCAGCAAGGCATCGACCACGCAGCGATCCATCAGGCGAAAATCGCCGACGTTTTCGGGTAAAGGCTGTTCGGCAATTTTGTTGTGCAGGCGGTAGAACCAGTGAGCCGAGGTCTGCTTGGCCCAGGTGTCGCTGCGACGGCTGATGCGGTGACCGAGCACCACTTCAAAGCCTTCACGCCAGCGCTCGATCATTTGCAGAATGACTTCCGGAGGATCCTGCAGGTCAGCATCGATCGGCACCACGATCTGCCCGGTCGCGATCTGCAGACCGGCGGATAGCGCCGCCTCTTTGCCGAAGTTGCGGCTCAGGTCGACGATACGCAGACGCGCATCCTGATGCTGATGTTCGAGCAGGCGTTCGAGCGTGGCATCGGTACTGCCGTCGTTGACGAACACCAGTTCAAGATCGATTGACGCCTGCATCTGAAAGACGTAATTGATGCGCCGCAGAAAGGTGTCGAGGCTGTCCTCTTCGTTAAATACGGGGACTACCAGCGATAACGTCACCTGCCCCGCCTGTTGCGTTCCGTGCTCAGTCAAAGGAGTGCTCTTTTTATAGTGTTTGTCGGTCGCCGAACGATATTCGACGCCATGAGCCGTCCCGTATTAAGCAGCAGCGTCGACAACGTTGCAAGGAGCAGACGGCGTCATATTGGCCAATCCAGAGGCCTATCCACACGCTCTAGCCCGCGCCCTTCAGAAACATCCGCGAACGATTGGAAACAAATGTCCGATAGCCAAAAAAACCTTCTGCGCTAGGCTTGCGAGCATGCGCCACACAGGCTGTCGCACAAAATCAATCGCATGGAGCGAACTGAATGTATTTCGAGATTTACAGGCAATCCAGAGGCACCCCGAGCACCGGCAAAGGACAATGGCGCTGGCGGCTGAGGGCGGGTAACCACGAGACCATCGCCAGTGGCGAGTCGTACGTGAATAAAGCGGATTGTTTGCATGTGATCGGGTTGATCAAGGCTGTGCAGGGGGAGACGCCGGTGAAGGAGATTTAAGAAATGAACGTGCTGCCTATTGATATAGGCAGCATCCAGAGTCGTAAATTCTCTGAAACCCGTCCCCTCAGACCTGTACGCAAGCAACATACGGCTTTACCCTGATCGTCGCAGATGGATAATGGCAATCTGCCACAATTCGCCAGTCCCTCACACCAGGGATTTTCATCTCATCGGCCCGACATTCACCCTCATGGATACATGATCAGGCTACGAAACAAGGAGTTCGTAACTTTGACCTCTTCTCAGGATTTATCCGCGCCCATTTCCCGGACACAGAAGCTGACCTCCCTGATAACGCGAGGCATGGCCGGACTTGGTGTCCTGCTAGGCGCCATGTGGGCACTGATCACTTACGCAGTGCCAGACCCTAGCGTATTTGGCTTTAGTTTCATCAGTTGGAAGAACGTGGTCTTGCTGGTCAGCACATTTATGTTTCTCGGTGCAGTTTCGATCGGATGGCAAATTCGACATTTCACGCCCTTTCTTAGAGGCAGCCTGCAATTCCTCATCATCGCAGGCATGTCATTCGGCTTTTTTATCCTGGGTACGGAGTACGCCAAACCCTCATTCGAATTTGCAAAACTCCAGGCAAAAATCGTCGAGAACGAGGGGAGCAATCTGCTCGGCAAGCGGTTGGAAGTCTTGGACAACGTACGTATTGAGTTGGATGGCTGCGAAAATATCGGTCGATTGCCTACGTGCACATTCGAACTGACCAATCTGAATGTGGATCGCAGTTTCCGTTTCGATGAAAGCACACGCCTTTTCGATGAATCAGGCGGGCCGCTGAAATTTGAATCGATTCGAGTAGGCCAAGTGGAAGATCGGTCTTGGCTAAGATTCCAACTTATCCGCAACGTCCCGACGCGCGTCACTCTGAATTTTCAGCAAAGCAACAGCAAGCTGAGCAAAACGCCCGCAATCAAGCTTGTATTCAATGATTTGAATGATGAAATTCTCACCCTCAAATTCAGCGAGATTGACATGCGCTGATGCTGGCGCAGCTAACATCATCATATCGCTGCTCGATTGACTGATAGCAACCATGCACAAACAAAAGGCCCCGTAGATTTCCATCTACGGGGCTTTCTCTACGTCACGGCGCAGAGGTAGGAACTCGAACTCCATCGCAGACATCATCTGCCATGGAATATCGGACCCAAACGCCTTGAGGCGTCAAGAAAACTTTGTGAATAGCACCATCCCTTCGATGAGCACGTCCTCCTTGCAATCATCAGACATCGAGTCGTCGAGCGTGCGAATCACGTCCCACGCCCACGAAGGTAGCGCACTTTTGTCGAGCGACAGCCCCAGTGATAGCAACATTGCCATCTGATTTTCAAACAACTTCATTGGGGGATGCAATGAACGAATCTGCAACGAACCCTGACTCGACGGAAAACCTTCGAGCAGATAGTTGCGTGTGAACATCCATTTGTCGTCAAGATGCCTGAAGCACTCCGCCGTCTTGTCGCGTCCGATTCGCGATTTTCTGTCCGCTACGATATTGCGCATGAACTCCTGAACGTTTTGGTTGATTTGCTCCTTTCGGCTGTCCGCAAGAATGATGCCCATTGCCGCAGACAGAATCACATTGCCATTCTCGAATGGCTCCATGAAAACTGCGTGGCCGTTAGGCTTGAGCACGCGGGCGACATGCCTGAACATCTGATCCGGACGATACAGATGATGTGCAATCGCATAGCCGACCACCAGATCTACGGAGCCGTCATGGAAATCGAGTTGCTCGGCATTCAATTGCAATACATCGATCTTGCACTTGAATTGGACGTCAACCAACCCCTGCCGCAACAGCGCAAGCATCTCCATCGAAAGATCCGAGCAAATGATACGTACGTTCGGCAGATGGCCGAACATGCGAATCAGAGTGAATACGGATCCACCAGCGCCCGAGCCGACGTCCAAAATCGTAAACTCTGACGCCTCCGCCGGAGCTTCGACGCCCAATGTACGCAACGCTTTCCCGATTACATCGTCTACATGATCAGAGTTGTAATGGGTTTTGACATACTCTTGCGCTCGGCTCTTGAACTGCTCCGTCATATACGAATCGACTACGCCACTATCGTATCCGGGGGTCAGCACCCCAAATTGCTCAATCAACTCACCACGAAAAATTCCGTTCAGATTGTTCATGTTCGCAGTCCTATTTGGTGACAAGGTTCGGCTACATAAGCGCTAGGAATGGCGTCCTCGCAGGCGCTTTCAGGCCTGCGAAACGGCGTGTGACGAGTTCGTAGGCACAGACTGGCACTTCCGCATCGCGAGCGAAAAGGCGCAGCCTGCACACCTCCCCGACTGGCAGTTTCAGATCATCAAAATAAAACTCGACCGGCTGACCTGCATTGGTATCGGCCAAAAGGATGGTGTCTTGATGCAATATCTGTCCAGCGCCATTGACGATCTCTATACCAAACGTGCCCTGCGCGTTCGCTGCCGGCACATGTATGGGCGTGCTGATGCATTGGTACGGCTGGTTCGGCGTAAGTTCATATTCGATATAGGGAAAATCACGCAAATCTGGCGTCATCAGTAGCTTGGTGGCACCTCTCTCATGGCGATCATTGCAGAATCTCTTGATGGCGGAGAACGGATGGCCCACCAGATCCCATAGGTCATCCTCCAGCCCAAATCTGCGATAAATTCGGGCAGCAAGACCATTGAAGGCATTCGGAGCAGTGTTGGCATTATAAATTGCATACCTGCGATTCATTTCTGCCGCAACTCTGTCGACTTCAGCATCCTGCTTGAGTTTGACAGCCTGCACCTCCAGACCAACCGCGTAGTCGAAAAGTGCTTTGTGATCCCATCCCGACCCCCGCGCATCTAACGCCGAAGCGACCGCAACCGGATAATTTTTCAGCGACAAAGTAGTGTCCGACCAAGCGATTGCCTGCCGAGTACCAATAAAATGCAGAGCTGCACGACGCTTCTCGCGTAGATGCGCGAACGATGCTGTTGGGAAGATGTCCGTTAGCACTTCACAATAAGCATTGGCGATTACCTTGATTTCGAATCGCTGCTCCACGGCCGTACGCGCGTTCGCACCCATGCGCTGTGCGAGCGCATCGTCACGATGGATGAGCAGCATTAAGCGTGCTAGAGCGGCACTGTCGTTCTTATTGATAAGAAAGCCCGTTTTACCATCTTCGATGATCGCTTCCGGACCGCCACATCGTGTCGAAATGACTGGGCGACCGCGACTCATTGCTTCGATAGTGACAAACGAAAATGACTCCAGTTGACTTGTGACGATGATCGCGCGTGAGCTGTCGTAAACATCATTCACATTCGCCGTTTTCGAATGGAAGAAGACACAATTTTGCAGCGCTTTCTCTTTCACTAAATCGTTCAGAAATTCAACATACTCACCGCTTCCCGCCCCATAGATATGAAATTCAATGGGCTCGGCTACGGCGGACATGAGTTGCTGAGCCGCCTCTAAAAACATGGGTACGTTCTTGTTCGGTTCAAGCGTGCACAGCATCGAAAAGCGCTGAGGATGTGAGTCGCTTGGCAAGGGTTCCCAAGACTCACAATCGGTGCCGTTGGGCACCACATGAAACTTGTCGCCGGGGGTCAAATACAGGTCGACATATGCATCGGCTACTAGTTGAGAAGGGCAGATTACACCGCTCGCCAGGTCTAGCTGCTCGGCATCGTCGTGCGGCCAGCGCTTGGCGCACAAGCGGGTATCAAGACGCGAACTGATGACGCCATGTGAATGAAGTACCACAGGGATCAAATTAACCGCTGCTGCATACACCGCGCTTTGCAATACGTTGGTGTTGACAACCACACCGTCGAGTTCCAGTTCCCTGAACACGCGTCCGAATCGGCCGACATAGTCATGATGACGAGCATCCTCGAGTTGAAGATGCCACTGGTCGCCGACTCGCGGCACGGCGAAATCGTAGTCCGACTGAATTACAGGCAAGCCGCTTGCCAAGACGAGATCGAGCATCGGGCCAGCGCCTAGCGGAAATACGACGATCGGCTCGATGGATGCATTGAGATTACAGACGAAGTTGACAAGCGCCCGTTCAGCCCCCGCCTGATACGGCGAATGCGACACAAACGCCACGCGCTGACGCTCGGTAGACGGCTTCACGCCGCGTAGGTCATACGCTCGGTGCAGCAGCATTTCGAAATGCGGCAAGACATTTTCCGTCGCGTACGTTTCCTGTACCTTCTTGTACGCGTTCTTCTGAATATCGGAGCGCAGCGTGTCGTCGTCGAGCAGCCGTTCGATCGCGTCTTCCCATGAAGACTGATTAGAGTAAGCGAACAGACCCGTCTTCGCGCTCTGCACGACTGAGATATAAGGCTCAACGTTGCTGTAGATGCCAGCCGCGCCAACTGCACTGATTTCCAGAAACTTGTTGGGGCATTTCGATGCGTCGAAACGAGTGCCTCCGAGCGGTGCCAGCAACACGTCCGGTGCATAGCCACTGAGAATAGCCGCATAGCGGCGATATCCGAATACATAGGACTCTTGCTTCAAACGATGCTCGGGCAAATCGGCGAAACACTCAGGCAGGGCCGCCCCCATGTACATAACATCAAAGTCGTCTCGCCGGCGCGCAACGGCTGCAAGTGCCCGGAAAGCGACGTCGTCGGGACGCGGCGAGCCAACATATCCGACGATCTTTCTGCGTCCATCTTGCCTTGGCAGCGGATTGAATTCAGACAGTTCGATGTTGGTCGGCAACAACTCTACCGTACGTGAATGCGGGCGCATGTCTTCGAGGAGGAGCTGATTGTAGGTAAGAGCAATACTTGCCCGCTCGAGGCAATACCTGAAAGTTTTGACAATCGGCGAATCTTCGTGAAAAAGCTCGGCATAGACAGGCCAATCTTTGCCAACGGTGAACCAGTTATCATCAAGCATGTAGATCGTCGAAATGCCGGTCGCGACGCAGAAGTCCATCAAACGACAGCCCTCTTCCGACTTGATTCGACTGAAAATGACAATGTCACTGTTCACGAGGTCGGTCGTGTGTGCGGCGGTGTCGAGCACGGTGCGCCAAGTAAGCTTGTGATCTTTTTCCAGCAACGCAAAGTAGTTGAAGAAACATAGCTGGTTGTGAGCCGGCTCGCCTGGGCCCCCCAACACCGTGATACGAAGAGGCTCGCGAGCTCCTTCTGGTACAGACTGCGCGCGTTTACGGACAATTTCGTCGAATTCCCTCGACGTGCAACTGATCTGCTTAAGCAGCCATGCTCTCGTTCTCGAGTTCAAACTTTGGGAAAACGCAAAGGCATCGTCGAAATCTACTTCCACGCTCGGCGCGACGTTTTCGACCAGTGCAGCGCGCATCACTCGACGTGCGACAAGATCGCCGGAGATTACGACTTCGTGCGTAAGAGGATATTCGTGCCATGACCAGACCGATGATGCGCAGGGCACCCCTTCGATGGCGCGAATACGTCCAGCGCGGCCGTAACGAAGCGTGAACTCCCACCAGAATCCACGTTGCAACAATACCGAGGTGGAGAATCCCCCCGCCTTTAGAAACGATGCTCTTTCCACCAGGCAGTTGGCCATTGGAAGGTAATCGCTCAGCTCTAACCAACCCGTTGGATAAAGGTTCGGCATGCCTGCGGACGGATTACACAGCCAGGAGCCGGGTATGCCTGTCCGAACGGACGACTTGTCAACATCGCCCGCAAGAAGGAAATCGCCAGGCTCAACTTTACTCACGAGTGCATTCATCGAGGCTAACCACTCGACTGCATCGACGCCTGGCCACAGGAATGCAAGGAACTCACCCTTCGCCAGTTCCGCACCTGCGTTGAACAGGCAGGCTGGTGTTGACTTCTGTGCTACCGAAACGTAGCGAACATGATGGTCTTTGCGTAACCCGGCAACATCAGCAACTTGTGCCCAATGATCGCCGTCACCAACGAAAAGCAGATCAATAACCGTATCGTTGATCGGCCAATCCGTGGCCATAGCCTTCACGAGGCTGACGAGAAGAGGTTGCACCTGACGGTAGTCCCCCATAACCGGGATAACAGCCGTGATTGTTGCGTTCATTACCTTTTCCCTCAGGTGTATTTTTTCGGACACGAATTGTATCAGGACGGGATGCTGGCAGATGGATGTCAAGCATCGACTACTGTGCCATCTCGAATGCAGCACACTCGCAAAACCAAGCCGGAGAATTTATCAAACCAGCACAAGAAATTGGAGGATTTGATTACTAATTAATGCAGAGAGGTATTGATCGCCACTTTGAACCCCTGCGCCTCTGATTGCACCTGTCAGGAACAGATCAGTTCGAGGATGACATCCTGCGTGACCTCCGATTGATTCATGAAAATCGAACCTGAGATCTGGCTGCCCGCCGCCATCCCCGTCTTCGCTTCCTTGGCTTGGTCATCTGCATGGACAAGGCAATGCACAGAATAGTCAGTGTTCACACTCAGGCAGTCAGGAAGGGGTAATCAACATAATCCAAGGTGACTGCCAGCCAGCCGCCGACCAGTTTCAACTGTCCTTCGCGCAAAAGTTTGATGTCTACCGACTGAACGAGAAGCACGGCGCCTGGGTTGTGTTCGGTGCCCACGGACATGGCTGGCCGACACGAAGCTTGATCCATGTGAACGCCAACCCGCCGACCCCCACGCGCTTGCCGCATAACGCATAGTCGTCCGGCGATGATTGGCAACACCGGACGACTCAATCCAGCAGTCATCCCTAACCAGGATTCACAGCCTGCCGGTCAACGACAGGCGAGGACAAGAGCAGCACTGCTGTGCATTCAACGAATCGCGACTGGCTGCACACTTTTACGCCTAAATAACCGTTTTACAAAACGGGAATGAAGTTTGTGCTCAAACCAACCGAAGGCACAGCCACCGATAATTGAGCACAGCATAAAAATTGCGAAAACCCCAGAAAATCGCATTTCTACAGCGTGGGATTTAAACAGAGCAATCAAAGCCCCGATGATTATCATATGAACAAGATAAATACCGTATGAGTAATCCCCCAATCGAGTAATAAATGAAGGAAAAGCCATCTGCCTCGAAGCAGCAATCAAACAGATAAAACTGAATGACTGCATAATAAACATCGGAGCAGGTGAGGGTAGTTTCATATTATTACTAACTGCCCAAGTGCAAACCGCAATAAAAACCAAGAAGACTGGTGGAACTCGCTCAAATCTTGCAAGCCCGCCAATCGACGCAACCAGTCCGGCGATAAAAAAAATCGGATAAGGCGCTACTAGAATCCCCCAGCCAGGTTGAGCAACCAAAGCAAAAACCTGCGCACTATCGATATCGCCAATTACCGTATAGGCATCAATGACGATGATCACCGAGAGCCAAGCAGCACAGAACCATAATATATTTTGGCGTGACGCCTTCACTAGTACCAGCGCAAAGACAAGCACATAAAATGCCATCTCATAACACAAAGTCCAGTAAGGAATTTTATAGCTGCTATTTACTAACAACGTCGGCAACAGCAACACCGATCTAATATCGAAAGCCCAATCAACACCAAGCGGCACCAAAACCACCCAACTGACTACTATGGCCAACCAGTAGGGTGGATATATCCGTGCAATACGATTCCAAAGAAACACTCTACCTTGATCAAGACACATGCCCATGACATAGCCAGATATCACGAAGAACAAACTAACGCCCACGCGACCAAAATTAATCATCAAAAATGGGTGGTAGTCTATGCCTTTAAAGTCGCAGACAAAAAACGTCACATGCTGAAAAAGAACAAAAAAACAAGCAAGTAACCGTAGAGCCTGTATCCCGCCCACATAGTTTTTCTGCATTTACTTAGGTTCCACTGCGGTGATTAACGAGAGACGTCGAGTGCTGCTGATAGACTTATCGAGTCGCATGGGTAGAGCATTATCACATTTAAGTAGGTCGCATTCCAAAAAATCACAGCAATAGCGCCCCCCCCTACCAGCGTTACTGATAAACGGCGCACGAGGAGTTCTGCGCGCACGAAGAACCTGATGCGCGGTCGCGGTACACGCCCACGGCACCAACGGCTCTATGCAGTTGCCAGCACGGAGATGCCACCCTAAGTGGAGCCACCATCAATGCGCCCCGGGAGAAGCCCGTACACCTCGATTCGAGGGTTTACGAAGAGATGCCGTCCGGCTAGCTTCCATTTCCACAGGATCCTCGCACTCGGCGCCAGGCCGTATGAGCAGAGGGTATCGAATACGAGTGCCAAGATTTGATGCTGCGAAATGTTGTAAAAATGAGCACTACCTGGCTGAGCACGGTGATAGCACTGTGGTTTACATGAAAGTTAGCTTATAGCCGATATGGCGATGGAAACCCGATGCGGGACGGGACCGCCGTAAACGCTCGAAGTGAAACACCTGAAACGAAAAAGCCCCCGTAATCATCAATGATTACGGGGGCTTCGTCTTGTTCAATAATGGCGGAGAGATAGGGATTCGAACCCTAGGTACCGGTGAAGGTACAACGGATTTCGAATCCGTCCCATTCGGCCACTCTGGCATCTCTCCAACGGCGCGCATCATAACAACACTTTTACCGAAAGCAAACCCTCTTTCGAAAATTTCTTCGTGCTATCAGATGCTTGCGTCGATTAAAGCGGTACGCCCAGACGATTGGCGACTTCTTCGTAGGCTTCGATGACGTCACCGAGGCCCTGACGGAAGCGGTCTTTGTCCATCTTCTTCTTGGTGTCCTTGTCCCACAGACGGCAGCCATCCGGGCTGAACTCGTCGCCGAGGACGATCGAGCCGTCGCTGAACACGCCGAACTCAAGCTTGAAGTCGACCAACAACAGGCCGGCGTCGTCGAACAGTTTGGTCAGGACTTCGTTGACCTTGAGCGACAGTTCCTTCATGCGAACCAGTTGCTCGGCGGTGCCCCAGCCGAATGCCACAACGTGGGATTCGTTGATGAACGGATCGCCCTTGGCGTCGTCCTTCAGAAACAGTTCGAAGGTGTAAGGGTTGAGCTTCAGGCCTTCTTCGACGCCCAGACGCTTGACCAGGCTACCAGCGGCGTAGTTACGCACGACGCACTCGACCGGGATCATGTCGAGCTTCTTCACCAGGACTTCGTTGTCGGCCAGCAGCTTGTCGAATTGGGTCGGAATGCCGGCCGCTTCAAGTTTCTGCATGATGAAGGCGTTGAACTTGTTGTTGACCATGCCTTTGCGGTCGAGCTGCTCGATGCGCTTGCCGTCGAACGCCGAGGTGTCGTTGCGAAACAGCAGGATCAAGCGGTCAGCGTCGTCGGTCTTGTAAACCGATTTGGCTTTGCCGCGGTAGAGTTCTTCACGTTTTTCCATGATGGGCTCCGCTTGCTAAGTAGGTGGGCTAGGCGATGTGGCGCCAGTCGAGCCCTGAATCTTGATCGGCCAGTTGCAGCCAGTCCGGGTCGCACCCGAGGGTGTCGACAAAACATTGCCGGGCCAGCTGCGGCAGGTTGTTCTTGCTGCTCAGGTGGGCCAGGACCAGGTGTTGCAAGCCCTGCCAGCCCAACTCCGACACCAGGAATGCCGCCTGATGGTTGTTCAAATGTCCCAGCTCGCCGCCCACCCGCTGCTTGAGAAAGTACGGGTAATGACCACGGGCCAGCATGTCGCGACAATGGTTGGACTCGATCATCAACGCATCGAGATCCCGATAACCGTCCAGCACCCGCTCGCAGTAGGACCCCAGGTCGGTCAGCAGGCCGAAGCGCCGCTGCTGGTGATCACTGAAGACATACTGGGTCGGTTCCTGCGCATCATGGGCCACGGCAATGACCCCGATGTTCAGTGCACCGATCTGCAGTTGCTCGCCGCCGGCCAGAAAGCCTGCGGGTTCAATCGGTTTGCGCATCCCGCGCAGTGTGCCGCGACTGAGGTAGACCGGTAGATTGTAGCGCCGAGACAGCAAACCCACGCCATGCACGTGGTCGGCATGTTCGTGGGTTACGAGTATCGCGCTCAGTTGCGCCGGGTTCACACCCAGGCGCAACAGGCGTTTTTCGGTTTCCCGCAGAGAAAAACCACAATCCACCAGCACATACGTATCAGCACTGGCGATCAGCGTGCCGTTCCCTTGGCTACCGCTGCCGAGAACGGCAAAACGCATGGTTGATCAGCCCAGGTTGTCCTGAATCACGCTCAACACTTTGCGTGCCACTTCAGCCGGCGCGACGGTGTTGATGTTTTTCTCGACGGTCACCTGAATGTTCTCGCCAACCTTGCTCAGGCGAACCTGATAACGCTCGGCACGGGCTTCAACTTCTTCCTTGCTCGGCGCACTGCCGAACAGGCTGCTGAAGAAACCAGGCTTGTCGTCTTTCTTCTCGGCTTTCTCGGCCAGGTTGATGTAGTACAGGCCCAGGCTGCGGTTGATGTCTTCAACGCGCCATTCGCCTTGCTCCAGTGCACGGCCAACGCTCGACCAGGCACGGTCCAGATCGGTACCGACGTTCAACACAGGGTTACCGCTGCCGTCTTCACTGAGGCTGACACGGCTCGGGGTATCGAAATCACGCGAAGCCAGCATCGACACCGAACCGCCCTTCTCGGAGATCCGGCTCATGCTTGCAAGCATGTCGTCGACCAGCGCTGCGTCCAGGCCAGTGTTGACCGAACGGTTGGTGAAGGCGACGTCGGCAGTGCTGCCGGCAGGACGCTCGGCGCTGACCACGTAGATTTCACTGGTGTTGCGCTGCACGCCCGGCTCGATGCGAACACGCACACGGGTTTCGCTGTCGCTGGCAATGCCGGCTGCGCTCAGGCGCTTGGCCATGGACGCGGACAGTTCATCGGAATGCTGCCAGGTGGTGGTGAATTCGCCGGTTTGCGGCCGCTGTTCATCCAGACGGAAACCGTTGTCCTGGAAGAACTGCACCGCCACTGGCCAGACTTCGGCCGGTGGATGCTGGGCCACGACCCAACGCGAATCACCGCTCTTCTGCAGCGAGTAATCGCTGGCATCGGCAACGGCCGACAGCGGCTGAGGACGCGGAACAATGTATTCGCCCTTGGCGGTGTCATCAGCAACGTTACGCGGGATCGGCAACAGCGGATCCAGGCGCTTGGAAGTGCTGACTTCCGGCGGCAGTTGCATCGGTGCAGTCTGTTGCGCTTGCAGGTAATCGCTACCACGGTCGCGGAAATAACCTTCCGGCCCCCAGACCCATCCGCAGCCACTGGTGCTGGAGATAATCAAGGCAAGTGCGGAAAGTCCGGCCATTCGCTTCATGCGTTGTACTTCCTCAATTAAACCAGGACGCTGCACTGGCGCAGGGCCGTGCGAAGCGTTTCATGACAAGGTGTGCTCAGCCAGGTCAGTGGCAGGCGGATGCCTTCGTGCATCAGGCCCATTTCAACCAAAGCCCACTTCACCGGAATCGGGTTGGCTTCGATGAACAGGTCTTTGTGCAGCGGCATCAGTTTTTCGTTGATCGCCCGTGCAGTGTCGGCGTCGCCTTTCAGCGCGGCCTCGCACAGATCAGCCATTTCGCGCGGCGCGACGTTGGCGGTAACAGAGATGTTGCCTTTACCGCCCAGCAGGATCAGTTCAACGGCGGTCGGATCATCGCCGGACAGCACGATGAAATCCTTGCTCACACCATCGATGATCGCCTTGGCGCGCTTCAAGTCGCCAGTGGCTTCCTTGATACCGATGATGTTCGGCACGGTGGACAGGCGAATCACGGTCTCGGCCTGCATGTCGCACGACGTGCGGCCAGGAACGTTGTAGAGAATCTGTGGAATGTCGACCGCTTCAGCGATGTACTTGAAGTGCTGGTACAAACCTTCCTGAGTCGGTTTGTTGTAATACGGCACGACCAGCAGGCAAGCATCGGCGCCGGCTTCTTTGGCGTTGCGGGTCAGCTCGACGGCTTCACGGGTCGAGTTGGCGCCAGTGCCGGCGATGACCGGAATGCGCCCGGCAACCTGTTTGACCACGGCTTTGATGACGGCGATGTGTTCTTCTACATCAAGGGTTGCCGACTCGCCGGTAGTACCGACCGCGACAATGGCATGGGTGCCGTTCTTGAGATGGAAGTCCACGAGTTTGCTGAGGCTGTCCCAGTCAAGACGCCCTTGTGCATCCATGGGAGTGACCAGTGCCACCATACTGCCCGCAATCATGAAACCGCTCCTGCCGGAAAAAGAGAGCGGTAATGGTACTGGCGCCAAGATGCTTGCACAAGCGAAGTACTGCGCTGCTGCCATTCCCCTTGGCGCTGCTTTTCGCTACCCTTCAGACTTTGATCGGTACTGATCAGCTTGTACGCCGGGTTTCAGCCTTCCTTTACGGCCTCCCAGACCCCGTTCCTGCGTCGCATCGACGCGCTCCCGCTATAGTGGAGCGAGCCGCGAGCGCTTGCCGGGTCTTTTAGTACGGACGCCCAGAACAGGCATTCCCCGGCAGCCAACGCGCGTAAACCTACCGACCGCTCATCGCTTTAGGAATGCTGCATGTCCACCCCCACAGTTCGCGAACAATTCCTTGTCATCAGTGCCCTTGGCGCCAACCCCATGGAGCTGACTAACGTCCTGTGCCGCGCCAGCCATGAAAATCGCTGCGCCGTGGTTACTTCGCGCCTGACCCGCCACGGCGAGTGCAGTGCGCTGATCCTCGAGATCTCCGGCAGCTGGGACGCTCTCGCTCGCCTGGAAGGCAGCCTGCCGGGCCTGGCCAAAAAACACGCCTTTACCGCCAATGTGGTGCGCAGCGCGCCGCTGGAAAATCGTCCGCAAGCTCTACCATACGTGGCTTACGTCAGTTCGGCGTATCGCCCGGACATCATCAATGAGCTGTGCCAGTTCTTCATGGATCACAACGTCGAGCTGGAAAACCTGACCTGTGACACTTATCAGGCGCCGCAAACCGGCGGCACCATGCTCAACGCCACGTTCACCGTGACCCTGCCGGCCGGCACCCAGATCAGTTGGCTGCGCGACCAGTTCCTCGACTTCTCCGATGCGATGAACCTGGACGCACTGATCGAACCCTGGCGCCCACAGAACCCAATGTAAGGAAGCTTTCATGGCCGTTGTCATCGACCAACCGGTTGCCGATTTCGAAGCACCTGCCACCAGCGGGCAGACTGTCAGCCTGTCCGCCCTGAAGGGCAAGCAAGTGGTGATCTACTTCTACCCGAAGGACAGCACGCCGGGCTGCACCACTGAAGGTCAGGGCTTTCGTGACCAGTACGCAGCGTTCCAGGCTGCCAACACCGAGATTTTCGGAATCTCCCGCGACAGCCTGAAGTCCCACGAGAACTTCAAGTGCAAGCAGGAGTTTCCGTTCGAGCTGATCAGCGACAAGGACGAGGCTGTCTGCCAGCTGTTCGACGTGATCAAGCTGAAGAAGCTGTACGGCAAGGAATACCTGGGCGTTGATCGCAGCACTTTCCTGATTGATAAGGACGGTGTGCTGCGTCAGGAGTGGCGTGGTGTGAAAGTGCCGGGGCATGTGGATGCAGTGCTGGCTGCTGCTCAGGATCTGAATAAAGCCTGATGGTTTTGCGTCGCCCTCATTGACGCCTTCGCGAGCAAGCTCGCTCCCACATTGGACTTGTGAACGCCACAGATCCAATGTGGGAGCGAGCCTGCTCGCGAATAGCCTTTCTACAAAATCTGGATCAATCGTTACAGCAGCGGAGCCACCGCCGGCTCCTTGCGCGGCCATGCATCCAGCACCGCCTTGAACAGCGTTGCCAGCGGGATCGCAAAGAACACCCCCCAGAATCCCCACAACCCGCCAAACAACAGCACCGCGCAGATAATCGCCACCGGATGCAGATTGACCGCCTCCGAGAACAGCAACGGCACCAGCACGTTGCCATCCAGCGTCTGGATGATCCCGTACACCGCCATCAAATAGATGAACTGATCGCTCCAGCCCCACTGGAACAGCGCGATCAACAGCACCGGCACGGTCACCACCACCGCGCCAACGTACGGCACCACCACCGACACACCGACCAGCAACGCCAGCAGTGCCGCGTAGTTGAGACCGAGCGCCACGAAAGCGATGTAGGTCACGCCGCCGCAAATCACGATTTCGATGACTTTGCCGCGAATATAATTCGCGATCTGCCGGTTCATTTCCTGCGCAACCCGGGTGATCAACGCACGTTCACGCGGCAAGTAGCCACGCACCCATTCGCCGATCATGGCCCGGTCCTTGAGGAAGAAGAACACCAGAATCGGCACCAGTACCAGATAGATCATGATGTTCACCAGCAGCGGCAGACTCGACAATGAGAATGTCAGCGCCCATTGGCCAAACTTGCCAATCTCGCCGCGCGCCGCCTCGATCGCCTGCAACACTTGCTCGTCGGACACCAGATGCGGATAGCGCTCCGGCAGCAATAACAGCAGCGATTGCCACTTGGCGAGCATGCCCGGCAGCTCATTGAACAAGGTAATCAATTGATGCCAAAGCAACGGCACGACCACGACGATGAACACCATCAGTACGCCCATGAACAGCGCAAACACCAAGCCGACCGCCACGCCACCCGGCACGCGCAGGCGCTCCAGCGTGACCACCAGGCCTTGCATCAGATACGCCAGCACCATCCCTGCCAGCACCGGCGCGAGCATGCCGCCGAGGGTGAGCACCGCGGTGAAGGCGAGAAACAGCAGCACCGCCAGCACCACGGCTTCTTCATCGGAGAAATAGCGCTGAATCCAGTCGCGTAACACTTTGAACATCAATAATCCTTAGGTCTTTTACGCTGTGGGTTCAGGCCTTTTTCAACCAGTAACGGTAAACGCCTGCTTCGTCTTCTTCACGCAGCAGCGTATGACCGGCCAATCTGGCAAAGGTGCGAAAGTCGCGCTGCGAGCCAGCATCCGTGGCGATCACCTTGAGGACGGCGCCACTTTGGAGTTTGTTGAGTTCCATTTTTGCCTTGAGCAACGGCAACGGACAATTCAGGCCACTGGCGTCCAGTTCCACGTCATGGGCTACAGCGTCAGTCATTGCGTCACTCCGGTTCGGGTCGTCGAGCTGTCTAGAATATCTGGTCGCAGCTCCGGTGTCCGGCTACAGTAAGGTCTTTGTCTTCTAAGGCTTTGTGCATGACTTTTCTGCGCCCTACCCTGCTGACGCTCGCTTGCCTGCTCGCCTCACCAGGCTTTGCCGACGATCTGCCGTCACTCGGCGACGCCAGTTCTGCCATTGTCTCGCCGCAACAGGAATATCAGCTCGGTCGTGCCTGGCTGGCGATGTTGCGCAGTCAGGTCTCACAACTTAATGATCCGCAGCTCAAGGACTACGTCGAATCCAGCGTGTACAAGCTGGTTGAGACCAGCCAGGTGACGGACCGACGCCTTGAATTCATTCTGATCAACAGCCCGCAGCTCAACGCCTTCGCTGCGCCGGGCGGCGTGGTCGGGGTCAACGGCGGTTTGTTCCTCAATGCGCAGACCGAGGGTGAATATGCCTCGGTTCTCGCACACGAATTGGCGCATTTGTCGCAACGTCACTTCGCGCGCGGCGTCGAGGCTTCGCAGCGGATGCAGGTGCCGATGATGGCCGCGCTGCTGGCCGGCATCGTCATTGCGGCGGCCGGTGGCGGTGACGCTGGCATCGCAACAATTGCCGGTACACAGGCAGCGGCGATTCAATCGCAACGGACCTTTTCCCGTCAGAACGAACAGGAAGCCGACCGCATCGGTATCCTCAATCTGGAAAAGGCCGGATATGACCCGCGCTCGATGCCGACCATGTTCGAGCGTCTGATGCGTCAATACCGTTTCGACGCCAAGCCCCCGGAATTCCTGCTGACTCACCCGGTCACCGAATCGCGTATCGCCGATACCCGCAACCGTGCCGAACAGGCCAAGCCAGGCGGAATCGAAGATTCCAAACGCTATCAGTTGATCCGCACCCGCGTGCAGCTGATCTACGAAGAAACCCCGGGCCTGGGTGCCAAGCGTTTCCGTGCGCAACTGGACGAGAACCCGAAAAACGATGTGGCGCGCTACGGTCTGGCGATTGCACAGATCAAGGGCGGCCAATTGAATGAGGCGCGCGAGAATCTGAAGCAATTGCTGGCGACCTCGCCGAACGAAATCATCTACAACCTTGCCCAGGTCGATCTGGACATCACCAACAATCGCCTGCCGGATGCGCAATCGCGGGTTGACCGGATGCTTACGCAATATCCCGGCAACTATCCGTTGAATCAGGTTCGGGTGGATCTGTTGCTCAAACAGAATCGCGCACCTGATGCCGAGAAAGCACTGGAAGCATTGCTCAAGTCACGTCCGGATGATCCGGATGTCTGGTATCAAGTCGCCGAAACCCGTGGCTTGTCGGGCAACATCATTGGCCTGCACCAGGCGCGCGCGGAGTACTTCGCACTGGTTGGCGATTATCGCCAGGCGATCCAGCAGTTGGACTTTGCCAAGCGCAAGGCTGGCAGCAACTTCCCGCTGTCTTCACGCATCGATGCCCGTCAGCGCGAGATGATGGAGCAGGAGCGCATGATCAAGGACATGATGGGCTGATCGTTACCCGCCGGGACAAAAGCTTCAGGCATAAAAAAACCGCCTCTTCCGAGGCGGTTTCTTTTTTACCCTGCCGCTGGATTATTCAGCCAGCTTGAAGGTGATGAAGCTGGCGCGACCTTGACGCAGAACGCGCATCGACACCGAACGATTCTTCGGCAGCGCTTTGGCGATCTCGCCGAATTCCTTGGCGGAACCGATGGCCTGGTTGTTCAGGTGCGTAATCACGTCACCTGGCTGCAGACCGATCAGGGCCGCAGGACCGTCCTGCACTTCCTTGATCACCACCCCCCCTTTGAGGTCGTAGGTTTTCTTCTGCTCGGCGGTCAGCTCGCCCACTGAAACACCGAGGCGGTTGCTGGTACTTTCAGCGCCGGACTTCGGCAGTGCATCAAGCTCTTTGTCTTCGTCAGGTATCGCACCGACGGTCAGCTCGACGTTCTTGCGCTTGCCTTCACGAATCACTTCCAGATTGGCTTTGGCGCCAGCTTTCAGTGCACCGACCAGATGCGGCAGGTCAGCAGACATGACGATCGGCTGACCGTTCATGCTCAGGATCACGTCGCCGACTTGCAGGCCGCCCTTGGCTGCCGGGCCGTCATCCTGAATCTGGGCAACCAGCGCGCCGGCCGGTTTATCCAGACCGAACGACTCGGCCAGATCCTTGTTCACTTCCTGGATGACCACACCCAACCAGCCACGGCTGACTTTGCCGCCGCTCTTCAGCTGATTGGAAACGTCCATCGCCACGTCGATCGGAATCGCAAACGACACGCCCATGAAGCCGCCGGAGCGGGTATAGATCTGCGAGTTGATGCCGACCACTTCGCCGTTCAGGTTGAACAGCGGACCACCGGAGTTGCCCGGATTGATTGGCACGTCGGTCTGAATGAACGGCACATAGTTTTCGTTCGGCAGGCTACGGCCGACGGCACTGACGATGCCTTGGGTCACGGTGTGATCAAAGCCGAACGGCGAACCGATCGCGACAACCCACTGACCGGCTTTCAGGTCCTGGGATTTACCGAGTTTGAGCACGGGCAGGTCTTTGCCTTCGATTTTCAGCAGGGCAACGTCGGAACGTGGGTCGGTGCCGATCAGTTTGGCTTTCATTTCACTGCGATCGGCGAGGCGCACGAGGATTTCGTCGGCATCGGCAATCACGTGGTTGTTGGTCAGGATGTAGCCATCCGGAGAGATGATGAAGCCTGAGCCCAGCGACTGCGCTTCACGCTGACGACCACCACCGCCCGGCGAACGCTGCTGAGGCGGCATGCCACGTTCGAAGAACTCGCGCAGCATCGGCGGCAGACCTTCCAGATCAGGCATCTGCTGGTTCACTTTACGGTCCGGCAGCTTCTGCGTGGTACTGATGTTCACCACGGCTGGCGAAGCTTGTTCGACCAATTGGGTGAAGTCAGGCAGATCGGCCGCTTGCGCAGCAGGCACCGCCTGACCGAGCAACAGCACAGTGGCGAAAATGGAAAGACAGGATTTCAAACTTGGTATCGACATACAGCTCCCGTTACGACGAGCAGGGTTAAGCGATATGGAGCAAGGAACACCGGAAACCACCGACCGGCATTTTTGTTCCGGCAACAACAAACAAGGCCAGAGCCGTGAGGCTCTGACCTATAAAAAATTTTCAGGGTATTTGCAAATGAAAATGCTCAGCAAACATTTCATCTACGTCTCAACGAAGAAGTGGTAATGACTGAAATCAGCTCACTGCTTGCTGGTTGCAGCGCCATCAGTGTTACGCATCGACAGAGCAATTCGTTCGGCGGTGCCAATCGGAATTTCGCCGACCACTGTCACCATCATTTCGCCTTCTGGCGTGGTCAGGCGCCGGGAAACGGCAACGGTCGGGCCCAGTTGAGTCCGCGTGTCAGTGACGGTTGCGCCGTTCAATGGCTCAAGGAAAACCGAAAAACGCGCCAGACCGTCGTCATAAAGCAAGCTGTTGACCTGAGTCTTGGTTTCCGGATCTTTGTGCGAGGTGCTGCTGGTCAGTTCGAAACCTGGTGGCAGCCAGTCCGAATGCCATACCTGAGCAGTCTTGACGGCCGAAGCCTTGTCGCTGTCGAGCGTAATCGCTTTACAGTCTGCGTCGGCCTGCAAGTCTTTGTCCGAAGGGACTTCATCAGTATCCAGACTGGTGAACTGGAAGCGTTCGAGCAGCTGCCCTTTGTCGTTCAGCAACAACGACTTCAACGGCAAGCCGGTTTTCTTGTCCAGATGCAACTCAAAACCGTAACGATGCTGATCGCGAGGCGTCAGCGATACGATCACTGCGTCACGCCCAGCCACGCGTGATTTGCCGATGACGGCAAGGTCATACCAGTTTTTCAGCTTTTGCGGATCGAGAGGACGAGCGGCTGAGTTGGGAGAATCCCCCAGTCCGGCTATCAGGGTGCCGCTGACGCATTGAGTATGCCCATCAATGCGCACGACTTCCTGTGCCGAACCGTCGAGCTGGAGTAAACGCTCGCGGACCTGGCCATTCTGGACGCGATGCCAGATGTTATGGGTAGAAAAGCTACCGTTACGCTCGTATACGAATGTGCCGTGAAAGCTTTGCTGCTGCTCGGCCTGGCCCAGACGGGTCAACCAGTCCTGGGCCTCATCAGCATGGGCTGGAACAATGAACCAGCCACTGAGCAGAAGCGAAAGTAGAGGTATGGCGCGCATGATCCTCCTTAACGGTTTTCCAGACTTGCTGCACGTGCGTATGGCAGTGCGCTTTCAGTGCCTTTCAGTGCAGCCTGTTGAGCGTGCTGGCGCAGATAACCTGGCAGACGCTGATCGTGCCAGCCTGGCTGACCTTGCAGTACGCCGTTAGCCATCGGGCCAGTGGCTTCCGAACTCTCACTATAGCCTGCCAGAACAGCCGGACCTTTGACCTGTGGGGTCGCCAGGGTTGGCTGATTGGACTGCTGAGCCAGCTCTACACCAGCGATTTCGTCCTGGTTGTACAGGCGAACACCGGCCAGAACGGCAACAGTCACCGAGGCCGCAACAGCCAGACGGCCGAGGTTGCGCCATGGGCTGCGAGATACTTTGGCCGGAGCCGTTTCGTCTTCCAGTGCAGCAGACACTGCCGCAGCGATATCCAGACGTGGAAGCAGCAGATCCTTGTGCATTGCTGCCCGAGCGATCTGGTAACGAGCCCAGGTCTCACGGGTATCAACATCGTCCAGTGCATTGAGCACTCGACGCAATTCCAGTTCGTCCGCTTCGTTATCCATCACTGCGGACAGCGATTCCTGCAGGGCTTCACGACTCATGGCGTTCCTCTCTTGGCTGTCGCCGCTGTCTCAGTTTTCCTGCAACAACGGCTGCAGGGCTTTATCGATGGCCTCCCGGGCGCGGAAAATCCGGGAGCGCACGGTACCCACCGGACATTGCATGACGCTCGCAATGTCCTCGTAACTCAGACCATCGAATTCACGTAAAGTTAAAGCCGTACGCAAATCCTCTGGCAGTTGCTGAATGGTTCGATGGACGGTGCCTTCGATCTCATCCCGCAGCAGTGCACGTTCTGGGGACTCGAGATCCTTGAGGCCATGATCGCCATCGTAGAACTCTGCGTCTTCGGAACTTACATCGCTATCCGGCGGCCGGCGGCCGCGTGAAACCAGGTAATTCTTCGCCGTGTTAATGGCAATACGGTACAGCCACGTATAAAACGCACTGTCGCCGCGAAAGTTTCCAAGTGCTCGATACGCCTTGATAAAGGCTTCCTGAGCCACGTCCTGGGCTTCATGGGTGTCGTGCACAAAACGCACGATCAACCCGAGAATCTTGTGCTGATACTTCAGCACCAACAGATCGAAAGCTCGCTTGTCGCCGCGTTGAACGCGCTCGACCAGCTGCTGATCCTCTTCCTGGGTTAGCATGAACACTCCTCGATAAGCCCGAAGGAGACTTGCATAACTAAACGACCAGACTTGCAAACATAGACTCGGGCTTTTCGCAAAAGTTCTCCCCCTCCAGGCAAGTTTCCTGCGAGCTCTGATTTGGCACGCACGAAAAACGCAGCGCGGGATAAACCGGCTGCGCGAATAATCTTGTTATCGGTTTCGCCGGGCAGGAATCCAACCGCAGATTCCGCACTGAAGCCGACACGTCCCTTGTTTCTGGCACCGACTATTGATCTTGGGCCTTTGGCAAAAGTTCCAATTATTTATAGCCGCACCGCCCGGACATTGGGCAACCCTGAGCAGAAAAATCCTGTTTCAGCGCCGATACAGTCGTGTTCTTCCCAAAAGGGTGAAAAAAACTTCCGACGAAGCACCCGGTTTTTTCCGTCACAGTAGTTTCACAATGCCATATCGGCTCGGCTATTGTGCCGTCCCCCCCCTCTATATACTAGTGGGCTGTGTGGCTGTCTTGACTCGCCGATCCAGCTGTCTTGCGCCACCCCCCGACCCGGGTCGCTTTGAGCGGAATCCTGTAATGAGCCAACAATTCCAACACGATGTTCTGGTCATTGGCAGCGGTGCTGCCGGTTTGAGTCTCGCGCTGACCCTGCCGGGTCATTTGCGCATTGCCGTTTTGAGCAAAGGCGATCTCGCCAATGGTTCGACTTTCTGGGCCCAGGGTGGCGTCGCCGCCGTGCTTGATGACACTGATACTGTCGAATCCCATGTAGAGGACACCCTGAACGCCGGCGGTGGTCTGTGCCATGAAGACGCCGTGCGTTTCACCGTGGAGCACAGCCGCGAAGCCATTCAGTGGCTGATCGACCAAGGTGTTCCGTTCACCCGCGACGATCAATCCGGCACTGAAGATGGCGGATTCGAATTCCATCTGACCCGCGAAGGCGGTCACAGCCACCGTCGCATCATCCATGCGGCCGATGCTACCGGTGCCGCAATCTTCAAAACTTTGCTGACTCAGGCCAAAGAGCGTTCGAATATCGAATTGCTGGAGCAGCGGGTTGCCGTTGATCTGATTACAGAACGCCGTTTAGGCATGGAAGGCGAGCGCTGCCTCGGCGCCTACGTACTCAACCGCAAAACCGGCGAAGTCGACACCTACGGCGCACGCTTCGTGATTCTGGCTTCGGGCGGCGCAGCCAAGGTCTATCTCTATACCAGCAATCCCGACGGCGCCTGCGGTGATGGCATCGCCATGGCCTGGCGCTCCGGGTGTCGGGTGGCGAACCTGGAATTCAACCAGTTCCACCCGACCTGCCTGTACCACCCACAAGCGAAAAGCTTCCTTATTACTGAAGCTCTGCGCGGTGAAGGCGCACACCTGAAGCTGCCGAACGGCGAACGCTTCATGTATCGCTTCGACAAGCGCGCCGAACTGGCACCGCGCGACATCGTCGCCCGGGCCATCGACCATGAAATGAAGCGTCTGGGTGTCGACTGCGTCTATCTCGACATCAGCCACAAGCCCGAAGACTTCATCAAGACTCACTTCCCCACTGTTTATGAGCGCTGCCTCGGTTTTGGCATCGACATCACCAAACAACCTATTCCGGTCGTACCCGCCGCGCACTACACCTGCGGTGGTGTGATGGTCGATCAACAAGGTCGCACCGACGTGCCGGGCTTGTACGCGATTGGCGAAACCAGCTTCACCGGCCTGCACGGCGCCAACCGCATGGCCAGCAACTCGCTGCTGGAATGCTTTGTCTATGCCCGTTCGGCGGCGGCGGACATCCTCGCGCAGCTGGACGATGTCGCCGCGCCAAGCGCCCTGCCCGCGTGGGACGCCAGTCAGGTGACCGACTCGGACGAAGACGTGATCATCGCGCACAACTGGGATGAACTGCGGCGATTCATGTGGGACTACGTCGGCATCGTGCGCACCAACAAGCGCCTGCAACGGGCGCAACACCGCGTGCGTCTGCTGCTGGACGAGATCGACGAGTTCTACAGCAACTATAAAGTCAGCCGCGATCTGATCGAGTTGCGCAATCTGGCGCAAGTCGCCGAACTGATGATCTGCTCAGCCATGGAGCGCAAGGAAAGTCGCGGCCTGCATTACACCCTCGACTACCCGGACATGCTGCCCGATGCACTCGACACTATTCTGGTGCCACCCACCTACGTCGGCTGAACTTGAGCCGTACTCGCAAGCGTCGGTGCAGATCCGCCGCCTGCGAGTCCCGTGGCACGCAGATCGATCTGACCCGCCATTCGCCGCGCAAGCGAAAACGCAGCACCACGATCAAGGGCAGCGCGAGGCTGTCCGGGCGCAGCTGCGCCGCTTGCCAACCATCCGCCTGATTCCACACCTGCCAACCATCGGCGTCCCGACGCAATCCACGAAACGCCTTGGGATGATTCAGCAGAATCTGCCGAGGCAACACCCAAACGCCATGAAGCAGGCAGCCTAAAGCCCCAAGCAGACTGGCCCAGAGTGGAATCGAAAGCAGAAACAAAGCACCCAGTGCGAACGCCTGGGCCAACAGATACGCCGCCAGCAACTGCCGCGAGGCATGCCAGCGGCATTCGAACGTGTTACTTGGGCTGGACACGATCCAGGATCATGCGAACCATGCGCTGCAATTCCGGATCTTCAGACTCGCTGCGCTCCATGAACCAGCCGAACATGTCCTGATCCTCGCACGTCAGCAGACGCACATACAGATCGCGATCCACCTGGTTCAACGTCGCGTAAACCTCCTGCACGAACGGCACCAGCAACACGTCAAGCTCAAGCATGCCGCGACGGCTGTGCCAAAACAGGCGATTCAGTTCAACTTGTTCGACCATGGGGCCCTCCTCAAATTTGCCGGCAAGTATACAGCCCCCACGCAGGTCGCACAGTCGGCTTTGGTCGGGCACCACCGATCCTTTATCAACTACCCATTTCACCAACGCGCCCTTATGATGTGCCCCAGTCTATTTACCCTGCGATGACCCATGGCCGATTCTGCTTTTTTCTGCACCCTGTCTCATGAAGGCGTTCTCGCGGTTCGCGGCGCGGATGCCGGAAAATTCCTGCAAGGCCAGTTGACCTGCAACCTCAATTACCTGAGCGACAGCCGCGCCAGCCTCGGCGCCCGCTGCACTCAGAAGGGCCGGATGCAGTCGAGCTTTCGTATTCTGCTCGAAGGCGACGGCGTGGTCCTGGCGATGGCCAGCGAGCTGCTCGAGCCGCAACTGGCGGATCTGAAAAAGTACGCGGTGTTCTCCAAATCAAAACTGACCGACGAAAGTGCCGCTTGGGTACGCTTTGGTCTGGAGCATGGCGATAACGCCTTGACCAGCCTCGGTCTGGACTTGCCGGCAGAAACCGACAGCCTCGTGCGTAATGAAAGCCTGATCGCGATTCGCGTCTCGCCCGATCGCGCCGAACTCTGGGCACCGGTCGATCAGGCTGACGCGATCAAAGCCAAATTGTCCGCCGCCCTGCCTGAAGCCGAGCTGAATCAATGGTTGCTGGGTCAGATCCGCGCCGGTATCGGCCAGGTCATGCCGAGCACCCGCGAGCTGTTCATCCCGCAGATGCTCAATCTGCAAGCCGTCGGCGGTGTGAGTTTCAAGAAGGGTTGCTACACCGGCCAGGAAATCGTCGCGCGCATGCAGTACCTGGGCAAACTCAAGCGTCGTTTGTATCGCCTGAGCCTGGACGCCGCTGATTTGCCAGAGCCTGGCACACAACTGTTTGCGCCGAGCCACAACAGCTCCGTCGGCGAAGTGGTGCTGGCCGCCAAGACCGGGCAAAACATTGAACTCCTGGCGGTGCTGCAGGCCGAAGCTGCCGAAGCCGGTGATTTGCATCTGGGCACCCTCGAAGGTCCCGCGCTGCATCTGCTCGACCTGCCTTACGAACTGGATCGCGACCGCGAAATCCAGCGCTGATCGCAGCATTTGTTGCAACACCCTAGAGAGTTTAAATGAGCGAACTGGCGGAAAAAGTCCAACAGGATTTGGTTGAGGCCATCGATAACGATGACCTGGTTCTGCCCACGTTGCCGGAAGTGGCCCTGCAGATTCGCAAGGCCGCTGAAGACCCGGAAATCAGCGTCAGCGACCTGAGCAAAGTGATCGGCCGTGACACGGCGCTGTCGGCGCGCCTGATCAAAGTGGTCAACAGCCCGCTGCTGCGCGCCGCGCAGGAAGTTACCGACCTGCACACGGCCATCACCCGGCTGGGCATCAACTACAGCAGCAATCTGGCGATCGGTCTGGTGATGGAGCAGATCTTCCACGCCCGCTCCGAAGTGGTCGAGCAGAAGATGCGCGAAGTCTGGCGCAAGAGCCTGGAAATTGCCGGGGTCAGTTACGCGCTGTGCCGCCGCTACACGCAGCTCAAACCCGATCAGGCGGCCCTCGGCGGGCTGGTGCATCAGATCGGTGTGCTGCCGATTCTGACCTACGCCGAAGACCACTACGAACTGCTGTCGGACCCGGTCAGCCTCAACCATGTGATCGATCACATTCATCCGTTGCTGGGCGACAAGTTGTTGCGGGTCTGGGAGTTCCCGGAGCGACTGGTGGAATTGCCGGGGCGCTATCAGGACTTCAAGCGCGATTCGACAGCAATTGACTATGTCGATCTGGTGCAAGTGGCGAGCCTGTATTGCCACAAGGACACTGATCATCCGTTTGCGCGGATTGATCCAATGACCGTTCCGGCGTTCAGGAAGCTTGGGATTGATCCGGAAAACAAAGCGCTGTGTGAAGATCTGGAAGAATCGCGGACGATGTTTTACTGATCCGAAACTTTATTGTGGCCATCGCGAGCAGGCTCACTCCTACAGGAGAACGCGTTCCAGTGTAGGAGTGAGCCTGCTCGCGAAGGGGCCAGCAAAACCACCACAATCACCCGGCGATAAAACTGACCCGCACCTTCAACCCCGCCTGCTCGCCATCGTGCAAAGTGATCTGGGCCAGATGCGCCCGGCAGATCTCTCCAACAATCGCCAGACCCAATCCAGAACCCGCGACCTGCTGATTGCGCCGGTAGAAACGTTCGAACACCCGATCGCGCTCTTCCAGCGGAATCCCCGGCCCATCATCTTCTACCTCAAGCACCGCCGGAGCGGTCACGCGCAAAATGACGTTACCGCCCGGTGGCGTATGCGCCAAAGCGTTGTCCACCAGATTGCTCAACAACTCGTTCAGCAACGTCGGCTCACCGCGCAGCCAGACGGGTTCGTCCGCCTCCAGCGCCAACGCCACCCCGCGCTTGTGCGCCAACGGCGCCATGGCCATGCCCAATTCTCGCGCCAACTGGCTCAGATCGAGCAACTGCGCGCCGCCCTCGGCAATCGCCCGCGCACCGTTTTCGACGCGCGCCAGTGACAGCAACTGATTGGCCAGATGGGTCAGGCGATCGGTGCTTTGCGCCGAGGATTCCAATGTCGTGCGCCACGTCTCGGGTTCGTTAGAACGCAGACCCAATTCAAGTCGCGCCTTGAGCGCCGCCAAGGGTGTGCGCAGTTCATGGGCCGCATCGGCGATGAACTGCGCCTGCCGTTCGAACTGACCACGCAAGCGCTCGGTGAAATGATTGAGCCCGCGCACCAATGGCCACAGCTCATGCTGCACCTCAACCAATGGCAGCGGCCGCAAGTCGTCGGGCTGACGTTCTTCCACTGCTGTGCGCAAACGCTCCAATGGGCGCAATGCGGCACTGACCGCAAACCACACCAGCAACAAAGCGCCAATCGCCAGCATGCCCAATCGCAGCAAGGTATCGGCCGCCAGACTGCGCGCCATGCTCACCCGTGCTTCATCGGTTTCGGCGACGCGAATTTCCGCCATGCCGTTCATGTTCGGTTCGGTCACCGCTTTCAGCAGGCTGACCACGCGCACGTTTTGCCCTTTGTACGTGGCGTTGTAGAAGCGCGCCAGCGCGGGATAGCTGTCCGTGCGCGGCGTCCCCGGCGGCGGGCCGGGGAGGTTTTCGTAGCCGGAAATCAGCTTCTGATGGATGTCATTGACCTGATAGTAAATCCGCCCCGCGCTGTCATAAGCGAAGGTATCGAGTGCGACGTAAGGCACATCGGCACTCAGTGTGCCGTCACGTTGCGACAGACCCGCCGCGATGGTCCGCGCCGAGGCCAGCAACGTGCGGTCGTATGCCGTGTCGGCGGCTTCGCGACCGTTCCAGTACGCGCTCAATCCGCTGGCGAGCATCAACACCACCAGCAGCAACGCGAGGTTCCACAGCAAGCGCCAGCGCAGGCTGCTGGGCTTATGCATCGCGGCTTTCCAGCAGGTAACCGAGACCACGGAAAGTCACGATGGCGACGGGTTGGCCATCGAGTTTCTTGCGCAAGCGGTGCACGTAGATTTCGATAGCGTCGGGGCTGGCCTCTTCGTCGAGACCGAACACCTGTGCGGCCAATTGCTCCTTGCTCATGACCCGACCTGGCCGGGCGATCAGCGCTTCCAGCACTGCTTGTTCGCGAGAGGTCAACGTCAGCAAATCTTCGCCGAGAGTGAAGCGCCGGGTGTCGAGGTCATAGGCGAGTACGCCACAGCGCTGCTGACGCTCGCCGCCGAGCACACTGCGACGCAGCAAGGCTTTGACCCGTGCCTCCAGCTCAGTCAGCTCGAACGGTTTGGCGAGGTAATCGTCGGCCCCCAGATTGAGGCCGTGGACGCGATCCTTCACATCGCTGCGCGCGGTCAGCATCAGCACCGGCAGATTCTTGCCGCGAGCGCGCAAACGCGCGAGCACCTCGAAACCGTCCATGCGCGGCAGGCCGACATCGAGGATCGCCACGGCGTATTCCTCACTGCCCAGCGCCAGATCGGCGGCCACGCCATCGTGCAACACATCCACGGTCAGACCGGTGCTCTTGAGCGCCTGAGCGACACTTTCGGCCAGTTGCAGATGGTCTTCGACGAGCAGAACACGCATGGATTTTTACCTCGTTCAGGAATGGCCGGCGCCACGCTTTGCCGCGGAGTTTACAGCCGCAACCGCCGCTGTGAAGCCCGAAAACCGTGAAAGTCAGCTGAAAGGTTAGCGAAAGGTTAGCTCGTTACAGTCGGCCCACGGACAGTTCCGACTGCCGTCGCTGATGCCACACAGCGTAACGAAAAACGCCATGAAGCGTTTTCGACCAATAAGAACAATAAACGGAGTACACCCGCATGCCGTCCATGCAGCCTCAGGCGTCCAAGCCTGTTCGCCCTTCCCGTTTCAGCCACACCGCCCTCGTCAGTGCCGCCGCCCTTGCCGGTTTTTCGCCGTTGAGTTTTGCCGACTTCATTGAAGACAGCAGCGCCACCTTCGAAACCCGCAACATGTATTTCAACCGCGACTTTCGCGATGGCACCAGCGCCCAGCAATCCAAGCGTGACGAATGGGCTCAGGGTTTCATGCTCAATCTGCAATCGGGTTACACCGACGGCACCGTAGGGTTCGGTGTCGATGCTTTAGGCATGCTCGGGGTAAAACTTGATTCGAGTCCGGACCGCACCGGCACCGGCCTGCTGCCAACCCACGATGACGGGCGCGCGGCGAACGAGTATTCCAAAGTCGGCCTGACCGGCAAAGTAAAAATCTCTGCCACCGAACTTAAAATCGGCAGCCTGATTCCTGAACTGCCGATCCTCAAACCCAACGATGGGCGCATCCTGCCGCAGACCTTTGAAGGGGGTTTGCTGACTTCCAAAGAGATCAAGAACCTGACCTTCACCGGTGGTCGACTGGAGAAAGCCAAGGATCGCGACAGCACCGATTTCGAGGACATCGCCCTCAACAACAAGAACAGCCGTTTTGCCGGCACCGCCGCCGGCAAGCACTTCGATTTTGGCGGAGTCGACTACAAGTTCACCGACAAGATCACCGGCAGTTACCACTTCGCCCAACTCGACGAAGTCTATAACCAGCACTTCTTCGGCCTGGTCGCTTCACGGCCGATGGGCCCGGGCACGTTTGCCACTGACCTGCGTTTTGCCGTCAGCGATGACCAAGGCGCGGCCCGTGGCGGCGAGATCGACAACCGCTCGCTCAACGGTCTGGTCAGCTATGCGCTGAGCGGCCACAAGTTCAGCGCCGGTTATCAGCACATGTCCGGCGACAGCGCCTTCCCGTATGTCGATGGCAGCGACCCGTATCTGGTCAACTTCGTGCAGATCAACGACTTTGCCGGCGCCGAAGAACGCTCCTGGCAGGCTCGCTACGACTTCGACTTCGCCAAACTCGGCATCCCTGGCCTTAGCTTCATGAGCCGCTACTTGAGCGGTGACAACATCAAGCTCAAGAACGGTGAAGAAGGCAAAGAGTGGGAACGCAACACCGAGATCAAATATGTAGTACAAAGCGGCGCCTTGAAGGATGTCGCCGTGCGTTTGCGTAATGCCACTTACCGCTCCAACTACTCGGCTCGCGATGCAGACGAAGTGCGTTTGCTGGTGAGCTATAGCGTTGCGTTGTGGTAATGGCCTGCTGAAGAAAAACACGTCGAATAACAACAATGCCCGTGGAGAATCGAATGAACCTGTCACTGCGTAAAGTTGCACTGGCCGCCAGTTGCATCCTGTTTGCCGGCCAACTGATGGCCGAACCGAAACGTCCGGAATGTATCGCCCCGGCCTCCCCCGGCGGTGGTTTCGACCTGACCTGCAAACTGGTGCAGAGCGCACTGGTCAATCAGAAACTGCTGAGCAAACCGATGCGTGTGACCTACATGCCCGGTGGTGTCGGTGCAGTGGCCTACAACGCCGTGGTTGCGCAGCGTCCGGCCGATGCCGGTACGCTGGTGGCGTGGTCGAGCGGTTCGCTGTTGAACCTGGCGCAGGGCAAGTTCGGTCGCTTCGATGAGACCAACGTCCGCTGGTTGGCAGCGGTAGGCACGAGCTACGGCGCCATCGCGGTGAAAAGCGATTCGCCCTACAAGACCCTCGACGATCTCGTTCAGGCACTGAAGAAAGATCCAAGCTCCGTGGTGATCGGTTCCGGCGGCACCGTTGGCAGCCAGGACTGGATGCAAACCGCACTGATCGCCAAGGCTGCCGGGATCAACCCGCGCGACCTGCGTTACGTTGCGCTTGAAGGTGGCGGCGAAATCGCCACGGCCCTGCTCGGCGGTCACATTCAGGTCGGCAGTACCGACATTTCCGACTCCATGCCGCACATCCAGAGTGGCGACATGCGCTTGCTCGCGGTGTTTGCCGACAAGCGTCTCGACGAGCCGGAAATGAAAGACATTCCGACCGCTCGCGAGCAAGGCTACGACATCGTCTGGCCGGTGGTGCGCGGCTTCTACCTCGGGCCAAAAGTCAGCGATGAAGACTACGCCTGGTGGAAAGACTCGTTCGACAAACTGCTGGCCTCCGATGAGTTCGCCAAGCTGCGCGATCAGCGTGAACTGTTCCCGTTCGCCATGACCGGCCCGGAGCTGGACACCTACGTGAAGAAGCAGGTTGCGGACTACAAAGTGCTGGCCAAAGAGTTCGGCCTGATCCAGTGATCGTCTCTGTCTAGCGGCTGCGTTCCCGGTTGCGGGGACGCGGCACAGGAGCTCCCATGCTTATTCAACGCATTTTCGCCTCCGTGCTGTTGCTGGTTTGCGCCGGCCTGGCATTGATGGCGTGGCCGTACCAAGCGGCCTTTTCCTACGAACCGGTCGGCCCACGCGCCTTTCCTTTGCTGATGCTCGGCCTGATGGGCGCGGCGCTGCTGTACATGGTGTTCCGCCCGGCGCCGATCAAACACAGTGAAGACGAGCCGCCACTGGATCGCGAAACCCTGACCAAGATCGCCATTTGCGTCGCACTGTTGCTGGTGTTCGCCGGTCTGTTCGAACCGCTGGGTTTCATCCTCAGCAGCATCCTTATCGGCATTCCGATGGCGCGTCTGTATGGCGGTCGCTGGATGCCGAGCATCGTGGTGACCACGCTGATGGCCATCGGTCTGTACCTGCTGTTTGACCGTGTGATGGACGTTCCGCTGCCCCTTGGCCTGCTCGACGTGCTGGAGAACTGATATGGATACCCTCGGTTATTTGGGTCAAGGCTTCGGCGTCGCGCTGAGCCCGTACAACCTGGTCACGGCCCTGACCGGCACGCTGATCGGCACCGTCGTCGGCCTGCTTCCGGGCCTCGGCCCGATCAACGGCGTGGCCTTGCTGATCCCGATCGCTTTCGCCCTCGGCCTGCCGCCGGAGTCGGCGCTGATCCTGCTGGCAGCGGTGTATCTGGGCTGCGAATACGGTGGCCGGATCAGCTCGATCCTGCTGAACATTCCCGGCGAAGCATCGACCGTGATGACCACCCTCGACGGTTACCCGATGGCCCGTAAAGGTCTGGCCGGTGTGGCGCTGTCGTTGTCGGCGTGGAGTTCGTTTATCGGCGCGTTTATCGCCACCTGCGGCATGGTCCTGTTCGCGCCGTTGCTGGCGAAATGGGCGATCGCCTTCGGGCCTGCGGAATATTTCGTGCTGATGGTGTTTGCGATTGTCTGTCTCGGCGGCATGGCCGGGGATCGACCGTTGAAAACCTTTATCGCGGCATTGATCGGCCTGTTCCTGTCGAGCGTCGGCATCGACGCCAACAGCGGCGTGTACCGTTTCACCGGCGACAACATTCACCTGACCGACGGCATTCAATTCGTCGTGCTGGTGTTGGGCCTGTTCTCGGTCAGTGAAATTCTGTTGCTGCTGGAGAAAACCCATCGCGGCCAGGAAGCGGTGAAAGCGACCGGGCGGATGATGTTCAACTTCAAGGAAGCGTCGTCGGTGTTCGTGGTGAACATCCGATGCGGTCTGCTCGGTTTCATCATGGGCGTGTTGCCGGGTGCCGGCGCGACGCTGGCCAGCGCCGTGGCTTACATGACCGAAAAACGCATCGCCGGTGCCAGTGGCAAATTCGGTCAGGGTGACGCCCGTGGCCTCGCCGCACCGGAAACTGCCATCGGTGCTTCGGCCTGCGGTGCGCTGGTGCCAATGCTGACCCTCGGCGTGCCAGGTTCGGGCACCACGGCGGTGATGATCGGCGCCCTGTCGCTGTACAACATCACTCCGGGCCCGCTGCTGTTTCAGCAACAACCGGACATCGTCTGGGGGCTGATCGCCTCGTTGTTCATCGCCAACATCATGCTGGTGATCCTCAACATCCCGATGATCCGCATCTTCACCCGCATCCTCGCGGTGCCAAACTGGGCACTGGTGCCGGTAATCGCGATCATCACCGGGATCGGCGTCTACGCGGTGCACGCCACCACGTTCGACCTGTTCCTGATGGTCGGCATCGGCATCTTCGGTTACATCCTGCGCAAGCTCGACTTCCCGTTGTCGCCGGTGCTGCTGGGCTTCATCCTCGGTGGCCTGATGGAGCAGAACCTGCGTCGGGCGCTGTCGATTTCCAACGGTGCACTGGAAATCCTCTGGTCGAGCCCGATCACCTTCGGTGTCTGGGTGCTGACCGCGATCATGCTGCTGATGCCGCTGCTGCGCATCTGGCGCAAACGTTCGGTCGCGCGTCGCGCCATTGCCGATGTTTGATCGCGCCTCACTGAAATCCTGGTGGGGAACCCCGCTGGTCGGTCTGCTGGGCGGTTACCTCGCCAGCCAGATCGGCTGGCCACTGCCGTGGATGGTCGGCTCGTTGCTGGCGATCATCCTCGTGCGCTGCCTGACCCCGTGGCAACTCACGGAAATCCCTGGCGGCCGCAAGTGCGGCCAGTGGATCGTCGGCATCGGCATCGGCCTGCACTTCACCCCGGTAGTGATGGAGCAGGTGCTCAGTCATTTCGGTTTGATCTTCTTTGGGGCGCTGGTCACCAGTGTCTCGGCGGTGGTCGGCGTATGGTTGATGCGCCGTACCGGTGAAGATCGCGCGACAGCGTTTTTCTCCAGCATGCCCGGCGGTTCCGGGGAGATGGTCAACCTTGGCGCGCGTAACGGCGCGATGCTCAGCCACGTCGCGGCGGGACAGAGCTTGCGGGTGTTGGTGGTGGTGCTGTGTGTGCCGGCGGCGTTCAAGTATCTGCTGGGTGATGGCACACCGATTTCCCACGCTGGCAGCGTCGATTGGCGCTGGCTGGCGATTCTGTTTCCGGCGGGCGGTTTGCTCGCGTGGCTCTGGCAGCGTTTGCGCCAACCCAATCCTTGGCTGTTCGGGCCGTTGCTGGTGAGTGCGGCGGTGAGCATTGGCTGGGATTTGCACATTGGCTTGCCCAATGGCGGCAGTCAGATTGGCCAGTGGTTGATTGGCAGCGGTTTGGGGTGCCATTTCAACCGGCAGTTCTTCCGCCGCGCGCCTTCATTCATGGGGCGGACGTTGATCGGCACGGCGCTGACCATGTTGATCGCGACACTGGCGGCATTGGGGTTGAGCGCGCTGACCCATCTGGATCTGCGTTCGCTGACACTGGGCATGATGCCCGGCGGGATCGCCGAAATGAGTCTGACGGCGGAGACGCTGCAACTGTCAGTACCGCTGGTGACAGCGATGCAGGTGATGCGGCTTTTGTTTGTGCTGTTTCTGGCTGAGCCGTTGTTCAAGTACTGGAATCGTAATCCGGAGTAAGACCGCGTCGCCCTTTTGATCGTTCCCACGCTCTGCGTGGGAATGCAGCCTGGGACGCTCTGCGTCCCTTTCAGAGCCGAACGCGGAGCGTCCGTTGAGGCATTCCCACGCAGAGCGTTGGAACGAGATTACGCGATGGGCGGCAGGCGCCACTCGATCGGCGTCTCACCATTCTGCTCAAGAAATTTGTTCGTCCGGCCAAAGTGCCCACAACCCAAAAACCCGCGATACGCCGACAGCGGCGACGGATGCACCGACGTCAGCACCAGATGCTTGGTCGCGTCGATCAGCTTCTGCTTGCTCTGCGCATGGGCGCCCCAGAGCATGAACACCAGGTGCGGCTGCCGTTCGCTGACCAGTTCAATGATCCGGTCGGTGAAAAACTGCCAGCCCTTGTCCTTGTGCGCATTGGCGTTGGCGCGCTCGACGGTCATGGTCGTGTTGATCATCAGCACGCCCTGATCGGCCCAGCTCTGCAGGTAACCGTGATTGGGAATGTCGATGTTCAGATCGCGTTTCAACTCTTTGTAGATGTTGACCAGCGACGGCGGCGCCGGCACGCCCGGCTGCACCGAAAAGCACAAACCATGGGCCTGGCCCGGGCCGTGATACGGGTCCTGGCCGAGGATCACCACCTTCACCTTATCCAGCGGCGTCGAATTCAGTGCGTTGAAAATCATCGGTCCCGGCGGATAGATTTCCTTGCCGGCCGCCCGCTCCTGCTGCAGAAACTGGCGCAACTCTGCCATGTAAGGCTGGTCGAACTCAGCACGCAGTGCCTCCTTCCAGCTCGGTTCGAGTTTGATACGGTCGTCAGCAGTCATGGTCATACCCGGCAAAAACAATGGGGCGAACCCTAGGAAAGCCGGCCACGCTTGTCAATTGATCTGACGCAGATCCGGCACTTTCCCACACAACGATCATACTGATCGTTCAAATTCCCGATCGAGGTCACGATGAATCTGCACTTCGAAGAACTCACCGGCACCGACGGCGCCCGCATCGGTATCGCCAGCCTGGATGCTGAAAAGTCGCTGAACGCGCTGTCCCTGCCGATGATCAACGCCCTCAGCGACAAACTGAACGCCTGGGCCAAGGATGCGCAAATCGTCTGCGTGCTGCTGCGCGGAAATGGCGCCAAAGCGTTCTGCGCTGGCGGCGAGGTGCGCAGCCTGGTGGAAGCCTGTCGCGCTCACCCCGGCGAAGTACCACCGCTGGCCGCGCAGTTTTTCAGCGCGGAATATCGCCTGGATTACAGCCTGCACACCTATCCGAAACCGCTGATCTGCTGGGGCCATGGTTACGTGCTCGGTGGTGGCATGGGCCTGTTGCAAGGCGCCAGTACGCGGATTGTTACGCCGAGCAGCCGTCTGGCGATGCCGGAAATCAGCATTGGTTTGTATCCGGACGTCGGCGCCAGTTGGTTTCTCGCCCGGCTGCCGGGCAAGCTCGGTTTGTTTCTGGGCCTGACCGGCGCGCACATGAACGGTCGTGATGCGATCGATCTCGATCTGGCTGACCGCTTCCTGCTCGATGAACAGCAGCCGCAACTGATCGAAGGCCTGCTGCAGCTCAATTGGCAGGAACAGACCGACGTGCAACTCAACAGCCTGCTCAAGGCTTTGCAGCAAGAGGCCGTGGCGCAGATGCCCGAGGCGCAATGGTTGCCACGGCGGCAGCAGATCGACGAATTGCTCGATGTCAGCGACGTCACCTGCGCCTGGAAAGCCATCGGCCTGCAACGCGACAGCAGCGATCCGTTGATCGCGCGGGCGGCGAAAACCATGAGCGAAGGCTCACCACTGACCGCGCATCTGGTCTGGGAACAGATCATCCGCGCCCGGCACATGTCGCTGGCCGAAGTCTTTCAGATGGAATACACCCTGAGCCTCAATTGCTGCCGCCATCCGGAGTTCAGCGAAGGGGTTCGCGCGCGCTTGATTGACAAGGATCAGAAGCCGCACTGGCATTGGCCGGACATCAACACTGTGCCGGATGCAGTGGTGGAGGCGCACTTTCACAAGGTTTGGGAGGGGCGGCATCCGTTGGCGGATTTGACGCAGTATTAAAATCCGGGCACAAAAAAAGCGGCGCTATATGCGCCGCTTTCTGTTGGCGGGTGATTACCAGCGGTTGCCACGCCCGTTGTGGTCGCCACGTCCGCTGTGTCGGTCGTAGTTGCCACGACCGCGGTGATCGTTATCCCAACCGCCGCGACGGTGGCCATCCCAGCGTCCGCGATCATTGCCGTGCCAGCGACGGCTTTCGTAGTGACGCGGGGCCGGTTGATAGTAACGCGGCGCCGATTGGTAATAGCGCGGTTGCTGGTAATACCGCGGTGCTGGCTGGTAATAGCGTGGTTGCGCGTAATACCTGCTGCCACCGTTGTAATACGTGCCGCCAGTGTTGTAGTAGGCCGGTGCGGGTGATGTGTAGACCTCTGAGCTGTAATACGAGTCAGCGTAGGAGTACGGGACGCAACCGGTAACGGAAAACATCAACGCAGCAAGCAGAAGAATTCGTCTATACATGGCGGCCTCCTGGACCGCGGGTTGGCCATACCAGCGACGCTGGCAGGCGACAGTCATTTAATCGGTGACTGTCGAAAAATCAGACAGCGTTTTCGGCATCTGGTGCGTCCCTGCAACAAGTTGAAACAAGTGCTCTATGAAACCTTGTTCATCCGCAAAAACGCCATCATTCAGCCGCTGATTAGTGGTGCCCATGGTGATATCCGCCGCCGTGATAACCCCGTCCGTAACCGCCTCGATGCCAACGGCGCAAACCATCGGATCAGCGGCAAACACGCTGCATCACGGTGCAGCCGCGCACCAACACAAAGCGCCTCAGCGCCCGCGCCGCCACCCCTAAGCAACCCGCGCGCCCGTGCCAGAGCGCCTGACGCGACTTGGCACGCGTCTCGCTTTAGCAAACCCGTGCAGGAGTCATCACAGGTTCGCGGCACCACAATTTGCAATGGCTGACTAGGGTTCCGGCTCGCAATCGCGAGTGGCTGGTCCGAGAGTTGGCGACCTCCAGTTGAGGTTACACGGCGGGACAAAAGCCCGGGAGACAAGCCACCGTTCGCGGTGCCGCGTTGCCTTCCTGTCCGCCCTTGATCAACTGGAGAACCCACCATGACCCGACTACGTTTGCCCGCCCTGCTCGCCGCCGCGTTCGCCGCGCTCATCAGCAGCCAAGCCCCCGCCGCCCAGAAAGATCACTTCAGCGTGTGCTGGACGATTTATGCCGGCTGGATGCCATGGGAATACGCCGGCAGCCAGGGCATTGTCGACAAATGGGCGAAGAAGTACGGCATCAAGATCGACGTCGTACAGCTCAATGACTACGTCGAATCGATCAACCAGTACACCGCCGGCCAGTTCGACGGCTGCACCATGACCAACATGGACGCACTGACCATTCCAGCCGCCGGCGGCGTCGACAGCACCGCGCTGATCGTCAGCGACTTCTCCAACGGCAACGACGGCATCGTCCTCAAGGGCGACGGCAAGAAAGTCGCCGACCTCAAGGGCATGGACGTCAATCTGGTCGAGCTGTCGGTTTCGCACTACCTGCTGGCCCGCGCGCTGGATTCGGTCGACCTGACCGAGAAAGACCTGAAAGTGGTCAACACCTCCGACGCCGACATCTCCGCTGCGTTCAACACCGCACAAGTCAACGCCGTGACGACCTGGAACCCGATGCTCTCGGACATCAAGGCCAAACCGGGCGTGACCGAAGTGTTCAACTCCAGCCAGATTCCCGGCGAGATCATGGACATGATGGTGGTCAACAGCACCACCCTCAAAGACAACCCGGCGCTGGGCAAAGCCCTGACCGGGGCGTGGTTCGAAGTAGTCGAGCTGATGAACGCCAAGAACGCTGCAAGCAAAGCCGCACTGGAACACATGGCCAAGGCCTCAGGCACTGATCTGGCGGGATTCCAGGCGCAACTCGACACCACCAAACTGTTCGCCACACCGAGCGAAGCGCTGAGTTTCGCCACCAGCAAACAACTGCCGGAAACCATGCGCAAAGTCGCCGAGTTTTCGTTTCAGCATGGCTTGCTCGGCGAAGGCGCGAAAGACACCAGCGCGGTCGGCATGGCGTTCGCCAACGGCGTGACCAGTGGTGATACCGGCAACCTCAAGCTGCGTTTCGATCCGACCTACGTGCAGATGGCCGCCGACGCCAAGCTGTAAGCCACGGAGGATTTGGCCATGCGCCTGATCAATCGCCACCCGGATCGCCCCAGTCGCCTGTTGCTGGTGATCCTGCCGTTCGCCCTGCTGCTGTTCGCCTACTTCATGGGCTCGGCCGAGCGCCTGGCGGACAACCCCAACGACAAACTGCTGCCCAGCGCCGTGCAGATGACCGACGCGGTGAAACGTCTGGCCTTCAATGCCGACAGCCGCACCGGTGACTACCTGTTATGGCAAGACACCGCGTCGAGTCTGCGACGCCTGGCCATCGGCCTCGGTATTGCTGCGCTGGCCGGGCTGTGCCTGGGCATCGCCGCCGGCACGCTGCCGCTGTTCGGTGCACCTTTGTCGCCACTGTTGACGGTGCTGTCGATGGTGCCGCCCTTGGCGATCCTGCCGATTCTGTTCATCGTTTTCGGTTTGGGCGAGTTGTCGAAAGTCATGCTGATCGTGATCGGCATCACCCCTGCCCTCGCTCGCGATCTGGAACAGCGCGCGCGGGAAATCCCCGTCGAACTGCTGATCAAGGCGCAGACCCTCGGCGCCTCGACCTGGACGCTGATGCTGCGCGTGGTGCTGCCGCAACTGCTGCCGCGTTTGTTGATCTCGTTGCGGCTGATGCTCGGTTCGGCGTGGTTGTTCCTGATTGCCGCTGAAGCGATCGCCTCCACCGACGGTCTCGGCTACCGGATTTTTCTGGTGCGGCGTTATCTGGCGATGGACGTGATCCTGCCGTACGTGGTGTGGATCACCCTCCTCGCTTGGCTGATGGATTGGGGCCTGAAACATCTGACTCGTCGCGCATTCCCTTGGTATGAGGGGGCGGCCAAATGAGCTTCATCACGGTAAAAAACGTCTGGCAGCAATACGCCGATCAGGTGGTGCTGGAAGGCTTGAACCTGAGCGTCAACGAGGGTGAATTCTGCACTTTGGTCGGCGCGTCCGGTTGCGGCAAATCGACCTTCCTGCGCCTGCTGCTCGGTCAGGAAACGGCGAGTCGCGGCGAGATTCTGCTCGACGGTCAAGCGCTGGCCAGCGAACCGGATGCCAGTCGTGGCGTGGTGTTTCAGCGCTACTCGGTGTTCCCGCATTTAAGCGTGCTCGACAACGTCGCCCTCGGCCTTGAACTGCCGCGTGTGCCGTTACTGGGGCGGTTGTTCGGCAGCGGCAAACGTGACGCGCGCGAACAGGCTGCGGCATTGCTGGACAAAGTCGGCCTCGGCCATGCGCTGGACAAGTACCCGGCGCAGTTGTCCGGCGGCATGCAGCAACGCTTGGCGATTGCCCAGGCGCTGATCATGAAACCGCGCGTGTTGCTACTCGACGAACCGTTCGGCGCGCTCGATCCGGGCATCCGCAAAGACATGCACGCGTTGCTGCTGGAGTTGTGGCGCGAGACGAAACTGACGGTGTTCATGGTCACCCATGATCTGTCCGAAGGCTTCAGCCTCGGCACGCGTCTGCTGGTGTTCGACAAGGTTCGCCTCGACCCGCACGCCCCCGGCGCCTATGGCGCACGCATCACCTACGACATCCCTTTGAACAGCGACCGCCGCGCCCAACGCGCCGCCGTCGATGCCCTGCCGCTACCACTGGCAGGCGCCCTTCGCACCGCTTGAGAGGACTGCTCCGATGAATAAACCGATGACCGATTCGACCCAACTATTTCCACCGTTCGCCGAAGAAATGCTCCCCGGCGGCGGCCACCGTTCGTTCGTGCTGAAGCGCGGCCAATTGCTGCGCCTGACCGATCTGCGCGGCGGCGCCAACGTCAGCCTGACCCTGCTCAACGCCAATGAAAAAACCGAACGGCTGAACCTGCCCGACAGCCTCAAATGCCAACATACCGCCAAGCTCACCAGCGGCCACTGCCTGTACTCGGACATGGGCCGCGTACTCGCCGCAATCACCGCCGACACCTGCGGCTGGAGCGACAGCCTCGGCGGCGTGCTCTGCGCCGAAGAAGTTGCACAAAAGTACGGCCAGGGCCGCTATCAGGAACTGCGCAACGGCTTCTTCCGCAACGGCACCGACAACCTGCTGGTGGAGCTCGGCAAGTGGGGGCTGGGCCTGTCCGATCTGCTGATGACGCTCAATCTGTTCAGCCGCGTGAACGTCGATGAGGCCGGGCGCTTCCATTTCATCGAGGGCAATTCCAAGGCTGGCGATTACATCGAACTGTACGCACCGATGGACACGCTGGTGGTGCTCACCGCGCTGCAACACCCGATGGATCCGGCGCCGGAATACGCGCCAAAACCGCTGAAGCTGAGCTGGATGAACGCCGACGCCAGCGTCGCCGAACACTGCCGCACCTCGCGCCCGGAAAATGAGCGCGGCTTTATCAACACCGACCGTTTGTTCGCCTGAGGATCGCTGCCATGTCAGTTGCTATCGCCACTTCGCAAAACCAACCCGACACAGCGGTGTACCGCGCCACGATCCCGGCCGGTGAACCCTGGCTGATGGAGGTCAAGGCTGGCCAGACCCTGCGCATCCTCGACCTGGAAGGCAATCAGGCCGTCGATACGTTGTTCTACAGCCTCGCCAATCCCAAGGAACGCTACGACGTGCAGCGCACCTTGCGACGGCAGAACAGCGTCTACCTGAACACCGGCAGCGTGCTGTATTCCAACCTCGGCCACGCGATGCTGACCATCGTCGCCGACACTTGCGGACGCCACGACACCCTCGGCGGTGCCTGCGCGCAAGAGAGCAACACCGTGCGCTACGCCCTGGAAAAACGCTACATGCACAGCTGCCGCGACAACTACCTGCGCGCCTGTGTGCATGACGGGCGACTGGGCAAAGGCGACATCGGGCCGAACATCAATTTCTTCATGAATGTGCCTGTCACGGCGGATGGCGGGCTGACCTTCGAGGACGGGATTTCTGCGCCGGGCAAGTACGTCGATTTACGTGCCGAGATGGACGTGATCGTGCTGATTTCCAACTGTCCGCAGTTGAACAACCCGTGCAACGCCTATAACCCGACACCTGCGGAGCTGCTGGTATGGAACTGAATTTAAATCGACTGCGCCGTTGGCTTTTCGCCCTGTGCCAGGCGCGCTCCGGGCAGTGCCTGAAATCCCCCAAACACCCCTAAACCCTGTGGGAGCGAGCCTGCTCGCGAATGCGGTGTGTCATACAGCATTGATGTGGCTGATCCACCGCCTTCGCGAGCAGGCTCGCTCCCACAGGGGGGTTGTGATGGGTTTGAGTGAAGTGGTTTTTTCATCCGGGACGGCCCGGATGTCTGTCGAAAAACAGCGGGACGGCCCGCTTCCCCTTCAGGGGTTATGCCATGTTCGAAAAAGTCCTCATCGCCAACCGTGGCGCCATCGCCTGCCGCATCCTGCGCACCCTCGCTGCACTGCAGGTCAAAGGTGTGGCGGTGTATTCCGAAGCCGACGCCGCCAGCCTGCACATCCTCCACGCCGATGAAGCGCACAGCCTCGGTGAAGGCGCTGCTGCCGGCACTTATCTGGCCGTCGAAAAGATCCTCGCCATTGCCAAACAAAGCGGCGCCACGGCGATCCATCCCGGCTACGGATTTCTCTCGGAAAACGCTGCGTTCGCCGAAGCCTGCGAAGCGCACAACATCGCCTTCATCGGCCCGACGCCGGAGCAACTTCGCGTGTTCGGCCTCAAGCACACCGCCCGCGCGCTGGCCAAACAGCACGGCGTGCCCATGCTCGAAGGCACCGAACTGCTCGACAGCCTCGACGCCGCGCTGATCGCAGGCGAACAGGTCGGCTACCCGGTGATGCTGAAAAGCACCGCTGGCGGTGGCGGCATCGGCATGCGCGTGTGCCGTAGCGCCAGCGAACTGAGCGAGTCGTTCGAAGCGGTGAAACGACTCGGCCAGAACAACTTCAGCGACGCCGGGGTGTTCATCGAAAAATACATCCAGCGCGCCCGGCATCTGGAAGTGCAGGTGTTCGGCGACGGTCGCGGTGAGGTCATCGCCCTCGGCGTGCGCGACTGCTCGGTGCAGCGGCGCAATCAGAAAGTCCTCGAAGAAACCCCGGCGCCGAACCTGCCGGGCGGCATGGCTGATGAGCTGTGCGCGGCGGCGATCAAACTGGCGAAAGCCGTGAGTTATCGCAGCGCCGGCACGGTGGAATTCGTTTTCGACAGCGAGGCGCAGCGCTTCTATTTTCTCGAAGTGAACACCAGGCTGCAGGTGGAGCATGGTGTGACCGAACAGGTCTGGGGGGTGGATCTGGTGCGCTGGATGGTTGAGCTGGCCGCCGGTGATCTGCCGCCGCTGAGCGAGTTGTATCACCAGCTGAAACCTGAAGGCCATGCGATTCAGGCGCGGCTGTACGCGGAGGATCCGGGGCGCGACTTCCAGCCGAGCCCAGGTCTGCTGACGGCGGTGGAATTCCCCCTGGCCAACGGTATTCAGTTGCGCATCGATACCTGGGTCGAGGCCGGCTGCGAGATTCCGCCGTATTTCGATCCGATGATCGCCAAGCTCATCACCTGGGCGCCGACCCGTGAACAGGCGCGCGCCGAGTTGCATCAAGCGTTAGGCGGCAGTCTGTTGTACGGCGTGGAAACCAACCGCGATTACCTGCGGCAGATTCTCCTCGACACTCCGTTCGCCAGCGGTGAGCCGTGGACCCGTTGTCTGGAAGGTCTGGTTTATCGCGCCAACACTTTCGAAGTGCTCAGCGCCGGCACACAAACCAGCGTGCAGGACTATCCCGGCCGCCTCGGTTATTGGGCCGTTGGTGTGCCGCCGTCGGGGCCGATGGACAGCCGCGCATTGCGTCTGGGCAATCGCTTGCTCGGCAACGCTGAAGGCGCGGCGGCGCTGGAAATCACCATGAGCGGGCCGTTGCTGCGCTTCAACTGTGCAGCAGTGATCGCGGTGACCGGCGCGCCGATTGCCTTGACACTTGAGGGCGAAAGCGTGCCGATGAACACCGCCCTGCTGATCCCGGCGGGCGCGACGTTGCATCTGGGCAGCATCAGCGGCGCCGGGGCACGCAGTTATCTGTGCCTGCGCGGTGGTTTGCAGGTGCCGGATTATCTGGGCAGTAAAAGCACCTTCACCCTTGGCCAGTTTGGTGGGCATGGCGGGCGGGCGTTGCGTGCCGGGGATGTGTTGCATATCCCTGCGCTGACTGACCGTAGCAGCGGTCAACAACTGGCACTCCAGCACATTTGCGAGTTGCCGGCGGTGCGGCAGATTCGGGTGATTTACGGCCCGCACGCTGCGCCGGAATATTTCACCGAAAATTATATCGGCACTTTTTTTGAAACCCAGTGGGAAGTGCATTTCAACTCCAGCCGCACCGGTGTCCGCCTGATCGGGCCGAAGCCGGAATGGGTGCGAGCCGACGGTGGCGAGGCCGGGTTGCATCCATCGAATATTCACGACAATCCGTATGCCATCGGCGCGGTGGATTTCACCGGGGACATGCCGGTCATCCTCGGCCCGGATGGCCCGAGCCTTGGCGGGTTCGTGTGCCCGGTGACGGTGATCGAAGCGGATCTGTGGCAGCTTGGACAGCTCAAGGCGGGCGACAAAATCCAGTTCATCCCGGTCAATCTCGAAACCGCCCGCGATCTCGCCCTGAAATGGGATCAATGTAGGAGTGAGCCTGCTCGCGATGAAGTTGATGCGGTGCCTGAACTGGCCTCATCGCGAGCAGGCTCACTCCTACAGGGGCTTTTGTCGCCTGTGGTGCTGGCGTTGGGTCAGGGGGATGTGCGGCTTGTTGCGCGGGTCTCCGGGGATACGCATTTGTTGTTGGAAATCGGCGAGCCTGAACTCAACCTCGTCCTGCGCTTCCGCGCCCACGCCCTCATGCAAGCGCTGGAACACAAATCCTTGCACGGCGTGATCGACCTCACCCCCGGTATCCGCTCGCTGCAAATCCACTACCAGCCCGAGCAGCTGCCACTCGCCGATCTGCTCGGCATCGTCGCCGGCGAATGGGACGCGGTGTGCGCCGCCAACGACCTGCAAGTACCGTCACGCATCGTCCATTTGCCGCTGTCCTGGGACGACCCGGCCTGCCAGTTGGCCATCGAGAAATACATGACCACCGTGCGCAAGGACGCGCCGTGGTGCCCGAGCAATCTGGAGTTCATCCGCCGTATCAACGACCTGCCGAACCTCGACGAAGTGCAGCGCACGGTATTCGATGCAAGCTATCTGGTGATGGGGCTCGGCGATGTCTATCTCGGTGCGCCGGTGGCCACACCGCTCGACCCGCGCCATCGTTTGGTGACTACCAAATACAACCCGGCACGCACCTGGACCGCCGAAAACTCGGTAGGCATCGGCGGCGCCTACCTGTGCGTGTACGGCATGGAAGGCCCGGGCGGTTATCAGTTTGTCGGGCGCACCTTGCAGATGTGGAACCGCTATCGCGAAGTCGCCGCGTTCGACGGCAAACCGTGGCTGCTGCGCTTCTTCGATCAGATTCGCTTCTATCCGGTCAGCGCCGAAGAACTGCTGCGCATCCGCCGCGATTTTCCGCTGGGCCGCTTCGATCTGAACATCGAACACAGCCAACTCAACCTCGCCGAGTATCAGGCGTTTCTCAATCGTGAAGCCGAGAGCATCAGCGCGTTTCGTGCTCAGCAACAAGGCGCATTCAATGCCGAGCGCGAACGCTGGATCGCCAGCGGTCAGGCGCATTTCGATAGCGAAGAAGCCGTGGCGCCATCCGCCGAAGACGCGCCATTGGCCGAGGGTGAACACAGCGTCGACAGCCACATTGCCGGCAATCTCTGGCAGGTGCAGGTCGAGGCCGGCAGTCGCGTCGCAGCAGGCGACGTGCTGGTGATTCTCGAGTCGATGAAAATGGAAATCCCGGTACTCGCGCCGCTGGCCGGGGTGGTGCGCGAGATTCGCGTGCAACCCGGTTCAGCGGTGCGCGCCGGACAACGGGTCGTGGTGCTGGAACTCGACTGAAGCCAATTGGATAAGGATCTACTCATGAATCTGCAACTCGATGTTCTGCGCAAGGCCTATCGCAATGGCGACACCACACCACGTCAACTGCTGCCGAAACTGCGCGAGAAAGCCGCCGCGCTGAACCCGGATTATCACCTGTTCATTCATCTGCTCAGCGTCGCAGAACTGGAGCCCTACCTTGCCGCCCTCGACGGTCGCGAGCTCGACAGCCTGCCGCTGTACGGCGTGCCGTTTGCGATCAAGGACAACATCGATCTGGCCGGCATACCGACCACCGCCGCGTGCCCGGACTTTGCTTATGTGCCGGAGCGCTCGGCGACCCTCGTCGAGCAGTTGATTGCGTTGGGTGCGATTCCGCTGGGCAAGACCAATCTCGATCAATTTGCCACGGGACTCAACGGCAGCCGCTCGCCGTATGGCGCGTGCCCGAACAGCGTGCTGACGGAATATCCGTCCGGTGGCTCCAGCGCCGGATCGTCGCTGGCGGTGGCGTTGGGCGTGGCGAGTTTTGCCTTGGGCACCGATACCGCAGGCTCCGGTCGGGTGCCGGCGGCGCTGAACAATCTGGTTGGATTGAAAGCGAGCAAAGGGCTGATCTCCACCGCTGGAGTGCTGCCGGCGTGTCGCACGCTGGATTGCGTGACCACGTTTACCGCCACTGCGCGTGAGGCTAGTCAGTTGCTGGCGCTGACGGCAAAATTTGATCCGCGCGATGAGTACAGCCGCCGCAATCCATCGTGGAATGACGGCTCGGCGTTTGGTGCGCCACGCGCATTTCGTTTCGGTGTGCCGCGTGCGCAGGATCTTGAGTTTTTCGGTTGCGTCGAAGGGCCGCTGTTGTTCGGCGACGCCATCGATCAACTCAAGGCCTTGGGTGGCGAAGCGATCGAACTGGACCTGTCGCCATTCCTTGAAGCCGCGCGTTTGCTTTACGAAGGGCCGTGGGTTGCCGAGCGCTATAGCGTGGCGGGTGAGTTGATGGAGAAAAATCCCGCGGCCGTTTTACCGGTGATCCGCGCCGTACTGGCCAAGGCCCCGGCGGTGACGGGCGTGCAGACCTTCCGCGCGCAGTATCGGCTGCAAGCTTTGAAAGCGCTGTGCGATCAGGCCCTCGAAGTCCTCGACTGCGTGCTCACACCCACCATCGGCCGCCCGGTGACGCTGGCCGAACTGCACGCCGAACCGGTGCTGCGCAACTCCGAACTGGGTTACTACACCAACTTCATGAACCTGCTCGACTACGCCGCCGTCGCCGTGCCGAGCGGGTTTATGGCCAATGGATTGCCGTGGGGCGTGACGCTGTTTGGCCGGGCGTTCACCGATCAATATCTGCTGAGCGTGGCGGATGCGCTGCAGCGTCAGCAGAACACGGCATTGCCCACGCCTGCGAACGCAGCGCGCCATGATCGCGCACGCATCGTCGTGTGTGGTGCGCATCTGCAAGGATTGGCGTTGAATTGGCAACTGACTCAGCGGGGTGGGCGCTTGCTGGAAACGACATTGAGTTCGCCGGACTATCAACTGTATGCGTTGGCCGGCGGCCCGCCATTGCGGCCGGGGATGGTGCGAGTGAAGGATGGCGGTGTGGCGATTGCGGTGGAGGTGTGGGAATTGCCGAGCAGTGAGTTGGGCTCGTTCCTCACCGGGATTCCGGCGCCGCTTGGATTGGGCAAGGTGCAACTGGCGGATGGGCGTTGGGAAAGCGGATTTATTTGTGAGCCGTATGGTCTTGAGGGTGCGCTGGACATCAGCCATTTGGGGGGCTGGCGGGCGTATCTTGAAACTCGCAACTGATCCAGAAACCAGCCCTCACCCTAGCCCTCTCCCAGAGGGAGAGGGGACTGACCGAGGTGTTTGTCAGGTGCTTGCCATTCAGTGATAACCCGTCGAACTCAGTTTTTGAAATCACCACAATTCAGCCCTCACTCCTGAGGGAGAGAGAACTGACCGGGGTGTCTTTAAGATAGTTGCCATTCGGTGATACCGAGCCGAACACAATTTTTGAATTCACCACAATCTAGCTCCCTCTCCCTCCGGGAGAGGGCTGGGGTGAGGGAGCGATCCTCCAGACACACCCTCAACGTCATATCCCCCGCCATTTCAGGCATAAATCCCGCAGTGTTTTCCCGGCCATCCCACTAGAATGCATGCCATCGGGCCACTGCCAACGGAACTGCCATGCCGCTTCGTTCTCCCCTGTACTCGCAACGCTCGCTGGTCCTGACGCTGATCGCCCTGCTCGGCGCCGGGTTCCTCGCCACGTCGTTGCTCAGCTACTACGCCTCCCGCGCGTCGATCCGCGACAACATCGTCAACACCGAGCTGCCGCTGACCTCAGACACGGTGTACTCGGAAATCCAGAAAGACCTCGTCAGGCCGATCCTGATTTCCTCGATGATGTCCCGCGACACCTTTATGCGCGACTGGGTGGTCAACGGCGAGCAGAATCCCGAGCAGATGACCCGCTACCTCGACGAGGTCATGACCCACTACGGCGCCTACACCGCGTTCTTTGTCTCCAACAGCACGCACACCTACTACCACGCCAAAGGCGTACTGAAGCAGGTCAAGGTCGACGAACCGCGCGATGCCTGGTACTTCCGCGTGCGCGACATGAAGGATCCTTACGAGATCAACGTCGACCCGGATCTGGCCAACAAGGACAACCTGACCTTCTTCATCAACTACAAGGTGTACGACTACCACAACCGCTTCATCGGCGCGGCAGGCGTCGGTCTGACCGTGGACGCGGTGATCAAGCTGATCGACAAGTATCAACAGCGCTATCAACGCAGCGTGTATTTCGTCGACACCTTCGGTCGACTGGTATTGACCGGCGCCGGGGGCGGTCCGGAAGGCGCGCACATCGGCAAGAGTCTCGGCGAACTCGAGAGCATGAAAAGTCTGGTCAGCCAGTTACCGAAACCGCACAGCGGCAGCTACGAATATTCCACCCACGGCCAGGGGCATTTTCTCAACGTGCGGTTTATTCCGGAGCTGAACTGGTATCTGTTCGTCGATAAACGCGAAGACGGCGCCCTGAGTGAAATCCGTCAGTCGCTGTACCTGAACCTACTGATCTGCCTGCTGGTGACGCTGATTGTCCTGGCGCTGCTCAACCGCGTGATCAAACGCTATCAAAGCAAAATCCAGGCTCAGGCCATTCTCGACAGTCTCACCGAACTGCCCAACCGCCGTGGCTTCGACATTCTCGCCGCGCAAGCCCTGCACGAAGCGCAACGCGAAACCAAACCGCTGACCGCGTTGCTGCTCGACCTCGACCACTTCAAAGTGTTGAACGATACCTACGGACATATGGCCGGCGATCAGGTATTGATCGGTTTTGCCCGCGATCTGCAAAGTTGCCTGCGCCATGCCGACATTGTCTGTCGCTGGGGCGGTGAGGAATTTATCGTTTTGCTGAAGGACACCGACGGCGACACCGGTCAGAAAATTGCCGAAAAGATCCGCCAACACGTCGAACAGCACGAATATGCCTACGACGGCCACCGCCTCCATCTGACGGTGAGCATCGGCGCCACCACCCTGCAACGCGATGACACCTTGCACAGCCTGCTGTCGCGGGCCGATCATGCGATGTACCGAGCCAAACAAACCGGCCGCAACCGCACCTGCGTGGAAATGCCTCACTCGACTTATGCCTGATTCCGACGTTAAACCCGACCTTTGCCCGGCCTGCGGCGCCCGCAACGATTGCAGCCTGGCCGACCCGCGCACCGCCGACCGCGAATGCTGGTGCTATGGCGTGAGCATCGATCCGGCCGTGCTTGAAGCGCTGCCGCCAGCGCTGCGTAACCAATCCTGCCTGTGCCCGCGTTGCGCGCAGGTCGAGGCGCAACTGCAAGCGGCCAAGCGGCCGATCCCGTAAGATGCGCGGCCCTTCATTCATCGAACACTGAACATGCGCGTCGACCGTTTCCTCAGCAACCTGCCCCGCTACAACCGTCAGCAGGTTCGCCTGTTGCTGGTGGAAAAGCGCGTGCGGATTGACGGAAAAGTCGTCAGCGACCCGCACAGTGAAGTGCTCGAGTTCAGCCGCGTCGAAGTCGATGACGAAGTGCTACAAGTCGGCAAACCGGCGCGCTACTTCATGCTGCACAAGCCGCCGGGCTGTGTCAGCGCCACCCGTGATCCGCAGCATCCGACCGTGCTCGACCTGATCGATGAACCGGACAAGGACGACCTGCACATCGCCGGACGCCTGGACTTCAACACCACCGGGCTGATGTTGATCACCAACGACGGCGCGTGGTCACGCCGCCTGACCCAGCCGCAGACCAAAGCGCCGAAGGTCTACTACGTCGAGACCGAGCAAGAGATTGGCGCAGAATATGCGACCACTTTTGCCAAGGGCATTTACTTCGCCTTCGAAGACCTGACCACACAGCCTGCGCAGTTGGAGCTGCTCGGGCCACGCTCGGCGCGGCTGAGCATCGTCGAGGGGCGTTACCATCAGGTGAAGCGCATGTTTGGTTTCTTCAACAACAAAGTCCTGCGCCTACACCGCGAATCGATGGGCCTGCTACACCTCGATAACGCGCTAAAACCGGGCGAGTACCGCGCTTTGCGCACCGAAGAGATTCATTTGTTCTAAGCCGGCGACCGCTCAGCAGAAGTTGTCGAACAATTTACCAACGGCACTTGCGCGATCCCGACTCCCCTGCTTGAATCAGGACGTCGGCCAGAATGTGACCGATGAGTCACAACAGACATCCAAGAAACTTTTTGCCGGTAGAGAGCCTTCAAGGCTCCGCCTCAGCCGGCAGACTGCCCGCCAATAACAATACCCGTCGACCGCAGTCATGGATCGACATGGGCCAAGTAAATTCCAGGCGTATGCCTACCTGTCACAAAGCTCGTGCAATCTCTATTTGCGCGCATACCCGCTTGCTTGCCAGGAGTCTTATGACATGAGGCCAGAAATCGCTGTGCTGGATATACAGGGTCAGTATCGGGTTTACACGGAGTTCTATCGCGCAGACGCCGCAGAAAAGACCATCATCCTGGTCAACGGCTCGATGGCCACGACTGCGTCGTTTGCACAGACTGTGAAAAACCTGCACCCGCAATTCAACGTGGTCTGCTACGACCAGCCCTACGCGGGTCGGTCAAAAGCCCACAACCGCCACGAGAAACATCTGACGAAGGACGTCGAAGGGCAGATTCTGCTGGAGCTCATCGACCACTTCGCCGCCGAACACGTGCTGTCGTTCTCCTGGGGCGGCGCCGCGACCCTGGTCGCCCTCGCCCACCAGCCACGGCGCATCGAACGGGCGGTGATCAGCTCGTTCTCGCCAGTGATCAACGCGCACATGCTCGATTACCTCGAACGCGGCGTCGACTACCTCGGCCAGCGCGACGGCGACCGCGTCGGCCATCTGGTCAACAGCACCATCGGCAAACACCTGCCGTCACTGTTCAAGCGCTTCAACTATCGCCACGTCAGCAGCTTGGCCGAGCACGAATACGGGCAGATGCACTTCCACATCAGCGACGTGCTGCACAGTGATCGGCAGTGCTATCTGAATGCAGCGAAAAAGATCAACGTGCCGGTGCTGTTTCTCAACGGCGAATGGGACGAATACACCGCTGCCGAAGACGCACGCCTGTTCGGCAACCACGTGGCGCAGAGCACGTTTACCACGCTGCAAGCCACCGGGCACTTTCTCGACATGGAACACAAGGCTGCCTGCCGCGACAGCCAGAACGCCCTGCTCGGCTTTCTGAAACCGGCGCAGCAGACCAGCCGAACGCGTTACTCGTTTGTTCAGGATCAACATGCATTGGCAATTTGAAAGAGAGTCGTCGCGAGCGAGGCTGTGGGGTTGGGATTTTGCTTTACGCACCGCAGTGCTCGCCCGCGATTGACCGATTTCAGTGATTTAAAGCGTTCATGAGTAAAAGAAAAACTTCAAATCCGTGGCCGAGTCTGGTACAAAGTCAGCCGCTCTGAGCGGGTATAGTTTAATGGTAGAACAGTAGCTTCCCAAGCTTCCGACGAGGGTTCGATTCCCTCTACCCGCTCCACTCAAATTTTGGTCTCACGTTGTGTTTTTTGACGGGGGATGCAGGGATAGAAAAAACCGGCCTATAAAGCCGGTTTTTTGTGGCTGGGATTTGAGGTTGGCCACTTTGGCAGCGCAGAACCATTCAGAAACACACCGCAGGTTGAAGATGCACCCTCCACCTGTACGCTTTTTTTCTCTCTAGCGACAATCCTTGAGAAGTATGCGAGGCACGAAATGATGCCCATGCCTGGCATCAATGACGGAGCAATTCCATGACAATCGGATTCAAAGAGGAGTACGCGAGCCCATTCGCAGACTTCATCCGTAATGCGAAATCTCACGAAAAAAAAGCGCGTTTACCGTGAAGTGCTGACCGCAGCTCCCAAGAAGCAGAATGAGGTGATGCTGGTTGCACGTAACAAGCATTCGGCGGTTGGTGCAGTTTCAATGCGCAGGCTGAGCGCAGGGATGACTTCAGGGGATTTCTCCCGTTGTGACCAGATTCAAGAATTGCTCTGAGTTGATGATGAAAGCTCCAGCCTCAAGCGCCTTGGAAACTTTGGTTGGCCCCGCATTTTCGCCATAGCAAAGAAACGTCAGCGTCTTGCCTGCCGTACTCATGACCTTCAACCCATATTCCAGTGCCTTTTGCTCAAGCTCAGCCCGTTGTGCAGCTGCGAATCCAGTGAAAAGAATTTGATTGATCCTACCCGGTGACATTTTCGGTTCAGGCCTTTGCGAAGCGGCTTCTGAAGCAACGAGCGCCGGTGGCTTTCGATTGTGCTGAAGCCTCGGAGAAGGAGGAGCGGCCTCATTTAAGAGCAGCTCAGCTCCAAGCAATACTTCGATGATGCGATCCTTGCGATAGGTTTTAGGAAAGGTATCGCTGGCCGATCGTCCTTGAATGTAAACCGAATTCTCTGACCATTGAATCAGCTCCCGCTGACTTAAATCGCCCTTTGCATCTCTATAGCTGAATTTTAGAGTCGACATCCGTTTCACTCCCTTCTGACGATCACATGGCCAAAGTCCATGCATTGCTACGCTGGCTTTATCGAGAGGTGATTTCCTTTCAACAGGCTCGTTGAGTGTCCATGACCTTCGCCCATTAGAGTTCAACGTTAGCAGTCCGAGCAGTGATGTCAGAAAAAGATGTGTTCCATTATTTTTCAGCGGAAGATCGCTACATGAACGTAAGCAAAACCCGGTAACACACCCACCTCACCATCGCTTCTGCCTTACCTAAACTGCGCTATGCCACCCCATCTAACAGCAGAGACGACGACCGTCCGGTGGTTATAGTGTTGATCATAAAAGCTCAATAGGTATAGTACCCACCAAACACACCACAGGGAGGTGTTGTGAATAGCCGTTTTCTAATCGGCCAACTCGTCGCAGACGGTTGGTATCTGGTACGGATCAAAGGAAGTCACCATCACTTCAAGCATCCGACCAAACCAGGACTGGTCACCGTGCCACATCCGAAAAAAGATCTGCTGAAGAAAACGGCCATCAGTATTTTGCAGCAGGCGCTGCTTTGACCCTCTGAGTCAGTTGCGCCATGGAGGACAACGAATATGCTCTACCCGATTGCGATTTCAATTGGCGATGACCAACACGCCTGGGGTGTAGAAGTCCCGGACATTCCTGGATGCTTTTCCGCCGGAGAGGATCTGGACGATGCCGTCGCCATGGCTCGCGAAGCCATCGAAGGTCATTTCGAGATTCTCGCGGACGACGGCGCTCCCATTCCAGCGGCCAGCAAACTGAGCCTGCACGTGGCCAACCCGAAATACGCCGGTTGTGCATGGGCCGTGGTGGATATCGATGTGCTCAAGTATTTGGGCAAGGCCCAAAAGCTCAACATCACCCTGCCGGGCCACTTGCTCAACCGCATTGATGAATATGTGTTGCATCACCCGGAAGAAAAAAGCCGCTCGGGTTTTCTGGCGTCGGCGGCTCTGAAAGTTTTGCAGCAGGGTTGAACCTTGGCGCGTCAACCCGTGCTGGCCTATCCTACCCATTAAACCTAATTACATTTTCTTGTGAGTTAAATGATATTTTTAGGTTTAATCCACAGTATATTGTGTACTGACAATCAAAAATGAACGCCGACGGTACACACGACATGCTGGATTCAAGCCTCACTACCGCGAGCGAGATCGTCAAACGGACTTGCCAACGCCTGCGCACAGAACGATTGGCCTTGGAGATGACACAAGCAGACGTGGCCGCTCGCGCGGGCATTGCGACGAATACGGTGTCAAACCTTGAAGCCGGTCGTAATGTGAGTTTCGACAACATGGTGCGAGTGGCGATGGTTCTCGGACGCGAAAAGGAGCTCGAAGGATTGTTTCTGCCAAGGCTCGAAACTCTTGACGATATCATTCGCTACGAAAAGACGGCCAAGCGTCATCGCATCAAAAGGAAAGCCGACAATGCTTGAACAAGTTGACGTCTACTACGCGGGCTGGGGTGAACGTTGGCGGTGGGGCACACTTGCTACGACGAAAGCCCTGACCGGTCGCCCGCAGGTCATGTTTGAGTACAGCGATGAGGCAAAAAACAGAGGGCTGGAACTCTCCTCCTTGAGGCTTCCATTACAGGGAGCCAGGTTAAACCGGGATTTCCCGTCACATCAGTTGGGACTGCCTGGGCCGGTTTATGACTCGCTGCCGGATGGCTGGGGCATGTTACTGATGGACCGATTGTTCAAACGTCGAGGCCTCAACCCCGCGCGAATAGGCCCTTTGGAGCGGCTAGCCTACATTGGCAACAATGCCATGGGGGCCATGTCGTTTGAACCTGTTGCACCCGAGGCGCTGGAACCGCAAATGCATGCTCCCATCGAGTTGCTCGCATCCGAAGTGCAGGAGGTACTCAAAGGTAAAGGTGGAGAGCTTCTCCAGAAACTGCTACTGGTCGGAGGCTCTCCACAGGGCGCCCGACCCAAAGCGCTGGTGTATCGCGATCCGCACACTGACGCCTTTACTACGGCTGCCACTCCCGGTTTCGAAGCCTGGTTGGTGAAGTTTCCGGCTCAGCAAGAACATCCCGAGGTGTGCGCCATCGAAATGGTCTATGCCGAATGTTTACGCTTGTGCGGTATCCAGACTCCCGACACTCGTTATTTCAGCCTGTCTGAGGGAATGGCCGCTTTTGCCACCAAACGCTTTGACCGACAAAACGACTTACGGGTGCCCATGCAGAGTCTTGCAGCCTTTACCGGTGCGGATTTCAGATCCCCCGGGGCGCTGGACTACGTCAACTTCCTGCGTGCGACTCATAAGTGCAGCAATGACGTACGAGAGAAAGCCGTAGCGTTTGAGCGGATCGTCTTCAATGTCGCATTCAACAACCGAGACGACCATCCGAAGAACTTTGCTTACATCATGTCGCCTGGCGGAGACTGGAAATTAGCGCCGGCCTATGACGTCACGTTCTGCGAGGGGCCGGGAGGCTATCACCAGATGGACGTGATGGGTGAAGCCTTGGAAATTGGAAGAGAAAACCTGCTCAACCTTGCAGTGGAGGCTGAAGTAAACGCCGCTACGGCCGCCGACATCATTGACAGATTTTGCGAGGTAGCTAGCCGATTCTCAGCCATGGCTGAAAGTTTGTATCCGGGTGTGATCACCCAGGAAACCTTGCGCACCATTCAACAACGCATCGACCAAAACATCGGGCTACTTGCCTGAATTCGTACTGCCAAGTAGCAGTCTCGAGAAACCGGCACTAATTGGCCGGTTTCTTTGGCTTCTTAAAGCGATCGGGTTAACCCGCTGGCACAACCTGATCCAGGGCCTGATTCACCGCCAATTCACCCAACATCACAACCTGCGCGATACCGAGTGCGGTCTTGCGGTGTGAGGTGTCCAGCAGCGCGGCGAAGTTGTTGAGCAGGGTGGTGGCCGAGCCGAGGGTTTCACTGGCGTTGGCCAGTAGCGATTCGGTGTCGTACTTAGGGTTGGCGAGGAACATCGGTTCGGGTTCGTGGGTGGAACCCATGATCTGCGCGGTCGGGCTGAGATAGTGGTCGAGGGCGCGTTCGGCGGCTTCGTGAAATTTCTTTGAGTTGGGTGATTCGTAGGGGGATGCCGGATCGGTTTCCGGCGGATTGGGCGTAACTTTGAACATTGGATTGAGACCTTTTAGTAACGCCGCAACCGATCTCGCTACTAAACGGATGGGTGGCAGCTGTGCGCAAGTTAGTAGACCGGACCCCAATCCAAATCCGGCGCACCCGAGGGCGCCATGCGCACAGCCACCATCAGGTGCAGGCATTCGCCTGACTGAGTGGTACTCATGCAGCTATTTAGATTGAGGATGCCGGGCTACTAAACCCGATCACTGGAAATCAGTGACGCGAACCAAGTTACCGACCGCCCCTAAAGCGCACAAGCCGGCGGATTCTGGCGTAGCGGTAGGCAACGGCGCAAGGATTTGTAGGCTTCAGGACGTAACACTGCACGCCTTTAAACACTTCGCTCGGAAGACGTTTACGCGGCGATAAAACATTGCGATTTCCCCGACATTACAGATCCACAACACTCCACCGGTTTTCACCTCCCGCCCAACCGACTAGCATTTCCCCATCACCCACCACCCTCCCCCCTGCGCGGCCATCGACGAATACGCGCCATCACTTTCGAGGGATTCCAATCGCGGCCACTTTGCCGCTGACGACCGAACTCAAAAGAGCCTTCACCATGACGCAAAACATTTACGACGATCCCGAGTTTTTCCAGGGCTACAGCCAGATGAACCGTTCAATCGGCGGTCTCGACGCGGCGCCGGAGTGGCCAGCGCTCAAGGCGCTGTTGCCCTCCATGCACGGCCTGAACGTGGTGGATCTGGGCTGCGGTTATGGCTGGTTCAGTCGCTGGGCCATTGAGAATGGTGCGGCCAGTGTCTTGGGGCTTGATGTCTCGGAGAAGATGCTGGAGCGGGCGCGGGAGACCACGACGGCGGCGAATATTCGCTATGAGCGCGCCGATCTGGAACAGCTCGACCTGCCCGCCTGCAGTTTTGATCTGGCTTACAGCTCGTTGGCGCTGCATTACATCAAGGATTTGCCGGGGCTGTTTGCTCACCTGTACGCGGCGCTGAAACCGGGTTCGCACTTTGTGTTTTCCATTGAGCATCCAATCTTTATGGCGCCGCGTAATCCGGGTTGGTTGATTGACGCTGAAGGTAACAAGCGTTGGCCGCTGGACAGCTATCAGTTGGAGGGTGAGCGGGTTACGAACTGGTTGGCTGAGGGCGTGATCAAGCAGCATCGTACGGTTGGGACATTGCTCAATTCGCTGATCGATGCGGGGTTTTCGATTCGTCATGTCAACGAATGGGGCCCGAGCGAAGCTGAAGTGGCGGCGCAACCGGCGCTGGCGGAAGAGCGGGAGCGGCCGATGATGATGTTGGTGGCGGTGCAGCGCTGAGCGGGTTTGCAGCTTGAGAAGCCCTCACCCTAACCCTCTCCCAGGGGGAGAGGGGACTTACCGAGTTGTTCTCTAGGGTTACGCCGACATGCGAAATCGAGGCGAACTCAGGTTTTGCAAGCAACACCAAGGCTCCCTCTCCCTCGGGAGAGGGCTGGGGTGAGGGGTCCAATTTATTTCAGCGAGTCGCGACGATAAACAACCGTGGGAATGGCAACAACACCGAGCCATCCGCCAATGCCGGATAAGCCTTCTCAACCTCCGCCAGATACTGCTTCAGGTACTGCGCCTTTTCCGCTTCGCTCAACGGACTTAAAAACGGAATCAACCCGCTCCCCTTGAACCATTCCACCACTCCCGCCGCCCCGCCAGACAACTGATGGTGATAGGTCGTACGCCACACATCGACCCGCGCACAGTGTGGCCGCAGCATCGAGAAATAATCACTGGCGCTCGCCATGTCGGTACGTTGCCCCGCAGCGCCTGAAAGCTTGCTCGCCCACGGACCATCAGCAGCGACTTCACGCATCAAACGGTGGGAGGGTTCATTGAGGTTATCCGGCATCTGGATCGCCAGGCTGCCACCGGCCGACAACTTGCTGGCCAACGCCGACAACAACGTCGCGTGATCCGGCACCCATTGCAATACGGCATTAGCGAAGATCACATCAAACGGCCCTGAATCGGCCCATTTATCAATTTCGGCGACATCGAAGCGCAAATCCGGCAAGCGCCTGCGAGCCGCGTCGATCATGTCTGCCGAGCTGTCCAGCCCGCTGACCTTCGCACCGGGAAAACGCTGCACCAACAACTCAGTCGAGTTACCGGGACCACAACCGATATCGACCACTGTTCGCGCTTCAGACGTGGGAATCGCCGCCAGCAGATCGCGGGCCGGGCGGGTGCGTTCATCTTCGAAAGCGACGTATTGTTTGGCGGACCAACTCATTGCGTTCTCCTGTCGGGGGGCGTACCAGCGGTGCGTCACGATACAGGCCGCACAGCAAACAGTTCCAGAGCGACTGAATTGCAAAGGGTGTCTGAACACCCCGTCGGCTTATCGCCAATAAGTTGGTTCTCATGCATTGAATGACCGTCCGTCGAGCCAGACAAAAGCGATTTTGACAGCTTAAAAAACGTACCTATAGTCAAGGAGCGGCAATCGGAAGGAACCCGAATCAGTTGATTTCGTGCAAGGAGCACGGCCTGTTCATTTCTCGTGATCAGTGGGTTCCCCCCAGTAGTGTGCTGGCAAAAGCCATACGGCAAGCAAGCGTCGTCGTGCCTGGACTGCAGTCCGACGTTCACTATGAAAAAGGAGCATCACCATGTCTCGAGTGACGGATATTCTGGTTTCCATCGACACCGAAACCATTCTGAAAAAGTATCCAAACATCAGCAAGGATCCGAAGAACCCCACGCTGATCGATTGGAAACATGTGTACATGGTCACCAATCAGGACAACGTCGTCAGTGGCCAGGCCGGTGGCGAACTGGACCTCAAGGCTCAGGTCGGCGATCTGATTCGCTGGCGCGAAACCAGCCTGTCGCAGAGCTTCGAACAGGCGGTGATTTTCTACAAATTCATCCCCAACGCCGGGGAGAACCTGATCTCGCCCCCCTCCCCGCGCAAGGCCACAGCGTGCGTTGCTGTGCCCAACACAAGCAATCCATCCGTGCCAAGCTGCCAGAAAGTCGACAACCACTATTGGTCATCCGAAACCCTGGACTGTGGTCGCGTGACGTATCACTTCCACTTCCTGATCGTCGATCGCAACTGCCAGATCATCGGCTGCTGCTCGTGGGATCCGTTCATCTCCATCCATAACTGATGATGTGTCGAGCCCTTTGGCGACAAGGGGCTCAACCGATCCGCTGCCGCTGCGGCCGGAACAGGAAGTCTTGCCTTGGCCGAAGCGGCTTTCGTCTTGTGCCAACATCATGAAAGGAATCCATGATGACCAGCGAACCGATCCCGTCACCCTCATCCGCCATCACTGACGCACACAATGTGTTGCTGATCGTCGATGCCGAATCAGTACTGAAGCGTTATCCAAATCCAAGTCTGGACGCCGCCGCGCCGACGAGCATTACCGATGGATTTATCTTCTTCGCCACGGGTAATAACTCGAAAGAAATAGTCATAAATGACAGCAAACCAATAATCCATTCAGAAGTTGGCCGAGACCTGCACGTTCGTGGACGCTCCGTCAGCCTGATCGCCGAACACAGTGTGGTTGTGTACCGCATGACAGTTGCTGACAGCGGCGTGCTTTCCGAACCTGACTTGCAAATTCATACCGACCTGACCGTGCCCGCGCCCAACCCGGACGACCCGACAACACCGGGCAGCCGACAGGCTGATGACCATTTCTGGACCTGCACGCCGAAGAAACCCGGCGACGTGCAATGCGAACTGAGTTTCATGTTGGTCAATCAGCAGTGTGAGGTGGTGGGTTATTTCCACTGGACCGTCGACATTGAAATCAAGCTTTAGAGTACCAATGCCAAAACCGGCCGTGAGGCCGGTTTTTCAGGGACATCTTGCACATCAGTAGAATTTTCATAACGCCGCCAATGTCTGAATTTCAAGCACTCCCCCAATAAGGAACACCGCTATGAAATTCGCAAAAATCTCCCAGAAGCTCGCGATGGTGGCCGGTAGTCCCAAGACCTTCATGGGCGCATTGATCCTGATCGGGTTGTGGGGAATGAGCGGGCCGGTCTTTGATTACAACGACACCTGGCAACTGATCATCAACACCTCGACCACCATCATCACGTTCCTGATGGTGTTCCTGATCCAGAACACGCAGAACCGCGACACCGACATTCTCCATTTGAAAATCGATGAATTGCTCTTGGTGACCAAAGAAGCGCAGAACGCGATGCTCGGGCTGGAGGCGCTGGACTTGAAGCAGCTGGAGGCGTTGCGCAGGCACTACCGCTCGTTGGGCGAGGGTGAGGTTTTTAATCTTGAGGGGTTGGGCGAGAAGAGTAAGTCGAAGCAGGATTTGAATGAGTGTTGAGGATTGAAAGCAAAAGATCGCAGCCTTCGACAGCTCCTACAAAGTTTGGTGTAGGAGCTGCCGAAGGCTGCGATCTTTTGATCCTGGTTAGCGGCTTGCCTGCAGCGCGCGAGCCATTTCCAGATGACTTTGCAGCTTTGGCAAGGTCTCGTCGGCAAACGCCTTGATCTCCGGCACGTCAGTGGTCTGCGCTTGCTGCTGAATCTGCTCGATGGCCTCTTCAGTGGCTTTGACCTGACTGGCGGCGTAGGCCTGATCGAAGGAAGCGCCATCGGTCACTGGTGGCATCAATTCTTTGGCCTTGTCGGCCAGTTCCTCACGCGGCGCGACGGGCAGGTCGAGCTTCTTGGCGATTTTCGCCAAGTGCTGGTTTGCCGTCGTGCGGTCGTTGATGACGACGATGGTGTAGTCCTTGACCTCTTTCGATTCGGCTTTGCTGTGGGCCAGACGACTGGCCTCGATGTCAGCCATGCCTTTGGCTGAGGCATCGTTGATGAAATCGGCGGGCGACTGGGCAAAAGCACTGCTGGCACACAGGCCCAACAGCGATGCAAAACTCATGGTGCGTATACGGGTGGCCATTCGGCTCATGGTCGCGCCCTCCTTACTTGCGAAATTCAAGCGGGAGCTTACGCCCCCGCCTCTCAATCAAAACTACCTTCACCGACTACTTCGATTTCTGAGCGGGCTTGCGGCCCATGTCTGGTTTTGGCTCTTTGTCGACGGTCGTTGTGGTGGTTTTCCCACCTTTGCGACCTGCTTCAGAGGCCTTGGTTCGATCGTTGGCGAAGTTTCCCGAGTTCGAGTTTCTTGAATTAGGCATGATTCTCTACCTCTTGGTAATGATCGTGGCGAGCAGGTGCCCGCCTAGATTGAGAATTTCCCGGGCCGCAAAGGTTTAGAAAAGTTGCAGTCGCCGCGACGAACGGCGGCCCCGGATCAACTATTCAACGCGTGATGGTTCAGGCGTTTGGCGGCGTACATCGCCTGATCGGCATGGCGGAACAGTTGCTGCTCCTCCCTGCCGTGCTCTGGATAGCGGGCCACGCCGATGCTCGGTTCGATGTGCAGGTTGTGGCCATCGAGACGCATCGGCTGCAGCAGTACCTGTCGGATTTTTTCCGCCACGCCGTCAGCATCTTCCGAAGCCTGAACGCTGTGCAGCAGCACTACAAATTCATCGCCGCCAATTCTGGCTACCGTGTCGGTTTCCCGCACGCAGCCTTTTAGGCGGTTGGCCACGGTTTGCAGAAGCATGTCGCCGACGCCATGGCCGAAGGTGTCGTTGACCTGTTTGAAGCGGTCCAGGTCAACATACAACAAGGCCATGTGCCCTGATTGCTCGCGTGCGCCGGCCAACGCAGCCTTCAAGCGATCGCGCAGCAATTCACGATTGGGCAGCTGCGTCAGCTGGTCGTACTGCGCCATACGTCGCAGGCGGGCGTGCAATTGCTGACGCTCGATGGCCGTGGCGACCTGGGCGCAAACGTATTGCAGCAGTTCCTTGTCTTGCTCGGTGTAGCGCTCGCCGCCGGGCAGGCTTTTGACGATCAAGGCGCCGATGGTGCCGTTTTTCGACTTCAACGGCACGCCGAGCCAGCACGGCGAGTTTTGCCCCGCCACCAGTTCGGCAAAATCAGCCGGGGAGTCTGCACTGTCCGGCGTAAGAAGAATCGGCTGGCCGCTACGGATAACTTCCGTACACAGCCGTCCGGTGACGGTGCCCGGTTGCTCGGGCTGCAATTCGTGATCGTCGACGTGATAAGGGAAATTCAGTTGTGCGCAGTGCTCGTCGTACAGCGCCACGGAGAAATTCATCGCCGGCAGCCATTCGCCGATGATCAGGTGGATGCGCTTGAACAACGCCAGCAAATCTTCCGCGGCATGGGCCGCTTCGGATATCGCATACAGCGCAGCCTGGCGCGATTCGGCCTGTTTGCGCTCGGTGATGTCGCGCGCCACGGCGATGCGCAGTTGATCGGCTTCCGACCAGCGCGCCGACCAGAGGATATGCACGACGCTGCCGTCCTTGCGCAGGTACCGGTTTTCAAAGTTGAGTTTGGGTTCGCCACCCATGATTTCGTTGGCGGCAGCGAGGGTGCGTTGACGATCCGCCGGGTGCACCAGCTCGATCATTTGCCGGCCGATCAACTCTTCAGGCGAATAGCCGAAAACACGCTCGCAGGCGGCGCTGACAAAAACAAAGCGGCCTTGCTTGTCGACCGCACAAACGGCGTCCAGCAACAGATCGATAAAACTCGCCAACGGCGTGGAATTTCGGCTTTCCATGGTTCAGCGTGGGTGTCCGGACAATGCAGCACTGATCAACCATCCCTGACCTCTTGATTGCGCATCCCTGCACACACCTTCAAGCCTTGTTCGGCATCAGCCCCGGCAGCGCATGCAGCAGCGCGTTGATAGCAAAACCGATAAACATCACGCCACACAAACGAGTGATCATCAGTTCGTGGCGTTGATACAGCGTGCGTACCCGCTGCGCGCCAACCACGCCAATCAGAATAGCGTAGGCCAGCAAGCCACCGAGGAAACTCAGGGCAATCAGCGCCGGCAGCATCGACCAGTTGAGCAGTTCGGCGCGGCTCGACAACAGCGCGGTGAACGTCGCCACCGCCACCGGATAAGCCTTGGGATTGGTCAAACCGAACAGAATGCCGTGCCAGAACGGGTTGCGCGCCGCGCCCTGGGGTTCGTCGCCGTTGCGACGCTGGGCCCGCACCGCGCGCCAGCCGAGCCAGAACAGGTACAAGCCGCTGAGCACACCGAGCACATCAAACGCGGTGCTGCCGATTTCCCGGGCGCCGACAATCGCAATCAGCGCCGTGCTGCACCAGACCACATCGCCGAGCAGATGCCCGCAGAGAAACCCCGCCCCGGCCCGCCGCCCATGGGCTGCGCCGATGCCGAACACCGCCAGCACACCCGGCCCGGGCGTGATGCCATAAATGAAACCCGAGGCCAGCACGGCCATTAGCAACGATGGAGTCATGGAAAACCTGCAAGCGCCAAAACACGTGGCCGCCAGTCTATATCAGACAAATGTGTCTGATCATGACTCGTCGTAAAAACGCATGCCGGCGTACGGTTTTTGCCGACAGACTGCCAATCGTGAAGCGAGATCGCCGACATGCGCTTCGAGCTTGTGGCCATCGGGATCGAGAAAATAGAACGACGCACCTTCGCTGCGGTTATCCCGCCATTCCTGCACGTTCACCGCTTTTAGCTTTGCTACGAACGTTGAAAAATCGGCTGCAGTGAGGCTGAAAGCGTAATGGGTGTAATCGGCGCACGGTTCGCTTGAGCGCGTTGAATCAAGCGACAAACACAACCACAGCCCGGGCAGCGACAGATAGGCACCGGCGTCCCACGTGGCTTCAACGCGCAGCTGCAACACATCGCGATAGAACGCGAGGCTGCGGTGCAAATCGCTAACTGCGAGTGTCAGGTGGTTGAGGCCGGTGAGCATCGGGTCAGTAACCTCTGAGGTCTTCGGGGACGATGTATTGCTGGCCGTCGTAGGTCAGGACGACGCGAGTTTTCTTCATATCGATCGTTTTCGAGATGCACTCCTTGCCCGACAGGAAGGATTTGTAAACTGAACCACTCGAGCTGACGATCAGATCGGCAAAACCATGGTGGCTCGTCGCGCCGATATCAACAGTCCTGCGGATTTGCGTGTCTTCGGTGGCACACTCATCCGTCCCTTCGCCGAACTCCTTGCGAATCACCAAGCCTTCCAGCACCGGGCGCAACTTGTTGCCTTCGCGCACATATAACGCCAAATCGGTTTTTGCGTAAGGATTGGCTCTGGAGCCGTGACTGGCGAATTTCGAACGCAATCCGAATGCACGGACATCTGCTGCCAATCGGTAGCGGGCCGTATCGATTGTCAGATCGTCGAAGCTGATGGCATCGGAATTGTAGGCGCCCGGCTTTGCATAAGTAGCGAGGCTCTTGCCGCTTGTCGAACTGACGAGCGCCAGTTCCAGATCGAACACCCCCATTTCGTCGTCGCCCGAATCGGAGAGAAATGAAGATTTCGCCGCAATCGACTGGTCGTTGTACGCCGGCCACGCTTTGCAGCGCGAAAGGGAATGGCCGTCGAACTTCTTCACTTCGCAGGCGGCCTGGGCTTGGGCGGCCATCGTTAAAAGGCCCATCACGATGAAAGAGCCCAGCAATGTAGTACGCGAGAACATTATTCTTCCTTGAGTAAAAGACATCGGTCTTAGAGGCCTTTGAAATCTTCAGGCATTACGTAGTTTTTGCCGTCATAGCGAAGTGTCGTCAAGACCGGTTTTTGCGTGACGGTATTGGATACACACGCCTCGCCCTCGCCCTCGCCAACGGTCGAGCTACGGATCGTTTTGATCATCAGATCGGCATAGCCATGGCTGCTGGTCTTGGCCAGCGCCACGGTTCGCGTAGTCTCGTAGCGCTCTCCCGCACAATTGCCATCCCACTCCCCGCCATATTCATAAACCACCAGCCGATTCATGACAGGACGCAATGCGTTGCCGTCTTTCACATAGAGCGACAACCAGGTTTGATCCAGAGGATTCACGCGCGAAGAGCCTTTGAACCGTACTCGCACGCCAAAGGCCTGCAATTGCGGCGCGAGCTTATAGCGGGCGGTATCGAATTTCAGTTCATCAAGCGCGATGGCATCCACAGAGAATGCGGAGGGCTGATAAAAGCTCGCTAACGGCTTGGAGTCTGCACTCGCCACCAAGGCCAAACGCAGATCGTAAAGCCCTACAGTCCCTGACTTGCCATACACCGGATCGGGCGAGAAATTGGCAGCAGCGGTGAGCGTCAGCCCGGGATACGCCGGCCAGTCTTTGCAGAGGGAAAAATCCATCTCATGCGCGGTTGGCGCCGGTGTGCAATCGGCGAATGCCTGCCCCGCCAGCAACCAGCCGCACAATGCCGCACACCCGATCCAGCCAGACTTCACTGTCACTTCCCGCTCCTTGAGCACTTTTCAGCCGCGCACTATCCCCTGCTGTATCGGCGCTTTCAACCGAATCATCAGTAAACCAACGTGCATTTCCCGCTTGGTAGCGAGAAGTCGTTGACGGCGTTGCGGGTGTTGGGGCGATGTTGGCGATTGCCAGCGTGGTGTTGATTCGTGTGTTTGAGAAAAATGGGGTGGCTGTTAACTGATGGAATCAGTCCGTGATTTATCAGTCTCTGGAAGTCAGTCTTCGCGAGCAGGCTCGCTCCCACAGGGGAATGCATTTCAAATGTGGGAGCGAGCCTGCTCGCGAAAGTGTCATTGCAGGCGCCGCCAATCTCAGAACTTGTCGAGCGTGCGCAACTTCTGCGGCAAGCCCCACAGCAACAGTGCCGCAGCGATCAACGCCGCCACGCCAATCACATACAGCGCCGGCGTGGTGCTGCCGGTCAGGTCCTTGATCCGCCCGACCATCACCGGGCTGACGATACCGCCGAATTGCCCCAGCGTGTTGATCACCGCAATCCCGCCCGCCGCACCAGCGCCCGCCCCGGCCAGCAACTTCGGTGGTAGCGTCCAGAAGCTCGGAATCGAGGCGATGATCCCGGCGCCAAGCAAGCCAAGAGCAACGATCAAAAACGTGGTGTGGCTGGCGAAAATCCCGGCACTGAAAAAGCCGATCGCGCCGACGATGACCAGCCCGGCGACAAATTTGCGCCGCTCGCCCGTCGCATCCGACAAACGCCCGATCACCACCATGCTGATCGCCCCGCAAATGTACGGGATAGCCGTCAGCAGACCGATCATCACCGGGCTCTCGGTGCCGGCGCTGCGGATCAGCTGTGGCGCCCAGAAGTTCAAGCCGTAGGACGCCACCTGGATCAGAAAGTAGATCAGCCCCAAGGTCAGAAAACCGGGAATCTTCAACGCCGCGAGCAACGACCCACCGCTCTTGTGCGGCTCATGCTGGGCGATGCGGCTGGACAGCATTTTTTTCTCGTCAGACGTCAGCCAGTGCGCATCCTCGATGCGATCCTTGAGCAGCGTGAGCACCAGAAAACCAAGGCCGATGCACGGCACACCGCCGAGCAGGAACAGCCAGTGCCAGCCGCGCATTTGCAGCACGCCGTCGAGGTGTTCCAGTACCAGACCGGAGAACGGCGCGCCGACCAGCCCGGCAAACGCTGAGGCGAGAAACAGCATCGAGGTGATGCGGCCACGGAAGTGCTGCGGAAACCACAGCGTCAGGTAATACAGCACGCCCGGGGCAAAACCGGCTTCCATCGCACCGATCACAAAGCGCAGCGCATAGAACTGCCATTCGCTGTTGACGAACACCATCGCCGCTGTCGCTACGCCCCACGACATCATGATCCGCGCGATCCAGCGCCGTGCGCCGACCTTGTACAGCATCATGTTGCTCGGCACTTCGAACAGCACATAACCGACGACGAACAGCCCGGCGCCGAGGCCGTACGCGGTGTCGCTCAGGCTCAAATCGGTCTGCAACTGGAACTTGGCGAAGCTGATGTTGATGCGGTCGAAAAAAGCGAACAGGTAGCAGACCATGATCAGCGGCATCAGACGCCAGGCGACTTTGCTGACCAAGGCTTTTTCGGCGTCGTGATCGACGGACGGACGGGCGCCCGCCTCCATTACATTGAGGCTCATAGCTTTTCTCCAGACGGACTGCCGGTGGGCGTCCGATTGTTTTTGTTGTCTGGTATGCGTTTTTAACTGTAGGAGTGAGCCTGCTCGCGATAGCGGTGTGTCAGGCAACATTTGCGGTGATTGATACACCGCTATCGCGAGCAGGCTCACTTCTACAGGGGGATTGGTGTTGTCAGGTGGGAATCGGGTGCAGGTCGCAGTTGCGCCCGGCCTTGGCCAGTTGGCCGGGGACTTCGTGGCTCAGCAGATCCGGCAAGCCACGCGAGAGTTTCAGCAGCAGCGGCAAGTCGATACCGGTGTGAATACCGATCTCATCGCACAGGTTTACCAGGTCTTCAGTGCAGATATTGCCCGACGCGCCCGGCGCAAACGGACAGCCACCGAGACCGCCAAGCGCCGCATCGAAACGTCGCGCCCCCGCCTCGTAAGCCGCCAGCACATTGCACAATCCCAGACCACGGGTGTTGTGGAAATGCAGGGTCAGATCAGCCGCCGAAACCCGCTGCAACACTCGCCGCACCAACCGGTCGACCTGACGCGGATTGGCCATGCCAGTGGTGTCGGCCAGGGTAATGCCCTGAATCCCGAGCTCCTGATAAGCATCGACGATTTGCAGTACGCGATCCTCGTCGATCTGGCCTTCGAACGGGCAACCGAACGTGGTGGCGATGCTGCCATTGAGGCGCACGCCGGAACCGCTGGCGAACGCAACAATCTCTGCAAACGCCGTCAGCGAATCCTCGCAGCGCATGCGCATGTTGGCCATGTTGTGCGTCTGGCTGGCGGACATCACCAGATTCAGCTCATCGGCACCCGCCGCCAATGCACGTTGCGCACCTTTGAGGTTGGGAATCAGCGCGACGTAAATCACCCCAGGCTGTCGCTCAATGCCAGTGAAAACCTGCTCGCCATCACGCAGCGCCGGAATCGCTTTCGGCGACACGAACGAGCCGGCCTCGATACGGCTGAAACCGGCCAGTGACAGCTGATTGATCAGGGCGATCTTGTCAGCGGTTTCCACCCAGGTCGGCTCGATCTGCAAACCGTCGCGCGGCGAGACTTCCTGGACGATCAGGGTTTGCGAATAGTCCGTGATCATTGCACCACCCCTTGGCTTTTCAGGCGTTCGATGTCGAGTTCAGTAAGGCCAAGGCCGGCAAGAATACCGTCGGTGTGCTGGCCGAGTTTCGGCCCCGACCAGTTCACGCCGCCGGGGGTTTCCGAGAGTTTCGGGACGATGCCGGGCATCATCACTGTTGCACCGCCGGGCAACTCGGCATTGAGCAGCATGTCGCGTGCCTGATAGTGCGGATCGGCCACAATGTCGGCCACCGAATAAATGCGCCCGGCCGGCACTTCAGCCGCTTCCAGCGCCGCGAGCACCTCGTCGATCGGCAGGCTGCTGGTCCAATGAGTGATGGCGGCGTCGAGCAAACCGCTCTTGGCGGCGCGACCGTCGTTGTGGGCGAATTCTTCGGCGTCAGCCAGATCATCTCGGCCGATGGTGTGCATCAGACGCTTGTAGATCGGGTCACTGTTGCCGGCAATCACCACATAGGCCCCGTCAGCCGTCAGGTAAGTGTTGGACGGTGCGATACCCGGCAACGCGCCGCCGCTGCGTTCGCGGACATGGCCCTGCATGTCGTATTCCGGCACCAGACTTTCCATGACGTTGAACACGCTTTCGGCCAGCGACACATCGACAATCTGCCCGCCGCCCTGCCCGGTCTTGACCCGCAACAGCGACATCAGCGCGCCGATCACCGCGTGCAGCGAGGCCAGCGAATCACCGAGGCTGACGCCGACCCGCGCCGGTGGTGAACCGGGAGTGCCAGTGGTGTAACGAATGCCGCCCATCGCTTCGCCGATCGCGCCGAAGCCGGGACGATCGCGGTACGGACCGGTCTGGCCGTAGCCGGAAATGCGCACGAGGGTGAGATTGGGGTTCAGCGCGTGGAGTACGTCCCAGCCCAGGCCAAGTTTCTCCAGCGCACCGGGGCGCAGGTTTTCGATGATGACGTCGGCATCGCTGGCCAGTTGCTTGACCAGTTCGATGCCTTCGGCGGATTTGAGGTTGAGCGCCAGCGATTTCTTGTTGCGTGATTGCAGGTACCACCACAGCGACGTGCCTTCGTGCAGCTTGCGCCATTTGCGCAGCGGGTCGCCCTGACCCATGGCTTCGATCTTGATCACCTCGGCGCCGAACTCGGCGAGCATGCGCGCGGCAAACGGCGCGGCGATCAGGGTGCCGATCTCGATCACTTTGATCGCACTCAAGGGGGCAGTCATCGCGGGGTACCTCTTGTTCTTGGAATAGGTGGCCAAGGCTAGAGGAACGCCAAACGAAGAATCCAATCTTCTCTCGGCAATGAGCGTTCGCGAAATGCGAACGCTCGGGCGAGATTTCGTTGAACTCAGGTCCGTCATCAGCCAGTCGGGCTCACTGACCGGGGTTGGTCAGTGTCGGCAGGATTGCGATTTTTCGCCCACGTCAGAAAGGTGATTACTCGACAGATTTTCGTCGCTTCGCCCTACAAACAAAACTCCGTCGCCTCTCAGGATTCGCGGAAACAGCCGATTTTTGCCGGACTTTTCGCTCTGTAAAGTCTGGCAACACACACAAATTGCAACACCCCACGGATCGCTACGCTCAAGGAATGTCACCTGTGAATCTTCCGTTGCACACGCCCAATCTGTATTCCAATTTCCGCAAAATCATCGCCCTGGCCGACCACGATTGGGACATCGCCGAACTGGGCAAAGTCGCTGGCCTCAATGTCGAAGTGAAGAGCCCCAACCACCTGCTTGATCAGTACGGACGTGAACTCCATCATTTCTGCACAACCTCATACCTTGGCCTCGATCATCACCCTGCCCTGCTCGAGGGTGCCATCACCGCGTTGCGCGAAACCGGCAGCCTGCGCGTCGCCAACTCGAAGAACCGCTGCAAACTGGCAATTCTCGAGCAATACGAGAACGAATTGTCGCAACTGTTCGATGCCGTCTGCCTGAGCACCTTGTCTTGCAGCGCCGCCAGCGCCGGAATCCTGCCATTACTGGCCAGCGGCATCTTCACCGAAGGCCGGCCACCGGTGATGGTATTTGACCGTTACGCGCATTATTCGATGAATCATTTGAAGGCCGCGTGCGCCGATGAAACCCGCGTGGTGACTGCGCCGCACAACGACATGGAGTTCCTCGAACGCGTCTGCCAGCAACACGGCCGCGTGGCGTATGTCGCTGACGGCGCGTACAGCATGGGCGGCGTTGCCAACATGGACGGTCTGCTGTACTTGAAGGATCGCTACGGGTTGTTTCTTTATCTGGATGATTCTCACGCGCTGTCCGCTGTCGGTGAGCATGGCGCCGGACTTGTTCGGCCGCGGATGGCGGCGCTGGAGGAGGACTGCCTGATCGTCGCGTCACTGGCCAAGTCGTTTGGCGCCAGCGGCGGGTTGGTGATGCTGGGCAACGAGCGACAGAAAACACTTGTTCAGCGCTACGGCGGGCCAAGCAACTGGTCGCAGAGTCTCAACTGCGCGGCGATCGGTGCCGGCAGAGCGTCTATCCGCCTGCATCGCAGCGCCGAGTTTGTCACGCTGCAAAGCAATCTTGCGGCTAACATCCGCCTCTTCGACAGCCTGATCAGCACCGATCAGTGCCACAGCAACATAGCCATTCGGTTGATCAAGTGCGCACAGGCTGCCGTGGCCAATCGTATTGCCAGTGAATTGGCCGAACAGGGATTTTTCACCAGCGCGGTATTTTTCCCGGTGGTCGCTCAAGGCAAGGCCGCCATCCGTATTACGCTGCGCGCGGACATGCAGCCGGCGCTGATTCGGCGCTTCTGTGAACTGATCACCGGACTGTTGCGCACCCACCGTTGCGATTTCGACGACTGAAAACAGGGACAAGTCATGAACGCCAGCGTCACCCTTCTGATCACCTGCAGCACGGTTTTTCTCGCCCAGTTGGGCATGAGTATTTATTTGCCGGCAGTACCGGAGATCGCCCTATACCTGGGTGCGGAAGCTGCAAAGGTGTCGTGGGGGTTGTCGCTGTACCTGATCGGCATGGCGCTGCCGATGTTGTTCTGGGGCAGCCTGGCCCAACGCATCGGACGCAAACCGGTGTTATTGGCGGCGCTGGTTATTTACGGGGTGGCCAATCTGGCGTTGCCGTCGGGTTCGACGCTTGAAGCGTTTTTGCTGCTGCGACTGATGCAAGGCGTCGGTGCCAGCGGTATTTCAGTGATGGCACGGGTGCTGATCCGTGACAGCTTTCGCGGCGATCTGCTGGCCAGGGCGTTGTCGTGGATTTCGATTTCGTTCGTGGTGGCGCTGGGCATCGGCCAATATATGGGCTCGCTGATCGAGGTGACACTGGGCTGGCAGGCGATCTTCTATCTGCTCGGCGTGACGTGCCTGTTGATGGCGCTGATTGTGGCGCGAGTCACTTTCCCAGCGATGGCTGACGAACCGGCCAGCGCCTCATCGTGGTCGGCTTATCGGCAAATCCTGTTGCACCGGGCGTTTCTGCTGCCGGCTCTGGCCGGTGGCTTGGGCTACGGCGTGATCATCGCATTCAACACTGCGGCGCCACTGATTCTGCAGGGGCCATTCGCGTGGTCGTCGGTGGATTACGGACTGCTCGGCTGGCCCATCAGCGCTGCCTATTTTCTCGGCGCGCTGGCGGTCAATCACTTCGTGCTGCGCACCGGTCAGGCGTGGTTGATGGCGGTCGGTGCAGGTTTGGTATTGGCCGGTAGCAGCGTGATGTTGCTGGGCAGTCTGACGGCCAGTTCCATCGCATTACTGTTTTGGCTGCCGTATTGCGTTGCCGTGTTCGGCCAATCGTTGAACTACCCGATCAGCCTGTCCCGTGCCAACGATGGTGCGCCGATTGCCGGTGCTTATGCGATGGCACTGAGCGGGTTCATTCATCAATCGATGGCGGCAATCATTGGTGCGATGGCCAGTCTGATCGCCAGCCCACAGGCCTGGCGCCTGTCGCTGCTGTGCACCTTGCTCGCTGTCGGCACGATGCTCTGCGTGCGATTCGCGCCGATGGGCGACAAGCGTTAGAAGGCATTGCGGACAATCTCCTCAATCAGACCGCCGGGAATCTCACGAGCCCTGCCCTCGCAAGTGCTCAAACAGCATCCGACTCACCGGCGATAACCCCGCCTCATCCCGCACCACCACGATCAACGCACGATCCGACCAGTCATCCATCAACGGCACCGCATGCAAACCCAGCGCCTGACCAAACAATTCATAAGCGCGCTGCGGCAAAATGCCAATGCCCATGTTGGCCTGGACCATCCGGCACACCGCGTCGAACCCCGGCACATGAATGCGAATGCGCAGCACCTTGCCAGCCTGACGCGCTGCCGCATGAGTGCGCATATTGATCGAGCTGGCGGCGTGCAAACCGACATAATCGCTGTCCAGCGTCTCATCGAACGCCACCGATTCACGCGCGGCCAAGGGATGCTCTGGCAGCATGACCACCACCAGTTTGTCCTCGCGGTACAACACGCTGCGCAGACCTTTGGTGTCGCTGTCGTTGGAGCAGATGCCGAGATCCGCCACGCCATCGAGCACCCCCTGAATCACCCCGGCACTGGGTCGCTCTTCAAGGTCGGTCTTGACCTGCGGGTGCTGCGCGGAGAAGTCGCGCAGGTCTTCGGGAAGAAACTGAATGATCGCCGACAGGTTCGCCAGCATGCGCACATAACCGCGCACGCCGTGGCTGTGTTCACCCAGTTCCAGGCCCATTTTCTCGACGTTGAACAACATCTGCCGCGCATGGTGCAGCAGCGTTTCGCCGGCGGGCGTCAGCGTCATGCCCTTGGCCTGACGCACGAACAGGCTGATCCCGAGCGCCTCTTCCAGCTCCATCAGCCGCTTGCTCGCCGCCGACACTGCGATGGCTTCGCGCGAGGCCGCGCGGGTCAACGTGCCCTCTTCATGGACGGCGACGAACAGTTGCAGGGTGATCAGGTCGAGGCGGCGGATCAGGCTCTTTTGCAGCATGGAGGGCTCGCTGACTGGGGTTATTCCGAGTCGGCAGGATAGCCCGGATTTCAATCACACCGAAAATGTGATGAACCCGCCCGTCAACTCGCCGCTGTCAGCAATCGCACCAGGTGAGCCGCTTCATTTCTATGCCCCAGCACCAGCACTGACGCCCCCTGCAGACAGGCATCCTGCGCAATCCACGGGATCTCGGCTGCACCCTCGACATCAAATAACGGATCCACTGCGCCATCGGCCAGAAAGCCAGCCGTCAGCAACCCTCGTGTGCCCTCCGAGGTCTGTCCGACCGTGACGATTCTCGGGCCGGGGGAGTCATTCAGCGCGAACCCTGCGCTCCAGCTTTTAAGATCCAGCGGCTGCTTTGCAAGGGTAATGACTGGCAGACCGAGATTAAACTCTGGATCAGCCTGGCCAGTGAGATTGATCCCGCTGATCAAGCCATGCTGACGTTTCTCCCCGGCGGAAGACTCGACGGCAGATCCGATCAATAACAAGCGCTGCGCCGATTGCACCACGATACGATTCACCGAGCTTTCAAGCGGTACACCGGCATTGTCCAGTTTCAGCAGTAGGGTACCGTCCTTGCCGAACGGCTTGGCAACCTGCCCGGAACTGTCGTAAGCCATGACCAGCCCCTGATTCGTCACTTCGGTCTTGCCATGGACAAGAATCTGCCCACCGTCCAACTGCGTGACCCCGTGCAACGTGATCGCCACACTTGGAAGCGTCAGAGGTATCCAGCCATTTTCAGCGAAATCGTCATCATTCCTGCCATCCAGAAAGAAACGCGCCAACAACCCGCTGCCCCCTTGGGAGGTGACGAAAAGCAATCTGTCCGGCATCGATTTCGCTGGAGTGGATTGGGCCAATATCAAGCGGCCGCCCGTGGCATTGTTCAGCGTGGGAATACGCATCGGCACGACTCGATAGCCCGACTGTTCATCACCAAAATCACGATCGAGCGTACCGTCGGGTTTGAATCGAGCGATGATTTGCTCGAGCTTGCCTGCTGCATTTGCGAGCACTGCACTCAACCAGAATGCACCGCTCGCATCGACGACCAGACTCCCGCCCTGTGATAACCGACCATTCGCAAACTGGCCGCCAAGGTACCCGCCCTGGCCGAAGCCGGTGTCGAGATGACCGTCAGGGAGCAGTCGTGCAAGTCCGTAATTCGAGGCTCCCGATGCGTCGATAACCGTTGTACTGACCATGATCCGACCCGAGGGCATCACTGCGACACTGTTACCGATGGTTTTGCGCGCGCCAGGAAACTGCAGCGTTTGCAGGCCTGAATGGGCAAACGTCTGATCCGGCTCACCTGCGAGTTGTGCGTTACGTGTAGTGGCTTCTGGCATGTTCGCGTGCTCCTGAAGAGATCGGAGTCGACCCCGTTATCAGAGCATTCGATCCGAAGCAGCCACGCCAGACAACTGACAGAAATGACAGTTTTTTAGAACAAAAAGAAATTACCGCCCAAGCAAAAAAAGCTAAAAAACTGGTAGTTCTTACAGGTTCTAAACGGGACACGCCGTGCCAGTGTTTCGTTTCAAATCAGCCTGAAACGAGAAACACAATGAGCACTCCCGACAAGCCCGACACGCAACCTGTCCCGCCCCCGACCATCACGTACCCCAAAAGGGACAGCGAAACGGGGGTTGCAACACTGTTTCTCGGCAGCGGTATACCGGGTGCTCTAGTGCAGGTTTGGAGCATTGCAGACAAGCATTCGCTCGGTGACGGACAGGTCAGCGCAAATGGACGATGGGCGTTTAGCATCAGCGGTGTCCAGTCTCCGGGTCAGCAGGAGATTCGCGCCCACCAGACATGGGAAGGCATCAAGTCAGACTGGAGTGAGGAGCGCAGATATACCGTGCTGCTGCGGCCGGCAATCGACGTCCCGGTAGTTTCCGAACCAAAAGAGGACGCACAGGTGAATACGGTTCCGGTCTTTTCGGGAGATGTCACAAAAGCTGAAGGCTTCGTTAGCATTATCGATCTGGACACCGGCGTGATGATTGCCAAAGCCGACGTCGACCCCCTCAAGCAATGGCGTACTCAGGTTACAAAACCCTTACCTCCCGGACTGAACCGGATATCCGCCATTCACAACATCAAAGGGAAGTTGTCTGACTGGGTCCGTGTTCGAACGTTTACGGTGACAGCTGAAGGCAAGGGCAAGGGCAAAACCTGACCGTCAAGAAATCAACCTGACCGGCCTCTCAAAACGCATTGCGAAAAATCTCCTCGATCTGGCGCTGATCGGCCGCCCGTGGGTTGGTCAAACCGCAGGCGTCTTTCAACGCATTGGTCGCGAGCAGCGGAATGTCACTGAGCTTGGCGCCGAGTTCACGCAAACCACCGGGAATCTCGACATCTTTGGCCAGGCAGCGGATCGCATTGATCGCCGCCTGGGCGCCCTCTTCGGGGCTGAAGCCACGAATGTCTGCGCCCATGGCGTGGGCAACATCGGTCAGCCGCTCGGCACAGACCAGCGCATTGAACGTCTGCACGTGGGGCAGCAGCACGGCATTGCACACGCCATGGGGCAGGTCGTAGAAACCGCCCAATTGATGCGCCATCGCATGCACGTAACCGAGGGACGCGTTGTTGAAGGCCATGCCGGCGAGGAACTGCGCGTAAGCCATGTTTTCCCGCGCGGCGAGGTCGCTGCCATCGCGCACGGCCAGGCGCAGGTTGTTGCTGATCAGGGTCATCGCCTTCAACGCGCAGGCATCGGTGATCGGGTTGGCAGCGGTCGAGACGTAGGCTTCGATGGCGTGGGTCAGTGCGTCCATGCCGGTGGCAGCCGTCAGGCCTTTGGGCATGGCAACCATCAATTCCGGGTCATTGACCGACAGCAGTGGTGTGACATTGCGGTCGACGATGGCCATTTTCACGTGGCGTGATTCGTCGGTGATGATGCAAAAACGAGTCATCTCGCTGGCAGTGCCGGCAGTGGTGTTGATCGCGATCAGCGGCAGTTGCGGTTTGCTCGATTGATCGACGCCTTCGTAATCGCTGATCTGCCCGCCATTGGTCGCGCACAGGGCAATGCCTTTGGCGCAGTCGTGCGGCGAGCCGCCGCCCAGCGACACGACGAAATCGCAGCGACTTTCCTTGAGCAGCCCCAGGCCCGACTCGACGTTGGCGATACTCGGGTTGGGTTTGGCGCCGTCGAAGATCACCGAATCGATGTCCTGCATCGCCAGTTTCTCGGCGACCATCGTCGCCACGCCAGCCTTGGCCAGGCCCGCGTCAGTGACGATCAACGCTTTACGAAAACCGTAGTTGCGAATGGCGACCATGGCTTCGTCGAGGCAGCCGTTGCCCATGATGTTTACCGCCGGAATGAAAAAGGTGCTGGTCATGCGCGCATCTCCTGACAGGGGGCCGAATCGACTGCTCCGGTTCGGCGGATAGACACAGCATCGACCGATCGGTCACGAGTGATGTTGATCTGGCTCAATGCCCGCTCGTGATAAAGTCGCCGTCCATCAGCCCCTATGTTTTGAGACCGCCTACGCAATGACCGATTTTCTCGATGTCGACGCCAGCCTCGAAGACTGGAACACCCTGCGCGCCGCGACCGACTTCAGCGGCCTGCTGGTGGGCAATGGCGCCAGCCGTGCGGTATGGGACGACTTCGGCTACGACTCACTGTTCGAAAACGCCCGAACCGTCGAGGAGAAACCGCTGAGCCCGTCGGAACTGGCGGTGTTCGACGCCATGCAAACGCGCAGCTTCGAGCAGGTTCTCGGTGCGCTGAAAACCACCAGCCGGGTCAACAAAGCGTTGGCCGTCAGCTCAGCGGCGCCGCGCAATCGTTACTACGCGATCAAGGAAGCGTTGATCAACACCGTGCACGCCGTGCACATTCCGTGGCGTCTGGTGAAGCCTTCGACGCTGGCGACGCTGAATGAAGAACTGGCGCGCTATCGCACGGTGTTCACCACCAATTACGACCTGCTCAACTACTGGGCACTGCAGCACAACAGCGAAGCCATCGACGATTTGTTCAACGGCCCGAATGCCAGTTTCGACCTGAGCGAAACTGGCACCGACAAACCGCGCTTGCTGTACCTGCACGGTGGCCTGCATCTGGTGCGCAATCAGGACGGCACGGCGCGAAAACTGACGTCAACCGAAGGCACGCTGCTCGGCAGTTTCGCCATCAACAACACGATAAAGACGCTGGATGACGTGCCGCTGTTCGTTACCGAAGGGCCGAGTGCGGACAAGCTCAAGACCATTCGCAGTTCGGATTACCTGTCGTTCTGTTATGAGCAGTTGCTCGGGCATGGCGGCAGTTTGTGCATCTTTGGTCATGCGTTGGGCGAGCAGGATGCGCACATTGTTCGGGCGTTGCGTTTGGCGAAACCTGCGACGGTGGCGATCTCGATTTACCCGCGCAGTGCGGCGTTTGTTCAGCATCAGAAGCGGCATTACGCGCAGGTGTTCGAAGGCACGGGTGTGGAGTTGCGGTTTTTTGATGCGAAGAGCCATGCGCTCGGCAGCCCGAAATTGTCGGTACCCGTCGAGGTTTAAAGCAAGATCAAAAGATCGCAGCCTTCGGCAGCTCCTACAGGGGAACGCATTCCAACTGTAGGAGCTGCCGAAGGCTGCGATCTTTTGACTCTAAGGTTCATTCTTCGGCGCTGTGCACCACCACCAGCAACTGCGCCTGCACATCCCCCACCGATCTGATCCGGTGCGGTTTCTGGGCATTGAAGTGCAGCGCATCGCCGCGCTCCAGCAATACCTTCTCGTTCATGAAATCCACTTCCACCTGCCCTTCGTGAACGAACAGAAACTCCTCGCCCAAGTGCTCCTTGAAGGTCTTGTCGCTGAACTCTTTTGGCGGGTAGATGATGAACGGCAGCAAGTTACGCTCGCTGACCTGATGGGCCAACACCGCATAACCGGGGCTCTGATCATTCGCTGCGAGTGACTGGCGCTCGTGGCTGCGCACCAGGCTGTAGCTGTCGAGGCTGACGTTGTCTTCGGAGAACAATTCCTCGACTTTCACATTCAGCGCTTTCGCCAGTTTCAACGCGGCCGCAATCGACGGCGTGTTCAGCCCGCGCTCGACTTTCGACAGATAACTCTTGGTCATGCCGGATTTTTCGGCCAGTGCCTCAAGGGTTACGCCAAGTTTTTTTCTCAATAATTTCAAACGGATAGACATGCGCGGCGGTTATTCCAGCAAGGAAGCGACGATTTGTGCTTGCCAATGACACTTTGTGTCATATAGCCTCTTTCGTGTCATTTGCTCTCACCCAAAGGACACAGACATGGCCAAGACATTAGCACTACCCAAAGACCAACTGGTCAAGCAAGCGCTGACCCAGATGCAAAAAAGCCTGGCGGATAATACGTGGACAGACCGGCAAAAGCTGGCTTTGACCTGCCGGATTCTGTTCGAGAACGGTCACGACTCAGGCCTGGCCGGGCAAATCACTGCCCGTGGCCCGCAGCCCGGCACCTATTACACTCAGCAATTGGGCCTGGGTTTCGACGAAATCACTGCGAGCAATCTGCTGCTGGTCAACGAGGATCTGGAAGTCCTTGAAGGCCACGGCATGGCCAACCCGGCCAACCGTTTCCACAGCTGGGTGTATCGCGCTCGCCCGGATGTGAATTGCATCATTCACACCCACCCGACCCACGTCGCGGCGCTGTCGATGCTGGAGGTGCCGCTGCAGATTTCCCACATGGATCTGTGCCCACTGTACGACGACTGCGCGTTTCTCGAAGGCTGGCCGGGTGTGCCGGTGGGTAACGAAGAAGGCGAGTTGATTGCCGGTGCACTGGGCGACAAACGCGCGATTGTGCTTTCGCACCACGGTCAGCTGTCGACCGGCACAACGATTGAAGAGGCGTGTGTCATCGCCCAATTGATCGAACGCGCGGCCAAGCTGCAACTGCTGGCGATGGCGGCCGGCACGATCAAACCGATCATCCCTGAGCTGGGCCGCGAGGCGCACGACTGGATCGCCAAGCCGAAACGTCACGCCGCGGCCTTCAACTACTACGCCCGGCAGAACCTGCGTCAACACGCCGATTGCCTGAACTGAAACCTGTTACGGAGAGATTCCCATGTCCACTATTCACGGCATCATCGGCTACACCATCACCCCGTTCGGCGCCAACGGCGAAGGGCTGGACCTGCCAGCGCTCGGGCAATCGATCGATCGCCTGATCGATAGCGGCGTCCACGCCATCGCGCCGCTGGGCAGCACCGGCGAAGGCGCTTACCTGAGCGATGCGGAGTGGGATCAGGTCGCCGAGTTCAGCATCAAGCACGTCGCCAAACGCGTGCCGACGATCGTCAGCGTGTCCGACCTGACCACCGCCAAAGCCGTACGCCGCGCGCGTTTCGCCGAAGCCCATGGCGGCGATGTGGTGATGGTGCTGCCGGCTTCGTACTGGAAACTCACGGAGGCGGAAATCCTCGCCCACTACCGCGCGATCGGCGAGAGTATCGGCGTGCCGATCATGCTCTACAACAACCCGGCCACCAGCGGCACCGACATGTCGGTGGATTTGATTCTACGCATCGTCAATGCCGTGGAAAACGTGACCATGGTCAAGGAGAGCACCGGCGATATTCAGCGCATGCACAAACTGCAATTGCTTGGTGAAGGTCAGGTGCCGTTCTATAACGGCTGCAATCCGTTGGCGCTGGAAGCGTTCGCCGCCGGGGCCAAAGGCTGGTGCACGGCGGCGCCGAACCTTATTCCGCAGTTGAACCTGGATCTTTATGACGCGGCCATGGCCGGCGATCTGGATCGGGCGCGGGATCTGTTCTATCGCCAGTTGCCGCTGCTGGATTTCATTCTCAAGGGTGGCTTGCCGGCGACGATCAAGGCTGGGTTGCGGCAGACCGGGCTGGAGGTGGGTGATCCGCGCTTGCCGGTATTTCCGCTGAGTGAAGCGGGCCAAACTCAACTGCAAACGATCCTGAAAACCTTGCGCTGACCTCCCGGTAAAACGCAAAACCCAATGTGGGAGCGAGCCTGCTCGCGAAGACGGTGTATCAGTCGATGATGATGTTGACTGATACACCGCTTTCGCGAGCAGGCTCGCTCCCACAGGGATTTTGGTGGATTTGAAAGTGAGGTCAGAGCACCGGCAAGGTCTTGTCCTTGATCACTTTGCTTGGCCCGTTCGTTTTGACGCTGGCAATACCTTTATCGCACGCTGCATCCGAGGAATAGGATTCGCTGCTGCCGATGACCTGATGATTGGCGGCTTTCAAATTGAAGTACGGGTGGCCGTCCTTCGTCGACTTCTTCTCGTAGCGCTCATCCAGCGGGCTGTTGGTTTGCACCGCCGCGATGCCGCCGTCGGCCGCTGCGCGAGTGGTGTACAGCTCGCTGGTCAGAATCGTTTCGGCATTCGCCGCTTTCAGCACGAACCTGAACTGGCCGTTGCTGCTTTTACTGATTTCGTACCATCCGGACATGCTCGTTGCTCCTTGGCGATTGAGAGATTTCGCGTTTCAGAGTAAAGACCAGTCCAGAACATCTGTCGCCTGTACCGGCCTCTTCGCGAGCAGGCTCGCTCCCACACTGGATACTGAGTGTTCACTGAAGAGCTACTGTGGGAGCGAGCCTGCTCGCGAATGAGGCAACTCGGTGCCGGCTATTTCACCACCGCGCGCACCACCGACAACTCCGGCGTATTCACCCGCCGCTGACTCAAATAGCGCATACAACTCACCCGCAGGAACGAAGCAAAATTCACCACTTCCCCGCGATAATCCATCACCTCTTCATACAGCTTGGCGATCAATTGGTTGGTGGTCATACCGTCGACCTCGGCGATTTCGCTGAGGATGTCCCAGAACTGATTCTCCAGGCGCAGCGTGGTCACCACGCCGCAGATACGCAGCGAGCGCGAGCGTGATTCGTAGAGAATCGGGTCAGCCTTGACGTAGAGCTCGCACATCGGCGAATCCTCGTTACAGAGTGATTTTGGTGCCGAGCAAACCGAGGAACCCGGCCAGCCAGTTCGGATGCGCCGGCCACGCCGGTGCAGTGGCCAGATTGCCTTGAACGTGGCCGTCCGTCACCGGAATGTCGATGTACGTACCGCCCGCCAGTCGCACTTCCGGCGCACAGGCCGGATAGGCGCTGCATTCGCGACCTTCAAGCACGCCCGCCGCTGCCAGCAATTGTGCGCCGTGGCAAACGGCGGCAATCGGTTTGCCGGCCTTGTCGAAGGCACGCACCAGCTCGAGGACTTTTTCGTTCAGGCGCAGGTATTCCGGGGCACGACCACCGGGGATCAGCAGTGCGTCGTAATCGGCCTCGCTGACCTTGGCGAAGTCGAAGTTGAGGGCGAACAGGTGACCGGGCTTTTCGCTGTAAGTCTGATCGCCTTCGAAATCATGGATCGCGGTGCGCACGGTTTTGCCGGCGGCCTTGTCCGGGCAAACGGCGTGGACGGTGTGACCGACCATTTGCAGGGCCTGGAATGGCACCATCACTTCGTAGTCTTCGACGTAATCGCCGACCAGCATCAGGATCTTTTTCGCGGCCATGGGGAGGACTCCTCTGGAATTTACCTGTGAGTGTTCAAGGTAGACCTATTCGAGAATGACGGGTAACAACGGGCTACTACCGAGTTGACGCCATCGCGAGCAGGCTCACTCCTACAGAAGTACGCATTTCAACTGTAGGAGTGAGCCTGCTCGCGATGGCGTCCGCAAACTGTACGCCTAAGTTCGTGCCTAGCTGTAACACCCAGAAATTCGCGGATTATGGCTAGATGAGGACACCTTCCAATTTCCTACGATTCTGGTCTCCCATCATGTCCTCGCGCGAAAACACCGGCATGGCCCTCGGTCTGCTCGGCGTGGTGATTTTCAGTCTCACCCTGCCCTTCACCCGCATCGTGGTGCAGGAACTGCATCCATTGCTCAACGGTTTGGGTCGCGCATTGTTTGCAGCGATTCCTGCGGCGTTGCTGTTGCTGTGGCGCCGCGAGAAGTGGCCAACCTGGCAGCAAGTCAAAGGCCTGAGTCTGGTGATCGCCGGGGTGATTCTGGGTTTTCCGGTGCTGTCGGCGTGGGCCATGCAAACCTTGCCGGCCTCCCATGGTGCGCTGGTCAACGGCCTGCAACCGCTGTGCGTGGCGCTGTATGCCGCGTGGTTGTCCCATGAGCGCCCGTCAAAAGCCTTCTGGGCCTGCGCGGCGCTGGGCAGTGCGCTGGTACTCGGTTATGCGTTGTATACCGGTGCCGGTAGCATTCAGGCGGGTGATTTGCTGATGCTCGGCGCGATTGCCGTCGGTGGCTTGGGTTATGCCGAAGGCGGCCGGTTGGCCAAGGAGATGGGCGGCTGGCAGGTGATCTGCTGGGCGCTGGTGCTGTCGACGCCGCTGTTGATCGGGCCAGTGTTGTATCTGGCGCTGCAACATCAGGGTGCGGTGTCGGCCAAAACCTGGTGGGCGTTTGGTTATGTGGCGCTGTTTTCGCAGTTTCTCGGCTTCTTTGCCTGGTACGCCGGGTTGGCCATGGGCGGCATTGCCCGGGTCAGTCAGATCCAGTTGCTGCAGATCTTCTTCACCATCGCGTTTTCGGCGCTGTTCTTTGGTGAACATGTCGAGCCGATTACTTGGGTGTTTGCCTGCGGAGTCATCGCCACTGTCATGCTCGGCCGCAAAACCGCGGTGAAATCAAATGTGGGAGCGAGCTTGCTCGCGAAGGCGGACTGACAGTCAACGATGATGTTGGCTGTTATGGCCCCTTCGCGAGCAAGCTCGCTCCCACAGGGTTTTGTATCACGCCAGGTAGCCGTCAGCGCGCAGCAAGGTTTCCAGGCAGTGCTCGCTGATGTTGTAGAAGTCTTTCAACTCCTGAATCTTCACCAACAACTGCGCCGGGTCCACCGGCTCGGCGCGTTTTACCGCCAGAATCATCTTGTTCTTGTTGGTGTGATCCAGCGAGATGAACTCGAAGACCTTGGTCTCGTAACCGCAGGCCTCAAGGAACAGCGCACGCAAACTGTCGGTGACCATTTCTGCCTGCTGCCCCAGATGCAAACCGTATTGCAACATCGGTTTGAGCAGCGCCGGGCTCTGGATCTGCAAGCGAATCTGTTTATGGCAGCACGGCGAGCACATGATGATCGACGCGCCCGAACGGATGCCGGTGTGGATCGCGTAGTCGGTGGCGATGTCGCAGGCATGCAGGGCGATCATCACGTCCAGCTCGCTCGGCGCCACGCTGCGCACGTCACCGCACTTGAACACCAGGCCCGGATGATCGAGCTTCGCCGCCGCAGCGTTGCACAGGTTGACCATTTCCTCACGCAACTCGACACCCGTGACTTCGCCCTCGGCGTTCAAGGTGTTGCGCAGGTAATCGTGAATCGCGAACGTCAGGTAACCCTTGCCCGAACCGAAATCCGCCACCCGCACCGGTTTGTCCAGCGCCAGCGGCGACGAGGTCAGGGCGTGGCTGAACACTTCGATGAACTTGTTGATCTGCTTCCACTTGCGCGACATTGCCGGGATCAGCTCGTGCTGGGTGTTGGTCACGCCCAAGTCCTTGAGGAACGGCCGGCTCAGTTCGAGATAACGATTTTTCTCACGGTTGTGTTCGGCGGACGGCGCTTCGCGCAATTGCTGAGGTTTGCTCTTGAACAGCGAAGACTTGCCCTTTTTGCTGTATTCGAGCTGGGCTTCGTCAGCCACAGCGAGTAAATGCGCATTTTTGAACGAGGCCGGCAACAGCGCGGCAATCGTCGCCACACCGTCAACCAAGGGCAGGTTTTTGGTGATGTCACGGGTTTTGTAGCGATAGACGAACGACAGATTCGGCTGCGCCTTGACCGTCACCGCTTTGATGATGACCCGCTGCAGATCCGCTTCGTCACCGACGTACTTGGCCAGCACCAGTTTGATGAAACCGTTCTGTTCGAGGCTGGTTTGCAGCAGCTCGATGAACTGGGCGTGGTGATCGGGCGCAGGCTTGATGGACGGGGCAGTAACGGACATGGAAAAGCGGCCTCGGACGGGCGAAATCGGGAATGGCGGGTATTTTAGGGGGGATGGGGGTTGGGGACACGCTCTTATTTACCGAACGGTTCTTTAAAAGCGGCCCTCACCCTAGCCCTCTCCCAGAGGTAGAGGGGACTGATTGGGGGATATTGACGAGATACACCGACTTGAACGATTTGCTTTGAATCCAAAATCGATACGTTTTTCCAAGTCGATGTCCAGCGCAAGACACCTCGGTCGGCTCCCTCTCCCTCTGGGAGAGGGCTGGGGTGAGGGTATGGCCCTCAAGCCGAATAAAAAATCTGCAACCTAACCCAACACCACCAACCGATTCGGCAACTCATTCCTCACCTGCGTCACCGGCACATGCACCTTCAGCAATTCCCCACACGCCTCGATACACGTCACAAATCCCTCCAACGTGCGCCCCTGCCTGACCTGCTCGGTAAACGCCGCAACAATCGCATCCCAACTCTTATTATCGAGCCGTTTGGAAATCCCCTCATCCACCAGAATCTCCACATACCGCTCCGCCTCGCAAACAAAAATCAGCATGCCGGTGCTGCCCACCGTGTGGTGCAGGTTCTGCTCGAGAAACTGCCGGCGCGCCAGGTTGGATGCGCGCCAATGCCGCACGCGGCGCGGGATCAGATGGGTAGTGATTTTCGGCAAACGAAACAGCAGGCACAGCACGATGAACGCGCCCCACTGCACCAGCAGCAGACTGCGCAGGGTCAGCCACCCGGTCAGGTAGTGCACGACGCCCGGCACCACCAGTGCCAAAAGGCTCGCCCACAACAGCGGGATGTACGCGTAGTCATCGGCGCGGGCGGCCAGCACCGTCACCAGTTCGGCGTCGGTGTCGCGCTCGACCCGGGCGATCGCCTCGGCGACTTTGCGTTGTTCGTGTTCAGTCAGTAATGCCATGTTGAAAAGTGCCTGCTCATTATTCTTCTGATCTCACCAGCCGCCGGACGAACCGCCGCCGCCGAAACTGCCCCCGCCGCCGCTGAAGCCCCCGCCTCCACCACCGCCGCCAAAGCCGCCGCCACCGCCAAAGCCGCCCCCTCCTCCGGAGCCGCCACGGCCAGCGGGCAGGATACCGAGCATCTGGCAGACAAACACCGTCAAGATGAACAACATCACTAAAAACACGAACAGTGCCGGGTGCCGCGAGATGAAATCGTCGGCCGGATCACCGCTGGACTCATACACCGTCGACGGTTCATCCAGCGGATTGCCACCGAGCACCACCAGCATCGCCGCGACGCCATCGCTGATGCCTTTGCTGAAATTGCCGGTCTTGAAGGCTGGGGTTATGACTTGATGGATGATCACCGAAGTCTGCGCGTCAGTCAGTCGGTCTTCCAGGCCATAACCGACTTCGATGCGCAGTTTGCGCTCGTCACGGGCGACGATCAGCAGTGCCCCGTTGTTCTTGTCCTTCTGGCCGATGCCCCAGTGCCGGCCGAGCTGAACGCCGAAATCTTCGATGGTGGTGCCTTGCAGATCCGGCACCGTGACCACGACCAATTGCTCGCCGGTCGCCTGCTCGTGGGCCTGCAACTGTTGGCCCAGTTGCGCGCGCACCGACGGGTCGATCATCTGCGCTTCGTCCACCACCCGGCCGCTCAACGCCGGGAACGTCAACTCGGCCTGGGCGCTGACGGCGAACAGCCACAGCATCAGCACCAGGCCCATTTTCAACACGCGCATGGACAACCTCGAATCAGAATTTCACTTCCGGGGCCTTTTCCGCGCCGGGCGTGGTGGCTTCGAAGGTTTCGCGGATCGGCAGGTCGCTGTACATCACGCTGTGCCAGAGGCGACCGGGAAAGGTGCGGATTTCGGTGTTGTATTTCTGCACCGCCAGAATGAAATCGCGGCGCGCCACGGCGATACGGTTTTCCGTGCCCTCGAGTTGCGATTGCAGGGCGAGGAAGTTCTGGTTGGCCTTCAGATCCGGGTAGCGCTCGGAGACCACCATCAAGCGGCTCAACGCGCCGGTCAGTTGATCCTGCGCCTGCTGGAACTGCTTGAGCTTCTCGGGGTTGTCGAGGGTGCTGGCATCGACCTGGATCGAGGTCGCCTTGGCCCGCGCCTCGATCACTGCGGTCAGCGTTTCCTGCTCGTGAGCCGCATAACCTTTCACCGTTTCCACCAGATTGGGGATCAGGTCAGCGCGGCGCTGGTACTGGTTCTGCACCTGGCCCCACGCGGCTTTGGCCTGTTCGTCGAGGGTCGGGATATTGTTGATGCCGCACGCGGTCAACAACGTGGCCAGCACCAGCAGCGTGGCGACCTGCAAACGCGAGCGATTGGTTGGGCTTACATTCATCGCAGTGATGCTCCTTGGCACATTTCACTATAAAAACCGAGCGCGAAACATTCTTGGCGGGCTCTTGGGGCATAATCGGCCGCGTCGCTGGATTACGACGGGCCAATGGGCTAAAAAGTGCCCTGCGCGTTCACGCTGCCGAGTGTCGGCTGTCGTTTTTGGCTCGGTGTTTTCGAGCCTGCACCCGAACAACAATAGTCGCTCCCTAAATTTTGGCTGGCCGGCGTTACCTCGCCGTTTGGGCCCTTGAGAAAAATATTCATGAAGAAGCTGTGTTTGCTGGGTCTGTTCGTCAGCCTGGCCAGTCATCAAGTATTGGCCGCCACGACCCCGGTACCTCTGGAAAACAAGGACGCATTCATCAGCAATCTGATGAATCAAATGACCCTCGATGAAAAAATCGGCCAGCTGCGCCTGATCAGCATCGGCCCGGAAATGCCCCGCGAACTGATCCGCAAAGAGATCGCCACCGGCAACATCGGCGGCACGTTCAACTCGATCACCCGTGCGGAAAACCGTCCGATGCAGGACGCTGCCATGCGCAGTCGCCTGAAGATTCCGATGTTTTTCGCGTACGACGTGATCCACGGTCACCGTACGATTTTCCCGATTCCGCTGGCCCTCGCCTCGAGCTGGGACATGGACGCCATCGGCCAGTCCGGACGCGTGGCCGCGAAAGAAGCCGCCGCCGACAGCCTCGACATCACCTTTGCGCCGATGGTCGACATCTCTCGCGACCCGCGCTGGGGCCGCAGCTCCGAAGGTTTCGGTGAAGACACTTACCTGACTTCGCGCATCGCTGGCGTCATGGTCCGCGCCTATCAGGGTGCCACCCCGAGCGCGGCTGACAGCATCATGGCCAGCGTCAAGCACTTCGCCCTGTACGGCGCGGTCGAGGGCGGTCGCGACTACAACACCGTCGACATGAGTCCGGTGAAGATGTACCAGGATTACCTGCCGCCGTACCGCGCCGCGATCGATGCCGGCGCCGGTGGTGTGATGGTCGCGTTGAACTCGATCAACGGCATTCCGGCCACCGCCAACACCTGGCTGATGAACGATCTGCTGCGCCGCGACTGGGGCTTCAAAGGCCTGGCGGTCAGCGACCACGGCGCGATCTTCGAACTGATCAAGCACGGTGTCGCCCGCGACGGTCGTGAAGCGGCGAAGCTGGCGATCAAGGCCGGCATCGACATGAGCATGAACGACACTCTGTACGGCAAAGAGCTGCCGGGCCTGCTCAAGTCCGGTGAGATCGAGCAGAAAGACATCGACAACGCCGTGCGTGAAGTGCTCGCGGCCAAGTACGACATGGGCCTGTTCAAGGACCCGTACCTGCGCATCGGCAAGGCTGAAGATGATCCGGCCGACACCTACGCCGAAAGCCGTCTGCACCGTGCCGAGGCCCGCGAAGTCGCGCGTCGCAGCCTGGTGTTGCTGAAGAACCAGAACGAAACCCTGCCGCTGAAGAAAGACGCAAAAGTCGCGCTGGTCGGCCCGCTGGCCAAAGCGCCGATCGACATGATGGGCAGCTGGGCCGCCGCCGGGCGCCCTGCGCAATCGGTGACGCTGTTCGACGGCATGAGTTCGGTGATCGGCAATAAGTCGAACCTGATCTACGCCCGTGGCGCCAACATCACCAGCGACAAGAAGGTCCTCGACTACCTGAACTTCCTCAACTTCGATGCGCCAGAAGTGGTCGATGACCCGCGTCCGGCCAACGTGCTGATCGACGAAGCAGTGAAAGCTGCAAAAGACGCTGACGTGATCGTTGCAGCGGTAGGTGAATCCCGTGGCATGTCCCACGAATCCTCCAGCCGCACCGACCTGAACATCCCGGAAAGCCAGCGCGAGCTGATCCGTGCGCTCAAAGCCACCGGCAAACCGCTGGTGCTGGTACTGATGAACGGCCGTCCGCTGACCATTCTCGAAGAGAACCAGTCGGCTGACGCGATTCTGGAAACCTGGTTCAGCGGCACCGAGGGCGGCAACGCCATCGCCGACGTACTGTTCGGCGACTACAACCCGTCGGGCAAACTGCCGGTGACCTTCCCGCGTTCCGTGGGCCAGATCCCGACCTACTACAACCACCTGAGCATTGGCCGGCCGTTCACGCCGGGCAAACCGGGCAACTACACCTCGCAGTATTTCGATGACACCACCGGGCCGCTGTTCCCCTTCGGTTACGGCCTGAGCTACACCAACTTCGCCCTGAGCGACATGGCGCTGTCGTCAACCACCCTCAACGCCACTGGCAAGCTCGACGCCAGCGTCATGGTGAAAAACACCGGCAAGCGTGACGGCGAAACCGTGGTGCAGTTGTACATCCAGGACGTCACCGGTTCGATGATCCGCCCGGTGAAAGAACTGAAGAACTTCCAGAAAATCATGCTCAAGGCCGGCGAACAGAAAGTCGTGCACTTCACCATCACCGAGGATGACCTGAAGTTCTACAACGCCCAGCTCAAGTACGCGGCAGAGCCTGGCAAGTTCAACGTGCAGATCGGCCTGGATTCCCAGAACGTGACGCAGCAGAGCTTTGAATTGCTGTAACCGCAAGCACACCGCAAAACCCTGTGGGAGCGAGCCTGCTCGCGAAAGCGGTCATTCAGATAAACAATTGCTGACTGACACACCGCTTTCGCGAGCAGGCTCGCTCCCACATTGGATTTAGGGTGTATTCAAAATCGGTTTTACCCGCGGCGGTCGAGAATATTGACCACCACCCGATCCACCCAGCCCCACACCCGCTGCTTGACCCGTCGCCACAACGGCCGGCGCTGCCACTCCTCCAGACTCACCTGCTGGCTCAGCCCGAAGTCCTTCACAAAACTCGCCTCTACCGCTGCCGTCAACGACGGGTCCAGCGCCTCCAGATTCGCCTCCAGATTGAAGCGCAGGTTCCAGTGGTCGAAGTTGCACGAACCGATGCTCACCCAATCGTCCACCAGCACCATTTTCAAATGCAGAAAACACGGCTGGTATTCGAAGATCTGCACCCCGGCCTTGAGCAGTCGCGGGTAATAACGATGCCCGGCGTAGCGCACTGACGGGTGATCGGTGCGCGGCCCGGTCAGCAGCAGCCGCACATCAACACCGCGCGCCGCAGCCTTGCGCAGGGAGCGGCGGATTTTCCACGTTGGCAGGAAATACGGCGTGGCCATCCAGATGCGTTTTTGCCCACTGTTCAAGGCGCGGAACAGCGACTGCAGAATGTCGCGGTGCTGGCGGGCGTCGGCATACGCCACGCGGCCCATGCCCTCGCCCTTGTCCGGCACTCGAGGCAAACGCGGCAGACCGAAATGCGCGGCCGGGCGCCAGGCGCGGCGATAACGGTTGGCAATCCACTGACGATCAAAGAGCAATTGCCAGTCGATCACCAACGGCCCGCGGATCTCGACCATCACTTCGTGCCATTCGCTGCTGTCATGGCCCGGCGTCCAGAACTCATCGGTGACACCGGTGCCACCGACCACCGCCAGACATTGATCGACCAGCAGCAATTTGCGGTGATCCCGATAGAAGTTGCCGACCCAGCGCCGCCAGTTCAGCCGATTGTAGAAACGCAGTTCAACCCCGGACTGGATCAGGCGCTGACGCAGATTGAGGGTGAAGGCGAGGCTGCCGTAATCGTCGAACAGACAACGCACACGCACACCGCGCTCGGCGGCCAGCACCAGCGCTTGCACGATGGTTTCGGCACAGGCGCCAGCCTCGACCAGATACAACTCCAGTTCGATCTGCTCCTGCGCGCCAGCAATCTGCTCGAGCATGCGCGGAAAGAATTGCGGACCGTCGATCAGCAGTTCGAACCGGTTGCCGTCCCGCCACGGGAACACCGCGCCGCGCATGTCAGCGCGCCGTGAAGATCAGCACCGCACCCACCGGCACCGACAGACTGATGGCCGACAGACCGGCGAGCTTGCGCAGGCTTTCCAGCCCTGGCAGCAGATCGAAATCCTCGGCGTTGATCACCAGCGGCTCCAGCGTCACCACCTGAAAGCGGCGATCATCAAGGCGCGTTGCCAAGAGTTCGGCCGGGTATTCATGTTGCTTGCCGTGCAGGTTGACGGTCAGCGGCAGACGCAATTCCAGTTGCGCACCGGGGGCCAGATCGTTGATCGGGCGCAGGTCGATCTGGGTGGTGATGGTCGCTTCGGGGAATTGCCCGATCTGGAACAGCTCCTTGCGCATGCGCTCGTCGCGCAGCGGGATGCCGCTGTTGATCGAGTCCAGCTCGACCTCGACTTCGGCGCGACCATTGGGATCGACCTTACCGTGCAGCACCAGAAAGCGCTGCACTTCGGAAACATTGGCGTTTTTCGTGCTGACGAACGACAGCCGCGACGACTCGCCGTCCAGATACCAATTGGCCTGCGCCGGCAGCGTGACGGCAGCGAGCAGCAGGCTGGACAGGGTTGCACACAGGGAGCGGTTGAACATTGAACACTCGTGGGGCCGATAAACCTGCACGAACCTTAACCGCCCCCAAAGTTATTGCAACATCAAGATCAAAAGATCGCAGCCTTCGGCAGCTCCTACAGGGTGGACCCGGTCATGTAGGAGCTGCCGAAGGCTGCGATCTTTTAAGGCTGTAAACGACAGCCTTGGCGTTCGCTCAACCATTGGGCGCGATTGCTGCGGCCCATGCCGCTGACGGTGATGGTTTTGCTGGCAGGGTCATCGGTGAACTGGCTGGTCGGCAGCCATTGTTTGACATAGCCACGGCAATACTCGGCACCGTTGTTCATCACATACCGGCACGAACAATATTCCTTGGCGGTGTAAGCGCTGATGATGTCCGGGAAAGCCCACAGATTTTCGCGCTCGTAGACAACCCAGCCGAGCAGCAGAACAAGCAGTAACAGCAAAAAGCGCTTCATGGCCGCACCGCCTTCAGCACGTGTTTGAGCAATTCGTTGTGGCGGTAGCTGCCGTCGCGGTCATCGCCATATCGCACGATCACCAGTTTCTCGCTGGGGATCACGTACAGCGCCTGGCCCCAATGACCAAGCGCGGCGAAGGTGTCCGGCGGTGCGTCGGGCCACGGTGACGCGTCGCCATCGGCCGGACGATTGAGCCACCATTGGCCGCCGGGCACCGCTTCGTCCTGATGAGCCTTGTAACCGGCGAAGGGTTCAAGGTTGAACGCGACCCAATCCTTGGGCAGCAATTGGCGATCATTCCAGCGCCCGTCGCGGGCCATCAACAGACCGACGCGCGCCAGATCCCGGGCTGTCAGATAAGCGTAAGACGACGCGACAAACGTGCCGCTGGCATCGGTTTCCCACACGGCGTGACGGATGCCCAACGGCTCGAACAAAGCCGTCCACGGATAATCCGAATAACGCTGCGACCCGACGATGGTTTTCAACGCCGCCGCGAGCAGGTTGCTGTCGCCGCTGGAATAGCGGAACGCCTGCCCGGGAGCGGCGTAGCTGTCGTGGTTAGCGGTGAACGCAGCCATATCGTGATGACCACGGGTGTAAAGCATCGCCACCACCGAGGACCTCAGCGGGGCATATTCGTAGTCTTCCTGCCAATCGATACCGGAGGCCCAGTGCAGCAGATCGGCGATTTTTATCTCCGGGTATTTTGCCAGTGGCGGGTAGAACTTTGCGGCGGGATCTTCGAGTTTGAACAGGCCTTCGCCGTATGCCACGCCGAGGACGGTGGCCATCAGGCTTTTACTGATCGACCAGGTCAGGTGCGGGGTTTGCTCGGTGGTCGGGCCGGCGTAGCGTTCGTAGAGGATCTGACCGTCGCGGATGATCAGCAGGGCATCGGTGCGGATGCCTTGGCGGGTTGCGTCGTCGCGAGGTGGGAAGGCGTAATTATCCAGCGCTCCTGTATCGGTGATCGTCGTGCCAGTTGGCCATTGTTCGCCGGGCCACTGTTCGGCTTGAACGGTGAAGCAGATCAGCAGCAGAAACAGGGGCAGGCCTTTGCACATGGTGAGGGCTCTTGGGGAGAACCTGCTGAGACTAGTCGGGGTTGATGACAGATGTGTGGTGATTTTGAGGGCGCCTTCGCGAGCAGGCTCGCTCCCACATTTTGAACGCATTTCAATTGAAGAAACGCGGTCCCCTGTGGGAGCGAGCCTGCTCGCGAAGGGGCCAGTCAATTCACCATCAAAGCCTTGGTCAACCGCTTGGCCCGAGCCCCCGCCGCCAACTGCATCACGCCTTGATCGCGCTGCCACATCTGCGCCCACTCTGCCGGCCCGTCAGCCAACGCCTGACTCACCTCCCCCTCCAGCGCCTCAAACTGCGCAAACAACCCACCCAGCAACACATGCCCGGCCGGATTGTTCGGCGGTTGCCGACTCGCCTCCGCGCACCCGGCCAACAGCGCCAGCAAACGCAATTGCAGCGCTTGCGGCCAGTCGCTGTCCTGTCCGACGCCATACAGCCACGCGGTCATCGCGCTCAGCACATAGACATCTTCCAGCGTGCGAAACGGTTTGACGTAAGCATCCCAACCATCACCGGCGAGCAACTCGCACAACGCCCCGTCAAGCTGCAACCGGCCATGACTGATGTCCGGCATCAACGGCAGCGCCGGCAGTTTTTCCACGGTCACGCCGGGCTCGCCGGGATACACCACGGCCAGACTCAGACGCGGACTTTCACCGGGCTCTTCACTGCGCGCAGCGATCAACAGCCAATCCGCCGCATCGCCGGCGGTGACGAAATCCTTGCGCCCACTCAGGCGTAAATCGGTGAGCCGCGTCTGCATGTCCGCCGGACGCAAACTGCGCTGTTCGGTCGCACACAATGCGCCAAGGCTCAGCGGCGCACTCGGCCACAACATGCGCAAAGCCGCTTGATACCCGACCAGAAACGCCAGCCCCGGCGTCGCCATTCGCCGCCCGCCCGCGACCGCCAATTCGAACGGCGTGACGTTGCCCAGTTGCTGCAACAACGTCGCAAAACCCTCGGCCAGGTCAGCAACGGCGGGCAATCGGTCACGGCTGTGCAGCAGATCTGGCCAGGGCATAAGAGGCTCCTTGTGGGCTGTCATATAAGCATCACCAAACTTTCATGGCGATGACACCGGGGCTACATAGCCTGACTTTGCACAACACGGCTGCATAAAGAAAGTCGATCGGCTGCAACCCACGACGGGTTAAAGGCCCGTACGGAGATTCACATGACTCAGATCGCCCGCATCAGCGACACCGGCAATGAACGCCGCCTGCAAGCCGAACGCCTGATCGGCGCCGAGGCCTTGCAGCAAGCCCAGGCCTTGCGCTTCAACGTCTTCAGCGGCGAGTTCAACGCCAAACTGAAAGGCGCGGAACTGGGTCTGGACATGGATGATTATGATGTTCACTGCAGCCACATCGGCGTGCGTGATTTGAACACCGGCCGTCTGGTGGCGACCACGCGTTTGCTCGATCACACCGCCGCCAGCAGCCTCGGCAAGTTCTACAGCGAAGAAGAATTCAGCCTGCACGGCCTCGCTCATCTGCAAGGGCCGATTCTGGAAATCGGCCGCACCTGCGTCGACCCGGCGTACCGCAACGGCGGCACCATCGCGGTGTTGTGGGGCGAGTTGGCCGAAGTATTGAATCAGGGCGGCTACAGCTATCTGATGGGCTGCGCGAGCATCCCGATGCAGGACGGCGGCATTCAGGCCCACGCGATCATGCAGCGCCTGCGCGAACGTTATCTGTGCACCGAAAACCTGCGCGCCGAGCCGAAAAATCCGCTGCCAACCCTGGATATTCCGTCCAACGTGATCGCCGAAATGCCGCCGCTGCTCAAGGCTTACATGCGTCTGGGCGCGAAGATCTGCGGTGAGCCGTGCTGGGACGAAGACTTCCAGGTCGCCGACGTGTTCATCCTGCTCAAACGCGACGAACTCTGCCCGCGCTACGCCAAGCACTTCAAGGCGGCTGTGTAATGAGCCGGTTGCGCGTGTACGCGCGGATCGCGCGGGTGCTGTTGGTGGTTTCGCTGGGTTTGACCATGGCCAGCGTCTTCGGCGTGATTGAACGGATTGGCCTGGCGCATTCGATGGAGCGGCGTCAGCGCTGGTCGCGCTTCTTCATGGCGCGCCTGAGCAATGCCCTGCCCTTTCGCGTGACGGTTCACGGTGAACTGCCGAAACAGCCGATGCTGTGGGTCAGCAACCACGTTTCATGGACGGACATTCCACTGCTCGGCATGCTCACGCCGCTGTCGTTTTTGTCCAAGGCCGAGGTGCGTACCTGGCCGGTGGCCGGTTGGCTCGCGGCGAAGGCCGGCAGCCTGTTCATCCGTCGCGGTTCGGGCGACAGCCAGTTGATCCGCAAGCAGATGACCCGTCACCTGCAAACCGATCACGCCTTGCTGATGTTCCCGGAAGGCACCACCACCGATGGCCGTTCGCTGCGAACCTTTCATGGTCGCTTGCTGGCGGCGGCGATTGATTCCGAGGTGATGCTGCAACCGGTGGCGATCCGTTATCTGCGCGATGGCGAAATCGATGCGCTGGCGCCGTTCATTGGCGACGATGATCTGCTCTCGCACCTGATGCGCCTGTTCAGCAATGATTGCGGCGATGTCGAAGTGCACTTGCTCAAGCCGATGGCCTGTCAAGGGCGTGAGCGTGCGGCGTTGGCGTTTGAAGCGCAGCAGGCGGTGCAGAAGGCGTTGTTTGGTGAGGTGGCGAAACCGGCCGAACCGCGTCGTGCAGGCGAATTGATTGCCGCCTGAAACACAAATCCCCTGTAGGAGTGAGCCTGCTCGCGATAGCGGTATCTCAGCCAATATAGATGCTGAATGACACGCCGCCTTCGCGAGCAGGCTCGCTCCCACATTTAGATCTTCAGTGATTCGGGGTTTTGGGCGAAGTCTTGGAGTTGGGGGTAGAACAAGCGGAAGTCGTCACTCAACGGCTCATACAACCGCCGCAATTCCTCCATCGCCCCCGCCAGTTCCTCCGGACGGCTCAGTCGCCGCGAGATCCCGCGCAACACCTGCTCCAGCACTTCAAACTGCTGATACGAACCCAACCAGTCATTGGCAACCATGTGCGGGGCGATCTTCGCCAGTCGCTCGGGCAGTTGCCGCTCGCGGGTCAGAACCCGATAAACGTCAGCGGTGAAAACCTCCAGCGGCTGATCGGCATACAGCCGCCAGTCCCGCGCCAGGCAATGATCGAAAAACACATCGAGCACAATCCCGGCATAACGCCGACGCGTGTCGGAAAACCGTCCCAGGGCGATGTCCACCAGCGGATGGCGATCGGTAAACACGTCAATCCGTCGATGCAGTTGAATGGCCGCCTCCACCTCCGGCGCAAACTGCCCTTGCAGCCGGCCTTTGACGAAATCGCCATAAAGGCTGCCGAGCAGTTGCCCGGGGCGCTGGCCACCGAGGTGTAAATGTGCGAGATAGTTCATGGGCGCAGCTTAGCACTGCGACCCACAAGCCATACACCCACGTATCGTTATAACGCGATATACCAATTTATGCTGACGTCAGATCAAAATCATATTGGTGTATCGCGATCTAACGATTTATATTTCGCCACATCGCGATATAGCGTTGTACACATTGTGAGCACCCTGCCATGAACCTCGACCTCGACGAAATAATAAAAGCCCTGGCGCACCCAGTACGGCGAGACATCCTCAACTGGCTGAAAGACCCGAAGAACGAATTTCCGGAACAGTTGCACAACCACGAATACGGCATCTGCGCCGGGCAGATCGATCAACGCTGCGGCCTGTCGCAGTCGACCGTTTCTGCGCACCTCGCGACGTTGCAACGCGCCGGTCTGATCAGCAGCCAGAAGGCCGGGCAATGGCACTTTTTCAAACGTAACGAGGACGTGATCCAGGCGTTCCTCAGCACCCTCAGTAAAGAGCTCTGACCCTTAACGTCAGCCAGCCGACAAGGAAACCTGCATGCCCCTCTCGCTACTCATACTCGCCTTGAGCGCCTTCGCCATCGGCACCACCGAATTCGTCATCATGGGCCTGCTGCCCGATGTGGCGGCCGACCTCGGTGTGTCGATCCCCGGCGCCGGCTGGCTGGTGACCGGTTACGCCCTCGGCGTGGCGATCGGTGCGCCGTTCATGGCAATGGCCACCGCCAGACTGCCGCGCAAAGCAGCACTGGTGGCGTTGATGGGCATTTTTATTGTCGGCAACTTGCTCTGCGCCATTGCCAGTGATTACAACGTGCTGATGTTTGCCCGCGTGATCACCGCGCTGTGCCACGGTGCGTTCTTCGGCATCGGTTCGGTGGTAGCGGCCAATCTGGTGCCGGCCAACAAGCGTGCGTCGGCGGTAGCGTTGATGTTCACCGGTCTGACCCTGGCCAACGTCCTCGGTGTACCGCTGGGCACTGCGCTGGGTCAGCAATATGGCTGGCGCTCGACATTCTGGGCGGTGACCGTTATCGGTGTGATTGCGCTGATCGGCCTGATCCGCTTCCTGCCGGCCAAGCGTGAAGAAGAAAAACTCGACATGCGCGCCGAACTCGCCGCCCTCAAAGGTGCCGGGATCTGGCTGTCGCTGAGCATGACCGCGCTGTTCGCCGCGTCCGTCTTCACCCTGTTCACCTACGTTGCCCCGCTGCTCGGCGAAGTCACCGGCGTGTCGCCCCGTGGCGTGACCTGGACACTGATGCTGATCGGCCTGGGCCTGACCGTCGGCAACATCATCGGCGGCAAACTCGCCGACAAAGGCATGGCCGCCACGCTGATCGGCGTATTCATCGCCATGGCCGTGGTCTCCACCGTGCTGACCTGGACCAGCGTCGCGCTGATCCCGACCGAAATCACCCTGTTCCTCTGGGCCACCGCGTGTTTCGCCGCCGTGCCGGCGCTGCAAGTCAACGTGGTGACCTTCGGCAAAGCCGCACCGAACCTGGTGTCGACCCTGAACATCGGCGCCTTCAACGTCGGTAACGCGCTCGGCGCCTGGGTTGGCGGCAGTGTCATCGCCCACGGCTTCGGCCTGACCAGCGTACCGCTCGCAGCCGCCGCCCTGGCCGTGCTCGCCCTGCTGGTGACGCTGATTACTTTCCGTCAGAACGGCAATGCCGATCTGGCCCCGGCAACTAACTGATTACTTTCCACTTACGAGGGTTGTAGACATGGCAACTATTTTCGATCCGATCAAACTCGGCGACATCGAGCTGGCCAACCGCATCATCATGGCCCCATTGACCCGCTGCCGCGCCGACGAAGGTCGCGTGCCAAACGCGTTGATGGCCGAGTACTACGTACAGCGTGCTTCCGCTGGCCTGATCCTCAGCGAAGCCACCTCGGTGACGCCAATGGGCGTTGGCTACCCGGACACCCCGGGCATCTGGTCCAACGATCAAGTGCGCGGCTGGGCCAACGTGACCAAAGCCATTCACGCTGCCGGCGGCAAGATCTTCCTGCAACTGTGGCACGTCGGCCGGGTTTCCCACCCGTCGTACCTCAACGGTGAAGCACCCGTCGCTCCGAGCGCGATCCAGCCGAAAGGTCACGTCAGCCTGGTTCGCCCACTGGCCGACTACCCGACTCCGCGTGCACTGGAAACCGCTGAAATCGCCGACATCGTCGACGCCTACCGCACCGGCGCCGAAAACGCCAAAGCGGCCGGTTTCGACGGCGTGGAAATCCACGGCGCCAACGGTTACCTGCTCGACCAGTTCCTGCAAAGCAGCACCAACCAGCGCACCGACAATTACGGTGGCTCGCTGGAAAACCGTGCGCGCCTGCTGCTGGAAGTGACTGACGCCGCGATCGAAGTCTGGGGCGCCGGCCGTGTCGGTGTGCACCTGGCACCGCGCGCTGACTCCCACGATATGGGCGACGAAAACCTGGCGGAAACCTTCACTTACGTGGCTCGTGAGCTGGGCAAACGCGGCATCGCGTTCATCTGCTCCCGTGAGAAAGAAGGTGCCGACAGCCTCGGTCCACAACTGAAAGAAGCTTTCGGTGGCCCGTACATCGCCAACGAAAAATTCACCAAGGACAGCGCCAATGAATGGCTGGCCAGCGGCAAGGCTGACGCTGTGGCGTTCGGCGTGCCGTTCATTGCCAACCCGGATCTGCCGGCTCGTCTGAAGGCTGATGCGCCGCTTAATGATGCGCACCCGGAAACCTTCTACGGCAAAGGCCCGGTCGGTTATATCGACTATCCAGCGCTGTAAGAAGCAGAAACACAAAGCCCCCGACTTGTGAGAGTCGGGGGCTTTTTTGTGTTCGCCTGGAGAGTTATTGCGCGGCTGAGTACGTAGCCCCTCACCCCAGCCCTCTCCCGAGGGAGAGGGAGCCGATCAGGGAATGTTCGGGACCTGAGTTCGACTGGACTTTTCACGTCGGCGTATCTCGAAAGAACACCTCGGTCAGTCCCCTCTCCCTCTGGGAGAGGGCTAGGGTGAGGGCAAGCGGCCAACACTTGTTCACACAGACGACACAAATTCCCTACAAAATGCGTAGCTCGCTACGTATAAACTCCCCGCCGCAAACGTATATAAAGGCAGGCCAATTGACATAAGCTGTGCCAATTACGCATTTTGTTTCATTTGCGCAGGCTGGGGCTCAGGCGCAGCATATCCAACCCTGTATCGACCCAACGCTCGGCCTCGGCATGTAGCTCAAAGCTGTCCGGCGCCAGAAGCCATCCATACAGAAGGCCATCGATATAGCTGTGAATGCTGATGGCCGCGCGGGCAGTGTCGAGATCTTCCGGCAACTGGCCGCGATTCACCGCATTACGCAACGTCAGAGCGATGCGCTCATTGCAATCGAGACTGACGTCCCGGCGCTGCTGGCGCAAATCGCACATTTCATCGGTGAACTCGCACTTATGAAACAGAATTTCGTTGATACGCCGGGTTTTCGGGTCCAGCGCAACTTGATGAAACAAATGAATCAGCAGTTGGCGCATGCAGCCCAGCGGATCGAGCTCGTCTTCACTTTCGCTGGCTCTGGCCAGTTCATCCAGCGGCTCACGCAACGAATCGAGCATCGCCTGCACCAGATCGGCCTTGTTGCTGAAATGCCAGTAAATGGCACCGCGCGTGACGCCGGCCAGGGCCGCGATATCCGCCAGGGTCGTGCGCGCAACGCCCCTTTCATAAAAGGCTTTCTCTGCCGCTTCCAGAATCTGGCTACGGGTCTCCTGAGCTTCCTCTTTGGTACGACGGACCATGGCAGTAAAACCTCAAACAGGATGTTTCAGGGATGGCTGAATATCCGCTGAATAAAGAGGGGGCGATCTCTCATGAATCGGCTCCCCAGCCTACAATTTCAAACCTTGCGCCGTTTTTTGTAACAGGGTGGATACGACGCCAGGGTGTTTACAAACAACCATGAACGTAAGTATATTCCTTAGCAAGCTACTTATCCACCCGGTAACCTTTTTTTACCCTTCCACACTTCTTGTGCGCTTTTCGCGCGCCTGACCCGAGGATTTTCATGCAATTCAAGCCAGCTGTTACCGCTCTGGTCACTGCCGTCGCCCTGGCATCGCTGCTCAGCGGATGTAAAAAGGAAGAAGCGGCCCCGGCCGCTCCACCGCCTCAGGTCGGCGTCGTCACCCTGCAACCACAAGCCTTTACCCTCACGTCGGAACTGCCGGGCCGCACCAGTGCGTTCCGCATCGCTGAAGTTCGCCCGCAGGTCAACGGCATCATTCTCAAGCGTCTGTTCAAGGAAGGCGGCGATGTCAAAGCCGGCCAGCAGCTGTATCAGATCGATCCGTCGGTCTATGAAGCGACCCTGAAAAGCGCTGAAGCCAACCTGCGTTCGACCAAGTCGATCTCCGACCGCTACAAGCAACTGGTCGACGAGCAGGCCGTGAGCCGTCAGGAATACGACACCGCCGTGTCCAACCGCATGGAATCGGAAGCGTCGTTGCAGACCGCGCAGATCAACGTGCGTTACACCAAGGTGTACGCGCCGATCTCCGGCCGCATCGGTCGTTCTTCGGTCACCGAAGGTGCACTGGTCAGCAATGGCCAGACCGACGCGATGGCAACGATCCAGCAACTGGACCCGATCTACGTCGACGTCACCCAGTCCTCGGTTGAACTGCTGGAGCTGCGCCGCGAGCTGGAAAGCGGTCGCCTGCAGAAGTCCGGCGATACCGCCGCAGCGGTCAAACTGACCCTGGAAGACGGCAGCCAGTACAAGCTTGACGGTAAGCTGGAATTCTCCGAAGTCACGGTTGACCCGACTACCGGTTCCGTGACCTTGCGCGCCGTGTTCCCGAACCCGGATCACACCCTGCTGCCAGGCATGTTCGTCCGCGCCCAGTTGCAGGCCGGCGTCAACGCTGCGGCCATTCTGGCGCCGCAACAAGGCGTGACCCGTGACCTCAAAGGCACTCCGACCGCACTGGTCGTCGGCGCCGATAACAAGGTCGAACTGCGTCAGCTCAAGGCCAGCCGCACCGTCGGCAGCCAGTGGCTGATCGAAGACGGCCTGAAGGCCGGCGATCGCTTGATCACCGAAGGCCTGCAGTACGTGCGTCCAGGTGTTCAGGTCAACCCGACCGAAGCCACTAACGTAGGCAACAAGAACCCGGCCCCCGCTCAGGCAGCTGACAAAGCCGCCGGCGGCAAAGGGGAGTAATCCATGTCAAAATTCTTCATCGACCGTCCGATTTTCGCTTGGGTAATTGCCCTGGTGATCATGCTGGTCGGGGCACTTTCGATCCTGAAATTGCCGATCAACCAGTACCCGAGCATTGCGCCGCCGGCCATTGCGATCTCCGTGACCTACCCGGGCGCTTCGGCGCAAACCGTGCAGGACACCGTGGTCCAGGTGATCGAGCAGCAGCTCAACGGTATCGACAACCTGCGTTATGTGTCCTCGGAAAGTAACTCCGACGGCAGCATGACCATCACCGCGACCTTCGAGCAAGGCACCAACTCCGACACCGCGCAGGTGCAGGTTCAGAACAAGCTGAACCTCGCTACCCCGCTGTTGCCGCAGGAAGTGCAGCAACAAGGTATCCGCGTCACCAAGGCAGTGAAAAACTTCCTCTTGGTGATCGGTGTGGTCTCGCGTGACGGCAGCATGACCAAGGATGACTTGTCCAACTACATCGTGTCGAACATGCAGGACCCGATCTCGCGGACCGCCGGTGTCGGTGACTTCCAGGTCTTCGGTGCCCAGTACGCGATGCGCATCTGGCTCGATCCGGCCAAGCTGAACAAGTACAACCTGACCCCGTCTGATGTCAGCTCCGCCATCTCGGCGCAGAACGTCCAGGTGTCGTCCGGTCAGCTCGGCGGTTTGCCGGCGCTGCCAGGTCAGCAACTGAACGCGACGATCATCGGCAAGACCCGTCTGCAGACCGCTGAGCAGTTCAAGGCGATTCTGCTGAAGGTCAATCAGGACGGCTCGCAAGTGCGCGTCGGTGATGTCGCCGATGTCGGTCTGGGTGGTGAGAACTCGACCATTTCCGCACAGTTCAACGGCAAACCGTCCTCCGGTCTGGCGGTAAAACTGGCCAACGGCGCCAACGCCCTCGACACCGCCAAAGCCCTGCGCAAGACGATTGACGAACTCAAGCCGTTCTTCCCGCAAGGCATGGAAGTGGTGTTCCCGTACGACACCACCCCGGTGGTGACCGAGTCGATCAAGGGTGTGGTTGAAACCCTGGTCGAAGCGATCGTGCTGGTGTTCCTGGTGATGTTCCTGTTCCTGCAGAACTTCCGCGCTACCGTCATCACCACGATGACTGTGCCGGTGGTATTGCTCGGTACGTTCGGCATCCTCGCGGCATTCGGTTTCAGCATCAACACCCTGACCATGTTCGGCATGGTGTTGGCCATCGGCTTGCTGGTGGACGACGCCATCGTGGTGGTGGAAAACGTCGAGCGGGTGATGAGCGAGGAAGGCTTGTCACCGAAGGAAGCGACCAAGAAGTCCATGGGCCAGATCCAGGGCGCCCTGGTCGGTATCGCGCTGGTGCTGTCGGCGGTATTGCTGCCGATGGCGTTCTTCAGCGGTTCCACCGGTGTGATCTACAAGCAGTTCTCGATCACCATCGTCTCGGCCATGGCCCTGTCGGTACTGGTCGCGCTGATCTTCACCCCGGCGCTGTGCGCAACCATGCTCAAGGCAATTCCGAAAGGCGAGCATGGCACGCCGAAGAAGGGTTTCTTTGGCTGGTTCAACCGCAATTTCGACCGTGGTGTGCAGAGCTACGAGCGCGGTGTCGGCAACATGCTGTCGCGCAAAGCGCCGTACCTGCTCGCCTATCTGCTGATCGTGGTCGGCATGATCTGGCTGTTCACCCGTATTCCAACCGCGTTCCTGCCGGAAGAAGACCAAGGCGTACTGTTCGCCCAGGTGCAAACCCCGGCCGGCTCCAGTGCCGAACGTACCCAAGTCGTGATCGACGAAATGCGTTCCTACCTGCTGGAGAAAGAATCCGGTGCGGTGTCCTCGGTGTTCACCGTTAACGGCTTCAACTTCGCCGGTCGCGGTCAGAGCTCGGGTCTGGCGTTCATCATGCTCAAACCGTGGGACGAGCGTGACGCGAGCAACAGCGTGTTCGCCCTCGCCCAGCGTGCGCAGCAACACTTCTTCAGCTTCCGCGACGCGATGGTGTTTGCTTTCGCCCCGCCAGCGGTACTGGAATTGGGTAACGCCACCGGTTTCGACGTGTTCCTGCAGGACCGTGCCGGTATCGGTCACGAAAAACTGATGGAGGCGCGCAACCAGTTCCTCGGTCTGGCCGCGCAGAGCAAGGTGCTTTATCAGGTGCGTCCGAACGGCTTGAACGACGAGCCGCAATACCACCTGGAAATCGACGATCAGAAGGCCCAGGCCCTCGGCGTGAGCATTGCCGACATCAACAGCACGCTGTCGATCTCCTTCGGTAGTAGCTACGTCAACGACTTCATCGACCGTGGTCGGGTGAAGAAGGTGTACGTGCAAGGTCAGGCCGGTGCTCGCATGAGCCCTGAAGACTTGAAGAAGTGGTACGTGCGCAACAGCGCCGGGACCATGGTGCCGTTCTCCGCGTTCGCCAAGGGCGAGTGGATCTACGGTTCGCCCAAACTGGCGCGTTACAACGGTGTAGAAGCGATGGAGATCCTCGGTTCTCCGGCGCCGGGTTACTCCACCGGTGATGCGATGGCCGAAGTCGAAGCGATTGCCAAGAAGCTGCCGGCGGGTGTCGGTATCTCCTGGACGGGTCTGTCTTATGAGGAACGTCTGTCCGGCTCGCAAGCGCCGGCGCTGTACGCCCTGTCGCTGCTGATGGTGTTCCTGTGTCTGGCGGCGCTGTACGAGAGCTGGTCGATTCCGATCGCGGTTATGCTCGTGGTGCCGCTGGGGATCATCGGTGCGCTGCTGGCCACCAGCCTGCGCGGTCTGTCCAACGACGTGTACTTCCAGGTCGGCCTGTTGACGACCATCGGTCTGGCGGCTAAAAACGCCATTCTGATCGTCGAGTTCGCCAAGGAACTGCATGAGCAAGGGCGCAGCCTGCGGGATGCGGCGATTGAAGCGTGCCGCATGCGTCTGCGACCGATCATCATGACCTCGCTGGCCTTCGTCCTCGGTGTTGTACCGTTGGCGATTTCCACGGGCGCCGGTTCAGGCAGTCAACATGCGATCGGTACGGGCGTGATTGGCGGTATGCTCACGGCCACGATCCTGGCGATCTTCTGGGTCCCACTGTTCTTCGTTACGGTTTCGTCCCTGGGCCAGCGTAAAATCGCTGACGAGGATGAAGCTACTGAAACTCCTAAAGAGGCTGGCCAATGAGCAAGTCGCTACTCTCCATCGCAGTCGCCGCCTTCGTGCTGAGCGGTTGCTCGCTGATACCTGACTATCAGCAGCCTGAGGCTCCGGTCGCAGGTCAGTTCCCGCAGGGGCCGGCGTATTCGCCGGCCCAGGCTCCGGCGCAGGCCGCTGCCGAGCAGGGCTGGAAACAGTTTTTTCATGACCCGGCGCTGCAACAGCTGATTCAGGTTTCGCTGGAAAACAACCGTGACCTGCGTGTCGCGGCACTGAACATCGACGCTTATGCGGCTCAATACCGCATCCAGCGTGCCGACCTGTTCCCGGCGGTTTCGGCCAATGCAAGCGGCAGCCGTCAGCGAGTTCCGGCTCGTGCATCGCAGACCGGTGAAGCGGGCATCACCAGTTCCTACTCGGCCACCGTCGGCATCAGCGCCTACGAACTCGACCTGTTCGGTCGGGTTCGCAGCCTTAGCGAACAAGCGTTGCAACAGTACTTCGCCACCGAAGAAGCACGGCGCAGCACCCAGATCAGTCTGGTCGCCAGCGTCGCCAACGCTTACCTGACCTGGCAAGCGGACAAGGAACTGCTCAAGCTGACCCAGGACACCCTCGGTGCCTTCGAAGAAAGCTACAAGCTGACCAGCCGCAGCAACGAAGTCGGTGTGGCTTCGGCGCTGGATCTGGCGCAGTCGCGCACCTCGGTCGAGAACGCCCGGGCACAACTGGCGCGTTACACCCGCCAGGTGGCACAGGACGAAAACAGCCTGACGCTGCTGCTCGGCACCGGTATCCCGGCCAATCTGCAAGCGGCCAAGCCGCTGTCGGATGACCTGCTCAGCGACGTACCGGCCGGTCTGCCTTCGGACCTGCTGCAACGTCGTCCGGATATCCTGCAAGCGGAATACAACCTGAAAGCGGCCAACGCCAACATCGGCGCGGCCCGTGCAGCGTTCTTCCCGAGCATCAGCCTGACCGCCAACGCGGGCAGCCTGAGCCCGGATCTGTCCGGCCTGTTCAAGGGTGGTTCGGGAACGTGGCTGTTCCAGCCGCAGATCAACCTGCCGATCTTCAACGCCGGCAGCCTGCGCGCCAGCCTCGACTACGCCAAGATCCAGAAGGACATCGGCGTGGCGAACTACGAGAAGTCCATTCAAACGGCCTTCCAGGAAGTCGCCGACGGCCTGGCCGCCCGCCAGACCTACACCGAACAGCTGCAAGCGCAGCGTGACTTCGTTCAGGCCAACCAGGATTACTACCGTCTGGCCGAACGTCGCTACCGCATCGGCGTCGACAGCAACCTGACCTTCCTCGATGCCCAGCGTCAGCTGTTCAGCGCGCAACAAGCGCTGATCACCGACCGCCTCGCGCAGCTGACCAGTGCGGTCAACCTGTACAAGGCCCTGGGCGGTGGCTGGAATGCGCAGACCGCGCAGAACGAACCGCTGAAAGAAGAAGCACCGAAGATGAAGTTGTTCTGATCATCATCAGGTGAACACAAGGAGCCCACCGATTGGTGGGCTTTTTGTTGCCTGTCAGAAAGGTATGTTGTTTGGGCTGGCCTGCTCGCGAAGAGGCCCGCACATTCAACCAAAAACCCGGCTTAATCTTGCGTTCGATAATCGCCCAAAACCCGCTTTACCCAATTGAATCCGAACATCCGCCCCCCGCACCATTCGATCAACAAAACCAATAACAACAGGTTCGACACCATGCTCCCGCGCCCTGCTCCGACCGGCTGATCGCCGTCGCTTCACCCCCTGAATTCATCGCATTTCTGCACCGTAAAAAACGGCCGCAGCGCACCCGTTCGCCTTAAAAAAACAAGAGAGACCCGAGCCCATGACAGCTTCCCCTGCGCCTTACGCATTTCCCGGTCTGATCGCCCTGGCTCTAGCCAGCGCGGCGCTGCCCGCTGCGGCTGAAGAAGCCGGCTTCATCGAGGGCGCGAAGGTCAACCTGAACCTGCGCAACTTCTACATCAATCGCAACTTCACCAACCCGACCAAGGCCCAGGGCAAGGCTGAAGAATGGACGCAGAGCTTCATTCTCGACGCCAGATCCGGCTTCACCCAAGGTACCGTCGGCTTCGGCATGGATGTGCTCGGCCTGTATTCGGTAAAGCTCGATGGCGGCAAAGGCACGGGCGGCACCCAGTTATTGCCGCTGGATCGCGACGGTCGTCCGGCCGACAACTTCGGCCGCACCAACGTCGCCTTCAAAGCCAAGCTTTCGCAGACCGAAGTGAAGGTCGGTGAGTGGATGCCGGTGCTGCCGATCCTGCGTTCGGACGACGGCCGCTCGCTGCCGCAGACCTTCCGCGGTGGGCAGATCACTTCGAAGGAAATCGACGGCCTGACCCTCTACGGCGGCCAGTTCCGCGCCAACAGCCCGCGCGACGACAGCAGCATGAGCGACATGTCGATGACCGGCAAAGCGGCATTCACCTCTGATCGCTTCAACTTTCAGGGCGGTGAGTACGTTTTCAACGAAAAACGCACACAGATCGGCCTGTGGAATGCCGAACTCAAAGACATCTACAGCCAGCAATACGTCAACCTGATCCACAGCCAGCCACTCGGCGACTGGACCCTCGGCGCCAACCTTGGCTTCTTCTACGGCAAGGACGATGGCAGCGCCCGCGCCGGCGACCTCGACAACAAAACCTGGTCGGGGATGTTCTCGGCGAAGTACGGCGGCAACACCTTCTACGTCGGCCTGCAGAAACTCACCGGCGACAGCGCCTGGATGCGCGTCAACGGCACCAGCGGCGGCACGCTGGCCAACGACAGCTACAACGCCAGCTACGACAATGCGCAGGAACGCTCCTGGCAACTGCGTCACGACTACAACTTCGTGGCATTGGGCATCCCCGGCCTGACCCTGATGAACCGCTACATCAGCGGCGACAACGTGCACACCGGGACGATCACCGACGGCAAGGAATGGGGCCGCGAATCGGAACTGGGCTACACCGTGCAGAGCGGCGCGCTGAAGGATCTGAACGTCAGATGGCGCAACTCGACCATGCGTCGGGACTTCAGCAATAACGAGTTTGACGAGAATCGACTCATCGTCAGCTACCCGATCAGCCTCCTCTAAACACTGATATTCCCCTGTGGGAGCGAGCCTGCTCGCGAAGAGGGCTTAACATTCAACAGAGATGTTGACTGATACACCGCCTTCGCGAGCAGGCTCGCTCCCACATTGGTTCTGAGCCATTGGTCAGGAGAAGTGGCACTTCGCCGGCCGGCAGGTAAAGTGACAAAACCTGAAGGATTCAGGTGCTTCACCTTTCCGCTTCCGTCGTCGTAGTCGGTCCTCAAGCTGGGAGCCAGGTTGTCATCGGAAGACACCAACGATCACCGGAGGACCACCTCAATGATCTCTCGTCTCGCAACACCCGACTGGGACGCCAAGGCGTACCAGCAGTTTTCCCGTCTCAGGCAACGCCCGGTCCATGAATTGCTCGACCGCGTCGACCTGCCCAACCCGCAACGCATTTACGACCTTGGCTGCGGCACCGGCATTGCCACGCAGTTGTTGGCCGAACGCTGGCCGCGCGCGCAGTTGCAGGGCGTCGACAGCTCCACGCAGATGCTCGATGAAGCGCGCTGTCTGCCGATCCGGGCGCAGTGGAAGTGTTGCGATCTGCTCGACTGGCAACCAGAGCAGCCAGCGGATCTGCTGCTCGCTGCCGCCGTACTGCACTTTATCGGGGGCCATGAAACGCTGCTGCCGCATCTGCTCGGTTATCTGAATCCCGGCGGTTGTCTGGCAGCGCACATGCCGGACTGGCGCGATGCGCTGTGGTATCGGCTGATGCTCGACACCCTCGAAGACGGCGGTCCCGGCGGCACGCCAATAGGCACACCAGAACTGCGTCAGCGCATGGCCGCACGGCCGTTGTTGGCACTGGAGGATTACTACCGTTTGCTCGCGCCGCTGACCTCGTCGCTGGATATCTGGGAGACCGAGCAGTTGCAGGTAGTCGACGGCAAATCACCGGTGTACGACTGGGTGAAAGTCTCGGCGCTGCGGCCGGTGATGCAGGCGCTGAGTCCAGAGGAACAGACGCGGTTTATCTATCACTATCTGATGCGGGTGCATGAGCATTATCCGCAGGAGGGGGATGGGCGTACGTTGTTTGCGTTCAAGCGGATATTTATTGTTGCCAGGGTTTGATGTATCGCGGCCACTACCGCTTTCGCGAGCAGGCTCACTCCTACAGGGGAACGCATTCCAAATGTAGGAGTGAGCCTGCTCGCGATGGTGTCAGCCCGGCCAACGACTATTCTCGGGATTCAACTCCTAGCTCATCCCACACCGATTCAGCCAGATGAAACGTCGCATTCGCCGCCGGAATCCCGCAGTAAATCGCACTCTGCATGATCACTTCCTTGATCTCGCCCCGGCTCACGCCATTATTGGCCGCCGCACGCAGGTGAAGTTTCAGCTCACCTTCGCGGTTCATGCCGATCAGCATCGCGATGGTGATCAGGCTACGCGTGTGCCGAGGCAAACCCGGACGCGTCCAGATATCGCCCCAGGCATGCCGGGTGATCATCTCCTGGAACTCCGAGTTGAACTCGGTCAGCGTGGTCAGGCTGCGATCGACATGCGCATCACCCAGCACTGCGCGGCGCACTTGCATGCCGTCGTCGTAACGTTGTTTCTCGTCCACAAAAACTTCCTCACTTAGCCTGCAAAAACGCCAAGACACGATCACTGAAATCTGCGCCGGCCTGCACGTTGGACAGATGCGCCGCATAGAACTCGGCATATTCGGCACCGCGCACATGTTCCTGAATGAAGTGCCCACCAGACGGCGGCGTCACCGCATCTTCAGTCCCGGCGATCACCAGCAACGGCACATTGATCGACGCCAGTTGCTCGCGGAAATCGGCATCACGCACCGCCGCACAATTGGCCGCGTAACCTTCAGGCGAAGTCGCTGCGAGCATGTCGGTAATCTGCTTGGCCGCCGCCGGATGCGCCGCCGAAAAATCCGGAGTAAACCAGCGGGCAATCGACGCATCACGCAGGGCAACCATCGCCGCTGCGCCATCGCGCAGCACGGTTTCGATGCGTGGGTTCCACACCGACGGATCGCCGATTTTAGCTGCGGTGTTGCAGACGATCAGCTTGTTCAGACGATGCCCGGCATTGATGCCCAGCCACTGGCCGATCAAGCCGCCCATCGACAGTCCGCAAAAATGCGCACGCTCGATATGCAGTGCATCCAGCAGACCGAGCACGTCGTGACCGAGTTGCTCGATGCTGTACGGGCCCGCCGTCACCAGCGATTGGCCATGGCCACGGGTATCGAAACGCAGCACGCGAAAGTGCTCGGTGAACGCTGGCATCTGCGCGTCCCACATGTGCAGATCGGTGCCCAGCGAGTTGGACAACACCAGCACCGGCGCATCGACCGGGCCCTCGATTTGATAATGCAGTTCGCCATCGGCGAGTTGAACGAAAGCCACAGCCCTCTCCTTTCAGTCAGACAATGCGTTGTGTTCGGCCACCGCGCGCTCGACCCAGGTTTTCGCCTGACCGAGATAATGGGCGGGGTTCAAAAGATGATCGAGTTCAGCGTTGCTCAGCTCAGCAGTGACTTGCGGTTCATCACCTAGCACTGCGCGTAAATGGCGCTGCTCGGCCACCGCGCGTTTGCAGCATTGCTCAAGCAGATGATGCGCAGTGTCGCGGCCGACACGCTGGGCGAGGACGATGCTGACGGCTTCGGCCAGCACCAGCCCCTGAGTCAATTCGAGGTTGCGGCCCATGCGCTCGGCATCGACTTCCAGGCCATCGGCCAACAAGCGTGCTTGTTGCAGCGAACCGGAAACGAGGCAGCAAATCTCCGGCAAGGTTTCCCATTCGGCATGCCACAGGCCGAGACTGCGTTCATGTTCCTGGGGCATCGCGCTGAACAGCGTCGAGACCAGACCCGGCACCCGCGTCGCCGCGCCGATCAACACCGCCGCGCCGACCGGATTACGTTTGTGCGGCATGGTCGACGAACCGCCCTTGCCAGGCGCCGAGGGCTCGAAAACCTCAGCCGCTTCGGTCTGCATCAACAGGCTGATGTCGCGGCCGAATTTGCCGAGGCTGCCGGCGATCAAACCGAGCACCGCGCCGAACTCGACCACGCGATCACGCTGGGTGTGCCACGGTTGTTCCGGCAAGGTCAGTTGCAGTTCTTCAGCCAGCGCTTCGGCAATCGGCAAGGCTTGTTCGCCCAAGGCTGCGAGCGTCCCGGAAGCACCGCCAAATTGCAGCACCAGCAGACGCGGCTTGAGTTCGCGCAGACGCTGGCGGCTGCGAGTCACGGCGCCCAACCAGCCGGCGATTTTCATGCCCAGGGTCACCGGCGTCGCGTGTTGCAACCAAGTGCGTCCGGCCAGCGGCGTTGCAGCATGGCGTTGGGCTTGAACAGCGAGAGAGTCGGCCAGTTGCGCCAGATCGTCTTCGATCAGCACCAATGCCTGACGCAATTGCAGCACCAGCCCGGAGTCCATCACGTCCTGACTGGTCGCCCCCAAATGCACATAACGCTCGGCTTCGGCACTGGTCGCGGCAATCTGCTTGCCCAACGCTTTGACCAACGGAATCGCCGAATTGCCGGCCGTGGCAATCGCCTCGCCCAGCGCCGCAAAGTCATACAACCGCGCGTTACACGCCGCAGCAATCGGTGCGACAGCCGCAGAAGGAATCAGACCGACCCGCGCCTCGGCCCGGGCCAGCGCCGCTTCGAAGTCGAGCATGGCCTGCACGCGGCCCTGATCGCAGAACACCTCACGCATATCGCGGGCAGTGAAGTAGGCATCGAACAATTGATTGCCCGGTCGCTGAGTCATAAACAGTCCTTGCCGGCGCGGGCCGAGGCGACCCGCGCGCATCGGGTTAGAGATCGTGGTGCAAGTACGCCGCCTGCTTCGGCAAACGCAAACTGAACAGGAAGGCGATCGCCATCATCGCCGTCACGTACCAGTAGAAGGAGTTTTCCATGCCGATGTTCTTCAAGCTCAGCGCGACGAATTCCGCCGAACCGCCGAAGATCGCGTTCGCCACCGCATAAGCCAGACCGACGCCGAGGGCGCGGACTTCCGGCGGGAACATCTCGGCTTTCACCAGGCCGCTGATCGAGGTGTAGAAACTGACGATCGCCAGCGCCACGGTGATCAACACAAACGCGAGGAACGGACTGCTGACACTTTTCAGGCTCAACAGAATCGGCACGGTGAACAGCGTACCGAGCGCGCCGAACCAAAGCATCGAGTTACGTCGGCCGATCTTGTCGGCGAGCATGCCGAACAGCGGCTGCATGCACATATAAAGGAACAGTGCGCCGGTCATGATGTAGCTGGCGGTCTTGGCGTGCATGCCGGCGGTGTTCACCAGGTACTTCTGCATGTACGTGGTGAAGGTGTAGAAAATCAGCGAGCCACCGGCGGTGTAACCGAGCACGGTGATGAACGCGGCTTTGTGATCGCGGAACAGCGCAGCGATGCTGCCAGCGTCTTTGTGTTCGCGGGTCTCCTTGTTGGTGGTTTCTTTCAGACTGCGACGCAGGAACAGCGAAATCAATGCCGCCACCGCACCGACCACAAACGGAATCCGCCAGCCGTAGGCACGCAGGTCTTCTTCGGTGAGGAATTGCTGCAGAACCACCACCAGCGATACCGCCAGCAGTTGCCCGCCGATCAGGGTCACATACTGGAACGAGGCGAAAAATCCGCGCTGGCCCTTGAGGGCGACTTCGCTCATGTAGGTCGCGGTGGTGCCGTACTCGCCGCCGACCGACAGGCCTTGCAGCAGACGGGCGAACAACAGCAGCACCGGTGCCCAGACGCCGATGTCTTTATAGGTCGGCAAACAGGCGATCAGCAACGAGCCGAAGCACATCATCAGAATCGAGATGAGCATTGAATTCTTGCGCCCGTGCTTGTCGGCGACCCGGCCGAAAATCCAGCCACCGATCGGGCGCATCAGGAAACCGGCAGCGAACACGCCTGCGGTGTTGACCAGTTGCACGGTCGGGTTGTCGGAGGGGAAAAACGCCGGGGCGAAATAGATCGCGCAGAAGGCGTAGACGTAGAAGTCGAACCATTCGACGAGGTTGCCGGACGAGGCGCCGACAATGGCAAAGATACGCTTGCTGCGCTCTTCACCGGTGTAATGGGAGGCAGTGGTGGTTGTCATTGTTTTTCACTCGATAGGGACAGTGAGAGTCTAGACATACTTTGCAACAGTCCCGTTCCACATCCTATATCGATCGTTCCCACGCTCCGCGTGGTAACGCATCCGGTGACGCTCCGCGTCACAGTGGACGCAGAGCGTCCATGGCGGCATTCCCACGCAGAGCGTGGGAACGATCAGTAGGCAGCGATCAGTAATCGAAGAACACGGTTTCGGCATCAGTGCCCTGCAGAATCACATTCCACTGGTAAACACCCGAGGCGTCCTGCTTGGCCAGCAACGTACTACGACGCTCGGCCGGCACACATTCGAGCAACGGATCATCGACGTTCGCCGGCTCGCCTTCAAAGTAGATCCGCGTCAGCAAGTGCTTGACCAAGCCACGGGCAAACACCAGCACCACCAGATGCGGCGCCTGGGTCGAGCCTTTCAGCCCCTCAACCGTACCCGGTTTGATCGTGGTGAAACGGAAACGCCCTTCAGCATCCACCGGCACCCGGCCAAAACCTTCAAAATTCGGATCGAGCGGTTTGTCCTGCTCGTCTTCCGGGTGGTCGTATTTGCCGGCGGCATTCGCCTGCCAGACTTCAAGCATGGCGTCGTTGACGACATCGCCATTGCCATCCACCACTTGCCCGGTGATCGCCACACGCTCGCCGAGGGTCTGCTCGACGGTGAGGTTTTCGCGGTTCAGCCAGGTCAGGCCGATGTGGTAATACGGCCCGACGGTGTGGGACGTGGTCGCAGTCAGCGTCATCTTATTTCTCCATCGGCGTGGCTTCACGCCCGCGCAGCACGATGTCCCAGCGATAACCGAGGGCGTAGGACGGAATGGTTTTTTCCAGATCGAAACTGGCGATCAGGCGCTCTTTGGCCGAAGTGTCCGGCACGCAGTTGTAGATCGGGTCGTAAGCCAGCAGCGGGTCGCCCGGGAAGTACATCTGCGTGACCAGACGCGTGAGGATGCTCGGCCCGAACAGCGAAAAGTGGATATGCGCTGGGCGCCAGGCGTTGTGGTGGTTGCCCCACGGGTAGGCGCCGGGCTTGATGGTCTGGAACTGGTACCAGCCATCGGCGTCGGTGACGGTGCGGCCGGTGCCGGTGAAGTTCGGGTCCAGCGGCGCATCGTGCAGGTCGCGCTTGTGGTTGTAGCGGCCGGCGGCGTTGGCCTGCCAGATCTCCACCAGAATTCCCGGCACCGGCAGACCATTTTCGTCGAGCACGCGGCCGTGAATGATGATGCGTTCGCCCTGTGGCTCGCCTTCATGCTGGGCGGTCAAGTCGTTGTCGGTGTCGCCCACACGCTCGGCGCCGATAGTCGGGCCGGTGATTTCCGACAGCGAGTGCGGCAGAAACACCAATGGCTTCGACGGCGAGCGCAGGTTGGTGGATTGATACGTCGGGTGCAGGTACTCAGGCTGAGTGCCTTCCTGCGGACGACGGTAACCAGGCTTGTCAGACATGTCGCTTTCCTCTGTTCTTTTTCGTCACGGCTTGCGTCAGACGCGTTCGATGGCCAGGGCCAGACCTTGGCCGACACCGACGCACATGGTCGCCAGACCTTTCTTGCCACCGGTCTTTTCCAACTGATGCAGCGCGGTCAGCACCAGACGCGCACCGCTCATGCCCAACGGGTGACCGAGGGCAATCGCGCCACCGTTCGGGTTGACTTGCGCGGCGTCATCCGCCAGACCCAGTTCACGCAGCACCGCCAAACCTTGGCTGGCAAACGCTTCGTTGAGTTCGATCACGTCGAAATCGCTGACGGCTACGCCAAGACGCTCGATCAATTTACGCACCGCCGGCACCGGGCCGATGCCCATCACCCGCGGCGCCACACCGGCGCTGGCCATGCCGAGCACTTTGGCGCGGGCGGTCAGGCCATGTTTTTTCACCGCTTCGGCGGAAGCCAGAATCAGTGCGGCAGCACCGTCGTTGACCCCGGAAGCATTGCCGGCGGTGACGGTTTTGTCCGGGCCATTAACCGGTTTGAGTTTGGTCAGTGCTTCAATCGTCGTGTCGGCGCGCGGATGTTCGTCCTGGCTGACCACGGTTTCGCCCTTCTTGTGGGCAATCCGTACTTCAACAATTTCTTCGGCGAAGTAACCGGCGGCCTGCGCGGCGGCGGTACGTTGCTGGCTGCGCAGGGCGAAAGCGTCCTGATCGGCGCGCGAGACTTTATAGTCGTCGGCGACGTTGTCGGCGGTCTGCGGCATCGCGTCGACGCCGTACTGCGCCTTCATCAACGGGTTGATAAAACGCCAGCCGATGGTGGTGTCTTCCAGCTTCATGTTGCGCGAGAAAGCCGCGTCAGCCTTGCCCATCACGAACGGCGCGCGGGACATCGACTCGACGCCGCCGGCAATCGCCAGCTCCATCTCGCCGCTGGCAATCGCCCGGAATGCCGTACCGATGGCGTCCATGCCCGAAGCACAGAGGCGATTGAGGGTCACGCCCGGCACGCTGTCCGGCAGGCCGGCCAGCAGCAGCGCCATACGCGCAACGTTGCGGTTGTCTTCACCGGCCTGGTTGGCGCAGCCGAGAAAGACTTCGTCGATGGCGTTCCAGTCCACCGAGGGATTGCGCTCCATCAGGGCCTTGATCGGCACGGCGGCCAAATCATCAGCGCGAACAGCGGACAGTCCGCCACCAAAACGGCCAATCGGCGTGCGAATCGCGTCGCAGATATAAACGTCACGCATCATGCTTCTCCCGGTGCCTGGCCGTGGGCGGCGGCAGTACGCGCTTCGAGATCGCGCAGCGCAGTCAGTTCGACTTCAGTCGGTTCAGCGGTGTTTTCAACATGCTCGGCAAAACGGATCGCCCAACCGGTGGCCGCGACCACTTGCTCGCGGGTCACGCCAGGATGCAACGCGGTGACCACGAACTCATGGGTGCCCGCTTCCGGCTCCATGATGCACAGGTCGGTGATGATCCCGACCGGACCGGCGCCCGGCAGGCCCAGACGTTTGCGCGAATCGCCGCCCTCGCCGTGACCGACCGAGGTGATGAAATCGAGCTTGTCGACAAACGAACGCGCCGACTGTTTAAGGATGATCAACACGCTTTTCGCCGAACCGGCAATTTCCGGCGCGCCACCGGCACCCGGCAGACGCACTTTCGGCGAGAAGTAATCGCCAACCACGGTGGTGTTGATGTTGCCGAAACGGTCGACCTGCGCGGCGCCGAGAAAACCGACGTCGATGCGCCCGCCCTGCAACCAGTAGCGAAAAATCTCACCGGTCGGTACGACGGTATCAGCGGTTTCCGCCAGCTCACCGTCACCGATCGACAGTGGCAGCACGCTTGGCTTGGCGCCAATCGGGCCCGACTCATAGATCAGCACCACGTCCGGCGACGAGGTCAGACGCGCAAGGTTGGCGGCTTTCGACGGCAGGCCGATGCCGACGAAGCACACCGAGCCGTTCTTCAGGCGACGGGCCGCCGCGACGGTCATCATTTCATTGGTGGTGTAAGTCATTACTTGGCCTCCGAAGCAGCGGCCAACTTGGCCTGGAACGCGCTGAAGTCAGCGCAGCCATGGATGTATTCGTTGATCCACGCGGTAAACGTCTCACGGTCGCGGGCGATCGGATCCCACGCTTGATAGAAACGATTATCGCGCTCGGTGTAACCGTGGGCGTAGGACGGGTGCGCGCCGCCGGGTACGTGGCAGACTGCGCTCAAGGCCCAGGTCGGCAATACACAGGCGTTCATCGGCGCGTTGAGGTCGTCGACGATTTCTTCAACAGTGACGATGCAGCGTTTGGCGGCCAGTGCGGCTTCTTTCTGCACACCGAGAATGCCCCACAGCAGCACATTGCCTTGGCGGTCGGCTTTCTGTGCGTGGATCACGGTCACGTCCGGGCGCACCGACGGCACGGCCGCCAGCACTTCACCGGTGAACGGGCAGGTCACGGTTTTGATCAGCGGATTGACCTTCGGCAGGTCGGAACCGGCGTAGGCACGCAGCACCGCGAATGGCAGCCCGGAAGCACCGGCGACGTAGGCATTCGCCAGGTCAGCGTGGCTGTGTTCTTCGATTTCCAGCGCGTGCGGCCATTGCTTCTCGACCGCGTCACGCAGACGGTGCAGGGAGCCCACACCCGGGTTGCCGCCCCAGGAGAAAATCAGTTTGCGTGCGCAACCGGCGCCAATCAGTTGGTCGTAGATCAGGTCAGGCGTCATCCGCACCAGCGTCAGATCTTTCTTGCCCTGACGAATGATTTCATGACCTGCGGCCGTAGGGATCAGGTGAGTGAAGCCTTCGAGCGCGACGGTGTCGCCGTCGTTGACGAATTGCTTCACCGCGTCGTGCAGCGAAAGGATCTCAGCCATGGAGCGGGCTCCTGTTTTTGTAATGAATCGCCAGTGATAAAAAGGCGCGAGGTTCAGCGCCGGAGTCACTGCAGATTAAGCCTAGGGAAATGGCCAAACAATCCGATAATCGACTGAGTGTTCGTTTATCGAACGGATTGTTGTTCTCCTAACAATCGAATCAAAAGCATCGCGAGCAGGCTCACTCCTACAGGGGAACGCATTCCAAATGTGGGAGCGAGCCTGCTCGCGAATAGGCCAGAACATTCAACGAATATTTCTACGCATGAAACTCAAGTCGCATCCGCATGACTGACCATGCCTTTAATCACCACCGCCGTGGTGGCCAACGCCGCCGGAATCACCAACGCCGTCAGCACCTGCTCGAAATTCCAGCCCAGGCCCAACAAGGTCGCGCCCATCCACGCCCCGAGAATCGCGCCAAAGCGGCCAATCCCCAGCATCCACGAGACCCCGGTCGCCCGCCCCTGCGTTGGATAGAACCGCGCCGCCAGTGACGGCATTGCCGATTGCGCACCGTTCACGCACATCCCTGCCACCAGCACCAGCGTCGCCAGCAACGTGATATTCCCCAGACTCTGCCCGACCGCGTAGGCAAACACCCCGGCCAGCAGGTAGAAAGTGCCAATGACCTTATGCGGATTGAAGCGGTCCATCGCCCATCCCACCGCGACCGCGCTCAAGACCCCGCCGAACTGGAACAACGCACCGATAAACGCGGCTTGTTCCATGCTCGCGCCACTGTCACGCATCAGCGTCGGCAGCCAACTGGTCAGCAGATAAACAATCACCAGGCCCATGAAATAGGTCAGCCATAGCAACAAGGTGCCGGTGCTGTAAGTGCCAGAGAAGATCACGGCGAAGACGTTGCGCGCCTTCACTGTTTTCTGTTCCGGCACGCTGAAGCTTGCGGCCTGGGCGACGGTGGCCGGATCGATCGGTGCCAGGGTCTTGCGGATTTTGTCGGTGCCACGGTTACGGACTACAAGGTAACGCGCCGATTCCGGCAGCCAGAACAGCAGCACCACCGCGAGAATCAACGGCAAGATCCCGCCGATCAGCAGCAGGCTGTGCCAGCCGAACGCCGGAATCAGCTTGGCGGAAATGAACCCGCCACCGGCCATGCCGAGGTTGAAACCGCAGAACATGCTGGTCACCAGCAGCGACTTCTTGCGCTCCGGGGTGTACTCCGAGAGCAGCGTGGTGGCATTGGGCATCCCGGCGCCAAGACCCAGGCCAGTGAGGAAACGCAGCACCAGCAATTGCTCTACGTTGCTGCTGTACGCCGACGCCAGACTGAAGGCACCGAACAGCACCACCGCGCCGACGAGGACGACTTTTCGCCCGAAGCGGTCAGCCAGAGGGCCGGAACCCAATGCGCCGAAGACCATGCCGATCAACGCAGCGCTCATCACCGGGCCGAGGCTGGCGCGGTCGATGCCCCAGTCCTGCGACAACGCCGGGGCGATGAAGCCCATCGCCGCGGTGTCGAGGCCATCGAGGAAGACAATCAGGAAACACAGGATCACCACCCGCCACTGATAGCGCGAGATCGGTTGGGCATTGATGAAGGTCTGCACGTCGAGGCAGTTACCTACAGCGGACTGAGGCTGGTTCATTATTTTTATTCCACGCAAAAAACGCAGTCGAACGGCGGCCGGCCAAAGAGCGGCACGGTCACAAGAATAGAAGGTCTGGATCAGGCGTTGCGGGAAACCCGGCAACAGCGGGTGAAGCGGAGACAGTCGGAGAGCGTGCGCATGGTGAGTTGCCTCTTGTCATTATTATGGGAGTCGACAGTCCGGCGGGCTCATTCACATCAGCGCCGGATGACGCTGCCGCGACATTAATGATCCGAGGGTTTTAGCGTCAATTCGATAAACGCAACACTGTGCGTTTATCGAACAGCTTCATCAGGCAAACAACTGCGCACTGAGGTCGCGGCTGGCACTGAGCAAGCCCGGCAGGAAGCGCTGCTCAAGCTCGGTACGGCTGACGCGACCGGCGTGGGTGCTGACGTTGAGCGCTGCGACCACTTGGCCGGAAGCGTCGTAGACCGGCACGGCAATCGAGCGCAGACCCTGTTCCAGTTCCTGATCGACGATACACCAGCCTTGCTGTCGCACTTCCTGCAGGCATTCGAGCAGCGCATCGGGTGTATGGATCGTGCGGCTGGTCTTGGCGACCAGTTCGGCGTGATCGAGGTATTCACGCAGCGATGTGTCATCGAGGGCTGCCAGCAGAATCCGCCCCATCGACGTGCAATACGCCGGCAAGCGACCGCCCACCGACAGGTCCACCGAAATCAGCCGCTGCGTGGTCGCCGAACGGGCGATGTAGAGAATGTCATCGCCCTCCAGCGTGGCCATGTTGCAGGCTTCGTGCAGTTGCTCGCTCATGCGGTCGAGGTACGGCTGGGCGGACACTGCCAACGGCGTCGACGACAGATAGGCGTGGCCGAGGGTCAGCACTTTGGGCAGCAATGAGTAGGTGCGACCGTCCGTGGTGGCGTAGCCGAGTTTGATCAAGGTATGCAGGCAACGGCGCACGGCGGCGCGGGGAATTTCCGTGCGGTGACTGATTTGGGCGATGGTCAGATGACGCTTGCGCTCCTGAAACGCCTGCACCACCGCCAAGCCACGGGCCAGCGAGGTCATGAAGTCCGGATCACCGGTCAGCGCCTGGATGCGTTTGGCCGGCGAGGCGACGATCGGCGGCGCCACGGAGGTGAAAGAGTTGCGCATTTGATCGTTCATTTCTTGTCCTTTTATCCGGCACGGATCAATGGGCTATACAAGCGGCTCGCCGGCAAATGCACAAGCGTCTGGCCTGCAAGATTGGGCGATTATCGAACCGTCGGCCGATAATCGCAATCGGCCGTTCGGCTTGCTTCAAACCCTTTCCGGGGTTCGCTCAACTTCAGCCTTTATCTGAATCACTGCTTTAGTTGTTCGACTAAATGGCGCCAAAAACCGATCGCGTGGCAAATAACGGCCAACGCACACTTCAACTAGCGACAAAAGTTGCGAGTCACAAAACAATCACACATCCGGAACCGTTTTTAACTTGGCAAAGATAGTCATTCCCGAATCGACCGCTATAATGCACCTCAGTGGCACCTCGTTTTTAATCGCCGAGGCCGTCACCCGCTGAGGCGATGTCCATCGCCAACAGCCCGGCCAGCGCCCGACACGCATCACTCATGCAACGCCTGCGCTCGCTGAAACAGGAAACTGATGCTGCGTCAGTTTTTATCTGGTGCCGTAGCCGCCTGTAACACGGAAGTCTTGATCGTCCCACCGATAAAACCAATGCCTGTCTGGCATTGAACTCTCGGTGGCTTCGTTCAATCGATTCGTTGCAGTGCGTTTCACCAGACACTTCACTCAACTCATACAGGTAGCACTGTGACGAAAGACGAACTGCGCGCGGAACTTGAGCGCCAGGAACAACGTTACAAGGAAGTTTACGGCGGGGAAGTCACCACCTACGCCGCTCAGCCAGAACCGGAACGCAAAGCGTGGCGTAAACGCCCGACCGTTCAGGATCAGGTCTTCAAGCAAGAAATCGAAAAGATCGAAAAGGAACGCAAAGCCGAAGAGCCTTGAGCCACGGTTTTTGCATCTTTTGAAGGTTTGCGTCCGCACCGGTTACAAGCGCGGTGAAACGACGATGCCTTGCGCGCCCGCTACCCGCGGGCAGCGGCCATCACCCGGCCAGGCAGACTGAGGACGGGCGTCCTACAGGTTTCACAGATATTTCAGACAAGCGTTTGAGACCTCTTCGCGTCGGTAAAATCGCCTACTAAAAAAGGCTTTTATCAATTAAATCAACGACTTGAAAAACCCTGCGGAACGCTAGGTTTTCATGCGCTGCAACAAATTAAATCGAAGAAGTGTGTAACCGATGAGCAGGTAGGGGATCGATTTCCAGTCTTTTCTGGCATAATCGCGCCCCCTTACGACCGGGTCAGAAAACCTTCATGATCGATTTATTCAGCGGACTGGATGCTTGGGTGCTTGTGAGCCTCTTGCTCGCCCTGACGTTTGTCCTCGCCTTCGAGTTCATCAATGGATTTCATGACACCGCTAACGCGGTAGCCACTGTTATCTACACCAAAGCCATGCCGCCTCACCTGGCGGTGTTCTTTTCCGGTGTGTTCAATTTCCTCGGCGTGCTGCTGGGTGGCGTTGGCGTGGCGTATGCCATCGTCCATTTGCTGCCGGTTGAACTGCTGATCAATGTGAACACCGGCCATGGTCTGGCGATGGTGTTCTCGTTGCTCGCCGCGGCAATCGCCTGGAACCTGGGCACCTGGTACTTCGGTATCCCGGCTTCCAGCTCGCACACCTTGATCGGCTCGATCCTCGGTGTCGGCCTGGCCAACGCCCTGATCAACGACATTCCGTTGGCCGACGGCGTGAACTGGCAGAAAGCGATCGACATCGGCGCCTCGCTGGTGTTTTCGCCGATGGCCGGTTTCCTGATCGCCGCGCTGATCCTGATCGGCCTGAAGTGGTGGCGTCCGCTGTCGAAGATGCACAAGACACCGGAACAGCGCCGCAAGATCGACGACAAGAAGCACCCACCGTTCTGGAACCGTCTGGTCCTGGTGATCTCGGCCATGGCCGTGAGCTTCGTGCACGGTTCAAACGATGGCCAGAAAGGCATCGGCCTGATCATGCTGGTGCTGATCGGTATCGTGCCTGCGCAGTTCGTTCTCGACCTGAACAGCACCACCTATCAGATCGAACGTACTCGCGATGCGACCCTGCACCTGAGCCAGTTCTACCAGCGCAACGCCGATTCGCTGGGTGAATTCCTGGCCCTGGGCAAAAGCGTGGAAGGCGACCTGCCGGAGAAATTCCGCTGCAACCCGCAGCAGACCGAACCGACCATCAGCGCCCTGCTGCACACCCTCAAAGGTGTTGCGGACTACCACTCGCTGTCGTCGGAAAGCCGCATTGAAGTGCGTCGTTACCTGCTCTGCCTGGACGACACCGCGAAGAAGGTTGGCAAGCTGCCGGGTCTGGAACCGCGTGAAAAGGCTGACCTCGACAAGCTGCGCAAAGACCTGACCACCACCACCGAATACGCGCCATTCTGGGTGATTCTGGCGGTCGCACTGGCTCTGGGCCTGGGCACCATGGTTGGCTGGAAGCGCGTTGTATTGACCATTGGCGAGAAGATCGGCAAGCAAGGCATGACCTATTCCCAGGGCATGTCGGCGCAGATCACTACTGCCAGTTTGATCGGTATGGCCAACATCTTCAGTCTGCCTGTGTCGACCACGCACGTTCTGTCCTCGGGCGTGGCGGGCACCATGGTCGCCAACAAGAGCGGCCTGCAGGGTGGCACGGTTCGCACCATTCTGTTGGCGTGGGTGTTGACCTTGCCGGCGACTGTTGCGCTGTCGGCCGGGCTGTTCTGGCTGGCGTCGAAGGCGCTGGGTAGTTGATAGATAGCGGTACATGAGAAAGGCGCGATTCGAGAGGATCGCGCCTTTTTTGTGTTTGGGGTTTTGGGATTGGAATTGGGGGTATATCCGTTGCTGCGGGTGTTGCCGCTGGCGGTTTCGCTCTTACAGCGAGTCCCTTTTTCAAACGCCAAAAAGGAACCAAAAGGCTTTGCCCCTGGCGTACGGCACTTCGCTTAGGCTCAGTGTTCCCTCGCTACGGTGTCCATCCGGGGGCATCGCCTACGGCTTGCTTCGCTGCACCTCCTCTCGATGAATGCGGCTACGCCGCACGGCGCTGCGCGCCTATCCCCGGATGAACACCTCCGCTCGGCCTGCCGATGGGGCAAAAGATCAAAAGCCGAAGCAAGATCAAATGCCAGATCAAGAGCCCCTCACCCTAACCCTCTCCCAGAGGGAGAGGGGACTGATCGAGGTGTTTGGGGGAGGTACGCCGACATGCGATATCGCGTTGAACTCAGATTCTGAAAGGCTCACAAATCGGCCCCCTCTCCCTCGGGAGAGGGCTGGGGTGAGGGGAAAATCCACCACAAATCCAAAGCCGACCACGCTGCGCCCTTCACCACTCAACAGGATGAGCGTTAGCTCGGCTGCAGCTTTTGATCTGTAAGGCGACGTCGGAAGGCTGAGTGGAGGGATTGATCCGGGCGTGGGAGCGCAGCGACCGTTTGGCGAAGCCAAACACAGCGAGAGGAGGTGCAGCGAAGCAAACCGTAGGCGCTGCGCCCGGATCGATCCCGTAGCGAAGGAACCCCGAGCCCCAGCGAGCGGGCCGCACGTAGGAGCAAGCGTTTTTTGCTTACTTTTTTTGGCGTTTGAAAAAAAGTGAGTCGCCGTAAGGGCGAAACCGCCAGTGGCAACACCCGAAAAAACGGATATACACCCAACCCCCCAAGAACATGGTCGGCCCAAAGGCCGCCAAGTCAAAAAAAAGGGGCAACCGAAGTCGCCCCAAAATGCCTTGCGTGCCCATCAATCCAGAAGAATCACTTCTTGCGCTTATTCGCATCCTTCCAGATAAAAAATCCAAACCCTGCAAAAAACAGAACCATCAGCCCTACAGTCAGGACCCCGGCAAACACCACGTTATCGAAAAACATGACTGGCCTCCTGGCCCCTGCTCTGCTGCGATGGACCTAAGTTACCAAACACACAGGCGCACAAATTGACCGGGATCAATACCAGCAAGGAAGGGAGATAAAGGAGGGGAATTAAATGACCTGCATCAAAGGATGCAGGGGCAGATCAACGCTTTTTCGGCTTGTTTTTCGACTTTTTCCTGGCTTTTCCCAACGGCATCGCCTGCTCGAAAGCCTGGCGCACTTCGTTCAGGCGCTTCTCTTTTATGTCATGCACCCGCTTGGCGCGCTCAGTGCTGAGGTCGATCAGTTTGTCGTCTTGGCTCATGGCGTTCAGTACATCGCAGTAAAGGATCACAACTGCCACATCACCGGCAGGACCGCGTCAATAATGCAACGTCACACCAGCGCTGACCAGCCGAAGATCAGATCTCGATATCGACCCACAAACCCTGACGCGGCTGATCTTCCATCAGCGGCACCACCGGCACGGTGTTGTCGGCGTTCAACTCGGTACCGGGTATGGCCAGGTGTTCTTCCGGATCTTCATCGGCTTCGCGACGACGGCGATCACGTTCTTGCTGGCGACGCTGTTCTTCGCGCGCCAGCAATCGATCCTCTTCCGGATCGCGTTTTTGCAGATCGATCGTGCTTTCGTTGGAGCTTTCCTGCACCGGCACCACCGGAGGAATGTCCGGCCGCTGGCGGATCGGATCCTGCTGGGAAGTGATCGGCACAGCGCTCAGGGGGAGCATCGGTGGCAACATATAAAGGGTCTCCTGTCAGCAGGCTATCGGCTGCGGCAAAGGCGCCTTGAGCCGTCGGTCGCAAACTTGTGACCGGGTTAACACTCACCGGTGCCCTGTTCTCTCGTAAAACCGACGCATGACCGCCGCCTGCTTCGACTTGCAGCTTGCAGCTAAAAGCTCGCAACTGCTCCTAATCCTTTGGCCCTGAAGCCCTCATTCCGTTAAGATAGCCCGCTTTTTCAAGGTGGGAGTCAGGCAGCATGGCGCAGCAGTATCAACCGGGGCAACGCTGGATCAGTGACAGCGAAGCAGAGCTTGGTTTAGGCACCGTTCTGGCACAGGACGGCCGCTTGTTGACCGTGCTTTACCCGGCCACTGGCGAAACCCGCCAGTACGCGCTACGGAATGCGCCCCTGACCCGCGTGCGGTTCTCGCCGGGTGACAGCATCACCCACTTCGAAGGCTGGAAGATGACCGTGCAGCAAGTCGACGATGTCGACGGCCTGATGGTCTATCACGGTCTCAATGGGCAGAACGAAGCCGTCACCCTGCCGGAAACCCAGCTGTCGAACTTCATTCAATTCCGTCTGGCCAGCGACCGTCTGTTCGCCGGGCAGATCGACCCGCTGGCGTGGTTCTCGCTGCGTTACAACACTCTCGAACACACCAGCCGCCAGCTGCAATCTTCGCTCTGGGGCCTGGGTGGCGTGCGTGCGCAACCGATCGCGCACCAATTGCACATAGCCCGTGAAGTTGCCGACCGCATTGCGCCGCGCGTACTGCTGGCGGACGAAGTGGGTCTGGGTAAAACCATCGAAGCCGGTCTGGTGATCCATCGCCAACTGCTCTCGGGCCGCGCCAACCGCGTGCTGATCCTCGTTCCGGAAAACCTCCAACACCAATGGCTGGTGGAGATGCGCCGCCGCTTCAACCTGCAGGTCGCGCTGTTCGACGAAGAACGCTTTATCGAAAGCGATGCCAGCAACCCGTTCGAAGACACCCAACTGGCGCTGGTTGCGCTGGAATGGCTGGTCGACGACGAGAAAGCGCAGGACGCGCTGTTCGCTGCCGGCTGGGATCTGCTGGTGGTCGACGAAGCGCATCACCTGGTCTGGCACGAAGAAAAAGCCAGCCCGGAATACACCCTGGTCGAGCAACTGGCTGAAACCATCCCCGGTGTGTTGCTGCTCACCGCGACCCCGGAACAACTCGGTCAGGACAGCCACTTCGCTCGCCTGCGCCTGCTCGATCCGAACCGTTTCCATGACCTGGCCGCCTTCCGCGCCGAGAGCGACAACTATCGCCCGGTGGCCGAAGCCGTTCAGGAACTGCTCGACAAGGGCCGTCTCTCGGCCAAAGCGCACAAAACCATCCAGGGTTTCCTCGGCAACGAAGGCGAAGCGCTGCTGACGGCGGTCAACGATGGCGACACCGAAGCCAGTGCGCGCCTCGTGCGTGAGCTGCTCGATCGCCACGGCACCGGCCGCGTGCTGTTCCGTAACACCCGTGCCGCCGTGCAGGGTTTCCCGGAGCGCAAACTGCACCCGTACCCGCTGCCGTGCCCGGACGAATACCTCGAACTGCCGCTGGGCGAACACGCCGAGCTGTACCCGGAAGTCAGCTTCCAGGCGCAACCGGACGCCAGCGAAGAAGAACGCTGGTGGAAATTCGACCCGCGCGTCGAGTGGCTGATCGATCAGCTGAAAATGCTCAAGCGCACCAAGGTGCTGGTGATCTGCGCCCACGCCGAAACCGCGATGGACCTGGAAGACGCCCTGCGCGTGCGTTCCGGCATCCCGGCCACGGTGTTCCATGAAGGGATGAACATCCTTGAGCGTGACCGCGCCGCTGCTTACTTCGCCGATGAGGAGTTCGGTGCGCAAGTGCTGATCTGCTCGGAAATCGGCAGTGAAGGTCGCAACTTCCAGTTCGCTCACCACTTGGTACTGTTCGATCTGCCGTCGCACCCGGACTTGCTCGAGCAGCGGATCGGCCGTCTCGACCGGATCGGCCAGAAGCACATCATCGAACTGCACGTGCCGTACCTGGAAACCAGCCCGCAAGAGCGCCTGTTCCAGTGGTACCACGAAGCGCTGAACGCGTTCCTCAACACCTGCCCGACCGGCAACGCCTTGCAGCACCAGTTCGGCCCGCGCCTGCTGCCGCTGCTCGAAGAAGCCGACGACAGCGAGTGGCAAGCGCTGATCGACGAAGCGCGCACCGAGCGCGAGCGTCTGGAAGCCGAACTGCACACCGGTCGTGACCGTCTGCTGGAACTCAACTCCGGCGGCGCTGGCGAAGGTGAAGCGCTGGTCGAGGACATCCTCGAACAAGACGATCAGTTCGCCCTGCCGATCTACATGGAAACCCTGTTCGACGCGTTCGGCATCGACAGCGAAGACCATTCGGAAAACGCCCTGATCCTCAAGCCGAGCGAGAAGATGCTCGACGCCAGTTTCCCGCTGGGCGACGACGAAGGCGTGACCATTACCTACGACCGCAACCAGGCGCTGTCGCGCGAAGACATGCAGTTCATCACCTGGGAACACCCGATGGTGCAGGGCGGCATGGACCTGGTGCTGTCCGGTTCGATGGGCAACACCGCCGTCGCGCTGATCAAGAACAAGGCGTTGAAACCGGGCACCGTGCTGCTCGAGCTGCTGTATGTCAGCGAAGTGGTGGCGCCGCGTTCGCTGCAACTGGGCCGTTACCTGCCGCCAGCCGCTCTGCGCTGCCTGCTCGATGCCAATGGCAACGATCTGTCGCCACGCGTCTCGTTCGAAACGCTGAACGATCAGCTGGAAAGCGTGCCACGCGCCAGCGCCAACAAGTTCATCCAGGCCCAGCGCGATCAGCTGACGCCACGGATCAACGCCGGTGAAGACAAGATCGCCCCGCGTCACGCCGAGCGCGTGGCCGAGGCCCGTCGCCGTCTGGCGGCTGACACCGACGAAGAACTGGCGCGCCTGACCGCGTTGCAAGCGGTCAACCCGACTGTGCGTGACAGCGAACTGGACGCGTTGCGCCAGCAGCGTGAGCAGGGTCTGGCGATGCTGGATAAAGCGGCATTGCGTCTGGAAGCGATTCGGGTGTTGGTGGCGGGTTAAACCGCCCTGCTCCAGCGCTGAAACAACAAGGCCCGCAGTGATGCGGGCCTTTTTTGTTGCCTGTGATTTAGATCGTTCCCACGCTCTGCGTGGGAATGCCTCAGGGGACGCTCCGCGTTCCAGCTCCGGAAAGGGACGCAGAGCGTCCCGGGCTGCGTTCCCACGCAGAGCGTGGGAACGATCATCATGCCGTCGCCGCTGCGACCTCTGGCTCAACCACAGCAACCAACCCCTCCTTCATCCGCTGCGCATCGCGCACAAAACACCGCGCCGCCAGAAACAGAAAGACCATCGTCAGAAACAGCGCCACCGGAATCAGGTACATCGCATCATGCAGCCCGACTGCCTTGAACGCCTCGGTCATCTGCTCAGCCCCCGCCGCCGCCATCGCGGTATGCGCAAAGTGATCGGACAAGCCACCGACCACCACCGGCCCCAAACCACCGCCCAACAGATACAACCCGGCAAAGAACAACGCCATCGCCGTCGCCCGCAAACGTGGTTCGACCACATCCTGAATCGCCGTGTAAACACAGGTGTAGAAGTTGTAGGCAAACAGCCAACCAATACTGAACACCGCGACAAACACACCAATCTCGATACGGCCGGCATGCAGCGCCCACGCCGTGCACAACGTCGAAATAATCAGACTGAACGCGGCGAACAACAACCGACCATTGGCCACACGCTGGTGAATCTTGTCAGCAATCCAGCCACCCAGCGTCAGCCCGACCAGCCCGGTCACACCAACAATCACCCCGGTCGCCACCGCTGCTTCCTGCAACGGCATGAGGAAATAGCGCTGCAGCATCGGCACCAGAAACGAGTTGCAGGCATACGTCGCGAAGTTGAAGCACAACCCGGCCATCACCAGCCAGAGAAAGGTCGGCACCGCCAGAATCCGGCGGATTGGCTTGTCGACTTTCTCTTGCGAAACCTGCACGGTTTCCGCTGCGCCGCGCTTTGGCTCTTTGATAAAGAACATGAAAATCGCCAGAAGCAGCCCCGGCACCGCCGCAATAAAGAACGGCGCGCGCCAACTGTCGAACGCCTTGACCATCCAGCCGATGGTGAAGAAAGCCAGCAACAGGCCCAGCGGCAAGCCCAACATGAAAATGCCCATGGCCCGCGCCCGACGATGCGCCGGAAACAGATCGCCAATCAGCGAGTTGGCCGCCGGTGCATAACTGGCCTCGCCGATGCCGATGCCCATGCGCACGATCAGGAAACTCCAGAAACTGCCGACCAGGCCGTTGACCGCCGTCAGCGCACTCCACGTCGCCAGGCCCCAGCCCATCAGCTTGCTGCGCGAACCGGTGTCGGCCATGCGCCCCAGCGGCAGCCCGGCAATCGCGTAAACAATCGTGAATGCGGTACCGACGATGCCCAGTTGAAAGTCACTGAGGTGCCACTCCATGCGGATCGGCTCGATGATGATCGCCGGAATGGTGCGGTCGAAGAAGTTGAACAGGTTGGCGAGGAACAGCAGGAACAGAATGCGCCAGGCATTCGCCGCTTGGGTCGAGTTCTGCATGGGTCCGTCTCTTTATTGTTATAGGGCTTCACTGCCAACGCATCCGAGCCCGGAACCTGCAATCTAGTCAGGCATGACGGGGCTGTCTGTGATCATTCGTCTGCCTGATATCGGGCCATGGCACTGTAACGAAACGTAAGCCCTTGATAAGTCAGAAATCCCCCTGAAACCGGGGCTTTTGCGGCAAAACCTTGCCACAAAAAAATAGTTTCGCGCCCCCCTTCCCAAGTCTGCGGCAAAGCCTAGAATGGCCGCCGGATCCGTCCGGATCTCCCGATCAATCCCTTTGATACCCCCGCCCATGTCCGAAGTCAGTCCGTGTCTGAATTGCGGTGCCTGCTGTTCCCATTTTCGCGTGTCTTTTTTCTGGGGTGAGTGCGCTTCCTCCGGCGGCACGGTGCCCGATGAACTGGTCACGCAAATCAGCCCCAGTCGGGTGGCGATGAACGGCACCGACTGCAAATCGCCGCGCTGCACGGCGTTGGTCGGCGAAGTCGGCAGCGAGGTGAAGTGCTCGATTTACGAATTGCGCTCCAGCCCTTGCCGTGAATTCGAATCGTCCTGGGAAAACGGCGAACAGAATGTCGACTGCGATAAGGCCCGCGCGCGTTTTGGCTTGCCGCCGCTGCAACCGGACTGGGCGCAAATTCCTTTCGAACAGATCGCTTGAGCCTTTAGCGCCAATCGCTATGACGCTAATGCCGAAATCATTAGCGCCAATGTGCCACTACCCCTTGCACGGCTAAAACCGCCTCTATACTCCAGTCATTCGCCTGCGTTCACCGCGCAGTCAGGACGACTTCAGAGATGGGGCATGCTATGGAGTGGCTTGGTTTGCAGTTTGTTACCGAGCTGCCGGAGAGCGGGCAGGTCATCCTCGATTGCAGTCACAACCCTCTCCTGGTGATGGTTGCGTATCTGGTCGCCTGCGCAGCCAGTTTCGCCACTCTGGATATGGCTGAGCGCGTTGTAAATGCCGAAGATCCGGGGTCGCGGCGGATCTGGCGCTGGATCGGCGCGACCTGCCTGGCCGGCGGCATCTGGGCCATGCATTTCATCGGCATGCTGGCTTTCCAGACACCGATCGACATTCAGTACGACCTTGGCATCACCCTTTTCTCGTTGCTGATTGCCCTGCTCGCCTCTTGGCTGGCCATGCAAACCCTGAGCGAAGCGCAGCCGAGTGCATTGCATTGCTTGAAAACCGCGTTTGTCATCGGCCTGGGCATCGCCGGCATGCATTACGTTGGCATGGCGGCGATGAAGTCGAGCGCCACCGCCTACTATCAGCCAGGACTGTTCGCGCTGTCTGTGGCGATCGCCATCGGCGCCAGTTTCGCCGCGCGGTGGGTGGCCCGCTATCTGAGCGAAGGCGGCGGCGTGGCGCATCAGTTGCTCAAGTACAGCGCTGCGCTGATTCTCGGCGCCGGCATCATCAGCATGCATTTCACCGGCATGGCTGCGCTGGATCTGGTTCTTCCCGAGGGAGGCCTGACAGCGAGCGGCGGCGATAACGGGCATCTGCAACTGGGCCTGACCGTGGCGCTGATCATCCTGCTGATCCTTGGCAGTGCGATCAGTGCAGCGCTGGCCGACAAGAAACTGCAGAACAAAGAAGAGGATCTGCGCCGGGTCAACGCCCTGCTTAGCCAGCTCGATCAGGCGCGCATGTCGCTGCAACAAGCGGCCAACTACGACGCCCTGACCAACCTGATCAACCGCCGCGGGTTCAACCAGATCTTCGCCGAGAAACTCTGCCAGAAAGCCACCGAGGGCGGCATGCTCGCGGTGATGTTCCTCGACATCGACCACTTCAAGCGGATCAACGACAGCCTCGGTCACGACGCCGGTGACGAACTGCTCAAGGTAATCGCCCAGCACATCAAAGGCTCGGTGCGCAGCCATGAAGACGTGGTCGCGCGTTTCGGCGGCGACGAGTTCTGCATCCTCATCAACCTGCATGACCGCGAAGAAGCCCGCAATATGGCCCAGCGCATCATGCTCAAAATGAAGGAGCCGATCGAACTGGCCGGGCGCCGCATGGTGATGACCACCAGCATCGGCATCAGTCTGTTTCCGGAAGACGGCAGCACCTGCGAAGAACTGCTCAAGCACGCCGATCTGGCGTTGTATCAATCCAAAGGCGCGGGACGTAATGGCCTGCACTTTTTCAGTTCCAACCTCAAGACCCGCGCCAGTTTCGAGCTGCAACTGGAAGAAGAACTGCGCCATGCCCTGCGCGAAGAAAACGGTCTGACGCTCTATTACCAACCGATCTTCGAACTGAAAACCGGCCGTGTCACCAAACTGGAAGCGCTGATCCGCTGGCAACATCCTCTGCACGGCTTGCTGACCCCGGATCGTTTTATCACCATCGCCGAAAACAACGGCCTGATCGCCGAACTGGACAACTGGGTGCTGCGCCGCGCCTGCAAGGATCTGGGTGAACTGTCACGGCATGGCTGCGAAGAGCTGAAAATCGCCTGGAACTGCTCGCCACTCAACCTCACTCGGGAAGAACTGGCCAACGAAATCGAACAGGCATTGCGCAGCGCCGGGGTGGCGCCGGAACGGCTCGAACTGGAAGTCACCGAAAATGCGCTGATGGGCAACATCGCCAACACCCTGGTGCTGCTGCGGCAGATCCGCGCGCTCGGTGTGTCGCTGTCGATCGACGACTTCGGCACTGGCTACTCGTCGCTGGCTTACCTCAAGCGCCTGCCGCTCAACACCTTGAAGATCGACCGCTCGTTCATCCTCGACATTCCCACGGCAACCGCCGACATGGAGATTGTCCAGGCGATCATCGTCATGGCGCACACCCTGCATTTGCAGGTGGTCACCGAAGGCGTGGAAAGCCTGGAGCAATACGAATTTCTTGAACGCTCGGGCTGCGACTTCATTCAGGGTTACCTGCTCAGCCGCCCGGTACCGCTGGACGAGCTGCGCCCGGTGCTGGAAGAAATCAATCAGCGCAAACATTCACACGCGCTCAATCCGTTGATTCTGGCGCGCGGTACATTTGCACCAGTGTCGCTGGATCCTGCGCCAAAAAGCCCTGCGCCCCATGCAGGCGCATCAATTGTGCGGCCAATCCGCTGATCGGCGTGGCCGAGCCTTGTTCGCGGGAAAACTTCACTGCCGTATCGAGATCCTTGAGCAAGGTGCGTACGTGCCACTTTATTGGCTCGAAGCGGCTTTCGGCCATTTGCGGTGCGAGTATCTGCAACGGTTTCGAATCAGCAAATCCACCGGCCAACGCTTCGGCGATCAGGCTCGCATCGACGCCGGACTGCTCGGCCAGCGCCACCACCTCGGCGATCACCAGCGCATTGCAGGCAACGATCATCTGGTTGCAGGCCTTGGTCACTTGCCCCGCGCCGATGCCGCCCATGTGCGTGACGCGCTGACCTAGGTTGAGCAGCACTGGGCGCACGCGTTCAAGATCCGCCGCCTCACCACCGACCATGATCGCCAGACTGCCCGCCTCGGCGCCGACCACGCCGCCGGACACCGGTGAGTCCAGCCAGGCCATGCCGGTTTTCTCCAGCAGTTGCGCCGCCATTTCGCGAGTAGCCGTCGGTTCAAGGCTGGAAAAATCCACCAGCAACTGGCCGTTTTTCGCGCCTTCGGCGATACCTCCAGCGCCAAACACCACCTCGCGAACCACCGCCGTATCGGCCAGACACAACATCACCACGTCGGCGTGTTCGCACAGTTCAGCCGGACTCACCACCTGCCGGGCACCGGCCTCGACCAGTGGCGCGCACTTGGCCGGGTTGCGGTTCCACACGGTCAGCGGGTAACCCGCTGCCAACAGACGCTGGCACATGGGCAGGCCCATCAGACCGATTCCGGCGAACCCCAACGAAGGTAGCGTTGACATCATTTTGCCTCTTTTCGATTAAAGATCGCCGAATAATGGCCGATTTATCAACGATCAGGAAAGGATTCCCCCCAGCGACAGTCAGGCCAAAACCCTGATGCTCGGGCTCAATTCGCGCACAAAAGACGCGAGATCTTATTCCGTGAGGTTCGTAGGCAAAGGCCAGCGAGCCAACCAGTCCAGGTATATGGCGCACAATGACTTCTAAAAACAATCCCGCCACTGCGGTATCCGATCTGACTTTGAGCCCCGCCGCCAACAGCCCGTCATCGTCGAAGCCATTGGTCCCGTCGCGCCCGCTGTCGACTCAGCAATACCTGTACTTCACCGAAACCAATACCGACCGCATCCTCGACAACCTCGACGGCCTGCGCGATCTGGTGTTCCCGCGCCCACCGCACCTGGAAGGCGACAACGAACAGCATAACGATCAGGAATTCCCCTCGGTGTGCCTGATCGGCCTCGGTCGCTGCGGCTCGAACATCGCCCTTGATGTCGCGGAGCTGGTGTACAACGCGCGCAAGTTCTACCTCAACGAATTCAACAACGAAGACCGTGCGGCGGATCGCCGACTGGCCGACAAGGGCTACAGCCCGGCGCAGTGGATCAAGAACAACTTGCGCATCGGCCCGAACAAATCGACCAAACCGGTGTTTCTGGTCGAACCGCTGGTGATGCTCGGCGACCTCGACAAGGACATCGCCGGGCGTATCCGGTTCTCGCGCAAGGGCGAGAAAAGCGGCTTCCTGCGCGACTACAGCAAAATGAAGATCATGGACTTGTCCGAAGTCCACGCCGGTGGCGCCGGTAACGCGCCGATCCTCGGCCAGTACCTGGCGAAGATCATCCTCAACAAGGACACCCAGCGCTTCTCCAGCCCTGACTGGAAAATGATCCACTCGTACCTGATCGACAGCTGCGGCATCAAGGCCAACCAGTCGCGCCTGTATTTCTCGATCTTCAGTGCCGGCGGCGGTACCGGTTCCGGCATGGCTTCGGAATTCGGTCTGGCCCAGCAGCACTCGTACATGAACAAGACGTTCGACACCAAGCCGATGGACGAGCATGACGGCAAGAGCGGTCATTCGTTCGTGTTCGAACCGATCTTCACCAGCGGCATCTGCGTGCTGCCGAACATTTCCGATCACCGCAGCGAAATGTCCGAGGCGCTGCACATCAACGCCGGTCGCCTGCTGTGCAAATACCTCTCGGAAGAATGGGATTTCTCCTACAACTTCGCCAATGAAGACAGCAGCGAAGCCAGCGTCATGGGCCGTATCCGCCCATGGAACGCAATGATGCTGATCTCCAACGACATCATGCGTTACGCCGAAGAGAGCGATGACGGCAACATCCAGAACATTGATGTCAATGCGATGGAAAAGCACGCCAACCAGTACATCTCGCAGCAGATCTTCAACATTCTGACGGCGCAGGCAGTCACCACTGACTACGACCAGAACTACTTCCGCCGCGCCGGCATCGACATTGGCGAAACCATTCGCCTCGACGCCAACGACTTGTTCATGAGCCTGGCCGGCCCGGTGGCGATTGCCTACGCCGAATCGGTGGTGCCAGAAACCCCGCCGCCGAGCAGCGACAAGTTCAAGGTGTTCGACAAAGAGCCGCAGCGCCTGAACATCGACGACCTGTTCTTCCGCTCGATCGACCTGCCGCACTTCAACAAAGTGACGCAGGCGATTGAAGGCATCAGCCTGTTGCCGATCGAGTCCAAGCGTTATCGCGCTTCGCTTGAGCAGTACAAGAATTCCGGCTACGACGCCGCCGCCCTGCACGATCTGCACTTCTTCAAGAATTGCTCGTCGGTGGTCTCGATCGTCTCGCTGCCGAAAGACTACAAACTGTCGTACATGGACCTGAATCGGTTGAAGACCCACCTCAACAGCCTGTTCCCCAACACCACGCTCAAGCGTTACGCGCTGGTGATCGGCGCCTCGGCCAACCTGTCGCTGACTACATTGATCGCCAAGAGCCCGTGCCTGTCGGATGACTTCCTGACCCTGATCGTCGCATTCATCAAGCGCTGCTTCGCGAAGAATCCGTACCGTTTCGACGAGACCCTGGACAACTCGATCCTCGATTTCATCATTAACGAAGAGTTCGACGAAGACCGCATCGACGACCTGCTCAACGAGTTCGAGAACCCGGCGAAGATCCTCGATACCAACTGGTACGCGATCAAGCCGATGTACGAGAAGAAGTACCGCGAGCTGATCAACGACAAAGAGAAGTTTGTCTCGATCAATGACATTCGCCTGTCGCGTGATTGCGTGAAGAAGTCGATCAAGTACCTGCGCGAGATCTACCGTCACCGGATTGGCAAGACCAAGGTTATTTCCCTCAATAACCATACCGGCAAGTCGTTCTCGGTCTGATCTGAGAACGAGTCGCCCCATTCGCGAGCGGGCTCGCTCCCACAGGGGAATACATTCCAAATGTGGGAGCGAGCCTGCTCGCGAAGAGGCCTTCAAATTCACTGAAGATTTCGGCCTTTCCAACATCCAGAAACAATTAAGCAGCCGTTAGGCTGCTTACTAAACTGTTCCCGTTACGTTTACGTCACCGTGAGGCCACCCGCGCTTGTGGTGTTTCTCTACGGCAACGTGCCATCACGCTACTCCGCTACACACTTTTCGCTGACGACAGGTCGCACCATCAAGGTGCAACGTCAGAAGCGACTGCCCTTTCCTGGATCAGAATCCACGGCGAAACCACCACCGCCCACAACGAAGGATCGCGCTCGAAAAGATCCAGCGCCCGCGTTTCAGAGAGCTTGGCGACCTTGTCTTCGGCCAGCCAGGCAGCGACTTTCTCGCCTTCGTCCGACGCTACGGCCTCAGCAGCCGCGATCAAATCCAGGTCAGGGTCGACCCACAATAGGGCACCCTTGGCGAAGAACGGCTCCAACTCTTTCCAGGTAATAGATGCGGTTTCACCAAGCAGCTTGGCATAGAGGGTGCTAGGTTCTTGATTCATGGGTGCTGTCCGGAAAAGAAATCGACGCGAATAATAACGTCGGTGGTCCGCCAGCAAAACCCGGTTGCAAAAGGCTGCACCGAACGAAAAGAGCAGGAACGCCAAGGAATGCTGCTGATTGGGCTATATGCCCACGAACGCCCCGCCGCAATTCTGTCTTTTTCATTCAAAAATGCGACACCCCCAAGTTTTGCCCCTCGGCGCCCGCTTCCCAGGCTGACAACCGGCGCTCTACACTGTACCGGTACAGTTGCCGGGGGCATTTCCGGAGGGTATCGCAAAGATATCTGACCCGGTTCTGCTGCTACGGCGCCAGAACTCAAAAAAATTACAACAGTAAGAGTGGAGCACTATGACTAAGGCTACTAAGCAGATTTCCAAACTGTTTGCCGCTATGGTTCTGGCCGGGGTTGCCAGCCATTCGTTCGCAGCTGACACCATCAAAATCGGTATCGCCGGTCCTAAAACCGGTCCAGTAGCCCAGTACGGCGACATGCAGTTCAGTGGCGCAAAAATGGCCATTGAGCAAATCAACGCCAAGGGCGGCGTCGACGGCAAGAAACTCGAAGCCGTTGAATACGACGATGCCTGCGATCCAAAACAAGCGGTAGCGGTTGCGAACAAGGTCGTCAACGACGGCGTCAAGTTCGTGGTCGGTCACCTGTGCTCCAGCTCCACTCAACCGGCTTCGGACATTTACGAAGACGAAGGCGTGATCATGATCACCCCGGCTGCCACCAGCCCGGACATCACCGCCCGTGGTTACAAAATGATCTTCCGCACCATCGGTCTGGACAGCGCCCAGGGCCCTGCCGCCGGTAACTACATTGCCGATTACGTGAAACCGAAAGTGGTTGGCGTGCTGCACGACAAACAGCAGTACGGTGAAGGTATCGCCACCGCCGTCAAGTCGACCCTCGAGAAGAAAGGCGCCAAGGTTGCCGTGTTCGAAGGCGTCAACGCCGGCGACAAAGACTTCTCGGCGATCATCGCCAAGCTCAAGCAAGCCAACGTCGATTTCGTTTACTACGGCGGCTACCACCCGGAGCTGGGTCTGATCCTGCGTCAAGCCCAGGAAAAAGGCCTGAAAGCCAAGTTCATGGGTCCGGAAGGCGTGGGCAACGACTCGATCACCCAGATCGCCAAGGACGCGTCCGAAGGCCTGCTGGTGACCCTGCCGAAATCCTTCGACCAGGATCCAGCCAACATCGCCCTGGCCGATGCTTTCAAAGCGAAGAAAGAAGATCCGAGCGGTCCGTTCGTGTTCCCGTCCTACTCGGCGGTTGAAGTGATTGCCGAAGGCATCAAGGCAGCCAAATCCGAAGACGCGACCAAAGTGGCTGAAGCCATTCACGCCGGTACCTTCAAGACCCCGACTGGCGACCTGAGCTTCGACGCCAAGGGCGACCTGAAAGACTTCAAATTCGTGGTTTACGAGTGGCACAACGGCAAACCTAAAACTGAAGTATCGCCTCAGTAAGGCGCTGCCTGACTGACTGCCAATAAAGCCCACGGCGTGCCGTGGGCTTTGTTTTACGAATGTATTGGGCCGCGCTGGCGTGATCCGCCAGTCTCCCCACCTGAAAATCTCAAAACCGTCATCAGCGGTTCGCTGGCAAAACCCGGATTCGAAGTGGATAAAGATCCACGGGGCCGGGCGGGAAAATGACTCCACCAGTGAAATGCGTATCAGGTTTTTAGGAGCGCTGTAATGCCTGACATCTATCACTTCTTCCAACAGCTGGTTAACGGCCTGAACGTTGGCAGCATGTATGCCTTGATCGCCATCGGCTACACGATGGTTTACGGCATCATTGGAATGATCAACTTCGCCCACGGCGAGGTGTACATGATTGGCTCCTACGTGGCGTTCATCGCCATCGCCGGGTTGACCATGATGGGACTCGACAGTGTCCCGCTGTTGATGACTGCGGCGTTCATCGCCAGCATCGTCGTCACCAGTTCCTACGGTTACAGCATCGAACGGATCGCCTACCGCCCCCTGCGCGGCAGCAACCGTCTGATCCCGCTGATTTCCGCGATCGGTATGTCGATCTTCCTGCAGAACACGGTTCTGCTGGCGCAAGACTCCAAGGACAAAGCTATCCCCAACCTGATTCCGGGCAACATTGCCTTCGGCCCAGGTGGCGCACAAGAAGTGCTGATTTCCTACATGCAAATCGTGGTGTTCGTGGTGACCCTGATCGCCATGCTCGGCCTGACGCTGTTCATCTCCCGCTCTCGCCTGGGTCGCGCCTGCCGCGCCTGCGCCGAAGACATCAAGATGGCCAACCTGCTCGGCATCAACACCAACAACATCATCGCCCTGACCTTCGTCATTGGTGCCGCGCTGGCAGCCGTTGCGGCTGTACTGCTGAGCATGCAATACGGGGTGATCAACCCGAACGCCGGTTTCCTCGTCGGCCTCAAAGCCTTCACCGCTGCGGTACTTGGCGGCATCGGCAGCATCCCCGGCGCCATGCTCGGCGGGTTGGTGCTTGGGGTGGCGGAAGCCTTTGGTGCCGATATCTTCGGCGACCAGTACAAGGACGTCGTGGCTTTCGGCTTGTTGGTTCTGGTGCTGTTGTTCCGTCCGACCGGCATTCTGGGCCGTCCGGAGGTTGAGAAAGTATGACTAGGAATCTTAAACAGGCACTGTTCAGTGCCTTGCTGGTGTGGGCCGTGGCCTACCCGGTACTCGGTTTGAAACTGACCATCGTCGGCATCAACCTGGAAGTGCACAACACCAGCCCGACCGTGCTGGCGACCATCGCCATCTGTTCGGTGCTGATGTTCCTGCGCGTGCTGTTCAACCAGCAGATCAGCAAAGCCTGGCGTGCGTCGCCGGGCCTGCCGCTGATTCCGGCCAAGGCGAGCAACTTCCTCACCCTGCCGACCACTCAGCGCTATTTCATCATTGCGCTGATCCTGGTGGCGCTGGTGTGGCCGTTCTTCGGCTCCCGTGGCGCGGTGGACATCGCGACGCTGATCCTGATCTACGTGATGCTCGGCCTCGGTCTGAACATCGTCGTCGGTCTGGCCGGTCTGCTCGACCTCGGTTACGTCGGTTTCTACGCCGTCGGCGCCTACAGCTACGCGCTGCTGTCGCACTACTACGGCCTGAGCTTCTGGATCTGCCTGCCGATTGCCGGTCTGATGGCGGCGACGTTCGGCTTCCTGCTGGGCTTCCCGGTATTGCGTCTGCGCGGTGACTATCTGGCGATCGTGACCCTTGGTTTCGGTGAGATCATCCGTCTGTTCCTGCGTAACCTGACCGACATTACCGGCGGTCCGAACGGCATCAGCAACATCGAGAAACCAACGTTCTTCGGTCTGACCTTCGAACGTAAAGCGGCGGAAGGCATGCAAACCTTCCACGAGTATTTCGGCCTGCAATACAACTCGATCAACAAGGTGATTTTCCTTTACCTGGTGGCGTTGTTGCTGGCGCTGGCGGCGCTGTTCGTCATCAACCGCCTGCTGCGCATGCCGATCGGCCGTGCGTGGGAAGCGCTGCGTGAAGACGAGATCGCTTGCCGCGCACTGGGTCTGAATCCAACGATCATCAAGCTGTCCGCCTTCACCCTCGGTGCTGCGTTTGCCGGTTTCGCCGGTAGCTTCTTCGCTGCGCGTCAGGGTCTGGTGACGCCGGAATCGTTCACCTTCATCGAGTCGGCAATCATCCTCGCCATTGTGGTGCTGGGTGGCATGGGCTCGCAGCTGGGTGTGATCCTGGCCGCTGTGGTGATGATCCTGTTGCCGGAAATGATGCGTGAGTTCAGCGAGTACCGCATGTTGATGTTCGGTGCCCTGATGGTGTTGATGATGATCTGGCGTCCACAAGGTCTGCTGCCGATGCAACGCCCACACATGGAGTTGCGAAAATGAGCCGTGAGATCCTTAAAGTCGAAAACCTGAGCATGCGCTTCGGCGGTTTGCTCGCGGTCAACGGTGTGGCCCTGACCGTCAAGGAAAAACAGGTGGTTGCACTGATCGGGCCGAACGGCGCCGGCAAGACCACCGTGTTCAACTGCCTGACCGGTTTCTATCAGCCTACCGGCGGCAGCATCCTGCTGGACGGCGAGCCGATTCAAGGTCTGCCGGGCCACAAGATCGCCCTCAAAGGCGTGGTGCGTACCTTCCAGAACGTACGGTTGTTCAAGGACATGACGGCGGTCGAGAACCTGTTGATCGCCCAGCACCGTCACTTGAACACGAACTTCCTGGCCGGCCTGTTCAAGACCCCGGCGTTCCGCAAAAGCGAGCGCGAGGCCATGGAATTTGCCGAGTACTGGCTGGAAAAGGTCAACCTCAAGGAGTTCGCCAACCGTACCGCCGGCACCTTGGCCTACGGTCAGCAACGGCGTCTGGAAATCGCCCGCTGCATGATGACCCGTCCGCGGATCCTCATGCTCGACGAACCGGCCGCCGGCCTGAACCCGAAGGAAACCGAAGACCTCAAGGCGCTGATCAGCGTGCTGCGTGAGGAGCACAACGTCACCGTGCTGTTGATCGAACACGACATGAAACTGGTCATGAGCATTTCCGACCACATCGTCGTGATCAACCAGGGCACGCCTCTGGCCGACGGCACGCCGGAACAGATCCGCGACAATCCTGAAGTGATCAAAGCCTACCTGGGGGAAGCGTAAATGCTGCAGTTCGAAAACGTTTCCACCTTCTACGGCAAGATCCAGGCCCTGCACAGCGTCAACGTCGAAGTCCGTCAGGGCGAGATCGTGACCCTGATCGGCGCCAACGGGGCCGGCAAGTCCACGCTGCTGATGACGCTGTGCGGTTCGCCGCAAGCGCACAGCGGCAGCATCCGTTACATGGGTGAGGAACTGGTCGGCCAGGACTCGTCGCAGATCATGCGCAAAAGCATCGCGGTGGTGCCGGAAGGTCGTCGGGTGTTTGCCCGTCTGACCGTTGAAGAAAACCTCTCGATGGGCGGCTTCTTCACCGACAAGGGCGACTATCAGGAACAGATGGACAAGGTTCTCGGACTTTTCCCACGCCTGAAAGAACGCTTCAACCAGCGCGGCGGCACCATGTCCGGCGGCGAACAGCAAATGCTCGCCATCGGCCGTGCGCTGATGAGCAAGCCCAAGCTGCTGCTGCTCGACGAGCCGTCGCTGGGCCTGGCACCGATCATCATCCAGCAGATCTTCGACATCATCGAACAGCTGCGCAAGGACGGTGTGACGGTGTTCCTGGTCGAGCAGAACGCCAACCAGGCGCTGAAAATCGCCGACCGCGCCTACGTTCTGGAGAACGGCCGCGTGGTCATGCAAGGCACCGGTGAAGCACTGCTGACCGACCCGAAAGTACGCGAGGCGTACCTCGGCGGTTGATGTGTTTCGCCCAACAAAAAAACGGCCTTCGGGCCGTTTTTTTGTGCCTGCACGATTTTCAGATTCTCCAAAAATCCCTTGTAGGAGTGAGCCTGCTCGCGATGGCGTCGTGTCATTCAACATCGCCAGTATCTGACATGACGCCATCGCGAGCAGGCTCACTCCTACAGGGTTTTGCGTTTTTCCAAAAAGATTTTGAGCAGGCTGTAACGCAACGCCACCTCGTTTCTCTAGAGGGACAAGCAAGCGCAAACGCGCTTGTAAAAACCCTGACCAAGACTGGAGAAACATCATGACTGCTACCACTCGCACCCTGTCCGCCACCGCCCTGGTTCTGGCCCTCGGTTCTGCCCTGAGCATGGCTGCTGTATCGACCGTCCATGCCGCAGACGCCGACATGGAAAAATGCTTCGGCGTGGCCATGAAAGGTCACAACGATTGCGCCGCAGGCGCAGGCACCACCTGTGCCGGCACGTCGAAAATGGACTATCAGGCCAACGCCTGGAAACTCGTTCCGAAAGGCACCTGCGCCACCACTGAGAGCAAGACTTCGCCGACCGGTTTCGGCCAGCTGGAAGCCTTCAAAGCCAAGTCCTGATCGTTGGCCTGCCTGAGTGACGATCATGTTCACTATTAATGACCATGCCCAATCCCGCACTCAGGCAGCCCGCACCGGGCTCCCGTCCCGTGCCGGGCTGGGACTCAAGACCGGGTACTTTCGTGAAGTGCTCGACTCACAACCGGACATCGGTTTCTTCGAAGTCCACGCCGAAAACTACATGGTGGCCGGCGGTCCGTTTCATCATTTTCTCGGTTTGATCCGCGAGCAGTATCCGCTGTCGCTACACGGTGTCGGCTTGTCCATCGGCGCTGAAGGGCCGCTGGATAAACAACATCTTCAACGCCTTGCCGAGCTGATTCAGCGCTATCAACCGCAAGCCTTTTCCGAACATCTGGCCTGGTCGAGCCATGGCCCGGTGTTTCTCAATGATCTGTTGCCGCTGGCCTATGACACGCCGACGTTGAATCGCGTCTGCGAGCATATCGATCAAGTGCAGAACACGCTCAAACGGCCAATGCTGCTGGAGAATCCGGCAACCTGTCTGGCGTTTCAACGCTCAACCCTCGATGAGGCAGATTTCATCGCCGAGGTCATCCGCCGCAGCGGCTGTGGCCTGCTGCTGGACGTCAACAATGTCTACGTTTCTTGCGTGAACCATCAGCGCGATCCGCTGGTGTATCTCGATGCGCTGCCATTACACACGGTGGGTGAAATTCATCTGGCCGGGTTTGCCGAAGATAGCGACAGCCTTGGCGATCGCTTGCTGATCGACGATCACGGCGCGCCGATCGATCAAGCCGTCTGGGGTTTGTACCGGCAAGTGCTGCAACGCATCGGCCCGGTGGCGACGCTGATCGAGCGCGACAATCAAGTGCCGGCGCTTGCGGTGCTACTGGCGGAAGCTCGGCAAGCTGATGCGCTTTTGCTGGATGCCGGAGCACGCACATGAGCACTCAACGCGCTTTCGCGGCGGCACTCATCGACACGCGACTGCCCTGCCCAGAAGGTTTGTGCAGCGCCAACGGCGCTGATCCGGCGAGCCGTTTCGCGGTGTATCGCAACAACGTGCAGGGCTCGCTGATCAATGCGTTGAGCGACAGCTATCCGGTGGTTGCGCAATTGGTCGGCGCTGAATTCTTTCGCGCCATGGCGGCTATTTTCGTCCAGCAGCAGCCGCCACAAAGTCCGTTGATGAGTCGCTATGGCGAAGCGTTCGCGGATTTCATCGACGCCTTCGAGCCGGCCTCCAGCGTGCCTTACCTGGCCGATGTCGCGCGCCTTGAGCACCTGCGCACACAGGCCTATCACGCCGCCGATGCCGAGCCGGTGCGACAAGAGCAAATCACCGCAGCGCTAGCCTCCCCACACACCTTGAGCGAACTCTGCCTGGCACTTCATCCATCGCTGCACTTGCTCGATTCGGCTTATGCCGTGGTTGCGATCTGGGCAGTGCATCAACAGAACGCGACGCTGGAAGGCATCGAGATCAATCGGCGGCAACACGCACTGGTTCTGCGCAATGGTCTGGACGTCGAAGTGTTCGCCCTTGAGCCCGGCGCCAGCATGTTTATCCGCCACCTGATCGACGGCCAAGCGCTACTGACAGCGGCCGAAAACAGTCCTGAATTCGATCTCGGGCAAACCCTCGGCCTGCTGATCGCGCGTAACGCCATCACCCACTTGCATAACAAGGAACTGCCATGAACACGCTCATCACCTGTGCCATCACACTGTTGGAAAAAATCCCTCACAGCCTGATCGCTTTCATTGCACGTTTCTCGATTGCCGCTGTGTTCTGGAAGTCAGGGCAGACCAAGGTTGAAGGCTTGGCGATCGATCTGATCGATGGCTCCTTTCAAGTCGGCTGGCCACGTCTGGCCGACTCGACCATTCCGTTGTTCAAAAGCGAATACCACGTGCCGCTGCTGTCGCCAGAGATTGCCGCGCACTTGGCGGCGTTTGCCGAGCACTTTTTTCCGCTGCTGATCCTGATCGGCTTCGCCACGCGGTTTTCGGCACTGGCGCTGTTGGGGATGACCATGACCATTCAACTGTTTGTGTATCCCGATGCGTATCCGACTCACGGCACCTGGGCGGCGGTGCTGCTGTACCTGATGGCGACCGGGCCGGGCAAGTTGTCGATTGATCATCTGATCGCCCGCCGTCTTTCCCGCTAAGCAAAATCCCTGTAGGAGTGAGCCTGCTCGCGATAGCGGTGTGTCAGGTAACTCATCCGCGACTGACACTCCGCTATCGCGAGCAGGCTCACTCCTACAAGGGAACGGTTCAGCGCTGCAGGCGATCCAGCGCTTCGCCACTGCGCTTGAACCAGCCCATCAGATAGTCCGCCAGCACCTGCGTGCGCTTCGGCAAGCCGCCCTGATACGGATGCACCAGGTACATCGGCATGCGTCGTGTCTGATAATCACGCAGGAGCCAGCGCAATCGGCCGTCAGCCAATTCCGCCTGCAGCAAGTAGGAAGGCAATCGCGCGATACCAGCGCCGCTGAGCGCGGCTTTCTTGAGCAGGTTGTAATGGTTGCTGGCAAACGGTCCTGACACGCGAACCCGCAGCAACTCATGCTGCTGGTGATACAGCCATTCCTCGCGCCCGCTGTAGTGGCTGTTGAGCAAGCAGCGATGTTCGGCCAGAGCCTGTGGTGTCAGCGGTTCACCGAAACGCTCGAGATAAGCCGGGCTGGCGCAGGTCATTTCCTGCCAGGCCAGCAACGGTTTGGCCACCAGTCGTTGGTCATTGGCCACCTCGCTGCGGATCGCCAGATCAAAGCCGTCCCGGGACAAATCGCGATAACTGTTGTTCAGCTCCAGTTCGATCTGCACATCGGGGTATTGATGCGAGAACTCCAGCAATAAACCATCGAAGAAGGTTTCGCCCAACGACACCGGCACCGTCATGCGGACCGGTCCGGCCATATCGTCCTTTAACCGCGCCAAGGCCTGACGCGCCCTTTCCACCTGAACGACCAGCGCCTGCGCTTGTGGTAACAATGCTGCGCCGGCAGCGGTCAGGCTCAAGCGTCGAGTGGTGCGTTGCAGCAACACCACGGAAAACTGCGCTTCGAGCTGGCTGATGCGTTTGGACAGCTGGCCCTTGCTGCAGCCCAATTGCTGCGCCGCCAGGGTAAAACTACCCGCTTCGATCAACACCGCGAAGGCCGCCAGATCATCCATCTCGCTCATGGATTGTTTCCAGTTGAAAACCAAAGGTTGCCTATTAGCGCGCTTATCCGCAGAAAAAACCACTCTAGACTGAAGCCTCGTTCAATCACTTGAGGTACGGCTCGATGAAAATTCTGTTGATAGGCGCTGGTGGCACCATCGGTTCGGCCGTGGACAAAGAACTGTCGCAACGCCACGAAGTCATTCGTATCGGTCGCAAAAGCGGCGATTTCAATGTCGATATCAGTGACAGCGCATCGATCCGCAAACTGTTCGAACAGACCGGCAAGTTCGATGCACTGGTGTGCGCGGCGGGCAACGTGACCTTCGCCCCGCTTGGTGAGATGAATGAAGACAGCTTCGCCCTCGGTCTCAAAGACAAACTGATGGGCCAGGTCAATCTACTGCTGATCGGCCGCGAATTCGCCAACGATGGCGCCTCGTTCACCTTCACCACCGGCGTACTCAGCCACGATCCGATCCGCAGCGGTGCCTCGGCAGCACTGGTCAACGGTGCGCTGGACAGCTTCGTCCGCGCAGCGGCCATCGAACTGCCACGCGGCTTGCGAGTGAACTCGATCAGCCCGACCGTACTGCTGGAAGCCATGGGTAGCTACGCCCCGTATTTCCGTGGTTACAAGCCGGTTCCTGCGGCGGATGTGGCGCTGGCCTACGCGAAGAGTGTCGAAGGCCTGCAGACAGGTCAGACATTTCACGTGGGCTAAACCTTGTGATGAACGGTCAGGCTGCGTAACGTGGCGACACTTGTCTGGAGAGCCGAAGATGCGTGTTGCCCGTTCGTTAGTCGTTGTTGCCCTGCTGCCGTTGTTTGCCGCTTGCCAGTTGTTCGATGGCCAGCGAGAAAGTGCCTCGCACGTCGGGCAGACGCGGATGCAGGGGCAACTGACCGCCGCTGACGGCAAACTGGTGTTCCAGCCATGCCAGGATCAGCGCCAACTCGTCGTCAATGACATGGGTGGCACCAGCATTCTGCAGGAAGCCGCGACCCTCGCCGACGAGCAAGGCAAACTGTTTGCCGACGTTCGTGGCAAAGTCGCCGGTGATCGACTCGATCTGACGCAGCTGTATCGCGTCGAACGCTCGGGCACTGCCTGCGATGACCCCAACTTCAAACTGCTGATCCTGCGCGCCACCGGCCACGGCCCGGAATGGAACGTCAAAGTCAGCGGCAAAGGCATGGTCATCGACCGCGAAGGTCAGCCGCCACTTGCCGTGCCGTATATTGAAGATCAATTGGGCGACGGCCGCTTCAACCTGAGCAGCGAAGCCAACAATCAGCGCATCGAATTGTGGGTCGCGCCGCAACGCTGCGTCGACAGCAGCACCGGCAGCGTGCAGCACATGAGCGCCGAGTTGCGCATCGACGGCCAGGTGCAGCGCGGTTGCGGGTATTTCGGCGGATCGCGCAACGACTGAGCGTTTTAGCCTCACCGGATCCGGCCTTTGCGGCTTATAATCGCGGCCTTCAAACGCCCTGGCGCAGTTGTGCGCCCCGCGAACCCGGATCCTCGCCATGTTACGAATCACTGAACTCAAGCTGCCAATCGACCATCCCGAAGAAGACCTGCGCGTTGCGATCGTGCAACGTCTGGGCATCGCCAGCGATGATTTGCTCGATTTCACCTTGTTCAAGCGCAGCTACGATGCGCGCAAAAAGTCCTCCGAACTGTGCTTCATCTACACCATCGACCTCAACGTACGCGACGAGGCCAACGTGTTGGGCAAGTTCGCCGATGACCGTAACGTCAACGTGGCGCCGGATGTCAGCTACAAATTCGTAGGTGAAGCGCCAAGCGACCTGAGCCAGCGTCCGATCGTTGTCGGTTTCGGCCCGTGCGGGATCTTCGCCGGCCTGCTGCTGGCGCAAATGGGCTTCAAGCCGATCGTCCTCGAACGCGGCACCGAAGTCCGCCAGCGCACCAAAGACACCTGGGGCCTGTGGCGTAAAAGCGTGCTCAACCCGGAATCCAACGTGCAGTTTGGCGAAGGCGGTGCGGGCACGTTCTCCGACGGCAAGCTGTACAGCCAGATCAAGGACCCGAAGTTCCTCGGCCGCAAAGTCCTGCACGAGTTCGTCAAGGCTGGCGCGCCGGAAGAAATCCTCTACGTCAGCAAGCCGCACATCGGTACGTTCCGTCTGACCGGCATGGTTGAAAACATGCGCGAGCAGATCCGCGAACTGGGCGGCGAAGTGCGCTTCCAGGAACGCGTCACCGATGTGCTGATCGAAGACGGCCAATTGGTCGGTGTGCAACTGGCGAGCGGCGAAACCCTGCATTCGAAACACGTGGTTCTGGCCCTCGGCCACAGCGCCCGCGACACCTTCCGCATGCTCCACAGCCGTGGCGTGTTCATGGAAGCCAAGCCGTTTTCGGTGGGTTTCCGCATCGAACACCCGCAATCACTGATCGACCGCGCGCGTCTGGGCAAGTACGCCGGCCACCCGAAACTCGGGGCTGCCGACTACAAACTGGTGCACCACGCCAAGAACGGCCGCTCGGTCTACAGCTTCTGCATGTGCCCGGGCGGCACCGTGGTCGCGGCGACCTCCGAACCCAACCGCGTGGTCACCAACGGCATGAGCCAGTACTCGCGTAACGAGCGCAATGCCAACTCAGGCATCGTTGTCGGGATTACGCCGGAAGTCGATTACCCGGGCGGCCCGCTGGCCGGGATCGAGTTGCAGGAACGCCTGGAATCCCACGCCTTTATCCTCGGCGGCAGCGATTACAAGGCGCCGGCGCAACTGGTTGGCGACTTCATCAACGACATCCCATCGACCGAACTGGGCGAAGTCGAACCGTCGTACAAACCGGGTGTGGCGCTGGGTGATCTGGCCTTGGCCTTGCCGGATTTTGCCATTGAGGCAATCCGCGAAGCGTTGCCGGCGTTCGAGAAGCAGATTCGCGGCTACTCGCTGCACGATGCGATATTGACCGGGATCGAGACGCGTACTTCGTCACCGCTGCGCATCACTCGTAACGAAACGCTGCAGAGCATGAACGTGAAGGGCTTGTTCCCGGCCGGTGAAGGCGCGGGTTATGCGGGCGGGATTCTGTCGGCGGGTGTGGACGGGATTCGCATTGCAGAAGCCGTGGCGCGCGACATCCTCGGCCTGACTGACTGACACAAAACCCTGTAGGAGTGAGCCTGCTCGCGATAGCGGTAGTCCATTCAACATCAATGTTGAATGTTATTACGCCATCGCGAGCAGGCTCACTCCTACAGTTGATTTCGGTGTGTCAGATATTGGCGCGTAGCACTGAAGTCGGCAGCGCCTCACCGCGCTCGGCACTCGCCGCCACCGCTTCGATCAACCCATTCAATTCATACCCCTGCGCCTTCAGCCAATCCTGATCGTAATAGGTGTCGGCATACCGCTCGCCACCATCGCACAAAATCGCCACGATCGATCCCGACTCCCCCGCCGCTTTCATCTGCTGCGCCGCCATCAAGGCGCCGATCAGATTGGTCCCGCTCGACCCGCCAACATGCCGTCCCAGACGCTGCGCCAGATAATGCATGGCCGCCAGCGACAAGGCGTCAGGCACCTTGACCATCGCATCGATCACCTTGGGCAGAAACGAGGCCTCAACGCGTGGCCGGCCAATGCCTTCAATGCGCGAACCGCAATCGAGGCGCAAATCGGCGTCGCCGGTCTGGTAGTAATCAAAGAACACCGAACGCTCGGCATCCGCGCACAACACGCGGGTGCAATGCTGGCGATAGCGCACGTAACGACCCAGCGTCGCGGTGGTGCCGCCGGTGCCGGGGCTGGAAATCAGCCAGCTCGGTTCCGGATGTTTCTCATAGCGCATCTGCTGGAAGATCGATTCGGCGATGTTGTTGTTAGCCCGCCAGTCGGTCGCGCGCTCGGCGTAGGTGAACTGGTCGATGAAATGGCCGCCATGCTCGCGGGCCAAACGCTCGGATTCGGCGTAGATCTGCGTAGGATCTTTCACCAGATGGCTTTGGCCACCGTAGAACGCGATCTGGGCGATCTTCTCTTTGGACGTGGTCGCCGGCATCGCCGCAATGAACGGCAAACCGAGCATCCGCGCAAAATACGCCTCGGAAATCGCCGTCGAACCGCTGGATGCCTCAATGACCGGCGCGCCGGGCTTGAGCCAGCCGTTACACAACGCATAGAGGAACAACGAACGGGCCAGGCGATGTTTGAGGCTGCCGGTCGGATGGCTGGATTCATCCTTGAAATACAACTCGATGCCCGTAAAACCCGGCAGCGGCAAAGGAATCAGGTGGGTGTCGGCGCTGCGCTGAAAATCCGCTTCGATGATGCGGATGGCTTCGCGGGCCCACTGTCGGTTGTCGCTCATGGTGAGGGTTCTCGTTGAATCGGGCAGGAGATGAATCGGCTCGAAAGGCTCACTCATCAGCTTAGGAAAAATCCGATAGCGCGCACAGATACAGCTGAGTCTCAATATGTCAGACAACTGCTAGGCTCAGCGTGGCTTGAGCCAGACACCTTGTAACGCCATATAACAAAAAAGAATATAACTTTTGTTTTAACAACTAACAGTACGGGTTAGGGTGTCCCACCTTTTTGACGATTCGATGGAGAGCGACCTTGCCTCTGCGTAGCACTTTCACGCGTTTCTTTCAGTTGGAAGCTGCCAGCGGTCTGTTATTGATCGCTGCAGCCATCCTGGCCCTGATTATCAACAACTCGCCATTGTCGTGGCTGTACACCGGCCTGCTCGACACCCCGTTGGTGGCGCAGATCGGTGCGTTGAAAATCGCTAAACCCCTGCTGCTGTGGATCAACGACGGTCTGATGGCGATGTTCTTCCTGCTCATCGGCCTGGAAGTGAAGCGCGAAGTCCTCGACGGCCAGCTGTCGAAACCGTCGCAGATTGTCCTGCCCGGCGCCGCAGCGATCGGCGGCATGCTGGTGCCGGCGCTGATCTACTGGTTCCTCAACCGCGACAATCCGGCAGCCCTCGACGGCTGGGCGATCCCGACCGCGACCGACATCGCTTTCGCCCTCGGCGTGCTGGCCCTGCTCGGCAAGCGCGTGCCGGTATCGCTGAAGCTGTTCCTGATGACCCTGGCAATCATCGATGACCTCGGCGCCATCGTGATCATTGCGATCTTCTACTCCGGCGAACTGTCGACCCTGTCGCTGGGTCTGGCGGCAGCGTGCATTGCAGCGCTGGTGGCGATGAACCGGCTCGGGGTGGTCAAACTCGGGCCGTACATGATCATCGGTTTGATCCTCTGGGTCTGCGTCCTCAAGAGCGGTGTCCACGCCACGCTGGCGGGCGTAACCCTGGCCTTCTGCATTCCATTGCGCACGAAAAACGCCGAGCCGTCGCCACTGCTGACCCTCGAACATGCGCTGCACCCGTGGGTGGCCTACGGCATTCTGCCGCTGTTCGCCTTCGCCAACGCCGGCCTGTCGCTGACCGGCGTCACCATGGAAAGCTTCACTCATCACGTGCCGATGGGCATCGCGGTCGGCCTGCTGCTGGGCAAGACCGTCGGCGTGTTCGGCCTGACCTGGCTCGCGGTCAAAACCGGCATCGCCGCGCTGCCGCAAGGCGCCAACTGGGGTCAGGTGCTGGGCGTGGCGATCCTGTGCGGGATCGGCTTCACCATGAGCCTGTTTGTCGGCTCGCTGGCGTTTGAACCGGGCGTGAGTGATTACGCTGGCATGGACCGGATGGGGATTTTGACCGGGTCGATTCTGGCGGCGTTGATTGGTTATGCGGTGACGGCGGCGGCGAGTCGCCGGAATACAGCATTGCCCAACGCATAGAAAACCTGCGGCGAGGGGATTGTCCCCTCGCCCTTCTGATACCACAGCGACAAATCCCCACGTCTTTAGCGACGCGTCCTACAGCCACCATTTTCCTGCTTCGTTAACGTTGCGCAGCCCTTTGCGAAGGGCTGTCGATGGATGAGCGAAAGGACGATCAGTGGCTGGCAACAAGGACATTCCCCGGGTTCAAAACCCACCGCAAGGCGACGGGCATCACGTCACCTACCGCTACATGACGGCCACTGAACTGGCCGAGCGCGACGCCAGACAAAACGCTTACGACGCCATGCTGGCGCGGCAGGAGGCTTTCGAGCGCAGCCGTGAGGTGGCGGTTAAGAAGACAGAGCCCGTTCGGGCTGGCTGCGTCTTCGCCAAGTCCTGCAAATTGCCGGATGCGATCATCGATTACTCCAGTCCTGCGGGGATGGTGCCGACCGACAGCCTGAAGGATTACGGCGACCTGATCCTGCTGGGCGCGCGTGAAGCCGATGAAAGCGGCGCAGTTCTTCTCAAGAAAATCGGTGCAACTGCTATTCCAGTTGGATTTGGCAGTCTGGCTCTGGCGGGATCGGTGTTTGAAGCACTGCCCGCTGCTGTATCAAGCGCGGCTGTTGCGCCTTTGGTTGGTTTGGTTGCGTTGTTCATGCCATCGAATCTTGGCGACAGTGCGCTCTATACCGACGAACAACTGCGTGGACTTGAACAGGCGCGAACGCGTGTTCGGTTGAGGGTCGAACAGCAGGCCGACGGCAGCCTGAAGGGCTACGGTTTCTACACCGGCAAGAATCGCGATTGGGAAATGGTTGATGTCGTGCAGTTCAAGTTGCGTGACAGCCGGCTCATTGCTGACTTGGGCGAAGGCGTAGAACTGATCTGGACGCCGGCTGTGGATGGCTCCGACATCCTTGGCATCCCCGCGCTGGAGGCTGCACCGCAGGCACCGCACATCTGGGTTTATCCGCCGACGAAAGCGGCGGATGGAATTCTGGTGAATCCGGTTTATCCGCCGGAGTACCGGGATTTTATTCTGGTGTTTCCCCCGAACTCCGGGGTTCGGCCGGTTTATATTGTTCTAAATGTTCGACGCCACGGTACCGCCGAAGCTGGACATACCTACCATCCTGCTCCCGAAACAAGCGATATCACTGCATTTCCCGGTTTGAGAAGAGCAAAAAAGAAAACCCCATACGCGGGTGGTCTCCGAGATCGCTGGACGGATGCGAAAGGCAGAACAATATATGAATGGGATTTTCTACATGGAGAACTTGAGACGTACCGGGCAAGTGATGGCACTCACTTGGGATCGTTCGACCACAAAACCGGTAAGCAGTTAGATCCGCCAAAAAAGAAGAAACGCAGCATTAAGAAATATCTATGAGGGATCTATGGGATTAAGAGCCAGGCTTGAATGGTATGACAAGAAAACTGAACTGGGCGAAGGAGAAGAATTATCGAAAGACTTCGGTGATGACGGTTCAATTATCGAATCACTTGGAATACCAATCGAAAATAATGTGAACAACGGAGGATTCGATGTGCCCTCGCAATGGGTCAATATCCTGCAACCCCATTTTAGACAAACCATTGATTTATCTTCTTTCGACTTTCAGGTCGCTTTCGTCTACCGCGACCACTGGTAAGCAACCAACAAAAAACCCCGACCAGTCACCTGATCGGGGTTTTCTTTACCCTGAATTCCGCTTAGTGCGAAACGCGGCTGGTCCCGCCAACGGTGGAGATGCGCACGCGCTCGCCAACGCGGAACACTTCATTCTCCTGCACCTGCTGCACATAGGCACGCATGCTGCCGTCGTCTTCACGTACGGTGATTTCCACACCCTGGGTGCGGGTCAAACCTTCTTCAGTCGCCGAACCGATCAGACCGCCCGCCACCGCGCCGATGACCGCAGCAACGATGCTGCCCTTGCCGCCGCCGATGGCGCTGCCGCCGACGCCGCCGACCGCTGCACCAGCGAGGCCGCCGATCGGGGTTTTGGTGCCTTCGATTTTCACCGGGCGCAGGGATTCGATGGTGCCCATGCGAATCGTCTGCACACGACGCGCTTCGTCACGGGAGTAGGAGTCACCGGTCAGGCTCGATTGGCAGCCGGTAAGCAACATCGCCATCGTGGAAAAGGAAGCAACCAGCAGAACAGACTTACGCATAGCATCAACTCCAAAGAAACATATAGTCATTAAACTCCGTGGCTTGACGCCTGTCACGACGCAGCCCGGATAAATTGGCTTTCATTCAGGCGCGGTACAGACGCCTGCACGCTTTCCCTGACATAGCCCCTACAGTAGCGCCAAATTGCCAAATCTGCGCCACCGACACCAAGGATTTTCATGGATTACTTCATCATCGTCGTCACCACGGCCGCCGGTTTGTACTTCCATGGGTGGTTGTATGTGCGGATCAAACGCTGGATGGATCGCGACCTGACGCTGTCATTGGCCGGCAAGGACGAGGGCAAACGTGCCTTTATGCTCGAACAGCTGGCTCGCGCTCAGGCGCAGAAGATCAAGCGCCGGGATCTGCCGAAGTGGCTGGAGGCCGCCGCGGCAGGCTATCCCGCTCGGTAGACTGCTCAGGGTGCCAGACGTTCAAGAATCCAGTCGGCGCCCTGCACACGGTAGTTGAGGCGATCGTGCAGACGGCTCGGACGGCCCTGCCAGAATTCGATGCGCTCGGGCAGCAAGCGGTAACCGCCCCAGTGTTCCGGGCAGTCGGGCTGAGTATCGGAGAAGCGCTGCTCGGTAGCCTTGAGCAAATCTTCCAGTTCACCGCGCCCGTTGATCACCCGGCTCTGCGGTGATGCCCAGGCACCGAGACGGCTGCCCAGTGGCCGCACCTGATAATACGCATCCGACTCCGCGGGCGTGACCTTCACCACCCGCCCTTCGATGCGCACCTGACGCTCCAGGGTCGGCCAGAAGAAGGTCATGGCGGCGAACGGGTTGGCCGCCAGGTGCTGGCCCTTGGCGCTGTCGTAGTTGGTGAAGAAGGTGAAGCCCTGCTCGTCCAGGCCCTTGAGCAGCAGAATGCGACAGTGCGGTCGCCCATCCTGGTCGACCGTGGCCAAGGTCATGGCGTTGGCTTCCACCGGTGCCTGTTCGGTTTTCACCGCGTCGGCGAACCACTGGTGGAACAACCCAAACGGCTCGGCCGGGGCTTGCGCCTCGGTCAGACCATCCCGGGTGTAATCACGACGCATATCTGCCAGAGCCTGGGTCATGGCGCATTCCTTTTCGTTAGCGGATCACTTCTTGGTGGCATCGGTCGCGGCGACTTTCTTGTCGGTCGCGGCGGCTTTGGCTGGTGCAGTTTTCTTCGCTGGGGCCTTGGCTGGAGCTTTTTTCGCTGGAGCCTTGGCAGCGGCTTTCTTGGCCGGAGCCTTTTTGGTTGCCGGAACAGCAGCTTTTTTCGCCGCAGGAGCCGGGGTTACCGGTTTGGCGGCGGGCTTGGCGTCCTGCGCAGCAACCATGGTCACTGGCTTCGGTGCCGGCATGTTGTACTTGCTCAGCAGGGCAACCATGGTGTTCTGCGGGGTCACCAGCAGCTCAACGCGACGGTTCAGGGCACGACCCTCAACGCTGTCGTTGGCCGCACGCGGCGCTTCGGAACCCATGCCGCGCAGCATCAGGCGATCACGCTGCAAGCCGCTGAGACGGAAGATCGCCGCAATGGACTGGGCACGTTCCTGGCTCAGTTTGATGTTGGCAGGCGCGGCACCGCTGGAATCGCTGTGGCCAAGGACCAGCACGGCAGTTTTCGGGTCGGCTTCAAGGATTTTCGCCACTCGGGTGAACGGGCCGAGGGTGACCGGCAGCAGCATGGCTGGACGATCCGGGTTGAACGAACCTTCGACCGGTGCCGTCACGACCAGCACGTTTTCACGGCGTTCGAGTTGCAGGTTGCTGTCCTTGACCGCTTCACGCAGACGCGGCTCGTAATCGTCGAGCCAGGCCTGGGTCACTTTCGGATCCGGCATCGGCACGGCTTTGGTCGTGGGTTGATCCTTGCCGCCAAACGGCCACCACCATTTGCCATCCGCATCGGCTTCAGCTTTGGCCACGGTTGCCGGTTTTTTCGCTTCCGGGGCGACTTCAGCCTTCATGTCCGCTTTGACCGCTTCATCATCGGAACCGAACGGCCAGTACCACGGGCTGCTGCTTTCAGTCTTGGCCACGGGTGCAGTGGCCGCAGGTTTCAGCGGGGTCGGGGCCGGTGCTGGCTCCTTGGCTGCGACTTTGTCGGAAGAGCCGAACGGCCACCAACTGCCGCCGTCCGCATCGTTTTTCGGGGTCTGTGCACAACCGGTGATCGCTACACACAGGGCCAGGGCGAGGGTCTTTTTAGATGACATTGAAAATCCACAAAATGAAGTAATGAAAAATCAGAGCACTTTCGCCCGGATAAACAGCCGTTTTGAAACGAAAAACCGCTTGAGGTTCCGACCCTGGGACCTCGGATGCAACTTTACAGACAAGTGGCAAGCACCCGCGCGAGCTTCTGCGCGCGCGGATCCATCAAGACGTACGGCCCAAGGGTATTTGTCACAAAACCGAAGGCGACATCATGCTCAGGATCAGCGAAACCGATGGAGCCGCCCGCGCCCGGATGACCAAACGCCTTGGGGCCGAGGCCATAAGTGGCGTTGGGCACGTCCGGTTGATCGAGCATGCAGCCCAGACCGAAACGGGTCTGGGTCAACAGTGTCTTGTCTTCACCGAGGCTGTGTTCGCGGGTCAGCTCTTCAAGCATGTCGCTTTCGAGCAGACTGCCGTCGAGCAGGCCCGCGTAGAAACCGGCCAGACTGCGCGCATTGCCGTGGCCATTGGCCGCCGGTTGCTGCATGCGCCGCCATTCCGGTTTGTTGGTGCTGGTGAGCACTGAAGGTGGGTTGGTAAAAGCGCGGGTAGTCATCGCGGTGGGCTCGCGCATGGTCACCTGCAGCAGACGTTGCGCGGCGGCATCGCCAGCGTTGCCCTTGCCGCGCGCGATATGCGCCACGCGATGGAATTCCTCGTCAGCCAGACCGACGTGAAAATCCAGACCCAAAGGTTTGGCGACACGGGCGACGATGGATTCGCCCGGCCCACGACCGTCGGCGCGGCGCAACAATTCACCGATCAACCAGCCGTAAGTGATCGCGGCATAACCGTGACCGGTGCCCGGCGTCCACCATGGCGCTTCGGCTGCAAGGGCATCGACCATGGTTTGCCAGTCATACAGCGCTTCCGGCGCGAGCAATTGACGCAGAGCTGGCAGACCGGCCTGGTGGCAAAGCAATTGGCGCAGGGTCACGGATTCTTTGCCGGCGGCGGCGAATTCCGGCCAGTAGCGGGCGACCGGAACATCCAGTTGCAGCTTGCCTTCACCGACCAGTTGCAGGGCGGTGACGGCGGTAAAGGTCTTGGTGCAGGAGAACAGGTTGGCGATGGTGTCGCTGTGCCAGGCTTCGGCGCCATCCTTGTCGGCAGTACCGGACCAGAGGTCGAGGACGGTTTCTCCACCGACCTTGATGCACAGGGCTGCGCCGCGTTCCTGGGGATCGTCGAACAGTGCGGCGAAAGCTTCGCGCACCGCTTCGAATTGAAGCTCGTAATGTCCCTGAATCTGCACCCGCAACTCCCCCGCGAAAACGCTCTACAAAGTGGCCCGCATTGTTCCAGCCCTTGAGGGATTTGGGAACAGCTGCGGGCCAGACGGTTAAAAGCCAAGTCAAAAGATCGCAGCCTGCGGCAGCTCCTACATGGATTGCGTTTCTCAGTAGGAGCTGCCGCAGGCTGCGATCTTTTTAAAGCGTCACGCGTTAATGACCATTCCCCGAATGCCCACCGGCATGCCCTGCCCCCGGCCCTTTGCCGGCCTCGCCTTTCCTGCCGCCCTCAGCCTCATGACCCGCCGCCGCGGCCGCTTTCTCAGCCTCTTTGCCAAGCTGATCAATCGCCTGCAAGTTGCTCTTGCGCACCGATTCGACAAAGCCCTGATACGGCAGATCCGTCACCCCGACCAGACCGAAATGACCGTTCTCACCATCGAGCAAACGCCCGGTCACCGGTTGATCGAGATACTGGAACCAATGCACGCCGACAATCGACGGTTCGCTCAAGGCCTGCTTGAGAAAGTTGGCGTACGCCGGGCCGCGATCTTCTTCCTTGGCCACTTGCGTGACGCCGCCCCAGAACGGGCCACGATCCGCTGAGCCAAAGTTGAATTCGGTGATCATTACCGGTTTATCCAAAGCCCCCAACGCAGCAAAGTCATAACCATCCTGCGGTTTGAGCGTGTACATATTGAAGCTCAGCACATCGCAATACTGCGCGCAGGACGCCACGGCTTCCGGCGTACTGATGGCGAAACGGCCGCCAAGCAGCAACTGGTTCGGCGCGTGCCATTTCAGCGAGTCGGAAATGGTTTTGAAGTAGGTATCGGCGAAAACCTTCTGGAAGTATTTGAAGTCAGCCTCGATTTCCGGGTGCTCCGGGTTCGGCAGCGGCGGTACAAAACCCGGATCTTCCATCAATTCCCACGCGGGCAGATCAATGCCCCACGCTTTCGACAGCCCGGCCTGATTGCGGTACTTGTCGCGCAATTGCTTGAGGAACGCACGCTTGGCCGGCACGTCGGTGGTCATTTTCAACGTGCCATAGGCCAGCGCGTAACGGGATTTCGGATCATCACCGGGACCAGCCCAGGCCAGTTCGTTGTCGGCGTAATAGCCGATCAGCCACGGATCGTCGCGGTGATCGCGGGCGGCGATGGCGACGGCGCGCTCGGTGGCCATGGCGAAACGCGGATCGAACGGATCGGGCATGCCGCCCCACCAGTCGCTGCCGGTGCTGATGCTGGTGTAGTCGCCGACGATCGACAGCGGCAAGGTGTACGGCACACGCTCGGCTTCAGTCAGCGAATCGGCACTCCAGTTGCCGACCGTGTTGAAGCCCCAGGCTTGCAAGCGATCAAGGGTGTGACCGGTCCATCGCTGCTCATCGATGCTTGCCTTGCACGGCGGAGCAGCGTTTTCGCTGGTTGCCTGCACTGCATCAGTCTGCGCGGCTTCGGCAACTCCGGACTTCGGTTCAGCGGGTACAGCAGTAGGCTGCGCGGCTTTTACGGCGGCGGTTTCAGCGGCCTCGGACTTAGCCGCTTCGGCCACCCCGGACTTGCTCTCACTATCCACCTTACAAGGGTCACCGTAGACACGTTGCAAGTTGGCGCCATAGAAGTCATACCAGCGCCCGTTTGCATAACTTCGGCCCTGATCGACACCGTTGCCGCCACGGTTGTCACCCTCGCCAAAGTGCTTGGCCAGTGGTTCTTCCGGCTTGGGCAGAGATTCGAACATGTACTCACGACCGGCCACGTAGGTCTGGTTGACCTGCGGGCTGACGGTGTTCACGCCCAACGAGTAAAACGGATGACCTTCAGGCGTGACCAGATACCAGCGGCCATCGCGCTTTTCAGTACGGAAGAAACCGCTGGCCTTGAAGGCCGGGCCTTTGTTCCAGCCACCGAACTTGTCCAGCGAGGACTTTTCGCGCTCGGCCAGCCAGGTTTTCAGCTGTTGCTGTTCCTTGGCGGCGGCGGATTTCAGCTGTTCGTCATTGGCGACTTTTTCCGGCCACTTGCTGCGGGTCGATTGCCCGTAAGCGTCGACCAGATTGCCGTACACCGCTTGGGTGACCGATTCACCGTCCTGCACGCCGAAACGCTCGAGCAGCAAGCTCTGAGCGACCTTCGGCTGATCCATCGACAGGCTCACCGAGACCACTTGGCTGCGCTCGATTTCGCCGCTGCTGCTGGCCAGCAGGATCCGTTGACCATCGACCGTCATTGGCATTGGCGGCCCGGCCTTCATGCCTTGGCCAAGCGGTGCGGACGCCACCAGCGGCACCAGCAACGTCTGCGCAGGACCGGCCGGCAGGTCGACGCGGCTGAGCAACGTGCGACCGTCGTTGCTCTGGATTTGCACGTAGACCGTCACAGCCCAGTCCATTGCGCTCTGCAAACGCAAGGTCATCATGCCCGACTGCGACCAGTCCCACGCGCCGGTCTGCGGCGTCAGACGCAAGGTCGGGCGCGCCACCGGGTTGAACGTCACCCGGCGCAGCACTTCACCTTCCGGTGTCTGTTCGGCGTTGGCTTGCGGCAGATCGGCATTTTCGGTCGCGACTTTGACCACGTCGGCAGGACGGACAAAGTTGAACAGGGTCTGCTGACCCGCAGGCGCTGCGAACAGCGGCGTGGCGAAGATCAAAGCGAATACGGCAGGCAACGAACGGCGGATCATAAGAACGGAGTTCTCCCTAACGACCAACAATGGCCAATGGAAAAGCGATGGCAGAGAGATAGACAACACGGTGGGCAAAACTGCCCACCGTTGTCTCAGGATATTTCACGACGGAAAGGAGGCAACGCATTGAGGATCGCCTTGCCGTAGCGCTGGGTGACCAGCCGCCGATCCAGCAAAGTGATGGTGCCGCGGTCTTCTTCGGTACGCAGCAGACGCCCGCAGGCCTGCACCAGTTTCAGCGAGGCATCGGGCACGGAGATTTCCATGAACGGATTACCGCCACGGGCCTCGATCCATTCCGACAACGCCGCTTCGACCGGATCGTCCGGTACCGAAAACGGGATCTTGGCGATCACCACGTGTTCGCAGTAGGCACCCGGCAAGTCGACGCCCTCGGCGAAACTGGCGAGACCGAACAGCACACTGGAATCACCGCCATCGACCCGCGCCTTGTGCTTGTTCAGGGTTTCCTGTTTCGACAGGTTGCCTTGAATGAACACTTGCTTGCGCCAGTCGCGGTCGAGACCGTCGAACACGTCTTGCATCTGTTTGCGCGAGGAGAACAGCACCAGCGTGCCGCGCGAGCCTTCAACCAGATCAGGCAACTCACGGATGATCGCTGCCGTATGAGCAGCGGCATCGCGTGGATCGGCCTTCAGATCCGGCACCCGCAACACACCGGCATCGGCGTGATGGAACGGGCTCGGCACCACAGCGGTGACGGCTTTTTTCGGCAGACCGGCGCGCATGCGGAAACGGTCGAAAGTGCCCAGCGCGGTCAGAGTCGCCGAGGTCACCAGACAGCCATAAGCCACGTTCCACAGGCTGCGGCGCAGGGTTTCGGCGGCGAGGATCGGGCTGGCATTGACCTCAATGTCGAACAGCGAACCGCTTTCGGCCAACGTCAGCCAGCGTGCCATCGGCGGACTGTCTTCCGGGTCTTCGGCGGTGAACGCCGTCCACAGTTCCCAGTTGCCCGAAGCGCGGGACAACAGGCTGCCGAACAGCGGATACCACTCTTCGGCCTGATTGCTGGCAATGCCGATGTTGACCTCGCCGTCCATGCCTTCCTTGAGCAGGTCGGTCAGGCGCGTGAACAGATCGTTGAGGCGCGAAAAGCCTTTTTTCAGCTCGATGCCCATTTCGCGCATGTGTTCGGGAATCACCCCGGCGACGAAACGATGGCGCGGACGCTCACGGCCTTCGACGTCTTCGCCGGGTTTGAAATCGGCGACCTGCTCACAGGCGCTGAACATGAACTGTTGCTGGGCCTTGATCTCGCGCGCCAGCTCCGGCACCTGTTCGATCAACTTGCCAAGATCGCCCGGCAGCGGATGCTGGGCCAGCAGCTTGGTCAGGTTTTTCGCCGTGGTTTCCAGCCAGTCGGCGGTGGAGCGAAGGCGCGTGTAATGGGCAAAGTGGCCGATCGCCTTATCTGGCAAGTGGTGGCCTTCGTCGAACACGTAAATGGTGTCGCGCGGATCCGGCAGTACCGCACCGCCGCCCAGCGCCAGGTCAGCCAGGACCATGTCGTGGTTGGTGACGATGACGTCGACCTTGCCCATGCCTTCGCGGGCCTTGTAGAAGGCGCACTGGCCGAAGTTCGGGCAATGACGATTGGTGCACTGGCTGTGATCGGTGGTCAGGCGCGCCCAATCGGCGTCTTCCAACGCATTGGGCCAACTGTCGCGGTCGCCGTCCCATTTATTGCCGGCAAGCTTCTCGATCATGCTGGTGAACAGCTTCTGACTCGCCTCATCGACCTCGATCTTGAAGCCTTCTTCTTCGAACAGCTGGGCGGTGGCAGTTTGTGCGTGACCTTCCTGCAAGAGCATGTCGAGTTTGGACAGGCACATGTAGCGGCCACGGCCCTTGGCCAGCGCGAAAGTGAAATTCAGCCCGCTGTTGCGCATCAGGTCGGGCAAATCCTTGTAGACGATTTGCTCTTGCAGGGCCACGGTCGCGGTGGCGATGACCAGGCGTTTGCCGGCCAGTTTCGCGGTCGGGATCGCGGCCAGGCTGTAGGCCACTGTCTTGCCAGTGCCGGTGCCGGCTTCCACCGCGACAATCGCGGGGTCGCCACTGCGCCGGCCTTCGTCGTCGGTGTCGATATCCCCGAGGACTTTCGCGATTTCAGCGATCATCAGGCGCTGGCCGTAACGCGGCTTGAGGCTCTTGGCCTCTAGAAAACGCGAATAGGCGCCCTGGATCGTGGTTTTGAGTTCAGTGCTGATCATTGAGTGTCGGGCGCAAAAAACGCTGGATAAATTTTCAGTGGTTTGAATCGGCGGCTATCATACCCCGCGAATCGATCCTGCGCAGAACGGAGTAACCCAATGACACTTTTTAGCCTCGTCTACCCCCTGCATGTATTAGCCGCACTGGTATGGGTCGGCGGCATGTTTTTCGCCTGGATGGTCTTGCGCCCGGCGGCTGTGAAGGCCCTCGACGGCCCTGCCCGACTGACCTTGTGGGTGGAAGTGTTTCAAGGTTTTTTCCGTTGGGTCTGGGTTGCGGTGCTCCTGTTGCCGATCAGCGGCGTGGGCATGTTGCATTTGCAGCAGGTCGGCTTTGAGACCGCGCCGAAATATGTGCAGGTGATGATGGGCTTGTATGTGGTGATGACGGCGCTGTTTATCCGCATTCAGGGCTTGATGTTGCCGGAGTTGCGTACGGCGGTGGACGCGAAGGACTGGCCGACGGGTGCGGCGGTGCTGGGGCGGATTCGCCGGGTGGTGGGGCTTAATCTGATTGTCGGGCTGGTGCTGGTGGCGATTGCGGCGGCGAGGCCGTGATCGTTCCCACGCTCTGCGTGGGAATGCCGCAAGGGACGCTCTGCGTCCAGTGACGCGGAGCGTCACGGGCTGTGTTCCCACGCGGAGCGTGGGAACAATCAGTGATCTTACAAGCGCTGCACAGTCACCGCCCCCGCCGCCCCCACTGGCCCAGGCTGTCCATCCGCCCCGGCCTTGCCATTCTTGCCGCCATCGGCGCGGTACACCAGGCAGCCCTTGGACTTGCCGCCCTTCCCTGCCTTGCCACCCACACCCGCCGGGCCGCCAGCACCGCCCGCGACATTGACCTTGATCAGCTCGGCCGGAAACTCGCGCGGCACTTCAAGGCGTACCAGCGCTCCCGGTGCACCCGGTTGGCCGTCGCTGCCGTTGCTGCCATCAAAACCGTGCCCGGCCGAGCCATAAGTGCAGCCCGGGTCTTCACCATTACCGCCATCGAGGCCGACAAACCCCGGCGCACCGGTGCCGCCACGGGCATCGACCAACAGTTGCGGCGCGTTCAATGCCTTGAATTGCAGATTCAGATTGCGCCCGGCACGGGCGGCTTTTTCATAAGTACCCGGTGCACCCCGTGCAGTAATCCGGCTGCCATCGCTCAGCTCTGCACGAACGACCTTCATCTCCAAAGCGTTCTCGCTCGGAACGATCGCGATACGGGCTTCATGGCCAAGACGCAACTCGCCCACGGTCAGTTCGGTCACGTTGGCAGGAATCAGCAACGTGCCGTAATCGGCCACTTCCAGTTTTTCCAGCTGCAACGTGCTGGCCGTGTTGGGCAAACGCATCAGCGAATTGGTTTCAACACTGACCACCTGAGCACAGGCCAATGGGCTGATGAATGCAGCGAGCAGGCAAAGTTTACGCATGGGAAGAAGCCTCCGGAGCGGCCGGGGCCGGGATGGATTGCAAGTGGAATACGCCGAACAGCAGGATGCGGCCACGGTCACGCCAAGGGTGCGGACGGCCTTTGAGGCTGCGATTGCACAGCAGCACTTCGAGTAGATGAATCAGCAACAGCAGGCCGCCAGCCAGATTGACCAGCAGATGCAGCGGATGTACGAACGGCACCAGCTGATTGGCCAGCACCACGCAGCAGAACAGCAGGGTCAACAACCGCCCCAGCCCCCAGAACACTTTCATACGCTCCCCCGTGTTGCGAATTATTCTTTGGGCGCACAGTAACGGCTTCTGCGGGGGATAAGCCAGAGGCACAAATGAAAAAACTTCGCCGCGCCGCCAAATGGCTGCCGGAACGACTTTGATAATCGTCCGGCAGCTCTAGCCTGCGCCCTACAGAGGCGTCCTAGCGATTGATATGCAACTCCACACGACGGTTCTGCGCGCGCCCTTCATCGGTTGCGTTATCGGCCACCGGTTCACTTTCTCCGCGCCCTTCGCTGGTGAGCTTGTTCGGCGCCAGCCCCTGACTCAGCAGATACGCCGCGACACTGCTCGCCCGCCGTTCCGACAAAGCCTGGTTATACGCATCCGAACCTTTGCTGTCGGTGTGACCTATGACCTTGATGCTCACCACATCGGCATTGCGCAGCTTGTCCATCAGCGTATCGAGCTGGGCTTTCGCCGCCGGGGTCAGGTCGGATTTGTCGAAATCGAACAGCACGTTGCCGGCATCGCTGAGGGTGATGACTTCAGTTTGCGGTGCGGGCTCCGGCACTTTTTCCGTGACCGGGTACTGCGGCAGCGGGCAACCACGGTGATCGACAGGGGTGTTTTCCGGGGTGTCCGGGCAACGGTCGCGGCGGTCGAACACGCCGTCGCCGTCTTCATCGCCGTCCTGGGCATAACAGATCAGTCCGCCGGCAAGAATCCCCAGCGCTGCGCCGCCACCGGCCCAGCCAGCGCTTTCGATAGCGCCGAGGCCGCCACCGACCAGTCCGCCGATAACGCTGCAGATCGGCCACGTACGTTGATTGAGGGGTGCAGTGCCATCGCTGTGGGTGGCGCAACCGGTGAGCAAACTGCCTAGCAGCAGCACCGGCAAGACGGACCTTGAGAAAACAGTCATTGTGAAAGCTCCTGTGTCACCGGCCCATACCGGTTACACAGGAGTAAAGACCCGCATCCGCGACTGCACAAGGCGCGGATGCGAGAGGGGCTTAACGCTGGATTTTGATTTCGGTACGACGGTTTTGTGCACGACCATCCGCCGTTTTGTTGTCGGCCACTGGCTGGCTTTCACCCAGACCGGACACCGAAACGAAGCTGGCGCGTGGCACACCTTGCTGGATCAGGTAGTCCACCACCGAGTGCGCACGACGATCCGACAGTTTTTTGTTGTAGGCATCGCTGCCCACACTATCGGTATGACCGGTCACGGTCAGTTGCGCCGTCGAGGATTCCTGTTTCAGGCGGGTGGCGACCTTGTCGAGTACTTGCTTGTCAGGGCCGGTCAGCGTGGCTTTGTCGAACTGGAAGTGCACATCACGGATAACAATGGTTTCTTCCTTGACCACTACAGCTTCTTCGACCACGGGTGCAGGCGCTGGTGGAGGGCAACCGTCAGCGTCGACCTGCACGCCTTTAGGCGTGCCCGGGCACTTGTCGCGACTGTCCGGCACGCCATCGCCGTCTTCGTCGCCATCACCGTGTACCCAGCAATAGGCCGCTGCCGTGCCACCGATCAACAACGCGCCGTAGCCGGCCCACGCCGAACTCTCGGTTGCGCCGAGACCGGCACCGACGACACCACCGACCGCCGCACAGGTCGGCCAGTCGGTTTTCTGCAAACCTGCGCAACCAGTCAACACACTGGTTAGCAGAATCAAAGGTAATGCTGTCCGAACTATGCTCATCTGGTTTTCTCCTGAGGGATCGGCTTAAAACCGATTCAGGGAGTAAAGACCGGAGTTTTAATCTCCGCCAGCAATAGGCCATGCCTGTTTGCGACCGTGTTCACAGGACTTTGGCGCAATCGTCGGTAACTGACGTAACGGCGCTCTTTGCCGACATCGTCAGGCAGGCTAGTCTTGGCGGTCTGATTGAGGAGCCTTGATGAACGTCGCCATTTCTTCCCGCACGCCGCAACAGGCGTTGGCCGCTTTGCTGGATCGCTACGCCCCGGCCCGTCTGCTGCTGATCGGCGCCAGCGAATTTCCAGCCCTGAGCGCCTTTAAAGTGGCGCACCCAGACACCGTCGTCGCCCATACGGCGCCGGGCCCATTGCCCGCCGAACTGGCCGCGCAACGTTTCGATCTGGCGCTGGTGGTCGATTGCCTGGAACACTTGCCCAAGCGCGAAGGCCTGAATCTGTTGGGCGGAATTCGTAATCTCAACGCCAGCCGCATTGCCGTGCTGGCGGATCTGTCGGCCAGCGGCTGGCAGGAAACCGACTTCTATTCGCTGGCGCTGCAGGCCAGCGAGCGCTTTCAACGCGACGATCAAGTGCTGACCCTGTTCACCTACGATCTGCTTGACTACAAACAAGTCCCCGACTGGCTCAACTCGCGGTTCTGGGCCAATCCGGAAAACTTCGGGAAATACTGGTGGTAATGCAATGAGTACAGCCATTTGCCCCTGCGGCAGCGGCAATCTGCTGGATGCCTGCTGCGGTCATTATCACGATGGCCATCCTGCGCCGTGCGCCGAAGCCTTGATGCGTTCGCGCTACAGCGCCTATGTGCTGGGTTTGATCGATTACCTTGTGGCGACCACCCTGCCTGCTCAGCAAGCGGGACTGAATCGTCAGTCGATCAGCGACTGGAGCGCGCAGAGCACCTGGCTCGGCCTCGATGTCGAAAGTTCGGAAGTCTTCGGTGGCCAGCCGGAACACGCCTTCGTCACCTTCACTGCACGCTGGCACGACAGCCAGGGCGAACACAGCCACCGCGAACGCTCGTCGTTTGTGCAGAATGCCGGGCGTTGGTACTTCATTGATCCGACGGTTCTGTTGAAGCTGGGGCGCAATGACAGCTGCCCGTGCGCCAGTGGGCAGAAGTTCAAGAAGTGCTGTGCGGGGTATTTTGGCGCTTAAGATCAAAATATCGCAGCCTTCGGCAGCTCCTACATGGAATGCGTTTCTCTGTAGGAGCTGCCGAAGGCTGCGTTCTTTTAGCGTCTAGACTGGCAGCAAAGGGAGTTAAATCATGCTCGGTTGCCAGCGCACATTACATTTTCTGTTTTTGATGCTGATCCTCAATCTCGGCGGCTGCGCGTCGTGGTTCAGCGATGACAGCGTCGACCCCGCCGTGCACCTGGTAAAAGTCGAAGTGGTGCGCGCCAAGCTGCTCGAACAGAAATTCATCCTGCACTTTCGCATCGACAACCCCAACGACAGCGACCTGACCGTGCGGGGCCTCGAATACCGCATTCATCTGGCCGATATGCTGCTGGCCGAAGGCGAGCATGAACACTGGTTCACCGTCGGGCCCAAGCGCAGCGCCTATTTCAAAGTGCCGATCCGCACCAACCTCTGGCCGAAGGTAAAAGACGTGGTGAAAATGCTGAAAAATCCGAACCAGCAGATTCCCTATCGTTTGCAGGGCGAAATGGAAACCGGTTTATTCATCGCTCACTACGTGCACCTTGAGCGCAATGGCGTGATAATCCCCGCCGATTTAATTCCGGAGCAACACCGATGACCCAGCAACCTCATGTCCATGGCCCTGACTGCAACCACGATCATGACCATCATCACGAGCATGACCACGGCCATGTTCACGGCCCGAACTGCGGCCACGCCCACCAGGAACCGGTGCGCAATGCCCTGAAAGACGTCGGCCGCAATGACCCTTGCCCATGCGGCAACGGCAAGAAATTCAAGAAGTGCCACGGCGCGTGATGCACTGGGCGGACAGTCGTTTCGCCTGACAGACCGCTTTCGCGAGCAGGCTCGCTCCCACATTTGATCTGCGCCGGTCAGGGCTTTTGTGCCCACCGCGATCCCTGTGGGAGCGAGCCTGCTCGCGAAGGGGCCGGCGCATACGGCGAAGTTATTCAGCCCGCCGCAAGAATCTGCTTCGCACTGACCACCGTCGCATACTCCCCATCCAGATTCCCCAGCGACATCCCGTGCACCTCTTCAGCCGTTCGCAACGTGCCGAAATAATCGGCCTTGTCGAAGGTGAAACAGGCATCCTCCGCCACCCAAGCTGCAAACCCCAGATTGCCCGCCGTGCGCGCCGTTGACTCCACCGAGTTGTTGGTCGCCACGCCGACAATGATCAGTTGCCCGATCCCCGCCTCACGCAACCGCGCCTCTAGTCCGGTGGCACAAAACGCATCCGGCACCTGTTTCTGAATCAGCCATTCCCCGTTCTGCGGCGAAAACCGCTGCTGAAATTCCACCCCTTCCTGTTCGGGCCAGAATACTGAATCAGGCTCACGCGACAGGTGCTGCACATGAATCACCGGTCGCCCGCTACGCCGCCAATGCCCCAGCAGATCAAGGATTCGCGCTTCCGCCTGAGGATTATTCCTCCGTCCCAAACGCGGCTGCAGGATGCCCTTTTGCTGGTCGATGATGATCAGTGCAGCGTTGGCCTCAAGCTCCATGGCGATTTTTCTCACGCGGGGTCATTGAATTCTGCGCAGTTCAGCATCACCTCTTCCTGTTAAGCAAGCTATCGAATGCACACGGGACGACCTGACGCCGGCGTTTGCTGTCCGCACGCAAGTCCATTTCTGCTTTGGAGTTCTCCATGATCGACCTGTATTACTGGACCACCCCCAACGGCCACAAGATTTCCCTGTTCCTCGAAGAAGCCGGCCTGCCGTACAACGTGCACCCGATCAACATCAGTCAGGGTGAGCAGTTCCAGCCACATTTTCTGAAGATCGCCCCGAACAACCGCATTCCGGCCATTGTTGACCATGAACCGGCCGATGGCGGTGAACCGCTGTCGCTGTTCGAGTCCGGGGCGATCCTGTTGTATCTGGCGGAGAAGACCGGGAAGTTTTTGCCCACAGACCTGCGCGGTCGGCAAACGGCGTTGCAATGGCTGTTCTGGCAAATGGGTGGCCTGGGGCCGATGGCCGGGCAGAACCATCACTTCAGCCAGTTCGCTCCGGAGAAAATTCCTTACGCGATCAAGCGCTACATCGACGAGACCGCACGTTTGTATGGCGTGTTGAACAAGCAACTGGCTGATAACGAATTCGTCGCCGGCAGCGAATACAGCATTGCCGACATGGCGATTTATCCGTGGATCGTTTCACACAAATGGCAGAGCCAGAACCTGGAAGACTTCCCGCATGTACTGCGCTGGTTCAACCACATCAAGGATCGCCCGGCGACCGTGAAGGCCTACGCCTTGGTGCAGAAAATCAATCCACCCAAATCCTGATTTAACGGCAAAAGATCGCAGCCTGCGGCAGCTCCTGCATGGGAATGCATGCCTATGCAGGAGTTGCCGCAGGCTGCGATCTTTTCCATTCGACAGAAATACACAAATAACCCCTGCCCCCGCTTGCGCGGCCACCTCCTGCTCACTAACGTAGCGGCTTTATTGCGCCCCCAGCCTCTACACCCCCGCAGGAGCTTTGCCATGGCCTCGCCAGCCCTCATACATTTTCTTCCCCGGTTCGGCGTTGCCGCAGCAGTGGCCGGTGTTTTGGGCCTGTCCGGTTGCCAGACCTGGAATGCTCAGGACACCCTCCCGCCGACCTCCGGCGTGCAACCGCTCAAGGGCCTGGCGCAGAACGTGTCGGTGCGACGCAATGCCATGGGCATGCCGTTGATCGAGAGCAACACCTTTCACGACGCGCTGTTCAGCCTCGGCTATGTGCACGCCAGCGACCGCATCAATCAAATGGTCACCTTGCGCCTGCTGGCGCAGGGCCGGTTGGCGGAAATGTCCGGCGCATCGATGCTCGACGCCGACCGCTACATGCGCGCGGTCAATCTGAAGAAAAGCGCCGGCGAGCTGTACAAGGCTTCGTCGCCACGCCTCAAGCGTTTCTTCGAAGTCTATGCGCGGGGCGTCAACGCCTACCTGTTCCGCTACGCCGACAAGTTGCCGGGCGACCTCGCCTCCAGCGGTTACAAGCCTGAATACTGGAAGCCGGAAGATTCGGCGCTGATTTTCGCCCTGCTGAATTTCAGCCAGTCGGCCAACCTGCCGGAAGAAATATCCTCGCTGGTGCTCGCGCAAACCGTGACCAGCGACAAACTCGCCTGGCTGACGCCGTCCGCACCCGACGAGAATCTGCCACTGGCCGAGGCTGACAAGCTGCAAGGTCTCAAGCTCAACGGGCAAATCCCGGGGCTGACCGAACTGAGCAGCGCCAGCCAGCAACTGTCGGCACTGAACCTCCTGGGCACCACGTCTTCGAACAACTGGGCGATCGCCCCACAACGCAGCCGCAGCGGCAAGAGCCTGCTGGCCAGCGACGTCCATGGGCCGCTGGCTGCACCGTCGCTGTGGAGCTTCGTGCAGATCCGCGCACCGAAATATCAGGCCGCAGGCGTCACGGTTGCCGGTTTGCCACTGGTCCTTGGCGGTTTCAACGGCAAAGTGGCGTGGAGCATGACCAGCGTGCTCGGCGACAACCAGGACCTGTTCCTGGAAAAAATCCGTCGCCAGGGCAGCAGTTTGACCTACGAGGTCAACGGCAAATGGCAGCCGCTGGGCGTGCGCAACGAAACCTACTTCGTCAAAGGCCAGCGACCGATTCGCGAAGCGGTATACGAAACCCGCCACGGCGCGTTGCTCAACAGTGCTCAGGCGGCGGCCCAAGGCAGCGGTTTCGGCCTGGCCTTGCAAACGCCGAGCTTCACCGACGACAAGTCGCTGGATGCGTTTTTTGATCTGACCCGCGCGCAAACCGTAGAACGAGCTTCGGATGCCAGCCGGGAAATCCGCGCCATTGCCCTGAATCTGGTGTTCGCCGATGCAAGCAACATTGGTTGGCAAGTCACCGGGCGCTTCCCGAATCGCCGCGAAGGTGAAGGTTTGCTGCCATCGCCGGGCTGGGAAGGTCGTTACGACTGGGACGGTTACGCCGACCCGATGCTGCATCCATACGATCAGGATCCGGCACAAGGCTGGCTCGGCACCGCCAACCAGCGCGTGATCCCGCACGGTTACGGCATGCAATTGTCGAACTCGTGGGCCGCACCGGAGCGTGGCGAACGTCTGGCGGAACTGGCCGGCAGCGGCAAGCACGACAGCCGCAGCGTGATCGCTATGCAGTACGACCAGACCACCACCTTCGCCGCCAAGCTGAAAAAAGTCTTCGAAGCACCGGGCATGAAACAACCGCTGAAACAGGCAATCGATGCCCTGCCGGAAGCGGATCGCAGCAAGGCGCGCGAGGCGTTTACCCGGTTGATGGCGTTCGACGGCAAGCTCAGCCCGACCTCGGCAGACGCGGCGATTTACGAACTGTTCCTGCAGGAAAGCATGAAGCAGATCTTCCTCGATGAGCTCGGTCCGGAATCGAGCCCTGCGTGGAAGGCGTTTATCGCCAACGGCGATTTGTCTTACGCGGCGCAGGCCGATCATCTGTTGGGGCGTGAAGACAGTCCGTTCTGGGATGACCTGCGCACGCCGCAGAAAGAGGACAAAGCGCTGATTCTCGCCCGCAGCTTCGCCGCAGCGATCAGCGCTGGCGACAGTCAGTTGGGCGGCGACCATCGCGCCTGGCAGTGGGGCAAGTTGCACAGCTATGCCTGGAAGAACAGCAATGGTCAGACCGTGCGCGGGCCGCTGGCGGCCGGTGGCGATCACACGACGCTGAACACTTCAGCGTTCGCTTGGGGGCAGGATTTCACCACCACACGTGCGCCGTCGATGCGTTTCATTGTCGACTTCGGCCAGACTGAACCGTTGCTGGGGCAGAACGGTACGGGGCAATCGGGGAATCCGGTCAGTCCCAACTACCTCAATGGCATCGATGCGTGGTTGAAGGGGCAGTACATCGGTTTGCCGATGCAGCCGCAGAACTTTGACCGGGTGTATGGCAAGGCCCGTTTGACTCTTACTCCCGGCAAATAAGACAAAGATCAAAAGCCCCTCACCCTAACCCTCTCCCGGAGGGAGAGGGGACTGATTGGGGGTTGCTTGAGTCATACGCCGACCTGAACGGGCACTGCCGAATCCGGAGTTTGCTCGGTTTAACTCGTCGGGCATCTCGGTCGGCCCTGTAAATCAAAAACCCCTCACCCTAGCCCTCTCCCAAAGGGAGAGGGAACTGATTGGGGGTTGCTTGAGTCATACGCCGACCTGAACGGGCACTGCCGAATCCGGAATTTGCTCGGTTCAACTCGTCGGGCATCTCGGTCGGCCTTGTAAATCAAAAGCCCCTCACCCTAGCCCTCTCCCGGAGGGAGAGGGGACTGATTGGGGGATGCTGCAGGTCTACGCCGACCTGAAACTGTTGTACCGAATCCGGAGTTAACTTGGTTCGTGCTCTGCCGAATCCTGAGTTAAGCCGGTTCGTGCTCTGCCAAATCCCTAATCGACTCGGTTTTTCAGGTCGATGTAGCTCGCCAGACAGCGCGGTCGGCCCCCTCTCCCTCCGGGAGAGGGCTGGGGTGAGGGTTGCTCTTCAAAGTCGATAGAACTTCTGAACACGCGCCAACCTCATAGCTAACAAGCCCCCCATTCCTGGTAACGACATGGACCTTGTTATCGCCCGTCCCGAAGGTCTTTATTGCCCTGCCGGGGATTTCTACATTGATCCGTGGCGCCCCGTCGAGCGCTCGGTCATTACCCATGCCCACGGCGATCACGCCCGTACCGGCAACCAGCATTACCTCGCCAGCAGCGCCAGCGAAGGGATTCTGCGCGCGCGGCTGGGGCAGGACATCAACCTGCAAACCCTCGCCTACGGCCAGCGCCTGACGCACCACGGTGTCACCTTGAGCTTTCATCCCGCCGGCCACGTGCTCGGCTCGGCGCAGGTGCGTCTGGAATACGGCGGCGAAGTCTGGGTCGCATCGGGTGACTACAAAATCGAACCCGACGGCACCTGCGCCCCGTTCGAACCGGTGCGCTGCCACACCTTCATCACCGAATCGACCTTCGGCCTGCCGATCTACCGCTGGCAGCCACAGGCGCAGGTGTTCAGCGAGATCAATCAGTGGTGGGCAGCAAACATTGCCGCCGGCAAAGCCAGCGTGTTGTTCTGCTATTCGTTCGGCAAGGCCCAGCGGATTCTCCACGGTATCGACGCAAGCCTCGGCCCGATCCTCAGTCACGGCGCGGTCGAGCCGCTGAACCGGGTTTACCGCGAGGCTGGCGTGTACCTGCCGCCGACGATCTACGCCGGCGACGTAAAGAAAAGCGACCCGATCATGCGCCAGGCCCTGGTCATCGCCCCGCCCTCGGCGGGAGGCAGCACCTGGATGCGCCGCTTCGGTGAATTCAGCGACGCGTTTGCCAGCGGCTGGATGCGTTTACGTGGCACGCGGCGGCGGCGCGGTGTCGATCGCGGTTTCGTGCTCTCCGATCACGCCGACTGGCCCGGTCTGTTGTGGGCCATCGAACAGACCGGAGCGGAACGGGTGATGGTCACCCACGGCTCGATTGGCGTGCTGGTGCGGCATCTGCGTGAAAAAGGCCTGGATGCCCAGGGTTTCAACACCGAATACGGCGATGACGAAGAAGAAAACATCGCCACCGAACCGACCATCGTCGAGATGCCCGCATGAAAGCATTTGCCGAGTTATATGCCGAACTCGACGCAACTACGTCGAGCAACGCCAAACTGGCGGCGATGCAGACGTACTTCGCCCAGGCCGAACCGCATGACGCTGCGTGGGCGGTGTACTTTCTGTCCGGTGGCCGGCCCCGGCAACTGGTGCCGGTGAGAATCCTGCGCGAACTGGCTGTCGAGATTTCCGGCCTGGAACCGTGGCTGTTCGAAGAAAGCTATCAAGCGGTCGGTGACCTGGCGGAAACCATTTCGCTGGTGCTCGCGGAAAACCCGCACAGTTCCGACGCCGGCCTCGCCGAGTGGATCGAAGATAAACTTCTGCCGCTACGCGGTGAAACTCCGGAATACCTCAGCCGACAACTGCCCGCCCTGTGGGCGCAACTGGATCGATCGAGCCTGATGCTGTGCATCAAATTGATCACCGGCAGTTTCCGCGTCGGCGTATCGAAACTGCTGGTCACCCGGGCTCTGGCATCGATGGCCGGGCTGGACAGCAAACGCGTGGCGCAGCGTCTGGTTGGCTACACCGACCTGTCCAATCGGCCAAGCGCCGCCAGCTACCTGAAGCTGATCGCCCCTGAGTCCAGCGATGAACATGCCCAGCGCGGTGGTCAGCCGTACCCGTTTTTCCTCGCTCATGCCCTGTCACAACCGGTGGAAGAGTTCGAAGCACTGATCGGGCCTGCCAGCGACTGGCAGATCGAATGGAAGTGGGATGGCATCCGCGCACAAGTGGTCAAGCGTGAAGGCCGGCTGTGGATTTGGTCGCGGGGCGAGGAACTGGTCACCGAGCGTTTTCCCGAACTGGAAGTGCTGGTGCACGGTCTGCCTGACGGCACGGTGATCGACGGCGAAATCGTCGTGTGGAAAAGCACCCATCCGGGCACCGAAGACGCCTTTGATCCGCAATCGACCCAACCGCCGGCCGTGCAGCCCTTCGCCCTGCTGCAACAACGTATCGGTCGCAAAACCCTCGACAAGAAAATCCTCGAAGAGGTGCCGGTGGTGGTACTCGCCTACGACTTGCTGGAATGGCAAGGCGAAGACTGGCGCAACCAGCCGCAGGCCAAACGCCGCGCGCAACTGGAAGAGGTCATCGCCCGTTGCAACAGCCCGGTGCTGCTGGCCTCACCGGTGCTGACCGGCAGCGACTGGTTCGACCTCGCCCGCCAGCGCGAGTCCTCGCGGCGGCTGGGCGTTGAAGGGATGATGCTCAAGGCGCGGGATTCGCTGTACGGCGTCGGCCGCACCAAGGACATGGGCGTCTGGTGGAAATGGAAGGTTGATCCGTTCAGTGTCGATGCGGTGTTGATTTACGCGCAGCGCGGGCATGGTCGGCGGGCCAGTTTGTACAGCGATTACACCTTTGCTGTGTGGGACGGCCCGCCCGATTCGAGTCAGCGGTCGCTGGTGCCGTTTGCCAAAGCCTATTCGGGGCTGACCGATGCGGAAATGCGTCAGGTCGACAGCATCGTGCGCAAGACCACGGTGGAGAAGTTTGGCCCGGTGAGCAGCGTGAAACCGAGTCTGGTGTTTGAACTGGGTTTCGAAGGCATCGCCCTGTCACGGCGGCACAAGAGCGGAATTGCCGTGCGGTTTCCACGGATGCTGCGCTGGCGACAAGATAAAACCGTGGATGAGGCGGATAGCCTAGCCACATTGCAGGATCTTCTCGCCTGAGTTCAACATGACGCGAAGATCGTTCCTACGCTCCGCGTTCGGCTCTGGATGGGACGCGGAGCGTCCCGGGCTGCATTCCCACGCAGAGCGTGGGAACGATCAGCCCTGAATCAGTGCAAGCTATTTTCAGTGCCCGTTTGCGGGCACTGACTCGCTCATCCAATCGCTGCGCCAACCTTTTAAAACACTTGTTCGGGACTCTGGTTCGGAAATTGCTACTTTCTATAGGTCGTACGCGTTCCAGTAACAATAATTCTGCGCCACAAGCGCTCATATTGGTTCTTAGGGATTGAATAATGAAAAAAGCATTGCTGACCCTTTCTGCACTGGCGTTGTGCATGGCCGCTGGCTCCGCGCTGGCCAAGGAATACAAAGAGCTACGCTTTGGCGTTGACCCTTCGTACGCACCGTTCGAGTCGAAAGCGGCCGACGGCAGCCTGGTGGGCTTCGACATCGACCTGGGCAACGCGATCTGCGCCGAACTGAAGGTCAAGTGCAAGTGGGTCGAAAGTGACTTCGACGGCATGATTCCGGGCCTCAAGGCCAACAAATTCGACGGCGTGATCTCGTCGATGACCGTGACCCCGGCCCGCGAAAAAGTCATCGACTTCTCCAGCGAACTGTTCTCCGGCCCGACCGCTTATGTGTTCAAGAAAGGCTCCGGCATCACCGCAGACGTCGCGTCCCTCAAGGGCAAAACCGTCGGCTACGAGCAAGGCACTATTCAAGAAGCCTATGCCAAAGCCGTGCTGGACAAGGCCGGCGTGAAAACCCAGGCCTATCAGAACCAGGATCAGGTGTATTCCGACCTGACCTCCGGCCGTCTCGACGCCGGTATCCAGGACATGCTGCAAGCCGAACTGGGCTTTTTGAAGTCGCCACAGGGCGCCGACTATGACGTCAGCAAGCCAGTCGACAGCGAATTGCTGCCAGCCAAAACCGCTGTCGGTATTAAGAAAGGTAACACTGAGCTGAAAGCGCTTTTAGATAAAGGTATCAAAGCGTTACACGATGACGGCAAATACGCCGAGATTCAAAAGAAACACTTTGGCGATCTGAATCTGTACAGCGGCAAATAATGCCCCGGCGCCCATCCTCGATGGGCGCCTTTTCCATCCGCTCAGGTTGCTGATTTATGTTCGAAAACCTCTTACAAAATCTGGGGCTCGCAGCCTTCAGCCTCAAGGGCTTTGGCCCGTTGCTGTTGGAAGGCACCTGGATGACCATCAAATTATCAGCGTTGTCGCTGCTGGTGGCCGTGTTGCTCGGCCTGCTCGGCGCCAGTGCCAAGCTGTCAAAAGTCAAACTGGTGCGCCTGCCTGCCCAGCTCTACACCACGCTGATTCGCGGCGTGCCGGATCTGGTGCTGATGCTGCTGATTTTCTACAGCCTGCAAACCTGGCTAACGTCCCTGACTGACTACATGGAATGGGAATACATCGAGATCAACCCATTCAGCGCCGGGGTGCTGACCCTGGGCTTCATCTATGGCGCGTATTTCACCGAAACTTTCCGTGGCGCGATTCTCGCCGTGCCGCGCGGTCAGGTTGAAGCCGCCACCGCGTATGGCCTCAAACGCGGCCAGCGCTTTCGCTACGTGGTGTTCCCGCAAATGATGCGCTTCGCCCTGCCGGGCATTGGTAACAACTGGATGGTGATGCTCAAGGCCACCGCACTGGTGTCGATCATCGGCCTTGCCGACTTGGTCAAAGCTGCACAGGACGCCGGTAAAAGCACTTATCAACTGTTCTACTTCCTGGTTCTCGCCGCGTTGATCTATCTGCTGATCACCAGTGCTTCCAACTTCATCCTGCGCTGGCTCGAACGCCGCTACGCCGCCGGTGCCCGGGAGGCCGTACGATGATCGAACTCCTGCAGGAATACTGGCGCGCCTTCCTTTATACCGACGGCCAGAACATCACCGGGCTGGCGATGACGCTGTGGCTGCTCAGCGCCTCGATCTTCATCGGTTTTCTGGTGTCGATTCCGTTGTCAATTGCGCGAGTTTCGCCGCACTTCTACATTCGCTGGCCGGTGCAGTTTTACACCTACCTGTTCCGTGGCACGCCGCTGTATATCCAGTTGCTGATTTGCTACACCGGGATCTACAGCCTCGCCGCCGTGCGTGCGCAGCCATTGCTCGACAGTTTCTTTCGCGATGCGATGAACTGCACGATCCTCGCCTTCGCCCTGAACACCTGCGCCTACACCACGGAGATTTTCGCCGGGGCGATTCGCAGCATGAACCACGGCGAAGTCGAAGCCGCCAAGGCTTACGGGCTAACCGGCTGGAAGCTGTATGCCTACGTGATCATGCCCTCGGCCCTGCGCCGATCGTTGCCGTATTACAGCAACGAAGTGATCCTGATGCTGCACTCGACCACCGTGGCCTTCACCGCGACCATCCCCGACATTCTGAAAGTCGCGCGGGACGCCAACTCGGCGACCTTCCTGACCTTTCAGTCGTTCGGCATTGCCGCGCTGATCTACCTGACCATTACCTTTGCGCTGGTCGGCCTGTTCCGCCTTGCCGAACGCCGATGGCTGGCCTTCCTCGGCCCGACTCACTAGGCCCAGCTCAGGAATAAAGAGATAAAAAATGCGCCACCTGATCCATGACCTGTTGGCCCCGCTGCCGGGGACCGCACGACAGATCCACAGCTTCCACTTCGGCCCGGAACAGGCCAAGGGCAAGGTTTACATTCAGTCTTCGCTGCACGCCGACGAACTGCCGGGCATGCTCGTCGCTTGGCACCTCAAGCAACGTCTGGCCGAGCTGGAAGCGGCCGGGCGCCTGCGCAGCGAAATCGTGCTGGTGCCAGTGGCCAACCCGGTCGGCCTCGAGCAAGTGTTGATGGACGTGCCACTGGGCCGCTACGAACTGGAGAGCGGGCAGAACTTCAACCGCTGGTTCGTCGACCTCAGTGAAGAAATCGGCAACGCCATCGAAGGCAGGCTGAATGACGATCCGCAGCACAACCTCGAACTGATCCGCACGCATCTGCGCGACGCCCTCGCCCGCCAGACCGCCAGCACGCAACTGCAATCCCAGCGTCTGACCCTGCAACGGCTGGCCTGCGACGCGGATATGGTGCTGGACTTGCACTGTGATTTCGAATCGGTGGTGCACCTCTACACCACGCCCGAAGCGTGGCCGCAGGTCGAACCGCTGGCGCGCTACATCGAAGCTCAGGCGAGCCTGCTGGCCACCGATTCCGGCGGCCAGTCGTTCGATGAATGCTTCACCCTGCTGTGGTGGCAACTGAAGGAACGTTTCGGCGAGCACTTCGAAATTCCGCTTGGCAGTTTCTCGGTGACCGTCGAGTTGCGCGGCCAGGGTGACGTCACCCATCCGCTGGCCAGCCGCGACTGCCAGGCGCTGATCGATTATCTGATCCAGTCCGATGCGATCGTCGGCGAAACCAAACCGCAGCCGCCATTGCCGTTCCCGGCCACGCCTCTCGCGGGAGTCGAACCGGTAACCACGCCGGTCGGCGGCCTGCTGGTGTACACCGCCACGGCGGGGCAAGTCCTGGAAGCCGGACAGCAGATCGCCGAAATCATCGACCCGATCCACGACCGGATCACCCCCATTCATTGCACCAGCGCCGGCGTGATGTACGCCCGCTCGCTGCGACGCATGGCCACCGCCGGCATGGTCATCGCCCACGTCGCGGGCGCCGAAGCCTATCGCAGCGGCTACCTACTTTCGCCTTGAGGATGTCTGTCCCATGTACAAACTGACCGTTGAAGGCCTGCATAAAAGCTATGGCGACCATCAGGTGCTCAAAGGCGTGTCGCTCAAGGCCAAGACCGGCGACGTGATCAGCCTGATCGGCGCCAGCGGCTCGGGCAAAAGCACCTTTTTGCGCTGCATCAATTTTCTCGAACAACCCAATGATGGCGCCATGAGCCTCGATGGCCAGGCGATCCGCATGGTCACCGACCGCCACGGCATGCACGTCGCCGACGCTGCTGAGCTGCAACGCCTGCGCACGCGTCTGGCAATGGTGTTCCAGCATTTCAACCTGTGGAGCCACATGACCGTGCTGGAAAACATCACCATGGCCCCGCGCCGGGTGTTGGGTTGCAGCAAACAGGAAGCCGATGATCGTGCGCGGCGTTATCTGGACAAGGTCGGTCTGCCGGCGCGGGTGGCGGATCAGTACCCGGCGTTTTTGTCGGGCGGCCAGCAGCAGCGCGTGGCGATTGCCCGGGCGTTGGCGATGGAACCGGAGGTGATGTTGTTCGATGAACCGACCTCGGCGCTCGACCCGGAGTTGGTGGGGGAAGTGTTGAAGGTGATTCAGGGTCTGGCGGAAGAAGGCCGGACCATGATCATGGTGACCCACGAAATGAGTTTCGCCCGCAAAGTCTCCAGCCAGGTGCTGTTTCTGCATCAGGGTTTGGTGGAAGAAGAAGGCGCGCCTGAAGAAGTGCTGGGCAACCCGAAAAGCGAACGCCTGAAGCAATTCCTCAGCGGTAACCTCAAATAACGCCGCACACAATCCCCCTGTAGGAGTGAGCCTGCTCGCGATAGCGTCATTACATCCAATACTAATGTGACTGACACACCGCTATCGCGAGCAGGCTCACTCCTACAAAAAGCACACCGTGCCAGCCTGAAAAATCAAACTTGTCTGCCCGCCCCGCGGTCTCTGGAAGAACCCCTCCAGAGCGCGCGCAGCCCGCATGGCGAAATCCTCCGACCTGGCAAAAATCTGGTTCAGCGCCCGCGACTGGAAGCCGTTCGCCTTTCAGAAACAGGTGTGGGCGGCGGTCAAAAACGGTGAGTCCGGTCTACTGCACGCGAGCACCGGTGCCGGTAAAACCTATGCGGTGTGGTTTGCCGCGCTCAATCGCTTTGCCCGCTCGCAGCCTGCCGTCGAAACATCGCGTAAACGCAAACAACCGGCCGAACCGCTGACAGTGCTGTGGATCACCCCCATGCGCGCGCTCGCCGCCGATACTGCACGCGCCTTGCAAACACCTCTCGATGATCTGCAGATCCCGTGGAGCATCGGCCTGCGCACTGGTGACACCAGCAGCAGCGAACGCGCCCGCCAAAGCCGACGCCTGCCGACCACGCTGATCACCACGCCGGAAAGCCTGACACTGCTGCTGGCGCGCGCCGACGCACAAGTCGCGCTGTCGAGTTTGCGTATGATCGTCGTCGATGAGTGGCACGAACTGCTGGGCAACAAGCGCGGCGTGCAGTTGCAATTGGCCTTGGCCCGCCTGCGCCATTGGCAACCTGATCTGATTGTCTGGGGCGTATCCGCGACCCTCGGTAATCAATCCCACGCCGAGCAGGTGCTAATCCCGCAGGGCGGCGGAATCAGTATTCAAGGACAAAGCGAAAAATCGCTGAAGGTTGACACACTCCTCCCGCCGGCCATCGAGCGTTTTCCCTGGGCCGGGCACATCGGTCTCAAAATGTTGCCGCAGGTCGTTGCTGAACTGGATGCCTGCGCCAGCACGCTGGTCTTCACCAACACCCGGGCGCAATCGGAAATCTGGTATCAGGCACTGCTGGAGGCACGGCCGGATTGGGCCGGGTTGATCGCGTTGCATCACAGCTCACTGTCTCGCGAGACCCGCGACTGGGTCGAACAGGCCTTGAAGGACGGGCAACTGAAAGCCGTGGTCTGCACATCGAGTCTGGATCTGGGCGTGGATTTCCTGCCGGTCGAGCGCGTATTGCAAATAGGCTCGGCCAAAGGTGTCGCGCGTTTGATGCAACGCGCCGGGCGCTCCGGTCATGCACCGGGACGCACGTCGCGAGTGACACTGGTGCCAACGCACAGCCTTGAATTGATCGAAGCGGCTGCCGCCGGCGATGCCGTCGAACAACGGCGCATCGAACCACGCCTGTCACCGCACAAACCGCTGGATGTACTGGTGCAGCATTTGGTCAGCATGGCCCTTGGCGGTGGCTTTATTCCTGAGGACTTGTACGAAGAAGTCCGCGGTGCCTGGGCATATCGTGACCTGACACCCGCCGATTGGGCGTGGGCGCTGGCTTTCGTACGCCATGGCGGGATGTCTCTGACAGCCTATCCGGACTATCGCCGGGTCGAACCGGACGAGCACGGCGTCTGGCGTGTGCCCGATGCACGATTGGCGCGGCGTCATCGCATGAGCATCGGCACGATCGTCAGCGATGCCAGCATCCAGCTGAAATTCTGGAGCAAGGGCGGCGGTGGTAAACAGCTGGGCAGTGTCGAGGAAGGCTTTATCGCACGGCTCAAACCCGGTGATGGTTTTCTCTTCGCCGGGCGTTTGCTGGAGTTGGTGCGAGTGGAAAACATGACCGCTTACGTCAAACGCAGCACTGCGAAGAAAGCCGCCGTACCGCGCTGGAATGGCGGGCGGATGCCACTTTCAAACGAATTGGCTGAGGCCGTGGTCAGGCGCTTCAGTGCCGCCGCGCAGGGCGAGTTTATCGGCCCGGAAATGCAGGCATTGCGACCCTTGCTGGAAACCCAGATGCGCTGGTCGGGTTTGCCCACCACAGAAAACCTGTTGGCCGAAGTATTGAAGTCCCGCGAGGGCTGGCACCTTTTCCTTTATCCGTTTGCCGGGCGCCAAGTGCATCTGGGCCTGGCGAGCCTGCTGGCATGGCGCGTCAGTCAACGGCAGCCCGTGACGTTTTCCATTGCGGTGAACGATTACGGCCTGGAATTGCTCAGCGCTACGCCGATCGACTGGGCCGAGTATTTGAATACCGATCTCTTCAATGCTGATGATTTGTTAACGGACGTTATGGCCAGCCTGAATGCCGGCGAACTGGCGCTGCGGCGCTTTCGCGAGATCGCGCGGATTGCCGGGCTGGTCTTCGCCGGCTACCCAGGCGCGCCGAAAAGCACCCGGCAGGTACAGGCATCCAGCGGTTTGTTCTTCGAAGTATTCAAACAATACGACGCCGACAACCTGTTGCTGGCGCAGGCCGGGGAAGAAGTCTTACGCGAAGAACTGGATATTCGTCGCCTGGAACAGACATTGGAGCGGATCAACGGGATGAAACTGGACGTGCATCAGCTCAAACGTCCTACACCGCTAGGGTTTCCGCTGCTGGTGGAACGCATGCGCGAAAGCATGAGTTCGGAAAAACTCGCTGATCGCATCAGGCGAATGGTCGGTGATCTGGAGAATAGCGCCGACAAGGATAAATCCCGATGAATGCGCCCTACCCGGTGCGTCTGGCCGGCGAAGAACTTTGGCTCCTGCCCGAGAAAGCCATGTACTGGCCCGCGCAGCAGGTCCTGTTGATTGCCGATGTGCATTTCGGCAAAGCCGCGGCTTACCGCAGTCTTGGTCAACCGGTCCCGCATGGCACCACGGCGAGCAATATCGCCGTGATTGATCGGCTGCTGGCAAAGCTGCCCTGCCGTTTATTGATCTTTCTCGGGGATTTCCTGCACGGGCCCGGCTCTCATGCCACGGGCACGCTGAGCGCGCTGGCCCAATGGCGTGCGCGCCACGCTGAGCTGCCAATGACGCTGATTCGCGGCAACCACGACAAACGCGCTGGTGACCCGCCTGAATCGCTGAACATCCGGGTGGTGCCGGAACCGCTGCTGCTCGGGCCATTCGCCTTGCAACATGAACCGGACCCGCATCCTGAAAGACACGTACTGGCGGGTCATGTGCACCCGGTCTATCGGCTAAATGGCAAGGGTCGGCAGAGCTTGCGCCTGGCGTGTTTCAAGCTCGGCGAACGCATCAGTCTGCTGCCGGCATTTGGCGCCTTTACTGGGGGGTATTCAGTCGAGAAGGATGAAAGCTGCAGAATCTTCGTCATCGGTGATAACGAAATATGGCCAGTCAGTTAAAGTCTTTGCAGACCTCGTCTGGCTGACCATTTTCACGGCTTATCAGGCGACAGGCGCCGGTGGCGGCTCGTCCGGAAGGGTCGGTTCGCCCGGCTCGGTCGGTTGTTCGTTGGGCGTATCGGGATCGGGCTGTCCGGGAATTCCGCCAGCCATGCTCAGCGACGGATGCGCCAACAATGACCAGGCCAATACGCCAACCTGATTGGGCTCAAGCCTTGCCAGTTCGGCAGTGATTTGCGGATCGATCTTCATGGGGCACTCCTCGGCGAAGGCCCGTTTTGCCGAAAGCAAAAACGGGCAGTACACCCCATAGAGTGTCTGCCCGCCAAAGAATTCCCGCGATCTGTCGGATGGGCCGATCAGGTGCGCGGCAAGGTCACGCCACGCTGGCCCTGGTACTTGCCGCCGCGATCCTTGTAAGACACTTCACATTCCTCGTCGGATTCGAGGAAGAGCATCTGCGCCACGCCTTCGTTGGCGTAGATCTTCGCCGGCAGGTTGGTGGTGTTGGAGAATTCCAGCGTCACGTGGCCTTCCCACTCTGGCTCGAGCGGCGTGACGTTTACGATGATGCCGCAACGCGCGTAGGTGCTTTTACCCAGGCAGATGGTCAACACATTGCGCGGAATGCGGAAATATTCGACGGTGCTGGCCAGGGCGAAAGAGTTCGGCGGGATGATGCAGACGTCGCTGTGGACGTCGACGAAGCTGCCCGGATCGAAGTTTTTCGGGTCGACGATAGACGAGTTGATGTTGGTGAACACCTTGAAGTGATTGGTGCAGCGTACGTCGTAGCCATAGCTCGACACACCGTAGGAAATCACTCGGCTGTCATCGCTGCCGCGCATCTGGCGCTCGACGAACGGTTCGATCATGCCGTGTTCCTGCGCCATGCGGCGAATCCACTTGTCCGATTTGATGCTCATGGCGGGGTGTCCTGAATAGCGAGGTGGAAAAATTCTGTCCGGCATCTTACCGGGCGCGCCGCCCGGTTCAAAGTGCGCGGTGCAATTCTCGCCGAACACCCATGAAATACGGGCTTTGGCGACGAACCGTCACACCGCCGATCCCGAAAACAGAGAAACCTTCGCAAGAAGCATTGGCACTTCTCGGAAACTGGGTTAAGGTGGCGTCACTGTGTTGCTTGTGTCACTGAGAATCTCTACACGATATGTTGAATTTCGATCCAACCATCTACAAGAATTTTTCCTGCTCTTTGCACTCAGTCTCGGCCAGGGTTCTTCCTGAGTCGCAGTTATCTTTGTTCAAGGAGTTACACCATGTCTAATCGCCAAACCGGTACCGTTAAGTGGTTCAACGATGAAAAAGGCTTCGGCTTCATCACTCCACAATCCGGTGACGACCTGTTCGTTCACTTCAAAGCTATCCAATCCGACGGCTTCAAAAGCCTGAAAGAAGGCCAACAGGTTTCTTTCATCGCTACCCGCGGTCAGAAAGGCATGCAAGCTGAAGAAGTACAAGTTATCTAACTTGTAGCTTCTTTAGAAAAGAGCCCCGCCCTTAAAAGCGGGGCTTTTTTGTGGGCGTCTGTTTTTCAGCTCGCAAAAAAAGATCGCAGCCTTCGGCAGCTTCTACAGGATGTATATCAATCCTCTGTAGGAACTGCCGAAGGCTGCGATCTTTTGCTTGTGCGTTACCAGGCCACGCCAAACCCGGCGGTATAACGGGTCTTGTTCAGATCGGCATCGTTGGTGCCGCTGATGATGTCACGCTCAGCCTTGAGATTGAGCGAGGCCCAATCGGTGACCTTGTAGCGCAAGCCCATCTCGGCATCCAGCGCGTAATCGGCAACACCCGACAGCGGCTTGCCCACTTCACCGTTGGTGAAGAATTCGACCTTCTTGCCAATCAGGTAACGGTTGTAATCCCACTTCATCGCGACGGAATAGAAGTTGTCCTTGCTGCCATCGCGATACTCGTAATCGGTACGGTTGAGCAGCGAGCCCAGCGAGAACGCGCCCAGCTCGTCATCCCAGAACTGGTAGCCAGGACCGGTACCGACCACGCGCTGACGCGCCAGCTCTTCGATGTGATCACGCTTGTAGTTCAGGCGGCCCTGCCAGAACCATTGATCCGTCAGGAAGCGGTCGAGTGCATATTCGGCGCGCCAGTTGTTGGTGGTGGTCTCGTCGTCCTGCACTTCGCGGTTGTACTCGCCTTCGGCGGTATGACGCCAGCGACCATGACGCGCTGAGGTCTTGAAGCCGACATCGTAGTCATCGGTGTCCTTCTCGGCGCGCTGATAGTCCAGCGCCAGGTCGACATTGCCCTTCCACACCAGATCCTCGACCACCGGTTTGGGTTTGAGAATCTGCTGAATGCTCGCCAGTTCGACGGTTTTCGGCGCCTCTCCGTTGGCCAGGGTGACCTTGCCATCTTCGGCAGCCGTCAGCGACTTGGACACTTCTCCGGTGTAGGCATCCTGCTTGACCAGCAGGTGCTGATCGCTGTCCAGGGTCTTGACCTCTTTCCAGTCAATCGTGACCGCACCGGCATATTTGGTCTGGATCAACAGCTTGCCGCCATCGAACACGGTGATAGTGCCGCTCAACTTGTCACCGTTCTTCAACCAGACGGTGTCGGCAAGCAGGGGCGTGGACGCGCTGAATACAGCAAGGCACAGCAAGGATCTGGAAAACATAAGCGAATCTAGGGCTCAGTTTGCGAAAAGGTCGGCATTATCCGTAGGAATAAGACCCTGACAAGGACTGACCGGACGATTTCCATTGAGTTCATTTCTCAACTGCGCCGCGACGGATTACCCTTGAAGCATCAATCCGCCCATGTTCAGGAGCCGCGCACGTGACAGAGCAGCCCCACGATCGTGACAGTGAAGCGCAAATCCGACGCACGGCGCTCTATTCCACGCTCGCCCAAGTGCCCGAGGGCAAAGTCGTCAGCTATGGTCAGTTAGCTGAACTTGCCGGGTTGGGGCGCGCCGCCCGCTGGGTCGGCCGCACCTTGAGCCAGTTGCCCGGCGATACCAGGCTGCCCTGGCACCGCGTGCTCGGCGCCGGCGGTCGGATCAGCCTGCCGGTGGGCAGCCCTTCGGGCGATGAACAACGGGCCCGATTGCGCATGGAAGGCATCACCGTCCTGAACAATCGTGTGGATATTCAGCGCCATGGCTGGCGTCCGGTAGAGCACAGCGGTTAGAGTGCGCGCTTTGTTTTCGCAATCTTGAGGCAGACTCCAGCCCATGCCCCGTAAAACCTGGCGCGCCGCGCTAGCCGCTTATGCCAGTCCTTCGACGCTCGTGCTGTTGTTGCTCGGTTTCGCCGCCGGCCTGCCGTACATGCTGGTGTTTTCAACGCTTTCCGTCTGGCTTCGTGAGGCCGGTGTGGCCCGTGAAACCATCGGCTATGCCAGCCTGATCGGTCTGGCCTATGCGTTCAAATGGGTCTGGTCACCCCTGCTCGACCAATGGCGCCTGCCGTTGCTGGGCAAGCTTGGCCGTCGCCGCTCGTGGCTGGTGCTCTCACAGGTGCTGGTCATCCTCGGGCTGATCGGCATGGGTTTCTGTGATCCACAGAAACATCTGTCCTGGCTGATCGCGATCGCCGTTGTCGTCGCCTTTGCCTCCGCCACTCAAGATATTGCGGTGGATGCCTATCGCCTGGAAATCGCCGAGGACAACCGCCAGGCCGCCCTTGCCGCCAGTTATATGTCCGGTTATCGCGTGGCAGCACTGCTGGCGACTGCCGGTGCGCTGTTCTTCGCTGAGGGCTTCGGCTCCACGGGCTTCAACTATCAACATTCGGCCTGGGCCGGCACTTACGCACTGTTCGGTGCATTGATGGTGCCCGCGCTGCTGACCACGCTATTCATGCGCGAACCGCCAGTGCCACTACGCACGCAGTTGCAGGCCGGGCGTTACACCTTCATGCATCAGTTGATGTCGGTGTTTGTGCTGATTGTTTTGCTGGTCTCGGTGCCGGCGATGTTCACTCAGCTGTACAACACCGATTTCGCCGGTGTGCTGTTCGGCGACATGAGCCCGCTCGACCTGCTGCTCGAAGACCGCGCCTTCCTGCGCGCCATTCTCTATACGCTGCTGACTGGCCTGTGCCTGTCGACCATGGGCCGTCGCGGCCTGGCGCCGGTGCTGACGCCGGTCAACGATTTCATTCTGCGTTACCGCTGGCAGGCACTGCTGTTGCTCGGCCTGATTGCTACCTATCGCATGTCGGACACGGTGATGGGCGTCATGGCCAACGTGTTCTATATCGACCAGGGTTTCACCAAGGATCAGATCGCCAGTGTCAGCAAGATCTTCGGCCTGATCATGACGCTGGTTGGCGCCGGCATGGGCGGCCTGCTGATCGTGCGTTTCGGCATCCTGCCGATTCTGTTCATCGGCGGCGCGGCCTCGGCGGCCACCAACCTGCTGTTCGTCATGCTCGCCGACATGGGCCCGAACCTGCAGATGCTGGTGGTGACCATTTCCCTCGACAACTTCAGCTCGGGCCTGGCGACGTCGGCGTTCGTTGCCTATCTGTCGAGCCTGACCAACCTGAAGTTCTCCGCCACCCAATACGCCCTGCTCAGCTCGATCATGCTGCTGTTGCCGCGCCTGATGGGCGGCTATTCCGGGGTTCTGGTCGAGAAGTTCGGTTACCACAGTTTCTTCCTGATCACTGCCCTGCTCGGCGTGCCGACACTGGTACTGATCGCCCTGCACTGGTTCCAGGAAAGCCGCCGCGAAGGCCCGACGCCAACGCCCGAGCCTGTGCCGACGCCGGTCACAGAAGAATCGTAAGACGTTTCGGCAACGGCGGGAGGAATCCCGCCGTCGTGCCTCCCCACTGACCTCACGCCTGTACGTCGGCAAAACTCGCCGGTACACTGCGGAGTCATTTCCAGTCATAGCAACCGACAACGGCCAACCATGCGCACCAGTCAATTTTTGCTCGCCACACAGAAAGAAACGCCTTCCGACGCGGTCGTGATCAGCCACCAGCTGATGCTGCGCGCCGGCATGATCCGCAAACTCGCCTCGGGCCTGTACACCTGGCTGCCCATGGGCCTGCGAGTCATGCGCAAGGTTGAAGCCATCGTTCGCGAAGAGATGAACGCCGCCGGCTCTCTGGAAGTGTTGATGCCGAGCACCCAACCGGCCGAGCTGTGGCAGGAATCGGGGCGCTGGGAAGAATACGGCCCTGAGCTGCTGCGCATCAAAGACCGCCACGGTCGCGACTTCTGCGCGGGCCCGACCCACGAAGAAGTGATCACCGATCTGATGCGCAACGAGTTGAGCAGCTACAAACAGCTGCCAATCAACCTGTACCAGATCCAGACCAAATTCCGTGACGAAATCCGCCCACGCTTCGGTTTGATGCGCGGTCGCGAATTCATCATGAAGGACGCGTACTCGTTCCACGCTGATCAGGCGTCGCTGCAGGTCACTTATGACCGTATGCACCAGGCCTACTGCAACGTGTTCAGCCGTCTTGGCCTGAAATTCCGTCCGGTTGAAGCCGACAACGGTTCGATCGGTGGCGCTGGTTCGCACGAATTCCACGTACTGGCCGAGTCTGGCGAAGACGACATCGTCTTCAGCAACGGTTCCGACTACGCAGCGAACATCGAAAAGGCCGAAGCCGTGCCACGCGAAACCTCGCGTGCTGCCGCGACCGAAGAGCTGCGCCTGGTCGATACACCAGACACCAAAACCATCGCGGCGCTGGTGGAAAAATTCAATCTGCCGATTGAAAAGACCATCAAGACCCTGATCGTGCGCGCCGAAGAAGAAGGCAAGCTGATCGCGCTGGTCATCCGTGGCGACCACGAACTCAACGAAATCAAGGCTGCCCAGCAACCTGGCGTGGCCAGCCCGCTGGTCATGGCCACCGACGCCGAACTGCGTGACGCCATTGGCGCCGGCGCCGGTTCGCTCGGCCCGCTGAATCTGCCGCTGCCGATCATCATCGACCGCTCGGTCGAGCTGATGAGCGACTTCGGCATCGGCGCGAACATCGACGACAAGCACTACTTCGGCGTGAACTGGGAGCGCGATCTGCCGGTTCCAACCGTGGCTGACCTGCGTAACGTAGTCGCCGGTGACCCAAGCCCGGACGGCAAAGGCACCCTGGAAATCAAACGCGGAATCGAAGTCGGGCACATCTTCCAGCTGGGCAACAAGTACAGCAAGGCGATGAAGTGCGAAGTGCTGGGCGAGAACGGCAAGCCGGTTACCCTGGAAATGGGTTGCTACGGCATCGGCGTATCCCGCGTGGTGGCTGCTGCCATCGAGCAGAACAACGACGAAAACGGCATCATCTGGAGCGACACCCTGGCGCCATTCCAGATTGCTCTGGTGCCGCTGCGCTATGAAACCGAGCAGGTCCGTGAAGCCACCGACAAGCTGTACGCCGAACTGACGGCCGCCGGCTTCGAAGTGCTGCTGGACGATCGCGACAAGAAAACCAGCCCGGGCATCAAATTCGCGGACATGGAACTGATCGGCATTCCACACCGGATCGTGGTCAGCGACCGCGGCCTCGCCGAAGGCAACCTGGAATACAAGAGTCGTACCGAAGGCGAGGCGCAAGCATTGCCGGTGGCTGACGTATTGTCCTTCCTTCAGGCCCGTATCCGCCGCTGAAACCAGATAGAGACGTCATGTTCAAGCGAAACACCTTAGGCCTCGGAGGCACCGCCCTGTGCGGCGCCCTGCTGGTCAGCGGCTGTGCCAATCACATGTCACAACGCAGCGAGCACGAAGAGCGGGTCGAGCGAAAGTTGCTCGACCATAGCCTGCAGATTGATGTCGGTGAGCCTAAGGAGCTTGAGCTGCCGCAACGACGCGTGAAGATCAACGAACAGAAGACTTTTGAAGTCACCGAGTTCGAAGTGACGCGTCGCTACGATCGCTACACGCCTTACCAGCCCTGGCGGGAGGTCTACGAGATTCCGCTGGGTGCGGTCGCCGTGGTCGGTGGCGTTGGCGCCAACGTGGTCAACGTGTTCGCCCTCGGCAACCTGCCGGACAGCATCACCAAGGACTGGCTGAGTTACGGTTTCGCCGGGCTCAACCCGTTCATGAACGTGCAGTCCAACGGTCGTGCGCAGCAGAATCTGGCCGGCATCGATGAAGTCCAGCGCGACAAGCGCACGGAGTATTCGAGCCTGCCGTGGAGCGAGCGTCCGGTGCAGGTCAAGGCTGGCAAGCAGACCTTCGACATGACCACCGATCGTAACGGTGTGCTGCGTCTGAACCTGCTCGACAGCCCGTTTGCCGAAAATGATCTCAATCATGTCGGCAAATTGCAGATCAGTGTCGAAGACGCCAAGGATGACGTGCACTCGGACTCTTCGCTGATGATCAGCAGTCATCTGCGTGGCAAGTTGCTGGAAGCGCACGGGCTGATTTATGACGACCTTGAAGACGACGAAGTGAGCCAGTGGGTGCACCGGGTCAAACGTCTGTCGGAACTGGGTCTGGAAGAAGAAGCCAGCGAGCTGGAACAGAGCCTGATCGAACTGACGCGCAACGATCCTGAATTGCAGACTGAGTTTCTCAAGTCGCTGACCAAGGATGCCGGGCGTCTGGTGGCGGATCCAGGGCCGAACTGACAGCTAAAAGCTTCGCGAGCAGGCTCGCTCCCACAGGGTGGAATACATTCCAAATGTGGGAGCGAGCCTGCTCGCGAAGAGGCTCCGACAGACACCGCAAATCTACCGCTCAAACAACTCCATCTGCTCAAACCCGCCGCGCAAATCCTCCAGCCTCACCCCAACCCCCAACAACCGCACCGGTTTCCCGCCGCGATTGAACGCCTGCGTCAGCATCAACTGATAACTGCCCAGATCCCGCCCTGCCCCGGCCTGCTCCAGTGTCGTCTGGGTAAAGTCATGAAACTTCACTTTGACGAACGGCTTGCCCGGACGATAACTGCTGTCGATCCGCGCCATGCGGGTTTTCAGGGTTTCCAGCAGCTCCGGCAGTTTGTCGAGACAGCTGCGCAGGTCCGGCAGATCGACGTCGTAGGTATTTTCCACGCTGATCGACTGACGCCGGCTGTCGTTGTGCACCAACCGGTCATCGATCCCACGGGCCAGACTCCACAGTCGCTCACCAAAACTGCCGAATTCGCGTACCAGCGCCAGCTTGTCCCACTCGCGCAATTGCAGGCAGTCGACGATGCCGAGCCTGCCCAGTTTGTCGGCGGTGACCTTGCCGACGCCATGCAGTTTGCTGACCGGCAAATCGCTGACAAAGTCTTCGACCTGATCCGGCGTAATCACGAATAGCCCGTTGGGTTTTTTCCAGTCACTGGCGATCTTCGCTAAAAACTTGTTCGGTGCCACGCCAGCGGAAACGGTGATGTGCAACTGATTGGAGACCCGGCGACGGATATCTTGGGCAATGCGTGTAGCGCTGCCGCCAAAATGCGCGCTGTCGGAGACATCCAGATAGGCCTCATCCAGCGACAGCGGCTCGATCAAGTCGGTGTAATCGGCAAAGATCGTGTGAATTTCTTTCGAGGCTTCGCGATAGGCATCCATTCGCGGCTTGACGATGGTCAGGTCCGGACACAACTTCAGTGCATGCCCCGAGGCCATCGCCGAACGCACACCATACGCGCGCGCTTCATAGTTGCAGGTGGCGATCACCCCGCGCCGATCCGCCGAACCGCCCACTGCCAACGGCTTGCCGGCCAGACGCGGGTCATCGCGCATTTCGATGGCGGCGTAAAAACAATCGCAGTCGATGTGGATGATTTTTCGCTGAGTCATGTCAGAAAAGGAAACGTGGCGAGCCGGATGGGCAGTATCTCACTGACACCTGTATATAGCACCAGTGGTATGAATGTTCTTCTCCGCGCGTGGGAAAAGGCCTTTGAATTTATTTTCTCAATCGACAAACGGCCTCCAATAGAGCTGAAAGCCTTGCCCCGCCTGCCCTGCGCACGGAAAAACGCCCGAGAAAAAGCGCTAACCGATTGAACCTCAACAGATTTTATCCAGATTGAAGGTTGACACCCCAGCGTTCCTCTGTAGAATGCCGACACACAGACGCGGGATGGAGCAGTCTGGTAGCTCGTCGGGCTCATAACCCGAAGGTCGTCGGTTCAAATCCGGCTCCCGCAACCAAACATCAAAAAAGGCTACTCGAAAGAGTGGCCTTTTTTGTGCGCGTCTGTTTTGTGGATTTCCTCTTCTTATAGAGAAGGATCGCCAAACAGGAATTCTTTGCATTTCCGAAACTTAACGCACCACCTGCGACCGTTTGACGCGATTGCACACTTATTTGACCCTTTATGGGATTAGCGGTTGACACCTCGCCGTTCGCCTGTAGAATGCCGCCACACAGACGCGGGATGGAGCAGTCTGGTAGCTCGTCGGGCTCATAACCCGAAGGTCGTCGGTTCAAATCCGGCTCCCGCAACCAAACATCAAAAAAGGCTACTCGAAAGAGTGGCCTTTTTTGTATCTGTTGAAAAAGTCCTTTCGCAACAATGATCTGTCACTGTGCAGTGAACCGCTTGGGATCTTCAGAAGTACTCACCTGCGACTATGCTTGAGTCGCAGGCAAGACGTCTGCAATCCAGGAACTGCCCTCGCCGATACCCGGTGAGAGGCGTAGTATTTTGTGATTATTTTTTTCTACAGGGATTGGTAACTTGGCTGGATACCTCCATCCTGTCGCGCACAATCCAAGAGGTGATTGATGCGCGCCAACTCGTCTGATCCACAAGACACCGTCACAGCGGAACACCCGATCAAACCCGAGCGCCTGCGCTTGCTGGATCGGTTGAGCAAATACCGGCAACCCATCGGTCTGGCGGTCACGCTGTTGCTGTTTGCCATTGCGCTGATTGCCTGTCGTCATCTGCTTGCCGAGCTTGATCTCGATGCGCTGCACGACTCGATTCTCGACGTGCCGAAACCCGCCCTGCTCGGTGCGTTTGCTGCGACTGTGGTCGGCTTCATCATTCTACTGGGCTACGAATGGTCGGCCAGCCGCTATGCCGGCGTGACCTTGCCGCCGCGCACATTGGCGCTGGGCGGCTTCACCGCGTTTGCGATTGGCAATGCGATCGGTCTGTCGCTGCTGTCCGGCGGTTCGGTGCGCTACCGTTTATATGCACGACTGGGCCTGGGCGCGTCGGAAGTCGCGCACATGACCTTGTTCGCCAGTTTGTCGCTGGGCTGCGCCTTGCCGCCGCTGGCCGCACTGGCAACGCTGAGCGATCTGCCTGCTGCCTCGCAGGCGCTGGGTTTGTCCGAAGGCCTGCTCGGCACTATAGCCGCTGTCGTGCTGTTGCTTGGCGCAGTACTGGCCATCGGCATCTACCGTCGACGCCTGCCGGAACAACCGTTACGCGACAACCTGCTGGTCAGGGTTGGCCGCCGCACGCTGCGCTTGCCGGGGCGTCGCCTGACCTTCCTGCAACTGATCATTACCGCCCTCGACGTCGCGGCTGCCGCCACGGTCCTTTATCTGTTGCTGCCGGAAGCGCCACCGTTCGGCGCGTTCCTGCTGGTGTATCTGCTGGCACTGGCTGCCGGCGTACTTAGCCATGTTCCCGGCGGAGTTGGCGTCTTCGAAGCGATTCTGCTGGCCGCTTTCGCTGACAAGCTCGGTGCCGCGCCTCTCGCCGCCGCCCTGCTGCTGTATCGCCTGATCTATGTGGTGCTGCCGCTGCTGGTGGCCTGCGTATTCCTGCTGATCAACGAAGGTCAGCGCCTGTTCCAGACCCAGACCATGCGCGCCGCGTCCGGTCTGGCCGCACCGATTCTGGCGGTGCTGGTGTTCCTGTCCGGTGTGGTGCTGCTGTTTTCCGGCGCTACTCCCGAGATCGACACACGTCTGGAGCACATCGGCTTTCTGATCCCGCATCGTCTGGTGGACGCTTCGCACTTTGGCGCCAGCCTGATCGGCGTGCTCTGCCTGATGCTCGCTCAGGGTCTGCGTCGTCGCCTGTCGGCCGCGTGGATGCTGACCACCATTCTGCTGCTGGTTGGCGCCCTGCTCTCGCTGCTCAAAGGTTTTGACTGGGAAGAGGCGACACTGATGACCCTGACGGCAGCGCTGCTCGGCGTGTTCCGTCGCTCGTTCTATCGCCCGAGTCGCCTGACCGAACTGCCGTTCTCGCCGCTGTACCTAGTGGCCAGCCTCTGTGTGCTCGGCGCTTCGACATGGCTGCTGCTGTTCGCTTATCAGGACGTGCCGTACAGCCATCAACTGTGGTGGCAGTTCACCCTCGACGCTGACGCGCCACGTGGCCTGCGTTCGCTGCTCGGCGCCGCCGTCCTGCTGCTGGTGATCGCGTTGACCTGGCTGCTGCGCACCGCGCGCCCGGTCATTCACCTGCCGACGCCTGACGAACTCGATCGTGCGGCGAAGATTCTGATGGCGTCGTCGCAACCCGACGGTGGCCTCGCGCTGACTGGTGACAAGGCGTTGCTGTTTCATCAGAACGACGAAGCGTTCCTGATGTACGCGCGCCGTGGTCGCAGCCTCGTGGCGCTGTACGACCCGATCGGCCCCGGCCAGCAACGTGCCGAGATGATCTGGCAGTTCCGCGACCTCTGTGACATTCACCACGCTCGCCCGGTGTTCTACCAGGTGCGCGCGGAGAACCTGCCGTACTACATGGACATCGGCCTGACCGCGATCAAACTCGGCGAAGAAGCCCGGGTCGATCTGCTGCGCTTTGACCTGGAAGCCAAGGGCAAAGAGATGAAGGATCTGCGTTACACCTGGAACCGAGGCACCCGCGATGGTTTGTCGCTGGAGATCCACGAGCCGGGTCAGGCGCCGATGGATGAGCTGAAAGTGATTTCCGATGCGTGGCTGACTGGCAAGAACGTGCGCGAGAAAGGTTTCTCCCTCGGCCGTTTCAGCGACGATTACCTGAAGCATTTCCGCATCGCGGTGATTCGCTTCGAAGGTCGCCCGGTGGCGTTCGCCAACCTGCTCGAAACTTATAGCCATGACCTGGCCAGTCTCGACCTGATGCGCGCGCACCCGGATGCGCCGAAGCTGACCATGGAATTCATGATGGTCGGCCTGATTCAACACTATAAGAGTCACGGATACGCGCGCTTCAGCCTGGGCATGGTGCCGTTGTCGGGGTTGCAACCCCGCCGTGGTGCACCGCTGACCCAGCGTCTGGGCTCGATGGTTTTCCGCCGTGGTGAGCAGTTGTACAACTTCCAAGGCTTGCGCCGCTTCAAAGACAAGTTCCAGCCTGACTGGGAACCCCGTTATATGGCCGTGCCCGCCGGACTCGATCCGTTGGTGGCGCTGGCCGACACTGCTGCCCTGATCGCGGGCGGCTTGACTGGATTGGTGAAACGCTGATGATTCAACGCTCCCTGAAGTACATCCTGGCCGCACTGATCGTGCTGGCCGTGATTGCCGGCGGCGGTTTCTGGTACCTCAAACGCCCGGCACCGGAACCGACCGTCGAACAGCTGACCCCGGCCGATGGCGCCGCCATGACCCGCGTCATCCCGGGCACCAAGCCCAAGGCGCAGGTGCTGGTAGCAGTCAACGACGACCAGAAACTCAGTGAAAAACAACTGACCACCCTGAGCCGCAGCGCCTCGGCGCAGATCGTTCAAGTGATTCTGCCCAAGGACTGCCTGCTGCAAAGCCGCGCCCTGCAATCGGGCCTGCGTGAACTGAACGGTCCGGCTACTTTGGTCAGTGGCATTGGCCCAGGGGCCGTGCTGGCCTGGCGCTGGTTGTCGGAACAGAAAGATGACAAGGCTCAAGCCGTGTCCGTCGACCTCGCGCTGGAAAAAGGTGGCTGCACCCACCTGCTGCCAAAATCCGCCGCCCACGGCCACTGGCTGGCAGCCTGGAACGATAACCCGGACGACGCCAGCGCAGGTTTCGTGCGCGACCAACCGAACGCCGAAACCAGCATCAGCGACTACGACATCAACCTGCCGCAAGTGCTGAACAACGAACTGCGTAAAATCCTCGTTGGCGGCGACAAGGCCAACGGCGGTCTGGCGATCCCGGTGGTTGAAGTGCCGGCCGGCCAAGCGAAAGACACCGTGACCCTGTTCCTCTCCGGTGACGGTGGCTGGCGCGACCTCGACCGCGACGTGGCCGGTGAAATGGCCAAGATAGGCTACCCGGTGGTCGGCATCGACACCCTGCGCTACTACTGGCAGCACAAGAGCCCGGAGCAAAGCGCACTGGATCTGACCGAACTGATGCAGCACTACCGGCAGAAATGGGGCACCAAGCGCTTCATCCTCACCGGTTATTCGTTCGGTGCTGACGTATTGCCAGCGATCTACAACCGCCTGCCGGACACCGAGCAGCAACGCGTAGACGCAATCATCCTGCTGGCCTTCGCCCGCACCGGCAGCTTCGAAATCGAAGTCGAAGGCTGGCTGGGTAACGCCGGCAAAGAAGCCGCCACCGGCCCGGAAATGGCCAAGCTGCCACCGGCCAAGGTTGTGTGCATCTATGGTGAAGAAGAGACGGATGAAAGTGGCTGCACGGACAAGACTGCCGTTGGCGAAGCAGTGAAACTGCCTGGCGGCCACCACTTCGATGAGAACTACCCGGCGCTGGCCAAGCGTCTGGTGGACTTGATCGAGAAGCGTCAGAGCAAGGACTCGGTCGCCGAAGAGTGATCTGAGCCACGCCCATAAAAAGCCCCCGCAACTTCACGGTTGCGGGGGCTTTTACATTCCAGCAGCCACCAAAATCCCCTGTGGGAGCGAGCCTGCTCGCGAAGCGGTGGGTCAGTTTACAGATTCGTCGACTGACACTATGCCTTCGCGAGCAGGCTCGCTCCCACAGGGGAATTGCCCTGGACTCAAATAATCGTTAGTCCTGGCAAGCGTATCTTGCCCGCATATCGTCATGGCTGATCACTTGAGCCGGATCGAGGTTGATCAATCGTTCCATCGCTTCGGCTTCAATTCGAAGGTTCTCGAGATCATCATGCTTTTCTTGTTCCGATGATGCCGTCATACATGCCTCGCTCATTTGCACACGCCAGTTCGTGTCAGACGTTTAGTATCGTTTACTTCCAGTCTCGCAATATCAGATGACGCCCACAGACCTTGTAGGCAAACTCCGAAACTCTTGTTGGGGCGCTGTGCCGCTCTATTGCGCTGTTTTTCGACGGGATACTCTCCGGATGTCGCTGACCCATTCAGCGATCGGGTGTGGTAACCCGGCTATGCAAAGCGCAACAGCGCCCCATCACGACAATAGGCATTTTGATGCCTGTAATTCAGTGTAATGGCGGCTGTGCGTGGGAGACCTTCGGGTCTGCCGGTTTCTTTGCTCCCGGTTTACCACCCTGCGTACAGCTGCCACCCTTTCGCGTGGTAACGAAATGGAGCAGCTCCCCGCGTTAAGGAGCAAAACAATGAGTAAAACAGGTACGCCTTCAGACACTACAACCATCGGCTTCACCCCCTTCCTCTACAACTCGGATCAAGCGTATTTCAACGTCCGCTCCGGCATCCCGATCATCGATGCCTTGTCCCAATCCTCCGACCTGCTATCCCTCGCCAAATCCTTCGCAGAAGACGCTGCCTTCATCAGAGACACCGATCGCCATGCCTGGGCCGCGCATTACCTGACGGTGATGGGCAAAGCCTTGATTGATGATGTGATTCAGGCGTTGATGCCACGACCTGCGCGGACGAAGACTGAATCTGAAATCGATCTGCCTGAACGCACCACTTAACCCTGTGGGAGCTAGCCTGCTAGCGATTGCGGTGGATCTGGTAAAGATGTGCTGTCTGACACTCAGCCATCGCTAGCAGGCTAGCTCCCACAGGGGATTTGCGTGGGTTTGAGGTTTATGTGCATGCACAAAAAAGCCCCCGCCAGCCACAAGGCTGACGGGGGCTTTTCGCTTGAGGCCAAGCTTACATTTCTACCTGCGTGCCGAGTTCAATCACCCGGTTCAACGGCAAATTAAAGAACCGCAAATTCCCATTGGCATTCTTCAACATGAACGCAAACAACGCCTCACGCCAACGCGCCATCCCCTCAAGTTTCGAGGCAATCACCGTTTCGCGGCTGAGGAAGTAGGTCGTGCGCATCGGGCTGAAGTCCAGATCATCCAGATGACACAGCTTCAGCGCTTGCGGCACGTCCGGCTCGTCGGTGAAGCCGAAATGCAGGATCACCCGGAAGAAACCCTCCCCGTGCGCTTCGACCTCGAAGCGCCGCGATGGCGGTACGCGCGGGATGTCTTCGTAGACCACCGTCAGCAACACCACTTGCTCGTGCAGTACCTGGTTATGCAGCAGGTTGTGCAACAGCGCATGCGGCACGGCGTCGGAGCGCGCGGTGAGGAACACAGCAGTGCCCTGCACACGATGCGGCGGTTGCACGCGAATGCTGCTGATGAAGATCGGCAGCGGCAGCGCTCCTTCGTCGAGGCGATCGACGAGCAACTGCTTACCTCGTTTCCAAGTGGTCATCAGCACGAACAGCGCGATACCGGCAATGACCGGGAAAGCACCGCCCTGCACAATCTTCGGCACGTTGGCGGCGAAGTACAGACCGTCCACCAGCAGGAAGCCGATCAGCACCGGCACCGCGAGGATCGGCGGCCATTTCCACAGCAGCAGCATCACTGCCGACACCAGAATGGTGGTCATCAGCATGGTGCCAGTCACCGCCACGCCGTAAGCCGAGGCCAGTGCGCCGGAGGATTCGAAGCCCAGCACCAACAGGACCACGCCGACCATCAGCGCCCAGTTCACCGCGCCGATATAGATCTGGCCCTGCTCGTCGCTGGAAGTGTGCTGGATGTACATGCGCGGGATGTAACCGAGCTGGATCGCCTGACGGGTCAGGGAAAATGCACCGGAAATCACCGCTTGCGAGGCAATCACCGTGGCCAGCGTCGACAGACCGACCAGTGGAATCAGCGCCCAGCTCGGTGCCAGCAGATAGAACGGGTTACGCGCTGCTTCCGGGTTTTCCAGCAGCAAGGCGCCCTGACCGAAGTAGTTGAGCACCAGCGCCGGCAACACCAGGATGAACCAGGCGCGGGCAATCGGCTTGCGGCCGAAGTGGCCCATGTCGGCGTACAGCGCTTCGGCACCGGTCAGCGCCAGCACCACGGCGCCGAGGATCGCTACGCCCATGCCCGGATGAACCACGAAGAAATTCACCGCCCAGATCGGGTTCATCGCATGCAGCACTTCTGGCGCGTGACTGATGCCATATACACCGAGGGCGCCGAGGACGAGGAACCAGGTGACCATGATCGGCCCGAACAGAATGCCAATCCGCGCCGTACCGTGTTTCTGAATCAGAAACAGCGCCACCAGTACCACCAGCGACAACGGCACCACCCAATGGTCGATGCCATCGAATGCCAGCCCCAGACCTTCAATCGCCGACAGTACGGAAATCGCCGGGGTGATCATGCTGTCGCCATAAAACAGCGCCGCGCCGATCAGCCCGCAAACCACCAACAACGAGCGCAATTTCTTGCGATGCCCTGCCGCCCGTCGCGCCAGTGCGGTGAGCGCCATGATGCCGCCCTCGCCCTGGTTGTCGGCGCGCAGCACGAACATCATGTATTTGATCGACACGACCCAGATCAGCGACCAGAAGATCAACGACAGAATGCCCAGCACGCCATCGTGATTGACCGATACGCCGTAAGCGCCGGAAAACACTTCTTTGAGGGTGTACAACGGGCTCGTGCCGATGTCGCCGTAAACCACCCCGACCGCCGCGACCAGCATGCTCAGCGGCTTGGAGGCCGAACCCTCGGCGCCTGCCGCATGACTACTTGCCTGACCCATCCAACACTCCTACTTCTCAGAACCGGCTTCTTGAATGAAGCACTATGCTTTGTGGTGCAGCATGCGCTGTTTTACCTGTTGTTACAGACGTTTTGTTGACTGTAAAAAATTGGTAAAGCTCAACGGCGCGAAGCATAGCGCAGCACTCGTCGTATTTCCCTGCATAAAGCTGGTCAAGTGCGTTGCTCGCCGCTAGAATTGCGCACTTTTTGATCAGAGGCGCGCCCTAAGCGCCCGTCCGTCGGCTTTCGCACCAAGAAAGCGATGTCACAAAATACCGAGGTTAGACATGTCCACCACTCCCGCGCCGGCCAATCCAAAGGTTGGCTTTGTATCTCTGGGTTGCCCGAAAGCACTGGTCGACTCCGAGCGCATCCTGACCCAGCTGCGCATGGAAGGCTATGACGTGGTGTCCACCTATCAGGACGCCGACGTGGTAGTCGTCAACACCTGCGGTTTCATCGATTCGGCCAAGGCTGAGTCGCTGGAAGTGATCGGCGAAGCGATCAAGGAAAACGGCAAGGTCATCGTCACCGGTTGCATGGGCGTGGAAGAAGGCAACATCCGCAACGTGCACCCGAGCGTGCTGGCCGTGACCGGTCCGCAGCAATACGAACAAGTGGTCAACGCCGTGCACGAAGTCGTACCGCCGCGTCAGGATCACAACCCGTTGATCGACCTGGTGCCGCCGCAAGGCATCAAGCTGACCCCGCGCCACTACGCGTACCTGAAGATTTCCGAAGGCTGCAACCACAGCTGCAGCTTCTGCATCATCCCGTCGATGCGCGGCAAACTGGTCAGCCGTCCGGTGGGTGATGTGCTCGACGAAGCTCAGCGTCTGGTCAAATCCGGCGTCAAAGAGCTGTTGGTGATCTCGCAAGACACCAGCGCCTACGGCGTTGACGTGAAATACCGCACCGGTTTCTGGAACGGCGCGCCGGTGAAAACCCGCATGACCGAACTCTGCGAAGCCCTGAGCACCCTCGGCGTCTGGGTGCGTCTGCACTACGTTTACCCGTACCCGCACGTTGACGAGCTGATCCCGCTGATGGCCGCCGGCAAGATCCTGCCGTACCTGGACATCCCGTTCCAGCACGCCAGCCCGAAAGTATTGAAGTCGATGAAACGCCCGGCCTTCGAAGACAAGACCCTGGCGCGCATCAAGAACTGGCGCGAAATCTGCCCGGACCTGATCATCCGTTCTACCTTCATCGTCGGCTTCCCGGGCGAAACCGAAGAAGACTTCCAGTACCTGCTGAACTGGCTGACCGAAGCCCAGCTCGACCGCGTCGGTTGCTTCCAATACTCACCGGTGGATGGCGCTCCGGCGAATGATCTGGATCTGGAGATCGTACCGGACGACGTCAAGCAGGATCGATGGGATCGCTTCATGGCGCACCAGCAAGCGATCAGCTCGGCACGCCTGCAAATGCGTATCGGCCGTGAAATCGAAGTGCTGGTGGACGAAGTCGACGAGCAAGGCGCGGTCGGCCGCTGCTTCTTCGATGCCCCGGAAATCGATGGCAACGTGTTTATTGATAACGGCAGCAATCTGAAGCCGGGTGACAAGGTCTGGTGCAAGGTTACTGACGCTGACGAGTATGACCTGTGGGCTGAGCAGATCTGACCTGAAGATCAAAAGCCCCTCACCCTAGCCCTCTCCCAGAGGGAGAGGGGACTGATTGAGGTGTTCTTGCGAGCTGCACCGACCTGAACGTTCGAGTCGAACTCAGGTTTTGAACAGCACGAAGATAAGCTCCCTTCCCCCTCGCCCTCTCCCAGAGGGCGCGGGGACTGATCTATGTGTTCTTGCGTGCTGCACCGACCTGAGCCATCCGGTCGAACTCAGGTTTTGAACAGCACGAAGATCTGCGCCCTTCCCCCCTCGCCCCCTTGGGGGAGAGGGGACTGATCGAGGTGTTCTTTCGAATTGCGGCGACTAGAAATATCCAGTCGGGCTCAGGTTTTGAACAGCATGAAGATCAGCTCCCTTCCCCCTCGCCCCCTTGGGGGAGAGGGTTGGGGTGAGGGGGAGAGATCTTGCTGGCGACAGAAATAGCCAGCCAGATACCGCAACAAATACAGAAAGCCCCGCTCTTTTTACGAGATGCGGGGCTTTTTTACGGCTATCGTTTAGCGGGGGACGGACTCCCTTGAAACGGACAAGAGGCAGACAGGCATGCGTCACCATTCGGTCATCCACACGCCGAAACTCAGCGATTATCAGGAACTGACCCGGGTCTGGGAGGCCTCGGTCCGCGCCACCCATGACTTTCTGCCGGACAGCTATATCGAGCTGCTGCGCAATCTGGTGCTCACGCGTTATCTCGATGCGGTGATGCTGGTTTGCACCAAGGACGCCGACCAGCGCATCACCGGGTTTGCCGGAGTCGCGGCGGGCAAGATCGAGATGCTGTTTATCGATCCTGAGCATCGCGGTCAGGGCTTGGGCAAGAAACTGCTCAACTATGCCATGCAGCATCTGAATGCCGATGAGCTGGACGTCAACGAGCAGAACCCGCAGGCCTTGGGCTTCTACTTCAAGCAGGGTTTCGAGGTAATCGGCCGCTCGGAGGTCGATGGCATGGGCCAGCCGTATCCGTTGTTGCATATGCGTTTGCGCCAGAACCAGCAGCGCTCCAGTAACGGTTGACACAATCCAAAACAACTGTGGGAGCTAGCCTGCTAGCGATGCAGGCGACGCGGTCAGTCAGATACACCGCGGTGATGCAATCGCCAGCAGGCTGGCTCCCACAGGGAATTGCGAACAGCCTGTAAATGGAACCGGGCTTAACCGGCGCCACACAGGTACAATGCCCACCCCTTTTTTGTTACGGCCCTGTCATGACTGACCCGATTCGCCTCTCCAAACGCCTCATCGAACTGGTCGGTTGCTCCCGCCGGGAGGCCGAGCTGTTCATTGAGGGCGGCTGGGTCACCGTGGACGGCGAAGTGATTGACGAGCCGCAATTCAAGGTCGGCGACCAGAAGGTCGAGCTCGACAAGGACGCCAAGGCCACCGCGCCGGAGCCGGTGACCATCCTGCTCAACGCCCCTGCCGGCATGGACGTTGAAACCGCCATGCAATCGCTGAGCGCCGAAACCCTCAGCGAAGAACACCGCTTCAGCAAACGCCCTCTGCGCGGGCACTTCCTGCGCCTGACCGCCAGTGCCGATCTGCAGCCCAAGGCCAGCGGTCTGCTGGTGTTCACTCAGGACTGGAAAATCCTGCGCAAGCTCACCGCTGACGCCGCGAAGATCGAGCAGGAATACGTGGTTGAAGTCGAAGGAGACATGGTCGCCCACGGCCTCAACCGCTTGCAGCACGGCCTCACCCACAAGGGCAAGGAGCTGCCGCCGGTCAAGGCCAGCTGGCAGAACGAAAACCGTCTGCGCTTCGCCATGAAAAATCCGCAGCCGGGGATCATCGCCCAGTTCTGCGAAGCGGTCGGCCTGAAGGTCATCGGCATCCGCCGCATCCGCATCGGCGGCGTCTCGATCGGCAAAGTCCCGGTCGGCCAATGGCGCTACCTGTCCGGCAAAGAGAAGTTCTAAGACTTCCACTGCCGCCACACATTCCGGCAGCGCGCCCGCGTGCTGCCCACAACGCTTATCAGGATTACTCACATGATTCATAACGACGTATTGCGCAGCGTGCGCTACATGCTCGACATCAGCGACAAGAAGGTTGTCGAGATCATCAAGCTCGGCGGCATGGACGTAGCGCTCGCCGATATAGTGACCTGGCTCGACAAGAAAGAAGAAGACGAAGAAGGTTTCGTGCGCTGCCCGGACGAAGTCATCGCACACTTCCTCGACGGTCTGGTGATCTTCAAGCGTGGCAAGGACGAAAGCCGTCCGCCGCAGCCGATCGAAGTGCCGGTGACCAACAACATCATCCTGAAAAAGCTGCGCGTAGCCTTCGAACTGAAAGAAGACGACATGCACGCAATCCTCAAGGCCGCCGAGTTTCCGGTGTCCAAGCCTGAGCTGAGCGCGCTGTTCCGCAAGGTCGGCCACACCAACTACCGTCCGTGCGGCGACCAGTTGCTGCGCAACTTCCTCAAGGGTCTGACCCTGCGCGTTCGCCCGGCCTGATCCCCTTCTGCGGTGGCGACTGATGGTCGCCGCCGCAACGCATGACGGCTCATTCCCTCCAGAAATAATGGCTCCGCTTTGTGCGGCTGACGACTAGGGTGTACTGATCCCTAATCCTCAGGACTCGCCATGCACCCGTATTTCTCCCTGCAAGGCCGCACCGCTCTGGTGACTGGCGGCACCCGTGGTATCGGCAAAATGATCGCCAAGGCCTTTGTCGAGGCTGGCGCGCGTGTCTATGTCTGCTCGCGCGATGCCGAAGCCTGCCATCAAACGGCTGAAGAACTCAGCGCCTTGGGCAAGTGCCACGGCGTGGCGGCGAATCTGGCGACTGAAGAAGGCGTGCAGGAACTGGCCGCGCGCCTGGGCGAGCAGATCACGCATCTGGATATTCTGGTGAACAATGCCGGCACCACCTGGGGCGCGCCGCTGGAGAGCTACCCGGTCAAGGGCTGGGAAAAGGTCATGCAGCTCAACGTAACGTCGGTGTTCACCTGCATCCAGCAGTTTCTGCCGTTGTTGCGCAAGGCCGGCTCGGCGGCGAATCCGGCGCGGATTATCAATATCGGTTCGGTGGCGGGGATTTCTTCGTTTGGCGAGCAGGCGTATGCCTATGGGCCAAGCAAGGCGGCCCTGCATCAGTTGTCGCGGATTCTCGCGCGGGAGCTGGTGAGCCAGCACATCAATGTCAACGTGATCGCGCCGGGGCGCTTTCCGAGCAAGATGACGCAGCATATTGGCAGCGATCAGCAGGCATTGGCTGAGGACACGGCGCTGATTCCGATGAAGCGTTGGGGGCGTGAAGAGGAGATGGCGGCGTTGGCGATCAGTCTGGCGAGTACGGCTGGGGCTTATATGACCGGGAATATCATTCCACTTGATGGCGGATTTAGCCTCTGACATCGGCGGTGCGGCCTTCGCGAGCAGGCTCGCTCCCACATTGGATCCGTGTCTTGCACACAACCCCTGTGGGAGCGAGCCTGCTCGCGAAGAGGCCAGCCCTGCTAACACCAGACTTTAGGCCTGTCGGGTTATCATGCCCACCCCTGCCCCGCTTCGAATGCAAACCATGACTTACAGCGTCTCCCCCATCGGCTTCGTGCGCTCCTGCTTCAAGGAGAAATTCGCCATCCCCCGCCAACCGCAACTGGCCCCAGCCGCCCGTGGTGTGCTGGAACTGGTGGCGCCGTTCGATCAGGGTGACGCGGTGCAAGGCCTGGAGCAGGTCAGCCATGTCTGGCTGCTGTTCCTGTTTCATCAAGCGCTGGAAGATAAACCGCGACTGAAAGTCCGTCCGCCCCGCTTGGGCGGCAACAAGTCCATGGGCGTGTTCGCCACCCGCGCCACACACCGTCCTAATGGCATCGGCCAGTCCGTGGTGAAACTGGACAAAGTCGAAGCCAATCGCCTGTTCATCTCCGGCATCGACTTGCTCGACGGCACGCCGATTCTCGACATCAAACCCTACGTGCCTTACGCCGACATCATTCCCGAGGCTGCCAACAGCATCGCCAGCGCTGCGCCACAGCTGATTGACGTGCAGTGGACGGATTCCGCGCTGCAACAGGCGCACGCACACGCTCAGCGTCTTGATGAACCGTTGGTGGCGTTGATTGAACAGTGTCTGGCCCAGGATCCGCGTCCGGCGTATCAAACCCCGGTGCCGGAACGCGAGTACGGCGCGCAGTTCTGGGATCTGGACGTACGCTGGCATTACCCGACGCCTGAGCAGATCCGCGTGCTCGAAGTCATCCCTGCCGAAGCGTAACCCCCGGAAACGAAAAAGCCCGCGCTGCCTTAACAGGCAACGCGGGCTGATCGTTCCCACGCTCCGCGTGGGAATGCATCCAGTGACGCTCCGCGTCACCGGCCAAACGCTTACTTCTCGACGAACGCACGCTCGATCAGGTAATCACCCGGCTCGCGCATCCGCGCCGAGATCTTCAGGCCGAAGCTGTCGAGCACTTCGCTGGTCTCGTCGAGCATGCTCGGGCTGCCGCAGATCATCGCGCGGTCGTCCTGCGGGTTGATCGGTGGCAGGCCGATGTCGCTGAACAGCTTGCCGCTGCGCATCAGGTCGGTCAGGCGGCCCTGATTCTCGAAAGGCTCGCGGGTCACGGTCGGGTAGTAGATCAGCTTGTCACGCAGCGCTTCGCCGAAGAACTCGTTCTGCGGCAGATGCTCGGTGATGAATTCGCGGTAGGCGACTTCGTTGACGTAGCGTACGCCGTGAACCAGGATCACTTTTTCAAAGCGCTCGTAGGTTTCCGGGTCCTGAATCACGCTCATGAACGGCGCCAGGCCAGTGCCGGTGCTCAGCAGGTACAAGTGCTTGCCTGGGTTCAGGTCATCCAGAACCAGGGTGCCGGTAGGCTTCTTCGAGATGATGATCTCGTCGCCTTCCTTCAAGTGCTGCAGTTGCGAAGTCAGCGGGCCGTCCTGCACCTTGATGCTGAAGAACTCCAGATGCTCTTCCCAGTTCGGGCTGGCGATCGAGTAAGCGCGCATAAGCGGGCGGCCGTTTGGCTGTTGCAGGCCGATCATCACGAACTGACCGTTCTCGAAGCGCAGGCCCGGATCGCGGGTGCACTTGAAGCTGAACAGAGTGTCGTTCCAGTGATGAACACTGAGGACACGCTCGTGGTTCATGTTGCTCATGTACGTTTGACTCCTGGAGATTGGGTCTGCGCTGGCTTTTGAAGGCGACGGTGCGCAATTGCATCGCATTCTAATAGCGACGACAATATCTGTTAACTGGATTATTAAGATAAGGGTTATCGGTTATATCGATATGCGATTTACTCTCCGTCAACTTCAAGTCTTCGTCGCCGTCGCCCAGCAGGAAAGCGTATCCCGTGCTGCGGGTCTGCTCAACCTCTCGCAGTCGGCCGCCAGCACCTCGATCACCGAGCTCGAGCGCCAATCCAGCTGCCAGCTGTTCGACCGCGCCGGCAAACGGCTGAGCCTCAACGCCCTTGGCAAACAGCTGTTGCCACAGGCGGTGGCGCTGCTCGATCAGGCCAAGGAAATCGAGGACCTGCTCAACGGCAAATCCGGTTTCGGCTCGCTGTCGGTCGGCGCGACGCTGACCATCGGCAATTACCTGGCAACCCTGTTGATCGGCAGCTTCATGCAGCGCCATCCGGAAAGTCAGGTGAAGCTGCATGTACAGAACACTGCCAATATCGTGCAACAAGTCGCCCACTACGAAATTGATCTGGGTCTGATCGAAGGCGATTGCAGCCACCCGGACATCGAAGTGCAGAGCTGGGTCGAGGATGAGCTGGTGGTGTTCTGCGCGCCGCAGCATCCGCTGGCCCAACGCGGCACTGCAACCATGGAAGAGCTGACTCACGAAGCGTGGATTCTGCGTGAACAGGGTTCCGGCACGCGGCTGACCTTTGATCAAGCCATGCGTCACCATCGCAGCTCGCTGAATATCCGTCTCGAGCTGGAACACACCGAAGCGATCAAACGCGCGGTGGAATCGGGGCTGGGGATTGGCTGCATCTCACGGCTGGCGCTGCGTGATGCGTTCCGCCGTGGCAGTCTGGTGCCGGTGGAGACGCCGGATCTGGACTTGGCGCGGCAGTTCTACTTCATCTGGCACAAGCAGAAATACCAGACTTCGGCCATGCGCGAGTTTCTCGAGCTGTGCCGCGCTTTCACCGCCGGGGTGCAGCGCAGCGACGAGATCGTTTTGCCGACAATCGCTTAAAGCAGAATCACTGCCCACACCAGCGCGATCATGCTCAATGCCACGAACTGCGCGGCGCTGCCCATGTCCTTGGCGTTCTTCGACAGCGGGTGCAGTTCCAGCGAGATGCGGTCGATGGCCGCTTCTACCGCCGAGTTCAACAGCTCGACGATCAGCGCCAACAAGCACACGGCAATCAGCAAAGCCTGCTCCACGCGGCTGACATTGAGGAAGAACGTCAGCGGAACCAGCACGACATTAAGCAGCACCAGTTGACGGAATGCCGCCTCACCGGTGAAGGCTGCGCGCAGACCGTCCAGCGAGTAGCCGGAAGCGTTGAGGATGCGTTTCAGGCCGGTCTGGCCCTTGAAAGGTGACATAAAGTAGAAACCAACCAAAAAGGAGTGGGAAAACTAGATCAACAAAAGTCAAAAAAGCGTGAAGACGCCAGCCATTATTGGCTCGGAATTGACTCAAGTTGTTGCAGCAGTAAAGCCGCTTGCGTGCGGGTGCGCACATTCAGCTTGCGAAAGATCGCCGTGACGTGGGCCTTGATGGTCGCTTCCGACACGCTCAGCTCATAGGCAATCTGCTTGTTCAGCAGGCCTTCGCAGACCATGGTCAACACGCGGAACTGCTGCGGCGTCAGGCTGGCAAGGCCATCGCTGGCAGCTTTGGCTTCGTCGGAAACGGCGACCGCTTCAAACGCTTGCGGCGGCCAGAAGACATCGCCATCGAGTACTTTGCGCACCGCTTGCTGAATCACGCTGAGGTCGCTGGACTTGGGAATGAAGCCACTGGCGCCGAACTCACGGGATTTGACCATCACCGAAGCTTCTTCCTGCGCCGAGACCATCACCACCGGAATCTGCGGATACTGTCCGCGTAGCATGACCAATCCGGAAAATCCGAAAGCGCCGGGCATATTCAGGTCCAGCAGGACCAGATCCCAGTCGGCTTTTTCGGTCAAGCGGGTTTCCAGTTCGGCGATGCTTGCTACTTCGACCAAGCGTACATCAGGGCCGAGGCCCAGCGTCACCGCTTGATGCAGGGCGCTACGAAACAGAGGGTGATCATCGGCAATCAGGATGTCGTATGTGGCCATTTTTCAAATGATCCTGTTTTTGATGGCAGACGCGGTGCATTCCGGTCTGGCCAAAGCAACTCAAGATACCGCTTGGCGGCGATATCCACAGGGGCACGTTCAACGCCAATCAACAGCAAACACGGCGTTTCAAACCTTGGCCGCACCCCAATCGGCGCCAAGCATGCCCAGCGCAGACTGGGTGGTCAAGCAGCACGGCCGCCGTTGTGCACAGTATGGGCCACTATTGGGCCAACTCCGGCTGCGGCTTTCGTATATAGGGCAGCAACTCGGCGTGAGCAGGAGTGGACTCATTCATGTCGACCTGCTGTTTGGCGCCGAGGTAATGCTGGCTGAACACGTCGAAATAGGCGTCCAGCGCAGAGGCGGCGTCGCTGTCACCGGCCAGTTCCAGACACAACGCGGCGACTTCGGCAGTGCACAAGTGCTCGCTGCGGGTCGAACGACGCAAGCGGTAGCGCGAAAGTTTGTCGGGTAACAGACTCAAGATCGGCAAGCGATCGAAATACGGGCTCTTGCGGAAAATCTTCCGCGCTTCGGTCCAGGTCGCATCGAGCAAAATGAACAGCGGACGTTTGCTGCTATCGATCGCGACGGTGTTGGTCACGCGCGATGGCTCGACGTATTCGCCAGGAAACACCAGGTATGGCTGCCACTGCGGATCGTTGAGCAGCGCCAGCATCTGCGGATCGGGCTCGGTGCGCGACCAGATAAACGCATGGTTATCGCGCACGACATCGGCAATCAGCCAACCGGTGTTGCTCGGTTTGAACACTTCCTTGCCGGTCATGATCAGACACACGCCCGAACGCGTTTCGACACTCGGCCGCCAGGCGCACAGGCAATGGCTGATGATCACCCGGCAGTCGCGGCAACGCTCAGAGCGAAAGCCACGGGCCTGAATCGGCTTGATGCCTTCATCTTCACGCTGGTCACGCAGACGAGCGACGGCGTTGGGGGCATGATTCATCGCGGATAACGCCGAAAAGCAGGAAAACTCGACACGAACAACACTCGGCAGGGCAATAAAGGCCGGCAGTTTACCAGAGCGACGGGCACAAGCCTGTACCCTCCCGACCGGCTCCCCTATAATTCGCCGCCACTGAACGCACAGTCACGTGGCTGGTCGAACCACCAGTCACTGAACCAGGAGAGTTTCATGCTGCGCCTTATCGTTCCCACCGCTGCCATTCTGCTGGCGTCGTCCTTCACCGCTCAGGCTGCCTCCCTGAGTGAGCAGAATCTGAACCGCGAGCTGCGCAACGTCGCCGCCCAGAGCAGCGTCGGCACGCCACGCGCCATCAGTGAAGACATTCTTGATCAGGGCTTCACCGTTGAAGGCACGCAGTTGATCAACCACCTGAGCGTGCAGAAGAGCCACGCCGACAAGATGCGCGCTGACCCTAAAGCCGTGTATTTCCAGTTGGGCGCTTCGGTGTGCAACAACCCGTCGTTTCGCAAGCTGATGGCCAAGGGCGCGATCATGCGTTACGACTTCACGGAAGTGAAAACCAACAAAGCGATCGGCTCCGCCAGCTACCAGGAATCGGATTGCCCGAAAGCCGGGCCGGCGAAGAAGAAGTAATCATCGAGAATTGGCGCGCCGCTGTTCATCCTCGGCGCGCAGTTCGGCCAGCAAGGCCTGTAAATAGTGCGAACGGCGCTCGCCGCCCGCCAACCGCCGGCAGCACTCTTCTTCGAGACTGAGATGATTGGTCTCGGCTGATGCCTTCAACATTCGATACAGCTGCGTATCGATCTCCAGAATCACTCTGGCCATGTGCCCCGCCTCCTTGCCACCCGCAAATCCTTGAATCGCGTGCACCTTGCGTACGTTTGTTGACGCAAAGCTGTCGTACGGCGCCTGTGAGTTAGTTAATCAGAGGGATTGCCGCTCGGCGCACGTTCGGACGAGCGGTGACGGAACGGGCGGAAAATCAATAAACGGTTGCCAGCCAAAACCTTGCAACGCAATGATCAAGTCAGCGCGATTGCGCGCAAGGGTCTAGATTCAGAGTATTCCCGATCACTTTTCAACGGCAGGAAAGGAACTGTCGATCGTGTGTTTTTTGCAGCGCGGCACTGACGCCGCTCGTCAGGGCCAACCGCTCTGTGCAGAAGGAGACGTTGAATGCCTTACCAACCGAATGACCTCTTGAGTCGTCATTTTCAGGAAAGCGGCCCCGACCTCATCAGTAAGGTCGAAGAACAACTCAACCGTGTTTCCCCCAACAGCCCGAACATTCCGATCTACCGCGACATGATCCTGACCGTGCTGCGCATGGCTCAGGAAGACCACAACCGCTGGAACGCCAAGATCACCCTGCAAGCCCTGCGCGAACTGGAGCAGGCATTCCGGGTGCTGGAACAATTCAAGGGCCGACGTAAAGTCACGGTGTTCGGCTCGGCGCGTACACCAGTCGAACATCCTCTATATGCCATGGCCCGTGAACTCGGCGCGGCGTTGACCCGCTCGGGGATGATGGTCATCACTGGCGCCGGGGGCGGCATCATGGCCGCCGCCCATGAAGGTGCCGGCCGCGATCATAGCCTCGGCTTCAACATCACCCTGCCCTTCGAACAACATGCCAACCCGACCGTCGACGGTACCGGCAATCTGCTGCCTTTCCATTTTTTCTTCACGCGCAAGCTGTTCTTCGTCAAAGAGGCTGACGCACTGGTTTTATGCCCCGGCGGGTTCGGCACACTGGATGAAGCATTGGAAGTGCTGACTTTGATCCAGACCGGCAAAAGTCCATTGGTGCCGGTGGTGCTGCTGGATGCGCCAGGCGGCACATTCTGGCAAGGCGCGATGGACTTCATCCGCCAGCAATTGGAGGCCAACCACTACATCCTGCCGACTGACATGAAGCTGATGCGTCTGGTTTATACCGTTGAGGAAGCGGTGGAACAGATCAACCAGTTCTACGGCAACTTCCACTCCAGCCGCTGGCTCAAGCGGCAATTCGTGATTCGTATGCATCACAAGCTCAGCGATCAAGCGCTGGAACATATGCAGGAGGCCTTTGCCGATCTGTGCCTGAGCGACCAGTTTCATCAACACGCCTACAGCGGTGAGGAGCAGGATGAAGCGCAGTACAGCCATCTGGTGCGACTGGCCTTTGCCTTCAATGCCCGCACTCATGGGCGTCTGAGGGAGTTGATCGACTACATCAACCTGCCGGAAAACTGGGCTGATTCAAAACCGCAAACAGCGCAACGTTCGCGCGAACCCTCAAAGGTAATTTGAGGGCAAAAAAAAACGGCCCGCTATTTTCATAGCGGGCCGTTTTTATTGAATCGTTTTAATCGTCCATGCCTCGACCGCTGAACAAGCGGTTGATCATCTCCATCGAAAACCCCCGATACGCCAGAAATCGGCCTTGTTTGGCCCGTTCCTTCGCATCAATCGGTAAATGCCCGGAGAACTTCCGGCGCCACGTTTCCTGAAGTTGTTCCTGCCAACTGATACCGCTTTCGCGCAGGGCGAGTTCAATATCGGCGCGTTGCAAACCGCGCTGGCTCAGCTCTTCGCGAATCCGCAGAGGGCCGTAGCCGGAACGGGCACGGTAGGAAACAAAGCTTTCAAGGTAACGGGCTTCGGAAAGCAGCCCCTCTTCCGTTAAACGGTCGAGGGCTGTTTCGATCATATCCGCCTCGGCGCCGCGCTGACGCAGTTTGCGCGTCAGCTCGACTCGACCGTGCTCGCGGCGTGCGAGCAGGTCCATGGCGGTTCGCCGCACAGCGACGAGGGTATCGAGTACGGCGGTGGTCATCGCTGCAATCAGATATCAGCGTCGGCCAGGTCGTCTTCAGTCTCTTTGACTGCAGAAGCCTTGGAGTCGATCACTGCCGGCGTCAGCAGCTTGTCACGCAGTTGCTTCTCGAGCTTCGCGGCGATTTCCGGGTTGTCCGCCAGGAACTTGGCCGAGTTGGCCTTGCCCTGACCGATCTTGGTGCCTTCGTAGGCATACCAGGCGCCGGACTTCTCGACGAAACCGTGCAGCACGCCCAGGTCGATCATCTCGCCGTTGAGGTAGATGCCTTTGCCGTAAAGAATCTGGAACTCGGCCTGACGGAACGGCGAAGCGACCTTGTTCTTCACAACCTTGACGCGGGTTTCGCTGCCGACCACTTCGTCGCCTTCCTTCACCGCGCCGGTACGGCGGATGTCGAGACGAACCGAGGCGTAGAACTTCAGCGCGTTACCACCGGTGGTGGTTTCCGGGCTGCCGAACATCACGCCGATCTTCATGCGGATCTGGTTGATGAAGATCACAAGGCAGTTGGCGTTCTTGATGTTACCGGTGATTTTACGCAGCGCCTGGGACATCAGACGGGCTTGCAGGCCCACGTGCATGTCACCCATTTCGCCTTCGATTTCAGCCTTTGGTACCAGAGCTGCCACGGAGTCGACGATGATCACGTCAACCGCGTTGGAACGCACCAGCATGTCGGTGATTTCCAGCGCCTGTTCGCCGGTGTCCGGCTGGGACACCAGCAGGTCGTCGACGTTGACGCCCAGTTTGCCGGCGTACTCTGGGTCGAGGGCGTGTTCGGCGTCGACGAATGCGCAGGTCGCGCCGGCTTTTTGCGCCTGGGCGATCACGGACAAGGTCAGCGTGGTTTTACCGGAGGATTCAGGACCGTAGATTTCAACGATACGGCCTTTTGGCAGGCCGCCAATGCCGAGCGCGATGTCCAGACCCAGAGAGCCAGTCGAGATAGCCGGGATCGCCTGACGGTCCTGATCGCCCATACGCATTACGGCACCCTTGCCGAATTGACGTTCGATCTGACCCAGGGCCGCAGCCAAGGCTTTCTTCTTGTTGTCGTCCATTAAAGTCCTCACGTAATCAATAAGGCCTGACGGCCAACACCTGTATAAGTAGCCAGTATTATTCCACAGCGTTCGCGGATCGCCTACCCCTGATTTTCGATTTCTCGTGCCGCTAGTCGCAGAAGCCCCTCTAGCGCGGCCTTCACCGTTTGTCGGCGGACATCATCGCGGTTACCGGGAAAGTGCTGAACTTCACTGGTGACCGTTTCGCCAACACCCCAGGCCAGCCATACAGTGCCGACCGGTTTGTTCGGTGAACCACCGTCCGGCCCGGCCACACCGCTGACAGCCACGGCAAATCGCGCCAGGCTTTTGTCCTGGGCACCACGCACCATCGCCTCGACCACCTCGCGACTGACCGCGCCCACCGTTTCGAACAACTCGGCCGGCACATTCAGTTGCTGGGTTTTCTGCCGGTTGGAATACGTCACATAGCCCGCCTCGAACCACGCCGAACTGCCGGGAATCCGTGTGATGGCTTCGGCAATCCCGCCACCGGTACACGACTCAGCGGTGGTGACGTGGGCATTGAGCAATTGAAGACGTCGGCCCAGTTCGGCGGCCAGTTGAGTGATCTCTTTCACGGAATGCTCCGGATCGTGTGGAATGCCTCCACCGTACACGAGCCGGTTGCGCTTTCAATACACAGACTCATTCAAAATGTTCAGGCGCCAGCGCTCTGACATAGGCCTGGCATGCCTGCAAGGCAATCAGTCCACGGTCGCCGGTGTCGGTGATGGCGATAATTCGTTGAGCATGCGCCGGGTCAAGTCGGGCGCGTACGGCTGCATGATCCACGCCGCCGGGGCCGGCGGTGGCTGGCATGTTGCAGCCTGGGGCAACGTCGCTGGCGTCGAGAAGGACTGACAGGCGCACATCAGCAGTGGCAAGACGATCGCGCAGGCGATCCTGATCACGTTGGGCATCGCTCAGCGCTCGGTAGTGGGTTTGTTCACTGGCGGCGAGTCGTTGCTCCAGCGCCAGGCGTTTATCCTGCTCAGCCTGTTGCGCTGAGGCAGCAGCAACATTCTGTTGATTGAGGACTTCGGCGTTTAACCGTGCCTGCTCCGCCAATTGCCGGCCGTAGCGCCAGTCCTGAAACTGCCAGGCCGCGGCAAAAGCACCAGCGGCCAGCATCAGGATGCCGATCATTCGCCAAGGGATTGGCATAGCACCGCCCTCGCCCGCGCCCAGATTTCCAGGCGGTCCTGCAACCCGTTCAACCCGCCGTTGATGCGCCGGGTGATGCTGTTGAACTGATCGCGATCGGCCAGTTCATTCAAGCCGTTCTGCTCCCAGAACCATGCCGCGGACTCGGCCGCCCATTGCGGTTGCTCGAGCAGCTCGGGCAACGACAGCAGACGCTCATCGCCGAACAGACCGAGGCTGCACTGGCGATAATTCGAACGGCCAGTAATCTGGATCAACCCGCGCCCTCGGTATTTTTGCCCGTCGCCATCGGCCTCCGGTGTATTGCCCAAACGCAAGGCCAACGTACCGGTGTCGTATTTGCTCAGGTATTGGTTGTTGCCCAGTTCGCGCACATAGCGCAACTGCCCCGACTCATGGCCGACTTGTGCAAGGAACGCAGCAATACGTTTAGGCGTGTCGATACGCCGCCGAGCCATGGCACTGTTGAGTGCAGAAACAAAAACGCCCGCTTGGGAGCGGGCGTTGGGCATGATGTCGATAAGGTTGTTTTCAGTTATTTGCATAATGCTTGATCCTCCCTGGATATTGCCCCCGATTGAATCACGATTGACGGCCAACACCTGTGAACCATTTTCTTGCCAGAGTTTTCAGTGAGTTCTCCGGCGCAAGTTCTTCGGGGGATGTGAACATCCAACCGAGTGTGCCGAAATTGGCAGTCCAGTCGATTTGCGGTGCCGGAGTGATTTCAGTGATGTCGACCCAGAGCAGATCCGGATGAAACATTTCGGCCATGTTTCCGTTGGTCGAGAACAGTTCGACCACGGTGTTGTGGGTGATGCGTGCGTAGGTTTTCATCAGGCGTACTCGAAGATGATCACGGCGCCTGAAGCACCTGTGCCACCTGGTCTGCCAGGTTGATTGGGGGCGTTGGCGATTCCTCCCGCACCGGAACCGAAACCGGAACCTGGTGCGGCCAGAGAGCCTGCTGCGCTGTTGCCAAAACCGCCTCCGCCCAACGGCGAGCTGCCACCGTGCCCAGCAAGGGTCGAGCCGTTGACAGATATTCCGGGGGTGCCTGCATTTCCCGCGCTATTGACGATGTTGCCTCCACTGGCCGTCTGACCGGGATAGCCTCCGGTATAAAGCCCCATGCCCTGATTCGCGACAAATCCAATCCACGGCGACCCTCCACCACCGGCAGCAGAAACCAGCGAACCGAAAGAACTGGTACCACCACCTCCGGCATTCGCCGCTGCCAGTCCCGCGCTTCCGCCAGCCCCCACCGTGACGACCTGACGAGAACCAATCGTGTCGGAAGACAGCCATGCTTCAGCATAACTTCCGGATGCGCCGCCACCCACGGTTGCATACTGGGAGGTTGTGGTCGCACCGACTCCCGCACTTCCGCCACCGCCGGCCACCACCTTGACCAGAACATGCTTCATCCCGGTTGTCGGCTCATAGGTGCCGGATGCGGTAAACGTCTTCACTCCCAACAACCGGCCGCTTACAGCATTACCGCCGCTGGCATACACCAGCACCCAACTGTCCAGTGCAGCGCTGTACATCACCGAACACAGGCTGCTGGCGACAATCTCCTCTGGCCGCAACGCACTCAGCCCAAGGCTCAATAACGGCTTGGGCAGCAAGCCATTCGGCGCGAATGTGCTCGCTCCAGTGTTGGCATTACCAGCAGTAAAGCGCAGCGCCAGACCGTCCTTCAACGTACTGATGGCCGGCACGTAGTTGGCCATGTACAGATTGGCGGCGCCGATATCGATCGCATGCTTGTCTTCACCGGCCTGACTGATTTTTTTCAGCGCCTGCAACAGCTGCGTCGCATCGGTTTCATTGGGTTCAAGACCCGCAGATCTGACGACGTTCAACAATTCATCGGTGACACCGTTACCCCATGTCGCCGGGATCAACGATCCGGGCAATCCCGCGACGACGTCTTCATTGACGAATTTGCCATTCACCAGCCCGACGCTGGGAACGCTTTTTGGATAGTCCACGTTAGTTCCTCAACTGGCTGTCCGAAGCAAGCCTTCCAGCCAGTCAGGCTCAACTGGTCGGGAAAGTAAATTCGGGAAGTCCGGATCAATCGGCCAATCACGCAGTGCCTGCCGATACGCCAATAGTTGTTTGAATTCCTCGGAGCGCAAAGTCGTACCCTCGCCCACTTCCAGTTCTTCGGCATCACGAAACACCAGCCACTGGGTGTTTTGCAGAACGCGGTTGCGCCATGCGCGCTCGTGGCTGGCAAGCGTTTCAGGAGAAACGACGGGGTCGGTCAAAACGGGCTGACCACTGGCACTGGCGCTGATGATTTTGCCGCTCGCCTGGCCGGCAAACAGTTCGGAGTATTGCGCCTGGGTGATTTCCACCGCCCCTTCAGGCAGTTCGGGAAGTGCGCTTTCGACCCGGTCAAAACCGAGGCTTTGCGCATAGAAATAAATAGTCATGGTCAGTACCCCCAAACCAGAATGCGACCCGAAATGCCCGAATCAACCTTGACACTTGAAGCCTGGACACTTCGGACCCGAGCCACCACTGTCGTTGTCGTGGAGTTCGCGCCGTCAAATGCCCAAACGGTGACGTTGGAGGCCCCCCAACCTGACGGGTAGCCTTCATTGGCAACACCGCCGACGACAGCATTGGGAAACCTGATCGGCAACGACACCGTCATGTTGCCATTCGCATCGGAGCCCCCCGTTACCCACTGCAGGATCAAACCGCTGGGAAACTTTTGATATCCCGCTGTGGCGAACTGTGCGGCGTAATTGACGGAGTACTTGAGCGCAGCGGTGCCATACACCACCCACACTCCAGACTCTCTGACAAAGTTCGCACTCTCACCATTGTTCAAAACGATCGACGCCAGATAAGCACCTTGCGGGCTGATCTGTGTGCCGGTTTTACTGGCCACGGTGACGGGAGCGCTGTTACGGCAATGCAGGCTGATCGTGGCACCGCTCGGCACCGCAGCGGCATCCGGAAGCGTCACGGTATACGTCGCGTTACCACCGAGACCGATCGAACAGCCAACGTCGGCCTGGGTCAATTGGGTGGCGGCGAATATACCGCGAGCACTTGCGTAGCTGCCCAGCGCCCGCTGCACAAACTCGGACGTTGCTGCCGAGCGCCCGCCATCAAACTGAGGCGCTGTCATGAACAATGCCGGGCTGCGCAGCGCCCCCAGCAACTGATTGTTTGACGACTCGTTCGGCGTCAGACCGGCAGCTTGAACAACGTTGAGAATTTCTTGCGTGACGCTGTTGCCCCATGTCGCCGGGATCAGCGAACCGGGTTTTCCGGCAATTGGGTCCTCATCGACAAACTGGCCGTTGACCAGTCCGACACTGGGCACACTCTTGGGATAGTCCAATGTTCATCTCCTTGATTGAAATACAGTGGGCGCGCAGGCCTTAGCCAATCGCGCTGGCCAGCCAAAGCGGCACTGACGGCCGGGAAACCACTCCCGGAAAATGGCTGGAATCAGGCCAGTCGCGTAGCGCTTGTCGGTACTCGAGCAGTTCCAGGTATTGCGCAGCCTTGAGCAAGGTTCCACGCCCCAGTTCCTGCTCATCGCGATGGCGAGTGACCAGCCATTCGGTCGCTGAAAGGGATGCCTGACGCCAGCTACGTTCCGCTGCCGCAGGCGTTTGATCTGCAGCAACCGGCGCCAGGAGGATCACCGGACTTTGCTGCGCGGGCAGTGGGTCGGCAGCTGTCGGCAACTCACTGATCGGCGCGCCGATTTCGACCGCCTGACCATCCGGAACTCGCACCATCGACGCCACAAAAGACGGCGCAAACAGTTGGCTGATTGCGTAGTCACCGGTGTCGATCCGCTCGACGACCACGCCATTCTCGATCCGTGCATAAACGGCCATTACTCGTACTCCCAGATTTCACAGAAGGCGTGGCCGCCGGCGCCGCTGACGACTGAAGCGGACGCATTGACCGAACAGGATCCGCTGCCACCGGAGCCTCGCCCGCCGGAGATGCCATTTCCATTGACGCCTACACGTGTGCCACCACCGTCAAACGGGCTGGCAGCCCCAGCGCCGGAAACGACACCCCAATTGAAGTTGTACATCGCGAACTCACCAGGGCTGCCACGAGCGTTGGCAAGACCACCACCCGTGACGATTTGACCGCCAGCACCGCCCATGACGAAACCGACCGTCGTTGCTGTCACCGGGAATGAAAGGATTTGCCCGCCTGCACCGCCAGCGGCGCTCATATAGGTGCCGAAGGAAGCACCGCCCCCGGTCATCCCGGTCGTATTGACTGCAGCGCCGCCCGCCCCCAAAGACACAGGCACGCCAGCCAGCATTTGCGCGGTCACGTCGTAGAGACTCTCCGCATAGGCGCCGGAACCACCGCCACCACCAATACGGTGATTATTGGCGGGGACAGGTTCACAGCCACCACCGGAACCACCCGCGCCGACCAAGCGCACACGTATGCGTTTCGCTCGGGGATGGGGTTTGTAAAGCGTGATACCGACGGATTCGAACTGCCTGACTGCCAGCAACCGCCCCACCGCATCGGTGATGCCATAACCGGCCAACGTGGTTGGGGTATTTTTCAGTTTGCTGAAGTCGACCAGTGCACCGATTGCGCTGGCCAGCTGATCGGTTCTGGCTTCATCCGGTGTCAATCCGGCGGCCTTGATCGCATTGAGAATTTCCTGCGTGACACTGTTGCCCCACGCCGCCGGAATCAACGATCCCGGTGTTCCGGCGAGCGGGTTTTCATCGACGAAGCCGCCGTTGACCAGTCCCACGCCGGGGATAGTTTTTGGATAATCCATTGCACTGCTTCCTGTGCTGAAATCAGTTGGCTACGGTTGCGCCGGGTGCGACCGGCCAGGTAATTTCATCGGGGAAACCGGCCTGTTTTTCGATGCGGTTCAGCTCGACGCTGTAGAGCTTCCACTCGATCAGCAGCAGTTGTTCGTCATGGCTGGCATCGCCAATGTCTTCGGCGTATTGCAGGGGTGCGATGCGCAGTACGGCATCGCGTAGCAGTACGTCGCGCTGATCGAGGCATTGCTGTCTTACGCTCACCAAGCGAGCCTGCTCATCCTGTACCCAGGCGTTGTCGCGCCAGACATGGAACTCCCCTGGCCACGGCTGTGCGGTCAGGGTGTCTGGCAACTCTCCCAGCTCGGTCCAGATCTGTTGGGCACCGCCGTCCTTGCGATAAACCACACCGCGGCGGTCAATCACTTCACGGGGTACACCGTTGATCAGCGCCCAGCTGCGACCGGCTTCCGGCTCGGGCAACTCGTAGGCCAGCTCAACGGCATTACCGGGCAACTGAACGCCGATGCCTGGCGTGGCAATGAACTCGACAGGCCCGGAAAGAGCGCCCGAACCATCAAATAGATAATTGAACATAAAGCGCCTCAGATGAGTTTGATGCGACCGGGATAGGCCATGTTGCGCGGGCGGGATTTGAAGGCGTAGAGCAGAGTCGCTGACGGGTCCATTTGATAATTGGTACCCACTGGATAAATCGGACCGCCATTGCTCAACCCCGAAACGTATTGAGGCTCCTCTCGAGTATCCGCCCCCACTGCCGTCAGGCTGTCCGTCCAGCGCGACCCGACGGCGCCGCCACCATTCGCCCCCATCGCATACGAGTGCGTCGATCCAGTCTGAAAAGTACCCATCCCGCGTCCGGTATCCACACCACGACCTTCATCCAGAACCCGAAGGAATTCCCCTCGCCCATCAGGACCGCGAAACGTCGTTGCACCGTCACCGGTGGTCCATTTGCCCTCAGTGCTCGCCCGAAAGGCTTCAGCGCCCAACATGCCTGATTGCTGGGCGTGATCCCACAGCCACGGCCATTCCGCGCGTTTCATGACGGTGCCATTAAGCGCACCGTATCCGCCGGGGCTGAGCATGATGGTTGTCTCGAAAAACGGCCGGCCAAGCGGGGTATTGTCGAAGCGTCCGACCGGCCACCAACTCCCGGCCCCATCACTGCGCAAATGCCACCAGTCTCCGCCGCCCATCAACACGAAAAATGGATAACCGCTGGCCGCCAGATGCGTATGAAAGCGGATGCGATCCGTGCCCGATGCCTGGATGACCATGCGGTTGCCGCTGTTGTCCACCCGCCGAACAATCACATCACGCACACCGAGTGCGACGTTGGCCGGTGGTAGCAGCAAGGTCACCGGGCCGGGGCTGCCATCGATCAGGACGAGGCCGAGTTCGGCATCAGTCAGGGTTTTCGACGCGGCCAATCGGGTGATGACCGAACGCATCGGACTCGTGCTGCCGACAATCGACTGAATCGCCTTGAACAACTGAGTGGTGTCCGCCTCTGAGGCCACCAACCCACCCGCTGTAATCACACTCAGAATTTCCTGAGTCACACTGTTGCCCCACACCGCCGGAATCAACGACCCCGGCGTACCCGCCACCGGGTTTTCATCGACGAAGCGGCCATCGACCAGACCGACGCTGGGGACGCTTTTGGGATAATCCATAATTGGTTTTCCTATACCTGGAACATTGATGGGCGATGCCGACAACGCAGCATCCAGTCACTCGGCAGTCATCCAGGCAGGCTTTTTCGGTCGAGAGCGTTTAGCGGGAAATTTCTTCGCCTGGGGCCACTTGCGCAGCGCCTGCAGGTAAGTCAGCAGCGTCAGGTATTCAGCGTCGGACAGCGTGGTGGCCTTCATCAGCTCCACTTCGTCACGGTGGCGATCGCGCAACCAGGCAACCCGGTTGAATTCCTGATCGCGCCACGCCTTGGCTTCGGCCGAAGTTTGCTCATCAGAAAGAGCTGTCAACTCGACCAGGATCGGCAGACCGTGATCGTCATGAGATCGCTCGGTACCCGCTACTGGGTTTGCGATGACCGACTCATAGCGCGCCTCGTCGATTTCAACGGCATCGTCCGGAAGGCTGGTGTGATAACCCGACAAATAGGTGTTGCCGGTGGTGCGGCTATAGAAACGTTTCATGTCAGTTCCCCACCCCCAGGACAGTGACAAAACCGGAGCCACCGGAATTGCTCAAGACTTGAACCTGGCTGGGATCAAAGTAGGTCACCAAAGGTGGAGTGACGATATCGAAAAAGGGTGCGTTGCCGCTGTGCGAGTAACTTGCCCAGGTAGCGGCGCACTGGGTCTTGAAAGCCACCGGCCAGGGTTTTGCAACATAGGTTTTATCTGTAGCGATGGTGATCACGACCCACTGGATCATGAAGCCGCCCAGCCAGCTCGGAAAAGCGATATAGCCGTTCGCGCCAATGCTGTAGGAAACACCAAACCAGAGCTTTTTCGGTGTGACGATGGTGGTGTCATCAGTCCCTGCGTTGACCTGGGTTTGAGTCGCGATCCGCGCCCAGCCAAAAACAGCTTCCGTGGCTTGCACCACTTTCTTTTCGATCGCTTGAAACACCCGCTGCGGGGTCATCAGGCGACTGCTGCTTGTGCCCGCCTCTGCTTCATCCTTGGTTGCCAGAGAATCACTTTTGTTCTTTTCGACAATTGCCGAAATCGCCGCTCTGAGTTGCGTACTGTCGCCCTCGTCGGGGACGAGACCGGCAGCAGTGATCGCGTTGATGATTTCATCGGTGACGCTGTTGCCCCACCGCGCCGGAATCAGCGATCCCGGCGTGCCCATCAATGGGTTTTCATCAACAAACTTGCCATTCACCAGCCCCGAACTGGGCACACTTTTCGGATAATCCATCCCGTCATTCCTCCCTAGTCATAATTGATATGCACCTTGGTGTGCGCCGGGGCACTGCGGTGGATCAGGCATTCCAGCGCCGAACCCGGGTTGACGCCGAAACGCTCACCCCAATAGCTCGCGCCGTAACGTCGACCGAGCAACAGGCGCCCGCCGGTGTTAAGCGTCCACATAAACTGCGCCTCCCACGTGCCCCAGTGCGCCGAGCCGAAACGCGAACGGCCCATGCGCGGGGCTTCGAGTTCGGTGATGGTGGCGTTGGGGTAGCCCTGGCTTTTGGCGATGTCGAGGTAGTAGCCGACGGCCTGGCTGCCGACCGCGAGCAAGCGCCGGCGTACGGCGAGGCGGCGGTCGTCGAACAGCGGCGTCGCGCCCAGGCACGGGTCGGGCAGGTTCATCACCCGCTCCCAATCCGGCACCAGTTCGCTGACGCCGGCCGGGTCCATTTCGTTGAGCAGGTCGGCAGCACGCGCATCGAGGCGTGCCAGTTCGACGGCGACGCCTTGCAGCACTTCTTCCAGCTCCGGCACGCGCTCCGGATCCCATGCCGGGCCACTGGGTAGCAAGGCGCGCAGTTGCGCCTGATATTGCGCGGCGGTTCTTATGCCCCCCATACGCAACCTCCGAAGGTCAGCAGTTCGCTGTCGTTGGCCGAAACGTTGGCGACGGGGGCCGTCAGTACGTGGTCGGTTTCACCCGCTGCGCTGCTGATCGCTTCGCGAATATGGCTGATCAGCAGATCCTCGCCGAGGTCAGCCTCACGGTTGTGCAAGTCGCGCAATTGGGTTTCGACCGCCGCGCGTACGGCGCTGGTGTCGGGGGTCAACTTCAGGCGATAGGTCACGGGCACCTGAATCGGCGGACGCACATGCACTTCAGCCGTCACCGGACGCAACGGTTCGATATAGGCCTGCACCTCGGCCAGTTGCTCGTCGTTCGGCACCGGTTGCGGATCGTCGTCACGCATGATGTACACGCCGACGGTGCCTGGGCCGAGTAAGCCACCACGGCACCAGGCGCGCGTCACGCCGGGCACTTCCAGCGCCCAGGTTTCGTAGTCACTGGCCGAGCCACCATGGGGAATCACGCGGTAGGAACGGATCACCCGCGAACGCAGCGACTCCAGACTTTCCCGCGCCACACCGCCGCTGAGTCCCGGCGCCAGCACCACAAAACTGTTGCCGATCACACCGGCAATCGGCTGCACCGGTGTCAGCGCCAGCCCGGCGTCGGCATTGCCCAGACTGCCGGCATCCAGCGCGGCGATCGTGGTGGTGTTGCTGCCATTGACGGTGGTGCGCGCGGCGGTGACTTTGTAGGTGCGGCCGTCATTGGTTTGCAGCAGCGTATCGGCGTCGAGCACCGCGCCGGCAGTGGCGGTAAAACTGACGCTGCCGGTGGCCACTTGCGCGGGTTTGCGCGGTTGGTTCAGACGCAGAGCGGCAATGCGTTCCAAGGTCGACTCATCGGCCTTGTCCGGCAGAATCTGCTCGGCAATCCAGTCGAGATAACCGTACAGACCATAAGCCGCACCACCGAGGGTACGGGCCAGCACTTGCGCATCGGACTGGCGCAGCGAATCGCCGGCCAGGTCGCTTTGGGTGCGCTTGATCAGCACCGGCAGCGAAGGGGTTTCAAACGGCATAGATCACCTGCCAACTGTTATCGGGGTTGATGTCCAGACGTTCGCCGTCGGCCAGAGTCAGGACCGTGCGCAGGTTCAGGCGCTGGGCGTCGAGGCGTTCGCTGATGATGTCGATGGCGCTGCAGTGGCCGTCGTCGATCAGCCACTGCAAGGCTTCGCGGGCGTAGAACTCGGCGTCCATCTGCGTTTGTCGAGTCAGCTTGACCCGGCGCAACAGCCACAGCCGCGAACCGATGCGATCGTCGGCGACGGTGGGAAAGGTGTCGCCCCACCAGCCGAAACGTTCGTCGTCGTCGAGGGCGTCGTCATCGGCGGCGCGGCGCCAGGTGAACAGGCTGATCAGTACAGAGCGGGTCAGTGCAGCGTGGAGGTTCGGGCTCAGCATCACTTGCCTCCTGCCGGCGCGCCGGTCTGGCCGCTGCCGGCCTGCACACCGACGTGCACGTGTTTGATCTGGCTGATGCCGCCGGCCAACTGATCACCGGTGGACACGATCTTGCCGGTCTGGTTGATCACTGGCGTATCGAAGTTCACCGCGCTGCTGGCGCGGATGTTCAGCGTGGCGGTTTCGATATCGATGATCCGCCCGCGCTTGAAGTGAATCCTGTCGCCCTCGTCGGTGTAGATCGCCACTTCGCCCGACGCCAGCGATTGCAGGCGATAGCGGCGGTCGGCGATGACCAGAGCGATGGCGTGGGAACGGTCGCCGCCGATGAAGGTGACGACACCTTCGGCGCCGGCCAACGGATGGCTGGTAAAACCGTAGGGTTCGAAGTGTTCGAGATCATCGTTCACTTCACCGGCGGTGAGGCGCATTTGCAGCGATTGCAGCTTGGATGCCGAATTGGCGAGCACGACAGTGCCGCGCGCCAGCAGGCGTGTCAGTAGGCTCATGAATTGTCCTCAAGAGGTAGGCATCACGCGATCCACTGTGGGAGCGAGCCTGCTCGCGAATGCGCTGGGTCAGGCAATGTGATGTTGAAGCTGCCAGCGCTTTCGCGAGCAGGCTCGCTCCCACAGGGTCCGGAGTCAGGCTCAGGTTTTTTTCGGGGGTGTTGGATCAGGATCGAAGGTATGCGGCGGCGCCACTTGCAGTGTGGTCACCGAGCCTTGTGCCGACAGCGAATAAGTGACTTTGGAAATCAGCATGTCGCCGTCAAACTCCAGCACCGGATCCTTGACCCGCACCAGCGTGTTGTGGCGCCACAAATCGCCGTTGGACTGACGCCAGCCCTGCACCTGATAAGTGGTGGTCTGCGCTCGGCCCATGCGGGTCGCGCTTTCCCATTGGGCTCGCTGCTGCGCCAACTCAAAGGTCAGTTGCGTGCCCTCGTTGATCACCGTGGTGCGCCGACGCTTGAAGGTCAGGTCCGCCGCTGTGGATTCGACTTCGCTGGCCGCCGCGCCGCTTTTGGTATCCGAACCTTTTTGCTGGCCGATCACCCGGTATTCGGAGAACACCTGGCTGTAATCCATCGACGCGCTGGCGGACAAAATATTCTTGCCCAGTTCCAGCGCATCGCTGGCCCGACCACCGCTGCCGGGTTTGGCCAGCACCAGCCGGCCCTGTTCGTCATCGGTGGAAAACACCCGCAGCAACGAGAGCAACCGGTCGATCGACTGGAACACCGTTTCACCCGGCACGATCGTGTGCTTGGTCAGCCTTGCAGTCTCGGGGATTTCATTGACCACCATCAGCCCGTACTCCATCGCCAGCGCCTGAACGATGCTCAACAGGGGTTGCTCCTGCCACTGGTTCGGCTGGTTTCTGGCGGCGCAATCGACCAGATCCTGAGTCTTGGAACTGCCCTCGATAGTCAGGCTGATCTGCCGCCCGTCATACCTGATCGGGGCTTTGAACACGTAACCGGTGAGCAGCAGATCCTTGCCGATTCGCACTTCGCACGGGTCACCGGGCTTGATCGGTTTGGCGACAGTCTGCCCCGGCCATTGCCAGGTGATGTCGAGTTTGAAGGTGCGAAACTGGCGCTCCAGATCAGCGGTGATTTCCACGCTTTTCCAGCCGCCGTATTCCATGTTGTTGACCGTCAGCGTGACGCGATTGTCCATTTCGCTCATGGTTCACTCCCCGGAGACTTTCACATCGTTGGGCGAGAAACCTGGATGGTTCATCCCGTTGCGCTGAGTGATTTCAGTGACCCGTGTGGCATCGCCCAGATACTTGTAGGCCACTACCACCGCCGGAGCGCTTTCCTGGATGGTTTTAGTCACCAGGCGCACACCGGACGATGCGACCGACTTGAGGTGCGCGACCGCCGCATCCTGCAGATCACTGATCAGTTGGTGGTGCGCAGGGCCGGCCTTGGTCTTCACCAGATTCAGGGTCTCGATCAGCGTCTTCTGAATCGCCTGCACATCATCGATGGCGGGCACGTCCGGACGATTGATCGGCTGGTTCGCCTGCTGATCGACGGAAGGTGTCGACGGCAATTTCACCGGTTTGGTGGCCACCGGCATGGATGCGATCCACTGCGCCGCTTTCACGATCAGCGTGTCCTGGACCAGATCGGCCATGGCTTGTGCCGCGGCGTTGGTGTCCTTGCCGGTGGTGATCTTCGGCGCATCCGCCTTGCGAATCGCTTCGAGTTGTTGGGACACGTCGGCAATCACCCCACGGTAGCCCTCCTTCGCGAATTCCTTGAGCTCTTTGATATCGCCGAGCAAACCTTTGAACTCAGCCGCCACCTCCTTGGGCAACTCCTTCACTGCCTTGACCAGTTCGGTGATCTGCCGGTACTGCTCGATCAGCGGTTTGAGCTGCTCTTTGATCACCTCATAGACTCCGGTCAGGCTGTTGCGCAGATTGGCAATGCCGATCCGCGCAGCCTTGATCAAGGTCATCGCCTGTTCGAAACGCGCCACCGCAGACCCCAACAGCGTGTCGGCCTTGGCCAGCAACACTTTCTGTGTGCTGACGGTGGCAGTCGGGAACGGCAACGGTTGGTCTGGATAGAACTTCAGGGTAAAGGTCACCAACCCGCCGTCCTGGCGGGTGTGGGTCATGTCGCATTCGCCGACCTTGACTTGCAGGCGCCCGAGCCACGGATGCACCAGTTCACCACTGCCCGCCTCCAATGCCTTGAGCAGCTTGTCGCGCTGTTCCAGGCAATCCGCGCCGATGATGAATGCCGTGACATCGTGAATCCTTGCCTGCTGGCCGAGGTCCTCGAAATACGGCAGGTCACGTTGCGGATACTCGTGCAACTGGCCTTTGCGACCGACCGGGGTTTTCGCCTGATCGATCCAAAACCCGACACCGCGAAAGGATGCCGGCAACAAACGGTCACGCCAGTTCATTGGAACCTCCCATCGACAACGAGCGATAGCCGATGCGCGAAGACAGCGCCAGGCCCGGTTGATTGCTTTGTGGTTGATCGGTGCGCAACCCGGCCGGCGCATTTTCGAAGCGTACGGTCAGGCCGCCTTCGAGCTGCGTGCGGTTGTTGATTGCACTTTGTTGAATCAGCGCGCCAGAGGTTTGCGGCAGTGTGCTGCTCATTCCTGGCGCCCCGGCAGGCACCGCAGCGCTGGTGCCGGTGATCGTGGCGAAGAACCCGGAGACATTGCCGCCGAGCAGTTCTTTGACCTGTGCGAAAATACCTTGGAGTCTTGTCGACATATCACCGAACCAGACGAGAACGGGCTGCCACTTCTCCTGGATGGATTCCAGCGGCGACTGACTGAACAGATCACCCAAGGTTGCTTTCACCGATTGTGCGTCGGTGTTCAGCGTTGCCCACAAACCGGAAAAATATTCCGTGACGCCATTCCATTTCGCCATGACCGCTTCCACGGGAGCGTTGCCGAACAAGTTCTGAAACTCGCTCTTCAATGGCTGGGCACCCGCGCGAAGAACGTCCCACAGCGCTGAAAAAACCGGTGCCAAGGGTTGCCAGGCGCTTTCGACCATCGCGGTCGGAGACCAGGCGAACGTCGATTTGAGTTGCTCCCAACCACTCGCCGCAATGCTGTGCATGCTGCCAACCGCATCGAAAACCGTGCTTTGCGCAGAACCCCAGACCGTCGACATGTTGGTTGCCAGCGTGCCGTCGAACAGCGATGTGATGTTCGACCAACCGGTTGCAACCCTGTTGCTCATATCGTCGATGGCCGTGAAGACCGCGCTTTGTGCGGCATCCCATGCGCCTGACATTTTTGCTGTCAGCGTGCCGTCAAACGTCGACTTGACCGATTCCCAACCGGACTGCGTCGCTGCATAGCTACGATTCCAGTAACCGGTGACGGACTCATCGGCCGAGTCCCAGAGTGCGCTCATCTTCTCCAGTGGCGAGGTGTACAACCGGGCCTTGAGGCTTTGCAATCCAGCCGCAGTGCTGGCAGCTGCACTGTCCCAGTAAGCGCCGACGGAGCTGCGAGCAGAATCCCAGGTCTGCTCGATGGACGCGCCGAATGCGTGCAGACGTTCGGACGCTCCTGCCGCCAGACGGCTGGCACCAGCGATAGCGTCAGCGCGCATCTCCTGCCACTTCTGCGAAGCTGTGGCACGCATCGACTCGAACTGTTGCCTGCCATCCGCGACCATCTCATCCCAGCCTTTGCGCACGTCGTCGATGCCGCGACGGGTCGCATCGCTGATCGATTGCCAGGTCCGGCTGAAGAAGCCCGAGATCGCCCCCCAGTTGTTGCTGATCAAGCGCGCGCCGATCACGATAATCGCCACCGCGGCCGCAATCGCGGCGGCAATCAAACCGATCGGTGACGTCAGAATGCCCAATACACCGACCAGCCCCATCGCACCCACGGTGACTACCGTGAACGCGACGGCTGCCGCCGCCAGCCCTTCGACAAGAGAAGGATTGTTCGCCACAAACTGGCCAATCGAGGTGATCACCGGCGTGATTGCGGTAACGATACCGTTCACCGCTGGCAACAACGCATTGCCAATGTTCAACGAGATCTTGTCCAGCGCTTCGTTGAACTTTGCCAGGTTGGCCGAGGTTTCCCCCTGCACCACTTTCGGCAGTTTCAGGCCTTTGTTCGCCGCGACCTTTTTCGCCAGCGCATCCTGCGCCTCGATGGCTTTCTTGATGCCGTCCTGAAACGGCTTGAGCAAGCCACCTTCGGAGATGAACCCGGCGACGTCCAGCGGCTCGAGGCCGCTGTCTTCCATGCTTTTCTTGAATGCTGCGACCTTGCCGCGCAGCCCTTTCATTTCGGCTTCCATCTTCTCGGCGCCCTTGAGCACCACGAGCATGTTGACCGTGACAGGAAAGGTCTGCGGAATCAGGCTCAAATTCGTATTCGCCATCATTGCACCTGCTGCATCGCATTGATCCGTTGCGCGTGCTCCAGCGATTCGCGGAGCACATCCAGTGGCCTGGCCATCATCTGTTCGGGGTCAACCTTCCAGAACCAGGCCAGGTCATAGGCGACGGCGATCAGGTCGGTGATGGCGCCGACGCCGCACTCATGAAAAAACTCGCAACGGCCCAGCTCAGCGCATTGAGGTCAGCCAGATCCAGCTGGTTGACCGACGACGGCGGAATGCCGGCGCACACGGCGATGTATTTGGCCGCCACGTCCATGTCGAGGCTGACTTCTTCGCTCTTGTCGATCTTGTACGGCAGCGCCTTGATCGCTCGCACTTCCTGCACCGTCGGACGGCGCAGGACGAGTTCGGTCAGGGGCTCGCCGTGAGCTTCGATCGCAACCTGAAGCTTCACGGCGCCGCTCATTGCCAGGCCCCCTTGATGCCTTCGAATTTCAGTTCGATGGTGGCGTCATCGCCCTTGGAAACTGGCTCTTCAACCAGATAAGCGCCGGCCAGTACGTAGACTTTGCCGTTGCTGAATTCGCAGGTGACGGTGATGTCGGTGCCTTCAATCAGCTTCTTCAGCGGGAAGTCGGCGGTGTGCAGCGCGGTCACTTTGAACGACGGCGCGATATCGGTTTCCTTGTAGAAACCGGGTACGACGGTTTCGCGTTTGACCGCCATCAGCGGGGCTTCGCAGCCGCCATTGATGGTCAGTTGTGCGCCGTCGACTTTGACGTAGCAGGTGCCTGCAATCAGTTGACCCATGGTGTTACTCCCTTGAATAGAAAAGCCCACGCGAGGTGGGCTGAAAACTTGCCGTCAAACGCGGCTATCAAGCCGCGTCGTCGTACTGCAGACGGAACTGGTTGAGCAGTGCGAACACGCGCAGACCGTTGATGTAATCCGGTGGGAACAGCACGTTCACACGGCTCGGGTCCTGCACGTCGCGCTCGACGATCAGGTGCTCGGCGAACAGCTCGGCATTCTCGACGTGGCCTTCCAGTTCGAGCTTGGCGTACTGGGCGATCAGTTCACCGCGAATGGTCGCAGGCGTCACGATTGGCTGGCCGGCGCCGAAACGGGTGCCGTCGGAGGCCAGTTTGTGGCGGCCGTACTTGCTGGTGATCACGCTTTGCAGACGGCGCACGATGAACGCCGACTGGTGCATGGTTTCGCTGTCCAGGTAGGAGTTGTCGGCCTGACCGTAAGCGTTTTTCTGGTAGGTGGTGATCGAGCGCTGGATACGCACGTAGCCGCCTTCGTAGTACGCGGTGGCGATGCCGTAGTTGAGCAGCGACTGACGCTCGGTCAGCGTGAAGCGTTCGCTGGCCGGTGCCGGATCGACACCCGGCAGGCTGCCGCTCTGAGTCGGACGGCTGGCGTCGGCAGAGATGAACACCGCCGTGCGTGCAGCCAGTGCGGCGGCTTGCACCCAGAACGGTTGCGGAACGCCCGGCTCCAGCGCCTGAATGGTCATGTGCTGGTCGTTGCGTGCCTGGCCGGCAGCAACCAGAGTGCCGACAGTGCCGCGCTTGGCACTGTAGACGTGACCAAACAGTTGCTTGGCCCACGACCAGCGACCGGTGCTGTCATCCATGACCGCTTGCCAGGTATTGAGCGTCGACAGATCCGACCATGGCAGTGCGATGAACTCGAACGGCTCGTCGCCCAGTGCGGCAATCGCCGCGACCTGATCCGGCACACCGGCGCCACCGGTCATGGCGGTGATCGCCGAGGTCAGGCCGGCCGGGGTTTCTTCGCCGTTGCTCTTGCCCAGGCGGTTGAATTGCAGGCTGATGTCGTTGCCGCTGTCGCCAGTCCATTTGGCATTCAGGGTGACCACACCTTCGGCAGCGGCAGCGCTGACCGGCAGGTCGGCGGTGGCGTTGATTTTCTGCGCCAGTGCGGTGGCCGCTTGGGCAGCGGTGGCACCGTTGACCACAGTGGCTTGCACACGCACGCCGCCGACATACAGATTCATCACGCCAGCCTGGGTCGCGGTGCCGGTCAGGGTCAGCACGCCTTTGGCGATCGCGCCTTCGGTATTGTGCAGCGGCAGGCACCAGATCTCACCGATCGGGTCAGCCTTGCGGAAGGTCTCGTACATCGAGGCGAGCATCGAGCCTTGGCCGCCGATGCTCTTGGCCAGCGCAACGCTGGAGACCAGCACCAGTTTGCCGACTTCGGTCGGGGCAATGTTGTCGTTGACCTGAGCGACGATCAAACGACGCAGGGTCGAGCTCGCGCTATTGGCGGCCGAGTTGTCCATTTCGGCATAGAACAGCGGTACACGAATGTCCGCGGGGATGTTGCTGAATCCGATCGCCATTATTTGGCTCCCTTTTGTTTGGCTGGTGCGGTTTTGAGGGTGATATCGCCGTCGGCCAGACGTCGGCGCCACCAGGCGCTGTCCAGCACTTCACGGCCTTCCAGCGGCAGCAGATCGCCGGCCTCCGGGTCAGGTACGACGCGGCCAGCGGCCGGCAGTACGGTGATGCGATTGCTCATGGGGTTACCTCTGCAGAGAAAGTCATTTCCACGCGCCCATCGGGGCCCGGGCGTTTCAGGTTGGGGTCGGCCGGATCGATCGCATCGACCCGCACGGTGGCCCCGGTAAAGGACGACAAACCGTCCAGTTCGCGTTCGTGCCAACTCTCCGCAGGCTGACTCGGCAGATTGCGACCGAGCTGGAACTCGGCAAAAAAGCGCAGCCGGTAAAAGGCGCGGCTGCTGTTGATCGAGACCAGTTCGCCGCCGTCGTAGACGATGGCGCTGTAGTCGGAATCGGGCTTGAACCCCACCAGCGCGCGCCACAACTCGGCGCGCAGGTCGTGCAACAGATCCAGCGCTTTTGTAGCGTCGGTGGCGTCAAGCGCCAGGACGATTTCGAAGCGGTCGCGGATCGGTTGGGTGGTGAGGTTTTGGGTGGTGCTGTTGCTGGCCAGATCGGCCAGGGGTGTGATGCTGGCGCACGGGGTTTGCAGCGAGGCATCGGCTTGCAATGCCGTAACATCAATGCCTACTGCGATCCGATTGCCCAGCGTCGGGCACTGAGCACGCAATTGCGTGACCAGAGGGGTCATTTTCATGAGGAAGTACCGAGTGGGGGCGGTCGCAGGTCAGCGCCTGTACTCAACCCGATTTAACGAGGAACCCCAGCCCGCAGTTTTCAGTCTGGGTTTTGCTTAGAACCACCGGCCGATGGCGAAGCAGTCAAACGAGACTATTAGCTCGTCACCTTGTACGAACTGACCAAGGCTGAAAGCGCAGATGCTGGCAAAACCGAGCCCTCTGCTGTAGGCGCTGACGCTGGTCACCGCCCTTGTCACACCCAATACTCCAACCAGATTCCCAATGACAAATCCCAGCGTCACGAAGGGCATCGGATAAGACCAGTTGAAGCCCATGTTGGACGGGTTGTTAAACACTACGCCGCCCGTGTTGCAGAGGGTGCAAATCAACGTGCCGTCGGCAAACTTGACGTATTCACCGTTGGCATTGGCGCCGCGCTCAATGACGGCTCCGGTTGGAACGCCTTTGTCCTGGCTGACCGCTCCGACCAACGCGGCAACGGCGGCACTGCCCAGTCCGAGACCCGACCGAGCGGTTGCCGGGGAGTTGCCACCCGTGCCACCTCGTGCCACCGGTACAACAGCGTCCGTTGCCACAGCACCGAGTCCAAGCGCCTGGCGCGCCGACGCGGCATCCGTCGCACCGGTGCCACCACGTACGATGGGCACAATGGTGTCGGTTGCGACTGCACCCAGGCCAAGGCCCTGGCGAGCAGAAACAAGATCCGTTCCTCCGGTGCCGCCATTTCGCAGCGGCAGGACATCGAAACCACTCGCATCACCTAGTGCTGCCAGCTTCGGGCCGTACTGAACGTTAAGGTTGTTGAATGCATCAGCCAGTGCTTTGGGATACCCCTGCACCGGCATGATCGAATAGGACGCGTCGTTTGCCGTTGCGCCTTGGTAAGCCGGGGTGATCGACAACAAGACCGGACTGGCGATATTGCTGACTTCATATTGTCGTCCATCAGGTCCGACGAAGGCATCGCCCACCCGGACGTTGGTGACGAAATCAACGTCGACACCGATGACTGCAGGCGAGTTGTTGCTGACGTTGACCGAACCTGTTCTAAGCCATGGCATGGTGCAGTCCTTTTTTTAAGCGAAAAAAAACCGCACTCGGCGGTATGGGTGTTCAAGACGATCTCGATCAGGTAGCTGTCAGAAAGCCAGTCAGCCCGGCGGCAGCACCGGATCAACCACAATTACCGGAACATCGGGCTGGACAGGCCACTCTGGCGCCACGGGCCAGGCAGCTTGTGTGCTCACTTTGCCCAAGCTGAACTTGTAGGCTTTCCACTGTTTCAGGTTGGCAAGCAGTGCTTGCTGTTCCGCCTCATCCTCAGACGTCGCCTCCCCCAGATCGATGCCGTAACCGAGGGTGTCGATCCGATCCTGAATGCGAGCGACCTGCGCTGCAGCCACCTCGTTTTTGCTCTTGAGCAGTGCTTGAGCTTCGGTCAATCGTGCTGCGGCAGCCGCTGCCTCTTTCATGGCTTTGGTGATCAATTGCGACCAGTCGATGTTCATACTTCAACCTCCGCTTGCGGCAAAGGCTGTGGCAATGCCACGTCACCTTCGGGAATATCGATCAGGTCCTCGGGAAATGCTTGCGCCTGGCTGTAATGGGCGGGAATCGGCAACAACAGATGAAGCGTCAGTTGCCCCTGCTCGCGAGTAACGTCACCCACGAACCATTCAGATTTGATCGCGCCTTGTGGCAACGTATCGCCGTCGCAGAGCAGCGAGAAATCGAACGCTTCACCGTTGATGGTGAGCACGTCACCCGATTTGTAAAGCGCCAGAGAATCCTCTCTACGCTGTGGAGACAAAACAATATTCATCAGTACCACCTCCCGATGGCGATCAGGTTAATTTGGGCAGCCGCGGCTACGTTCGTGGTTGCCATAGCACGCCACCCTCCCCAATTGTTAAGCGCTGGGGGAATCCAGGCACTGGCGAAAATGCAGTCCGCGTGTACAGCCCCTGTGGCCCCCGACGTGACTGTAGGCACCGATGCATAAGCCGAGGGAAACGGGCCGGGAGCATAGGCATCACTACCGAACAGAGCGCCCACGGCGTACGTGCCGGTTGAGTTGGTGGGGATAACTCTCCAGCAAACAAGGGTGCCATCTGCAAACTTGGTGTATTCACCGTTGCCGTTGGCACCCCTCTCGATGATCGCTCCCGTGGGGGCTCCTGCCCCTGAAACGACGCCGAGGATGTTGTTCTGCCGATAAACCATGCGCCAGGGGCCGAAAACCCCCGTGCCGTATTGATCTCGCTCCCAAGTGCGTAAAGTGCCACCGCCTGCGGTGCCGTTGACTTCGTGCCAGGCCTGATGAACCGGCTGACCGACGTATTTGATGGTGTCCATCAAACCGTAGGACGATCCCGTCGGTTTCACGCCCGTGGCGGTGTTAATGACAAAACAGCGCCCCGCCGGAACAGCCGCGGTGTCGTCGATGTTGCCGTTGTAGACCGGGGCGTCACCGCCGATCCCAAATGCTCCGACCTGCATCACGCGGCCTGCCGTGGCGTCGCTGTAAGTGGTTTGAAGGGTGGCTGAAGCGGCACTGCCCAGCTCCAGAGCAGCGCGAGCTGCGGCCGGAGACACGCCGCCAGTCCCGCCTTTCGAGACAGGCAGCACGTCGAAGTTAGCGGTGGCCCCCAATGCCGCAAGCTTGGTACCGTAGGTGTTGACCAAAGCCCGCAACGTATCAGCTGACTCTTTTACGTAGCCTTGCAGCGGCGCCAATGCATACCCGCCTGCTCCGTCAGTCACGCCCTGATAGTTCGGCGAAATCGACATGGCCGTATCGCTGGCAATGTTGGTGACTTCATACCAACTGCCATCAGGGCCTCTGAACGCATCCCCTACACGTCCATTAACGATAAAGGATGTCCCGACCCCGATAACTGAATTGGAATTATTTGTGACGCTTACTCTTCCGGTCTTGCTCCATGGCATACCGATCTCCTCAGTTGGCTAGTTGTAATATCTAGACGATGGAAACTTGCACACCGGGATTCCGAAGCAAGTTCCATTTGTGCCTTGGTAATACCAGTATCCGCCGCCCGCCCTTTGTGCGGTAATATTCAGTACAGGAACATTGTTATCCAGCAAGCTCATACCTACAAAACCAAAACCATCAGCAAACCACGTGACACCACGATCAATACTCGAAACACACACGAAATCATCCGCTTCGATGACAAGGTTGCTTTTGTATGTATCTACATAGTCACCTACTACCAGAGACCATGACTTGGCAAACTTGTGATAGCGAACAACTCTGTCTTCGGAAGAAAATACGATTTGGCCTTGGGCATCAAAGATATTCATGCCATACCGTTGCGGACTGGGCTGATCGGAAAACTTACAGATGACATACTCCATCAAATAGTTCTGTAAATTACTCCCATTACGCACTGCTGATGTCACCAGAAAACCCGTCCAGTTCCCGGGTCCTCCCAACATGGTTATATAAACACCGAGAGATGTATGAAACCCATTTACATGTCTGAAAAAAACTTGTGGAGCCTCCTGTGTCAGGATCGGCTTCACGAACGCAACAGCGCCGCTGCCTTCGCGATCGGTATACCTGGACTGTATTCTGAAACTGCCACGCTCGGAAAACACCATCACTTTATAGGTGCTGGAGATAACCACAGCCCCATACGTATTCGTCACTGAAAGTCCGTAATCCGCCATTACAAAACCCTCACGACTTCAACCACGCACTCGACTGTATGCTCGGTCCATTCGTCAACGTAGTTATTGTGATAGCCGGTAGGTCGCCGCCTGTTCACGTATGTAAAAATACCGATTTGCGTTCCGCCAAGGTCCTTATAAGTTGGTACATAGCCCCACGAATCCGGACGACCTGGTTGACTATAGCCAGCATAAACCCGCGGTGTAATCACAACAAAACAAGTAGCCGGGTTATACCCTGGAACGTCCATCACAATATAATCAGACCTGATGCCATTGCCCATGGTGCGGACGGCAGGCAAGTACATCTGAGCCAACTTTTCAATTGTAAAATCTTCCATACCCAACGTTTGCACGCCGTTGGAATCAAAGACCGCCATTCCATAGCTCATTCGCTTAAATCTCCAAGTTGTACGCGTTTGACATTATTGGCATCAAACACCCGGAGCGACCTGTTGGTCATGATGACTCGTCCCTGTCCGGCTACGCTGCTGTTGATTTCGAAGCTACCGGACTTGGTCAGTCTCCAGCCAGTTGTTCCTGGATAATAATTATCTGACTGCAGGCTATCGCCAATCTTCAACATATTAATTGAGCCATTTTGAATAAAGGCGTCGTTAATAAATGTTTGACCGCCACTCACGGTGAATGGCGATACCGGATTCCCATTAGCCAGGTTCAACAACATGAAGGTATCGGCACGCACAACAAATTGTGACGAAACACCCGAAGGATCTACCTGAAGCCCCAAACCAAACGAAGCGGCATATTTTTGGCCTCCCGCCGTTGTGTCCATCTTCACAGACCAGATCGTCGATAACTTGCCACTGGTATCGGCAATGGCACTTGAGGCTTGCTGAACGGCGGCAGTGTTTTGCCCAACGGACACATTTAACTGTTCGAGCTTCGTCGCCGTGGCCGAGCTATTGGTTGTTACAACCTTCTCAAGCGACTGGATATTTGCCGCGTTATTTCCAATACCGACTTCCAGCGTTGAAACACGTTGGGCGGTTGCCTCGTTCTGGGACGCACGGACGCTGCTTTCCATAGCAATGGCCGCCGTACTGGTCCAGCCTTTGAGCGCATCTGCCAGCTCGCCTTCACCGTTGTCATCCCGAGACGCTGCGCGTAGCGACTGAAATGCGGCGGCCTGAGCCGTTACCGCGCCATCGATCTTGCTGATATCGGCGGTGTTGGTCCCGACCTGCTGAACCAGACCGGAGGCGGTCTCGACAGTTTGCCCCACGTCGACCCAATACTCGGTGTTCGGCGGTGGCAGATTGACGGGTACCAGCGCCTTGGCCTGATATAAGCGATCGCCCTGACGGACGACGGCATATTTCGCATAAGTCCTCGTCGGATCATAGCTTTCATCCAGGGCATCAACCCGACTTTGCAATCCGGGAATTTTCTCGATTTCACCGAGCAGATCTTTCCCCAGTTCGGTCTGCGAGATCTTGCCCGCGAGCAGGTCAAGAATCGGTCCAGCCTCCGAACTGGCCTGCCCCAGCACGCCATTACCGGTCGGATACCACGGCCCGATATTGCCCGTACGATCGACCAGTCTCGCCCAGAAGAAGAACGACGTGCCTGCCAACAGGCTCTGCATCGTGTAATCACTTTGCGGATACGCCAGGTCGGCCAGTTTGGTAGCGGCCTCAAGGTTTGCCGTTGGCCCATACCAGATTTCAGTTCGCTGTGTGTCCTCGGCGCCCGCCGGAAACTCCCATTTCAGGCCGATACCGAACAGCAGGCTGTCAGCCTTGAGGAAAGTCACTGAAGGCGGTGGCGTGGTTTTCCCGGACAGTTGCGTTTCCACCGAAGTCGCATAGATCGAACCGATGTCCAGCGCGTTGATGGCTCGCACTTTGGCCACGTAACGCCCGGCATAAATGCCGCGTACCTCCATCGACGAACCACCGGTTCGACCGGCAAACACCCATTCGCTGTCGTTCTTGCGCCAGTAAACTTCATATGCAATGGCGTTGGCCGGGCGCGCCCACTCGATGGTCATCACACCGACTGCACTGCCCTGATCGACGAAGTGGTTATTACTGATCGTGACTGAAGTCGGTGGCGCCTGAACGCCTGGCGGTATGACCGTGACAGGGGGGCGTTCGATACGGGAGCCGTTGTCGATCGCGCCGTACTTGCTCGGCACATGTTTGACTGCACTGATGCTGTACTTGATTTCCGTGTCGGTGAAGTCTTCAGCAATCGACAACACGCGAAATTGCTGTGCGGCCAGGGAAGCGGAATCAATGGCCCACATCGACTGCGCCGGTGGCAACTCGCTCAAGGGCTGAGCCAGGATCACACGTTGAGCCTGGTCGCTGATGCTCACTGACTTGATCACGCGGGAAACGGCTTTACCGGTCGGCATGACCAGGGTGAGCGTATCGCCAGCTTCGGCGGTCACGTGGGCATCCAGGGTCAGCGTATCGAGTGTTGCACCACGCAGGCGGCCACCAATCCGTCTGCCGGCACGGTCGTTGTCAGCCACGCGGATAATTTGTCCCGGACGCGCGAGCGTCCCGTCCAGACCGACGGAGAAAGTGACACTTTCAGTTTCCAGGCGATTGGTCAGCAGTGCCCATTTACCGATGCGCTGGGCCTGGGCCTGAGACGTGCAACCGGTAGCGGTGATCTCAGTCTGCTGTACACCATAGCGAGCGACACCCTCAGCATCATCGACGTATTGAACCTTCTGCCGGTAGAAGTCCGTCGGATCATTCCAACTGACCAGCGCCACGCTGAAACGGGTCTTTTTCGCCGACCCGCCATAGACGAACTTGCCGCCAATGACGTTGCCGTTGGAGTAGGTGTACACCGGGTCTTCCGGCATGTCGGCCACCGCCATGACCGAACCCGCCCCCCAATACGACATGCCACGAAACGTGGTAGCCAGATCCTGCAAAACCTTCAGGGCATCGGCACGCACCGACAGATACAGGTTGCAGGTGAAGCGCGGTTCAGTCCCGCCCTTTCCGTCGGAGACAGGCTGATCGCAATACTGACCGATGCGGTACAGCTCCCATTTATCGACCTGACCGGCATTGAGCAAATGGCCCAGGCCATAACGCGGATGCAGCAGCAGGTCGTAGTAAATCCACGCCGGGTTGTCGGTCCAGGCCGATTTGAACGTACCGTCCCAAATGCCGTTGTACGTGCGGCTCTGCGGGTCGTAGTTGCTCGGCACCCGAATGATCCGTCCCAGCAATTCAAAGGAACGCGACGGTATCGACTGGAACTGGGAGGCGTCGAATTGCAAACCGATGATCGCCGAGCCGGGATAGCGCAGCTTGGCGTCAATTACCTCCGTACTCGATTCGACACTGGTGGTGTCGGCAATGGCGCCGCTGGTGGAGTTAGGGGTCAAACGGCGTACTCGCACGGTCCAACCGCTTTTGGCCGCAGGCAGATCGATGCGGTGCGATCGCTCGTACTTGGTGGTGGTTTTGCCACTGAACGCGGACGCCAGTACCTCGACGAAGGCACCGCCATCGGTGGCCAGATCAATCGCGTATTTGACTGTATAACCGTTAGTGTCGCCGTTGCTGGTATTGGTCTGCGCCAGTCGCGCCACCGCCAGACGAATCCGCACAGCCGACAGTTGCAGGTTGGTAAAGGCCTTGGTCCACGGTTGATCACTACGCAGCTCGACCGCTGCGACCGTCTCGTTTTCCACCGCGGGAAAACCGGGGATATGTGCCTGATCCTGGCTACCGGTACGAACATCCAGCGTGACACCATTGAAGTTCAGGCTGCCGTCGTCGTTGGCCAGCGGTGTTTCATCCAGAAACACCGAGCGGGAATCATTTTTCAGACCGACAATCTCGCCTTCGCTGACGAGATCGAGGATACGAGCGTAAGCCGTGCTTTGCAGGCTGTCTGGCGCCTCCACGGAGGGGCGCGGCTTGGCGCCGCCACCTTTGCTGCCAGCGAGAATGAGGTCAGTCATGGCTTTCCTTCAGGCGAAATAAAACCCGCACAGGGCGGGTTGGGTGGACGTCAATAAAAGATCGAACGCTAGAGTTGATCCTGCGCGTAGATACCAGCGCTGATCACGGAACTGCCGACGACCAACTGGCCATACAGCAGACCGACCGGGTTACCTTGGGCGCTGGTGTTGACCGGGCCGTTGAAGCTGTAACTGGCGCGATTGGCGGGGCTGTCCTGAGCCCCCAGGCCTTTGGCTTGGGGGGACAGCATTTGCAAAACGCCACCGATCACCATGGCGGTTCCCATTTGGTACAGAAAAGGTGAAGCACCGGCGAATGGCGTAAATGACAGAACGAAAGCGGCGGCAATCATCACGCTGCCGACAATGGTCTGGAGTGAGCCTGCGCGCTTTGACCCTGCGATGACTGGCACAATTCGCAGCACCTCTTTGCCGGTTGGCTTACCCAGTTCATCTTGCGAAAGATTTTCTCGACCATTGAACAGCGCAAACCGGAGCCCTTTGCCAGCGCTTTCGTTCATATACCTTTCGAAACCGGGGAATTGCTTGAAGTAGCCCATGACATCCCGAAACCCGCCGGAAGTTGTCACGCGATGCTTGCGCCCAAACAATCGTGCCAGGGATCCGGATAACAGGACCGTCTGAATTTTTTGTTGATCTGGTTGCATTGCCATAGTTTTCTCCGGCAGTGAAAAAGCCGCTCGCTACAGTTGATCCTGCGCGTAGATCCCGGCACTGATCACTGCGCTGCCGACAATGGCCTGGCCGTAAAGCAGACCCACAGGGTTGCCTTGAGCACTGGTATTGGTGGGGCCGTTGAAACTGTAGCTGGCTCGGTTGGCAGGACCGTCCTGGGTGCCCAGGCCTTTGGCTTGTGGAGAAAGCATCTGCATGACGCCACCAATCACCATGGATATCCCTACAGACCCCACTGCGCCCCAGGTACCGCCAGCGGCAATGCCTGCAAAACCACCGGTGAAAAATGTTGCTGCGGCGATCAATACGACCCCGACAACCGTCTGCAATGAGCCCGCTCGCTTGCTGCCAATAACCACTGGCGCAATACGAATATCCATCGTGCCACTTGGCGCTTTGAGCCGGTCATGGCCAATGTTGTCGCGCCCCAGGAAAACAGAGTACGTAAGCCCCCGGTCCCTGGACTCCATCAGAAAGCGCTCAAATCCCGGAACGAGAATGCACAAGGCATGAATGGCTTCCGCGGCGTTGTTCACAGCCAGCCGGTGCACGCGACCAAAGCTGGCACCCAAGGTGCCATAAAGGCGAATAGTCCTAAGTTTTTGCTGATGCATTTCACAGCTCCAGGAGAAGACCTCCAGTCAGGTTTCAGTCATTGAGTCAGGGGGCTGGTGATGCGAAATTTTCGATTGATGCCGCCAACAGCTCACTGTCACTTCTGTCCAGTATCCGCCATAGGTATCGCGCCGGCTGTCTCGCCCATAAAGGTGATGCAGGATTGAACCCGGCGCGGGGAAGCGATCGGGATCAGTCTTGAGTACGCCATCTTCAAGATAAATGGCGGCATGGTTGGGCACCGGCGAACGAATTTGCATCAGCACGATATCGCCCTGCTGCAATTGGCTGACCTGTTCAAAACCAGCGGCGGGCAGGTTCTCCAGATAGAGATTTGCGCCCTTGTCCCACCAGCCGTCCTCGCGGTCATAGTCACCGAGTTCGATACCCATTTCCCTTCGGTAATAGTCAAGAATGATGCTCAGGCAATCATGTACACCGTGGACGAATGCGCGCCCAATCAAGGGCGCCAGATATCCACTGGGTGTGATGGTGACCAGTTCACCCTTGTGAACTTGCCCTTCATCATCCTTGCGCACTTCGAGAATGTGCCACGGTAACCCAGAGGCTTCACAAGAGACCCGGTCTGCCTCACTGGCCGTCGCGGGATAATCAGGATGGCTGTGAACGACGGCGATGATCTCGCCGCACTCCTCGGCCGCTGCGTAGTCTTGTGGTGCCAGACGAAAGTGTTCACTGGGCGTCGTCGCAGTATTGCGGCACGGCACATAACGTTGTCTGCGTCCGTCGCGAATCAGCAAACCGCAGCATTCGTCGGGATACTGCGCAATGGCATGACGCTCGATGGCGGCCAGCGTGGTCTTGTTCATGATCAGCTCCGAATCAGACCTGCGGCCGGAAACGAGCCGTATGGCAGTGGATTGTTTTCGCCAAAACGCAGCTTGCAGCTGCTCAGGCGTCCACCGCACTTGTCCTTGGCCGCATCGCTGACGATCACGTCATTGGCATCCGCCACAGGACCGCCGTTGTAGCCGCAGTACGGACCGCGATAACCGCCACAACTGAGCCACCAGCAGACATTGGCAACGATTTGTCGACGCGGCAGTTGTACGCCATTGAAGTCCAGTGCACTGGCGAGTTCGAACTTCACCACTTCACTGTCTTCACTGACCTTGCGCTCGATGTACCAGACATCTGGAGGCAGTTCTTCTTCGGGATCGGCTTCAGGCTGACCATCGAGGTACTTGCCCAACGTGCGATGACGGATCATCCGCGCCCCGACCAGATCATCGAAATACAACACCAGAGCAGTGATAAAACCACCGACGTTACCGACCGAAAGCGATGGAGTCGGCTGTGTGGCCTGCCCGGTCATTTCAAAGCCTTCGGCCTGAATGGGCCATGGTGAATACTCGAGGCCTTGCCAGAAGATCGAGGCTTGCTGTGGATAGCCGTGGAAGCGGTATAGCTCGGCGCCGAGGCTGGTGGCATCGAGTTCAAACAGCTCGACCCAGGCGCCCGGTTCCAGCGCCTGGATATCTGCAGTAATGGACATTTGAATCTCCGGGCAAAGAAAACCCCGCACAAGGCAGGGTGGTTTTCGCGTCAGGCGTATCCCGATTTACGGGTGAAATGCCTGCTCAAAGGTGGCTACCAAAGTGAAGAGACCTGCTCCCATCGGAGTCGGTTGATAACCTTTGCAGCGATAGAGGGCCGGCTCGCTCAGCGGTGCCGCCCAGTAAAAAGGCGCGGCTCCAGCATGACGATCAAGAAACTGCACAATGGATTTGATCCGCGCCTCGTCACCGACGAAGGTCAACGGCCAGGATTGTGATTTGTTGTTGATACCGTCTGCGGCCACTTGTTGATAGCCGTCACCAAACTTCGCCGACTTGAGGCGAAACTCGACATTGCCGACAGGCTCTACTTTTGGAAGCCAGCTGAATGTTTCCGTGCTCATGTTTTCTCCGGGCGTGAGTGATTGCAGCCGCTGATCGTCAGCGGCCGTTGATGGCGGACCAGATCTGCCCACCCGGTTTAAGGTCACGAGCAATCTGTTCGGCGGCGCCCTGTTTGGCTGCACCGGCGTAGGCCTTGGCGACGGTTTGCGAATTAATGTCGCCCGCTGCGCCACCACCTGAACTGTCACCCACATTGATTGTTTGCTGAATCACCACTTGATGGCTGCTGGTACTGCCCAGCGCACCACCCTGCACTTGCACGCCGAGGGAACCATCGGAACCGCGGCTGAGCGGCATGATGGCTTCCGGTCCTGCTTCGCCAAACATGGCCATCGGCGCCAGGATCGGCCCCGTAGCAACGCCGCTTGTAAAGGCACCACCCTTGGCGAATCCGGTGTATCTGAAATCCGACCCAAGCGATAAAGCCGGGTTGAAGATGGTGGTGTCCGCCCCTACTCTGGCGGTCGTCACCCCAGGTGCGCTGCCACCACCAAACAGCGACGTCGCCGCCGTTCCGACCAGACCGAACAACGAACTCAGACCTTTGGACATCGCTGTTTGAGCGGCCAGCTTGGCCATGTCTCCAAGCACCGATTTGGCAAAATCGGAAAACGAAAACTTGCCTGTCAGCGCAAATGTCGAAACCGCATCGCCCATGGTGTTGAACGCATTGGTAAACACTGCCTTGGATTTAGCTGCAACATTGTTGGAGCTGGTCAGGTAATCATCCCAGGCCGAAGTGGCCCCGTTGATCCAATTGCCCTGAGCCTCGGTCATCGACTCATAGTTGCTTTGAACCTGAAGAGTCATTGAGTCGTGCTCGGACTTCAACGCCGCCAGTCGAGTGCCGTAGTCGGCGCTGTCTTGAGGCGCAACACCTCCAGACACAGGAGTATCCAGCGCTTTTCGCGAGACTGCATATTTCTGGTCGATTTCACTCAACGCTTTCGCACGATCACTTTCTCGTGAGCCCATTCCAACGAGTGCGGCAGCCAGCGAGCCATCGCGCCGCAACTTGTCGAAGTCGTTTGAATAGTTGACTTGCTGACTGGCTTGCTCCTGAACGTCGACGTAAGTAGCGATGTTCGCTTGCGCAATCGAGTTGGCCGACGCATGCAGCGTTACGCCGATTTTCTTTGCGGCATCCTCGATCTGCTTTTGCATCTGACGCAGCTTTTGTTCGGTGATACGTGACGCCTGAGTCCAGGCTTGTTCAAGGCCGTCGAGGTTCGGCGTCAAACCTGCAGAGGAAGTAACTGCCATGTGCGTTTCTCCGGGCTATGAAAAAACCCGCCGAAACGGGTCATATAAATTTCTGGCTATTGCCATTGCTCAATCGCACGCTCGAGGGAAAGCCCCTGACGCTGCTCATGAGGCATGAAGTCCAGCAGTTCCGCCAGACCGCCGCCCAGCCGGTGAGTCTGTAGCGCAACCATTGCGCTACCCGCTTCCAGCCGCCTACCGGTATGAAGCGATCCATATCGATCAATGTATCGACCCCATGCCAGGGCTTCCTGGTAGGTCATACGTTCCTTGGCTTCGGCAATCGTGCGGCCGCCGACTCCGTTCAGCACCAATTCGTGCCAGAACTCATCGGCGGCAGTCAGTTTTTTACTGCGCTACCGCCTGTGCCATTCACCTCATTGACTGCGTTGAGCAACAGAAACCCTAACGAAGGTTCGAGGTTGTAGGCGTCGTCGTAGGAAAGTGCTTCCGCGCCTTCGGCTCCCAACGAGACCGACGCCGCAATGTAACTCGCGTTCCGGCTCTGTTCGTTTTCACCTTGGGCGAACAGTCGCTCAATCACGCCGAACGACTGTCGGCGAATGTGCAACGTGAAAGTGTCAGTGACTTCCTTGCCCGATTGACTATCGAGATGAGTCCAACTCACTTCTTTTTTGATCGGCTGACCGTCGACGATGCCGCCCTTGGCTTTCAGTTGTTTGAGGTTCATGGCTGATCTCAGGCTTTCTTGATCCAGGCGGACCCACCGGTACGCTGAATAGTGACGGTAGTGGTGACGACGGCATTGAGTGCAAAGTTGAACGGGAAGTCCGACACATAACCGTCGAAGGCGAACCAGGTACGGGTGGCTGGCAATTCGAAGTCATTGCCCTGAGCATTCACCGTTGGCGCAACACCTTTGCCGTCAGACCAGCCCACAACCCATTTGATGCCGGTATCACCGTCGGCTTCCGACAATTGATGCAGACGGATATGGCTGGCGTTGGTCGGGTCGGCGTTGAGGCCGAGGCTGGCGGTACCAGGTGTGCGCAGACCTTTTTTATAGGTGCGCTCTTCAGCGTTGAGACTGGTGTCTTCAATCTGTTCTGCAGGGGCACCGCCCGGATCGAACGAAGTAGCGTGCTCGATTTCCAGTACGGTGTAAGGGCCGGTGCCTGCGGCTGGCGGAACAAGGGCGAAAATTTGAGTACCTTGGGTAAGAATCGACATCTGGCGTTCTCCATTGAACAAAAAACCCGCAATAGCGGGGTTGAGGGTATTACTCGGATGGACCTGTCTCGGCGTTGCGAGCGGCGTTCAGTCAGGGTGCAGGTGTACCGTCCAGATAGGGCGGTGCGTTGGGATCCGGTTCTCGGCTCTTTATCAAATCGACCAGTGCCTGATTGCTTTGCGCCAACAATCGAATGGAGGCACTCAATGCCGTCTGACTGTCGGACTGGATTTGCAGCGCCGCAACCAATCGATTGATTGCGGCCAGATCTTCGTCATTCATATTCAGCGTTTCTCTTTGCGGGAATCATGGATCGGTCGGCGAATCGCGCGGCGGGACTTCGCAGACGCCGATGCGCTTGGCCGCCCAGCGCTCGTACAGACCGATGGCCACGTCGGCCCCGGCCATTGCGGTGAGGCAACCGAACGCGCCGGCAGCCCAGATCGACATGCCGGCGGCATACAGCAGCATGATCGCCGACACGCCGCAGATCATGCAGGCGCCGGAGCGCAGGGCCAGACGCCGTAACAGCGGCCAGCCACGAGCGCCCTCCTTGTCGGCGCGCCACATTTCGCCGGACACCCCGCCGACGACGGCAAGGAGGATGACCAGCCAGATAGGCATGTCTGCCAACGCTTGTTGCTCGTTTGTCATTTCACGCCTCCGTAGGTGATTGATGAGTGATGTGTGTTGGGCTCAAGCGATGTCTCTTCAGGTAGGCATTCCAAAAAGCCCGGCGCTTGGGCCAGGCTTTTCAGTAATGCACTCTCGGTTTCGTCTGACAGGCGCTACGTAATCAGAAGGGCGCTACCGGCCAGTCGATCGTGAACGGGTAGTCCGGTTGATTTTTCACAGCGGTGACAGCGATGTAGTACTGCTGGTAAGAAGTCCAGGCGGCCTCTTCTTCTGGCGTGGCGACACCTAGATTGACCTTGTAATGCACGGGATTGAGATCAAGCCAGCTGGACGCAGCACCGATGCGCTGACGAATACGCGTCAAGACGAGATCGGCATAGTCCTGATACGTTGGCTCCGAGTAGACCCAGCCAGTTGCCGCGTACGTAGCCTTCCAGCCCACTTGAACGATGGTATCCGTTGCAACCTGGTACCAACTGCCCGAGATCCCCTGAGGAGGAGTGAGCGGTGTTTCTTCAGACTCGATAATCTCCGCAACCCGGGAAAACGGGTACTGATTACTCATCTCAATGAATACGTAACGATTCATGTTAATTCCTTGTTTGTATTAACAACATGCGTGATTCGGCACTTCTCGACTTTCAACTCATCCGGTCGAAATAAGTGCGGCGAGTAAATGAACATGTAAGAAAGCCGGCAATTCACCGAGCCTTTTATTTTTCAGAATGGCGCGATTGGCCAGTTGATGATTGATGGATAACCAGACTGGTTTTTTACTTCGCTGACGGCGACAAAGTACTGCTTGTAAGAAAGCAGTGCAGCTTCATCGTCAGGCGTGGCAGTACCGATATCTTTTTTGTATTGCAGTGGATTAAAGGTAAGCCAGTGAATGGCTTTGTCAAAACGCTCGCTCATTCGGGCCGTGGCAAGTCGCACGTAAGCCTCGTAGTCCGGCTCGGTAAAGACCCACTGAAACGTCTGAAATTGAGCCAGCCAACCCACTTGAACCGCGAGTCCCGCGGTATCAATCCAGCTTCCCCCGCCATTTTCAGGGAAGGGAGGAAAATCATCCGCATCCACTAGTTGCGAGACGACGTAATAGTTTTGTTGATACACCGTCTCGATAAGAGCATAACGGTTCATTGTTACTTCCTTATGTATTTTTAAATCAGTACTTACCTTGATTTAAACATCTGCGAGTTCAGGCAGGCACTTAAACTGCTATCAGCGGAGCGACCGGCAATGTGCTCTTGTCAGTACGGTACGGTTGGCCAATCAATGGTCACCGGGTAACCTGCTTGCTTATCGATATCGCTGAGAGCAATGCAGTACTGTTTGTGCAGAAGTAGCAACGCCTGCTCCTGCGGGTCTGCTACGTCAAGATCCGCCTTGAATTGCAGAGAGTTGAGCATCAGCCACATCGTGGCCCCATTCAGCAACTGCCATTTCTTTTCCTGAGCGTCATTGCGCAAGTCTTGCTCGGATGGCGCAGTAAACGTCCAGACGCCATTGAGTGTTGCCTCCCAGCCAACCCGCACTTTCGTATTTCCTGTCACATCGACCCAGACAGTCATTGCCGATACAAAAGGTGGCTCGGCTTCGCTTTCTTTCAGTTGACTGACTTTGCCGTACTCAATCAGTGCATAAAGGTTCATTTGATACTCCTTCGCTTTTTGATTCGGTGAATGGGTAACGCGGTCATAAAGGCATTCCAAAAAGCCCGGTGATGCACCGGGCTTTTCAGTAATGCGCTCCTTCGCCTTCCTTCAAATCCTGTGTTCAAGAAGGAAGCTGACTTTTCGGCGCTACTGGCGCGGTACGAGTCCATTCAAATTGTTTTTCCGACCGCGGTCCCTGCCCGCCGGATAACTGCTTCTGGTGCTTTACGCTGCACACCCGGGTCAGTTGCCAACCCTCTGAACCGTTGAGGCCGATTCATCGCTGCCTGTTCTTGTGGAACTAAAGAGCTTTCTTGCCAGCCGCTTTGTCGAGCGGCTTGGTGGCAAGAATATGCATGTATGCATATACAGTCAATGCGTAAATGCATTTATTTATGCGCAAGAAATGCCGAAATGCATGAAAGCCCCGCAACTCAAGGGCTTGACGGTTTCATTCAGGCGAAAAAAAACCCGCCAATGGACGGGTTTTTCTGGAGAGGGTCGGGTTAGCGGGCGTACATGCCCCACCAGAAGACATGACCGAGGATGACAATCTGCTCTTCCTGGATTTCCTGGAAGCTGTAGTCCTCGTCCGGATGTTCATCGCGATTGAAGCTGCGCAGACGAATGCCGGTAGGCAAGCGGTAAAGCTGCTTTACGCGTAACTGGCCGTTGTGATTGATCGCGTACAGGTCGCCATCAATGATGTCACCGATGCCGCACTTGCCCGCATTCACACCGACGGTGGCGCCATCACGCAACACCGGCAACATGCTGTTGCCACGTACGGTCACGCATTTGGCCTGGTCGAACTGCACACCGTTATGACGCAGGCTGCGCTTGCCGAAGCGCAGGCTAGAGCGCTCGCTCTCTTCGATGACGAATCTTCCTGATCCAGCAGCCAATTCAACCTCGCGAAGGAACGGCACCGATACTTCGTCATCATCGACCGGCGTATCGTCGTCCCACAGCATTATGTCCTTGAGTTCCGCGTGTACGTCATCGCGCGCGGCACCGGCCGACGGGGCGACATCTGCGCGCCCGCGCAATTGATCGGTGCTCACGGCGAAGTACTCGGCGATCTTCGAAATGTGTTTATCCGAGGGATCGACGATCTTCCCGCTGAGAATCCGCGAGAGAGTGGATTGAGGCACGCCGGTGCGACGGTGGAGCTCCGTGGGGGAGATCCCGTGCTGGTCGAGCAGTGCTCTTAAGACGGAGGCTACGTTGCGTTTTTGCATAACGCGCATAGTGCTTGAAGTTACACGCGAAGACAAATGCTGATTTGCATAACTTATGCATAAATCAGTATTTGGTTCGACGTGCCGCCGCATTCGCTCGCTTGAGCCGATCGTTTCGGGCTTTTTTGTCGTAGTCGTCTTTGGCGCCGAGGATTCCACCAGCAGCGTGTACCCAATCGGTGGCGGTGCAACCGGAGAGCAAAATGGCAGAGGTAAAGAGTGAAGCAAAGACAAGTGCGTTTTTCATCATCGAATTTCCGGTGGTCACTGATACAGAGGTTGGTTCACAGCCGAACTGGCGCTTACTCATTCACAAGCCGTTGCAGTTTTGCCTGGGCCCGTTCGAGCCTGGCTTCTTGCTTCTTGATGACTTTCACATCACCGTACTGACGCGCCGCTTTCAGATGGTTTTGTCTGCGCCGAATTTCAGCTTCGGCTTTCTGGATGGCTTTTTCGTGGTCATCCTCTACCGACGGTTCGCGACAGTAACGCTCGACATTGGCCAGCGCCTGCTCCAGGCCGGCCTTGCGATAAACATTATCCGCTGCGTTGGCGCGCTCTATTTGTCGGACAAGTTCAGCGCGGCGCGGCGCGCAACTTTGACGCGCGTCGGCGAATGAACGATCAATGATTAAAACGCAACTGACGGCCAGAGACAGACTGCAAAACAGACTTGGCTTCATGAGACATACCCCAAGTAACTCTTCTCACCCGAACGGTTGCAGAAATAGCTGATGCGACTCCAGGCATCACGGCATCTCAATATTCTCTGTAGGCCGAACAAGGCTGCCGACACCATATCGCGACAGTGCGCCTTACATATTGGAAAGTGTTTGACCAGCCACGCCACGGGTACGTAAACATGATCAAAACACAGCAACACCGGCGTGCGATCAGATAATGTGGAAATACTCACGTCTTTTTCTTTTCCAGCAATCGCTGCTGCAACGAATACAGTACCCTCTTTATTAATAGCAATGGATCGTTTCCATGCCGGAGCCTGAACCCCATGATGATTACGCACGCAAAACCAGAGCATTTATAAAGCCCCCTCAATATCCTAAACGTCGTCGAATGCTTGCAGGCAATAACAACAGCCGCACTGCGCTGACTCTCCGTTACAGTCGCAGAGGCTATTGGCCTGACTCGAATCACATTAACAACGCAGGACCATCACGGCCTTACTGGCATCTTACTCAGTCTTACTTAGTCACTCCGGGGCCTTGCGCCAGCGGGTTTTTCGCTAACGCGGGACGTGGCAGACGCCTTTGATCAGGTTATTGATGTTGTAGTAGTACTCGGCATCGGAGAAGTAATTAAACGTCACCATGCCGCCTTGAAAGCCTCTTTCCATGAACGGCAGTTCATCTCCTGCAGTATCGGCATCAAACTTTACAACCGATCGCGTCTTGAACAAGAACCTGGACGTATCGAGATGAGTGAGGGCAATGTTGAACTTTCGATCATAGGTATAGACTTTGCCCTCTGGTGTTTTCACCAGGTAATAAACATAAAGGGCGCCTTCTTTCGGGTCGATCGTCATATCACCGACGCCATGCCAGCGAACTTTGTGATCATGGGTATGCACAAAATCGATGGAAGCAAAACACGGTGCACGCGGAATGTCGCGATTGATCAAATAGAAATACCGAACAACCAATACACCGAAAATCAACACCGAAGAGATAGCCGAGAGTGCGATTATTTTTTTCCAACGAGCTGATAATTCACGCATATGGCCTCCCCCTTACTTTCAGGCTTTACGCACTTGATCAACAACTGGGAGAGCGGCTTTCGCACATAGAAGTTCGTATCGGACAACACAATGGGCGGTTCGAATTCGCTGAGCGCTTTTACAATTTCGTCCTTGGACATCCTTTCACTTTCTTCCACATATAACTTCGCATCGCCTTCCCGCCAGACGAGTTTCCACTCTTCCAGATCGGCGGGCTTCTTAAAGAGCAAGTAAGCGTAAAACAGTGGAAGTGCAATTGCCGACGCAACGACTACGTACAGAAGGAAGCGCCAGTAGCGGCGCGACGACTTCGTAACGGTAATGCAAGCCTGCTCATCAGAGGCTACTGGCGCAGGCGGGGATTCAATCTCGGCGACAGTAGCGCTGACCAGCCTGATTTCACACAACAGCACCACGCCTCGGCGCGGCAAGGTCTTGAGACTGTCCCGTGGCAAACCGACGTCGGCGAGGTGCGCGCGAAGCAAGTGCAGGGTCTTGTAGTAACTGCTGTCGGAAATCACCAGCCCGCGCTCACCCCAGACCCGCGAGATGAGCTGTTCCTTATCGGTAACTCCGGCGATCAATGCCAACAACAGATCACTTTCATTGCTGCCCAGACAGACTGATCGCTGCGCCCGAGTGAGGGACATTTTTTCTGCATCGTAGTAGCAATCGCTCGGTGTCGATCCTGAGCCAATGCCTTCAGACTGTTCCACGCTGCTTCCTCAACTGACCTTCAACCCACGAACTCCGATCATTCGATAGCTTTTCGGCACTATAGGACACAATGCCAACCCGAGCGGCGGCGGGTTGCTGCATCCACCTCAAAAAAACTTCATACTCAGCCCCACTGAATCAACCCTCGGGGCGCATCGCTGGCAAACACTCGCCATTTCGTAGATGCGAACGACCCCGTTTTTGTCTTGTCACTTTTTCCGGTATAGCTAAACCCCTGATGAATAAAGCCATTTCAGACCTGTCCTCCCACACCCCGATGATGCAGCAGTACTGGCGCCTGAAGAATCAGCACCCGGATCAGCTGATGTTCTACCGCATGGGCGACTTCTACGAGATCTTCTACGAAGACGCGAAGAAGGCGGCCAAGTTGCTCGACATCACCCTGACCGCGCGCGGGCAGTCGGCGGGGCAGGCGATTCCGATGTGTGGCATTCCTTACCATGCGGCGGAAGGCTATCTGGCAAAACTGGTCAAGCTTGGCGAGTCGGTGGTGATCTGCGAACAGGTCGGCGACCCGGCGACCAGCAAAGGGCCGGTGGAACGTCAGGTGGTGCGCATCCTTACGCCTGGCACAGTCAGTGATGAGGCGCTGCTCGATGAGCGCCGCGACAACCTGATCGCTGCGCTGCTGGGTGACGAGCGTCTGTTCGGTCTGGCCGTGCTGGACATCACCAGCGGCAGTTTCAGCGTGTCGGAAATCAAAGGCTGGGAAAATCTGCTGGCGGAACTGGAGCGGATCAACCCGGTGGAATTGCTGATCCCGGACGATTGGCCGAGGGATCTTCCCGCGGAAAAACGCCGTGGCGTCAGTCGCCGTGCGCCGTGGGATTTCGAGCGCGACTCAGCACTGAAAAGCCTTTGCCAGCAATTCTCCACCCAAGACCTGAAGGGCTTTGGCTGCGAGAACCTGACCCTGGCCATCGGCGCCGCCGGTTGCCTGTTGGCCTACGCCAAGGAAACCCAGCGCACCGCCCTGCCCCACTTGCGCAGTTTGCGTCACGAACGACTCGACGACACGGTGGTGCTCGACGGCGCGAGCCGCCGCAATCTCGAACTCGACACCAACCTGGCCGGTGGCCGCGACAACACCCTGCAATCGGTGGTCGATCGCTGCCAGACCGCGATGGGCAGCCGTTTGCTGACTCGCTGGCTGAATCGCCCGTTGCGCGATCTGACCGTGCTGCTGGCGCGACAGACCTCGATCACTTGCCTGCTCGATCGCTACCGTTTCGAAAAGCTGCAACCGCAGCTCAAGGAAATCGGCGACATCGAGCGCATTCTCGCGCGGATCGGCCTGCGCAATGCCCGTCCTCGTGACCTCGCACGGCTGCGTGACGCCCTTGGCGCCCTGCCTGAACTGCAAGTGGCGATGACCGATCTGGAAGCGCCGCACCTGCAAGGTCTGGCGACCACCACCAGCACTTACCCGGAACTGGCGGCACTGCTGGAAAAAGCCATTATCGATAACCCGCCAGCGGTGATCCGTGACGGTGGCGTGTTGAAAACCGGCTATGACAGCGAACTCGACGAGCTGCAATCGCTGAGCGAAAACGCCGGCCAGTTCCTCATCGATCTCGAAGCCCGCGAGAAAGCCCGCACTGGCCTGAGCCACTTGAAAGTCGGCTACAACCGCATTCATGGCTACTTCATCGAGTTGCCGAGCAAACAGGCCGAGTCGGCGCCGGCGGACTACATCCGTCGGCAAACCCTCAAAGGGGCCGAGCGTTTCATCACGCCTGAGCTGAAAGAATTCGAAGACAAGGCACTGTCGGCCAAGAGCCGTGCCCTCGCCCGCGAGAAAATGCTCTACGAGGCGCTGCTGGAAGACCTCATCAGCCAGTTGCCACCGCTGCAGGACACCGCCGGCGCGCTGGCTGAACTCGACGTGTTGAGCAACCTCGCCGAGCGTGCGCTGAACCTCGACCTGAACTGCCCGCGTTTTGTCAGTGAGCCGTGCATGCGTATTACCCAGGGTCGTCACCCGGTGGTTGAGCAAGTGCTGACCACGCCGTTCGTGGCCAACGACCTGAGCCTGGACGACAACACGCGCATGCTGGTGATCACCGGCCCGAACATGGGCGGTAAATCCACCTACATGCGTCAAACCGCGTTGATCGTGCTGCTGGCGCATATCGGCAGCTTCGTACCGGCGGCCAGTTGCGAACTGTCGCTGGTCGACCGTATCTTCACCCGAATCGGCTCCAGCGATGACCTGGCCGGTGGCCGTTCGACCTTCATGGTCGAGATGAGCGAAACCGCCAACATCCTGCACAATGCCACCGAGCGCAGTCTGGTGCTGATGGACGAAGTCGGTCGCGGCACCAGCACCTTCGACGGTCTGTCGCTGGCATGGGCCGCGGCCGAGCGTCTGGCTCATCTGCGTGCCTATACTCTGTTCGCCACACACTATTTTGAATTGACCGTGTTGCCGGAAGCCGAGCCACTGGTGGCCAACGTGCATCTCAATGCTACAGAGCACAATGAACGCATCGTGTTCCTGCACCACGTGCTGCCAGGGCCGGCCAGCCAGAGTTACGGTCTGGCGGTGGCGCAACTCGCCGGTGTACCCAGCGAAGTAATCGTGCGTGCACGCGAACACTTGAGCCGACTGGAAGACACTGCGTTGCCCCACGAGGCGCCGAAGCCGGCTGCCAAGGGCAAACCAGCAACACCGCAGCAGAGCGACATGTTCGCCAGCCTGCCGCATCCGGTACTGGATGAGCTGGCCAAGCTGGATATCGATGACATGACCCCGCGTCGTGCACTCGAAATGCTCTATGCACTGAAGAACCGGATATAAGTACTGAAGAAGCGGATATAACGCAAACGGCTTCAAGCTGTTAGAATCTCGCGCGGTTTGGGATGCTGCTGGCTAATAGCCTGGCCAGCAGGTATCGCTCCCGAACCTGGCGACCCCAACCGTGAAGGGGCAACGCTGCCGCCGCCTGAGGAGAAAATTAGAAATGACCTTCGTCGTCACCGACAACTGCATCAAGTGCAAGTACACCGACTGCGTAGAAGTCTGTCCGGTGGACTGCTTTTACGAAGGCCCGAACTTCCTGGTGATTCACCCGGATGAGTGCATCGATTGCGCCCTGTGCGAACCGGAATGCCCGGCCGTAGCCATTTTCTCCGAGGACGAAGTTCCGGAAGAGATGCAGGAATTCATTCAACTCAACGTTGAGCTGGCTGAAATCTGGCCGAACATCACCGAGAAGAAAGAATCGCTGCCGGATGCCGAAGAGTGGGATGGCGTCAAAGGCAAGATCAAAGACCTCGAACGCTGATCTGTCACGCGCTCGAATAAAAGGCCCCTTGCGGGCCTTTTTGCTTTTGTGCAGACAAAAAAAGGGGCGGTATGACCCGCCCACATTTTTTCCCTATTCCCTGTATTCCTTTTCATCGTCCTGATGAATCGCGTCCTGCGATGTCCGTTCCCCTCATCCTTGAAGGGCGTGTCTGTCCGTCGACACACCCCAGATACTAAAGAGTTCCCTGCCAAGAGCAATCGGCCCTCGGAGCGGAAAAGCGCTGTAATAAGCACTTCACATTAAAAAATATATATACAAATCAACAAGTTAAACAAAATTATTTAGAGCAATCGACGTCTGCCGCGGTGTAAAGATAGTGAACACTTACGAAAGAGTAAGCCAAGGCTTACACCGCGAGACTACAAACGATGGAATTGCCAACCGTACGTCCGGCAATGAGCAGGGTGGACATGGATTGCCAACAAATCCAGGCCAACAAAAAACCCCGAACCAGTCGGGGCTTTTGCGGGCGGGCGTTTGAGGCGCTTACTGGAACAGCGACTCGCTCGACAGGCCGTTCTTCTCCAGGATTTCCCGAAGGCGCTTGAGGCCTTCCACCTGGATCTGCCGCACCCGCTCCCGGGTCAGGCCGATCTCCAGGCCAACATCTTCCAGCGTGCTGCTTTCGTGACCGCGCAGGCCGAAGCGGCGTACAACCACTTCGCGCTGCTTGTCGGTCAGCTCAGACAGCCATTGATCGATGCTCTGCGACAGGTCGTCATCCTGCAGCAGTTCACAAGGATCAGTCGGACGATCATCGGTGAGGGTGTCCAGCAGGGTTTTATCCGAATCCGGACCCAGCGAGACGTCGACCGAAGAAACCCGCTCGTTCAGACCAAGCATGCGCTTGACCTCGCCCACCGGTTTTTCCAGCAGGTTGGCGATCTCTTCGGGTGAAGGTTCGTGGTCGAGCTTTTGCGTCAGCTCCCGTGCAGCCCGCAGGTACACGTTGAGTTCCTTGACCACATGAATCGGCAACCGGATGGTCCGGGTCTGATTCATGATCGCGCGCTCGATGGTTTGACGAATCCACCAGGTCGCGTAGGTCGAGAAGCGGAAGCCGCGCTCGGGATCGAACTTTTCCACCGCCCGGATCAGTCCGAGGTTGCCCTCTTCGATCAGATCCAGCAGCGACAGCCCCCGATTGACGTAACGCCGGGCGATTTTGACCACCAGCCGCAGGTTACTTTCAATCATGCGCTTGCGCCCGGCCGGATCGCCACTTTGCGACAAGCGCGCAAAATGAACTTCTTCCTCCGGGGAGAGCAATGGGGAAAAGCCGATTTCGTTGAGATACAACTGCGTGGCATCAAGTGCCCGCGTGTAATCGATGTACTTATGTTGTTTAAGTGAAGCGGAGTGTTTGGATTTGGAACGAACGGAAGGTGGAGCAGCCCCTTCATCATTCGACATCGAATCCGAATCGATGCCGGTCTCCATAAGGAGAACCTCATCGTCGATGTCAAACTCCGGCACTTCTTTACTGAGAGCCATTGTTATAGTCCTTTGGTGAGTTCGACCCCAAGCTCAAGCGACGCCTTTATCCTTGGCAGCGCTGGAGCCTGTCCCCTCTACGCGACGGAACAGGCTGGCTTACAAATCAACGTCTTGGCAGGAACTGCAGTGGATCTACAGGTTTACCTTGGCGGCGAATCTCAAAATGCAGTTTCACCCGGTCTGTACCCGTTGACCCCATTTCGGCAATTGTCTGTCCGACCTTGACCTGCTGTCCCTCCCGAACCAACAGCCTGCGGTTATGTCCGTAGGCACTGACGTAGGTTTCGCTGTGTTTGATGATGACTAATTCGCCGTAGCCCCTTAAGCCACTCCCGGCGTATACCACCGTCCCATCAGACGCAGCTAAAACAGGCTGTCCCAAATCTCCGGCGATATCAATTCCTTTATTCAAACTACCGTTTGAAGAGAATTTTCCAATCAGAATGCCATTAGATGGCCATCCCCAGCCGGTCGGGGCCGGGCCCGCTGGAGGCAGTGGCGCGGGGGCCGGTTTGCTGGCGACGGACGGTACAGCCCCCGTAGAACCGGTGGTTGTGGTGGTTGTCGTGCCATTTGCCTGGCGCCGGATTACCGTGGTTTTACTCGACGAAGAAGGCGAAGAACTGCTGTTGCTCACCACCGCCGTCGGCGTTGAACCGGTCCGGCCATCAAAGCGAATTGTCTGACCCGGATGGATCGTATACGGCGTAGGAATATTGTTCCGGGCCGCGAGGGCTTTGTAGTCCCAACCGTAGCGAAACGCGATCGAAAACATCGTATCGCCCGGACGGACTACATACTGTCCGGTCGTCACGGTAGGACGCTGGGCCACCGCATTGTTGCGATCGACCACCCGGACATTGCTCGATTTGGTGCTGGAGCAACCGACCAGCAAGGTGCTCAAGACAAGGCCAGTCACCAGGCGCTGAAAGCTCGTGTTACCCATACGCTGCGCAATGACTGTGAGACTCACCCGCCGCTCCCTTTGTGGTGGCTGAAAAATGTGAAATGCCGGATTCCGGCATGAGGTGTCGCCAGTATAACGGGCCGGATCGGCTTTACCTTTAATGAAGCGAAATCGCTTCGCGCACACGTTTGCAAGTTGACAATCTGCTGCGTTTAAACCATCGCTGCCGGAGTAAGACACAGGCGAACGAAAGGAATTCAGCGCACGCAGACAAATGCTCAGGCCAGTGGCCCATTAAGCAACGGCACGAAACGAACGGCGCCCAGAACATGCCGGGAAAAGCCGTTTTCCTCACGCACGATCAGCATCAATTGCTGCACTTCTCCCGAGCCCACCGGGATCACCATGCGCCCGCCCGGAGCCAGTTGATCGAGCAAGGCTTGCGGTACATCGGTGGCCACGGCCGTGACGATAATGCCGTTATACGGTGCCAGCGCCGGCCAGCCTTCCCAGCCATCGCCCCAGCGGAACACCACGTTGCGCAGGTTCAGTTCAACCAGACGTTCCTTGGCCCGGTCCTGCAGGACCTTGATGCGCTCGACCGAGAACACTCGCTCGACCAATTGCGACAACACAGCGGTCTGGTAACCGGAACCAGTGCCAATCTCCAGCACCTTATCCAGCGGCCCCGCCTCCAGCAGCAGCTCGCTCATGCGCGCCACCATATAAGGCTGGGAAATCGTCTGGTTATTGCCGATCGGCAGCGCCGTATCCTCGTAAGCGCGATGTGCCAGCGCCTCGTCGACGAACAGGTGGCGCGGCGTGCGCCGAATCACTTCCAGCACCTTGGCGTTGGACACGCCCTCCTCATACAAGCGCTGGATCAGCCGCTCGCGGGTACGCTGGGAGGTCATGCCGATACCGCTGCGCAGTCGGTCTTCGTGTTCACGGGCCATCAGCGCAGTCCCTCCAGCCAGCCGTCGAGGCTTCTGAACGCATCGTTGAAGGTGCGATCGAGCTGCAACGGAGTGATGGAAACATAGCCCTGCATCACCGCATGAAAATCAGTCCCCGGGCCGCCATCTTCGGCATCGCCGGCAGCGGCAATCCAGTAACCGGCCTTGCCACGCGGGTCGACCACTTTCATCGGCGCCGCCGCCCGCGCGCGATGGCCGAGACGGGTCAGCTGGATGCCACGAATGTGATCGATGGGCAGATTGGGAATGTTCACGTTGAGTACCGTGCGCGGCGGCAGATCGAGCCCGGCATGGGCCTCGACCAGTTTGCGCGCAAAGTACGCCGCCGTCGGCAGATTATCCACCTGCCGCGAGACCAGCGAAAAGGCAAACGAGGGACGCTTGAGGAAGCGCCCTTCGAGCGCTGCCGCGACGGTGCCGGAATACAACACGTCATCACCCAGGTTGGCACCGAGGTTGATCCCGGAGACCACCATGTCCGCCTCGCGCTCCAGCAAGCCATTGAGGCCCAGGTGCACGCAGTCGGTCGGTGTGCCGTTGAGGCTGATAAAGCCGTTGGCCAGGTATTGCGGGTGCAGCGGACGGTCGAGCGTCAGCGAACTGCTGGCGCCGCTTTTGTCCTGCTCCGGGGCGATAACCACGCACTCGGTGTAATCCGCCAGCGCAGCATAAAGCGCGGCGAGACCGGGTGCGGTTACCCCATCGTCGTTAGAAATCAGAATACGCATGGGCTGTCCGTCTGCCCCACCGGCACCAGATCAACGAGCTCGCGCACCAATACGGTGGCGAAGCATCCGGCCGGGAGGACGAATTCCAGTTGCAGAATGTCAGGCTGGGGATAATGCCACGTCAACCCGCCAATGGGCAGCCGCAGGATGCGACGTTCGTGGCTCATGCCGGCGTTGATCAACCAATCGCGCAGATCCGCTTCACCAGCGGCAATCCCCTGCTCCAGATCATGGACAGCCCCTGCGGTCGGCGAGTCACCTTCGCCCCACTGCGGGCCGGTCGGATGCAGATCAAGAATGGCCAGACGCGGATCGCTGCACTCAGCTTCACCGGCAGGGAAAAAACTGCGACTGTCGGTGAAGGCCAGCAGATCGCCGACTTGGGCTTTTTGCCAGGTGCCATCGGCAACACGCGCCGCCAGCACCTTGTTGAACAGAAAACTGCGCGCGGTCGAGAGCAGCCGCGAACGCACATTGCGTTGCTCCGGCAAGGCCTTGCGTGCCGCCCACGAACGCGCATCGACGACGTTACCGCCGTCATGGCCGAAGCGCTGGGCACCGAAATAATTGGGAATACCTTGTTTAGCGATCAGTTGCAGGCGCTGCTCGATCGCGTCTTTGTCGCCAGCGAACTGAGTCAGGCGCAAAGTGAAACCGTTGGCCGAATGCGCGCCACGTTGCAGCTTGCGCTTGTGGCGGGTGGTCTTGAGGATCTTCAGCGTATCGTTTTCCGCCGCTGTCAGATCCGGATCGGCCTTGCCCGGCAATTGCACGCTGAACCACTGGCGGGTCAGCGCCTGACGATCCTTGAGACCGGCATAGCTGACGGTACGCAACGGCACGCCGGCAGCCTTGGCGATACGCCGTGCGGCTTCTTCAGTGTTCAAGCCACGTTTTTCGACCCAGATCCACAGGTGTTCGCCGTCGCCGCTGAACGGAATGTCGAGGACTTCATCCACCTGAAAATCTTCAGCGATGGCTTTCAGTACCGCGGTGCCCAAGGGTTCGCCATAGGCGCGCGGGCCGAGCAATTGCAGTTCATTCATGCGCGCAGCAACAAGGCAACGGAGTGCACGGCGATGCCTTCTTCGCGACCGACAAAGCCAAGCTTTTCGGTGGTGGTAGCTTTCACGTTCACTTGATCCAACTCAACTTGTAGATCCGCCGCGATCAACGCGCGCATCGATTCGATATGCGGGGCCATTTTTGGCGCCTGGGCGACGATGGTGTTATCGACGTTGCCGACTTTCCAGCCTTTGGCGTGGATCAGCGCGACCACATGACGCAGCAGCGCACGGCTGTCGGCGCCTTTGAATTGCGGGTCGGTGTCCGGGAAATGCTTGCCGATATCACCCAGCGCAGCGGCGCCGAGCAAGGCATCGCTCAAGGCGTGCAGCAGGACGTCACCGTCGGAATGAGCGAGCAGCCCGAAGCTGTGTGCAATGCGCACGCCGCCCAGAGTAATGAAATCGCCTTCAGCGAAACGGTGCACATCATAGCCGTGGCCAATACGCATAAAAAAAACGCCCCGATTTTTGTCAGGGCGTGATTCTACCCGCATTAACCGCGCAGAGCGCGTGCGTGATGCTGCAAGTGGTCGTCTATAAAGCTTGAGATGAAGAAATAGCTGTGGTCGTAGCCCGGTTGCAGGCGCAATGTCAGCGGATGGCCCGCTTGTTTTGCCGCTTGTTGCAAGGCTTCGGGTTTGAGCTGGGTAGCGAGGAAGTCATCGCGATCGCCTTGATCGACCAGCAGCGGCAGTTTTTCATCCGCTTCGGCAATCAGCGCACAAGCATCCCACTCTTTCCATTTCGAACGGTCTTCGCCCAAGTAGCGGGAAAATGCTTTTTGGCCCCATGGGCAATCCATCGGATTATTGATCGGCGAGAACGCCGACACCGATTGGTAACGCCCAGGATTGCGCAACGCGCAGACCAACGCACCGTGGCCACCCATGGAGTGTCCGCTGATGCTGCGCTTGTCCGATGCCGGGAAATGCGCTTCAACCAGTGAAGGCAATTCCTGCACGACATAGTCATGCATCCGATAGTGCCGCGACCAGGGTTCTTGCGTGGCATTCAGATAGAACCCGGCGCCGAGGCCGAAATCCCATGCGCCGTCCGGATCACCCGGGACATCGGCGCCACGCGGACTGGTGTCCGGCGCAACAATGATCAAACCCAGTTCAGCAGCCATGCGCATCGCGCCGGCCTTCTGCATGAAGTTTTCATCGGTGCAGGTCAGGCCCGACAACCAATACAGCACCGGCAACTTGCCGCCCTGCTCCGCTTGCGGTGGCAGGTAGACGGCGAACACCATGTCGCAGCCGAGCACGTCGGAGCGATGGCGATAGCGTTTGTGCCAACCGCCAAAACTTTTCTGACAGGAGATGTTTTCCAGACTCATGGGGATTCTCCCAGCTGCAAGTGGCAAGCTTCGAGCTTCAAGAAAAGGCAAAAGCGCCTTTGCTTGCAGCTTGAAGCTTGTAACTTGGGGCTGCTTTTAGAAATGAATGACGGTACGGATGCTCTTGCCTTCGTGCATCAGGTCGAAGGCCTTGTTGATGTCTTCCAGACCCATGGTGTGGGTGATGAAAGTATCCAGCGGGATTTCACCGCTCTGAGCCATATCGACGTAGCTTGGCAACTCGGTACGACCGCGCACGCCGCCGAATGCCGAACCGCGCCAGACGCGACCGGTCACCAACTGGAATGGACGGGTCGCGATTTCCTGGCCGGCTCCGGCCACGCCGATGATTACCGACTCGCCCCAGCCTTTATGGCAGCACTCAAGGGCGGCGCGCATCAATTGCACGTTGCCGATGCACTCGAAGGAGAAGTCGACACCACCATCGGTCATGTCGACGATCACTTCCTGGATCGGACGATCGAAATCTTTCGGGTTCACACAGTCGGTTGCACCGAGTTGCTTGGCGATCTCGAACTTGGCCGGGTTGATGTCGATGGCGATGATGCGTGCAGCCTTGGCTTTCACGGCACCGATCACCGCAGACAGACCAATGCCACCCAGACCGAAGATGGCCACGGTGTCACCCGGTTTGACCTTGGCGGTGTTGAGCACTGCACCGATGCCGGTGGTGACGCCGCAACCCAGCAGGCAAACCTTTTCCAGTGGCGCGTCCTTGGAGATCTTGGCCACGGAGATTTCCGGCAACACGGTGTATTCCGAGAACGTGGAAGTACCCATGTAGTGGAAAATCGTTTCGCCCTTGTAGGAGAAACGCGAAGTGCCATCCGGCATCAAACCTTTGCCCTGAGTGGCGCGAATTGCCTGACACAGGTTGGTCTTGCCCGACTTGCAGAATTTGCACTGGCCGCATTCGGGGGTGTACAGCGGAATGACGTGATCGCCAACGGCAACCGAAGTCACGCCCTCGCCGATCGCTTCAACGATTGCGCCACCTTCGTGGCCAAGGATCGACGGGAAGATGCCTTCCGGGTCAGCGCCGGACAGGGTGTAGGCGTCCGTGTGGCAAACACCGGAAGCGACTACACGCAGCAACACTTCACCGGCCTTGGGCATGGCGACATCGACTTCTACGATTTCCAGCGGCTTCTTGGCCTCGAAGGCAACGGCGGCGCGCGACTTGATCATGCTGACTCTCCAGTGAATCCATTGAATAAAAAAACCAGACAGCCAGTGTAGTTCAGCGCCAACTGATTAATAATCCGGACAAATGCAAAATATTATTGCCGTACAGGGATAATCGAATGTCCGAAAACCGCTGGGAAGGCATCGACGAATTTGTTGCCGTTGCCGAATGCAGCCAGTTCACCGCCGCTGCCGAACGTCTTGGGGTTTCTTCCTCTCACGTCAGTCGACAAATCGTACGACTGGAAGAGCGCTTGCAGACGCGGCTGCTTTATCGCAGTACCCGTCGCGTGACACTGACCGAGGCCGGGCAGACCTTTCTGCAACATTGCCAACGCTTGCAGGATGGTCGCGAGGAAGCATTGCGCGCTGTCGGCGATCTGACCAGCGAACCAAAAGGGATGCTGCGCATGACCTGCGCCGTCGCCTACGGCGAGCGGTTTATCGTGCCGTTGGTGACGCGGTTCATGGGGCTGTATCCGCAGCTGCGCATCGATATCGAATTGAGCAATCGCCAACTTGATCTGGTGCATGAAGGGCTGGATCTGGCGATTCGCCTGGGTCGGTTGCAGGACTCGCGCCTGGTCGCCGCCCGGCTGGCGCCACGACGCATGTATCTCTGCGCCTCTCCGTCCTACGTTGAACGGTATGGCCGCCCACACAGCCTGTCGGAATTGAGTCGGCACAATTGCCTGATCGGCAGTTCGGACATCTGGCAGCTTGAGCAAAACGGGCGCGAGTTTTCCCAGCGCGTGCAGGGCAACTGGCGTTGCAACAGTGGGCAAGCAGTGCTGGATGCGGCGTTACAGGGAGTGGGGTTGTGTCAGTTGCCGGATTATTACGTGCTGGAGCATTTGCACAGCGGTGCGTTGATTTCGTTGCTGGAGGCGCATCAGCCGCCGAATACGGCGGTGTGGGCGCTGTACCCGCAACAGCGGCATCTGTCGCCGAAGGTGCGCAAGTTGGTGGATTTTCTCAAGGAAGGATTGGCTGAGCGGCCGGAGTATCGAAGCTGAGTGATGGGTTGCCTGAACTATCGCTTTCGCGAGCAGGCTCGCTCCCACAGGGGATCGGCGGTGAATGCAAATTTGGGGTCAGGCGCAAATCAAAGGTGGGAGTGAGCCTGCTCGCGATGGCGATTCAACAGGCACCACAAAAATTCAGCGGCGATTCGCCCAACGCTGACGCAACCATTCGAGATCTTCCGGCCGGGTCACCTTGAGGTTATCCGCCCGCCCCTCAATCAGACGCGGCTTCAGCCCCGCCCACTCCATCGCCGAAGCTTCATCGGTAATCACCGCATCCGCCACCAGACTGTCCGCCAACGCCCGATGCAACGCCCCAAGACGAAACATCTGCGGCGTATACGCCTGCCAGATCACGCTGCGATCGACGGTTTCCACCACACGACCGTGCTTGTCGACGCGCTTCAACGTGTCGCGCGCAGGGACGGCGAGCAAACCGCCCACCGGATCATCCGCCAGTTCATCCAGTAACCTGTCGAGATCATCGCGACTCAGATTGGGCCGTGCCGCATCGTGCACCAGCACCCAATCCTCATCATCGGCACCCTGCGCATGCAGGTGCAGCAAGGCATTGAGCACCGAGCCGGAACGCTCGGCCCCGCCCTCAACCCGCTGAATACGCGGATCGCTGACGCACGCCAGGTTCGGCCAGTAAGGATCATCAACCGCAAGACTGACCACCAGCCCTTTAAGGCTTGGGTGATCGAGGAAACAGCCAAGGCTGTGTTCGAGAATTGTGCGTCCGCCCAGTTGCAGGTATTGCTTGGGACGGTCCGCGGCCATTCGGGCACCGACGCCCGCGGCAGGAATCACGGCCCAGAAGGCCGGCAGGGAGTTGATCATTGGGCCAACTGGTAAAGGGTTTCGCCGTCCTTGACCATGCCCAGTTCGTGACGAGCCCGTTCTTCAACGGTCTCCATGCCCTTTTTCAACTCGCTGACTTCAGCGTCCATCACTCGGTTGCGCTCCAGCAAACCTTCGTTCTCGGCGTGTTGATCAGCTATCTGCTGATTCAGCTCTGCGACTTGCGCCAGACTGCCATTGCCCACCCACAGGCGGTACTGCAGACCGGCCAGTAGCAAGAGCAAAACGAGAAACAACCAGTAAGGACTGCGCATCGAATATCAGGTATCCAGTGAAAAAAGACAGCCACGCCAAAACTTTGAAGCATCTGATAGCACGAAGCCTGGAAGACCCAGGCTTGTGCTGTTAAGGCATCAGATTAGTGGCAAATCCATCGCTGTCACGACTTTTTCGACACAATCCGGTGTCCTTCCATCGATTTGTACTTAGCCGCGGAATTCGCTGCGACCGTTGTACTTGGCCTTGCCATTCAACTGCTCTTCGATACGCAGCAGTTGGTTGTACTTGGAAACGCGGTCGGAACGGCACAGCGAACCGGTCTTGATCTGGCCAGCCGAAGTGCCCACAGCCAGGTCGGCAATGGTCGAATCTTCGGTTTCGCCCGAACGGTGCGAGATCACTGCGGTGTAACCGGCAGCCTTGGCCATCTGGATGGCTTCCAGGGTTTCGGTCAGGGTGCCGATCTGGTTGAACTTGATCAGGATCGAGTTGGCGATCTTTTTGTCGATGCCCTCTTTCAGGATCTTGGTGTTGGTGACGAACAGGTCGTCGCCTACCAGTTGAACCTTCTCGCCGATCTTGTCAGTGAGGATTTTCCAGCCAGCCCAGTCGGACTCGTCCAGACCGTCTTCGATCGAGATGATCGGATAACGTTCGGTCAGACCTTTCAGGTAATCGGCGAAACCTTCAGCGGTGAACACCTGGCCTTCGCCGGACAGGTTGTACTTGCCGTCTTCGTAGAATTCGCTGGCCGCGCAGTCCAGGGCCAGGGTCACGTCGGTGCCCAGCTTGTAACCGGCGTTGGCCACAGCTTCGGAGATCACTTTCAGCGCGTCTTCGTTGGACGCCAGGTTCGGTGCGAAACCGCCTTCGTCGCCAACGGCAGTGCTCAGGCCACGGGCCTTCAGCACAGCTTTCAAGTGATGGAAAATCTCGGTGCCCATGCGCAGACCTTCCGAGAACGACTTGGCGCCAACCGGCTGCACCATGAATTCCTGGATGTCGACGTTGTTATCGGCGTGCTCGCCACCGTTGATGATGTTCATCATCGGCACCGGCATCGAGTAAACACCCGGCGTGCCGTTGAGGTTGGCGATGTGTGCGTACAGCGGCAGGTCCTGATCCTGTGCAGCAGCCTTGGCCGCAGCCAGGGATACGGCGAGGATGGCGTTGGCGCCCAGGGTTGCCTTGTTTTCGGTACCGTCGAGCTTGATCATCGCGTGATCCAGGGCTTTCTGGTCGCTTGGGTCGGTGCCCAGCAGCAGATCGCGAATCGGACCGTTGATGTTGGCTACCGCTTTGAGCACGCCCTTGCCCAGGTAACGGCTCTTGTCGCCATCACGCAGCTCGAGCGCTTCACGCGAGCCAGTGGATGCACCGGACGGCGCGCAAGCGCTGCCGATGATGCCGTTGTCGAGAAGCACGTCCGCTTCCACGGTGGGATTGCCACGGGAGTCGAGAACTTCACGACCTTTGATGTCGACGATTTTTGCCATTGTTGTAAACACTCCAAAGTTGACGAAAACGACGCAGCTAGAGGAAATCTTTTTACCGTCGGCAAGGGGTGTGCAGCGGGCAGACTTGCAGACGATAACGCTCATGCCCGAGGGCATGAGCGACAAATCGTGCGGTACTTTACCGGAGAATTGAGTGTTACGCGGTTTCTACCGTCGGAAAACTCTTCACCAGTTCGTCCAGAGCTTTGAGCTGGGCCAGAAATGGCTCCAGTTTGTCCAGGCGCAAGGCGCAAGGGCCGTCGCATTTGGCGTTGTCCGGATCCGGATGTGCTTCAAGGAACAGACCCGCCAGCGACTGGCTCATGCCGGCCTTGGCCAGATCCAGAACCTGTGCGCGGCGACCGCCGGCGGAGTCGGCACGACCACCCGGCATTTGCAGCGCGTGGGTCACGTCGAAGAAAACCGGGTACTCGAACTGCTTCATGATGCCGAAGCCGAGCATATCGACCACGAGGTTGTTGTAGCCGAAGCTCGAACCACGCTCGCAGAGGATCAATTGATCGTTACCCGCTTCCACGCACTTGTTCAGAATGTGTTTCATCTCCTGAGGCGCGAGGAACTGGGCTTTCTTGATGTTGATCACTGCATTGGTCTTGGCCATCGCGACGACCAGATCGGTCTGGCGCGACAGGAAGGCCGGCAGTTGAATGATGTCGCAGACCTCAGCGACGACCGCGGCCTGATCAGGCTCGTGGACGTCGGTGATGATCGGTACGCCGAAGGCTTGTTTGATGTCCTGGAAGATGCGCATGCCCTCTTCCAGGCCAGGACCACGATAGGAGGTCACAGAAGAACGGTTGGCCTTGTCGAAGCTGGCCTTGAACACGTAAGGGATACCGAGTTTTTCGGTGACCTTCACGTACTCCTCGCAAACCTGCATGGCCATGTCACGGCTTTCCAGCACGTTCATGCCGCCGAACAGCACCATGGGTTTGTCGTTGGCAATCTCGATGTCGCCGACGCGGATGATCTTCTGTGCCATCGGGGTTACGCCTTCTTCTGGTGTTGAGCCAACGCTGCTTTGACGAAGCCGCTGAACAGCGGGTGGCCATCACGTGGTGTGGAGGTGAACTCAGGGTGGAACTGGCAAGCGACGAACCATGGATGATCCGGAGCTTCAACCACTTCAACCAATGCCGCGTCAGCGGAGCGACCGGAAATCTTCAGGCCGGCTTCGATGATTTGTGGCAACAGGTTGTTGTTCACTTCATAACGGTGACGGTGACGTTCAACAATCACGTCCTTGCCGTAGCAGTCGTGCACCTTGGAGCCGGCTTCAAGCAGGCATTCCTGTGCGCCGAGACGCATGGTGCCGCCCAGGTCGGACGATTCGGTACGCACTTCAACGGCACCGGTTGCGTCTTCCCACTCGGTGATCAGACCGACAACCGGATGGCCGCTGGCGCGGTCGAACTCGGTGGAGTTGGCGTCTTTCCAGCCCATGACGTTACGAGCGAACTCGATCACCGCCACTTGCATACCTAGGCAGATACCCAGGTAAGGAACCTTGTTTTCACGTGCGTACTGAACGGCAGTGATCTTGCCTTCCACGCCGCGCAGACCGAAGCCGCCCGGTACGAGGATCGCGTCGACACCTTCGAGCAGCGCAGTGCCCTGGTTTTCGATGTCTTCGGAATCGATGTAACGCAGGTTGACCTTGGTGCGGTTGCTGATGCCGGCATGACTCATCGCTTCGATCAGCGACTTGTAGGCGTCCAGCAGTTCCATGTATTTGCCGACCATGGCGATGGTCACTTCGTGTTCCGGGTTCAGCTTGGCGTCAACCACTGCTTCCCACTCGGACAGATCAGCGCTGCCGCATTGCAGGCCGAAACGCTCGACAACAAAATCGTCCAGACCCTGCGAGTGCAGGATGCCCGGGATCTTGTAGATGGTGTCGGCGTCTTCCAGAGCGATCACCGCGCGCTCTTCAACGTTGGTGAACTGGGCGATCTTGCGACGCGACGAAATGTCGATCGGGTGATCGGAACGGCACACCAGCACGTCCGGCTGCAGGCCGATCGAACGCAACTCTTTTACCGAGTGCTGAGTTGGTTTGGTTTTGGTTTCGCCGGCAGTGGCGATGTACGGCACCAGTGTCAAGTGCATCAGCATCGCGCGCTTGGCGCCGATTTCGAAACGCAGTTGACGGATGGCCTCGAGGAACGGTTGCGACTCGATGTCACCGACGGTGCCACCGATCTCGACCATTGCCACGTCAGCGTCACCGGCACCCTTGATGATGCGGCGCTTGATTTCGTCGGTGATGTGCGGGATCACCTGGATGGTTGCACCCAGGTAGTCACCACGGCGCTCTTTGCGCAGCACGTGCTCGTAGACACGGCCAGTGGTGAAGTTGTTGTTCTGGGTCATGGTCGTGCGGATGAACCGCTCGTAGTGGCCCAGGTCCAGGTCGGTCTCGGCGCCGTCGTGGGTGACGAACACTTCACCGTGCTGGAACGGGCTCATGGTGCCCGGGTCGACGTTGATGTACGGGTCCAGCTTCAGCATGGTGACCTTAAGTCCCCGCGCCTCCAGGATGGCCGCCAATGAAGCCGATGCAATGCCTTTCCCCAATGAAGAAACAACACCGCCCGTGACGAATATGTAGCGCGTCATGAAAAACCCTAGAAGTCTGCGTTAAAGCGGTACGAGCCGCCGGGGAAAGCGAAGGAAGGCCGAAGCCCCCGATCACCTGCATTAATCACAGTGCACCTTTCAAAAAAACCGCCGCGTTGGGACAGACCGGAAGTGAAAATACCGGTACGTTGCTCGCTACACATTTTTTGGAATCGCCCAGCAAAGACTGCTTGGTAATCGGCAACTCCTGCAATTCAGGCGAATCCACAGAAGTTGTATCAAGAAGGGAGCGTAGTCTACCGGAATGCTCCTTTCAGCTCAAACCTTGATCTTCGTCTGTTGGCAGCCAATGCAATTTCCAGCCGTCCTGCACATGACCATCAAGTCCCGGCAGGTTCGCCACCGCGAGCAATTCATCGCCGCGAAACAGCAGCGGCAATCTGCCACGGACAAAGCCCGGCACCGCGCGCTCATTGAGCAGGCGCTTGAGATCGCGGTGGCCGCGATCCGCCAGATGCATGACTTCGCCGCCCTGCCGATAGCGAATCTGCAAAGGCCCGACGGGAGTTTGCCCGCTGAACATGACACGTCCGTTATCGCCCAAGCGTAGCGCTGACGCGGGGCTCTGCCACTCGCAGCCGATCACTGGCGTGCGTAGCCAGTCACCGCTGAGCCACCACAGACGACCGGCACTGCGGTGCAACTCGCCATCGGCCAGACGCCAGATCGGTGAGGCATCAGGGGCGGCATCGCACAGATCCGTCCAACCCGACCAATGGTCGGTGTCCGGCAGGCGCGTCAGCGGTTCGAGCCAGTGACTGAGGGCGTTTCGCTGGCGGGCGGCAGACAACGCCGCCAGCGGCGCCAACGCCAGCGACGGCAATCCCAGCCATTGGAAATCATGGGCGGTTGCCGCCTGCGCCAGATCAATCTGCGCCAGCTCATCGAGCAAGCCCTGCGCTTCACGCAGATGCGCGGCGCTGCGGGCCATGCTCACCTGCGCTTGCGGCCAGCGCCCGGTCAGCAGCGGCATGACTTGATGGCGCAAGTAGTTGCGCGAGAACTGCCGATCCTGATTCGATGGGTCTTCGATCCAGTTCAAGTGATGAGCCTGCGCATACGCTTCCAGCTCGGAACGAGAGACATCCAGTAACGGACGAATCAGTGTGCCCTGCCCGACTGGTCGCTGCTTGGGCATCCCCGCCAATCCGCGCACACCCGCACCACGCATGAATCGAAACAACAGCGTTTCCGCTTGATCATCACGATGCTGGCCAGTGAGCAACACGTCATTGGCTTGCGTCAGCGCACTGAACACGGCGTATCGCGCATTCCGCGCCGCCTGCTCCAGACTCGCGCCCGGTTGCACCCTCACCCGCTCAATCAGCAACGGCACCCCCAGCGCATCGCAGACAGACTGGCAGTGTTGTGGCCACGCATCAGCCGCAGCCTGAAGGCCGTGATGGATATGGATGGCGCTTAGCGCAGGGAGGGATTCAGATTTTGCCAGAGAGGCAAGCAGATGCAGCAGGACGGTGGAATCGAGACCACCGGATAACGCGATGCGCCAATGAGCGGCATTGCGCCAAGGCTCAAGGTTGAGCAACAGCCGGGAAGGCAAATCAATCATGGACTGACCCATATTTAACTCTTTGCCCCAAAACAAATGTAGGAGTGAGCCTGCTCGCGATAGCGGTGTGACAGCCAACACATTGGTTGAATGTTACGCCCTCATCGCGAGCAGGCTCACTCCTACAGAGGTATTGCGTTCGACTTAGAGACCGTAGCTCATCAGTCGATCATAACGGCGCTTCAACAGCGCTTCGTTATCGAACTTCTTCAGCATCGCCAGTTGCGAGCTCAGCTCGGCACGGATCGATGCAGCGGCGGCAGCCGGATCACGGTGTGCGCCGCCCAGAGGCTCGCCGATAACTTTATCGACGATGCCCAGACCTTTCAGACGCTCGGCGGTGATACCCATCGCTTCAGCAGCATCCGGCGCTTTTTCTGCGGTTTTCCACAGAATCGAAGCGCAACCTTCCGGCGAGATCACCGCGTAGGTCGAATACTGCAGCATGTTCAGTTGGTCGCAGACGCCGATCGCCAATGCACCGCCAGAACCGCCTTCACCGATAACGGTGGCAATGATCGGGGTCTTAAGACGCGACATCACGCGCAGGTTCCAGGCAATCGCCTCGCTCTGGTTACGCTCTTCAGCGTCGATACCTGGGTAGGCACCCGGGGTGTCGATGAAGGTCAGGATCGGCATCTTGAAACGCTCGGCCATCTCCATCAGACGGCAAGCCTTGCGGTAGCCTTCCGGACGCGGCATGCCGAAGTTGCGGCGAACCTTCTCGCGCACTTCACGGCCTTTCTGGTGACCGATGATCATCACCGGCTGATCGTCCAGACGGGCGATGCCGCCAACGATGGCGGCGTCGTCAGAGAAGTGACGGTCGCCGTGCAGTTCGTCGAACTCGGTGAAGATGTGCTGGATGTAGTCGAGGGTATAGGGGCGTTTCGGGTGACGCGCCAGGCGTGCGATCTGCCAGCTGGTCAGCTTGCCGAAGATGTCTTCGGTCAGCGTCTTGCTCTTGTCCTGCAGGCGGGAGATCTCATCGCCGATATTCAGCGAATTGTCATTACCGACCAAGCGCAACTCTTCGATCTTGGCTTGCAGGTCGGCGATCGGCTGTTCGAAATCTAGAAAATTCGGGTTCATAGGCGTCCGTCTTGGGTCGTGTCCCAAATGAGCTTGGGCCGGCCGGTTGTCTATTCGCGCCCTACCTTAAGGGAGAGGCGCGCTGAGGTCGAGATTAAAAATTCAGGTTGCGGGCAAGCGCAGTAATGGCACTCGCCGGTCAACGGTATTGGAGGAAGACGTTGTCTCGCCCGAACTGGTCACGCAGAGCCTGAATCAAGGCATCTGCCGGGTCGATCCGCCACGTCTCGCCAAACTGCAGCAAGGTCTTCGCATCCGGGCTGGTGTACTCCATGGTAATCGGGCACGCGCCGCGATGACGCTTGAGCAAATCACCCAACCAGCGTAGCTGATCGCCTTTCAGATCCTGGGTTTGCAGCTTCAGGCGCAGGCTCTCGGCCAGGTTGGTGCGCGCATCTTCCATGCTCATCACGCGCTTTACCCGCAAGCGCAGGCCGCCGGAGAAGTCGTCGTTGCTGACCTCACCTTCGACCACCACCATCGCGTCAGTCTGCAACAACGACTGCGCAGAATGGAACGCATCGGCGAACAGCGACGCCTCGATCCGCCCCGAGCGGTCGTCGAGGGTGATGAAACCCATCTTGTCGCCCTTCTTGTTCTTCATCACCCGCAGGGCAATGATCATCCCCGCCACGGTTTGTGTATCCCGGGCCGGTTTCAGGTCAATGATGCGCTGACGGGCGAAACGGCGGATCTCGCCTTCGTATTCGTCGATCGGGTGACCGGTCAGGTACAGGCCCAAGGTGTCTTTCTCACCCTTGAGACGCTCCTTGAGGGTCAGCTCCTTGGCCTTGCGATGGGACGCGTAAACGTCGGCATCTGCCTCGACGAACAACCCGCCAAACAGGTCGGCGTGGCCGCTGTCGTGGGTGCGGGCGGTCTGTTCGGCAGCCTTGATCGCCTCTTCCATCGCCGCCAGCAGCACGGCGCGGTTACGGTCGATGTTGGCTTGATAAGCCTTTTGCTCGTCGTGGAAGTACGGGCCCAGACGATCCAGCGCACCGCTGCGGATCAGACCGTCCAGCGTGCGTTTGTTGATGCGCTTGAGGTCGACCCGCGCGCAGAAATCGAACAGATCCTTGAACGGACCTTCCTGACGCGCTTCGGTGATCGCTTCCACCGGGCCTTCACCGACCCCCTTGATCGCGCCGAGGCCATACACGATGCGGCCATCGTCGTTCACCGTGAACTTGAACTCCGAAGTATTCACATCCGGCGCGTCGAGACGCAGCTTCATGGTGCGAATTTCTTCGATCAAGGTCACGACCTTGTCGGTGTTGTGCATATCCGCCGAGAGTACCGCGGCCATGAATGGCGCCGGGTAGTGGGCTTTCAGCCATGCCGTTTGGTACGACACCAGACCGTAAGCGGCGGAGTGGGATTTGTTGAAGCCGTAACCGGCGAATTTTTCTACCAGGTCAAAGATGTTACCGGCAAGGTCGGCGTCGATATTGTTGGTCGCGCAACCCTCAATGAAACCGCCGCGCTGCTTGGCCATCTCTTCGGGCTTTTTCTTACCCATGGCGCGACGGAGCATGTCCGCACCGCCGAGGGTGTAACCGGCCATGACCTGAGCAATCTGCATCACCTGTTCCTGATACAGGATGATGCCGTAAGTCGGTGCCAATACTGGCTTGAGGCCTTCGTACTGGTAATCCGAGTGCGGGTACGCCAATTCGGCGCGACCGTGCTTACGGTTGATGAAGTCGTCCACCATGCCGGACTGCAGCGGGCCCGGACGGAACAGGGCCACCAGTGCGATCAAGTCTTCCAGGCAGTCGGGCTTGAGCTTTTTGATCAGCTCTTTCATGCCGCGCGATTCAAGCTGGAACACCGCAGTGGTTTCAGCTTTCTGCAACAACGAGTACGTCGGTTTGTCGTCCAGCGGGATAAACGCGATATCCAGCGGCGGCTCGTTGACCTTGGCGCGGTCGCGGTTAATGGTTTTCAGCGCCCAGTCGATGATCGTCAGGGTCCGCAGACCGAGGAAGTCGAACTTCACCAGACCGGCTGCTTCAACGTCGTCCTTGTCGAACTGGGTTACCAGACCGTCACCGGCCTCGTCGCAATAGATCGGCGAGAAGTCGGTCAGCTTGGTCGGGGCGATTACCACACCACCGGCGTGTTTACCGACGTTACGCACGACGCCTTCGAGCTTGCGTGCCATCTCCCAGATTTCTGCCGCCTCTTCATCGACCTTGATGAAGTCACGGAGGATTTCTTCCTGCTCGTAGGCTTTTTCCAGGGTCATGCCGACTTCGAACGGAATCATCTTCGACAGACGATCCGCCAGGCCGTAGGACTTGCCCTGCACCCGCGCCACGTCACGCACCACCGCTTTTGCGGCCATGGAACCGAAGGTGATGATCTGGCTTACCGCGTTGCGGCCGTATTTCTCGGCCACATAGTCGATCACCCGGTCACGACCGTCCATGCAGAAGTCGACGTCGAAGTCGGGCATGGATACCCGTTCCGGATTAAGGAAACGTTCGAACAGCAGGTCGTATTCCAACGGGTCGAGGTCGGTGATCTTCTGCACGTAAGCCACCAGCGACCCGGCACCCGATCCACGGCCAGGACCTACCGGCACGCCGTTGTTCTTGGCCCACTGGATAAAGTCCATCACGATCAGGAAGTAACCGGGGAAGCCCATCTGGATGATGATATCCAGCTCGAAATTCAGCCGATCGACATAGACCTGACGCTTGGCTTCGTAGTCTTCGGTGGTGTCCTTGGGCAGCAGCACCGACAGGCGCTCTTCGAGACCGTCGAAGGACACCTTGCGGAAATATTCATCGATGGTCATGCCATCGGGGATCGGGAAGTTGGGCAGGAAGTGAGTGCCCAGCTTCACTTCGATATTGCAGCGCTTGGCGATCTCGACGGTATTTTCAATCGCGTCGGGAATATCGCTGAACAGCTCGATCATTTCCTCGGCGCTTTTCAGGTATTGCTGATCGCTGTAATTCTTCGAACGCCGCGGATCGTCGAGGGCGCGGCCCTCACCGATGCACACGCGGGTTTCATGGGCGGCGAAGTCTTCCTGCTTGATGAAGCGCACATCGTTGGTCGCCACCAGCGGCGCGCCGAGCTTGTCGGCGAGGGCAACGGCGCCGTGCAATTGCTCTTCATCGTTGGGACGGTTGGTGCGCTGGATTTCCAGATAGAAACGATCCGGGAACACCGCCATCCACTCGCGCGCCAAGGCTTCGGCCTCAGCGGGGTTGCCGCCGATCATGGCCATGCCGATCTCGCCTTCTTTGGCGGCGGACAGCATGATCAGGCCTTCGTTGGCTTCGGCGACCCACTCGCGTTCGACGATGATCATGCCGTTGCGCTGGCCTTCGATGAAGCCGCGCGAGATCAACTCGGTGAGGTTGCGATAACCCTTGGCGTTCATCACCAACAGGCTGAGCCGGCTCAGCGGTGCATCCGGGTCTTTGTTCGACAACCACAGGTCGGCGCCGCAGATCGGCTTGATGCCTGCGCCCATGGTGTTTTTATAGAATTTGACCAGGGAACACATGTTGTTCTGGTCGGTGACCGCGACGGCAGGCATGTTCATGCCGGTCAGCGCCTTGACCAGTGGCTTGATCCGCACCAGCCCGTCGACCAGCGAGTATTCAGTGTGCAGGCGTAGATGAACGAATGAAGCCGGCATAGTGATCCTGTCCAGTTACATAGAGACAACAAGGCCCGGATTGTACCGGGCCTCGAACAAAACATCAGCCTTGCGACTAAACCTGTGTCAGGCCTTCGAGCGCTTCATAAGCCTGACGCACCGGGGCGAACGAGCGTCGGTGAATCGGCGTCGGGCCGAGACGTACCAAGGCTTCCAGATGAACGGGCGTCGGGTAGCCTTTATGGCCGCCGATGCCGTAACCCGGGTAGATCAAGTCGAAAGCAGCCATTTCGCGGTCGCGACTGACTTTAGCGAGAATCGACGCAGCAGCAATCGCTGGCACCTTGCCGTCGCCCTGCACCACCGCTTCGGCGCGCATCGGCAACTGCGGGCAGCGGTTGCCGTCGATCATCGCCAGTTTCGGCTGAATGTGCAGGCCGGCGACCGCGCGCTGCATGGCCAGCATGGTCGCGTGGAGAATGTTCAGCTCGTCGATTTCTTCGACTTCGGCGCGGGCGATGCACCAGCTCAGGGATTTCTCGATGATTTCGTCGTAGAGCTTTTCGCGTTTGGCTTCGGTGAGTTTCTTCGAGTCGTTGAGACCGAGGATCGGGCGGTTCGGATCAAGGATCACCGCTGCCGTGACCACGGCCCCGCACAACGGGCCGCGACCGACTTCATCGACGCCGGCGACCAGTTCGTCGACTTCGGCGACCAGGGTGAAATCCAGGCCCATCTGCATGCTTGTCTTGCTCATCGTGTCTGACCGATCAGGTTAAGGACGGCGTCCGCCGCCTGATTGGAGGCATCCAGCCGCAGCGTGCGATGGATCTCGTCGAAACCGCGTGTTTGTTCTTCGCCACCGTCGATCAACGGCGACAGCGTCTGGGCCAGCGCTTCGACCGTCGCATCATCCTGCAACAATTCCGGGACCAGCAGACGCTGGGCCAGCAGATTCGGCAAGGACACGTACGGGCTCTTGACCATGCGTTTGAGGATCCAGAACGTCAGCGGCGCCAAGCGATAAGCCACCACCATCGGCCGCTTATACAACAGCGCTTCGAGGGTGGCGGTGCCGGAGGCGATAAGCACGGCGTTGCACGCCGCCAAGGCCAGGTGAGACTTGCCATCGAGCAGGGTCACCGGCAGATCCCGGCCAGCGAGCAGCTCTTCAAGCTGCGCGCGGCGTTCCGCATTGGCGCACGGAATGACAAAGCGCAAACCCGGGCGCATCGCACGTAGACGTTCGGCAGTATCGAGGAACAGCGCGCCGAGGCGGGACACTTCACCGCCACGGCTGCCGGGCATCAGCGCCACCAGCGGGCCGTCGGGCAAGCCCAGTTCGGCACGGGCCGCAGCGCGATCAGCTTCCAGTGGGATGGTATCGGCCAGCGTGTGGCCGACGAACCGTACCGGTACGCCTTTCTCTTCGTAAAATTTGGCTTCGAATGGCAACAGCGTCAGCATCAGATCGCAACCTTCGCGAATCTTCAGTACACGCTTCTGCCGCCATGCCCACACCGAAGGGCTGACGTAATGCACGGTTTTGATCCCGGCCTGACGCAGCTTCAATTCAATGTTGAGATTGAAGTCCGGTGCATCGATACCGATGAATACGTCCGGCTTCTCGGCGATCAGCGTGACGATCAGATCCTTGCGGCGCTTGAGCAACTCGCGCAGGCGACCAAGGACTTCCACCAGCCCCATCACCGACAGACGCTCCATGGGAAAGTACGAAGTCAGGCCTTCAGCCTGCATCAACGGCCCGCCGACGCCGATGAACTCGACCGCCGGATGCTGTGCCTTGAGGGCGCGCATCAGACCGGCGCCGAGAATGTCACCGGAAGCTTCACCCGCCACCAGCGCAATACGCAGATTGGCCATGATCAGCGCGTGATGCCGCGAGTCGACGACTGGATGGAGTCGCGGAATATTGCCACTTCCGGGTACTGCGCAGCAGGTTCAGCCAGTTCGGCCAGCGCCTGCTCAACCGTCAGGCCTTGGCGATAGACGGTTTTGTAAGCGCGACGCAGGGTATGAATCGCGTCTTCGCTGAAACCGCGACGGCGCATGCCTTCGAAGTTCATGCTGCGCGCTTCTGCGGGATTGCCGAACACGGTGACGAACGCCGGAACGTCCTTGCCGATCGCCGTGCCCATACCGGAAAAGCTGTGAGCGCCGATGTGGCAATACTGGTGAACCAGGGTGAATCCGGAAAGGATCGCCCAGTCATCCACATGTACATGCCCGGCCAACGCTGTGTTGTTGACCAGAATGCAGTGATTGCCGATGACGCTGTCATGCCCGATGTGGGCATAGGCCATGATCAGGTTGTGATCGCCCAGCGTGGTCTCCGAACGGTCTTGCACGGTGCCACGGTGAATGGTCACGCCTTCACGGATGACATTGTGGTCACCGATCACCAGGCGGGTTTCTTCGCCTTTGTACTTCAGATCGGGCGTGTCTTCGCCTACCGAGGAAAACTGGTAGATGCGATTGTGCTTGCCGATGCGGGTCGGGCCTTTGAGGATTACATGCGGCCCAATCACGGTACCCTCGCCGATTTCCACACCTGCGCCGATGATCGACCACGGGCCGACCTCGACGCCGTCAGCCAGAACGGCCGACGGATCGATGATTGCGCGAGGGTCAATCAAACTCATAGCTTGCGTTCCGCACAGATGATTTCAGCCGAGCAGACCGGCTTGCCATCGACCGAAGCCTGGCATTCGAACTTCCAGATCTGGCGCTTGCAACTGATGAACTTGGCTTCGAGGATCAGCTGATCGCCCGGCAACACAGGCTGACGGAAGCGCAGCTTGTCGGAACCGACGAAGTAGTAAAGCGTGCCGTCGGCAGGCTTCACATCAAGCATTTTGAAACCGAGGATCCCGGCAGCCTGAGCCATCGCTTCGATGATCAACACGCCCGGCATGATTGGATGCGCAGGGAAGTGACCATTGAAGAACGGCTCATTGATGCTGACATTCTTGTAGGCGCGAATGCGCTTGCCTTCAGTGTCCAGTTCCACCACCCGGTCCACCAGCAGGAACGGGTAACGGTGAGGCAGGTATTCGCGAATCTCGTTGATGTCCATCATTTCGGGGGGAAGCCTATGTAAAGATTGGGAGCGCGACTGACGCGCACTCCTCTAGCAAATCAAGGAGGCAGTCTAGCGGCTGTGCACACTTGATATGGAAATGGTATCAGCCATCTGATGAAGCATTGCCGTCAGGGGTCACTTCCCCTACGCGCTTTTCCAGCTGTTTCAAACGCCGCGCGATATCATCGAGCTGACGAATGCGGGCCGCGCTTTTGCGCCATTCGGCCGCCGGTTGCATGGCTGTGCCGGAAGAATAGGCACCCGGCTCGGTAATCGAGTGGGTCACCATGGTCATCCCGGTCAGGAAAACGTTGTCGCAAATATCAATGTGGCCGACCAGCCCGACACCGCCGGCGAGCATGCAATGCTTGCCGATTTTGGTGCTGCCGGAGATCCCGACGCACGCTGCCATCGCGGTGTGATCACCGACCTGAACGTTGTGGGCAATCTGGATCTGGTTGTCGAGCTTCACGCCATTACCGATTACGGTATCGGCCAGAGCGCCACGGTCGATGGCGGTATTCACGCCAATCTCGACATCGTCGCCGATGGCCACGCCACCGATCTGCGCGATCTTCTGCCAGATACCTTTTTCGTTGGCGAAGCCGAAGCCTTCACCACCAAGCACGGCACCGGACTGAATCACTACGCGCTTGCCGATGCGTACATCGTGATACAGCGTCACGCGTGGAGCGAGCCAGCCGCCCTCACCGATTTCGCTGCGTGCACCGATGACGCAATGCGCGCCCAGTGTCACTTGCGCACCGATCCGCGCGCCGGCCTCGATCACCACGAAAGGACCGACGCTGGCGGTTGGATCAACCACTGCGTCCGCCGCAATGACCGCCGAAGGATGGATACCCGCAGTGGCTTTTGGCTTGGGATCGAACAAGTGTGAGATGCGTGCGTAAGCCAGATAAGGATCAGGCACCACCAACGCATTACCGGCAAAACCCTCGGCATCGGCCTCTTTGAGCAGCAGTGCTGCTGCCTGCGAGCCTGCCAGGTATTTGCGATATTGAGGGTTTGCCAGAAAGCTCAACTGAGCTGGGCCAGCCTCTTGCAAAGTGGCTAGCCCAGTAATTTGCTTCTCAGGGTCGCCACGCAGGGTGGCGCCGAGGAACTCGGCCAACTGGCCGAGCTTGATAGTCACGGTCATGGGTTACTTCAGCTGATTCATGCGCTCGATAACCTGGCGCGTGATGTCGTACTGTGGTTTGACATCAATCACTGCGCCACGCTCGAACACCAGGTCAAAACCACCTTTCTTGATGACTTCTTCCACTGCGCTATCCAGTTTCGGCTTCAGTTGCTTGAGCATTTCGCGGTCGGCAACAGCTTTGGCTTCGTTCAGTTCCTTGGACTGGAACTGGAAGTCACGGGCCTTTTGCTTGAATTCCAGCTCCAGACGCTCACGTTCACCTTGCTGCATTTTGTCGCCACCGGCCATCAGACGGTCCTGAATACCCTTGGCGCTGCTTTCCAGCGTTTTCAGTTTGGTCAGTTGCGGGCCGAACTTCTTCTCGGCATCCACGGCGTACTTCTTCGCTGCGTCGGATTCGAGCAAGGCCATCTGATAGTTCAGAACAGCGATTTTCATGTCGGCAAATGCCGGGCCTGCCACCATCAAGGAGGCCAGGAGAACCAATTGAGTCAACTTACGCACGATGCACTCCTACAAAATCCATTGTCGTTATCTTGGGTCAGACGCTTAGAACGTCTGGCCGAGGGAGAATTGGAACACTTGAGTTTCAGCCTCATCCGGCTTCTTGATCGGCATGGCCAACGCGAAGCTCAGAGGACCCAGTGCGGTGACCCAGGTCACACCCACACCGACGGAACTGGCCATGTTGCTCAGGCTGATGTCGTTGCACTTGGTGTTCGACGTCGAGCCGTTCGCATTGGTAGTGTCCTTGCACTGCGAGTCAAATACGTTACCCACGTCCCAGAATACCGAAGTACGCAGGGAGCGCTGATCTTTCACGAATGGCAGCGGGAACAGAACCTCGACACCACCCTGGATCAGGACGTTACCACCGAACGGCAGCGGATCCTGGTCGGGGTCAGCAAGCGTGCCCGGGTTGGTACCACGGCTCGGCGTACTGCGTGGACCGAGGGTGCTGTCCTTGAAGCCACGAACCGAGTTGAAACCACCAGCATAGTAGTTTTCATAGAACGGCAAGCCGTCGGTTCCACCGTAGCCGTCGCCATAACCCAGCTCGGTATGCAGGCGCAGGGTGTAGTTCTCGCTGATCGGCTGGAACAGCTGACCGCGATAATCAAGCTTGTAGAACGACAGGTCGCTGCCCGGCACGGTGGTTTCCAGGGTCAGGCTCTGGGAACGGCCACGGGTCGGCAGTACGCCTTTGTTCAGGGTGGACTCGGACCAGCCGGCCGACGCCTTGAAGTTCAGGTACTTGTCGCCCTCCTTGTTAACGAAGTCGAAAATCTCGTCAACGGTGTAGGTACCGGTCTTGATCTCGTCCTGTTGAACCGACAGGCCAAAGGTCAGACGCGAAGTTTCGCTGATCGGGTAGCCAACGTTGACGCCGGCACCCAGGCTGTCTACCGCATAGCTTGCTACATCGACGTCGAGGTCTTTGTAGTCAGTGGTGCGATAGAACGCGTTGTAACCCAGGCTCACGCCATCGGCGGTCCAGTACGGGTCAACGTAGCCGAAGTTGTAGCGGCTCTGATATTCGCTGCGGGTCAGGCCGATGCTGACGCGGTTACCAGTACCGAGGAAGTTGTTCTGGGTGATCGAACCACCGAGGATCAGACCGGCACTCTGGGCGAAACCGACACTGGCGGTAATCGAACCGGAAGCCTGTTCTTCAACGGCATAGTTCACGTCAACCTGGTCGTCGACACCTGGCACAGCCGGGGTTTCAACGTTGACTTCCTTGAAGAAGCCCAGACGCTCAAGACGAGTCTTGGATTGGTCGATCAGGTAGGTCGAAGCCCAGCCACCTTCCATCTGACGCATTTCACGACGCAGCACTTCGTCCTCGGACTTGGTGTTGCCACGGAAGTTGATGCGGTTGACATAGGCACGCTTGCCCGGATCAACAGCAAACAGGATGTCGACGGTGTGGTCATCATCATGCGGCTGCGGTACGCCGTTGACGTTGGCGAAGGTGTACCCCTCGTTACCCAGACGGCGGGTGATCAGCTCGGATGTGGTGGTCATCAGCTTGCGCGAGAACACCTGGCCTTTCTGCACCAGCAGCAGGGACTTGACCTGATCTTCAGGAACTTTCAGGTCACCGCTGAGCTTGACGTCACGAACGGTGTATTTCTCGCCTTCGGTGACGTTGACAGTGATGTAGACGTGCTTCTTGTCCGGGGTGATGGACACCTGGGTCGAAGCGATATCCATGTTGATATAGCCACGGTCCAGATAGTAGGAACGCAGACGTTCCAGGTCACCGGAAAGCTTTTCACGGGCGTACTTGTCGTCGTTCTTGAAGAACGACAGCCAGTTGGTGGTTTTCAGTTCGAACAGGTCGGTCAGGTCTTCCTCGGGGAAAACCGTGTTGCCCACCACGTTGATGTGCTGAATGGCGGCAACGGTACCTTCGTTGATCTTCACTTTCAGACCAACGCGGTTACGCGGTTGCGAGACCACTTCGGTATCGACCGTAGCCGAGTAGCGACCTTGCGCGACGTACTGACGCTGCAGTTCGTTACGCACACCTTCAAGGGTGGCGCGCTGGAAGATCTCGCCTTCGGCCAGACCGGATTGTTTGAGACCTTTCATCAAGTCTTCAGTGGAGATCGCCTTGTTGCCTTCGATCTCGATACTGGCGACCGACGGACGTTCGACGACCGTGATGACCAGAACGTTGCCTTCGCGACCCAGCTGGATATCTTGAAAGAAACCGGTTTTGAACAACGCACGAGTGGATTCCACCAGGCGACGATCATCCGCCTGCTCACCGACGTTCAACGGCAAGGCACCAAAAACGCTACCCGCGGAGACCCGCTGGAGGCCATTGACGCGAATATCAGAGATAGTGAAGGACTCGGCGTGAACTTCGGCGATCATCAATACGGTGAGAACCGCAGTTAGCAGCAGACGTTTCATGAAGTCCTTTCTTATTCCAACTGGCAATAAACAAACTGCCGCAAAATGCGGCAGATTCGCAATTCAGCGAAGCGTTACAGTCGACCCAGATCGTTGACCAGAGCAAGCAACATCACCCCGACCACCAAACTGATACCGATCTGTATCCCCCAACCTTGCACCCGATCCGACAAGGGACGACCACGCGCCCACTCGATCAGATAAAACAACAAATGCCCCCCATCCAGTACAGGAATGGGCAGCAAATTCAGAACGCCCAGGCTAATACTCAGATAAGCAAGGAAATTCAGGAAATCAGCGACGCCCGACTGGGCAGAAGCGCCCGCCACTTTAGCAATGGTTATCGGTCCACTCAAGTTTTTTACCGAGAGCTCGCCGAACAGCATTTTCTTTAGCGAATCGAGCGTCAGAATGCTCATGGTCCAAGTACGACGGGCACCCTCGCCAATCGCAGCCAGAGGCCCGTAACTGACCTCGCGAATCATCTCCGGCGGCCAGTCGACAGCTTTTACGCCCGCCCCCAGATAACCGCTTGGCGATTTGCTTTCACCACGCGCCGCCAGCGTCACCGGGACGTCGATTTGAGCACTGTCGCGCTCGATGCGCAGCATGATTTTGGTATCAGGACGCGTACGAACGGTGTCGACCACCTGCTGCCAGTCATTCAGCGCCTGACCATCGAGAGCCAACAGGCGGTCACCGGTCTTCAGGCCAGCCGCCTGGGCCGGGCCTTTCGGATCGAGCTCGGCGAGCACCGGCGGCAAAGCCGGGCGCCATGGACGGATACCCAGCGAGCGGATCGGATCCGGCTCATCAGCGCCTTTGAGCCAGTTATCCAGCTTCAGCTCACGCGGCGAATCCGCAGTAGAACCCTGTTCACGCACCAGCAATTGCAGAGAACCGCTTTCGCCAAGGCGTCGGACCAATTGCAGATTGACCGCCGCCCAACCGGAAGTCGGTTCACCATCGACCGCGACAATTTCCTCACCTGCACTCAAACCGGCACTGGCAGCGATACTGCCGGATTCAACCGCACCGATGACCGGGCGCACCTGCTCGCTGCCGAGCATGGCCAAGACCCAGAAGAACACCAACGCCAACAGGAAGTTGGCAATCGGGCCGGCCGCAACAATAGCGATACGCTGACGCACGGATTTGCGGTTGAACGACTGATCAAGCTGATCGACCGGCACTTCGCCTTCGCGCTCATCGAGCATTTTGACGTAGCCGCCCAGCGGTATCGCCGCGACCACAAACTCAGTGCCCTGCTTGTCGTGCCAGCGCAGCAGCGGCATGCCGAAGCCTACGGAGAAACGCAGAACCTTGACGCCACAGCGACGCGCGACCCAGAAGTGGCCGAATTCGTGAAAGGTGACCAGCACACCCAAGGCGATCAGGGTGCCGGCAATCATATAGAGCGCGCTCATCTACTTTCTCCGCAATCCTGTTCAGTGTCGCGTGTAGCCATTGTGTTGCAAATTCTATCGATCGTGACGCTTCAACCATTGCTCAGCCAGAGCTCGCGCCTTGGCATCAGCCGTAAACACGGCATCGAGATCTGTCAGTGCAACGACCGGCTCGAGGCTCAAGACCTCCTCGATGATACTCGCGATTTCCAGGTAACGGACCCGTCCGTCGAGAAACGCTGCCACCGCCACTTCGTTGGCCGCATTGAGCATCGCCGGTGCACTGTTGCCAGCCTCGGCAGCTTGCCGTGCCAGACGCAGACAAGGGAAGCGCTCTTCATCCGGCGCTTCGAAGTCCAGACGCGCGACAGCAAACAGATCCAGCGGTGCCACGCCCGAATCAATGCGTTCCGGCCAGGCCAGGGCGTTGGCGATCGGCGTACGCATGTCGGGATTACCCAACTGCGCCAGCACCGAGCCATCGACATAATCGACCAGCGAGTGAATGACGCTCTGCGGGTGAATCACTACCTCGACCTGCGACGGCTTGGCATCAAACAACCAACAGGCCTCGATCAGCTCGAGCCCCTTATTCATCATGCTGGCCGAATCGACCGAAATCTTGCGCCCCATGGACCAGTTCGGGTGCGCACACGCCTGGTCAGGTGAAACATGCGCCAACTCACTCATCGGCGTCTGTCGGAACGGGCCGCCAGAGGCTGTGAGCAAAATCCGACGAACACCCACCGAGCTCAATCCACGGGCAAAATCCTGTGGCATGCACTGGAAAATCGCGTTGTGTTCACTGTCGATCGGCAACAACACCGAACCGCTCTTGCGCACCGCCTGCATGAACAAGGCGCCGGACATCACCAGCGCTTCTTTATTGGCCAGGAGAATCTTCTTGCCAGCTTCGACAGCCGCCAGGGTCGGACGCAAACCTGCTGCACCGACGATCGCAGCCATCACCGCATCGACTTCCGGAGCAGCAGCGACCTGGCACAGGCCCTCCTCCCCCACCAGCACACGGGTCGGCAAACCGGCGGCACGCAAATCGTCCTGCAAGCCACGCGCGGCAGCAGCCTCGGGAACCACGGCAAATTGCGGCACGTGGCGCACGCACAAGGCGAAAAGCTCACTGAGACGCGTGAAACCACTCAACGCGAACACCTGATAACGCTCAGGATGTCGGGCAATGACATCCAGCGTGCTCAGACCGATCGAGCCCGTCGCACCGAGAACGGTAATCTGTTGAGGACGACTCACGGTGCCGCCATCCACAGCAGCACTGCAAACACCGGGACTGCCGCTGTCAGACTGTCGATACGATCAAGCACCCCACCATGACCGGGCAGCAGATTACTGCTGTCCTTGATGCCGGACTGACGCTTGAACATGCTTTCGGTCAGGTCGCCGACAACGGAGATGAAGACGATCAGCGCAGCGCCAATCAAGCCTTTAAGCAGCTCGGCGACGGTCCAGTCACGCACGAGACCGACAATCGCTGTAATCAGCAAACTCAGCGCCAGACCACCGTAGACGCCTTCCCAGCTTTTACCCGGACTGACTTGCGGGGCCAGCTTGCGCTTGCCGAATTTTCGACCAGAGAAATAGGCACCGATATCGGCGCCCCAAACCAGCACCATCACCGCCATGATCAGCCAGTTACCCAGCGGGTACTGCTTGATCTGTACCAGACCTTGCCAGGCCGGCAGCAGAATCAGCAGGCCGATCACCAGTTTGGTGGCCGCCGTGGACCAGCGCTCGCTCGAACGCGGATACGTCAGCACCAGGTACGTTGCCACTGCCCACCACAACACCGAAGCGCCCAACACCCAAGGGGCGAGGCCCGGCAGCACGTACATGACGAACAACATCAGCGCAACGACAGCGGCATAGCCGACACGGAACGACTGTGCGGCGAAGCCAGCCAGACGCGCCCACTCCCAAGCCCCCAGGCTCACGACCAGACCGATGAACAGCGCAAAACCGGAACCTTCCAGCAGGAAAAACCCGCACAAGGCAACCGGCAGCAGGATCAGCGCAGTGATGATTCGTTGTTTAAGCATTAAACCCGGGCTCCAGCTTCGATCTGTTCGCTCGTTTTACCGAAGCGACGCTGACGCGAAGCGAAATCGGCCAGCGCAGTACGCATGGCATCGTGTTTGAAGTCCGGCCAGAACAGGTCGGAGAAATACAACTCGGCATAGGCCAGTTGCCACAGCAGGAAGTTGCTGATGCGATGCTCGCCACCGGTGCGGATGCACAAGTCGGGCAATGGCAGATCGCCGGTCGCCAGACAGGTTTGCAGCAGATCCGGGGTGATGTCTTCCGGACGCAGGTGTCCGGCCTGAACTTCACGCGCCAGACGCTGAGCCGCTTGGGCGATATCCCACTGACCGCCGTAATTGGCGGCGATCTGCAGAATGAAGCGGTTGGAGCCGGCGGTCATGGCCTCGGCTTCGCGCATCGCCGCCTGAAGCTCAGGGTGGAAGCGCGAACGATCGCCAATGATGCGCAGGCTGATGTTGTTGTCGTTGAGGCGCTTGGCCTCTCGACGCAATGCCTTGAAGAACAGATCCATCAAGGCACTGACTTCATCGGCCGGGCGCTGCCAGTTCTCACTGGAAAACGCGAACAGGGTGAGCACTTCGACCTTGGCCTCAGCACACACCTCGATCACGGCACGCACAGCATCCACGCCCGCTTTATGCCCGGCGACACCCGGCATAAAGCGTTTTTTCGCCCAGCGATTGTTGCCATCCATGATGATCGCGACATGGCGCGGCACCGCGGACGGCGCAGTCTGCTTGGTCTTGTCCATTAAAAGCTCGAACCTTATACGGCCATCAGATCCGCTTCTTTTTGCTTGGTAGCCGTGTCGATATCAGCTTCAGCCTTGTCGGTGAGTTTCTGAATATCGGCAGCGGCACGACGCTCTTCGTCTTCGCTGATTTCTTTGTCCTTGACCAGTTTCTTCAGCTCGCCCAAGGCGTCACGACGAATGTTGCGCACGGCAACACGCGCGTCTTCGGCGGCACTGCGCGCCTGCTTGGTGAAGCCCTTGCGGGTTTCTTCAGTCAGGGCAGGCATGGAGATCAGCAACAATTCGCCCAGGTTGGTCGGATTGAGGTTCAGGCCAGCGCTCTGGATTGCCTTGTCGACCGCTGCGAGCATGTTGCGCTCGAAGGCGACGACTTGCAGGGTGCGCGAGTCTTTTACAGTGATGTTGGCCACTTGAGTGATGGAGGTGTCCGCGCCGTAGTACGGCACCATCACGCTACCCAGAATGCTTGGGTGAGCCTTGCCGGTACGAATCTGACCAAAAGCGTGAGCCAGAGAGTCCAGGGATTTCTGCATGCGCTCTTGAGCGTCTTTCTTGATTTCGTTGATCATTGTTGACCTTCCTCGATCAGGGTGCCTTCAGCGCCGCCATGGACGATGTTCAGCAGGGCACCGGGCTTGTTCATGTTGAATACGCGCAACGGCATCTTGTGGTCGCGGCACAGGCAGATAGCGGTCAGATCCATCACGCCCAGCTTGCGATCCAGTACTTCATCATAAGTCAGATGATCGAACTTCTCGGCATGCGGGTCTTTGAACGGGTCAGCGGTGTAGACGCCATCGACCTTGGTCGCTTTCAGCACGACGTCGGCATCGATTTCGATTGCGCGCAGGCAGGCTGCCGAATCCGTGGTGAAGAACGGGTTGCCGGTACCGGCAGCGAAGATCACGACGTCTTTGGAGTTCAGGTGACGCATGGCTTTGCGGCGATCGTAGTGATCGGTCACACCCACCATGGAAATCGCCGACATCACGATGGCCGAGATGTTGGCACGTTCCAGCGCATCGCGCATGGCCAGAGCGTTCATCACAGTGGCCAGCATGCCCATGTGGTCGCCTGTAACCCGATCCATACCGGCTTTGCTCAAGGCTTCGCCGCGGAACAGGTTGCCACCGCCGATCACCAGACCGACCTGTACGCCGATACCGACCAGCTGGCCGACTTCCAGCGCCATGCGATCCAGCACTTTTGGATCGATCCCGAACTCTTCCGAGCCCATCAGGGCCTCGCCGCTAAGCTTGAGTAGAATGCGTTTATAGCGAGCCTGATAACCACTGCCCTGCTGAGCCATTGCGAATCTCTCCTGCGGCGTATTTAAAATTCTTTGCGAGCTGTTTACAGCTGGCGTTCACTCTAGCTTGGCGCTGCTTCAGCGCCATCGGAACATGGCTTTGTAAGTCAGTTCCAAGTGGAAACCAATAAAAATTGGCAACCCCATCTGAAAAGAGGCTGCGCGCGTAAGCGGGCAGCCTCTTTCGGGCGACAGTTGAAAAACCGTCTTATTGCTTGGCGGCAGCCAGCTGGGCAGCAACTTCTTCAGCGAAGTTGTCGACCGGCTTCTCGATGCCTTCGCCTACTTTGTAGTAAGTGAAGGAAACGATTTCAGCACCGGCTTTCTTGGCCAGTTCGCCAACCTTGATTTCAGGGTTCTTGACGAACGCCTGCTCAACCAGGCTCGCTTCAGCCAGGAACTTGCTGATACGGCCTTTGACCATATTTTCAACAATGTTTTCTGGCTTGCCTTTGATTTTTTCTTCGTTCAGCTGCAGGAACACAGCTTTTTCGCGCTCGATCGCTTCAGCCGAAACTTCCGATGGCAGCAGGAACTCAGGGTTGCTTGCCGCTACGTGCATCGCGATGTCTTTGGCCAGCTCGACGTCACCGCCTTTCAGAGCCACAACAACGCCGATCTTGTTGCCGTGCAGGTACGAACCTACAACGTCACCTTCGATACGGGCCAGACGACGGATGTTGACGTTCTCGCCTACTTTGGCAACCAGTGCTTCACGAGCGGCTTCTTGCGAAGCGATCAGTGGAGCAGCGTCGGTCAGCTTGTCAGCGAAAGCTTTTTCAACGCTGACAGCAACGAAGTTCTTGAAGTCGTCTTGCAGAGCCAGGAAGTCGGTCTGCGAGTTCACTTCCAGGATAACGGCAGCTTTACCGTCGTCCTTGATTGCGATTGCGCCTTCAGCGGCAACGTTGCCAGCCTTCTTCGCAGCCTTGATCGCGCCCGAAGCACGCATGTCATCAATGGCTTTTTCGATGTCGCCGTCAGCCTTTTCCAGGGCTTTCTTGCAATCCATCATGCCTTCGCCGGTACGCTCGCGCAGTTCTTTAACCAACGCTGCAGTAATTGCTGCCATTTTCAAATTCCTCTTGGATAGGTTTTCAACCATTCCACCCGATCGAACGGGCGTTCAATTCTTCCCGAACCACCCTTGTTAGCTGCCGCACATTACAAACAGTGCCGTGGGCGCCGACAAATGGTTTTCGAGGTGGCAAAAAGGGGGCCAAGCCCCCTTTTTGCTTACTGAGTCAACGCCAGGGCGTCAATTACTCAGCTGCAGCCTGAGTTTCTTCAGCTGCGAATTCAACAGTACCGCCAGCAACATTGTTGCGACCACGGATAACTGCGTCAGCCATCGAACCCATGTACAGCTGGATAGCGCGGATTGCGTCATCGTTACCTGGGATGATGTAGTCAACGCCTTCCGGGCTGCTGTTGGTGTCGACAACGCCGATTACCGGGATGCCCAGCTTGTTGGCTTCGGTGATCGCGATGCGCTCGTGGTCAACGTCGATCACGAACAGTGCGTCAGGCAGACCGCCCATGTCCTTGATGCCGCCCAGCGAACGATCCAGCTTTTCCAGGTCACGGGAGCGCATCAGCGCTTCTTTCTTGGTCAGCTTGGCGAAAGTACCGTCTTCGGCTTGAACTTCAAGGTCACGCAGACGCTTGATCGAAGCACGAATGGTTTTGAAGTTGGTCAGCATGCCGCCCAACCAGCGGTGATCGACGTACGGCGAACCGCAACGTGCTGCTTCTTCAGCAACGATCTTGCCAGCGGAACGCTTGGTGCCGACGAACAGAATCTTGTTTTTGCCCTGGGCCAGACGCTCTACGAAAGTCAGAGCTTCGTTGAACATTGGCAGGGTTTTTTCAAGGTTGATGATGTGAATCTTGTTACGCGCGCCGAAAATGTACTTACCCATTTTCGGATTCCAGTAACGGGTTTGGTGACCGAAGTGCACACCGGCCTTCAGCATATCGCGCATATTGACTTGGGACATGATAGTTCCTTAATAAGTCGGGTTTGGCCTCCACGTATCCCAATGACCAACCAGTGGCATAAAGCCAAAAGCACCCAGGTCATCGTGTCGACACGTGTGTGGATTTAAGCTTTTCGGGGTATCCCCGGAAAGCGGCGCATTTTATACCACAGGGTGCGCCGAAACGGAACCCGGAATCTGTATTCGCACCAAGGACATGGGCGCAGCCCCCTTGGAATCGGCCCCGAACGCACCATTGTATAGAGAGAAGCGATGCACGCGGGCGCTGAATTGCGCCATGCGTCTGTTAGAATCGCGTTTTTCAGGGTCGCAAAACGATCACCTGCCGCCCTATTCGTATCAGCAAGCGCCGCCGAGCGCAGAGAGAGCCTGTATGACCGTCAACCTCAAAACCCCCGAGGACATCGCTGGCATGCGTGTCGCCGGCAAACTGGCCGCCGATGTGCTGGAAATGATTGCCGAACATGTCAAACCGGGCGTCACCACCGATGAGCTGAACCAGATCTGCCACGACTACATCGTCAATGTGCAGCAAGCCATCCCTGCCCCGCTCAATTACAAGGGTTATCCGAAGTCGATCTGCACTTCGATCAACCACGTGGTCTGCCACGGCATCCCGAATGAAAAGCCGCTGAAAAACGGCGACACCCTGAACATTGACGTGACCGTGATCAAGGACGGTTACCACGGTGATACCAGCCGCATGTTCCATGTCGGCGAAGTACCCGTCTGGGCCGAACGCCTGTCGCAGATCACCCAGGAATGCATGTACAAGGCGATCGAGATCGTCAAACCCGGCTGCCGCCTCGGCGACATCGGCGAAGTCATTCAGAAGCACGCCGAGAAGAACGGCTTCTCGGTGGTTCGCGAGTTCTGCGGTCATGGCATCGGCAAGGTTTTCCACGAAGAGCCGCAGATCCTCCACTACGGCCGCGCCGGCACCGGCATGGAACTGAAGGCCGGCATGACCTTCACCATCGAGCCGATGATCAACCAGGGCAAGGCCGACACCAAAGTACTGGGTGACGGCTGGACCGCGATCACCAAGGATCGCAAGCTGTCAGCACAGTGGGAACACACCCTGCTGGTGACCGACACTGGCTACGAGATCTTCACCCTGCGCGCCGACGACACCATCCCGCGCATCTCGGCCTGATCCACACAACGCTCCCAGCCTTATAGAAGGAATGCCAATCGATGCCGCAGGTGGATCCCGAACTCTTCGACCGCGGTCAGTTCCAGGCCGAACTGGCTCTCAAAGCGAGTCCTATCGCGGCGTTCAAGAAGGCGATCCGCCAGGCTCGCGAGGTGCTCGACACGCGTTTTCGCCAGGGTCGCGACATTCGCCGGCTGATCGAAGACCGTGCCTGGTTCGTCGACAACATCCTGCAAAAGGCCTGGGAGCAGTTCAACTGGAGTGAAGACGCCGACATCGCACTGGTCGCGGTCGGCGGTTATGGTCGCGGTGAGCTGCACCCTTATTCCGATATCGATCTGCTGATCCTGCTGGACAGCGCCGATCACGAGGTCTTCCGCGACTCCATCGAGCGTTTTCTGACGCTGTTGTGGGACATTGGCCTGGAAGTCGGTCAGAGCGTGCGCTCGGTCGATGAATGCGCCGAAGAGGCCCGCGCCGACCTGACAGTCGTCACCAACCTGATGGAAAGCCGCACCATCTGCGGCCCCGAGCGCCTGCGCCAGCGCATGCTCGACGTCACCAGCACCGCACACATGTGGCCGGCCAAGGAGTTCTTCCTGGCCAAGCGTGCCGAACAAAAAGCCCGCCACCACAAATACAACGACACCGAATACAACCTGGAACCCAACGTCAAAGGCTCGCCCGGCGGACTGCGGGATATTCAGACGATTCTCTGGGTTGCGCGTCGCCAATACGGCACCCTGAACCTGCGCGCCCTCGCCGGCGAAGGTTTCCTGGTCGAGAGTGAAAACGCCCTGCTCGCCTCCTCTCAGGAATTTCTCTGGAAGGTTCGCTACGCCCTGCACATGCTCGCCGGCCGCTCCGAAGACCGCTTGCTGTTCGACCACCAGCGCACCATCGCCGGACTACTGGGTTTTGAAGGCGACGACGCCAAGCAGGCCGTCGAAAACTTCATGCAACAGTATTTCCGCGTAGTGATGAGCATCGCCCAGCTCAGCGACCTGATCATCCAGCATTTCGAGGAAGTGATCCTCGCGCCGGAAGACGAAGCGCCGCCGCAGCCGATCAACTCGCGCTTCCAGCTCCACGACGGCTATATCGAGGCACGCAACGACAACGTGTTTCGCCGCACGCCGTTCGCCATGCTGGAGATTTTCGTGCTGATGGCCCAGCAGCCGGAAATCAAAGGCGTGCGCGCCGACACCATTCGTCTGCTGCGCGAGCACCGTCACCTGATCGACGACAACTTCCGCAACGATATTCGCAATACCAGCCTGTTCATTGAACTGTTCAAGTGCAAGATCGGCATCCACCGCAACCTGCGCCGGATGAACCGTTACGGCATTCTCGGGCGTTATCTGCCGGAGTTCGGTTTTATCGTCGGGCAGATGCAGCACGATCTGTTTCACATCTACACGGTCGATGCGCACACGCTGAACCTGATCAAGCACCTGCGCAAATTGCAGTACACCCAGGTCTCGGAGAAATTCCCGCTGGCCGCCAAGCTGATGGCCAAGCTGCCCAAGCCCGAACTGATCTACATGGCCGGCCTGTACCACGACATCGGTAAAGGCCGACATGGCGATCACTCGGAGATCGGCGCGGTCGATGCCGAGGCGTTCTGCCAGCGCCATCAGTTGCCGGTGTGGGACAGCCGCCTGATCGTCTGGCTGGTGCAGAACCATCTGGTGATGTCGACCACCGCTCAGCGCAAGGATTTGTCCGACCCGCAAGTGATCCACGACTTTGCCCTGGCTGTCGGCGATGAAACCCGTCTCGACTATCTCTACGTGCTGACCGTGGCCGACATCAACGCCACCAACCCGACGCTGTGGAACTCGTGGCGCGCCAGCCTGTTGCGTCAGCTCTACACCGAGACCAAACGCGCGCTGCGTCGCGGTCTGGAAAACCCGGTGGATCGCGAAGAACAGATCCGCCAGACCCAAAGCGCCGCACTGGATATTCTGGTGCGCGGCGGCACCGATCCGGACGATGTCGAGCAGTTGTGGGCGCAGTTGGGCGATGACTATTTCCTGCGCCATACCGCCGGTGACGTGGCCTGGCACAGCGACGCGATCCTCCAGCAACCCGTCGATGGCGGGCCGCTGGTGCTGATCAAGGAAACCACCCAACGCGAGTTCGAGGGTGGCACGCAGATCTTCATTTATGCACCGGACCAGCATGATTTCTTCGCGGTGACCGTGGCGGCTATGGATCAGCTGAACCTGAACATTCATGACGCCCGGGTTATCACCTCGAGCAGCCAGTTCACCCTCGACACCTACATCGTGCTCGACAACGAAGGCGAGTCCATCGGCGACAACCCGGCGCGGGTCAAGCAGATCCGCGAAGGCTTGACCGAAGCCCTGCGCAATCCCGACGATTACCCGACGATCATTCAACGCCGGGTGCCGCGCCAGCTCAAGCATTTCGCCTTTGCGCCGCAGGTGACGATTCATAATGATGCGCAGCGTCCGGTGACCGTGCTGGAATTGACCGCGCCCGATCGCCCGGGCCTGCTGGCGCGGATCGGCGGGATTTTCCTCGAGTTCGACCTGTCGCTGCAGAACGCCAAGATCGCGACACTCGGCGAGCGGGTGGAAGACGTGTTCTTCATCACCGACGCCCACAACCAACCGTTGTCCGACCCGCTGCTGTGCAGCCGTTTGCAGGATGCGATCGTTGAGCAACTGAGCGTCAATCAGGAACCCGATATCAAACTGTCGCGCATCAGTATCTGATGGCGCCCCGGATTCAAATGGCTTTGCGAGAGACCCTGCCCCAATGAACAATGCTCTGAACCAGCTCCAGCCGTACCCGTTCGAAAAGCTCCGCGCCCTGCTCGGCACCGTGACGCCGAACCCGGACAAACGCCCGATCGCTCTGTCGATCGGCGAGCCGAAACACCGTTCGCCAAGCTTTGTCGCCGAGGCTCTGGCCAACAGTCTGGATCAGATGGCCGTGTACCCGACCACCCTCGGCATCCCGGCCCTGCGCGAAGCCATCGCCGGCTGGTGCGAGCGTCGTTTCGGCGTGCCGAGCGGCTGGATCGACCCGGCGCGCAACGTGCTGCCGGTCAATGGCACCCGTGAAGCCCTGTTCGCGTTCACCCAGACCGTGGTCAACCGTGGCGACGACGCACTGGTGGTCAGTCCGAATCCGTTCTACCAGATCTACGAAGGCGCCGCATTCCTTGCCGGGGCCAAGCCGCATTACCTGCCGTGCCTCGACGAGAACGGCTTCAACCCGGATTTCGATGCGGTTTCGCCAGATATCTGGAAACGCTGCCAGATCCTCTTCCTCTGCTCGCCAGGCAACCCGACCGGCGCACTGATCCCGGTCGATACCCTGAAAAAGCTGATCGCCCTGGCCGACGAGTACGATTTCGTGATCGCCGCCGACGAGTGCTACAGCGAGTTGTACTTCGATGAGCAAACCCCGCCGCCGGGCCTGCTCACTGCGTGTGTCGAACTGGGCCGCAAGGACTTCAAGCGTTGCGTGGTGTTCCACAGCCTGTCCAAGCGCTCCAACCTGCCGGGCCTGCGCTCGGGTTTTGTTGCCGGCGATGCCGACATTCTCAAAGGCTTCCTGCTGTATCGCACCTACCACGGCTGCGCGATGCCGGTCCAAACGCAGCTGGCCAGCGTGGCGGCGTGGAATGACGAAGTGCATGTGCGCGCCAACCGTGCGCTGTATCGCGAAAAATTCGATGCGATGCTGGAAATCCTCAGCCCGGTGATGGACGTGCAGCGCCCGGATGGCAGTTTCTATCTGTGGCCGAACGTGCAAGGCGACGACGCCGCGTTCTGCCGCGATCTGTTCGAGCAGGAGCACGTGACCGTGGTGCCGGGTTCTTACCTGTCCCGTGACGTCGATGGCGTCAACCCGGGGGCTGGCCGCGTGCGCATGGCGCTGGTTGCACCATTGGCAGAGTGCGTAGAAGCGGCGGAGCGAATTCGCGCGTTTGCAACGCGACAAAAGTAAACATCACATGCCCGCGCCAGGCAATCTGGCGCGCAGGCTCGATTGCAGGTTACATATCCAATTATTTCTCGTCTTCCTGCCTTTACCCGGCAAAGTTAGTCTTTAAGTCGCAGCGACTTTGACAACACTTTTTAAATGCCAGGTTCAGTGCACTTACCGACAAGTCATAAAAATATGGATATTAACCATGCAAAATTACCATTACGTAAAAATACTAAAACCCAGGCTGGATGCAGATAACCTGTATTCACCGGCACGCACCAAACGCTCAGTGGCTTACTCGGAAAAGTTCTGGAAAAACGCCAGCACTGTCAGTTTTTCGTTCATGCGCGCGCTCCCTGAGGAAATGAAATACCGCGTTGAACGTTGCATTCGACAATGGGAACCCTTTGTCAGCCTTGCCTTCGAACGGGTTGAGGATGGCCCCGGCCAGATTCGTATCGATCTGGAGGGCTCCGGCAATTATTCGGCACTAGGGACGAATGCCCTGACGATCGCATCCGACGAACCTACGTTAGTAGTCACAGAACGATCAGATACACCATCCTTCGAAATCTCACTGATTCATGAATTTGGCCATGCGCTGGGCTTCCATCACGCTCACCTTCATCCCGATGCGAACATTCCATGGGATAAAGATGCCGTATACCAATATTTCGTCGAAGTCGTCGGCTGGGAAAAAGATGAGGTCGATTTGAATCTCTTTGATCTCGACACGACCGGCGGGCTTGTTCTGGGCAACTACGACAAGCACTCCATCATGCACTACCCGATTCAATCTTTTTTGACTACCAACAACTTCGAGATCCCCATCAATAAACACATCAGTGAAGGCGACAAGCAATTAGCGAGAATAGCTTATCCGCCCATCAACTATCAGGATGTGTCTATTTGACCTGCCCCAGATTGGCTTCACTCAGGTCAAGATCAGCCAACACCTCTCTCAGGACGTCATCACCGATCTGGTGATGACGACTGAGGCTATAGAGTTCCAGACGCTGTGCCCTGAGCGCCTTCAAGCGCAGGCGTCGCTCGAGCAGATCCATCTGGAACGCCAAGGCCTGAGCTTCGGCGGAATCGTTGAAGACATCGAGTTGATGGCGATACTCGGACATGATCCGTGCCTTCAGCTCGGCCGACAGCGCGGCTTGAGCAGCGTCCTGCGGAGACGTTTCTTCTGTTTCCAGCGCATGAATCGCCGCTTCCGCAGTTTTGCGCCAGGCATCGCGCACTTCCTGGCGCCGTTTGTCGTCCGGGCTCTTTTCGATCCCGCGCAACAACAGCGGCAGAGCGATACACGCCGATATCAGCGACAGCAGAATCACCCCGGCAGCAATGAAGATCAGCAGATCACGCTCGGGGAACGCGTCCGCCCCCATCAACATCGGCACCGACATCACACCCGCCAGTGTCACCGCACCTCGCACCCCTCCGACAGTCAGCAACCAACAGGAGCGCGCGGTCGGCACTTGTGTCAGCTCGCCCTTGCCGCGCAAACGTCGCAGCAACACCGACAAGCGCCAGATACTCTGCACCCAGATAAACCGCAGCAACACCAACGCGAGGAAAATCGCCACGACATCAAGGCAGCGATAGAACAGCGTCGGCCACAAGGTTGGCTCGTGGCTGACCACGGCTTTGATGATGTCCGGCAATTGCAGGCCGAGCAGCAGGAAGATCAGACCGTTGAAGGCGAATTCCAGCAGCGACCAGACGCTGCGATTGAGCAAGCGAGTGCTGGTCTGTCGTGGCAGCAGATCAAGCCAGCTCTGCATCATCCCCGCCGCTACCGCCGAGAGAATGCCCGAGACGCCGAGGCGTTCGGCCAACACATAAGCGGCGAACGGCAACAGCAACATGAACACCACGTGAGTGGCCGGATCGTCCCAGCCACGGGCGATCATCCACGCCCGCAAGCGCCCGACCAGCCAGCTCAATGCCACCCCGACCGCCAGTCCGCCGAGCGCCACCACGACAAAGGTCAGGCTGGCGTTGGTCAGCGAGAACACGCCCGTGATGGCCGCCACCAGGGCGAACTTGAAGGTCACCAGACCCGAGGCATCGTTCATCAGCGCCTCGCCCTGCAATATATGCATCAGCGGGGTCGGCAAGCGGTTTTGTGAAATGGCCGACACCGCCACGGCGTCGGTGGGCGACAAAACCGCCGCGAGGGCAAAGGCTACCGGTAACGGAATTGACGGCAATAACCAATGAATGAAGTAGCCGGCGCCGACCACGGTGAACAGCACCAGCCCGACCGCCAGGGTCAGGATCGGTCCGCGCAAGTGCCAGAACTCGCGCTTGGGCATGCGCCAGCCGTCGGAGAACAACAATGGCGGCAGGAACAGAAACAGGAACAATTCGGGATCAAGGGCCACGTGCAGACCGAGGGTCGGCCAGGCGAGCAAGGCGCCAGCGGCGATTTGCACCAGGGGCAGCGGCAGCGGGATGACCCGTCCGACCAGACGCGAAACGCTGACCAGCATCAGCAGGATCAGGACGGTATAAGCAGTTTGCATAAAGCGGAAATCTCAGACAATCGACAGCGTTGAACTGCCATATTAGCCGCTTAGGCTGTGTCTGACCGTTGCACCTATGTAGCACTGCCCGATTGCAGTCCCTTGTGGGAGCGAGCCTGCTCGCGAATGCGGTCATTCACCGAACAGAGATATTGACTGACACGACCACTTCGCGAGCAAGCTCGCTCCCACAGGGTTTTGCATTGCCAAATCGACCTGAGGCGCCGCGAACCGGTTTGGTCATGGCATAATCCGACACCATTTTTCTCCAGCACCTGTAAAGGGGGCAATTCCTTGACCGTTTCAAGTAAAACGTTGCACCTTTTCGGCATCAAAGCCTGCGACACCATGAAGAAGGCGCGCACCTGGCTCGATGAACACGCTGTCAGCTACGACTTTCACGATTACAAAACCGCCGGCATCGACCGTGAACACCTGACCCAATGGTGTGACGAACACGGCTGGCAAACGGTGTTGAACCGCGCAGGCACGACCTTTCGCAAACTCGACGACGAACGCAAAGCCGATCTCGACCAGTCGAAAGCCATCGAACTGATGCTCGCTCAACCCTCGATGATCAAGCGCCCGGTGCTCGATCTCGGTGACCGAACCCTGATTGGCTTCAAGCCAGATATCTACGCGGCCGCTCTGAAGTAAGCAGCCCGTCACTCTTTGTAGAGGTGTATTTACATGTCCAATTCCCTGTTCAGCATCGCCTTTGGTGTCGGCACTCAGAACCGTCAAGGCGCGTGGCTGGAAGTGTTCTACGCACAGCCACTGCTCAACCCATCGGCCGAACTGGTCGCGGCAGTTGCGCCAATCCTCGGTTACACCGAAGGCAACCAGGCCATCACTTTCACCACCGCCCAGGCTGCACAACTGGCTGAAGCCGTGAAAGGCATCGACGCCGTGCAAGGCAAGCTGCTGACCCGTCTGGCTGAAAGCCACAAGCCACTGGTCGCCACCCTGCTGGCCGAAGACGCACAGCTGACCTCGACGCCTGAGGCGTATCTGAAGCTGCACCTGCTGTCGCACCGTCTGGTCAAGCCACACGGCGTGAGCCTGGCCGGTATTTTCCCGCTGCTGCCAAACGTAGCGTGGACCAGCCAGGGTGCAATCGACCTGAGCGAACTGGCGGAAATGCAACTGGAAGCCCGCCTGCGTGGCGAGCTGCTGGAAGTGTTCTCGGTGGACAAGTTCCCGAAAATGACCGACTACGTGGTTCCGGCTGGCGTGCGTATCGCTGACGCGGCACGTCTGCGTCTGGGCGCTTACGTCGGTGAAGGCACCACCGTGATGCACGAAGGTTTCATCAACTTCAACGCTGGCACCGAAGGCCCGGGCATGATCGAAGGCCGCGTTTCCGCTGGAGTGTTCGTCGGCAAGGGTTCGGACCTGGGCGGCGGTTGCTCGACCATGGGCACCCTGTCGGGCGGCGGCAACATCGTGATCAAGGTTGGCGAAGGCTGCCTGATCGGCGCCAACGCCGGTATCGGTTTCCCGTTGGGTGACCGCAACACCGTTGAGTCGGGCCTGTACGTGACCGCTGGCACCAAGGTTGCCCTGCTCGACGAAAACAACAACCTGGTCAAGGTTGTGAAGGCGCGCGAGCTGGCCGGTCAGACTGATCTGCTGTTCCGTCGCAATTCGGAAACCGGTGCTGTGGAGTGCAAAACCCACAAATCGGCGATCGAACTGAACGAAGCGCTGCACGCTCACAACTAAGCAGCACATTGATAACCTGTGGGAGCGGGCCTGCTCGCGAAGCTTTTAGCGTCCTCAAGGACGCCTTCGCGAGCAGGCTCGCTCCCACAGGGTCAGGCGTATACCACATGATGATTCCCTCCCCCTGGCGTGCCGATTTCCCGGCCATCGCCGCGCTGCAACGGCAAGACCAGACCTATCTGGACAACGCCGCCACCACGCAAAAACCACAAGCCCTGCTCGACGCACTGACGCATTACTACGCCAATGGCGCAGCCAATGTGCATCGTGCGCAACACCTGCCCGGCGCTCACGCGACGCAGGCGTTCGAAGACAGTCGGCTCAAGGTCGCCCAGTGGCTCAATGTCGGTGACAGCGGGCAGATCATCTTTACCCACGGCGCCACCAGTGCGCTGAATCTCCTGGCTTATGGCCTGGAACATCTTTTCCACCCGGGCGATGAAATTGTCATCAGCGCCCTGGAGCATCACGCCAACCTGCTGCCGTGGCAGCAACTGGCGCAACGTCGCAACCTGAAACTGGTGATCCTGCCGCTGGATGCCGACGGTCTGATCGACCTTGCTGCCGCGGTACATTTGATCGGCCCGCGCACGCGCTTGCTGGCAGTCAGTCAGTTGTCCAACGTGCTCGGTGCATGGCAGCCATTGCCGGCCTTGCTGGGCATGGCCAAGGCGCAGAACGCGCTGACTGTAGTCGATGGCGCGCAAGGCGTGGTCCATGGCCGGCATGACGTGCAGGCGCTGGGTTGCGACTTCTATGTGTTTTCCAGCCACAAACTGTATGGCCCCGATGGCCTCGGCGTATTGTTCGGGCGCAACGCAGCACTTGAGCAACTGAAACCGTGGCAGTTCGGTGGCGAGATGGTCCTGGAAGCCAACTATCACGACGCGCGTTTCCGCCCTGCGCCGCTGGGTTTTGAAGCGGGCACGCCGCCGATTGCCAGTGTGATCGGCCTCGGCGCAACGCTCGATTATCTGGCCGGGCTGGATCAGGACTCGGTGTCGGCCCATGAAGCAGCGCTGCATGACTATTTGCTGCGCGGCCTCGCAGCGCGTAACGGCATTCGATTGCTTGGCAAGCCGCAATTGGCGTTGGCGAGTTTTGTTGTCGAGGGTGTGCATAACGCTGATCTGGCGCACTTGCTGACCGAGCAAGGAATCGCCGTGCGCGCCGGGCATCACTGCGCGATGCCGCTGCTGAAAAGCTTCGAACTGGCTGGCGCGATTCGGGTGTCGCTGGCGCTGTACAACGATTCCGAGGATCTGGAGCGCTTCTTTGAAGCGCTGGATCAGGCGCTGGAGTTGTTGCGATGAGTTTGCCGGTCGCGGCGGCTGAAGCGCTGCACATTTTTCAGAACGCAGCCGGCTGGGAACAGCGGGCGCGGTTGCTGATGCAGTTTGGTGATCGTCTGCCGCCGTTGAGTGACGCCGACAAGTGCGATGCCAACCGAGTGCATGGCTGTGAGAGTCAGGTGTGGCTGGTTGGGGCGTTGCACGACGGTCACTGGCAGTTCAGCGCCAGCAGCGATGCGCGGATGATTCGCGGGTTGGTGGCGTTGTTGCTGTTGCGGGTTAACGGGTTGTCGGCGGCTGAATTGCAGCAGGTTGATTTGCCGGACTGGTTCAATCAGCTAGGCCTTTCGCGTCAGCTATCGCCATCGCGCAGCAATGGCCTCAATGCCGTGCTCCAGCGGATGAATGAGCTGGCTCGCTGACTGATCGTTCCCACGCTCTGCGTGGGAATGCCTCAACGGACGCTCCGCGTTCGGCTCTGGATGGGACGCGGAGCGTCCCGGGCTGCATTACCACGCGGAGCGTGGGAACGATCAACCGGTCAGGCGTCAGATTTGACTCGGTCAGCCGGACGCCGTACACCCGCGACAATCTTGTCCACTGCCTTGGTCGCCGCGACCATGCCGAACGTTGCCGTGACCATCATCACCGCGCCAAACCCACCGGCGCAGTCGAGCTTCACGCCATCGCCGACAAAACTCTTCTGCAGACAAATGCTGCCATCCGGTTTCGGATAGCGCAGTTGCTCGGTGGAAAACACGCACGGCACGCTGTAATGCCGGGTCACGGTGCGCGAAAAACCATAATCACGCCGCAACGTCGAGCGCACTTTCGACGCCAACGGGTCGTTGAACGTGCGGTTGAGGTCGCACACCTGAATCAGCGTCGGGTCAATCTGCCCCCCCGCACCACCCGTGGTGATGATCTGGATCTTGCGGCGCTTGCACCAAGCGATCAGCGCAGCCTTGGCGTTGACCGCGTCGATGCAGTCGATCACGCAATCAACGTTCGGCGTGATGTATTCAGCCATGGTCTCGCGAGTAACGAAATCCGCCACGGCGTGCACGGTGCAATCCGGGTTGATCCCGCGCAGACGCTCGGCCATCACCTCGACCTTGGGTTTGCCGACGGTGCTGTCCAGCGCGTGCAACTGGCGGTTGGCGTTGCTGACGCAGACGTCATCGAGGTCGAACAGCGAAATCTCGCCGACGCCACAGCGGGCCATGGCTTCCGCCGCCCAGGAACCGACGCCACCGACGCCGACAATCGCCACATGGGCCGCGCGCAGGCGCTCCAGGCCTTCAATGCCATACAAACGGGCGATGCCTGCAAACCGCGGATCTTCTGTACTCATGACCATTACCCCAAAAACCGGCGCGCATTATAGGGCTACGCGGCGACAAGTTCTAAACATCAGCTACAAGTGTAAGAACTTAAGTCAAAGTCGGCTGCCCAATGTCGGGCATTTCCCTGTCTGATGTACGACTTGTGAACTGCCGGTGTAGGATGCGCGCCCCTCGGGCGTCTAGCCGACCGATCCTTCGTTCCACAGCCTTTGGAACCCGAAATAGCTATGTCATCGCGTAAATTTGGACTCAACCTGGTGGTGGTTCTGGCAATCGCTGCCCTGTTCACCGGTTTCTGGGCGCTGATCAATCGCCCGGTTTCCGCGCCGAACTGGCCGGAGCAGATCTCCGGTTTCTCCTATTCGCCGTTCCAGCAAGGACAATTCCCGCAGAAGGATCAGTATCCGTCTGACGACGAAATGCGCCGTGATCTGGAGATCATGAGCAAGCTGACGGACAACATCCGTATCTACTCGGTCGACGGCTCGCTGCAAGACATCCCGAAACTGGCTGAAGAATTCGGCCTGCGCGTGACCTTGGGGATCTGGATCAGTCCCGACCAGGAACGCAACGAACGGGAAATCACCCGCGCCATCGAACTGGCCAACACCTCGCGCAGCGTGGTTCGTGTGGTGGTCGGTAACGAAGCGATTTTCCGTAAGGAAATCACCGCCCAAGAGCTGAGCGTATTGCTCGATCGCGTGCGCTCTGCGGTGAAAGTGCCGGTGACCACGTCAGAGCAATGGCACGTCTGGGAAGAACACCCGGAACTGGCCAAGCACGTTGACCTGATCGCTGCGCACGTTCTGCCTTACTGGGAATTCATCCCGGTCGACAAGGCCGGCCAGTTCGTGTTCGACCGTGCCCGCGATCTGAAAAAGCTGTTCCCGAAAAAACCGCTGCTGCTCTCCGAGGTCGGCTGGCCGAGCAACGGCCGCATGCGTGGCGGCGCCGATGCGTCGCCGGCGGATCAGGCGATCTACCTGCGGACCTTGGTCAACAAGCTCAACCGCCAAGGCTTCAACTACTTCGTGATCGAAGCCTTCGACCAGCCGTGGAAGGCCAGTGACGAAGGTTCGGTCGGCGCCTACTGGGGCGTGTTCAACGCTGCGCGTCAGCAGAAATTCAACTTCGAGGGCCCGGTGGTCGCGATTCCGCAATGGCGCGTACTGGCGATCGGTTCGGTGGTGCTGGCGCTGTTGTCGCTGACCCTGCTGATGATCGACGGCTCGGCGCTGCGTCAACGCGGGCGGATCTTCCTGACCTTCATCGCGTTCCTCTGCGGTTCGGTGCTGGTGTGGATCGGTTACGACTACAGCCTGCAATACAGCACGTGGTTCAGTTTGACGGTCGGCATTCTCTTGGCGCTGGGTGCGCTCGGCGTGTTCATCGTCTTGCTGACCGAGGCGCATGAACTGGCCGAAGCGGTGTGGATTCACAAGCGTCGGCGCGAGTTCCTGCCGGTCGAGGGCGACTCCAGCTATCGCCCGAAAGTCTCGATCCATGTGCCGTGCTACAACGAGCCACCGGACATGGTCAAACAGACCCTCGACGCCCTCGCAGCGCTGGATTATCCGGACTACGAAGTCCTGATCATCGACAACAACACCAAGGACCCGGCGGTCTGGGAACCGGTGCGCGACTACTGCGAAACCCTCGGCCCGCGCTTCAAGTTCTTCCACGTTTCGCCCTTGGCCGGGTTCAAGGGTGGCGCGCTGAACTACCTGATTCCGCACACTGCCAAGGACGCCGAAGTGATCGCGGTGATCGACTCCGATTACTGCGTACACCCGAACTGGCTCAAGCACATGGTGCCGCACTTCGCCGACCCGAAAATCGCTGTGGTGCAATCGCCGCAGGACTATCGCGATCAGAACGAAAGCACCTTCAAGAAGCTTTGCTACGCGGAATACAAAGGCTTTTTCCACATCGGCATGGTTACCCGTAACGACCGTGACGCGATCATTCAGCACGGCACCATGACCATGACCCGTCGTTCGGTGCTGGAAGAGTTGGGCTGGGCTGACTGGTGCATCTGTGAAGACGCCGAACTCGGTCTGCGCGTGTTCGAAAAAGGCCTGTCGGCGGCGTATTACCACGACAGCTACGGCAAGGGTCTGATGCCGGACACCTTCATCGACTTCAAGAAGCAGCGTTTCCGCTGGGCCTACGGTGCGATCCAGATCATCAAGCGTCACACCGGCAGCCTGTTGCGCGGCAAGGACACCGAGCTGACCCGTGGCCAGCGCTATCACTTCCTCGCGGGCTGGTTGCCGTGGGTCGCGGACGGCATGAACATTTTCTTCACCGTCGGCGCGCTGTTGTGGTCGGCGGCGATGATCATCGTGCCGCAGCGGGTCGATCCGCCGTTGCTGATCTTCGCGATCCCGCCACTGGCGCTGTTCGTGTTCAAGGTCGGCAAGATCATCTTCCTCTACCGTCGCGCCGTCGGCGTGAACCTGAAAGATGCCTTCTGCGCGGCGCTGGCCGGGCTGGCGTTGTCGCACACCATCGCCAAAGCGGTGCTGTACGGTTTCTTCACCAGCAGCATTCCGTTCTTCCGCACGCCGAAAAACGCCGACAACCACGGCTTCTGGGTGGCGATTTCCGAAGCACGCGAAGAGCTGTTCATCATGCTGCTGTTGTGGGGCGCGGCGCTGGGGATCTATCTGGTCAACGGCATGCCGAGCAACGACATGCGCTTCTGGGTGGTGATGTTGCTGGTGCAGTCGCTGCCGTATCTGGCGGCGCTGATCATGGCGTTCCTGTCGTCGCTGCCCAAACCTGCCGCTGCGCCTGAGCCGGCGCCGGTCGTCTAAATCCTCATCGATGCACTAAACGGCGGCCAATGGTCGCCGTTTTGCTTTAAGATAACCGCCATTTTGCGGGGCTTGGCGTGATACGCGGTGTAACCGACCGAACCCAATCCCTGTGGGAGCGAGCGTGCTCGCGAAGGCTTTGTAACATTCAACCCTTATGTTGCCTGATACGCCGCATTCGCGAGCAGGCTCGCTCCCACATTGGCCCTCGCTCAAATTCATGATCCCGGAGTTTTCCATGACGGCCCACGCCGACCTTTCGCCGACCCTCCAACTCGCCATCGACCTGATCCGCCGTCCGTCCGTGACGCCGGTCGACGCCGATTGCCAGAAGCAGATGATGCAGCGCCTGGGCGATGCCGGTTTCAGCCTCGAGCCGATGCGCATCGAAGATGTGGATAACTTCTGGGCGACCCACGGCACCAACGACGGCCCGGTACTGTGCTTCGCCGGTCACACCGACGTGGTGCCGACCGGCCCGGTCACCGCGTGGCAGATCGACCCGTTCAACGCCGTGATCGATGAGCACGGCATGCTCTGCGGCCGTGGCGCGGCGGACATGAAAGGCAGCCTGGCGTCGATGACCGTCGCCGCTGAGCGTTTCGTCGCCGACTACCCGAACCACAAGGGCAAGGTCGCGTTCCTGATCACCAGCGACGAAGAAGGCCCGGCGCATCACGGCACCAAAGCAGTGGTCGAGCGCTTGGCCGCGCGCAACGAGCGTCTGGACTGGTGCATCGTCGGCGAACCGTCGAGCACCACACTGGTTGGCGACGTGGTGAAAAACGGTCGTCGCGGCTCGCTGGGTGCAAAGCTCACGGTCAAAGGCATTCAGGGCCACGTCGCCTATCCACACTTGGCAAAGAATCCGATCCACCTCGCCGCTCCGGCGCTGGCCGAACTGGCCGCCGAGCACTGGGATCACGGTAACGATTTCTTCCCGCCAACCAGTTTCCAGATTTCCAACGTCAACTCCGGCACCGGCGCGACCAACGTGATTCCGGGCGATCTGGTGGCGGTTTTCAACTTCCGTTTCTCCACCGAATCGACCGTTGAAGGCCTGCAGAAGCGCGTGGCTGACATTCTCGACAAGCATGATCTGGACTGGCACATCGACTGGGCGCTGTCCGGTCTGCCGTTCCTCACCGAACCTGGCGCGCTGCTCGACGCGGTGTCGGCGAGCATCAAGGACATCACCGGCCGCGAGACCAAGGCGTCGACCAGCGGCGGCACCTCCGATGGCCGTTTCATCGCGACCATGGGTACGCAGGTGGTTGAACTGGGCCCGGTCAACGCGACCATTCACCAGGTCAACGAACGCGTGCTGGCAGCAGATCTCGATGTGCTGACCGAAATCTACTACCAGACCCTGATCAAGTTGCTCGCCTGATGCTCGCTTGCCCCATCTGCAGTGAACCGCTGAATGCGGTGGATAACGGCGTGGTCTGCCCCGCCGGCCATCGTTTCGACCGTGCGCGACAGGGTTACCTCAACCTGCTGCCGGTGCAGCACAAAAACAGCCGTGATCCTGGCGACAACCAGGCCATGGTCGAAGCGCGCCGCGACTTCCTGAACGCTGGCCATTACGCGCCGGTAGCCAAGCGTCTGGCCGAACTGGCAGCGAGTTATGCGCCGGATCGCTGGGTCGATATCGGTTGCGGCGAGGGTTATTACACCGCGCAGATCGCCGAGGCCCTGCCGAACGCTGATGGCTACGCGCTGGATATTTCCCGTGAAGCGGTCAAACGCGCCTGCAAACGCAACCCGGCAATCACCTGGTTGATCGCCAGCATGGCCCGCGTGCCGTTGGCGTCGGGCAGTTGCCAGTTTCTCGCCAGTGTTTTCAGTCCTTTGGATTGGGAAGAGGCCAAGCGCTTGCTCAGTGTCGGCGGCGGTCTGATGAAAGTCGGCCCGACCAGCGGCCACTTGATGGAGTTGCGCGAACGCCTGTACGACGAAGTGCGCGAGTACACCGACGACAAGCATCTGGCCCTGGTGCCGGAAGGCATGGCGCTGGCGCACAGTGAAACCCTGGAATTCAAGCTGACGCTGGACAAGCCCGAGGATCGCGCCAACCTGTTGGCGATGACGCCCCACGGCTGGCGCGCCAGTGCCGAGCGTCGTGCGGCGGTGATCGAACAGGCCGAGCCGTTCGAGACCACCGTGTCGATGCGCTACGATTATTTCGTTCTTCAATAACTTTTGGTCTCGGGCGAGTGCCCGGGGCCGGCTAAATCCGCGAATGGATTTTTCAGACCCGCAGTGAGGACATCCATGCGCCAACCGGATATCGAGATTTACCTGAAAGACGCCGACGTCGACCACAAGGCCATTTCGGCCTGGCTGGGCGCCGCGCTGGGCCCGTGCACCGACTGGGTTCAGAAAGGCCAGACCTACAAGTGCAAGGCCGGCAACGTGCCGGTGACCTGGCTGCCGAAAGCCGTGGGCAAATGGAACAGCCTGTACCTGGAAAGCGACCAGACGCCATGGGACGACGACATCGCCTGCGCCCGCGCCGCATTCGCTGCGCTGAACGTGGAAGTGCGTTGCGCGCCGGGCACGTGGGTTGAAGAAGAAGGTGAGGAAACGGCGGATCGCTGGATGCGCATCAGCGAAGACGGTGAAGAAGAAATCACCTGGAAAACCGCTTAACAACAGGCAACGCAGATCCCATGTGGGAGCGAGCCTGCTCGCGAATGCGGTGTATCAGTCACCATTCATATCGACTGACACTACGCATTCGCGAGCAGGCTCGCTCCCACAGTGGTTTTTGGCGTTCTGAAGAGTTGTATTACAGGCCTACAACGTCTTCAGCCTGCAAACCCTTCTCGCCGGTAATCACCGCGTACTCGACCTGCTGGCCTTCAGTCAGCGACCGATGCCCTTCGCCGCGAATCGCGCGGTAGTGCACGAACACGTCCACCCCGTCTTCGCGCTGGATAAAGCCGTAGCCTTTGGCGTCGTTGAACCACTTCACGTTGCCGGTTTCACGTGTTGCCATCTGTTCATACTCCTTTTTTATTATTGAACAGGCTTTTCGCAGGAAAGCCTTTGCGGAACGTCAGCCTGCGTCCGACGTCCATAAAAGGGCCCCGGCGACAGACCGCCGAGTATATGACAGGCGCGAAAACTCTCAACAGGAGATTACTTCGCCGCTTTTTTGCCGATTTTCGGTGAATACGGCAAACTGTCGACCTCCCGAGCAAATGCTCGGTTTTATCCACTCACGCAGAAGCCGTATGACCCGTTCCCCGTTCCGCCGTCTTGTGTTTGGCACCTTGCGCCGACTGTTGTACCTCTGGGTTCGCTCGGAGACGATCAACCAGTCGTCGTTCACCCTCAACCTCGACCGCAGTCGTCCGGTGTTCTACGTCCTGCAAAACCCTTCGCTGACCGATCTGGCCGTGCTCGACACCGAGTGCACCAAGGCCGGCCTGCCGCGTCCGGTGCTGCCGGTGTCGGTGGGTTCGCTGATCGAACCGGCGGCGTTTTTTTACCTGACGCCGGACCCAGACTGGCTCGGTCGCCAGGACAAACGCGGCGCGCCGCCAACCCTGACTCGCCTGGTCAGCGCACTGACGCAGAACGCTGCTGAAGATGCGCAGATCATTCCGGTCAGCGTGTTCTGGGGCCAATCGCCGGACAGCGAAAACAGTCCGTGGAAGCTGTTGTTCGCCGACAGCTGGGCCGTCACCGGGCGCCTGCGTCGTCTGTTGAGCATCATTGTTCTCGGGCGTAAAACCCGCGTGCAATTCTCGGCGCCGATTCACCTGCGCGAGCTGATCGAGCACAACAAGGGCCACGAACGCACCGTGCGCATGGCCCAGCGAATCCTGCGCGTACACTTCCGTAATCTGAAAGCAGCGGTGATCGGCCCGGACATTTCCCACCGTCGCAACCTGGTCAAAGGTCTGCTCAACCAGCCACTGGTCAAGCAAGCGATCCTCGACGAAGCCGAGCGCGAAAACATCTCCGCGGAGAAAGCCAAGGCCCAGGCCCTGCGTTACGGCAACGAGATCGCCTCGGACTACACCTACACCGCGATCCGCTTCCTCGAAGTGGTGCTCAGCTGGTTCTGGAACAAGATCTACGACGGCATCAAGGTCAACCACATCGAAGGCGTGCAGAAGGTCGCCCAGGGTCACGAAGTGATCTACGTACCGTGCCACCGCAGCCACATCGACTATTTACTGCTGTCGTATCTGCTGTTCCGCAACGGCCTGACCCCGCCGCACATCGCCGCCGGGATCAACCTGAACATGCCGGTGATCGGCAGCCTGCTCCGTCGCGGCGGCGCGTTCTTCATGCGTCGCACATTCAAGGGCAATCCGCTGTACACCTCGGTGTTCAACGAATATCTGCACACCCTGTTCACCAAAGGTTTCCCGGTCGAGTACTTCGTCGAGGGCGGCCGCTCGCGCACCGGGCGCATGCTGCAGCCGAAAACCGGCATGCTCGCCATCACCCTGCGCAGCTTCCTGCGTTCGTCGCGGATGCCGATCGTGTTTGTGCCGGTGTACATCGGTTATGAGCGCGTGCTGGAAGGTCGCACCTACCTCGGCGAACTGCGCGGCGCGAGCAAGAAGAAAGAATCGATCTTCGACATTTTCAAAGTCATCGGTGCGCTCAAGCAGCGCTTCGGTCAGGTCGCGGTGAACTTCGGCGAGCCGATCAAACTGGCGGAATTCCTCGATGCCGAGCAACCGGACTGGCGCCAGCAGGAACTCGGCCCGCAGTACAAACCGGCGTGGCTCAACGAAACCACCAATCGCCTTGGCGAGAAAGTCGCGCAGCATTTGAACGAAGCGGCGGCGATCAACCCGGTCAACCTTGTCGCGCTGGCGCTGCTGTCGACCACACGTCTGGCACTGGACGATCGCGCCATGGCACGGGTACTGGATCTGTACCTGGCGCTGCTGCGCAAAGTCCCGTATTCGCCGCACACCACGCTGCCGGAAGGCGATGGTCGTGCGCTGATCGAGCATGTGAAGGACATGGACCTGCTCGCCGAGCAGAACGATGCGCTGGGCAAGATTCTCTATCTGGACGAGCAGAACGCCGTCCTGATGACCTACTACCGCAACAACGTGCTGCACATCTTCGCGTTGCCTGCGCTGCTGGCGAGCTTCTTCCAGAGCGCTTCGCGTATGAGTCGCGAACAGATCCTGCGCTACACCCGCGCGTTGTATCCGTACCTGCAATCGGAACTGTTCATTCGCTGGACGCTGGATGAGTTGGACGGTGTGGTTGATCAGTGGCTGGAAGCATTCGTCGAGCAAGGCCTGCTGCGCTTCGAGAAGGACGTCTACCTGCGTCCGGCGCCAAGTTCGCGGCATTTCGTATTGCTGACGCTGCTGTCGAAGAGCATCGCCCAGACCTTGCAGCGCTTCTACATGACCGTGTCCTTGCTGCTCAACAGCGGCCAGAACACCGTCAGCGCCGAAGAGCTGGAAGATCTCTGCACGGTCATGGCCCAGCGCCTGTCGATCCTCCACGGTCTGAATGCGCCGGAGTTCTTCGACAAGAGCCTGTTCCGTCACTTCATCCAGACGATGCTCGACCTCGACGTGCTGCGCCGCGACGAAGCCGGAAAACTGAGTTACCACGAGCTGCTTGGCGAACTCGCCGAAGGTGCGGCCAAGCGCGTGTTGCCGGCGGAGATTCGTTTGTCGATCCGCCAGGTTGCACTGCATCGCAGTGAAGATGCTGCCGATCAGGTCGTCGCCCAACCCGAGACCTGATGCAAACCCTGTGGGAGCGAGCCTGCTCGCGAAGGCGGAGTGTCAGACAACTGAAATGTTGAATGCTAAACCGCTTTCGCGAGCAGGCTCGCTCCCACATTGAAAAGGAGAACGTCCGATGAAAAAACTCACCCTGCTCGCCGCCGCCACACTGCTCAGCGCCTGCCAATCGACCACACCTGCCGGCAAGGTCGGCCTTGACGGTGAAGTGTTCTACTTGCAGCGCATCGCCCTGCCACCGAGCACGACCCTCAGCGTCAGCCTGCAGGACGTTTCGCTGGCCGATGCGCCAGCCGTGGTGCTGGATGAACAGAAAGGCCCGGTCCTAGGCCAGGTACCGCTGCCCTTCCACTTGAGCTACGATCCGGCGCAGGTCAAACCGGGCCACCGTTACTCGGTCAGCGCGCGCATTGAAATCAACGGTGAGTTGATGTTCATCACCACCGAAAACCACGCCGTGCAACTCGACGGCAACGACCCGCAGCCGCTGAAAATTCGCGTCGACGCCGTTCGTTAATTCATTTTCTGCCTCAAGGAAGCCGCCATGCTCCGCCCTACCCTTCGCTTCGCCGGCCTGTGTGCAGGCCTGATGATCTCCGCCAGCGCCATGGCCTTGTCGCTGAGTGACCTGTCGCAAAAAGACGCCACCGGCGGCCTCAAGGATGCCCTGACCCAGGGTGCGCAAATCGCCGTCAAACAACTCGGCACACCCGGCGGTTTCAGCAACAACCCCGACGTGAAGATCGAACTGCCGGGCAAACTCGGCAAAGCCGCGAGCAAAATGAAAGCCTTCGGCATGGGCGCCCAGGTTGAAGAACTGGAAACTGCCATGAACAAGGCTGCCGAATCCGCGGTGACCCAGGCCCAGCCAATCCTCGTCGATGCCGTGAAGAAAATGAGCGTGGAAGACGCCAAAGGCATCCTCAGTGGCGGCAAGGACTCGGCCACGCAATACCTCGACAAATCCAGCCGCGAACAGATCCGCGCCAAGTTCCTGCCGATCGTCAAACAAGCGACCGACAAGGTTGGCGTAGCGCAGAAGTACAACTCGTTCGCGGGCCAGGCTGCTGCGTTTGGCGTTGTCGATGCGAAGAGCGCCAACGTTGAAAACTACGTCACCGAGCAAGCGCTCAATGGCCTGTTCGAGATGATCGGCAAACAGGAAGAAACCATCCGCCAGAACCCGGCCGCTGCGGCGACCAGCCTGGCGAAGAAGGTGTTCGGCACGTTGTAATGTGCTGAACGACAAAAAGCCCGCTGACCTTTACCGGTTCAGCGGGCTTTTTTGTGGGCGTCAGTTTTGCGGATCGACTTGATCGAGGACGCGATTCACCGACGGCTCAGCGAGGGAAATCATCTGCTGAATACCCAGAAGCTGACTACACGTCGGGCCATTCAGGGTGAACGCCAGTTCGCTGGCCATGATGTTGGCTGAGGCCAGGGTTTCACAGGCGTGAGCGAGTAATGTTTCGGAATCGACTTAGGGAAGGACGGTAAAAATTGTGCTGGGATGGCTGACGGGTTTGGGGGGATTGGGTGTGGTTTTGAACATGGCGAAATCTCCTGAAGTAGTGGAGCCGCCACCGTTCGCTGCGAAACGAAAGTTAGGTGGCAGCTGTACGCAGGTTCGCAGACCGGGACTTCAGGCACCCGGCATACCCGAAGGTATCCCGCGCACAACCGCCATGACACAGGCATAAAAAAGCGCCCGCTTTCGGATGGTGGACGCTGTGCGTCTGAAGTTTAACCGGGCTGCGAAACCCGGTCGCTGATTTTTGCAGCGACAGACCTAGCCTAGAGATCGCGCTTCCGACGGACAACCTGAAAACCTTGTGGGAAGGTTCTGTATTTTCGCAACACGGTTAAACAATTTTGCCTGTCCGATCGTCATCGCCAGCAGGGTCACTCCTACAGTTAAATGGAGTACACCTGCAAAAAACGGGTCGGCTGTCAGGCCGCCTTCGCGAGCAGGCTCGCTCCCACAGTTGAATTGAGTACACCTGCAGAAAACAGGTCGGCTGTCAGGCCGCCTTCGCGAGCAGGCTCACTCCTACAGTTGGATTGAGTACACCTGCAGAAAACAGGTCGGCTGTCAGGCCGCCATCGCTGGCAAGCCAGCTCCCACAATTGGATTGGGTGTATGCCGGTAGAGATTGGGCGGCTGTCAGGACCTCATCGCGAGCAGGCTCGCTCCTACATTTGGATTGCGTACATCTGCAGAAAACAGGTCGGCTGTCAGGCCGCCTTCGCGAGCAAGCTCGCTCCCACAAAAGAGCAAGAGCAGATCGCTTCTGCTCCTCACCACTCAACAGGATGAGCGTTAGCTCGGCTGCAGCTTTTGATCTTGATCTGGAAGCCCGTCGGCAGGCTGAGTGGAGGGATTGATCCGGGGGTGGGAGCGCAGCGACCGTTCGACGAAGTCGAACACATCGAAAGGAGGTGCAGCGAAGCAAACCGGAAGCGATGCCCCCGGATCGATCCCGGAGCGAAGGAACCCCGAGCCCCAGCGAGCGGGCCGAACGTCAGGGCGCAGACCTTTGGTTCCTTTGGGGCGTTTGCCAAAGGGACTCGCTGTAAAAGCGAAACCGCCAGCGGCAGCACCCGCAGAAACGGATATTCACCCAACCCCCAAGAACATGGTCGGCCCGAAGGCCGCCACGTCAAACAAAGGATCAAGCCTCGCGCCGAACCCTGAACCAAGCCGCATACAACGCCGGCAAAAACAACAGCGTCAACGCGGTCGCAACAATCAACCCCCCCATGATCGCCACCGCCATCGGCCCGAAAAACACACTCCGCGACAACGGAATCATCGCCAGCACCGCCGCCAACGCCGTCAACACAATCGGCCTGAAGCGTCGAACCGTAGCCTCGATAATCGCCTGCCAAGGCTTAAGCCCGGACTTGATATCCTGCTCAATCTGATCCACCAGAATTACCGAATTGCGCATGATCATCCCCGACAACGCAATCGTCCCCAACATCGCCACAAACCCGAACGGCTGGCGGAACACCATCAAAAACAGCACCACCCCGATCAACCCCAACGGCGCCGTCAAAAACACCATCGCCGTGCGCGAAAAACTGCGCAACTGCACCATCAACAACGTCAGCACCACGACAATAAACATCGGCACCCCGGCATTCACCGACTTCTGCCCACGCTCGGAATCCTCCACCGTGCCACCGACATCCAACAGATAACCATCAGGCAACTCGGCGCGAATCGAATCCAGCGTCGGCATGATCTGCTTCACCAGCGTCGCCGGCTGTTCCTTGCCATAAATATCCGCCCGCACGGTCACGTTCGGCAGACGATTGCGGTGCCAGATAATCCCTTCCTCAAAGCCGTATTCAAGGGTAGCAATCTGCGACAACGCCACGCTGCGGCCGTTATCCGTCGGCACCGCCAGACTCGGCAACAACGACAACTCGGTACGCTCATGCACCGTGCCGCGCAGCAGAATCTCGATCAACTCATTGTCTTCGCGATACTGGCTGACACTCGACCCGGTCAACGAACTCTGCAGGAATTTCGCCAGATTAGCCGTGCTCACACCCAACGCCCGGGCACGATCCTGATCGATATTCAGGTAGACCACCTTGCTCGGCTCTTCCCAATCCAGATGCACATTGACCACATGCGGGTTCTCGCGAACCTTGGCCGCCACTTTGCGCGCCAACGCGCGGACCTCTTCGATGTGTTCGCCGGTGACGCGGAACTGCACCGGATAGCCAACCGGCGGACCGTTTTCCAAGCGTGTAACCCGCGAACGCAATGCAGGAAATTGCTCGTTAAGCGTTTCGATCAACCATCTGCGCAGCGCCTCACGCTCTTCGATGGTTTTCGCCAACACCACAAACTGCGCGAAGCTCGCCGCCGGCAACTGCTGATCCAGCGGCAGGTAGAAACGCGGCGAACCGGTGCCAACATAGGCCACATAATTGTCGATGCCCGCATGATCCTTGAGCATCGCCTCCAGCCGTTTGACCTCACCGGTGGTATTGGCCAGCGACGCGCCTTCAGCCAATTTCAGATCGACCATCAACTCCAGTCGATTGGAGGCCGGGAAGAACTGCTGCGGGACGAAACGGAACAACATCACCGAGGCGATAAACAGCCCCACCGTCAGCACGATTACGGTCTTGCGATGCGCCACGCACCACTCCACCAAACGCCGAACCCGCTGATAGAACGGCGTGCCATACGGATCCGGCTGACCGTCGCCAGTGCCATGTTTGGCCGCATGAATTTTCGCCAGATCCGGCAGGAGTTTTTCCCCCAGATACGGCACAAACATCACCGCCGCCACCCACGAAGCGAGCAGCGCAATTGTGACAACCTGGAAGATCGAGCGGGTGTATTCGCCAGTGCCGGACTGCGCCGTGGCAATCGGCAGAAACCCGGCGGCAGTAATCAATGTGCCGGTGAGCATCGGGAACGCGGTGCTGGTCCAGGCATAACTCGCCGCGCGGATGCGATCAAAGCCCTGCTCCATTTTGATCGCCATCATTTCCACGGCGATGATCGCGTCGTCCACCAACAAGCCAAGCGCCAACACCAACGCGCCAAGGGAGATCTTGTGCAGGCCGATGCCGAGGTAATACATGCAGGCGAAAGTCATCGCCAGCACCAGCGGAATGGTCAGCGCCACCACCATGCCGGTGCGCACGCCGAGGGAGAAGAAGCTCACCAGCAAGACAATCGCCAGCGCTTCGACCAGTACCTGAACGAACTCGCCGACTCCGGTTTTCACCGCCGCCGGCTGGTCGGAAACCTTGCGCAATTGCATACCGGCCGGGAGGTTTTTCTGGATGCGCGAGAACTCGCCTTCCAGCGCTTTACCCAGCACCAGAATGTCGCCGCCATCCTTCATCGCTACCGCCAGACCAATCGCGTCTTCGCCCATGAAGCGCATGCGCGGCGCCGGTGGATCGTTGAACCCGCGACGCACATCGGCGACATCGGAGATGCGGAACGTACGATCACCGACGCGGATCGGGAAGTTTTTTATCTCCTCGACCGTCTGAAAATTCCCTGAGACTCGTAGTTGCAAACGCTCGCTACCGGTTTCAAAGAACCCCGCGGTCGACACCGCGTTCTGCTCTTGCAGCGCTTGTTGCACCGCCGCCAGCGGCAAGCCGAGCGTTGCCAGTTTGACGTTGGACAGCTCGACCCAGATTTTCTCATCCTGCAAACCAAGCAGGTCAACCTTGCCAACATCCTTGACCCGTTGCAGCTGGATCTGGATACGGTCGGCGTAATCCTTGAGCACCGCGTAATCGAAACCGTCGCCGGTCAGCGCATAGATATTGCCGAACGTGGTACCGAATTCATCGTTGAAGAACGGCCCCTGTATGTCCGGCGGCAAGGTCTGGCGAATATCACTGACCTTCTTGCGCACCTGATACCAGAGGTCGGGAATTTCCTTGGAGTGCATCGAGTCGCGGGCAATGAATGTCACCTGGGATTCACCGGGGCGCGAGAACGACACAATGCGTTCGTACTCACCGGTTTCCATCAGTTTCTTTTCGATGCGTTCGGTGACCTGCCGCGAGACTTCCTGCGCGGTCGCCCCCGGCCAGCGGGTTTGAATCACCATGGCTTTGAAAGTAAACGGCGGGTCTTCACTCTGGCCGAGCTTGGTGTAGGACAACGCACCGACGATCGCCAGCAAAAGCATCAGGAACAGTACGATCTGGCGATTACGCAGCGCCCATTCGGAAAGGTTGAAGCGCATCGGGGCTTACTCCTTGTCCGCCAGATTGACCACACGGTTGGAGCGATCCACCGGACGCACCTGCTGCCCTTCAAGCAACACATGCACACCGGCGGCCACCACCCAGTCGCTGGCGTTCAAGCCTTCGAGCACCGGTACGCTTTTCTCGCCGAACGGGCCGATGCGCACCGGGGTTTTCTTCAAGGTGTTGTTGCCGTTGACGACCCACACGTAGGTCGCGCCGTTTTCCGCGGTGAGTGCCGAGAGCGGCACCGACAGGGAAACGCTGTCAGCCGATTGCACAAACACCCGGGCGCTCTGGCCCAGTTCGGCCGGGACTTTGCCGCCGGTGAAGGAAATACGTGCAGCAAAGGTGCGTGAGCGTGGATCGGCGGCGGGCGACAGTTCGCGGATCTGCCCGGCAAATCGCTGGTTTTGCTGCGTCCACAATTCAACCGTCACTGGCTGACCGACCTTGAAGCGCCCGAAGCTCTGCTCCGGCAGGCTGATCAACACTTCGCGCTCGCCATCAGTGGCCAGGGTGAATACGGTTTGCCCGGCGGCAACCACCTGCCCCACCTCGACCGAACGCTTGGCCACCACGCCATCCTGCGGCGCACGCAGCACGGCGTAACTGGCCTGATTGGTCGATACGTTGAATTCGGCTTTGATTTGTTTGAGGCGGGCTTCACCGGAGCGGTAAAGATTTTCGGCATTGTCGTAAGCCGAGCGGCTGACCATCTGCCGATCCATCAGGGTCTTGTAGCGATCGCGCTCGGCACGCACCAGATTGAGATTGGCTTCGGCGGCGGCGACCTGGGCGCGGGTGGCTTCCAGTTGCAGGCGCACGTCCTGCGGATCGAGCTCGGCGAGTGGCTGATCAGCCTTCACCCGCTGGCCCTCATCGACCAGTCGTCGGCTGACTTTGCCGCCAATGCGGAAGGCCAGATCGGGTTCGTAGCGAGCGCGAACCTCGCCCGGATAACTTTCCATCGCCTGCGCCGAAGGCTCTGGCTGCACCACCATGGCCGGTCGCACGGTGACTTGCGTCGCCTCTTCCTGACCACACGCTGACAAAAGGAACGCCAGACTCACTGGCAACGCGAGGGACAACGCATGGCGGAACATGGTGACGGACCTTTCGCTAATGGTGCTTGGAATAATTATACTGGCGGGTATGGTATTAATAGCAAACTCACCAGTCCAGTATTAAAAGCGAAGAATGTCGAACAATCTTTCAGCTCCAAACGGTCCGGGCCGCCCCAAGGATCTGGCCAAGCGCCAGGCCATCCTCGACGCGGCGAAAATTCTGTTTCTGAGTCATGGCTACGCCAACACCAGCATGGACGCGGTCGCCAGCGAGGCCGGCGTGTCGAAGCTGACGGTCTACAGCCATTTCAACGACAAGGAGACGCTGTTCTCCGCCGCCGTGGTGGCCAAATGCGAAGAGCAATTACCGCCACTGTTCTTCGAATTGCCTGAAGGCATCGCCGTGGAAAATGTGTTGCTGAACATTGCGCGAGGCTTTCATCACCTGATCAACAGCGATGAATCGGTGAACTTGCACCGCTTGATCATGGCGCTGGGCAGTCAGGACCCGAAGCTGTCACTGATCTTCTTCGAGGCCGGCCCGCAGCGCATGGTGCAGGGCATGGAGCGGCTTTTGACGCGCATCCACGAGACGGGCGTGCTGAGCATCGATCTGCCGCGCAATGCCGCCGAGCATTTCTTTTGCCTGATCAAGGGCGCGGGAAATTTCCGGCTGTTGTATGGCTGTGGGGAGCCGTTGAGCGAAGAGGCTGCAGAGAGCCATATCGAGGAAGTGGTGGCTTTGTTTATGCGCGCCTATCGCCCCTGATTCTGTGGTGTCTGGGGGGACGCCTTCGCGAGCAGGCTCGCTCCCACAGTTGAAATGCATTCCAAGGTGGGAGCGAGCCTGCTCGCGAATAGCAGCGACTCGGTCTTAGGGTTTTAGCGCTTTCTTCGGATAGATGTCATAGCGGCTCGATTTGCCATCCAGCGCATGACTCGGCTTCGGCCCCTCAATGCACGGCGCCTTGCGCGGTCGCTTGACCACTACCCGGTGCGTCGCCAAGGCCAGCGCCGCCTGCAACAACGCCGGCGCATCCGGATCATCGCCCACCAGCGGCCGGAACAGACGCATTTCCTTCTTCACCAGCGCGGTCTTCTCGCGATGCGGAAACATCGGGTCGAGATAAATCACCTGCGGCGGCTCACCTTCCCAGTTCTGCATGACTTCGATGGAATTGCCCTTGAGCAATTTCATCCGCGCCACGATCGGGGCCACGTCGAAATCTTCCGCCGCGCGCGCCAGACCGTCCTCCAGCAGCGCACCAATCAATGGCTGGCGCTCGATCAGGCTCATTTCGCATCCGAGGCTGGCCAGCACAAACGCATCCTTGCCCAACCCCGCCGTGGCATCCAGCACACGCGGGCGCACGCCTTGAGCAATGCCGACAGCCTTGGCGATCATCTGCCCGCTGCCGCCCCCGTATAAACGCCGATGCGCCGCGCCGCCCTCAACGAAGTCGACGCGCACCGGCCCCGGTGCGTCCGGGCCGAGCTGTTGCAGCTGCAAACCCTGCTCGCCGACCTGCAAGGCAAACTCGCCGTCCGCCACTTCAAGCGGCAGGCCCAGACGCTCGGCCCACTGCTCGGCTTGCGCTTCATACGTCGCGCCGAGGGCTTCGACATGGATGCGGCAGGCCGCGGGTTGCTCGATCATGGAAAACACGCTCAAAAATTCAAGGATCGGCAAAAACCGCCGATAATTCATTCAACGCGCATTTTGCCAGAGCTGAGCGTCAACCGAAAAAAATGTCAGGCATTCTTCCCACATCGATTGGCTACATCTCGCCCCATGGCGACTTTAGCCGTCAAAACACTCAAGCACTGAGCGGCGTCAGTCATCTGTGGCAGGATTTCTTTGCCCAGGCGCTGGCCGAACAGACGAGTGAAGTGGTGCCTGCCTGCGGTACATTTCCGCCGGTTGACCTGAGCAGCCCTGAAGAACCGACCATCGGCAGCGAGCTGCACGCGCACATCGTCAGCCAGCGCGAGTGCGATGTGGTCGAGACCGAAGTGCGTCCGCCGGAGCCGCTGTTCCTGCCGATCGCCGAGTTCGAAATGGACTTGCTCGACAAGCCATTCCCACCGTTCCCGCCAGAAGAATTGAAAGCTCAGCAAGAGCAACAGGATTTCGACAGCAGCTGGGTACGGCCGGTGGTGATCAACAACGGTCAGCCAACACCAGAACCAGGCCCGGCACCGCAGAAGAAACCGCTGTACCTGCCGATTGCCGAGTTCGATCTGGATCTGCTGCAAAAGCCTTACCCGCCGTTCCCGCCGGAAGAAATCGTCGAGCAACAGAAAGCGCTGGACTTCGATAACGGCTGGGCACGTCCGATCGTTCTGCAGAACCTGCGCCTAGCCGCTTAACACTCAGCGACACACGCTCCAGCGCCCGACATCGACATGAAAGTGATTGCGATGGGCGGCGTTGTAATCCGGACTCAACACCACACTGAACGCCTCGCAGGCACCGTCGCGCACCTGACGGAGAAACTGCGCGTCCTGATTTTGCTTCGGCCAGTCCTTGAGCACGCTGATACTGCGACCGTCGGCCAGACGAAAACCGGCGATGTCCAGCGCATCGGCACTGGCATGACGGCTGAGCGCGCCGCTTTCGCGGTTGTAGACATTGCGACAGGCGAAGCTGCCGAGGTGATCGACTCGCGCGACTTTCTGACCGTAAACCGACTGTGCGGCGGGTTGCAGCGAATGGTGCTCGAACATCGCGTAGGCGACCGCCAATGGGCAACTGGCGAGGAAACTGCTGCTCAGCGCCACCTCACCGCCCTGCACGCGTAATGCGCCGATCAGTGGGCACTTGGCGTCGGGGCTGTCGGATTGAGGTGTGACGCGCAGATCGGAACTGCTTAACGCCTGGGCGCAGAGCTCAGGATCACTGCGCAAGCGCATCAGCTTGTAACCGGTCAGCCAGTTGGGCGCGGCTTGCACATCCAGCGGCGCCCATGGATTCCATTCTGGCGGCACGTCCAGCCAACCGCGCCAGACACTGATCAACGCGCCGCCGATGATCAACAGGACGCTTAGCGCAATCCATCGCCCCATGCTCAACCCTTGAAGAACTGATTGGCCTTGGCGTACGGCATCGACTGCGAGGTAAAGCCGAACGTGCCCGATTGCTGGATCTCTTCAGCGGCGCGAAAAAATTCGCCGAACGCCGCCAACGCCAGCGCCGAACCAGTACTGATGCGGCGCACGCCCATTTCCTCCAGCTCCTGCACGGTCAGTTTCAAACCGCCGGACATCAGCACATTGACCGGTTTCGGCGCCACCGCGCGCACCACCGCCAGCACTTCTTCGGCGTTGCGCAACCCTGGCGCGTACAGCACGTCGGCGCCTGCTTCGGCGAAGGCCTGCAAGCGGCGGATGGTGTCGTTGATGTCGGGATTGCCGTGCAGATAGTTTTCCGCACGCGCGGTGAGGATGAAGGGAAATGGTAGCGTGCGCACCGCAGCAACAGCGGCTTCGATGCGCGCCACGGCGTGTTCGAAACAATAGATCGGCGCATCCGCGCGGCCTGTGGCGTCTTCGATCGAGCCACCCACCGCGCCCGCCTCGGCTGCGCGAAGCAGGCTTTTCGCGGCTTCGGCCGGGTCATCGGAAAAACCGTTTTCCAGATCCACCGCCACCGGCAGATCCGTCGCGGCGACGATTGCGCGGACATTGGCCAAGGTCTCATCAAGGCTCAAGGCACCGTCAGCCTTGCCTTGGGAAAACGCATACCCGGCGCTGGTGGTCGCCAAGGCCTGATACCCCAGGCTGGCGAGCATTTTCGCCGAACCTGCATCCCACGGATTGGGAATGACAAAAATCCCCGGACGCTCATGCAGGACTTTGAAGGCGTGGGCTTTACGGGTTTGTTCTTGAAGGGCTGAGGCGTCCATCGGCAGGCTCCCTGGCAGGATAAAAATCCGCCTCAGAGCAGGTCAAGTTGCTCGGCGGCGGGTTCTCTGTATAGCTCAGGCAGCGCTGGCAGGCCAGGCAAACGTTGCATCAGTTGCGTGTGAAAACGTTGCGCCAGTTTTGCCGCCAACAGGTTGTCGGCGGTGTGCAGGAAGATGTACGGCGTGCGCCCCTCTTCGATCCACTCGGCGATTTTAGCCACCCACGGCAGCAGAAACGGGTCGTTGGCCTCAAGCTCTGGATGGCCAATGAAGCGCACCTGCGGAAATTGCGTAAATGCCGCCGGGCGTGTCGGCACTCGCGGCTTTTTCGATTGCGCGTGAATCACCGAAGACTCGGTCGACAGGCAGCTGAACAGCGCACGCGGATCAAGGCAAATGCGCTCGACACCACGATCCAGCAGCAGGCGATTCAGCAGGCGTTCGCTCTCGCCCTTGGCGAAGAACTGTTCATGCCGCACTTCCACCGCCAACGGGCAATCCAGCGCATCGATGAACGCTGCCAGTTCCGGCAGGCGATGCGGCGTAAAGCTTTTCGACAGTTGCAACCACATCGGCGAGACACGCTGGCCGAGGGGTTTGAGTAATTGCAGGAAGGTATCGGCGGCGGTCAGTTGCTCGCGCAGATCACCGCTGTGGCTGATGTCGCCGGGAAATTTGGCGGTGAAGCGAAAGTGTTCGGGCATCACCTCGGCCCAACGCTGCACGGTGGCCGGCGACGGGCTAGCGTAGAAGGTCGTGTTGCCTTCAACGGCGTTGAACACTTGCGAATAGAGACCGAGGAAATCGGCGGTTTTGGCGTCTACCGGGTACAGATACTCGCGCCAGGCATTTTCGCTCCAGGACGGGCAACCGAGGTAGTAAGGCAGATCCATCAGATGTACAGATCGAGGCCCAGCACGTCTGCATCCCAATCGACAAAACCGGCGGTGCTCAGGTAGCTGGCCAAGGCCATGGCTACGCTCTTTTTCATCGCACGGTGGTAAATCATGTCTTGTTGACGGGCGGGCAGATTGCTCAGGCGTTGCGCGGCGGCTTTGGCGGCAGCACGGGCAGCCAGTTGCTCTTCAGTCGGAAATTCGATCTCACCGTCGATATCGTCGACGGACTCATCCACAGTCACATGGCCTTTGCGAGGCTTGCGCTTGATGGGGTAGGACTGAGAGGAAAGGCCGTCTATACGCATAAATTCATGCTCGGTATCGATGATGGCAATTTAGCGGCACTTGACTGACTTAGCAAACCGCCGAGTGATAACTAGAACACATAAAGCGCAAAAGGTTTAAAACGCGGGGTTAGAAACTGACGATTGGTGTCGTCGGCAGAAAGCTATTCGCGAGCAGGCTCGCTCCCACAAGGACAGCGCTGTACCTGTGGGAGCGAGCCTGCTCGCGAAAGGGGCAATTCGGTATCGAGTGAATCAGCGGGCTTTCGGGGTGGCGACCTTGTCGCGCAGGTAAACCGGTTGCGCGTCATCCGCCGGGATCGACTCGCCGCGTTCCCAGGCAAAACGCGCCAGCGTCAGCAGGTCTTCGGCGTGGGGCAGCATGCCGGCGTTGGAGCCGCTCAGATTGACCGCAATGCGCTCGCCATAACCCCAACCGGTGCCAGCACCGAACCAGTCGCCACTGGCATCGGCCGGCAGCGCCGCGACTTCCGGCGGCAACACCGCTTCGGCACCAACCAGACGCATCTCCCCCGCCGTCTCGCGGTAGCAGCCCCAATACACTTCATCCATCCGCGCATCGATGGCCGCCGCGACTTGGCTCACACCGTGCTCACGCAACGCGCGCTGCGCCAGCACGGCAAGGTTGGATACCGGCAACACCGGACGATCCAGCGCAAACGCCAGCCCCTGCACCACACCAATGGCAATCCGCACCCCGGTAAACGCACCCGGCCCGCGACCGAAGGCAATCGCATCGACCGCTTGCAACGTGGTGCCGGCGCCGGCCAGCAGTTGCTGAATCATCGGCAGCAGCTTCTGCGCGTGCAGGCGCGGGATCACCTCGTAATGGCTCGTGACCTTGCCGTCATGCAGCAAAGCAACGGAGCAAGCTTCAGTCGCGGTGTCCAGGGCCAGCAAGGTGCTCATCGATGTTTCCAAAACAGGGGTGGGAAAAAGTGCGTCAGTATAAACAACTACGGCCCGCAAGCGGGCCGTGGATGATGCTGCGGTTCAGACTTTTCAGCTCAGCGCGGCCAGCACCTTGGCGGTGATCGCATCGACCGAACCAACGCCCGGGATGTGGCTGTACTTCGGCTTGCCAGCGTTTTTCGCGGACAGGTTCTGATAGAACTCCACCAGCGGCTTGGTCTGCGAATGGTAGACCGACAGGCGATGACGCACGGTTTCTTCGGTGTCGTCCTTGCGCTGTACCAGCTCTTCGCCGGTGATGTCGTCTTTGCCCGCAATTTTCGGCGGGTTGTAGACGATGTGGTAAACGCGGCCGCTGGCTTCGTGAACACGACGACCGGCGATGCGTTGAACGATTTCTTCGTCTTCAACAGCGATTTCAACCACGGCATCCAGCTCAACACCGGCAGTCACCAGGGCTTCAGCCTGCGGAATGGTGCGCGGGAAGCCGTCGAACAGAAAGCCGTTGGCGCAGTCAGGCTGAGCGATACGGTCCTGAACCAGTGCGATGATCAGGTCATCCGACACCAGACCGCCGGCATCCATGATGCTCTTGGCTTGCACGCCCAGTGGAGTACCGGCCTTGACCGCTGCACGCAGCATGTCGCCGGTGGAAATTTGTGGAATGCCGAATTTTTCGGTGATGAACTTAGCCTGAGTACCTTTACCGGCCCCGGGAGCTCCCAGCAGAATGACGCGCATTAGATGTGCTCCTCAATTTTTTTATAAAAAGCTTTTACAAAACAAAGGATTCGCCGCTTGGGACGAATCCTGAAAATACGGGTCGTGGCCGCACAAACGGCCAAAGGCTGATCAAGATACACAGCAGGCTGCGCCCACACAAGACGCCAAAAGTCGGAGAAACCGAAGCCCCCCGCGACCTTGCGACGCGGTAACCCAAGTCGCAACCCCATCATTAACTGTCGCCTGGCGGCACTTTGCGCCGTGAGGCAAAGCGGCATCCGACGTTTGTTGCCGATGCCGCACGCCACGACAAAAACGTTAGCCGGTATTTCGCAAACCGGCGGCAATCCCCGCCACAGACACCAGCAACGCCTGTTCCACCGGGCTGCCCTGCTCGACCTCCTGTTGCCGCGAACGGGCCAGCAATTCGGCCTGCAATAGATGCAGCGGGTCGAGGTAGGTGTTGCGCAAACGGATGAATTCGAGGGTGTCAGGGCTATGTGCCAGCAGCTGCGACTGGCCAGTCAGGCCGAGCACCACCGCACACGCCTGCGACAATAGGTCGCGTAACTGCGCGCCCAACGGCAGCAAGTCCGGCTCGACCAGACGCTGATCGTAGGACAATGCGATATCCGCATCAGCCTTGGCCAAGACCATTTCGAGCATGTCGATACGAGTGCGGAAGAACGGCCATTGTTCACGCATCTGCCCGAGCAATTCGCCTTCGCCGCGCTCCAGTGCTTTGCTCAGCGCCGACTCCCAACCCAGCCACGCTGGCAGCATCAACCGCGTTTGCGTCCAGCCAAAAATCCACGGGATCGCTCGCAGACTTTCTATGCCGCCCGCGCGACGCTTGGCCGGGCGACTACCGAGCGGTAAACGCCCCAGTTCCTGCTCCGGCGTGGACTGGCGGAAGTACTCGACGAATTGCGGGTTTTCCCGCACGACCTGGCGATAAGCACTGACACCGTCAGCCGCCAACTCATCCATCAGATGGCGCCACTCAGGCGTTGGCGGCGGTGGCGGCAGCAAAGTCGCTTCAAGCACCGCCGCCAGATACAGATTGAGGTTTTGTTCGGCGATATCTGGCAGGCCGAATTTGAATCGAATCATTTCGCCCTGCTCGGTGGTGCGGAAACGCCCCGCCACCGATCCCGGCGGCTGCGACAGAATCGCCGCGTGCGCCGGGCCACCGCCACGACCAACAGTACCGCCGCGACCGTGGAACAGGAGTAGTTCGACTTGCTGCTCGCGGCAGATCTCCACCAGGCGTTCCTGTGCACGATATTGCGCCCAGGCCGCCGCCGTGGTGCCAGCGTCCTTGGCCGAGTCGGAATAACCGATCATCACTTCCTGCGGACCTTGCAGCCGTGCACGGTAGCCCGGCAGCAGCAACAAGCGCTCCATCACCGGCCCGGCGTTGTCGAGGTCGGCGAGGGTTTCGAACAGCGGCACTACGCGCATCGGCCGTAGCACGCCGGACTCTTTGAGCAGCAGTTGCACGGCAAGCACATCGGAAGCAGCGCCGGCCATGGAGATCACGTAGGAGCCGAGCGAAGCGCCCGGTGCGGCGGCGATTTCCTTGCAGGTGTCGAGTACTTCAGCGGTATCAGCAGAAGGCTTGAAGTGCGCCGGCAGCAATGGCCGACGGTTGCTCAGTTCGCGGGTGAGGAAAGCGATGCGCTGCTCTTCGTCCCAGTCTTCATAACGACCGAGGCCGAGGTAATCAGTGATTTCGGTCATTGCCGAGCTGTGCCGCGAGGAATCCTGCCGCACATCGAGGCGTACAAGGAACAGGCCAAAAGTCACCGCACGACGCAGGCAATCAAGCAGCGGGCCATCGGCGATCACACCCATGCCACACTCGTGCAGCGAGTTGAAGCACAGCTCCAGCGGATCGAGCAGATCACGGTTGTTGCTCAGCACATCAGACGGCGCTGGCGTCGGTGCGGTCAGCGCGGCGTGTGCCCAGTTGCGCGTCGCGCGCAGGCGTTCGCGCAGTTGTTTGAGCACCGCACGATACGGTTCGGCGCTGTCGCCAGCCTTGGCTTTGAGGGCATCGCTGGCCTGCTGCATCGACAGTTCAGCCGCAAGATGATCGACATCGCGCAGGTACAAATCGGCGGCCATCCAGCGCGCCAGCAGTAGCACTTCGCGAGTCACCGCGGCGGTGACGTTGGGGTTGCCATCACGGTCGCCGCCCATCCAAGAAGCGAAGCGAATCGGCGCCGCTTCCAGTGGCAGACGCAGGCCGGTCGCTTCATGCAAGGCCTTGTCGGCCTTGCGCATATGGTTGGGGATCGCCTGCCACAGCGAATGCTCGATCACCGCGAAGCCCCACTTGGCTTCGTCGACCGGCGTCGGGCGCGTGCGGCGGATTTCTTCGGTGTGCCAGGCTTCGGCAATCAGCCGTTGCAGGGTGTTTTGAATCTGTTCGCGTTCGGCGCTGGTCAGGTCGCGATGGTCTTGCGCAGCGAGTTGTCCGGCGATCGCGTCGTACTTCTGAATCAGCGTGCGTCGCGCGACTTCGGTCGGGTGCGCGGTCAGCACCAGTTCGATTTCCAGTCGCGCCAGTTGCCGGGCCAGCGACTCGGCGCTGTGGCCTTCGTTGCGTAAACGGGCGAGCAACTCAGGCAGCACGCGGGATTCGAACGGCGCCGGCTGCGACTCTTCGCGTCGATGGATCAACTGGTACTGCTCGGCGATGTTCGCCAGGTTGAGAAACTGGTTGAACGCCCGCGCCACCGGGAGCAATTCGTCTTCGCTCAATTGATTGAGGCTGGCGCTCAGTTCAGCGTCCATCGAACCACGCCGATCGGCCTTGGCGCCCTTGCGGATCTGCTCGATCTTGTCGAGGAAGGCCTCGCCGTATTGATCTCGAATGGTGTTGCCCAGCAGCTCTCCGAGCAGGTGAACGTCTTCGCGCAAGCGTGCATCAATATCGGTCATCAGCAATTCCCCAGCAGTAATCCGGACGGCTTAGAAACAAGTGCATGACCTAGAGAGTGCCGCTCTACGACGCTTCTTACAAGCAGCCGACCAAGGGACTTTAAACCTTACTGACAAAAGCTAGTCTCAACAGTAAGCCGTACAACGGCTTGCCGCCGGCGCTGCCGGACACTCACCCAGGCCTGCCATGAGCAGGCGCGAAATGAGGTCATCATGAAAATTCGTGAACTCGCCCAGCATTGGGAAGAAAACGCCAAGGGTCGCCTGACCGACACTGGCTACACGATTCATCTGGACGTCGAGGCCGCTGCGCGTCTGGCAGCGATTGCCGAGATGTACCCCAAACGGCATGCCGAAGAGCTGCTCGGCGAACTGATCGGCGCAGCCCTTGAAGAGTTTGAAGCGAGCCTGCCGTATGTGAAGGGTTCGACGGTGGTGGCGACCGATGAGGAAGGTGATCCGTTGTATGAGGATGTTGGGCCGACGCCGCGGTTTCTGGCGTTGTCGCGCCGGCATTTGCATGACCTCTCGGCGGCTGCCGGCAAGCAAAAACACTGACACAACCTAGATCAAACTGTAGGAGTGAGCCTGCTCGCGATAGCAGTTTTTCATTCAACATTTTTGTTGTCTGATACAACGCCATCGCGAGCTGGCTCACTCCTACAGGGATGGTATTTCAAGCTGAAAATCGATGTGCTTTCGGCGTCTTGAAACCCCGCGCGTACCACTCTCTGCCGCCAAAGTTCCCGCTTTAGAGCCTTGTCCATTCGGTCAAAATATTTTTTGGCGATAGGCCATCTTTTCTGAACTTTTGAAAAATCCCGCCGGTCGGAACCTGTAACCACGCCTGGAACGAGCGTTTCAAAAACGCGCTTTCACACGTCGCTTGCGGCTCCTCGACCAGGATGGATTCAGATGTTTTCAGGAGATGCCTAATGGAGTTGAAGACCATGAAAAACCAAACCTCGTTTACCCACCTGCGCGGTCTGAAACTGGCGGCTCTGGCCATCGGCACCAGCTTCGTGCTGGCCGGTTGCGCCGGTAACCCACCGACCGAGCAATACGCCGTGACCCAATCGGCCGTGAACAGCGCTGTCAGCGCCGGCGGTACCGAGTTCGCTGCGGTTGAGATGAAGCAGGCGCAGGACAAACTGAAACAAGCCGAAATCGCCATGCACGACAAGAAGTATGACGAAGCGCGCACCCTGTCCGAGCAAGCCGAGTGGGACGCTCGCGTCGCCGAACGCAAGGCTCAGGCGGCAAAAGCCGAACAGGCTGTGAAGGATTCCCAGAAAGGTGTTCAGGAACTGCGTCAGGAAAGTCAGCGCACCGTGCAGTAAGCGCGCATCCCGATAGCAACGCTGAAACTTTTATCGATAGAAAGGACGACAAATTATGCGTAAGCAACTGATGATCCCCGCTCTTCTGGCCGCAAGCGTCGCTCTGGCTGCCTGCTCTACCCCGCCGAACCCGAACCTGGAACAGGCGCGCACCAACTACGCCGGCCTGCAAGCCAACCCACAGGCGAGCAAAGTCGCAGCACTGGAAACCAAAGACGCCAGCGACTACCTGGACAAGGCCGACAAGGCTTATCTGGACAAGCAAGACGCGGCCAAGGTCGACCAACTGGCCTACCTGACCAACCAGCGTGTGGAAGTGGCCAAGCAGACCATCGCCCTGCGCACCGCTGAAAACAATCTGAAGAATGCTGCAGCCCAACGTGCCCAGGCGCGTCTGGATGCGCGTGATCAGCAGATCAAACAGCTGCAGGACAGCCTGAACGCCAAGCAGACCGATCGCGGTACGCTGGTGACTTTCGGTGACGTGCTGTTCGCCACTGACCGTGCCGACCTGAAATCCAGCGGTCTGGTGAACATCAACAAACTGGCGCAATTCCTCCAGGAAAACCCGGATCGCAAAGTGATCGTCGAGGGCTACACCGACAGCACCGGTACTGCCAGCCACAATCAGTCGCTGTCCGAGCGTCGCGCCAACTCCGTGCGCACCGCGCTGGTGAAAATGGGCGTTGATCCAGCGCGTATCGTCACCCAAGGCTATGGCAAGGAATACCCGGTTGCCGAGAACGGCAGTGTTTCCGGCCGTGCGATGAACCGTCGTGTGGAAGTGACCATTTCCAACGACAACCAGCCAGTGATGCCACGTTCGGCAGTCAGCTCGAACTAAGCTTCAGGCTGTAACGCAAAAGTCCCGTCTGAGTGATCAGGCGGGGCTTTTTTTGTGGCGCTGAAATCGCGGCCCCTCACCCCAGCCCTCTCCCGAGGGAGAGGGAGCCGATTTGTAGTGCTTTCAGAATTTGTGTTCGACACGATGGATCAGGCTGGGCTTTTTTTGTGCGGGCTGAAATCGCAGCCCCTCACCCCAGCCCTCTCCCGAGGGAGAGGGAGCCGATTTGTAGTGCTTTCAGAATTTGTGTTCGACACGATGGATCAGGCTGGGCTTTTTTTGTGCGGGCTGAAATCGCAGCCCCTCACCCCAGCCCTCTCCCGAGGGAGAGGGAGCCGATTCGTAGTGCTTTCAGAATTTGTGTTCGACACGATGGATCAGGTCGGCGTATAGCGAAAGAACACCTCGGTCAGTCCCCTCTCCCTCTGGGAGAGGGTTAGGGTGAGGGCTGAACCTGCAGAATCACTCTTGCAGCTTCTGCGGGGTCTCTTCGCCCATGCAGCGCACGGCTTTTTTCTGAGCGTTAATCAGCACACCGGTCAACCCTTTCTGCTCGGTATCGAACAACACCAGCACGCCATCAATGCACTGCGCCACTTGCGGCGCCGGGGTGAGCGAGACTTTGTAGTCTTCGCCCGGCACGGTCTTGAGCATGGTGAATTCATTGAGCAACAACGCATCCTCGGGTTTGGCAAAGTGCAGGTAGCCGTAGTACCACAGCGCCCCGACGGTGCCGAGGATGCTGCAGATACCGGTGATGATCAGCGGGATGGCGTTACGTTCTTCAGTCATTGCGGACTCTCGTCTTCAGAATTCGGGGGGGTCGGGTAATTGGGGATTTCGCCGAGACGGCGCAGGCCGTTGAAGTGCTCGGGATCGTCGAGGTAGCGCAGCATGACCTGACGCCACACCGGGTCGCCGAAGGTCTGCACATGACCGCCGCGAGTCAGTTGCAGCACGCGCGGTGGCGGCGCAGCCTGATACAGGCGGATGCCGTTGGAAAGTGGTACCAGCGGATCGTCGATGCTGTGGAAAATCAGTTTCGGCACGCCGTTGAGCTGCGGCATCGAGTTGATCGCGCTGTCGCCGTCCGGCACCAGCCACGACAACGGCACCTGAAATGGCCAGGTCAGCCACGAGGTACTGAGGGCGTATTGGCCGACGCTGCGATAGCTGGCGGGCACGCCGTCGAGCACCAAAGCCTTGAGCTGCTTTTGTCTTTCAGGATGTTGTACCAGCCAATGCACCGCCATCGAACCGCCGAGGCTTTGGCCGAGCAACACCAATGGCTTGCCTTTGACTTCCGGCGACTTGTCGAGCCAGGCGAACGCGGCGTCGATGTCCTGATAGATCGCCGGCAAACTCGGCTCGCCCTCGGACAAGCCATAGCCGCGATAGTCCACCAGCAGCACTTGATAGCCATTTTTCGGCAGCCACCAACTGCCACCCAGGTGCATCGGCAGATTACCGCCGTTGCCGTGCAGATGCAGGACGGTGCCTTTGACCTCGACACCGGGTTTGGCCGGCAGCCACCAGGCGTTGAGCTTCAACCCGTCAGCCGTGACCAGCGTGACGGTGCGGTATTCGAGTTTGGCTTTTTCCGGGGTGAAAATCTGGCCCGGCTCGGGGTAGAACAACAAAGAGCTGCAACCGCCGAGGGTCAGGAGCAGGCAGATGATGCCGAGGATTCTCATCCGGTGAAACCTCGCAAAAAATTCGGGTTTAGATCGTTCCCACGCTCTGCGTGGGAATGCATCCTGTGACGCTCTGCGTCACAGTGGACGCGGAGCGTCCATGGCGGCATTCCCACGCAGAGCATGGGAACGATCGGTGTGGTATCAGAGGATATTGGAGTAATCCGCTTCGATCCGGTCCAGGCTCAAATGGTTGAGGAAGTTGGAGAAGCACATCCACGCCGACAACGCATTCAAATCGCGGAACTGGTCCGGCAGATACTTCGGTGGCACTACCAATCCTTCATCCACCAACTGGCGCAAGGTCCGCATGTCTTCCAGCGTGGTCTTGCCGCAGAACAACAACGGAATCTGCTCAAGCTTGCCTTTACGCACAGCCAACTGAATGTAGTTGTAAACCATGATAAAGCCCTTGAGATAGGACAAGTCTTTGGTAAATGGCAGACCGGTCGGCGTCGATCCACGGAAAACCCGGCTGGCGTTGCCGTAGCTTTCGGCCATCTCGAAACCCTGTTCGCGGAAGAACTCGAACACCTGCAGGAAGTCCGCGCCCTCCTCGACCATGTGAATCGCGCGGGTGCGGTTTGTCAGTTTGCGCAGACGACTCGGGTAGGAGGCAAAAGTGATGATTTCCATCAGGATCGCCAGGCCTTCCTGGGTCACCGTCGACGAGGGCGGGCCTTTGGAGAGGAAGGTGCAGATCGGCTGATTGAGACCATTGAGCGTGGTGCCGACGTGGACCAGACCCTCGTGGACTTCCAGCGCGCGCACGTCGCGATCGTTGAACATCGCGTCGGTACGGATCTTGATGTAATCCGCACCGGCCGCTGCGTCGGCGACGATGCCGTCGGATTCGAATACGCGAATGGTTTCCTCGGCCTCGCCGAACACCTTGTTCAGACGGGTTTGCAGCAAGTGCACGGCGTCCTTGGCGGTGAGGGTTTTCGGTTCGTCCTTGAGGTCGCCACGACCATCGATGTTGTTCAGATAGTCGGACATCATCAGGCCGAGGTCGGCCAGCGTCGGGTCACCGGCGTGGAAGGCATCGGACGCAGCGCCGTACAGCTCTTGCGAGATCAACCCGAAATCCTCGGTGCCGCGCGCTTCGAGCATGCGCACCACCATGCGGTATTCCTTGCACATGCGCCGCATGATCTGCCCGACCGGGTTGAACTGGCCGAGCTGGCGGGTGATGTCGCGCTCGATGTTCTGGAATTCCAGTTTGACCTTGCTCGAATCGAAACTCAGTGGTCGATTGAGGTAGTAGTCACGATCCACCGCCGGCATTTCCTTGCCTTTGGCCTTGAGGAAGCCCTTGCGGATGTTCTCGTCCCACTTGACCGCGTCGAGCACACGGATCGGTGTCTGCGCCAGCACAATGCGGTCGGACAATATGCGTATCGACTGCTGGTAATCGTCCACCCGAAACTCCTGTAGAAAACCTGACGTAGTGAATTATTGGGCGCGGGCCTGGCGCTGGTAGCGCACGGCTTCGACAAAGACATCGGAATTGGCCGGATCGTCGAGGTAAGCAAAGACCTTGTCGAGGTTACTGTCGACATGCACGCCGTCGCCATCGTCGGTCTGGAAGGCCTGACCGTCGAGGGCTTTTTGTTTGATCGCCTGGTTGATCTGCTCGAGGTCGAGGTTATAAACCACCAGTTCGTGTTTATCGGTGAGTTCGAAACCGGCGATGGTGTAGTGGCCGCCAAACCGCGCCGGGACTTTCGCCGACAGATACCAGCGGTTGCCATGGCGCGACACGGTGAACGGATAGGCTTCGCGTTCACGGGGCTTGGCCTTGAAGTAGGTGACGGCCTGATAGCGGTCATTGCCCAGGCGCGTCAGCTCAAGGTTCATCGGCTCGCCCCAGGCATTGGTGCTCGACCATTTGCCGAGCAAGCCCTTGGGCGCCGGGTCACTGGTGGCCAGCGGTTCCTTGAAGGTCACCAGACAGCCACTGAGCAGCAGAAACGACAAGGCGATCAGCACGCCACGCCAGGCTTTCATTCAATACTCCCTATGAACATTCGCCGCCCTGAATATCACTGCAGTCCCCTGTGGGAGCGAGCCTGCTCGCGAAAGCGGTGTGTCAGGCAACAGAGATGTTGAATGTCAGACCGCATTCGCGAGCAGGCTCGCTCCCACAGAGTGAAGCAACAGCGGATTACACCGACGCGAGCACCAGGTGCATGTAGCGCGTCAGAATGCCGAGCATGTCCTCTTCGGCCAAAGGCTCGGCGTCGTTGAGCAGGCCCTGATATTCCATCCGTCCGATAATCGCCGTCAACACCTTGGCATCCTGTTGCGGTTCACGCGAGCCCAATACCTGAAACAACTGGCAGGTGCCCTGCAACAGAATCTGCTGATGCGAGCGCACCAGAATTGCCAGACGCGGATTGAGCAGCGCTTCCTGGCGAAACGCCTGCTCGGCCATCAAATGCTCGCGACGGTTAAGCAATTGACGGTGTACATAATCCGCCATCAACCGCGCAATGTCGTCGGCCAGTTGCGAACGCGACTCCGGGCTGCCGTCACCGCTGACCACCATCTCGCGCAGCAAACCTTCGTTGTTGACCCACAACTTGGCCATGTACGCCGCACTGCGCTCGACATATTGGGCGAAGGTATCGGTGAGCAGGTCGTCGATGTCCTTGAAGTAGTAGGTGGTCGCCGACAACGGCACGCCGGCCTCGGCGGCCACTGCGCGGTGGCGCACGGCACGTACGCCGTCACGCACGACAATGCGCATCGCCGCGTCGAGAATGTCCTGTCGACGCTGCTCACTGCCCTGTCGGCTGGCCTTGCGACCCTGGTACTGAACACTTTCAGCGACCGCAGTGGCGATACCCGCTGCACCCTCTTGAGCTATTGCACCCATCACGACAGAACTTCCTCTGCTATTGCAAAATTAACCAATTGATACATTTGTACCAGACAGGCAATAAAAAGCCGCCTGTTTTAGGCGGCTTTTTAACTGAAACGTTTACGCTTGCGGTCGCATGTGCGGGAACAGGATCACATCGCGGATCGACGGCGAGTTGGTCAACAACATCACCAGACGATCGATGCCGATGCCTTCACCGGCCGTTGGCGGCATGCCGTACTCCAGCGCGCGAACGAAGTCGGCGTCGTAGTGCATGGCTTCGTCGTCACCGGCGTCCTTGTCGGCCACCTGCGCCATGAAGCGCTCGGCCTGGTCTTCTGCGTCGTTCAACTCGGAGTAGGCGTTGGCGATTTCACGGCCACCGATGAACAGCTCGAAGCGGTCGGTGACGTTCGGGTTGTCATCGTTACGACGGGCCAGCGGCGACACTTCGAACGGGTACTGAGTGATGAAGTGCGGCTGTTCCAGCTTGTGCTCGACCAGTTCTTCGAAAATCATCACCTGCAACTTGCCCAGACCTTCGAAGCCCAGCACCTTGGCACCGGCCTTCTTGGCGATGGCGCGCGCCTTGTCGATGTCGTTCAGATCATCGGCGGTCAGCTCAGGGTTGTACTTGAGGATCGAGTCGAACACCGACAGACGCACGAACGGCTCGCCGAAGTGGAACACCTTGTCGCCGTACGGCACGTCGGTAGACCCCAGCACCAGCTGCGCCAGTTCACGGAACAGTTCTTCGGTCAGGTCCATGTTGTCTTCGTAGTCGGCGTACGCCTGGTAGAACTCCAACATGGTGAATTCAGGGTTGTGACGAGTCGAAACGCCTTCGTTACGGAAGTTGCGGTTGATCTCGAAGACCTTTTCAAAACCACCGACCACCAGGCGCTTCAGATACAGCTCTGGCGCGATACGCAGGAACATTTCCATGTCCAGCGCGTTGTGGTGGGTTTCGAACGGTTTGGCCGCGGCGCCGCCCGGAATGGTCTGCAGCATCGGCGTTTCGACTTCGAGGAAGTCGCGCTTCATCAGGAAGCTGCGGATGTGCGCGATCACTTGCGAACGGACGCGGAAGGTCTGACGCACTTCTTCGTTGACGATCAGGTCAACGTAGCGCTGGCGGTAGCGCTGTTCGGTGTCGGTCAGGCCGTGGTGCTTGTCCGGCAGCGGACGCAGCGATTTGGTCAGCAGACGCACGCTGGTCATCTCAACGTACAGGTCGCCCTTGCCGGAACGCGCCAGGGTGCCTTCAGCGGCGATGATGTCGCCCATGTCCCAGGTTTTCACCGCGGCCAGGGTGTCTTCCGACAGGGTTTTACGGTTGACGTAGACCTGGATGCGACCGGTCATGTCCTGGATCACCATGAACGAGCCACGGTTGAGCATGATGCGACCGGCAACCTTGACCGGAATTGCAGCCTCGGCCAGCTCTTCCTTGGTCTTGTCCGCGTACTGTTTCTGCAAGGCATCGCAGTAGTTGTCGCGGCGGAAGTCGTTCGGGAAGGCGTTGCCCTTGGCGCGCTCGGCAGCCAGCTTTTCCTTGCGCAGGGCGATCAGGGAGTTTTCTTCCTGTTGCAGGGCTTGCGGGTCGAGTTGTTGGTCGCTCATGTCTTTAGATATTCCATCAGGTTCGTTGCCCCCGGGCGTTGCGGCCCGGGGATCGCCAGCAGGCTGGCTCCTACAGGGATCGGGTTGAATCAGCCGATGCTGTATTGCGTCTTTTACAGCCCGGATTTCAGGCTGGCATACAGGTATTCGTCGATGTCGCCGTCGAGTACCTTGTCGCAGTCGCTGCGTTCGATGTTGGTGCGCAGATCCTTGATCCGCGACGCATCGAGCACGTACGAGCGAATCTGGTGACCCCAGCCGATGTCCGACTTGGTGTCTTCCAGCGCTTGCGACGCGGCGTTGCGTTTCTGCATTTCCTGCTCGTACAACTTGGCCCGCAGCATTTTCATGGCGGTGTCCTTGTTGGCGTGCTGGGAACGTTCGTTCTGGCAGCTGACCACGGTGTTGGTCGGTACGTGGGTGATACGTACAGCCGAGTCTGTGGTGTTTACGTGCTGACCACCGGCACCGGAGGAACGATAGGTGTCGATCCGCAGGTCTGCCGGGTTGATTTCGATTTCCACCTTGTCGTCAATCTCTGGCGAAACGAAAACCGCGGAGAACGAAGTGTGACGACGGTTGCCGGAGTCGAACGGGCTCTTGCGCACCAGACGGTGTACGCCGATCTCGGTACGCAGCCAGCCAAAGGCGTATTCGCCCTTGATATGCACAGTCGCACCTTTGATACCGGCGACTTCACCGGCGGACAGTTCCATGATGGTGGCATCGAAACCGCGTTTGTCCGCCCAGCGCAGGTACATGCGCAGCAGGATGTTGGCCCAGTCCTGGGCTTCAGTGCCGCCGGAACCGGCCTGGATGTCCAGGTACGCGTTGTTCGGGTCCATTTCATGGCTGAACATGCGGCGGAATTCCAGCTTGGCCAGATTTTCCTCGAGACGGGCCAGCTCGGCGACGACATCGCCCACTGCGCCTTCGTCGTTTTCTTCGACGGCCATGTCCAGCAGGTCGCGGCAATCGGCCAGACCGGCGTTCAGTTCATCGAGGGTGTCGACGATCTGTGCCAGCGCAGCGCGCTCGCGACCCAGTTCCTGGGCGTATTCAGGTTTGTTCCAGACGCTCGGATCTTCAAGCTCGCGATTGACTTCAGTCAGACGCTCATGCTTTTGATCGTAGTCAAAGATACCCCCGAATAGTTTCGGAGCGCTCGGACAGGTCCTTGATGGTGTTCAGGATCGGGTTGATTTCCATGACGGGCAGCACTCGTTGGCGAACTTTTGAAAGCCGGCGAGTATAACGTAATCAGGCTGTGACGGCAGCCCGTCTGGCGGGTGTGGGGATCATTAAAGCCTTTGCCCTCACCCTAACCCTCTCCCAGAGGTAGAGGGGACTGATTGGGGGATATTTGAGGGATACGCCGACGTGAAAGGACTTTGCCGAATCCATGATCGCCAAGGCTTTCAGGCGGAAATTGGCGTGTGGGCCTGCCCTCACCCTAGCCCTCTCCCAGAGGTAGAGGGGACTGATTGGGGGATATTCGAGAGGTACGCCGACGTGAAAGGGCTTTGCCGAATCCAAGATCGCCAAGGCTTTCAGGCGGAAATTGGCGTGTGGGCCTGCCCTCACCCTAGCCCTCTCCCAGAGGTAGAGGGGACTGATTGGGGGATATTCAAGAGGTACGCCGACTTGAAATGGTAATGCCGAATCCGGAATCGCCACGCTTGAAGATCCATGATCGACTCGGTCGATCAGGTCGATGTACAGCGCCAGACACCTCGATCGGCCCCCTCTCCCTCCGGGAGAGGGCTGGGGTGAGGGTAAGCGCTTACTCGATTCCGACCTGATTACGGCCATTGTTCTTCGCCAGGTACAGGCCACGATCCGCCGCCGAAATCAGCAACCGGCAATCACTGCCCGCCTGCGGCACCATGGTCGCCAGACCAATACTGATGGTCAGACTCGCCCCTTCCGCCGGGGTGTTGTGCGGAATTTTCAGCGAGGCCACGGTCTGGCGCAGTTTCTCCGCCACCAGCCGCGCGCCGCCCGGCGAGGTGTTCGGCAGCACCAGCACAAATTCCTCACCGCCATAACGCGCCGGCAGATCCGACGGTCGTGCGCTGGCCTCGCGGATCGCCGTCGCCACCTTGCGCAACGCCTCATCCCCTTCAACGTGGCCAAAGCTGTCGTTGTAGGACTTGAAGTAATCGACGTCGATCATCAGCAGCGACAACTGGCTCTGATCGCGCAACGAGCGGCGCCACTCCAGTTCCAGGTACTCGTCGAAATGGCGGCGGTTGGACAGCCCGGTCAAGCCATCGGAGTTCATCAAGCGTTGCAGCACCAGATTGGTGTCGAGCAACTGCTGCTGACTGACCCGCAGCGCGCGGTACGCGGCATCGCGCTGCAACAACGTCATGTAAGACCGCGAGTGATAGCGGATGCGCGCCACCAGTTCGATGGTGTCTGGCAGTTTCACCAGATAATCGTTGGCCCCGGCGGAAAACGCCGCGCTTTTGATCAGCGGGTCTTCCTTGGTCGACAGGACGATGATCGGGATGTCCTTGGTCGCCGGGTGATTGCGGTATTCGCGCACCAGGCTCAGGCCATCAAGGCCGGGCATCACCAGGTCCTGCAGGATCACCGTCGGTTTGATCCGCACCGCCTGGGCAATGGCCTGCTGCGGGTCGGAGCAGAAGTGGAAGTCGATATTTTCCTGATTCGACAGCCCACGGCGCACGGCTTCGCCGATCATCGCCTGATCGTCCACCAACAACACCATGGCGGCGTTTTCGTCGGTTTTAATGTCGTCGATCTGTAAGTCATTCATGGGCGGTCACCTGAGTACTGCGGGGGCCAGGATTGCGGATTGACCTGATCATTTGGGGAAAATCTCCTGCAATCGTGGCGCTATTCTTTCCAGTGGACGTATTTCTACGGCGGCATCAATGGCCGCAGCGGCCTTGGGCATGCCATACACCGCACTGCTTTGCTGATCCTGCGCGATGGTCAGATAACCCTGTTGGCGCATGAGCTTAAGCCCTTGCGCGCCGTCACGTCCCATCCCGGTCAATAAAACCCCGATCGCGTCGCCATTCCAATAGCTGGCAACACTCTCGAAAAACACGTCGATCGAGGGTCGGTAGATCTCGTTGACCGGCTCGGCGGTGTAGGCCAGCGTGCCGTTTTTCAATAAGCGAATATGGTGGTTGGTGCCGGCCAGCAACACGGCGCCGGCCTGCGGCGGTTCGCCCTCGCGGGCCAGACGCACATCGAGGCCGCTGGCGCTGGCCAGCCATTCGGCCATGCCGGCAGCAAACACCTGGTCGACATGCTGCACCAGTACGATCGCCGCCGAGAAATCCTTCGGCAAGCCCTTGAGCAACACCTCCAGCGCCGCTGGCCCACCTGCCGATGAGCCGATCGCCACCAGCCGCTTACATGAGGCAGAGCTGCGCTGAGCCGTCGGCGCCGGCCGCGAACGTTGCGGCTTATCGCCGATCAGCCAGCCAATATTGAGAATTTTGCGCAACAAAGGCGCTGCTGCTTCCCGAGCATCACCGACGCCGAGGGCCGGAGTATCGACCACGTCCAGCGCGCCGTGACCCATGGCTTCGAAGACACGGTGCACGTTCTGTTGACGGTCAACGGTCACGATAACGATGGCGCACGGGCTTTCGGCCATGATCCGGCGAGTGGCTTCGACACCGTCCATCACCGGCATGATCAGGTCCATCAGAATCAGATCCGGGGTGTTTTCAGCGCACAGTTGCACTGCCTCGGCGCCATTTCTGGCGACCCAGAGCACTTGATGCGCCGGCTCGAAGGCCAGCGCCCGGCGCAGCGCCTCAACCGCCATGGGCATGTCGTTGACGATTGCGATCTTCATGCGCGCGCTCCTCCGATGAGCTCGACCACTGCGTCGAGCAGGGCGTCGTCATGAAAACTGGCTTTGGCTAAATAATAGTCCGCCCCGGCATCGAGTCCACGGCGGCGATCCTCTTCGCGATCCTTGTACGACACGACCATCACCGGCAGCGATTGCAGACGGTTGTCGCGACGCAGCAATGTGACCAGCTCGATGCCGTCCATGCGCGGCATATCGATGTCGGTGATCAGCAAATCGAAGTCCTCTGAACGCAGCGCGTTCCACCCGTCCATACCGTCCACCGCCACCGCGACGTCGTAGCCGCGATTGAGCAGCAGTTTGCGTTGCAACTCGCGCACGGTCAGCGAATCGTCGACCACCAGCACCCGTTTACGCGCGGCCTCAGCAGCCTGATTGCCGTGGCGGGCGATGCGCTCAAGGCGCCCGGTATTGAGCAGTTTGTCCACCGAACGCAGCATGTCTTCGACATCGACGATCAGCACCACCGAGCCGTCGTCGAGCAACGCCCCCGCGGAGATGTCCTGCACTTTGCCCAGACGCTCATCGAGTGGCAAGACCACCAGGGTGCGCTCGCCGATGAAGCGTTCGACGGCAACGCCGTAAACTGCATCGCGCTCGCGAATCACCACGACTTTAAGGGTTTCGCCGCTGTTCTGACTGGCCGGACGATTGAGCAACTGGCTGGCCGCGACCAGCCCGACGTGCTGGCCTTCGTGCCAGAAATGCTGACGGCCTTCGACCTGCACGATGTCTTCCGGGGCCAGATCACACATGCGCTCGATGTGCGCCAGTGGGAAGGCATACGCCTCTTCGCCGACTTCGACGACCAGGCTGCGCACCACCGACAAGGTGAGCGGCACTTCCAGATGAAAGCGACTGCCCTCGCCCGCCGCCTGCTCCAACACCACCGCACCGCGCAACTGACGAACCATATGCTGAACGGCATCGAGGCCGACGCCGCGCCCGGACACTTCAGTGACCGTGTCGCGCAGGCTGAAGCCGGGCAGGAACAGGAAGGTCAGCAGTTCTTCTTCGCTCAACTGCGCGGCGGTTTCAGCTGGGGATAACTGCCGTTCGACGATGCTGCGGCGGACTTTTTCCAGATCGACACCGTTGCCGTCATCGCTCAGTTCCAGCACCAGCAGACCAGCCTGATGCGAGGCGCGCAGGCGGATCAGGCCCTCTTCTGATTTGCCTTTAAGCAGACGCTGCTCAGGGGTTTCGATGCCGTGATCAACGGCGTTGCGCAGCAAATGCGTCAGCGGTGCTTCGAGTTTCTCCAGCACGTCGCGGTCGACCTGGGTCTTTTCGCCTTCGATCTCCAGGCGTACCTGTTTGCCGAGGCTGCGACCCAGATCCCGCACCATGCGCACTTGACCGGTCAGCACATCGGCGAAGGGCCGCATGCGGCACGCCAGCGCGGTGTCGTAGAGCACTTGCGCACGTTGACTGGCCTGCCAGGCGAATTCGTCGAGTTCGGCGTTTTTCTCGCTCAGCAGTTGCTGGGATTCGGCGAGCAAACGCCGCGCGTCTTCCAAGGCTTCCAGCGCCTCCAGACTCAGCGCGTGTTCCTTGAGGTGCACGTTGAGGTTTTCCAACGCGCGAAGGCCGTTGTTCTGCATGCGTTTGAGGCGTTGCATGGTCGCCAGATGCGGCTTGAGGCGCTGGGTTTCCACCAGCGATTTGCTCGACAGATCGAGCAGGCTGTTCAGACGCTCGGCGGTGACACGCAAGACGCGCTCACCACCTTCGGTGGTGCGTTTGTTTTTGCGGGGTGCCGATTCGGAGGGTTCGACCGGGGCTTCGATGATAGGCGCTGGCGCGGGTTCAAACACAGACGGCGCGTCAAGTTGCAACTCGGCCATCGGCGACACAGCAAGTGCTGCTGGCGGCGTCGCTGGATCGAGCAAACCGGCCATCAACGCCACGTAAGCGTCGATGTCACTCGGCTGCGGTGCATTCGTCGGGGTAGCAACGCGCATCAGCAAATCGGTGCCCTGCAACAACGCATCGATGTGTTCGGGACGCAGCAGCAAGCGCCCTTCCTGCGCGCTGACCAGGCAATCTTCCATCACATGAGCAACGCTGACGCCGCTGTCGATGCCGACGATTCGCGCCGCACCTTTGAGCGAGTGCGCCGCACGCATGCACGATTCCAGTTGATCGGCCTGGGTCGGATTACGCTCCAGCGCCAGCAGCCCGGCGCTGAGCACCTGGGTCTGGGCTTCGGCTTCGAGGCTGAACAGCTCCAGCAAGGAGGCGTCGCGCATTTGCTCGGGGGTCATGTGAGGCTCCGGGTCACGGCGGACAACAGCTGTTCTTCATCCAGCCAACGCAGGCTGCGACCGCGATATTGCAGAACGCCACGGGTGTATTTCGCGCTGGCTTGCGCGCCGGACTGCGATGCGGCGTCGAGAATGCGCTCGTCGATGGCATGAATACCGTCGACCTCATCCACCGGCACCACGACTGGCCCGCCATGGGCGGCGATGATCAACATACGCGGCATGATTCGCCCGCTGGTGGTCGGTGTAACGCTGCCATCCAGATCGAGCAGTTCGACCAGTGACAGACACGCCACCAGCGCGCCGCGCACATTCGCCACGCCAAGCAAGGCTCGCGAGCGCTGGTGCGGCAACGAGTGAATCGCCTGCAGCGGCGCGACTTCAACGAGGCTGCGTGTCGCCAGCCCCAGCCATTCTTCGCCGAGACGGAACATCAACAGCGAACGGGTTTTCACGTCCGTTTCAACGGCCGTGGCCACCGGATCGCGCTCGTCCTGCTGCAACGCATATCGATCGAGCAGACGCGTGGCAGCGGCGGAATACACCGAGCAGTTGCGGCAATGAATGTGCTCGTCCAGCAGCGGACAGGACTTGTCGCCATGGATGCCGATGCGATTCCAGCAATCATCGATGGCCCGGGCGTCTTCGTGGGTGACGTTCAAGGTGTCGGACGGGATCATCGGTTACGCTCACTGTCAGCGGTGCGGCCACTGCGGGCGGCGCGCTCCTGCAATCGTCTGGCTCCGACACTGTCGCCCTGAGCCTGCAGCAACGCGGCCAGGTGCATCAACGCTTCGGGATGTTGCGGTTCGAGATACAGCGCCTTGCGGTAGAAACCTTGGGCTTCCAGCGTCAGGCCAGCGACATCGCTGAGCAAGCCGAGCCAGTAAAACACCTGAGCCACCGGTTCATGACTGCGCAGATATTGCTCGCAGGCAGCCCGGGCTTCGGCGCTTTTGCCTTCGTTGGCCAGCGCGGCGATATTGGCCAGCAAGGTCGCTGCGTCCGGGTTGCTCGCTTTGCCGGAAACAGGCAAAGGCGTCACGGAGGCAAACGGTCGCTGGCGCACCACCGCTGGCGGTGTGCTGCGCGGCGGTAGGCTGACAGGCAATGTGACGGGTTTAGGCGTCGGCAACGGCTCGGGGTGCGGGTCGCTGTGGCGGCTGAAGGCAAAGGATTGCGGGATGCCGATCGAACGCATGCCCAAACGCCCGAGCAGACTGCCCTCGGCCGGACCGATAAACAGCACGCCATCGACATGAGTCAGGCGTTTGAGCACTTCGAACACCTGCTTCTGGGTCGGCTGATCGAAGTAGATCAAAAGATTGCGGCAGAACACGAAATCGAACGCCGGCTCACTGGCCAACAGCGTTGGATCGAGCACATTGCCGACCTGCAGACGCACTTGCTCACGGACATTCTCGTTGACCCGATGACCGTCCTGCTCAGGCGTGAAATGCCGTTCGCGATAGTCCAGATCCTGGCCGCGAAACGAATTCTTGCCGTACAACGCACGTCGAGCCTTGTCCACCGACAGCGGGCTGACATCCATGCCGTCGACCTTGAACTGATGCGGCTTGAGCCCGGCATCGAGCAAGGCCATGGCAATCGAATAGGGTTCTTCGCCCGTGGAACACGGCAAACTGAGGATGCGCAGCGCACGCATATTGTTCAGTTCGCTAAGGCGTTTACGCGCCAGTTTGCCCAGCGTCGCGAAGGATTCCGGATAGCGGAAAAACCAGGTTTCCGGGACGATCACCGCCTCGATCAGCGCTTGCTGTTCTTCCCGCGAGCCTTGCAGCAACAGCCAATACTCATCGGCATGCGCCGCTTGCGAGAGCGTCGTGCGCTGACGCACGGCGCGCTCGATGATCGCCGGGCCGACCGAGGTGACATCGAGACCGATGCGTTCCTTGAGAAAGTCGAAAAAGCGCTGATCGCTATTCATGCCTGCGCCTCAAGCTGCGCCGGACTCAGCGGCGGATCGGGGAACAGCAAACGGCGCACGGCATCATCAAGCAGGTCATTGACCCGTACCCACTGCACCAACCCCTGAGCATCTTCGCGAACCGGGCCGAGGTAGGGCGCCTCGCGGTTGTCGAGGCCGTAGGGCGCAAACTCATGAGGATGGCAGCGCAGCGTGTCGGTAGCCTGTTCCAGAATCAGTCCGAGCCATTGCGCCGGTTGCGACTCATCAGGCTGGTAATTCACCAGCACCAGCCGCGTACTGGTGCGCGCTTCGGCGGGATGGCCGAAGGTCAATGCGCTGAGGTCAATCACCGGAACTACCGCGCCGCGATAGGCGAACACGCCGGCCACCCACTGTGGCGCCCGCGCGATCGGCTTCAACGGCAGACGCGGCAGCACCTCCGCCACTTCGGTGGCGCGCAGGGCGTAACGCTCGCTGCCGATGCGAAACAGCAGGAACAACGCCGGCTTCGCCACCTGCGCGGCGCTGCGTTTGGCGATGATGTCGCTCATCAGACTTTGAATCGCGAAACGCCGCTGCGCAGCCCGACGGCCACCTGGCTCAGTTCGTCGATGGCGAAACTGGCCTGACGCAGCGACTCGACGGTCTGGCTGCTGGCGTCACCCAACTGCACCAGCGCATGGTTGATCTGCTCGGCGCCGGTGGCCTGAGCCTGCATGCCCTCGTTGACCATCAACACCCGCGGCGCCAGTGCCTGCACTTGATGGATGATCTGCGACAGCTGTTCGCCGACTTGCTGCACTTCGGACATGCCACGGCGCACCTCTTCGGAGAACTTGTCCATACCCATCACCCCGGCAGACACCGCCGACTGGATTTCGCGCACCATCTGCTCGATGTCGTAAGTGGCGACAGCGGTCTGATCCGCCAGACGTCGCACTTCGGTGGCGACCACAGCAAAACCGCGACCGTATTCACCGGCCTTCTCGGCTTCAATCGCCGCGTTGAGCGACAACAGGTTGGTCTGGTCGGCAACCTTGACGATGGTCACCACCACCTGGTTGATGTTGCCGGCCTTCTCATTGAGGATCGCCAGTTTGGCGTTGACCAGATCGGCCGCGCCCATCACCGAGTGCATGGTGTCTTCCATGCGCGCCAGACCTTGCTGACCGGAACCGGCAAGCACCGAGGCCTGATCGGCGGCGGTGGAAACTTCGGTCATGGTGCGCACCAGATCGCGCGACGTGGCGGCAATCTCGCGGGAGGTCGCGCCGATTTCGGTGGTGGTCGCTGCGGTTTCGGTAGCGGTGGCTTGCTGTTGCTTGGAGGTCGCGGCGATCTCGGTCACCGAGGTGGTTACCTGCACCGACGAGCGCTGTGCCTGCGACACCAGCGCGGTCAGCTCGGTCATCATGTCGTTGAAGCCGGTTTCGACGGCGCCGAACTCGTCCTTGCGCTCAAGGTTCAGGCGCGAACTGAGGTCGCCAGTGCGCATGGTTTCGAGGATCTGCACGATGCGGTTCATCGGCGCCATGATTGCGCGCATCAACAACAGGCCGCACAGGCCGGCGGCCAGAACCGCGACCAACAGGGAAATGAACATGCTGACTTTGGCCGCGGCCACAGCGTCATCGATATTGTTCATGGCCTGATCGGCGACTTTCTTGTTTTCGCCAATGATGTCGTTGAGCTTCATGCGCCCGGAATACCAGGCGGGTGTGAGCTTGTCGTGGAACATCCTGACCGCGTCCGCTTCCAGGTTGCGCTTGTGCAGGTCCAGCACGGCATCCTGAATCTGGATGTAGGCGTCGTGGTACTTCTCGAACGCCGCGAACTCGGTCCGGTCCTCGTCGGTGGCCATGGTCTTGCGATAGTTGGCCATCTGCTCCTGCAAACGCGCCTCGAAGGCTTTGTAGTCCGCCGCGTCCTCGCTGGAAATCCCCTGACCTTCCTTGAGCCCGAGCAATTCCTGAGTCTGCAGATAGCTATCGACCCACGCACCACGGATCATCGAGCTGTAATAGACGCCGGGAATCGCGTCATCACGCACGCTGTTTTCACTGGTTTCAATCTTCAACAGTCGCGAATAAGAGACGACGACCATCAGCAACATGATGGCGATAATCACCGCAAAGCTCGCCAAAATGCGTTGGCGCAACGTCCAGTTCTTCACAGTGATTCCTCGTGCCTGATCGAAATGCGGGGGAGTATAGCCGAGGGCGGTGTTTCATTTATAAGACGCTTTTGACCCTCGGGCCTGTCCGCAGTGATTTGCGGGAGGGCTCTGGGGTGGGAATGTCCGACAATTGCGGGTGGGCGTGCCAGTGGGGTAATGGCAAAAAGGGGCGATGGAATGGTCATGGCCGTCGCTGTGCGGCGGAAAATGCCTTCGCGAGCAAGCTCGCTCCCACATTGGAACGCAATACCCTGTGGGAGCGAGCTTGCTCGCGAAGGGGGTCAGCCGGGTTTACGCCGATGCGATGCGCACTTGCTTTTCCAGCTCCACCTTCAAACCCGGCTCCAGCTTCAACTGGCGCGCCAGTTCATCCAGATATGACTTCTCCATAAAGTTTTCCTCGTCCACCAACATCACACTGGCGATGTACATCTCCGCTGCCATCTCCGGCGTGCTCGCAGCCCGGGCCACGTCAGTCGGGTCGAGAGGTTTGTTGAGTTCCGCGTGCAGCCAGTGCTGTAGCTCCTGATCGTTATCGAGCTTGGTGAATTCGCCTTCGATCAGTTGACGTTCACGGTCGTCAATGTGGCCGTCAGCTTTGGCAGCGGCGACTAGCGCTTTGAGAATGGCCTGACTGTGTTGTTCGGCCTGCGCCGGTGGCAAGCGGTCGAGGGTCTGCGGTTCAATTTGTGGGGCGGTGCCTTTTTGCGCGTTGTAGTTGCCATAAGCCTTGTAAGCCAGCACTCCCAACGCCGCGAGGCCGCCATAAATCGCGACTTTACCGCCGACCTTGCGCACTTTCTTGTTACCGAGCAGCAGACCCATCGCGCCAGCCGCCAATGCACCGCCACCTGCACCTGACAGCAGACTGCCGAGGCCACTGGAGCCTGAAGCGCCGCCGAGCAAACCGCCCAAGCCACCGCCAGCCGTTTTGTTCTGCGTTCCGCCAGCCTTGTTCTGCAAAAGATCCTGCCCAGACTTGAGCAGTTGATCGAGCAATCCACGGGTGTTCATGTTCCGCCTCCAAACAGGGGTTATCCGGATCTATATGGCCCTCAGCCTAGTTCGAAAGTGCCCCTGTCCGACCTGCGAGTGTGCTTCCAGATGTTGCTTGCCCCGCAGCGGCCCTTCGTGAAAATAGATATACACTCAGGCCAATCTATAAAAACCGCCCACTGGGTACCCTTCTCATGATGACCCTGCGTCAGATCCGTCACTTCATCGCCGTGGCCGAGACCGGTTCAATCTCCGCCGCCGCGCAAACTGCATTCATTTCCCAATCGACCCTGACCCTGGCGATCCAGCAACTGGAGGAGGAAATCGGCGTCAGCCTGTTCAGCCGCCACGCCAAGGGCATGACGCTGACACACCAAGGTCATCAATTCCTACGCCAAGCGCACCTGATTCTGGCGACCGTGGACAACGCCAAGCGCAGCCTGCAACAGAGCACCGATCAGGTCGCCGGGCAGTTGATCGTCGGCGTGACCAGTCTGGTCGCCGGTTATTACCTGGCAGATTTGCTTACCCGGTTTCAACGTGCCTACCCCAACGTCGAAATCCGCGTGATGGAAGACGAGCGCCCTTACATCGAGCATTTGCTGGTCAGTGGCGAGATCGATGTCGGCGTGTTGATCCTCTCCAACCTCGAAGATCGCCACGCCTTGCAGACTGAAGTACTGACCCATTCACCGCACCGTTTGTGGCTTCCGGCCCAGCATCCACTGCTGGAACACGACAGCATCAACCTCGCTGACGTCGCCCGCGAGCCTTTGATTCAGCTAAATGTCGATGAGATGGATCGCAACGCCCAGCGATTGTGGCGCGGCGCCGGGCTGCAACCAAAAATAACCCTGAGAACCGCATCCACCGAGGCCGTGCGAAGTCTGGTCGCCGCCGGTTTGGGCGTGTCGATTCAGCCGGACATGACTTATCGCCCCTGGTCACTGGAAGGCGACATCATCGAAGCGCGGCCCATCGCCGACCTCAACCAGACTCTCGACGTTGGCCTGGCCTGGCGCCGCGGCACCGCGCGCCCCGCATTGGTCGACCCCTTCCTGACCGTGGCCCGCGAACAACCTCACGGCGGGCGCAAGCCATCTATTTAATCGAATGCTGCCTTCAGTATTTAGAATTTGTCGACCTCGGAGCCGCGCACTAGTCTTGCTGCATCTATAAGACGGTCGGCTCCCGATATCAGGGAGCAACAATGGCCACACAAGAAAAGAGATCGCGGAAAATGGCTGGCGCGCAGACCCCGATGTGTACCGCGTTGTTGATCGATGGCGAACTGGTCGCTGGGGAAGGTTTTGTCGAGCCGATTCTCAACTCGGCGACCGGTGAAATTCTTACGCACATCGCCGAGGCGAGCACCGAGCAAGTCGAAGCCGCCATCCTCGCTGCCCACCGAGCCTTTGCCGAGTGGTCCCGCACCACGCCGCAGCAACGTTCGAACCTGCTGCTCGACATCGCCAACGCCGTCGAAAAACACGCCGACCACCTCGCCCGCCTCGAATCGCTGAACTGCGGCAAGCCTTTGCACCTGGCGCGTCAGGACGATCTGACGGCGACTGTCGATGTGTTCCGTTTCTTCGCCGGCGCCGTGCGTTGCCAGACCGGTCAGCTCAGCGGCGAGTACCTGCCGGGCTACACCAGCATGGTCCGTCGCGATCCGATTGGCGTGGTCGCCTCGATCGCACCGTGGAATTACCCAATCATGATGGCCGCGTGGAAAATCGCCCCGGCCCTCGCCGCCGGCAACACGCTGGTGTTCAAACCGTCCGAACACACACCTCTGTCGATCCTCGCCCTGGCGCCAGCGCTGGCCGAAATCCTCCCGCGCGGGGTGATCAACATCATCTGCGGTGGCGGCGAAGGCGTTGGCAGTCATTTGGTCGGCCACGGGAAAGTGCGCATGGTCTCGCTGACCGGCGATATCGTCACCGGCCAGAAAATCCTGCAAGCCGCGGCGAAAACCCTGAAACGCACGCACCTCGAACTCGGTGGCAAAGCCCCGGTGATCGTCTGCAATGACGCCGACATCCAGGCTGTGGTCGAGGGCGTGCGCACTTACGGTTACTACAACGCCGGGCAGGACTGCACCGCCGCGTGCCGGATCTACGCGCAGGCCGGGATTCACGACAAGCTGGTCGCCGAACTCGGCGCCGCCGTCAGCAGCCTGCGCTTCGCCGGCAAACGCGACGCTGACAACGAGATCGGCCCGCTGATCAGCACCCGCCAGCGCGACCGCGTCGCCAGTTTCGTCGAGCGCGCCCTCGGTCAGCCGCACATTGAACGCGTGACCGGTGCGGCGGTGCATTCCGGCGCCGGTTTCTACTATCAACCGACGTTGCTCGCCGGTTGCAAACAGAGCGACGAAATCGTTCAGCGCGAAGTGTTCGGCCCGGTGGTCACCGTGACCCGTTTTGACGAACTCGCGCAAGCCGTCGACTGGGCCAACGACTCCGAATATGGCCTCGCCTCATCTGTTTGGACACAGAACCTGGACAAGGCGATGCAAGTCGCCGCGCGCTTGCAGTACGGCTGCACGTGGATCAACAGTCATTTCATGCTGGTCAGCGAAATGCCCCACGGCGGTCTGAAACGTTCGGGTTACGGCAAAGACTTATCCAGTGATTCGCTGCAGGACTACAGCGTGGTGCGGCACATCATGGCCCGCCACGGCCAGCATCTCTGACTACGCTAATAACAAGCCGTCAACGGCATGCTTCACCGCGTTCACAACTGCCCCGACCATAATTTAAAGAAGAGGGTTCAACCATGTTCATGCACAAGACCGCATTGCTCAGTGCAATCACCACGGCCCTGCTGGCCAGCGCCAGCCTGCAAGCTGCCGAGCCGCTTAAGGCTGTCGGCGCTGGCGAAGGTCAGCTGGATATCGTTGCGTGGCCGGGTTACATCGAACGTGGCGAGAGCGACAAGGCTTACGACTGGGTCACCGGTTTCGAAAAAGAAACCGGCTGCAAGGTCAATGTGAAGACCGCTGCAACCTCCGACGAAATGGTCAGCCTGATGGCCAAGGGCGGTTACGACCTGGTCACCGCGTCGGGCGATGCGTCGCTGCGGTTGATCGTCGGCAAGCGTGTGCAACCGATCAACACCGCGCTGATCCCGAACTGGAACACCCTCGACCCGCGCCTCAAAGATGCGCCGTGGTACGTGGTCAACCAGCAGACTTACGGCACCCCGTACCAGTGGGGCCCGAACGTGCTGATGTACAACACCAACGTATTCAAGACCGCACCGACCAGTTGGAGCGTGGTGTTCGCCGCGCAGGATCTGCCCGACGGCAAGCCGAACAAGGGCCGCGTGCAAGCGTATGACGGCCCGATCTACATCGCCGATGCGGCGCTGTATCTGAAATCGACAAAGCCTGAACTGGGCATCAAGGATCCGTACCAACTCACCGAAGATCAGTACAAAGCCGTGCTCGACCTGCTGCGCGCGCAGCAGCCGCTGATCCATCGCTACTGGCACGACACCACGGTGCAGATGAGCGACTTCAAAAACGAAGGCGTAGTGGCGTCGAGCGCATGGCCGTATCAGGTCAACGGTTTGATGAACGAGAAGCAGCCGATCGCGTCGACCATTCCGAAAGAAGGCGCCACGGGTTGGGCTGATACCACCATGTTGCACGCCGAGGCCAAGCACCCGAACTGCGCGTACAAGTGGATGGACTGGTCGCTGAAGCCGAAAGTACAGGGTGATGTGGCGGCTTGGTTTGGTTCATTGCCGGCCGTTCCTGCGGCGTGCAAGGAGAGCGAATTGCTCGGTGCTGAAGGTTGCAAGACCAATGGTTTCGACCAGTTCGACAAGATCGCCTTCTGGAAAACCCCGCAGGCTGAAGGCGGCAAGTTCGTGCCGTATAGCCGCTGGACTCAGGACTACATCGCGATCATGGGTGGCCGCTAAGCCCGGGAGCACCTCGGTCTAGCTCCCTTTCCCCCTCGCCCCCCTGGGGGAGAGGGCTGGGGTGAGGGGGTAGCTTTTGATCTTGCCCTTGATTTCAGAGCTACGGCCAATAAAGCCACCCTCACCCCCCGCCCTCTCCCGGAGGGAGAGGGAGCTAAAAGCGGATCGCATCTCGTCCGCCGAATGTGTGAGCTAAGCAAACCGTAAAACGTTTCAGATTTTTCAGAAGTCCAGGCAGGGCCGCTGCGACGGCCTTCGCCTTTTTGGAGCACCGCACCATGACGCTTGCAGTCCAGTTCACCAACGTTTCCCGGCAGTTCGGCGAAGTGAAGGCCGTTGACCGGGTTTCCATCGATATCGAGGACGGCGAGTTCTTTTCCATGCTCGGCCCATCCGGCTCGGGCAAAACCACCTGCCTGCGCCTGATCGCCGGGTTCGAACAACCGAGCGCCGGCTCGATCCGTATCCACGGCGCCGAAGCGGCCGGTTTGCCGCCGTATCAACGTGACGTCAACACGGTGTTTCAGGATTACGCACTGTTCCCGCACATGAACGTCCTCGACAACGTCGCCTACGGTTTGAAGGTCAAAGGCGTCGGCAAAACCGAACGTCACAAGCGCGCCGAAGAAGCCTTGGACATGGTCGCCCTCGGCGGTTACGGCGCACGTAAACCGGTGCAGTTGTCCGGTGGTCAGCGCCAGCGTGTCGCCCTCGCCCGCGCCTTGGTCAATCGTCCGCGCGTGCTGTTGCTCGATGAGCCTTTGGGTGCGCTCGATCTGAAACTTCGCGAGCAAATGCAAAGTGAATTGAAGAAGTTGCAACGCCAGCTCGGCATCACTTTCATCTTCGTCACCCACGATCAAACCGAAGCGCTGTCGATGTCCGATCGCGTCGCCGTATTCAACAAGGGCCGCATCGAACAAGTCGACACGCCACGCAATCTGTACATGAAACCGACCACCACGTTTGTCGCTGAATTCGTCGGCACCTCGAACGTGATTCGCGGCGATCTGGCCCGGGAAATCAGCGGCCATCCGCAGCCGTTTTCGATCCGACCGGAACACGTGCGGTTTGCCGAAGGCCCGCTCGCCAGTCACGAAATCGAAGTCAGCGGCCTGCTCCATGACATCCAATATCAGGGCAGCGCCACGCGCTATGAATTGAAGCTGGAAAACGGCCAGACCCTGAGCATCAGCCACGCCAACAATCAGTGGATCGACAGCAGCGCACAACACCAGACCGGCCAGCGCCTGAGCGCGCGTTGGGCGCGGGAAGCGATGATTCCGTTGCACGACACCGTGGCGAGCGGGGTGTGACATGAGCACACTCGCGATGACTGCATCGCCGCCATTGCGCCGGTTTTCCAACCTGCTCTACCGCAAGCCGAACCTGTATCTGTCGATGCTGCTGGTTCCACCACTGCTGTGGTTTGGCGCGATTTATCTCGGCTCGCTGCTGGTGCTGTTGTGGCAGGGTTTCTACACCTTTGACGACTTCACCATGGCGGTAACGCCTGACCTGACCCTGGCGAATTTTGCCGCACTGTTTCAGCCGTCGAACTTCGACATCATCCTGCGCACACTGAGCATGGCCATCGTTGTGTCGATTGCCAGCGCCATCGTCGCGTTCCCGATTGCCTACTACATGGCGCGCTACACCACCGGCAAAACCAAGGCGTTTTTTTACATCGCGGTGATGATGCCGATGTGGGCCAGTTACATCGTCAAGGCCTATGCGTGGACGTTGCTGCTGGCCAAGGGCGGCGTGGCGCAGTGGTTCGTGCAGCACCTGGGATTGGAACCGGTGTTGCAGTTCATTCTGGGGATTCCCGGGGTGGGCGGCAGCACCTTGTCGACCTCGCACCTGGGGCGGTTCATGGTGTTTGTGTACATCTGGCTGCCGTTCATGATTTTGCCGATTCAGGCTTCGCTGGAACGTCTGCCGCCGTCGCTGTTGCAGGCCTCCGCCGACCTTGGTGCCAAGCCGCGTCAGACCTTTATGCAGGTGATTTTGCCGCTGTCGATTCCGGGCATTGCCGCCGGTTCGATCTTCACTTTTTCGCTGACCTTGGGCGACTTCATCGTGCCGCAACTGGTCGGGCCGCCGGGCTACTTTGTCGGCAGCATGGTGTACGCGCAGCAAGGTGCGATCGGCAATATGCCGATGGCGGCGGCGTTTACGTTGGTGCCGATTGTGTTGATCGCGGTTTACCTGTCCATCGTCAAACGACTGGGGGCTTTCGATGCGCTCTAATTCAGAAAAGCAGGGGGAGAAAGCCTCTCTAGGTTTGAAAATCGCGGCCTGGGGCGGGTTGGTGTTTCTACACTTCCCGATCCTGATCATCTTCCTTTACGCCTTCAACACTGAGGAAGCCGCGTTCAGTTTTCCGCCGAAGGGCTTCACGTTGCACTGGTTCAGCGTGGCGTTTTCGCGGCCGGATGTTCTGGAGTCGATCAAGCTGTCGCTACAAATCGCCGCCATTGCCACGTTGATTGCGATGGTGCTCGGCACCTTGGCTTCAGCAGCGTTGTACCGCCGCGATTTCTTCGGCAAACAAGGCATTTCGCTGATGCTGATCTTGCCGATTGCGTTGCCGGGGATCATCACCGGGATCGCGCTGCTGGCGACGTTCAAGACACTGGGAATCGAGCCGGGGATGTTCACCATCATCGTCGGCCACGCGACCTTCTGCGTGGTGATCGTCTACAACAATGTTATCGCCCGCCTGCGCCGCACTTCGCACAGCTTGATCGAGGCTTCGATGGACCTCGGCGCCGATGGTTGGCAGACCTTTCGCTACATCATCCTGCCGAACCTTGGCTCGGCATTGCTCGCTGGCGGCATGCTGGCGTTTGCGCTGTCGTTCGACGAAATCATCGTCACCACGTTTACCGCCGGGCATGAGCGCACGTTGCCGTTGTGGCTGCTCAATCAACTGAGCCGGCCACGGGATGTGCCGGTGACCAACGTCGTCGCGATGCTGGTGATGATGGTGACGATGCTGCCGATCCTCGGCGCGTATTACCTGACGCGCGGTGGCGAGAGCGTCGCCGGTAGCGGCGGTAAATAAATATCTAACAAACACCAAAAATCCCCTGTGGGAGCGAGCCTGCTCGCGAAGAGGCCGTCACATCCAACATCGATGTCGACTGATACACCGCTTTCGCGAGCAGGCTCGCTCCCACAGGGTTCTCGATTCGGCCAGAACAATAAAAGTGTTAGCGAGGACAAACCCATGCAAACCAAACTCTTGATCAACGGCCAACTGGTCAACGGCGAAGGCCCGGCGCAACCGGTGCTCAACCCGTCGCTTGGCGAGGTCCTGGTAGAAATCAACGAAGCCAGCGAAGCCCAGGTCGACGCCGCCGTGCGCGCCGCCGACAACGCCTTCGCCGAGTGGTCGCAAACCGCGCCGAAAGACCGCTCGCTACTGCTGCTCAAACTCGCCGATGCCATCGAGGCCCACAGCGAAGAACTGGCCAAACTGGAATCCGACAACTGCGGCAAACCCTACAGCGCCGCGCTCAACGACGAGATCCCGGCGATTGCCGACGTGTTCCGCTTCTTCGCCGGCGCCAGCCGTTGCATGAGCGGCTCGGCCGCTGGCGAATACCTGCCCGGCCACACCTCAATGATCCGTCGCGACCCGGTCGGCGTGATCGCTTCCATCGCGCCATGGAACTACCCGCTGATGATGGTCGCCTGGAAAATCGCCCCGGCGCTGGCTGCCGGTAATACCGTGGTGCTCAAGCCGTCGGAACAAACGCCGCTGACTGCGTTGCGTCTGGCCGAACTGGCGTCGGAAATCTTCCCGGCTGGTGTTCTCAATCTGGTATTTGGTCGCGGTCCTACCGTCGGCAGTCCGTTGGTCACGCATCCGAAAGTGCGCATGGTTTCGCTGACCGGCTCCATCGCCACGGGCGCCAACATCATTTCCAGCACCGCCGACAGCGTCAAACGCATGCACATGGAACTGGGCGGCAAGGCGCCGGTAATCATCTTCGACGACGCGGATATCGATGCGGCGGTTGAGGGCATTCGTACCTTCGGTTTCTACAACGCCGGGCAGGATTGCACTGCCGCGTGCCGGATCTATGCGCAGCAAGGCATCTACGACAAGTTTGTCGAGAAGCTTGGCGCGGCGGTCAGCAGTATCAAGTATGGCTTGCAGGATGATCCGTCGACTGAACTGGGGCCGTTGATCACCGCGCAACATCGCGACCGCGTTGCCGGGTTTGTCGAGCGTGCTGTGGCGCAGTCGCACATTCGTTTGATCACTGGTGGTAAGGCTGTTGATGGCAATAGTTTCTTCTTCGAGCCGACCGTGCTGGCCGATGCCCAGCAGGACGACGAGATCGTCCGCCGCGAAGTGTTTGGGCCGGTGGTTTCCGTGACCAAGTTCACCGATGAAGCGCAGGCACTGGAATGGGCCAACGATTCGGACTACGGACTCGCGTCCTCGGTGTGGACAGCGGATGTAGGACGCGCGCATCGCATGTCGGCGCGTTTGCAGTACGGCTGCACGTGGGTGAACACGCACTTCATGCTCGTCAGCGAAATGCCCCATGGCGGTCAGAAATTGTCCGGCTACGGGAAAGACATGTCCATGTATGGGCTGGAGGACTACACCACGGTTCGGCATGTGATGTTCAAGCACTAAAAGCATCGCCAGCAGGCCTGGTTTATATGTGGATTGGCAAGCCGTATGACCATGGCAAGGCGCCGGCTGGGATGCCTGAAAGGTGAGTCGCTAAGAGTTTTTGACCTCGGCACCGACAAGGTGCCGGGGTTCAGGAAAGCCGAGAAAAACCATCAAAAAGAAAGCTCTGCCTGATCGTGCTTCAGCAAGGAAATACGGTCGAACAATTTGATTTTTTCATTGGCTTTTTGCTTGGCGTGATCGGACATGAATGCAATCAACTCTTCGAGCTGACTGACGTCTCCGACCACTTTGAATTCCTTTTCCTTGTTGACGAAAACAAGCGTCTTCTTCTTTCTCGACAACAACTCAATCACGTTGCTGAGCGTGCCGGTGCTCTTTGCGTCCCAGATCATCAAACCGTAGTCGGCTGCTTCGGCCATGACGACGTCTTTCTCGGTGAAGAAAGCTCTCGACCCTTTCGAATGTTTGGACTCGACTGTTCTGGCGGGCCAATGCCCAAGGTTGTTCCTCGGCGCCGAACCGCTGCAGAACACCGTGGTTCTGGATCGTTCGAGACTCAGCAGGTACTCCTGAATGGAGGTATCGGCGCCACCTGCATCCCCAACCACCACCTCAAAATCTGACGCGACGATATTATTGATGCGCTCTTTAACCTTCGGATCAAGGTTCTTGATGTTGATAGAGCCAGCAATAAATACAGTGGTCATTGAATTCACTTCCAAGTTAGCGCTGCGACGTAAATTTTCCCTACTTTCGGATATTTACGCAGAACAGCGCAGGCCGCGTCCATCGACGCTCCGCTATCAAACAAATCATCTACAACCAAAACATTCCAGCATCCATCGGTGGTGATTTCATCATTGACAGTGAAACTGTCTCCAATCGCGGCAACCTTGTCGGCCTTGGAATGTAAATCCTTGAGCGACTTTCCCGTGGTCGCTTTTCGAAGCAAATCCGTGAAAACCGGCCGCCCGATAATTCTTCCCAACGCTTGGGCAACCTCAGTTACCGGTTGTCGCTGACGAATATTTGAAGCGGGCATAGGCACTACAAACCCGACCTGATTCAATTTTGGGAACACATTTGTCGCTACTGCCTGGGCAAGTGGACTGACCTGAGTCCAATCCTTCTGGTATTTGAGCTGGTAGGTCGCCTCGCCAATCTCTGTGCGCTGATTATCGAAGCATGGGTGTCCGCGATCATCGTTGCCAAGAAAGGTACTACTTACCATGTGTTTGTCCAGCACCCAGCCCTGATCCCAAGGGCCGTTGATCTGCTTGAGAGACACCTTCATTGAATTCTCCTTTATTCGTCACAATCCTTTGAGCCCTGAAACGACGGGCCGGCATCTGCAACGATGCGCAAGATTCAAACAAATAACGGAAAAAACACTGGTGAGGGGCGGGCTCGCTGGCACCTGTGCAAAAACAGGCATTTCCTACAGATACGACCCTCAGAGATAAATCCTCTTTCCTACAGAAGGTATCGATATAGCCGACTTGGCGTCGTAGGTTGCTAGCCGATAGGCTTTCTCTCGGCAGCGAAATCAGCGGCCCGGTGTCGAAGCCGGAAGAAAATCAACATGGCGCAACCGCGCTCATTTGAGTGGCGGCTCTATTCTCGATATTGGAGTCGACAAATGCCTAACCACGTACAAATTCCTTCTGAAACCTCTGCTTTCTTCACCCCCAGCATCTTCACCCGCCACAACCGTTTCCTCCACGCCTTCATGCAAGACCACGAAGCCTGGTTCTGCGTGCAAGATCTCGGTCGCTTGATGGGCTATCCGCTAACCGAACGTCTCACCCTGAAACTCGATCCCGACCAGCGTCGCCATGTCCTTCTGCGTCGGGACGGCGAAATCATCGATTGCGCGATGGTCAGCGAGTCCGGCCTGTTCGCCCTGCTCGTCCATCACTTCGTTCCGGAAAACCGTCACCTGCGCCAATGGTTGAGCCATGAAGTCATCCCGATGCTGCGCGAAACCCAATCAAGCCCTGTGGAAAACCACCCGAGCCTGAGCTCGATGCATTGGGCGGGCGTCACCGTGCCGCTGCTGCACTGGCAACAGCAGGCGTGGGTCAAATGGCGGGATGTGCCGGAGTTGATGCAAGGCCAGCGGCCATATCCCGTACTGGAAACGTAAAGCTGATTCCATAAAAAAGGGGCGGACTTCTCAGTCCGCCCCTTTTTATCTTCTCTTAAAACCGCGAAACACTCCGCATCGCATCCACAAGATACCGCATCGCGATCCGGTCACTTTCCGAAAGCTCTCGATAGCGCTCCACCAGTTTCAGTTCGTCAGAGCTGAGCCGACGTCTTCTGCGGCCGCTGCCCAGGCAAGGAAAGATGCCCAACATGTCGGTGATGCCTTGGATTTTTGCCATGGACGATGTCCTTCTCTAATACTGCAAAGAATTGCTTAAACACCACATCGCCCTGCCCCTTACAGCAGCGCCGTGTGCCCTACCGGTCAGATGGGTCGCACCGGTCATGCCCATAGAATAGAAATTAATTCGGCGCTGAAAAGCGGTTTTTAGAGTAATTAGTCGAGAAAAGCAGATATGCCGTGTAAATCAGAAAGTACCGTAAGACTTTTAACCGACATGTCTTGTTTCATTGACACACTCGCGCAGTGAATCAACGAATTTTGCATTGCGAGCGAACGGTTTAAGCTAGCGGGTATCTGTTTATAGTCCGTTGCGTTTGGCCGAAGGCATGTCCGAACCGTTATTTCTGATCCAGCACGTGCCAGGAACGGCGCGGGATTGCACACGACAGGTTGTATTTATGCACCGCAGGAATTTGCTCAAAGCGTCCATGGCCATTGCGGCTTACACCGGTCTTTCGGCCACTGGCCTGCTGGCTACCCGCGCGTGGGCGGCCAGTGGCGGCGCCGCTGATGGCGAGGCGCAGGCGTTCGATTTCGAGGCGCTCAAGCGCCAGGCCAAGCAGCTCGCTGGCAGCGCCTATCAGGACACTAAACAGGTGCTGCCGCCGACGCTGGCGACCATGACTCCGCAGAATTTCAATGCGATCCGTTACGACGGCGACCATTCGTTGTGGAAGGAAAACAAAGGCCAGCTCGACGTGCAGTTCTTCCACGTCGGCATGGGTTTCCGCCAGCCGGTGCGCATGTACAGCGTCGACCCGAAGACCCGCACTGCACGCGAAGTGCATTTCCGCCCGACGCTGTTCAACTACGAGAACACTTCGGTCGACACCCAGCAACTCAAGGGCGATCTGGGTTTTGCCGGCTTCAAGCTGTTCAAGGCACCGGAACTGGATCGCCATGACGTGGTGTCGTTCCTCGGCGCCAGCTATTTCCGTGCGGTGGATGCGACTGGCCAATATGGCCTCTCCGCTCGCGGTCTGGCGATCGACACTTATGCGAAGAAACGCGAAGAATTCCCTGACTTCACCAAGTTCTGGTTCGAGACCCCGGACAAGAACGCCACGCGTTTTGTGGTCTATGCCCTGCTCGACTCGCCGAGCGCGACCGGTGCTTACCGCTTCGACATCGATTGCCAGGCCGAGCGCGTAGTGATGGAGATCGATGCGCACATCAACGCGCGCACCGCGATCGAGCAACTGGGCATCTCGCCGATGACCAGCATGTTCAGCTGCGGCAACCACGAACGCCGCATGTGCGACACCATCCATCCGCAAATCCACGACTCGGATCGCCTGGCCATGTGGCGCGGCAACGGCGAGTGGATCTGCCGCCCACTGAACAACCCGGCGACCCTGCAGTTCAACGCGTTTGCCGATACCGATCCGAAAGGTTTCGGTCTGGTGCAGACCGACCACGAGTTCGCCAACTACCAAGACACTGTCGACTGGTACAGCAAACGCCCAAGTCTATGGGTAGAACCGACCACCGCGTGGGGCGAAGGCTCTATCGATCTGCTGGAAATTCCTACCACCGGCGAGACCCTCGATAACATCGTGGCGTTCTGGACACCGAAAAAACCGGTGGCTGCCGGCGATTCGCTGAACTACGGCTACAAGCTTTACTGGAGCGCACTGCCGCCGGTGAGTACGCCGTTGGCGCGGGTGCAGGCAACCCGTTCGGGCATGGGCGGTTTCGTCGAAGGCTGGGCCCCGGGCGAGCATTATCCGCCGGTGTGGGCACGTCGTTTTGCCGTGGACTTCACCGGCGGCGGGCTGGATCGATTGCCACAGGGCACCGGGATTGAGCCAGTGGTGACGTGCTCGAACGGTAAGGTGCAGGACTTCAGCGTGCTGGTGCTGGATGACATCAAGGGTTACCGGATTCTGTTCGATTGGTACCCGACCAATGACAGCGTGGAGCCGGTGGAGCTGCGGTTGTTTATTCGCACCAATGACCGCACGTTGAGCGAGACCTGGTTGTACCAGTACTTCCCGCCGGCGCCGGACAAGCGTAAGTACCCTTGAGGATTCTCTAGCGTTTGGGCAGGCCTCTTCGCGAGCAGGCTCGCTCCCACAGTTGATCTCGGCCGATCACAAAAGTCATGACCGGCATTGATTCAATGTGGGAGCGAGCCTGCTCGCGAAGTCGGCCCAGGCAATACAACATTCAGCAGACAAAAAACAAAGCCCCGGCCATCACTGACCGGGGCTTTTTTGCTTTACCGCTACCGACTCAATCGCGCAAATCAGACTCATGAATCGGCTGATCACGATGAGTCGCACGCTGATACTGCGCCGGCCACACCGCTTTGCGTCCACCCAGATCATCGTCGGCATGCAGCGGCCAGTACGGATCACGCAACAGCTCGCGGGCAAGGAAGATAATGTCGGCCTGACAGGTGCGCAGAATGTGCTCGGCCTGCGCCGGCTCGGTAATCATTCCCACAGTGCCGGTGGCGATGCCTGACTCTTTGCGTACGCGTTCGGCGAAACGCGTCTGATAACCCGGCCCGACGGGGATTTCAGCGTTGGCCGCCGTCCCGCCCGACGATACGTCGATAAGATCGGCGCCCAGAGTGTGCAGACGTCGCGCCAGCTCCACGGTTTCGTCCGGATTCCAGCCGTCTTCCACCCAGTCAGTCGCCGACACGCGAACAAACACCGGCAACTCCTCAGGCCAGACCGCCCTCACCGCTTCAGTGACTTGCAGCACCAGACGAATGCGGTTTTCAAACGAACCACCGTACTGATCGCGGCGTTGATTACTCAACGGCGAGAGAAACTGATGCAACAGATAACCATGCGCCGCATGCACCTCAACCACACTGAAACCGGCCTTCAACGCGCGTTTCGCGGCATCGACAAAGGCCTGAATGACGTCAGCAATCTGCCCTTCGTCGAGCTGTTTCGGTTGAGTGTGTTGCGGGTCAAAGGCAATCGGCGACGGCCCGACCGGGGTCCAACCGCCATCATCGGGTTTGACACTGCCATGCTTGCCGAGCCACGGCCGATGGGTGCTGGCCTTGCGCCCGGCGTGGGCCAGTTGAATACCGGCGACCGCGCCTTGGGACGTAATGAATCGGGTGATGCGCTGTAGCGGTTCGATCTGTTCGTCGTTCCACAGGCCAAGGTCTTCGGCGGTGATCCGTCCGTCGGCCGTGACCGCCGTGGCTTCGGTGAAGACCAGACCGGCGCCGCCCACCGCGCGACTGCCTAAGTGCACCAAGTGCCAGTCGTTGGCCAGGCCATCGACGCTGGAGTACTGGCACATCGGTGACACGGCGATGCGGTTGGGCAGGGTCAGTTGGCGCAGGGTGAAGGGTTCAAGCAGCAGACTCATGGGGCACCTCTCAAATCAGTGGGCAGGCTCCAGGGTTCTGTTTGAATAGTCGACGAGTGACAGGAAAAAGGTACAGCACCCGCCCCCGCGGGCAAAAAATTCGACAAGACGTCACAAGGCCAATCAAGCAGTGCTTAGAGCCTAGTCGACAACGGGGGATGAGGGAGGGTTCAGAGTGATTCTGTGTGTGAAAGTCCGCCTTCGCGAGCAGGCTCGCTCCCACAAGGACAACACCGTACCTGTGGGAGCGAGCCTGCTCGCGAAGGGCTTAGCGCGGTTCGATGTGGGCAATCATCAACTGAACGGTCTCATTACCCCGAAACTCGTTAACGTCGAGCTTATAAGCCAGCTCAACCCACTGAATCGTCGGGTTCGGCCAGATATCGCGATCAACGCCAAAGGCGATGCCATCCAGCTTCACCGAGCCACACTCGCTCTTCAGCACCACTTTGAGATGCCGTTCGCCGACCACCCGCTGCTCAACCAACTGAAACACACCGTGAAACAGCGGCTCAGGAAAGTGCTGTCCCCAAGGCCCGGCGTGGCGCAGGGCGCGGGCCAGTTCGAGGTGGAACTCTTCAACCGCCAGCGTGCCATCGGTCAGCATGCGCCCGGTCAGGTCGTCTTCGCGAAGTTGCCTACGCACTTCAGCGTCGAATGCTTCAGCGAAAAGCGGAAAATTCTCTTGTGGCAAGGTCAGTCCGGCCGCCATCGCATGGCCACCGTATTTGGCGATCAGGTTCGGATGCTGCGCCGCGACCACACTCAGGGCATCACGAATATGGAAGCCCTGAACAGAGCGGCCGGAGCCCTTGAGCAAACCATCGCCCGCATCGGCGAAGGCAATGGTCGGGCGGAAATAACGCTCTTTCATGCGTGACGCGAGGATGCCGATCACGCCCTGGTGCCACTCCGGATCGAACAGGCACAGACCAAACGGCATCGACTCGACCGGCAATTCCTTGAGCTGCGCCAGCGCTTCACGCTGCATGCCCTGCTCGATGGATTTGCGGTCCTGGTTCATGCCGTCGAGTTGCGCGGCCATTTCCCGGGCCAGATTGGCGTCGGCGGTGAGCAGGCATTCGATGCCCAGACTCATGTCATCCAGACGCCCGGCGGCATTCAGGCGCGGGCCGACGATAAAACCCAGATCCGTGGAGGTAATGCGTGCAGCGTCACGCTTGGCCACTTCAAGGATCGCTTTGATCCCCGGCCGTGCGCGACCGGCGCGAATTCGCTCAAGCCCCTGATGCACCAGAATCCGGTTGTTGGCGTCCAGCGGCACCACGTCGGCAACGCTGCCCAGCGCCACCAGATCCAGCAGTTCACCGATGTTCGGCTGCGGCTTGTTCTCGTACCAGCCGAGGCTGCGCAAACGCGCGCGCAACGCCATCAACACATAAAAAATCACCCCGACACCGGCCAGTGCCTTGCTCGGAAACTCGCAACCGGGCTGATTCGGATTGACCAGCGCATCGGCCAGTGGCAGTTCATCGCCGGGCAAGTGGTGGTCGGTGATCAGCACTTTGAGGCCATGGCGTTTGGCGGCGGCCACGCCTTCGACGCTGGAGATGCCGTTGTCCACGGTGACCAGCAAATGCGGCTCGCGGGTCATCGCAACTTCGACGATTTCCGGGGTCAGGCCATAGCCATATTCAAAGCGGTTCGGCACCAGATAATCGACATGTGCAGCACCGAGCAGACGCAAGCCAAGCATGCCAACCGTGCTGGCCGTCGCACCGTCCGCATCGAAGTCGCCGACGATGAGGATGCGCTGACGTTGCTCCAGCGCCGTCACCAGCAAGTCCACCGCCGCATCAATGCCCTTGAGCTGCTGAAACGGGATCAACCGCGCCAGGCTCTTGTCCAGTTCTGCCTCGGATTGCACGCCCCGCGCCGCATACAGGCGGGTCAGCAGTGGCGGTATATCACCGAGAAAGGGCAGAGTGGCAGGCAGTTGACGAGGTTCGATACGCATGGGGTGACGGAGACTTCTCTTTAATACGTGGGATTAATCAGTTGAGGGCGCAGGATCAGCCGCGCTCACCTTGCAGCCATTGCAACTGGACTTCGTGCTGACCACGGTCGTCGGTGACGAAGATCGTCCCTTCGCTGATCATCACGTCCCACTTGATGACGCGGGGCATGTCCTTAGCCAGCGTCTCCAGCACTTCCTGCGGGACGGCGGCGATGTTGACGTTCTTCAGGTTCTTGATCGCCGGGATCACTTTGGTTTCCCAGACGCGCAGGCTGCCATAGGCCAGCAGGCTGGTGCGCTCGGTGCGACGCGAGCACCAGGTCAGACGGTCGGCGTCTGGCTGGCCGACTTCGATCCAGTGCAGAACACGGTCGTCCAGGCTCTTTTCCCACAGCGCGGGTTCGTCCACGTCTGACAGACCGCGACCAAACGACAACTGCTCGTTGTACCAGAGGGCGTAGGCCAGCAGGCGCACGGTCATGCGCTCTTCGGTTTCCGAAGGGTGACGGGCGATGGTCTGCTTGACGCTCTCGTAGACACTGCGGTCGAGGTCGGTGAGGTTCAGTTCAAACTTGTAGGTAGTGGACGGCTGGGCCATGAACGGGCTTCTTGATACGAGGAAAGTCGGCAAGTCTAACCGATGCGGTAGGCAATCATCGAATTGATGGCGATCAACCTGCGGCGTCTGACAGCCGGCTATGTTAAAACGCTGTATCTGCTTAGCCTTGTCCTACAGGATTCAGTATGCCGTTCGCCAACAAACCGCTCAGCGGTGTGAAAGTCATTGAATTGGGTACATTGATTGCCGGGCCGTTTGCCTCGCGTATTTGCGGCGAGTTCGGCGCTGAAGTGATCAAGATCGAGTCGCCAGACGGCGGTGATCCCTTGCGCAAATGGCGAAAACTGTACGAAGGCACGTCGCTGTGGTGGTTCGTTCAGGCGCGCAATAAAAAGTCGCTGACGCTGAACCTCAAACACCCTGACGGCTTGGCGATCCTGAAAAAACTTCTCAGCGAAGCCGACATCCTCATCGAGAACTTCCGCCCCGGCGTGCTGGAAAAGCTTGGCCTGAGCTGGGAAACCCTGCACGCGCTGAACCCGAAACTGGTGATGGTGCGCCTGTCCGGTTTCGGTCAGACCGGACCAATGAAAGATCAGCCAGGCTTCGGCGCGGTTGGCGAGTCCATGGGCGGTCTGCGCTACATCACCGGTTTCGAAGACCGGCCGCCGGTGCGCACCGGCATTTCCATCGGCGATTCGATTGCCGCGCTGTGGGGCGTGATCGGCGCGTTAATGGCGCTGCGTCATCGCGAAGTCAACGGCGGCCTTGGCCAAGTAGTTGACGTGGCGTTGTACGAAGCGATTTTCGCGATGATGGAAAGCATGGTGCCGGAGTTCGATGTGTTCGGTTTTATCCGCGAACGCACCGGCAACATCATGCCGGGCATTACACCCTCTTCGATTCATACCAGCGCTGACGGCAAACATGTGCAGATCGGCGCCAACGGTGACGCGATATTCAAACGTTTCATGCTGATCATCGGCCGCGACGATCTCGCCAACGATCCGACGCTGGCCAGCAACGACGGACGCGATAATCGCCGCGACGAGCTGTATGGCGTGATTGATCGCTGGGTCAATTCGCTGCCATTGCAAACCGTGCTCGACCTGCTCAATCAAGCCGAAGTACCGGTCAGCCGGATCTTCAGCGCCGAGGACATGTTCAACGATCCGCAGTACCTGGCCCGGGAGATGTTCCTGCAGGCCAAACTGCCCGACGGCAAAGATTTCAAGATGCCGGGCATTGTGCCGAAACTCTCTGAGACACCGGGCAGTTCAGAATGGGTCGGGCCGCAATTGGGTGAACACAATGCGCAGGTACTTCACGACCTTGGCTACGACGAGCAACAGATCGCCAAGCTGCGCGAAGACGGAGCCATTTAAGCTGAAACGTCGGCCGCCATCGCACGCCAACCGCGCCCATCATTGGTGGACGTGGCGGCTGTTCGGCCTGTTGTTTTTGCTCGTCCTGTCGACCGGAGCGCAGGCGAAGCCGACGCTCATATGGCTGCTGCGCGACTTGCCTCCACTGACCATTTTCGAAGGTCCGAAAAAGGGTCAGGGGGTGATTGACCAACTGATGCCGTTGCTGATCGCCGGCATGCCGCAATACGAACACACGCTGATGCGGGTCAATCGCGCCCGTGGTCTGCAGATGCTTCATGAAAACCCGTTTGCCTGTGATCCCGCACTGCTGTGGAACAAGGAGCGCGCGCAGTGGGTTGCGTATTCGATTCCGGCGATCCGCGCCGTGAGCAATGGTCTGGTGGTGCGCCTGCAAGATCGCTCGGTCCTTGAACCTTATCTGGTGGACGGCGAAGTCGACCTGTCGGCGTTGCTGACCGCCACCGACAGAAAAGTCGGCGTGGTCGCTGAGCGCAGTTATGGCGAATTTATCGACAACATTCTGCATCAGGCACCCAGCGGCGCACTGACGCCCCATTACGGTAACGAGGCACTGACCAATCTGCTGTCGATGCAGCGTCTGGGCCGGCTGCAGGTGGTGCTGGGTTACTGGCCGGAAATCCGCTATCAGGCCAGACAGGCGCAGATCGCCGAGGATGAACTGGAGTTTTATCCGATTCGCGGCACGGGAAAATATCTCTCAGGCTACGTGGCGTGTTCCGACACCACCCAGGGACGCCAGGCCATCAGCGAGATCAACCAACTGCTGCGCACCCTGCCCCACGAGCATCTCAATCAGCTCTACGCCGCATGGCTGGACCCCGAGCGACAAGCGGATTATCTGGAACAGGCCCGCGCGTTCTTCGAACGCCAGGCCGCGCAGTAGGCAAATCGCAGACAAAAGAAACCCCGAGAAGTGGGGAGACGACTCGGGGTTAAACGTGGCCTACATAAAGACCAGTAGCAGCAAGCGACAAGCACCGGAGCACAATGCTTGATCCTGCTGTTACGGGGTCTGACTGACAGGGATGCAGGAAGGTTCCCACAAAAAATATTTCATCTTTACAGCGCCGCACGTTTATCCAGTGCCGCGTTGCGCAATGCCGCGATCACACAAGGCTCCAGCCGTCCTTCAGCGATCAGCACGTCACGGTGCAAGCCGTCGACGACGTCGGTCAGCTGCCGCTTGTCGTTGAGTTGCGCGTGATTGAATTCGCGTTCCACCACAATGGCGCCGCTGCTGTTCTTCAAGGTCAACAGGCATTCGCCATGGCAACCGCTTGGAGACAACGAAACCTGATACGGGCTCAGAGCCTCACCGAGCAATAGACTGATACTTTCCATCTCGATCTCCACTCAATAGTCCGAAAACTGTGTGCCTGGGGCGTGTTCACAATAAATGACCACCGGCCCGAGAAGAAAGTTCTGCATACCGATCGCCCCCACCCTGGAGTGTCACCGGTCTGTCAGAGCATGCACGGCGAAGATGACAGTAAAATAACGGCCCTCGTCAAATCCCGAGCGGTGGCGAAGCAGCGATCAGGTAACTGTCGAGCAAACCGCGCATGAGCACCGCCGACACCGGGGTTTGCAGACGCCCCAGCAGCCGCAGGTGGTGCTCGCACAGCAAGGGTTCGAGATCGTTCAGCAGGCTCGGCGCGACCGTTCCCAGCAGGATCAGTGCACGCGCCTCATGCTGAACCGCCAGATGATGGATCAGCGCCAGACCATCGCCACCCTTGAGCTGCGGATCGCAAATTGCAATGTCGACCACGCCACGATGGCTCAGCGAAGACAGGGCCGATGCCAGCGACGGCGCCGTCAGTACGTCATAGATGCCAATGGCATTGAGCATTTGATGCAATGCCATCAGCTGGAACGGATTGGGTTCAAGTATCAGGACTTTAAGCGAGCGCATAAGCGACCTCTGAAGCGACAATCGCGGACTCTCACCGCAGTGGTTGTCACTCTAGGGCAGCCGTCCTAAGCCTCCCATCGGAAAAGTAGCCGCGTCGTATAGGACATTTCCCATCTTCAATGCGGACATCGACACCCGCTCTCTGTGCGACGCTGAGTGATGTCCGTCCAGCCACCCAAAAGCCCGCGCAGTTGACCGTCGGCACTGTAGAACGGCACCGTCCACTGATACACCTCACGGGGACCGCTATTGAATTGCAATCGCCGTTTGCTGAAACGTGATTTGCGCGTGCGCAATTGCACCATGAACTCGTCGTGCAGCATCAGCGCCGTCGTCTCGGGCAACGCATCGACTTCGATCAGCAACCGGCCCAGCACCTGATCCAGTCGCACCGACAACGCCTCCTCATAGCTGCGATTGCACATGATCAGCCGCCCTTGCAGATCACGGACGAATACTGGGTCCGGCATGGAGTCGATCAATGCATGCTGGAATGCGAGTTGATCGCCCAGATCCTTTTCCGCCGCGCGCCGCAGTTTGATCACCGCCGTCAGTCGCCGATTCCACACCAGCGACAGCAGACCGAACACGCCAAGTCCGCCCATGCCCCAGCAACCCCATTCGAGCAGCTGCTGCCAGACCGACGGCACCGGCGCCGGCGCAATACCTTCCAGCCACTTCAGGCGGATCGCCCGCAATTCCGCCGCAGGAAATGCCTCAAGGGCCTTGTTGAGAATACTCAGCAGCACTGGCATGCCTTTGCGTACAGCGAGGTTATCGGCCTCCCATTTGCCTTCGACCAGCCCGCCTACCTTGAGCAGGCCCAAGGGATAAAGCTGCGCACCGATTTCGTTTTCGATGGTGGCGTAGGCCTCACCGCTTTCGACCAGCGCCCGCGCCTCGGCATAAGTCTTGACCGAGCGGATCTCGATCGAGGGAAAGTCACGCCTGATCATGTCTTCCAGCGCATGCCGGGCCGGCAACACCAGCACTCGTTTGCTCAACTGCTCGAACGATTCCAGCCGGGGCGCGTCAGCACGACCGACGAACACCCAGCCCGCGCCACCGAATGCGTGACTGTAATCCAGAAACGTCTTGCGCTCTTCGCTCATGGCCAGGGTCGTACTGATATCCGCCGCCCCGCTCTCGAGGCGTTCGAGCATGTGATCGGTGGAAAACGACTCCTGATGCACGAACTGCAGCCCGGTCATTGCCGTCACACGCTTGAGCACATCGTTGTTCAAACCGCTCCACTGCCCATGCTCATCCTGAAACAGATACAACGGGTACTGCACCGACGTCACCGTCACCTTGGGATTGTCGCGAATCCATTGACGCTCGTGCGCGGCCAACTCGATCGGCTGGACCTTGAACGCCACGGCATCGTCGTGCAACGCCAATTGCGCTGCCACACTGCTGCGCGTCAAAGCCAGCAATCCGAACAAGAACAGTCCACTCAGTGCCGGTTTCAAACCTCTATAAAACAGCATTGCCACTTCCTTCGTGATCGACTCACCCGTCCTTCGTGGGTGAAAACCCGAGCAGTGTGGCAGCAGAAACAAAAAAGCCCGTCAGGAGACGGGCTTCAAAATGTGACAGCTTTTACGGGCTTAAAGCGGCTTGCCGCGGTTGCCATGCTGGCTGACAAAGGCTTGCACGGCTTTCAGCTCATTTGGCAGAACGGTGCAGCGCTCGTTTCGCTCAAACAAATCAGAAAGATGTGCAGGTAGCTCGAGCGCTTTTCCTACACCGGCTTTCTCCACTGCATCCGGGAATTTCACCGGGTGGGCGGTGCCGAGGATGACCATCGGGATGTCCAGGCTGCGTCGGCATTCGCGCGCAGCTTTGACGCCAATGGCGGTGTGCGGATCCAGCACTTCGCCGGTCTGTTCGTAGACTTCGGCGATGGTTTCGCAGGTCTGCGCGTCATCCACGGCCAGCGAGTCGAACAGTTTGCGCGCTTCGGTCCAGCGCTCTTGCTCGACGCTGAAACCGCCGCCCTGCTTGAACGAGTCCATCAGGCCGGCAATCGCTGCACCGTTGCGACCGTGCAGGTCGAACAGCAGGCGTTCGAAGTTCGACGAGACCATGATGTCCATCGACGGCGACAGCGTGGCGTGCAGGGTTTCCTTGACGTACTGATTGCCGCTCATGAAGCGGTGCAGGATGTCGTTGCGGTTGGTGGCGACGATCAACTGGTTGATCGGCAGGCCCATGTTGCGGGCCAGGTAACCGGCGAAGATGTCGCCGAAGTTACCGGTTGGCACCGAGAACGATACCGAACGCGCCGGGCCGCCCAACTGCAGGGCGGCGTGGAAGTAGTAAACGATCTGGGCCATGATCCGCGCCCAGTTGATCGAGTTCACCGCGACCAGACGCGTGCCTTTGAGGAAGCTCTGGTCGGCGAAACTCGCCTTGACCATTTCCTGGCAGTCATCGAAGTTGCCTTCGATGGCGATGTTGTGGATGTTCTCGCCGAAAATCGTGGTCATCTGGCGACGCTGCACTTCAGACACACGGTTGTGCGGGTGCAGGATGAAGATGTCGACGTTTTCGCAATGCTTGCAGCCTTCGATGGCGGCCGAGCCAGTATCACCGGAGGTGGCGCCGACGATCACTACGCGCTCACCGCGTTTTTCCAGCACGTAGTCGAGCAGACGACCGAGCAGTTGCAGGGCGAAGTCCTTGAACGCCAGGGTCGGGCCGTGGAACAGCTCCAGCACCCATTCGTTGCCGTTCAGCTGACGCAGCGGCGCCACGGCGCTGTGGGCGAACACACCGTAGGTTTCTTCGAGAATCTTTTTGAAATCGGCATCCGGGATGCTGCCGGTGACGAACGGGCGCATGACGCGGAAAGCCAGTTCGTGATACGGCAGGCCGGCCCAGGAAGCGATTTCTTCCTGGGTGAAACGTGGCAGGTTTTCTGGAACGTACAGACCGCCGTCGGTCGCGAGACCGGCCAGCAGGACGTCTTCGAAATTCAGGGCCGGTGCCTGGCCGCGGGTACTGATATAACGCATGATTTCAAACCTTCGGTTTGAGCTTCAAGCTACGAGCTACAAGCTGCAAGTAAAAGCCAGACCGCTTTTCTCTTGCCGCTTGCAGCTCGAAGCTTGCAGCTGCTTCTGTTTAGTTCAGGTGCTCGACGCGGATCCGTACAACCGGACCATTGACGCCGGCCAGCGCTTCGAGGGCGGCAATGGCATCGTTGATGCGCTGCTCGACCACGCGGTGGGTCAGCAGGATCATCGGCACCAGACCGTCGTGTTCCTCGACTTCCTTCTGCATGATCGACTCGATGTTGATGCCGCGCTCCGAGAGGATGCTCGCCACCTGAGCCAACACGCCCGGATGGTCCTTGGCCTGAATGCGCAGGTAGTAAGCGCTTTCGCAGGCTTCGATCGGCAGGATCGGATGGGCCGACAGCGAATCCGGCTGGAAGGCCAGATGCGGCACGCGGTTTTCCGGATCGGAAGTCATCGCGCGAACCACGTCGACCAGATCGGCGATCACCGACGAAGCGGTTGGCTCCATGCCGGCGCCAGCGCCGTAGAACAGCGTCGAACCGGCAGCGTCACCGTTGACCATCACCGCGTTCATCACGCCGTTGACGTTGGCGATCAGACGATCGGCCGGGATCAGTGTCGGGTGTACGCGCAACTCGATACCGGCGGCAGTGCTGCGCGCCACACCGAGGTGCTTGATGCGGTAGCCCAGCGCTTCGGCGTAGTTGACGTCAGCGGTGGTCAGTTTGGTGATGCCTTCGGTGTAAGCCTTGTCGAATTGCAGCGGAATGCCGAACGCGATGGAGGCCAGAATCGTCAGCTTGTGCGCCGCGTCGATGCCTTCAACGTCGAAGGTCGGATCGGCTTCGGCGTAACCCAGTGCCTGCGCTTCGGCCAGCACGTCTTCGAAGGTACGGCCTTTCTCGCGCATTTCGGTGAGGATAAAGTTACCGGTGCCGTTGATGATCCCGGCGACCCAGTTGATGCGGTTGGCGGACAGGCCTTCACGGATCGCCTTGATCACCGGAATGCCACCGGCCACGGCCGCTTCGAACGCCACGATCACGCCTTTCTCGCGAGCCTTGGCGAAAATTTCATTACCGTGAACGGCAATCAGAGCCTTGTTCGCGGTGACCACATGCTTGCCATTCTCGATGGCCTTGAGTACCAGCTCGCGGGCAACGGTGTAGCCGCCCATCAGCTCTATGACGATGTCGATCTCAGGGTTCGTGGCCACTTCGAAGACATCGTTGGTAATCGCAATACCGGTCGTCTGGAACTGAGGCTTTGGCGTGCGCATGGCAATTTGTGCCACTTCGATTCCACGCCCGGCACGACGAGCAATTTCCTCGGCGTTGCGCTGAAGTACGTTGAAGGTACCGCCACCGACGGTCCCTAACCCACAGATGCCTACTTTGACCGGATTCACTGTGAACTCCCCATAAAACGGCCGACGCGGGGTCGGCCGGAAAACAACCGCGTGCTCGCGGCTCTCTATTAATGGCCCGGCGATGTCGCTACCGGACCATGATCGTCACGGCTGACCGTGACGATGCGAATTTACTTCGCGCCCAGCGCCAGTTTGGCGACTTGTGGCGCAGGCTGGTAGCCCGGAATCACTTGTCCGTCAGCCAAAACGATGGCCGGTGTGCCGTTCACGCCGATCGACTGACCGAGGGCGAACTGCTTGGAAACCGGGTTATCGCATTTGGCGGCCTTGATTTCCTTGCCATCGACCATTTTGTCCATGGCAGCTTTCTTGTCTTTCGAGCACCACACGGCTTGCAGTTGCTCGTCACCCGGCGAGTTCAAACCCTGGCGCGGGAAGGCGACATAGCGCACTTCGATGCCGCGCTTGTTCAGCTCAGGCACTTCGGCGTGCAGCTTGTGGCAGTACGGGCAGGTGGTGTCGGTGAACACGGTGATGTGCGATTTGGTTTCGCCCACGGCCGGGTAGACCACGGTTTCGGCAACCGGAATGGCATTGATCAGCTTGGAGATGCCCAGGCGTTCGGTCTTCTCGGTCAGGTTGACCGGTTTGCCGTCCTTGAGCTGAAACAGGTAGCCCTGCACGATGTACTGGCCATCGGCACTGGCGTAGAGCACGCGGCTGCCCTTGAGCTTGACTTCGTACATGCCTGGCAACGGGCTGGCACTGATACTTTCTACCGGAACCTCGAGTTCGAGTTTTTCCAGGCTTTGACGAATGGCTTTGTCGGCCGCGTCATCGGCGACGGCAAAGGTGCTGACCAACGCAATGGCTGCGGCGGCGAAAATCTGGGTCAGACGCATGAGAACTCCTGAAGGCGGACAAATGGAACGATCAGAACGCCCGTGCCGGAACACCGGGTCATAACCGTCCATCGTGCAAACCGGCAAAGCCTAACACATAAGGCCACGGTGGCCGAATGCGCCTGTCGCCATAGATTTTGAGAGCACTGAAGAACCCGTAGGAGTGAGCCTGCTCGCGATAGCGGTCCTTCATTCAGCACTGTGTTGTGAGGAATACCGCTATCGCGAGCAGGCTCACTCCTACAGGGACTTTTTTCAGCCGCGCGGGTGGTGTTTGGCGTGCAGGTCCTGCAATCGAGCGCGGGCGACGTGGGTGTAGATCTGCGTGGTGGAAAGGTCGCTGTGGCCGAGCAGCATCTGCACCACACGCAAATCCGCGCCGTGGTTGAGCAGGTGCGTGGCAAACGCGTGACGCAAGGTGTGCGGCGACAGCAATTTGCCGATCCCGGCAACCTTGGCCTGATGCTTGATCCGGTGCCAGAAGGTCTGGCGGGTCATCTGCTCGCCGCGCTGACTGGGGAACAGCACATCACTGGGCCGGCCACCGAGCAGTTCGCCGCGACCGTCACGCATATAGCGCTCGACCCAGACAATTGCCTCCTCGCCCATCGGCACCAACCGCTCCTTGCTGCCCTTGCCCATCACCCGCAACACACCTTGACGCAGGTTGACCTGTTCCAGCGTCAGGCTCACCAACTCGGTCACGCGCAAACCACAGGCGTACAACACTTCCAGCATGGCGCGGTCACGCTGGCCGATCGCTTCGCTCAGATCCGGTGCTTTGAGCAGCGCCTCGACATCGGCTTCCGACAGGGATTTGGGCAATGGCCTACCGAGTTGCGGCATGTCGACGCGCAATGTCGGGTCAACGCTGATCATCTTTTCCCGCAACAGATAGCGATAAAAGCCACGCACACCGGAGAGAAATCTCGCGGTCGAACGCGGTTTGTAGTTCTGCTCCAGCCGCCAGGCCAAGTGATCAAGGATCAACTCGCGTCCGGCATTGATCAGTTCCAGGTTCTTCTCCTGCAACCAGCCATTGAACAGCGCCAGATCACTGCGATAAGCGCCACGGGTATTATCGGACAGGCCTTTCTCCAGCCATAAAGCGTCGAGGAATTGATCAATCAGCGGATGGTCGATGGCAGGCATGGGCGCTCAAGTCACACAGCCTCAAAGACTGTGCGCAAATGTAGAGTGAACTGTAGGAATGGGCGCTAGTCTTTCATAGCCCGCTATTTCAAGGAACAGGGAGCTTCAATGAACGAGCAGCAAATTCTCTTGGCGTTTGGCGGGATTGGCGCGGCGGCACTGGGTTGCCAATGGCTGGCCTGGCGCCTGAAGTTGCCAGCGATCCTGTTTCTGTTGCTGACCGGCATTCTGGTCGGCCCGGTGCTGGGCTGGCTTGATCCGCAGGAAATGTTTGGCCCACTGCTGATGCCGCTGGTGTCACTGGCGGTGGCGCTGATTCTGTTCGAAGGCAGCCTGACGCTCCACCTCTCGGAGTGGAAGGAGATCGGTAGCGTCGTCCATCGCCTGGTAACCATCGGTGCGATCTCGACCTGGGTCGTCATCGCGGTCGCCACGCATTTCCTGCTCGGCTTCGACTGGATGCTGGCCATTCTGTTCGGCAGCCTGACGCTGGTGACCGGCCCGACAGTGATCGTGCCGATGCTGCGTGTGGTGCGGCCGAAAGCCTCGATCGCCAACATTCTGCGCTGGGAAGGCATCGTCATCGACCCGATCGGCGCGCTCCTCGCCGTGGTGGTTTACAGCTTCATCATTGCCAGCGCCGAAGGCCATGGCCTCAAGCAGAGCCTGTTCACCTTTGGCGGCGTGATTCTCTGCGGCGCTGCGTTCGGCATTCTCGGTGGCTGGCTGCTCGGCACGGTGATCCGCCGGCAATGGCTGCCGGAGTATCTGCATAACCTCGCCTCGCTCGCGGCGGTGCTGGGGATTTTCATTACCTCCAACGCAGTGATGCACGAGTCCGGTCTGCTGGCGGTAACGCTGATGGGCATGTGGCTGGCGAACATGAAGGGCGTGGATGTGCGGCACATCCTGCACTTCAAGGAAAACCTAAGCGTGCTGCTGATTTCCGGACTGTTCATCTTGTTGGCGGCGCGCCTGGATTTGTACGCGCTGATCGGACTGGGGCCGCTGGTGCTGATTCTGCTGCTGGTAATCCAGTTGATTGCCCGGCCGCTGAACGTGTTGCTCAGCACAGCTGGTTCCAGCCTGAGCTGGCGTGAGCGTGCATTGCTGTGCTGGATCGCGCCACGCGGGATCGTCGCGGCGGCGGTCTCGGCGATTTTCGCGATTCGCCTGCATGAAGCCGGGCATGAAGGTGCATTGCTGCTGGTGCCGCTGACGTTTGCGGTGATCATCGGCACTGTTGTGCTGCAGAGTGCGACTGCGCGACCACTTGCACGACTGCTCAAGGTCGCGGAGCCAGCGCCGAGTGGATTCCTGATCGTCGGCGCCAACGGCCCCGCGCGGGAGCTGGGCAAATCGCTGCAGCAACTGGGCAGCCGCGTGCTGTTGACCGATTCGAGTTGGGAAAATATTCGCGCGGCGCGGATGGAAGGCTTGCCGACATATTTCGGCAACCCGGCCTCGCAACATGCCGATGCGCATCTGGATCTGGTCGGGCTGGGGCATTTGCTGGCGCTGTCGCCGTCGGGCGAACTCAATACTCTGGCGGCGATGCGCTTTCGGCATGATTTCGGCCATCAACGCTTGTTTGGTCTGGCCAGCGATCATGAGAGCCGGCGCAGCGACAAACACCGCGCCAGCCTTGAGCATCGCGGCAATCAGTTGGGTAGCGAGGCATTCACTTACGCGAAGCTGGCCAGCCAGATGGGTCAGGGTGCAGAGTTGTACAGCACGACGCTGACAGATGGATTTGGCTGGGAGGATTACCGGGCGCTGCATGGCAATCGCGCCACGTTGTTGTTCATGCGCGATGACAGTGGCTGGGTGCATGTGGTGACGCCGGAGACGGCGTTGAAGCCTGGGGCGGGGTGGACGTTATTGGCGTTGATTCAACCCGAGGCCAGCGGCACCTGAGCTGACGCCTTCGCGAGCAGGCTCGCTCCCACAGGTTCTATGCCGGACACAAATTTTGTGTTCACCCCGATCACTGTGGGAGCGAGCCTGCTCGCGAAGGGCGCGACGCGGTTTTTGATCAGGCCGCAAAACCAGGCAGCACCGGCACCGGCCGCTTGTCATCATCAATGGCAACAAAGCTGAACTGCCCATGAATCGCCTTCTCGCGGCCATCGCAGCTCATGCTCTCGACAAACACTTCCACCTCGACCTTGAGGCTGGTATTGCCGACCTTGATCACCTTCCCGACCAACTCGACGATGGAGCCGGCCGGGATCGCATGATTGAAGTCGATGCGGTCGGTGGACACGGTCACCAGTGGCAAGCGGCAGAAGCGTGTGGCGGTGATGAACGACACTTCGTCCATCCATGCCAGCGCGGTGCCGCCGAACAGGGTGTTGTGGTGGTTGGTGGTCGGCGGGAAGACGGCTTTGGTTACGCGGGTCACCGAGAGTTCGGTGCGGCGCTGGATTTCCTGGTCGCGGGTGGTCATGGTTCTGGCCTGAAACGAAAGTACGGTGAATAAATTGCAGGCAACAAAAAAGCAGCCCGTAGGCTGCTTTTTTCTGCATCGGAAGCTGGACTTAAGCCAGTTTTTCCTTGATGCGAGCTGCTTTACCCGACAGGTCGCGCAGGTAGTACAGCTTGGCTTTACGTACGTCACCGCGACGTTTAACAGCCATGCTGTCGATCTGCGGGGAGTAGGTCTGGAAAGTACGTTCTACGCCAACACCGTTGGAGATTTTACGAACGGTGAACGCACTGTTCACGCCGCGGTTACGCTTGGCGATTACAACGCCTTCGAACGCTTGCAGACGGGAACGATCGCCTTCCTTCACTTTCACCTGAACGACAATAGTGTCGCCTGGGGCGAAGGTAGGGATTTCTTTGGTCATCTGCTCTGCTTCGAGTGCAAGGATGATTTTGTTGGTCATGCTGTGCTCCTAAGGTAAATCGTTCGATCTACCATCGATACGTTGTTAACTATCGTCCCGCTCGCGGATGTATTCCTCGAGCAGCTTCTTCTCTTCTCCAGAAAGCGAGCGGCTTTCCAGAAGATCGGCGCGTCGTTCAAAGGTCCTACCAAGGGACTGCTGTAAACGCCAACGCCGGATATGCGCGTGATTGCCACTCAGCAACACGTCGGGAACACGCTGATCCGCATACACCTCAGGTCGGGTGTAGTGCGGGCAATCCAGCAGACCATCCGTAAAGGAATCTTCCTCAGCGGAATCCGCATGCCCTAAAGCTCCAGGCAGCAGTCGTGTAACCGCATCGATCAGGACCATCGCCGGCAGCTCGCCGCCAGACAGTACATAGTCGCCAATCGACCACTCTTCATCGACATGAGCCTCAATAAAGCGCTCGTCAATGCCTTCATAACGGCCGGCAATCAGGATCAATGCATCCGATTGTGCCAGCTCGCGTACCGCCGACTGAGTCAGTTGACGGCCTTGGGGGGACAGGTAAATCACCTTCGCCGCCTCCCCGGCTGCTGCCTTGGCCTGAACCAGAGCATCTTCCAGGGGCTTGATCTTCATCACCATGCCCGGACCACCGCCAAACGGGCGATCGTCCACAGTGTGATGCCGATCCGTCGTGTAATCTCGCGGATTCCAACAGGTCAGCTGCAAGAGCCCCTGTTTGACCGCACGACTGGTGATGCCGTAGTCGCCGATGGCGGAAAACATTTCGGGAAACAAACTGATCACTTCTACGCGCAAATTAGCCACGTTTAGAAGTCCGCGTCCCAATCCACCTTCATCTCGCCCGCTGCCAGGTCGATGGCCAACACGCATTGCTCCGTATAGGGCAACAGGCGTTCGCGATCATCCAGGCTGCCAGCGCAAGGCTTGACGACCATTACATCATTGGCGCCGGTTTCCAGAAGATGATCGATTTTCCCGAGCAGTTGCCCGAGTGTGTCGATGACCTTCAGACCTTCCAGCTGGTACCAGTAGTACTCACCGTCGGTCAATTCAGCGAACAGATTGCGCGGCACGCAGATCTCGTAACCGGCCAGAAGACGAGCTTCTTCACGATCATCAAGACCCTTGAGCTTTGCGACCAGGAACTTGTCGCTCCCGCGTCCACTGACCAGCTCGACCTGTTTGACATTGCCTTCGCGCTTGAGCGTCCAGGTTTTGTACTGCAACAGGTTTTCAGTCGGATCAGTAAAGGAATAAACCTTCACTTCGCCGCGAACGCCATGAACAGAATAAATTTTGCCAATAACGATCAAATCATCGGCAACAGCAGGCGTCGCGTTCATATTGCTCAGGCCGCAGCCTTTGCAGATTCCTTCAGCAACTGAGCAACACGCTCAGAAGGCTGTGCACCAACGCTCAGCCAGTAGGCTACGCGCTCTTGGTTCACGGACAGACGAACTTCCTGACCACGGGCAACAGGGTTGAAGAAACCAACCTGTTCTTTGTGGGAGCCGTCACGCGGGTTACGCGAGTCGGTTACGGTCAGGTGGTAAAACGGGCGCTTTTTGGAGCCGCCAAGGGCAAGACGGATTGTTAGCATGTGAACATCGTTCCTGTAGTCGGTGCTGCAAATCTAAATGCACAGCGGGCATGGGTGCCCGAAAGGCCGCATATTCTAAGGAATATCCGGACTTTTGCAAATGACTTTTTCCGGCGCCTATGGCATGCCGTGCAGATCTGCATATAGAGCCGTCGATGAAAACGGCCAGTCAGCTCCCGCCGAGTGCGGGTTTGCTGTTGATCCTGCGTCCTTGCAGGGTCTGCGCCGGTGCGACGACCGGCGCGGATTCTTGTGTCCCGTCTCACCCATTTTGCTCACTTTTGGCGAGTGACTGATGCCCTCAAGCAAGGCGCCGCGACGAGTCATAGCCCGCTATGGCGAGGAGCGGCAACGCAGCATGAGGGCATCAGACGCCGCCATAAGTGAGCAGAATGGGTGAGACGGGACACCTCACATCTTTGGCATGCCGCCGCCGGGCAACATTCCGCCCATGCCGCGCATCATTTTCGCCATTCCGCCCTTGGCGGTGAATTTCTTCATCATCTTCTGCATCTGCTTGTGCTGCTTGATCAAGCGGCCGATGTCCTGCACCTGAGTGCCGGAACCCATGGCGATACGACGTTTGCGCGAACCGCTGATCAGCTCAGGGTCGCGGCGCTCGGCCGGGGTCATGGAATTGATGATGGCTTCCATCTGTTTGAATTGTTTCTCTGCGGCGTTCTGGGCGTTGCCCATTTGCGACAGGTTGACGCCGCCGATGCTCGGCAGTTTGTCCATGAGCCCGCCGAGGCCGCCCATGTTCTTCATCTGTTGCAGCTGATCGCGGAAGTCTTCGAGGTCGAAGCCCTTGCCCTTCTTCAGCTTCTTGGCCAGTTTGTCGGCCTTGTCCTTGTCGAGGGTCGCTTCAGCCTGTTCGATCAGGCTGAGCACGTCGCCCATGCCGAGAATGCGCGAGGCAATACGCTCAGGGTGGAACGGATCGAGCGCTTCGCTCTTCTCGCCCATACCGATGAACTTGATCGGCTTGCCGGTGATAGCACGTACCGACAATGCAGCACCGCCACGGGCGTCGCCGTCGACCTTGGTCAGGATCACACCGGTCAGCGGCAGCGCATCCCCGAAGGCCTTGGCCGTGTTGGCGGCGTCCTGGCCGGTCATGGCGTCGACCACGAACAGGGTTTCGACCGGGTTGATCGCGGCGTGCAGCGCCTTGATCTCGCCCATCATCTCTTCGTCGATGTGCAGACGACCGGCGGTGTCGACGATGACCACGTCGATGAACTTCAGTTTTGCTTCTTTAATAGCTGCGGTGGCGATGTCGACCGGCTTCTGGCTCAGGTCGGACGGGAAGAACGTCACGCCGATGTCGTTGGCCAGGGTTTCCAGCTGTTTAATAGCAGCCGGACGATAAACGTCCGCCGACACAACCATGACCGACTTTTTCTTGCGCTCTTTAAGGAAGCGCGCAAGTTTGCCAGCGGTAGTGGTTTTACCGGCGCCCTGCAGACCGGCCATCAGAATCACGGCTGGCGGTACGGCGCTCAGATTCAAATCTTCGTTGGCCGCGCCCATCAGGCTTTCGAGTTCAGCCTGGACGATCTTCACGAACGCCTGGCCCGGCGTCAGGCTGCGCGAAACCTCGGTGCCGACAGCGCGCTCCTTGACCGAATTGACGAAGTCTTTGACCACCGGCAGGGCGACGTCGGCTTCGAGCAACGCCATGCGCACTTCACGCAGGGTGTCTTTGATGTTGTCCTCGGTCAGCTTCGCCTTGCCGGTGACATGGCGCAGCGTCTGCGAGAGACGGTCGGTTAAGTTTTCAAACATTGCGCGATCCTTTCAGGCCCTGTGTAGACCGGGATAATGGCGGCCCAGACCGGAATCAACATGTGCTCGGCGAGCCTGCGGCGTGGGCAGGTCGCGGATTATAGCGAAGACTGCGGCTGGCGGACACCTCGCTGTCAGCTTCCTGAGTCTTTCGTGCCATGGCGGTTCTATGCCAAACTCAGCCCCTTTCGGGCTTGCCTAACAGGATTTATGCTCCCCTTGTCACCGAGTTTGCTGACCACCCTCGCCGCCGCCCTTCTATATGCCGCTGCGACCCTTTATCAGAGCACCCGCTTGGCCACCGGCGCCAAGGCGAACAAGCGCCTGCTGGTTAGCCTCGGCGCTCTCGCCGTGGTAGCCCACGCCGCCAGCCTGCTCACCCACTTGCTGACACCCATCGGTCTGGGCCTGGACTTCTTCAGCGCCTCCAGCCTGATCGCGGCGGCGGTGATCGCCCTGACGCTGATCGCCTGCTCGCGCATTCCGGTGGAAAACCTGCTGGTGCTGCTGTTCCCGCTCGGTGCGGTCACTGTGCTGCTTGCGCAGTTCGCGCCGACCGGCACGGTGCAGATCATCGATGAAGAGCCAGGCATCCTTGCGCATATTCTGTTGTCGATCCTCGCCTACGGCATGTTCACCATCGCGGTGTTCCAGGCTTTGCTGCTGCTGGTGCAAGACCACCAGCTCAAGCACAAGCATCCGTCCGGGCTGATCAAGAATTTCCCGCCGCTGCAAACCATGGAAAGCCTGCTGTTCGGCTTCCTTTGGGCTGGCTGGACGCTGCTGTCGCTGTCGCTGATTTCCGGCTGGCTGTTCGTCGAGAACCTGTTCGCCCAGCATCTGGTACACAAGACCCTGCTGGCCTGCCTGGCGTGGATCGTGTTCAGCGTGCTGCTGTGGGGCCGCAACCGTCTCGGCTGGCGCGGTCACAAGGCGATTCGCTGGACCCTCGCCGGTTTCTGCCTGCTGATGTTGGCGTATTTCGGCAGCAAACTGGTTCGTGAATACATCCTGCACATCTGACGGGCGGCATAAATGGACGGTTTGCCCTTAGGGCCGATGCTCGCGGTGTTTGTCCTGCTGATTTTGTGGTCAGGGCTGTTTACCGCCGTCGAAATCGCGCAACAGCACCTGCTTGCGCAGCGCACCGCCTCGCGCGCCAGCGACAAACCGCTGGCGAAGCTGAGCTTTCCGCTCGATAGCCTGATCCTCTGCAACACCTTGTGCCGTGCGCTCGCCGTGGTGATTGCGACGCTGCTGGCGATTTTTCTCTGCGAAGAAAACGGCCCGTGGGCGGCATGCCTCGGTGCTGGCGCAATCCTGCTGGTGTTTGCCGATTATTTTCCACGTACCGTCGCCCAACGGTATCCCGATGCCGTGCTGGCGTTCGGCAATACATTGCTGGCGGTGCCGCTGAAGATTGTTTATCCGTTTGCCTGGTTGTTCAGCCGTATCAGCGGCTTGCTGATGAGTCCGTTTGCTCGCAAAGTTCAGGTCGTGCAGCAAAGCGAAGATGACTCGCCCGCCGATCGCTACGACGACCCAGAGCATCCAGTGCGCGCGCACCCGGTCTCAGGCATTCATGCGCTGGACAACATCACGGTCAACGACATCCTGGTGCCGCGCAGTGACGTCGACGGCATCAACCTCGACGATTCGATCGACGAGATCATCGAACAGCTACGCCACAACAAGCGCACGCGCCTGCCGGTGTTCCACAGCGACATCAATCAGGTTGAAGCAGTGCTCAACACCCGGCAGATCCGACATTTGCTGAACAATGGTGATTTGACCCGCGAGGCGCTGCTGGCGGCGAGTTACGAGCCTTACTTCGTGCCGGAAAGCACACCGCTGCAACTGCAGTTGCTGAATTTTCACAAGCAGCAGCGCCGACTGGGCATGGTGGTCGACGAGTACGGCGAAGTGCTCGGCATCGTCACGCTGGAAGACATTCTCGAAGAAATTGTCGGCGAGTTTGAAAGCGAGCACAGCCTGGATAATCCGCATATTCATCCGCAGGACGATGGCCGCATGGTCATTGACGGTGCCGCGTCGATCCGCGAATTGAACAAGTGCCTGGGCTGGCATTTGCCGAGCGATGGTCCGAAAACGCTGAATGGTCTGGTGACTGAGGCGTTGGAGACTATTCCGGAAAGTGCGGTTTGCTTGAAGATCGGGCGTTATCGTCTGGAGATTCTCGAGACTGAAGAGAACCGGGTTAGCAAAGTGCTGATTTGGCATACCTCTTCTGTGCCTGCTTTGGTGCCTGCCCGATAGAAAGATCAAAAGATCGCAGCCTTCGGCAGCTCCTACAGGGCAACGCATTCCAAATGCAGGACCTGCCGAAGGCTGCGATTTTTTGCTCTTGTTTGATTGTTAGCCCCCTTCCTATAATCGGAACGCTTACCCAAGCCCCGCCGAACCTTGTGCTTACCCCGCACACACCAGGTTTCGGCCATTTGCGCTGTACTCCGGCGACTGTTCCTACCTGAAGCAGCGACCGCGCCTCATCCCACATCCCTGGGTGTTCGACCATAATAATTCGCTCCAACGGAGCTCATGACTGTCAGGGATCACCGCATGACAACCAGTACCGCTATCAGCGACACCGCGCCTGCCCAACCGACCAATTCCGCCACCCGCGTGGCGACGGCGAGTTTTATCGGCACCGCGATCGAGTTCTATGACTTCTATGTTTACGCCACCGCGGCTGCGCTGGTGATCGGGCCAGTGTTCTTTCCACAGACCTCCGGCACCGCGCAGATGCTTTCGGCGTTCCTTACCTTTGGTATCGCATTTCTGGCGAGGCCACTGGGCTCGGCGTTGTTCGGCCACTTTGGTGACCGCATCGGGCGCAAATCGACGCTGGTCGCCTCCTTACTCTTGATGGGCGTGTGCACGACACTGATTGGCGTGCTGCCGGGTTATGACAGCATTGGCGCCTGGGCACCGATTCTGCTGTGTGTGCTGCGTTTCGGCCAAGGTTTGGGATTGGGTGGTGAATGGGGCGGTGCCGCCCTGCTCGCCACGGAAAACGCGCCGAAAGGCAAACGTGCGTGGTTCGGCATGTTCCCGCAGCTTGGGCCTTCGATTGGTTTTCTCGCGGCCAACGGCTTGTTCCTGACACTGGCCATGACCCTCAATGACGAGCAGTTCCGCAGCTGGGGCTGGCGGATTCCGTTTCTGCTCAGCGCGGCTCTGGTGATGGTCGGCCTGTATGTACGGTTGAAACTGCATGAAACCCCGGTGTTCGCCAACGCCATCGCTCGTCAGGAGCGCGTAAAAGTACCGCTGGTCGAGCTGTTCAGCCAGTACTGGGCACCGACGTTGCTGGGCGCGGCAGCGATGGTGGTGTGCTATGCACTGTTCTATATCTCGACAGTATTCTCCCTGAGCTACGGGGTTTCCACTCTCGGCTATAGCCGCGAAACGTTCCTCGGGCTGCTGTGTTTTGCAGTGCTGTTCATGGCGGCCGCTACACCGTTGTCCGCTTGGGCCAGCGACCGTTACGGGCGCAAACCGGTGCTGATCATCGGTGGTGTGCTGGCGGTTCTTTCCGGTTTTCTGATGGAGCCGTTGCTGACTCAGGGCTCGACCTGGGGTGTGGCGCTGTTTCTGTGCATCGAGCTGTTTTTGATGGGCGTGACGTTTGCACCGATGGGCGCATTGTTGCCTGAGCTGTTTCCGACCCACGTGCGTTATACCGGTGCTTCGGCGGCGTATAACCTGGGCGGCATTGTCGGGGCCTCGGCGGCGCCGTTCTTTGCGCAAAAACTGGTGGCGATGGGGGGGTTGAGTTACGTCGGCGGGTATGTGTCGGCGGCGGCGGTGCTGAGTTTGATTGCAGTGCTGTGCCTGAAGGAAACGAAGAATAACGATCTGAATCAGGTTGCCTGACAGAAGATCAAAAGCTTCGCGAGCAGGCTCGCTCCCACAGGGTTTTGGGGTTGGTCACAGATTCTGTGTTCACCCAATGCCATGTGGGAGCGAGCCTGCTCGCGAATGTCGCAACTCGATTTAGAGCTCTACGACAACAGCTTGAGCAGCGCGGGTCGCCTTGGCGCGAGCGGCCTCGATCGATTCATCCCGCGCCAGCGCCACGCCCATGCGGCGCTGACCATTCACCTCTGGCTTACCAAACAGACGCAACGCCGTGTCCGGCTCGCTCAACGCCGCGCCGAGGTTGGCGAAAGCGGTCTGAGTCGACTGCCCTTCCACCAGAATCACCGCCGAAGCCGATGGCCCGAACTGACGGATCAGCGGTACCGGCAGGCCCAGAATTGCGCGAGCGTGCAGGGCGAACTGCGACAGATCCTGCGAAATCAGCGTTACCAGACCGGTGTCATGCGGGCGCGGCGAAACTTCGCTGAACCACACCTGATCACCCTTGATGAACAGCTCAACGCCGAACAGACCGCGACCACCCAACGCTTCAGTCACCGCTTTGGCAACGCGCTCGGATTCAGCCAAAGCAATCGGGCTCATGGCTTGTGGCTGCCACGACTCCTGGTAGTCGCCCTTCTCCTGACGGTGACCGACCGGCGCGCAGAACGTGGTGCCACCGATGTGACGCACAGTCAGCAGAGTGATTTCGTAGTCGAAATCGATGAAACCTTCGATGATCACCCGACCTTTGCCAGCGCGACCGCCCTCTTGCGCGTAATCCCAGGCTTTTTGCACGTCATCGACGCTGCGCAGCAGGCTCTGGCCTTTGCCCGACGAGCTCATGACCGGTTTGACGACGCAGGGGAAACCCAGGTCCTCAACGGCTTTGCTGTAGTCCTCGAAGGTGTCGGCGAAGTGGTACGGCGAGGTCGGCAGGTCCAGCTCTTCAGCGGCCAGACGACGGATGCCTTCACGGTTCATGGTCAGTTGCGCTGCGCGTGCGGTCGGGATCACGGTGAAGCCTTCGGCTTCCAGTTCGACCAGGGTAGCAGTGGCGATCGCTTCGATTTCCGGCACGATGAAGTGCGGCTTTTCAGCTTCGATCACCGCACGCAGGGCGGCGCCGTCGAGCATGTTGATCACGTGGCTGCGATGGGCGACTTGCATGGCCGGCGCGTTGGCGTAACGGTCGACGGCAATCACTTCAACGCCCAGGCGTTGCAGCTCGATCACCACTTCCTTGCCCAACTCACCACAGCCACACAGCAATACGCGGGTCGCGGTTGGCGACAATGGAGTTCCGATACGGGTCATCTCAGGTCCTCAAAGAAGCGGATCATCGAGGAAAGCAGCGCCTGACGCGCTTTCCATGGGGAGAAAGCGCGGCATTTTACATGAACCTGAGGCTTTGGCTTCAGCCGGCGACGGCCTGTTTGCGCTCACGCCAGGCCATGATCAGCCAGACGGCAGTGACGCCGGCAAATTTCGAGGCCAGCGCGGTGATGATCACCGGCGGCGTCAGCAAGTCGATCATGCCGAAGAAGATGAAGGTATCGAGAGGAATGCTCAGCGCCGAACTGATCCACAAGCGGTCGCGCAACGGGCGCTTGGTGATGCTGAACACCAGCCAGTCAATGCACTCGGAGACCGCGAACGCCGTAGCGCTGGCCAGTGCAATGGAAGGATCGGAGGTGACGTAAGACAGCACCAGCGCCGCCAGCATCGCGACGATCGCGCCGTGACCAAAGCGGGTTTGCACCATGTCGCGCAGCACGAACACCAGACCACCCCAGGCCGACCAGATGATGTCCAGATGCGGCGCGGTGGAGAAGGCGAAGTTGATCAGCACGACGCTGCTGATGTAGGCGATGAGGAAAATCATGGAGGCGACCTGGCAGATTGGCGCACAGATTACTGGACCCGCAGATCAAGAGCCACCCCCTCACCCCAGCCCTATCCCCCAAGGGGGGCGAGGGGGAAAGGGAGCAGATCTTCGTTGAATCGACTCCCGAGTTCGACTCGATAACCCAGGTCGGTGCGACCCGAACAATCAACCCGGTCGCTCCCTCCCCCTTCAAACGAAGGGAAAGCGAGCCGATCGGAGGCTTTTCAAAACCTGAGTTCGACTCGGTAGCTCAGGTCGATGTAACTCGAACCATCAACTCGGTCAGTCCCCTCTCCCTCCGGGAGAGGGTTAGGGTGAGGGCCGTCCCAAGCCGATCACGTCTTCGACGACGGCATCATCCAAACCAACCCACTCGCCTTAGCCCGCTCATGACACAACCCCAACACCACCCGACGCTCGTCATTGCTCATGCGGCCCCAGCGGGTAATCTCCTCGACCGTACGCTGGCAGCCAGTACAAATATCCTCCTCATCCAGCGCACAAATATTCACGCACGGCGAGGCGACCGGTCTTTCGAGCGTAGTCATTCTTCCTGCTCAACCAGATCGCGCGCATAACGCTGAGAGTTATGCACATAGTGGGCGGCGCTGGCTTCAAGCATCTTCTTCTGCGGCTCGGTCAGCTCGCGCACAACCTTGCCCGGCGAGCCCATCACCAGCGAACCATCGGGAATTTCCTTGCCCTCGCCGATCAGCGAATTGGCGCCGATGATGCAGTTCTTGCCGATCTTCGCGCCGTTGAGAATCACCGCGTTGATGCCGATCAGGCTGTAATCGCCGACCGTGCAGCCATGCAGCATGGCGTTATGGCCAATGGTCACGCCGGTGCCGATGGTCAGCGGATAGCCCATGTCGGTGTGCATCACGGTGCCGTCCTGGACGTTGCTGTTTTTGCCGATCAGGATCAGTTCGTTATCGCCACGCAGCACGGCGTTGAACCAGACGTTGGCGCCCTCTTCCAGTTTGACCTTGCCCACTAGCACGGCATTGGGGGCGACCCAGCTCTGTGGATGGGTCTCGACACGGGCGTCGCCCAGGCGGTATTTCATCTTGTTTTCCTCAGGGCTCACGGTGAATGGCCGTTCGAACGACGGCTTCAGGTGTTGATAAAGCTTTTCGGCGGCTCATGCAGACTGATTTTCGCGTCATAGAGCAGGTTGATCAACTCGACAATCATGATCGCCGTGAGGCCCCAGATCTTGTACTCACCAAATCGATAACTCGGCACGTACCAACTGCGCCCCTGATAGTCGATGCGATGGGTATGCTCGCGCGGGTCCTTGCGGAAGAATTCCAGCGGAACGCTGAAGACGGCTGCGATTTCGGCATCGTTGGCGCGGTATTCGACAAAATCGGGGATGACGCCGACATAAGGCGTGACCTTGATGCCGTGCAGGGAAATCAGTGGGCTGAGCGGACCGATGACTTCGACCAGTCCGGGTGGCAAACCGATTTCTTCTTCGGCTTCGCGCAGCGCCGTGAAGATCAGATCCGGGTCTTCCGGATCGCGGCGACCACCAGGAAAAGCCACTTCGCCGCCATGGGTCGAGAGCCCGCTGGCGCGCAGGGTCAGCACCAGTTCCGGCTCATCACTGCGGGTGATCGGCACCAGAACGGCAGCCTCGGGGAAACGTGTGTCGGTCTCCAGCGTGCGCGGTGTGTGGTTGCTTACCCTATGCAGTAGCTCGTCCAGCATGAGTGTTCTCGATCTGTGCCTTACCCTGCATCATGCACCAATCAATGCAGCCGCCCAAGCCCCCGAATCTCGCCATGTCGCGAAACGACAACTTGCCGACCGGCACCGCTGCACGCCAAGATAGGCGCAGCATTCAGGAAGCCCAGCATGAAATTTTGCAGCCACTGCGGTAACCCGGTCACCCAGCGCATTCCCGAAGGCGATTCGCGGCTGCGATTTGTCTGTGACAGCTGTCAGACCATTCACTATCAAAACCCCAATATTGTCGCCGGCTGCGTGCCGACCTGGGGCACGAAAGTGTTGCTCTGCCGTCGTGCCATCGAGCCGCGTCTCGGTTACTGGACGTTGCCCGCCGGATTCATGGAGAACGGCGAGACCATCGAACAGGCCGCCGTGCGCGAAACTGCCGAAGAAGCCTGCGCCCGGGTGCGTAACCTGAGCATCTATACGCTGATCGACGTGCCGCACATCAGTCAGGTGCATGTGTTCTTCCGCGCCGAACTGGTGGATCTGGACTTTGCCGCCGGCCCCGAGAGCCTCGAAGTGCAACTATTCGACGAAGCCGACATTCCCTGGGACGAGCTGGCTTTCCGCACAGTGGGGCGTACCTTAGAATGCTTCTTCGCTGATCGGCGCGTCGAGACGTATCCAGTGCGTTCGGAATCGATTCCGCCGCTTGCTCAACCTGCCATTACTTGATTTCGTCGCCGGCCAGCCGATAACCCGAGCACGTCTGCACAACACCTATAAATCATGTATCTGCGTCATTCCTGGGGAATCGTTTCAATGCGCTGGTTGCTTGCCCTGTTCTGCCTGTCGTTCGTTACCGTCTCCCAAGCGTCATTCGTGACCACCGTGGCGCCTGCGAATACCCCGCTCATCGAAAAAGTCCTGGTGCTCAAGTCAGCGCATCAACTGCAACTGATCGCCGATGGCAAGCCGCTGAAGACCTATCGCATTTCCTTGGGCAAGGGCGCGAAAAAGGGCCCGAAACTGATCGAAGGCGACAAACGCACGCCGGAAGGTTTCTATTGGATCGACTGGCGCAAGACCAGCGACAAATTCAATCTGTCGATGCACATTTCCTACCCGAACATCAGCGATTCGGCCCGCGCCCGGCGTGAAGGTGTCGAGCCCGGCGGGATGATCATGATCCACGGCACGCCAGATTCGGAAGAAACCCCGGAAGACCTGTTCCACACCCTGGACTGGACTGACGGCTGCGTCGCCATGCGCAACGTTGATATGCGTGAAGTGTGGAATCTGGTGCCGGACGGCACGATGGTCGAAATCCGCCCTTAACCAGCGACCGCTGGTCACCCGCAAAAAAATAAATCAAAAGATCGCAGCCTGCGGCAGCGCCTACAGAGGTGATACCACTCTCAACTGTAGGAGCTGCCGCAGGCTGCGATCTTTTGCTTTTTATAGGCCGACACTAATACCACTTGAAACCACACCCCCTGAAAGCCGCCATCCTACTGGGCCAAAGCCCATTTCCGTGCGTTGACATGGTATTCAAGTGGTATTAATTTCCGCCCCACAAGCGAGCCACAACAATCCTACACTCGCGTCGGAAATGACCTACATGAACGACTTCCTGGCCCTACGCCCAGACGACTCCCAGCCGACGCCGCTGTACCTGCAACTGGCGCGCAATCTGGAAGCAGCGATTCATGCCGGGCAGTGGAAGTCCGAGCAGGCGATGCCGTCCGAGCGCAATCTCAGTGAAATGCTCGGTATCTCCCGGGTTACCGCGCGTAAAGCGCTGGAAGTGCTCCTCGATCAAGGCCTGATCCGCCGCCTGCAAGGCTCCGGCACCTTCATCACTCCACGCCTCGAACAGCCGCTATCGCGCCTCTCGGGCTTCAGCGAAATGCTCCGCCTCAAAGGCTTCGTACCCAGCTCGCAATGGCTGGAACGTGAAATCACCCTGCCGACTCATGAAGAACTGATCCGCCTCAGCCTGTCGCCGAACGACAAGGTCGCGCGCATGAAGCGTCTGCGCAAAGCCGATGACACGGTCATGGCCATCGAGATGAGCACCCTGCCCGCCTCGATCATGCCCAAGCCGCAACGGGTCGGCGATTCGCTCTACGAATACCTCGACGGCATCGGCAAACCGATCGTCCGTGCCTTGCAGCACATTCAGGCGATCAACGCCTCGGACGAGTTCGCCGCGCTGGTCGGCATCGCCCCCGGCACCGCCATGCTGCTGATGACCCGGGTCGGCTACCTGGAAGACAACACACCGATCGAAGTCACCGACACCTATTGCCGCAACGACTACTACGACTTTGTTGCAGAGCTGCGCCGCTAGGCGGCCCAAAGCGAGAACCAAAATGTCCGAAGACAACATCCTCACCGCCAGCGGCTGGGTTCGCGGCCGGCTGATCCACGAACACGGCAAAGTCGTGTCGATCGAAGGCGTACCCTGCGATCCGGCGAGCAATGACCTGCCGTATCTGCTGCCGGGCTTCATCGACCTGCACGTTCATGGCGGTGGCGGCAAAGACATCATGGAAGGCGCCAGCGCCTTCGAGACCATCACCAGAACCCACGTGCGGTTCGGCACCACCTCGCTGCTGGCCACCACCATGACCGCGCCGAGTGCCGAGATCTCTAGGGTTTTGAAGGAAGTCGGAGAGTTCTGCGAGCAGCGTCCGAAAGGCGCCGCGCGCGTCCTTGGCGTCCACCTCGAAGGCCCGTACATCAATCCCGGCAAACTCGGCGCGCAACCGAACTTCGCCCACACCGCGTTGATGGCCGAAGTCGAAGAATATCTGGCACTGGCGCCGATCCGGGTGATCACCATCGCCCCGGAAATCGCCGGCCACGACGGTTTGATTCGTGAACTGAGCAGCCGTGGCGTGCGCATGCAGATCGGCCACACCCTCGGCAGTTACGAAGAAGGCGTCGCCGCACTCGATGCCGGCGCGACCAGTTTCACCCACCTCTACAACGCCATGAGCCCGCTGCATCACCGCGAGCCGGGCATCGTCGGCGCCGCACTGGCCCACGCCAAATTCGCCGAGCTGATTCCCGACTTGCTGCATGTGCATCCCGGCGCCATTCGCGTGGCCCTGCGCTCGATCCCGTGCCTGTATTGCGTGACCGATTCGACCGCTGCCGCCGGCATGCCCGACGGTGAATACAAGCTCGGCAGCCACATCGTGACCAAATGCCTGGGCGGCGTGCGCCTGCCCGACGGCACCTTGGCCGGCAGCACCCTGACCATGGACCAAGCCCTGCGCAACCTGGTGAAGATCGGTTTGCCGATCGCCGAAGCCTCGCAGCGCCTGTCGCAATTCCCCGCCGACTACCTCGGCATTACTGAACGCGGGCGCCTGCAACCCGGGGCCTGGGCCGACTGCGTGCGGCTCGATCGCTCACTCACACTGACCGCCGTCATGGTCGAAGGAGAAGACATTGACTTCAAAAATGCTTGAGGAGGCGCTGTCCTCGTTCGAGGCCGTGCAAGCCCAACTGCAACAGCTCGACCCGCAAATGATCGAGATCGCCGGGCGCCTGCGCCGTCAGCCACCACAAGTGGCGATGACCGTTGCGCGCGGTAGCTCCGACCACGCGGCGAGCTACTTCGCCTACCTGACCATGCAGCAACTGGGCGTGCCCGTAGCGTCGCTGCCGATGTCGGTGGTGACCATGCAGCAGGCGCCATTGAAGGTCAGCGGTCAGGTCGCGTTCGCGTTTTCGCAATCGGGGCAAAGCCCGGATCTGGTCAACAGCCTGCGTCTGTTGCGCAAGCGTGGCGCGTTGAGCGTATCGATGGTCAACGCTGCCGATTCGCCACTGGAAGCGGCATGCGAGTTCAGCGTGCCGTTGCTGGCCGGGACTGAAAGCAGCGTTGCCGCGACCAAAAGTTTTATCGCCACCCTCAGCGCCAGCGCCCGGTTGATTGCGCACTGGAAAGAGGACAGCGAATTGCTCGAGGCTGGCAATGCCTTGCCCGAAGGCCTGCGCGAAGCGGCGAAACAGGACTGGAGCGTGGCCATCGAAGCGCTGCGCGATTGCGAGCGTTTGATGGTCATCGGCCGTGGCGCCGGTTTTGCCATTGCTCAAGAGGCGGCGCTGAAATTCAAGGAAACCTCGGCGATTCAGGCCGAAGCGTTCAGCAGCGCGGAAGTCCGTCACGGCCCGATGGCGCTGATCGATGAACATTATCCGTTGCTGGTTTTCGCACCGCGCGGAGCTGAACAGGCTGGCCTGTTGAGTCTGGCAGCAGAGATGCGTCAACGCGGCGCCCGTGTGTTGCTGGCCGCACCGGATGACGTCAGCGAACGTGATCTCACCCTGACCCGCGCCGAACATCCGGCCCTCGATCCAATCCTGGCGATCCAGAGCTTCTACGTGATGGCCGCAGGTCTGGCCGTGGCCCGAGGCATGGACCCGGATCAGCCGCGCCACCTGAGCAAAGTAACGCGTACGCACTAAGCCCCGAATGACTGCAGACCTGATGAGACCGAGCCATGCACAACAACAATAAAGAGCTGACCCTCAGCGCCCCGCTCAGCGGCCCGGTGCTCACGCTCGCCAAAGTCCCGGACGCAGTGTTCGCCAGCGGCGCGATGGGCGACGGCATTGCCATCGACCCGATCAACGACACCCTGTACTCGCCATGCGCCGGGGTGATCATTCACGTCGCGCGCACCGGCCACGCACTCACTGTGCGTGCCGATAACGGTGCGGAGATTCTTTTGCATCTGGGCCTGGATACCGTTGAACTGAACGGCGAAGGCTTCTCGATGCTGGTCAAGGATGGCACGCGTGTCAGCAAGGGCCAGCCGTTGTTGCGCTATGACCTGGACAAGGTCGGTCAGCAGTGCAAAAGCCTCGTCAGCTTGTTGATCCTGACCAACAGCCAGGATTTTCAGGTGCGTCCGATCACGCTCAAAGCGGTGAAAGTCGGCGAGCCGTTACTGCACATTGTTGCGCGCAACAGTTCGGCGGCGAATGTTGCAGACGTGGGCGGGCCAGAGGTTCATGGCCATGTTCTGGTGGCGCATCGCGGCGGATTGCATGCGCGCCCTGCGGCACTGATTCGGCAGACCGCGCAAGGTTTCAAAAGCCGGTCGCAACTGCACTTCGCCGGCAAATCGGCGCCGTGCAACAGCCTGATCGGCCTGATGGGGCTGGCGGTTGGCGAGCAGGATCAGGTGCAGGTCAGCTGTCAGGGGCCGGATGCCGAAGCGGCGCTGCAAGCGTTGCTCACCGCGTTGGCCACAGCGCTGCCGGATGATTGTCACGCTGCGGCGCCGGTGAGTGTCGCATCGGTTAAACGCCCGGCCGAGGCTGGCGTGTTGCACGGTGTGTGCGCTGCACCGGGATTGGTCGGCGGGCCACTGTTTCGCTTGAACGCGATCAGTTTGCCGGTGGATACGGGCAATCATGATCCGCTGCAACAACTGCAGGCGCTCGACACTGCACTGAATCAGGTGCGCAGTGAAATCGACGGCACCCTCGCCCAAGCGAAAAAACACAAAAATGCCGATGAAGAAGCGATCTTTGCCGCGCATCTGGCACTGCTCGAAGACCCGGCACTGCTCGATGCCGCACAGCAAGCCATCGAACAAGGCACTGCAGCGACTCACGCCTGGAGCCAGTCGATCGATGTGCAGTGCGAAGTCCTGCAACACACCGGCAGCGCGCTGCTGGCCGAACGCGCCAATGATCTGCGCGACCTCAAGCAACGCGTGTTGCGTGCAGTGCTCGGCGAGGCCTGGCACTACGACGTGCCGGCCGGCGCCATCGTCGCGGCACATGAACTGACGCCGTCGGATCTGCTGCAACTCAGCGCGCAAGGTGTCGCCGGGTTGTGCATGGCCGAGGGTGGCGCGACTTCGCACGTGGCGATTCTCGCTCGCGGTAAAGGTCTGCCGTGCATGGTGGCGTTGGGTTCGGCGCTGCTTGATCAGCCGCAAGGTCAATCGGTGGTCCTCGATGCCGATGGCGGTCGTCTCGAACTGACGCCCAACGCTGAACGTCTGGCCGAAGTTCGGCAAGCGCAAATCGACCGGCAGCATCGCCGCGACGCGCAACAAACCAAAGCTCATCTGCCCGCCGAAACACGTAATGGCGTGCACATCGAAGTCGTCGCCAATGTCGCCTCCAGCGCTGAAGCGGCGGACGCCTTCGCCAACGGTGCCGACGGTGTAGGCCTGTTACGAACCGAGTTTTTGTTCGTCGATCGCCAGACCGCTCCGGACGTCGAAGTGCAGCGCAGTGCTTACCAGGCGGTGATCGATGCCATGGGCGATAAATGCGTGATCATCCGCACCATCGACGTCGGCGGCGACAAGCAACTCGACTACCTGCCACTGCCCATCGAGGCCAACCCGGTACTCGGTCTGCGCGGCATTCGCCTGGCTCAGGCGCGTCCGGAAATCCTCGATCAGCAACTGCGTGCGCTGCTGCAAGTCAGCCCGTTGCGTCGTTGCCGGATCCTGTTGCCGATGGTTACCGAAGTCGATGAGCTGCTGCAGATTCGCCAACGCGTCGATGCGTTGTGCGTCGAACTGGGCGTGAGCCAGCGCCCGGAAATCGGCGTGATGATCGAAGTCCCTGCCGCCGCGCTGCAAGCCGAACAACTGGCCGAACACGCCGATTTCCTCTCGATCGGTACTAACGATCTCTCGCAATACACCTTGGCCATGGATCGCGACCACGCTGGTTTGGCCGCTCGCGTCGACGCTCTGCATCCGGCGCTGCTGCGATTGATCGCCATGACCTGCGAAGGCGCGGCGGTGCACAAACGTTGGGTCGGTGTCTGCGGCGCCCTCGCCTCTGATCCGCTGGCCACACCGGTGTTGATCGGTCTGGGCGTCACCGAACTGTCGGTCAGCCCGGTGCAGATCGGCGAAATCAAGGATCGCGTGCGCCAGGTGCACGAGGCCGAGTGCCAGCGTCTCAGCCGCGACCTGCTCAAACTGAGCAGCGCCGCCGCCGTGCGTCACGCCTGTCATCAACATTGGCCTCTGCGCTAACAAAAACAACAAGGACAAACGCCATGTACCAACTCTTCATCGAAGGCCTGCAACGCCTCGGCCGTGCGCTGATGCTGCCGATCGCAATCCTGCCGATTGCCGGTCTGCTGCTGCGCCTGGGTGACACCGACCTGCTGAACATCGCAATCATTCACGATGCCGGCCAAGTGATCTTCGCCAACCTGGCAATGATCTTCGCCATCGGCATCGCCGTCGGTTTCGCCAAGGACAACAACGGCACCGCTGGCCTCGCCGGGGTGATCGGTTATCTGGTGATGATCTCCACGCTCAAGGTGCTCGATGCGAGCATCAACATGGGCATGCTCGCCGGGATCGTCAGCGGTCTGATGGCCGGCGCTCTGTACAACCGCTTCAAGGACATCAAGCTGCCGGAATATCTGGCGTTCTTCGGCGGGCGGCGCTTTGTGCCGATTGTCACCGGGTTTGCAGCGGTCGGTCTGGGCGTAGTGTTCGGCTATATCTGGCCGCCGATCCAGCACGGCATCAACGCCTTCGGTGCGTTGATGATGGAGAGCGGCAGCATCGGTGCGTTCGTGTTCGGCGTATTCAACCGTCTGCTGATCGTCACCGGCCTGCACCATATCCTCAACAACATGGCGTGGTTCGTGTTCGGTAACTTCACCGATCCGACGACTGGTGCGCTGGTGACCGGTGACCTGTCGCGCTACTTCGCTGGCGATCCGAAGGGTGGCCAGTTCATGACCGGCATGTTCCCGATGATGATCTTCGGCCTGCCGGCGGCCTGTCTGGCGATGTACCGCAACGCCCTGCCGGAGCGCCGCAAAGTCATGGGCGGGATTTTTCTGTCGATGGCGTTGACCTCGTTTCTGACCGGGGTGACCGAGCCGATCGAATTTGCCTTTATGTTCCTCGCACCGCTGTTGTATCTGCTGCATGCGTTGCTGACCGGGTTATCGATGGCGATTACCAATGGCTTGAATATTCATCTGGGCTTTACCTTCTCCGGCGGCTTTATCGACATGGTGCTGGGTTGGGGGCGCTCGACCAATGGTTGGCTGGTGATTCCGGTGGGCCTCGCCTATGCGGTTATCTATTACGCCGTATTTGATTTCTGCATTCGTCGCTTCAACCTGAAGACGCCGGGGCGCGAGGATGTGGCTTCTGCTGAGAAAGCAGTGCTCACAGAAAACGAACGTGCCAGCGCTTACATAAAGGCCTTGGGCGGCGCCGAAAATCTGCTGACTGTTGGCGCTTGCACCACGCGCCTGCGACTGGAGATGGTCGATCGCAACAAGGCTTCGGATGCCGATCTGAAAGCGCTGGGCGCAATGGCGGTTGTGCGTCCGGGTAAAGGTGGCAGTTTGCAGGTTGTGGTCGGGCCGATGGCGGACAGCATTGCTGACGAGATTCGCCTGGCAATGCCTTCTCTCGGCCATGCGGTTCTGCTTGAAAATGCTGTGGCTGTCGAGGAACCGAAAGCGCCGGTGGTCGCCGGCTCCGAGGCGCAGCAATGGCTGAATGCCTTGGGCGGTGGCGGCAACGTACTGCAACTGGACTGCATCGCGATGACGCGGATTCGCCTGCAATTGGCGGATGGCAAGGCGCTGTCGGAAGCGCAGTTGAAGGCGTTGGGGTGTCATGGCGTCAGCCAGTTGGATGGCGGGGTCTGGCATTTGCTGGTGGGGGATAAGGCCGCGAGTTTGAGTGGAGCGCTGGAGAGCCTGGTGAATCGCAGCGAGGTCAGCGCGAAGGTTTGAAGCGATAGTGTTTGAGTCGACTGTATCGCTGGCAGGCTCGTTCCCGTAGAGGAATGCATTCACATGCCCTGCTGGCGATCAACGATGCTGCAATTCTCCGGTATGTGGATCGAGTCGCCTTTCACGCCCCCGCCTGCCCCGCACTGCACACCCACTACATATGTACCACCTTCGATCGAATCACCCTCGCCATGCTGAAGGCTCTTCCCACCAGCATGGAGACTGTGCCGATGAGCACTCCCACCGCCCCCACGGTTGAAGAGATCAGGAGCGATCTCAACCAGATCGCCCAGCATCTTTTCAACATCCAGACCCCGTTGCTTGCCGAACAGGCACCGACAGCGGAGCAGATTTACCTCAAACGCCTGAACAGCCTGCTCAAAGCTCACCGCGAGCAGTTCTTGCAAAAAAGTCGGGCGATCTACCAGATCCTGGAAAACAGCGACCTGCACAGTGACCAGGGCAAAAAACTGCTCGCGACCACCAAAGCCAAGCTCGACACGGCGTTGCTCGACATGGATCTGCGCGATCTGATCGATAACAAATCGGCCAGAACCTTTCTGACCTACGAAGCCGGTTTCACCGCGATCGGCCACGAGGCGCGACAGGCCGTCAAGGATCGCCTGCTGCATCCCCAAGCCGCTGCGCTCCTGGAACAGCTGACGCTGGGGCCGACGCTACGTCCGGCCGCCTACGCGCTGCAGTTCAGCTTTCAGGAACACACCGTTGAGCTGGCTGGCGCCTTTGTCGTCACGGAAAAGAACAAGTCCGCGCTCACCGATCTGTCGACGGCCAGGGACGGTGGTTACGTCCTGTTGTTCACCCCGAGCCGGGGCATCGAGTACTTCGATTCAGCAGCGGCTCTCGACGTCCATTTGCTGCAATACCTGCAGCATCCCGCCAGCCACACTGAATTCATGCAGATGTTGCCGGCGCGCTATCACGACTTGAGTGCAGCGGGGATCTGGCCGTTGCAGTGTTCGCTGATCGATAGCCAACCGCTGTTTGAACATATCTGCGATGCCCTGATCGACAAGCGCACACAAGACATCGATCGCGCCTGGAGCTACGACGACAACCCGCAACAAGACTCGGCGCAGTTGCTCGCGGCCCTCGACCGGGCCATTGCAGGAGCCCTGCCGGATCTCGCCCCGCGCCTGGAACTGCAGGCGCAAACCTTGTTCGAACGCCACCTGCGCGACAGTGCACCGCAGTGGTACCGCAGCGCCAGCGCCGCCAGGCAGACCGAGCTGGCGCAACAGGTCGGTATTTACCACAAGGCGCGGCAAAAACTGCTCGACCTGATGGGGCCGTCGGCCAGTCTTCTGGCCCTCGCCCGGCATCAATGGCTGGAGCGTCTGAGCGAAGATCTGGAGATTGATGATCTGGAACCGCAGAAGCTGCAAATCACCACGCAACGTCGGGTGCCCGGATACGGTGTGTATGAGCATCAGCGCAATTTGCTCGAGCTGTCCTTGCGTGGCCCGCACACGGGAGACGAATTGCCGGACTCGGAGTTTCTTCGATATACCACCCTCACCTATGACGATGCGCCTTTGGCCGATGACTACGCAGACCTGACACCGCAGTGGCTGGTCAAGCAAGGGTTGAGCCTCAAGCCGCGTATCGAATTCGACCGTTTGCAGAAAGACATGCATGCCGGCCCAGCCATCAAACCCGCGATCGAGGACATGCTCGATCAACGGATCGTCGCGCTGGCTCATACGGCAGTGCTGCAAGGCCATCTGCTCGAGAGTGACCTGCAACTGATCCAGCGCTTGCGCAGCGACAGCGATCCACACCTGCGCGCCGCGACCCTGTCCGTGCACGGTGCGCAACTGCAGGATCTCTGGGTGTTGCGCCAGAGCGACGCCGAGGGCGTCCTCAAACGCATGTTGCTGTGCACGCCACAAGCGCCGCGAGAGCAGCAGTTCCAGGTCTTCGCCAGTGAGCTTGAATGTCAGACCCACCTGCTTGGCTGGGCCACGCACAGCGAAGACGTCAATACCATGACCGGCTACCTGATCAGCCGTGCACCTCTGCGTTTTCGTTCAAGCCTGCGCAAAGTGCTCTCCAGCCTCAGTTTCAAGCTTGAGGATCAGGAGCACAGAAAAGTCACCTTCGAGAACATCGGCAAGCACCTCGATTGCCTGCAAGTCATGGCCGAACACGTGTTGGCCACGCGAATCGACGACTACGATTTCGGCACCCCGCTGTGGTATCGCACAACCACCGACGAAAACCGCAGAAAACTGTCGACGCTGAGCGAAGACGCCGAAGGTGCATTGCAAGGCTTCGACCGACATCAACTTTCGGGCAGCCGCTTTCCGGCGTTCGACGATTACGTGCACGAGCAGGCGAAAAAACAACTGAACCAGTTGCTCAAACGCCCGGCAAATGACGTCGACCCGGATACTGTCATCGCTTACTCACCCATGTCGGTCATTCCGGCCCTGACACCAAAACCGTTAACGTACACACGGCTGTATCGCGACGGGTATGCCGACGGCGTCGGCTTCCTCGACGAAAAATTCTCTCGTTCGGCACACTTCAAAGGGCCGCCAGACATCGATATCAGCAACCTGAGCGCAGAGACTGTCGCGCGCTCGATTACCGGTGTGTGGATAGGCAAACGCTACACCGACAAGGTCAGACAAGAACTGCAAAGTGACGCGAGTGAGGGTTACGCCTTCAGGCGCAATACAATCCTGGCCATTACTCAACGCCAGATGAAATGCGCAGCGCTGGAATGCCAGTTGCAGGGCCATATCGCCAGCAGTGACCGGCAATGGCTTGAGCAGAGCATCGACAGCATGGAGGACACATCGGCGCCACGGCAAAAAAAATACCCGGTCCATCGACTGATGATTGAGGGTGAGTGGGTGCTCGACAACTGGCTGTTCGGCCACGACAAAAACCCGGTGCTGCTCTACACCCCCGACGCGCCTGACGGCGTGAGTTTTCGCGAAGCACGGCTGTTCAATTACCTGCTGAAACAGCAGCCCGGCATGATCGAATACTTCACCCGGCGGGTGGGCATTCAATCGCAGACCCGGGTGCGCAAATTCCTTGAAACCGCCAAAAAGCAGCTGCCCAAAGACATCGACAAAACCACGTCCAGCCAGGCACGCTACGACTCGACACAGCAGAAAGCCCCGATCAGCGACATGCGCGACGCGCTGTATGACATGAAGCTGCAGCGCAAGATCGACGATGTCCACGCGACTACCAGCAGCCGCGCCCAGATGATTGCCGGCCTGATCTGGACGTGCGTCGAATGGATCACCGCCATTGCCACCGCACCGTTTCCACTGTTGAGTCTGAGCACCGGGCTGCTGTTGGCATTCAAGGATGGCATGCTCGCCCTGCACGCCTATCGGCAGGGTAACAACGCCGAAGCGCTCAACCATTTGCTCGGCTACATGCTCAACAGTACCGGTGCGCTATTGACCGACCTGCGTCCAGCTCTGCGCTCACTTCAGCCAGTCAGCCGTCCCCTGCGCCAGGCCGCCGTCAGCAGCGCCAGCGAGCAGCAACGCGTCATGGCTCTGATTGAGCAACTGGAACCCAGCGTACCCCCGGCGGACATGCGGCCGGTGAACTACAAGGGCCAGACCCTGTGGGCAGCGAATACGCCCGACGTTATTGGCCGATACCTGCTACATCGCCTTGACCCTGACACCGACAGGCTTCTGTCGACCGGGATTCTGGCCGTGCCCAATGGCGAAGGTGTGATGGTGCGCAGCGGCGTGGCCGGCGGCGCGCCGAAATACGACGCCTTGCCGGATACACCCGGCCCGCACAAAGACTACGGCGTGCCGTCCAAATATCGGGACAGGATTGCAATGGTGATCAATCCAGAGTCCCGAGAGGAACTCATTTTGCGCAGCCAGGACTACATGGGAACGTCCTACGCTCACTCCAGCCTCTTCGCCGCTGCCGACCAACTGGCTTCCACACGCACTGCCTACCTGCAACAGGTCGAAAAGCTGACCACGGACGCGACCCGTCATTTTGCCGACCTGGCCCCTTTGCCTGCGCGCATCGAAGTGCCGGCCATCGCCGTCGACACGTCATTTACGCAACTGATCGCCAGCGACGCGTTGGCCGGCAAGAATCTGGTCATCGGCGCCCAGCCTGGCTCCATCGCCAGTAAACAGGCGCTGATCACTTATATGGACGCGTTGCTCAAGAGTGGTTTCAAACACCTTTATATGGAATATCTGCCGGCTGACGTCTTCCATATCAAGCTGGCAAAATTCAACCGGGGCGAATCATGGCGCGGTATCAAACGACATTTGAAAGCCGTCGACAAAGCCTTTGGCCACGGACCCGACGCGCCGTTCTCGTACCTTGCGCTGGTCCGCACGGCTCGGGAAAAGGGTCTGAAAATCCACGCGCTGGACGCCTCCACCAGCTATAAGCTGGACGGAGCCCTGGTGATGGCCGATGTTTCGCCGCTGACGCCCCGCAGCAACAGCATCAGAAACTTCTACTCGCTCAAGGCCATTGCCGCCGATGCGATTGAGGCGCCCGCCGAGCGCTGGATAGCCCTGACGGACGCTTCACGCATGAGCACGTTCGACAAGACGCCTGGTCTGGCCGACCTGCACGAAGCCGTTGCGCTGCGCATCGACGACGTGGCTGTGGGTCAACCGACGCGCATCGGCGTGGACTCACCCGGCGCGATACCCGGTGACGCAGCGGCCAAGGGCGATTACCTCGTGGCATTGCCGACATCCTACAAAGCGCCCCAAGTACCGGCTCAGCCTCCGGCGACGGCGAGTCCGGGCGTTCAACATTTCGACGAGTTCGATGTTCCGACGGCGTTCCGTGACGAAATTGCTCGCATGCAATTCCGCCCCCGAGCACTGGACTCTCGCTTCCCCTTTACCTCCTTGCGTGGTCAGGCCGGCCGCGACGCGCAGGCTGCCTATGACGCGTTTATTGCTCAACGCAACCGCCTCGAGAAAAAGGCCCGAGACGCCTTTACCGACTACACCCCGGCCCCCGCTGCGACCCTTCCAGACATCGCTGCCGATAGCTCATTCGAAACATTTTTGAGCCAACTGGTCGACAGTCGTCTGAGCCTGCTGATCGGCGAATCAAGACTCACAGTGTCGAGCAAAACACTGCTGAAAAAACACATGGAAACACTCAAGTCGTCAGGCTACGACACGTTGTATATGCAACATCTGCTGACCGACCTGCATCAGGCCGAGCTGGACATTTTTTTTCAAACCCAACGCATGCCCGACCGCCTCAGAAGCTACTTGCGGATACTCGACTCCTCACTCATGGGGCGTTCGGGCGGTGTCGCTCTCTACACCGAACTGGTCCACGCGGCGGCGAAAAACAACATCCGCATCAGGGCGCTCGATTGCACGGTGAGCTATTACCTGGACGGCTTGGCTGACAAGAATATTTCGCGAAACCAGATGTTCAGTTACTTCGCTACCCAGCTGATCGAGGCTGACCAACTGGCACACGGACCGCATAAGTGGGTGGCGCTGATCGACAGAACGAACACCCACTATAATCTGGGCGTACCGGGGCTGACCGATACGCTTGGTGCTGCCAGCCTTCATGTGCGCGACACCCCGCAAGAACTGGCCAAAGGTGTCTATCAAGGCACCTGGGAAGTGGTGAACTCGGAAGTCAATTCCGGCGTGTTCGCACTGCGCAGCGATTTCAATCTGGACATCGCGGTTTCCCGAGCAAAAAAACTGCCACCCATTCCGTCTGTCAGTCGGACCAGACTCACCCAGGCCGGACACTTTCTGATCGAACGTCCTGACCCGAGCGAAATCAATCTGGTGCATAAGTCCGCAACGGGGGACATTGTCAGCACGCCAATCCAGGTGGATGACAAAGGGTTGTTCTTCATTGACCGCTGGAACAGGAAGGAGCAGCGGTTCCAATACTTGCCCGAATTGATCGAAATGCTTGTCGACCAAGTCAAACTTTCGGCTGTCAGTTGAACGCCTTCGAGAGGGCGTAATCACGCTGAAAACCACTGGACTTGACGGCCCAGTGGTTTTCTTCTCGCCGTTTTTGGGGCCAGCCCCCACAACTTCGATTTGCGAACATACCCGCAGCGAAGCCGCCCGACTCAACAGGATGAGCGTTAGCTCGGCTGCAGTTTTTGATCTTGATCCACCAGCCTCGTCGGCAGGCTGAGCGGATGGATCCCGGAGCGAAGGAACCCCGAGCTTTAGCGAGTGGGCCGAACGTTGGGACAAGCCTTAATGAGATGGTCAGCCCGGTGAGATCCTCGGCGGGTCTAAACTTGCCGAGGCTCTCTTTTTACTGAAGGAGGATTTCTCATGAATACCATCACGCTTTTGGGTATCGACATCGGCAAACACACTTTCCACCTGCATGGCCAAGACGCCAGAGGCCATCAGGTACTGCGTAAAAAACTCAACCGAAACCAATTACTCCCCTTTCTGGCGCAGATCTCGATCTGCAAAATCGCCATGGAATCCTGCGGCGGGTCTCAATGGCTCGCCCGAAAAATCATGGAACAGGGGCATCACGTGCAGTTGATTGCCCCCCAACATGTGAAGGCCTACGTCACCGGAAATAAAAACGATTTCATTGATGCCGAGGCCATTTGTGAAGCGGCCTCGCGCCCCAGAACCCGCTCGGTTCAAGTCAAAACCGTAGAACAGCAGGTACTGTCCACAGAACACCGACTGCGTAAGTCTTTAGTAAATCGACGCACCGCCGTCATCAATCAAGTGCATGGATTTCTCCTGGAGTTCGGCGTCGTTTTTCCCGTTGGATACGCCGCACTGGATCGGCTCTCAGGTCTGATGGAGAGCCGTGAACTGCCCACTCGCTTGATAAGTGCTATCGAACGCATGCTTGAAGACATTCGGCAGCTGACACATGAGATCAAAAAACTCGACGTCGAAATCAAACAACAGCTGACGCAAAACGATGCCGGCCAACGCCTGCAGAGCATCCCCGGTATCGGCCCTCTCATCGCTAGCGCGCTGGTGGCCGATGTCGGCGACGCTTCGATTTTCAAGTCATCTCGCGATTTTGCAGCGTCGTTGGGGCTGGTGCCGCGCCAGTACTCAACGGGTGGGGAAACGACATTGCTCGGCATCAGCAAGCGAGGGGACAAGTATTTAAGGAGTTTGCTGATGCAGGGCGCTCACGCCGTTTTGTGTCGCGTCGATAAGCGAACGGATGCCCTCGGTGTCTGGGCCAAAAACTTACTAGCACGCAAACATCCAAACAAAGTGGCCTGCGCCCTCGCGAACAAAATGGCAAGAATCGTCTGGGTGTTGTTAACCAAGGGCGGCACCTTTAACTCAACGCTCTTAGCTTGATCTGTACGCTTCACCAACGGCTTTTGCGACGTCAGTACTGATGACGATAAACGGCAGACATCCTGACTGAAAACCTGATAACCCAAAAAGCTTTGGAAGCTGAAGCCTTTTTAAGGACAGGCAGGAGCGACTACTCATCAAGGGCCGAGCGCTATCCGTGCTCACACTGAGCCCGGATACATTAGCGCAAGCTCGATTTACCGTTAATCGCTGCTGAGTGGCAGAAGATGGGCTGACCATACATTGGGTTACTTTTTCGGCGTTTGGAAAAGGTGACCCGCCGTAAGGGCGGACCCCTGAGAAGCCGTTACCGCAGCAATGGATATGTACTCGGTCAGTCAGAACATTATTGCCTGAGCCGGCGCCTTCGCGAGCAGGCTCGCTCCCACATTGGATTCCCATCGCCCGGAAAATCGGGGGGGCAACAAAAAACCCGCAGACAATCACTCATCTGCGGGTTTCCTGTTTAAGCGGCTATCAGAAATCTTCCAGCCGCCACACTTCATAAGCCGGTGTCTCGTAGGGATGACTGAGCTTCAACGCCGCCACAACAGCAACGATCAGCTCATCCGCCACTACAAGCTCAACCTTCCATTCCTCAACCCGCTCGACCTGCCCAGCCTCGCCAATAAACGGCTGACTGCCGTCCAACGGTCGAAACTGGCCCAGACCGAGCACCTGCCACGCACAGTGATCATAATCACCGATCCGCCCACCACCGGCAGCGAACACAGCGCCTTTGACCACTTCGACATGACTGTCGGGAACAAAAAAGGCGAGCTTGTACACAGGGCTCAGTTCACCCAGACGCGCGCGTTACGGAACATACGCATCCACGGTGCATCTTCGTTCCAGTCTTCCGAACGCCAAGAGTTCTGCACCGCGCGGAACACCCGCTCCGGGTGCGGCATCATGATCGTCACGCGGCCATCACGGCTGGTGAGACCGGTAATCCCGCGCGGCGAACCGTTCGGGTTGGCCGGGTAACGCTCGGTGACCTTGCCGTGGTTGTCGACGAAACGCATCGCCACGCAACCCGACAGATCGGCTTCCAGCAGTGCCTCTTCGCTGGAGAACTCGGCGTGACCTTCACCGTGAGCGATGGCGATCGGCATACGCGAACCGGCCATGCCCTGCAGGAAGATCGAGTTCGATTCCTGAATCTGCACCATCGCCACGCGCGCTTCGAACTGCTCGGAGCGGTTGCGCACGAAGTGCGGCCAGAACTCGCTGCCCGGGATCAGCTCGTGCAGGTTGGACATCATCTGGCAACCGTTGCACACGCCGAGGGTGAAGCTGTCGTTACGCTCGAAGAAGCCCTGGAACGCATCGCGGGCACGGCTGTTGAACAGTGCCGACTTGGCCCAGCCTTCACCGGCGCCGAGCACGTCGCCGTAGGAGAAACCACCACACGCCACCAGACCTTTGAACTCGTTCAGGTCGACACGGCCGGCGAGAATGTCGCTCATGTGCACATCGATCGCGTTGAAACCGGCGCGGTCGAACGCAGCGGCCATTTCCACCTGACCGTTGACGCCCTGCTCACGCAGCACGGCAACCTGTGGGCGGATGCCTTTCTTGATGTAAGGCGCGGCGATGTCCTGGTTGACGTCATAGCTCAGCTTGACGCTCAAACCCGGATTGTCTTCTTCCAGCAGCACGTCGAACTCTTGCTCGGCGCAGTCGGCGTTGTCGCGCAGACGCTGGATCTGGTAGCTGGTCTCGGCCCACTGACGTTGCAGCAGACGACGCTGGCCTTCGAACACGGTGTCACCGTTGAAGGTGATGTTGATCTGACCATTGTTGATCGGCTGACCGATCACCGACACACAGTCGCCCAGACCGGCCGCACTGAATTGCGCGAGGATGTCCGGCGTGGCGTCCTGACGGACCTGGATCACCGCGCCCAGTTCTTCGTTGAACAGGATCGCAGCGATTTCTGCCGAGGACTCGGCAACGCTGTCGAGGTTCAGGCTCAGACCGCAATGACCGGCGAAGGCCATTTCCACCACGGAGGTCAGCAGACCACCGTCGGAACGGTCGTGGTAAGCCAGCAAGTGACCGTCGGCGTTCAAGCCCTGGATCACCGCGAAGAAGGCTTTCAGGTCTTCGGCGTCATCGACGTCCGGCGCGTGTTTGCCGAGCTTGCCGTGTGTCTGAGCAAGGATCGAAGCACCCATACGGTTCTGCCCGCGACCGAGGTCGATCAGGATCAGGTCGGTGGTGCCCTTGTCCATACGCAGTTCCGGGGTCAGGGTCTGACGGATGTCAGACACTGGCGCGAAACCGGTCACGATCAGCGACATCGGCGAGGTCACGGTTTTTTCTTCGCCGTTGTCATTCCAGCGAGTGGCCATGGACATCGAGTCCTTGCCCACCGGAATGGTGATGCCCAGCTCAGGGCACAGTTCCATACCGACCGCTTTCACGGTGTCGTACAGACGCGCGTCTTCGCCCGGGTGGCCGGCCGCCGACATCCAGTTCGCCGACAGTTTGATGTCGGAGATCTTGTTGATGCGCGAAGCCGCGATGTTGGTCAGGGTTTCGCCGATGGCCATGCGGCCCGACGCCGGAGCGTCCAGCAATGCCAGCGGAGTGCGCTCGCCCATCGCCATCGCTTCACCGGTGTAGACGTCGAAACTGGTCGCGGTGACGGCAACGTCAGCCACTGGAACCTGCCATGGGCCGACCATTTGGTCACGGGCCACGAGGCCGGTGATGGTGCGGTCGCCGATGGTGATCAGGAAGCTCTTGCTCGCCACGGCCGGGTGATGCAGAACGCGCTCGATGGATTCGCTGATGTCGAGGTTCGACGGATCGAAGTCATCGCCCAGTTCAGCTTCACGAACCACCGAACGGTGCATGCGTGGAGCCTTGCCCAGCAACACTTCCAGCGGCATGTCCACCGGATTGTTGCCGAAGTGGCTGTCGGTCACGGTCAGTTGCGGCTCGGCGGTGGCTTCACCGACTACGGCAAACGGGCAACGCTCACGTTCGCAGATCGCCTGGAAGCGCTCGAAATCTTCCGGGCCGACCGCCAGAACGTAACGTTCCTGGGATTCGTTGGACCAGATTTCGTGCGGGGCCATGCCCGGCTCGTCGTTAGGAATGTTGCGCAGTTCGAAACGGCCACCGCGGTCGCCGTCGTTGACCAGTTCCGGGAAGGCGTTGGACAGACCGCCCGCACCCACGTCGTGGATGAAGCTGATCGGGTTCTTGTCACCCAGTTGCCAGCAACGGTCGATGACTTCCTGGCAACGACGCTCCATCTCAGGGTTTTCACGCTGTACGGAAGCAAAGTCGAGATCCGCCGAGCTGGTGCCGGTGGCCATCGAGGAAGCGGCGCCGCCGCCCAGACCGATCAACATCGCCGGGCCGCCGAGGACGATCAGCTTGGAGCCGACCACGATCTCGCCTTTCTTGACGTGTTCTTCGCGGATGTTGCCCATGCCGCCAGCGAGCATGATCGGCTTGTGGTAACCGCGAACTTCGTCACCGTGCGGGGTGGTGATCGATTGTTCGAAGGTACGGAAGTAGCCAGTCAGGGCCGGACGACCGAATTCGTTGTTGAACGCGGCGCCGCCGAGCGGGCCTTCGATCATGATGTCCAGCGCGGTGACGATGCGCTCAGGCTTGCCGTACGGCACTTCCCACGGCTGTTCGAAGCCCGGGATCTGCAGGTTGGATACAGTGAAACCGGTCAGGCCAGCCTTAGGCTTGGCGCCACGGCCGGTTGCACCTTCGTCACGGATCTCGCCGCCGGAACCGGTCGACGCGCCCGGGAACGGAGCGATCGCGGTCGGGTGGTTGTGGGTTTCAACCTTCATCAGGATGTGCACCGGCTCCTGCACCGCGCCGTACTGGCGGGTCTCAGGATTCGGGAAGAAACGGCCGGCAACGTTGCCGACGATCACCGAGGCGTTGTCCTTATAAGCCGACAGAACGCCTTCGCTGTGCATCACGTAGGTGTTCTTGATCATGCCGAACAGGCTTTTTTCCTGGTTCTCGCCATCAATGTCCCAACTGGCGTTGAAGATCTTGTGACGGCAGTGCTCGGAGTTGGCCTGGGCGAACATCATCAGTTCGATGTCGTGCGGGTTGCGCTTCAAACCGTTGAAGGCGTCGACCAGATAGTCGATTTCGTCTTCGGCGAGGGCCAGGCCCAGCTCGGTGTTGGCTTTTTCCAGCGCGGCGCGACCACCACCGAGGATGTCGATTGCAGTCAGCGGCTTCGGCTCGGCGTGGCTGAACAGGCCGGCGGCCTGCTCGAGGTTGGCCAGCACGATCTGGGTCATGCGGTCATGCAGCACATCGGCAATCTGCTGGGCTTCGGCTTCGCTGAACTGACCGGCCACGTAGAAGGCGATACCGCGCTCCAGACGCTGGATCTTGCTCAGGCCGCAGTTGCGAGCGATATCGCTGGCCTTGCTCGACCATGGCGAGATGGTGCCGAAACGCGGCAACACCAGAAACAGACGGCCGGTCGGCTCTTGAACCGGAACACTTGGACCGTACTTCAGAAGGCGCGCTAGCACCTGCTGTTCGTCGCCGGTCAGGACGCCGGTGACTTCGGCGAAGTGAGCGAATTCAGCATACAGGCCACTGACAGCTGGAACCTTCTGGCTCAGTTGCTCAAGGAGTTTGCTGTGGCGAAAGGCAGAAAGGGCAGGAGCGCCGCGCAGGATCAACATCTTCGGGACAGCCTCGGGAAGGGGTGTGCTTTGAGGCCGTGCATTCTAGCCTAAACCGCCCTCAACATCACCCGAAACGCTACGCACGGTTGCACTCGAGTATCAATCTGTGTTTCCGACTTCAGAGTCAGGTAAATCAGCTATTCGGAGGCCGCTTATTTTTACTGTAACAAAAAGCCGTAAAGGCCCGTTTCTGCGGGGTTTCGCTCGGTTTTGTGATCGCTAGCAGACTCGCCTTGCACTGTCGAGATATGGCGCCCGCGGCCGTTTGCGTATACTGCGCAGATGTTTTTCCCAACGGCTTTGCGTCCGCGGTACGCCAAATGGCTGATCGCAACCGGACTCTTCCTGATGCTCGGTGGCTGTGTTGATAAACCCAACACACTCGAGCGCGTAAAGGAGGATGGTGTGCTGCGGGTGATTACCCGTAACAGCCCCGCCACCTACTTTCAGGATCGCAGCGGTGAAACCGGCTTCGAATACGAGCTGGTGAAGCGCTTCGCCGACGATTTGGGTGTCGAGCTGAAGATCGAGACCGCCGACAACCTCGACGACCTGTTCGATCAGATCGGCAAGCCGAACGGCCCGGTGCTGGCCGCCGCCGGTCTGGTCAGCAGCGAACAGCGCAAGAAGCAGGTGCGTTTCTCGCACTCCTATCTCGAAGTCACCCCGCAGATCATCTACCGCAACGGCCAGTCGCGGCCAACCGATCCCGGCGATCTGGTCGGCAAGAAGATCATGGTGCTCAAGGGCAGCACCCACGCCGAACAACTGGCCGAGCTGAAAAAGAAATTCCCCGGCATCGAATACGAAGAGTCCGACGCGGTTGAAGTGGTCGATCTGCTGCGCATGGTCGATGAAGGGCAGATTGACCTGACCCTGGTCGACTCCAACGAAGTGGCGATGAATCAGGTGTACTTCACCAACATTCGTGTGGCCTTCGACCTCGGCGATGCGCGCAGCCAGAGTTGGGCGGTTGGCCCTGGCGAAGACAACAGCCTGCTCAACGAAATCAACGCGTATCTGGACAAGGTGCAGAAGAACGGCACCCTGCAACGCCTGAAAGACCGCTATTACGGCCACGTCGATGTCCTCGGTTACATGGGCGCCACGACCTTCGCCCAGCACTTGCAGCAGCGCCTGCCGAAATACGAACAGCACTTCAAGAATTATGCGAAGAAAGAGAAAGTCGACTGGCGCCTTCTGGCAGCGATCGGTTATCAGGAATCGCTGTGGCAGCCGACGGTTACCTCGAAGACCGGCGTGCGCGGGCTGATGATGCTGACCCAGAACACCGCGCAGGCGATGGGCGTGTCCAACCGCCTCGACCCCAAGCAGAGCATCATGGGTGGCGCCAAGTACCTGGCTTATATGAAGGATCAGCTCGACGATTCGATCAAGGAACCGGATCGCACCTGGTTTGCCCTGGCGGCGTACAACGTCGGCAGCGGTCATCTGGATGACGCGCGCAAACTGACGGCCAAGGAAGGGTTGAACCCGGACAAATGGCTGGATGTGAAGAAGATCCTGCCGCGCCTGTCGCAGAAGCAGTGGTACAGCAAGACGCGTTATGGCTACGCCCGCGGCGGCGAGCCGGTGCATTTTGTGGCGAACATTCGTCGCTATTACGACATTCTGACCTGGGTGACGCAGCCGCAGCTTGAGGGCGATCAAGTCGCTGAGGGCAATCTGCATGTGCCCGGCATCGACAAATCAAAGCCCACTCAAGAACCTGCCCCGCTCTAACCAACACCCCAAATCAAATGTAGGAGTGAGCCTGCTCGCGAAAGCGTCGTGTCAGTCGACATCATCTTTGACTGATACAACGCTTTCGCGAGCAGGCTCGCTCCCACAAGTTGTTATGCGGTGACCTTTAGTGCTTGGCAGCAGCCAGGATCAGCGCCTTCATTTCCGATACGGCAGACTTGAAGCCGACGAACAACGCATGCGCCACCAGCGCATGGCCGATGTTCAGTTCGTTGATGCCCTTGATCGCCGCGACGGCTTCAACGTTGTGGTAATGCAAGCCGTGACCCGCGTTAACGATCAAGCCTTGGGCCAAACCAAACGCCACGCCATCGGCAACGCGCTTTAGTTCTTCAGCCACTTCGGTCGGGGTTTCGGCATCGGCGTAGCGCCCGGTGTGCAGTTCAATTGCAGGCGCACCGACGCGCTTCGACGCAGCGATCTGACGCTCGTCCGCATCGATGAACAACGACACTTCACTGCCGATCTTCGACAGACGCTCGACCGCTGCCTTGATCCGCTCTTCCTGCCCCGCCACATCCAGACCACCTTCAGTGGTCAGTTCCTGACGGGTTTCCGGAACCAGACAGATGTGTGCCGGGCGAATACGCTCGGCGAACGCCATCATTTCTTCGGTGACGCCCATTTCGAAATTCATGCGGGTTTGCAGCACGTCCTTGAGCAGCAGAACGTCGCGTTCCTGAATGTGCCGGCGGTCTTCACGCAGGTGCACGGTGATGCCGTCGGCACCCGCCTCTTCCGCGTCCAGCGCAGCCTTGACCGGATCCGGGTAGCGCGTGCCACGGGCCTGACGCAGGGTGGCGACGTGGTCGATGTTCACGCCAAGAAGAATGCGATTGCTGGTGGTCACGGATGCGCGCTCCTGAAGGAAAAGATTCGGCGCACAGCATACACGGGGCTAGGGCTTGCGAAACAGCTCGCGACTGACGAGAGGGCGACCGCCCAAATGAACGGCCAAGGCCTGCCTCATCAAGCGCTTGGCGGCGGACAACGCGCCGGGAGCGCTCCAGTCGGCTTCGGCCATGGCCAGTAATTCGACGCCGTTGAACAGGCCGGGTTGCAATAGGAAAACCCGCTCAAGCCCCGCATCCACTTGCAGACGATAGAGACCGTCTGGCGCGACGGGCTCGCCGTGGATATCGGTGTTCAGCGAGAAGCCATAACCGAGATCGTCCAACAGTCGCCATTCGAACGAACGTAGCAACGGCTCCAGCGGACGGCCTTCAGCCAGTGCCAGCAAGGTCGCGGCGTAGTGATCGAATACACCCGGGTGCGGATCTTCAGCGGGCAGCAGACGGATCAGCAGCTCATTGAGATAGAGACCACTGAACAGCGCCTCGCCATTGAGCCACGCCGAAGTGCCAGAACTCTCCATACGTCCGACATTCTTCAGCTCCCCCTTGCCACGGAATTCGACTTCCAGCGACACGAACGGCCGCGCCAATGTCCCGGCCTTGCCCCGCGCACTGCGCAACACCGCCCGCAGCCGCCCTTGCGGCGTGAGGAAATCCACCAACGCACTGGTTTCGCGATAGGCGCGACTGTGCAGAACGTAGGCGGGTTGGGCGGGAGGTGGGTTTTGCGACATTGAGTTCTCGATGAAGAAACGCAGTTTTACACACAACCCAAAACCACTGTGGGAGCGAGCCTGCTCGCGAAAGCGGAGTGACAGTCAACATCAATGCTGAATGTTACATCCCTTCGCGAGCAGGCTCGCTCCCACAGTGGGTATCGGTGTTCTCTGGAACGGTGATTACAGGTCGCCGTAACCCAGCGAACGCAGCGCACGCTCGTCGTCAGACCAGCCGCCCTTCACCTTGACCCACAGGTTGAGCATGATCTTGGAGTCGAACAGCAGCTCCATGTCCTTGCGCGCTTCGGTGCCGATGCGCTTGATGCGCTCGCCCTTGTCGCCAATGATGATCTTCTTCTGGCCGTCACGTTCAACGAGGATCAGAGCGTGAATGTGCAGGGTTTTGCCCTGCTGCTTGAACTCTTCGATTTCGACGGTGATCTGGTACGGCAGCTCGGCGCCCATCTGGCGCATGATTTTCTCGCGCACCAGTTCAGCAGCGAGGAAACGGCTGCTGCGGTCAGTGATCTGGTCTTCCGGGAAGAAGTGATCGTTCTCCGGCAGATGATCGGCAATCACTTTTTCCAGCGCTTCGAGGTTGTGCCCGTGCTGCGCGGAAATCGGAATGATCTGCGCGTTCGGCAGCTGTTCCTGCAACCAGCTGAGGTGCGGCATCAGCTCGGCTTTGTCTTCGATGCGGTCGGTCTTGTTCAGCGCGACGATCAGCGGGCCGGTCACGTACTGCACGCGCTCGAGAACCATCTGGTCTTCGTCGGTCCACTTGGTGCGGTCAACGACGAAAATCACCACATCGACGTCTTTCAACGCCGCCGAAGCGGTTTTGTTCATGTAACGGTTCAGAGCCTTTTCGCCACCCTTGTGCATGCCGGGGGTGTCGACGTAGATCGCTTGCACGTCACCTTCGGTCTTGATCCCGAGCATGTTGTGGCGGGTGGTCTGCGGCTTGCGCGAGGTGATCGCGAGCTTCTGGCCAAGGATGTGGTTCAGCAACGTCGACTTACCGACATTGGGACGGCCGACGATGGCAACATAGCCACAGCGAGTTGCGTTTGTATCAGTCATTGCCATTCTCCACGCCCAGGGCAATCAGTGCTGCAGCGGCCGCTACCTGTTCGGCAATACGACGGCTCACACCCTGACCTCGGCTTTTTTCATTCAGTAAGACAACTTCGCACTCGACGAAGAAGGTTCGGCAGTGCGGCTCGCCCTGGATATCCACCACTTCATAGCGTGGCAGATCGCAACCGCGCGATTGCAGGTGTTCCTGCAGGCGGGTTTTCGGATCCTTGTTGGTGTCGACCAGCGTCAGGCCTTCGAACTCGCCGGCCAGCCAGGCCAGCACGCGCTCACGCGCCATGTCCATGCCGGCATCAAGGTAGATCGCACCGATCAAGGCTTCGAGGGCGTCGGCCAGAATCGATTCGCGACGGAAGCCGCCGCTTTTCAACTCACCGGAACCCAGTCGCAGGTAATCGCCAAGGTCGAAACCGCGCGCCAGTACGGCCAGCGTCTCACCTTTTACCAAGCGTGCGCGCAAACGCGACAACTGGCCTTCGCGGGCCAGCGGGAAGCGATCGAACAGTGCCTCGCCGGCAACGAAGTTGAGGATGGCATCGCCGAGGAATTCCAGGCGTTCGTTGTTACGCCCGGCAAAACTGCGGTGCGTGAGGGCCAGCAGCATCAGCTCCTGATCCTTGAAGGTGTAACCGAGCTGGCGCTCGAGACGGCTTAGAGAAACGCTCACGGTTTACCCACGCTGAGTTCGTGGCTGGATTCCACTGCCATCGCCGGGATGCGGCGCAGGCCTGGGACAATTAACGCTGTGTTCAAAAATTAAATCCTGGCGATTGCGAAGCCGATTGTGCCGGCTCCAGAAATGCATTCGGCGCTGTGGTCAACAGCGCCGTGTGTGATTACTTGATCAGGCCAACCCGCGAGAAATTCGGCAGGTGACTGAGTTTCGGTTCCGGCCAGCTCATCCAGACCGCGAAGGCCTTGCCGACGATATTCTGGTCGGGAACCATGCCCAGCAGATCCTTGGGAATGTTCGGATCATCCCAATAGCGACTGTCGTTCGAGTTGTCGCGGTTGTCGCCCATCATGAAGTAGTGCCCGGCAGGCACTGTCCACGAGCGGTCCGGCGTGGCGCGGTAGCGGCTCATTTCCTTGCGGATCAGATGCTCGGCGGCGCCCAGTTTCTCTTTGTACAGTTCGGCACTGCCCAGCGTGCCCGGCTCGGCGCCGACCATCTGCTCGGCAATCGACTCGCCATTGACGAACAGACGCTTGTCGGCGGTGTAGCGCACCGTGTCACCCGGCAGACCGACCACACGTTTGATGTAGTTGACGTTCGGATCGCTCGGGTAGCGGAACACCATCACATCGCCGCGCTGCGGATCACCGACTTCGATGATTTTCTTGTCGACCACCGGCAGGCGGATCCCGTAAGAAAACTTGTTCACCAGAATGAAGTCGCCGACGTCCAGGGTTGGCTTCATCGAGCCCGAAGGAATCTGGAACGGCTCCACGAGGAACGAACGCAGCACCAGAACGATGAACAACACCGGGAAGAACGACTTGCCGTATTCAACCAGCAGCGGTTCTTTGTTCAGTTTTTCAACGACCACCCCGTCAGGCTGGCTGACGCTGCCTTGATAAGAGGCAATGGCAGCACGCCGACGCGGTGCCAGGATCAACAGATCAAGCAACGCCAACAGGCCGCAGACGAACACGGCGATGACCAGCAACAGCGGGAAATTTAGTGACATAGGACCTAACTATCCAACCTGAGCACGGCAAGGAAGGCTTCTTGTGGAATTTCCACGTTGCCGACCTGCTTCATGCGTTTCTTACCGGCCTTTTGCTTCTCGAGCAGTTTCTTCTTACGGCTGACGTCACCACCGTAGCATTTGGCCAATACGTTCTTTCTGAGTGCCTTGACGGTTGTCCGGGCAACGATCTGACCACCAATGGCAGCTTGAATCGCCACGTCGAACATCTGACGAGGAATCAGTTCTTTCATCTTCTCGGTCAACTGGCGACCTTTGTAGTGCGAGTTGTCACGGTGCACGATCAATGCGAGGGCATCGACCTTGTCGCCGTTGATCAACACGTCCAGTTTCACCAGATTAGCCGATTGGTAACGGTCGAAATGGTAATCCAGCGAAGCATAGCCGCGACTGGTGGATTTGAGACGGTCGAAGAAGTCCAGGACCACTTCGTTCATCGGCAGGTCGTAAGTGACTTGCACCTGATTACCGAGGAACAGCATGTCGACTTGAACGCCGCGCTTCTCGATGCACAGGGTGATGACGTTGCCCAGGTGTTCCTGCGGCACCAGAATATTGGCGCGCACGATCGGCTCGCGCATGTCTTCGATCGACGAGACATCCGGAAGCTTGGATGGGTTGTCGACGTAAATCGTTTCACCGGTTTTCAGTACCAGCTCGAAGATTACGGTTGGCGCGGTGGTGATCAGGTCCAGGTCGTACTCGCGCTCCAGGCGCTCCTGAATGATCTCCATGTGCAGCATGCCAAGGAAGCCGCAACGGAAGCCGAAGCCCAGTGCGTCGGAGCTTTCCGGGGTGTACTGCAGCGACGAGTCGTTGAGGGTCAGCTTCTGCAGCGCTTCGCGGAAATCTTCGAAGTCGTCGGAGCTGACCGGGAACAGACCGGCGTAAACCTGTGGCTGGATGCGTTTAAAGCCGGGCAGCACTTCAACGTCCGGGGTCGAGCTCAGGGTCAGGGTGTCACCGACCGGTGCACCGTGAATGTCCTTGATGCTGGCGATGATGAAGCCCACTTCGCCGGCCTTCAGGTCAGACGTGGCGGTGTGCTTCGGGTTGAACACGCCAACGCTGTCGACCAGATGGATCTTGCCGGTGGACTTGACGAGGATCTTGTCGCCCTTCTTCACGCGGCCATGACGCACGCGCACCAGGGAGACAACGCCCAGATAGTTGTCGAACCAGGAGTCGATGATCAACGCTTGCAGCGGATCTTCGATGTTGCCGGTCGGCGCAGGAATGGTGTGCACCAGACGCTCAAGCACTTCGTCGACACCCAGGCCGGTCTTGGCGCTGCAGGTGACGGCGTCGGTGGCGTCGATGCCGATGATCTTCTCGATCTCGTCCTTGACGCGATCAGGATCGGCCTGCGGCAGGTCGATCTTGTTCAGTACCGGCATGACCTCAAGGCCCTGCTCGATCGCGGTGTAGCAGTTGGCCACGGACTGGGCTTCAACACCTTGACCGGCATCGACCACCAGCAACGCACCTTCACACGCGGCCAGGGAACGGCTGACTTCGTAGGTGAAGTCGACGTGGCCCGGGGTGTCAATGAAGTTCAGCTGGTACTTGATGCCGTCTTTGGCCGTGTAATAAAGGGTGACGCTGTGGGCCTTGATGGTGATCCCGCGTTCACGCTCCAGATCCATGGAATCCAGTACCTGGGCTTCCATTTCACGCTCGGCCAGGCCGCCACACATCTGGATGAAACGGTCAGCCAGCGTCGACTTGCCATGGTCAATGTGGGCGATGATGGAGAAATTGCGGATATGACTCAAATCACTCACGGATCAACACTCAAAAAGGCTGCAGGCATGGCCCGCCGAAAAATAGCCGGGAATTGTACCTGATACACGGCGCAAGCGTCACGTTCACCTGTCACCCGGATTGCATGCAAAAACGCCTCGTTCTGTCGACCGAGGCGTTCTCAAAGCGGAAACATTGGCAGAAAAGAGCCGATCAACCGGCTCTTCGCAGCAGCCAGACACCCGCCAGCGCACAAACCCCGGCCGGCACCAGTACCGCGAACAGCGGCGAGAAACCGAACACCAGGCTCGACGGGCCCAGCAAATCCTGGACGATGCGGAACGTGAAACCGACCAGCACGCCGGTGAACACCCGCTGACCGAGGGTCACCGAACGCAGCGGACCGAAGATGAAGGAGATCGCCATCAGTACCAGCGCGGCGGTCACCAGCGGCTGCAACACCTTGACCCAAAATGCCAGCCAGTAACGGCCGTTACTCAAACCTTGCTCGGACAGATAGTGGATGTAACCCCACAGGCCGCTGATCGACAGCGATTCCGGGGCCATGACCACGGTGCTCAGCAATTGCGGGCTCAGGGACACGTCCCAGCGCTCGGTCGGCATATTCACCACTTCAGTGCTGCGCTCATTGAATTTGGTCGTCGCCACATCGGTGAGCTGCCAGTGATTGCCATCGAACTCAGCCTTTTTGGCGAAGCTCGAACTGAGCAGATGGCGCTCCTTGTCGAAGTGATAACGGGTCACGCCATACAGCAAGCCGTTCGGTTGCACGGCGTTGATGTGGATGAACTCTTCACCCTGACGGTGCCACATACCGTGCTTGGCGCTTTGCGCGTCGCCGCTGCCTTGCGCCAGCGAACGGTTGGCCTGCGCCATGCTTTCGGTCGCCGGAGCAACGTATTCGCCGATCAGCACGCCAGCCAGCATCAGCACCAGCATTGGCTTCATCACCGCCCAGACGATCCGGCCGATGGACACGCCAGCGGCGCGCATGACGGTCAGCTCACTGCTGCTGGCCAGACTGCCGAGGCCGATCAGGCAACCGATCAACGCGGCCATTGGCAACATTTCGTAGAGACGGCGTGGCGCGGTCAGCAACACGAAGCTGAGAACATCAACGAGGGTGTAGGTGTCGCTGACATCACCCATCTCATCGATGAACGCGAAAAGCGTTGCCAGACCGAGGATGATTGCCAGCACGGCGATGATCGCCATGAACACGCTGCTGCCGATGTAGCGGTCGAGTTTAACCACGGGCCACCTCCAGCGCAGCGGCGCGACGGCTGGCCATTTTCAGACGCAGCGGCTCCCAATAGAGCAGGCCGAGACCGATGAACAGGAAGATCGCGTGCACCCACCACAGGCCAAGGGCCGGTGGAATCTTGCCTTTTTCAAGGGCGCCGCGCGCGGCAATCAGGATGGTCAGATAAGCCATATAAAGAAGAATCGCCGGCAGCAGCTTGAGGAAACGCCCTTGGCGCGGATTGACTCGCGACAGCGGCACCGCCATCAGGGTCACGATAAACACCAGCAGCGGCAGGGACAAACGCCATTGCAGTTCGGTTTTGGAGCGGATGTCATCGCTGCCCAGCAGAGACGAGGTCGGCATGGCGTCACGGTCGGTGACTTCTTCGCTGACGTCCGGCTTGGGCAGCAGCACGCCGTAGGTTTCGTAATGAATGGCACGGTAATCGGCCTGACCCGGGCTGCCGTCGTAGCGGTAGCCGTTATCGAGGATCAGATAGCGGTTGCCGTCGGGGCGCACTTCCTGGCGACCACTTTCGGCCACCAGCACGGAAATCCCGCGATCCTTTTGATCGGCTCCGAGGTTCTTCTGCGAAATGAATACACTGCCCAGATTGACGCGATCGTCGCTCAGGGTTTCGGTGTAAGTCACCCGAGTGCCGTCACGCAGGGCCTGGAAACGCCCCGGTTCAAGGGTATCGAATTCAGTCAGTGCATCCTGCTTGTTCAGGAGTAACTGAAACTGATTGGCGCCTTGCGGGGCCAGGCCCAGGCTCAGCCATGCCACGACCAATGCAACCAGCGTCGCCGGAAACAGGGTCATGCGAAACAGCTTCTGCTGGCTCATGCCGGTGGCCGACAGCACGGTCATTTCGCTTTCAAGATACAGGCGACCATACGCCAGCAGGATGCCGAGAAACAGGCCCAGCGGCAGAATCAGTTGCAGGAAACCCGGCAGACGAAAGCCCATGATCAGGAACAACGAGCCCGGATCGAGCTGGCCGGCAGCGGCCTGCGCCAGGTATTTGATGAAGCGACCGCTCATGATGATGACCAGCAGCACGGCACTCACGGCGCTGAGGGTCAACAGGACTTCGCGGGACAGATAACGGAAGACGATCAAACCAGACACTCCAGGGTTGTCAGGCTAAGGCGGCCAAACAAGCAAACACATCGACCGGCCCGCAACGCAGAGCCGTCGAAAAAAGATGCGGCATTATCCTGTGATTGGGGGCGCCTGTCACTGCGCACACTCATCCATCGTTGTAATCCTTTGCAGATCGTACAACCTAGGGGGCGTTCTCAATTAGTTTTCACACCGCGCCGGGTCTGCTGTTGTGCAGGGCAAGGCGCGAGAAGCGTGGTTTGGTCATTCCAAATAAGCTTCGAGCAACGCAGCCCTGCACAACAGCAGGCCCGGCCCTTCGGGTTGTGCCTTAAAGCCGGCCAGTCTGCGTTGCAGGCCTTGGAAAGGGAACAACCATTCCCAGCGGCCTGCGCCTTGCCTGGCTGGCTTTAAGGCGACAACGCGGCGTGGAAACTAATTGAGAACGCCCCCTAGGGTTGTCAGGCGCGGGGAGCGAGGTTCAAACTGCGGCCCTTGTCGCAGGCTTTGGCCTGCGCCTCTTCTATCTATAAGCAGGCGACTGCGGACACCGTCGAACGCCTGCGTGTTGACCATTCATTCAGGGATCCGGACATGGAACTGGTTGTAAAAAGCGTTAGCCCAGAAACGTTGAAAACCGCCACCCTGGTGGTTGCCGTCGGCGAAGGCCGCAAACTCGGCGTCGCCGCCAAACAGGTCGACGAACTCAGCGGTGGCGCGATCAGCGCCGTGCTCAAGCGTGGCGATCTGGCCGGCAAAGTCGGTCAAAGCCTGTTGCTGCACAGCCTGCCGAACCTCAAAGCCGAGCGCGTGCTGCTGGTCGGCGTGGGCAAGGATGAAGAACTGGGCGACCGTCCGTTCCGCAAAATCGTTGCCGGCATCCTCAACACCCTCAAGGGTCTGGGTGGCAGCGACGCCGTGCTGGCGCTGGATGAAGTTATTGTCAAAAACCGTGACAGCTACGGCAAAACCCGCCTGCTGGCGGAAACTCTGGTCGACGGCGAATACACCTTCGACCAGTTCAAGAGCCAGAAAGCCGAACCGCGCGCGCTGAAGAAAATCACCCTGCTGACCATCAAGGCCGCGCAAGCCGAAGTGCAGCGCGCCGTGAACCACGCGACCGCGATCGCCAATGGCATGGCCTTCACCCGCGACCTGGGCAACCTGCCGCCGAACATCTGCCACCCGACGTTCCTCGGTGAACAAGCCAAGAATCTGGGCAAAGAATTCAAGGATCTGAAAGTCGAAGTCCTCGACGAGAAGAAGATCAAATCCCTCGGTATGGGCTCGTTCTACGCCGTCGGCCAAGGCAGCGAGCAACCGCCGCGCCTGATCGTCATGCAATACAACGGTGGCAAGAAATCCGAGAAGCCGTACGCCCTCGTCGGCAAAGGCATCACCTTCGACACTGGCGGCATCAGCCTGAAACCAGGCGCCGGCATGGACGAAATGAAGTACGACATGGGCGGCGCGGCGTCCGTGTTCGGTACCCTGCGTGCCGTACTTGAACTGAAACTGCCGATCAACCTGGTGTGCATCCTCGCCTGCGCCGAGAACATGCCGAGCGGCAATGCAACCCGTCCGGGCGACATCGTCACCACCATGAGCGGCCAGACCGTGGAAATCCTCAACACCGACGCCGAAGGCCGTCTGGTGCTGTGCGACGCGCTGACCTATTCCGAGCGATTCAAGCCGCAGGCAGTGATCGACATTGCCACCCTGACCGGCGCTTGCGTCGTTGCCTTGGGCGCCCACACTTCGGGCCTGCTGGGCAACAACGACGAACTGATCGGCCAACTGCTCAGCGCCGGCAAAGCCGCTGACGACCGCGCCTGGCAACTGCCGCTGTTCGACGAGTACCAAGAGCAACTGGACAGCCCGTTCGCCGACATCGCCAACATTGGCGGGCCGAAAGCCGGCACCATTACGGCTGCATGCTTCCTGTCGCGCTTCACCAAGAACCTCAACTGGGCGCACCTGGACATCGCGGGCACCGCATGGACCAGCGGCGGCAAGGACAAAGGTGCAACCGGCCGTCCGGTGCCTCTGCTGACCCAGTACCTGCTGGATCGCGCCAAAGCCTGAACCCGCTGACGGGCGGCGTCACTTTCGGGTGACGCCGCTTGCTGCTCTGGAACCGCAATGACCAAAGTCGACTTCTATATCCTGCCCAGCGCCGACCCTTCGGCTCGTCTGGACTTTGCCTGCAAGCTCACCGAGAAAGCCTGGCGCATGGGCCACCGCATCTACCTGCATTGCAGCGACGCGGCTCAGCGTGACGATCTTGATGCGCGCCTGTGGGCATTCAAGGGCGAAACCTTCGTGCCGCATGGCCCGGCCGACAGCGAACCGGACGGTTTGATTGTGTTGGGATTGGGTGAGGACTGCGGTCAGCATCAGGATTTGCTGGTCAATCTCGACCTGAAAGTCCCGGGCTTCGCCAGCAAATTCGCCCGAGTGGCGGAAGTGGTGGTGGAAGAACCGACGATTCGAGCGGCCGCGCGGGAGAGTTTCCGTTTCTACCGCGAACAGGGCTATCCTCTGCAAGATCACCGTTTACAGCGACTCTGAGCATTCCAATGGACACTCCGAAACCGCAGCAAAAGTCCGCACATCTGCTGGACGATCTCGAATCGATCCGCCAGTTGCTCGGCGACGACAACCTGCAACCGCCACTGCTGACCGATACGGTCGATGACGGCGAACAGGAACAGATTCCGATGTTGTTCGATTCGGTTGGCAACGAGCCGGCCACTGTCGAACCACCACCCGCGCCAGCTCCGGCACCCGCCGTACAACCGGCGGCACCTGTGGATAAAGGCCCGGACGCCCTGCTCCACCTCGACAGCGAACTGCGCGCCGCTGCGCAATTGATCATGCAAGACGTGATCGACGACTTCGCGCCGCACATCGAAACCGAAATCAAACGCCGTCTCGATGCGCGCATGGAACGGCTCCTCAGCCAGTACGAATAACGCGCCCCGTGTAGGAGCTGCCGCAGGCTGCGATCTTTTGATCTTGTTTTTAAAAACCGAAGTCAAGGGATTGCAGCCTTCGGCAGCTCCTACATTTAGCTCCCCTCCGGGCCCGCCCCGCTCGCCCTCGGCCCCATGCCCCGCTATACTCGTCGGCTTTTCCTGAATTAATGCCAATAGGGTCCCGCCGCGCATGGATAAGACCTACCAGCCGCACGCCATTGAAACTTCCTGGTACAACACCTGGGAGTCCGAGAACTACTTCGCCCCGCAAGGCGCGGGCGACTCCTACACCATCATGATCCCGCCGCCGAACGTCACCGGCAGCCTGCACATGGGTCACGGTTTCAACAACGCGATCATGGACGCCCTGATCCGTTTCCGCCGCATGCAGGGTCGTAACACCCTGTGGCAGCCGGGCACCGACCACGCCGGTATCGCCACGCAGATGCTGGTGGAGCGTCAACTCGAAGCCCAGGGCCAGAATCGCCATGATCTGGGCCGTGAAAAATTCCTCGAGAAAGTCTGGGAGTGGAAGGATCAGTCCGGCGGCAACATCAGCCGTCAGATCCGCCGCCTCGGCTCGTCCGTTGACTGGAGCCGCGAGCGCTTCACCATGGACGACGGCCTCTCGGAAGCGGTTAAAGAAGCCTTCGTACGCCTGCACGAAGACGGCCTGATCTATCGCGGCAAGCGCCTGGTCAACTGGGACACCAAACTGCACACGGCGATTTCCGACCTCGAAGTGGAAAACCACGACGAGAAAGGTTTCCTGTGGAACCTGAAGTACCCGTTGGCCGACGGCGCGAAAACCGCTGATGGCAACGATTTCCTGATTGTCGCGACCACCCGTCCAGAAACCATGCTCGGCGACTCCGCCGTTGCGGTGAACCCGAACGACGAGCGCTACCAGGCCCTGATCGGCAAGTTTGTCGAGCTGCCACTGGTTGGCCGCCGCATCCCGATCATCGCCGACGATTACTGCGATCCTGAATTCGGCACCGGTTGCGTGAAAATCACCCCGGCCCACGATTTCAACGACTACGAAGTCGGCAAGCGCCACAACCTGCCGCTGCTGAATATCTTCGACAAGAATGCCAACGTGCTGCCGGCAGCGCAGGTGTTCAACCTTGATGGCACGCTGAACGACAGCATCGACGGCGCGATTCCGGCTGAATACGCCGGTCTTGAGCGTTTTGAAGCGCGTAAGCAAATCGTTGCTGCGTTCGACGCCGCCGGCCTGCTGGTCAGCGTCAACGACCACGGCCTGAAAGTACCGAAAGGCGACCGCTCCGGCACCATCATCGAGCCGTGGTTGACCGACCAGTGGTACGTGTCGACCAAGCCTTTGGCCGAGCCTGCGATTGCTGCCGTTGAAGACGGCCGTATCCAGTTCGTACCGAAGCAGTACGAAAACATGTACTTCTCGTGGATGCGTGACATTCAGGACTGGTGCATCAGCCGCCAGCTGTGGTGGGGCCACCGGATTCCAGCCTGGTACGACGAGTCGGGCAAGGTCTATGTAGGTCGCGACGAAGCAGAAGTGCGTGCCAAGCACAACCTGGGTCCGGACGTTGCACTGCAACAGGACAACGACGTACTCGACACCTGGTTCAGTTCTGGTCTGTGGACGTTCTCCACCCTGGGCTGGCCTGAGCAGACCGAGTTCCTGAAGAAATTCCACTCCACCGACGTGCTGGTGACGGGCTTCGACATCATTTTCTTCTGGGTTGCCCGGATGATCATGCTGACCATGCACCTGATCAAGAACGAAGACGGCACGCCGCAAGTTCCGTTCAAGACCGTTTATGTGCACGGTCTGGTGCGTGATGGCCAGGGCCAGAAGATGTCCAAGTCCAAGGGCAACGTCCTGGACCCGCTGGACATCATCGACGGTATCGAGCTGGAAGACCTGGTGCAGAAGCGCACCTCCGGCCTGATGCAGCCGAAACTGGCGAAGAAGATCGAGAAGCAGACCCGCGACGAGTTCGCCGATGGCATCGCCAGCTACGGCACCGACGCCCTGCGCTTCACCTTCTGCTCGCTGGCCTCGACCGGTCGCGACATCAAATTCGACATGGGCCGTGTTGAAGGCTATCGCAACTTCTGCAACAAGATCTGGAACGCCGCGCGTTATGTTCTGGACAAGGGCGAAGACTGCGGCCAGAACGGCGAAGCCTACGAGCTGTCGCTGGCAGATCGCTGGATCATCTCGCAACTGCAACGCACCGAAGCCGAAGTGACCCGTCAGCTGGATCAGTTCCGTTTCGACCTCGCCGCGCAAGCGCTGTACGAGTTCATCTGGAACCAGTACTGCGACTGGTACCTAGAACTGTCCAAGCCTGTGCTGTGGGACGAGAACGCACCGGTTGAACGTCAGCGCGGCACCCGTCGCACGCTCGTTCGCGTACTGGAAGTCGCCTTGCGTCTGGCGCATCCATTCATGCCGTTCATCACTGAAGAAATCTGGCAGCGCATCGCGCCACTGGCCGGCATTCAGGGCAAGACGATCATGCTGCAAGCGTGGCCAGTGGCCAACGAAGAGCGCATCGATCCGGCCGCCGAAGACGACATTGAATGGCTCAAGGAACTGATGCTCGGCACACGTAACATCCGTGGCGAAATGAACATCGGCCCGGGCAAGCCACTGCCGATCTACCTGAAGAACGTCAGCGCTGAAGACCAGCGCCGCCTGACCGAGAACGAAGCGCTGCTGAAGAAACTGGCGCGTCTGGAATCGATCACCGTTCTACAGGCTGGTGAAGAAGCACCGCTGTCCGCCACCGCGCTGGTTGGCGAGATGGAAGTGCTGGTGCCGATGGCCGGTCTGATCGACAAGGGCGCCGAGCTGGCACGCCTGGACAAGGAAATCCTGCGTCTGCAGGGCGAGGTCCAGCGGGTTGGCGGCAAACTGTCCAATGCCGGTTTCGTCGACAAGGCCCCGGCCGAAGTCATCGAGAAGGAACGCGCCAAACTGGCCGAGGCTGAACAAGCCCTGGGCAAACTGGCCGAGCAACACGCGCGGATTGCCAGCCTGTAACGGCAAATCGCTTTAAAAAGGGCGGCTACAAAGGCCTAATGCCAGTCAGTTAAGCTGACTGGCATTTTTTTTGATCGGATACTTCGGTGATTTCAGCCGAATCGCCCGAGGATATGCGCGCTCCTCACGTCGATGCGGCAGCACGTAGTGCGGCGCTGAAGCATGCCGTTCGGCCAAAATTATTGGCAATGTTCCCGGAGCGGTCGACGGAGACGCCCATCGGATGGGAAATGCAGCGGATCGGCCATCGACGTCAAAATCTGACAGACCTTGCCCTTGACGGTTTTGCTCAGGAGTCTTGCGGTCAGGCGTTCTGGTAATCCCGGCCATTGCTTGCGGGCCTGCGGCGAATTGCTTAACGAGACCACCGCATCCTGACGTCCCAAACGCTGAATAACTTCGTACTGCGTCCCTTTGCGTAACGGCATCAGCCAATGCCGCTCAGTGCCTTTCCAAGGGCAACCGCCGCTTGCGCAGGGTTGCTAAGCCGGCCTGTTCCAGTGCCTGCTCGACCAGTGCAGGATCGAGCAAAGAATCCACCCCTCAATGGCGCTAGGGGTAGAGGCGATGTTGTGGGTCAGTTCCAATGCCCGAGCGAGACGCATAAAAAAATCCAATGCCGGTTACAGGCATCGGATTTTGATTTCTTGCGGCCAAAGGTCAAGCAAAGAGGCTTAACTGATCGGCATCAGGCCTGATGGCCTGCTTCTTTCTCAATCTGTTACCTCATCACAGAAATCACCTGACGGGTATATCAAGTAAACCCTAAGACTTGCGTCAATAATTCCAGCACCATTAATCGTATAGGAGGCCTTCCCCCAGCCACTCCGGATAGGTTTCAGGTGCTGAAAATAATCGCCTATCTTCACGACAAATCCTTTCTCGCGATCATCTTCGGTTACGAAATGAGTCACGGAATTCAATGTTCCCTTAACAGGTTTCGTTGACTCTTTGTCTTCGAACCCCTCCCAGGAAATATTCAATACCGCGCCGACCTGTACATCTCTGAGGGGGCCGATTGCAACTTTTAATCCCTGCATGGGATTCGAGTTGCAATTGAGATATGGCTGATTAGGGTCAACGTCGAGATCTGCATCCGGAAATGTGATTGCGCCAGTCATGATGGCTTCCTTGTGTCATTGGATTTTATTTGCACTGGTTTGTGCAAATTCAGTAAACAAGGAGCGAAAGCGCCTTACAACTGTCAGAAATGACAGTTATTCATATGATTTAGCTATATAAAAGAACATCCACCAACATTACGGACTGGCTTGTTATTAGATGTGGGACAATACCCGCCACTTTCAGCCATACCCGAATCGACCACGCCCATGAACGCCCCCCGCACACCCAAACCTGCGCGCAAGAAGCCTGACACCGCGACCCCGGCCAAGACCGCCGAGCCGCGTGAAAAGGCCAGCCTGCACCCGCGCAATCGCCATCAGGGTCGTTACGACTTCCCGGCGCTGATCAAGACCACGCCGGAACTGGCGAAGTTCGTGATCACCAACCCGTACGGCAAGGAAAGCATCGACTTCGCCAGTCCCGATGCGGTGCGCGTGTTCAACCGGGCGCTGCTCAAGTCGTTTTATGGCATTCAGCATTGGGACATTCCGGCGGACTACCTCTGCCCGCCAGTGCCGGGCCGTGCCGATTACGTGCACTTCCTTGCGGATTTGCTGGCCAGCATGAACGACGGCAAGGTCCCACGCGGCGCGATCGTCAATGTGCTGGACATCGGCATGGGCGCCAACTGCGTGTATCCGCTGATCGGCAATAGCGAATACCGCTGGCACTTCCTCGGTTCGGAGATCGACCCGACGGCCGTGGCTGCCGCCCGAGCCATCGTTCAGTCCAACGATCTGAGCAAGGTCATCCAGTTGCGCCAGCAGGAAAACCGCAAGCACATCCTGATCGGCTTGCTGGAACCGGGTGAGCGCTTTGACCTGACCATGTGCAACCCGCCTTTCCACGCTTCGATGGACGAAGCGACCAAGGGCAGCGAGCGCAAATGGCGTGCACTGGGCAAGGCCGACCCGAAACGCAAACTGCCGGTGCTGAACTTCGGTGGCCAATCGGCCGAGCTGTGGTGTGAGGGCGGTGAAGCGCGCTTCGTGACGCAACTGATCGCTGAGAGCGCGAACTTCCAGCATAAGGTGCTGTGGTTCAGCACGCTGGTGTCGAAAGCCTCGAACCTGCCCGCCATCGAAACCGCACTGAAAAAGGCTGGCGTGCTGGAAAGCCAAGTGGTGGAGATGTCCCAAGGTCAGAAGCAAAGCCGTTTCGTCGCCTGGACCTTCCAGACCAAGTCCGAGCAGCAGATCTGGCGCCGCGAACGCTGGGTTCGCTGACACACAACAGATTCACCTGTGGGAGCGAGCCTGCTCGCGAAAGCGGTAGGTCAGTCGGTATTGAAGGAGACTGAACCACTGCATTCGCGAGCAGGCTCGCTCCCACACTGGCCCTGCGATTCAGCCACCAAATCGCAGACACAAAAAAACCGTGCCCGGATCACTCCGGAGCACGGTTTTTTTATCGCTGCGTCTTACTTGTTCACAGCGTCGGTCAGGCCTTTGGCCACAACCAGCTTGATCACTTTCTTCGCAGGGATTTCGATGGCAGCGCCAGTCGAAGGGTTACGGCCAGTGCGGGCAGGACGCTCGGTCACTTTCAGCTTGCCGATACCTGGCAAGGTGATTTCGCCGCCGTTTTCCAGCTGATCGGCAACGATTTGGCCCAGTTGGTCCAGAGCGTTACGCGCGGTGGTTTTCGGCGCGTCGATAGCTTCAGCGATGTCGGCGATCAGTTGGTCTTTAGTAAGAGCCATGTAGTGTTCCTTCCCTATCAAATTCATATGGATTGCAGAGTGCAGTGTCAGCCATCGAGCCCGATCTTCTGGATCTGGCACCCTCGGCGATAACCACGACGAGTCGGGTTATAGATACCGAAATCAGGGTTTGGTTCGACCTGACAAATGCTGATTGCACGCTTAACGCAGTGACTTCGCGTAAGACCGGGCAAAACTAGCACAGAGACGGGGAAATATCCGCCTCTAGCTACCCATTTGGTCAGCTTTATTGCGCTAAATCGGTAAAAAACTGCATATGCGTCAGTGCGCGCCCCGGTTTTGCCCTACAACCCGCGCCAAAACCAGTGGTTGCGGTACACTGGGCGCTTTTTCGGGGGAGCCTGCCCTCCTCCCTTCCAACAGCCGAGAAGCCCATGCCGATCCGTCATTGCATCGTCCACCTGATCGACAAAAAACCCGACGGCACACCCGCAGTTCTGCACGCCCGTGACACGGAACTGGCCGAGTCTGCAGCCATCGAGAACATGCTCGCCGACCTCAACGAGAACTATAACGCCAAACAGGGCAAAGCCTGGGGTCTGTTCCACCCGGAATCCGGTGCATTCCCCTTCAGCGGCTGGCTGAAGGAATACATGGAAGGCGGCAAGGACTTCACCGCGTTCAGCAAGGTCGCGGTCGAGCACCTGCAAAAGTTGATGGAAGAATCGAACCTGTCGGTCGGCGGCCATGTACTGTTCGCCCACTATCAGCAAGGCATGACCGACTACCTGGCCATCGCCCTGCTGCACCATAGCGAAGGCGTGGCGGTGACCGATGAGCTGGACGTGACCCCGTCGCGCCACCTCGACCTCGGCCAACTGCACCTGGCGGCGCGGATCAACGTCTCCGAGTGGCAGAACAACAAGCAGTCCAAGCAGTACATCTCGTTCATCAAGGGCAAGAACGGTAAGAAGGTGTCGGAATACTTCCGCGACTTCATTGGCTGCCAGGAAGGTGTCGACGGCCCGGGCGAGACGCGCACGCTGCTCAAAGCGTTCAGCGACTTCGTCGAGAGCGAAGACCTGCCGGAAGAATCCGCTCGCGAGAAGACCAAAACCCTGGTCGATTACGCCAGCAGCCAGGCCAAACTCGGCGAACCGATGGGTCTGGAAGAGTTGTCCGAGCTGATCGACGAAGAACGCCCGAAAGCCTTCTACGATCACATCCGCAACAAGGATTACGGCCTGTCGCCCGAGATTCCGGCGGACAAACGCACCCTGAATCAATTCCGCCGCTTCACCGGGCGCGCCGAAGGCCTGTCGATCAGCTTTGAAGCGCATCTGCTGGGTTCGAAGATCGAGTACGACGAAGAGGCGGGCACGCTGGTGATCAAAGGCCTGCCAACGTCGCTCACCGATCAGCTGAAGCGCCGTAACTGATGCTCGGCAAAGTGCTGAAGAAGGTTGCGCTGGTTCTGCTGGTGGTCGTGGTCTATCAGAACTGGGGCAAGATCGAGCGGGTGTTCAATCCGTCGCAGATGGTTGCAGAGCAGACGCGGGCCCAAGCCAACGTCGTGCTCTACGCCACCGACTGGTGCGGCTACTGCAAGCAGACCAAACGTTTTCTCGACAGCAAGGGGATTCCCTTCCAGGAGTTCGACATCGAGAAGGATGCCGAGGCGCGCAAGGCGTACGAGGCATTGGGTGGGCGCGGGATTCCGTTGATTGATGTGAACGGTACGTTGATTCGCGGATTTGACCCGGACGAAATCCTCGCCGCCCTGAAGTAACCAATGTGGGAGCGAGCCTGCTCGCGAAGACGGCTGATCATTCAACACTGTTGTTGTCCGACATACCGCTTTCGCGAGCAGGCTCGCTCCCACAATGGAGCTTTAGCGGGCTTCGATACGGAAACCAAAACGCGGAAAGTGCACATGCACCACGCCGCCACGCTCGTCTTCGCGACGAATGATCAACTCTTCGCTACCGGCAAACAGCAACTCACCCACCACCGGATCAACTCCGTAATCGGTCGCGGCGATCGCCACCTGCTGCCCAGCCTTGAAGCCGTTCGGATCTACGAACTGCTCATCCGGCAATGCCGCCGGTGTCGCGTTGCGTGCCACCTCCAGCGCTTCTTCCGAGGTCATCGCGCTCGCCGCGCCATGGCCAAAGCCCAGCACTCGGCCCAACCAGGCTGCAACCGCCGGATACTCATCCACCAGCGGTGCAGTGACGTGAGTCGCTTTCAGGAACCACATGGGATGCGCCAGTGCAAAGTCGGCAATCGACGGTTCGCCGAACAGGAAGTCGCCCTGCTCGCGCTGCAACTGCTGCTCCAGCCGCGCCATGATCGTCGGCCACTGGTGCTTGGCTTGTTCAGCAGACAAACGCGTGGCGCTGCCACCACTGAACAGACCAGCGCGGTCGGCAATAAAAGCTTTGATCGCTTCCGGCGGCAACTTGGCGAAGCGCACCGCCACCGATTCCGGTTGAAACACCAGGCTCACCGCATGTTGAAACACCACCGAGTCAGCCCATGTGGCAAAACTGGCGGCGGTAAACTCCTGACCTTCGGGGAAGAACGCCGGCAACGCCTTTTCCTGCTCCAGACGACGGGCGATCAGCGAGGTGTCGCAATAGATATCAGCGCCAATCTGCAGCACCGGGGTCTTGCGATAGCCACCGGTCAGGGCGGTCAGATCCGGTTTCGGCATCACCGGCGAAATATGCACCGAGCGCCACGACAAGCCTTTGAAGCCCAGCAGCAGGCGGGCCTTCTCGGCAAATGGAGAGGTCGGGTAATGATGCAGAATCAACTCGGACATGCTCGGCTCCGCCGCTCAGATAGTGAGCCAGCAGCTTAGCGTGCATTTGCTTAGCAGCCTACAGATCTGCCTGATGGGAACTGATCAGTCAGATTGATAAGAGCTCTGCCGTGATCGCGGTACCGAGACATGGCATCAGGGCATTGCCTGACAGATAAAGTCTTGGAACTCGTCGGTAATTACACGCTATTTTTATAATTCGTTTAAAGACACTCAGTGTTACGCGCAAAGGCCCACAAATTCTTGCGCCGCTGCCTACGCGTACGCCAGAATCCGCCGGCTTGTGCGCCTTGGACTGGCTGCGTAACTTGGAACCGTCACTGATTTCCAGTGATCGAGCTTAGCGGCTCAGCTAGTCACTACGGTTGCACATGTCTATCCAGTCGGGCATTCGCCTGCACTTGATGGTGGCTGTGCGCATGGCACCTTCGGGTGCGCCGGGTTTTGGTGACTACCGGTCCGCTAACTTGCGCATAGCCGCCACCCTTTCGCTTAGCGGCTTAGGGCTTGCGGCCTCAAAGAGGTTAGTCACCATGTTTAAAGTAACGCCAAACCCACCGGTCATAGACTCGGCAACCATCACCCATCCGACGTCGCCATACGAATCCCCCGATTCGAGAAAACTCAACGAAGCCGCCGAACGCGCACTCGACCATTATTTAGGTCCACCCACGGCCCGGATCATGGACACCCCCTATCAACCCAACCGCCTCTACATGGCCAACCCGCAATCGGACGCCGAATCCCTGTTGGTCGACGCGTGCGAAACCTTGGGATCGGCGAGTGTGATGCTCAATGATTTTGCCGGCCAGTTAGAAGGGCCCCGCCGTAAAACACTGCAAGGCATAGCGCAAATCGTCATGGTGGCCGAGATGGCAGTCAATCAGGTTGTGGATAAATTAGTACCCACTGAGTAAATGAAATTAGTGGCGAGAGGTGTACTCTCGCCACTATAGTAAAGACCTAAGTTGCTCAAATAAATCATGTTGTTTTTTCGCGTGGTAAAGCTCGTAGTCGGTCGAACAGTAGGCGATCAACTGCTTGAGCAGGCGGATTGAGTGTGTGCGTAAAAATGTAAGATTAGTGACCCAAGTATGCCCACATGCAGTCGAACCGCACTGACAGTAAAGTCGAGCGAACTCCAATGAAAGCTCTTCTCGAGAAACAATCCGACCTTTCTCATCACAGGCTTTGCAGTTCACCATCATTTAGACCGACTCAGACGTGACCAAACCTAAATTCTAACACCATTAAATCCACTCCTCGTCAACTTACCCCTAAAGCCTTTAAAAACAGCAGCACACGCTAATTGATAAATGCAAACTCTGCACCCACCGACAAACCAACACTAAAAGACAAGAATACAATCATCTTTTGATAGTTGTCGTTTTTTCTATTGAGGACGCGCTGTAAGTTCCAACTCCACGCGCGCTAAGCTGAATATCATCATAAACAACCGTGGCCATGTTTCGCGCCCAGTCGAGACGAACCTCAACTATTGGAGTAGACACCCCATAGTCTTTCGCAAACTTATCCCTAACGGACACCTCCGTATCAACTGTTTTCACGATCGGAAACTCTGCTGTCTTCGACATTTTGAAGCTCCTAAGCACTAGCCAGTTAAATTAAAGTCTTAGTATTGGTAAGACTGGAGCCTTTAGCCTGTCATTAAAAGAAGATCAAAACCACTGTCAAACCTGACAGGTCTTTAGTTGATTTTGCGATTTAAATTTCTATTAATATAATTGATTTACTATAAATCCGACCAATAAATTTGCCTGTCATGTCGCAGAGATCTGTTCATCTGCTTGAACAACTGGCTAATCGGTCGTATCTAATTATTTATATAAACCCGATCTATTTTCTCGATATCACCAAACCCCGCCGCATTCTCTGGCATCCCCCCCAGCGCTGCGTTCATTCGCCACGCCGCGATCACGTCATTGCGCGTGATGTTCTTGATGCGCTCGAACTCGTCTTTTGTTGCAATCAGTCAGACTGATAAGACGCGACCAGACATTCCTTGGCGCTCTTGCGCAGCTTTTTGATCAGCCGCTCCTGGCGCAGCGCATCGCTTTTATCGCGACACAACTCGGTATAGACCAGCGCCATTGCCGGGCTGGAGAGGAAGAACCGCGCGCCTTTGCCGCTTTGATGCTTGGCGAAACGGCGCACCGGATCATCGCTGATCCCGCAGTACAACGAACCATTGGCGGCGCGAACGAGGTAGACGAACCAGGACTTGCTCACCGGTTCGGCGACATCGACAGATTTTTCGCTAAGACTGGTCACTTCGGGATCAAGACGTGTAGGAAACAGGCGGCGATCTTATCAGCGACCGGCCTGAAATGCCTTCAGTCCCTTCAATGCCTGTGCACGCACGGCGTTGCGCACCAACGGCGTCCAGCCCAGCAGCAGGCCCTTGAAACCCAGCGCCTGACGCGACCAGCGCCACAGGTCGAAGTGATCGTGGTGCTCGCAGATCTTGCCGTCACGGAACACGAAGCGGGCCTGGATATCGTTGACCACGACGTTGCCGGTCTGGCTGAACAGGTAGGTCGCGACCCAATGCGCGCCGCCGCTGCGCTCATCGGCGCGGACGTTGTCGAAGGTCAGGGAGAAGTCCTTGGCGCGAGTGGTGAGCATGCGCCACATGTCGCCGGCATCGCGCCCGCGCAGTTCACCGAAGGCCGGATCGCTGAACACTACGTCATCGGTGTAGCAGGCGGCCATGGCTTCGGCATCGAGGCGCTGGAAGGCCTGGTAGAAGCGGGTGATCAACGCGGCGTGGGCTTCGCTCATGGGCAATCTCCAAAATAGGTACAGATTGCCAGCACGATAATCTGCAATGCGCAGAAACACTATCGGCATTCGCACACCGAATACCTGCAGCACGCAAAACCCATGTGGGAGCGAGCCTGCTCGCGAAAGCGGCGTGTCAGTCGACACAGATATTGAATGTAAAATCGCCTTCGCGAGCAGGCTCGCTCCCACATTTAAAATCAGTGCATTCAGATTTTTTCGCTTTGCACTTGCACGTACAGCGCACGCCCGGCGCCAAGCCCGGCGATGATCGCACCAGTACCGATGATGCCAAAGATCCAGCCCACCGCATTCCAACCGCCGGTCCAGTCATGCACCACGCCGACCGCAAACGGCCCCATGGACGCGAGGGTGTAACCGAAGCCCTGAGACATGCTCGACAGGTTCGCCGCGACATGGGAATCCCGCGAGCGCAGCACGATCAGCGTCAACGCCAGACTGAACGTACCGCCCTGCCCCAGACCCAGCAGAATCGCCCAGCCCCACAGGCCTTCGATCGGCGCATACAGGCAACCGAACAGACCGCCGAGGGTCAGTGCCATAACCACAACGATTGCCAGACGCTGATCCTTGCCACGCGTGGCCAGCCATGGCGCGGCCAACGAGCTGGCCAGTTGAATGATCACCGAACCGGACAACACCAGACCGGCCTGAGTCGGTGTCAGTCCACGCCCAATCAGAATCGACGGCAACCAGCCGAAGACGATGTAGGCCAGCGACGATTGCAGGCCCATGTACAAGGTCACCTGCCAGGCCAGCGGATCACGCAGCAGACCGCGCACGCGATAGGCGACATTGTGCGCGCCATGTTTCTGCCCGACTTGCGGCAGCCAGAACACCGCTGCAACCAATGCCGGAATCACCCAGAAGCCCAGGCCCATCGACCAACTCCCACCAAAATGCTCACTCAACGGCACGCTGGAACCGGCCGCCATCGCCGCGCCCAGACACAACGCCATGGTGTAGACGCCCGTCATAGTGCCGGCGTGTTTGGCGAAGTCGCGCTTGACGATTCCCGGCAACAGAACACCGATGATGCCGATGCTCGCGCCACCCAATACGCTGCCGGCGAACAAGCCGATCTCACCGAAGTTGCTGCGCAAAATGATACCGCCGGCCAACGCCAACAAAATCCCCAGCACCACCCGCTCAGCGCCAAAACGTCGCGCCAGAATAGGCGCCAAGGGTGCAAACAAACCGAGGCAAAGCACCGGCAACGTGGTCAGCAGACCGGCCTGAGCCGCCGACAAGCCGAGGCTTTTGGATACGTCGCTGAGCAGCGGCGCCATGCTCGACAGCGCCGGGCGCAAATTCAGCGCCACCAGAATCAGACCCAGCAGCAACAACCACGGCCGGCGCACCAGCGGATGGCTTTGTTGCACTTGTTCGTCATCGGCCTCGGCGTCGATCAGCAGTTCTTCAAGTTCTGCCGTGCGCTTGGGGGTTGTGGATATCTCGTTGCGGGACATGGATTTTTCGGTTTCAAGGTTCATTGATCAACTGCCTCGACAGGGCTTTGGCCCGTTCCGGGTCGCTTTGCTCGACCGCATCGAGCAACGCGATGTGCAGGTCGAACACTTCCTGACGGCGCGGGACGATGTTCAGGGTCTGGCGCAATTGCGCGCCGACGATGCTGGAGAAATAGCGATACAGCTCGCTGAGGGTCGGGTTGTGCGCGGCGTCGACCAAACGGCGGTGAAACACCAGATCGCAAGCAATGTAGGTGTCGAGATCGCCGTGGTAGTGACTGCCGCTGGTGCCGAGCGCCTCGCGCAATGCGACGAGGTCTTCTTCGGTACGACGTAACGCCGCCAGGCCGATGGCCTCGACTTCGAGGATGTGGCGGGTTTCCCGTGCCTGTTCCAGCGAGCATTGCGACAGCGCTTTCAGGGTATCCATCGGATCGACCACTGCGCGCAGGTAACTGCCATCGCCCTGACGAATCTCGATCAGTCCGGAAAACGCCAGCACGCGCATGGCTTCGCGCACGGTGTTGCGGCTGATGCCCAACTCGGCGCAGAGCTCGGGTTCTGTCGGCAATCGCTCGCCGACCTGCCAGGCACCGCTGTTGATGCGCTGACGAAGTTGATCCAGGGCCTGATCGACCAGGGATCGTTTGATGAGTGGAGAAATGTCTGACATAGGATTCGCCCTTTCATCCAATCATAGGATGAATTTTCTGACATGTTAGTCAGACCCGTGTAGGACGGCAACCACCTAGGGTCAATCGGAGACACATGAAGCGGTATTATCGATTGGTGAAAATTACCCTTTAAGGGTAATTTCAGGGACAGGGTTTTGGTTTCTTATGGAAAAGAACACACCCCATTATGAGCTGGCGGTGATCAAGGCTGAGGTGAGGCGGTTAGGTCAAAAAGCTTTCACCAAAGCTTCGGTCAAATCAGCGGAGAAGCTCGGCTTCAACCTCAGCGAAATGCTAGAGATCGTTTTCGAGCTACAAACCAGGATGTTGTACAAATCGATGACTACTTATGACGATCATCGAATCTGGCAAGACGGGTATCACATCAATTCACGAGATCAGGAGATTTACATCAAGGTGACCTACCGCCCCGGCGGCAGCCCACCGGTAATCTCCTTCAAGGAGAAAAACCCATGAAAACCCAGCAATGTGTCAGCTGCGGTGCACGTGAGGGAATGAGGCATTTCCAGGGTCGCGGAGAAACCCTGAGTGTCAAAGGCATGGAGCGCCGAGTAGACGATTTATCTGGTTGGGAGTGCCAGAAGTGCGGTGAAGTGGAATGGGATTTCGACACCGATAGTGCTGAGCGTTATTGTGATGCCGGTGACGAGCTGGTTCTCGCTGGCAGACAAATGATCGGCGCCGAGATGAAACGTATTCGACGCAAATTGCACCTGACGCAGAAAGAGACGGTGCAACTGCTCTCTGGTGGCGGGCATAACGCATTCTCTCGCTACGAACGCGGCGAGTTACTTCCACCCAAAGCATTGGTGCTGCTGATGCGTCTATTGGATCGTCATCCCTACATGCTCGTCGATATCCAGACCTTGGCTGAAGGCGCAGACCTGCGAGGTTTCACGCACACCGTACACAAGGAACACGAAACCCTCACCGTTTCCTGACCCACAAAAAAACAAACCCGGCACAAGGCCGGGTTTGATTTACACACAAACCATCAATGCAAAATCTGACTCAAGAACAACTTCGTCCGCTCATTCTGCGGGTTATCGAAGAAGTCATTCGGCGCCGCCTGCTCAACGATTTCGCCCTTGTCCATGAAGATCACACGGTTCGCCACGGTGCGGGCAAAGCCCATTTCGTGAGTCACGCAAAGCATGGTCATGCCGTCTTCAGCCAGACCGATCATGGTGTCGAGTACTTCCTTCACCATCTCCGGATCGAGCGCTGAAGTCGGTTCATCGAACAGCATGATTTTCGGCTTCATGCACAGGGCACGGGCGATTGCCACACGCTGTTGCTGACCGCCGGACAATTGCCCCGGGAATTTATGCGCCTGCTCTGGAATGCGTACGCGTTCCAGGTAATGCATGGCGATTTCCTCGGCCTTGCGCTTGGGCATCTTGCGTACCCACATCGGTGCCAGGGTGCAGTTCTGCAAAATGGTCAGGTGCGGGAACAGGTTGAAGTGCTGGAACACCATGCCGACTTCGCGGCGGATCGCTTCGATCTGCTTGAGGTCGTTGGTCAGTTCCACGCCGTCGACGACGATGCGGCCCTGCTGGTGTTCTTCCAGACGATTGAGGCAACGAATCGTGGTCGACTTGCCGGAACCCGACGGCCCGCACAGGACGATACGCTCGCCCTGTTTGACGTTGAGGTTGATGTCTTTGAGCACGTGGAACTGGCCGTACCACTTGTTGACGCCCTGCATCTGAATAATGCCTTCAGGACCTGCAGGCTTTTTGATTGCTTCACTCATTTACACAACTCCTAACGCTTGTGGCCAGTGTCGAGCTTGCGTTCCAGATGCATGGAATAGCGCGACATACCAAAACAGAAAATCCAGAACACCAGGGCGGCGAACACGTAGCCTTCGGTGGCCATGCCCAGCCATTTCGGATCGGCAGCGGCTTGCTTGACGCTGTTGAGCAGGTCAAAGAGGCCGATGATGATCACCAGACTGGTGTCCTTGAACAGCGCAATGAAGGTGTTGACGATGCCGGGAATCACCAGCTTCAGGGCTTGCGGCAGAATCACCAGGCCCATCGAGCGCCAGTAACCGAGGCCCATCGCCGCAGCCGCTTCGTACTGACCTTTGGGAATCGCTTGCAGACCGCCGCGCACCACTTCGGCGACATAGGCCGACTGGAACAGGATCACGCCGATCAGTGCCCGCAGCAGTTTGTCGAAGTTCATGCCTTCCGGCAGGAACAGCGGCAGCATCACCGAAGACATGAACAGCACCGTGATCAACGGCACGCCGCGCCAGAATTCGATAAAGGTCACGCAGACCACACGAATCGCCGGCATGTTCGAACGTCGACCCAGCGCCAGCACAATCCCCAGCGGCAACGCACCGGCAATACCGACTGTGGCGATCACCAGAGTCAGCATCAGGCCGCCCCACTGGCTGGTCGCCACCGGGGTCAGACCGAAACCGCCGTGCAGCAGGGTGAAAGCAATGATCGGGTACAACACCAGGAAGCTCAGCCCGTAGATCGCTTTACGCGGCACACGCGAGATGAACAATGGCGCCGCGCCGATCACCGCCAGCCACACGGTCAGGTCGACGCGCCAGCGCAGTTCCGTCGGGTAATAGCCGTACATGAACTGGCCGAAACGCTGCTGAATGAACACCCAGCAGGCGCCCTCCTTGGTGCAGTCGGCGCGGGTGGTGCCGACCCAGTTGGCATCGACAATCGCCCAACTGAGGATCGGTGGCACCACGAGATAAATCAGGTAGAACGCAAACAGCGTCAGCAAGGTATTGAGCCAGCTGGAGAACATGTTCGCGCGCATCCACGCCACCACGCCGATGCTGCTGTTCGGTGGGGGCATGTCGGGTTTGAAAGTATGAGTACTCATGCGCTTTTCCTTACCGCTCGATCAGCGCAATGCGCTTGTTGTACCAGTTCATCAGCAGGGAAATGCTGATACTGATCGCCAGGTACACGCTCATGGTGATGGCAATCACTTCGATCGCCTGACCGGTCTGGTTAAGCACCGTGCCGGCGAACAGCGACACCATTTCCGGGTAACCGATACCGGCCGCCAGCGAAGAGTTTTTCGCCAGGTTGAGGTATTGGCTGGTCAGTGGCGGAATGATCACGCGCAGGGCTTGCGGAATGATCACCTTGCGCAGGGTCGGGCCGTTGCGCAGGCCGAGGGAACGCGCCGCCTCAGTCTGGCCATGGCTGACCGACTTGATCCCGGAACGCACGATCTCGGCGATGAACGCCGCGGTGTACACGGTCAGGGCCAGGGTCAAGGCAAGCAGTTCCGGGATCAGCACCCAGCCGCCAACAAAGTTGAAGCCTTTGAGCTCGGGCATTTCCCAGTGCAGCGGTGCGCCAAAGATCAGTGCGCACAAGGTCGGAATCACCAGCAGAATCGCCAGGCCCACCCAAAACTTGTGGAACGGCACGCCGGTTTCTTCAAAGCGCTTGTTGGCCCAGCGCGTCATCAGCACGATACCGACAATGGCCACCACGATGCTGATCACGAACGCCCAGAACCCGTCCGCAGCCAATGCGGCCGGCATGTTCAGGCCACGGCTGCTGACGAAAAAGGTGTCGCCGAAGTTGTGGCTGTTGCGCGGTCCCGGCATGGTCAGGAACACCGCGAAGTACCAGAACAGGATTTGCAGCAGCGGCGGAATGTTGCGGAACACTTCCACATACACCGTCGCCAGTTTACTGATGATCCAGTTCTGCGACAGCCGCGCTACACCGATGATGAAACCGAGGATCGTCGCCAGAACCACGCCAATCACAGTCACCAACAGGGTGTTGAGCAGACCGATGACAAACACACGGGCATAGCTGTCCGCTTCCGTGTAGTCGATCAGGTGTTGAGCGATGCCGAACCCGGCACTGCGCTCCAGAAAGCCGAAACCGGAGGTAATGCCCCGGTGCTGAAGGTTGGTTTGCGTGTTGTCGAACAGGTACCAGCCCAGCGAGACCACCGCCACAACGGTGATGATCTGGAATAGCCACGCACGCACTCGTGGATCGCTGAGGCTGAGCCTCTGCTTTGGTGCGCCGATTGAATTTTGCATGAAGTGCCCCGGAAAAAATGGAACAAGAACATCACCCGGCGGTTGGCCCGCCGGGCGATAGAACCATTAGCGCACTGGTGGTGCGTACTGAATGCCGCCGTTGTTCCACAGGGCGTTCAAGCCGCGGTCGATTTCCAGCGGAGTGCTCTTGCCGAGGTTTTTCTCGAAGATTTCGCCGTAGTTGCCGACTTGTTTGACGATCTGCACCACCCAGTCTTTCGGCAGCTTCAGGTCTTTGCCGTACTCGCCGTCAGCGCCGAGCATACGGGCGACGTCCGGGTTCTTGGTCGACTTGGCTTCCGCTTCGACGTTCTTCGAAGTGATACCGGCTTCTTCGGTGTTGAGCAGCGCGTAGCCTACCCAACGGACGATGGCCAGCCACTCGTCGTCGCCATTACGTACGACCGGGCCCAGCGGTTCTTTGGAAATGGTTTCCGGCAGAACCACGTAGTCCTTCGGCGAAGCCAGCTTGCTGCGCTGGGCGAACAGCTGGGACTTGTCGGAGGTCAGCACGTCGCAACGACCGGATTCCAGCGACTTGGCGCTTTCATCGGAGGTGTCGAAAGTGATCGGGGTGTATTTCAGACCGTTGCCACGGAAGTAGTCGGAAACGTTCAGCTCGGTGGTGGTACCGGCCTGGATGCAGATGGTTGCACCGTCCAGCTCTTTGGCACTTTTCACGCCCAGTTTGTTGTTTACCAGGAAGCCGATGCCGTCGTAGTAGGTAATGAAGCCCGGGAATTTCAGGCCCATGCCCGCGTCACGGGAACTGGTCATGGTGGTGTTGCGCGACAGGATGTCGATCTCGCCCGATTGCAGCGCGGTGAAGCGCTCTTTGGCGTTCAACTGACTGAATTTGACTTTGGTCGCATCGCCGAAGACGGCAGCGGCCACAGCGCGGCAGACGTCAGCGTCGATCCCGAGGATCTTGCCGGTCGCGTCCGGTACCGAGAAGCCCGGCAGACCGTCGCTCACGCCACACTGCACGAAACCTTTCTTCTTCACGCCATCCAGGGTTGCACCCGCCTGAGCGAACCCGCTGACGCCGAGAACTGTTGCTGCAGTCACGATCGCCAGAGTGGATTTCAACATCTTCATTCAAACCTCCAGTTTTGCTCTTGTTGTGTCGGAGCTTGAGTCCAGTCGCACCCTTTTGAGGCGTTGTTGACCCGTGTTGGCTTTTTTTGGGGTCAACCGACGTAAGACCTTCGCTATGAGTCTAGTAGGAGAAAATCCACATCATGGACAACTCACTTCTCACCAATCGGCCGAACGGGCTGTAGCCCTTTCACGTTCGCTGCGCCCGTAGCGGCCATTGGCGAACATCCATCACCGGATTCTTTGCCATCCCGTCGCGGGTCGTACACTGATAGTGTTACCGCCACGCGTAGGATGCTTCGTACAGAACGTTCCATAGCAAAGCCCGTACCACACCGCTCGCCGAATCGATTCGACGACAGGTCAATAGCAAAACTTGTAACCTTGCGACATCTTCTTAACGGATCAACCGGACGCGCACTCGAACCACGCACTTAATGAGAGCGCCCGCACATTTTTGGAGCAGACATGACCGAGCCCTTGATTCTTCAGCCTGTTAAGCCCGCAGACGCCTGCGTGATCTGGCTGCACGGCCTCGGCGCCGACCGCTACGACTTCTTGCCGGTGGCCGAAGCGTTGCAGGAAAGCCTGCTGAGCACGCGCTTCGTGCTGCCGCAGGCGCCCACACTTCCAGTGACGATAAATGGCGGATATGCCATGCCGAGCTGGTACGACATTAAAGCCATGAGCCCGGCGCGGGCGATTGACCGTGACCAGCTGGAAGCGTCGGCGGATCGCATCATCGAATTGATCGAAAACCAGCGCGCCAGCGGAATAGACGCTTCGCGGATTTTCCTCGCCGGGTTTTCCCAGGGTGGCGCGGCCGTATTGCACACCGCATTTGTGAAATGGCAGGGGCCGTTGGGTGGCGTGCTGGCGTTGTCGACGTATGCGCCGACCTTCAGTGACGCGATGGAGCTTTCAGCCAGTCAACAGCGGATTCCTGCGCTGTGCCTGCACGGCCAGTTCGATGGCGTGGTGCAAAACTCGATGGGCCGCAGTGCCTACGAGCATTTGGTGAAGCATGGTGTCACCGTGACATGGCAGGAATACCCAATGGAGCACGAAGTGTTACCCGAGGAAATTCGCGACATCGGTGTCTGGTTGAACGAGCGCCTGCGCTAAGCGGCGAGATTAAAATCGCCCTTTGATCCCTCCCCCTACGCCGCGCCCGTTTCTTGCATTACACTGGCCGGCGTACATTCCTTAACCAATTGATGAGATGACCGTGCTCAAAGCACTCAAGAAGATGTTCGGTAAAAGCGAGGCTGAGCAGCTCGCGCCAGTTCCCAGTGCGCCGTCGCACGCCCCCGGTCATCGCACCGATGCCCCACAGGCCGACCGCCCCGCTCCCGTAGCGGCACCGAAGCAGCCACCCAAACCTGCACCGGCCGCACCCGTCGCCGCCGAACCTGCCCGCAGCGAAGCGCCGAAACCGGTCAAGCCACGCCGCGAACCGAAGCCCAAGGCGCCGGTCATTGCGTGGAAACTCGAAGACTTTGTCGTCGAGCCACAGGAAGGCAAAACCCGCTTCCACGATTTCAAGCTGTCTCCAGAACTGATGCACGCCATCCAGGATCTGGGCTTCCCGTATTGCACGCCGATCCAGGCGCAGGTGCTGGGCTTCACCCTCGCCGGCAAAGACGCCATTGGCCGCGCGCAGACCGGCACCGGTAAAACCGCCGCGTTTCTGATTTCGATCATCACCCAGTTGCTGCAAACGCCGCCGCCGAAAGAACGCTACATGGGTGAACCCCGTGCGCTGATCATCGCGCCGACCCGTGAGCTGGTTGTGCAGATCGCCAAGGACGCCGCCGACCTGACCAAGTACACCGGCCTCAACGTCATGACGTTTGTTGGCGGCATGGACTTCGACAAGCAACTCAAGCACCTCGAAGCGCGCCATTGCGACATCCTCGTTGCCACCCCGGGCCGTCTGCTCGACTTCAACCAACGCGGCGACGTGCACCTGGACATGGTCGAAGTGATGGTGCTGGACGAAGCCGACCGCATGCTCGACATGGGCTTCATCCCGCAAGTACGGCAGATCATTCGCCAGACCCCGCCGAAGTCCGAACGCCAGACCCTGCTGTTCTCCGCGACCTTCACCGAAGACGTGATGAACCTCGCCAAGCAGTGGACCACCGATCCTGCGATCGTCGAAATCGAAATCACCAACGTGGCCAACGAAAACGTCGAGCAGCACATCTATGCGGTGGCCGGTGCCGACAAATACAAACTGCTCTACAACCTGGTCAACGATAACGGCTGGGAACGTGTGATCGTGTTTGCCAACCGCAAGGACGAAGTGCGTCGCATCGAAGAGCGTCTGGTGCGCGACGGCATTAACGCTGCGCAACTGTCCGGCGATGTGCCGCAACACAAACGCATAAAGACCCTGGAAGGTTTCCGCGAAGGCAAGATTCGCGTACTGGTCGCCACCGATGTGGCCGGTCGCGGCATCCACATCGACGGCATCAGCCACGTGATCAACTTCACCCTGCCGGAAGTCCCGGACGACTACGTGCACCGCATCGGCCGGACCGGTCGTGCTGGCGCCGATGGCGTATCGATCAGCTTCGCCGGTGAGGACGACTCCTACCAGTTGCCGTCCATCGAAGAAAAGCTCGGTCGCAAAATCAGCTGTGAAACGCCGCCGACGCATCTGTTGCGTGCGGTTGAGCGCAAGCGTCCGCAGTAAACGACGTTTAAAAGAAAAGCGCAGCCGGCAACGGACTGCGCTTTTTTTTCGTGCGGATTTTCATCAGGTGCTTGCCCGACAAAACTAAAAGTCCATAATGGACAAACGAGTTTAGATTTCCATTTTCGGAGCCTGACATGTCCAGTACGCCCCACGTGATCGACCAAGCCCAGGCCCGCGAGTTACTGGCGCGCATTGATGTGCCGCAGATCCTGCGCAAGCTGTTCCGAGACCTGGCTGCCGGAAACGCCGTGCAGCCGGCGCAGCAACTGGTGGAATTCCCGCAGGGTGCCGGCGACTTCATCAACTATCTGGGGGTGCTGGCAGAGGACGGCGTGTACGGTGTGAAGACTTCTCCTTATATCGTTCGCGAGCAAGGCCCGTTGGTGACGGCGTGGACACTGCTGATGTCGATGAAAACCGGCCACCCGCTGCTGCTCTGCGATGCCGGTGAACTGACCACCGCGCGCACCGCCGCGACCACCGCCGTGGCTGTCGACGCCCTAGCGCCGCTGAATGCCTCGCGACTGGCGATCATTGGCAGCGGCAAGGTTGCCCAGGCGCATCTGCACTACGTGAAGTCGCTGCGCGACTGGCAGAGCATCAGCCTGTATTCGCCAAGCCTGTCCGCCGACGCGCAAACCCAGGCACTGTTGAAAGCCATTACGCCCAATCTGAAGATCGCTGACAGCCGTGATGCGGCCATCGCCGAGGCCGATGTGATCATGCTCTGCACTTCGTCCGCCGGACCGGTGATCGATCCTGCCGCATTGAGCAAACCGGCGCTGATCACCTCGATCAGCACCAATGCCCCACGCGCCCACGAAGTGCCGCCGCAGAGCCTCAACGGCATGCAGGTGTTCTGTGACTATCGTCTGACCACGCCGGGGTCGGCCGGTGAGATGTTGATTGCCAGTGAACAACATGGCTGGAGCAAGGATTTAATTGTTGGTGATCTCGCCGATCTGCTCAGCGAAAAAGTGCAGCGCCCGGATTACGATCGTCACGTGTTCTTCCGTTCAATCGGCTTGGGCCTGGAAGACATCGCCCTCGCCAATGCGCTTTATCTCTTAACCCACTAACACCACATATCCCTGTAGGAGTGAGCCTGCTCGCGATAGCGGTCTTACATTCAGCATTATTGTTGCCTGATACACCGCTATCGCGAGCAGGCTCACTCCTACAGGGGATAGCGAACTATTGGATATTGCGTACCCACTGGAGAACCTCATGAGCCAGGCAGATTTCATCATCATCGGCGGCGGAATTGCCGGCGCTTCCACCGGTTTCTGGCTGTCGCCGCACGGCAAAGTCCTCGTGCTGGAACGTGAATCCCACCCGGCCTATCACTCCACCGGACGCTCCGCCGCGCTGTTCACCGCAGCCTATGGCACACCACAAGTACGCGCGCTGACCCAGGCCAGCCGGGCGTTTTTCGACAACCCGCCCAGCGGTTTCTGCGAACACCCACTGCTGACCCCGCGCGGCGAAATGACCGTCGATTTCACCGGTGACGCCGCCGAACTGAACAACCAATACCTCAGCGCCAAAGCCACCGTGCCGGAAATGCAATTGCTCAGCGCCGACGAAGCCTGTGCGCGACTGCCGATCCTGCGTCGGGAAAAAGTCCACGGTGCGATCTACGATCCAAGTGCCAGCGACATCGACACCGACGCCTTGCATCAGGGCTACCTGCGCGGCATCCGTCGCAATAACGGTGGAGTGCATACCGATTGCGAAGTGCTCGGCCTGAGCCGCGACGCCGACGGCCTCTGGCACGTGCAAACCAACGGCCAGACTTTCAGCGCACCGATGATCATCAACGCCGCTGGCGCCTGGGCCGACAAAATCGGCGTTTTGGCCGGTGCCAAGCCGCTGGGCCTGCAACCGAAACGCCGCGCCGCATTTATTTTCGCCGGCCCCGAAGGCGTCGACATTCATCACTGGCCGATGCTGGTCAGCCTCGACGAATCCTTCTATATGAAGCCTGACGCCGGCATGTTCCTCGGCTCGCCCGCCAACGCCGACCCGGTCGAGCCCCACGACGTGCAGCCGGAAGAGCTGGACATCGCCATGGGCATCTACCAGATCGAAGAAGCCACGACGCTGACCATCCGCCGCCCGACCCGCACGTGGGCCGGGCTGCGCAGTTTCGTCGGCGACGGTGATCTGCTCAGCGGTTTCGATCCGCAGGTGCCGGGGCTGTTCTGGGTCGCGGCGCAAGGTGGTTATGGCATCCAGACTTCGCCAGCCATGGGCCAGGCCAGTGCGGCATTGGTGCGCGGCGAGCCTTTGCCCGAGCACTTGCGTGACTTCGGCCTGAGCAGCGCCATGCTCTCCCCTGCCCGCCTCGCCTGATCGTCCATCCGGATGACGCGCCCAACGGATTGCGGCACACTCGCAGCGCCTCCTGATCACGGGGGCGTTGACGCTGCCTGGAGCTCCACTGTCATGACCGCCCCTGAGTTCGACCCGGCGCTGGATAACTTCCGCGCCATCGCCGATGCCATCGCCACACTGTTCTTTCCGCACGCCGAAGTGGTGCTGCACGACCTGCGCACGCAGAAGGTCGATTACATCGCCAACAACCTGTCCAAACGCGAGATCGGTGACGACTCATCGCTGGAAGACATGCTCAGCGAGGATGTCAGCGACCGTAATATCGGTCCGTACGAAAAGCTCAATTGGGACGGCCAGAAGATCCGTAGCCTAAGTAGCGTCCTGCGCGACAACGAAGGCCTGCCGCTGGCGGTGCTGTGCATCAACTTGAATATTTCGCTGTTCGAAAATGCCAAGGCGGCGCTGGACCTGTTCCTCTCTCCGAGCAAACTGATCCCGCAACCGGACTCACTGTTTCGCGATGACTGGCAGGAGCGCATCAACACCTTCCTCCACGCCTGGCTGCGCGAACGGCAGCTGAGCCTGAATCTGCTGACCCGCGATCACAAGCGTGAACTGGTGCTGGCACTGCACGCCGAAGGCGCGTTCAAGGGCAAGAGCGCCTCGAACTATGTGGCCAATGTGCTGAACATGGGGCGGGCGACGGTGTACAAGCATTTGAAGGAAATGAAGGGCTAAAGGTTTGCGGTGATTTCTCTGACGCCATCGCGAGCAGGCTCACTCCTACAGGGGAGCGCATTCCAAATGTAGGAGTGAGCCTGCTCGCGATAGCGGACTATCAGTCGCCGTAAATGTCGGACTTGAAATACTTCTCGGAAATCTTCTGATATTCGCCACTCGCGCGAATGCCATCAATGGCCCCATTCAACTGGCTGACCAATTCGGCATTACCCTTGCGCACTGCAATCCCCGCCCCCTCGCCCACGTACTTCGGATCCTTCAACTCAGGCCCGACGAACGCATAACCCTTGCCACGCGGCATCGATAAAAAGTCATTCAACGGAATGGTGTCGGCAAAAATCGCATCCAGCCGCCCTGCCGCCAAATCCATGTAGATCTCTTCGTTGTTGCTGTAGCGCTTGACGTTGATGCCCTTCGGCTCGAACACCTCGGTGGCGTAACGATCAGTGGTGGTCGCGCGCTGCACGCCGACGTTCTTGCCCTTCAGGCTGGCGTATTGATCGTCAACGCTGGCGCCTTCTTTCATCACCAGCCGCGACGAAGTGAAGTAGTACTTGTGGCTGAAATCCACCGACTTCTTGCGGTCTTCGTTGATGGTCATCGAGGACAGCGCCATATCGATTTTCTTCACTTTCAGCGAAGGAATCAGACCGTCGAACTCACCTTCGACCCACACGCACTTGACCTTCATTTGCGCGCACAGGGCATTGCCGATGTCGTAGTCGAAACCGACGATTTCGCCCTTGTCGGTTTTCGAGGCGAACGGCGGATAAGCGGCTTCAATGCCGATGCGCAGGGTTTGTTCGGCGGCCAACACACTGGCGGAGGCCAACAGGCTTAGGGCAAGACCGGTGATGAGGGGGAGTTTCTTCATGTTCGTTCTCTCGCGGGTTGTTGTTGGTTTGGCAAGAAAGAGCTGAAACGGAGGGAGATACTTTTTTTGTACTTATAAATCCATATTGGACTTATATGTATAGGCAGTCAATCAGGCAAAGACAGAGGTTTTTGGTGTTGCAGATGACGTCATCGCGAGCAGGCTCACTCCTACAGGGGGAACGCATTCCAATTGTAGGAGTGAGCCTGCTCGCGATGGCGGACTAGAGGGCGACACAGGGTTTATTTCTTCCAGCGATCCGCAGCCGCGTGATCACTGTCCCGCCCCTCAACCCAACGCGGCCCGTCGCTGGTGTTCTCTTTCTTCCAGAACGGTGCACGGGTTTTCAGGTAGTCCATGACGAAGGCGCAGGCATCGAACGCGGCCTGGCGATGGGCGCTGGCGGCGCCGACGAAGACGATCGGTTCGCCCGGTTCCAGCGCGCCGATGCGGTGCAGCACTTCCAGTTTCAGCAGCGGCCAGCGCTGCTCGGCTTCGACAGCGATCTTGCCGAGGGCTTTTTCGGTCATGCCCGGATAGTGCTCGAGGAACATCCCCGCCACATCCAGGCCATCATTGAAGTCGCGCACATAGCCGACAAAACTCACCACCGCGCCGACGCCGACATTGGCCGCGTGCATCGCGTTGACTTCAGCGCCCGGGTCGAACGGCGTGGCCTGCACGCGAATCGCCATGGCTCAGCCTCCGGTCACGGTGGGAAAAAACGCCACTTCGTCGCCATCGACCACTGGCTCGTCGAGCTGGCAGAGGTCTTCGTTGCGTGCGCACATCAGATTCTGCTCGCTCAGCACATCAGCGCCATCACGCTGCACCAGCAACGCTCGCACGTCGTCAACAGTAGCGAAATCACCTTCAACCTTCACCGAATCCACGCCCAGCGCTTCACGGTAACGGGCAAAAAACTTCACGGTCAGGTTCATGGCTGCTCCGCCTGAAAGTGCCCGCTCTTGCCGCCGACCTTCTCCAGCAGGCGCACGCTTTCGATGGTCATGCCGCGATCGACAGCTTTGCACATGTCGTAAATGGTCAGCGCGGCGACGCTGGCGGCGGTCAGCGCTTCCATCTCGACGCCGGTCTGCCCGGACAGTTTGCAACGGGCGACGATGCGCACGGTGTCTTCGCCATCCGCGCTCAGCTCGACTTTGACGCCGGTAAGCATCAGCGGATGGCACAGGGGAATCAGATCGCTGGTTTTCTTCGCCGCCTGAATGCCGGCAATGCGCGCCACGGCGAACACATCGCCCTTGGGATGGCCGCCGCTGACGATCATCTGCAGCGTTTCGGGGAGCATGCGCACCAGCGCTTGGGCCGTCGCTTCACGGAACGTCACGGCTTTTTCGGTGACGTCGACCATGTTGGCGCGACCTTGGGAATCGAGATGAGTCAGCACGGGATTACTCCTGATCAGGAGCGTGGATTGTAAACCTGCGGGTCAAATTTCTGCGAGTGAGATTACCGTCACCCCGCAAATCCCCTGTAGGAGTGAGCCTGCTCGCGATAGCGGTGTGACATTCAACACCAATGTTGGCCGACACACCGCTATCGCGAGCAGGCTCACTCCTACATTTGATTTGTGTTGGGCATAAAAAACCGGGCGGCTTTTGGGCCGCCCGGTTTTGGGTGAAGGGCTACAAATGGGTTTCGGCGTATTCAGCCAGAATCGAGCGAGGCACCCCTTGCAGGGTGATGTGCACACCGTTGGGGAAATCCTTGAAGCGTTCGGTCAGGTAGGTCAGCCCGGAGCTGGTCGCGGACAGGTAAGGGGTGTCGATCTGTGCGAGGTTGCCCAGGCACACCACTTTGGAACCGGCGCCGGCACGGGTGATGATGGTTTTCATCTGGTGCGGCGTGAGGTTCTGGCATTCGTCGATCAGGATCAGGCTCTGCTGGAAGCTGCGCCCGCGAATGTAGTTGAGCGATTTGAACTGCAACGGCACTTTGCTGAGGATGTAATCGACGCTGCCATGGGTGTTTTCGTCATCCATGTGCAAGGCTTCGAGGTTGTCGGTGATGGCGCCCAGCCAAGGCTCCATTTTTTCCGCTTCGGTGCCGGGCAGGAAACCGATCTCCTGATCCAGACCCTGCACGCTACGGGTGGCGATGATGCGGCGATAACGCTTGCTGACCATGGTCTGCTCGATCGCAGCGGCCAGTGCCAGAATGGTTTTACCGGAACCGGCAGCACCCGACAGATTGACCAGATGAATGTCCGGATCGAGCAGCGCGTACAGCGCCAGGCTCTGGTAGATGTCGCGCGGCTTGAGCCCCCAAGCCTCTTGATGCAGCAGCGGTTCCTGGTGCAGGTCGAGGATCAGCAGCTTGGCCTCGTCAATCTCCTTGATCCAGCCGACAAAGCCCTGTTCGTCAATGATGAACTCGTTGATGTGCACCGCCGGCAGGTTGTCGATCAGTTGCACTTGATGCCAGGTGCGGCCGTGATCCTGACGGGTGTCGACCTTGCTCACGCGGTCCCAGAAAGAGCCGGTCATGTTGTGGTAGCCGTTGGGCAGCAGGGACACGTCATCGACCAGTTGGTCGGTGCTGTAATCCTCGGCATCAATGCCGCAGGCGCGCGCCTTCAGGCGCATGTTGATGTCTTTGGTGACCAGCACCACCGGTTTTTTCGGGTCGCGGGTGTGCAGGTCGATGAGTTGGTTGATGATTTTGTTGTCGTTCAGATGCTCGGGCAGAATCAGGTTAGATTCGGCCTGCTTGCTCATCAGAATTGACAGCAAGCCCTTCGGCCCGCCCTTGCCGCGCTGGATCGGCACACCCAGTTCGACATCTTCCGGGGACGCATCGCCCAGGGTCTTGTCGATCAGCCGGATGGCCTGACGGCACTCAGCGGCCACGCTGTGATGCCCGCTCTTGAGCTTGTCCAGCTCTTCAAGCACGGTCATCGGGATCGCGACGTGGTGTTCTTCGAAATTCAGCAGGGCGTTTGGATCGTGAATCAATACGTTGGTATCGAGTACATACAGGATTGGCTGGTTGGAGGAAGGGCTACGTCCGTGATCATCCATACTCGGTCACCTTTGTCAGAGCCAGTAGACGCAATACCTTGACGGTGCTGCGCCTCGAAGTGACTGCCGAAATCTCACCTGCGGAGATTCAAGTGACTGCAAACAAACGGGTCTTGGAAGACGCCACCTGTGTTGCAGGTTTCGGCGGTCTGTCTTCGTAATACTCCAAAACCCATGACATAAAAAAGTACTTTGACGGTTTTTTTAAGTTTATTTTGCAGAGTGACGAAAAGCCCTTGGCGGACTGCCCAGACCCCGCTAAAGTCGGAAGTCCACCTGCATCGAATCCTGCAAAAAAATCGCCCCAAGCCCAATGTTTCCGGGCTTTTGCCGTTTCTCAGCGAAACGCGTCCTGACAATCTTCCCAACCGATGCCGCTCTGCGCGGTTTGCGTGATCAGCCACGGCAACGAGGTCTTCACCGCGTCCTGTTTCATGTTGAAATTGATCACCCCGTGCCGCCACAACAGCATCAGCGTCAGTACCCGCTGCGCGCTCGCTGAGCCCTTGAGTTTGCCGGCGCTGTCCTGGGCATCAATGTCCCACAGCGCCACTTGCAGGCCCTGGGTATTGAAGAAACCTTGCCCATCGCTGCGACGCTGCCCTTCCGGCGGACGGAACAGCGGCACGTAGTTCTCCGGCAACTTGCTCTTCACCAGATCAGCACTGCGTCGCACCGAATCCTGCCAGTCCTGCCAGTGGCTGTGGGAACGGAACTCCCAACCCTGCACGCCGACGCACTGTCTCGAGAAACCGGCTTGCAGGCTGCTCACCGAACGATCAGCCAACCGCGCCTGAATATCCTTGCCCAACACGAAGAAGGTACCGCTCAGGTTGGACTTGCGCAGGTATTCGGTGAGCCAGTCAGTGTTGTCCGGTTGCAGGTTGGCGGCGCTGTCGAAGGTCAGCAAAAACAGCCGGTCATGCATCTCGTCGCCGTTACGCTCGTAGTCGCCGAAACGATCGATTTCGCTGCTGGTCTGCGGTGACAGCGCCGCCTTGCGCATCAGTTCGTCCAGATACTGCAAATGGAAGATCCGGCTCGGCTCGGCCCACTTGGTGTAATAGCTGTCGTCGCTGACCACGAACTTGGCCGCTTGCTCACGCAAGGTCGGCAGGTCTTCGACGAGGAAACAGAACGAGGCGTCCTGATCGCAGCTTTGCTGGGCGTAGTTGTAGTTGGCCAACAGGCGCTGCCAGAGGCGCTGGCGCAGGCTGTTGACCGCGTCGATGTTGATCGTGCGCAAGCCCAGCCGCTGAGCCAACGCGGCTTCGTCCATCGATTCGGTGCCCAGCAGGCCACGGGCGAACATGAGGATTTCCGCCCGGGACGCCACATCAAACAGCGTCGGGTTGCTGAGCTGCTCTGGCCAGGTGCTGCGATCCAGCGTCGCCACATCGCCCGGCGCCGCCACGGCACCGAAGCTCAACAGCCACGCGGTGAATAAAAGAACAATGCGCAAAAGGGATGTCTCCATAACAAAACCCGCGCGGCACTATAGCTGATGTGCAAGGCTGAAGGACGCCGCCCTCACCCCAGCCCTCTCCCGGAGGGAGAGGGAGCTGACCGAGTATCGCTTTCGATATCCGCCAATCGGAACTACCGAGTCGAACTCAAATTTTGAAACCAACGAAGATCGGCTCCCTCTCCCTCCGGGAGAGGGCTGGGGTGAGGGAAAAAATCCACCAGCCGTCGCAAATGCCGGTACTTACACCTGCCTATAACCCCCATAGCTGGAGTCAACACCGACAACCCCCTAGAATCGCCCCCACGATTAAAGGAGACGACTTCATGCTGATGGTGATTTCCCCCGCCAAGACCCTCGATTACGAAACACCGCCGGCGACCCAGCGCTTCACCCAGCCGCAATACCTCGACCATTCCCAGGCGCTGATCCAGCAACTGCGCGACCTGACGCCGGCGCAGATCAGCGAACTGATGCACGTGTCCGACAAGATCGGCGGGCTCAACGCCGCACGTTTCGGCAGTTGGACACCCGCCTTCACCCCGGACAACGCCAAGCAGGCGCTGCTCGCGTTCAAGGGTGACGTCTACACCGGTCTCGACGCACAGTCCTTCAGCGAAACCGATTTCGACTACGCGCAAAAACACCTGCGCATGCTCTCCGGCCTGTATGGCTTGCTGCGCCCGCTCGACCTGATGCAACCGTATCGCCTGGAAATGGGCACCAAATTGGCCAACGCTCGCGGCAAAGACCTTTATGCCTTCTGGGGCACGCGCATCAGCGAATGGCTGAACGAAGCGTTGGCCGATCAAGGCGACGACGTGTTGCTCAACCTCGCGTCCAACGAATACTTCTCGGCGGTCAAACGCACGGCCCTGAACGCGCGGATCATCAATACCGAGTTCAAGGATCAGAAGAACGGCCAGTACAAGATCATCAGCTTCTACGCCAAGAAGGCCCGGGGCCTGATGAGCCGTTTCGTGATCCAGGAAAAAATCAACGATCCGGCCCTGCTCAAACAATTCGATGTGCAGGGGTATCGCTACAACGCCGAGCAGTCGAAACCCGACAATCTGGTATTTCTGCGCGACCACGCCCCCGAATAAAGCATGCCTATTGCACGACTCTTTCTATAAAGAGTCGTGCAGCCTGCACGCTGTCAAAAATCCCCCGCCCCATTTCGCCATTTTACTGGCGCCAAAAAAACCTCCCTGTCTTTTCTAAGATTAGTTTCACTCGACACTGATCATTTTTTTCAGTAGTGGCACCTAAATTTTTTCACCGTAGTGGCACAAAACTATCTAACGTGATTTTTCGCCTGTTATTAAAGGTCGAAAACGAAAGTGCTATCAAATTGAGACTAGTGCCATCTCTGACAATATTTCAAGAAATTTCAGATTTCGCGATGAGCGGACAGGAACTTCGTCCGAATGCATAGCTCATACCACCGGTAACGATTCTCGCCGAGTTTGTACGAGATAACTTACGCGGAGCAGATAGCCATGTAACCAAGTTGTCACAGCAACTTGCCTAGATGACTAACTAGTCTCAAAACAGACGATGGACAGGAGATACGCACCATTAATATCCCCTACAAAGGCCATGACCGCGCCCTTATAAACGTGCTCGCCTGAGCACCCAACCGCTTGATTCACGGGACTTTCATCCTGACATCGAGCGCGCAGGACGATTGCACAAGAGTCTTCTCCAAAGAAGATCGGCTGCATAACAGGGCAAGTCATAACAACAAAGCCTGGTTGCGCACATCTTGAGTGCACTTATTTAGACACTCGAAACTTAGTATGCCTGCACACGGCATTGTGGCGCCTGTATGCCGCACTTTCGAGTGCACTAATGAACGCTGAACACCATTAACTCCGGCCTTCTAAGGCCTGATATATACAGAGGTAATTGCGATGCGCATCAGCATATTTGGTTTGGGTTACGTTGGCGCAGTATGTGCCGGTTGCCTGTCTGCACGGGGCCATGACGTAGTTGGCGTCGATGTTGCCAAAGACAAGATCGACATGATCAACGCCGGCAAATCGCCGATTGTAGAACCAGGCCTGGGCGAACTTCTGCAACAGGGTATTCAGACCGGTCGCCTGCGTGGCACGACCAACTTCGCCGAGGCGATTCGCGACACCGACCTGTCGATGATTTGCGTCGGCACGCCGAGCAAGAAGAACGGCGACCTCGAACTGAACTACATCGAAGCGGTATGCCGCGAGATCGGTTTTGTCCTGCGTGAAAAAACCACTCGCCACACCATCGTCGTACGCAGCACCGTACTGCCGGGCACTGTTGCCAACGTGGTGATCCCGATTCTCGAAGACTGCTCGGGCAAGAAGGCCGGTGTCGACTTCGGCGTTGCGGTCAACCCTGAGTTCCTGCGTGAATCCACCGCGATCGCCGACTACGACCTGCCACCGATGACCGTTATCGGCGAGTTCGACAAGGCCTCGGGCGACGTTCTGCAATCGCTGTACGAAGAACTCGACGCACCGATCATCCGCAAGGACATCGCCGTTGCCGAGATGATCAAGTACACCTGCAACGTCTGGCACGCGACCAAAGTGACCTTCGCCAACGAGATCGGCAACATCGCCAAAGCGGTCGGCGTCGATGGCCGTGAAGTGATGGAAGTGGTCTGCCAGGACAAGACCCTCAACCTGTCCCAGTACTACATGCGCCCGGGCTTCGCCTTCGGCGGTTCGTGCCTGCCGAAAGACGTGCGTGCGCTGACCTACCGCGCCGGCTCCCTGGACGTCGAAGCGCCGCTGCTCAACTCGCTGATGCGCAGCAACGAATCGCAAGTGCAGAACGCCTTCGACATCGTGGAAAGCCACGACAAACGCAAAGTCGCCCTGCTCGGCCTGAGCTTCAAGGCCGGCACCGACGACCTGCGTGAAAGCCCGCTGGTGGAACTGGCCGAGATGCTGATCGGCAAGGGTTACGACCTGAGCATCTACGACAGCAACGTCGAGTACGCCCGTGTTCACGGCGCGAACAAAGACTACATCGAGTCGAAAATCCCGCACGTATCGTCCCTGCTCAACGCGGACTTCGATTCGGTGATCGACAACTCCGACGTGATCATCCTCGGCAACCGCGACGAGAAGTTCCGCCCGTTGGCCCAGCAAGCGCCGCACGGCAAGCAGGTCATCGACCTGGTCGGCTTCATGGCCAAAGCCACCGACGCCGGTACTCGCACCGAAGGTATCTGCTGGTAATGCAGACCTAAGCGACAGGCTTCGAGCTGCAGTACTTGCAGCTCGAAGCTTGCAGCTTGAAGCCTCCCTTACCTTCGGAAGACGCTGATGAGCAAGCTCAAACATTTTTTTCTGCAATCAGCCGGCTGGCTTTTTTATCTCAGTCTGCTGATGGGCCTGGCCTTGATGCTGCCCACGTCCACGTTCGACTCCGAGTCGAAGGACTTCATTTTCCTGATTGGCGCCGTGGGTATCTGGCGCTACTCGATGGGTGCAACGCACTTTGTGCGCGGCATGATTTTTCTCTACATCGTTTACCCGCACCTGCGCCGCAAAGTGCGCAAGCTGGGTAAGGCGGCGGATCCGTCGCATGTGTTTCTGATGGTCACCAGTTTCCGGATCGACGCGCTCACCACCGCGCAGGTCTACAGCTCGGTGATCCGCGAAGCCATCGACTGCGAACTGCCGACCACCGTGGTCTGCTCGATCGTCGAAATGTCCGATGAGCTGCTGGTCAAGGCGCTGTGGGCGCGGATGAATCCGCCCGATCGCGTCAAGCTCGACTTCGTGCGTATTCCCGGCACCGGCAAACGCGATGGCCTGGCCTATGGCTTCCGCGCGATCTCCCGTCACCTGCCAGACGACCGCGCCGTGGTGGCCGTGATCGACGGCGACACCGTGCTCGGCGAAGGCACCGTGCGCAAGACCGTGCCGTGGTTCCAGCTGTTCGGCAACGTCGGCGGCCTGACCACCAACGAATTCTGCGAAGTACGCGGCGGCTACATCATGAGCGAATGGCACAAGCTGCGTTTCGCCCAGCGTCACATCAACATGTGCTCGATGGCCCTGTCCAAGCGCGTACTGACCATGACCGGTCGTATGTCGGTGTTCCGCGCCACCGTGGTGACCAACCCGGAATTCATCGCCGACGTTGAAAGCGACTCGCTGCAACACTGGCGTCTGGGCCGCTTCAAGTTTTTGACCGGCGACGACAAGTCGAGCTGGTTCAGCCTGATGCGCCTCGGTTACGACACCTTTTACGTGCCTGACGCGGCGATCAACACCGTTGAACACCCGCCGGAAAAAAGCTTTATCAAGGCCAGCCGCAAACTGATGTTCCGCTGGTACGGCAACAACCTGCGGCAGAACTCGCGAGCGCTGGGCCTGGGTGTGAAACGCCTTGGCGCCTTCACCTCGGTGGTGCTGTTCGATCAACGCGTATCGATGTGGACCTCCTTGCTCGGCCTGACCGTGGCGATCATCGCCAGCTTCAAATACGGCACCGCGTTCATCCTCGTTTACCTGCTGTGGATCGGCATCACCCGCCTGATCCTGACGTTGCTGTTGTCGTGTTCCGGTCACCGCATCGGCCCGGCTTACCCAGCGATTCTGTATTACAACCAGATCGTCGGCGCGCTGGTGAAGATCTACGTGTTCTTCCGCCTCGACCAACAATCCTGGACTCGCCAACCCACATCCCTGACCCGTGATCTCGCCAGCTTTCAACGTTGGTTCAACACCTGGTCGTCTCGGACCATGACCTTCTCCGCCGGCAGCATTTTTGTCGCCGTGCTGCTGATGATGGTCTGACCCGCCCCTATTGAATTAACAAGGAAATCGCCCCTATGAATACCGCCGTCAACGCCAACGTAGTGCATGAATCCGAAGCCCAGCGCCAACACGCCCGCGTGAAAATCCCGGCCAAACTGCGCTTCTTCGGTCCAGACCGGACGCCGGTTGAAGCGCGGGTCATCGACCTGTCTGCCGGTGGTCTGGCGTTTAACGCCGGGCAACTTCAGCTGACCATTGGCCAGGTGTACAAGGCGCGTCTGCAATTCGTCATCGACAACCTCGGCATCGCCATGGACGTTGAACTGCAAGTACGTTCCTTCGACCGCCAGACCGGCCGCGCCGGTTGCCAGTTCCAGAATCTGGAGCCGCAGGATATTTCCACCCTGCGCCACTTGATCACCTCGCACCTGGCCGGCGACATCGTCAGCATCGGCGAAGTGCTGGCGACCCTGCAGCGCGACAACTTCACCAAGGCACGCAAGGTCAAGGACGGCGGCTCCGGCATGACCCCGTTCGGGCGCCTGAAAGCAGTGACCTTCAGCGCCGGTATCTTCGCGGTCGGTCTGGTCGCGGCGGGGTTCATTTTCAAATCGGTATACGGCATGTACTTCGTCAGCCACGCGCAGGCCGGTCTGGTCAGCGTGCCGGGCATGAACATCACCATGCCGCGCGACGGCACCGTGCAGAGTCTGGTCAAGTCCGACGGCGTCGCGGCCAAAGGTGCGCCACTGGCGACCTTCAGCACCAGCATGCTCGATGTGCTCAAGGGCCATCTGGAAGAGGATCAGCTGTCGCCGGCCAAGGTTGAAGAACTGTTCGGCAAGCAAATGACCGGCACGCTGACCTCGCCGTGCGATTGCACCGTGGCCCAGCAACTGGTGGCGGACGGTCAGTACGCAAGCAAAGGTGATGTGATCTTCCAACTGGTGCCGCGCAACACCCAGGCCACCGTCGATGCGCGCTTCTCCTATCGCCAGTTCGGCGACGTGCGTCCGGGTACTCCGGTGAGCTTCCAGATCGCCGGCGAAGACAAGACCCGCACCGGCAAGATCGTCAGCAGCACCAGCCTGAAAAGCGCCGACCTGTCCTCCGATATCCGCGTACAGATCCAGCCTGACGAGCCGCTCGACAGCAGCCTCGCCGGCCGCCCGGTGGAAGTGAACAGCGACCGTGGCCCGAACCTGAACTGGCTGATCGACAAAGCCATGGCTGCCGGTCTTTAAGTCGAGGACATGCCTGTGACTACTCCACCCATCCTGAAAACACCGCGATCCCTGTGGGAGCTGGCCTGCCAGCGATTGGATCAGCGCGGTGTGTCTGATGTACCGCGTCGGCTGAATCGCGAGCAGGCTCACTCCTACATGGGAACGGTGTGTGCCTTGGCTTTGGCAGTCAGTCTCGCCGGTTGCGCCGGCCTGCCCGATCAGCGTCTGGCCAACGAAGCGCTCAAGCGTGGCGACACCGCCACCGCTGCGCAGAATTATCAGCAACTGGCCGATCTGGGTTACAGCGAAGCACAAGTCGGCCTCGCCGATATCCAGGTCGACAGCCGCGACCCTGCGCAAATGAAACAGGCCGAGGCGACTTACCGCGCCGCCGCCAGTGTTTCGCCGCGTGCTCAGGCGCGTCTTGGTCGCCTGCTGGTGGCCAAACCGGGTTCTACCGAAGCCGAACACCACGAAGCCGAAACCCTGCTGAAAAAAGCCGCCGCCAATGGCGAAGGCAATACGTTGATCCCGCTGGCGATGCTCTACCTGCAATACCCGCACAGCTTCCCGAATATCAACGCGCAGCAGCAGATCGATCAGTGGCGCAAATCCGGCTACCCGGAAGCGGGTCTGGCGCAGGTGCTGCTGTATCGCACTCAGGGCACTTACGACCAGCACCTGGATGACGTGGAAAAGATCTGCAAAGCCGCGCTCAACACCACCGACATCTGCTACGTCGAACTGGCCACCGTGTACCAGAAACGCGCGCAGCCTGAGCAACAAGCCGAGCTGATCAAGCAGATGCAGGCCGGTTACAGCCGTGGCACCGTCACCGCGCAGCGCGTCGATTCCGTGGCCCGTGTACTGGCTGATTCGACCCTCGGCAAGCCCGACGAAAAAACCGCGCAGTCGCTGCTCGAGCCGATCGCTCCGGGCTACCCGGCGTCGTGGGTGACCCTCGCGCAACTGCTCTACGACTACCCGGAACTGGGTGACGTCGATCAGATGATGAAGTACCTCGACAACGGCCGCGCCGCCGACCAACCGCGCGCCGAGTTGTTGCTGGGCAAGCTCTACTACGAAGGCAAAATGGTCCCGGCCGACGCCAAAGTCGCCGAAGAACATTTCCAGAAAGCCGTTGGCCGCGAAGTCGCCGCCGACTACTACCTCGGCCAGATCTATCGCCGTGGCTACCTGGGCAAGGTCTATCCGCAGAAGGCTCTCGACCATCTGCTGACCGCTGCGCGCAACGGCCAGAACAGCGCCGACTTCGCCATCGCCCAACTGTTCTCCCAAGGCAAGGGCACCAAGCCCGACCCGCTCAACGCCTACGTGTTCAGCCAATTGGCCAAGGCACAAAACACTCCTCAAGCCGATGAGCTGGCGACCACCCTCGCCGCGCAACTGCCGCCCGAGCGTCTGGCCGAAGCGCAACGTCTGCTGCAACAAGAGCAAGCCAGCCGTGGCGCTCTGAACCCGAACACGCTGCAACTGCACGCCCTGCAAGAAGAAGACGGCGAGGAAAAACTATGAAGCTGAATCCATTCGTGAAGGCCGGTATTGGCCTCACCTTCGCGCTGCTCTGGTCTTGCCCGACACTGGCCGCGATGACTGAAAGCAAAAACTTCGGCCTGGAAGTGAAAGTCACCGGCCAGTCCGAAGATGACCGCGACCTCGGCACCGCCAGCGGCGGCGACGTCAACGGCGTCGGCCTCGACCTGCGTCCGTGGATCTACGGCGAAAGCGGCGCGTGGAGCGCCTACGCCATGGGCCAGGCCGTGACCTCGACCGACATCATCGAGACCGACACCCTGCAACAATCCGACGGTGAACAAGCCACCGACAACGGTGATCGCAAAACCAAGAAAAACTACCTGGCGATGCGCGAGTTCTGGGTCGGTTACAGCGGCCTCACTCCGTACCCGGGCGAGATGCTCAAGTTCGGTCGCCAGCGTCTGCGTAATGACGACGGCCAATGGCGCGACACCAACATCGAAGCACTGAACTGGACCTTCGACACCACCCTGTTACGCGCCAACGCCGGTGTCGCCGAACGCTTCAGCGAATACCGCACCGACCTGAAAGAGCTGGCGCCGAAAGACAAGGATCGCCTGCATGCTTACGCCGATGCTGCCTATCAGTGGACGCCGGGCAACTGGGTCGGCATTCGCGGTCATCACACCCACGATGACGGCAAACTCGATTACGCCGAACCGGGTGTTCCGCGCGACTCGCTGGACAAGACCGAGAATGGCGACATCAGCTGGATCGGCCTGACCGCCGACAGCGACGCCTACAACTGGCGCAACACCAACACCGTCAACTACTGGGGCAGCATCACCGGCATGAGCGGCGACCGCGACACGGTCAACGCGCTGAACGCCGATGGTTCGCGCCCGGCGCAAGCCAAGCGTAGCGACGACGTCAACGGCTGGGCCACTGACATCGGTGTGCGCCTGCGCCTCGATCCGCAATGGCAAGTCGGCGGTGCCTATGCCCGTGCCAGCGCCGATTACGAGCAGACCGGTCTGGAGAGCAACCGCTCCAACTACACCGGTACCCGCTCGCGTGTTCACCGTTTCGGCGAAGCGTTCCGTGGCGAAATGAACAACATGCAGACCGCGACCCTGTTCGGTTCGTGGATGGTCAACGACGAGTACGACGCCAGCCTGATCTACCACAAGTTCTGGCGTGTCGACGGCAACAAGCCGGTGGGCAGCAACGGCATCAACGCCGTGGAAAACAACACCGACGACGCCACCGGCGCGATCCTCTCCAGCACCTCGCTGCCGCTTGAAGACGGCAACAAGGATCTGGGTCAGGAGATGGACCTGGTCGTCACCAAGTACTTCAAGCAAGGCCTGTTGCCGGCGGCGCTGAGCCAGTCGATCGACGAGCCTTCGGCCCTGGTGCGCTTCCGTGGCGGTGTGTTCAAACCGGGCGATGCCTACGGCAAGCAGGTTGATTCGTACATGCACCGCGCGTTCATCGACGTGATCTGGCGCTTCTGATGCAAACCGCCAAGGGAGTGCCCGACATGATCAGCACCAGGATAGGCTCACTCAGCCTGCTGGCCGGCGCGATGCTGCTGGCCAGCGCTGGCGCCTTCGCCAACGTGGAGCCGGCCAAGCCTGCGACCACGGCCAAGGAGCTGCAACAAGCCAAGACCTACACCGTCAGCAGCGCACCCACCGAGGCGCTGAATCTGGCCGCACCGAAACTGCCCGACCTTTCCGGCTTCACCGCCGAGGCCGCTGCGGCGAAAATCGTCCGTAGCAAACCGGGCAAGATCAGCGTGCGCCGGATGATGCAGGAAGACGCGCTGAAGGACTTCATCGGCGGCGACAACAAGATGGCCGAATGGGTGGTGCGTCAGCACGGTATCCCGCAGGCGATCTTTGTCGACGACGGCTACATGAATCTCAAGGACCTGGCGCAGAAACTGCCCAAGCAGTACTTCAGCGAGACCTCGCCGGGCGTGTACCTGTCGAAGCTGCCGATCGTGGTGGGCCGTAAAGGCATCCTCGAAATCGACGGCCAGACCCAGGAACTGCGCCTGTCGCAAGAGGCCGGGGCGTTCATGGTCAACGACGGCCAACTGTTCGTGCGTGACACCAAAGTCACCGGCTGGCGCGAGAAGGAAAACGGCCCGGCAACCTTCCGTTCGCCGAAGGAATTCCGCCCGTTTCTGCTCGCCTGGGGCGGCACCGAGACCTACATCGTCAATAGCAAGATGGCCAGCTTCGGCTACGCCAACAGTAAGTCGTACGGGGTGAGTATTTCCCAGTACACGCCGAACATGGCCAAGGTCCTCAAGCGCCCTGAACCGACTGGCTGGATCGTCGGCTCCGAGTTCTCCGACATGTGGTACGGCTTCTACTGCTACGAGACCCGCGACTTCGTGGTCAAGGGCAACACCTACAAAGACAACATCGTCTACGGCATCGACCCGCACGACCGTTCCCACGGCCTGATCATTGCCGAGAACACCGTGTACGGCACGAAGAAGAAGCACGGGATCATTATTTCCCGTGAGGTCAACGACAGCTTCATCTTCAACAACAAAAGCTTCGACAACCATCTCTCGGGCCTGGTGATCGACCGTAACAGCGTCAACAACATCATTGCCTACAACGAGATCTACAAGAACCACACCGACGGCATCACCCTCTACGAGTCCGCCGACAACCTGCTGTGGGGCAACAAGGTCATCAGCAACAAGCGCCACGGCATCCGCATTCGTAACAGCGTGAACATTCGCCTCTACGAAAACGTCGCCATGGCCAACGGCCTGACCGGCGTTTACGGCCACATCAAGGATCTGAGCGACACCGACCGTGACATCAAGCTCGACCCGTTCGATGCGCAGGTGTCGCTGATCGTCGTCGGCGGTGAGCTGGCGGCCAACGGCAGCGGCCCGCTGTCGATCGATTCGCCTTTGAGTGTCGAGCTGTATCGCGTGTCGATGCTGGCGCCGACCAAATCCAGCGGCATCAGCTTCAACGGCATCCTCGGCGAGCGCCAGGATGAAATTCTCGACCTGCTGGTGCGCCAGCAGAAAGCCGTGCTGATCGACCCTGTCGAACGCCAGACCGAAATGCAGGACTGAGGATAATTTTATGCACCCACACTTGATCAGATTACTCAGCCTGTCGGCCCTGACCGTGGGCATTCTCGCGGCCAGCAACGGCGCCCGCGCCGATGAAGGCGCCGCTGCCACGCCGCCAAAATTCAGCGCCGAACCGTGCTGCAATCTGTGCCCGGCCGCGCATGACGCGAAGAACTACACCACGCGTTATCAGCAAAACTTCACCACCCTGGTGCAGGCACAAGGCGACTGGTTGTTCCGGACTCAGGAAGATTTGCGCACCGAGTTCAACACCACCCCGGCCGGCTACAAACGCCTGCAACAACTGCACGATGCGTTCAAGGCCAAAGGCGTCGAACTGGTGATCGTTTACCAGCCGACCCGTGGTCTGGTGAACCGCAACAAGCTCAACCCGCAGGAAAAAGCCGCGTTCGATTACGAGAAAGCGCTGGGCAACTACAAGACCATGCTCGGCCGTTTCGCCAAGATGGGTTACGTGGTGCCGGACCTGTCGCCGCTGACCAACGAATCGCTGCCGGACACCCTGCCCGCCCACGATTTCTACTTCCGCGGCGACCAACACTGGACGCCATACGGTGCACAGCGCACGGCGAAAATCGTCGCCGAGAAGGTCAAGCAGATCCCGGCCTTCGCCGACGTGCCCAAGCGTGAATTCGAAACCAAACGCTCCGGGCGCATGGGCAAGACCGGCACCCTGCACAACATGGCCGGGCAATTGTGCGGCACCAGTTACGCGATCCAGTACATGGATCAGTTCACCACCGAGCCTAAGGGCGAGGCCGGTGACGGCGACCTGTTCGGTGATTCCGGCAATCCACAAATCACCTTGGTCGGCACCTCGCACAGCGGCAAGAACTACAACTTCGCCGGCTTCCTCGAAGAAGCCATCGGCGCCGACATTCTCAACGTCGCCTTCCCCGGCGGTGGTCTGGAAGGTTCGATGTTGCAGTACCTGGGCAGCGACGAATTCCAGAAGACGCCGCCGAAGATTCTTATCTGGGAATTCTCGCCGCTGTACCGCCTCGACCAGGAAACCATCTATCGCCAGATGATGTCTCTTCTCGACAACGGCTGCGAAGGCAAAGACGCGCAAATGTCCGCGAGCACCACGCTCAAGCCGGGCAGCAAACAAGAACTGCTGGTCAACAGCAAGAACCTGAACCTGCAGAACAGCAGCCATCAGGTCGACATCCGCTTCGCCGACCCTTCGGTGAAAACCCTGCAAGCCACCCTCTGGTACATGAACGGTCGCCACGAGGACATCAAGATCGAGAAACCGGAAACCTCCGACACCGACGGTCGTTTCGCCTTTGAGTTGCGCACGGACGAAGACTGGGCCTCGCAAAACCTGCTGGCGGTCGAAGTCCAGGGCCCGGAAGCGGGCACCGCGCCACAGAAAGTCGAAGCGAAAATCTGCAAACGCAACGTATTCCCGGGCGCTGGGCAACAAACCGCTCAGGTCGGGCAATGAGGTCTGCTATGCGAAACTCGAAACTGAAAACTCTTTTAGCGCCGACGCTGCTCGGGCTGGCGATGTTCGCCGGGGCGACTCAGGCCGCCGCGCCACTGCGTCCACCTCAGGGCTATTTCGCGCCTGTGGATAAATTCAAGACCGGTGACAAAAGCGAAGGCTGCGACGCGATGCCGACGCCGTACACCGGGCCGCTGCAATTTCGCAGCAAATACGAAGGTTCGGACAAGGCCCGCGCGACGCTGAACGTGCAGTCGGAAAAAGCCTTTCGCGACACCACCAAAGACATCACCACGCTGGAACGCGGCACCGCCAAACGGGTGATGCAGTTCATGCGCGACGGTCGTCCTGAGCAGCTCGATTGCACGCTGAACTGGCTGACCGCGTGGGCCAAGGCCGATGCGTTGATGTCCAAAGACTTCAACCACACCGGCAAGTCGATGCGCAAATGGGCACTGGGCAGCATGGCCTCTTCGTACATTCGCCTGAAGTTCTCTGACTCGCATCCGCTGGCCCAGCATCAGCAGGAAGCGCAGTTGATCGAGGCGTGGTTCAGCAAAATGGCCGATCAGGTGGTCAGCGACTGGGACAACCTGCCGCTGGAAAAAACCAACAATCACTCGTACTGGGCTGCATGGTCGGTGATGGCGACCTCGATCGCGACCAACCGCCGCGACCTGTTTGACTGGGCAGTGAAGGAATACAAGGTCGGCGTCAATCAAGTCGATGCCGACGGCTTCCTGCCGAACGAACTCAAGCGTCAGCAACGCGCTCTCGCCTATCACAACTACGCCCTGCCGCCGCTGGCGATGATCGCCAGTTTCGCCCAGGTCAACGGTGTTGATTTGCGTCAGGAAAACAACGGCGCGCTGAAGCGTCTCGGTGATCGGGTGTTGGCGGGGGTGAAAGACCCGGATGAATTCGAGAAGAAGAACGGCAAAGAGCAGGACATGACCGATCTGAAAGAGGACATGAAATTCGCCTGGCTCGAACCGTTCTGCACGCTCTACACCTGTGCGCCGGATGTGATCGAGAAGAAGCACGGCATGCAGCCGTTCAAGACTTTCCGGCTTGGCGGCGACCTGACCAAGGTCTACGACCCGTCGCATGAGAAGGGCAACAAAGGCTCATAAAGCAAAAGCCCCTCACCCTAACCCTCTCCCAAAGGGAGAGGGGACTGACCGAGGTGGCTGCGCGAGTTACGCCGAAATGAAATACCGAGTCGATCTCAGGTGTTGAAAAACAACCGAGATCAGGCTGCAAGGAAATACCGGTCGATCTCAGGTGTTGAAAAAAAACCGAGATCAGGCTGCACAGAAATATCGGGTCGATCTCCTTTTCTGAAAACCATGGAGATCAGGCTCCCTCTCCCTCCGGGAGAGGGCGGGGGGTGAGGGGCGCGGTCTGAAGGCCTCCCCGAAACCTCAAGCAGACACGCATCACCCCTCCACTACCACGGGGGGTTTGGGGGGGCTTTGGCCCTTGACTGTTGGTTCAAACATGGAGAGATCGGGATGGTATTTTCATCCAACGTGTTCCTGTTTCTGTTCTTGCCGATCTTTCTCGGCTTGTACTACTTGAGCGGGCAACGCTATCGCAACCTGCTGCTGCTGATTGCCAGCTACGTGTTCTACGCCTGGTGGCGTGTGGACTTCCTCGCGCTGTTCGCCGCCGTCACGCTGTGGAACTACTGGATCGGCCTCAAAGTCGGTGCCGCCGGCGTACGGACCAAACCGGCGCAGCGCTGGCTGTTGCTTGGCGTCGCGGTGGATCTGTGCATCCTCGGCTACTTCAAGTACGCCAACTTCGGCGTCGACAGCATCAACGCGATGATGACGTCGGTCGGTCTTGAGCCGTTCATCCTCACCCACGTGCTGCTGCCGATCGGTATCTCGTTCTACATCTTCGAGTCGATCAGCTACATCATCGACGTGTATCGCGGCGATACCCCGGCGACGCGCAACCTGATCGACTTCGCGGCATTCGTGGCGATCTTCCCGCACCTGATTGCCGGCCCGGTGTTGCGTTTCCGCGACCTCGCCGATCAGTTCAACAACCGCACGCACACCCTCGACAAGTTCTCCGAGGGCTGCACGCGGTTCATGCAGGGTTTCATCAAGAAGGTCTTTATCGCCGACACCCTCGCGGTGGTCGCCGACCATTGCTTCGCCCTGCAAAACCCGACTACCGGTGATGCCTGGCTCGGCGCGCTGGCCTACACCGCGCAGCTGTATTTCGACTTCTCCGGTTACAGCGACATGGCCATTGGTCTGGGCTTGATGATGGGTTTCCGTTTCATGGAAAACTTCAAACAGCCGTACATCAGCCAGTCGATCACCGAGTTCTGGCGCCGCTGGCACATCAGCCTGTCGACCTGGCTGCGTGACTATCTGTACATCACCCTCGGCGGTAACCGTAAAGGCACGCTGATGACCTATCGCAACCTGTTCCTGACCATGCTCCTCGGTGGTCTGTGGCACGGCGCGAACATCACCTACATCGTCTGGGGCGCATGGCACGGCATGTGGCTGGCGATTGAAAAAGCGCTGGGACTGAACACCTCGCCACGCAGCCTCAACCCGATCCGCTGGGCGCTGACATTCCTGCTCGTGGTCATGGGCTGGGTGATTTTCCGCGCCGAGAATCTGCACGTTGCCGGGCGTATGTACGGTGCGATGTTCAGCTTTGGCGACTGGTCGCTGTCGGAACTCAATCAGGCCAGCCTTACCGGTCTGCAAGTGGCAACTTTGGTTGTGGCGTACGTGACGCTGGCGTTCTTCGGCCTGCGTGATCTGTACACCAACCAGCCGCCGGTCAAGAGCAAACCTGAAGTCAACGTCGAGGCCAACGGCCCTGCCACCGCGACCCCGGGAATGATCAAGGCCGCGCCTGGCGAAAACCCGGCGAGCATCCACGAACCTGGCTACACCGTCGGCGTCGAAGCCCAGGTGCAACCGGCCTACTGGAGCGCGGACTGGTCGCGCTACGTGATGCGCGGCTTGATCCTGCTGCTGTTCATCGCCTCGATTCTCAAACTTTCGGCGCAAAGCTTCTCGCCGTTCCTTTACTTCCAGTTCTGAGGGATCTGACATGACCCGCTCATTACGCATCTTCTACATCGCCCTGTTCCTGGTGACCCTGTTGGTCCTCGGTCTGTGGTCAGTTCGCAGCTTCTTCGGCTTCAGCACCAACGCCGACGCGACGGTGCTCAACGGCCGCTGGACCAAGGCTGTGGAAACTCATTACGACGATGAATTCCCGATCAAGCGTCTGGGCACCAATCTCTGGGCCGCGCTGGATTTCAAACTGTTCAACGAAGGTCGTCCGGGCGTGGTGCTCGGTCGCGATCAGTGGTTGTACAGCGATGAGGAATTCAACCCGATCGTCAACGAAGAGCTGAACCTGCAAGGCAACTACGCGCTGGTCGAAGGCGTACGCCAGACCCTGAAAGAGAAAGGCGTGAAACTGGTGATGGCGATCGTGCCGGCCAAGGTTCGTTTGTACCCGGAGCATCTGGGTGAAGTTAAACCGGCGAGCATTCACGAAAATCTCTATCAGGATTTCCACCAGCGCGTGGCGGCCGACAAGATCCTCGCCCCTGACCTGCTCAAGCCATTGCAACAGGCCAAGCAAAACGGTCAGCAAGTGTTCCTGCGCACCGACACCCACTGGACGCCGGAAGGCGCCGAGATTGCAGCCAACACCCTGGCGAAAACCATCGCCGACAAGTTCCCGCTCAGCGGCGAGCCACAACGCTTCGTTACCACGCCGGCGGAGAAGGTCACGCACAAGGGCGACCTGCGCTTGTTCCTGCCGCTCGATCCGCTGTTTGAAAACCTGATGCCGGCGCAAGAGCCACTGCAAAAGCGCAACACCGTCGCAGCCGGCGATCAGCCTGCTGGTGATGACGCGCTGTTCGCCAGCAATGAAGTGCCAGTGGCACTGGTCGGCACCAGCTACAGCGCCAACCCCAACTGGAACTTCGTCGGTGCGCTGAAACAAGCGCTGCACAGCGACGTGGTGAGCTACGCCGAAGACGGCCACGGCCCGATCCTGCCGATGCTCAGCTACCTGAAAAGCGATGACTTCAAGAACAGCCCGCCACAGGTGCTGATCTGGGAGTTTCCTGAACGTTATCTGCCTGTGAACAACGAAATCGGCGACGCCGACCCGCAGTGGGTCGCAGAGCTTAAACAAGCCGGCGCACGCCAACAAAACGTAGCAATCAACACTAAATCCGAGACGCCCGATCGGGCGCAAAACTGAAAGAGAGGTACACCATGACTTTCACTACTACTCCTCGTCGTCTCGCTAAAAGCTTCGCTCTGGTTGCTGGCCTCAGCGTGCTTTCCGTGCCAGCCTTCGCCGGCGGCGACGCCGCACTGTACGGCCCGACCGCACCGAAAGGCTCGACCTTCGTGCGTGTCTACAACGCCAGCAACGCAGAAGTCAGCGCGACTGTCGGCAGCACCAATCTGAGCGACGTTGCGCCACTGGCCAGCAGCGACTTCAGCTTCATGCCGGGCGGCGATTACAGTGCCAAGGTCGGCAGCCAGACCCTGCCGGTGAAACTCGCCGGTGACCACTACTACACCCTGGTCAACAACGCTTCCGGCGCGCCGCAGCTGATCGAAGAGCCGCCGTTCAAGAACAAGCAGAAATCCCTAGTGCGCGTGCAGAACCTCAGCGACAAGCCGCTGACCCTGAAGACCGCCGACGGCAAGACCGACGTGGTGCCGAACGTCGCCGCCAAGGGCCGTGGCGAACGTGAAATCAACCCGGTGAAAGTCAGCCTGGCGCTGTACGAAGGTGACAAGAAAGTCGGCGACGTAAAACCGGTCGCCCTTGAGCGCGGTGAAGCTGCGGTGCTGTACGTCACCGGCAGCGGCAGCAGCCTGTCGCCAGTCTGGGTAAAACGCCCGGTATCGACTCGCTAACAAATTTTCCTAACTGACGCAGTCCCCCATGTGGGAGCGAGCCTGCTCGCGAATACGGTCTGACATCCAACATCAATGTCGACTGATACGCCGCTTTCGCGAGCAGGCTCGCTCCCACCCTTGACCGGGTTGTCAGTTCGGATACGAGACCAAAACAAGAGTGAAACGACACAGCGTTCGTGCCTCTAACCAATCGATTTTATGGAGTAAACAATATGATTCCGGTGATCTTGTCAGGTGGTAGCGGTTCGCGTCTCTGGCCGCTTTCGCGTAAGCAGTTCCCTAAGCAATTCCTCGCCCTGACCGGCGAACACACACTGTTCCAGCAGACCCTCGAGCGCCTGGTGTTCGAAGGCATGGACACCCCGATCGTGGTCTGCAACAAGGATCACCGCTTCATCGTCAACGAGCAGTTGAGCAACCGCAATCTGGAATGCCAGCGCATCCTGATGGAACCGTTCGGCCGCAACACCGCACCGGCCGTGGCGCTGACGGCGATGATGCTGGTCAATGAAGGCCGTGACGAGTTGATGCTGGTGCTGCCGGCCGACCACGTGCTGGAAGACCAGAAAGCCCTGCAACGTGCATTGGCTCTGGCCACCGTCGCCGCCGAAAATGGCGAAATGGTCCTGTTCGGCGTGCCGGCGACCAAACCGGAAACCGGTTATGGCTACATCAAATCCACCGGCGATTCGCTGCTGCCCGAAGGCGTCAGCCGCGTTTCGCACTTCGTCGAAAAACCTGACGTCAAACGTGCCACCGAGTACGTCGAATCCGGCGGTTACTACTGGAACAGCGGCATGTTCCTGTTCCGCGCCAGCCGCTTCCTCGAAGAACTGAAAAAGCACGATCCGGACATCTACGACACCTGCCTGCTGACCCTCGAACGCAGCCAGCAAGACGCCGACACCATCACCTTCGACGAAGCCACCTTCGCCTGCTGCCCGGACAACTCCATCGACTACTCCGTCATGGAAAAAACCCAGCGCGCCTGCGTCGTGCCGTTGACCGCCGGCTGGAGCGATGTCGGTTGCTGGTCGTCGCTGTGGGAAGTCAACGAGAAGGACGCCAACGGCAACGTCACCAAAGGCGATGTGGTGATTCAGGACAGCAAGAACTGCATGATCCACGGCAACGGCAAACTGGTGTCGGTGATCGGTCTGGAAAACATTGTGGTGGTCGAGACCAAAGACGCCATGATGATCGCCCACAAAGACAAGGTTCAGGGCGTCAAGCAAATGGTCAACACGCTCAACGAGCAGGGCCGCAGCGAAACCCAGAACCACTGCGAAGTCTATCGTCCGTGGGGCTCGTACGACTCGGTCGACATGGGCGGGCGTTTCCAGGTCAAGCACATCTCGGTGAAACCGGGCGCGTGCCTGTCGCTGCAGATGCATCACCACCGCGCCGAACACTGGATCGTGGTCAGCGGCACCGCCGAAGTGACCTGCGATGAAAACGTGTTCCTGCTCTGCGAAAACCAGTCGACCTACATCCCGATCGCCTCGGTGCATCGCCTGCGCAACCCGGGCAAGATCCCGCTGGAAATCATCGAAGTACAGTCGGGCTCGTACCTGGGCGAAGACGACATCGAACGCTTCGAAGATATCTACGGCCGCTCCACCCCGATCGAACGTGGCGTGTCGGTGAAGACCATCGCGCAATAACGTTCAGTAGAACAAGAAGCCCCCGTCCAGCCCACTGCGTCCCCTATCCGCAGCGGGTTGGGCGGGGGCTTTTTTTGTTCGAAGTCTGTGTCGTCTGAACCGGCCTCTTCGCGAGCAGGCTCGCTCCCACAGTTGTCCGCATTCCAAAAGTGGGAGCGAGCCTGCTCGCGAAGAGGCCCGGTCAGACACCGCAAGTCCCCATGCCCATCGCCAACCTCACCTACGCTTAGGTAGGATGACCCTCTCTCTCCTCGAGGTTGTGCGCATGTTCATCGGCATTCTGCTGGTCATTACCTGGTTGATCCTGCTGTTGCGCTACCCGGCCAAGGCCTTGCCGGTCTCGGTGGCGGCGGCGATTGGCCTGGGCTTTGTGGCCATGTGGGTGGTGTGGCTGGACAACCGCGAGATCAAGCAACTGGCGCGCCTTGAGATGCGTATCGCGTACGCCCCGAAGCAATGCCCGGCCGATCGTCCGTTGCAACTGAAAATGAAAAACGCCAACGACGTGCCCCTCACCGAGCTACGCTGGCGCATTGCAGCCTATGCGCCGGGCGACACGGTGAATCTGGCCGACAACCAATACACCGCGCCACGCTATCGCGGCCCTGGCGAACTGCAAGCCGGCGGCGAATGGGAAGACTGTCTGCCGATGCCGCCGCTGCGCCCCGGTTATCGCCCGCAAACCCTGGAGTTTCGCGCCGAGCGATTGCAGGGTAGTTTCTCCGACTGATCCCCTTCCCCACTCTATTTGCACAAGGAATGCGCCATGCCCGTTGCGTTGATTACCGGTTGTTCCAGCGGCATCGGCCGTGCCCTCGCCGATGCGTTCAAAGCCGCTGGTTTCGAAGTCTGGGCCAGTGCGCGCAAGGCTGAAGATGTCGCGTTGCTGGCATCAGCCGGATTCACCGCCGTGCAACTCGACGTCAACGACAATGCGGCGCTGGAGCAACTTGGCGAGCGGATCAACCAGCAACACGGCGGCCTCGACGTGCTGATCAACAACGCCGGTTACGGCGCCATGGGGCCGCTGCTCGACGGCGGTGTACCGGCGATGCAGCGCCAGTTCGAGACCAATGTGTTTTCGATTGTCGGCGTCACTCGCGCGTTGTTTCCGGTGCTGCGCCGGGCCAAGGGTCTGGTGGTGAATATCGGCAGTGTGTCCGGTGTGCTGGTCACGCCGTTTGCCGGTGCTTACTGCGCCTCGAAAGCAGCCGTGCACGCGTTGAGTGATGCCTTGCGCATGGAACTCGCGCCGTTTGGTGTACGCGTCATGGAGGTTCAACCGGGGGCGATTCAATCGAGTTTTGCCAAGAACGCCGGGCATGAAGCCGAGCAGTTGATCAATGAACAATCACCGTGGTTTCCACTGCGTGAAGGCATCCGCGCACGGGCCAAGGCGTCGCAGGACAAACCGACGCCGGCCAGTGAGTTTGCGGCGGTGTTGCTCAAGGCTGTGCAACAGAGCAAACCGCCGCGGTTGATCCGCATTGGTAATGGCAGCCGGGCGTTGCCGTTGTTGGCGGCGTTGTTGCCCAAGGGCTTGCTCGAATCGACGTTGATGAAGCGGTTCGGATTGCGCGCAAAGCTCTGAACTAGAGTCGACACCTTCGCGAGCAAGCTCGCTCCCACATTGGCTATCTGTCACACCGAAGATCTCCTGTGGGAGCGAGCTTGCTCGCGAAGAGGCCAGAAAATACACCTCAAACACTCAGGCGCAGCCCTTCATGAAATCAATGAACGCTCGCACTTTCAGCGGCAAATGCCGGGTGTCCGGGTACAGCGCATACACCCCTTGCGGCGCAAACCGGTAATCCACCAGCAAACGCTGTAACCGCCCCGCATCAAGATCGTCCTGAATCAGCCATTGCGGCAAAATCGCCACGCCTTGCCCGGTCAACGCAAACGCCCGCAGCGTCGCCGAGTTGTCCGCGACGATGGCAGTGGTTCCCGGTTTTGGCTGGTAGAAATGCTCCACGCCGTGCGGATCAATCACGGTCATTTCCGGCACTCGTCCATGCCCTAACGTCGGCATCGACTCCAGCGTGGCCAGCGTGACCACCGGTGCAAAGCGCTCGACCAACCCTGGTGCCGCCACGGCAAATATTTCGAACGTCGACAACTGCACCGCACGCAGATTGGAGTCGTGCATGCGCCCCAGCCGAATCGCCATGTCAAAGCGCTCGGAAATCAGATCGGCATGGGTCGAAGACGTCGACAAATGAATGTTCAGTTGCGGTTGCTGCTGGCGAAACACCTCCAGCGCCGGCACCACCTGAGCCAAGGCAAACTCGACAGTCGTGGTGATGCGCAGTGTGCCTTTGAGTTGTGCGTGTTCGGAACGCGCCTCTTCGATCGCCAGCCGCGCCTCATCCAGCGTGCGCAAACAGCGTCGATAAAAGCGTTCACCGGCATCGGTCAGCGCCAGTTGCCGGGTATTGCGCGTGAGCAAGGTCACGCCCAGTTCTTCCTCCAGGCGCTTGAGGTTGAAGCTGACCACCGCGCGCGTCTGCCCCAGCGTATCGGCGGCAGCGGTCAGCGAACCGGCCTCGACCACGGCTTTGAAGGTGTCAAAACGATCCAGGCTGACCATATCCACGGCACTCCTTGTCAAAATAATTTTGACAAACTAGCAGCCAAACCAGCGTTTTCCTATGACCAGAAGCGCCCTACCCTGCACGTCTCATCACAGGGAAGCTGCCATGGCTTATCGCTCGAAAGTCGCGCTGGTGTATTTGTTGGGCTTCGCGCTCGACCTGCTGAACATGTTCGTCGCCAGCATCGCTTACCCCGACATCGCTCAACAACTGCACGCCTCGGTGACGCAACTGGCGTGGATCAGCAACGCCTACATGCTCGGCCTGACGTTGATCATTCCGCTGAGCGTATGGCTGGCGACACGGGTTGGCGAGCGCCGGCTGATCCTCGCGTCGCTGCTGTTGTTCGGCGTCGGTTCGGCACTGGTGGCGCAAGCGGGATCGATTGAAAGCCTGATTGCCTGGCGACTCCTGCAGGGGCTCGGTGGCGGACTGCTGCTGCCGGTGGGCCAAGCCCTGGCGTATCGACAGTTTCCGGCGACGCAACGCGCGCACTTCACAGGTGTGGTGTTGCTGGTGGCGCTGCTGGTGCCGGCACTGTCGCCAGCGGCCGGCGGACTGATCGTTCAGGCGCTGTCGTGGCGCTGGATTTTCTACCTGAATCTGCCGCTGACACTGCTCGCATTCGGGCTCGGCCTGCTCTGGTTGAAAGCCGATCAGCCCTTGCATGAGCGGCCGACGCTGGACGCCCGTGGCCTGTTGCTGGCGGCGTCGGCACTGAGTTTGTTGTTGATCGCCGTCAGCCTGGTAAGCGACGCCAGCACCCGAGCACTCGGCATCATTGTGCTGATACTCAGCCTCCTGATCCTGGGCCTTTACCTGCGCGATGGCTGGCGCAAACCCGGCGCGATCCTCGACCTGCAACTGATCAAGCACCCGTCGCTGCGTCTGGCGATGTTGATCTACTTGTGTGTGCCCGGGGTTTTCACCGGCACCCACATGATTGCCGTGTTGTACCTGCATACCCTCGGTGTCGGCGCGGCGCAGACCGGCGCATTGATGCTGCCGTGGGCCGTCGGTTCGGGCGTGGGGATCATGCTTGGCAAACGCAGTTTCAACCGCATCGGCCCCAAGCCATTGCTCAGCGCCGGCATGCTCCTGCAATGCGTCGGCATCGTTTTGCTAATGCGCATCGAACAACCGGCCAGCACGCCGCTGATCATCGCCTACGCCCTTATGGGGTTGGGCGGCAGCCTGTGCAGCGTCACCGCGCAGAGCTTGGCGTTCGTCGGCATTACGCCAGAAAAAATGGGCCATTCCAGTGCCCTGTGGAACATCAATCGCCAACTCGGTTTCTGCCTCGCGGCGGCGCTGCTCAGCTCACTGCTGGGCGCGTTGGGTGGTGACGGTTTCAGTGCCTGCTTTATCGCCGCCGCGCTGCTGACCCTGCTGCCAATGGTCGCCGTCCTGCGTTTCGACTCGACCCACGTGCTCGCGCTATTGAACCCACCTGCCCTTGAGGAAAAAACTGCATGAATGACGCCACGCCCTACCTGGACGAAGTGATCAAGGCGCACGAAGCCATCGAACGATGGTTTGCCGTAGAAGAAGATGACGCCGCGCTGCAGCGATTGCTGGCGCGTTTTTCACCGCGTTTTACCATGGTGACGCCGTTGGGCCGAACACTGGATGTCGATGCCTTGCGCCTGCTGTTCCGAGCCGCAGGCGGGCAGAAGAAAGGCTTCAGAATCCAGCTCAGTGAGTTACGCGTGATTGCCCTGCATCAGCGCGGCGCGACCGTGAGTTACCGCGAGCAGCAGACCGACGCGAGCGGTGCACACACGGATCGGCGCTCGACGGTGGTGTTTGAAAAACTCGAATCCGGGCGAGTGTTCTGGCTGCATTTGCAGGAGACGTTTTGCGCTGAGTGATTGCGCGGTAGTCTCCTGAAATACCGAGCCGCCCTCTTCGCGAGCAAGCTCGCTCCCACAAAGGATCCTGGTTGCGCCGCAGATCTAATGTGGGAGCGAGCTTGCTCGCGAAGGGAGCGACTCGGTCTGTCAGTTATCCACAGCGCTCTGATTCACCACCACCGTGCAAGTAATCCCCGCCGCCAGCAGCACACCTTCCGGCACTTCATCAATGTGAATGCGCACTGGCACCCGTTGCGCCAGGCGCACCCAGTTGAAGGTCGGGTTCACATCGGCAATCAGCTCGCGGCTTTCCGGGTTATCGCGGTCATAAATGCCGCGCGAGATGCTCTCCACGTGGCCCTTCAAGACTTCGCCGCTCATCAACTGCATGTCGGCTTTGTCACCGACTTTGACGTGGGGCAGTTTGGTCTCTTCGAAAAAGCCATAAACCCAGAACGAATTCATGTCGACCACGGCCATTTTTGCCTCGCCGATGCGTGCGTAGTCACCGCGATGCACGTTGAGGTTGGTCACATAACCGTCGACCGCCGCGCGCACTTCGGTGCGTTTCAGGTTGAGTTCGGCAGCTTCCAGTTGCGCCTGCGCGTGTTGGTAATCGGCCAGGGCGGCGTCGGCGATGTTGCTGGCGTCATCGCGGTTTTCCTTGGAGATCACCAGGTTGTCCAGATCGGCGCGGCGGTGGGCGTTGACCTTGCGCATCTCCCAGGTCGACTTGCGCGAGGCGACCAGCGACTGCGCCTGTTTCACCGCGATGCGGTAGTGCTCGGGGTCGATCTGCATAAGCAAATCACCCTTCTTCACCAGTTGGTTGTCGCGCACCGGCACATCGATGACTTCACCGGTAACGTCGGCGGCGACATTGATGATGTCGGCGCGCACGCGGCCATCACGGGTCCACGGCGTGTTCATGTAGTGCTCCCACAACGTGCGGCCGATCCACAACGCCAGGGCCAGCACCAGCAGGGTCGCGAGCAGGCTGAAAAACTTTTTCATCAAGATAGTCTCAACGGTAGACAGTCAGCGCCATGGCGCCGAACAGACAGGTAAACAGACTCAGACGCAGCAGCGCCGGGTGCCAGAAAAAGCGGTACAGGTCGAACCCGGACAGGAACCGGTCCACCGCCCAGGCCAGCGCCGCAGCAATGAAAAACATCAAAGTCATGGTCGGCATGTACACGCCGTGGAAGGCGATTTCACGAGGCATGGGCAAGTCCTTCCGGCTTGGCGATGGCGTAGGCAGCGAGCGGTGATTGCGGGTCGAGCAGCGAGGTACGGATGAAGTGCAGATAGCTCTTCACCCGGCGCAACGCCGAGGTGTCGAAGTGTGGGGCGAACGGTTCGTCAGTGGCCGCTACGCGACTGATCGCATGGTCGACCGCGACCAGTGCGCGTTCGAGATTGCTGGAGTTCGGTTGCAGAAACAGTCGCACCAGCGCGCGGCCCATCACGCGGATTGCCTGCCGCCATGGCTGCGATTCGGCATAGGCCGGGTGCACCGGCAGGATCGCCTGCTCCTTGCGCAACTCGATGATCGCGTGGCCGACTTCCAGTACCACGAACATCCAGCGCAGCAGGTTCTTCTGCACCTTCGGCTCCCCAGCCGCCAAACCGTAAGCCTGATGCAGCAAATCGCGGGTACGGCTCTCGAAACTCGAGGCCAGACCTTTGAGTTTGCCGCTGATCGCATAGACCACTTGACCACGCAGATCCTGCTCCAGGCGCTTCCACAACCAGCGACTGTTCGGCGGCAGAATAATCGCCCCGGCAGCGGCACAGACCAGCATGCCCATGACCATGGCGATGTAGTCGTTGATGAAGGTGTAAGGGTTGTAAATGGTCAGGTTGTCCGGCACCGAACCGGTGCTGAAGAAGATCAGCAGACCGAGGCCGACACCGGCGTACTGCGGCCGCGACGTGAGGAACGAGCCGAGGACGATCACCGGTGCGAGCATCACGCACAGCAGCGGGAAACCGTCGATCCACGGGAAGATGAAAAACATCTCGACGAAGCCGATCAGGGCACCGAGGAAGGTCCCGCACGCCATCTGAAATGCCATGCGTTTCGGGTTCGGTGTGGCGGCGGAGAGGCCTACGGTGGCGGCGGCGATCAGGGTCATCGTCGCGCCGCTTGGCCACGCTGTCGCGACCCAGTAACTGCCCAATACAACGAGGATGAACGAGGCGCGAATGCCCGATGCAGCAGCTGCCCACCAGTTGGTTTGCGGGGTGAACGGCTCGTCCCAGCGCTCGCGCTCGTGGCGGTGATCGGCCAAGGATGCGTGGGTCTGTGCATAACTGTGCAAGTCGTCGACGAAGCGATAGAGCAATTCGTACGCGGTGTGGAAATCCAGTTGCTCGGCGTCGCTCGGCTCGCTCTCCTGGAAGATAGCGCGCAGGCTGCGCACGCGTGCCGGCAGGCCTTCCTTGTAGCTCGCCAGCGCTGTCGCCAAGCGCGCGGCATCGGGGCTGGTCAGGGCGCGACCACTGAAGCCGTCGAGCACTTCGGCGAGATCCTGCAGGCCCGGTCTGATCGCCGCGACCACATGTTCTTCGCCATTGCCACGCAAGCGTTCAAGCAACTGATGCAAAGCGTTGAACCGCGTGGTGATGCCCATGAATTCGCTGTTCAAACGGCTCAGGCGACCGTTGCGCCGACGCATGTGCGGGTCTTCAAACACGGTGACACTGCGCAAGCCTTCGAGGCCCACGGCTTCGGCGATAAAACGCACGTTGCTCGCCTCGAAAGACTCGGCTTTGCTGCGCCCGCGCAGGCCATCGGTGACGAATAAAGCGAACACACCGAATCGCTGATACAAGGCATTGCGCATGGCGGCGCTGGCGGTTTGCGGCAGGATCGCGGCGCTGATCAGGGTCGAGCAGAGAATCCCCAGCGAGATTTCCAGCACCCGCCACACCGCTGCCATAAATGCGCCGTCCGGGTGCGCCAGCGCCGGCAGCCCGACCATCGCGGCGGTGTAACCGGCGAGGACGAAACCGTAGGCGCGGAAGTTGCGACAACGTGCGGCACCGGCCGAGCAGATGCCGACCCAGATCGCCAGCGAGCCGAGGAACAGCTCAGTGTTCTGCGCGAATAACGCGATCAGCGTGACCATCATCGCCGACCCGGCCAATGTGCCAAGGAAGCGATAGAAACTCTTGGCGAACACCTGGCCGCTCTGCGGCTGCATGACGATGAACACGGTGATCATCGCCGTGCGTGGTTGCGGCAATTCCAGGCGCATGGCCAGCCACAGCGTTAGGAATGCAGCGATCAACACCTTGAAGATGTAGACCCAGGTCACGCCATCGCTGCGCGCCCAGTCGAAGAAACCACGGCGCCATTCCAGGGCGTAGAGCCAGCGCAGAGGTGCGGGCAAGGGAGTCATTCAAATGTGCTCAATGAGATTCGGTCTGGTCGCAGAACCTGTGGGAGCGAGCCTGCTCGCGAATGCGTTTTCATATTCAACGTTGATGTCGACTGATAAACCGCTTTCGCGAGCACGCTCACTCCTACAATGGGTTGTGTGTTCAATGCAGGAGTGCCGGGGTTTTCGGTGCCTGGGTTTTCTCGGCCGCCGGCACATCGTTGCCGGCACCGAGGCCACCACCCAGCGCAGTCACCAACTCGGCATGCGCACTCAACCGCGCCGCCTGCACCTGCTGCTGCACTTGCTGCTGCTTGAACAGCAAGGTCTGTGCATTGAGCACGTTGAGGTAATCGGTGAGGCCGCGCTGGTAAGCGATCATCGCGATGTCGTAGGTCTTCTGCGCCGTGGCCACCGACTCGGCGGCAAAACCTTGCTGCTTGTCCATCGACTCGCGGCGGATCAACTGATCGGAGATATTCTTCAGCGCATTCACCAGCGTCTGGTTGTAATGCGCCACAGCGATGTCGTAACCGGCGGAAGCCTCGCCCAATTCGGAGCGCAAACGCCCTCCGTCAAAGATCGGCAGCGAGATCGCCGGGCCGACGTTGTAGTTGAGTTTCTTGCCGGTCAAAAACTCCAGCGCGCCACCACCGGTCGCCATGTAGCCGAGGCTGCCGACCAGATCGACGTTGGGGTAAAACCCGGCGTGCGCCACATCAATCCCACGCGCCTGCGCCGCCACTTGCCAGCGACTGGCGACCACATCCGGACGCTGACCGAGCAGCTCGGCTGGCAATGCCGACGGCAGTTTCAGCGCAGCACCGAGGGACAATGTCGGGCGCTGCAACTGTGCGCCCTCGCCTGGCCCTTTACCGGCCAGCGCGGCCAGTTGATTGCGGCTGAGGGCGATTTCTTCGTCCAACGCATCGATCTGGCGGTGGGTTTCCGGCAACGGCGTTTCCGCCTGACTGACTTCGAAATGCGTGCCGATACCGCCGTTCAAACGCTTCTGCGCCAGATCGAGAATCTGCTGTTGCTGTTTGAGCGTCGCCGCGACGATGTCGCGCTGGGCGTAATGCAGCGACAGTTCGATGTAGGCGCGAACAATGTTGTTCTGCAATTCGAGCTGCGCCAATCGCGCCTCGGCCGCGCTCATGTGCGCAAGATCCACCGCACGTTCGCTGGCGTTGCTTTCACGACCCCAGAGGTCGAGGGCGTAGCTGAAGCCCAGCGCGGCGTTGTTGTCCCAAGTGGTGGTGTTGGCCAGCTCGCCCGGGCCGTAGAACTGATCGGTCGGCCAGTTGTGCCGCTTGAGCGTCGACTCGCCGTTGATCTGCAACGACTCGGCGGCTTCGGCGACACCGGCCATGGCTTTGGCTTGACGCACTCGCGCAGCAGCCATGGCCATGGTCGGACTGCCTTGCACGGCGAGGTCGATCCAGCGATTGAGTTGCGGGTCACCGTAGGCTTGCCACCATTGCGCGGTGGGCCAATTGGCGTCACGGGCGGCATGGGCGATGGCGTCGTCGGTGGCCAGTGAATTGGCTTCCAACGCCTTGCCCTGCGGGGCAATTCCTTCGGTTGAGATGCAGCCGCCAAGACCCAGGGTAAAAGCCAGAACACTGAGCGGCAAAAGCGCTCTGTTGATGCGACGCGGCACAGCTGCGAATTCCTGAGAGAGGGGTAGATCGAGGACCCGTGCAGGAGCTGTCGCAGGCTGCGATCTTTTGATCTTGATTCCCTTAAAACAAAATCAAAAGATCGCAGCCTGCGGCAGCTCCTACAGGGATCGGCGCAATTCTAGGGGGCGCCCTCAATGGCGATAAGCTGGGATTTCTGTGAATCTTTGTTACGGTTAACGAGATAATCCCTAAGTCGGGGGTCTCGCCCCTGAAACTTCGTGTCACAATTTGCCATCTCCCTTGAGAGCACCCCATGGACACTTTGCAAAACATGCGCGCCTTCAGTTGTGTCGCCGAAGCCGGCAGCTTCACCGCCGCCGCCGTGCAACTCGACACCACCACCGCCAACGTCTCGCGCGCGGTCTCCAACCTGGAAGCCCACCTGCAAACCCGCTTGCTCAACCGCACCACCCGGCGCATCGCCCTGACCGAAGCGGGCAAACGCTACCTGTTGCGCTGCGAACAGATCCTCGCCTACGTCGAAGAGGCCGAAGCCGAAGCCAGCGACGCCCACGCCCGCCCGGCCGGGCAATTGAAAGTGCACACCATGACCGGCATCGGCCAGCACTTCGTCATCGACGCCATCGCCCGCTACCGCAAGACTCACCCCGACGTCACCTTCGACCTGACCCTGGCCAACCGCGTGCCGGACCTGCTCGATGAGGGCTACGACGTGTCCATCGTGCTCGCCAGCGAATTGCCGGATTCGGGTTTCGTCTCGCAACGGCTGGGCATCACCTACAGCATCGTCTGCGCCTCCCCGGCGTACGTGAAAGCCAACGGCGCAGCGCAAAAGCCCAGCGACCTGCTCAACCACGCCTGCCTGCGCCTGGTCAGCCCGGTAATTCCCCTGGAAAAATGGGCCTTCGACGGCCCGGAAGGCCAGGAAATGGTCACCATCAACAGCTCGCCGTTTCTGGTGAACTCCGCCGACGCGATGAAAACCGCGATCACCAGCGGCATGGGCGTGGGCGTGTTGCCGGTGTATGCGGCGATCGAAGGCTTGCGCAACGGCACACTGGTGCGGGTCATGCCGAACTACCGCTCGCAAGAGCTGAACCTGTATGCGATCTACCCGTCGCGGCAATATCTGGATGCGAAGATCAAGACGTGGGTTGAGTATTTGCGTGGGTCGTTGCCGGAAATTCTCGCGGCGCATCAGGCGGAATTGGCGGCGTATGAGTTGAGTGGCAGCCTCGCCGGCGTGCGTGTCGCCAACTGAATGTAGCGTTCTGCCGACGTTACTGAACCGGGGCAATTGGCGTTGGCAGTCCCTCTGACGTTCAATTCTCCTCTACTGTCAACTGTCAACTCTGACAGTTGACAGTGTTCCCCCCCACTCCTAGCTTGAAAACGTCGCCAGACCTTGTCTGGTTCACGGAACGGTCAACGCCAAGGAGTTCATCATGTTCACCAGGCATCAGTTTCCCATTATCAAAACCTCTCCCAGCATCGGTCGTATGACGGCCCGCATATCGGGTGATCTGGACTTCACCTCGCAAAACTCAGGCTTCGCCTATGACCACTACACCACCGACAACAAACTGCACTTGTCTTTAAACACGGTACAGCTCACTACCGATGCAAATAGAAACGAAATCGAGCGCGGCATTGAAATAGTGTTCCCACCCGACATCTCGAGCGGCACCTATAACTTCGAAGATAAAAAGGTCTGTGCGACTTTTTGGAAGATATGGCAAGTGGAGACCCATATCCGCTTTGAAACCTACAGTGCTGATACAGGCTCCATCACCTTGAGTTTTGATCATGATCAAGAACTGTACAAGGGGAGCTTTCAGTTCAAATCTGCTGGCGCTGAAGGTAAGGAGCTGGAGGTCAATGGTGGTACGTTCTCCATCAAAGGGCGGGACAGTATTTCGCTCTGAATCTGCCGCGGCCTGTGGCAGAAGAGCAAAAGCTGACCCTCTTCGCCGCGCAGACTTTTGACCCACGGCTCTCTTCATCGCCCCAACTGTCTCCTAAACAAAACGCCTCACCTCCAGGAGCTGCCGCAGGCTGCGATCTTTTGATCTTGCTGTTTAAAAATCAACAGATCGCGGCCTACGGCAGAGCCTACAAAAACAGGGATTTCGCGGATGTTTCCGACAGGTTTTGCAGGTTGTCCGTCGGAAGTGCGGTGGCTAGGATTTGGGTGTCGCTGACGAATCAGCGACCGGACTTGGTCGTCCGGGTTTAGAATGGCGCACTTTTTCAGCTTGCTTAATGGCGAACTGTGCGTGGGAGGGCTTTGGCCCTGCCGGGTTTCCATTCCCTGGTCGACCAACCCGCGTACAGTTCGCCACCCTACTGCTTGGTCGCAGTGTGTGACGAACTCCACATCCCGAATGGAGTTTCACCATGATCAAACCAACGCCTAATCCGCCCGAAGCGGAGAACACCACCCCCTACGAATTCCCCGGCTCGAAGAAATTTCACGAAGCCGCCGAACGCGCCCTCGACCACTACCTCAAACCCAACGCGCTCACCCTGCGCTTCCACAAATCCAGCACCATGTTCCAGGTCGCCCCCGATCAGGACAGCGAAAGCCTGCTGGTCCACGCCTGCGAATCACTGGCCCAGGCCAGCCTCATGACCAGCGACATCGCCGCCTACATCGACCTGCCGCAACGGCGGACGATTCTGGCGATTCAGCAGATCATCATGCTGGCTGAACTGGCGGTGAATCGAGTGCTGGATAACCACGAAATCTCCCAATCCCCTTCACAAAGCTAAAAGCCCCTCACCCTAACCCTCTCCCGGAGGGAGAGGGGACTGATCAAGGTGTTTGGCAGGGCTACACCGACGTGCGATACCGTGTTGAACTCAGATTTTGAAATGCCCAAAAATCGGCTCCCTCTCCCTCGGGAGAGGGCTGGGGTGAGGGGTAAATTCACCGCAAAACAAAAGCCAAGCGCGTGTCTTCCCATCCAGCGGACAGGACGTAAGTTCGGCTGCGGCCATCGGGCTGACTTTAAACAGAACGTCATATTCGCGCAGATCAGCCACAGCCTGCGACCGAGGGACTTTCTGTATAAAAATCAAGCAATCCACACCTACAACAACTCCTACGAAAACCAGGAATCTGCGGATGTTTCCGACAGGTTTTGACGGTTGTCCGTCGGAAGTGCGGTGGCTAGGATTTGGGTGTCGCTGACGCATCAGCGACCGGGTCTGGAAAACCCGATTTCAACTACCAAAGCTCATGGCATACTGCGGCGCTTTTTAGCTCGCAATGTTATGGCGGCTGTGCGCGGGAGGCCCTTGGGCCTGCCGGTTTTGGTGAGTTGACCGGTTTTTCCAGTCCGCGCACAGCTGCCACCCTTTCGCCTGGAAAACGAAAAGTGGCAGCTTCAACTCAACTTGCCACGAGTATGTTTCCTATGTTCAAACCAACGCCCAATCCGCCCGAAGCGGAGAACACCACTCCTTACGAATTTCCCGGCTCAAAGAAATTCCACGAAGCCGCCGAGCGCGCCCTCGACCACTACCTCAAACCCAACGCCCTCACCCTGCGCTTCCACAAACCCAGCACCATGTTCCAGGTCGCCCCGGAACAGGACAGCGAAAGCCTGCTGGTCCACGCCTGCGAATCACTGGCACAGGCCAGCCTCATGACCAGCGACATCGCCGCCTACATCGACCTGCCGCAACGGCGCACGATTCTGGCGATTCAGCAGATCATCATGCTCGCCGAACTGGCGGTGAATCGCGTGCTGGATAACCACGAAATCTCCCAATCCCCTTCACAAAGCTAAAAGCCCCTCACCCTAGCCCTCTCCCAGAGGGAGAGGGGACTGATCGAGGTGTTTGGGTGAGCTACGCCGACGTGCGATACCGAGTCGAATTCAGATTTTGAATCAGATCAAAAGCCCCTCACTAACCCTCTCCCGGAGGGAGAGGGGACTGACCGAGGTGTTTGGGAGAGTTACGCCGACGTGAAATACCGAGTCGACACTCAGATTCTGAAACAGATCAAAAGCCCCTCACCCTAGCCCTCTCCCGGAGGGAGAGAGGACTGATCGAGGGGTTTGGAAGAGCTAGGCCGACGTGCGATACCGAGTCGAACTCAGACTTTGAAAAGCCCAAAAATCGGCTCCCTCTCCCTCGGGAGAGGGCTGGGGTGAGGGGCAAATCCACCACAAATCCAAAGCCGACCACGCCCCGCTCTTCACCACTCAATAGGCCGAGTGCCAGCTCGCCTGCTCTTGATCTTGATCCACGGGCGACGTCGGAAGGCTGAGTGGAGGGATTGATCCGGGCGTGGGAGCGCAGCGACCGTTTGGCGAAGCCAAACACAGCGAGAGGAGGTGCAGCGAAGCAAACCGTAGGCGCTGCGCCCGGATCGATCCCGCAGCGAAGGAACCCCGAGCCCCAGCGAGCGGGCCGCACGTAGGAGCAAGCGTTTTTTTGCTTACTTTTTTGAGGCGTTTGTCAAAAAAGTGAGTCGCCGTAAGGGCGAAACCCTAAGCCGCCATCACCCAAAAAACGGATATACACCCAACACCACCCAAAACCTGGTCGGCCCAGAGGCCGCCAAGACACCCCAAAACAAAAATGTTAGCTTGCTAGGTATCAAGCCCGAACAAGAGCCAAAAACGATGAAAAAGACTGTCCTGGCCTTCAGCCGCATCACCCCGCCCATGATCGAACGCCTCCAGCAAGAATTCGACGTCATCGTCCCCAACCCAAAAGCCGGCGACATCAACGCCCAATTCAACGAAGCCCTGCCCCACGCCCACGGCCTCATCGGCGTCGGCCGCAAACTCGGCCAGGCCCAACTCGAAACCGCAACAAAACTGGAAGTGGTCTCAAGCGTCTCCGTCGGCTACGACAACTACGACCTCGACTACTTCAACCAACGCGGGATCATGCTCACCAACACCCCGGATGTGCTCACCGAAAGCACCGCCGACCTCGCCTTCGCCCTGATCATGAGCAGCGCCCGCCGCGTCGCCGAACTCGACGCCTGGACCAAGGCCGGCCAATGGCAAGCCAGCGTCGGCGCCCCGCTGTTCGGCTGCGACGTCCACGGCAAAACCCTCGGCATCGTCGGCATGGGCAACATCGGCGCCGCCGTCGCGCGCCGTGGCCGCTTCGGTTTCAACATGCCGATCATCTACAGCGGCAACAGCCGCAAAACCGAACTGGAGCAGGAACTCGGCGCGCAATTTCGCAGCCTCGATCAACTGCTCGCCGAAGCCGATTTCGTCTGCCTGGTGGTGCCGCTCAGCGACAAGACCCGCCACCTGATCAGCCATCGCGAACTGGCCCTGATGAAACCGGACGCCATCCTGGTGAACATCTCTCGTGGCCCGGTGGTCGATGAACCGGCCCTGATCGAAGCCCTGCAGAACAAGCGCATTCGTGGTGCCGGCCTTGATGTGTACGAAAAAGAACCGCTGGCCGAGTCGCCGCTGTTCCAACTCAGCAATGCCGTGACTCTGCCGCACATCGGCTCCGCGACGAATGAAACCCGTGAAGCCATGGCCAATCGTGCACTGGCCAACCTGCGCAGCGCCCTGCTCGGCGAACGCCCGCAGGATCTGGTCAACCCGCAAGTCTGGCGCGGATAAAAAAATACGGGCAAGTGCGCTATCGCACTTGCCCGTTAGTTATGCCTTACACAACTTGAAATTGAACAACAAAGCCAGTTAAACAACAGCATTATAAGCTCTGCCTGCCTGTCGAATAATCGACAAACGCTATGGAGAGCCAATACCTTGAACACCCTGACAACCGACAAGCTCATTCGTTACAGCAAAGTCATATTGATGGCTTACATCAGCTTCTTTGGTGTGCTGGTGATGATCCACAACTTTACCGACTACAATTCAAACTACACCTATGTGGCTCATATCCTGAGCATGGACACCACCACCGCCAGTGAAACCATCAAGTACAGGGCCATTGAATCACCGATGATCCATCACCGGATCTACTGGTTCATCATCACGCTGGAAGTCACATATACCGTGCTGTGCCTGATAGGCACTTATCAGTTATATCGCCACATCGATGCTTCCGCAGAGATATTCCACGAGGCAAAAAAGTTCTCGATCATGGGTATATTGGCAGCCATTTTCATTTATTACGTGTGCCTGCAAACCGTGGGTGTGGAGTGGTTTGACATGGACACTTCGCAATCATGGAATGCCAAGGACTGGGCGCGACATATCGTTGACTTCATCTTCCCGGTAATGATTTACATCACATTGAAAGTCGAGCGCTGAAGTTCAGCGCTCGTTTATTTCAAGCCAGCTTTCCCTGTACCGGCGCCACCACCGCTTTCGGTTTACGAAACACCAATACGTTGCCCAGCATCACTAAAACCAGTCCGACCAGCGCCGGCGCTGTCCACTGATAACCCTCAGCAAATGCCGAGACGTTCAGCGCCACAACCGGGAACAGCACGGTGCAGTAAGCTGCGCGCTCTGGGCCCATGCGTCCGACCAGCGTCAGATACGCAGTAAAACCGATCACTGAACCCGGGATGACCAGATACAGCAGCGCACCGACGTAACGCGGGCTCCAATCCATGTCGAACGGAATGCCCTTGACCAGGCACCACACCGACAGCATCGCCGCGCCGTAGGCCATGCCCCAGGCGTTGGTGGTCAGCGGCTTGAGACCCGCTTTCTGCTGCAGACTCGAGAGCATGTTGCCCGCCGAGAAACACAACGTGCCGCACAACGCCAGGCCGAGACCGAGCAAGGTTTGCGGGCTGGCCTGATGCCCGGCCAGTTCCGGCCAGAACAACATACCCAACCCAAACAACCCGACCCCGCCACCCAGTAGCACATTGCGCGCGATACGTTGACCGAAGAACACTCGCGCATTCAGCGCGTTCCACAGTGTTGCGGTAGAAAACACCACCGCGACCAGACCGCTGGGAATCCACTGACTGGCGGTCAGGAAGCACATGAAGTTGACGCAGAACAGACACACCCCCTGCGCCACGCAGATGAGATGCCCACGGCGGTTCATCGGTTGCAGGCGACGGCTGAGCAGCAACAGCGCAAACAGCACCAGCGCGGCGAGGCCGAAGCGATAGACGATCGATACGGGAATCGCCACCACGCCCAATTGCCATTTCAGGGCAATCCACGTCGTGCCCCAGATCAGCACGGTCAGCAAATACAACGACAGGTTCATGGCACACACTCCTCGATAGGCCTTGAGTGTCTGCCCGGGCGTTCATTGCGCGCTTGCAGATTCTTGCGCTTTTGTCGGGCGGCAGGCTGGCAGCTCGGCGTCTACGGAGTAGGATGCAAGGCGTTGAAGAGAACCGCTCATGGCCGCCATCGATACCTTGCAAGTCTTTCAAGCGTTGAACAGCTCGCCGAACGCACGCCTTGTGCACAGCGCCGAGCTCGGTGACGGCTTGTCTGCGGCTTTGTGGACCAACCACCACGATGCGCAGGAATACGCAGCGCCGAGCCACCACACGTTGTCCTGTTACATCGCCGGTGGCACCGGCACCTTTCGGCGCGGGCAACCCGGACAAAAAGGCGGGCCAGACAAGCTATGCATCCTGCCCGCCGATCATGAGTCGGGCTGGGTGATCAACGGCGATATCCGTCTCGCACACTTGTATTTCAGCGCCGAACAATTCGCCCTCGGTTGCGTCACGCTGCTGGATCGCGAACCGCGGGAAATGCAGCTGCACGAGCAAACCTTTCTCGAAGACCCGCAACAGGCGCAGCGCTTTCGGCAGTTGCTGAGCCTGAACTGGGACGAACCCGCCGAACGCTTGCTGACCAGCAGCCTCGCCCATGAACTGATCAGCCACACCTTGCTCAGCCAGGTGGGTGCGCGTCAGGGTTTGCGTTTGAAGGGTGGATTGGCGCCACACCAGCGGCGGCAATTGGTGGAGTTCATCGACACTCAGTTGGCCGAGCCGATCAGCCTCGGTCAACTGGCCGGGTTGTGTGCGTTATCGGAATACCACTTTGCGCGGATGTTCCGGACGAGTTTCGGCTTACCGCCGCATCAATACGTGCTGGCGCGGCGCTTGAGCCGGGCACGGGAGTTGTTGCGCGGGACGGCGTTGCCGTTGGGTGAGATTGCGCTGGCGTGCGGGTTTGCCAGCGCGAGTCATTTCACCAATCGGTTCAAGCAGGTTCTGGGCGGGACGCCGGGCGATTATCGGCAGGCGTTTTTGCGTTGAGCCCCTCTCCCCTCACCCCAGCCCTCTCCCGGAGGGAGAGGGAGCCGATTGGGGGATGCTCGAGCTTTACACCGACCTGAAAGTGCTCTTCTGAATCCATAATCGAATCGATATCTCAGGTCGATGTATCGCGCAAGACACCTCGGTCAGTCCCCTCTCTCTCGGGGAGAGGGTTAGGGTGAGGGGCTTCTGATCTTGCCTTAAAACTCCAAAGTGCTGGACAGCGAAACCTGCCGCGAATCGCCCATCGACACAAAGAACCGGCTCGCCGCCGAGGTGTAATACGTGCGGTCAAACAGGTTCTTCACATTGAGCTGAAACTTGACCTTCTGCCCTTCGACTTTGGTGTCGTAAGTGGCAAACGCATCGGCCACGGTATAGCTCGGCAGATCAAAATCGTTCACCGCGTTACCCGCACGTTCACCGACATAACGCGCTCCAGCGCCGACGCGCAACTGGTCGCCGCCGATCACACTGCCGAAGTCATACACCGCCGACAGTGAGCCGGAATTCTTCGCCACGTTTTGCAGGCGCTTACCTTTGTAATCCGGGTCTTCGGTCACTTCGGCATCGGTGTAAGCGTAGCTGCCGATCATGCTCCAGCGGTCAGTCAGTTGGCCGGTCAGGTCCATTTCCAGACCGCGCGAACGCACCTCGCCAGCCGCGCTGTAGATCGTCGTCGGGCCTTCGGAATTGGCCACCAGCACGTTGCGCTTCTTGATGTCGAACAACGCAATGTTGCCAGTGACGCGCCCCGGCATATTCAGCCGCGCGCCGAGCTCCCATGACTTGGCTTCTTCCGGCGCGATGCTGCCGTCGAGCACGGTGCTGCTGCCGCTCAGCGGGGCGATGGTCGAGTTGGGTTTGAACGATTCGGTGTAGCTGCCGTAAAACGACAAGGCGTCGGTGTAGCGATACACCAGACCTGCGCGCGGGACGAACTTCTGGCCGTTGCTGTCGGTGTTGGCCTTGAACGGCACGCCTTTGCCGGCGTACTGGTCGTACTCCTGGAAGCGCCCGCCGGCGACCAGAATCCACTGGTCATTGAGGTGAATCGAGTCCTGCATGAACACCGAATCGCTGCGCAGTTCATCGGTCTGCGCACTGTCGGGGGCGCTGACGGTCGTGCCGGCGACTTCGCGGCCATACACCGGATTGAGGTAACTGAAAGTGGTCAGGCTTTTCTGGCGGATCAAGTCCTCGCGGTAGATCTTGCGGTACTCGTCATCGACGCCGAACACCAGATCATGCTGCATGCCCAGCACGTTGACCTTGCCTTCGAGACTGGCGGTGGTGAAACGGTCGGTGCTGATCGCGTTCTGGGTGCCATCCATGCTGCGGGTCAACGTGCCTTTTTTGGTGTCGATTGCAGTCACGCGGACTTGGCTGGCGTCGTAGGTTTCGCGGTTCCAGCTGTAGCCGAAGTGGGCTTTCCAGTCGTCGTTGAGGTCGTGGTCGGCTTCAAAGTGATACAGATCCGAGCGGCCTTCCATGTTGTTGAACGGCTCGTCGAGACGCTCTTTGCGGGAGATGTCCAGCGGATGATTGGTACGTGGATCGATCAGTGTGCCGCGATCGAAAGGCGTGAGAAATTCGCGGTGCTCGTAGGCGAACAACAGCTTGGTGCTCTCGCCGAACCAGGCCAGCGACGGGGCGATCAGGGTTTCACGGTGGGTGCCGAAGTTGCGCCAGTAATCTTCGTCTTCGTGATCGAGCACCATGCGGTAGGCCAGCCCGGAATCACCCAGCGGGCCGGTACTGTCGAGGCTGCCGCCGCTGCCGTTCTTGCCGTCACCGTAGGTCGAACCGCGCAAGGTCAGCGCATTGTATTGCGTCAATTCCGGCTTCTTGCTGACCATGTTGACCACGCCACCCGGGTCTTGAATGCCGTAGAGCAACGATGCTGGGCCTTTGAGCACTTCAACCCGGTCAACCGTGGCGTTCATGCCACGGCCCTGCACGATCGGCATGCCGTCGCGCATGATCGAGCCGTTGCGGTTGTCACCGAAACCGCGCGTCATCACCGAATCCTGCGTGCTGCCCAAGGTGTTGCCCTGAGTGATGCCGCTGACATTGGCCAGTGCATCATCGAGATTGCGTGGTGCCTGATCGCGGATCACTTGCGCCGGGATGACGTTGACGGTCTGCGGGATTTCCTGCAACGACGCCGAAGAACGCATCACCGAACTGGTTTCCTGCGGCTGATAACTCATCGACTCGTCGCGCATCGAGGTGATGGTCGTGGCACCAAGGTTCAACGCGCCTTCGGTGGGTTTGGGCTCCAGCGCCAGCGTGTGGCTATCGGTGCGGCGGAAACTCAGGCCGGAGCCACTGAGCAGACGTTGCAGCGCTTGTTCGGCACTCATCTGGCCATTGACTGCCGGCGCGGTGAGGCCGTAAGGCGCTTCGTCGGTGTAGACCACGCTCTGCCCGGTGACGCGGCTGAAATCGCTCAAGGCTTGCGGCAGCGGTTTGGCGGCCAGGGAAAAGTTGAACTGCTTTTGCGCCTGGCTGCTGACGGTTTCAGCGGCGAGCGCCACGCTCATCGGCAACAATGCCAATGCCGAAAAGCTCAGTGCCGACACGCCTAACCATTGTTTGACCGAACCCGATTTTGCCCTGGACTTCATTGCTCAATGACCTGTGTAGAACCGCAACGGATGCGAATGACTCGCAGTTTCAGTCACTACACGGATGGGGCAGATGTTTACCTCACCAACATTTGAAAATTATTTTTTGTGGTGTTCGATCGGGCGCCATCGCGAGCAGGCTCACTCCTACATTTGGAATGCGTTCCCCTGTAGGAGTGAGCCTGCTCGCGATGGCTTTAGCCGCCTCAACGCAAAATTATCAGATGCCCCAAAACCTGATGCTGCTCAAACCCCATCACCCCTTGCAGTGAACTGAGCACCGCCTGCGGATCCTTGCTCGGAAAACTGCCACTGACCTTACGCGCCGCCAGCTCATCGTTGAGCAACACTATTCGCCCGGGGTAATAACGGCGCAGATCCTCGACCACATCGGCCAGCGTCGACTTGTAATAAGTCAGCCAACCCTGACGCCAGGCCAGTTGCGCTTCGCTGTCCACCGCGTGAAGCTTTTGCGCCGAGCCTTCGCCGTAAGCAACCTGCTGACCAGCGGTGAGAATCTGCTGTTCGCCGTCGCGATCCGCCGTCACGCCAACGCGCCCGGACAACACCGTGACCTGCGCACCGTGAGGCTGCAGTCGCACTTCGAACTGCGTGCCGAGCACTCGCGCCTCGCCCTTTTCCGCCGCGACCACAAACGGCTCGCCGGTGTGCGTAACCGTGAAAAATCCGGCACCACGACGCAGCTGAACATGCCGCTCGCCATGGCTGAAATCCACGGCAATCGCACTGTCGGCATCCAGCGTCACCTGCGATTGATCGGCCAGCGTTACCGTGCGGATCTCTCCGGGCGCCGAAACATAATCGGCGCCCAGATCATCGATCCAGCGTTGCGGTTGCCAGCCGCTGCCGAGGCTGACCATCAGCAACAGACACGCCGCCATCGCCAGCGCCCCCGACCAACGCAAAAGCTGCGGACGGCGCGGGCGATCCATCGCATCGAGATAACCCTGCAACGCCAAAGCCTCTTCATCGGCCAGCGTGCGCGCCGGGCTTTCGCTCAACTCCCAGAGCACTTGCGCCTGCGCATACGCTTCGGCATGCGCCGGATCGGCGCGCAGCCATTGACTGAAGGTCAGTTGATCGCCGGCGCTCGGCCGGTCATGCAACAGGCTCAGCCAGGCAAACGCAGCCTGCTCTTGCGCGGGCGTCGGGGTGGTGGAATCGGATGGCTTCACGGTGCTTTCCCTGGCAAGCGTGGCGCGGGTTCGCGCAGGCTGGCCTTGCAGGCCTCGAGGGCGCGCATCATATGTTTTTCCACGGCACTTTGGGACAGGCCCATGGCTTTGGCGATGTCCGCGTACTTGCGGCCGTGGATGCGATTGAGCAAAAAGATCTGCCGGGTGCGTTCGGGCAACGCACGCAACGCCGCTTCGACATGGCGCAGATCATTGCCCGCTTCCAGCGCCGCTTGCGGTTCGCTGCCGTGGCTGTCCGGCGCGTCCGGTTGCCAGCCTTCGTTGACGCGCGTGCGTGTGCCTTCGCTGCGCAGATGATCGATGGCGATGTTGCCGGCGCAGCGCAGAAGATAGGTGCTGAGCTCTTCGACCTGCACCAGCGGCCGCCGCCAGAAACGCAAAAACAGGTCCTGAACCAGATCCGCCGCCGTTGCCCGGCAACCCACGCGCCGGCTCACCAGCGCTTCCATTTGCGAACGCTGAGACAGAAAAACCTGGAGAAAATGCGCACGCGCCCCGCGCGGCTCGTCGTCGCGGGATTCCGGCGGTAGACCGATCAGCACTTCAGCACTGCGCCCATGCGGCGACCGGGCTGGCCAGCAGGCTGACCCCGGCCAGCGCCAATGCGAAACGCGGGCGATACGGCAGCAGCAATACCAAAGCCAGAGCACTGAGCATCAGCACGGCGAACCAGTCGACCAGGCCGAAACTCCAGCCGTTCGCCGAAACGGCAGCCCACAGCGACAGGCACAACAGGAGCCAGCCACCGATTTTCAGTCCCTGTCGACGCGAGGTTGAAAGTTTTTCGCGGAGCAATTCATCGTGGTGCCGAGGCATCGACAAGCACAACGCGGTGAATCCGGTGTAGGTAAGCAACAAGGGCAACAGCATCAGTTCGTCCCTTGTTCAAGGGTGATCGGCGGAGCCTTTTCGCGTGGTGCTTTTTTCACGCTGACCGTGCTGCCGGCGCGCTGCATTTTCCACGCGGCCCAAGCCAGAAACAGACCGGTTGCCAGGCACGTCAGATCAAACCCGGCCAATGCCCAATCACCGTGCTTGAGCGTGACGCCCAGATTCCAGGAAGTGGTCAGCGCATTGATCAGCGGCACTGCGACAAACAGGCCAGCACCCAGGGCAAGCTGCTCAATCCAGGCTTTGCGCCCCGGCCGCAACATCGCGTGTGCCACGCTCAAGCCCCAGGCAATAAAGAATGCGTTCACCTCCCAATCGGCACGCTCGGCAAGGCTCACCGGCAACAGACGATTGGCCAGGAAGAACACCGCCACCGCCGACACCAGCCCGGCCATGCTGGCGATGTTCAGCACTTCAACCAGCCGCAATTCAAACGGCATCACGCCGCTCCTGGCGTGTTTGAGCTGACGCTTGCCGAGCCAGATCACCAGCCCGGTACCGATCATCGCCGTACCCGCCAGCCCGCAGATGAAGTACAGCCAGCGCAACACCGGCCCAGCGAAGTGGCCCATGTGCAAACCGTAGAACGCGCCACCTACCGCCATTGCTACCGGCTGCTCCGGTGTGCTGCCGAGCATCTGCCCGGTCACACCGTTGAAGGTCACGGCCCTACCGAAATCATGCACGACACTGTCGCCGGCACGGGCCAGCACCACCGTCGCATTGGCATCGCCCGGATTGCTCACCGACAGGCGCGCCGTGTGGCCGCCCGACCATTGCTCGCTGGCCTTGCTCAACAGCGGCGCCATCGCCGCCAACGGTGCCGCGATGTCGGCGCGTTCCGGAGTCTTCGACGCCGGGAAAACTTCGTCATAGAACTTGCGCACGTCACTGCCGTATGAGGCGACGATGCTCGCCGGCATGACCATCGACATGAAAATCACCAGGCTGCTGTAGGTGATCATCAAGTGAAACGGCAGCACCAGTACGCCCACTGCGTTATGCCCGTCGAGCCAGGAACGCTGGCCCTTGCGCGGGCGGAAAGTGAAGAAGTCCTTGAAGATTTTCTTGTGGGTGATGATCCCGGTGATCAACGCGACGAACATCACCATCGCGCCAATGGTCGATAGCCAACGGCCCCAGGGGTAAGGCATTTGCAGTTGAAAGTGGAAGCGGTAAAAGAACTCGCCGCCCATGCTGTCGCGGCCCTGCACTTCGGCACCGGTTTGCGCATCGAGGGTTTTCGCTTCGAAACGGCCGCGCTCGCCAGGCTTCGCCGGCGCTGGCTGCCAGCGCACGGTCATGCCGGGATCACGGGCATCGGGCAGATCGATCAGCCAGCGCGAAGCACCCGCCGCGTGTTGTTGCAGATAATCCTGGGCCAGCGTCAGGCTGGTCTCGGCACTCACCGATCGAGCAGGGATTTCCGGCTGCATCCAGTGGCTGATCTCATCCTTGAAATAGGCCAGCGTCCCGGTCAGAAAAATCGCGAACAGCAACCAGCCGAACAGCAGTCCGGTCCAGGTGTGCAGCCAGGCCATCGCCTGACGAAAGCCCTCTTTCATGCCAGGCCCAGTCCACGTGCTGCGCCAGAGATGGTTGCCAGAATCACGCTCGGCACCAGCAAGCCGACCCAGGCCGACCACGCCGTGCGGCAGGCAAAACACCAGAGCACCGCCACCAGATAGACCAGAAAGGAAATGGTCATGCCGGTCACCACCGCTTCGGCGCGGCTCAACGGCAGCCACAGCGTCAGGGTGACACTGGCCAGCGCCGCGACGAGATAGCCGCCAAACACCGCCGCCAGCACCCGAGAAGTGACGGCCAGACGATAGGACATGGGAAGTGTGGCGAGTTTGCCTTTCATGTTTCGACCCTGAAACGAAAAACGTCCGGCCGATCAGCCGAACCTACAGGCGAGCAATATTAATGATAAATATTCTCATACGCAAAAGCATCTGATTGCCGGTGGCGTATCTCGACCACTACAATGCGAACAGTTCTTGTTCTCTAACGTACTCTCTACCGCGTCAAGAAAGCGCCCGGAGTCCACCGTTGTCGTCCGCCCATCCCGTCGAATCGCTCTATCAGGCCCACCACAGCTGGCTGACCGGCTGGCTGCGGCGCAAGCTCGGCTGCCCGGACAACGCGGCGGATCTGGCGCAGGACACGTTCATCAAAGTGCTCACCGCCCGCGAACCACCGGTAATCATCGAGCCGCGTGCCTTCCTCACCACCCTCGCCAAGCGCGTTCTGTTCAATCACTACCGCCGTCAGGATATGGAGCGCGCCTATCTCGACACCCTCGCGCAGATACCGGAAATGGTCGCGCCGTCAGAAGAAGACAAAGCGATCATCCTGCAAACCCTGATGGAGCTGGACGAGTTGCTCGACGGTTTGCCGCGTCAGGTCAAACGCGCCTTTTTGCTGGCGCAGGTCGATGGCCTGACTTATCCACAGATTGCCGCCGAACTGGGCATTTCCGTGGCCACGGTTAAACGGCATTTGAACAAAGCAGCGATGCGCTGCTATTTCGCCCTATGAACCGCGCGCCGGATTTCTCCTCTCCGGTTGCCGAGCAGGCGGTGCACTGGCTGATGGAAATGCAGCAAGGCGCACTGTCGCCACGCCAGCAGTTGGCAATGCAACAGTGGCTGGACGCGCACAGCGAACACCGGCGGGCGTGGGAACACATTCAACGGGTCAACCAGCGCTTGCGCGGCGTATCTTCGCCGCTGGCACACGCGGCGTTGAACGGGACGAGGTCCGGCAGTCGTCGGCAGGCGCTCAAGCTGTTGCTGATTCTCGGCGCTGGTTCGGCGGTCACTTGGGGCATGCGCGAGCACAATCCGCTGCCGTCGCTGCTTGCCGACTACCGCAGCCCGATCGGGCAACGGCGCAAGGTGGCGCTTGGTGCCGGCGATCAGATGCAACTCAACACAGCCAGTGCCGCCGATGTGGATGTCTCGGCGCGACTGATCCGCTTGCTCGAAGGCGAAATCCTCCTGACTGCCGCGCAATCTTTCGAAGTGCGCACCGCTCAGGGCATTCTTGAAACTCACGGTGCACGTCTCAATGTGCGTCAGTTTGCCGATCGCACGCAGGTTGCGCTGTTTGACGGCCGCGTCGAACTGAGCAGCAATGGACGCGCGCCGATGCTGCTGCCGCTTGCACGGCAACTGAGTTTCACCTCGAAATCCATCAGCGAAGCCAAACCGCTGGATGCCAACAGCGGCGCCTGGGCCGACGGCATGCTGGTGGCCGCGCATATGCGTCTGGGCGACTTCCTCGATGAACTCGGCCGCTACCGTCGTGGCCAGCTCAATTGCGACCGGAACGTCGCCGACCTGCTGATTTCCGGGACTTACCCACTGGACGACAGCGAGCGGATTCTCGACCTGCTGGAAATCAGTTTGCCGGTGAAGGTGAAGCGCTTTACCCGTTACTGGGTGAGCGTCGAAGCGCGGGTTTAAAAAACATCAAAAATAAATGAGCCGTTTTTCAGATCTGGCGTGACAGAGAAGGAAAGCCCCCTTGATTCAACCTTCTCAGGATCATCCGACATGCACTCCACCCGCCTCACGCCACTGGCTCGTACCCTGCGCAATCTTGTCCTCGGCGCCAGCCTGAGTTTCAGTGCCCTGCCCGCCGCGCTGGCCGCTGATGCCAAGGCTTATCACATCGCGCCGTCGTCGCTGGAGAACGCCCTCAACCAGTTTGGCCGTGAAGCGGGTGTGCTGATTTCGTTTGGTTCGCAAGTCACCAGCGGCGTGCAAAGCCGTGGCCTGGAAGGCAGTTACACACCTGAGCAGGGTTTGAATGCATTGCTTGAAGGCACCGGTCTGCAAGCGCGCGCCGAAGGCAACAATGCGTTCAGCCTGCAACCGGTGGCGGATGCCGCGCTGGAGCTGGACACCTCGAAAGTCGTCGGCGACTGGCTCGGCGACGCTGCGCAAATCAATGTGTTCGAGCACCCGGGCGCGCGCGATGTGATCCGCCGCGAAGAGTTCGAACGCCAGGGCGCCACTCAGGCGCGGGATGTGCTCAATCGCATCCCCGGCGTCAACGCTCCAGACAACAACGGCACCGGCAGCCACGACATGGCGCTGAATTTCGGTATCCGTGGTTTGAACCCGCGCCTGGCCGCGCGCTCGACGGTGTTGATGGACGGTATTCCGGTGCCGTTCGCGCCTTATGGCCAGCCGCAGTTATCGTTCGCGCCAATCAGCATGGGCAACATGGATGCCGTAGACGTGGTACGCGGCGGTGGCGCAGTGCGGTATGGCCCGCAGAACGTCGGCGGCGTAGTCAACTTCGTGACCCGGGCGATTCCTGATGAACCGACAGTCAAGGGCGGCTTCCAGACGGAAACCAGCCCCTCGTCGAGCCACGACGGCTTCAAGACCAGCGCCAACCTGCTGGCCGGCGGCACGAACGAAAATGGTCTGGGCGGCGCGTTGCTCTACTCCGGGACGCGCGGCGGCGACTGGCGTGAGCACAGCGACACCGAGATCGACGACCTGATCCTCAAGGGCAAATACCAGCTCGACGAAGCCAACAGCTTCAACGCCATGGCCCAGTATTACGAAGGCAAAGCCGACATGCCCGGCGGTTTGAACGTCGCGGATTACGACGCCGATCCTTATCAATCGACTCGCCCGAAAGACCAGTTCTGGGGCCGGCGCACGATGTTCAATTTCGGCTATCGCTATCAGGAAGATCGCCGCGAATTCACCGCCAACACCTTCTTCACCAAGACCTTGCGCAGCGGTTATCTGGATCAGGGCAGCTTCTTGTCGCTGTCGCCGCGCGAGTATTGGGTGCGCGGCCTGGAAACCCGTTTCGCCCAAGGCTTCGACCTCGGCCCGACCAGCCACGAAGTCGGCGTCGGCTACCGCTACATCAACGAGGCTGGCCACGAACTGCGCTATCGCACGCCGATCGCCAGCAACGAATACCCGACCACCAACAGTCGCAATGACCGCGACACCCGTGGCGGCACCGAAGCCAATGCGTTCTTCGTCGACGACCGCATCGACATCGGCAAATGGACGATCACCCCGGGCGTGCGCTACGAGATGATCGAATCGCAGCAGACCAACAACCTGACCAACGTCAAATACAAGGGCGACTACAACACCGCACTGCCGGCTTTAAACGTGCTTTATCACCTGACCGACAGCTGGAACCTGTACGCCAACACCGAAGGCTCGTTCGGCAGCGTGCAATACAGCCAGATGCCCAACCGTGTGACCAGCGGCGAAGTCAAACCGGAGAAGGCCCGCACCTGGGAACTCGGCACGCGCTATGACAACGGCGCGTTGCGGGCCGAGATCGGCGCGTTCCTGATCAACTTCGATAACCAGTACGAAAGCAACCAGACCAACGATTCGGTGATTGCCCGAGGCGAAACCCGTCATCAAGGGATCGAGACCAGCGTCAATTACGCGCTGGATGACTTGAACCCGGCGCTGGCTGGTTTCGATGTCTACGCCACTTACGCTTATGTCGACGCGACCATCCGCGAAGACGGACCGAACAAAGGCAATCGCGTGCCGTTCTCCTCGAAGCACAAAGGCACGATTGGCGTCGGTTACACCGAAGGCCCGTGGAAGTTGAATCTGGACAGCAGCTTCCAGAGCGATCAGTTCGCCGACAACGCCAACACCTCGAAAGAAAGTGCCGATGGCAGCACCGGCAAGATCCCGGGCTACATGCTGTTCAGCAGCCGCGCCGGGTATGACTTCGGTCCGCAGTTGTCGGATCTGAATGTGGCCGTGGGGGTGAAGAACATTTTCAACACGCAGTACTTCACGCGTTCGTTTGATGACAACAACAAGGGCAAGTATGTCGGGGAACCGCGCACGGTTTATGTGCAGACTTCTGTAGCGTTCTGAGGATTGAGAAGCCCCTCACCCTAGCCCTCTCCCAAAGGGAGAGGGGACTGATCGTGGGATGCTTGCGAGGTACGCCGACCTGTACGTGCTGTGCCGAATCCATAATCGACTCGACCTGAAACCGCTTTGCCGAATCCATAATCGACTCGGTCGTTCAGGTCGATGTACAACGCCAGACACCTCGGTCGGCCCCCTCTCCCTCTGGGAGAGGGCTGGGGTGAGGGTTCTCGGCTACAGTGAAATATCAAACCAACTTCACAAGGATCGTGAAGCATGCAAACCCGCCTCACCCTCGCCCAATTCGCCCGCCAGCTCCGCGTCAACCAAACCGACTGCGAACACCTGCTCTGGCAAAAACTCCGCTCCCGCCAGATCGCCAATCTGAAATTTCGCCGGCAATTTCCGTGTCCGCCTTACGTGCTGGATTTTTACTGTGCGGAGTTGAAATTGGCGATTGAGCTGGACGGTGGTCAGCACTTTGAAACGCAGGGACTGATTCATGATCAGCGCCGGACACGCTATCTGAATCAAAAGGGGATTGAAATTGTGCGTTTCAGTAATCTCGAGGTGATCCAGCAGATGGACGATGTGCTGGAGCAGATCATAAGAATTGCAGCGAATCGAAAAATGCCCTCACCCTAACCCTCCCGAAACGTCGGACCGCCCAGAGGGAGAGGGGACTGACCGGGGGATGCTTGCGAGCTACGCCGACCTGATTCTGCTTTGCCGAATCCATAATCGACTCGGTCTTTCAGGTCGACGTACCTCTTCAGACACCTCGGTCGGCCCTCTCCCGGAGAGAGGGGGGACTGATTGCGGGATGCTTCAGAAATACATCAACCTGAAGTGCTTTGCCGAATCCATAGTCGACGCTGTCTTTCAGGTCGATGTAACCCGCAACACACCTCGGTCGGCCCCCTCTCCCGGAGGGAGAGGGCTGGGGTGAGGGGCCGCGCTCTTGTGCCTTGCGCAAAAATCCGCCACAAACAAAAACGGGCCTGCTTCCGCAGGCCCGTTCTCATTGGGTGGCTTATAAAGTCAGCGCATCAACTGTTGATCGCTGCCTGTTCGTTCTCAAGAAATTCTTCCTCGAGCAGAGCGTCATTCGCCTTGCTAAATGGCACGATGGCGGCACGTGGCTTGCCTCGCAGTTTGCCGAACAGGTGCTCCAGTGCATGCTCAAGTTTTTCGGCAGCGCCGTCGATCGCCAGTTCCAGCGAATCGGCCTTATGGGTCACGGAAATCGGTTGATGGCCTTTCGGCCGCGCTTCCAGTTGGCAGCGCAAGTCATGGGGACCTGGTTTGTCACCGTTCTCGTCGCTCAGGTGGACTTCGACACGGGTCAGGTCTTCTTCATAACGTTCGAGCGTGCTCTCAATGGTTGTACGTACCCACTCCTCCAGTCGTTGACTACTTTGAATATGGTTATCGCTATTGACTTGGATTTGCATAGTTCATCCCTTATTTCAGCTAGCTCGTGAGAGGCCTTGAGTTGAATTTCCTGACCTCCTGGTTACAACAATCGGCCCGACCGGCGAACATTTCAACCCCTGAAAAAAGATAAATATTCATTCGCAAAAAAAGCCGGACAACCGAGCAAGGCACTGGTAAGGTCGGGAGTTGGGTCGCCTCGCAACCCTGCAAAATTTGCTCACAACTGCCCGTCGTTCAACGGGTGCAAGCTACGAAATATCCCCGCCTCCTCGACCAGCCAATCATGCACCGCACGCACGCCCGGATGGCTCAAGGCCCCCGGCGCATACAGCAACACGTAGCGCTTGTGATTGGGCACCGACAGGCCAAACGGCACAATCAACGTCCCCCGCTCCAGCTCATCGTTAAGCAAGGTGCGGCGGGCAATCGCCACACCCATGCCGGCAATCGCCGCTTCGATGGTCAGGTGATTGCGGTTGAAGGTATGTCCACGCCGTACGTCGGCGCCTTCAAAGCCGATCGCGTTTAAATAGAATTCCCACTCCGCGTATTCATAACTGCCACGCCAGGCAGTGATGTCGTGCAGCAACGGAAAATGCACCAGATCCGCCGGCCCGTGCAGTGGCGGTCGCCCGCGCAACAGGTTCGGTGCGCACACCGGGAAAATCTGCTCATCGAGCAAGGCTGTGGATAACAATCCCGGATAACTACCGTCGTTCAGATCGATCGCCAGATCAAAGTCGCCCTCGTGCAACGGCACGCTGCTGTCCTCGGCGACCAGCCGTAGCTGAATATCCGGATAGCGCTGTTGCAGGCGCGGCAAGCGCGGCGTCAGCCACTTGCTGAGGAACGACGGAATCGAGCGCACGCGCAAAATCCCGCTGATCATTCCGGCATCGAGTCGACGCAATTCCGCATCGATGCTGCCATACGCTTCATTAACGGTAATGGCTAGCCGCTGCCCTTCTGCACTCAATTCCACACCGCGCGCGCGACGATGAAACAGGCGAAACCCGAGGCGTTCCTCCAACTGGCGGATCTGCTGGCTAACCGCCCCCGGGGTGATGTGCAGTTCCTCGGCACAACGGGTGAACGACAGATGCCGCGCGGCACAGGAAAACACCTGCAGCCAGACATAGGTCTGGGCATGCAATTGACGACTCATCGTTTAGTCCTGCTAAAGGCTTACTTAGGAAGTTTCGTTAGTCACGTAGGACCGAGGTAGGCAGTATCGCCGACATTGCGCTTGTCCTACAAAAAATGGCAGCGATTCCTACTCCATTGCTTGTAAGGGTTTAGCATGGCTATCAGTGTTTTCGATCTATTCAAAGTCGGCATCGGCCCGTCCAGTTCCCACACCGTCGGTCCGATGCGTGCGGCGGCAACCTTCGCTCAGGCGCTGATCGATCAGCATCTGTTGAACGATGTGCGCCGTGTGGAAATCCGTTTATACGGTTCGCTGTCGGCCACGGGTGTCGGTCACGCCACCGACCGCGCCACGGTCATGGGCCTGATGGGCGAATGGCCGGACAGCATTGATCCGTCGACCATCGATCCACGCATCCAGCAACTGCGCGAGACAGGCCAACTGTCTCTCGCCGGGCAAAGAGAAATTGCCTTCGACTGGCAGCATGATCTCCTGCTGCTGGATGAGAGCCTGCCCTACCACCCCAACGCCATGTCGCTGACAGCCTTTGGCGAAACGGCCGAGCTGTTCGAGCAGACGTACTACTCGGTCGGCGGCGGTTTCATCATCGAAGCGGCGGAAGCCGAGTCCGGTGTGGCGCCGACCGGTGATGTGGTGTTGCCGTATGACTTCTCCAGCGCTGCCGAACTGCTGGCGTTGTGCCGACAGCACAATCTGCGCGTGTCCGAACTGATGATGGCCAACGAGCGCGCCTGGCGCACTGACGCAGAAATCCGTCAGGGCCTTCTGCACATCTGGTCGGTGATGCGTGAATGCGTCGAACAAGGCCTGCGCCACGAAGGCATTCTGCCCGGTGGTCTGAATGTGCCACGTCGTGCAGCGAAACTGCATCGCAGCCTGTTGGAAATCGGCAAGCCGAACGTGATCAGTTCGACGCTGTCGGCGATGGAGTGGGTCAATCTGTTCGCCCTCGCCGTCAACGAAGAAAACGCCGCCGGCGGACGCATGGTCACCGCGCCGACCAACGGTGCAGCGGGGATCATTCCGGCGGTTCTGCACTACTACATGAAATTCAATCCGGACGCGTCTGACGATGATGTCGTCGCTTTCTTCCTGGGCGCGGCCGCCGTCGGCATTCTCTGTAAGAAGAATGCCTCGATCTCCGGCGCTGAAGTTGGCTGCCAAGGTGAAGTCGGTTCGGCCTGCGCGATGGCCGCTGCCGGCCTGGCTGACGTACTCGGCGCCACCCCGGAGCAACTGGAGAACGCTGCCGAAATCGGCCTGGAACACAACCTCGGCCTGACCTGCGACCCGGTCGGCGGCCTGGTGCAAGTGCCGTGCATCGAGCGCAACGCCATCGCCGCCGTGAAAGCGATCAACGCCACGCAAATGGCCCTGCGCGGCGACGGCAAGCACTTCATTTCCCTCGACCGGGTGATCCGCACCATGCGCGATACCGGTGCCGACATGCACGACAAATACAAAGAGACTTCACGGGGCGGCCTGGCTGTGAGCTGGGTGGAGTGCTGAGGCGCATTCCCTGACCGCCCCGGCAGACCGCACCCGACGGTCTGCCAACCGTGAGCCCGAGCAAAAATAATAACGAGGCGATACCGATGACCGATGTACGTACACCTGCTGCCGAAAATCCCGCTGTAGACCGCACACGCAATACAGAAACAGCCCACAAGGGCTGGAGCAAATTCGACACCACCTGGATGCTTGGGCTGTACGGCACCGCCATCGGTGCCGGTACGTTGTTCCTGCCGATCAATGCCGGTGTCGGTGGTTTCTGGCCGTTGCTGATTCTCGCCGTGCTGGCGTTTCCGATGACCTTCTTCGCCCACCGAGGCCTGACCCGCTTCGTACTGTCTGGTCGCTCCGGGAACATCACCGAAGTGGTCGAAGAACACTTCGGCATCGGTGCCGGCAAGCTGATCACACTGCTGTATTTTTTCGCGATCTTCCCGATCCTGCTGGTGTACAGCGTGGCGCTGACCAACACCCTGAGCAGCTTCCTCGAACACCAATTGCACATCGCTCCGCCGCCTCGGGCGATCCTTTCGCTGGCGTTGATTCTGGGTTTGATGGCCATCGTCCGTTGCGGTCAGAGCGTGATCGTCAAAGCCATGAGCGTGTTGGTGTATCCATTCGTCGCCGCGTTGCTGCTGCTCGCGGTCAGCCTGATTCCGAACTGGAACGGCGCGTTTTTCGCCAGTGCTCAAGAAGCCATGCCGATGTCGGTTTTTCTCAAGACGCTGTGGCTGGCGATCCCGGTGATGGTGTTCTCGTTCAACCATTCGCCGATCATCTCCGCGTTCGCGGTTGAGCAGAAACAACGCTACGGCGAGCAGGCCGAACGCAAGAGCAGCGGCATCCTCGCCATGGCCCACGGCATGATGGTCGTGACGGTAATGTTCTTCTGCTTCAGCTGCGTGCTGGCATTGTCGCCGGCGGATCTGGCAGCGGCCAAGGCGCAGAACATTTCGATCCTGTCGTACCTGGCCAACCACTTCCAGACCCCGGTCATCGCTTATGCCGCGCCGCTGATTGCGCTGGTAGCGATCACCAAGTCCTTCCTCGGCCACTACATCGGCGCCAGCGAAGGCTTCCAGGGCATGATCGTGAAAAGCTTGCGCAGCCGTGGCCGTGTCATGTCAGCGAGCTGGCTGAACCGCGCGACCGCCGTGTTCATGATTCTCAGTTGCTGGGCCGTGGCGACTTTCAACCCGAGCATCCTCGGGATGATCGAGGCTTTCGGTGGGCCAGTGATTGCCTGTCTGCTGTTCCTGATGCCGATGTACGCCATCCGCCGCGTGCCAGCCTTGCGCCAGTATTCGGGCCAGGTGTCCAACGTGTTTGTGGTGCTGATCGGCCTGATTGCACTGTCAGCGATCATCTACTCGGTTCTGCCCTGAAAACGCGCCATTAAAAAAGGCGAGCCAAGCGGCTCGCCTTTTTTATGCCCGTGTTCATTGTTCGACAGTTTTCCCGGCACAGCCCTTGCTACATACCTGCAGGGGCTGCCGCAGGCTGCGATCTTTTGATCTTCGTGACCGACATCAAAACATTGAAGAGCAAAAGATCGCAGCCTGCGGCAACTCCTATACGAAGCAACAACACAGACCACGGAATGGCCAGTGATCCGGTTTGGCGAACCAACCCGATCACGGCCGGTCAACAACTGCACGTTCAATCAGGCGGTGACGCATCATGGACAATCCTTTTCAGATCATTACCGATGCCTTCGCGCCGGACTATCAGATCAACCTGAGCATTCAGGGCCTGGACGGCAGCATCATGCTGACCCTGTCCAATAGCGGCCGGATCGTGGCCAAACGCATGATCAGCGCCGAGCAGCGCAACGACCCCGCGCGTCTCAAACGATTGGTGCAAAGCATCCAGTTCGGCATCGCCATCGAACAGGGCCACAGCGCCATGGCGATCCTCGAAGCCATGACCAGCGGCAGCGGGCTGACCCCGCCACCGCCCCTCGTCAGCAGCCAGCCCCGACCAGCGGCCGGGCTTTAAAGCTCACCCTTCTCGACTTCAGGATGTTCGCTGGAACCGGTGCCCAGTGTGCGCTGCGGTTTCTCGATCTTCACCGAGGGAAATTGTGACGAGGCGTAACGCACCACCAGAATCGCCAGCGCCAGCAGCAGAATCCCGCCGCACAGATAGATGATGCCCATGTCCGGCGGGTTGTGATGCGAGACATTGGAGATCAGCAGACGGGTCAGCGCAGTGATCGCCACGTAGATCAGGAAGCGCACCGGCATGTGGTTGGTCTTGAAATAAATTCCGACCATCGCTCCCAGTTCGAGATAGATGAACAGCAGCAGAATGTCATCGATCTTGATGTGGCCTTCCTCGAGCATCCCGAGAAACTCCATCACCGCCGCGTATGCCGTCACCGCACCGATGGCAAACAGCGCCAGATAGTGGAAGGTCTCGACAAACAGGTTGCCCAGGGACTCGGCCAGTTGATGCACGTTTTGCCGTAGTTTCTCGGCCCAGTTTATTTTCACGATGATGTTCCTTAGCTCGAATGCGAGCGGATGATGCGTGTTGGACGTGACGGTTTTCTGCACATAAAGGTTTCCATGCAGAAAAGAGGCCACGCCATCATGGCGAGCCGCCGCCAAACCCGCGCCGTGGCGTTTGGTCGCACCACCTTCGCCATGGTTGGAGCGAGCCTGCTCGCGAATGCAGACGCTAAGGTCCATCTGACAAACCCGAAATCCGGTCTACATTGAAAAGCCACTACCCATGGCGCAGGGATTCGCTTATCCTTTTCGCTGTATATGGATACAGTAGTCGTCAAGACAACTTAATGTGAAGGCATGTGAGGTGGTGAATGGCCGTCGAAGTGGTATACCGCAGCAGCCGAGATCTGGAGCGCTTGTTCATGGATAAAGCCGAAGCTGACCGTCATGACAAAATGCTCGAACTGGCCGAATATCTGGCCGATGTCCTGCAAAAAGCCGTTCCGTCCCTGACTGAACAGCAAGTGGAAGAAGCCGGGATCTACATGGCGAAGAATCGCGATGTGTTCGCCCGGGCGTTCAAGAGCCAGCCTGATGCATTGTCCGAGCTGCTCAATGCACCGGCCGAACCGGTCGATAATGCCGAAGCTGCAGAACCTGCTGAAACGCCGGTGAAGCCGGTCAAAGCGGCGAAAGCTGCAAAGTAAGCGATGACCGAATTGAATAGGCCCTGAGTCGAATGGCTCAGGGCCTTTTTCATGCCTGTGAAACTCAGCGATACAAAACTTTCTCCGCCAACTCATCCGCCACCCGCGCCGGCGAACGTTTTTCCGCCTGCGCATGGGCGAACACCTCGGTCAGCCGTGAACTGATCTTCGACAGGTGCGCAGTAATCGTCGGCAATTCCTCGCCACGGTGTTTCAGCGAGACGTAGATCAAACCACCGGCATTGATCACATAATCCGGCGCATACAGAATTCCGCGGCGCTCCAGTTGATCGGCGACATCCAGGTGCGTCAGTTGATTGTTTGCCGAACCGGCCACGGCCGAACACCGCAGTTGGGTGACCGTGTGGCTGTTCAGCACACCGCCCAGACCGCACGGCGCCAGGATGTCGCATGGCGTGCTGAGCAATGCATCGTTGGCGATCGGGTGAGCATTGAGTTGTTCCATCGCCAGTTGCACCTTGCCGTGGTCGATATCGCTGACCAGCAACTCAGCCCCGGCGGCGTGCAGTTGCTCGGCCAAGGCAAAACCGACATTGCCCAGGCCCTGAATCGCAATGCGCAAGCCTTCGAGATTATCGCTGCCCAGCCGGGCCATCGCCGTTGCTCGAATGCCGGTGAACACACCCATCGCTGCGTGTGGCGCCGGGTCGCCGGCCGAGGTGGTGCTAGTGACATGCTGGGTCTGTTGAGCGATGCAATCCATATCCGCCACCGAGGTACCGCTGTCGATCGCGGTGATGTAGCGGCCGTCGAGCTGATTGATGCAGCGGCCAAACGCTTCAAACAGTGCCCCACGGTTTTCCACATGCACCGGACGCACGATCACCGCAACCCCGCCGCCCTGCTGCAGACCCGCCAGCGCGGCTTTGTAGCTCATGCCCTGAGCGAGGCGAATGGCATCTTCAACGGCAGATTCGTCATTGGGATAGGCAAGATAACGACATCCGCCCAAGGCTGGCCCGAGGCGACTGTTATGGATGGCAATGACCGCCTTCAACCCGGAGACCGGGTCAACGCTAAGGTGCAGCGATTCCAGGCGAGTGCTTTGCATGAGCGCAAACATCGTTGGGCTCCCGAATCACTTCTTGTAGAACGCCAGTATAGGCCTGCGCCTGAAAATTGCTGGAGCGCACCGGAATAAGCGCCTGCACAGACCACGGCTTTGCGGCATAACCGTAAACCCGCGCAGCGGGGGTACTGGACGAATGGCACGGACCGGGCTAAAACGAGGCATTCCCCGGAGATTTCGATGAGTGCGCGTCAACGTTTTTTCGAATGCCTGCACCGTTCACCGCCCGCGCTGTTCGAAGCCGCGCTGTGGATGGCGGCCGAGCACGAAAAAGCGGTCGATCCCGAAGCCCTGCTACTGGAATTCAAGGATCTGCAGCAACGGGTCAGTTACGGTTTGCCGATGCTGCCAGTGAGTGAACTGGCACAACCCCTGTTACGCCGCATGACCGATCTGGGCTTTGCACAGGACGACTTTCTGCCGCTGCGCCCACAGGCTGCGTTGCTGCACAAAGTGTTGCAGACCCGTCGTGGACAACCGCTGGCATTGGCGCTGATTGCTCTGGAACTGGCGCGCAGTCTGGAAATTCCGCTGGTCGGGGTCAACTTCCCCGGACACTTCCTGTTGCGGGTACCCGGTGCCGATCACTTGCTCGATCCGTGTGGCGGCCGGCGTTTGTATCCCAATGATTGTCGCGAGCTGTTACAGCGCCAGTACGGGCCGAACATGAAGCTCAACGCCGAGCATCTGCTGACCGCCACACCGCAGCAGATGCTCCAGCGCCTGTCGCGCAACCTGCGCCAATTGCACCTGACCCATGATGACTTTATTGCTGCGCTGATCGACGCCGAGCGCGTCCTCGAACTGGGTGACGCTGGCGCCGCCGATTATCTGGCCCGTGCCAGTCTGTATCAGCGGCTCGACTGCCCGAATGCCGAGCGCTTCGATCTGGAGCATGCGCTGATGCTCAGCGATGACCCGATTCAACGCCTGCGACTCACCGAACGCCTCGGTCACCTGCCGCCCAACTCGGTCGTCCACTGATACCTTGTGAGAGCTAGCCTGCTAGTGATGCAGGCGGCTCGGTCTCTCAGTTAAACCGCGTTATCGTTCTTCGCTAGCAGGCTAGCTCCCACAGGGGATTGCGCTGTGTCGGTGGGCGAACGTACTTGAATAATCAGCAACGCGGCGATGACCGCCGGGATCGCGCAGAAGAAAAAAATCTGCGCCACCGGAATGTGCATCGCCAGCAGCAGGCTGCCGAACAGCGGCCCGAGAATCGAACCGAACCGCCCCACACCCAATGCCCATCCGGTGCCCGTGGCACGTACATGCGCCGGGTAGAAATTACTGGCGAACGCATTTAACGTCAGTTGCCCGCCGATGATGCAGAAGCCGGCGGCGAAAACGCAGGCCACCAGATAGCGTGGGTTGTCGTGATTGAGCCCGAGCAAAATCGTGCACAGCGCTGCGCCCGCCAGCACCGCTGACAACAGACGCACTTTGCGCTTCAAGCGGTCAGCGAACCAGGCCATGCAAATCGCGCCCAAAGTACCGGCGAAGAGGAACATCGACGTCACCAGATTGGCTTCGTTGAGTTTCAGGCCGCTTTCCAACAGCAGCGTCGGCAGCCAGCTGATCATGAAATACAGCAGAATCAGGCTGACGAAGAACGTCGCCCAGATCAGCAAGGTCGGCCGTACGTAACCGTTGCGGAACAACTCGACCACGGTCAGTTTGCTGCCCTGCTCACGTTCGTTCTGCTCGACAGTCGCCACCGGCGGTTGCCAATCCGGCAACATGCGCGCGGTGACTTTGCGCAGTCGCGCATAGGGCGGCGCATCACGCAGCAGGCGTGGCAACGACTCCGGCAGCATCCACCAGAGAAACGGAAACAGCAGCAACGGCGTGACGCCACCGGCGAGAAACACCGCTTGCCAACCGAATTGGTCGATGAACCCTGCGGCGACGAAACCACCGGCTGCCCCACCGAATGAAAAGCCACAGGCCGCCAGCGTCACCATCAAGGTGCGTAAACGCGGTGGCGAGTATTCCGACATCAACGCCATGGCACTGGGCATCGCGCCGCCCATGCCGATGCCGCAGATGAAGCGCGCGATCATCAGCGTATTGAGCGAGTCGGCGAAGACCATCAGCACGGTCAGCGTGGCGTAGATCAGTACGCAAGCGAGCAGGATCCGTCGCACGCCAAAGCGGTCAGCCAGCGGCGTGACCGCCAGTGAACCAAGGGTGAGACCGAGCAGATTGGCGCTGAAAACGGGTCCGAACGCCGACTTTTCCAGGCCCCAGTCCTGCGCCAGCGCGGGCACCACGTAACCGAGCACTTGGGCGTCATAGCCATCGGTGACCAACAGCAAGGCGAGCAGGATCAAGAGTAACCACTGATAGCGGGACACAGTACGGGCGTCGAGTGCCGCGCGGAAGCTGGCGATCTGGTTGTGCATCGCAAGGTACCTGTTTTGTTTTTATGATTATGCGAATGGCGATATTCCCTTGTAGGAGTGAGCCTGCTCGCGATAGCGGTGGGTCAGTCAGAACATGAGTGACTGACACTCCCTCATCGCGAGCAGGCTCACTCCTACAGGGTTATGGGGTGTCTGGTTGATTGGCGGGATGAGCCTTGATGAACGCTGGATGTTCAGCCGCCAGTGCGGCGACCCGGCGGATTTTCGGGTAAGCCTCCAGCGAAACATTGAACCGCTCAGCCGCATACAACTGCGGAATCAGGTACACATCAGCCACGCACGGCCACTCGCCAAAACAGAAGCCTTCGTCACCGATCAACTGTTCCACCGTCGCCAGCCCCTGGCTGATCCAGTGACTGATCCACTCGACCACCTGCGGCTCGTCCTGCCCCGACTGGCGCAGGCGATTGAGCACGCTGACGTTGTGCAGCGGATGCACATCGCACCCGATCACCGCCGCCACGCCGCGCACATGGGCACGGGCGACAAGGTCCTCCGGCAACAGTGGCCGCTGTGGATAACGTTCCTCCAGGTATTCGATGATCGCCGGCGACTGAATCAACAACTCACCTTCGTCAGTGCGCAAGGCCGGCACCCGGCCTTGCGGATTGATCGCCAGATACGCCGCTTGCCGATGCTCGCCACCCGGCGGTGCGATCAGATTGATCGGCAACGCCTGATAGTCGAGCCCCTTCAGCGCCAGCGCGATTCGTACTCGATACGACGAGGTCGAACGGTAATAGGTATAAAGATCCATAAGCAGCTCCTGTCAGCGCGCCGCCAGCACTTTGCCGCGGCACTCGCCGAAGCCGATCGAAGCAAAACCATCACGGGCACAACGTGCGCGCAGAATGATTTCGTCACCGTCCTCGAGGAATTTACGCACCTCGCCAGAGGCCAGTTCGATCAGTTTTTTACCGCCCTCGGTGATTTCCAGCAGGCTGCCGAACTGGCCGTTTTCCGGGCCGGACAAAGTGCCCGAACCGAACAGGTCACCGGCCTGCAACTGGCATCCGTTGACGCTGTGATGCGCGACCATTTGCGCGACGGTCCAGTACATGTAACGGGTGTTGCTCAGGGTCAGGCGATGGGCCGGCAGGTTCTGCTCGCGCATGGCTTCGGTGAGCAGCAGCACTTCCAGTTCGATGTCGAAGGCTCCGCCGTCCTGATCACGCTTGTCGAACAGATACGGCAAAGGTTGCGGATCACCATCAGGACGCTTCGGCTGCGCGGTGCGGAACGGTTCCAAGGCTTCAGCAGTTACAACCCATGGCGAGACGCTGGTGATAAAACTTTTCGACAGGAACGGCCCCAGCGGCTGGTATTCCCAGGCCTGGATATCGCGGGCCGACCAGTCGTTGAGCAGGCAGAAACCGGCGATGTGATCAGCGGCATCACCAATGGCGATCGAATCGCCCATCTCGTTGCCCTGGCCGATCCAGATGCCCAGTTCCAGCTCATAGTCCAAGCGCGCGCACGGGCCGAACACAGGCTCGGTCTGACCGGCCGGTAGCGTCTGGCCTTTCGGACGGCGCACGTCGGTGCCGGATGCACGCACGGTGGAGGCGCGACCGTGATAACCGATCGGTACGTGCTTGTAGTTCGGCAGCAGCGGGTTATCCGGACGGAACAGTTTGCCGACGTTTTGTGCGTGTTCAATGCCGACATAGAAATCGGTGTAATCGCTGATGCGTGCCGGCAGGTGCAGTTGGCAATCGGCGGCCAGGGGCAGCAATTTTGCACCTTGGGCTTCGATGTTGCCGCGCAGGGTGCTGCCTTCACTGAACAGTTCCAGCAGGCGTGTGCGCAGGGCCACACGTGCCTCGCTACCGAGGTCGAAGAACGCGTTCAACTGGCCGCCGTGCATGGCTTCGACGGCGCTGCGCGCGGCACCGTCAAACAGCCCTGCCTCCAGCGCCACTTGCAGATCGAAGATGTGGTCGCCAATCGCCACGCCAGCGCGCGGCAGCGCACCGGCGATGCTGAATACGCCGAGCGGCAAGTTCTGCAGCGGGAAATCGGTGTGGTCGTTGGCCGAAGCGACCCAACTGCGGGTGATGGAATTCTGCGTCATGGATTATCTCCGGGTCGGGTCGAACGTGGCGGGCAACGTGGCCCAGCAAGCGTCGTAAGTGGATTGCAGTTGCGGGCAGTCGAGGGCGAAGCGGCTTGGCCGCAGCACTTGGCTGGTCTCGAACATGAAGGCCATGGTGTTGTCGATCTTGGTCGGTTTCAGTTCAGCGTTGATCGCTTTGGTGCAGGTCTCGCCATCCGGGCCGTGAGCGCTCATGCAACTGTGCAGCGACGCGCCGCCGGGCACAAAACCTTCAGCCTTGGCGTCGTATTCGCCCTGGATCAGGCCCATGAACTCGTTCATCAGGTTGCGGTGAAACCACGGCGGACGGAAGGTGTTTTCGGCGACCATCCAGCGCGGCGGGAAGATCACGAAGTCGAGGTTGGCCAGACCGTGCACGCTGGTCGGCGAGGTCAGCACGGTGAAGATCGACGGGTCCGGGTGATCGAAGCTCACCGTGCCGATGGTGTTGAAGCGGCGCAGATCGTATTTATACGGCACGTTATTACCGTGCCAGGCGACCACGTTGAGCGGCGAGTGATTGAGTTCGGTAGCCCACAATTGGCCAAGGAACTTCTGCACCAGCGTGGTCGGCTGTTGCAGGTTTTCGTAGGCGGCGACCGGGGTCAGGAAGTCGCGCGGATTGGCCAGACCGTTACTGCCGATCGGCCCCAGATCCGGCAGGCGCAGCGGCGCGCCATGGTTCTCGGCGACATAGCCACGTGCTTGCGGATCGAGCAATTCAACGCGAAATTTCAGCCCGCGTGGCAGTACGACGATTTCCAGCGGCGCCACGTCCAGCACACCCAATTCGGTGGCGATGCGCAGACGGCCGAGTTGCGGCACCAGCAGCAGTTCGCCGTCGGCGTTGAAGAATACGCGCTCCATCGAACGGTTGGCGACGTAATTGTAGATGCTGATACCGGACGGTTTTTCCGCGCCGGCGTTGGCGGCCATGTTCACCAGTCCGTCGATGAAATCGGTCGGTTCGGCCGGGATCTCCAGCGGGTTCCAGCGCAGGCGATTGGGCGTCACTTCACCCATGGGGCCACCGGCCAGTTGCCGCTCCAGTTTGACGAAGGCCGGGTGATTGGCCGACGGCTGAATGCGGTACATCCAGGTGCGCCGCGCTTCACTGCGGGTCATGGTGAACGCGGTGCCGGAAAACAATTCGGTGTAGAGACCGTACGGGGCTTTTTGCGGGGAGTTCTGGCCAACGGGCAGCGCGCCGGGCAACGCTTCAGTGCTGAATTCGTTGCCGAAACCGGACTGATACGCCAGCGCCTGCGCGGTTGAATCGAGGTTCATGGAGCCTCCTGAACAGGGAGTCGGCAGTGGCCCATCGCTCTGGCTCAGAGGTTTCGGCACGCCGGGGTTGTTATTATCGTAATTCGATTACGCATAACGTAATTTGCTCGCTATCCAGCGTCAAGCTATAAAGACGCCCATTCGTTTCGGAACCCGGCCGCACCATGGAAAAAACCAGCGACAGCAACGGCAAACAGAAAGTCCGCTCCGCCGAAGTCGGCACCGACATCCTCAAGGCCTTGGCCGAGTTGTCGCCATCGACTTCGTTGTCGCGTCTGGCCGAACATGTGCAGATGCCGGCGAGCAAGGTTCATCGCTATCTGCAAGCGTTGATCGCCTCGGGTTTCGCCGAGCAGAACACCGCGACCAACCACTACGGTCTCGGCCGCGAAGCGCTGCGTGTCGGCCTGGCTGCACTCAACAGTATGGACGTGCTGAAAGTCGCCGCCCTGCCGCTGGCCGAACTGCGCGACGAACTCAACGAAACCTGCTTTTTGGCGGTGTGGGGCAATCAGGGCGCAACGGTGGTGCACATCGAACCTGCAGTGCGCGCGGTGACGGTGGTGACGCAATTGGGTTCAGTGCTGCCGCTGCTCAGTTCATCGACCGGACTGGTCTTCAGCGCCTACCTGCCGCCTCGGGAAACCGACGATTTGCGCGAACTGGAAATCGCCGCTGTCGATCATCCTTTGAAGGACGAAAAAGCCTACACGACGCTGTGTGAACAGATCCGCGAACGCGGTCTGCATCATGTGCATGGTTTGCTGATGCCGGGTGTGGATGCGTTATCGGCCCCGGTGTTCAACGCCGTTGGCCAGGTCGCCGCCGTGCTGACCATTGTGGGCCCGACCTCGCTGTTCCACGCCGACGAAAACGGCCCGGCGGCGCAGCGATTGCTGGCGGCGACGCGGGCCGTGAGTTGGCGGATGGGATATGAACGATAAATCCGCAGGCTAAGAGCGCTCGAAACGGCTCAACGAACCGTGGTCTTGCTCAATGCGGAACCAGCATCTTCCATCAGTGACTTGAAGAAACCGCGCAGCTCATCCTGTGGGTCCTGGTGGCCGGTGTAATACGTAACGAGTTCCGCGACTGTCCGAGCGTCTTCAAACAAACTGAGGAACGAGCGTTGCGCACGAGTAAGTTCTTTAACCGGTGCGCCCGCCGCCGCAGCCTGACCCAATGTCAGCAGTTCGCTCAATACATCCCGTACATGTCCAAGCGCAGCGGAGTAATCACCCCGTCGGTGCGACTGCGAAGCGTCGTAGATGCTTTTCATCATCTGCACAGCCACCACGACAGTGCCCACGGGAGGCACCAGCAGGCTTATGATGTTCGCGGCCTTCAACAGGTTGTCGTAAACAAGACCGGCGATTATTTCATTGAGACTGGTGGTGCGTTCGTCGATATCACTCAATACACGGCGCACTCGCTCGTCATGGAAAGTGAACAGATCAGGCAATAACGAACGCTGCTGCGTGCGAATAACCGGTTTGGTATCGACGGTTGCGACCAGATTGTCGAAATAGTCGTTGATCACCTTTTGGTCGACCAGCAGTACCCGCTGGCTGTAGTAGTCCCGGAACGGGCCGTATCGAAAACGAATCGAAGGAATGAACTCAGCGATTGGCCGGAAGCTGACCAGATCCGGCGCGTCAGGCGTATAGAGCAAATCGAGAAACCCTGAAGACAACTTCAGCCGGAAAATATAAACGCCGCCCACCGTACGGTCCCAGGCAGTCGTCAAACCCAGCGTACCGATATTGAATTTATACAGCCCGACATCACCTTCGGTAAGGCTGTCCACAATTGACTGATAGCCGCCACTTTCTTTCAGATTATCGATAGTCCGCTGGATAGCAGAGAAAGACTCTATTGACAGTCTGCCATTGGTAAAGTCGGCCAAAGCACCGCAGTACATTTCACAGCGAATTCTTCGCGCGTGTACTGCGCGCCTGAACGCGTAATCAGGATGAGCCTTGTTCTGATATTGCGCTTTCAGCATCGCGGCATATCTGTCGCCGGGACGGAAAGTTTTCGACAGCGAGGACAGGTCTCGGATATCCAGTTTTTCAACGCTGGGATGGCCATTCACCAAATAGTATTTCGGGCTGAATTTAGTTTCGTAAGCCGGATGCACCGCTTCAAAGGCGAGTCCCTCGAGCAAAACATCGGTAACGCTCTTACGAAACGCTTCGGTTTGAACAATGATCTGGTCGGGGTTGACCGAAACATTGCTCCCACGAATACGCAAAATGTCTTCTATCTGAGCTTTCACCGAGTCATAAGTGAACTGCTCGAATGTCGGAAAACCATTATCTCGTGCATCAATCGTAGACAGTGCCTTGAGTTCGGTTGTCAGACGCGAATAGCGCTTGCGGCCTTCGATACCAAGCGCCCGATAACTTGCCGGTGCAATGGCCTTGCGCAGGGCAACTTCGGCTCGGTAAGCGATATTTACGTAGTCTGCCAACGGTGCCTTGAGATTCAGGCCAAGATCGACCGGCCGGCCATCGAGCGTGTAGCGGTAGTTCAGCTGTCTGGAATCGCTGCCGAGCAACTTACCTGCTTCTTGCAGGTAGTCTGGATGGATCAGCAATGCAGCGTATTCACGATCTGCGGACAATGCTGTCTCCAGCCAGCGGTTCGCCGCGTAAACATCGGAAAATTTCAGCAGTTCAAATTCACCACGAGGCGTTTTGACCAACATCAGCGACGGTACGTATTCCCTGGCCGAAATAATCAGGACATCTTTTAAAGCGGGTACTTGAGCACTGATTCTCAATCCCTGAATAGTCACCGAAGGGTCATTGGCCATGGCTCGCGCGATGATATTCGCATCGGTGGAGTCCAGCTTTCCGGAGTGGCGAGCAACAAAAACTGCAAACTCCATCTGGCTGAAGAGGTAGTTGCGGTAGGCCTCCTGGTAATCAATCGAGGGCGAGGAGGCAAGGCTGCTGGTAAATTCCAGTCGCAGGTTGCGATTCTCCAGCCACTGCTCGAGCGCCACCGTCGTCAGCCGACTTCCGTCGGGAACGCCGATGATAGTCAGCGCGGCTTTATAACCATTGTCATGCAGTCCAAAAACGAGAAATTCCGTCAGCGTTCGGGTGTCTTCCTGTTCGACAGTACGTCCGGCAATTTGCAGGGTGTACGAGCTATGGACACTTATTGTTTCTGGATCAAGCGGTTCCCCGAGCGTCCTGTCCGCCCATTCGGCGAACGTACGCACCACATAATCCTTAAACGAAAAGTACGCATCGAAGACGGTTGAATAAGCAGTCTGGTATTCATCCCTGGATTCCTCAAGCTCCTTGTATCGCTGTTGAATATCGCTACCGGCGGCATGGAGCCAAAGCGGCCAGTCGGTGCGTTTCAATGCAGCCCAAAGCAGATAGAAGCGAGTGTCGATACCGTAGCGCAGCACGTGCAAGCCTTGATTCTCCTGCAGCACGGAGGTGAGCGGACTTTCCAGTTGTTCCCGGCCACCGAGCAAGGATGACACGCTTTCCAGCTGGCCCTTGAGGTGCGTCTCTACGCAGAAGGCGTGAGGACTTTGTGTGGCTTTCAGGTATCGGATCTGGTCGCTACCCAAAGACAACCGCTGCTGTAGTTTGCTGTGCAGCTCGGTATTTTTTTCAAAGAACTCGAAGCCGTTTTCCGGCGTGTGCATGAGGTAAGAGGTCGACTCGTTGACTAGCCGCATTTCTGCGTCCGGACGCTCGGCGTTGTCCAGAACGAAACAGGGCAGGAGCGACAGAAGGTAATCCTGCGCCGGTTGCAACTTCACTTCGAACACTGCGCGACCGGCGTTTGCGTCGAGCAGATGGGCGAATCGCTCACCCAACCGGGCATCAAAAATCCGGGCCATGACTGACAGGGACAGCTCTGCACTCGTGACTACGGCGTACGCTTCGATGAAAGTTTGCTTATTCGACAGCGGTGCAGTGTCCCGGCGAATGGTTTTCGCTGGCGCCGCCCAGAACTTTGCGATCTCGGTTCGCAACGTTTTTTCCAGTCCGGCAGCTACAGCAGCGATCAGGTCTTCGACAATAAGCGTATTCAGAACATTGACTTTGAATTGCTCACTGAACGTGTCCGGCAGAAAAAAAACGCCATCGCCGCCCATTATGTAAGCGGGGCTGACGTTATTATTCAGACAATGAACAGTGACGTCCCAAAGAGTGCCCGAAGGTCGATTTTCATTGGCGGGGAAAGCAGGATCCGTATTGACATAGACTTTGTCGATATCGACTGTTTTACCCAAACGCTTTAATTCACTTTCAAGCATGTTGCGAAGAATATCCAGCACGCTTGGCATGGCGTCGATGATCTTGAATAGACCTGCTTTTGCCTGGCTTGCCTTTTCCCACTCTTCAACCCACGTAACTTGTTCACCCAACGAACCACGCATCAAACTTTTAAATAACTTAGCCACAACATCTCCTTACTTGACTATCCAGAGCTGCGAGTGCAGCCACACAGAGGGTCGCAAGGTAGTTTCTTTTTCAATCAACATGAAGCCCGAACAATTTACAAAACATGCCAACAAACAACCACAACCATTGACACCATAAGAAAATCACAACACTAAACCAATATCCCCATAAACTTTGCTTTTGCCACAGCCTGAGTTCTGCGCTCCACACCCAACTTTCCGTTAATCCGTCTCGCATGTGTTTTTACTGTATGCAACGAAATAAAAAGTTGTTCTGCAACTTGCTGATTCGAAGCACCTTGAGCAATCAACATCAGCACTTCACGCTCACGCCGGCTGAGGCCCGACTTCAGATCACGGTTATCGCATTGCCTGGCAGGAAACTGCTTGGCAGACACCGTTCCGAGACTGCCTCGGCGTAATTCCCACTCCCGCATGGCGTGCTGCAACTGGCAGCGTTCCACCAGCATTCCGGCACGCTGGAAAGCTTGCTGCGCCGCCTCCGTGTCACCGTTCGATTCGGCCAACTGGGCGAAGGCCAGCAGCAACTCCGTTTCCGCCGTCAACATGCCTCTGGCCTGGGCCTGATTCAGCAATCGTTCAATGGTTGGCAGACAGTTTTCATCCGGATTCAACTGCGTATGCGCGCAGGCCAGCAGGTATTCAATGCGGATAATCAGCTCGAATGTCGCGGGCGGCGCCTGGAGTGCAGAGGGTCCACGGTAATGCCGTAACAGCCGGCCCAACGCCTCTTGCACCAATTGCGGTCGCCCCTGCTGCAACCAGAACTGGCTGCTGACCTGAAGCACGACACCGCGATAGACCGTATCGGGAATCTGCCGCTGCTGCATGACCCTTTCGGCCTCGCGCAGGCGCTCGAAAGCGCAGGCATAATCGCCTCGATTACCGGCCAATTGAGCCTGCCCGAGGTAGCCATACAAGACCCGCTTGTCTGCACTGCGCAAGCAATCTTCAAGGCCTCGGCTGAACAGATCCGCAGCCTGCTCTTCAAGCCCCATGCACAGCGCCAGCCGTCCTCGTCGCAGGGCAATTCGGCCCAGCAGCGGCGTGGGCACCAGGGTGCGCTGGCGCAGCAAATGCTCAATGTCCACCAGCAGACTTTCGGCACGCACGGGCGCTCCTCGCTGCTCGAGCCATTGCGCATGATCAAGCTCGAGCAACCCTTCGAACAACAAGGAGCCATGCGCGCGCGCCAGGCACAGCGCCTCGCGGTTGAGGGCATGGGCCTGATCGAGTTCACCGCACAGTAACGCCTGCTGCGTCAGTCCCGACAGACACATCAGACGGGCCTGCCAGGCATCGTCGGTCAGGGCTGACAATGCCTCCTGAAAACAGGCGCGCGCCGGCTCCATTTGCCCCTGCAAGTGGCAGAGCCAACCTTGTTGCGCCTGCCAACGTGCCAGCAGTTGCTGCTCCAGATGTCCCGTCGGCTGTGGCATGAAGCGGACGAGATGGGCCATGCATTGCGCGGCCTGTTCGAATCGGCCGGCGAACAGTAATGCCCCGGTGACCAGCCCGATCAATTGCGGTGTCATCAAGGTCAGCTCGCGGCTTTGCTGCTCATGCAAGCGCAACAGCAGGACGACCGTCTGGTCTTCCAGCAAATCCTCGAAGCTCAAATGCTGCAACAGGCTTACGGCCGTTTCGTACTCTTCGGCCAACAACGCTTGTTCGAACGCTGCTCGCCAATCCTGCACCGCAGTGAACCACTGACAGGCGCGCCGGTGCCACGAACGCGCACACGGCCAATGCGACTCCTGCATGATTCGCGACAGCGGGCGAAAGACCTGCAGCCAATCGGCGGACTCCTGCCAAGGCTCGATAAAGCAGCCCAGCACTTGCAGATCATGCAATAGCTGTGCGCCTTCGCCGGGGCCGAACAAATGCTCGCATAATGGCGCGTTGAACCGTGGCAGGTGAGCCAGAACACGCCATGCCTCATCCTGCTCTGGCGTCAGGTTGCTGAAGAGTTCGTGCTGCAGATAGTCGAGCAGGGTGTCGACACGCTGTTGTGGCTGCAGGTTTTGCGACCAGTCGCATTTTTGCAGGAGCGCCATGCGCGCACCCGCGCACCAGCCGCCGGTACGCTGGATGATACGGGCGGCGACACGGTCCGCCTGGTCTGGCGGTAAATGGCGCAACACCGGTACAACCTCATCGTGGGTCAGTGCCAGGCTGGCGCGCTCGGATTCGTAGAGTTCGTCATCGAGCAACAGGCGCGGCCAGTTGCACTGCGGCCGGCGGCGAGTGCTGATCCACCAGGTGAGCGCCGGGCTGCTGACCGCCAACAAACGATCCAGTAAAGCATCCAGAGCCGGATCCGGCAGACGACTGTAATCGTCGATAAACAGCGAAGTCGTTCTGGACCAACGTGCCAGCTGCGCCATCAGTTGCGTAGCGTCAAGGTCTTCGATCAGTCCGAGCGCCCGAGTCAGACGCAGGCAAAACTCCTCGCGGCTGAGCGCTGCTCCCGCCAGCGGCAGCCAAATCGTCTCGCAGTCTGCACGCACCTGCAGAAAACATTCGCTGAGCAGTGCGGTTTTGCCACTACCAGCGGGTGCGCACAACAGCCTGACCCGCGCGTTCGAAGCCAGAAGAGGCGCACTCAAGCGACTGCGAAGCTGATGATGTGAAGAAAGTCTGGGCAAAAATCCGGGTCGATCCAGGCACGGGGTCATGGCAGTCATCGAGTGAGCCTTCTTATCGTTGTGCGCTCACCCTAGCCCTCTCCCGCGCGCTTGTTGACGAGTATTCAGCGCGCTGATTGGCGTCCATAAAAAAGGCGACCGAGCGGTCGCCTTTTGTGCAACTGATGTATCAGAACCGTTACCGCACACCCTCTGCACGCAAGGCCGCTGGCGTGTAGTCGGCAGCCTTGGCTTCGAAGCCGAATTCGTAACTGTGCTTCTCTTCGTTCTTCATCCCCAAGGCAATGTAGCGACCGGCAATGATGTCGTAGAGCGCTTCCAGTGTGTATGCCTGTGCCTGATGCTCGTAGTGATATTCAGAGTGGCCTTCGGCTACGCGCCAGAGTTGACCGCGACCGTCGTAGTGGTCAGCCAGTGCAACCTGCCAACTGTCCTCGTCGATATACATGTGGCGTTTGGCGTAGATATGCCGCTCATTCGGTTTGACGGTGCCGATCACTTCCCAGACCCGGTGCAACTCATAGCGCGTCAGATCCTGATTGATGTGCCCGGCCTTGACGATGTCGTCGTACTTGAGCTTCGGCGAATCGAGTTTGTAGCTGTTGTACGGGATGTACATTTCCTTCTTGCCGACCAGTTTCCAGTCGTAGCGATCCGGTGCGCCGGAGAACATGTCGAAGTTGTCTGAAGTGCGCAGGCCATCGGCAGCGGTGCCCGGACCGTCATAGGCTACTTGCGGCGCACGACGCACGCGGCGCTGACCGGCGTTGTAGATCCACGCCAGGCGCGGTTCCTTCACCTGATCGAGGGTCTCGTGTACCAGCAATACGTTACCGGCCAGACGCGCTGGCGCGGTCACCGACTGCTTGAAAAAGGTCAGCACGTTGGCGGCTTTTTCCGGATCGATATCCTTGATAAGTTGCGGCACGGCGATCTCTTCTTCGAAGCGGATCGGCGTATAGCTGCCGTTGGTCTGCGGGGTCACCTGAGTGATGATGCGTTTGACGTTGCCGCCGTGGTAACGGGTGATGTGGTTCCACAACACCTCGACGCCGTTCTTCGGAATCGGGAAGGCGTAATAGCGATTGCCGGTGAAATTGGCCAGGCCGTTACCGTCGTTGATGGTGGTCACGTTGAGCGCACTGCGCTTGGCCGATTCGTAGATTTCCGACGGTGCGGCGACGGTGCGGTGAGTCGGATAGACCGGGATCCTGTAGGTTTCCGGATAGCGCTTGAACATCGCTACCTGGCCATCGGAGAGCTTGTCCTTGTACTTGTCGACGTTGGCCGCGGTGATGGTGAACAACGGTTTTTCATTGGCGAACGGGTCAGCGAGAAAGCCTTTGCTGTCCACCGCTGCAGCATTTTTCGGGATGCCGCCGGTCCATGCCGGGATAGAGCCATCGGCGTTACCGGCCTTCTCGGCACCGAGCGGCGTCAGGCTGGTGCCGAGCTTGTTGGCCTCATCCGGCGACACCGCCGCCATCACGTTGGCCGCCAGCAGACTCAGGGCCAGCACGCCACATTGCAGAATCATTTTGCGCATTGCAGTCATCCTTCTCGGGCAGATCAGAAGTTCACGCCGAAGCTCAGGGCCACGAAGTCACGGTCTTCGAGGACGTTGTAGTCGCCACCGAAAAAGTCGGTGTAACTGAGGCTCGCGGTGTAGGTGTTGCGGTAGTCGGCATCGACGCCGACGCTGATCGCTTTCGCGCCTTCGTTGAACAGGCCGTTGGGGCCATAACCGGCGACGTCATGCGACCACGACAGGTTGGGTTTGAGGTTGATCCCGCCGATCACGTTGGCGTAATCGAGGATCGCCCGGGCGCGGTAGCCCCACGAGGTCGAGGTCACGAAACCGTCGGTGTCGCCGCCAAAACCGTACTGCCCGTAAACCGAGTCGCGGCCATAACGCAGCTTGTTGCGCGACTCCAGGCCACCAACCCTCACCACCGCGGCTTCACCGACCAGGGTCAACCGTTGAGCGCCCCAGACCTGATCGAAGAAATGCGTGAGCGTGCTCTGGATCTGCGTGACTTCTTTGCGCCGATAGCCTTTGTTGTCAGAGCCCGGCGACGTCGAAAGTGGCGAAGCCGTACCACCGGCAATCGGGTTGAGCAGCGCCAGCGTCAGGTCATTGGTGTTGACCTGAACCGGAGCATTCGGGCGATAGCTGATCTCACCGGTCCACGCGGTGCCGGTGGGTAGCGTGGTGGAGAAACTCGTGCCGTACAGACGAATGTCTTCCGGGTATTCGAGGTAGTACTGGCCGCGTCCGAGCATCACGCTCTGGGCCAAACCGGAACCGCTGCCGGGGGCCAGGCCATTGGCGATGCCGACCATGCCCGGCAATGCTGCCAATGTCGAAAGACCGGCCGTCGTAGTGCCAACCGTCGGCGTGCGGCTGTGGTAATTCATGAAGTAGAGACCGTATTCGGTGTCGTCCCCGAGCCAGCGCAATGCCGTGCCCCACTGCCCGGAATCCCGCGCATCGAGGTCGCCGCCACGGGGGATCACCACACCTTCGCGAGTCACTTGAATGCCTTGGCCAAAAGCCTGGGTCAGCGGGACAAACGGTGCGATTGCCGGGTTGCCGACGGTGTAGCCGTTGTTGCAACCGTCCGCCGCGACGTCGACTCCGAAAAAGGTGCCGCAGTTGTCGAGAACGGTCTGGTCCCACTCCAGTTGGTAGAAACCTTCAACGGTCAGTTGATCGGTCAGGCCTTGCGAGCCAAACAGCATGTTGACCGGAATCAGGCCTTCCTTGATCTCCGCACCGGGACGACGAAACGCCGAAACGTCGATCGGGTTGATGCTGTTGATCGAGTTACCGATGAAGGTACTTTCGCCCCAGCTCACGACCTGCTTGCCCGCGCGCACGGTGCCCGGCAGATCGGCGATGGAATAGTTGTGATAGACGAATGCATCAAGGATCTGCGCGCCGGAAGATTTCGCGCCTTCCTTGCGGCCGCTGTCGCTGATCGGCTTGAACTCGCGGTCTTCGTCCTTCAGCTCGAAGTCATACCAGTACTTGCCACGTACGAAGACGCCGGTGTCGCCGTACTTGAGTTCAAGGTCGTGAATACCTTTGAAGATTTTCGAGAAGGTCTCGCCCTTCTTGAAATTCAAACGCCCGTCATCACCGGTCGAGGATTGCCCGGTACCACCATTGACTGTGCCGACCAGCGATTTGTCGGCATCGCGCATGCCCCAGCTCGCGCCGATCGACAGCGACGAGTCGAAGGTGCCCTCGATTTCGCCAATGTTGAACGCAACCGCTTGCGCCTGGGCGCAGCAACCCAAAGCCACCGCGGCTGCCAGCGCCTGCGGTGTGAAGATGGCGCGCATTGTTGTTTTTGTCATGCGTCTTCCCCGGTGAGTGACAGAAGGCCCCACCCTACTGCCGGGCAACCGCGTCGATAAGCGCACCAAGGAGGTATTCGTATTGTCGCTCGAAAGGATGAATGTCCTTGCGGGACGGGGCTTTGCGCCGCTCATGGATCGGCTGGATGAACGATCATCAGTGCCACGCATGGTGCGCATGGGTTCGTGGGACTGTTGCATGCCCCGCAACAGTGCATGTCCGGAATCGGTATTTTTCCTACGCGCTCAAGACCTTATTCTGAACGCGCTTTCACGGGACACGCCGTAACGCACGAAGCCAACTCCGCTGAATGACTGAAGCGATTGGCAACAGATTTCAGATAAATCGAAAGTTCGGTTTATCGCCCCGGTGTTCACTGACGTTGATTTGTAGCTCCTTGATCCAACGTCTTACCTTGGCCGCTGCGTTTGCAGCGGCCTTTTTTATGGCCGTTGAAAAGCCGTTTCCTTAACCCGCGAAAACTTTCCGAGAACAACGTCGGACCTTTCCTGCGGCGCAGAAGAATTTTCCCCGCTTTGTTATTGATCTGCGAAAACCCTCTCGTAACAACGCCCTGTTACTGACGGGCTTCTCAGACTTTGTAACCGCAACTCTGTTGTAACTTGAAACACCTCAACCCTTCGCTGGTGGCAAGGACGTCACCAACCGGCCGTGCTTATTTGCCAGCGAGTTATCACGCACATTCAAAAGGACATGAATATGCAAAAGCCTCCAACATGGGAGTTGACCGAAGCTGTTCATACGACAGCCGTTGCGCCCATCCATATTCCGGTCGCCTCTGGGACTTCAACGACGATTCCCAATAGCGGCATGTTTGGCCCGCACAATTTCGGCCCGCACAATCTGGTCATCATCAACTCAAAAACGATTGACGCCACTAAGGCAGCACTTGCACAGGAATATCAAAGTCGTACCCAGCAATTATCCCAGACCCTCGAACACGAACTGGCTGCAACGAGGCTGGAGGGTACAACGCACCCTCTTCCCCCTGCTGAGTCGATCATTCGTGAATTGGGTGTACGCGCCACACTGTTGCAGCGGAAAACCGCTGAATTCCATCAAAAAACGGCATTGGCCAATCAATTCTATGGAAGTGACCCGCGAAGCAAAAACCTGATCGAGTTCTATCAAAAAGCGGTGACCCTGCAAAATCCAGTCATGCCTGGGGGTGTTGCGATACAGGCCTGGACCACATCGTTTAGAGCGGCCTATGACTCCCAACTGCTTGCGCAATCCATTGCAATTCTGAACCAGCAGCAAGTCAACGTGCAAAACTGGCTGGCCACGGTACAGGGTAATGATCGGGCGCAAGCAGCGGCGGCAGAAGCTCAGCGGTTGGCAGCAGAACGTGCACGGATTGCCGTAGAACAGCAACGTCAAAGAGAACTCGCCGAAGCTGCACGTGTGGAGCAAGCAAGACTTGCGGCTCTGGCGGAAACTCAGCGACTGGCTAAAGAACGTGCTCGCATCGAAGCAGAATCAAGGCGTGAGGCTGCTGAAAAGGCAAGACTTTCCGACCAGCATCACCAGCAGGCCCTGATCGAAGCGACAAGACGCAAAAATGAAGAGGAAATGATACGTACGCCAGAACAGGCCCAACTTGTCGAGCTGGCGAATAAACAGAAACTGGCTGCCCTTTTGGCAGGATACTCTGAAACTTTGACAAGGTTGATTGCTGAAGCTAGGGCCCAATCGCAGGAAAGAACTCGGATTGCAGCAACAAATTCTGTGGTGGGTGACACAGATTCCAAAGCCGAAGCAACTACGCAAAAACTCGCAACCGAACAGGCTCCACTTCAAACGAAACCGGAACAACCTATCGAGAAGGTGCAACAGCAAGAACGCGGAGCAACAAAAGTCCAGCACGTCTACCCGGCTTCAGGAGTACTGGCGACCAACAGTCCGGTTGTATCATTTGCGTCGACAGCTACGAGCCTTTCTCCTGCAACATCATCCGCCATTCTTACCTCTCTGCGGGCGGGATTACTGACCGTGCAGGCGGCAGCCACTGCACTGATAAGCGGTCCGGTACTGGTAGGGTTCGCGGCGCTGCTGATGCCTTCACGCCTGGGCAATGGCGAGCGCTTTTCCATGAGCGTGCCGCTTGCCGAGTTGTCGTCGGAGTCTGCACAGACACTGCGTGAAATAGCCGATCGGCAAGGCACGCTGGAGCTGCCTGTGGGCTTGGGCGTAAGGCGGCTCGGGGCTGGCGCGGAAATCTTCGTCGCCACAAGCGATGACTTCCATATCCGCTCGAGTGTGCTGGTTCTGAATGCGGCCTATGACTTGCTGAATGATGTTTATGAAGTAGCGCTGCCAGATTCGCCGACGGACTTTCTGACGTGGACGCCCGCTATCTCGCCGGGTGACAGCTCGACTGAGTCGCCCATGGTAGATACCGACTCCCCTGCGTATACGGGCGCTCCGATTGTTCCGATTGAAGGACGGCTGGACCTGAATCCGATTCTGGTCGAAGGCTGGGAACGATTCATCATCGTGTTTCCCGATGACTCGGGGATTGCGCCGCTTTATGTGGTGTTTAGCAGTCCGTACGCGGGAGGTTATGTAAAAGGGAAATACAGCGGTCGGACCTACAACCCAGAGCAGTCTGGTGGACCAATACTTGATCTGGATTGGCGAACGGCTGTAATCACGCAAGCTGGAGTCACCAACGTGAAATTACACGTAGCGAGATTCAACCAATCAGACGCTAACGACATCATGAATCAGCGATTAGAGAGAATTTTAAAAGGTGATCTGAATTTTACTGACACTGACCTGCGTTACTACACTCACGAATTGAGAGAGCTGGAGCGATACAGAAATTTTGGCTATAGCGACGACACATCGCCCTCTGAGGAATCCACGATATGGAACAATGCCCATACTGCGACCCTTGAGGACTACAAACTCGGTAGCGAATTGACTCTGCTCTACAACGAAGAGGCAGTCAACGCAATGAATGCTCAAGATGAACGGGAATATCAAAACGACATGCGGAGTTTCGCCCAATGACTACTGTCGAGAAAATCATAAAAAACGAACCGATTGCGGACGTCATTTCACTCTTAGCACTTTGTTTTCATCCCATGCGCCTCGATCAAATGTATGCACGTTATCGCAAGGATACAATCCCCCACAGTATCTTCATCGACACATACAACTCGCTGTTCAGAGAGGGGGTGTTGTCCTACGACGAAAATGGAAAAACCATTAAAGGTCCCAATTGGACACCGCCAGCGTTCATGACAGAAAAACGCTACGACTAAAACACAAAAAGCCACCCGACCATCACTTGCATTGGTCGGGTGGCTTAAGTACTTAAAGCGAATACTTCTGCAAATTCGCCATCATTTCCTTCAGCGCCTCGATATTGTCCTTCGGATGCGCCGCCCCTTCGAAATCACAAATCTGCTGCCAGTGCGCCGCGACATCTTCCGGTGAGAAGCCAACGCGCGGATCGAAGCCGGCACCGAGGCTGCGCTCCCAGCGCACCTTGCCCATCCAGCCGCCACCGACCTCGAACAGCCCGGAGGTTTCCTGACATTGTTCGCTCGCCAGATACACAACCAACGGGCTGACCAGTTCCGGTTTCAATTGCTCGAACACCTGCGGCGGAATCAGGCCCTCGGTCATGCGCGTGCCGCCGGTTGGCGCGATGGCGTTGACGAGGATGTTGTTCTTGCGGCCTTCGATGGCCAGGGTGCGGGTCAGGCCGTAGAGGCCCAGTTTGGCCATGCCGTAGTTGGACTGGCCGAAGTTGCCGTAGATGCCCGAGGTGGAGGCGGTGAAGATCACCCGGCCATAGTTTTGCTCGCGCATATGTGGCCACGCGGCGCGGGTGACTTTGTAGGCGCCTTCGACGTGGACGCGGTAGACCAGATCCCAGTCGGCGTCGTCCATTTTGTGGAAGGTCTTGTCGCGCAGGATGCCGGCGTTGTTGACCACGACGTCGACGCGACCGAAGACGTCGAGGGCGTTTTGTACGAGTTTGTCGCCGTCGGTGACCGAGTCGTGGTTGGCTTCGGCGATACCGCCGGCCTCACGAATTTCCGCCACCACACGGTCGGCGGCTGAGGCATTGGCGCCTTCACCCTGGGTCGAGCCGCCGAGGTCGTTGACCAGCACTTTGGCGCCTTGCTTGGCAAACAACAATGCATGGGCGCGTCCGAGGCCGCCACCGGCTCCGGTGACGATGACGACTTTATCTTCGAAACGCACAGACTCATTCATCGCAGCAACTCCAGCAGGCCAGTATTGAGCCTGAGTGTCAGGCACACAGCTTTTGGTCACAATGAATACGGCGGAGGCTGAATGGTGTGCGATAAGGTTGGGGGATGATGAGGCCGTCAAAGAAACAAAAGATCAAAAGATCGCAGCCTTCGGCAGCTCCTACATTGGATTTGTGTAGGAGCTGCCGCAGGCTGCGATCTTTTGATCTTTCAGGAGCAGGCGACTTTGCGCGGTGGCAGCACAAAACGATCGCGAAACGCCAGATAGTGCTTGAGCACCTGCACCGGCGATTCGGTCTGTGGATAGTGACCAATGCCCGGCAACAGCACCGTGTCCGCGTCCGGGATCAACTCGCGGTAACGCTCGACCATGTGCGCCCCGGAAATCGGATCGACTTCACCATCGATCACCCGCAACGGAATCTCGCCCCGCTGCATCGCCATCACCCAGCGATCACGTTGCACCCGGCGTTCGGGAATGTAGCTGATCAACTTGTGCATGATCCGTGGCCCGCGATTGCTGTCGACCAGGCTCCAGAAATCGTCCAGCTCACTTTCAGTCGGCCGGGTCTGCGGGCCGAAGATCTGCCGGAAGCTTTTCACCAGCGCATCGCGCGTGAACGCGCGGCCGATCATCCAGCCCAGCGGACTTAGCAGCAGTTTCTGCATCAGCACCGGACGATGGGTTTCCGGGAACAATCCGCCGTTGAGAAACACGCAACTGGCGACCTCGATCTTGTCTTCGTAGTGCCGGGCGAGCAGTTCCTGGGCAACGCTGTCACCGTAATCATGCGCCAGCACATGCACCGGTTGTTCAACCTGCAAATGCGCGAGCAATGCCTGTTGCAGGTCAGCCTGCTCCAGCAGGCTGTAGGTGTGATTGAGCGGTTTGGCCGAATCACCAAAGCCGAGCATGTCGCAGGCGATCACCCGATAACGCTGGGCCAGTGGCTGCCACAGGTAATGCCAGTCCCAACTGGCGGTCGGGAAGCCGTGAATCAGCAGCAGCGGCTCACCCTGCCCCGCCGTCCAGTAACGGATTGGCTGACCACGAAAGACAAACGCCTGGCTGCGTTTACGCCAGACACACAGAGGAATCTCGGCAAGAGGCATTAGAGTTTATATCCGGGGTCTTGTTTATCGAGTTTGCGCAGCAACGCTGGCCAGGCCAGCGCGCCACCCATGCCTTGAGCACTTTTGGTGACGCCAGCGATCATCGCTTTGGCGCCTGCCAGAATTTGCGGTTCGATGGCGATGAGTTCAGCCCCGCCGGTTTGCGCCATGACCTGAATGTCGCAGGCGCGCTGGAAGGTGAACATCATCAGAAAGGTGTCGGCGATGGTGCCGCCACAGGTCAGCAAACCGTGGTTGTGCAGCATCAGGAAATTGTTTTCGCCCAGATCGGCCTGCAAGCGCGCCTTCTCTTCGTGGTTCAGCGCCACGCCTTCATAGGCGTGATAGGCCAGGCTCGACAGCACGAACAATGATTGCTGGCTGATCGGCAGTACGCCCTGCTTTTGCGCCGACACCGCGACACCGGACGCGGTGTGGGTATGCAGCACGCAAACCACATCGTGCCGCACTTCGTGCACGGCGCTGTGGATGGTGTAGCCGGCGGGGTTGATTTCGTAAGGGCTGTCCATGAGTTTGTTGCCGGCCTGATCGACTTTCACCAGGCTCGACGCGGTGATCTCATGGAACATCAGACCGAACGGGTTGATCAGGAAATCTTCGGTGCCCGGCACCTTGGCAGAAATATGCGTGAAGATCAGATCGTCCCAGCCATGGGCGGCGACCAGACGATAACAAGCGGCGAGATCGACCCGGGTCTGCCACTCTGCGGCGCTGACCTGGTCTTTGACATTAAGGGACGATTGTACGGGGGCTACGCTCACTGTATGCACCTCTGCGTTCTTATTGTTCTGCACGTGTGAGCAGTCTAGTCAGGCGCAGAGGATCGCGTAGTTGCATTGGCAGCCAGCTTGATGACTGAGCGGGTCACTCATGCAAACAGCTTGGATCCATGTCAAAGCAACGACGCCAACAAAGGTGCGGCAAACAGATTGAGCAAGCCGGTCAATACCATCACCAGCCCGGCGACAGAGCCCTCTTCGCCGCCCACTTCATGGGCGCGACTGACGCCGGCACCGTGCGCGCCAACCCCGAACAGCGCCCCGCGCGCCAAGGCACTGCGCAACGGCAACCACTTCAACAGCACGCCGCCGAGCATCGCACCGAACACGCCGGTGAACATTACGAACACCGCCGTCAACTCCGGCACGCCCCCCAGATTTTGCGCCAGCGGCATGGCGAACGGTGTGGTGATCGAGCGCGGCACCAGTGACATTGTCACCGAACTGTCCAACGCCAATGCTTTGGCCAGACCGAACGACGTACCAATCGATGCCGCACTGCCGGCAACCATGCCCAGCATCAGCGCCGACCAGTGCCGCATCAACAATCGGCGTTGCTGCCAGATCGGTACGGCGAAGGCGACGGTCACCGGGCCCAGCACCAGCATCAGCCAGTGGGTGTTGCTCGAATACTCGGCATACGCGGTGTGCAGCGGCACGGCGAGCGCCAGCAACAGCGCCGGGACCAGAATCAGCGGTGACAACACGTAGCGGCCGGTGCGCCGATAAATCCAGCGGCTGAACAAATACGCCAACAAGGTGAAGGCGAGCCAGAACATCGGCATCCATTCAAGCTTCATGGGAACGCCTCGCGCGCACGGCCAGCTCCACGGTGAACGCAGTCACCAGCATCACCATCAAAGTGCTGGCCGCGATCACCAGCAAAATCCGCCAGCCGTCATTGCGCAGCAACGCGCCGTAGTCGAGCAAGCTCATCAGTGCCGGAATGAAAAACAGCAGCATCTCGGCCATCAGCAAACCCGCGCCCAATTGCAGCGCCGCCGGTTTGACCCAGCCGAAAGCGAATGCCAACAGCAACAGCGCCATGCCGATCACGCCGCCGGGAATCGGCCAGGTTAGCCATGCGGCGAGTTGGCAGCCGAGCAGGTAGAGACCGAGTAACACGGCGAGTTCGACAAAGAGACGGAAAAAGTGCTTGAGACGGGCGGCGTTCATGATTGTGCTCCTGACAGAGGCCTATTTTACGAAGCGGCCTGCCATCCCCGAAGCGAATTGTTAGACTCAACACCATTCCAAAATGGAATCAGGCAATGGAATTCAAACAGCTGCGCAGTTTTGTCGAAGTCATGCACCAGGGCGGTTTCACTCAAGCCGCAAAAACCCTGCACATCAGCCAGTCCGCGGTCAGTAAACAAATCGCACAACTGGAGCAGAGCCTCGGCACGCCGTTGCTCGAACGGCTCGGTTCGCAGTTGCGCCTGACCGCCGCTGGCAGCGTGGTACTGCAACGCGCTGAAGCGATGCTGCGTTTACGCAACGAGCTGTTGGTTGAACTGGACGACCTCAGTCATCTGGCGCGTGGAGAGTTACGTCTCGGCCTGCCACTGCTGGGCAGTGACGCGCTGTTCGCCGGACTGTTTGCCGAGTACCGTCGGCGCTATCCGAATATCAGCGTGCAATTGCTGGAGGGTGGCAGTCGCAATATCGAGCAGGCAGTGTTGAGCGGGGAGCTGGAATTGGGCGGCAGTCTGTTGCCCAAGGATCCACAATTCGACTGGCAGCCGTTTTGCGATGAGCAACTCGACGCCCTGCTGCCGGTGGATCATCCGCTGGCCGATCGGGGCGAGATTGGTCTGGAGGAATTGGCCGAGACGCCCTTTCTGCTCTATCAACGCAGTTTCGTGCTCAACGACCGCTTGCTGCAGGCGTGTCAGCAACTGGGTTTCACGCCGAAGGAAGGCGGACGCAGCGGTCAGGCAGACTTTCTTGCGGCGCTGGTGGCCGCCGGGCAAGGCGTGGTGCTGTTACCCAGCGTGGTCGCGCGCGGTCTGGTGCGGCCGGGCGTTGTACGCCTGGCCTTGCGCGCGCCGGATTATCTGCGCTGGGACATCGCGTTCATCTGGCGCCGGGGCGCGTACTTGTCGAAAGCGGCGCAGGCGTGGCTGGACTTGCTGCGCGAACGGCCGATCAGCCCTTGAGCGCGTCGATCAACTGCGCCAGCCAAGGCTCGGCGTCGGTTTCCGGAGTGACGCTTTCGCTGGCGTCGATGCGCAGCATGTCTAGTACTTCGCGCACACCCAGTTCGCCGAAAAGCTCACGCATTTGCTCGCCGCCACCGCAGAAGGTGTCGCCATAACTGGCGTCGCCCAAGGCAATCACTGCGCCCGGCAAACCGAGCAATGCCGCTGGCAACTGGTCGCGAATCGCCGAATACAGCGGTTGCAGGTTGTCGGGCAATTCGCCCATGCCGGTGGTCGAGGTGACTGCGAGCAATGCTTCGGGGCCGAACGCCTGAATGTCGGCGAGGCTCGCACGCGAGTTGTAGAAGGTTTCGAAGCCGGCGGCTTTCAACAGGTTCTGGGCGTGACGGGCGACTTCTTCGGCGGTGCCGTAGACCGAACCGGAGAGGATGGCGACTTTCATCAATCTGATCCTGAAACTGAAAAAAAGAGCGGCGATAGTAACAGCCTCCAACGCAAAGCTGCGATTGAATCTCAACTGGCGATAATGGCCAGTAGACAGCGCCTACGGTTCTTCTAGAATGCGAGCCACTGACAACTCTGAAAGGATTCAAAGATGATCAACGCAAGCTTGTTGCAAATGGTGATCAACGCGTCGAACGACGGCATCGTGGTCGCTGAAAAAGAAGGTGAGCAGGACAACATCCTGATTTATGTAAATCCGGCCTTTGAACGTCTGACCGGCTACACCAGCGAAGAAATCCTCTATCAGGACTGCCGTTTCCTGCAGTCCGGGGACCGCGACCAGGAGAACCTGGAGCTGATTCGCGACACGTTGCGCGGCGGCGGATCGTGCCGGGAAATCCTGCGCAACTATCGCAAGGACGGCACGCCGTTCTGGAATGAACTGTCGCTTTCAACGGTGAAAAACGCCGACGACGGTCAGACTTATTTCGTCGGCGTACAAAAAGACGTGACTGTTCAGGTCAAGGCTCAGCAGCGTGTGGCGCAGTTGGAAGCTCAGGTCGCGGCCCTCGAAGCTGAACTGGCTGCGGTGAAAACGACAAACGGTCAAAACAAAATCGCGAACTAATTGTCATTAACTACAATCACCAATAACTTTGTAACTATATCTTTTGAGTTAGCCATGCAGCGCGACGCCCTCCTCACTCAGGACGAGCTGGATTTCATCCAGACCATGCAGCACAACCCGCAACTGAACGTGCGGGATGCGACGTCGAGTCTGCTGGTTAACGGCGGTTCGCAGATCCGCGATTTGCTCACCCGCCTGGCCGCTCACGAGCAAGTGACCATTCAGGCCAACTTCGAAAACCAGCAGATGACCTTCCCGCTGCATCTGGTGGAAGACGAGTTTCACGCGTTGCATCTGCGTCTTGGCGTGCCGAGCATTTATGAAGACGGCCCGATGGTGCGGCCATGGCGGTTGACTCTCGAAGAGCCAGTAGCTCTGGAAAACGCCAAAGGCCAGCCGGGCATGTTGTTTGTGCACGAGGTTTCGCACAAAGGTGTGCTGCTGGAAGTGCGCAACAAGACCAAACCACCCAAGCATTTCGCGCTGTGGTTCAGCCCTTCGGGTTATGAGCGGATTTCATTGCGTGGCAATTTCGAACGTGAAACCGAAAGCGGGTTCTACGCCTACGAGTTGAGCCAGACCGATACCGACGAAACCGAGCGGCTGCGTCAGTTCATCCTGCAGCAACATCGCCTGACGCATCCTGCCCTTCACACCTGAGTTTCAGGTATCAAGATTCCCTGCAAGAAACTGCAACATGCGCTGACGCATGCTCGCCCCTTCGTTTCCAAGACATGCAACAGAGGAGCCGGCCAGACTGTCCTGCGCCAGATCTGAAGCATCGCCCGCCAGCATCAACTGACAATCAAGGCTTAACGCCAACCGGTTCAGACGTCGAGGCAATTCGGCGCTGGGCGCGTGATTGGAAAACAGCACGAGTGCATCAGGTTTGATCTTTTCGCACACCAGCGTCAATTCATCGAACGGCTGCCCCGTGGTCAACACCCTGACACCGGCATTGCTATCGCTGAGAAACAGCGCCGCCACCAGCAATTCCAGTTCCCGACATTGCCCGGCCAGCGCGCTGACGATCACTCGACGCGGTTGCGTGCCGCGCAGCATGACAATCCGCTGCAACACCCGCGCCCGCAGGAATCCATCGAAGAACAGCCACTCGCTGGTTTGCCCGAAAGCCTCCTGGCGCTGCAACAATTGCAGCCACAACGGCATGAGGATGTCCTGAAATACCACGGGCAGTGCGTAGGAAGAGAAAATCTGCCCATAGACGCGGTCCAGTTGCTGATCATCAAATGCACTGACCGCCTGTTGAATCTGCTCCTGCCACTGCAGGTAATCGGCCTGCACCAGATCATCGGGGATGATGTGCGCCAGCACTTTCATCGGCTCGGTCTTGGCGAGGATCTTGCCGACCTTGCTCACGGCGACACCGCGATCAATCCAGTCGACGATGCTGCGCACGCGCTCGATATCGGTCATCGAATAGAGCCGATGCCCACTTTCGGTGCGCGTTGGCTGAATCAAACCATAGCGCCGCTCCCAGGCACGCAAGGTCACCGGGTTGACACCGGTCAGGCGTGCGACCTCACGGATCGGGAACAGATCGGCACGCTCGAGCGCGACAGATGCCTGCGAAGCGGGGCTTGCATCCGTGATGACAGGCATATGGCGTTCAACTTCCATGTCGGTTCAATTGGATCCCATTCTAACGCTTATGCCCCAATGGGGTTCAAGTGATGAAATGCGACGAAAGTCGCTGGTTTAATCGTGAAAAACCGGAATAATCCTTGCTTGTTGAAAAACGCAGGCCTCTACCCCGGCTCTGCGTCAGGCGAAACTCCTACCCGGAGTGACGCACTCGAAATACGGAGATACAAAATGTCTACTTCCCCCGTCACGCTGATGGTTGCCCGTCGCGTCGCCGACGGCCGTTATCAGGATTTGATCGCCTGGCTGCGCGAAGGCGAACAACTGGCCACTGACTTTCCCGGTTATCTCGGCTCTGGCGTGCTCGCTCCGCCGCCCGGTGATAACGAGTTTCAAATCATTTTCCGTTTCGTCGATGAACAGACGCTGCATGCGTGGGAGCATTCGGCTTCGCGCACGGCGTGGCTGGATCGTGGCAGCGACCTGTTTGCCCACCCCAAGGAACATCGGGTCAGCGGCATCGAAGGCTGGTTTGGCGCAGCCGGTCAGCGGCCACCGCGCTGGAAGCAGGCTGTCGCGATCTGGCTGGCGTTCTTTCCGGTGTCATTGCTGTTCAACTTTGTCCTCGGGCCGTTGCTCGCTGACATGAGTTTGTTGCCGCGTGTGTTGATCAGCACGGCGTGCCTGACGCCGCTGATGGTTTACCTCTTTATTCCGCTGTCGACACGGTTGCTGGCGAACTGGCTGAACAGCACGCCGGTGCGCCCGTTGCCAGTGACGTCTTCCGCACAGAATCGATGATCTCTGTGTGGGAGCGAGCCTGCTCGCGAATACGGACTGACCTTCAACATTGATGTCGACTGAGACACCGCTTTCGCGAGCAGGCTCGCTCCCACAGCAATGGGGACAGCCGACGATAGGTGGGCAAGCCATGTCGCTGTTATAGTTTTTGCTCCCACCTCGATGCGAGCCGTTCATGCCTGATTCCTCCGCCCCGATCCTCATCACCGGTGCTGGCCAGCGTGTCGGCCTGCATTGCGCGCAGCGGTTACTCGAGGACGGCTATCGCGTCATCTTCACCTACCGCAGCGAACGCCCCGGCGTACAGACGCTACGAGATCTGGGCGCCGTCGGCCTGTTCGCGGACTTCTCCAGCGAAGCCGGGATTCTCGCCTTCATCAACGAACTGAAAACCCACACCGACCGCCTGCGCGCCATCGTGCACAACGCCTCCGAGTGGCTGGCCGAAATTCCGGACAGCGAAGCCGAAGCGTTCACGCGCATGTTCAACCTGCACATGCTCGCGCCGTATCTGATCAATCTGCACTGTGGCGAATTGCTGCAGCGCTCGACGCCCGCCGACATCATCCATATCAGCGACGATGTCACTCGCAAAGGCAGCAGCAAGCACATCGGCTATTGCGCCAGCAAAGCCGGGCTCGACAGCCTGACGCTGTCCTTCGCCGCTCGCTATGCGCCGGCGATCAAGGTCAACGGCATCGCACCAGCCCTGCTATTGTTCAATCCCGACGACGACGCGGCGTACCGCGCCAAGGCCCTGGCCAAATCCGCGCTGGGCATCGAACCCGGCAGCGAAGTGGTCTACCAGAGCCTGCGCTATCTGCTCGACAACCCCTATGTCACCGGTACGACCCTGACCGTCAACGGCGGACGGCACCTCAAATAACGCCTGCCTGCGAGGATTTCCATGGCCCGCTCACTGCCCGAGAATTACCGCGAAATCCTCATCGGCCTCGGTGAAGATCCCGATCGTGAAGGATTGCTCGACACCCCGCTGCGCGCGGCCAAGGCCATGCAATACCTGTGTCACGGTTACGAACAGAGCGTCGACGAGATCGTCAATGGCGCGCTGTTTGCCTCCGACAGCGACGAAATGATCATCGTCGCCGACATCGAGTTGTACTCGTTGTGCGAACATCACCTGTTGCCCTTCATCGGCAAGGCCCATGTGGCTTATATTCCGACGGGCAAAGTACTGGGTCTGTCGAAGATCGCGCGACTGGTGGACATGTTCGCCCGGCGCCTGCAGATTCAGGAAAACCTCACCCGGCAAATCGCCGATGCGGTGCAACAGGTCACCGAAGCCGCCGGCGTCGCCGTGGTGATCGAGGCCAGGCACATGTGCATGATGATGCGCGGTGTCGAGAAACAGAATTCGACCATGAACACCTCGGTCATGCTCGGCGCGTTCCGCGAGTCGAGCAACACCCGTCAGGAGTTCCTGCAATTGATTGGACGGAGCAAGTAAATGCCACAACTTCAACCGGGAATGGCGCGCATCCGGGTCAAGGATCTGCGCTTGCGCACCTTTATCGGGATCAACGAGGACGAAATCCTCAACAAGCAGGATGTGCTGATCAACCTGACCATCCTGTATGCCGCGCAGGAAGCGGTGCGTGACAACGACATCGACCACGCGCTGAACTACCGCACGATCACCAAAGCGATCATCGCCCACGTCGAAGGCAACCGCTTTGCACTGCTCGAACGCCTGACTCAGGAGCTGCTCGATCTGGTAATGAGCAATGGCTCGGTGCTGTACGCCGAAGTCGAAGTCGACAAGCCGCATGCGCTGCGTTTTGCCGAATCGGTGTCAATCACGCTTGCAGCGAGCCGCTAGCTTCAAGCTTCAAGCACCAAGCTGTAAACTTGGTATCACCGCCAACCATCTTGCAGCTTGAAGCTCGTCGCTTGAAGCTGTCTCGCAGAGACTCCCATGAACGAGCAACAACGCCTCGAACTCGAAGCCGCCGCCTTCCGCCGGCTGGTCGCACACCTGGACAGCCGCAAGGATGTACAGAACATCGACCTGATGAACCTTGCCGGGTTCTGCCGCAACTGTCTGTCGAAGTGGTACAAGGCCGAAGCTGACGAGCGCCAGATCGAGGTCAGCCTCGATGACGCCCGCGAAGTGGTTTACGGCATGCCGTACGCCGAGTGGAAAGCCCAATTTCAGCAAGAAGCCAACGCTGAACAGCAAGCAGCGTTCGCCAAAGGAAAAACCCATGAGTGACCTCAACACCCTGCGCGCCAGCCTCAACAGCGGCGAACACGCTTTCGCCGGCACCCTGGCCTTCATCGCCGCCGGCTACGATTATCAGCCGCAGGCGTTCAACAACGGTGGCGTGGAAAGTGCCGCCGGGCAGAACGAAGGTTCGTGCAAGACCTTGGGTCTGGCGCTGCTGGAAGGTCTGAGCGATGAGGAAGCGCTGTTGGCGTTCGGCGAGCATTATCGTTCGGTGGTCGCGACCCCTGAGGGCAGTGATCACGGCAATATTCGTGCGTTGATCCAGCACGGTCTGGCCGGCGTCAAATTCACCGCGCAACCCCTGACCCGCCGCTGATCCTTCTATCCACACAAAATCCCTGTGGGAGCGAGCCTGCTCGCGAATGCGGACTGATATTCAACATTGATGTCGACGGATACACCGCATTCACGAGCTGGCTCGCTCCCACATTTGATCCGTGGTGACTGTGATTCTCGGGCACAAAAAAACCGGCCAATCTGGCCGGTTTTTTTGTGCCTGCGATCTTAGAACGAAGCGTTCTGCAGACCGTCCAGGTAACGCTCGGTGTCCAGTGCCGCCATGCAGCCGGCGCCGGCCGAGGTGATGGCCTGGCGGTAAACGTGGTCAGCCACGTCACCGGCGGCGAAGATGCCTTCGACGCTGGTTGCAGTCGCGTTGCCGTCACGGCCGCCCTGCACCACCAGATAACCGTCTTTCAGGGTCAACTGGCCTTCGAACAGCGAAGTGTTCGGGGTGTGGCCGATGGCGATGAACACGCCGTCGACAGTGATTTCGTCGAAGCTGCCGTCGTTGTTCTTCAGACGCGCACCGGTCACGCCCATGTTGTCGCCCAGGACTTCGTCCAGGTTGGCGTTCAACTTGAGGATGATCTTGCCTTCGGCCACGCGAGCGTTGAGCTTGTCGATCAGGATCTTCTCGGCGCGGAAGGTTTCGCGACGGTGGATCAGGGTCACGGTGCTGGCGATGTTGGCCAGATACAGTGCTTCTTCAACAGCCGTGTTGCCGCCGCCGACCACGGCAACAGGTTTGTTGCGGTAGAAGAAACCGTCGCAGGTCGCGCAGGCCGAAACGCCTTTGCCCATGAACGCCTCTTCCGACGGCAGACCCAGGTAACGCGCGCTGGCGCCGGTGGCGATGATCAGGGCGTCGCAGGTGTAAGTCGCGCTGTCGCCGGTCAGGGTGTAAGGCTTGGCAGCGAAGTCGACGGCGTTGATGTGATCGAAAACGATCTCGGTTTCAAAACGCTCGGCGTGCTCGCGCATGCGTTCCATCAGTGCCGGACCGGTCAGACCGTGGACATCGCCCGGCCAGTTGTCGACTTCAGTGGTGGTGGTCAGTTGACCGCCAGCCTGCATGCCGGTGATCAGCAGTGGCTTGAGGTTGGCGCGGGCCGCGTATACCGCAGCGCTGTAACCGGCAGGGCCGGAACCGAGAATAATCACTCGCGAATGACGGACTTCAGACATGACCTGCTCCTGTTGACCGGGCGGAAAAACAGGCCCGGATCGCCGGACTGCCGGCGGGAATAAAAAAGGACTGTGGAAAACCTTGGGGAAGGCTTGAGCTCGACAGTCCTGTAAAAAGTTGGGTGCAGCGTATCGAGGGGGGCAAGATTAAGGAAATACGGTTTAACAATCCAGCTCATAGGTGGTCTCTATGCCGACACACTGACGAGATGGACGTCTTTGTTACAGTGAATGTCGATCGCTCTGCCGCGCTTTCGCCCCCGGTGCAAAGTCGGTAAGGTCGGCGCGTTTTCCCTTGCTCGGAGCACCTTATGCCCGCCCCTGTTCTGTCCGGCCCGCAATACCTGCGCGAAGGCCTCAAACTGGTCTTGAGCCCAGGCTTGCGCCTGTTCGTGTTATTGCCGCTGGCGATCAATCTGGTGCTGTTCGTCGGATTGATCTATCTGGCCGGCCACCAGTTCAGCCTGTGGGTCGATACGCTGATGCCGTCGTTGCCCGAATGGCTGAGTTTCCTCAGCTACGTACTCTGGCCGCTGTTTGTGGTGCTGGTGGCATTGATGGTGTTTTTCACCTTCACCATGCTCGCCAACGTGATCGCCGCACCGTTCAACGGTTTTCTCGCGGAGAAAGTCGAAGTGGTGGTGCGCGGCACTGATGATTTCCCGGCGTTCAGCTGGGGCGAGTTGATCGCCATGGTCCCGCGCACCCTTGCACGGGAAATGCGCAAACTGGGCTACTTCCTGCCGCGCGCCATCGGCCTGTTCATTCTCTCGTTCATCCCTGTGGTGAACATCATTGCCGCACCGCTGTGGTTGTTGTTCGGCGTGTGGATGATGGCGATCCAGTACATCGACTACCCGGCGGACAACCACAAACTGGGCTGGAACGAAATGCTCGCCTGGCTGCGGCAGAAGCGCTGGCAGAGCATGAGTTTTGGCGGAATCGTCTATCTGGTGTTGCTGATTCCGGTGGTTAACATCCTGATGATGCCGGCGGCCGTGGCCGGTGCGACGTTGTTCTGGGTGCGTGAGCGCGGTGCTGAGAATCTCGTCACTCAACGCTGAGCACGTCACAAATCCATCATCCGAACGTCACAAGCACGACATAGCCTCAGTCGACACTGAGGTCATGACGACAGCTCTACACATCACCCTGATCAGCGAAACCTTCCCACCGGAAATCAACGGGGTGGCCAATACTCTTGGCCGCTTGTGCGATGGGCTGCGCGCGCGTGGCCACCAAGTGGAACTGGTGCGCCCGCGTCAGGCTGGCGATCCGCAACACAGTGAAGACGATGCGTTGCTGCTGTGCCGGGGCTGGCCGCTGCCGGGCTATCCGGGGTTGCAATGGGGTCAGTCGTCGATGCACAAACTGCTGCGGCGCTGGAAACGTCAGCGCCCGGATGTGCTGTACATCGCCACGGAAGGCCCGCTCGGGTTGTCGGCGCTGCGTGCGGCGCGGCGCCTGGGAATTTCGGTGGTCAGCGGGTTTCACACCAACTTTCAGCAATACACCAGCCAGTACGGGCTCGGTCTGCTGACCCGGATGCTTACGCATTATCTGCGTTGGTTTCACAATCGCTCGGCCATGACCCTGGTGCCGAGTGTCAGCCAACGCCTGGAACTGGAGCGGCGCCACTTCGAGCGTTTGGCGCTGTTGTCGCGCGGTGTCGACAGCCAGTTGTTTCATCCAAGCAAACGGTTGAATGCCTTGCGTGAGCAATGGGGCCTGTCCGAGCAGGACATTGCGGTGATTCACGTAGGACGACTCGCTCCGGAGAAGAACCTTGGTCTGCTCAAACGCTGCTTCGAAAAACTGCGCGACACTTATCCACAGCGCAACCTGAAACTGGTCGTCGTCGGCGACGGGCCGCAACGGCTGGCACTGGAAAAGCAATTGCCCGAAGCGATCTTCTGCGGTGCACAACGCGGTGAGGCGTTGGCGGCGCACTATGCGTCTGGAGATTTGTTTCTATTTCCGAGTCTGACCGAAACCTTCGGCAATGTGGTACTGGAAGCACTGGCCTCGGGACTGGGTGTAGTGGCTTACGATCAGGCTGCGGCGGCGCAGCACATTCGCCACGGTTACAACGGCGTGTTGGCGATGCCGGGTGATGAGCAGGCGTTTTGCGAGGCGGCGGCGTGGTTGCTGGAGGAGGATGAGACGTTGCGTTGCGTGCGTTTGAATGCGCGGCAGCATGCGAGTCGCCAAGGCTGGCCGGCGGTTATCGAGCAGTTTGAAAAGCATTTGCGCGGGGCTTGTTTAGGGGAGTTGGTTGTCCCGAATGCGCAAACATTGCCTTGAATCTTTGCTGACCTTAGAACCGCTTTCGCGAGCAGGCTCGCTCCCACAGGGGATCTTCAGTGAACACACATTTTGTGAACAGCAGAGAAACCTGTGGGAGCGAGCCTGCTCGCGATGGCGTCAGTACAGCCGCTGGTTAAACCAGCGTCATCAACGCCTCGCGGCTGAACGGCAGAATATCCTGCTCACGCCCTTCGCGGACTTTCTGCGCCCAGTCCGGATCGACCAGCAGCGCACGGCCCACCGCCACCAGATCGAATTCCTCCTTGTTCAAGCGCTCCAGCAGGTTTTCCAGACTGGCCGGTTGCGCGACCTTGTCAGTGTTGACCATGAACTGCAGAAACTCGCCATCAAGACCGACGCTACCGACGGTGATGGTCGGCTTGCCGGTGAGCTTGCGGGTCCAGCCTGCCAGGTTCAGCTCGGAACCATCGAACTCCGGCTCCCAGAAACGCCGCGTCGAGCAGTGGAAAATATCCACGCCAGCGTCGGACAGCGGCTTGAGAAACTCACCCAACGCTTCCGGAGTCTGCACCAGACGCGCGGTGTAATCCTGCTGCTTCCATTGCGAGAAACGGAAGATGATCGGGAAACCTTCGCCGACCGCCGCACGTACGGCTTGAATCAGTTCGATGGCGAAACGCGAACGGTTGGCCAGGCTGCCGCCGTATTCGTCGGTACGCTGGTTGCTGCCCTCCCAGAAGAACTGGTCGATCAGGTAACCGTGGGCGCCGTGGATTTCCACGCCGTCCATGCCGATGCCTTGTGCATCTTTGGCGGCTTGAGCGAACGCGGCGATCACGTCCTGAATGTCTTGTTTGGTCATGCCGTGCACCACGACCTGACCGTCCTTGAGTTTTTCCGACGGGCCGTAAGCAGGCACGCTGGCGTCCGGCTCGGTGCCGATACGGCGTACGCTGCCGACATGCCAGAGTTGCGGAACGATCTTGCCGCCTTCAGCGTGAACAGCGTCGACAACTTTTTTCCAGCCGGCCAATGGCGCGTCACCAAAGAACTGCGGCACGTTCGGATAACCGTTGGAGGCGATGTGGCCGACGGTGGTGCCTTCGGTGATGATCAGGCCGACACCGGCCGCCGCGCGACGACGGTAGTACTCGATGACTTTCGAATTAGGCACGCCGCCCGGGGAGAACGAGCGAGTCATCGGCGCCATGACCACGCGGGTCGGCAGTTCGAGGGCACCGAGGTGGAACGGTTTGAACAAGGCTTGAACGGGCATCGAAGGGCTCCACAGAGAAGGCTTTATGACGGCGATAATATGGAGGCGCGCACCCTTTGAACAGCACTATTGATTTGGGTGATTAAGGATTAAAAGACGCAAAGCAAAAGATCGCAGCCTTCGGCAGCTCCTACATGGGTTTTGAGGTCACCTGTAGGAGCTGCCGAAGGCTGCGATCTTTTGATCTTGCTGTTTCAGCTCAGCGCTTTTTCAATCGCATGAACAATGGTCGGATCATCCGGCGCCGTGCGCGGCGAGAACCGGGCCAGCACCCGACCATCCTTGCCAAGCAGAAACTTCTCGAAATTCCAGGTGATATCACCGGGAAACTCCGCGCCCTCGCCCGCCAGCAGACGGTAGAGCTGGTGACGATCATGACCGTTGACTTCAAGCTTGCTCGACAACGGAAACGTCACGCCATAGTTGAGGCTGCAGAAATCCTTAATTTCCTGTTCGGTACCTGGTTCCTGGCCGGCAAACTGGTTGCACGGCAGGCCCAGCACACTGAAGCCTTTGCCTTTGAACTGCTGATAGAGGTTTTCCAGCGCCGCGTACTGTGGGGTCAAGCCGCATTTGGAGGCGACGTTGACCACCAGCACGACTTGGCCCTTGAACGGCGCCAGCGGTAGCTCCTGACCATCCAGGGCTGTCAACTTAAGGTCGTGAAAAGCACTCATGACGAACTCCAAGATTCCCGTGTTCTACTCGAAACAGCCACTTGGCGAGGTCACCAAGGACAGCCGCGGACTAAAAAGGCGCCCGCAGGCGCCTCTCCAGTACTCGAAGCTTAGCGCAGAAAATCAGTGGTGATGGCCACCTTCGCCATGGACGTGGCCATGAGCGATTTCTTCCTGGCTGGCGTCACGGATGTCAACGATCTTCACTTTGAAGTTCAGGCGCTGACCGGCCAGTGGGTGGTTGCCGTCAACCGTCACGTCGTCGCCGTCGAGGTCACGGATGGTGACGATTTGCATCTGGCCGTCCGGCGCCGAAGCGTGGAACTGCATGCCGACTTCCAGCTCGTCAACGCCTTCGAACATGCTGCGGCTCAGGGTGCTGACCAGCTCAGCGGCGTATTCGCCGTAAGCGTCTTCCGGTTCAACGGACACTTCCAGCTCGTCACCAACAGCTTTGCCTTCCAGAGCTTTTTCCAGGCCCGGGATGATGTTGCCTGCGCCTTGCAGGTAGACCAGCGGAGCGCCGCCGGCGGAGCTGTCGATGACCTCACCAGCGTCGTTGGTCAGGGTATAGTCGATGGAGACAGCCTTATTGGCGGCGATCAGCATGGGGCGAGACCTTTTGCATAAGAATATAGAAAGGCCAAGTTTAGCGAAGCAATCGCGCGAAAGCGAACACAACCCGGACAAACGGGTTTCGACGATCGCAGGCTTCCATCAGGACGAGGACGGCCACTGGGTCGTCGAGCTTTCCTGTGGCCACACCCAGCACCTGCGCCATCAACCACCATGGCAATCACGCGCCTGGGTGCTGGACCCGGCGCAACGTATTGAAAAAATAGGCCAACCCTTTGCCTGCGGTTGGTGCGCACAAGGCTCGGTTAGCGATAACCTTGGCGACTGAATTTCGGTAGTCAGCCAGACATAGACTGACGCCATTGCCATGCAACTTTAGAGAATTCGCATGCAAACTTTTTTTATCGCACCCACCGATTTTGGCGTGGGTCTGACCTCCATCAGCCTCGGGCTGGTGCGCACGCTTGAACGCGCCGGGCTGAAAGTCGGTTTCTTCAAACCGATTGCGCAGCCGCATCCGGGTGACACCGGCCCTGAGCGTTCTACCGAACTGGTGGCGCGCACCCACGGTCTGAAACCGCCGCAACCGCTCGGCCTGGCCCACGTCGAGCGGATGCTCGGCGATGGTCAGCTCGATGAGCTGCTCGAAGAAATCATCACGCTGTATCAGCAAGCGGCCATTGGCAAAGACGTGCTGGTCGTCGAAGGCATGGTGCCGACCCGCAGCGCCAGTTATGCCGCACGGGTCAACCTGCACCTGGCCAAGAGCCTCGATGCCGAGGTGATTCTGGTCTCGGCGCCGGAAAACGAAGTACTCGCCGAACTCTCCGGCCGCGTCGAGTTGCAGGCGCAATTGTTTGGCGGGCCGAAAGACCCGAAAGTCCTCGGGGTGATCCTCAACAAGGTCAAGACCGACGAGAGCATGGACGCCTTCGCCACGCGTCTGAAGGAACATTCGCCGTTGCTGCGCAGCGGTGATTTCCGCTTGCTCGGCTGCATTCCGTATCAGCCTGAACTTAACGCGCCACGCACCCGCGACGTCGCCGATCTGATGGGCGCGCAAGTGCTCAACGCCGGTGATTACGAAACCCGGCGGATGACCAAAATCATCATCTGTGCGCGGACCATGCGTAACACCGTCGAGCTGCTCAAGCCCGGTGTACTGGTGGTGACCCCGGGCGATCGCGACGACATCATCCTCGCCGTCAGTCTGGCGGCGATTAACGGCGTGCCACTGGCCGGCCTGCTGCTGACCAGCGACACCCTGCCCGATCCGCGCATCATGGATTTGTGCCGTGGCGCCTTGCAGGCTGGTTTGCCGGTGTTGTCGGTGAGCACCGGTTCCTACGACACCGCCAACCTGCTCAACGGCCTGAACAAGGAAATCCCGATCGACGACCGCGAGCGCGCGGAGATCATCACCGATTTCGTCGCCAGCCATCTCGACGCCAAATGGCTGCACCAGCGTTGCGGCACGCCACGGGAAATGCGCCTGTCGCCAGCGGTGTTCCGCTATCAATTGATTCAACGCGCGCAAGCGGCGAACAAGCGCATCGTTCTGCCCGAAGGCAGCGAGCCGTTCACTGTGCAAGCGGCGGCGATCTGTCAGGAGCGCGGGATCGCCCGTTGCGTGTTGCTGGCGAAACCGGAAGACGTCGAAGCCGTCGCCCGCGCTCAAGGCATCGTCCTGCCGCCGGGGCTGGAGATTCTTGATCCCGACCTGATCCGCGAGCGCTACGTCGAGCCGATGGTCGCCCTGCGCAAAACCAAAAGCCTCAATGCACCGATGGCCGAGCAGCAACTGGAAGATACCGTGGTGATCGGCACCATGATGCTCGCACTGGATGAAGTCGACGGCCTCGTTTCCGGCGTGATCAACACCACGGCCAACACCATCCGCCCGGCCCTGCAGCTGATCAAGACTGCACCGGGCTGCACGCTGGTGTCGTCGGTGTTCTTCATGTTGTTCCCGGAAGAAGTGCTGGTGTATGGCGATTGCGTGATGAATCCGCACCCGAGCGCTACGGAACTGGCCGAGATCGCGTTGCAAAGCGCCGACTCGGCCGCTGCATTCGGCATCACCCCGCGCGTGGCGATGATCAGTTATTCCAGCGGCGAATCGGCCACCGGCGAAGAAGTCGAAAAAGTCCGCGAGGCCACCCTCCTCGCCCACGAGCAACAGCACTCGCTGCTGATCGACGGTCCGCTGCAATACGACGCTGCTGCCAACGCCGACGTGGCCCGGCAACTGGCGCCGAACAGCCAGGTCGCCGGACGCGCCACGGTGTTTGTGTTCCCCGATCTGAACACCGGCAACACCACGCACAAAGCCGTGCAACGCAGCGCCGACTGCGTCAGCCTCGGGCCGATGCTGCAAGGCCTGCGCAAACCGGTGAATGACTTGCCGCGCGGCGCGCAGGTCGATGACATCGTCTACACCATCGCCCTCACCGCGATTCAAGCCGCCAACCGACCTATGGATGTGTAAATGCTGGATTTTCTACCTGCACCCGTGCGCGGCGTGATCGCTTCGCTGCTGTTGGCGCTCAACACGATTCTGCTCTGCTCGTTTCTGTTCTGCGTGGCGCTGGTCAAGGCGTTGCCGTTCGCGCTCACCCAGCGCATCGCTGGCTGGCTGATGAGCCACACCCATGAAGCATGGATCAGCAATAACAAGGGCTGGATGAATCTGGTGCGCCGTACCCGCTGGCACCTCAGCGGCCTGCAAGGGCTCGACTATCAGCACTCGTACCTGATCACCAGCAACCACCAGAGCTGGGTCGATATTCTGGTGCTGCAATACGTGCTCAACCGTCGGATTCAGCCGCTGAAATTCTTCCTCAAACAGGAGCTGATCTGGGTGCCGGTGATCGGTCTGGCGTGGTGGGCGCTCGGTTTTCCGTTCATGAAGCGCTACTCCAAGGCCTACCTGGCCAAGCACCCGGAGAAGAAAGGCAAAGACCTGGAAACCACGCGCAAAACCTGCGCGAAGTTTCGCAATAATCCGGTGGGGATTTTCAACTTCGTCGAGGGCACGCGCTTCACCGAAGGCAAGCATGCGCAGCAGCAGTCACCGTTCAAATATCTGCTCAAGCCCAAAGCGGGCGGCATTGCCTTTGTGCTGGATGCGATGGGTGAACAGCTGGAGTCGATCGTCAACGTGACCATCCACTATCCGGCAGGACGTCCGGGGTTCTGGGATTTGCTCTGCGGCAATGTGCGCGATGTGGTGGTGCACTTTGAAGAGCTGAAGATTCCGCAGCAGTTCATTGGCAAGAATTACGATCAGGACGGCGAGTATCGCCTGCAGTTTCAGGGCTGGATCAATCAGCTGTGGCTGGACAAGGATGCGCTGCTCGAACAGATGCACCGCGAATACCCTTCCGTATGATCGTTCCCATGCTCCGCGTGGGAATGCCTCACTGGATGCTCTGCGTCCGCTTTAGATGGGACGCGGAGCGTCCCGGGCTGCGTTCCCACGCAGAGCGTGGGAACGATCACGAATCGCCGTATGCCCGAATAAAAAAGCCCGCCGATGATTACTCATCGGCGGGCTTTTTCTTGCAGCTTGAAACTCGAAGCTTGCCGCTGCTTCAGTGCTTAGATCGCGCCGCGCTTGCGCAGCAGATCCAGCACTTGCTTGACGCTGTCTTCCAGACTCAGCGTCTGCGTGTCGATCACCAGATCGGCATCCAGCGGCACGTCGTACGGGAAGGATTCGCCCGGGATGTTGTCGCCAGCGGCGGCATACAGACCCTGCGGATCACGCTCGGCGCAGACAGCCGGCGAGGCCTGCACGTAGACCGTCAGCAGACGATCCTTGCCGATCAGATCCTTGGCTTGCTCACGCCCTTCGGCACTCGGTGCAACGAACGCAGCCAACGTCACCAGACCGGCTTCGTTGAACTGACGCGCAACGTGCGCAGCACGACGCCAGTTCTCGGTACGACCAGCGCGATCCTGTGGCAGACCTTTGTTGAGGTCGTGACGCAGGTTCTGACCATCCAGCACAAACACCGCACGGCCCATGTCGAACAGCTTGCGTTCAACCGCATAAGCCAGCGTGCTCTTGCCCGCGCCCGACAGACCGCTGAACAGCACGGTCGCCGGTTGCTGGCCGAAACGCTGGGCACGTTCTTCCGTGGCCACGTGCGCCAGTTTGCCGTGGTGCGTGGCAGTACCATGCGTCACCGGTTGCGCGACGATCATGCCGGCGCCAACAGTGCCGTTGGTCAAACGGTCGATGATGATAAACGCGCCGGTGGTGCGGTTGCTTTCGTAACCGTCGAGGGCGATCGGCGCGTCGAGCGCGATCTTCACCTTGCCGATTTCGTTGAGCTGCAACGCGCTCGCCGGACCTTCCTCAAGGGTGTTCACGTCGACCTTGTTGACGATGCTGGCAATCGAGCCCGGCACATAACTGGTGGCGCGTTTGATATCGTATTTCTTGCCCGGCAGCATCGGCTCTTCAGCCATCCACACCAGCATCGCCTCGAAGCTGTCGGTGACCGGCGGCACGTTGTCGGCATGCACCAGCAAGTCGCCACGAGAAATGTCGATTTCATCTTCCATGGTCAGCGTGACAGCCTGACCTGGACCGGCGTGTTCCAGCTCACCTTCGAAGGTGACGATGGATTTCACCCGGCTGCTCTTGCCCGACGGCAGCACCACGACTTCGTCGCCTTTGTGCACGATGCCGCTGGCCAGCGTGCCGGCGAAACCACGGAAGTTCAGGTTCGGACGGTTGACGTACTGCACCGGGAAACGCAGATCGGTGAAGTTGCGATCGCCCGCGACTTCCACGGTCTCGAGAATTTCCATCAGCGACTGGCCTTTGTACCAAGGCGAGCGCTCGGACTTGTTCACCACGTTGTCGCCCTTCAGGGCAGACATCGGCACGAAGTGCATGCTGGTCGGCTTCATCTTCAAGCCTTCGGCGAACTTCAGGTAGTCGGCCTTGATCGACTCGAACACGCCTTCATCGAAGTCTTTCAGGTCCATCTTGTTGATGGCGACAACGATGTGCTTGATCCCCAGCAGGGAGGCGATAAAGCTGTGGCGACGGGTCTGGGTCTGCACGCCGTAACGCGCGTCGACCAGAATGATCGCAAGGTCACAGGTGGACGCACCGGTGGCCATGTTGCGGGTGTACTGCTCATGGCCGGGGGTGTCGGCGATGATGAATTTGCGTTTCGCGGTGGAGAAATAGCGGTAGGCGACATCGATGGTGATGCCCTGCTCCCGCTCGGCCTGCAGACCGTCGACCAGCAATGCCAGGTCGATATCGTCACCGGTGGTGCCGACTTTCTTCGAATCACGAGTGATCGCTTCGAGGTGATCTTCGTAGATCATTTTCGAGTCGTGCAGCAGGCGCCCGATCAGGGTGCTCTTGCCGTCATCGACGTTACCGCAAGTCAAAAAGCGCAGCAGCTCTTTACGTTCGTGCTGGCCCAGGTAGGCGAGGATGTCCTCGCTGATCAAATCAGAAACATGCGACATGACAGCCCCTTAGAAATAGCCTTGACGTTTTTTATCTTCCATCGAGCCTGCGCCATCGTGGTCGATGACACGGCCCTGGCGCTCGGAAGTTCGCGTCAGGAGCATTTCCTGGATGATGTCCGTCAGGCTTTCAGCCTCGGACTCCACGGCACCCGTCAACGGGTAGCAGCCAAGGGTGCGGAAACGCACTTTCTTTTTGACGATGCGCGCTTTGTCTTCATCGGACAGGTGCTCGAGGATGCGCTCGTCGTCGATCATGATCAGCGTGCCGTTCTTCTCGATCACTTCGCGTTCGGCGGCGAAGTACAACGGCACAATCGGGATGCCTTCGAGGTAGATGTACTGCCAGATGTCCAGCTCGGTCCAGTTCGACAGAGGGAATACGCGGATGGATTCGCCCTTGTTGACCTTGCCGTTGTAGACGTTCCACAGCTCTGGACGCTGGTTTTTCGGGTCCCAGCGGTGCTTGCTGTCGCGGAACGAGTACACGCGCTCTTTGGCGCGGGATTTCTCTTCATCGCGACGTGCGCCGCCGAACGCTGCGTCGAAACCATGCTTGTCGAGCGCCTGTTTCAGGCCTTCGGTTTTCATGATGTCGGTGTGCTTGGCGCTGCCGTGGGTGAACGGGTTGATGTTCTGCGCCACGCCATCGGGGTTGATGTGGGTGATCAGGTCCAGGCCCAGTTCTTCGACCATCTTGTCGCGGAACTTGTACATCTCCTGGAATTTCCAGCGGGTGTCGACGTGCATCACCGGAAACGGCAGTTTGCCCGGGAAGAACGCCTTGCGTGCCAGGTGCAGCATCACGGCGGAGTCTTTACCGATGGAGTACAGCATCACCGGGTTATCGAACTCGGCGGCCACCTCGCGGATGATGTGGATGCTTTCCGCCTCCAGCTGTTTCAGATGCGTCAGTTTGTCGACCATGGCTACTCACGAAAACTTTCTTATGAACGGCCAGCGGGCCGTGTTCGAGCGAGAAATCCTAGCACAGCGGCCTCTTCTAATCAGGACGCCAACTAGATCGAAAGGGTATATGAATATGCCTACCAGTTCGGCCGATGCCCCCCCTGTAGGAGTGAGCCTGCTCGCGATAGCTTTGTCACATTCGACATAACGGTGACTGACACTCCGCTATCGCGAGCAGGCTCACTCCTACAGGGGATTTGCGGTGGATTCAGATCGGATTCGGGCAATCGATGAAGATGTGCTCGACGGCGAAACGTTTCGCCAGGTAGTCGCCCAGCGCCTGTACGCCATAGCGCTCGGTCGCGTGGTGGCCGGCGGCAATGAAGCTGATGTCGTTCTCGCGGGCGCTGTGGAAGGTCTGTTCGGAAGCCTCACCGCTCAGATAGAGATCGACGCCTGCGGCGACGGCTTGATCGATATAGCCCTGACCGCCGCCGGTGCACCAGCCGACCCGGCGAATCATCGGATTGCCTTCAATCAGCAACGGTTCGCGGCCCATGACTTCTTGCACCTTGCGGGCGAAATCGCGCGCGGTCATCGGCTCTTTCAAAGACCCGACCAGACCAACGATTTTAAGATTGTCCGGATCCAGCGGGCCCTCAACAGTGATATCCAGTTGACGCGCCAGTTGCACGTTATTGCCGACATCAGGATGCAAATCCAGCGGCAAGTGGTAAGCGAGCAGACTGATGTCGTGCTTGAGCAAGGTCTTCAATCGGCGCTGCTTCATGCCGGTAACGCACGGGTTCTCGCCCTTCCAGAAGTAACCGTGATGCACCAGCACCAGATCGGCCCCGGCCTCAACGGCAGCGTCCAGCAACGCCTGACTGGCCGTGACGCCGCTGACGATGCGCATCACTTGCGGACGGCCCTCGACCTGCAATCCATTCGGGCAATAATCGGCAATTTTCGCACTGCCGAGGTAACGGTCGGCTTCTTCGACGAGGGTGCTGAGGGCAACGGCCATGAAAGACTCCTAAATATCCCGTTCAGAGGCACGCGCGGCCTCGTATAATGCGCGACATTATGGGCGGTCTGACCCCGCCTGCAACTCTTCCAGGACGTGCTTAATGTTCAAGGCGCTGCGTTTTATGGGCTGGCCGTTGTTGGCCGGCGTGCTTATCGCTCTGTTGATTATTCAGCGTTACCCGCAGTGGGTCGGGCTGCCGAGCCTCGACGTCAACCTGCAACAGGCCCCGCAAACCACCAGCGTGCAGCAGGGACCGGTGTCCTATGCCGATGCGGTGACCATCGCCGCACCTTCGGTGGTCAACCTGTACACCACCAAAGTCATCAACAAACCCGCGCATCCGCTGTTTGAAGATCCGCAGTTCCGCCGCTTCTTTGGTGATAACTCGCCGAAGCAGAAACGCATGGAGTCGAGCCTCGGTTCCGGCGTGATCATGAGCCCGGAAGGCTACATCCTGACCAACAACCACGTGACCAGCGGTGCCGACCAAATCGTCGTGGCCCTGAAGGACGGTCGCGAAACCCTCGCCCGCGTCATCGGCAGCGACCCGGAAACCGACCTCGCGGTGTTGAAGATCGATCTGAAAACCCTGCCGGCGATCACCGTCGGCCGCTCGGACAACATTCGTATCGGTGACGTCGCACTGGCCATCGGCAACCCGTTCGGCGTTGGCCAGACTGTGACCATGGGCATCATCAGCGCCACTGGGCGTAATCAGTTGGGCCTGAACAACTACGAAGACTTCATCCAGACCGACGCGGCAATCAACCCGGGTAACTCCGGTGGCGCGCTGGTCGATGCCAACGGCAACCTCACCGGCATCAACACGGCGATCTTCTCCAAGTCCGGCGGCTCGCAGGGCATCGGTTTTGCCATTCCGGTGAAACTGGCGATGGAAGTGATGAAGTCGATCATCGAACACGGTCAGGTGATTCGTGGCTGGCTGGGCATTGAAGTGCAACCGCTGACCCAGGAATTGGCTGAGTCGTTTGGTCTGTCCGGGCGTCCGGGGATTGTCGTGGCGGGGATCTTCCGCGATGGCCCGGCGCAGAAGGCCGGCCTGCAATTGGGCGACGTGATTCTGAGCATCGATGGCGAGCCTGCGGGCGATGGCCGTCGTTCGATGAACCAGGTTGCACGGATCAAACCGACGGACAAGGTGACGATTCAGGTGATGCGCAACGGCAAAGAGATCAAGCTCACCGCTGAAATCGGCCTGCGCCCACCACCGGCGCCGGTGAAAGAAAAAGAAGAATAAAACTTTTTTCGCGCTTACCGCGCGAATAAAAGACATTCTCAACAGGCATGTTATATTGTTTCAATTCTAATAATTGGAACAACATAACATGTCGTCTCGAACAAAGGCCTCCCTGCTCGGCCTGAGTCTTGGTCTGCTGGTCGATCCAGCCTTCGCCGAAGAGCCCAAGCCGCTTGAACTCGACGCCATCAGCGTCATCTCCGACTACGAATCGCCGACCGGTCCGGTCAAGGGCTATCGCGCCACCCGCTCGTCCAGCGCAACAAAAACCGACACCGCGATCCGCGATATTCCTCAAGCCATCAGCGTCGTACCGGCCAGCGTGCTCAAGGATCTGGGCAGCACCAGCGTCGAGCGCGCACTGGATTTCGCCGGCGGCGTATCCAAGCAAAACAACTTCGGCGGCCTGACGCTGTACGAATACAGCGTGCGCGGTTTCACCACATCGGAGTTCTACAAGGACGGCTTTAGCGCCAATCGTGGTTATCCGAGCACACCGGATGCAGCCAATATCGAGCGCATCGAAGTGCTCAAAGGCCCCGCCGCCAGTCTGTATGGCCGAGGCGATCCCGGCGGCACGGTAAACATCGTCACCAAGAAACCGCAGCCCGAAGCGTTCACGACGTTGCAAACCAGCGCCGGCAGTTGGGACCGTTATCGCACCGTGCTGGACGTCAACACGCCACTCGATGAACAAGGTGATGTGCTCTCGCGGATCAACCTCGCTGTCGAAGACAACAACAGTTTTCGCGATCACGTCGACAGCAAGCGTGTGTTCGTCGCGCCGTCGATCAGTTGGCAATTGAACCCGGACACGTCGCTGTTGGTGGAAAGCGAGATCGTCCGTCACAGCTCCACGTTTGATCGCGGTATCGTCGCGCCGAACAACAAGTGGAGCGGCGTTTCGCGCTCGACGTTTCTCGGTGAACCCAACGACGGCAACATCGATAACCACAACAATCTGCTTCAGGCGACGCTCGAACATCACCTCAACGATAACTGGAAGCTGCGTCTGGCCAGCCACTACAAGGAAGGCAAACTCTGGGGTGACGCCTCCGAATCCCGCCCGTTGAACGCCGATGGCCACACCGTCAACCGCCGCTATCGCGAGCGCGACACAACCTGGCACGACAGCATTACCCAGCTTGAGCTGCGCGGCCTGTTCGACCTCGGCCCGTGGCAGCACGAACTGCTGATCGGAACCGAATACGAAAACTTCCGCAAGAACGAGCGCGTCACCACGATTGCCGGCGGCCCTTATGCCATCGACATTTATAAGCCGATCTACGGCCAGCCGAAACCCAACGGTGCGCGGTCGGGCACTGACTTCTTCGAACAGGTCGAAAGTCATGCACTGAACCTGCAGGATCAAATCGTCTTCACCGACAAACTGCGCGGGATGCTCGGTGCGCGTTTCGAGCATTTCGATCAGCACGTCGATGATCACAGTCGCAGCGCCACAAGCAACCAACGCCACGACGCCCTCACCCAACGCGCCGGCCTGCTCTATCGACTGACACCGGATACCGGCCTGTTCGCCAACGCCTCAACCTCGTTCAAACCGAATAACGGCCTCGACGCCTCCGGCAAATCCTTCGACCCGGAAGAAGGCGTCGGTTACGAAGTCGGCATCAAGAACGAGTTGTTCGACGAACGCCTGAGCAGCACCCTCGCCTTCTTCCACATCGACAAGGAAAACGTCCTCGCCCTCGATCCGGCCACCGACACCAGCCGCGCGATGGGCAAGGCGCGCAGTCGTGGTTTCGACCTGCAAGTCACCGGACAGGTCACCGACGCTGTACGAGTCATTGGTGCCTTTGCCTACATTGACGCAGAAGTGACCAAGGGCGACGCAGTCATTCCCACCGGCAGTCGCATCCTCGGCGTGGCCAAACGCAGCGGCAGCCTGCTCGGGGTTTATGAGTTTCAGGATGGTCATTGGCGCGGCTCGGACGTCGGCGCAGCGTTCACTTATGTCGGCGACCGCTCCGGAGAATCCGGCAGCGACTTCGAATTACCGGCCTACCAGACCGTCGACCTGCTCGCGCATTACAAGGCCAGCGACAACGTCACCGTCGGCCTGAACCTGAACAACCTCTTCGACGAGAAGTATTACGAGCGCTCCTACAGCAACTACTGGGTCAATCCCGGCGAGCCGCGCAATTTCACTGTCAGCCTGACTCTCAACCTGTAAAAGGACGTCACCATGCAATACGGCAAAACCTTTGTACTCATCGCAGCGCTGTTCGCAGGCGAAGTCTCGGCTCATGGCCTGTGGACCGAACAACGGCGCGGCAATATCGAAGTGGTCTACGGCCATGGCGCTGAAGACAACGCGTTCAAGGCACAGAAAATCAGCGGCGCGTGGGCTTATGACGCGAGCGGCAAGATGATTCCGGTCAGCGTCGAGCGTCTGGCGGATCACGCACGCTTGAAGCCCTTGAAGTCGCCGGCGGTCATGGCCGTCGCATTGAATAACGGCATGTGGTCGCAAACCACCGACAAGAAGTGGATCAACGAAGGCCGCAGCAAAGTGCCGGGCGCTGTCGAGGCAACCGAGACGTTTAAATACAGTCTGGCAATTTATCAGCCGGGGGCGAAGTTGCCCAAGCTTGATCAGATCAAGTTGCTGATTCTGCCGGAGGTTGATCCGCTGACGGTTGGGCCGGGCAAGTCATTGCCGGTGCGGGTATTGCTCGATGGCAAACCGGCGGCCGGGGTGAAGTTGATTGGCGACTATCGCAGCGCGCCGAACACGTTGAGCACCGAGACTGACAAGGATGGTCGGGCGCAGGTGTTGGTGCGGAATGAAGGGTTGAATGTGATTGCGGCGCAGGTTGAGGTGCCAGTGAAGGGCAGCGCGGATGTGGATAGTCGTGGGCTGTTTACCTCACTGACTTTCCTTGGCGAACCGCATCACGAATAAGAGCAGACCCTCATCGGAAACGCCGCCCGCCCAGCCCTCTCCCGGAGGGAGAGGGGGCCGACCGAGTTGTCTTGCGAAGTACGTCGACCTGAAAGACCGAGTCGATTATGGATTCGGTACAGCACTTTCACGTCGACGAAGCTCTGCAATATCCCCCAATCAGTCCCCTCTCCCTCTGGGCGGTCCGACGTTTCGGGAGGGTTAGGGTGAGGGGCTCTTGCTTTTAGAGATCGCCAAGTCCATCGATAAGCGCCTGATTCTGCTCCGGCGTACCAATCGAAATCCGCAAAAACTGCGCAATCCGCTCCTGCTTGAAGTGCCGCACGATCACGCCCTGCTCCCTCAGCTTGGCCGCCAGTCCCGCCGCATCATGCTGCGGGTGGCGAGTGAAAATGAAGTTCGCCGCCGACGGCAACACTTCAAACCCCTTGGCCTGCAATTGCGCAATCAACCACTCACGGCTCTCGATCACCAGACGGCAGGTCTTGTCGAAATACTCGCGATCCTCGAACGCCGCCGCCGCACCGACAATCGCCAGACGATCCAGCGGATAGGAGTTGAAGCTGTTCTTGATCCGCTCCAGCGCCTCGATCAGGTCCGGATGCCCGACCGCCAGACCAACGCGCAAACCAGCCAGCGAACGTGACTTGGACAGGGTTTGCGTCACCAACAGGTTGGGATAACGATCCACCAGACTGATTGCCGTTTCGCCGCCGAAGTCGATGTACGCCTCGTCTACGACCACCACCGAATCCGGGCTGGCCTTGAGGATCTGCTCGACCGCTTCCAGCGCCAGCAGGCAACCGGTTGGCGCATTCGGATTCGGGAAAATGATCCCGCCGTTCGGCTTGGCGTAGTCGGCTGGATCGATCTGAAACTGCGTATCCAGCGGCACCGCATCGAACTGGATGCCGTACAACCCGCAGTAAACCGGATAGAAGCTGTAGCTGATGTCCGGAAACAGCAGCGGCTGATCGTGTTGCAGCAAGCCGTGGAAAATGTGCGCGAGCACTTCGTCCGAGCCGTTGCCGAGGAACACCTGATTGCTCTGCACGCCGTAGTATTTGGCGACCGCAGTTTTCAGCAGATCACTGTTCGGGTCCGGGTACAGACGCAGGTTGTCATTCAGTTCGATCTGCATCGCGGCCAAGGCTTTTGGCGATGGGCCGTACGGGTTTTCGTTGGTGTTGAGCTTGACCAGTTTGGTCAGCTTCGGCTGTTCGCCCGGCACGTACGGCACCAGATCTTTAACGAACGGGCTCCAGAATTTACTCATGTTCAGTTCCCCTTCGATTCGTCTTTGATGCGGTATTCGGCGCTGCGCGCGTGCGCGCTCAGGGATTCGCCACGGGCCAGTACCGATGCAGTCTTACCCAGTTCCGAAGCACCGGCCTCGGAGCAGAAGATGATCGACGAGCGCTTCTGGAAGTCATACACACCCAGCGGCGAAGAGAAGCGCGCGGTGCCCGAAGTTGGCAATACGTGGTTCGGACCTGCGCAGTAATCGCCCAGCGCTTCGGAAGTATGACGGCCCATGAAGATCGCGCCGGCGTGGCGGATCTGCGGCAGCCAGGCCTGTGGATCAGCGACCGACAGCTCCAGGTGTTCCGGGGCGATGCGGTTGGCGACTTCGATGGCTTGCGCCATGTCCTTCACGTGAATCAGCGCACCACGGCCATTGATCGAGGTTTCGATGATCGTCGCGCGGTCCATGGTCGGCAGCAGTTTGTCGATGCTCGCCGCAACCTTGTCGAGGAACTCGGCGTCCGGGCTGACCAGAATCGCCTGCGCGTCTTCGTCGTGCTCGGCTTGCGAGAACAGGTCCATGGCGATCCAGTCCGGATCGGTCTGGCCGTCGCAGACCACGAGGATTTCCGAAGGACCGGCGATCATGTCGATGCCGACCTGACCGAACACGTGACGCTTGGCCGTGGCGACATAGATGTTGCCCGGGCCAACCACCTTATCGACTTTCGGCACACTTTCGGTACCGTAGGCCAAGGCAGCGACAGCTTGCGCGCCACCAATGGTGAACACTCGGTCGACGCCGGCGATGCACGCAGCCGCCAGCACCAGCTCATTGATCTCACCGCGCGGGGTCGGCACGACCATGACCACCTCGGTCACGCCGGCGACCTTGGCCGGGATCGCGTTCATCAACACCGACGACGGATACGACGCCTTGCCACCCGGCACGTACAGGCCGGCACGATCCAGCGGTGTGACCTTTTGGCCCAATACCGTGCCGTCAGCTTCGGTGTAGCTCCAGGAATCCTGCTTCTGTTTTTCGTGGTAGCTGCGCACGCGGGCGGCGGCTGTTTCCAATGCCTCGCGCTGTGGCACGGTGATGCGCGTCAGCGCCAGTTCCAGACGCTCGCGCGGCAGGATCAGGTCGGCCATCGAAGCGACTTCGAGGCCGTCGAATTTCTGGGTGAACTCGACCAGCGCCGCGTCACCACGTTCGCGCACAGCCTTGATGATGTCCAGCACGCGCTGATTGACCGAGTCGTCAGACACACTTTCCCAGCTCAGCAGATGATCCAGATGATGCGCGAAATCCGGGTCAGCAGCGTTGAGTCGGCGAATTGCAGTCGTTGCGGTCATAGCGAGAGCCTCATAGGAATGGCAAAAAACTCAGGCGCCCGAAACTATCATCCGATCCGCTTAGGCACCTGAGAATTCTGGCTATGAGGCGGATAGACGGCGCGACCTGGGGCCGCGCAGGTAAATCAGCCGCGGTGTCGCGATTCCACTGCGTTGCGCAGGGTATCGATCAACGCCTGGATTCGGGCGTGTTGCATTTTCATCGAAGCCTTGTTGACCACCAGGCGCGAGCTGATCGTGGCGATCAGTTCCTGAGGTTCCAGGCCATTGGCGCGCAGGGTGTTACCGGTGTCGACCACGTCGATGATCTTGTCGGCCAGACCGATCAGTGGCGCCAGCTCCATCGAGCCATACAGCTTGATGATGTCGACCTGACGGCCTTGCTCGGCGTAGTAACGCTTGGCAACGTTGACGAACTTGGTCGCTACGCGCAGACGGCCCTTGGGCTCCGGCGCGCCGATCTTGCCGGCGGTCATCAGCTTGCACTGAGCAATCTGCAGATCCAGTGGTTCGTAAAGACCCTGGCCGGTGTATTCCATCAACACGTCTTTACCGGCAACGCCAAGGTCGGCCGCGCCATGCTCGACATAGGTCGGCACATCGGTGGCTCGCACGATCAGCAGACGAACGTCGTCCTGCGTCGTGGGGATGATCAGCTTGCGGCTCTTGTCCGGATTCTCGGTCGGCACGATGCCCGCTTCGGCGAGAAGCGGCAGGGTGTCGTCAAGGATGCGGCCCTTGGACAGTGCGATGGTCAACATGGGAAACGTCAGTCCTTATCAAGGTACTCATGTCCGGTCGCAATCGGCGCCGGACACACATCGAGCCGGAAACCGGCTCGACTCTTAAAATCAGTGGACACGTCCCTGTGTCCCAATGCAGCAATCAGCCCGGAACGCGACGGATCTTGGCGCCCAGCATCTGCAGTTTTTCTTCGATGCACTCATAACCACGGTCGATGTGGTAGATGCGGTCGATCAGCGTATCGCCCTCGGCAACCAGTGCCGAGATCACCAGGCTGGCCGAAGCCCGCAGGTCGGTGGCCATGACTGGCGCGCCTTTGAGGACTTCGGTACCGGTGACGATGGCAGTGTTGCCTTCGACCTGGATCTTGGCGCCCATGCGGTGCAGTTCGTACACGTGCATGAAACGGTTTTCGAAGATCGTCTCGATCACCGCACCGGTGCCTTCGGCAATGGCGTTGAGCGAGATGAACTGCGCTTGCATGTCGGTCGGGAATGCAGGGTACGGCGCAGTGCGCACGTTGACTGCTTTCGGACGCTTGCCGTGCATGTTCAGCTCGATCCAGTCTTCACCGCAGGTGATTTCTGCACCGGCTTCACGGAGTTTTTCCAGAACTGCTTCAAGGATGGTCGGATCAGTGTCCTTGACCTTGACGCGACCACCGGTAACGGCAGCGGCAACCAGGTAGGTGCCGGTTTCGATACGGTCAGGCATGACCTTATAGAAAGCCGAACCCAGACGCTCGACGCCATCGATGGTGATGGTGTCGGTGCCAGCACCGGAAACCTTGGCGCCCATGGCGTTGAGGAAGTTCGCCAGGTCGACCACTTCAGGCTCGCGAGCAGCGTTCTGCAACACGCTGCGGCCCTTGGCCAGAGCCGCGGCCATCATGATGTTCTCGGTACCGGTCACACTGACGGTATCGAAGAAGAAGTGCGCACCGCGCAGGCCGCCTTCCGGCGCCTTGGCCTTGATGTAGCCGCCTTCGACGTCGATGACCGCGCCCATGGCTTCGAGGCCACGGATGTGCAGGTCGACCGGACGCGAACCGATGGCGCAACCGCCAGGCAGTGCGACTTCGGCTTCACCGAAACGGGCAACCATCGGGCCCAGTACCAGGATCGACGCACGCATGGTTTTCACCAGTTCGTACGGGGCGATCAGGGTCTTGATGGTGCGCGGGTCGATTTCGACGCTGAGTTTCTCGTCGATCACCGGCTCAATGCCCATGCGACCGAACAGCTCGATCATGGTGGTGATGTCGTGCAGGTGCGGCAGGTTGCCAACGGTCACCGGGCCATCGCACAGCAGGGTGGCGGCCAGGATCGGCAGGGCGGAGTTTTTTGCGCCGGAAATGCGGATCTCGCCATCAAGACGAGCGCCACCGGTAATAATCAATTTATCCATAAGAATCTCGACGCCCTAAGGCTCAGGTGCGCTCGGCCCAGGCCGCGCTGCTGAAAAATTTCATAGTGACCGCATGGATGCTGCCATCGGTGATCCATGGGTTCAAATGGGCATAGACCTGCTGCTGACGCTTCACCGGGCTCAACGCCGCCAGTTCATCGCTAATCACGTTCAGCTGGAAATTGCAGCCTTCGCCCTCAACTTCTACCAACGTTCCGGGCAGCTTTCCTTCAAGGAAGCTCTTCACTTCTACGGCCTGCATGCTCAACCTCAATCGGCGCCCTGTGCGCACGGGTCGGACATCATACAAAAAAGCCCCGCGCCTGCGAACCCCGCATGGCAGGACTCTGACGGGGGGCTTCTTTATAGATGCTGTTTCAGGGGTGCGCCAACAGTTCGGTCAGTTCACTGACCTGAGCGATTTCGCGCATGTCTTCGGGCATCGCGCGGATGCTGACAGCCTTTCCGGCCGCATTCGCATCGCGCATGAAGCACAGCAGCAACGACAAACCGACGCTGCTGGACTTCTTCACCGCCGAGCAATCGATCACCAGCGAAGCAGCCTTGCTGGACTTGATCAGCGTCTGGCCTTGCTTGCGCAGGTCGGCACCGGTGCGATAGTCCAGCACTCCGCTGAGCAGAAGCTCGTCGACATCACTCATACGAACTGCGGCCTCGTTCATTGCGCGGGGTTCTTTTCGGTGGCTTCTTTGGCCTTGGCCACTTCACCGGCCCAACCATTGATGGTTTTGTCCAGATCGTTGCCATTGCGCTGCATCGCGTCGGCGAACTGATCACGGAACAGTTTGCCGATGTTGATGCCATTGATGATCACGTTGCGCAGTTTCCACTCGCCGTTGATCTTCTCCAGCGTGTACTGCACAGGATAGATTGCGCCGCTGCTGCCCTTGACGGTCATGTTGACGCTGGTGCGGTCGCCCGATTCGTCTTTGGCAGGGTCAACGGTAATGCCCTGGTTGTTGTACTCGAGCAAGGCATTGCCGTAGAACTGGAACAGGCCTTTCTTGAAGTTTTCCTGGAAGGTCTGCATCTGCGCCGGCGTGGCCTTGCGCGAATACTTGACCGTCATGATGCTCTTGGAAATGCCTTCAGCATCCACCACCGGACCGACAATGCTGTTGAGCGCCGCGTAGAAATCAGTCGGATCCTGCTTGTATTTCTCTTTGTTGGCAGCCAGATCGGCCAGCAACCGGGTGGTTGTGTCCTGCACCAGATCATGTGCCGAAGTTGCAGCAGCCACGGCGTTACCCATCAACGGCAGAGCCGCCAGTAACACCAACAGGCTACGTCGCAAGATAGAGATCATTCAAAAGCTCCTCATTTGGCGTCTTTGCTAACGGTATTGAGCAGGAATTTACCGATAAGGTCTTCCAGTACCAGTGACGACTGCGTGTCGTGAATGGTTCCACCATCCTTCAGCGGCTTGTCTTCCCCGCCTACGCTGATACCAATGTACTTCTCGCCCAGCAGACCAGCGGTCAGGATAGACGCTGTGGAGTCGGTCGGCAGGTTGTCGACCTTTTTATCCACTTGCAGGGTTACCCGACCGGTGAAGCTGTCGCGATCCAGATCGATTGCCGTGACCTTGCCGATGGTCACACCGGCCATGGTCACTTTGGCTCTGACCGTCAAACCGGCGATATTGTCAAAATACGCATAAAGTTTATAGGTATCGGTGGTCGACGTCGGAGACAGACCACTGACCCGCAAAGCAAGCAGCAACAAAGCCAGGATCCCTGCCAGCAGGAACAGGCCGACACCGATTTCCAGGGTGCGGTTTTGCATCAGAAATCTCCAAACATCAAAGCAGTCAGAATAAAGTCCAGGCCGAGCACTGCCAGCGAGGCAAACACTACAGTCTTGGTGGTGGCGCGACTGATGCCCTCGGAAGTGGGCTCACAGTCATAGCCTTGGAATACGGCGATCCAGGTCACGACAAAGGCGAAAACGATACTTTTGATGACGCCGTTAAGCACGTCACTGGTGAAGTTCACGCTGTTCTGCATGTTCGCCCAATAAGAGCCTTCATACACACCCAGCCAGTCGACGGCCACCCACGAACCGCCCCAAATCCCGACCACGCTGAAAATCATCGCCAGCACCGGCAGGGAAATGAAGCCGGCCCACAGGCGCGGGGCAATGATGTACTTGAGCGGATCGACGCCGATCATTTCCAGACTGGAAAGCTGTTCGGTGGATTTCATGTTGCCGATCTCGGCAGTCAGTGCCGAACCGGCACGACCGGCGAACAACAGCGCAGTCACCACCGGACCCAGTTCACGCAGCAAGGTCAGCGCAACCATCTGCCCCACCGCCTGCTCCGAACCGTAGCTCGACAGAATGCTGAAGCCCTGCAGCGCCAGCACCATGCCGATGAAAATCCCCGAAACGACGATGATCACCAGCGACATCACGCCGACTGAATGCAGTTGCTTGACCAGCAGGCTGAAGCCACCGCTGATCCCGCCGCGCCCCAGCAGAGCATGAAACAGGAACAGCGTCGCACGACCGAACACCGCGACGGCGTCGATCGCCGCCTCGCCGAACCGGCGCACGCGTTCTATTAATGAAATTCTGCGCATCAGCGCTTCCCCAGAAGATCTGCGCGGTAATCCGTCGCTGGAAAATGGTACGGCACCGGGCCATCGGGATCGCCGGTCATGAACTGACGGATACGCGGCTCGTCCGAGTTCATCAACTCGTCCGGCGTACCCTGCCCCAGTACCTGACCATCACCGACAACATAGATGTAATCGGCGATGCTCGCGGTTTCCGCCAGATCGTGGGACACCACGATACTGGTGATCCCCAGCGCGTCGTTGAGCAGGCGAATCAGACGGACCAGCACGCCCATGGCGATCGGGTCCTGCCCGACGAACGGTTCGTCGTACATGAGGATCTGCGGATCGAGCGCAATCGCCCGCGCCAGTGCGACGCGGCGCTTCATGCCACCGGACAGCTCATCCGGCATCAACTCGATGGCTCCGCGCAGACCGACCGCCTGCAACTTGAGCAGGACGATGTCGCGGATCATTTCTTCCGGCAAATCGGTATGAACACGCAGGGGGAAAGCCACGTTCTCGAACACATCGAGATCGGTGAACAGCGCGCCGCTTTGAAACAGCACACCCATGTGCTTTCGCGCATCGAACAGATCGCTGCGCGAAAGCGCAGGCAGATTCTGGCCGTTGACCCAGACTTCGCCGCTGGCAGGACGCAATTGTGCGCCCATCAATCGCAGCAGCGTGGTCTTGCCACACCCGGAAGGCCCCATGATGCCGGTGACCTTGCCGCGCGGTATGCGAATATCGACGTTATTGAAAATGCTGCGCGCACCGCGCTTGAAGGAGACTCCCTTCAGCTCGACCGCGTAGGCGTTATCGGCACTCATCTAAACTCCTTGCGATGCAGCCTCTCACTCGGACGCCTGTCTTTACTTAAAAAGTACGTACATCCCGGGCAGGCCGAACTGGCGGCGAACTATATCACTGCAAAGGCTACGCGCCCAAGGCTTGTACCAGCCTGAGTTCGGCGATATGACAGGTCCGCAGGCTCTTTTACCGGGTTTTGGTAACGAGTAATGACAAAGCGCGACGAACTTGCGTGAGGCTTTGCCACATAACCGCTATAATCGCCGCCTTTTCATCGGGCTATACGATTTCTGACATGAGCCAATCCAGCGACCTGATTCAATCGGCACAACGCACCATCCAACTCGAAGTGGAAGCCGTACAAGGCTTGTTGCCCCATATCGACGCCGATTTCGTACGCGCTTGCGAGATGATTCTGGCCAGCAAGGGCCGTGTAGTTGTGGTCGGCATGGGCAAATCCGGGCACATCGGCAACAAGATTGCCGCGACCCTGGCCAGCACCGGCACCCCGGCTTTTTTCGTGCACCCGGCCGAGGCCAGCCATGGCGACATGGGCATGATCACTCGTGATGACGTGATTCTGGCCCTGTCGAACTCCGGCTCGACCAACGAAATCGTCACCCTGCTGCCGCTGATCAAACGTCTGGGTATCCAGCTGATCAGCGTCACCGGCAACCCGCTATCGCCGCTGGCCAAGGCGGCCGAGGTCAATCTCAACGTTCACGTCGAACATGAGGCCTGCCCGCTGAATCTGGCGCCGACCTCCTCGACCACCGCAGCGCTGGTCATGGGTGATGCGCTGGCCGTAGCGTTGCTGGAGGCGCGCGGTTTCACTGCCGAAGACTTCGCCTTTTCTCATCCGGGTGGCGCCCTTGGCCGTCGCCTGTTGCTGAAAGTGGAAAACGTCATGCATGCCGGTCAGGAGTTGCCGCAAGTACAGCGCGGCACGCTGCTCAAGGACGCACTGATGGAAATGACCCGTAAAGGTCTGGGCATGACCGTCATTCTTGAAACTGACGGCAAACTCGCCGGGATCTTCACGGACGGCGATCTGCGCCGCACGCTGGATCGCAGCATCGACATTCGCAGCGCCACCATCGATCAGGTAATGACCGCTCACGGCAAGACTGCCCGGCCGGAAATGCTGGCCGCCGAGGCCCTGAAAATCATGGAAGACCACCGAATCAACGCATTGGTAGTCGTAGACGAGGAAGATCGCCCGGTCGGCGCCTTCAACCTCTCCGATCTGCTGCGCGCAGGAGTCATGTAATGAGTAACGATCTGCTGCAACGCGGCAAAGCGATCAAACTGGCGGTTTTCGACGTCGACGGCGTTCTCACCGACGGGCGCCTGTACTTCCTCGAAGACGGCAGTGAGTTCAAGACCTTCAATACCCTCGATGGCCAGGGCATCAAGATGCTGATGAACGCCGGCGTGCAGACCGCTATCATCAGCGGTCGCAAGACCCCGGTGGTCGAGCGTCGCGCGAAAAACCTCGGCATCCCCCACCTGTTTCAGGGGCGCGAAGACAAATTGGTCGTTCTCGACGGTCTTCTCGAGCAACTGGGCCTAAGCTATGAAGAGGTTGCCTATCTCGGTGACGACCTGCCCGATCTGCCGGTGATTCGTCGCGTAGGTTTAGGCATGGCCGTGGCCAACGCCGCCGACTTCGTCCGCGAACACGCCCATGGCGTGACCCGCGCTCGCGGTGGTGAAGGCGCCGCCCGCGAATTCTGCGAATTGATCCTGCGCGCCCAGGGCCGCCTCGATGCGGCCAACGCCGCGTACCTGTGAGCCAAACCATGTTCAGCAAAAAATTTCGTAACTTCCTGCTGTTCGGCTGCATCGCTGCGATTTTCGCCGCGGTCGGCTATTGGAATATCAGCCCGGAACGCTTTCTCGACAAACCACCGGTCACCTCGGTGGAAACGCCTATCGACTGGTATGCGACCAACACGCACACCCTGCAATATCTGCCGGATGGCAAGGTGCAGTATGAAATGACGTCGGAAAAGGCCGAGCACGTAAAGGCAACCGACGTCACGCTGGTGACCAAACCCGATCTGAACATGTACCGCGGAACGGACTTCCCGTGGCACGTGACCAGTGAGCGCGGTGAAGTGAACTCAGGCGGCACCGAAGTCGAGCTGATCGATTCGGTACGCGTTGCGCGCACCGACGAAAAGAAGCGTGACATCCTGATCACTTCCACGCGCATGACCGTGTTCCCGCAGCAGGAATATGCGCAGACCGAGCAACCCGTTAGAATCGACGGCGCTGGCGGTGTATCGACTGGCGTTGGAATGAAAGCGTACCTGAAGGAAAGCAGGATACACCTGCTATCGAACGTAAGAGGACAGTATGAGGCTCGTTAAAACCCTCCCTATTTTGCTCAGTCTGGGCGCAGCACTGGGAAGCGTGAGCGCCTGGGCTCTGCCGAACGATCAGCAGCAACCTATCCGCATTCAGGCCGACGACGCCCAACTGGATGACAAGAACGGCATCGCTACCTATAAAGGTGATGTGATCATCACCCAGGGCTCGATGATCGTTAAAGGCAACACGGTCACCATGACTCGCGCGCCGAATGGCGATATCGACGTAGTGACCTCCGTGGGCAACCTGGCTTACTTCGAGCAGCTGCAAACCCAGGGCGACACCAAACCGGTTCAAGGCTACGGCGTGACGATTCAATACCACGCCCAGCAAAACCGCGTCGTGCTGATCGACAAGGCCAAGGTCGTCGACAAAGACGGCAACGTCACTCAGGGCGAGAAAATCGTCTATGACACCGTGAAGAAACTGGCCAGCGCCGGTCGCGCTACCGGCAGCAAGGTCACCGAGGCGCGTCCGCGCATCGACATGGTGATCCAGCCGAAGAAGAAAACCGACGAGAAAACCCAGTAATGGCAACTCTGAAAGCTCAGCACCTGGCCAAGGCCTATAAAAGCCGCCAGGTCGTGCGTGACGTCAGCCTGTCGATCGACAGCGGCCAGATCGTCGGCCTGCTCGGCCCGAACGGTGCCGGCAAGACCACGTGCTTCTACATGATCGTCGGCCTGGTACAGGCCGATCAGGGCCGCGTACTGATCGACGATCTGGACGTCAGCCATCAGCCAATGCACGGTCGCGCCAAGGCCGGTATCGGCTATCTGCCGCAAGAAGCGTCGATCTTCCGCAAACTGTCGGTGGCCGATAACATCATGGCCATCCTCGAGACCCGCCAGGAACTCGACAAGGCCGGCCGTCGCAAGGAGCTGGAAAGCCTGCTGCAGGAATTCCACATCAGCCACATCCGCGACAACCTCGGCATGAGCCTTTCCGGTGGTGAACGCCGCCGGGTGGAAATTGCTCGCGCACTGGCGACTGCACCGAAATTCATCCTGCTCGACGAACCGTTCGCCGGTGTCGACCCGATTTCGGTCGGCGACATCAAGCAGATCATCCACCACCTCAAGGCCAAGGGTATCGGTGTGCTGATCACCGACCACAACGTCCGTGAAACGCTGGACATCTGCGAAACCGCTTACATCGTCAACGATGGTCAACTGATCGCTGAAGGCGATGCAGAAACCATCCTGGCCAACGATCTGGTCAAGGAAGTGTATCTGGGCCACGAGTTCCGCCTGTAAGCGCAACAGTGCCCGGTGCGCCGCCGGGGCGCTGTATCGATTCAAGCAGGATTTAATCCGCTTTAATTGTTACAGCGCTCTAGGCAAACACTTCAGTTTCAGGCATATAATTTGCTTAAGTTTGGCGCCTCGGCGCCCTGTAGTGGATGGCGCATAGCGCCGGCGAATAAGGTGTTAAGCCCCTGCCATGAAACCATCGCTAGTCTTGAGAATGGGCCAGCAGCTGACGATGACACCGCAGCTGCAACAGGCCATCCGCCTGCTCCAATTGTCGACCCTGGATCTGCAACAGGAAATCCAGGAGGCGCTGGAATCCAATCCGATGCTCGAACGCCAGGAAGAAGGCGAAGACTTCGATAATTCCGACCCCATGGCTGACAACGCCGAACAGAAGCCCAACACCGAGATCCAGGAACCGTCCTATCAGGAAACCGCCCCGACGGTCGACAACCTCGAGGACGGCGAATGGAACGAGCGCATCCCCAACGAGCTTCCGGTCGATACCGCCTGGGAAGACGTCTACCAGACCAGCGCCAGCAGCCTGCCCAGCAACGATGATGACGAGTGGGACTTCACCACCCGCACCTCTGCCGGCGAGAGCCTGCAAAGCCATTTGCTGTGGCAACTGAATCTCGCACCTATGTCCGATACCGATCGCCTGATCGCCGTGACCCTGATCGATTGCATCAACAATCAGGGCTACCTGGACGAAACCCTCGAAGAAATTCTTGAGGCGTTCGACCCGGAGCTGGACATCGAACTGGACGAAATCGAAGCCGTCCTGCACCGCATTCAACAGTTCGAGCCGGCCGGCATCGGCGCGCGCAACCTCGGCGAATGCCTGCTGCTGCAATTGCGCCAGTTGTCGGCCAAGACACCTTGGCTGGCTGAAGCGAAACGCTTGGTCAGCGATTACATCGACCTGCTGGGCAGCCGCGACTACAGCCAGTTGATGCGCCGCATGAAGCTCAAGGAAGACGAACTGCGTCAGGTCATCGAACTGGTGCAGAGCCTTAATCCGCGCCCAGGTTCGCAGATCGAATCCACCGAAGCCGAATACGTTGTGCCTGACGTCATTGTGCGCAAGGACAATGAGCGCTGGCTGGTCGAGTTGAACCAGGAATCGGTGCCGCGCCTGCGCGTCAACGCCCAGTACGCCGGTTTCGTCCGTCGAGCCGACACCAGCGCCGACAACACCTTCATGCGCAACCAGTTGCAGGAAGCCCGCTGGTTCATCAAGAGCCTGCAGAGCCGCAACGAAACCCTGATGAAAGTTGCCACCCAGATCGTCGAGCATCAGCGCGGTTTTCTGGAGTACGGCGACGAAGCCATGAAGCCGTTGGTCCTGCATGACATCGCCGAAGCGGTCGGCATGCACGAATCGACGATTTCGCGGGTGACCACCCAGAAATTCATGCATACCCCGCGCGGTATTTATGAGCTGAAATACTTTTTCTCAAGCCACGTCAGCACTTCCGAAGGCGGCGAATGCTCGTCCACGGCGATCCGCGCGATCATCAAAAAACTGGTTGCCGCGGAAAATCAGAAAAAGCCGTTGAGTGACAGCAAGATCGCTGGTTTACTGGAGGCACAAGGCATTCAGGTGGCTCGCCGCACCGTCGCCAAGTACCGCGAATCCTTAGGGATCGCGCCTTCGAGCGAACGCAAGCGGTTGATGTAAGCCACGTTACAGCGTTCCAGTGGCAGGCTATCCAGCCTGCCGCTTTATGCACTGGCAACGAAGGAGAAGCTGTATGCAAGTCAACATCAGTGGACACCAACTGGAAGTGACCGAACCTCTGCGCGGCTACATCAATGAGAAACTTCAACGATTAGAGCGCCATTTCGACAAGATCACCAACGTGCAAGTCACGATGTGCGTCGAAAAGCTTAAGCAGAAAATCGAAGCCACCTTGCATATCCCCGGCAGTGAAGTGGTCGCCAACGCAGAACATACCGATATGTATGCCGCGATCGACGCCTTGACCGACAAGCTGGATAAACAACTCAAAAAGCATAAGGAAAAGACCCAGAGCCTGCTCCAGGGCGCGACCGGTCGATAACCCCCCATTCCATGATCCGACTTGAAAGTATCCTGACCCCCGGCCGTTCCCTCGTGAACGTGCCGGGTGGCAGTAAAAAGAAAGCCCTCGAACAAATTGCCAACCTGATCGCCCGCGAAGTGCCGGATCTGGCCATGCAGGATGTCTTCGAGGCGTTGATTGCCCGTGAAAAACTCGGTTCCACCGGTTTTGGTAACGGCATCGCCATCCCCCATTGCCGCCTCAAGGGTTGCCAAGCGCCGATCAGCGCGCTGATGCACCTTGACGCTCCGATCGATTTCGACGCCATTGACGGCGCTCCGGTTGACCTGCTGTTTGTTTTGCTGGTCCCGGAAGCCGCCACCGATGCGCATCTGGAGTTGCTACGTCAGATCGCCAGCATGCTGGATCGTAAGGAAGTGCGCGAAAAGCTGCGTAGCGCACCGAGTAGCGAAGCCTTGTATCAGGTCGTCCTGAGCGAGCAGAACGGGCATTAATCATGCGTTTGATCATCGTCAGCGGCCGTTCCGGCTCGGGTAAAAGCACGGCTCTGGATGTCCTTGAGGACAACGGCTATTACTGCATCGACAACCTGCCCGCAGGCTTGCTGCCGGAACTGGCCGAACGCGCGCTGATTCACACTGAGCTGGCGCAACCGCTGGTGGCCGTGTCGATCGATGCGCGTAACTTGCCGAGCCATCTGACGCGCTTTCCCGAGTTGCTTGAAGATGTCCGGGCCAAGCACATCCAGTGCGATGTCCTGTATCTGGACGCCGACGAAGAAACCCTGCTCAAGCGTTTCTCCGAGACCCGCCGACGCCATCCACTGAGCAACGCCAATCGCTCGCTGGCCGAAGCGATCCAGGATGAAACCGCCCTGCTCGGCCCGATCGCCGACCTCGCCGACCTGAAAATCAACACCACCAACCTCAACCTGTACCAGTTGCGCGACTCCATCAAGCTGCGTCTGCTGAATCAGCCAGAGCCGGGCACCGCATTTCTGGTCGAGTCCTTCGGCTTCAAGCGCGGCATGCCGGTGGATGCGGATCTGGTGTTCGATGTGCGCTGCCTGCCCAATCCGTACTGGAAGCCGGAACTGCGTGCGCAATCGGGTCTCGATGCGCCGGTGGCTGAATACCTGGCGGCACAGCCGGAGGTCGAAGAAATGTTTCAGGACATCTTCACCTACCTGCACAAGTGGCTGCCGCGCTTCGCCGCCAGCAACCGTGCCTACGTCACCATTGCCATTGGCTGCACCGGCGGGCATCACCGCTCCGTCTACCTGACCGAACGTCTGGGTCAGGCCCTGCAGAAAACCCTGAAGAACGTCCAGGTTCGCCACCGCGACCTCACTTAAAGGATTCACACCGCGATGCCTGCTCTGGAAATCGAAATCATCAACAAGCTGGGCCTGCATGCCCGCGCATCGGCCAAGTTTGTCGGGGTTGCTGGCGAGTTCAAGAATTGTACTATCAGAGTCGGGCGCACTCCCGAATCCATGGTCGACGGAAAAAGCATCATGGCCATGATGATGCTAGCTGCCGGCAAGGGTACGGTCATCCAACTGAGTACCGAGGGTGAACAGGCTGATGAAGCCTTGCAGGCATTGGTTGATCTGATCAACGACTACTTCGGCGAAGGTGGTTGAAAACCTGAGGCAAAAAATCGCAGCCCGCGACGCACAAATCTTCCCCGTAAGAGCTGCCGAAGGCTGCGATCTGTTGATCTACTTCAACCCAACGCCGTATCCATCACCATCATCAGACAAAACCCGATCAACAAGCCAAGACTGGCCAGTTTTTCATGACCATGGCGTCGTGATTCCGGGATGACCTCGTGGGTCACCACCAGCAACATCGCCCCCGCCGCCAGTGCCAGACCTATCGGCAACAATACCTGCGCCAGACCGACCAGCCAGGCACACAGCAGCGCAAACACCGGCTCGACCAGACCTGACGCCGCTCCGATTAAAAATGCTTTGACCCGCGACATCCCTGCCCCGGCCAAGACCAATGCAATCACCAGACCTTCCGGCACATCCTGTAAAGCGATGCCCATGGCCAGACTGTCCGCATCCGGCATGCCGCCACCGGCAGACACGCCGACGGCCATACCTTCAGGGATGTTATGGGCAATGATGGCAAACACGAACAACCAGATCCGCGGCGGAATGACCGGATGTTCGACCGTGCCGACGAGCATTTCCGGTGAGGCGCCGGAAACTTTGCGATCGACCAGATACAGCCCGAAAGCGCCGAGCATGATGCCGAAGCAGATCAGGCCGCTGGCACCCCACGGAGTCAGACCCAGGCTTTCGGCGGCGGCAATTCCCGGTACGATCAGCGAAAACGCCGTCGCCGCTAGCATCACGCCGGCGCCAAACCCCAGCAACGTATCGCTGAGCGCCTGCGGCATACGCCGAATCACCAGCACCGGCACAGCGCCAAGTGCCGTGCCCAGGGCGCAGATCGCACCACCCTGCAACGCCCGCAACAGCCTCGGTTCGAGGTTCAGCCATTCCAGCCCGTGGGCGACCAGCAAGGTCATGCCCGCCAACAGCAACAGCGATCCCACTGCGTAACGAAACATACGCCCACTTCCGATCGCCAGTGTTTCAGTGCCCATAGTCAGCCTTGGATTTTTTTTATAGAAGACTTAAACCAGTGCGGCCTGATAGCGCGCAGCCACTTCAGGCCAATTGATTACGTTGTAGAACGCATTGATGTATTCGGGGCGGCGGTTCTGATAGCGCAAGTAGTAGGCGTGCTCCCAGACGTCGAGACCGAGGATCGGCGTGTTGCCATTCATCAACGGGCTGTCCTGGTTGCCGCTGCTCTCCACGATCAGTTTTTTCTCCGGGGTCACGCTGAGCCAGGCCCAGCCGCTGCCGAATCGGGTCAGTGCGGCTTTGGTGAAGGCTTCCTTGAAGCTGTCGAGGCCACCCAGTTGCTCATCGATGGCCTTGGCCAACGCACCATCCGGCTTGCCGCCACCGCTCGGCACCATCACTTCCCAGAACAGCGAGTGATTGGCGTGACCGCCGCCCTGATTGATCACCGCCGCACGGAGTTTTTCCGGCAGTTGCTGAACACTGGCGACGAGTTTTTCTACCGGCCATTCAGCGTACTCAGTGCCTTCTACAGCGGCGTTGAGGTTGTTGATGTAAGTCTGGTGATGCTTGGTGTAGTGAATCTCCATGGTCTGTGCATCGATATGCGGCTCAAGAGCGTCGTAGGCGTAAGGCAAGGCAGGCAAGGTAAAAGCCATTTCAATGGACTCCATGGTGATGTGGGGCAGGCGCGCGGCGCGCATTGCCGGTATCCGGGTGCAGCAGACGCTGGGTACGCGGGTATTCGCCGTGTTCGCTGATGAAATTCAGCAGCTCGACGTAGGTCTTGCTGCTCTGGCGCAGCGCCGCTTCACGCAAGGCCAGGCGCTGACGTTCGTCCTGCATGGTTTGCAGCAGCCGTTGGTGAATAGCGCAGAGGTATTCGGCGCTCTCCTCCGGCTGATTCAGACGCAAGTGCAAATCCGCGAGGTTGTGGTGCGAGATGACGCAGGCCGCCACCGCTTCGTCGGCATCTGCCCAACGTTCGAACAACACTTGCGCCAGGGCCAGGGCTTGCAGGTACGCCTCACGGGCGTCGATCAGTTCGCCCAGCATGAAGCAGCGATTGGCCCGTTCGATCGTGCGTTTCCAGTGCTCCATGGTGAGCCTCCAAAGCGGTTGCGGGGTTTATACGCCGCCGGCGGTGAGTTTCTCGGGATTGAGCAACTCTTCCAGTTGGCTGCGCGACAGGTCGGTGTGCTCCAGCGCGACGTCGATCACCGCGCGGCCTTCCTTGTAGGCCTGCTTGGCGATTTCGGCGGCTTTCTGGTAACCGATGATCGGGTTGAGCGCAGTGACCAGAATCGGATTGCGCGACAACGCTTCCTTCAGGCGCGATTCGTTGACCTTGAAAGTGGCAATGGCTTTGTCGCCGAGCAGGCGGCTGGAGTTGGCCAGCAGTTCGATGCTGCTCAGCAGGTTCTGCGCGATGATCGGCAGCATCACGTTGAGTTCGAAGTTGCCCGACTGGCCGGCGATGGTGATCACCGAATCGTTGCCGATGACTTGTGCGGCGACCATGGCGGTGGCTTCCGGAATCACCGGATTGACCTTGCCTGGCATGATCGACGAGCCCGGTTGCAGGGCTTCCAGCTCGATCTCACCAAGGCCGGCGAGCGGGCCGGAGTTCATCCAGCGCAGGTCGTTGGCGATTTTCATCAAAGTGACGGCGATGGCTTTGAGCTGGCCGGAGACGGCGACGGCGGTGTCTTGCGAACCGATCAGCGCAAACAAGTCTTTGCCCGGGGTGAATTGCACGTCGGTCAATTGGCTCAACTGGCGGCTGAAACGCGCGGCGAACTCAGGGTGCGCGTTGATCCCGGTGCCGACCGCTGTGCCGCCCTGCGCCAGCGATTGCAGGCTTGGCAGCAGATCCTGCAGATGAGCGATGTTGGCCTTGAGCTGCTGCGCCCAGCCATTGAGTACCTGGCTCATGCGCACCGGCATCGCGTCCATCAAATGCGTGCGGCCGGTTTTGACGTGGTGATGCACTTGCCCGGCCTTTTGTTCGATCACTTGCACCAGGTGCAGCAGCGCCGGCAGCAGTTGTTCATGGAGGGCCAGCGCGGCGCTGACGTGGATGGTGGTCGGAATGATGTCGTTGCTGCTCTGCCCGCAATTGACGTGATCATTGGCGTTCACCGGCTCGCCGAGCAGACGACTGGCGAGGGTGGCAATCACTTCATTGGCGTTCATGTTGGAACTGGTACCGGAACCGGTCTGGAAAATATCCACCGGAAAATGCTGCATGAAATCGCCTTCGAGCAAGCCTTGCGCGGCGTCGCTGATGGCTTTGCCCTGTGCGGCGCTGATTTGGTTGAGTTCAACGTTGGCGCGAGCGGCGGCCGCTTTGGCGAGGATCAGTGCGCGGATGAATTGCGTCGGCATCGGCTTGCCGCTGATCGGGAAGTTATCCACTGCGCGCTGGGTTTGCGCGCCGTAGAGAGCGTCCACCGGCACCTGCAGTTCGCCCATGCTGTCGCGCTCAATACGTGTCTTGGTCATCGGTAAATCCTTGGACTAATTCAATGAGAGGAATCGAGGGAAGCAACTCGCAAGTGGCGAGCTGCCAGGTGTAGCGCTGCCAGCGTTTAAGCCGGCATTTGCACAGAGAAAGGCGCTCCATTTCACGCAACGGACGCCAGGCTTGATCGAGACAGAGGCTGCGCCAGTGCCACGGCAAAGCGATGTCGGTGGCGGTGTCGAGCAGCAAACGGAAAGAGGTTTCGGCGACCATCCAGGGCGAGGTCGCGGTGCAACAAGACAGATACCGGCCTTCGGCCAGGTAATGTTCGATCAGGCGCGGCTCGTCAGGATCCATCGCGCAACGGATCTGGCGACTCATCCAGCGCCAGCTTTCGAGGTACGGCTGCTCGTGCAAGGCAGAACTCATGATCCGGGGCTCATCCGTTAATGAGATTTATTATTAGATGATAATGAGAACCAAAACAAGAGTACCGAGCGATGCAGATTTCAGGGTGGGAGCGAGCCTGCTCGCGAAGGCGTCCTGTCAGTCACCCTGGCGGTCGACAGTAAAATCGCTTTCGCGAGCAGGCTCGCTCCCACATTGGTTTTGTGTGGCGCCAATAAAAAAGGCGCGCCACCCAATGAGGTGGCGCGCCTTTTTGGTGTGACGACTGGGGGTTAGCTGCCCGCCACCGTCATCCGCTCGATCAACACCGAACCGGTGCGAATGTTGCTGCGCAACTCCAGATCATTACCCACGGCAACGATCTGCTTGAACATGTCACGCATGTTGCCGGCGATGGTCACTTCCTGCACCGCAAACTGGATTTCGCCGTTTTCGACCCAGAAGCCTGCCGCCCCGCGCGAATAATCGCCGGTGACCATGTTCAAGCCATGGCCCATCAACTCAGTGACCAGCAAGCCACGCCCCATACGCTTCAACAGCGCAGCCTGGTCTTCATCGCCATGGGTCACGAACAGGTTATGCACGCCGCCAGCATTGGCGGTGCTCGGCATGCCGAGTTTGCGCCCGGAGTAAGTACCGAGGATGTACGACACCAACTCGCCTTTTTCGACGAACGGTTTGGCATACGTTGCCAGACCATCACCGTCATACGAAGCACTGCCCATCGCCCGCATCAAGTGCGGACGCTCATCAATGGTCAGCCATTCCGGGAACAGCTTCTGCCCCAAAGTGCCTTCAAGGAACGACGATTTGCGATACAGGCTGCCGCCGGACACCGCTGAGAGGAAGCTGCCGAACAAACCGCCCGCCAGCTCTGCGGAAAACAGCACTGGCACCTCGCAAGTCGGCACCGGACGCGCGCCCAGACGGCTCGCTGCGCGTTGCGCCGCACGCTGACCAATGCTCACCGGATCCGCCAGCAGATTGCCCTGGCGGCTCACGTCGTACCAGTAATCGCGCTGCATCTGGCCGTCGGCCTCGGCAATCATCACGCAACTCAGGCTGTGTCGGGTCGATGCGTAGCCGCCAATGAAACCGTGGCTGTTGCCGTAAACCCGGCAGCCCTGATGGGTGCTCAGGGTAGTGCCGTCTGCGTTCTTGATCCGCGCATCGGCGTCGAACGCCGCCGCTTCACAGAGCAAAGCCTTCTCGATAGCCTGCTCCGGGGTGATGTCCCACTCGTGGAAAAGGTCAAAATCGTGCTGTTCCTTGGCCATCAACGCTGCATCAGCCAGACCAGAAGCCTCGTCTTCCGACGTATGCTTGGCGATGGCCAGCGCCGCAGCGACGGTTTCGCGAATCGCATCCGGACCGGTCGCCGAGGTACTGGCCGAGCCTTTGCGCTGACCTACATACAGCGTGATGCCAAAGCCCTGATCACGATTGAACTCGACCGTTTCGACCTCGCGCTGGCGCACCGAAGTCGACAGCCCCTGCTCGAGCGACACCGCGACTTCGCAGGCACTGGCGCCCTGACGCTTGGCTTCGGCGATGATCTGCTCGACTTGTTCCTGCAGTGCCGGCAATGCCTGCGGGCCGACGCTTTGAACTGCACTCATGCTCATCTCCACTCAAATTCTGCTTTCGGCTGGGGTCATCGAGCGACCGGGCCGGACAAGCGGCCCCCGACTGGTTATCATGGCGGCGTTTCTTTGCGGACTGCCACCATGGTTGATTCTTACGACGACTCCCTCGATACGGGAGAAAAAAGCAAATCTCAGGTCAAACGCGAGCTGCATGCTCTGGTTGACCTCGGCGAGCGCCTGACCACACTCAAGCCAGACTTGATCGCAAAACTGCCGCTGACCGACGCCATGCGCCGGGCTCTGGCCGATGCGCCCAAGCACACCGCGAACATCGCGCGTAAACGGCACTTGCAGTTCATCGGCAAACTGATGCGCGATCAGGACACTGACGCGATTCTCACGCTGCTCGATCAACTCGATGCCTCGACTCGTCAGTACAACGAGCGTTTCCACAATCTCGAACGCTGGCGTGATCGCCTGATCGCGGGCGACGATGCCGTGCTGGAGAAATTCGTCGTCGAGTACCCGGACGCCGATCGCCAGCAACTGCGTTCCCTGATCCGTCAGGCTCAGCACGAGGTTGCGCAAAACAAACCTCCTGCTTCCAGCCGCAAGATCTTCAAGTACATCCGTGAGCTGGACGAGACTCAACGCGGCCTGCGTTGATATCTCGCCCCTGTAGGAGCTGCCGAAGGCTGCGATCTTTTGATCTTAAGAGCAAAGATCGCAGCCTGCGGCAGCTCCTACACACGTTTCTTATGCGCCCGTGCCACCCACGGTGATCGCATCGATTTTCAACGTCGGCTGACCGACGCCTACCGGCACCGATTGCCCATCCTTGCCGCACGTGCCCACACCGCTGTCCAGCGCCAGATCATTACCGACCATCGACACCCGGCTCATCGCCTCGGGGCCGTTGCCGATCAACGTCGCGCCTTTGACCGGCGCAGTGATCTTGCCGTCTTCGATCAGGTACGCCTCGCTGGTGGAGAACACGAACTTGCCGCTGGTGATATCGACCTGACCGCCGCCGAGGTTGGCGCAGTAGATGCCTTTCTTCACCGAAGCAATGATTTCCGCCGGATCGCTTTCGCCACCCAGCATGTAGGTGTTGGTCATCCGTGGCATCGGCAGGTGCGCATAGGACTCACGACGACCGTTACCGGTACGAGCCACACCCATCAGGCGCGCGTTGAGCTTGTCCTGCATATAGCCCTTGAGTACGCCGTTTTCGATCAGCGTGGTGCACTCGGTCGGCGTGCCTTCGTCATCGACACTCAACGAACCGCGACGGCCGCTCAAGGTGCCGTCATCGACGATGGTGCACAGCTTGGAAGCAACCATTTCGCCCATGCGCCCGCTGTACGCCGAGCTGCCCTTGCGGTTGAAGTCGCCTTCCAGACCGTGGCCGACGGCTTCGTGCAACAGCACGCCAGACCAGCCCGAACCCAACACCACCGGCAACGTACCGGCCGGTGCCGGAATTGCTTCCAGATTCACCAGCGCCTGACGCAGCGCCTCACGGGCATAACCCATGGCGCGGTCTTCGGCGAGGAAATAACGGTAGTCGGTACGCCCGCCGCCGCCGTGCCCGCCGCGCTCGCGACGACCATTCTGCTCAACGATGACGCTGACGTTGAAACGCACCAGCGGGCGCACATCCGCCGCCAGCCCGCCGTCGGTGGACGCCACCAGAATCCGCTCCCAGACGCCAGCCATGCTGACGCTGACCTGCTGTATACGCGGGTCGAGCGCGCGGGTAGCCACATCGATACGCTTGAGCAGTTCAACCTTCTCGGCGCGGCTCAGCACTTCCAGCGGGTTGTCCGGCGCGTACAGTTGCGCGACATCCTGCGTGGTGAACGCCTGCACCGTACCGTTCTGCCCGGCGCGGGAGATCGAGCGCGCGGCACGGGCCGCTGCGCCAAGGGCTTCGAGGGTGATCGCGTTGCTGTAGGCAAAACCGGTTTTTTCACCGGACTGCGCGCGGACGCCGACACCCTGATCGAGGTTGAAGCTGCCTTCCTTGACGATGCCGTCTTCCAGCGCCCAGGACTCTGAGATCTGGCCCTGGAAATACAGGTCGGCAGCATCGATGCCGGGGCCGGCCAGATCGCCGAGCACGCCTTGCAGGCTCTCGATCGTCACGCCGCCGGGCGCCAACAGGTGATCACTGACTGAGGACAACAACTCGCTCATAGGTTTACGCCTTAAATTCGTGTTCTGAAGCAGGCCGCTGGGCGCCCTGCGAGAAAAACCGTCGATGACTCGTCACCGGCATTCGCGCCCTGATGGACGCTTGTTCATCGCTATCGCGTTCGGCCAACAACACCGCTTCGCCTTGATCCTGACTCGCCAGCACGCGGCCCCACGGGTCGATGATCGCTGCATGGCCGAAGGTTTCCCGCGGTCCCGGATGGGTTCCGCCCTGCGCTGCGGCCAGCACATAACACTGGGTCTCGATGGCCCGCGCGCGAATCAGCACATCCCAATGCGCTGCGCCGGTCACCGCAGTAAAGGCCGACGGAGCGGTAATCAGCTCGGCACCGGCGGCTCGCAATTCGCTGTACAACTCGGGAAAGCGCAAGTCATAACACACAGTCAGACCGAGCTTGCCCACCGGCGTGTCGGCAACCACGACGCCACTGCCATAAGCATAGTCATCGGATTCGCGGTAACGGCCGCGATTGTCCGCCACATCGACATCGAACAGATGCAACTTGTCATAGCGGGCAACGATTTCGCCATACTCATTGACCAGCAGCGAGCAGGCATTAGCCTTGCCCGTCGGCTGATCCACCGGCGGCAACGGCAAGGTGCCAGCCACTATCCATAACTTGAGGTCGCGGGCGGTCTGTTTCAACCACGACAGGATCGGTCCTTCGCCGAGCGCCTCGGCGCGGCCGATGTCAGCAACGTCACGACGGCCCATGGCAGCGAAGTTTTCCGGCAGCACCGCCAGCTTCGCGCCACCGGCCGCAGCCTGTTCGAGCAGGCGCCGGGCCTGAGCCAGATTGGCCAGCACGTCGCTCTGGCTGACCATTTGAATCACCGCTAAAGACATGGCCGCTCCTCGGAATCTGCACATAACCGTGTAGGAGCTGCCGCAGGCTGCGATCTTTTGATCTGGCTCGTCAAAAACAAAATCAAAAGATCGCAGCCTGCGGCAGCTCCTACATCGGGAATAGGGTCATGCTACTCAAAAAGGCTTGTCGAAGGTGATTTTCGGCTCTTTCCATGGGCCTTTGACGGTGTACTTCACACTGGCAAAGCGCGCCACCCGATCACCGATCAGCTTGTCGATCAGGAACAACGCGCCGCCGACCGCTGGTGCGCCGACGATCAGCGCAGCGATCGGCAGGTTGTTGGTCACCGGCAAGGTCACTAACAATTTGGCGTCGACCTTGTCGCCGACCAGATCCAGAGTGCCGTCCAGTTCCAGATTGCTTGAAGGACCGGTCAGGCGAATCGGCTCACGGGTGACATACACGCCATTGTTTGCCACCAGCAGGCCTTTGACCCGGTCGTAGCTCAAGCCTTTGCCGAACAGATCAGAGAAATCCAGACGCAAACGCCGGCCGATGGAGTTGAAGTTAAGCAGACCGAACACCCGCAATGCCTGCGCGCCGCCTTCCACTTCAACAAACTGGCCTTTGTTCAACGATGCATCGAGGGTGCCAGAGAAGCGCTTGGTCGCCAGCCATGCCGGCGAGCCCGGCCAGCGGCCATCGACGTCCATGTGGAATTCTTCACTGGTCACGCTTGGAGCAAAGCCCCAGCCCTTGAGGACATCAGCAAGGTTCTTGCCGCCAATCCGGCCTTTGAACCAGCTATTGGTTGCACCCGGCGTGCCTTCCCAGCCGCCATTACCCTGCAACAGGATGCCTTTTAGGCCCATGTCGAGGTTGTTCAGAGCGATGCCTTTGGCGGTCGGGCGCACCTTCAGCGACCAGCCGCCGACCAGATCCGGGCCGAGGAACAGTTGATTGATGGTGATATCCAGCGCCGGAATTTTCGTCGGATCGACCGATACCAACGGATCCGGCGAGTTCTCGTCAGCTTGAACCGTCGGGTCCGGTGCTGGCAGTTTCACGTACTGCAAATTGACCGCAATCGGCACGCCCTTGGCGTCCGGCAGGCTCGCCGAGCCTTTGGCCTGCTGGCTGTCGAGGGACAGATTCCAGGTGCCTGGCTTGCGATTGACCTGCACCGACGCCTGATCCAGTGTCGTCCCGAATGCCGTGAGTTTGCCGACCTTGAAATCAGCACTGCTGAGCAATTGCTTGGCACTGCCGCCCGGATCCTGCCCGGCGTATTTGTTGACCAGGTCCTGCCACGGCGCGACATCCAGCTGCGAAAGCACCCCGCGAATCCGCAAGCCTTTGGCGCCCGGCAGCACCGCTTCGCCGGCCCCGAGGAACAACTCGCCACGGCCCTCGGCAAAATTGCTCGGCGGTGCCGCAAAGGTGAAATTGGCCAGTTGGTCGTAATTGACCCAGTAACGCCGCTCCTGCCCCTGCAAGGTCATGCGGAACACCGTGTCGCGACCGACATCCGCCGCCATACCGAACGGCGCGGGCAAGTCCACCGCCACACCTTTCATGCTGGAACTGACCATCAACTGGCTGTCGGCACCGTCGAGATTGAGCTGCAACTGATAGGGAATGGTCCCGGATACCGGCAACGGTTGGCTCACACCCAGCCAGTCGGTGAGTTTCTTCACTTCGACCTGCCCGGATGCCGCCACCCGAGTCCTGAGTTTGCCAGGGCTGCCATCGGCGAAGATCTGCGCAGTCACCGGTTTGTCGAAGGCACGCGCGGCGATGTTCTGCCCGCTGAGGCCTTTGCCGCTGTCAAAGCGGAAATCGCCTTTGAGCTGAGTCAGCTCCAGTTTCGGCTCAGCCAGTTTCAGCCGCGCATTGGCGGTTTTGAAGTCGACGAGGATTTTCGGCTGGTCACCGCCCTTGTCCAACGGGATATCGAGCTTGAGCTTGCCTTGCAGATCGCCCGCGCCTTCCCAACCGGCAAAGGTCTCACCGGTACCGATCGGTGCGTCCTGAAGGATTTTCAGGCCATCACCGAGGCCACCGGCAAACGCGCCATCGAGATACATGTGCGTGTGTTGCCCGGCCGGTACCTGGGGAATGTTGACGAATACATCGCTGACCTGGGTGTCGAGCAACTGCCCCTTATTGGCCCAGATCCGTACGCCACTGTCTTCGATGAACACGTCACCACTGACCTTGCTCACGTGCGGCCAGCCCGGCTGGAACGCCAGTTCGGCATCGTGCACCTTGAAGAACAGGCTGATGCTGCGGTCGGCCTCCCCGGCGTTCTTGTTCAGCGAGCCCTGATACTGGAAGAAGCCCTGATCGACAGCACCTTTGAGGATGGCCGTGCGCAGCCACTCGTCAAGCGCCGGGCTCAGGACTTCGGGCAGGTATTTGGCGGTGTAGCGACCGTCGCCCTCGACCAGACCGACCCGCAGGTCCATGTAGTCTTCCTGGCTATGGTCGAAATGCAGACGAATCAGGAAATCACCGGCAATCTTGCCCTCCTCGCCGAGCACCTTCAGGTATGGCGCGATCAGGGTGAAGCCGTCTTTATCGAGCTTCCAGGTCAGCCGGGCGTTGGCCTGAATGTACTGCCATGGCTTGGCGAAAATCGGATCGAGGTGCAGGACAAAATCCTTGCTGTCTAGGCGCAACTCGCCACCGTCAAGGTTGCCACTGAGGCTGCCACTGACGTTTCGTGCTGCCGGAGCGCCGTGATAGGCGTCGAAACCAACATTGTCCAGATTGGTGGCGAAACTGAATTTGTTGCCATCGGTGGCATTGGGGCGAAAATCCAGCAGCACGTTGCGCAGACCACCGGTGACTTTCAAATGATCAACGGCCGTGGCGAAACCTTGCGGCAACGGCCCCAACGCATTCAGCAGTGGAGTGATCGGGGTCAGATCGAGAAGATCCGCCTGCAAGTGCCAGAGCTCGTCCACCTTGTCGGTCGCACGCGTCTGCTTCAGCTGTACATGCGACTCCCAACGGTTCTCGCCGAAACTCATCGCCAGTGAATCGAGGGTAACGGTCGCACCCTCATCACTGTTTTCGTAGTAGGCGTTAAGCGCCAGATTATTGATCTGGATCGGCTTGCGATCGGCATAGGCGCCGGTCAGTTGCGGAGCATTCAAGCGTAACGCGGCACTCTGCAGCGTGCCCTTGGCCCAGTTGACCCAGAGTTCACCACCGGCCTTGATCTCGGAAAAATTCCATTGTTGGGTAAGGCGTTCTGGCAGCCACTTCGACCAGTCGCTTTGCGGCAGGCTGGCGTAACCGTCTACCACACTGTCCTTCAATTGGTCGGGGCGAATTCGCGTGCGCAGGCTCAGCGCGACGGGCTGACCATCCGGCAAGGTCAAACGAGCATCGAGCCGTTGACGGCTGGCGCCGGTTTTCAGATTGAGGCCGACATAGGTGAGGGTCAGCGGCGCGTGATCCAGCGGTTGCAAGGTCACCTGACTGTCGAGCACCGACAGTTGCTGAATCATTTGCGAGCGATTGAACAACTGTTGCGGATCGAGCGGCTGATCGTTCTGTATCGGCAGACCTTCCAGCGCCCAACTGCCGTCCTCGGCTTCCTTGAAGCTGATTTTCAGGCCGTTGAGTTCCAGGTGGGCAATGCGCACTTCGCGCGCCAACAGGCTGGCCCACAGATCCGGCACCGCCCGCACCCGATCCAGACGCAGCGCATTGGCGCCTGAGCCGACCATCACATCGTGAGCCAGCAGGATCGGCGCAAAACCGCTCCAGTTGCCCTCCAGCTCGCCGATCTGCAACGGCATGCCGAGGGCGGCACTGGCCTTGTCTTCGATGTCGGCGCGATATTCGGCCACCAACGGCGTCAGTTCGCGGCCGAGACTGACGTACAACGCCATCAATACCAAAACCAACGCGCACAGGCCCAGCCCCCAGCGGGTGATTGCGGCCAAAATGCGTGTCAGACGCTCCATGTCAGTTGGCTCCCATGGCAAAAATACTGCGAAAAGCTGAGGCCAGCCGCGGTGAAAAAGGTGTGACGCAGGGGTTCAGAGCAGCACCACGTCATATTGTTCCTGGGAATACATGGTTTCCACCTGGAAGCGTATGGTGCGGCCGATGAAGCCTTCAAGTTCGGCAACGTTACCGGATTCTTCGTCGAGCAAACGGTCGACCACTTTCTGGTTCGCCAACACTCGGTAGCCCTCGGCCTGATAGGCGCGGGCTTCACGGAGAATTTCGCGGAAGATCTCGTAACAGATGGTTTCCGCAGTTTTCAGTTTGCCGCGCCCCTGGCAACTGCTGCACGGTTCGCACAGCACTTGTTCGAGACTTTCGCGGGTGCGCTTGCGGGTCATCTGCACCAGGCCCAACTCGGTGATGCCGATGATGTTGGTCTTGGCGTGATCGCGCTCCAGCTGTTTTTCCAGAGTGCGCAGCACCTGGCGCTGGTGCTCTTCATCTTCCATGTCGATGAAGTCGATGATGATGATCCCGCCCAGGTTGCGCAGGCGCATTTGCCGGGCAATTGCGGTAGCCGCTTCGAGATTGGTCTTGAAGATGGTTTCTTCGAGGTTGCGATGGCCGACGAAAGCCCCGGTATTCACATCGATGGTGGTCATGGCTTCCGCCGGATCCACCACCAGATAGCCACCGGATTTCAGCGGCACCTTGCGTTCGAGGGCTTTCTGGATTTCGTCTTCGACACCGTACAGGTCGAAAATCGGCCGCTCACCCGGGTAGTGTTCCAGACGATCAGCGATCTCCGGCATCAGTTCGGCGACGAACTGCGTGGTTTTCTGGAACGTTTCCCGGGAATCGATGCGAATCTTCTCGATCTTCGGGTTGACCAGATCACGCAGGGTACGCAGCGCCAGACCAAGGTCTTCGTAGATCACGCTCGGCGCGGAAATGGTCTTGATCTGTTCGTTGATCTGGTCCCACAAGCGACGCAGATAACGGATGTCCATGAGAATTTCATCGGCGCCAGCGCCTTCGGCGGCAGTGCGCAGAATGAAACCGCCCGCCTCCTTGATCCCTTCCTTGGCCACGCAATCGCTGACCACTTGCTTGAGGCGTTCGCGCTCGGCTTCGTCTTCGATTTTCAGGGAAATGCCGACGTGGGCAGTACGCGGCATGTACACCAGATAGCGCGACGGGATCGACAGTTGCGTGGTCAGACGCGCGCCTTTGGAACCGATCGGATCCTTGGTGACTTGCACGACAAGGCTTTGGCCTTCGTGCACCAGCGCACTGATGCTTTCCACCGCCGGGCCTTCGCGCAGGGAGATTTCGGCGGCGTGAATGAATGCCGCGCGATCCAGGCCGATGTCGACGAAGGCCGCCTGCATACCCGGCAGCACGCGGACGATCTTGCCTTTATAGATGTTGCCGACGATCCCGCGCTTTTGCGTGCGCTCAACATGGACTTCTTGCAGCACACCGTTTTCGACCACCGCCACGCGCGACTCCATCGGCGTGATGTTGATCAGAATCTCTTCACTCATGGCAGGATCTCGTTCAGGCATGTTCACGATAATGGCCGCATCTGGATTCGTACGACGCTTATTGCGCGTTCAGGTTTTGCCAACAGGGTATGCCGAAATGGCCCAACAGTTCTGCGGTTTCGCAAACTGGCAGCCCGACCACCGCCGAATAACTACCACTGAGCCCCGCGACAAACACCGCGCCGAGGCCCTGAATGCCATAACCGCCGGCCTTGTCCTGCGGTTCGCCGCTGGCCCAATAGGCGGCGGCTTCATCCTCGCTGATCGGCCGGAACCGCACCAGACTGCGCACCACCCGTGACTCGCAATGATCGCCTTCGAGCACGGCGATGGCGGTCAGCACTTCATGCTCCTTGCCGGACAACATCATCAGCATGGCGCATGCATCGGCTTCGTCCACCGGTTTGCCAAGAATTTTGCCGTCCAGCACCACGGCGGTATCGGCACCCAGCACGCAGAATGACTGAGCAGACACGACGGTACGGCGCCCGGCCTCGGCCTTGCCGCGTGCCAGACGCTCGACATAGGCCGACGGCGATTCTTCGGGTATTGGGGTTTCGTCGATATCCGCACTGATGGCGGAAAACGGAACGCCGATCTGCGCGAGCAATTCACGGCGACGCGGCGATCCGGAGGCGAGGTAAAGCGGCTTCATCAAAACATCTCCCTGTTCAGTGCCCAGCTTCACCGGCTCAATTGATTTTGTAGCGTCGGCGTAGTCCGCGAAGGGCAAAGCTGACCCAAGGCCAGAGCAAGGCACTGACCAGCGCCGGTAACACCAGTGCCAGCGTTGGCTGACGGTTGCCGGTCAAGGCGCTGAGCCACAATTGCACCAGTTGCGCGAGACCGAAGATCACCAGGATGACCAGGCATTGCTGCCACATCGGGAACATTCGCAGGCGTTGTTGCAACGACAGCACCAGGAAGGTGATCAAGGTCAGGATCAGCGCGTTCTGCCCGAACAAGTCGCCTTGCAGGACGTCTTCGGCCAGCCCCAGACAGAACGCCGTGACCATGCCGACCGTGTGCGGCATATACAACGCCCAGAATGTCAGGAGCAAGGCCAGCCATAACGGGCGCAGGATCTCCATGAAAATCGGCAACGGTGACACGCTGAGCAGCAGGCCAACGAGAAACGTCAGCCAGACAATCCAGCCGTTTCGCGATGCGGTAGCCCCGACCATTATTCTTGTCTCCCGGTTGTCGCCGGTGCGCTGACAGGCGGTTTGGCCGCAGGTCGTGCAGCGGGCTGGGCAGCTGGAGGTTTGCTTGCCGCCGGAGTCGCTGCCGGTGGTTTGGCAGCCGCTGGCGGTTTGCTTGCAGCGGGTTGGGTGGGAGCCGCATTGGCCGCAGGTGCTGCAGGCGTGGCATTGGCCGGCGCCGCAGCAGGAGAGGTCACGGTCTTCGGCACAGTGGCCGGAATAATCGGGCCACCGCCAAAGGCGTCAAGATTCTCCTGGGCTTGCGCGGCATCGTTGGCGCGCTCTTCGGCGGTACGATTGTCGCTGAACACCAGCAGCAGGTAGCGACTGCGATTGAGTGCGGCAGTCGGCACGGCGCGGACGATCGCGAACGGCTGGCCGGAATCGTGGATGACTTCCTTCACCGTGGCAACCGGATAACCGGCCGGGAAGCGCTGGCCGAGACCGGAACTGACCAGCAGATCGCCTTCCTTGATATCGGCCGTGTCGGCGACGTGACGCAATTCCAGGCGCTCGGGGTTGCCGGTGCCGCTGGCAATCGCGCGCAGACCGTTACGGTTAACCTGTACTGGAATGCTGTGGGTGGTATCGGTCAACAGCAATACACGGGAAGTGTAAGGCATCAACTCGACCACCTGGCCCATCAAGCCGCGTGCATCGAGCACCGGTTGACCCAGCACCACGCCATCGCGCTCACCTTTATTGATGATGATGCGATGGGTGAAGGGATTGGGGTCCATGCCGATCAGCTCGGCCACTTCGACCTTTTCGTTGACCAGCGCAGAGGAATTGAGCAACTCGCGCAGCCGAACGTTCTGCTCGGTAAGGGCGGCAAGCTTTTGCATGCGACCCTGATACAGCAGATTTTCGGTCTTGAGTTTTTCGTTTTCGGCGACCAGTTCGGTGCGACTGCCGAACTGGCTGGCAATCCCTTCCCACAGGCGTCCCGGCAGATCGGTAATCCAGTAGGCGTCCATCAACACCAGCGACGCTTGTTTGCGCGCAGGCTTGAGCAGGTCGAAGCGGGCATCGACCACCATCAGTGCGACCGACAGCACGGCCAGCACCAACAGGCGCACACCCAACGAAGGGCCTTTGGCGAAAAGCGGTTTAATAAGCCGCTCCTCCCAGGCAAATGTTCTGTTTATTCATACGGCATCAAACCGGCCTGGATGAAGACTGACAGAAGATAAACGCCAACAGGCAGCACTGCAAAGTGCTGCCTGCGCGTTCACCCACGTATTGCACTCGGCGACTTATTCGCTCGAGAGCAGGTCCATGGTGTGCTTATCCATCATTTCCAATGCACGGCCACCGCCGCGAGCAACACAGGTCAGCGGATCTTCGGCAACGATCACTGGCAGACCGGTTTCCTGGGCCAGCAACTTGTCGAGGTCACGCAGCAGCGCGCCACCACCGGTCAGCACCAGGCCACGCTCGGCGATGTCGGAAGCCAGTTCCGGCGGCGATTGCTCCAAGGCGCTTTTCACGGCCTGAACGATGGTCGCCAGAGACTCTTGCAGAGCTTCCAGCACTTCGTTGGAGTTCAGGGTGAATGCGCGTGGAACGCCTTCGGCCAGGTTGCGACCGCGAACGTCGACTTCGCGAACTTCGCCGCCCGGGTAGGCCGTGCCGATTTCCTGCTTGATGCGTTCAGCGGTGGATTCACCGATCAGGCTGCCGTAGTTACGGCGCACGTAGGTGATGATCGCTTCGTCGAAGCGGTCGCCGCCAACGCGGACGGATTCGGCATAGACCACACCGTTCAGGGAGATCAGCGCGATTTCGGTAGTACCACCACCGATATCCACGACCATCGAACCGCGCGCTTCTTCGACCGGCAGGCCGGCACCGATCGCAGCAGCCATTGGCTCTTCGATCAGGAACACTTCACGAGCACCGGCGCCAAGGGCCGATTCACGGATGGCACGACGCTCAACCTGGGTGGATTTGCATGGAACGCAGATCAGCACACGAGGGCTAGGCTGCAGAAAGCTGTTTTCGTGAACCTTGTTAATAAAGTATTGCAGCATCTTTTCGCAGACGCTGAAGTCGGCGATCACGCCGTCCTTCATCGGACGAATGGCAGCAATGTTGCCCGGCGTACGGCCGAGCATGCGCTTGGCCTCGGTGCCGACAGCAACGACACTTTTCTGGTTACCGTGTGTCCGAATGGCCACAACCGATGGCTCATTCAGGACGATACCGCGCTCGCGCACGTAAATAAGGGTGTTGGCAGTGCCCAGGTCAATGGAAAGATCGCTGGAAAACATGCCACGCAGTTTCTTGAACATGGGAAAGGGACCCTAGGCAACGCGTGGGTAAAAAAGTGCGGCAAACTCTAACAACGACAGGGATTTTGGGCAAGGCGCCAATATGTTAAATTGGCCGCTTTTCTGTGCACCAAGCCCCACAATCGCGGCCTTATGACCGTAGAAGTGCGGTAGTGTTCCGACAATCTAACACACGGACGCCGTCCGTTCTGTTTTCCACTGGAGAATCCCGATGGCGCTAGAACGCTCCGACGTGGAAAAAATCGCTCATCTGGCCTGCCTTGGCCTCAATGATGCCGATCTTCCACACATTACTTCCGCCCTCAACAGCATTCTCGGTCTGGTCGACGAAATGCAGGCTGTTAATACCGACGGAATCGAGCCTCTGGCCCACCCGCTGGAAGCCAGTCAGCGCCTGCGCGCCGACGTTGTGACCGAGACCAATCACCGCGAGGCCTACCAGTCCATCGCACCAGCGGTCGAAAACGGCCTGTATCTGGTTCCGAAAGTCATCGACTAAAGGGAAAGAGCCTGCAATGCATCAAATGACTCTGGCCGAGATCGCCCGCGGTCTCGCCGATAAAAAGTTTTCCTCCGAAGAGCTGACCAAAGTCCTGCTGGCGCGCATCACCCAGCTCGATCCGCAGCTCAACAGTTTCATCAGCCTCACCGAAGAGCTGGCCCTCGAGCAGGCGAAAGCCGCCGATGCCCGCCGCGCCAACGGTGAGAGCGGCGCCCTGCTCGGCGCGCCGATCGCCCACAAAGACCTGTTCTGCACCCAGGGCATTCGCACCAGCTGCGGCTCGAAGATGCTCGACAACTTCAAAGCCCCGTACGACGCCACCGTGGTCGCGAAACTGGCCGCTGCCGGTGCCGTGACCCTGGGCAAGACCAACATGGACGAATTCGCCATGGGCTCGGCCAACGAGTCGAGCTGGTACGGCGCGGTGAAAAACCCGTGGAACCTGGAACACGTACCGGGCGGTTCGTCCGGTGGTTCGGCGGCGGCAGTTGCCGCGCGTCTGTTGCCAGCAGCCACGGCCACTGACACCGGCGGTTCGATCCGTCAGCCGGCAGCGTTCACCAACCTCACCGGCCTGAAACCGACCTACGGTCGCGTTTCGCGCTGGGGCATGATCGCTTACGCCTCCAGTCTCGATCAGGGCGGCCCTCTGGCGCGTACTGCCGAAGACTGCGCAATTTTGTTGCAAGGTATGGCTGGCTTCGATCAGAACGACTCGACCAGCATCGACGAGCCGGTTCCGGATTACTCCGCAAGCCTGGGCGATTCGCTGCAAGGCCTGCGCATCGGCGTGCCGAAGGAATACTTCAGCGCCGGTCTCGACCCGCGCATCGCCGAGCTGATCCAGAACAGCATCAAAGAGCTGCAGAAGCTTGGTGCCGTGATCAAGGAAATCAGCCTGCCGAACATGCAGCACGCGATCCCTGCGTACTACGTGATCGCGCCAGCAGAGGCTTCTTCCAACCTGTCGCGTTTCGACGGCGTGCGTTTCGGCCACCGTTGCGAGCAACCGAAAGACCTGATCGACCTGTACAAGCGCTCCCGTGGCGAAGGCTTCGGCCCGGAAGTCCAGCGCCGGATCATGGTCGGCGCCTACGCGCTGTCCGCCGGTTACTACGACGCCTACTACCTGAAAGCGCAGAAGATCCGTCGTCTGGTGAAGAACGACTTCATGGCTGCCTTTAATGAAGTCGACATCATCCTCGGCCCAACCACGCCGAACCCGGCCTGGAAGCTCGGCGCGAAGAACAGCGACCCGGTCGCTGCCTATCTGGAAGACGTCTACACCATCACCGCCAACCTCGCAGGCCTGCCGGGCCTGTCGATGCCGGCCGGTTTTGTCGACGGTCTGCCGGTTGGCGTGCAACTGCTCGCGCCGTATTTCCAGGAAGGCCGTTTGCTCAATGTTGCGCACCAGTATCAGTTGAACACTGACTGGCACACCCGCACCCCAACCGGCTTCTGAGGAGACACACATGCAATGGGAAGTCGTGATCGGGCTGGAGATTCACACTCAGCTCACTACCCGGTCGAAAATCTTTTCCGGTAGTTCCACCACGTTCGGTTCCGAGCCGAACACTCAGGCCAGCCTGATCGACCTGGGCATGCCCGGCGTTCTGCCGGTGCTGAACCAGGAAGCGGTGCGTATGGCGGTGATGTTCGGTCTGGCGATTGACGCCGAGATCGGTCAGCACAACGTGTTCGCCCGCAAAAACTATTTCTACCCGGATCTGCCGAAGGGTTACCAGATCAGCCAGATGGAATTGCCGATCGTCGGCAAGGGCCACCTGGACATCGCCCTGGAAGACGGCACCGTCAAACGTGTCGGCATCACCCGCGCGCACCTGGAAGAAGACGCCGGCAAGAGCCTGCACGAAGAATTCAACGGTGCCACCGGCATCGACCTGAACCGTGCCGGTACGCCGCTGCTGGAAATCGTTTCCGAGCCGGACATGCGCAGCGCCAAGGAAGCCGTGGCTTACGTCAAGGCGATCCACGCGCTGGTGCGTTATCTGGGCATCTGCGACGGCAACATGGCCGAAGGTTCGTTGCGTTGCGACTGCAACGTGTCGATCCGTCCGAAAGGCCAGGTTGAGTTCGGCACGCGTTGCGAGATCAAGAACGTCAACTCGTTCCGCTTTATCGAAAAGGCGATCAACTCCGAGATCCAGCGTCAGATCGAGCTGATCGAAGACGGCGGCAAAGTGATTCAGCAGACTCGTCTGTACGATCCGAACAAGGACGAAACCCGTCCGATGCGTTCGAAAGAAGAAGCCAACGACTACCGTTACTTCCCCGATCCGGACCTGCTGCCGGTGGTCATCGAGGAGTCGTTCCTCGGCGAGGTGCGTGCCACCCTGCCGGAACTGCCACCGCAGAAACGCGAGCGCTTCCAGAGCCAGTTCGGTCTGTCGGCGTACGACGCCAACGTGCTGGCCACCAGCCGTGAGCAAGCCGATTACTTCGAGAAGGTTGCGGCCATCGGCGGCGACGCCAAACTGGCGGCGAACTGGGTGATGGTCGAGTTGGGCAGCCTGCTCAACAAGCAAGGCCTGGACATCGACGAGTCGCCGGTTTCCGCTGAGCTGTTGGGCGGTATGCTGCAGCGCATCAAGGACAACACCATCTCCGGCAAGATCGCCAAAGTGGTGTTCGAAGCGATGGCCAACGGCGAAGGCAGCGCGGACGAGATCATCGAAAAACGCGGCCTGAAGCAGGTTACCGACAGCGGTGCGATCTCGGCGGTGCTGGACGAAATGCTCGCGGCTAACGCCGAGCAGGTTGAACAGTATCGTGCGGCGGATGAAGCCAAACGCGGCAAGATGTTCGGCTTCTTCGTCGGCCAGGCGATGAAAGCGTCGAAAGGCAAAGCCAACCCGCAGCAAGTGAACGAACTGCTGAAAAGCAAGCTCGAAGGCTGATTCTAGCCCCGCGCCCGGGGATCGTTCCCACGCTCTGCGTGGGAATGCCGCCCCGGACGCTCCGCGTCCATTGCGGTGTGACGCAGAGCGTCACGGGATGCATTCCCACGCTGGAGCGTGGGAACGATCACTTTGGAGTATTCGAATGAAACGTCTGCTCGGCGCCTGCGCCCTGCTCTCTTTACTGGCCGGTTGCGCCAGCACCGACACCATCGACCCGCACGGTTACGACCAGACCGGCGTCGCCTCTTATTACGGCGCCAAGCACCACGGTAAACGCACCGCCAGTGGCGAGCCGTTCAACCAGAATTCCCTGACCGCCGCCCACCGCCAGCTACCCTTCGGCACACGGGTGAAGGTCACCAACCTGAAAAACGATGAATCCGTCGTGGTCCGCATCAACGACCGCGGCCCGCATACCCGTGGACGCCTGATCGACGTGTCCCGCGAGGCCGCCGAACAGCTCGGCATGCTGCGCAGCGGCACCGCGCGGGTTCGCGTGCAGGCCCTCGACGACTGATGGAGTGCTGACCATTTTCGGATTAGCCGATTTACCCCTGATCAGCGTGATCGAACTGCTCGCCGGTCTGTGCCTGCTGATCTTCGGCGCCGAATTGATGGTGCGCGCGGCAGTGCGTCTGGCGGCGCGTCTGCATGTACGGCCGCTGATCATCGGCCTGACCATCGTCGCCCTCGGCAGCAGCGCGCCGCAAATGGCCGTCAGCCTGCAAGCGGCGCTGGCGCACAACCCGGACATCGCCGTTGGCAGCGTGGTCGGCAGCAGCATCTTCAATATCCTCGTCACCCTCGGCCTTTCCGCGCTGATCATTCCTCTGCGCGTTTCGCGGCAACTGGTGCGGCTCGATATTCCGCTGATGATCGGCGCCAGCCTGCTGGTGTTCGTCCTGGCATGGAATGAAGAGCTCGGCCGCTTGGACGGCATCTTGCTGCTGGGCGCACTGGCGTTGTATCTCGGTTTACTGTTGCGCCAGTCACGGCACTCGACGCGACCGCATTCTGCACAAGCCGAAGTGGTACAGACCTCATGGCTTGCCAGCGTCTTCATGATCATCGTCGGCCTCGTCCTGCTGGTGTTCGCCGGGCACTTGCTGCTCAGAGCCGCCGTGGTGGTGTCGACGGATCTGGGCTTCTCCGAGCGGGTGATCGGCCTGACCGTGGTCGCCGTCGGCACCTCGCTGCCAGAACTGGCAACCTCGCTGATCGCCGCATTGCGCGGGCAACGCGACATCGCCGTGGGCAACGTGATCGGCGCCAACCTGTTCAATCTGCTCGGGGTGCTCGGCCTCACCGCACTGATTGCACCGACACCGCTGTCGGTATCGCCGAATGCGCTGGATTTCGACTTGCCGGTGATGCTCGGTGTCGCCGCGCTGTGCCTGCCGGTGTTCTATTCCGGCTACCGCGTGACGCGTGCAGAAGGTTTGTTGCTGCTCGGTTTGTATCTGGCCTATGGGCTGCACGTGGTGTCGTTCACCACCGGCATGCCGCTGGCGGGCAAGCTCGAACGGCTGATGCTGTTTTATGTCCTGCCGACGCTGTTGACGTTTCTGCTGTTCACGTCGATCCGCGCCTGGCGCCGCCAACACCACAAGAGTGAAAAACCATGACCGAATCGAAGAAGTCCGGGGTTGAAGTCCGCCGCCAGGTAATGGGCGATGCGTTTGTTGATCGCGCCTTGGGCAACGCCACCGAGTTCACTCAACCCTTGCAGGATTTCGTCAATGAACATGCCTGGGGTGGCGTGTGGAACCGCGAAGGTCTGCCGCTGAAAACCCGCAGCCTGATCACCCTCGCCGCGCTGACGGCACTGAAGTGCCCGCAGGAATTGAAAGGCCACGTGCGCGGTGCGCTGAACAATGGCTGCACCGTGGATGAGATTCGTGAGGCGCTGCTGCATTGCGCGGTGTATGCCGGCGTGCCGGCGGCGATTGATGCGTTTCGCGCGGCGCAGGAAGTGATCGATACCTATCAGAAACCTGAGTGATTCAGTGCTGCTGAAATAGCTTTCGCGAGCAGGCTCGCTCCCACATTTTGGAATGCATTTCACATGTGGGAGCGAGCCTGCTCGCGAAGAGGCCCTGAACAACACCACAACACTCAAAATCAGATCCACCCACCCCACTGCAAAACAAAGATCCCGACATTGGTGGTAATCGCCGCCATCAACGTGGTCATCACGATAATCGCCGCCGCCAATTCATGATTGCCCTGCGCTGCTCGCGCCATGACAAAACTCGCCGCCGCCGTCGGGCTGCCGAAGTACAGAAACAGTATCCCCAACTCCGCGCCACGAAAGCCCCACAACCAAGCCCCCAACGTCGCCAGCACCGGCAGACCGATCATCTTCACCAGGCTGGAACTCAGCGCCATGCTACCGCTCTTGCGCAACGCCGCCAGCGACAACGTTCCGCCAATGCAGATCAGCGCCAATGGCAAGGTGGTCTGCGCCAGATACTGCCCGGAGGTTTCCAGCCATCCCGGCAAACCGATCTTGAAATAGGCAAACGGCGCCGCCGCAATCACGCTGATGATCAGCGGATTGCTGAACACGCTTTTGCAGATGCTCCACGGATCAGACTTGATCACCGGGCTGTACACCGCCAGCACGATGGTCGACAGCGTGTTGTAGAACAGGATCACCAGCGCCGCGAGAATTGCCCCGAGGGAAATCCCGTAATCGCCGTACATGCTCGCTGCCAGCGCCAGACCGATCACACCGTTATTGCCGCGAAACGCGCCCTGGGTATAGATGCCACGATCTTCACGCGGACAACGGAAAATCGCCCAGCCCCAGGCCACGGCAAAACTCACCAGCGTGGCGAGGGAAAAGTAGATCAGCAGGGACGGTTGCAACGCAGCGTGCAAGTCGGCATGCAGAATGCCGAGGAACAGCAGCGCCGGCATGGTGACGTTGAACACCAGCGACGAGGCCGTGTGGATGAAGTTGTCGTTGATCCAGTCGATGCGCTTGAGGAGCACACCGAGAAACAGCATGGCAAACACCGGCGCGGTGATGTTCAGGGTTTCGAGGAAAATTGCCAGCATGCCGGGGAGCCTTGGGTGAGCGTCGTTAGTGGCCAATGATAAAGCAAAAGCCCCTCACCCTAGCCCTCTCCCAGAGGGAGAGGGGACTGACCGAGGTGTCTTGTGTCATACATCGACCTGCAAGACCGAGTCGATTATGGATTCGGCTCAGCATTTCCAGGTCGATGTACTTCTCAAATATCCCCGGATCGGCCCCCTCTCCCTCCGGGAGAGGGCTGGGGTGAGGGTAGCTTTTGCTCCCCCCCCCAAAAAACCATCAGGTAATCGGCGCCGGATTGAACAACGTAATGTCGTTATGCAGTTTGTGCTTCTCCGCCCACGTCTGCTGCTTGCCGCTGGCAACATCCAGGTAATAGTGAAACAACTCCCAACCCAATTCCTCAATCGTCGCGCGCCCGGTTGCGATCCGCCCGGCATCGATGTCGATCAGATCAGGCCAGCGCTGCGCCAGCTCCGTACGCGTCGAAACCTTCACCACCGGCGCCATCGCCAAACCATACGGCGTGCCACGCCCGGTGGTGAACACATGCAGGTTCATCCCCGCCGCCAACTGCAACGTCCCGCAGACAAAATCGCTCGCCGGCGTCGCACAGAAAATCAAACCCTTCTGTTTGAACCGCTCGCCCGGGCCGAGCACGCCATTGATCGCGCTGCTGCCGGATTTGACGATCGAACCCAGCGACTTCTCGACAATGTTCGACAACCCGCCCTTCTTGTTGCCCGGCGTGGTGTTGGCGCTGCGATCCGCTTCACCTTTGGCCAGGTAACGGTCGTACCAGTCCATCTCACGCACCAGTTCCTCGGCGACGGTTTTGCTTTCGGCGCGTGAAGTCAGCAGGTAAATCGCATCGCGCACTTCGGTGACTTCGGAAAACATCACCGTCGCCCCCGCGCGCAACAACAAGTCCGAGGCATAACCCAGCGCCGGGTTGGCGGTAATCCCGGAGAAGGCATCACTGCCGCCGCACTGCATGCCGAGGATCAACTCGGACGCCGGCACGGTTTCGCGGCGGCGCTGGTCGAGTTTCTTCAGGCGCACCTCGGCCAGTTCCATGATCTGCTCGATCATCTCGGTGAAACCGTGACTGGAATCCTGCAAGCGATACAGCCATGGATCGCTGAGATCTACCGACGCATCGTCCTCGTGCATGACCTGCCCGGCCTGCAATTTCTCGCAGCCCAGACTGATCACCAACGCCTCGCCACCGAGGTTCGGGTTGCGCGCCAGATTGCGCACAGTGCGAATCGGGATGTAGGCGTCGGTGGCGGTAATCGCCACGCCGCAGCCATAGCTATGAGTCAGCGCCACCACATCATCGACGTGCGGGTACTTCGGCAGCAGTTCTTCCTTGATGCGTTTTACCGCGTGATCAAGCACGCCGGTGACGCACTGCACGGTCGTAGTGATGCCGAGAATATTGCGCGTGCCGACGGTACCGTCAGCGTTGCGATAACCTTCGAACGTGAAGCCTTCCAGCGGTGCCTGCGCGTCCGGCACGTCGGTGGACAGCGGCAAGCTGTCCAGCGGCGGCGCGGTCGGCATGCGCAGTTGATCTTCCTTGACCCAACTGCCACGGCGAATCGGCTGCAACGCGTAGCCGATCACCTGACCGTAGCGAATCACCTGGCCGCCCTCAGGAATGTCTTCGAGGGTGACCTTGTGGCTCTGCGGCACAAATTCCAGCGTCACCAGGCCATCGGCAAATTCAGTGCCGGCCGGGGCGCCCTGGTCGTTGACCACGACCACCACATTGTCCCGCTCGTGCAGGCGGATGTGGCGCGGCGAGTCGGAATGTTCAATCAACTGCATGACGCCGCTCCTCAGGAATGCGCTTGGGACAATTTACCGCTGGCTTCAACACCGCCATTGGTTGGCGGCTCTTTGAGTACCACACGTTTGATCGGGCCAACGATGACCAGATAGCTGAACACCGCGACCAGTGCGTTGGCACCGACGAACACCAGCGCCCATTTGAACGAACCGGTGGAGCTGATGATGTAGCCAATCACGATCGGCGTGGTGATCGAAGCGATGTTGCCGAAAGTGTTGAACAGGCCACCGCTCAGACCGGCGATCTGTTTTGGTGAGGTGTCGGAAACCACCGCCCAACCGAGTGCGCCAACGCCTTTGCCGAAGAAGGCCAGGGCCATGAAGCCAACCACCATCCATTCCACTTCAACATAGTTGCAGGCAACGATGCTGCTGGAAACCAGCAGGCCGGCAATGATCGGCGCTTTGCGGGCGAAGGTCAGCGAGTGGCCTTTGCGCAGCAGGTAGTCGGAAATCACCCCGCCAAGTACGCCGCCGATAAAGCCGCAGATTGCCGGCAACGAGGCGATGAAACCCGCCTTGAGAATGGTCATGCCCCGCTCTTGCACCAGATACACCGGGAACCAGGTCAGGAAGAAATAGGTGATGCCGTTGATGCAGTACTGGCCCAGATACACACCGAGCATCATGCGGTTGGTCAGCAACTGACGGATGTAATCCCACTTCGGACCGTCGGACTTTTTGCCCTTCTGATCCATGTCGACCATGCCGCCGTTTTCAGCGATGTGTTTGAACTCGGCTTCGTTGATACGCGGGTGCTCACGCGGGCTGTAGATCACTTTCAGCCAGACCAGCGAGAAGATGATCCCAAGGATGCCCATAACGATAAACACGTGCTCCCAGCCAAAGGAGTAAACGATCCAGCCCATCAGCGGGGCGAACAACACGGTGGCAAAGTATTGCGCCGAGTTGAAGATCGCCGAGGCGGTGCCGCGTTCAGCGGTCGGAAACCAGGCCGCGACGATGCGCGCATTGCCGGGGAACGATGGCGCTTCAGCCAGGCCCACGAGGAAGCGCAGCATGAACAGCGCAACGATGGCCGTGGACATGCCGAATTCACCGACAAAGCCTTGCAGCACGGTGAACAGCGACCAGGTGAAAATGCTCAGGGCATAGACTTTTTTCGAGCCGAAGCGATCGAGCAGCCAGCCACCGGGAATTTGCCCGGCCACGTAGGCCCAACCGAATGCGGAGAAGATATAGCCGAGGGTGACTGCGTCGATGCCCAGATCTTTTTGCAGGCTGGAGCCGGCAATGGCGATCGTGGCACGGTCGGCGTAGTTGATCGTGGTCACCAGAAACAGCATGAGAAGGATCAAATAGCGGACGTGAGTCGGCTTGGACGATTGCATGTAGATGTACTCCCACTGATTATTTTTATGCGCGGGTGAATCTTCTTTGGTATTCCCTGTAGGAGCTGCCGAAGGCTGCGATCTTTAAGATCGAGATCAAAAGATCGCAGCCTTCGGCAGCTCCTACAGGGGTATTGCGTGTATCAGGAACCGATGTAACTGGTCTTCACGACCGTGTAGAACTCTTGCGCATAGCGGCCTTGCTCACGTGATCCATAGGATGAACCTTTACGGCCACCAAACGGAACGTGGTAGTCCACGCCAGCGGTCGGCAGGTTGACCATGACCATCCCGGCTTGCGAATGGCGCTTGAAGTGGTTGGCGTACTTCAGCGAGGTGGTTGCAATACCCGCCGACAGACCGAATTCGGTGTCGTTGGCCATCGCCAGCGCCGCGTCGTAGTCAGCCACGCGAACGATGTTGGCCACCGGGCCGAAGATCTCTTCACGGCTGATGCGCATCGACGCTTCACTGTCGGCAAACAGCGTTGGCGCGAGGAAGTAGCCTTCGGTGTCACACGTCACCAAGCCACCGCCACTGACCAGACGTGCACCTTCGGACTGGCCGATGTCGATGTACTTCATGTCCTGCTCAAGCTGAGCCTGGGAAACCACTGGACCAATATCGGTGCCGGATTTCAGTGCGTGGCCGACCTTGATCGACTTCATGCGCTCGGCCATGGCTTCAACGAACTTGTCATGAATCCCGGCGGTGACGATCAAACGACTCGACGCGGTGCAACGCTGACCGGTGGAGTAGAACGCGCTCTGCACCGACAGCTCGACCGCTTGCTTGAGGTCGGCGTCGTCGAGAATGATCTGCGGGTTCTTGCCGCCCATTTCCAGCTGAACCTTGGCCTGGCGCGAGACGCAGTTGACCGCGATCTGACGACCCACGCCTACCGAACCGGTGAAGCTGATGCCGTCGACTTTCGGGCTCTGCACCAGCGCATCGCCAACCACGCGACCGCTGCCCATCACCAGGTTGAACACGCCGGCCGGGAAGCCTGCGCGGGAGATGATTTCCGCCAGTGCCCAGGCGCAACCCGGCACCAGATCGGCCGGTTTCAACACCACGCAGTTGCCGTAGGCCAGCGCTGGCGCGATTTTCCATGCCGGAATGGCGATCGGGAAATTCCACGGGGTGATCAGACCGACCACGCCCAGCGCTTCGCGGGTCACTTCAACATTGACGCCCGGACGCACTGACGGCACGTAGTCGCCGGACAGGCGCAGGCATTCACCGGCGAAGAACTTGAAAATGTTACCGGCGCGGGTCACTTCGCCGATGGCCTCGGGCAGGGTCTTGCCCTCTTCCCGGGCCAGCAGGGTGCCGAGTTCTTCGCGGCGGGCGAGGATTTCCGTACCGACTTTATCCAGCGAATCGTGACGGGCCTGAATGCCCGAAGTCGAATACGCCGGGAATGCCGCGCGGGCAGCGTCGATGGCAGCGTGAACCTGAGTCAGGTCAGCCTTGGCGTAATCGCCGATGGTGTCGCTCAGTTCCGACGGGTTAATGTTGGCCGAGTAGTCGGCACCGGCAACCCATTCGCCGTTGATGTAGTTGTCGTAGCGTTTTGCATTTGTCACAGGGGCAGCCCTCAAAACTAAAAGCCTTTACGCAAAAAGCCGCTGATTACTCAGCGGCCGCGTTTTTGTCGGGTGTTACTGCGCACCTTGCTTGTCGATCAGCGCAGCGAGCATTTCGTACTCTTCGCCAGTCAGATCGGTCAGCGGCGCCCGCACCGGGCCTGCGTCATAGCCGGCGATTTTTGCGCCTGCCTTGACGATGCTCACGGCATAACCGGCCTTGCGGTTGCGGATATCCAGGTACGGCAGGAAGAAGTCGTCGATGATCTTACCGACGGTGGCGTGATCTTCGCGGGCGATCGCGTGGTAGAAGTCCATCGCGGTTTTCGGGATGAAGTTGAACACCGCCGAGGAGTAAACCGGTACGCCCAGCGCCTTGTAGGCAGCGGCGTAGACTTCGGCGGTCGGCAAGCCACCGAGGTAGCTGAAGCGATCACCGAGGCGGCGACGGATCGACACCATCAACTCGATATCGCCCAGACCGTCCTTGTAACCGATCAGGTTCGGGCAGCGCTCGGCCAGACGTTCCAGCAGCGGCGCGGTCAAGCGGCAAACGTTGCGGTTGTAAACGACCACGCCGATGTTGACCGATTTACACACGGCTTCAACGTGAGCGGCAACACCGTCCTGGCTCGCTTCGGTCAGGTAGTGCGGCAGCAGCAACAGACCTTTGGCGCCCAGACGCTCGGCTTCCTGAGCGTATTCGATGGCCTGACGGGTCGAACCACCGACACCGGCGAGGATCGGCACGCTGGTTTCACAGGTGTCGACGGCAGTCTTGATGATTTCCGAGTATTCGCTGGCAGCCAGGGAGAAGAACTCACCGGTGCCGCCGGCGGCGAACAAGGCTGAAGCACCATATGGAGCCAGCCATTCCAGGCGTTTGATGTAGCCCGCGCGGTTGAAATCGCCCTGCGCGTTGAAATCGGTCACCGGGAAAGACAGCAGGCCGGCAGAGAGGATGGACTTCAGTTCTTGTGGATTCATTATTCGAACACCCTGGTAGCAACGTTTTTTGTGATTGGTCCGTTCAGCCTTCGCTGAAGTTGTAGGTCATCGTACAACTTAAATAATAACCGTCAACTGCATTTCATCGTTGTGGGTGTTTTTTTGTCGGACAAAGCTGCTCAAGGCTTGGCAAAACTCGTCGCGAAAGCCCGTGTTTAAAGGGTTCTAGCGCGGAAATGTCTGGTCAAGATTCGTTTACTGAGCGATGCAGAGACGCCGGGTAAGGTGCGACGACTGCCACGAAGGATCGTGGCGGACCTTCGAAGGAAACTGAAATGTTCGTGAATTATGCTGCACCGACCCTCACGCAAATCGCCTCTTCTGCCTCTGACACCCTCACCCTTCAGTTGTCCGTGCTACCCGATGTATTGATCGTACAGGTCCCGGATTCGAGCGATTTTCCAGCGAACTGGAGCGTCTATCCAATTCTCGGTGACGACCCTGAGGAGCCCGAATGGGCCGGTGAAGAAGTGGACACTGGCACCTGGGACGATGCCGAAGACGAGATGGAGAAACTGACGGGGATCGAGTTGCAGTTGCCTAAAGAGGTGCTGCGTCCGTACCTGAACAGGGAGGTTGAATTGCGCTACAAGTTTTGTGATGAGTCGAGTATGGAGCCGTTTTCGCAGGTGTTGAGGTTGCGGATCGAGGGCTGAACTGGTCGTGCGGGAGCGGTGACCGTTCGTCGGAACTGGTATTTCTTACAGGTGCCAGGCAATTGCAGATTTGACGTTAATGACGCAGGAGCTAACGAACCGGCTCCGACAGCGCATGCCGTCACTTGCGCCCCTGAAACGGTTAGAAGAGATAACGAAAAGGAATTTACTCATGAATGCACAAGTAAAAGCACTCGCAGCACCAGTACTTCGAGAAGCAGTTAAAGGAGTTCTTTATGTCGGGAAGTTGGAGGGAAAAGCTCACGGCGAAGTGACTTACGAAAACTCAGCTGTCGGAGACGTCGTTGCGCTGGACGTAAAAACTACTACCGGCAACAGCTTCAAAGACCAAATCACATTGACTGCAGCGACGGTAGGAACGCTACTGCCCTTCGCCATTCCCAAAGATGTTTTTGAGAAAAAACTCGTTCCAGGTGCAACCGCCAGCCTTCGCTACAGCGTTACCCGCGCCAGTAATATTTCGGATTCGCCAGTGCTGACAGTTCAACTCGAGCTTTAATTACCCGTCACCCCTGCGCCTGCGCCTCTTCATGGGCCTGGCGCAGTCTTTCACGGCTGTTGGTCAAATGCAGACGCATCGCCGCACGCGCAGCATCGGAATCCTGCCGGGCAATCGCATCGTAGATTTCTTCGTGTTCGCGACTCAGACGGCTCATGTAGTGCTGCTGATCATCATGGGCCAGTCGCGCCGAATTCAGCCGCGTACGCGGAATGATGCTGGTGCCCAGGTGGGTCATGATGTCGGTGAAGTAGCGATTGCCGGTGGACAGCGCTATTTCCAGGTGGAAGGCAAAGTCCGAAGCGACCGCATCACTGGCGTGGGCAGCGCTTTCGTTAAGAGCATCGAGGGCGGCACGCATGGTCGCCAGTTGCTCGGCGCTGCGACGTTGCGCGGCAAGGCCGGCAGATTCCACTTCCAGGCTAATGCGTAGTTCGAGAATGGCCAGCACATCACGCAGGGTGACGACGGTGGCCGGGTCGATGCGGAAACCACTCGGGCTTGGCGTGTCGAGTACGAAAGTGCCGATGCCGTGGCGGGTTTCCACTTGCCCTGCAGCCTGCAAACGGGAAATCGCCTCGCGCACCACGGTGCGGCTGACGCCATGGGCCTCCATGATCGCCGACTCGGTAGGCAGTTTGTCACCGCGTTTGAGCAGGCCATCGCGGATCTGCTCGCTCAGCACCGTCACCAGTTCCTGGGCCAGGCTGCGGCGCTTGCGGGGGAGGCGCGGGGTGTCGATCAGGTTTTCCATGGTGTGCATCTTGTCTCGAAAATTCGGCTTGTGGGCATGATAGCTCAAGCGGGTTGTACGATCACTTTCCGGTTTACATCGCTTTATGTAGGAGTGAGCCTGCTCGCGATGACGTCCGCACATTCAGCATCAATGTGACTGACCCAACGCTATCGCGAGCAGGCTCACTCCTACAGGGGGTTAGCGGTGATCAGGCAGTTACGGTCTGTTCAACCAAGTGGCCGCTGTCGATCCGCACATGCCGTGGGTGGAAGCGTTTCAAGCTGCTGCGATGGCCGACACTGACAATGCTCAGACCCGGCAACTGATCGATCAGTGCCTGATACAGCGTCGCTTCGTCTTCCTCGTCCATCGCCGAAGTGGCTTCGTCCATGTACAGCCATTGCGGTTCGTAAAGCATTGCGCGGGCGAAAGCCAAGCGTTGCTGTTCGCCCGGCGAGAGCATGCGCTGCCAGTGATTGGCCTCGTCCAGCCGCGCGACCAGATGCGGCAAGCGGCAGGTTTCCAGCACTTGTGCATAACGTTCCGGCGCGTAAGTGTCGCCCGGTTGTGGATAACTCAACGCCTCACGCAGGGTGCCGATCGGCAGATAGGGTTTTTGCGGCAAGAACAGATAACGCGCCGCCGGCAAACGGATGTTGCCGTGGCCCGCCGGCCACAAATGCCCCATCGCCCGCAAAAGCGTCGACTTGCCGCTGCCGGAACGGCCACTGAGCATCACGCGCTCACCCGGTTCGACGGTCATGTCGGCGCTGGTCAGCAGATGACGACCGTCGGCCAGATCCAGACCGAGGTTGTGCACCTTCAATTCGCGGCCCTGATTCTGCACATCGATCGCCGGAATGCGCTCTTCGTTGTCGGTCATAGCCTGACGGAAACTCAGCAGACGATCACAGGTGGCGCGCCAGGAAGCGAGGCTCTGGTACGCACTGATGAACCAGCTGAAGCTTTCCTGGACGTTGCCGAATGCCGAGCTGATCTGCATCAGCTCACCCAGCTCGATCTTGCCGGCAAGGTAACGCGGTGAAGCCACGATGAACGGGAAGATGATCGCTGCCTGGCTGTAACCGGCGGTGAAGAACGTCAGGCGCTTGGACACTTTCATGATGTCCCAGAAATTGTGCCAGACATTGCCGAAGCGGGCGCTCAGACGACGATTTTCGTTCGGCTCACCGTTGTACAACGCAATGCTTTCGGCATTCTCGCGAATCCGCACCATGGAAAAACGCAGGTCAGCTTCGAAGCGTTGTTGTTGGTTGTTCAGACCGATCAAGCGACGACCGATCAAATGCGTCAGCCAACTGCCCACCACCGCATAAACCAGCACACACCAGAACATGTAGCCGGGAATGGTGATGCCATAAAGTTCGATGCTGCCCGACACGCCCCAGAGAATGATCGAGAATGACACCAGACTGACGATATTGCGCAGCAGCCCGATACCCAGTTCGAGGGTGTTGGAAGTGAAGTTGTTGAGGTCTTCGGAAATCCGCTGGTCCGGGTTATCGGTGTAACCGCCCTGCTCCAGCTGGTAGTAATTCTTGTCGGCAAGCCAACGCGAGAAATGCTTTTCGGTAAGCCACGCCCGCCAGCGAATCGTCAGCATCTGAGTCAGATAGAGCCTGTACACCGCACCGACAATGGCCACCGCCGCAATGCCGCAGAAATACAGAATCAAGCGCCAGAACGCCACTTCGTCTTTCTTTTGCAGGGCGTTGTAAAAGTCCTTGTACCAGGTGTTGAACCACACCGAGATGCCCACGCTGAGCAGCGAGAGTGCTATCACTGCGATCAGCAGCGTCCAGGCCTTGCCCTTCTCTTCACTGCGCCAGTACGGCGTGATGATTGCCCACACCTTGCGAAAAAACTGCCCGCGCACAGCATCGTTGACCGCGGAATATTCAGCGTTCTGATTCATGGATAAGGCTCGATATAGAAAAGAACAGACACGCACCGATCATAGTAGATCGGTGCGTTTTATCGCGAGCGCTGGCGATAGTCGTTCAGCGCAGGTTCAGCGACGAACCGGGCGCTTCTGCAGTTTGCGCTGCAGGGTACGGCGGTGCATGCCCAAGGCGCGGGCAGTGGCGGAGATGTTGCCTTCGTGCTCGGTGAGCACACGCTGGATGTGTTCCCACTGCAGGCGATCAACCGACATCGGGTTTTCCGGCACCAGACTGTCGAGGTCGGCGTGCTCGGACAACAACGCGGCCAGCACGTCGTCGGCGTCAGCCGGTTTGCACAGGTAGTTGCAAGCACCACGCTTGATCGCCTCGACGGCGGTGGCAATGCTCGAATAACCGGTGAGAATCACCACGCGCATTTCCGGGTCCAGCTCCAGCAGTTTGGGCAGCAGCACCAGACCCGAATCGCCGTCCATTTTCAGGTCGAGCGCGGCGTAATCAGGCAGATCGGCCTGGGCGATGGTCAGGCCTTCTTCGGCCGAACCTGCGGTGCTGACGCGAAAGCCACGACGAGCCATGGCACGGGCCATCACTCGGGTAAACGTTGCGTCGTCGTCGACCAGCAGCAAATGCGGCAGTTCTTCGCCTTCGACTTGGATTTCGTCACTCATGTTGGTCTCCTCGGGCGCCGTGGGGCAGGCGCAGCTCGGTGAGCGTGCCGCCTTCCTCATGACTATAGAGTTTCACTGAGCCGCCGGCGCGTGTCACGCTGGCCTTGCTCAAAAACAGGCCCAGGCCGAAACCTTTGCCCTTGGTGGTAAAAAACGGTTTGCCGATCTGCTCGGCGATGGCCAGCGGCACACCGGCGCCGTGGTCACGAATGCTGATGGTCAGGTTCTCGACGTCCCAGTCCAGGGTCACCTTGAGATTTTCCGGGCAGGCATCGGCGGCGTTGTTGAGCAGATTCAACAGCGCCTGAGTCAGATCCGGCGGCGGCGCCATGCGCGGCACGGTGCCCTGGCCGAGGCGGTGGAAGCGATAACTGGCTTCCGGACGCATCAGGTGCCAGCGGTTCAGCGCTTCGTCGAGCCAGTCGGTGACGTCCTGCATCTCCACGGCCAGACGACGATTGGCTTCGGCGGCGCGCACCAGTTGCTGCAGGGTTTCTTTGCAGAGTTTGACCTGATCCTGCAGCACCTTCAGATCATCCTGCAGCATCGGGTCGGGATGATCCTGCTGCATTTCCTTGAGCAACACGCTCATGGTCGCCAGCGGCGTGCCGAGTTCATGGGCGGCACCAGCGGCTTGGGTGGCGACGGCCAACAATTGCTGATCGCGCAGGCCTTCTTCACGACGGATCGCACGTAATTCTTCCTGACGACGCAACTCTTCAGCCATGCGCGCAGCGAAGAAGGTGATCACCGCCGCTGCCAGTGCGAAGCTCAGCCACATGCCGTAGATCTGCAGATTCTCGCGAGCGACCGGCAGGGTTTCCAGCGGATAGAAACGCGTGAGCATCACGGTGTACAGCGCCAGCGCGATGCCAGAGAGAATCACCGAATAGCGCCACGGCAACGTCACCGCAGCGATGGTCAACGGCACCAGATAGTAGGAAACAAACGGATTGGTCGAACCGCCGGAGAAATACAGCAGCGCACTGTGGATAACCAGATCGCAGGCCAGTTGCAGCGCATATTCGAGTTCGGTCACTGGCCACGAGGTACGCAAACGCACCGCGGTGAACACGCAGAGCAGCGTCGAGCAGCCGAGGGTCATCGCCAGTTGTACCCACGGCAACGGCAACAATTGCAGCCAGTAGGCCAGGCCTACGGAGCCAGCCTGCGCGGCGAGCACCAGGGTGCGAATGAAAGTCAGCCGCCAGAGGTTCTGGCGAGTGGCGGAAGTCAGTTGTACGGGGGCGAGCATGAGCTCTCCTGATGAGCGCTCCAGGCGGATCGCACGGAGTATAACCAAGCCGCGGGCTTGAGAGGCGAAAGTGCGGCAAACGACCACATGGCGAAAACATCTTCGGCGGCTATAAGGACGCCTTCGCGAGCAGGCTCGCTCCCACCTTTGAAATGCATTCCCCTGCTCGCGAAGGGCTGCACAGCGGCCACCAGTCATCTGTATAGAAGTTGTAACTGGGCGAACCGGATCATAAAAGCTAGAGTCTGATGGTTTCACGCAGGCCCCCGAACCATCACCTGCGCCCTCATCAAGGAGCTTTCATGCACACATTTCGCCGCAGCGCCGCCCTTCTCGCCCTGACCGTCGGCAGCGTCGCCAGCCTTCCGGCCCTGGCCGCCGATGAGCTGCACTACAACCAGATTTCCCTGCGCGCCGAAGTCAGCACGGAAGTCGCCCGCGACCTGATGATCGTCACCCTCTACACCGAAGAGCAAAACACCGACCCGGCGAAACTCGCCGCCGACGTCAGCACCACCATGAACAAGGCATTGGCCCAGGCCAAGCAAGTCAAAGACATCACCCTGCGCCAAGGCAGCCGCAACAGTTACCCGATCTACGACACCAAGGGCCAGAAGATCACCGGCTGGCGTGAACGCGCCGAACTGCGCCTGGAAAGCTCTGACTTCGCCGCCCTGTCCAAACTCACCGGCGAACTGCTGGGCGACTTGAAAATGGGCGGCATGGACTTCGCCATCGCCGACCCGACCCGCAAATCCAGTGAAGACCAGTTGCTCAAAGAAGCCGTGACCGCCTTCAAGGCCCGCGCCCAACTGGCCACCGATGCACTGGGCGGCAAGGGTTACAAAATCGTCAACCTGAATCTCAACAGTAACGGTTATCCACAACCGTACCTGCGCGCACCGATGATGATGAAAGCGGCGGCGATGGATTCCGCGCCGGTGACACCTGAAGTTGAAGCAGGCACCAGCCAGGTCAGCATGACCGCCGATGGCTCGATTGAAGTGTTGATGCCGTGATTTGATCTGGGCTGAATGAAAAACCGCCGATCGGTGAATGATCGGCGGTTTTTTTGTGCCTGGGATTTGCTGTGGATGAACCACCGTCTTCGCGAGCAGGCTCGCTCCCACAATTTGAAATGCATTCCACCTGTGGGAGCGAGCCTGCTCGCGAAGAACGATAACGCGATCGTCAGCCCTGCGGATCAACCCGATCCAGCGCCCGGTTAACTGCCAGCTCGGCCAGCATGATGATCTGCTGAATCGCCAACGCCGTATTACGCTCGGGCCGGCCCAGTTGATCGGCAAAGTTACTGGTTAACGTGTTCGCCGACGCCAGTGACTCACAGGCATGCGCCAGCAGGCTTTCGGTGTCGATGTTTGGCTGGATCAGGAACATCGTGCTGGGCTGCCGGGGTTTTAGGGGTTCGGGGCTGAGGTAGAAATCCAGGGCGCGTTTGATGGCTTCGCGGGTTTTGATTTGGTCGTCGGCGCGGATGGCGTCTTCGAGTGGGGTATCGAGGGGTGGGTCAGGTATCAATTTATCCATGGAAAATTTCCTTATGAACTGACGCCATTCATTTCCGATCTCACTCGAGAAATGAGGTGGCAACTATGTACGGAGTGAGATTACCGGTAAGGAAACCAACCCGGCCGGACAAAAGTCCGCCCGTACATAGCCGCCATAAAAACTGCTGACAGCATGAGCTGGCGGCGATTATGGGGTGGCTTGTGCAGGTTTCCAAATTCAATAACCGGGAATCTCACCTCCCGATCGCTGAGTCTTCAGCGACAACCAGAGCCTAGAGAGCGCACGTCCGACGGACAACCTGAAAACCTTGTGGGAAGGTTCTGGTTATCTGACACAGATTTAAACAGTCAAAAAGCCAACCCTCACCCTAGCCCTCTCCCAGAGGGAGAGGGGACTGACCGAGGTGTTTGGCAGAACTACGCCGACGTGAAATACCGAGCCGAACTCAGATTATGAAACAGATCAAAAGCCCCTCACCCTAGCCCTCTCCCGGAGGGAGAGGGAACTGACCGAGTTGTTTGGGAGAACTACGCCGACATGAAATACCGAGCCGAACTCAGATTCTGAAACAGATCAAAAGCCCCTCACCCTAGCCCTCTCCCGGAGGGAGAGGGAACTGACCGAGGTGTTTGGGAGAGCTACGCCGACGTGCGATACCGCGTTGAACTCAGGTTTTGAAACGCCCGAAAATCGGCTCCCTCTCCCTCGGGAGACGGCTGGGGTGAGGGGCGAATCCACCACAAATCCAAAGCCGACCGCGCCCCGCTCTTCACCACTCAACAGGATGAGCGTTAGCTCGGCTGCAGCTCTTGATCTGTAAGGCGACGTCGGAAGGCTGAGTGGAGGGATTGATCCGGGCGTGGGAGCGCAGCGACCGTTTGGCGAAGCCAAATACAGCGGGAGTAGGTGCAGCGAAGCAAACCGGAGACGCTGCGCCCGGATCGATCCCGGAGCGAAGGAACCCCGAGCCCCAGCGAGCGGGCCGCACGTAGGAGCAAGCGTTTTTTGCTTACTTTTTTTGGCGTTTGAAAAAAAGTGAGTCGCCGTAAGGGCGAAACCCTAAGCCGCCGTTACCGCAGCAACGGATATACACACAAGTGCTAGATATGCCGAGATAGACGCTTCAACAGGAAAAACGATATTTCCGCCAACACCCCCGCCCCAGCTACTCTTCCACGATTACCACCGCCGATTCCCCGGGGACCCCATGCCAAGATCCACCCTAAAACCGCTCTTGATCTCCCTCGCACTAACAGCCATAACCCCGATCGCCAACGCCGCCACAACACTCGTTTATTGCTCCGAAGCCAGCCCGGCAGGCTTCGACCCCAGCCAATACACCAGCGGCACCGACTTCGACGCCTCCGCCGAAACCGTCTTCAACCGCCTCACCCAATTCAAACGCGGCGGCACCGACATCGAACCCGGCCTGGCGACAAGATGGGACATCTCCCCGGACGGTCTGCAATACACCTTCCACCTGCGCCAAAACGTAAAATTCCACACCACCGACTACTTCAAACCCACCCGCGACTTCAACGCCGACGACGTGCTCTTCACCTTCCAGCGCCTGCTCGACCCAGACAACGCCTTCCGCAAGGCCTACCCCGCCGAGTCCCCCTACTTCACCGACATGGGCCTCAACACCACAATCAAATCGGTAGAAAAACTCGACGAGCAAACCGTGCGCTTCAACCTCAACAACGTCGACGCCGCCTTCGTGCAAAACCTCGCCATGAGCTTCGCCTCGGTGCAATCCGCCGAATACGCCAACCAACTGTTGAAGGAAGGCAAAGCCGCTGACCTCAACCAGAAACCCATCGGCACCGGCCCATTCGTCTTCAAGCGCTACCAGAAGGATTCACAAATCCGCTATGCCGCCAACACGGCCTACTGGAAACCCGAAGACGTCAAAATCGATAACCTGATTTTTTCGATCACCCCGGACGCCGCCGTGCGCCTGCAAAAACTCAAGGCCGGCGAATGCCAGGTCAGCGGCTACCCGCGCCCGGCCGACATCGAAGTGATGGAAAAAGACCCGAACCTGCGCGTGCTCAAGCAGGCCGGTTTCAACCTCGGTTTCCTCGCCTACAACACCACCCACGCGCCACTCGACCAGCTCAAAGTGCGGCAGGCGCTGGACATGGCCATCGACAAACCGGCAATCATCAAAGCCGTTTACCAAAGCGCCGGCCAGTTGGCGCAAAACGCCTTGCCGCCGGCGCAATGGTCGTATGACCCGACCATCAAGGACGCTCCCTACGACCCGGCAAAAGCACGGGTGCTACTGAAAGAAGCAGGGGTTGCGCCAGGTACAACCATCAACCTCTGGGCGATGACAGTGCAACGCGCCTCGAACCCGAATGCGCGGATGTCGGCACAGATGATCCAGCAGGATTGGGAGAAAATCGGCATCAAGGCCAACATCGTCAGCTACGAATGGGGCGAGTACATCAAACGTGCGAAAAATGGCGAACACGACGCCATGATCTATGGCTGGACGGGTGACAACGGTGACCCGGACAACTGGCTTGGCGTGCTCTACAGCTGCGCGGCGGTGAAAGGCAGCAACTACGCCAAATGGTGCGATCCGGCTTACGACAAACTGGTGCAACAGGCCAAGTTGTCCACGGACAAGGAGCAGCGGGTAAAACTGTATCAACAGGCACAACTGATCCTTAAACAGCAAGTGCCGATCACGCCGATTGCCAACTCCACGGTGTTCCAGCCGTTGCGCAAGGAAGTCACCGACTTCCGTATCAGCCCGTTCGGTCTAACCCCCTTCTATGGCGTGGGTATAAATAAGTAACACCGAGCCCCAAGGCGGCGCGCACAACGTGACCAGCGCACCGTTTTGGGGCTTCATTTGCACCGTAAAAACCACCCGCAAACGGTCAAATGCGTCAGAAGTTATACAGATGCGACATTAAGGTACGTTCGTGCCACGGTTTAACGCTCACTCACACTCTGGATCTTGCATTGGGTATGGCCCCTGCATAAGTATCCGCAGGCACGACTCACGAGGTCGTACCTCACAACTAAAAAATGACAACAAATCATGAGGCCAACATGCTTAAACACGCGGTCATTCCGTTTTTAGTCGGCGCAGGCTTGTTAGCCTCCGCACCTTTCGCATCCGCTGCGACTAACCTGGTGTTCTGCTCCGAAGGCAGCCCGGCCGGTTTCGACCCAGGCCAGTACACCACCGGAACCGACTTCGACGCCTCAGCCGAAACCATGTTCAACCGTCTGACCCAGTTCGAGCGCGGCGGCACCGCCGTGATTCCTGGTCTGGCGACCAAGTGGGACATTTCCGATGATGGCCTGACTTACACCTTCCACCTGCGTGAAGGCGTCAAGTTCCACACCACCCCGTATTTCAAGCCGACTCGTGAGTTCAACGCCGACGACGTGCTGTTCACCTTCAATCGCATGATTAACAAGGATGACCCGTTCCGTAAGGCGTACCCGACCGAATTCCCGTACTTCACCGACATGGGGATGGACACCAACATCACCAAGATCGATAAAGTCGACGACCACACCGTCAAGTTCACTCTGAAAGAAGTCGACGCTGCGTTCATCCAGAACATGGCCATGAGCTTCGCCTCGGTGCAGTCCGCCGAGTACGCAGCGCAGCTGCTGAAAGAAGGTAAAGCCGCCGACATCAACCAGAAGCCGATCGGCACTGGTCCTTTCGTGTTCAAGAGCTACCAGAAAGATTCCAACATCCGTTACACCGGCAACAAGGATTACTGGAAGCCTGATGACGTGAAGATCGACAACCTGATCTTCGCCATCACCACCGACCCGTCGGTACGTATTCAGAAGCTGAAAAAGAACGAGTGCCAGGTCACCCTGTTCCCGCGTCCGGCCGACCTGAAAGCGCTGAAAGAAGACAAGTCGCTGAAGATGCCTGATCAGGCGGGCTTCAACCTCGGCTACATCGCCTACAACGTGATGGACAAGGTCAAGGGCAGCAACGAAGCCAACCCGCTGGCTGACCTGCGCGTCCGTCAGGCGCTGGACATGGCGGTGAACAAGCCGCAGATCATCGACTCGGTTTATCAGGGCGCAGGCCAACTGGCCGTCAACGCCATGCCGCCGACCCAGTGGTCTTACGACACCACCATCAAGGATGCCAAGTACGATCCTGAGAAAGCCAAACAGCTGCTCAAGGAAGCGGGCGTCAAGGAAGGTACCGAAATCGTTCTGTGGGCGATGCCGGTGCAGCGTCCGTACAACCCGAACGCCAAACTGATGGCTGAAATGCTCCAGTCCGACTGGGCCAAGATCGGCTTGAAAGTGAAGATCACCAGCTACGAGTGGGGCGAGTACATCAAGCGTTCCAAAGGTGGCGAGAACCAGGCCATGATCATTGGCTGGAGCGGTGACAATGGTGACCCGGACAACTGGCTGAACGTGCTGTTCGGTTGCGACTCGCTCAGCGGCAACAACTTCTCCAAGTGGTGCGACAAGAAGTTCGACGGCCTCGTCAAAGAAGCCAAGCGTACAACCGACCAAGGTAAACGCACCGAACTGTACAAAGAGGCACAACACGTCCTCAAAGATGCAGTCCCGATGACACCTATCGCTCACTCGACGGTGTATCAACCCATGCGCGCCAACGTGCAGGATTTCAAGATCAGCCCATTTGGCTTGAACTCCTTCTACGGCGTCAGCGTCAGCAAATAAGGCACTGCAGCGGCGACGTTTTTAACGTCGCCGCTGTTTTATCTGCCGGGAATTTAGGAAATTGCCTACAGCCAATTCCACTGCGGATTACCGCAGCGGTATAGGACGTGTCGCCTTTTCCTACGAGCTTTAAGGCATTTACGCATTTACTGCCAGGACCGCGGCCCCTACCGTCGGGTACTGACCAGTTTCTGCGTGGGCCACCGGTTTGCCGTACGTACTGGATTGAGCTCGATGTAGCCAAACGTCTCCGGATGAGACGACGGCGCATTGAACAACACTAAAAAAAGAGGGAGCGTCATGCGCCATACCTTGGTTTTTTCCGCATTGCTGGGCGCCGGCCTGTTGGCCGCCTCGTCCGCCAGTTTCGCCGCCAGCAAAAGCCTGGTGTTCTGCTCGGAAGGCAGCCCGGCCGGTTTCGATACCGCACAGTACACAACAGCGACCGATAACGACGCCGCCGAACCGATCTACAACCGTCTCGTCGAGTTCGAAAAAGGCGCGACCAATGTCGTCCCCGGTCTGGCAACCCAGTGGGATATTTCCGAGGATGGTCTCAAGTACACCTTTCACCTGCGTGAAGGTGTGAAATTTCATACAACGCCGTACTTCAAGCCGAGCCGCGATTTCAACGCCGATGACGTGTTGTTCACGTTTAATCGCATGCTGGATGCGCAGCAGCCCTTCCGTAAGGCTTATCCAACCGAGTTCCCGTACTTCAACGGGATGAGCCTGAACAAGAACATCGCCAAGGTCGAGAAGACCGGGCCGCTGACCGTGGAGTTCACGCTCAACAGCGTCGACGCCGCGTTTATCCAGAACATCGCCATGAGCTTCGCCGCCATTCTGTCCGCCGAATACGCCGACAAACTGCTGGCCGACGGCAAGCCGAGCGATATCAACCAGAAACCGATCGGCACCGGGCCGTTCGTGTTCAAGAGTTATCAGAAAGACTCGAACATCCGTTACACCGGTAATAAACATTACTGGGATCCGAGCCGGGTCAAACTCGACAACCTGATCTTCGCGATCAACACCGACGCCTCGGTGCGCGTGCAGAAACTCAAGGCCGGCGAATGCCAGATCACCCTGCATCCGCGCCCTGCCGATGTTGAAGCGTTGAAGGCCGACCCGAAACTGCAACTGATTTCCAAGCCGGGTTTCAACCTCGGCTACATCGCCTATAACGTGCGTCACAAGCCTTTCGACCAGCTCGAAGTGCGGCAGGCGCTGGACATGGCGGTGAATAAACAAGGGATTCTCAACGCTGTTTATCAAGGCGCTGGCCAACTGGCCGTGAACGCCATGCCGCCAACCCAGTGGTCTTACGACGACACTATCAAAGACGCCGCCTACAACCCGGAAAAAGCCAAAGAGCTGCTCAAGGCTGCCGGCGTCAAGGAAGGCACCGAGATCACCCTGTGGGCGATGCCGGTGCAGCGTCCGTACAACCCCAACGCCAAGCTGATGGCCGAAATGCTCCAGGCCGACTGGGCCAAGATCGGTCTTAAAGTGAAGATCGTCAGTTACGAATGGGGCGAGTACATCAAGCGCACCAAGAACGGCGAGCACGACATCAGCCTGATCGGCTGGACCGGTGACAATGGGGATCCGGACAACTGGCTCGGCACGCTGTACAGCTGCGATGCCATTGGCGGCAACAACTATTCCATGTGGTGCGATCCGGCTTACGACAAGCTGATCAAAGAGGCCAAGGTCGTCACCGACCGCGACCAGCGCACCGTGCTCTACAAACAGGCCCAGCAATTGCTTAAACAGCAAGTGCCGATCACGCCTGTCGCCCACTCGACGGTCAACCAGCCGTTAAGCGCGAGGATTGAAGGGTTCAAAGTGAGCCCGTTCGGTCGCAACGTGTTCTCGGGTGTCGGTATCGATTAAACCAGACGATTAGCCGCAACGCTGAGGGGCGCTGTCTAGCCCCTCACGCAAGCGCTTTGCCGAAATTCGCCAATCCGGCTTTTTGCAAACGTTTGCGATGTGTGAATGAGTTCTAAACCAATAACCGGCATACCAAAAAAAGCCGGCATAAAAAGAAAGTAAAGGAGCTTCACCCATGAAACTGAGCAGCACCGCGATACTGGCCCTGGCCATCAGCAGCATCACCGCCACGGCGTACGCAGAACCTGCAAGTCAGGAGTTCGTCCCTACCACATTGGCCGGCAGTAGCGCCCAAAGCGAGGCCAAAGGCTTTATCGATGGACAAAGCCTGGGCGGCACAACCCGTAACTGGTACGCCAATGAACTGAAGCGTCGTGATGACCGTTTCAGCTACGTGAAAAACAGCGACAAGAACACTTCGCCAGTGGTCAAGACACCGACCCCGCGTCGTATCAACTGGGTGCAAGGCACCATCGTCAACTACACCTCGGGCTTCACCCAAGGCACCGTTGGCGTCAGCACCGAAGTCGCCGCTTACAACGCCATCGTTCTGGACCGTGACCGCAAGGACATCGCCGGCGGTTCCAACCGTACCCTGGCGCACTCCGACGGCGACGCTGTCGACCAGTGGAGCAAACTGGGTCTGGCCAACGTCAAGCTGCGGGTTTCCAACACCACGCTGACCGCCGGTCGCCAGAACTTCAGCACCCCGATCGTTGACGTCATCGGCAACCGTCCGCTGCCTTCGAGCTTTGAGGGTATTACCCTGCACAGCGAAGAGTTCAACAACCTGTCGTTCGACCTCGGTGGCTTCGACCGTGTTTCGCCGCGTACCGAGCAGAGCCTGTCGAAATTCCGCACCGAGTACTCGGCCACTGGCGTTGAGACCGACAAGGTCTACATCGCTGGCGTCAACTATCAGCCGTTCAAGAGTCTGAAAACCAGCCTGTACGGCTCCAACGTCGAAGACTTCTGGAACCAGTACTACTTCGGTGCCACCCACGAACTGGGTGACAGCCAGGTGCTGAGCCTGACCACCGGTCTGAACTACTACAAGACCGTCGACGAAGGCAAAAAGCTCATGGGCGAGATCGACAACGATACTTACTCGCTGTCGCTGGGTCTGGCTCACCAGGCTCACAGCCTGACCTTCTCGTACCAGGAAGTGAATGGCGACACCTACTTCGACTACCTGCACGAAACCAACGGCATCTACCTGGCCAACTCCCTGCTGTCGGACTTCAACGGCCCGAACGAGAAGTCCTTCCAGATCGCCTACGGCATCAACATGGCCGAATATGGCGTGCCAGGCCTGAAGTTCAACATCTACCAGGCACGCGGCTGGGGCATTGACGGTACTCACTACCGTGGCACCGCCTACACCGACCCGGGCGCCAAGCGCGGCGACCTGAGCCTGATGGACGGCGAAACTCACTACGAATACGGCATCGGTGCTTCCTACGCCGTGCAGAGCGGCCCGCTCAAGGCCACTGCGATTCGCGCGACGTACACCACGCACCGCGCCAGTGAAAACCAGGCTGACGGCAACATCAACGAGTTCCGTCTCGTGACCACGATTCCATTCAACATCCTGTAAAAACGCCAGTCGACGGCTGACTCATGATGAGTCGGCCGTTCGGCTTTTTGTCTTCAACCGATTGCAGAGGGTTATCGATGAAAATGCTTCCCCTACGTGCGGCCATCGCGGCTGCGTTGCTGAGTGTCGCTGTCGGCGTCTCGGCCAAACCCTTGGTGGTCTGCACCGAAGCCAGTCCGGAAGGCTTCGATATGGTCCAGTACACAACTGCAGTCACGGCGGACGCTGTGGCCGAAACCATCTTCAACCGTCTGGTGGACTTCAAGCCCGGCACCACGGAAATCGTTCCGGCCCTGGCAGACACTTGGGACATCAGTGAAGACGGTCTGACCTACACGTTCCACCTGCGTAAAGGCGTCAAGTTTCACACCACCGAATACTTCAAGCCGACCCGCGACATGAACGCCGACGACGTGGTCTGGAGCTTCCAGCGTCAGCTGGACCCGAATCACCCGTGGCACAAGCTGTCGAGCGTGGGCTTCCCGTACTTTGAAAGCATGGGCTTCAAAGAACTGCTCAAAAGCGTCGAAAAAGTCGACGACCAAACGGTCAAGTTCACTCTGACCCGCCGCGAAGCGCCATTCCTGGCCGACGTCGCGATGCCGTTCACTGCCATCTACTCCGCCGAGTACGCCGATCAGCTGCTCAAGGCCAACAAGACCGGCGACCTCAACAACAAACCGGTCGGTACCGGCCCGTTCATCTTCCAGCGTTATGCCAAGGATGCGCAGGTGCGCTTCAAGGCCAACCCGGATTACTTCCGTGGCAAGCCGCCGGCCGACGCGTTGATTCTGGCGATCGCCACCGACAACAACGTGCGCCTGCAGAAGCTCAAGGCCAACGAGTGCCAGATCGCGCTGTATCCGAAACCGGATGACATCCCGAGCATCAAGAAAGACGACAAGCTCAAGGTCGATGAACTGAATGCGATGACCGTTTCGTACATCGCCATGAACACCCAGCACAAATACATGAGCGACGTGCGTGTGCGTAAAGCGATCGATATCGCCTTCGACAAAGCGGCTTACGTCAACGCGCTGTTCGGCCCGGGCAATGCGACCGTCGCGGTCAACCCGTACCCGGACACGCTGCTGGGCTACAACCACGACCTGAAGAACCCGCCACGTGACCTCGACAAGGCCCGCGCCCTGCTCAAGGAAGCCGGGGTTCCGGAGGGCACCGTGTTTACCCTGTTTACCCGCAACGGTGGCGGCCCGACCAACCCCAACCCGATGCTCGGCGCGCAAATGATGCAGGCTGACCTGGCGAAAGTCGGGATCAAGATCGACATCCGCGTGATGGAATGGGGCGAAATGCTCAAACGCGCCAAGGCCGGCGAACACGATATGGTCTCGGCCGGATGGGCGGGCGACAACGGCGACCCGGATAACTTCCTGACGCCTATGCTCAGTTGCGAGGCGGCAAAAAACGGCGAGAACTACGCGCGCTGGTGCAACGAGAAATTCCAGACGCTGCTGGATGAAGCACGGGCTAAAGTAGATCCGGCCGAACGCGCCGCGCTCTACGAACAGGCGCAAGTATTGTTTAATCAGGATCAGCCATGGATCAGCATGGCCCACACCAGGATGTTTACCGCAATGCGCAACAACGTAGAGGGCTATCACATCAGCCCTCTCACCACTAATAACTTCGCCACCACCCAGGTGAAGTAGATAAGAAACTCCCGGTGTCCCTGACCCCAGGGACACCGGGCACGCCTAACCGGCTGATGAGGTACCACACACGATGTTTAGTTTTATTGCCCGCCGACTGGGGTTGTTGATCCCCACGTTTTTCGGCATCACCTTGCTGACTTTCGCGTTGATTCGCATGATTCCGGGCGACCCCGTGGAAGTGATGATGGGCGAACGTCGGGTCGACCCCGAAATGCACGCTCAGGCAATGGAACGCCTAGGTCTGAACAAACCGTTGTATGCCCAGTATCTGGACTACATCGGCAAACTGGCTCAAGGCGATCTCGGCGAATCCCTGCGTACGCGTGAGAGCGTATGGACCGAGTTCACCTCCCTCTTCCCGGCGACCCTGGAACTGTCCATGGCCGCCCTGCTGTTCGCCGGCATTCTCGGGCTTCTGGCCGGGGTGATTGCGGCACTCAAGCGAGGATCGCTGTTCGACCACGGGGTGATGGGCATCTCCCTCGCGGGCTATTCGATGCCGATCTTCTGGTGGGGCCTGATCCTGATCATGTTCTTCTCGGTGAGCCTGGGCTGGACCCCGGTTTCCGGACGGATCGACCTGCTCTACGACATCGAGCCACGCACCGGTTTCATGCTGATCGACACGCTGCTGGCCGATGACGTCGGGGCGTTCTTCGATGCCCTGCATCACCTGATTCTGCCGGCCATCGTCCTCGGCACCATTCCGCTGGCAGTGATCGCGCGGATGACCCGTTCGTCGATGCTCGAAGTGCTGCGCGAAGACTACATCCGCACCGCCAAGGCCAAAGGCCTGTCGCCGTCGCGCGTGGTGTTCGTCCACGGTCTGCGCAATGCGCTGATTCCGGTACTGACCGTGGTCGGCCTGCAAGTCGGCACCCTGCTGGCCGGTGCAGTTCTGACCGAAACCATATTCTCCTGGCCCGGCATCGGTAAATGGCTGATCGAAGCCATCGGCGCCCGGGACTACCCGGTTGTGCAAAACGGCATCCTGTTAATCGCCTGCCTGGTGATTCTGGTCAACTTCGTGGTGGACATCCTCTACGGCTTTGCCAACCCACGCATCCGTCATCAGCGCTGAGGTCCATACCATGAGCACTCCAACATCCTCAGTAGCCACGTCCGCCCCAAGCGCGGATCAAAGCCTGCTGTACCCGTCACCGTACAAAGAATTCTGGCAAGCCTTCTCCAAAAACAAAGGCGCGGTTGCCGGCCTGCTGTTCATGCTGCTGATCATCTTCTGCGCGATTTTCGCGCCGTGGGTCGCACCGCATAACCCTAGCGAGCAATACCGCGACTTCCTGCTGACGCCGCCGGCGTGGCTCGAAGGCGGGCAGATGCAGTTCCTGCTCGGCACCGATGAACTGGGGCGTGACCTGCTGTCGCGTCTGATCCAGGGCTCGCGCCTGTCGCTGCTGATCGGTTTGTCGTCGGTGGTGATGTCGCTGATTCCGGGGATTCTGCTCGGTCTGTTCGCCGGTTTCTTCCCGAAGATGATCGGCCCGACCATCATGCGTCTGATGGACATCATGCTGGCCCTGCCATCGCTGCTGCTGGCTGTGGCGATCGTCGCCATCCTCGGCCCTGGCCTGATCAACACCGTGATCGCCATTGCTGTGGTGTCCTTGCCGTCCTACGTGCGTCTGACCCGAGCCGCCGTGATGGGCGAACTGAACCGCGACTACGTGACCGCCGCGCGCCTGGCCGGTGCCGGTCTGCCACGTCTGATGTTCATCACCGTGCTGCCGAACTGCATGGCGCCGCTGATTGTTCAAGCGACCTTGAGCTTCTCCTCGGCGATTCTCGATGCCGCCGCACTGGGCTTCCTCGGCCTTGGCGTACAACCGCCAACCCCTGAGTGGGGCACCATGCTGGCCTCGGCCCGCGACTACATCGAACGCGCCTGGTGGGTAGTCAGTCTGCCTGGTTTGACCATTTTGCTCAGCGTGCTGGCAATCAACTTGATGGGCGACGGTCTGCGCGATGCGCTCGACCCGAAACTCAAGAACGCCGCCTGAGGAGATTCCCATGTCACTGCTAGAAATCAAGAATCTCAACGTTCGCTTCGGCGACAAGACCGCGACCCCGGTAGTCGATGGCCTCGACCTGAAAGTCGACAAAGGCGAAGTACTGGCCATCGTTGGCGAGTCGGGTTCGGGCAAATCCGTGACCATGATGGCGCTGATGGGCCTGATCGAGCACCCCGGCATCGTCACCGCCGACTCGCTCAGCTTTGACGGCAAAGACATGCTCAAACTGAGCAACCGTCAGCGTCGGCAGATCGTCGGCAAAGACCTGTCGATGGTGTTTCAGGATCCGATGACCGCGCTGAACCCGAGCTACACCGTCGGTTTCCAGATCGAAGAAGTGCTGCGTCTGCACCTGAAAATGTCCGGCAAGCAAGCGCGCAAACGTGCGATCGAGCTGCTGGAAAAAGTTGAAATTCCGGGCGCCGCCAGCCGTATGGACGCCTACCCGCACCAACTGTCCGGCGGTATGAGCCAACGCGTTGCGATCGCCATGGCAATTGCCGGCGAACCGAAACTGCTGATCGCCGACGAACCGACCACGGCTCTGGACGTGACGATTCAGGCGCAGATCATGGATCTGCTGCTGGCGTTGCAGAAAGAACAGAACATGGGCCTGGTGCTGATCACTCACGACCTCGCCGTCGTGGCAGAAACCGCCCAGCGCGTCTGCGTGATGTACGCCGGGCAAGCCGTTGAAGTCGGGCAGGTGCCGCAACTGTTCGACATCCCGGCGCACCCGTACAGCGAAGCGCTGCTCAAGGCGATTCCCGAGCACAGCCTCGGCGCCTCACGCCTGTCGACCCTGCCGGGTATCGTTCCGGGCCGCTACGACCGTCCGCAGGGTTGCCTGCTGTCGCCGCGCTGCCCATACGTGCAGGACAGCTGCCGCGCGCAGCGTCCAGGCCTTGATCCGAAAAGCCACAGCCTCGCCCGCTGCTTCTTCCCGCTGAACCAGGAGGTGGCGTAATGGCCGTCGTACTTACCGCCCGCGACCTGACCCGTCACTACGAAGTCTCCCGTGGCCTGTTCAAGGGCCATGCGACCGTGCGCGCACTGAACGGCGTGTCGTTCGAACTGGAAGCCGGCAAGACTCTCGCTGTTGTCGGCGAATCGGGCTGCGGCAAATCCACCCTCGCCCGTGCGTTGACACTGATTGAAGATCCGTCCTCCGGCTCGCTGAAAATCGCCGGCCAGGAAGTCGCCGGCGCCGACAAGGCCCAGCGCAAGCAACTGCGCAAAGACGTGCAGATGGTCTTCCAAAGCCCATACGCCTCGTTGAACCCACGGCAGAAAGTCGGTGACCAGCTCGGCGAGCCGCTGCTGATCAACACCAATCTCTCCGCCGCCGAGCGTCGCGAGAAAGTCCAGGCGATGATGAAGCAGGTCGGCTTGCGCCCTGAGCACTATCAGCGCTATCCGCACATGTTCTCCGGCGGTCAGCGTCAGCGTATCGCCCTGGCCCGGGCGATGATGCTGCAACCGAAAGTGCTGGTGGCGGATGAACCGACTTCGGCATTGGACGTGTCGATTCAGGCGCAGGTGCTCAACCTGTTCATGGATCTGCAGCAGGAGTTCAACACCGCGTACGTGTTCATCTCGCACAACTTGGCGGTGGTGCAACACGTGGCCGATGACGTGATGGTGATGTACCTCGGTCGCCCGGTGGAACTGGGTCCGAAGAACGACATTTACGAGCGTCCGTTGCACCCCTACACCCAGGCGCTGCTGTCGGCGACCCCGACCATTCACCCGGACCCGAACAAGCCGAAAATCAAGATCGTCGGCGAACTGCCTAACCCGCTGAACCCGCCGCCGGGCTGCGCTTTCCACAAGCGCTGCCCGTACGCGACCGAGCGTTGCAGCAGCGAAGAGCCGGCCTTGCGTCAGCTCGACAGCCGACAGGTGGCCTGCCACTACGCCGAGCAGTTCCTTGATGGCGCGGCCTAAAAACCGCCCTGAAACAATGTGGGAGCGAGCCTGCTCGCGAAAGCGGTGAATCAGTCACCATTAATGTTGACTGAGATGACGCCTTCGCGAGCAGGCTCGCTCCCACAGGGGATGTGAGTTATTCCTGAGTTAACCAAACCCCTTCCACCCCGATTGCGCATCAGTCGAGGCAGAAGGGGTTTTCTTTTGCCTGCGATTTACGTCTGGCTATCGCCTTCGTCGTCCGGTTCATCAGTGGTCGAGTCGTCATCATCGGCGCTGCCACCCTGCCCCTGATCGCCCGGCTCGGACTCGGACTTGGCAAGCATCAAACCGCTATGCCCGACCTGCCCGTTGAACGCCTGAGAATCGTGATCCTCGCACTCGGCCCAGGCCGTCGCGGTGCCGAGGGACAGCATGACCATCACTTTCAACAGCAATAAAACCCGTAGCAACCTGCTTTTCATAGCCGACTCCATCCATTTTCAGGTGAGACATTTGTGCCTGACTGGCGCTGTGTGAAATCTAGTTCCAATCCATCGGGTTCACCAGATAGGACGCTAACGAGCACGCAGAAATGCCCTCGACAGACAGATTGCTTTCGAATAACGCCAATCGCCGGATCAGCTAAGCGACCGGGCGCAGGCGCGTGGCCTGCCAAGTCAGCGGGATGGAAATCAACACCATCAGCGCACTCGCCAGCCACACACTGTGGCCACCGAATTGACCGTACAACTGGCCACTGAGTACCGGTGACAACAGCGCACTCGCGCTCCAGCTCATAAAGAACAGGCCGAAGTACTGACCGCTTTTGCCGCCCTGGGCAAAGTGCATGGCCAGCACATTCAGCGGCGGCATGAAAAAGGCCTCGCCCAAGGTCCAGATCAGCGTCGACACGCAGACGTAAAACAGCCCGGAACCGAACGGCAACATGCCGAGCCCGCAGGCCAGCAACACACTGCCGAGCAGCATTTGTCGACGCATGCCCCAGCGCTCGCCCCAATGCGACAGCGGAATCTGCAGGGCGATCACCAACAACGCATTGAGGCCGAACTGCCAACCGATGGCCTCAGTGCTCAGGTGGTAGTAATCACGCAGATAATTGCCCAGCGTGCTGTAGACCGTGTCGAACGCGATGCCAAGCACGGCCGTCGCCGCCAGCAACCAGAGGAACGGTTTGTCGCGATGCGGCACCCCGGAACCTGCGTCGTCCGTGGACTTTTCGTCATTGATCAGCACCGGTCGACGCCACGTAGTGCGGACAAACCACATCAAGGCCAGCAACGTCATTGCCGCACTGCCGAAAAATACCCAGCGAAAATCAGCCTGCGCCAAAACCCCGCCCGCCACACCGGCGGCGGCCATCCCAAGGTTGCGCGCAACCCGACTCAACGCCTGCGCACGCGAGCGCTGCGCCACCTCGCAATATTCCATGATCAGCCGCTGATGCAGCGTGCGAATAGCCCCGTCGATGCCCCCGCTGAGCAACAGCAATGCCGCCAGCAACGACACCTGCGTCACCAGCCCCAGCAGAATCAGCACCCACACCGAAACAAAGAACAACGCCGCCGTCAGCCGTGCCGTGCGCACATGATCACTGAGCCAGCCACCGAGCATCGACCCGACCAGCAACCCCGCGCCGTACGCCGACAACAACCAGCCAACCGTCTCGATCGCCAGGCCCAGCTCCTGACGCAGATACAGCGCCATGAACAGCTTGACCATGCTGCTCAGGCGATTGATGAACAACAGCGCCGCGAGCACCCAGGCCATCACGCTGAAATAGCCGTTCAGTCGTAGCAAGTGAGTCAGGCGACTCGTCATTCCATTGACCTCTCAAAGCGACTTGCGTGGAGCTGGAACACTAACGGCCAGCAGGCGGGTTGTCGCGTTCAAGTGCATCGAGATCGCGAAAAACCGAGTCGTCCTACAGCCATTGCTTGCGATAAACCCGTGCCGAAGATCAAAAGCCCCTCACCCTAACCCTCTCCCGGAGGGAGAGGGGACTGACCGAGGTGTTTGCGCGAGCTACGCCGACGTGAAATACCGAGTCAGAACTCAGATTCTGAAACAGATCAAAAGCACCCTCACCCTAGCCCTCTCCCGGAGGGAGAGGGGACTGACCGCGTGGACTGGAAGAGATACGCCGACTTGGGATACCGAGTTGAACTGAGATTTTGAATGCCCACAAATCGGCTCCCTCTCCCTCGGGAGAGGGCTGGGGTGAGGGGAAAATTCACCACAAATCCAAAGCCGACCACGCCGTGCTCTTCACCACTCAACAGGATGAGCGTTAGCTCGGCTGCAGCTCTTGATCTGTAGGGCGACGTCGGAAGGCTGAGTGGAGGGATTGATCCGGGGGTGGGAGCGCAGCGACCGTTTGGCGCAGCCAAACACAGCGGGAAGAAGTTTAATCAAGCAAACCGCAAGAAACTGCCAGGAGTTTCGTCGGATTAAAGAACCTGCGAACGGGTCCAGACGTATGTATTGTTAACGGTAAATACCCAACGCTGATGCCCTCATATAAGCCTGCGGCTGAACACACTAAGCCGCAGGAACAAAACCGATGAGTTTCTTTCATTGATTATTTCTTATGACGAAAATTTCGCTCGGATGATTTGTCCTCGGGCCCGTCAAACCTGAATTTCATTAACGCTGTTATTTTGCGTTGCCGTTCGGATGTCGGGGACTTTGCAGTAAATTCAAAGTCCATTTTAACCACACGCTCTTCCAAATTAATCAAGCCTTTGTAATTGCCCGACACCGCTTCCCATGTCTCCCAATCATCGTGAGGATTGAAAAACGCATGGAACTTCCGATCTGTACCAAACGCACCCTCGACATCTTGACTTTTTTCAATATCATCGAACTCAAAATAAACAGAATCCTTATTTCGAGTTCCCCCGCCCACCTGGCCTCGACCATTTGGGTTGATTACAAACCAGCCCGAGCCTACTACTGGATTGTATGCAACTCCATCGATCTTGAATTCCATATGACCAATTGGTTTAAGATGCGGAGGTAGTTCATTACTGTTAGACGTAGTGACTTTCATGGTGCTTCTCCGGATAGTTTCAGGGGTATACCCTCGATGCTTATAAGCGCTACACCGTATCAGCGCCACTGTAAGACCTGACAGTTGACATCTCATTTTAAATATGCAGAAGGCACTAAATTAAATGCCCGTTTGGCTGCTTTAGTTTTTGTTTCCATGCCAACTTCAAAGTCGAAAGCTCCTCTTTGGAACGCCGATGAAGACCTGCTCTCTGAGGTAGCGGAACAAAGCCGCCAAAACCAACAGGCAAAAAAAAAGCCCCCAAGGCCTACACCTCAGGGGCTTTCGAACAAACCAGCTCAGAGCTTAGTGATGCTCACGCGTCGCACGGAATTTCACATCCGGCCAACGCTCTTCCATCAACGCCAGATTAACCCGCGTCGGCGCAAGATAGGTCAGGTGACCACCGCCATCGACCGCCAGGTTCTCCACAGCCTTGTTGGAAAACTCCTCAAGCTTCTTCTTGTCGCCGCATTCAATCCAGCGCGCGGAGTACACAGTAATCGGCTCGTACGAGCACTCAACCTTGTATTCCTCCTTCAAACGGCTGGCGACCACATCGAACTGCAGCACACCGACGGCGCCAAGAATGATGTCGTTGCTGCGCTCCGGGAAGAACACCTGCGTCGCACCCTCTTCGGCCAACTGCTGCAGACCCTGACGCAACTGCTTGGACTTCAGCGGATCACGCAGACGCACACGACGGAACAGCTCCGGCGCAAAGTGCGGGATACCGGTAAAGCCCAGGGTTTCACCTTCACTGAAGGTGTCGCCGATCTGGATCGTGCCGTGGTTGTGCAGACCGATGATGTCGCCGGCAAAGGCTTCTTCAAGCTGCTCACGCTCGGAGGAGAAGAACGTCAGGGCGTCGCCGATGCGCACGTCCTTGCCGGTACGCACGTGGCGCATCTTCATGCCTTTCTCGTACTTGCCGGAGCAGATACGCATGAAGGCGATGCGGTCGCGGTGTTTCGGGTCCATGTTCGCCTGGATCTTGAAGATGAAGCCGGAGAACTTCTCTTCGACCGGCTCGACGGTACGCTCGTTGGCCACACGGGCCAGCGGACGCGGCGCCCAATCAACGACAGCGTCGAGGACGTGATCAACGCCAAAGTTGCCCAAAGCAGTACCGAAGAACACCGGGGTCAGCTGACCGTCGAGGAATTCCTGCTGATTGAATTCGTGGCAGGCGCCCTGAACCAGTTCCAGCTGTTCGATGAAGCGGTCGTACTCGTCGCCCAAATGCGCGCGGGCTTCGTCGGAGTCGAGCTTCTCGATGATCTTGGTTTCGGTGCGTTCGTGACCGTGACCGGCGGTGTAGACAATGATGTAGTCGTCGGCCAGGTGATACACGCCCTTGAAGTCGCGGTAGCAACCGATCGGCCAGGTGATCGGCGCCGCTTTGATCTTCAGCACGGCTTCGATCTCGTCGAGCAGTTCGATCGGGTCGCGAATGTCACGGTCGAGTTTGTTGATGAAGCTGACGATCGGCGTGTCACGCAGACGGCAGACGTCCATCAGCGCAATCGTCCGTGGCTCGACACCTTTACCGCCGTCGAGGACCATCAATGCCGAGTCGACCGCGGTCAGGGTGCGGTAGGTATCTTCGGAGAAGTCTTCGTGGCCCGGGGTGTCGAGCAGGTTGATCATGTGTTCGCGATACGGGAACTGCATGACCGACGTGGTAATGGAAATACCCCGCTGTTTCTCCATCTCCATCCAGTCGGATGTCGCATGGCGATCGGATTTACGGGATTTCACCGTACCGGCCACTGCAATCGCCTTGCCCATCAACAGGAGCTTTTCGGTGATCGTGGTTTTACCGGCATCGGGGTGGGAAATAATGGCGAAAGTGCGGCGTTTCGCGACTTCGGCGGCCTGGTTGGTCATGGGAAATCGCCTGGCGGTGATTCAAAAAAGGGCCGCGATTATAGCCCAACTCGATGCAATAACCGAACCGTTGAGCACATTAAGGGTGGCCAAATGCTGCCGCAGATGGGAACCTTTTAAAGCACGGAGACGTCCATCCCCTGTTACGAATTTTCGTCAGGGGCTGAAAAATCAGCAAGTTAGCCTGACGAGGCTGCGCTCATGGCTCGCTTTCAGACCGCTTTTTGCCGGTGCTGAGGGAGCTGCTTCTCGCGAACGTTTATTCCCGGCAGCCATGTATGGCATGCCACACGGGAGAGCGTTCGCCGACTACAAAAAAAGGAGTCCGCCTGTGGCTATCCGCTATGGCAAAGGGCTGATGGGAGGTGCGGTGGTGATCGCGCTCCTGGCCCTGCTGGTCCACTGGATCGGCATCAACACGATCGAACACTACCGCGACGATTTGTTGTTTTACCTGCAAGCTCATCTGATTCTCGTCCTCGCTTCAATGCTGGCCGCCCTTGTCGTGGGCATCCCCGCTGGCATCTTCCTCAGTCGCCCGACCATGGTCGGCCGCGCTGAACGCTTCATGCAAATCTTCAATATCGGTAACACCGTGCCTCCGCTGGCCGTGCTCGCGATTGCCTTGGGCGTCCTCGGCATCGGCAGTGGCCCGGCGATCTTCGCTTTGTTCCTCGCCTCCTTGTTGCCGATTGTGCGCAACACCTACGAAGGCCTGAAAAATGTCCAAGGCTCGCTGAAAGAAGCGGCCGTCGGCATCGGCATGACCCCGCGCCAAGTGCTGTGGAAAGTCGAATTGCCCAACGCTGTGCCGATCATCGTCGGTGGTGTGCGCGTGGCTTTGGCGATCAATGTCGGCACCGCGCCACTGGCGTTCCTGATCGGCGCCAACAGCCTCGGCAGCCTGATCTTCCCTGGCATCGCCCTGAACAATCAGCCGCAACTGCTGCTCGGCGCCGCGTGCACCGCGCTGCTGGCCTTGCTGCTCGATGGCGTCGTCACCCTCGCCAGCCGTCTCTGGCTGGAACGCGGTTTGCGCCCGTCTTAAGGCTTTTGCGAAGGAATACCTATGAAACGATTTAGTTTGATTCTGGGCTGCATCCTGCTGTTCGCAGGAGTAGCGCAAGCCGCTGAAAAACCGCTGATCCGCCTCGGCGCCCGGGTCTTCACCGAGCAGACCCTGCTTGCCGAAATCACCGCGCAATACCTGCGCAGCAAAGGCTACGACGCGCAGATCACCGGTGGTCTGGGCAGCAACCTCGCCCGCAGCGCCCACGAAAGCGGGCAGCTGGACATGCTCTGGGAATACACCGGCGTGTCGCTGGTGGCCTACAACCATGTCACCGAGAAACTCGACAGCGCCCAGTCCTACGCACGGGTGAAAGAACTCGACGCGAAAAAAGGCCTGGTCTGGCTGACCCCGTCGAAATTCAGCAACACCTACGCCCTCGCCCTCCCTAAAAAGGTCGCCGAGGAATATCCGCAGATCAACAACATCAGCCAGTTGAACGAAGTGCTGCGCGCCGAAGCCAAGACCAATCATCTGGTGGCGCTGGATACCGAGTTCGCCAACCGCTCCGATGGTCTGATCGGCATGGTCGATCTCTACGGCATGAACCTGAGCCGCAAGAACATCCGCCAGATGGATGCCGGGCTGGTTTATACGGCGCTGCGCAACGGTCAGGTGTTCGCCGGTCTGGTCTACACCACCGACGGTCGCCTCAACGCCTTCGGCCTGAAGTTGCTGGAAGACGACAAGCATTACTTCCCCGACTACACCGCCGCGCCGGTGGTGCGTCAGGCTTATCTCGACAAGCACCCGCAACTGGCCGAACAGCTCAAGCCACTGGCCGAACTGTTCGATGACGAAACCATGCGCCAGCTCAACGCGCGGGTCGACGTCGATCACGAAAGCCCATCGAAAGTTGCCGCCGATTTCCTGCGCCAACATCCGCTGAATTAAGAGAGGAGAAGTCATGGAATTCCTGAACGCCTTTTCCCATCTCGACTGGCAGCAGGTGATGCACCTGACCTGGCAGCACATCACCCTCGTCGGTATTGCCGTGACCCTGGCGATTGTCGTTGGCGTGCCGCTGGGCATTCTGATGACACGCTTTCCGACCCTCGCCGGTCCCTTGCAAGCCAGCGCCACCGTGCTGCTGACCGTGCCGTCGATTGCCCTGTTCGGTCTGCTGCTGCCGTTCTACTCCAAGTTCGGCCAGGGCCTCGGCCCGATGCCGGCGATCACCGCGGTGTTCCTTTATTCACTGCTGCCGATCATGCGCAACACCTACCTCGCCCTCACTGGTGTGGAACCGGGCATCCGTGAAGCCGCGCGCGGCATCGGCATGACCTTCGGCCAGCGCCTGCGCATGGTCGAGTTGCCGATCGCCGTGCCGGTGATCCTCGCTGGCGTGCGCACCGCCGTGGTGATGAACATCGGGGTGATGACCATCGCCGCGACCATCGGCGCCGGCGGCCTCGGTGTATTGATCCTCGCTTCCATCAGCCGCAGTGACATGTCGATGCTGATCGTTGGCGCACTGCTGGTCAGTCTTCTGGCCATTTTCGCTGACCTGTTTCTCCAATGGCTGCAACGCTCGTTGACTCCAAAAGGACTGCTCAAATGATCGAACTTCAAAACCTCAGCAAAACTTTCCAAAGCAACGGCAAAGATGTCAAAGCCGTGGACTCGGTAAGCCTGACCGTCAATGAAGGCGAAATCTGTGTGTTCCTCGGGCCATCGGGTTGCGGCAAAAGCACCACGCTGAAAATGATCAACCGCCTGATCAAACCGACCTCGGGTAAGATCCTCATCAATGGCGAAGACACCACCGATCTCGACGAAGTGACCCTGCGTCGCAACATCGGCTACGTGATCCAGCAGATCGGTCTGTTCCCGAACATGACCATCGAAGAGAACATCGTCGTCGTGCCGAAACTGCTCGGCTGGGACAAACAGAAATGCCACGACCGCGCCCGCGAGTTGATGAGCATGATCAAGCTGGAGCCCAAGCAGTATCTGCATCGCTATCCGCGCGAACTGTCCGGTGGCCAGCAACAGCGCATCGGCGTGATCCGCGCACTGGCCGCCGATGCGCCGCTGCTGCTGATGGACGAGCCGTTCGGTGCGGTCGACCCGATCAACCGCGAGATGATCCAGAACGAATTCTTCGAAATGCAGCGTGCGCTGAACAAGACCGTGATCATGGTCAGCCACGACATCGACGAAGCGATCAAACTCGGCGACAAGATCGCGATTTTCCGCGCCGGCAAACTGCTGCAGATCGATCATCCGGACACGCTGCTCGCGCACCCGGCGGACGACTTTGTCAGCAACTTCGTCGGCCAGGACAGCACGCTCAAACGCCTGCTGCTGGTGAAGGCCGAAGATGCGGCGGACAACGCGCCGTCGGTGAGCCCGGAAACGCCAGTGGCCGATGCGCTGGAATTGATGGACGAGCATGACCGTCGCTATGTCGTGGTCACCTGTGCCGAGAACAAGGCGTTGGGCTATGTGCGTCGTCGTGATCTGCATCGCCAGACCGGTACTTGCGCGCAGTTCCTGCGTGAGTTCAACGCCACGGCGGCGTACGACGAGCATCTACGCATCCTGCTGTCGCGCATGTATGAATTCAACCGCTCGTGGTTGCCGGTGATGGACGCCGAGCGGGTGTTCCTCGGTGAGGTCACGCAGGAGTCGATTGCCGAGTATCTGAGCTCCGGCAAATCTCGCGGCGGCAAGACCAGCATCGTCTCGCCAGCTGAGGCCGTAGTCGCATAAAACACGAAACCTGTGGGAGCGAGCCTGCTCGCGAAAGCGCAATATCAGTCAACTATGATGTTGGTTGTGAAAATGCCTTCGCGAGCAGGCTCGCTCCCACAGGATCTGCGTGATTTTTTCTTCATTCGCCAGCTGGAAAAGAATCTCAACACACGTCACTCAGAGAACACACCAACAAGCGCTTCTGAAACAACTAAAACCCCCTCCATACGCCCCTCTCGCCGCCAACGTCGCCGATGTTGCGCCCATCACACTTACCCACGACTTCGCCGACATAATCCGCGAACGTGCAGGTATTTTTAACACTTGAAAATTCTCGGGGAACATCTGCCCGTCATCTCGGTCGGCTACAAAGAGTGATGAACGCGACGCACGTCAGAAGCGTGCAAAAACGCGACATTTTTAGTTGATCTCACGCCCCTCACGCCCTAAAGTTCGCGCCGAACGTCCATGCTGGAAACGATCCATCCGGCTCAAGTACTGACGACGAGACAGCAAGGCCAAGGGAAAGCTGCACATCCCATGGCCTTTTTGCTTTCGGCGACATGCCTTGGGAAGTAGGCGAACCAAAGTGGGGATACGGAGGGCGTTCATTTGCACCCATTGATTAACTTAGTTTGCCAGTAGGAGTTCCCAGCATGTCGATCCAGGTCGAAGACTATTTCGCGCGCGCTACATTCGACAAAATGAAGGCGTTCGCCGACAAACAGGAAACCCCGTTCGTGGTGATCGACACCGCGATGATCGCCCAGGCCTACGATGACCTGCGCGCCGGTTTCGAATTCGCCAAGGTCTACTACGCGGTCAAGGCCAACCCGGCCGTCGAGATCATCGACCTGCTCAAAGAAAAAGGTTCGAGCTTCGACATCGCCTCGATCTACGAACTGGACAAGGTAATGGATCGTGGCGTCAGCGCCGACCGTATCAGCTACGGCAACACCATCAAGAAATCCAAGGACATCCGCTACTTCTACGAGAAGGGCGTGCGTCTGTTCTCCACCGACTCCGAAGCCGACCTGCGCAACATCGCCAAGGCTGCACCGGGCTCGAAAGTCTATGTGCGCATCCTCACCGAAGGCTCGACCACGGCTGACTGGCCTCTGTCGCGCAAATTCGGCTGCCAGACCGACATGGCCATGGACCTGCTGATCCTTGCTCGTGACCTCGGCCTGGTGCCTTATGGCATCTCGTTCCATGTCGGTTCGCAACAGCGCGACATCAGCGTTTGGGATGCGGCGATCGCCAAGGTCAAAGTGATCTTCGAGCGCTTGAAAGAAGAAGACGGCATCCACCTCAAGCTGATCAACATGGGCGGTGGCTTCCCGGCCAACTACATCACCCGCACCAACAGCCTGGAAACCTACGCCGAAGAAATCATCCGCTTCCTGAAGGAAGACTTCGGTGATGATCTGCCGGAAATCATTCTTGAGCCGGGCCGTTCGCTGATCGCCAACGCCGGTATTCTGGTCAGCGAAGTGGTGCTGGTTGCACGCAAGTCGCGCACCGCTGTTGAACGTTGGGTTTATACCGATGTCGGCAAGTTCTCCGGCCTGATCGAAACCATGGACGAAGCGATCAAGTTCCCGATCTGGACCGAGAAGAAAGGCGAGATGGAAGAAGTCGTCATCGCCGGACCGACTTGCGATAGCGCCGACATCATGTACGAGAACTACAAGTACGGTCTGCCGCTGAACCTGGCGATCGGTGATCGTCTGTACTGGTTGTCGACCGGTGCATACACCACCAGTTACAGCGCGGTTGAGTTCAATGGCTTTCCGCCGTTGAAGTCGTTTTACGTGTAAGCGCTGAAGCCGTAATGCAAAAAGCCCATGACGTGTCATGGGCTTTTTTGTGCCTGTGCGTTCGGCTTGATGTTTTGCGGGGTACTTGAGACCGAGATCCCTCACCCCAGCCCTCTCCCAAAGGAGAGGGAGCCGACCGAGGTGTAAAGCGTCATTCACCGACCGGAGAGACCGTGTCGATTATGGATTCGGCAAAGCACTTTCAGGTCGGCGTAACTCTTCAATATCCCCCGGTCAGTCCCCTCTCCCTCCGGGAGAGGGTTAGGGTGAGGGCTTGCGAGTTCAGACGCGCTGCAAGTCTGTGCATCGAAGCGCGAACCGAGCAGCCATCCCCTGAACCCTGGGATCTGTCGCACCTGACAGCGTCTGACTCGCCACCCGCAGAAAATTCGGATTACCGCCGGCCAAAGCTTTCTCAAGCCAATCGACCGCCTCATCAATCCGCCCCTCATCCGCTAAAACTGCAGCGAAACTGAACTGCCCACGAAAATCCCCACCCTCCGCCGAGCGCCGATACCACTCACGCGCCGCCGTCGGATCCGCCGGGCACACCAGCCCTTCTTCCAGATACCGCCCCAGCAGATTCATCGATTTCGCATGGCCCAGTTCAGCCGCGCGGCGATACAGCGCCAGCGCCTGCAGATGATCCACCTCCACTCCCCGCCCGGTCGCCAGCAGATTGGCGAGGTTGTACATCGCCCAATCCAGTCCGGCCTCCGCCGCAATCCGATAGTGCTGCGCGGCAATCGCCGCATTTGCCGAACAACCCCAACCATGCTCATGACAACGCCCGAGCATGTTGCGCGCCATCAGATGCCCGCGTCCGGCGGCGATGCCGAACCAGCGCAGCGCCAGCGCTTGATCCTATGCGATTCCCTGGCCATCCAGCAGGATCTGGCCTAGCAGCGCTTGCGCTTCAACCTCGCCCTGACCCGCCGCGAGCAAAATCGCTTGCGCGGCACGGGCAGGACTTTCGGCGAGCATGGCGCTGAGTTGTTCGCCGCTGAGGATTTCCTCGCGACGTATTTGAAAAGTCATACCTCAACCCAACGCCGCAGCAGGTTGTGATAGGTGCCGGTGAGGCGGATCAGCGAAGGATGATCAGGCATGTCGCTGGTGAGCTGCTGAATCGCGCCGTCCATCTCGAACAGCAACGCGCGCTGACTGTCTTCGCGCACCAGACTTTGCGTCCAGAAGAACGACGCATAACGCGCACCGCGAGTGACCGCGTTGACCTTGTGCAGGCTGGTGCCGGGATACAAAACCATGTCACCAGCCGGCAACTTCACCCGCTGCGTACCGTAAGTGTCCTGGATTTCCAGCTCGCCGCCGTCGTAATCCTCCGGTTCGCTAAAGAACAGCGTCGCCGACAAATCGGTGCGCACCCGCTCGATACTGCCCTTGGGCTGGCGCACGGCGTTGTCGATGTGGAAATCGAAGCTGCCACCGGCGGTGTAACAGTTCACCAACGGCGGGAAGACTTTGTGCGGCAACGCGGCGGACATGAACAACGGATTTTTCCACAGCCGTTCCAGCATCGCCGCGCCGATTTCCTTGGCCAACGGATGACCTTCAGGCAATTGCAGATTGTGCTTGGCCTTCGCTGACTGAAAGCCGGCGGTGATCTTGCCATCGGCCCAATCGGCCTGCTCCAGCGCGTCACGAATGCGCTGCACTTCGTCTTTTGCGAACAGTCCGGGGATGTGCAGCAGCATGGCGATGTCACCTGATGGCAAAGAGGCGGCAATGGTATTGATTCTTATTGACCGTGTAAAACCCGAGAGACGAATGAACTGGCAAAAACCGTAAGGTTAAATTGTAAAGAATGTAAATTCAGTGCGAATAACAATATTTCGCAATTGATACGAATACTTGTTTAACCTATATTCCGCCGCCTCAAATCCTTGGGGAGGGGAATAAAAATGGCACGTCAACACGCACAATTACCGGTCAGTTCACCACGTCTGCTCGCCTCTGCAATCGGTGTGGCAATCACCGCCGGCTCCGCTGGCCAGATGGTGTTCGCCGCTGAAAAAACCGACAGCAAAGCCGCCGGCAATGCCATCGCCCTGGACGCCACCGCCATCACCGGCGAAGCGCAGGACTCTACGTCCTACCAGGTCGAAAAAGCCTCCTCGCCCAAGTACACCGCGCCGCTGGTCGACACGCCGCGCTCGGTCACCGTTATTCCGCAACAGGTTCTGAAAGACACCGGCGCCCTGAACATGCAGGACGCACTGCGCACCGTGCCCGGCATCACCTTCGGCGCCGGTGAAGGCGGCAACCCCCAGGGCGACCGTCCGTTCATTCGCGGTTTCGACGCCCAGGGCGACACCTACCTCGACGGCGTGCGCGACACCGGTTCGCAGAGCCGCGAGATCTTCGCCGTGGAAAACATTGAAGTCAGCAAGGGCCCGAACTCCGCCATTGGCGGTCGCGGCGCGGCAGGCGGCAGCATCAACCTGGTGAGCAAGAAAGCGCACTTGGGCAACTCGTTCGACGGTGGTTTCACCTGGGGCTCCGACCAGACCCAGCGTTACACCCTCGACGGCAACTACCAGTTCAGCGACACCGCTGCTGGCCGTCTGAACCTGATGAGCCACGAGAGCAATGTCGCCGGTCGCGACAAGGTCGACTACGACCGTTGGGGTATCGCCCCGTCCCTGGCGTTTGGCCTGGGCACCGACACCCGCGTCAACCTCGATTATTACCATCTCGAAAGCAACGACACCCCGGATTCGGGCGTGCCGTACACCATTCCTGCCGGCGGCTCCGCTGCACGCACCAAGTCCAATCCGGACAAGCCATACGCCGGTGGTGACCACAGCAATTTCTACGGCCTGGATCGCGACTTCCGCAAGGGCCGCACCGACACCGCGACCTTCGCCATCGAGCATGACCTGAGCGACTCGCTGACGATCAAGAACACCCTGCGTCACGGCACCAGCATGCAGGATTACATCCTGACCCAGCCGGACGACAGCAAGGGCAACGTCAACAACGGCACGGTATGGCGTCGGGCGAATACGCGGGTGAGCAACACCGAGACCACCACCAACCAGACCGACCTGTTCGGTAACTTCTACGTCGCCGGCTTCAAGAACAGCTTCTCCACCGGCGTTGAATACACCCGTGAGGAAAGCCAGAAGTCCTCGTATAACGTCAACACCGACACCACGCCGCGCACACCGGGCAACTCCAGCACTAACTGCACCCCATCGATGGTCGGCGCTTCGAGTGGCTACAACTGCACCTCGCTGTCGAACCCGAACCCGAACGATCCGTGGAACGGCGCAATCTCGCGCAACTACGCTGGCACCGACACCCAGGCCAACACCTACGCACTGTATGTGTTCGACACCCTGGAACTGAACGAGCAGTGGCTGGTGAACATGGGTCTGCGTTACGACCACTTCGACACCGACTACAAGTCCTACAACGCCGCTGGCACCACCACGACCAAGGGTGATGACACCAGCGAGTTCGTCACCGGTCAGTTCGGCGTCGTCTACAAGCCTGCGGAAAACGGCAGCATTTACGCCTCCTACGCCACCTCGGCCACGCCACCGGGCAACACCTTGGGCGAAGGTCAGGAAGGCAACCCGTTGGGCGGCACCCCGGATCGCAGCGGTAATCTGCTGAGCAGCGACATGGAGCCGGAAACCACCAAGAACTATGAAATCGGCACCAAGTGGGATCTGCTCAATGATCGCCTGTCGCTGACCGCTGACATCTTCCGCACCGAGAAAGAAAACGCTCGTGTGCAAGTCGACACCACCTCGTACGAAAACGCCGGCAAGACCCGTGTGCAAGGTGTCGAGCTGTCGGCCAGCGGCAAGATCACCGACAAGTGGCAAGTGTTCGCCGGTTACGCCTTCATGGACAGCGAACAAATCGACGGCGGCCCGATGGGCAAGGCCAACGATGGTAACGAACTGCCTAACACGCCGAAAAACAGTGCCAGCCTGTGGACCACTTACCAGGTCACGCCGAAGCTGACCATCGGTGGCGGTGCGTTCTACGTCGACGACGTGTACGGCAGCGTGGCCAACACCACCATGGTTGACTCGTATGTTCGCTACGACGCAATGGCGGCGTACAAGCTGACCAAGAACGTCGACCTGCAACTCAACGTGCAGAACCTGACCAACGAAACCTATTACGACAAAGCCTTCTCGACCCACTTCGCCAACCAGGCGGCGGGCCGTACGGCACTGTTGAGCACCAACTTCCACTTCTGACCGATATTGGAAACTGTAGGAGTGAGCCTGCTCGCGATGGGGTTGTGTCAGTCAGCAAATTGATTGAATGACACACCGCTATCGCGAGCAGGCTCACTCCTACAGGGAATACGCCGCAAGGCTTGGCCCCGTTCATTCAATTGAACGGGGCTTTTGTGCGTAAGAAAGAACGCTTCTCGATAACCCACGGCATAATGCGCGCCGTGAAGACAATTTCCGAACGGACGGCGAGTGACGTGTTGAAGAAAACCCTGTTCCAGTTGCACTGGTTTTTTGGCATCACCGCAGGCCTGGTGCTGGCGTTGATGGGCATCACCGGCGCGGCCTATTCGTTTCAGGACGAAATCCTGCGGGCGCTGAACCCGTCCGTCCTGCAAGTAGAAAAACAGGTCGCCGGTGTCTTGCCGCCGGTCGAACTGGTCGAGCGCATCGAAGCCACGTCGGGCAAGAAGGTTTCGATGCTCTGGGTCGAAACCGACAGCGGCAACGCGGCTCGCGTCTTCTTCACGCCGCCCAAAGGCGAGCGTCGCGGTGAGATGCGCTATTTCGATCCCTACACCGGCGAATTCATGGGCAACGCCGTCGGCCAGGACTTCTTCGGCCTGATGCTGCAACTGCACCGTTTCCTCGCCATGGGCGATACCGGGCGCAACATCACCGGCGCCTGTACGCTGATCCTGCTGTTTTTCTGCCTCTCCGGCCTGTACCTGCGCTGGCCGCGTCAGTGGAACAGCTGGCGCGTATGGCTGACGCTGGACTGGAAGAAAAAGGGCCGCGCCTTCAACTGGGATCTGCACTCGGTAGCCGGCACCTGGTGCCTGCTGGTCTATCTGCTGCTGGCGTTGACCGGATTGTCGTGGTCGTACGAGTGGTACAACAAAGGCCTGACCAAATTGCTCTCCGACGCCCCGCAAAACGAACGCGTGCGCGGCGGTCGTGGCCCGGCGCCGGAAGGTCCGGCGCCGACCGCCGATTACGCCGCGATGTGGAGCAGCATCTACAGCGCAGCCGGCCCGGGTCTGTCTGCCTACAACATTCGTATGCCACCTGTGGCCGGTCAACCGGCGACGGTGTTCTACCTGCTCGACAGTTCGCCGCACGATCGCGCCCTGAACCAGATCACCCTCGATCCGGCCACCGGCGTGGTCAAACGCGTCGACCGCTACGCTGACAAGAGCTTCAAGGCGCAACTGCTGACCAGTATTTATGCGCTGCACGTCGGCAGTTACTTCGGTCTGGTCGGGCGGATCATCATCACCGTTGCGGCGGTGTGCATGCCGCTGTTTTTCATCACCGGCTGGCTGCTCTACCTCGACCGCCGCCGCAAGAAAAAGCAGATCAAGGACGCACGCAAAGGCCTCGCTCAACCGGCCGGCGATACTCCGGCGTGGCTGATCGGTTTCGCCAGCCAGAGCGGTTTTGCCGAGCAACTGGCGTGGCAGACCGCCGGGCAATTGCAGGCCGCCGGACTGCCGGTGAAGGTGCAGCCATTGGCGAATGTCAGCGAGCAGGATCTGCGTGAATCGAACAATGCGTTGTTTGTCGTGAGCACCTTCGGCGACGGCGAAGCACCGGACAGCGCACGCGGATTTGAGCGCAAGGTGTTGAGCAAGGCGGCAACGCTCGACAGCCTGAATTACTCGGTGCTTGGCCTCGGCGATCGTCAGTATCAGCACTTCTGCGGTTTCGCCAAACACCTGCACCATTGGTTGGCTGAGCACGGCGGCAAGACATTGTTCGCTCCGGTGGAAGTCGACAGCGGTGATCCGTATGCCCTGCGTCACTGGCAAACCCAACTCGGCCTGCTCACCGGGCAAGCCCCCATCGATACTTGGCAGGCGCCGAGCTACGACAACTGGACGCTGGTCCGCCGCGAACTGATGAACCCGGACAGCAGCGGCTCACCGGTTTATCTGTTGGGCTTGAGCGCACCGAACACCAGCAGTTGGCTGGCCGGCGACCTCGTCGAAGTACTGCCGCGCAACTGCCCGTGGGCCATCGAGCATTTCCTCGACGGCCTCGGCATTCGCGGCGAGACCACGGTGAAAATCAACGGCCTCGACGAGCCGCTGGAAGTGGCACTGGCTTCGCGTCAATTGCCTGAGCACCGCGCCCATCTGGTCGGTTTGCATGCGCAATCGCTGGTCGATGCGATGGTGCCGCTGGCCATGCGCGAATACTCGATCGCCTCGATTGCCGCCGACGGTGTGCTGGAGTTGATCGTGCGTCAGGAACAGCATGCCGACGGCACGCTTGGCATTGGTTCTGGCTGGCTGACCGAGCACGCGCCGGTGGGCGGCAGCATCAGTTTGCGGGTTCGACGCAACAGTGGCTTCCATCTGCCGAACGAACCCGTGCCGATGATTCTTTTGGGCAACGGCACCGGCATCGCAGGACTGCGCAGCTTGCTCAAGGCGCGGATTGCCGACGGTCAACAGCGCCAGTGGTTGCTGTTTGGCGAGCGCAATCGTCAACACGATTTCCTCTGTCGCGCGGAGCTGGAAGAGTGGTTGATCAATGGCGATCTGGAGCGGCTGGATCTGGCGTTTTCGCGGGATCAGGCCGAGAAGGTTTATGTGCAGGATCGCTTGCGTGAGTCGGCTGACGAGTTGAAGAAGTGGCTGGCGGAGGGGGCGGTGATTTACATTTGCGGCAGCTTGCAGGGGATGGCTTCGGGGGTTGATCAAGTGCTTAACGACATTCTCGGTGCCGCTGAAGTCGAACGCCTGATTGAGCAAGGCCGCTATCGGCGTGATGTCTATTAAGAGCCCCTCACCCTAACCCTCTCCCAAAGGGAGAGGGGACTGATTGGGGGATGCTTGAGATGTACGCCGACCTGCGACGGCTTTACCGAATCCATAATCAACTCGGTCTCTCAGGTCGATGTATGACGCAAGACACCTCCGTCGGCCCCCTCTCCCTCCGGGAGAGGGCTGGGGTGAGGGTAGCCTTTGATCTTCAAGCGGGCTGCAACTTCTTCTCAAAAACCGCCACCCCATTCAAATCCCGCAACACCACACTCATCTCCCCACTCCCCCCTTCAATATTCACCTCGCCAAAAAACTGAAACCCGGCAAACGGCGAAGTGTTCTGCGCCGGCGGTGCCTTCTCGAACACCACCTCCGGGCCAAAGGTTTTATCCAGCGGATTAGGCCCAAAGCTCCCGGCATTCAGCGGCCCCGCAACAAACTCCCAGAACGGCTCGAAATCCTGAAACGCCGCGCGATCCGGGTGATAGTGATGCGCCGCGCAGTAGTGCACGTCGGCGGTGAGGAAGACAAAATTGCGCACCTGCTGCGCACGCAAGAATCCGAGCAACTCGGCGATTTCCACCTCGCGCCCCTGCGCCGGTCCCGGATCACCGTTGGCCACCGCTTCCCAACGCGCCACACCTGGACTGACCTCGCCATCCGGCACACCAAGACCGATCGGCATGTCGGCGGCAATGACCTTCCACTGGGCTTTGGATTTCTTCAAGCCGCGCTTGAGCCAGTCCAGTTGCTCACGCCCCAGAAACGGTTTCGCCGCGCCAAGGTTGTCGTCGTTGGCGCCGCGATAACTGCGCATGTCGAGCACGAACACATCGAGCATCGGCCCATAACTCAACTTGCGATAAATCCGCCCGCCGCCGTCGGCAGCCTGTAAACGCATTGGCGAATATTCCAGCCATGCCTTGCGGGCGCGTCCGACCAGGGTGTGGATATCTTTCTCCTGATAACGCTCGTCGAGCTGCTTGCCCGGTGACCAGTTGTTGACCACTTCATGGTCGTCCCACTGCCAGATCTGCGGCACCTCGGCGTTGAAGCGGCGGATGTTTTCGTCCATCAGGTTGTAGCGGTAGTTGCCGCGATAGTCGTCGAGGGTCTGCGCGACTTTGCTCTTGGCTTCGGTGGTGAGGTTGCGCCAGATGCGCCCGCCTTCAGTGGTGAGCTGCGCGGGCACCGGGCCGTCAGCGTAGATGGTGTCGCCGCTGTGGATAAAGAAGTCCGGCAAACGCAGACGCATCGCTTCGTAGATGCGCATGCCGCCGATGTCCGGGTTGATGCCGAAACCCTGGCCGACGGTATCGCCGCTCCAGACGAAACGAATATTGCGCCGCGCCGTCGGTGCGCTACGCAGGTGACCGAGCCACGGTTCGCTGGCGACGCCGGTGCGGGCGTCCTTGAAATACACGCGATAGAAAATCGCCTGATCGGCGGGCAGCCCGGTCAGTTCAACGCGGGCGGTGAAGTCGCTGCGGGCATCGGCGAGCGCCGAGACCAATCGGCGTGGATGGCGAAACTGGCTGCGGGTGTCCCACTCGACCACCATATGCGCGGGACGATCGCTGCGGCTCCAGATCATCGCGCGGTCGCCTTGCAGGTCGCCGGACTGCACGCCATCAGTCAATTGCGGACGGTCCTTGACCGACGCTATCACCGCCGGCGCCAGGCTTGGCATCAGCAGACCAGCACCAACGACTTGCATGACACGCCGGCGACCGGGGTTGAAATCGCTCATGGTGTTCTCCCTGAAAAAAGGAAAACTTAAGCACGCTCACATGAAACACACATGACACCAGACACACCGCAGATCCAGTGTAGGAGTGAGCCTGCTCGCGATATCGGTATATCTGCCAACATTCATGTCACTGACAGACCGCTATCGCGAGCAGGCTCACTCCTACAGGGGATTTATGTTGTCGGTCAGGCCTTCGCCGGTTCCAGCGCCAGCTCAACGGCTTCCGGGCGTTTGACCGTCGCGTAGACAACGGCGGTCAAGAGGCTCCCCGCGACAATCGCCAGCAGATACAGCAACGCATGATTGATCGCATTCGGGATCGCCAGCACAAACAAGCCACCGTGCGGCGCCATCAGTTTGCAGCCGAAGTACATCGACAACGCACCGGTCAGCGCGCCACCAGCAATGCTCGCCGGAATCACCCGCAACGGATCTTTCGCGGCAAACGGAATCGCGCCTTCGGAGATAAAGCACAGCCCCAGCACCAGCGCTGCTTTACCCGCCTCGCGCTCGGTCTGGGCAAACTTGCGTCGCGCAATAAACGTGGCGATACCGAGGCCAATCGGCGGCACCATGCCCGCCGCCATGGTCGCGGCCATCGGTGCATAACTCTGCGACGCCAGCAGCCCCACCGAGAACGCGTACGCGGCTTTGTTGATCGGCCCGCCGAGGTCGACGCACATCATGCCGCCGAGCAGCACACCGAGCAGAATCGCGTTGGTGGTGCCCATGCTGTCGAGGAAATGCGTGAGCGCCCCGAGCATGCCGGCAACCGGTTTGCCGACCACGTAAATCATCACCAGACCAGTAAACAGACTGGCTAACAGCGGGATGATCAGAATCGGTTTCAGCGCCTCAAGACTCTGCGGCAAGGCGACATAACGGCTGATCGCCTTGGCCGCATAACCGGCGATGAAACCGGCGACGATCCCACCGATAAAACCAGCGCCCAAGGTGCTCGCCAACAGACCACCGATCATCCCCGGCGCCAGACCTGGACGGTCAGCAATCGAATAGGCGATGTAACCCGCCAGCAACGGCACCATCAACTTGAACGCGGTCTCGCCGCCGATCTGCATCAGCGCAGCGGCCAGCGTGCCTTCTTCCTTGAACGCGGTGATGCCGAACACGAACGACAGCGCAATAATCAAACCGCCGGCCACGACCATCGGCAGCATGAACGACACACCGGTCAGCAGGTGTTTGTAAACGCCGGTTTTCTCTTGCTTGGCTGGTACTTTGCCGTCAGCCGCCGCGCTTTCCACTGCACCTTCGGCCAAGGCTTTTTTCAGCGTGGCTTCGGACTGCTTCAAGGCGATCCCGGTGCCGCAGCGATAGATTTTCTTGCCAGCGAAACGCTCGGTGGCGACTTCGATATCCGCCGCCAGCAACACCACGTCAGCCTCGGCAATCGCCGCTGCGCTCAACGGGGTTTTCGCGCCCACCGAGCCTTGGGTTTCGACCTGCAATTCATAGCCCAGACGCTTGGCAGTTTGCTGCAAAGCTTCGGCGGCCATGAAGGTGTGGGCGACACCGGTCGGGCACGCGGTAATCGCGACGATGCGTGGCGCACGCGGCGCATCAGCAACCGGTTCAGCCGCGCTGGCGACGTAAACCGCAGCCTCTTCAGCACCACGACGCAGCACCGCTTCAACATCCTGCAGCGCCTGCGCCGGGGCGATCTGGAAAACACGTTTACCGACAAAACGCGTCATGTCGATCGCGCCTGTGGCGACCAGCAAAACCCACTCGGCCGCTGCAATGGTCGCCGCCGACAACTCGCGTTCCGGGTGCGCCGCATCGACCACTTCAACGCTGGTGCTCCAACCCTGACGCTGCGCCGCCGCATCGAGCAAACGCGCGCACAGCACACTGGTGACCATGCCGTTCGGGCAAGCCGTAACAATGGCTAATTTCATGACAAACCCTCTTATTGTTCTGTCAGGGGACGCACGCGCACGCCCTGTTCGAGCTGCGCCAGTTGCGCAGCGTCGTTGATGCCGAAACCGATCTGGGTCACCGCCATCGCCGCAATCGCGGTGGCGGTGCGCAGGGTTTGTTCAGGCGTGTCAGCGCTGAGCAAACCGTGAAGCATGCCGGCCAGCAACGAATCACCGGCACCGACCGTGCTGGCGACGCTGACCTTCGGTGGCGTCGCGTGCAGTGCCGAACCGACGCTGAACCAGTTCACACCGTCGGCGCCGTGGGAGATCACCACGTGCTCGATGCCTTGCGCATGCAAACGCGCCGCTGCTTGCGCTTCCGCCGCGTGCGAAACCACCTCGCAACCGAGCGCATCAGCGAGTTCTTCAGTGTTGGGTTTGATCAGCCATGGACTGGCTTTCAAGGCTTCGCGCAACGCTTCGCCGCTGGAGTCGAGGGCGACTTTCAGACCGAGCTGATTGAGCCGTTCGATCAACTCGCGCAACCACTGCGCCGTGACGCCGCGCGGCAAACTGCCGGCCACCACCACTGCGTCGTGACCCGGTGCGATCTGCAGCAGACGCTCCAACAAGGCCTGCTGCGCGGCGGCGTCGACCACCGGCCCCGGGCCGTTGATGTCGGTGATGCGGCCATCCTGTTCGGCGACCTTGATGTTGCTGCGCGTCTCACCCGGCACGCGGATAAACGCGTCGACAAAACCGCGCTTGGCGAACAGGGTTTCGAACGCTTGCAGATTGTCTTCGCCGAGAAACCCACTGACCGTCAGTTGATGGCCTAGATCGGCCAGCACTTGCGCGACGTTCACGCCTTTACCAGCGGCGTGGGTGTGCATCTCGTCGCTGCGATTGACCTGACCGGCCTCCAGCCGTGGCAACTCAACGGTGAGGTCGAGCGCCGGGTTGAGGGTCAGGGTAAGAATCTTGGCCATTACAGGGCCTCCACTAGTGCGCGCACTTCATTCGCGCTGCCCACGGCCAGGGCCTGTTGAGCAAGGGTTTGCGCCTGAGTCAGGCTGAGTTCGCGGATGCGTGCTTTGACTTCGGCAATGCTGCGCCCTGACACGCTGAGTTCATCGACACCGAGGCCAACCAGCACCGGCACCGCCAGCGGATCAGCTGCGAGTTCGCCGCAAACACCGACCCACTTGCCGTGGGCATGGGCCGCGCGCACTGTGATGTCGATCAGTTGCAGCACCGCCGGGTGCAAGCCGTCGGCCTGCGCCGACAGAGTCGGATGACCGCGGTCGATGGCCAGGGTGTATTGCGTCAGGTCGTTGGTGCCAACGCTGAAGAAGTCGACTTCCTTGGCCAGCACCGGCGCGAGCAAAGCGGCGGACGGCACTTCGATCATGATCCCCAGTTGCAGATCCGCGACCGGGATTTCCAGGCGCAGACGTTCGGTCATGTCACGGGCCTGACGCCACTCTTCAACGCTGCCAACCATCGGGAACATGATGCGCAGCGGACGGTTGTCCGCCGAACGCAGCAAGGCGCGCAATTGCGCTTCCATGATCTGCGGCCGCTGCAAGGTCAGGCGAATGCCGCGCACGCCGAGGAACGGGTTTTCCTCTTTGGCGATCGGCCAATACGGCAGCGGTTTGTCGCCGCCGACATCCAGCGTTCGCACCACCAACGGGCGACCGGCGAGACCATCAAGAACGCGGCGGTATTCGGCTTCTTGCGTCGCCTCGTCCGGCGCTTGCGGATGGGCCATGAAAATCAGTTCGGTGCGCAGCAGACCGATGCCTTCAGCGCCTTGCTCCACCGCGCTGATCACGCCCGCGCTTTCGCCGATGTTGGCGAACACTTCAACGGCGTGACCGTCGCTAGTGTGTGCCGGTTGGTGGCGTTGTTCGGCGGCAATCTTCAGGCGTTGCTCGCGAGTGTCGCGTTCTTCGGCGGCGCGTTGCAGGGTCGCAGCATCGGCGTCGACATGCAGGCGACCGCGCTGGCCGTCGAGCAGCAACGGCGTGCCCGGCGCCAGCAACAACACCGCTGCGCCAGCGCCGACCAGCGCCGGAATCCCGAGCGCTCGCGCGACGATTGCACTGTGCGCGGTGGCGCCGCCGCGTGCGGTGAGAATCCCCGCCACACGCGCCGGGTCCAGCCGCGCGACGTCGGACGGGCCGACTTCGTCCATCACCAGAATGTATGGCTGCTCAGGCTCGCTCGGGGTTTGCACACCACACAGTTGCGCCAGCACGCGGCGGCCGATATCGCGCAGATCCGCCGCACGCTCGGCGAGCAACGCGTCCTGCAACGACTCCTGTTGCTTGGCCGCCGCCTCGATCACTGCCATCCACGCCGCTTCGGCACTTTCGCCCTGCTTGAGGCGGGTGTCGACTTCGTCGGTGAGATCCGGGTCGTCGAGCATTTCCTGGTGGGTGATGAAGATTTCGCGGATGGCTTTGGCTTTGCTACGTTCGATCAGACCTTGAATGTCGCTGCGCACATCGCTGAGGGCTTGCTTGAGGCGTTCGCGCTCGACCGCGGCGGACTCGCCGCGCAGCGGGTAATCGATGGTCTGCTGCACCTGAATATGCGCAGGCCCGATAGCAATGCCCGGTGCTGCCGGGATCGCCTGCAACTGAGTGCCAGACGCCGGAGCGATCAGCACTTCGGCGATGTCGGCGATGACTTCGCGCTGCTGACTTACTGCTGGCAGCGGTTCGACTTCTTCACCAAGGCCTTCTTCAATGGCGGCGAGTAAGGCCGGCAAAGCATCAGCGGCGATGCTCGGTTCGGCAATCAGTTCCAGCACCTGACCACGACGGGCGCCGAGGCTGAGCAGTTTGCTCAAGCTCTTCACCGATACTGCGCTGTCCTGGCCGTCGACGATGCGCACGCGAATTTCGCCATCAAAACTCTTCGCCAGTTGCGCAAGGATCTTCGCCGGACGCGCGTGCAGACCATGGGCATTGGCCAGGGCAATGCGTGCGCTCGGCCAATCGGCGGGCAATTCACCGCCTAGCACTTCGAGAACTTTGCGGCTGCTGGTGGCGCGCCCCAATTCATGGCCGCGACCTTCGATGAGCAATGCGCAAAGACGTTCGAGCAGCGCCTGATGCGCCTCGCCCAAACTGGCCAGACAGAACAAGCCACTGAGTGGCTGACCGAGGTAGCGCATCGGTTTGTCCGGGGTGACAAACGCCAGGCCCGGGCGCTTCACGGTTTGCTCGCTGTGCAACCACCACAAACCATCGCCCAACGGCAGTGCTTCGACCTGTTGCAGCACCGCCGAGAAACCGTTGCTCACACAATCGGCCTGACGCAACAGACGTGCGCCACGCCAGACCAGTTCTTCGAAATCATCGGCCGACACGCCGAGGCCGATCATCTGCGCATCCAGCGCCAGCTCCTGCGGCGCGCCTTGCAGCAGTTTCAGCAGGGCTTCGGGGGAACTGGCGCGCCGCAGGGCCTGGCCCAGATCGGTCTCGCCGAGGGCACGGGTCAGCAGTTGCAGCAGGCGCAGGTGTTCGTCGGATTTGGCAGCGATACCAATCGCCAGATAAACGATCTGGCCATCGCCCCAATCCACGCCTTCCGGGAACTGCATCAGGCGCACGCCAGTGGCGAACACTTGATCGCGGGTTTCCGGGGTGCCGTGGGGAATGGCAATACCTTGACCGAGAAAGGTCGAGCCCTGGGCTTCCCGGGCCTGCAATCCGGCGAGGTAGCCGTCGGCGACCAGACCATCGGCCACCAGATGATTGGCGAGCAGTTGCAGGGCAGCGGGTTTATCCACAGCCGATTGGCCCATGGATATCTGCTCTATAGTGAGCTCGAGCATGCGATCTCCTTTTTGGCGCTTTATGAGTGCCAGGTATTGTTTTGGATGGTTGCAGCTTAGGCGCTCTGCCGCTTTGCTTTTCAGCGGCAGTTTTGGCGGTTTCACGGCAGCACCGGCCAAAGGCGTCTAAAACGTAGAAAATACGCTTGCTGAAACGTTTAATCTAGATTGATCGGCACGTTACTCGATAATGTCCCATCCTTGAAGTCCAACTTGTCGGATGCGCTGCGACAATAGTCGCCTGCCCTAATCGGGTAGGATTGGCGAAAATGTCGCGGCAAGCTCGAATAAACAAGGAAATCCCGGGTTGAAACTCAGTGATATCGCGCGGTTGGCCGGAGTGTCCGTGACCACCGCCAGCTACGTCATCAACGGCAAGGCCGAACAGCAACGCATCAGCACCGCCACCGTCGAGCGGGTGCGGGCGGTGGTCGATCTGCACGGCTTCACGCCAAACCCTCAAGCGGCCGGGCTGCGCAGTCGGCATACGCGCACACTGGGCTTTATTCTGCCGGATCTGGAAAACCCCAGTTACGCGCGGATCGCCAAACTGCTCGAACAAGGTGCGCGAGCGCGTGGCTATCAGTTGCTGATCGCCAGCTCCGACGATGCGCCGGACAGCGAACGGCAATTGCTGCAACTGTTCCGTGCTCGTCGTTGCGATGCGCTGATCGTCGCCAGTTGCCTGCCGGCCGGCGATGACAGCTATCGGCAGTTGCAGGCCAAAGGTCTGCCGATCATCGCCATCGACCGGGTCATGGAACCCGAGCATTTCTGCTCGGTGATCAGTGACGACCGCGAGGCCAGCCTGCACTTGACCCAGAGCCTGCTCGATCCGCAACCGAAGCAGATCGTACTGCTCGGTGCGCGCCCGGAATTGAGCATCAGCCAGGAACGTGCCGCCGGTTTCAAAGAGGCGCTGGTCGATTTCAAAGGCGAAGTGCTGGTCGAACACGCCGAATCCTTCAGCCGTGAGTGCGGCAAGCAGTTGATGGAAGAACTCCTGCAACGTCTGGGGCATTTGCCGGATGCACTGGTGACGACGTCCTACGTGCTGCTGCAAGGCGTGTTCGATGCGCTGCATGACTTTCCGCTGAAATCCCGGCCGCTGCGCCTCGGCACCTTCGGTGATACACAGTTGCTGGATTTCCTGCCGCTGCCGGTCAACGCCATGGCCCAGCAGCACCAGTTGATCGCCGACAAGGCGCTGGAACTGGCACTGGCCGCCGTCGAGCAGTCGGAGTACAAGCCCGGTGTGCAGGCCATCGCGCGGACCTTCAAGCAGCGTATCCACCAGGACTGAGCCGTGGAGCTGATCGACAGCCACACCCACCTCGATTTCCCCGACTTCGACGCCGATCGCGCGGCGTTGCTCGCCGAATGCCGCGCCCTCGGAGTGCGGCGGATGGTGGTGTTGGGGGTTTATGAGGGTAACTGGCAACGGGTGTGGGATCTGGTGCAGAGCGACAAGGACTTGTACGCGGCGTTCGGTCTGCATCCGGTGTATCTCGATCAGCATCGTCCTGAGGATGTGTCAGCGCTCGGTGATTGGCTGACCCGGCTGCGCGGTCATCGACAATTGTGTGCGGTGGGCGAAATCGGTCTGGATTACTTCGTCGAAACGCTGGATCGCGAGCGGCAACAGGCGCTGTTCGAAGCGCAGCTGCAATTGGCGGCGGATTTCCAATTACCGGCATTAATCCACGTTCGCCGTAGTCATGCGGCGATCATCGCTACGCTCAAACGCTTCAAGCTCAAACGCGCGGGGATCATTCACGCCTTCGCCGGCAGCCGTGAAGAAGCGCGGGAGTACATCAAACTCGGTTTCAAACTGGGCCTGGGCGGTGCACCGACCTGGCCGCAGGCGTTGCGCATGCATCGGGTACTGGCGGAACTGCCGCTGGAGTCGATCGTGCTGGAAACCGATTCACCGGACATGGCGCCTGTCATGTTTCCCGGTCAGCGCAACAGCCCGGCGCACTTGCCGGCGATCTGCGAGGCGCTGGCCGAGTTGATGAAGATCAGCCCCGAACATTTAGCCACCACCAGCACCGCCAACAGCTGCGAAGTATTCGGCTGGTAACACATCTCCCCCTGTAGGAGCTGTCGAGTGAAACGAGGCTGCGATCTTTTGATCTTTGAAATCAAGATCAAAAGATCGCAGCGTGCCGCAGCTCCTACAGGGGATTTGTGTACAGCTCAGACGCGGAAGGCGCTGATCAGTTGTTTAAGCTCGACAACTTGGGCTGACAGCGCGCGGCTGGCATCTTCGGTCTGGTGCGCACCTTGCGCCGTGCGTTCGCCGGCGCGGTTGATCTCGACGATATTCTGATCAATGTCGTGGGCCACCGCCGTTTGCTGCTCCACCGCAGCGGCGATCTGCTGGTTCTGATCGACGATCATGCCGACCGCGCCGAGGATGTTTTCCAGCGCCTGCTGAACCTTTTCCGACTGCCCCACCGTGCCGTTGGCCATCTGATGGCTAACGCCCATGGCTTTCACCGCTGCTCCGACGCCGCCGTGCAGCTTGGCGATCATCTGTTCGATTTCTTCGGTCGATTGCTGAGTGCGTTTGGCCAAGGTACGCACTTCGTCTGCGACCACAGCAAAGCCACGTCCCTGCTCGCCGGCACGTGCCGCTTCGATCGCCGCGTTGAGCGCCAGCAAGTTGGTCTGCTCGGCGATGCTCTTGATCACTTCCAGTACACGGCTGATCGACTGACTGTCGCTGGCCAACTGGTTGATCACCAGCACCGACTGGTCGATCTCGCTGGCCAGCGCGGCAATGCTGCCCTGCTGTGATTCGACCAAGCCACGGCCATTGATGGTCTCGTCATTCACGCTGTGAGCACTGCTCACCGCTGCGGCGGCACTGCGCGCCACCTCCAGTGAGGTCGCCGACATCTGGTTCATCGCCGTCGCCACTTGTTCGATCTGCGTGCGCTGTCCCGCCACCGCCTGATTGCTCTGCGCGGAGACGTTTTCAACCTGCCCGGCCTGACGTTCGACCTCGGCGACGGTCTGGCCCACCCGCTCAATCAAGTCGTGAATCTTCCTCACCGTGCCATTGAACACCTCGCCCAACTCACCTAACTCATCGCGACTGCTGGCCTTGAAGTTGACCGTCATGTCACCAGCCGCAACCTTGTCCATCATCGCCCCGAGGCGTTTAAGCGTGGTGCGGGTCGAAGCGTAGAAACCACCATAGAGATAGAAAATCAGCACAAACACCACCGACAGCGCCACCGCCTGCAAGACCATGTGTGTGCGGTTTTGCGCCAGACGCTGCTGCAATTGAGTGTCGAGGAATTTCAACGTGGCTTCGTTGAGCTCATAGGTCTTGCCGATCAGCCCAGTGACCTGATCGTAAAAAGCCTGCCACGGCGCATCGAGGGTGTCGGCCATGACGACCTGCTCTTCGAACAGTTCGCTGGCCTGTTTCAGCGAGGCCTTGCTGCTGTCGGCCGCAGCGCTGAGGGTTTCCCGCGCTGCTTTGCTGGAGCCGAGGGCGTCCTGCAGTTTCAAACCGTATTCGGCCTGGAGTTTTTCGATCTGCACCATCAACTCGTCGAAACGTGTGCTTGAAGAGCTGTTGAGAAAACCCTGACCCAATGAATAAGAACCCATGGCCCGGCCTTCGCCGAGAGTTTGCGTGACGGACGGCGTAATCAGGGTGACCAGTTCGCTGAGCTGACGGATGTCGCTCTGGTTGTCGCGGCTCAGCCCGGCCTGACTGGTGATGATCTGGCTGAAAATCTGCGCACTGGCCAGCAGTTTGCCAATCAACGCGCTTTTACTCTGCAGCGAGTTTTCCACTTGCTGGGCCTTGAACGCGGCGATCATTTCATCACGCTTGTCGTCGAATACTTTGATCTGCTCGGGATCGTCGGTCATTGCCGTCAGTCCCTGCAGGCGCGCCAGAACCGCCTGTTCGAGCGTGGTGATCTGCGCCTCGACATTCCCGGCCTTGCCCGACTGGCCGAGGCTGACGTTGATCTGCACCAGATTGTTGAGGGTTTCCAGATCCCGGCGCAGGGCCAGGCTGCTGCCCAGCAGATCAAGGCTTTGCAGCTCGACGCGGGTGCCCTGGAATTCGCGATAGGAATCGCGCACCAGATAGAAATTGGTCACCAGCATCGGCACCAGGAACAGCACGCTGATCAGGCTGAACTTCATGCCGAAGCTCAGACGGTTCATCAGCGAGACGGCGGGATAGAGCAAGCTCTTCACTGGAAGTCTCCCTTGGTTTTTCTTGTTTTTATTGGCAGGCGCGGGGCGACAGCAGATAGCCACTATCGAGCGCTATCTCTGTATAGCTCAAATCGGAGGGAGGTTTTGTAACTTAAGGTTAACGACAAAAAGATCGCAGCCTGCGGCAGCTCCCACAGGAAACACACAATCCCTGTGTAGGAGCTGCCGCAGGCTGCGATCTTTTGATCGTTCTTTAAATCAGTGAAATCAGTGGATCAGGACTGTCCACAGGGCAAACCCGGCATACCACAGCACTGCCGCGCGCAGCAGCAGTTCCCACAGGCAATCGAGGGTGTTGATGCCTTCCGGCCCGACCACCGGAGGTGGAATCTCGCCTGCCGCCAAACCGACCCGATTGATCAGTTGCGCCGCGCTGATGTTCCAGTTGAGCAGTTCATGCAGCATCACCCGACTGACCGCAACAAAGTTGCCGACCAGTGCCATGCTCGCCGCCAGCAAGCGTACCGGCAGCCAGTCGAAGGCGTGCCGCAGTTGCGCGGCGCGCTCGACCAGCGCCGGGTTCTGCCCGTGTTCTTGCGCCAGCGCCAACAAGCGATAGGCCAGTGCCGCCACCGGGCCGAGCACGAAATACCAGAAGATCACCGCAAAAAAGCTCTGGTAAGCCTGCCACAGAAGATGCCCCTGCACACGCTCGAGCAACTGCTCGCCGCTGTCGGCGCAAATATTCAGATCACGCTTGGCCACATGCGCCGCGGCTTGCAGATCCTCACGGCGCCAGGCATCACGGAACGGCCCGAGACCGCCGAGCAAGTCGCCGCGCCCCAGACTGTAAATCACCACCAGCAAATGCACCGGCAACGCCAGCAAGCCGTAAGCCACCGGCTCCAGCACCACCAGCAACAGCGCCAGCAAGGCCACCGGAAACAGCACCAGAATGCTCAGCACCAGCCACGGCTGTTTCGCCAGACGCTCGCTGCTTTCGAGTTTGTTCAGTTCGCGGATCCATCCGCCATCGCGTTGAACCCGATGACGCAGGGCCGAAAACTTCTCGATCCACAGCGCCAGCAGTAACACCAGAAAACTCATTGTCCTTCCTCTTGTGCCAGGGCCGCGCGGTAACGCGCCCAGTCGAATGCCGGGCCAGGATCGGTCTTACGCCCGGGTGCTATGTCACTGTGCCCGCAAATGCGCGCGCCGGTGATGGCCGGAAATGCGCTTTGCAACTGACGTGTCAGCGCCGTCAACGCCTGATACTGCGCGTCGGTGAACGGCAGATCATCGGTGCCTTCGAGCTCGATGCCCACGGAAAAATCGTTACAGGTTTCGCGCCCTTCGAACACCGATACACCCGCATGCCACGCCCGCTCAAGACAGGAGACAAACTGGGTGACCTTGCCGTCACGTTCAATCAGAAAATGCGCCGAAACGCGCAAGTCGGCGATCCCTGCAAAGTAGGGGTGTTCGGTGACATCCAGACGATTCTGGAAAAATTCATGTACCTTGCCCGTGGCAAACTGCGCCGGCGGCAGGCTGATGTTGTGGATAACCAACAGGGAAATTTCGCCCGCAGGGCGTTCATTGAAGTTGGGCGATGGGCAGACCTGCACCCCGTGACACCACCCGCTAGCGGGATCCAACTGCATACCGATTCCTTCAACGCCGACTGTGTTGGCGCCCAGTATGCCGTGATCGGCCCCCGGCGCGCGATCACTTGCCGCGATTGAGTCGCCGCAGATTGCCCAGTACCGACTCCAGCGCCCGATCAAACAGCAAGGTGTCATCCAGTGCGCGTACCGCACCACGCTGGAATTCCTCGGCCAGCGCAAGGCGACTGCGCTCCAGTACCTTCATGCCGGTGCGATCGACAAACACATATTTGCCGGTGGCTTCGATGATCGCCGCGAGTTTGCAACGCAGACTGTGTTCATCGTCCTCTTGAAACGCCACCCAACTGCCCAGACGCAGTTGCTCGACCTGGCGCAAACCGACGGCATCGTGGGACAAACGTGCCGATGACAGCGCCATGCTGCTGTCGTCGGCGCTTTGCAGCACGATCTGTTGCGAGACCTCAATCATCGAAGCGGCCGGTTCTGCCTCGACGGAGCGCTCCAGCACCTGCACATGCAGGGCTTCAAGTTCGCTGAAAAACTCGCTGGTGGCGAACGGGTCGAACGCCGAACTGGTCAGGCCATCACGCAGCGACTTGAGCAACCCCGGTACCAGCGCCAGCAAGCGCAGACTGGATTCAGCGTCTTCGTGACGCTGCACACTCCAGATCAATTGCTCCATGGTTTGCACATCGGCCTGCCATTCGGCTGACTGATCGCCATGCTTGAGGCACGTCAGCAGCAGTACTTTGCTCCACGCATCCTGTACGAAGGTGACCACGGAAGGCGGCAGCGTCTTGCCCAGCAATGCCTGATTCAAAGCCCGTTCGACCCGGCGCCGGGCCAGTTCGGTTTTCGCTCGCCCCTCTTCGGCGTCACGCAGACGCTGTTCAAGCAGCTCGCTGCGACGGCGTTCATCACTGGTGAACGCGAGGAAATCGGCGAGCAATTCGGAAAAAATCGCCGGATCATCGACAAAGTCAGTCAGCAGGCGCTGCACCACTTGTTCGATACGCAGGTACAAGCTGTCACGCGCGTCACCGTCACAATCGCCCCAGCCCATGGCCGCCTCGGCGATTTCATTGAGCAGGCGCCGCGCCGGATGCGTGCTGCGGCTGAAGAAACTCTTGTCGAGCACCGCGACCTTGAGCATCGGGATCTGTAACCGGGCGATCAGGGCCTTGAGCGAATCCGGGACATTGCGGTCTTCAAGAATGCAGTCGAAGACCATGGCGATCAGATTGATCACGTCTTCGTCCGCATCGCCCACAATCCGCGATTTGCCACTTCTGACGCTGACCCGGGTCAGCAGTTGTTCGAGCTGATTGCGTAGATCGAAATCATCCTGTGCCGCCAACTCGGGCACGTATTGCTGCAAATGCGAGAGCAGGCGCAGCAGATCGCGGGTGGAAATCGGTTGAACCGCAAAGCTGGATTCCAGCGTCGGTGCGACAGTGCCACGTACATGCGAAAGCAACTCTTGCAACGCGGCGAAGACCTCTTGCACGCTTTCATCGACAGGCGGCAGATCGTCGCTTTCACCACTTTCCACATTCGCGATCGCCCGATCAATGGCGCGGCGTGCAGGGGCCGGCTTCAAGTCCGGCAACACACCGGTGGCGAGCAGCAATTGATTGGCTTCGGCGTAAAGCTGTTCGGTGTCGGCCAGGACATAGCGCTCGAACAGTTTGAGCAGGATCAGTTTGACCTTGATCTCCACGCCCAGATTACGCCCGGCCTGGAGGAAAAACTCGCAGAGCAGCGCCGGGCCGAGCGGGTTGTGCTGATCATCGAGGGTCTTGCCGAGCAGCGCGTTAAGCCGTGCGGTCAGTTGATCGAGGGCGAAGCCGTCACGCTTGAGCACACGACCGACCATGGTCTCGACCGCCACGCTGCGTTCCATATCGTCGTTGCGGGGGGCCAGCTCGTCGTATATCAGCGCGTGCGGCAGCGTGTTGTGCGCAGGATCGTATTGGGTCAGGCCGACGAAGGCTTCGAAGAATTGCTCGAGAAAACCGCGTTCGATGTTTTTGCGCTTCAGGCGCAGGTCGCGCATGGCTTCGAAAAAGATGTTCTGTTCGACGTCGTTGCGCGCCCGGTCGGCCATTTCGAACAGCGTGTCGTCGGCGTTATCGAACAGCTCCTGCAAACCGTGGCGCAGTTGCTGGGCAGCCTTGTCGCGAACCTGAAGCAGAATCACAGGCAGGCGGGCGAGCGGCGAGTGATTCGCCTGATCGGCAGTGCCTTTGTGCAAAGGCACCACTTTCCCGTCGTTGTGCATCCAAGCCTCCTGAAACGGTGATTCGTTCGGTCAAGCCAACCCGGATCCCTGTGGGAGCGAGCCTGCTCGCGATGGCGGTGTGTCAGCCGTAGCAATGTCACTGAAAGAATGCATTCGCGAGCAGGCGCGCTCCCGCAAGTTCAATCAGGACGTCAAAGCTATGACGTCAAATGCAAGGCGAATTATCTTTCATAACTTGCACCCGGCGCCATAGCCGTCAGGGTTTCCCCTATACCGCCCCTTTCAGTGACCACGCCTGGCCGGGTTTGCTCAAAGAAAATCGACCGGATGCAGGCTGGCACGCGCGTTCTCGCCTTGGGTTGGCTCGCGCCATGCCCCTATAATCGAACCACTTTGTTTGTGGAGCCCGTTATGCCGAATCTACGTCTCGCCGACTTGACCGCCGAAATCGAAGCCAACGTGCGCCGTGCGTTGCTCGAAGACATCGGCAGCGGCGACATCACCGCGCAACTGATCCCGGCCGAACGCCTGGCCAAAGCCACCATCATCACTCGCGACGCGGCCGTTATCTGCGGCACTGCCTGGGTCGATGCGGTGTTTCGTCAGCTTGACCCGCGGGTCGCGGTGCATTGGCAAGTGGTCGATGGCGAGCGGGTAAAGCCCAATCAACCGTTATTTCATCTGGAAGGCCCGGCCCGTTCGCTGCTGACCGGTGAGCGCAGTGCGCTGAATTTTCTGCAATTGCTGTCCGGCGTAGCTACGCGCGCGCAGTACCTGGCCGATTTCGTCGGTGCCACTCAGGTCAAACTGCTCGACACCCGCAAGACTCTGCCGGGTCTGCGTCTGGCACAGAAATACGCGGTGACCTGCGGAGGCTGCCACAACCATCGCATCGGTCTGTACGACGCGTTCCTGATCAAGGAAAACCATATCGCCGCCAGCGGTGGCATCCCACAGGCGATTGCCGCCGCGCACAAGATTGCCCCGGGCAAACCGGTGGAAGTCGAAGTGGAAAGTCTGGAGGAGCTGAAGGAGGCACTGGCCGCCGGCGCCGACATCATCATGCTCGACGAACTGAGCCTGGATGACATGCGCGAAGCCGTGCGCCTGAACGGCGGCAAGGCGAAACTGGAGGCCAGCGGCGGTATCAACGAAAGCACACTGCTGCCGATCGCCGAAACCGGAGTGGACTACATCTCGATTGGCGCGATGACCAAGGATGTCAAAGCGGTGGATCTGTCGATGCGCCTCAGTCTCTGAATACTGCGCGCAATAAAAAACGCCAGCCCGGTTGAGGCTGGCGTTTTTGTATCAGACCACCAGATTATTCATCTCGCAGTACTCTTCCCACTCGACACCCAGCACTTCGGCCGCCTCTTTGTGCAGCACGAGGCGCTGTGCCTCGAACTCTTCCGGCGTGCTCGTGTACTTGAGTGTCAACTCCCACGGCTGCAAGCCCTGGGCTTCGGCTTCGTCTTCGAAGGCCCACTGGATCTGATCTTTCTGATCATCGGGACTCAGGTCCTTGATCTCTTCTTTCAGGTCCGGTACGTCCAGAATGTACTTTTCCAGCGCTTGTTCGTGACGTTGCTCTTGAGTTAATTCGGTCATGGCGTTCTCGCTGATCTTAGGAATGGAGGATGGATCTGGATCATCAAGGATCTCTCTGACGCGGATTTGTCCGGCCTTCGGAACCATTCGGGATCATCTGAAAACTGCTGGGCGATGCTCATGCAGGCTCCGAATATAGGACGTTTGCATGACGAATTACACGGCTCTTTACATCTCTCTCACAAAAAGCTGACCTGCGGAACATAAATCCGCTTTTGCGATGGGTGAGAGTGTTTAAGAAGGTGGTGCCCGAGACAGGAATCGAACCTGCGACCTTCTACGAGCTAGTTTGGCCTATTCGGCTCTACAAGCTAGTACAAAAATGGCAAAACGCCAAGGTGTTCGCGGCGCAGTAACCTCAAGGGATGGTTGAGCCCTGTCCCTCCTCCAATAGCACCGATCCAATATAGCAATCCACAAAGCCAACCTACCAAAACAACTCGTAAAACCAACCTATCAAAACAACCCATAAAACCAACCCACCACAGCAACTCATAAAACCAACTTACCTCAGCAACCCATAAAACCAACCTATCAAAACAACCCATAAAACCAACCCATAAAACCAACCCACCACAGCAACTCATAAAACCAACTTACTTCAGCAACTCATAAAATCAACTCATAAAACCAACTCATAAAACCAACCCGAAATAAGTTTGACAATCAAACCTCACATATCACAACATATATGCAACTAGTCGATAGACATTGCACATGTACAGCACAATAAAGATCAAAAACCCATCACCAACCCAAACCTCAGTCGAAAGTACTGAAATAGAGTCTCTGCACAGTACACTCATTGAAATGACTGCACTCTATATCCCATGCATAATTACACCTAGTGGTGAGCCATGGGAGGATGGTATTAACTTCATAACTGATCTTACCAAACCTGAGTACCGTGCTATCACTAATTACGAGACATTAAAAGGGATTGCTGATGATCTCGTCACGTTTATGAATGTAATGCACACCAACAACATGAGCTACAAAACGGATCACAGACTAAAGCCATTACGCCCAACTTACTTTTTTAGCCAATACATTGCAGATAGTAAATATGCCACTAGCACCGGAAATAGAAAGATAAATCGCGTCGTAACATTTTATCGCTGGCTGATGTCTTCCCGCAATGTAACTTTCAAATACACATTATGGATAGAAAAGAAAACAGTTGTTAGGTACGAACAAAAGATAGGCCTAGCCAGATACAAAGAAATCATCAGCACTGACCTTAATATTAAATCGAAAGGTGAACCAGCATCAGCAAATAGTGTTATTGATGATGGGAAATTGTTTCCACTGGACGATGATGACCAGTTCAAACTTCTCCAATCACTAAAGACACTCAACAATTACGTAATGATTTTAATATTCGTTGCCTCACTTATTACAGGGGCGCGGATTCAGTCGGTATGCACTCTTAGAAAAAAGCATTTTGAAAAGAAAAACATATCCGATGACGAAATTATAAACGTGAGATCTGGGCCCGGGACTGGCATTGACACCAAATACTCAAAGGCTGGTGTGCTTGAGTTTCCCGGCTGGCTTTACAATATGATCAAGACATACATATCAAGTGCAGATTACGCGAACCGCGTTACTAAACTGGCATCGCAGTATAGCGCTGCTGATAATTACGTTTTCATAAGCACGCACGGAAACCCATTTTACGCAGCAAATGACGACACTCATTATAAAAACTCTCAATGGTCTCCAAAGGGCAATTCAATAAGAACCTTTATCCACTGCCAACTCACACCCATCCTTAATCTAAATGGATTCAATAGAAGCTTTCACTTTCACGACATCCGTGCAACTACGGGACTTAACCTACTGCTTGACAATCTCGCATTAGTAGAGCTAGGGATTATAAGCATGGATAATCTACTCAAAATGGTCCAAGAAAAACTGGGGCACTCAAAGCTAGATACAACCCTTCAGTATTTGTCATTGGCAAAAAAAACGTCTGATAAAAAACTGATCCAAACAGCTTGGGAGAACAAGATGCTTCCAAACCGAAACACACTCATTCACGACACCTTAAATACGCATGAACCAAAACTCAAACATATATGAAATCAAGCTTGAGGACGCGTCTGTAACTGATTTCGAAGCCATTGCGACCGCGAATTCGCCAGAGCTTTACAAAATTCTATCCCCCAAGGGTAAAACCGCAATTCAAATAGGTGCGATAGCATACCTGGTAAGAATGCGCACAGATTGGATTTACTCGGTTGAAAAACACAGCTTCAGGCCTTCACGCCGAAATGTCATCTCGAAGATAGTTATTGGATCTCTGCAAAGTATCGCCCAAAAAAATCTATCTGAAGTCACTGTTAGAAACCAAATAAAAAACGGAATTGCATTCGTAGATTGGGCAGACTTCAACGGATACAAAGACATCTTTGAAGATATACAAAATGCAAGACACGCGTTTCACAACTATATCCTTGAGCTTCGAGACGAGCTTCTCTACGCCGGACTTAACTCTCAGACAGCATTGCATAAACAAGGAGGAGCGCTCGCCATTTTAACATGGTGGTATGAACATAAAATATCAAAAGTAAAATCCGGAATTAGCCCAATAAGGTTCAACAATGATACTAATCATACAGAAATCCCGGACGAAGACGAAGTAAATCAAGCGCTACATCTCGCGGATAACCTTTTTCATAACATCACTGACTTTTTACTCGATAAACTTCCTTTTCCTTACCTTCTCCACCTCCCCAACGAAAGCGCTTGGGCGCTGCCCTGTACTTGCTGGATTATGCCGAAATGGAAATTGGCTAAGCGAGAGGAGATGGTCAATGGGAACTGGATGTGGGATTACGCTAATGGACAGCTAAATTCACTTGACTATATAGCGAAGAAGTTTGACTACCCTCCTAGCGGCGCGAGATCTAATCGTAAACGAAGCGAATTAGCTTTGGAGCGCGCCAACTTAGACCCCCGTCATCCGGCCAGACTAAGGATAGCGTACTGGGCAGTAAATTCATTTCAATTAAAAATGTTTGCCATTACAGGAATTAACCCCGCAGACCTAGTCAAACAAGTATGGGAACCAAAGATGGAAGACAACCCCGTCATAACGCGTCAACATTTCCGAAGCTTTAAAACTAGAGCCGGACACTTAGTAGACTTTGAGATTCACATTAAATTCCTAAAAGAGTTCCAAAAATACTGCCGCCTGAGGAATTTTCTTGCTGATGGCAGAGACACTAATTTACTTTTTTTTCGTGATACCGGATCAAAGCTTATACCTATCGACCCGAACTTCTTATATACATATTTCGACCTAGCAAAAAAACAATTTGATCCGCACCTAAAACCCGTCAACGCCCGTCAGTGGCGAGTATTCAAAGCCGACTGGGTAGCTAATCACTTTGGAGTTACCGCAGCTGCGGAGCAACTACAAAATAGGGTGGAAACAGTTGAAAAAAGTTATACCAACGGAAGCGAATTTCAGCAAAACTTGGAATTTTCTAATTTCTTTGATGAATTAGAATCACACATTCAAAATTATGAAACTACTGGAACCCTTAAAATTCCCGGAGGGAATTGTAATGGCACTCCAGGCGCACACTCAAAATTTAATCATCTTTCCCGAATCGAACCTGACTGTAAAAATATGGTCGGGTGCCTGTTTTGCAAAAACTTCGCTGTAAACCCAGATAGCGAGGGAGTAAGAAAACTACTCAGCATGCAATATTTTATAAATGAGCTTGAACAAGCAACATCTTCCGATGCACATTTCGATAATCTTTTCGGGGAATCAAAAAGCGCATTGAAACACCTAATAAAAACCATTGAACTTATTTCAGAAGATAAAAAAAACCTAGTCAATCAAATACAGGGAGAAGTCTTTGATGGACAACTCACAAATTACTGGTCAGCAAAATTGTCATTATTTATTGATTTAGGATTTATTCAATGAGTGCGCTTCCATCCATCCTTTCGAACACCTCTATCCTTTCAGCACCTGATACCTATGATTGGCGCAATCGAAAGAATATGACACCCGAAGTACCAAAAAACTTCGTTATTAGCCGAGACGAGCAAGGAGAACCGCTTTCTTTAGCGCAAGATATGACATGGAAGCTGGGCCCATATGATCATCGAACCCGTTCATATAAGAATATAAATTTCGTTTCTAGGAACTACTCAAGCGACTTGCTACTTATCAAGCAAGTACAGTGGTTAATGTTCCTAATAATGTATACACGCGAACGAGGTCAGCTTGGGTCAGGAATCTCTGTGGGGACACTCCAAGCATATCATCGTCTTTTAGGCAAAATGTCTGTTTTTTGTGAATCAAAAGAAGTTGATTTATTTTATATTTTTAAGACCAGCCACTCCTTCAAAGAGTTTACCGAAACTATTACTGCGAGTGAAGACATAGCCAGGGCGTACACGTTAGCCTACCATTTAAGTACATTAGATACCGGGCTTCTTGGCTTTGAAACCGACTTATCTAATATTGCATACAATAACATTCGGGACAGAAAATATGACGACAACCAGACTGCTATTATCCCTCCTCGAATTTACCTAAGTGGCTTAGCTTGCCTCAGAGGGCGAATTGATGAGTTTGTAAATCATGGAGCAATGATACGCCCCTTCTTGACAGAACTGGAAAGTTACTATACCTCTAATTCACATACTGGTAAAAATAGCACTTTGTCGTCTCAAGTAGTAATCGACAAAGCAGCGCACTACGGGTTGAGCAATCTGTTCAGCAAACATGACGTATCCTGCACCGTTAGTCTAGGCAGATACTTAAGGAGCATCCAGTTTGCCTCAAAGTGTACGATACATGCATTTTCTGGAATGAGGGATGACGAAGCGTATAGCCTTCGATACAACTGCCTCACAACAAAAAAAATTAAAAACCGGAATGTACTTCGCTTACTTGGCATCACCACCAAACTTTCAAAATCCAGAAAATCAACCTACTGGATAACAAGCCCTAAGATAAACAACGCCCTAAGCGCCGCAAGATTAATATGTGATGTAATCGCTCATAGCTACGGCGTCCCCTCCGACACAATGCTTTTGTTTCCAAATTTGAGCAATTTGAGCTTTCACATGTCTAAAAAGAGATTTAGCGGCGATCTCGACACACCTGCAAACTTAGTTCACTGGCACATGAACTATATTTTCGACCATGCCGACATGGTAATCACTGCTGAGGATTACGATAATCTAACAAAAGTTGACTTTCAAAAAAAATGGATTGCTGATGAAAGATTCCAAATAAATAAGCATTGGCATTTTACCACCCACCAATTCAGACGCTCGCTTGCTTTCTACGGAATACAAAGCAACTTGATAACTTATACTTCATTGAAGCGCCAGCTCCAACATCTATCTAGGGCGATGACATTATTTTACGCACGAGGACGAAATAAATATTCCAATTTGTTCGGCTATGAAATTAATCATTTCAAGAATGAATATCGCTCCATGAACAATATAGTGTCAGCGTTGAACTATTCTTCGGAGGTACTCAATTCTAAAGTCCAACTTCATGGGGGGCATGGAGCTTGGATTGAATCAAAGAAAAAGTCAGAGTCCACTGTAAATATTATTATGACCGATGCAGAGACTACGAGAATTGCGATTCATGATGGCAAGATTGCTTACAAATCTACCGTCCTCGGCGGCTGCACTAATATAGACGATTGCGACCGGATAATGAGGGCACCTTTAACTTCTTGCCTGCGCTGCCCAGGCGCCGTACTAACTGAAATAAAGATGCAAAAAACCATCAAATCACAAAGGATATTCTTAAATTCGCTCGGTATTGGAACCTCAGAATACCTGACCGAACTGGAAGATCTTTTAGAGTTAGAAACTTACTACCGGAATAAATTTGGAGAAATCAAAGATGCGTAACATACTATGCTGCTTTGAAGCCTTGGAACGTCTTAAGTCCAAGCAATGCATCAACATACCCAACAATAGTAAAATAAACCTTGACACGGTAGCGACGGAAGCAGGGCTATATCGAGGATTTATTCGAAGATCCAATGGGAGATTTAAGTTATTAATCGACGCCATAGAGCAAGCTGCGAACTCAACAAAAGACTCAACCACTACATATACGTCGGAAAAAGTCAGAAAACTAAAGTCCGAAAAAAATCACTATAAAAAGCTTTACGAGGACTCAGTAGCACGAGAAGTTTCATTAATGGCGCGAATCGGGGCGCTAGAGTCATCGCTAGCAAATTATAACGGCTCTAACATCGTAGATATTCATCGACGCAAATTATAAATGATTGAAGCAATCCCACTTCGATAAATAGAATTGATTTAATTATGGTGCCGGAGACAAGAATCGAACTTGCGACCTCCTGATTACGAATCAGATGCTCTACCAACTGAGCTACACCGGCCTTTAACTTACCTTAGGGAAGGTAGCAGATCCCAATGAGCGCGTCGATACATCAAAGTCCTCCTATGAGCTGCTTATAACCTAAAACTATTAAAAACCCGCTTATTATAAATATCAACTCTCTTCACAACATACAAACCGAGCACCGTTCTAGCCACATCCGTGACCTTTTGATTCGTAATGGTTTGGTTCAGAACTCATCAGTGTAGAAGCCCCAGTCGCTAACCAACTCATCTATGGCGAGCGAAATCCGTGATTCCGCCATCAACTCCGCAGGTGTGTAGCTTAGCGCCACAGCCACGGCCATCGCAAAGTCATCTAGGCATTTCGGATCGTATGGCCATATTTGGAGCTTCATCACTGAAGCATCCTTTGGGCAATACTCGTCGACGAACTCCACCACCCCCGTCAGATGGGTAAATTCTTGTAGAGATATAGCCCAAGTTTTTTGTAGGCAGTCCGCTAACATCGTACGGTTATCCAAGTACGTGTCCCCCGTAATAGTAAGCGCCGGATGACTGAATGCACGCACGTAAAACGACGTCAACCTAGGCGACGATACGAGACTTCGCACCTGTCTCAAATTTACTGGCCCTTGGTTGAACTCCCATTCCAGTTCACGGCGTAAGTGCTCCTGTAGATATGGGTGATTAGCCATCACCACACTTGTAGCGGCAATTAATTTCATGAGGTCACACTCCAACCCCATGTTCTAGACGCTTCAGCAGAGTAAAAATCGCCCGGCACCCCTCTTCCGTCGCAAGCATTTCGTAGGGTCGCCGACCGCCGAAGACAGTTCGTTCCTGCTGCACCCAAAGTACTGCACCCGCTCCGAAAAACGACAAAATCAAATCTACGGCTTGTGTATAGCTGGCGAGGAAGTCTTCGTCAGCGTTGTGAGGTTCGATTTGGTGCGAATGCTGCCGCTCACGATGTTTACCACAGCGAGCCAAGAGCCAGCCTTCAAGATTTATCACTTCGCCCGGCTTGCCGCACAGCTCACAGACACAGCCTGAAACCAACTCGGCGATGTCGAAAGCAGCACCGATACTCTCGTCCCCCCCACGGTGATAAATGCGAAGCTGACCGAGCTTCTCTTTCACTTGCGTGACTTTCACGTCGAGTGCTCTCCGCTCGGTACGTTGTCGGATCAGCCGCAGACTTGCTTCGATGAGATCAGCCCAACCGTCATTGCATTCAAAACCGAATGTAGCTTGCTCGGAGAAGTCTTGCGGAAAAAGCAGGGGCCGGTACTGATCGGCAAGGTGCCTTTCAATGAAATTATTCATTTGCCTTATCGACCTTGGACCACAGCGTTTTCCTAGGATGCACAAGCAACTCGGAAGGGTAGATTTTTCCATCCATCAGCTCGTAGCAGAATCTCTCACCTACCGCTTGGATCGCTCTAATTGGCTCCATCAACCATGTGCCTTTTTCGTTCATCCAGGGCGGGGAGACGAGTTGGATCTCCAAGATGAATTCCTCGGGCGCATCCCTAGAGACCAGCCCAAGTAGGTACTGAGCGGCCGGGATCATGAATTGTTGCTGTGAGCAAACGCCTTCGTCGAACGTCGCGTACGTGACAAAAAACCACTCATGGTTCGTTGTCTGCGAGACGTAGGCCCAACGGTGCGTTCCTTCCTCCAAGACGAATAGCGGACTTTGCAATCGTGCGTTCTCGTGGGTTTCGAACATATTATCTCTCAAAGAGTTTACTAACGGCGTACTATAGTACGCTGCAACCAGAAGCTCAATGTGGCTACATACTCCTTTTTTGGAGGTAGCCGCATGCGCGAGCTGAATGACGCATTTGCGCAGGCTCTAAGGGATATGCGGCATAAAGCTGATTTGGCTCAGACTGACTTCGCACCGAAGGTCAGCCGAGAGTACATCAGCCTGCTGGAGCGTGGACTTCGCTCGCCAAGCCTGAAAGCCATTGATGATCTTGCGGAGGGAATGGGCATCTCGCCACTGGCACTCGTGCTCCAGTGCTACCTACATCGGGACCCATCCACGAGCTTTGAAACACTGCTAGCAAAGGCAGTGCGTGACGTCAGATTGGAAATGATCCCTGGCAGGCGCAAAGATGAGGATGCTACCTAGGCTGCCCAGCTGCCATTGATCACAATGAGGAACTCATCGAGCTGACATCGCCGCGCTGAATGAAAACGACCTGAAAGCCTTCAGAAGCGCTCTTCTGCCAAAGCTTCCTTCGAAAACGCAGCCATTCACGACCAGACTTAAGAGTTCACACTGCAATTTTTATCAATAATGGATGTGCGAGATAAATATTCACTAAAAGGGGAAAATATGATTTGCGCTGACTGCATAAAACCGGAACCCTTAAAGTTCTACATAAATCAGCATGGCGATCATGCTCGTTGCTTATACTGCTCAAATCAAACCCACTGCACTCCCAAAAACGAGCTTATAGCTTACATTTCAGACCGATTTAGTGAATCGTATTGCCATACCGACAGACTTTCTGAATACGAACAGGCGATGGTGTTTGATGCTAGCTCTGGAATTGTAGATATCCATTGGCTTGAAACAATAGTCCTCGAACACTTTGAACTTGGCAACGAAGAACTTGCAGATGAAGTTATTGAATACATCGGTAGCAACCTAGAGAAGCCTGACGATGGAAGCACACACACTTACTTTTTAAACGACGGGACGCAAGAGCACAACGTTTATCAGGTTCAGTGGGAAAGCTTTCGTCAAGATATCGTTCATGGACACCGTTTTTTCAGCAACACAGCTTATTCCTTCCTCGACTCGCTCTTCAACTTTATAAGTCCTGCCAACTTATTAGAACCAAAATTGATTAAAGTGCTCGATTCTGGTGACGTTGTGTATAGAGCAAGACTGGCCAGGGATGAAGCTGAGCAAAAAAAAATAAGTGAACGTCCCGCGTCAGAACTTGGGCCCGCTCCACGCGACAGAGCTAGTAGCCAAAGAATGACACCTAGTGGAATTTCGGCTCTCTATTGCTCATTTGAAAGAAATACCTGCCTAAGTGAACTCCGCCCGATAGCAGGAGATATCGTAATCTCCGGCGCATTCAAGCCACACAACATCCTTAAACTTCTACAACTCAATGAACTAGATAAGCTAAACAGATCCGACCTGACGCCTTTAACTCCAGGCTTTTCCGATGCGTCACATGCTTTTGAATTTTTGAAACAACTGATCCATAAAATGTCCAAACCAAAAGGTCGTCAAGACGAGCTTAGCTATATCTCTACGCAAGTTGTTTTTGAGTATTTAAGAAAAAAATTCAACACTCAAATAGACGGAATTACTTATCCTTCTGTTCAAACCGGATACAAAGGCATAAATTTAGTTTTGTTTCCTGAGCATTCTCGCGTCGGCATTACAGACGAGGAATGGGAAAACCCCGACCATCCACCAAAATTAATACATCAGAAAGGAAGTTTGATTTTTCATAAAATCGCCGTAATTCAAACTTTAACGCATGACTTTGAAAATTTAGATTTCATAAACTTCGATGAATTAACTCGAAGGCGCCTTGGTTCAGATTTTGGAACTATCAACTAAGACACTCATTTTTTGCGGCCAACTGGCCCAAAGGATCACAGATGTACATTCTTGATACCAACAATCTTCGGATAGGCGACATCATTCTGACGGCTCAAGATGAAATGATCAGCAGGGCTGTCCGCAAGCTGACGGGAGGTCCGTTCTCGCACGCCATGCTGTACGTCGCAGATCACAGCTACATTCATTCGGACGCAGATGGAGTTCATTCTGCCAATACTCAGCGTCTGTTATTCGCCAAAGAAGGACATGTCGCAGTGTTTCGTCTACAAGGTGCCGATTCGAATGTAATACAGCGTGCCTGTGCCTATGCGCGAACACAAATCGGCAAGCAGTATTCTGTTCCCGAAGCAGTTAAATCTAAATTCTGGCGAGCGGGTGGCAAGCTTGATGAATCGAACCGACAGTTCTGCTCGCGCTTGGTTGCTCAAGCCTATGCCTATTCAGGAGCGCAACTCGTTAGCAATGCCGAGTATTGTTATCCGATTGATTTTGCTACTTCGCCACTCCTTCATGCCGTACCAGACACACTTCGACAGGCCACCTCCAGTGAAATTCGGTTCGCCGAATCCGAAAGTCCGATTGAACGTCAGGCAAAGGCGACAAATTTTATTTTGCAGCAGATTCGCAAACTTGCGGGCGCCGATATTCAGACCTTTGAGCAGCTCTTACCCTTCCTCATTGAGCATCCACAACACGATGGAGCCATTTGCGAGATCGTGAAAGCTTCAGGATATTTAGATTTATGGAAAGAGGATTTGCTACGAAACCCGTGGCGCTACGATGCAGCGGAGTTTCTGAAACTGCCAGGATCCAATGACGATAGAGCACAAGTCGCGCACAGAGAATTACCTGCGGCAAAGCAGCAACTTCAGCAATTCAATTTTATGTATGGGCAGTACATGAGTCTATGGCAGCAAACCAAGCTCCAATACTTTGCGGCCGAACTTCAGCTGTACATAAACTTGATGGATGTCACCAAAAAAAGGATCGATGCGGCGCAGCAAATCATTGCTGTTAGGTCATCGCCCCCCTGTTCTCAGCGAGCAGAAAAAAAATTTGACTGATCTAAGCCAACCCAACATTTCTGCCGGTGTAAAACCTAAAGGTTTGTTGGTTAAGATCGCCAAGGTGGCGAAATACCTCGACGGACGATTTAATTACGACCCACTAACAAATCTTGAAAAGTTAATGGGAACCGTTACTAAATTGACTTCACCGATACCAATTCAAAATATTTGTATTTTTGCTTTTTTGCCTCAGCTTTTGCTTCTTGTTCGGCGACAAGCGTACTTAAGGTATTTGCATCGTAAATAAACACTTCGGCACACCCTTCAAATTCTTTGGTAACTCGTAGCGAAACCCTTAGCTTCGGGGAAACTGATTTAGCGGGGCTGCGAGACTTCAAATCAGACGGCCGCTTTAAGGCTACCGCCGGGGTGGACGTATTTGGCGGCGTTGAATCCAATCTATTTGAGGAGCCAAAAAGCGCTTGGCGCATCTCTTCTTCACTCAGTTTTACGTTCATCTCAATATCTCACTACACTTTTATATGGACGCCGTAGGCTTGCTGGATTTTATTATCCACCGCGCTGCGATGAGGCAAACACAGGTACTACTTAAAATTGCCGATATTTGAAGGCAGTAATCCGCCGAAAGCAGTCATATGGCATCAACGATCTTCGCAATTCTTTGAGTCAACTCCAGAACTTCAACCGATAGTAGCCGATACTCATCCGTAACTTGTTCCTGGCTTTTATTAGCTAGAAAAAAAAGCTTATCGGCCGACTCGTAGACTGCACGGGGCAGATCGGCGGTGGGATCAATTCCATTGGCACGAACCCAGCGGTCGATAGCACCACTAGAGAGACCATAAAGCTCCTCCATCCAATGCTCGCGATTAATAAGGTTAAGAATTATGCGCTGAGCATCAATTCGGTTATTGAATTCAATCATGGCGAATTCTGGCTCCGTAGCGCTTCCATCCACCGCGGAACGATGGCGACTGCTTCGATAGCGGTGATGACTTCTTCGTGCGTTATGTTTTTCCCGTAACCCCGTGTCGATAGTAATCGTGCACGTGTCAGGATGGAGAACACTTGCGAATCGATATCTAAGCTTGGTTGCACCATCAGAGGAGACTTCCTAGAGAAGATGGGATGACCTAGCGAAAGCGAATGACAAGTTGCGAAATTGCGGATTGCCAAGAACATGCACGAAAGGTGGAAGGTTGCACTGTTCGAAGACTCCCTCAATTCGTGGAAAGAGCGATCGAAAAGTATTTTGAATTTAGTGCAATCTACGGCATCTGCCGTGTAACGCGCAGGCTTCCCGAGGTCGCTCAGAAAGTCTGTGCCATCCGGTGAAAACAGTAACCTCGACTCTAAATGCAGGTGCCAAGCGAACGGATTACCTTCTTTCCACAAAGCCTGAATTCGCTCATATCGATACACGGAGTATTTTTCGTGATCAATATGCTCTGCTGGACCGTCGATACAGGCTAGGAGATCGACATCTGATCCTAGGTCAATCTCGCCACGGCAGATAGAACCAAAGGCGTAAATGTGCATATTCATCTCCGCCCGAAACGTTTTACAAGGATTGCTGTGAGAAAGGCGAATCCAACAAGACGCGTACCAGCGATAATTGACGAGAACCAGATAGGATAAGGGTGCGGGGTGGCGATGCCGAAGAACACTCCAGGAGAGGCCGCGAGGCTTGTGAGATAGGCCGTTAGATCCCAAGGGTTACCGAATTGATAAGTATCGTAAAACGCTATTAGCAGATGAACCGCTACGATTGCCCGCAGGAGCTTAAGCGTATTCTCGCCATTGCCCCAGATTGCATCCAGCGCCCTGAATTCAAGCCATTTGATGAACTGTGGCACCTTCTTCCAGCCCGGATACTTATCTCGGTAATATGTCTCCCTTGATGACCAAGATTTTTTCAGATAACTCGATGTAGCCTCCAACTCGTGTGAAATCGCCCGATTGACAGCTTTGGCATCACCGATTTGCTGAAAATTCATTCGAAGCGATCTTGCAAACCGCATCTTCAGGTTTTCCTCGCGCGGCGCCTCTCGCTCAAGGATGTCATCGTCGATTTGGCAACGCTCGAAGACCGCATACTCAAACTTGCATCCAGAGAATGCAGACTGATGGAAATTACAGCCAACGAACCGGCAGCCGGTAAAGTCGCAGGAATCGAAATTACAGTTATTGAAGTAGCAAGCGTCGAAGACGCTGTGTTGGAAGGAGACTTTTCTAAGCGTCTGTTTTTTGGCGTTTAGTCTGACGTACACCTTGAACGCATAGTCCTTAGGCTCGTTCTCGACATTCCTGCTGACGTAAAGATCCGTGATAACCTCCCGGTTACCTGGCAGTAGTGCCTCACGCGGCTTCCGCTGCACGATGCTGGAGACCCCGTCTGTTATTGCCTCGACGCCTGCGCTCTCTGAGGGTGGGTTCTCGTCCATCATATTTAGCTTATGCTGGTCTTATACATATCAACGCTCCTTCGGCGGAGAGGGTACGTTCGTCGGGCTATCACCATGGCTAGTAGGTTGGTAACCAGCCCCAGGTTCAGGGCGGCTGATAGGAACACTTTCGACAGGTTGATAGCCCTTCTCCAGCCGCTCTGGTTGATAGCCGTTATTTACAAAAACAGGTCGATCATTATCTTTGCTCATTTCTTATTCCTAGGCGTTATAGTTCAGAAACTCGATGTGAGATATCTCGGTTGCCCCAATGAGAACCCCTGCGCTCTCCTTGACCGCTCGCTGTAAAACTCCGTTTTCGACCAACCATTCTTCTTCCAGGTAAATCTGTTCAACAGCCGGTGCGCTTGATGCAAAAGACTTAGTCCCGTATCTACCGCCGATTTTTTCGCCGCTTTTGAAATGGACGATAATCCAATACTGTTTCCGCTGCTGAAAAACAAAATCCCAAGATTTCGCCACAGGGTGAGGTGCGTTTTTCTGAAAAATATTCCAAGTTCGCATCCATTTCCACAGCACCACCCAGAAAATCGGGGCCACGAATAGAACTAGGACGTAGAACATGCAGTACAACATCGGATGCACTGTACGAAGGACGCTATGTTCAATAGCCATAATAGGCCAGAGAAGCAATGCATAATTTATACAGCTATATGCCACTGCATCAATAAGTTGATCAGATGCATTTCGCTGCACACCCGGATAGAACAACTGATAACATTTTATGCTTATGAAGCCAGGTATCACAAAAGCAATAAAAAGTACCAGTTTGTCCGCTTCCCATATTTCCATATCCCCTCCAAGCGATCCTGCGACATGACGACAGTGTGCCACTACGACGTTCGGTCGCGCCATGCCTTTAGGTCTATATCCGCCGTCAGTGTATTGGCGCAAAAAAATTGAGCTGAGTACCCTCTTCGCAACGCGGCATCAACCACCGCGCAAATGACAATTGAGGGGGCACAGCTGGCGAAAATGCCTTCGAAAGGCTGTGGGGCTTTTTCTGTAAAAGGAAAGCCTAGGTCATCGTGACATAGACAGAAAGCAACAATCGAGCAAGCATCAGAAGGTGTGACGCGGGATTTTCCGTCTCGCGGCTCCCTCCACGGTGAAGCTGGCCAACTCGCGACCATCCAAAACAAGCACTCGGTCAAACGTTTGGAAAGTGCTTTTCTCACGCAACATATGGAGGAGGTATTCGTCAGCGAGATCTCGCCTACGAGCAGGCTCATCCCAATTATCGTAGATCAGCAGCCAGTTCTGCGTGAAGCTATTGAAGCCGGGCTTGTTGGCCTTCTCCACTTTGCTCGTTACAACGTGAGCCAACGCTTCCGCCCATTCCTTCGCACCGTTACCAACCCAACCGCCGCCGGGATTATTGGCTCGAATCATGTCCCTGAGAACTGCTGGATAGATTTTCTCTTCACCCAGGACGGCCTTCCGGGAGAAAAAGAATTGCGCCTCATCATCTTTCGAATCAGTCAGGTCTGGTTCCGACTCCCGCAATTTGTCCATGCTGGCGGTATTTTCTGAAACTGCCTCGGTCACTTCGACTCCGACCTGATGAGTCGCCATTATCAGGAGAAAGTCTGGACGATCACGGTGAACCACCTGGACGGGATAATTCAACTCGTTAGGGGGAAGTGTATTGAGCATGCCGACTATGGAATAAATCTCACAGTGATCGGTATCTCGCCCCTCCGAACGCAGAGGTACATGCGTGTCAATCTTTCGTATCTTGCGTTTCCTTCTCCGCTTATCGATAGCAAGGACCAGCATTTCATACGGTTTCTGGGGGGTGCGGCTATCCATATGCGGGAACCATAGAGCAGCCCTAGGGCGGCTTATCTGCTGGAAGGATACGAGGAACATTATCCGCCGCATTGGCAAGCTGGTGGAGTTCAAAAAGACGATCAGCTTCAGAGCTGCTTCCAGGTCTATTTTTGCGGAGCAGTCTCAGGCTGAGCAGGAAATGCAACGCGCATTTCATCCACCATCGATTTGAGGATCTCTCGTAACGGTTGCTCTCTGCCCAGTTGCTTCGACCACTCATTGATATGAAGCTCGAAATTGAATTTTTGGGTCATCCGCTCAGAATCAGCTTGTTTAGCCTTCTCCAGGGCTTCTACTAAACCAATTTTTTCGCTTGCTACCAGACACATCAGCTCTTCAAATTCATGAATCGTGAGGAAGTAAATATTCTCGACGGGGATCAAATATTGCTCAGCATACTTGGATCGTATTTTTTCGAGCACTGCATCTCCTACAACGGCTGCGAAAGTGACTCCGTTCCCGATGTACAGCTCTTTGTATGTAACAGCGAGCAGGTAGGTAGTGGGACGCTGACGAATCACGGGATGATCACCGCCCAACGAAGCGATTCGAGCAGCAACCTCATGCCCTTGTTCGAAAGCTTTAATCAAGGACGTTTGTGTCGCTCGACGAACATCCCCCCGTTGAAACGCAACCCTACCCCGCTGCGCCATTTCCACACCTTTCGCATCGATCAGCACATTCGAATCACCATCAGCCACAAAGAAATCGACGACTTTCCCTTGACCCGGGAGGATCAGATTCAATTCGCTCTCATTGGCTGTCGGCAACCCTGACTTGCTCAACCAATCACCTACATACTTTTCAAACGACTTACCGAAAGCGTTATTGAACCCTTCGACGTCCGCTCGCTTGAGGTAGTCGTAGATGAAGTGTCCCAAGGATCGCTCAAGAACATGAGGGGACACACACCAATATTCGGAGCGAACCTTGATGAGTGGGTGTTTTAGGAAGGGCGTTTGCTCCAAATACTCGTTCGGATGGCGTCCGTCCTTGTCTACCTCTTCTAAGGTGCGATGCAAATCGCCAACTTCGACAGAAATGGTACGTAGATAGGCGTCTACGGCCATCGGCGTAAATGCGGGACAGAGGCCAAAAAGAGTTTCTCGCTGAAGCACAGGGCCGCTTCTCTTCGTACTAGCAAGAATCGCAAAAGAAAGACGCAGAAAGTCCTGTATAGAAACACCGGTGCCCTTCAGGAATCGAGTTTTGAAGTAATGATTTTCCGGGACTTTTGCGAACAAAAGCTCCTGACGAGCAATATCAACCAAGCCGCTCTCTGTCTGATGAAAAAACTGCTGGTAGGCCACCGCCCGGAAAAAAAGCCGCACGTCTTCGTACTCATCGGGCAGGCTACCGGTTTCCGTTAGGTCAAGGACCTTTTGTAGCAACTCAAGAATTTCATTCTGAGAGATAGAGGGACGCCTCAATGGGCTATTTACTAATGGGTCCAGAAAAGTCCATTTTATAAACAACATGATCAACCATGGCTGCTTGGATGCCTGCTCAAAGCGATCCTTGGTAGGAGCGTATAGATACCTCAACGCCGCGCCCAATAAGCTGAGCGGATCGTAGCGTCGAATAATGCGTTGAATTTCCGTCAAGCCTTCGTCGAAACGCTTTGCTGGGATCGGCAGCTTCGCCATGAAAGTGGCATCCTTCTTTGGGACCAATGACATTCTTACATAGTGTGCGATGCCAAGACGCCTTTTTGGAGGGATTAAAACACCTCAGCATGTCCCGGTAACGCAATAGAAGTTAATACAGCGAGCACAACGAAAGCGCTCGATATCCGCAATCACACCCACCCCATAAACCTGATAAACACATCTGGAGAGCGCCGTACCTATCAATCGCCCTATGTCGTTTGACATGTAACAAAAGACTACATCCAGCGACACTCCTTCTTCCTTGGCATAGGACGCGATCAGATAGCTGAGGAGCGACGAACTCACAGGCACACGAAAAACCATCAATCCACCCCGCAGCAACACCTGTTGCGACAGCCCGGTGCTCAGCCGGAGAGCAATCGCCGCCGGTAGGCTCACCCCTAGCCGCAAGGTGTTCGCAAACCCTTTCAGAAGCCCCAACTAAAGACGCTGCTCAGGTATGCTGAGTACCAGGCTATTAGAGCTAGCATGCAGGTATATAACCAAGCTTCAGGATGCCAGTACCGGCATGAGAACCCAGCACCTGCGAGGTGCTAAAAAATCAAAGACGAGGAAGTCGAAGAGTGCGCACCTTTCCAAAAGGATCAGAATGGCGACTATGGGATCTCCACATCCATACCCCTGCCTCCTACAGCTATAAAGGGGGAAGTTTTTCAAGTATGTCGCCGGAAGAAAAAGCTGCTGCAATTACTAAAATCGTTTCCAATATCAATGAAAGCGATGTAGCAGTATATGCCATCAACGACTACTGGACTTTCGACGGCTATCTTGAGCTTCGCAAGGCGCATAAGGCTGGTGAAGTAATACACAAAACAGTCTTTCCAGCGATTGAGCTTCGAATCGAATCAGCAACGAAACATCGCCTAAATATTCATGTTCTTTGCTCTGATAAACTGACAGACCAGCAGCTAAATGATTTCAAGGGCCAACTCCGTCTTCGGCTAATAGACCGCCCACTCTCGGACGAGGCTCTGATTGAGTATGCTCGCCGGTTGGATGCGGTAAAAGCGAAGAAGCACGGTGCCAAAGACGGCTACTTGGACGATCCAGTTGCGCTTGCGCGCATCGGGGCGGAAACGGCTGAGATAACCAAGGCGTCGTTCGAAGCTGCACTGAAAACCATTCCCGAAGATCTCCGCCTGGTTATGGTTCCCTATGACTGTTACGGCGGGATGGAAAAGATTGATTGGAAGGTTCAGCCGTCTGAAGATATCTATTTCATGCAGCTGGTGGACATTGTTGAGGAACGTGATCAAGAAAACATAGACTTGTTCGCCTGCCGAAAGACACCGGCGAATGAAACGTTCATTGATAATTTCGTGGCAACCATCGGAGGCCGACCGAAGCCTTGCGTCTCAGGTAGTGACGGACATTCTATTGCATCTTTCAAGACGTGGCGTGCTGAAACGAAACTCAAGAAGACATGGATCAAGGCTGATCCAACTTTTGACGGCCTTCGGCAGATCATCTTTGAACCGACCGCTCGGGTGCGAGTGCAAGAATCGAATCCAGCTGAAAGCTACATAAAGCCCTTTGTGAGTTCGGTTTCAATCGCTCAGGAGCTTTCACCATTTCCCGATAATCCGCTGTATGAAAACCCTCGTTTTGGCGTCGAGCCTGAGCTTGCCATGAATAGTGATCTTGTCTGTCTGATTGGTGGGCGTGGTACAGGTAAGAGTTGTTTGGTGGACTATCTGGGTAAGGCATTCGGCTCAGCCACCAAAACCTCGCCGTATGTTTTAAGTGAGCACTTCTCCGTCGTTTTCAACAAAGATCTCACCAGCACGGCGACGCATCATGCAAAAGAAGGCGCTGAGCTTCCCTTTGTCTATATCTCACAGAATGAGGTAAAGACGAAGGTGACGATGGGAACTGTCGGAGAAGAGATCAAGCAGATGCTCGGCATTCAGGGTCTGTCGTTTGACAGTGAGGTGGATGCCAAGTCCCACGAAATCCTGTCTGTAGTGGAAAAACATAAGGAATGGTTCAAACAGACGGACGAAAAAGGTGAGGTAATTTATGATCGGATAAGCATTGAATCTCAAATCTCCAGAAACCAGAGCCTGCTTGATTCGATTACGACTGAAACAAATAAAGAAAAGCTTGAGCGTTTCACGGCCAATGTGTCGAAGGTATCGGGAGCCCAAGAAAAGATACGACGTCTCGCTCTGTTGAAAGAGGAGCTGGAAACGTTCAAAACGGGATTTGATCCGAAGGCGACCACCATCGATCCGAGTATTCCGCTGCTTGAAATCACCGCGCAATTGGACGTTATTCGTCTGCTAAGAGAACAGGCAACGACAGAGATTAAGGCGTGCGAAGAAGACAATGAGAGAATTCGCGCTGATTTTGCACTGGTTTACACCGGAGATCTTTCTGGGTTGCTACAGAATGCGGAATCTTACCGAAGTACCATCGAGGCTTTGAGGTCTAAGCTCGCAGCGATCCAAGAGAAACAAAGGGAACTCGACGAGGCAATCCTTAAAAGAGCGACAATACCTGCGTTGATTGAGGGAGAGATAATCCGTCAGAAAGATGCAATTGAAGCTAGATGGAAGGCTGTACAGCAAGGCCACCCTGATTGGACCCTGGAACAGAAAGATCTGATGAAGAGAATTCTATCAGACCGGCAGATCACCCTTGAAGGCCGTATTATTTTCGATCAGGCGTTGTTCCTCGCGAAGCTAAAGGAAGTCCTGAATTTAAGATCGTTTCGTGCCACTGCCGAATTTTCCACCGAGGATAGAATTCGGGAGGTCTTTCCGATCACTGACGCGACTTCGTTCTTTAATTTTATGCAGCAACGTCTCCATCCTATTGAGGAAGACGGCTATATTTCGGGCAACCTTGCATACCTGTTTTACAACGTTGCTCAGCGGTCAGCATTTCTCCGTGTTGAACCTGTGATTTCGTATGGAGGTCGTCCTCTCGAACGTCTGTCGGTTGGGCAGAAGGGAACTGTCTACTTATGCTTGAAACTCGCGACCCAAGCGTTTACTCAGCCGTTGATTTTTGATCAGCCAGAAGACGACCTCGATAATGAGTTCATCATAGAGGAACTGGTCGAGATTTTTCGCGGCATAAAACAGTTTCGACAGGTCATTCTCGTGACACATAACGCAAACCTAGTAGTCAACGCGGACGCCGAACAAGTGGTCGTTGCGGAGAACGTAAATGGAGTGCTGAAATACACTTCAGGCAGCTTGGAGGCAGTGGCAACCAATAAAGCGGTCCGTCGGGTTCTAGAGGGTGGTGACGAGGCATTCTTGAAGCGGGAGCTTAGGTATAACCTTAAGTAAGAAGAGACTGTTCTCCTATTGCCAAAAACCGCCCGAGCGACTCTTATTCGGGTCTAAAATAGCAGGGCCCCTTCGTCGGCTTTTGTTCAGAGGGGGCCATGTTTAGATGATCTGCATGAGCCAGGCTCGGCGTCGCCTTCTAAGGCCCGTGAACAATATGGATCGTCTGTGATCACAGAGAATGGCAAGCCTGTCTGTAATTTAGGAACAGCTCAGTAATTACCACACCGAAAACTTTAAAAGACGCTTGCCCCGCCAACCAAACTACGACTATGGCCCATCAACAATTATTGCTGAGCCATAGTGTCTAACGACTCGACGTTACTCATGGAGCATCGGATCAAACTTAAGGGCTGCCTCATCACCCCTTAACCAAGCGTAGTTTAGCGGGTGAAGAAGTCTTACCACCTGAATTTTCCTCTCCTTTCCCCCTTAGGACATTGAGCATGAGACCAAATGTCAGTTCGTTGATCTCATCAGGGGATATAGCTAACTGATCTGCAACATCAGACTTCGTGAGACCTTCTGCTCGAAGGGCAGCAAATATCTTTTCCAAAACGACAGAACGCTCATGATTGATAGGAGCGGGCTCGTTAACTCGATACCCCTCTTGCGCAATCTGGATGCATAAAGTCCTATAGGTCCAATCTGTAGCAAGCCCTAAACTATGCAGTCTATAGTTCAACGCCGCGACAGAGACCGCCCATATCTTCTTGAATTTTATAAGACTATTAAGAGTGACCGAGCGTGGGGCCATGGCCAAAATACTGGCTCTCGGCATCAGAAAAGCCGAAGCAAAAGCATTTGCCTCTCGCTCAAGATCTGGCCCCTGAGGGTGCCCGTGCTGATGCATTACGAGGTGACCCAGTTCATGCGCGGCATCAAAACGGCAGCGCTCGGCTGATTTGAATGTGTTGAGAAACATAAACGGACGCCCTCCACTCCACATGGAAAAAGCATCCACTTCTTTTGCATCGATAGCTAACGAATAGACTCGAATCCCTTTTGACTCCAAGAGCAGAATCATATTTTTTATAGGGTGCTCACCGAGCCCCCAGTGGGCGCGTAGCATCTCCGCTACGACTTCTGGCCCTTGGCTCATGGGAAAGTTGCTTAAAGCCTCAAACTGGCCGTTGGATGCGAACGAATCACGCTCACTCCCCAAATCCGGAACGTCAGCGACAGGAAGATCAAAGCGAGACTCAAGCCAATCATTCAGCAGCAATGCTATTGCGCCAGCTCCTAGGGCACTGTCTCTGAGGGATGCAGTCATCTTCGAAAGTGAACGAAAGCTAGCAACATCCGGAGTCGGAACCTCAGGATCATCCCCAAAGAAAAAGGCTTCGGGAAATCGAAGTGCACCAGCAATCTTACTGAGAGTCCCTAACTCAGGCTCTTGCGTACCGCTTTCATACCCAGATACGGAGCGCTCGGTAACCCCGATCAATGTCGCCAGCTCCCTCTTTTTCATTCCACGCCGTCTTCTGGCAAGCGCGAATCGTAATGAGTTAAACATATAAAATCATGCGTTCTTACGACGAATGTCGATATCTATGTCGGGGCCGCTATCGGAAGTAATCGCAGCAAAATCGTCATCTAAATCGATAGTGCCAAGGAGAATGCGCTCAGACCAAGCATTGATCTTGCCGCTCTGATCAATGCCTGATGGCCGTGAAAGCTCTAGCCGAATCTCATTGTTCGCATGATCAGTGTAATGGAGCAAAATCCAGGTTTCGTAACCATCATACTCAGCGAAACTAGTAGGCTCAGGTATCAGATCGGCGAACATGTCGAGCTGACAGTTCTGCTCAATAGCATCAACCGTATTCTTCCCTTTTTTGGAGCGGTTAGTTGGAATGCAAAATGGATTGCCCACACCAGCGTCCGCAGACGCCACAGCAATAGCGAGCTTAAGGTCCGGGTGAACCGTAACAGGGTAGTTAGCTTTTTCATGGGCAGCCCACCCAAGTGCCCGCAGCTGGTCTCGAAGAGAACCAACAATCCACCCCCACATTTCCATTCCAGGGAAGATAGTAGGGTGATTTGGAGTCAACCTTACACGATGCAAATGGCCCTGATAGACCGCCTCGCGAACGGCCTCCGGAGTCATCCTCAGCTGCCCAAGGCGATAGGCAACGTCTTCAAGATCATTGAATATCTGACAAGCCTGCATACGCGTATCCCTCTAGGAGCTGACTTCCGGTTATTCTCCCTCAATTGAGGGAGCAAAACAAGAAGCGGCCGGCTACCGGTCAGCATAAGCTTTGCGCGTCTAGCGCTTCGACTGCACGGTTCTAAATCAAGAGAGGAGAAAATGAGCAGAAGCACGTAAGTGCTAATCGAGAGATCGGCAACGCAGAAAAACTGAAAAATGCGCAACCCTACCTCAAGACAAGAGATTGATTTATCTAGATATTTTTTTACGCATAAAGGAAAACTAGCACGTAACCTACGCGTTACGAGTGCGCTGCTCTACCGGCTGAGCTACACGGGCGGTGGGCTAAACCTAGCACCGGTCTTGAAGTCCGGCAACTTCACAGAATGTCCCGATATTTCGCAGACAAAAAAATGCCCCGCCGTTTTCACGGCGGGGCATTTTTATTGCGCTAACGCTTTGGGGTGATTAAACGCCCGAAGCCTTGGCAGCAGCCACGTCTTTGATGGACAGCTTGATACGGCCGCGGTTGTCCACGTCCAGTACCAGCACTTCCACTTCCTGGCCTTCTTTCAGGATGTCGGTCACTTTCTCTACGCGAGCGTCGCTCAGCATCGAGATATGCACCAGACCGTCCTTGCCCGGCAGGATGTTGACGAATGCGCCGAAGTCGACGATGCGCTCAACTTTACCCACATAGATCTTGCCGATCTCGGCTTCAGCGGTGATACCCAGAACGCGCTGACGTGCAGCTTCAGCAGCTTCCTTGGTTTCGCCGAAGATCTTGATCGAACCGTCGTCTTCGATGTCGATCGAAGCCTTGGTTTCTTCGCAGATCGCACGGATGGTCGCGCCACCTTTACCGATAACATCACGGATCTTGTCGGTGTCGATTTTCATCGCGATCATGGTCGGAGCGTTGGCCGACAGTTCGGTACGCGACTGGCCGATGATCTGGTTCATCTGACCGAGGATGTTCAGGCGCGCTTCCAAGGCTTGGCCCAGAGCGATCTCCATGATTTCTTCGGTGATGCCTTTGATCTTGATGTCCATCTGCAGCGCAGTAACGCCTTTGGCGGTACCGGCTACTTTGAAGTCCATGTCGCCCAGGTGGTCTTCGTCACCGAGGATGTCGGTCAGAACTGCGAACTTCTCGCCTTCCTTGACCAGACCCATGGCGATACCGGCAACCGGCGCCTTCATCGGCACACCAGCGTCCATCAGGGCCAGGGAAGCGCCGCAAACGGAAGCCATCGAGCTCGAACCGTTGGATTCGGTGATTTCCGAAACCACACGGATGGTGTACGGGAACACGTCAGCGGCTGGCAGCATGGCCGAAACCGAACGACGGGCCAGACGGCCGTGACCGATTTCACGACGACCAGCACCACCCATGCGACCACACTCGCCCACCGAGAACGGAGGGAAGTTGTAGTGCAGCATGAACGGGTCTTTTTTCTCGCCTTCCAGGGTGTCCAGCAGTTGTGCGTCACGGGCGGTGCCCAGTGTTGCAACGACCAGCGCCTGGGTTTCACCACGAGTGAACAGCGCCGAACCGTGAGTCTTCGGCAGAACGCCGACTTCGATGTTCAGCGGACGTACGGTTTTGGTGTCGCGACCGTCGATACGTGGCTTGCCATTGACGATGTTTTCGCGAACGGTGCGGTATTCGATTTCGCCGAAAGCGGCTTTGACTTCGCTGGACGAAGGCTGACCTTCTTCACCGGACAGCTTGGCAACGACTTGATCCTTCAGCTCGCCCAGACGCGCATAACGGTCGGCCTTGACGGTGATGGTGTAAGCCTGGGAGATCGCTTCGCCGAACTCGGCACGGATAGCGCCCAGCAGTTCGGTGGCTTCTGGCGCAGGAGCCCAGGTCCAGGTTGGCTTGGCAGCTTCAGCGGCCAGTTCTTTAACGGCGTTGATCACAACCTGGAATTCGTCGTGAGCAAACAGTACCGCGCCCAGCATCTGGTCTTCGGTCAGCTCTTTGGCTTCCGATTCAACCATCAGTACGGCGTCGGAAGTACCGGCAACGACCATGTCCAGGCTCGAAGCCGCTTGCTGCTCGTAAGTCGGGTTCAGCAGGTAGCCGGTGCTTTCGTGGAAGGCAACGCGAGCGGCGCCGATCGGGCCGTCGAACGGGATACCCGAGATAGCCAGGGCAGCCGAGGTACCGATCATCGCTGCGATGTCCGGATCGGTCTTCTTGCTGGTGGAAACGACGGTGCAGACAACCTGCACTTCGTTCATGAAACCTTCAGGGAACAGCGGACGGATCGGACGGTCGATCAGTCGGGAAGTCAGGGTTTCTTTTTCGGAAGGACGGCCTTCACGCTTGAAGAAACCGCCAGGGATCTTACCGGCAGCGTAAGTCTTTTCCTGGTAGTGAACCGACAGAGGGAAGAAGCCCTTGCCTGGATCAGCTTGTTTTGCACCGACTACAGTCACCAACACGCTGACGTCGTCGTCAACGGTGACCAATACTGCGCCGGAGGCCTGACGGGCGATACGGCCAGTCTCGAGGGTAACGGTCGATTGACCGAACTGGAATTTTTTGATTACCGGGTTCACGGTGTCCTACCTTCTTTGTGGCTCTTGGGGGAACTGGTTTCTTGCGAATTCTTGGGCAATGTCGGGAATCGGCCCAACGCCTGTCCAGGGTAAAACGTGTATCCAGATAAAACTTGAGGCTGGGAGCCTGCAAGACGCCGGCGGTAAACCGCTGACGTCCGACAGACAACCAACCTCATAGCGCAATCGCTGATTAGCGACGCAGACCCAGGCGACCGATCAGAGTCTGATAACGACCCAGATCCTTGCCTTTCAGGTAGTCCAGCAGCTTGCGACGCTGGTTTACCATGCGGATCAGACCACGACGGGAGTGGTGATCTTTACCGTTGGCCTTGAAGTGACCTTGCAGCTTGTTGATGTTGTGGGTCAGCAGTGCAACTTGCACTTCTGGCGAACCAGTGTCACCAACAGCTTGCTGGTAGTCAGCAACGATTTGAGCTTTTTCTTGAACGTCGAGAGCCATGAGGCAATCCTTTTATCAGGAAACTGTTTCAAAGAAACAGCTTCAACAGGCCAGGGACAAATCCCTGTATCTATAAATGAGTAGTGACCGTGCCTGTTAACAGCCACCCTCGCCAGCCTGCTTTGACACAGACCGGTTTCGGTCATTCCGACCGAATCAGTCGACGTGGCGCAATGCGCCCGTCTTCGCTCACTTCACCGATACCGATGAAGCGACCATTGTGATCCTGTACCCGCACCATGCCGAACTTCGGAGCATCCGGGGCACGCACCGGCTGGCCGTTGAGCCAGTAGAACGCACTCGCTTCCGAGAAGTGCAGCAACGGCCAATCCTGCAGGCCGCTGTCCGATGGCATCAGGAAGCGATCCACCGCTTCGTTGCCGCCCTCGGCATGTACCGCTTCAAGCTCTTCGAGGGTCACGGTCTGCGCCAGGGTGAAAGGCCCGGCCTGGGTACGGCGCAATTCCGCGACGTACGCACCACAACCGAGTTGCTCACCGATATCCTCCACGAGGGTGCGAATATAGGTGCCTTTGCTGCAATCCACCGCAAGTCGTGCAGTATCGCCTTCGAAGGCCAGTAATTCCAAGCGCGCAATAGTAACAGAACGCGGTTCACGCTCCACTACTTCGCCTGCACGAGCCAACTTGTAGAGCGGCTGGCCATCACGCTTTAGCGCCGAGTACATCGGCGGTATCTGACTGATTTGCCCACGAAATTTCGGCAATGCCGCTTCGACATCGGCGCGACCAACGGTCACCGGGCGCTCCTGCAAAACCTCACCTTCGGCATCGGCCGTGGTGGTGGTCTTACCCAATTGCGCGAGGGTTTCATAAGCCTTGTCGGAATCGAGCAGGTACTGCGAGAACTTGGTCGCTTCGCCAAAGCACAACGGCAAGACGCCCGTGGCCAGAGGGTCGAGGCTGCCGGTGTGACCGGCCTTCTCGGCGTTGAGCAACCAGCGAACCTTCTGCAACGCGGCGTTGGACGTGAATCCCAACGGCTTGTCGAGCAGGATGATGCCGCTGACGTTACGACGGATACGTTTGACCTGAGCCACCGAGTTACTCCTTGGTGTCTTCAGGTTCAGCAACGACCGGATGCTGATTGTCTTCAGCCACCGCACGCTCGATCAGCGCCGACAGGTGCGCGCCACGCACGACGGACTCGTCGTAGTGGAAGTGCAGTTGCGGCACGCTGCGCAGCTTCATTTCACGGGCCAATTGCATGCGCAGGAAACCTGCGGCGGAATTGAGCACCTTGATGCTTTGTGCGATGTCTTCAGCGTTGTCCTGCCCCATCACGGTGATGAAAATCTTCGCGTGACCGACGTCACGGCTGACTTCCACTGCGGTAATGGTGACCAGACCCACGCGTGGATCCTTGACTTCACGACGGATCAGCTGGGCCAGCTCGCGCTGCATCTGATCGCCGATACGTTGGGTACGGCTGTATTCTTTTGCCATGATTTTGTTACCTGTTACTGCCCGGCGGTGAAACCCGCCAGGTCTGAAAGCGGCAAACGCCCGGCCTGACAAAAGCCAGACCGGGCGTTGCGTTTAGAGTCCGGGTGATGCGCCACACTGTTGAGTGCGGCCGGCCATCACGGCTCCTGAAGTGCGCGAGTTAGAGGCTGCGAGCAACCTGAACCTTCTCGAAGACTTCGATCTTGTCGCCGACTTTGACGTCGTTGTAGCTCTTCACGCCGATACCGCATTCCATGCCGGCACGTACTTCGGAAGCGTCATCCTTGAAGCGGCGCAGGGATTCCAGCTCGCCTTCGAAGATAACGATGTCTTCACGCAGTACACGGATCGGACGGTTACGGTGTACAACACCTTCGATCACCATGCAGCCAGCGATCGCGCCAAACTTCGGCGAACGGAACACGTCACGCACTTCGGCCACACCCAGGATGTTCTCGCGAACATCGCTGCCGAGCATGCCGGTCAGGGCTTTCTTGACGTCTTCGATGATGTCGTAGATCACGTTGTAGTAACGCATGTCCAGACCTTCCTGCTCGACGATCTTCCGTGCGCCAGCATCGGCACGCACGTTGAAGCCGAACAGTACAGCGTTGGAAGCCAGTGCCAGGTTAGCATCGGATTCGGTGATACCACCGACACCGCCGCCGACTACGCGCACTTGAACTTCGTCGTTGCCCAGGCCATTCAAGGCTCCGTTCAACGCTTCCAGCGAACCACGGACATCGGATTTGAGGACGATGTTGAGCGTCTTCTTCTCGGCCTGACCCATGTTTTCGAAGATGTTTTCCAGCTTGCCGGCGTGAGCGCGAGCCAGTTTGACTTCGCGGAACTTGCCTTGACGGAACAGAGCCACTTCACGGGCTTTCTTCTCGTCAGCAACCACGCTCATCTCGTCGCCAGCGTCCGGGGTACCGTCCAGGCCGAGGATCTCGACAGGGATGGAAGGACCGGCTTCTTTGATTGGCTTGCCGTTCTCGTCGAGCATGGCGCGAACGCGACCATAGTTCGAACCGACCAGGACCATGTCGCCTTGGCGCAGGGTACCGTCTTGAACCAGAACGGTTGCCACCGGGCCGCGACCTTTGTCGAGACGCGATTCAACCACAACACCACGACCAGGAGCCGATGGAGTTGCTTTCAGTTCGAGAACTTCAGCTTGCAGCAGAACGGCTTCAAGCAACTCGTCCACGCCAGTACCGACTTTCGCCGAAACCGGAACGAACGGCGTATCACCGCCCCACTCTTCGGAAGTCACGCCGTGAACCGACAGTTCGCTACGGATGCGATCGAGATCGGCGCCCGGCTTGTCGATTTTGTTCACTGCAACAACCAGTGGAACGCCAGCCGCTACAGCGTGCTGAACAGCTTCAATGGTCTGCGGCATCACGCCGTCGTCCGCTGCAACCACCAGAATCACGATGTCGGTCGCCTTGGCACCACGAGCACGCATTGCGGTAAACGCGGCGTGACCCGGGGTATCGAGGAAGGTGACCATGCCGCGTTCGGTTTCAACGTGGTACGCACCGATGTGCTGGGTGATACCGCCGGCTTCGCCAGCAGCTACCTTGGCACGACGGATATAGTCGAGCAGGGAAGTTTTACCGTGGTCAACGTGGCCCATTACGGTCACGACTGGCGCACGGGAGAACGACTCACCTTCAAACTTCAGGGACTCGGCCAGGGAATCTTCCAGGGCGGTGTCGCTGACCAGGGTCACTTTGTGGCCCAGTTCTTCGGCTACCAGTTGAGCAGTTTCCTGATCAAGCACCTGGTTGATGGTCGCTGGAGTACCCAGTTTGAACATGAACTTGATGATTTCAGCAGCCTTGACCGACATCTGATTGGCGAGATCGCCAACAGTGATGGTCTCGCCGATCTGCACATCACGCACGACAGGGCCGGTTGGGCTCTGGAAACCGTGAGCGTTGCGCTTCTTCAGCTTGGCCTTGCCGCGACCACCACGACGGAAGCCATCGCTTTCTTCGTCGGTAGTGCGTGGCGCCACACGTGGAGCCGGCGCTTTTTCTTTGACCGAGGCGCGATGCGGAGCGTTTTTGCGCTCGCCATCACCACCACCGCTGCGACGATTGTTGTCGTCGGCACGTGGTTTGTCCGGACGGCGCTGTTCGTTCTGCTTGTTGCGAACTTCGGCAGACGGAGCTGGAGCAGCGGCCACTACCGGTGCGCTTTCGCGAACAGGTTCGGCAGCTGCAGCCGGCGCCGCAACGGCGTCGCTGGCAGCGGTCTGCGCAGCAGCAGGCTGATTACGCGCTTCTACTTCGGCGCGTTGCTTGGCTTCTTCTTCAGCCTTCTGACGAGCAGCATTTTCTACTGCGCGACGCTCATCCAGTTCACGCTTGCGCTCGGCTTCGATTTCTTCCGGGCTGCGCTGTACGAAAACTTTCTTTTTGCGAACTTCTACGCTGATGCTTTTGCTACCAGCCACACGCAGGGTGCTGGTGGTTTTACGCTGCAGCGTGATCTTGCGTGGTTCTTCCACTTTCGCCTTGTGGCTGCTTTTCAAGTGAGTCAGCAGAGACTGCTTCTCACTGTCAGTCACATTTTCTTCGGCGGCGGTGTGCGGCAGACCTGCCTCACGCATCTGCTGCAACAGGCGCTCTACCGGTGTTTTGACCTCATCGGCCAGTTGTTTCACCGTGACTTGCGTCATGCACTTCTCTCCTCAGGCCGCGCCTAATTACTCGAACCAGTGGGCTCGGGCGGCCATGATCAACTTGCCGGCACGATCATCGTCAATGCCGTCGATGTCGAGCAGGTCGTCAATAGACTGCTCGGCCAGGTCTTCGCGGGTAATTACGCCGCGCACCGCCAGTTCCATCGCCAAATCCTTGTCCATACCCTCAAGCGAGAGCAGGTCTTCGGCCGGATGGGCGTCTGCCAGCTTTTCCTCAGTAGCGATGGCTTTGGTCAACAAACGATCCTTGGCACGAGCGCGAAGCTCGTTGACGATATCTTCGTCAAAGCCGTCGATGTTGAGCATTTCTTCCAACGGTACGTAGGCAATCTCTTCCAGGCTGGTGAAGCCTTCATCAACCAGCACCTGAGCCAGTTCTTCGTCGACTTCCAGCTCGTCGATGAAGTTGCGCAGGATGTCGCCGGTTTCTGCTTGCTGCTTAGCCTGGATGTCCGATTCGGTCATCACGTTCAGGGTCCAGCCAGTCAACTGGCTCGCCAGACGCACGTTCTGACCACCACGACCGATGGCCTGAGCCAGATTGTCTGCGCCAACGGCGATGTCCATTGCGTGGGCATCTTCGTCAACGATAATTGCCGCAACCTCAGCCGGGGACATGGCGTTGATCACGAACTGAGCCGGGTTGTCGTCCCACAGGACGATATCAACACGCTCACCGCCCAACTCACCCGACACTGCCTGGACGCGCGAACCGCGCATACCGATGCAAGCGCCCTGTGGGTCGATGCGTTTGTCTTTCGAGCGGACGGCGATCTTGGCGCGCGAACCCGGATCACGGGATGCAGCCATTACTTCGATCAGGCCTTCGGCAATTTCCGGCACTTCGATACGGAACAGCTCGATCAGCATTTCCGGCGCGGTACGCGACAGGATCAGCTGCGGGCCGCGGTTCTCGGTGCGGATTTCCTTGAGCAGCGCACGCAAGCGCACGCCGACACGGAAGGTTTCGCGAGAAATGATGTCTTCACGGGCCAGCAACGCTTCAGCGTTGTTGCCCAGATCGACGATCACGTTGTCGCGGGTGACTTTTTTCACGGTGCCGGAGATGATTTCTCCCAGGCGCTCGCGATAGGCGTCGACCACTTGAGCGCGCTCGGCTTCGCGAACTTTCTGCACGATGACCTGCTTGGCAGTCTGTGCAGCGATGCGGCCGAACTCGATGGATTCGATCTTTTCTTCGACGACGTCGCCAACCTTGGCACCAGGATGCGTTTCGGCAACCTTGCTTGGCCAGGTTTCGATGGCCGGATCGTCGAGATCATTCTCTTCGACGACCGTCCAGCGACGGAAAGTTTCGTATGCCCCGGTGTGGCGGTTAATTTCCACACGCAGGTCAACTTCGTCCTCAAAACGCTTTTTGGTAGCAGTGGCCAGAGCCAGCTCCAGCGCTTCAAAAATTACGCTTGCCGGTACGCCCTTTTCATTGGATACCGACTCAACAACCAGCAGTACTTCTTTGCTCATCGTACGCCTCGCCTTTCGCAAGCCATTGGATCCGCGGGATCCGCGTCTCAGTCAAAACTGGGAATAATGTTGGCCTTGTCGATCATATCGATCGGCAACAGGAACTCATGGTCGTCTACCTGCACCACGACATCCTGTTCTTCTACACCGCGCAGAAGGCCCTGAAAGTTGCGTCGCCCTTCAAAAGGCGAGCGCAGCTTGATCTTCACTTGTTCACCGGCAAACTTTGCAAACTGCTCAAGAGTGAACAGTGGGCGCTCCATGCCAGGCGAGGAAACTTCGAGGGTGTATTCAACGGAGATCGGATCTTCAACATCCAGCACACCGCTGATCTGACGGCTGACAATGGCGCAATCGTCCACCAGCACGCCACCCTCTTTATCGATATAAACGCGCAACATCGAATGACGACCCTGAGCCGAAAACTCGATACCCCAGCATTCATAGCCCAGGGCCACGACCACCGGGGCCAGCAAGGCCTGCAACTCTTCTAGCTTGCTCGACACCTGAACCCCCTAGTGCATGATATGTGCATGCTTTGCAAAATAAAAAAATGGGCTTAACGCCCATCCTTGAAACGCCGTCGAACAGCGGCGTTGAAAGTGTCCAGCTAACAAAAAGCCCCTTAAAAGGGGCTCCTTAAACTGGTTGCGGGGGCCGGATTTGAACCGACGACCTTCGGGTTATGAGCCCGACGAGCTACCAGACTGCTCCACCCCGCGACAAAGCTGGGGCGGAAGTATACGACCGATCCCTTATAGGGTCAATGTAACCTTCCACCTGCAAGAAAGCCCGCAACAGCGGGCTCTCCTGACTAATTGGTACCGAGAAGGGGACTCGAACCCCTACACCCTATGGGCACAACCACCTCAAGGTTGCGTGTCTACCAATTCCACCACCTCGGCAAAACTACGTTTGAAACCCTTCTTACTTCTGCTCTTGAGCTGGAGGTACGTCAGTCGCTGGAGTAGCCGACTTTTGCTCTTGAAGCACCGGTACATCATCAGAAGCCGGTTGTTGTTGCTTAGGTACTTCCAACACTGCTGGATTTGGGAGACCTGCCTGAGTCAGCTGGTGAGCCTTCTCTTTAGCAAAGTAACCTAACCCCAAGCTGGTTATGAAGAAACCGGCGGCAAGTATAGCAGTAAACTTACTAAGAAAGGTAGAGGAACCTTGGCTTCCGAACACAGTATTTGAAGCACCTGCTCCGAAAGACGCGCCAGCGTCCGCACCCTTACCCTGCTGCAGCAAAACCAGAGCAACTACGCCCAATGCACCCAGCAGATGAAAAACGACTACGACTGTTTCCAGCATTTTTTCAGTTTCCCGCGGCGCGACAAATCGCACCGAACTCATCTGCATTCAGGGAGGCTCCACCAATGAGCCCCCCATCGATATCCGGCATGCCGAACAGTTCGACCGCATTGGCCGCCTTCACGCTGCCGCCGTATAGAAGTCGCACACCTCGTGCCACTTCAGAATTCTCTGCCGCCAGCTGCTCGCGAATGGCTTTATGCACATCCTGAGCTTGCTGCGGCGTCGCAGTCAGTCCGGTACCAATAGCCCAGACCGGCTCGTAAGCAATGACTGCCTTGGCAAAAGCACCGACACCCAGCTCCTCGATGATGCTGCCCAGCTGACGCCCGACAACCTCAAGAGTTTTTCCGGCTTCGCGTTGCTCGAGGGTTTCCCCTATACACAACACCGGAATCAAGCCACATGCCTGCGCAGCTGCAAACTTGCGATTCAGCATCCCATCCCGCTCGCCCATTATCTGGCGACGCTCGGAGTGCCCGACAAGCACCAGGGAACAACCTGCATCCACCAACTGACTCGGCGCAATCTCACCGGTCAATGCACCTTGCATGGATTCCACCGCAGAATTCTGCGCGCCGACCGAAATCGACTTGCCTTTCAAGCCATCAATCACTTGATTGATATACAAGCAAGGCGGGAATACCGCGACATCAACACCGCTTGGCAAGGCCAGATGACGAAGGCCGTTGATCAGCTCAGCGACGCTGGCGCGGGTACCGTGCATCTTCCAGTTACCAGCTACCATAGGGCGACGCATGCTGTACCTCGTCGGTCAAAGTGGGCGCAGATGTTACCCAACACAATCATGGCTTGCAAGCCGTATCAGGCAGAAACTTCAGTTACCAGTTTTGCCAGCTCTTCGGCGTAGTTGCGAACCTGGGTTTCGTCCTCGCCTTCGACCATTACGCGCACCAGAGGCTCTGTCCCGGACTTGCGCAAAAGCACGCGTCCGCGCCCCGCCATTGCCTGGGTAACACGCGCACTGGCTTCCTTGACAGCCGGGTGTTCCAGCGGACTTTCGCCACCACCAAAACGCACATTGATCAGCACCTGAGGGCACTTGCGCAATGCCTGACGCGTTTGCGCCAACCCTTCATTACGGGTCTTCAAGGCCATCAGCACTTGCAAAGCCGCGATGATCGCATCACCGGTCGTGGTGTGATTGAAGCAAACGATATGCCCTGAATTTTCGCCACCGACCAGCCAATTGCGCTCAAGCAACTCAGCGATCACGTAGCGGTCGCCGACATTGGCACGAATGAACGGAATCGAAAGCTCTGCAAGCGCGAGCTCCAGACCCAGATTACTCATCAGGGTGCCAACCACGCCGCCCTGCAACTTGCCACGTTCATGCAGATCGCGAGCAATAATGAACAACAACTCGTCGCCATCAACAATGGCGCCAGTGTGGTCAACCATCAGAACCCGATCGCCATCGCCATCAAAAGCGATACCCAGGTCGGCATGCTCCGCCAGTACCGCAGCCTGCAGCTGCCCCATATGGGTCGAGCCGCAATTCTCATTGATGTTCAGACCGTTAGGCTGGGCTGACAGCACGACAACTTCCGCACCCAGCTCCCGGAAGACACTCGGAGCCACCTTGTAGGTCGCACCATGCGCACAGTCGATAACGATCTTGAGTCCAGAGAAACTGGTGCCCGTTGGCACGCTGCTCTTGCAGAACTCGATATAACGACCTGACGCATCGTTGATCCGCGAGACCTTGCCGATCTTGCTCGATTCGACCACGGTCATCGGCGTATCGAGCAACTCTTCGATCATCAGCTCCAGCTCATCGGGCAGCTTGGTGCCTTTACCGGAGAAAAACTTGATGCCGTTATCGTCGTGCGGATTGTGCGAAGCACTGATCACGATACCGGCCTCAGCCTGGAACGTGCGCGACAAGTAGGCGATGGCCGGCGTCGGCATAGGACCCAGCAGCATCACATCGGCACCCGCCGATGTCAGACCGGCCTCAAGCGCCGACTCGAACATATAACCGGAAATTCGCGTGTCTTTGCCGACCAGCACCTTGCAGGCGCCCATCTTGCGGAACGCCATGCCAGCAGCCCAGCCGAGCTTGAGCATGAAGTCAGGAGTAATCGGGTATTCACCAACGCGACCACGAATGCCGTCAGTACCAAAATATTTCTTGCTCATAAGCGCTCCATCATTCTTATTCGGCTGATTCCACGGCCGCGATCATCCGCACCACGTCTACTGTTTCCGCCACATCATGGACGCGCAATATACGCGCACCTTTCACCGACGCCAGCGCCGCCAGCGCCAATCCGCCATGCAGCCGCTCGCCAACAGGACGATTCAAGGCGTGCCCGATCATGCTCTTTCGGGAAACACCAACCAGCAAGGGCCTGCCCAACGCATGCAGGGCTTCCATGTGCTTGAACAAGCTTAGATTGTGCTGCAGGGTTTTGGCGAAACCGAAGCCCGGATCAAGAATGATCCGCTCGGCAGGAATACCTGCTGATGCACACACCGACATCCGCTGCGCGAGAAACTCGCCAACCTCGCGAGTGACATCGTGATACTGCGGATTGTCCTGCATATCGCCTGGCTCACCGAGCATATGCATCAGACATACCGGCAAGCCTGTCGCCGCCGCTGCATCCAACGCACCATCGCGCTGTAGCGATCGCACATCATTGATCAACCCGGCACCCAACCGTGCGGTTTCGCGCATCACCGCAGGCGTAGACGTATCCACCGAAATGATCACATCAAGCTCGCGATTGATCAGCTCGACAATCGGCGCCACGCGCTCAAGCTCTTCGAGCGGAGAAACCGCTCGCGCGCCAGGCCGGGTGGACTCGCCACCGACATCAATCAGCGTCGCACCCGCCGCAACCATCGCTTCTGCATGGCGCAAGGCAGCGTCAAGCTGGCTGTATTGGCCGCCATCAGAGAAAGAATCAGGGGTGACATTGAGAATGCCCATGACATGCGTCTGGGCCAAATCAAGAACCCGGTTGCCGCAAGGCAACCGGGTCAGGGACTGTACAGAAGTCATTTCAAACCTTAAACGTCAGCAGCCGGACCGCCAATCGGTGTTTCCGGACGCTCGTCCTGAACCACTGGAGGTGGTGGTGTACCCGTGCCACCCGACCAGTCACGAGGCTCGCGAGGTGTACGACCGGCCATGATGTCGTCGATCTGTTCAGCATCGATCGTTTCGTACTTCATCAGGGCATCGGCCATGGCATCGAGCTTGTCACGGTTGTCCGTGAGGATCTGCTTGGCGGTGCCGTAGCACTGGTCAATGATACTGCGCACTTCGGAGTCGATCAGCTTGGCTGTCTCGCCAGAGAAACTGGCAGCCTGACCGCCACCGCCGCGGCCGAGGAATACTTCACCCTCTTCTTCGGCATACATCAAAGGACCGAGTTTTTCCGACAGACCCCACTTGGTCACCATGTTCCGCGCAATCTGGCTAGCACGCATGATGTCGTTGGAAGCACCGGTGGTCACACCGTCAAAGCCCAGGGTCATTTCTTCAGCGATACGGCCGCCATACAGCGAGCAGATCTGGCTGATCAGCGCGCGCTTGGACAGACTGTAGCGATCTTCTTCCGGCAGGAACATGGTCACACCCAGCGCACGGCCGCGCGGAATGATCGACACTTTGTAGACCGGATCATGCTCAGGCACGACGCGACCGACAATGGCGTGGCCAGCTTCGTGATAAGCGGTGTTCTGCTTCTCTTTCTCGGACATGACCATCGATTTGCGCTCGGCGCCCATCATGATCTTGTCTTTGGCCAGTTCGAACTCTTTCATTTCAACGATGCGCTTGCCGCTGCGCGCAGCGAACAGCGACGCTTCGTTGACCAGGTTTGCCAGATCAGCACCGGAGAAGCCTGGAGTACCACGCGCGATAACGGCCGGAGCGACGTCGTCACCCATTGGCACTTTGCGCATGTGAACCTTGAGAATCTGTTCGCGACCACGGATATCCGGCAGACCGACGACAACCTGACGGTCGAAACGGCCCGGACGCAGCAGCGCAGGGTCAAGTACGTCAGGACGGTTGGTTGCAGCGATAACAATGATGCCGTCGTTCATTTCGAAGCCGTCCATCTCAACCAGCAACTGGTTGAGAGTCTGCTCACGCTCATCGTGACCGCCACCCATGCCAGCGCCACGATGGCGACCGACGGCGTCGATTTCGTCGATGAAGATAATGCACGGCGCGTGCTTCTTCGCCTGCTCGAACATGTCGCGAACACGGCTCGCACCGACACCGACAAACATTTCAACGAAGTCGGAACCGGAGATGGTGAAGAACGGAACCTTGGCTTCGCCGGCAATTGCCTTGGCCAGCAAGGTTTTACCGGTACCCGGAGGACCGACCATCAGCACACCGCGAGGAATACGACCGCCCAGGCGCTGGAACTTGCCCGGATCACGGAGGAACTCAACAAGTTCGCCGACTTCTTCCTTGGCTTCGTCGCAACCGGCAACGTCAGCCAATGTGGTTTTCACCTGATCTTCGGAGAGCAGGCGCGCCTTGCTCTTGCCGAAGCTCATCGGCCCGCCCTTACCGCCGGCACCACCCTGCATCTGGCGCATGAAGAACATGAACACCGCGATGATCACCAGGATCGGGAAGCTGGCTACCAGCAACTGGGTCCAGATGCTTTGCTGTTCAGGCTGCTTGCCTTCAACCACAACGTGGTTGTCGACCAGATCGCCGATCAGGCCATTGTCCTGGATTGCCGGACGAATGGTCTTGAAGCTATCGCCATCATTGCGCTTGCCGGTAATCACATAACCATCAACGGCTACGCGCTCGACCTTGCCATCCTTGACCTGCTGGATGAAGTCGGAATAGTTGAGGGTCTGCGGCTCGTTAGGGCTGGAGAAGTTGTTCATCACCGTCACCAGGACAGCCGCGATGATCAACCACAGGATCAGATTCTTTGCCATATCGTTCAATTAACTACCCTCTGAAGCAAGCTCCGCTACTGGCGCGCGCTTCGCATGATATTCACCGGCCTAACTTACTACATTACCTACGGCTCTGGCAGGCGCCGTCTGTAACCCTTTGTGAAACACTTTCTACACAATATTCGTTAATGCTAGCCGGGCGAAATACTAAAAACCTATCACCCCGCACAAAAACCTCGTTTTACTCACTACGTCCGCGGTAACCCCAAGCCAGCATGTATTGCTCGCGTGAGCTGCCACGGGAGGAGTCCGGCTTGATCATCTGGATCTTGTCGAACTTTTTGCGAGCGTCCTTCAGGTAAACATCAAATCCTTCGCCCTGAAAAATCTTGATCACAAAATTGCCACCCGGCTTGAGTATCCGCTCCGCCAGATCAAGCGCCAGCTCGCAGAGAAACATGGCTTTGGGCATATCCACTTCGGGCGTACCACTCATATTGGGGGCCATATCGGAAATCACAAGGTCCACCTGCGAATTACCCACAGCTTCAAGAATCTGCGCGAGCACTGCGTCCTCGGTGAAGTCACCCTGAATAAAGGTCACGTCAGGGATGCTGTCCATTTCCAGAATGTCCGAAGCGATCAAACGCCCCTGACCACCGATCAGCCGGCTAGTCACCTGCGACCAGCCACCGGGCGCTGCACCCAGGTCGACAACGCTCATGCCAGGACGGATCAGCTTGTATTTCTCCTGGACTTCCAGAAGCTTGTAACTCGCACGCGAGCGGTAGCCATCCTTCTGCGCTTGCTTCACATAGGGATCGTTGACATGTCGTTTCAGCCAACCAAGGCTTGTCTTGGAACGCGCCATTGGGCACCTCGATGATAAGGGTCGTGATTAATTGGGCGGATCCACGAACCCTCGGGTAAAATGGCCGCCATTTTACAGAATCCAGACGAAAGGGTCAGATTATGCCGCTCACTCCAGAGCAGAAGAAACAGTACAAATCCATTGGCCACCACCTGAAGCCGGTTTTGACGGTGGCTGACAACGGTTTGACTGAAGGTGTTTTAGCCGAACTTGAACGCGCCCTGGCGGATCACGAGCTGATCAAGATCAAGCTCAACATCCTCGATCGCGAGTCGCGCCTGGCGCACATCGCAGAGCTGTGCAAGGTTGGCAAAGCAGACCTGGTACAGGTCATCGGCAAGATGGCACTGGTTTACCGCAAGAACTTCAGCGTCAACAAGCAGCTGTCGAACGTTCATCGCTTCAAGTGATGAAAAGGGTCAAGGGTGTGCTTCGCGCACCCTGCCACTCCATCCCGGCACCGGCTGCATCACCAGCACCAGCCCGGAAAAGCCCAAAACCAGATAACTGAACACCTGCAAGCGCTGCGCATCCGGCCAGCCGACACGCACTGCGACATACATCGCACACGCATACAACGCCATCAACAGCACCTGCCCACGAAAATCCCGCCATAGACTGGAAAGGCCCTCGGCCTGTACCAGCACCAAAGCCTGAAAAATAACGCATGCGGCGGCAAACCCCACCACCAGCACTTCAAATGCACTGGCGACTTCATCGATCAGCAGCGGTGCCAGGCCAATCTTGCCCAGCGCCGGCTGCAAACCGAGATGTATCAGCCATAGACCGCCGACCCAAAGCATCTGGGTCAGCTGCCAAAGCATGGCGCCCGCATGCAGCGGGCGCCCTTTTTCAGATGTGACGGACTTCGACAATCTCGTACTCGATCACGCCGCTCGGCGTTTTCACGGCGACCACATCGCCCTCTTCCTTGCCGATCAAGGCACGGGCCAAAGGCGAGCCGACGGAAATCTTGCCGAGTTTGAAGTCAGCCTCATCCTCACCCACGATGTGGTAAGTGACGCTTTCATCGGTCTCGACGTTGGCGATTTCGACGGTAGTGCCAAAAATCACCTTGCCGGTATGAGCAATGGTCGTGACGTCGATGATGACCTGATTCTGAATCCGGCCTTCGATGTCACGAATCCGCGCCTCAACCATGCCTTGCTGTTCGCGGGCGGCATGGTATTCAGCGTTTTCTTTCAAGTCTCCCAACTCGCGGGCCGTACCGATGTCCTGGCTGAGCTTCGGACGAACGACCTTGGTCAGGTGAGCGTGTTCTTCTTCCAGGGCTTTAGCGCCCTGGACGGTCATTGGGTATTTGATCATGCCTTCAATCCTGCGTGTAGATCCTGCAAGCGGCGCACGGTCTTTTCCGGACCGAACTTCAGCGCTTCACAGATAGCTTCGCCAGCAGCAATGGTGGTGGTGCAATAGATCTTGTGCTGCAAGGCATTACGACGAATGGAGTAGGAATCAGCGATCGACTGACGACCTTCGGTGGTGTTGATGATCAGCGTGACTTCGTCATTCTTGATCATGTCGACCACGTGCGGACGCCCCTCGGTCACCTTGTTCACACGGCGCACTTTCAGGCCTGCGGCTTCGATCAGCTTGGCAGTACCGGCAGTGGCAACCACTTCGAAGCCCAAGTTGATCAGATCACGGGCCACGCCTGCAACCAATGGCTTGTCGTCGTCGCGCACGCTGATGAACGCAGTACCGCCGGTCGGCAGCACTTCACTGGCGCCCATCTGGGCTTTGGCGAATGCTTCACCGAAGGTGTCACCGACGCCCATCACTTCACCGGTCGACTTCATCTCTGGGCCGAGGATCGGGTCAACGCCAGGGAATTTGGCGAACGGGAACACCGCCTCTTTCACGCTGTAGAAGTTCGGGATGATTTCTTTGGTGAAGCCGATTTCTTTCAGGGTCTTACCGGCCATCACGCGGGCAGCGATCATCGCCAGGGAGACACCGATGCACTTCGACACGAACGGTACGGTGCGGGAAGCGCGCGGGTTGACTTCGATGACGTAGATGTCTTCGCCCTGCAAAGCCAACTGCACGTTCATCAGGCCGACAACGCCCAGTTCCAAGGCCATTTTCTTGACCTGTTCGCGCATCTCGTCCTGGATGTGCGCCGGCAGCGAGTACGGCGGCAGCGAGCACGCGGAGTCACCGGAGTGAACACCAGCCTGTTCGATGTGCTGCATGATCGCGCCGATCACCACGTCTTTGCCGTCGCAGACCGCATCCACGTCCATTTCGATGGCGCAGTTGAGGAAGTGGTCGAGCAGCACCGGGCTGTCGTTGGACACTTGCACCGCGTCACGCAGGTAACGCTTGAGCTCGTCTTCTTTATAAACGATTTCCATCGCACGGCCGCCCAGTACATAGGACGGGCGCACCACCAGCGGATAACCGATTTTCGCAGCAGCACGAACAGCTTCATCTTCGCTGCGTACGGTGGCGTTTGGCGGCTGACGCAGATTCAGGCGCTCAACCATTTGCTGGAAGCGCTCACGGTCTTCAGCGCGGTCGATGGCGTCTGGGCTGGTGCCGATGATTGGCACACCGGCGGCTTCCAGGGCACGAGCCAGTTTCAGCGGGGTCTGGCCGCCGTACTGGACGATCACGCCTTTCGGCTTCTCGACACGGCAGATTTCCAGTACGTCTTCCAGGGTCACCGGCTCGAAGTACAGACGGTCGGAAGTGTCGTAGTCGGTGGAAACGGTTTCCGGGTTGCAGTTGACCATGATGGTTTCGTAGCCATCTTCGCGCAGAGCGAGGGCGGCGTGAACGCAGCAGTAGTCAAACTCGATGCCCTGGCCAATACGGTTCGGACCGCCACCCAGAATCATGATCTTGTCGCGGCCCGACGGCGCGGCTTCGCACTCTTCCTCGTACGTCGAGTAGAGGTAAGCGGTATCAGTGGCAAACTCGGCGGCGCAGGTGTCAACGCGCTTGTAGACCGGGAACACTTCGAGCTTTTGACGGTGGGTACGCAGGTTCTTCTCGGTCACACCCAGCAGCTTGGCCAGGCGCTGATCGGAGAAGCCTTTGCGCTTGAGCTTGAACATCAGATCGCGGTCGATAGCGGACAGACCGAGGGTCTTGACCTTCTCTTCTTCCTTGATCAGATCTTCGATCTGCACCAAGAACCACGGATCGATCATGTTCATGCCGAAGATGTCTTCGACGGTCAGGCCAGCGCGGAAAGCGTCCGCCACGTACCAGATACGCTCGGCGCCCGGCACGGTCAGTTCGCGCTTGAGCACGCTCATGCTTTCCGGGTTGCTCAGGTCGAGCTTCTCGTCCAGACCGCAAACGCCCACTTCCAGACCGCGCAGAGCTTTCTGCAGGGATTCCTGGAAAGTACGACCGATGGCCATGACTTCACCAACCGACTTCATCTGAGTGGTCAGGCGCGCGTCAGCCTTGGCGAATTTCTCGAAGGCGAAACGCGGCAGCTTGGTCACGACATAGTCGATCGACGGCTCGAAGGACGCCGGGGTCTTGCCGCCGGTGATGTCGTTCGACAGTTCGTCGAGGGTGTAGCCCACAGCCAGTTTGGCCGCGACTTTGGCGATCGGGAAACCGGTGGCTTTCGAGGCCAGTGCCGAGGAACGCGATACACGCGGGTTCATTTCGATCACGACCATGCGGCCAGTGTTCGGGCAGATACCGAATTGAACGTTGGAACCGCCCGTCTCGACGCCGATCTCGCGCAGTACCGCCAAGGAGGCGTTACGCAGGATCTGGTATTCCTTGTCGGTCAGGGTTTGTGCTGGAGCCACGGTGATCGAGTCACCGGTGTGCACGCCCATCGGGTCGAAGTTTTCGATCGAGCAGACGATGATGCAGTTGTCCTTTTTGTCGCGGACAACTTCCATCTCATATTCTTTCCAGCCGATCAGCGATTCGTCGATCAGCAGCTCTTTGGTCGGCGACAGGTCCAGACCGCGGGCGCAGATTTCTTCGAACTCTTCACGGTTGTAAGCGATACCACCACCGGTGCCGCCCATGGTGAAGGACGGACGGATGATGCACGGGAAGCCCAGGGTTTCGAGAACCGCGTTGGCTTCTTCCATGCTGTGGGCGATACCGGAACGCGGGCACGCCAGGCCGATGGATTTCATCGCCTTGTCGAAACGCGAACGGTCTTCAGCCTTGTCGATGGTGTCGGCGTTGGCACCGATCATTTCTACACCGAACTTCTCCAGAACGCCTTCGCGCTCCAGGTCCAGGGCGCAGTTCAGAGCAGTCTGGCCGCCCATGGTTGGCAGCACCGCGTCCGGACGTTCTTTCTCGATGATCTTGGCAACGGTCTGCCACTTGATCGGCTCGATGTAGGTGGCGTCGGCCATGTCCGGGTCGGTCATGATGGTGGCCGGGTTGGAGTTCACCAGGATGACGCGGTAACCCTCTTCGCGCAGGGCTTTGCAGGCCTGGGCGCCGGAGTAGTCGAATTCGCAGGCCTGGCCGATAACGATCGGGCCAGCGCCGAGAATCAGGATGCTTTTAATGTCTGTACGTTTTGGCATGGGTTTGTCACTCAAATCCGCAGGTCAGTCGGCAAGCCGTCTTGATCGATTTCTGAAGTCTCGAAGGGGCCGCCGGGATCGGGGCCACCCTCGAAGGGCTTCTCTCTACAGTCTCAAGGCGAACGCTTAGCGTCGCTTGGCCATCTCGTTGATGAAGCGGTCGAACAGTGGCGCGACATCGTTCGGGCCCGGGCTCGCTTCAGGGTGACCCTGGAAGCTGAACGCGCTCTTGTCGGTGCGTTCGATGCCTTGCAGGGTTCCATCGAACAGCGATTTGTGGATCGCGCGCACGTTGGCTGGCAGGGTTTCTTCGTCTACCGCGAAACCGTGGTTCTGGCTGGTGATCATCACAACGCCAGTATCCAGATCCTGCACCGGGTGGTTGGCACCGTGGTGGCCGTGGCCCATTTTCAGGGTCTTGGCGCCGGAGGCCAGTGCCAACAGTTGGTGACCGAGGCAGATGCCGAATACCGGAATTTCGGTTTCCAGGACTTCCTTGATCGCCTTGATCGCGTAATCGCATGGCTCCGGATCACCAGGGCCGTTGGACAGGAACACGCCGTCCGGCTTCAGTGCCAGCACATCAGCGGCTGGGGTCTGAGCCGGCACCACGGTGACGCGGCAGCCGCGCTCGACCAGCATGCGCAGGATGTTGACCTTGACGCCGTAATCGTAGGCAACCACGTGGTAGGGCAGCTCGGAGGCTTCGATGGTCGCGTGGCTGTCGGTTTTCAGATCCCAGACAGTCGAGCGCCACTCGTATTGAGTCTTGGTGCTGACGACTTTCGCCAGATCCATGCCCTTCAGGCCCGGGAAGCCTTGCGCCGCGGCGATGGCCGCTTCTTCGGAGATGTTGTCACCAGCCATGATGCAGCCGTTCTGTGCGCCTTTTTCACGCAGGATGCGGGTCAGGCGACGGGTGTCGATACCGGCGATGGCCACAACGTTGTTGGCTTTCAGGTAGTCGGACAGGGACATCGTGTTACGCCAGTTGCTCGCTACCAGCGGCAGGTCACGGATGACCAGGCCAGCGGACCAGACGCGATCGGACTCGGCATCTTCCGGCGTGGTGCCGGTGTTGCCGATGTGCGGGTAAGTCAGGGTAACGATCTGTTGGGCGTAGGAAGGATCGGTAAGGATTTCCTGATAGCCGGTCATTGCGGTGTTGAACACCACCTCACCAACGGTTTGACCGTCGGCACCAATGGCTTCGCCGCGAAAAATGCTGCCATCAGCAAGGGCAAGTATGGCTGGCTTAGTCAAGAAGACCTCCCGTAAATAACGCATGAAAGGGCGATCGCAGGTTGTAAAAAAGCGGAGTGACGTATGGACACGTCACCCCGCTTCTTCACTGAATTATTCTGCGCGCTTTTAGTGGACACACTAAAGCTGTAGCTTACAGAAAAAGGCTTTTTTGGTCCACCGCTAAAGAGCCGAAAAGGCCGGAGAATGCGACAGGTCGTCGCCAAGCGGAGAAAAACCAGCGCAAACAGGGCGTTTGCGCTGGGTTCAGCAGTGTATCAACGCAGGTCGAGCACGTCTTGCATGTCGTACAGACCCGGCTCGCGACCGTCCAGCCACAACGCCGCACGCACCGCGCCCTTGGCAAAAGTCATACGGCTCGACGCCTTGTGCGTGATCTCCAGACGCTCACCTTCGCAGGCGAACAGCACGGTGTGGTCACCCACCACGTCACCGCCGCGCACGGTGGCAAAACCGATGGTTTCACGCTCGCGAGCACCGGTATGACCTTCGCGACCGTACACCGCGACTTTCTGCAAATCACGGTCCAGCGCACTGGCGATCACTTCACCCATGCGCAACGCCGTACCCGACGGCGCATCGATCTTGTGACGGTGATGAGCTTCGATGATTTCGATATCAGCATCATCGCCCAGCACGCGCGCTGCCATATCCAGCAGCTTCAGCGACAGATTGACGCCAACACTGAAGTTGGCCGCGAACACGATCGGAATATCCTTGCCCGCCTCGACCAGCAACTGCTTCTGCGCCGCGTCCAGCCCGGTAGTGCCGATAACCATGGCCTTGCCTGCCTTGCGGCAGAACGCGAGGTTTTTCAGCATCACTTCCGGCAGGGTGAAGTCGATCAACACATCGAACTCTTCAGCCACAGCCTCGATATGCCCGGACAACGGCACACCGATGCGACCCAGCGACGCCAGCTCGCCGGCATCGACGCCGATCAGCGTGCTGCCAGGACGAACCACAGCAGCGGTCAACCCGGTCAGCGGCGCGCGCTGCTGCACGGCTTCGACCAGAATCTTGCCCATGCGCCCAGCAGCGCCCATCACAGCTATACGTCGCATGCCGACTCCTTACAGATCGCCGAAGAAGCGCTTCACACCGTCAAACCAACCGGTGGTTTTCGGTGAATGGCTGTTGTCGTCCGCCAGCGAACTGCGGAACTCTTCCAGCAATTCGCGCTGACGACGGTTCAGGTTGACCGGGGTCTCGACGGCCACACGACACATCAAGTCGCCCGCACCGCCGCCACGCACCGGCGCCACGCCTTTACCGCGTACGCGGAACTGCTTGCCGGTCTGAGTACCTTCGGGGATTTTCAGTTTGACGCGACCGTCGAGGGTCGGAATTTCCAGCTCGCCGCCCAGCGCCGCATCGACGAAGCTGATCGGCACTTCGCAGAACAGATGCTTGCCATCGCGCTGGAAGATGTCGTGCTCGCGGACATTGATAACCACGTACAGGTCGCCCGTCGGGCCGCCCTGCGTGCCCGCCTCGCCTTCGCCAGACAGACGAATGCGGTCGCCGGTATCAACGCCGGCCGGCACTTTGACCGACAAGGTTTTGTACTCTTCGACGCGACCATCACCGTGGCAGGAGTCGCAAGGATCGGAAATGATCTTGCCTTGGCCATGGCAACGCGGGCAGGTCTGCTGCACCGAGAAGAAGCCCTGCTGCATGCGCACCTGACCGATGCCGCCGCAAGTCGGGCACGTCGATGGCGACGAACCTTTCTTCGCGCCCGAACCGTCGCACGGCTTGCAGTTGACCAGTGTCGGAACACGGATATTCACGGTCGTGCCGCGCACCGCTTCTTCCAGATTCAGCTCCAGGGTGTAGCGCAAGTCGCTGCCACGCTGAGCGCCGCCACGGGAACCGCCGCGACCGCCACCGAAGAAATCACTGAAGACATCACCAAAGATGTCCGAGAAATTCTGACCGCCGAAACCGGCGCCACCGCCACCCATGCTCGGGTCGACACCGGCATGACCGTACTGGTCGTACGCCGCGCGCTTGCTCGAGTCGGACAGCACTTCATAGGCCTCGTTGGCCTCTTTGAACATTTCTTCCGACGCTTTGTCATCGGGATTACGGTCCGGGTGATGCTTCATCGCCAGACGACGGTAAGCCTTCTTCAGGTCCGCATCGCTTGAGCCGCGCTCAACACCCAACACTTCGTAATAGTCACGCTTTGCCATAAGTCTTCTGCACTCTTGAGGACGTCCGACAAACCCCTCCTGAGGATCGTCAAACTCGTTGAGCCCCAATACAGGCCCGGACCCAACTCACGTCAATTCAACGATCCTGGTCTTTGTTTCTTGTGGTACTTGCGGCACGAAAAGCAGGAGCATTCCCGGCCATACCAGCAACACACGAGGCTTGTCGCATGCTGTAAAAATTCGCGTATTCCAGATACGCCAACGCGGGAGCTAGCTCCCGCGCGGCGACATCCTACCAGTCACTGCCTAAAGGCAGTCAACCGGCCGACCAACAACTTACTTGTGGTCTTTGACTTCTTCGAACTCTGCATCGACAACGTCGTCAGCCTTCTCAGCCGATTCGCCTTGCGGGGCTGCGCCATCAGCTGGCTGAGCCTGTTCGGCGTACATCTTCTGAGCAACCGGAGCGGAGACTTTCGACAGCTCTTCAACCTTCGCTTCGATAGCAGCCTTGTCGTCGCCTTTGACAGCGGCTTCCAGAGCAACCACAGCAGCTTCGATCGCAGTCTTCTCTTCAGCGGTGACTTTGTCGCCCGCGTCAGCAATCATCTTGCGAGTCGAGTGAACCAGTGCGTCACCCTGGTTACGGGCAGCGGCCAGTTCTTCGAACTTGCGGTCTTCCTCAGCATTCGCTTCGGCGTCACGCACCATGCGCTCGATTTCTTCGTCGGACAGACCGGAGTTGGCCTTGATCACGATCGACTGGGTCTTGCCGGTTGCCTTGTCTTTCGCACCAACGTGCAGGATGCCGTTAGCGTCGATGTCGAAGGTCACTTCGATCTGCGGCACGCCACGTGGAGCAGGTGGAATGTCGGCCAGGTCGAACTTGCCCAGGGACTTGTTCTGAGTGGCTTGCTTACGCTCGCCCTGCAGCACGTGAATGGTCACAGCGCCCTGGTTGTCGTCGGCAGTCGAGAACACTTGCGATTTCTTGGTAGGAATCGTGGTGTTTTTCTCGATCAGCGCGGTCATCACGCCACCCATGGTTTCGATACCCAGAGTCAGCGGGCTGACGTCGAGCAGCAAAACGTCTTTGACGTCACCAGCCAGAACAGCGCCCTGAATCGCAGCACCCATGGCAACAGCTTCGTCCGGGTTAACGTCTTTGCGAGCTTCTTTACCGAAGAAATCAGTAACCAGCTTCTGCACCAGCGGCATACGGGTCTGACCACCGACCAGGATCACGTCGTTGATCGCGCCAACGTCCAGACCAGCGTCTTTCATGGCGATGCGGCAAGGCTCGATGGTGCGCTGAACCAGGTCTTCAACCAGTGCTTCGAGCTTGGCACGCGAGATCTTCACGTTGAGGTGCTTAGGACCGGTGGCATCTGCAGTGATGTACGGCAGGTTGACGTCGGTCGACTGAGCGGACGACAGCTCGATCTTGGCTTTCTCAGCGGCTTCTTTCAGGCGCTGCATGGCCAGCGGGTCACCCTTGAGGTTCATGCCGCTTTCTTTCTTGAATTCGTCAACGAGGTAGTCGATCAGACGAATGTCAAAGTCTTCACCGCCGAGGAACGTGTCACCGTTGGTGGCCAGAACTTCGAACTGGTGCTCGCCATCAACTTCAGCGATCTCGATCACGGAAACGTCGAAGGTACCACCACCCAGGTCATAAACGATCACGGTGTGATCGCCCTTGGCCTTGTCCATACCGTAAGCCAGAGCGGCTGCGGTTGGTTCGTTGATGATACGTTTTACGTCCAGACCGGCGATGCGGCCGGCGTCTTTGGTCGCCTGACGCTGGCTGTCGTTGAAGTAGGCCGGAACGGTGATCACCGCTTCGGTCACGGTCTCGCCGAGGTAGTCTTCGGCGGTCTTCTTCATCTTTTTCAGGATTTCAGCCGAGATTTGTGGCGGCGCCATTTTCTGGCCGTTCACTTCAACCCAAGCGTCGTTGTTGTCAGCCTTGACGATCTTGTAAGGGACCATCTGGATGTCTTTCTGCACAACTTCTTCGTCGAAACGACGACCGATCAGACGCTTTACCGCGTACAGAGTGTTGTGCGGGTTGGTCACAGCCTGACGCTTGGCCGACTGACCTACAAGGATTTCGCCATCGTTGGCGTAAGCGATGATCGACGGCGTGGTACGCGCGCCTTCAGCGTTTTCGATAACTTTTGCTTTGCCGTTTTCCAGCACGGAGACGCAGGAGTTGGTGGTCCCCAGGTCGATACCGATAATTTTGCCCATGTTAACTCTCCCGAAACTTTGGATTTTGTTGCCGCAGCAGTGGTGGCTAACTGCGGTAATACTTAAACGCTTGACTTCTAAATGGGGGCCTTGCGGCTAATTTCAAGCCTTCTCGTCGATCGAAGGCGAAATTGGCGCAGGCGCCTTGCTGACCACAACCATGGCCGGGCGCAACAGGCGACCGTTGAGCTGGTAGCCCTTCTGGAACACCTTCAGAACGCTGTTCGGTTCTACGTCGGCGCTTTCCTGCATGGCCATCGCCTGATGCTGAACGGCGTTGAACGGCTCGCCATGCGGGTCGATCGCTTCCAGCTGATAACGCTTGAGGGTGTCGTGGAACATTTTCAGCGTCAGCTCGATGCCTTCGCGCATCGGACGGATGCTTTCGTCGTCCGGGTTCGACAGCTCAAGGCCGCGCTCCAGACTGTCGACGATCGGCAACAGGTCGCCGGCGAATTTTTCCAGGGCAAACTTGTGCGCCTTCTCGACATCCTGCTCGGCACGGCGACGGACGTTCTGCAGATCGGCAGCAACACGCAGAGACTGATCCTGCGCGGCGGCCAATTGCTCTTCGAGCACTTGTACACGGGTCGCCAGGTCATCACCCGAACCTTCGGGCGCCTGATTGGCTTCTGGGTTTTGCGTATCTACTGTCTGTTCGTCAGCCATAGAATTCTCCTTTCAATTTCGTCCGCGAGCCTGACTCGCGCTTCTGCCCCGATATATGGGGCCGCAAAATCAGGCTTCAAGGGCTTTCAACCATTAACCCTACAAAAAAGTGCCACATTCTCATTCCTGAATGCGCTAAGCAGTTTTTATGTTCAAGCGAATCGAGCTAAGGGAGGGCATTGTCAGCCCGAAACAAAACACTGTATAAATAACCAGACCTAAAGCCTGGGAGCGGCCTTTATGCTGGTGCACCTGTCCGTACATAACTACGCCATCGTTGAACACCTCGATCTCGAACTCGATCGCGGGATGAGCGTGATCACAGGGGAAACCGGCGCCGGCAAGTCGATCATGCTCGACGCCCTGGGCCTGACCCTTGGTGATCGTGCCGACAGCGGCGTGGTTCGCCCCGGTGCCGACAAGGCCGATATCCTTGCGACCTTCGATCTGGCCGACATCCCTGAAGCCAGCACGTGGCTGGCCGAGCGCGATCTGGAGACGGATGGCCCGTGCATTCTGCGCCGGGTAATCACGTCGGAGGGTCGCTCGCGCGGCTACATCAACGGCACCCCTTGCCCACTGGGCGATCTCAAGTCGCTGGGCGAGTTGTTGATCGATATCCACAGCCAGCATGAACACCAGTCCCTGCTGAAAACTGATACCCATCGCCGTTTGCTGGACGAGTACGCCGGCGCCACCGATCTGGCGCGCCAGGTTCAGCTCGCCGCCCAGCGCTGGCGCCAGACTCGCCAGGAACTGGAGCGCCTCTCCAACTCCGGCGACGAACAACGCGCGCGCCATCAATTGCTGAGCTATCAACTCGAAGAACTGGAAAACCTCGGTCTCGGCGAGAACGAACTTGAGCAACTGGAGCAGGAACACAAAAACCTGACCAACGCCGAGACGCTGCTGGGCATTTGTCGGCAAGTGGTCGAGCAATGCAGCGAAAGCGATTCCGGCAATGTGTTGAACGCACTGACCGCCAGCCTCAATCGCCTGTCGAGCGTGAATAACTCCGTCGGCGCATTGGGCGAAGCCAGCAGCCTACTGACCAGCGCGCAGATCCAGGTCGAAGAGGCCGTCGGCGAACTCAACCGCTTCCTCGACAACTTCGATGCCGATCCGGCGCGCCTGCAATATCTGGAAGAGCGTCTCGACGCGATCTACACGCTGGCGCGCAAACACCGGATTCAGCCGACCGAGGTCGGGGAAATGCAGCAGAAGTTGCTGGATGAGATAGAAACCCTCAACGCCAATGACGAGTCCATCGAGCGCCTGGGAGAAGAACTGGCTTCCTACGCGCGCCACTATCAAGAGAAGGCGCGGGAGCTGAGCGATTTGCGTCATCAGGCTGCCAGCAGTCTCGCCAGCGCGGTTGAACAGGAAATTCAGCGTCTGGGCATGCCCGGAGGTCGATTCACCATTGAATTAAAGGCCAATAGCAGCGACGAATTGCTGCCCAACGGGCTGGAACAGGTCGAATTGCTGGTCAGCGCCAACCCGGGCCAACCACTGAAGGCGCTGGCAAAAGTCGCTTCTGGTGGCGAACTGTCACGGATCAGCCTGGCGATTCAGGTCATCACCGCACAGACATCCCGTGTTCCGACGCTGGTGTTCGACGAAGTGGACGTCGGCATTGGTGGCCCTACCGCTGAAATTGTCGGCCAGCTGCTGCGCCGTCTCGGGGATCGCGGCCAGGTACTGACCGTGACGCACTTGCCTCAGGTGGCAGCGCAGGGTCATCAGCATCTGTTCGTGCACAAGGTGCGGGGCGAACAGGCGACGCACACCGCCGTCTCCAAACTGAGCAAGAACGAGCGCATAGAAGAAGTGGCGCGGATGCTCGGCGGCATCGATCTGACCAAGGAATCCCTGGCCCACGCGAAAAAAATGGTTGTGACCGCCAAGGTTTGACAACGACAGAAAGCACGAAGGCGACCCTTGGGTCGCCTTCGTTCGTTTCGCGAATATGAAATTCGCGCGACATGCTTACTTTTTCTTGCGGATGTACAGCACCAGGTTGTGATCCACCAACTCGACACCGTGCTCCTCGGCAATTGCCTTCTGAAGCTTTTCGATTTCCGGGCTGACGAATTCGACAACCTCACCGGTTTCCACGTTAACCATGTGGTCGTGGTGACCACTGTCGGCCAACTCGAAAACCGCATGGCCACCGTCGAAGTTGTGACGGACCACGAGGCCAGCCGCTTCGAACTGGGTCAGAACACGGTAAACCGTGGCCAGACCGACGTCCTCGCCAGCTTCCATCAACGCCTTGTAGACGTCCTCGGCACTCATGTGACGCTGCTCGGTGGAGTCGAGCATTTGCAGGATCTTGACCCGTGGCAGGGTCACTTTAAGGCCGGCTTTGCGTAGTTCGCTATTTTCAACCATGGTCAGCTTTCTCGCGATGCTGCTTCGCAGCTTCTCTTAATGCGGGTATGATCGGCGTTTACGTTGTCCCAGCCAAGATAGTGGAAGTCGCCCACCGATGCAAAACACCAAGCTCTTGCTAACCAGTTTCACCTTTGTGGGACTGCTCGCACTCGCCGGTTGTTCATTCCCCGGGGTTTACAAAATCGACATCCAGCAGGGCAATGTCGTCACGCAGGACATGATAGACCAGTTACGCCCGGGAATGACCCGGCCGCAAGTACGGTTTATCATGGGTAACCCTCTGCTTGTCGACACGTTCCATGCCGATCGCTGGGATTATCTGTACAGCCTGCAACCGGGTGGCGGTGAACGCCAACAGGAACGCATCAGCGTTATTTTCAACTCAAACGACCAGCTTGTCAGCCTGTCCGGTGACTTTATGCCGGGCGTAAGCCGTGACGAAGCCATTCTCGGCAAGGACAGTGGCACTACGGTGACCGCTCCTGCTGAAAACGCCGAGAAGCCAACACCGGAAAAACCGGTGAAGCCAGGTTCCTTGCTGGATCAGATCCAGAAGGACGTCGATGGTGTAGAAACCGTTCCGGTTCCGACACCAGAGCCGCTGGACACCTCGCCGCAATAATTGGCGAGACAATAAAAAACCCGGAAACTCCGGGTTTTTTATTGTCTGCGATTGGGTTTTTACGCGTTTCGGGCCTTGGCTTCGGCAGCCTTGGCCGCACGCAACCGCCGTACCTCTTTCGGATCGGCCAGCAATGGTCGGTAAATCTCGATGCGCTCCCCTGCCTGAATCAGCCGCGAATCCGGGTCAGTAACCACTTTGCCAAAAATGCCCAATGGACATTCCGCCAGATTCAGCTCAGGGAACTCGCCACCGATACCCGACGCAAGCACCGCAGCCCGCACCGTTGCGCCGTCATTTATGCTAACCGAGCGCAAAACCTGACGATCCACGGCCGCGTACACCACCTCTATCTCGATCACCGGCTCAACCATGCATCTGCTTGGCGCGCTGGCAAAACGCGTCCACCAGCGTATTGGCGGCCTGATTGAACAGCGGCCCCAACGTCGCGCGCACCAGCGGCCCGGCATAGTCGAAAGACAGATCCAGACTGATCTTGCAGGCCTTCTCGTTCAACACCTTGAACACCCAGACACCGTGCAACTGATTGAACGGCCCCTCTTCAAGGTTCATCTCGATCGACTGCCCTGGCACCAGCGTATTACGCGTCACGAAATGCTGGCTGAGACCACCCTTCGCTACGCCAACACTGGCGCGCATATGCTCCGGCGAGCTTTCCAGTACCTCGGCCGACGAGCACCACGGCAGAAATTCCGGGTAGCGTGCCACGTCATTCACCAGGTCGTAGAGAAATTGCGCCGGGTACGGCAGCAATGCCGATCGTTGAATATGTGTCGTCATGTGAGCGTTACTTCCAGAGCTGAGCGGCAAACACTACAAGAATGCCGATGGGCGCCACGTAGCGCATCAAGAACAAAGACAGGGCGAACAGTACCGGGTTGCGGATCGACAACTCGTCGCGTACCGCTTCACGCCCCATCACCCATCCAGCAAACAGCACGAAACACAGGCCACCGAGCGGCAACATGATCCGCGAGGTGAAGAAATCGATCACGCCAAAGAAGTCCAGACCGCTCTGCGCTCCCCATTGGTAGAGGTGGAACATCCCGCCTTCGTTCACGAAAAATTTGGCTTCCTTCCAGATATTGAAGGAGAACACCGTGCCCAGACCGACGAACCAGCAGATGAACGCCAGCCAGAAAGTCACCCACGCGCGACTGACTTTCGTGCGCTCAACCAGATAGGCAACCATCGGTTCCAGAAGCGAAATCGCCGAACTCCAGGCCGCAATCGCCACCAGCACAAAGAACACCACGCCCATCAATTGACCAAAAGCCACATTACCAAAGGCAAATGGCAGGCTGACGAACATCAAGCCTGGTCCTTCGCTAGGGTTCAGCCCCCCGGCAAACACAATCGGGAACAAGGCCAGACCGGCGACCAGCGACACAAAGGTATCGAGCAGCGCCACGCCGACAACCGTGCCGGACAGCGACGAACTCTTCGGCATGTAAGCGCCGTAGATCATGATCGAGCCGACACCGACGCTCAGCGAGAAGAACGCGTGGCCCATCGCCGGCAACAAGCCGTCGAGGACTTTTTCCGGGTGGAAGTCGAACATGAAATGCACGCCTTCCATGAAATGCCCGGTGGTCATGCTGTAACCCAGCAATACCAGGATCATCACGAACAGCAGCGGCATCATGATGCGCAAGCTGCGCTCAAGTCCGGCAACCACGCCTTTGGCGATCACATAGGCTGACAGCAGCATGAAAATCGTGTGCCAAAGTGTCAGGCGCCATGGATTGGAGATGACATTGCCGAAATAAGCGCCGACCTGATCGGCCGTCGCGCCCTGGAAGTCACCGCGGCCCATATCGACGATGTAGTCCAGCGACCAACCGCCCACCACACTATAGAAAGACAGGATCAGCAAGGCCGTGATCATCCCGGCAAACGCTCCCCACGACCATTTGCCCGAGTGCCCGGCTTCCAGCGCCAGCACCTTCAAGGCGTTCGCCGGACTTTGCCGGGCGCGCCGGCCGATCAGGGTTTCAGCGAGCATGACCGGGATGCCGATCAGCGCGATGCACGCCAGAAACATCAGTACAAACGCACCGCCGCCGTAGACCCCGACCATGTAGGGGAACTTCCAGATACTACCCAGTCCCACGGCCGAACCGGTCGCGGCGAGTATGAATACCCAGCGGCTAGCCCAACTGCCGTGGACAGAAACCTTGTCTGTCGACATCGTTTATCACGCCCAAGCGTTAGAAAAAGAGGCCGCATTGTCCGGGATTCACTCAACCTGCTCAAGCACGCAGCATCACCGTAGCCGACAGCCGTTTATCTCCATATAATGCCGCCCCTATGGCTAAACAGAAGAAACACCCAACAGGGACCATCGCGCAGAACAAAAAGGCGCGACACGATTACTTCATCGAGCACAAGTTCGAGGCTGGTCTGGTCCTGGCCGGCTGGGAAGTAAAAAGTCTGCGGGCAAGCAAGCTACAGCTGGTCGACAGCTACGTCCTGCTCAAGGATGGCGAAGCGTGGTTGCTCGGCAGCCACATCACGCCTCTGATGACCGCAAGCACCCACGTCATCGCTGACCCGGTGCGCACACGCAAATTGCTGCTCAACCGCCGCGAGCTGGAAAAGCTTGCCGCGATGGTGCAGCAAAAGGGTTACGCCTGCGTCTGCCTGTCCTGGTACTGGAGCAAGCACATGGTCAAGTGCGAAATTGCTCTGGGCAAGGGCAAGAAGGAATACGACAAGCGTGACACCGAGCGCGAACGCGATGCCGGTCGTGAGCTGCAGCGTGCCGTGCGCAACAAGGGCAAGGAAGATTAATTTCTTCTGCCTTTAAAGTGTATTCGCGAGCAGGCTCGCTCCCACATTTGGAGTGCATTTCAATGTGGGAGCGAGCCTGCTCGCGAAAGCTATTGCAGCATCAACACAAAAACAACTGATCACATCCCCTTGCGCCGCTCCGCCCGGGCCATGCGCTGAACCTCCTGCCGCACCTCTTCCAGCACTTCCTGCACATACAAAATGTGTCGACTGGAGACTTCCCGCGCCTGCTCCGCGCGCCCTTCAATAATCGCCAGATACAATTCCCGGTGCTGGGTGATCAGCATGTCGCGGGTTTCCGTGCGCTGCTTGTACATGCCGCCGATATTGGTGACGACGTTGCGCTTAAGCAGATCGAACAGCCCGCGAATGGTGTGCAGCAACACTGCGTTATGGCTGGCTTCAGCAATCGCCAGATGAAATTTCGCATCCGCTGCGCCCTCCTCCGCCCGGCTTACTTCATCGTGGCGCGAATAGCAGTCCTGGAGCTCTTCGAACGCTGCAGTCAACCGCTCGCGATCCACATCCGTAGCGCGCAATGCTGCGTAATAGGCGCACGATGCCTCCAGAGTGTGGCGAAATTCCAGTAGATCGCGCTGCGCCTCGGGATTGCTTTCGAGCAATTGCAGCAGCGGATCACTGAACGTTGAGCCCAGGCTCTCGACCACATAATTGCCGCCACCTTGGCGACTGACCAGCAGCCCTTTCGCCGCCAGTTTCTGAATCGCTTCACGCAGCGACGGCCGTGATACGCCAAATTGTTCGGCCAGCGTGCGCTCCGCCGGCAACCGCTCACCGGACTTCAGCGTGCCCTCAAGGATCATCCCCTCGAGTCGCTCGACAATATCGTCAGACAAACGGCGCTGCCGAATCTGATCAAACCCCATAACTCATTTCTCCACGATCCCGACCGCTCGCCGGGCTCTCTATTCTGGCCTATCGGCGCCGTGTCGACACCTACCAGACGCCACTTGCCGAAACCGGATCAGATGCGATCTGCACCGCTTGTTCGACAAAAGTTTCAGGGCGACAAATTGACACACCGACATCAAGGCTTTTACCCTAGCCAACAGCGATTGTAAATTGGTCTTACCAATTATCCAAGAACGCTGACAGTGCCTGACCAACAACAATTAGGGGCCACCCCATATGCAAACCTGGCAACAGCTCTACAGCCCGCTCGGCAGTCTCGGCGTGTCCGCACTCGCGGCCGTCATCCCCATCGTGTTCTTTTTCCTCGCATTAGCGGTGTTCCGCCTCAAAGGCCATGTGGCCGGGAGCATCACCCTCGCGCTGTCGATTGCCGTGGCGATCTTCGCATTCCAGATGCCGGTCGATATGGCCTTCGCCGCCGCCGGGTATGGCTTCGCCTACGGTCTGTGGCCGATTGCCTGGATCATTGTCGCGGCGGTGTTCCTCTACAAACTGACGGTGAAAAGTGGTCAGTTCGAGGTCATTCGCAGTTCGGTGTTATCGATTACTGACGACCAGCGCCTGCAAGTGCTGCTGATCGGTTTCTGCTTCGGTGCTTTCCTGGAAGGTGCCGCCGGTTTCGGTGCGCCGGTGGCGATTACTGCCGCACTTCTGGTCGGACTGGGCTTCAACCCGCTGTACGCCGCCGGCCTGTGCCTGATCGCCAACACCGCACCGGTTGCGTTTGGCGCATTGGGGATTCCGATCATTGTTGCCGGCCAAGTCACCGGCATCGACGCGTTCAAGATCGGCGCCATGACCGGTCGCCAACTGCCGCTGCTGTCGTTGTTCGTGCCGTTCTGGCTGGTGTTCATGATGGACGGCCTGCGCGGCGTGCGTGAAACCTGGCCGGCTGCACTGGTTGCAGGCTTGAGCTTCGCCGTCACCCAATACTTCACTTCCAACTTCATCGGCCCGGAGCTGCCAGACATCACCTCGGCCTTGGCCAGCCTGATTTCCCTGACCCTGTTCCTGAAAGTCTGGCAGCCAAAACGCGCCGCCGGCCAACACATCGCCGGTGCCGTTTCCGCCTCGGTGGTGACCGCCAGCGTCGGCGGTTTCGGTCAAAAGCGCAGCACCGTGGCTTCGCCTTACAGCCTCGGGGAAATTTTCAAAGCGTGGTCGCCGTTCCTGATCCTCACCGTGCTGGTAACGATCTGGACGCTGAAACCTTTCAAGGCGATGTTTGCCGCTGGCGGTTCGATGTACAGCTGGGTGTTCAACTTCGCGATTCCGCACCTTGATCAACTGGTGATCAAGACCGCACCGATTGTGGCCGCTCCAACAGCAATCCCGGCGGTGTTCAAACTCGACCCGATTTCCGCGACCGGCACGGCGATTTTCTTCTCCGCGCTGATCTCGATGCTGGTGCTGAAGATCAATTTCAAAACTGGTCTGACCACTTTGAAAGAGACCTTCTATGAACTGCGCTGGCCAATCCTGTCGATCGGTATGGTGCTGGCCTTCGCCTTCGTCACCAACTACTCCGGCATGTCTTCGACCATGGCGCTGGTATTGGCCGGAACCGGCGCGGCATTCCCGTTCTTCTCGCCGTTCCTCGGCTGGCTCGGCGTGTTCCTCACTGGTTCGGATACTTCGTCCAACGCGCTGTTCAGTTCGCTGCAGGCGACCACTGCGCACCAGATCGGCGTCAATGACACCCTGCTAGTGGCAGCCAATACCAGCGGCGGCGTGACCGGCAAGATGATCTCGCCACAATCGATCGCAGTGGCCTGCGCCGCGACCGGCCTGGTGGGCAAGGAATCGGATCTGTTCCGCTTCACCCTCAAGCACAGCCTATTCTTTGCAACGATTGTCGGTCTGATCACCCTGGCTCAGGCCTACTGGTTCACCGGCATGCTCGTGCACTAAACCTACAAGACGCTTACAAGAAGCATGGAAAAAACCGACGCCGGTCCGTGATGCCGGCGTCAGCAATTCACAACCCGGTCTGTAAGGCTGCTGAAAGCAACGCTCTCTATATTCAGCAGCCGCCACAGACGGATAACCGGGCCCACCCGGAGACACGCCTGATGAGCGAGCTTTTTTACAACGCCGTGCCGAACGCGACCCGTGTGGCACCGCCACTGCCCGAACCTCGGCAATACCCCAGCGAGAAACCGTCGCGGGTCTACCTGTTCGGCACCTGCGTGGTCGACCTGTTCTACCCCGAAGCCGGGATGGACGCGATCCACTTGCTGGAGCGCGAAGGGATTCGGGTCGAGTATCCGCAAGGGCAGAGTTGCTGCGGCCAACCGGCCTACACCTCGGGTTACACCGAGCAGGCGCGGACCGTGGCGCGCTCGCAACTGGCGCTGTTTGCCGGGGATTATCCGGTGGTGGTGCCGTCGGGTTCCTGCGCCGGCATGCTGCGCGAGCATTACGCCGACTTGTTCAAGGATGAGCCGGAAACGCTGAAACAGGTTCAGGCCCTCGCAGCCCGCACCTATGAACTGGCCGAGTTTCTGCTGTTCGTCTGCAAAGTGCAGCTCAAGGACAGCGGCGAGCCGGTCAAAGTCGCGCTGCACACCTCGTGTTCGGCACGCCGCGAAATGAACACCCACCTGCACGGCCGCGAGTTGTTGGCGCAGTTGAGCAACGTGGAACGGGTCAACCATGACCACGAAAGCGAATGCTGTGGCTTCGGCGGAACATTCAGCGTCCGTATGCCAGACATTTCCGGCGCGATGGTGGCTGACAAGACCAAAGCGTTGAAGGATTCCGGGGCGCACAAGGTGTTGAGCGCCGACTGTGGCTGTTTGATGAACATCAACGGCGCATTGGAGAAACAAAAAGAAGCGCTGCGCGGGCAACATCTCGCCAGCTTCTTGTGGCAACGAACCGGGGGTGCGCAATGAGCACTTCCGCGATTATTCCTACGGTCGCCGTAGAAGAAGATTTCCGCACCCGGGCACACAATGCCTTGGGTGATCAGCAGCTACGGAACAACTTCCGCACTGCGATGGACTCACTGATGGCCAAGCGGGCAGCCGCTTTCAGTGATGCCCATGAAAGAGAACATTTGCGCGCACTGGGCAATTCGATCAAAGCCCGCGCGCTCTCCAAGTTGCCCGACCTGCTCGAGCAACTGGAACAGAACCTGACCCGCAACGGTGTGACAGTGCACTGGGCGGAAACGGTGGACGAGGCCAATGGCATCGTCTTATCGATCATCCGCGCTCACGAGGCGCGGCAAGTGATCAAGGGCAAATCGATGGTCAGCGAAGAGATGGAGATGAACCATTTCCTCGAGGCTCGGGACATTGAATGTCTGGAGTCCGATATGGGGGAGTACATCGTCCAGCTCGACCACGAGAAGCCTTCACACATCATTATGCCGGCGATCCACAAGAATGCCGGTCAGGTCGCGTCCTTGTTCCACGACAAACTTGGCGTGGAATACACCAAGGACGTTGACCAACTCATTCAGATCGGTCGCAGAGTCCTGCGGCAGAAATTCTTCGAAGCGGACATCGGCGTCTCCGGTGTCAACTTCGCCGTGGCCGAAACCGGCACCCTGCTGCTGGTGGAAAACGAAGGCAACGGGCGCATGACCACCACCGTGCCCCCCGTGCACATCGCCGTCACCGGCATCGAAAAAGTCGTGGAAAACCTGCGTGACGTGGTGCCGTTGCTGTCACTGCTGACCCGCTCGGCGCTGGGCATTCCGATCACCACTTACGTCAACATGATTTCCGGCCCGCGCAAGGAACACGAACTCGACGGCCCGCAGGAAGTGCATCTGGTGTTGCTCGACAACGGTCGCAGTCAGGCTTTCGCCGACAGTGAATTGCGTCAGACCTTGAACTGCATTCGCTGCGGCGCCTGCATGAATCATTGCCCGGTCTATACCCGCGTCGGCGGCCACACTTATGGCGAGGTGTATCCGGGGCCGATCGGCAAAATCATCACCCCGCACATGGTTGGCCTGGCGAAAGTCCCGGATCATCCGAGCGCTTCGTCGTTGTGCGGTGCCTGCGGTGAAGTCTGCCCGGTAAAAATTCCTATCCCGGCGATCCTGCGGCGCCTGCGCGAAGAAAACGTCAAAGCCCCTGACAGCCCGAATCAAGTGATGCGCGGTCAGGGCAGCAAGTATTCGCGCAAGGAACGCTTTATCTGGAACGCCTGGGCCAGGCTCAACAGCTCTCCGACTTTGTATCGTTTGTTCAGTTTCTTCGCCACGCGCCTGCGTGCCCTGACTCCGAGTAACGTCGGTCCGTGGACCCAAAACCACAGCGCGCCGAAACCCGCCGCCCGCTCACTGCATGACATGGCCCGCGAGCATCTGGCCAAACAGGGAGACCGCTGATGAGCGCCAAGCAAAATATCCTCGGCAAGCTGCGGAAAAGTCTGACCGGCACCACGCCGATTGCCGACAACTTCGATGTCGATCTGGTGACGCAGCCTTACACCTACACTGCCGAACAGCGCATTCCGCAACTGCGCAAATTGATGGAAGCGGTGCACACCGAAACCCACCTGACCTCGGACGCAGAATGGCCGGCGCTGCTTGCGCAATTGCTGCGTGATCGCCAGTTGCCGAGCCTGTTGATCGCGCCGACGACAGCGCACGGGCAACGCATCACACAGCATTGGGCGAACAATCCTGATCTGCCAGCGCTGAAGTCCTACGACCGGCCGATGGAAGAGTGGAAAGCCGAGTTGTTCAACGACACCCCGGCCAGTCTCACCGGCACACTCGGTGCGATCGCAGCCACTGGCAGCCTGATTCTCTGGCCAACCCGTGAAGAACCACGGCTGATGAGCCTGGTGCCACCAGTGCATTTCGCCCTGCTCAAGGCCAGCGAAATCCGCGACAACTTCTATCAAGTGCAACAGGAATTCGAATGGGCGCAAGGCATGCCGACCAACGCGTTGCTGGTGTCCGGCCCTTCGAAAACCGCTGACATCGAGCAAGTACTGGCTTACGGCGCCCACGGCCCGAAAGACCTGGTGGTTCTGATCCTGGAGGACCAATGACGCTTCCAGCGAATTTCCTGCGTGATGCGCAACAACTGATTCCGGCCGAGCGCCGCTTTGATGATCCTTTATCGACTCTGGCCTTCGGCACCGATGCCAGTTTTTATCGGCTGATTCCGCAACTGGTGATTCGCGTCGAATCCGAAGATGAAGTTGTGGCGCTGTTGAAACTGGCTCAGCGTGACCACGTTCCGGTGACGTTCCGCGCGGCCGGCACCAGCCTCTCCGGCCAGGCGATCAGCGATTCCGTTTTGATCGTGCTTGGGGATAACTGGAACGCGCGCGAGATTCGTGGCCAAGGCACGCAAATCCGCCTGCAACCGGGAGTGATCGGCGCACAGGCCAACGCGTGGCTGGCACCGTTCGGGCGCAAGATCGGCCCGGATCCGGCGTCGATCAACGCCTGCAAGATCGGCGGGATCGTCGCCAACAACGCCAGCGGCATGTGCTGCGGCACCGCGCAAAACACCTACCACACGCTGGCCGGGATTCGCCTGGTGCTGGCCGATGGCACACGTCTGGATACCGAAGACGCTGCAAGTGTCGCGGCATTCCGCGTAAGCCACGGCGATCTGCTAGAGCGCTTGGCGACGTTAGGCCGCGAGACCCGCGCCAACGCCGAACTCGCTGCACGAATCCGCCACAAATACCGTCTGAAAAATACCACCGGTCTGTCCCTGAATGCCTTGGTGGATTTCGATGAGCCTGTGGATATCTTGAGCCACTTGCTGGTCGGTTCCGAAGGCACCCTCGGCTTCATCAGCGCGGTGACTTACGACACCGTGATCGATCACCCGAACAAGGCCTCGGCGCTGATCGTGTTCCCGGATGTGGAGACCTGCTGCAACGCGGTCACCGTGCTGAAAAGCCAACCGGTGTCCGCCGTGGAACTGTTGGATCGTCGCAGTCTGCGTTCGGTTCAGTACAAACCGGGCATGCCCGCTTTCGTACAACAGCTGTCGAACAATGCCTGCGCACTGCTGATCGAATCCCGCGCTGCCTCTTCCACTTTGCTGCAGGAACAACTGGCGCAGATCATGGCGTCGCTCAGTGGTTTCCCGGTGGAAAAGCAGGTCGACTTCACCGAAGACCCTGCCGAAAACGCCAAGCTATGGGCGATCCGCAAGGACACCTTCCCCGCCGTCGGCGCGGTGCGCAAAACCGGCACCACGGTGATCATCGAAGATGTGACTTTCCCGGTCGAACAACTGGCCATCGGCGTCAATCGCTTGATCGAGTTGTTCGACAAACATGCCTACGACGAAGCGATCCTTTTCGGACACGCGCTGGAAGGCAATCTGCACTTCGTCTTCACCCAAGGCTTCAACAACCCGGAAGAAGTCGCACGCTATCAAGCGTTCATGGACGACGTCGCGCAATTGGTGGCGGTGGAGTTCGGCGGCTCGTTGAAGGCTGAACATGGCACCGGGCGTAACATGGCGCCATTCGTGGAACTGGAATGGGGCAGCGACGCCTATCAGTTGATGTGGCAGCTCAAACGCCTGCTCGACCCTAACGGCATTCTCAACCCGGACGTGGTGCTCAGCGAGGATCCACAGATCCACCTCAAGCATCTGAAACCGCTGCCGGCGGCGGATGAGATTGTGGATAAGTGCATCGAGTGCGGTTTCTGCGAGCCGGTCTGCCCATCGAAAGGACTGACCCTGAGCCCGCGCCAGCGCATCGTGATCTGGCGCGATATTCAGGCGAAAAAACGAGCCGGCGTCGACACCACCGAACTGGAAAAAGCCTACGAGTACCAAGGCATCGAAACCTGCGCCGCCACTGGTCTGTGCGCGCAACGTTGCCCTGTAGGCATCAATACCGGTGAGCTGGTGAAAAAACTCCGAGCCCGGCACGCGACGCATCAGAAAACCGCCGACTGGATCGAAGGAAATTTCGCCAAGACCCTGCAAGGCGCACGCCTCACTCTGCACGTGGCCAACGGTGCGCGGATGCTGCTCGGGGCGCCGCGTCTGGCGAAACTTTCGGCAACCATTACGCGGCTGTCCAAAGGTCAGGTGCCGCTGTGGACGAATGCGATGCCGCAACCGGAGAAAGCCATTCGCTTCAGCCCGAGCGCGTCAGATGAACGCCCGCGCGTGGTCTATCTGGCTGCTTGCGTGTCACGAGTCATGGGCCCGGCGGCAGGTGACAAAGAGCAGATGTCGCTGTACGACAAAACCCGTGGGCTGCTGGAAAAGGCCGGCTACCAAGTGGTCTTCCCGGACAATCAGGACAACCTATGCTGCGGTCAGCCCTTCGCCTCCAAAGGCTACGCCGAACAAGCCGAACACAAGCGTCAGGAGCTGATCAGCGCACTGCTGCATGCCAGTCGCGGCGGTCTCGACCCGATCTACTGCGACACCAGTCCGTGCACGTTGCGTCTGGTTCAGGACGTAGGAGAAACCCGTCTGGATCTGTACGACCCGGTGCGCTTCATCCGTACGCACCTGCTCGAACGACTCGACTTCACCCCGCAAGACGCGCCGATTGCTGTGCACGTGACGTGCAGCACGCAACATCTGGGCGAAAGTCAGGCGTTGATTGATCTGGCGCGCAGATGCAGCAACAACGTGGTGATCCCGGAAGGTATTCATTGCTGCGGATTTGCTGGCGACAAAGGCTTCACCACACCTGAGCTGAACAGCCACTCGCTGCGCACGCTCAAGGATGCGGTGCAGCATTGCAGTGAGGGAATTTCCACCAGCCGCACCTGTGAGATCGGCCTGACGCAACACGGCGGAATCGACTACCACGGGCTGGTCTATCTGGTGGATCGCGTGACCCGAGCGAAGGCCTGCTGAAGAAAAATAGAACCCTTGAGTTCGACTGTAGTCCACAGATTAACCCCGACTGATCGGGGTTTTTCTTCCATACGGTTGCCCGTCCTGACGGCCAGCGAAGTCTGGACCCACTCGGTTCAAGGAGATACACATGAAACGTTCTGTACTGTTAGGTCTGTTCGTTACTGCATCGATGATGGCGTCCACTTCGTTTGCTGATGGCAAGCCTGCGGACCTGTGTGATGCCAATATTCAGACCATCAACAATGCCAAGGGGCAGCTAGCAGCCAAGCCCGAATTGAACCAGCGCGCTGAAACCAGCGTGAGCAAGGCTCAGGCGCTGAAGGCCCAAGGCAAGATCGACGACTGCATTGCGGAAACTTCACAGACCATCGTGGAACTGCGAAAAGCTACCGGCGGCTCCAATAACTGATCGAAGCCTGGGCCAACCTTCGGGTTGGCCTTGTGGGCCGATTGGCGTACACTGCACACGCTTGTTGCTCAAACAGATGTACTGAGCAATGAGTTCGGGGCCGTTTAGGATTCGACGCCGGTTGCGAAACTCTAGGTGCATGCCGACTTGGTAACAGAAGTCGTAAATCCACTGTTGCAACTACTTATAGTTGCCAATGACGACCAATACGGTGTTGCTCTCGCTGCTTAATTGCAGCTGACAATGCTCCTGGTACCTTCGGGTCCAGCAATCATCAGGGGATGTCTGTAAACCCAAAATGATTGTCATATAGAACAGAATCGCCGTGCAGTACGTTGTGGACGAAGCGGCTAAAACTTACACAACTCGCCCAAAGCACCCTGCCCTTCGGGTCGCTGAGGGTTAACTTAATAGAAACGGCTACGCATGTAGTACCGACAGCGGAGTACTGGCGGACGGGGGTTCAAATCCCCCCGGCTCCACCAACTTTACATCTAAAGACGTCCACGGACGTCTTTTTTTGTGCCTGAAGCCTAGCAAAATCAAGGCCTTAGGGTCTACCGGCGTCCATGGACGTCCGGCACAATCCACGACATCGGGTATTCCAGATGGTATTCCAAGCCCTTCAGTGGTAATTTCTGGAATACCAATTGATGTCATGGAACACCTCATGTGCGCCCAAGCCACCCGCCTCTCTGACCGCCAACTCAAAGCGGTAAAGCCGAAAGACAAGGACTACGTCCTCAGTGATGGAGACGGTCTACAGCTGCGTGTGAGGGTCAATGGCTCTACGCTATGGAACTTCAACTACCGGCAGCCGATTACCAAAAACCGCATCAATATGGGCCTCGGCACCTACCCAGCACTCTCGCTCGCTCAAGCCAGGAAGAAAACGGTCGAAGCCAGAGAACTTCTCGCTCAGGGCATCGACCCGAAAGAACAACGTAGCGAGCTGGCGCAGACAAAAAGGCAGGCAACCGAGCACACATTCGAGAACGTGGCGTCTGCCTGGTTTGAACTGAAAAAGGATTCTGTAACTCAGGCTTATGCCGAGGACATCTGGCGCTCGCTCACGCTGCATGTTTTTCCCACGCTAGGAACAACACCTATCTCGCAGATCAGTGCCCCAACGGTCATCGAACTGCTGCGCCCTCTTGAAACCAAAGGCAGCCTGGAGACAGTGAAGCGACTGACCCAACGGCTCAACGAGATCATGACCTACGGCGCGAACTCGGGAATGATCTTTGCCAACCCGCTCAGCGGCATTCGGGCTGTGTTCAAAAAGCCGAAAAAGCAAAACATGGCTGCCCTCCGCCCCGAAGAGCTGCCAGAGCTAATGGTCGCCATCGCCAATGCGAGCATAAAAAGAACTACACGCTGCCTGATTGAATGGCAACTCCATACCATGACCCGTCCTGCGGAAGCCGCCACGACCTCTTGGGCTGACATCGATCTAGACAAGAAAACTTGGACGATCCCAGCGGAGCGGATGAAGAAACGACGCGCTCACGTCATACCACTCACCGAACACGCACTGGCTCTACTTGAGACGATCAAACCCTACAGCGGCCACAGAGAGTATGTGTTCCCCGCCGATAGAGACCCGCGGACTCACTGCAACAGCCAGACAGCAAACATGGCTCTGAAGCGAATGGGCTTTGAAGGCCGATTGGTGAGTCATGGCATGCGCTCCATGGCCAGCACCATCCTGAACGAACAGGGATGGGACCCCGAGCTGATCGAGGTCGCACTTGCACACGTGGACAAAGACGAGGTGCGCAGCGCGTACAATCGTGCGGATTACATTGAGAGAAGACGCCCTATGATGACTTGGTGGAGCGAGCATATACAGCAAGCAGGAATGGGGAGCCTTTCACTGTCCGCAATGCAAGCCCATAAAAGAGGTAGGCTAGCACTCGTATAGTCAGCAGGACAAAAGAGATGATACTCACGTACAGTTAGCTACTCCTCATTGGGGCTGGCGTCCCAAATACATCGCAGGCGGCCATGAGGTTTGACTAGCGGGCGAGTTCAACTCAGTCAAGCCGCTAATCAACGGCCGGATTGCCGAGATGGTGTTCAATGCTGAAAAACTCATAGCGTTCGCGCCCTGTGGACAGATAAAAATAATCGCAGCGCACTGTAAACCCGGACTCAAAACGCTCAACCCGCAGGCCAAGGCATGATCATGCTCTCGCCAACCCCATGCAAATTACCTTCAGGGGCCGGCGGAGTGCGAAACTGCAGTTCTCATGACCACCCGCTTGCATTCGACCTGACCACCGAGTGCATCGGATTTGAACAGCACGCTTCGTTACCATGATCAGCATAAGATTTGCGCTTTGCTACCGGTTGCGACAGACAACAACCGGCAAAAGCAGCCCCTTATATATATCCCTTCAAGGTTAAAGCTGACATCGTGAGCCGCAATGCCCCCTATCTAAAATGGTCAGGTGTACACAAAGTCCAGCTTGAAAAAAACAACGGACTATGCTTTTCGAACCTCAAGCACTTTTAAATTGGCGTCCCCCCCAAAGTCCACACTAGACGTTGTGAAGCGTTCATCGCCCAAGATGCTTCGTGAGCCAGATTCATCACTTACTAGTAAAACTGACTCATGGGTAGCGAGAGCTGTCATCAAGGGACTTGCCAACATTTCGACACGGCCCCGTAAAAGCTGAGTTATAGCGATGTCTGAAAGCGTGACCGCTTCTAATTTTTCTATTATTTCGTCATCTACCGCCCAGACTTGTTTGCAATCAAATGCACTCGCTAGATCCTTGAGCGAACTTGCTATCTGTCGACTTCTAAGTTCCATCGAAGAAGACATATCGAGAACAATTACCCGATGCACTCCCCGACGAGAACCCGCTAGGCCAGTAACGATTTGTCTAAAGTATTCGAGAGCAGCAGTGGAGCCTGGGCGGAGCTCACCAATTACATGGCAACGCCCCCGCAGTTCCTCTAAAATATGTGTATCCGCTTTTCCGGCGGGTCCGTAGTTTACCAGTAAAATATTAGCGCTAGGGTGGGCCTTAGCGTAATCGGTAAGAACATCAACCCAAGGTCCACGTGCAGCCTTCTTGTAGTGTTTTACTTCGACGACGAGACCACAGACTTCTGAGCCACTCTCATGCTCCCGCCACCAACTATAATCCGGTTGCACGCCAGCCAAGCGCCCCTTCCCTACAGGATTGGCAAGGAAAGTGCGACGCTCAGAGACCAACGTCCAACTTGAATCTGCAAGCGTAGCGACTCTTGTTTCTCGAAAAGGAAAAGTAATCTCGCCGTTTTGGCTATGAACCGAGATGCCCGCTTCTCTGAATACGTCAATCTGCTCCGCCGCAACCCACGCGGCATAAAATTCATGGCGCCTAGTCCATACAGGGAGGTCGAGAAACGGTCTGAGCTCATCAATCGTCGCTTGAGCTCGGAATCTAATCCGTGGACATGATTTCAGGAGCGTTGATATATGGGAACCAACTTTTTGTTGTGTATCCCTGTCTGCCCACAGGACTTCATATGCTGCAATTAATTGGGATAGTTGATAATCGTGCTGAAAACGGCGGAGGCCGTCGAGTTCAGGCTCATTTTCTTGATTATTATTTGACCAAGTCAGATTTTTACGAGCAGTGATCAGATTAAAACCGGCGTCGGCAAAGATCTTCTGCGCTCGCAAGAGTATTGCCCAAAGGTCATGCATCCAAGGTTCGCCATCCACTCCCGGCGCATGGAGGGATGCCCAAGGCTTATTGGTATCCCAATAGCTATGTGAGTCTCCTTTTCGCACAGCTATAGGTTGAATTCGAAGCGCACTCGCTAGTTCATTCCATTCACCTAATGTTAGAACGGGACACTCTACTTCAACCCCGATATTTCTGAAAATCTTCTCCCATTGCTTGAAGTGTTCAACGGACTCCTCATAGTCATCAAACGAAATTTTCCAGTGCGCTGCACCTTGTGTTACTCCAGCACACTCAAACATTCGCAAAATGCCTTTGAGCATTTCAACGTAAGGTCCGGCAGTCGCAATAAAAGCCCGTATGAACTGTTCTGTGGTGCATCTCTCAAGTGCAATCTCAAGATTGCTCGCTTCAGCGTCCAAGGTTTGACGCAAGGCCTCCACAAAATCTGAATCACGTCCTTCTGGTTCAAGGCCGCATTGTGCCAGCGCATTCCAAGCATCGCGGCCGGTACGGTGGATTACATCTCCTGACATTCTTTGCTCCAAAGTTGAAAGGCCGCTGCACAGATGTATCTGTTATCACTGTGCATGCGGCACCTAGTTAAGGATGAACAATTTTGTGACTGAAGCGGACAGTTGGATTGGGCCAGAAAGAGAAGACCTATTTGATTTCTCGCCCCGTCCGTAATGGGTAGCTCTCTGACGGTGAAGACTACGAAGCGTGCTGGTCAATTCCGATGCAAATGGGTGGTCAAGTCAGCGCAACTACCCCGTGGAGAGCTGAGACCGATTTAAATATTTCGCCCCAACGGCGAAAAACAAGGCGCACTTTTCTGCAATTGCGCCAACACCTCCTCGTACTCCAAATCTCCCTCTGCCTCTCGAGCAGGAATCACTTCTCCATGTAGCTGAGCACGCAGGTCATCCCAACGCTCCAACAGGACCTGCCAGTTATGCTCGTCGTAAGTCCCTCGAAAGATCACTGGATGCACATCAATGCGCGGTAACTCTGCCGCTGGACTCCCCCGCGCCAGCGCTTCGCCCAGCCGGCGACTCCAATGACTGCCCACTCGATCGACTCGGCCGATCTGTTGTTCGACTACCCCTGGGTTCCACTCCGGGTGCATGAGGATGACTGTCTTGCATGCCTGATGCAGGTTGAGGCCTTCGCGGCCGACAGTGGATTGGGCCACGAGAACACGGGGAAAGCTGTTCGGGCGGTTGAAGGCCAGTTGCAACAAGCGGCGGGTAGATTGTTCAGTGCCGCCGTACATCAGGCGAGCGAAACCACCCTCCTGGTGGGCAAACTCAGGCTGCAGACGGGCGAGTAGCAGTTCCCATTGCAACGCAATTTCGCCGGTATCCGGTGTGTGGGAATTGTCGTCCGTGTGCTGGTCGCCGGCAGCGCTCAGCAGTTGGCAAAAGGCGGTGCACGCTTGCTCGGGCGTCAGATGTTCGACGTCCCCGCCAGTGAAGTCGAGGATCGCCCGGGTAAACAGCGCCACGGGATGTTTCTCGGCGGTGCCCACCAGATCCTTGTTGAGCTCGGCCTCCTGAAGGTGTTTGAACATCGCGCGGGGTACCTGCTCATGTTTGGGCAGTCCCGCATCCAGCCAGCCGAGCAGACGCCGGCGTAGCTGCTCCCGACGTGTGCTGTGGGTGCTGTATTGATTGGCCAGCAGCTCAGAGATGGAGTTGAGTTTCAGCCGGCAATTCAGCTGACGGTGCGCAATCTCCACTGCTGCCCATTCCGAATGGTCATCGGGCTCGTCGGCACGAGCCTGGATTACGCTCTGCGGCCAGTAACGGCCGACCTCAAGGCTACGTAGCATTTCACGTGCGTTCAGCAGCCGGACCAAGGCCCGCATGGGTGCGGTGAAACGGCCGAACACCAGCACCTTTTCTTCTTGCTCGTGTGCGGCTTCGATGGCCGTGATGGTGGCCAGGATTGCCGGGTGCTCAAACAAGTGGTGGGGATTCTGAAACGCCTGCGCAGCCGTCTTCAACCACCACTGCACGCGTTGCTGGCGCTTGTCATCGACCGCGCTGGATTGTCCGTCATCCGGCAGGGCAGACGGCTCCGCTGGTTCATTAATTTGCGCCAGGAGGTCAGCGATGCCATGCCCATTGGCCAGGGTCAATCGCAAGCGTTTGGCCGTTGAGTTTTCGTCCAGTCGCGAGGCCACGGACAGCGCCTCGGTTGCGCACACAGCCTGTCGCCAAGGTAACTTCAGCGTGCCTACATCCACACTGACGGGCTTTTGGGTGTTGCGATAGCTTTCCCCCTGAGTTTCTTGGGAGAAGCGTGAAACGTCGGCGTCTTCACGTTTATCCCGGCGCAGCAGATAGGGGCTCAACGTCGATTGAAAGGCCCTGGCTGCAGCCTGATATTGTTGACGGGCCGTGTCGCTGGAACGCCAATGAACGCGTAGATGACGGATGGCCTGCGCAAAGTCGTTGATCACAGGCTGAAGTTGATCGCGCACTTTTTCGTCGAGACCAAGCCGTTCGAAGGTTTGCCGCCATTGCTCGACATCCAGCTCCACAGGAGTCGCTGTCATGCACAAGCGACGGCTGTGCTGAGTTCCCTGCACCAGGCTCCCGAGCAACCGGCTCAGGCCGCTGTCGGTGCCGCGACTTTTGTGGGCTTCATCGATCACCAGCAGGTCGAAGGAGCCCAGGCCAAGCCCGACCACCTGTTCAAGCCAACCCCGATGAGGAGTACCGCGGCGGTAATCGGCGTGATTATCGGGATTTGGCCAGGCATGCCCGGTCGTGACTTCAGTCAACCAGGTGTAAGCGGGTTGCGCGGCGTCTTCGCTGATACGCCCCACAATACTGGCGGCGGCTCGCTTGACCCTTTCATCATCAGAGCCTGACAGGTGATAGCCATTTGGATACTTGAAACCTGCCTCCTTGCGCCAGCGTGCGAAGACTTCCGGCACCAACTCTCTGCGCCAGGGCGTTGCGTTCTCGCCCATACGCCAGTTGGCAAAGGTATGGGACAGCACCAGGGTTGGCTCCTGAAACCATGGCTTTTGATCAAGGACCTCTTCGGCACTCCAGGCATCAAAGTAGCCGAGCAGACCACGCAACATCGCGGGAGTTGCGACGCCTCCCAGCTCCAACTCTACCTGCCACTGATAGCCCAGCCCTGGCGGGGCGATGACGGCGGCTCGACCGCCAGCGTCCTTGACTGCGCGAATCAGCTCGACAGCGATACGAGTCTTGCCCATACCCACTTCGTCGGCCAGCACTACCCCGTGTTCGCCAATACGGTCGGCCAACGCATGCAGGCTGGCTCGCTGGCCTGGATTCAGGTGCGCAGCCACCTCACCTGCGTCATCTGCAAGTTGTTGCTGTTGCATCGCCCGTTCGCGCAGTGAAGCCGCAACGGTTGCCCAACTGAAGGCTATTCGCTTCATGGCAGGACTCCCAGGGGATGTGAGGTGTCGAGTTTCCAGTGGGCCTCGATATTGCTCAGTGCGGTTTCGTAACGGTGCCCTTCCGGATGGTCCGCTGTCTCGGCAAAACAAGGCCTGAACGCAGGTTGGCGCAAGGCATGGATGGGGTTGATTTCGAGTGTCAGAAACTGCTGCAACAACCCGCAACCGGCGGCCTGAATAAGTGATTGCTCCAGTCGGGCACACCACACCGGCCAATCCCGAGGCTCCAGCGCAGTTTGTTTCGCTGCGATGCCTTCGATCAGTTCCATCATTTGCCGGATCGGGTAACGCGCCGCTTCTTTTCCTGGCGCAATGGTTCCCTGTTTGTCGGCAGAGCGCTTGCTATCGTCGAACGCGTCGGGCAGTTCTTCTTCACTGGGCGACTGTGGAAAACTGTCGAGTTGCATCCACGCATCCTCCAGGCTGATTTCTGGCAGCTCGGTGGCCGCCAATCGGCCAAACCCATCCAGCACTGGCACCGTCATGACATGCGTTGCACCCGCCTCTTGCCAACTGACAACCACCTGCCGCGGTCGTGGTCCGCACCAGGCGAAGCCTTGACCCTCAACATATGCACAAGGCTGTCGCGACGTATCCAGCACTGAGTAATCGCCCCGCGAGCGATCATCCGCGCTCAACCAGCCTTGCTCTGGTGTATCCGTGTCCCGCCACATCAAGTAAGCCACGGGCGCTGCACTGAACACCTCGCTCCCCACCTCAAGATCCTTGCCTTGCTGCAGCGTCTCAGGGACGCATTCCTGCTCCCACTGAATCGGCAGGTAATAGCCAATCGATTCGGGATCAGCTCCCCCCGATTTTGCCGGGTACCAGTTCAAAGGCGTCGGAGCGAATACCACCCCGGCCTCAAGGTTGCCCGTCGATCGCCCCATCTTCAGGGTGAAGCCTTGCCGGGTAAGATTGCCCGAGCCAAGGTACAGCCATGGGCTGGCTGTTTTTTCCGAATGCCCGGTCTCGCTGGCGCTGAAAATGAACTTGGCATGCAAGGTGCGTTTTTGCACGTCAGGAAAGTAGGCCGGCTGAGCCGCAGGTCGTACGCTGAAGCTGGCAGCCGTCAAGTTCGCGGCTGCCGTTGCAATGCCCTGGCAGCTCGCCTCGTTGACAAACAGATCTACAGTGCTGGTCGCCGTCAGCAGACGCGGCCCTCCTTCTTCACCGCGCAAGCGCCTGATGATGCTCAACGGGACCGATGCATGCTCACCGGGCATTGAAGACTCATAAAAACCCGAGCCCATGGCCAAGTAGTTACGCGCCGTTTCTCGACCCGAGGCATAAACGACTCTGGCTGGCAGTTGGGCGAGCAGCGACGCTTTTCGGTTATCGAAGAAACGCGCGTTCAATCCGGAAGCCTTCGGCTTGACCTGTTTGAGCAGGATCGCATCCATATCCGCCACGGCCTTGGCTGTCAGCGGGTTGGCGAGCAGCGCACGGTCGTCGTAATGCTCACGTAGCCACAGCAGTAAACTCCAGGCGCTGCAGATATCTGTCCGGACCTGCTGCGTTGCCTCGGTGGGTACTACCAGTTCGTCGCTGCACAGGTCCAGGCGCCAGATCAGGTCAAGGCTCTGCTCTAATGTCTGCCGGGTCCAGTTGCCGGTGGACACAAGCAAACGCAAACACCAGGCGTCGCTCTTGTCAGTGCTGCGGTAACCCAGCACCGCGACCTTGGCGTGCATCAGGTTGAATGGCAAATCGGCTTTCGCCCAAGGTAAATGCAACAGGCCCGGCACTTCGACCGGGGTAATCTGGATCGCGCGCGGGTCCAGCATCAGTGCCAATAGCGTTTCCCCGGCATAGGCACGCTGATTGGCTTGCTGGTGGCTGAAACGCTCAAGCGCATCGTTGAGAAACCTGTCGTCAGCCGAGAAGCCGCACAGCCAACCGAAGTGGCCAGTAAAACCGTCCGGCGTTTCGAAGTGTTGGGCCAGAGAGGCAGGAGCATGACTCATAGACTTACCTCTTCAATGGCTACTGCTGGAGCAGGGGTGAGCCAGGCGCTCAATTGGCCCTGGAGATCCAGGTCCAGTCGATGCAAGCGACCTACGCGATGGGAAATCCAGGCTGGCAGAGCGGCTTGGGCCTCGATAACAACCTGGCCAGTATCGACCTCCAAAACCTGATGCTGGAACGCACCGCCAGGCAGAATGTCCTTGCCTTGCAGGCGCAGAACCCGACCGTCGCGGCTCACCAGACTGGCCAACAGGCTCGAACTATCAGGATCTATACACTCATGGCAGAAGGTCGAGGCGACAGGATCGGTTCGCTGCCGCTGAGGGTTATCCAGGAACAATCGGGCCATTTCGCGCAAATGAGTGATGTGCGTCGAGATGCGTTCGGGCAGGACACTCCCTAACTCGAACCGCTGCGTGCTCAACACCGCCATGTGTTGCTCCACCGCGTTCAGCACGTCGTAGGCGGCATCCTGCACTTGAAAAAACAGAGCGCCATAATGCAAGTCGTTCCAGTGTTCGGGGTCGATTTCATCGGGTCGCTCGGCCCAATCGAACACGGCTTCCGGCTTGGCGTGACGAGCCCGTACCCAGCCACGTATGGCTGCACGTCGCAAGCCACCGCTGGCTGGCGAGAGTTCCGCATCGATACGGCGAGACAACAGCGCACGAGCCTGTGCGGGTAATACTTGCAGAGGCGAGAGCAGCCCGGAAACGGGGCCTTTCAACCTATCTACAGAATCGCCTCGTTGTGCCCACTGCACCAACTCCTCTAACAGCGCTCCGTCATCCCCACAGCAGGCGTTAACGAATTCATGACCAAAGGCCGTGCAGGTAAAGGCATTGAATCGTTCACCCTGCGCGCGCACCAGACCCAGGGCCAACAATGCCTGGCCGGTCCCCATTCGCATCGGTTGGCTGACATAGAACCCTGGCTTGCACAGGGTCTTGAAGTCGAAATTCGCCTTGCCGCGCAGTTTCTCCGAACCCCGCACCCGGGCATCACCCTGGCCTTTGTTCTGTTTGAGCGCGTAGTAGCAGCCCAACGCTTCAATGGCGTTGGCCGCGTTAATGTTCGAGACATTCGACTTGCGCTCGCGCAACTTCTGCGCGAGCGCGATACCCAGCATCGCCAAAAACAGCTGTTTGGCGTACCACACGCCGCCCATGCCAGGGACAGCGCGCTCGTTGTACTCACGCACTGCGGCGCCAATATCAAGCGTGCGGGTGCGTCTCTCGCCGTCCAATTGTTCAGGACCAGAGAGTCCCCAGGTCATGCTCATAAAAGGCTTCCTTTGCGTTTGCAGCGAGTCAGCATTTGAGCTGGCGCATCGCCAACGACGGTAGCAAAATGCCACAATCTCGTCCATGTCGCTTCGGAGGGATCTCCATGATCGACATTACAAGTCCCAACTAAAGCTTGTCTGCCCCATGCCGATATCGTGCAGTGGAGCTCTCTCGCAGGCACTCACGCCTACATGCACAAGGAAGTTGCGAATGTCTGTGGCCATTCTGATTTATCTACGCCTCATCTCTCTTCCTGTACCCCGCCGCCCTGCCGCTGAACGACTGGCCACGATTCGGCTGACATCACAGTGAGTGCTGCACACCGCTATTCATGCGATCCAGATGTCGCGCACGACACAATATGTCGTGGGTATGTTCGACATTTACTCATCTTGATTTACATCTGAACCAGCGAGAGATATCCCCATGCATGAGTCCTTCTATCCGTCGCAGAAACGCTCGAAGCAGCCCACCTTGTTCCTGGCCATCGACATGTGGGGGATTGAAGGTGAGTACGCCGACGGAAACTGGCATGTCCTACTTCACAGATTTGCTCTGGACTGGAGCAAGAAACATCCGGACCAGGCACCAGCAACGCTATGGTCAAGTGTTCAACCCTGCAGCCTTTTCGCCAATGGATCGTCTTGCTACGTCTCCGGCAGTTCTAGGTTGCCCGATGCGTTTTTTCAGCAACTAGAGAGCTTTCTACGCTCAGAGTTCGGTAACTGCGCCCGTATTGGTGGAGAAATCCAGGTCAATCCGGATGAGTGGCGGGTGTACCTGCACTTTGAGAACGGCGCAGTCTGGGAGAAATATAACGGCTATGAATGGAGGGAGCTCAAGTTGTGAAACGACTGGAGCCCCTCCCCTACAACGATGCCCATAAACGTTTTTGATATACGCAAGGATTCGTACTGATCATGTTGAAAACCCAAAGCACTTACCTCAACTATCTGAAATCCATTCTGCCGCTCATTGTAGAAACCTCGATCCAGCCCGATGAGGTGACGCGGCTGCAGAACGATATCGAACATACCGAACTGCTCGTCCCCGTCATTGGTGCGTTCAGCGCTGGCAAGAGCAGCTTGCTGAATGCTTTCCTTGGCGAAAACGTCCTGGGTATAGGCCTGACTCCCGAAACTGAGTTGGCCACTGAGTTGCGCTACAGCAATGACCCGCATCTCCTGGCCATTCGCCTGGATGGCAGCAGTGAACGCCTGGACGTCAGCGCTCTTGCCGGTATCAAGACTCGCGCCAACGAATTCACTCACCTTCAGTTGTACCTGGATAATCCGCGACTCAAAGCTTCGCCCTCGCTGGTGCTGGTTGACATGCCGGGGTTCGGCTCCTCATTGGCCAACCACAACAAAGCGATCGCGTATTACCTGCCCCGTGGCGTGCACTTCATCGTGGTAACTAGCGTGGAAGACGGCAACATCACTCAGTCGATGTTGCGTCAACTGGATGACCTGCAGACCTATGGGCGTGATTTCACCTTCCTGCTGAACAAGGTCAACTTGCGCTCGGACGAGCAAGTACAGGAAGTGGCGGAACTGGTCGACGAGCAGATCCGGATCAACTTTGTCGACACGCGTCCCCTGGTCAAGGTGGGACTCGACGGTGATGTCCAATTGGGCGAAGTGCTTGCTCGTCTGCAACCCGAACAAATCGTTCGCCAGGTGTTTGAGGATCGACTGAAGGACCTGACCCATTCACTGCTTAACCAGATCAACCTTGCGCTAACCTCGCTGAAAAAGAACCAAGCCGAAAATGAATATGCCTTGAGCGAACTGGCCAATGGCATTCGGCAGATCGAGCGCAAACGCGACGGTATTCTTGAAGACCTGCGCGACAAGCAACTGGACCGCGCCGTCGACAGCTGCCTCAACGCGGTCGGCCGTGAACTTGATAACGCACAGTCGGAGCTGGTCAGCGCCGGTCTGTCGGGTAATCAGGAAGCTTTTTCGCGGATCGTATCCGAAGTGGTCCGAAGCTCGATGACCCGCACCATTAAGGAGCAGATGGACATTCTCAGTCGCTCCGTTGTCACCGACTTTGCGCAAGCCGTGGGTGACCTTGGCAAGAGCATGGGCCAGTTCAGCAATGATCCCAACTGGCTGGACCAGATCACCGACAGGATCAACCGCACCCTGCAAAAAACCGGAGAGGCCCTGGGCAACTGGAGCGAATCGCTGGCCACGCGCAATACAAACGAACTGGAAAGACTGAAACAAGAAAGTGGCTGGAAGGACGGAAACCCGCTACCCAAAGTGAGCTATCAAGGCCTGGCCACCGTGCTGGCAGTCACTACGTCGGTAGTCAATCCACTGATCGAACTGGCCATCATCTTTCTTCCGCAGATTCTGTCCTTCCTTAATGAGGGGCGTCAGCGTGACCAACTCCGCCAGAAAGTGACCAATGAAATCATTCCTTCGGTTAAACGCGAGTTGCGGGATCGACTGCCGGTCCTGCTCGCCGAACAGATGGAAGTGCTGGTAACCCAAGTCAGCGTGGAGTTCGAGCGCGAAATCGGTGAAAAGCAGAAGCTCATTGATGAACTGGTCGCCAGCCGCAATCACGATGCCGAGGCGGCCGAGCATCAGATCGCGCTGCTGACCCGCGCCAGAGAACAACTGCAACAACTCGCCAAACAAGCCCTCTACGAGTCGCAGAAATGAACGCACAGCACGTCCTGGATCTGAACCAACGCCTCCATCAATGGATGGAAAAGTACAACCCGGAGCTGGAAAAAGACATCGCTCAATGGCTACGCAAGCATGCCATCGACCGGACCGAGGACCTGAATAAGGCCTTCAGCAAACTGGCCGAAGAGAATCGTTTGCTGCAGATCGGCGTCGTGGGTCGAGTCAAGGCCGGCAAGTCTTCATTGCTCAACGCCCTGATCTTCGACGGTCATGCGATTCTGCCCAGGGCTGCCACCCCGATGACCGCTGCGCTGACCACCCTGACCCATGGCGACACCTTTGGTGCCGAGGTTCAGTTCTACAGCGCGGCTGACCGGGAAAATATCGAGCAAAACGCCCTGCGTTACGAGCAACGACTTCGCGAAGAAAAGTCTCGCGCCTACGAAACGCTAAGCCAGCGTCGTCAGCGCAGTGGCCGACACGTAGAAGACGAGCAGTTCCATGCCGACGTCGAGAAAACTGCCCGGCGAGCCCTGCAAGGCGAACATGCGCTGGCGGCTGCCCATGACCAGTGGCAGAGCATTCGCAGCTCCAATGTAGATTTCAAATCCCTCGACAGTCTGGGCCGCCTGCAGGCAACTGATGCTCTGTCATTAGCCGACAAGTTGCTGGACTATGTCGGCGTCGGCGGCAACTACATGCCGTTGACCAAAAGCGTCGATATCTTCCTGCCGCTGGACTCATTGCGTAACGTGCGCATCATTGACACCCCGGGCTTGAACGACCCTGTGCAGTCTCGCGAGGAACGCACGACAGCCCTGCTCAAGAATTGCGATGTGGTCTTTATCGTCAGCCCTGCCGGTCAGTTTCTCAGTGAGCAGGACATCGAGATGATGAGCCGGATCACCCAGAAAGAGGGTGTCCAGGAACTGGTGTTGATCGCCAGCCAGGTCGACAACCAGCTGTATGGCAGCGACACCCGCCAACCCACGCTTCAGGGGGCGCTGGACAAGATCACCCAGACGCTCAGCGTGCACATGGTCGATACCCTGCAACGCTTGAAGGTTCAGCATCCGGAGATCGGTGCGACTTTCGACAACTTAATTGATAAAGGCGCCGGCAAGGTCCTGCATACCTCAGGCATGTGCCACAGCCTTTCGGTACGTTTTGACCAACAGAACGAATGGGACAGTGGCGAGCAGAAGGCGTGGGAAAATCTTCAAGCGAATTACCCTGACTTCTTTACGCCAGAGCATGCCGAACGCTGCCGAGGCAATCTCGACCTGCTGGCTAACACCGAAGCGCTGCGGGCGGTGCTGGACAGTGTCCGCGCGCAGAAGGACCGCATTATCGAAGATCGGCGCGAAGATCTGATCCGCGCCAAGTCCTCGGCACTGGAAGCGTTCCGGGCCGACTTGCTGAACTTTACCCAGGCCAAGTATCAGGAAGTCCGCAATGCCGACATTGAGGACCTGAAGGCTCAGCGGCGCAAGCTGGACAGCCTGATGGTAGTGGGCACCTACGAGCTCGATAGCGTATTGACCAATTGCGCAAAAGAGTTTTGCGAGGATCTGAAAAAGGATCTCACAAAGGAACTTGAATCGGCCTATCGCTCCACGCTTAAGGAGGTCGGTGCATCAGCTAGTGAAGAGTCGAAATCCAGAGAGGTGGTGCGCGACAGCATCGTTGCAAAATTTGCCAACTGGGGTTGGGGTGGCGGCAAGGAAACCCACCACTACACCGTATTCAAGTTGTTCTGGCGCCAGGTCTGCAATGAGCTGGAGGAGTTTGCCGAAGGTTTGACAGGCACCCTGAAGAGCACAAGCGATGCCCTGACTAAAAAGTTTCGCGACAACCTGGTCAAGGAATCGACCGCGGTCGCCAGGCGTCACCTTGGCGATGACCTGGACACGGCGTTGATCATTCGAACCAACCAAGGTCTGGCTGCCGGTCTCAAAGTCCCCGTCTTTGAGCTCAGCAGCCAGGAACTGAGCAAACTCAAAGGCACCGGCAGTTACCTGCTGGACGATGAAGCACGAGAATTCCTACACACTGCCCGGCATCTTCTGGATGACCTCAAGGGACAGGCCAAAAAGCAAATCCGTCATTTGACGGATGACGTGACTGAAAAGCTTTCACCCTCCTACGGCAACGCATTCTTCCAGGATATGCAGGCACGTATGGAACAGCTGGAAGAACAGGTCGGCAATGCACTTCTGACCCTCGACCGCCTGCAACGCATGGCCAAGGAACTGGAGGCGGTATGAAGACTGAACTGTTTCCTCCTGTGCTGATGACCCAACTTGATAAACTCGGCCAATTGTTCATCCGGCGTCGCAAGCTGCTGCGCGACGGTGTGGTCGAAACACTCAAGGTTGCGGATGATCAACACGATGCGTTGACCCGCGAATATCAGGGCACAGTGGCGCGTCTTGAGGCACTGACTGCCGACCATGGGCAACTGACCGAGCGCCAGGCCAGCACCGCCGCCGAGCTGACCGACACCCGGCAAGCCTTGCACGGGGTGCAGCAGTCGCTGGCGCAGGCCAATACTCAGCATATGCACGCGCTGCAGACGGCGCGGCTGCGCTTCGACACCTTGTCGACGCGGCATGCGCAACTGGTGCAGGAACGTAACAGCATTGAGGACGCTCGCCAGGTCCTCGAACAAAACCTCGAGCAAGCGCGCCTTGAACTGCAAGCCGGTGCCGAAGCGCTCAAGGCGGCAGATCAGCGTCACGAGGCACTGACCCAAGAGCAGCAGAACACCCTGGAGCGCCTTAAAACACTGACAGCGGAACATGGACAACTGACCGAGCGCCAGACCAGCACCGCTGCCGAGCTGACCAACACCCGACAGACACTCGAAGGTGTGCAGCAGTCGCTGGAAAAGGCCATCGACCAGCATCAACGCGACCAGGAACAGGCGCGCGAGCACTTCGACAGCCTGTCGATGCAACATGCCCGACTGGAACAGGAACGCAACAGTGTAGAGTCGCAACGCCAGGCTCTTGAGCAGACGCTGGAACAGACGAGCCTGGAACTGCACGCCAGCGTCAAGGCGCACGAAACACTACAACAGATCCATGAAGAGGAACAACAACAGCACGTTCAGTTGGCAAACGAATTTCAGGCGTTGAATCAACGCCACGGGGACACCTGGACGCGCTTCCAGCTCATCTCCCGGCTGCTCGCGGCTCGCCCTCGGGAAAGCGCTGGCCTGGCCCGTTTCAGAGAGTTGTTGGCGAACGATTACATGGTGTTCGCAGACAATGAATCGTCCCTGGCCGCCGAAGCCAAGGCCCTCACAATGTTGCAGTCGATCCAGCAGGAACTGGCCTTGCTCGTAGGCTTTCCAGACGTTCATGAGCGCACCATCGTCGGCATTGTCGGTGGCTTCAGCAGCGGCAAGTCCGAGTTCATCAACAGTTTCATCCGTGACCCCGAGGTGCGCCTGGCGGTCGGTATGCAGCCAGTCACCGCTATCCCCAGCTACGTGCTGGCGACTGATGAACGGATGATTCGCGGGTACTCCGCGAACGGTGGCCATATCAAACTGGATGTGGACTTCTACAAAAGCATCTCCCATGCCTTCATCAACTCGTTCAGTTTCGACTTGAAGAGCCTGATGCCGTTCATGTGCGTGGGTGTTCAGATGAACCCTGACTACTTCAGCAACATTTGCTTCATCGACACACCCGGCTACAACCCACCGGCGACGGCGGCCGAACACAGTCAGGGTGACAAACGCACTGCCATCCAGTTTGCGCAGCAGTCCGACGCGATCATCTGGCTGATCGGCCTCGACTCCAACGGCACGGTGCCTGACTCAGACCTGGACTTTATCCAACAGATTGGCGTCGAGCAGCGGTCGGTCTATGTCGTTCTGACCAAGGCCGACCTCAAGTCCGAAGACGACATCGAGTACGTCATGGATGAGGTCCAGGACATCCTGCAATCCGAGGGAATTGCGGTTGTCGGGATCAGTGCGTACAGCTCCACCCTGCGCAACGAAGTGGCTTATCGAGACGTGCCACTTCTGGAGTATTTCTCCCGGATCAACCTACAAGGTGATGCGCGGCAACACCTCGATGGGCGACTGCGCGAAGTTTTCTCGATGTATGACGATGCCATTCAGGCAGATATCAGCGCGATGCGTGCACAAAAAACCGCCATCAACGGACTACGACTCGACAGCCTGGAAATCGGTGGCAAGGATGTTTATGAGCGAATGCTCGGCCCCATCGACAAACTCGACAGCAAACTGGATACAGCACCATTGGAGCGCTGGTTCAAGGAGTCACGACGTCTGTTCGAGGACTTCAGCGATGCCGTCCGGCTGACTGCGGAAGTGCCCGAAACAGAGGTATAGAGGCGGGTTTGGCGAAAACCACTTCACCGTCCATCTTGATCACACAACCCTCGTCAAAACCAATGACCGTAGAGAGAAACCCATGTCAGACAACGCATTTGAAAAGGATTACTCAGACGACTCGTTCTGGGACAAAGTTAAAAACTATGCGAAATCCGCTGGCGAGGCGGCACTAGAACCCGCACTGAAGATGTACTACGCCGCAACCGACTCAGACACGCCCACCTGGGCAAAAACCACCATTTATGGTGCGCTCGGCTATTTCATCTCTCCGATCGACGTCATCCCCGACATCACGCCAATCGTGGGCTACACCGACGACATCGGCGTGTTGTGCGCAGCGTTGGCAGCGACCGCTACTCATATCAAGGCAGAACACGTGACCAAGGCGAAGGAAACACTGAAGCAGTGGTTTTCCTGATCTGACCGGGAAGCCTTACTACAGGTCCCGCTTGGGGTAAGGCTTCAGCATAAACAGGTGCAACCGTCAGCGTCATGGCATGGCCACAAACCATGACACACCCCATTCAATCTCTCCTGAAGAGTCAATCTCATGGATTACCAAACCCTCAAGGCGCGCCACCGACTTGAACGCGACAACCATCACGTCAACCTGACATTGCGTGTGCATCGGTCCTTGAGCTGGTTGCAACGCGCCGAACAAGCTGATGATCCCGACGGTCGTTTCGTTTTCCTGTGGATTGCCTTCAACGCCGCCTACGCAACTGACATCGACGAGAACTATCGGTTATCCGAACAGGAAACCTTCCGTGCCTTTCTGCGCAAGCTTTGCGATCTAGATCGCGAGCGGCAGATAGAGACGCTGGTATGGTCCGAGTTTTCCGGAAGCATCCGTGTGCTGCTGGATAACCCATACGTTTTTCAGAGCTTCTGGGATCACCAGAATGGCAAGATCACCGAGCAACAATGGAGCGAACGTTTCGCCGACGGCCGACGCAGAGCACAGTCCGCTCTGGCACAACGCGATACTGCCGATGTACTCGCGGTGCTGTTCAATCGCATCTACACCTTGCGCAATCAGATCATGCACGGCGGTGCGACCTGGGATAGCAGTATCAACCGACCACAATTGCGCGATTGCGGGAAGCTGCTTGGCAAGTTGGTGCCGTTAATCATCCATCTGATGCTGGAAAATCCCGACACGCTCTGGGGGGACGCATGCTATCCGGTCGTGCAGGCTTGAGTGGAAAGGGAATCAATCCCCGCCAGTGGCTGCCTTACGCCAAATATCGTTCTCTCGTTCCATTTGCTTGTACTTCTGGTACAGATCAAAGCTCTTTTTGAGCACCACGACCAGACCCACTGTTGCCAGCACGTTCTTCAGCATTGCTCATCCCTCTCTGGTCCATTTTGTGGATTCCAGACTAAGAGTCAGGCACGACAGATTGTGTCGAGCCTGAACACTCACTGACCACTGTTACCACGACACATTCTGACCAGCCCTCATCCCATCCTGCCTCCTCCACAGCATCAGGAGATTCAGCATGGGTACCCGACTCACCCCCTTCGCCCACGACAGCCGCCGCGCTGCCGACACTTGTGCACTCTCGCTGAAGTGGAGTTTCCAACTGCTGCTGGACCTGGGGGGGCATCGGAATTTAATCAGTCGACACGGGTTCAACGATGATGATCTGGCCCGTGAGGTTGGCCTGACCAAATGGGTAGACCGAGACGAGTACAGCCCACCGCAAGCCTTGTCGGCCCTGCGTCGAGCCGCTCGCGCTTTCGAGGCAAGCAATCCGGATACACCTTACCCGGATCGCCTGGGGAGCAATCTGGAGGCATTGGGGACATTGTTGGGACTGGAAGAGGCAGAGTTGCGGGTACTGGGTTTCTGCGTACTGATGCATATCGACCCGGTGCTCTGTGATGCTACCGATCAGTTGGGCATGGTGGGATTCAACCGTGCCATGAAAGTCCTCGCGGTATTGTTGGGCCTGCAACTCCCCGAGGTCGAGGCCTGCCTGGCGAGTAATAGCCCCCTGATCCGGGCGGGCTTGCTGGAGGTGGGGAGCAATTCCCGCGCCTCAACAGCACTGAGTTCGATGTTATCGGTGAGTAATCAGGAGCTTCCCGGCCTGCTGCGATTCAGCAAAGGCACATCACTGGATTTGTTTGCTTATGCCTTCCGCCTGAGTCCGCCAGGCAGCCTGAGCCTGGAGCACTACCGACACATCAAACAGCCACTGAACATCGCCGAACGCTACTTGGCCAAAGCCTTGGCACAGGGCCGTCAAGGCGTGAACATTCTGCTTTATGGTCCGCCAGGCACCGGCAAGACTCAGCTCAGTCGACTGCTCGCAAAGAGCCTGAGCAGCGCGCTTTATGAAGTGGCCTGCACGGACAGCGATGGCGACCCCGTGCATGCAAAACAGCGTCTGTGCTCCCTGCGCGCGGCCAATAGCGTGCTGCGCTCGCAACGGGCCCTGCTCGTACTGGATGAGATCGAAGACATCTTTCAAACCGCCAGCACCGACGCTCATAGTCGCTCGCAGAAGGGTTGGATCAATCGCATGCTGGAGGAGAATGCGCTGCCGTGTTTCTGGTTGAGCAATAGCATTGAGGCTATCGACGCTGCACATATACGTCGCTTCGATCTGGTGATCGAGATCCCCAACCCGCCCTTGGCGCAGCGCAAGCAGATGCTCCGTGAGTGTGGCGGGGGCAAGTTGAGTGATCAGTTGATAGAGCATCTCAGTGCCCATGAACAGGTGACACCGGCGGTGCTGGAGCGAGCCGTACGAGTAGGCCGCAGCGTAGGAAACCGTGCCAGCAAGACGCTGGACACGACGATCCGTTGCATCGTCGACGGCACGCTGAAAGCACAGGGCCTCGAGAAGCTGCAACAAGACGGTGGTAGCAGCTTGCCCACCTTCTACTCACCGCAATGGATCAACGCCGACCACGCTCTTGACGGTCTGGTTGACGGACTGCGCGTCCATCCCCAGGCACGCCTGTGCTTCTACGGCCCGCCAGGCACCGGTAAAACTGCCTTTGGCCAATGGCTGGCGCAAGAGTTGGGCAAGCCGTTGATGGTCAAGCGCGTCTCCGACCTGGTTTCACCCTATGTCGGAATGACGGAGCAGAATCTGGCGGGCGCCTTCGAGCGCGCGCAACTGGAAGACGCAGTGCTGCTGCTCGATGAGGTTGACAGTTTTTTGCAGGACCGACGCAAGGCGCGGCAGAGCTGGGAGGTGACCGCGGTCAATGAAATGCTCACGCAAATGGAGAGCTATCAAGGGCTGTTCATTGCCTCGACCAACCTGATCCGAGACCTGGACGAGGCTTCCTTGCGGCGCTTCGATCTGAAGGTACATTTCGGTTACCTGGTCACCGCCCAGGCCCAGGCGTTGTTTGCCGCACACTTGAAAGCGCTGGCCTTGAAAGACCCGCAGCACAGCGCAGCCAATCGCTTGCGAGGTGAGGCGCATCTGACCCCGGGTGACTTTGCGGCAGTGGCGCGCCGTGGGCGTTTCAAGCCATTCGCCAGTGCCGACGAGCTGGCGGGGGCGTTGCTGGCCGAGTGCCGACTCAAATCCGCCGGGCAACAGCGCCCAATCGGTTTCATACATTAACCAGACTAAAGGTTGCCGGGTTGTCGCCGATAGGCAGACAACCCGGCAAATTCGCTAGCCACAGGCCAGCTTCAATATTACAAGGATGATTTCTCTTGCCATCAGCCAAGACCCATACCGCGTTGAGTCGTCAATGGGAGTTGTTGCAACAGCTTCCCAAACGCGCCCCTGGTATCACAGTGAGTGAGTTGCTGACCCGCCTGACGACCGCAGGCTACTCCATCAGCCGCCGCAGCATCGAGCGCGACCTGCGTGACCTGTCCCTGGTGTTTCCGTTGCAGTGCAACGATGGAGGAACGCCCTTCGGTTGGTATTGGAAGCCGGGCGTGAGCGTCGAGTTGCAGGGCATCACCTTGACTGAAGCCGTAAGTCTGGCGCTGGTCGAAGATGCCGTGCGCCCGCTCCTTCCGGGCAGCATGTTGAGCGTGCTGGAACCGCGTTTCGAACATGCCCGGCAAAAACTCAAAGGCCTCGAAGACGGCAACCCCGCTGCCCGCTGGCCCGACAAAGTGGCGAGCGTTCGACCGGATTTCAATCTTCGAGCGCCGGAAATCCAGGCAGAAACGCTGGAAGCACTGCAACACGCCCTGATCAGCGAACAGCAAGTCCATTGTCAGTACTATTCGGCACACACCGACAAACTTAGTGAACTGACTCTCAACCCCCTGGCGATTGTCCAGCGTGGGCTGATCACCTATCTCATCGCCACCGCTGCGCCCTATACCGATGTCCGTCAGTTCGCGGTGCATCGCTTTCGCGCGGTAACGGTACTCGAAACTCCGTGCCAAGGGCTGGAGACGTTCGAACTGCAAACCTACCTGGCCACCGACGCCTTGCAGTTTGGCAAACCGGAGAAGATCCGGCTCAAGGCCTGGGTGAGCGAACACCAGGCAAGGATGATTCGTGAAACGCCCTTGAGCACGGACATGGTGCTGGAGGCGCTGTCGGATGGTTTTCAGGTGCAGGCGACCGTCAACAATACCTGGCAGCTGCACTGGTGGATTTTGTCTTTGGGTGATTCGTTGGTCGTGCGGGAACCGCCGGAGTTGCGCCAGCAAATGGGAGACACATTGCGGAGGGCGGCTGCAGCGTATGAACATGAGGTAGGCAAGGCGAGCCTGGTGTAACTCGCCAGGAGGGCTCCAGACTGGCGGATCAATGCACTTTGCGGGTTCTAGCGAAACGGTCGCGCCAGCCTGGCCTTGAAAATTTCCAGCCGAGAAGCCGGCCGTACATCCAATGCAGTGTGTCGGCATGAGGGGCAAATGGAAAACCAGTCGATCCCCTCACGCAGCGCATCGCTGGGCGGCACCGTTGTTTTTTTCCAGTGGCATTGGGGACAGGTGAATGTGAAGGGATGGGGCGGCCAAGGCATGGAGATAACCCGTCAGTCGTAGAAAAATGAAATCGTCGACGCTGCACGGCGTCAGGCCGAATCACCGGCGCGTTTGTCCAGTTCCTGTTTCATCTCGTTGTATTCACGGAAGAACTCGTAGCCTTTTTTTACAACGACGATGACGCCAATAATTGCGAACAGATTTTTCATGCTGCGGTCCCTTATGGTTGCCTGACTCAAGCGGTTCGGTTCGGTGTAAACCATTCGTCCTGCTGATGAGGCGAGCATGAGGGCGAAGCGCGACAAGACGTGTCGTGATCGGATGACTCATCGGCGCTTTGCTGAGGACTGCACCCTGCGCGCACTACTCCAGCAAGAGCCCATTGACCAATCGATAAGCCTCAGGCAACGCCAACTTTCCGCCTTCCACCGCCTCGATCAGCCGTAGCGCCTTATCGGCACTGATGACATCTTTCTCGATCACCTCACGAAGTGACGAAATAAAACCGGACTTGTCCAACAGCGTGACCGCCCCCATGCGCTCCTTGGCCTCCATCTCGGCCAACCGCTCCTGGTAGACCAACAACAATTCCTGCTTGCGCCCCTCTGACATCGCACCGCCGCAAATCCAGCGCGAGACGCCGTAGGCCAGAACACCACCGGCCGCCGCAACGCCGAGAGCCCAGCCTAGTGGCGTCGCCGCCACGGCAGTAACACCGACCCAACCGGCGGCCGTCGTGAGGACCGGAATACTGGTCGCACCCGCGATACCCGCCACAGTGCCAGCTGCGGCGGCACCGAGGCCGATACCGAGCGTGCTGATGCCCACCTCCCCCAGGATGCGAACACGGTCTTGGGGGGCTCGTTCAAGCTCATCGATGACCTTGAGCAGCTGCTTTTTGCTGACCTTCGGTGGCCGACTCATGATGTTTTCGCCGATGAGAATTCAGCCATGATGATCTGGAACGCCTCAATGAACAGGTCAAAGTACGTCCGGGCCATTTCGATCAGGTGCTGCGGAAGCTCCTCCAGGCTTACCCCTTTGCCGTTCCCGTCAGGATGCTTGTCGCGTTGATGACCGGTGGCCGCGACCGTCACGCCAAGCAGTGCCCCCAAGGGCGCCAATAGCGAACCGAGCAACGGCATCGCAGCGATCAGCGAAACGATAGCGGCACCCAATACGGTGCCAATGGCCAGGTTCTTATGCGCCGTGATGAAGTCGCGCAACTTCATTACGATCAGCTTGCCGATGGAGACAACCTTGTTACCGATGCGCTGAGTCACGTTGACCAGCTCTTTGACTCGTACGGCGATTTCGGGCGACAGTCCGCATTCGCGCAACCAGATATAAAGATCGCTGCTGGCCATGGAATCACTTTCGGCTTGCATGAGTGCAAGCTCCAACTCGGCTTGGGCCTTTGTAATTATTGTTGTCATTGCGCTTCCTTTTTGAGCGTTACGTAAGTTTCAGTTCAGTGGCAAAGGAGTTGCAGCCCTAGGAAGCTCCGCTGATTCTGAATCTGTGCAGCCCCTTGCAAAGGGTTTTAACACCGCTTGCAATCCGTTGTGTTCAACGCTCAGCACCGCGACGCCAACCCCATTGGCTTTCTGGTACGTCATCGTCTCCAACAAGGGAGCACCTCCTGCACGAGGCACCAGCAATATCGATAAATCCGGCTTGCGGCCCTTCCAGCGCAAGCAGTCCCGGTACAAATGCGCAGACACCATGCCCTCCAGCACCCACTTGCGCTCAACCCGGTACTTGGCGTCCATCACAAGGAACGAGCTCCCCGCCGGGCTTTCCACGGTGACAACAATGTCGGGGTAACGCGCCCCGGAAATGCTGGAAAATCCGTGACTAGCTGGCTGGTCGAACGCTGGACAGTGTACCTGCAGCCAGACATCGACCTGTGTATCGATACCTCGCCCGGTACAACGTATGTAGTCTAGACTCGTGCCGGGCCAACGATCACGCCACTGCAGGTCGGGATAGATCGACTTCATCATGGCCACCACCTGGAGGTAGCACCAACGCTCGTATATCTCCCATGTCGGGCTGATCCATAAGCGCTCTCCCTCGCTACTGCCGTCAATACCAGGACGCAGCACGTACCATCCATGACGATAGGCCCGAGCGTAAGCAGGATGAGCGGAAACCGCGTTGAGCCCGGCAGCGGAAATTCGAGGCTGGCGCAGAGAGCAGAACGGCTCCCTGCGTTGAATTCTACGAAGGTCACTGTGCAAGCCTTCGAGGAACTCAATCCGCCGTCCAAGCCGAGGAGTCAACGCGGAGCGAGCCCCCGTATCGCCCTCCCCATCAATGATCTTTTGCAAGGCGGCAATGACGTAACGGCTGCGTCGCAGGGTTTCGCCAAGGACAACAGCCAACGCCTGATTGGCCGGATTATCAAGGTCCTCGAACACAGTGGGCACATCAAAGTGCAACACCTCACCGCTGGTATTGGCCTGTTCGAGGTTATAGAGCAACGCCGTCGCCGCAGGGTCTTGCAAGGCGCGTCGCAGGGTCTGGCGATCAATACGACGCAATTGATGCGCTGGCCGTAATGTTCGCTCTCGGTGCAGCCGTGTCAGCGGCTTGCGCAAGACTTCGGTAAACGCTGACAACAACGCCGGGCCATAACGTTTCAGTCGGGCATATTGCAGGTGCGGGTTGCTGGTCAGACCTTCACGACCCACCTCCAACCGGGCGTATTCGTTGCCCATCAGCAAACGTATATCGAAGGCAAGGAGCTCGTCGAACATCGCGGCAAACGAAGTCTCGCCGAGCTTGTTTTGATCCGGAGCCACATCAAAGTGGTAGGTCGCTAAAACCTTGCCGTCAGTATCAATCAACTCAGCGACGACTTTGCCCGCATAAAAACCCGGCTCCCATCGCCATGCATCAAATGCCTCATGGCGCGAGCTCTCCAACGGTTCATCATCAACAAACAAGCGGGACTCGGGGACAATCTCGAAATAGTAAGTGCCGCGCTCCATGAACCCCGAAGCCAAAGCTTCGGGGCTGACGGTAAACATGCTGCCTTGTTTGTCAACGCATCGGATAATCGCCATGTTTCAGCGCCAGAACCGGGCGGAACCCAAAGAACGCAAATCATCCAGCAACTCGCCGACTTTGGTTGCCGAATCCTCCAGCTTCATATCCCGCAACAAGGTACGGCTGTCTGCGAAGGCAGCCTGAACCCGAGGTGTGTCTTCACCGCGCAGTTTGGGCAGGACTTTGGCGTAGATGGCTTGATCCAGTGCCGCATCAAAATCAATCACACCGCCGCGTCCGGCCTGCTCGATGTAACCAATGACATCGTGGATGGTGCGCCAGCCGAAATGCAGGCGTGCCGGGCGCAAGGCCTTGACCAGCCCCTTGAGCGTATCACGGACTTTGGTAATTTTCGCCTCAGGCAAAGCACTGGTTTTCCAGCCGGGGAACGCTTCAACGTCGATCTCCCAGAACTCAATCACTGCCGCCCGGTCGAGCACCTTGTCGCTCAGGCCGTGTGTCGTTTCATCCATATTCACGGTACCAATGATCACCAGGTTACTCGGGTACGTGATGGTCGCCGGCACGCCGCTGATGTCGTTATCCTGAGCATGGAGCTCAATGTGGCCACCTGTCTCCATGGCCGAAAGCAGCGGTGCCAGATATTGCTCCGGGTGCGACAGGTTCATTTCGTCCAGCACAACCGTATATGGACGTTCGGAGTCGGCACTGGCCCTAAGCAGGAAATCGACGAATGCCGTGCGTACGTAGCTCTCGCTATTCAATGGATTGACGTAACCCAGCAGGCAAGAGGGATCATGCCAGCCAGGCTGGACAGGGACTGTAAGCAGTCCCTCTGATGGCTGGCTTTGCCCCTCGTGCAACGCCAGCGCATAACCCCGAGCCAGTACCGTTTTACCGGCGCCACTGAGCCCGGTAAGGACAGCAAAATGGCGGCGCGGATGACTCCAGAGTCCTGCATCAAGACGAGCCACCAGGCTGATCGGAAAGGCGATATCTTCGGGAAAACTACGCAGGATGGTTTCCAGCGAGGGGCGCTCGAACGGCACAGCCTCGCCAATGGATGGCACCACGCTGGTTGAAACAGCCCCAGGGTCTGGAGTAAGTGATTGGGGTTCCCAGTGGATTTGCGCTGCCCAGGCCTCACCGAGCTCGGTCAGGTGCTGCAGTTTGTCTGCACGGGTTTCGACCAATTGCAGCGCACGCAGCCAAAAGGTCAGACTGGTCAATGCCCGATCGCTGGTCCACCCGGTGTTTACCTTTCTCAACGCTTCATTCAACGCACTGACGGACATTGGACCGCTGTGCAATGCATAGAGCATGTGATCAAACCCAAGAACGCGGGTCAGCAGCCAGTCCGATACTTCATCAGGCTCGCCAGTCTCCAGCAGTCCCTCACCTCGCGGCGTCAGATGGATCTCGTCGCCTTGAGCACGCAGAACACCCCATTCGGCAATGAGTGAGTTGAGTTGCGTTCGGATACTCGACGTCGCGTGACTTGGGTTGATCGAGCGCATGTGCTCCACCAGGTCTTCTCGTTTGCACCCTTCTTTGGCGAACTCAATGATCGCCCTGATGGTCGCAATACCACCACCAATGGCGAGCATGCCTCGGCGGCGACGCTCAGCAGGTAATGGATTCAAGCGCTCCTGGCCTGTTGTGGGGTCAGCGATTTCCGTGGCTTCGGCTTCCTGCTCCTGTACGAATTTCCTGTAGAGCAGCCAAGGCAGAGTCATGCGCTCCAGCGACGGCGTTGACAGTCCTTTTTCCCGCTTACCCAAAACATCGTCCAGGCGCTCAAGCACACTCTGATGCAGAGAAAGCTCACGCTCTGCGCCTCCCACACCTATCAACGACGCCAAAGTACGCAATTTCGGATAGTGCGCAAGCGTGGTCAGTTCAGTTGGGCACAGCGCGGCGAACAGACGATATTTTTTAAGCCGAGGGTTGCGCCGTACAAGGGGTGGGGCCACTAGTTGATTCAACTCGCGCCAGCCTTCCTTGAGCACTTGATCATGAAGGTGAGCATCACCCGTTTTAAGCGATGCCCGAATACTCCAAAGGCATTTGGCGACGAGAGGGTCGGCGATTACCTCGGACACCTTGACCGTTCCCATGCCCGTTTTAGTGATGACCTCACTTTCCCATAGCTGCTCCTGAAACGCGGGGCTGCAAAACTCGTCTTGATCGGCGTCCTGAACCTTGCGCAGGAACTCCGACAGCTTTTTCAACCAGTTTTGATACCACGACAACTCACGATGCTGAGCCAACACTGCTTCACAGGCTGCCTTGAGATTTGCGTCATCCTTCAGATCTACCGCCACAAGCCATGCTCCTTATTGTCCTGTTGGGCGACCGCGCCCAATACCGTCTTTGCTATATATTTGCATGCGAAGTTACACCAACCCCAGGAGAATCCAGCCTGTGACACGGGCTCCTGACCCATCATCTTTCGGGCAAACGATTAACATGAGCGACTAGCCACTGAATACGTGCTCACGATGCCAAGCCAAGTAGTTCAAATGACGGTCATGAAGGCTACGCAATCGGCATTGCGGGTTAATCCCAAGTGCCAGTTGCAGTTCAGTCGTCAAGGTTTGCGCAATAACAATATCGCCCTCGTCGGTGAAGCTGATCAGCCCCTGGTCAAAGGCTTGATCCAGGTTGGGCGTCAGAAGCAGTCCGTTAAAGGGATCGAGGCGCTCCGGATGCGTCGCGTCACGCCAAGGCTTGATGTGAGAAGCGCGCAGCATGGAAGCGAGCGCTATACCGCTGACGGCGCAACCTTGCCAATGCTTGAGCAGAGCGTGGCGATAAACGCCTTGTCCCACTCGCGCTCGAATAATGGCTTCGCGCTCGGTACTCTCAATTTGCTGCACAAATGATGATTGCTCGAATAACTCAATCAGGCTGAATTCATCTTCCAATCGCTGCTCGATGGCCGTCGATTCGCCGGTAAGCACTGCGAACAGGCTGCGCAAGTCTTCATCATTCTCCAAATTGACCGCAATACCGGTATTGCTGGTTGAGCCCAGCGCGAGCGGAAATACTTCCAGGCTGGTGCTTTTATAGGTCTCATTGGGAGCGCCCTGCGTAAATGCCTTGATTTGCTCCCAATGCACTGACTTGCGGTATGCCGGGTGCAAAACCAATGGCTGGAGTCCTACGGTGCCGGTAGCTTTATGCTTGACGAATAGCGGGTACTCAAGCGCCGGGTGCACATAGCCTCTAGCGTAGGCCTTCCCTTTGTACTTCAAGCTGCAACCATGGCCTTCCAGAAGCCTGCAAATATCCAGCGAATCGAGCATGCATTCCTCCTGATGTTCATACCGTATCGGCGCCACTCACGAGGACCTTGAATCAAGGCCTCCCACTTCACACTTACGGCAACAATGCCTGCAGAATTTCCACCTTGCGCTGCAGCTGCTCCACATGAGCCTTCTCTGCCCGCAGCGCCGATTTCAACTCGCGATTTTCTTCGGCGTGCCAGTTCAGCCGCGCCTGACGCTCCTTCGTCGTCGCATGCCAATGCTCAAGCAATCTCCAGGCTTTGTTAGTCTGCAGATACTGCACCAGAAGCATCAGCAGGATCATCAACAGCATCAGCATCGCTACCAACGCTATCCAATCCAATCCATCCATAAACATGTCCCTCATCTCGTCAACTCCAAACTTGCCAGAGTCACGATATGTAGTGTTAAACGACACGTCCAGAATGTAGACTTATACAGGTAAAGTATTCACTCACATGGAGGCGACATGAAACGCAAGCAAACCATCGCGCAGGTCCGTTGGGACCTCGCCCTTCGCTATCGACTGATTGAAACCGTCGCCTGGTGGGAAGGCCGACTGACCACGGTGCACTTGATGCAGAGCTTCGGCATCAGCCGCCAGCAGGCGTCAAAGGACATCAATACCTACATCACCGAGCATGCGCCCAAAAACCTTACATATGATCGACACATCAAGGGGTACGTGCCGGGCAAACAGTTCAAGCCCCTGTTCATCGACGACAGTGCCAGCGCCTACCTGCACCTGCTTTACCAGAACAATGCCCGAGCGCCACACGTTGAGGGGCTGGCGTTGGCCTACGCCCATACCAAAGTGCTGGAGGTGCCGGATCGCTCGATCAAGGTCGAGATACTGCGCCCACTGCTCAAGGCTTGCCGGGAGCATCTACGCCTAGACATCGACTACGTTTCGCTCAACAGCCCCGAGCCTGAAGGGCGAACCATCGCACCGCATACGCTGGTTTACACAGGCATGCGCTGGCATGTGCGCGCCTACTGCGAAAAAAACCGCGAGTACCGGGACTTTGTACTGAGCCGACTGCGTGGGGTTCCTGAACTGATGGACGGCGAGACCGAGAATGGCCTCTCGGACGACGACCAGTGGAATAGCGAAGTCAACGTCATCATCAAACCCGATGAGCGTCTGACGGTGATGCAAAAAGCGATAATCCAGGAGGATTTCGGGATGGTCGATGGGCGACTACAGATTCCCTGTCGCCAGGCGTTGGTCAAGTATGTGTTGCAGCGCTATCAGATTGATCCAAAGAACATGGACCCGAAACCAGAGGCGCAACAGATCGTGGTGGGGAACCTAAAGGAGTTGAAACCCTGGCTGTATGACTGATACCGGTCCCTTTCGACTGCCCTGTTCGCGACAACCTTGCCGCTGGCACTCGACTCCAAAAAATACCGAGCCCTGACGCAGTGCGACATGATCTGTCGCACGAGTGAATCAAGCTCTGTATCAGACCCCACGAGAGAACGCGATATTGAATAATCTGGAAGCCCTGAAGCTGGTGGAAACCACGTTCACCGAGATACTGAACGCCGACAAAGTGTCCGACCTGAAAAAGATACTGACGTCCGATCCCCTGCTGGAAAAATGGCAGATGGACCGCAACAAGTACCCAGAATTGCAGTTGAAGTTGACGGACCACGACATCAGTTCCCTCATGACTAAGGTTGGCAACGATCTTCGCTTGCATGCGGACCTCAGCGCCAAACTGGAAACTCCTCTGGAAAAGCTGCTCTACGCCCTGGTCTGGAAAAACGGCGACCTGCAAAAGGTGGCGCACATCATCAAAGGTGCAGCCGATGTCAGACCAACATCGCTGACTAACGGCCCAGGCCAGGTATTCAGACAGTTCGGTCGGCACCTGGCTGATCGCTCGGAATCCATTGTCGATCAGCACGTGCTTCGTGCCTTCGAACTCTATGAGCAGATCAACGACCCAGACTTTTCCGAGATCAAGACCATTCGCAAGAAGATCAACTGGGACAAGGATGTCGCCTGCATCGAACGCTACAAACGCTGGCTCTGCGAGCACTTCAAAGAGCGTCAGGATGCCGAACCTGGATTCGTGGTGAACATCGACATGGTGCTCTTCGCGCTCGGTCGAGCGGTAAAGATCACCAGCAAGCGCGGCAACGGTGAAGCAGCGTAATCCCATCGCCATCGAGGACAGCGCCATGAAAACCTACAAAGCCTTCATGCAACGTGTGGTTGCCACCGCCGGCCCCCAAGCCAACTTCACCATCACGGTTCAAGCGGTGACCTCTGCCATGGCAAAGGTCACCGCTGAAGCCCAGTACCCAGGCTACAAATGCCTGAACGCACCCACACAGGTGCGTTGAAGTTTTGCCAGCTCATCTTGCAGTTGCAGCGACAGCCCACTGGTTCGCTGCACATTGCGACTCACCGCCCCCTCAAATACGCCCGGACTGGCTTCGACCAGGCTGAACCATTGCTTGGCACGGGTGATGGCGGTGTACAACAGCTCCTTGGTCAGCACAGGGTTCAGCGCATCGGGCAATACCAGAGCCGTATGGTTGAACTCCGACCCCTGGGACTTGTGCACCGTCATGGCGAAAACGGTCTCAACCTCCACCAGCCGACTCGGCATCACGAAACGTACGCCGCCGCTGCCATCGTTTCGCGGGAAGGCCACACGTAGAACCCGTTCTGCGGAGGGACCCGGCACCCAGAGAGCAATGCCGATGTCACCATTCATCAAGCTCAGGCTGTAATCATTGCGGGTGACCAGTACCGGTCGCCCTTCGTACCAACCCTGGTCCCCCGACAACAACTCACAGCGGCGCAGTTCGGCGGCCACTCGTTGATTCAGTCCCTCGACACCCCAAGGCCCGCGACGCAGCGCACAGAGCAGACGGAACTCATCAAACGCGCCCAATACTTTGCCAGCCCAACCGGCCCAGAGGGCACTGTCCCAGGGAGTGTCTTTCGCAGGACGCTGGTCTCGTAGCTGCTCAAGGTAATGGCGATAACCAGGAGCATCGCCTTTGCCGTTGATAATCAACTCGGTGAGTGCGGCATCATGCTCGCCTCGCAACTTGAGGTTGAACAGCTGAGGCAATTGCTGATCAAGCAGGCTTCGTGCTTCGGCGGCATTTTTCTCATTGACCAGTTTGGCCAGACGCCCAATGCCCTGCTGGGCGTCGAAGCGTCGGGAGTAGCGCAGCATGACGGTTTGCTGGGCCAGCGGATCGCCAGCACCGACTGCCGTTTGCAACCCCGGAGCGCTGACCGACTCGCCACTGTGGGCTTCCAGCCAGGCCACTGTTTGCTCGCTATAGCCGCCGGCTTCAGCGTTGCGACAAAGGTCGCCCAACACGGAGCCTGCATCCACCGATGCCAGCTGATCCTTGTCACCCAACAGAATCAAGCGCGCCTGCCGAGGCAAGGCATCGAGCAAGCAAGCCATCATTTCCAGGTCAATCATCGACGCTTCATCGACCACCAATACATCCAGCTCCAGTGGCTTATCCCGGTGGTGAATGAAGTTGCGCGAATCCGGTCGGCTGCCCAACAGACGGTGCAATGTGGAAACATCCGTCGGGATCGCCTCCTGCACCGGGGCGCTGACCGGCAGCTCACGGACGGCCTTGCCAATGGACTCGGACAAGCGTGCTGCTGCCTTGCCGGTGGGGGCGGCGAGACGAATTCGCAGCGGCTTCCCTTCCTCCACGGCCGGTGTTTGCAACAGCCCCAGCAAGCGCACGACCGAGGTGGTCTTGCCGGTGCCGGGGCCGCCGGTGATGACACTGAAGTTACCTCGTGCCGCCAGCGCACAGGCAATTTTTTGCCAGTCGCTACGGACTTCACCGTTAACTTCGAAGGTGTCAGGGAACAAGGCATCGAGCCGACTGGAAAGTTTCTCCGGTGTTACCGCGTCCACGCTCAAACGGGCGCTCAGCGCCTGGGCAATGCTGCGCTCATAGTTCCAGTAACGACGCAGGTACAGACGCTGTCCGGTCAACACCAGCGGCCGCTCCGGGAATCGCTGCGGCTCGTCCCGATCCTCCACCATCGTGCTCAAGCACAACGCCCGGCGCCATTGCGCGACATCCAGGCCCAGCAACCATTGCGACGGTAATTGGCCGCCCTCCTCCCCTTCAGGAGGTAACGACAACACAAAGTCAGGCGCTTGCAGGGTAGCGACCAGATCCAGGCAGGAATGCCCGCGACCCAGTTGATGACTGGTCATCGCGGCGGCCAGCAACACACTGGCCTGGGCCTGGGGATCCTGTTCAAGTATGAAGGTGGCGAATGAGCGATCCAGTGCGCGCAACCAGCCTCGGTTCACCCAATTGTCGAGTTGATGCAGCAGCTCGCTGCTGTCGGCATCGCCAACGAACAACAGCGGGTGATCAACGTTGCGCTGGCTGTTACTCAGCTGCTTAAGGGTCTGGCTCATGCGCTGACCTCCGCGTGTTGGCCCATGAAGAGTTGGTCCAGTTGTTCAATCAACTGCCGTGGCGGTCGTTCGAAATGCACACCATGGGTGGGCGCTTGGTGTCCACGGACGAACAGGTACACCGCCCCGCCCATGTGCTGTTCGTAGTCATACCCGGCAAGGCGCAGCTTGAGCTGGCGATGCAAGGCCAGCAGGTACAGACACAGCTGCAGGTCATAACGCTTGTCCAGCATGGTCTCGGCCATCGCCTCGGCGTCGTAGGCCTGGTCGTTGCCGCCCAGCCAGTTGGATTTGTAGTCCGCCACGTAGTAGCGACCCTGATGTTCAAACGTCAGGTCGATGAAGCCTTTGAACATGCCGTTCAACTCGTTGGCAGCCAGTACTGGGCGCGGTGCACCACCCAACGTGTATTGACGCACCAGTGCATCGAGGCGCTGAACGTTCACCGACCGGCTGGAAAACCAGAACTCCATCTCCACCTGATAGGTGCTCAGGGTCGAGAGTTTGCATTGGGTACCGTTGAACCGCAGCGGTGCATTCAGATAGCTGCCCAGCCAGGCGGACAGTGGCTCGATCCAGGTTTCCCAGTCGCGCAGGTTGCAGCGTCGGGCAACGGTGTTATGGAGGGTGATCGGATCTCCAGCGGTCTTGGCAAAACCTTCGCGACCGGCCCATTCGAACAGTCCATGGAGAAAGGTGCCAGGTCCTGCGCCCCGAGGGAAACCGTGAATCCCGGCCCCTGCCGGCAAGGCTTCAGCTTCGTCCTCCTCCTGCAAGTTGGCTTCCAGCGCGGTCGCCGGCTCCAGGCTGATACCCGGCTCCGCCCCCATCAGGACATATCCGTCGGCAATGGCCAAGGCCGAGTAACTGGCAATCCACCAATTTGCCGCGAGCTTGTGCAAGGGCCGCAAGGCTGGGCCCACCGGTGGTGGAGTGGGTGCCGTGTGGACATTTTCCGATGGTGCTGGCGCTGCGCACACCTCAATGTCCGGGCAGCCACAGGCCAGTGCCTCGACCACGCCGGGCAGACTCTCTGGGGCTATCGGCTTCTCACCCGCCAGCATGTAACCCAGGCCTGCCTTATGCAGATCTGTCGATTTTCCTCCGGTCTTAAATCCCTTGGGCGCTACGCAGATCCAGGTGGCGTAACGGGCTCGGGTCAAGGCAACGTAAAGCAGGCGCATTTCTTCGCCTATGCGCTCATCGTTGGCACACCCTTGTGCCGTCTCGGCCTGTTTACCTTTGGCCAGCTCGATGACCAGATCCATGTTGTCGTGAAACATCGGCGGTGTTGTGCTTTTGCCATCGATCTCCCTTGCGCTACAGGCGAACGGCAGCAGCACCAAGGGGTATTCCAGGCCTTTGGATTTGTGCACGGTGATGACCTTGATCAGGTCCGAATCGCTTTCCAGGCGCAGAATTTCTTCTTCGCTCTGGCCATCCACCTGCTCGGCCAGATGACGGATCAGCGCATGCTCGCCATCGAGTTCGGCGGCGCTGCGCTGCAACCACTCGGCCAGGTGCAACAGGTTGGTCAGGCGACGCTCCCCCTGGTCTTCCAGAAGCAAACGGGCCGGGACCTTGAACGTGGCAAGCAGTTTTCGCAGCATCGGCAGCACGCCCTGTTGCTGCCACAACACGCGAAAATCCCTGAACAGCAGAACCTGTTGTTCCCAGAACAGCTCATCCTGATTCAATTGCTCCAGGGTCTGCCATGTCAGCCCGACGCTGCGGGTCGCCATTGCCGCTCGCAGCAACCGATCGCTGGTGGGTTGAGCGCACGCACGCAAGATATACAAAAGGTCCTTGGCCTCTTCGCTTTCAAAGACCGAGTCTCTGTCGGAGAGATAGACGCTGGCCAGTTGCCGATGGGCCAGGGCTTTACGGATGGCTTCGGCCTCCTTGCGATTGCGCACCAGAATGGCGATATCGGCGGGCCGCAGAGCAACGAATTCACCGTTGCCCTTCAGTAAACCGGAACGCTGGGTTGCAGCGGGATCAAGCCAGGCCTGAATCGCCGACGCCGAAGCTTCAGCGGCTTTACGCAAGTAGGTGGCGTTATTGATCACACCCTCGGTTTTCAGCTGCCAGAACGTGAGGGCCTGTTGATTCGTACCGATGACCTGCAGCACATCGTCGCGCCCATTGGCATGGACGCTGATGAACGGTACCGGGTTGTCCTGATCTTGCGTGGCAAACCGAAACGCGCCCCGAGGCTGGGCTTCGGCGTAGCGGAAGCAATGGTTGGCCGCCTCGACCATCGCCTCGGTGGAACGATAGTTGGTCCCCAGTGTGTAGTGACGGCCAGCCGTGGCTTTTCGCGCCTGGAGGTAGGTGTAAATATCCGCACCGCGAAAGGAATAGATCGCCTGTTTCGGGTCGCCAATCATGAACAGGCCGCAGTCACCCAGGTTGTCGGGAATGCGGTAAATGGTTTCGAAAATCCGGTACTGAACCGGGTCGGTGTCCTGGAATTCATCGATCAGGGCGACCGGATACTGCTTGCGAATGGTCTCGGCCAGACGCGGGCCCGATGGGCCTTGCAAGGCCTGGTCAAGGCGATTGAGCAGGTCGTCGAAACCGATTTGCGCCCTGCGCACTTTCTCGGCATTGAACGAACATTGCACCTCACGCAGTGCATGCAGCAGCAGTTGCGCGCGCACCTCGGTTTTTGACTCCAGATGATCGACCCACGTATCGATGGCCTGAAAAGCGGGGTGCACGCTGACAACGCCGCCTTTGTTCACACTGAACCGGGTTTGCCCACACTTGCGAACATGAGCACAGGCTTCGTCTCCCAGGCTCCATTTCGCGATTTCACCAAGCATCTGCTCGAAAGTTTCGGGAGTCTTGGTTGGATAGGATTTTCCGCTCAACTTCGTTCGTACATCACGCAGCAGCGTATTTATCCCGGCGACATCTCGCGACCACTCAGCTCTGGCACGGTCCTCAAGCGCAACACATCGCTGCTCCCAATCGATAGGGGACTGCAGAAGCGCATCCAATCGTGCCGGAGCGCTGATCGATGCCCCTGCCTGCCGGAACTCCGCGTCTGCCCGCGATAGCAGAGGACTGAGCGCCTTCTGTAGATCAGTCGGGGTTTTGAAGCAATCGGCCACCACCTTGGAGAGCGCCGGTGACAAGGCATAGAAATGCCGACGCCAATAATCCCTGACCACCTCCGCCAGCAGCTCGCTCTGGTCGGTTTCCAGTGTTTGAGTAAACAGGCTGCCACTGTCGAAGGCGTGCTCACGCAACATCCGATAGCACCAGCCATGAATGGTCGAGACCGCCGCCTCGTCCATCCACTCACCTGCCAGTTGCAACCGGCGCGCGCAATTGGGCCATTCCTGCGGCGGGTAATCGGCACGCAGTTGCTCCAGCAAATTGTCGTGTTCGTGATCAGGCTCAAGGAAGCACAGCGCCGCTTCGGTCAAGCGCGCACGAATACGGTCGCGCAGTTCCTGGGTCGCGGCATCAGTAAAGGTTACGACCAGAATCTGCGGAGGTGTCAGCTGATCCTTGAAGGCGGCCTCGCCTCCATGACCCAGCACAAGGCGCACGTACAACAAGGCGATGGTGAAGGTTTTGCCGGTACCGGCACTCGCTTCGATCAGTCGGCTGCCATGCAAAGGAAAGTCGAGGGGGTTCAGATTCAGCGGATTCATTGGTCGCTCCCTGCGCGGCTCGAAGAAAGATGATTGAACAGGCCGCCATACAGGCGCTTGGCCCATGAGGTGAAATGACCGGAGGCGCACAGTTGGTCGAAATCCGCGTACGCACGGCGCAAGGCGAAGGAGCTGTCTGCCTCGCCAGAGCGCATGTACCCGCCCTCGAACGTCTCGCGGGCCTTTTCGGACGCCGAGTCGCTGTCTTCCCCGCCCTCCTTCGCTTCTTCGAGCCAGGCGAATGCGCTTTTACAGGCGATCGGCAGCGGTTCACGCATGCCCGCCACCCAGGCCTCGAGCAGCGATTTCAACTGCGTCTGCGCCTCTTGCGGGGCCATTGGCCGGAACACCACGTCCCCATTCAAACTGACCAGAATCGAGGTGCAGCCCGGCTCACTCAGCTGCAACGCCAGATGGCGCACCCAGGGACGAACCAGGTTGTGCCAGCGCCAACTGTCGTCGTTGCACAGCTTCTTGCTGTCCAGCTGCAAGTAGGCACGCTCACCTTGGGCATTGCGGCGAATACCGCCCAGCCAGTCACTCAATCCCGGGGCCGATTCATGAGCGGCGATCGTTGCGGCGGTTTGGCCCTCCTCGACCTCCGGCCACGCCTGCAACTGCACGTGGTAACGCTCGAGCATATCCGGCAGCGGCTCGGCCAGGGCCGATGCGCTCAACGTGCCGAAGCCACCCAACGGCAACTTGCCTTCGCGCTGCAAACGCTGAAGCTGCAGATCAAGCTCAGCCCCGGCGCCTTCAGGCTGATAATCCTCTTCAACCCAACGCTTGAGCGCCTGGCTGAGCCGGTCCTGGTGCTGCCAGTTCTCAAGGCCGTCGAGCTGAAAGGTTTCGTCGTCGCGGCTGGTCAATTCGTCATTGTCGAAGTTGACCTTGAGCCGTTGCTGGAAGAACGCCCCGACGGGATCGCGCACAAACCCGGCCAGTTGGCGCAGGGTTAAAGGCGTGTCTTGGGCGAGTGCTGGCAACAGGTTTTCCGATGGCTGCTGATCTGGCGAATCATGCACCTCACGCCATTCGTGAGAGTAAGTGAACAGCCCGTCCGGCCCCGGCTTGTCGGCAAAGTAGGCGGCGCTGAAAGGCTGTAGCGGGTGTTCCTGGGTCAAGGCATGCAGCAATTTGCCAGGCTGCGCCAAGCGCCAGCCGCTGGACAGGTGATCACGCAGTTGCCCGATCAGTACCGAAGGTACGCGCTCACTGTTGTCGCGGATGTTGCGGCCAACCCAACTGACATACAGCTGTTCCCGGGCCGACAACAAGGCCTCCAGTAACAGGTAGCGATCATCCTCGCGGCGCGAGCGATCGCCGGGACGGTAATCGTTGCGCATCAGATCGAAATCGACTGGCGACTGTTGGCGCGGATAATCGCCATCGTTCATGCCCAGCAGGCACACCACTTTGAAAGGGATCGCACGCATCGGCATCAACGTGCAGAAGTTCACCGCACCGGCGAGAAAACGTTGCGACAAGCCGCCATCCTCGATGCCGGATAGCCAGGTTTCATGCATCACGCTCAGCGGCAAAGGCTCGTTGAATTGCGCGGACTCACAGGTGCGCAGCCAGTCATCGAGCAGTTTGAGCAACTGGTTGACCAGTAATTCTTCGCCATCCCCCACCGGACGGAAGAACACCTTCAACAGCGATTGCAGGCGCTCGACCCAGAGCACCGGTGTCGCTGGCTGCTGCAGGTCTTCGCGGGCGACTTCCAGGTGATCGAGCAGGGTCAACAAAGGCCCTGCCAATGCCGCCTCCAGCCCGGACACTTCATCGTAAGGCTCGATGCCATTCAGCTCGGGCCCTTGGCCGGCTGCGTAGCCCAGCAGCATGCGGCGCATCCCGAAACGCCAGGTGTTTTGCTCAAGGCCTGCGGGCATGTCCAGGCTCTCGCGCTGTTGCGCATTGAGTCCCCAGCGCACACCGGCACCATCGATCCAGCGCTGCAGGATCGGCACATCCGCTTCCTTGATGCCGAAGCGCGCCCGCAGCGCCGGCACATCCAGCAGGTCGAGAATATCGCTGACGGCGAAGCGGCTATGGGGCAGTTTGAGCAAGTGTTCGAGGGCGATCAGCAATGGCTGGCGGCCACGCTGCCCCTGGTCGGCCAGGGTAAAGGGCAGATAACGAGGGTCATGACGCGGCACCTGACCGAACACGGCCTCGATATGCGGTGCATACGCATTGATGTCCGGCACCATCACAATCACATCACGCGGGCTTAGCTCAGAATTGGCACTGAAGCGAGCAAGCAACTGATCGTGCAGCACTTCCACTTCACGTTGCGCACTGTGGACCACGTGAAAGCGTACCGAACGATCCTGTGCAACATCGACAGGGCCCCATACTTCGCGGGTTTCAGCCAAAGGACGCAATTCAAGAATGTCGCTTTGCAATTGACCTAGGAGGCTTGAAGGTGGCTCGTCATTGAACAGGTCGATACGTCCGCCGTTCAGGCCCTCGAACAGGTGTCGATAACTAGTCGGCTCGTCATAGTGGTCGAGCAAATTGATGTAGTCGCGACCTTGCTTACCCCAAGCGGCGAGCAATGGCTGGCCATGTTGGCTCGCCGCTATAGATGTGCTTCTGTTTGGCTGGCGGCGATAGGCATGGCCCAGCAAGTCTTTGTCAGCGACGATATCGCCCCAATGGTGGCGACAAGGGTTGTGCACACACAGCAACACCTGGCTGTAGCGCGAGAGTATGGCCAGAGCTTCGAGAACCTGTGCCGGCATAGACGAAATACCGAACACCACCACACGCCGAGGCAACCCAGTCGGGGCCTGCCCTGCTTCACGCAGGTGTGTGACAAAGCGCTTGTGAACACCGGCGCGGCTCTGCTCAAGAGCGCCCTCGCCAACATCCGCCAATACTTCCCGCCACAGCTCCGCTTGCCACAGGTTATCGGGATCCAGCGGTTTCACACCGCCTTTGATGTGCTTTAGCTGATCACGCCCGGCCGCCCAATCCTCCAGCCAATCGGCACGATAGACCTGATACTGATCAAACAGGTCCGCCAGCCGCTCGGAGAGTTGGTAGAGTTTGCGCTGATCGTCATCCTCCTGAAGGAATCGCCGCAAACTGCTGAAATTGGTTTTACTTAGTAATTGAGGCAGCAAGCGCATGAGTCGCCAACTCAGTGCCGCCTTGTCCAGCGGGGAGGACTCTGGAGTCGTCTCAGCCCCCAATACAGACCTGTAGGCTTGCCAAAGGAAACGCGCAGGAAGTTGCACATCCAACGCTGCGGCGATACCGCAGCCACCATTATTAGGATCTTCAGCCAGCGCCAGCTTCAACCATTGAGCAATGCCGTTGCTGTGCACCAGCACGACTTCATTTTCCAACGGGGCCAACGGGTAGCGCTGCATCCAGCTTACCGCTAGCTCACGCAAATCGTCCAAGCGATTGCCGTGAATAATCATGAAGCCGGGCTTCAACGAGTCCGCATCCTGCATAAACGATTCCCTCAGGTCTGAACGCTCAGCTCTGCGATATAGAGCAGCAAAAGGCCATCACTTTAATCCGATATGGCTATGCGTCACCACCTCTACGAAGGTCTGCACCACCATCCATGGGAGCGGAGGATAGGCTGCTCAATATTGCTAGAAAATGCTGGTTGTTTGCACAGGACAACTTCTCAGGCACATACCTAGCCATTTGTACTGATAAAGCAGCTAAAAAGTAGCAAAACACGTAAAAACCTGTGCTGTTTATAGACAGGTCACGGCCTGATGCTCAACGCGACCATCAACAACGACATTCGCCCTATGAAATAGCTAAGTAAGCAGCTCCTCGATCTTTTTTTATATAAAAACACCCAGCAAATCCGCTCTGAACCTCATTCAAAAAAATTTCAAACCTATATCACGTAAATGAACGCTCAACGAGAGCGCTCCATTAACCCCTAACGCGTGTAATAGTGAGGATTTTTGAATGTATACCCAATGTCCAAATTGTAAATCCAATCGAGTAGCAACAATAAACGCTGGAAGAAAAACTGGTGGTGTTATCGGCTCTGTAGGCGGTGCAGCCAGTGGTGCTGCTGGCGCCTTATCTGGAGCAGAAGTAGGTGCTGCAATCGGGGTCGTCGGAGGTCCTGTAGGTATTGCTGTCGGCAGCATTGCTGGAGCAATTCTCGGCGGACTGTTTGGAGGCGCGGCAGGAGGTATTGCTGGAGCAGCGATCGGAGAACAAATTGATGAGAAATTTCTAGATAACCACCAGTGCTTACATTGCGGATACACATTCAGTTTTCGCAACTAGAAACAGACCAACTTCCGGATGAATCCGCACCTTCATTACTACAAGTTTTTTATACGTGCTGATTCACTCCATGCACCTGCAACCAGGAGCTTATTAATGAAATACCATAAACTCAGGGCCGGAGAAAAATCCGGTACTTACGTCATGGATTCACCAGTTACCGAAGCTGATATTCTGCAGATGGCTCAACAACTCGCTATGAGTCGTCTTTCTAAAGGCCGAGCGTTGACTGAACCCAGACACGTATTTGGTCATCTTCAAACACTACTGCAATACCATGACTACGAAGTCTTTGCTTTGCTACTGCTCGATACCCAGCACCGAGTAATTGCCTTTAGGGAGCTTTTTCGAGGCACCCTGGACAGCGCCAGCGTGTACCCAAGAGAGGTTGTCAAGACGGCCTTAGAGCACAACGCAGCAGCCGTAATATTGATCCACAACCATCCCTCAGGAAATCCAGAACCCAGCCGGGCAGACCGCGAGCTGACCATCAAGTTAAAAGATGCCCTCAATATGGTTGGCACACGGACGCTGGATCATATCGTCGTGGCCTGTGAGGGCTGTGTATCACTGGCAGAGTTGGGTTACCTGTAGCCTGCCTCATCCGCATGAAATGGTTTGCCTCGGGTGAATCAGGGGCAAACCTCCAATGGGGACTTTTCGCAGGTAGATCAGTCAACCGCAAGTGGTTCAGAAAAACACCTCAATCGAAATGCTTCGATTGAGGTGTTTGCATGAGCAATTTCAGTAGGCTTTTCTGAAGATTAGTCCTGATTGATGTGCGACATCATGCCATTGACATCGACCGCACGTATGTACCGTGCCGGATTGTCGTCATTAGCGACTTCCTCAAAGTGTTTTTCACCACAGAGGATTTTTGCACCTTCAACGTGTCGCAAATCGCCCCACCAAGTGCTTCCTTTTGTTTCCACCACGAAGTACAGTTTTTCCTTGCCTTCATCATCTACGACCACCGCCCAGTCCGGGTTATAGGTGCCCAGGGGTGTTGGGACTTTGAACCAGGACGGCAGCTTCGCGTACACCTTTACGGCTTCGTTAGTTTCCAGATCTTTAGCAAAATTTTGCTCCACGCCCGCCGAGTCATAGACGACATGCGTATAGACTGATTTCTGCGTTTCGAGGGTGTTTTTCAAATAGCCCTTCAGTTCTTCCTGCTGGAAGAGCTCCTGCGCGTAGAAGTGCTCGTCACCGATTCTGCTGTACTTAATACCATCGACCAAAGCCAACCGCTTGGTGCGGTTGATAGCTTCAGCCGCTAAGTCGATAAACTGCTGCGGATTGCGGGCAAAATCTTGGAGACGACGGCTCTCGGTGAGGATTTTAACGATGCTGCTACGGGTCAGCTGCGTCTTGTCCTGCAAATCCGTGATGATGTCAGGGAGCTCGATGTCATCCTCATGGATCGTTGTAAAAAGGGACTCAGAAGTTTTTTCCGCCGTCACGCCACCTTTACCGATAGCAATGTCGGCTTTCCGAAATTGCGCTCTGGTTTTCGTGATTGGCGGGCAATCCAGAATAGCTTTGGCACAATTGGCAATGAGCTTGTCGTTGTCGAAATCAACCCGGTAGGTTGTCTTGTACTTGATACGCTCCCAGAGGGCTTTGAATTCTTCGCTCTGAAGAACGGCCTCGCGGGTGCGGATGATCCGCCGGTCATCCGCATTCTTGATATCGAGCTTGCCAGCAAGCTTTTTGAGAATGCCCTGGATGTCCACTTCGGCTACATCAGCTTTGCTGCCCAGCTCAGTTTTGATCTCTTCCGGCAGCTTGAAACTGCCATCTTTCAGAGCAGTACGAAGGCTGTCCTGGACTTTGCCCTTGGCGTCCACAAAACCTTCGGATTTCAGGAATTTCCAGATTTTATCGGATTGCTCTACGCCAAGCGGCGCGGCCTCGCCCTGTTCATTGACGATTAACACCGTCGCGAACTGGTGAGACTCAACGATGCCGAAACGAATGCCGGTATCTTCCTCAATTTCTTTTTGAAGATTTTCGGCAAACTCTTCATAGCTCTCGGTGGCAATGACCGTCAGCGTGTTGATGTCAGACCCGCGTAAGCGCTGCCCCTCTTGATTGACGCAAAGACGCAAGCCACGCCCGATGGTCTGGCGACGCTCTCGCTCTGATCCCATATCGCGCAATGCGCAAATCTGGAAGACGTTCGGATTATCCCAGCCTTCTTTCAGTGCAGAGTGGGAGAAAATGAATTTGAGCTTTGTATCAAAGCTCAGCAATTTCTCCTTTTCCCGCATAATCAGGTTATAAGCGCGCTCGGAGTTGTCGCGGCCAGCCTGGTTAGTTTCCGCTGTATCGACGAGTCTTTCCGTCTTATCAATGGAAAAATAGCCGTTATGAACTTCGGAGGCGTTTGTTTCCAGGTCAATTTCATTGAAGAGGCTTTGGTAGTCGCTGGACTTGGCGAGTTTGGTATATTCCTCTTCAAACATCGTGGCATATTTGCCTTTGACCGCATTGCCACCTGCGTCGTACTGGCGATAATGCTCAACACTATCGATAAAGAAAAGGCTTAAGACCTTGATAGGCTGCTTGTTGGCAGCAAAGGTTTTCTCTTTATCGAGATGCTCTTTGATCGTCCGGCGGATCATCAAGCGCTTGATTTCATCAGGGCTAACGCCGCCAATGGCCTCGCCGGGGCGCAACGTCTCGTCGATTCCCGGCCCCTTGATCTGAATGGATTCGTTGTTCTTGCCGCAAGTGATTGTGCCGATCTGCATGTTTTCGTAAATGGCACGATTAGCGATTTGCTCCAGATCGTCGCCATCTTCAACCGTCAGTGTCTCGCGCTTGATGTTCTTTCCACGCTGCACATCGATCTCGATTTTTGCGGTGATCGAGCCTTTACGGTTGTGAGTGGATTCAAGCTTTATATAAGGCTTGTTGTTACCGCCCTCGATCTGGAGGGAAGCAACCTCGATCTGTTTGACCAAGCCTTGGTCATAGGCGTCAACTGCATTAAGTCGATAAACCATGTGGTGCCTATCGACGTGTGTCGCTGAATAACGCAGGGTACAGAGCGGGTTCATGGCATCCAGAGCCTTTTTGCCCTGTCCTTGCAGACCGCCATCCACGCTTTGTGGCTCGTCCACGATAATGATCGGGCTGGTAGCCTTTATCAGGTCGATAGGTTTTTCGCCGCCCGTCTTTTCATTCTCCTTATAAAGATTGTTGACGTCTTTTTTGTTGATAGCGCCAACAGTCGTCACCATGATCTGAATATTGGAGCTGGTGGCAAAACTGCGCACTTGTCCAGGATTGGCTGAGTCGTAGAGAAAGTACTCGTAGCCTTTCGCTTTAGGGTACAGGTTCTCGAAATGGTCACGGGTAATTTCAAGCGTCTTCTTCGTGCCTTCTTTAATGGCAACAGAAGGCACGACAATTACGAATTTTGTAAATCCGTAATTCTTATTCAGCTCAAATATCGTGCGCAGATAGACATAGGTTTTACCTGTACCCGTTTCCATTTCCACCGTAAAGTCGCCGCTAGCGAGGTTTCCAGCAGGTCGTAGACCATTGTCGAGCTGGATAGCATGCAAGTTGTCGAGAATTTCCTCATCAACCAGTTGCAGGCGGTTACCAATACCAAGTTCATTTTCCGCCAGATCAAGTGAAGCCTGCGGCCCGACTTTAGGACGATAGGTTACGGTGAACTCGGAGCGCGAGATTTCCTGCCCTTTAAAAAGGCTGACGACAGACTCAATCGCAGCCCTCTGAAAGTCAAGATTGTCCTCAAAATGCAGCTTCATCAGTGACACTCCTTACAAGCTGCGAACATGGGTGATGCCGTTCTGTTCCAGAATGGCTGCCATGTTGGTCTTTGCTATGTCATCACTGAATGCACTGTCACGGAAAAAGACATGCGTATCTGAGGAAGGGCTAAGCTCGTGATACCAGCTAAGAACCCCTTGGGCGATAGATTCAACATCTGCGTGGACGATAGAATCATCCAGGCACGCAAACAATACACCGAAACCAATGCTGTAAATATTTTTCCCAGATATATTCCTGCTTTCGATAGGCACAGCGAGGTCGATGCCCCGCTTGATTAGAAGTTCATAGAGAACATCCTGTTCGGAGCGATCTTCGACCAAATGCTCTTGATGAGATAGCAATGTCTGCTCAAGATCGCGCTTATCTGGGTTCCAAACCTTAATGTTTGATGAAGCCAAGCTAAAAAACTTAAACCCGGCGTCGAATTGTTTGCCGTCGCTTTGACTCTTAATTTGCTTAGCAGCTCTTCTCAATCGCTCGCGAGATAACGCAGCAATATTGCGAGGAATATTATTCTCCTCACAGAATTTTGCAGATACCTTTTGCTCTTTATTTGAAGAATCAAGAGGCTCTGGAAGTTGAACAAGAATGAATCGTCTTGCACCTTCGTCTTCAGAGTTAAGGCGCATTACTGCTTCACCGGTTGTACCGCTGCCAGCAAAAAAGTCCATGATTATAGCGTTCGGGTCGTCGGACGTAGTGTAGCGCACCAGCCGGGCAATCTCATCGACGTCTTTTGGGTTATTAAATACTTTTTTCCCGAAAAGATTCCTTAAGTATTTAACAGAAACTTGCGACTGCTTGTAGAAGTAACTGCTGCGTACTTGCGTAGCAAACTCTTCGTCGTCTTCGGAATCGCTACCATCGTCAACTTCGCTGTCTTCCAGCGTATCAAGTTCTTGTTGGATTGGGCGGATGTGCGCTTTTCGGAATGGTGGCTCTGTATGGTCTGCACGAAACTCAACGAGACCTAAGCTAATATGGCGCTGCATCTCTTCAGGAGTAGAGTAGATCCAGCCACGCTCAGGTACCTTACAAGGCAGATGTGTCTGCGGATGAGGGACATCGTAACGAGGACCGCCGCCGCCTGGCCACGAAATATCACGGTCGCGCCAAGGGCCATTAGCATCAATTCGTTTGTAACGACTCCACTTTTTAGCAGGATGGCTTTTGGGCAGTGAAGAATACCAAGCCTGCAAATCAATTTCTATTGAAGAGTCATTTTTCCCATGAGTTTTACGCAAAGACAAGTACTGTTCCCAAATATCACGAGCTCCCGGTTTTTCCTCCCGCCACATCGTTTTATTTTCACGCAAATGCGATTGGGACTTTGCGTAAACCACTACATACTCATGGCCATTAGAAAAGAATTTCGCATCATTTTTGCGACCCTTCTCCCATATCAAACATGAAAGGAAATTCTCTTCCCCAAAAATTTCGTCCATTAACCGTCGTAGATTTACAATCTCGTGCTCGTCAATGCTTACGAGAATCACACCATCCTTGGAAAGCAAGTTTCTTGCGAGATGAATCCGTGGATACATCATGCTTAGCCAGTTAGTGTGAAACCTTCCTGAGCTTTCTGTGTTACTGGAGAACTTCACCCCCTCTTCATTCACCTGACCGCTGTATTTAAGGTATGTATCAAGGTTGTCCTGATAATTATCAGGATAAACAAATTCTTTACCGGTATTATAAGGAGGATCAATGTAAATAAGTTTTACTTTACCTGCATAGCTTTTCTGGAGAAGCTTCAAAACTTCAAGATTATCGCCTTCGATAAACAGATTTTGAGTTGCATCCCAATCGACACTTTCTTCCACACAAGGCAGTAGGGTCCCAGTCGAGGGGGTCAATGCGATCTGGCGCGCCTTCTTTTTTCCATGCCAGTTCAGACCGTATTTTTCTTCGCCTTCGTCGATAACTCCGGCATCACCCAGAAGTTGACGCAGCGTTTCAAAGTTGATCCCACCTTCCCCGAACGCCTCAGGAAATATGCTTTTGAGCTGCTCAACATTCTCATTGACGATGTTCGCAGTTCCACCGTCCTGTAGCGTAACTAAATTAATAGCGGGCTTGTTCATTAAATGCTCTCTCTAATTTTTTCAATTACGTCATTGATCTGTTTAATCTTGGTATTCAGTTCAACCTGCCGCCCCATCTGCTTTTCTTTCTTCAGCTTATTGGCGATCTCTGTCTTTTGCAGGGTGAGCTTTTCAAGTTCACGGAGCCGATCTAATCGGCCCTCGCGTGGTTTCGTGCCTTCGCCTTCTGCTGCCTCCCGCTCATAACGTCCGCTATGAGCAGCGCAACTAATAGCTATGACACGTTCAGTCAGGCTTTTATAGAAACTAAAGAAATTGGCGAAGGAAAAGCTGTTGATATTGCAGTCTTCCAGAAAAGCAGCCTGCGCAAGCGTTGGTGCGGTCAGGTCTATCCAATCTGTGAAGAGAATATCCTCTACGACCCATTTTTCCTTATCCGCCTGATTGATGCGCTTGTCAGAGACGCTGAGGCAGACCTGGTTTTCCTGGGAAAACAGCAGGATCAGCGGGTACGGAATTGACCGTTGCATAAAAGTCGCGATGCGCTTCAGCCGCTTGGCGGATGTGAGCTCTACCTGGAGAACCGCGATTTCAGAGAAGTCGCGCTCGCTATCAACATAGGCAGCGACGTTGATCGTGGAAGGCTTCAGGGTATACAGCCAGCGTATCTTATCAACATCGTCTTTCAGGGCCGTTTTATCGGCGATGTCCAGCACCCCGTTTTCAAGAAAGTGCTTCTTGAAAACGGGCTTGTTCAATTCACAGGATCTGGGAATTGAAAGATGGTCAATGAAGGCTTCCAGTGTACCTGGCGTCATAGCATTTCCCTGCCCTACGGAGCGTCCGTGATGATGAGGTAGGTTACAACGGCGAAATCCTCAATGCCCTGACTGCTGGTCGCAGTCAGCACTGTGCCTCCTCTGGTGAAGAGGCTCTGTACGCCTTTCTCTTCGCTCTTGCCTGCAATGCTGTCCACCGCGACGGCCAGCAGCTGCTGGAACTGTTCCATGTCGGAACCATTCCTTGTGCGGTCGTTTACCTGCCCGGCAGCCTCTCTATCAATGGATGTTGCCGAGAGGCCATGTTTTTTCAGAAGGTCGAGCACCTTCTTGCTTTGGGTGAAGTTGAGTTCGACGACCGCTTCATCCGTGACGTAAACCAGGAAATACGGCGCGAGGGGATAGTTCTCATCCACCTGGACAGAACGATGATCATTCCTAATGCTCTTCAAGCAGAAGATGACGCCGGGCTTGAGGCCATCGGCCTTGAGGTCAGCATCAATGGTGACAGCGGCATAAAGGCCGTTTGGAGCCTGCGCCAGCAGGTGCAAACCTTTCTTCATGTAGCCTGAAAGATCCATCCGGAAGTCGTTCAGGGTTAAGTCCGTGATAGAGACACCACCAGCCATGTCTTCAAGATCGACCACAGCATCTTTGAGCTGCTGAAGCTGTGTGCGTCGATATTCGAGATCGTTCATTTCCTGGGCATTGGCGTCGATGACGTTTTCCTCGCCTGTGGCCGATACGTCCAGAAGCATCATGCGACCCGCCACCCTGGCTTCAAGGTTGATGTACTCGTCCAGCTCCATATTCGGCCAGAAGTTTATGAGCTGGATTTTCGTGTTTTTCGAGCCCAGACGGTCAACACGGCCAAAGCGTTGAATGATCCGTACGGGGTTCCAGTGAATGTCATAGTTGACGAGAGTGTCGCAGTCTTGAAGGTTCTGTCCCTCGCTGATGCAGTCGGTGGCAATCAGCAGGTCGATCTCAGCCTTCGCGTCGGGGTCGATCTTTCCGCGCTCCTTCGACACAGGAGAGAAAGCCGTCAGAAGATTGTTCAGATCCGAGCCTGCACCGGCCAAGGTCGTTTTGTTGGTGCCACCGCCGGTAATGAGTGCGCTGTGGATTCCAAGCTCGTCCCGAGCCCAATCGACAAGATGGGCATAGAGATACTTCGCGGTATCGGCGAAGGCCGTGAAGACGATGACCTTCTTGTTTCCGGGGTTGAGTGGCTCCCGGACTTTTTTGGCGATGACCTCTTTTAGCTTTTCGAGCTTGGCATCGCGCTGTACGTCCACGGTTTGCGCGGATTCGACGATAGAGGTCAGGAAGACCCTATCCGCCTCCAACTCTTGCCTGAACCGGATGAGATCCATGTCCTGGAGCAGGACGCGGGTTTTGTTGCCAATCATAAAAGGCTCAAGCTCGGGCGAGTCCATTTCAAAGTCCTGAATATCCTCGATATTCAGGGCTTCGATGTCGCCGCTTTCGTGGGCGTCAATCTTCTCTAGCAACACTTCGACCTGCGACAGGAGCTTCTGCGAGGTCAGCGTGAAGGAGTTGATCGAGCTTTCCATGCGCTTGAGCAGATTCACCCGCATCAGGTGGATCAGGCTCTCTTCTCGGTCAACCTGTTTGAAGACGCTCTTGCCGTCGCCAACGGCGTTGTCATAGCGCCGGGCATACTCATCCTTCTTATCCGTCCGGACGAATTTCATGGGCGAGTATCCCGCCAGTGAGAGCCTGCGGATCGTCTTATTCACTTCCTTCAGCGGCGGAAATTTGTGGGTAGAATCGAGATCGGAATAGATGTTCTGTGGTGGCAGTCGCACAGGAAACTCGCCGATATCTGCCGTGCCGTAGTATTTCTGAATATGCTTGCGAGAGCGCGCGATGGTGACGATGTCGAGCAGCTTGAAATAGTCGAAGCTCATCATATCTAGCAAGGAAGCCACACTACGGTTTTCAGGCGGTTGCTTGACCCATTGATTGAACTGCTTCTGGGCCAGGCGCAGCGTGGTTTCCACATTCTTGATGCCAACATCGCTAAAGGCGTCGTCGCTCCCCTCAGTGATGAAGGCGACCTGATTTTTCAGGTCGTTCATGCGGTTGTTCACCGGCGTTGCGGAGAGCATCAGCACCTTCGTTTTCACGCCCGACTGGATGATGTCCTCCATCAGGCGGCGATAACGGTTTTTGGTGCCTTTCGTGGGATTGTTGTTGCGAAAATTGTGCGACTCATCGATGACGATAAGGTCGTAATTTCCCCAGTTCAGGGTTTCGAGATTGATCTCGCCCGAACTGCCTTTCGTGCGTGACAGGTCAGTATGGTTCAGGACGTCATAGTTGAAGCGGTCTTGCGCAAGTAGGTTACGCTTGTCGTTGACGGTGTAGATCGTCCAGTTATCCCGGAGCTTCTTCGGGCAGAGCACCAGCACGCGATCATTGCGCAGCTCGTAGTATTTGATGACGGCCAACGCTTCAAAGGTCTTACCCAGACCGACGCTGTCGGCGATGATGCAGCCGTTGTGCTTTTCGAGCTTGTCGATAGCGCCCAGTACACCGTCCTTCTGGAACTTGTAAAGCTTGTTCCAGACAAGGGTGTCCTTGAACCCTGTCTTTGTCTTAATGATGCTGTCTTCGTCGATGTCATCGAGGAAGTCTTTAAAAATGTTGTAGAGCGTCAGGAAATAAATGAAGTCGCCCGGCTGGTCGGCGGCAATGAACTCCAGTTTCTCAAGGAGCTCGTCCTTGATGTCTCGGGCTTCAGGGGCATCTGCCCAGACAGAGTTAAACCAGGACAGTAGCTGCTTGGTCGTTTCTGGCTCGTTGATACCGGTATTCATCAGCGGGGTATCGGACTGCACCTCTCCCAGCCCGGCGGGGGTGAAAGCAGAGCTGCCGTGAACGGCAAAACTGCCCTGGCTGCCGTCTTCAACAAGGAACATATTCTGGGCCGCGTTGGCTGACCGTACCTCGGCCTTGCTGGCGAGCCATTTGGCGCATTCCCTGGCGATGCGCTTCTGGTCGAGCTGGTTCACGAGTCGCAGGTCGGCATCCGACCCGATGAGCGCCTGGAGAGGTGAGTTCTCCCAGGCGGACAGCAGCAGCCTTGCGCCGTCGATGCGGGAAAGCTCCTTCCTGAGTGCTGAGAAGCCATAGATGGTGAACAGGCCTGAAAGTACGGATAGCTTCGATCCTGCGGCCAGGTGTTCCCGCAGCGTGTTCCCTACATGGCCGTTATTTCTGTTGTCCAATAACAAAGCTTGTCCACCCCAACTCAAGTGCGATTTTTGGTTGTTTGCTGGTCGATCCAATCTTCGATGGCGACCTTTCGGAACCGCCAACTGCCCCCAACCTTGAAGCCAGGAATTTTTCCTTCAGCAGCAAGGCGGTAGGCCGTCTTTTCCGCGAGCTTGAGGTACTCGGCCACTTCCTTAAGGGTCATCATCTCTTCAGGCATCTCATGTACCCCAGTCTTGAAGAGTGAGAGAATAGGGGAAAATTGGGGGGGCAGCCAACTAAGAATATCTAGCTCTTAAGCTAGGCTTTACAGCCTACTGAACCCAAATCCATGACTGTCATCCCCATAGACTTTGGTTGAGCCTTGCATAGACTGAAAGAACGTACCCTGTCCTTCCAGCTCACCAGCAATCAGGAAATAGGACGGGTTCTGGGGAATCTCGACCAAGCCTTTGACTGCCTCTACAGGTAATCCCAAGGTGCTGGCCCATGCCCCCTCAGCCGATTGAACATGTTGTCCCTGCCAGTCTCGAACTTACCCAAGGCTGTGAAAGCGTCTTCGAACGCATGACCCCCGTCAGCGGCTGAGACACCACGTCTTTGCGCTACTACTGCTCGGTGGAGATCAAGAATGCCCTCAGCATGATTGGTACCCAAACGTTGGATCACATCGTTGTAGGTCATGAAGGCTGCGTATCGCTGGCTGAACGAGGTTACCTTTAACTCCAATGTTCACACCATCCGATGGACCGCCCTTGGCGTTGCCAGGGTGGTCATCGGCACGGTGCCCTTTTATTTTTTTGTCGTGATTCAGCGTTGTGCTCAGCTTCTACTGCATCCGAAACCATGGGAACCATCCCCAAAAACCTTCGTGCTCGACTTACAGAGATAGCTCGCACGATGGAAAAAGGTTGCCTGTCCGGCTATCTCGTCGCGATACAAGTGATAGTAAGGATTTTGTGGAATCTCGACCAACCCCCTGACAGCCTCTACTGACAACCCTAAAGCACTTGCCCACGCTCCTTCCAAGCGATTAAACATGTTGTCTCTGCCTGATTCGAGCTTACCCAACGCATTGAAGGCATCGTAGTTCAGAAATATCGCAAAGTGATGATGTGGTCGACCGTGCTGCCCTTGCTCCCTAGCCCAGACGTAACGCACCTTGGTGTCGTGTGCGTACTTATTCACAAGTTTCGCCATTTGGCGATTGTGCTTGATCTTGGCTTTAAAGGATTCGATGAAACGGTCAACAACTTCGTTCGTAAAAGCGTAATCGGGCAATTGAATGTCAGCTGGTAGCCGTAGGTCAAACCTGAATGCAAATACACGAGAGTACTGATTAAGCGCTCGAGACACCGTCTGATGAAGACGGTTTAGATACTCTTGAATGAACGGCCCCTTATCAACTTGTACGGCCCAGCCTTGATAAGTATCTTCACAATGAAGGGTTAAGTTCGTGTTGCCTGGATGTCTAACCATGATGGAGCTCCGAGTATTGAGTTTCATATAGTCAGAACCCCGAGTACATTTTTACCTCACACATGAGAATGCGGAGCAATGTAGTGCTCCGCTGAGAGAGATTACCTTCCGTCCAACACACCCCTCATACCTAACACTAAAGACAAGCCACATTCATAACTGAGATGCTGTATAAGCATAGTACCAATACCGAAACACTCTGACGACACAACCCGAGATAAAACACCCACAAACCCTGTTTAAACACAACATTACAGAGACCACAACAACTCTGGAAAAACACCATGAAGGAACTTCTCCTTCATGGTGTAACTAGAGCCGAACCAATCAAAATTTCAAAACCAAACGCAGCAGTACCTCAAGCACCCTTCTTCACCAACTGATCCCGCTCTTTAATTTTAATTAGTATCCAATCGTGAACTTCACTTTCCAGCCAACCTACGCAACGGTCTCCCAAGGAAATAGGCTTTGGGAACAAGTCCACCGAAACAAATTTGTATATCGTAGATCTAGCAAGACCAGTGAGATCCATGACCTCTTTCAACCGAATTATCCTCATGAACGTAGCTCCTGTATTCGTCCAGAGGATTGGCAAGCCCGGTAAAAATTAACGTGTTAACGACTCTACCGCTCATCCAAGAGGAGCCTGGCGACGTACCGCGGCAGTCCAGCGCACAAAGCAAACGCAAAATTTTCCTGTAAAACGAGGCGAACTCATCTCGCCATATCGCTGCCTCAACCGTACTATCTCTCGAGTAAACACTGAGGAAAGCAGAGAATACATCTACTAGAGTTTATCTTGAATGACACATGGATAATGATAGAATACATCTAGTTTTTTACTTAAATTTCGATAAAAGGACCCTACAGTGGCACTACAAATCGGAGACGATTTTTCCCAGATTCTTGGCGAGACGGAATACAACGAACGCCACGACATATGGCTGTGGTACACACTTTCATTCTACGAAACCACATTTAATCCAAATGACTACTTCGATACTGGCATGAGAGACAAAATGGCCAGATATTTAAAGACCAGACCATGGAGAGTCGACGAATTACTGAAAGAAAGACGCAAGCAACTCGTCCACAAAAAAGATATTGAATGGATAACAGAAGACCGTCGCGCAACAGAGTGGGCGACAAGAGAAATTCAAATCTCAACCGAACACAGCCAACTCAATTACTACTTTGATCTCTCTGGGAAAGACCTCCCTATAGCGATCCTCGATGTATGGCAAAAAGATATAACTCAGAAAACAACATTACTAAGACATCTTGAACAAAGATGGAAAAGCCACAAAACAAACGACAAAATGTATGCCTGGTTTAAAGGTGACGACCAGAAAAGCCAATTCGCTTGGGACTGGCTAACAAAAAACTTCTTCGTCACCACACTTGGATCCACACCATTCGAAAAATTCGAAGACCTTTTGATTTTTTTTGACAAAGCAAACTACTCACAAGAACAAAAAGAGCTTTATATAGGAAAAATCAAAAAAGGATGGACTCAAAGAAAATACAGAGAAAATCTACAAGGAAAGGCTCAGTACAACTTCGTCCTTTCAGACAAGGCAATTGCAAGCCTCGAAAAACTGGCAACTCAATATGAAATTAGCCGAGCAAGGCTCTTAGAGATATTGATAGAAATGGAAGCAGAAAAGAATGACCACATACCTGAAAAAATTAGAACATTACAATTGCTTAAAACCCCATAAATCAAAATAGCGCCAAAGCCAATCAAACTCGCCATCGACTGGGGAGGCTCCACCTTAGAAGCGGTAGTTTAGATAGAGCTTTTCGATTTACCACTTAGTAATTTTTCAGAAAAATGTAGTAAGACGCATTACTAGCGACAACAACTTTTTTGATCTAGCTTTGCGGAAGCGGTCTAAGTATATATAGATCATGACGAGCTTCTTCTGATTGAGAGCAGGTAGAACTATTCAACAGTGATCGCTCCATGATTACTAGATTAAGGCCATATGTAATTCCCGGCCCCCCCCCTTCTCACTAGACACGAAACTTGAAGGGGAGAACAGGAGCCACTCTGTCAAGATTAGGACGGCTTTTTCAACCCCTCCAAGATGCTGCGCTGAGAGCAGGTCAACAGGTAGACTAGCGTTTTAAGCGTCGGCTGGAGTTTCCCATGGGCACGCAGGAAAACATGTTGAGTGCCGGAAGAAATTCGCTACGGCTTTCCCGGTTGCGGCTGCGTGATTTCCGCTGCTTTGAATCGATCGATATCGACTTCCACCCGCAGTTGACAGTGCTGGTTGCGGCCAATGGTACGGGTAAAACGTCCATTCTCGACGCCATTGCCATCGCCTTCGGTCCGTATGTAGGTGCGTTTGACGAGGCTGTGGGCAAGCATTTTGAGCCGAGTGATATTCGCCAGTTTCGAGCCAGGCAAACCGCTACAAACGAAATGGAATACGCCCCCCAGGGGGCTAGGCTCGAAGCTACTGGCTTTATTCCCGGCAGCCTGCTCGATCAGCTGTCCGATGATAAGTTGCCTACCATTTGGCGTCGTCATCTTGCCAGCACGACAAAGACAAAGACCTCGGTCAAAGACGCGAAGGAATTGGTGAGCTACGGCAAGCGCATGCAAGAAGCCTCGCGGACAACGAACATGGAGGTCGTATTGCCACTGATCGCGGACAACGAACATGGAGGTCGTATTGCCACTGATCGCGTACTACGGCACTGGACGTCTTTGGCAGCAAAAAAAACTGACAGATGCGAAGAACATCCAACGCACCTCAAGAACCGTCGGCTACACCGACTGCCTCGATCCGGCCTCCAGCTATAAATCGTTCGTGCAATGGTTTCGCTACTGGAGCCTGAATGCCAAAGAAGCCCAACTCAAGGCGCTTGAAGCAGGGGTCAGCATCGCCAAAACTGAATTCGACACCTACATCCAGTCAGTGAGTCGCGCCGTGAACGTTTGCATTCAACCGGCAGGCTGGAGCGGTATAGAGTACTCCTTCACCCGCGACACGCTTGTTGCCCGCCATGAGCAATTAGGTGAACTGCCAGTCGAGTGGCTCAGCGACGGTATTCGCAACATGATCGGCATGGTTGCCGATATCGCATTTCGCGCAACCAAACTCAACGGCCACCTTGGTGCGCAGGCGGCGCAAGAGACACCAGGCCTGCTGCTGATCGACGAAGTCGACATGCATCTGCATCCGGAATGGCAGCAAGTGGTGCTGCTCAACTTGGCCCAGGCGTTCCCGGCCATGCAGCTTATCGTGACAACTCATAGTCCTCAGGTGTTGAGTACGGTCTCCTCGGACTGTGTTCGAATCCTGCGCTGCGAAATCGATCCCGAGACCACCAGCCGGGTCACCACCGTCAGCGAGCCACAATGGCAAACCCGCGGCGTCGCCAGTTCCGATCTGCTGGCCCGTATCATGGGCGTCGATCCGGTACCTCATGTGCCTGAGGCCATCTGGGTTTCTGATTACCAGGCGCTAATTCAGCAGAACCTTCATGAGCAGCCTGAAGGGCGTGTATTGAGAGATAAGCTGGAAGCCCATTTTGGGGCTGAACATCCAGTTATGCACGAATTTGATCGATTGGTTCGTTTGCAGAGAATCAAGCAGCGCCTGCCGCGCGAACTTGTCAAAAGGGAGCGTTGAGGTGCGGCGTCTGGATAGGCAAGACGAACCACCGGCGGGCCTGAGACGTTACCGCCATGGTCGGGACGCCTGGAGTGCCATGACGCCCCAAGAGCGCCTGGATCTCTGGCTGTCGCTTGACTTAATGCAAGGGCCTCGATGTGCATACTGTGAGGGGCCAATGGGTGAGGGAAATCGTCATATAGAACATTTCCGCCAACGCGGGAGGTACCCCCAAGGTACGTTTGACTGGAGCAATCTATTTGGCTCCTGCAACCGTTCCGGGACTTGCGGAAAGGCCAAGGACCAATGCGGAGCCTATCCCCCAGAGACGCTGATCAAGCCTGATATCGAAGATCCCGACGTATTCTTGCTCTTCACGCCCGGCGGCACCGTGCGGCCACGCGCGGGTCTTACGGCAAACAACCGTCTTCGTGCCACTGAAACCATCCGCATTCTTGTGTTGGACGGTGCCTTAAATCAAATTCGTCGCGCTCAGCTCTGCGGCTATATCCAGACCATGGAGACCTTTGCTGATTACGCCGAGGCTTATCCCGATGACGATAGTTGGGTAGAGGAGTTGGAACGGGAAGTGCGCGACACTGCGCATTTGCCGTACGCGACGGCAATCAGGCATGTGCTGACTCGCCAGAGCGAGTGAAGGTATGAACGAGCGCCAGTGTTGGCTCTCAGAAGCCATTGGTTGAGCTCAAAAGCGAGATCCGAAATACAGCTATGGTATTCAGCTCTGATCGACGTAAGGCGGGAATCTAAGTATATCCGCGGACGGTATTCCAAATGGTATTCCAAAGAAAATATTAACCGAAAATAATCGCTATAAATCAATATGTTAAAGACCAAGTTCAGATTACCCCGGCCCACCAACTCTCAACAACAAGGCCCGCCAAGTGCGGGCTTTGTTGCATCTGGACATCAGCCAAACCGGGGATCCACGACCGCAGCCTGCAATCGTTCAGGCTCGATAACCCCGGCGATGCTCCGCCAACCTACAAAAAAGGACGACACAATGTCGTCCTTTTTCCTACCTGCACTCATGCCCCATCAATGAGCAACACTAACCAAATCCGGACGGCTGGATTTGAGCATCGCTTCATTAACTTTGCCTTGAATCGAGCAAGTAAACATCCCCTTACTCCCAGCACTCAGCTCTTCCGGAGCCGGTTCGATCAAGAACACCCGCTCAGCACTGTCGACCACCAGCTTACCGGCAGTAGCGGCAGGATCTTCCGGCTGCCAGCTGGATTTGCCATGAGACCAGATTTCCGCACGAGCGTAGAGTCCCTGCGACATCTCCATGCGTGGTCCGCCCGCTTTTTCCAGCTGAGTGTGGAGTTCATTCGGCGTCTGTTTGGCGTAGAAGCCCCAACTGATGATGCGCGTGCCCATCAGGTCCATATCTTCGGCGTAGAAGCCGGTCAACGACATGCCATCGATCTCGACCGGCTTGGCGAACATCCAGCGCTGCCCCATGTCGCTCTTGGTACCGCCGGACAATTTGATCTGGCCATTTTCGACAGAGTTCGGCACCAGATCCTTGATCAATGGTGATTGCACAACGGCCAGTGAGTGATCGTCACAAGCGGCAAATGACGCCACTGGTGAGGGTGCAGCGGCAACGCTGACAGTCGAAAAGAGGGTCACAAGGGGCAGCAGGAAAAAGGGTTTCATGGAATGACTCGAATGAAAGACTGAAGAAACTGGCAAAAAATGATATCACAGTGATATCAATTGACAGACTTTCGACATTCAATCAGTGCTCATGCCGGTGATGAATATCCGGAAAATGTGCATGCCGGTGACGCATCGGCGTATGCACATGCGGATGGCTGTGCGGCTCCGTTCCATCCCAGTCAAACCCGTGCGTATGCTGGTGATGCTCGTCGTGTGTGTGGCGATGATCATGCTCGAGCCGTTCGTGCTGATGCTCATGAATATGGTTCTCCATCAAGTGAATCCATACCCCCACGGCCATTAACGCCGCAGCGAGCAGGAACATCAGCGACACCGACTCGCCCAGCAGCAGAATCGAGATAGCTGCGCCCAGAAACGGCGCGGTGGAAAAGTACGCGCCGGTGCGTGCACTGCCCAGCCCACGCAGGGCGAGGACGAACATCACCAGGCTGACCCCGTAACCGAGAAACCCGACCAGCAGGATGGGCACCAGCGAGGCGGTTGCGGGCAGTTGTTTGCCGATTAACAAGGCCAGGCCGCAGTTGACCACTCCCGCCACAAGACCTTTGCTGCCCGCGATAAACAGTGCATCCGAGGCAGAGACCTTACGCGTCAGGTTGTTATCGATGGCCCAGCAAAAGCAGGCGAACGCGACGGCCAGCGGCCCTGTCCAGTCTTGCGCCGACACGGCTTCTTGCGGCCAGGACAACACGACACCGCCAGCCACGATGGCGAGCATGCCGATCACGATTCGCCGATCGGCGTTTTCCTTGAACACTATCCACGCCAGCAGCGCCGTGAGCACTGATTCCAGATTGAGCATCAGTGACGCGCTCGCGCCGGACGTTCGGGTCAAACCGAACATCAACGCCACCGGTGCCAGCACGCCGCCGAAGCCGATGGCTCCGACCAGCCACGGCCATTCGCCGGTGCCGAGTCCGGAACGTTGCCAGCCTCGATCGCGGGCGAAACGCAGGACGGTCAAACCCAGACCGCTGCCCAGATAGAGCAACCCGGCCAATAGAATCGGTGAAGTCTGTACGCCTAGGAGCTTGGCGAGTGGCGTACTGGCACCAAACAACGCTGCCGCAACCAAAGCGTAGAGGATGCTCACATTCATGAAGGAATCACTCGCTCGGGCCGATGAAATACCGGCAACAATCATCGCAAAACTCAGGTGAGAATTGTGTGAACCGTTCCGCCCGCTGACTACATGCTTGAGATGGCTTTCCGTGATCACCGCGACTGCCGTCTGGTTTTGTCGCCATGCCCTCCTTCCCACACCGAACGTCCTAGGAAAATTCCCGCAACACGCGTCGACTTTGATGAACTGGTGGACAGTTCCTCAGGACGTTACCCTCCACGACCACTGCCATCCAACGGACGATTTGGCAGCCGCAACTGCAGTGAATGTTCACTCCACGGAGCTACGTCATGAAAAAAACCCCACAGCTTTCGCTGGTTGGCTCGGCACCTTCCGACGCGCCCGCTTCCAGCACCCAACCTCAGTCGAACACCACCGCACGCGCCGAGGCGACCCGTCGGCGGCGTAGCGTCCCTCTCAATCAACTCATCAGGGTGCGCGACGATGTCGACACCCTGACCCTGCTCACCCACGCCAGCGAGATCCTCGATTCCCTCGCGGCCATCAGCGCAACCTTTGCCGATGAGTTCGACGGCTCGAAACGCCATGTGGCGGTGGCAATGAAGCAACTGAGCGCACTGGCCGAGATCCTGGTCTGCCGGGCGCGGGACAATCTTGACCCGCAGGGACCGCAAACCTGCGGGCCTGAAACCCGCCATTGACGGGTGAAACCTGTAAGAGTCGCCCCGTCGCTCGGGTGAGCATCGGACAACGCCGAGCCGCCCATCGAGATGAATTTTTCTTCACTGCAGCTACGCGGCCAAGCCTTGTACAGTCCGCTCGCTCATTCAAGAAACTACGGTTCGCCCGCGCTCCTGCGGGCTTTTTTTTGCCTCGGATTTATCGCGCCAACCTGCGAGGGCTTGCTCTCCCACTGGCGAGTGCGCCAACCTGCCGGAAGATCCCCCACTCCGGAGCATCCGATGCCGCTGTTGACCCTGCCCTGCCAACGCCTGACGCTCGCGATACTGGCTCCGGACCAGTCCGAACTTGAAAGCGAGTTCTACCGACGCAACCAGCGCCACCTCGCACCATGGTCGCCCATCCGCACCACTGAATATTTTTCCACCGAGCAGATTCGCCGGCGCCTTGAAATACAGGCCAGCGCCTTCGAGGCCGGGCTGGCCATGCACTTCGCGCTGTTGACCCCGGATGGCCAGCAAATGATCGGCGCCTGCAACTTCAGCGGCATTATTCGCGGGGCCTTTCAGGCGTGTTATCTGGGTTATCACATTGATGAAGCCCAACAGGGACAGGGTTTGATGCACGAAGCGCTGAAGGCTGGCATCGACTACATGTTCGATATCCAGAACCTGCACCGGATCATGGCCAACTACATTCCCGGCAACGAGCGCAGTGAGCGCTTGCTTGAGCGGTTGGGCTTCGAACGCGAGGGTTACGCCAAGGCGTATCTGAACATTGCCGGGCGCTGGCAGGACCACGTGCTGACGGCGCTGGTCAATTCGAGATTCGAAACACCAGAAAAGCGCTGGTCGAAACCTTTGGCGTGAGTTTCACAATTCGTTAAGGATTGCCGTCGTATGCTCAGGCCTCCCGCCCCTTCCGGTTGCCTGAAACCTATGTCGCGTGCCGTCACTTCGCTGTTTCTGCTTGCTGCCCTGCTGTTTTTCTTCGCCTTGGACGGCCATCAATTGCAAGGCTCCACCGAGGCTCGCGTCGCCGGCATCGCCATGGAGATGCACCTTGATAACGACTGGGTGACGCCTCGGCTGTTTGGCGAGCCGTTTCTGGAAAAACCACCACTGAGCCTGTGGCTGGATGCCGGCGCCATGCGCGTGTTTGGCGTTTCACCGTGGGCGGTGCGGCTGGCGTCGGCGGTGGCCGGTTTAATCAGTGTGATGCTGCTGTACGGCATGTTGCGCCGGTTTGGACGACCGAAAATGGTCGCCTGGACGGCAGGCATTCTGCTCGCGACCATGGCCAGTTACTGGAGCAATGTGCGCGGCGTCGGTGAGGATGCGTTGCTCGCTCTCGGCGTGACCACGGCCCTGCTCGCCTTTTATCAAGCGCAACGGGCACCGAGTGTCGGCAGTTCGCTGTTGTTTATTGTCGGGATTGCCATCGCCACGTTGAGCAAAGGTGTGCTGGGGCTGGCCATGCCGGGGGTGGTGATTTTTGCTTACCTTCTGGCCGACAACCTGATGGACAAGCGCCTGAAAATCGTTGACTGGCTGCGACCGGGCTTACTGACCCTGGTCGGTTTGATTCCGCTGCTGATCTGGCTCGTCATCCTCTTTCAGCACGGCGGCGCACAAGCCGTCAGAGAAGTGCTGTTGACCAACAGCGTCGGGCGCTTCAACGGATCGTTCGTCGAAGCCGGACACTACGAACCGTTCTATTACTACCTCGCCAAACTGCCGGAAGCCTTTCTGCCCTGGAACATTCTGGTGTACCTGGGACTCTGGCATTTCCGCAAACAACTGAAGGCCAACCGTTACCTGTTGTTTTTCAGCCTGTGGATCATTGCGCAGTTCATCATGCTGACATTGGCGTCGAGCAAGCGCACGGTGTATCTGATGTCGATGACACCGGCCGCTGCGGTGATCGCAGCGGAGTATGCGGGCGTGCTGTTCGAGCGCTTGAAACAGTACGAATCAGGCAATGGATTCGTAGGCCGAATCGCCCGGCAGCGTCAGAAACTGGCAGTCGGCGTACTCACGCTGGTGATCGGCAGTTATCTCGCGGCCGCGCAATGGGCGCTGCCCCACGCCGACAAAAAGCTATCGTTCCTGCCGTTGAGCGAACACATTCAAATGCTGCAAGCCGAAGGTCGACAAGTTGCGTTGTTTCAAGCCAATGAACGCGTCGGCGGCGCCAGCGTTTTTTACACCCGGCAGGTGCTGAAAGGCCTGGATACCGACGCGCAACTGCGAGACTTCCTCGCAGCCTCGCCATCCCACGTCGCCGTCATGGCGGCAGACCGCGAACCTGTCGCACCGTTGAAAGTGCTCAAGACCCTGAGAGTCGGTCGGCAGGCTTATTACTTCGTCAGTTATTGAGGTAGCCGCTACACGATCATCTCGTGCACGCACGCCCCTGAACCCGCGATGAAAAAGAGCCTCAGCGGGGCCGTTACAAATTCCGTAGGACAAAATCCTTTCAGCTCTGGGAAATGCGGCCGATACAGACCTGCTAACACCCTTGCTGGCTCAAAAAAACAACAATCTTCCAGCCTAACCGACGACAAGAAACCCAACGTTTCTGGAGGATTTTTGATGAATAGCTGGTTCGGCAACATCAGCGTGAACATGAAATTGGGCCTGGGCTTCGGCCTGGTGCTGGCCCTGACCTGCGTGCTGGCCCTGACAGGCTGGACCAGCCTCGGTGGCCTGATCGACCGCAGCAACTGGATGAGCGACATCACCCAGCTCAACGCCGGCCTGACCAAACTGCGTGTGGTGCGCCTGCAATACATGCTGACCAATGGCGATGAAACCGCCGCGCAGAATGTGCAGACCACCCTGGAAAGCTTCGCCGCGCAGCAACAGAAGCTGATCAACAGCTTCAAGAGCCCGGAAAACGTCAAACTGCTCAAGGAGCAGGCCGCGACCATCGCTGAATACCAGACGTCGCTGAACAAAATGCGCAACGCCTATCGCACCGGCAACAGCGCCCGCGACAGCATGAGCGTGAGTGCCGAGACCGCGTACAACCAGATCGAATCGATCAGCAAGCGCGTACAGCAGATGGACATGAGCGAGCAGCGTTTCGAACAGTTCCAGGCGATCACCGCCGCCAAGGAAGCGTTCATCCTCGCGCGCTACGAAGTTCGCGGTTACACCGCCACCACCAACGCCGACACCGAGCAGAAAGCCGTCGGCCAGGTGGATGTCGCGATCGCCAGCCTCAAGCAACTGAACGTGCATTTCGCTGATTCTCAGCAAGATGCCCTGCGTCAGTTGGAAACCGCACTGGTCAACTATCGCAGCGCATTGATGGCGTATAAAAATGCCAACACCGATGCGGTGCAGGCGCGTAAGGAAATGACTGATCAAGGCGCCGCCATCGTCACCACCAGCGAGCAGCTGTATCAGATCCAGCTCGACCGTCGCGACATCGAAAGTGCCCAGGCGCGCACCTTCCAGTTGATCAGCACCCTGCTGGCGCTGTTGGTCGGCGTGATTGCTGCGGTGATCATCACCCGTCAGATCACCCGTCCGCTGCAAGAAACCCTGGCTGTGGTCGAGCGCATCGCCAGCGGCGACCTGACCCAGAACGTCACGGTCACCCGCCGCGACGAACTCGGCGTGCTGCAACAAGGCATCGCGCGCATGGGCGTGACCCTGCGTGACTTGATCAGCGGCATCCGCGACGGCGTCACCCAGATCGCCAGCGCCGCTGAAGAACTGTCCGCCGTGACCGAGCAGACCAGCGCCGGTGTGAATAGCCAGAAGGTCGAGACCGATCAGGTCGCCACCGCGATGCACGAGATGACCGCCACCGTGCAGGAAGTCGCGCGCAACGCCGAAGAAGCTTCGCAAGCCGCTGCCGCCGCTGACGGCGAAGCCCGTGAAGGCGACAAAGTCGTAAACGAAGCCATCGCGCAGATCGAGCGTCTGGCCAGCGAAGTGGTGCGCTCCACCGAAGCCATGAGCGTGCTGCAACAGGAAAGCGACAAGATCGGCAGCGTCATGGACGTGATCAAGGCTGTTGCTGAACAGACCAACCTGCTGGCCCTCAACGCTGCGATCGAAGCCGCGCGTGCCGGTGAAGCCGGTCGTGGTTTTGCCGTGGTCGCCGATGAAGTTCGTGGCCTGGCTCAGCGCACACAGAAATCCACCGAAGAAATCGAAGGCCTGGTCGCCGGTCTGCAGAACGGCACCCAGCAAGTCTCGGCGGTGATGAGCAACAGCCGCGCCCTGACTGACAGCAGCGTGGCTCTGACGCGCAAGGCCGGCGCATCGCTGGAAAACATCACCCGCACGGTGTCGAACATTCAGTCGATGAACCAGCAGATCGCTGCAGCGGCTGAACAGCAAAGTGCAGTGGCTGAAGAGATCAGCCGCAGCATCATCAACGTGCGCGATGTGTCGGAACAGACCGCTGCCGCGAGTGATGAAACAGCTGCATCGAGTGTTGAACTGGCGCGTCTGGGTGGTCAGTTGCAGCAGATGGTCAGCCACTTCCGCGTTTGATCTTGATTTCGCGCTGAAGCTACAACCGCATCGCGAGCAGGCGAAGGCCTACAAAAAATGGTGTTGATCACAGATTATGTGAACGACGCCAATCCCCTGTAGGCCTTCGCCTGCTCGCGATTGCGTCCGCCCCATCACCCCGATGTCCCGGAAAAAACTCCGCCTAATGTAGGAGCTGCCGCAGGCTGCGATCTTTTGATCTTCGCTTTTGAACAAATCAGAAGCCAGATCAAAAGATCGCAGCCTTCGGCAGCTCCTACATAAAGGTATTCTTCAGCGCGTGCGCATTTCGAGCATCAGCAATCTGGAAAATCCATAACCCTGGCTTTTTCCTGCCGTGAAGGCAAACCAAGGTCGATCCCTCCGACCGAGGAAAAGCGCTGGCGAATCCGGCTACCCAAGCCTCCAGCGCTATCCCTTCTAATCAATGCTCGCCCCAGAATCATGCGAGCTTCTTCCTCGATGGAGTTTCCATTCTGTGCCGCGTTAATCCGTAACTGATCCATGAGCGGACCATCAACATTTCGAATTGTGATGCTGGCCATGATGCCTCCTGCTATCAAGCAAAAATCATTGATCGAGACTAACATCCATCCACCCAAGAACAGCCAGCGCAATCACTTACCGCGTCCCACGCTGCCGCAACGCCGACGGCATGAAGTACGCATCCTCCGGCACCGGTTGTGCGAAATCGACAGTCTCCGCCTCTTCATTATCAAGGTTCTGCACGTAATAACGACGCGCCTGCAAATCGTGGAACACGTCCAGCGCACTCCACGTGGTCGGCAGGTCATAGAAGTTTTTCAGATAGGCCATCGACACCCGCCACAACTCCCCTCGCCCGTCGTATTGATCAACCAGCGCGGCGCCCCAGCTGTCTTCATCGAGAAACAGCACTCGCTTGGAATAGATATGCCGCGAGCCCGGTTTCAAGTTGCCTTCCACCACCCACACGCGGTGCAGTTCGTAGCGGGTGTATTGCGGGTTGAGGTGGCCCGGCGAGAGCAATTGCGCGTACTTCACGTCGGGGCTGGCGACTTTGTAGTTGTTGTAGGGGATGTAGATTTCCTGTTTGCCCTTGAGCTTCCACTCATAGCGGTCCGGCGAGCCGTTGAACAGGTCGGTGTCGTCGGCGGTGCGCAGGCCATCGGATGAAGCGATCGGCGTGTCGTAGGCGAGATTCGGTGCGCGGCGCACGCGGCGTTGGCCGGCGTCGTAGATCCAGGCCTGACGTGCGTCCTTGAGTTGGTCGAGGGTTTCGTGCACCAGTGCGGCACCGCCGGCCAATCGTGCCGGGCTTTTCACGAAGGCGAGGTAGTAGAACAGGATGTTTTTCAGGTCGGCGAACTGGCCGTTCGGCCGGTAGTAGTTGAACAGCGCTTCCTGCTGCGATGTCACCAGCGCGAAGCTGCCGTTGCGTTGTACCGGCGCTTCGGAAGCGCGGCGCACGACGTAGATGCCGCGGTAGCGGGTGATGTGGTTCCACAGCACTTCGACGCCATCCTTGGGCACCGGGAATGGCACGCCGCCGTAGGCATCGGAGAAGCCGCTGCCGCCTTCGAGCAGCTTGGCCGAGGTGGCGTTTTTCAGGGTGTTGTCGTACAGCCACTGCGGTGCCGAGCCAGATCGCCGGGATGGGTAGATCGGCATCTGGAAGGTGTCGGGGTAGCTGTTGAACAGGGCGATCTGGCCGGGGCTGAGGTGGGCTTTGTATTGGTCGAGATTGGCTTTGGTGATGGTGAACAGCGGTTTGTCGGCCGCGTACGGATCGGGATGGTGTTGGCCGGGTTTGTAGCCGGCCGGGGCTTGAGTGATGCCGCCAGTCCACGCAGGAATCGTGCCGGCGGCGTTGCCCGCGCGCTCGGCGCCCATGGGGGTCAGGGTGGTTTTCAGTTGTTCGGCTTGTTGTGGGGTGATGGCGGCCAGAGCGGTGCTGGCAGCCAGGGTCAGAAACAGCGCTAGCGATGTTTTTGTCAGTCTTGAAGTGTGAATCATGACTTTCTCCAAAAATACAAAACCTGTGGGAGCGAGCCTGCTCGCGAAAGCGGTGGGTCAGTCGACATCAATGTTGAATGTCCCGGCCTCTTCGCGAGCAGGCTCGCTCCCACAGGGGCTGTGTGTAGCCTTTAAAGGAAATACTTGAGGTTGAACCCGACGTTGTCGCGGTCGCGAATGCCGTTGTTTTGCCCGCCGCCGTAGAACTCGGTGTATTGCAGTTCGGCTTCGAGCTTGTTCTGGTAATTGGCCTTGATCCCCAGCGTGTAGGCCTTGCGACCTTCGATGGTGTTGCCGGCCTGGTAGCTGTTGCCCTCGAAATCGTCCTTGTAAACGATGTACGGCGAGACGTTGACCCCGGCGTACACGTCGTTCCAGGTGCCGTTGAGCATCGCCGTGTAGCTGTAGGAATTGCGGTTGACCTGATCGTCGCGATCACCGCCGGAGACATAGGAATAGTTACCGGTGCCGGCATAGTAGCGACGGCTGCCGTCATACCCGGTGTATTGCAGACTGCTGCCGCGCAGGTGTTCCGAGGCCAGTTCGAAGATGCCGAACAGCGAGTCGAACGAAGCGGTCGGGCCGAAGTTGTAGATGGTGCCGAGCGAGGTGTTGAACGCTTCGACGCGTTCGGCGTTGTTGATCTCGCTGTTGAGATTGACCATCTGCCCGCCGACGTTGATCGACCTGCCCGTCACCGCCACGGCAGCTCCGTTGGCCAGGTCACCGATCAAATCGTTGGTGGCTGCGACACCGATCGGCAGGTTCGGCCGATAAGCGATTTCGCCGAACACCGATGCCTCGCCCAGTGTGGTGTTGAAGCTGAAACCGTACATGCGGATGTCTTCGGCATAGCGCCGATGCGCCTGGATATTGCCCATCACATCAGCGGTGGCCAGACCATTGGCCAGCGCCCCGGCCTGACTGCCAGCGACACCGGACAACAGGTTGGTCAGCGCATCCATGTCGATGCCTTTGTAGCCGCCCAGATCCGCCGCGATGGTCGGCTCCTTGGCGTGGTAGTTGACCAGGTACAAACCGAACTCGGTGCTGTTGAGTTGTTCGGCGATGTAGCGAAAGGCAAAGCCGAACTGGCCATCGTTGCGCGCGTTGTAGTCCTTGCCGATGGACGCGACTTTGAGCGTATTGCCGTAGGCCGGGGTCACGCCGTTGGCGTACAACCCGGTGCTTTGCAGGGCGGAACTCAGTAGCGGGTTGTTGCCGAGTGCGCTGTACAAACCGATGACGTTGCCAAACCCCGGCACCGGTGTGTCGAGCGCCGTGCCGCTGAAGTTGTTGTACCCGGTGTTGCCGCCGTCGGCGAACAGGTCGGTTTGCGAATAAAACGTGCCGACCGGGTCGATACGGGTTTCCTTCCAGTTGGTCTGGTAGAAACTCTCCATGGTCAGCGAATCGGTCAGGCCGATGTTGAAGCTCAGCGCCTCCACCGGCACCAGCACTTCCTTCACTTCGGCGCCGGGCAAACGGTACTTGGCGGCGTCCACCGGGTTGGTGGTGTTGATACCGCCACGATAGAAAATCCCCTCGCCCCAGTTGAACACTTGTCGACCGACGCGCGCGGTCACCGGCATCTGCGCAACGTCCCAACTGCCATGCACGTAGGCGTCGAGCATCTCGATGCGGCTGCCGGCGATGTCGCGGGTCTGGCTGGTGAAATGGTTGTCCTGCGGGTAGCTCTGGCTCGGTTGCGAGGGGCTGTTGTTGTCGTAGTAGTCGTTGCGTTTGTCCATCAGTTGCGTGTCGTAAAACGCGGTGCCGCGCACGAACACGCCATAGTTCTGATAGTTGGCTTCAAGCTCGGAGGTGATCTTGTACACCTCGGAAACCAGCCCGGTGTCGAAGTTGCGATTGCCGTCGTTGGTGTTGACGTCATCGTTAGTCTTGTCGCGGCCCTGCACCCGCCACAAACGGCCGTAAGACAAGGTCGTGTCGAGGGAGCCGGTGACCTGCTTGTCCATGAAGCTGAATTCCACCGCGTGCGCCGCATCGACTGCGCACAGTTGCAGCAACCCGGCCAGGCCGACACCGGGGAGCGCGGCGCCCGTCAGGCGCAATCGAGTGTTGATCATGTGTTCCTCCTTCCCTGTGTTTTTATTGTTTTGGTGTACGTTGCCACGCTACGGCGCCAATCCGGCGCTGACGTAAATCCGGCTGTGCGCGCCGAAATGCCCGAGCAACTTGAACAACTGCTGGTTGAGTGCCGGGTGGTCGAAATCTTCTCGTTGCAGTTGATTGCCGCTGCTGAAATCACTGCTGACGGGCGCTGTTTCCAGCCACTGGCCGATGGCTTCGTCGAAGGCGGCGGAGTCGTTGACCGACTCGGCACTGACCACTTCGCGCAGGTAGTCGACCGAGTACGGCGGGTAGCTTTTGTCCTGAGCCACGTCGGCGTAAGCCGCGAGCATCGGATGCGCCTGACCGGTGCGTAGCACGCGGCGCAGCCAGGTCGATTGGTACTTTTCCACTTCCATATGTCGAGTGGCGACGCGTTCGATCGAGGCTTGTTTGTCGGCGGCGAAACCGGCCAGCGCCTTGCCTTCAAGCAGCAGAAGACTGGCGAGGTCGACGCCCGGCAAGGGCTTGGCGTGATACGGCTGGGTCAGGTCCTGAATGTGGTGCAGGCCCCAGCCAAGAAAGCGATAACCCCAATACGGATGACCGCTGGCAAACGCCAGTCGCGCCAGGCCCATGTATTGATAGGCGCGCCAGTCCAGCCAACTGCGCTCAAGGAAACCGGCAGCGGCGTACACCACCGCGCTTTCATGGAAGAAGCCCATATGAAACGGCGCCTGCGAGCTGTACTGGAAACGCGCATCACCGAACGGTTGCGGGCCGAAGCCATAGACCGCGCCGACGTTGCCTGGGTTGTCGCTGAACAAGTTGATGTCGTGACCGTAATCCGGCTCGTCGGCGGCGCTGGCGAGTATGGCCAGCGGAGCGACTTTTTCATGATCGGCGACCACGATGAAGCGTTGGCGATTCCACGGCGAAAGGGTTTGCTCGACCATGACCTGATTGGCCTGCAAATGCTCACGTTCGGGCAGGTCTTTGCCGGGCAATGGCTGGATGACCATCGCCAGGTAAATCTCGGGATTGATGCGCAGTGCCGTGAGAAAGTCGTGGCGCAGATTGTCACTGGGCACCGCTGGCAATTTCAGGTTATCGGGGCGTGGTGGGTATTGCGCGAAGTGCTCGCGGGCAAAGCTTTCCTGTTGCTCCAACAGCGCCAGCACGGCCGGGTATTGCTCAGTGAGAAACTGCTCCAGTGGCTCGACTGCAACCGCTGGCGTATCGCGCAACGCCGGCAGTTCCTGCAATGCCAGATAGCTGCCCACCGTATGGTTCGACCAGCCCCAGGCGCTCGGGGCCGTTGCACAAAGCAGCAAGAGGAGGGAAGTCAGTTTCATTGCTTCTGGTTCTTATTGGCGGTGCCGTGGGGGATGAGCCTAACAACCGACCCCGCCGCTGACACTGTCCGATCTCACCAGAAAAAGTCTCCGATGGCGCCAATTACCCGATATCAAAAACACCACCGTCCCCTGTAGGAGTGAGCCTGCTCGCGATAGCGGTGTGTCAGTCAAATAGATGCTGACTGACCCTCCGCTATCGCGAGCAGGCTCACTCCTACAAGGGATTTGTGGTGGTCAGCTAAGCGGGGTAACCGGTGATTTTGCGGATGCTCTGGTACAGCGGTTTAAGCTGGCGGTACATGCGCAGGTAGACCTCTTTGTACAGTTGCTCATAGATTTTCTGCGCCTCGGGCTGCGGGGTGAACACCGCGCCCACCCGAGTCATCGCCGCGATGGCCGTGGGGAAATCCGCGTGCAGTCCCAACCCCACCGCACAGCAAATCGCCGCGCCCAGACCGGACGCCTCATACACATGCGGACGCTCCGCCGGCAGGCCGAAAATATTCGCCGTCAGCTGCATCGCCGCATCACTCTGCGAACCACCACCGGCCACGCGCAAACGCTTGACCGAGACCTTCGAACGCCGCTCGATATTCTCCATGCCCTGACGCAACGCATACGCCAATCCCTCAAGAATCGCCCGGTAAATATGCGCGCGAGTGTGCACATCGCCGAAGCCAATCATCGCGCCTTTCGCCTCAACACCCGGCTCACGAATCCCCGGCGACCAGTACGGTTGCAGCATCAAACCCATCGAGCCGGGCGGCACCGCGTTGACCAATGCATCGAATAGTTGCTCCGGCTCGACGCCCTGCTCTTTGGCCTGCTGCATCTCACGCAGACCGAACTCGTTCTTGAACCAGCTGACCATCCAGTAACCGCGATAAATCATCACCTCGCAGTTGTATTGATCCGGCACTGCCGAGGGGTACGGCGGGATCAACGGAACGATTTCCAGATAGCGCGAGCGGGTGCTGGTGATCGTTGCCGTGGTGCCGTAAGACAGGCACACCGTGCTCGCATCGACCACGCCGGCACCGACCACTTCACACGCCTTGTCAGCGCCTGCAGCAATCAGCGGCAAGCCTTCGGGAATGCCGGTGTGGCGAGCGGCTTCAGCGGTGATGTAGCCGAGGGTTTCACCGGGTTTGTGCAGGCTCGGCAATTGCTCGGGACGCACCGCCAGCGCCTGCCATTTCCAGTCACTCGGCGCGGCCCATTTCAGCCGTTTGAAATCGAACGGCAGATAGCCGACGCAGCAGCCTACGGAGTCGACAAAACGCCCGCAGAGTCGATGAGTAAGAAACCCCGACAGCAGCAAAAATTTGTCAGTCGCCCCCCACACTTCAGGTTGGTGTTTTGCTATCCAGTTAGCCTCAGCCTGAGCGCGAAAATAATCCACCGTACCCTGCGCGCCGACCAGTTTGAGCAACCAGCCCCACGGTCCTTTGATCCCGCCCTCGACCTCGCTCTGCCGTTGATCGAGCCACAGAATTGCCGGGCGCAGCGGTTTGCCCTCGGCATCGACGTTGATCACCGTGCCGCGCTGAGTGGTCAGGGAAACGCCGGCAATCTGCGAACGGTCGATGCCAGTCTGCGCCCAGACCTGCTGACATGCCTCGCCGAGTTTCGCCCAGTAATACTCCGGATCCTGCTCGGCCCAGCCCGGTTGCGTCGAGTAGTACGCTTGCAGTTCGACCTTGCCTTTGCCGAGCAGATTGCCCTGCAGATCGAAGAGCAGCGCGCGCACGCTCTGGGTGCCGTTGTCGATCGCCAGCAGGTAACGCTTGTTCGGGTGGTTATCCATGGAGCTCTCTTCAAGGGGCATCAAGGCGTGGCATCCGGCAAACCGTGATGGCATTGCCACAACGCCTGATAACGCTGTTCTTCCTGCTGCCAGTGTTCGTCGCTCCAGGTCAGTCGTGGCTGACAGAGTTGGCGGATGGCGGCGAAATAGTCTTCGCCACCGCGCGGCAACAGCAGACCGAGACGCGTGCGGCGCAGGAGCAGATCGTCGAGGTGTAGGATCATTTCCGTCTCACAGGCGAAGGCCAGTTCGGCCCACAGCGTATCTGTAGCGCCGACCGTGTCATGACCGATCTCCCTGAGCAGTTGCGCCAGCCTTGGCAAGTCGCGCCCATGTCGCCCGGCGAGACGTCGCCATTGATGGCTGCTCAACTCTGGAATCGCCAGCGCAGGGACAGCGGCAAACACCGGCGCGGCGTCATCGACCAACGGACGTTCGAGCATGGCCGCGCAGGCCTTTAGCACTTCGATGGCTTGTGGACGAAACGTGGTCAGCTTGCCGCCGGCCAGGGTCACGCAACCGGGCTCCTGCCACAGCACATGTTCACGGGTTTCGTTCGAGGGTTTGTCTTGATGATTACCCGCTGCACTGCCGACCACCGGACGCACGCCGGACCATGTCGACAGCACATCCGAAGCACTCACTTGCGCGCCGGGAAATTGTTGCGTGCAGGCGGCCAGCAGGTAGTCGAGCTCTTCGCCGCTGATGCTCGCGCTCTGATCCAGATCCTCACGGTGATCGAGGTCCGTGGTGCCGACCACTGTCGCGCCCTCCCATGGGAAAACGAACACCGGACGCCGGTCGCGCTCATGCAGAAACGTGAACGCCTGCGCCACCGGCAAACGCCACCCCGGCAGCAACAAATGACTGCCGCGCAACGGCCGCAATTGCCGTGGTGCCTCCATCGGCCGCAGGCGTTCAGCCCACGCGCCAGTCGCCACGGCGAGCACGTCGCAGCACAATTTCAGGGTTGTGCCCGCCTCGCAATCTTCGATCTGAACGCCGCAAACACGGCCGTTTTCTCGCAGCAAATGTTCGACGCGAACGCCATTGACCACGACAGCGCCATCGGCCCGCGCTTCGCTCAACACACGCATCACCAGCCGCGCATCATCGGTCAGCGCATCGACAAAACTGGTGCCGCCGAGCAAGTCGATTTCCTTCACCCCAGGTGCCAGATATCGAAGCTGTTGCGCATCATGAAAACGATGGCTGCGACGCCCGGCCAAGGCGTCATAAACGCTCAGCAAACCACCCAACACCCGAGGTCCGGGAAAGCCGCCGCGATAGTGCGGCATCATGAAACTCATCGGCTCGACCAGTCCCGGGACTTCGTCAAGCAAGCGCTGGCGCTCGCGCACCGAGTCGCGGGTCAGGCGCCACTGGCCCTTGGCGATATAACGCAAACCGCCATGGACCATTTTCGATGATCGGCTGGAGGTGCCCCAGGCAAAGTCGCGCTGCTCCAGCAACAGGCAGCGCCAACCTCGGCGCGCGGCTTCACGCAGAATGCCAGCGCCGCTGATGCCGCCGCCGATGACGATCAGATCCCAGGTTTCCTCGGCCAGCGTCGGCAGAATCTGCTGGCGCCACGCGGCGTTCCAGTCCTGACTCATGGCCGTCATTCCGGCAACAGCGTGCCGGGGTTGAGGCGCCCGGCCGGATCGAAGTGTTTGCTCAGCGCCTGCAAGGCATCCATCGCCAATGCGCCCTTCTCGCGCAGCAGGTACGGCGCGTGATCCTTGCCGACGCCGTGCTGGTGACTGATGGTGCCGTGGTTGTCGACGATGGTCTGGCTGGCCGCCTGTTTGAGCGCTTTCCAGCGCGCCAGCGTCGCCGGATAGTCAGCCGCCGGGCGAAACACGTAAGTGGTGTAGATGCTCGAACCTTCGCCGTAGACGTGGGACAGGTGGGTGAACACATGCACGCGTTCGCCCTCGGCGGCCAAGGCCTCGCGCAGGCTGTTTTCGATGAGGTTGAGCAGGTTGTCGACATTGCTCCAGTCGGTAGCGGTTTCGAGGGTGTCGACCACGTAACCGGCATTCCACAGGTTCTCGCGCAGGTAAGGAAAACGGAAACGGTTCTGCGCCCACTTCTTGCCGAGCAAGGTGCCGGTGAAGACGCCGCCGAAGGCTTTGAGGTGTTGTCGTGCCTGTTTCAGCGACAGTGCGTTTTGTCGACGATTGCCGGTTACGCCGAAGGTCAGCAGGCATTTGCCCGAGCCTGCGCCGCGCAGGTTCAGGTACTTTTCCAGCCAGGCGATTTGTTGCGGATGACCGGCCAGCGCCAGTTGCGTTTCGGTTTCCACGGCGTTGGACAGGCGCAGCATCGACAGCGGTACGCGCGCCTGAGCCAATTGGCGGATGGCGCTGAGTGCCTGCGGCCAATCAGGTAGAAACACACCGTAGAAACGCTCATCGGCGGGCAAGGCGCTGACCCGCACCTTGACCTCGGAAATGATCCCGAAACGTCCCTCGCAACCGAGCACCACTTCGCGCAGATCTGGGCCTGCCGCTGAGGCCGGGAACGTTGGAATTTCCAAAGGTCCGGCAAAGGTTTCCAAGGTTCCGCCCGCAAACAATTGCTCGATCCGGCCATAGCGCAACGACTGCTGACCGCTGGAACGGCTGGCCACCCAACCGCCCAACGTCGACAGCTCCCACGACTGCGGGAAATGCCCCAGCGTGTAGCCCCGCGCACGCAACTGACTTTCCACCTGCGGCCCACTCGCACCGGGACCAAACGTCGCCAGCAGGCTCTGTTCGTCGAGGTCGATCAGGCGATTCATCCGCGCCAGCGAAACCGTCACCACCGGCCGCGCCGAATCCGGTGGATTGATGTGGCCGGCCACCGATGTGCCGCCGCCATAGGGGATAAGGCACAGGTCCTGTTCGTGAGCGAGCGCCAGCAATTGGCGAATATGTTCAGCGGTCTCGGGGAACGCCACAGCATCCGGATAATTGCCCAGCGCACCTTCGCGCAACGCCAGCCAGTCCGGCAGGCTCTGGCCCCGCGCATGCAACAAACGGTCATGCGCATCGACGCTGTACAAGCTGTGCGCCGGCAATCGCGAAGCCGACACGCGGGTCAATGCGGTCTCCAGTGTGGCATCGGGCAGCGCGCGCCCCTCACCCAGTCGCTCATGAAGAAACTCCGCGCCCTGGGCCGGCAGTTCGACCACCGTGGTTGCATCTCCCCAGCCGTTCCAGCGTCGCATGCGTGTGTCCTTCTAACCGTCAGATCAGTGATATTTCAGGCCTCCATACTAGCCAGCGGCCGCAAAGTGTCACGGTCGCATCCGGCCAGTTCGTGTAGCCAATTGAGTCAAACGTCGCGCAAGCGTCAGCCATTTACTTTAGTCGGGGTTTCAAATTACCTTTCAGGCTATTCGTCCGCCTCCGCCGCCATTGATCAAAGGAATGGGATCATGCAATCGCTTGGCTTCACCTCGGTTCCGCCGCTGCTCAAGTACCTGCGCCATGCCGAACACTTGGGCATGGCTATCGAGCCGGCGTTGGCGGCGGCGGGTTTACAGGCGCAGCAGTTGAGCGACAACACCCTGCGTTTGCCCGGTGAGGCGCATGAACGCTTGCTGGATTATTTCTGCGAGCACTCGGGCGATCCGTTGTTCGGGCTCAACGCGGCGAATTTCGTCCTGCCCAATTCGTGGAGCGTGCTCGGTTACATCACCATGAACTGCGCGACGCTGGGCGATGCGATGAGCCGGATCATGCCGTTCGAGAAACTGGTGGGGGACATGGGCGTCAGCCGCGCCGAGGTGCAGGACGGCCATGTGCATCTGATCTGGACCTGTCGCTATCAGCGCCCGCGAATTCGTCGGCATCTGGTGGAAAACGTGATGGGGTCGTGGCTGCACTATGCACGCTGGATTGCCGATACACAGATGTCGCCGGCCGGGGTCTGGCTGGAACATTCCTGCCCGGCCGAGGCCACACCGGCGCAGTACGAAGCGTTTTTCGATTGCCCGGTGCTGTTTGATCAGCCGTATTCGGCGCTGGTCGTGCCGCTGGCGTATTTGCAGTTGCCGTTGCGTCAGGCGGATGCGCAGTTACTGCGCACGCTGGAAGAACACGCGATGGGATTGATGGCGACGCTGGAGGATGCGTCGCTGGAACAGCAGGTGAAAAACATTCTGCGGCAGTTGCTCAAGGAAGGTCTGCCGCGCAAGGAGCAAGTCGCCGAGCAGCTAGCCGTTTCAGTGCGTACGTTGCAGCGGCAGTTGCATCAGGCGGGGACGTCGTATCAGCAGATTCTCGATGACCTGCGCCAGGAACTGGCTGAGCATTATTTGCTCAACAGCGCGCTGCCGATTCAGGACATTGCGCAGTATCTGGGGTTTACCGAACCGAGGTCGTTTCATCGCACGTTCAAGAGTCGGCGGGGGATGCCGCCGGGGGAGTTTCGGCAGATGCATCGCGGGTGATTGTTCCGGCCTCTTCGCGAGCAGGCTCGCTCCCACATTGGGTCGTCGGTGAACATCAACTTTGTGAGCAACCGAGATCAACTGTGGGAGCGAGCCTGCTCGCGAATGCGCCAGTTGCCGCACCCAATTCCTACAGGTAAATCTTCGATACTTGAGCGCAATAAACATCCCGCACCAACGGTGTTTAAAGACACTCAGCGTTACGCGAAACAGCCCACAAATCCTTGCGCCGTAACCTACGCCTAAGCCAGAATCCGCCGGCTTGTGCGCCCTGAGCATGCTGCGTAACTTGATTGCGTCACTGATTCCCAGTGATCGGGTTTAGTAGCCCGGTGGTAATTCTGCTGGTCGTACATTCATCACAGGTACTCGCGTATCTGAGCTTGATGGTGGCTGTACGCAGGGCGCTTCGGCGCGCCGGCTTAGCTGAGTTCCCCGGTCTACTAACCTGCGTACAGCTGCCACCCTTTCGTTTAGTAGCCAAAGGGTGGCCGCTCAACAAAGGGAACACAGCTATGTTCAAGATAACGCCAAACCCGCCGGCCACTGACCCGGCCTCCCCCTACGAATCCCCCGACTCAAAGAAATTCCACGAAGCCGGCGAGCGCGCGCTCGACCATTATCTCGGTCCGACGAACGCCGACCTCATGGCTACGCCCTACACTCCCAACACGCTGTACATGGCCAACCCCAATGCCGACACCGAATCCCTGCTGGCCGACGCCAGCGAAACCCTCGGTTCGGCGACGGTCATGCTCAACAACCATGCCGCGCAGGTTGAAGGCACTCACCGCAAAACCCTGCAGGGCATTGCGCAAGTGGTGATGGTGGCGGAAATGGCCGTCAATCGCGTGTTGGACAGGTTAGTGCCGACCGAGTAACGAAAAAGCCCGCTGCCCAACTGGATGGGTTGGATGGCGGGCTTCTTTTTGTGGTGTGTCATTTTCCCTCACCCCAGCCCTCTCCCGGAGGGAGAGGGGGCCGAACGGGGGATATTGATTTGATACGCCGACCTGAAAGTGCTGCGGTGAATCCATAATCGACCCGGTCTTGCAGGTCGGTGGATAGCGCCAGACAACTCGGTCAGTCCCCTCTCCCTCTGGGAGAGGGCTAGGGTGAGGGGCCAACAGTGGGATGTTCGCTAAATACACCGACCTGAAAGTGCTGCTGTGAATCCATAATCGCTGCAGATCTTTCAGGTCGGTGCATAGCGTCAGACAACTCGGTCAGTCCCCTCTCCCTCTGGGAGAGGGCTAGGGTGAGGGGCTTTTCGCTTCAGAGGCTGATCGCGTTGGTAAACACCAACCGATTACCAAACGGATCAACGATCGTCATGTCCTGACTCCCCCACGGCATCGCCTGAATACCCGGGTGGGAGAACTTGTAATCCTTGGCCACCAACTGCTGCTGAAACGCCTCCAGCTCGTCCGTCTCGATACGCAGCGCCGAACCCGGGCACGCATCGCCATGATGCTCGGACAAATGCAGCACACATTCACCACGCGACACCTGCAGATACAACGGAAAATTCGCCTCGAAGCGATGCTGCCAGTCGATCTTGAAACCCAGAAAATCGACGTAGAACTCGACAGCTTTGGCTTCATCGAAGATCCGCAGGATCGGGGTGGTTTTGCCGAAGCTCATGGGGTGCTCCCTGACTGATTGGCCCCACAGTGTAGACGGGGTGGATGTCAGCAATTCGGCCTGTTGATGACTTTCTTTAGTCGCAATGTGCCATCACTGTGACGCAGTCCGCGAAACCTCAGTGAAAATTGTCGCGCAGATCACCCTGTCGCGCGAGAAAGCGCCCTTCCCTGCGACCATTCGCCTGCCCATCGCGATAACTCAAAACACCGTTGATCCACACGCCATCGATGCCCTGCGCCGCACGTTGCGGGTCGTGGAAGTCGGCTACATCACGCACGGTCGCCGGATCGAACAACACCAGATCCGCCCAATAACCTTCACGAATCTCACCGCGCTCTTTCAGCCCGAATCGCGCCGCCGACAGTCCGGTCATCTTGTGCACGGCGGTGTGCAGCGGAAACAGCCCGACATCGCGACTGAAATGTCCGAGAACCCGTGGGAAAGCACCCCACAGGCGCGGATGCGGGAACGGATCTTCGGGCAGTCCGTCAGAGCCGACCATCGATAACGGATGGGCGAGGATTCTTCGTACATCCGCCTCGTCCATGCCGTAGTACACCGCGCCGGCCGGTTGCAGGCGTTTGGCGGCATCGAGCAGCGGCAGATTCCATTCGGCAGCGATGTCGATCAGGTCGCGACCGCTGACTTCCGGGTGCGGCGTCGACCAGGTGATGGTGATGCGATGCGCATCGGTGACTTGCTTCAGATCCAGCGTCGAAGAACTCGCCGCATACGGGTAGCAATCGCAGCCGACCGGGTGGGTTTTCGCGGCCTCTTCCAATGATGCAAGCAGCTCGGGACTGCGCCCCCAGTTACCGACACCGGCACATTTGAGGTGGGAAATGATCACTGGCGATTTCGCATGTCGACCGATTTGAAAAGCCTCATCCATCGCTTCCAGAACCGGGGCAAATTCGCTGCGCAAATGGGTGGTATACACCGCGCCAAAGGCCGTGAGTTCTTCGGTCAGTTGCATCACCTCATCGGTGGATGCGTTGTAGGCGCTGGCGTACGCCAGACCTGTGGATAAACCCAACGCACCAGCCTCAAGGCTTTCGCGTAACTGTTCGCGCATCGCCGCGATTTCTTCTGGCGTCGCGGTGCGGAACAAATCATCCAGATGATTGCTGCGCAGCGCCGTGTGGCCGATCAGTGCCGCCACGTTCAGCGTGGTATTGGCCGCTTCCACCGCCGCGCGGTAATCGCTGAAACGTGGATAAACGAATGCCGCCGCTGTGCCGAGCAGGTTCATCGGGTCGGGCGGATTGCCCTTCAATGTCACGGGCGAGGCGCTGATCCCGCAGTTGCCCACAATCACGGTGGTCACGCCCTGGCTGAGCTTGGGCAGCATCTCTGGCTGACGAATCACCACGGTGTCGTCGTGGGTATGCACGTCGATAAAACCGGGCGCCAGCACGCGACCGGCGGCGTCGATTTCCTCGCTGGCGGTGGCATCGTGCAAGTCGCCGATACGCTCGATGCGGCCATCGCGAATCGCCACGTCGGCCTTGTAGCCGGGCACGTTGCTGCCATCGATGATCAGGGCATTGCGAATCAGGGTGTCGTACAGCATGTCAGTCTCCCAGCGGCAGGTGATCGTCGCCGCCACGGTATTCGTCGAGGGCGAGTTTGATCCGCCGCAGACGTTCTTGATTGTCTTCAGGATTGGCCAGCGCCAGCTCAGTGGCGAGCACGTCGATGGCGAGCAACATGCCGTAGCGCGCCGCCGTCGGTTTGTAGATGAACGAGGTTTCCGCACCTTGCAGCGGCAGGACAATGTCGGCCAGTTGCGCCAGCGGCGAATCGGCGCGGGTGATCGCCAGAATGCGCGCGCCATAGTTACGTGCCAGTTCGACAGTCTCAAGCAACTCCGGGGTGATGCCGGTCAGCGAACAGACGATGAGCACTTGCTCGGAATTCAGGCTGGCGGCGGTGACGCGCATCATCACCGCGTCATGACACACCGCAATCGGGTAGCCGAGGCGCACCAGGCGTACCTGCAATTCGTCGCTGCACAGGGTCGAGCAACCGCCCAGGCCGAAGGCTTGAATCATTCGTGCCTGGCCGAGCATCTTCACCGCATCGGCAAAGCGTGATTCATCGAATCCGGCCAGATGCTGGCGCAGGGTGGTTTCGATGTCGCCGACAATCTGCCCATAGAACGCCGACTGTTCAGGCGTGCCCGCCGGGTCGAGAAAACGGCTACCAACGCCGCTGGCCTGAGCCAGTTGCAGGCGCAGATCACGCAAGTCGCGGCAGCCTACGGTGCGGGCGAAACGCGACAGCGTGGCGGTGCTGACTTCGGCGCGTTGCGCGAGGTCTTCGAGGCTGGCGCTGGCGGCGAAACCAACGTCATCGAGCATCAAACGGGCGATGCGGCCTTCACCGGCGCTGAAGGAATCCTGACGGGCGCGGATCTGGTAGAGGATGTCCATGGGCGGCGGGCTCCGGTTACAGCAGGTAAGAAAGGCCGACGGTCAGGCCGAACGCGACTATCGAGATCAGCGTCTCGAGCACGGTCCAGGTCTTGAACGTCTGTGCGACCGTCATGTTGAAGTATTCCTTGATCAACCAGAAGCCGCCGTCGTTGACGTGAGAAAAGATAACCGAGCCCGCGCCGGTCGCCAGCACCAATAGCTCAGGGTGTGGATAACCCAGACCAATGGCCACTGGCGCGACCACGCCGGACGCGGTGGTCATCGCCACGGTTGCCGAACCCGTGGCGATGCGCATCAACGCAGCAAACAACCACCCCATGATCAGCGGCGACAAGTGAAACTCATGAGCGAGGCCGACGATCTGATCGGTCACACCGGCATCCACCAGAATGCGGTTCAAGCCACCACCGGCACCGACCAGCAACGTGATACTGGCAGTCGGCGCCAGACATTCGTTGGTGAATTTGAGAATAGATTCGCGGTTGAAGCCCTGGGCGATGCCGAGCGTCCAGAAGCTCAGCAAGGTCGCCAGCAGCAGCGCAATCACCGAGTTGCCGATGAACAACAGGAACTGGTTGAAGCCGCTGCCCGGCGTGGAAATCAGGTTGGCCCAGCCACCGATCAGCATCAACACCACCGGCAACAGAATGGTCGCCATGGTGATGCCGAAACCCGGCAGTTTGTCGCGCGGTTCGCGGTCGAGAAATTGCTTTTCCAGCGGGTTATCCGCCGGCAATTGAATGCGCGGCACGATGAATTTGGCGTACAGCGGGCCGGCAATGATCGCGGTCGGAATACCGATGGCAATCGCATACAGCAAGGTCTGCCCGACCGACGCCTGATACGCCTGCACCGCGAGCATCGCCGCCGGGTGTGGCGGCACCAGCGCATGCACCACCGACAGGCCGGCAACCATCGGCAAACCGACCATCAGAATCGACACGCCGACGCGCCGCGCCACAGTGAATGCAATCGGCACCAGCAACACGAAACCGACTTCGAAGAACAACGGCAGGCCCACCAGGAAGGCGATGCAGACCATCGCCCAGTGCGCGTTCTTCTCGCCAAACTTGTCGATCAGCGTGCGCGCCATCTGCTCGGCGCCACCGGACTCGGCCATCATCTTGCCGAGCATCGTCCCCAGCGCGACCACCAGCGCGATATGCCCCAGCGTCTTGCCCACCCCGGCCTCATACGCCCCCACCACACCCGACGGCGGCATCCCGGCCACCAGCGCCAGGCCGATGGAAATCAGGGTGATGACGATGAACGGATTGAGCCGGTAACGGGCGATCAACACGATCAGCGCGATGATGGCGACGGCGGCATAGACCAGCAGCCAATAGCCGAAGGAAGGCGTCATGCGGTACTCCTCGAAAGGGTCACGTTCGTATGGGTTGTGAAACTCATAAATCATTTCGAGAACGAGATTTCAAACCGCATGAAAGTAATTTTCGTGGAGAGGCAAGGCGTGTCGCTAATAGGTATGTCTTGTCGTGATTAATGAAAATCAGGGGGAGGGATTTACATGGCTTTTCGGTGAACGAGAAACCAATGTGGGAGCGAGCCTGCTCGCGAAGGCGGCTTCACATTCAACATCTCTATCGACTGAAAAACCGCTTTCGCGAGCGGGCTCGCTCCCACAGTTTTGATCGCATTCCTCCAGACAGAAATGCGCAAAACCTGTGGGAGCTGGTGGACGACTCACTCCATTTCGTTACGAATCCATTCAACCACCGACGTACGCTTCGGCACCCAGCCCAGCAGTTCGCGGGCGTGTTCGCCGCGCACTCGGCTGTTGGAGCCGAGGCCGTAGTTGGCCATTTCGTAGCCCCATTCGGCTTCGGCGTCTTTCAGCGGCCAGTCTTGCGGTTGACCCAGATTCAGCGCTTCGGCCATGGCGGTGGTCATGTCGATGAACGACGCTTCGCCGCTTTCGACAAAGTAGAACGTGCCCGGGACGTTCTTGGTCAGCGCCAGCAGGTAGAGGGCGACGACGTCTTCGATGTGCACGTTGGACCAGATGTTCTGGCCGGTACCGACGTGGCGCACCACGCCGCTTTTGCGTGCTTGCTTGAGCAGTCGTGGCAATTGCACGCTGTCGCGATTGACGCCCAGGCTGTGGCCGTAGATCAGCGTGTTGCAGATAACGGCGGAATTCACGCCGTCCTTCGCCGCCGCGAGGATCAGGTTGTCGATGGCCACGCGGGCGGCCTTGTCGACGGTCGGCTCCGGCAGATTGTCCTCGTAGTAGATGACATCGCTGGATTTACCGCCCGAGGCATCACCGACGATGCTCGAACCGCTGGTGTGCAGGAACACTTTGTTGGAACCGCGCAAGGCATCGAGCAACGCTTCAACTGCACCGCGATGGTCGCTGCTGGCGGCGTTGATCACCGCGTCGGCAGCGCGGGCCTGTTCGGCGAGCAGTGTTTTGTCGTCGAGAGTGCCGATGACCGGGGTGATCCCGATGGCTTTCAGCTCTTCAGCCTGTTCGGCGCTGCGCACCAGACCGGTGACTTGATGCCCGGCCTTGACCAGACCGGTAGCGATCGAGCCGCCGATAAAACCGGCAGCGCCGGTGACGAATACGTTCATGGAGAAACTCCCTGCGTGAGTAAGTGATGGGACGAGTATCTGCCCGTGAGCCGGGGGGAAAAACCCGTCCCCGCCCAATTCACTCTTGCGCAGAGGTCACGAATCAGCCCTTGAAGTCGGCGCTGGCGTAAGCCGCGAGTTTGCTCTGGATGAAGTCGAGGAAGCATTGAATGCGCAGCGCCAGTTGCGAGTTACGGTAGTAAACGGCGTTGATTGGCTGGCGATAACCGCTGTTGAATTCGCCGAGCAGGACTTTCAGGCGCCCGGCACGGATGTCATCGATGGTCATGAAGTGCGACAGGCAAGCGATGCCCTGCCCTTCCAGCGCCAAATGGCGCACGGTCTCGCCGCTGGAAGCACTGATCGCCGGGGTGATCGGCCAGCGGTCGCCGTGCACATAGCGCAGCGGCCATTGATTGAGGCCTTCGTTCTGGGTGAAGCCAAGCAAGGTGTGTTCGCTCAGATCGGCAACTTGCTGCGGCGCGCCATGTTTTTCCAGGTAGGCGGGGCTGGCGACGATCAGCAGCGGACTGCAGCCGAGCGAGCGCGCGTGCAGCGTCGAATCGGCGAGAGTGCCGATACGGATGGCGATGTCGGTGCTTTGTTCCAGCAGGTCAATGATCAGGTCATTGCTGTTGAGTTCGAGCTGGATATCCGGATAGAGCCGACGGAATTCGTCGATGTACGGGACCACCGCGTGGAGCATGAACGGTGATGCGGCATTGATCCGCAAGCGCCCGGATGGGGTTTGCTGGCGCGAGGACAGGCGCTCTTCGAGTTGCTCCATCTGATCGAGAATCAGCTTGGCTTGCTCGAAGAAATACTTGCCCTCCTCGGTCAGATCCATGCGCCGCGTGGTGCGGTTGATCAGCGTGGTGTCGAGCTTGGCTTCCAGCTTCGACAACGTGCGGCTGACCGCCGACGGCGTTTGCCCGACCTGTTCGGCGGCGGCGGAAATCGAACCGCATTCGATCACGCAGACGAAAATCTGCAACTCATCGGATCTGGCTTTCACGGGTGTCCTCTTTGAAATCGCCAAGATCGCAGATGACTGCAACTCTCTTTAGGAGCTGCCGCAGGCTGCGATCTTTTGCTGTTACCACCGATAGTAGCCCGAAACCATTCAGCCCTTGAGACCAAACACCTCGGTCAAATGCTGCTCATAACGCGCCACATCAGCCTCGATGTTCGGACGTTTCATCACGTCGACACACAAAAAGGTCGGCAACCCGGTCATGCCCAAAAATTCATTGGCCTTGTGAAACGGGAAGTACACCGCATCCACGCCTTTGGCTTCAAAGAAGTCAGTCGGGTCATCGAACGCCTGCTGCGGTGCATTCCAGGTCAGCGACAGCATGTATTGCTTGCCCTGAATCAGGCCACCGCTGCCGTACTTCTGCGACGCATCGGAACGGGTGCGGCCATCGCTGGCGTAGAGGCTGCCGTGGCCTTCGGTGAAGACTTCGTCGAGGTACTTTTTCACCGTCCATGGCGCGCCCATCCACCAGCCAGGCATCTGATAAATGATCACGTCGGCCCAGAGAAATTTCGCCACCTCTTCGGCAACGTCGTAGCCCTCGTCGATGAACGTGGTTTTCACATCGACACCGCCACGATCGAGCACGCTCAGCGCGGCCTCATGCAGGGTGGCGTTGTAGCGACCGTCGGAGTGAGCGAATTTTTTACCGCCATTGAGCAACAGCACTTTTTTCATGAGAAAGCCTCGGCGCAGCCAGTGGGCTGGATGGAGAAGGGAAACTGGAATGGCGGCAGGTTAACGATCCGCCTCGCGCGGAATAAGGCCTGATTGCGCAAAATACATTTGATCAAAAGGCACGAATCTATCGTCGATTGTTGCAATAACATCCGCGGCATTCTGAATTTGAGGAGTCGTTGTGATGAGTGAACGCTTGGGTTTTATCCTGCACGCCAAGACCCGCCCGGAAAAAGCCGAGGCTTTCGAAGCGCTGTTTCGTGCCTATGTCGAGCCGAGTCGCGCTGAGCCGGGTTGTATCGAGTACCACATGCTGCGCGACAAGGAAGATCCGACGCTGTTCATCTTCTACGAGATCTGGGCGTCCCAGGCGCATCTCGACGTGCACTCGAATCTGCCGCACATGAAGGCATTCTTTGAGCGACGCATGGATTATCTGGAGCGTGATTTTGATATCCGCCAGATTGAAATGCTCAGCGAGGCCTCGGCTAACCGCTGATCAATAAATGGGCGCCGAGCGCGCCCAGACCGATGAAGAACACGCGCTTGAACAGCAGGGCGCTGATCCTCTGGCGCAGCCATTGACCGAGCAACATGCCCAGCACCGCCGGGATCAACGCCAGCAGTGAGGCAGTGAGTTCGCCACCACCGAGGGCGCCGCGCCAGAGCAATCCAGCGGCCAGTGCCAACGTTGAAACGGTGAAGGACAGGCCCAGCGCCTGCACCAGTTGATCGCGATTTAACCCCAGCGCTTGCAGGTACGGCACCGCCGGGATCACGAAGACGCCGGTGGCCGAAGTGATTACACCCGTGATCAAACCGCACGCCGGACCCAGCCAGCCTTCATGACGTGGATTGACACTCAGCGTTGGCAGAAACAAGCCGCTCAACGCGTAGAGCAACAGTGCCGCGCCGAGTCCGCGTACCACCCACTGCCCGCCTGCCATGCCGATCCACATTGTGCCGACGCCGGTGCCGAGAAAGATCATCAGCAGCATCGGCCAGAGGCGTTTGATCAGTCCTTTCAAATGCCCGCCGAATGCCAGTTGCCAGACATTGGTCAGGGTTGCCGGAATGATCAGCAGTGCGGCTGCCTGCGACGGCGCCATAGCCAGACCGAGCAAGCCCATGGCAACGGTGGGCAGGCCGAGGCCGATCACGCCTTTGATCAGGCCGGCGAGGATGAAGGTCGTGATGACCAGCAAGGACAGGGCTAGACCGAGGTGTTGGTAGAAATCTGTGAGTGTGTTCATGGCGCTACTCTGCGCCAGTCCGGGTTGGCTGAAAATCTGCCATATACTGAGGGTGCCTCTCTTTTAGCAAGAGGCTGATTTTTCCATTGAGTCTTCTGGCCCCTTCGCGAGCAGGCTCGCTCCCACAGGGGATTTGTGTACGACACCCATCCAATGTGGGAGCGAGCCTGCTCGCGAAGGGGGCCGCCCAGACACCACAAAAACCAGAGGCTGCCAACCATGCACTTCGACCTCACCGACCTGCGCCTCTATCTGCACATCCTCGACACCGGCAATATCACCGCCGGCGCCGCCCGCAGCCATTTATCCCTGGCCGCCGCCAGCGCCAGAATCCGCGCCATGGAAGCCTCGCTCGGCAGCGATTTCCTTGAGCGCGGCCGCCGTGGCGTCACCCCGACGCCCGCCGGCAAAGCCCTCGCCCACCATGCGCGCATCCTTCTGCAACAGGCCGAACGCATGCAGCAGGATCTGGCCGATTATGCCCAAGGCGTCAAAGGTCAGGTGCGCTTGCTGTGCAACACCACGGCGATCACCGAATACCTGCCGGAAGTGCTCGCGGACTTCTTGCGCGACCATCCCAATCTGGATATCGATCTGCAAGAACTGCCCAGCGCCCGCATCACTCACGCCCTGCGTCAGGGCGCGGCAGACTTGGGCATCGTGTCTGATGCGGTAGACACCAGCGGCTTGCAAACCCGCGCGTTTCGCGATGATCCACTGGTGCTGGTTTTGCCGCCGGGTCATGCCCTGGCGAGTCGGGCCTCGCTGACGTTCGGCGAAACCCTGGCGCATGACTACGTGACGCTCAGCGCCATCAGCGCACTGGCCATTCATCTGGAGGAACAGGCCCTGCACATCGGCCAGCGCATGACCATCCGCATCCGCACCGATGGCTTTGACGGTGTCATGCGCATGGTCGCTCGAGGCGCGGGCCTGGCCATCGTGCCCAAGGTTGCCGTCGAGCGTTGGGCCCCCCTGCATGCGCTGATCTGCCGTCCGCTCGACGACCTCTGGGCGAATCGCACCTTGAAACTGTGCGCGCGGGATTTCGACCACCTGCCCGGTTACGCCCGTGCCCTGCTCGATGCGCTGATGCCTTGACTCTACCGCTAGGGGCAGACTCTATCCTGCAGGCTTCATTTCAGGAGTACACACAATGAGCAAACGAATGCTCGTGATTCTGGGTCACCCCTCCACCGACAGTTTTTGCGGGGCATTGAGTGAGACCTACGTGCAGGCGGCCAAAGACGCCGGGCATGACGTCCGCCTGTTGCGCCTGGACGCGCTGGCGTTCGACCCGGTTCTGCACGAGGGTTACAACAAGATTCAGCCACTGGAGCCGGATCTGCTGCAAGCCCAGGCCGACATCACCTGGGCTGAACACCTGACGTTTGTCTATCCGATCTGGTGGGGCGGGATTCCGGCGTTGCTGAAGGGATTTGTCGACCGGATTTTCCTGCCCGGTTTTGCCTTCAAGTATCGCGAAGGCAAAGCGTTCCCGGACAAGCTGCTCAAGGGCCGCACTGCGCATCTGCTGGTGACCATGGACACGCCGTACTGGTATTACAAATGGGTCTACGGCATGCCGGGGCTGCATCAGATGCGCAAGACCACCCTGGAATTCTGCGGGATCAAGCCATTGAAGACGCTGACCTTCGGGCCAATTCTAGGCTCCAAACCGAAACAGCGCGAAAACTGGCTGGAGCAAGCCCGCGTGAGCGCCGCCTGCTGACGTAACACGGCTGAAACACTGACGGCGCGTGGCCGTCGTCAGTCCGTCTGCGGGTTCCTGTCGGTGCCCGCCCGTCGCCTGTGCGCGTCTTTTACGCACAGCTGCAATCTTGTGATGCTATTGGACATATAATCGCCGCCGATCAGGCATGACGCCTGATTGCGCTAGCTATGTTTGACCATCGAGACGGACCTTTATGTATATCGGCAAAGCCGCCCAGCTGTCGGGCACCACTGTCAAAAGCATTCGCCACTACGAAGAAATCGGCCTGTTGCCCGAACCCAAGCGTGAAGGTAAATACCGCATCTACAGCCAGCAAAGTGTCGAGGTGTTGACGTTCATCAAGTGCGCCCAGCAACTGGGCTTCAAGCTCAAAGAGCTGCAGGTGATCCTCAACAACTACCGCGGCGACGAATTCCCGTGGGACATGGCGCAACGAGCCATTGCCGAAAAAAAAGCCGAACTGGTGACCCAGATCGGCGATTTGCAGCAATTGCACGACGGCCTCGAAGCGTTCGAAAGCAACCTCAACGATGCGCGCCAGGAATGCCAGTTCGAGCGCATTGCCCGTTATGGCGAAAAAAACCCGGTCAATACACTGAACTGAAAACCCTTCTGCGCCGCATGACCGGGCTCGCCTGCCGTCTCAGGGCAGGCGCACCCGGTCGTTGGCGAATCAGCCCGGCACCGCCTCCCCTTCTGTGCGCAGCGCTTGAACCGGCGCATGCACCGGCGCAATCGCCGCAAAGAACCACGGCGATACCAGCGTCACCAGGACAATGGTCATGACCCCGCTGGAAAACAGTGCCATCGCCACCAATGCGCCGAGATCGACAATCGGCTTGAAGTCGGAAAACAGCAGCGCCATGAAGCCTACCGAGAAGATCACCACGTTGATCACCGTCGAACGGCCGACGCTGTGCATCGCCTGCAAAATAGCCGCGTCGATCTCAATGCCCTGCTGCACCAGCAACTTGATGCGCGACAGCAGGTGCACTGCGTAATCGACCACACCGACCACCAGGAACGTCACCAGCGTCGTGCCGATGTTCAGCTCGATGCCGAACAGGAACATAAAGCCGTAGACCGTCACCGACGTGGTCAGCAAGGTCAACATGCCCAGCACTCCCAAGCGTACCGATTTCAGCCAGTACATCATCATCAACGTGACGACCAGCAAGGCCAGGGAAAAACTCAGCACCTGGCCCTGAGTGATTTCCTGCAGTACGCCCGTCCAGATCAACGGCGTGCCGGCGTGGGTCACCTCCAGGTTGGCCGGTTTATTGATCAGCAACCAGGCATCGAGGCGGTCGAGCATGCCCTGATAGTCGCTGGCGACCGACGAGGTCATGGTGTACAGGGTCAAGGCCTTGGAGAAATCGGCGTTGAGCACGTTGTTCAGGTCCGAACCGCCACCGTTTTCGAACAGCATCACGTGCTGCTCGATCAGCGAATTGCCCGGTACTTCAAAACGCTCGACCTGCCCGTCGTCATTGACTGACGTGACCTTCTCCACGGCATTCGGCACCCGCAGATAATCCGGGTTCATGTCGTTGAGCACCAGGTTCATGCGCTTGACGTACGTGGCCAGGGAATAGCCGTAACTGACGTTCGGTTGCTGTTTGATGAAGTGGTCGAGCTTGTCGATGAACTGCACCACTTCGGTGGTCAGCACGCCGCGTGGTTCTTTGCTGTCGATGGCGATCCAGCCCGGCGCCGTCCCCGCCACTTTGGCGTGGTTGATGAACTGATCGGACACGCGAATGTGGCTTTCCGGCTTGAAGTAGGCGATGCCGGAGTCTTCGATATCGACGCGGAACGTGAACACCGTGGCCAGTGCCAGCAGCGGCAGCATGACCATCAGGACCGGTTTGCGAAAGCGGATCATCCAGGCACAGAACGCCACCAGATACCGCGAGATGATCGATTCCTGGTGCACGACAGCCTTGGCTTGCTGCGGCTGATCCTTGCCCCAGATCGAGATCCACGCCGGAATCAGCAACAGCGAAATGATCAGCGCCGCGGTGAGGCCGATGGACATGAACACGCCGAAATTGCGGATGCTGACAATGTTGTTGGTGGTGGAAATCATGAACGTGGCGATGGTCGTCACGGTCGTCAGCACCACCGGCACCACCATCAAGCGCTGGGTTTCGCGGTTGGCCTCGCGATTGCTCTTGCCGGCGTTTTTCTGCTCGTAATACTCAGCCATCACGTGGATCGCATCCGAGCAGCAGATGGTGAACAGGAACACCGGCAGCACACTGGTCAGCAGGTCGAACGGCACGCGCAATAGCGCCATCAGGCCCAAGGTCCAGATGGTGCAGAACAGAATGTTGAACAGCGGCAACAGCACGCCCAGCGGTTTGCGAAAGAAGAAGATCAGCAGCAGTGTGATCAGCAAAAACACGATCGGAAAAAGCACGGCCAGGTCATGGTCGATGATTTCCTGCTGCGCGGCGATGAAGATCGGCATACCGGCAATGAAGATTTCGTCCTTGTACTCCGGGTGCTCGGCCTGATATTGCGCAACGATGCCGCGCACGATCTGATAAGCCCGCAGTTGCGCCTGAGCGTCGTCCTGCTTGGTGCCGAGCTCGGCCACCAGCATCGCGACTTTCTTGTCCTTGGACACCACCCCGTCGACCATCAGTTCGTTGCCCATGATCTGCGACTCGACCAGCGCCGGGTCCATGTCATAGGCATTCAGGGTTTTGTGAATCAACAGCTCACCGTCGTCGGTCAGGACGATGTTTTCCAGGTCGCCCATCGAGGCCATTTCGCGGATCGGGTTGATCCGCTCGGCGAGAAAGGTCAGGAACAACTGATCATGGGCGTCCCAGCTCTGGCTCTGGGCATGATCACGCAAGGCCTTGGCGTTGGCGTAATCGTTCTGCGAAAAGCCACCCTCGAGAATGTCCCGGGTCAACAACTGCGCACGGCTGTCGTCTGGATGCCGGGCCACGATCTGCGCCAACTGCTCCTTGTCGGCATCGTTGGCCAGAATCATCTTGCGCACCGACTGCGACATCGAAAACAGCGCGTTGAGCGTGGTTTTGTTGAACACCGTCTGTGGATTGTTCAGCGCCACCATCACCGAGTCGAACGTGCCGGTGAACTCACCCTGCAAATCGATGATGGTCTTGCGCGCCGGGTGGCTTTCCTTGAGCAGATAAGGGTTGGTGTCGGACACCAGCGCGCCCAGCGTATAGGTGAAATACGCCGTAATCGCCACCAGCAGGAAAACAATCGCCCGCGCATAGCGCTCGACGAAATTCAGATATCTTTCCATGATCAAGAGTTCCAGGTCGTCGGGGGCGGCGCTTAGCGGGCAGACACGGCAAATTCCGGCAGGTCACCGGTTTTCAGCCCGCGCTTGATGGCGGTCTGGGTGAACAGGCGATCTTCCAGCGAGACGTTGTACTGCAACTGGTTGAAGCGCATTTCCGAACGGGTGCCGTCGATGAAATGCTCAGTCTCACTGAGCACGATGCTGTCGATCGAGTCGATGGTCGCGACTTTCTGCGTGCGCATCTGCTTGATCAGCACACCTTTGACGTCGAAGAAATCCTGACGCATGACCAGGAAATTCTGCTTGTCGATCCACACCTTCAGCTTGTTGTAACCGGTCTTGGCCAGCACCTCGGGAGATGCCGGTTCGCGCTCGATCACGTAGCAGTCGCGGCCCTTGATCTGTTCTTCGCCGACGAGTTTCTGCGAATAGTCTTTAACGCGGATCTTGTCCAGATCGGCGTACGAATACTCACTGCCCATGAACGAGCCGCGCTTGTCGGTAGTGGAGATGCGGCGGGTCTGGCGGCTGACTGGCAGGTACATCCACTGGCTGTCTTCCAGGCCGAGGGTTTCGTGCGGGTTTTCGATGTGGAAGGCAACGTCACGCACGTCAGTCGGCGCGGAAAAGTACATGCTGAACTTGTCGCTGTCCGCGTAATCCTTTTGCAGGTAGGTGAACTCGCGAACGCGGGTATTGCCTTTCTTGTCATGCAGGATCAGCGAAACCTGGGACATGAAGCTGTTCCCGTCATTGCGATCGCGCACCTGACGGATGATCTCATCGGCATTGCCGGCCTCGGCGGCACTGGCGCAAGCGCTGCCAAGGATCAAAGCGGCGGTGGTCAGACTTTTCAAAAACGGCAACATGACAACTTCCTTTTCGTTGGATGAATGCACCTGCGCGCGAGAGCGGCAGGCGTGATGGGTCAGAACAGATAGCCGGCCGACAGCCGCACTTGATCGCGCTTGCTGTACTCGCCGAAAGTCTTCTCGGGCCTGCCGAAGAACACGTCGACTTCCAAGCCGAGCTTGATGTAGTCGACCGGCTTGTAGGTGAAGATGCCTTGCAGCAAGGCGTCGTCCTGAAACGGCGGTGAGCCAGCGACCACCAGACGACTCTTGAGGCGGTCCTGCCAATGGGTGCCTTCGGCCGACAGGGTGAACAGCGGTTCGTGTTTGTCCTGCAACATGCCGTCCTGCCAGTCGAGCAACACCTGCTCCTGCCACTGCGCGGAGATCAGCCAGTCGCGCAACAGGTAGTCGACACCCAGCAGCGACTTGACCATGGGCGTGCTGTCGGCACCGTAGGCGCGGGTCGGATTGGTCACGCGCCAGTTGTCGAAATACGCGACCTCGCTGCGTACCACGATGCTGTGCCCGGCGTCGATCGCCAGCCCCGCACCGCCCATGGTGTAACGGGGAAACTGCCGTTCCAGTCGCGTACGACCGTCATCGGCGAGGCCTTCGACGGCGTACACCGGGTCTTGCTGACGGGCGCTCAAGGCAACAAAACTGGTGTCCACCGCGCCGATCCGGCCGTTGGCGCTCAGGCCATAGGAATAGCCCTTGTCGCCGTCATAGCCGGGCTTGGAGTCGAGCAGAAAATACTGCGGGTCCGGCGCGGCAAACAGTGGCGCGGCAAATTCACTGCCCTCAACCGGCGCCTGGTTTTTCACGAAGTCAGTGATCCACAGCGCCTCCAGTTCCCACTCGCCCACCGGTTGTGCAAAGCGCACCATGGGCACGGCGATGCGGCTGTCTTCGAGCAGCGGCGTCAGACCGTCGCGATAGTCCAGCGGGTTGATCTGATCGAGCACACGCAATTCATCCGCGCGGCCCCAGACCACTTGCTGCCAGCCCACCGTCACTTCGCCGTCACCCAGCGAATGGCCGACGTAGAGGTGCCGCCAATCGGCGTCGAAACGGTACTTGTCCCGCGCCCGTTCGCTGTACGGATTGTTGCCGTCATAGCGCGCGTCGTAACGCACGCGGCCCTTGGCCTTGTAGTAACCGCCCTCCCAGTTGTCTTCCAGGTTGGCCTTGAAATACACGGCTTTCTGCGTGACCTGATCGTCACCGTGCAGGCGCACAGCCGTGGCCACGCCGACTTCACCGTCGGCGTAATCGGGCTTGAGATCATCGACGGTCAATTCGGCCATCGCGATAGGCGCAGCCATGCACGCCCACACCGCACCCACGATGTGACTGTTGTGAAATCGAGGCATCGTTACATTCCCAACCCGACACCGCCATCGATCACCAGACTCTGGGCAGTCACCCCACCAGCCTCGGGGCTGGCCAGGTAACGCACCATCGCCGCCACTTCTTCGCTCTGGATGAAACGGCGCATCGGCAGTTTCTTCTTCGCGTTGCGTACGATCTGCTCCTGGGTCAGCCCGGCAATCGCCGCTTGCGTCGCCAGTTCACCCTGCAACATCGGCGTATCGATCCACGCCGGCAGAATCGCATTGACGGTGATTTGCCGCGAAGCGAGATCCAGTGCCAGCGCCTTGGTCATGCCGACAATGCCGTGCTTGGACGCGCAGTACGCAGTGTTGCGCACCTTGCCGGCACGGCCGAGGATCGACGACATGTTGATGATCCGCCCACGGTCGGGCATCAGCGCCAGACACAGCGAGGTCACGTAGAACGTGCCGTTGAGGTTGACCGAAATCACCTTGTGCCAGTTGTGCAGATCCTCCGGCTCGTTCTCGTTGCAAATGCCTGCACTGTTGACCAGCACGTCGACGTACTCGACTTGCGAGCCGAGTGTCTTGAACAACGCTTGCATGGCTGGCAGGTCGGCAATGTTCGCCGCATGGGTTTCGACCCGCGCCTGGATCTGCTCCTGTTGCTCATCGACCCAGCGCTGCAGTTCGGCCAGATCGAGATCCAGCAGAATCAGGCGATTGCCAGCCTCGGCGGCAAAGTTCTCGGCGACCGCGCGGCCGATGCCTTTGGCTGCTCCGGTGATCAGAATGGTCCGGCTCATGGCATTTTCAACCCGCCGTTAACCGACAGGACCTCCCCGGTCAGGTACAAACCGCGATCGGCAAGGTACAGCACCGCTTCGGCAATTTCTTCAGGTTCGGCGTAGCGTTTGATCAGCAGGCGCGACTGGATTTCTTCTTCCTGACTGCCGATCAGCGCCGTGCTCATCTCGGTCTTGACGATGCCCGGGGCGACCGCGTTGACGCGAATGTTGCGCGGCGCCAGCTCCACCGCCAAGGCACGGGTCAACGATTCGACCCCGCCCTTGGCAGCGGCATAGTTGCTTTGGCCTTTGCCGGGCTTCTGCGCCGCCACCGAACTGATGTTGACGATGCAACCGCTGCGCTGGCGCAACATGCCCGGCACCACCTGCTGACAGCAGAGCATCGTGCCGATCAGGTTGGTCTGGATCACCTCGACCAGATCCCGCGCCGACATCGTCGCCAGCAAACCATCGCGAGTGATGCCGGCGTTGTTAACCAACAGATCGATACGCTGAAAATGCTGATCGACCCGCTGGAAAAACGCCTTGATGCTGTCGCCGCTGCTGACATCGCACTGCAACGCCAGGCAATCGATGCCCGACGCCTGAACTTCATCGCGCAAGGTCATTGCCGCGACTTCATCGCGCACGTAACTGAACGCGATCTGATAACCCGCCCCGGCCAGGGCCAGGACAATCGCCCGACCGATGCCACGACTGCCACCGGTCACCACTGCTACTTTATTCGGCATGACCGTTCCTTAAAGCGAGTTGTCGGTTTTGAACTGCGCGAGGGTGAAACCGTGAGTCGCCGCCAGTGCACGAATCTGCTGCACTTGCTCGCGGCTGATGTCGCCATAGGAGTAGTGCTGTTTCATCCCGGACAGGCCCATCAGCACCGACTCGGCCATGCACGCGTACAACTGACCTTGCTTGAGATAGGCGCGAACGTTTTTCACCAGGCCATCACCCAGCGGCGTCTGCACGATGCCGCCGTGCATGTAGAGCACGTCGCTACGTTGACTGGCGAGATTCTGGTCAACGTTCAGCGGAACGGCGATGTCGCAGATCACACTGTTTTCGGCGAAGTGCTCGGCAAAGAGAAACGGCTGCGGTGCGTTCGCCGCGCAGAGCACGATGCGTGCCTGTTTCAGCACATCAAGATCGTTGCTGACGGTGATGAAGGCGTTCGCACCCAAGCGTTCTTCGACCAGTTTCGCTACGCGCAGCCCCAGATCGGCACTGCTGCCGTGGGCCTGCAACAGCGCATCAATACCGTCGATTTGCTGCAAGCGACGGGCAAGACGGTCGTGCTCGGCGACACCCTTGAGAATCGCACGGGCGGCTTCGGCGTAAATCAGTTGCGCGGTTTTTTCCAGACGACGCAAGGAACCGTCGCGGCCGCTACCGATAAGGATCAGGTGCTCGACGCTGGTCGACAGCAGCGAGGCGTAGGTCGAGGCGATGTTGCCGGCGGCACCGACCACTGCGGCAGTCTGCTCGCCCAGCTCAAGGCCTTGCTGCTTGCAGCCTTGTTCGATGGCTTCCAGGCCCATGCCGATGGTCAGGGCGTTACCGGAAGTCAGCGCCATGTCGGGGATCTGCAGCGCCTGGCAATTGTTGGTGACGATCGAGGTATACATGCCCAGCCCGGCGACGCTGTAACCATCGGCGCGGGCATCCTTGATGCGGTTGCCGACTTCTTCGCGGATGGTTTGCAGATCGCCGCTGGCGATGTACGCCGCCATGGCATCGGAATCCATGCACAGCGGGTACAGGGTGAATTCCACGGCAGTGCCGAGTTTCGAGCGGATCTGCACCGGGCCGATGGGCGCGGCTCGGCGCTCGGGGGCCATGCGCTTGATGAACTCACGTTTCTGTTGAGCGCTGAGGGTCGACAGTGAAGGATCGACGTCGCTGAGCATGTCCGAATCAATCAAATGGTTGATGAACGCCACGCGCGCCACCACGCGCACGTTCTCGTCAGACTTTGGGCGGGTTTCAGTCTCCTTGAAGCTGACCTCGCGCGCTGGCACGTCCGCGATGCTGTCGGCACACACACCGGCGGCCAGCGGGAAAGCATCGCGGCGGCGCAGCATGTCGCAGACTTTCTGCAGGGAGCCGATCAAGCCGTCGATTTCTTCGAAGGTGATGCACACCGGCGGTTCCAGACGAATCACATTGGCGTTGCTGCCCGAAGGCGCCACGCGCAGGGATTCGAATTGCAGCAGGTAGCCGGCAATGATGTAGCCCAGCGCATCGTTGTACTGCGCCGAAGCCTGAACCAGCGAACTGGTGCCGGTCAGGTCGTGCAATTCAAAACCCAGCAGCAAGCCGCGACCACGCACGTCGGCGATCACGTCCGGGTAGGCCGCTTTGAGTTCCAGCAGCGAAGCCTTGAGGTACTCGCCCTTCTTGTTCACGTCCTTGAGCATCGCGCTGTCGTTCTCGAACAGACGGCGCAAGGCCGACAGAGCGATATGGCAGGACGCATCATCTTCGGCAAAGGTCGAACTGTGGATGTAGCTGAAATCGTTTTCGTAGTGGCTGGCGCGAATCACCGTCGCGGCAATCTTCATCAAGCCACCGCCGAGCGCTTTCGACAGGCAGTAGTAATCACCCTGCAAGTTGAAATGGCTGGCGCCGAGCAAGGTGCCGGTGCGGCCGAAACCCGATTGCACTTCATCGATGATCAGCGGGCATTGCTGTTCGTTGCACAGACGCCGCAGGCCCAGATAAAACTCATTGGCGAACTCGTTGATGCCACCCTCGCCCTGAATCGGCTCGAGCAATACCGCCGTGATCGCGCTGAATGCTTCGCGGCGCACTTGCAGGGTTTCGCCGCTCCATTCCAGGCTCAGCCAGTGACGCACGTGACGGGCCGGCAGCTCTTGCAATTGCTGAGGTTGCTGCGGGTCGATGAACTCGACGTTGAGGCCGAAACGGGCGAACGGTTTGCGGTACTGCTTGCCATAGGTCAACTGAACGGTGTTCACCAGTTTGCCGTGGAAGCTGCCGCGCACAGCCAGGAACACCGGCTCGACATGCAGCTGCGCCAGGTTGTGCTGACGCACCGCTTCGGCCACTTGGCGCACGGTGACGCAGGACAGATTCTGCGGCAGCAGACCGGCTGGCAAATCGAGATCGTCGATGTCCAGCTCGACATAAGCCTTGTCGCTGGCAACCAGATTGGCGAGGGCGAAGTCGCGCTCGTCGAATTGCGTCTGCAGGTTTTTCTGACGACGGTATTCGGCGTGCTTGACGGCGATCTCCACCGACTCGGCGCCACTGTTGGAGAAGGTCGAAATGTAGCGCTCGCTGTTGTTCAGTTCACGGTTGAACGCTTCACTGAGTTCGCGCCCCAATTGACCGGCCGCACCGCGCACCGACATCTGCGCGTTGAACGGGACATCGGCACGCAACAGGTCGACGAGTTGATCGACAAACTGCGGATCGTTGTGGCCATACAGCGCGGCGCCATAACCACCGAGGAAGTCGGTGACGGTTACTTCATCGCCCTGGCGATCGCGGTAAAACAGTTTGCTGCCCAGCGCTCTGTGGAACTGACATTCGAGGCCCAGAGCCTGCATCAATTCAACGAATTTCGGCCGTACGTAATCGCGGTAATCCATGACAGTTCTATCCCTTGAGTAAAAAATCAGCTGCGTTTCGTTGCGTGCGGACGGTCAGTCAGCCGCGTGAAATTCGAGTTGGTAGCCGGCACTGAAGCCGTTGTCGTCGCGGTTCATGACCAGGCAATCGTGCAGCACGGCATCGCGCGGCCCGCCGATCACGAACGGCAGGTGCGCATCCACAGGTTGTTCCAGACCACTGACCGGCGGAATGCTTTGCGCCTGCAACGCCTGCCTGGCGAGGATCAGATCAACCAGGCTGGGCGCACCGCTGAGCATGCCGGTCAGTGCTGTGCTGCTGGTGATGTGTGCGGCGCCGGTTCGTGCCAGGGTGCGAGCCAGATCGGCATCCTTGTGCGGATCGCCAGTGGCGCTGCTGATCAGCAGATCCACTTGTTTGTCCGGCAGGTTCAGCGAATCCAGACGAGGGTGGGCGAAGAGCGCCGTCAGGCAGGTTTGCGGGCCTGCCGGCAGATCATCGGCGCGGCGCAGTACCAACGCTGCCGCGCCTTCGCCGGCAATACCACCACGGCCGCGGCGATCAAAAGCGCGCAGACTTGGCGAAGCGTCGGTGCTGATCACGCCAGCCTCGGCCAGTGCAGCCAGCGCCAGCGGATCAAGTTCACTGCCGGCGCCGACCACAATGGCCGCATCCACTCGACCGCTTTGCAGCGCGGCGCAGGCCTCGCGTAGCGCCGCCAGATTGCCGGCGACGCCTTGCATGTAAGCGTTGCTTTCGCACTCCAGTTTCAACGCCAGACTGACCACCCCGAGCAAACCGTTGCTGAGGCTTTTGAGGACCAGAAACGGGTCGAGCGCGCGCTCCTGCAATACGCGTTTGGCCAGACGCTGCATGTCGGCACCGGTCTCGGTCTGACACTCATGCAACAGTTCGCCGTAAGAAGCGAGCGACGGATGGGTGTAACCGCCCTGGCAGCAATAGAGACCAAAACGTACGTCGTCGCGGCCCGGCTCAAGCCCTGCCTCGGCCAGTGCCTGACGCACGGCGCTGACGCCCCAGATCACTGCCGGCGGACAATAACGCTGGAGGTTTTGTGCAACGTCCTGGCGACTGCGTTGATGATCGTCCTCAGCGACGTGACCGAACGCGACGACACGCTCACTGTGGAAAAGCGGCGACTGCAAGGCCGAGATCGCGCTGCGACCTTCGCGGGCTGCCGACCAGAAACGCTCGACACCCCAGCCGGTGGGCAACACACAGCCGCTGCCGGTGATGGCGATACGTGCAGAGGCATTGCTCATTGTCCGTGCTCCCGATATTTGCCAAGGGCCAGCGAGGTGTTGAGGCCGCCAAAACCGAAAGAATTGCTCAGTGCGTAATCCACGCGACGACTGACGGCCTGACCGGCGCAATAATCCAGATCACACTGTTCGTCGGCGTCGTGCAGGTTCACCGTGGGCGTGACCAGATCGTTCAGGCAGGCCAATGCGGTGACGATGCATTCGGGTGCGCCGGCCGCCGCGATCAGGTGACCGAACTGCGATTTGTTGGCACTGACAGCCAAGGCTTGATAATGCTTGTGCTCGGCAAACACACTTTTGATCGCGAGGGTTTCGGCCACGTCGTTGAGCGGCGTCGAGGTGCCGTGGGCGTTGATCAGATCGATCTGCTGCGGGCGTAGCCCGGCGTCGTCGAGTGCGGCCTGCATCGCCAGCGCCGCGCCGCGTCCTTCGGGTTGTGGTGCGGTGACTTTATAAGCGTCCAGGCTGCTGCCGAAACCCAGCACTTCGGCATAGGGTGTGGCGCCCCGCGCCAAGGCGTGTTCCAGGCTTTCGAGGACGACAAAACCGCCGCCTTCGCCGGCGATCAGCCCGCTGCGGTCACGATCGAACGGCCGACACAGGTCGGCGCCCCAGCGTTGCTCTCCCGAAGCGGCGCCGAGCAGGTACAGCGCAGCCATGGTGTCGAGATTGAGCACCGAGTCGGCCCCGCCGGCCAGCGCTACGCTGACTTCGCCACGACGGATCATCTGAAAGGCATTACCGATCGCTTGGGAGGCACCCGCACAGGCACTGCTGATATTGATCACGGGGCCTTCGCAGCCCAGATCGTCGGCGATTACTCGCGCCAGCCGGTCGTTGCTCTGACGCAGCGAGCCATCGGCATTTACTTGCCCGGCACGCGGCATCAAGTGCTGCCAGCCCGGGGCAGCGCCATCCGGGGCGGCGGTCAGGAGCATGTCGGCGAGCATGTGTTGCGGCGCGCCAGAGGCACACAGAACCGCTGCGCCGCGCAATTGCTCCGGTTGCAGGCCACTGTCGTTGACGGCTTGCGTGGCGGCCACCCAGCCAAAGCGGCTGCGTTTCTCCAGTGGCAGGGTCCAGGCCGCGTGGCTGTGGAGTTTTTCCGGCAACAGGCTCATGTCGACGGGCGCTGCATAACGCACCGCGAACGAGGCCTCTTGCAAGTCGTCCGGCTGCCATGGCCGCACGCAATGTTCGGCGCCGAGCATTTTTTCCCAGAGGGTCTGCCATTCGAAACCGAAACCGGTGACGGCACCCATGCCGGTGATCACAATCCGTGTCGCACTCATGCGTGCTTCTCCATGGTTTCACTGCTCAACAGCAACGCGCCCCAGTGACCGGCGCGAGTGTGGCTGACAAGCAGCGTGTAGCCTGGCGTCGCTGTCGTCTCATGACTGAGGTGCAAGGTCAGGGCTACTTCAGTCAGCAAGCCGCTGGCGCCCAGTTCACCGGTCATGGCGCGGGTACTGCGAATCTCGCGCGGGAAGGCTTCGAGCAACTTCATCAACTGCCCGTCAGCGCAATTGCCGACCACCTGTTCGACGTCGCCCACGCGCAGTTTCTCCAGACTCAAGGCCTGGTCGATCACGCGCTGGCCTACGGCTAAAGAACGTTGCGGATCCGCGCTGTAACCCCGAGCGAACCCGGCTACGCGCAAGACGTGTGTCGTATCCGCGGGTGGTGTTGACGCCAGCAACAGCGCCGCGGCGCCCTCACCGAAAACCGGCTCGTTCGCCTGATCCGGCTCGCGCAGGTACAGGGCCGGTGTCAGGTTCGGACTGCTGCTGACCACCAGCGCGGCGTCGGCATGCCGCTCGCCAATCTGCTGGCTGGCTTCGATCAGCGCATCCAGCCCGGCGTTGTCCTGGGAACAGAAGCCCCCCATGGGCCCGTGGCAATCGAGCGCTTCGGCCACATACGCCATTACGCTGCTGTTGAGCAGGGTCAGCGCATGCAAGGGCGGCGTGTTGGCCAACAATTGGCCGAGTTGTTTGTGTGGCTGTTCGATGATCGCCTGCACCGCGTCCCAACAAGGGCTCGGTGCGTCGACTTCGGGAATGGCCGCGGTCAGCGCAACGCGCGAGGCGGGCACTTGCAGCGCCGCCAGCGATGGTGCCAGCCGTGCTGCGCAATGCAGTAGACGCAAACCCTGCGGCTCGACGCTGCGCTGGATCTTGCGATCGAACAAATCGCTCGCCAGACGCGGCGTCGGCAATGCAAAGGCCAGACGTCGCGTATCAAAGGCCAGTGGCTGTGCAGAACGCGGTGTGCCGAGCAAGTCGGCACATTCGCTGCCAGCCGTATTCAGGACAGCAGCGGCGTGCAGATAGATGGCTCTGTTCATGTCATGCCCTTCCCAGAACCAGCGAACTGTTGATACCGCCGAAACCGAACGAGTTGGACATCACCACATTGATCGACTGGCGAAGCGGCTCGCTCAGAAACTTCAGCGATGGGTATTCGGCACGTTCAGGGTCGTAATTCAAGGTAGGTAACAGCACACCGTCACGCAGGCTCATCAGCGACAGCACGGCTTCGATTGCGCCGCTGCCGGCCAATGAATGGCCGACGGCTGATTTGTTGGCGGTGAAGGTCATGAAGTCCTGGCAGCCGCCAAACAACCGCTGCAAGGCCAGCGCTTCACAACTGTCGTTGGCCTGGGTGGAGGTGCCGTGAGTGTTGACGTGTTGCACGGCACTGCGCAGCAGCCCCGCATCTTCGATTGCAGCTTCCATGCATTCCTCGTATTTGCTGCCATCCCGGCTGCTGGAGGTCATTTTCTGCGCCTCGCAGACATTCGCGTAACCGAGCACCCGGCCCAGTGGCGCAGCCTTGCGTCGTTGGGCGTGTTCAGCGGATTCGAGAACGACCATGGCCGCCCCCTCGCTGAGCACAAAACCACTGCGGTCAGGCATGAACGGGCGGCTTTGTTCGCTCGCCGGCAAGTCGGCCTGACAGAGCGCGCCGAGACTGTTGAACATGTAGTAGGGCAATTCGTTGGCCATCAACTCGACGGCACCACAAATGGCCAGATCGATCTCACCGCGCTCGATGGCCCGGTAAGCACTGCCGATGGCCATGGTGCCCGCGGCACAGGCATCGGAATGGGTCGAGATGTGATCGCGGATACCAAGCCGATCGGCCAGGTGTTGTGTTTGTTGATCGACCCGTTTGTTGAAGATCGCGCCGGGCGATGGCGGATGATCCAACAGACGGTCGAGGTCGACGCGCCCCGCCTCATTCATGCAACGGCTGACACGATGCAGGTCGTGGCTGTCGGCACAGTACTTGTTGGCGCCCAGAAACAGACCGCTGCGACTGTGGGCAAAATCTGCCGGTGTCAGGCCGGCATGCTCCAGCGCCTGCCGGGCGACGTACTCCGCCAGCACACTTTGTCGCGGGTGCAGCGCCGCGTTACCGCCGAAACCGGCACCGATCTGCTGCCACTGCGCGTCATCGATAAACCCGGCAGCGCTGTTGCGAAATCCCAGCGCCTTGAACCGGGGATGTTCGCGGACACAGGATTGCTTCCGGCAAATCCGCTCGAACAACGTGGCAGCGTCCAGCGCCATGGGCGCCACCAGGCCGAACCCGCTCACATAGACTTCTCGTGCCCGCATGAGAACTCCTACACCGCTTCTTTGGCGTGAGTGGTCACAAACTGCTCAACCAATTGACGGGACACTTCATCACCATCGGCCGGCACAAGGCGCGCACTGCAGGCGCCGCAGACCACTTGTTGGCGCTCGTTCAGAACCGCCTGATGGGCGTTGCAATCCGGGCAGGTGGCCGGCAGGTAGTTGAACAGGTTGCGGCACTGATTGGCCCAGTTGCGTACGGTGGTGGCGGCAAAAACCTGAGCCGGTTGCATACCGGCCTTCAACTGATCCGGGGTGTAGGCACTCAGGCTTTGCTCAAGCAGGGCTTTGCCGCTTTCCGTGATGCGACCGTTGACGAGGAACTCACCGGCGTCGCCGCAAACAGCCACCGCATGATCCAGCACGCTGGTTTTCGGCAGTGTGCAGCCATACTGTCGGCCCAACTGGAAGCTCAAGTCGACGATGTCCAGCGAATCGGCACCCAGATCCTCGACGATGCTGCTGTCCTCATCGATCTCATCCGCGCCCATCACCAACAGCTGTGCCAGGATCTCGCGAGTGCTGGCAATGACATGTTCCAAGTCCAATGGATTGTTCATTTCTATCTCCCTATATGTCGTGGCTACTTCATGAATTCGACTTATGAAAAGTAACTTTTCCCACAGCAACTTCTCACGCGGCGGAAATCTAAACTCTGCCCTTAAGGGGAGAGTCAACGAACTATTCAAGGTTTTTTTACAACTTGGAAAAAGTCTGAAAAACCCCGCAATCGCCGCACCTGATTGGTGCGGAACGTCACCGTCGAACGACATATTTACTTAACAAAGACGGGGTATGGTGGAGCGTCCGCGCGCTCTAGAAGACGGCATATCGTGAGCAACTAAGCCGTAGCAGCACAGACGTACAAAAAACAAAATCCGGACAAGTAAAATAGTTATAACTTCATAACTGTTGTTCCAGATCAGTACTGCCGTTAAATGAATTTGCCGGAGGGTTTACTCACCTGTCAGTAGAACAGCGGCAGCGTTTATGGATAACCGGATGTCGAGCACAGACATCTGTCCATGCGCGCAGCGCTATAGGGTGCGAGTTCAGTTCATAGCCAACAGCCCGGAGTCCTCATGACCGCGACCGCCCCTATTACCGTTCTGCGCGACACCCACCCGTTGCCGGTACTCGACGCCTGCAAATGGGAAAAACTCGAAGGCGACCCGCACACCGTCAACCTCAACGCCTACACCAGCGAAGACGGCAGCAAGATCATGGGCACGTGGATCTGCACGCCGGGTAAGTGGCGCGTTGAATACGTGAAGTGGGAGTACTGCCATTTCCAGGAAGGCTACTGCGTGATCACCCCGGACGGCATGGCGCCGATTCACCTGCGTGCTGGCGATATCTTCGTGGTTGAACCGGGCATGAAAGGCACGTGGGAAGTGGTCGAGACCGTGCGCAAATATTTCGTGTTTGCCTGATGCAAAAAAGCCGGGAAATCACCCGACGTGATTTCCCGGCAAACAATATCGGATACCCAAAAATCCCCTGTGGGAGCGAGTCTGCTCGCGAAAGCGCACGGTCAGTCACTTCCTCGTTGAAGCGACCGCCGTCATCGCGAGCAGGCTCGCTCCCACAGTTTGTTCAGCGCTGCCCTTCAATTGCAGGCTTGCGATAGCTGTTGATGATCGCCGAGAAATCCTTCCCGCCGTCACCACGCTGACTCATCGCCTGATACAGCTGCTGCGCCACCGCGCCGAGCACCACCGGTTGATGCGCCTGACGCGCCGCTTCCGTCGCCAGCCCCAGATCCTTGAGCATCAGTTCTGCACCAAACCCACCGGTATAACCACGGGACGCCGGCGCGGTTTCAACAATTCCCGGCCACGGGTTGTACATCTCCGAACTCCAGCAACGCCCGGTCGAACTGTTGATGATCGCGGCCAGTACCGAGGTGTCGATCCCCAGTGCATCGCCCAGCGCCATCGCCTCACTGACGCCGACCATCGAGATTGCCAGCAGCAGGTTGTTGCAGATCTTGGCGATCTGCCCGGTGCCGACTTCACCGCAATGCACGATGTTGCGGCCCATCTGTGCCAGCACCGGTTGCAGCGTAGCGAACAGTTCCGGGGTGGCGCCGACCATGAAGGTCAACGTCCCGGCAGTTGCACCGCCAGTGCCACCGGACACCGGCGCATCAGCCATGGCCACGCCTTGTTTCGCCGCAGCGGCCGCTACATCGCGGGCCGTCTGCGGATCGATGGTGCTGCAATCCACCGCGGGCACACCTTGGCGAATGCCAGCCAGCACACCGTCCTCACCGAGCCAGACACTGCGCACATGCACCGCCGCCGGCAGCATGGTGATGACCAGTTCGGCGTCTTCGGCTGCTTCACGGGCCGAAGCGCGAATGCTGCCGCCCAGTTGTTCCAGTTCCGCCAGCACGGCTTTGTTCAGATCGACCAGATTCAGCGAGTGGCCAGCCTTGATCAGGTTGCGCGCCATCGGCGCGCCCATGTTGCCCAGACCGATAAATGCGATTTTCATGGCAGTTCCTCAGCGCAGGTTGATGGTGGTGTTCACGCCGTCGTTGACGCTGTCGTCATCGAACCAGCGCGCCGTGACCGTTTTAGTCTGCGTGTAGAACTGCACCACTTGCTTGCCGTACGGGCCGAGGTCGCCGAGTTTCGAACCGCGCGAACCGGTGAAGCTGAAGAATGGCACCGGCACTGGAATCGGGATATTGATGCCGACCTGACCCACGTCGATTTCAGTCTGGAATTTACGCGCCGCCGCACCGCTCTGGGTGAACAGGCCGGTGCCATTGCCGAACGGGTTGGCGTTGACCAGCGCAATCGCCTGATCGAGGGTGTCGACTTCCAGTACCACCAGCACCGGGCCGAAGATTTCCTGGGTGTAGATCTGCATGTCGGTGGTCACGCCAGAGAACAGAGTCGGGCCGACAAAGTTGCCTTGCTCGTAGCCCGGCACCTTGATGTCGCGACCGTCCAGCTCCAGCTTGGCGCCTTCCTTGATGCCGCTTTCGATCAGATCGAGAATTCGTGCTTTGGCTTTTTTCGAGATCACCGGGCCGACGTCAGTGCCCGGCTCGCTGCCGGCGTTGACGGTGAGTTTCTGCGCCAGCGCTTTAAGATCCGGCAGCCATTGTTTCGCCGCGCCGACCAGCACTACCACGGAGGTGGCCATGCAACGTTGCCCGGCCGCACCGAAACCGGCGCCGACCAAGGCATTCAGCGCTTGTTCGCGATTGGCATCGGCCAGCACCACAGCGTGGTTCTTCGCGCCCATCATTGATTGCACGCGCTTGCCGTGTTTGCCGGCCAAGTCGTAAACGTGGGTGCCGACAGCGGTCGAACCGACGAAGGACACCGCTTTGATGTCCTTGTGCGTGCACAGGCCATCGACCACGTCTTTACCGCCGTGAACCACGTTCAACACACCGGCCGGAACGCCAGCCTCGATTGCCAGCTCGACCAGCAACATGGTCGACAGCGGATCCTGTTCCGAAGGTTTCAAGACGAAGGTGTTGCCGCAGGCGATGGCCATCGGGAACATCCACAGCGGAATCATCGCCGGGAAGTTGAACGGCGTGATGCCGGCGCACACGCCGATCGGCTGACGCAGGGTGTAAGTATCAACGCCACCCGCGACGTTTTCGGCGAACTCGCCCATTTGCAGCGTGCCGATGGAACAGGCGTGCTCGACCACTTCCAGGCCGCGGAAAATATCGCCTTCGGCATCGGCAATGGTTTTGCCTTGCTCGGCGCTCAGCACTACCGCAATGCGTTTGGAATGCTCGCGGATCAGCGCTTGCAGCTTGAGCATGATGCGCATGCGTGCGCCGATCGGGGTCAGTTTCCAGGTCTGGAAGGCGCGCTGGGCGGCGCTGACGGCGGCGTCGACTTCAGCGGCGGTGGCAAACGGCACTTTGGCCAGCACTTGCTGGGTCGCCGGGTTGACGATGTCGTGCCATTCGGTGGTCTGCGACTCGACCCATTCGCCATTGATCAGCAGCTTGACCTTGTGGACCGTGGTTTCGTTGGGCGTAAGCGATGCGTTCATGCTGGTCTCCGAAACTTGTTTTTATCGTAGGAGCCAAGGCGAAAGGTTCGCCTTGAGATGAGGCGTGTGTCGCGAATTGGTTGTCGGACTGTTTTTGGAGTATAGATGTGCAAACTTCTAATAAGAACGCACATATAAGCCCGTCCATCATGCAAAAAAACATCACCTCTCTAGGCTCGCTGAACTGGGACGACCTCAAGTTTTTCCTCGAAGTCGCCCGCACCCGCAAGGCCAGTACCGCCGCCAAGCGGCTGGCTGTCGACTACACCACGGTGTCGCGGCGGATCAGTTCGCTGGAAGCGGCATTGGGCACTTTGCTGTTCGAGAAGTCACGGACCAGCGGCTTCGTCCTGACCACCGAAGGCCAGCGTTTGCTCGGTTATGCCGAGTCGATCGAAAGCACCTTGCACATGGCCTGCGAGCAAGTCTCCGGCTCCGGTGTGGCACTCTCTGGACATGTGCGCATGGGCTGCACCGAAGGTTTCGGCAGTTTTTTCATCACCCCGCAGCTGAGCCATTTCGTCGACGCTTACCCGGCGATCTCGGTGGACATCCTGCCGCTGCCGCACTTCATCAGCCTGTCCAAGCGCGAGGCCGACATCGTCATTGCACTGGAGCGCCCGGAGCACGGGCCGTACGTGTGCTGCAAACTCTGCGACTACCGTTTGCAGCTCTATGCGACTCAGGAATATCTCGACAAACACCCACCGATCCGCCGCCCGGCAGACTTGGGCAAGCATCAATTCATCAGTTATGTGGATGACCTGGCGTTCAGCTCGGAGCTGCTGTACCTGGCGAACGTGTTGCCGGGCGCCAGCGCCAACTTGCGCAGCACCAGCGTGATCGCGCAGTTCGTCGCGGCGCAGCAAGGGCGCTCACTGGCGATTCTGCCGTGCTTCCTCGCCGCGCAGGATCCGCGCCTGCTGCCGGTATTGCCGGAGGACATCGACATCACCCGGCAGTTCTGGATGTACTGCCGGGAGGATCTGCGCAAGTTGAAGCGGATTACCTTGTTATGGGATTACATCCGTGAGGTGACCGAGCGTAATCAGGCGCTGCTGATGGGGCAGACCGGCGACATGCAGTTCGCCGACTAGTCGGCGCTGACCACAATCGACACCCGGCGGTTTTCCGTGCGACCGGCCGCCGTATCGTTGGAGGCTACTGGCTCTTTGCTGCCCAGGCCCTGCAGCTGGATGTTTTCTTGCTTCATGCCGACCGTGCCCAGCACGTTGGCGACACTTTTCGCACGGCGCAGGGACAGTTGCTGGTTGTACGTCTCTTTGCCCGATGCGTCGGTGTGGCCATCGACCCGCACGCGCTCGATGCCGACACCCAGCAGGGCCTTACCGATGCGCTCGACGATCTCGGTGCTTTGCGGGTTCAGGCTTTCGACGTCGCTGCCAAACAGCACTTTGCCGGACAGGCCAAACTCCCAGCCCTCGTCGGTCAGTTCAAAGCCCTGTTGTTTGAGAACGGCGACTTGCGCCGGGGTCAGGCCTTTTTGCGGGGCGGTCTGGCAACCGGTCAGGGCCAGTACGGCGATCAACAGCACAGCGTAAAAAGATCGAATGGACAGTGGGAACACGAGAGTCAGCTCCTGGTTTGAACGGAATCGACCGGGAGTTCCGCCCCGGCCGTGAATTGGGCGCCGCGCGACAGGCGCTTGGCTTGATACATCGCCGCATCGGCAGCATCGAGCAAGGCGCCCGGCGTGGCACCATGATCGGGATAAACCGCGATGCCGATACTGAGCGAGGTCACGACACTGGTGTCGCCCGGCAGCGCGATGGGCATGTCCATACTGGCGAGGATCTTGTCGGCAATGCGCTCGGCGTCTTCGACCTTGTGCAGCGGCGTGAGCAGCACGGCGAACTCGTCACCGCCCAGCCGCGCCACCAGATCCTCTTCGCGCAATTGCGCGCGAATGCGATTGGCCACGGCGACCAGCACAGCATCACCCGCAGCGTGACCGAAGTTGTCGTTGATCCCCTTGAAGCGGTCGCTGTCGAGAAACAAAACGGCAACGCGTTCATTGTGTTTGCCGGCATTGCGCAACGCGCGGATCAAGCGCCCTTCAAAAAAGGCGCGGTTCGGCAGACCGGTCAGGCTGTCGTGGCTGGCCTGGTGAGCGAGGGTTTCGTTTTCGTTTTGCAGATGGGTTTGCCACGACTCCAGTTCATCGAGCAAGGCGTTGAAGTCATTGCCGAGGTTGTCGAGTTCGGCGATCTGCGCTGGCGGCACGCGGCGATCCAGCGCTCGTTCGCTGCGGGCGGCGTGGGCCACATTGGCCAGACTGCGCAGAGGACCGGTGATCGCGCGTAACTGGCGACGCGCCAGGTAGAGCGCCACCCAGGCGCTGATCGCGGTGCAGAGGATGATCCCCGCCAGACCGCTGAGCAGAAAGCGCATCAGGCTGCCACCATGGCCGGTGAGCAGTACACGACCGATTTCACGGTCCTGATGCTCGATCGGCAGGCTGATGGGTTTTTCCAGGATTGCGCGGGTGATCTGCATTTCCAGCTCAGAGAACAAACCGTTTTCCGGGCGTTGCCAATGCGCGAGCAGTTTTCCCTGACTGTCCAGTACCTGGGCGTCAGCGACCTCTTCGGAGGAAGCAATCAGCGCCAGCGATTCGTTGGCGGCGGTCTTGTCGTTGAACACCACTGCGGCTTCCACGGTGTAGCTGATCGATCGGGCGATCAAGTGCAGGTTGTGATCGGCGTACACCCGTAATGCCAGTACGCCGAGAAACGTCAGCGAAACGCTGGCCATCGCCACGCCCACCAGCGCGACAATCAAATGCCCTCGGCCGATGACCGAACCCAGCGTTGGGCGGCTATTCGATCTGAACAGGTTCATGGCGCCGCCGGTTTGCGACGCGACAATTGCAGCACGCTGGGGTGAATGCGCACGCCGCTGCGGGCAACGGAGTCGAGATTGACCTCGAAGGACACTTGCTCATCGCCAACACGCAGACAGAACAGGCTGCCGACCGTGCATTGATCGCCACCTTCGCTGATGCTCAATACTGGATGACCAATCAGCGAAGCGAACAAGCGAGTGCGTTCATCCGCAGTGAGTTTGCCGATGTACACCGCATCGCACTCGCTGACGATGGCCGGGTTGTCGGCCAACAAGCGACGTACGGTAACCGGTCGGCCAGTGGCTTGCGTGGTGCCTTTGACCAGATCATCGGTGTACTCGGTCGGGCCGACGATGCACAGGCGCAACTGCGCAGGCTCCACCGGCCAGCGCGCGTAGCTGAGAATGCCAAGAACAACCTGAGTGACAGATTTGGCCCGTTGTTCGGCCATGCCCGTCGGCGCTTGCGGCTGCGCGACAGCCGCGCCCGTCAATATCCAGAGCAGAGCAACAAGCAACGCGTGCTTGCAGACAACTACGCGCTCTGTCGCCCAGACAGACACCTTCATGCAGGGATTCTCTTGGATCGTAGCGAAATGATGCCGCAACGATAGCACAGCAGTGAAACGCCAGCGAGACAGCGACCTCTGACCGGTTGGTCAGTAATTGCCGCCAATCGTCGGGATTTTCACCCCTGAGGCAATGCCCCCTCCTCCAGTTCCAGCATCAGCCCGCTCAGGCGTTTGACCTTGCGCTGCACTGCTTCTTCAAACACGCCGGATCGGGACTCGATCAAGGTGAACCAATGTTTAGCCCGGGTAATGCCGGTGTAGATCAATTCTTTCGTCAGCACCGGGTTCAAGGCATCGGGCAGAATCAGCGCCGTATGGGCAAACTCCGAGCCTTGGGATTTGTGCACCGTCATGGCGTAGACGGTTTCGACGTCGTTGAGGCGGCTCGGCAATACAAAGCGCACGCCGCCCTGACCGTCGTTGCGCGGGAAGGCCACGCGCAGCACCGGTTTGCCCGCGTCTGGCCCTTCGCGCTCGGGCAGTTTGAGGGCGATACCGATATCACCGTTCATCAGGCCCAAACCGTAGTCATTGCGCGTCATCAGGACTGGCCGGCCTTCGTACCATTGCTGATCGTTTTCGATCAGTCGTGCTTTGAGCAGCGCGGCGGTGATGCGTTGATTCAGCCCCTCTACACCCCACGGCCCTTTGCGCACGGCACACAACAACTGGAACGTGTCGAACGCCTGCAAGACTTCGCGGGCCCAAATGATCCAGTCCGGATGTTCGAGCGGCCTACCCGACGATGGACGCTGCTCGCGCAACACGCGCAAGTAATGGCGGTAGCCTTGTGGCCCGTCGCCATGCCCTTCCAGCAACAGCCGCTCCAGTTTCTGATCGTGCTCACCCTTGAGCGGCAGCGAATACACATCGTCGTAGTGCCCGGCTGAGAGTAACTGACGTGCTTCACCCGGCAACTGCTGATTGACTCGCCGCGCGAGCTGGCCGATCCCGCTACCCTCGCCGAAACGCCGCGAGTAGCGGAGCATCACCACTTGCTGGGCCAGTGGGTGAGCACCCTCGACGTCCTCATGCAAGCCACTGTCCTTCAGGGACTCACCGCTGACCGACTCCAGCCACTGTCGGGTCTGCGGGTTGTACCAGCCACCCTCGGCATCCCGGCACAAATCGCCTAGCACTGCGCCGGCCTCAACAGAAGCCAGTTGATCCTTGTCACCGAGCAACACCAGTCGCGCATGGGGTGGCAACGCATCGAGCAGATTGGCCATCATTTCCAGGTCGATCATCGAGGCTTCGTCGACCACCAGCACATCCAGTGGCAGGCGGTTACCGGAATGGTGTCGGAAGTGTCGGGTGCCGGGACGACTGCCCAACAGACGATGCACGGTGGTGACGTCGCAAGGAATTTTCGCCCGCACCTCTTCGCTGACTTCCAGTGACTGCACTTGTTGGCTGATGGACTCGGTCAACCGCGCCGCAGCCTTGCCTGTCGGCGCCGCCAGACGAATCCGCAGCGGATGACCGGTCGCGACTGCGGGGGCTTGAAGCAACGCCAGCAAACGCACCACCGTGGTGGTTTTACCGGTCCCCGGCCCGCCGGTAACAATGCTGAAGGCGCTGCGAGTGGCGAGAGCGCAGGCGAGTTTTTGCCAGTCGATCACCTCGCCAGCCTTGGCTGACCCGAACAGTCCATCCAGTCGCTGCGGCAGATCGTCCGGCGTTGGCTCTACTTGCTGCAGACGCTGACGCAACGCCGAATCGATGCGCCGTTCGTAGGCCCAGTAGCGTCGCAGATACAGACGTTTACCGGCCAACACCAGCGGGCGTTGCTGTGCGATATCGCGGGTATCCGCCGCCAGTGCGACCAATGAGCTGCCCGCAAGAACCTTGCACCAGTGCGGCCCCTCGAGCGCTTCAAGCAATTGCGAAGGCAGCAACAACACGCCCCCTTGCACGTCACCTTCGGGGGGCAACGACAGAGCGAAGTCGGGAGCTTTCAGGGTTTCATACAGATCGAGGCAAACATGACCGTGACCAAGTTGATGGCTGGTCAGGGCAGCCGCGAGCAGCACCAGCGGATCCGTATCGCGCTCAAGTTCGTGAAGAAACGCGACAAACGCTTTGTCCAGCGCACGCAGCCAGCCACGCTCGACCCAACGGGTCAGCAATATCAACAGGTCATCGGCGCTGGTCAGGGGCGATAGCCTCGACAGACTGTCGGCTGCCAGCGGCGTGGGGAGCAGATCGGCAAAGGTGCGGCTCATAGCAGGACTCCCTGTTCCCACGCGGGTTCGGACTTGGGTTCGGGTTTTCCTTGAAACATTCGGTCGAGACGTTCGATCAGCTGACGGGGCGGACGAGCAAAATACACGCCGCGACTGTCAGCACGGGTGCCGCGCAGGAACAGATATAACGCGCCGCCGACATGCCGGTCGTAATCGTAATCAGGCAGCCGTGCCTTGAGCTGGCGATGCAACGCCAACAGGTACAGCACGTATTGCAGGTCATAGCGGTTGTCGAGAATCGACTGTTCCATGGCTTGTTCGGTGTAAGCCAGCTCATCCACGCCAAGCCAGTTGGACTTGTAGTCAGCCACGTAATAACGGCCGTCGTGCTCAAAGGTCAGGTCGATGAAGCCTTTGAACATGCCGTTGAGCTGCACCGGTTCTGCCGCCACACGGGCCACGCCCCTGTGAGTGTGCTGACGCACCAGTTCGTCCAGTTTGAGGACATCGACTTTATGGCTGGCGAACCAGAACTCCATCTCGACCCGATACTGCTTCAGTTGCTCCAGAACAACTGGCGGCTGCCCACCTGCAATCGGCAATGGCGACTGCAGCAAATGTTGCAGCCAGTCACTCAGGGTATTGATCCAGCCCTCCCAGCCGCGCAAATTGCAGCGCCGGGCAATCGCATCTTCCAGCGCTTCGCGAGAAACGGCGAAGCCGTCGTCACCGGCCCATTCCAGCAAACCGTGAAGAAACGTTCCCGGATTGGGGCCACGTGGAAAGCGGTGGATATCGGCGCCGCCGGTTATGATTTCTCTCGGCGCGTCCGGGTCGAGGCGTTCGTCGTCAAACAGCTTTTGTGCCTGCGGGCTGTCCGGCGCTTCATCGCTGCCGACACTCAATACGTCGCTGATGCGCAATGCGCTGTAGGAGGCGATCCACCAGTTTTCGCTGGCCTTGCGCTTGGGCAACAGCGTCGCACTCAGCACGGCGTCATTGCGTGGCGGCTGGTAATGCTCGTCGGTGGGTTGTGGCATTTCACTGATGTGGATGGCCGGGCAGTCTTGTTGCAGGTCTTGCAACCAGCGATTCAATTCGCTGGACTCGCCCAGCGATACGCCGCCACCAAGCAGATAACCCAGCGCCGAAATATGCAGCACCGAGCTGTTGTTATTGCCTCGTTTGAGATCCGTCACGCCCAACCAGCAGGCATGCTGCGCGCGCGTCAGGGCAACGTAGAGCAAGCGCAAGTCTTCGGCCAGGCGTTCGTCGTCCGCTTGCGCAATCAGCTCGGCGGTCGGCTTGAGGCTTATCTGAGCCTTGCCCTCGGCGTCGTGATAATGCAGTGGCAGACGACTGCCATCAACGGGTTTTGCCGAGCAAATGAACGGCAGGAACACCAATGGATATTCCAGTCCCTTTGACTTGTGGATAGTCACGACCTTGACCAGTTGCTCGTCACTTTCCAGGCGCAGAATCTGCTCTTCGCCAGCCTGACCGGACACTGCCAGCAGTTCGCCGAGATGCCGAATCAGCGCTTGTTCACCGTCCAGTTCCGCAGCCGCTTGTTGCATCAATTCCGACAGATGCAAAAGGTTGGTCAGTACGCGCTCGCCATCGCTGCGTGTCATCAAGGTTTGCGGCAGATGGAAGTCATGCAGGAGGCGGCGCAACATCGGCAGTACACCTTGTTTGCGCCATAGCTCGCGATAGCCACGAAATTGCATGACCCGGGCTTCCCACACCAGTTCGTCCTGGTTCAGACGTTCCAGCTCGGCCAATGGCAGGTTCAGGGTGATACAGGCCAATGCGGCTTTCAGGGAGCGCTCGACATCAGGCTCGGCGCAGGCCTTGAGCCAGGACAACAGGTCGTGGGCCTCTTGCGCCGCAAATACCGAGTCCTTGTCCGACAGGTAAACGCTGCGCACGCCACGGACAGCAAGTTCACCGCGCACGGCCTGCGCCTCTTTGCCGTCGCGCACGAGAATAGCGATGTCGGACGGCCTCAGACCTCTGAAGTCTTTGCCGTCCTGCACGAACCCCGCTTTATTGCTTTGCCCGCCATTGAGTAGCGCGGTGATTTCGCTGGCGCACGCGGCTGCCAATTGCTGGCGATAGACCACGCCGGACAGTGGCTGGTCGCTGGACAAGTGCCAGACATTCAACGCCGCGATAGCTTGCCCGGCAACTTGCAGCTGCTCTTTGCGACCTTGAGATTCAACAGGAAGAAATGGTACCGGGTTGTCGCCGTTTTTCTCGCGGAACAAAAACGCACCGCGACCCAGCTCTCGGGACTCGGCGCGTGCGAATACATGATTGACCGCGTTGACCATGCCGTGGCTGGAGCGAAAGTTGGTGCCCAGCGTATGCAGCCGACCAGTGGTGGCCTGACGTGCGCGCAGGTAGGTGTAGATGTCTGCACCGCGAAAAGCGTAGATCGCCTGCTTCGGATCACCGATCAGAAACAGCCCGGTGTCAGGGCTGTTTTCCTCAATGCGATAGATGCTTTCAAAGATTCGGTACTGCACTGGGTCAGTGTCCTGGAACTCGTCGATCAGCGCGACCGGGAACTGTTCGCGGATCAACGTCGCGAGACGTTCGCCACCATCGGATTGCAGCGCGGCATCCAGACGCAACAACATGTCGTCGAAGCCCATCTCGGCACGACGGCGCTTCTCTTCTTCAAAGCGTGCGCCTACCCATTTGGCGGCATGTTGCAGCACAGCGGCATCAGGAGTGGGCAATGCATCGAGGCTCGACTTGAGTTTCGGCATGGCATCCAGGCCCGGGTGGTTCGGGGCCTGACCTTTCCACGCTTCGGCCATGCCGTCGGGGGTCAGTCGGGTGAAACCGGTGCCGATATCCAGTTGCTCCAGGGACTCGTCTTCGGCCCATGCCTTGAGCTTTTCAAACCAGGGTTCGAAGTAACGCGCCTGCATCTTGCGCCCGTCGACGGTTTTGCTCGCAACGCCCTGATGACAAATGGCGAGCAATTCGTCTGCCCACTGGCGCCAAGGCATTTTCAGTTCGAACAACGCCGCCCGGCGTTCTTGCAGGCATTCTTCGATCAGCTCCGCAGGCGCCTTGCCTTCGTCGCTGTCGCGTTCACTGGCGAACAAGCCGCGTATGCGTGGCATCAATGCCGCAGGTCCGCCCCAGTTGCTGCGAACCCAATTCAAGGCATCGCCTTGCATCGGGTAACAGAACAGCCGCCAGTAATCACGCAACACCTCGCCAAGCAAGTCGCTGTGATCGGTTTCCAGGGATTGGGTAAACAAACTGCCGCTGTCGAACGCATGCTCACGCAGCATGCGCTGACACCAACTGTGGATAGTCGAAACGGCGGCCTCGTCCATCCATTGCGCGGCGACATCGAGGCGGTTGGCACAACCGGGCCACTGTTGAGCGTCGAACTGATCACGTAATTCGGCGATCAGTGCGTCGGGCGCTGGCGTTTCGTCACGAAAGAATCGAGCGGCCTCAGCCAGACGCGTGCGTATGCGCTCACGCAGTTCCTTGGTCGCGGCATCGGTGAAGGTCACAACGAGAATCTGTGGAGGCAGCAATTCGCGGCCGAATCCGCTCGCCTCGTCACCATGCCCGAGGATAAGCCGCAGATACAAAGCCGATATGGTAAAGGTTTTACCGGTACCGGCACTGGCTTCGATCAACTGGCTGCCCTGTAGCGGAAATGCCAGGGCGAGGGGAGTCTTGGTACTCATGCGCGAGCCCCTTCAGTGGATAGCGAACGCCAGGGCGCTTCAAACAGGGGGCGGTACAAAGCATCACACCAACCGGAAAACGTCTCGTCAGCAAGCAATGCATGGAAATCGGCAAATTGACGTGACAACGCCGGACTCTCGCGGCGCTCACCTTCGCTGGTCTGCCCGTCACCGTCATAGGTTTTACGTGCCGCAGCTTCTGCCTTCAGCGGGTCGGTCTGAGAAAGCCACGCGAAAGCGGTCTTAACTGCGATGGGCAGCGGCTGTCGCATACCCGCCTGCCAGGCGAGGAGCAAATCACCGAGGAACCGTATGGCGCGATCTGGCTCCATGGGATCAAGCAGCAAGGTGTCATCGCTGGCCACCAGTGCGGTGCTCAGGGAAAGTCCGCTGGCGCAGGCCACCAGATGATTGACCCAGGGTTTGGTCAGGCGATGCCATTTACGGCTTTTGATCGAGCCAATGCTGTTGGGGATGGTCGTGACCGACAACAAGCCACCGTCGGCGCGCTGATGCAAACCGGCAAGCCAGCCTTCAAGGCGTAACCCCTGCAGTTCAAGGTTGACCGGTAACGCACTGGTCAAAGGGCCAGGCCAGAGTGTCAGCAGTTGTTGATAACGCTGCAGCAAATCCGGCAGAGGCTCGATCAACTCTCGTTGCAGGCACTCACCGAACCCGGCCATTGGCAACAGGCCGCTGTTTTGCAGACGCCGTGCCTGGGCAGTCAGCGCCTCATCGACATTGTCCGGTTGCCTGAGAGCGGCTTCGAGCAGGCTGTCGCTGAGTGTGTAACGCTGCAATGCGTCCAGTACGAAGGGTTCTTCATCGGCCAGCGGAGCTTCGGCGGCCTCGAAATAGACCTTGAGGCGCTGGGTGAAAAAGTGTCGAACCGGGTTGCGCAAAAAATCCTGCAGCAAAGCCAGGCTCAACGGCTCCTCTTGTACATAAGGGGTAAGCAACTGCGCTTCGCTTTGAGACTCATGCTGCTGATGCAGAACCTGCCATTCGCTGGCGTAGCTGAAAAGGTGATCGCCGTCATGAAAATAGCGTGCACTGAACGGTTGCAGAGGATGCTCTTGCGTCATGGCACTTAACAGATCGCCGCTTTCGTCGAGCAATCGCCAACCGCTGGCGAGGTGATCGCGCAACTGGCCGATCAACACGGAAGCCGGTCGCTCACTGTTGTCGCGAATGCTGCGGCCGACCCAACTGATGTACAGCTGATTGCGCGCTGACAAAAGTGCTTCGAGCAAAAGATAGCGGTCATCTTCACGCCGCGAACGATCTCCCGGACGGTAGTCGCTGCCCATGAGGTCGAAGTCCAGCGGAGGCTGTGCGCGGGGATAATCGCCGTCATTCATTCCCAGCAGGCAGACCAGTTTGAATGGAATGGCGCGCATGGGCATCAGCGTACAAAAATTCACGGCACCGGCCAGGAAGCGCTGAGACAAACGCCCCTGATCCAGCCCGGCGAGCCAGGCTTCGCGAACCACGGTCAGTGGTAGCTCATCCGCCAGACCTACAGCCTCACACGTTTCCAGCCAGGTTTCGCGAAGCTCTTCGAGTTGGGTCAACAAGTAGTCGTCATGCTCGTTACTAGCCTTGAAGAACAGTTGCATCAGCGCCTGCAACCGGTATCCCCACTCCTTGGGCTGAGCCGGTTGGGTGAGCTGCTGATGGGCGAGCTCCAGAGCATCGAGCAAAGCCACCAGCGGCCCGATGAGGGCGGCGTCGAGTCCGCCGATCTCATCGTAGGGTTCAATCCCTTCACACGCGTTGGCGCTGCCGACGGCGTAGCCCAGGAGCATCCGGCGCAGACCGAAATGCCAACTGTTTTGTTCAAGCTCGTCGGGTAAACCCAGACCCGCTCGCTGCTCGGCGTTCATGCCCCAACGCACGCCAGCACCTTCGATCCAGCGGTGCAGTGTTGGCAGGTCACGCTCCTCCACACCAAAGCGCGCGCGAAGTGCGGGAACGTCGAGCAGGTCGAGGATTTCACTGACCGGGAAACGACTGTCGGGAAGCTTGAGCAGGTGTTCGACTGCGATCAGCAGTGGATCGCGGCCGCGCTGCCCCTGATCGGCCAATGTGAAGGGTATGAATCGCGGATCGTGGCGATCAAGCTGACCAAACACCGCGCGGATATGCGGCGCGTAGCTGTCGACATCCGGCACCATCACGATCACATCGCGAGGGCGCAGATCCGGGTTGGCACTGAAGCGCGCGAGGAGCTGGTCATGCAATATCTCGACTTCACGTTGAGCACTGTGGGCAATGTGAAAGCGTATCGACTCGTCATCAGCCAGGTCGACAGCGGGCCAGTGTTCACGAGTTTCATTGAGCGGGCGCAACTCCAGGATGTCGTCCTGGAGTTGATTGAGCAGGTTCTGTGGCTGGGTGTCGCTGAACAGGTCTATGCGACCGTCGCGAAAAGCCGCTCGATAGCTATTCGGATCGTCATAACTGTCGAGCAGGCTGATGTAGTCCCGGCCTTGCTTGCCCCATGCTGCCAACAGCGGATGGGCATGTTGATGCAGTGTTTCAGGATCAAGCACGACGGGCATTCCGCTTTTGCGCGATTGCCGCTTGTATTGATGGCGCAGCAGATCCTTGTCGGCGACGATGTCGGCCCAGTGATGGCGGCAGGGGTTGTGCACACACAGCAGAACCTGACTGAAACGCGCGAGCCCGGCCAGCGCCTCAAGCACTTGTGCTGGTAACGAAGAAATCCCGAAGACGATCACTCGCGAGGGCAACCCCACCGGGGCCTCGGTGAGGTTGTTGATGCGCTCGATGAATCGCTGGTGAACACCCGCACGACTCTGCGCCATTCCCAGTTCGCCCACGTCATCGAGCAATGCACGCCACAACTCCGCTTGCCAGCAACTGGTCGGCGGCAGCGGTTTTACTTCGCCTCTGACATTTCGCAGTTGATGCCGCCCTTCGGCCCAATCTTCGAGCCAGTCGGCGCGATATACCTGATATTGGTCGAAGAGATCCGACAGTCGCTCAGACAGTTGATAGCGTTTACGCAAGTCAGTGTCGTTGGTGAGGAAGCGTTGTAACGGCTCGAAATGCGGGCGATCGATCACCTGGGGTAGCAAGCGCATCAGACGCCAGGTTAACGGTGCCTTATCGAGCAGGGATTTGGCCGGAATCTCTTCTCGTCCAAGAACCATGCGGTAAAGCTGCCACATGAAACTGCCCGGCAGTTGCACATCAATCGCTGCCGCAATACCGCAGCCGCCCAGATCCTCGTCCTGCGGGTCTTCGGCCAGAGCCAATTTGAGCCATTGGGCAATACCGTTGCTCTGCACCAAGGCAATTTCATTTTCCAGGGGAGCTAGTGGATAGCGCCGCATGATGCTGATCACAAGGCTGCGCAGTTCGTCCAGGCTGTTGCTCTGAACCACCATGAATGCAGCGTTGAGGGACTGGGCGTCCGGCATAAGGGCTTCCTTGGGAAAGTACAAAAGCTAGGGCAGAACCTTAGCATTGTCGGCAGGTTGTAGCAGCCGGACGGCGTCTGTGAATGCTGTACGAACTTTCCTGCGGGCAAAACAAAACCCCAACTGCTTTCGCAATTGGGGTTTCGGAATTTAATCTTGACGATGACCTACTCTCACATGGGGAAACCCCACACTACCATCGGCGATGCATCGTTTCACTGCTGAGTTCGGGATGGGATCAGGTGGTTCCAACGCTCTATGGTCGTCAAGAAATTCGGGTACTGAGTCGTGGCCTTGTGGCCTCGCTTCAGCAAATTGGGTATGTGACAGCTTTCGGTGTTTGTGCTGCTTTTTTAAGTGCAGTCGAACTTTCGGTTCGTTTCGTCTTCACACACCGCAATCTGGCCTTTCGACGCAAATTGCTTGGGTGTTATATGGTCAAGCCTCACGGGCAATTAGTATTGGTTAGCTCAACGCCTCACAGCGCTTACACACCCAACCTATCAACGTCGTAGTCTTCGACGGCCCTTCAGGGAACTCAAGGTTCCAGTGAGATCTCATCTTGAGGCAAGTTTCCCGCTTAGATGCTTTCAGCGGTTATCTTTCCCGAACATAGCTACCCGGCAATGCCACTGGCGTGACAACCGGAACACCAGAGGTTCGTCCACTCCGGTCCTCTCGTACTAGGAGCAGCCCCTCTCAAATCTCAAACGTCCACGGCAGATAGGGACCGAACTGTCTCACGACGTTCTAAACCCAGCTCGCGTACCACTTTAAATGGCGAACAGCCATACCCTTGGGACCGGCTTCAGCCCCAGGATGTGATGAGCCGACATCGAGGTGCCAAACACCGCCGTCGATATGAACTCTTGGGCGGTATCAGCCTGTTATCCCCGGAGTACCTTTTATCCGTTGAGCGATGGCCCTTCCATACAGAACCACCGGATCACTAAGACCTACTTTCGTACCTGCTCGACGTGTCTGTCTCGCAGTCAAGCGCGCTTTTGCCTTTATACTCTACGACCGATTTCCGACCGGTCTGAGCGCACCTTCGTACTCCTCCGTTACTCTTTAGGAGGAGACCGCCCCAGTCAAACTACCCACCATACACTGTCCTCGATCCGGATAACGGACCTGAGTTAGAACCTCAAAGTTGCCAGGGTGGTATTTCAAGGATGGCTCCACGCGAACTGGCGTCCACGCTTCAAAGCCTCCCACCTATCCTACACAAGCAAATTCAAAGTCCAGTGCAAAGCTATAGTAAAGGTTCACGGGGTCTTTCCGTCTAGCCGCGGATACACTGCATCTTCACAGCGATTTCAATTTCACTGAGTCTCGGGTGGAGACAGCGCCGCCATCGTTACGCCATTCGTGCAGGTCGGAACTTACCCGACAAGGAATTTCGCTACCTTAGGACCGTTATAGTTACGGCCGCCGTTTACCGGGGCTTCGATCAAGAGCTTCGCGTTAGCTAACCCCATCAATTAACCTTCCGGCACCGGGCAGGCGTCACACCCTATACGTCCACTTTCGTGTTTGCAGAGTGCTGTGTTTTTAATAAACAGTCGCAGCGGCCTGGTATCTTCGACCGGCATGAGCTTACGGAGCAAGTCCTTCACCCTCACCGGCGCACCTTCTCCCGAAGTTACGGTGCCATTTTGCCTAGTTCCTTCACCCGAGTTCTCTCAAGCGCCTTGGTATTCTCTACCCAACCACCTGTGTCGGTTTGGGGTACGGTTCCTGGTTACCTGAAGCTTAGAAGCTTTTCTTGGAAGCATGGCATCAACCACTTCGTGTTCTAAAAGAACACTCGTCATCAGCTCTCGGCCTTAGAATCCCGGATTTACCTAAGATTCCAGCCTACCACCTTAAACTTGGACAACCAACGCCAAGCTGGCCTAGCCTTCTCCGTCCCTCCATCGCAATAACCAGAAGTACAGGAATATTAACCTGTTTTCCATCGACTACGCTTTTCAGCCTCGCCTTAGGGACCGACTAACCCTGCGTCGATTAACGTTGCGCAGGAAACCTTGGTCTTTCGGCGTGGGTGTTTTTCACACCCATTGTCGTTACTCATGTCAGCATTCGCACTTCTGATACCTCCAGCAAGCTTCTCAACTCACCTTCACAGGCTTACAGAACGCTCCTCTACCGCATCACCCGAAGGTGATACCCGTAGCTTCGGTGTATGGTTTGAGCCCCGTTACATCTTCCGCGCAGGCCGACTCGACTAGTGAGCTATTACGCTTTCTTTAAAGGGTGGCTGCTTCTAAGCCAACCTCCTAGCTGTCTAAGCCTTCCCACATCGTTTCCCACTTAACCATAACTTTGGGACCTTAGCTGACGGTCTGGGTTGTTTCCCTTTTCACGACGGACGTTAGCACCCGCCGTGTGTCTCCCATGCTCGGCACTTGTAGGTATTCGGAGTTTGCATCGGTTTGGTAAGTCGGGATGACCCCCTAGCCGAAACAGTGCTCTACCCCCTACAGTGATACATGAGGCGCTACCTAAATAGCTTTCGAGGAGAACCAGCTATCTCCGAGCTTGATTAGCCTTTCACTCCGATCCACAGGTCATCCGCTAACTTTTCAACGGTAGTCGGTTCGGTCCTCCAGTTAGTGTTACCCAACCTTCAACCTGCCCATGGATAGATCGCCCGGTTTCGGGTCTATTCCCAGCGACTAGACGCCCTATTAAGACTCGCTTTCGCTACGCCTCCCCTATTCGGTTAAGCTCGCCACTGAAAATAAGTCGCTGACCCATTATACAAAAGGTACGCAGTCACAGAACAAAGTCTGCTCCCACTGCTTGTACGCATACGGTTTCAGGATCTATTTCACTCCCCTCTCCGGGGTTCTTTTCGCCTTTCCCTCACGGTACTAGTTCACTATCGGTCAGTCAGTAGTATTTAGCCTTGGAGGATGGTCCCCCCATATTCAGACAAAGTTTCTCGTGCTCCGTCCTACTCGATTTCATGACCAAGAGATTTTCGCGTACAGGGCTATCACCCACTATGGCCGCACTTTCCAGAGCGTTCCGCTAATCTCAAAGCCACTTAAGGGCTAGTCCCCGTTCGCTCGCCACTACTAAGGGAATCTCGGTTGATTTCTTTTCCTCAGGGTACTTAGATGTTTCAGTTCCCCTGGTTCGCTTCTTGCACCTATGTATTCAGTACAAGATAACCATCTTATGATGGCTGGGTTCCCCCATTCAGACATCTCCGGATCAAAGTCTGTTTGCCGACTCCCCGAAGCTTTTCGCAGGCTACCACGTCTTTCATCGCCTCTGACTGCCAAGGCATCCACCGTATGCGCTTCTTCACTTGACCATATAACCCCAAGCAATCTGGTTATACTGTGAAGACGACATTCGCCGAAAATTCGAATTTCTCAATTAAGAGAACTCACAAATTTTACCTTAGCCTGATCCGTTACCAGTGAAAGTAACGTTCAGTCTATCTTTCTATCACATACCCAAATTTTTAAAGAACGAACTAGTCAAAGACTAGAAATCAACATTCATCATCACAACGATGGAATGCTCATTTCTAAGCTTTCAAACTTCAGAAGCAGTAGTGGTGGAGCCAAGCGGGATCGAACCGCTGACCTCCTGCGTGCAAGGCAGGCGCTCTCCCAGCTGAGCTATGGCCCCGTATTTCTACAGGCGT
>NZ_CP126691.1:0-820000 GCF_032613195.1 Pseudomonas sp. P108 | reverse complement strand
CACAGAACAGACGCGCCGCCTCACCGTCACGGGTGAAGATGCAAGTGCCGTTGCCGTATTCGTGATCGTTGATCAGCTGCATTGCCTCTTCCAGGCTGTTCACGCGAACAATGCACAGGACCGGCCCGAAGATCTCTTCTTTATAAATGCGCATCTCCGGGGTGACGTTGTCGAACAGGCAGCCACCGAGGAAGAAGCCTTCTTCATGACCGGCCACGCTGAAACCACGACCGTCGACCACCAAGGTCGCGCCCGCTGCCACGCCGTCATCCACGTAACCGCTGACCTTGTCACGCGCCTGACCGGTTACCAGTGGGCCCATGTCCAGACCGCACGAAGTGCCGGCACCGATTTTCAGCGCCTGAATCTGTGGAACCAGTTTCGCTACCAGCGCATCTGCCACTTGATCGCCAACACACACGGCAACCGAGATCGCCATGCAGCGCTCGCCGCACGAACCGTAGGCCGCCCCCATCAGTGCGCTGACCGCGTTGTCCAGATCGGCATCCGGCATCAACACTGCGTGGTTCTTCGCGCCGCCGAGTGCCTGAACGCGCTTGCCGCGCTTGGTGCCTTCGGCGTAGATGTACTCGGCAATCGGCGTCGAACCAACGAAGCTCAGCGCTTTGACTTCCGGCGCTTCGATCAACGCGTCCACCGCAGTCTTGTCACCGTGCACCACGCTCATCACGCCTTTCGGCAGACCGGCTTCCAGCAGCAGCTGAGCGATCAGCAGTGTCGAGCTAGGGTCACGTTCGGACGGTTTGAGGATAAAGCAGTTACCGCAGACGATCGCCAGTGGGTACATCCACAGCGGCACCATGGCCGGGAAGTTGAACGGGGTGATACCGGCCACAATGCCCAGCGGCTGAAAGTCCGACCATGCGTCGATGTTCGGGCCAACGTTGCGGCTGTATTCACCCTTGAGGATTTCCGGGGCAGCGCAAGCGAACTCGACGTTCTCGATACCGCGCTTCAATTCACCGGCGGCGTCTTCCAGAGTCTTGCCGTGCTCTTCGCTGATCAATTGCGAGATGCGTGCTTCGTTCTGCTCCAGCAGTTGCTTGAAGCGGAACATCACCTGGGCACGTTTGGCCGGTGGCGTGTTGCGCCACGCCGGGAACGCAGCCTTGGCGGCATCGATGGCTTTCTGGATGGTTGCCTGGCTGGCCAGTGGCAGCTTGTGGATAGCCTGACCGGTGGACGGGTTGAACACATCAACCGCGCGACCGTTCTCGGTCACCAGTTCGCCATTGATCAAATGCGGAATAACGCTCATCGAAAACTCCTGAATTCTTGTGCGCAGACACCCGCAACAGGCGCCTGCTATTTGTATAGCTATATAGAAGGAAAAATCAGTCGAGCTTGTTCAGCACTTCGCCGACCGCGTCGAACAGACGATCGAGGTCTTGCGGCTTGCTGTTGAAGGTTGGGCCGAACTGCAGGGTGTCGCCGCCGAAGCGTACGTAGAACCCGGCTTTCCACAGGGCCATGCCCGCCTCGAACGGACGCACGATGGCGTCGCCGTCACGACCGGCAATCTGGATCGCACCGGCCAGACCGAAGTTGCGGATGTCGATAACGTTCTTCGAACCTTTCAGACCGTGCAGCGCGTTTTCGAAATGCGGTGCGACTTCCGCGACGCTCTGCACCAGGTTTTCTTTTTGCAGCAGATCGAGTGCCGCCAGGCCAGCGGCGCAAGCCACCGGGTGTGCCGAGTAGGTGTAGCCGTGCGGGAATTCCACGGCGTATTCCGGGGTCGGCTGATTCATGAAGGTCTGGTAGATCTCGGAGCTGGCAATCACTGCGCCCATCGGGATCGCGCCGTTGGTGACTTGCTTGGCGATGCACATCAGGTCCGGTGTCACGCCAAAGGTGTCGGCACCGAACATGTTGCCGGTACGGCCGAAACCGGTGATCACTTCGTCGAACACCAACAGAATGCTGTGCTGATCGCAGATTTCGCGCAGACGCTTCAGATAACCCTGCGGCGGCACCAGTACGCCAGCGGAACCGGCCATAGGCTCAACGAATACCGCGGCGATGTTCGAAGCGTCGTGCAGTTCGATCAGCTTCAGCAACTCATCGGCCAAAGCGATACCGCCCTGCTCCGGCATGCCACGGGAGAAAGCGTTGCTGGCCAGCAGCGTGTGCGGCAGGTGATCAACGTCCATCATTGCCTGACCGAACAGCTTGCGGTTGCCGTTGACGCCGCCGAGGCTGGTGCCGGCAATGTTCACGCCGTGGTAACCACGGGCACGGCCGATCATTTTGGTTTTGGTCGACTGACCTTTGAGGCGCCAGTAGGCACGGACCATTTTCACCGCGGTGTCGGCGCACTCGGAACCCGAGTCAGTGAAGAACACGTGGTTGAGGTTGCCCGGGGTCAGCTCGGTGATTTTCTCGGCCAGCTGGAACGACAGCGGGTGGCCGTACTGGAAGCCCGGCGAGTAATCGAGGGTGCCCAACTGTTTCGAGACCGCTTCCTGAATTTCCTTGCGAGTGTGGCCTGCGCCACAAGTCCACAGGCCAGACAGCGAGTCATATACCTTGCGGCCCTTGTCGTCGATCAGCCAGCTGCCTTCGGCACCAACGATCAAACGCGGGTCGCGCTGAAAGTTACGGTTGGCGGTGTACGGCATCCAGTGCGCGTCCAGCTTCAATTGGCTGGCCAGTGGCGACGGCGCGTTTTCAGGCATGTTCATCGGGCAAAACCTCGCAGGGCATAAGCGTCAGGGAGATAGAAAGCGTTGTTGCAGGTAAATTGCCACGGCGATAAAGTCGGTGAAATTCAACTCTTCTAACCTTCAGTTAGAACTTTGCTAAACAATGAGAACAATAAGATGAGCAGCCGCCGTCCCGATCCGCTGGCCCAGGTCAGTGACTTTGATATTCGCCTGCTGCGGATTTTTCGCAGCGTGGTGGAGTGCGGCGGCTTCTCGGCGGCGGAAACCGTGCTCGGCATCGGTCGCTCGGCGATCAGTCAGCAGATGAGCGATCTGGAGCAGCGCCTCGGTTTGCGTCTGTGTCAGCGTGGGCGCGCGGGGTTTTCGCTGACCGAAGAAGGTCGCGAGGTGTATCAATCGGCGCTGCAACTATTAAGTGCGCTGGAAAGTTTCCGCACCGAGGTCAACGGTCTGCACCAGCATTTGCGTGGCGAGCTGATCATCGGCCTGACCGACAACCTCGTCACCCTCCCCCACATGCGCATTACCCACGCCCTCGCGCAGTTGAAGGAGCGCGGACCAGATGTGCAGATCCAGATCCGCATGATTGCGCCGAATGAAGTTGAGCAAGGCGTGCTCGATGGGCGTCTGCATGTTGGCGTGGTGCCGCAGGCCAGTGCGTTGTCGGGACTGGAATATCAGCCGTTGTACAGCGAGCGTTCGCTGCTTTATTGCGCGGTGGGGCATCCGTTGTTTTATGTCGATGACAAACAACTCGATGACGAACGCTTGAACAGTCAGGACGCGATTGCGCCGACGTTTCGGTTGCCGGCGGATATTCAGGCGCATTACCAGGCGCTCAATTGCACCGCCAGCGCTTCCGATCGAGAAGGCATGGCGTTTCTGATTCTGACCGGGCGCTACATTGGTTATCTGCCGGACCACTACGCCAGTCTCTGGGTACAGCAAGGTCGCTTGCGTGCGCTGAAATCGCAAACGCGTTTTTATGACTTGAGCCTCGCATCGGTCACGCGCAAGGGCCGGCGCCCTCATTTGGTGCTGGAAAGCTTTTTGGAGAGTCTGGCGGCGACGCGTTGAAGAATCCTGCAAGGCCCGCCAGCGTTGGGCCTTGACGACTAAATCACTCGATAACCTGAGCAAGTGGACAGCTTTTTGCAAAGCAGGATCAACTCCGATCCTTCAACAAGAAGCCTTCAGCCATGCAGCCAGATTCCGAACAATCCAGCGACCTGATCTACGGCCTCAACGACCGCCCCAAACCACTCGCCGCAACTCTCGCGGCGCTGCAACACGTGCTCGCCAGTTTCGTCGGCATCATCACCCCGCCGCTGGTGATCGGTTCAGTATTGGGGCTGACCGCGCATTTGCCCTACCTGATCAGCATGGCGTTGATGGTCTCGGGCGTCGGCACCTTTATTCAGGCGCGGCGGCCGTTCGGCATCGGGGCGGGAATGATCTGTTTACAGGGCACCAGTTTCGCCTTTCTCGGTGCGGTGCTGTCGGCCGGTTTTCTGGTCAAGCAACGTGGCGGCAGCCCGGAAGACATTCTGGCGATGATCTTCGGCGTGTGCTTTTTCGGCGCAATCGTGCAGATCGTCCTCAGCCGCTTCATCGGTCAATTGCGTCGAGTCGTTACGCCGCTGGTGACCGGGATCGTCATCACCCTGATCGGTATCAGCCTGATCAAGGTCGGCATCACCGATCTGGGCGGTGGCTTCAATGCGCCGGATTTCGGTGCGCCGGGCAATCTGGCGCTGGGCGTGTTTGTGTTGCTGACGATCATTCTGCTCAACCGCTCGAACACGCCATGGGTGCGCTTGTCGGCAATCATCATCGGTTTGCTGCTGGGCAGTCTGGCCGCGTGGTTCAGTGGGAAACTGGTGCCGCAGCCTTTACCTGACTTGCCACTGTTGAGTTTTCCTACACCGTTCAAGTTTGGCTTCAGTTTCGACTGGACGGCTTTCCTGCCGGTCGCGCTGATTTATCTGATCAGCACCATCGAAACCGTCGGCGACCTCACCGCCAACTGCATGCTCGCCCGCCAACCGATCAGCGGCCCTTCTTATATAAGCCGCCTGCGCGGTGGCGTCCTCGGCGATGGCGTCAGTTGCATGATCGCCGCGACCTTCAGCGCTTTCCCCAACACCACGTTTGCGCAGAACAACGGCGTGATCCAGCTGACCGGCGTCGCCAGTCGTTACGTTGGTCTGTACATCGGCGCGATCCTGTTTTGTCTCGGTATGTTCCCAATGATCGGCGCGGTGCTGCAGCAGATTCCAAAACCGGTACTCGGTGGCGCGACCCTGGTGATGTTCGGCGCGGTGGCGGCTGCCGGCGTGCGCATCCTCGCGCAGTCGCCGCTGGATCGACGCAGCATGTTGATCATCGCCACATCGTTCGGCGTCGGCCTGGGCATTGCCGCGCAACCGAACCTGCTGCACCTGCTGCCAAAACTGGTGCAGAACCTGTTTGATTCGGCGATCACCAGCGGCGGCCTGACCGCCATCATCCTGTGCCTGTTGCTGCCGGAGTCGAAAACCGAGGCCGCTGAAGCGCACGCGCCGCTGAACAAGATCGAACAGGCGTAACGGTTTTATCGCGCAAAGACTTGTCGGATGCCTGTGGGTGCGCTATCAACGCAACTGGTTGCACCCACAGACAAACCCGGAAGTGCCTATGACCTTTGAAGTCCCAGCCCATGGCGGCAAACCCGCCAGCCGCATTCGTCAGAAGAACGAAGAGACCATCCTCAAAGCCGCCGAAGACGAGTTCGCCCGTCACGGGTACAAAGGCACCAGCATGAACACCATCGCGCAGAATGCCGGGCTGCCCAAGGCGAACCTGCATTACTACTTCACCAACAAGCTTGGCTTGTACGTGGCGGTGCTGAGCAACATCATCGAGTTGTGGGACAGCACCTTCAACACACTCACGGCCGAAGACGATCCTGGCGAAGCGCTGACCCGCTATATCCGCGCCAAGATGGAATTCTCCCGTCGTCAGCCGCAGGCCTCGCGAATCTTTGCGATGGAAGTGATCAGCGGCGGCGAATGCCTGACGGAATATTTCAATCAGGATTACCGCGCCTGGTTCACTGGCCGTGCGGCGGTGTTTCAGGCGTGGATCGATGCGGGCAAAATGGACCCGGTCGATCCGGTGCATTTGATCTTCCTGTTGTGGGGCAGCACCCAACATTACGCTGACTTTGCCACGCAGATCTGCCGCGTCAGCGGTCGCAGCAAGTTGACCAAGCAAGACATGGAAGACGCCGGCAACAACCTGATCCGCATCATTCTCAAAGGCTGCGGCCTCACTCCTCCTCTATAAGACGTTTATGCCTTTCACCCTCAGCGGTTTTTGCGAATACCGCGAAGAGATTCGCAAAAGCCGCTTTATCACCTTCGCCACGCCGATCGGCAGCCCTGCCGAGGCGCAGGCTTTTTTCGAACAACACAGCGATTTCAACGCCTCGCACAATTGCTGGGCGTGGAAACTCGGCGATCAATACCGCAGCAATGACGATGGCGAGCCTGGCGGCACGGCGGGTCGGCCGATTCTGGCGGCGATTGAAGCGCAGGATTGCGATCAGGTCGCGGTGTTGGTAATCCGTTGGTACGGCGGTATTCAACTCGGTACGGGCGGTTTGGCCCGGGCGTATGGCGGGGGCGCGAACAAGTGCCTGCAAACCGCTGCGAAGATCGAGTTGATCAGCCGCGTGCCGTTGAGTTGCGCTTGCGGGTTTGCCGAGTTGGCGTTGGTGAAGTTGCGCGTTGCCGATCTGGGTGGATTGGTAGTGGAGGAAAACTTCACGGCGAACGGGGTCGAGTTGAAGTTAGCGGTGGGTGAGGCGCAGATCGATGTCTTGCAAACCCAGCTAGCGGATTTGAGCCGTGGGCGGATTTTGTTGCAGCGGTGAAGCAGGATCAAAAGATCGCAGCGTTCCGCAGCTCCTACAGGGATCCGGGTTTGTCATGAATTTCGTTGGTGATACCGGTATCAGCGTTTTCGTGTAGGAGCTGCCGAAGGCTGCGATCTTTTAGGGCATCACCCTTTTCCGTTATTCCCCGGAGTTGCCCACATCTGCTGTGCACCCGACTGTGGATAACCTGAGTACATTCCGCTGTAACCCTTCTGTCACGTGGCTTTGCGCGGTTTGCTCACTTTTCGTTCAATTCAACCGACGAAACGAAAATTTCAAACAGAAACATACAGTTAGCGTGGTTTATCACCATTAGAAGAAAGCACCGCAGTGCTTATGCCCGGGTTTGCAGCTTGCGCACAATAACTGTGGAGCAACCTGTGGATAACCCGTTCATGGCTGGCGCAGTCGCAGGTTCTGCCTGACTCACACGTGTTTGCTCGTTTTTTGATCAGTTGCCAACGGGCAAAACTGGAGCCCGATCAACGGCTTTGCTCTGAATTGGTGCCGGGCAGAAGCCTGTTTTTATCTTGAGTGCTCTACGCCAAGGGCTGATACACGCGGCCCGCTCGCGTTCCTGACTCAATGGCCAGGAAATTGCTTTATCCACAGGCACAACTCCAAGCAAGTCGAGCCTGTCATGCCAATCGCTCCTCCCATTGCGCGCTTGCAACTGCGCCATATCAGCAAACGCTATCCCGGTTGTCTGGCCAATGACGCCATCGACCTGAGCATCGCACCCGGGGAAATCCATGCCCTGCTCGGTGAAAACGGTGCGGGCAAAAGCACCCTGATGAAGATCATCTACGGCGTTACCCAGGCCGATTCGGGCGAGATGCTCTGGCAGGGTCAACGGGTCAACATCCGCAACCCGGCACAGGCGCGGCAGCTGGGCATCGGCATGGTGTTCCAGCATTTCTCACTGTTCGAAACCCTCAGCGTGGCGCAGAACATTGCGCTGGCGATGGGCGCTGCGGCCGGCACACCGAAGCAACTGGAGCCGAAAATTCGCCAAGTGTCGCGTCGCTACGGTATGGCGCTGGAACCGGAAAGACTTGTCCACAGCCTGTCGATCGGCGAGCGGCAACGAGTGGAGATTATTCGCTGCCTGATGCAGGACATTCGCCTGTTGATTCTCGACGAACCGACTTCGGTGCTGACGCCGCAGGAGGCCGAGGAATTGTTCATCACCCTGCGCCGCCTCGCCTCCGAGGGCTGCAGCATTCTGTTTATCAGCCACAAACTCGGCGAAGTACGGGCGCTGTGTCACAGCGCGACGGTTTTGCGCGGCGGGCGCGTCGCCGGGCATTGCGTGCCGGCCGAATGCTCCGATCAGCAGTTGGCGCAAATGATGGTTGGCGAAGCGGCGGCGTTGATTGGCGACTATCCGAAGGTCAGCGGCGGTACGGCGTTTTTGCGGGTGAGCGAATTGAGTTGGCACAACCCGGACCCGTTTGGCTGCTCGCTGAAAGACATCGACCTGGAAGTGCGCGGCGGTGAAATCGTCGGCATCGCCGGGGTCGCCGGTAATGGTCAGGATGAGTTGCTTGCGCTGCTCAGCGGCGAGCAAATCCTGCGTCGCGCCGAAGCGGCAACTATTCGATTCGCGGAGCAACATGTCGCCGACCTGCGCCCGGATGCGCGACGCAAACTGGGCCTGGCATTCGTGCCCGCCGAGCGTCTCGGTCATGGCGCGGTGCCGGAATTGAGTCTGGCCGATAACGCCCTGCTCACCGCTTTCCAGCAAGGCTTGGTCAGCAACGGTTTGATCGATCGCGGCAAAGTCGAAGCCCTCGCCCAACAGATCATTCAGCGCTTCGGCGTGAAAACCCCGGACACGCAAACTGCCGCGCGCAGTTTGTCCGGCGGCAATCTGCAGAAATTCATCCTCGGCCGGGAAATCCTTCAGCAACCGAAACTGCTGATCGCCGCGCACCCGACCTGGGGCGTCGACGTCGGCGCCGCCGCGACTATCCACCGGGCACTGATCGCGTTGCGCGATGCCGGCGCGGCAATTCTGGTGATTTCCGAAGACCTCGACGAACTGTTCCAGATCAGCGATCGCCTCGGTGCGTTGTGCGGTGGACGTTTGTCGGCGTTGCACAACACCGGCGATACCCAACTCAGCGATGTCGGCGGCTGGATGGCCGGCCAGTTCGACCACGCACCTTCAGCCGCCACGGTTTAACGGAGTTTTCCACATGCTGCTTTCCCTCGAACCCCGTGGCCAGCAATCGCGCCTGATGCTGTGGTGCTCGCCGTTACTGGCGGCGGCGCTGACGCTTGGCTGCGGCTCGCTGCTGTTTATCGCCCTCGGTCACGACCCGCTGCAAACCTTGCACACGCTGCTGATCGCACCGGTCAGCGACTTGTATGGCGTCTCCGAATTACTGGTCAAGGCGCTGCCGATTCTGCTCTGCGCACTGGGCTTGGCGGTGGCCTATCAGGCGCGGATCTGGAACATCGGCGCCGAAGGTCAATTGCTCCTCGGCGCACTCGCCGGCAGTGCCTTGGCGGTGAACATCATCGGCATGCAAAGCCGTTGGGCGCTGGTATTTATTCTGCTCACCGGCACCGTCGCCGGCGCGGCGTGGGCTGGGCTCACCGCGTGGTTGCGCACGCGCTTCAACGCCAATGAAATCCTCACCAGCATCATGCTCAATTACATCGCCCTGAACCTGTTGCTGTTCTGCGTGCATGGGCCGTTGAAGGATCCCGCCGGTTTCAACTTTCCCGAGTCGGCGATGTTCGGCGACGCCAGTCGTTTGCCGCTGCTGATGGAGGATGGCCGCGTGCATGCCGGGGTGTATTTCGCCCTGCTCGCATTGGTCGCGGTGTGGGTGTTGTTGCAGAAAAGCTTTGTCGGTTTCCAGATCAAAGTGCTTGGCCTGGACAAACGTGCGGCGGGGTTTGTCGGCTTTCGCGAGAAGCGTTTGATCTGGCTGGCGCTGTTGATCAGTGGCGGATTGGCGGGGCTGGCGGGTGTCTGCGAAGTGACCGGGCCGATCGGCCAATTGGTGCCGCAGGTGTCACCGGGGTATGGCTATGCGGCGATTACCGTGGCGTTTCTTGGGCGTCTGAATCCGATCGGGATTCTGTTTTCGAGTCTGTTGATGGCGCTGCTGTACATCGGTGGCGAGAGCGCGCAAATGACGATGAACCTGCCGCAGGCGATCACCCAGTTGTTTCAGGGAATGATGCTGTTTTTCCTGCTCGCCTGTGACGTGCTGATCCTCTATCGGCCACGCCTGAACCTGCGCTGGGTGAAGCGCACGTCGACCACCGCCGTAACTGCCGGAGCGCTGTGATGGATATCGATCTGTTGAGCAATATTTTCTACGCCATGGTGCGGTGCGGCACGCCGCTGTTGCTGGTGGCGCTGGGGGAACTGATCTGCGAGAAGAGCGGCGTGCTCAATCTTGGGCAGGAAGGGATGATGCTGTTTGGCGCGGTGATCGGTTTTATCGTCGCGCTGAACAGCGGCAACCTGTGGCTGGGCGTGTTGCTGGCGATGCTGGCCGGAATGCTGCTGTCGTCGCTGTTTGCCTTGGTGGCGCTGGTGTTCAATGCCAATCAGGTGGCGACCGGGTTGGCGCTGACGATTTTTGGTGTCGGGCTGTCGACCTTTGTCGGCGCGGCTTGGGTGGGTAAACCGCTGGCCGGTTTTGAGCCGTGGGCGATTCCTTATCTGAGTGAAATTCCGTTGATCGGGCGGATGCTGTTTGCCCAGGATCTGCTGGTGTATCTGTCATTCGCGCTGTTTGCGCTGGTGGCGTGGGTGATCATCAAAAGTCGTGTCGGGCTGATCATTCAGGCAGTCGGTGAGAACCCGGATGCGGCCAGTGCGATGGGCTTGCCAGTGTTGACCGTGCGTACCCTGGCGGTGCTGTTTGGCGGGGCGATGGCCGGGTTGGCCGGGGCCTATCTGTCGCTGGCGTACACACCGATGTGGGCGGAGAACATGACTGCCGGGCGTGGCTGGATCGCGTTGGCGCTGGTGGTGTTTGCCAGTTGGCGAGTGTGGCGGTTGTTGCTCGGGGCGTATCTGTTTGGTCTCGCCAGCATCCTGCACCTGGTGGCGCAGGGGTTGGGGCTGGCGATTCCGTCGAGTTTGCTGGCGATGCTGCCGTATGTCGCGACGATTGTGGTGTTGGTGCTGTTGTCGCGGGATGCGCTGCGCACGCGGCTGTATGCACCGGTTTCGCTTGGGCAGCCTTGGCAGGCGGGGCATTAATTATTGTTTGGGCGGGCCTCTTCGCGAGCAGGCTCGCTCCCACATTTTCCGCTCTCGACTCAGGGGTATGAGGTGACACCCATCTCCTGTGGGAGCGAGCCTGCTCGCGAAGACTTACTGACAGGCAACACCTGAGCAACGCCCCACGCCAGTTCGAAGACCAGGAAAACAATCAGAATCGAACTGGCACCGTGAAGCAAGGCATACCCCTGCCAAGCCGCAAACAGAAACCTGGCCACCGCGTCATACCGTCCATAAAGCGCCTGCGGATCACGAATCCGCAGCACCGCCCACACGCACACCACCGATCCCAACAGGTTCGTCATCAACAGATGCACAGGCTGAAACGCGGGTAGTTCGCCGGGCAAATCCAGTGCGCTCAACACCCCGTGTACAACGGCAAAACTCCACGGCGTGGCAAACGCTGCCGTGACGATCAAGTCATACCAGGCACTGCCGCGCACCACGTTGCGATACTGCGATGAAGTCCACATCATCCATGCTCCAGAAATTCAGGGAGCCTCCACGGTAAAGCCTGGAGTATGCTCCAGGGTCAATAGCCCTTTTGAGAGCCCGCATGCGCATCGGTGAATTAGCCCAGGCCAGCGCCGTCAGCCGTGACACCCTGCGTTTCTATGAGCAACGCGGGTTGATTGCGGCGCAACGCAGTGCCAACGGTTATCGCGACTATCCGCCGGAGATGGTGCAACTGGTGCTCTACATCAAAACCGCGCAGCGCCTGGGATTTACCCTCGGCGAGATCGGCGACAGCGTTGCCGCATTGTGGAACGCGCCAGATCCGGACAACGCCGTGGCGCAGTTGCTGCGCGACAAACTGCAACTGATCGAAACCCGCATGCGCGAACTTGATGCGCTGCGGCAGGAGTTGCAACTTCGCCTCGGTCAGGCCTGTCCATTGAATCCATGATCCTCATTCATCAAGGAAGCCCATCATGTCTGCAAAAAACGCACTGATTATCGGCGCCTCCCGGGGCCTTGGCCTCGGTCTGGTGAAAACCCTGCTGGCCGACGGCTGGCAAGTCACCGCCACCGTGCGCAATCCTGCCAATGCCGATGCGCTCCAAGCATTAGGCAAGGTACGGATCGAGAAGCTCGACATGGACGATCAGCAAGCGGTCATTGCTCTGAGCCAACAGCTCAAGGGCGAAACCTTCGACTTGCTGTTCGTCAACGCCGGGGTCAAAGGCCCGGCCGATCAGACCCCTGGCGGCGCGACACTGGCTGAAGTCGGTCAGCTGTTTTTCACCAACGCGGTGGCGCCGATCAATCTGGCTCAGCGTTTTGCCGGGCAGATTCGTGACGGCAGCGGCGTGCTGGCGTTCATGAGTTCCGGACTGGGCAGCGTGACCGTGCCGGACGCGCCGGAGCTGGCGCTGTATAAGGCGAGCAAGGCTGCGCTGAATTCGATGACCAACAGTTTTGTCACGCAATTGGGCGAGCAGAAGATGACGGTGTTGTCGCTGCATCCGGGTTGGGTAAAGACCGATATGGGCGGCGAAGGGGCGGACCTTGACGTGGAAACCAGCACCCGTGGGCTGGTAGATCAAGTAAATGCGTACACCGGCAAGGGCGGGCATCACTTCATCAACTACAAGGGTGAAACCATCCCCTGGTAAGCACCCAAATCCCCTGTAGGAGTGAGCCTGCTCGCGATAGCGGTGTGTCATTCAGCAAAAATGTTGCCTGATACACCGCTATCGCGAGCAGGCTCACTCCTACACGGGACCGTGTTGTCTGGTCGGGTTGGGCTTGCCCGGCGTGGCAATTTGTTTGAAACTGCGCACCTCGTCCCCGCGGCGACCCTGGATCAGCAGACAGGGCATCACTGAGCTGGCAACCCTGAACCCCATTTTCAGAGGAGCCGGCAACATGCCCGCGACCCGTACCTGGTTAAAAAATCCCCTCGCCATTTTCACTTCCAACGAGCTCGATGCCCGTGGCGGTCTTGTCGTGCAAGACGGTGTCATCGTCGAAGTCCTCGCCGCCGGCCAACAGCCGTCCGCACCGTGCAATGAAGTGTTCGATGCCCGTGAACATGTGATCCTGCCGGGCCTGATCAACACCCACCATCACTTCTATCAAACCCTGACTCGCGCCTGGGCGCCGGTGGTCAATCAGCCGTTGTTCCCGTGGCTGAAAACCCTTTACCCGGTGTGGGCGCGCCTGACGCCTGAGAAGCTCGCGCTCGCCACCAAAGTAGCGTTAGCTGAATTGCTGCTGTCGGGCTGCACCACCGCGGCCGACCATCACTACCTGTTCCCGGACGGTCTGGAAAATGCCATCGACGTGCAAGTCGAAAGCGTCCGCGAACTGGGCATGCGCGCCATGCTCACCCGCGGTTCGATGAGCCTCGGCGAGAAGGACGGCGGCCTGCCGCCGCAGCAGACCGTGCAGGAAGGTCAGGTGATTCTCGACGACAGTCAGCGCCTGATTCACGAGTACCACGAGCGTGGCGATGGCGCGCAGATCCAGATCGCGCTGGCGCCGTGCTCGCCGTTCTCGGTGACCCCGGAAATCATGTCGGCCAGCGCCGAACTGGCGAACAAGCTCGACGTGCGTCTGCACACGCATCTGGCCGAAACCCTCGACGAAGAGGATTTCTGCCTGCAGCGTTTCGGCCTGCGCACCGTCGATTATCTCGACAGCGTCGGCTGGCTCGGCCCGCGCACCTGGCTGGCCCACGGCATCCATTTCAACCCGGACGAAATCGCCCGCCTCGGTCAGGCCGGTACTGGCATCTGCCATTGCCCGAGTTCGAACATGCGTCTGGCTTCCGGCATCTGCCCGAGTATCGATCTGACTGACGCGGGCGCGCTGTTTGGTCTGGGCGTGGATGGTTCGGCGTCCAACGATGCCTCGAACATGATTCTCGAAGCGCGTCAGGCGCTGTACATCCAGCGCCTGCGCTACGGCGCCGAGAAGATTACGCCGGAACGCGTGCTGGGCTGGGCGACCAAGGGTTCGGCGAGCCTGTTGGGGCGGACCGACATTGGTAAGATTGCCGTGGGCAAACAGGCGGATCTGGCGCTGTTCAAGCTCGATGAGCTGCGCTTCTCCGGCAGCCATGATCCGATTTCGGCGCTGCTGTTGTGCGGCGCGGATCGTGCGGATCGGGTGATGATTGGTGGTAAGTGGCGCGTGGTCGATGGCCAGGTTGAAGGACTGGACCTGAAAGGCCTGATCGCCGATCACAGCCAGGCGGCGCGCCAGTTGATCGCCGGTACCTGATCCCCCTCCCCATCTGATCGTTCCCACGCTCTGCGTGGGAATGCATCTCGGGACGCTCCGCGTCCCAGCGGCGGACGCAGAGCGTCCATGGCGGCATTCCCACGCGGAGCGTGGGAACGATCAATCATCAGAGGCCGAGCAGGGAAAGCATGATGAACGTCGCAAACAACACAAAGTGCGTCATGCCTTCGATGGCATTGGTCTCGCCGTCGTTGAGGTTGATCGCACTAACGATCAACGTCAGGAAGATCATCACCGTCTGCACAGGCGTCATCGCCATCTGAAACGGTTGACCGGTGTACAGCGCCATCGCCTCCATCACTGGCACGGTCAGAATCACCGTCGACAGTGACGCGCCCATCGCAATGTTCACCACCGACTGCATACGGTTGGTCAGCGCCGCACGCAACGCCGTCAAAATCTCCGGCGCAGCAGAAATCGCCGCCACCAGAATCGCGGTGATCACCGGCGGTGCGCCCGTGCCTTCCAGGCCCAGATCGAGGGTCTTCGACATCACTTCGGCGAGTGCGCCAATCACCACCACGCCAAACACCAGAATGCCGATCGACAACGCCAGGCTGACCGGTTTTGGTTCTTCCTCGACCGGTTCTTTCTTGCGGCGTTTGTCCGGGTAGCTGTAGCTGAAAAAGTAACTGTGCGGGCCGACCTGCATGCGCAGAAACAACGCATACAGCACCACCATCGCACCGATGGTGAACGCCGAATAAATCTTCCAGTTGGCCTCGGGAATAAACTCCGGCACCACCATCGATACGCCCATGGCGGTGAGAATCATCACGCTGTAGCTGCGCGCCGAATCGTCGTTGTAAGACTGCTCACCGTGCTTGATCCCGCCCATCAGCGCGGCGAGGCCAAGGATGCCGTTGATATCGAGCATCACTGCCGAATAGATCGTGTCGCGCACCAACGTGGCCGAAGCTTCGTTGCTCATCATGATCGCCAGGATCACCACCTCCACCAGCACGGCGGCGAGGGTGAGAATCATGGTGCCGTACGGGTCGCCGACTTTTTCCGCGAGCAATTCGGCTTGATGGGCGACGCGCATTGAGGCGGCGACGATGAAGGCGATCAGCACCAGACCGCCGATCAACGCGACGATCTGGCCGCTGTGCAACAGCCAGTGTTCCAGCGGATAGGCAACGCAGGCGGCGATGACGGCCAGCAGCAGAAAGCTTTCTTGCTTGAGGATGGTGAACATGGCGGGCCTTTTTGCCGAAGAGAGCGGATGAGCTACTGACTGCGGGGCGGCGCTAACGTTTCGTTACACCTTAGCGCACCAAGCGCTGGCAGTGCTTTTGGCAGTTGCACTTTTATTGGCCTTGAGGGCGCTATCGCGAGCAGGCTCACTCCTACAGTTGACCGCATTCCCCTGTAGGAGTGAGCCTGCTCGCGATGGCCGTTACGCGATTTCGAATTGTTTGTTGTCCTGTTGGTCAGCAATTTGCATTGGCCCTGACCACACACAACAAAACGGAGCTCCAATTCATGCAAATACGTCCGCTGCACAAACTGCTGTGCGCCGCCCTCGGTCTGGGGATCAGCCTGAGCGCCAGCGCTGCCGATCCGCTGAAGGTCGGTTTCGTCTACATCGGCCCGATCGGTGACCACGGCTGGACGTATCAGCATGAACAGGGGCGCAAGGCTCTCGCAGAGAAGTTCGGTACTCAGATCACCACCAACTACGTCGAGAACGTCGCTGAAGGCGCCGACGCCGAGCGGGTCATCCGCAACATGGCCAAGGACAACTATGACCTGATCTTCACCACCTCTTTCGGCTACATGAACCCGACGCTGAAAGTCGCCAAGCAATTTCCCAAGGTGACCTTCGAACACGCTACCGGCTACAAACAGGACAAGAACCTCGGCACCTATCTGGCGCGCACTTACGAGGGTCGCTACGTCGGTGGTTTCCTCGCGGCGAAGATGACCAAGACCAAAAAGATCGGTTACGTCGCTTCGTTCCCGATCCCCGAGGTGATCCGCGATATCAACGCGATTCAACTGGCCCTGAACAAATACAACCCTGGCACCGAGATCAAAGTGGTGTGGGTCAACTCGTGGTTCGATCCTGGCAAGGAGGCCGATGCGGCCAACGCGCTGATCGATCAGGGCGTCGACGTGGTGTTCCAGCACACCGACAGCCCGGCACCGATTCAGGCCGCCGAACGTCGTGGCGTATACGCCGTAGGTTACGCCTCGGACATGGCGCACTTCGGGCCGAAAGCGGTGCTGACCTCGATCGTCAACGACTGGGCGCCGCACTATATTCAGGCGACGCAGAGCGTGATCGACCACACGTGGAAATCCCAGGACTACTGGGGCGGGTTGAAGGAAGGCACGGTTGAACTGCCGATCAGCGGTCTGGTGCCGGCGCCAGTGAAAGCCGAGGCCGAGCAGATCATTGCCGACATCAAGAGCGGTGCGCTTCAACCGTTTACCGGGCCGATCAAGGATCAGGAGGGCGTCGAGAAAATCCCGGCGGGCGTGAGTGCGACCACGGCGGAACTGGCGTCGATGAACTATTACGTTGAAGGCATGAAGGCTGAGATGCCGAAGTAATCCATTTGACCCGGATCGTTCCCACGCTCCGCGTCCCTGCCAAAAGCGGACGCAGAGCGTCCATTGAGGCATTCCCACGCGGAGCATGGGAACGATCTCCCGTACTTTTCAAGGATTGTGTATGGATCAGCTTCCGATCATCGACATCAGCCCGCTCTATAGCGACGACGAAAACGCCTGGCCTGCCGTGGCTGAACAAATCGACCACGCCTGCCGCGAATGGGGTTTCTTCTACATCAAGGGTCATCCGATTTCCGCGCAGCGCATCGACGCGGTGCTTGATCAGACTCAGCGTTTCTTTGCCCTGCCCGTCGCAGAAAAACTCAAGATCGACATCACCCAAACCCGCCACCATCGCGGTTACGGCGCCATCGCCACCGAGCAACTCGACCCGAGCAAACCCAGCGACCTCAAAGAAACCTTCGACATGGGCCTGCACCTGCCAGCCAACCATCCCGACGTGCTCGCCGAAAAACCGCTGCGCGGGCCGAACCGTCATCCGGCGCAAACCGGATGGGCTGAGTTGATGGAGCAGCATTACCTCGACATGCAGGCCCTCGCGCAAACCTTGTTACGAGCGATGACCATCGCGTTGAACATCGAACGAGACTTCTTCGACAGCCGTTTCAACGACCCCGTCAGCGTGCTGCGCATGATCCATTACCCTCCTCGCCACACCGCCAGCTCCGCCGAGCAGCAAGGTGCCGGTGCGCACACCGATTACGGCTGCATCACCCTGCTCTATCAGGACAGCGCCGGCGGCCTGCAGGTAAAAAACGTCAAGGGTGAATGGATCGACGCGCCACCCATCGACGGCACCTTCGTGGTCAACCTCGGCGACATGATGGCGCGCTGGAGCAACGACCGTTATCGCTCGACCCCGCACCGGGTGATCAGCCCGCTCGGGGTGGATCGCTATTCGATGCCGTTCTTTGCCGAGCCGCACCCGGACACGCGCATCGAATGCCTGCCCGGTTGTCAGGACGCACAGCATCCGGCGAAATATCCGACGACCACCTGCGCCGAATTCCTGCTCTCACGCTTCGCCGATACCTACGCCTATCGCCGCGAGCAGGAAGCCATTTGATGGATCGCTTGGTCAGGTTTTGCCAATTGTTTCGGCGCGCATCTGTAGAATGCCGTCATTGCACCTGATGAGAAAAGAATATGTACGACTGGCTCAACGCCTTGCCCAAGGCTGAACTGCACCTGCACCTGGAAGGCTCGCTGGAGCCCGAGCTGCTGTTCGCCCTGGCCGAACGCAACAAGATCGCCCTGCCGTGGAACGACGTGGAAACCCTGCGCAAGGCTTACGCCTTCAACAACCTGCAGGAATTCCTCGACCTGTATTACCAGGGCGCCGACGTGTTGCGCACCTCGCAGGACTTCTACGACCTGACTTGGGCGTACCTGCTGCGCTGCAAAGCACAGAACGTGATTCACACCGAACCGTTCTTCGATCCGCAGACCCACACCGACCGCGGCATCCCGTTCGAAGTGGTGCTCAACGGCATCGCAGCCGCATTGAAGGATGGCGAGCAGCAACTGGGCATCACCAGCGGTTTGATCCTCAGCTTCCTGCGCCACCTCAGCGAAGAAGAAGCCGAGAAAACCCTCGACCAAGCGCTGCCGTTCCGTGACGCGTTTGTTGCTGTCGGTCTGGACAGCTCCGAGATGGGTCACCCGCCGAGCAAGTTCCAGCGTGTGTTTGATCGTGCCCGTCACGAAGGCTTCCTGACCGTTGCCCATGCTGGCGAAGAAGGCCCGCCAGAGTACATCTGGGAAGCCATCGACCTGCTGAAAATCCAGCGTATCGACCATGGCGTACGCGCTATCGAAGACGAGCGTTTGATGCAGCGGATCATCGACGAACAGATCCCGCTGACCGTGTGCCCGTTGTCTAACACCAAGCTCTGCGTATTCGATCACATGTCGCAGCACAACATTCTCGACATGCTCGAGCGTGGCGTGAAGGTCACGGTGAACTCCGATGACCCGGCGTACTTTGGTGGTTATGTGACCGAGAACTTCTACGCGCTGCATGAGCATTTGGGCATGACCCAGGATCAGGCCAAGCGCCTGGCGCAGAACAGCCTGGATGCGCGACTGGTAAAACCATAAGCAACACCCAATAACCATTGTGGGAGCGAGCCTGCTCGCGAAGAGGGAGTGTCAGTTAACATTTTCGTTTAATGACACTCCGCTTTCGCGAGCAGGCTCGCTCCCACAGTGGGTTCTTTGTTTAGCCTGGGATTTGGCTTTCAGTCAGCTCTTCCAGGGTTTTACCCCGCGTCTCCATCCCGAACAGCCACACCACCCCCGCCGCAATCGCGAAACATGCCGCGCCCAGCGCAAACACTCCGCCCTGCCCGGTAATCGGGAACACCAGCCCGGTCACCAACGGCCCGAGCAGCGAGCCAACCCGGCCAATCGCCGAGGCGAAGCCCGAACCGGTTGCCCGCGCCGACGTTGGATAAAGCTCCGGCGTATAGGTGTAGAGCACCGCCCACATGCCGAACAGGAAAAACTGCATCAACAGTCCGGTGCTGATCAGCAGCGCAACGTTGCCGCCGAACACCGCGCTCTGGCCGTAGAGAAACGCCATCACCCCGCCGCCGAGCAACGTGACGATGCACACCGGTTTGCGCCCCCAGCGCTCAACCAGCCAGGCGGCCATCAAAAATCCCGGAATCCCGCCCAGGGAAATCAGCACCGTGTAATACACCGACTGCGTCACGGCAAAACCCGACTGTTGCAGCAAGGCACTGAGCCACGAAGTCAGACCATAAAATCCCAGCAGGGCGAAAAACCACAGGCTCCAGATCATCGTCGTGCGCTGGCGATACTGCGGCGACCAGATCTGCTTGAGCGCCGCGAAGAAGTTGCCCGGCGGCGTCACGGTACGCGGCAATCGAACCGGTTCCGGCAACGCGGCACCGCCGAGCGACGAACGCACCCGCGCCTCGATGCCGTTCAGCACCTTGTCTGCCGCCTCATGCTTTCCAGCCTGCTCCAGCCAGCGCGGTGACTCGGGAATGAAAAAGCGGATCGCCAGCACAAACACAGCCGGCACCGCCAACACCAGAAAGATGTCACGCCAGCCAATCAGCGGCAGCAGGAAGTAAGACAGCACGCCGGCCGCCACGAAACCCAGCGGCCAGAAGCCGTCCATCAACGCGATGTAACGACCCCGGCGTTGCGCCGGAATCAGCTCGGACAGCATCGACTGGGCAATCGGAAATTCCATGCCCATGCCAATCCCCAACAAGATGCGGAACAGCGTCAGCGTTTCGACCGTTTGCGCCGTCGAACACAGGTAGCTGGCCACGCCCCACAGCACGATGCTCCACTGAAACACCGGTTTGCGCCCGAAACGATCGGCGAGCATGCCGGACAGCGACGCCCCCAGCACCATGCCGAAGAAGCTCGAACTGGCGAGCAGACCCGCTTGCGCGCTGCTCAGACCGAACTCGGCTTTGATCGAGCCGAGCAGGAACGTCATCATCGCCAGGTCCATGGAGTCGAAGAAAAACGCCAAGGCGATGATGATGAAAATGATCCGGTGATAACCGCTGATTGGCAGTCGTTCCAAGCGTTCTGCCGCGCCGTAGCCATGTGTGTCCATGCCGCTTCCCCCATCCGAAATGTCCCCGGATCGAGTGTGCGCGATAGCGTTTCGGCGTTCGTGCTGGATGCGACCTGTTCGCAGTCGTGGACGACGCCAGAAGCACCGGTGCTTGCCAGGCGTCGAATGCGAGAGCTCTACAACGCCATTTCCAGCTCGGTTTCCTTGGCGAAACGATGCAGCTCCCGTTGGCCGGTAGCCGTCAATTGCAAGGCCCGAGAGTCGTTGGGCAGGGTCAGCCAGCCGGACTGCATGAACAACTGCAACAACGCCGCACCGAGCGAGCCACCCATGTGCGGGCGACGCTCGCTCCAGTCCGGACAAGCGCACGCCACTTGCACATTGCGATGGGCCAGCGCCTGGATGAACACGCCACGGCCGGCCAGCAATTTCGCCCCCTTGAGAGTCACCACGACGCGTTGTTCAAGTTGTTCGATCCAGCCGGCATCCAGCAGCCGCTGGTACAGATCGGCGGCCAGCGTACCGCCCAGGTGGTCATCGCAAAAACGCGCGCGCAGCAGCGAGGACGGCGCAGTTTGCGGCTTGGCCATGGGGGTGGCGCGCTTGAACACCTCGGGAATGTCCCGTGGAGCACTGGCGATGGTGGCGCTGGCCAATGCTTCTATCGCAGCACCGACTTCCGGTGCCGAGAGACGGAAAAACCGTTTGCGACCACGGACTTCGACCTTCAACAGACCACCCGTGGATAGCCGCGCCAGATGCGCGCTAGCCGACGATGGCGACAGCCCTGTCAGTAGCGCAAGCTCCTCGGTTTGCCGGGCCGAGCCATCCATCAACGCCCACATCATCGCGCTGCGCTTGGGGTCGGCCAGCAACGTGGCGATCTGGCTGATGCAAGGTGCATGTTCCATGTGTTCACTCCCTGTTGAATCGTATCGTCTACTGCTCGGAGACATCTTGGCCGGTAATGAGTCATCGGCCAAGACGCGAAAATCGCCATGAACCGGGGCGAGGCAAGCTACTGACGCAGCCTGCTCCGGCACAGAACCCGCAGCAGTTGCGCGACCGTCACTCGAAGACTGGCGACGCGGTGCGAGGGTCTCCGGGCCGGGGTGTCGGTGCTGGCGTGAGGCGGGCGCTAGTATAAGCGGGTTAGCTCCCGCGTCCCGCGCCGGGGCCTGCACAGGTGGTGATTGTTCCTGACAGAAATTTCTCTATTTACCTGCGACTAATGATCATCTTTGGGAAAAACGGGAAATTGACTACTCAAATCAGCGCATCGGCTGGCGAGCATTTCCCTCAGAAGGTTCACCGGCTTACTCAATTGGGCGCGATGGGCGCACAACAGATTCAGCGGTGCGCGCTCACAGAGCAGCTCCGGCAACAGCACTTTGAGCCTGCCAGCGAGCACATCGGCGCCGACGTCCAGCCACGATTTGTAGGCAATCCCGGCACCGGCCACCGCCCACAGGCGCACGACGTCAGCGTCGTCGCTGAAACGGTCACCACTGACGGTCAGACCGACTTCACGTTTGCCGTCGTGAAAACTCCAGTGGTCATGCACCCGGCTGCCGAGCATGTAAAGCAGGCAGTTGTGCTGGGCCAGCTGTTCGAGCTGGCGCGGTTCGCCGTGCCGGGCCAGATACGCCGGGGAAGCGCACAGCACGCGGCGGTTGTGCGGGGCGATGGGTAAGGCGACCAGGCTTGAGTCTTCCGGCTCGCCATAGCGCAAGGCGATGTCCACCGGTTGCCGAAACAGATCGGCGATGCGGTCGCCAAGCAGCAAACGCACGGTCAGCTTCGGGTGCTCGCGCTGGAACTCATCGAGCCACGGCAGCAACAGGTTGCGGCCAAAGTCCGAAGGCGCCGACAACTGCAAGACCCCGCTGACCTGATCCTGGCCGCTGGCGAGCAAACGCCGACCTTCATCAAGATTACTCAGCGCCGCCCGCGCGTATTCGAGAAAGCCTTCGCCCTCGGCGGTCAGGCGCAGGCTGCGGGTCGAACGCGCCAGCAAGCGTGCGCCCAATTGCTGTTCGATCCGCTTCAATGCCGCGCTGGCCACGGCGGCGGACATGTCCATCACCCGCGCCGCCGCCGACAGACTGCCCAGATCCGCCGCCCGGACAAACAACTGCAAGTCATCGAAACGCAACATGGTCAGCCTCGATTATCAAAAAAATATTGAAAGAGACTGCTCTTTTAGCCGGTTTTATCTCGCAGAGAAATAGCCAATCATCTCTCTATCGAATTCATCCCGCTTCTCTGGAGCCGAGCATGTCCCAGCCATTCACCGCCATCGCCACCCTGATCGCCAGACCCGGCCAGCAGGATCGTCTCGAACAGGGCCTGCGCGCACTGGTTGAGCCGAGCCGCGCCGAAGACGGTTGCAGCCAATATGACTTGCACCGCGACCTCGCCGACCCGCAGGTTTTTTATGTGATCGAACACTGGGCCAGTGAAGCGATTCTTGAGGCGCACAACAACAGCGCGCACTTTCGACACTTCCAGGCCAGCGCCGGCGACACCATCGAACATTTCCAGCTCAAGCGCCTCGGCGCGATTGCCTGATTCCTTCTTCTATTACCTGTACGGAGCCACTCATGAAAGCCATCGCCTATTACACTTCCCTGCCGATCAGCGACGCCCAATCCCTGCAAGACATCGAGCTGCCAGAACCGGTCGCCGGCCCGCGCGACCTGCTGGTGGAAGTCAAAGCCATTTCGGTGAATCCGGTCGACACCAAAGTGCGGCAGAACGTGGCGCCGGAAAACGGTGCAGCGAAAGTATTGGGCTGGGACGTTGCCGGTGTGGTCAAGGCAGTCGGCAGCGAAGTGACATTGTTCAAGGCTGGCGACAAAGTCTTCTACGCCGGCTCCATCGCCCGTTCCGGCGGCAACAGTGAGCTGCACGTGGTCGATGAGCGCATCGTCGGCCACATGCCCAAGTCGCTCGGTTTCGCCGAAGCCGCCGCGCTGCCGCTGACCGCGATCACCGCGTGGGAATTGCTCTTCGAACGCCTGCAGATCCGCGAAGGCAAAAACAATGAAGACCAGCGCCTGCTGATCGTCGGTGCGGCTGGCGGGGTGGGCTCGATCCTGACCCAACTGGCCAAAAAACTGACCGGCCTGAAGGTCATCGGCACTGCGTCCCGCGAGCAGACCCGCGATTGGGTCCAAGAACTGGGCGCCGACCTGGTCATCGATCACAGCCAACCGCTGAGCGAAGAGCTCAAACGCGCCGGGATCGACAGCGTGACCCACGTCGCCAGCCTGACCCAGACCGACCAGCACCTCGATCAACTGGTCGAAGCGCTGGCGCCGCAAGGCAAACTGGCACTGATCGACGATCCGAAGTCGCTGGACATCAGCAAACTCAAGCGCAAGAGCCTGTCGCTGCACTGGGAGTTCATGTACACCCGTTCGCTGTTCGAGACGCCGGACATGATCGAACAGCACAAACTGCTCAACCGCGTGGCCGAGCTGATTGATGCGGGGACGTTGAAGACCACGGTGGGCGAGCATTTCGGCACGATCAATGCGGCGAACCTGCGCCGCGCCCATGAGTTGCTGGAAAGTGGCAAAGCCAAGGGAAAAATTGTTTTAGAAGGTTTCTAAAAAACCGCACAGCGCAGCCTTCGCCGAACCTAGAGCGGTCGGCGGGGCTGCGCTGTTTTTTGCCGTCAGTCCGATGCTTGACCGTTGTCACAATTGCGATCGTATTCAGGTCTACAATCGAAGCCTCTGCGATACATCTTTTACGCAAGGGAGGTCAGCAATGAAGATCCTGATAAAAGAAGTGGCAAAGTCTCAATGGCAGGTTCGTCTGGACCAACACGCCGTGACATTCCGCAGTGAAGCCGAAGCATTGGCCTTCACCCGCACCCTCGAAGCGCGACTTTGCGCGCCCCATCAGATTCCCGATCGCAGCCAGCAGCGCGCCGCCGGCTGAGGTTATTTATGCCTCGGCCTGAGCTTGCGCCAGTGCCCGGGCGTTCTGCAGACGGCGGGTGATTAGCGCCACGCACACCACCAGCAAACCGCACACGCTGATGACTATTGCCATCGGCACGGCGGTGCCGTCGTGCAACACCCCTACCAGCGCCGAAGCCCCGGCGGCGACGCTGAATTGCATGCAGCCGAGCAGTGCCGACGCACTGCCGGCGCGTGCGCCCTGCCCGTTCATCGCGCAAGCAGCGGCGTTCGGGCTGATGCAACCCAGGCTCGATACGCAGATGAACAGTGGAATCAGCAGCGGCCACAAGGATTCGGTGTGCATTGCGCTGACCGCGAGCAACGCCAGCCCGGCGCCGAAGTAAACCCACACCGCCCGCGACAGCAGGAACGCCGGGCCGCGCTTGGCCAACATCCGCGCGTTGACCTGCGCCACCAGAATGAAGCCCGCCGCGTTGGTGCCGAACAACCAGCCGAAATGCTCGGCCGGCACGCCATACAGCTTGATGAAGATAAACGGCGAGCCGGCGATGTAAGCGAACATCCCGGCGATGGCGATGCCACCGGTCAGGGCATGACCGAGGTAAACCCGATCCTTGAGCAAGCGCCCGTACTGGCGCAGGGCGCCGGACAACGGCTGGCGCGGCATGTGCGCTGGCATACTTTCCGGCAGCCCCAGCGCCACGGCCAAACCGGCCAGCGCGCTGAACCCGGTCAACACCAGGAAGATCGACTGCCAACCCGTGGTGTTGACCAACAGACCGCCGAGCATTGGCGCCAGAATCGGCGCCAGGCCCATCACCAGCATCAATTGCGAGAAGACCTTCGCCGAGCCGACCGCGTCGCATTTGTCGCTGACCACCGCCCGGGAAATCACCATCCCCGCGCAACCGCCCAACGCTTGGACAAAACGCGCACCGATCAGCCATTCGAGGTTCGGCGCATAGGCGCAGGCCAGCGATGCCAAGGTGAACAGCGTGAGCCCTACGAGCAGCGGAATACGGCGGCCAAAGCGATCCGCCACGGGGCCGTAAAGCAGTTGGCCAATCGACAATCCGGCGAAATACGCCGCCAGCGTCATCTGTACATGTTTCTCGTCGGTGCCGAACGCCAGCGCCATCGAGGGAAATGCAGGTAAATAGAAGTCGATCGCCAAGGGCCCGAAGGCGGTCAAGGCACCGAGGATCAGAATGGTACGGAGGTTCATCAGGCATCCAGGTTGGCAAGTCGGCAGCCCGACAGTCTAGCCGCGCCCGGACGCCTTGAACATTCCGATAGCTCGCTAACTATAAAACTTCAGACGAGTTTCACCGCGTAGCCTTCTTCGCTGATTGCCTCGATGACCTGATCGCTGGTCAACGCGCTCTCGACGCCCACCTCTTTCGCCGCCAGATCGACCCGCACGCTGACCGCCGGATCCTTGACCTGCAGAGCGTTGGTGATGGCTTTGACGCAATGGCCGCAGGACATGCCTTGAACGTTGAACACTTGCATGGAATGACTCCTTTGAGTGAGGTTGCCGGCAGTTTCGAGCTTGCCACGATGGCAAGGTCAAGTTCTTCAATAAACTGCCGGGCTGGCAATCGGCGCCGCGCTCGGCCAAGCTGCGTACATCAATGACTCGATTCAGGAGATTCAGCCATGCGCTGGTCAGCTTTCAGCCTGTTTGGCTTTCTCAGCCTCTTTGCCGCCGTTCCTCAAGTGCAAGCCGCTGGCGAGGACTATGCGGTGCTGATCATTTCCCGTGAGCGTCTGGAAGTGTCGACCTCCTGCGAGATCGGCGTGTACATCCAGGATCAGCTCTCGGCGCGGTTGCTGCAGGAGCAAAGCATTTCCTTCAACCTGCCGCCGGGCACTGTTTCGCTACGCTTGAAGTTGCTGCCGGGACAAGTCGCCGGTTGCAACCCGGGGATGCTCGCGCCGGGTTCGCAGGAGATCAAATTGCATGCCGGTGATGTGCTGAAGTATCGCTTGGCGATGAATTCCGAAGGCGTCTATCTGAAGCGCGCCGATCTCGAATACTAAGCAAATCCCAATTGTGGGAGCGAGCCTGCTCGCGAATACGGCGGGTCATTCAGCGATGATGTTGACTGACCCGCCGCTTTCGCGAGCAGGCTCGCTCCCACAGTTTGTTTTGCGGCGAGTCAAAGAATGGCGCTTGACCTTGCCCGCATGGCAAGGTTGATCCTTGTAGGCATCTACTACAGGGAGTACGACCGATGTCCGATTCCATCACGTTCGATCTGCCGATTGCCGGCATGACCTGCGCCAGTTGCGCCGGCCGTGTCGAGCGGGCGTTGAGCAAAGTCAGCGGCGCCAGTGCCGTGAGCGTCAATCTCGCCACCGAGCAGGCCCGTGTGCAGGCACCCGGCGGCAGTCTGCCGGCCTTGATGGACGCAGTTCAGCGCGCCGGTTACAGCGTCCCGCAGCAGACTATCGAATTGAATATCGAAGGCATGACCTGCGCCTCCTGCGTCGGTCGCGTCGAGCGCGCCCTGAACAAAGTGCCGGGAGTGAAAAGCGTCAGCGTCAACCTGGCCAACGAACGCGCCCACCTCCAATTGCTCGGTCAGGTCGATCCGCAAACCCTGCTCGAAGCCGTCACCAAGGCCGGCTACTCGGCCAGCGTCTGGCAAGCCGAACACCCACAAACCGATAACCAACAACAGCGCCTGAAACATGAACGCTGGGCACTGATCTGCGCGATCGCCCTGGCTCTGCCGCTGGTGGCGCCGATGTTGCTGCAACCGTTTGGCATCCACTGGATGCTCCCGGCCTGGGCGCAATTCGCCCTCGCCACGCCGGTGCAGTTTGTTTTCGGTGCACGTTTCTATGTCGCCGCGTGGAAAGCCGTGCGGGCGGGAGCAGGCAACATGGACTTGCTGGTCGCCCTCGGCACCAGTGCCGGTTACGGCTTGAGCCTCTATGAATGGGCCACCGCTGCCGGGCGCATGCCGCATCTGTATTTCGAAGCGTCGGCGGTGGTCATCGCGTTGGTGCTGCTCGGCAAATACCTGGAGAGCCGCGCCAAACGTCAGACCGCCAGTGCCATCCGCGCCCTCGAGGCGTTACGCCCGGAACGGGCCATTCAAGTGATCGACGGTCGCGAGCAGGATGTCGCCATCAGCGCGTTGCGCCTGAACGATCTGGTGCTGGTCAAACCCGGCGAACGTTTCCCGGTCGATGGTGAAGTCATCGAAGGCCAGAGCCACGCCGACGAAGCATTGATCAGCGGCGAAAGCTTGCCGGTGCCGAAACAACCGGGTGACAAAGTCACCGGCGGCGCGATCAATGGCGAAGGGCGTTTGCTGGTGCGCACTCAGGCGCTCGGCGCCGAAACCGTACTGGCGCGGATCATTCGTCTGGTCGAAGACGCCCAGGCGGCCAAGGCACCGATCCAGAAACTGGTGGATAAAGTCAGCCAGATCTTTGTGCCAACCGTGTTGCTGATTGCCTTGGCGACACTGATCGGCTGGTGGCTCTACGGCGCACCGCTCGAAACCGCGTTGATCAATGCGGTCGCGGTTCTGGTCATCGCCTGCCCGTGTGCACTGGGCCTCGCCACGCCGACCGCGATCATGGCCGGCACCGGCGTGGCCGCGCGTCACGGCATTCTGATCAAGGATGCTGAAGCGCTGGAACGCGCCCATGAAGTCAGCAGCGTGGTGTTCGACAAGACCGGTACGCTGACCTCCGGCACGCCGCGTATCGCCCATTTCACAGCAGTCGATGGTGACGAAAACACTCTGCTGAAACTGGCCGGCGCGCTGCAACGCGGCAGCGAACACCCGTTGGCCAAAGCGGTGCTCGATGCCGCAGCGGAACGAGGCCTGCACGTACCGGATGTCAGCGCCAGCCAGTCGCTCACTGGTCGCGGCATCGCCGGCAATCTCGACGGCCGGCGCCTGGCGCTGGGCAATCGCCGGTTGCTGGAGGAAAGCGCTTTGAGCGCCGGTAATCTGGGCGAATCCGCCCAAGCCTGGGAAACCGAAGGCCGCACCCTGTCATGGCTGATCGAGCAAAGTCCGGAACCGAAAGTGCTTGGTTTGTTCGCCTTCGGTGACACCTTGAAACCCGGGGCATTGGAAGCCGTGCAACAACTCGCTGCACGCGATATCCATAGCCATCTGCTGACCGGCGACAATCGCGGCAGCGCTCGCGTGGTCGCCGAGGCCTTGGGCATCAGCAATGTCCACGCCGAAGTGCTGCCAGCGGACAAAGCCGCCACCGTCACCGAGCTGAAAAAAACCGGCGTAGTCGCCATGGTCGGCGACGGCATCAACGACGCCCCGGCGCTCGCCGCGGCCGACATCGGCATCGCCATGGGCGGCGGCACTGACGTGGCCATGCACGCGGCGGGTATCACGCTGATGCGTGGTGATCCACGGCTGGTGCCGGCGGCGCTGGAAATCAGCCGCAAGACCTACGCGAAGATCCGTCAGAACCTGTTCTGGGCCTTCGTCTACAACCTGATCGGCATTCCGCTGGCAGCGTTCGGCTTCCTCAACCCGGTACTGGCCGGTGCGGCCATGGCGCTGTCGAGCGTCAGCGTGGTGAGCAATGCGCTACTGTTGAAAACCTGGAAACCCAAGGATCTGGAGGAACACCGATGAACATCGGCCAAGCGGCCAGACACAGTGGCCTGAGCGCGAAAATGATCCGTTATTACGAGTCGATTGGCCTGCTCAAGGCGGCCCATCGCACCGACAGCGGTTATCGGGTCTACGGCGACGACGACCTGCACACGCTGGCCTTCATCAAGCGCTCGCGGGACTTGGGCTTTTCGCTGGAAGAGGTCGGCAAACTGCTGACCCTCTGGCAGGATCGCCAGCGTGCCAGCGCCGATGTGAAAGCATTGGCGCGCCAGCACATCGACGAGTTGAATCAGAAGATCCGCGAACTCGGCGAACTGCGCGACACCCTGCAGGATCTGGTCGAGCACTGCAACGGCGACCATCGCCCGGATTGCCCGATCCTCAAGGAGCTGGCGTCGGGCTGCTGCGCGCAACCCGCCCGCGCTTGAGGGCGAGCACTTTCACCGTGAGCAATGTGCCGAGGGGAATGCCGTGGAACAGCATGACCACGGCACCCGGCGTCCACCACCCGTAGAACGGCGCGGCGATGAGCATGCCGATGCCGAATCCGCTCATCTGCAACAGGGTCAGCACGCTGAAAATCGGCAGGCGCAACTGCTCGGGTTCGCGTTGCAGGCGCGACATCAGCCCGACTTCTGACAAACCGTCTCCCAACCCCGCCGGCAAGGAAAACAGCAGCAGACCGTAGAGGCTGTGTTGCTGGAACATCAGGATAAAGCCGCAGGACATCAGCGCCACACCGAAGAAAAACCGTCGTTCGAGGTGGATGTTGTCCGAGCCTTTGAGACGGCTGGCGATTCGCGCGCCCAGCAGTTTGCCGCTGGCCCACACCGCCAGCATCAGGCCCAGTGTGGTGCTCGCCGACTCTGGCGTGAGCAGTTTGGAGATGATCGGAAAGCCGACGTTGTGCGCGGCGCTGCCCAAGGTATCGGCCATGGTCACCGCCAGCATCGCGGCAATCACCGGTGCCGAACGCAGACCTTGCTTGAGTGCGGTCCATTCGCCGCGTTCGGGTGCTTCGTTGACTGTTGCGGGTTCGAAACGCAGCGGCACGATCAACAACGCTGCCAGCAAATAGGTCAGTGCATTCAGGGCGAACACTGTTTCAAAACCAAAACCCGCGACCAGCAAACCTGAAACCAGACTGCCGCCGACCATGGCCGCTGAAGACGCCGAAGTGATCCAGGCGTTGGCCTTGAGCAATTGCTCGGCGGGGATCAGACGCGGCAACTGACTGTTGAGACCGATTGCAAACATCGAGTTGCCCAGGCCCAGACCAAACGCTATCACCGGCAACAGCATGGCTTGCTGGCTGACGGGCACAATCAATAACAGACCGAGCACACTGGCGCGCAGCAGGTCGAAGGCGATCAACGGTGCGCGCCCACTGCAGCGACGGTAAAACGCGGTGCCGATCAGACTGGCAAAAATCCCCCCGCCGACGCGACTGGCGAGAAAGATCCCGACGCTCATGGCGCTGTTGCTCAGCAGGTAGACGTAGGTGGCCAGCGCGACCATGTTGAGGAAGGCGCCGAAATCGGAGATCAGTCGAGCGGTGACGATCAGGTGGGTGTTGCGCGGGGTGGTCACATTCAGTCCTTGAGTGTGGCTGGAGCGGTGGACAGTAGACGCGAAATTGCGTTGATCCGAAAGAGGCCCTCACCCTAACCCTCTCCCAGGGGGAGAGGGGACTGATTGGGGGATGCTTCAGAGGTTCGCCGACCTGAACGTGCTGTATCGAATCCATAATCAACGCGGTAGCCCATTCCATAATCGACCCGGTATTTCAGGTCGATGAAATACGCCAGACACCTCGGTCGGCCCCCTCTCCCTCTGGGCGGTCCGACGTTTCGGGAGGGCTGGGGTGAGGGGCTTCTAGGGATTCTGATTCAAAAAAAAACCCGGCCGAAGCCGGGTTTCTCATCAAGCAATCACTGCATCCACGGTGGTGGAGGCGGTTCGTCAGACTTGCCTTTCGGCTCATCGTCCGCCGCGCGGATGGCCTGCTTGCGTTCCTCGTCGAGGCGCGCCGCTTCGATCTCGCGCAACACCCCGCCAACATCGGCCAGGTCTTCCGGATCATCGAACTCACCGGTCAGCACACTGTTCGGGTGCAAGGTGCCGGCTTCGTACAGCGCCCACATTTCCTTGGCGTACTTGGTCAGTTTCAACTCCGGCGCAAAGCGACCGAAGTAGGAAGCCATGTTGCCGACATCCCGCTCCAGCATGCTGAACGCGTGGTTGTTACCGGCTGCGTCGACGGCTTGCGGCAGGTCGATGATGACCGGGCCGGTCGGCGTCAGCAGCACGTTGAACTCCGAAAGGTCACCGTGCACCAGACCGGTACACAACATCAGCACGATCTGCGAAATCAGGAACGCGTGATACTCGCGCGCCTGATCCGGCTCCAGCACCACGTCGTTCAGACGCGGCGCGGCATCGCCGAATTCGTCGGCCACCAGCTCCATCAACAGCACGCCGTCGAGGAAGTCATACGGTTTTGGTACCCGCACCCCGGCGCCGGCCAGACGGAACAGTGCCGCCACTTCGGCGTTCTGCCAGGCATCTTCGGTCTCTTTGCGACCGAACTTGGAGCCTTTCGCCATCGCCCGAGCCTGTCGGCTGTTGCGGACCTTGCGGCCTTCCTGATACTCGGCCGCCTGGCGGAAACTGCGTTTGTTCGCCTCCTTGTAGACCTTTGCGCAACGTAACTGATTGCCGCAGCGCACCACATAAACAGCTGCTTCTTTACCACTCATCAGTGGGCGCAGCACTTCGTCGACCAGACCGTCCTCGATCAGGGGTTCAATGCGTTTTGGAGTCTTCATCAGCTTTTATTGTGGGTCCTTTATTACCAAACACGCGAATGTCACTCGTTATACGGCAATCCTCGCACAACGGGGAGGGGTTGCCGACCTGTGAACCTGTGAATGCACACACTGTGCCGAAAAATCGACCGCTGCGAATCATAGCTGAGCCGCCCTTGAATGTTGGTATCGGCCGTTGAGGGCATTTGCGACAGAATCTGACATTTGCGGTTTTAGCCCTTTTACCCTCACCCCAGCCCTCTCCCCGAGGGAGAGGGAGCCGACCGAGGTGTCTGGCGTTATACATCGACCTGAAATACCGCGTCGATCATGGATTGGAATAAACATCTGACTGAAACACGTCGATTATGGATTGGGCTAACCATCTGACTGAAACACCGTCGATTATGGATTCGGTGAAGCACGTTCAGGTCGGCGTATCCCTCAAACATCCCCCAATCTGTCCCCTCTCCCTTTGGGAGAGGATTAGGGTGAGGGGCTCTTCTAGCGTTCGATGATGGCGGTAACGCCCTGCCCGCCCGCGGCGCAAATCGAAATCAGGCCCCGGCCCTTGCCCGCCGCATCCAGCAGCTTTGCCAAATTGGCGACGATACGCCCGCCAGTCGCGGCAAACGGATGCCCGGCCGCCAGCGAACTACCCTTCACATTGAGTCGGCTGCGATCTATCGAGCCCAGCGGTGCGTCGAGGCCCAGTCGGGTTTTGCAGTATTCGGGATCTTCCCAGGCTTTCAACGTACACAGCAGCTGCGCGGCGAATGCCTCATGTATTTCGTAATAGTCGAAATCCTGCAAGGTCAGCCCATTGCGCGCCAGCAACCGTGGCACGGCGTAGACCGGCGCCATCAGCAGCCCTTCGGCGCCGTTGACGAAATCCACTGCCGCCGCTTCGCCATCGCGCAGATACGCGAGAATCGGCAAACCACGTTCCTTCGCCCATTCTTCGCTGCCGAGCAGCACCACCGAGGCACCATCAGTCAGCGGCGTGGAGTTGCCCGCCGTCAGCGTACCTTTCGCGCTTTTTTCGAAGGCCGGTTTCAGCGCCGCGAGTTTTTCCAGGGTCAGGTCCGGGCGCAGGTTGTTGTCGCGGGTCAGGCCAAGGAACGGCGTCATCAGGTCGTTGTGCCAGCCTTCGCTGTAGGACGCGGCGAGTTTGTGGTGGCTTTCGAGGGTCAGTTGATCCTGCTCTTCACGGGGGATCTGCCAGGCCTGCGCCATCAATTCACAGTGCTGACCCATCGACAGACCAGTGCGTGGTTCGCCGATGCTTGGGAAATCCGGAATCAGATGTTTGGGCCGCAGTTGCAGAAAGGTTTTCAGCTTGTCGCCGGTGGTCTTGGCGCGGTTGGCTTGCAGGAGGATTCTGCGCAGACCTTCGCTGACACTGATCGGGGCGTCCGAGGTGGTGTCGACACCGCCAGCGATACCGCTTTCGATCTGGCCGAGGGCGATTTTGTTCGCCACCAGGATCGCCGCCTCCAGGCCGGTGCCGCAGGCTTGCTGAATGTCGTAGGCCGGCGTCGCCGGAGACAGACGCGAGCCGAGCACGCATTCACGGGTCAGACTCATATCTCGTGACAATTTCAGTACCGCGCCTGCCACCACTTCGCCGATGCGCTGGCCGTGCAGGTTGTAGCGTTCGATCAGGCCTTCGAGGGCTGCGGTGAGCATCGCCTGATTGCTGGCCGTGGCGTACGGCCCGTTGGAACGGGCGAAGGGGATGCGGTTACCGCCAATGATCGCGACGCGGCGCAGCTGACTCATGAATAACTCCTTTTCAAATTGATCGAATTTGATGCGTTCCCCTGTGGGAGCGAGCCTGCTCGCGAAAACGCCGGCACATTCAGCATCTTCGGTGGCTGACAGATCGCTTTCGCGAGCAGGCTCGCTCCCACAAGTACCGCGCTCCTCTGCAAGACCTGCTAAACCTCAGTGTCTAGCGTAGGCCTTATTGCGTGAATCGAACGATTGATTGCCATCGACAGTCCACACTTTGAACCCCAACTTCTGGAGAGCGTTCCATGTCTGACCGCTATATCGACTTCGCCAACTCGTCCATCGGCCATCGTCTGGTCGGGGCGCTGGGTCTGCCGTCGCCGGTGCGACTGGAACGCTGGCAGGCCGGGCGCCTGCGGCCGGTGGAAGGTGCGCTGCTGATCGGCGGCGGGCCGCTGGCCGAGCGCATCAGTGCCTTCGCCAACCGTTTGACCGACGGCATCTACCGCTACGGCGAACAACCGGCGAGCGCCACCGAATGGATTCCCGGTCACGGGCCGAAACTCAAAGCCGTGGTGTTCGACGCCAGCGAATTGCTGCACACCGATCAGCTCAAACAGCTGCGCGAATTCTTCCAGCCACTAATGAAAAACCTTGAGCACAGCGCGCATCTGGTGATTCTCGGTCGTGCCCCGGAAACCCTGAGTGATCCGTTTGCCGCCAGTGCGCAACGAGCGCTGGAAGGGTTTTCCCGTTCGCTGGCCAAAGAACTGCGCAGCGGCGGCACGCTGCAATTGATCTACGTCGGCGACGGCGCGGAAGATCAACTGGAAGGTCCGCTGCGGTTTTTCCTTTCGCCGAAAAGTGCCTTCGTCTCTGGGCAAGTGATTCGTCTGACGGCTTGCGCGACGCCAGTGACTGACTGGACACGCCCGCTGGCCGGGCGCAAGGCGTTGGTCACCGGGGCTGCGCGTGGCATCGGCGCGTCCATTGCCGAAACGCTGGCCCGCGATGGCGCCGACGTGATCCTGCTCGATGTACCACCGGCCAAGACTGATCTGGAAGCCCTCGCCGCGCGCCTCGGCGGGCGCGCCATCACCCTCGATATCTGCGCCGAAGACGCCGCCACGCAACTGATCGAACAGCTGCCCGACGGCCTCGACATTCTGGTGCACAACGCCGGCATCACCCGCGACAAAACCCTGGCCAACATGACGCCGGAGTTCTGGGACGCGGTGCTGGCGGTCAACCTCAATGCCCCGCAAGTGTTGACCAAAGCCCTGCTCGACAGCGGTACGTTGCTCGACAACGCGCGGGTGATTCTGCTGGCCTCGATCAGCGGCATCGCCGGCAATCGCGGGCAAACCAACTACGCCGCGAGCAAGGCCGGTTTGATCGGGCTGGCGCAAGCCTGGGCTCCGACGTTGCTGGAACGTGGCATCAGCATCAACGCCGTCGCTCCCGGTTTTATCGAAACGCAGATGACCGCACACATCCCGTTCGGTCTGCGCGAGGCCGGGCGGCGCATGAGTTCGCTGGGCCAGGGCGGCTTGCCGCAGGACGTTGCCGAAGCGGTCGCGTGGCTGGCGCAACCGGGCACCGGCGCGTTCACCGGGCAGGCGCTGCGGGTCTGTGGACAAAGTGTTCTGGGGGCTTAGGCAATGAGCATCGAATGGCACACGCTGGATCGCGAACCGAATCTGCCCGGGCTGTACGCGCGGGCGGCGACGCGACGGAAAATCACCGGCACCCGGTTGCCCGACAGTGGTTTGCGCTGTTGGGTCGATGTCGATGGCAAGCGCCTGGCGGCTTATCGCAAGGTCTGCGGTTTTGTCGATGACGGCCTGCTGCCACCGACCTATCCGCACATCCTCGCCTTCGCCTTGCAGATGCAATTGCTCACCGCCAAGGGGTTTCCGTTTCCGCTGCTGGGGTTGATTCATCTGAGCAACCGCATTCGCGTGTTGCGCCCGATGGGCGGCATCGGTCGGGCGCAAGTGAGCGTGCGCGTGACAAATCTGCAAGCGCATCCCAAAGGTGCAACGTTCGATCTGCTGACCACGCTGGATGATCAGCTCGGGCCGTTGTGGGAAGCCGAAAGCCAGATGCTCTGTCGCGGCGTGAAGCTTGAGGGCGAAGCTGTCGAACAAGACTGGGAACCCTCGCAATCGCTGGTGGAGGTGGCGCGCTGGAAAGCCCCGGCCGATATCGGGCGGCAATACGCCAAAGTCTCCGGAGACTACAACCCGATTCACTTGAGTGCGGCGAGTGCCAGGTTGTTCGGCTTTCCGACAGCGATCGCCCATGGTCTGTGGAACAAGGCACGCACACTCGCGGCACTGAGCGATCATTTGCCCAAGGCCAACCTCGAGATCGCCGTGCACTTTCGCAAACCGGTACGCCTGCCCAGTGAGGTGACCTTATTGGCGAGTGCGGCGGGGTCCAGTGGTGAGTTGCGGCTGATCGGTGCACAAGACCTGGAACACATGGTCGGGCAGTGGCAACCCATTGCCTGAGCACGCGGTACACCGTTAATTGTGTGTATATAACTTAAGTTTTCGCCGTCCTTCCCCCTTCCACTAAAAAAATCCGGGCCTTGATTATCAAGGCCTTTTTTTGTGCGGCTATATCGTGGGTATTAGTTCTTAGGCGCTGAACTTCACCCTCTATATAAAGGCGTTAATACCAACTTGAGAATGGTGTGAAACCTGCCCCGGGACTGAGATTGAGCACAACGGGCGAAGGCATCTCCGGCGACAGACCGGCGAGCCATCGAAGACAACGTACGTTGTGACAGGTGCAAGGAATCTCCATCATGAAAACTCAAAACGTGTGGTGCAAATCAGCAATTGTTATCGCATTGATGCTCTCTCTTGGCCTCGCTGGTTGCAGCAGCGGCGGTGGCGGTCACAAGAGCAGTTCCGGCAGTTCGGCGGCGGACGGCACCGCAGGGACTGGCGGCACATCGGGTACTGACGGTACGGGTGGCACGGGTGGCACCGGTGATACTGCAGGCACTGGCGGAACCGGTGGCACAGGCGGTACTGGCGGAACCGGTGGTACCGATCCGACCAACCCGACTAATCCGACCGATCCGACTGATCCAACCAACCCGACCAATCCAACCACTACACCGCTGGTAACCACCACGCTGGTGCAGGATGTCGGTACAACCATCGCTGGCGTCGGCGATGGCGTTGGCCAGATCGGCGATTCCCTGAGCACCGTGCCTGTGGTCGGTGGCGTGGTGCAGAGTGCGGCCAACACCGCAGGCAATGTTGTCAGCACCTTGGGTGATGGCATCACCGATGGCGTTGGCAAACTGGCCACCGATCCCAACGGCCTGACCACCACCGTTGCTTCGGTTGGCGGTGTAGTGACGGATGTCGGCAACGGCGTCTCCGACCTCAGCGCCAAGCTGTCCACTGCCACCAGCAGCGTGCCAGTGGTGGGCGGTGTGGTCACCAAAGTCGCACCGCTGCTTGATGGGGTCGGCGAGAAAGTCACCATGCTCGGCAATACCCTCGACACCACGCTGACCAGCGGCCCGACCAGTCAACTGACGAACAAACTCGGCAGTAGCCTGGTGCCGGTGATTGCGATGGTTGAAAGCACCACTGACAAAGTCGGCGATGCGACCGGTCTCGGCGACCCGCTCAAAGGCGTGGTGGCGCAAGTCGGTGGCGCGGTGAACACACTGGGCGGCAATGTTACCGATGCGGGTAACGGCAACGCCTTGACCAATACACTTGGCGGCGCGTTGAGCGATACCGGCACCGCAGTCGCCAAGGCCGGTGGTCTGGTGTCCAACGGCACCGGTTCAGGCACTGGCGGCGTGGGCGGTGGCCTCGGTGGCACTGGCCTGCTGCAAACGGTTGGCGGCGCGGTGGTCAATGTCGGCTCAGGTCTGGCGGCTGGCAACGGCACTCTCGCAGCGCCTGGCAACGTCCTCGCAGCGGCTGGCAACACGGTGGCTTCGCTTAACACTGTACTCGGCGGATCCGGCACCCCGATCACCGCAACTACCTCACCGCTGGCCACAGTTGGCGCCACCTTGGGCACTAGTCTGAATCCGGTCACCAGTGGCGTTACCAACGTGACTCAGCAACTCGGCGCGGCTACCGGTATCGGTTCCCCCGTTGCAGGTCTCACTGGCCAGGTGGGCGGTGCGGTCAGCAGTATCGGCGGCAGCATTGCCGCGACCAACAACCCGGTCACCACCGCGGTCGGTGGTCTGGTCACTAACGTCGGCGGCACCGTTGCCGCTGTCGGCGGACTGGTCAACGGCGGTACCAGCGGGGGCACCACCGGAGGCAGTCTGGGCGGCGTACTCGGCGGTCTGACCGGCGCCCTGGGAGGCAACACACGCTAAATTGCACCTGGCCGATTCGACGGCCTCACCTACAGCGCCTACGCTTGGTTGAGGGCGGAAGATTCCCACGAGTCTTCCGCCTTTTTTCTTAGGAGAATTCAGCCAAGTGCTGTGATCTGACCATGGAGTGTCCTATGCGCGTAATGGCATCCCTGCTGTTCCTCAGTCTCAGTTCCGCCGCCCTCGCCGACACCCTGCCCAGCTTTCTCAACAGCAACGAAACCATCCGCAATCTGCCTGTGCCCAACCTGCCGGCCGACGCCTATCGACCGAGTGCCACACCGGTGCAAGTGCCGGACGCCGGTGCAGCCGCCGCGCAGCCACTGCTGATGGACACCAAAATCAATCTGCAAACCGTGCAGATCGAAGGCGGAACCCTCTACCCGCTTAACGAACTCGCTGAAATCTATAAGCCCCTGATCGGCCGGCAAGCCACGCTCGCCGACCTGATCGAAGCCACGCGCAGCATCACTCGTCGCTATCAGCAGGACGGTTATCTGCTGTCCTACGCGTTCTTGCCGCAGCAAAACTTCAATGACGGCGTAGCGCGTGTCGTGCTGGTGGAAGGCTACGTGCGGGATATCCAGATTCAGGGCGATGTGGGTCGGGTCAAAGCCCTGCTCGACAAACTGGCGGCGAAAATCCAGGCCGAACGGCCGCTGACCCGCAAGACCTTCGAGCGCTACACCACGCTGATGACACGCATCCCCGGCGTGACGATTCAGGCCCAGGTGCCACCACCGGGCACCACCGATGGCGCGACCACGCTGATCGCCCAGGCCAGCCGCAAACCGTTCACCAGCACCCTGAGCACCACCGAAGACAACCGCAACGGCACCCAGGCCTTGCTCGGTGTCAGCAGCAACTCGCAAACCTCGATGGGCGAGCAACTGACCCTCAGCGGCCTGTTTCCGCCCGGTGACGATCACGAACATTACTACCGCCTCGACTACAGCCAGTTTCTCAATGACGAGGGTGCGCAACTGGCCTTGTCCGCTTCACGCTACCGAGCGGACCCCGGCACCAATGTCGTGCTCGACAATGGCCTGCAACTCAAACCGCACCGCGAAAACGATCGCTACTCGATCGGCCTCACGTTGCCGCTGATTGCCGCTTCCAACGAACTGCTGACGGCCGGCTCAAGGCTCTACGCAGTCAACGACAAGACCCGCTACAACGTGATCGGTTACCCGCTGAGCGTCGAAGAGCGCACCGACATCCGCGCCCTCGCCTTCGAGAGTGACTGGCGCAAGGCTGATGCCCGACAACTGCGGATCCTCAGCGGCGGTGTGTACCAGGGCCTGGACAGCATGGGCGCGAAAACCAACAACGACGCCATCGACCTCGACTTCTTCCGCGTGCGCCTGTCCGGCGTGCAGAGCGACAAGTTCCTCGACAACTGGCAAGGCGTGCTGTCGGCCGCACTTTACTGGAGCGACGACAGCCTGCCCGACAGCGAGCGCGCGGTGTTCGGCGGGCAGAATTTCGGTCGCGGTTATCCCGACGATCAAGCGTCCGGCGACAAGGGCTGGGGCGTGGCTTACGAGGTCAACTACAGTTTCAACCGCGACGGCAACTGGGTGCGCATCCTGCAACCGTATGTCGTGCTCGATCGCTCGCGCAGCTGGTTCAACGAATTGCCGGTGCGGGCCAACAATCTGTCATCGGCGGCGATCGGCCTGCGGTTTGGCGATGCCAAGTACTACAACATTGCGCTGGAGGCAGCGAAGGCGATGTCGGATGAAGCACTGGATACGTTCAATCGCAAGCCTCGGTACAGCATCAGCTTCAGTTATCAGTTGTAGGGCCGAGATTGCACGCCAGCCCTGAGTCAAAACAACTGTGGGAGCTGGCTCGCTCCCACAGGTTTTACGTGATGCGGATCAGAACGCGTAACGCACCTTCGCGGTAAAGCCGTCGGAATCAAACCCGCTGGCCGTTACGTAGTCGTACGAGCCACCGACGCTCCACGCGCCCATCCGATAATTGGCGCCCAGACCCAGTTCGTAACTGTCGCGCACCGGCGTGGTGCCCCGGCTGGTGAACGAATCGCCGCCCAGTACAAACGAAGACGTCGTGCCGACCTTGTCGCCGATGAAGTCGTGCCAGGCCATGAGTTTCGCTTCCGGTTCAAGACTGCCGGTGCCCACTGCAAACGCTGCAGCGAGGCGCGCGCCCACACCCATTTCACCGACTTCATAACGCTGACTGCCGACATTCAGCGAGGCCGAACTGCCCTTCTCGCGATATGAATCCATGCCGACGTTGGCGTAACGCGCACCGACCTGCGGCTCCAGCACCACACCCGGGGTCAGGCGCAGGGTATAACCGGCCAAGGCGCTGACGCCGAATACATCGCTGTCGTAATCGCCTTTGGCGCGGGTGCCGGCGATGTAGCGTTTGGATTCGTTGTCGTTCCAGCCATACATCAGCGAAGCGTCCACGAACCAGTTGTCGTGCATCCAATTGCCGTAAGCGGTCAGCGCATGACCGGTCACTTTGGTTTTGCTGCCGATATCGGATTTCACATCGGTGTCGAGGTAGCTGTAAGCCAGACCGATCGATGTGTCGGCGTTCAACTGGCCGTCGGCGCCTACGGCAATCCCGTGGCTGTCGGCATCATAACCAGCGACACCGCGACGGGCATCCTGATCGGCATCGCTGTTGAGGGCTTGCAGCCAGACGCCTTTTTCCAGGCTGCCGGTGGCCGTACGTGCGCGATTGGCGCGGTCGTTGATCACGCCCGAGACCAGCGTCTGGCTGTTGGTGGCGGCGTGCAGGACACCACGGCTGACGTCCGGGCTGAGCGTCTCGGCCAGCCGCGCCAGTTGCGTGTCGGTGCTGGCATTGGCGAACGCCTGGAACACCGGATCCTGTTCACCAAGACGTGACATCAGCGAGGCCGACAGTCCGACCAGCGCAGAAGCAGCATTTCGGGTGCCACCCGCATCGAGGGTGTTTTGCGTCAACACATCTTGCGACTTGGTGCTGACCAGCGCCTTGACGTCGTTGCCTTCCACGCCGAAGCTTTTGACCTCCAGCAACGCCGAAGACGACTCGACCGTAAGGTTTTCGCCGCCGATCAGATTGCCCGAACGGATCAACGTGTAGCGGTTGCCACCAGCGGCGGTGCGAAAATCGCTGGAGCGTGCCTGCAATTGCACATGGCCGCCCGGCGCGATCTCGGTGGTGCCGGTGACGGTCAGAATCGCCCGGTTGATGTCGGTGTCATTGCCGACCGACATCGCAATCACCGAGTCCGCTTCTTCCATGTCCAGATCGCCGACGATCGTGGTATGTGCCCGCGCCAGGGTCAGCGTGCCTTCTTGTACCGTGACGTAACCGGACTTGATCGTCGCGCCATCGAAGTTGACCTCGCCATCAATCGACACCCCGGAAAGGCCCAGCAAGTCGCCTTTGACATCGCCGTTATTCCAGTAAAAGTAACTCAGGCCATCGTCCACTTGAATGGCCGCCGTACCGCCCTCGATCATGCCGTATGACTGAACAATGTTGAGCGGACCTTGTCCTGCGGGCTGGTTGTACACATGAATGCCGATGCTCTCCCCGTATACGTTGCCGTAGTTGTAGAGACCGTATTGGCTCGCATTCGATGCAGACACAAGCTGCACCCCGTTCAACACCAAAGCTTCGGCGCCACTGCCGGTGGCCCTGAGCGTCGACCGGCTCACGACGGCGGCGGACAGTGCGGTGTTTTCCAGATACAGGCCACGGGCGTTGGTGCCACTGACGACGATGGGGCCGGAGTTGATCACACCGCGGCCAAACGAAGTGTCGACCAGCGCAACCCCGGTGGCGTTATTGCCGCTCACCGTGATTGGACCTGAGTTCATGAAGGTGCCACGAACCGGAGTGCCCTTCAGCGCGATACCTGTCGATTCACCGCTGGCAGCCAAGCCATTGACCGTGACCGAACCCTCGTTGCTGAAGTTGTAGCCGAGCTGCGCCCACGACACGCCCGCCGCTGGCGCTATGTCGATCCCGACACCGTGGGTGGCGCCATCGATGGTGATCCTGGCCTTGTTGACGATTTCGCTATTGACCGACAAACCGGTGAACCGCGCCGCGCTGGTCATCGCCGACGAAGAGCTTTCCACAACATTCGCCGTGCCCACGAGATTCAGAAAATCGTACGTCTGCTTGACGCTGACCAATGGCCCCGTACCCAGATCGTAATTGAGCGTGACAGCGCCGACACCCGGAGCCTGAACAACGGCAGCCGCCACAGAAAGCGCCAGCAAAGAGCGGCGCAGACAAGAAGTATTCAAACGAGATTCCCTTCCAAAACATGAAAAACAGTTTCAGCAGGGTTCACGTATTCATTCAGGCATCCCTACCGGCCCGCCAGGTGTCCTGGCTCGGGCGCGGGGAATGTACACGAGCCATCACTTTGACACCATCAAAAAGTCAAAGAAATGACGTCAAATATTCAAAGAAACCGACCAACTGTCAGTCCGCAATCGCGAGCAGGCTCACTCCCACAGAAAAACAAACGCAAGAACAGCGCAAATCGCACATCCCTTCTGCTCCTCACCACTCGACAGGATGAGCGTTAGCTCGGCTGCAGCTCTTGATCTGCTGGCCCCTTCGGCAGGCTGAGTGGAGGGATTGATCCGGGGGTAGGCGCGCAGCGCCGTTCGACGAAGTCGAACACATCGAAAGGAGGTGCAGCGAAGCAAACCGGAAGCGATGCCCCCGGATCGATCCCGGAACGAAGGAACCCCGAGCCCCAGCGAGGGGCCGAACGCCGGGGCCCAGCCTTTTGGTTACTTTTTGGCGTTTGAAAAAGTGACCCGCTGTAAGAGCGGAACCGCCAGCCGCAACACCCGCAGCAACGGATATTCACCAAAAACACCCAAAGCACGGTCGGCCCAAAGGCCGCCGAGTTCAACCTCAGCCAACCTGAACCTTAGGCTTGGGAAACAGATTATCCAAAGTCTCCAACAACCTGACGTGATAAATCGGCTTGCGAAACAGATCCAGCACCTGCAACCGCAACATATCGCTGACATCCTCCATATCCGCATGCCCCGACGTCACAATCACCGGCAAATGCTGCCGAGAAGTATGCTCACGCAAGCGCTTGATCAACGACATCCCGGACTCCTCCGGCATACGCAAATCAGTAATCACCAACGCGATATCCGGATACCGCGTCAGATGATGCAACGCCAGCTTCACCGACGTCGCCGTATGGCAAGTAAACCCTTCACCCTCCAGCAACTCTGCCAGCTCCAGCAACGCGTCCTCTTCATCGTCAACCAGAAGCAACTGTTGGCGCGGCAGCGAGGAAGCAGTCATGGGCAATCCCTGAAAACTGAAAGTGAACCCGAGTGTAGCGCGGCATCAACCAGGCAGCAGTTTCATTCAACTCAGGGCGGCGGTGCGGGGGCCGTCACGGCAGTGCCGCCCAGTGCCACCAGCAAATTGTTGAACATCACCAGTACCCTGGCGCCAACGGGGGTGACGAACACGATGACCACCACCGCCACCATCGCCACGACAATCGCATACTCGATTGCCGACGCGGCTTCAGTACTGGCAAAGAAGCCGCGGACACGCACTTTCAAATAATCAAAGAGCATCGCCATTCTCCTCGCCAGTCAGGGCCTGGTTACCGCTGTGCCACCCAGCCCGGTCAGAATATTGTTGAAGTAAGCCAACACGCGGTTACCCAGCGGCGTGACGAAAGCCACCACGACCACGGCAACCATCGCCACCACGATCGCATATTCGATCGCCGACGCGGCTTCTTCGTTTTTGACCAGCAAACGGACTCTGGCCATCAAATAATCGAGGATCATCCGACACATACGACTACTCCTTTGCGCCTGTGGCGCCCATGTCACGCTGCTGCGGCAAAAACCACCGTGCCATTTGAGCATTGTCAACAAAGCCCCACCCAACAACTGTAAGAACGGATTAATCACAAAGGATTAATCACATCGCGAAGTTGCCGATTGCTGCTGTTAATTGGCCAAGACTCATACTTTAGTGGGTTATTTTCCTGTCACTAATGGCGTTTTGGCTTGGATCAGCTAGCGTGGAAATAGCGAAATAGTTGCATGTTCATAGCTGCCGGATTGGGAACTTCTCTCGTAAGCAAGTGCAGTGGGTAGTGCAGCAGGAAAGGGAGAGCCGTCATGAACAGTCGCGTCACCATGGGCCTTGCAGCCATCCTTCTGCTTGGAGCGATCTTTGTCGGTTACTGGGGGCTGGTGCTCAGTCGTCAACCGGCACCCGTCGCCGAAGCCCCCGTTGCTCCAGCCGTCACCGTTGAAAAAACTGTCGCGATCGCCGAAGACCAGACTCGCCAACCGGTGGTGGTATTGCTGCACGATGTACCGCCCTTCACCGCGCTGACGGCGGCCGATGTCGCGGTGGAAAAACTGCGCAGTGCACCGGCCGGCAGCTTGAGCAATGTCGATCAGGCCATCGGCCGCACACCCTGGCGGCACCTCAGCGCCGGCACTTGGCTGAACGATGAAAGCTTCACCGCCGGCGGCTCACTGGCACGCATGATTCACAGCGATGAACGTGCCCTCACCGTGGCCGTCGACGAAGTGATCGGCGCGGCCGGGCAACTGATCCCCGGCGATTACGTCGATGTGCTGCTGTATCTGCGCCAGGACACCAGCAATCTGGAACAGTCCGCGCAGATCGTCGTCCCGGCCATGCGGGTGCTCGGGGTTGGCGATCAATATGGACTGACCAACGACGGCCAACCTGCTTCGCCGGCGCTGAGCGCCGATGAAAAACTCAAACAGGATCAACGCCGCATCGCCGCGCGCACCGTGGTGCTGGCGGTGCCGGAACAACTGCTCAGCCGACTGATGCTGGCAACGCAAGTCGGCACCTTGCGTCTGGCCGTACGCAGCAGCGAAGAACAACGACTGGCCAAATACTGGGCCGGCGAAGCTCAGGCGCCGGCACATCTGAGCAGTGCCAACAGCCAACTCTTCCAGTTCACCCAACTGGCCTTGGGCGCCGGACCGAAAGCGCCTGCCGGTGGCGGTTCCGGCGCAGCCCCGAAGCCGGCCGTGGAAATTATTCGCGGCAATCAGATCACCCAACAAAACCCATGACTGCGCAAGGATCCAAGGGCATGCAGAGTCGTTTCAGGCCGACATTCAAACCCATGCTGCGCGCCCTGTTACTGATGGGACTGTCGATGGACGCCGCGTTGGCGGCAGTCGGCAACTGTTCGGCACTGGGGCGCATGCCGCCGGTGATCGAAATCGGCGAAGGCTTTCAGCAGGACGTGCAATCGCCGGTGGCGATCACCCGCCTGGCGATTGGCGACCCGAAAATCGCTGACGTACACGCCAACGGCAGCTCGTCCTTTCTGCTCACCGGTGTTGCGCCCGGCGCCACCAGCCTGATGGTCTGGACGTCGTGTTCGAGCGAACCGCGCCAGAGCATGGTGTTCGTGCAGGGCGCCGCCACCGCTGCGCTGAGCACCAGCCTGCCGTCGGATGATCCGAGCCTGCCGTCCCAGGTGCAGACCGATATCCGCTTCGTCGAAGTCAGCCGCACCAAACTCAAGGAAGCCACCGCCTCACTGATCGGCACGCGCGGCAACTTTCTGTTCGGCTCGCCCGGCACCCTGCCACCGATTGATGGCGTGCCGCAGCCACGTCTGCCAGTGGACAACTCACTGTTCAACTTCTCGTGGGTCGGCGGCAAGACCATGGCGATCATCAATGCCCTGGAAACCAGCGGCTTCGCCTACACCCTCGCGCGGCCGAGTCTGGTCGCGTTGAACGGGCAGAGCGCAAGCTTTCTGGCCGGCGGTGAAATTCCGATTCCGGTACCCAGTTCCGGCAGCGACAGCGTGTCGATCGAATACAAGGAATTCGGTATCCGCCTGACCCTGACGCCAACCATCATCGGCCGCGATCGCATCGCCTTGAAGGTCGCCCCGGAAGTCAGCGAACTCGACTTCAGCAATGCCGTGCAGATCGCCGGCACCACCGTGCCCGCTCTGACCATCCGCCGCACCGACACCAGCGTGTCACTCGGCGATGGCGAGAGCTTCGTCATCAGCGGCTTGATCAGCACCACCAACAGCTCGCAAGTGAACAAGTTTCCCGGCCTCGGCGATATCCCGGTGCTGGGTGCGTTTTTCAAGGGCTCGCAGATCAAGCGCGAAGAACGCGAACTGCTGATGATCGTCACCCCGCATCTGGTCCAGCCATTGGCCGCCGATGCGCAACTGCCGTCGCTACCGGGCGAAAAACTGCGTAATTACGATCCGAATTTCTACCGCATGTTCTTCCTTGAAAACGGCAACTTCGACAAGCGCAGCGGGTTATCGCAATGAGCCAGAGCCTGAGCCAGACCTTTCTCGCCATCACCCGCAACAGCACCGATCTGGAGTGGCTGCAGGGCGCGCTCGCGCCGCTCGGTCAGGTGGTCAGCGCCGGTGGCGGCAGCCTCGATGAACTGCTGGCGCTGGTCGACGTGACCTTTGCCAGCCTGGTCTTCGTCGGTCTTGATCGTGAGCACGTGGTCGCTCAAAGCGCGCTGATCGAAGGCGCGCTGGAGGCCAAACCGATGCTGGCGATCGTCGCCCTCGGCGACGGCATGGACAATCAGTTGGTGCTCAACGCGATGCGCGCCGGCGCCCGGGATTTTGTCGCCTACGGTTCACGCTCCAGTGAAGTCGCCGGACTGGTACGGCGCTTGAGCAAACGCCTGCCACCCGTGGCACCGAACACGCAACTGGGCGGGCTCACGGTCATGTATGGCGTGCAGAGCAGTTCCGACGGCGCACTGTTGGCCAACCACATGGCGATGGTGGTGCAAAAGAGCGGCCAGCAAACCTTGCTGCTCGATCTCGGTTTGCCGCGCGGTGACAGCCTCGCCCTGCTCGGGCTGGAGAGTTCTTTTCACTTCGGCGATGCCTTGCGCCACTTGCGAAGGCTCGACGCCACGCTGATCGACAGCGCCTTCACCAGCGCCGAAGCCGGCCTGCGGATTCTCGCCTACGCCAGCAACGATGAACCGCTGGAAAACACCAGCGCCGCCGAGCTGTACATGTTGCTCAGCGCCTTGCGCCAGCACTTCCAGCACATCGTTGTGAACCTCACCGGACAGACCGACAGCGAAGCCTTGCGCACCTTTGTCAGCCACTGCGACAAGTTGCTGTGGTACACCGACCAGAACGTGCTCAACTGCCGACGCAACCTCGCCGTGCTCAATCTGTGGCGGGAAAAAGGCATGAAGCTCGACCATGGACGCCTGCTGATCGACCGCTACCTGAGCAACGTCGCGCCCAATTCGGAAACCCTCGGCAAGACCTTCAATCTGGAAGTAATCGCCACGCTGGCCCTCACCCCCGAAGTGCGCCTGAACGCGAAAAACCAGGGCGTCAGCCTGTTCGAGCTGGCCCCGCGGGAAAAACTCACCCAGAGCCTGCGCGCCCTCGGCGAACGTCTGGCCAAACGTTCCGAAGGCCTGGCCAAACCGAAAGTGACCTGGTTCGACCGCTTGCGAGGCACCTCATGAGCGCAGAAAAACTCTTCGGCGCGGCGCCCCGCAGTGGCGTCGGCAACAGCGATCACGAAGGCCTGAAACTGGTCCTGCATCGCTACATCATCGACGCCCTCGAAGAGTCCGGGAAAAACCTGCTGGAAGGTTCACGCCAACAACTCGCGCAGTTTGTCACCGACAAAGTCGCCGAATACATCGCGCGTTTGCACCTGGCGATTTCCCGCTACGAAATGGAGCGTCTGGCCGAAGAGATCGTCGACGAGCTCACCGGTTTCGGTCCACTGGAAGTGTTGCTGCGCGATCAGTCGGTGACCGAGATTCTGGTCAACGGCCCGCACCGGGTGTTCATCGAACGCGACGGTGTGCTGCACCAGAGTGACCTGCGGTTTATCGATGCGCATCACGTCGAACGCGTGATGCAGCGCATCCTCGCACCGCTCGGCCGGCGCCTCGACGAGTCTTCGCCGATGGTTGACGCGCGCCTGCCGGATGGCAGTCGGGTCAATGCGATCATTCCGCCGATTGCCCTCGACGGCCCATGCCTGTCGATCCGTAAATTTCGCAAGGACATGCTCAAGAGCACCGACCTGATGGCGATGCAAACCATCGACCTGTCGATCTTCGAGTTTTTCCAGGATGCGGTCGGCAAGCGCTGCAACATCCTGATCAGCGGCGGCACCGGCACCGGCAAAACCACGCTGCTGAATATTCTCAGCCAGTTGATCAACCCGCATGAACGTCTGGTGACCATCGAAGACGTCGCCGAATTGCAGCTCGGTCACCCGCACGTGGTGCGCCTGGAAACGCGGCCGCCGAATGCCGAAGGCCACGGTGAAGTGAAGGCCAGCGACCTGATTCGCAACGCCCTGCGGATGCGCCCCGACCGGATCATCCTCGGCGAGATTCGCGGCGTCGAAGTGGTCGACGTCCTCACGGCAATGAACACCGGCCACGACGGCTCGATGAGCACCGTGCACGCCAACAATGCGCAGGATGCCCTGCTGCGCCTGGAAACACTGGTCGGCCTGACCGGCCGCTCCATCGCCGAACGCACCCTGCGCCAGATGATCTGCGCCGCCCTCGACGTGATCATCCAGTTGACGCGCATGCCTGACGGGCGCCGCTGCGTCAGTGAAGTGGTGGAGGTGGTCGGCATTCGCGAGGACGTCTACGTCACCAACACCCTGTTCCGCCTCGACCGCCGCAGCGGTTTCGGCTTCCTGCGCGAAGCCGTCAATCCGGCCGGCGACAAGCTGCGCCACGAAGCGCATCTGGGCTGACGGCAAGGAGCACCGAGCATGCTGGGACCGATCATTCTCATTGTTATCTGCCTGACGCTGCTGGGGCTGTCGATCCGTCTGTTCCTGCAAGGCCTGCGCAAGACCGCAACGGAAAAAGTGCTCAACCGTCTCGCCGCCGGACAGCCGCAACTGGCGCCAGAAAAACCTGTGTGGGTTGGCCTGGAACGGATGTTCCTGCGCGCAGGGCTGGGCCGCCCGACCGAGCGTTTCGGCCTGTGGCTGAGTCTGTGGGCGCTGGCGATGGCGCTGGGTTATTTTCTCGCCGACTGGATCGGGCTGCTGCTGATGATCTTCGTTCCGCCACTGGCGCTGCGGCTGTACATCGCCGTGCTCTACCAGCGCCGGGTCAAACGCATGATCGAGCAACTGCCGCAGTTGCTTGATCACACCGTGCGCAGCCTGAAGTCAGGGCGCACCCTAAGTGACGCGGTCATGGGCGGCATCGAAGCCAGTGAAGACCCACTGAAAAAAGCCATGGGCCGGGTCCAGCGCAACGTGCAATTGGGCGTGAACTTGCCGGACGCCGTCAGCGACTTTGCCGAACTGTATGAACAAGACGAACTGCGCATGTTCGCCCTCGGCCTCAAGGTCAATCATCGCTACGGCGGCAACGCCAGCGAGCTGCTGGAGAACCTGATCAAACTGATCCGCGAACGCGACCAGGGCGCGCGGCAACTGCGTGCGCTCACCGGCGAAACGCGGATGACCGCCTGGGTGCTCGGCTCGTTGCCGCTTCTGCTGGTGAGTTACTTCATGCTGACCAATCCTGGCTACATGCTCGGGATGTGGAACGACGCGAGCGGCCAGCACATGCTGATCAGCGCTGCCGTGTTGCAAGTGTTCGGCAGCCTGGCGCTGTGGCGCATGTTACGGAGCGTCTGACATGGTCTGGCTCGCGGCTCTGATGTTGCTGCTCGGTTCCCTGCTGCTGGTGGTCAATCACTTGCTGACCGAACGGCGTCGGGTGCGTCAGGTCAATCAGCGCTTGCAAGGGCATCTGGTGCGCGAGAATCGCTTCGGCAGCTGGTTGCGCGTACTGGGCAGCAGCAAGTTCGGCCAACGCTCGGTGAGCATCGACAGCGAAACCCAGACCCTGCTCAACCGCATCGGCTGGCGCCGCGCCAACGAACGAGCGCTATTCGCGGCCTGCCAGATCGGCACGCCGCTGCTGACACTGGGCCTGGCGATCTTTCTGCAAGAAGTGTTTTTCCCCCAGGCCAGCAACCGCTGGATCGTGCCGATGCTCGCTACCGGCGGCGGTTATCTGCTGCCCAAGCGCTTGCTGGCCTACGCGGCGGCACGTCGGCAGAAAACCATCGCCGTGGAGGTGTCGACGTTCATTCCGCTGCTGCGCATCCTCTTCGAATCCGGCATGGCCGTCGAACAGGCCCTGCGTGTGCTCAGCATTGAGGCGCAAAAACTGCTGCCGGAACTGACCAGCGAATTGCGCCTGATCCTGACCCGTGTCGACTCCGGTCTGGAACTTGGCCAGGAGTTGAACAAAGCGGCGGTGATGCTCGCCGTCGATGAGTTCAGCGACACCTGCGTAATCCTCCAGCAACTGATTCAACAGGGCGGCGGCGCGATGAAATCGCTGCTGGCGCTCAAGCAACTGCTGGATGATCGCCGCCTGACGCGCTTGCAGGAATACATCTCGAAAATGTCCGCGAAGATGTCGGTGGTGATGATGCTGTTTCTGTTTCCGGCACTGCTGATCGTCCTCGCCGGCCCGGGCTTCACCGCGATAGCCCGGGCATTCGCCAACTGACCTTGCTCATGGAGAGCGTTTGATGAAAGTACTGATAGTCATGGCAAGTCTGTTGCTGCTCGGCGGTTGCGCCACCGACGGCCAGGCACCGTGGACGGCGCTGCTGTCACCGAGCAGTTGCAGCAAAATGACCCAGGAGCAGGAACTGGCCCTGAACCTCGCGGACGACCTGGCCAACGACGGCAAACTGCACGCCAGCCTGGCCAACCTGCAAAGCCTGCCGGACAACATCAGCGAAGTGCGCCTGCGCAAGGCCAAGGTCTACCGCCTGCTCGGCCGCAGCGAAGCCGAGCCGTTGTACCGCGGCCTGCTCGGCGGCTGCCTGACCGCCGAAGCCGAACACGGCCTCGGCCAACTCTACGCCGCCCGTGGCGACAACGGCCAAGCCCAGGCCCATCTGCAACGCGCCGCCCGCCTGGCCCCCACCGACGAAAAAATCCGCAACGATCTCGGCGTGGTCTACCTCAACCAGCTACGCCTCAACGACGCCCGCTTCGAGTTCCTTACCGCCATCGAACTCAAGCAGAACAACCAACTGGCAACCCTGAACATGGTCACCCTGCTGCTGTACCAGAACGACTGGCCACAAGCCGCCGAAATCGTCAGCCGCGCCAAACTGACTCCGGAACAATTCACCGAAGCCCAGGAGCGCGCAGAAAAACTCAAAGCCCCGGTCAAGACCAAACCGGCCACCAGCAATCAAGTGGCCGCCGTCGCTGACCCGTTGCCGTCATCGCTCAAATAAGGAGACAGCCATGAACCCCCTTAAAGGCCTGTGCTACCTGACCCTCCTCAGCCTGCCCCTCAGCGCTACCGCCATCGACGCCGGCCCCGCCTCGGCGCAACAACAGGAAACCGAAGGCTGGCTGGTCCTGCAAAGCCGCAACAAAGCCGCCTCGCCCAAGCCACAAACAGCGACCGCGACCGAACGGGATCTGGCGATGCAGCGCTGGTTGAAGAAGTACAAATATGAGATCCCGGATTTTTATGATCCGGATGCGGGTGGGAAGATCGAGACCAGGAATTAGTGATGGGGTGACCTTGCGAGCGCTTTCGCGAGCAGGCTCGCTCCCACCTTTTGAAATGCACCCCATCTGTGGGAGCGAGCCTGCTCGCGAAGAACGATGACGCGGTGTGCCTGCCGGATCAGGTCTGCGCATCCACCCGATCCAATGCCCGGTTTACCGCCAGCAAAGTTACCGGCCAGCGTGTTGGCCGAGGCCAGGGATTCGCAGGCATGGGCGAGCAGGCTTTCGGTATCGATTTTCGGATAGATGAGAAACATCGTGCTGGGCTGGCGGGGTTTTGCAGGTTCGGGGCAGAGGTAGAAATCGAGAGCGCGTTTGATGGCTTCGCGGTTTTTTTCGAGGTTGTCGGCGCGGATGGCTTCTTCGAGCGGGGTGGTGGATTCGGTGGGTGGGTCGGGGATCAGTTTGTCCATATCAACTCCTACTTGGCTGAGGAGCCAACCTTCGTCGTTTCCACACGACAAAAGGTGGCAGCTGTACGCAGGGTGGAAAACCGATAAGTAGGCAACCGGCCAGACCGAAGCCTGCCCGCGCACAGCCGCCGCGACACAGTTTGCAGACGAAAGAAGACGCCGACAATGATTGCGGTAGCGATGCAACGCATCTACTTGAAATTCAGGTTTCCACACCCGGTCGCTGAATTGGCAGCGACAGCCAGAGACTAGAACGCGCACGTCCGACGGACAACCTGAAAACAGTGTGGGAAGGTTCCTGTTATCTGGCACAAATTTAAACAACCAAAAGCCAACCCTCACCCTAGCCCTCTCCCAGAGGGAGAGGGGACTGACCGAGTTGTCTGGGGGAGCTACGCCGACGTGAAATACCGAGCCGAACTCAGATCCTGAAAAGCCCAAAAATCGGCTCCCTCTCCTCGGGGAGAGGGCTGGGGTGAGGGGCAAATCCACCACAAAACTAAAGCCGAACACCCGCTCTTCACCACTCAATAGGCCGAGTGTCAGCTCGCCTGCTTTTGATCTCGGAGCCCGTCGGCAGGCTGAGTGGAGGGATTGATCCGGGGGTAGGCGCGCAGCGCCGTTCGACGAAGTCGAACACATCGAAAGGAGGTGCAGCGAAGCAAACCGGAAGCGATGCCCCCGGATCGATCCCGGAACGAAGGAACCCCGAGCCCCAGCGAGTGGGCCGAACGTCAGGGCGCAGACCTTTGGTTCCTTTGGGGCGTTTGCCAAAGGGACCCGCCGTAAGGGCGGAACCGCCAGCCGCAACACCCGCAGCAACGGATATTCACCCAAACCAACCACAACCTGGTCGGCCCACAGGCCGCCAAGTCAATGCGCCGTAACCCGCTGCCGCGCAGCAGAAGCACTAGGCGACAAAGCCAAAGCCAACTGCGTCCGATTATGCATATGCGTCAACCGCAACACCTGCGAAACATAAAGCTTCACCGTGTTCTCGGTAATCCCCAACTCACAGGCAATCTGATAATTGGTCTGCCCCTTGCCCACCAACCGCGCCACATCCAATTGCCGCGGCGACAACTGATTGAAAATCTCCGGCATCTCCTGCGCCTCAACCTCGACAGGCTCACCGCCCACCCCATCGCGAACCACCGTCGAAGGACTACGCCGCACCTTGTCCAGATCCTGATAAAGGTCATCAATCGACTCAGACAAATACTGCAACTTCTGATTCAAATGCCCCAGCTGCAGATTCTTCTGCCGCTCCTGCAGAGCCACCTCCTGACGCCGCACACCTTCCAGCAACTCATCCAGATCAATCGGTTTCTGATAATAATCGGCAATCCCTGCACGCAACGCCTTGATCACATCCTGCTTGTCGGCACGCCCGGTGAGCATGATCGCCTCAAAAGCCCGATGCTTGCCCGCCAGCCGCTGCAATGCCTGGATCAACTGAATGCCATCCATGTCCGGCATGTGCAGATCACTCAGCACCAGACCGATCTCCGCGTCCTCACTGAACCGCTCGATCGCCTGCTGACTGGACTCACACGGCACACAGCGATAACCGCTGCTCTCAAGAAACTCGCACAACTCCTCCACAATCAACGGCTGATCGTCGACCACGAGGACTTTTACCGCAGACGTAAGCTTGTTCACGTGCTACTCCATGTCCCAGGCCAAAGCTGACCATTCCTGTACTGCCAGCCTTTGGCTGTATAACCAGTTCCTTTGAAAGTAGACGTACTTTCCGACTATGTACATAGGACTAGTGGCGCTTGGCGACTAATGGATCCAAAGCAGGACAAGCATGGTCCCAAGCAGCACAAACGGTGCAAATGGCAGCTTTTTTGACATAGTTGGCCCCAGATATCGCAGACGATCTCTAAGCCCTTGACTCATATGAAGCCAGACTCTTGGCGCCAGCAGCATCCAGACCACGCTGGCGAGCCCAGCGCCAATAAATACCCCAAGAATGAACAGACCGTCTGTCGCAAGCCCCAGAGCTGTCATTAATTTCACATCGCCGGCGCCCATGCGGCCCATGAAAAAACCCGGCAGGGTCAGTGCCAGCGCAATCAGGCAGGCCCAACCGCCCTGCCCCGCTTCCGCGCCCAGCCAGGTGCTGCCGGTGCACAACAGCCAGATCAGCGCCAGCGCGGCGACGCCGAGGGTCAGCGCATTGGCAATGCGGCGCTGGCGGACGTCTTGCGCCGCGCACAGCACGAGCCAGATCAGGAGGATAAAACTGTGCATCCGGTAAAAACCGTCCGTTTTTTCTGAATGATTCTATGCTGATACTACGCAGTGACAGTCAGGGTAGACGCACTCATGAAAACCGGCTTTCGGAAGTCGCAAAAAGGTGCGGTGGCGATCGAGTTCGCCTTGGTGTTCATCATCTTTTTCGCCGTATTTTACGGTCTGGTCAGCTACAGCCTGCCCTTGGTGATGATGCAATCATTCAATCAGGCCACGTCCGAGGCGGTGCGCCGCAGTGTCGCGGTCGACCCCAACACTCCCAACTATTCAACGGTCGTGCTCAACACCGCGAACGCCACGCTGACCCAGCAATTGTCCTGGATTCCGCCGGTCTTCAACCTGGTGGTCGGCGTTGATACCAGCAGCCAATACAGCGCGTCAGGCCTGCTGACGGTGCGAGTGGATTATCCGGTCAGCAAGTTGAATCAGGTGATGCCGTTCCTGGTGCTTCCGGTCGTTGGTACAGTGCCCAGTCTGCCCACCTATCTGACCGCCAAATCGAGTCTGCAATTTTGACGTCGGGGGACAAACTCTTCGGGCGCTTGCTCAAACGCACGCCGCCCGCCGCCCACGAGTTGCCCGACCCACTAGGCTCACCCGCAACAGGCTTGCACCTGTACCTGAACGACGACGCTGGCGTGCTGCAAATGGCCGGCCCGTTGCGCCATCTGCTGGCGCAGCACAAACCGCACCAGCAACCCTTGCCACTGAGCGCCTATCTGTTGCCCCACAGCACATTGACCATCGAAGGTCGGCCGAGGGAGTGGCAAGGGCTACTGCTCGATCTCGACTTTTCGGGATTGGGCGAGCAGCCCTTGCACTTGCGTGGCTGGGTGCAACCGCAGGGCGAAGGCTGGTTGATGCAGTTGATCGATATCGCCGACCTGCTGTTCGAACGCCAGCAATCGCGCCAGCGTGACGCCTGCCAATTGATTGCCGGGCAGATCAGCGAACAGTTGCGCGCGTGCAGCCCGCTGCGTTTGCCGGTGATCGTCAGCGAACAACTGCAGGTGATTGCCCAGCACTGGCACATCCCTTGTCTGGCGTTGGCCTTGCTCGATGATGAGACGCAGGGCTGGCAGATTTATCGCCAGTATCGCGCCCACGATGCGCCGACTTTGTGGCATGACGATCAGCGTCTCGGCACGCCGCTGGACAGCCTCAACGGCGCTGCGCCGCAGCGTGTCGGCGCGCACCATGGCCTCGATGAACATTCACGGGTGCAGGCTCTGTTTGGCAATGCCGAAGGTTTCGCGGTGCCGTATAGCGATGAACGCGGTGTGGTGGCTTGGCTGCTCTGCGGGTTTTATCCCGTGGACAGCGCCGCGCCGTACCTGACCGAACGTGACTGGATGGCGCTGCTCGCCGCGCTGGCCGGGCCGTTGCTCGGGCGCCTGCGCGAACAGCAGCATCACCGGCAACTGGAGCGCATCGAAGCGCTGCAAACCCTGTTGGGTGCAGGCTGGTGGGAAATCCTCGGCGGTGACGACAACATTCAACTGGCGCCTGCGTTGGCTGCGTCCCTGCAACTGAACAATGACGGACTGGCGCTGGAAGACTGGCTGGCACAGATCCATCCCGCCGACCGCGACGAGTTGCGCAGCCGTCTACAGGCCTTGCAGCAACATGGCGAAGCCCTGACGCTGTCGGTGCGCCTGCGCAATGGCGATCCCGCGCAGGCGCCAACGTGGTATCGCGTGCAAGGCCAAGTGATTGGCAGCGGCGAGCATCGCCGGCGAGTCGGTTTCATGCTCGACATCAGCGACATCCAGAACCAGCAGCAACGAGCCGCCGCCGCGCATGCACGGCTCGACAACCTGATCGCCAGTTCGCCGGCGGTGATTTACGTCCAGCAGTATCACGAAGGCGCGCTGATCCCGGCGTTCTTCAGTGCCAGCCTGCAACCGCTGCTGGGCTGGAGTCTTGCGGACTGCGGCAACAGTGCACTGATCGAGATGATCCACCCTGACGATCGCGACCTGTATTTCGCCCGCAGCCGCCAGTTGCTGCGTGAAGGCTCAGTGCGCGCGCGTTATCGGCTGCGCGACCGGCATGGCGAATATCACTGGCTGCTCGATGAAGCCAGGCTGCTGCGCAATGACCTTGGCCTGCCGGTGGAAGCGGTCGGGTTGTGGCTGGACGTCACCGAAGCGACCCTGGCGGCCGAGCAGGTGAAAAAGAGCGAGGAGCGCTACCGGATCCTGGTGGAGGACTCGCCGGCGATGATCTGTCGCTACCGCCCGGACCTGACTCTGACTTTCGGCAACCGGCCGCTGGCGACCTATCTGGAATGCACGCCGGAAGAGTTGCCGGGGGTCGATCTGGGCAGTTGGATGTCCGACGAGCAACGCGCCGCGTTCATCCAGCGCCTCGCTTCACTGACGGCGGAGCAGCCGGTGAGCACCGCAGAAATCAGCCTGCAACTGCCCGGCCGCGAACACGCCTGGTGGGTGTGGTCCGATCGCGGCGTGTTCGATGAACACGGCCAATTGATCGAAGTGCAAGCAGTGGGCCGCGACAACACCGAGGTGCGCCGCTCGCAACAACAGCTCACACAAAGCGCGAAAATGGCCACACTCGGCGAAATGGCCACCGGCCTGGCCCACGAGATCAATCAGCCGCTGAACGTGATGCGCATGGCCATCGTCAATGTGCTCAAGCGTCTGGGCAACGGTGATGTACAGATCGATTACCTGACCGACAAGCTCAACCGCATCGACGCGCAGGTGCAGCGCGCCGCGAAAGTGGTCGATCACATGCGCGTGTTTGGCCGGCGTTCGGAGATCGAACAGCAACTGTTCAACCCGGCCTCGGCCATTGAAGGCACGCTGTCGTTGCTGGCCGAAGGCATGCGCGGCAAAGGTGTGGATCTGCGCATCAGCGAGACCGGGTTCGAGGTTCAGGTGCGCGGCTACGTCGATCAGCTTGAGCAGGTGCTGATCAACCTGATGGTCAACGCGCGCGACGCCTTGCTGAGCAAGCGCGAGAAGGATTCATCCTTCAAACCGTGGATTTCGATCTATGCCGAACGCGATGAACAGAGCGTGCGGTTGTGGGTCGAGGACAACGGCGGCGGCATTGATCCGCGTCTGCTGGAGCGTATCTTCGAGCCGTTTTTCACCACCAAACCGATCGGCATCGGCACCGGGCTGGGGTTATCGGTGAGCTACGGCATCATCGACAACATGGGCGGCCAGTTGAGCGTGCGCAATTCGGCGCAAGGCGCGCGGTTCTGCATCGAGTTGCCGGTTGCCGTAGACGCCTAGATCACCAGATAGGCCTTGCCGGTCTGGCCGCAAGTCATATTGGCGCCGACGTCGACGTCCATCAGGTTGATGCCCAGGCCTTTGAGCAGGTTGTTCAGCAGCGGATCGAGCAACGGGCTGATCAGGTTGGTCACCACCGGCAGCAATTTGCTGGTGACATCGCTGATCAAAGAGGCAACGCCAGTGACGACGGCACCCAATGGATTGCTGCCCTGCGGTTTGTAGACAATCAGATTGATCCCCGCGAGGGTGCTCGACAGACTGCCGACGATATTGTTGGTCGGCATCGCCGGCAAGATGCTCGGCGGCAGTTTGAGATTGGCCGGGGTGGCGAATGGTGTGCTGCTGGAGAACACCAGGTTCTGGGTATTCTGCGCGACGCTGGTGTCGAGTTTGATCGCGATGCCGCCTGCGCCGTATTGAACATGGGTGGCAGGGTCACAACTGCCGATGCCTAGAATCTTGTGGCACGTCACGATACCAAGATCGACCAGTGGCAATGGTGCGACCGCGGGCGGGGCAGACGAGGAAAATGCACTGGTCGGGTCGATTTTTCCCAGCTTGAGATCGGCGATGGAGGTGACGGTTGTGGCGGTCAGACTTTTACTGCCGGTATTGCCGGTCGGGCAGCTGTAATCCGTGACATAGCTTTGTGCCCCACCGGCATCCAGAGCGATATCGATTTGCGGCGACGGCAGCAGTTTCGGATCAAGCTGCTCGCAACCGGCCCCCAACAAACAGCCAAGCGAGTTGAGTGTGTCCACCAGATTCAGGCTCAGCAACGCGTTAAGCGTCGGGGTCAAAGTACCGACCAATCCAAACACCGCATTGGCCAGCCCCGTGACCCCGGACAGCACCGGCAAACTCACCGACAACATCGTGCGAACCTGCGCCGTGCGCACATAAATCCGATCTGGCGCATGCGGGTCGGGATTGGCCTTCGCCCGCGCCGGATCGCCAATCGCAGAGAACTGCGGCGGCTCGATCACTTTCACCCGCACCGTGACATTCGCCAGCCCCAGCACGCTGATCGGCAATGTCGCCGCCACCGCACTCTTGCTGTTGGCCAGTTGCACCACGCCCTGAATCAGTTGCAGCAGTTGCAGATTGGCGTCCAGCCCTGCCGCCGTGGTGCCGGTCTGCAATTGCAGGATGTCACCCAGTTTGACCGGCGCCGCGTTGATCGCGGCCACCTGCAATTGGCCCAGTGCGGTGATCACCTGCGCGGTCGCGCCATTGAGCTGCACCACCGTTGCCGCCGCCTGAATCAGTTGCGTCACCGTGGCCTGAGTGTTGAGTAATTGCGTGTAGTTGCCCGCCGCGACGTTGAGATTGATCGCCAGTTGATCAAGGTATTTGAGCAAGTTGATGTCGGTGTTCAGCAGGCCATCCCAGCCCAGAGCCGTGAGGTTGACGTTACCGCCCAATAATCCGGAAAACAGCGGATTGAGGATGTTCGACTGCGCCGTATCAATGCTGGCCAAGGTGCTGCGTATATTCAGCTGGGCCACCGTCGGCTGCGGTTTGGCGGCCACCGCCGAAGCATTGAGCGTGGTGTTGAGACTGACCGGGGTGCCGCTGAACAAGGCCTGTACGCCACCGGCAAAACTGGTGGTCACCGTGCGACTGGCGACGACTTTGACCGCTGCCGCTTGCGTGGCATCCACTGCGAACGTGCGCAGGCCGGAGGCTGGAGTGACCAGGGTGCCGCACGTGGTGGCGAGGGTGTTGCCGGCATCGACTATGTAGCCATTGCGCACGGCGCTTTGCCCGGCGTAACTGGCAGCGCTCAGGCCCGGCAGGCAATTGCCGCCACGACTGACGGCTTCGAGGGCGGCGTTGTCGACCACCCGCTGCAACTTGCGTTGTTCCATGTACAAGCGGCCGGTGTCGACCACCAGCAACATCATCACCACCGCCAGACTGAGCGTGGCCGCCGCCATCAAGCCGATCGCCCCGCGCTGGCGGGCCGGGCCGTTGAATCGCGAACGAGGCGACATGGCGCACTCCTTTGCCGCTAGCTCCATTGGTGCAACTGAGTGTAGACGCGCCTAATGGCAACGCGCCATTTCGAACAGACAAACATCCCTGTGGGAGCGAGCCTGCTCGCGAAGACGTCGTGTCAGATAAATAGCAGTTGAATGACACCCTGCTTTCGCGAGCAGGCTCGCTCCCACATTGGAATTTAGGGTGGAGCAAAAAAACGGGAGCTCAACAGCTCCCACTTTTTAAACGGATTCAACGCGGTGGATAGTTGGCCAGAATCCGCGTGACCGTCTCGCGGATGGCGTTGCTGCGATCATCGGGATTCGGCTTGCCGGAGAGCATCTGCTCATCGCTGCCGCGCCACACCAGTTTGCCGTCCTTGCCGTCGAGCAGGTCGATCTGGATGGTCGCGACCTTGTAGGTGATGTTGCGCGTTTCGTTGTACATCGGCGCGCCCCAATAGCCGTTCCACGGGCCACCCCAACCGCCGCCATAGTTGGTCGTCACTTGCTGCTGACGATCCTCGACGATCAGATAAGTCTGCACATTCAAGTCACCCTTGGCGCCCGCCGCCGCTGGACGCAAACCGCGCTGGTCGAGCTGATCGGCCACGGCCTGGCGGATGCGTTGCTCGGTCAGGTCGCTCTTGATCCGTGGATCATCGGGGCGGTATTGCAGAGCGGGGTCTTTCCAGCTCCAACTGCGATAGGCCGCAAAGTCGCGGCTGGCATCGAAGTCGTGATTGACCTGGTTGGCGGCGCAGGCGCTGAGCAGCGCGACCATGGCCAGTAGAGCGAGACGGCGGAACATGGGTTTTCTCCGGTTGAAGACATGAACCTGCGGCAGCTTCTGATGGGCAGGAGCTAACTGGGAGGATACGCCGACATGGCTTTTTCCACAGCTTCGCGGATCGAATCGGTGCGATCGATTTCGCTGCCCTTGTTCGCGGTTTCGGCACTGGCGCTCCACACCGGTTGCCCGCTGCCAGCGTCGAACAGATTGACCTGCACCACCACGACTTGCTCGGAATACGTGCGAACGATCGGCACCGTGTTGTACATACCGTAACCGCGTCCATATCGATCATAGCTGCCGTATCCACCGCCGTAATAACCGTAGTCATCCTGAACCTGGCGCAAACGGGTTTCCAGACGCAGATCGGCGCTGACCAACAGGTCGGCCGGGCGGTTGTCGTGCAATGGACGCAAGCCGCGCTGATCCAGGGCATTGCTTACCGCTTCGGCCACTTGCGCCGAATCGGCCCAGGCCGTGCCCGGTGGCAGTTGCCCATTGAGCCAGGCCCAACTGCGATAACGCCCATAATCACGCGGCGGCGCCGGGTACGCGCTGCGGTCGAAGGTGGTGGCGGCTTGCGCTGGTGCCGGCGGTAAGGGCCGCGATTGCGCCACGTAGGGGTTGCTGCTTTGGCAAGCAGCCAACCCCAGACACATCAGCAGTAACGCGGATTGAGCTTTCATGTCGCGCTCCGATCAGATCGGCCGGCAGATCCAGTGCAAGTAACGCCCAAGCCCGGCGAAGCTTGGGTGACGGCGGTGAGCGAGCTCCATCTCGAGCAAATCCACGAGTTCGGCGCGGGCCTGGAATTCCACCGGCATATAGTCATGGAAAACGCGGATCCCACTCTGGCTTTCGACCTGCCACAAGCCTTCGAGTTGCGTTGCCAATTCCCTTGGATCGAGCGGCTGCTGCGGGGTCAGGCTCTGCTTTTCGCCGGCCATGACGTTCTTGCGCATTTTCTTGAAATGGCCTTTGAGCAGGTTGCGGTAGATCAGCGCATCGCGGTTGTAGAACGCCAACGACAACCAGCCACCGGGTTTGGTCAGTTGATGCAGCACCGGCAGGATCGCGTGGGGTTCGGCGAGCCATTCGAGCACCGCGTGGCAGATCACCAGATCGTACGGCTCGGTGAGTTGGCCGAGCAGTTCCTGCCACGGCGCCTGAATGAACGTCGCGGTTTGCCCGGCGTCGGCGAAACGCTGGCGCGCGCCTTCGAGCATCGGTGCGGCCGGCTCGGTGAAGGTCACCTCGTGACCGCGTTCGGCCAGCCACAGCGACATGTGGCCAAGACCGCCGCCAATGTCCAGGACGCGCAACGGACGATCCGGCAGCGCTTCGGCCAGGTCAGCCTGCAACACCGCGAGACGAATCGCGCCTTTGGCGCCGCCGTAGATTTTTTCGGCGAAACGCGTCGCCAACTGATCGAAATGCCGGTCGCTCATCAGCTGAACCGCCGTTCACTGTCGGCGAGCTTGGCACGCACCACTTCATTCATGTCCAGCCCCAACTCGCTGCACAGCAGCAACAGATACAGGACGATATCGCCGACTTCCTGCCCGGCATGGGCGAGTTTGTCAGCGGGCAACTGGCGCGACTGGTCTTCTGTCAGCCACTGGAAGATTTCCACCAGCTCGGACATCTCGACACTGGCCGCCATGGCGAGGTTTTTCGGGCTGTGAAATTGCCGCCAGTCATTGCGGTCGCGAATGGCGTGCAGGCGTTCGGTCAGTTCAACAAGGTTCATCGGGCTCTCCTGAAGGCGTATAGCTTCGGGGGGATACGCCCTGAAGGCAAGCAGCGCAGACGATCTATTGTGGGAGCGAGCCTGCTCGCGAAGACGGTATGTCATCAACCATTGATTTCACTGACACAATGCCTTCGCGAGCAGGCTCGCTCCCACACAGAATGGGTGCAAACCTTCTATCATGCAGGGAACTCGGCCACCTGCGTTGTGGCCCAAGGCTCAGCTCTTTCATCAGGATGCACACATGCAGGTAGAAAGCTTTTTCGAATGGCTCGGCCAGGCGCTCGGTTCGATCATCCGCTTTATCGTCGACGGCCTCAGTGGCTTGTTCAATATTCTGAGCAATGCCGGTGGCAACTTTGTCGACGGGCTGGCGAAGACGTTGGGCATGGACACCTCGATCATCAGCATCATCGCGCTGATTGTCGGGCTGATGCTGTTGTGGTCGGCGATTCGCGCGTTCATGAATGCGTCGATCATTGCCGGGATCATCTGGTTGTTGCTGGGGTTGTGGTTGCTTAGCTGGATTATTCACTAGCGCCACAAAACCTTGTAGGAGTGAGCCTGCTCGCGATAGCGGTGTGTCATTCGAAGCTGTTTTGACTGAACGGACGCTATCGCGAGCAGGCTCACTCCTACAGTGAATCGCGTTTCAGGCCAGAGGAATCGCTACAATGCCGCTCCCCCAAGGAGCCCGCATGTCCACTCTGATCGCCGACTGGCGCCACCGCCCGACGCACCGCAAGGTCTGGGCACTCGCCGCGCCCATGATTCTGTCGAATATTTCCGTACCGCTGGTGGCGCTGGTCGACAGCACCGTCATCGGCCACTTGCCCCATGCCCATCAATTGGGTGCGGTGGCGGTCGGCGCCAGCCTGTACACCTTTCTCGCCTGGGCCATGGGCTTTCTGCGCATGGGCACCACCGGATTTGCCGCGCAGGCTGCCGGGCGCAGCGACGGTGCGGCGTTGCGACAGATTCTGTTGCAAGGCTTGCTGCTGGCGATGGGACTGGCGCTGGTGCTGGGTACGCTGGGCGTGCCACTGAGCGGGGTTGCATTGCACTTCATGCAACCGTCGGCGGAGCTGGATCAGCTCACTCGGGATTTCTTCCACACGCGTCTATTCGGCTTGCCGGCCGCGCTGGCCAGTTATGCGCTGGTCGGCTGGTTCCTCGGTACGCAGAACGCCCGGGCGCCACTGGCGATTTTGCTGACCACCAACCTGATCAACATCGTCCTCAATCTGTGGTTCGTCATTGGCCTGGACTGGGGCGTGGTCGGTTCGGCGCGCGCCTCGGTGATCGCCGAATGGAGCGGCGCCCTGCTCGGCCTGCTGCTGACCCGCAAAGCGCTGCGCGCGTATCCGGGGCACATCGTCTGGGCGGCGTTGAGGGTCTGGCAGAGCTGGCGCCCTTTACTGGCGGTCAACCGTGACATCTTTATCCGCAGTCTGGCGCTGCAATCGGTGTTTTTCCTGATCACCGTGCAAGGCGCGCGGCTGGGCGATTCGACGGTTGCCGCCAACGCGCTGCTGCTCAATGGCTTGCTGTTGACGGCGCATGCGCTGGATGGCCTGGCCCATGCCGTCGAAGCCTTGTGCGGACACGCCATCGGCGCCCGTGATCGCCTGGCCCTGCGTCGTTCGCTGGTGGTGGCGGGCGGCTGGTCGCTGTTCGCCAGCCTCGGATTTGCCGCGCTGTTTCTGCTCGCCGGGCACCTGTTCATCGAGATGCAGACCGATATCCAGAGCGTGCGCGACACCGCGTTCGTCTACCTGCCCTACCTCGCCGTGCTGCCATTGATTGCGGTCTGGAGTTACTTGCTCGACGGTCTGTTCATCGGCGCCACCCGCGCACGCGAAATGCGCAACGGCATGCTCGTCACCGTGGCTCTGCTGCTGCCGTTTGCCTGGGCACTGCAAGGCTACGGCAACCACGGGCTGTGGATATCTTTTCTGCTGTTCATGGTGTTACGCAGCCTGACCCTCGGTGCGCAAGCCTGGTGGCTCAAGCGCAACGATGGCTGGTTCTCTGGCGGCGTTCACTGAGTCGGTGTGCGCGCGATAAACCCGACCACCTGATCGAGCACCGGCGCCAGATGCCGCAACGGACGCGACAGGGTCGCCACCAGGGTTATGTGGCTGGGCCGCGAGTAATACAGATCCTGTGCCGGCACCCCTGCCGCGCGCAGCTTGCTGGCGAGACCGCCGGTGTTGCGTGTCGGGTTGACCAGATCATCCTCAGTCGCGGCGATCAACAGGGCCGGCGGCGCGCCGCGACTGACATGGTTGACCGGCGGCGATTGCGGCGGCGAGTCCGGCCAGAAGAACACCGGGCGCACCTCGGGATTCTTGATCGGCAGAAAGTCGTAGGGCCCGGCCAGGCCGATCCAGCCCTGCAAATCCCTGGGTGACATGCCCACCGAAGCGAGCAGTTCGCCGTCCAGCGCCAGCATCGCCGCGTTGTATCCGCCGGAACTGTGGCCCATCAGATACAAGCGCTGCGGGTTGCCGGAAAATTCGCGGATATGCGCTTTGGTCCACGCCACCGCCTGCGCTCCATCCTGCAGAAACAGCGGATAACGCACTTGCGGATACAAGCGGTAATCCGCCACCACCGTGACAATCCCCTTGGACGCCAGCGCTTCACCGACAAAGCGGTAGTCGACGCGCGATCCGCTGTTCCAGCTGCCGCCATAGAAAAACACCACCACCGGTGCACCCGGCATCGGCTGATGCGGCACGTACACATCAAGCTTCTGCCGCGGATCGTCACCATAAGCGATGCCCGTCGTCTTGTCGTACGTGCTGTCCGGGGTCAGCGCATTGAGCAATTGCACCGGCGAACATCCGCCCAGCGCCAGCAGCAACACCCCGCCGATCACTGCACCAAACCCTTGCCGGAATAACCGTGCCATACGCGCCGAACCTCGCTTCAGAGCTGATCGCCGCGCCATTGACGCCGCACATGGTCGAGCCGTTGTTGCTGGGTCAGTCCCACCGGCGGCGGCACCAGTACGGCACGCGGATGCAGCAAACGTAACCATAACCAGCCATCGAGCACGGTGCGGTCGCTGAACCCCAGCGTCAGACCCTGTTGGACATGGGAGGACATCGTCGCGTAATCGGTTCCCAATGATTGGCACCAGCGCCAGATATGCTGCTCCAGCAGGCAGGCTTGCAAGCGTTCGCGCTGGCGCCGGGTCAGGCTTTCTTCGATGCTCAGTGGCTCGACGGCAAGTCCCGGATTGCGCAACTGCTGCCAGCCCTGACTACCAATCGCGCGGTCGGCCCAGGTGCCGCCGAACCAGCGCAACTGGCGGATCGGCCCAAGCCAGCGGCTCAATTCAGCGGCGTCGCAGGCATCGAAAAAATAGCTCGCGGTCTGCCGGTTGTAATAGCTGAGCAAGGCCCGATGGCTCAAGCCGAACGACACCGTGAGCATGCGTTGCAAGTGGCCCAGCAGCTGTTGTGCCGATGCCTCGCTGCCAAGCAACAGCCCGCGCCAGGTGTCTGGATCGCTGTGACACAAGGCGGCCAACGCCGGGCAATCGCGCAACTCGAGCAGCACCGGGCCGTACTCGCTGACCGGTTCAAACTCGGTACCCTCGAACAAACTGAAGCGCCGCACCCCGCTAAAAGCCTGGCGCAAGGTCAGCAAGGCCTGTGGGGCATCCGGGCCATCGAGCAACAGCCATTGCGCCATAGGCTCATGCACCGCGCCACTCATGTTGCGCCGCTCTGTTCAAGCGCAGTGACCAGTCGACAACTGCACACCGGTTCTGCGCAGTGACTGAAACTGCCCCCGCCGGGGATCAGGCACAGCAGCAGCAACGGCTCACCGGACGCCAGCAATTGCTGCAAGCCGTCACTCACCAGACGGTCGGGCAGAGGCGCGACATCGCCCGTGTCAGTCTCGGCGATTGGCGGCTGCAGGACGCCGCTGATCATCGGCTGATCCGGATCGCCTTCAAAGAAACTCACCACCACCTCGACACCATCGCTCAGCGCCGTCATTGGCGTCTGCTGCAGAGACGGCGCGAGGGGCAGCCAGCAATGACTCGGCGCGGCGCCTTCGCCTTGATAGAGCCAGTCGAACTGCACCGCTACCGGTCGCGAGCAATCGGGCTGTGGTTCATCGACCGCCACCACCCAGGCCCGTTGCAGGCTGTGCATGCGCAAGCGCGGCGGCGCGGTGGCCGCTGCACTCGGCAGTTGCAACGCACCGAACAGGCGGTTGGCGTAAGCAGGTTCGAGGGCCGGGTCGGCGCGATGCTCAATGCGAGTCAACAACCATGGGCGATTGCATTCGGCGAAGGGATGCCCGGCCAATCGCATCCAATGACCGCTGCGCAATGTCGCCAGATCACTCTGACCTTCGGCCTGTTGCCCACCCGCCGAATTGACCTGAATTGCACTTTGCAATTTCCATTGGTGCAACGCGGGAGAAGCATCATGTCCGTCATCCTCGCGCTGATAGCTCGCGGCGCCCGCCAATGGCAACTGCGCCGGATCATCACTGAAAACCAGGCAATGCCGATCACGCTCGTGTTCAAAGTAATAATGAATTCGCGCCTGCGCGCACAAACGCTGAAGCAGTTGCAGATCGGACTCGCGGTATTGCGTGCAGAACGTCCGGACCGGGTAGTCGCCACGCAACTCAAAGCGGCGCTGGGCAGCGACGATGCCGTGCTCTCTGAGCACCTGCTCGATGATCTGCGGCACCGAGCGGCCACTGAAGATCCGCTGGCTGAAGCGCAGCGCGAGGCAACCGAGTTTCGGCCCCAGACGGATCCGGCTCAACCGCAAGCCTTCGCCGTACTCATGCTGGACAAGGCTCTGCAATTGCCCGTGCACGCCCTCCCCTGACGGCCCGAAACAGAGGAATGCCGAACGGTAAAGCAGGCCGGCGAGATCCAGGTGTGGATCGTTGATCAATACATCGATCTCGAACGCAAAGGATTCGCTGAGGGCTTCGCTACCGGTAAAGGCCAGGACTTCGAAGGGGTCGGACAGGCCCGCTACATCGAGACGAAACGACGACTCGTTGACTGGATCGAACATGGGCGGATCTCTACAGGAGGGGCGGTCGGGGATTCTCGCCGAGAGCCATGGCCGAGTAGAGAGCTGAAGTACAACTTAGGAAATGACCTACGCGAAAAGCAGACCGGATGACTTTGCTGGCCAGGACAGCCAAGCATTTCGCGAGGATTTTGGGAGATATCCCACCGGGTCATCTGAATTTTCCGCCACTTTCGGAAAAAATTCGGACAACCCGGCGAGATCACACCTGCCTCAGGAAGACAGGTAGGAGGAGCGGGTCAGGCCCAGACGCAAGGCATCGAGAAATTGCGTGCGCTCGCTGGCACTGATGCGGGCACTGGCGCACTTGTCGCGGTAGTGAGTCATCAGTTCTTCCGGCGACAAGTGCACGTAACGCAGCATGTCTTCGATGGTGTCGTGGGTCTCGATGCCGGCGTGGTACACGCTGCCATCGGCATTCTGGTAGATGTTCACCGAGTCGGTGTCACCGAACAGGTTGTGCATGTCGCCGAGGATTTCCTGATAGGCGCCAACGAGGAACACGCCCAGCAGGTAGTCTTCGCCTTCATTCAAACCGTGCACTGGCAGGCTGGTTTCGATGCTCTGCTCGTCGACGTACTGGTTGATCTTGCCGTCAGAGTCGCAGGTCAGGTCTTGCAGCACCGCGCGGCGCAGCGGCTCTTCATCGAGACGGTGCAGCGGGATGATCGGCAGCACCTGATCGATCGCCCAGGTGTCCGGCAGGCTCTGGAACACCGAGAAGTTGCAGATGTACTTGTCGGCCAGCTTGTCGTTGAGCTCGTCGAGCACCTGACGGTGCGAACGTTGACGCGCTTTCAGCGAGTTGTGCAGGCGACGGCACACCGCGAAGTAGCACTGCTCGGCCAGGGCTTTTTCAGCCAGGGTCAGTTTGCCGTCGGCGTACTGCGCAGCCACGTCGCTCATGTAGTGCGTCGCGCGCCAGTAGGTTTCGGTGACCATTTCGATGTCGGTCGGGCCGAGCAGGTCAACCAGCCATTGCACGGTTTCCGGCAGCGCTTCCTTGTTCTCGATCTGCGGGATTTCGTCGTTGTGTTTCTCGACGTCGGTCACCTGCACCACCAGCATCGCGTGGTGCGCGGTCAGCGAACGGCCGCTCTCGGAGAAGATGTGCGGATGCGGCAGGCTCTGCGCGTCGCAGAACTCCTTGAGCATGCCGACCACGACACCGGCGTAATCGTCCATGTCGTAGTTGATCGAACTGGCGTTGCGCGAGTGCGTGCCGTCGTAGTCGACACCCAGACCACCGCCAACGTCGATGTGATCGACCGGCAGACCGAGATTGCGCAGCTCACCGTAGTAACGGATCGCTTCTTTGAAGCCGTGCTGATAGTCAGCCAGGTTGGCAATCTGCGAACCCATGTGGAAGTGCAGCAGGCGAATGCCTTGATCCAGGCCCGCTGCGCGGAAACGCTCGACCACCGACAGCAGTTGCGCTGCCGACAGACCGAACTTGGATTTTTCGCCACCGGTGTCCGCCCACTTCGACGACGCCAGCGACGACAGACGCACGCGCAGGCCGACCTGTGGCTTGACCTTCAGCGAGGCGGCTTCTTCGATCACCAGACCGACTTCGGATTCTTTCTCGATGACGATGAAGACGTTATGGCCAAGCTTCTGCCCCATCAGCGCCAGACGAATGAACTCGCGGTCCTTGTAACCGTTGCAGACGATGGTGCCGCCCTTCGGCGCCAGCGCCAGTACGGCCAGCAGTTCAGGCTTGGAGCCGGCTTCCAGACCGATGGAAACGTCCTGGGTGGCGATGATGTTCTCGATCACCGCTTCTTGCTGGTTAACCTTGATCGGGTACAGCGCGGTGTATTTGCTCTGGTATTCCAGGCGCTCGATGTTGGAATCGAAGGCACCGGTCAGCTGGCGTACACGGTCTTGCAGGATGTCGGGAAAACGAACCAGCAACGGCAAGGACAAACCGCTTTTGCGCAGTTGGTCGACTTGCTCGAACAGGTCGATAGGCGAGCTGCTCGGGCCGTTCGGACGAACTTCGACGCGACCGGCGTCATTGATCGCGAAATACCCGGCCCCCCAATGGCGAATCCCGTAAACACTGCGGCTGTCCGCAACTGTCCATTGGCTGCCATCGTCTTTGCGTGTGCGTCGTACGGACATCGAAGTCCCCTATAAAGAAGTCATAGTGCGTCGCCTGATCTCAGGCCGGCGCAGTCTAAAGTATGAAAATGACGGTTCGTCAGCGCGGCGGTAGACCGCACTGACTGCGTGGAGTTTAGAAACCGGTCATGAACAGGCTCTGTGAAAACCATGGAGACGACGCCGGATCTGACAACATTCAGAGCCGGATCAAGCCGCAGGTGGGTTTCACAGAGGCTGCTAGCCGCCGGACTTCTTCGCTTTGAAACCGTGCTTGATCAGCTCAGCCAAGAGTAGCTCGACATGATCGCCCTGGATTTCGATGATGCCGTCTTTCAACGCCCCGCCGGTGCCGCAACGTTTCTTCAACGTTGTTGCCAACTCTTTGAGCGCGTCTTCGGCCAGTGGCACGCCGGTGATGGTGGTCACCGTCTTGCCGCCGCGGCCCTTGCTCTCGCGTCGCACGCGGGCAATGCCGTCGCCGGCCGGGATCACGGTTTGTTTGCAGATACAGGCGTCCACCGGCTTACTGCATTCCGGGCAATGACGACCTGCGTCGGTGGAAAATACCAGGCCACCTAAGGCGGCGAAGGATGCGGCTTTTTTGGCCACCGGCAATCCTCTTGGGAGGACAAAGACTGATCGCGACCTTGGGCAAGGTCATCGACCGCGAAGCCCCACTCAGGCAGGGGCAGCGCTACTGCACCGATGCTTCAATAAAAGCAGGACGGTGCAGCTTGAAAAGGTCGCGCAGTGTAACGGCAAAAATGCGACTTGCTAAGTGCCAATCGGCGCCAATTTATGTGTTCTTTGCGACGTCGCTTTGCTGCGCCTTCAGATAGCGCTTCAAGGCTGCCAGAGAGTCCGGGCAATAAGGCTTTTGCTGGATTTCCTGCATGACCTGCTCGACCGGAATAAAGCGTGCTTCGAGCACCTCCTCCGGTTGCAGTTTCAGCGGCCCGTCCCAGACGGCGGAAAACGCCGAACACCACAAACGGTTGCCGGTGTCTTCGAAGTAGAAATGGTCATGGGCAGTCAGTTCGATACCGCTGACGCCCAACTCCTCTTCCAGCTCTCGGGCTGCCGACTCGGCGTAAGTCTCGTCGGCCTGCACCATGCCGCCCGCCGCGACGTCCCAGTAACCGGGATAAATCGCCTTGCTCAACGTGCGCCGGTGCACGCAAAGGTCGCCGGCGGAATTGAACAACATGATGTAGGTGCCGCGACCGATCAGCCCACGCTCGCGCAGATCGGCACGCACCAGAGCGCCGAGCAGGTTGTCCTGCTCGTCGACCCAGGCGATCTGTTCGGCATCCGAGGCGGCGCGATGGGCCGCCTCTTTGGCGTTCTGACTCATGAATCAGCCCTGATTGAGCAGTTGACGCAAATCGATCACAGCAGCGTTGGCACGGGAAATATAGTTGGCCATGACCAGCGAGTGGTTGGCCAGCACGCCGAAGCCGCTTCCGTTAAGAATCATAGGACTCCAGACCGGTTCCTGCGAGGCTTCCAGCTCACGAATGATCTGACGCACGCTGACGGTGGCGTTCTTCTTCGCCAGGACATCGGCGAAGTCGACTTCGATGGCGCGCAACAGATGCGACAGCGCCCAGGCCTGACCGCGTGCTTCGTAGAACACGTTGTCGATCTGCATCCATGGTGTCTCGACGACTTCCTCGTCAACCTGCGGCACTTCGCCGATGGCCGGCACTTCGGTTTTCAGCGCGGTGTTGAGTTTGACCCGACCGACACTGGCCGACAGTCGTTGCGACAGCGAGCCGAGACGGGTGCCGACATCGCCGAGCCAGTTGTTCAGGTTGTCGGCGCGGGCATAGAACAGCGCGTTTTTCTGGGTTGGATCGGACAGACGCGCCTGATAACGGCTCAGCGAGTTGATGCCTTCCTGATATTCCGACTCACTCGACGGCAGGATCCAGCTCTTGTTGTCGAAGTTGAAGCGCGGCTCGGCCTTGGCCAGATCGGCATCTTCTGCCGACTGCGATTGCGAACGGGCAAAGTCTTTGCGCAGGGCACGGGTCAGGTCACGCACCTGCACCAGTACGCCGTATTCCCAGCTCGGCGTGTTGTCCATCCACAGACCTGGCGGGAAGCGGTCATTGGAGATGTAGCCGCCCGGTTTGTTGAGCAAGGTGCCGGCGACGGTCTTGAGGGTTTCGACGGTGGTGTAGCCGATCACCATCTGCTTGCCTTCTTTCTCGGCAGCTACCTGAGCGTTTTGCGCAACCGGAAACAGCGCCGGCTCCTGGCTCCAGTACCAGCCAAGGCCAATGGTCACCAGCAGATAAATGCCGATCAACGTGGCCAGGGCACGGCTGAACAGCAGCCCGCCAACATAGCTGCGGGTGGCCGACTTGGGCTCGGCGGCACGTTCAGGCGCGCTGCCCGCGCGGTTTTTCCAGTCCAGCATGGCGATATCCTTTCAAATCTTGGGTTCAACGGTTCGACCACAACCATACAACAACGTGCCAGAGCCGGGCACCCGCGCGTAACGATAAGCCGCAAATCATGTGGGCGAATGACGCTTCGACGCCGACTAAGGGAATCCCCGATGCCCGCGCCTCAGCCAATCAAATTGCAGGCTGTTGAAAACCATCGCAAAGGTCACTCAGCGCTCGGGTAAAAGCACGACAGCGTGGTCATCCTGATCACCCTGTTTAGTCAGGGAGTGCCCGGCCTACGGGGACTTGTCAGACGCCAAGGTCAAAAACAAAACCGCCCGGTCAGAAACTGAATGGTGACGCACTGCAGATTATTGACGTACGACACTCGTCTAAGGGAAAAGAGGTGCTAGCATAGAGCCACCAGTCGATCTCAGCATGCAGCCTAACTAGTAGTCAGGATATGACCGAGCCAGAAGACCCCAGCCGTGAGCGTCTCAAGCACCACTTTGCCCAGCGGGTAATTCATCAGGCACGTCAGATTCTTGAGATATGGCAGCGCCTGCAACGCAGTGAGTGGTCCACTGTCGACCTCGCCGAACTGAGCGAGGCCAACCTGCGCTTGCTGCGTTTTGCCGAGCGCTTCGAACAGCCGGAACACACTCAACTCGCGCGCCACATCAGCCAGTCGCTGGAAGCGGTGGACGCCAATCGCGGCCGTCTCAGCAGTGGCCTGATCACCGACCTCAATCGCTTGATGCAGCGCTTGTCGCGCACCGGCCTGCGCCATGGCGATCAACTCGACCAGACGTTCCTGCCGCCACTGCGTAAACCGATCTACGTGATGCTGCAGGATCACGACCGCGCCGAACGGCTGGCCAAACAACTTGAATTCTTCGGTCTGAGCGCGCAGGCGCTGGACAGTGTTCCGGCATTTCGCTCCTCGATGGTCGAACGCCTGCCGGCAGCGATCGTCATGGACGTGGATTTCAGCGGTACCGGCATCGGCCTGAAACTCGCCGCCGAAGCCCAGGTCGGGCTCGAGGAGCCGCTGCCGCTGCTGTTCTTCAGCCTGCATGAAACCGACACGCCGACCCGCCTCGCCGCCGTGCGTGCCGGTGGCCAGGAATTTCTCACCGGCACTCTCGAAGCGTCGAGCCTGCTGGAAAAGATCGAAGTCCTCACCTGCGTCGCCCAGTACGAGCCTTATAAAGTGTTGATCATCGACGACTCGCGTGCGCAGGCCTTGCACACCGAACGCCTGCTCAACAGCGCCGGCATCGTCACGCGCACCTTGATCGAACCGATTCAGGCGATGGCCGAACTGGCGGATTTCCAGCCCGACCTGATCATCCTCGACATGTACATGCCGGCCTGCACCGGTACCGAACTGGCCAAGGTGATTCGCCACAACGACCGTTATGTCAGCGTGCCGATCATTTATCTGTCGGCCGAGGACGATCTGGACAAGCAGCTCGACGCCATGAGCGAGGGCGGCGATGATTTTCTGACCAAACCGATCAAGCCGCGCCATCTGATCACCACCGTGCGCAACCGCGCCGCCCGCGCGCGCAATCTGAAAGCGCGGATGGTCCGCGACAGCCTCACCGGCCTCTATAACCACACGCACATTCTGCAATTGCTCGAAGACTGCTCGTTCCGCGCCCGCCGCGAGAACAAGCCGCTGAGTTTTGCCATGCTCGACATCGACCACTTCAAACGGGTCAACGACAGCCACGGCCACCCGATGGGCGACCGGGTGATCAAAAGCCTGGCGCTGTTTCTCAAGCAGCGTTTACGCAAGACCGACTTCATCGGCCGCTACGGCGGTGAAGAGTTCGCCATCGTCATGCCCGACACGGATATAGAAGCGGCGCACAAAGTCCTCGACGAAATCCGCCAGCGCTTCGCCGAAATCCATTACCCGGCGCAGCCGCAGGATTTGTGGTGCACCTTCAGTGCCGGCGTGGTGGAAATGCACGACGACTGCGACAGCCTGATGATGGCCAGTCAGGCCGACGAAGCGCTGTACCGCGCCAAGGGTGCCGGGCGCAATCGCGTGCAGACTGCGCGCGAGTCAAAGCAAAGTGCCACTTTTTCATCGGATTCCACTGATTCGGTCATAACCCTGTAACAGAACCGCAATAAATTCAGGCGCTTACCATTTCTGCCGTTGGTAGCCGTCATGCGCCTGAAGTTGCTCACCAATCTCAATACGCTGCTGCTGGTCGCCGTGTGCCTCGCACTCGGCGCCACGCTGTGGTGGTCGCAAAAAGCCCTCGAACGCCCGTATCTGTTGATGGAGCGGTATTTGGGACTGTCGCAGCAGTTTCAGAACGAGGTCGCACGCAACGTCGAGGATTACCTCGCCAGCGGCGACGCCTTGCGCCTGAGCAGCGCCAGCCAGGCCATCGACAGCTTGCGCAAAGAACTCGCTGAATTGCCGCCGGCGCTGGCTGAAACGCTGCACCCGAGCCTGTCGGGCCTGGAGGAGTTCAGCAAAACCGACTTGCTCGCGGCCGGCAAACTGGCGGGCGATCCGCAGGCGTTGCTGTTGCAGGCCGAGCGCGAATTGAGCGCCAGCCTTGAGCAACTCAGCACTTATGCCAACGGCAACGCGAGCTATCTGACGCCATTGCTTGCGGCTTCGCAGCATCTGGGCAAACTGTCGTTGGCGCGGGACAAGCTGGTCAGCAGCGGGCGCAGCGAACTGACGGCCGATGTTGAGCGCGAGGTCACCAACATCCGTACGCAAGCTCAGGCAATTGATGCCCTGCCCTTACTCGGTGTCGTCACCAGCAACGAGTCGAACAGCGACGATTTTGCCGCGTTGATGGGTATCGAAAACACTGAGAAAACCGCCGCCGAAGACGCCGGTGTCGGCCTCAAACGCGAACTCAACAGCCTGCTCGGACGCTATCCTGCAGAGCTTGAGCGCACCCGCGACCAGATTCAGAAACGCGCGGATCTGAGCACCGCGACGCACCAGAAAATTGCCGCCGTGCAACAGGCCATCGCCGGCCTGGAACCCGTCGTACGCGCCCAACACGGGCAAATTCAGGGCGAAGTGCGGCTGATGCAAGGCGTGATGATCGGCCTGATTCTGCTGATCGCTTTACTGATCGACACTTTGCAACGGCGCCTGGCGCGCACGTTGAGCAATCTCGCGCCGGCGCTTTCAACCTGGGCCGAGGGCGACTTCAGTCGTGACATTCATCTGGGCAAAACCAACCGTGAACTGCGTGACATCGAAGCCTCGCTCAATCGATTGCGCGCGTATCTGGTGGATCTGGTCGGGACCATTCGCGGCAATGCCGAACAAGTCGCGGGCAGTAGCCGCACCCTGGCCGAACTGAGTAACGACTTGCACAGCGGTGCCGAACATCAGGCTGGCGACACCGCGCTGATCCGCGACTCCCTCGGCGAACTTGAAGCAACAATCCAGCAGGTTGCCGGCGATGCGCAGCAGGCCGCTGACGCCAGTCGTCATGCCGGACTGGCGGTCGAGCATGGCCAGACGGTAATTGGCCAGAGCCTCACCGGCCTGCACGCATTGGTCGGTGAAGTACAAGGCAACGCGCAGATGATCGAACATCTGGCCGAAGAGTCGGCAACCATCGGTGGCGTGTTGACGGTGATTCGCTCGATTGCCGACCAGACCAACCTGCTGGCCCTCAACGCGGCGATTGAAGCAGCGCGCGCCGGGGAAATGGGTCGTGGCTTTGCCGTGGTGGCTGAAGAAGTGCGCTCGCTTGCCCAGCGTACTGCCGGCGCGACTGCCGAAATCCAGACGCTGATTGCCGGCCTGCAAACGGCGGCACGGCAATCGGTCGAAGGCATGCGGGCGCAGGTTGAACATGCCGAAGCCACAGCCAATCAGGCGCAAGCGGCGGACGGTGCGCTGGATAAAATCGTCGGCGCGATCCAGACCATTTCCGACACGGCAATCCGCATTGCCGATATCACCGCGCAGCAAAGCGGTGCAGTCAGCGAGATTCGCGATCACAGCGAGCGGATTCATCAGTTGGGTGGGGATAATCTGGTGCGTATCGGCCGTGGGCGCGAACAGGGTGAGAACCTGCTGGTATTGGGCGGGCAACTGCATACGGCCGTTCAGGCCTTTCGCGTCTGACAAATCGCCTTCGCGAGCAAGTTCGCTCCCACATTGGGATGCATACCCCTGTGGGAGCGAGCTTGCTCGCGAAGGCGTCAGTCCAGACACCACAAGTGACCGAATCAAATCACTTGGTCACATATTTCGCGCAAACATCGGCCATCGTGCTGGCTATTGCATAGAACTGGACAGTCACAAAGTCTTTGCGGCATAGTCGCCGGGTTCTGACGATTGCTCATTCATAACAAGGACTACGCAGATGGCAACCCTACTGGTGCTGCACGGCCCCAACCTGAACCTGCTCGGCACCCGCGAACCCGGCACTTACGGTTCAACGACCCTGGCGCAGATCAATCAGGATCTGGAGCGCCGCGCCCGTGAAGCCGGTCATCATCTGCTGTATCTGCAAAGCAATGCCGAGTACGAATTGATCGACCGCATCCACGCCGCGCGCGGCGAAGGTGTCGATTTCATTCTGATCAATCCAGCAGCTTTTACGCACACAAGTGTCGCATTACGTGACGCGTTGCTGGGAGTGAGCATCCCATTCATCGAAGTGCATTTGTCCAACGTGCACAAACGCGAACCTTTCCGCCATCACTCTTACTTCTCCGATGTAGCGGTGGGAGTGATCTGCGGCCTTGGCGCCAGCGGTTACCGACTGGCCCTGGAGGCTGCACTAGAACAGCTTGAAACACAGGCAACGACTTGAACTACAAGCGTTAAGCGCCCCTGACCGACCCTTGGGAGTTGATGATTCATGGATATCCGTAAAGTTAAGAAACTGATCGAATTGCTGGAAGAGTCCGGCATCGACGAGCTCGAGATCAAGGAAGGCGAAGAGTCCGTACGCATCAGCCGTCACAGCAAGACCCCGGCTCAGCAGTACTACGCACCAGCGCCGATGCAAGCGCCGGCCGCCGCACCTGTTGCAGCTGCTCCAGTTGCTGCTGCAGCCCCGGCTGCCGCTGCTGCACCTGCGCTGAACGGCACTGTTGCCCGTTCGCCGATGGTCGGCACGTTCTACCGCAAATCTTCGCCAACCTCGCCGTCCTTCGTTGAAGTCGGCCAGACCGTGAAGAAAGGCGACACTCTGTGCATCGTCGAAGCCATGAAGATGATGAACCACATCGAAGCTGAAACCAGCGGTGTGATCGAGTCCATCCTCGTCGAAGACGGCCAGCCGGTTGAGTACGACCAACCGCTGTTCACCATCGTTTGAACTGCGGAGAGCCTTTGATGACTGCGAAGTTGGAAAAAGTTCTGATCGCTAACCGCGGTGAGATCGCCCTGCGGATTCTGCGTGCCTGCAAAGAGATGGGCATCAAGACCGTCGCCGTTTACTCCAAGGCCGACAAAGAGCTGATGCACCTGGGTCTAGCAGACGAATCCGTCTGCATCGGCCCGGCTTCTGCCGCGCACTCTTACCTGCACATCCCGGCCATCATCGCTGCCGCTGAAGTGACTGGCGCTACCGCCATTCACCCAGGCTACGGTTTCCTCGCGGAAAACGCCGATTTTGCCGAGCAGGTCGAGAACTCCGGCTTCGCCTTCATCGGCCCGAAAGCCGAAACCATTCGCCTGATGGGCGACAAGGTTTCGGCCAAGCACGCGATGATCGAAGCAGGCGTGCCTACCGTTCCAGGCTCCGACGGCCCACTGCCGGAAGACGAAGAAACGGCGCTGCGCATCGGTCGTGAAGTCGGCTACCCGGTGATCATCAAAGCCGCTGGCGGCGGTGGTGGTCGCGGCATGCGTGTTGTGCACAAGGAAGAAGACCTGATCGCCTTCGCCAAACTGACCCGCACCGAAGCTGGCGCGGCGTTCGGTAACCCGATGGTCTATCTGGAAAAATTCCTGACCAACCCGCGTCACGTCGAAGTGCAGGTGCTGTCCGACGGCCAGGGCCACGCCATCCATCTGGGCGACCGCGATTGCTCGCTGCAACGTCGTCACCAGAAAGTTCTCGAAGAGGCGCCGGCACCGGGCATCGACGAGAAGGCGCGCGAAGAAGTACTGGCTCGCTGCGTCAAGGCGTGCATCGACATCGGCTACCGCGGCGCGGGCACTTTCGAGTTCCTGTACGAGAACGGTCGTTTCTACTTCATCGAAATGAACACTCGTGTTCAGGTGGAGCACCCGGTTTCGGAAATGGTCACCGGTATCGACATCGTCAAGGAGATGCTCAGCATCGCCGCTGGCAACAAGCTGTCGTTCACGCAGGATGACGTGGTTATCCGCGGCCACTCGCTGGAATGCCGGATCAACGCTGAAGACCCGAAAACCTTCATGCCGAGCCCGGGTACGGTCAAGCATTTCCACGCTCCAGGCGGCAACGGCGTTCGCGTCGATTCGCACCTGTACAGCGGTTATGCCGTTCCACCGAACTACGACTCGCTGATCGGCAAGCTGATCACTTACGGCGCGACCCGCGACGAAGCCATGGCACGCATGCGTAATGCCCTGGACGAAATCGTGGTTGACGGGATCAAGACCAACATCCCGCTGCACCGTGATCTGGTCCGCGACGAAGGCTTCTGCAAGGGTGGTGTGAACATTCACTACCTCGAGCACAAGCTGGCTGGCGAGAAGCACTAAGCTTCAGCCCGCACCAGACAAAGCCGCCTTCGGGCGGCTTTGTTGTTTCTGCAGGTTTCAAAAGCCCCTGTGGGAGCGAGCCTGCTCGCGATGAGGCTGGCACATTCAGCATTTGTGTTGACGGCAACATCGCCATCGCGAGCAGGCTCACTCCTACAAGGGATTGGCGCTACAAATCCAGCTCCCACAAACCGCCTGCGCTCGCGTAAACTTGCGCGCTTCTCGCCGGCCGCTAGGCTGCAATCAATATTTTTCAAAGGTGCCCGCCATGCCTTGGCTGCAAGTACGTCTCGCCATCAGCCCGGAACAAGCCGAAACCTACGAAGACGCTTTCCTTGAAGTGGGCGCCGTGTCGGTGACCTTCATGGACGCCGAAGATCAGCCGATCTTCGAGCCAGAACTCAATACCACCCCGCTGTGGGCGCACACGCACCTGCTGGCGCTGTTCGAGGGCGGCACCGAACCGGCACCGGTTCTGGCCCATCTGGAACTGCTGACCGGCAGCCCGCTGCCTGAGCATCACAGCGAAGTCATTGAAGATCAGGACTGGGAACGCAGCTGGATGGACGGCTTCCAGCCGATGCGCTTCGGCCAGCGCCTGTGGATCGTGCCGAGCTGGCATGCCGCACCTGAGCCAGACGCAGTCAATCTGCTGCTGGATCCGGGTTTGGCGTTCGGCACCGGCACGCACCCGACCACCGCGCTGTGCCTGGAATGGCTCGACGGTCAGGATCTGAAAGGCTGCAACGTGCTCGACTTCGGCTGCGGCTCGGGGATTCTGGCGATTGCGGCCCTGCTGCTCGGCGCCAAGGAAGCGGTCGGCACCGACATCGACGTGCAGGCGCTGGAAGCCTCGCGTGATAACGCCGGGCGCAACAACATTGCCGAAGAACTGTTCCCGCTGTACTTGCCGGAAGATCTGCCACAGGTCAAAGCCGACGTACTGGTCGCCAACATTCTGGCCGGCCCACTGGTTTCTCTCGCGCCGCAACTGTCCGGCCTGGTGAAATCCGGTGGCCGTCTGGCGTTGTCGGGCATCCTTGCCGAGCAAGGTGATGAAGTCGCTGCCGCTTATGCGCAGGACTTTGATCTCGACCCGATCGCCAATCGCGATGGCTGGGTGCGCATCACCGGCCGTCGGCGTTAATATGAGCGCCTGCATAATCCGGATCGCCGCATGACCGACAGCTTCGTCACCCAGTGCCCGCATTGCCAAACCAGTTTCCGTGTCAGCCATGCTCAATTGAGCGTGGCCCGCGGGGTGGTTCGCTGCGGCTCCTGCCTGCAAGTGTTCAATGCGGCCAAACAGCTGCTGGAGCAACACGCCGGCAAGGACGCGGTGACACCGGTTGCACCCTCGATTGTCGAGCAGCCGCCGATTATCGAGGCCCCGCCCGTTGTCCAGGCGCCGGCCATCGTCGAACAGCCCGCGCCGCGTGCCATCAGCCAAAAGCAGTGGAGCGCGTCCGAGCTGGATCTCGACAGCCTCGATCTGGACGAAGAACTGGCCCGCCTCGAACAACGGGAAATCCAGCCGACCACCGAATTCGGTCGTCCACGCGAAGATGCCCTGAGCGCACGCCGCGACAACCCTGAACCAGATGAAACGCTCTGGCGCGACAGTCTGTTCAGCGAGCGCGCCGATGAACACACGGCCGAGCCCGAGGACGACGAGGCAGAAATCGCCGACATCGAACCGGTCAAATCCGAGCGCACCGAGCCTTCGCTGTCACTGGAACCGGTGGATCTGGATGACGAACCAGCGATTCCGCATCTGCGCCTGCACGACCCGATCGACCCCAATGCCCGCCGCGAACGCCTGTCGGCCAGCGACGAAGCCGATGACGACGATTTGCCATCGATCGAGCCGCTGCGCAAAAAGCGCGAGCGCGCAGAGCCCGGCGTACGCGCCGAAGTCCTGCAAGACCTGACCGACGACCCGCTGCAACTGGACTGGCAGAAACGCCGCTCGCCGTGGGGCCGACGTATGCTCTGGCTGCTGTTGGTCCTGCTGGCGGCGGGAGGCCTGGCCGCCCAGTACATCTCTTATCATTTCGAAGAGCTGGCCCGACAGGATCAGTATCGCCCGTGGTTCCAGCAAATCTGCCCGCAGATCGGCTGCACGGTGCCGTCCAAGGTCGATATCGCCCGAATCAAGAGCAGCAACCTGGTGGTGCGCAGCCATCCGGAGTTCAACGGTGCGCTGGTGGTCGACGCAATCATCTATAACCGCGCGACATTCTCCCAGCCATTTCCATTGCTGGAGCTGCGCTTTGCCGACCTCAACGGTCACCTGATCGCCAGTCGTCGCTTCAAACCCGGCGAATACCTCAGAGGTGATCTCGAAGGTCTGGCGGAAATGCCGCCGCAGACACCGATCCACATTGCGCTGGATATTCTCGATCCCGGGCCGAAAGCGGTGAATTACAGCCTGAGTTTCCACTCGCCCGAGTGAATCCCTGCGTCGCTTTCGAATTGACGGCGGTTTTCTGACTTTGCCACCCACAACCAAACCCGTGGCGATAACAGAATAACTGTTCAGATTTTGTTCAATTCAGCCTTTATCCAGTCATCGAGAGCGGGTATCATGCCAACCCTTTTTCGAACTCTCATGATCCGGCCCCACCTCAGGGAAGTCCTATGTCGGCGGTACGCATCGGCCCATACACATTACAGAACGGCTTGATTCTCGCCCCGATGGCGGGGGTCACCGACCAGCCCTTTCGTCAGCTGTGCAAGCGTTTGGGCGCAGGGCTTGTAGTCTCGGAAATGGTCACCAGCGACATGAGCCTGTGGAATACCCGCAAGTCGCGCCTGCGCATGATCCACGAAGGCGATCCCGAGCCACGCTCGGTGCAGATTGCCGGTGGTGATGCGCAGATGCTGGCGGATGCAGCCCGGGCCAACGTTGAGTTGGGCGCACAGATTATCGATATCAACATGGGTTGCCCGGCAAAGAAGGTCTGCAACAAGGCCGCCGGTTCCGCGTTGTTGAAGGACGAAGCACTGGTGACCGAGATCCTGCAGGCCGTTGTGGCAGCGGTTGATGTGCCGGTCACCCTGAAGATCCGCACCGGCTGGGATCGCGACAACAAGAACGGCCTGACCGTGGCGAAGATCGCCGAGCAGGCCGGCATTACGGCGCTGGCAGTGCATGGCCGCACTCGCGCCGATCTGTACAAGGGTGAAGCCGAATACGACACGATTGCCGCGATCAAGCAGGCGGTGTCGATCCCGGTGTTTGCCAATGGCGATATCGATTCGCCGGAAAAGGCCCGTTACGTCCTTGACGCGACCGGTGCCGATGGCCTGTTGGTAGGCCGCGCCGCCCAAGGGCGGCCATGGATTTTTCGCGAGATCGAACACTTCCTGCGTACCGGCGAGAAATTGCCGGCACCGGAGCTGATCGAGGTGGAACACATACTGCTGGAGCATCTGGCCGCACTTCACGCTTTCTATGGGGATGTGATGGGCGTGCGCATTGCGCGCAAGCATGTGGGCTGGTATCTCGCAACCTTGCCGGGCGCCAGGGAGTTTCGCGCCCACTTCAATCGTTTGGATGGTACGGAAACACAATGCGCCAACGTTCGGGAGTTCTTCGCCGAGCGTTACAAGAGCCTGACAGGGGACGAAGAAGGGGTGGCCGCATGACGATGATGACCGAGACTTTAGTGAGTGGAACAGCACCCGTGAGCGACAACGTGAATTTGAAACAGCACCTCAATACCCCGAGCGAAGAAGGTCAGACCCTTCGCGGGAGTGTCGAGAAGGCGCTGCACAATTATTTCGCCCACCTTGAGGGCGCATCCGTCACGGATGTGTATAACCTGGTGCTCTCCGAAGTCGAGGCGCCCCTGCTCGAAAGCGTGATGAACTACGTCAAGGGCAACCAGACCAAGGCGAGCGAGCTGCTGGGACTTAACCGCGGCACGCTGCGCAAGAAACTCAAGCAGTACGATCTGCTGTAAGCATTCAATCAAACCAGAAAGGCGCCCGCGTAAAAAACGGTCGCCTTTTTTGCTGACTTCCTTTGCTTTTGATGGAAATTGAGATGACCGACCAGACTACCCGCCTGCCGATCCGCCGCGCCTTGATCAGCGTTTCCGACAAGACCGGGATCCTCGAATTCGCCAAGGAGCTTGAAGCTCTGGGCGTCGAGATCCTCTCCACCGGCGGGACGTTCAAGTTGCTGCGCGACAACGGTGTTGCCGCAGTGGAAGTCGCGGATTACACCGGTTTCGCCGAAATGATGGACGGTCGGGTGAAAACCCTGCACCCGAAAATCCACGGCGGTATCCTCGGTCGTCGCGGTATCGATGACGCGATCATGAACGAGCACGGCATCAAGCCAATCGATCTGGTTGCAGTCAACCTGTACCCGTTCGAAGCCACCATCAACAAGCCAGGCTGCGACCTGCCGACCGCCATCGAAAACATCGACATCGGCGGCCCGACCATGGTCCGTTCGGCAGCGAAAAACCATAAAGACGTAGCAATCGTGGTGAATGCCAGCGATTACGCCAGTGTGCTCGAAGGCCTGAAAGCCGGCGGCCTGACCTACGCTCAGCGTTTCGACCTGATGCTCAAGGCGTTCGAACACACCGCCGCCTACGACGGCATGATCGCCAACTACATGGGCACCGTGAATCAGGCCGCTGAAACCCTCAGCACTGAAGGCCGCAGCGAATTCCCGCGCACCTTCAACAGCCAGTTCATCAAGGCCCAGGAAATGCGCTACGGCGAGAACCCGCACCAGAGCGCGGCGTTCTACGTGGAAGCCAAGCCTGCCGAAGTCGGCATCGCCACTGCGACCCAACTGCAAGGCAAAGAGCTGTCGTACAACAACGTCGCCGACACCGACGCCGCGCTGGAATGCGTGAAGAGCTTCGTCAAGCCGGCCTGCGTCATCGTCAAGCACGCCAACCCGTGCGGCGTGGCCGTCAGCCCGGACGCTGAAGGCGGCATCCGTCAGGCCTATGAACTGGCTTACGCCACCGACACCGAATCGGCGTTCGGCGGCATCATCGCCTTCAACCGTGAACTGGATGCCGAGACCGCCAAGGCGATCGTCGAGCGTCAGTTCGTTGAAGTGATCATCGCTCCAAGCGTCAGCGAAGAAGCTCGCGCCATTGTTGCAGCCAAAGCCAACGTGCGCCTGCTGGCCTGTGGCGAGTGGTCGGCTGACCGCGCCGCTGCCTGGGACTACAAGCGCGTCAACGGCGGGCTGCTGGTACAGAGCCGCGACATCGGCATGATCAGCGCCGACGACCTGAAAGTCGTGACCAAACGTGCGCCGACCGAACAGGAAATCCACGACCTGATCTTCGCCTGGAAAGTCGCCAAGTACGTTAAATCCAACGCCATCGTCTACGCCAAGAACCGTCAGACCATCGGTGTCGGCGCGGGCCAGATGAGCCGCGTAAACTCGGCGCGTATTGCCGCGATCAAGGCTGAGCACGCCGGCCTGCAAGTGGCCGGTTCGGTGATGGCCTCCGACGCGTTCTTCCCGTTCCGTGACGGTCTGGACAACGCGGCCAAGGTCGGCATCACTGCGGTGATCCAGCCGGGTGGCTCGATGCGTGATGCTGAAGTGATTGCCGCTGCTGACGAGGCTGGCATCGCGATGGTCTTTACGGGCATGCGTCACTTCCGTCACTGATACACCGATTCAAATGTGGGAGCGAGCCTGCTCGCGAATGCAATCTGCCAGCGACGTTGACGTTGACTGACACACCGCTTTCGCGAGCAGGCTCGCTCCCACATAAAGCGCTACAGCAGCGCCTGACAGATTTTTGAGGTTTTTGAAATGAATGTTTTGATCATTGGCAGCGGTGGCCGTGAACACGCCCTGGCCTGGAAAGTGGCTCAGGATCCGCGCGTGCAGAAGGTTTTCGTCGCACCGGGCAACGCAGGCACCGCCATTGAAGCCAAGTGCGAGAACGTCGCCATCGACGTGCTGGCCCTTGAGCAACTGGCCGACTTCGCCGAGAAAAACGTTTCCCTGACCATCGTCGGCCCGGAAGTACCGTTGGTGGCTGGCGTTGTCGATCTGTTCCGCTCCCGTGGTCTGGACTGCTTCGGTCCGACCGCCGGTGCCGCGCAACTGGAAGGTTCGAAAGCCTTCACCAAGGATTTCCTCGCGCGCCACAAGATTCCGACCGCCGACTACCAGAACTTCACCGAGATCGAGCCGGCTCTGGCTTATCTGCGTGAAAAAGGCGCACCGATCGTGATCAAGGCCGATGGCCTGGCCGCCGGTAAAGGCGTGATCGTCGCCATGACCCTGGCTGAAGCCGAAGACGCCGTGCGCGACATGCTCGCTGGCAACGCTTTCGGTGATGCCGGTTCGCGTGTGGTCATCGAAGAATTCCTCGACGGCGAAGAAGCTTCATTCATCGTCATGGTCGACGGCAAAAACGTTCTGCCGATGGCCACCAGCCAGGACCACAAACGTGTTGGCGACGGCGACAGCGGCCCGAACACGGGTGGCATGGGTGCTTACTCCCCTGCCCCGGTGGTCACCGCCGACGTGCACAAGCGCGTGATGGATCTGGTCATCTGGCCGACCGTGCGCGGCATGGCTGAAGAAGGCAACGTCTACACCGGTTTCCTCTACGCCGGTCTGATGATCGACAAGGCCGGTAACCCGAAAGTCATCGAGTTCAACTGCCGCTTCGGCGATCCGGAAACCCAACCGGTGATGCTGCGTCTGCAATCGAGCCTGGTGCTGCTGGTCGAAGCCGCTCTGGCGCAAGCGCTGGACAAGGTTGAAGCACAGTGGGATCCACGTCCGAGCGTCGGCATCGTGCTGGCCGCTGGCGGTTACCCGGGCGATTACGCCAAGGGCGCAGCGATCAACGGTCTGGACGCAGCGGCGAAGCTGGAAGGCAAAGTCTTCCACGCCGGCACCGCGCTGAAAGATGACAACGTCGTCACCGCCGGTGGTCGCGTACTCTGCGCCACCGCAATGGGCGCCAGCGTCGGCGAAGCGCAACAGCAAGCCTACAAGCTGGCAGCGGCCATCGACTGGGAAGGCTGCTTCTACCGCAAGGACATTGGCTACCGTGCCATTGCCCGTGAACGTGGCGAAACCCAGGAATAAGCTGTACCTCAGGTCCGGCGAGGGATACCGTTCCTCGCCGGGCTGTTCCGCCGCCGCGCATCGTTATATTCTGGCATCAACCTACGAAGGGATTTCGCCGTGCGCTGGCTCAGGATTGCCATAAGCTTCACCGTCACATTGCTGACCTTGCTCTGCATGCTCCCGGCCCAGGCCGCGCAAGGCAGTGGCTGGTCGGTATTGCTTGATGATCAGGGCAATCTGCAACTGAGCGACATCCGCTCCGCTCGTTACACCAATCAATTCAGCCCCATCGACCTTGACCGCCTCACCGCGTCCGAGCCCGATGGCGCCTTGTGGCTGCGTTTCAGGCTGGCGCCGGGCAAGCACGAACAAGTGCTGCGCATCTTTGCCCCGGACCTGTCACAGCTCAATCTCTATGTACTCGACGGTGACAAGCTGATCGAGCAACGCAACACCGGCACCGACCAGCCGCAGGCCGAACGGCCGTTGCCGAGCAGCGACTTCATGCTGCCGTTGCCACAGAGCGACAAACCCCTCGATGTCTATCTGCGCATGGTCTCCGACCATCAGTTGCGCCCGCACGTCACCCTGCAATCGGCGGTGATGAGCGCGGCCAACCACAATCAGACGCTGGTCTTCGGTTTGCTGTTCGGCTGTCTCGCCATGCTGCTGTTGCACAACCTGGTGCGCTACGCCTATTCCCGCTCGCGCAGCAGTTTGTGGCTGGCGGTCTGCGAAGGCCTGTTGGGCCTCAGCCTGTTGCTGCTGCTCAATCTCGCCGGCCCGTGGCTGCCGAACTGGCATGCGGTGCAGACGCCGGGCGCCTATCTGGCGTTGCTGCTGACCGCTCCGGCCGGATTGATGTTCGCCTATCGCTTCTTCGCCCCGCTCGGCCCGCACCCGCTGAACAAGCTGTTGATCGGCGATATCCTGTTTATCGTGACCTGCAGCCTGTTGCTGTTGTTCGTCAACACCCTGCCGCTGAACATCATCACTTATGCACTGGTGGCGCTGGCCGGCCTGAGCATGTTGTTTGTCGCGTTCTATCACTGGCAGAAGGGTTATCGCCCAGCGCGCTTGTTCGTCGCGGCGATGGTGGTGTTCAACATCGGCACGCTGATCATCTTGCCTGCGCTGCTGGGCCTGACGCTGGTGTCGCCGCAAGGCCTGATCATGACCCTGATGGCGTTCATCTGCATCAGCGGTCTGTTGATGAGCATCGCCCTGGGCGAGCGGCAGCGCAGCATCACCGAAAGCCGCTTCAGCGTCAGCCGCGACCTCGCCGCGAGCAATGCCGAGATCAACGCCAAAGCCGAATTCCTCGCCAAGATCAGCCACGAAATCCGCACGCCCATGAACGGCGTGCTCGGCATGACCGAACTGCTGCTGGGCACGCCGTTGTCGGTCAAGCAACGCGACTACGTACAGACCATCCACAGCGCCGGCAACGAACTGCTGACGCTGATCAACGAGATCCTCGACATCTCCAAGCTCGAATCCGGCCAGATCGAGCTGGACGACGTGCAGTTCGACCTCAATGCCCTGATCGATGATTGCCTGAGCATCTACCGCGCCAAGGCCGAACAACAGAACGTCGAGCTGATCAGCTTTATCCAGCCGCAAGTGCCACGAGTAATCAGCGGCGACCCGACACGCCTGCGCCAGACCCTGCTGAGCCTGCTGGAAAACGCCCTGAAGAAAACCGACGAAGGCGAAGTGCTGATCGTCGTCGCGCTCGACGAACGCAGCAGCAAACCACGCCTGCGCATCGCCGTGCAGGACAGTGGCGCGCCAATGGAGCAGGAAGAGCGCGACGCACTGATGCACGCCGAACTGCACAGCAAGCATTTCCTGTCGGCCAACCGCCTGGGCGGCAATCTGGGACTGGTCATCGCACGGCAACTGATCCGTTTGATGCAGGGTGAATTCGGCATCAAGAGCGGCGCCAGTCAGGGCAGCACGCTGTGGCTGACCCTGCCGCTGGATCCGGATCGCCTCGAACACCCGACTTCCGATCTCGACAGTCCGCTGCAAGGCGCACGGGTGCTGGTGGTCGACGACAATGACACCTGCCGCAAAGTGCTGGTCCAGCAATGCAGTGCGTGGGGGTTGAATGTCAGCGCCGTGCCTTCCGGCAAAGAAGCGTTGGCCTTGCTGCGAACCAAGGCGCACCTGCGTGATTACTTTGATGTGGTACTGCTCGATCAGAACATGCCGGGCATGACCGGCATGCAGCTCGCGGCCAAGATCAAGGAAGACCCAAGCCTGAACCACGACATCCTGCTGATCATGCTCACCGGCATCAGCAATGCGCCGAGCAAGATCATCGCGCGCAACTCGGGGATCAAACGTATCCTCGCCAAACCGGTGGCCGGCTACACGCTCAAGACCACCCTGGCCGACGAACTCAATCAGCGCAACAAAGGCCAGGTGGTGTTCCAGCCGCAAGTGGTCACCCCGGCCACGGCTGCCAAAGTGCCGAGCGATTTCCGCATCCTCGTCGCCGAAGACAATACGATTTCGACCAAAGTGATTCGCGGCATGCTCGGCAAACTCAACCTGCAACCGGACACCGCTGCCAACGGCGAAGAGGCGCTGCAAGCGATGAAGGCCCAGCGTTACGACCTGGTGTTGATGGACTGCGAAATGCCGATCCTCGATGGGTTCTCGGCGACCCAGCAACTGCGCGCGTGGGAAGTCAGCAACCAACGCATTCGCACGCCGATCGTGGCGCTGACGGCGCACATTCTCGCCGAGCACAAGGAGCGCGCGCGGCAGGCCGGGATGGATGGGCACATGTCCAAGCCAGTCGAGTTGTCGCAATTGCGCGAGCTGATCGAGCACTGGGTCGCCCAGCGTGACCAGCAAAACCGGACGGCGTCGACTTTCTGAGCAGGATCGTATTGTTATTCGATCAGATCTCCAGGCCATCAAGGTATTTGAGAGAGCCGGTGATGACCGAGTTTTTGACCTTTTCGCGAAACTGAGCGTAATGCAGCGTGTTGAAGGTGATGGCCGCAATTTGTTCAACGCTGTTGTGGACAAGTGTTTCATCCTTGCTGAACAAAAACCCGCTGGCCTCTCTCTCGATCTGGAACTGACGGTGATAGATGCCCATTTCCACTTTGTTCGGGCCACTCATCACGCAGGGGATCATTTGAAAATATCCGACATTGGCACGCAGGCTCGTGGACTCGAACAGCCTGAGTGCCAATGTGTTACGTTCCATCACCCGCAACGCACGCCGCATAGGTTCGCCGAACTGCTCACCCAATACCGCCGCGATACGCTGCGTTGCCTGACCGGCCATCAGATTATTGCGCGACGGAGTCAAGGTTTGCGGTTTCGGCACGTCCCATCCGACAAATTTCAGGACATTCCTGTAGTACTCGAACCAGTCCCCCGATAGCCCGTCCTCGAACGCCGCGCGCGTTGCTCTTTGCGCATAGGCTGTGCTCATGTAGATATCATCTCGATGGGTCGCAGGCAGGCCACCGGCAAACGCCACGACACTGCCGCCCACCACCGCAGCCTGCGGTGTAATCAAGTCCTTCATGCCGTAATCTCCTTGGGCAGATTCAGCACCGCCACGCTGTCCGCAAGTTTGTCCCTGACTTTCCTGGCAATGGCTTCACGCGCGCCGCTGTAGCGAATTTCGGACAGACTTGCCCGGGCGTGATGCACATGGACCAAGCCTTGAACCTCTTCGCATTGATACAACTGTTGAAATGGATTTTGGCTTAACTCGAGTGACGTCTCGAACTCAACAAACGCGCTTGCGATCGCATCGGCAGCGTTCGCAACAATCACCAGTAGATGCACCTTCGCCAACGGCGCTGGCATGCTGTCCGACTCGGCCGTAACCGATATTTTCATGAAACTGCGCAATCGCTGGATGGCGAGTTCGTAGCCCGGTATGTGTGCCATTCGCTGCAGAACTGCGCCCATTATTCGGGTTTCAGGCATTGCATCATTGCGTAACGCTGTATTGAAAAACTCCAGCGCGGACTGATTTCCGGGATTGCTGACCTGCCATGTCTGCTTCGACTTCTGATGGCGCAACCAGAAATCATCAAGGACACTCACGTACGTGCCGTACCAATCCGGGGACAGGGATTTTTCATGTTTCTTATTGGCAACCCGTTGCGCCAGCAAAATCGAATTGACCAGATCGCTATAAACTTCCAGCCGCTCACCATCGGGAATGATCACCACGCAAGCCCCGACAACCAAAATTAAACATTCATCATTCATGTCAGGCCTCCGTAATAAAAAAGGGCAGTCGCCATGACTGCCCTTCTTCTGTTAATCAGACTTCATACTCTTCGATTTTCGATACAACGTTCAGACCCAGTTTAGTCCTGATGGCCATGCGCGCCTTATCAGCAATTTCGGTATTCTTGGCAAAGATCGTTTCACCGGTGTACAACTTCACATTGCGAACATCTACATCGACAAACATAACTTTAGTGGACGTATTGCGACGCAGAAAACGCACAGCACCGACGGCCATGATGGCTTCGCCATTAACTTCGGTACAGACGCCAGCGGTGATGCCACCAACGCCGTGGTTCAGCAGATTGCGTTCATACAGAGTCAATGCGGTGTCACGTTTTTTCAGAGCGGTGATGGCGTCGCTCGCCGTCTTCAGCATCAGCGCAGTTGCAGGGCCAGGCACCGCAAGACCCGCTACCACCGAGCCGAGAATTTCCAGGACCAGTTTATCCATCCGTACGCTGGTGCCCGCAACCTCCAGATCGTTGTAGTACTTGGTGACAGGCGTCCAGCCTGAGTTGGTCATGACCTCGCGAAACAGCAGATACCACTCCAGGCCCTGGCTTTCGAGAGGGAACTTCTTGTTGGCGACAAGTGTCGCGAAAAGAAAGGCATTTTGTGCGTCGGTCCGATTGTCATCCGTCAGATGAGCAGAAAATGCCAAAAGCCCTTCGCCAACAACTGCCGCCTTTGTCGGCGCTTCCACGGCGTCACCGGAGTTAAGGGTCAAGGCAACACCACGAGCTTGAATAGTTGGAACTTCGTCAATTTCATATTGCTGCAGAGCACTAATGCAATTGGCGACATAGAGTTGTTGCATTACCGGGTTATTCACTTTGAATTCCTTATCATCATTTAAGCAAGCCTTCATTAACTTGCGAAAACAACAATAATCAAAAACACCAAAACCCTACAAACAAAAACATGTAACACCAATTACCAAACCAATCAAAGACGCAACTAAAAAACAACTAAACCAGTAACAAGCAACGCTCTAAAAGTCGATACCCCAACCCCGTAAAGCGCTGATAGACTCCATCCCCATTCTCCTTCCCTGCGAGACATGACCATGCTCCACGTGTTGTTCAGCGTTTACCTGAAGATGCTGGTGCTCTACAGCCCGTTCTTCGTGTTGTCCTGCTTTATCAGCCTGACCCGTGGCTACTCGCGCAAGGAGCAACGGCGGCTGGCCTGGAAAGTCGCGGTGGCGACGCTGGTCTCCAGCGTCTTGCTGTATTTGTTCGGGCGGGTGATTTTCGATGTGTTCGGCATTACCGTGGATGCGTTCCGCATCGGTGCCGGCAGCGTACTGTTCATTTCGGCGCTGGGCATGGCGCAGGGCAAACCGGCGGTGCAGGCCGACAACGTGCAGCAGGACGTGACCATCGTGCCGCTGACCATTCCGCTGACCGTCGGCCCGGGCACCATCGGCGCCTTGCTGGTGATGGGGGTCAGCCAGCCGCACTGGGACGATAAGCTCACTGCGATCATGAGTATCGCGCTGGCCAGTTTCACGGTGGGCGTGGTGCTGTATCTGTCGAACCGCATCGAACGGATTCTGGGGGATCAGGGTTTGCAGATCGTCAGTCGTTTGATGGGTTTGTTTGTCTGCGCACTGGCGGCGCAGATCATTTTTACCGGGGTCAAAGGTTATCTGGTGCCTTGAGCGCCCGACCTCGGTTTAACTGCCAAAACAAAAACGCCGCGAACGACAATGTCCGCGGCGTTTTATTGTTCAGATGAATTTACCGCTCAGGGCAAATGTTCAGCCACCACCGCCAGGCTGGCAATGGCCTCACCGTCCTGCACTGCCGCAAAAGCCTGCAACCACTGCTCGAGTGCGAACAGATAATGACGGCCAGCCATTTTGACAGCCAGTTCGCACTCACCCTGCTCCTCGACGCCGCGCACGATCAGACTGTGCCCATTGTCCGGGTCGGTCAGCACCAGGTGGCCAGCGACCTGCGACATCAGCAAATGCCCGCCCTCCGCCACGTCCAGCACCAGCAAGCCAGGTTCCGGCACCCGCCCCTCGGATGGACGTCGCACATCAACAACAATGCAATCCAGACGCTGCCAGGTTTCGGCCGATATCCGATAACCTTCCGTGCGCGAACCGAAGGTCAGAATCAACCTTTCAACGCCGTCGGCAAGCAATGGCTGTACCTCGGCCAGATCATCAGTCAATTCCAGCGCCATGACTTCCTCGTCACGATGCGCATAACTGCCCGGCAACCAAACGCCATCGACCGTTCCGGCACTGAAGAGCAATTCGTCAATGGGGTCGAACAGTAGCGGATTGGCCGCATCACGCGTACCGAGAAATGTTGCCCATTGCCCATCGTCCCGTGCGGACACCTCAAACAGCCGATCAAGCATCGGAACGTAGTACTGATAACGATTGCCGATATTCTCAATGGGTAGAAACGCGGCATGGGACTGCCCCTCCAGCCGCCGTTTCAAACGTTCCTGCAGTTGCCCTGGCGTCTGACCAGGAGCGTGTGACCATCGGTTTTCCATGCTGACAATCCGTGCCGGTTGCTGATCCCGCAGTAGCAGCGTCACACCTTCACGGGTACGCCCGAGCAGGCCGTCTGCGTGCGGCAGCACTTCGCTGAACGCCCACGACGACCAGACCTGTTCGGCCTGGGGCAAGGCTTCGCGATGCAGCAACACGCTGCCGTTACCAAACGCCGTGCGCATCGTATCGACGCAAACCAGCGTCTGGCGCCAAAGCTGCCCGGCGCTCGCATCAAGCAACCAAACGGCCTGCCGATCAGGCGTCAGCCCCAATAACGCGAGCTCGCGGTTAGCCGTTGCGTCCATCAGCACGAGCTTTTCATCAACGCACCACGCAGCCAGAAACGGCTGACCCGGCTGGGCACGCAAACCGATGATCGCAAAGGCTGCGCTGCTGTATTCCCTGGCAAGCGCCGGTAATGCCGCCAGCCAATCCGGATTTTGTTGCAGCCAATGCCGGCTGAGGCCGACAAACTTCAGAACATTTCTATCAAGCTCGGACAGCCAGTTGTCATCCTTGGCACCGAGGTCGATTTCGAACAGTCGTCCGTCGCTTTGAGTGGCCAGGTAGCTTTCACCCACACGGGTAACCTCGATCACGTTTTTCGCCAGCGCCTTGTGCCAGAAGACGTTGTCGCGCAGTTCGATGCCATGGCTGAGCATTTGGCTTTGCTGGCTGTAAAACAGCAGCGCAGCCGCCGGGTCAGACGCTCGCGGCATGAGCATCACCCTGTCCCCTTCACTGTCAGCGCCAGCGCGCAAGTACCTGTCGTGATGCGCGGCAATCCATGCTCGCTCAAGCAGCCGATCGAAGGACCAGGCACGGGCATGAACATAGGGCGCGTAAGTCCAGGTAGTGACCGGCGAAGCCATGCCTGGTGTTTCATCTGCGTAGGGGCGGTGCTTTTTCTGGCGATGGCGGAAAAACGCGATTCGCGTTCCCTCTTCCGGCTTGAGGAAAGAACTTTCCAGACCGGGCGACCACATGTGGATGTCCGTCAGGGTCACTTCGCTATCGGTCAGATGAAACTCCAGCGTCGTGCGCACATTCATGGACTTTTGTTCTACCAACTGCTGCGAGACTCGCAGCGTGCCGTCAGCCAGTTGCCCGAAAGTGGTGATTTTCGTGCCGAGTTCCAGGCTCAGTAACCGATAACGATGGACGACCGAAGCAGTGATCACATCGACGCGCCAGACCGTGGCATGGTCGGGATGATAAAACCACGCATGAGTCGTGCTGGCGGCGCCCAGCATCAAGCCCTCATTGACTTCGCCCGGCAGATCGCGCGCATACAACAAGCGTTTTTGAGCGACATCGTAAAAGGCTGTCGTGCGCACATCGAGGCTGGCTGGGTTGAGCGCAACCTTGAACCGCTGAAGCGTGACGTATCCCGTGCCGAGGCGCATCTCCTTCTCTCGTTTGCGCAGGTGGGCAAGCACATCACGCGGATTGTTTTTATCATCGCCCAGGGTGATGGAAACCAGGTGCAGCGCATTGCCTTGCCAGTCCAGTTGAAACAACTCTCCCCCGGCCAACTCGATCAGCCCATCGAACGCCGACAGCACGATACCGTCGACCGTCAGTTGACGCCCCGCCAGGTACGTTTGCGGGGCGCCGTCATCCATCCTGGGTACGTCATCAAAGCTGACCTGCTCGATGCTGACCCAAGGGGCATGCACCAGCCATTGGGTCGCTCCATTGAATTTCACCGTTTTCAACCCCGGCGTCAGACGAAGCTGGCAGCGGTCTGACGTGGCGCTGATTTCGTAGGACAGCTTTTGCTGGCACTCCATCGGCAACGTCGGCACCGCCAGTTGGCGCACCTGCTCGTCCAGCACCACGCTGATCGTTGTCGGTTTATAGACCGGATGCAGTTTGTAGAGGATGTGCTTGAGCGACGGCGTACTGTGCAGATAAAAGCGCCGTTTGCCCTGCTCGTCGTATTCCAGCTTGTCCGCCACACTGTTGCGCAATTGCGGATAGCGAGTGTGGATGCGCTCATCCATATGGGTCTTCAGCGTGTCGGTCAATGCCGTGAATGGATTGAACAACGAGTACCAGTCTGGCCCAGGTATTTCACTGGCGTCGCGAGGCTCGACCTGCTCTCCCGGCAGTGGCTCGTAGACGTAGCCCGCGCCTCCCAGTTGATATTCGTAGCCGTAATAGCAGAGCGGCGTACACGGCAACACCACGGTATGAGGCGCAGCAGCCTTGCGAATGTTCAGCGCTGCACTCTCGGGGAGACCGAACGCGTGCCGAATATTGAGGGAACGGTGTATCTGCCTGGGATCATCGTTGTATTGCGGCAATTCCAGTGCACCGCCGCCCCACGGATAAAATCGCTGACTGTCAAAGCGCACCTGCCGGTCCTGCAGATCCAGGTGGGTGATGACGGCTTCCGGCGGGAACTGCAACACCCCCTCTTCCACAGTGAAAGCGCCCGGTTGGTAGGCATTGTGGATGGCTCGCAGGTGATTGCCGACCGCCGTTGCCTTGTCGGCAATCTGCCCCAGATTGCTGGCGATGGCAGTGGCGCCGATGCCGATGCCGAGCAATGGCACAGACAGAAAAGCTGCGGCGGCCCCTACTGTTCCGCCTGCTGCCAATGCGGCAATGTCCAATCCCAACGCCACTGTGTTGAACGCCAGGGACGTGGAGAAGCGCGAGCGCTGCTCGTGATTGTCCGCCAGTGACAGGTTGTAAATATCGAAGCCGATATTGACCAGCGAAAACGCAAAACCAACCCCGGTTGCCGCGCGACCGAGCACCCGGCCAGACAACGACGACTGGCGCAAGAGCAGCGCCTGTTCACTGGCCAGCGCTTGCCGCACCAGGTTGATCATCTGTGCGGTATCGCTGACCACGCCAAAACCCAACTGCGCATAGCTGACGTAGACCTGTACTTGCAGCGCGATCGACAAGCTTGGCACCTGATCACCGGCCTGGTATTCGCGATGACGCATTTCGCTGATCAGCGTCTGGATCGCAAAGGCGAAACTCAAGCGACTGCCGCCATCCGCTTCCGCCGGACCACTGGGGTTGCCTGCCTTCACACTCTGCTGCAGATGCTGTTTGAGCTGAGTGAAGCGCGGGTCCGCTGTGCTGACGGTGCGCGCTGGATGGCGGTTCTGCGCATCGACCAGCGTCACCGAATAAGCACCGTCCGCCTGCGGTTTGAGCGTTTCCAGCAAAGGCAAATATTCCCGCCCGAGCGAATGTTCACTGCGCAACTGCTGCGTGGCCTGAGCAAACTCCTGCGCCCAATAGCGCGCATCCATTTGCGCCAGGCTGGCGCCCATCCGCGCGTTTTCGCTGAGCGAACGCTGACGCGCCACGGCTTGTTTTGCCCAGACCGGGACACGGCCTGAATCACTCGAAGGCAGGCGCAAAAAACTGTCCAGGCGCAAACCGCTCGATAGCTTGCGGGCCGCGATCGCCACAGTGTTCAACTCGATCACGTTGAACCGCGCTGCGGCCATATCGCCCAGCCCGTAGAGCTTCGCCAGTGCGCTGTCGCCTGCGCTCAGATAACGCTCAACGCCGAGCTTCACCTGTGCGCCTTTGGCGAACGCGTAAATGGCAAAGTTCGGGTCATAGAAGCGGTAGACGAATTGGTCTCCAGCCTGCACTTTGGCCACCAGCAAGGCGTGATCACCAGTGTCGAGCAAGAAGACCGTGGACGCCGTTTTCGCCTCCAGTGTCTGTATGACCGTGTCCAGACTCTGCAAGCCGCGGGATTCACCAATGGCACTGCCGGGCAAGGCCCGTAGCTCGTTCAACGCACTGAGCAAAGCCAGTGAACTGGCCTCCTTATGGTTGACGTTGGCTGTGGCGACATGTCCCACCAGCGTCCGTTCGGCTGACTCGCCGGCAGCCACCGCTGCGCCCATCAGCAACGCCAGCGGATAACACCGACGCCCTGGGTCACTGGCAGTGTGCATCAGCAAATCCTGCGACAGTTGCCGGGCCGAGGTCGCGCCGGCCTCGACGAACATCTCGCGCACCTGCGCACTGCGCTGGAGAATCCGCGAACGGTACTCACCCTGCGCCGTGCGATTGATCTGGCCGATACGTTCGCCCCATTGCCGCAAGGTCAGCGGCTCAAACAGTGCCTGCACCTTGAGTTCGCGCGCCGTCAGGAGGCCATCCGCCTCGCCACGCGCCAGCCCGGTCTCGAAACCGCGCGATTGTCGCTGGCGGACGGCTTTTTCCACCGCGTCATAACGGGCGAACGTGCCGTCGCCATCGGTTTCAACAGCCAGGTCGCGCACGGTTTGCCAGACCTCGGTGAAGCTGGCGTCGTCCAGACTTGTCGCACCGAAAATGCCCCCGAGCATGACGCGCACCAACGGGCTCAGTTGCTCAAGCGGCAAAGAGTCATGGGCAATGCGGCTGAACAGTTCGTTGAGGTTGCTCGATGATTCCGCGCCTTGGGAAACGGGCAGTGCGCGCACAGGTTGCGCAAGGATCAACTGACGATTATCAAAACCGATGGAAAAGGCCTTGGTGAAGGTGATCTCACCACTCAGCTTGTCCCTCATGGCGCGCACAAAGGGTTCGCCCAGATCATCCATCAATTGTTGCAGGACTGCCGTCAACAGCACCGGTTTACCGCCAACCACGGGCCAGCCTTGTTTGAACGTCAGCGTCTGTTGCGGTTGAAGCAGATCCGCCAGTTGGCCGGTATACCGCGATTTGAGTTTGCCGGCTTTCCACTGTTCCTGCTCTTTGGCCAGCCATTGCGCCTCGTCGTCATTAACGGTCCAACCGGAGATCGCCTCCTCCTCGGTCTGGACGTTGTAACCCTCCGCCAGGCGCAGGCGCTCCTGAACCGTGACCTCGTTGTCCGGCAGCAGGTGAGTCTCGACATGGTTTTTCAATCCGGTGACTGCCGCTCCGGGGCCGGTAAGCGCAATGGTGCCGCGCGCTCCGACGCGAATGCCATCGCGGTAGTAACTTAAAATCGACTCGCTCAACTTACCCAGAAAATCCTGCAGCGTGCGTGTCAGTTGCCCCTGCGCGATTTTCTCGTTCATCACGTTTTCAATTACATCGAGCAATCGCTCCGTCTGTGACCAGTCTACCGACGATGCTATTGCCGACTGTTCAACGGCTTGCAGACAGTCATAGTTGAAGCGGATCAATTGCATGACCGCGAGCGTCATCTCGCTTTGCGGGTGAGCCAGCAGATAAGCGTTCATCTCTCGGCTGAATTGCGCGCCCATTCGCAGACCGTGTTGCGGGCTGTGGACTTCACGCGGCGCGACAAATATATGCTCGACGCCGGGTTTGCTGCGGGCAAAGGCCAGCAGTGCATCCAGATCGGTGCCTGACAACGTATCCGTGTGATCGGTGTAGCGCAGGCGGTCGCGCCCCGGCATCAAGGTTTCGTCATGATTGAGCAACAGCTGCAACACGCCCAGTCGTTGCTCGTCACTGAAACCGCTTATGTCGACTCCGCCCGGTTTGTCGGCCAGCGGCGGCAAGTAATCCATATCAGTGTAACGACCGCCCTGCAGATACTCGGCCTGCAAGCGCACAACATCGCTGGCTGCTGCAAAGTTACCGCGCATGGACACTTCGCGTTGATAGACATCCTGTAAAAAGTGCCCGGCAAACTCCCGTCTGACATCGCGTAACTGCAAATCGGTGCCGGCCATTTGCTGATGGCTTTGCAAACAGCGTTGACGAAAGGCTTCCAGCGTTGCGCGGTCCTTGCCGTAGGCACGCACCATCAAATCGATCCGGGCCTGATCAGCATGGCCTTGCCATTGCGGTAGTTGCAGGTATTCAAACATCTCGCGCTTCAATACACGCGCACGATCTTCAATCATCTTTGCCAGCTCACTGGGGCTGGTCAGCGTGTCGCCGCCCGACTCCATCGCATCTACTCTGGCACTGTCGGATATAACCCGATTCATTTCGAAAGCGAGCAATGCATCGCTGTCATACCAAAGATTGAACTGGTAATTTTCGGCAGCCAGCACCTGGCGCCAGATATTCATGTAATCGCGCTGGATATTGCCAACTTCACTGCCGCCCACCCAGACAAAGTGCATGATTGCGGGTACCGGGCTGGGTACATCACTGAGTATGTTGACAGTGCCGGCCAAACGCCTGGCATAGTCTCGTAGTTTATCTTCAACTGTATTGATCAACGCCGGCACGGGCGCTGAGTTGCGATGTGACAGGCGCTCAAGGTTTTGCAGGAAGAGTGTTACAACTTGCAGTTTTTCAGTGAGACTCGTGGCCTGCCCGGCATTTTCGTAAAGCGCTACCAACATTGCATATTCGGCAGAGCCGGAAAGTGCCTTGAATGTTCGCTTCAGCGCAGAATATTCATCAGGCGAAATAAAATTGAACGCGCCGACATATTGCTCCATGACACCCATCAGACTTCATCCTTTATTCATTGAGAGAATCCTGGACGAAGTTATTCTGCCGGCGCGACAACTTCAAAAAGCACAAAACTCAAATAATTTCTCAAGAAACATCAAACGACAGATAAGTTCATCGCACGCATGATCCGGTAACAAACAGCTGCATGACGAATGGTTCGATAAACAAACGAAGCGGTGCTCCTGACGGAGACACCGCTCTGTTTTAAACCTTATCGGCTGACAGGGAATTTCGACTTGATATCTCACCGAGGCAACTTATTTACAACTTGCCTCGGCGTGATGCTCAGGAAAGCGGTTTTTCGCCATACCAGCGCGGCGTGTAGACCCAATCACCCCCGCCGGCGCGGGGAAAGGTGCAGGTAGTGGAAGAACCAATCAACACCATGGTGCGCATGTCCACCTGCTCCGGCGTCAACGCGCCCAACGTCGTGGTGCGCAAGGTCTGACCCGGACGGCCGATGTCGCGGCCCAACACCACGGGCGTTTCAGGTGCACGATGCTGCGCGACGATTTCCAGTGCCCGGCCCAGTTGCCACGGACGCGCGCGTGATATCGGGTTGTAGAACGCCAACGCCAGATCCGCTTCCGCGGCCAGATCCAGACGTTTCTCGATGATCGACCAAGGCTTGAGGTTGTCCGACAGCGACATCACGCAAAAGTCATGGCCCAGCGGCGCACCGGCCTGCGCGGCGGTAGCCAACGAGGCCGACACGCCCGGAAGGATTTCCAGGTCGACGCTGTGCCACGCCGGATCAGCCGACTCGTGCAACGCTTCAAGCACCGCAGCAGCCATGGCGAACACGCCGGGATCGCCCGACGACACGACGATCACCGAGCGCCCCTCGGCGGCCAGCCTGAAGGCGTGACGGGCGCGCTGCATCTCTTCGCGGTTGTCGGTGCAGTGCTGCACCTGATCGTCGCGAAACGGCCCGGCCATGCGCACGTAAGTTTCGTAGCCCAGTACATCGGTGGCGCGGGCCAGCTCGGCTTTCACCGCCGGCACCATCAGTTCGGCAGCGCCGGGGCCGAGGCCGATCACCGCGAGACGACCGCGTGGCCGGCCAATCTTTGAAACATCCAGAGGCTGCTCGGCAACTGCGATTGCCATGCCGTGTCCGGCCACGACTATCGCCGCGGGCACTGCGACTCGCGCCAGGGTTTCGATGTCGCTTTGCGCCGCGACAAAGCGCAGCGGCACACCCAGTTCAAGCGCCGCTTCACGCAAAAGTGGCGCAGCCATTTGCGTCTCGCAGGCCAACAGACAGGCCAACGATTGCACGGCGATTTTCGCCTGCTGCAAGGCGCTGCGAACGGCATCCGTCAGGTCTGATGTTTCAGCACTCACCGCCACCGCCACCGCCACACTGCGTGGATAGATCAGTAACTCACTGGCACTCGCTTCACGCGCGGCACTGCCGACATGAATCGAGCGCTGTGCCTGCGGATCTTCCGGCAATTGCGCCTGATCCAGCCACGGCGCCGCGCCTTCGATGCGCACGCTGTGGCCAGCCAACAGATCGGAAACGAAACGCTTGCCCAGTTCCAGATCGCCCAATGCGTAACCACTCGGTGGATTGAGCAGGCACGTGCCAAAACGCAACTCGCCGCTGGTGGTGATCGCCGCGGCGACTTGCAGCCCGGCTGCGATGTCCCGCGCCATGACATTGACCCCGCCGAGGCCGCCCAACAGCGGCACCACGGCGCTGCCGTCTTCGGCCACGGCAAGTACCGCAGGTTCAGCGCCCTTTTCCAGCAGCAGCGGCGCCAGCGTGCGGATGACGATGCCGGCCGCGCACAGGGCAATGATCGGCGTGTCCTGCTGATACAGCGTACGCAGGGTCGCGCCGAATTCCTGATACGTGCAATCGGCACCTTCGACCCGCCCGGCAAGGCCGTGGATCTGCGCCGCCGGGTAGACCTGCTGAATGCGCCGCGCGGTGGCCAGGCTGCCCTGACCGAGAATGACGATGGCTGGCGTGGATTGAGTCATCAGCCTTGCCACCGTTCGCCCGGCACGATGATCAGCGAGAAGTACGGCGACGACATCGGCTCGACCTGATCCATCGGCACGATCTTCTGATTGGCCATGGTTGCGCGTTCGACGTACAGCGCGCGCTCGGCCAGACCCAGTTCTTCGAGTACCTGACGCACTTTCGGGAAGTTGCGCCCCAGCTTCATGATCACCGCCGCGTCGGCATCGGCCAGACGGCGCTTCAATTCTTCATGGGGCAACACGCCGGAGAGCACCGACAGGCTCTGATTGCGATACACCAGCGGCGCGCCCAGCACCGAAGCGCCACCGAGCATGGAACAAACGCCCGGCACCACTTGCGCTTCATAGCGTGTCGCGAGGCGATCGTGCAGGTACATGTAGGAGCCGTAGAAGAACGGATCACCTTCACAGATCACCGCGACATCGCGACCGGCGTCCAGATGCGCCGCGACCGTCTCGGCGGCTTCATCGTAGAAGTCGCTGATCACTTGCTCGTAGGAAAGCGGCGCCGGCAACGCTTCGGTGGTCACCGGGTAGACCAGCGGCAGCAGGTTCTGCGCTTCTTGCAGGTGCGCCTCGATGATGCCGAACGCGTTGCCCTTTTTGCCCTTGGCGACGAAGTACGCCACCACCGGCGACTCACGTAGCAGGCGCAGGGCTTTGACAGTAATCAGTTCGGGATCACCCGGGCCGACGCCCAGGCCAATCAAACGTCCTTTGGCCTGCATCATTCGATCTCCGTGGCGAGGGCGTTAACGGCGGCGGCGGCCATGGCGCTGCCACCGAGACGGCCTTGCATGATCACAAACGGTACGCCACGGCTGTCGGCGGCCAGCGCGGCTTTCGATTCGGCGGCGCCGACGAAACCGACCGGGAAGCCCAGAATCAGCGCCGGTTTCGGTGCGCCGGCGTCGAGCATTTCCAGCAGATAGAACAGCGCTGTCGGCGCGTTGCCGATTACCACCACGCTGCCTTCCAGATGCGGACGCCACAACTCCAGCGCGGCGGCGGAACGGGTGTTGCCCAGTTCACGGGCAAGCGCAGGCACGCTCTCGTCACGCAAGGTGCAGATCACTTGATTGTTGGCCGGCAGGCGCGCACGGGTCACGCCTTCGGAGACCATCCGCGCATCGCAGAGGATCGGCGCACCGGCGGCCAGCGCATCGCGCCCGGCCTTGCCCGCGCCTTCGGAGAATTGCAGGCCGTCGACCGCCTCGACCATGCCGCAGGCATGAATCACCCGCACTGCGAGTTTTTCCAGATCGGCCGGGATGCGCGCCAGATTGGCCTCGCTGCGAATGATCGCGAAGGAGTTGCGATAAATCTCCTGACCATCGCGGATGTAATCAAGCATCAAGGGGGCTCCGAGAGCGGGCGTCGAGCAAGATCGCGGCCGCTTCAATAGTAAGGTTGCGTGCGTGCAGCGCGCCGAAACCCGGCTGCGTTGCATCGCGAAAATAGAGGTCGTAATGACCGGCACTGACGGCCAGTAACGTCACCGGGGCACAGTGGGCGGCGGCGCAAGAGCGCGTGCAGCCGCTCAGGTGCACATTGAAGGCCGAGGGCAGCAACGTTGCCAGATGGCGGGCGTCCTGCTTGGTGTCGGCCAGGCCTTTGCCGCAGCCATTGGAGCCGGTGCAGGCGATCAGGCGTGCAAGGGGTTCGGCAGCGCGGGTCAACAGGTTCAGTTGTTCAAGACCTTGCAGTACTTGCGCCGCATCGCTGGCTTTGACATCCGGCACCAGCAGGCTTTGCCAAGGTGTGAAACGCAGGCTGCCATTGCCGAACTGGCGGGCCAGTTGCGCGGCCCCGCGCAGCATTGCCGGATCGAGACGGCCCAGCGCCGGCACCGCGCCGAGGTACACCCGGTCCGAGGTATTTTGCGGATGAATGCCTATGTGCAGATCGTTCGCAACGGCCGTGCGCTGCCAATGGCTGACAGGCTGGATCGGCAAGCGCGTGCTCAGTTGCTCGATAAACGCCGAGAGCGGCAACTCGTCGAGCAAATGGCGCATGCGTGTTTGCTCGGGGCGCGCCAACTCAAGAAACAATTCCAGTACCGCCACCACCAGTGCATGGCCGTGTTCCAGTGCCACCGCGCCGACCGCGCGATCCGCCGGACATCCGGCCAGACCGAACGCCAGCAACACTTCACCGTCACGCTCGAACGCCGACAACCACAGATCATGGGGATGTTCGAGCATCGCCAGGGCTTCCCCGCCATCCAGTTGCACGGCGAACTTGGCGCTCAGCTCGTGGAAACGTGGATGGCTTTGCAGCGTGTCGAGGATCTGTTCGGCGAGGGGCCGGGTGTCGAAGTGCATCTGCCGATCAATCCCGGCCGCAGGGCTGAGCATCAGGTTGCGCACATCGTCACCGGCCGCCGTGCGCGGCCCGAGACCGGCGGCGAGCAGACGCTCGATCAGCGCTGCGGATTGCTCACCGATCCCGCGAATCTGCAGATTGGCGCGGTTGGTCGCCTCGATCGCTCCGCCGAACTGTTCGGCTGCATCGGCCACTGCATCAGCCTGATGGGCGCTGATCGAACCGCCATTGAGCTTGATCCGGCAGATGCCGCCGTCCAGTGCCTGGACGATACGCAGCAACCCCGGGCAGGCCGAGGGGCGTAAGGCGGTGGACATCGGGCGTTCGTTCAAGGGGCTGACCGGCTGCGTGGGAAAGGCGCTTCGCGGGCGAAGGCGCGGTATTATGCCTGCTTTGTCCGCTGGCATGAAAAGTCTGCCCGTCGGAACGGCGTGTTTAGAGGAATATAGATGTCACCCTGGCTGACGGTAGTGGGAATCGGTGAAGACGGCTTCAAGGGCCTGGGCAAAAACGCCCGGCGTGCCCTGTTGGGCGCCTCGCGGATCGTCGGTGGCCAGCGCCAACTTGATTTGTTGCCGGTGTGCATTCGCGGTGAACGGCAATTGTGGCCGAGCCCGTTTTCCCTCGCGCCGGTGCTGGTTCAGCGTGGCGAAGCGGTCTGCGTGCTGGCCAGTGGTGACCCGATGTTCTACGGCGTCGGTGCCAGCCTCGCCCGTCAGGTGCCGAGCGACGAGATGCTGATCCTGCCGGCACCGTCGTCCTGCTCGCTGGCCGCCGCTCGTCTCGGCTGGCCGTTGCAGGACGTGGTAACGCTGTCCTTGGTGGCCCGACCACTGGCGGCGCTCAATGCCCAATTATTCAGTGGCGTGCGTCTGTTGTTGCTGAGCAACGACGGTCAGAGCCCGGCTGCTGTTGCACAATTGCTCCGTGAACGCGGCTTCGGTTCGAGCAGGATGTGCGTTCTCGAGCATCTCGGCGGTGACACCGAACGACGCATCGACAGCAGCGCCAGCGCCTGGGATGACGCGCCGATAGCCGACCTCAATGTCATCGCCATCGAATGCCTGGCCGATGCCGACGCCCCGCGCCTGTCACGCCTAGCTGGATTGCCAGACTCGGCATTCCAGCACGACGGCCAATTGACCAAACGCGACGTACGCGCCATCACCCTCGCCCGCCTTGCCCCGACCCCCGGCGAATTGCTTTGGGATGTCGGCGCCGGCAGCGGCTCGATCGGTATCGAGTGGATGCGCGCGCACCCCAGTTGCCGCGCCGTGGCCATCGAAGCCGATGACGGCCGCCAGCAATTGATCGAGCACAACCGCGATGCGTTGGGCGTGCCCGGTCTGCAATTGATTCGCGGCAAGGCGCCGCAGGCGCTGAACGGACTGGAACGCCCGGATGCAATTTTCATTGGCGGCGGCGTCACCCGTGAGGGCGTGTTCGAAACCTGCTGGGAGCAACTCAAGCCCGGTGGCCGTCTGGTCGCCAACGCGGTGACCCTGCAAAGCGAAGTCACCCTGATGAACTGGCGCGAACGCCATGGCGGCGAACTCACGCGTATCCATGTCGCCCAGGCGCAACCGCTCGGCGAGTTCGACACCTGGCGTCAGGCGCTACCGATCACCCTGCTCGATCTGGTCAAACCCCTCGATGCGTGACGAAACTGCCGAACAACCTGCGCCGCTGCGCAGCGGCCTGACCACTGGCAGCTGCGCCACCGCCACCAGCCTTGCCGCCGCGCGTCTGTTGCTCGGCGGACACTCCGCCGATGCGGTGCAGATTGTTTTGCCCAAAGGCAAACAGGTGCAGATGCGACTGGAGTTCTGTCGTTTGACCGATGACGGCGCCGAGGCCGGAACGATCAAGGATGCTGGCGACGATCCCGACGTGACTCACGGTGCCCTGCTCTATTCGCGGGTAAGGCTAATGGCCGAGCCGGGGATTCGCTTCAATGCCGGTGCCGGCGTGGGCACCGTGACCCGGCCGGGACTGGTGCTCGGGGTCGGTGAGCCGGCGATCAACCCGGTACCGCGCAAAATGATCAGCGATCACCTGACATTGCTCGCGGCGGAAACCGGTTATTTCGGCGGCTTCGACGTCACGGTCAACGTCGAGGGTGGTGAAGCACTGGCGCTGAAAACCATGAACCCACGGCTGGGCATTCTCGGTGGATTATCGATCCTCGGCACCAGCGGCATCGTTCGGCCGTTCTCTTGCGCGGCCTACATTGCCTCGATCCATCAAGGCATCGACGTGGCGAAAACCAACGGTTATTTGCACATCGCCGCCTGCACCGGCAACGCCAGCGAAGACACCATGCGTCGCGTCTACAACCTGCCGGAAATCGCTCTGATCGAAATGGGCGACTTCGTCGGCGCGGTGCTTAAGCATGTGCGCAAAGTGCCTGTGGATAAACTCAGCCTGTGCGGCGGCTTCGGCAAGATCAGCAAACTGGCGGCCGGGCACATGGACCTGCACTCGCGGCATTCGAGTATCGACCTGCCACAACTGGCGGAGTGGGCGGCGGCGATAGGTGCCGATGAGGCGTTGCAGCAAAGCATTCGCGAGGCCAACACCAGCCAGCAGGCGCTGGCCATGGCCAGTTCAGCGGGGATCGCGCTGGGAGATGAAGTCTGCCGCCATGCTTTGAATTTCGCCCGCAGCGTGGTGCCCGCGCAGGTGCAGGTCGAGGTGTTTGCGATTGATCGTCAGGGCGGGATTGTCGGGCATGCCGGAGGTTTTGCATGAAGCGGATATTGTTGCTGGGCGGCGTGACCGAAGCGCTGGCGATTGCCCGCACACTGGGGCCAGAACATATCTATAGCCTCGCTGGCGTTGGCCGGGTACCGACGGATCTGACCTGTCAGGTGCGCGTCGGTGGCTACGGGGGCGCTGAAGGGCTGGCGCAGTTCATTCGCGACGAAGGCATCGACTTGCTGCTCGATGCCACGCATCCCTATGCCGCACAGATCAGCCAGAACGCCGCGACCGCCGCACGACTGACCGACATCCCCTGCTGGGCTTTGCGCCGTCCGGCGTGGCAGCCGCAGCCCGGTGATGACTGGCGCGAAGTCAGCGGCTGGGCCGAGTTGATCGCTGCCCTCAAGCCTTTCCGCCGTCCATTGTTCACCCTCGGCCGCGAACCGCTGCAGCACCTCGATGAAATCCCTGCGGAACAGTTCTGGACTCTGCGCGCACTCGACGTCTATCCCGGCAACGAACGCTGCGAAGTGATCGGCGCACGCGGGCCGTTTCTGCTGGAGGATGAGCGAGCGCTGTTCGAGCGGCGGCAGATCGATGTGTTGATCAGCAAGAACAGCGGCAGCACCGCGACCGAGCCGAAGCTGGAAGTGGCGCGCGAGCGTGGGGTGCCGGTGATTGTGTTGAAGCGACCGGGGTTGCCGGGGGTTGATCGGGAGTTTGCCTCGGTCGACGCAATCCTCATGGCCCTTGCGCCCCTTAACCTTATCTAAAAACAAGCGCAGTTCTCACGGACGCCTTCGCGAGCAAGTCGAATCGTCGCACCGCCGCTTCCACAAGGTTCGCGACGTACACAGACTACGTGTTCGCCACCGACCACTGTGGGAGCGAGCCTGCTCGCGAAGACGTCGGCAACGTCTGCACATCATTGCCTGCCCCACCGCTTTCGCGAGCAGGCTCGCTCCCACAATGTCACGGGCTCGACTGGATATCTGACTTGAATCCTACAACCGCGCCGGACACTGCTCACAACAACTTAACGAATCACTGACTATCGGCAGTCAGCGTCCACCTCTACGCTCAACGTCTTTGATTCCTAGGGCGTACACATCCAATGTCAGAAAAATTCTCCCGTTTCGACGTCAAGGATTACCTGAAAACACCTGTCGATCTTAGCGAATACATCAAGGGCTGTGAGATCGAAGACTCGGGCGATGGGCAGCTCAACCGAGTAGCACTTCGAGACGTCAAGCAGACCATTCGTGCACGAATAGAAAGCGACTCGAATTTCGCCCAGGCAATGCGAATCGAAGCCGCTACACTCATTTATAACGGCGAAATCGAGCTGGGGCGCAGGCTTCTCAAGCTCTTGCAGGAAGCGCTGCGACACCAAACCGCACGACGCTTTTTTACTTATCGGCCCTGATCAGGCTAAATAGCCGCGCCTGATCGCCCACCCAATGGATCTGTCCCATGAACCGACACCGGCTAGCAATTGCCTGGATCGCCTGCTTTGCAGTGCTGTTCAACATGCTCGCCATGCCGATGACCGGGGCGATGGCGCAGGCGGCCAGTTCACCGGCCGAACAATGGCTCTGGAGCAGTTTCTGCACCGGCAGCGGGACCAAGATGGTGGCGATCAACATCGGCGCCAGCGATCAAAAAGCCCCGACCAACGACACGCATTCGAACATGCAGCATTGCTGGTGCTGCTCGGGCTCGGCGCCATTGGTGGCGCTGCCGGCGCACTCGCCGCAGCTGTATTTCGCCCGTTATGAAAGTAATCGCAGCGTGGCGCCCGCCTCACTGCAAACACCCACGCCGCGCCAGCAATGGCCGAGTCTCAATCCCCGTGCTTCCCCTCTGGTTTGATTTGTTCGCGCAATTGACCTGCGTTTCAAATCGTTCTGGAGAGACTGCCATGTTGAACAAACTCATCGTAATCGCTGCGCTGTTGCTGCCGGCGTGCTTTGCCCATGCCCACGAATACAAGGCCGGCGAGCTGGAAATCGCCCACCCATGGTCGCAAGAGCTGCCGCCCAACGCGCCGACCGTCGCCGCGTATTTCATCATTCACAATGCCGGCAAAACTGCCGACCGTTTGCTTAGCGTCGACTCGCCCATCGCCCCCGAAGCCCAACTGCACGAGCACGTCATGCAGGGCGATCTCATGAAGATGCAGCAAGTGCCGAGCGTGGAAATCCCGGCCGGCGGCAACGTAACATTCGCGCCGATGGCCTGGCACGTGATGCTGCTCAACCCGACCGATCGCAGCCTGCTCAGCGATGGCAAACGCTTCCCGCTGACGATGCATTTCGAGAAGGCCGGTGACGTCACCGTCGACGTCTCGGTGCAGAAGAAGCCACCAGAAACCACGCAGGCCCACGCGCACACTCAGTAAGCCTTTCGGCAGACTCCGCCCATGCGCCCGCTGAGCGCCAGGCCTTTGCGGCAACGCCGTCAGACTCAAACTCTGACTCGCGGCAGCTGGATCGCCCTGTTCGCCATGTTGATGATCTTCATCGGCCCACTGATTTCTCAGTCGATGCCGATGGATCAGCACGCCTCGACATCGATGCCGATGAGCATGGACATGTCGATGGACATGCCGCGCATGGATCACAGCGGCCACGACGCCAAGCCCTCAGCCGAACACTGCCCGCCACAATCCTCGCACCACGTGCTGTGGGAAAAGTGCGGCTATTGCAGCCTGCTGTTCAATTGCCCGGCACTGACCGGCGTCGGCGATTTCGTCGCCTTCAACATCCCACCGCTCAACACCTTCACCCCGCCCTCCCCACGCCTGGGCCATGCCCGGCAGACCTTCTTCCCCGGCGCCCGCACCCGCGCCCCGCCCATCGCCACGTAAACACGCACCTTTGATTGCACACGGTTGAGAAGACAGCTTCAGGCTGCCGGCCGTGTCGTTTACGACTGTTTGATGGAAATTGTCATGTCCAGGTTTGCTGCTGTTCCACGCTCGGGTTTTGCCCCGGCGTCCTTCGCTTTGACCGAATCGCGGATTCGTTTCAGGCACGCTACCGCCGTCCTTTGCGGCGTTCTGCTGTCCCCGCTGGTGCTGGCCGATGATCACGCCGGCCACAACGAAGAACTCAGTCCAACGGTGATCACCGCAATTGCGCCGAGCTCGCCACTGACCATCGTCACCAATCCAAAAGATCCGCGCCAACCGGTGCCGGCCAGTGACGGCGGCGATTATCTGAAGACCATTCCGGGCTTCGCCCTGGTGCGCAATGGCGGCACCAACGGTGATCCGGTGCTGCGCGGCATGTTCGGCTCACGCCTGAACATCCTCACCAACGGCAGCATGATGCTCGGTGCCTGCCCCGGGCGGATGGACGCGCCGACTTCGTACATCTCGCCGGAAACCTACGACAAACTGACCGTGATCAAAGGCCCGCAAACCGTGCTTTGGGGGCCGGGCGCGTCGGCGGGTACGGTGCTGTTTGATCGTGAGCCGGAGAGCTTTGGCGAACTCGGCACACGGGTGAATGCGAGCATTCTGGCCGGGGCCCACGGACGCTTCGACAAAGTCGTCGACGCCGCTGCCGGTGGCCCGCTGGGCTACGTGCGAGTGATCGGCAACACCGCGCATTCCGACGATTACCGCGACGGCAACAACGATATCGTCGCCTCGCGCTACGACAAGTGGAACGGTGACATCGCGGTCGGATGGACGCCAGACGCCGACACCCTGATCGAACTCACCGCCGGCAAGGGCGACGGCGAAGCGCGCTACGCCGGGCGCGGCATGGACGGTTCGCAGTTCCTGCGGGAAAGCCTCGGTCTGCGTTTCGAAAAATCCAGCATCACCGACGTGCTGGAGAAACTCGAAGCGCAGGTCTACTACAACTACGCCGACCACGTGATGGACAACTACACCCTGCGCACGCCGTCCGGCACCGGGATGATGGCGGGGCCGATGGCGTCCAATGTCGACCGCCGCACCCTCGGCGCACGGATCAAGGCGACCTGGCGCTGGGCTGATATTCAGCTGATCACTGGCCTCGACGCGCAGACCAACGAACACCGTCAGCGCAGCGGCATGGGCATCGACACCTACAAGGATCAGCCGTACAGCAAGGACGCCGATTTCCATAACTACGGTGTGTTCAGCGAGATGACCTGGTACGCCGCCGACCGTGATCGGCTGATCACCGGCGCCCGTGTCGACCGTGCTTCAGCCAAGGATTACCGGCAAACCACCGGTTCGGGAATGATGAGCCGCCCCAACCCGACCGCCGACGATACCCGCGCCGACACCCTGCCCAGCGGGTTCATTCGCTACGAGCATGACCTGGCCGACAGTCCGACCACGCTCTATGCGGGCCTCGGTCACGCGCAGCGCTTCCCGGATTATTGGGAGCTGTTTTCGCCCAAGTCCGGCCCGGCCGGATCGGTCAACGCGTTCGATTCGATCAAACCGGAAAAGACCACCCAGTTCGACTTCGGCGTGAACTACAAGAGCGCCGAACTCGAAGCCTGGGCCTCGGGTTACGTCGGCGTGATCCGCGATTACATCCTCTTCGACTACACCCCGGGAATGATGGGCATGAGCACTTCGCGCGCCGAGAACATCGACGCGCGAATCATGGGCGGTGAACTCGGTGCCGCGTACAGACTCACCGATAACTGGAAAGCCGATGCGACCCTGGCTTACGCCTGGGGCAAAAACAGCAGCGACGGCACGGCCCTGCCGCAAATGCCGCCACTGGATGCACGCTTCGGCCTGACCTATACCGAAGACAACTGGAGCGCTGGCGCACTGTGGAGGGTGGTTGCCGCGCAAAACCGTATCGACCAGAACAAGGGCAACGTGGTCGGCAAGGATTACGACAAGAGTTCCGGCTTCGGCGTGTTCTCACTCAACGGTGCCTATCGGATCAACAAACACTGGAAGGTCAGCAGCGGCGTCGACAACCTGTTCGGCAAGGCTTACGCCGAACACCTGAACCTGGCGGGCAACGCCGGATTCGGCTACCCGGCCAACGACCCGCAAGCGATCAATGAACCGGGGCGCACGCTCTGGACCAAGGTCGACATGAGTTTCTAACACCCACCCATGTGGGAGCGAGCCTGCTCGCGAAGGGGACGGCACATCCAACGTTGATGTCGTCTGGCACGACGCCTTCGCGAGCAGGTCGAATCGTCGCACCGTCGCTCCCACAGGGTTGCAGAACAACTAGAAGATCCAAGCCAAGCGGAGCACACGTGATGAAACAGCCCAAACCGAATTTCTACAACCTGGCCTGGCGTTGGCATTTTTACGCCGGCCTGTTCGTCGCCCCGTTCATGGTGATGCTGGCCCTGACCGGCATCATCTACCTGTTCAAACCGCAGCTCGATTCGCTGATGTACAGCAGCCTGCTCAACGTCCCGGCCGGCCATCACACAGTGCCGGCCGACGACTTGCTGCAGCGGGTAAAAAGCGCTTATCCACAAGGCCAGATCACCCAGTACCTGCCGCCGGTGAATGCCGAACGCAGCGCACAGTTTGTGGTGAAGAACGCCGGCCAGGAACTCAACGTATTCGTCGATCCGTACCATGGCGACATCCTTGGCGAACAGGATGCCAAGCAAAACCTGCAAGCCATCGCTCGCGCCATTCACGGCGAATTGATGATCGGCACCGTCGGTGACCGCCTCATCGAAATGGCTGCCGGGTGGGGTGTGGTGCTGGTGGTGTCGGGCCTGTTTCTGTGGTGGCCGCGCGGTCAGGCAGCGGGCATTCTGTGGCCACGCCTGAACAGTCGCGGCCGCGTGTTGTGGCGTGATCTGCACGCGGTGACCGGTTTCTGGGGCGCGACATTGCTGCTGGTGATGCTGCTCAGCGGCATGACCTGGACCGGTTTCTGGGGCAAGCAATACGCCCAGGTGTGGAACGTGTTCCCAGCCGCGATGTGGGACAACGTACCGACCTCCGACATCGAGGCGCGCACCCTTAACACCGCCACCCGCCAGACCGTGCCATGGGCGATGGAAAACACGCCGATGCCGATGTCCGGCGACCATGCCGAACACATGGCTCACGGCAACGCCAACGCCGGTCCCGCCGCACCGGGGATCAGCCTGCAAGACGTGCAGAACATCGCCACTCAGCGCAAAGTCGAACCGGGCTACAGCATCACTCTGCCGACCACCGCCACCGGTGTATTCACCATCGCCGTGTTCGCCGATGACCCACGCAACGATGCGACCCTGCATGTCGATCAGTACACCGGCAAGGTTCTCGCCGATGTGCGTTTCGAACAATACGGCAGCGTTGCCCGCGCCACGGAAATCGGCGTGATGCTCCACGAAGGCAAAATGTTCGGCACCTTCAATCAGATCGTCGTGCTGCTGATCTGCCTGATGATTCTGCTCAGCGCCGTCAGCGGCGTGGTGATCTGGTGGAAGCGCCGGCCACAGGGCAAGTTCGGCGTACCGCCGTTGCGGCATGACCTGCCGAAATGGAAAACCGGCGTGGTGATCATGCTGGCGCTGGCGGTGGTCTTTCCGCTGGTGGGGGCTTCGCTGGTGGTGGTGTGGTTGCTGGACAGGCTCTTATTGACCCGTTTCGCCCAGCGCACCGCCGATCTGGCGCCCTGACGTCACAGGCGCGGGCAGCCTTATCTGCCCGCGCCTGCGGCCTACAGCTCGTCTTTTCTGCGCACGGTGCCTTCAACCGATGATTGCTGACGACGTATTTTCCACCCATCGCCCATCCGCCCCGTCTGACGCCAGTAGCGTCCGGCGACCAGCACGCGCAACTCGCCCAATTGCATGAGTTGCGAGACAAACTCGGCAGGGCTTAACCGACTGATCCACCGCCCGTCCTTGAAAACAAGCGATCGAGCCGACAGCAGCAGATCATTTTCGGCGGCGGAATAATCGGGGGTGTACTTGAGCAACACTTGCTCGGGCGTCGAATAGTAATAGGCCTGAATATTCAGCCCTTTGTTTTTCAGTGCATGGGTGTGCGCATGCATTCGATCAGGCGCAGGGAAATTGCCCCTGACTTGCTCGACGTCCGCTGACAGCGTGATGTTGGGCGACAAATTGAACTGGTGGCTGGCCACACACGTGTAACCGTCGAACAGACTCAACGGAGGATTGCGTGATGAAGAATCCTTGGCAGTACTGAATAACTGCTCACGAAGACTGTCACCATTGTCGAAACCGGCAATCGGTTCAAGGGGCACAAAGCGCTGGCGCGTCGACCGCGCCAGAATCGCCCCTTCGTACCCGGTTCGGCCAAGTGTTTCTTTATCCACTCGCTGCTGGGCATAGCGCGCGGCATCGTCGGGGTGATTAAAAATCGGTCCCAGTGCCGGCACCGGATGACGTTGCCAACGCTGCTCGTGGGGCGTATTGGCAAGTTGCGGCTGCCAGTCTTCTGTCACCTGACCATGACGCGACCAGCAGTCACTGGTTTCAATGACCTCGAGCCGGCCAGCTTTGGCCATCCGCTGAACATACCCGGTAAAGCTGAACCGGCCTCTGGCCATGTCGCGCTCATCGACCGCTGCCTGCTCAGGCGATACGAACGAGTTGGGAAGCAGCTGGATCTGGCCAAACTCGTCATAAAACTCGCCGGGCTCGAACGCATGCAATTGCCATTTCAACAGAGCGCCGTCGGCGCAGGACAAGTAAATCAGCTTGTACCCCTGAGGCGTGCTGGCGCGCCTGCAGGCTTGCTGAATATCGTTTGGCGCAAAAAGGAAATGGCGCACATCATCGGCCCGAACGCCAACCGGCGGCAACGGCGCACGCAGATACAGCGCGTCCCAGGCATATCCGCGCAGCCATCGGCCTTGGGGGAAAACCCGATCCAGCGCCAGCTCGGAACGCTGCGCTGTCAGCGGCAACGTGGCGAGGTACACGCCCTCGCGAGCGTACAGGACGAATCCGAACGTCAGTGTGTCGCGACTGACCGAAGCCTCATGCACGTAACGGGCAGTCGCATCGGCCTGAAGGAACAGCGGACTGCACACCGGGTCACGCATGGCTTGGGTGTAGTCAGCGGCAGATCGCAGATCGTTGGCATAAGGTGTCCATTGCTCCACGGCGCGGGGCGAGCCCCAGATTTCGCTGCCGGTCACAACCTGCAAATAGCCGATTCTGGCCAAGGAGTTGATCCAGGCAACCGGTTGCAACTCACCGTTGCGGATGCGCTGTCTGATCGCGTCTGCATCGAGATTGGCGGGAACCTTGGTGTTGTCCGACAGCGCCGCTGCAAGGTCAGCCCGCAAGCGCTCCCACAAACCCGGGTAATAGCAGATCAACGCACCGTCCGGGGCGAACAGGTATTCATCCCAATCCTTGAAACGGCGAGTGAACGCCGAGTACACGGTGTCGACCGACAGCATGTTCAGGTAAATCTGCTTCTGAACCGGAGAAAACGTGACCGACAATTCCCGAACGACCCGGGATCGATAGCGTGCCGCAATCTTGCAACCCAAGGGAAACAGGCCTGCGCGCTTGCTCTCATCCGGGAAGATCTCTGTGCTGTCGAAATTTTCCCGTGAAACTTCGACCGGTAGCGTGGCCACGTACAGCGCATCCGCTCGGCGCAGAATCAGGCCACCCCACGTCTTCTCGCTAGCGCTGGGCAGAAGCGATCGGACATACACCGCCGCGTCGTCAGCGCTTTGGAAAGCCGGGCTGAGCCAGCGCCGCTCCAGGTTTGCAAAAGGCTGCCAGGTCGGCTTGACCTTGCCCGGGCGATCCCAGCACTCGCTCGTTCTGATGACCGACAGTTCGCCACTGCTGGCCACCACATGGACGAAATCCGTCGCGACCTTCGCACCGGAAAGCAGATCGCGCTTGATGCTGTCGAGCGTCGCTTGCGAGGTGTTGTCATGAAACAGTTTACTGGTCGCGCTGCGCCGGTATTTCAACAGCGCACCCTCTCGGTTGGCGATATACAACGCTGCCGGCAAGTCCGAAGCGACCAGCGGACGCCGCGGCGAGTAATACATCGCAACGGTGAGATCGTCCGGCGTGATGAAGTAATGCGCCAGCCAGTCGGCGGGCCGCTCAGACAGATCCTTTACGCGCTGATGCGAATAAAAGCTAGCAAACAGATCGAAGCCTTCGGGATATCGATACCAGGGCTCGGTGGTCATAGAGGCAAACACGCTATCCAGATCGAACAGGTTGTCGCGCCGTTCACTGACCGGAATCAGTTCGGTAGCGATAAATTCCTCCCGCTCCCTGTGCTTGAGAATGAATCCGAACCATGCGCGCTTGTCGTCCTGCAAGCGCGTATCGCGAGCGTACTGACTCTGCGCCGCTTCGTCCGCCGACGCGAAGAGCGCGCCGTACAGAAGGTGCACCGGTCGTTTCCACGGCAACGGTGCTGGCGAAGTCGGCCCGGGCGGCGTCAGTTCGGGGTACGGCGGCAGATCCGGCTGGGATAACGGCGGACCAGGCAATTCGGGAGGCGGGGGCTCGGTTGACGCTGGCAGGGGTAACTCTGCGAATGCCCAGCCTGCAACTATCGGCCCTCGATACCCCCACAACGCATCATCGATCAGGCTCACCAACTCGCCGGCTGCCGCCTGCTCACGGACAAACGCCTGCGGCCGCTTGCTTCCCGCGTCCAGATCCCTGGCCAACGTGCCGGGGTGCTGGCGAGTGCCGAGGCGAGTGGCAAGATCCTTCGCGGCCAGGGTCACTGAAGGCGTGTAGCGGATCAGACTGTCCCGGCCGCCAGAGCAATACAGAACAAGCGTGTCGGCCAAAGCCTGGCGCACTTCTTCGACGCTCAACATCTGCAGGCTGAGCAACGCCTCCCGCGGCGTCCAGCGGTGATACCCGACGTGCACCGGATCGAGCCGCGACAACGCAACATGGGACACATAGCGCGCCTGCAAGCGATGATCATCGGGAAATATCGTCTGCCCGTGGTTGTCCAGCGGATAGAGCCGTCCCTGGCTCAGCGTGTCGATATCGCCTTCCCGCGGCTCGGTCACGACGAAGCGTTTGTCGCTGCGCTGAAAAACATACCCGGCATACTGTCGATCACGGCGAATGCCGATCTGTTCATGGGCATGCCGGGCTGCGTCATCGGCGCTCAGAAAATCCCGGCTCAGCACCGGCCAGGGGAAATGCGCGAAAGGTTGCCATTGCAGATCCACCGGCCCCAGTTGCGCCCACAAGGCACTGCCACGCACGACGTTGAGCCTGCCGGCCAACACCAGCATCGAGACAAACATACGCGGACGAAGCGTGTCAGCCAGCAGTCTGGATTGCACCCCGTTGTCGCCGATCGTGCCGTCGGCCTGTTCGACACTCAGCGCCGCTTCGACCGGACTGCCGCTGAACTGGTATTGCAGCATCGCGTAGTCTGTGGCCTGCATGAACAGCGACAATGGCCGGCTGGCAGCCAACCAGCGTTGACTGCGGGCACGGGCTGCGATGGCCAGAGCCATTTCCTGCGGGGTGAAAAAGTTCTCATAGAGCCACGGTTGCACCGGCGGAAACTGCGTCGGGTCAGGGCGTGACGCAAAGTAAAAGCCTTCCAGCGCATAGCCGGCCGGCAGGCGCAATTGACCGCTGGCCTCCAGCGGAAAGATTTTTTCCGGATCCCACGCGTCCAGCCCGGCAGGACGCGCATGGGTCGCGACATATTCTTCTGCACCGCGCTTTTTCAAGAGCAGGCCCGTCGTCTGCGCACCTCGGGATTTCAGCGCTGCGAGCACGGCACGTTCGGCATTGACGCAGACGCGCGTCATCAGAGGCAGCTCGGTGATCACACCGGCGGAAAAAGGTGCGCCGGCTTTCCAGGCTGCGGGGACCTGCCCAACGGAATGTCCCCAGTCGGCACTCGAAACAATGACTTTGAGTTCTCCCACGGTCGCGAGCTTGTTGATCAGGCTCATCAACTCATAAGCCCCCGACGGATGCCCAGAAGGCGCGCCGGATTGATGCCAGAGGTAGTAATCGCGCTCCTCAGGCGAGCCGCTCGACACATATTTGAGCAATGTGCCGTCGGCACCCGACAGATAAGCGCTGCGAAAAAAATCCCGCGCCGTCACATCGCCAATGAAGTCGGCCGCCGAAAAGAAACTGATGAAGAGCCTGACCAGCCTTTCATCCTGACGCGGATTGTCCTTGCGAAACTCATCATGCAGCGGCGGATGGCTATGCAAGCTGGCGACGCATCGGTAGCCCAGCGGATGAAGCATCATGCCAGCGGCATCGATTTCGAGAAGGGAGCCAAAGTCGAAGCGTGTGGGTTCACCCGCTATCGGTGAGGTGACCACGAACTTTCCATCCGGACGCAGCAGAATAACGCTGCCGTACTCCTTGTCCGATTTCCGCGCAATGCGCGTGTGGGCCCAATACGCCGCGTCCTCCTCAGTCAGAAACGCCGGGCTCAGAGGGGGCAGCTTGAATTTTGCGGAAGTCCTTGCAGCGCGGCCGGATCGGCCAGACACATCATTCATAAAAAATCCTGGGAGAAAATCGGGATGGCTGCGAATGAGTGTGTGCCTGCGGACCAAGCGAGCCGCGGTACATGTTTATCGTTTATGTATCCGCATCTATAGCGTCAGGCCGCGCCCCAATCTGGCGCACCTCGACGCACCAACGCCCACACCCTGTCCGTTCGTGGTGCGCACCGCGGTCATGCGAGCGCTCTGAAACGACATTTTCCTGCCCGATCCCGACCGGGCACAGCCCTTGCAAAACACACCTTCAGTCGTCCGCATCTGCCAACCAGAAAAACTTCAAACGTTCATGGAGATCGCACAATGAAGCGTCGCAGTTTGATCAAGGCTTTCACACTCACGGCATCCGTTGCCGCGATGGGCATGACCTGGACCGTCCAGGCCGCCGAGACCATCAAGGTCGGGATTCTGCATTCGTTGTCCGGCACCATGGCGATCTCCGAAACGTCGCTCAAAGACATGGCGCTGATGACCATCGACGAGATCAACGCCAAGGGCGGCGTCAACGGCAAGATGCTTGAGCCGGTGGTGGTTGATCCGGCGTCGAACTGGCCGCTGTTCGCCGAAAAGGGCCGCCAGTTGCTGACCCAGGACAAGGTCGCCGTGGTGTTCGGCTGCTGGACCTCGGTGTCGCGTAAATCGGTGCTGCCGGTGTTCGAAGAGCTCAACGGTTTGCTGTTCTACCCGGTGCAATACGAAGGCGAAGAGATGTCGCCGAACGTCTTCTACACCGGCGCTGCACCGAACCAGCAAGCGATCCCGGCGGTTGAATACCTGATGAGTGAAGAAGGTGGCAGTGCCAAGCGCTACTTCCTGCTCGGCACCGACTACGTCTACCCGCGCACCACCAACAAGATCCTGCGCTCGTTCCTGCACTCCAAAGGCGTGGCCGACAAGGACATCGAAGAGGTCTACACGCCGTTCGGTCACAGCGACTATCAAACCATCGTCGCCAACATCAAAAAATTCTCGGCCGGTGGCAAGACTGCGGTTATCTCGACGGTCAACGGCGACTCCAACGTACCGTTCTATAAAGAGCTGGCCAACCAGGGTCTGAAGGCGACCGACGTACCGGTTGTGGCGTTCTCGGTCGGCGAAGAAGAACTGCGCGGCATCGACACCAAACCGCTGGTGGGCAACCTCGCAGCGTGGAACTACTTCGAGTCGGTAGAGAACCCGCAGAACAAGAAATTCGTCGCGGACTGGAAAGCCTACGCGAAGAAACACAACCTGCCGGGCGCCGACAAAGCCGTGACCAACGACCCGATGGAAGCCACTTATGTCGGCATCCACATGTGGGCGCAGGCAGTGGAGAAAGCCAAATCCACCGACGTCGACAAAGTCCGCGAGGCCCTCGCCGGCCAGACCTTTGCCGCGCCGTCGGGCTACACGCTGACCATGGACAAGACCAACCACCACCTGCACAAACCGGTGATGATCGGCGAGATTCAGGCTGATGGTCAGTTCAACGTGGTGTGGCAGACCGAAGGGCCGATTCGCGCGCAACCGTGGAGCCCGTTCATTCAGGGCAACGACAAGAAGCCCGATTATGCGGTGAAGAGCAACTGAGGCGGATTCAGTTTTTGAGGTGGGCTTTAGATTTCCCCCTCACCCCAGCCCTCTCCCTCAGGGAGAGGGGAAAGGGAGCCGATCTTCATGTTTTTCAAAGCCTGAGTTCGGCTCGAATTCGCAGGTCGCAGCACATCGTCCAGACACCTCGGCCAGCCCCCTCTCCCTCCGGGAGTGGGGGAAGGGAGCAGATCTCTATGGCTTTCAGATCCTGAGTTCGACGCAGGAATGTCAGGTCGGTGTTGGATGACCTGACAACTCGGTCAGTCCCCTCTCCCTCTGGGAGAGGGTTAGGGTGAGGGGCGGATTCACAGCCGGATACCGCTCCATCGGCCACCGCAAGAAAGGAAACACCACTAATGCCCACTGCCATACACCGCTTTCTCATAGCCATCGCACTATTGCTGCCGATGCTGGCCCACGCCGGCGATGCCGAAGACTTCGTCGCGGCCAATCCTGTGCAGCAAGCCAAACTGCTGGAAACCTGGGCCGCGCAGCCCGATCCGGCCCGTATCGAATTGATCAACGCCCTGCAGCAAGGCGAACTGACCATCGACGGCCAACCCAAAACCCTGCGCCTGAACAACCGCCTGCGGGGTCTGATCGACACCGCCATGGCCAGCCATCAATTGCTCGCCGCCGACGCCAAAATCCGTCTGAGCGCCGCGCAGCAATTGCAGAAAAGCGCGAAACCCGCGCAGCTGAAATTCCTCGACCAGCAACTGGCTGGCGAAAAAGATGAAAACGTCCATGCCGCCCTGAGCCTGGCGCTGGCCAATCTGCAATTGGTCGATACCGATCCGGCCGTGCGCCTCGCCGCAGTACGCCTGCTCGGCGAAACCGGCGATCCACTGGCGCGCACGCGTCTCGAAGGTTTGCTCGAACCCGGCGTTGAAGCCGACGCCAACGTACGCACCGCTGCCGAAACCAGCCTAGCTCAAGTCAAACGCAAACTGCTGATCGGCGAGATCCTCGGTCAAGCCTTCAGCGGCATGTCCCTCGGTTCGATTCTGCTGTTGGCGGCACTCGGTCTGGCGATCACGTTCGGCCTGCTCGGCGTGATCAACATGGCCCACGGCGAGATGCTGATGCTCGGTGCCTACTCGACGTACGTGGTGCAGTTGATGTTCCAGCGCTACGCACCACAGGCGATTGAGTTCTACCCGTTGATCGCGCTGCCGGTGGCGTTCTTCGTCACAGCGGCGATCGGCATGGCGCTGGAGCGCACGGTGATTCGCCACCTCTACGGCCGCCCCCTGGAAACCTTGCTCGCCACCTGGGGCATCAGCCTGATGCTGATTCAACTGGTGCGCTTGCTGTTCGGCGCGCAAAACGTTGAAGTGGCCAACCCGGCATGGCTGTCCGGCGGCATTCAAGTGCTGCCGAATCTGGTTCTGCCATACAACCGCATCGTGATCATCGCCTTCGCCTTGTTCGTCGTCGTGCTGACGTGGCTGCTGCTGAACAAAACCCGCCTCGGCCTCAACGTTCGCGCCGTCACCCAGAACCGCAACATGGCGGCCTGCTGCGGTGTGCCGACCGGGCGCGTGGACATGCTCGCGTTCGGCCTCGGCTCGGGCATCGCCGGCCTCGGCGGTGTGGCGCTGAGCCAGATCGGCAACGTCGGCCCGGACCTCGGCCAGAGCTACATCATCGACTCGTTCCTGGTGGTGGTACTCGGCGGCGTCGGTCAATTGGCCGGTAGCGTGCTCGCCGCGTTCGGCCTGGGCATCGCCAACAAAATTCTCGAACCGCAGATCGGTGCGGTGCTCGGCAAGATCCTGATCCTCGCGCTGATCATTCTGTTTATCCAGAAACGTCCGCAAGGCCTCTTCGCACTGAAAGGACGGGTGATCGACTGATGAACCAGCCTCTGTTAGTCACGGCCACGCAAAAGGCCGGCCCGAAAGTCACGATCGCCGTCGGTGCGGTGATCCTCGCCCTGCTGATCGCCCTGCCGCTGCTGTCGTTGTTGCCGGCGGAAAATGCCCTGTCGGTCTCGGCGTACACGCTGACGCTGGTTGGCAAAATCCTCTGCTACGCCATCGTCGCCCTGGCGCTGGATCTGGTCTGGGGTTATGCCGGTTTGCTGTCGCTGGGTCACGGTCTGTTCTTCGCCCTCGGCGGTTATGCGATGGGCATGTACCTGATGCGTCAGGCTGCCGGTGATGGCTTGCCGGCGTTCATGACTTTCCTGTCGTGGAGCGAATTGCCGTGGTACTGGACCGGCACCAGCAGCTTCGTCTGGGCGATGTGTCTGGTGGTATTGGCGCCGGGCTTGCTGGCGCTGGTGTTCGGTTTCTTCGCCTTCCGCTCGCGGATCAAAGGCGTGTATTTCTCGATCATGACCCAGGCCCTGACCTTCGCCGGCATGCTCTTGTTTTTCCGCAACGAGACCGGGTTTGGCGGCAACAACGGGTTCACCAATTTCCGCACGATTCTCGGTTTCGGCATCACTGAACCGGGCACTCGCGCGGTGTTGTTTCTGGCCACGGTGTTGTTGCTGGTGGCGAGTCTGTTCATCGGCTGGCGCCTGGCGCAGAGCAAGTTCGGTCGCGTGCTGACAGCATTGCGCGATGCGGAAAACCGCTTGATGTTCTGCGGCTACGACCCGCGCGGTTTCAAGTTGTTCGTGTGGGTGTTGAGCGCGGTGTTGTGTGGTCTGGCCGGTGCGTTGTACGTGCCGCAAGTCGGGATCATCAACCCCAGCGAAATGTCGCCGACCAACTCGATTGAAGCGGCGGTGTGGGTAGCCCTCGGCGGTCGCGGCACCTTGATCGGGCCGTTGCTCGGCGCCGGTGTGGTCAACGGCATGAAGAGCTGGTTCACCGTGGCGTTCCCGGAATATTGGCTGTTCTTTCTCGGCGCGCTGTTCATCGTCGTGACGCTGTACCTGCCCAAAGGCGTGATCGGTCTGCTGAAGAAACGAGGTGAACAATGAGAGTCACGGCGAGCGCGGAATTCATGTTGGAACCGGCCTTCTTTCCCGTCGAACCGAACAAGGACGCCGGCACCAGCCGCGATTCGATCGGCCTCGGCCAGCGCGTCGGTCCGGGCCTCGACACCCGTCACGGCACGATCCTCACACTGGAAGACATCAGCGTCAGCTTCGATGGCTTTCGCGCACTGAACAATCTCAATCTGTACATCGGCGTCGGCGAATTGCGCTGCATCATCGGCCCCAACGGTGCGGGTAAAACAACGTTGATGGACGTGATCACCGGCAAGACCCGCCCGAGTCACGGCAAGGCGTGGTTCGGCGAAACGCTGGATCTGACGCAAATGAGCGAAGTGCAAATCGCTCAGGCTGGCATCGGCCGCAAGTTTCAGAAGCCGACAGTGTTCGAGGCGCTGAGCGTGTTTGAAAACCTGGAGCTGGCACAGAAAACCGACAAGTCGGTGTGGGCCAGTTTGCGTGCGCGTTTGAGTGGTGAGCAAAAGGACCGGATCAGCGAAGTGCTGGAGACGATTCGCCTGACCACCTCGGTCAATCGTCAAGCCGGGTTGCTCTCTCATGGACAGAAGCAGTTTCTCGAGATCGGCATGCTGTTGATGCAGGACCCGCAATTGTTGCTGCTCGATGAGCCGGTGGCGGGGATGACTGATGCGGAAACCGAGTTCACCGCTGAACTGTTCAAGAGCCTGGCGGGCAAGCATTCGTTGATGGTGGTGGAGCATGACATGGGGTTTGTCGGCTCGATTGCCGACCATGTGACCGTGCTGCACCAGGGCAGCGTTTTGGCGGAAGGCTCGCTTGAGCAAGTGCAGGAAAACGAGCGCGTGATCGAGGTCTACCTCGGCCGCTAAGGACTCAGATCGTTCCCACGCTCCGCGTGGGAATGCCGCCATGGACGCTCTGCGTCCGCCGTTATGTGACGCGGAGCGTCACGGGATGCGTTCCCACGCAGAGCGTGGGAACGATCACCGGGGAGAATTTGAACATGCTGCAAGTCGACAAGCTGCACCAGTACTACGGCGGTAGCCACATCCTGCGTGGCCTCTCGTTCGACGTGAAAGTCGGCGAAGTCACCTGCCTGCTTGGCCGCAACGGCGTCGGTAAAACCACTTTGCTCAAGTGCCTGATGGGTCTGCTGCCGGCCAAAGAAGGCGCGGTGAATTGGGAAGGCAAACCGATCACCACCTTCAAGCCACACCAGCGCGTTCACGCCGGCATCGCTTACGTGCCACAGGGCCGGGAGATCTTCGGACGCCTGACCGTGGAAGAAAATCTGCTGATGGGACTGTCACGCTTTCCCGGCAGTGAAGCCAAAGAAGTCCCAGGTTTCATTTATGAATTGTTCCCGGTGCTGCTACAAATGAAGCAGCGTCGCGGCGGTGACCTCTCCGGCGGTCAGCAGCAACAGCTTGCGATTGGCCGCGCCTTGGCCAGTCGTCCACGTTTGCTGATCCTCGACGAACCCACCGAGGGCATCCAACCCTCGGTGATCAAGGAGATCGGCGCAGTGATCAAGAAACTCGCGGAGCGCGGTGATATGGCGATTTTGCTGGTCGAGCAGTTCTACGATTTCGCCGCAGAACTGGCCGATCAATACCTGGTGATGTCCCGGGGCGAGATCGTTCAGCAGGGTCGCGGTGAAAATATGGAGGCGGAGGGTGTACGCGGGCTGGTAACGATCTAGTACAACGAACTAATCTGTAGCTTCCTAACGATAATTACACGCCATGAATTCGACTGTTGCACCTGCCCTGTTTACCCCGAGCTGGCACGCCGAGCTGGAACTTGCCTACGCCCGTTTCGGCGACTGCACGCGCCCGGTCATGCGCCGGCACCTCGGCCCGCTGCGGGTGCAAAAGCACCTGTACGCCGAAGGCCCCGAGGTCTGCCAGCACATCATCGTCCACCCGCCCGGCGGGATTGCCGGCGGTGATCGACTGGACATCAGCGCCCGCGTCGAGCAAGACGCCTGGGCGCAGATCACCAGCCCCGGCGCGGCCAAGTGGTATCGCGCCGGTGGGCCGGCTTATCAGCAACTCGACTTGAAAGTGGCGGCCGGGGCGACGCTGGAATGGCTGCCGCAGGAGACCATCGTCTACAGCGCCGCACAGGCGGAGCTCAGCACTTCGATTGATCTTCAAGGTGACGCGCGACTGTTCTACTGGGACGTGGTTGCGCTGGGTCGTCCGGCCAGTGGCGAGCGTTTCGAGCGCGGGCATTTTCAGGCGCACCTGGATATTCGCCGCGATGGCCGATTGCTCTGGCATGAGCGCCAGCGCATTGTCGGTGGCGACGGTTTGCTTGATTCGCCGATCGGGCTGGATGGCAATCCGGTGTTTGCGACGTTGTTGGTGACCGGTGAGATTGATGCCGAGTTGCTTGAGCGTTGTCGCTCGCTGGGCCATGAAGTGCGTGGGGATTTGACCCAGTTGCCTGGGCTGCTGGTGGCTCGTTGTCTGGCCGGCGAAGCGTTGCTCGCCCGTGCGTGGCTCATCGATTTATGGCGCTTGCTGCGCCCGGTGCTGCTGGGCCGCGAAGCGGTGTCACCGAGAATATGGAGCACCTGAAAGCGACCCTCACCCCCCGCCCTCTCCCGGAGGGAGAGGGAGCCCGACCGAGTCGTTTGAAATGAATTTAACTGCCTGAACGAATACCGCTGACTGAACCGGCCATTGAAAACAACCGAGATCAGTCCCCTCTCCCTCGGGAGAGGGCTAGGGTGAGGGGCTGCTCCAACTGGCACCCCTCGCCCGCAAGAACCTCACAAAACTGCCCTGACGGAACCCCACAATGGACCTGACCCCACGCGAAAAAGACAAGCTGCTGATCTTCACCGCCGGCCTCGTCGCTGAACGGCGACTGGCGCGCGGCGTGAAACTCAATTACCCGGAAGCCATGGCCTACATTTCTGCCGCGCTGCTCGAAGGTGCGCGTGACGGTCAGACCGTCGCTGAGCTGATGCACTTCGGCACCACCCTGCTCAGCCGCGAGCAAGTGATGGAAGGCATCGCGGAAATGATCCCGGAAATCCAGGTCGAAGCGACGTTCCCCGACGGCACCAAACTGGTCACCGTTCACCAACCGATCGTCTGAGGCCGCGCCATGACTTACTCCATTCGCGATGCTGTTCACGCCGACCTGCCAGCGATCCGTGACATCTACAACGACGCCGTACTCAACACCACGGCGATCTGGAATGAACAGGCCGTCGACCTCGGCAATCGTCAAGCGTGGTTCAGCGCGCGTCAGGCCCAGGCTTATCCGATTCTGGTGATCGCCGACGCCGACAACAGCGTGCTCGGCTACGCTTCGTTCGGTGACTGGCGGCCGTTCGACGGCTTCCGTCACACCGTCGAGCACTCGGTCTACGTGCGCAGCGATCAGCGCGGCAACGGCCTCGGCCCGCAACTGATGACCGCGCTGATCGAGCGGGCCAGGACCTGCGGCAAACACGTGATGGTCGCCGCCATTGAAAGCGGCAACGCCGCCTCGATTCGCCTGCACGAACGCGCCGGTTTCAGCATCACCGGGCAGATGCCGCAGGTCGGCACCAAGTTCGGCCGCTGGCTCGACCTGACCTTCATGCAACTGACCCTCAACCCTGGCGCGGAGCCGCCTGACACCAACAAGGAGTGACACCGATGAATGCCGCCCAGCTGCGCCGCGTCAACGCGGAAAGTTTTGCCCACTACCGTCAGGGTCTGATCGATCTGCTGCTTGATGCCGTGGGTTACGGCGCCAGCGTCGGCTTCATGGCCGATCTCGATGCCGCGCAGGCACACGCTTACTTCGATGACGTTCAGGACAATGTGAACAAAGGCAGCGTGCTGCTCTGGGTGGTGGTCCAGGACGAGCAAGTGCTGGCCAGTGTGCAACTGGGGTTGTGCCAGAAAGCCAACGGCCTCAATCGCGCCGAAGTGCAGAAACTGCTGGTGCGTGAACACGCCCGTCGGCGCGGGCTCGGACAGCAATTGATGAGCGCGCTGGAGCGGGAAGCGCGCCATCACAAGCGCGGCATGCTCTACCTCGACACCGAGGCGGGTTCGCCGGCTGAAGATTTCTACAAGTCGTTGGGCTACAGCCGCGCCGGCGAAATTCCTGATTACGCCTGCGACCCGAACGGCACCTATCGCGCGACCGCCCTCTATTACAAGATTCTGCAAGGAGCCCAGTGATGATTCCTGGCGAGTACCAGATCCAGCCCGGCGATATCGAACTCAACGTCGGCCGCCGCACCCTCAGCCTGAAAGTCGCCAACAGCGGCGACCGGCCGATTCAGGTCGGCTCGCACTATCACTTTTTTGAAACCAACGACGCGCTGACCTTCGATCGCGCGGCCAGCCGGGGCATGCGTCTGAATATTCCGGCGGGCACGGCGGTGCGTTTTGAGCCGGGGCAGAGTCGTGAGGTGGAGCTGGTCGATTACGCCGGGCATCGACGGGTGTTCGGGTTTGCAGGACGAATCATGGGCGACCTGTAACTAACGCGGTGTCCGCACTGGCCCATTCGCGAGCAGGCTCGCTCCCACATGAGAACGCGATCAAATGTGGGAGCGAGCCTGCTCGCGAAAGCGAGTAATGCGAGCGATCTCAAAACCAATTGAATCCCAAGGCGAACGAATGAAAATCTCCCGTCAAGCCTACGCCGACATGTTCGGCCCCACCGTCGGCGACAAGGTGCGCCTGGCCGACACCGAGCTGTGGATCGAGGTCGAAAAAGACTTCACCACCTACGGCGAAGAAGTGAAGTTCGGTGGCGGCAAAGTCATCCGCGATGGTCAGGGCCAAAGTCAGTTACTGGCTGCCGAAGTGGTCGACACCCTGATCACCAACGCGCTGATCATTGACCACTGGGGCATCGTCAAAGCCGACGTCGGCCTCAAGGACGGGCGCATCGCCGCGATCGGCAAGGCCGGCAACCCGGATGTGCAGCCGAACGTGACCATCGCCATCGGTGCCGGCACCGAAGTGATCGCCGGTGAAGGCATGATCCTCACCGCTGGCGGCATCGACACGCACATCCATTTCATTTGCCCACAGCAAATCGAAGAAGCGCTGATGAGCGGCGTCACCACCATGATCGGCGGCGGCACCGGTCCGGCCACCGGGACCAACGCCACCACCTGCACCTCCGGACCGTGGCATCTGGCGCGCATGCTTCAGGCTGCCGACGCCTTCCCGATGAACATCGGCCTCACCGGCAAGGGCAACGCCAGCCTGCCGGAGCCGTTGATCGAACAGGTCAAGGCCGGCGCGATCGGCCTGAAACTGCACGAAGACTGGGGCACTACGCCGGCGAGCATCGACAACTGCCTGAGCGTCGCCGATCAGTTCGACGTGCAAGTGGCGATCCACACCGACACCCTCAATGAATCCGGTTTCGTCGAAACCACCCTCGGCGCGTTCAAGGGCCGCACTATCCACACCTATCACACCGAAGGTGCCGGTGGCGGCCATGCGCCGGACATCATCAAGGCCTGCGGTTTCCCCAACGTGCTGCCGAGTTCGACCAACCCGACCCGGCCGTTTACCCGTAACACCATCGATGAACACCTCGACATGCTGATGGTCTGCCACCACCTCGACCCGAGCATTGCCGAAGACGTCGCGTTTGCCGAAAGCCGCATCCGCCGCGAAACGATTGCCGCCGAAGACATCCTCCATGACCTCGGCGCGTTCTCGATGATCAGCTCCGACAGCCAGGCCATGGGCCGCGTCGGCGAAGTCATCACGCGCACCTGGCAAACCGCCGACAAGATGAAAAAACAGCGTGGCCCGCTGCCTCAGGATGGCGAAGGCAATGACAACTTCCGCGCCAAACGCTACATCGCCAAGTACACGATCAACCCGGCGATCACCCATGGCATCAGCCATGAAGTCGGTTCGATCGAGGTCGGCAAGTGGGCGGATCTGGTGCTTTGGCGCCCGGCATTTTTCGGCGTGAAACCGACGCTGATTCTCAAGGGCGGCGCGATTGCCGCCAGCCTGATGGGCGATGCCAACGCCTCGATTCCGACGCCACAACCAGTGCACTACCGCCCGATGTTCGCCAGTTACGGTGGCTCTCTGCATGCCACCAGCCTGACCTTTATCAGTCAGGCGGCACAGGAAGCCGGGCTGCCTGAGGCATTGGGGTTGAAGAAGAAAATCGGCGTGGTCAAAGGCTGTCGTGATGTGCAGAAAACCGATCTGATTCACAACGACTACTTGCCGGACATCGATGTCGATCCGCAGACGTATCAGGTCAAGGCTGATGGCGTGCTGTTGTGGTGTGAGCCAGCGGAAACACTACCGATGGCGCAGCGCTATTTCCTGTTCTGACAAGCGTCGCCGTCTGAATACGGACGTTGAAATCCGTATTCAGCGGCGTTGCCTGATCAATCAGGGAAATGCCCACGACATCTGTTGCTCGTTGTAGTTGTAATCCAGGCGTAGCTCAGTGCCTGCCGGTATGTCGTGCGAGGCGAACACGGCGTTGAGGATAAAGTCCTTGGTCACCAATTGCTTGCCGACCCACTGCTGCGCCTCGATATTGAATGGCACCGCTACAACGTTATAGCCATCCGGCGCCTGGCGAACGGGCTTGCCTGTAGCGTCGTACTCAAAGTTGGAGTTGATTCTGGAAATGATGTTGTCGCCCAGTATGGCCAACGGGTCGGGCAGAAATTGTCCCGGCCCATACTGCAAACGCATTCCGGCCAGCATGCTGAACGTCTGTTCATGGGGCCCTACGAAGCGTGCCGGGGTAATGACTCCGCCATAGACACCAATCGCCTCACCCTTGGCGATGCGTCTGTTCGCCACCACCATGGACTGCCCGATCAAGGCTTTTTCACCGGGCACTTTTACATCGGCCGCGGTGAACAATCGCCATTGCAGCTTCTGCTCATAAAGCATCGCGACGTCTTCATGACCTTCAAACTTGATATAGGGCTTGATCTGTTCGGAGGTAAACAAATCGCCTTCTACAAGACGCACTTTGGTCTCCAGTTTACGGATGCGGATCGGCCTGCCGGCAATGTCCCGCAGCGGGTACTTGCCGTTATTTGCGCGGTTGTAAGTGCCCAGTTGATTACCGAGAAACGAATAGCGTGTTTCACTGCGCATCATCATCAGCTCTTGAGTCGTGTACGGTTTGATCGGCATGGATTCGGAGGCCAGATAAAACTGCTCCGACGCACCGGCGTCATTGCGCGGCAACTCTTCCAGGGCCAACTCGAACTCATCGTCACTTTTGTGCGGAGAGCGACGACTCTTGCGCGGCATGACAGCCTGCGGCGTGGAAACGGAGAAGTCCTGCAATTCAAACCAGTGATTGCTCGCGAGATCAAATGCAAGCGCCGGCCCTGACGGCTGCAGTTCGCTCGCCAGACGGGCCCTGTGCAGACCGGTTTGCGGATCGACGGCAAGCAACACCGTGCCGCCACCCTGAATATCGGCGTACTGCCGGCCCTTGAAAGTGCGAAAACCCTCGGCATCGGCGCCGGGTAACGCGCTCGACGCGGGGATCAGGTATTGCTGCAGCCCAGGGGCATCGGAAGTACTGACCCCGGCGGAAACGGACGTCGACTCGTGCACATGCACTCTCGACGTCGCCGCAGCCACCGAGGACTCAGGCGTGCCATCAGCCGTTTCAGGCGTAGTACCGGGCGTTTTGCGAAGAAAGGGGTCTGGGGCGACATGCGGTGTCCCGGTTCCTGAAGAGTCCGCATCAGCGGATGTACGCGGACTCGCGGGAACATCGACCCGGCCCGTTGCCGGCGTTGGCGGTTTGGGTTTGACTGGCATTTTTACGTTTCCTTGTAAGCGTTACGCAGCGCCCGCCGGCATGGCTGGCGCTGCGGTGACCGGCGTCCATTGCCGATCCTTACTCGAAACTATCAGAGAGATTCGCCGGTTAAAACCGGAGAAACACCTGCAAACAATAACCTTGCGCAAGCGGCTACGCTTCGCGAACAAGGTCGATCCGGCCATGCAAACCCAGCGCAAAACTACTCGACCACCAAACGCCCAAGGCGCTGGCGCAACATGCGGTTTTCAGCGCGCAATTCACGCACCTCTTCCAACAGATCCAGCGCCAGGGCGACGCCTTCCCACTCCAGCTCCAGATCACGACGCAACTTCACCGCCCGTTTGGCCAAGGCCAATTCGTAATCGGTGAAGCGCCATTCCCGGGGCTGCGCGCCCTGAGGTTCGAGGATGCCGTGTTCGACGATTTCGATCACGTAGACGTCCGACAAATCGGCCGCCTCACAGAATTCTGCCAGGTCCAGTTGAACGATCAGGGGGCTGCTCATGATGGGCTACTCCGTCGTCGAATTCAGAAGTTCTCTCGCGGATTGAAGGCGGCTTTCTTCGCCAGTTCCTGCCACAGCGCCTTGACCTCGTCGTCGGCCGCTTTCGGCATCACCGCTTTGAGTTGCACAAACAGATAACCGCGCTCACCGGCCTTGTTTTTCAGGCCATGACCTTTGGCGCGCATGCGCTGGCCGTTCTGGCTGCCAGCGGGCACCTTGAGGTTGATTTTGCCGGTCAGGGTCGGCACCGCCACTTCGGCACCCAGCGCCAGCTCCCACGGAGCCAGTGGCAGGGTGATGATCAGGTTTTCGCCTTCGACATCGAATTTCGGGTGCGGCGCAAAACGAATGGTCAGGTACAGATCGCCATTCGCCCCGCCACCGACGCCCGGTGCGCCCTGGCCTTTGAGGCGGATGCGCTCGCCGTCGGTCACGCCCGCCGGGATCTTCACGTTAAGGCTCTTGCTGGTATTGCTGACGTGCTGGCCGTTGGCGTTGTATTGCGGCACCTGGAAGGTGACTTTCTTCGACTCGTTCGCCAGCGTCTCCTCGAGGAAGATCGGCAGTTCCATTTCCACGTCTTGCCCTCGGCGCCCTGCACTGCGTTGTTGCCGACCTTCGCCGCCACCGAAACCGGGGCCGCGATTGCCGAAGATCGAACTGAAGAAGTCCGAGAAGTCGCCGGTGTCGCCACCGCCACCGCCAAAGCCGCCTCGGCTCTGCCAGCCCGGTGGCCCCTGGAACGGCTGACCGTGCTGGCCATAGCGGCGCAGCTCGTCGTATTCGGCGCGTTTGTCGGCGCTTTTCAGCGCTTCATAGGCTTCCGAGGCGTCTTTGAATTTCGCCTCGGCGTCCTTTTCCTTGCTGACATCGGGGTGGTATTTGCGCGCCAGCTTGCGATAGGCAGCCTTGATTGCCTTGTCGTCTGCTGTCGGCTCCACGCCGAGTATCTTGTAATAGTCTTTGAAGTCCATTGAAGGAATCACCATCCGTTATCGATTTCGCGCCGATGCCAGCATGCGCCGATTCGCGCGTGCCGGGTTGACCGATCTCAAGGTTGTGACCGGGTGGCGCAGCAGAAGTTTATCGGCAGTGGACGGCGGTTCTTGCGACCGCCGGTGGTTCTGCCGGCCCATGCCAGCAAGTTTGGGGCGAAGCTGCGAGTTTCAAGCAGTTTAGTCGCGAAATAGCAGATGACCGGCCTTCGAATCTGACGCGCACTGACATACACTGCGCGGCCGTTTTTTTGACCGGAACCGAAAGACATGAAAGACGCCTCTCCAGCCCGTGCCTGCGGCATCGACTTCGGCACGTCCAACTCCACCGTCGGCTGGCTGCGCCCCGGCATGGAAACGATGATCGCGCTGGAAGACGACAAGATCACCCTGCCGTCGGTGGTCTTCTTCAACATCGAGGAGCGCCGCCCGGTGTACGGTCGTCTGGCGTTGCACGAGTATCTGGAAGGCTACGAAGGCCGCCTGATGCGCTCGCTGAAAAGCCTGCTCGGTTCCAAGCTGATCAAGCACGACACCAGCGTGCTCGGCACGGCAATGCCGTTCAAGGACTTGCTCGGCCTGTTCATCGGTCAACTGAAAAGCCGCGCCGAGACCGCCGCCGGTCGGGAATTCGAGCAGGTTGTGCTCGGTCGTCCAGTGTTCTTCGTCGACGACGATCCGCTGGCTGACCAGGAAGCCGAAGACACCTTGGTCGACGTAGCCAAGAAGATCGGTTTCAAGGAAGTCTCTTTCCAGTACGAACCGATTGCGGCAGCCTTCGACTACGAGTCGACCATCGAGAAAGAAGAACTGGTGCTGATCGTCGACATCGGCGGTGGTACCTCCGACTTCTCGCTGGTGCGCCTGTCGCCCGAACGTCGGGGTCTGGATAACCGTCACGACGACATCCTCGCCACCGGCGGCGTGCACATCGGCGGAACCGACTTCGACAAACAGCTGAGCCTGCAAGGCCTGATGCCGCTGTTCGGCTACGGCAGCCGCATGAAGAGCGGCGCCTATATGCCGACCAGCCACCACATGAACCTGGCGACCTGGCACACGATCAACTCGGTGTACTCGCAAAAATCCAGCCTGGCGCTGGGCAGCATGCGCTACGACATCGAAGACACCGGTGGCATCGATCGCCTGTTCAAGCTGATCGAACAGCGCGCCGGGCACTGGCTGGCGATGGAAGTCGAAGAAACCAAGATCCAGCTGACCCATACCGACAGCCGTCATGTGCCGCTGGACCGCATCGAAGCCGGTTTAAGCGTGGAACTGACCCGTGCGCTGTTTGAATCGGCGATTGATGCGTTGCTGGAGCGGGTGCGCGGCAGCGTCACACAACTGTTGAACGATGCCGGTGTGGCGGTTGAACAGGTGGATACCGTGTTCTTCACCGGCGGTTCGAGCGGGATTCCGGCGCTGCGCAACAGCGTCTCGGCGATGCTGCCGAAGGCGCGGCATGTTGAAGGGAATATCTTTGGCAGCATTGGTAGCGGATTGGCGATTGAAGCCATGAAACGCTATGGCGCCATGAACTGACCTGAAATCGGCGTCGCGCCTTTCGCGAGCAGGCTCGCTCCCACACTGGATTGCATTTCAACTGAAGGAATGCGCTCAAAATGTGGGAGCGAGCCTGCTCGCGAAGAGGCCAGCTCAAACACTACAAATTCTGAATCAAACCATCCCGCCCAGCTTCAACTCACTCTTCAGGTACGCGTAATAAATCGGCCCCGCCACCACTCCCGGCAGACCGAACGCGGCCTCGAACACCAGCATCGCCAGCAGCAACTCCCACGACTTGGCACTGATCTGCCCGCCGACAATCCGCGCGTTGAGGAAGTACTCGAGCTTGTGGATAAAGATCAGATAACCCAGCGCGGCAATCGCCACCCAGATCGACAGCGACAGGCCGACGATGGTGATCAGCGTGTTCGACATCAGATTGCCGATCACCGGCAACAGGCCGAGCAGGAAGGTCAGCACGATCAGGGTTTTGGTCAGCGGCAGCTTGATGCCGAACATCGGCAGGATTACCGCGAGGAAGATCCCGGTGAAGAAGGTGTTGAGCAGGGAAATCTTGATCTGCGCGAAGACGATGTTGCGAAACGCCTGCACCAGCAGGTGCAAACGGTCGAACAGCGCGGCGGCCAGCGGTTTGCGTTTGGTCACGTCGGGGATGCGCTGCAAGGCGATGATCGCGCCGAGCACCATGCCGATCAGCAGCGTCACGAACATGTGCGCCGCATCCTTGCCGACCAGTTGCAGGTCAGACAGATGCTTGCTCATCCACTCGCCGATCGCCACGCGAAACTCCGCAGCACTGGCCGGCAGGTAGGCGTCGATGAACGGTGGCAATTGCCCACGTGCGCGATCAACCACGCCCATGAATTTGTCGAGTGACGCGCCGGGATTTTCTGCTTCGTGCAGGAGAAAACTGATCGCGCCGGCGAAGATCAGCGCCAGCACACTCACCACCAGGGTGCCGAGCAAAGCCACCGCCAGCCACCGCGCGCGTCGGCCTTCGATCAGCCGTTGCAGTTGCGGAGTGAGCATGTTGACCAGCTCATAGACCAACAAACCGGCCAACAGACTGGGCAGCAAGCGCAGCGGCAGCACCAGCAGCAAACCGCCGAAAATGATGATGCAACTGACCCAGAACACTACATGACGCTCAGAAAACGTTGGCATACAGCCTCAAAACGAACGGCGTAAAAGGATTGGCAGTCTGCCAGCGTTCCGGGGTAAGCACTAGAAATATGCGGAGCTACAGCCCCCCTCACCCTAGCCCTCTCCCAAAGGGAGAGGGAACCGATTGGGGGATGCTCTGGATATCCAGTGACCTGAGACAGCGCCATGGAATCCATGATCGACCGTTTTTTCAGGTCAACGAATGTCTTGAAACACCGCGGTCAGTCCCCTCTCCCTCAGGGAGAGGGAACCGATTGGGGGATGCTCTGGATATCCAGTGACCTGAGACAGCGCCATGGAATCCATAATCGCCCGGTTTTTTCAGGTCGACGAATGTCTTGAAACACCACGGTCAGTTCCCTCTCCCTCTGGGAGAGGGTTAGGGTGAGGGCAAATCTCAAGCGGACGCGTCGACCAGGTACCCCACCGAATCCAGTTATTTTTTCTTCAGGCAATCACTCATGAAGGTCTTGCGCGCATCGCCGGTCAGGGCTTTGGTGGCGGCATCGGCGTTGCAGGTCTTCATTTTCTGCTGCTGCGGGGTCAGGGCCTTGGCATCGTTGGCCGCTGGCGCTGCCTTGAGGCAGGTGCTCATGAAGGTTTTGCGCTCATCGCCTTTCAGACTCTTGGCGGTCGCATCGGCATTGCAAGTGGTCATTTTGTTCTGTTGCGCCGTGGCGGCGAAACCCTGGGAACACAGGAGCAAACCAATCATCAACAACGGCACACGCAACATCTTCATGGAGTTTTCTCCTTGTCGCCGCACCGATGGGGGCGGCCTCTGCTGGAGTGTAGCCAAATCTTGTTACACCTTCCTGCCTTCGAGATGGCTACGGCGATACTGCTCCGGCGTACACCCCGCCTGCCGCGCGAACATGGCGATGAATGCGGAGCCGCTGCTGTAACCGAGATCGAAGGCGATTTCCTGCACGCTGCGCGATGTTTCCAGCGCCTCGATCGCGGCGAGATAGCGCAAGCGCTGACGCCACTCGCCAAAACTCATCCCCAGCTCCCGAACGAATTGCCGGGCCAGCGTACGTTCGCTGACGTGCACCTGCAGCGCCCAATGCGCCAACGGCTGATTGTTGCCCGGCTCGGCCTGCAAGGTTTCGAGGATCGCCAGCAACCCCGGACTGCTCGCGTACGGCAGATAACATTCGTGCACTGGCGCCTGTTGCAGTTGATCGACCAACACTTGCGCCAGACGCTGGTCGGCATCGAGTTCGGGAATCTTCACGTCACGGGCGGCGAAGTCTTTGAGAATCGCCTTGAGAATATCGCTGATCGCCAGAGTACAGGCGCGTGTCGGCAGTTCGGCGCAGACCTTCGGGTCGAGGCACACCGCGCGATAGTTGACCGGTTGATGGCTGTAGAAACTGTGCTCGATCTGCGGCGGCACCCACACCGCGTATTGCGGCGGCGACATGAAGCGACTGCCATCGACGTCCATTTGCAACACGCCGTGTGCGGCATACTCCAGCGTGCCCCACGGATGGCGGTGCGGCGCGGCGTATTCATGGGCGTTGAAATCGGCGTAGCGGAAGTACACCGCCGACGGCAGTTCGCTGAAATCCAGCAGATCGATGTGTTTACTGTTCATGCTGTCCGGTTTCAGAGGCAGGTTGTCCGGTTCGAAGTATAGGCCTGCATCCAGACAACGGATAATTGCCTTTCATCAACGTACTGGTTTCAACTCATGCAATACGCGTTTCCGCTGCTGGCGATTTTTATCTGGGCCGGCAATACCGTGATCAACAAACTGGCCGTCGGGGCGATTTTTCCCGCCGAGATCGGTTTCTACCGCTGGCTGCTGGCCGGCTTGCTGTTCACCCCGTTCATGCTCAAAGCGGTGATCGCGCACTGGCCGCAGATCCGTCCGAACCTGGGCAAGATTTTCGTCCTCGGCGTACTTGGCATGGCGGTGTATCAAAGCCTCGCCTATTTCGCTGCGACTCTGACTACCGCGACCAACATGGGCATCATCCTGTCGCTGATGCCATTGATGTCGCTGGCCATGGCGATCATCAGCCTTGGGCAGCGCCTGACGGCGGGAGCACTGGTCGGTGCAGTATTGTCATTTGCTGGCGTGCTGGTGGTGGTGTCGTCGGGCAGCCTCGGCGCACTGCTGCAACACGGCGTGAACATGGGTGATGCGATGATGCTGATCGCGACCCTGGCCTATGCTATCTACAGCACGCTGCTGAAAAAATGGCAGCTGCGCCTGCCGCCGCTGGTGTTGCTGTATTTGCAAGTGCTGGTGGCGATTGTCGTGCTGTTTCCACTGTATGCCGCTTCGCCGAAGACCGGTTTGACCCTGCAGAACATTCCGCTGGTGTTGTATGCGTGTCTGTTGGCGTCAATGCTCGCGCCGCTGGCGTGGATGCAGGCTGTGCAGCGTCTGGGGCCGAGCCGCACGACGTTGTTCTTTAACCTGCTGCCGTTGATTACCGCGCTGATTGCAGCGGTGGTGTTGAAGGAACAGTTGGCGATGTATCACCTGGTGGGTGGGCTGTTGACGTTGGGCGGGGTGATTCTTTCCGAGCGCTGGACCACCGTGTTGGGCCGCAAATTAAGCGTTGCCTGATAGGCCCTCTTCGCGAGCAGGCTCGCTCCCACAGGTGTCCGCATTCCTTCTGTTGGAATGCATTCGAATGTGGGAGCGAGCCTGCTCGCGAAGAACGATGACGCGGTCTCAGGGCTAAACCCCGGCAGCCTCAAGCCGCGCCGCATGCTCGACAAACAGCCGCACCGGATCCGCACCCTTGCCGACCAGCCCCAGCGACTGATTGACGATATCGAAGTGGTCCAGCGGATAGTCATCGCCAATCACCGTCCCAAGATGCGAGCTATACCGCCCGACCATCCCATCGCACTGCCCCGGCTCACGCACGAAGGTTTTCGCAAACAGGCGACAGCTGCGATTGGTCCCATCAAACAGATTGCCGCCACGATCAGTCTTGCCCGGCTGCAACGTCCCCGACCACGAGTAGTAGCGCACGCCATTAACCTCCTCCGGCCCGTGCCCGCCCCACGACTCAGGCAAGCCCTGTGGATAACGCTGATTGAACAGCGCCACGCCCTCAGTGGTCAGCGATTGGTGCGAGGCGTGGATATCCACCGGCAATTTCGGCCCGCGATAACCGGTCTCCAAAACAGCCATCAACCACCCGACCAACCGTAGCAACGCCTCAAGCAGCCGCCCCTTGGCGCTGTCGGCCGGATAATTTTTTTCCAGATAATCGGCCAGCTCGGAGCCATGATTGGGCCCGGCCACCGACGTGACGGACGCCACCAGATCCGGCCGTTTCGCCGCCGCATAGCGCGCCGTCAGTGAGCCCTGACTGTGGCCGAACAGGTTGACCTTTTGCGCCCCGGTCTCGCGCAATATCTCATCGATGCGCGCGAGCAACTGTTCGCCGCGCACCTCAGTCGAGTTGAGCGGCGATACCTGCACGGCAATCACCGTCGCACCACCACGGCGCAGTGCCTTGATGATGCCGTACCAGTATGGATAGAGAACCAGCCGGATAAACCCGAGCATGCCCGGCACCAGCACCAGTGGATAACGCGTCGACATGGGCAAACATCCTTGTGGTCGGTGAGTGGATGCAAGACGTGCAAAACGCCCGCCAAGCATCCTCCGTGATGATGACAACTCAACGACCAGCCTACTTCAGGCCTGCCACCCCCGCCACAATCAGCCCGACCGAAACCAGTTTGACCAGCGTCAGGCTCTCGCCGAGCAGGGCAAAACCGAGGAACACCGTGCCCAGTGAGCCAATTGCCGTCCAGATCGGGTAGGCAATGCTCACCGGCAACTCGCGCATTGCCAGGGTCAGGAAATAAATCCCGCCGACCGCCGCGACCACGGTGATCAGCGAGGGCCAGAGCCGAGTAAACCCTTCGGCGTACTTCATGCCCATGGCGAAGGTCACTTCAAACCCGGCGGCGATCAGCAAGAACAGCCAGGCCACCTAGAACACCCGGGCGAGGTCGAGCAAGCGCTGCTCGGCCTCGGCCACCGACACCGCGAAGGTGCGTTCGGCAGATTCTTCGCCCTCGGCCGCGACCACGGTGACGTCGTTGATGCCGATGAAACCCAGCGCCGTGCGCAGCCATGGGTCGGCGTGGTTCAAGGCTTCCAGCTCGCCACCCGCGCCGAAACCAAAGCCGCCGCGACTGGTGACGATCAGCGCCTTCTTGCCCTGCAACAGCGGCGTGTATTGGGCGACACCATTGTCCAGCGTGTGATCAAAGGTCAGGCCCAGGCGCACGATCTGATCGACCCAGGCCTTGAGGCCGCTGGGCACGCTGAAGTTATACATCGGCGTGGAAATCAGCAGCAGGTCGTGATCGAACAACTCGCCGACCAGTTGATCGCTCAGGGCCAGATCGGCCTGCATCGACAATGGACGCGCTTCAGGCTGTGGATAAAACGCGGCGGCAACAAAGGCTTCGTTGACCGCCGGAATCAGTGCCCGCCCGACCTCGCGGCGAGTCACCTGCGCCTGCGGATGACGCACCTGCCAGGCACTGAGAAAATGTTCCGACAGGCGCCGCGAGTGGGAACGGTCACCACGGGGGCTGGCATGGATCGCAAGAATTTTGCTCATCTGAAACTCCTTGGGGCTAGACTTTGATGGCTGTGTCGCTGCAGATTGCAGGCAGCACACCGTTGCCTCAAATGAGTAAAAATCAGTCGGGATGAATTCATTTCATCCATGGAGCTTTTCATGTTCGCCTCGCTGCCACTCACCGCCCTGCGCGCTTTTGAATCGGCATCACGACTGCTCAGTTTCAAGGCTGCTGCCGAAGAACTGTCGGTCACGCCCACGGCGATTTCGCACCAGATTCGCTCGCTGGAAGACTGGCTCGGCGTCGCGTTGTTCGAGCGTCTGCCGCGCCAGGTTCGTCTGACCGAGGGCGGCGAGCGCCTGTTTCGCAGCTTGCATGGCGCGCTGCTGGAAGTGGCGCAAAGCGTCGACACCCTGCGCCCGCAGCGCAACGCCAGCACGCTGACGCTATCGACCACCGCCGCCTTCGCAGCACTGTGGCTGGTGCCGCGCCTCGGGCGCTTTTATGCCCAGCATCCGAACATCAACGTGCGCCTCGATACTCACTGTGAAGTCATCGATCTGCATCAGGACGCCAGCGTCGATCTGGTGTTGCGCTACAGCCTCGACGACTACCCGAACCTTTATGGCCTGTGCCTGTTCGATGAATCATTCGGTGTTTACGGCTCGCCCGAGCAAGTGGCGCTGGCCGCGCGGCGCACACCGACGTTGATCAGCGTGCGCTGGCACAACTCCAAGCTTTACGCCCATGGCTGGGAAGCGTGGTGCGCGAAGGCCGGCGAAAACTGGTTGAACCCGCAGCCGGCCATCCGCGAATACGATGAAGAGCATTACGCCCTGCAAGCGGCGATCGCCGGTCAAGGGCTGGTGCTGGCGAGCAATATTCTGGTCTCGGAGAGCGTTGCCAGTGGCTTGCTGGTGCCGTTCATGGGTCAGGTTCAAGTCGATGGCGCCGGGTACAGCGCGTTGTGTGTGCCGGGGCGCGAACGGCATCCACCGGTGCGGGCGTTTTTTGCCTGGTTGCGGGGGGAGGCAGTTTTGTCCGGGCTGGCGCCGAGATCGCAGCCTTCGGCAGCGCCTGCAGGGGTTGCGTAAACCGATAAAACTTTTTGCAACGCTCATGACTCACAGCTTAGGAAGCGACCGCGTCCGCAGAACGTGGCGCCCATCGGATTAGCCTCCAGGAGATCGAAATGAGCGACGACCTGCATCTGTCAGATGTCCAAACACTGCGCGACCGTGCGCGCCAACACGTCGAAAACGGCGCCGTCACCGAGGGCTACAGCGCCGACCGTGAAGAGGTGCTGCGCTTGCTCAATGAATCGCTGGCCACTGAACTGGTCTGCGTGTTGCGCTACAAGCGCCACTACTTCATGGCCACCGGTGTGAATGCCAGCGTGGCCGCCGAAGAGTTTCTCGAACACGCCACTCAGGAATCCCAGCACGCCGATCGCCTGGCCGAGCGCATCGTGCAATTGGGCGGCGAGCCGGAGTTCAACCCCGACATGCTGTCGAAAATGTCCCACGCGCAATACGTGGCCGGGGAAACCCTGAAAGAAATGGTTTACGAGGACCTGGTGGCCGAGCGCATCGCCATCGACAGCTATCGCGAAATCATCCAGTACATCGGCGAGAAAGACCCGACAACCCGACGGATCTTCGAAGATATTCTGGCGCAGGAAGAAGAGCATGCCGATGACATGGCTGACATCCTGAAAGACCTGTAACCCTTCAAAACCGCCTTCGCGAGCAGGCTCGCTCCCACATTGGAATGCATTTCAAATGTGGGAGCGAGCCTGCTCGCGAAGGGGCCCTTACGGGCACCGACTATTTAGTGGGTTTGACGGTAACCGGCGCCTTGCCCGCCTTCATCTGCTCCAGCAACGGCGCACACTGATTCGGCTCGCCACCACTCGGCGCTACCAGCGCCAACAGCCCCGCCGCTGGCGCTGCGATCACGCCCAGCGCCACCATCCCCGCCCCGCGCAACATCAGCGGCACAGCCTTCACACCCGCATCCGGCTTGATGAACTTGCCACGCACGTACAGCGGCGAGCGCAGGGAAATCAACCGCCAGCCCTTGGATTCCGGCGTCACGGTCAGATCCAGTTGCTCGGTGGCCATGTTCGCCGTGCCGTCGATGTAAATGATCGCGTTCTCGGTATCGAAGACAAACAACTGCGTGGTGGCCAGACCGCTCTTGATGTCGAAGTCCGCCGCTGCGCAGTTGATCTTCACTTCCTTGTCGCCAAAGATCTTGCCGACCACATAGTTGCCGACGTTGAGCCCGGCCAGTTCCATCAGCTCACGGCTGATCGCGCCATCGTTGATCAGCATCTTCAATTTGCCATTGGCCCCACCCAGCAGCTTGGCCACCGAGTTGCCGCGACCACTGATATCGGCATCACCGTTGAGCTCACCGAAACTGGTCTTCATCGGTTCAAAGGTCGGGAACAACTCTTTGAGTTTGAAGCGGCGCGCGGTCAGTTTGGCCCGGCCTTCCAGCGGCTCGGTGCGACCGTTGAGGCGAATCTGTGCATCAAGATTGCCGCCCGCCACACCGAAGCGCAGCGGCTCCAGGCTCAGTTCGCCATCGTTGAGTTTCAGGTGGGTATAGAGGTCGTTGAACGGCAGTTTCTCGCTGTGGACGATGCGCTTGCCGGTGAACTCGACGTCGGCGTCCATCGCGCGCCAGCGATCGGTCTTGAACTCTTCCACCGGCAGCACTTTATCGGCCGGCTGTTTGCTATCGCCGCCGCGAGCCTTTTGTTTGTCATTGGAGTCGGCGCCGATCAGTGGTGCGAGATCGGCGAACAGCAGTTGATTGGAGAGCAACGCGCCGCTGAGTTTTGGCCGTGGCTGGCTGGCGACGTAGGTCAGGTCGCCATGGATATCACTGCTGCCGATCTTGCCGTTGAACTGCTCATAGGTGAATTTCGCCCCGGCCTCGTCGTGCAGCTTGGCAATCAAATGGCCGTCGGTGGCGTACGGCGGTGTGTCCGGCAGGGTCACCCCAGTCAGCGGATAAAGATTGCCGAGGCTGGCACCGGCCAGTTTCAGGCGCAGATCAAGGGCGCCTAGGTTCAGTGGATCGGTCAGCGTGCCGGCCAGTTCGATGCGGGTGTCGCCAATCTTCGCCTGAGCCTGCAGCGGGAATGGCTTGCTCGCGTCCTGCAAGGCGAGCAGACCGCCGATCTTGCCTTGGCCTGTGAGGTTCTGGCCGTGGTATTGGCCTTTGACCTTCAGAGCAAACGCATAATCCTGCGGTGAGCCGCCCTTGTCCTGCGCGGTTTTCGCCGCTTTGGCACCGACGATGTCGCTGTAGGGAATCGGCTTGCCCAGCGGATCGATCAGCACATCAAGATTGGTTTTGAGCGTCTGGTCGTCGAGAGTGACGTGGCCCTTGTCGAACCCGATGGCGCCAATATCAACCACCCAGTTCGACGGCTCGGCATTCGGATCTTTCGGGTCGAACTTGAATGTCCAGTTGGCGCGGCCATCGGCCAGACGCTGCAACTCGGCATTCGGTTCGGTCAGGTCGATGCGCGGAATCACCACCCGTTGCGCCAACAGTGCCAATGGCGAAATACGCAGCTCAACGCGCTTGAGCGTGACCATCTGCGGTTTCTTCGACCAGTCCGGGTTGCCCAGGCTCAGATCTTCAGCGACCACGTGCGGCCACGGCACCCACGCACGCCAGCCGCCCTCGTCCGGCTCGCGCTGCCAGATCACCGCGAGGTTGCCATTGATGGCAAACGGTCGGTGCAGTTCTTCCGAGACTTTGGCGTTGAGCGGCGGTTTGATCCGGTTCCAGTCGAAGAACACGATGATCAATACCAGCACGGCCAGTAGCAGCACGAGGATGGCGAAGGTCCAGCTGAAGATTTTTCCAGTGCGCGTCATGCACAAAGCTCCTGATCACGACCGCACGCAAAGACTGCGGCGCACGGCTGAAACGGCGGGCCAAAGCGGCCCTCATGAAATCTACGACTGGCAAACCAGCCGCAGGTTTAATCGAAAGGCCGATTACCGCGCAAAAAGTCGCGCGAAATCTGACCGATCAGTCGAACAGTGTTACCGCGACCCGCACTTTTGCGAGGCGCGAGTGAGTCGGAAATACCCACTCCGGTGCAAAACCGTCGCCCGCAAAGCCGCGATCTAGAGCCTCCCGGCAGAACAATCAATTCTGTTGATTATTACCATTGCGTTTATGAACTTTTATATCGACTTATCGAGAGTAGCATTGCCCTCGTACCCACTTTATCGCCCTCCCAAGGAGCAACCCATCATGAAACGCCAATTACTGCTCAGCCTTACCCTGTCGATGCTAGCCAGCACTGCTTTCGCCCTGCCCGCTGCCGATCAGGCTACTCCGCAAGTGAAATCCAGCCACTCGGTATTCAGCCAAACCGTAGCAGCTGATGGTTCGGACCGTACCCCACAAGGTCAGACTCTGGCTGAAGGTGGCCGTGATCGCCTGGAAGAGAAAGGTCTGGTTCAGGACGGCTACGACAAGACTCCACAAGGTCAGACCCTGGCGTCCGACGGTAGCGACCGCACTCCACAAGGCCAGACCTTGGCTTCTGACGGTGGCGACCGCACTCCACAGGGTCAAACCTTGGCGTCCGATGGTAGCGACCGCACTCCACAAGGCCAAACCCTGGCTTCTGATGGCGGCGACCGCACTCCACAAGGTCAAACCCTCGCCGAAGGTGGTGGTGACCGTGTGATCGAACGCAACAGCAAATTGAGCTAAGCCCATGGCGGCCTGGAAAAAAAGCCCAATCAACGGATTGGGCTTTTGACTTTTCTGACCCGGTAAAACCTTTCGCCCCACCTCCTCCCGTTCGACGCCGACAAAGCCGATTTGCTAGAGTGCGGCGCTTGTCCTGCCATAGAACACACCCTGCGATGCTGCCCCGCGCCGAACAGAAACAACAGACCCGCAACGCCCTGATGGACGCTGCCCGCCACTTGATGGAAAGCGGCCGAGGATTCGGCAGCCTGAGCCTGCGCGAAGTAACCAAAACCGCCGGGATCGTGCCCACCGGTTTCTATCGGCATTTCGCCGATATGGATGAGCTGGGCCTGGTGCTGGTCAGCGAAGTCGGCCAGACCTTCCGCGAAACCATTCGCCTGGTACGGCACAACGAATTCGTCATGGGCGGCATTATTGATGCCTCGGTGCGGATCTTTCTTGACGTGGTCAGCGCCAATCGCTCGCAATTCCTGTTTCTCGCTCGTGAGCAGTACGGCGGCTCGCTGCCCGTGCGCCAAGCGATCGGGCGCTTGCGCGAGAACATCAGTTCCGACCTGGCTGCCGACCTGACGATGATGCCCAAGCTTCAGCATCTGGACGCCGAGGGCCTGAGCGTGATGGCAGACCTGATCGTCAAATCGGTGTTTGCCACCCTCCCCGACATCATCGACCCGCCCGCCGAAGCCCTGCCGGAGCATCTGACGCCGCAGGCGAAGATCACCCAGCAACTGCGCTTTATCTTTATCGGGCTCAAGCACTGGCAAGGCCTGGGCAGTACCGAGTAATTCCCTCTTCCTTCCTGATACATCCGGTCCCCTGTAGGAGTGAGCCTGCTCGCGATAGCGGTTTATCAGCTACATATTTGCTGACTGACACTCCGCTATCGCGAGCAGGCTCACTCCTACAAAGGTGCGGCGTCTCGGCCTCCATTTGGTGCATTAAAAAATCTTCACGCACCAAAACCTTCCATATTCCCGCAACATCTTGAAACATCCACTACGCTCCGACAGGGATTTCCTACATCTCGTCCGATTGGCAAGGCCCTTGCTCTAGACCAATCATTGTCCATAGCTGGAAGTTTTCCGATGCTGGTGATTCACCGCAGAATCGACCCTCAACCCGTCTGGGCCGCCGAGTTGCACCTGACCTTCGAAGCGCGGAGCAAAAGCCGTTTGCGCTGTTTCAGTGCCGAGGGCGAAGACGTCGGGTTGTTTTTGGAGCGCGGTCAGCCGCCACTGTTTGATGGCGAGTGCCTGCAAGCCGAAGACGGCCGCATCGTCCGCGTCTGCGCCCGCCCCGAGCAATTGCTGCACGTCACCTGCGCCAACGCCTTCGAACTGACCCGCGCGGCTTATCACCTGGGTAATCGCCACGTCGCCCTGCAAGTTGGCGATGGCTGGTTGCGTCTGCTCGACGATTACGTCCTCAAAGCGATGCTCGAACAGCTTGGCGCCCAGGTCAAAGCCATTGAAGCACCGTTCCAGCCGGAACACGGTGCCTACGGCGGCGGCCATCACCATTCCCGACACGGCGACGAAGACTTCAATTACGCGCCGAAACTCCATCAGTTCGGCGTACGCCTGTGAATCCGGCCTGGGCGCTGCTGCGCCTGGCCAGTCCGCAACTGCCGATTGGCGGCTACAGCTATTCGCAAGGCCTGGAAATGGCTGTGGATAACGGCCGCGTGAACAATCCTGACAGTGCTCGGCGCTGGATCAGCGATCAGTTGCTGCTGAATCTGTCGCGCTTCGAAGCGCCGCTGTTGCTTGCGCATTGCCAGGCAGCCGCCGATGAACAATGGACCGAGTTGCGCAGCCTCTGCGAAAGCCACCGCGCCAGCCGCGAGACTCGCGAGTTGCATCTGGAGAGCCGGCAGATGGGCTATTCGTTGCAGCAATTGCTCAATGGTTTGCCTGAACTCGACACGCCCGCCCGCGACTTTCTCGATCAATGTTCAGAACCGCACCTGGCTCTGTGCTGGGCGCTGGCCGCGCGCGCCTGGGGCATCAACCCACAGGACGCCCTCGCCGCATGGCTGTGGAGCTGGCTGGAAAACCAGCTCGCCGTATTGATGAAAACCCTGCCGCTGGGTCAGCAAGCCGCACAACGCCTGACCAGCGAACTGCTGCCGCTGCTGCAGCAAGCGCAGCAGGATGCGAGCCGAATCAACCCCGAACACATGGGCAGCGCCGCGTTCGGCCTGTCCCTGGCGTGCATGGCCCACGAGCGCCAGTACAGCCGCCTCTTTCGCTCCTAGGAGAAACATTAATGAACACACAACCTCTGCGCGTCGGCATCGGCGGCCCGGTCGGTTCCGGCAAAACCGCATTGACCCTGGCCTTGTGCCTGGCCTTGCGCGAGCGCTACAACCTCGCCGTGGTCACCAACGACATCTACACCCGCGAAGACGCCGATTTTCTCGTGCGCAATGAAGCCCTCGCGCCCGAGCGGATCATCGGCGTGGAAACCGGTGGCTGCCCGCACACGGCGATCCGTGAAGACGCCTCGATCAACCTGGAAGCGGTCGATCAACTGAACCGGCGTTTTCCAGGGCTGGATCTGATTCTGGTGGAATCCGGCGGCGACAACCTCTCGGCGACGTTCAGCCCGGAGCTGTCCGACCTGACCATCTACGTGATCGACGTCTCGGCCGGCGACAAGCTGCCGCGCAAGGGCGGGCCGGGCATCTGCAAATCCGACCTGTTGGTGATCAACAAGATCGACCTGGCGCCGCTGGTGGGTGCCTCGCTGGAGATGATGGACAGCGACACCAAACGCATGCGCAACGGCAAGCCGTTCGTCTTCAGCAATCAGAAAACCGGTCAAGGCCTTGAGCAAATCATCGCCTTCATCGAACGCCAGGGCCTGCTGACCGCAGCCTGATTCACTGATCAACAAGGAAGCTCATCCATGACACTCAAACGTATTCTTGGCGCCGTGGCGCTGCTGCTGACCCCGGCGCTGGCCTTCGCGCATCCGGGGCATGGCGACAGTGGCTTGATCGCCGGCATCAGCCACCCGATCGGCGGCCTCGACCATTTGCTGGCGATGGTGGCAGTCGGTTTGTGGGCGGCGCAGCAGCAAGGCGCGGCGCGTTGGGCGCTGCCGTGCACGTTCGTCGGCACCATGCTGATGGGCGGCATGCTCGGTTTTGAAGGGCTGCAATTGCCGGCGCTGGAAAGCGGGATTGCGGCGTCGGTGCTGGCGTTGGGTCTGGCCGTGGCGCTGGCAGTGCGTCCGCCGTTGGTCATGGCGGTGGTGGCGACGGCGGTGTTTGCGTTGTTCCACGGTGTGGCGCATGGGCTGGAGTTGCCGGACATGAGCAATCCTTGGGCGTATGCGGCGGGTTTCGTGGCCGCGACAGCAGCGCTGCATGCGGCGGGTTATGGTGTGGTGCGGTTCCTGCCTCAGGCGGCGGCACCGTTGGTGCGGTTGGCCGGAGCGGCTTCGGCAGTGACTGGGGCCTGGTTGCTGGCCGGCTGATCTCTATCGCCTGAACTGCCCCTTTCGCGAGCAGGCTCGCTCCCACAGGTTTTGTGTACGCTGCAAATCCACTGTGGGAGCGAGCCTGCTCGCGAAGGCGGACTGACAGACACCACATCGCTCAGGCCGGTCTCTCTGCTACCATGTCGCGCAATCGCCCCAGCCCGTGACGACGTCCGCCCATGCCCCACGCTTCCCGCTCCACCGCCCTGCCCGAATTGACCGCCCTGTTCGATGATGTGCAACAGCACTTCGTCAATGTGATCGTGCCCCTCTGGCAAGGCCCGGGCTGGAACGCCGACATGGCGCTGCCCTTTGAGGCGCTGGACGCCGCGCACCAACCGCTGCCACCGCAGCGCTACCGGGCGATGGCCTGCGCGCGGCAGCTGTATCTGTTTTCCAGTCTGATCGGGGTTGTGGATAACGCTGAAGTCCGCGCCGCGGCGCTGTTCCGCTCGCTGCAACGGCACTTCCATGATGCCAAACACGGCGGCTGGTTCTACAGCATCGACGCACAAGGCAAGCCGCTGGATCAGCGCAAAGACCTCTACACCCACGCCTTCATCCTGTTTGCCTGCGCGCATTACTGGGCAAAGTCCGGCGATCCGCTGGTCGAGTCGACGTTGAATGCGGCGCTGGAAATCATTGGCCGGCGCTTTGCCACCGGTGATGGCTTGTACGAAGCCTGCCTGGAGCGCGACTGGATCACCCTGCAGACCGGTCCGCTGCAAAATCCGTTGATGCATCTGGCCGAAGCGTTTCTCGCCACCCTGGCGGTTCGTGAAGATGTACAGACGCAGCAGGCATTGCTGGAGTTATGCACAGCCATGCACAAGCAGTTCGTCGATCCGCAATATGGCGTGTTGATGGAAAAACCGCTCGGGGCTGTGGATAACTGGTATGAGCCTGGGCATCAATTCGAATGGTATTTCCTGCTGGAATCGTCAGCGTTGCTGCGGGGTTCGAAACTGCACGCGGCGCTCGACCGGGCGTTTGCCTTCACCGAGCAATACGGTGTGGTGCAGCCATCCGGCGCGGTGCGGGCGATGCTCGATCTGGAAATGGACGGACGCCCGCGAGACTCGACTCAGCGGATCTGGGCTCAGGCGGAATATCTGCGCGCGCTGACCTTGCGTCAGGGCGGTGAAGCGGTGGTGCTGCGCCAGTTGCAGGCGTTGCAGCAGCGGTTTCTGCATGCCGGTGGCTGGCATGAGTGTCGGGATGAATTGGGAGAGGTGAGCCGTAAGGACATGCCTTCGACTACGCCTTATCACTTGGCGACTTGTTACCACGGTCTGGCTGAATATCTTCGCTGATTTATAGATCGCTTTCGCGAGCAGGCTCGCTCCCACAGTTGATTGTGCGGCTCACAAATAGTGTGTTCAGCGCAATTCAATGTGGGAGCGAGCCTGCTCGCGAATGGCCGTTATGCGGTCTCTAAGCGATCCATTTCTTGTCCCCGGTAAAGCTGATGGTCAACCAGCGCGCCGCATCCGGTTTGCCCAGCTTCGCCGAAATCTCTTCGCGTAACGCATCCAGCTGTCCGACATTGCTCAACGCATAATCCGCCGGCAACACCACATGAATTTCGATAAACCGTGCCCGCCCGTGCTTCTGCACGTACGACACGTAATCGTCGAAACCATGCTCGGTTTTCGCCGCCTCCATCACCTGGCGCACCTGATCATCCAGCGTGTCCGGGGCGATCCCCAAGACATCGCGCAGCGCCGGCCCAAGGATCTTGAACGCCGGCGGCAACATGGTCAGCGCCAGTACGATCAGGATCAACGGGTCGACATACACCGCCCACTGACCATAACCCTGGGACTTGAGCAGCAGCGCCGCGAGGAAACTGATCAACAAGCCCACGGACAGCATCGCGTCCACCAGCCAACTGATGTTGTCGAACTGGATCAGGCTGGATTTGAGCTTGCGGTTACGCTGCCGGACGTAGAAGAAGTAGGCGAACTCGACAACGGTAAACACCGCCGCATAAATGATCACCAGGCCCAACTCGATCTCGCGGCCACCGTTGATGATACCGAACACGCCGTTGAGGAACGCGTAGATCGCGATCAACATCAGGAAGCTGCCTTCGATCAGCAGCACCATCGGCTCCAGATGCCAGAAACCGAACTGGAAACGGTGATTGCTTTCCTTGGCGATCAGCTTGGCAGTGATCAGCATCAGAACTTTGATGAAGGTTGCGATCAGCGAGAAAAAACCATCGAACAGGATGGATTGCGAACCTGAAACAAAACCGGTGACGATCCCGGCAATCGCCACGGCGAACATCAGGATGGTCGATTGTTTGAGCAGTGCCTGCTCACCTCGGTTACTCACTTTGACTCCTCGAAAAACCTTGAAAACCGCGGGGTGCGGTTAGGTTGTTGCGAGGGGAGTTTACCTTATCGCCCTGTTTTGGCCGATTTGCCCCCTTCGCGAGCAGGCTCGCTGCCACTTTGAAATGCATTCCAATGTGGGAGCGAGCCTGCTCGCGAAGGGCTTCAGCGTGGTCTTAAGCCTTGTTCCGCTCGATGGCAAAACCGGCCCAGGTCTGGCTCACCGGCATCAACTCGAGGCTGTTGATGTTGATGTGCGCCGGCGCATTCATCACCCAGAAAATCGTCTCGGCGATGTCCTGCGGCTGGATCGGCTCGGCACCCGCGTAGGTCGCGTTGTAACGCTCCTGATCGCCAGCAAAACGCACCAGCGAGAACTCGCTTTCACACAGCCCAGGCTCAATGTTGCTGACCCGCACGCCGGTGCCCTGCAAGTCGCAACGCAGGTTCAGCGAGAACTGTTTAACGAACGCCTTGGTCGCGCCATACACATGGCTGCCCGGATACGGATAGTTGCCGGCGATGGAGCCAAGGTTGACGATGCCGGCGCCACGGCCGTGGGCGATCAGGCGCGGCAGCAGCAGGCGGGTTGCGTACATCAGGCCTTTGACGTTGGTGTCGACCATGGTGTCCCAATCGTCCAGATCGCACTTCGGCGCCGGGTCCACGCCCAGCGCTAAACCTGCGTTGTTGATCAGGCCACGCAGCTTGGCGAACGATGGCGGCAAGTTGGCAATCGCCTCCTCCATCGCCTTGCGATCACGCACATCGAGGACCAGACCGTGCACTTCGGTCTGCTTCGACAGCTCGGCGCACAGCGCATTGAGGCGTTCTTCACGACGACCGGTCAGCACCAGTTTCCAGCCAGCCTCGGCAAAACGGCGGGCACAGGCTTCACCAAATCCGGACGTCGCGCCGGTGATAAACAGGGTGTTGGACATCGTGTTCTCCTTGCTTCGGCCGCCGGAGCAGCCCTTGGAATAGAAAATCAGCAGGCAGCATGCCCGGCCCGACACTCACGGGCAACTGCTACAAAGTGTACAAAAAATAACCAACCCCGCCGGCGCCATAGCCGCCGTGGCCTGTAGCCATGTGCACGCATGTTATCCACAGCCCCTTCCACAGTTTCCGGGGGCAAGTACAATCGCGCAAAGCCGCGCCACACAAGGCTTTGCGGGCGAAATAGAAAGTTTTTTGCTTGACCCTGAAGTGGCGGATGTGCGGGACATGGCATTTTGCACGACTGGTCAGTCAGCACAGTGATTGCGCGAGGCCAGCAATTACGGCCCTCAGCGCAGTCTTTCCAGAGTTTAATCACAGACTTATCCACAGGCCTGTTCACGTCGAATTGCCCAAGAGGCGATGCCTAGAAAAAGGTTGACAACGACGCCTTCAGCCTCAGCAAAAACACCTGATCAAAAAACAACCACACACTTGCAAGCCACGGATTACAAGGCCTGCAGCTAGATACACCCACGTTATTCACAGCCAGCTCCACAGTAACCGGGGACAAGTCAAAACTGTGCAAAAACAGCCATTTGCAGCGTCTATATGTCGCGCTTTGGCAGCTTGGAGAATTTGTTTTCCACAATTCTGGATTCTGGCGCAGATCAACTGTAGGAGTGAGCCTGCTCGCGATACCGGTGCACCAGCCACCGATGATGGCGAATGGGAAACCGCGATCGCGAGCAGGCTCACTCCTACAGGGGTTTACGGTGAATTTGGGATATAAAAAAGCCCCGGGACTCGCGTCGCCGGGGCTGTGCATAACGCTGGAAGAATCAGTGCCCGCCCAGATAGGCGTTACGCACCTCCTCGTTCACCAGCAACTCTTTACCCGTACCCGTCAGGCGTATCTCGCCGTTGACCATCACATACGCCCGGTCCGACAGCTTCAGCGCATGGTTGGCGTTCTGCTCGACGAGGAAAATGGTCATGCCGGTTTTCGCCAGTTCCCGCAGGGTCGCGAAGATCTGCTTCACCACAATCGGCGCCAACCCAAGGCTAGGCTCATCGAGCAGCAACAGCTTCGGCCGACTCATCAACGCCCGGGCAATGGCGAGCATTTGCTGCTCGCCACCGGACATGGTCATTGCCCGCTGCGTGCGCCGCTCTTCAAGCCGAGGGAACAGCTCGAACATGCGCTGCATGTCCTCTTTGGCGTACTTGTCACCAATCGGGATGGTGCCCATCAGCAGGTTTTCCTCGACGGTCATGTCAGGGAACACCCGCCGCCCTTCCGGCGATTGCGCAATACCGTTGGAGGCAATGTAGTGCGAGGACTTGTGGGTGATGTCGACGCCCTGATAAACAATCTGCCCGCTTGCCGCCCGTGGCTGACCGAAGATCGACATCAGCAACGTCGATTTGCCGGCGCCGTTGGAGCCGATCAGGCTGACGGTTTCCCCTTCATTGATCTGCAGCGAAACACCTTTGAGCGCCTGGATCGGGCCGTAGAAGACGTCGAGGTCTTTCAGTTCGAGGATCGGTTGGGTCATGCCACTTCCTCTTCATCGGCGCCGAGGTAGGCGGCGATCACTTTCGGATCGTTACGGATCGCTTCAGGCCCGCCTTCGGCGATGACGATGCCGTGGTCCAGCACCACGATGTGATCGGAAATACTCATAACCATGCCCATGTCGTGTTCGATCAGCACCACGGTCAGATCGTGCTCGTCGCGCAGCAGCCGGATCATCGCGCTCAGCGCTTCGGTTTCCTGAGGGTTGAGGCCGGCGGCCGGTTCGTCGAGGCAGATGATCTGCGGCCGCGTGCACATGGCCCGGGCGATCTCCAGACGGCGTTGCTGACCGTACGAGAGCTCACCGGCGAGACGGTTGGCGCAGTCGACCAGGTCGACCACTTCCAGCCAGTAGAAGGCAACGTCCAGCGCGTCGCTTTCAGCCTTGCGGTAGCCCTTGGTGTTGAGGATGCCGGCGAGCATGTTGCGGTTGACCCACATGTGCTGGGCCACCAGCAGGTTTTCCAGCACCGACATTTCCTTGAACAGGCGAATGTTCTGAAAGGTTCGCGCCAGGCCGGCACGGTTCACCAGGTGCGTACCGCCGAACATCTTGTAGTACATGCGGCTGAGGAAGGATTTCGGCGAGACGAAATCGGTCGGTTTGAACGACTCGCCCAGCAACTGGATGACGTTGGTCTGCTGGCCGCGCACATTGAGTTCGATCTTGCCGCCGGTGGCTTTGTAGAACCCGGTCAGGCAGTTGAACACCGTGGTCTTGCCGGCGCCGTTGGGGCCGATCAAGGCGAAGATCGAGTTGCGTTTGACCTTCAGGCTGACATCGCTCAACGCCTTGATGCCACCGAAATGCATCATCAGTTTTTCAACAGAGAGTACGACTTCACTCATGGCGCAGTCCTCTCATAGTGAATGGCACCTTTGCGTGGAGTGACCCCGGTACGGCTGATGCGAATCAGCCCGCGTGGTCGCCAGATCATCATCAACACCATCAGGATGCCGAACAGCAGCACGCGATATTCAGCGAAGCCGCGCAGCAATTCCGGAGCGACGGTGAGTACGAATGCCGCAATCACCACGCCGATGGTCGAGCCCATACCGCCGAGCACGACGATGGCGAGGATCAGTGCCGACTCGAAGAAGGTGAACGAGGTCGGGTTGACGAAGCCTTGGTAGGTCGCGAAGAACACACCGGCGAGACCTGCGGTCGACGCACCGATGGTGAACGCCGAAAGCTTGACCAGCACGTGGTTGAGGCCCATCGAGCGGCAGGCGATCTCATCTTCACGCAAGGCTTCCCAGGCGCGACCGACCGGCATCTTCACCAGACGATGCTTGATGTACAGCACGGCCAGCACCACGAGGAACAACACCGCGTAGATGAAGTAGTACTTTACGTCCGGGTTGTAGGCGATACCGAAGAACTCATGAAACGGCACCCCGCCATCCTTCGCCCGTTTGCCGAACTCCAGACCGAAGAACGTCGGCAGCGGCGCCGGCATGCCGTTCGGGCCGCCAGTCAGGGACAACCAGTTATTGAGGACCAGGCGAATGATTTCACCGAAGCCCAGGGTCACGATCGCCAGGTAGTCGCCGTGCAGACGCAACACCGGGAAACCGAGGATGCACCCGGCCAGCCCGGCAGTGATCGCCGCCAGCGGCAACACCGTCCAGAAACCCAGACCGAGATACTGATAACCGAGCGCCAGACCGTAGGCACCGATGGCGTAGAACGCCACATAACCAAGGTCGAGCAGACCGGCCAGACCGACCACGATGTTCAGCCCCAGCCCCAGCAACACGTAGATCAACCCGAGGATGACCACGCCCAGCAGATAGGAATTGGAGACAAATGGCACGATGACGGCCAGCACAATCAGCAGCGGGATGATCCAGCGCAGCGAGGATTTGTGATCGGCCGGCAGCACATGCACACCGGAACCGGTGCTCTCGAATCCGTCGAGAATTTTCAGGCCCTTGGGCGTTTGCAGGAACAGGCTGAGGGCAAAGCGGCCAATCATGACAATGCCGATGATCCAGGCCACGCGGGTCGGTTCGAGGTTGAAGCTGTAACCCTCGAGCACAACGCCGACAATCGGGCCGAAAACGATCAGGGCAATCAGGCCGGCAAGAATCGCCTCAACCAGGCTTTTTTTGATATCGATGGATTTTTGAGTGGTTGAAGACATCGCTTACACCTTCGACACAAGAGGACGGCCCAACAGGCCCTGCGGCCGGAAGACCAGAACAAGTACGAGCAGCGAGAAGCTGAACACGTCTTTGTAGTCGGAGTTGACCAGACCGGAGAACAGCGACTCGGAAATGCCGAGGATGATCCCGCCGAGCATTGCCCCGGGCAGTGAACCAATCCCGCCAAGCACCGCCGCGGTGAACGCCTTGATGCCGATAATGAAGCCGGCATAGAAGTCGAAAGTGCCGTAGTTCATGGTGATCAGCACGCCGGCCAGCGCCGCCATGGCTGCACCGATGATGAACACATAGGAAATGACCCGATCGGTGTTGATGCCGAGGATCGAAGCCATCTTGCGGTCTTGCTGGGTCGCACGGCACATGCGTCCGAGCTTGGTGTACTTGATGATGTAGGTCAGCAGGCCCATGCCGACGAACGCGGCCACCAGAATGAAAACTTTGGTGTAGGTCAGTTGCACGAAACCGGTACCGATGTCGACACGCCACGCACCGCTCAGCAGGGTTGGCACGCCCTGTTGTTTGGCGCCTTGAGCGATCTGTGCGTAGTTTTGCAGGATCAGGGAAATGCCGATGGCGCTGATCAGTGGTGCCAGTCGGGTGGAGTTGCGCAGGGGTTTGTAGGCGACTCGTTCAATGACCCAGCCATACACCGCCGTGACGACGATGGTGAAGATCAGTGTGCCGAGCATCAGCAGCGGGAAAGATTCGATACCGAAGTAAGCCAGCAGAGCCAGACTGATTGCCGCCAGGTAAGCAGAAATCATGTAAACCTCGCCGTGGGCGAAGTTGATCATGCCGATGATGCCGTAGACCATTGTGTAGCCGATGGCGATCAGGCCATAGACCGACCCGAGGGTCAGGCCGTTGACCAGTTGCTGCAGGAAAATACCATCCATAACGCAATCTCACGCAGTGAGAACCTGCACACCTTTGATGTGCGGCTCTTCTAGGAAAAATACAGATTTACGTCGGAGCAATGTCAGCCACGATCCACCCGTCACCACCGCCCCCTGTAGGAGTGAGCCTGCTCGCGATAGCGGATTAACATTCAACACATGTGTTGCCTGTAACTCCGTCATCGCGAGCAGGCTCACTCCTACAAAGGAACCGTGGGATCAGCCGATCGCGTCAGCCCTTACTTCTGTTTTTCCAGCTGGTGATATTTGCCATCCTTGTCCCACTGGTAAACCACGTAGTCGGAGACTTTCAGGTCGCCCTTGGAGTCCCAGGTTTTTTCGCCCATGACGGTTTTCACCGGATTTTTCTTCAGCCAGGCCGCAGCCTCTTCGCCCTTGTTGGACTTCGCGCCGTTGAACGCGGCAGCCAGGGTCTGCACCGAAGCGTAGGCATACAGGGTGTAGCCCTCAGGCTCGGTACCGGCCTTGCGGAATGCGTCCACTACGGTCTTGCTCTCTGGCAACAGACGCGGGTCGGCGCCGAAGGTCATCAGCACGCCATCGGTGAATTGCGGGCCACCGGCGGTGGTCACCAGTTCGTCAGTCACGATGCCGTCATCGGACATGAACTTGACGTCTTTCAGGCCTTGTTCACGCAGTTGGCGAACCAGCGGGCCGGCCTCCGGGTGCAGACCGCCGAAGTAGACGACGTCGGCGCCGGCGCCACGGATCTTGGTGACGATGGTGCTGAAGTCTTTTTCACCACGGGTCAGGCCTTCGTACAACACAGGCGTTACGCCGCGCTTGACCAGTTGTGCCTTGGTGGCATCCGCCAGGCCTTGGCCGTAGGTGTCCTTATCGTGCAGTACGACGACTTTCTTGCCCTTGAGCACGTCGACGATGTAGTCGCCGGCCACGATGCCTTGCTGGTCGTCACGCCCGCACATACGGAACATGGCGCTGAGGCCACGTTCAGTGACTTGCGGGTTGGTCGAACCCGGAGTGATCGCGATGATCCCGGCTTCGTCATAGATTTCCGACGCTGGAATGGTCGAAGAGGAGCAGAAGTGACCGACCACGCCGGCGACTTTCTGGTTGGTGAGGTCCTTGGCGACCGTCACGGCCTGTTTCGGCTCGCAGGCGTCATCGCCCTTGACCAGTACGATTTTTTCCCCGTTGACGCCGCCAGCCGCGTTCACCGCGTCAGCCGCCGCCTGTGCACCCTTCATGTACTGCTCGCCAAATGCCGCGTTGGCGCCAGTCATTGGACCCGCTACACCGATTTTCACATCAGCTTGAGCAAACGCAGAAACACCCAACGCAGTAGCCACTGCGAGGGCCAGAAAGCCTTTCTTGTAAAACGTCTGGGACATGAGGTGGTGCTCCAAGGTTTTTTTTAGTTGGCACTGCGACTTCACTTCACTGAATGCTCAGAGCAAGGGCCGTGCCATCGGTTTTTTATTCTTCAAAAAGTCGCTGCTTTCTTGTTATTTCGACTGTTTCGTTCCCATTTTCATTGGGCGTGCAACCGTCTAAACCGCGGAAGGTGAAACCATTTATTTTTTCAGGCGCAACCCGCACGCGCCATCATTGCAACCGCGGCGCCAAACGACGTGCAACCAGCCTGTAACAGCCCGCGTCACCGAACTGCACACTGCTGGTGCGGGACTGCTACAACCCGCACCATTACAGGCTAGTCGCTGCATCGAAAAGCGCCGCTTCCGGCAACATATTTCAACACTCAAATCACGATGCGCAGGCACTGGCCCGCGTGATACAGCGAGAACCCGGCCTCGTACAGGCAACTGCGCAAGCCCACACCCGCCAAGGGCTGCATCGGTGCAAAGGGAATCGGCAAAGCTTGAGGGTCGCCGTGACACAAGTAATCGGCGAAGGCTTTGCCGACCACGGTGCCAGTCGTGACGCCCCGGCCGTTATAACCGGTGACGGCCACCAGTCCCGGCGCCGGTTCGAACAGGCGCATGAGGTGATCGGGGGTGAATGCGATGCGCCCGGTCCAGGTGCACTCCCATTCGACCGGCTTCAGATTGGGGAAATAGTGCTGCTGCACGCGATCGGCCCAGGCCTTGAGAAACCACGTCGGTTTCTGATTGCCGTTGCCCAGGCTACCCAGCAATAACCGCCCTTCTTTGTCGCGGCGGATGCTGCTCAGGACCTGACGCGTATCCCACGAGCCCTGCCCGCCCGGGAGGATTTCCTGCGCGGCGTCTTCGGTGAGCGGCACCGAGGCGACCTGATAGTAATAACCGGGGAAGAAGTTGCGTTTAAGCTCGGTCCAGTCCCCTTCGGTGTAGGCGTTGGAAGCGATCACCACTTGCTCGGCCAGCACCGAACCATGCTCGGTCTGCACTGACCAGTTCGCCCCCTGACGCTCAAGGCGAGTGACCGGCGAATGATCGAACATTTGCCCACCGAGACCGCTTACCGCGTTGGCCAGCCCGGTGACATAAGCCATCGGGTTGAGCGTGCCGGCGCGACGGTCGAGCAACGCAGCAGCGATTTTTTGCGTGCCGGTGGCTTGCTCGCAGGCCTTGCCGGTGAGCAATTCGACCGGCGCACCACGGCGTTTCCATTGCTGTTCACGACTGCGCAGATCCGCCTCGCCCTTGGCGTTGTGCGCCATGTGCAACGTGCCTTCGCGGCGTAACTGGCAATCGATGTTGTACTTGTCCACAAGGCTGAACACCAGTGCCGGCGCGGCCCCGAGCATGCGATTGAGTTGACTGCCCACCGCTTCGCCGAAACCGGCTTCGATCTCGTCCGGCGGGATCCACATGCCGGCGTTGACCAGCCCGACGTTACGTCCGGAACCGCCGTGCCCCGCGCGATGAGCTTCCAGCACGCAGACGCTTTTGCCTTTTTCCAACAGATGCAGCGCCGCCGACAACCCGGTGAACCCGGCGCCGATCACGCAGACATCGACTTTGACTTCGCCTTTGAGCGCGGTGTTATCCGGCCTTTGTGGCGTGAGCTTTTCCCACAGACACTCTTCGCGTAACGGCATTGCCAGACTCCAACAGAAACCTAACAAACACTGCATACCCTGTGGGAGCGAGCCTGCTCCGGGCGGCGTTCCGACGAAAGCGGTATATCAGCCAACATCTAAGTCGACTGACCCACGGTATTCGCGAGCAGGCTCGCTCCCACAAGGGGGATATCCACTTGTCAGTCGAAGGTAATGCCCTGCGCCAGCGGCAGCTCCAGCGAGTAGTTCACGGTGTTGGTCTGTCGGCGCATGTACGCGCGCCACGCATCGGAGCCCGACTCACGACCACCACCGGTTTCTTTCTCGCCACCAAACGCGCCGCCAATTTCGGCACCGCTCGGGCCGATGTTGACGTTGGCGATGCCGCAGTCGCTGCCGATCGCCGACATGAACTGCTCGGCCTCGCGTACATCAGTGGTGAAGATGCACGACGACAGGCCTTGTGGCACCGCGTTATTCAGGCGCAGCGCTTCCTGGAAATCGCTGTAACCGACCACGTACAGAATCGGCGCGAAGGTTTCGCTGCAGACCACGTCGCTCTGCTCCGGCATTTCAACGATGGCCGGCGAAACGTAATAGGCATTGGGGAATTGGTCTTCGAGCTGACGCTTGCCGCCAAACACCCGACCACCCTCGCTCAACGCCTGCTCCAGTGCGTCCTGCATGTTTTCGAAGCTGTGTTTGTCGATCAACGGGCCGACCAGATTGCCTTCCAGCGGGTTACCGATGCGCACTTTCGAGTAGGCAGCCTTGAGACGCGTGACGATTTCTTCTTTCACCGACTCATGCGCGATCAGTCGGCGCAAGGTGGTGCAGCGCTGCCCGGCAGTGCCGACGGCGCTGAACAGAATCGCGCGTACCGCCATGTCGAGGTCGGCGCTCGGGCCGAGGATCATCGCGTTGTTACCGCCCAGTTCCAGAATGCTGCGAGCGAAACGTGCGGCGACTTTCGGCGCCACTTCGCGACCCATGCGTGTGCTGCCGGTGGCGCTGATCAGCGCAACACGCGGATCATCGACCAAGGCTTCGCCAGCGTCGCGACCACCAATAATCACCTGGCAAAGATTCGCTGGGGCGTCGGTGAAGTTCTTCACTACACGATCAAACAGCGCCTGGCAGGCCAGTGCGGTCAGCGGGGTTTTCTCCGACGGTTTCCACACCACCGGGTTGCCGCAGACCAGCGCCAGCGTGGTGTTCCACGCCCACACCGCGACCGGGAAGTTGAACGCGCTGATCACCCCGACCACGCCCAGCGGATGCCAGGTTTCACGCATGTGATGGCCCGGACGCTCGGAGGCGATGGTCAAACCGTACAACTGGCGGGACAGGCCGACGGCGAAATCGCAGATGTCGATCATCTCCTGCACTTCACCGAGACCTTCCTGGGTGATCTTGCCAGCCTCCCAGGAAACCAGTTCGCCGAGATCAGCCTTGTATTCGCGCAGTACTTCACCGAATTGACGCACCAGCTCGCCACGACGCGGAGCCGGCACCTTGCGCCACTGCTCGAACGCATGATCTGCGCGACTGATGTGCTGCTCGACTTCGGCCGGGCCTTCCCAGTTGACGGCGGCAATTCGGCTGCCGTCGATCGGCGAATGCACCGGCACTTTGCCGTTCTGATAAAGGGCCGGGTTCACACCAAGACGATCAAGCAATGCGGCAACCATGGGTCACTCCTCAAGCAAAAAACTGAATGTGTGCGGCCACTGTTTCGCGACCGGGCAGGCCTTTAGTTGTAGCGTCACAATGGCAAGGCAACAAACGACCTTTACGCGAGATATCATTCCGTTTATTCATGCAGCGCTAGAAAGACAAGAAAAGGATCGGCCATGCTGAACAAACGCCACTTGCCCTCGATCACCGCGTTGCAGTGCTTCGAGGCCGTGACCCGGCACTTGAGCTTCACCCGCGCCGCCGAGGAACTGAACCTGACCCAGAGCGCGGTGAGCAAACAGGTCGCGCAGCTTGAAGAGCTGTTGCAGCATTTGTTGTTCCGTCGCGTACGCCGGCGTTTGCAGATGACCCCGGCCGGGGATTTGTACTTGGTTGAAGTACGAAAAATTCTCACCCAAGTGGAAATGTCGACCCATTACCTGCGCTCCTACGGCGGCGAGACCGAAGTCTTACGCGTATCGACGCCCTCGACCTTCGGCGCGCGCTGGCTGGTGCCGCGTTTGAAAGGCTGGCGGCTACGCCATCCTTCGATCCATCTGGATTTGTGCAACGAGCAGGAAGCCGATGATCTGCTGCAAGGGCGCAGTGATCTGGCGTTCTACTTCGGTCAGGGTTCACGGCCAGGGACTGAATGCCTGAAACTGTTCGGCGAAGAACTGGTGCCGGTGTGCGCGCCGGGCAGCCTGCCGGACACACCGTTTACTGATCCGACGCAATTGACCGATCTGGTGCTGCTGCAAAATGCCTCGCGCCCGCAGGCGTGGCACGACTGGTTCGACAGCCAGGGTTACCAGACCGAGCACAGCTACCACGGGCCGCGCTTCGAAACCTTTTATATGTGCATACGTGCTGCGCAGGTCGGCTGTGGCGTGGCGTTGTTGCCGCGATTTCTGGTGGAAGAGGAATTGGCCGACGGCAAACTGGTCATTCCCTTTGAGCATGCCATGCCCAGCACTGATGCCTATTACCTGGCGTACCCGGAGCATGCGGCGGAAGTGCCGAAGGTGCGTGATTTTGTGAAGTGGATGCTCGAACAGATCGACAGCCCGGAAATTTGACTCGATTGAAAAATGTGGGAGCGAGCCTGCTCGCGAAGAGGCCGGCACATTCAGCATCAATGTTGACTGAAATGACGCCTTCGCGAGCAGGCTCGCTCCCACAAGGGTTCTGCGGTGATTTAAAAAACTGCTGGCAATCTTCGTCCCTGATATGCGCCACTAGCGCCATTGAATGAGACCGCGCACAGGCGCGGCGCACCTGGAGACCCCGTTATGAGCGAGAGCGTGTTTGCCGATCGCATCGTGCAGAACCTGCTCGACACCGACTTCTACAAACTGACGATGATGCAGGCGGTGCTGCACAACTACCCCAACGTCGAAGTCGAATGGGAGTTCCGTTGCCGCAACAGCGAGGATCTGCGCCCGTATCTGGCCGAGATCCGTTTTCAGATCGAGCGTCTGGCCGAGCTGAGCCTGAGCGCCGATCAACTGAGTTTTCTCGAGCGGATCAGCTTCCTCAAACCGGACTTCCTGCGTTTCCTCGGGCTGTTCCGCTTCAACCTGCGCTATGTGCACACCGGCATCGAAAACGGCGAGCTGTTCATCCGTCTGCGCGGGCCGTGGCTGCACGTAATCCTCTACGAAGTGCCGTTGCTGGCGATCGTCAGCGAAGTGCGCAACCGCTATCGCTACCGCGAAACCGTGTTGGAACAGGCGCGCGAACAGCTCTATCGCAAGTTCGACTGGCTGACCGCCAACGCTTCGGCCGATGAGTTATCGCAACTGCAAGTTGCCGATTTCGGCACCCGTCGACGCTTTTCGTATGGCGTGCAGGCTGAAGTGGTGAACGTGCTCAAACACGACTTCCCCGGGCGCTTCGTCGGCACCAGCAACGTGCACCTGTCCCGCGAACTGGACATGAAACCGCTGGGCACCATGGCCCACGAATGGATCATGGCCCACCAGCAACTCGGTCCACGGCTGATCGACAGCCAGATCGCCGCACTCGATTGCTGGGTTCGCGAATACCGCGGCTTGCTGGGGATCGCCCTGACTGATTGCATCACCACCGATGCCTTCCTCGGCGATTTCGACCTGTTCTTCGCCAAGCTGTTCGACGGCCTGCGCCACGACTCCGGCGATCCTGTGGTGTGGGGCGAAAAATGCATCGCCCACTATCACAGGCTCGGCATCGACCCGATGAGCAAGACCCTGGTGTTCTCCGACAGCCTGACCCTGCCCAAGTCGCTGGAGATCTTCCGCGCGCTGCACGGTCGGATCAACGTCAGCTTCGGCATCGGCACCAACCTCACCTGTGACATTCCGGGTGTCGAACCGATGAGCATCGTGCTTAAAATGACTGCCTGCAACGGCCAACCGGTGGCGAAGATCTCCGACGAGCCAGGCAAGTCCCACTGCAAAGACCCCAATTTTGTTGCCTATTTGCGACACGTTTTCCAGGTTCCTGCCGATTCCAGTCTATCTAGCAAGGAGTGAATTCATGCAAGCCGTACAGCGTGAGATTGCTGAGCAGCTCAAGGTGCAACCGCCATTCGCCGACTACAAGGCCCTGCAGGCCGAAGTCGCCCGGCGGATTACCTTTATTCAGGATTGCCTGGTCAATTCGGGGCTCAAGACACTGGTGCTGGGCATCAGCGGCGGCGTCGATTCGCTGACCGCAGGCCTCTTGGCCCAGCGCGCGATGCGTGAACTGCGCGACCAGACCGGCGACAACAGCTACAAATTCATCGCGGTGCGCCTGCCGTACGAAACCCAGTTCGACGAGCACGACGCCCAGGCCTCGGTGGATTTCATCGCCCCGGACGAACGCCACACGGTCAACATCGGCCCAGCGGTGAAATCGCTGGCCAGTGAAGTGGCGGCGTTTGAAGGCAAGCACGCGGTGTCGGTGGACTTTGTACTCGGCAATACCAAGGCACGCATGCGTATGGTCGCCCAATACACCATCGCCGGCGCGGCGCATGGTCTGGTGATCGGCACTGATCATGCGGCGGAAGCGGTGATGGGCTTCTTCACCAAGTTCGGCGACGGCGCTTGTGATCTGGCACCGCTCAGCGGCCTGGTAAAGAATCAGGTACGCGCAATTGCGCGCAGCTTTGGCGCGCCGGAGTCGTTGGTCGAGAAAGTCCCGACGGCGGATCTGGAAGACCTGTCGCCGGGCAAACCGGACGAAGCGTCCCATGGTGTGACGTACGCCGAGATCGACGCTTTCCTGCACGGTGAGCCAGTGCGCCGGGAAGCGTTCGACATCATCGTCGCGACCTACAACAAGACTCATCACAAACGCGTGATGCCGTTCGCACCCTGAGCGGGTAAAAAACGGCAAAAACTGCCGCAGACAGCGATCCCGGTTTCGAGGATGACAATCGAAAGATCGCTGCCTGCGTCAGCTTCGCCGCGGTATCCGCAGACTCGCAATCAGTGCTTCACGCGAGTTTCAGGGGGCGCCGCGTTGACAGTCACGGTGTAGGTCTCAGACTCTGTAGTTGCATCCTTGGCTTTCAGCACATAGGTTGCGTCAGCTGCGAGGACGAACTCGCCACCCCAGATGCCATTCGCCGCAGTAAACGTTTCAATCGGCGTCGTGTTAGCACCCTCAAGCAACTCGATCTCGCCGTCTTTTGCCGTGCCGCCGATTGTCAGAGTGGTGTCGTCGGTATTCCCACCGTTTTCTACTTCCCTTTCCGAATCCGTCAGCGAAGTAATCCTTAAATCGACTTCGGGCACTTCGCTGACAATCACGGTGTGGGTCTCGGATTGTTTGCCGTCTACGTCCTCGGCTTTCAGCACATAGGTTTTACCCGCCGTGAGCTCGATATCGCCACCCCAAGTGCCATCCGCTGCCGTAAACGTTTTAATCGGAGTCGGGTTATCTCCATCCAGCAATTTGACCTCGCCGTCCTTCGCCGAGCCGGTGATCGCCAGTGTGGTGTCTGCGGTAGTCTCACCGTCTTCGATCTCGCCCCCCTCCGAATCCTTCAGCGAAGTGATCTTCACCTCGCCTTCGGACGCCTCGCTGACAATCACGGTGTGGGTCTCGGATTGTTTGCCGTCTACGTCCTCGGCTTTCAGCACATAGGTTTTACCCGCCGTGAGCTCGATTTCGCCACCCCAAGTGCCATCCGCTGCCGTAAACGTTTTAATCGGAGTCGGGCTATCTCCATCCAGCAATTTGACCTCGCCGTCCTTCGCCGAGCCGGTGATCGTCAGTGTGGTGTCTGCGGTAGTATCACCGTCTTCGATCTCGCCCTCCTCCGAATCCTTCAGCGAAGTGATCTTCACCTCGCCTTCGGAGACCTCGCCGACGGTCACGGTATAGAGGTCGGACACCGATCGATCATCCGCTCTGGCTTTCAGCGTATGGATTTTTCCCGTTGCAAGCTTGAGATCGCCGCCCCAAGTGCGGTCAGTGCCCACGCGAAACATGGCAATCGGTTCAGCGGCAGCACCGTTCAAGATCCATATCTGACCTTCCTTCCACAAGCCATTGATGCTGAGATCGGTATCTTCGGTCGAGCCGCCGTTCTCAACATTCCCATTGGAATCTTTCAACGTTTCGATGAAGGGTTTGGTCGCAACCGCATTCAAGATAAATGGATCGGTGCGCTCCTCCTCATGGGCCAGCCGATATTCGTGCCGCCCATCCGGAAGATCATCTATCAAAAAAGACAGGTCGCCCGCGTTGTTTGTCTGGCCGTTGTATTTCGGCACATCATCGATAAGGAGCTGCAGACGGGCGTCGACAGGCCCGGTGACGGTGAAGTTGGCTCTTGCGGAAAAAATCGTGCCGCCGTCGACAACGTCCTGCCCACCTGAAAACACTCTAGTGATTTTCAGGTCGGCTAAGGTCGAATTTTTGCTCTTGGCATTCATGTGGAAATCCTCTTTGCAATCGTCTGGAAAGAAGACTCATGTAAGCCCGAGTTTGAAGGAGTGGTCTACTGTCAGAAATAACAGGTAGGCGCCTGATTCGGACGAACGGTAGCTTTGCGCCGGACGCAAAAACGCCGCTGGCGATCATCGCGCAGCGGCGTTTCTTGCAATACCGGAACCCGGATTTACTTGAGGGTGACAGTGCCTTTCATCATCGAGATGTGGCCCGGGAACGAGCAGAAGAAGCCGTATTTTTCAGCGGCATCCAGCTTCGATACGTCAAAGGTCACCGAATCGGTTTCCTTGGCGCCGATGATCTTGGTGTGAGCGATGATGCGCGCGTCACCTTCCGGCAGGTAGTTCTTGTCGATACCCGCGGCCAGGCCAGCGGTGGCGATTGGCTGCATGTCCGCGTCTTTGCTGATTACCAGGTTATGGCCCATCACGTTCTTCGGCAGGCTGCCAGAGTGGGTCAGTTCGACGGTGAAGGTCTTGCAGCTCTTGTCGATCACGATTTCCTTGGTGTTGAAGGACATCTGATCGGTGGAGTCAACGGTGGTTTTACACTCGGCAGCCATCAATTGGCTGCTGGCCAGCGCCAGCAGGGATACCGCAACAACTTTGGAAAACATGGTGAATCTCCAAGGCAGGGTTAACAAAAACACGAATGGTGGAAAGACTGCCTGAAATCTTCGCAAGTTCCTATGACTTGAGTCAAAAATTGTATACAACTTTCAGACTATGACACTCATCGAGACAATCTAACGGCCAGATTCCCCGGCCGGCCCTATGATCGGCGCATCTACTGAGACGGAGTGCCTGTCATGTTCTTTAACGGTCTGTTGTGCAGTTTGCTCGCCGCTTACGCCTGTGGCGCCAGCGGTACCTTTGAATCGCCTGAACGCGAAGTTTAGGCCTTGGATCAAGGCGTGCCAGCCATTACCCTGTGACGGATTGACCCAGGAGGAAGGCATGTCTCTGAAATCCGTATGTGTATTTTGCGGTGCCAATGCAGGCACTGATCCGGCTTACACCGAAGCCGCCATTGCCCTTGGCCGAGCCCTCGCCGAGCGTAAGCTGACCTTGGTCTACGGCGGTGGTGCTGTGGGTTTGATGGGCATTGTCGCCGACGCGGCGCTGGCCGCTGGCGGCGAAGTGATCGGCATCATTCCGCAGAGCCTGATGGACAAGGAAATCGGCCACAAAAGCCTGACACGCCTGGAAGTGGTCGACGGCATGCACGCGCGCAAGGCGCGTATGGCTGAACTGAGCGATGCGTTCATCGCCTTGCCCGGCGGCCTCGGTACGCTGGAAGAATTGTTCGAAGTCTGGACCTGGGGCCAGCTCGGCTACCACGGCAAACCGTTGGGCCTGCTGGAAGTGAACGGTTTCTACAGCAAACTCACTGCATTTCTTGACCATATCGTCGGCGAAGGCTTCGTTCGTGCGCCACACCGTGACATGCTGCAAGTGAGCGAATCGCCGCAAACACTGCTCGATGCCCTGGATAACTGGAAGCCGACCGTCACGCCCAAGTGGGTCGACCAAAAACCCGGCTAACTGCCGGGCACCGATACAGGGCAGAATACGCGCCGCTCAACCTCACCTTCGACCAAGAGGAACGCCCATGGCCAAACCCAATTACTCCTTCGCCAAACGTCAACGAGACCTGGCAAAGGAACAGAAGAAAGAGGAAAAGCTTCAGCGCAAGAAACAAACCGCTGAAGAAGCAGCACTGAACCCTGAGGGTGAAGTGGCAACGGAAGATGATGTTGATGCAACCGAAGCAACTGAAACACCGAAAGATCAGGCACCCGACGCCTGAACCCCACCGGGTTTGATCATCGAATCAGACCCTGCGGATTTGTGACGGGGCTGGCGGTTTCACCGCCGGCCCTCACAGCCTTCCCAGAACCACCCCAATTTCCTTGTAGGAGTGAGCCTGCTCGCGATAGCGGTGTGTCAGTTGAAATATTTGCCGCTGACACACCGCTATCGCGAGCAGGCTCACTCCTACAGTTTGATCGGCGTTAATCCAGTGGCATTACGGTAACGCGCACTTCCGGATCATGATTGCCGCCGCCGAGTATCACCCCGCGCAACGGTGACACATCGGAAAAATCCCGCCCCCACGCCAGCGTGATGTGTTCCAGCGCCGGCTGCACATTGTTGGTCGGATCAAAGTCCACCCAGCCCAGCACCGGACAAAACACTGAAACCCAGGCATGCGACGCATCGGCGCCGATCAAGCGTGGTTGTCCCGGTGGCGGCTGCGTCAGCAGGTAACCACTGACATAGCGCGCCGCCAGCCCTCGCGAACGCACGCACGCCAGCATCAAGTGTGCGAAGTCCTGACAAACCCCGCGTCGCCGCTCCAGCACCTCCACCAGTGGTGTCGCCACTTGGGTCGCCTCGGCATCGAAGGTGAATTCGCTGAAGATCTTCTGCATCAAGTCCTGCACACCCAACAGCAACGGGCGGCCCGCCGGGAAACAGCTTTGCGAGAACTCGACGAAACTGCGTTTCAGATGCACGTACGGTGACTGAAACCGGTAGCGACAGGCTTCGAGCAACTCAGCGGACAACGGCTGGCTGCTGTAGCTCAGCGCATCGCGGGTCAACTCCCAGGCGGGTGACTGATTGAAGTCCAGCGTCGGCCGCGCCAGCACTTCAACGCTGAGTTGTGCATTGACCTGCAATTCGTCATGCGGCCGCTCAAAGGCCAGTCGGGTCAATGGATTGCCGAATACATCCAGCTCATCGCGCCGCGCTGTCGGGTCCGGGCTGATGAGCAATTGCTGTTCGGTGCAGCGCTGCCAATCGCATTTTCGCGGCCACAAGTGCGCCAGTTGCTGCGCCAGGGACACCGGGCTGTCGTAGTGGTAACAGGTGTCGTGGAAGATCTGGTATCGAGCATTCATCAGACGGACACCGTGCGCTGGCTGACGTCATCGACATGGGCGAAATGGCGCAGGGCCAGACGATCCGACACTTGCCCACTGGCCTCGGCAATCTCTTGTAGCAGATCGGCAAGGCCAGTGAGCGCGGCGCGGACGCTGGACTCCCCGAACAATGGATTCTCCAGACAGCCTAGATCGAACCGTGCCAGACGCTCGACCAGTTGCGGCAGCCCCGTTTCCCGTGGCACACCGAAATCATCGTTCAAACGTTTCAACGTACGAGTCACCAATTTCAACTGAAACAACACCGCGTGCGGGTTTTGTTCATCAAGCAGCAACAGGTCGAGCACCGGAATCAATTGCGCCACGGCCAGATAACGTGAGCGATAGGTGATGCTGCTGTTGCCCAACTCCAGCAACCACTCCAGGCCCGCCTGATCGAAAGCACCGGCGCCACGCAGAAACGCCGCGAGGCTGCTGCTGAGAAACTGCAGTCGCTCGATACGCCGGCCGATCATCAGAAAGCGCCAGCCTTCGTCGCGCGTCATGTCGTCCAAGGCAAAACCGGACAGCGCTGCCAGCGACATCACCAACCGATTGAGAAAATCCAGCAGCTCGCCGAAGTCGGGTTCGTCGGTGTCCAGTTCCATCGCCTCGCGCTGCAGCTCCACCAGCGCCTGCCAGTTCTCGCGCGAAAGCTTGCCACGCACCTGCGAGGCCGCCCACTGCAAGCGTTGCAGATTGGAGCGCAGGCTGAACGACCAGTCCTCGCCGAGCAGTGCTGCGAGCAAGCGCTCCGGCAATTCGCCTTCGTCCGGTAACAGCGTCAGTCGCTCGCCGAGATCGACCGCCGCCTGTAGCGCTTGCGGGTCATCGCCATCGACATACCGCGCGAGCATGATCCGCAGCAGTCGCGCACTGTCATCACAGCGTTCGCAGTAACGGCCGAACCAGAACAGGTTTTCCACCACCCGTGAGGGCAGATACGGGTCGCGCCGCACCAGATCGTGGACGCCGACGTTGCGTTGAGTCTTCCACTGTTCGCCGCTGGGCGGACGATCGCCCAACACCCAGGTGTCTTTGCTCGCGCCGCCGCGCTGCATCGACACCACTTCGGCATCGGCATCGGCGGCCACCCGGGTCAGGCCACCGGGCAGCACGCGATAACCATCACCACTGGCCACCGCGTACATGCGCATGCCGATTGCTCGTGGTTGCAGTTGACCGTTTTCCGCCTGCCAGATCGGCGCATGCGACAGCTGCGCCAATTCTTGCGCGACATAGGCGTAAGGGCGCGCCTGCATGCGCTCGGCAAGCGCCTGACGCTGTTTTTCACTCAGATCACGGCCGAACACAGGTGCGAAGCTTTGTGAGGGGAAGGCCGGTTTGATCAGCAGCTCGGGAAGTTTCTCCAGGGCTTGCGCCAATACCGGCGCCTCGCCGCACCACCACGTCGCGATCGACGGCAGAAGCAGTTCTTCGCCGAACAGGTATTGATTGATTCTAGGCAGAAACCCGAGCAGTCCCGGTGACTCCAGCACGCCACTGCCCAGCGCGTTGGCGACCAGTACGCGGCCCTGACGCACCGCTTCGAGCAGCCCGGGCACGCCCAGCGCAGAGTCCGTGCGCAGTTCCAGCGGATCGCAGAAATCATCATCCAGACGGCGCATGATCGCGTGTACCCGACGCAGGCCACTGAGGGTTTTCAGATAGACCGTGGCGTCGCGCACCGTCAGGTCACCGCCCTCGACCAACGGGTAACCGAGCTGGCGAGCCAGATACAGATGTTCGAAATAGCTTTCGTTGAAACGACCCGGCGTGAGCAACACCACCAGCGGTGCGTCATCGTCACACGGCGCCTGTCGCGCGAGGGTTTCCTGCAATGTGCGGAAGAAGCCGGCCAGATGCTGCACCTTCAGATCCCGGTACAACTCGGGAAAGGCACGCGACACAATGGTGCGGTTTTCCAGGGCATACCCGGCGCCCGATGGCGCTTGTGTGCGATCGGCAGTCACCCACCAACGCCCATCCGGAGTGCGCGCCAGATCCACCGCAAAAAGATGCAGGAAGGCGTTTTCCGGGGGAACGATGCCTTGGCAGGGCCAGAGAAAATTGTTGTGACCGAAGACCAGTTCAGCGGGCAGCAAGCCTTCACTGATCAACCGCTGCGGCCCGTACAAATCCGCCAGCACAGCGTTGAGCAGTCGCGCGCGCTGAGCGATGCCTGCCGACAATTGCTGCCATTCATCCGCCGCAATCACATGCGGCAACAGATCCAGCTCCCATGGCCGATCCGCGCCTTTCGGGTCGGCATAGACGTTATAAGTGACGCCGTTTTCCTGAATCTGCCGCGCCAACAAGGCTTGCCGCTGCACCAGTTGTGCCGGCGTGCTGCGCTGCAACTGATCGAACAGCCGCTGCCAATGCGGGCGCACCGCGCCACTGCCGTCGAGCAGTTCGTGATAAGTGCCCGCCGTAAGCGGGTAGCGGTCTAGCAGGTCAGGCATGGAAAGCTCGGCAGACAGCAAGGAACGGTCAGACTAACGCAGGCACATGACGCGCGGATATACGAAAAATCCGCGTGTCGCGTAGGCCTTAGAAACGTCGCAAATCGATTGTCATCGGCAGCTCGTCACTGATTTCTACATTCGGTACAGGAAGTTTCCCCGGCGTATGTCCGACGCGGAAGAACCGCGCCATACGCCGGCTCTCCGCTTCGTTGGCGTTGACCGGCAACGTCTCGTAATTGCGCCCGCCGGGATGCGCGACGTGATACTGACAACCGCCCAGCGAACGGCCCATCCAGGTGTCGAGGAGGTCGAACACCAGCGGTGCGTGTACGGGAATGGTCGGTTGCAGGCAGTTGGAAGGTTGCCACGCGCGATAACGCACACCGGCAACGAACTCGCCCACGCGCCCGGTAGGGTGCAACGGCACTGCGATGCCGTTACAGGTCAACAGATAACGCTGCGGCGGCAGGCCTTTGAGCTTGACCTGCAAACGCTCCAGCGAGGAATCGACGTAACGCACCGTACCGCCTGCCGCGCCCTCCTCGCCCAGGACATGCCACGGCTCCAGCGCCTGCCGCAACTCCAGTTCGATACCGTTGACCGCATAATCGCCGACCTTGGGAAAACGAAACTCCATATGCGCCGCAAACCATTCCGCGCGCAGCGGATAACCGGCGTTGTTCAGTTCGACGATGACGTCGGCGAAGTCCTGCTCGATAAAGTGCGGCAGCAGAAAACGGTCATGCAGTTCGGTGCCCCAGCGCGCCAGTTTCGGCGGCGCATAAGGTTCGCGCCAGAACCGTGCGACCAACGCCCGCAACAGCAACTGCTGGGCCAGACTCATCCGCGCATGGGGGGGCATTTCAAAGGCGCGCAATTCCAGCAAGCCAAGACGTCCGGTGGCGCCGTCCGGCGAATAGAGTTTGTCGATGCAGAACTCGGCACGGTGAGTGTTGCCGGTGACGTCGATCAGCAAATTGCGCAGCAGTCGATCGACCAGCCACGGCGCACATTCCTCGCCCGGTTCCGGCATCTGCGCGAAAGCGATTTCCAGTTCGTACAGCGCGTCATTGCGAGCCTCGTCGACACGCGGCGCCTGCGACGTCGGGCCAATGAACAATCCGGAAAACAGATACGACAACGACGGATGGTTGTGCCAGTAACTGATCAGGCTGCGCAGCAGATCGGGGCGACGCAGGAACGGTGAGTCTGCCGGCGTCGCACCGCCGAGAACAAAATGGTTACCGCCACCGGTGCCGGTGTGACGGCCATCAATCATGAATTTCTCGGTGGTCAGGCGGGTCTGGCGCGCCTCTTCATAGAGAAACTCGGTGCGCTCGACCAACTCGTCCCAGGTCGCCGACGGCTGCACATTCACCTCGATCACACCCGGGTCCGGGGTGATGCGGAAATTGCTCAGACGTGGATCGCTCGGCGGCTCGTAGCCTTCCAGCAACACCGGGCAATGCAGTTCTTCGGCGGTGGCTTCAATGGCCGCCACCAGTTCAAGATAATCCTCGACCCGCTCCAGCGGCGGCATGAACAAGTACAAACGCCCTTCGCGGGCCTCAGCGCAGAACGCAGTGCGGGTCAGCCAATCGGCAGATTCGTCGATTTTCGGCACGCGTTCATCAACCGTCGCGGGTTCGCTGTGACGGTTGAGCTGCGCGGCATCCGGCAGCTCGGGGAAATCCTGATTCGGATCCTGTTGATGGATAAACGGATACTCGGCGGCTTTCACCCAAGGCTGCGAACCCAGCGGCAAGCGATAGCCCAGCGGCGAATCTCCCGGCACCAAACGGCAGTGATCATCACGCAGATACCAGCGCCCGCTCTGCCATTGGTCGCCCTTGGCGGTGCGCGCCAGCGGCAACACCTGGCCAATGACTTTGTTCAGGCCTTGACTGAAGACCTTGCGCAGGCGTGCGCGCTCAAGCGGCTCTTCCAGACGCGAATCTTCGGCGCTGACATTGCTCGGCAACGTGCCCTCGCGCCATAGGTAATAGAAATTGTCTTCGTAGGCCGGGAAGACAAAACGCGTAGGTAACTTCAGGCGTTCAGCGACGCTGGCCAGAAAGCGCCCGGCCAATTCGCCATTGGCGCCGTAATCCTGCTGCTCATCGGCGATCAAAGCGTCGTTGTGCCAGATCGGCACGCCGTCGCGGCGCCAATAGCAATTGAGCGACCAGCGCGGCAGTTGCTCGCCGGGATACCACTTGCCCTGGCCAAAATGCACCAGACCTTTCGGCGCGTAATGCTTGCGCATGCGCTGGAACAGTTCGGCGGAGAGCCGGCGTTTATCCGCGCCCAACGCGGCGGTATTCCACTCGGCGCCGTCCGGATCATCGATGGAGACGAAAGTCGGCTCGCCGCCCATGGTCAGGCGTACGTCATCCGCCAGCAGGTCGGCATCGATCTGCCGGCCGAGCGCCTGAATCGCCAGCCATTGCTCATCGGTGTAAGGCTTGGTGACGCGCGGCGCCTCCCAGATCCGCTCGACCGACATTTCATGGCTGAACTCACACGCGCAAGGCTCGACCAAGCCACTGATCGGCGCCGCTGAAGATGGATCGGGACTACAGGCCAGCGGAATATGCCCTTCACCGGCAAACAGCCCTGACGTCGCATCCAGACCGATCCAGCCGGCACCCGGCAAATACACTTCGCACCAGGCGTGCAGGTCGGTGAAATCCACTTCGGTGCCGGACGGGCCGTCGAGGCTTTTCACATCGGCGGTCAGTTGAATCAGGTAGCCGGAGACGAATCGTGCGGCCAAGCCGAGGTTGCGCAGCAATTGCACCAGCAACCATGCCGAATCCCGGCAGGAACCGGAGGCATGTTCGAGGGTGTGTTCCGGTGTCTGTACGCCCGGCTCCATGCGGATCAGATAACCGATGTCTTCGCTCAGACGCTGGTTGAGCGCCACGAGAAAATCCACCGCTGGTAATGGCGTACGGTCGATGGCGTCCAGATAGGCTTTGAATTTCGGCGTCAGCGGCAGGGTTTCGAGATACGGCGCCAGCTCCTTGCGCTCATCGACCGCGTAGGCGAAGGGGATTTTCTCGGCGTAGGGTTCAAGGAAGAAGTCGAACGGATTGAACACCGCCATTTCGGCGAGCAGATCGACCTCGATGCGCAACTCATTGGTTTTCTCGGGGAACACCAGTCGGGCGAGGTAGTTGCCCTGCGGATCCTGCTGCCAGTTGATGAAATGCTGCTCGGGCGAGACTTTCAGCGCATACGACAGAATCCGCGTGCGGCTGTGGGCGGCCGGGCGCAGGCGAACGATCTGCGGGCCGAGTTCGACAGCGCGGTCGTAGCGGTAATGCGTGACGTGATGCAATGCGACATGAATCGACACGGCGTGCCTCCTGCGAGCCTAAGCGTATTCGAAAGCGCGCAAGACTTATGCCATGCACAGGCTTGGGCGCTTTCCCGGAATGCTTAGGGCAGTACAGCACCAAAATCGGGCGATGCGGGGAAATGGTTTGGGCTCATTGCACGTAAATGTTGCGAAGAGCCCCTCACCCTAGCCCTCTCCCGGAGGGAGAGGGGACTGACCGCGTTGGATGTTGGAGATACGCCGACGTGAAAGTCTTGAGTCGAACTCGGATTTTGAGAGGCATGGAGATCTGCTCCCTTCCCACTCATCCGCTGGGAAAGAGGGGACAGACCGCGTTGGATCTTGGAGATACGCCGACGTGAAAGTCCTGAGTCGAACTCGGATTTTGAGAAGCATGGAGATCTGCTCCCTTCCCCCTCGTCCGCTGGGGAAAAGGGGACTGACCGGGGTGGCTGTTGGAGATACGCCGAAGTGAAAGTCCTGAGTCGAACTCGGATTTTGAGAAGCATGGAGATCTGCTCCCTTCCCCCTCGCCCCCCATGGGGGAGAGGGTTGGGGTGAGGGGGATGGATCTCCCGGACAACCCAATATCCAGCCCCAGAAATGCACAACGCCAACCCGAAGGTTGGCGTTCTGTTCAGCTCAAGCGATGTTTAGCGCGGTACCACCGGCTTGCGTGTCGGCTTCGGCCCTTTGCCTTTCGCGGCGTCCTTGCGTTCCTTGGCCGCCTGCTGGTTGCGGGCAAACGCCGCGGCCTTGGCCTGCTCACGCTTGTCCCACGGATTACCACCATCACTGGCACGCGGCGGCAGGCCGGTGTGCTGAGTGAGGATCTTGGTGGTCTTCTCTTTGCCTTCCTTCGCCACTTTATGGCTGCCGGCCGGCGTCGAGTTCTTGCGACGGGCGCTCTGGTAGCTGTCGGTAGCCGGCTGGTGCGTCGGGATCAACTGATCCTTGCCCGAACCAATCAGATCGCCACGGCCCATGCGGATCAACGCTTCACGCAGCATCGGCCAGCCTTTCGGGTCGTGATAACGCAAGAACGCCTTGTGCAGACGACGCTGCTCTTCGCTCTTGACGATAGTCACGCCATCACTCTTGTAGGTGACCTTGCGCAGCGGGTTCTTGCCCGAGTGGTACATCGCGGTGGCGGTGGCCATCGGCGACGGATAGAACGCCTGCACCTGGTCAGCGCGGAAGCCGTTGCCCTTGAGCCACAGCGCGAGGTTCATCATGTCTTCGTCGGTGGTGCCCGGGTGGGCGGCGATGAAGTACGGAATCAGGTACTGCTCCTTGCCCGCTTCCTTGGTGTACTTCTCGAACATGCGCTTGAACTTGTCATAGCTGCCGATGCCCGGTTTCATCATCTGGTTGAGCGGACCTTCCTCGGTGTGTTCCGGGGCGATCTTCAGGTAACCACCGACGTGGTGGGTCACCAGCTCTTTGACGTACTCCGGCGATTCGACCGCGAGGTCGTAACGCAGGCCGGAGGCGATCAGAATCTTCTTCACACCCGGCAACGCACGGGCGCTGCGGTACAGCTGAATCAGCGACGAGTGGTCGGTATTCAGGTTCGGGCAGATGCCCGGGAACACGCAGGACGGCTTGCGGCACGCCGATTCGATTTCCGGTGTTTTGCAGGCGATGCGGTACATGTTCGCAGTCGGGCCGCCGAGGTCGGAAATGACGCCGGTGAAGCCCGGCACCTTGTCGCGGATCTCTTCGATTTCGCGAATGATCGACTCTTCGGAACGGTTCTGGATGATCCGGCCTTCGTGCTCGGTGATCGAGCAGAAGGTGCAGCCACCGAAGCAGCCACGCATGATGTTCACCGAGAAACGGATCATGTCGTAGGCCGGGATCTTCTCCTTGCCATACGCCGGGTGCGGAACGCGCGCGTAAGGCATGCCGAACACGTAGTCCATTTCTTCAGTGGTCATCGGAATCGGCGGCGGGTTGAACCAGACGTCGACTTCGCCATGCTTCTGCACCAGCGCACGGGCATTGCCCGGGTTGGTTTCCAGGTGCAGCACGCGGTTGGCGTGGGCATACAGAACGGCGTCGCCACGCACTTTCTCAACCGATGGCAGACGAATCACGGTCTTGTCGCGGGTCATGCGCGGGCTGGCCAGGATCTGTACGACCTTGGCTTCCTGCGGATCTTCGACCGGTCCCTTTTCCTGCTCGATGGCGCAGGCCTGGGTGTCCTGGGTGTTCACGTACGGGTTGATGATCTTGTCGACCTTGCCCGGACGATCGATACGCGTGGAGTCCACTTCGTACCAGTCTTTCGGCGTATCGCGACGAATGAACGCGGTGCCGCGCACGTCGGTGATGTCTTCGATCTTGTGACCGTAGGACAGACGCTGGGCGACTTCGACAATGGCGCGTTCGGCGTTGCCGTACAGCAGGATGTCGGCGCTGGCGTCGATCAGGATCGAGTTACGCACACGATCCTGCCAGTAATCGTAGTGGGCGATGCGGCGCAGGGAAGCTTCGATGCCGCCAAGGACGATCGGCACGTGCTTGTACGCTTCCTTGCAGCGCTGGCTGTAGACCAGGCTCGCGCGATCCGGACGCTTGCCGGCCATGCCGCCCGGCGTGTAGGCGTCGTCGGAACGGATTTTCTTGTCCGCGGTGTAGCGGTTGATCATCGAGTCCATGTTGCCCGCTGCAACGCCGAAGAACAGGTTCGGCTCGCCGAGCTTCATGAAGTCGTCTTTGGACTGCCAGTTCGGCTGCGCGATGATCCCGACGCGGAAGCCTTGCGACTCCAGCAGCCGGCCGATGATCGCCATGCCGAACGACGGGTGATCGACGTAGGCATCACCGGTAACAATGATGATGTCGCACGAATCCCAGCCAAGCTGATCCATCTCCTCCCTGCTCATCGGCAGGAATGGCGCTGGCCCGAAACATTCGGCCCAATATTTTGGATAGTCAAATAACGGCTTGGCTGCTTGCATGTCGACGACCGGTGTTGAAGTGAAAAATCGCGGGCGCGGAATATAGCACAAATTTTGACCAATTCCGACGGCAATGGTCGGTTTCTCTTACAACCGGCGTCGCGCATGCCCGACAACACGTAACAGGCAGAAAAACATCGTTCTAACCCAACATTCATCAGTCAGGCACCTGTGCCGGCTGATGTGACAACCCTTCAAGGATGAAGAAATGTCACCGAAATCGCCCATCAGGGGCACTACCACCGTTGATGTTCATCCACGCCCCGGCAGCCCGAGGGGCGGCCACGTGCCGCATCCGACGATTCCCCTGTCGGCCGGCACGGTACGCGTGCCGGGCCCCCTCACGACAGGCGCCGATATGGAAGCGATCCGGCCGGCACCGTCGATCAGGATCACCCCATCGGCCCCGGCTCCGTCCATCCGTCCGTCAGCCCGGGAACCTTCGCTTGAACAGTACCGGATCAGTGCGCCCGCGTCCCTGCCGGCGCCCGATGTGCACGGCGTCAGAACCTTCAAGGGCCGTCGTTACGTGGATGTACCGAACGGCGGCATTGTGCAGGTCGTCACGGATACGCCATCGGGTCTCTACCGGGCCCGGCTGGCGAGCGAGCTGACGCCTGCCGGGCCGCTGCTGATGCGTGACCGCGAGAGCGGGCTCTGGCATCCGCTGGAGGACGGCAAAAGCATCACCTTCCCCTTGTCCGACACGCGTCTGCAAGATTTTGCGACCGATCTGGACTTTACCGGCGTCCAGGTCGGCCGGGACCGACTGTATCGTTACGGCGGCAAACTCTACGCAGTGATCGGCGATCAGAGTTACCAGGCGCTGCATGACCTTGACGCCTCCTCGCCAGCATTGCCGGTCATGCGCATCGTTCGCCCCGAAGACCCCGTGGCTGCCGACCCTGCCAACGTTTACGTCGGTACACGTGCGGGAAGATCCGAGCCGATTGTCTTTGATGAGCAGCGCGGCTGGGTGGGGACGCTGGTGGGCGGCACGGCAGGCATGCGTCGACGAGCGAATCAGGCGGATGCCCTGCGCGCGGCTGACCTGACGTTCGAGTTACAGACGCTGGAACTGCAATTCAATCAGGCCATGACCACGGGAGAGCAGTTGCACCACCACTGGCAAGCGTTGAAGGGCAAAGAAGGTGAGCGCGCCCATTTGGCGCGCCTCGAAGAACATCATCGGCGGGAGCTGGCGCTACTGGAAAAAACCCTCGACCTGCACACCGACGAAAAGGAACGCATCGTCTCGATCCTGGGGCGTGTCGCTTACCGGGAAAAGATCATCGTGCTGCAAAAGGGGCGCATGCTGACCTACAACCAGCTGATGATCGCCAGCGATTCGCGAAAGTTGCTGGACGGGCCGATTTTCGGCGGCCCGGTTGCCGACCACGCGGCCGTGGCAGCCCATTTGTCGAACAAACTGGAGATCCTCAAAAAGCGTCAGGAAATCGCCGATGAACTCTTGCACAAGTGGCGCCTGTCACCCGAGGACTTGCAAGGCACGGTCTACGATCCGATCGATCTGCACGAAAATGTTGCCTTCTGGATCTACGCCAAAAGCCGCCTGTTTGTCGATGCGGATGCGTCTGTCGATATCAGCAATGCCAGTGCCAGATACCTTGCGTTCTGTTTCGGTGAAGTGACCTTTGCCTTTCGTGCGCTCAAGGAAATTCCCCAGCATGCGCGAATTTCAGTGCTCAGTGACTTGCTGGATCAGACGTCGGCCGTCAAAGCCTCGTACGAAAATCTGCCACTGCCCCCCGGCCTGCAACACGCCAGCTCACGCAGTGAAATCATCGAAGCCATAGAACATTTCGAGCACACGCTGGAACAGCATCTGGATCGCTACCATCAGGAGCAGGAAACCACTCCCGCGCTGCCACCCCACGAACAACCGATCGATTTCGATTTCATCCCGGCACAGGGCCAGAGCCCGCAAGCGGCGGCACCGAGAAAAATGTTCCGCAGCAAGCACCACGGGATCTACAAGATCCGGGTCGGACGGCCACGTCGTACGGCGGCGGGTGAAGACTTGATCGATGTGATGAACCCGCATGACCCGACAGAGGTCCTGCAAACCTACGAACGCCGGGAGGGCGAATGGCGTCGGCAGATGGCCAGGCAAGAAAGAAACCTGTCGACGCTGACTGCTCAGGCGCGGCAGCACCTGGAACAATCCGAAGCGCATTTGAATAGCGCATGGCGCGATGAGAAGGCCAAACGCAACGCCAGCGGTATCGTCGAATTTCTGACTGGCCGGGCCGACGAACTGGACGATCTCGCCCGGCAAATCGAACAAGCGCCAAATCCCGCCGCCAGTGACATCTCCGCGCTGGTGCAACGCCTGCACCACGACAGTCAGCGCCTGCTCCAGGAGGGTGAAAACATTCGTGTGCGGCTCTACAAAGACCCCGACTACCTGAGCAACGACCGCGTGGCGTATCTGATCCGCCACGGGCATCTGAGCGCCACTCGCACGCAGAGCCGGATACCGCTGGGCAAGGGCAACAAAAAGGAATTTCTCGACGTCTACACGCTGAACGACAGTCAGTCCGGCACGGTGCTGTGGTACGCGCACTTCCACTACGCACAGAAGGACAGCCCTTTAGCGGACTTTCAGGCAAAGCGCGGTCACCTCAAGACTCGCCAGCAAAACAGGCTTGGCACGTCGTCCCAGCGCAGGGACGAACAGGCCGGACGCACGCACGTGAAAATCTGGCGTGAGGATATCGACAGCAGAACCGCTCAGAGAATCTTCGAACTGGCCACCTGAACCAGGAGCGCGACTGAACAAGCAAACTTGTCCGAAGGCAGGAAGCCCAACGACGCCTGTCTCTGGGCCAACGCCTGGGGACAACCATTCAAGGATGATAACCATGGCTACAAAAACGCCCGTCAAAGGCACCGTTTCGGTCGACGTCCATACGCGTCCGAATCAAACACCGGAGACACCGACGCCGCACCTCGACAGCACGATCAGCGTCGGCTCAAGCCGGGGCGCAGAGCCGGCGCGGCCGGGTAAAACAGGCTCGGATAACGACCCGGACACCATCAGCCCGGCCCCGCCCATCAAGATTCAACCGGCAACGCCTCACGCTGAAAACCAGGTACCCGCGCAGCAGCCGATCGAACATTATCGAATGGCTGCGTCGGCATCGTTGCCTGCTGTCGACGCCAGCGGATTCAGGACGCACAAGGGCCGCCGCTATGTCGACATGGTCGATGGCGGCATCGTGCTGGTCGCAGTGGACGCTGACACGGGCCTGTATCGGGCCAGACTGGCCAGCGAGCGACTGCCTTCCGGCCCGATGCTGCTACGCCACGCCGACAGCGGACTTTGGCATGCCGTTGATGATCGCCAAATTACTACCGTGCCGCTGACCGGTCCCGACCTGCAAGCCTTTCGCTCGGATCTGGATTTCAGCACGAGCGCACCCGACGGCGACGGCTTGTTTCGACACGATGGCAAACGCTACACGGTTATCCACGGCCATGCGTATCAGGTCATGCTCGATACGGATGCATCTACGCCAGTGCAGAAGGTATGGCGCATCGTCAACGCCAAAGACCCCGTGGCAAATGACAGCGAAAATATCTATCACGCCAGCCGTAGCGGCGAATCACGAGCCATCACGCGTGACGCGCAAAACAGCTGGGCATTTGTTGCCACTGGATTGATGGGGGGCATGCGTCGTGGGGACAGGGTTCAAGCAAACCTGGCGATTCTGTTGCAGCGCTATGCACCCTTCGCTGCAGTTCACAAGGAACTTGTCGAGTCAGCTGCCCGGTATAACAGCCTCTACAGTCAGGCACGCGCTTTGCCCACTGCCAGCTCAGCGCAGACGGCAGCCTTGATCGCCATTGAAGTCCATTTGCTCAAGCACATCAAAAAGCAGACGGACTTCGTCCAGTCACTCGTCGACAACAAGGACTGGATGGTTCATCTAAAGGCCGGCGGCGCATTCAAGGAGGAACTGCACACCTTCCGGCTCGATCGAGTGAGTTACCTGAACCGGCTCATGGCGCTGATGGATTTGCGGGTCTCGCCGATGTTCGAGACGCTGAACGCCGAAACCTGCAAAAAGATGATCACTCACCTGAACAAGAAACTGAAGCTTCTGGAGGATCGGGATGCGGTGATGGGGCAGATCAGAAAAGCGGCCCCCGGGGCGGCCCCCAGACTTGAAGAACTCAGCCAGGAAGTGCCCACGGCCGAGCGTGTCAACTTCAACAAGTTGAGTCTGTACGTACACCTGTTTGCGGGCACGCCGGACCACTCGCCAAACGCGACCATGCCTTCGCTCTCCTCCATCGATCTGTTCTCCGGCGACCTGGAAAACATACCGGCAGGCACGCAACCGCTGGCGTTGATGCTGACCCTTGATCACCTGCGAGGAGACAGAGGCCGCTTTGAAGCCTGGTTGTTGGCAGACCATGTCAAAGCCGAGTACGCCAGAGAAATCCTCGCTCTGACGGACCCCATCGAGAGCAGAATCGAAACACGACTGAACGAGCTCCTGGCTACGTTTGATCGCAATGCCGAGCTCCCCAGCCGGGATCAAGACATCGACATCAACTTCCTTCCACAACAACCAGGCGACAGCGCGACAGCCCGCCCGGCAGCGCCGAGAAAAGTGTTCAGCACCCGCCGGCACGGCACTTCGAGAATCCTCGTCGGCGAGACGGAAACCGCCACGGATGGCAGCACCATCATCAAAGTCTCCAACCCGCTCAAACCAAATGGCCCGGCCGAGCGATACGAGAAAAGGCACGGTGAATGGCTGCCTGTTCGTCCGCCCATTGTCAGCACTCCGCGACCGGAACTGATCGCCGAGGCCAATCGTTTATTGGTTGATGTTGAAAAGCACAGTGCCGAAGCGCGGGCCAGAGAAGCCGCTAAAGACAATCCGACGGAAATTCTTGAAGACCTGGAAAAAGCCATCGACCCGCTCAACGAGCAGGCACGCCGCCTGCAAAACCTCGAAAGCGCGGCCGGGGATGCCGAGATCCAGAACTTGGCCGAACGCCTGCAAACGGCCGCAGACACATTGTCCGCACACGGCCAAAGCGTGCTGGTGCGGATGTACAAGAACAAGGACGTGCTGGACATTTTGCGGCTGAATTATCTGATCGATCACGCTGAGCTGAGTGCCGTCAAAACGGTTGATCGCAAACAGCTGGGCAAAGGCCGGGACAAGTCGTTTCTCGACGTCTATTCGATCCGCGATCACGCCGACAATGCGCCGTTATGGGAAGCGCACTTTCACTACGACAAACACGACAGCGAGCCGCTGAATTTCACCATCAGGGGCAGCCATCTGAAAACCCTCGAACAGAGCAGGCGCGGCATCGAGTCCCAGCGCCGCGACGAACAGGCCGGCCTGCCGCATGTCGCGATCTGGCGCCAGACCTTCGATGGCAAGACCGCACGGAAGATTTTTGCTCTGGCCAGCGACGCGACAGCGGCGATCCGCTAACACCTCCAATCAGGCAATGACGCCGAATACGCCAGCAACTCCGGTCTGCGAGAGTTGCTGGCGACTACAAGGAAAGTACGAAATGCCAATCAAATTGCCGGGCAAAGGCACCCCCTCCAACGACACACACGTTCGACCCACACCCTCGCCAGACGTGCCCCCTGCGCGCGCCGATACGACAGTGCGTCCGGGCTTTGAAACCTTCAGCGAGATCGGTCCGCCACCACGCACCTTCCGGCCGACGGACGACGCTGACCTCGATGCGATTACGCCGGTGCCCACGGTCACTGTTCACCCTTCCCCGTCACCCGCCGAAACGGCGCGCCCTGTCGATCCGCCGCTGGAGCACTACCGGGTCATGGCACCTGTTGGCTTGCCGGCGGCGAATGCCGAGGGTTTCAGGATCTACAAAGGACGCCCCTATGTCGACGTGGTCGATGTCGGGACCGTGCAGGTCGCCAAGGATGCCGACAGCGGTCTGTTCCGGGCGAGGCTGTCCAGCGAATCGAAGCCTTCCGGCCCCGCTCTGCTGCGCGATCCAGACAGTGGGCGGTGGCACAGGCTGGACGACTTCGAACCGATCACCTTTCCCCTGAGCGATACCCGTCTGGCACCGTTTCGCACACCGCTCGCTTTCAACCACTTAGACCCCGACAGCGATGGGCTCCATCGCCTCGACGGCAAACTGTATGCGTTGATCGACAACCATGCCTATCAGGTTCTACACGACCCGGACGCCTCGACCCCACTGGCCAACGTGATGCGCATCGTACGCAGCGACGACCCCGTCGCCAGCGACAGCGCCAACGTGTATGTCGCGACTCGCCCGGGCCGGTCGGAACCGATCGTTTTCGACGCCATACAAGGCTGGGTGGGGACCACCGTGGCCGGGGCCGGAGGAATGAAGCGCAGCGATAGCACAGATGCTTCTGCCGGCCCCGGAATACGGGACTGGCTGTCTAAGGCGCTCAACCGGTTACGCAGTCCGCAATCGCGCGCAAAAAAACTGTTTCCGGACCACACCGATGAAGAACTCGGCCGCTTTATCGAGTCCTTGGGAGATGACGTCACCGGCGGTTTGAGCCATCGCGAAAACGCCTACAAATCCCTCAAGATCGAACTGGATGCCTGGCTGCGGCAATCCGTCAGCGTGTCGCCCCCCAGTGTTTCGCCCAGCCACGCGCAGCAGATCGCCCAAAGTCTCAAGCGCTGCTGGCGTCATCAGAGCGGCGACATTCTCTGGCTCGAAGCCGGGAACGGGCCACTGCCGGCGCTGAAAGCGGATTTCAGCCACGTTCGCCACCTGACATTGCAATCGGTCGCCTGGTCAGACTCCGCCAGTACATTGCTCGGCAACTTCTCCGGTCTGGAAGGTCTGCATATCAGCGGATCAACCCTAAGTGCCGTGCCGACAGCCATTGCACAGATGCCCAACCTGCACAGCCTGGACCTGAGTACGAACCGTATCGCCCTTGATGAACGAGCAGCGGCAGAACTGAGCTCGCTGGGCAATCTCAAGCACCTCGACCTGTCAGGTAACCCATTGGGTAAATCACCTGATTTCTCCGGGATGCCAAACCTCAAGACGCTGAACCTGAGCAACGCACAATTGGATCAGTGGCCAGCAGGTCTGCTCAGCCAGACCCGGCTGACGCATCTGGACTTGCGCAACAACCGTCTGACCGCGGTCCCAGAGGCGAACCTCAATCCGCCAGCCGATCAGTTCGAAGCGCTCGCCCGAATCAACATCGTCACACTGTTGGAGAGCAATCCGTTCCCGCCCGGCTACTGGACAAAACTTGAAGGGTTTTGGCAACGCGTGGCAACCGATCAACCGGAGCTGGGCAACAACGCCGCCGCCGATGCATTCAGACTCCCCAGCGACATGCCCGAGACAGCCAGCGCGCAGCGGGTCTACCCCAATAAAGACCCAAAGCAGTTGCGCGCATTTCTCCTCGCTCTGGATGAAGACGGCAAAGCGCAACTGGCACGACGAGTCGCAGCGCTGGACTCGCTGGAGGCTCAGCTTGACAGCTACGTCAACGGCAGCAAGGCCGACTCGTCAGGCGCAGACACACCGGCCAGAATCCAGGCGCGCCGTGTCGCGGATATCACCAGAGCCTGTTGGCTGGATTCAACGCACACGCTGAGGCTGTCGTTGAACAAAGCGCCACTGCCGCCGCTCAATGCCGACTTCAGTCATGTCAAATCGCTGTTTATCAACACCGCTGCCTGGTCGGGCGACGCCGACATTTTCCTGTCCGCTTTCCCCAATCTGGAACGCTTGGTGATCAATCATTGCGGGCTTGAAGCTCTGCCCGCCCCCATCTCTGCCATGCATAACCTGGTCAACCTGGATCTGGTCAATAATCGCCTGCAATTGACGAAGGACAGCGCGGCGATATTCAGTACCCTGAGCCAGCTCGAGGCGATCAACCTGGGCAACAATCCGGCCCTCGGTTCGACGCCGGATTTCAGCGGTATGTCCAGGCTGAGGCAGGTGCTGCTCAATAACACAGGCATCGAGCAGTGGCCGAGCGGATTGCAGGACAAGCCCGATCTGATCATTGTGGATCTAAGCAACAATCGCTTGAAGGAAGTACCGCCGACCTTCCTTGATCCACCCGCGGAGCAACTGTTGGCGATCGCCCGGGTCAACGCCGCGACCCAACTCGATGGCAACCGCTTTGCAGCCGGTTACGGGAAGAAGTTCGATGACTTTTGGCGGCGCGTCAGTGCAGTTGCTCCCGAACTGCTGACTCACACCAACTTCGATAGCGACAACTCCGTTGCGCGGCGTTACCAACGGCTGTTTCCAGGCAAGAACATGAAGCAGTGCAGGGAATACCTGTGGAGCCTCGACGCGGACACCGTAGTTATCAAGGTGCGCAGTCTCGAACGAGAATTCAAAGTACTGAAACGCCAGCTCGACGATTGGGTTTTTTCCGGAGGGGGCAATCTGGGCGGGTATATTCGCGCCGACCAGCTGGCGCTCAATGCGCAGACCCGGGCAGATCGGGTCACGGCCAGCAACAAGATCATCAGTTGCTGGAGAAGAGAGGGGCCGCAAGCTCACGCCCATGACGGTACTCCCATCGGCCTGGAACTCGATCTCAGCAATCTGCGGCTGCCAAGCCTGCCGGACATAGACGTCGACTTCACTCACGTCGGCTCACTCAAACTCGTCAATATGCACCTGAGCACGTCTCCGGAGGGTTTCCTGACGCGCTTTCGCCACATACGCTGGCTGGATCTGGGACTAAATCAACTGCGCGAACTCCCCCCGGCCATTGGCGAAATGCATGGCCTGACGCGACTGTCTCTGGAAAGAAATCACATCACCCTCACCGCCGACACTGCCCGCGTTCTAGCAAGCCGCACCACCTTGCGAGCCTTGGAGCTGCAGGGAAACCGGCAACTGGGCATCGTCCCGGATATGAGCCAGATCGTCGACCTGCGGTCTGTCAGTCTGGCCCACACAGGGATCGACACCTTTCCCTCTGGCCTCATCCATCAGCCGCGGCTGGATACCATCGAACTGAACAGCAACCGCATCACGGAAATTCCCGACGCTGTCATCGCGCCGCCGAATGATCAATTGGCCAACACGGTGCGCATCAACAACATCACCGACATTTCGAACAATCCACTGTCGGACGCGACAGACGCCCGCCTGCTTCAATACCAAAATCGCCTGAGAGCAGCCGGAACACCGCTGACAGGCGCAAGGAACATCATCAGTACAGCCATCGTACGTCCTGCGCCCTTGCGCTGGATCAGGAATGATCCGATGAAGCGCTGGACAGCGGGATTCTCCGACAATCAAGTGGCTGATCGCAGGCGTCAATGGCAAACCCTGCGCGACCAACCGCGCTCGGACGGTTTGTTCAACACGCTGGAACGCCTGCTGGACACCTCCACCGGTCACCACGAACTTCAGGGACGAGTCTGGAGACTGATCGACAGCATCACCGAAAACACGCCGCAGTCCGAACGCTTGCGCAACGACGTGTTCGATCGCGCAGGCGAAGCGGCCTGCTGTGATCGGGCGGCGTTTACCTTTACCAACCTCGAAGTCATATCAATGATGCACAACGCTGTAGCCCGAGCCAGCGACAAGACTCAGGGGCCTGAACTGTTCAAGCTGTCCAGGGCCTTGTTCCGCTTGCACGAGGTCGACAAAGTCGCCTCGGCGGACATCGCGCAACGCGAAGCAGCAATTGCCGCGGCCAGAACGTCCCATGAGGCCGCGCACCTGCCACCGCCACATGTGCCGGAAGAAATCGAAATCAGGCTGTTCTATCGCCACGGCCTGAAAGACCGCCTGCAGTTGCCTGGGCAACCGGAAAAAATGGGGTTCTCGCATCTCGCCGGCGTCTCCAAAACGCAATTGGAAAACGCTTATCAAACGGTCATTGCGCGGGATAATTCAGTCGAGGAGTTTCAGGCATTGGTGTCGAGGGAGTTCTGGCAAAAATACCTGACCCATAAATATCAGGAAACCTTCGAAACTCAGCGTCAGCCGTTTCAGGACCGGCAGGCGGCTCTCGACGCGTCATTTGAGGCAAAAGAATTGTCGTTCGCCGATTACGACGCCCAATCGAAAGCGATGCAGGCTGAGTGGATGATTGAAGAGGCGGCCCTGATCGACAAACTGAGCCGCGAGGAACTGGCGCAATACACGGCCAGCGGCAGTGATGAAAACGCCGCTGGCACCCGTTCGTAACTGAATGAGGTGAGTGCTGGCCGACGGGATTCGGCCAGCCTTTACTCGTCGTCGTCGAAGTTGTAGCTGCCCGGTGCGAGGTTTTCGAAGCGGGTGTACTTGCCGATAAACGCCAGGCGGATAAAACCGATCGGGCCGTTACGCTGCTTGCCGATGATGATTTCGGCGATGCCCTTGTGCTCGGTTTCGGGGTGATACACCTCGTCGCGATACACGAACATGATCACGTCGGCGTCCTGCTCGATCGCTCCGGATTCCCGCAAGTCGGAGTTCACTGGACGCTTGTTCGGACGTTGTTCCAGGGAGCGGTTGAGCTGCGACAGCGCCACCACCGGGCAGTTGAATTCCTTGGCCAGCGCTTTCAGGGATCGCGAGATCTCGGAAATTTCGTTGGTACGGTTGTCACCGCTGGAACCGGGGATCTGCATCAGTTGCAGGTAGTCGATCATGATCAGGCCGACGTCGCCGTGTTCACGCACCAGACGCCGGGTCCGCGCACGCATTTCCGACGGGCTGATACCGGCAGTGTCATCGATGAACAGCTTGCGATCGTTGAGCAGGTTGACTGCCGAGGTCAGGCGCGGCCAGTCATCGTCTTCGAGTTGACCGGAACGCACTTTGGTCTGGTCGATGCGGCCCAGCGAGGAGAGCATACGCATGATCAGCGATTCACCTGGCATCTCGAGGGAGTACACCAGAACCGCCTTCTCGCTGCGCAACACGGCGTTTTCCACCAGGTTCATCGCGAAGGTGGTTTTACCCATCGACGGACGGCCGGCGACGATGATCAAGTCGGACGGCTGCAGGCCGCTGGTCTTCTCGTCGAGGTCGGTGTAGCCGGTGGACAGGCCAGTGATGGCGTTGTCAGTGTTGAACAAGGTGTCGATGCGGTCGATGGCCTTGGTCAGCAAATCGTTCACACCTACCGGGCCACCGGTTTTAGGCCGGGCCTCGGCAATCTGGAAGATCTGCCGTTCGGCTTCATCAAGAATCTCGGCGGCAGTACGACCTTCAGGATTGAAGGCGCTGTCAGCGATCTCGGTACTGATGCCGATCAACTGGCGCAAGGTCGCTCGTTCGCGAACGATCTGCGCATAGGCCTTGATGTTGGCGACGGACGGCGTGTTTTTTGCCAGCTCGCCGAGGTAACCGAGGCCACCCACTTGCGAAGTCTGACCTTCCTTGTCCAGTTGCTCGGACAGGGTCACGACGTCGATTGGCATGTTCTGATCGGCCAGCTTGGCGATCGCACGGAAGATCAGACGGTGGTCATGTCGATAGAAATCGCCGTCGGAGACTTGATCGAGCACGCGTTCCCAGGCGTTGTTGTCCAGCATCAGACCACCGAGTACAGCCTGTTCGGCTTCGATGGAATGCGGCGGCACCTTCAGGGCAGCGGTTTGCAGATCGTATTGCTCGGGAGCGGAGATATCGTTCATGGCCACTTGTGTTGTTTGGAAAAACGGGGAATTCAGAAAGACAAAGGGCACGACCTGTAAACAGGATCGTGCCCGATGTTAACCGTCTGACGGACAAGCCGCCAGCCGATCAGTGTTGCTTAAGCTGCTACCACGACAACGCGTACGGTGGCTTCAACTTCGGCGTGCAGGTGCACAGCCACGTCGAATTCACCCACGTTGCGGATGGTGCCGTTCGGCAGACGAACTTCGCTTTTCGCAACTTCAACGCCGGAGGCGGTCAGTGCGTCAGCGATGTCGTGAGTACCGATCGAACCGAACAGCTTGCCTTCGTCGCCAGCGGTGGCAGTGATGGTCACTTCCAGCTCGGCCAGTTGGGCAGCACGGCTTTCAGCCGATGCTTTACGGTCTGCGGCAGCTTTTTCCAGCTCGGCACGACGCTCTTCGAACGCAGCCAGGTTGGCAGCGGTCGCAGCGGTAGCCTTGCCGAAAGGCAGCAGGTAGTTACGGCCGTAACCGGCCTTAACGTTTACTTTGTCGCCCAGGTTGCCCAGGTTGGCGATTTTTTCCAGAAGGATCAGTTGCATGTGGAAATCCTCTTAACTTTTAACCTTCACCGTTCGCGTTATCGGTGTCTTTCGACACGTGACGACCGCGAAAATCAATCAGGCTGTCGACAATGGCCAGGACCACGAGCAACGGATAGATCAGCTGCATGAACAACAGCAGCGTGACGTACAACCCCACCAGCCAGAAACCGGCCAGTCGCTTCTGCCCGACCAGCCCGTGAATCAGGGCAAGTCCGGCGAACACCAGCGGTACACTGCACAACGGCGTCAACATGGCCATCTGTGCACCGAGATTCGGGCCCAGAAGCATCAACGCCAGCAGTAACATCGCCGGCCCCAGCGGGATCCGGATGGCGCGAAACTCGCGACCAAAACCACCCGGGTTGTACAACAACGCCTGCCAATGCCGCCCGACAATCAGGCTCAGCACGCTGACGATTTGCAACAAAGCCGCAATCAGTCCGGTCAGGACCGGTGCAATCAGGGACGCGAAACGCGCTTGCTCATCGACCGACAATTGCTTGTAAGTCTCACCAAGAAGCGCCGGCATGACCTTTATCAAGGCCTGCGCGAGCATCTCGATCTGGGCCGCAAACGCGGCCCCGAGCACCACTGAAAACACCACTCCAATCACTACGCTGACCAGCAGCGTGCGAACCCAGGACTCACTTGCGCGCAAAACCAACGCAAGTCCCGAAGACCCCAGCAGCACCAGAAGTGCCCGTGGGTCATCGGCATACAGCCACCAGATCAATGCCGGCAGCAGCCCCAGAGACAGAACACCCAGGGCGTCCGTCAGTCCGCGCCGCAGCAGCACAAGGCTCCCCGCGGCAGCGCCCAACCAATACAACAACGGCAATGTTGCACATCCGGCCACCACGAGAGTGGCCTGCATACGGCCTCGCATGATGAACTCAGCTAAGGCACGCATGCATTCAATCCTTTGCTACTTGTCGACTGCCCGGTCTCAGCGGCCGTGGCTGTCGGTGTAGGCCAGCAGGGCCAGGAAGCGGGCGCGCTTGATAGCGGTGGCCAGCTGACGCTGATAACGAGCTTTGGTACCGGTGATGCGGCTTGGAACGATTTTGCCGGTCTCGGATACGTAGGCTTTCAGAGTGTTGAGATCTTTGTAATCGATCTCTTTCACGTCTTCAGCGGTGAAACGGCAGAATTTACGACGACGGAAGAAACGTGCCATTTGATAGGCTCCTTAATAAGGTCCGTGGATTACTCGTCAGCGTTATCGCTGTCGTTCTCTTCGCCTTCAGCGCTTTCAGCGCCTTCGTGCTCAGGACGATCGCGACGCTCACGGCGCTCACTGCGGTTTTCTTCAGCCTTGAGCATCTCGGACTGGCCAGTTACGGCTTCGTCGCGACGGATGACCAGGTTACGGATCACTGCATCGTTGTAGCGGAAGTTGTCTTCCAGCTCGGCCAGGGCCTTGCCAGTGCACTCAACGTTCAGCATCACGTAGTGAGCCTTGTGAACATTGTTGATTGCGTAGGCCAGTTGACGACGGCCCCAATCTTCCAGACGGTGGATTTTGCCGCCGTCTTCTTCGATCAGCTTGGTGTAACGCTCAACCATGCCGCCGACTTGCTCGCTCTGATCCGGGTGGACCAGAAAGATGATTTCGTAATGACGCATGAATGCTCCTTACGGGTTGTAGCCTGCCGCTCAAAAACGGTCAGACAAGGAGTGAATGACACTTATGGACTTGCTGGCGCGGGGCACATGCGTGCCTGCCGTCACAGCAAGGGGCGCAATTGTAGAGAAGGGACAGAAGAGGTGCAAGGCAATTGGTGATTATTTGAACAACCACCCATTTATGCCACACCACAAAACACTGTGGGAGCGAGCCTGCTCGCGAATGCGATACATCAGGCAACATTAATGTCGTCTGACACACCCCTTTCGCGAGCAGGCTCGCTCCCACATTTGAACCGCTTTCAGCTCAAGACTACTTCTTCGCGGCAGCCTTGGCTTTAGCGCCGCGCTGACGCTGTGCTTCAAACAGGCAAACGCCAGTGGCTACGGAGACGTTGAGACTGCTGACGCTACCGGCCATCGGCAGCTTCACCAGATAGTCGCAGTGTTCGCGAGTCAGGCGACGCATGCCTTTGCCTTCGGCGCCCATGATCAGGATGGTCGGCCCGGTCAGATCCTGGTCATAAATGCTGACCTCGGCCTCACCCGCCGTACCGACAATCCACAGACCGCGCTGCTGAAGCTTTTCCAGCGTACGCGCGAGGTTGGTCACCGCAACCAACGGAATCACTTCCGCCGCGCCGCAAGCGACCTTACGCACGACCGGCGTCAAAGTTGCCGACTTGTCTTTCGGCACGATCACCGCCAGCGCACCGGCCGCATCGGCCGAGCGCAGGCAAGCGCCGAGGTTGTGCGGGTCGGTCACACCGTCGAGCACCAACAACAGCGGCGCGCCTTCAGTGCGATCGAGCAGCTCGTCGAGCATGGCTTCGCCCCAGACCTGGCTCGGGCTGACTTCCGCGACCACACCCTGATGCACGCCTTCAACCCAGGCATCCATTTCGCGACGTTCGGCCTGGCCGACCTGAACGCGATTTTCGTTAGCCAGTTCAACCAGGGTCTGCACGCGCGGATCGTTGCGGCTTTCCGCCAGCCAGATCTGCTTGACGCGTTTCGGGTGGTGACGCAGCAACGCTTCTACCGCGTGAACGCCGTAGATTTTTTCCAACTGACTCATGACTTCGCCTTCGGTTTACGTGCCCCGCCACTTTTGGCTGGAGCCGAACCCGCTTTTGGCGGGCCTTTACGGTGTTTGCTCGGTTTGGCTGGCTTGCCGCCGGAGGCCTTTTCAGGCGCCGACCGTCCGGTCTTTCCCCCGGACGCCGCTTTACCACCGTTTTTGGCATCGGAAAGCAGCGCTTTCTTCATTTCACGGCTTTTGCGCAGCTCGGCGTTCTTCGCCACGGCATCGCTAGGGCGATAGGCTTCGGCAGCCTTTTCCTTGACCGGACGACGGCTGGCGGTTTTTGCCGGAGCCTTTTCTTCCGAAGCCTTGGCAGCAGGCGCAGCGGTTTCGGCGCCACGTTTTTTGCGACCGATCGGCGCGCTGATGGTTTTTTCGGCCATCTCGAAGTCGATCTTGCGTTCGTCGAGGTCAACGCGCATCACGCGTACTTCAACGGTATCGCCGAGGCGGAAGCTGCGACCGGTGCGCTCGCCCGCCAGACGGTGATGCACAGGATCGAAGTGGTAGTAATCGCCCGGCAGCGCGGTGACGTGCACCAGGCCTTCGACGTAGATATCGGTCAGTTCGACGAACAGACCAAAACCGGTCACTGCGGTGATCACGCCCGGGAACGATTCGCCTACGCGATCCTTCATGAACTCGCACTTGAGCCAGTTCACTACGTCGCGGGTCGCTTCGTCAGCACGGCGCTCGCTCATCGAGCATTGCTCGCCGAGTTGCTCCAGTGCCGCTTCGTCGTACGGGTAAATGCGCGCCTTCGGAATGGTCATCGCACCGGCACGACGAACGTGCGGGGTGTCCTGTTTCGAATGGATCACGCTGCGGATCGCGCGGTGCGTCAGCAGGTCCGGATAACGACGGATCGGCGAAGTGAAGTGGGTATAGGCTTCGTAATTCAGGCCAAAGTGGCCCTGATTGTCAGCGCTGTACACCGCCTGGCTCAGCGAACGCAGCATCACGGTCTGGATCAGGTGGAAATCCGGACGGTCCTTGATACTCGCCAGCAAGGCCTGGTAGTCCTTCGGCGACGGGCCGTCCTTGCCTTTGTGCAGGGACAGACCGAGTTCGCCAAGGAACGCACGCAATTTTTCCAGACGCTCCGGTGGCGGGCCATCGTGGACGCGGTACAGCGCAGGAATTTCGTGCTTCTTGAGGAATTCGGCGGTGGCCACGTTGGCCGCCAGCATGCATTCTTCGATCAGCTTGTGCGCGTCGTTGCGGGTGGTCGGACGGATTTCGGCAATCTTGCGCTCGGTACCGAAGATGATTCGGGTTTCCTGCGTTTCGAAATCGATCGCGCCACGTACGTGACGAGCTGCCAGCAGCACCTTGTACAGCGCATAAAGCTGTTTGAGGTGCGGCAGAACGTCGTTGTACTCACCGCGAAGCTGACGCGCTTCGGTGATTTTCGGCGTTTCCAGCATCGCGCTGACTTTGTTGTAAGTCAGACGAGCGTGGGAATGGATCACCGCTTCATAGAAGCAGTAGTCGGTCATTTCGCCGGACTTGGAGATGGTCATCTCGCAAACCATGGCCAGACGATCGACGTGCGGGTTCAGCGAGCACAGGCCGTTGGACAACTGCTCAGGCAACATCGGCACGACGCGCTCGGGGAAGTACACCGAATTGCCGCGCACTTGCGCTTCGTTATCCAGCGCCGAGCCGATCTTCACGTAACTGGAAACGTCGGCAATCGCCACGTACAACTTCCAGCCGCCGGAGAACAGGCGCAGCTTGCCCGGTTTGGCTTCGCAATAAACAGCGTCGTCGAAGTCGCGGGCATCTTCGCCATCAATGGTGACGAACGGCAGATGGCGCAGGTCGACGCGCTTCTCTTTGTCTTTTTCTTCGACTTCCGGCTTGAGCTTGGCGGCTTCTTTCAGAACCGCTTCAGGCCAGACGTGCGGGATATCGTAGGTGCGCAGGGCAACGTCGATTTCCATGCCCGGCGCCATGTAGTTGCCGACCACTTCGACCACATCGCCTTGCGGCTGGAAGCGCGGCGTCGGCCAGTGGGTGATTTTCACCTCGACGAACTGACCGATCTGCGCGTTGGCGTTGCGGCCCGGCGTCACCAGCACTTCTTGCTGGATCTTCGGATTGTCGGCAACGACGAAACCGATGCCGCCCTCTTCGAAGTAGCGACCGACGATGGTTTCGTGAGCACGCGAAACCACTTCAACGATCACGCCTTCGCGGCGACCGCGACGGTCGAGGCCGGAAACACGGGCCAGCGCACGGTCGCCGTCGAATACCAGACGCATTTGCGCCGGGCTCATGAACAGGTCGTCGCTGCCGTCGTCCGGCACCAGGAAGCCGAACCCGTCACGGTGACCACTGATGCGGCCAAGGATCAGGTCGAGCTTGTCGACCGGCGCGTACGTACCGCGACGGGTGTAGATCAGTTGTGCGTCGCGCTCCATGGCGCGAAGGCGGCGGCGCAGAGCTTCGATCTGGTCTTCTGTGGTCAGACCAAACTCTTCGACCAGTTGCTCGCGGGCAGCAGGCGAACCCCGATCGGCGAGATGCGCCAGGATCAGTTCGCGGCTAGGAATAGGGTTTTCATATTTTTCCGCTTCACGAGCGGCCTCGGGATCGAGGGACTGCCAATCGGCCATTAGAGAGTTTTCACCTTGTCTATATGCGGGTTAGTTTGGCATAGGCGCCATGAAACGGGAAATTTCCGACTCTATAAGGCGCGTATCCGGGGCTGTAGCGTTGCTTGAAAGCCGTTTTGACCACCGCCGGTAAAAAAAATCATGTTTTTTGCTGAGAGGGGTTTACAGTTAAAAAGACGCTCCGTATAGTGCGCGCCATCGACGACGCACAGCGTTGCCGATACTGCCCAGATGGTGAAATTGGTAGACACGCCAGCTTCAGGTGCTGGTGACCTTACGGTCGTGGAAGTTCGAGTCTTCTTCTGGGCACCAATTTCGAGTTTGAGACTAGATCAGTTTCAAGGCTCACACAAAACCCGCGAAAGCGGGTTTTTTGCATTCTAAGCCCGGGTTTTCTTAAAACTGATTTATTAAAATTAAATCAGGGGTTTACAGATCAAAAGGCGCTCCGTATAGTGCGCCACATCAACAGCGGCAACGCTCGCGATGATTGCCCAGATGGTGAAATTGGTAGACACGCCAGCTTCAGGTGCTGGTGACCTTACGGTCGTGGAAGTTCGAGTCTTCTTCTGGGCACCAATTCAAACTCAAGGTTACGACGTTGAGTTTCACAAAAACCCGCGAAAGCGGGTTTTTGCGTTTCTGGCTTCCAGAATTTTATCACCACCCCGCCTATCAAAACGCCAGCCCCACCGCAAGGCGCACTTGAGAAACAATATCGTTTATCATTGTTGCAAGTTTTTGCAATGCGACAGTGAGGAACCCTGCGAATGACGTTTCGAAATACCCTGCGCCGAGGCTTGACCTTCACCTTCCTCGGCCTGGCGCTCGCCACTCCCCTCACCCAGGCTGCCGATGCGGTTTCCCTGACCCTCTACAACGGCCAGCACAAGGAAGTCGGCGACGCGATCGCCAAAGCCTTCGAAGCCAAGACCGGCATTCACGTCAATGTGCGCAAGGGCAGCAGCAATCAGCTCGCCAGCCAGGTCATCGAAGAAGGCGACCGCTCTCCCGCCGACGTGATCTACACCGAAGAATCGCCGCCACTGAACAATCTCGGCGAACTCGGCCTGCTGGCCAAGACCGATGACGCCACGTTGGCCGTGCTTCCGGAAAAATACGTGGCCGGTAACGGCACCTGGATCGGCGTGACTGCACGCGTTCGCGTCGTCGCCTACAACCCGAAACTGGTCGACGAAAAAGACCTGCCGAAATCGGTGATGGAGTTCTCCGATCCGCAGTGGCAGGGCAAAGTCGGCTTCGTACCGACCAGCGGCGCCTTCCAGGAACAGGCCGTGGCGATCATCAAGATGCACGGTCGCGATGCTGCTGAAGAATGGCTAACCGGTCTGCGCGCCTTCGGCAAGACCTACAGCAACAATATGGTTGCCCTCAAAGCGGTGGAAAACGGCGAAGTCGCCACCGTACTGGTGAACAACTATTACTGGTTCGCCCTGCAGCGCGAGAAAGGCAAACTCGACTCGAAACTGCATTACTTCACGGGTGGTGACGTCGGCGGCCTGATCACTGTGTCCAGCGCTGCCGTGCTGAAATCCAGCAAGCATCCAAAAGAAGCCCAGCAATTCCTCGCCTACATGGCCAGCGAAGAAGGCCAGCGCGTGATCACTCAGACCACCGCCGAGTATCCGCTGCATAAAGGCATGGAATCGGATCGCGGACTCAAGCCGTTCAGCGAACTGGAAGCGCCGAACGTAACGCCAGCCGATCTGGGCAATGCCGAAGAAGCGCTGGAGCTGGAACGTGAAGTTGGCTTGAACTGATGGCCGCATCGTTATCCGCCCCCGCCGCGCGCGGGGGTTACGTGCCAAAACGCAAGCGGCCTTCGATCTGGCTGGTGCTGCCGGTGTTGCTGCTGGTGGTGCTGAGCCTTTTGCCGCTGGCCTATGTCGGACTCAAAGCCTGGCAGGCCGGTTGGGCCGAGGCGCTGCACTTGCTGTGGCGCCCGTATGTGTTCGGCCTGCTGCGCAACACCTTGGCATTGATGGTTGGCGTGACCCTCGCGTGCGGCGTGATCGGTCTGTCGCTGGCCTGGCTGCTGGAGCGCAGCAATCTGCCGGGACGACGCCTGTGGGGGGTGATTCTGTGCCTGCCGTTCGCGGTGCCGGCGTTTGTCAGCAGCTTCACCTGGGTCTCTTTGAGCGCGCAGTTCGAAGGGCTTGGCGGGGCGATTCTGGTGATGAGCCTGTCGAAATACCCGCTGATCTTTCTGCCGGTAGCGGCAACCCTGCGCAATCTCGATCCCTCCCTTGAAGAGTCCGCGCGAACCCTTGGACAGAATCGCTGGGGCGTGTTCTTCCGCGTCACCTTGCCGCTGCTCTGGCCATCGTTGCTGGCCGGTTCGCTGCTAATTGCTTTGCACATGCTGGTGGAGTTCGGCGCGCTGTCGATCATCGGCCTGCAAACCTTCACCACCGCGATCTATCAACAATTCGAACTGGAATTCAGTAACGCCAACGCGGCGATGCTGTCGGCCGTATTGCTGGCCCTGTGTCTGGTGCTGCTGTGGCTGGAACTGCGCGTGCGCGGCAAAGGCCGGCATGTGCGCACCGGCCAAGGTGCTGCGCGACAGGCTGAGCAGGTTCGGCTCGGGCCTTGGGCAGCGGTCGGTCAGTTGTATTGCCTGCTGCTGGCGATTGTCGGCAGCGGGATTCCGCTGGGAATGTTGGCGTATTGGCTGGCGGTGGGTTCTTCGGCGGCATTCCCCGTGGCAGCGATTACCGAAGCACTGCTGTCCTCGCTGGCGCTGTCGCTCGGCGGCGCGGCGTTATGTCTGGTACTGGCGGTGCCGGTCGGTTTGCTGGTGGTGCGTTACAAAGGCCAACTGGCGATCTGGGCCGAGCGCTTGCCGTATCTGCTGCATGCCCTGCCAGGATTGGTCATTGCGTTGACGCTGGTGTATTTCGCCCTGCATTACGTGCCGGTGCTGTACCAGACTTCGGGGTTGTTGCTGATTGCTTACGCGCTGCTGTTTTTACCGCTGGCGCAGGCGCCGATTCGCACAGCGCTGAACAAAGCTGCGCCGCAGCTGGAAGAGGCTGCGCGCACGCTGGGCGCTTCATCGTTTACGGCTTTTTGCCGGGTGACGCTGCCGATTATCTTCCCGGCATTGGGCGCGGCGTTTGCACTGGTGTTTCTGGATGCGATGAAGGAATTGACGGCGACGCTGCTGCTGAGTCCGACCGGGCTGAACACGTTGGCGACTGAGGTTTGGGCGCATACCGCGAATGTCGAGTTTGCCGCGGCGGCGCCTTATGCGGCGTTGTTGATTTTGGTATCGGGACTGCCGGTTTATTTACTGACGACGCGGATGTATCTGAGCCGCTGATACCGCTTTCGCGAGCAGGCTCGCTCCCACAGAGAAACGCATTCCAATGTGGGAGCGAGCCTGCTCGCGAAGAGGCCAGCCCGGACAAACTCAAGCCCTGAACTGCCCCAGGCTGGCCTTAAGCTGCGCCGCCAAGCCATCCAGCACCTTGCCACTTGCCGTGGTTTCCACCACCGCCTGCGCCGCTTTCTCGGCCTGCGCATGAATCGTCTCGACGCGCCCGCGCACAGCCTGCGCACCTTGCGCCTGATGTGCCGCTGCCTGGGTGGCCAGACCTATCGCCGCATGCACTTGCTCGACCGACGCCTGCACTGACTGCTGCAAGCGCGCGCTGTCGCGCAACACCAGCAACCCTTCGCTGGCCTGACGCCCGGCCTGGCCGATCGCCTCGACCGCCTCACGCGCGCCCTGCTGCAACGCGACGATGTGCGCCTGAATATCGCCGGTAGAACTTTGTGTCTTGCTCGCCAACGCCCGCACTTCGTCCGCCACCACCGCAAACCCGCGCCCGGTTTCACCGGCACGCGCCGCTTCGATGGCCGCGTTGAGCGCCAGCAGGTTAGTCTGCTCGGCGATCCCGTGGATCACCGTCAGCACCACTTCAATCTGCTCGCTCTGCTGCGCCAGCCGCTCGATGACTTTCGCCCCGGTGTCGACCTGCCCCGCCAGCGCTTCGATCAGACTGCCGACCTTGGCGGAGGTGCGAGTGTTTTCGTCAGTCGCCTGGCGAATATCCACCACCTGCTTCAACGCAGCCTGCATTGCATGGCTTTCCGACTGCGCCTCATCAGCCATTTGCGACAGCGCTCGCAGGCTTTCCGCCACCTCATCACGCTGCATGCCGGCCGCCGCATCTGCACCGGCATTGCGCAGGGTCATCGCGCCAATCTCGACGCCGGTACGCTGCGCAACGTCGCCCGCCTCACGCACGATCGGCTGCAACTTATCCACAAAGCGATTGACCGCCGAGGCCATGTCGCCGATTTCGTCTTTGCTGTTGATCTGCACACGCTTGGTCAGATCGCCCTCGCCCGCCGCCAGGTCATCCATCGCTGCGTTGAGCATCTTCAGGCGATTGACCACGCGATGGCCCAACACTACCGCCAGCAACAACAGCACACCACAACCGACCAGCGCCAGGCCCAGGCCAATGCGCCAGCGCAAGGTTGCTGCTGCTTCCTGAACGGTATTGGCGGTATTGGATTTCATCTCGGTTGCGGTGGACTGCGCTGATTGCAGGCGCGACTGCATGGCTTTGGCACTGTCCCCTGCGGCGCCCTTGAGACTATCGCCGACCAACTGATCACTGCTGGCGATCAACGCCGAGAAGCGCTTGTCCAGTGCCGCCAGATCGGTTTCCACCGAGGCTGTGGAGACGCCCATCAGCACCTTGCCGATTTCCACGCCGTTGGGATTGATCGAGGCTTCAAGGTAATAAACCGACGGATCGTTCTTGGCCGCATCCAGCACTTTATCCAGCGCACGCTCGCCCTGGCCTTTTTCCAGCAAGGCCTTGTTGATCGGGTTTTCGCGGTTGAGATAACGGGTCAGGTGCTGGCCAGTGGCGTCGTCGTAGACCACGAACAGCACATTGGGGTTGCGCTGGGCCCGGCGGGCGAACTCGGACAGGGTCGGCACGTCGCTGTCCCACATGGCGCGCGGCGCCACCGAGGCGAGCAACTGCGCCATGTCATTGGCCGAATCCTTCAGATCCTTTTCCAGCGTCGCCCGCAACTGCGCCTGCTCGTCTTTCAGCCGCGAAGACAGACCGGCAGTCAGGCGCTGACGAGTGCTGGCAGACAAGGCATCGAGGCTCGACGTGACTTCACGTCCCGCCTGCTCAAGTTCGCCGGAGAGTTTCTGGCTGTCGGCGCCGAGGCGCACCGCCAAATCAGCTTCCAGCGCGGTGACGGTGCTCCGCGTCAGGGCAACGGCCACCAACACCTGCACCAAAAGGGCGATACCAAGGGTAACGAACACGGGCCGCAACAAACGGCTTTGTAACAGTGAGAGAACGGCCGACACTGTGAATCCCTCTACTTCTGACGCCATTAATTTGATGGCACTCTTGTAGACAGATTCACAGCAAAGGTCATGCCGTCCAACAGGCATAAACGACAAAGGCCCCGATGAAGGGGCCTTTGTGTTTTTACATCAACGACTTATCAAGCAAACGGATGACGCAGAACGATGGTTTCGTTGCGATCCGGGCCCGTCGAAATAATGTCGATCGGCGCGCCGATCAACTCTTCAACGCGTTTGATGTAGGCACGAGCGTTAGCTGGCAGCTCTTCCAGGGTTTTCGCACCCACGGTCGATTCGGTCCAGCCTGGCACTTCTTCGTACACAGGCTGCAGGCCTACGTAGCTGTCAGCGTCGGTCGGGGCAACAGCATTGCCGTCCGCATCTTTGTAGCCGACGCAGATGTTGATGGTTTCCAGGCCGTCGAGAACGTCCAGCTTGGTCAGGCAGATGCCCGAGATGCTGTTCACATCGATAGCGCGACGCAGAATAACGGCGTCGAACCAGCCGCAACGACGGGCACGGCCGGTGGTCGCGCCGAACTCGTGACCTTGTTTGGCCAGGTGTGCGCCGACGTCGTCGAACAGCTCAGTCGGGAATGGACCCGAACCTACGCGAGTGGTGTAAGCCTTGGTGATGCCCAGGATGTAGTCCAGGAACATCGGGCCAACGCCGGAACCGGTGGCCACGCCACCGGCGGTGGTGTTGGAGCTGGTCACGTACGGGTAGGTACCGTGGTCGATGTCGAGCAACGAACCTTGGGCGCCTTCAAACATGATGTCTTTGCCGGCGCGACGCAGGTCGTGCAGCTCAGCCGTCACGTCGAGCATCAGCGGCTTCAGCAGCTCAGCGTATTCCTTGCACTCGGCCAGGGTCTTTTCGAACTCGATGGCCGGCTCTTTGTAGTAACCGACCAGCATGAAGTTGTGGTAATCCACCAGCTCACGCAGCTTGTCTTCGAAGCGCGGCATGTTCAGCAGGTCGCCAACACGCAGGCCACGACGAGCAACCTTGTCTTCGTACGCCGGGCCGATGCCGCGACCGGTGGTACCGATCTTCAGCTCGCCACGGGCCTTTTCACGGGCCTGGTCCAGCGCCACGTGGAAGGACAGGATCAGCGGGCAGGACGGGCTGATACGCAGACGCTCACGCACTGGTACGCCTTTCTCTTCCAGCTTGGTGATCTCGCGCAGCAGGGCGTCTGGTGCAACCACCACGCCGTTGCCGATCAGGCACTGCACGCCTTCGCGCAGCACGCCCGACGGGATCAGGTGCAGGACGGTTTTCTCGCCGTCGATCACCAGCGTGTGGCCAGCGTTGTGGCCACCTTGGTAGCGCACTACGGCGGCAGCATGTTCGGTCAGCAGATCAACGATCTTGCCTTTGCCCTCATCACCCCATTGGGTGCCCAGGACTACGACATTCTTACCCATAACACTTGTCCTCATTCGCGCAAACTTGGTGCCGGCGATGGCCGGCAGGAAAACTCAAGAAGCCAGTGGCGATACTTGCCAAAGCCCGTTCTGCTGAATCAATTGCCGGTCGCAGTCCGCATCACGGGCGGCGGCCAAAGGTTGTCCAGGCAACGCCTGAACGACACGCTGACCCTCACTGCGCAACTGGCAAACCTGCTGCCAGAGTGCCGCATCCGTACTGTCAGGCATCCAGATACCGCCAGACGGTAGCTCGATCTCAGCACGCCCCAGGGTCACCAGGGTTTTCAAATCGGTGGAAAAGCCAGTTGCCGGACGTGCGCGACCAAAATCCGCGCCGATGTCGTCGTAACGACCGCCCTGAGCGATGGACTGGCCAACACCCGGCACGAATACCGCGAACACCACACCGGTGTGGTAGTGGTAGCCACGCAACTCGCCCAGATCGAAATACAGCGGCAGCTCCGGGAAGCGCGCCGACAGACGCTCGGCGATCGCCAGCAAATCTTCCAGTGCCGCCAGAACCGGCGCCGGCGCATTGGCCAGACGCTCACGGGCAGCGCTCAGCACTTCACGGCCGCCGCACAGATCAACCAGCGCACGCAGCATGCCGGACAAATCGGCCGGCAGGCCTTCGGTCAAGGTAATGACCTCGTCGATGGCTTTGCGTTGCAGCGCGTCGAACAACTGCTGCTCGACTTCACCCGACAGACCGGCGGCACGCGCCAGACCACGGTAGATGCCGACATGACCAAGATCCATGTGCACATCCGGCACGTCGGCCAGTTGCAGCATGGCCAGCATCAGGCTGATCACTTCAACGTCGCTGCTCGGGCTGGCGTCGCCGTACAACTCGGCGCCCAACTGGATCGGGCTGCGCGAGGAAGACAGTGCACGCGGCTGAGCATGCAGCACACTGCCGGCGTAGCACAGACGGCTCGGACCTTCGCGCCGCAGGGTGTGCGCATCGATGCGCGCCACTTGCGGCGTGATGTCGGCACGGAAACCCATCTGCCGGCCCGATTGCGGGTCGATGACCTTGAAGGTACGCAGATCCAGGTCCTGGCCCGCGCCGGTCAGCAGGGATTCCAGGTACTCGATATGGGGAGTCACGACAAACTCGTAACCCCAGCTCTGGAACAGATCCAACACCTGACGACGCGCGACTTCAATGCGCGCCGCTTCCGGTGGCAGTACTTCTTCGATGCCATCTGGCAGCAGCCAGCGGTCTACCGTTGCCATTACGCCATTCCCCTTTGATCCGGGCGGCCAGCCTGCGGGCGAGCCTTGAGTGAAGCAGAAAATGACCGATCCGTTCAAAACGCACGCGCATGAACGACGCGGCGAAAGGCCTGTTACTGGCTTCGCCCATCACTTTCCTCGAAATACTCTCGGGCCATTCAACCCGATGCCTGCAACAAAAAACAGCAATCAAACGTGCAGACGCAAAAAAGCCGGGAATTTCCCGGCTGCCGCATCATACACACGTTTTCCCAAAGGATCACCCCGCCCGAGGTTTTAGCCGCCGGGCGGAATGATTCAGGTCAACGGCGTATCAAGGCTTGGCCTTTTCCAGGTAGTGGAAAAAGTCGCTGCTTGGGTCGAGGACCAATACGTCGGATTTGTTCGCGAAGCTTTCACGGTAGGCGCGCAGGCTACGGTAGAAACTGTAGAACTCCTGATCCTGACCGTAGGCCTTGGAGTAGATCGCAGCGGCCTGGGCATCACCGTCACCGCGAACCTCTTCGGATTCACGATAGGCTTCAGCCAGCAGCACGCGGCGTTGACGATCGGCGTCAGCACGGATGCCTTCCGCCAGCTCGTTACCCTTGGCGCGGTGCTCGCGAGCTTCACGCTCACGCTCGGTGCTCATACGTTCGAACACGCTGCGGTTCACTTCTTTCGGCAGGTCGATGGTCTTGACCCGGACATCGACCACTTCGATACCCAGCTCTTTTTCCGCCATCTTGTTCAGCGAAGCAGTGATGTCAGCCATCAGTGCGTCGCGCTCACCCGACACCACTTCGTGCAGGGTGCGCTTGCCGAACTGGTCACGCAGACCGGATTCCAGACGACGGGACAGACGCTCGTCGGCGATTTGCTTCAGACCGGAAGTCGCGGTGTAGAAGCGCTCGGCATCTTTCACTCGCCACTTGGCGTAGGCATCGACCATCACGGCTTTCTTTTCCAGGGTCAGGAAGCGCTGCGTCGGTGCATCGAGCGTCATCAGACGTGCGTCGAATTTACGCACCTGGTTAACGTAAGGCACTTTCACATGCAGACCCGGCTGAACATCGGCCTGAACCACACGACCGAATTGCAGCAGCACCGCACGCTCGGTCTGAGCGACGATGTAGAAGCAGTTCCAGCCCACCAGCACGACAACGACGCCAACGATCAGGGCGATCAGCGATTTATTGCTCATCAGCGGGTCTCCCTTGTGCGCGACTGCGGCAGGTCAGTGACATGCGGCGTGACGTCCGTGTTGTTGCTGGCGGCAGCCGAACCGGTGACCGGTGCATTGCTGCCTGAACTGTTCTGAATCATTTTGTCCAACGGCAGGTAAAGCAGGTTGCTCTGGCCGTTTTTGTTGCCGGTCACGAGTACCTTGCTGGTGTTGCTGAAGACTTCCTGCATGGTGTCCAGGTACAGACGCTGGCGGGTAACCTCAGGTGCCTTGCGGTACTCGGCAACCAGTTTGGTAAAGCGATCTGCTTCACCCTTGGCGCGCGAGACCGTTTCGTCACGGTAACCGTTGGCATCTTCGAGTATGCGCTGGGCCTGACCACGGGCTTCCGGCACGACGCCGTTGGCGTAGGTTTCAGCCTGGTTGCGCGAACGCTGCTCGTCTTCACGGGCGCGGATCACGTCGTCAAAGGCTTCCTGCACTTCACGCGGTGCCGCTGCGCTCTGTACGTTGACCTGAGTGACGGTGATACCGGTGCGATAGGTATCGAGGAAGCGTTGCAGACGCTCCTTGATTTCGCTGGCCATCAGTTCACGACCTTCGGTCAGCACCTGGTCCATGGCGGTCGAACCCACCACGTGGCGCAGGGCGCTGTCGGTCGCGTGCTGCAGGCTGATTTCCGGCTGATCAACGTTCAGCACGAAGTCCTGCAGATTGCTGATCTTGTACTGCACGGTCAGCGGCACTTCGACGATATTCTCGTCTTCGGTCAGCATCTGGCCCTGCTTGGTGTAGGCACGCTCACGCGTGACGTTTTCCATGTACTTCTTGTCGATCGGCGGGAAGTAGATGTTCAGGCCCGGGCCGACAGTCTCGTAGTACTTGCCGAAACGCAGCACCACGGCCTGCTCCTGCTCGTCCACCACATAGACCGCGCTGTACAGCCAGACAGCCGCCAGCACAACGAGGCCGATGCCGAGCAGACCGCCGAAGCCGCCACTGCTCTTGCCCGAACCACCGCCGTCATCACCACGTTTCTTACCACCACCGAACAACCCGTTCAGGCTTTCCTGCAGCTTTCGGAAGGCCTCGTCGAGATCCGGTGGCCCCTTGCGGTCGCCGTTATTGCGGCGCTTGCCACCCCAAGGATCCTGATTATTCGAGTTGCCACCCGGCTCATTCCAAGCCATAGCGCTCTCCATCTGATAAAGCAAAGACGCACCCACGGCGCGCCGACCAATGCTACAGAATGCCTGCCTTTGCGGCACAACCGCTTTGTCAGGCTTTTATTGCAAAGTGTGTTGCTCGATGAATTCCATCGGCTGCAATCCTTCGCGGCTTACCAGTCGATTCAACTCGACACGGGGCAAACGAACGGCCAGCAGACTGATGCCTTCTTCGTCATGCTCTTCTTTCTGCACCGCACCGAGTTCGAAAAACTGCGCACGCAGTCGGGCGAATCGTTGCGGCAAGCGCAAGGTACCGATAAACAAATCACTGCCAAGTAATTCGGCGATGGCTTGCTCAAGCAATTCCAGACCACTACCGTCACGCGCCGAAAGCCAGACCCGCTGGGGCTTGCCGTTTTCGTCGCGCTGGATTTGTGGCTCAACGCCTTCAAGCAAATCGAGTTTGTTATAGACCTCGAGGATCGGCAAGTCCTGGGCACCAATCTCGCCCAGCACCACCATCACCTGCTCGATCTGCAACATGCGATCCGGTTCGGCCGCATCGATCACGTGCAACAGCAGATCGGAATTGCTCGATTCTTCGAGGGTAGACCGAAATGCCTCGACCAGCTTGTGCGGCAGGTGACGAATGAAGCCCACCGTGTCCGCCAGGACAATCGGCCCCAGGTCGTCCAGTTCCAGACGGCGCAGGGTCGGGTCCAGCGTGGCGAACAATTGGTCGGCCGCGTAGACGTCGGATTTCGTCACGTTGTTGAAGAGTGTGGACTTGCCGGCGTTGGTGTAGCCCACCAGAGACACGGTAGGAATGTCCGCACGGGAGCGACCGCGTCGCGATTGCTCGCGCTGGCTGCGCACCTTCTCCAGCCGGCCCTTGATCTGGCGCAGGCGGACCCGCAGCAAACGGCGGTCGGTTTCCAGTTGGGTTTCACCCGGACCGCGCATGCCGATACCGCCACCCTGACGTTCAAGGTGAGTCCAGCCGCGAACCAGCCGCGTGCTCATGTGGTCAAGCTGGGCCAGTTCGACCTGGAGCTTGCCTTCATGGGTACGGGCGCGCTGGGCGAAAATATCGAGAATCAGGCCGGTACGGTCGATCACGCGACACTCGAAAACACGTTCGAGGTTACGTTCCTGACTCGGCGTGAGGATGTGATTGAAAATCACCAGATCGGCTTCTTCAGCCTTGACCAGGTCGCGCAGTTCCTCGACCTTGCCGCTGCCGATCAGGTATTTGGCGGTTGGCCGATGACGCGGCACGTTAAAAAACGCAACGGTCTCGGCGCCGGCCGAATTAGCCAATTCCTGAAACTCCTGCGGATCTTCGCGCGCCTCAGGGTCCTGTCCATCCAAGTGAACGAGGATGACTCGTTCACCACCACCGTGGCGCTCAAAGAACAAAGGAGACTCCTATCAGGCGTTACCTGGCTCAGCGTCACCTGCTTCGGATTCGGTTGCGCTAGGCAGACGAATTGGACGAACCGGCACTACTGTCGAGATAGCGTGTTTGTAAACCATCTGGCTCACGGTGTTTTTCAGCAGGATCACGAACTGGTCGAACGACTCGATCGTGCCTTGCAGTTTGATACCGTTGACCAGGTAGATGGAAACCCCAACTTTCTCTTTACGTAAAGTATTCAAGTAAGGGTCTTGTAGCGAATGCCCTTTTGACATGTGCCGCACTCCTTTAAGGATTCAATAATAAAAAATAGGTAATTCAGATGGCTTTGGCCGTCACACCCCCAAGGATAGACGGCAATTGCAAGGACTCAGCTCAATATGGAGATGGTCCCAAGGTATTTCAAGGCGCGTGGCAGATTGTCGCAATCAAGACTGTCCAGCCAGTGTATATCTTCCCAGCTGCGCAGCCAGGTGAACTGGCGTTTGGCCAATTGGCGCGTGGCGATGATGCCGCGCTCCTGCATTTCGGCCAATGTCAGCTTGCCATCCAGGTAGTCCCAGACTTGGCGGTAGCCTACCGCACGTATAGACGGCAACCCCGAATGCAGGTCACTTCTTTTACGCAGGGCTACGACCTCGTCGATGAACCCCTGTTCCAACATATTTGTGAATCTTTGTTTAATGCGCTCGTGCAATACCTGACGATTTGCCGGGGCAATGGCCAAGTTCGCGACAGTATAGGGCAATTGTTGCAGTCCCGAAGCGGCTGCTTCAGTACTTTGCGCAGATTGTTGCAGGCGCAGCTCGGTCATGCTTTGACCACTGACCCGATAAACTTCCAGCGCGCGACTCAGGCGCTGCGGATCGTTCGGGTGAATCCGCGCCGCTGACACCGGGTCGATGACCGCCAATTGGTCGTGCAAGGCTTGCCAGCCAAGGCGTGCAGCCTCTTCTTCGATCTGCGCGCGGACTTCGGGGTCGGCGGCGGGCATGTCTGCCAGGCCTTCGACCAGAGCCTTGTAATAGAGCATCGTGCCACCGACCAGCAGCGGAATTTTTCCGCGTGCGGTGATCTCGGCCATGGCTTGCAGGGCATCGCGACGGAAATCTGCAGCTGAATAGGCTTCGGCAGGATCAAGAATATCGATCAGACGGTGCGGAAATTCGGCCAGCAATTCTTTCGAAGGCTTGGCCGTGCCGATGTCCATGCCGCGATAGACCAGCGCCGAATCGACACTGATCAACTCGCACGGCAGCACCTTGGTCAGTTCGATGGCCAGATCGGTCTTGCCCGCAGCGGTCGGGCCCATCAGGAAAATCGCTGGAGGGAGCTGACTCATCAACGACCGCGCAAGAACAGTTTGTCCAGATCGTCCAGACCCAATTGGGTCCAGGTCGGTCGGCCATGGTTGCATTGACCGCTGCGCTCGGTGTTTTCCATGTCACGCAGCAGGCCGTTCATTTCCGGCAGAGCCAGGCGCCGGTTGGCGCGAATCGCGCCGTGACAGGCCATGGTGCCGAGCAATTCGTTGAGGTGCGCCTGAATCCGGTCGCTGGTGCCGTATTCCATCAGGTCCGACAGTACGTCGCCGACCAGACGGTTGGCTTCAGCTTGCTTCAACAACGCCGGAATCTGGCGGATTGCCAGGGTTTCCGGGCCCAGACGCTGCAACTCGAAGCCCAGACGCTGGAACCACGTCGCATGCTCCTCAGCGCAATCGGCTTCACGCTGGCTGACCGCCAGCGATTCCGGCACCAACAACGGCTGCCCACTGAGGCCTTCGCTGGCCATGGCGATTTTCAGGCGTTCGTACATGATCCGCTCGTGGGCGGCATGCATATCGACCAGCACCAGCCCCTGGGCGTTCTCGGACAGGATGTAGATGCCCTTGAGCTGCGCCAGTGCGTAGCCGAGCGGCGGAATGTCTTCCTGGCCGGCCGGCAATGCGTTGGCATTGGCCTCAGGCAACGGCGCAAAAAACTCGCGATACGCGGCTTGAGCCTCGGCAGCCGGCGGCACCGCCGATTGTGGGCGCGGCGTGTATTGATACTGATAAGCACCGCCAGCACTGGCACCGGACGACGTATTGAACGCCGGTTGCGCCTGCGGTTGCTCCAGCAGGGCATTGGCCGCCAGACGCATTTCGCCCTGTGGGCCGAACTCACCGGCGTCAAGGCCGGTTGGGCGGACGACGGCGGTGGTCACTGACCCGGCCAACTGGTCTTCCGGCCGCACATCGCCTAACGCGCGGTGCAACGTGCCATAAAGGAAGTCATGCACCATGCGCCCGTCACGGAAGCGCACTTCGTGTTTGGTCGGGTGCACGTTGACGTCGACCGCCGCCGGATCAACCTCGAAGAACAATGCAAACGTCGGATGGCGACCGTTGAACAGCACGTCGCGATAGGCCTGACGCACCGCGTGGGCCACCAGTTTGTCGCGCACCGCCCGGCCATTCACAAAGAAATACTGCAAATCCGCCTGACTGCGGTTGAACGTCGGCAATCCAACCCAGCCCCACAAATGCAGGCCATTGCGTTCGATCTCGATCGGCAGCGCCTGCTCAAGGAAACCTGAGCCGCAGATTGCCGCCACACGGCGGGCGCGGGCCGCATCATCGTGGGCCTCGTGCAGGCTGAGGATGGTCTTGCCGTTGTGGCGCAGATGGAATGCCACGTCGAAACGCGCCAGTGCCAGACGTTTGATCACTTCTTGCAGGTGATCGAATTCGGTTTTTTCGGTCTTGAGGAATTTGCGCCGCGCGGGGGTGTTGAAAAACAGGTCACGCACTTCCACCGAGGTGCCGACCGGATGCGCTGCTGGCTGAACCCGAGGCGCCATGTCGCGGCCTTCGGTTTCCACCTGCCAGGCTTGATCGGCATCGCGAGTACGCGAGGTCAGCGTCAGGCGCGCCACGGAGCTGATCGACGCCAGCGCTTCACCACGGAAACCGAGACTCATCACCTGCTCAAGGTCTTCCAGATTGCGAATCTTGCTGGTGGCGTGACGTGCCAGGGCCAGCGGCAGGTCGTCGGCGGAAATTCCGCTGCCATCGTCACGAACCCGCAGCAGCTTGACGCCACCCTGCTCGACGTCGACATCAATGCGTTTGGCGCCGGAATCGAGGCTGTTTTCCAACAGCTCCTTGATCACCGAGGCCGGGCGTTCAACCACCTCACCGGCGGCGATCTGGTTCGCCAGCCGTGGGCTGAGCAGTTCAATGCGAGCAGCAGCGTTCAGCACTTCGTTCATTCTTTGGACGCCAGTTCGGTGCCAGGAATGGTCAAGTGCTGACCGACTTTCAGCTCATCGCTTTTCAGGTTGTTGGCGGCGCGCAGCGTGGCCGGCGACACCTGATAGCGCACGCCGATCATCGCCAGCGTTTCCCCCGGGCCAACACGGTGATCACGCGGGCCCTGGGCGATCTTGCCGGAATCACGCAGCCAGGCGATGTAGGTGCCCGGTGGCGGATTCTGCTGGAAGAACTGACGCACGCCGCTGCTGATCGAACGCGCCAGCGCTTGCTGGTGGCTTGATGCCGAGAGCTTGTTCGCTTCGTTGGCGTTGGAGATAAACCCGGTTTCGACCAGGATCGACGGGATGTCCGGCGATTTCAGCACCATGAACCCGGCCTGTTCCACACGCTGTTTGTGCAGCGGCGTGACGCGGCCGATGTTGGTCAGGACTTTCTGGCCGACGTTGAGGCTGGAAGTCAGCGAGGCGGTCATCGACAGGTCGAGCAATACGCCCGCGAGCATGCGGTCCTTGTCGTCGAGGCTGACGTTGCCGGCACCACCGATCAAGTCGGAACGGTTTTCACTGTCGGCCAGCCAACGAGCAGTTTCGGAAGTAGCGCCGCGATCAGACAGGGCAAACACCGAGGCGCCGAAGGCTGCAGCGGATGGCGCAGCGTCGGCATGAATCGAGACGAACAGGTCGGCGCCCTTCTTGCGGGCGATTTCGGTACGGCCGCGCAACGGGATGAAATAGTCGCCGGTACGGGTCAACTCGGCACGGAAGCCTTTCATGCCGTTGACCTGACGCTGCAGTTCACGGGCGATCTGCAGTACCACGTCTTTCTCACGCTGGCCACGCGAGCCGGATGCACCCGGGTCTTCGCCACCATGGCCGGCGTCGATCACCACAATAATGTCGCGCTTGCCGGCCGGGGCTGGCGGCAACTTGATCGCAGGCTCGGTCGGGGTTACTGGCACCGCTGGCACGGTGGCCACCTGCGGCGTTGGCGCAGGCGGCGGTGCGGCGTCGGCCGGGTTGTCGAACAGATCGACCACCAGACGGTTGCCGTACTGCGCGTTTGGCGCCAGCGAGAAGCTTTTCGGGGTGACGGCTTTCTTCAGATCGATGACCACGCGCAGGTCGGTCGGCGTGCGCTGGGCCGAGCGCATCGCGGTGATCGGCGTGTTCGCGGTCTGTACATTCAGCGGCGCACCGAGGGTGGCGCCGTTGATGTCGATCACCAGCCGGTCCGGTGAGGTCAGGGTGAAGACGCTGTGCTGGACCGGGCCGCTCAGGTCGAAGACCAGTCGCGTGTTGTCCGGCGCCCGCCACAGGCGCACGCTGTTGACCTTCGAATCGGCCACAGCGTTGACGGTTACTGCCATCAACAACAGTCCAGCGGCAGCCACCAACGCGCGAAAGCGCATACCTAACCCCATCATTTAATTGGATTCCAATGCCAAAGCGGCACACCAGGCCTCGCCACGCGAGCCCTGGGATAAAATTTTCAGCGAACGCCCGCTGTCTTGCGGGCTAATGGTAATGGTCAGGTCAGGCTTTGGCAAAAAGCCTGCACCTTTATCGGGCCATTCGATCAGGCACATCGCGTCGTCTTCGAAGTAGTCGCGGATGCCGAGAAACTCCAGTTCTTCCGGATCGACCAGTCGATACAGATCGAAGTGGAAAGCGCGGATGTCACCGATTTCGTAAGGTTCGACCAAAGTGAAGGTCGGACTTTTTACCGCGCCGACATGACCCAAGCCGCGAATGATGCCCCGTGAGAGCGTGGTTTTGCCCATCCCCAGGTTGCCTTCGAGAAAAATCAGGCCATGGCCCTGGGTCACGCGGGCGATCCGTGCGCCAAAGTCGCTCATGGCCTGTTCATCGGCCAGGTACAGGGTTACTTCAGACACGGTGCTTGCTCCTCCAACAACTGACGAATGGCTGGAATCAGATCACTGGCCGCCAGCCCACGGCCGAATTTTCCTTGTTGCAGACCGGCATTGGCGTGCAGCCAGACCGCCAGACACGCGGCATCGAAGCCGTCCATGCCTTGCGCCAGCAATGCACCGGTCAAACCGGCCAGCACATCGCCGAGTCCGGCGGTGGCCATGGCCGGATGGCCCTGATGACACAACGCCAGACGTCCATCGGGATGCGCGATCAGGCTGCCAGCGCCTTTCAACACCACAACCGCTGTATATTTTTTGCTCAATGCCAGCGCCGCCGCCGGACGATCCGCTTGCACTTCAGCGGTGCTGATTCCCAGCAGACGTGCGGCTTCGCCCGGATGCGGGGTGATCACGCAATCCTTGGGCAACTCAACGAAACCGCTCGCCAGCAGGTTCAATGCGTCGGCGTCCCAGACTTGCGGCAGCGCGGCATTCGCGGCAGCTGACAACAGCGCCCGCCCCCAGCTAGCCTGTCCCAACCCCGGACCAACCACCAGTACAGAAACTTTCTCCAGCAAACTCATCAACTGATTGGCCGACGAGGTTCCGAGCGCCATGGCTTCCGGCACTCGCGTCAGCGCCGCCGGGACGTGTTCAGGACGGGTCGCCAGCGAAACCATACCCGCGCCACTGCGCAGGGCCGTTTCCGTGCTGAGCAAAATCGCCCCGCCAAACCCGTGATCGCCGCCGATCAGCAACACATGGCCGAAACGGCCCTTGTGCGAAGTCGGGGCTCGCGCCGCCAACCTTGGAAGATTAGCCGTGTTGAGCCGTTGGGCGATGACAGGAATGTCACGATAAATGTCGGCGCTGGCCTGCAAATCGTTAAATACCAATTGGCCGACATGATCCGCCGCGTCCCCGGTAAACAGGCCGATTTTCAGCCCGATAAAGGTCACCGTAAGATCAGCCTGCACAGCGGCGCCCAGAACATGCCCGGAGTCGGCGCTTAGACCTGAAGGGATATCGACGGCGGTTACCGGCAAACCGCGGGTGTTGATTGCTTTGATCGCCGACACGTAAGGCTCGCGAACTTCACCGCTCAACCCAGTACCGAGCAAGGCATCGAGAATGATCCCGCGCAATTCACTTTCAGCCTGCCAGGCCTGCACCGCGACACCTTCATTCAGCGCTTCGGCATGGGCCAGTGCGGCATCGCTCTGCAAACGCTGCGGATCGCCGACTGCCAACACCCGCACCTGCCAACCGGCTCGTTGCGCCATGGTCGCGACCAGATAACCGTCACCGGCATTGTTGCCATGCCCGGCCAGCACCGTCAGTTCAGTCGCCGACGGCCATTGCCGCACCAGCGCTCGCCACGTCGCATGCGCCGCGCGCTGCATCAATTCGAAGCCCGGCATACCGGCGGCGATCAGCCGTGCGTCGAGCTCGCGCACCTGCGCGGCACCATACAGCGCGTCGGGTAATTGATCTTTCGTGTGCGGCATGCGTCTTCGGGCTCCGATGTCTGGCAGAATTATACGCACCTCAGCTCCGGTTTCTCTCGTCTCATGTCCGCTATCACCACAGACCTGCCCGCCCTCGCCCAATCAATCAAGGATTGGGGCCGCGAGCTGGGCTTTCAGCAAGTCGGCATCAGCGGTCTGGACCTGGCCGAGCATGAGCAGCACCTCGCACGCTGGCTCAAGGCCGGCTACCACGGCGAAATGGATTACATGGGCGCCCATGGCAGCAAACGCTCGCACCCCGAAGAGCTGGTGCCGGGCACCTTGCGCGTGGTTTCGCTGCGCATGGACTACTTGCCGGGCGATACGCAAATGGCGCAAATGCTCGCGCAACCGGAAAAAGCCTACGTGTCGCGTTATGCCTTGGGCCGCGATTACCACAAATTGATCCGTAAACGTGTGCAGCAATTGGCCGACAAGATTCAGGCGCAGATCGGCCCGTTCGGTTTTCGCGCGTTTGTCGACAGCGCCCCGGTACTGGAAAAAGCCATCGCTGAACAGGCCGGGCTGGGCTGGATCGGCAAAAACACTCTGGTGCTGAATCGCAAGGCTGGCAGTTACTTCTTTCTCAGCGAATTGTTCGTTGATCTGCCATTGCCGGTGGATGAACCACACAGCAGCGAACATTGCGGGCGCTGCACAGCATGCCTGGATATCTGCCCGACCAATGCCTTCGTCGGCCCGTATGTGCTGGACGCGCGGCGCTGCATTTCCTATCTGACCATCGAACTGAAAAGCGCCATCCCTGAAGACCTGCGTCCGTTGATCGGCAATCGCGTGTTCGGTTGTGATGACTGCCAGATCGTCTGCCCGTGGAACCGTTTCGCCAAGCCTTCCGGGGAAAGCGATTTCAAGCCGCGGCACAATCTCGACAATGCCGAATTGGCTGAGCTGTTTTTGTGGGACGAAGAGAAATTTTTAGGTAGCACTGAAGGTTCGCCGTTGCGGCGAGCCGGGTATGAGCGTTGGTTGAGGAATCTGGCGGTGGGATTGGGCAATGCGCCTTCAACGATTCCGGTACTGGAAGCATTGAAGGCGCGACGGGATTATCCGTCAGAGTTGGTTAGAGAGCATGTGGAGTGGGCGTTGCGTCAGCATGTCCCTGACACACTGTAAAATCCTTTCGATCCCCTTTTGCGGTGCGACCAATAGCCTGCACAGTCCGCTGGCCCGAGCATGTTGCCAGCCAATGAGTCAGCCCTCGTCGGAACTCTCCAGCCCACTGTCCACGCCATCGAACACTATATTCTGTTGGGGCACCCAGACATCGCCACCCACTTGAATCAGGACTTTTCTGTCTAAACCGGCGGCATTCATATAGTCAGTGACTCGTTGCAGGGTATCTTCATCCAGCGGATTGTTTCGAAAGTTATAGTTGACTTCCCAAACATCGGGCACGTCGAACAATTCCAGTGGCAAGTTCTTGATTCCATTACTCCCCAAATCTGCGTAGGCGAGACTCTCGATGTCAAACAGCCCGACTGGAACTTCGATCAGCCCTGTATTCGAAAGATAGAGACTGTCCAGGCGCCGCATGAAACTGATATCAGGCGCGAGGCCAAGCGGGTTGTCGCTTAAATCCAGAAGCGTCAAGTTTTCAATATGGGCGAGGCCTTCGACGGTTGCTTCGGAGAGTCGAATGTCGCAGTTGTCCAGTGTTAATGTCGCCAGTTCTCTCATTTGAAAAATTTCAACGGGAAACGTTTTCAGCGCAAAACCCGAGAGGATCAGATACCGCACGCCCGGAAAAGCTTCGAGAAAAGCGCTGCCACTCAGTGGCGAAGTGCTGGAGAGACTCAGTTCACGGACATGACTGAAGTCAGCCGATAAACGCGGCAGGCTTCCCAGCATATCCAGATCGTAATCAAGCGTTGACGGGGTGTAAGGGTTTACGGTTGTTGCCTTGCGAGACCAATTGGCTTGTAACTCCAGTGCGAAAAACTCTCTGTGGGCTCGCTGAGACTCAATCTCGGTCTTTGTCAGCGACAGCCCCGTGACGGGGTGGAGAGGCGGCACTTCTGCCACCCACGCTCCAAGGTCTTCCACCAGTGTGGAGAATTCCTTCTCCAGGCGAGCCACCGCGAGCAACGGATCGCCGCTAAATCGCTCGCTAAGCATGGTTGATCGGGCCTCCTCGGTCATGGTCGGGTACAGCTCGGCCAGACGCTCGTCTATCGTGGGAATCGACCCCTGCTGAAATTCCCCCTCACCGGACAACTCCCTGGCTCGTTCCACTGCTACCTGCCCGGGCAAGTCATCGTTGTCCGCCGGACGCCAGAACTTGCCCTCGGCATCCAGCTTCATCAGCGGGCCGGAAGCATTGAGTTCTCTGGCGACCGTGGCACGGTACAGACCGCTTTCGGCATCTTTGACCACTTGCACGAAATAGTCATCGGCAACGGCGACATACTGACGCTGCTTGCATAGCCGAATGCCCAACGCGTCGGCCTCACCGAGATTGTTCCAGGCACGTACCCAGTAGTCCCGGAACGCAGGTGCCGAAGCAGCCATTGCAACTCCCATGTAGGAAGTCATCGGGGTCACGCTGACCGACTGCGCTACGGCTTCAGTCGCCGACATGAGAAGAGGAGATTGCGCTACCTGATGCGAGACATTCGACGGGTGGGGCGGGCTGGTACGTAGCTGACGATGGGCCCCCCCAGCGCTGGAGTCGTTATTTTTTCCGAGGGAAGGTTTGATCTTTGGTGGTTTGCCAGACATAAGCTCTCATCCTTGATTTGATTGCACTGATCCAGCAGCTCTGCACAAGCAACGCCGGACATCGACACAAGTCATCCCTCTGGATAACTTGCCGATTGAAAGGAGCAGTCTATCGGGATGATTGCTGCGTGAAGATATACATAGATCTTCACGCAGCCCCGTTTTACTCAAGTGCAGAACCGAGCTAAATTCGGCAAATCACACTATTCGCGTATTTGCGTCAAATTCGTTTACAGACCTTTCAACTTCCTTTCACCGTGTGCCCAAACGCATGCGCCGTCACCGTCCGAGTATCTCTGTTCGCAAAAAATATAAAACGTTGGGCAGCACTTAGCTTGATTTCGGTTTGCCCCGTCGTGTTGACGAAAGCAGGGTCGTTAAGCTCTTTGGCATTGGCGCTGCGGAACGGGGTTAGCCCTCTATATTTAGTATTAGTTCCCAACATGCTAGCCGCGTCGGTTGGCGTCTTCCCCTCGTCGACGATCTCGGTCAGGAATCTTTTGGCCTTTCCAATTTCACGGTCATCTAATTTGCTAAAACCCTTAATGACACTCAAGTCGGCTTGCCCATCCACCTTCACGCCGTCAATCTCGAAAGTCCAAGGTTCTGGAGCAGCTCGCTGAGGGATTTTTTTGCCCCCGGGCTTGGTGAAGATAGCGAATTCCTTTTCAACGATTTTGACTGGCGGCTCGTCCGCAACCGTGGCGATGTAAGCACGGGCTCTACTGGTCTGTGACAAGGCCTTCTGGACCGCAAGCGCTCCCGCTGCTATCGAAGCGATTCCAAGACCAAGACTCACCCATCCAAGTATCGCTCCTGCCTGGGATTGTGAGTCGTAGGCATTTGCCACCTCACTGCCGATACCGGCAGCTCCCGATGCGACACCCAACCCCATGGCGAACAGGCCCAGTGGCGTGGCAGCCCCCATGGTCACAATACTCAATACAATCCCGATGAACCCCAATGCGATCCCGGCAATCGACTGCCAGGAAACATGGCCCGTTGGGTCAACCCTATTGATCGGGTCGCCCAGGCAGTAAGCGTACGCATTCAAACCACCCGCACGGAACGGACTCATGCTGTCGGGACTGGTGAAACGCATCAGCGTAGGGCTGTAGGCTCGGTAGCCGTTACCCAACAGATACAAGCCTGTGACCACATCGAGTTGCTCGCCATTGAAACCGGCCAGACTGAACAGACCACCGTCGACAGGACGATGCCCGTAGGGACTGTAGGTGCTGTCGACCCATTGCTCGCCATGCAAACGGGTCAACACGCTGTTCTGTTGATCAGTGCCAAAAATCCGGCTCCCCGCATCGGTCCCAAGCTGTTGATCCCCCAATATCAAGCCGTCATGGCGCACGACACTGCGCGAGTCATTGCCACGGACCTCGCTGCTGACTCTGGCGTTGTGGTAGTAGCGCTGCACATCCAGCATTCGCGGTTGCGACAACTCGACGAGCCGATCAAAGCCGTCGTAATGGTAACCACGCACCACTTCCCCTCGCGCATTGGTCACCTGCACCAAACGTCCAAAAGCGTCATATGTCAGGGCGCGTGCCTGATCATCCTTGATCATCCGACCGTCGGCGTCGTACTCCAGAACGATCGACGCCGGATAGTCGGCATGGGAGTGTGAGACGCCGATGAGCTGCGCCGGGTCAAGCGTGCTGAAACTGAAGGTGGTTACATTGACCCCCTGAGGAAACGTGGTTTGTAGCGTGAGAATGTTATCCAGAGCGTCGAAGGTAAAGATCTGCTGAACAATTTCCTTTCCGTACGGATCTCGCGGTCGCTGGCTGCCGCCGCAATCGTACTGAACCAGTCGCCCGCGCACGTCGTAAGTAAATTGCTCATCGCGCAACACGGCAGCGCCACGCGTCAACACCTTGCGCGCCAGTTTTCCGGTCATGTTGTAGCTGGAGGTCAGCGTCTGAGTGGGCAGCCCATTGACCTCGAAACTGCGGTTGGCTTCGCGCCCGATATCGTCATAAGTCAGACGCGTCTTCATTTGTCGCTTGGAGGAGGTATCGCGAGTTTCAATCGTTTGCAGCAAACCACGCTTGTCATAGGCGTAATCAGCCTGCACCGCACCTTGCTTGAACGTAGTTCTGCGCCCCCACTTGTCGTAACTGGTGTGGTGCTTTACACCCAGCACGTCCGTGTACGTCAGGGGTAGACCGGCAAATGAGTAAGTATGGGAAACGGTACGGCGCTGTTCGCCATATCGAGTGGTTTCCGATTTCAGACGTCCGGAGGGAAAGTACTCGAAATGACTCTCGCGATCTTCTTCGATACAGCTTTTGGTTCTTCCGCTCAGGGCTTCGTAGGTGAACCGCGTGCTCAACCCATCTTTGCCCTCCGCGGTCACGGCTTTGCGCTCAGTCAACACCCCTCCCAGTTCAGGCGCATGAACGAACTCGATTTTCTGACCCGTGGCGTCGGTGGTGAACTTGGGCAGACTGCGACCAGCCTCGAAACTGGCAACCGATTTACGCCCCCCCACTGAAATCTCCGTCACACGGTTCAAAGCATCGAAACTCTGTTGCCCCAATGACAAACCGGCCACTTTGATTTCCACTGGTAACTCATCGCAGCTATGGGCGGCAAACGTGGTTTCCACGGCATGCCCGTCCGGGAGAACACTGCGAACCATCCGGGAGAACACGTCATATTCGTAGCGGGTCTTGTTACCTGCCTGATCGGTCTGGCTCAGGGTTCGGCCCAACCCATCGTATTCAAAAACGGTTTTACCCAGGCTCTGATCCTTGAGATCGAATACCTCGATGCTGTCCGGCTTGCTGAAGTCATTGATGATCGTCACGGTCTTGCCAAAACCGTGCTGCCAGGCCTTCTGCTGCCGGCCCACCGGATCAAACTCGATATGTTCGATTCGACCGTCGCAATGACGGGTTTCCCTGACATTCCCCCAGTCATCGTAAAGCGATTGGGTTTTAACCGGTCGTGCAACGCCTTCCCACCAATCCGAGTGGGTTTGCTCCACCAACCGCCCGACCTGATCATGGACAGCGGCAAAGACTGTACGCATTGGACTTCCCCCCGAATGATCCGGGTTGTCGCGGTCCTTTTCCTGAATGCCGATCACCCGCCCCAGCGCGTCATAGCTGACATCCTGCCTGCCGCCCGAGGAATCCGTCATGACCACCATCGCCGGCTCGGTAGCGCTTGCAGCGTGATAAACCCAATGGATCGATGACGCGTTGGTCGCACCCGGGGACATGGTCTTGCGCAACTGCCGGCCGATTTTGTCGTATTCATACTCGACAACCTGGCCATCTGCGTCACGCTCGGACAAGATCAGCGCATTGAGTGTCGACAGCGCTTGCTCGGTCGTCGCGCTCGTACCGTCAAAACCCTGGAAGATTTTCTTCAGCACAAGCGTATTGTCGTCAAGCACATAGGAATACTCGACTCGCGACGTCTTGCTATCACGCGAGACACTTCGTTGCTGCAATACACCATGCTTAAGCGAGTCGTGGGGTGCATTCACATAGGTCAGGCTGACGGTCGACAGCAGCACTTCACTGTCCGCCACACACTCGTACAGCTGTTCTTCGACGGGCATCACATTTGCCAATGTCGAACCTTTAACACCCGGCTGCAACGCATAGCGAAAGCGTTTAACGGTGGACGCTCCACCACCTGAAGCCGGGATCACGGTCTGCTGTTTAAGGAATCGGACAAAGCCTAGTGGGTCTGCGGGGCAGTCCGGGCTTTGGAAGGAGGGGAAGTATTCAAACAGCGTCGTCACGCCATCGATTCCGACCTGTTTACGCAGATTACCGGTGGCATCGAACTCAGTGGTCGACGTCTCGGAACGGATCTTCTTGGTTAGTCGGTTCTCGTAGCTGCGGGTCTGCGTCTTGGGCATCCGGAACTGAGCCGGCTGCTGGTCGAGTGTTTTTTTGACATCACCGTGATATTCGGTGGCAACTGTCACTACCGCATCACCACAAGTGGTGACTTCAGAAACCAACAGGTGGAACTTATCGTAGGTGCGTTTGACCTGGGTATGAACTTTCTCACCCATCATCAGACGCTCGACACTGCTGTACTGGTAAGTGCTGGCCGCCCGGTAAAGCGGGTCGCCGTCATCCGAAGGATCCGCCGCCACGCCGTGCCCCAGAAAGTTCCAGTCCGAATAGGTGTAAGCCTTGACGACCCTGGGCTGACCTTGCTTTGGATAAATATCGTGAGCAATCACGTAAGGCAGACTCTGGACACCCTGCAAGGTGGGTAACAGATGACCGATTTCCTTGTAGCGGATATTTTCCACAGCCCCCAGCGGCGAAACCACTCGCTTCAAATAACCGGTGCCATTGATGTCCTCGTACTGCAGATCCCAGCCCCTGCCGACAGGCAAGCTGATGGTGCTGACCCGATCATTCTTGAGCTTTAAGGTAAATCCGGCGCTGGCTGGCGTATCGGGATCGCGAGTCAAGGTGACGCGGCTACGCGTGCTGCCAACTTTCAACAAAGTCCTTTTGTCGTCCGCGATTTCGATGAGCATCGGCTGCTCATTGAACAACGCGTATTTCAGGCTGATGCTCACGCCGTTCGCTGCGAAGATTCGAATGGGTACGGCAATCTGTGTAGCACCGAAGACCTTTAGCTCTTCGCGCCGACCATCCTTGTAACGTACTTCGTAGTGTCCGTCGCCGTGCTTCAGCACCTTGGCGCTCTCCAGCTTCATTTCTTTAAAATGAAGCGCATTTCGTGATTCAACTGCCCGATAGGTTTCACCGGTGAATAGCGTCATGACCTTGTTACGAACGTCATAACGCGTCAGGGTCAGCGACCAACCAAGGCCATAACCTGTGTTGCGCGAATTAAGCGGATTGAAGTTCAGCGCAAGATTAAACGAGGGGCCGTTCAAATCTGCGGAACGAATGGCACCCAGGGACAACGAGCAGGTATATATACCTGTTCGAGGATCAACGCCACCGCTCACAAATTCGCTAAAATTAAATGCATTCGAATGCACGGGCTCTGGAAAATGACTACTCATAAACAACTTCCTGTTATTTTAAACAATGCATCCATACAAACATCAACCGTCGACCTGAGACTCAGCAACAAGAGCAGGCCGACGAACGAAATAAAAGGAATCAGCTTATAAAGAAGCTGCGAAGAGCTGTGTTTGAATTAATACGCAAACGGTGATCAGTACCGAACTCATCAAAAACTTTCAGCTCGAAGGTTTCGGTACGCGCAGGTTTATTGGCAGGTTCCGCACTGGCATAGACGAATATGGAAATCCGACCGGCTTCCTGAGGTAGCGTCCTAAAGCCATAGTGCGTCTTTACTGTGACTGATTCGCCATAGACCGGAGCAATGAAACCAAAGTAAGTACTCAGGTTATTCACACCATCATCAAGATTGCCGGAGTAAAAGAATTCACCAGCGTAGTCCGGGTCATATTTCACCTGATCACTGGACCAGTCGAGCAAGTGAATAACCCGCCCCTCCGAAAAAAGCGAAAGACTGAACTGTTCAAGCCTGTCGTAACTACTTTTCTGCTCGACACTCCTGATTCCACCGAACAGGAAACTGGCAGCCGGATATCGCTTGGGAGCAACGGCGTCCAGGCTAACGCTGCTGTCGTAGCCATTTTGCCCATTGCTTCGATACCGCTTGCCGTCCAACATTAATTCTGCGGCAATCTGCAACGATCCCACTCGCTTGCTAGACACCCAGAACTCGAACACTTGAACGGTTTCGGAAGGGTCGGATATCCGATTGTCGGAAGCGGGTATCAGCGGCGTAATGCTCGCTTCGCGGCCTGACATGTCATGGGCATAGCGGTTCTCTTGGCGACTGGAAATCCAGTTACCCTCGAGAGGTGTGCCGTCGTTATAGCTGATGAGTTTAAGGGTCTGCAGCGCCGGATGCCCATGCAGAGAGACTTCATTACCTTGCGCATCCGCTGCGGAGACTCGCACCAATACCCGAATTTGCATACGTCCGTTGGCATATAACGTCCGACGGCGATCAGCGGCCGAAGAATCAAACTTAACTTCAAAGTGCTGAATACTTAGATCTTTCTCAAACATATATTTAACCTGATAAAAAATAAAAAGCAGGATTAACACAGCGCCATTTACACACAACCAAAAAACCAAATAAACCAGGGATGATTGACAAATTGTAATTGCAACACTGAAGCAAACCATTCAAACAAATCGTCGCCAGACAACACGCAAAAGATAACCTGCGCAGGAATCACCAGAACACGAAATCCGATAAGCAGATTGTAAACTTTCTTAAAAATCCAAAACGGAGCACATGAAGCGGCAGATAGCTACACCGGCGTGCTCTTGATTCTCACGTCGAACCTTTTGCCACCTGAAACTTTTGATGGAATAAGCGTCGAATTCCTTGATCAGGGGCGCACTGCTGTCGTGGCTACTGTAAAGGGGCGTTCCATTACTGCGAATGAATTGCTGGTTCACTGTCAGGCGAACGACAATCCGGGGCTCCCCGGTACCGGAGGACGATACTCAGAAAGTGCGCAATTACGGGCGTACTTTGTAGTCACCATCCGAATGCCTGGTCCATCGTTTTGGGCAGGTTGCCTTACGCATCGGTCCCGCCGAGGCTTTTGGGTAGGGGATCCAGAAATCTTTCAATGAAGACTTCGCAGCATGCTTGGCGAACTCATTGATCGCGGAAGATCTCGGGATCACGTTACCTTGATCGCTGGCATCAATGTGATCGAGGCAGGCTTGTAGGTAGGCCGCAACGGCCCTAGGCAATGCGGTGTGGACTGATGCAGCATTGCTGGAGAAGCAAACGGTGGCCGGTAAGAGCCTGCCAGTCATCAATACTCATCCTTAAAGTGAGATGGCGTTGACCCCGCATAACTTCAGGGTCAGCGCCGGACATCAGTAAAAGCACTTTGGGTGCGAATACCGGACAATTGAACATCACAGCTTATCGGTAATCACCATATCAAAAGCATATATTACTGCATCCACAGAAATTGAATCAGTGACGATGAGACCTAGCCACGTTCGAGGTATAAATTACGCTCATGAAAATTCGTGCGAATAGCCAATTTATGCTCGGTACCGTGCTGATCAATGGCACGAAAGTGAAGCACATTGCCGACTTTGTATTTTCCCGCATCTTTCGAATACTCGGACAGTGCTTGAACCACGGTCAGATAACCTTCACGATCATTGACGGTTACGCTATATCGCTTCTCTTGCCTTGTTATAGCGTCAGCAGTAAAAGTATGCAGATTACTATTCCCGGAAAAAGGCAAGTACGTTATGAACTCAGTTCGTTCGCGACGAACAAGTGTAATCTCCATATAATTTGTTTTTGATTCATTAAGTTTGTTACCGCCTGCAAAGATATCATCAGCGTTTGGCTCCACTCCATCTACAATCCAGTCGACCAGCCTGATCTGCTGCCCCTTCGGAAACAACCCTAGATAGTAGTTCCAGATACGATTGCCGGGTTCTTCATTGCCCCGCCGCGTCTGAAACCAATCGAACAGTCCAATCGAATAGGTCTCAGGTGTTTGTGCTTCGAGCGTTACGCTGCTGTCATGAACATTGGAAAACGTGGTCGCGTTACTGACGATCCTCACACCGTTCAGAGACAAGCGTGCACCGATCTGGGTCGTACCAGCGCTCGATGAGGATACCCAGAACGTACGTACCTGAGGATGGATGCTGTCATTTTCCAGATCATCGTCTTGAACCTCTCCTGCAGCGGCTGAGGGCGGCGCCTCGATAGTAAACCGCCCTTGCACGATATTCGCGGCCCAGCCGTCGCGCAACGTTTTGCCAGAGCTGTAATGAATCAATTCGATGCTTTCCATCACCTCTGTCGGTACGTGCACAACATCACCATCAGCATCAACCCCGGAAACCAGAACTTGCACTTTCACCTGCATCCGTCCATTAGCGTACAGCGATTTACTGCGAGTATTGTCGCTGGCATCAAACTTGACTTTGAAACTGCCAAGTCCAGCAAGAATGGTCGGACTGGCTTGCTGATTGGGTGTAGCGTCCATGCTTTCACTCATGATGTATTCCTTTGAAGAGTTATATTTAAATATTGGCACCGAAGAAATGCCAACAAAAAAACTACAGACCTTTCAAATAAACAGCAAAGCGAAAAATGTAAGAAACATACACTTGCAAGTTTCGGCGGCTCACAGGCTTTTATCCGGAAACCACCATCTTCCAGCAACGAGGGTTAATGCTCGTCGTTATAAACGAACTTCGGCATTTCCCAATGAAAACGTATGGCCAGCAGACGTAACAGAAAACCGCCAAACAGCGTGATCAAAATGGCTTGATCGCTTGCCACATTCAGATAAAGACACAGCATGTAGCACCATGCTGCAGCAAACGACACGCTCGCATACAGTTCGCGCCGAAAGATCAGTGGAATGTCGTTGCAGAAGATATCGCGAAGAATGCCGCCGAATACCCCGGTGATCACCCCGCTGACCGATGCCACCAGCATGCCGTGGCCCATTTCCAGAGCGGTCATGCAGCCGATCAGGGTGAACGCCACCAGACCGACTGCATCGAGTACCAGAAACAGCGAGCGCAGATGGCGCATCCAGCGCGCGGTGAACACGGTGAACATCGCCGCGACCGAGGTCAACACCAGATATTCCGGATGTTTGACCCATGTCAGCGGATAATGCCCCAGCAGCACATCACGAACCGAACCGCCACCCAACGCCGTGACGCAGGCAATCAGCACCACGCCAAACCAGTCCATGCCACGACGGCCCGCAGACAACGCGCCAGTCATGGCTTCAGCAGTAATGGCAATCAGATAGAGCATCAGCAACATGGTGGCGATCCCGGCAGAGAGGCGCGCAGTCTAGCCATTTCGCGCCGGTATCAAAAGAGATGACGTTAACCTCGTTCCAGCCTGAAGCTTCGTTCTTTAAAGTCTGTGCGGATAGCCAGTTTATGTTCAGTGCCAAATTGGTCCAGAGCGGTGAAGCGGAAAACTTCCGATCTGTCGACCGGTGGTTGATCTCGTGCAGCTGGAGACAGTAACTGGACAACCGTCAGTTCTCCGATGCGGTCGTTGACTCGAACCTCGTAGTCCTTCTCATGATAAATATCTCTGATGGCGTCTGGCGTCCAGCCTACGACGTCGGTAAACGGTAACGACACGTCAATACTTTGCCGGTCAGGGCGGATCATAATGCCTGCCTGGAATGCTGCATTCCATCCTTTGGTTTTATTCCCGAAGGCAAAAACAACGTTCTTGTCAGAGCCCTCAGCAATCCAGTCCACCAACTTGACTTGTCGCGCATCGGGATACAAGCCGAGGTAGTATTTGTAAATACGTTGATTTCTAAATCCGCCGTCATACCAGACATCTTGCCAACGGAATTGCTCAACCGCATAGGTTACCGGCAGGATGGCCTCAATGTTGATGCTGCTGTCATGCCTGCTCGACAGAGTTGTGCCGTTACTGCGGATGATTGTGTTATCGAATTTAACGGATGCACCTATCTGGATGGTTTCGACATTTTCGCTGGAAACCCAGAATGTGCGTACGCGTTGCTGGCCCGAAGAATCTTCTTCTCCATCATTCTCCGTAACTGTGGCGGTGGGCGCTACTGCCAAGGTGAAGCGGCCCTGCTCCGTGCTGGCTCGCCAGCCATTGCGCAAGGTTTTGCCGCTGTCATAGTGAATAAGACGAATACTCTCCATGACCTCGTCGGAAACAGCAACGACGTTACCATCGCGATCCACACCCGCCACTACAACCTGGACCTTAACCTGCATGCGCCCATTGGCGTATAGCACTTTGCTCCGACTGGATGCACCCGCGTCAAACTTTACGGCAAAACTACCAATGCTTTCTGCCGCACCTGACTCAACAGATTGCCCCTGTGATGCACTCAACGTTTCACTCATGAACTTCTTCCTTGATAGATATCAAATCGAACACTTCGAGTGTTCGAAAATACAGAGCATCAGTAATAACATGCACCAGGGAAAACTCTTTCCTCAAAAGTGTAAGAAAAAACAAAAAGGCGATCATAACTTCAATTCAAGCGGGGCACTTAATTAAAACTCGTCAAAGCCATTACTTTTTCACGCGCAGAATAAAGGCACATCACTCAATATCAGAATACTGCAACAACAATGTCGGGATAAAATACACTTCGAAAGATTAGCAGGATGTCATTGCAACAGCTGCGACCGACACGTTCCAATGCAGGAGCAACCTGTGGCAGCTCCTGCACAAACCACATCAGAACTTGATGAAATGCTTGCGGTAGTGCTGCAACTCGGCGATCGATTCGCGGATGTCGTCCAGCGCCAGGTGCGTGCTGCCCTTCTTGAAGCTGTCGCGCACGTCCGGCGCCCAGCGCGCAGCCAGTTCCTTGAGCGTGGAGACATCGAGGTTGCGGTAGTGGAAGTAGCTTTCCAGCCCTTTCATGTGCGTATAAAGGAAGCGGCGATCCTGGCAGATGCTGTTGCCGCAGATCGGCGATTTGCCCTTCGGCACCCACTTTTCCAGGAAGGCGATGGTTTCGGCTTCTGCCTCGGCCATGCTGATGCGGCTGTCGCGCACGCGCTGGGTCAGGCCGGAGTTACCGTGGGTGCGGGTGTTCCACTCGTCCATGCGGGCGAGCACTTCGTCGCTGTGGTGGATGGCGATCACCGGTCCTTCGGCCAGCGTGTTGAGATCGCTGTCGGTAACGATGGTGGCCATTTCGATGATGACGTCGTTTTCCGGATCCAGACCGGTCATTTCCAGGTCGATCCAGATCAGGTTCTGCGGGTTTGGCATATTTCGGCTCCTAGGCAATGCTGCGCAGTTTAGCCTAGGCCGCTGGCCGGGCGTGCTAAACTCGCGGCCGTTTTACCTAATCGCTGCATTCTTCAGACGGAACACCCATGGCCAAACGCCAACTCAATCGTCGTCAAAACTGGCGCATCGAAAAGATTCAGGGCGAACGCGCTGCACGCGCCGCCAAACGCGAGTCCTCGGCTGTCGAAGCCCTTGAGGGTGGCGACCTGGGCCCGGAACAAACCGGCCTGGTGATCGCCCACTTCGGTGTCCAGGTCGAGGTCGAGGCGGTTGACGGTGATCAGGCCGGCCAAGTGTTCCGCTGCCACTTGCGCGCGAACCTGCCAGCACTGGTGACCGGTGACACGGTCGTCTGGCGTGCCGGTAACCAAGGCATCGGGGTGATCGTCGCGCAACTGCCGCGTACCACCGAACTGTGCCGCCCGGACAGCCGGGGCCAGCTCAAACCGGTAGCGGCCAACGTCGACATGATCGTCATCGTCTTTGCGCCGCTGCCTGAGCCTCACGCCAACCTGATCGACCGTTATCTGGTCGCCGCCGAACACGCCGGCATCCGACCGTTGCTGCTGCTGAACAAATTCGACCTGATCGACGAGCAGAACGCCCCGGCGCTCAACGCATTGCTGGCGGTGTATCGCACGCTGGGTTATCCGGTGCTGGAAGTCTCGGCGCACCACGGCAACGGTATGGAACAGTTGCAACAGCAACTCGACGGCCGTATCAGCGTATTCGTCGGTCAGTCCGGTGTCGGCAAGTCGTCGCTGGTCAACAGCCTGCTGCCTGAAGTTGAAACCCGTGTCGGGCCGTTGTCCGAACTCTCCGGCCAGGGCACGCACACGACGACCACCGCGCGACTGTTCCACTTCCCGGGCGGTGGCGAGTTGATCGACTCCCCGGGTATTCGTGAATTCGGCCTGGGCCACGTCAGTCGCGCCGATGTCGAAGCCGGTTTCATCGAATTCGATGATTTGCTCGGCACTTGCCGTTTCCGCGACTGCAAGCATGATCGCGAACCGGGCTGTGCACTGCTCAAAGCGCTGGAAGATGGCCGCGTGCAGCAGCAGCGCATGAACAGCTACCGCTCGATCATCGCCAGCCTGCCGGAAAACGGCTACTAAACATCTGCACCGGCAGCACCTCGCCCGAGGGCTGCCGGATGTCGGATCACGCCTGACAAACCCCCGACTCCGCTAAACGTCAGACTTTTCTGACAGACCCGCACACACCTGCTTGCAGGACATTTCTCTTTCACCGCCCAACCCTTGTAGGCAAGCTCCAGATGCCTAGATTGGGGTCCTCCTTCGCACCTTCGCGACCTTCGAGGAACCCCATGCAAACCTATCACCTGTTCATCAGCCACTCGTGGAACTACTCCCACGCCCACGACAATCTGGTCCGTCTGCTCGGCGCGCAACCGGGTTTCACCTTCAAGAATTTTTCCGTACCGCCACATAACCCCATCATGGGCGCGCAGACCGACAGGCAGCTCGAAGAAGCCATCGAGAACAAGATCCGTCCTTGCTCAGCGGTGCTGATCATGGCTGGCATGTACTCGACCTACAGCAAGTGGATCAACAAGGAAATCGAGATCGCCAAGCGTATGGGCAAGGTGATCATCGCGATCAAACCATTCGGCGCCGAGCGTATTTCCACGGTCGTGCGCAACGCCGCGAACGCCGAATGCGCATGGAACACCAACAGCATCGTTAGCGCGATTCGCTTGCATACGGCGGTGTAACCATGCGCAAGGGACTGTTTATCGGCATCAATCATTACCAGCACGTCGCGCCATTGAGCGGCTGCAACAACGATGCGATGGCCATGGCATCGGTGCTGGAACGTCACGCCAACGGGCGCCCGAACTTCAGCAGTAAAGTGCTGACGTCGGCCGAAGAACAACTCACGCTCAAACACATGAAACAGCAGATCCAGAGCCTGTTCTCAGGCGACTGTGACGTGGCACTGCTGTACTTCGCCGGTCATGGGCAGTTCGACACCAGCATCGACGAAGGACTACTGATTCCCCAGGACTATCAGCCTGGCGGAGACGGTATCCGTATCAGCGACATTCTGGAATGGGCGGACAAGGCCCCGCACATCAAGAATAAAATCATCATTCTCGATTGCTGCCAGGCCGGTGCAGCAGGCGCCTTGCGCAATCTGCGCGGTGGCAGCAGTGTGATCGGCGAAGGCGTGACCATTCTCACCGCCTGCAAAAAAGAACAGTACGCCCTGGAAAGCCGCGGTCACGGTGTATTCACGGATCTGTTGCTGCAAGCGCTGCATGGTGGCGCTGCCAACGTACTCGGCAAGGTCACCCCCGGTAGCGTCTATTCGTTTGTCGACAATGCGCTGGGAGCGTGGGAACAGCGTCCGGTATTCAAGACCAATGTCTCGCAGTTTGTGCCGCTACGCGAGGTCGCGCCGCTGATCGCCGAAGAAACCCTGCGCAAACTCAAGGACTGGTTCCCGGAACCGAGCTTCGTTTTCAGACTCGACCCCAGCTACGAGCCCACCGAAGCGCTGTTCGATCCCGAGCACGGTGACATCTTCAAGCAACTGCAAATGTGCAATCGCCACAGCCTGATCGAGCCCGTGGACGCCGAACACATGTACTACGCCGCCATCAACTCCACCGGCTGCCGCCTCACCGCGCTCGGCGCCTACTACCGCGAACTCGCCCTCAAAGGACACTTCTGATGCCTGTCTTCATCAGCTACCGCCACATGGATCGCGCCCACGCCATCGCCATCAACAGACGCCTGATGCAGGCCAACATCAAAACCTACCTCGACGTGCTGGACCCTGAATCGCAAACCACCGATGACATCACCGGCGTCATCACCCGCAACATCACCGAGTGCACGCACTTGCTGGCGGTGGTGTCGGAGAAGACCGCGTTGTCGTGGTGGGTGCCGTTCGAAATTGGTGAGGCGACTATCAGCAACCGCCGGATCTGTTCGTTCAAGACCGGGCCGACGGAGTTGCCGTTGTATCTGGACAAGTGGCCGAAGCTGAGCACGGACAGTGATCTGAATTTCTTTATCGACGCGTATCGCGAGGAAGTGTCGAACAAACGCTCGATGACGCTGGATTCGAGCAATGAATCCTTTAGCGGTACCTATAAGCGCAACGCCGAGATTTTCCACGAACAACTGAAGAACCGGATTCGGCGCGGGTTCTGACAGACGTAAAAAAGCCGCGATCATCTCGCGGCTTTTTTTTGCCTCAAACGCTGGCTGGCGGCTTTGGCACAGCCGTCTTCGGCTCAGGCTTTTGAAACGCATACAAATGCTGACGCACGATCCCGCCCGGCAATTCCTTGCCGAACACGCCATAACGCACCGGCCACTCTTTGGGCGGCAATTTGAAGGTGCCAAACAGCATGTCCACCAGCGGCGTGTGGATCGCGTAGTTCTTGTAGATGTAATCCTTGTGCCGGGCGTGGTGCCAATGGTGATAGCGCGGCAGCACGATCAGGTAATTCAGCCAGCCGCCGTTGATCCGCACGTTGGCGTGGGCGAGCACCGCCTGAACACCGACCAGAATCACATAAGCGTTCAAGGCTTGAGGGGCAAAACCCAGCAGCATCAACGGCACCAGTACGCCGGTGCGGGTGAGCAGGATTTCGATGAAGTGCACGCGCGAACCGGCGAGCCAGTCCATGTGCGTGCTGGAGTGATGCACCGCGTGGATGCGCCACAGCCACGGCACCACATGGTAGAGCCGGTGCAGCCAGTATTGGCCGAGATCGGCGACCAGGATCGCCAACAGAAACTGCACCACCAGCGGCAGGCTTTGCACACTTGCCTGCAAGCTCGGCGACATCGCCCAACCAGCGATGTAGCTCGAGGAGGCGGTGATGAAGATCAGGATGAATTGCACCAGCATGTGGCTGACGAAAAAGTAGGTCAGGTCGGTGCGCCAGTGCGGGCGCAGGATATTTTGTTCGGGATCCTTGGAATAGAGCTTCTCCAGCGGAATGAACACGATCGCCGACACCAGCAGCGCCAGCACAAACCAGTCCAGACCGAGCGAGTACGGGGTCTGCCCGATCGAGCTGACCTGGACATTGGTGCCCCCGAGGAATACCGCCAGCCCCGACGCCACCAGTCCGGTAATCCCCAGACGTTTGCGCTTGTTGAGCAGGATATTCAGGGTGCCGAGGCTGAACGACAGCACCAGACCGAGCAACAGCGTGGTGCGCGCGAACTGCTCGTCATAGACCTTGCGCAGTTCGGCCGTGGTCAGCCACTCGGGAAACAGGAAACAGAACACCGCCAACAGGCTCAACAGCCCGAGGGTGGCCGAAATATAGCCACTGACCCGCCCCTCGCCAAATTTGAAGGGTGCGTTGCCATGCCGTTGAAAATAGGCTTTGAGTCTTTCCATTAACTGATCTTCCGTGATTGCGAAAACTGCGACTGGTCATTGCGACGCAGGCAGAAACAAAAAAGCCACGGTGACCGTGGCTTTTTGTCGATTACTGCTTGGGCGCAGGCGCCGGTGCAGTGGTTGCTGGCGGTGGCGCCGCACTCCCCGGTTCCGCCGGTTTCGGCGCGGCGTCATCAAACAGATTCAACCGTTCACGCAACTCATGCGCCGGCACCGGCTGCTGGTCCGCCGGCAGCGCATTCGGATCAACCGGTGTCGCCGGAGCGGCGCCGTTCTGACCTTGATCTGCAGGTTTCGCAGGATCGGCACCTTGCGAACCTTCGATCGCCGCTTGAGCCTTTTTGGTCAGCACGACGATGTCGATGCGGCGGTTGACCGGGTTGAACGGGTTTTCCTTGTCGAACAGTGCCGACGAGGCATAACCGACGACCCGCGCCACTTGCGCATCCGGATAGCTACCGGCGATCAGCGCACGACGGGCAGCGTTGGCCCGGTTGGCCGACAGTTCCCAGTTACCGAAATCGCCAGTGCCAGTGTATGGCTTGGCGTCGGTGTGGCCGCTGATGCTGATCTTGTTCGGCACCGCTTTGATGGTGTCGGCCATGGCCAGCAGGATGTCTTCGAAATACGGCTTCAGGCGTGCAGAACCGGAGTCGAACATCGGCCGGTTCTCGGCGTCCATGATCTGGATGCGCAAGCCATTCGGCGTGATTTCGAAGAGGATCTGATCCTTGAATTTCTGCAGTTGCGGGTTCTCGTCGACCTTGTTCTGCAGTTCTTGCAGCAGCAGTTCGAGGCGCTCTTTCTCGACCATTTCGGCCATGCCTTCAACTTGCTCGGTGTCGACGGTGACCTTGTCCGGTTGCGGCTGGGATTTCACCTCAGGGTTGAGGGTATTTTCCGGGGCCAGGGTCGGTGTGCCACCCAGGTCGATGATGTACGGCGTGCCGCTTTCGGAAAAGCCGACCGGGTCTTTGAAGTAACCGGCGATGGCGATCTTCTGCTCCGGCGTTGCGGTGGACAGCAACCACAGCACCAGGAAGAACGCCATCATCGCCGTGGCGAAGTCGGCGAAGGCGATTTTCCACGCCCCGCCGTGATGCCCGCCGGCTATGCGCTTGACGCGCTTGATGATAATCGGCTGATTATTTTCCATGGCTTAGCGACCGCGAACGGCTTGTTCCAGCTCGGCAAAGCTTGGACGGTGGGCCGGGTACAGCACCTTGCGACCGAACTCGACCGCCAGCGACGGCGGCATGCCGGAAGCCGAAGCCACCAGCGAAGCCTTGATGGCTTCGTAGACGTTCAGCTCTTCCTTGGCATCGTGGGCCAGGGAATGCGCCAGCGGGCCGAAGAAACCGTACGCCGCGAGAATACCGAAGAAGGTACCGACCAGTGCCGCACCGACGTGCAGACCAATGGACTTCTGATCGCCTTCACCCAGCGAGGCCATGGTCACCACGATACCGAGTACCGCCGCAACGATACCGAACCCGGGCATGGCGTCGGCGATGCCGTTCACCGCGTGGGACGGATGCTCGAGGTCTTCCTTGAGGCTGTACAGTTCCATGTCGAACAAGCCTTCCAGCTCGTGCGGGGCCATGTTGCCGGACGACATGATGCGCAGGTAATCGCAGATGAACGCGGTCATGCGTTCGTCTTTGAGCACTGCCGGGTACTTGGCGAAAATCGGGCTCGCGGCGGCATCTTCGATGTCGCCTTCAATGGCCATCATGCCTTCGCGGCGGCTCTTGTTGAGGATCTCGTAGATCAGGCCGAGCACTTCCAGATAGAACGTGTGGCTGAAGCGCGAACTGAACATGCTCAGGGATTTCTTGAGCACGTGCATCGTCATGTAGCCGGGGTTGGCCTGCAGGAATGCACCGAGTGCAGCACCACCGATGATCAACACCTCGAAGGGCTGGATCAGGGCGGCAATCTTGCCGTGGGAGAGCACGTATCCGCCGAGCACGCTCGCGAATACGACGATGATGCCGATAATTTTAGCCATAGGTAGAAAGTACTTACTTAAGTCGGGTTCAAGGTCATATTCGGAAGTTAAAAAATCTCTTCTTCTACTTATCGGCAAAACTGCGCCAGACTATAGCCAGTTCAGGCGAAAAGCCAATTTAGCCCATGCCGGGCGCGTCTACAGTCAGTGAAGATCCCGTCCAGACATGGCTAATGAAACGAACGTCCCACACGCAAAACCGACCACGCTCGACGGCTGGGTAAAGTTGCTCGATGGCGTGCGACTGCCCGTGCCGCAAGAGGCTCACGACAAAGTCTGCCGCGCGATCCGTGACAATCGCAGCTCGCTGCGCGACATCGCCGACCTGATGCAGGACAGCCCGGCACTGGCCTTGAGCATCATCCGTGAGGCGAATCGTCACACCCACGGCACCATGGCCACGCCAGCGGAAAATCTCGAGGTAGCGATCAATCGTCTGGGCCTCACCCGCACCGAAGAGCTGCTGACGCGCCTGCCCGCCGAACCGCTGATGCAAATCCCCAAGGCCCTGCGCCAACTGCAAATGATCAGCCAGCACGCGACGCAACAGGCCAACGGTTTTTTTGCCAGTCGCCTGGCGCGGCTGTGGCAGGACATTCATTGGGGCAGCCTGCTGTTTCTGTCGCCGCTGTGGCCCTTGGCGCTGACGTATCCGCAATTGCTTGAAGAGTGGGAGCTGCGGGTTATCCACAAGGGCGAATCGGCCCGCGTGGTCGAAAAGCAACTGTTCGGCGTATGCCTGCTGAAAATCGCTGACGCTTTGGTGCAGGCCTGGCATCTGCCGATCTGGGTGCAGCAGGGCTACAAGCTGTTGCTCAGTGAGCAGCGCGAACTGGTGAAAGTGTTGCGTATTGCTCGCGACAGCGAACATCCGCTGCGCCAGCAAAACCGCCTCGACGATGACCCGACCCTGCGCCGCTGGCTCAATCAACCGGCCAATACCGTGCTGCTGGCCAATGGTCTGGCGCTGTCGGCGCAACAGGCCTGGGACAGTCCGCACAGCGAACGCTGGCAATACCTGACCAGCCTTTATCTGCAAATCCCGATGGACGACGTGCAACAACAGTTGCACCAGCAAGCCGCGAACAGCGCGCGCCAGCATGCGATGCCGGATCTGTGGCATCCGGCGGTTTCGTTGTTGTGGCCATTGGGCACTCGTCGTTTGCCGGCCGGCATGCTGCCCGCCGCCGCGCCAAGCGCTGAAGACCTGGGCCAGTGGCGCAAGCAATGTGCCGAACTGCTCGCCGAACCGAGCCGCTTCACCAATGCCATGAGCCTGACCGTCGCCGCTCGCGATGCACTGGTCGCCAGCGGGATGCGCCGGGTGATGATCCTGATGGCCGATCGCACGCAGTCGAATCTGCGCGTGAATCAAACCGCCGGGCTGCCGAAAGAAGCGGCGGCGCTGAATTTTGTCGTCAGCCAGAGCAGCGTGTTGCAAAGGCTGTTGGCGCAACAGGCGCAGGTGCGGATTACCCCGGACAACAACGCGCAGTTCTCCGCGCTGCTGCCACCGAGCCTGCGCACGCTGTTTCGGGGCGAGCATCTATTCCTGCGCTCTCTGGTCAACAATGGCCGGGTGATCATGATCGTTGTCGCCGATCAGGGCGGTGGACCGTTCGCTGACATCACCGTGCAAGCCTTTGGCAAAACCGCGCAGTGCATCGAAAAGGCCCTGCACAGCTTTAGCAGCCGTGCCCGATGAGGCTGCGCTACAATCCCCCCCTTTGTGCTCTGGAGACCTCACATGTCTGACTTCTCTGGCTTGCCGCTCGTCATCGAGCCGAGCGACCTGCTCCCGCGCCTCGAATCCCCTGAACTGATTCTGGTGGATCTGACCAGTGCCGCCCGCTATACCGAAGGTCATCTGCCCGGCGCACGCTTTGTCGACCCGAAACGCACTCAGCTCGGCCAGCCGCCGGCGCCGGGCCTGCTGCCGGCCAAAGCTGATCTGGAGGCGCTGTTCGGTGAATTGGGCCATCGCAAAGACGCGGTCTACGTGGTCTATGACGACGAAGGCGGTGGCTGGGCCGGGCGCTTCATCTGGCTGCTCGACGTGATCGGTCACGACAAGTACCACTATATAGACGGTGGTCTGCCGGCGTGGCTGGCGGATGGCATGCCGATGTCGATCCAGGTACCGGCAGCCGTTGGCGGCCCATTGTCGTTGACCCTGCACGAAGCGCCGACCGCCACCCGCGAATACCTGCAAAGCCGTCTCGGTGCTGCCGATCTGGCGATCTGGGATGCGCGCGGTCCACTGGAGTACTCCGGCGAGAAAGTACTGGCCGCCAAGGCCGGGCACATCCCCGGTGCGGTCAACTTCGAATGGACCGCCGGCATGGACAAGGCGCGTCAACTGCGCATTCGCACGGACATGCCGCAGATTCTCGAAGACCTCGGGATCACCAAGGACAAAGAAATCATTACCCACTGCCAGACCCATCACCGGTCGGGCTTCACTTATCTGGTGGCCAAGTCCCTCGGTTATCCGCGGGTCAAAGGCTACGCCGGTTCCTGGGGCGAATGGGGCAACCACCCTGACACGCCAGTCGAGATTTAAGGTTTTTTAAGGACAACCAATGAAAGAGCGTCTGTTTATCCTCAGCCAGTACCTGCTGCCTCATCACCTGCTGTCGCGCCTGGCTGGCTGCGTTGCCGAGTGCCGCGTGCGCTGGTTCAAGAATGCCTTCACCCAGTGGTTCGCCAAGCGCTATCAGGTGGACATGTCGCAAGCGCTGGTCGAAGACCTGACCGCTTACGAACACTTCAACGCCTTCTTCACCCGTGCCCTGAAAGACGGCGCGCGTCCGCTGGACGAAACCCCGGGCGCGATCCTCAGCCCAGCCGACGGTGCGGTCAGCCAGCTTGGCCCGATCGAACACGGTCGCGTGTTCCAGGCCAAGGGCCACAGCTTCAGCGTGCTCGAACTGCTCGGCGGTGATGCGGCCAATGCGGCGCCGTTCATGGGCGGCGACTTCGCCACCATCTACCTGTCGCCAAAGGATTACCACCGTGTGCACATGCCACTGGCCGGCACCCTGCGCGAAATGGTCTATATCCCGGGGCGGATTTTCTCGGTCAACCAGACCACGGCTGAAAACGTTCCGGAACTGTTCGCCCGTAACGAGCGCGTGGCGTGCATTTTCGACACCGAGCGCGGGCCGATGGCGGTGGTGCTGGTGGGCGCGATGATCGTCGCTTCGATCGAAACCGTGTGGGCCGGTCTGGTCACGCCGCCAAAGCGTGAACTGAAAACCTTCCGCTATGACGAAGCCGCGCGTGCGCCGATCCATCTGGAAAAAGGTGCCGAACTGGGTCGCTTCAAGCTGGGTTCGACCGCCATCGTGCTGTTTGGGCCGGATCAGGTGAAATGGGCTGAAGAACTGGTCGCTGGTTCGCCTGTGCAGATGGGCCAGGGCCTGGCGCTGCCAAAAGCCTGATTGACCGCTGCGGGAGTCGCCTCAGGCGCTCCCGCAGATTACGTTATTTGCTGCTATGGTTTTTGGCATGAGCCAGACCATCTCCCCGCCGTCCCTTCAAGCACCAACACCGTCGCAAACGCGCCTGTCGTTTTGCGAAGCTTCCCCGCGTGATCTCAAGCGCTGGATCGCTGACCTGCCCAAGGCCAACATCGGCGAAACCGCCCGCCTGCTGTATCAAGGCCTGGGCGAACTCAACCAGCTGCTCACCCCCAGTGACAACCGTCTCAACCTGCTTGAGTTGCTGCGACCCGAGGTTTATTTCGTCTGCCAGCATCTGGAGCGGCACTTCCTGCATCAGGCGATCATGCTCGACGAGCGCTCGCGCAAGATCAGCAACCTGTGCCAGGCGCTGCAAAGCCATCTGGCCATCGGCTACAAACAGATCGTGTTGCGGATTGCGCCGAAGTACAGCAAGGATCGTGCAGCGCTGGTCAGTATGGCTCTGCAACGTGCCGCCCATGCACTCAAAGGCCAACTGCTGCGCGCCACGCAGCTGTATAGCTCGCCGCCGGAGCAACTGTGGTTCGAACTGCATCAGTTGTACCGCAGCGCCGCTGAATTACAACTGCAACACCGCCGCGTGCACGACGACCTGGCCAGCCTCACCACAGAATTGAGCCTTGAACAGACCTACATCGCCGCACTCTTGCTGGGCAGCGCCCGGTGCAATCAGTTGCGGCAGAACCAGATCGCCCGGCTCGCCGAAGTGCTGGAGCCGTGGAGCGCGCTGCTCAAGCTGCATCCCGCCAGCCCGGACGCAGGCTTGTTGGCGATCAGCGCAGAACTGGATGCAGGCCCGCGCTACCGCAGCATGTTTCGTCGCGAGCAACAGCGCGGGTTGCTCGGTTTCGATCCACAGCCGCTGGTGAACGCCATCGAAGCGCATTTGCAGCATCAGGACACTTCGACACCCTTGCCCGTCCCGGCCGGGCTGAGCTTCGACACCCTGCAGCACCTGCACGCGACTTGGGGCCAGACGGCCGAACGCAGTTTTCAGCGCACCGTCGGCCAGGGTCATCTGACCGTGTGCGTCGGCATGAGCGCCCTGCACTTCTACCTCGGCGGCGAGCGCAGTTTCAGCGACCTGCTCAAACATCCCGGAGCGCGCTCGGCGAATTTCAGCCGTGCCGTCGCCAAAGGTGAAAAGGACAGTTGGAGCCAGGCCTTCGACGCTGCGCCGCAGAGCCAGTCTGAGGAGTTTTTACCCTATGAGGAGATTCAGTACGACCATTTGCTTGAGGATGAAAGCCACACCGACAGCACACCGCATTACCCGACCTACGCCCTGCCGGTGATCAATCACAGCCCCGGAGGTTACTGCCTGGCGTGGCCAAATGAAGTGCCCGCAGAATTGCAGGCCGGCGAAATGCTCGGGATTCAGGACAGTGTCAGTCAGGGATGGAGCATCGCGGTCATTCGCTGGATACGTCAGGTGCGCGGCGGCGGCACGCAAATGGGCATTGAACTGGTGGCGCCACATGCACAGCCGTGCGGCTTGCAACTGGTGCGTTCGCGGGACGATCACAGTCAATATCTGCGCGGATTACTGTTACCGGAGATCAGTGCGATCGATGTGCCGGCGACCCTGCTGGCACCGCGCTTGCCGTTTCAGGAGGGCAGCAAGGTGTTGATCAACACCCAGGGCGAAGAGCACCGCGCCGGACTGGATCGACGGGTGGCGAGTACGCATAGCTTCAATCAGTTTGCCTATCGCTCACTGGAGGCCGCGCAGAATGGCGGGAGCGAGGAGGATTTTGACTCGCTGTGGAAGTCGCTATAGACCGAGGTGCGGCCTTCGCGAGCAAGCTCGCTCCCACTGTAGAAATGCATTCCAATGTGGGAGCGAGCCTGCTCGCGAAGAGGTCAAGTCAGGCGATAGAGAACTCAGAGCTGCCCGTCGCGATCACGGAAGCCCAGCAGATACAACACGCCATCCAGACCCAACGTCGAGATCGCCTGCTTCGCCGACTGCTTGACCAGTGGCTTGGCACGGAACGCCACGCCCAGCCCGGCAATTGCCAGCATCGGCAGATCATTCGCGCCGTCGCCGACCGCAATGGTCTGCTCCAGACGCAAACCTTCCTTGTGCGCCAGCTCTTTCAACAGATCAGCCTTGCGCTGCGCATCGACAATCGGCTCGATCGCCACGCCGGTGCACTTGCCATCGACCACTTCCAGTTCGTTGGCAAACACGTAGTCAATGCCGAGCTTGGTCTGCAATTGCTTGGCGAAGTAGGTGAAACCACCGGACAGGATCGCGGTTTTGTAGCCCAGACGCTTGAGTTCGGCGAACAAGGTTTCAGCGCCCTCGGTCAGACGCAGCGAGGCGCCAATCGAATCCAGCACGCTGACATCCAGGCCTTTGAGCAAGGCCAGGCGCTCCTTGAAACTGGCGCGGAAGTCCAGTTCACCGGCCATGGCGCGCTCGGTGATTTCAGATACCTGCTCGCCCACCCCGGCCGCCTTGGCCAGTTCGTCGATGACTTCGGCTTCAATCAGGGTCGAGTCCATGTCGAACACCGCCAAGCGACGGTTGCGACGGAACAGCGAATCTTCCTGGAAGGCGATGTCGACATTCAGCTCTTGGGCAACGCTGAGGAATTCGGCACGCAGCGCTTGCGGATCAGCCGCTTCGCCACGCACGGAGAACTCGATGCAGCCCTTGCCCTTGTCCGCTGGCGTGTCCAGTGGCATGCGACCCGACAGACGGTCGATGTGATCGATGTTCAGGCCATATTTGGCAGTGATCGAGCTGACCGCCTGCAATTGGCCAGCGGTCACTTTGCGAGTCAGCAGGGTGACGATGTGGCGCTTCTTGCCCTGATTGCCCACCCATTGCTGGTAATCCTCTTCGGACACCGGGGTGAAGCGCACCTGCTGGTCGAGCTCGTAGCCCTTGAACAGGATGTCCTTGAGCACGGATTTACCCTGCTCCGAATCGGGAATTTCAACCAGGATGCCGAACGACAGGGTGTCGTGGATCACCGCCTGACCGATGTCGAGAATGTTCACACCACCCTGTGCCAGAACACCGGTAATGGCTGCCGTCAGACCCGGACGGTCGACTCCCGTGATGTTAATCAGGACGATTTCGCGCAACGCGCACCCCCGCAACTGGAAAAAAACCGCATTCTACCCACTTTCAGTGACCATCGGGCACCGCGAGCGCTTTGCCGGTCTAGGGCCTGTCGCTATACTGCGCGTCAACTTCACGGACAAAAGAGCCGAGCTCAGTGAACCGGCCCACGCCAGTTAAAACCGATAACTTCTTCCTGCTGATCTTCCGTGCACTGCGCCACCGCCGTGTACCGATTGCATTGCGCATTGCCAGCCATAACGTGATCCTGGTCGCTCTGGCCCTGGTGATCTATGCCGGCGTGATGGGTTTGCAATTCAAGCAGGCCATGCACCAGCAGGCCGATGCGCTGGGCGAAAGCCTGACCACGCAGACCGCGACCTCTGCCACCGAGCTGTTGGTGTCCAACGACATCCTCAGCCTCAACGTGCTGCTCAACAACCTGACCAAGAACAAACTGGTGGCCCACGCGGCGATCTACAGCGTGGATAACCGCATCCTCGCCGAGTCCGGTCAGCGGCCCAAGCACAGCCTGCTGGGCGAAGCCGAAGGCATGTACGAGAGCAAGATCACTTTTCAGGACGTGACCGCCGGGCAACTGCGCATCAGCCTGGACATGGATCAGTTCCAGCAGCCGATGACCATCAGCCTGCAAAGCATGGGCATTCTCAGCGGGATTCTGCTGGCACTGTCGCTGGCCCTGAGCCTGCGCATGGGCCGCTACCTGTCGACGCCGCTGCTGCAATTGCGCGTCTGGTTGCGCCGTATCGACGAGCACACGCCGGGCATCGATCGTCAGGATGAGATTGGCGATCTGGCGCGTCAGCTGCACGCCAACTACGCGCCGGAGCCTGCACCGGAACCGGAGCCTGAGTTCGAGGACGAAGAAGACGAGCCGGAATTCGAGGTGCGCAACTTGCGTGATCCGAGTTTCGACGAAACCCGTCCGATGGCCGCGCAGAAGCCTGCACCGCGGCATCTGGTCAGCACCGTCGAAGACGATGATGACGATGACGCATTCGCCGACCTGCGCGACGAGTCGCTCAATGGCGCGCCCCAACCCGTTATCCGCCAACCGTCGCCAAGCGTGCCGCAGCACACCGCCGTACTGGCCGTGCAACTGGGCTCTCAGGAGCAACTGCGCCGCTTGCCACGGGCACGCCTGGAAGAATTGCAGGAGCGCTATCGCGACTGCCTCGATCAGGCCGCTTCGTTGTATCAGGGCGAAATCGAAACCCTGAACGACGGCAGCACGCTGATGCTGTTCCACACCGAAGACAGTGGCGATGATTACCTGACCAACGCCATTTGCTGTGGCGAGTTGCTGCGGGCCTTGGGTCATCAGTTGCAGATTGAAGTCGCGGACAGCGGCATCACCCTGCAGTTGCAACTGGGCCTGACCCTGGGCGATGAGTTGTTCGGCTTGAGCCAGATCGATCTGTTGCTGACCGATTCGGCGCAGGATGCATTGGCTCTGTCACAACACAGCCGCAATCTGCTGCTGGTTGAACGCAAGATCGGCGACGATGCGCTGATCCGTCAGCGCGCGCGGATTCGGCCGATTGCCAGCCCTGAGGGTGCTTGCTGCGTCGAGCGGTTGATGGAGCCTTATCCATCGATGCTCGAGCGGCAACTGGCGCGGATGCATGAGCGCCGGGCTTAAGCTTTAAGCCTGAAACACAGAAGCCCGCAGACGAGTGATTGTCTGCGGGCTTTTTTGTGGATGACTGAAAAGCCCCTCACCCTAGCCCTCTCCCCGAGGGAGAGGGGACTGATTGGGGGATATTGGAGAGCTACACCGACTTGAGCGCCCTGCTGTGAATCCAGAATCGCCAAGCTCTTTCAGGTCACGTATGACGCCAGATACTCCCAGTCCGCCTCTGCTCTACCGAATCCATAATCGCCAGGTACTTTCAGGTCCACGTATGACGCAAGACACCTCGGTCAGTCCCCTCTCCCTCTGGGAGAGGGCTAGGGTGAGGGGCTTTTGATCTTTCACGCAGAACCCCAGACACAACAAAGCCCGCACAAGGCGGGCTCTGTTCTGTCTCGTTCCAGCGTCAGAAGCGGAACACTTCCATGTCAGTCCGAATCGGCGATGCCATCGGAATCTTCGGCTGCTTCTCGGCTTCCGCTGCCGGCGCTGCCGGTTTTGGTGCCGATTTACGCGGTGCCTCAGCCACCGGAGGCTGATTGGCCAAAGGCTTCAGCGCCACCGACAATTGCTCGGCCAGACGCTGCAGCAAAATGCCCTGAGCCTGCACCTGCGACGCCGTACTGCCGGCATGCAGCTCCTGCAGATGAACGATGCGGTTATCGCGCACCTGACCACGGCGGTCGATCAAGCGCCACTGCGCATCGAGGATCGCCGGCTGTTTCGCGCCGGAGTCCAGACGCGTGATGGTCAGCAATACCTGCACATCCGGGGTAAACCCACCGGTGGCCGGTGCCAGCACCACACGTTGGCTGTCCAGATGACCCGCCACCTGACGCATCAGCAACTGATCGATATCCGACGAAAGGCTGCCAGCCCAACGACCGTCGGTCGCCGCTTGCAGACTGCCGTCCGGTTGACGTTGCAGCAAGGTCTCACGTTGCAGGTAATCGGCTACGACTACCGGGCCCAACAAAACCGCCATGCCCGCGCTTTGCGCAGGCTGAACCGGACTTCCGCTGTCCAGTTGATACAGCGACACCGGCTGGTGAACGCTGCAACCCGCCAGGCCCAAAACGCCGGCGAGCAGGAAAATAAGGGGGCGCAGAGCAGTCATCATCCCGTCCAGGTGGCCGCCACAAGGCTGACCACAGTGAAAATACTCAATAAATATGAAGAACGCTCGGCCACGCCGGCGCTTGGAAAGGCCATATCATCCGTGAATATGCGTTCCGACTCCAGCGCCAAAGCGTCGATCTACGCGTTAAATCGTGGATCGACGCCTCTAGGACGCCTAATTGAGGTTTTCGACGAGCAGCGCATCGACCCGCTGGAAGCCCCTTGGAAGCTTGTTGCCACGACGTCCACGCTCACCTTTGTAGTGTTCAAGGTCGTCAGCCTTCAGCGACAAGGTGCGTTTTCCGGCCTGCAACACCAAAGTGGCGCCTTCCGGAAGTACGGCGATGTCCGTGACATATTCTTCGCGACTGGCCACACGCTCACCGGAAATACCGATGATCTTGTTGCCTTTGCCCTTCCCTAATTGTGGCAGATCGCTGATTTTGAAGATCAGCAGGCGACCTTCGGTCGTGACCGAGGCCAGCCAGTTGTGCTCACGATCGGCAACCGGACGCGGCGCGATCACCTTGGCGTTGTTCGGCAGGCTCAACAGGGCTTTACCGGCCTTGTTCTTGGCTTGCAGATCTTCGCCCTTCACCACGAAACCGTAACCGGCGTCGGAGGCGATCACGTACAACGCGTCATCCTCCGGCATCAGCACGCACTCAAACGAAGCGCCCGGTGGCGGCGTCAGACGACCGGTCAATGGTTCGCCCTGGCCACGCGCCGACGGCAGCGTATGCGCAGCAACCGAATAGCTGCGGCCGGTGGAGTCAATCACCACGGCAGACTGGTTGGAGCGCCCCGCCGCCGAGGTTTTGAAGCCGTCGCCGGCCTTGTACGACAGGCCGGTGGCGTCGATGTCGTGACCTTTGGCCGAACGAATCCAGCCTTTTTCCGAGAGCACGACGGTGACTTTCTCGTTCGGCAGCAGATCGTGTTCGGTCAACGCTTTGGCTTCGGTGCGTTCAACGATTGGCGAACGACGGTCGTCGCCATAGGTTTCGGCATCCTTGATCAGCTCCGTACGCACCAGCTTCTTCAGCTTGGCTTCGCTGCCCAGCAGCGCTTGCAGCTTGGCTTGTTCCTTGAGCAGTTCGTCCTGCTCGTCGCGCAGCTTCATCTCTTCCAGTCGCGCCAACTGACGCAGACGCGTGTCGAGGATGTAGTCGGCCTGAATCTCGCTGAGGGCGAAACGCTCGATCAGCTTGGCTTTCGGGTGTTCCTCGGTGCGGATGATGTGGATCACTTCATCCAGGTTGAGGTAGGCAATCAACAAACCGTCCAACAGGTGCAGGCGACGCTCGACCTTGTCGAGGCGGAATTGCAGGCGGCGACGCACGGTCAGCACGCGGAATTCCAGCCACTCGACCAGCAAGGCCCGCAGGTTTTTCAACTGCGGTTTGCCGTCCAGACCGATGATGTTGACGTTGACCCGGTAGGTCGACTCCAGCTCGGTGCTGGCGAACAGGTGCTGCATCAGCGCTTCGTGATCGACGCGGCTGTTGACCGGAATGATCACGATGCGGCACGGGTTTTCGTGGTCGGATTCGTCGCGCAGGTCAGCGATCTGCGGGGCTTTCGACGGTTTCGCCTGCATCAGCGCGGCAATCTGCTCCAGCACTTTCGCACCGGAGACCTGATGCGGCAGCGCGGTGACAATGATGTCGCCGTCCTCGACGTGGTACACGGCGCGCATGCGCACCGAGCCCTTGCCGGTTTCGTACATTTTCAGCAGGTCGGCGCGCGGCGTGATGATTTCCGCTTCGGTCGGATAATCCGGGCCCTGAATGTGTTCGCAGAGCTGTTCAACCGTGGCTTTCGGCTCATCGAGCAAGCGCACGCACGCAGTGGCGACTTCGCGCAGGTTGTGCGGCGGCACGTCGGTGGCCATGCCCACGGCGATACCGGTGGTGCCGTTGAGCAGAATGTTCGGCAGGCGCGCCGGCAGAACCAGCGGCTCCTGCAGGGTGCCGTCGAAGTTCGGGCCCCAGTCGGCAGTGCCTTGGCCCAGTTCGCTGAGCAGCACTTCGGAATAACGCGACAGGCGTGCTTCGGTGTAACGCATGGCGGCGAAGGACTTCGGATCGTCCGGCGCACCCCAGTTGCCCTGGCCGTCGACCAGCGTGTAGCGATAGCTGAACGGCTGGGCCATCAGCACCATCGCTTCGTAGCACGCCGAGTCGCCGTGCGGGTGGAACTTGCCGAGCACGTCACCGACGGTACGCGCCGATTTCTTGTGCTTGGAATCGGCGTCCAGGCCCAACTCGCTCATGGCGTAGACGATACGCCGCTGTACCGGTTTCAGGCCGTCGCCGATATGCGGCAGGGCACGGTCCATGATCACGTACATGGAGTAGTTGAGGTAGGCACTTTCGGTGAAGTCGGCCAGCGAGCGGCGTTCTACACCGTCCAGGCTGAGATCAAGGGGGTTGCTCATGCAGGCCTCATCGGTTCGTTGTCTGGCGCAGCAGCATGGTGCCACCGCGCTGAGTAAATTCAAGTTTGTTCAGGGCGCTCATGCCGAGCAGCACCTGATCGCCATGCAGCCCCGGCGCCACCAATGCACGGACGTCCCGCAGCACGATGTCACCCAGTTGCAGACGGGCAATTTTGGTCCGATAGCCCTGGCTCAGGCCGTTCGCCGTGCTCAGCGTCACTCCGAAACCTTCTTCCAGCTTCAAACGTTTGGCCAGATCAGCCGGGATCGCCACATCGGTTGCGCCGGTGTCGAGCATGAACTCCACCGGCTCACCGTTGATCTGACCGCTGGCGACAAAATGCCCTTGGGCATTGCCGGCCAGTTTCACTTCGATAAAACCTTCGCCCTGCTCCGAACTGACCACCACGTTCGGATTCTGCTGGCGCTGCTCCCACTGGCCGAAAAACCGCGTCGCCAGAAACAGAGCTGCGCACCAGGCCAGAATCATCAGCACCCGACCGGCGCGCTTGCCCGGCGGTTGCTGGCTCATGGCTTGGCGCTCCAGCCACCGTCAGGTGCGGCGAAGCGCCAGACGATCGGCCGAACCTCACCGTCGGCGCGCGGGCCGAAATTATTGTCGACGCCGACCCATGCACCATCAGCGTCAACGATCAGCGCCTCTTCCAACCCGAAGTTCTGCGAGTAACGGCGGTTGGCCTGCAACAGTTCAGCGGCGTACGACCAGCAACGCTCGACCTTGGCGGTCTGCGCATCGCGCCGACAAATCTGGAAGGCGTTGCGCTCAAGGGTAAACAATTTGCCGTTAAACAACGAAAGGTCGGAAAAGTCTCGGTCAACCGCTCTGGCCTTCGGGAACTGCGGCGGCTGCATTTCCTTGCCGCCCTCGCTGAGCAGCACGCAACGACCGTCGCAATCCCACACCGTCTGCTGGCGCTTGATCAGCAGCAAGCCACGGCTTTGCCGTTCGGCGGCCAGCCACATCTGATCACCCGCAGGGCTGATCGCCAGGCCTTCGAAGATCGCATTGAAATGCAGGAGCATGCCACTGGCCCGCGCTTCGCGAACCATCATCGGCGAGATCTTCAGCCAGTTGACCGGGCCGCTGACGGGCACCTGCAAAACCGCCGCATGGCCCTCGCTGACAATGTAGCGATTGCCGGCGCTGTCGCAACTGATGCCCTCGAAATCCAGATCGCCACCGCGCACGAACGACGCGGCCCAATTGCGCGAGCGCAACCCCCACGGCAAACCGGTCTCCGGCACCAGCGGCACGTCGATGTGCAAGGCTTCGGCCTGCCAGACCTGATCGGCGGTATTGAGCCGATAGATCTGATCGTCATCGCGGTCCGACACCGTCCACAACTCGCCGCCACACATGGCCAGCCCCGACAGGTTACCGCCGCGCATGCCGTCGACCGGGTGCCCGGAGAGCACGCGCAACTCCTGCAACGGCTCGGCCGACACGCTCATCGCACACAACAGCAACGCACCCGCCAAGGCCCAGCCAAACCGCATCAGGCCAGTACCTCGGCGAGGTTGCCTTTGGATTCGAGCCAGGTCTTGCGGTCACCGGCGCGTTTCTTCGCCAGCAGCATGTCCATCATTTCCGAGGTTTCGGCGAAGTCTTCGCCCAGCGTCAGTTGCACCAGACGCCGCGTGTTCGGGTCCATGGTGGTTTCACGCAGCTGCGGCGGGTTCATTTCACCCAGACCTTTGAATCGGGTGACCTGTGGTTTGCCGCGTTTCTTCTCGGCGACCAGACGATCGAGAATTCCGTCACGCTCGGCTTCGTCGAGGGCGTAGTAGATCTCTTTGCCGAGGTCGATGCGGTACAGCGGCGGCATCGCCACATAGACGTGACCGGCATCCACCAGCGGACGGAAATGCTGGACGAACAGCGCGCACAGCAAGGTTGCGATGTGCAGACCGTCGGAGTCGGCGTCGGCGAGAATGCAGATCTTGCCGTAACGCAACTGGCTCATGTCCGCCGCGCCCGGATCGACACCGATGGCCACGGCGATGTTGTGCACTTCCTGGCTGGCCAGCACTTCGCTGCCGTCGACTTCCCAGGTGTTGAGGATCTTGCCACGCAACGGCAGGATCGCCTGGAACTCCTTGTCCCGCGCTTGCTTGGCGGAACCGCCGGCGGAATCACCTTCGACGAGGAAAAGTTCGGAACGCATCGGGTCCTGCCCGGCGCAGTCAGCCAGCTTACCCGGCAACGCAGGGCCCTGAGTGACGCGTTTGCGCTCGACCTTTTTGCTGGCCTTGAGGCGCCGACCGGCGTTGTTGATCGCCAGTTCAGCCAGCGCCAGACCGGTTTCCGGGTTGGCGTTGAGCCACAGGCTGAACGCGTCCTTGACCACACCGGAGACAAACGCCGCGGCTTCACGGGACGACAAACGTTCTTTGGTCTGGCCGGAGAATTGCGGCTCCTGCATTTTCATCGACAGGACGAACGCGATGCGTTCCCAGACGTCTTCCGGCGCCAGCTTCACACCGCGCGGCAGCAGGCTGCGGAATTCGCAGAACTCGCGCATCGCATCGAGCAGGCCCTGACGCAAACCGTTGACGTGGGTACCACCCTGCGCCGTCGGGATCAGGTTGACGTAGCTTTCCTGCACCGCATCGCCACCTTCCGGCAGCCACAGCAGCGCCCAGTCGACCGCTTCCTTGTTACCAGCGAAAGCGCCGCAGAACGGCTCGTCCGGCAGGCGTTCGAATTCGCTGACGGCATCGACCAAATAGGAGCGCAGACCGTCTTCGTAATGCCACTCGACTTTCTCGCCGGTGCCTTTGTCTTCGAAGCTGACCAGCAGCCCCGGGCACAACACAGCCTTGGCCTTGAGCACGTGCTTGAGGCGGCTGATGGAGAATTTCGGTGAATCGAAATACTTCGGATCCGGCGCGAAGTACACGCTGGTGCCGGTGTTGCGTTTGCCGACGGTGCCGACGATTTCCAGTTCCGAGGCTTTGAAGCCGTCGTTGAACGTCATCTGGTATTCGTTGCCGTCACGCTTCACGCGTACGCGCACTTCGGTCGACAAGGCGTTGACCACGGAAATACCTACGCCGTGCAAACCACCGGAGAACTGGTAGTTCTTGTTCGAGAACTTGCCGCCCGCATGGAGTTTGGTGAGGATCAGCTCGACACCCGACACGCCCTCTTCCGGGTGGATGTCGACCGGCATGCCACGGCCGTCGTCGCTGACTTCCAGCGAGTGGTCGGCGTGCAGGATGACCTGCACCGATCTGGCGTGGCCAGCCAGGGCTTCGTCGACACTGTTGTCGATGACTTCCTGGGCGAGGTGGTTCGGCCGACTGGTGTCGGTGTACATGCCGGGGCGTTTGCGCACCGGGTCGAGGCCCGAGAGGACTTCGATGGCGTCGGCGTTATAAGAGCTAGCGCTGGGAGTGGCCATAGGGTCTCGTCGTCAGTCATTCATGAAATAGGGGCAAGACTTCACAGTGCGGTGAAATCGATTGCCTGAAACAAATCGGCGCCAATGCCGGCAAAACTCAGCAACGCCGGCAATTGCCCGGCAAAACCCTGAAAACCATGGTCGCCGCCGGCCTGAATGCGCAAGGCACAGGCGCGGTAATACTGTTGGGCGAGGCGATAGTCCAGTGTTTCATCGCCGGTCTGCAACCATACCTGATAGCGCTGCGCATCCTGAGGCGCCGGCACTTCCAGTTCAGCCAGGGCCGTGACGTGGTCGTGGGTCAACTCCCAGATCTCATCGGTATACAGGTTTTTCTGCGGGCCCAGATAGCCGTCGAACATCCGGTGCGGGCTGACCGCCGGGTTGACCAGCAGGGCTTTCAAGCCATGGCGCTCGGCCAGGTGAGTCGCATAGTAGCCGCCGAGTGAGCTTCCCACCAGCAGCGGGCTGCCCAGTTCGGCAATCGCTTGTTCCAACTGACCGATGGCTTCGCGCGGGTGGTGATGCAGGGCCGGGACACGCAGTTTGTCGCTCAAACCCAGCTGTTCCATCACCGTCACCAACTGACAGGCCTTTTTCGAGGCCGGGGCGCTGTTGAAACCGTGGATATAGAGGATCGAACCAGACATTTGAGCTCCCTGGGTGTCGGTTTGGGTTTGCGGAGTTTACAGGGAGAGAAGAGCGGATTGGGGGTGGGCTCGATAATTTGGTGTGACAGCACGAGCTGCCCTCACCCTAGCCCTCTCCCGGAGGTAGAGGGGACCGAATGGGGGATATTTGCGAACTACATCGACCTGAACGCTGTGCTGTGAATCCATAATCGACAACGCTGCTTCAGGTCGATGGATAGCGAAAGACACCTCGGTCGGCCCCCTCTCCCTCTGGGAGAGGGCTGGGCGGGCGGCGTTCCGATGAGGGGCTTTTGATTGGCAATCAGTAACCGTCAGAGCCGTAATCGACGGTGAAGGCGAAACCGGTAACGCGCTCAACTCCGGTTTCCAACCGCCCATCCGGCAACAACCGCAACCACCGATATCCCGGCGCCTGCTCCCCTACCTTGAAATCCTCACTCCCCGGCTCGAACTGAATGCACGTCGACGGCGAAGCCATCAACCGCACGCCATTGCGCTCACGATCGATCTCCTGATGCACATGCCCCCACAACACCGCCCGGGCCTGTGGAAAACGATCCAGCACCTCGAAAAATGCCTCGGGATTGCGCAAGCCAATCGGCTCCATCCATGCGCAACCAATCGAAACCGGATGATGGTGGAAGCACACCAGATGATGGCGCTCCGGCGCTTCGCTCAGCGAGCGGGCCAGCAGTTGCAGTTGATCGTCCTGCAAATACCCCGGCACCGAACCCGGCACCGCCGAATCCAGCATCGTCACCCGCCAGTTGCCGATATCGACCACCGGTTCCAGCAGCGTGCTCTGCACGGCGGCCTGGGCCATGATCATCGGTTCGTCGTGATTGCCAGGAATCCAACGCGCCGGTGCGTCGATCTGCGCGCTCATCTGGCGAAACTGCTGATACGACTCCAGCGTGCCGTCCTGCGAGATATCGCCGGTGGCCAGAATCAGATCGATCTGCGGCTGCTGCCCCAGCACCAGTTCGATGACCTTTTGCAGGCTCTCGCGGGTGTTCATGCCCAGCAGCGCGCCGTCCGCTTCAGCGAACAAATGGCTGTCGGACAACTGCACCAGCAACGCCGGATCGGCGGGGGTCAATGTGGATACGCTCGGCAAGGCGTTCTCCCAAGGCAAAAGCACGGAATCGATCAAGTGCCGCAATTATGCTGGGGGATCAGTGAAAGAGGAAAGCGGCGAACCGGACGCAGTTCACAACTAACGAACGACTTCGTACTCGTGCCCCAACGCCAGGCAATGACTCAGCCATTCCCCCAGGAAAAGATTGAGCTGGGCCTTTTCATCCGGCTGATGCATGGCCGCGTTCGGGTAAGGATAGATGCCGCGAAAGCGTCGTGCATGTTCGGCACTGACGACCTCAGCCATGCGCGCGTCGTGATAGACCTGCACTTCCAGTTGCGGCACCGGCAGCCATGGCAGGCTGTGCTCCTGACGCACCTGCAAAGTGGTGGTGTACGGGCAGGTTTGCAGCACTTCGAGGGCCAGCACGCCGAGCATCTGCTCGCCCTGGGTCACGGCGATGCGCCGCGCCTCGGGCTCGTTGCGCATGTCCGGCAGCAGTCGCATCAGGCGCGCGTAGTTGGCCTCGCAGGCGGCTTGCAGCCCCACGAGGTCGACTCGATAGCGATCGCGCAACTTGTTTACGACCATAACCCCCTCACTTCGGCGCGATTGAGCGCCAGCCACTGCAAGGCGATGATGCTCGCCGCGTTGGCAATGCGTCCGTCACGGACGGCCTGCAAGGCATCTTCAAAAGCCCAGACCGTGACACGGATATCTTCTGCCTCTTCTTCCAGGCCATGCAGGCCGCCAACGCCGTCGGTGCAGCAACGCCCCAAGTACAAATGCACGAACTCGTTGCTGCCGCCCGGCGACGGGAAATATTTGGTCATCGGCCACAAGGCCTTGATGTCCAGCCCAGCTTCCTCCTGCGCCTCGCGGTGAGCAACTTCTTCCGGTTGTTCATCCTTGTCGATCAGACCAGCGACCAGTTCGACCAGCCACGGGTTATCGGTCTTGCCCATGGCGCCGACGCGGAACTGTTCGATCAACACCACTTCGTCGCGCTGCGGATCGTAGGGCAGCATGCACACGGCATCGTGGCGCACGAACACTTCACGGTTGATCTCCCGGCTCATGCCACCGGCGAACAATTCATGGCGCAGGTGCAAACGGTCGAGCTTGTAGAAGCCCTCATAGCAACGTTCGCGCCGCACGACGTCGACGGTGGTCGGAATGGCATTGGCAAAATCAGTCATAAGCATCCTCTTTACTGCACATCCATCACGAAGTTGCTTTTGGTCGCTGGCAACCTCGACTTCGCGCCATCCTAACGCGCCCGCACCGTTTGATGCAGCCCCTTTACCGTCAGCGGGATGGACGGTGGAGGCGAAACCCACTCTAATTAGCTTAGTGGCGAACTGACTGCTTCGTTGAGAGTCGAAGCGGTAACTTTTTGCCTTCCCCTGCTTTCGAAAGGACGCCCATGTCGCTTTTCAAAATTGCCTCCGTGGCCGCCATTGCCCTGACCCTGGGCGCGTGTGCCAGCCTGTTCCAGCCCAACTACCGCACGCCGCTGGAAACCACCCGCGATGCATCAGAGCAACTGAAACCGGGCTGTTCCAACCCGGATTGCCCACTGGTGAACATCGACACCTTGCGCTTCCCGGACGAACCTGCGCTGGACGGCATCATCGAAAAACGCCTGCTGCAAATGACCCGCACCGAGAAGAACGCCCCGGTTGCGCCGACTCTGGCGGCCTATCGCGATCAGTTTCTGGCCAGCGCCGGCCCACGCAACAGCAGCTACCTGCAAGCGAAAGTACGCGAGCAGCATGACGGCTTGGTGATCATCGAGGTGTCGAGCTACCTCGACACCGGCGGTGCGCATGGCACACCGGGTCGCGGCTTCATCAACTATTCGCGCCAGCAGCACAAGGTGCTGAACCTGTCCGACATGCTTGTGCCGGGTCAGGAAGAGGCGTTCTGGAAGGCGGCGCAAGTCGCGCACAACAGTTGGTTGATCAGCACCAAGCTCGATCAGGAGCCGGAGTTCGTGGCGAACTGGCCGTTCGTGAAAACCCCGAACGTGGCGCTGACCTATGGCGGCGTGATCCTCAAGTACGACGTGACCACCATCGCGCCTTACGCGCTGGGCCACGTCGAACTGAAGATTCCTTATCCGCGTCTGAACGGCATTCTCAAGCCTGAGCTGTTTCCCGGCCGTAACTGAAGGCCCGGCCCAGCACTAGTTGCAACAGCCCTGCCAGCACCAGCGCCGGCAGGGTTGCGCCGACATCCGGATACAGATTCGCCAGCAAGTGGTAGGTGCTCACGCCACCCAGCCACGCCAACAACGCCGGCCAGCGCAATGCGGCCGACGCGACCTGAGCGCTGCGCTTGCGCAGAATGAAGTGATCGACCAGCACCACGCCGAACAGCGGCGCAAACACCGAGCCGATCAACAGCAGGAAATTCTGGTACTGCGCCAACGGCGCGAGCAGTGCGATCAGCGTGCAGATCACGCCGATGGCCAAGGCCAGATGCTCGACTTTCAGGCGCAACAGAATCCCGCTGGAAACCGCTGCCGAGTGAATATCGGCGAAGGCGTTTTCCGACTCATCGAGCAGAATCAGCAACAGCGGAATGCCCAGCCCGGCGCCGGCCAGTGCCAGCAACAGCGCGTTGACTTCACCGCTTGGCGCGAAGGCCAGGGTGTAGGCGACGCCGAGGCTCATCAGCCAGAAGTTGCCGATGAAAAAACCCACAGCGGTGCCACCGAAAACGTTCTTCGCCCGCTTGCCGAATCGTGAGTAATCGGCGATCAGCGGCAGCCACGACAGTGGCATCGCAATAGCGATGTCGAAGCCCACGGCAAACGGCATCGAACCGTCACCGGCGCGCGACCAGAGATCGGCCAGATCGGCTTTGGCAAACAGGTTCCAGGTCAGCCACAGGCACGCCGCCAACAGCAACCAGATGCCCCACTTGCGCAGAATCTGCCGCACAAAGGTCAGCGGCCCGCTCACCGCGAGCAACGTCGCCAACGCACCGAAAAACAGCGTCCACAACAGCGGGTTCGACCACAGCGAACCTTCGCTGAACGCGCGAGTGCCGAGCAGGCTGGCCGCATCGCGCATGACGATGATTTCGAACGAGCCCCAGCCGATCAGTTGCAGCAGATTAAGCAGCGCCGGCAGGCTGGCGCCTTTGCTGCCAAGGCTGAGTTTCAGCGCGGCCATCGACGACAGGCCGGTGTCACTGCCGATCACGCCGACAGCGGCCAGCAACAGCACGCCGACCAGCGTGCCGAGGAAAATCGCCAGCAGCGAACCGGACAGGCCCAAACCTGGCGCGAGCAATGCGCCGGTCTGCAAAACCATCAGGCCGATGCCGAGGGAGAACCACAGGGAAAACAGATCGCGACCGCCGAATACACGCTTGTCGGCGGGCACGACGAGGTCGGGGGAATAAGTGCTGGGTTGAATGCTCAAGGGTGTTATCTCAGAGGGACATTTGTTGTTGTGTTGTGATCGTTCCCACGCTCTGCGTGGGAATGCCTCTAGGGACGCTCTGCGTCCAGTGACGCGGAGCGTCACGGGCTGCATTCCCACGCGGAGCGTGGGAACGATCAGTCTTGCAGCTTGCAGCTTGCCGCTTACACTTTTTTGTACAGCTGACTGCCTTCCTTCTTGAACCGCTCGGCCTGTTCCGCCAGGCCTTGGGCGACGTCCACGTCGACCGCGTCGATCCGCTGGTTGGCCGCGTACTCGCGGACTTCCTGAGTGATCTTCATCGAGCAGAATTTCGGTCCGCACATCGAACAGAAATGCGCGACCTTGGCCGAATCCTTCGGCAGGGTTTCATCGTGATACGAACGCGCGGTGTCCGGATCCAGACCGAGGTTGAACTGGTCTTCCCAACGGAATTCGAAACGCGCCTTGCTCAAGGCGTTGTCGCGAATCTGCGCGCCCGGATGCCCTTTGGCCAAGTCCGCTGCGTGGGCGGCGATCTTGTAGGTGATGATCCCGGTCTTCACGTCATCCTTGTTCGGCAAGCCCAAATGTTCCTTCGGCGTCACGTAGCAAAGCATCGCGCAACCGAACCAGCCGATCATCGCCGCCCCGATACCCGAGGTGATGTGGTCGTAACCCGGCGCAATGTCAGTGGTCAGCGGCCCGAGGGTGTAGAACGGCGCCTCGTCACAGCATTCCAGCTGCTTGTCCATGTTCTCTTTGATCAACTGCATCGGCACGTGGCCCGGGCCTTCGATCATGGTTTGCACGTCGTGCTTCCAAGCGATCTTGGTCAGTTCGCCGAGAGTTTCCAGTTCGCCGAATTGCGCGGCATCGTTGGCGTCGGCAATCGACCCCGGACGCAAGCCATCGCCCAGCGAGAAGCTGACGTCATAGGCTTTCATGATTTCGCAGATTTCTTCGAAATGCGTGTAGGCGAAGTTTTCCTTGTGATGCGCCAGGCACCACTTGGCCATGATCGAGCCGCCACGGGAAACGATACCGGTCACGCGTTTGGCGGTCAGCGGCACGTAACGCAGCAGCACGCCGGCGTGAATGGTGAAGTAGTCGACGCCCTGCTCGGCCTGCTCGATCAGCGTGTCGCGGAACAGCTCCCAGGTCAGGTCTTCGGCCGCGCCGCCGACTTTTTCCAGCGCCTGATAGATCGGCACCGTGCCGATCGGCACCGGCGAGTTGCGGATGATCCACTCGCGGGTTTCGTGAATGTGCTTGCCGGTGGACAAGTCCATGATGTTGTCCGCGCCCCAGCGAATGCCCCAGGTCAGTTTCGCCACTTCTTCTTCGATGGACGAACCCAGCGCGCTGTTGCCGATGTTGCCGTTGATCTTCACCAGGAAGTTACGGCCGATGATCATCGGTTCCAGTTCGGTGTGGTTGATGTTGGCCGGAATGATTGCGCGGCCACGGGCGATCTCTTCACGGACAAATTCCGGGGTGATGATTTTCGGCACGCTGGCGCCGAAGCTGTGGCCCGGGTGCTGCTGATCCAGCAGGCCGGCGGCGCGGGCCACCTCAAGCTTCATGTTTTCGCGGATGGCGACGAATTCCATCTCGGGCGTGATTATGCCCTGACGCGCATAGTGCATTTGCGTGACGTTGCCACCAGCCTTGGCGCGACGCGGGTTGTTGACGTGGGCAAAGCGCAGTTTGGTCAGTTCCGGATCGGCAAGGCGCTCGCGACCGAAGTTGGAGCTCAGGCCGGCCAGACGCTCGGTGTCGCCACGGTCGTCGATCCACGCCGAACGCACATCGGCGAGGCCTTTGCGTACGTCGATCACCACGTTCGGATCGGTGTACGGGCCAGAGGTGTCGTAGACGGTCACCGGCGCGTTGATTTCACCGCCGAAATCGGTCGGCGTCACGTCGAGGGTGATTTCGCGCATCGGCACGAGGATGTCCGGGCGCGAGCCCTGAACGTAGACTTTTTGCGAACGGGTGAACGGCTTGACCGATTGCTCGTCGACCTTGGCCGAGTCACTCAGGTTGATCGCGTTTTTTGATTTTGTAGTCATCACGGGCTCTCCAGACAGCATCCAGGCAGTGGATTGTCGGAGCAGAACCTGAAAGGCACGGACGCACCAGGACCGGTGCTGTGCATCGTCGTCGAGCGTTCGATTGTCGAACAATTTCCCGGACGAAGCACAAGAGGACTCGCCGGGTGACGAGAAATCTTGTTCCCTACGCAGGCGCTAACCTGATCAGGTTCAACGGGATCCGAAATTATTCGATCTCAGCCTCATAGCAAGGCACCCCGACAAGAACCCGGCCAGTCTAGACACAACCGGCAAAGAACGCCAACACCGCAGCAATCACCATGATGAATGGCGCAAATACACAGGTTCGCCCGATTGTTGTGAGGCAAATGCGCAACTACACTCGCTTTGCCCTGCCATGCCTTGACGCTGTGGGGCCTGCGCCTTACCTTTGGCGCCCGGATTACTTCCATAATATTAATGCTAGGGATCGCCTCATGCTGCGCAAACTCTCACTGGCTGTTGCCGTGTCTTGTGCGTCCAACGCAATGGCCTGGGCAGCAGAAGCGCCCTTGTCGACCAAAACCGATCTGGTCAGCGTCTATCAGGAGGCAGTCGACAACAACGCCGATCTGGCCGCCGCCCGCGCCCAGTACGGCGCGCAGAAAGAAGTGGTGCCGCAGGCCCGCGCCGGGCTGCTGCCAAACCTGTCGGGCGGTGCCGAAGTGGCCAATGTGCGGACGTCGATCGATCAGCCCTCGGCCACTGCCAACCGCAGCGCTCACTCGTATCAGGCGACTCTGGCCCAGCCGTTGTTTCGCGCTGATCGCTGGTTCCAGTACCAAGCGGCCAAAGACGTCAATGAGCAAGCCGCGCTACAACTGTCAGCGACCGAACAGAACCTGATCCTGCAATCGGCCGAAAGCTATTTCAACGTGCTGCGCAGCCAGGACAACCTCGCCTCGACCAAGGCTGAAGAAGCCGCGTTCAAGCGCCAGCTCGACCAGTCCAACGAGCGTTTCGATGTGGGCCTGTCGGACAAGACCGACGTGCTGCAATCGCAAGCCAGTTACGACACCGCCCGCGCCAACCGTATTGTTGCGCAGCGTCAGGTCGATGATGCGTTCGAAGCGCTGATCACCCTGACCAACCGTCAGTACAACTCGATCCAAGGCATCGTCCACACGCTGCCGATCCTGCCGCCGGCGCCGAACGACGCCAAGGCGTGGGTCGATACTGCAGCGAAACAGAACCTCAATTTGCTGGCGAGCAACTTTGCCGTCAGCTCCGCCGAGCAGACCCTCAAGCAGCGCAAGGCCGGCCACTTGCCGACCCTCGATGCCGTGGCCAAATACGAAAAGGGTGACAACGACGCCCTGGGGTTTTCCAACCCGAACGCTTTCGGTGTGCCATACCGCGACAACGTCGAGCAGAGCACAGTCGGCTTGCAACTGAACATCCCGATCTACAGCGGTGGGCTGACCAGCTCACAGGTGCGCCAGTCGTATGAGCAACTGAATCAGAGCGAACAACAGCGCGAATCGCTGCGTCGGCAGATCGTCGAAAGCACCCGCAACCTGCACCGCGCAGTGAACACCGATGTCGAGCAGGTGCAGGCGCGTCGTCAGTCGATCATTTCCAACCAGAGCGCAGTGGAAGCCACGGAAATCGGTTATCAGGTCGGTACGCGCAACATCGTTGACGTGCTCGATGCGCAGCGTCAGCTGTACACCTCGGTGCGCAATTACAACAACACGCGTTATGACTACATTCTCGACAACCTGCGTTTGAAGCAGGCGGCGGGGACGTTGAATCCGGGGGATCTGGAAGATCTGCGGCGTTATCTGAAAGCCGACTACAACCCGGACAAGGATTTTCTCCCGCCGGATCTGGCCAAAGCGGCCGAGGCGCAGCTCAAGGCCCGGCCTTAAGCCTTAAAAACAAAAGATCGCAGCCTTCGGCAGCTCCTACATTGGAATACGTTTCCTGTAGGAGCTGCCGAAGGCTGCGATCTTTTTGCTTACTTGATCAGTCTGCCCAAACCATCCAGCAAACGCTGCAACGCGCCCTGGTTGCGGCGCATCACCGCCAGCCCGGCCTCGGCCATACGCTGCGCATCACGCGGCAACTCGAACAAGCGTTGCACCTCCACCGCCAGCCCTTCGGCATCATCCACTTCCGCCAACGCCCCGGCTTCACGCAACTGCGCGGCGATGTCGAGGAAGTTGAACAGGTGCGGGCCACTGATCACCGGTTTCGCCAAGGCTGCCGGCTCCAACAGGTTGTGCCCACCATTGGCCACCAGGCTGCCGCCGACAAACGCACTGTCCGCCAGTGCGTAGAGAAACAGCAATTCACCCATGGTGTCGCCGAGCAGTACGCTCGTCTGCGCATCGACATTGGCTTCGGTCGAACGCCGAACCGTAGCGAAGCCTTCGCGCTGACACAGTTCGAACACCGAGTTGAAGCGTTCCGGGTGACGTGGCACCAGGATCAGCAACGCATCCGGGTGATTGGCCAGCAAGCGACGGTGGGCATCGAGCACCACTTCGTCCTCACCTTCGTGGGTGCTGGCGGCGATCCACACTGGGCGCTCCAGTGCCTGCCATTGGCCGCGCAGGTCGGCCGCGCGGTGCAGTAACTGCGGGTCGATGGTCAGGTCGAACTTGATCGAACCGGTGACCTCGACCGTTTCCGGGCGCGCACCCAGATCGCGGAAACGCTGGGCTTCGGTTTCGGTCTGCACGGCGAAAAAGCTCATTTCGGCAAGCATCGGCGCGGTCAGCTTGCTGAAGCGGCCATAGCCGCGTGCGGAACGCTCGGACAAACGTCCATTGGCCAGCGCCACCGGGATTCCACGCTTGGCGCACTGATGAATGTGATTGGGCCACAGCTCGGTTTCCATGATCACCGCAAGCTTTGGCTGCACGCGGTCAAGAAACCGCGCCGCCGCACACGGCAAGTCATACGGCAGATAGCAGTGCTGGATGCGCGGCTCGTTGGCGAACAGCGCCTGAATCCGCTCCGAACCGGTCGGCGTCATGCAGGTCACGGTGATCGGCAACTGTGGATAACGTTGCAGCAAGGCGCGGATCATCGGCGCCGCAGCAATGCTTTCGCCCACCGACACCGCGTGCACCCAGATGCCGTCGGGTTGCAGCGTCGGCATGCCGTAGGAGAAGCGTTCGCCAATCCGCTTGGCATACGCCGGCGCCTTGCGCGCTCGCAGCCATAGCCGAATCGCCACCAATGGCAGCCCCAGGTAAAACAGCGCGGTGTAGAGAGTTCTATTCATGGCGGCGGAGTTTATCGGCTTTTGCCGCTGATCGCGCGCAAGTGCACGGCAAAACGTTCCGCAAGCCAACGCGCGGCAGGGCCGAGGGGTTCGTCGCGGCGCCAGACCAGTTCAACCACCAGCGCCGGCGGCGTCCATTCGCTGTCCAGTTCAACCATCAACCCCTGATACGCCGAGTACTGCACCACATGACGCGGCAACCAGGCCCAACCGAGATCGCGCACCAGCCATTCGGACATGACGTAGAAACTGTCTGCGCGCCACACCTGCGGGCTGGCCGGCTCGTTGCCGGGATAGACGCTGGTTTGCGTCGACATGAGCAATTGTCGGTGTTGCGCCAGCTGCTGGCAGGTCACGTAAGACTGCTTCGCCAGCGGATGATTGATGCCGCACACCGTGACCATTTCCACGCTCCCCAGCACGCGGCGCTCCAGCGCTTCGGGAATTTCATCGTGATAAAACAGCAGGCCAAGGTCGGCGCGACGCTCGACCAGTTTGCGCGACACTTCACCTTGCGCAGCGCTGGTCAGTTGCACTTCAAGGCTGGGGAACTGCTCGGCCAGTTCACCGAAACTTTCCACCAGCGCCTGATACGGCATCGCCTCATCCTGAGCCACGCGCAGTTGCGCTTCCTGGCCGCGCATCATCGCCATGGCACGACCGTTGAGGCGCTCGCATTGGCGCAGGACTTCTCGTGCTTCTTCCAGCAACGCTTCACCCGCTTCAGTGAGGGTTGGCTGGCGACCGCTGCTACGCTCAAACAGATTCACGCCCAAGTCGTCCTCAAGCATGGCAATCGCGCTGCTGATCGCCGACTGGGCCTTGCGCTGCTGCCGCGCCACGGCGGAAAACGAGCGCTGCTCAGCGACGCCGACAAACACCCGTAGCTGATCGAGATTCCACTGCATACTGGCTTACCAACCCATCTTCAAAACAGATAGGTAATGACTTTACCCCATCTGGCGAATCACTAGAATGCCGACTCAGCAAGCAACGTTTCACATGAGGATTTGAACCATGAACGCCTACGCCTACCTGGCCATCGCCATCTGCGCCGAAGTGATCGCCACTGTGTCGATGAAAGCCGTCAAAGGCATCAGCACACCGCTGCCACTGGTGCTGGTCATCGTCGGCTACGCGATTGCGTTCTGGATGCTGACGCTGGTGGTGCGCACGGTGCCGGTCGGCGTGGCCTATGCGGTGTGGGCGGGCATGGGCATTGTGATGGTCAGCGTCGCGGCGCTGTTCATCTACGGGCAGAAGCTGGATATCCCGGCAATGCTGGGGATGGCGTTGATCGTACTGGGCGTCGTTGTGATTCAGCTGTTCTCGAAAACTGCCGGCCATTAACCGCCAGCCCCAATCCCCTGTGGGAGCGAGCCTGCTCGCGAATGCGGTATATCAGTCAACAGATATGTCGACTGGCATTCCCTCTTCGCGAGCAGGCTCGCTCCCACATTGGCCCCTATGTTCGGCCTGTTGATCATCGACAAATCCCGCGCTTTCCCGAGTCTGTATACTGCGCCCTCGTCTTGAACACTGAGGTCGCTGCATGCCATCCGTTATTTCCACCGACGTTCTGATTGTCGGCGCTGGTGTCGCCGGCCTCTGGCTGAATGCGCGCCTGCGTCGTCAGGGTTTTTCGACCGTGTTGGTGGAAAGCGCCAGCCTCGGCGGCGGGCAGACTGTGAAGTCCCAGGGCATCATCCACGGCGGCGCCAAGTACGCGCTGCACGGTGCACTGACCGGCGCCTCGGAAGCCATCGCCGACATGCCGCGCCGCTGGCGTGAAGCGCTGGCCGGCAATGGCGAGCTGGATCTGTCCGGCGTGCGCCTGCTGTCCGAAGCCCATTACCTGTGGTCGCCGGGCACCCTCGCCGGCAACCTCACCAGTTTCTTCGCCAGTAAGGCCGTGCGTGGTCGCGTTGATCAGGTCAAGGGCGCGCAGCTGCCGCCGGCCCTGCAAGACAAACGCTTCAAGGGCAAGGTCTACCGCCTCGCCGAACTCGTCGTTGATGTCCCGAGCCTGGTGCAGCGTCTGGCCGATCTGGCCGGTGATGGCTTGCTCGCCGGGCAGACCATCGAGCCGCTGCTGGAAGCGGGTGTGCTGGTCGGCTTGAAGGTCGACGGCCGCGAGATTCGCGCTCAGCGCATCGTCCTCAGCGCCGGCGCCGGTACTGCCCAACTGCTCGAAGACCTCGGTTTGAGCCAACCGGCCATGCAGCGCCGGCCGCTGCACATGATCATCGCCAAAGGCCCGGGCCTCAAACCGCTGTACGCCCACTGCCTCGGTGGCGGCACCAAACCGCGCATCACCGTGACCACCCACCCGGCTGCTGACGGCCAGTGGGTCTGGTACATGGGCGGTGACATCGCCGAAAGCGAAGGCGTGCACCGCGAGCCGGCCGAGCAGATCGCCACCGCACAAAAGGAAATCGCCCAGTTATTGCCGTGGATCGACCTCAGCACCACGCAATGGGCAACCCTGCGCGTTGATCGTGCCGAGCCGCTGCAAACCGGGCTGAGCCGCCCGGACAACGCATTTCTCGCCGAACAGGGCCGCTTGCTGGTCGGCTGGCCAACCAAACTGGCGCTGGCGCCGGACTTCGCAGACCGGGTCATCGCCTCCCTGCAACGCGACGGCGTCCAGCCACAAGCCGCCGAGCCCTTGCCGGCGCTGCCAAAACCACCGATGGGCGTTCCCGCCTGGGAGCAATTGCTGCCATGACTATCGCCACCCTGCACGACCTTCATCGCCCACTGGGCAGCACCGGCCTGACGGTTTCGCCACTGGGCCTGGGTACGGTCAAACTTGGCCGCGACCAAGGGGTGAAATATCCCAACGGTTTCCAGATTCCCGGCGACGATGAAGCGCGGATGCTGCTGCGACAGGCACGCGATCTGGGCATCAACCTCATCGACACCGCGCCGGCCTATGGCCGCAGCGAAGAACGCCTTGGCCCGCTGCTACGGGGTCAGCGTCAAGACTGGGTGATCGTCAGCAAAGTCGGCGAAGAGTTTGCAGAAGGCCTCTCGCATCACGACTTCAGCGCAGCGCACACGCGGATGTCGGTGGAACGCAGCCTGCAACGTCTTGAAACCGATTTTATCGACCTGGTGCTGGTGCACTCCGATGGCAACGACATGGCCATTCTCGAGCACGAAGAGGTTTATGCGACACTCGCGGCGCTCAAGGCCGAAGGCAAGATTCGCGGCTTCGGCTTCTCCGGCAAAACCGTCGAAGGTGGTTTGAAAGCTCTGGAGCAAGGCGACTGCGCAATGGTCACCTACAATCTGAACGAACAAAACGAGAAGGCTGTCATTGACTATGCTGCTGCCCACGGCAAAGCCATTCTGGTGAAAAAAGCCTTGGCCAGCGGTCACGTGTGTCTGAGTCCGGGCGTGGATCCGGTACGCGCCAGCTTCGAATTGCTGTTCGCCCAGCCTGGCGTAGCCAGTGCTATTGTCGGCACGATCAACCCGCTGCACCTCGCCCACAACGTTGCGACCGTTGCCCAGGTCCTGCGTGGTCACTGACGCCGCCTCGCGGCCTTAAGCAGGAGCCGATATGCCGCGCACGCTCATCAGAAAGAACCCGAGCAACTTCAAGACCCTGCCGCTGTTCGTCGAAGCTACCCCGGAAGGCCTGACCTACCAAAGCGTCGGCATGCCGCTGAACTTCGCGCAAACCTTGCAGCGGCGCAAACCGGTGAGCGTGGCCGACACCGAGCGCTTCTCGCTGGAACTGGCCAACCTCGGCGTTTCAGTGCGCCTGACCCTGCATTGGCAGAATCGCGATTATTGGGTGCTGGTGCGCCAGCGCCGGCAGGATCGCGGTGACGTCGTCCTGAAGTTGATTTCCGGTTACGTGCCGGCCCACGAACTGAATATTCCGCTGCACACGGCGATTCAGGAAATTGCCGAAGAGTGCTTGCTGGAAACCCCGGAAGGCTGGCTCGGCGGACGCTTCAACGACACCTGGCTGCCTGCGCCCTATTCGGCCGCATTGCATTATCGCGAGGCCCTGCCGTTTCGCCTGACCCCGTTGTCCGGCTCGGCACGGCCAATACGCTGCGCCAACCTGCAATTGCTGGAGCGGCCACGGGCCTATGTGCACCTGCCGACCGCGTCACTGCAATTGATCTACGATTTGCGCCTGGATGTGCCCAAGGAAGCCAAATCCCTGAGCCTGTTCCATGTCGATGAGCGCCTTGAAGGTGATCAACTGGTTGCCCGACTCGACCGCAAGCGCCCCGATCTGTACTTGATGCCACTCAAGGACGGCGCGCCACTGGCCGAGTTGTACACCCTCAAGCGCGACAAACTCGTTCCTGCCAGTACCCGTGGTCTTTATCTGGCCGAGAGCTTTGCCACACAAACCGGCTGGGTCGTGCGCGAGGAGCGGATTCGCTGGAAGGACTGGTTGGTGCAGCAGGGTCTGCAACCGGCGAAAGCCCCACGTCAGGGGCTCAAGCAGTTGAGTATCAAGGCGCTGCGATTAGTCGGGCTGGGCAAAAAAACCGCTAAATAGCGGTTTAGCGGCGGCGATCCCACCACGTACGCAACGCGGCAAATAAATGGAAGTAGCGATTTTCGCGCTTGCCCATGCCGCGTTTGGGCGAGAACGATTCTTCGGCGAATGCACCGGTAATACGTACCCGAGACGCTTGGGTCGGCAGCGTGCAGACTTTGGCGTCCACCTGTTGCAGGGCATATTTGAGCAAGCGCTCGGAATGCAGCTTTCGGCCTGTCGCCTTGCAGAATTCGAAGATACGCTCGATCCGCTTGCCGTACGCGACATACGTATCGCGCCCGCACACCGCAAAGCGGTCGTTCAACCCGCCCCACCACTGCCAGTCCGGAATATAAGCATTGTGCTTGCGAGCCTCGGGGTGAGCGAAGACATAGCCAGGCAATGCCGTGTGAAAGAAATTGTCCGGGCGCACGAACACGACGAAATCCGGATTGAACGGCTCGATCATGTTGGTCACGGTGTGCAATGAGTTGAGCTGAAAAATCAGATTGCGCAGTGACGCAAAGTCATCGGCCCAGGTATCGCCCTGTGCTTTGACCTGTTCGAAATCCCAGCGCTCCAGCACGCCCTCGGTCGAGGTGAGCCTGCCGCTCATCGATTCGAACGGCTCGTAGTTGTCCACCTTCAATTCGCCTTGCTCGCCGGATCGCGTGTTCTGCACCTCATCGATCTTGTACAGATGGTAGAAGCACTTTACATCGCTGCCCGCAGGCAACTGCGCCAGCACGTTCTGCTCGATGGAAGGGAAACAGATTTGCGAGTTTCTCGGGATTCCGAAAAAAGCCACGGCAATTTTCAACACTCAACAGCACCTTTTGAAAGTAGTTCGCGCCTGTTGGCAACCGGTAATACGCTGTCGCTTACTTTTGCCGAAACAGCTTTTGCCACCAGCGTCGGGGTTGCAGCGGTATGACGATGATGTCCGATTTTTGCAGCCAGTCGCGTTCGTAATCCCAGGCATGGCCACCCCACAGTTTTCCTGCTTCGTTGGAAAACCCCAGGGTCATGAGCTGATAGGTATAACCGGCATGGCCGCGCAACCAGTCGAACAACACCAGCGTGTTGAAACCGGTGGACGGCCCGACATAACGCTTGCCGCCCGGCCGGTCGACCGGGTAGTTCCACAGCGGCGGCAATGGAATGCGATCCCAGTACATGGCCACACGTGGCAAAGGACACATGGGTGCGGCGCAGCCCACCAGCATGCTGAAACAGCGTTCACTCGCCTGCTCGAACATTCGCTGTACCGGCGGCGCGTAAGGCAGACCAAAAAAGTATGCATCCGGCGCGTTGTAGCCATGCACGAAAACATTGACGCTGTGCTCGTTGAGCAGCGCCGCTTTGATACAGGTATTGAAGCTGACAACGACGTCATCGACGCCAATGTTCAACGCCTGAAAGTCCGCCGCCGTGATGGCCGGGTTGTTGGCAATCAGCACGACCCGAGGCGCACGGCTCAGACAGTCGAGAAGCTCTGTGGGTAAAGCACCCAGTACGGACTGATCACCACCGGGCAGCGCATCCAGCGCCATGTGTTCGTCCTTCATTCAGACCGGCACCTTCATCCCGTAACGCAACTTCACCCAGAATCGCGTGAACGCCGAGGGCGGCTGCCATGGGCGCATCTCACGCTGGATTTCCGTGGCCAGTGCCTGACCGACACGGGCAAAGGAATAGCGGCTTTGCGCGAACTCCTGGCCGTTGCGGGCAATGCGCTCTGCCAGTTCCGGATCGCTTTGCAGCAGCTTGATCTTTTCCACCGCCTCTTCTTCGCTGCGATAGAACACGGTGTTGTGCATGTCTTCAAAGCCGAGCAAGCGGTCTTCTTCGCCCTGACTCCAGGCCAGCAGCACACAGCCGCAGGCCATGGCTTCATAGTTCTTGATCATGAACTCGTTCATGCCGATGTCGGCGCTGACGAAAATCCTGATGCGATTGAGCGTCTGCAGATATTCCGCGCCCGACTTGGTGCGGGTCACCAGCATCCCGGTGCGCTGCGAGAGCGATTCGAGCATGGCTTTGCGCTCGGCATACTCGGTGCTTTTCAGGCTGCCAAGAAAGCCGACGGGAATGTCCCGATCAACGCCAGTGTTGTGCAGCATCTGTTCGTCATAACCCTTGGAGACGAACACCGTGTCGATACCTTCCGCCAGCATCTTGCGAGCGACAACAGCACCGGACACCAGCGCCCGACAACTTGGCAGACGACGATAGAGCCGTGAATACACGCCACGGTACTTACTCGCCGGCATGTAGTTCTGGTACGCGTCGTGCTCGAGAAAGACCAGCCCCGGTATACATTTGAGCACTTGCAGTTGCGTGGCGAGACGCTTGACCCGGGAGAAAATCACCACGCGATCGAAGGTCTGGTAATCGACCGAGGCGAGAAACGACCCCAGATTCAACTGCTGCTGTTTGCTCAAACGATAGATGAAACATTCATCACAGTTCTGCTGCACGATGTCGTAGAGCCGGTCGAGAATGACCCGCTGCTCGTCCATCACCAGGAGCATGACTTTCATAGTTTAATTGACCACGCGACGTAGGCAGGCAAGCGCATCGGATTCAAAGCTGCCCAAATCAATGGAAACGGCAAAATCCCCAAGGCAAAATCCGTTCACACGCAGTACACAACGGTAAAAATTCATCTGGTCAACGACTGCGAATTTTTTCGACAATCGCAGTTGTCGAGCTGTTTTCGACAAGTCCCAAGACCTTCACGGTGCCGCCATAAGCCGTGACGATATCTGCGCCGACCACCTGATCGATGCCGTAATCGCCACCCTTGACCAGCACGTCCGGCTTGACCTCGCGCAGCAGGTTTTCCGGGGTGCCCTCAGGGAAGCTGATCACCCAGTCCACAGCACCGAGTCCGGCGAGAACGGCCATGCGCCGGTCAACACTATTGATCGGTCGGCCCGGGCCTTTGAGGCGGCTGACCGATGCATCATCGTTGACCGCGACAATCAGACGATCGCCCTGTGCCCGCGCCTGCTCCAGATAGGTCACATGCCCGGCGTGCAGGATGTCGAAGCAGCCGTTGGTGAAGACAATCTTCTCGTTGTGCGCGCGGGCATCGGCCACGGCGAGCAACAATTGCTCCAGACCCAGAACACCACGCTCGGAACCTTCTTCGCGCTGGATCGCACGACGCAGTTCCGGGGCACTGATGGCGGCTGTACCGAGTTTGCCAACCACGATGCCTGCGGCCAGGTTGGCCAGGGCAACGGCATGAGGCAGGTCTTCACCGGCGGCAATCGCTGCGGCCAGGGTAGAAATCACCGTGTCACCGGCACCGGTGACGTCGAACACTTCGCGGGCACGGGCCGGCAAATGCAGTGCCGGCTGGTCCGGACGCAGCAGGGTCATGCCGTGCTCGCCACGTGTTACCAGCAGCGCACCGAGTTCAAGGTCGTGCATCAACGCAGCGCCCTTGCTCACCAGCTCATGCTCATCGACGCAACCGCCGACGATGGCTTCGAATTCGCTGAGGTTGGGGGTGATCAGGCTGGCGCCGCGATAGATCGAGAAATCCTTGCCCTTCGGGTCGGCCAGCACCGGAATATTCTTCGCGCGTGCAGCCTGGATCAGCGCCTGATGGTTTTTCAGGGCTCCTTTGCCGTAGTCGGAGAGCACCAGCACCTTGATGCCTTCGAGCAGGTCGTCGACCTGCGAGCCGAGGGCCAGAGCGTCGGTGGCGAACGGTTCTTCGAAGTCGATCCGCAGCAATTGCTGGTGTCGGCTCATGACCCGCAACTTGACGATGGTTGGCTGGTGCGCAATGCGCTGGAACAGGGCACGTACGCCCGCGCCTTTGAGACTGTTGCTCAGGCTGTCGGCGGCTTCGTCATCGCCGGTCACACCGACCAGCGACGCCGGCGCACCCAGCGCGGCAATGTTCAAGGCAACGTTCGCGGCACCGCCCGGACGATCTTCGATCTGCTCGACCTTAACGACCGGCACCGGCGCCTCAGGGGAAATCCGTGAGGTTCCGCCATGCCAGTAACGGTCGAGCATGACATCGCCGACTACCAAGACCGGGGCTTGATCGAAACGCGGCATGGACAACTTCATGGAGCAACCCACATACAAAATGAACAGGGGCGCGATATTAACACAGGGTAAAGCGCCGTCCGCCTCAATCTGAAAGGTCGCGTACCCAGAACAATTCATGACGCCGGACCGCTTTGCGGAAAAACTCGTTACTGCCTGTTGCAGGCCAGCGACGACCCGCCAGGCCTTGCTGGATCCAGCGGCGTAATTGCCGTTTGAACACTTGCTCGCCCTGCAGATCGTGCTCCATCGCCAGGGCCATGGCTTTGTCCAGTTGCACGTCTGCCGACAACAGCGGGCTCCACAACCGGTCGGTCGGCAATGGCTCGATAGCAGGCGGCAGCGCGATACCGGCACCGGCAGGGCCCATCGGCCAGCGATCGTTGTCGTGCAGGTGATTGGCGTACATCAGCAGGGTTGTCGGTTTCCAGCTACTCAGCGCGATAGCCTCAAGCAACGCCTGGGTCGAGGCTACGTGATCGCTGTGAGGATCGAGCTCAGGATGGGGCGTCACCACCACTTCCGGACGATAGTGCTCAAGCAGGGCCTTCAGATCGCCCAGCAGATTTTGCCAGGTCGGCTGCCCATCGATGTCGGCGGGCAGGGTCAACGGATTGTGCCGGCGCACACTGCGCACGTCGTTTTCCTGCGACTCACGGGAGCCGAACACCTGGGAAGGTTCTTCGGCCATCGAAGGCAGTTGCAGGCAGTAATAACCCAATTGCACGCAGCGATCGGCAGGCACGCCGCCCCACAACGGGATCACCAGACTGTCCCAACTGCGCAAACGGCCCTTCAATCGCGCGGCTGCGGCTTGATCAAGGCCCAGACGCTGAAAGTCTTCGGCCTCGATCTCACCCTGGGTCAGGGTGACGATACTGACGTCTTCAGATCGACTGTAAAGGCCGAATGCAGCGAGTTCGGCATCGTCGGCATGGGGAGCGATGACCATCACCCGCTGGCGGCTGTAGTCAGGATTGGCCATGACCCACAACACGCCCGCCGGGGCGGGCACGCAATATTGACCACGCAGTGCCAGAACGCCTTGCGCCAGCGCATCGGCCTGACCAGACAAATTGAGGAAACGCCGGCCATTGACCCCGCGCTCGAAGTCCTGGCGATCATCGCCTACTTCAACATGGGGGTCGAACCAGCGCCCCAGCCAAGTGGATTTCACTTCAAGTTCGAGTACCAACGTCTCGCCCTGCGCCAGCAGCTCGCTCAGGCGCAAAACGCCGCCCTCAAGACTCACGACCTGCCGCGCGGTTTGCGCCGGGAAGTTGTACTGATAGTCGTCAGAAGGCCGGTAAAACAGATGATCGGCAAACCAGGCCTCGTGAGCGACCCAGGCCAGCACCAGCAATACCGGCACCAGCCACCAGGCGATCAGGAAGCCGATCAACAACAGCGCCACCATAAAGGCAATCAGGAACAGACGTTTGTTGCGTCGATGGGCCTTGAGAAGCTGTTGCTTGCGAGCGCTCATGGATTCAGACCTTGTAGACCGGCACCGTGTGGCACCAGCGATCCTTGTACTCACGGTCGGCACGACCGAATGAATAGCGCAGAGGTTTGCCCAGCGCCTGCGCGTGCGCCCAGGCCTCTTGGGTGTTGACGAAACTCAGCACACTGCCAGGACTGAACTCGCGGCTCTGCGGGTCGACGCCACCGTTGATGTATTCGAGCGAAACCCATTGCGGGGCTTCGACGCGATACAGCACCTGAATGGCCACTGGCGCCGAATCGAGCATTGCCACCGAACCGGTCATGAATTCACGCAGCAAGGTAAAAACCTCAACCAGCCCGGCCTTGCCCGGCACCTCGAAGCCCCAGCGACGCTGAAACAGATCAGCGTAAGCAGCGGCTTGTTCCTGCGGCGTAAAATCGGACATCGGCACCAGCGATCCGCCCGCTTCTTCCAGCAGGCGCTGCTCGCGACGCTGGTTGTAGCGGAATTTCTTCGAATACTCTTCCGGCAACCGCGCCAGCGCCAAACCCTCAGGCTGCAGCTTCAACGTGCTGATCTGCTCGGCATTGAGCTGAGACACATACGCCATGCGCTGGCGCACCGGCACGATGACATCTGGCGCGATCGGCAGAATGATTTCCGCATTGCCCATATCGAGCAAACCGCGCTTGCCCTCGCGCTTGAGCACTTCCTTGGACAAGGCGACATGCCGCCCCCAGCAGGGAACGGCGGCAAGCACTTCACCGCCAATCACCCAGCCCAGGTAGCGCAACTCGATGCCCAGGAATGTCGACAAGCGCTCGACGACTTCCGGATGCGTGGCAAAACTGCCGCCGAAACGCTGCCAGGCCCGGGTGTAGCTGTCACGGTCAATTTCGCTCCAGCCACGCTCGCGAAAGCTGCGAAACATCGTCAGCATACGTTGGTCACGTGTGCCGGTTGTGGCTCGTCACCCTCTTCGAACTCTTTGGCATGCAGACGCGCGTAATAGCCGTTTTGCTCGAGCAATTGCGTGTGAGAGCCACGCTCAACGATGCGGCCCTCGTCCATGACCAGAATCAGGTCGGCTTTTTCAATGGTGCTCAAACGGTGAGCGATCACCAGTGTCGTGCGGTTCTGCACCACATGATCCAGCGCAGCCTGAATGTGCCGCTCCGACTCGGTATCGAGCGCGGAGGTGGCTTCGTCGAGAATCAGCAGCGGCGCATCCTTGAGCAGGGCCCGGGCAATGGCGATGCGTTGACGCTGGCCGCCGGACAGCAGTACGCCGTTTTCGCCGACCATGGTTTCGTAACCCTGCGGCATCTTGATGATGAACTCATCGGCATAGGCTTCGGTGGCCGCGCGCTTGACCTCATCGAACGGTGCGCCGGCCAGATCGCCGTAAGCGATGTTGTTGGTCACCGTATCGTTGAACAGCGTGACCTGCTGGGTCACCAGAGCTATCTGCCGACGCAGGCTGCGCAGGGTGAAATCCTGCACCTGCACGCCATCAAGCAGGATCTGGCCCTGCGCATGATCATGTTGATAAAAGCGTGGAATCAGGCTGGCGAGGGTCGACTTGCCACTGCCCGAGCGCCCCACCAGAGCGACCATCTGCCCCGGTTCGACGACGAAGCTGATGTCGTTGAGTACCGCTTTGTCGGTGTCGGGATAGTGGAAGCTGAGGTTACGCACTTCCAGACGGCCTTCGAGACGATCCTGCTCGACCGTGCCCTGATCCACTTCCGCCGGCTCGTCCAGTTGCTCGAAAATGCTTTCGGCACCGGCCACGCCTTTCTGAATCGTCGAACTGACTTCCGACAATTGACGGATCGGCTTGGGCAGCAGGCCAGCCATGGTGATGTAGGCCACCAGATCGCCCGGCGAAGCATCGCCGCGAAGGTACAGCACGAGGAACATGACCACGGCCATGGCGCTGTACGTCACCAGTTGCAGCATCGGCGTGTAAACCGCGCCGGTCTTGGTCATCGTCAACTGCTTGTCGGTGTTGCTCTGACTGGCATCGCGAAAGCGATCCTTTTCGTACTGCTCGCCGCCGAAGCTGCGCACAACCCGGTAGCCATGAATGGTCTCGGACGCGACGTGCGTGACGTTGCCCATCGAGACCTGGATCTTCTTGCTCTGCTTGCGAAATTTCTTGCTGGTGCTGTTCACCATCAAGCCGATCAACGGCAGGATCGCGACCATCACCAGGGTGAGCTTCCAGTTCATCCACAACAGCGTGCAGAACAGGAAAATCACGGTCATGCCTTCACGGATGACGACTTTGATGGCATCCGTTGCCGCGCCGGTGACCATGGTCACGTTGAAAGTGATCCGGGAAATCAGGTGGCCGGAATTGTTCTTGTCGAAGAAGCGATTGGGCAACTCGAGCAATTTGTTGAACAGCACCACCCGCAGGTCATGCACCAGCCCCAGCGAAACCCGCGCCAGGAAGAAGTTGCCCAGATACGAACCCACACCCTGCCACAGTGCAATGAAAACGATCATCAGTGGCACGGTTTCGAGCAACTGCAGCTTGCCCAGATAAGGATTGCCCGGGAACAGACTGGCTTCAGGATTGGCCAGACCGTCGACAAAGTACTTGAGGATGTAAGCGAGCATCGGTTGAGTCGATGCGAAGATCAGAAACCCGACGATGCTGAGAAGGAAAAGGCCGGCATAAGGCCGCACGTAAGCCAAAAGGCGGAAATAGATCGCCAGCGTGGACTGGGCTTTCGGTTCAGGACTGCTCATGGTGATCCGCGCAATTCAGTGAGGCGCCGATGATATCACACGCGTTTTTGCCCCGATAAACATGACTTCAAGCCAGCCTTCGGCCAAGTCGGTTAAGATACCCGGCTAATGATGGGGAGCCCGATATGCAATCGATTGATCACAGCACTTACGAGGCACTGCGCAAAGGTGCACACGTACTGGAGGCCGACGGTTCCGGCGACAAAGTGCTCAGATTGGCCGATGGACGCATGCTCAAGCTGTTCCGCCGCAAGCGGCTGCTCAGTTCGGCGCTGTTCTACCCCTATGCACAACGCTTTGCCGACAACACCCGCGCCCTCGAACAACGCGGCATCCTCTGCCCGAAAGTCATCGCGGTCTATCGCATCCCGAGCATTGAACGTGACTGCGTGTATTACAGCCCGCTGGAAGGCAATACAGTGCGTCAGTTACAAGGCACTGACGATGAGGCTGACTCATTGCGATTCCAGCTGGGCGGGTACTTCGCCCTTCTGCACGAAAAAGGCGTGTACTTTCGATCGCTGCACTTCGGCAACGTGGTGCTGACGCCGGACAACCATTTGGGCCTGATCGATATCGCCGACCTGCGCTGCCAGCGACGCGCACTCAGCGATAGCAAACGCCTGCGCAACTTCGCGCACTTGCTGCGCTACAAGGAAGACCGCCAATGGCTGCTGGGCCAGGACACCGGCGACACGTTTATCGAAGGTTATCGGCAGGCGCTGCCGAGCAACCGACAAGCGCCGCTGATCTCGCGCCTGCGTCCGCTGCTCGGTTGAATCTCAGCGGCCGATGACCACCACGGTGGCACCTTTGCGATTGGCGAAATGCTCGATGATGCGCAGCTTGTGCGCCACCAGCCATTCGCTCAGCCACGGCTCGTCACCTTTGGCTTCAATGAGGAAATACTGATAGTCGCCAGCATGCGCTGCCGACATCGCCTCATCCGCAGTCAGTACCGGCAACACGTAACCGCGTCCGGCGTAATAGCTGATCCGCCCATCCTCGAAATACGTCTTCGCACCCGGCTCGACATGAGCAGACAACCAGCGACCGGCCTCCACGTAGTGCGTTTTACCGGCGCCGGTGGAAATGACGTTGGACAGCATCACCAGCAACCCGAGGACCACCAGCCATTTGCCCCAACGCGGGAACTCGCGAACAAACGCGGCCAGCCCCATGGCCAGCACAGGCACAAACAACAGATTCAGAAAGCTCAGATAACGCGTGTTCATGAACTGTTGCTTGATGAAAAACAGCACCAGCACCACCAGATACAACACGGCCGCCCAGGCAAAAGGACGATAATCACGCCAGTAAGTACCGAGAACTCCCCAGTTGCGCCGCAGAAGGAAGGGCACCGCGAAAGGCCCCATCAATTTCACGAAACTGATGGTCATGGTCGCCAGAATGCCGAAGAAAATGATCCGGCCGGCTTCATCCTGGGAATACTTGTTGATGAGCGAGTTGGCGAACTGATCGCTCAGCATCTGGAAGGCGGCAAACACACTGTGCGGCGCAATCATGTCCAGATACAGCATCACGCGCGCCGACATGAGCACACCCGACACCGAAACGGCCAGCAGCCCCAGAACCGGTAGCAGCGAAAACTGAGCGAACTGCATCCGTCGGGTCGACGACCACAGGTTGGGCAACTGCCACAGCGCCAACGCCGGCACCAGCAGCAAGGCTTCCAACCGGAACAAGGCTGCCGCAACGATCGCCAAATGAATCAATGCCGCCCGCAGCCAGCCGCCACGCGCTTGCCAGCGCAGCGCAAGCCAGAGCGTCAGTGTGCAGAAGAACCAGAAACCGCATTCGCGAATGATGTCATTGCGAAAGGCATTCACCGCAGGCATGGCCAGTACCACGAGGCAGGCCCAACCGGCGAGATGTGCAGACCGCTGACGAACGCAATCCACCATCAGCGCGCTGGTGCCGGCGAAAAAGAGCGCGCACCAAAGGTAGGCACTCAGCTCCAGCGGCAGATGGAGGACGGCGTGCGTACCGGCCAGCAGAAAGGAAAACCACGGCCAGTCGAAAGTTGCCCAGGCCACATCTGGCCCGTGCTCGGTGACCTGTTGCGCAATATCAATGTACAGCGCGGCATCACGCCCCACCGTCGCAGTGCCCAGAACCGCAATCAGCGATAACAGTGCACTGCCCAAAAACGCCAGCCAAACCGGGTATTCGTCGATGATTCTGGAGACTTGAGCCCCTACCTTGCCGCCCGTACCTTTCACCCAGCCACCTCATCGACACTCGTTACAAGGTACGCACACATCAGCGCGACCCGCTTACCGAAACAGCAACCGCAACGCCTTGCGCGTGTATGACCAACGCGAAAACGTCCGCCAGTCTGCGCGCAAGGCCTGAAAATAGAATGACTTGGCCAGCTTGTACTCGCCATGGGAATAACAGTCACGAAACAACGACAAACAGCGCTGCGCCAGAAATGCCTGGCGCAAATCACTCATTTCCTCGGGCATTCGTCGACTGGAAAAGACTTCGCTGACCACCTGCTCCGTACCGGCGGCAAGGCTTTGGCGCAAGTCATGGCGCATGCTGTCGGCATGCTTGTAGATCAGCGCCAAAGGCTTGTCCAGAACGGTGCAGGGATAGCGCGCCAGCACTTGGGCAAACACTGGCAAATCCTCGACGTTGCGCAAATGTTCCGGGTAGTTACCCAAAACAAAAACATCGCGATGCATCGCGCAGGCGCCGTTTGAAATCGACACAGTCTTGCTCAACAGGTAGCCCTGCAAGCGCTGCCGCGGTGTCACAGGCAACGGCTTGGCCGCCTGCAGGCTGCGTCGTCCGTCAGCGAACACCGACCAGTGCGCACCGATCACCATCAGGCTGTGCGGATGACTGGCAATGTGCTGAGAAAGCGCAGCCAGTGCGCCGGGAGCCATTTCGTCATCGGAGTCGAGGAATACCAGATACCGCCCGGTCGTCTCCTCAAGCCCACGATTGCGCACCGACGACAAGCCGCCATTGCTTTTGCGCAGCGCACGAAAACGCCCGCCATGCTTGAGCAGGAGCTTTTCCACCACCTCAGGCGTATCGTCCGTCGACCCATCGTCGATGACCAGCAGATCCGCCGTCGTCTCATCCAGCTGCGCCAACACCGACTCCACTGCACGTGGCAGGGTTCGCGCATAGTTGTAAACAGGAATGACGACGCTGATCAGTGTTTCAGTCAAGTTCGTATCCTTTCACACCCTCTTTTACGACCAGAATATCTTCCATGATCAGGTATTCCAGGTCAGAACCGAAAAACATGTTCAGTGCGTCGGTCGGCGAGCAGATCATCGGTTCGCCACGACGGTTGAGCGAGGTGTTCAGCGATACGCCGTTACCGGTCAGGTTTTCCAGCGCCTTCATCATGTCGTAGTAGCGCGGGTTGTATTCACGCTTGAGCACCTGAGCGCGAGAGGTGCCATCTTCGTGGACGACTTCCGGCACGCGGGTCTTCCACTCTTCTGCCACTTCGAACGTGAAGGTCATGAACGGCGCCGGGTGATCGATCTTGATCATCTGTGGCGCAACGGTGTCGAGCATCGACGGGCAGAAAGGCCTCCAGCGCTCACGGAACTTGATCTGGTGGTTGATCCGGTCAGCCACACCGGCCACGCTCGGGCAACCGATGATCGAACGACCACCCAATGCACGCGGACCGAATTCCATGCGCCCCTGGAACCAGGCAACCGGGTTGCCGTCGACCATGATTTTGGCGATCTGCTCAGGCATGTTGTCGAGCTTGCGCCAGGTCGGCTTGCTCTCGTGACGGGCGCAGGCGGCGATGACGTCTTCGTTGCTGTACGACGGGCCGAGGTAGACGTGTTCCATCTTCTCGACGGGTACGCCACGAGCGTGAGACACATAGGCAGCAGCGCCAACCGCAGTGCCGGCATCGCCGGACGCCGGTTGCACGAACAGCTCCGTGATGTCGTCGCGGGCAATGATTTTCTGGTTCAGCTTGACGTTCAATGCACAGCCACCGGCGAAAGCCAGCTTGCCGGTTTCCTTGAGTACGTCGCCCAGGTAGTGGTCGATCATCTGCAACGCCAGTTTCTCGAACAGCGCTTGCATGCTCGCGGCGTAGTGAATGTACGGTTCGTCAGCGATGTCACCTTCGCGCTTCGGACCCAGCCATTCGATCAGCTTTGGCGAGAAGTAGAAGCCTTTGCCCTTCTCTTTGTAGCGACGCAGGCCGATGACGTTGGCGTAGTCGGTGTTGATCACCAGCTCGCCGTTCTCGAACGAGGCCAGACGTGAGAAATCGTATTTGCTGGCATCGCCGTACGGCGCCATGCCCATGACCTTGAACTCACCGTCGAGCATCTCGAAACCGAGGAACTCGGTGATCGCGCCATACAGGCCGCCGAGAGAGTCAGGATCGAAGAATTCCTTGATCTTGTGGATCTTGCCGTTTTCGCCGTAGCCGAAAAAGGTCGTGGCGTACTCACCTTTGCCGTCGATACCGAGAATCGCGGTTTTTTCTTTGAAACCGGAGCAATGGTAAGCGCTGGAGGCGTGAGCCAAATGGTGTTCGACCGGCTCGATCTTGATTTTTTTCGGATCGAAACCCAGTTGCTCAAGGCACCAGACGATCTTGTTGCGATAGCGCTTGTAGCGACGGTTGCCCATCAGGATCGCATCGAGGGCACGATCCGGCGCGTACCAGTAACGCTTGGCGTAGTGCCAGCGCGCCTTGCCGAACAGGCTGATCGGGGCAAATGGAATCGCAACCACGTCAACATCGGACGGCTTGATGCCGGCCTGTTCAAGACAGAACTTCGCCGATTCGTAGGGCATGCGGTTCTTTGCATGCTTATCACGTACGAAACGCTCTTCTTCAGCCGCCGCCACCAGCTTGCCGTCGATGTACAAGGCTGCTGAAGGGTCATGGCTAAGGGCGCCGGACAGGCCAAGAATCGTCAATGCCACAGGGGTCTAGCCTCTTTAGTCTGCGTGCAGGCGCGATGCGCCTTGAATATTGATGTGCCCTCGCACAGGGCGAGTGACAGCTAAAGGGCGGGATTATAGCGTTAATCCCGCCGGGTTTGGGATTCGCAATCGCTAACCTGATGCCAGCAATCCAATGCGCCCACTGCGCAGAGGTGGAACCTCTGAAAAAGAAAGTCACCATGAAGTTGCGGCTCGATTTCCGTTTGTTCAAAAAGGATCCAGTGAGCATCAAAGCGGTCTTGATTAGAACAAAAAAAACTAAAAACCTGTCAACTTTGACAGTTACGCAAATTGAACCTGCGCGGCTTACTCCCTGTACCCGGAAATACCGGGCAACCGAGAACAAGGAGCAATGCATGGACACTCTCATTTACAGCAATAAGGACGTCGGCTTTTCGAGCAAGCTGAGCTCCCCCCAATTTGATAAAAGCGCCACGCGTGAACAACGGGAAAAACCTGCATTAGGCTTCCTGGCATTTATTTCAGGCGAATTTGTGGTCCTCAGAGAAACGGAAAAATGGGGTGCAGTTTTGCCAATGGAGATCATCAAAACCCTGCCAGTAATGATGGCTGTCAGTACACGAAAATCTGATATCGGCGCACGCATTACCCTTCACTGGGTCAGTACTGATGATCTCGCAAAAGCATCATTCGGCCCCTTCGATGTTTCAGTAGCCGGAAATGTTGAGTTCATCAGACTCTCACTCGAACAACTGGAGCCGTTCAGCGGCAAGTCCGTGAACGTCACCGCTGAAATCAAACTACCCAATGGAGTGATCGAAAACTCTCCTGCCCTGCTGACAGACGTCACACGTGAACTGAACTATCAGCCTGCAATCATTGAGGGTCTGGTGGATGGTGGCATCGATGCCGGCACCCACCCTCAGGGACGCCTCATTACCATTCCGGTCATCGAACACTTGCGTCCATACAACACGCTCCTGCTTCAATGGCGTGTCTACGCTGGAAACGAAAAGGTGTTCGATCAGTCCGTCGAGCTTCAGGCCAACCGACCTGAAGAAGCGTTCATGTATTCCCTCCCGGCTCAAGCCTACAGCCCCTTCAAAGGCTTCAAGGGAGAATTCCAGTGTTGGATTCAATTGGGCACCGAGATCGACTCGCGACTTCTGTGGAGCACCGGAATTTCCTTTTTTGACATTCGCTGAATAGCCCTGCATGGACAGCCTGCGTGACCGGCTTTCCATGCATTATCCGCACTCAATAACCACCCTTGCGCCAGTAAATACCAAGATTGCCGTCAGTGACCTGACGATAAACCGTATAGGGCAGCGCTACCGTATCGAATACACCGGACAGTGGCAGATCCAGCAGCACGAATGGCAAAAGAACCCCACTCGGATCGGGAGGCGCGTTCAACACGCAGAAATCGAAGGCCAGACCGCTGTAAATACGCGGAATGGATTGGCAGTAGGTTTTTTGTTTGCGCAGGTCACGGGCGACGTCGGCATCGTCCTGCAGTACGCTCAGGACGCTGCCGCAACCGGCTAAAAGCCATGAAAAAACACCCAGCGTTACAGCCTGTTTGATGGTCAAGATTTGCCCTCCAAGGTCGTCGGGCAAATTAGCATCGGCGCTGTGCAGGGCACAGTTCATGGTTTCTGTAGAAGCCGTAGGACAAGTCGTTAAATCTTGTCCTCCGGCGTTTGATTCAGGCCGCGCTGGAAATGTCTTTCGGCAGACGCTGATCAATAACCTGATACAGCGCGCTGCTTTCCGGCCAGTTACGCATGAATCGCGCACGGTCACGGGCATAGGCCGGGGCAAAACTGCCCACAGTCCCATGCTGGCACATCGAATCCAGATCGATCAGCGCCCAGCGATCCTGCTGCCAGAACAGGTTGTGGCCCTTGAAGTCGCCATGGCTGATGCGCTCGTCAATCAAGCGCGCGAACAGTCGGTCCAGCGCCTGCAACTCCACTTCTGGTGCGTCACCATTTTCAACGTACGGCGCAAAACGCTCGATGATGTCCGGCCCGGGGAGGTACTCGGTCACCAGATACGCCCGACTGCGCAGCCAGAAAAAGCGCTTCTCCAGCACCGCCAGCGGTTTCGGTGTGGCGATACCGAGAAACGCCAGGCGATTGCCTTCGCGCCACGAATGCCAGGCCCGACTCGGCCGCCAGAAACGCTTGAGCCAATGCGCAAAGCCCTTGATGTTGTAGCGCTTGATCACCAGCGTACGCGCACCGGCCTGAACCTTGCCAACGCTCGCCGCGCCACCGGTCTTGTACAGATGCCCCTGATCGAGCAACGCATCGGCCTGCGCAAGCACCGGCAGCATGGCCGGTTCTTCTTCGCGACGAATTGCGCGCAGTCCGAACGCTCCACGCTGCACACTGAACAGCGTGCACTCGCGACCGACCTTGATCAGAAAGTCTTTCAAACGCCAGCGGCGCACCTTGTCGATCTGCTTCTGCAAGGCTTCCAGCGGCAACGCGTGCTCACTGTTGCTCAACAGGTAATACACCAAAAGCTCTTCGGTAAATGGCTCCAGCGCTTTGGGCAACTGGGCGAAAAATACCCCGAGGTTTTCCAGGACTTTCTGTCGCGACAGCGGCTGGCCGGCGGTCTCGGCACAAATACCGGCACCATCAATCAAGTACAACTGGCCGCCGTGACGCAGCAGATTGTCCAGATGCAGGTCTTCCTGCCAAAGCCCCTTGCCGTGCAACCGGGCAATGGCGCCCAGCGCCTCGGCCAACACCGCCGATTGCTCGTCGGCCAGTACCGGCAGCGACTCGACTTTCGCCCAGGCATCACCAAGGCTTTCGGCACCCTCAAGGAAATCGAACAGCAGCCAGCCACCTTCGCCATTCTTCAAACCATCGGCCAATAACAGCGGTGTCGTCAGGCCTTGTGCGGCCAGCAAGCGCACGCCTTCCAGCTCACGCTGAAAATGCCGCGCCGCCTTGCCGCCAACCAGCAATTTGGCCAACACCGGACGACCGCGCCAGACACCGGCACCGACGTAACGCTGCCCCGGCAGCACTCGCAGCAGACTGAGCAATTGCAGATCCGCACTGCCGGCAGCATCGGCCAGGGTCACAGTCAGTGGCAGTTGCGGGGTTCGCCCGACACCGGCCAGCTCGGACAATTGCATCAGCGCGTCTCCTTGTGACTGCGGCGCGCGGTCAGCCGGGCCAGCCAGCTGTCGAGCAGCGAGCTATCGGTGGGCTGATCGAGATAAGCTGCCAGCAATTCACGCAGTTGCGCCTCGTTCCATTCCGGCGCGCGGCGTTGCAGCGGCTCCAGATCCTTGATCCGGTCACGCATGCCGAACAATAAAGGACGGGTTTTTTCCAGGTCGATCAATTGCGCCTGATACCCGTCACCGCTGGCCCGCAGAAAAATATGCTTGGGGTAGAAACAGCCGTGTACCTGACGCACACCGTGCAGATGCCGAGCCAGCAAGCCACAAGCCTTGAGGATGGCTGAATGCTGTGCAGCACTGAGCTGCACCCAACACTGCAACAGCGATTCCAGATCGCTCCAGCCATCGAGCGCGCGGGTCAGCAGGATCGCGCGGACTTCGCCGTCGACTTTGCGTTCACCGAAGAACGCCGCTTGCAGCGCCGGGATACCGAGCTTGCGATAGCGGCTGATGTTGCGAAACTCGCGGGCAAAACTCGGTTCACCGAAAGGCGCGTGCAAGGTGCGCGTCAGGTAATTGCTCTGGCGCTTGAGGTAATAACCCTGCCCTTCCAGGTCCAGGCGGAAGACGCTGCTCCAGCCGCCACGGGCGGTATTGGGCTCGTCCACAGCCTCAAGCTGCTTGGCCCACAATGCGTCGAAAGTGCCGAGGCCATGGCGCTCAAGCAATGCGCGGTCTTCAGCGGCGAGAAAATCAGTCATTCGCGTCCCTCGAAAAATCTCACCACGTGCCGAATCCGTTTCTTGTCGGCGCTATCAAGCCGATCGCACTGGCGGTATTGCTTATAGAAGCGCAGGCGTTGGGTATTGGACAGGTGGTATTTGGCGAGTTTATCGAGACAGGCCAGATCCTTGGTGATCCGATACTTGAGCCAGAAGCCACGCCAGAACTCGCCGTTGGGGCAATCGATCAGAAATATCCGCGCCTGGTCATCGATCAACAGGTTGCGCCATTTCAGATCGTTATGGGTAAATCGGTGATCATGCATCGTCCGGGTATAACCGGCCAGTTGCCGACTGACAGCGTCGACCCAGGCGCGATCCTTGAGCTTCGGATCCTTGCGCTCGGCGAGCGCCGAGAGGTCTTCGGTGTGCGGCAGTTCGCGGGTGATCATCGCGCCACGATCATACGCCGCACCTCGACGCTCCAGGCCCCAGGCCACCACTTCAGCGGTGGGAATGCCCCACTTGGCGAAGCGCTTGAGATTCTGCCATTCCATCTTCACCCGCGGCTTGCCGAGGTAACGGCGCAGGCCTTTACCGGCGCCGACATAGCGTTTGACGTAATAGTTGACGCCATTGCGCTGCACGCGAATCACTTCTGACAGCGGGTCGCGGGTCAGGCGTTCGCCTTGCAATGCGAATACAGCTTCGAGGCTGCCAAAGTCTTCGGCGAGTTCGCTGTATTGCGGCTCGAGAGTCCAACCCGCCATCAGAGCGCATCCCCGTAACGCTGCTTACGCTCATAGAGCTTGTTGGCTTTGCCTTCCAGCCAGTTCAGCAGCGGCGCTTCTTCAGCCAGAATCTGGCGCAGCGGTTGCTGGAAATAGCCTTTGAGGAAGCGCAGCTTGTCGCGGCGGGTCAGGCCGATGTCCAGCGCGGAAAAGTACAGCGCCGCCAGATCCTTGTTGCGCCAGCGCTGCGTGATTTTTGCGCGGGTCTGGGCGCGGTGCAGGTCGATCACCGAGAGCTTGAAATCTTCCGGTGTCACCGGTTTATCGGTGTGCAGCAGGAAGTGGCAGATGTAGCAGTCGCGATGGTTAACGCCGGCGCGGTGCATCATGCCGGTCATGCGCGCGACTTCGGCGATCAGAGCGCGCTTGAGTTTTGGCTCGGGCGGCTGCTTGACCCAGTCGATGCTGAAGTCTTCCAGGCTGATAGTCGGCGCCAGTTCTTCAGTGACGATGAACGAGTGCTGATCCGCCGGGTTGCTGCCCTTCTCGCCGTACGCGACGGCAGTCATGGTCGGCACGCCGACTTCCTGCAGACGCTGGATGGCTTTCCACTCCTGGCCTGCGCCGAGTACCGGCAGCTTGGCGGTCAGCAGGTTTTTGAAGATTTCGCCCCAGCCGATGCCGCGGTGGATCTTGACGAAAAATCCGTTGCCATCGACTTCCGTACGCAGTGTCCGACGCGCTTCCAGCTCGCGGTATACCTCGCCCTGCAAGCCTTCGACTTCGGCGAACGGGTCGCGTCCGGCCCAAAGGCTTTTGAACGGTTCAGCCAGCATCAACTTCATTAAGCGTGCTCCGCCAGAATCACATCGGCCGCGTGCTGCGGCATGCTGTAGAGGTCGGCCGTCTCGGCAAAAGCCAGACCATTGCGGCTCCAGGCCGCCCGTGCAGCGTCATCTTTCAACATGTCAGTCAGGTATTGCGTCAGTTGCGCCTGATCGAACGGCTCGTCCAGCACTCGCCCGGCATCGGCCTCGGCGATGTAATGGGCGTAACCGCAGACCGCGCTGACCAGCACCGGCAAACCGGCGACCAGCGCTTCAAGCAACACGGTACCGGTGTTTTCGTTGTACGCCGGGTGAATCAACAGGTCGGCACCGAGCAGGAAACGCGGAATATCGCTGCGGCCCTTGAGGAACGTCACGTTGTCGCCCAGACCTAAAGTCGCACTCTGCATCTGGAACAATTTGGGGTCATCCTGGCCGATTACAAACAGCCGCGTACGCTTTCTCAGTTCAGCGGGCAATGCGGCCAGCGCTTTCAGGCTGCGATCAACGCCTTTGGTCTTGAAGCCGGAACCGATCTGCACCAGCAGCAGTTCGTCATCCTTCAGATTGAATTCCGCACGGAAACCGGCGCGGATTTCGTCGGCATCTGCCGGACGGCGGCGATCCTGAGCGATGCCCGGTGGCAGCAGGTGAAAGCGTTCGATCGGCGTGTCGTAATGCTTGATGAACAACGGTTGCTGCACTTCGGAAATCATCAGCACTTCAGTCTTCGCGTCTTTGGCGAACACCGCGCGCTCGTACTCGGCGAAGTGACGATAACGGCCCCAGCGGCGGTACAGCGAGTTGCGCAGGTTCTGCGCCTTGTCTTCAAAGCAGCCGTCGGCGGCGTAGTAGACGTCCAGCCCCGGCATCTTGTTGAAACCGATCAGGCGATCGACCGGGCGCTTGGCCAGATCCGCTTCCATCCATGCGCTGAGTTTTTCATTGCGACGATGGTTGAAGAACGCCTTGACCGGCGCCACCAGCACCTCGAAACCGGGCGGCACGTCGCCTTCCCAGATCAGTGTGTAGACGCGAATCTGATGACCACGCTTCTGGCATTCGAGGGCGATGCGCATGAAGTCGCGCTGCAAGCCACCGAACGGGAAATATTTGTACAGGACGAATGCCAATTGCATCAGCGCAGCTCCTCAGCCATTAACAACGTGCTCAGTCGGCTGGCGACACGCTCGGGGTTCAGACGCGTGAAGCACAGCGGCTGTTCACGCTTCAGGTCAAACTGACGGGCATCCTGCGCGGTCGGTTGATAGGTACATTTCTTTTGCAGGCACGGCGCGCACGGGAAATCGCTGGCCAGGTGAATCTGCAATTTGCCGTAAGCGCCGGTCAGGCCCGGATTGGTCGGGCCGAACAGCGAGATGGTCGGCACGTCGAGTGCTGCGGCCAAATGGCCGAGACCGGTATCCACCGCTACGCACGCTTGCGCGCCGGCGAGGACTTTGCCCACGCCGGCCAGATTGAGTTTTGGCAGCACTTCGGCGTGTTTGAAGCCTGCGGCAATCCGCTCGGCGCGAGCCTTTTCCTGCGGGTTGCCCCACGGCAGTTTGACGCCGACGCCGAGGTAACCGACGCGTTCGGTCAGTTCACGCCAGTAGGCTTCCGGCCAGTGCTTGGTGTCCCACGTGGTGCCATGCAGGAACACCACAAAGGCGTTTTTGCGCGGCAATTCGACCAGACGTTCAACGTTGAGGCCGTAATCGCCCAGACCTTTGGGCAAGTCGTAACCGAGGGCGATGGCGAACAACTGCCGCACCCGCTCGACGGCGTGCTGACCACGGGCCACGGCCAATTTGCGATCGTAAAAACGCGAAGCCATCGGCTCGCGGGCCGAACCTTTGTCGAGACCCGCCACCGGGGCTTTGACGTAACGGGTCAGCCAGGCACTTTTCAGCAGGCCTTGAGCGTCGATGACCAAATCGTATTTGTTGGCACGCACGCTTTGCTTGAAGCGTTTCCATTCGCCACTGGTGATGGTTTTCCAGATGTTTTTGCGCCAGCGGCGGATCGCCACCGGGATCACCTTGCCAACGGCCGGGTGCCAGGTCGGAATCTCGGCGAAGCCTTCTTCCACGACCCAGTCGAATTTGATCCCGGGAATGGCCCGGGCGGCGTCGGTCAGCGCCGGTAACGCATGAATCACGTCGCCCAGCGATGACGTCTTGATCAACAGTACCCGCAACTTATTGAACCTCGACCACAGAGCCCTGCAACTTCTGCAAGGCATCGTTGACCGCGTCCGGCATCAGCTGGCGCAGGCAGTTGTAATGGCCGAAGCGGCAGGTACGGTCGAAGCAAGGGCTGCAATCGAGGCCCAGCCGGACGACTTCGACGTGTTCGGCCAACGGCGGGGTGAAGCCCGGCGACGTCGAGCCGTAGACCGCCACCAATGGGCGGTTCAGCGCGGCGGCAACGTGCATCAGGCCGGAGTCGTTGGACACCACCGAGTCAGCACAGGACATCAGGTCGATGGCCTCGGCCAGCGAGGTGCCGCCGCTGAGGTTGACCGATTCTTCACGCAGGCCCGGTATCAACCGGGCGCGAATGTCTTCGCCCACCGCGTGATCGTTTTTCGAGCCGAACAACCACACCTGCCAGCCTTCGCGAATGCGCGCTTCGGCGACTTTGGCGTAGTGCTCGGACGGCCAGCGCTTGGACTCGCCGAACTCGGCGCCGGGGCACAGGGCCAACACCGGACGATCGAGGGTCAGACCAAATTTGGCCAGCGCGGCTTCGCGGGTCACCGGGTCGATTTGCAGGCTCGGACGTGGATACGGTTTCGGCAGCTCGGCGTTCGCTTCAAAGGCCAACGCCATGAAACGCTCGATCATCAGCGGATAACGTTCTTTGTCGAGGGTGCGCACGTCGTTGAGCAGGCCGTAGCGAAACTCACCGCGCCAGCCGGTGCGTTTCGGGATGCCGGCGAAAAACGACACCAGCGCCGACTTCAGCGAGTTGGGCAGCAGGATCGCTTGATCGTACTGGCCGCGCAGGGACTTACCGATGCGCCGACGCGTCGCCAATTCCAGCGCGCCGTGGCCGAGCGGGAAGCTCAAGGCCTTGCGCACTTCAGGCATGCGTTCAAGGATCGGCCGGCTCCACTCGGGGGCCAGCACGTCGATTTCGCATTGCGGGTGGCGCTGCTTGAGACTCTGAAACAGTGTCTGCGCCATCACCATGTCACCGACCCAACTGGGCCCAACGATCAGAATATTCATGTGGTTTCCATAAACGAACCGGGGAGGCATTTACGCCTCCCCGCCTCGATAATCACTGTGGGAACACCGGCGGCTTGCGATGGGTCATTACCTTCAACATTTCTGTCGACTGTTACTCCGCTATCGCGAGCAGGCTCGCTCCTACATGGTTTTGCATCTATTCACACATCTGCGACTCACCGCAGATCACTGTGGGAGCGAGCCTGCTCGCGAAGGGGCCAGCACATTCAACATCCATGCTGGCCGACCTACCGCTTTCGCGAGCAGGGTCGCTCCCACCTCTTGAGTCTCATTGCCTTCATTGGCTTGTTTCAGCTTAGCCCCATCTCTTTCCATATCCGCAAAACCTGCCGACGTTCGTCGGCAAACTGGTCTCCCGCAATTACCCCGGCGTCCTTCTGCAAGGCCTGCCGGTGGGCGGCGGAGCGGTAGGCTTTATAGGCCTCGCGCAACAGGCTGGCATCTTCGGCAGGCATCAGCCCTTCGTGTTCCAGCTCTTCCAGAATGCGGATGTTATCGGTCCAGCGCAGCAATGGCGGGTGGCTTTGCGACCACGCCAGAGCCGCGTATTGCACCATAAATTCAATATCGACGATACCACCGGCGTCCTGCTTGAGGTCGAACGGCGCCGTGGCGTCGAAGGCATTTGCTGCCGTACCGGCTGCGGTGCTCTTGGTGCCAAGGTTATCGCGCATCTTCGCGCGCATCTCGCTGACTTCCTGTTGCAGCGTGGCCAGATCGCGCGCCTTGCCCAGCACTTGGGCGCGAACTTTCTCGAACGCCTGGCCGACATCCTGACTGCCGACCAGCACTCGCGCACGCACCAAGGCCTGATGTTCCCACGTCCAGGCTTCATTTTCCTGATAGCGGGCAAACGCGCCGAGGGAACTCACCAACAGCCCGGAAGCACCGGATGGGCGCAGACGCATGTCCACTTCATAGAGCTGACCGGAGTTGGTCTGCGCCGTCAGCAGGTGAATGATTCGCTGCCCCAGCCGCGTAAAGAACTGCGCGCCATCGATCGACTTCGGCCCATCGGTTTCCGCCTGCGGATCGCCGTCGTGAATGAACACCAGATCCAGATCCGAACCATGCCCCAGTTCCAGACCGCCGACTTTGCCATAACCGACAATGATGAAACCGGGATCGCACAAGGTGCCGTCGGTGCGCAGCGGCGTGCCGTACTTGGCCACGGTCTGGCGCCAGGCCAGGGCCAGCACTTGCTCGAGAATCGCCTCGGCCAGCCAGGTCAGGTAATCGCTGACTTTCATCAGCGGCAGGCTGCCGGCAATTTCCGAGGCGGCGACGCGCAAGCGGTGCGCCAGTTTGAAATGACGCAGGGCTTCCATTTGTTGTTCGAGGTCGTCTTCGGGAATCCGCGTCAGGCGCTCGCGCAACTCGGCAGCCAACTCTGGGGCCAAGGGCGGCTTGAACAGGCGACCTTCGTTAAGCAATTCGTCGAGCAGCAGCGGGAAGCGCGTGATCTGTTCGGCAATCCACGGGCTCGCTGCGCACAGCGTCAGCAAGCGGCGCAAGGCACTGGGGTTTTCCGTCAGCAACACCAGATAAGCCGAACGCCGGGCAACCGCCTCCACCAGCGGCAACACCCGCTCAAGCACCAGATCCGGGTTGGCGTGTTCCACTGCCTGCGCGAGCAAACGCGGAATAAAGGCATCGAGACGCTCACGCCCCAACCGCTGCATCGCGCGCAACTGCGGGCTGCTGCGCAATCCGGCCAACGCTTTCAGGGCTTTGCTCGCGTCAGCAAAACCGCCCTCTTCCAACTGACGGCAGGCCGCTTCTTCGTCCTGCGCCTCTTCCCACAGCGGCAGCCATTCACCGCCGACCACCACTTCGCTTTCGGCGCCTTCATCGTCATCGGGATCGGCGATCACCTGAGCGAAGTGCCAAGCGACACGACCGCGCCAGAACATCAGGTTTTCGTGGAAAGCATCCCAATCGGCGAAGCCGAGCATGAAGGCAATGCGCGCCTGATCCTGCGCGCCATCCGGCAGCATCTGCGTTTGGCGGTCGGCGATCGCCTGAATGGCGTGCTCGGTGTAACGGAGAAATTCGTAGCCCTCGCGCAACTCGCTGATCACTGCCGGCGGCAGATAGCCTTGCCCCTCCAGCGTGCTCAGCACCTTTAATAGAGGACGCTGTTGCAAACTCAAGTCGCGACCGCCGTGGATCAGTTGAAAGGCCTGAGCAATGAACTCGACCTCGCGGATGCCACCCGAGCCAAGTTTGATGTTGTCAGCCATGCCCTTGCGCCGCACTTCCTGCTGGATCAGCTGCTTCATGGTGCGCAGCGCTTCGATTGCCGAGAAGTCCAGATAACGCCGATAAACGAACGGCCGCAGCATGTCGAGCAACTGCGCGCCCGCCACCTGATCGCCGGCCACCACCCGCGCCTTGATCATCGCGTAGCGTTCCCAGTCGCGGCCCTGATCCTGGTAATACTGCTCCAGCGCATTGAAGCTCAGCACCAGCGCGCCGGACGAGCCGTACGGGCGCAGGCGCATGTCGACCCGGAAGACGAAACCGTCAACGGTCATCGGGTCCAGCGCCTTGATCAGGCGCTGGCCGAGGCGAATGAAAAACTCCTGATTATCTAGCGAGCGTTTCACGCCCACCGTTTCGCCGCCCTCGGGGTAGGCGAAGATCAGATCGATATCCGAAGACAGGTTCAACTCGACCGCGCCGAGCTTGCCCATGCCGAGGATGACCATTTGCTGCGGCTCACCGCTGCGGCGGCCGGTCGGCGTGCCGAACTGTTCGCAATGACGGCTGTACAACCATTGATAGGCTTGATCGATGGTGGCGTCGGCCATGTCCGAGAGATCGCGGCAGGTCTGCACCAGATCGGCCTGACGGGTGAGGTCACGCCAGATGATCCGCACTTGATGGCGAGCGCGCTGGCGGCGCAGGGCGCGGCCGAGTTCATCTTCACTCTGCGCAGCATTCACCGCGGCGGCAATCTGCGCACACAATTCACCCGGCGCAAAGGCCCGGTCGAGTTCGCCGGACTGCACCAGCGACAACAACATCAAAGGGTCACGAACGCTCTGTTCAATAACAAATTCGCTGGCGGCGGTGACGCGGGCGAACTGCGCCCAGCGCTCTGGCGTCCAGTTCACAAAGCCATGATCGTCTTCCAGCGCGGCGACGGCCGTACGGAACGACTGCTCGGATCGAGTGACCAACGGCAGGAGAATGGCGGGCAGTTCGGCAAGCACGGGCAGGGTCATGGTCTATCCTTGATCGGCGTGTAAATGGCCGCTTGTAGTGATTGGTGAAAACCCGCTACCCGGAGGACTGTCGAACAAAAGTTAGAAATAGCTGAAATTTCTTTCTCATTGGCAGCGAACATCAAAGTTTCACCTTTTTCGGATGGCAAAAGACCAACCTTAACGATTATTCTCACAACGCAGCCGGAGGCCACAAGCCATTCTTCTGTAGTTTTACTACTCGTCTATACATTCGAAAGGCTGAAATGCCGGAAGATTTGTAGTAAAACTACACGCCGCCGGAACAACCTATCGGCAATCCAAGAATTTTAAATCGTCTGCCCACAAGGCCAGTCGCAAACTCAGGCAACCGATTCTGGAAGCCTTTCCGCCCTGGAGCAAGCCATGCAAGACCTCGATCCCGTCGAAACCCAGGAATGGCTGGACGCCCTGGAATCGGTTCTCGACAAAGAAGGCGAAGACCGTGCTCACTATCTGATGACCCGTATGGGCGAACTCGCGACCCGCAGCGGCTCGCAGCTCCCTTACGCCATCACCACGCCTTACCGCAACACCATCCCGGTAACCCACGAAGCACGCATGCCTGGCGACCTGTTCATGGAACGCCGCATTCGCTCGCTGGTACGCTGGAACGCGATGGCCATGGTAATGCGTACGAACCTGAAAGATTCTGACCTGGGTGGTCACATCTCCAGCTTCGCTTCCAGTGCGACCCTGTATGACATCGGCTTCAACTACTTCTTCCAGGCCCCGACCGACGAACACGGCGGCGACCTGATCTACTTCCAGGGCCACACCTCGCCAGGCGTTTACGCCCGCGCATTCATGGAAGGCCGCATCACTGAAGACCAGATGAACAACTTCCGCCAGGAAGTCGACGGTCAGGGCCTGTCGTCCTACCCTCACCCCTGGCTGATGCCTGACTTCTGGCAGTTCCCGACCGTATCGATGGGTCTGGGTCCGATTCAAGCGATCTACCAGGCACGCTTCATGAAGTACCTGGAACACCGCGGCTTCATCCAGCCGGGCAAACAGAAAGTCTGGTGCTTCCTGGGCGACGGCGAGTGCGACGAGCCGGAATCCCTGGGTGCGATCTCCCTGGCCGGCCGCGAGAAGCTGGACAACCTGATCTTCGTCATCAACTGCAACCTGCAGCGCCTCGACGGCCCGGTTCGCGGCAACGGCAAGATCATCCAGGAACTCGAAGGCGTGTTCCGCGGTGCTCAGTGGAACGTGACCAAAGTCATCTGGGGCCGTTTCTGGGACCCACTGCTGGCCAAAGACGTCGACGGCATCCTGCAACGTCGCATGGACGAAGTCATCGACGGCGAGTACCAGAACTACAAAGCCAAAGACGGCGCGTTCGTCCGTGAACACTTTTTCAACACGCCAGAACTCAAGGCGATGGTTGCTGATCTGTCCGACGACGAGATCTGGAAACTCAACCGTGGCGGCCACGACCCGTACAAGGTCTACGCGGCGTACCACGAAGCGGTCAACCACAAAGAACAACCAACCGTCATCCTCGCCAAGACCATCAAGGGTTATGGCACCGGTGCCGGCGAAGCGAAAAACACTGCGCACAACACCAAGAAAGTCGACGTCGACAGCCTGAAGTTGTTCCGCGATCGTTTCGACATCCCGGTCAAGGACGAAGAGCTGGAGAACCTGCCGTTCTTCAAGCCAGAGCCAAACAGCGCCGAAGCCCGCTACCTCAGCGAGCGTCGCACTGCACTGGGCGGTTTCGTACCTCAGCGCCGCGCACAAAGCTTCAGCGTGCCGACTCCGGACCTGGACACCCTCAAGGCCATCCTTGACGGCTCCGGCGACCGTGAAATTTCCACCACCATGGCCTTCGTGCGGATCCTCGCGCAACTGGTCAAGGACAAGGAAATCGGCCCGCGCATCGTTCCGATCATCCCGGACGAAGCCCGTACCTTCGGTATGGAAGGCATGTTCCGTCAGCTGGGCATCTACTCGTCCGTCGGCCAGCTCTACGAGCCAGTCGATAAAGACCAGGTGATGTTCTACAAGGAAGACCAGAAAGGTCAGATCCTTGAAGAAGGCATCAACGAAGCAGGCGCCATGAGCTCGTTCATCGCTGCCGGTACTTCGTACTCCAGCCACAACCAGCCGATGCTGCCGTTCTACATCTTCTACTCGATGTTCGGCTTCCAGCGTATTGGCGACCTGGCCTGGGCCGCTGGCGACAGCCGTACCCGTGGCTTCCTGATCGGCGGCACCGCCGGCCGTACCACCCTGAACGGTGAAGGTCTGCAACACGAAGACGGTCACAGCCACCTGCTGGCCGCGACCATCCCGAACTGCCGCACCTACGATCCGACCTACGGCTACGAGCTGGCGGTGATCATTCAGGACGGCATGAAGAAGATGACCGAAGAGCAACAGGACATCTTCTACTACATCACCGTGATGAACGAGTCGTACCAGCAGCCAGCCATGCCGGCCGGTGCCGAAGAAGGCATCAAGAAAGGCATGTACCTGCTCGAAGAAGACACCCGCGATGCGGCGCACCACGTACAGCTGATGGGCTCCGGCACCATCCTGCGTGAAGTCCGTGAAGCGGCGAAGATTCTGCGTGAAGAGTTCAACGTTGGCGCTGACGTGTGGAGCGTTACCAGCTTCAACGAACTGCGTCGCGACGGCCTCGCTGTCGAGCGCAGCAACCGTCTGAAGCCTGGCCAGAAGCCTAAGCTGAGCTACGTCGAAGAGTGCCTGAACGGCCGTAAAGGTCCGGTCATCGCCTCTACCGACTACATGAAACTGTTCGCCGAGCAGATCCGTCAGTGGGTACCGTCCAAGGAATTCAAAGTCCTGGGCACCGACGGTTTCGGCCGCAGCGACAGCCGCAAGAAACTGCGTCATTTCTTCGAAGTCGACCGTCATTTCGTGGTGTTGGCAGCCCTGGAAGCATTGGCTGACCGTGGTGATATCGAACCTAAGGTGGTGGCTGAGGCCATCGTCAAGTTCGGCATCGACCCGGAAAAACGCAACCCACTGGACTGCTGAGGAGACATTTTGTGAGCGAACTCATTCGCGTACCTGACATCGGCAGCGGTGAAGGTGAAGTAATTGAACTGTTTGTGAAGGTCGGCGACCGTATCGAAGCCGACCAGAGCATCCTGACCCTGGAATCGGACAAGGCCAGCATGGAAGTGCCGGCCCCGAAAGCCGGCGTCATCAAAAGCCTGAAAGTGAAGCTGGGCGACCGTCTCAAAGAAGGCGACGAACTGCTTGAGCTGGAAGTCGAGGGCGCCGCTGAAGCGGCCCCTGCTCCGGCTGCTGCGCCGGCTGCAAAAGCTGAAGCCAAACCGGCTGCCGCTCCTGCAGCTGCCGCGCCAGCGGCTGCCCCTGCTGCCGCTTCGGTTCAGCAAGTGCACGTGCCGGACATCGGCTCGTCGGGCAAGGCGCAGATCATCGAGATTCAGGTCAAGGTCGGCGACACCGTCGAAGCTGATCAATCGTTGATCACTCTGGAATCCGACAAGGCGAGCATGGAAATCCCGTCGCCTGCCGCTGGCGTGGTCAAGGCCATCAGCGTCAAGCTCAACGACGAAGTCGGCACTGGCGACCTGATTCTGGACCTCGAAGTGGCGGGTGCTGCGGCCCCTGCTGCGGCCGCTCCGGCTCAGGCTGCTGCACCGGCCGCTGCCGCCGCGCCTGCTCCGGCAGCCGCGCCAGCAGCACCGGTTGCTGACAGTGTTCAGGACATCCACGTTCCGGACATCGGTTCGGCTGGCAAAGCCAAGATCATCGAAGTGTTGGTCAAGGCTGGCGACACCGTCGAAGCTGATCAATCGCTGATCACCTTGGAATCCGACAAGGCGAGCATGGAAATTCCATCGCCTGCCGCTGGCGTGGTGGAAAGCGTTTCCATCAAGCTGGATGACGAAGTCGGTACCGGCGACCTGATTCTGAAGCTGAAAGTCAAAGGCGCGGCTCCTGCTGCTGCCCCGGCGCCAGCTACCGCTGCTGCACCAAGTGCTCCTGCCGCTGCAGCTCCGGCTGCCGCAGCACCTGCACCTGCCGCCGCTCCAGCCGCCGCACCGGCCAAGCCGGGCGCGAAAGTTCACGCCGGCCCAGCCGTGCGTCAACTGGCCCGCGAGTTCGGCGTCGAGCTGAACGCTGTCGGTGCCAGCGGCCCGCACGGTCGTATCTTGAAAGAAGACGTGCAGGTTTACGTCAAAGCGATGATGCAGAAGGCCAAGGAAGCACCGGCCGCTGCTGCTGGCGCAACCGGTGGCGCGGGCATCCCGCCGATTCCGGTCGTCGATTTCAGCCGTTTCGGCGAAATCGAAGAAGTGCCGATGACTCGCCTGATGCAGATCGGCGCGTCGAGCCTGCACCGCAGCTGGCTGAACATCCCGCACGTGACTCAGTTCGATTCGGCTGATATCACCGAGCTGGAAGCGTTCCGCGTGGCGCAGAAAGCCGTTGCAGAGAAGGCCGGCGTCAAGCTGACCATCCTGCCGCTGCTGCTCAAGTCGTGCGCGCACATGCTCAAGGAGCTGCCGGACTTCAACAGTTCGCTGGCGCCAAGCGGCAAAGCGATCATCCGCAAGAAATACGTGAACATCGGCTTCGCCGTCGATACCCCGGATGGCCTGCTGGTACCGGTCATCAAGAACGTCGACCAGAAGAGCCTGCTGCAACTGGCAGCCGAAGCCGCTGCGCTGGCCGCCAAAGCCCGCGACAAGAAGCTCACCGCTGACGACATGCAAGGCGCCTGCTTCACCATTTCCAGCCTCGGCCACATTGGCGGCACCGGCTTTACGCCGATCGTCAACGCGCCGGAAGTGGCGATCCTCGGTGTTTCCAAGGCAACCATCCAGCCAGTCTGGGACGGCAAAGCCTTCCAGCCGAAACTGATGCTGCCGCTGTCGCTGTCCTACGATCACCGTGTGATCAACGGCGCCGCTGCCGCACGCTTCACCCAGCGTCTGGGCAGCCTGCTGGCGGACATTCGCACGATCCTGCTGTAACTCGATCGGCCCTCCGGCGACGGAGGGCCGATTGCTGCACCCTTTCGAGCGCCACACGCTCGTACCTCAACCCCGTCAGTTTGGCGGGGCTTTTTTTTGCCTGAAGAAAATCCTTTCTCGTCTTTTTCCCACAAGCTGCGCTGATTTCGGCCACAGCCCTGGTCGACTTGGCCCCGATCTTTTTCATTCAATACGCAACTAACCTAGGCGCAACCAATTCAACTAAGCAACACTTGCAAACTTACATATTTATTAAAATTCATTCGAATGGATTCGACATGTTAAAACCAACTATCGGCCCGATTATCGGCCACATTACAACTAATCACGCACGCATATTCATGCGTGGCGACCGGCAGAACAATGCTTTGGTATTTGCCGGTGTACGTTATCGCGCCGTCGGTGCACAACCGTGGTCAAAAGGTAACTTTGCGCGCCTGAGCGAGTGGCGTGATATGTCGCATGTGTTCGCAATCAATAACTTGAGCAGCGACACCGAGTATGAATATCAGGCCGGCTGGTTCAGTCCGATGAGTCCCGTGCATACCCCGGACAGCGTCGCCGAACTGCCGCTGCAATGGCCGCGCGAGATTTATCGCCTGCGCACTCGTTCCAGCAAAGCCCGGCAGCCCAGAGCCTATATCGTCGGCTCCTGCCGCTATCTGCGCATGACCGCCGGCATCGCTTCCCTGCCACAACTGGGCGACCGGATCTTCGCGTCCATCAATCAGGTGATCGAAGGCATACAACCGCCGATCAGCGCAGTAATGATGACCGGCGACCAAATCTACGTCGACGATTTGAATCTGCTCGCACCCGATCGCGAATACAAAGATATCCTCAGCAAGTACCGCGCCGCGTTTTCCCAACCGAATATTCAACGTTTGATGTCGGGCACTTCGACTTACATGATTCTCGACGATCACGAAATCGAAGATAACTGGCCCGCCAATGCCAGCACATCCGACGACGACTTATACCGTAACGCCATGGCCGCTTATGATCTGTATCAGGCCAGTCATAGTCCGGCACATCCGCTGACAACTAACGGTGAAGTAGATCACTCGACACTTGAGCATTACTGGTATCAATTCAGCGACGGCGATATCGAATGGTTTGTGACTGACAGTCGTACCCGCCGCAACTTGTCAGCCGATGATCGACGCATCCTCGACGAGGCACAGGAACAGGCCCTGCTCAAATGGCTGAGCAACAGCACCGCGCGGGTCAAGTTCGTGGTCACCAGCGTGATGTTCTATCCGGACCGCAAGCTCCACGGCGATGACGCCTGGAAAGCCTTTCCCGAGCAGCGCCTGCGCCTGCTGGAGACCATCCGCACCCGACGCATCAAGAATGTCGTGTTCATCTCCGGAGACGTACATGGCTCGCTGACCGCTCGCTTGACCCACAGCGCAGACCCGGACTTCGAAGTCCACACCGTGGTCTCCTCGCCGCTGTGCAACAGCAAACTGCTGCCTTACGCCAAGGCGTCCACGTTCATTCTGGATCAGCCGCTGGTGCGCACGGCGGCGGGCGATTACCGGCATGAGCTGACCAGCACGGTGGTCAGTGAAGACAATTTCGCCCACATGGTGGTCGAGGCCGGGCAGATTCAGGTCAATTACCACGACCGCGATGGCAAACGCATGCAATCGATCAGCATTCCTCTGCGCTGAGTTTCCAGTCAAAGGACGCCGTTGCGGGGCACGAACCGCTCTGGAACGGCGTTCTTTCAATTCAACTGGATTACTTTTCAGCGCACGCTGGAGAAATGTTCAGTGCAGCCGACATATTCTTATAGCACTTGGCCTTCATCTCTCTTGTCAGTCGGTGCCGCAATGATGCAACCTTGCCGCAGGCAACAGTAAAGAGGGCGCGAGCCCGGCGCGTTCAGCATATTTCCAAGCGAGTTCCCTTCATGAAGAGCCAACCCGATGCCGCCAGCCGTATGGCGGCCGAGGTAGTGACGCAGTTGCCTGTGCCCTCGCGGCTCGGCATGCTGCGTTTCGAGCGCTTGAATGAAGCCAGTTGGGCCATGCTGTTTCTCGATCCCAACTGTGAACGCCAGTTCGGTCAGCCGGCTGTCGAGCTTTGCGCGCTGGTCGGCTCCCCCTACGCCAGCCTGATGGAACCCGAAGCGCGTTATCAACTGCACGACACGATCCAGCAACAGCTGACCGCCAGCCCGCATTATCTGGTGCGTTACACCCTGCACACGGCAGCTGGTGCGCTGAACATTCTGGAACTGGGCGAAGCCTACAAACAACACAACCGTCATCTGCTGCGCGGCTATCTGCTGGCGGTCGATCACGTCTTCGACGAAGCGCCGCCACTGCCCTCCGTTGACCTCGAAACCCAGAACTCCCGCCTGCAGATCGCCCTGGAACTCAACCAGCGCGCCCAGCAGGAACAACTGCAGCACCTGGAGCGCGTACGCGCCCAGCAGGACCTGATTCTGCTGCTCGCGCGCCAGCGCTACAGCACGCACAACTCGCTGCAAGAAGCCGCCGAACTGATCACCCGCTGCGCCTGCGATATCTATGAGATCGACTGCGCCAGCCTGTGGAACCTTGAAGGCCAGCATCTGGTGCCGATCTCCGCGTATCACCGCGCGACCCAGGAGTACATTCTCCCGGACGTGATCGACATCAGCGGCTTTCCCGACTACATGGACGCCCTGCACGGCAGCCGCGCCATCGACGCGCACAATGCAATGCGTGACCCGCGTACCCGTGAGATGGCCGAGGCCCTGCGCCCGCGCGACGTCAACGCGATGCTCGACGCCAGCATCCGCGTCGACGGCCAGGTCGTCGGCGTACTGTGTCTGGAGCAGACCGGCGTCACCCGCGCCTGGCAGTCCGACGAAATCGCCTTTGCCGGGGAACTGGCCGACCAGTTCGCGCAAGTCATCAACAACCACAACCGCCGCACCGCCACCAGCGCCCTGCACCTGTTCCAGCGTGCGGTCGAGCAAAGCGCCAACGCGTTTTTGCTGGTCAATTGCGACGGCGTGGTCGAGTACGTCAATCCAAGTTTTACCGCGATCACCCAGTACACCACCGAGGAAGTCCACGGCCAGCGCCTGTCCGAGCTGCCGGCGCTGGAAAACCTCAGTGAATTGTTGTTCGACGCGCCCTCGGCGCTGGCCAAGAGCAACAGTTGGCAGGGCGAATTCAAGAGCCGCCGCAAGAACCTCGAACCGTACTGGGGCCAGTTGTCGATCTCCAAGGTCTACGGCGACAAACGTGAACTGACCCACTACATCGGCATCTACGAAGACATCACCCAGACCAAACTGGCGCAGCAGCGCATCGAGCGTCTGGCCTACACCGACAACCTGACCAACCTCGGCAATCGCCCGGCGTTTATCCGCAATCTGGACGAACGCTTCGCCCGCGATAGCGATACCCCGATCAGCCTGTTGTTGGTGGACATCGACAACTTCAAACGGATCAACGACAGCCTCGGTCACCAGACCGGCGACAAGCTGCTGATCAGTCTGGCCCGGCGTCTGCGCAATAGTCTGAGCCCGAGCGGCAGCCTCGCGCGCTTCGCCAGTAACGAGTTTGCGGTGCTGCTCGACGATACCGATCTGGCGACCGGCCAGCAGATCGCCAACCAATTGCTGGCGACGCTGGATAAACCGATGTTCGTCGACAACCAGTTGATCAGCGTTACCGGTTCGGTCGGCCTGGCCTGCGCGCCGCTGCACGGTCGCGACCCGCAAACCCTGATGCGTAACGCCGGTCTGGCGCTGCACAAGGCCAAGGCCAACGGCAAACATCAGGTGCAAGTCTTCACCGAAGCGTTGAATGCCGAGGCCAGTTACAAACTGTTCGTTGAGAACAACCTGCGCCGTGCTCTGACGCAGAACGAGCTGGACGTGTTCTATCAGCCCAAGCTGTGCCTGCGCAGCGGGCGTCTGCTGGGCATGGAAGCACTGTTGCGCTGGAATCACCCGGAACGCGGCATGATCCGCCCGGACCAGTTCATCAGCGTCGCCGAAGAAACCGGCCTGATTATTCCGATCGGCAAGTGGATCGCCCGTCAGGCCTGCCGCATGAGCAAAGCGCTGACCGCTGCTGGGATGGGCAATCTGCAGGTGGCGATCAACCTGTCGCCGAAACAGTTCTCCGACCCGGATCTGGTCGCCTCCATCGCCAACATTCTCAAGGAAGAAGCGCTGCCCGCCAATCTGCTTGAACTGGAGCTGACCGAAGGCCTGCTGCTGGAAGCCACCGAAGACACGCACTTGCAGCTCGACCAGCTCAAGCGCCTCGGGCTGACGCTGGCCATGGACGACTTCGGCACCGGTTACTCGTCGCTGAGCTATCTGAAGAAATTCCCGATCGACATCATCAAGATCGATCGCAGCTTCATCCACGAAATCCCCGACAATCAGGACGACATGGAAATCACCTCAGCAGTGATCGCCATGGCGCACAACCTGAAACTCAAGGTCGTGGCGGAAGGCATCGAGACTGCCGAACAACTGGCGTTCCTGCGTCGGCACCGTTGCGATGTTGGCCAGGGTTACCTGTTCGACCGGCCGATCCCCGGTGGCGAACTGATCCAGGCCCTCAAACGCTACCCGCGCGGCCCGCTCTGCCTCTGATCACCACAAGCTGTTCCTCTAGAAGACACTCCCCCTGTGGGAGCGAGCCTGCTCGCGAAGACGGAGAGTCAGTCGACATCAACATTGCCTGACATACCGCTTTCGCGAGCAGGCTCGCTCCCACATTTGGATAGTGCGAAGTCGGGCATCATTGGGCACACTGGCGGTCTGACTTTTTACATCCAACCTGACTGAGAGGAACGATCATGGTTCTGCGCTCGGAAATTCTGGTGAACAAAAACGTGCTCCCGACTAAAGAACAAGCTTTGCCCGGCCGCGAAACCGCGATGACCCTGCCTGAAAAGCACTTCGTCTTCGAAGAAACCCCACTGCTTGGCCCGTTTTTCCAGGACGTCGACTTTGCGATTTTCGGTCTGGGCTGCTTCTGGGGCGCCGAGCGCCGCTTCTGGCAGCGCGAAGGCGTGGTCAGCACGGTCGTCGGTTATGCCGGCGGTTTCACGCCGAACCCGACTTACGAAGAAGTCTGCTCGGGCCTGACCGGCCACGCGGAAGTGGTGCTGGTGGTGTATGACAAGGATAAAGTCAGCTACGAAGAGCTGCTGGCAATGTTCTGGGAACTGCACAACCCGACGCAGGGCATGCGTCAGGGCAATGACATCGGCACGCAGTACCGCTCGGTGATCTACGCGACCTCGCCTGAGCATCTGGATGCGGCGCTGAAAAGCAAAGCGACCTACCAGGCTGAGCTGTCGAAAGCAGGTCTGGGTGAAATCAGCACCGAGATCGAACAGGCTCCGACCGTGTACTTCGCCGAGACGTATCACCAGCAGTATCTGGCGAAGAATCCTGAGGGTTACTGCGGGATTGGCGGCACCGGCGTGTGCATGCCACCGAGCCTGGCGGGTAACTGACCCCGTCGACGGATCGTTCCCACGCTCTGCGTGGGAATGCCTCAATGGACGCTCTGCGTCCGCTGTTGGGACGCGGAGCGTCCCGGGCTGCGTCCCCACGCGGAGCGTGGGAACGATCAGTCAGTGATCAGCTCTCGGCAATCAACCAATCCATCTGCCACCCGCCCTGGGTCTGCCCAAGCTTCTTCGACAACCACGGCAGCAGCTCACGCAATTCATCTTCCAGCCCCCACGGCGGATTGGCAATCGCCATGCCCGAGCCGTTCAGGCTATTCGGCGTATCCAGCGGGTGCACCAGCAGTTCCACGCGCAGCAACTTCGGCGCACCGGTACCGGCCAGATCCTGATAGAAGCGACGCAACGCACGCTGGTCCTTCACCGGATACCAGATCGCCGCCACGGTTTGACGCATGCGGCCAATCGCCTCTTTCAACGACGCCGCGCAACGCTGCATCTCGTCGAGTTGCTCGAACGGCGGATCAATCAACATCACCGCACGCTTCTCCTGCACCGGCAACATCGCCCGTGCGACGTGCCAACCCTCGCCCAGATGAACCTTGACCCGACGATCACCGGCCATGTTGTCCTTGAGCAGTACGCCGTCTTCCGGGTGCTTCTCGTTGAGCATCACCCGATCCTGCGGCCGCGTCAGACGCCGCGCCAGCTCCGGCGACCCCGGGTAATAGCGCAACTGGCCATCCGGGTTCATCTCGTGCAGCACCTTCATGTAGTCGGCGGTCAGCGCCGGCAGATCCGGCTGATCCCACAAGCGCGCGATACCTTCCAGGTACTCACCGGTACGGTTGGCCTGATCACCCTGCAAGTCATACAGACCGATGCCGGCGTGTGTGTCGAGATAGGCAAACGGCTGCTCCTTGCGCGACATCAGGGCGATGAGGCGGGTCAAGGTCAGGTGTTTGAACACATCGGCGTGATTGCCGGCATGGAAGGCGTGACGATAATTCATGGCTGCTCCTGCGAAGGGCGCAAAGTTTACCTTTTACCGCGCGGCAAGTCAGGGGTTCGCAGCCGAGCGGACAAAAGCCTGCCCTCACCCTAACCCTCTCCCGGAGGGAGAGGGGACTGACGGTGGTGATCTTGCGAGATACATCGACCTGAATAATCGGCGTGATCTCAGGCTTGGCCAAGCGAAGATCAGCGCGGGGTCGGCGTACATCACCCAGACAACTCGGTCAGCCCCCCTGAAGAAAACTTATATCAAGGCTTGGCCAAGCGAAGTTCACCACTGAAGTCGCAAGTCGGCGTACATCCCCCAGACAACTCGGTCAGTCCCCTCTCCCTCTGGGAGAGGGCTAGGGTGAGGGGCTTTGCTTTTATGGCGTTAAACTGGCTAACCATGAACGACAGGAAGTCAAAAGCTCATGCGATATCTGATCATCTGCTTATTCAGCCTGCTTAGCCCATACCTCGCCCTTGCCGACGAAACCCACATTGAACAGGCACGCCAGACACTCAAAAACCATGGCCTGAGCCACTGCATTCTGGCGTCATTCAACGAACACTCCGCGCTTAAAAAAGACATTGCACTGTCCGCCAATGCCTATTCGTTCATGGGCACAGGCATGCATTCCATCCTGCAAAATGAAGACACACTGCAAGTGCTGCACGACCCCTATAAAGAAACCAGAAACTACGTATTGACGGCTTACGAGCAGACACCTTCAAACAGCAAATACTCGAATGAAAAAGTCGTGTTTTTTGGCTGCCTGAAGGTCTACAACTCCGAGGCGTTCAACAGTTTTATCAACACTCAGGATGCGTACATTCCACCCATCAAAGTCAAAAGATCTTTCACCCTGCCACCACTCTCGCAGTGACAACGAAAAGACTATCCCTGCAACCCACCGCCCACCCGTTCATGAAAACCGCCGCAACTTGAAGGAATCGTCCGAGACCTTCGCCCCGAAAACTCACTCTGACTCTGCCAGCAAAAACGCCAGCAACGCCGATCTCGACGATTCTTCCGACATTGAAACATGAAAAAACCGCCTCACCTTGCAACGCAAAACTGCCTCTGAAAAGGCTTCGAAAAGTGTCGGATGTTCCTCGCTCAACCACTGCAACGCATTGGCCGTTCGAACGTCATTGCCCTGCTGCGCCAGCACCGAAGCCGGCACCTGCCACCACGGAAATGCCCGCCCCGACACCTGCGCCCTGCCGCCAATTCCCAGCGCCTGACCATTGATCAAACAACGCCCGATCAGCGGAAACAGTTGTGCCGCATCCACCTTATCGGCCTGAAGAATCGGCAACAGAAAGCGCCCGTCCCAGAAACGGAAAAACACCGTTTTGCCGCCCGGCATCAGCACTTGGGTGAGACTGCGAAAGTGCGCCACCACCTCTTCCAGACTCGCCGAAGAAACCGCCAGCCACCCCCAATCCTGCGACTCGGTGGTGGCGACCCAATGCAGAAACTCACTGTCAGCGGCGACAATTCCCACGTAAGGCATCACCGCATCCCACTCGGCATAGATCGTCTCGGCCCAGATCGGACTCGCCATTTCTGGCCAGGCCTCAAGCGGCTTCGCCTCGCTGGCATTGCTGAACACCACGAACAATTGCTCGGATGCACTCAACGGTTCCCGCGCCAACCATTCGGCAGGCAAAAGAAAATCAGGCTGCACAGAGACCGTCCTTGCAACGCTCGCACTCTTCGCAGAATGGCGCATCACCCTTGAGGCTCATGATTTGTGCGGCGGTGAGCATGGCAGCCGGCGCGGCGGCGAGTTTTTCCGGCAATCCAGGTACAACCGGCGCGGCACTCATCGCTGCCATCGGCGCACCACCTACAACAATCGGCACGCTGCTGAAAATCCCACCCGGACCGATGTTGATCCACTGCCCACCGGCCTGAATCGTCGCACTCGCCCCGCCATCAATGACCACTTGCTGACCGGCGCTGACGTGGAATTGCCCACTGGCGCTGATCGCCTGATTGCTCACGCGAATATGCCGGTCGCCGATCACGCTCAGATGGTCGTCCTGCTTCACTTCGGTCTGCCGCTGTCCGTGGGTGATGCGCTGCTCATCAGCCTTTAACTCATGGCGGGCGGTGCCGGTGACGACGATGCTGCGCTGGTTGTCGACCTGCACCTGTTGATCATTCAACACATGCTGCGTCCAGTTGCGCTGGGCGCGCAGGTAGATTTCCTCGGAGCCTTTGCGATCCTCGATGCGCAGTTCGTTGTAGCCGCCACCGCCGGGGCTGCTCTGAGTGCGGAAAATGCTGCGGGTCTTGTCCGCTGGCAGATCCAGCGGGATCGGTGTCGCGGCGTTGGGCAGGCAGCCCACGACCAAGGGTTTGTCAGCGTCGGCATCGATGAAGCCGACCAGCACTTCCATGCCGACTCGCGGAATCAGAACGCTGCCGTAACGGTCGTGGGCCCAATTAGTGGCAACGCGCAGCCAGCAACTCGAATGCTCGTTCAATTCTCCGTCGCGATCCCATGCGAGCTGCACCTTGACCCGGCCGTACTCGTCGCAGTGGATTTCAGTGTCTTTCGGCCCGGTCACAACAGCCGGTTGGTAACCGGGCATCCGTGGCTTTTCCGTCCCCAGCGACGGGCGAAAGAACACGTCCCACGGCGTGGCGAGAAAGGTATTACGGTAACCCTGGAAACCTTCCCCATCGCTGGTCACCGATTCCTCCAGCACTTGCGGCTGGCGGCCATGGTGTTCGACGGCAGTCAGCAGCCACAGGTCATTCCAGTCATGGCGCGGATGCTCAGTCAGTTGCAGGAAATGTCCGCAAACCAATGCGGATTCGTCGCTGATGCCTTCGGCCTGACGGTAGTCGGCGACATGTCGCTCAAGTGCCCGCTGGGCGAGATGCTTGCCGGTTTCGCGATCGTTGAATTGGCCAGGGAAGTGATAGTCCTCCAGCACCGGGCGCTGCTCAGCGTCGACACGACTTTCCAACTGCAGTCGCGGCTTGATGAAATTGTAATCGCGCCGGGTCACCACGCTGGTGCGGGTTTCCACCCGCACGTTGAAACGCTGAATCGCCCGCGCTCCGCCCGCCATGCCGCTGCCCGGCAGATATAGCGTCGACTCAGCCAGACGTGGAAACACCGTCTGGTCGTCGCCGAACACCAATAGATGGCCTTCGGGACTGTGCTGGAAGTGGTAGTGAATGCCGACCTCTGCACACAACCGCTGAATGAAGGCCAGATCACTCTCGGCGTATTGCACGCAATACTCGCGCACCGGGTATTCGCTGCCGAGGCGAAATTCGAAGGCATCACGCAAGATCGAATGATCCTTGAGGACTTGCGCGACAATCTGCGGAACCGTCAGATGCTGGAAGATCCGCTGATTGATCCGCTGCCCGAGGTACGTCAGACGCGGAACGAGACTGACATGATAGCGCGTCAGACGTTTCCCGGAATCGCCCTGCCCGACCTGATAAATCTGACCATGGATACCGGAACCCTGCGCATCCAGGCGCAGAAACGCCTGACAGTGCAGCAGGCTTTCAAGGTCCAGATCCGGCCGCTCGCTGACCAGTTCCAGCTCGAAGCGGAACGGTTGGCTGATGGCTTCCTTGCCCGTGAACTCAAGGACCTTGAGGTCATGCTGGGCGCCTTCGAGGGTCAACGTGAAACGCGGTTGATTGGCAGGCGCGAACATCCGATGTCTCTCTGCAAAATGAAGGGCGGGCGATTCTGCATGAGGGGCAAGGGGTGATGAGTGGGTGACGGAAAAATCAGATTTGCCCTACTTTGTTTGACGAAAACCCCTGCAAAAAGCGGCGCCTTCAACTACAGACAAATCCTCCAAAACCACCACCGCCCCCCTGTAGGAGTGAGCCTGCTCGCGATAGCGGTCTGACATTCAGCATTGATGTCGACTGACACACCACTATCGCGAGCAGGCTCACTCCTACAGGGGAGCACGGTGAATCAGAGAAATCGCAGGCACAAAAAAACGGCCCGCCTCCTGTAGGAAACGGGCCGTTTTCAGGTGAGCTTCAGCTCAGAACAATTACTTGTTCAGGTGGAAATCTTTTTCCGCCGCTTCGAAGCGCTGCACCATGCCTTTGGTCGGCTCGCCCATCTTGCTGACGATGAAGATGGCCAGGCTGGCGAAGATGAAGCCCGGAATGATTTCGTACAGACCCAGCAGTTCGAAATGCTTCCAGACCACCACGGTGATCGCGCCGACCAGGATACCGGCCAGTGCGCCGTCGCGAGTCATGCCTTTCCAGATCACCGAGATCAGTACAACCGGACCGAACGCAGCACCGAAACCGGCCCAGGCGTAGGACACCAGACCCAGTACGCGGTTTTCCGGGTTGGCTGCCATCGCGATCGCGATCAGCGCAACCAACAGCACCATGGCGCGGCCGACCCAGACCAGTTCAACCTGGGAGGCGGATTTACGCAGGAAGGTTTTGTAGAAGTCTTCGGTCAGGGCGCTGGAGCACACCAGCAACTGGCAGCTCAGGGTGCTCATTACAGCGGCGAGAATCGCCGACAGCAGCACACCGGCAATCCATGGATTGAAGAGGATCTTGGCCAGTTCGATGAACACACGTTCATGGTTCTCGGTGACTGGGCCGGCAACTTCCGGGTGTGCCGAGAAGTAAGCAATACCGAAGAAACCCACGGCCACGGTGCCGCCCAGGCACAGGATCATCCAGGTCATGGAGATGCGACGGGCGTTGGCAATCGACTTCACCGAATCCGCCGCCATGAAACGCGCGAGGATGTGCGGCTGACCGAAGTAGCCGAGACCCCAACCCATCAGCGAGATGATGCCGATGAAGGTCGTGCCTTTGAGCATGTCGAAGTTGCTTGGATCATTGGCTTCGATGGCCAGGAACGTGGTGTCGACGCCGCCAGTGGCCAGCAGGACGATGATCGGCGTAAGGATCAGCGCGAAAATCATCAGCGTGGCTTGTACGGTGTCAGTCCAGCTCACCGCGAGGAAACCGCCAACGAAGGTGTAGGCAATCGTCGCCGCAGCACCGGCCCACAACGCTGTCTCGTAAGACATGCCGAAGGTGCTTTCAAACAGACGGGCGCCAGCCACGATGCCGGAGGCACAGTAAATGGTGAAGAACACCAGGATCACGATCGCCGAAATGATGCGCAGCAGGCCGCTTTTGTCTTCGAAACGGCTGGAGAAGTAGTCCGGCAGGGTCAGGGCGTCGCCGTTGTGTTCGGTCTGCACACGCAGACGGCCGGCAACGAACAGCCAGTTCAGGTAGGCACCGACGATCAGGCCGATGGCGATCCAGCTTTCGGACAGACCGGACATGTAGATGGCGCCCGGCAGGCCCATCAACAACCAGCCGCTCATGTCGGAAGCACCGGCAGACAGCGCGGTGACGACGCTGCCGAGGCTGCGACCACCGAGAATATAGTCGGAAAGGTTATTGGTGGAGCGATAGGCCATGAAGCCGATCAGCACCATTGCTGCGATGTAGATCACGAACGTGATCAGTGTTGGATTGCTTACGCTCATTAAGTTACGCCCTGGCTTTGTTTTTATGTAGCAGCGGTGATGAACAGCGCGCAAACGATGACGTTTGGCAGACGATTCGCGATCCCGCGCATTTAGGACTGATGTTTCCCCAGGAAAGCCACCAGCCGATGCACCGGGTTATCCCGGTTGCACCTAGGGCGCGAATGCTATGCAACAAACTAAAAAAGGTGCAACCAGTTTCGCGAGAATTAGTTGCACCTAGTCGGATATATCGAGAAACAAGCGGTTTTTGCTCCCTTTTAGCGCAGTCAAAGCGCATTGCTAGAAGCAAAAGCACCAAGCAAGTGCCGCACTTTCGTACCAGAAAATAATTCCTGACGAAGCGTTTATTTTTCCGACAAAAAAAGGGTTGCACCCGGTTGCACCTCTTTCGGCGCACGGCTAATCTTGCCGCCAGCTGATGCCACGCAACTGTGGCAACCATGAGGATAAAAATATGGCTACCACCACCCTTGGGGTCAAACTCGATGACCCGACCCGCGAGCGCCTGAAGGCGGCCGCGACCTCGATTGATCGCACACCGCACTGGCTGATCAAGCAGGCAATTTTCAATTACCTGGAAAAACTCGAGGGTGGTGCAACCCTGACCGAGCTGAATGGTCTGACCGCCAAGGACGCCGATGAGGCGGGCGAAGTCCACACCGATCACGCCCACCAATGCTTCCTCGAATTTGCTGAAAGCATCCTGCCGCAGTCCGTACTGCGCGCTTCGATCACCGCCGCTTACCGTCGCCCTGAGCCGGAAGTGGTACCGATGCTGATCGAGCAGGCGCGCCTGCCGGTCGCCATGGCTGAAGCCACCAACAAACTCGCCGCCTCCATTGCGGAAAAACTGCGTAACCAGAAAAGTGCCGGCGGTCGTGCAGGCATTGTTCAAGGTCTGCTGCAGGAATTTTCCCTGTCGTCCCAGGAAGGCGTGGCGCTGATGTGCCTCGCCGAAGCGCTGCTGCGCATCCCGGACAAAGGCACTCGCGATGCACTGATCCGCGACAAGATCAGCACTGGCAACTGGCATCCGCACTTGGGCAACAGCCCTTCGCTGTTCGTCAACGCGGCCACTTGGGGGCTGCTGCTGACCGGCAAACTGGTCTCGACGCACAACGAAGCTGGCCTGACCTCTTCGCTGAGCCGCATCATCGGCAAGAGCGGCGAGCCGATGATCCGCAAGGGCGTCGACATGGCCATGCGCCTGATGGGCGAACAGTTCGTCACCGGCGAAACCATCGCCGAAGCCTTGGCCAACGCGAGCAAGTTCGAAGCCAAGGGCTTCCGTTATTCCTACGACATGCTCGGTGAAGCGGCACTGACCGAACACGATGCGCAGAAGTACCTGGCGTCGTACGAACAAGCCATTCACTCGATCGGCAAAGCGTCCCACGGCCGTGGGATTTATGAAGGCCCGGGCATTTCCATCAAGTTGTCGGCACTGCACCCGCGTTACAGCCGTGCGCAGTACGAGCGTGTGATGGACGAGCTGTACCCGCGCCTGCTGTCGCTGACCCTGCTGGCCAAGCAATACGACATCGGTCTGAACATCGACGCCGAAGAAGCCGACCGTCTCGAACTGTCACTGGATCTGCTTGAGCGCCTGTGCTTCGAGCCGCAGCTGACCGGCTGGAACGGCATCGGTTTCGTCATCCAGGCTTACCAGAAGCGTTGCCCGTACGTGATCGACTACGTGATCGATCTGGCTCGCCGCAGCCGTCATCGCCTGATGATCCGTCTGGTGAAAGGCGCCTACTGGGACAGCGAAATCAAGCGCGCCCAGGTCGAAGGCCTGGAAGGCTATCCGGTCTATACCCGCAAGGTGTACACCGACGTTTCCTACATCGCTTGCGCACGCAAACTGCTGTCGGTGCCGGAAGTCATCTATCCGCAGTTCGCCACGCACAACGCCCACACCCTGTCGGCGATTTACCACATTGCCGGTCAGAACTATTACCCGGGCCAGTACGAATTCCAGTGTCTGCACGGCATGGGCGAACCGCTCTACGAGCAGGTTGTAGGCAAAGTTTCCGAAGGCAAGCTGAACCGTCCGTGCCGCGTGTACGCGCCGGTCGGTACCCACGAGACGCTGCTGGCGTACCTCGTACGTCGCTTGCTGGAAAACGGCGCGAACACTTCGTTCGTCAACCGCATCGCCGACCAGTCGATCTCGATTCAGGAGCTGGTAGCCGATCCGGTGGCGCAGATCGAGCAGATGGCGACCGTGGAAGGTGGATTCGGCCTGCCGCACCCGCGCATCCCGCTGCCGCGTGATCTGTACGGTGCCGAACGCGCCAACTCCAGCGGCATCGACATGGCCAACGAACATCGCCTGGCTTCGCTGTCCTGCGCTTTGCTCGCCACTGCCCACACCGACTGGAAAGCAGCGCCGATGCTCGGTTGCGCTTCCAGCACTGAAACCCCTGCACCAGTGCTGAACCCCGCAGATCACCGTGATGTGGTCGGTCATGTTCAAGAAGCTACCGTCGAAGATGTCGACAACGCCATTCAATGCGCGCTGAACGCTGCGCCGATCTGGCAGGCCACCCCGCCCGCCGAACGTGCAGCGATTCTGGAACGTGCCGCTGACTTGATGGAAGGCGAGATCCAGCCGCTGATGGGCCTGCTCGCTCGTGAAGCCGGCAAGACCTACGCCAACGCCATCGCCGAAGTCCGCGAAGCCGTCGACTTCCTGCGTTATTACGCAGTGCAGGCTCGCAACGATTTCAGCAACGACGCCCACCGCCCATTGGGCCCAGTCGTATGCATCAGCCCGTGGAACTTCCCGCTGGCAATCTTCAGCGGCCAAGTGGCTGCTGCATTGGCTGCCGGTAACCCGGTACTGGCCAAACCGGCCGAGCAGACTCCGCTGGTTGCCGCTCAGGCCGTGCGCTTGATGCTCGAAGCCGGGATTCCGGAAGGCGTGCTGCAATTGCTGCCGGGTCGCGGTGAAACCGTTGGTGCCGGTCTGGTGGGTGACGAGCGCGTCAAGGGCGTGATGTTCACCGGTTCCACTGAGGTCGCGCGTCTGCTGCAACGCAACATCGCCGGCCGTCTCGACAACCAGGGCCGTCCGATTCCGCTGATCGCCGAAACCGGTGGCCAAAACGCGATGATCGTCGATTCGTCGGCTCTGACCGAGCAAGTGGTGATCGACGTCGTTTCCTCGGCCTTCGACAGCGCTGGTCAGCGTTGCTCGGCGCTGCGCGTACTGTGCCTGCAGGAAGATTCCGCCGATCGCGTCATCGAAATGCTCAAAGGTGCCATGGCTGAAAGCCGTCTCGGCAACCCTGAGCGCCTGTCCGTGGACATCGGCCCGGTGATCGACGCCGAAGCCAAGGCTGGCATCGACAAGCACATCCAGGGCATGCGCGACAAAGGTCGCAACGTGTACCAAGTGGCGATTGCCGACACTGAAGAAGTCAAACGCGGCACCTTCGTCATGCCGACCCTGATCGAACTGGAAAGCTTTGACGAACTGCAACGCGAGATCTTCGGTCCGGTGCTGCACGTGGTGCGCTACAAGCGCAAAGAGATCGATCAACTGATCGGCCAGATCAACGCTTCCGGCTACGGCCTGACGCTGGGCGTGCACACCCGGATCGACGAGACCATCGCCAAGGTGATCGACAACGTCAACGCCGGTAACGTCTACGTTAACCGCAACATCGTCGGTGCCGTGGTCGGCGTGCAGCCATTCGGTGGCGAAGGCCTGTCGGGTACTGGCCCGAAAGCCGGTGGCCCGCTGTACCTGTACCGCTTGCTGTCGACGCGTCCTACCGACGCCATCGAACAATCCTTCGCTCGCGGTGATGCTGTTGTCGCCCCGGACGTTCGCCTGCGCGATGCCATGAGCAAACCGTTGAACGCGCTGAAAGCCTGGGCTGAAAGCAACAAGTACGCCGACCTGAGCACTCTGTGCGTGCAGTACGCTGCGCAATCGCAGAGCGGCATTACCCGTACGCTGGCGGGCCCGACCGGCGAGAAAAACAGCTACGCGATCCTGCCGCGCGAGCACGTGCTGTGCCTGGCCGAGGTTGAAGGTGATCTGCTGACGCAACTGGCTGCGGTATTGGCCGTGGGCGGTTCGGCGGTATGGCCGGAATCCGACATCAGCAAGGCACTGTTCGCACGCCTGCCGAAGGACATTCAGGCGCGGATCAAGCTGGTTGCTGACTGGAACAAGGATGAGGTGGTATTCGATGCGGTTCTGCATCACGGCCATTCCGACCAGTTGCGCGGCGTCTGCCAGCAGATTGCCAAGCGTGCCGGCGCGATTGTTGGGGTTCAGGGCTTGTCCCAGGGCGAGACCAATATTGCACTGGAGCGTCTGGTGATTGAGCGGGCGTTGAGCGTTAACACTGCGGCGGCGGGTGGTAATGCCAGCTTGATGACAATCGGCTAAACCGCTGTAAATCCAGGCGACCGCAATGGTCGCCTGGAATGTAAACCCCTGTAGGAGTGAGCCTGCTCGCGATAGCGGTCTGTCAGTTAGAATAAATGTGTCTGACAGACCGCTATCGCGAGCAGGCTCACTCCTACATTTGATTAGTGTCGCCCTCACCTCTGCATCACTCTCATCAATCATCCTATCCAGCCTCTATTCCCCCGCCTTAGACTCGGCCCAACCCCAATTTCAGGTAGGCCGCCATGTCCGAGACGCTGCTCAGTTCCCGCAATCTGGCTTTCGAGCTGTATGAAGTCCTCGATGCCGAGGGCCTGACCCGGCGTGAGCGCTTTGCCGAGCACAACCGCGAGACCTTCGACGCCGCCATCGGCACCGCGCGCAACATCGCCGAGAAGTACTTTGCACCGCACAACCGCAAGGGCGACGAGAACGAACCGCGCTATGAAGACGGCAAGGCGATTCTGATTCCGGAAGTGAAACCGGCGGTGGATGCCTTCCTCGAGGCCGGTTTTCTCAACGCCGCGAGAAGTTTCGACGCCGGCGGCATGCAACTTCCTACACTGCTGTCGCAAGCCTGTTTCGCACATTTCCAGTCAGCCAACGCCGCTTCGACGTCCTACCCGTTCCTGACCATGGGCGCGGCGAACCTGATCGAGAGCTTCGGCACCGACGAGCAAAAACAGCGCTTCCTGCAGCCCATGATCGACGGGCGCTTCTTCGGCACCATGGCCCTGACCGAGCCGCACGCCGGTTCGTCACTGTCGGATATTCGTACGCGCGCCGAGCCGGTGTCCGACGGCACTTATCGCCTGAAGGGCAACAAGATTTTCATTTCCGGCGGCGATCACCCGCTCTCGGAAAACATCGTGCACATGGTCCTGGCCAAACTGCCGGACGCGCCTGCGGGCGTTAAAGGTATCTCGCTGTTTATCGTGCCAAAGTTTCTGGTCAACGATGACGGCAGCCTCGGCCAGCGCAATGACGTGCTGCTGGCCGGGCTGTTCCACAAGATGGGCTGGCGCGGTACCACCTCCACAGCGCTGAACTTCGGCGATAACGGTGAGTGCGTCGGCTATCTGGTGGGCGAGCCGCATCGCGGTTTGAGCTACATGTTCCAGATGATGAACGAAGCGCGGATCGGCGTTGGCATGGGTGCAGTGATGCTCGGTTATGCCGGTTATCTGTATTCGCTGGAGTATGCTCGCGAGCGTCCACAAGGGCGGGTGCCGGACAGCAAGGATCCAACCACGGCGCCAGTGGCGATCATTCAGCACGCGGATGTACGACGCATGCTGCTGACGCAGAAATCCTATGTTGAAGGGGCGTTTGACCTTGGCTTGTATGCCGCGCGGTTGTTCGATGACACCACCACGCTTGAGTCCGAAGCCGAGCGCAAACAGGCGCATGAGCTATTGGATTTGCTGACCCCGATCGTCAAATCCTGGCCATCGGAGTTCTGCCTCAAGGCCAACGAACTGGCGATCCAGATTCTTGGCGGTCACGGCTACACCCGCGAATACCCGGTTGAACAGTACTACCGCGATAACCGCTTGAACCCGATTCATGAAGGCACCCATGGCATTCAGTCGCTGGACTTGCTCGGGCGCAAACTGGCGCAGAACGGTGGCGCGGGGCTCAAGCAACTGATTCGTCTGATCGCCAACACCGCTGAACGCGCGACGGCGTATGAATCACTGACCGCATTGCGTGAGCCTTTAGAGAAACTGGTGGCACGTCTGCAAACGGTGACCATCGGTTTGTTGACCGATCTGGCACAGGGCAAGATCAACAGCAGCCTGGCGAACTCGGCGTTGTACCTGAAAGTGTTCGGACACACGGTGATTGGCTGGCGCTGGCTGGAGCAGGCGATTCGTGCCGAGGAAGGGTTGGCCAAGGGCAATTTGGTGGATGCTGACTTCTATAAGGGCAAGCTGCAGGCGGCGCGGTATTTCCTGACGTGGGAAGTGCCGGGGTGCCACCATGAACTGGCGTTGCTGGAGGCGCGGGACGATACGTGCCTGGCGATGCAGGATGCCTGGTTCTGAAAGCCGACCCTCACCCCAGCCCTCTCCCCGAGGGAGAGGGGGCCGACCGAGGTGTCTGACGCTATACATCGACCGGAAAAACCGCGTCGATTATGGATTCGGTACTGCACTCCCAGGTCGGCGTATTACTCAAGCATCCCAAGGTCAGTCCCCTCTCCCTACGAGCGGTCCGACGTTTCGGGAGGGCTAGGGTGAGGGGCTTTTCTGGCTCAACACTCAAGTCAACTTGAACCCACCCATCTGCCGCGCCAGATCATCCGCCAGCCTCTGCAACATCTGACAATCCTCACGACACGCCCTAACCTCCCCCGCCGTCGCCCGCGCCAGATCGGAAATCCCCTGCACATTACGGTTGATCTCTTCCGTCACCGCCGACTGCTCTTCCGTCGCCGTCGCCACCTGATGGTTCATGTCACTGATGCGCTCTACCTGCCCGGTAATCGCCGTCAGTGATGCCCCGGTGCGCTGGCTCGACTCAACCCCGGTGCCGGTTGCGGCTTGACCGGTGCGCATAGACGACACGGCGTTTTCCGCCCCTTGTTTGAGGCTGCCGATCATCTGTTGAATCTCGTCAGTAGACGCTTGAGTGCGTCGCGCCAAGGTGCGCACTTCATCAGCAACAACCGCAAAGCCGCGCCCCATATCCCCGGCTCGAGCTGCTTCGATGGCGGCATTGAGCGCCAACAGGTTGGTCTGCTCGGACACCCCGCGAATCACCGCCAGCACCGAATCAATCGACGCCACTTGATGCGCCAGCTCGCCGACCGCGCCCGCCGCTACGCCAATCTCATCCGACATGCTTTCAATATGCTTGATCGAACCGCCAACCACTTCCCGCGCCTGCATCGCTTCATCCCGCGCGGTTTGCGAGGCCAGTGCCGCGTTGCCGGCGTTCTGCGCAATTTCCTGCACGGTCAGGCCCATTTCGTGAACGGCGGTGGCAACCATGTCGGTCATTTCCTGCTGACGGCCGGAACGCTCGGCAGTGTTTTCCACCACTTTCGCCACTTGCCCCACAGCCGTACGCAGACGCTCGCTGGTGGTCAGCACTTCAGCGATCATCCCGCGCTGGCTGTCGAGGAAACGATTGAAGCCGCGCGCGAGGTCGCCCAACTCATCGGCGCGACTGGAATCTAACCGGTGGGTCAAATCTCCCCCACCGCTACCGATTGCTACCAACGCAGCTGTTACCTGGCGAATCGGCCGCACCAGACCTTGCGCCAGCCACACCACCAACGCGAGGCACACCAGTGCCACGGCCAGACCAATGCCGCCGCTCATCCACATCGCTTTACGGGCTTCGGCGTAGATCTGCGACTGCGGCACTTCGGCCACCAGAGTCCAGCCCAAATCGCGCAATGGCAGGCTGAAGGCGAGGAAGTCTTCGCCATCCCTCTGGAAGCTGCTGCTGATCGCCGTTTTCTGGCCCATGACGGACTGCGCCGCATTGGCGCCAATCTGCTCGCTCAAGGTGCGTTTACCGCTGAACTGCGCCTCCGGGTGCACTTGAATCAAACCGTCGGAACGCACGAGATAGACCTTGCCACGCTCACCAAAGCTGAAGTTGTGAATCAGTTCCGACAGCTCTTTCATGCTCAGTCCGAGCCCGGCCACACCGACCACTTTGCCGGCCTGCTCGACCTTCAGATCGATGAACAGCGCCAGTTCTCCGGTCGCCCCGTCATTGTCGATATTCAGAGTGCGCGGCTGATTGCTGTCGAGGAAGGAATAGAACCACGCGTCGGCCGGTTTGGTGCGACTGAGGGTGCGGTCCAGGCCTTTTTCGGTGATGTAATGATTGGATTCGGTGCCGATTATCAAAGCGGTGAAGGCTTTATGTTCGGCGCGGATGCCTTCCAGATACTGCGCGAAGCCAGCCGTTTTGCTGCTGTCTTCGCCCGAGGCGAGCCAGTCGCGGACCATCGTATTACTGGCGATATCTTTGGCCGCTGTCAGCGGTTGCACGAGGATCCGTTCGATATCGTTGCGTGTCGCTTCGATGCTCGACGGCAGGGCTTGTTCGACCAGATAGCTCTGGGCGAGGCGGTTGACCACCAGGGTATAAATGCCAACCACGATCAGGATGCTGACCAGCAGGGCGGTGCCCATGCTGAGAATCAGCTGCCATTGAATACTGCGTCGCCACAACTGCATGGAGCACCCCCAAAGAATAAGTGGCCGAAACAATGCAACAGCCGTGCCGATTGTATACAACCCGATCGACAATCTATTCTTTGGTTGTGCGCAACCCGATCAGCCCTGATTGATGGTCTTGGCGATGGTGTCGACCGTGGCGCTGACTTGCTCTTGGTAACGGTCGAGTTCTTCCTGGTGCTGCTTCTTCATTTCAATCTGCTGCGAGCACAGATTCATCGCCGCCAGAACCAGCAAGCGGTCACCGATCAATGTCGGGTATTTGCGCTTGGTGTCATCCAGCGCTGCCTTGAGCATCAGGGCTGCGTCCAGCAGGGTCTGTTCTTCCCCGGCCGGTGCCTTGATCGAATAGTCCTCCCCGAGAATGGAGACGACTTTTACCCCTGCTGTGTGGTGGTTCATGCGCTGACCGGACCTGCGTTGACGCGATCAACCAGTGCTTGAATGCGGGCGGCGGTGGCGCCGTGCTTTTCTTCCTGTTCCATCAGGTTCAGTTGCAGGCTTTCGTTTTCATCCTTGGCCTGGGCCAGTTCCGTGGACAGGGTCTGGTTGGTTTGCGCGAGGGTCTGGTTCTGTTGCACCAGGTCGCTGACGAGCTGTTCCAATTGGCTGAGGGATGCTTCCAACATTTTGATCTTCCAAGCGTTTTTCAAAGGGCGCGTACGATAAAGAAAAGTCACCACGGATGCCAGGGTTAAACCGGCGCAAGGCCTTGATTTTCCTGGTGGCGGACCGTTCCTGCGAGTTTTAAAGACTGTGATCTGCCGATCTGGTTCCTGCACTTCGTCGCCCAAGCCCTTCTGCGACAAATACGCACAGTGCCTCAAGACTTTAGTCGTATGACCGATAAGTCATCCATACAGCAGTCTCAGCCCGCATGGAAGCGGCCCTCTCTTGGTATCCGCCCATGTCCCTCCGCAATATGAATATCGCCCCACGGGCGTTTACCGGTTTCGCCCTGATCGGCGGCCTGATGCTGATTCTCGGCGTGTTTGCGCTTAATCAGATGAGTAAAATCCGCGCAGCAGGCGAAGATATCGCCACGGCCAGTGTGCCTTCCATCAAGGCCCTCGACGAGTTCACCCAACTGACCCTGCGCCTGCGGGTGCTGTCGTACCGGTTGCTGATCAACCGCGAACCCGATGTGCAGCAAAAAACCATCGAGTTGTTCGATATGCGTAACCGCCAGATCACCGAGGCGCAGCGTGCCTATGAGCCCCTGATTTCCAGCCCAGACGAACGTACGGCGTACGATCAGTACGTGCAACTGCTGGCGCAGTACCGTCAGCTCGAAGAACGCATGAAAACCCTGTCGCGCAACAATCAGGTCGACGAGTTGCGGCAAATGCTCAACAGCGATCTGCTGAACAACTCTGAAGCGGTAAACACCGCCCTCGCGCGCTTGCTGGAGATAAACACCCAGCAAATCGCCGACACCGATCAAGGCGCCAAAGATCAGTATTCGATGTCGTTCGATCTGGTGGTCACCTTGCTGGTGATCGCCAGCGGCTTGACCCTGCTGTTCGCCTGGCTGCTGACCGTGAGCATCACCAAGCCCATTTCCAAAGCACTGGACGCTGCGGAAACCATCGCCGAAGGCAATCTGACCCAGCCGATCCACGTTGACGGTGAAGACGAGGCCGGTCGCCTGCTCGCAGCCATGGCGAAGATGCAATCGAAGCTGCGTGACACCCTGCAGCGCATTTCCGGCTCGGCCACACAGTTGGCTTCGGCAGCGGAAGAGCTGAACAGCGTCACCGACGAAAGCGCGCGCGGCCTGACTCAGCAGAACAACGAAATCGAACAGGCGGCCACGGCAGTCAACGAGATGACCAGTGCTGTGGAAGAGGTCGCACGCAACGCGGTGAGCACTTCGGAAGCGTCGAAAAACGCCACCACCTCGGCCGGCGACGGTCGTGATCTGGTCCAGGAAACCGTCAGCGCCATCGAACGCATGAGCGCCGATGTACAGAGCACCGCCAGCCTGATCGGCGATCTGGCCAATGAATCCCGCGACATCGGCAAAGTGCTGGATGTGATTCGTGGTCTGGCCGATCAGACCAACCTGCTGGCACTGAACGCAGCGATTGAAGCGGCGCGGGCCGGTGAAGCCGGTCGTGGTTTTGCTGTGGTGGCGGATGAAGTACGAGCACTGGCGCACCGCACGCAGCAGTCGACCAGCGAAATCGAGCGGATGATCGGCAGCATTCAGAGCGGTACCGAACACGCCGTGGATTCGATGCGCAACAGCACCGAACGTGCCGAGTCGACCCTGAACATCGCCCGTGGTGCGGGTATGTCGCTGGACACCATCAACACCGCCATCGTCGAGATCAACGAGCGCAACCTGGTGATCGCCAGCGCCGCCGAAGAACAGGCGCAGGTGGCGCGGGAAGTGGATCGCAATCTGGTGAACATCCGTGATCTGTCGGTGCAATCGGCGACTGGCGCGAATCAGACCAGTGCGGCGAGCAATGAGCTGTCGCGTCTGGCGCTGGACCTGAACAACATGGTTGGACGGTTCAGCCTCTAAGATCAAAGGCTACCCCCTCACCCCAACCCTCTCCCCCAAGGGGGCGAGGGGGAAGGGAGCAGATCTTCGTGTTTTTCAAAACCTGAGTTCGACTCAGGCTTTTCAGGTCGATGTACCTTGCACAAACACCTCGATCAGTTCCCTCTCACCCCGGGAGAGGGTTAGGGTGAGGGCAGCAATCGCCCGCCGAACACAAAACCTGATGCTCCGCTGAAAAAGCTTTTTGACAGCATCACATTTCAACAGGTTAGAATCGCTGGCACGCAGACTGCATGGTCAGTTTGTGCCCGTCTTTACGCTTCTGGAGTACTGCCTTTGAATGCGACGACCATCAACAGCCTGTTCTTGATCGGCGCGTTGCTGGTAGGCGCAAGCATTCTCGTCAGTTCTCTTTCTTCCCGTCTCGGCATCCCGATTCTGGTCATCATCCTCGCTGTCGGCATGGCCGCCGGGGTCGATGGCGGCGGCATTATTTTCGATAACTACCCGACGGCCTATCTGGTCGGCAACCTCGCACTCGCAGTGATTCTCCTCGACGGTGGCTTGCGCACACGGGTATCCAGTTTCCGCGTGGCGCTATGGCCAGCGCTATCGTTGGCCACGGTCGGGGTGTTGATCACCACCGGGCTGACCGGCATGGCCGCCGCCTGGCTGTTCGACCTCAATCTGATTCAAGGCTTGTTGATCGGTGCCATCGTTGGCTCGACCGACGCCGCGGCGGTGTTCTCGCTGCTCGGCGGCAAAGGCCTGAACGAACGGGTCACCGCCAGCCTGGAAATCGAATCCGGCAGCAACGACCCGATGGCGGTGTTTCTCACCGTGACCCTGATCGACATGCTCGCCAGCGGCCAGACCGGCCTGCACTGGAGTCTCCTGACCCACCTGATCCGCGAGTTCGGCATCGGCGGCGTGATCGGTCTCGGCGGCGGCTGGCTGATGTTGCAACTGGTCAACCGGATCAATCTGGCGGCCGGCCTGTATCCGATTCTGGTGATTGCCGGCGGTCTGGTGGTATTCGCCCTGACCAACGCCCTGCATGGCAGCGGCTTCCTCGCCGTTTATCTGTGCGGGCTGGTCATCGGCAACCGTCCGGTACGCAGCCGTCACGGCATTCTGCACATGCTCGACGGCATGGCGTGGCTGGCGCAGATCGGCATGTTCCTCGTGCTGGGATTGCTGGTCACGCCGCATGATTTGCTACCAATCGCCCTGCCCGCTCTCGGTCTGGCGCTGTGGATGATTCTGTTCGCGCGGCCACTGTCGGTGATGGTCGGCCTGCTGCCGTTCAAGGCGTTCCACGGGCGCGAAAAAGCTTTTATTTCCTGGGTTGGCCTGCGCGGTGCGGTACCGATCATTCTTGCGGTGTTCCCGCTGATGGCCGGGCTGCCGAATGCGCAGCTGTACTTCAACCTCGCGTTCTTTATCGTGCTGGTGTCGCTGCTGGTGCAGGGCACGAGCCTGCCGTGGGTCGCCAAACTGCTGAAAGTAACGGTGCCGCCAGAGCCCGCGCCGATTTCCCGGGCGGCACTGGAAGTCCACGTCACCAGCGAGTGGGAGCTGTTCGTTTACAAGCTCGGCGCGGAGAAGTGGTGCATCGGTTCGCCCCTGCGTGAACTGAAAATGCCCGAAGGCACACGTATCGCGGCACTGTTTCGTGGCCAGCAACTGCTCCATCCGTCGGGTAGTACGGTGCTGGAAGTCGATGATTTGCTGTGCGTTATCGGCCATGAACACAACCTCGGCGCCCTCGGAAAACTGTTCAGCCAGGCACCGCAACGCGGCCTCGATCTGCGCTTCTTCGGTGATTTCGTGCTTGAAGGAGACGCCCAGCTTAAAGCGGTTGCAGCGCTCTATGGCCTACCCGCCGACGGTATTGATCCGGACATGACCCTGGGCGCCTTCATTGCTCAGAAAGTCGGCGGTGCGCCCATCGTCGGTGACCAGGTGGAGTGGAACAACACCCACTGGACGGTTGCGGTCATGGACGGGAACAAGATCGGCAAAGTGGGCGTCAGATTCCCCGAAGGAAGTCGCCCGGGCCCCGGGCTCTTCCTCTAAACTGCGTCCACTCTCACTTGCTTGACCGGTCTCTATGCCTACCCTGCGCTCCTTTTTCGCCGCGGCCCTGCTGGGCCTGAGTCTTACTGTCGGCCCGCTATATGCCGCCGAACCACCGTCCAGCGACGCCGTGCAGGCCAGCCTCGACAAGCTCGCCGACAGCAAACTGCCGGATGCCGATAAGAAGACCCTGCAGACCGTCCTGCAGAACACGCTCAATCAGCTGAACAATCAGCGTGATTACGAGCAAAAGCTGATCGATCTCAAGCAGCAATTGGCGACCGCGCCCAAGCAGACCATTGAAAGCACCCGCGAACTGACGCGCCTCAAGGCTACGGCCGTGGTGCCGGTGGCACAGCGTTTTCCCAAAGAGTCGATCCAACAGCTGGAGCAGATCCTCACCGATCGCTCGACCCAGCAAAGTGATCTGCAAAAAGCGCTGGCCGAAGCCAACAGTCTGATCATCACCGCGCAGACTCGCCCCGAACGTGCTCAGGCAGAGATTTCCGCCAGCCAGACGCGCATCCAGCAGATCAACAACACCCTCAAGTCCGGCAAGGACGCGGGCAAAACCGTCACCGCCGAGCAGCGCGATCAGTTGAACGCCGAATTGGCGGCGCTGAATGCGCTGATCCCGTTGCGCCGTCAGGAGCTGGCCGGCAACAGCCAATTGCAAGACTTGGGCAATGCCCAGCATGACTTGCTCTCGGAGAAGTCCGATCGCCTCGACCGCGAGATTCAGGAACTGCAAACCCTGATCAACCAGAAGCGTCTGGCGCAGTCGCAGGAAACCGTTACCCAGCAGTCGATCGAAGCGCAGAAGGCCGGTAGCAGCAGTCTGCTGGCCATCGAAAGCACGGCCAACCTCAAGCTCTCCGACTACCTGCTGAAAAGCACTGACCGCCTCAACGAAGTCACCCAGCAGAACCTGCAGACCAAACAGCAACTCGACAGCCTGACCCAAAGCGATTCAGCGCTGGACGAGCAGATCAGCGTGCTCAAGGGCAGCCTGCTGCTGTCGAAGATTCTCTATAAACAGAAACAAGCCCTGCCGCGGCTCAAGGTCGACCGCGACCTGGCCGATCAGATCGCCGACATTCGCTTGTGGCAATTCGACGTCAGCCAGCAGCGTGAGCAACTGAGCAATCCGGCCGCCTATGTCGACAACCTGCTATCCACGCAGCCGCCGGAGCAGGTCACCCCGCAATTGCGCAAAAACCTGCTGGATCTGGCCAACACCCGCGCCGACCTCCTAGAGCGACTGAATCGCGAACTGAGCGCCATGCTCAACGAGTCGATCACCCTGCAACTCAATCAGAAACAACTGCTGAGCACCGCGCAGGGGCTGCGTGCGACGCTCGATGAGCAGATGTTCTGGATTCCAAGCAACAAGCCGCTGGATCTGGAATGGATGCGCGCGGTGCCGGAGCGCCTGAAACGCCAGGTCGACACCCTGCCGTGGGCCTCGAGTCTGAGCGAACTGACCGACGGCCTGACCCAGCGTCCGTTGCTGTTCCTGCCGCTGGCGCTGCTGATCGGTGCACTGCTGTGGCGGCGCAAGAATCTGTACGCGCGGCTGAACAAGGTTCACCAGGACATCGGTCACTTCAAACGTGACAGCCAGTGGCACACGCCGCAGGCGATCCTGATCAATATTCTGTTGGCGATGCCGGTCGCGTTGGGCTTGGCCTTGTGTGGTCTGGCGTTGCAGATTGACGCTCGCGGGCAGAACGCCAACATGGGCGCGGCTTTGCTGCAAATGGGTCAGGCGTGGCTGGTGTTCTACACCGCTTACCGGATTCTCGCGCCGGGGGGCGTAGCGGAATTGCACTTCCGATGGGAAAAGCCTCAGGTCGAATTCCTGCAAGGCTGGATTCGTCGACTGGGTCTGGTGGTCATGGCGCTGGTGACCATTGTTGCCGTCGCCGAATTGCAACCGGCGGCCCTGGCCGATGATGTGCTCGGCATGCCGGTGGTGTTGACCTGCTACGCCCTGATGGCATGGCTGCTCAGCCGTTTGCTGATCAGCAGCCCGGCCCACGAGAACACTTCGCTGTTCCGCAAAGCCGTCGGCGTGATGTTCACCCTGCTGCCGATCGCGTTGTTCGTGGCGGTGTGCTTCGGCTACTACTACACCGCGCTGAAACTCAGCGACCGACTGATCAACACCCTGTACCTGCTGATGTTCTGGCTGGTGATCGAAGCCACGTTCGTCCGTGGTCTGAGCGTTGCCGCACGGCGTCTGGCCTATCAGCGTGCCTTGGCCAAACGTCAGGCAGCGAAAGAAGCCGGCGATGGCGAAGCGGTGATCGAAGAGCCGACGCTGGACATCGAAAAGGTCAATGAACAGTCCCTGCGCCTGATCCGCCTGGCCCTGCTCGGCGGCTTCATCGCGGCGCTGTACTGGGTCTGGTCGGACCTGATTTCGGTGTTCTCGTACCTCGACAACATCACCCTCTACGAATACACCAGCGGCACCGGCGCCAACATGAGCATGGTGCCGATCAGCATCGGCGACATGCTCGGCGCGCTGATCATCATCGGCATCACCTTTGCCCTCGCGCGCAACTTGCCCGGCTTGCTCGAAGTGTTTGTGCTGTCCAAGCTCAATCTGGCTCAGGGCAGTGCCTACGCGACCACCACGTTGTTGTCGTACGTGATCGCTGGCGTCGGCTTCGTCTCGACCCTGTCGACCCTCGGCGTGAGTTGGGACAAGTTGCAATGGCTGGTGGCGGCGCTGTCGGTCGGCCTCGGTTTCGGCATGCAGGAGATCTTCGCCAACTTCATCTCCGGCATCATGATCCTCTTCGAACGCCCGGTACGGATCGGTGACACCATCACCATCGGCAACCTGTCGGGCACGGTGAGCAAGATCCGCATCCGCGCCACGACCATCACCGACTTCGACCGCAAGGACATCATTGTCCCGAACAAGACGTTCATCACCGGGCAACTGATCAACTGGTCGCTGACCGACACCATCACCCGCGTCACGCTGAAACTCGGCGTCGATTACGGCTCCGATCTGGATCTGGTCAAGGAACTGCTGCTCAAGGCTGCCCGCGAGAACCCGCGCGTGCTCAAGGAACCCGAGCCGCACGTGTACTTCCTCAACTTCGGCGAAAGCACCCTCGACCACGAGTTGCGCATGCACGTGCGCGACCTCGGCGACCGCAACCCGGTGCTCGATGAGGTCAACCGCTTCATCAACCGCGAGTTCAAGAAGCAGCACATCAACATCTCGTTCCGCCAGATGGAGGTCTACCTGAAGAACCTTCACGGTCAGGAATACAAGATGGTGCCGATCGAGCCGGAAACCAAAACCATCGTGCCGATCGCCGACGATCAGAAACCGCTGCAAGAGCCGCCGCCGGCCAAACTCGACTAACCGGTCTAATCCCAGCAGAATGCTCGGACATTCTGCTGGAGCCGGCCCTTGAAAGCCCTCGACGAACTGACCTTCGATAATCGCTTCGCCCGCCTGGGCGATGCGTTCTCTGCTCACGTGCTGCCCGAGCCGATCGACAATCCGCGTCTGGTCGTCGCCAGCCCGGCGGCCCTGGCCTTGCTCGATCTCGACCCGGCGACCGCTGAAACCCAGGAATTCGCCGAACTGTTCGGCGGCCACAAGCTGTGGGCCGATGCCGAACCGCGGGCGATGGTCTATTCCGGGCATCAGTTCGGCGGCTACACGCCGCAACTGGGCGATGGTCGCGGCCTGCTGCTGGGTGAGGTGTACAACGCGGCCGGCGAGCACTGGGACTTGCACCTCAAGGGTGCCGGGCAAACGCCGTTTTCGCGCATGGGTGATGGTCGTGCGGTGTTGCGTTCGTCGATCCGCGAGTTCCTTGCTTCCGAGGCGCTATACGCGCTGAACATCCCCTCGTCGCGCGCGGCGTGCGTGATCGGTTCCGACACCCCGGTCTGGCGCGAAAAGCAGGAACGCGCGGCGATGGTGCTGCGTCTGGCGCCGAGCCACATCCGCTTTGGCCACTTCGAATATTTTTACTACACCAAGCGTCCAGAACAGCAGAAGCAACTCGGCGAGCACGTGCTGGCGATGCATTTCCCTGAGTGCCTGGAGCAACCGGAACCGTATCTGGCGATGTTCCGCGAGATCGTCGAGCGCAACGCCGAACTGATTGCCAAATGGCAGGCCTACGGTTTCTGCCACGGCGTAATGAACACCGACAACATGTCGATCCTCGGCATCACCTTCGACTTCGGCCCGTTCGCCTTCCTCGATGACTTCGACGCGAACTTCATCTGCAACCATTCGGATGATCAGGGGCGTTACTCGTTCAGCAATCAGGTGCCGGTCGGCCAGTGGAACCTCAGTGCACTGGCTCAGGCGTTGACGCCGTTCATCAGCGTCGAAGCCCTGCGCGAAACCCTCGGCTTGTACCTGCCGCTGTTTCAGGCGCACTACCTCGACCTGATGCGCCGCCGCTTCGGCTTCACCACGGCCGAGGACGATGACCAGAAGCTGCTGGAAGACCTGTTGCAACTGATGCAGAACAGCGGCGTCGATTACACGCTGTTCTTCCGCCGACTCGGTGAAGAATCAGCCGAACAGGCCGTCGCCCGTTTGCGCGACGATTTCGTCGACATCAAGGGCTTTGATGCCTGGGGCGAACGCTACGTCGCCCGGGTTGCCCGCGATGGCGACGCCGATCAGGTAAAGCGCCGCACCCGCATGCACGCGGTCAATCCGCTGTACATCCTGCGCAATTACCTGGCGCAAAAAGCCATCGACGCGGCTGAGCAAGGGGATTACTCAGAAGTACGCCGGCTGCACGCGGTGCTGAGCAAACCGTTTGAAGAGCAGGCGGGAATGGAGGCTTATGCCGAGCGGCCACCGGAGTGGGGCAAGCATTTGGAGATCAGTTGTTCTTCCTGAGTGCCAGCGCCTCATCTTGATAAACAGTTCTTACGGCTCCAGATAAGTCGTACGAAACGCTGAACGCCAACGAGCCGAATATGACTGACCCACTCCTCATCCCCTGCCCCTCCTGCAACGGCCTCAACCGCATCCCCGCCGAGCGCCTTGCGGACCAGCCCAAGTGCGGACGCTGCAAATCCGCCGTGTTGCTGAGCAATCCGTTCGAACTCAAGCAAGGCGATTACGCCAGTCAGATCAAGGGTGATCTGCCGTTGCTGGTGGATGTCTGGGCGGAGTGGTGCGGGCCGTGCAAGTCGTTTGCGCCGGTGTTCGAGCAGGCGGCGGCGCAACTCGCGGGCAAGTGTCGCTTGGCCAAGCTTGATAGCGAAGCGAATCAGCAGTTGTCGGCGCAGTTGGGGATTCGCTCGATTCCGAGTTTGATTCTGTTCAAGAACGGCCGGGAAGTGGCACGGCAGAGTGGTGCGTTTCCGCTGCCGCAATTGATGGCGTGGCTGCGTAGCCAGGGTATCTGACACCACACAAATCCAATTGTGGGAGCGAGCCTGCTCGCGAAGGCGTCCGGTCAGTCAACACAGATGTTGAATGTACTGCCCTCTTCGCGAGCAGGCTCGCTCCCACAGGTAGGTTGGGTGCAATCCGGGAGATCAGTGATCCTCGAGCAGATTGTGCAGTTCGACGAACTGCTGGGTCAGCTTGTGTCGCGGGTCGAGGTGGATCAGCGGCATGCTGGCCTGGTGCGATTCGCGCATGCGCACCGAACTGGTCAGGTACACCGGCAATACCGGCAAACCTTCGGCAATCAACTCGTCAAGGATCTGCTGCGGCAGGCTCGCCCGGGCCTGAAACTGATTGACCACGATGCCTTCGACTTCCAGACCTTCGTTATGGTCGTCCTTCAGCTCTTCGATTTCCGCAATCAGGCCGTACAGGGCCTGACGGGAAAAGCTGTCGCAATCAAAAGGAATCAGCACACGATCAGCGGCAATCAGCGCCGATACCGCATAGAAATTCAACGCTGGCGGCGTGTCGAGGTAAATCCGGTCGTAATCCTCGGACAGCTCATCGAGCAACTTACGCAGCTTGTTGATCTTGTGCTTGGCCTCGAGCTTGGGCTGCAAGTCGGCCAGCTCGGCGGTCGCGGTGATGATGTGCAGGTTGTCGAACGGGGTTTCGTAGATATCGGCCTGATTCTTCTTCGAGAACGGCCCCGAGGACAGCGTCTGCTTGAAGAAGTCGGCAATTCCCATCGGGATGTCGTTGCCGGTGAGCCCGGTCAGATACTGAGTGGAGTTGGCCTGGGCATCGAGGTCCACCAACAGTGTGCGATAACCCTCGCTGGCACTGACCGCCGCCAGATTGCAGGCAATACTGGATTTGCCTACGCCACCTTTCTGATTGAACACCACGCGCCGCATGACAAAACCTCCGTGTATCAAAGAATGACCGAGTGTAGATGCGCGCGCGCTCGCTTCGCTACCTTCATGGACATGGACTACAGAGTCAGGTGCAAATATCTGCGGACAGACAGTGCGATAACCACCACTGATCGGCGAGAAACCCGACAGACAAGCCGCTGGCGATCTGGATAATGGCCAAATGACAGTTTTCTTGCGAACCACTCGGTACATTTCATTGCACAAAATGTAACCAGCATTTGCTACACACTCGTCGCACCGGGATAATGCGCGCCACCCGGCGCCAAGCGCCACGTCAAGTCTGCTGCGGCTTTGGCCACTAAACGCGTCAACGAAAGCCCGCAGGGGCGGGATGAATGTCCGTGATCAACTTCAACATCGCCCAATGGCGCGCGTGGGCCCCTGGCCTCGACAGCGTGGACGCCTGGCAGGCCTGGAGCCGACAACCGGTCGTGCTTCAGAGCAGTGATGCCGCGCCCGATGTGTCGTTTTTGCCGGCCATGCAGCGCCGCCGCCTCAGTCGACTGGCGCGCATGGCGTTCAGCGTGGGCTGGCCCCTGGCCGACGGACGGGACAATCTGCCGTTGGTGTTTGTCTCGCGACACGGCGAAACCCCACGTACTTACGAGATTCTCAGCGATCTGGCGAACGAGCAGCCGTTGTCGCCGACCCAGTTCAGCCTCTCGGTGCACAACGCGATCATCGGCCTGTGGTCGATCATGCGCGGCGAGACCAGCGAAATGACTGCCCTCGCCGCTGCCGGCGACGGTCTCGAACACGGCATGCTCGAAGCCGCGGCACTGCTCGATGAAGGCGCACCGGCGGTGCTGCTGATCATTACCGAAGAACAACCGCCCGAAGCGTATTCAGCGTGGATCGACGATGTGCCGTTTCCCTACGCAGTCGGTCTTTTGCTGACCCCCGGTACCGACTGGCGGCTGACCCTGAACAGCACCACAGAAACACGGTCAAAAGCGCACTGGCCTCACGCGCTGAATCTGCTGCGAACCTTGCTCGGCCAGCAACCCCATTGCCAACATGCCTGGAAAAATCGTGTATGGACCTGGCAACGCAACCCGTGACCGAAAAAAACCGCGATGCCTATTACTGGCGCCTGCTGGCCACCGCCGCAAGCTTCGCCCTGTTCGGGCTTGGCGGACTGTGCCTGCGCGTGCTGGTGTTTCCGCTGCTGGCCTGCCTGCCTGGTGATGCCGTTACGCACCGCCGGCGTGCGCGACAGACCGTCAGCCGCCTGTTCTGGTTTTTCGTGCGGTTCATGGCCCGCACCGGCGTACTGACCTATGACATTCAGGGCGCCGAACGTCTCGGTCGCCCCGGACAAATGATCATCGCCAACCACCCGTCGCTGATCGACGTTGTGTTCCTCATCGGCCTGGTGCGGCAGGCCAATTGCGTGGTGAAGAAAACCCTGTGGGAAAACCCCTTCACCCGCGGGCCATTACGCAGCACCGAATACATCAGCAATGACGGCAGCATGGACATGCTTGATGCCGCTGCCGAGTCCCTGCAAAACGGCCAGACCCTGATCATTTTTCCCGAAGGCACCCGCACTCAGCCAGGGCAGGCGCCGGCCTTTCATCGGGGTGCCGCAGCGATAGCCCTGCGCGGTGCGAAAATCCTCACGCCGGTCATCATCAAGGTCAGCCCGACCACGCTGACCAAAGCCGAACCCTGGTATCGGATCCCCAGTCGCCGCGTGCACTTCAGTTTTCGCGTCGGGGCCGATATAGACCCACAGACCTTTGCCGCGCAGGGGCCAGCCCCGCAAGCCTCGCGCAAGCTCAACGATTATTTGCACACCTACTTTATTAAGGAGCTCGCCGAAGATGAGCGATCTGAACACCCCTAGCCTGGTGCGTGACATCAAACTGCTGATCATCGACGCCCTCGGCCTCGAAGACATCTGCGCCGACGACATCGGCGACGAGCAGACCCTGTTCGGCGAAGGCCTCGGCCTGGATTCCGTCGACGCGCTGGAACTGGGTCTGGCGATCCAGAAAAAGTACGGCATCAAAATCGACGCCGACGCCAAAGACACCCGCAACCATTTCACCAACGTGGCCAGCCTTGCGGCTTTCGTCACGGCAAAACAGGCAGCTTGAGACCGGACCATGCAAACTCGTGACGACATTTTCAACACCCTGCGCGATGCCTTGGTCGAGCTGTTCGAACTGGATCCGGCCCGTGTGAGCCTGGACTCCAACCTGTATCAGGATCTGGAAATCGACAGCATCGATGCGGTCGATCTGATCGATCACATCAAGCGCCAGACCGGCAAGAAAATCGCCGCTGAAGAATTCAAGTCGGTGCGCACCGTTGGCGACGTGGTCGAGGCGGTCTACCGTCTGGTTCAACCGGCCGCATGAGCCGACTGATCGGCCTCGGCCTGCTGCTGGCCGGTCTGCTGTACCCCTTTGCGGTGTATTTCGGCATGGAGCACTTTGCCCCGTGGCAGTTCGGCCTGTTGCTCGGCAGCTTGTGGCTGGCGCGGGCACTGACTGGCGAACGCAAGCCCGGCAGTCTGTGGATGGCCTGTGTGGCGATCACCTTTTGCCTGTTGCTCGCACTGTTCGACAGTCCGCTGTTGCTGCGCTGGTATCCGGTGCTGATCAGCGGCTTCATGCTGGTGCTGTTCAGCCTGAGCCTGAAATACGGTCCGCCGATGGTCGAGCGCCTGGCGCGCTTGCGCGAGCCAGAACTACCGGACATCGCGATCCGCTATACGCGCAAGGTCACGGTGGCCTGGAGCGTGTTTTTCTTCTGCAACGGTTTGTGCGCCGCCCTCCTGACCCTGTGGGCGCCGCTGAATTGGTGGATGTTGTACACCGGCCTGATCTCCTATGGATTGATCGGCCTGATGTTTGCCATTGAATGGCTGATACGACAACGGGTAAGAGGCCGTACATGAACTGGATAAAACTTGAGCAGCTGTTGCTCAAGGCTGGGCCGGCACGGGCAATCAGCCACGCACCGGCACTCGATCACGCGCAACTCTGCGAACAGGCATTGAGCGTTGCCGCCGGTCTGCAAGCGCAAGGCGTGAAGCGCCTGGCTGTGCATCTGGAAGATGCCGCCGAACTGGCCATCGCCTTGCTGGGCGCATGGCGCGCTGGCGTCAGCGTTCTGCTGCCTGCGGATCTGCAGCCACAAACCCGCCAGCGCTGGTCCGCTGAAGTCGATCTGTGGCTGACGGATCAAGCCGATGACGCGCAACTGAACGACTTTCAGCAGCCACCGCTGCCCGGCGCCGAACTGGACCTCGACCAGTGCCGTCTGAGCCTGTGCACGTCCGGTTCCAGCGGCGAACCCAAGCGCATCGACAAGACCCTGCGCCAACTGGCCAACGAAGTCGAAGCGCTGGAGCAGTTGTGGGGCGCGGACCTCGGCGAGGCCTGCATCATCGGCAGCGTCGCCACCCAGCATATCTACGGTTTGCTCTTTCGCGTGCTGTGGCCGCTGTGCGCCGGGCGCCCGTTCGTGCGCAAGCAACTGGCGTTTCCCGAGGACTTGCAGCGTGCCAGCCGAGAACATCAGGCCTTTGCCTGGGTCGCCAGCCCGGCGCTGCTCAAGCGCATGGGCGACAACCTCGACTGGCCAGCCCTGAGCGCCGTGCGTCGGGTGTTTTCCTCCGGTGGCGCGTTGCCGCTTGAAGCCGCGCAGAGCCTGCAGCAACGCTTGCAGCAATGGCCGACGGAAATCCTCGGCAGCTCGGAAACCGGTGGCATTGCCTGGCGTCAGGGCGAACAACTGTGGCAACCGTTTGCCGGTGTTGAATTGAGCCAGGACAGCGAAGGCGCCCTGCTGATCGCCTCTCCTTACCTGCCTGCCGGGCACATCGAGCACACCGCTGATGCCGCGCGTATCGCTGCCGATGGCCGCTTCGAACTGCTCGGACGGCTGGACCGGATCGTCAAACTCGAAGAAAAACGCATCTCGCTGCCCATGCTCGAACAAGCCTTGGTCGCCCACGCTTGGGTCGCTGAAGCGCGCTTGGGCGTGGTCCAGGAAAATCGCGCCTCTCTCGGCGCTCTGCTGGTGCTCAGCGAGTCAGGTCTGTTTGCCTTGCGTGAACATGGTCGCCGCAGTCTGACCGAAACCCTGCGCCAGCATTTGCGCCAGCACTGTGAAGCGCTGGCGCTGCCCCGGCGCTGGCGGCTGGTGCGGCAATTGCCGTTGAACAGCCAGGGCAAGCTGCCGCAGGCCGATGTCGAAGCCTTGCTGATTGCCCCGCGAGCGAAAGCGCCGCAAGTGCTGTCGCAGCTCGAGACCGAGGGTGAATGGAGTCTGCAACTGAGCGTGCCGCCGGATCTGGCTTATTTCAGTGGTCACTTTCCCAAAGCACCCGTATTGCCCGGTGTGGTGCAGGTGGAATGGGCGCTGAACCTTGGGCGGCAGTTGCTGAATCTGACCGGCACGTTTGCCGGGATGGAAGTGCTGAAGTTCCAGCAGCTGGTTCGGCCCGGTGATGAAATCCAGTTGCACCTGCGTTTCGACCCGGAGCGGCGCAAGTTGTATTTTGCCTATCGCAATGACACGGCGACCTGCTCCAGTGGGCGGATTCTTTTGGGTGTTGATCATGATTGACCTTGGTGAGTGCTGCGCACTCAATCGCGAGCAGGCTCACTCCTACAGGGATCGTCGGTATGCATAACCCTTGCGCCGTGATCCCGGTTTATAACCACGAAACCGCGATCACCACGGTGGTCGACGCCCTGCTCGCGCAAGGCCTGCCGTGCATTCTGGTGGACGATGCCAGCACGCCATCTTGCGCCAGGGTCCTCGACGCTCTGGCCGAGCGCGACAATGTGCATTTGGTACGCCTCACCGCCAATCAAGGCAAGGGCGGCGCGGTGATGACGGGCTTGCGCGAGGCCGCGCTGCTGGGCTTCACCCACGCATTGCAGGTCGACGCCGACGGCCAGCACGACTTACAAGACGTCGCCCGTTTCGTCGATGAATCGCGCGCCCATCCCGAGGCGATGATCTGCGGTTATCCGCTGTTCGACGAGAGCGTGCCGAAAGGCCGTTTGTACGCCCGCTACCTGACCCACGTGATGGTCTGGATCAACACGCTGTCGCTGCAGATCCGCGATTCGATGTGCGGGTTTCGCGTCTATCCACTGGCCCCGACGCTGGCGGTGATCGACTCGGCGAAAGTCGGCAAACGCATGGATTTCGACTCGGACATTCTCGTGCGCCTGTCGTGGCGCAATCAGCCGATGCGCTGGCTGCAAACCAGCGTGCATTACCCGCTGGACGGTGTGTCGCACTTCCGCTTGTTCCACGACAACGCGCTGATTTCCAGCATGCATACGCGGCTGTTTCTTGGCATGTTGCTGCGCTTTCCGCTGATCCTCTGGCGACGGTGGCGCGCATGACCGGCGAGACCGACAAGAAGCACTGGGCTGACCGTGAAGAGCGCGGCAGTTTCCTGCTGATGAAATTCACCGCGTTCGCCGCCAAGGTTTTGGGCCGACGCCTGCTCAGTCCATTGCTGTACGGCATCGTTCTGTACTTTTTCCTGTTCGGCCGCACCGCACGGCGCAGTGCCTGGCAATACCAGCAGCGCCTGGCCGACTGGAGTCAGCGCGCCGATTTGCGCCCGACGCATTGGCGGGTGTTCGGCCAGTTCATGGCCTTCGCCGATTCGATGCTCGACAAGCTTGACGTGTGGAACGGCAAACTGCGTATCGAACAAATCGAAATCATCGACCCGGCGCTGCTGCGCAACCAGTTGCGCGGCCGTCGCGGGCAACTGCTGGTCGGCGCGCACCTGGGCAATCTCGAAGTCTGTCGCGCACTGGCGGAGATCGGCGAAAAGGTCACCATGAACGTGCTGGTGCACACCAAGCATGCCGAGCAATTCAATCGCCTGCTCGGTGAAGCCGGAGCGACCAATCTGCGTCTGATTCAGGTCAGCGAACTCGACCCGGTGATCATGCTGCAACTGCACGAACGCCTGGAGCGCGGCGAGTGGCTGGCGATTGCTGGCGACCGCGTGCCGCTGCACGGCGGGCGCAGTGTGACCGTGGACTTCCTCGGCCACCCGGCGCCATTCCCGCAAGGCCCGTGGCTGCTCGCCGGTCTGCTGAAATGCCCGGTCAACCTGCTGATGTGCCTCAAGCAACCGGACGGTCACTATCGCCTGACCCTCGAGCCCTTCGCCGACGCCGTGGTGTGGAAGCGCAGCGAGCGCGAGCAGGTCATTCATCAGTGGGCCACCCGCTATGCGCAGCGCCTGAGTCACTATTGCCTCGAAGCGCCGCAACAATGGTTCAACTTTTACCCTTTCTGGAAGACCGATGACGACGCCAACCCATGAGCCGGTAACCTTCGGCGAACGCCCATTGCGCATCGAAGACGTGCTGGCCCTGGCCAACCGTCAGGCGCCCGTGCAGTTGCAGAGCGACGCCGACTATCGCGAGCGCATCGCCAAGGGCGCGCGGTTCCTTGATTCGCTGCTGGACAAGGAAGGCGTGATCTACGGCGTCACCACCGGTTACGGCGACTCCTGCGTGGTCGCGGTGCCGCTGCATCACGTCGAAGCGTTGCCGCGTCACCTCTACACCTTCCACGGTTGCGGGTTGGGCAAACTGCTTGATGCGCAAGCCACTCGCGCGGTGCTCGCGGCACGTTTGCAGTCGTTGTGCCACGGCGTTTCCGGAGTACGCGTGGAATTGCTGGAGCGCCTGCACGCGTTTCTCGAATACGACATCCTGCCGCTGATTCCCGAAGAAGGCTCGGTCGGTGCCAGCGGCGATCTGACGCCGCTGTCGTACGTCGCCGCGACCTTGTCCGGCGAACGTGAAGTGATGTTCCGTGGCGAGCGCCGTCAGGCGGCCGATGTGCATCGCGAACTCGGCTGGACGCCGCTGGTGTTGCGCCCGAAAGAAGCGCTGGCGCTGATGAACGGTACCGCGGTGATGACCGGCCTCGCCTGCCTCGCTTTCGCCCGCGCCGACTATCTGCTGCAACTGGCCACGCGCATCACCGCGCTCAATGTGGTCGCGCTGCAAGGCAATCCGGAGCACTTCGACGAGCGCCTGTTCGCCGCCAAACCGCATCCTGGGCAAATGCAGGTCGCCGCGTGGCTGCGCAAGGATCTGGCGATCGACGCGCCGACAGCACCGCTGCATCGCCTGCAGGATCGCTATTCGCTGCGTTGCGCCCCGCACGTACTCGGTGTACTGGCCGACAGCCTGAACTGGCTGCGTTCGTTCATCGAGACCGAACTGAACAGCGCCAACGACAACCCGATCATCGACGCCGAAGCCGAGCGCGTTTTGCACGGCGGGCACTTCTACGGCGGCCACATCGCGTTCGCCATGGACAGCCTGAAAAACCTCGTGGCCAACGTCGCCGACCTGTTGGACCGCCAGCTCGCGCTGCTGGTCGACGAGCGTTACAACCACGGCCTGCCGAGCAACCTGTCCGGTGCTCCGGCGGATCGCGCAATGATCAACCATGGCTTCAAAGCCGTGCAGATCGGCACCAGCGCCTGGACCGCCGAAGCGCTGAAAAACACCATGCCGGCCAGCGTGTTCTCGCGCTCCACCGAGTGCCACAACCAGGACAAAGTGAGCATGGGCACCATCGCCGCCCGCGATGCGATCCGTGTGCTGGAGCTGACCGAACAGGTCGCCGCCGCCACCCTGCTCGCCGCCAACCAAGGCGTGTGGCTGCGCGCCCAGGCCGAAGACGCCCGAGCGCTGCCGCCGTCGCTGGCGGCGATGCACGAAGAACTCGCCAAAGACTTCCCGCCGGTGATCGAAGACCGCGCCTTAGAAGGCGAATTGCGCCTGTGCCTGCAACGCATCGCCGCGCAACACTGGAGGCTGCATGCGTAGCGCCGGAGTGCTTCACGCCGACACCGAAATCCTCGTGCCGTTCTTCGACATCGACACCATGCACGTCGTCTGGCACGGCCATTACGTCAAATACCTCGAAGTCGCCCGTTGTGCGCTGCTGGACATGATCGGCCACAACTACACGCAGATGGCCGAGTCCGGCTTCGCCTGGCCGATCATCGACCTGCAACTGCGCTACGTGCGTGGCGCGGTGTTTGGTCAGCGCCTGAACGTGCGCGCCAGTCTGGTCGAATGGGAAAACCGGCTGAAGATCAATTACCTGATCACCGACCTGCACAGCGGCGAGCGCCTGACCCGCGCCAGCTCGGTGCAGGTCGCCGTCGACGTGAGCAGTCGCGAGATGCAGCTGGCTTCGCCGAAGGTCTTCACCGATGCCGTAGAAAGGATGCTGCGATGAATGTTTTGGTTAAAAGCCTGAGCGTATTGGCGCTGCTGACGCTGTCAGCGCTGGCCAACGCCTTCGACCTGCAACAACTCAGCGCACAACTGGCGAAACCGGACGTGATCCACGGCCAGTTCATCCAGGAAAAACACCTGCGCGCCCTGCCGCAGCCGCTGATCAGCAAAGGCAGTTTCGTCCTCGCCAAAAACCACGGCCTGCTCTGGTTGCTGAAAACACCGCTGCAACAGGATTACCGCATCAACGCCAAAGGCATCGCCCGTCGTGACGACAACGGCTGGCAACTGCTGCCGAACAAGAGCGCCGGCGCCGAGCAAAACCGTTTGTTCCTCGCCGTGCTGCAAGGCGACAGCAGTGGCCTACAACGGGATTTCGAACTGGCGCTGAGTGGCGATGCACAACAGTGGAAACTCACCCTGACCCCGCGCTCGCTGCTGCTCAAGCAAGTGTTCAATCAAATCAATATCGACGGCGGCGCGCTGGTGCAGACCATCGAATTGCTGGAAACCCAGGGCGACAGCACCGTGCTGCGCATGCAGAACAGCAACGCCAGTCAACCGTTGAGTGACGCGGAGCAACATGACTTTGCCGAGTGAACGCAGGCTGCCCTGGCTGTTTCTGATCCTGCTGCTGGCGGTCGTCGCGCTGGCCGGTTGGCAATGGCGCGACGGTGCGCCGCTGTCGGCGAACCTGATGGAACTGGTGCCCGGCACTCACCCGGACGCTCTTGAACAGCGCGCCGAGCAGCGCATGCAGGAACCGCTCAACCGCGAGATGCTGGTGCTGGTCGGCCACGCCGATCGCCAGCAAGCGGTGGCCATGGCGCAGACGCTGGGCGAGCAATGGCAGGCCAGTGGTCTGTTCGAAAAAGTGCAATGGAACCTGCAGGCAGATCTGCCAGCGCTGCGCACGCAACTGCTGCAAGGGCGGCTGGCGATGCTCTCGGCAGACGATCGACAACTGCTGATCGAACACCCCGACGTGTTCATTCAACAGCGCGTGCAGGCGTTGTTCGACCCGTTCAACGGTTTCACTCTGGTGCCGAGCCAGGACGACTGGCTCGGCCTGACCGGGCGCATCCAGAACAGCCAGCCGCAGCACGGTTCGGTGCAACTGGACATCGGCAGCGGCGCGCTGATTGCCGATGCCGACGGCAAGAGCTGGGTGCTGCTGCGCGCGCGCACCACCGGCAACGCCTTCGACATGAACTTGCCGCTGCAAGTCGCGGCACTGCTGCAACACAGCCGTGATCAAGCCGCGAAATCCGACGTGCAACTGCTCGCCGCCAGCGGCTTGCTTTACGCGGCCAACGGTCAGCAGCAAGCGACTCGTGAAATGACCTGGGTCGGCGGCGGGGCCACTGTCGGCATTCTGTTGCTGCTGTTGCTCGCGTTTCGCCGCTGGCGGGTGTTGCTGGCGTTCGTGCCGGTGCTGGTCGGCATGTTGTTCGGTGCGGTGGCGTGTGTGGCGCTGTTCGGCCACATGCATGTGATGACGCTGGTGCTCGGCTCCAGCCTGATCGGCGTGGCCGTGGATTATCCGCTGCATTATCTGTCGAAGAGCTGGAGCCTGACGCCGTGGCGCAGCTGGCCGGCGTTGCGTTTAACGCTTTCCGGACTGACCCTGAGCCTGATCACCAGCGCCATCGGCTATCTGGCGCTGGCCTGGACGCCGTTCCCGGCGCTGACGCAAATCGCCGTTTTCTCCGCCGCTGGATTGCTCGGCGCCTATCTGTCGGCGGTGTGCCTGTTGCCGGCGTTGCTGAAAAATGTCGAACTGCGCCCCGCGCAATGGCCTCTGCACCTGGCCGAGCGCATGATCGCGCTGCGCGAAAAACTCCTCGAACGCGTACGCACGCCGGTGTTGCTGGCGCTGCTGATCGCCTTCTGTGTGGGCGGTCTGGTGCAGCTGCAAAGCAAGAATGACATCCGCCAATGGGTCGGCGCACCACAACATCTGACCGACGAAGCGCAGGCCATCGCGCGCATCACCGGCTATCAGCCGACCAGCCAGTTTTTCCTCGTGCGCGCCGACAATCAGCAGCAATTGCTCGAGCGTCAGGCCGCGCTGAGCGAGCGTCTGGAGCAACTGGTCAACCTCGACAAACTGCAAGGCTATCTGGCCCTCGATCAACTGGTCAGCCCGCCGAATCAGCAAGAGCAAGTGCGCGAGGCGCTGAACAAACTGCCGCAATACTGGCAGCCACTGCTTGACCTCGGCGTACCGCTCGCCGCGCTGCAAAGCGAACTGCAACAGTTGCAGACCGTGCCCGCCGAAGACATCGACGCGGCATTGGCCGGCCCGCTCGGCGAGCCATATCGCACACTCTGGCTCGGCCCGACCGAAGACGGCGTAGCGGCAATGACCAGTCTGCAAGGTCTGAACAACCCGGCGCTGCTGCGGGTGCAGGCGCTGGATTTGCCAGGGGTGATGCTGGTCGATCGTCTCGGTGAATTGAACGAGGTTTTCGCCGCGACGCAGATCAGCGCTGCCGAACTGAAACTCGCTTCCTGCGCATTGATCGTGCTGGTGCTGATGCTGCCGTTCGGTCTCGGCGGTGCGCTGCGCATTGTCGCCCTGCCGTTGCTCGCCGCGCTGTGTAGCCTCGCCAGTCTGGGCTGGCTCGGTCAGCCACTGACGCTGTTCAGCCTGTTCGGCCTGCTGCTGGTCACGGCAATCAGCGTTGATTACGCGATTCTCATGCGTGAACAAGTCGGCGGCGCGGCGGTGAGCCTGCTCGGCACCTTGCTGGCGGCTGTGACGACGTGGCTGTCGTTTGGTTTGCTGGCGGTGTCCAGCACACCGGCGGTGAGCAATTTCGGCCTGTCGGTGAGCCTCGGTCTGGCGTTCAGCTTCATGCTCGCACCGTGGGCCGGACGCCACGAACACACCGCGACAGTCGCGGAGCCGGCAGCATGATGGTCGTCGCCTTCTGGCTCATGGCGCTGGCGTTGTTTGCCGTGGCCACCCGCGTCGGACGCCACTTCGGTCTGATTCCGATTGTCAGCCAGTTACTGCTGGCGAGCTTCGGCTTGCCGCTGCTGATGTACTTCTGGATCGAGCCAGGCTGGCAGCTCAGCGGCGCAGAACTGATCGCACCAGACTGGCTGAAAAACCTCTACAGCCTGAGTTTCGCCCTGCTGCTCGGGCATATCCTCAGCGATGTGATCGATCTGAAACTGGATCGGCAGAGTGTGAAAATCGCCGTGCCCAGTTTCGCCGTGCCGTTCGCCTGTGGTCTTGCCGCGGCTTATTGGCTACTGCCGGCGCAACCGTGGCTCAACTCGCTGGCCATCGGCCTGGTGTTCGCGATTACTGCGATCCCGGTGCTCTACCTGTATCTGCGCCACATCGATTACCCGCCCGCCGCCACGCGCCGCCTGGTGCAGACCGCGATCCTCATTGATCTGACCTGCTGGACGCTATTCGGCCTCGCCCAGGGCAGTCTGCATCTGAGCAGTCTGCTGCTGCCGCTGGGTCTCGCCTGTGTGCCGTTGCTATTGAATCTGTTGCGTGTGCGTCGACCGCTGACCTACAGCCTCGGGTTCTTTGCGCTTTTGGTGATGGCCGAGCATTACAAACTCAACGCGTTGATCTTCGGCATCGGTTATCTGCTGTGTATGGCCGCATTGAAAGTGCCACTGGTGCTACCGTTGCCGGCGCGTTGGATGAGCCGCTTGCAAACGTGGCTGGCGATTCCGCTGATCCTCACCTTCGGCGTTGTGCAGATCGACGTGCACAGCGCCCTCGCCAGCCTCGGCGCGGTGCAATGGGCGGCGCTGCTGCTGTTGCCGATTGCCAGTAAACTGCTCGGCAACTGGCTCGGTCTCGGCTGGGCCGGTGCTTCGTTCGAAGGCGCCAGCCGTTGGCGTGAAAGCGTGCTGCTGAACATTCGTGGCCTCAGCGAAATCGTCTTTCTCAATCTGCTCTTGCAACAACAACTCATCACCCCGGCGCTGTACTTCGCGCTGATGCTGATGGGCCTGATCGCGACGCTGCTACCGGCCCTGATCGGTCTGCATCGCGCACCATTGAATCTGCAACATCCTTTGCCCCGGAGTTCACGTGCCAATCGTTGAAATGGAATCCCGTCAGGTCGTGATCATCGGCGCCGGCCCGTCCGGCGCCATCGCCGCCGCGCTGCTCAAGCGCAAGGGCCACGATGTGCTGGTGCTCGAGCGCCAGCACTTCCCACGCTTTTCCATCGGTGAAAGCCTGCTCAGCCATTGCCTGGATTTCGTCGAAGAGGCCGGCATGCTCGACGCCGTCAACGCCGCCGGTTTCCAGCGCAAGACCGGCGCCGCATTCGCCTGGGGCGAGCGTTACAGCGCCTTCGACTTCGCTGAGACTTTTACCGGCGGCAAACCGACCACGTTCCAGGTGCAACGCGCCGACTTCGACAAACTGCTGGCCGATCAAGCGGCGTTGCAAGGCGCGGAAATCCGCTACGGCGATGCCATCGTCAGCGTCGATTTCGACCGGACAAAACCGTTGCTCGACGTGCGCCGCGAGGACGGCAGCGAGTATCGCGTCGAAGCGGATTTCGTCCTCGATGCCAGCGGCTACGGTCGCGTGTTATCGCGACTGCTGGACCTCGAAGCACCGTCGAATTTCCCGGTGCGTCAGGCGGTGTTCACCCACGTCGAAGATCACATCGACAACCCGGCCTTCGACCGCGAAAAGATCCTCGTCACCACCCATCCTGAGCATCGCGATATCTGGTTCTGGACGATCCCGTTCAGCAACGGACGCTGCTCGGTGGGTGTGGTCGCGGCCGAGGAACATTTCAAGGGTCGCGACAGCGATCTGGATGCCTGCCTGCGCGGTTTCATCGCCGAAACGCCGAGCCTTGCCGGCGTGCTGAACAATGCCGTGTGGGACACCCCGGCGCGCACCCTCGGCGGCTACGCGGCCAATGTGAAAACCCTGCACGGTCCGGGTTTCGCGCTGCTCGGCAACGCGGCGGAATTTCTCGACCCGGTGTTCTCCTCCGGCGTGACCATCGCCATGCGCTCGGCGAGCATGGCCGCTGCCGTTCTGCACCGTCAGTTGCAGGGCGAAACGGTTGACTGGCAAAGCGAGTTCGCCGAGCCGCTCAAGCGCGGCGTTGACACCTTCCGCTGCTACGTCGAGGGCTGGTACGCCGGCACTTTTCAAGACGTGATTTTTTATGAAGACAGTCAGGCGGAAATCCGTCGGATGATCTGCTCGATCCTCGCCGGTTACGCCTGGGATGAGCGCAATCCGTTCGTCAGCGAAGCGCGTCGCCGCTTGAAGATGATTTCCGAACTCTGTGCAAAGGACGCCACATGAATTACCTGAGCGACAGCTACGTCGAGGAAACCCGCTTCGGTTTCTGGTTCCTGCGCAGTCACACCTGGCAGCACCATGTGTTGCGCGTGGCGATCAATGATTTGCGCGGCTTGTTCAGTGAAGTGCCGCCGGAACATCCGGTGTTGCTGGACGCCGGTTGCGGGCAAGGTAAGTCGTTCGGTCATCTGCGCCAGACCTTCGCGCCCCAGCGTTTGATCGGCGTTGATGCTGATCCGCACAGCCTTGAATTGAGCGGCGCAGAAGCGACGCGCCTGGATCTGGACGTGGAACTGATCGGCAGCGATTGCGCGACGCTCAATGTAGCGGACGCCAGCGTTGACCTGCTGTTCTGCCACCAGACCTTTCATCATCTGGTCGAGCAGGAAAAGTCCCTGGCCGAGTTTTATCGGGTGCTGAAACCGGGCGGCTATCTGCTGTTCGCCGAGTCCACCGAGGCATACATTGATACGTGGGTGATTCGCTGGCTGTTCCGCCATCCGATGCAAGTGCAGAAGAGTGCGGCGCAGTATCTGCAGATGATTCGCGGGCAGGGTTTCGAGTTTGGCGAACGCAATGTTTCCTACCCGTATCTGTGGTGGAGCCGGTCGAAGGATTTTGGCTTGCTGGAGCGGTTCGGGTTGCGCAAGCCAAAGCCGTTCGGGCAGCGCGAAGAGACGTTGGTGAATGTCGTTGCGCGCAAGCCTCTGGCAGAGGTTTCCTGATGTACACAAATCCTTGTAGGAGTGAGCCTGCTCGCGATAGCGGTGGGTCAGCCAACCTGTATTTTGAATGTCCGACCGCTATCGCGAGCAGGCTCACTCCTACAGTGTCCGCGGTGTGGCGACTTTTCGTGGTCGGCGTGATTCTTCTGTTGAGTGCCTGCGCCAGCCAGGCGCCGCTGCCAGCGGGCAACCCGACGCTGCCCCTGCCGCTGCAACTGCACATCGAACGCCAGCAAGCCGAACAACGCCAGGACTGGCTGTTGGTGATCCAGCGCGAAGGTCCCGGCATCCGCTGGTCGATGATGGATCCGCTGGGCATCCCTCAGGCGCGTCAGCAATTGATCGACGGGCACTGGCAAGCCGATGGGCTGCTGCCACCGAATCCGGAAGCGCGGGAATTGTTCGCCGCGCTGTTGTTCGCCCTGACCCCGTCCGGTGAACTACTGCGCAATTACCCCACTGCGCAGGTACAGGCCGGGCAACGCTCCCTGCCTGCGCGCTGGGATATTCACTATTCACAACCGTTGAGCTTTCAATTGAACCTGCCCCAAGGCCCGCACTATCGGGTTGCACCGCTGGGTGAACCGACGCCATGACCGCCTATCTGAATGCCCTCGGCGTGATCTGTTCGCTGGGTCGCGACAAACAACAAGTGGCGCACAATTTGTTCGCTGGCGACTGCTCGGGCATGCGCCATGAGTCCGGCTGGGTGCCCGAACGTGTGTTACCCGTCGCTGCCGTGCAAGGCAAACTGGCGCCGATCCCGGCAGAACTCGCCGATCAGCGTAGCCGCAATAATCAGCTGTTGCTGGAAGCGGCACAGCAGATTCGCGATGACATCGATCAAGCGATCCAGACCTATGGCCGCGAGCGCATCGGCGTGGTGCTTGGCACCAGCACCTCGGGCATCGACGAGGCCAGCCGTGGTCTGGCGCATTACATCCGCGAGCAACAGTTTCCGGCGGAGTACGATTACCGTCAGCAGGAACTCGGCGCGCCAGCGAATTTCCTCGCCGACTGGCTGCAACTGAGCGGCCCGGCGTATGTGATCTCCACGGCGTGCACCTCCAGCGCCCGGGCGCTGATGAGCGCCCAGCGCTTGCTCGATCTGGGCCTGTGCGACGCGGTGCTGTGCGGTGGCGTCGACAGCCTGTGCAAACTGACCCTCAACGGTTTCTCGTCACTGGAAGCAATGTCCGACGAACGCTGCAATCCGTTCTCGGCCAACCGCAGCGGTATCAACATCGGCGAAGCGGCGGTGCTGTTCGTAATGAGCAAACAGCAAGGCGAAGGCCCGGCCATTGCCCTGCTCGGCGCCGGTGCCAGTTCCGACGCCCATCATATCTCCGCCCCTGAGCCGACCGGGCGCGGCGCGCTGCAAGCCATGCAGAAAGCCTTGAACCGCGCGCATCTGCAAGCAACGCAGATCAACTACCTGAACCTGCACGGCACCGCCACCCAGCACAACGACGCCATGGAAAGCCTAGCGGTGGCCGCGCTGTTTCCGGAAGGCGTCGCGTGCTCGTCGACCAAACCGCTGACCGGCCACACCCTCGGCGCAGCCGGCGCACTGGAAGCAGCGTTTTGCTGGTTGAGCCTGAGCGTCGACAATCCCGACCACGCCTTGCCGCCACACGTCTGGGACGGTCAGGCCGATCCCGCGCTGCCGCCGCTGAAGTGGGTGACCGCGAGCGAGCGCCTGACGTCCATTGCACCCCGCTACCTGATGAGCAACTCGTTTGCCTTCGGCGGCAACAATGTCAGCCTGATTATCGGAGATGCCCCATGACTGATTGGCCGCTCGCCGAACTGCTGCCCCATGCCGGCGACATGATTCTGATCGACAGCATCCTCAGCTTTGACGAGGAGCAGATTTTCACCCGCCTCACGGTCAAGCCCGAAGGCTTGTTCAGCCTGCCCGACGGCAGCCTGCCGGCATGGGTCGGCGTCGAACTGATGGCACAGAGCGTCGCCGCGTTTGCCGGTTGCCACGCGCGACTCAAAGGCAATCCGGTGGAGCTGGGGTTCCTGCTCGGCACGCGCAAGTTCGAATGCAACGTCGAAGCGTTTCCCGCCGGTAGCGATCTGACCATTCATGGTCTGCGCTCGCTGGAAGACGACAACGGCATGGGCGTATTCGAATGTCATATCCACGGCGCCGGCATCCATGCCAGCGCGCGGCTGAACGTGTTCCGCCCACCCCAGCCATCCCAATATCTGCAACAGACACAGGAGTCGAACGATGACTGAATCCGTACTGGTCACCGGCTCCAGCCGTGGCATCGGCCGCGCCATTGCCTTGCGTCTGGCGCAGGCCGGGCACGATATCGTCTTGCATTGCCGCAGCGGCGTGACTGAGGCGCAAGGCGTTCAGGCGGAAATCGAAGCCTTGGGGCGCAAGGCGCGCATCCTGCAATTCGACGTTGCCGATCGCGAAACCTGCAAAACCATCCTGGAAGCCGACGTCGAAAGCCACGGTGCCTATTACGGTGTTGTGTTGAATGCCGGCCTGACCCGCGACGGTGCGTTTCCGGCGCTGAGTGACGACGATTGGGACGTGGTGTTGCGCACCAACCTCGACGGTTTCTACAACGTGCTGCACCCGGTGATGATGCCGATGATCCGCCGCCGTGCTGCTGGTCGCATTGTCTGCATCACCTCGGTGTCGGGGCTGATCGGCAACCGTGGACAGGTCAACTACAGCGCCTCCAAGGCCGGGGTGATCGGTGCGGCAAAGGCGTTGGCGATCGAGCTGGGCAAGCGCAAAATCACGGTTAACTGCGTCGCGCCGGGCCTGATCGACACCGCGATGCTCGACGAAAACGTGCCGGTGGAAGAATTGATGAAAATGATCCCCGCGCAACGCATGGGCACCCCGGAAGAGGTCGCCAGTGCGGTGAATTTCCTGATGTCGGCGGAAGCCTCGTACATCACCCGCCAGGTGCTGGCGGTCAACGGAGGCTTGTGCTGATGAAGCGCGTCGTCGTCACCGGCATGGCCGGCATCACCTCGCTGGGCAGCGACTGGGAGACCATCGCTGGCAACTTCGCGGCCAATCGCAGCGGCATTCGCCGGATGGACGAGTGGGATCGTTTCAGCGAACTCAACACGCGCCTGGCCGGGCCGATCGATGACTTCGAAGTACCCGCCCACTGGACGCGCAAACAGCTGCGCAGTATGGGCCGGGTGTCGCGGCTGGCGGTTCGTGCGGCAGAAAACGCCCTGGCTGACGCCGGTTTGCTCGGTGACGAATCGATCAAGGACGGGCGCATGGGCGTCGCGTGCGGCTCGTCCACTGGCAGCACCGACGAGATCAAAGCGTTCGGCAATATGCTGCTCAACTCGGTCGCCGAAGGCCTCAACGCCAACTCCTACGTGCGGATGATGCCGCACACCACCGCCGCCAACATCAGCATCTTCTTTGGCCTGACCGGTCGTTTGATCCCGACGTCCAGCGCCTGCACCAGCGGCAGCCAGGGCATCGGTTACGCCTACGAGGCGATCAAGTTCGGCCGCCTGCCCTTGATGCTCGCCGGCGGCGCCGAAGAGTTGTGCCCGACCGAAGCCATGGTCTTCGACGCGCTCTACGCCACCAGCCTGAAAAACGAGGCGCCACAGACCAGTCCACGCCCGTATGACAAGGGCCGCGATGGCCTGGTGATCGGTGAAGGCGGCGGCATGCTGGTCCTTGAAGAGCTGGAACATGCTCTGGCGCGCGGTGCGCACATCCACGCCGAGATCGTCGGTTTCGGCAGCAACGCCGACGGCCAGCACACCACACGCCCGGAACAAGTGACCATGCGCCGTGCCATGGAACTGGCGCTGGAAGACGCCGGCCTGACGCCGGAGGCCATCGGTTATGTAAATGGCCACGGCACCGCTACAGAACAGGGCGACATTGCCGAAACACTGGCGACCAGCAGTTTGTTTGGCGAACGCATGCCGATCAGCTCGCAGAAGAGTTTCCTCGGCCACACCCTTGGCGCCTGCGGCGCGCTGGAGTCGTGGTTCAGCATCGAGATGATGAACCGCGACCTGTATGTGCACACGTTCAACCTCGACGAGGTCGATCCGCACTGCGGCAAACTCGATTACCTGCGCGGCGAATTCCGCCAGATGCATCACGACTACGTGATGAACAACAATTTCGCTTTTGGTGGCGTCAACACCTCGTTGATTTTCCGCCGCTGGCACTGACCGCAACACCTTTGGAGTGAAGGGAATGACTCAGTTTCACCGCATCGCCGCTCTGTTGGCACTGGCTTTTGTGCTCGGCGGTTGCACCAGCAAACCGGTTTACAACGCCAAGGAAGAGTTCTCGCCCAACCTCGGCTTCACCCAGCAACAGATGAGCCGCGCCATCGTCACTGCGCTGAATGATCGCCAGTGGGTCGTGCAATCGGTACGTCCGGGCATGATCAAAGCGGCGATCACCGTACGCGGTCGCCATCACGCCGAAGTTGATATTCCGTTCACCCCGACCTCGTTCGAAATCGACTACCGCAGCAGCTACGGCCTCGACGCCAAGGACGGCAAGATCCACGGCAACTACAACCGCTGGGTCAATCGCCTGCGCGACAACGTGCTCAAAGAGCTGTCGATCAACCCGGACATCGAAGCCGTCAACAACCTCGGCATCATCAAACAGGGTGCCGACGAGCCGACTTACCTGAGCTTCCGTGAAGGCGTCAAACGCGCCACCGACGCCGGCCTGCTCGACGGCAGCGTGAAGTTCTACCTGGCCGGCGAAACGCTGCCAAAACAGGTGCGCAAACTCGACACCGTGAGCAGCAGCCGTAAAACCAACGGCTCGAACAAGTCCGACGAAGACGCCTGCTTCTGGGCGCTGCAATCGGCCTTGGCCACCTTGCAGAACGCCGCGAAGAAAGCCGACGCCAACGCGGTGATCAACATCGCCAGCGTCGACCAGCGTGACCTGTACAAAGACACCGAAAAATTCCAGTGCCGTGCCGGGCTCGTGGTGTCGAGCGTGGCGCTGCGCGGGGATCTGGCGCACGTGGATTGATGGGATTGTAGAAACGACAAAGGGCGCCATTCGGCGCCCTTTCACAAACAGGTTGGCTTGTCATCGCCGATTACCTGTCTGGCTCTGCGATGGCTGGTCACCCAGGATCCTCAGAGTCTCACAAGCCCCTTGCGGGAGCATTTTGGGGCGTCGCCCAACATCCTGAGGCGGGCACGGGCAAGCGTCCCGTGCACTTTGGCGATGAACCGAAGATCTTCCCCTGCCTCATCCAGGCAAACCTCAAGATAGGTCACCAAGTCCTCATCAGTTTTCAAATAATCGATAGAGTCCCATTTCGTAAATTTTTCGATCATGTTTTTTCTTGATGTTTTCTGGCGTTAAGAAAATTAGCGTCCTTAGGTTATTCATACAAGGCACTCACTTCTGAAGTTTTCGTAGGGAATGCACTGACCTTGCGTAGTCCAGATCGCAATCACCTTAAATCCGCGATAACGCGAGGATAAATTTTCTCGCCACAAGGGCACCATTCGGCGCCCTGCTCATTTCCGCTCTACACTCGTCCGGACAGGCCGTCGCACCGCGGCTGGTGGAACGGCGAGCCCATCAGCCCTGCACTCGCGGTTCTCTTTCACCGTCAAGGAGATGACCATGCAAGTGAAAGCCCTGATCGCCGTCGCACTTTTCGCGCTACTGCCCAGCGCCAGCCACGCTACCAACCTCATGTACATGCCTTTCGAAACCGTGCTGTCGGATGCGCTTCGCGCCGGGCGGCTGGATGGCAGTGTGAAGTTCTATCTGCTCGGTAATGGGCCGCAGGGCACGCAGCAGTTGCTGCGCCGAGGGGTGGTCAGTGATTTGAAGACCAACGGCTTCAACAAGAGTGACCACAACTCCTGCGAGTGGGTGTTGCAGTCGAATCTGATCAAGTTGCAGGCCGATGCCAAGCGGGTCGGGGCGAATGCGGTGGTCAATATCGTCAGCTATTACGACCAGAATGTGCGCAAGGATTTGAATACGTACGAGTGCCGGGCGGGGATTTTTGTCACGCGGGTGGCGTTGAGGGGGGATTTGGTGCGGTTGCCCTGAAATCGGTGATGTTTGGGCCGACGCCTTCGCGAGCAGGCTCGCTCCCACCTTGGAATGCGTTCCCCTGTGGGAGCGAGCCTGCTCGCGATTTGATTGCGCAGCAATCACGCCTTTGAAGGTTCAACCTTGCGCGTGAGCAGGTCGACAAACGCCTTGGCCATCGGCGATTTCTGATCCTTGCGCTGCACCAGCCACACCGCCGACACCGCTTCCGGATCAAGCAACGGCCGGTAGACCACGCCGTCGATGCGCATCCGCTGATAAGACGCCGGCAGTACCGAAACTCCAAGCCCCGCTGCGACCAGACCAATGATGGTCATCGCCTCTCCCGCCTCTTGGGCGAAGTGCGGGCTGAACCCGGCATCGCGCGCCAGGCTCAGCAATTGCGCATACAGCCCGCTGCCGTAGCTGCGCGGAAAGAACACGAACGGCTCCAGCGCCAGCGCCGAGAGGAACAGCCCTTCTTCACTGCCCTGCGCCAATGGATGCTTGGAACCGAGCACGGCGACCAGCGGCTCACGCATCAACTCCACCACACTCAGCGAATCGGGCAAACCCAGCGGGCGCATGATGCCAACCTCGATCGACTCATCCACCAGGCCCTCGGCGACTTGCGTGCTACTCATCTCGCGAAGGTTGAGGTGCACCGCCGGAAAACGCTGACGAAAGGCAAAGATCGCCTGCGGAATCGTCGAGTTGAACGGCGCCGAAGAGGTGAAGCCTATCTTCAACTCGCCCAATTCACCGAGCTGCGCACGTCGGGCGACGTCTGCCGCTTTATCAACCTGCGCCAACACCAGCCGCGCCTCCTCGAGAAACAACCGCCCGGCCTCACTCAGCTCAACACGACGATTGGTGCGCTCGAACAACCGCGCGCCAACCTCTTGCTCCAGCGCCTGAATCTGCTGGCTCAGCGGTGGCTGCGAGATGCCCAGCACCTGTGCCGCGCGGCCAAAGTGCAATTCTTCGGCGACGGCGATGAAGTAGCGCAGATGACGCAATTCCATGGAAACCCCATTAAGTCGTTAAAGCTATCAAACAGGTCGAACAATATATTGGATAGAAACATTAGCCAGCTATATGATTTTTTCATTGCCTGCCTGGCCGTGCCCTCCGAGGTCTGAAGTGAAAACTGCTGTCGCGCCCCTAGCCCATGAAGTCCCGCCTGCTGCGGCGGACGATGTCGTCGCCGAGCTGCAAGAGATCTACATTGAAAAAGGCACGCCGATGTTCATGCGCACGGTGCTAGCGCTGTTCAGCGGCGGCTTCGCGACGTTTGCCCTGTTGTATTGCGTACAGCCGATGATGCCGCTGCTGTCCCACGAGTACGGGATCAATGCGGCGCAGAGCAGCCTGATCCTCTCGGTGGCGACCGGCATGCTCGCCATCGGGCTGCTGATCACCGGGCCGATTTCCGATCGGGTCGGACGCAAACCGGTGATGGTGACCGCGCTGTTCGCGGCAGCACTGTGCACCATGGCCAGCGCAATGATGCCGAGCTGGGAAGGCGTGCTGATCATGCGCGCGCTGATCGGGCTGTCATTGAGTGGGCTGGCAGCGGTGGCAATGACCTATCTGAGCGAAGAAATTCACCCTCAACACATTGGTCTGGCGATGGGTTTGTACATCGGTGGCAACGCGATTGGCGGAATGAGCGGGCGCTTGATCACCGGCGTGCTGATCGACTTCGTCAGTTGGCACACGGCGATGCTGGTGATTGGCGGTCTGGCGATGATCGCCGCCGCGGTGTTCTGGAAGATTCTTCCGGAGTCGCGCAACTTCCGTTCACGCTCGCTGCACCCGCGCAGCCTCCTCGACGGCTTCACCATGCACTTTCGCGATGCCGGTCTGCCGTTGCTGTTTCTTGAAGCGTTCGTGTTGATGGGCGCGTTCGTCACACTGTTCAACTACATCGGTTATCGCTTGCTGGCTGCGCCGTACAACCTTGATCAGGTGTTCGTCGGTTTGCTGTCGGTGGTGTATCTGTCGGGGATTTACAGCTCGGCGAAGATCGGTTCGCTGGCGGACAAACTGGGGCGACGCAAAGTGCTGTGGGCGACCATTGCGCTGATGTTTGCCGGCCTTGCGTTGACGATGTTTACGCCGCTGTTACTGGTGATTGTCGGCATGTTGATTTTCACCTTTGGCTTCTTTGGCGCGCACTCAGTGGCGAGTAGCTGGATCGGCCGTCGCGCGACCAAGGCCAAGGGTCAGGCGTCGTCGTTGTACCTGTTCAGTTATTACGCCGGGTCGAGCATTGCCGGCACGGCGGGCGGGGTGTTCTGGCATCTTGGCGGGTGGAATGGCATCGGCTTGTTTATTGGCGCGCTGTTGCTGATCGCGCTGCTGGTGGCGTTGAAGCTGGCGAAGTTGCCGCCTCTCAGCGGTGTCAAAGCCTGACGCGTAACCCATGTAGGAGTGAGCCTGCTCGCGATAGCGGAGTGTCAGCCAGTACATTCAGCGACTGACTCACCGCTATCGCGAGCAGGCTCACTCCTACAATTGGTCCGCGGCCGACATTGAGTCGTGCAAATAAAAACGCCCGGCATTTAGCCGGGCGTTTTTTATGGTGTGGCGATCACTCGTGATACTGCGCCGACAGCTCATGCACCGCGCGCAAGAACGCACCGGCGTGCTCCGGATCAACCTCTGGCGTGATGCCATGGCCGAGGTTGAACACGTGACCACTGCCCTTGCCGTAGCTGGCCAGAATGCGCCCGACTTCAGTGCGGATCGCTTCCGGTTTGGCGTAGAGCACGGTCGGGTCCATGTTGCCTTGCAGCGCAACCTTGTCGCCAACGCGGGCGCGGGCGTTGCCGATGTCGCAGGTCCAGTCCAGGCCCAATGCGTCGGCGCCAGCCTCGGCGATGCTTTCCAGCCACAGGCCGCCGTTTTTGGTGAAGAGGATCACCGGCACTTTGCGCCCGTCGTGCTCGCGGATCAGGCCGCTGACGATTTTCTTCATGTAGGCCAGCGAAAACTCCTGGTACGCCGCCGCCGACAGATTGCCACCCCAGGTGTCGAAGATCTGCACCGCTTGCGCGCCGGCCATGATCTGACCGTTGAGGTACGAGGTCACCGACTGCGCCAGTTTATCCAGCAGCAGGTGCATGGCCTGCGGGTTGTCGTAGAGCATCGCTTTGGTCTTGCGGAAGTCTTTGGATGAGCCGCCTTCGACCATGTAGGTCGCCAGGGTCCACGGGCTGCCGGAGAAGCCGATCAACGGCACACGACCGTTCAGCTCGCGACGGATGGTGCTGACCGCGTCCATGACGTAGCCGAGGTCTTTGTGTGGATCCGGGATCGGCAACGCTTCGATATCGGCCAGGGTGCTGACGACTTTCTTGAAGCGCGGACCTTCACCGGTCTCGAAGTACAGGCCTTGGCCCATGGCATCGGGGATGGTGAGGATGTCGGAAAACAGGATCGCCGCGTCCAGTTGTGGATAGCGGTCGAGCGGTTGCATCGTGACTTCGCAGGCGAATTCCGGATTCATGCACAGGCTCATGAAATCACCGGCCTGGGCGCGGCTGGCGCGGTATTCCGGCAGGTAGCGACCGGCCTGACGCATCATCCACACCGGGGTGACGTCAACGGGTTGCTTGAGCAGGGCGCGGAGGAAACGGTCGTTCTTCAGGGCAGTCATGTCGGCATCCGGAAAAAAAGTGCGGGCATTTTCTCAGAGCGCGACGCAAAAGGCACGGATGCAGGTCAGCCTTTTGTCTATCGGGTCAATTTATTGCGTTGGAATGCGCTATCAGCAACACCGAGAAACAACTGTGGGAGCGAGCCTGCTCGCGAAGAGGTCGGCACATCCAACATTTAAGTTGGCTGACAGACCGCTTTCGCGAGCAGGCTCGCTCCCACATTTTTGATCGCATTTCAGCTTGAAATGTAATCAGACGCCCAGGTAATCGAGGATCCCTTCGGCGGCATTGCGGCCTTCGAAGATGGCCGTCACCACCAGGTCGGAACCGCGCACCATGTCACCACCGGCAAAGATTTTCGGGTTGCTGGTCTGATGCTTGTACTGACCTTGCTCAGGCGCAACGACGCGGCCCTGGCTGTCGGTCTGGATCTCGAACTGTTCGAACCACGGCGCCGGGCTCGGGCGGAAGCCGAAGGCGATGACCACGGCGTCGGCCGGGATGATCTCTTCGGAGCCCGGGATCGGCTCAGGGCTGCGACGGCCACGGGCGTCCGGTTCGCCGAGACGGGTCTCGACCACTTTCACGCCTTCAACCTTGTCCTCACCGACGATAGCGATCGGCTGGCGGTTGTAGAGGAACTTCACGCCTTCTTCCTTGGCGTTCTTCACCTCTTTACGCGAGCCGGGCATGTTCGCTTCGTCACGACGATACGCGCAGGTCACCGACTTGGCGCCCTGACGGATCGACGTGCGGTTGCAGTCCATCGCCGTGTCGCCGCCGCCGAGTACCACAACCTTCTTGCCTTTCATGTCGACGAAGTCTTCCGGCGACTTTTCAAAGCCCAGGTTGCGGTTGACGTTGGCGATCAGGAAATCCAGTGCGTCATAGACGCCCGGCAGATCCTCACCGGCAAAACCGCCCTTCATGTAGGTGTAGGTGCCCATGCCCATGAACACTGCATCGTATTCGGCGAGCAGTTGTTCCATGGTCACGTCTTTGCCGACTTCGGTATTCAGACGGAACTCGATGCCCATGCCGGTGAAGACTTCGCGACGATTGCTCAGCACGGTCTTTTCCAGCTTGAACTCGGGGATGCCGAAGGTCAGCAAGCCACCGATTTCCGGGTTCTTGTCGAACACCACCGGGGTCACGCCGCCGCGTACCAGCACGTCGGCACAACCCAGACCCGCCGGGCCCGCGCCGATGATCGCGACACGTTTGCCGGTCGGTTTGACCTTGGACATGTCCGGGCGCCAGCCCATGGCGAACGCGGTGTCGGTGATGTACTTCTCGACCGAACCGATGGTCACCGCGCCGAAACCGTCGTTAAGGGTGCAGGCACCCTCGCACAGACGATCCTGCGGACAGACCCGGCCGCAGACTTCCGGCAGGGTGTTGGTCTGGTGCGACAGCTCGGCGGCCTGAAGGATGTTGCCTTCGGCCACCAATTTGAGCCAGTTGGGAATGAAGTTGTGCACCGGGCACTTCCATTCGCAATACGGGTTGCCGCAACCCAGGCAGCGGTGGGCCTGGTCGGCCGACTGCTGGGGTTTGAACGGTTCGTAGATTTCGACGAACTCTTTCTTGCGTTGACGCAACAGTTTCTTCTTCGGATCTTTGCGCCCGACATCGATGAACTGGAAGTCGTTATTCAGACGTTCAGCCATTGTTAAAACCTCATCAAACTCTTCAGGCGCATATCACTGCGGGTTGGCACGAGTGCTGGAAAGCAACGATTTCAGGTTGGCAGCCTTAGGCTTGACCAGCCAGAAACGGCGCAGGTAGTCATCGAGGTTTTCGGCGAGTTCACGACCCCACTCGCTGTCGGTTTCCGCGACGTACTCGTTCAGCACGTTTTGCAGGTGGCTGCGATAGGCTTCCATCGCCTCGCCGCTGATCCGCTGGATTTCCACCAGTTCGTGGTTGACCCGGTCAACGAAGGTGTTGTCCTGATCGAGCACGTAGGCGAAACCACCGGTCATGCCAGAGCCGAAGTTGTAACCGGTCTTGCCCAGAACGCAGACAAAACCACCGGTCATGTACTCACAGCAGTGATCGCCAGTGCCTTCCACAACCGTGTGGGCACCGGAGTTACGCACGGCGAAACGCTCGCCTGCGGTGCCAGCGGCGAACAGCTTGCCGCCAGTTGCGCCATACAGGCAGGTGTTGCCGATGATGGCGCTTTCCTGAGTTTTGTAAACGCTGCCCTTCGGCGGCACGATGGTCAGCTTGCCACCGGTCATGCCTTTGCCGACGTAGTCGTTGGCATCGCCTTCCAGGTACATGTTCAGACCGCCGGCGTTCCACACGCCGAAGCTCTGCCCGGCAGTGCCTTTGAAGCGGAAGGTGATCGGCGCTTTCGCCATCCCTTGGTTGCCGTGCTTGCGGGCGATTTCGCCGGAGATCCGCGCGCCGATCGAACGGTCGCAGTTGCAGATGTCCAAGTCGAACTCGGCGCCACTCATGTCGTTGATCGCCGACGACGCCATCTCGACCATTTTCTCGGCCAGCAGGCCTTGGTCGAACGGCGGGTTGCGCTCAACACCGCAGAACTGTGGCTTGTCCGCCGGGATGTGATCGCTGCCCAACAGCGGCGTCAGGTCCAGATGGTTTTGCTTGGCGGTCTGGCCCTCGAGGATTTCCAGCAGATCGGTACGACCGATCAGCTCTTCGAGGGAGCGTACGCCCAGCTTGGCCAGCCACTCACGGGTTTCTTCGGCGACGTAGGTGAAGAAGTTCACCACCATGTCGACGGTACCGATGTAGTGATCCTTGCGCAGCTTCTCGTTCTGAGTCGCAACGCCAGTGGCGCAGTTGTTCAAGTGGCAGATACGCAGGTATTTGCAGCCCAGCGCGATCATTGGCGCGGTGCCGAAGCCGAAGCTTTCGGCGCCGAGAATGGCTGCCTTGATCACGTCGAGGCCGGTTTTCAGGCCGCCGTCGGTCTGCACCCGGACTTTGCCGCGCAGGTCGTTGCCGCGCAGGGTCTGGTGGGTTTCGGCGAGGCCGAGTTCCCACGGTGCGCCCGCGTATTTGATCGAGGTCAGCGGCGAAGCACCGGTGCCACCGTCGTAGCCGGAGATGGTGATCAAGTCCGCATAGGCCTTGGCCACACCGGCGGCGATGGTGCCGACGCCCGCTTCAGCTACCAATTTGACCGAAACCAGTGCCTTCGGGTTGACCTGCTTGAGGTCGAAAATCAGCTGCGACAAGTCTTCGATCGAATAGATGTCGTGGTGCGGCGGCGGCGAGATCAGGGTCACGCCCGGCACTGCATAACGCAGCTTGGCGATCAAACCGTTCACTTTACCGCCCGGCAGTTGCCCGCCCTCGCCCGGCTTGGCGCCCTGCGCGACCTTGATCTGCAGCACTTCGGCATTGACCAGGTATTCCGGGGTTACACCGAAACGGCCAGTGGCAACCTGCTTGATTTTCGAACTCTTGATGGTGCCGTAACGCGCCGGGTCTTCACCACCTTCGCCGGAGTTCGAACGCGCACCGAGGCGGTTCATGGCTTCGGCCAGGGCTTCGTGAGCTTCCGGCGACAGTGCGCCCAGCGAGATACCGGCGGAGTCGAAGCGTTTGAGCACCGATTCCAGCGGTTCGATTTCACTGATGTCCAGCGGCGTGTCGAGGGTCTTGACCTTGAACAGGTCGCGGATCATCGACACCGGACGGTTGTCCACCAGCGAGGTGTATTCCTTGAACTTGGCGTAGTCGCCCTGCTGCACAGCGGCTTGCAGGGTGTTGACCACGTCCGGGTTGTAGGCGTGATATTCGCCACCGTGGACGAACTTCAGCAAACCGCCCTGCTGGATCGGCTTGCGCGGACTCCAGGCTTCAGTGGCGAGTGCTTTCTGCTCGGCTTCGATGTCGACGAAACGCGCACCCTTGATGCGGCTCGGCACGCCACGGAAGCTCAGGTCGCAGACTTCTTCGGACAGGCCGATGGCCTCGAACAGCTGCGCACCACGGTACGAAGCGATGGTCGAAATGCCCATCTTCGACAGAATTTTCAGCAGACCTTTGGTGATGCCTTTGCGGTAGTTCTTGAACACCTCGTAGAGGTCGCCCAGCACTTCACCGGTGCGGATCAGGTCGCCCAGCACTTCGTAGGCCAGGAACGGATAGACCGCCGAGGCGCCGAAACCGATCAGCACCGCAAAGTGATGCGGGTCACGGGCGGTTGCGGTTTCAACAAGGATGTTGGAATCGCAGCGCAGGCCTTTTTCGGTCAGACGGTGGTGCACGGCACCGGTCGCCAGTGAGGCGTGGATCGGCAGCTTGCCCGGAGCGATATGACGATCGCTCAGGACGATCTGGGTACGACCGGCGCGCACGGCTTCTTCAGCCTGATCGGCAACGTTGCGGATGGCCGCTTCGAGGCCGACGCTTTCGTCGTAGTTGAGATCGATGATCTGCCGCTCGAAACCCGGGCGGTCGAGGTTCATCAGCGAGCGCCACTTGGCCGGGGAAATGACCGGCGAGCTGAGGATCACGCGCGAAGCGTGTTCCGGCGACTCCTGGAAAATGTTGCGCTCGGCACCGAGGCAGATTTCCAGCGACATCACGATGGCTTCACGCAGCGGGTCGATCGGCGGGTTGGTGACCTGCGCGAACTGCTGACGGAAATAGTCGTACGGCGTGCGCACGCGCTGCGACAGCACGGCCATCGGCGTGTCGTCACCCATCGAGCCAACGGCTTCGTAGCCTTGCTCGCCGAGCGGACGCAGGACCTGATCGCGTTCTTCGAACGTGACCTGATACATCTTCATGTATTGCTTGAGCTGATCGACGTCGTAGAACGCCGAACCGTGGTCGTTGTCTTCCATGGTCGCCTGAATGCGCAGGGCATTCTTGCGCAGCCATTGCTTGTACGGATGACGGGACTTCAGACGGTTGTCGATCGCATCGGTGTCGAGGATCTGCCCGGTTTCGGTGTCCACCGCGAAGATCTGGCCAGGGCCGACACGGCCCTTGGCAATCACGTCTTCAGGCTTGTAATCCCACACGCCGATTTCCGACGCGAGGGTGATGAAACCGTTGGTGGTGGTGACCCAACGCGCCGGGCGCAGACCGTTACGGTCGAGCAGGCACACCGCGTAACGACCGTCGGTCATCACAACACCAGCCGGGCCGTCCCACGGCTCCATGTGCATCGAGTTGTACTCGTAGAACGCACGCAGATCCGGGTCCATGGTTTCGACGTTCTGCCACGCCGGCGGAATGATCATCCGCACGCCACGGAACAGGTCGATGCCACCGGTGACCATCAGCTCGAGCATGTTGTCCATGCTCGAGGAGTCGGAACCGACACGGTTGACCAGCGGGCCGAGTTCTTCCAGATCCATCAGATCATTGCTGAACTTGGTCCGACGGGCCTGCGCCCAGTTACGGTTACCGGTGATGGTGTTGATCTCGCCGTTGTGGGCGAGGAAGCGGAACGGCTGCGCCAGCGGCCATTTCGGCAGGGTGTTGGTGGAAAAGCGCTGGTGGAACACGCAGATCGCGGTTTGCAGGCGCTCGTCGCTCAGGTCTGGATAAAACGCGGCCAGGTCGGCCGGCATCATCAGGCCTTTATAGATGATGGTCTTGTGCGAAAAGCTGCAGATGTAGTGGTCGGAGTCGACGGCGTTGGCCACCGACGAACGACGACGTGCACTGAACAGCTTCACAGCCATATCCTGATCGCTCAGGCCTTCACCGCCAATGTACACCTGTTCGATCTGTGGCAGGCGCTCAAGGGCCAGGCGGCCGAGGACGCTGGTGTCGATTGGCACTTTGCGCCAGCCGATCAGTTGCAGGCCTTCAGCGAGGATCTCGCGGTTCATGTTCTCGCGAGCGGCTTCGGCCTTGACCGGATCCTGGTTGAAGAAAACCATGCCCACCGCATATTGCTTGGGCAATTCGACGCTGAAGGTTTCCTGGGCAATGGCTCGCAGGAACGCGTCAGGCTTCTGAATCAGCAGACCGCAACCGTCACCGGTCTTGCCGTCGGCATTAATCCCACCGCGGTGGGTCATGCAGGTCAGGGCCTCAATGGCCGTTTGCAAAAGGGTATGACTGGGCTCGCCCTGCATATGGGCTATCAGGCCGAAACCGCAGTTATCCTTGAATTCATCTGGTTGGTACAGACCTGCTTTCATAGACACTTTCTCACCAGGCTGCCTCTTTTCGAGGCAAATTTCTTTTCAATTCAACCACTTGCATCCCGCGCCGAACGTACGCCAGCTTAGCAGGGGCAAAAGGGTGGTCATTGTACACAGCGACACAGAGGCTCACAAATTTGACGACGAAATGTCGCAAATTCATGTCGCATTTGTGAAAGGTTTAAAGCGATCTGCTGTGCTAGTCAAAACTTTTTTAATTTTGACCGCAACGACTCAAAGACTACTGTGACGCAGACACCACAAGGCACGCGACCTGGAAGGAAGCGCGCACTCGTAGAAATTTTGAGGTGCTTGGAGAGGCGGCCTGGGTAAGGCCGCCGAATCTTCAGCGAGTTGTTGCCAGTTCCTGTTGGACGCTGGCGACAGTGCGAGGCCAAGGTTTACCAGCCTGAACCTTCGCTGGCAAGGCCTTGATGGCAGAAACGGCCGCATCACGATTGGCGAAGTTGCCGTAGGTGATCACGTAGAGAGGCTTGCCGTTGAGGACTTTCTTGAAATAACGGTACTCGCCGCCCTGCTCTTTGACGAAGTTTTGCGCTGCGGATTCCGAACTGGTGCCAAGGATCTGCACCACGTAGTTGCCGGTCGGCTGACCGGCATACCAACTGCCACCGGCGGCTTTGGCGACGGTCACCGGCTTCTCGGCCGGTTTGGCTGCAGCGACTGGCTTGGCCGGTGCCGGAGCCGGTTTCGCTGCAGGCGCTGCCGGAGCAGGCTTGGCGGTGGCGACTTGCGTCGGCGCCGGCTTGGCGGCAGGCAACGGAACCGGTGTCGGCGCAGGGCCGGCCGGAACGCCCGCAGGCGGTGCGGAAGTAGTAACGGTCGGCGGGGTATCGCTGGAACCTTCCAGCGGCACGCCATCGTCGCCTTCGGTAATGCCACCGGCCGCTTCGGCCAACGGACCGCGCATCACCGGTTGCGAGTTGCCGACCAGCGGCAACGGCATCGGCTGTGTATTACCAGCGAACTCGACGTTCGGTGCGCCGCCATTGGCTGCGCCCTGGCCCAACGGCAACTGTGCCTGTTCATTGGCCGGTGCACCGGTAGTCGGCGCCTTGTTGCGACCCGGCATCAGCCAGGCGGCAGCGACCGCGACCACAACGACGGCGGAAATCGCCAATACGTGTTTCTTCGGCATGTTGAACCCCATACTTGGACGCTTGACCGCAGAGCGGCTGGCAATCATGACTTCGATCAGAGCATCGCGAGCGACCTGGTTGATATTGCCCGGCCAACCCTCGGCGCTTTCGTGAATATCAGAGATCTGATCTGCGGTGAAAAGTTCGACACCCCGGCCTGCGCCTTCAAGCCGCTGGTCGAGATATTCGCGGGTCTCTTCTTCGGTGTACGGCTGCAATTCGATGACGTGGAAGCGCTCTTCCTCAAGGTGCAAAGCCTCAAGCTGCGCGATCAGCGACGACTCACCGAACAGGAACACGTGCGGGCGACCTTCCGGTGCGCCGGCACCCAACGCCATCAGCGCTTCGAGGGCGGATTCATCGAGCTGCTCGGCGTCGTCCACCAGCAGATAGACTTCCTGACCGGTCAGTGCGAGTTGCACCACCTGATCCAGAATCGCGCCAACTTCGGCCTGAGCGACGTTCAGTGCCTGCGCCACCTGGCGTAGCACGCCAGCAGCATCGCCGGCGCCACGGGCGGAAACCACCACGCTCTGTACCGACTGCTTGTTGGTGCTGGCGACCAGCGCCTGACGCAGCAGCGTCTTGCCGCTGCCTTGCGGGCCAGTGACCACCAGCAGCAACTGGCTGTAACGCGCCAGATGATGCAATTGACCCAGCACCGGTTTGCGCTGGGCCGGGAAGAACTTGAAGCCCGGTACGCGTGGCGCGAACGGGTCGTGACTTAACTGGAAATGGCCGAGGAACGCCTCGTCGGCATGCAAACTAGTCATCGGAATCTTATTAACCTTTAAGCTGAGCCAGGGCGCGGTAATCCGCTCCCAGCGTGGCCTGTAGAACCTCTTTCGGATAATCGTCGGTCACTACCGCTTCGCCCATCCGGCGCAGCAGCACCAGGCGCAGACGACCGTCGATCACTTTTTTGTCGATTGCCATGTGTTGAAGAAAATCGGCCTCGGCCATTTCAGTCGGCGGCACCACCGGCAGACCGGCACGCTGGAACAGCCGAATGCCGCGATCACGCTCCGCGTCACTGATCCAGCCCAGGCGTGCGGACATGTCCAGCGCCATCACCGTGCCAGCGGCGACCGCCTCCCCGTGCAACCAGACACCATAGCCCATGTGGGTCTCGATGGCGTGGCCGAAGGTGTGGCCGAGGTTGAGCGTGGCGCGTACGCCGGTTTCCTTCTCATCGGCGCCGACCACCGCAGCCTTGGCTGCGCAGGAGCGCTCGATGGCATAAGTCAGGGCTTTCTGATCCAGCGCACGCAGGGCATCGACGTTGTCTTCGAGCCAGGTCAGGAACGGTTCGTCGCAGATCAGACCGTACTTGATGACCTCGGCCAGACCGGCGGACAACTCGCGTTCTGGCAGGGTTTTCAGGGACGCGGTATCGATCAGCACGACGTTCGGCTGATAGAACGCGCCGACCATGTTCTTGCCCAACGGATGGTTGATGCCGGTCTTGCCGCCCACCGACGAATCGACCTGGGACAGCAATGTTGTGGGGATCTGGATGAAGTCAACGCCACGCTGGTAGCAGGCAGCGGCGAAACCGGCCATGTCGCCGATCACACCGCCGCCGAGGGCGATCACGGTGGTGCGGCGGTCATGACGGGCGGTCAGCAGACCGTCGAAGATCAGTTGCAGGGTTTCCCAGTTCTTGAAGGCTTCACCGTCCGGCAACACCACGGAGATTACTGAGAACTGCGCCAGACTGCGGGTCAGACGTTCGAGATAGAGCGGCGCAACGGTCTCGTTGGAGATGATTGCCACCTGCCGCCCATGGATGTGCGGAGCCAGCAACTCGGGCTGATCCAACAAACCTTCGCCAATATGAATCGGGTAGCTGCGCTCGCCTAGATCGACCTTGAGTGTCTGCATGTGTCCCCACAGTGAAGATGGAAGCAGGCGTCCTGCCCTGAATTATTGGTTATCTGCGGCCTATAGCGGGTATGACGCCGCTCGCCCGCCATCCGCCACAACCTCGGCGGGCTGTGACAGGACGCCGAGGATAGCGCATTTCGAGCGATGCTTTAACGGGGAGGCAGCTGCGCCAGACGATCGAGAATATCGAGCACGACCATGCGTGGCGGCCGTTCGTCGGTTTCCACCACCAGATCGGCGATTTCCCGATAGAGCGGATCACGAATCGCCAGCAGGTCGCGCAGGGTTTTCTCCGGATTGGCGGTGCGCAGCAACGGCCGATTGCGGTCGCGCGACGTGCGGCCGACCTGCTGTTCAACGGAGGCGTGCAGATACACCACTCGCCCGCCCTCATACAGCGCCTTGCGATTGGCATCGCGCATGACGGCGCCACCGCCGGTCGCCAACACCACGCCGTCGAACGCGCACAGCTCGGCAATCATCGCCTGCTCACGGTCACGAAAGCCGGGCTCGCCTTCCTTGTCGAAGATCCACGGGATATTGGCGCCCGTGCGCAGTTCAATTTCCTTGTCGGAATCTTTGAACGGCAGGCGCAGCTCTTTGGCCAGCAACCGGCCGATGGTGCTTTTGCCAGCGCCCATCGGTCCTACAAGAATCAAATTTCGCACAGAATCAACGACTCACAGCAATCGCCTGGTTATTCATGATACGTGGTGTGAGAAATACCAGCAGCTCGGATTTTTTCTCCGAAACCACATCACGCCGGAAAAGGCGGCCAAGATACGGCACATCGCCAAGAAATGGCACCTTATCTACGACCTTGCTTTGAGTATTTGAGAAAACGCCCCCAATCACGATGGTTTCGCCGTCGTTGACCAGCACCTTGGCGTTGACCTCGTTTTTCTTGATTGGCGGTACATCCTGCACTTTGTTCAGGTAATCCGGTTCGTCCTTGGTGACCTTGACCTCCATGATGATGCGATTGTCGGGGGTGATCTGCGGCGTGACTTCCAGCGACAGCGAGGCCTCCTTGAACGACACCGACGTGGCGCCACTGGAGCTGGCTTCCTGATACGGAATCTCGGTGCCTTTGAGGATTTTCGCGGTCTCCTTGTCGGAGGTGACCACTTTCGGCTGCGAGACGATTTCGCCGTTGCCGGTTTTCTCCATGGCCGTCAGTTCAAGATCGAGCAAGACGTTGTCGGTGATGAAAGCGATGCCGATTCCTGAAGTATTGTTGACGGTGCCCATGTCGACGAACGGCGAGTTGGTACTGGTGCTGCCGGGAGTACCAATGGTGGTCGACGATCCGTTGACCCCGGAGGCGTTCCAGTTGCCCTTGTTCTGGATCGAACCGCCCCAGCGCACGCCCAGGCTTTTGTCGTAATCGACGTTAGCCTCGACGATCCGCGCCTCGATCATCACCTGACGTACCGGTATATCCAGCTGTGCCACGATCCGCCGCAGTTCGTCGAGACGATCCTGAGTCTGATAGGCAATGATGTTGTTGGTCCGCTCATCGACAGTAATCGAACCGCGCTCGTCGATTTTAGCCTCGGCACTGGTCACCGACTGGAACAGCTTGGCGATGTCCGCTGCTTTCGCGTAGTTCACTTGCAACAGTTCGCGACGCAGCGGTGCCAGTTCGGCGATCTGTTTCTGCGACTCCAGTTCCTGACGTTCGCGGGCAGCGATTTCATCGGCCGGGGCAACCAGCAGCACATTGCCGATCTTGCGTTTATCCAGCCCCTTGGTTTTCAGCACCAGATCCAGCGCCTGATCCCACGGCACGTTCTGCAGGCGCAAGGTGATGCCACCCTGCACCGTGTCGCTGGCGACAAGGTTGAGGTTGGTGAAATCGGCGATCAGTTGCAGCACTGAACGCACATCGATGTCCTGGAAATTCAGCGAGAGCTTTTCGCCGACGTAAGCCTGACGATCGGCGTTACGCTTTTGCAGATCATCGACGGTCATCGGGCGGATGCTGACGGTCAGTTTGTTGTCGGTCTGGAAAGTCGAATACTCGTAAGTACCACTGGGTTCAACCGTAATAACCGTGCGATCAGCGGTCACTCCGGCATTGACGAACTGCACCGGGGTGGCGAAATCCTTGACGTCGAGGCGTACCCGCAGCTTTTCCGGGAGTTGTGTGCGGGAAAAGCTGAGGATGATCTTGCCGTCATGCTCCTGGATATCCGGAGCGATGGTCGGGTCGGAGAGGTCAATGACCACGTTGCCTTCACCTGCCGTACCCCGCTGGAAATCTACGCCGCGAATAGCCCGGCTTTTCGGCACAACTGCCTTGGCCGGCGCTGCAGCCGCAGGGCGTGGCGCAACGACAGCAGATCGTGGCGCTGCCGCCGGCGCGCCCTGCCCAACCACCACGAACAGATTGTTGCCCGCGACCCGCGTGGTGTAAGGCGCCAGTTGCGTGAGACTGACGATCAGCCGCGTGCGATCCTTGGCCTCGACCACCGTAGCGGTGCGTGCATTGCCGCTGCCCAGATCAAGGTTCTTGCTGGCCAATTGACTGGCGACACCGGGCAAATCGAGGGCGATGCGTGCCGGTGATTCGGTGGTGTAGCCCTTGGGCTGTGGCGGTGGGCCGTCGAACGACAGCTTCAGCTCGACGCGATCACCCGGCAACGCCGCCACATCCAGCGTCTTCAGATTGGCCGCGAGTACCATCGGCGACATCAGCGCTATCCATAGCGAAAAACCGAGGGTGGAGAAAATCCTGTTCATTGTTCGACTTCCACTATGAGTGCTCTTTCAAAGGAATGGTGCGCGGACGCTCCAGCCAGGCGCCTTCGCCGTCGGGGACGATTTCGACGACATCGACCTGGGTGGCGCTGATGGCGACGATGCGACCGTCATTGCGCCCCAGGTAATCGCCGACTTTCAGCCGATGCACCCCGCCCGCCCCGCGCAACAGCGCGAAGGAGCCGGAAACATTGGAGATCGTGCCGACCATCTCGAACTGCTCGATATTGAAACCTTCGAGGTATTGCTTGACCCGGTTGGGGTCGGGTTTGACGTTGCGCGAGCCATGTTTCTGTCCGGCCAGATCAACGCGCACCTGGCGCGAGAACGGACTGCGCAGGTTGGCCGCGCTGTAAGTGAATGTGGGGTAAGACCGGAATGTCGGGGTTGGTTCAATCCTGCCCGCCGGGCGCAGGCGCACTTCGTTCATGTAAGCGTCGAGATCGCTGAAGTCATCACTGCCACCACAACCGTTCAACGCGAGCAGCGTCATCGCCAACGCGATGCAACGAACCGGGCTCATTTCTGCAGCCCCTTGTCGTTGTACCGGTAGGTCTTGGCAAGGATGCTCATGCGCAGCTTCGGCCCGCCGTCTTTATTGGCCGGAGCGAGTTCGAAATCATGCAGGGTGACGATGCGCGGTAGCCCGGCCACGCCACTGACGAAGGTGGCGAGATCGTGATAGGCGCCGGTAACGGTGATCTGAATCGGTAGTTCGATATAGAACTGCTGAGTAACTTCCGGCAGCAGTTTGATTTCTTCGAACTCCAGGCCGCTGCCCAGACCGGTACGGGTGATGTCTTCCAGCAAGCCTGGCACTTCAGTGTCACTGGGCAACTGCCGCAGTAGCACACCGAACGTATTTTCCATTTCTTTCATTTGCTGGGTGTACAGCTCGAGATTGGCTGACAGACGCGCCTTGCTTGCGAACTGTTCTTTGAGGGTGATCTCTTCTTCACGTTTGAGGTCGAGCTGATTTTCCATGTCACTGATGAAAAAGTTATAGCCAAGCGCCAACACCAGCACCATCAACAGCGCTCCGGCGATAAATTTCACCGCCGCCGGCCAGGAACCGATGTTGCTGGTGTCGAGATCGTTGAAATCGATGTCGCGCAAACTTTCAAGCCATTCGGACGGTTTCATTGGTCGTCCTCCACAGCTTGCGGCTGGGTCTGCCGTACGGTCAGTTCAAACGTGTTGGTCTGGTCCACTTGGCCGGCGGTCGTCGCCTTGACTTCGTTGAGACTTGGCGCATCAAACCAGTCCGACGCCTCCAGATTGCGCATCAGATCCGAGACGCGGTTGTTGGACTCTGCGGCGCCACTGATCGACAGGGTTTTGCCGGCCATCTTCACATCGGTGAAATACACCCCGTCAGGCAGCGTGCGTGCCAATTGATCGAAGATTCGTCCGCTGATCTGCCGGTTGCCTTGCAGATCCTGGATGATGCGCATGCGTTCGACCAGTTGCTGGCGACGCGCCTTGAGATCGCTGATCTGTTTGATCCGTTCGTCGACCACGGCAATCTGCTTGCCGATGTAATCATTGCGCGCCACTTGTCGTGCAATGGCGGTGCTGATGACCTGATCGGCAATCAACACCGCACCGACCGAGCCGACGACGACACCGATCAAGGCCAGCAGGAAGCGTCTGCGCCGTTCTTCGCGGCGCTCTTCACGCCAGGGCAGGAGGTTGATCCGCGCCATCAGTCGAAACTCCTGAGCGCGAGCCCGCAGGCGATCATCAGGGCCGGCGCGTCGCTGGCCAGCGCTCCGGCATTGACCTTGCTGCTCAAGGCCATATTGGAAAACGGATTGGCCACTTGCGTCGGCGTCTTCAGGCGCTGCTCGATCAGCCGGTCCAGCCCCGGCACTGAGGCCGTACCGCCGGCCAGCAGAATGTGGTCGACCGCGTTGTATTGCCCGGAGGCGAAGAAGAACTGCAACGAGCGCGACACTTGCTGTACCAGCGCTTCACGAAACGGCTGCAAGACCTCGCTGATGTAATCATCGGGCAGACCGCCCTGCTTTTTCGCCAGCCCCGCCTGCTCGATGGTCAGGCCATAACGGCGCTGGATTTCTTCGGTCAGTTGCCGCCCGCCGAACAATTGCTCGCGGGTGTAGATGATCTTGCCGTTGTGCAGAACGCTGAGGGTGGTCATGGTCGCGCCGATATCGACGACGGCGACAGTGAGCCGCTCTTGCGTGGCCGCCAGTTGCGTGGCGAGCAGCCCGAAAGAGCGTTCCAGCGCATAGGCTTCGACATCGACGACCCGCGCAGTCAGCCCGGCGAGTGCCAGCGCCGCTTCACGGACTTCGACGTTTTCCTTGCGACAGGCAGCCAGCAGCACGTTGACCCGTTCAGGGTTGCGCGGCGAAACGCCCTGGACTTCGAAATCGATGGCAACTTCGTCCAATGGATAGGGAATGTATTGGTCGGCCTCGATCTTGAGCTGGTTTTCCAGTTCGTCATCGGACAGCCCGGCGTCCATTTCGATGATTTTGGTAATCACCGCCGAACCGGCCACTGCGACTGCCACGCCCTTGAGCCCGGTGCGCGCCTTGACCAGCACCCGGCTCAGGGCCTGGCCAACGCCTTCGAGTTCGGCGATGTTTTTCTCGACCACGGCGTTTGCCGGCAATGGCTCGACCGCGTACGCCTCGACCCGGTAGCGATCACCCTGACGGCTCAGTTCCAGCAGCTTCACTGACGTGGAACTGATGTCGATCCCCAGTAACGTATTGGCCTTTTTATTGAAGAGTCCCAGCACTACCAATTCCCTATGACTTTCCGTGAGTTACGGACTCTGTAATACGCATTGCGTTCCTTCACCCCGTCTTGACAGAAGCGCAAATGACGCCCCCAGCAGAAAAGTGCTTATAATGCCCAGCGTTTTTTTCCGCTTTTTACTGCAAGCGCGGGCTGTTCTGTGTGTAGCCGGAACCCCGTCGCCAAATTCATTCTTTGCCCTGGATGTCCAAACGCCTTGATTCGTCTGCTGAAATTTTTCGGTTGGTCCATCGTCGCCGTTTTCTGCGGACTGCTTTTAGGTCTCAGCGGCGCGTTTCTTTACCTTAGTCCGGGTTTGCCGTCTGTGGAGGCTCTGCGAAGCATTCAGTTGCAGATTCCATTGCGGGTTTACTCCAGCGACAACAAGTTGATCGCAGAATTTGGCGAAATGCGCCGGACTCCGATCCGTTTCGCCGACATTCCACCCAATTTCATTAATGCGTTACTAAGTGCTGAAGACGACAATTTCGCCAACCACTACGGCGTCGATCCGAGCAGCCTGATGCGCGCCGCGACCCAATTGGTCAAAAGCGGACACATTCAGTCCGGCGGCAGCACCATCACCATGCAGGTGGCGAAGAACTTCTTCCTGACCAGCGAACGCAGCTTCTCGCGCAAAACCACCGAAATTCTTCTGGCCCTGCAGATCGAGCGGCAGCTGACCAAGGACGAAATCCTTGAGCTGTACGTGAACAAGATCTATCTGGGCAACCGCGCCTACGGCATCGAAGCAGCGGCGCAGGTGTATTACGGCAAGTCGATCCGCGATGTCAGCCTGGCGCAGATGGCGATGATCGCCGGCCTGCCGAAAGCGCCGTCGCGCTTCAACCCGCTGGCCAACCCGGCGCGCAGCAAAGAGCGTCGCGACTGGATCCTCGGGCGCATGTACAAGCTCGGCAAGATCACCGAAGCGGACTACACCGCCGCGATCAACGAGCCGCTGAACGCCAGCTATCACGTGCCGACCCCGGAAGTGAATGCACCGTACATCGCCGAGATGGCCCGCGCCGAAATGGTCGGCCGCTATGGCAGCGATGCCTACACGGAAGGTTTCCGCGTCACCACCACGGTGCCGAGCAACCTGCAGGAAATGGCCAACACCGCGCTGCACGAAGGCCTGATGACCTACGACCAGCGTCACGGCTACCGTGGCCCCGAGTCGCGCCTGCCGGGCAAAACCCGCGAGGCCTGGGCCAGCGAACTGACCAAACAGCGCACGATCAGCAGCCTGGAGCCAGCCATCGTTACCCAGGTCGACAAGAACGGCCTGCAAGTGCTGACCCGCACTGGCGAGGAACACGTTGCCTGGGACACCATGAAATGGGCGCGGCCGTTCCTCAACACCAACAGCATGGGCGCCAACCCGCGTCAGCCGTCGGATGTGGCGCAGGTCGGCGATCTGGTTCGCGTGCAGCGTCAGAAAGACAATTCGTTGAAGTTCAGCCAGATCCCGCAGGCACAAGGTGCGCTGGTTTCGCTGGATCCGCAGAACGGGGCGATTCGCTCGCTGGTTGGCGGTTTCGCCTTCGAACAGAGCAACTACAACCGCGCGATGCAGGCCAAGCGTCAACCGGGCTCGAGCTTCAAGCCGTTCGTCTACAGCGCTGCGCTGGACAGTGGTTATACCGCCGCCACCTTGGTCAATGACGCGCCGATCGTGTTCGTCGACGAGTACCTGGACAAGGTCTGGCGTCCGAAAAACGATACCAACACCTTCCTCGGCCCGATTCGCCTGCGTGAGGCGCTGTACAAGTCGCGTAACCTTGTATCGATCCGCTTGCTGCAAGCGATGGGCGTGGGCAAGACCATCGACTACATCACCCGTTTCGGCTTCAACAAGCAGGATCTGCCGCCGAACCTGTCGCTGGCGCTGGGCACCGCAACGCTGACGCCGATGGAGATCGCCACCGGTTGGAGCACGTTCGCCAACGGCGGCTACAAGATCACCCCGTACATCATCGACAAGATCGAAAGCCGCAACGGCGACACGCTGTTCGTCGCCAACCCGCCGACCGTGCCTCAGGGTGGTTCGGCGACGGACGGCATTGCAGCGCCGGAGACTCAATCGTTCACGGTCAATGCCGCGCCGGTTCCGGGTGAAGCGCCGGGCAACGCAGCCGTGCCACAAACGCCGGCAGTGGCTGAGCGAATTGTCGATGGTCGCACCACGTACATCCTCAACAGCATGTTGCAGGACGTGATCAAGCTCGGCACTGGTCGCCGTGCGCTGGCCATGGGCCGCAGCGATATCGCCGGTAAAACCGGTACCACCAACGAATCGAAAGACGCGTGGTTCTCCGGTTACAACGCCGATTACGTGACCACGGTGTGGACCGGCTTCGACCAGCCGGAGAGTCTCGGTCGTCGCGAGTTCGGTGGCACCGTGGCGCTGCCGATCTGGATGAACTACATGTCGGCCGCGCTGAAGGACAAGCCGCCGCATGTTCAGCCTGAGCCGGAAGGTTTGCTGAGCCTGCGCGTGGATCCGGTCAGTGGTCGTGCGGCGACACCAAGCACACCGGGCGCGTACTTCGAACTGTTCAAATCTGAAGACACACCACCGTCGGTGAATGAACTGGGCAACGGCACTGCGCCGGGCAGCCCGCTGCCGGCGGATGAGCAGGCGCCGATCGATTTGTTCTGATCCAGCGGTATTGAAAAGCCCCGCCTTCGGTTGAAGTGCGGGGCTTTTTATTGCCTGAGGATCAAGAGCCCCCTCACCCTAGCCCTCTCCCGGAGGGAGAGGGGACTGATTGGGGGATGCTGGTGAGTGATGCCGACCTGAACGTGCTGTGTTGAATCCATAGGCGCTAATGCACTTTCAGGTCGGTGTATCTCGCGAATCTTCCACGGTCAGTCCCCTCTCCCTCAGGGAGAGGGTTAGGGTGAGGGGGCTCTTGATCTTCGGGCAATAAAAAGCCCCGACTCTCACGAGCCGGGGCTTTTGGTTGAAGCGCTACAACGACTTAGCCGTTGAACACGTCATCCACGCTTTTCAGCGGGTAGTTCTTCGGATACGGCAGGGTCGCCACACCGGTCTCGATTGCGGCTTTGGCCACAGCGTCGGAGATCAGGGTGATCAGGCGTTTGTCCATTGGCTTCGGAATAATGTACTCACGACCGAATTCCAGCGGCGCGCCACCGTAGGCATCGCACACGTCCTGAGGAACCGGCAGCTTGGCCAGTTCACGCAGGGCGTTGGCCGCAGCCACTTTCATTTCTTCGTTGATGCGCTTGGCGCGAACGTCCAGGGCACCACGGAAGATGAACGGGAAGCCCAGTACGTTGTTGACCTGGTTCGGGTAGTCCGAACGGCCGGTGGCCATGATCACGTCGCTACGGGTGGCGTGCGCCAGTTCCGGGGAGATTTCCGGGTCCGGGTTCGAGCAGGCGAACACGATCGGGTTGGCCGCCATCGACAGCAGGCCTTCAGCGCTCAGCAGGTTCGGGCCGGACAGACCCACGAACACGTCAGCGCCTGCCAGTGCGTCAGCCAGGCTGCGCTTGTCGGTTGCGTGAGCGAATACTGCTTTGTACTGGTTCAGGTCGTCACGGCCGGAGTGGATCACGCCGGTACGGTCAACCATGAAGATGTTTTCGATGCGTGCGCCCATGCTCACCAGCAATTTCATGCAGGAGATGGCAGCAGCGCCGGCGCCCAGGCAGACGATTTTCGCTTCTGGCAGGGTTTTGCCAGCGATTTCGAGGGCGTTGATCATGCCCGCAGCGGTCACGATCGCGGTGCCGTGCTGGTCATCGTGGAATACCGGAATGTCGCACTGCTCGATCAGAGCACGTTCGATCTCAAAGCACTCTGGCGCCTTGATGTCTTCCAGGTTGATACCACCGAAGGTGATGGAGATGCGTTTTACCGTGTCGATGAAGGCTTGCGGGCTTTCGGAGTCGACTTCGATGTCGAAAACGTCGATGCCGGCGAAGCGCTTGAACAGTACGCCTTTACCTTCCATCACTGGCTTGGAGGCCAATGGGCCGAGGTTGCCCAGACCGAGAATCGCGGTGCCATCGGAAATGACTGCAACCAGGTTGCCCTTGCCGGTGTATTTGTAGGCCAGTTCAGGATCGCGAGCGATCTCACGCACTGGTTCAGCTACGCCGGGGCTGTAGGCCAGCGACAAGTCGCGAGCGGTAGCAGTGGCCTTGGTGAGCTCGACACTTAGCTTCCCTGGACGAGGATTGGCATGATATTCGAGAGCGGCAGTTTTCAGATCAGACATTTTGGCATTCCGCTTTTTACTGTTGGACAGACTGGTCAGCGAGGATACGCGCCTCGCAAAGTCCCCACAAGACTGAGCGGTCACCCCTGTCAAGCGCCCTGCCCTACGACTTTGGGCCAAGAGCCACGGCGCACAAGGGCTGGACTGTTCACAATCGACAGAAAAAATGTCTACAATTTTTCTTCAGCGCGGCGTTTGCAACATCGCAGGATCCGTCAACGGAAGTAGCCAGCGCGACTGACCGGATTGCAATCCACCGCGCCGGGAACGATCAACGATCCAGCCGCGAGCCTCGATCTGCTTGCCTTTCAGCGCCTGCAAACGGGCATTGTCGAATTGTCCGACCAGATTGGGTGCAACGCGCAATACAAGCGCATCCTGCAACTCGATCCAGATTCCGCCGCGATTGCGCTGAACCTTGCTCACACGCCCACTGATCACGGCGAAACCCGAGCGCTGGATCTGCTCCGCTTTCAGTACAGGCGACTGCCGCCAAAGGCCCAGCCCGGTGTTTCGCGCGCTGCGTTCGGCGGCTTGCTGACAGACAACAAGATCGACATTCGGCGCCACCGCGACCTGGAAACCGAGGCCATCGGCGAGCATTTGTGCTTCGAGATTGGCGCCGCTGGCGCTGTAAATATGCGCGAGCGTACGCCCGTAATGGTCTTTGGCTTGCTTGCCGGGGCGCAAACCGACACGTCCGCCGCTGGCATCGATCAGCGCTTGCAGGCGTTTTCGCGCCGCCACGGCGAAGGGTTCATCGCCACGGCCCTGCTTGCCCAGCTCAGGCGTGTTGAGGCCGATCATGCGTACGCTGCGACCGTCGCTCAAGCGCAGCGTGTCGCCATCGACCACGCGCTGCACCGTGACGCTGGCCAGTCCCGCAGGCGCCGGGCAGAAGGCCTGCGCGCCGGATAGCCAAATCGCAGACACAAAAAAGGCGCCCGCGAGGGACGCCTTTTTCAGCAACGAGGAAAAGCCCACCGGGCTCTTCAACCTTACTCTGCAGCAGCAGGTTTCTTGCCGAAAGCACCGAAACGGTCTGCGAAGCGCTGAACGCGGCCGCCAGTGTCCAGAGTCTTCTGCTTACCGGTGTAGAACGGGTGGCATTCGTTGCAAACGTCGATTGGCAGAGCTTTGCCGAAAGTCGAACGAGTTTCGAACTTGTTGCCACAGCTGCAGGTAACAGCGATGACTGGGTAATTCGGGTGAATATCAGCTTTCATGGTGTCTTCCTCAGCTAGCGTGCCGCCACCCAACACTATTGTTGAATACCGCACGTAATTAGGCCGCGGATTCTACCAGACCTTTTCAAACACGCAAGCTGTCACCGAGACCGACCGTCTGCTAGGCTCCCGGCCCAATACGCGATTCCCTTGTAGGAGTGAGCCTGCTCGCGATAGCGGTATTTCAGACGACATAAATGTTGAATGACAGACCGCTATCGCGAGCAGGCTCACTCCTACAAGGTTATGTGCCTAGCCCTCCCGCCTGTTGATAGAGATCCCCCCGCGTGCCCGACGCCATTCTGCGCCTCGCCTTGCCTTCACCCTTGCGCCGCCTGTTCGACTATCGGGCGCCGGCCGGTGTGCTGCGCGAGCAATTGCAGCCGGGCATGCGCCTGCGGGTGCCGTTCGGCCGGCGCGAGATGATTGGCATTCTGGTCGAGGTCACGGACACCAGCGAAGTGCCGGTGGAGAAACTCAAACCGGCGCTGGCCCTGCTCGATACCACGCCGCCGCTGCCACCGGCGCTGTTCAAGCTGTGCCTGTGGACGTCGCAGTATTATCAGCACAGCCTCGGCGACACCTTGAGCTGGGCGTTGCCGGTGCTGTTGCGCCAGGGCGAACTGGCCGAGGCTCGGCAAGAGCGCTTCTGGTCAGCCGTCCCCGGCGCCAGCCTTGATGACCCGCGCATTGCCCGCGCACCGCGCCAGCGCGAAGCACTCGCGACGCTGGCCCAGCACCCGCACGGCGTCGCCCATCAGCTGCTGAGCAAACTGATGTTGAGCAAAGACAGTCTCGATCTACTGCTGGCCAAAGGTCTGGTGCAAGTGGAAATCCGCCGCCACGCACCCGGCGCGCGCCATGAGCACTGGCTGGCGCAACCGGAATTACCGCTCAACACCGAACAGCGCGCCGCATACGAGGCGATCCGCGCCGGTTTCGACAGCTATCACGCGTTCCTGCTGGCCGGCGTCACCGGCAGCGGCAAGACCGAAGTCTATTTGCAACTGATCCGTGAAACCCTCGAAGCCGGCAAGCAGGCCTTGGTACTGATCCCGGAGATCAACCTCGGCCCGCAGACCCTGGCGCGCTTCGAGCAGCGTTTCAATGCGCGCATCGCCCTGCTGCACTCGGCGGTCAATGACCGCGAGCGCCTCGATGCCTGGCTCGCAGCGCGCGATGGCGAGGCCGACATCATTATCGGTACCCGCTCGGCGCTGTTCACGCCGATGAAAAACCCCGGACTGATCATCATCGATGAAGAGCACGACGGCTCTTATAAACAGCAGGAAGGTTTGCGCTACCACGCCCGCGATCTGGCACTGGTGCGTGCACGGCAGGAAAACATCCCGATTGTGCTGGGCTCCGCGACGCCATCGCTGGAAAGCCTGCACAACGCCTACACCGGTCGTTATGGCCTCCTACGCCTGAATGAGCGTGCCGGCGGTGCCAAGCAACCACGTTTCCTGCGTCTGGACGTAAAAAGCCGTCCACTGGACAGCGGTATTTCCGGGCCGATGCAACAAGCCATCGGCCAGACCCTCGCCAATGGCCAACAGGTGCTGGTGTTCCTCAACCGTCGCGGTTTCGCACCGACGTTGCTCTGCCACGACTGCGGCTGGATGTCCGAGTGTTCGCGCTGCGATGCGCGGATGACTGTGCACCAGCGCTACGGCGAACTGCGTTGCCATCACTGTGGCTACGTCGAGCGCACACCGCGCCAGTGTCCGAAGTGCAACAAGGTTGATTTGCGCCCCGTGGGCGCGGGCACCGAACGCGCCGAAGAGCGACTGGCGATTCTGTTCCCCGATTACCCGGTGCTACGGGTCGACCGCGACAGCACGTCACGCAAAGACGCGATGAATCAGTTGTTCGCGACAATTCAGAAAGGTCAGCCGTGCATTCTGGTCGGCACGCAGATGTTGGCCAAGGGGCATCACTTTCCACGGGTGACCCTGGTGTCGATCCTCGATGCTGACGGCGGTTTGTTCTCCGGTGACTTCCGCGCCAGCGAGCGCATGGCGCAGTTGATCGTGCAGGTGGCCGGGCGTGCCGGGCGAGCAGAAGAGCCGGGCAAGGTGATCATTCAGACGCACCTCGCCGACCATCCTTTATTGGTGCAACTCACCGAGCAGGGTTATTTCGCCTTTGCCGAGCAGGCCTTGAGCGAGCGCCGGGCTGCCGGGTTACCGCCGTTTGCGCACCTGGCGTTGTTGCGTGCCGAAGCGCACAAGCCGGGACAGGCGGAAGGCTTTCTCGATGAGGCGTGCAGCGAGGCCGAGCGCTTGTTGGCAGAACAGAATCTGAGCGGGATTGAACTGCTCGGGCCAGTGCCGGCACCTATGGAACGCCGCGCCGGACGCTATCGCGCGCAACTTTTGTTGCAGGCAACGGCGCGGGCACCGTTGCACCGGTTACTGGCGAGCTGGTTGCTGGTGCTGGAGCAGATGCCGAGCGGGCGGGCGGTGCGCTGGTCGCTGGATGTCGATCCCGTCGATTTGTATTGAAGATCAAAAGATCGCAGCCTTCGGCAGCTACTACAGGAAAATGCGTATCCCCGTGTAGGAGCTGCCGAAGGCTGCGATCTTTTGATCTGAATGTCACCACATATCCATAAGCTGCCTGCTAAGGTTGGCAAGCCCGTCTTCGCAACGGATAATGCCCAGTTTTTCCACCCGCGCATCGATGCGCCCGCCGCGCTTGCGGTCGAAAGAGAAGACCATGAAAGACACCATTCGCCAGCTGATCCAACAAGCCCTCACCCAACTCGTCAACGAAGGTGTGTTGCCTGAAGGCCTGACGCCGGCGATTCAGGTGGAGAACGCCCGCGACAAGACCCACGGCGACTTCGCCAGCAACATCGCGATGATGCTGGCCAAGCCTGCGGGCATGAAACCGCGCGATCTGGCGGAAAAAATCATCGCCGCACTGCCGGCTGACGAAAACGTCACCAAGGCCGAAATCGCTGGCCCAGGCTTCATCAACTTCTTCCAGAACACCCAGGCGCTGGCCTCGCGTCTCGACGCTGCCTTGGCTGATGCCCACGTCGGCGTACGCAAGGCTGGCCCGGCGCAGCGCACCGTGGTCGACCTGTCGGCGCCGAACCTGGCCAAAGAGATGCACGTTGGCCACTTGCGCTCGACCATCATTGGCGACGGCGTGGCCCGCGTACTGGAATTCCTCGGCGACGAAGTGATCCGTCAGAACCATGTTGGCGACTGGGGCACCCAGTTCGGCATGCTGATGGCGTACCTGCAGGAAAACCCGATCACCAGCGACGAGCTGTCCGACCTGGAAAACTTCTACCGCGCCGCCAAGCAGCGCTTCGACGAATCCGCAGAGTTTGCTGACCGCGCCCGTGGTCTGGTGGTCAAGCTGCAGGCGGGCGATGCCGAGTGCCTGGCGCTGTGGACCAAGTTCAAGGACATCTCGCTGTCGCACTGCCAGAAGATCTACGAACTGCTCAACGTCAAACTGACCATGGCCGACGTGATGGGCGAAAGCGCCTACAACGACGACCTGATCAACGTGGTCAACGATCTGAAAGCTGCCGGCATGCTGGTCGAAAGCAACGGCGCGCAGTGCGTGTTCCTCGACGAGTTCAAGAACGCCGACGGCGACCCGCTGCCGGTGATCATCGTCAAGGCTGACGGCGGTTACCTGTACGCCACCACCGACCTGGCCGCCGTGCGCTACCGCAGCGGCAAGCTGAAAGCCGATCGCGCGTTGTACTTTGTCGATCAGCGTCAGGCTCTGCACTTCCAGCAAGTGTTCGCCGTGGCGCGCAAGGCCGGTTTCGTCACCCATCCGATGGAGATGGAACACATGGGCTTCGGCACCATGAACGGCGCCGATGGCCGTCCGTTCAAGACCCGTGACGGCGGCACCGTGAAGCTGATCGACCTGCTGACCGAAGCGCAGGAACGCGCCTACAGCCTGGTGAAAGAGAAAAACCCGGAGCTGGCCGAAGACGAGCTGCGCAACATCGCCAAAGTCGTCGGCATCGGCGCGGTGAAGTACGCCGACCTGTCGAAGCACCGCACCAGCGACTACAGCTTCAACTTCGACCTGATGCTGAATTTCGAAGGCAACAGCGCGCCGTACCTGCTATTCGCCTACACCCGTGTGGCCGGTGTGTTCCGCAAATTGGGCAAGGACTTCAGCGAAGTCGATGGCCAAATCGTGCTCGAGGCGGAACACGAACTAGAGCTGGCGGCGAAACTGGCGCAGTTCGGCGAAGTGCTGAACAACGTGTCCGACAAAGGCACGCCGCACATTCTCTGCACCTACCTGTACGACGTTGCCGGTCTGTTCTCCAGCTTCTACGAGAACTGCCCGATCCTCGCTGCCGAAACCCCGGCCCAGATGCAGAGCCGTCTGCGCCTGGCCGCGCTGACCGGTCGCACCCTCAAGCAAGGCCTGGAGCTGTTGGGTCTGGAAACTCTGGAGCGTATGTAAGTTGGCCGCCAAGAAAAAACCTGCACCCAAGCGTGGCGCCAGCCGTTACCAAGCTCCTGCGAAGCAACCGATTCCGGGCTGGCTGTGGATGGCCATCGGCCTCACGGTCGGCGCGTTCATCGTATTTCTGATGAAGCTCGAGCCGGGCAAGGGCAGCGATACGGTCAAGCGCGAGAAGGTCGAACAGGCACAACAGCAGAAAGCGTCGAAGATCGCCGAGGCCAACAAGACCCCGCCGAGCCCGACGCAACCGGTGAAGCCGAAGTACGACTTCTACACCTTGCTGCCGGAATCGGAAGTGATCGTGCCGCCGGACGCCGTGCCGGAGAAGACTTTGCCGACGCCACAAGTGCCGGCCATCCCGACCACGCCGGTGACCCCGGCGGAAGCGGCGAAGATCGACACGGCGCGCGCGCAGGCAGCACTGGCCGGGATTACCCCACCGCCAGCGCCACCGGTGAGCAAGGCGGCGCCGGTCACCAAGTTCTTCTTGCAGGCGGGTTCGTTCCGCAAGGAAACCGATGCCGACAAGGTCCGCGCGCAGATCATTCTGCTCGGTCAGGCGGTAGCGGTTGAATCCGGCACAGTGAAGGATGAAACCTGGTACCGCGTATTGGTCGGCCCGTTCAGCAACCGTGAACAGCTGACCACCGCACAGAAACAACTGGCCGGCGCCGGCTTCAGCAACCTGTTGTTACAACAACGCCAGAGCCGCTGACGCTCGGCCGATCGTTCCCACGCTCTGCGTGGGAACGCCTCAAGGGACGCTCTGCGTCCCAGCAGTGAAGGGACGCGGAGCGTCCCGGGCTGCATTCCCACGCAGAGCGTGGGAACGATCAAAATACAAGACACCGCTCGTCCCATCTCCTGTGCTACGGTTGAAATCCTCTCCAGCACCCCCATATGAATGGGCATAAGGCACTTTCGCCCCGCTGTGTGGAGACTCTTCCCTTGACCACCATCGTTTCAGTCCGCCGTCACGGCAAAGTCGTCATGGGCGGCGACGGCCAGGTTTCTCTCGGCAATACCGTGATGAAAGGCAACGCGAAAAAAGTCCGTCGCCTGTACCACGGCCAGGTCATCGCCGGTTTTGCCGGTGCCACCGCTGACGCCTTTACCCTCTTCGAACGTTTCGAAGGCCAGCTTGAAAAACATCAGGGCCACCTGGTGCGCGCCGCTGTCGAACTCGCCAAAGAATGGCGCACCGACCGCTCCCTGAGCCGCCTCGAAGCCATGCTCGCGGTCGCCAACAAAGACGCTTCGCTGATCATCACCGGCAACGGTGACGTGGTCGAACCTGAAGATGGCCTGATCGCCATGGGTTCCGGCGGCGGCTATGCGCAAGCCGCGGCCAGCGCCCTGCTGAAAAAGACCGACCTGTCGGCCCGCGAAATCGTCGAAACCGCCCTCGGCATCGCCGGCGACATCTGTGTATTCACCAACCACACTCAGACCATTGAGGAGCAGGATCTCGCTGAATAAGCCTGACGCGGCCTTGTGCCACGGCTTGTTTCTGCTTGAGGACCGTCAATTACTATGTCCATGACTCCCCGCGAAATCGTCCACGAACTCAACCGCCACATCATCGGCCAGGACGATGCCAAGCGCGCCGTCGCGATTGCCCTGCGCAACCGCTGGCGCCGCATGCAGCTGCCTGAAGAGCTGCGCGTTGAAGTGACCCCGAAGAACATCCTGATGATCGGCCCGACCGGTGTCGGTAAAACCGAAATCGCCCGTCGTCTGGCGAAACTGGCCAACGCGCCGTTCATCAAAGTCGAAGCGACCAAGTTCACCGAAGTCGGCTACGTTGGCCGTGACGTCGAATCGATCATCCGTGATCTGGCCGACGCCGCGATCAAGATGCTTCGCGAGCAGGAAATGACCCGCGTGCGCCATCGCGCCGAAGACGCCGCCGAGGATCGTATCCTCGACGCACTGCTGCCGCCGGCCCGCATGGGCTTCAGCAATGAAGAAGCGCCAAGCAGCGATTCCAACACTCGCCAGCTGTTCCGCAAGCGCCTGCGCGAAGGTCAGCTGGACGACAAGGAAATCGAAATCGAAGTCGCCGAAGTCGCCGGCATCGAAATCGCCACGCCGCCCGGCATGGAAGAGATGACCAACCAGCTGCAGTCGCTGTTTGCCAACATGGGCAAGGGAAAAAAGAAAGCCCGCAAGCTCAAGGTCAAAGAAGCGCTGAAGCTGGTGCGCGACGAAGAAGCCGGGCGTCTGGTCAATGAAGAAGAGCTGAAGGCGAAAGCGCTGGAAGCGGTTGAGCAGCACGGTATCGTGTTCATCGACGAGATCGACAAAGTCGCCAAGCGTGGCAACGTCGGCGGCGCCGATGTCTCCCGTGAAGGCGTACAGCGCGACCTGCTGCCGCTGATCGAAGGCTGCACCGTCAACACCAAACTGGGCATGGTCAAGACTGACCACATCCTGTTCATCGCCTCTGGTGCTTTCCACTTGAGCAAGCCGAGCGATCTGGTGCCTGAGCTGCAAGGCCGTCTGCCGATCCGCGTCGAACTCAAGGCGCTGAGCCCGGGAGACTTCGAACGCATCCTCAGCGAACCGCACGCCTCGCTCACCGAGCAATATTGCGCGTTGCTGAAGACCGAAGGCCTGAACATCCAGTTCCAGCCCGAAGGCATCAAGCGTCTGGCGGAGATCGCCTGGCAGGTCAACGAGAAGACCGAGAACATCGGTGCCCGTCGTCTGCACACGCTGCTTGAGCGTCTGCTGGAAGAGGTGTCGTTCAGCGCAGGCGATCTGGCCAGCACGCACGATGAGAAGCCGATTCTGATCGACGCCGAATACGTCAACAGCCACCTCGGCGAATTGGCGCAGAACGAAGACCTGTCACGTTATATCCTGTAAGCCACTCTTACAGATGTAATGGAACTGTGGGAGCGAGCCCGCTCGCGAAGACGGCAGTACATTCAACCCTTGTGTTGACTGAACCACCGCTTTCGCGAGCAGGCTCGCTCCCACAAGGTTCCGCACCAGACGGATACCTGCTCATGATCCCCACCGACATCAAACTGCACAAAGCCTCGAAAACCCTGACGCTCACCTACGCGTCCGGCGAGGAATACACCCTGCCCGCCGAATACCTGCGCGTGCACTCCCCCTCCGCCGAGGTCCAGGGCCACGGCAAACCGATCCTGCAATTCGGCAAGCTCAACGTCGGTCTGAGCAAGCTGGAACCGGCCGGTCACTACGCACTGAAACTGACCTTCGACGACGGTCACGACAGCGGCTTGTTCACCTGGGATTATCTCTACGAGTTGGGGCGACGTCATGACGCACTCTGGGCCGATTATCTGGCCGAGCTCAAAGCGGCGGGCAAGACCCGCGATCCGAACGAGTCAGTCGTCAAGCTGATGCTCTAGCCCGTGCCTTGCGCTCATTAGAGGGCATTTTCTAAATTCATCTGTTTGAATGCTCTGCTGTGTGGCCGAGGATCGGCCCGCTTGCGAAAAAAATTAAACTCGGGTAACCAATGGAGCTGGCAAGTTCCCTGCAGTGCTCTACGACTGTAAAGCAGCTATGCAGAATTAACGGTCACCCGAGCAGTAGTACCTGGCATTGGCTGTGGAACTGCACAGCAGAAAACCGGGTACTCGTCTCAGGACAATGGAGCGTCGTAGATGAGTAACAAGAATAACGATGACCTGAAGTACCAAGCCTCGGAAAACACCCTGGGGCTTAATCCCGTCGTTGGGCTACGCGGAAAGGATCTGCTGGCCTCTGCTCGTATGGTGCTGAAACAGGCCATTAAACAACCGATCCATAGCGTCAAACACGTCACCCATTTCGGCCTCGAACTGAAGAACGTGTTGTTCGGCAAATCCGAACTGCAACCGGCTGGCGATGACCGTCGCTTCGCTGATCCTGCGTGGAGCCAGAACCCGCTCTACAAACGTTATCTGCAAACTTATCTGGCGTGGCGCAAGGAACTCCACGCCTGGATCGACGACAGCAGCCTGTCACCCAAGGACATCGCGCGCGGCCACTTCGTCATCAACCTGATGACCGAAGCCATGGCCCCGACCAACACTGCTGCCAACCCGGCCGCGGTAAAACGCTTTTTCGAAACCGGCGGCAAAAGCCTGCTCGATGGCCTCTCGCATCTGGCCAAGGATCTGGTACACAACGGCGGCATGCCGAGCCAGGTCAACATGGGCGCGTTCGAGGTCGGCAAGAGCCTCGGTGTCACCGAAGGCGCGGTGGTGTTTCGCAACGACGTGCTGGAGCTGATCCAGTACAAGCCGATCACCGAGCAAGTCCACGAGCGTCCATTGCTGGTGGTGCCGCCGCAGATCAACAAGTTCTACGTATTCGATTTGAGCCCGGACAAGAGTCTGGCGCGCTTCTGCCTGCGCAATAACGTGCAGACGTTCATCGTCAGCTGGCGCAACCCGACCAAGGCCCAGCGCGAATGGGGCCTGTCGACCTATATCGATGCGCTGAAAGAAGCCGTCGACGTGGTCACCGCGATCACCGGCAGCAAAGACGTGAACATGCTCGGCGCCTGCTCCGGCGGCATCACCTGCACCGCCCTGCTCGGCCACTACGCGGCGATCGGCGAGAAGAAGGTCAACGCCCTCACGCTGCTGGTCAGCGTGCTCGACACCACCCTGGACAGCGACGTCGCCCTGTTCGTCGACGAGCAGACCCTGGAGACCGCCAAGCGCCATTCGTATCAGGCCGGCGTGCTCGAAGGCAAAGACATGGCCAAGGTCTTCGCCTGGATGCGCCCGAACGACCTGATCTGGAACTACTGGGTCAACAACTACCTGCTCGGCAACGAGCCTCCGGTGTTCGACATCCTGTTCTGGAACAACGACACCACCCGGTTGCCCGCCGCGTTCCACGGCGACCTGATCGAGATGTTCAAAAACAACCCACTGATCCGCCCGAATGCACTGGAAGTGTGCGGCACGCCGATCGACCTCAAGCAGGTCACGGCCGACATCTTCTCGCTGGCCGGCACCAATGACCACATCACCCCGTGGAAGTCCTGCTACAAGTCGGCGCAGTTGTTCGGTGGCAAGGTGGAATTCGTGTTGTCGAGCAGCGGGCATATCCAGAGCATTCTGAACCCGCCGGGCAACCCGAAATCGCGTTACATGACCAGCGAAGAAGTGGCTGCCAATGCCGATGAATGGCAAGAGAACTCGACCAAGCACACCGACTCCTGGTGGCTGTACTGGCAGACGTGGCAGGCCGAGCGCTCGGGCAACCTGAAAAAGGCCCCGGTGAAACTGGGCAACAAGGCGTATCCGGCGGGTGAAGCCTCGCCGGGCACTTATGTACATGAGCGGTAACTGACACCCACCTTGTCATTGTGGGAGCGAGCCTGCTCGCGAAAGCGCTCATTCAATCAACATCGATGTTGGCTGACACGACGCCTTCGCGAGCAGGCTCGCTCCCACAGGGGGCGGGGTGTACTTGAAATCCACAGGGCCTGAAGCATGCCGCAACCGTTCATATTCCGTACCGTCGATCTGGATGGCCAGACCCTCCGCACGGCGGTACGCCCCGGCAAGCCTCACTTGACGCCCTTGCTGATTTTCAATGGCATCGGCGCCAACCTGGAGCTGGTGTTTCCGTTTGTCGCGGCGCTGGACCCGGATCTGGAAGTGATCGCCTTCGACGTGCCCGGTGTCGGCGGTTCCTCGACGCCGAACCGTCCGTATCGCTTTCCCGGGCTGGCCAAGCTGACGTCACGGATGCTCGATTACCTCGACTACGGCCAGGTCAACGTCATCGGCGTGTCGTGGGGTGGCGCACTCGCGCAGCAGTTCGCCTACGACTACCCCGAGCGCTGCAAGAAACTGGTGCTGGCGGCGACCGCGGCCGGTGCCGTGATGGTGCCGGGCAAACCGAAAGTGCTGTGGATGATGGCCAGTCCGCGGCGCTACATTCAGCCTTCCCACGTGATCCGCATCGCCCCGCTGATCTACGGCGGCTCGTTCCGCCGCGATCCGACCCTGGCCGCCAGCCACGCGGCTAAAGTCCGTTCGGCGGGCAAGCTGGGCTATTACTGGCAACTTTTCGCTGGCCTTGGCTGGACGAGTATTCATTGGCTGCACAAGATCCATCAGCCGACGCTGGTGCTGGCCGGCGATGACGATCCGCTGATCCCGCTGATCAACATGCGCATGCTCGCCTGGCGCATTCCCAACGCCCAACTGCACATCATCGACGACGGTCATCTGTTCCTGATTACCCGCGCCGAAGCGGTGGCGCCGATCATCATGAAGTTTCTCCAGGAGGAACGTCAGCGTGCAGTAATGCACCCGCATCCGACACCGCTCGGCGGTTAACTTCGTCGGCAGGCTTTATGCAGTGCTTTAAGAAAGAGTGCGCGGCAGGACGCCGCGCAGGCAGCAACCCGCAACAGCGTCTATGGTGTTCTGGTTCGGTGAGTTTGTTTTTGACCTGAAGACGAAGGAGTGTTGAGTCATGCGCGACAAACCAGCGACGGGCGTAGTGCCCAGCCCCGCCGTGTTCATCAACGCACAAAGTGCGATCACCGGTCTGCGTGGCCGGGACCTGATCTCGACCTTGCGCAGCATCGCCGCCCATGGCCTGCGCAATCCGATTCACAGTGCGAAGCACGCGTTGAAACTCGGCGGTCAATTGGGCCGCGTGCTGCTCGGCGAAACCCTGCACCCGACCAATCCGAACGACAGCCGTTTCGCTGATCCGGCGTGGAGCCTGAACCCGTTTTACCGGCGCAGCCTGCAGGCTTATCTGGCCTGGCAGAAGCAGGTCAAAAGCTGGATCGACGAAAGCAGCATGAGCGATGACGATCGCGCCCGCGCGCACTTCGCCTTCACCCTGCTCAACGACGCCGTGGCGCCGTCCAACACCCTGCTCAACCCGCTGGCGGTCAAGGAGCTGTTCAACTCCGGTGGGCACAGTCTGGTGCGCGGCCTCAGCCATTTGTTCGATGATTTGCTGCACAACGACGGCCTGCCACGTCAGGTAACCAAACAGGCTTTCGAGGTCGGCAAGACCGTCGCCACCACCACCGGTTCGGTGGTGTTCCGCAACGATCTGCTTGAGCTGATCCAGTACCGACCGATGAGCGAAAAGCAGTACGCCAAGCCGCTGCTGGTGGTGCCGCCGCAAATCAACAAGTACTACATTTTCGACCTGAGCCCGCACAACAGTTTCGTCCAGTACGCGCTGAAAAACGGTCTGCAGACCTTCATGATCAGTTGGCGCAACCCGGATGTACGCCATCGCGAATGGGGCCTGTCGACCTACGTCGAAGCGGTGGAAGAAGCGATGAACATCTGCCGGGCGATCACCGGCGCCCGCGAGGTCAACCTGATGGGCGCCTGCGCCGGCGGCCTGACCATTGCCGCCCTGCAAGGCCATTTGCAGGCCAAACGGCAACTGCGCCGCGTCTCCAGCGCGACCTATCTGGTGAGCCTGCTCGACAGCCAGATCGAAACCCCGGCCACGCTATTCGCCGATGAACAGACCCTTGAAGCCGCCAAGCGCCGTTCCTATCAGAAAGGCGTGCTCGACGGTCGCGACATGGCCAGGATCTTCGCCTGGATGCGCCCCAACGATTTGATCTGGAGCTACTTCGTCAACAACTACCTGTTGGGCAAAGAACCGCCGGCCTTCGACATTCTCTACTGGAACAACGACAACACGCGTCTGCCCGCAGCGTTTCATGGTGACCTGCTGGACTTCTTCAAGCACAACCCACTGACCCATCCGGGTGGACTGGAAGTGTGCGGCACGCCGATCGACCTGCAAAAAGTCACCGTCGACAGCTTCAGTGTCGCCGGTATGAACGACCACATCACGCCGTGGGATGCGGTGTATCGCTCGACCCTGCTGCTTGGCGGTGACCGGCGTTTCGTGCTGTCCAACAGCGGCCACGTGCAGAGCATTCTCAACCCGCCGAGCAACCCGAAAGCCGCATACGTCGAAAACGGCAAGATGAGCAGCGACCCGCGCGCCTGGTATTACGACGGCAAGCACGTCGATGGCAGTTGGTGGCCGCAGTGGCTGGAGTGGATTCAGCAACGCTCCGGCGCCCAGCACGAAACCTCGTTCACCCTCGGCAATCCGAACTATCCACCGATGGAGGCCGCGCCCGGTACTTACGTGCGTGTGCGCTGACGCTTAACCGAACTTTTCTAAGAAGACTGGATGAAAACCCGCGACCGGATTCTCGAATGTGCTCTGCAATTGTTCAACGAAAAGGGCGAGCCGAACGTCTCCACCATGGAGGTGGCCAACGAAATGGGGATCAGCCCGGGCAACCTCTACTACCACTTTCACGGCAAGGAACCGCTGATTCTCGGGTTGTTCGACCGCTTCCAGAATGAACTGGCGCCGCTGCTTGATCCACCATCGGATGTGGAGTTGGCGCCGGAAGATTACTGGCTGTTTCTGCATTTGATCGTCGAGCGGCTGGCGCAGTACCGCTTTCTGTTTCAGGACCTGTCGAACCTCGCCGGGCGCTTGCCGAAGCTGGCCAAGGGGATTCGACATCTGCTCAATGCGCTGAAGCGCACGCTGGCGTCGTTGTTGGCGCGGTTGAAGGCTGCGGGGCAGTTGGTCAGTGATACGCAGGCGTTGGGGCAGTTGGTGGAGCAGATCACCATGACGTTGCTGTTTTCGCTGGATTATCAGCGGATTCTGGATCGTGAGGGGGAAGTGAGGCTGGTGGTTTATCAGATCATGATGCTGGTGGCGCCGCATTTGTTGCCGCCGGTTAAGGTCGCCACGGAGCGGATGGCTCTTCAGTATCTTGAAGACCATGACTGAATCAAAAGCCCCTCACCCTAGCCCTCTCCCGGAGGGAGAGGGGACTGATTGGGGGATGCTGTAGAAGTACGCCGACCTGACAGTGCGTTACCGAATCCATAATCGATAAGGTCTTTCAGGTCGGCGTATAGCGTGAGACACCTCGGTCGGTCCCCTCTCCCTCTGGGAGAGGGCTAGGGTGAGGGGCTGTTGGAATTCAGATACAAAAACGCCCGACCTTCACAGGCCGGGCGTTTTGTTTTGCCCTGAAGAATCAGGACTGACTGGTTGGCGTCGACGGGGTCGATGCAGCAGTCGGGGTAGCCACCGGAGTCGGTGCCGCGGCGGAGTTCGACGCGCTCACCGGAGCTGCCGGGGTGGCCGGCTTGGCTGCAGCAGGTGCTGCTGGCTTCGGCGCTGCGGCTTTCGACGCGGCCGGTTTTTTCACTGCCGGTTTTTTCGCCGCAGCCGGTTTGGCTGCTGGCTTGGCAGCCGGTTTGGCGGCAGCGGTTTTCGCGGCTGGTTTCGCTGCAGTTTTGGCCGCAGGTTTTGCTGCCGGTTTGGCTGCGGCTTTGGCGGCAACCGGTTTGGCGGCTGCTTTGGCTGCTGGCTTGGCGGCAGCGGTTTTCGCTGCAGGCTTGGCCGCTGCTTTTGCTGCGGGTTTAGCGGCAGCTTTAGCCAATGGCTTGGCAGCGGATTTTGCCGCTGGTTTGGCCGCTGCGGTTTTCGCCGCCGGTTTTGCCGCAGCGGTTTTCGCCGCCACAGGTTGAGCCTTCAGACCGGTGAGTTTTTCGATCTGTTTGGTCAGTGTGTCGACCTTGCTGTTAAGTGCCTTGACCTCATTGCGGCTCGGTACACCCAGGCGCGAAATCGCGCTGTTCAGGCGCTTGTCGAAAGCCCCTTCCAGCTCGTCCCACTTGCCCAGTGCGCGATCTTTCACGCCGCTGATGCGCGACTTGGCCGAAGAAGCGGAGTCCTTGGCGGCATCGACTTTTTTGCCGACTGCGGACTTGGTGAGCTTCTCGGCTTTCTCGCCGTCTTTGACCAATGTATCGAAGAGCTTGCTGCCGTCAGTATCGATCTTCGAGTACACGCCTAAACCAGCCAGCCAGATCTTGCGGGAGTAGTCTTCGACTTTCCCGATCCACGAGCTGCCTTCTTTATCGGTGTTCTTTTTACCAGCCATCCCGTTCTCCTTAAGATTTACGCGCGACGCGTTCGAGCAATGCCGTCAGCTCATCGAGCTTAGCAGAGAGTGTCTCAACGTCATGTTTAGACGGAATGCCGATACGATTCAAGGCGCTTGCTACGCGGGAGTCGAACGCCTTCTCGACCTTGTCGAGTTGAACTTCGACACGACCTTTGAAAGAACTCACTTCGCTCTTGGCTTCATCGATCTCGGCGTTGGCCGCTTCGAGTTTTTCGGTGACGGCTTTTTTGCCTTTCTTTTCAACAGTTTGACCAGCCTTGATCAACTCTTGAAAGTACTCGCTACCCTCTTGGCCGACCTTGGCGTAGGCACCCAGGCCTGCCAGCCAGATCTTGCGGGCATAGGATTTGACGTCGCTCAGAGCAGAAGTCGAAGCGTCGATTTTTTTCTTCAAAATTACTTTGGCCATGGTGCACCTCACGCGCAGAAGGTTTGAGGAACTGCCCGCGAAAGTGTCGGGCTCAGGCACAAAGTAGGCAGAAAAATTAGAAACGGCACCCTAACAACTGACATAAACAGCAGGAGCACCACAAAACAAATGTAGGAGCGAGCCTGCTCGCGATAGCGGTGTATCAGTCAAAAATGATGTCGACTGACAGACCGCTATCGCGAGCAGGCTCGCTCCTACAGGGGATCGCGTTTCAAGCGGGAATCAGACCAACGCTTTATCGAGGGCCTTCTCGATCTCGGCTTTGATCATGCCGCTCATGGCCGACATCATGATGCCCAGTTCCACGTCGACCTTGATCGAATCGTCCGCCACATGCACCGCGCCTTTCACGCCCGAGCGCTTGAGGTTCAAGGTGTCACCCGACCATTGCGGCTCCAGGCCATATTGCTCGGAGAGTTTCTGCGCCAGCTTGTCGGCCTTCTCGCGGGCGGCTTCCTTGCCCAGATTGTGGGCACGCTCAACAGTGATTTTGGCCATTGATTGACTCCTGCTTTTTGAATGGGGCGAAAAAGATGTGTCGGTAAATCTTGACCGCCGCTGCGGCAAATCGTCCCGAAGGTTGCCCATCTTACCTTTAGCCATTCCAAGACAAAGCATGGCTTGGGGATTAGAATGTCGCGCATTCTCTTTTGGTGACAGCGATATGACTGATCAGCGCAAAGGCAGCGATGCCGAACCCACCACTCACTTCGGCTTCAAAAACGTTCCGGAAAGCCAGAAAGCGGAAAAAGTCGCTGAGGTTTTCCACTCGGTAGCCGCCAAGTACGACCTGATGAATGACCTTCTGTCGGGCGGCATGCACCGTCTGTGGAAGCGTTTCGCGATCGAACTCTCGGGTGTGCGCAGCGGTAACCGCGTGCTCGACATCGCCGGCGGTACCGGTGACCTGACCAAAAAATTCTCGCACCTGGTCGGCCCGACCGGTCAGGTGGTGCTGGCCGACATCAACGAATCGATGCTCAAGGTCGGCCGTGATCGTCTGCTCGATCTGGGTGTCGCCGGCAACGTAGAGTTTGTTCAGGCGGACGCGGAAAAACTGCCGTTCCCGGACAACCACTTCGACTGCGTGACCATCGCTTTCGGCCTGCGCAACGTGACGCACAAAGAAGACGCCCTGCGTTCGATGCTGCGCGTGCTCAAGCCCGGCGGTCGTCTGTTGGTGCTGGAATTCTCCAAGCCAACCAACGCGCTGATGTCGAAGGCCTACGACGCTTACTCGTTCGCCTTCATGCCGCTGATGGGCAAGCTGATCACCAACGACTCGGAAAGCTATCGCTATCTGGCCGAATCGATCCGCATGCACCCGAATCAGGAAACCCTGAAGTCGATGATGGTCGACGCCGGTTTCGACCGCGTGACCTATCACAACATGACCGCAGGCATCGTCGCCCTGCACCGCGGCATCAAGCCCTGATGTTGCTCACCGGGCTGCTCGCCAGCGTTGAACTCGGCCTCAACCGGGTGCTGCGTCTCGACAGCACGGCGTTGCCGCGGCTGGCGCATTTGACCGGCAAGGTGATTGCCGTCGACTGCCGCAGCCCGGCGCTGCAACTGTTCATCTTGCCGAGCGACGAAGGTTTGATGCTGGCCTCGCACTGGGAAACCGCTGTCGACTGCACCCTGCGTGCGCCGGCCTCGAGCCTGATCAAACTGGCCGTGAGCAAAGACAAGACCGCGGTGCTGCACGCCCCGGAAGTCGAGCTCGATGGCGACAGCGGCGTGCTGCTGGAGCTGGCCGGTGTGCTGCAAGACCTTGAGCTGGACTGGGAGTACGAACTCTCGCGCTGGCTCGGCCCGGTCGCCACGCAACTGGTCGGTGGCCACCTGCGTAGCCGCGCACGCTGGTATCAACAAGGATTTGCCAGCCTCAACCAGAACCTCGCCGAATACCTCGCCGAAGAATCGCGCACCCTTGTCGGGCAGCGCGAAGCCGAAGCGCGGTTCAGCGAACTGGACCGGATCAAACTTGATCTGGAACGTCTCGAGGCGCGTTTCGAGCGCCTTTCCCGATCCCTCGACCCAAGCGATAACGCATGAAGCTGCTCGCCGTCCGCCGTCTGCTGCGCATCCAGTCTGTCGTGATCCGCTACCGCCTAGATGACCTGCTGTTCGATCTGCCGCTGCCCTGGTTTCTCCTGGCGCTGCGCTATGTGCTGCCGTGGCGCTGGTTCCCGCGCAAGCCGCTGGACCTTAGCCGGGGGGCGCGTCTGCGCCTGGCGCTGCAGGATCTCGGGCCGATTTTCATCAAATTCGGACAGATTCTCTCGACCCGCCGTGACCTGCTGCCGGAAGACATCGCCGATGAACTGATGCTGCTGCAGGACCGCGTGCCGCCGTTCGATTCGCAGCTGTCGATCAAGCTGATCGAAGAACAGCTGGGCAAGAAAATCAGCGACGTGTTCAGCCGTTTCGACGTCGAACCGCTGGCCTCAGCTTCGGTGGCGCAGGTACATGCCGCGCAGCTGAAAACCGGCGAAGAAGTCGTGGTCAAAGTGATCCGTCCGGGTCTGAAGCCGATCATCGCGCAGGATCTGGCGTGGCTGTTCATCCTCGCCCGCGCCGCTGAAAAACTCTCGGCCGACGCGCGTTTGCTGCACCCGGTCGACGTGGTCCAGGACTACGAAAAAACCATCTACGACGAATTGGATCTGCTGCGCGAAGCGGCCAACGCCAGCCAGTTGAAGCGCAACTTCGAAGGTTCGCCGCTGCTCTACGTGCCGCAGGTCTACTGGGACTGGTGCCGGCCGAAAGTGCTGGTGATGGAACGCATCTACGGCATTCAGGTGACGGATCTAGCGACCCTCGCCGACCAGCGCACCGACATGAAAATGCTTGCCGAACGCGGTGTGGAGATTTTCTTCACTCAAGTGTTCCGCGACAGTTTCTTCCACGCCGACATGCACCCGGGCAACATTTTTGTCAGCACCGTCAATCCGTGGAGCCCGCAATACATTGCGATCGACTGCGGCATCGTCGGCAGCCTGACCCCGGAAGATCAGGATTATCTGGCGCGCAATCTGTTCGCGTTCTTCAAGCGTGACTACCGTCGTGTGGCGCAACTGCACATCGACTCGGGCTGGGTGCCGGCGGAAACCAAACTCAACGAATTCGAAGCGGCGATCCGTACGGTGTGCGAACCGATCTTCGAAAAACCGTTAAAAGATATTTCATTTGGCCAGGTGCTGATGCGTCTGTTCCAGACCGCACGACGCTTCAACATGGAAGTGCAGCCGCAACTCGTTCTGTTGCAAAAGACCTTGCTGAACATCGAAGGCCTCGGCCGCCAGTTGTATCCGGATCTGGATCTGTGGAACACCGCGCAGCCGTTTCTGGAGCGCTGGATGCGCGAGCGCGTCAGCCCGAAAGCCTTGCTCGGCAACGTGCAGAGCCAGTTCGAACAGCTGCCGCATTTGGCCAACATGGCTCGCGATCTGCTCGAACGCATGTCCCAGCCGCACGCCTACGACCCACCGCCGCCATGGCATAAACGCAAGGACGACTGGTTCCTGCGCCTGCTCGGTTGCGCGCATCTGGCCGGCGGGGTAATCCTCGCCATCGGTGGCCCGCTGCACGAATTGGGGCATTGGCCTGCGGGAATCATGGTGGCAGTCGGCTTGTATCTGGTCGTTCGCCGATAGCACGAATCAGCTGCAAGTTATAAGCTGCGAGCTGCAAGCCTGACGATACTGGAACACCGCAATCTGCTTTTACTTGCAGCTTGAAGCTCAAAGCTTGTAGCTGCGTTTCGGGAATTGAAGATGAAAAACTGGCTGGACGAGATCAAGTGGGACGCTGATGGCCTGGTGCCGGCGATTGCCCAGGATCACAAGACCGGACGCGTGCTGATGATGGCCTGGATGAACCGCGAGGCGCTCGAACTGACCGCTGCGGAAAACCGTGCAATCTACTGGTCACGTTCCCGTGGCAAGCTGTGGCGCAAGGGCGAAGAGTCCGGCCATGTGCAGACGCTGCATGAGATGCGTCTGGACTGTGACGCCGATGTGATCATCCTGATGGTTGAACAGATCGGCGACATCGCTTGCCATACCGGCCGTCAAAGCTGCTTTTATCGTGTCTTCGAAAACGGCGACTGGAAGACAGTCGACCCGGTCCTCAAAGATCCGCACGCAATCTATTCCGCAGGACACAAACATGAGTGACACCCTGACCCGCCTCGCTCAGGTACTTGAAGAGCGCAAAGGCGCAGCCGCCGACAGCTCCTATGTGGCTAGTCTGTATCACAAGGGTTTGAACAAGATTCTGGAGAAAGTCGGCGAAGAGTCGGTCGAAACCATTATTGCCGCCAAGGACGCCGCCATCAGCGGCGACTGCAGCGACGTGATCTACGAGACCGCCGACCTGTGGTTCCACAGCATGGTCATGCTCGCCCAACTGGGGCAGCATCCGCAGGCCGTACTGGATGAACTGGACCGTCGCTTCGGCCTGTCCGGACACGTCGAGAAAGCCTCGCGTCCGTCCGCCTGAACAATTTTTAGAGAGGAACAGCAACATGGGCATTTTTGACTGGAAACACTGGATCGTCATTCTGGTTGTCGTGGTGCTGGTGTTCGGCACCAAGAAACTGAAAAACCTCGGCACCGACGTTGGCGAGTCGATCAAGGGCTTTCGCAAAGCCATGAACGACGACGAAAAACCGGCCGCTGATCCTACCGTGACGCCTGCACAGCCAGTGCCACCGGTGCAGCCGCAAGCCACCGCTCAGGCCAACCCGCCGCACACCATCGACGTGCAGGCGCAGAAAGTCGAAGAGCCGATCCGCAAAGACGTGTGAGCACTGACTAATGTTTGGTATCAGCTTCTCTGAACTGCTGCTCGTCGGCCTCGTCGCCCTGCTGGTGCTGGGCCCCGAGCGTCTGCCGGGCGCTGCGCGCACCGCCGGCCTGTGGGTCGGTCGGCTGAAGCGCAGCTTCAACGCGATCAAACAGGAAGTTGAACGTGAAATCGGTGCCGACGAGATCCGTCGGCAACTGCACAACGAGCACATTCTGTCGCTGGAGCAGGAGGCGCGGAAGATTTTCAGTCCGGTTCAACAGGAACCGACGCCGGTTGAGCATGTGGGTCAGCAGACGATTCATGCGCCGACCGCGCCTGTTACGCCAGCACCGGCACCCGCTGCCGTTGTAACACCGACAGAGCCGGCGCCAGCCGCTGTGGAACAATCTGTTGAACACGTTGCGCCAAACGCCGCGCCGATCACACCAGCGCCACACGACACCACTTTGCCGCCGCGAGCCCCATGAGCGATCTCCCCGAAAACGACCAGCACATGCCGCTGGTTTCGCACCTCACCGAGTTGCGCACCCGCCTGCTGCGTTGTGTGGCGGCGATCTTCATCATCTTTGCCGGGCTGTTTGCGTTCACCCAGCAGATCTACACCTTCGTCTCGACGCCGCTGCGCCAGTACCTGCCAGTCGGCGCGACGATGATCGCCACTGACGTGTCGTCGCCGTTCCTGACGCCACTGAAGCTGACGATGATGGTTTCGCTGTTCCTCGCGATCCCGGTGATCCTGCATCAGATCTGGGGTTTTATCGCGCCGGGCCTGTACAAGCATGAGAAACGCATTGCAGTGCCGCTGCTGGTGTCGAGCATTCTGCTGTTCTATACCGGCATGGCGTTCGCCTATTACTTCGTGTTCCCGCTGATCTTCAAATTCTTCGCTGCAGCCACCCCGGCCGGCGTGGAAATGATGACCGACATCGCCAGTTACCTCGATTTCGTCATGACGCTGTTCTTCGCCTTCGGCGTGGCGTTCGAAATCCCGGTAGCCGTGGTGCTGCTCGTGTGGATCGGCGTGGTCGACGTCGCCTACCTGAAGAAAATCCGCCCGTACGTGATCATCGGCTGCTTCGTGGTCGGCATGATCCTGACGCCGCCGGACATCTTCTCGCAGACCCTGCTGGCCGTGCCGATGTGGATGCTGTTTGAAATCGGCATTCTGTTCGGTGGCTTGATCAGCAAGCGCGAACGTCCGGACGAGAACCCGGCCGACGACCACAACGACCAGCCGCCAGCGACCCAGGCATGAACCTGCTGTTGCTCGAAGAGGCCGATTTCATTGCGGCCGACCGCGTAGTGCTGCGTGATCGACGCCTGACCCATATGCAGGAAGTTCACCGTTCGGAAGTCGGTGACAGCCTGCGTGTTGGCCGGATCAACGGGCTGATGGGTTCGGCTGAGCTGCTGCGACTGGAAGCGGGTGAAGCCGAGCTGCGCGTCACTCTCGATCAGCCGCCACCGGCCAAACTGCCGTTGACTCTCGTGCTGGCGCTGCCGCGTCCGAAAATGCTCCGCCGGGTGTTTCAAACCGTGGCGACCATGGGCGTGTCGAAGGTAATTCTGGTCAACAGCTATCGGGTCGAGAAGAGTTTCTGGCAGACGCCGTTTCTTGAGCCTGAGGCGATTCGCGAAAATTTGATCCTCGGCCTCGAACAGGCGCGCGACACCGTGCTGCCGGAGATCATCATCGAGAAGCGCTTCAAGCCTTTCGTTGAAGATCGGTTGCCGGCGATTACCGACGGCACCCTCGGTTTGGTCGGCCATCCGGGTAACTATCCGCCGTGCCCGCGCGCCTTGAGCGAACCAGTGACGTTGGCCATCGGCCCCGAAGGCGGCTGGATTCCTTACGAAATCGATCTGCTGGCCAAGTCCGGCCTGCAACCAGTGCAACTCGGCGAACGTATCCTGCGCGTCGAAACCGCCGTCACCGCCCTGCTCGCCCGCCTCTTCTAACCAAACACCGCTCCCCTGTAGGAGCTGCCGCAGGCTGCGATCTTTTGATGTTGTTTTTAGAAGCAAGATCAAAAGATCGCAGCCTTCGGCAGCTCCTACATTGATACCGTGCAGGGCCGGCGGATAAATGGTGTTACAGATTGCCATCACTCGGCCGATACCCTCTCCATAAGTCCAATTAGTGGTCGGGGAGTCGTCGCATGTACCGTTGGTTAGCCGAGAGTCTTGGAAACGTCAGCGTCAAACGCAAGCTGGGAATCGGTTTCGGCCTGGTGCTGTTGCTGACACTGTTGATCACCTTCACCGGCTGGACCGGCATGAGCGGCATTATCAGCCGTGGTGACAAGCTCGGTTTTATCTCAAGCCTCAATGAGCTGACCAAGGACCTGCGCCTCGCGCGCATGGACTACGACATGCGTCGAGGCGAGCAGGGACCGGGCACGGTCAACGAATTCCTGAGCAAACTCGAAAGCGGCCTGCAATCGGCGCGCGGCATGATCGAGCAGCCGTCCGATGTGGCGATGGTCGATCAACAATTGGCTGCCGTGGCCGAATACAAGCGTGCCTTCGGCGAAATGACACAGGCCACCGTGCAACGTGAAGACGCACGCAGCAAACTAGGCGCCAATGCCGACAATGCCGTGTCCAAGGTCGGCGAGGTCGAGAGCGCACTACTGCAAGGCGACAGCGTCGCGCAATACAACGCGGTGATCGAACTGAGCAAACTGCTGCAGCAAGCGCGCTATCAGGTGCGCGGTTACACCTACAGCGGCAAGGCCGATGCCGAGCAACCAGCCCTGACCGCGATCGACAATGCCCTGAAAAACCTCGAAAGCCTGCCGTCCCGCGTCCCAGATCAGCATATCGCCAACCTGCAGCAAGCCACCGACTCGCTTAAGGCTTACCGTGCAGCCGTGGCGCAATTCCGTGATTCTCAAGTAAAAAACGCTGCAGCACTGGCCAACATGTCTGCTCAGGGCGACATTTTGATCGCCGTCAGCAAGAAACTGACCGAATCGCAGACCGTGGTTCGCGACACTGACGCCGCACGCGCCAAGAACCTGCTGCTGATCGCCACCGCGCTGGCCGTGGCGTTCGGTCTGCTGGCCGCTTGGGCGATCACTCGCCAGATCATCATCCCGCTGAACCAGACCTTGAAAGTTGCCGAGCGCGTCGCTGCCGGTGACCTGACCCACAATCTGGTGTCCCTGCGTCGTGACGAATTGGGCCAACTGCAACGCTCGATGCAGAGCATGACCCAAGGCCTGCGTGAACTGGTGGGCGGCATCAGCGATGGCGTCACCCAGATCGCCAGTGCTGCCGAAGAACTGTCGGCGGTGACCGAGCAGACCAGCGCCGGGGTCAACAATCAGAAGATCGAGACCGATCAGGTCGCCACCGCCATGAACGAAATGGCCGCCACTGTGCAGGAAGTCGCGCGTAACGCCGAAGAAGCTTCCGAAGCCGCCGTTGCCGCTGACCAACAGGCTCGCGAAGGCGACAAAGTGGTGGGCGAAGCGATCGCACAGATCGAGCGTCTGGCCGTTGAAGTCGGTCACTCGACCGAGGCCATGGGCGAACTGAAGCGCGAAAGCGACAAGATCGGCAGCGTCCTCGACGTGATCAAGTCGGTCGCTCAGCAAACCAACCTGCTGGCCCTCAACGCCGCCATCGAGGCTGCGCGTGCCGGTGAAGCCGGGCGTGGGTTTGCCGTGGTTGCCGATGAAGTGCGCAGCCTCGCGCAACGTACGCAAAAGTCCACCGAAGAGATCGAGGAGCTGATCGTCGGCCTGCAAAACGGCACCCAGCAAGTGGCGACGATCATGGACAACAGCCGCACCCTGACCGACAGCAGTGTTGAGTTGACCCGTCGCGCGGGCGGTTCGCTGGAAAGCATCACCCGCACCGTGTCGGCGATTCAAGCGATGAACCAGCAGATTGCGGCAGCGGCCGAGCAGCAGAGTGCAGTGGCGGAAGAGATCAACCGTAGCGTGCTGAATGTGCGGGATGTCTCGGATCAGACGTCGGCAGCGAGTGAAGAAACTGCGGCGTCCAGCGTTGAGCTGGCACGTCTGGGGACCCATCTGCAGATGCTGGTCGGTCGATTCAAGGTCTAGCCCAATGATCGTTCCCACGCTCTGCGTGGGAATGCATCCTGCGACGCTCCGCGTCGCGCATACAAAGGGACGCGGAGCGTCCCGGGCGGCATTCCCACGCGGAGCGTGGGAACGATCTGGTACTACAAGACCTGACGCAAGAAGGCCTGAGCGCGCGGATCCTTCGGCGCATCAAAGAACTCTGCCGGTGCAGCATCTTCAAGCAATTTACCGTGATCGAAGAACAACACCCGATCCGCCACTTCCCGGGCAAAGCCCATCTCGTGGGTCACGCAGACCATGGTCATGCCTTCCACGGCCAGGTTCTTCATCACGTCCAGCACCTCGCCGACCATTTCCGGGTCGAGCGCCGAGGTCGGCTCATCGAACAGCATGACCTTCGGCTCCATCGCCAGCGCCCGGGCAATCGCCACGCGCTGTTGCTGACCGCCGGACAGGCGTGACGGAAACTCGTTGGCCTTCTGCGCAATCCCGACCTTTTGCAGCAACTCCATCGCCTTGGCTTCGCGCTCTTTCTTGCCGCGCTTGCGCACGACTTTCTGCGCCAGACAGAGGTTTTCCAGCACGGTCATGTGCGGGAACAGGTTGAAATGCTGAAAGACCATGCCGACTTCGCGACGGTAGGCGTTGACGTCGGTTTTCGGGTCGGCCAGTTGCAGGCCGTCGATGCTCACCGAGCCGGAATCGAATTCTTCCAGGCCATTGAGGCAGCGCAGGAAGGTCGATTTGCCGGAACCGGACGGGCCGATGACCACCAGCACTTCGCCCTTGGCCACCGTGGTACTGACGTTATCCACCGCGCGCACCACTTGCCCACGGGTGTCGAAGACTTTTACCAGATCGCGGACTTCAATCACTTTGCGCGAGCCTCCGCTCAAGCCGGCTGGCGATTTTCGACAGCGGCAGGTTGATCAACAGGTACAGACCGGCGACGCAGAACAGGATTTCGAACGGCGAAAACGAGGTGGTGATGACTTCACGGCCGCTTTTCAGCAGCTCGGTGATGGCGATCACCGACACCAGCGAGGTGTCCTTGACCAGACTGATGAACTGCCCGGCCAGCGGCGGCAGCACGCGTTTGAACGCTTGCGGCAGCACCACGTGGCGCATCGATTGACCGGCACTCAGACCGAGCGAGCGCGCCGCTTCGTTCTGGCCACGGGCGATCGACTGCACGCCGGAACGGATGATCTCGGCCACGTAGGCGCCAGTGAACAGCGACAGCGCGGCGATCCCGGCGAATTCGCGGGACAGATTCATCACCGTGCCGATGAAAAAATAGAAAATGAAAATCTGCACCAGCAGCGGCGTGCCGCGCACCAGTTCGACGTAGATCGTCGAGAGGTCGCGCAGGGTCGGGTTGTTCGACAGACGGCAGAGGCCGGTGACCAGACCGATCAGCAAGCCGAGAATCCCGGACACCACCGACAGCCAAAGTGTCGTCCACAGCCCCCACAGCAGCGGTCCTGCCGCCCAATGGCGGGTCACGCCCACGACGTCGCCTTCAGCCACATCGTCGCCCTGAGCGAATTGCAGGCTGTTCTCGTCGACGGTCAGGTGCTGCTCGTCACCGGCGTCGTTGCGCAGAGTGACGACAGCGCTGCTGCCCTTGCGCACCAGTTCGGTGACGGTGGAAATGTCAGTGGCACGCTGGGTTTCTTCAGCCTGATAGGCGAAGTACTGCGGCACGCGGTTCCAGCGCCATTCGTAGGACATCAGCGACGTCGCGTAATACAACGCGCCCGCGAGGCCGACCAGCACCAGCACGGTGAGGACGTGCCAGGGCCATTGGGCTTTTTTCTGTTTCATTGCAGGTTCCGGATTTTGTGTTGCTCTGGAGGGCCTCTTCGCGAGCAAGCTCGCTCCCACAGAGGGATGCATTCCAATGTGGGAGCGAGCCTGCTCGCGAAAGGGGCGACGCGGTCTGGCAGACCGGCGTTATTCCATGTCCTTGAGCCACTCGGTGCTCTTGAACCACTTGTCATGGATGCGATCGTAGGTGCCGTCTTCGTGGATCTGGTGCAGGAAGTTGTTGATGAAGTTGAGGCTGTCGTAGTCACCCTTCTTCAGACCAAACGCCAAAGGCTCGTAGGTGAACGGTTTATCGAGGAACACCAGTTTGCCGGCACCGACCTTGGTCACCGCAACCACGTTGTACGGCGCATCGTAGATGAAGGCATCCGCTTTGCCGTTGACCACGTCGAGCACGGCTTCCTGCTCGTTGTCGTAGCCGTGGTACTTGGCTTTGGAGATCAGCTTCTTGGCGACCATCTCACCGGTGGTGCCGAGCTTGGAGGTGATGCGGTAGTCGGCGGTGTTCAGGTCTTTGTACGACTTGATGGTGCCTTCCAGCTCCTTGCGGATCAGCAGGGTCTGGCCGACCACGATGAACGGTTCGCTGAAGTTCAGGCGCAGATTGCGTTCCTGAGTCAGGGTCATGCCGCTGCCGATCATGTCGAACTTGTCGGTCATCAGCGCCGGGATGATGCCGTCGTACCCGGTCGAAACCAGTTCCAGTTTGACGCCCATAGCCTTGGACATGGCTTTGAGGATGTCGACTTCAAAACCGATGATTTCGCCGCGCTTGTTGGTCATTTCGAACGGCATGTAGGTCGGATCCATACCGACTTTCAACGTGCCGCGCTTGACCGCGTCATCGATTGCGCCGGCCTGCGCCGCATTGACTGCAACCAGTGCCGTGACGCCGACCAGCAGCATCGACAGATACTTCTTCATCTTCAAGTCCCCAAAACCATTGCGTGTGCGGCGCGAAAACCAACAGAGACAGGCAAAAAAGCCCGGGTGCGCCAATTCGGGGACGGATGCTAACGCACTCGTTTTTTTGCACAAGGTTTAATGGACGATTTGTTTAACAATCAAGAGCTGACCCTCACCCCAGCCCTCTCCCCTAGGGAGAGGGGGCCGACCGAGGTGTCTCAAGCTATACGCCGACCTGAAAGATCGAGTCGATTATGGATTCAGCACAGCAAGATCAGGTCGGCGTAGCTCTGCAGCATCCCCCAATCGGTCCCCTCTCCCTCGGGGAGAGGGCTAGGGTGAGGGGCTTTTCAGCGCCATAAAAAAACCCCGCATTATCGCGGGGTTTCTTTATCAGGCCGGCTGAGCCTGCAGGCTCACCGGTCGCAACGGCAGCAGCGGCGCATGCGGATCAGCTTTCACCGAAGCCCGCCACGCATCCAGCCACTCAGTGTGACCTTCCGCCCAGACCTGCTCGTGCAAACGCGCCAGTGCCACAGGGTCGCTCAGCAGTTGCAGACGATCATGGTTGTTCAGCCCGGCCGGGCCAACCTTGATCGCGTGACGCACACGTTCCTGACGCAGCCACTCGATCGGCTCGGCCTGACCGTGACGGGAGGTCGCCAGCGAGCACGCCAAAGCGTTCTGCTGTGGATCGACCACTGCGCGGACAAAGCCGTCGTTGAGGGCGTGGTAACGATTTTCGTGGGTGTACTGATCGGTCGCCAGCAGCGCCTGTGGCGGATTGTATTCCTCAGGGATGAGGAACAGGCTCTCGTCACGGGACTTCAGACCCAGCCCGACACGGCTGGAGATCACCGATACCGGGATCGACAGCATCAGCGAACCGACGATCGGCACCAGCCACCAGAGGAAGCTCGGGTTCAGCCAGATCACCAGCAGCGCCCAGCAGAAGCCCAGCAGGGTCTGCGGGCCGTGGCGCTTGACCGCTTCGCTCCATGGCGTCGAGTCGTCGTCACGCTGCGGGGAATTCCAGGTCGCGGCCCAGCCGAGGAACGCGGCCAGAACGAAACGGGTGTGGAAAATCATCCGCACCGGCGCCAGCAGCATGGAGAACAGCATCTCCAGCAGCATCGACAGGGTCACCTTGAACTTGCCGCCGAACTCTTTCGCGCCCTTGGCCCAGATCAGGATGATGCTCAACAGTTTCGGCAGGAACAGCAGCACGATGGTCGTCGAGAACAGCGCGATCGCCTTGTCCGGGTGCCATTGTGGCCACAGCGGATAGAGCTGACGCGGTTCGAGGAAGTACTGCGGCTCCATCAGCGTGTTCACCGCCAGCAGCGCGGTCGACAACACCAGGAAGAAGAACCACAACGGCGCCGACAGGTACGACATCACGCCCGTCAGGAACACCGCACGGTGCACCGGGTGCATGCCTTTGACCAGGAACAGACGGAAGTTCATCAGGTTGCCGTGGCACCAGCGACGGTCACGCTTGAGTTCGTCGAGCAGGTTCGGCGGCAGTTCTTCGTAGCTGCCCGGCAGGTCGTAGGCAATCCACACGCCCCAACCGGCACGGCGCATCAGCGCGGCTTCAACGAAGTCGTGAGACAGAATCGCACCGGAGAACGCGCCCTTGCCCGGCAACGGCGCCAAGGCGCAGTGGTCGATAAACGGCTTCATGCGGATGATCGCGTTGTGACCCCAGTAGTGGGATTCACCCAACTGCCAGAAGTGCAGACCGGCGGTAAACAGCGGGCCATAAACGCGGGTCGCAAACTGCTGCATGCGCGCATACAGGGTGTCCATGCCCGACGCACGCGGCGCGGTCTGGATGATCCCGGCGTCCGGCGTGGCTTCCATCAAGCGCACCAGACTGGTCAGGCACTCGCCGCTCATCACCGAGTCGGCGTCGAGGACGACCATGTACTTGTAGTCACCGCCCCAGCGACGGCAGAAGTCATCGAGGTTGCCGCTCTTGCGTTTCACACGACGGCGACGGCGACGGTAGAAGATCTTGCCGAAGCCCTTGGCTTCGCGGCAGACATCCAGCCAGGCTTGTTGCTCGGCGACGCAGATGTCGGTGTCGTTACTGTCGCTGAGGACGAAAAAGTCGAAGCGATCCAGATCACCAGTAGCAGCCACCGACTCGAACGTTGCGCGCAGACCGGCGAACACGCGCGGTACGTCTTCGTTGCAGATCGGCATGACCAACGCGGTGCGCGCGTCTTTGGCAATCGGCTCGTTGCCGGCGCTTTTGCCGGAGATACGGTATTTATCGTGACCGGTGAGCAACTCGAGGAAGCCCATCAACGCGGTCCAGAAACCGGCCGAGACCCAGCAGAACAGAATCCCAAACAGAATCAGGATGCTGGTTTGCAGCGCATACGGCAGCACTTGCGTGGCGGTTTGCAGCAGCGGCTGGTGCAGGACTTCTTCGAGATCGACGAACGACCAGCCCTGGTACGGCATGATGCCTTTCATGTACCAGCCGGCAACGATGGTCTGGCCGAGCATCAGCAGCAACAGAATGTAGCGGCGGATCGAACCGACGGTGCGCCAGCGCGCGGCCGGCAGGACGTTTTCGTCTTTCGGCGGTTGTGGCGGGTTGGTGCGGCCGGTCATACGGCGCCAGCCACGCACCAGAATATTGGTGCGCCACGGCTCCGGCACGACCTTGGTCCGACGGATCGGCGGCGTCGCCTTCATGCTGACGCGACCACTGGCGTCGAGCACCAGCATCTCCGCGTCTTCAAGTTCTTCGGCGGTGCTCAGGGTCAGGCGCTTGCCGACCGAAGCCTGGGCGGCCTCGGCAGGGGCGTCGAACGTCGAGGACGACAGGCGTTCATGCAGCTCGCTGAACGACTGGCAACCCGCGAGTTCCGCGCGCTGCTCGTCGGTCATCGGCAGATGCGCCAGATACTCGGACAGAGTCTCTGGCTGTACTTGAGAGTTACTCATCGGCAGGCAACTGATAGCTCCAGGTCTCGGTCAGGACTTCTTCAGTCGGCGCCGATTCCGGTGTGGCTGGGGCCGCGTCGGCAGCAACTGGCTGCTTGGCGTCTTTGTTGGCCTTGTCCTTGGCATCTGCAGCTGGCTTGGCGTCGGCCTGTTTGGCCTCGGCGGCTTTGGCTTCCTTGTCGATTTTCTCTTGTTGCTTGGCGGCAACCTTGTCGGCCTTGGCAACGGACGAGTTGGACGCCGGCACCGAAGACTTGGCCAGATCAGCCGTGACGATTGGCTGCACCAGCGCGGCACGCATCTCGGTCGACTTGCTCGCGTCCTTGATCTTCATGCGCAGGGTCAAGCGCCAGCCCTTGGTTTCCGGGTTGTAGCGCACGCTGTTCTCAACCAGCTCGGCGTTATCGCCGACACTGACCTGACTGCGCACGTCGGCATCCGGTGCCAGAGCAGCCAGCGATGGACCTTCGAAGTCGACCAGGTAAGCAACGCTGCCATCCGGCTGACGGATCAGGTTCGATTGCTTGACGTCACCGGTCGAACGCAGGGTCTGCGATACCCAGGCGCTGTCCGGCGCATGAATCGCCGCTTCGTCCATGGTCCAGTGCATGCGGTAAGCGAAGTCCAGCGGCTGACCCGGCTCCGGCATTTTTTCCGGGCTCCAGAACGCAACGATGTTGTCGTTGGTTTCATCGGCAGTTGGAATCTCTACCAGATCAACGGTGCCTTTGCCCCACTCGCCCTTCGGCTCGATCCAGGCGCTTGGGCGCTTGTCGTAGCGGTCGTCGAGGTCTTCGTAGTGGCTGAAGTCGCGGCCACGTTGCAGCAGACCGAAACCACGCGGGTTCTCGACGCTGAAGTTGCTCACGGCCAGGTGTTTCGGGTTGTTCAGGGGACGCCAGATCCACTCGCCGTTGCCGGCATGAATCGACAGACCGCTGGAGTCATGCAGTTCGCGACGGTAGTTGAGGACTTTCGACGGCTGGTTGGCGCCGAACAGGAACATGCTGGTCAGCGGCGCGATGCCCAGTTTGCCAACCTTGTCACGCAGGAACATCTGCGCTTTGACGTCGACAATGGTGTCGCTGCCCGGACGCAGGATCAGACGGTAGGCACCGGTGGCGCGCGGCGAATCCAGCAGGGCGAAAATCACCAGGTGCTTGTCGCCCGGCTTCGGCTGTTGAATCCAGAACTCGCGGAAACGCGGGAATTCTTCGCCCGACGGCAGTGCGGTATCAATCGCCAGACCACGGGCCGAGAGGCCGTAGGTGTGGCCCTTGCCGACAACGCGGAAGTAACTCGCGCCGAGCATGGTCATGATTTCGTCTTGCTTGTCGGCCTTGTTGATCGGGTACAGCACACGGAAACCGGCATAACCCAGTTGTTCGGTGGCTTTCGGATCGAATTTCAGGTCGCCGAAATCGAAGCGCGTCGGATCGTATTTGATCTCTTCGACGGTGTTCGCCGTGATTTCGTTGATTTTCACCGGTGTATCGAAGTGCATACCCTGGTGATAGAAGGACAGTTTGAACGGGGTCTTCTGATCAGCCCACTCAGCCTTTTCGGTGAGGAAGCGGATTTTCTGATAATCCGCGAACTTCATGTCGCGGAATTCGTTCGGCAGGTTGCTGCGCGGGGCTTCGAACTTCTGCCCGGCCAGTTCTTTAGCCTTCGCCGATACATCGTCAAGATTGAACGCCCAAAGCTGGCCGGCGCTGAGCAGGCACAGGAGCGCCGAACCCGCTACCAGGGCACTTCGCATGCGTTTGGCAGACATTTTTGCTGCATTACAGGGACTAACAATCACGAGCAACCCTCGCCGAAAACAGATCAAAAAACCAACGGCCAGCTATCTATATGCCAGGTTGGCGAGCATTGTTCCGACTCCGCTGGGGCAAAATGATTCCCCAATCGGATCCAGACAAGTCTCTACCTAAGTCAAAAATGAATCAGCGAACGCTGATCCCAGTGCGCGCGATTATCTAGTAGCCCGCATGACAACGCATCAGGGGTAACAAAGTATTTATCGCGAAAACACCTTAAAAACAGTCGAAATTTCCTAAAAAGGTGTTTCAAGCGCTTTCAGGTCTGTAACAAAAAGGTAACCGGGCCATCGTTGACCAAATGCACCTGCATATCGGCGCCGAATCTACCTGATGCCACAGTGCCATGCACCTGTTTCGCACTGCTTAATAGATAGTCGAACAATTCCTCGCCCAACGCGGGTGGCGCAGCCGTCGAAAAGCTCGGGCGCAACCCGCTTTTGGTGTCGGCCGCGAGGGTGAACTGCGAGACCAGCAGCAACCCGCCACCGACATCGGCGAGGGACAAGTTCATCTTGCCCTCCGCATCACTGAATACCCGATAGTTAAGCAGTTTATGCAGAAGTTTGTCGGCGCTGGTACGCGTGTCGTCGGGTTCGACCGCCACCAGCACCAGCAAACCGTGATCTACCGCGCCTACCACCTCACCCGCGACTTCGACCCGCGCACCGCGAACGCGCTGTAAAAGCCCCTTCATGCTTCTTCGGGCGGCAGGTCGAGCAGGCGCCGGGCCATGTTGCCCGCCGCGCGCACCAGTGCATCGGTGATGCCCGGTTCAGAGGCCGCGTGACCGGCGTCGCGGATCACCTGCAGTTCGCTGTTCGGCCAGGCCTGGTGCAATTCCCAGGCATTGTCGAGCGGGCAAATCACGTCGTAACGACCGTGAATGATCACGCCCGGCAGATGAGCGATCTTGCCCATGTCGCGAATCAGCTGGTTCGGCTCAAGGAAGGCGTTGTTGGTGAAGTAGTGGCATTCGATCCGCGCGATCGACAGCGCGCGCTGCGGCTCGGAGAAACGATCGACCACCAGCGGGTTCGGCCGCAGGGTCGCGGTGCGCCCTTCCCAGGTCGACCAGGCTTTGGCGGCGTGCATCTGGGCGATCTGGTCGTTGCCGGTCAGGCGCTTGTGGAAGGCGCTGAGCAGATCGTCGCGCTCGTCCAGCGGAATCGGCGCGATGTAGTCCTGCCAGTAATCGGGGAACAGTCGGCTGGCACCGGCCTGATAGAACCACTCGATTTCCTGCGGGCGGCAGAGAAAGATCCCACGCAGGATCAGCCCGTGTACACGCTCAGGGTGTGTCTGCGCATAAGCCAGCGCCAGGGTCGAACCCCACGAGCCGCCAAACAGCACCCATTTATCGATGCCCAAGTGTTTGCGGATGCGCTCAAGGTCAGCGACCAGATCCCAGGTGGTGTTGTTTTCCAGGCTCGCATGCGGGGTGGAGCGACCACAGCCGCGCTGGTCGAAAGTGACAATGCGATAGAGGTTCGGATCGAAATAGCGACGGCTCTGCGCGTCGCAACCAGCGCCGGGGCCGCCATGAATGAACACAACCGGCAAACCCTCCGGTGAGCCGCTTTCGTCGACGTACAGCGTATGGGTGTCATCGACAGCCAGATCGTGCCGGGCGTGAGGTTTGATCTGCGGAAACAAAGTCTGCATTGCGCGCTCCGTAAGGGGTCGAGGTCATCCCTGGGGGGACTTCTATTATTCTGCCGTTGGGCATCATAAACCCGATTTACGTCAATGAGCATGCTCCAGAGCAGTCACCGTTTGTCAGCCGTAAACTTCGCAGGCTGGACACCATCCTGTGGGAGCGAGCCTGCTCGCGAATGCGGTGTGTCATTCAACGTAGATGTTGGCTGAATGGACGCCTTCGCGAGCAGGCTCGCTCCCACAGGGGTTACGCGGCGTAGTGAGACTTTGCCCACGCCAGATAGCCTTGCAGCAGTTGCTTGAGCACTACTTGCGTCGGTTCGGCCAGATCGGCGCGATAGCGGAACGGTTCGAACTCTTCCATGTAGGTGCTCTGGCACAACTCCAGCTGCACCGCGTGGATGTTCTCGGCCGGGTTGCCGTAATGGCGGGTGATGTGGCCGCCCTTGAAGCGGCCGTTGAGCACGTGGCTGTAGTTGCTGTGGCCGGCGCAGATTGCTTCGAGCTGACTGGCCAGTTGCGGATCACAACTGGCGCCATTGAAAGTGCCGAGATTGAAGTCCGGCAGTTTGCCGTCGAACAGGTGCGGGATGATCGAACGGATCGAGTGCGCATCGAACAATAGCGCGTAACCGAATTCGGCTTTCAACCGCGCCAGCTCTTCCTGAAGCGTGCGGTGATACGGTGTCCAGATTTGCTCAAGGTAAGTTGCGCGCTCTTGTTTCGACGGCTCGTGCCCTTCGCGGAACAACGGAATGCCATCGAACAGCGTCGCCGGGTACAGTCCGGTGGTGGCGCCGGCGTACAGCGGTTTGTCGTCGGAGGGGCGATTCAGATCGATGACGAACCGAGAGTATTCAGCCGCCAACGTGCTCGCGCCCAGTTCTTCGGCGAAGTCGTACAACTGCGGAATGTGCCAGTCGGTGTCCGGCAGGCTTTTCGCGTCCGGGATCAACCCGGCTTCCACCGCAGACGTTAACCGCACCCCGGCATGCGGCATGCTGATCAGCAACGGCACGCGACCTTGTTTGAAGTTCAGAACCTTATCCACAACCGCTCTCCTACAGACTTGATTCGACGCCGTGACGCACGACGCGTTTGTCCAGATCACCACCGAGCCAATAGGCCAGGTCCGCCGGACGATCGATGTGCCAGGCAACGAAATCCGCGACCTTGCCGACTTCCAGCGAACCGTGGCTAGCCGCCATGCCCAGCGCTTGCGCAGCATGAATCGTCGCGCCGGCCAGGGCTTCTTCCGGAGTCATGCGGAAGCAGGTGCAGGCCATGTTCAGCATCAGCCGCAATGACAGCGCCGGCGAGGTGCCGGGGTTGAGGTCGCTGGCAATGGCGATTTTCACGCGATGCTTGCGCAAGGCGTCCATTGGCGGCAACTGGGTCTCACGCAGGAAGTAGAACGCGCCTGGCAGCAGCACGGCGACGGTGTCGGACTCAGCCATGGCGATGGCGTCGGCCTCGTCCATGAACTCCAGATGATCGGCGGACAACGCCTTGTATCGAGCAGCAAGACTGGAGCCGTGCAGCGACGACAATTGCTCGGCGTGCAGCTTCACCGGCAGACCAAGTTTTTGCGCGGCGATGAACACGCGCTCGACTTGCTCTGGCGAGAACGCCAGGTATTCGCAGAAGGCATCCACGGCGTCGACCAGACCTTCAGCCGCTAGGGCCGGGAGCATCTCGGAGCAAATCAGATCGATGTAATCGTCGGCGCGATCCTTGTACTCCGGTGGCAACGCGTGGGCAGCCAGACAAGTGCTGCGCACGCTGATCGGCAACTCTTTGGACAGGCGACGGATGACCCGGAGGATCTTGCGTTCATTGGCCAGATCGAGGCCGTAGCCGGATTTCATCTCGACTGTGGTCACGCCATCGCGCATCAGGCTTTTCAGACGCTTGGCGGCGCTGGCGAACAGCTCGTCTTCAGTCGCTTCGCGCGTCGCGCGCACGGTGCTGGCGATGCCACCGCCGGAGGCTGCGATCTCGGCGTAGCTGACGCCTTGCAGACGTTTTTCGAATTCGCCGCTGCGATTGCCGCCGAACACGGTGTGGGTGTGGCAGTCGATCAGGCCGGGGGTGACCCACGCGCCTTGCAGGTCGTTGACCGCCGGGTATTCACCGGAGGGCAATTGATTGCGCGGGCCGATCCACTCGATGAGCGCACCGGACGTCACGATGGCCGCATCCTCGATGATCGAGTAGACGCCTTGCGCCATGGTTGCGACGTGGCAGTGTTGCCAGAGGGTTTTCACTGTTGGCCTCCGTTGGGGTTGGTTTGGTGGGTGGTCTTGAAAGCCCCTCACCCTAGCCCTCTCCCGGTGGGAGAGGGGACTGACCGTGTTGTTCTGTCGAGGTACATCGACCTGAAATTTTTGAGCCGAACTCAGGCTCTGAAAACCACGAAGATCGGCTCCCTTCCCCCTCTCCCCCCTGGGGGAGAGGGCTGGGGTGAGGGGGATCGATGTCTCGAACAACAAAAATCCCCCTGACAGTCCACTTACAAACTAGGCAAAAGCTCTGCCGAAACCAGCTCGGTCAAACACCGCGAAGCCAACAGTTCAGTCGCCGCATTGATGTCCGGAGCAAAAAACCGGTCCTTCTCATAAAACGGCACTTCCTTACGCAAAATCGCCCGCGCCTGTTCCAGCTTCGCCGAGGTCTTCAGACCGTTGCGCAGATCCAGCCCCTGCACCGCCGCCAGCCATTCCACCGCGAGAATGCCGCGAGTGTTTTCGGCCATTTCCCACAGGCGTTTGCCGGCCGCCGGGGCCATCGATACATGGTCTTCCTGGTTAGCCGAGGTCGGCAGACTGTCCACCGAATGCGGATGCGACAACGCCTTGTTTTCGCTGGCCAGTGCCGCCGCAGTTACTTGAGCAATCATGAAACCGGAGTTCACGCCGCCATTGGCGACGAGGAACGGCGGCAGCTGGGACATGTGCTTGTCCATCATCAGCGAGATGCGGCGCTCGCTCAGCGAGCCGATTTCGGCGATAGCCAGGGCCATGTTGTCAGCGGCCATGGCCACCGGTTCGGCGTGGAAGTTACCGCCGGAAATCACGTCGCCTTCAGCGGCGAAGACCAGCGGGTTATCCGATACAGCGTTGGCTTCGACCGCCAGTACTTCAGCGGCCTGACGGAACTGCGTCAGGCAGGCGCCCATGACTTGTGGCTGGCAGCGCAGCGAATACGGATCCTGCACCTTCTCGCAGTTCTGGTGCGAGTCAGAGACTTCGCTGCGCTCACCGAGCAGATCACGATAAGCAGCAGCCGCATCGATCTGCCCTTTCTGGCCACGCGCCGCGTGAATGCGTGCATCGAACGGCGAGCGCGAGCCCAATACCGCTTCAACGGTCAGACCACCCAGCGCCAGTGCGCCCGCGAACAAATCTTCACCCTCAAACAAACCACGCAGGGCGAACGCCGTGGAAACCTGAGTACCGTTGAGCAGCGCCAGACCTTCTTTAGCCGCTAAAGTCAGCGGCGTCAGGCCAGCAACTTTCAGCGCTTCAACGGCTTCCATCCACTCACCCTTGTAACGCGCCTTGCCTTCGCCCAGCAGCACCAGCGACATGTGCGCCAACGGTGCCAGATCGCCCGAAGCACCCACCGAACCTTTCAGCGGAATATGCGGATAGACCTCGGCATTGATCAGCGCGATCAGCGCATCGATCACCACGCGGCGAATGCCGGAGAAACCACGGCTGAGGCTGTTGACCTTGAGCACCATGATCAGTCGCACCAAGTCATCGCTGATCGGCTGGCCAACACCGGCAGCGTGGGACAGCACCAGCGAGCGCTGCAGGTTTTCCAGGTCTTCGCTGGCGATGCGGGTCGAGGCCAGCAGGCCGAAACCGGTGTTGATGCCGTAAGCGGTGCGATTCTCGGCGAGGATCTGCTCGACGCAGGCGACGCTGGCTTCGATCTGCGCCGAGGCGCTGTTGTCGAGCGTCAGCTTGACCGGGTTCTGGTAGACGTCACGCAGTTGGGCCAGGCTCAGTTGGCCGGGAATCAGGTTCAGCGCAGTCATTTTGTGCTCCTTTTGAGAGTTTGTTATTAACTCGCCAGACGCTCCGGAGATGTCCGTTGTCCGTCGCGTCTCGCCTTTTGGGGAGTCGCGCCTTGGCACGCTGGCGTGGGTATTGTCAGTGCAGATTCGGTAATACGTTGTGCAGCGAATTCGGGTTTTTCAAAACGTTCGCGGCGGCGGCGATATCCGGCGCCAGCCAGCGATCCTGGTCGTAGGCAGGAACCGTTTCGCGCAGCAGTCGCCACGCGCGGTCAGTGCCCGCACCAAAGTGCTGTTCCTTGAGGAATTCAAACGCCTGCGCCGCCAGCAGATATTCGATGGCGAGAATCTGCGTGCAGTTTTCCAGCGCACGATGCAGCTTCAGCGCGGCGTTGGTGCCCATGCTCAAGTGATCTTCCTGCAGGCCCGAGGTGATGTAGTTGTCGAGCACCGCCGGTTGCGCCAATTGGCGGTTCTCCGCACACAGCGACGCAGCGACGTATTGGACGATCATCATCCCCGAGTTCACCCCGGGATTGGCCACCAGAAACGCCGGCAGACCGCTGACGTGTGGATTGACCAGACGATCAAGACGACGCTCGGCGATCGAGCCGATTTCGGCCATGGCAATCGCCAGCAAATCCGCCGCCATCGCCACCGATTGGCCGTGCGGGTTGGCTTGCGACATCACCCGGAAATTGTCCGGTGTGCCGAGCAACAGCGGGTTGTCGGTGCAGCCGTTAAGTTCGGCTTCGACCTGTTTGATCGCATGTTCCAGTTGATCGCGTGCAGCGCCGTGCACCTGCGGGATCGAGCGAATACTCAGCGCATCCTGAGTGCGAATGCCTTTGCTCGACGCAATCACTTCACTGCCATCGAGCAAGGCGCGTAGATTGATGCCGACCTGCTGCATGCCCGGGTGCGGTTTCAGCGCGATGATCTCAGCGTCGAACGCATCGATCTGGCCGCGCTGGGCTTCGAAACTCATTGCGCCGATCACATCGGCCCATTGCACCAATCGTGTCGCATCGGCAATCGCCAGACAGCTGAGGCCGGTCATGCACGGCGTGCCGTTGACCAGGCACAAACCGTCCTTCGCACCCAGTAGCACCGGCTTCAAGCCTTCTTCGGCCAATGCCTGTTGCGCCGAAGTGATCTGCCCGCGATAGCTGACATTGCCGACGCCGAGCAGCGCGATGCCGATATGTGCCATGTGCGTCAGGTAACCCACCGAACCTTGCGACGGCACTTGCGGGGTAATGCCGCGATTGAGCAGCGCCAGCAGCGCTTCGACGACCCGGCGGTGGATGCCGGATTTGCCGTGGCTGTAGTTGTGAATCGCTGCGCAGATGATCGCGCGGGTCTGCTCGTCGGCGAGTACCGGGCCAACGCCGCAGGCATGGCTGAGCAAGGTGTTGCGCGAGAGCTGGCTGAGTTGTTCGTCTTTCAGGGAAACGTTGGACAAACCGCCCAAGCCGGTGTTGACGCCATAGGCACGCTCGCCGCTTTCGACGATGCGCTGGACGATGCCTTGGGCGTTTTCGATGCGCGCCCAGGTGTCGCTGGACAGCTCGAGTTGAGCGCCGTGACGGGCGACAGCGACCACGTCCTGCCAGCGCAGAGGGGCACCGGTGATAATGATTTTTTCAGCCTGGGACATCTAAAAAACCTCTTGAACAAGATCGTTCCCACGCTCTGCGTGGGAATGCCGCCTGGGACGCTCCGCGTCCCGACTTCTGCTCTGTGCAGGGTGACGCGGAGCGTCACGGGATGCATTCCCACGCAGAGCGTGGGAACGAGCGTCAGACCACCGCCGCCCGCCGCTGCACGAACCGGTCAACGTACTCGTCCGCCGGTGAATGCAGAATCTCGCGTGGCGTGCCGACCTGAATCAGCCGGCCATCCTTGAGAATCGCGATGCGATTACCAATACGCACCGCTTCGTCGAGGTCATGGGTGATGAAGACAATGGTCTTGTGCAACGTCTTTTGCAGCTCCAGCAACTGGTCCTGCATCTCCGCGCGGATCAGCGGATCCAGGGCACTGAACGCCTCATCCATGAGGATGATGTCGGTGTCCGCCGCCAAAGCGCGGGCCAAACCGACACGCTGACGCATGCCGCCAGAGAGCTGGTGCGGGTATTTGTTTTCGTAGCCTTTGAGGCCGACGGTGTTGATCCAGTGCAGCGCGCGTTCCGCGCACATTTGCTTGCTCTCGCCACGCACTTTCAGGCCGTAGGCGACGTTGTCGAGCACGCTCTTGTGCGGCAGCAGGCCGAAGCTCTGGAACACCATGCTGATCTTGTGTCGGCGAAATTCGCGCAGGGCGTCCATGTCGTATTGCAGGATGTCGACGCCATCGACGAGGATCGCCCCGCTGGTGGGATCGATCAGCCGATTGAAGTGGCGCACCAAGGTCGATTTTCCCGAGCCGGACAGACCCATGATCACGAAGATCTCACCAGTGCCGATGCTCAGCGACAGGTCATTAACGCCGACCACACAACCGGTCTCGCTCAGCACCTGATCCTTGGTCTTGCCCTGACCAACCATGGCCAGCGCATCCTTGGCGCGGTTGCCGAAAATCTTGAAGACGTTTTTGACTTCGATCTTGCTCACGGTTGCGTTGCTCATTTGCTCACCTCATGCCGTGGCCGACCGTACGCCTGAGTAATGCGGTCGATGACCACTGCGAGAATCACGATCGCCAGACCGGCCTCGAGGCCCCGTCCGACGTTGAGGGTCTGAATCCCCACCAGCACATCTTCACCAAGCCCCCGGGCGCCGATCATCGAGGCGATCACCACCATCGACAGAGCCATCATGGTGGTCTGGTTGATCCCGGCCATGATGCTCGGCAGGGCCAGCGGCAGTTGCACGCCGAACAGTTGCTGCCAGCGGTTGGCACCGAAGGCGTTGATCGCTTCCATCACTTCGCCGTCGACCTGGCGGATGCCCAGATCAGTCAGGCGAATCAGCGGTGGCGCAGCATAGATAACGGTAGCGAAAATCGCCGGCACCTTGCCCAGACCGAACAGCATCAGCACCGGGATCAGGTACACGAAACTCGGCATGGTTTGCATGATGTCGAGCAGCGGCATCAGCACCGAACGCAGGCGGTTGCTGCGCGCCGAGAGAATCCCCAGCGGGATGCCGATCAGCACCGAAATGATCGTCGCGACCATCATCAGCGCCAGCGTCTGCATGAGCTTGTCCCACAGGCCGACAGCACCGACGAGAAACAGCAGACCGACGATGACCGCCGTGGTCACGACTTTGCGCGTGGCGTGCCAGGCAACCACACCGACGATCGCCAGCATCAACCACCACGGCGCCGCACGCAGCAGGCCTTCGAGGTTGACGATGGCCCACAGCAGCGTGTCAGAGATGTGGCGGAACACATCACCGTAGTTGGTGACCAGCGAATCGACCCAACCGTTGACCCAGTCGGCGATGGAAAAGGTAAAGCTTTCGGGAAACATAAGCGGCTCTCAATCAGAAATCTCAATCAAGCGTTTACGGCATATCTCCCGGCCAGCCTCACGGTTGACCGGGAGGTATCGACCTACAGCGCCGCGTCGATTTTCTTGGCTGCGTCTGCACTGACCCACGCATGCCAGACTTCAGGATGTTCCTTGAGGAAGATTTTCGCCAGTTTTGGCGACTCGATACGTTCCTTGGCCATGCGGCCCAGGTTCTGGTTCAGCAGGTCGATTGGCAGGTTGACCTTTTCCAGCACGGCGACTAGTTCCGGGGCTTCGTCGTGGAAGGTTTTCGACAGGCCGACCTTGATGCTCACGGTCTTGTCGACGCCCGGTTTCTCTTCGAGTTTGACCAGATCCACCTGGCCCATCAGCGGGGTTGGCGACCAGTAGTAGAACAGGATCGGCTCGCCACGCTTGTAGCTCGACAGCACCGCCGCATCCAGCGCTGGGCCGGTGCCCGGACGGAAGTTGGTGTAGCTGTTTTCCAGACCGTAGCTTTTCAGCATTTCGCTGTTATCGAGTTCGCAGGTCCAGCCGGCCGGGCAGTTGTAGAAACGGCCCTTGGACGGCTCTTCAGCGTCCTTGAACACGGCGGCGTATTTGCCCAGGTCAGCGATGTTTTTCAGGTCCGGGGCTTTCGGCTCAAGCTTGCGCTTGGCGTCGCCTTCGATCACATAGCGCGGCACGTACCAGCCTTCCACCGCGCCCACTACCGGAGCGCCGACACCGACGACCTTGCCGGCCTTCTCGGCCTTGTTCCAGACCTCGCTGCGGCCGACCCACTCTTCGGCGAACACTTGAATATCGTTGCTGCTCAGGGCGTTTTCCATGGTGATGGAGTTACCCGGCAGGCTGTCGGTCTTGCAGTCGTAACCTTTCTCCAGCACCACTTGCAGGACATCGGTCAGCAGCATGCCGCTTTCCCAGTTCAGACCGGCGAACTTCACCGGTTTGCCCGATTCGCACCAGCCGGCGGCTTGCGTCGCACCGGCACTGGCCAACAGGCCCATGGACAGCAATGTGGTCAGCAGGGTCTTGTTCGATTTCATTGTTGTGACGCTCCTAATCATGAATTGGCTTACGGCAGTCAAGAGGCATCCAGCCCTGTCCACGTCCAAATCAGGCCTGCGCCGCAGCGCGACCGGCCCCGCTTGTTTTAGGTTGTACAACGCTGTTCTGCTCGACCGGCAGAATCAGTTGATCGGGTACCGCGCTGTGCCATTTTTTTGCGCACAGGTAGTAGACGACGGCCGGCAGCACCAGGCCGATGATCCAGGAAATGTCCACATCACCGAGGGCGGACACCAGCGGGCCGGTATAGAACTTGGTGGAGATGAACGGCAGCTGCACCAGCACGCCGAACACATAGACGCTGATACCGAGCAGGTTCCAGCGACCGTAGCGGCCGTTCGGATCGGCCAGCGCCGGCACGTCGTAACGCTCACGGGTGATGCAGTAGTAATCCACCAGGTTGATCGCGCTCCACGGGGTGAAGAAGGCGAGCAGGAAGAGGATGAAAGACTTAAACGCACCGAGGAACGAGTGCTGACCGAGCAACGCGATCAGGGTCGCTGCGCCGACAATCACCAGCACGAATACCAGACGCTGCATGCGCGTAACGGTCAGGTGCCCCTTGAAACCACTGATGATGGTCGCGATGCACATGAAGCTGCCGTAGGAGTTCAGCGTCGAGATGGTCACCTTGCCGAACGCGATGCTGAAGTACAGCAGCGCGGCGGTGGCACCGGTGCCGCCCAGGCCGACGATGTAGGCAACTTCGTGACCGGCGAACTGGCCGTTGGCTGAAGCTGCGGCGAACACACCGAGGATCATCGCCACTTGCGCGCCGACCACCGAACCGGCACCGGCGGCGAAGAAGGTTTTTACCGCCGAAGTATTGCTCGGCAGGTAACGGGAATAGTCAGCCACGTAGGGGCCGAAAGCGATCTGCCAGGACGCCGCAAGCGACACCGCGAGGAGGAAGCTGCTCCAACTGAAATGACGGATTTGCAGAAGTGCGCCGACGTCGGTCTGGCTCATCAGCCGCCAGAACAGGAACACGAAAGCGATCACGCCAATCACGCTGGCGACACGGCCGATCCAGTGGATCACCCGATAACCGAGCACTGTGACCAGCACGATGACGCTGGCAAAAATCAGGATGCCGACGCTGTCACTGACGTTAAACAACTGACCCAGCGCCTGACCGGAAAGCACCGTCCCCGTTGCGGTGAAACCCAGGTACATCAGGCACACCAGCACAATCGGGATCGCCGCACCATAAACGCCAAACTGCACGCGACTGGAGATCATCTGCGGCAGGCCCAGTTTCGGCCCTTGCGCAGCATGCAACGCCATCACTCCGCCGCCGAGCAATTGGCCGATCAACAGACCGATCAACGACCAGAACACATCACCGCCCAGCACCACGGCCAAGGCCCCGGTGACAATCGCGGTGATTTGCAGATTTGCCCCCATCCACAGGGTGAACTGGCTAAACAGACGACCGTGTCTTTCCGCTTCCGGGATGTAGTCGATCGAACGCCTTTCGATCAACGGTTTGTTGCTTGCACGATCGGTGTTGACAGCCATGATTCAACCTCTGTGGATTGTTCCGGGTTTTGTTCTTTTTGGCTTTTGTAGGAGTGAGCCTGCTCGCGATTGCGGTGGGTCAGTCAGCACATTTGCTGAATGTGCCGGCCTTATCGCGAGCAGGCTCACTCCTACAGGGGAAAGCATTACTTTCCGGTAATCATCGGCAGGTTCAGGCCCTGTTCCTTGGCGCAGTCGATGGCGATCTGGTAACCGGCATCGGCGTGACGCATAACGCCAGTAGCCGGGTCGTTGTGCAGCACGCGCGCAATACGCTCGGCCGCTTCGTCAGTACCGTCGCAGACAATCACCATGCCCGAGTGCTGCGAGAAGCCCATGCCGACGCCGCCGCCGTGGTGCAGGGAAACCCAGGTCGCGCCGCTCGCGGTGTTGAGCAGTGCGTTGAGCAATGGCCAGTCGGACACGGCGTCAGAACCGTCCTGCATCGATTCGGTTTCACGGTTCGGACTGGCGACCGAGCCGGAGTCGAGGTGGTCGCGACCGATCACGATCGGCGCCGACAGCTCACCGCTGCGGACCATTTCGTTGAAGGCCAGGCCGAGCTTGGCGCGCAGGCCCAGGCCGACCCAGCAGATACGTGCCGGCAGACCCTGGAAGCTGATGCGCTCGCGGGCCATGTCCAGCCAGTTGTGCAGGTGCGCGTCGTCGGGGATCAGCTCTTTGACCTTGGCGTCGGTTTTGTAGATGTCTTGCGGATCGCCGGACAGCGCCGCCCAACGGAACGGGCCGATGCCACGGCAGAACAGCGGACGGATGTAAGCCGGTACGAAACCCGGGAAGTCGAAGGCGTTTTCGACGCCTTCTTCCTGCGCCATCTGACGGATGTTGTTGCCGTAGTCGAAGGTCGGAATGCCTTGCTTCTGGAATTCCAGCATGGCTTTGACGTGCACGGCCATCGACTGCTTGGCGGCTTTGATCACAGCGGCCGGTTCGGTCTTGGCGCGAGCGCGGTATTCGTCCCAGGTCCAGCCGGCCGGCAGGTAACCGTTGAGCGGGTCATGGGCGCTGGTCTGGTCGGTGACCATGTCCGGGCGCACGCCACGCTTGACCAGTTCCGGCAGAATTTCTGCGGCGTTACCCAGCAGGGCGATGGAGATCGCCTTGCCTTCCTTGGTGTATTTGTCGATGCGCGCCAGCGCGTCGTCGAGGTCTTTGGCTTGCTCGTCGACGTAACGGCTTTTCAGACGGAAATCGATGCTCACTTGTTGGCATTCGATGTTCAGCGAGCAAGCGCCGGCCAGGGTTGCCGCCAGAGGTTGTGCGCCGCCCATGCCACCGAGGCCAGCGGTCAACACCCACTTGCCGGTGAGGTTGTCGTTGTAGTGCTGGCGACCGGCCTCGACGAAAGTTTCGTAAGTACCTTGGACGATGCCCTGGCTGCCAATGTAGATCCAGCTGCCGGCAGTCATCTGGCCGTACATGGCCAGGCCTTTGGCGTCGAGTTCGTTGAAGTGCTCCCAGCTCGCCCAGTGTGGGACGAGGTTGGAGTTGGCGATCAGTACACGCGGGGCATTGCTGTGCGTCTTGAACACGCCGACCGGCTTGCCGGATTGCACCAGCAGGGTCTCGTCGTCATTCAGGTTGGTCAGGCTTTCGACGATCTTGTCGTAGCACTCCCAGTTACGCGCGGCGCGACCGATACCACCGTAAACCACCAGCTCTTTCGGGTTCTCGGCGACTTCCGGGTCGAGGTTGTTCATCAGCATGCGCAGCGGTGCTTCGGTCAGCCAGCTCTTGGCGGTCAGCTTGTTGCCGCGGGCAGCGCGGATCTCAACGTTGCGAAACTTTGTAGGCTTATTGTCAGTCACGAAAAAGACTCCTCAGCGATCAATTCAAACCAACCCTGGCAGTGGGCAAGCAGCCTGTGCGCTTCGATGCGCGACAAGCGAATCAGTGGACGCTGCGGAGAGTCTCGAGCGACTCATACGCATACGTCTTTACTTGTACATACAAGCATATGCAATCAAGCGGCCAACTTGTTGGAGGGGTATTCAAGAAAAATTACGCGCAGGGCTGGAGGGCACCTGAATCAAGGGTTCGGGCGTCGATGAAATTTTTCGTGGGGATGATTTATGCCGAAGGGACTTTGTTACGTGAGCGTGGTTTTGCGCCACGCTGGGGCGTTCGGTAACAAGTTGGTGCGTGGGTTGGGAACACCCCAAAAGCAAAAGATCGCAGCCTTCGGCAGCTCCTACATTGGGTTTGATGTACACCCTGTAGGAGCTGCCGAAGGCTGCGATCTTTTAAGATTTCGGAATCAGCGTGCAGTCAGTTCAATGACACAGCAACCCGCATTGACGGAGACTTCGACCAACCCGGCGTTACCGTCCAATTGCAGGCAATCATGGCGACCGAGTTGCGATGCAGTGTCACCGACCTGAACGTCCAACAGCTCACTGACACTGAACACCAACACCGTACCGGCCGAACTGAAGAGCCGCTGCTCACCGTCCAGCCACTGCAACCGCGCGCTGTAACGCTGCGGGGCGTAAATCAGATTGAAGTCGCGAATTGCGCCGCCAAGCAGCGTGCACGACACCTGGCTCTCGCCACTGAAGGCGAACGGGTCGAGCGGTAACAATGGTCGCGTATCGTCACCGTCGACGCACAGGGTCATGCAATCACCCTGCAACACCGTAATCACTCGCTGATAGCCAGCGAATGTCGAGAAACCACCGGATTCGGCGATGTCGGCAATCGATAGGCGCCAGCCAAAACCGTCCAGCCCGGCACCGGCATCACGGGTGATTTCTTCAGTGCTGCCGCCGCCGTTTTTCCACGGCATGCGCGGGTAGCCCTCGGCGCGTAAAACCTTCAAACCATTCATTTATGCTCTCTATTTATGAAACCGTCCTTCCAGACGGTGACGGGAACCCGGGTGAATCAATCGTGCTGCGGTCACCGGCTGACGCCCCGACCACGTGCGGCGACGAATCAGCAGGCACGGCTCGCCCTTTTCAATCTGCAGCAACTTGCATTCGGACGGCTCAGCGAGGATCGCTTCAACCACGTGCTCGCCTTCGGTCAGCGGCGCGACCTGATTGAGATAGGCGTAAGGCGTTTGCAGGGTGAAATCCTGCTTGAGGTATTCCGGGGCGACCAGCGCGTTGACGAAGCGGTCTTCGATTTGCACCGGAATATCGTTTTCGTAATGCACGATCAACGAATGAAAGACCTTCTGCCCTTCGCGCATATCCAGCGCCAGTGCGCGCTCGGAACCGGCGGCCTCCTCTTCGAGGGTGATGACCTGGCAGGTGTGGCGATGGCCACGGGAGGCGATCTCGTCGGCGATGTTGTGCACTTCGAACAACGCGGACTGACTCTTCGGTTCGGCGACGAAAGTGCCGACGCCTTGCATGCGCACCAACAGACCATCAGCGGTCATCTCGCGCAGCGCGCGGTTGATGGTCATGCGGCTGAAACCGAGTTGATTGACCAGCTCGCTCTCGGACGGCACGCGGTAGTGCGGCGGCCAGTTTCCGCTGTCGATCTGCTGGGTGATCATCTGTTTGACGCGGGCGTACAAGGGCGCCGGACTGTCGCCCATGTTCGCGGCCAACGGGGAGACTGGAGGCGGAGTCGGCACGGTTGATCCCTGTTCATTGGATGAAGGTTGCTAGCTTGCCGGAGTTTACCGGGCAGGCAAACGTCTGTATATGTATATACAAATAACACACGATGGGGTGCTGAACCATGTCCGCCTTCTTTGCCGAACGCGCACTGCTGCCTAACGGATGGGCCAACAATGTACGTCTTGAGGTCAGCGCCGATGGCCTGCTGACTAAAATTCAGGCCGATTCCACCGCAGATGACGCCGAACGGCTGAGCGGCCCGCTGTTGCCGGGCATGCCTAATTTGCACTCCCACGCCTTCCAGCGAGCGATGGCGGGTCTGGCCGAAGTGGCCGGCAACCCGAACGACAGTTTCTGGACGTGGCGCGATCTGATGTATCGGCTCGTCGGAAAAATCAGCCCGGATCAGCTCGGCGTCATTGCCCGTCAGCTGTACATCGAAATGCTCAAGGCCGGTTACACATCGGTGGCCGAATTTCATTACGTGCATCACGACAGCAATGGTCAGCCGTATGCCGATCCGGCTGAGCTGGCGTTGCGCATCAGTCAGGCGGCGAGTGAAAGCGGCATCGGTCTGACCCTGTTGCCGGTGCTCTACAGCCACTCCGGTTTTGGCGGCCAGACGCCGAGTGACGGCCAGCGCCGCTTCATCAACAGCACCGAAAATTACCTGAATCTGCAATCGCGTTTGCAGCCGTTACTGGCGCAGCAAAAGGCGCAGTCGCTGGGCCTTTGCTTCCACTCGTTGCGCGCGGTCACGCCGCAGCAGATCAGCGAAGTCTTGGCGGCCAGCGACAAGCAATGCCCGATTCACATCCACATCGCCGAACAACAGAAAGAAGTCGACGACTGCCTGAGCTGGAGCGGTCGGCGTCCGCTGCAATGGCTGTACGAAAATACCGAAGTCGATCAGCGCTGGTGCCTGGTGCACGCGACCCACGCCAATCCGGAAGAAGTCACGCTGATGGCCAAGAGTCGCGCCATTGCCGGCCTGTGCCTGACCACCGAAGCGAACCTGGGTGACGGGATTTTCCCGGCAGTAGATTTCCTCGCTCAGGGCGGGCGCATGGGCATCGGTTCCGACAGCCATGTGTCGCTGAGCGTGGTGGAGGAATTGCGTTGGCTGGAATACGGCCAGCGTCTGCGTGATCAGCGCCGTAATCGTTTGTATGGCGCGGATCAGCCGATGGTTGGGCGCACGCTGTATGACGCGGCGCTGGACGGTGGTGCGCAGGCGATGGGTCAGCCGGTTGGTGCGCTGGAAGTTGGCAAGCGGGCGGACTGGATTGTGCTCGATGGCAGCGATCCGTATCTGGCGACGGCTACGGGTGACGGGATTTTGAATCGCTGGTTGTTTGCCGGAGGGGATCGGCAGGTCCGCGATGTGTTGGTCAATGGCCAGTGGGTAGTGCGCGATGGCCGGCATGCAGGGGAAGAGGACAGTGCTCGTGCCTTCACCCAGGTTCTGCGCGACCTCCTCGGCTGACAGCTGATCGTTCCCACGCTCTGCGTGGGAATGCAGCCCGGGACGCTCTGCGTCCCACAAGCGGACGCAGAGCGTCCATTGAGACACTCCCACGCGGAGCGTGGGAGCGATCAGGATGGGTGATTAATTCGAGGTCTTGGCCATCTGCCGATCCGACGCGCGCCAGATCAAGCGCGTGGTGTCATAGCCCTGCTGACGCGCCTTGCTCAGCAGCTCTTCACGCACCACACCGTTGACGGTCGGCGTGCGCGACAGCAACCACATGTACTTGCGACTCGGGTCGCCGACGATGGCGGTCTTGTAGTCATCGCTGACGTACAACACCCAGTATTCACCTTTCGCCACACCCGGAATCAGACGCGAGAACCAGGTATCGAATTCGACCCAGAGCTTGTCGGTCTTGCCCGGCACCTGTGGATAAGCCGTGCCCTTGGCTTCTTCCCATTGCCAGTCCGGGGTCAGGCAGCGATTGAGCACCGCGACATTACCGTCAGGCTTGAGGGTGTAATGGGCTTCGGATTGCGCGCAATTGCGCTGGAAGTACATCGGCAAGCGCGCCAGTTCATACCAGGTGCCCTGATAACGCTTGAGATTGACGCTGTTGACGGTTTTCGGCGCCAACGGGTCGACGCCGGAACTGGCGCAGCCGGCCAGTACCAGGCCGGCAAAAAGGATCAGCAATAACCGCTTCATTTTTTTTCTCCGTGGGCGCGAAGCCCCGGTTTACTTCAGGCCTTGGCCGGAAAACATCAGCACTTTGTCACCGGCGTACTGCACGCTGATAAAGCTGTTTTTGTCGCCCCAGGTGCAACTGGACATGCCGAGCGCGCCCGAGCAATCGGTGGGCTTGCCGAGCAGGGTCTCGACTTCGGCCTTGGCCATGCCGGCCGAGAGCTTCGAGTAGTTTTCCTGATTGACCTTGCTGCATGCGGCCAACAGCACGCAAAACGTCAGAAGGGCGATAGATCGCAGCGACATGGTGTAACTCCTGGAACGAGGGGGGGATGGCATGGTGCCAACCAGAAGCTTAGAAGAGAAAACCCTCATCTGGTTCCGTGGGGGAATGGCTATTTATTAGCCCGCCCGTCTGGCATTTGCCGGTAAATCAGACACTTTGTAGGGCTATTGAGCATTTCGTCGCCTTTCGCCAAAGACGCCTAATCTTTGGCGCGCCGCGGTCGAAATAAGAGCAGCGCAAAGCCCCCGAGTGTGGCAAATTGCCGCCCTTTCTTGACCAGCCCCTTCGCGGTAGCTCATTCGATGACCAGAAACATGAAATTCAGCCACAAGATCTTGTTGGCTGCCGCCCTCGTGGTGGCCGTTGCGTTCGCCTGTTTCATTTTCTTCAACGACTATCGACAGCGCGAAGCCTTGAGCACGAGCACCGAAGCGTCGATGCAGGAGCTGGGCAGCCTGACCACCAGCAATATCCAGACCTGGCTGGAAAGTCGCATTCAGTTGCTGCAATCGCTGTCGCAGCAAGTGGCCGTCGACGGCAACGCCCCGGCCAGCCTGAAACGCATCATCGACCTGCCCGCCTACACCGGCAATTTCCAGCTCAGCTATTTCGGCGGAGCCGACGGCGTGATGTTCTCGGTACCGGCCGGCAACCGCGCGCCGGACTACGATCCACGTGCACGCGGCTGGTACAAAGCAGCGAACAGCGCGCAGCAGACCATCGTCACCGAACCGTACATCGCCGCGTCCTCGGGCAAACTGGTGATCACCGTTGCCACCCCGGTGCAGCGCCAGGGCCAGATGCTCGGCGTCGCCGGTGCCGACATCGATCTGACCAGCGTCAGCGCAATCATCAACTCGCTGAACTTCGGTGGCCACGGCCATGCATTCATCGTCAGTGCCGACGGCAAGATCCTGATCCACCCGGACAGCAAACTGGTGCTCAAGACCCTCGCCGAGGCCTACCCGAATGGCGCGCCAAAAGTCAGCCCGGGCCTGAAAGAAGTCGAGTTCGATGGCAAGACCCAACTGATCTCCTTCACCCGCGTCAACGGCGTGCCGTCGGCCGATTGGTACGTGGCGCTGGTGCTCGATAAAGACACCGCGTTCTCGATGCTCAGCGAATTCCGCACCTCGGCGCTGATCGCCATGATCATTGCCGTGGTGATCATCATCGCCCTGCTCGGCATGCTGATCCGCGTGCTGATGCAGCCACTGCTGACCATGGGCCGCGCGATGCACGACATCGCCGAAGGTGAAGGCGACTTGACCAAGCGTCTGGTCATCCACGGCAACGACGAATTCGGCGCGCTGGGTACCTCGTTCAACCGCTTCGTCGAACGTATCCACACCTCGATTCGCGAAGTATCGTCGGCCACCGGCCAGGTCAACGAAGTCGCCCTGCGTGTCGTCGCAGCGTCGAACTCGTCGATGTACAACTCCGACCAGCAGGCCTCGCGCACCAACAGCGTCGCTGCCGCGATCAACCAGCTCGGTGCCGCCGCCCAGGAAATCGCCCAGAACGCCGCCCTCGCCTCGCAGCATTCCAGCGACGCGCGCAGCCTTGCGGTCGACGGTCAGCAGGTTGTGGATAAAACCATCCAGGCCATGCAGCAGCTGTCGGCGAAGATCAGCGACTCCTGCGGCAACATCGAAACCCTGAACAGCAACACGGTGAACATCGGCCAGATTCTCGAAGTGATCACCAGCATTTCCCAGCAGACCAACCTGCTCGCGCTCAACGCTGCGATCGAAGCGGCACGAGCCGGTGAAGCCGGTCGTGGTTTCGCCGTGGTCGCCGATGAAGTGCGCAACTTGGCGCACCGCACTCAGGATTCGGCGCAGCAAGTGCAGAAGATGATCGAAGAGCTGCAAGTCGGCGCGCGCCAGGCGGTCAGCATCATGACCGAGAGCCAGCGCGAGAGCGAAAGCAGCGTCGGCATCGCCAACCAGGCCGGTGAGCGATTGGGCAGCGTGACTCAGCGTATTGGCGAGATCGACGGGATGAACCAGTCGGTGGCCACCGCGACTGAAGAGCAGACGGCAGTGGTCGAGTCGATCAATGTCGATATCAACGAGATCAACACGCTGAATCAGGAAGGTGTGGAGAACTTGCAGGCGACGTTGCGCGCGTGCTCGGATCTGGAGCAGCAGGCGGCGCGGTTGAAGCAATTGGTGGGTAGTTTCCGCATTTAAGATCAAGGGCTTTACCCCCTCACCCCAGCCCTCCCGAAACGTCGGACCGCCCCCAGGGGGGCGAGGGGGAAAGGGAGCAGATCTTCAGGCCTTTCAAAACCTGAGTTCGACTCAGGTCTCTCAAGTCGATGTACCTACAACATCCACCTCGGTCAGTCCCCTCTCCCCCCGGGAGAGGGTTAGGGTGAGGGCAAGCCCTTAAAACCGCGACCCCGGCTCAGAAAGAAACACCAACTCCTCAGCCGTAGACTCCCGCCCCAACACCGCATTGCGATGCGGAAACCGGCCAAACCGCGCAATCACCTTTTGATGCCGCTCGGCATAATCCAGATTGTCGGCAAACACCGCGCGCTCCGCTTCCGGCTGTTCAGCCACCAGTTCGATAAACCGGGAAACTGCCTCATTCTGCACCGCGAGGTTTTCGCAGTGTTCGAACACCAGATAAATGAATACACGCTGAATCGGCTTCAACTGCCGATCGAAATCCGCGGCAATACCTTGCGCGACGAGTTTCTGCGCGCGCAGATCACCGGAGAACGCTTTGGGAGTATCACGAAAGATCATTCGCGGCAGTTGATCGAGCAGTAGCACCACCGCCAGCCAACCTTCGGGACGTTGCGTCCACTCGGTCAATTCACCAGCGATGGCCTGATCGACAAAGACCCCGAAACGCTCACGCGCTTCGAGGTCTTGGCTGTCTCGCTTGCCAAACCACAACTTGCCCTTGTCAGCCGATATCTCGTCGGGGGATTCGGCGTGTCCGAACCACCAATCGAGCAACGGCTGCCAGGGCGCGGTCATGGTTTATTCCTTGTGGTAGGCCGTAGCGCGTGCGACTTCTTCTTTCGAGCCGAGGAACACTGCTACGCGCTGGTGCAGGCCTTCAGGCTGGATGTCGAGAATACGCTGATGACCGTCGGTGGACGCGCCGCCTGCTTGTTCCACCAGGAACGACATCGGGTTGGCTTCGTACATCAGACGCAGTTTGCCTGGCTTGGATGGCTCACGGCTGTCGCGCGGGTACATGAACAGACCGCCACGGGTCAGGATGCGGTGTACGTCGGCAACCATCGCCGCGACCCAACGCATGTTGTAATTCTTTTTCAGCGGACCTTCTTCACCGGCCAGCAGCTCGCCCACGTAGCGTTGTACCGGGGCTTCCCAGTGACGCTGGTTGGACATGTTGATGGCGAATTCCTGGGTCGATTCAGGAATGGTGATGTCTTCGTGAGTCAGCACGAAGCTGCCCATTTCGCGGTCGAGGGTGAAACCTTTCACGCCGTCGCCCAAGGTCAGTACCAGCATGGTCTGCGGGCCGTAGATCGCGTAACCGGCGGCAACCTGCTGAGTGCCTGGCTGCAGGAACGCTTTTTCGTTCAGCGGCTCGTTCTGGCTCAGGTATTCGTTCGGGCAACGCAGTACCGAGAAGATAGTGCCGACCGGGGCGTTGATGTCGATGTTCGACGAGCCGTCCAGTGGGTCGAATACCAGCAGGTACGCGCCTTTCGGGTATTTGCCCGGGATCTGGTAGGCATTGTCCATTTCTTCGGACGCCATGCCGGCCAGGTGACCGCCCCATTCGTTGGCTTCGAGCAGGATTTCGTTGGAGATCACGTCGAGCTTCTTCTGCACTTCGCCTTGGACGTTTTCAGTGCCCATGCTGCCCAGAACACCACCCAGGGCGCCTTTGGACACGGCGTGGCTGATTTCTTTGCAAGCACGCGCCACCACTTCGATCAGGAAACGCAGATCGGCAGGAGTGTTATTGCTGCGGGTCTGCTCAATCAAATAGCGACTCAGGGTAACGCGGGACATGGACGGCTCCGGTGGAATGGGGGGCTAAAAACCCGCGCAGTTTACAGGGAGTCTGAAACCGTAGCGAGCGAAGACGCCCGGTAACGTGCGTTGGGGTGTATTTGCCTGTATGAGACGTGATTGTCGGGGGAGAGTTCAGGTAGCGGGTTTAGCGTAGACCGGTTCGGGACGGGTGGTGCAGGTGATCGAGACAGTTTTTGGATTTTTGTCGTTTGGGAAAACGCTATCGCGAGCAGGCTCACTCCTACAGTTAACAGTATTCCAACTGAAGAAATGCGATCCCCTGTAGGAGTGAGCCTGCTCGCGATCGGGTGCGCAGCACCCGCCCTTTCAAGATTTAGCGGGAGGCTTGCGCAACAAGCTAAATGCCATCGCCCCGAGAAAAACCACGCTGAGCAACAACACCGCCCACAAGCCGATCTTCTTCCAGTTGGTCTCCGCCACCGCCGCTGTGGTCGCCGTCGAAGTCTGCGTAGCCACCACGGCACCCTGCACCGACGCCTTACCCAACGTAGCCAGCTTCTCCGGTTTGAAATCGGGAATAAGCGTCGCCAATGGCAAGTTCGCCGTTTTCACCGTCGGATTACCCAACGCCAAACTGTACGGCCCCTCCCCCCGTGCAAGGAAAATCACCTGCGTGGCTCGCACCGCGTACTTCACGCTTGGCGCCTGCTCGCCCAGACCACCGCCACGCTCATCTACCGTCAGCTTCAACTGTTGTACGGTCTGCCCGTAGAGCTGCAATTCGTTCTGCACCACGTCCTGACCATTCTGGGTCAGGCGATAGAGCAGACCGCTGCTCAGTTCCTGCCACGGCAAGCTGCTTTCACGTCGGCCCGACAATGTCACCGGCGCCAGACTGTTCGGTTGTTTGATTTCGACCTGCACCCGCTCGACATTCAGCCCCATCGGCAACTGCCAGGTGTATTCCCCGGCCTTGGTGCTGCTGCCGGCCACTGCCTGCGACCAGACCAACGGCAGCGGCACATTGCGCGGATCACTGCTTTTCAGTTGTGCCGCCGTCAGGATCGGCGCCGAATTCGGCGACTCCCACAACAGCCGCACATAACGCGCCGATTGCCCCGGCAATGTCACTTCATGCTGCTCGATGCGCTCATCGGAAAAGGTCAGCCGTGCCACCTGCCCTTCGCCCCATGGCTGCCAATGTTGCAGGTCGTCACTGGCCTCAATGCTGAAGCGCTGAAAACCGTCGCGCTCGCTGGTCCAGTCGAGGATCAACTGCTGCAACGGCGCCTTGATCGCACTCGCATCCAACAGCCAGCCGCGCAGAATCTCTTCTCCCGCCTCCAACTGACTGGACGGCTGCACCTCGACCAATGTGCCGTTGGTGGTCGCTTGCACACGCACATTCGGCGCGCGTTCACTGGCGTCAGCGGCGTTGTACAGCGGGAACCATTTCACCTCATGTAACTGACCGTCGTCGCGGGTCTGCGCCGACTCGCGCGCCAAGGCGTAAGCCTGCGGTTCGCCGGCGGCATTGAACACACGCAGATCACTGAGATCGGTCTGGCGTGCCTGCAATTGCACGCTCAACGGCAATTCGAGGCGGTACCACGGGCCGTTGCCACTGACCGACAACGGCACCTGCGTGGCGAAGTCCGCCGGTTTTTCCTGGGCGCCGGCCGCCATCACCACGCCCAACGCCAACCAACCCAGATTCAGCATGCGACTCAAGATGAAACTCCTTCGGTGTCCGGGACCGGTTTGTCCGCCGCCGGGTCAGCATCGACGCGCTTGGGCGGCAGCGGCGCGAAATAACCGACCACCAGCAACAACACTCCGACGCCGATAAACGAGACGATCCGGGCGAGACCGCCACGGTTGCTCAGTTCGACAAAAATCAGTTTGGCCACGACCAGCGCAATCAATGCTGCGCCGATCAGCCACACTTCGCGGCGATGACGCAGATGGCCGCCGATCATCAGCCCGAGCGCCATCAGCGTCCAGACGATCGACAAGCCAGCCTGCACCAGCATTGAGGCGAGCAGCGTATCCAGCTCGAACGGGATCCCGGCCCAATGGTGCGCGGCGCGGGTGACCAGCGCGGTGCAGAAGGCGAACAGCGAAATCCCGGCAATCAATTGCGTGGCGTTATCGGCGTAGTCCTGTCGAATCGACAACTGCGAAATCGCACTGCGCGACCAGACATAGACGCCGAACAAGGCGAACAACAAACCCAGCTCTAATGGATTGAGCAGCGGCACGTAAGGAAGTGGCTCGGCATTACCATCGCTGACGCCATTGGCCAGCCAGAACCACGCCAGCATCAATACCGCCAGCGGCACAGCCGCATACAAGCAGTACTCGCGGGCAAACGCTGCGACCGGCCACGGCCAGTTGCGCGGTGCTGCTGCCAGCAGCAGGTAAACGCTTGGCAGAATCGCCCAACCCAGCCAACGCCAGGCGTTGTATTGCTCGGACAACAGCAGCAGGCCGTAGCGAAATTCCAGCGCCAGCACGCCGATCAGCAGCCAGCAGCCGAGCACATGTGCCGTGCTCAAAGCGCGCGCCGGCAGCATCGGCGCCAAGCGTCGCAAGCTGAAGAAATGCACGGCGAATATCGCCGCCCATGCCAGCCAGCCGAAGTCAGCTGCCGGGTGATAACGCGAATGCCACGCGCCGAACAGCACAAGAGCCGCCGCCGGAATCAGCAAGGTGCAGAGCAAGCCCAGCGCCGGCCATTTCAAACGTAGCGACAACACAGTCCACAACCCCACGCTTACGGCTGCAACCAAGAGCAGCAACGTGCCTTGCAGATTCGGCGCAGCAAAACGCAGTACCTCGCTGACCCACGCCAACGCCCACCAACCCGCGCCCCACACCAGCAATACTTCGGACAAGCGCTGCAAACTCAACGCATCGAATGCCGAGGCGTGATTGCCCAGTTGCAGGCGCCACGCACCGATCATTGCCGCCAGCCCCAGCACCAGCGGCGTCCAGAATCCGCCATGGGCCAAAGGCTTCAGCCCTTCGCTGGACAGCGGCCCGAGCAGTTCCGGACCGGCCAGCAAGAACGCCGCGCCGCCAATCACCTGCAATAGCAGACCAAAAACAAAACTCACACGCTGCTTGAGGTACAGACTCAGCCAGATGATCAGCAGGCCACTGGCCGCCCACACCGCGCTCGCGGTCTGCCACGGCAGGACAAACAACACCGCGAGATTGATCAGCACCAGACCGGCCAACAACACCACCGACAGACCGCGCAGCAGACGCACGTCGCCGCGCACCATTTCATCGCGAGCCGCCAACAGCATGCCGGCAATCAACGCCAGACCGATCAGCGAAGCGCTGAGCAAGCCACTCCAACCGGCGCTGAACACCGCCGCCGAGTCTTCGCCCGCGCCTTGCAGGCGCAACAAGAACAGTGCGCCACCGAGTAACTGCACGGCAAACGCGGTGAACAGGAACGTGCGCGACTGAATTCGCAGGCCGACAAACAACGTCACCAACCCGGCCAGTGCCCAACTGATCGCCGTGGCCTGAACGAAGAAGAACAGCGGCGCCAGCAGATAAAGGAAGGTCAGGCCCAGACACGCCAGCACCGGCAAGCCTTGACGCTCCCAGGGCGAGGCCTGTTGCGGCGAAGCCTTGCGCAATTGGTAGAAACTGAACAGCAACGCGAAGCCCAGCATCAACGCGCCCAGCGGAGCACCGTCGAGCAAACTGCTTTCGCCAACCCGCAACTGACTGAGGAAGGCTAACGCGGAACCCAGTTGCAGTAGCAAGGCAAAGGCCCGGGCGAACGGTCGATGCTGACGCAGACCGAGCCAGAAAATCCCCGCGCCTTCCACCGCCCATGCCGCCGAGGTCCAGCGCGCATCCAGCCCCAGCGGGATCGCCAGACTGGCAAAAATCACCCCGAGCGCCAGACAGGTTTCACCCAGCAGCACCGCACGACCGCCCATCAATACCTTGGCCAGCACCATGTAGATCATGCCCAACGCCAGCGCACTGAACGCCGCGGCAAACTCCAGATGCTGCACCAGCGCAAACTGCAAACCGAAACCAATGATTGGCGGACCGAACAGCATCGTCCCGTCGACATAATCGCCCTTGCGGGCCGACCAGTGCAGCAAGGCATCACGGTCGCTGTCTGCCGGCGCGTCAGACATATCGAGCAATTTGCGCCGGGCAAACAACAGGCCGATAGCGAGGTACATCAGGAAGAACAGAATCAGGAACGGCTCGGTGCTCCACAACAGCTCCGGCGCATACGAACGCAGGCCCCAGGCGAAGCCGATACCGAAGGTGCCGACAAAGCCGATCAGGTTGAGCAAGCGCCAGGCCTTGAACCAGGCGATAGCGAGAATGCCGGCATTGAGCAAAGCGAAATAACTGAACAGTGCGACGTGGTTGCCGGCGCCGGTCGAGGTCAGGATCGGTGCGGCGAATCCACCCAATGCGGCGACGGCAGCCAACGCCAGCGAGTCTTGGGTGATCGCCAGAATCGCCGAAAATACCGTCACCGCGACCAACAATCCCAGCGCTGCGGACTGATCGAGCAACGGATGCAGACGCATCGCCGCGAACACCGTCAGGTACAGCACCGCAATCCCGGTGCCTTGCAGCATCAAGGCGTAACTGCTGTTGCGCCGCCGCAGCCACCAGCCTAGCGCCAGCAGGCCCAACGCGGCTGCCGCGACACCGGCGTAACGTACCTCGATCGGCACAACCATGCCTTCGGTGGCGTAGCGCAGCAGGAATGCCAGACCGAAGAACAGCAACACCACGCCGACGCGCAGCACGGTGTTGCCGCCGAACAACCAATTGCGCGCGGCGCTGATGCCACGCTCGATAAGGTTCGGCCCACGGGGTTCGGCAGGTGTTTGCGGTTCGGGCGTGACGGCGTCGAGGCGCCACACATCAGCGGGCAGCGGTTGACTGGTTTCACTGGCGACGGCGGAAATCGGTTCGAGTTCGGGCGGCAGTTCCCAGACCAGTTCGGGGACCGGGGCTTCTTCGACTGCTTTGAGGGGTTCGACGACAGGTTCGGCGGCCGGCGCCGAAGTCGGTGGCGGCGCGGCATGAAGGGGCGCGCCTTCGAGCAAAAACAGACGTTGCTCGACGCCTTGCAAAGCGACCTTCGCCTGCTCAAGTTGCTGCTGTTGCTCCGCCGCCAGCGAGCCAAGCCGCGCGATGCGGATCGTCTGCCCGATAGCCAGTCCGAGCAACGCGCCTAATAGCGCATCACTGAACGACTCGTCGAGCAGCCAGCCGAGCGCCAGCCCGATCAACATGAACATCCATTGCATGGTCGATATCCCTAAGCAGCCCCAAGACGGGGCGAGTCCGGCGATTGCTTCAGTCTAGGCACAAACCCTGTGGGAGCGAGCCTGCTCGCGAAAGCGGTTTGTCAGCCAACATTTCTGTTTAACATGACAACCGCTTCGCGAGCAGGCTCGCTCCCACATTGGATTGGTGGTGACTGGCGCTGCCGGTAACCGGCGCTCAGTATATCGATCCGGCCCAACAAACGTTGGGCCTTGCACACAATTGTCGCGAAAAACTACTCCAGCGCTTTCCAGATATCCGTGGCGTACTCGCGAATCGTCCGGTCCGAGGAGAACCAGCCCATCCGCGCCGTGTTGAGCACCGCCGAACGCCACCAGTTGTTGGAGTCGTGCCAATGCGCTTCGACCCGCTTCTGCGCTTCCCAATACGAGTCGAAGTCGGCGCAGACCAGAAAGCGGTCGTAATCCACCAGCGAATCGATCAGCCCGGTGTAACGCGACGTGTCGTCCGGCGAGAACACCCCGCTGCGGATCGCCTGCAGCACATCGTTCAGACGATGGGAGGCGGCGATGTCCGGCAACGCGCTGAACTCGTGGTTCTGTTTACGCGCTTCAACCTGCTGCGCGCTGAGGCCGAAAATGAACATGTGCTCGGCACCGATGCGCTCGCACATTTCCACGTTGGCGCCGTCCAGCGTGCCGATGGTCAGTGCACCATTGAGACCGAACTTCATGTTACTGGTGCCCGACGCTTCGAAGCCGGCAGTGGAGATCTGCTCGGACAAGTCCGCCGCCGGAATGATGCTCTCTGCAAGGCTGACGTTGTAGTTGGGCAGGAACACCACTTTCAGCAAGCCGCGCACGGTCGGATCGTTGTTCACCACTCGAGCGATATCGTTGGTCAGCTTGATGATCAGTTTGGCCTGGTGATAACTCGCTGCGGCTTTACCGGCGAAGATTTTCACCCGTGGCACCCAGTCGACTTCCGGCTCGGCGCGAATCGCCTGATACAACGCCACGGTGTGCATCAGGTTGAGCAACTGGCGTTTGTATTCGTGGATCCGCTTGACTTGCACATCGAACATCGCCGCCGGATTGACCGCGATGCCCAGCCGTTCGTGAATCAGATAGGCCAGCGCTTTTTTGCTGTGCAGCCGTTGTTCGGCAAAAGCTTTACGGAACGCAGTTTTTTCGGCAAACGGCTCGAGATCGAGCAGACGCTCTTCGGGGTTATCCAGTAGATCCGGGCCGAGCGCGTCGACCAGCATCGAAGTCAGTTCAGAGTTGGCCTGATACAACCAGCGGCGGAAGGTAATGCCGTTGGTTTTGTTGTTGATCCGCTCCGGATACAGCTTGTGCAGTTCGGCGAACACGGTTTTGCGCATCAATTGCGTGTGCAATCCGGACACGCCATTGACGCTGTGCGAACCGAGGAAAGCGAGGTTGCCCATGCGCACCCGGCGACCGTTGTCCTCTTCGATCAGCGACACCGCACGCAGCACGTCAAAATCATGAATGCCTTTGGCGCGCAGCGAGTCGATGTGCTGGGCGTTGATCAGGTAAATGATCTGCATGTGCCGCGGCAGCATGCGTTCCATCAGGCCCACCGGCCAGGTTTCCAGCGCTTCCGGCAGCAGCGTGTGGTTGGTGTACGACAGCGTGTCGACGGTGACTTGCCACGCCGCATCCCAGGCTACATCGTAGACGTCGACCAGTTGGCGCATCAGTTCGGCTACGGCAATCGAGGGGTGGGTGTCGTTGAGCTGGATCGCCGCGTGATCGCCCAAGGTCAACACCGAGGTGTGCATATTGCGGTGACGACGCAGCAGATCTTGCAGCGACGCAGCGACAAAGAAATATTCCTGGCGCAGGCGCAGCTCTTGCCCTGCTTCGGTGCTGTCCGCCGGGTAAAGCACGCGGGAGATGCTTTCGGCACGGGCTACTTCGGCAACGGCGCCCAAGTGGTCACCGGCGTTGAAGCGTTCCAGGTGCAAATCTTCCATGGCGCGGGCACGCCACAGGCGCAAAGTGTTAACGCTCGCCCCGCGCCAGCCGACTACCGGCGTGTCGTAAGCAATGGCGCGAACGGTTTCTGCTGGCGACCAGACTTGCTTGGATTTACCAGAGACATCGGTCACGGTTTCAACGCTGCCACCGAAGCCGATGGTGTAAACCACTTCCGGCCGCTCGAACTCCCACGGGTTACCGAAATCCAGCCAGTGCTCGGTCTGCTCCTGCTGCCAGCCGTCAACGATGGCCTGACGGAACAAGCCGTGTTCGTAACGAATGCCGTAACCGTGACCGGCGATGCCGAGAGTCGACATGCTTTCCATGAAGCATGCGGCCAGACGACCGAGGCCGCCGTTGCCGAGCGCCGCATCGGGCTCCAGCAGACGGATGCGCTCCAGATCAACACCGAGTTCAGTCAGCGCTTCGCGGGCCACATCGAGCAGGCCAAGATTGCTCAGGCTGTCGTAGAGCAAACGGCCGATAAGAAATTCCAGCGAGAGGTAATACACCCGTTTCTGACCTTTGCGGTAGATCTGCCGGGTGTGGTCCATCCAGTGTTCGACCATGTGATCACGCGCCGCCAACGCAATGGCTTCGAACCAGTCATGGTCGAAGGCGTGATCGGGGTCTTTGCCCACGGCGTAGGTGAGTTTGGTCAGGACGGCGTCGCGAAATGCGGCCACCTCTGCTTCGCGAACTAGTGGTTCTTGAGTCATCGATAGGACCTCGAGCGAGCGGGGAATTGTCTGAGCCTAGACGGTCTGACCGACGGTAGCGGCTCTGGTTCGGCAGTTTTTCCCGAGACTGTGAGATAGCCCGGCATTACCTTGGCGAGTGAGCTAATGAATGCAGGGGCCGTGCCGAATTGTCCGGCAATGTGCCTGCACGCAGAAAAAATCTGGCGAAAGGTTGTTCAAAAATCCACCAGTCCCGGTATGATCGCGCGCCCTGATGCATACACACCTGGTAACTCCCGATGATGAAGCCCAACCTGATTGCCGCCGCCGAGATCGATCGTCTCGATACGTGGGCGAAATACTCAGCCCCGATGTGCGGTTCCTGCATATCCAGCTGCTGCACGCTGCCGGTTGAGGTAAAGATCAAGGATCTGGTGCGCATCGGTGTGGTCGACGAGTTCGAACTGGGTGACCCGCCAAAGAACATCGCCAAGCGTCTGCAAAAGGAAGGCCTGGTTGAACGTTTCAATCAGAAGTCCGGCATCTTCACCCTGCAGCGCATGAGCAACAACGATTGCTACTACCTGGATCGTAAGAGCCGCCTGTGCACCATTTATGACAAGCGCCCGGACACTTGCCGCAATCACCCGAAGATCGGGCCGCGGCCGGGGTATTGCGCGTACAAGCCGAAGGAAGTCGTGCGCGAGCAGAATTTCCGCGCGATCGAGAAGTTTTAAACGCTTACCCTCATCGGAACGCCGCCCGCCCAGCCCTCTCCCGGAGGGAGAGGAAGCCGACCGAGGTGTCTTGCGCCTGACACCGACCTGAAAAATCCAGTCGATTATAGATTCGGTACAGCCCCACCAGGTCGACGCATTTCTAAAACATCCCCCAATCAGTCCCCTCTCCCTCCGGGAGAGGGCTAGGGTGAGGGGCTCTTGATCTTCAAGACCCAACCTGCTTTCCCCCAGACAAACAAAAACGCCCCCGGTCTCGCGACCGGGGGCGTTTTTTCAAGCTCGGGCTAAGTTACGCCTTGGCTTTCTTGGCAGCGCGGGTACGCTCGCTTTCGTCCAGGATCTTCTTGCGAAGACGGATGGACTTAGGAGTAACTTCGCACAGCTCGTCTTCCTGGATGTATTCCAGAGCCTGTTCCAGGGTGAAGCGAACAGGTGGAACCAGAGCGATGGTTTCGTCTTTACCCGAAGCACGCATGTTGTCGAGCTTCTTGCCTTTGGTCGGGTTTACACCCAGGTCGTTGTCGCGGCTGTTCTGACCAACGATTTGACCGTTGTAGATCTCCTGGCCGTGTTCTACGAACAGCTTGCCACGAGCCTGCAGGGTTTCCAGCGAGTAGGTCAGTGCCTTGCCGGTTTCAACCGAAACCAGAACGCCGTTCTGACGGCCGGACATGTGGCCCGACTTGACGGTGTCGTAGCGATCGAAGATCGAGGTCAGGATGCCAGCACCGTTGGTCAGGGTCAGGAACTGGTTACGGAAACCGATCAGACCGCGAGCAGGGATGTTGTATTCCAGACGAACACGGCCTTTGCCATCCGGCACCATGTTGCTCAGGTCGCCCTTACGCAGACCCATCTCTTCCATGACCTTGCCCTGAGCTTCTTCAGGGATGTCGATGGTGACGTTTTCGAACGGTTCTTGTTTAACGCCGTTCACTTCACGAATGATTACTTCAGGACGGCCCAGGGCCAGCTCGAAGCCTTCGCGACGCATGGTTTCGATCAATACCGAGAGGTGCAGCTCACCACGGCCGGAAACCTTGAACTTGTCAGCGGTGTCGCCTTCTTCAACGCGCAGTGCAACGTTGTACAGCAGCTCTTTGTCCAGACGGTCCTTGATGTTACGGGACGTCACGAACTTGCCTTCTTTACCGCAGAATGGCGAGTCGTTTACCTGGAAGGTCATCGAAACGGTTGGCTCGTCAACGGTCAGAGGCTTCATCGCCTCGACAGTGTCCGGGTGGCACAGGGTGTCGGAGATGAACAGCGAGTCCATACCGCTGATGCAAACGATATCGCCTGCTGCAGCTTCTTCAACGTCGATGCGGTGCAGACCGTGGTGACCCATCAGTTTCAGGATACGGCCGTTACGGCGCTTGCCGTCGGCACCGATCGCCACAACCGGGGTGTTCGGCTTGACGCGGCCACGAGCGATACGGCCAACGCCGATAACACCCAGGAAGCTGTTGTAGTCCAGAGCGGAGATCTGCATCTGGAACGCGCCATCACGGTCAACAGCCGGAGGCGGAACGTGGTCGACTACCGCTTGGTACAGCGGGGTCATGTCTTCAGCCATGGCGGTGTGATCCAGACCGGCAATGCCGTTCAGGGCCGAGGCGTAAACAACCTGGAAGTCCAGTTGTTCTTCGGTAGCACCGAGGTTGTCGAACAGGTCGAAGATCTGGTCCAGAACCCAGTCCGGACGCGCGCCTGGCCGGTCAACCTTGTTGATTACCACGATCGGACGCAGGCCGGCTTCGAAAGCCTTCTTGGTCACGAAACGGGTTTGCGGCATAGGGCCGTCTTGAGCGTCAACCAGCAGCAGAACGGAGTCGACCATCGACATTACGCGTTCAACTTCGCCGCCGAAGTCGGCGTGGCCCGGGGTGTCCACGATGTTGATGTGGTAGCCGTTCCAGTTGATGGCGGTGTTTTTCGCCAGAATGGTAATACCGCGCTCTTTTTCCTGGTCGTTGGAGTCCATCACGCGCTCGTCGTTGAGCTCGTTGCGCTCCAGAGTGCCGGATTGACGCAGGAGTTTGTCTACCAGGGTGGTTTTACCATGGTCAACGTGGGCAATGATGGCGATGTTGCGTAGATTTTCGATCACTTGTGTATCTCGATCAGAGGATTCGGTTTGCTGACAAGTCTTGGCAGCGATTAGCAGTAGTGTCCGGCATGGCCGTTACAGCTTGACGGCGGTGTCGGGGGGCCGGTGACGCAGGCCACAGGCAAACAGCCCCGGGCACTTAGCTCGGTCGATAAACGCGCACATTGGCATGCCCCTCACTGAGCAAATGGTGAGCATGCAGGCGACTCATCACGCCTTTGTCGCAATACAGCAGGTACTGGCGAGTCGGATCCAGCTCCTTGAAACGAGCGTTCACTGCGTAGAACGGCATCGTCTGTACTTCTACGCCAGCGAGTTCCAGCGGCTCATCCTCGGCGGCATCCGGGTGACGGATGTCGATCACGATCTGGCCGGCCAGTGCTTCGCTGACTTCTTCAATCTGTACGTCCTGGCCCAATTCGTCGATCACCCGATCGATCGGCACCAGTTTGGCGTTTTCGAGCGCACGCTCGAGGACCGCCATGTCGAATTCTTTCTCTTCGTGCTCAACGCGACCGCGTTTGGCGGCGGTCTTCGGATTGACCGAAATAACGCCGCAGTATTCCGGCATGTGCCGGGCGAAATCGGCGGTGCCGATCTCGTTGGCCGTGTCGATGATGTCCTGCTTGTGCGCCACGATCAGCGGACGCAGGACCAGTTTGTCGGTCACGCAGTCGATCACCGACAGGTTCGGCAGCGTCTGGCTCGACACCTGGGAGATCGCCTCACCGGTGACCAGCGCTTCGATGTGCAGACGGTCGGCGATGTTGGAGGCCGCGCGCAACATCATACGCTTCAATACGACGCCCATATGACTGTTATCGACTTTGCCGAGAATTTCGCCCAACACTTCTTCGAACGGAACACTGACAAATAGCACGCGTTGCGAGCTGCCGTACTTCTTCCAGATGAAATGCGCGACTTCCATCACGCCCAATTCATGGGCACGACCGCCCAGATTGAAGAAGCAGAAGTGCGTCATCAGGCCGCGACGAATGATCTGGTAGGCCGCAACCGTCGAGTCAAAGCCGCCGGACATCAATACCAGCGTCTGCTCCAGGGCGCCGAGCGGGTAGCCGCCGATGCCGTTGTGCTGGCTGTGAATGACGAACAACCGTTTGTCGCGAACTTCGATACGGACTTCGATTTCCGGCGCTTTCAGGTCGATACCGGCGGCACCGCACTCACGGCGCAGCTTGCTGCCGACGTATTTTTCGACGTCCATCGAGCTGAAGGTGTGCTTGCCGGCACGCTTGCAGCGCACCGAGAAAATCTTCCCGGCCAGTGCATCGCCGTAGTGCTGTTTGCACTTCTCGGTGATGTCGTCGAAGTCGCCCAGCGGGTACTCGTCGATCTGCAGGAAGTGCGCGATGCCCGGCATGCAGGTCAGGCGCTCACCCATCTCTTTCAAGGCTTTGGGGTCGGTAACGCGGGTTTCCAGCTCGAGATTGTCCCACACACCGTTCACCACCACGGCCGGGTCCAGGTCGCGGAGCACGGTGCGGATGTTCTTGGCCAGCTGGCGGATGAACTTCGTCCGGACAGGTCGGCTTTTGATGGTGATCTCGGGGAAGACTTTTACGATTAGTTTCATGAAAACAGCGCGCGAACGGCCAGCCGAAAAAGGGGGGCGCGGATTATAGCGGAAATTGCTCAAGGTTTAACCAGTTAATGTGCAGAAGGTTTTGCACGCACCAAAACAGGTCATTTTCGTTTTACGACGCTACATTAAAGGGCGAGATTTTCCGCATTCAGGCGCTTTGCACCTTAATAAGCGTGAATCTGGGGCAAAAAACCCATGCTGGGGCACTGGCATGCAATTTGCTCCCTTGTGAGGCAGGTTGCCTTGGCAGAGTATTCGCGCCGGCATCACCCAAATTCAAGGGCATCCACTACCAAGCCCGAAGCCACCCGGAGGACATATGTCGAAGACGGTTCAACTCATCAAAGATCATGACGTCAAGTGGATTGATCTGCGCTTCACGGACACCAAAGGCACTCAGCACCACGTGACCATGCCGGCTCGCGATGCGCTGGATGAAGACTTCTTCGAAGTCGGCAAGATGTTCGACGGTTCCTCCATCGCTGGCTGGAAAGGCATCGAAGCCTCCGACATGATCCTGATGCCGGTTGACGAAACTGCCGTTCTCGACCCGTTCACCGAAGACGCCACCCTGATCCTGGTGTGCGACATCATCGAACCTTCGAGCATGCAAGGCTACGACCGCGACCCACGTGCGATCGCCAAGCGTGCTGAAGAACACCTGAAAGCCACCGGTATCGGTGACACCGTGTTCGCCGGTCCAGAGCCAGAATTCTTCATCTTTGACTCGGTGAAATTCAAGTCGGACATCTCCGGCTCGATGTTCAAGATCTACTCCGAGCAAGGTTCGTGGATGTCCGACCAGGACATCGAAGGCGGCAACAAGGGTCACCGTCCAGGCGTCAAAGGCGGCTACTTCCCGGTGCCACCGTTCGACCACGACCACGAAATCCGTACCTCCATGTGCAACGCACTGGAAGAAATGGGCCTGACCGTCGAAGTTCACCACCACGAAGTGGCGACTGCCGGTCAGAACGAAATCGGCGTCAAGTTCAACACCCTGGTGAAGAAAGCCGACGAAACCCAAACCCTGAAGTACGTTGTGCACAACGTTGCTGACGCTTACGGCCGCACCGCGACCTTCATGCCGAAGCCACTGTACGGCGACAACGGTTCGGGCATGCACGTACACATGTCGATCTGGAAAGACGGCAAGAACACCTTCGCAGGTGAAGGCTATGCCGGCCTGTCCGATACCGCTCTGTACTTCATCGGCGGCATCATCAAGCACGGTAAGGCCCTGAACGGCTTCACCAACCCGGCGACCAACTCCTACAAGCGTCTGGTACCAGGCTTCGAAGCTCCAGTGATGCTGGCCTACTCGGCTCGCAACCGTTCCGCTTCGATCCGTATTCCTTACGTGTCGAGCCCGAAAGCCCGCCGTATCGAAGCCCGCTTCCCGGATCCGGCTGCCAACCCGTACCTGGCCTTCGCAGCACTGCTGATGGCCGGTCTGGACGGTATCCAGAACAAGATCCACCCAGGCGACGCGGCTGACAAAAACCTGTACGACCTGCCGCCTGAAGAGGCGAAAGAGATCCCGCAAGTTTGCGGCAGCCTGAAAGAAGCCCTGGAAGAGCTGGACAAAGGCCGCGCGTTCCTGACCAAGGGCGGCGTGTTCTCCGACGACTTCATCGACGCTTACATCGCGCTGAAATCGGAAGAAGAAATCAAGGTTCGCACCTTCGTACACCCACTGGAATATGAGCTGTACTACAGCTGCTGATCCGGTAGCGCCGCGTTACGTGGCGTGAGTGAAAGAGGCCTCCTTCGGGAGGCCTTTTTTATTGCCCGCGATTTATGGCATCACACCGATCCCTGTGGGAGCGAACCTGCTCGCGATAGCGGTGGATCATTGGAGGTAATGCTGACTGACACGACGCCATCGCGAGCAGGCTCACTCCTACAGGGGATTTTTGGTGTCTGAATGATCTCGTGATGTGTGCAGGCTTGGGCCAACCGCCGCGTCTGTCCTATGCTGCACCCCATCGCTTTCAATCCCGGTCGATTTCATGGGTCGCACCTTTTTCTACATTCTGCTGCTGATCGCCCTGCCCGCCACTGCGCAGATCTACAAGTACACCGACGCCAACGGCAACACGGTGTATAGCGATCACTCGCCGGACGGTGTGCAGGCGCAGCCCGTGGAGTTGCCGCCGCTCAATCGTGTCGAGCCGCAGGCACCCGGCGCATCACCCGCGCCCGAAACCGACAACCGTGAACCTGTGCGCAACGCCTACGACATTCTTGAACTCGCAGGCCTGCCCACCGAAGAGGCCGTGCGCGCCAATAACGGCACGTTCACCGTCCAAGTGCTGATCAAGCCGCGCCTACAGCCGCCGCATCAGTTGAGGCTGGTATTGGACGATGAGCCTTACGGTCAGCCGAGCAACGTGCCGATCCTGCAACTGGTGAACGTCGATCGCGGCGAACATCGCCTCGCGGTGCAGGTGATCGACGGACAGACGATCATCCAGCAGAGCCCACCAGTACCTCTCAGCGTGCAGCGGGTGCACAAGCCATGATCCGCGCATGTTTGTTCGTCGTGTTGGCGCTGATGACGCTGCTGGCCTCAGCAGAGGTCTTCACCTATACCGATGCTCAGGGCAATCGTGTCTACACCGACCAGCCCCGCGGCAACGCCAAACGGGTGCCCATCGCGACCAGCAATCGCATGTCGGCCAATCCCAGCGCCGCTGCGCCGATTTCCACGGCGAAAAAATCCCCGGAACAGCCGCCCTTCCACTACGACATGCTGCGCATTCTGGTGCCCGAGCCCGATGCCACGATTCGCAGCAGTGCCGGCGAAATCATCGTCAGCGTCACCAGCGAGCCGGGCCTGCAAAAAGGCCATCGCTACCGGCTGTTGCTGGATGGACAGGCCACCGGCGAACCAGGTCTGAGTCCGGTGTTCCCGCTGAACAACATTGATCGTGGCAGCCATAACCTTTCAGTGGAAATCCTCGATGCACAGGGGCGAACGGTCGAACGCACCGCCAACCAGCCTTTCCTCATGCAGCGCATTTCTCTCGCGCAAAAACGCCAGATCAAACCCTGCGTCGCCGAAGACTACGGCGTGCGCCCGGAATGCCCACTGAAAGACAAACCGCCTGAGCCGAAAAACCCCTTCCTGCGTTTCTTCTAACGCCGTTCAGCTTTGCGCACTATATTGGTGCAATAGATTGCACCGTACCCACAATCCAACCCATTTTGGTTCGAAACTTCCCGTTCGAGCTGGCACCCTGCCACTCAAACGAGCGTCAAACGCCTGTTTCAGGCGTTTGACGCTTCTTTTCAGAGCCTTGGTTTGGTTTTTGCATTTTCCGTTCACCGACGCTTGCTTGTTGCGCACGCTCCGCCCCCAAAAGAGGCTCCGATGACCATTAGCGACGCAATCCACCGTTTGCTGCTCGACAACCTGACCACCGCCACGATCCTGCTCGACGCCGAATTGCGCCTCGAGTACATGAACCCGGCGGCGGAGATGCTGCTCGCCATCAGCGGGCAGCGCAGCCATGGGCAATTCATCAGCGAGCTGTTCACTGAATCCACCGAGGCGCTCAATTCCCTGCGCCAGGCGGTGGAACAGGCGCATCCGTTCACTAAACGCGAAGCGATGCTCACTGCCCTCACCGGCCAGACCTTGACCGTGGATTACGCGGTGACGCCAATCCTCAGCAATGGCGCGACCATGCTTCTGCTGGAAGTCCATCCGCGTGACCGCTTGCTGCGGATCACCAAGGAAGAGGCACAGCTGTCCAAACAGGAAACCAGCAAGATGCTGGTGCGCGGTCTCGCCCACGAGATCAAGAATCCGCTCGGCGGCATCCGCGGCGCAGCACAATTGCTGGCCCGCGAGCTGCCGGAAGACAGCCTGCGCGATTACACCAACGTGATCATTGAAGAAGCCGACCGCCTGCGCAATCTGGTCGACCGCATGCTCGGCTCGAACAAGCTGCCGTCGCTGGCGATGTGCAACGTCCACGAAGTGCTCGAGCGCGTCTGCCAACTGGTCGAAGCGGAAAGTCAGGGCTGCATCACCTTGGTGCGCGATTACGACCCAAGCATTCCCGACGTATTGATCGACCGCGAGCAAATGATTCAGGCGGTGTTGAACATCGTGCGCAACGCGATGCAGGCGATCAGCAGCCAGAACGAGCTGCGTCTGGGCCGCATCAGCCTGCGCACCCGCGCCATGCGCCAGTTCACCATCGGCCACATCCGCCATCGCCTGGTGACCAAGATCGAGATCATCGACAACGGCCCCGGGATCCCGGCGGAACTTCAGGAAACCATTTTCTTTCCCATGGTCAGCGGACGCCCGGACGGTACCGGGCTCGGTCTGGCCATTACCCAGAACATCATCAGCCAGCACCAGGGCCTGATCGAGTGTGACAGCCACCCAGGCCACACCACCTTCTCGATCTTTCTGCCACTGGAACAAGGAGCCACATCGACATGAGCCGTAGTGAAACCGTATGGATCGTCGATGACGACCGTTCTATCCGTTGGGTTCTGGAAAAGGCCTTGCAGCAGGAAGGCATGACCACCCAGAGCTTCGACAGTGCCGACGGTGTGATGAGTCGTCTGGCCCGTCAGCAGCCTGACGTGATCATTTCCGACATTCGCATGCCGGGTGCCAGTGGTCTGGATCTGTTGGCGCGAATCCGCGAGCAACACCCAAGGTTGCCGGTCATCATCATGACCGCTCATTCCGATCTGGACAGCGCTGTCGCCTCCTATCAGGGCGGCGCGTTCGAGTACCTGCCGAAGCCGTTCGACGTCGATGAGGCGGTGTCGCTGGTCAAGCGTGCCAATCAGCACGCCCAAGAACAGCAAGGCCTGGAAGTCGTGCCGGCGTTGACCCGCACCCCGGAAATCATCGGCGAAGCGCCGGCGATGCAGGAAGTATTTCGCGCCATCGGGCGCTTGAGCCACTCCAACATCACCGTGCTGATCAACGGTGAATCCGGCACCGGTAAAGAACTGGTCGCCCACGCCCTGCACCGCCACAGCCCACGCGCGGCCTCGCCGTTCATTGCACTGAACATGGCGGCGATCCCCAAGGATCTGATGGAATCCGAGCTGTTCGGCCATGAGAAAGGCGCGTTCACCGGCGCGGCGAACCTGCGTCGCGGCCGTTTTGAACAGGCTGATGGCGGCACATTGTTCCTCGATGAAATCGGCGACATGCCGGCTGACACACAGACTCGACTGTTGCGCGTATTGGCCGACGGCGAGTTCTATCGTGTTGGCGGCCATGTACCGGTCAAGGTCGACGTGCGCATCATTGCGGCGACGCACCAGAATCTGGAAACCCTGGTGCACGCCGGCAAATTCCGTGAGGACTTGTTCCACCGCCTCAACGTGATCCGCATCCACATCCCGCGCCTGTCGGATCGTCGCGAAGACATTCCGACCCTGGCCAAGCACTTCCTTAGCCGCGCCGCGCAGGAACTGGCGGTCGAGCCGAAACTGCTGAAAAGCGAAACCGAGGAATACCTGAAAAATCTGCCGTGGCCGGGCAACGTGCGTCAACTGGAGAATACGTGCCGCTGGATCACCGTGATGGCGTCCGGGCGCGAGGTACATATCAGCGACTTGCCGCCGGAACTGTTGAGCCTGCCACAGGACTCCGCACCAGTAACCAACTGGGAACAGGCGCTACGTCAGTGGGCGGATCAGGCATTGGCGCGCGGTCAGTCGAGCCTGCTCGACAGTGCGGTGCCGGCGTTTGAGCGGATCATGATCGAGACGGCGTTGAAGCATACCGCCGGACGTCGGCGTGATGCCGCGGTGTTGCTGGGTTGGGGGCGCAATACCCTGACGCGCAAGATCAAGGAATTGGGTATGAAGGTTGATGGTGGGGATGATGATGAGGGAGATGAGGGTTAACGCTTAAGGATTGTCGTGTACTCAGGATCGATCCCCCTCACTCCAGCCCTCCCGAAACGTCGGACCGCCTCCAAGGGGGAGAGGGGAAAGGGAGCCGATCTCGGGTGGTTTCAAGGCCTGAGTTCGGCTCGGTATCTCAGGTCGACGTAATTTGACCGGGCGACCCGGTCAGTCCCCTCTCCCTCTGGAAGAGGGTCAGGGTGAGGGGCCACCGTGCACCGCATCAATGCACAATGACCCGTGATCGCGCACAGCCGTATCGCCACAACCACTCCTGAAAACACTGAAGAACCCTTTATTCAAAAACACGAAAGCCCCGAATTCCGGGGCTTTCGCGTTTCTGATCAGCTTTTTTGTTTCAACATTTTAAAACCTGGCACGCCCCCTGCAATACCTCTCACAGGTGATTCGATTCACCACCCGTTTCGGGGACCTTGGTACAGGCAGGCCGGGGATTCCCCTCTTTACACCGGGCACACACCGCAACGCGATGCGCCCACCCTTTTGGGATCCTTGGTACAGGCAGGCCGGGGGTTCCCTCTTTACACCGGACCGACGCGCATAGCGAAGTCCGCCCGTTTTGGGAACCCTGATACAGGCAGGTCAGGGATTCCCGCTTTTACACCGCAGTCCCGGGGTCAGTCGAGCCTCGGACGCTTGGGTAGATGATGCAAGGGCTGATTCTGTCGCCCGGGATCAAGTGCCTTTATTTCCTCCTCCAGCCTTTCCAGCATCTTTCCTGGACTCGTTTCCTTCCTGGCTACGTCCCTCAGGCGAGACCGTTCAACAGCGCCTGCCTTTTCGAAACTTTCGAGAAACGCCCAGACCCGGCGCTCTAATAGCTGACGTTCTACGAAGAATTCAGGCGTACGGCTCAGATTTCGAATCCGCGAGAACAAACTGCTTTCAGAAAAGCTGTTCAACCTGTCCCAAAGCGCCAGTTTCTCTGGAGCTTGCGCGTGTGGCACATGTCGTAGCCAGAGATCCGCCGACGTATCAACGCTCTCTACTCCCAACCAGATATCGGTGCCCGTTTGTCGACGCGCAAATATCAATCGCCGCAGGGACGCGGGGTCTGTAATAGGATTTCCGGTCAAGTTGAAGCCTGCTCTAAGCTCCACTGATTCGGGAATCGATCTGATTCGATTGTTCGCGAGATTCAATACTGTCACGGGAATTTCAGACGTGATGCCGTCGGGAAACTTGTCGATTTCCGTGCTGGAAAGATCAAGTTCCCGCAACTTGCTCATTCCTTCGAGCGAAGGCGCATCAAACAGCGAATTTTCGCCGAGTTTCAATATTTCCAAGCCTTTGGGGCCATTCCCGGTGCCCAGCCCGCCAGGAAGCTGGCTGATACCGGTCTGCGTCAGATTCAATACCCGCAGCTCGGACATCCCGGTAACGTCAGGCGCCCGCCCTAAAAAAGGATTTCGTTGAAGATCCAATACCTGTAACCGCGACCATCCGGCCAACTCGTTCAGTCCGGCAGGCAAGCCGACAAGACTGGTATTACCCAGTTTCAACACCCGCAACTCAGTCATATCGCGTATCGAAAAACCATGCCCGAGGGGATGGCCTTCCAGGTTCAGCTCGCGCAAACGTGACAGCTGTTTCAATTGTTCAATATCGGCTCGCGAAAGGTGGAGCAGAGGGTTACTCAAGTCCGCCACGCGCAACTCCGTGAGCCGTCCGACTCCGTCGGGCAGTCCATACATCATTTGGCCTGACGTCCTCAGTGTTTCAAGGCTGGGAAAACCGGCGAAGAAATCCTGCGGTGTTTGTGACGAAGAACCTCTCAGAGTAAGAGAAACAACGGAATTGATGGGTGTAGAAAAAAGTGGGGCCCTTTGCATCGGCCATTCGCTTAGATCGATATCCATCCTGAAACCCGCCATTCGCCCGCCGCGATAGATTCGCCCCCAAGGGTCGAGCTTGCTGCCTTGCCACTTGTACAGTTGAATCAGCTTGGCACTCAGTGACAGTCGACTCGCGTAATCGGCGCCGGGAGAGTCCTTGAGGGCATTCGTCCAGGTGCTGAGCTCACGCTCCAACTGCGGCAAACCCAGTTGAATGCGTTTGAGTTCAGTCTCTAACGTCTCCTTGTCACCAAACCGGGATACAACGTCATCCGCTTGTCGATCGGACAGTTCCGGAAGGTTTTTTTTCACCTGCGCTCGAAGGGTCAAGTCAACGCCCTCGCGTGGATGCCAGAAACCGCTGTCAATGTCGCGCACCAACTCGGGGCCGGAAGGATGCCGCTCATTGGGCAACCGTGCTCGATACGTTGCATCGACCGGATCCATTGCGACCAGAACAGTGCCGCCCTCTGACAGATCGACGTAATAACGCTTGTTAAACGCCCTGAGGCCACGGCTGTCGGCATCTGGAAGCGTTATCCCGGCGCCGATCAAGTAATTCTCCAGTAGCGGCGCGGCTACCGGATATGGGAGGTCAACGGCAGTCATTTGAACCAGCACGGCCGGCTCCGGGCGGACGACATCAGCGTGTGTATCGCGGGATGGCCCGGTTCGCAGCTGCAGGTCATCGAGCGCAAGACCTGAGTCGACGCTTCTGCGGATCGATGGATCGGGGAGCGAAGTATCCACATCACCGGGGCGGCTCGGGCTACCGGGAACATTCACGTGGGTACTGCCACTGCGAGGTGGTTTTACTGGCATGTTTTTCATCCTTGAAGAACTCGCCCTTGGCATTCACGCAAGGGACGATGGTTTCGGCATCCTGCCGGTTAGTGGTCCTGGCCAGCTTCTTTTCAAAACTGCTGACCGCTGATCCCGTTCAAGCGTTCTGTCGAGCTCCCGCATAAACGCAGTTCTCGGATTGCCGCTTTCATACAGGCCGTCACTTCAGCGTCATCCAAGTTTTGGGTGTTTTGGCAACTGATGGAGCGGCTGATGCTGCCACGTCGGGTCAAACTTCTTTATTTCCTCTTCCAGCCTGTCCAGCATCTTTCCTGGGCTGGGCTCGGTGACCGCCATGTCCCGCAAAACTTCCTGCTCGCCGAGACTGGTCTTTTTGAAATGCGCGAGAAACGACCAGACGCGACGCTGTAAAAGCGGACGTTCGACCACAAACTCCGGTGTGCGCACCAGCTCAGCGAAGCGTCTCATCATTGTCGAATTCTCTTGATCGGCAAGTGAGTTCCACAGGGCAATTTTTGTAAAGTGTTGCGCCGCAGGAACATTGTGCAACCAGTGATTGATCCCCACACCTGGATGTCCTCTATCAAGCCAAACATCGCGGTCTGTCTGTCGACGCGCAGCAATCAGTCGTCGCAGGGAGGTCGGGTCGGATATCCGCGCGCCATCCAGCTCAATCCCCGTCCTCAGTTCAACGGTCTCGGGGATCGACAGGATCGAGGTCAAGGAAAGATCCAGCCGTGTTTTCGGCACCTCGAAGGTGACGCCTTCCGGGAAATGCTGGATGAACGTCCGGCTGAGATCCACCTCCACCAATGCGGGCATTCCTCTGAGCGTCGGCGCCACGACAAGCGGGTTGTGCGACAGGTTCAGTACCTCAAGCCGCGTCGGACCGTTGGGAAGACCAAGCCCGACGGGCGGCTGACTTATACTGGTATGCGACAAATTCAATTCGTGCAATTCGGACATCAAGGTGACGTTGGGTGCATCCCGCAACTTCGGATTGTGATACAGATCCAGCACCCGTAAACGCGACGCGACGGGCAAGAAGGTCAGTCCGGAGGGAAAAAGTTCCAGATCACAGGAGCGCAGGCGCAGTACCCGCAACTCGTTCATCCCCATCACTGAGAGCCTGGGCCAGATACTGCAATTGGAAAGGCTCAATTCCTGCAAACGGCTCAAACCGGTGAAATGTTGCTGACTGATCGACGGCAGCCAGAGGGAGGTTTCGCGTATTTCCAGAACTCGCAATGCTGCGAGTACGTTGATCTCGGCAAGCAGCCCATTGTTCTTACCGCTGAGTCCGTGTACTTCGAGGGTTTCAATGTGCGAAAACCTCGAAAACAGATTTCCCAGGTTGTTCGATGTGGTCCCCTCTAGCCGAAGAGCAACCACAGAGCCGAGTCGCGTGACGAAAACGGGAAGCGTCAGGTTTCCGCGGTGCCCCAAGTGCAAATCCAGCCTGAAACCGACCAGCCGTCCGTCTCGGTAGACCTTTTCCGAAGCTTCCCCCTGCCATTTATACAGCCGACGCATGCGAGCACCGATATCCAGTCGTCGAGTGCGCTCGGCGCTGTCGTTACCCTTATAAGCACTCTCCCACGCAGTTATCTCACGGTCCAATAGCGGGAACTCGAGCTGCATTCGCTTGAGCTCCACCTCTGCCGCCGTCGATTCACCGAAACGCGCAATGAAGTCATCGGCATGTTGATCGGTTGCATCGGCAAAGTAGCGTTTGACCTGTGCCCGCGTGGTTGCAACCGCCGGTGGCAGGATTGCCGAGGGGCCGGGGCTGTCGAGCCAGGGTCGATGAAAGTTGAGCGGGTTGGCGGGGGCGGGGTCATTGCGTTGCATGCCTCCCCTCAATCCAGTGAGGATGGATACCCAAATACCCTGCTCGTTTCGAACGATGGCTCGGGTTTCACCGCTGCGACTGGCGCGGTAAATATTGGCGCTGTCCGTGGCAACAGGATCCTTGGGATTGACCAGACGCCACACCCTGTATTCGGGACGGGATGCATCAAGATCCTGCATCACCTGATACACCTGTTCGTCGATGGCTACGTAGAGTTTGCCATCGTGATGTATCAGGCCGTCGCTGCCGGGGGCTACGCCGTGCAGATCAAGCCCGGTACGAAAGACCTGCAAGCTTGCGTCGGCCAGAGGAGTGGTGTGTGCGTTAAAGTCGTTGTGCGGATGCCAGATGCCGCTCTCGATGTCACGCAACAGCAATGGCCCGGACGGCAGTAACTCGCTTGCCAGTCGAGCGCGATGAAATCCCGTGTCCGGGTCTACCCCGACCAACACGATGCCGCCGTCAGGCACATTCACATACTGGCGATTTTTGTACACCCTGAAGCCGTCGCTGTCGGCGTCCGGCAGCACGGCCACTGACTTTATCCCGTAATTCTCCAGCGACTTGTACATGACCGGAGGGGTTTCAGCAGGGAGCGGCGCCGGACGAATCTCGACCATCGGCACCGGCATGCTGGTATCGCGGCCGGCATCATCGCCAGGTGAGCTGTTCCGCAGCTTCGGATCATCGACGCGAGCCCAAGGGGTCGTGCCATCGCGGCCGAGCGTGTGAGCCTGTGAAAAATCCTTGTCCGCACTTCGATTCGGCTGCGTGTGAACATCCGTATCCACGCGAGTGCTGCCACCGCGAGGTGGTTTTAATGGCATATTTTCATCCTTGAAAAGACGTCCCTGGCATCCAGGCAAGAGACGAAGGGGGTCGGCATCCTGCCGTTTGAAAGTGCGAACGATAGCGTGCGCTGGTGTTGAATGGAGATCGGAAAAGTAGACAGTCTCAGTGGGAAACGACACCCAAGAGCGTCGGAGCGAACATCTGTAAAAAATGACGCTGCTAGCGTTCTTGCAAGCGGACTTCCAGGCGCCAGCGATCATCGACTTCGCTGCCGACCCACTCGCCCAGCAGCGGCCGCGCCGCCAGCACCGTCAACAGCAAGCCGCCGTCACTCTTGCGCGTGCGCCAGTTCACGTCCTTGCCACTGAGTTTGAACTGGCCGTTCTGCGCCGGGCCTTCGGCCTGAAACAGCAGCGCCACGGTGCCATCGATGATTTCGCCGTGCAGCTTCGGCTCGTTGTTGAACCACACCACCAGGCCGCCATCGCGCACTTCAACTTGCTGCAGCACGCTTGGGTCCGGCGTGGTCAGGCGACCGATCATCAAGCCGATCATCACGCCGACAATCGCCAGCGAACCGATCACCCGCGGGAATAGTTTCGAACGGTTGTCCACAGGCGGCGTAGAATGCCGCTCATCTTTACCTTCGGAGCCGTGCATGTTTCACGTCATCCTTTTTCAACCAGAAATTCCGCCGAATACCGGCAACGTTATCAGGCTGTGCGCCAACAGCGGCTGCCACCTGCATTTGATCGAACCGTTGGGCTTCGAGATGGACGACAAGCGCTTGCGCCGTGCCGGTCTCGACTACCACGAATATGCCACGCTGCAACGTCATGCGGATCTGGCCAGTTGCCTGGAGAGCCTGGGCAATCCACGGCTGTTCGCGTTCACCACCAAAGGCTCGCGGCCGTTTCATGATGCCGCGTTCGTCCCGGGTGATGCGTTTTTGTTTGGCCCGGAAAGCCGTGGCCTGCCGCCGGAAGTGCTCGACGCGCTGCCGCTGGAACAGCGCCTGCGCCTGCCGATGCGCGAAGGCTGCCGCAGCCTGAACCTGTCCAACACCGTGGCGGTCGCTGTGTACGAAGCCTGGCGCCAGAACGACTTCAAGTAACACCGCAAAACAAATGTGGGAGCGAGCCTGCTCGCGATTACGGAGTGTCAGTCAACTTTGATGTGTCTGACAGACCGCTATCGCGAGCAGGCTCGCTCCCACATGGGGTGTTGCTGAACCGTCTTATTGAACGGTTGGCGTCTCGCCGCTTTCCTGCATGCGCTGCAGCTCTTGCGCGTACAGGGCGTCGAAGTTCACCGGGGCCAGCATCAGGGCCGGGAACGAACCACGGGTCACCAGGCTGTCCAGGGTTTCGCGCGCGTACGGGAACAGAATGTTCGGGCAGAACGCACCCAGGGTGTGGCTCATCGAAGCCGCGTCCAGGTTCTTGATCAGGAAGATACCGGCCTGTTGCACTTCAGCAATGAAGGCCACTTCTTCACCGTTTTTCACGGTAACCGACAGGGTCAGCACAACTTCGTAGAAATCGCCTTCCAGCGCTTTCTGACGAGTGTTCAGATCCAGCGCGACAGCCGGATCCCACTGCTGGCGGAAGATCGCCGGGCTTTTCGGGGCTTCAAAGGACAGGTCGCGTACGTAGATGCGCTGCAAGGAGAATTGCGGTGCGGTTTCTTCTTCGCTGGCTGCAGTGTTCTGTTGGTCAGTCATCTCAGATCCTTATCGATCTTGGGTCTTTTAGGGAGTGCTGTACGTGGGTGCAGCCGTTCAGGCCTTGAGCAGCGCGTCGAGCTTGCCGGCGCGCTCCAGGGCATACAAATCATCACAACCGCCGATGTGCTGGCTGCCGATCCAGATCTGCGGCACGGACGTGCGTCCGGCTTTCTGGGTCATTTCGGCGCGCACCTGCGGCTTGCCATCGACCTTGATCTCTTTGAAGGCCACGCCTTTGTTCTCGAGCAGGTACTTGGCTCGCGAGCAATAAGGGCAGTAATCGCTGGAGTAGACGATGACTTCGCTCATATCACTTCACCAGCGGCAGGTTGTCGCCTTTCCAGCTGGAAATCCCGCCGGACAGCTTGGCGGCGGTGAAGCCGGATTTCATCAGTTCGCGGGCGTGGGTGCCGGCGGTCTGGCCCAGGGCGTCGACCAGAATGATGGTCTTGGCCTTGTGCTTTTCCAGCTCGGCAACGCGCGCAGCCAGTTTGTCCTGGGGAATGTTCACCGCGCCAACGATGTGGCCGGCAGCGAAATCCTTGGCCGGACGGATGTCCACCACCACGCCTGCATCTTTGTTGACCAGTGCTGTCAGCTCGCCGGTGCTCAGGCTTTTACCGCCGCCCTGCATCGTGTGCGCCAGCAGCAGAGCCAGCAGTACGACGAAGATACCGACAAGAATGTAGTGGTTAGTGGCAAATTCAATCAGGTGAGCAACCATCGAAGGAGGTTCCAGGGCGTTAAAATGTCGGCCAGTATACACAGCCACTATGGTCGGCCAAACCCCGTCCGGCGGTGACGCGGTCGGAACTTAGCTTTAAACTCCAACTCCCTTTTCCATCGCCCTCTTCTTTATTAGCCACGAGTGGATTCCATGACGACTACGCCTAAACCTTTGGTCCTGATGATTCTCGACGGCTTCGGTCACAGCGACAGCCCCGAATCCAACGCCGTTTTCGCGGCGAAGAAGCCTGTTCTCGATCGCCTCTGGGCCAGCGTGCCGAATGGCTTGATCTCGGGCAGCGGCATGGACGTCGGACTGCCGGACGGCCAGATGGGCAACTCTGAAGTCGGCCACATGAACCTCGGCGCCGGCCGCGTGGTGTATCAGGACTTCACGCGCGTGACCAAGTCGATCCGCGACGGCGAATTCTTCGAAAACCCGACCATCTGCGCCGCGGTGGATAAAGCCGTGGCCGCCGGCAAGGCCGTGCATTTCATGGGTCTGCTCTCCGATGGCGGCGTGCACAGCCACCAGGATCACCTGATCGCCATGGCCGAACTGGCCTTCAAGCGCGGCGCCGAAAAAATCTACCTGCACGCCTTCCTCGATGGCCGCGACACACCGCCGAAAAGCGCCGCCTCGTCGATCGAACTGCTCGATGCGACCTTCCAGGCACTCGGCAAGGGCCGCATCGCCAGCATTATTGGTCGCTACTTCGCCATGGACCGTGATAACCGTTGGGATCGTGTCGCTCAGGCGTACAACCTGATCGTCGACGGCAACAGCGAGTTCAACGCGGCCACTGCGCAGGAAGGTCTCGAGGCCGCTTATGCGCGCGGCGAGAGCGACGAATTCGTCAAAGCCACGTCCATCGGCGAACCGGTGAAGGTTGAAGACGGCGACGCCGTGGTGTTCATGAACTTCCGCGCCGACCGTGCCCGCGAGCTGACTCGCGTGTTCGTCGAAGACGACTTCAAGGATTTCGAACGCGCACGCCAGCCGAAACTGGCCGGTTTTGTCATGCTGACCCAATACGCGGCAAGCATTCCGGCACCGTCGGCATTCGCCCCGGGCAGCCTGGAAAACGTGCTGGGCGACTATCTGGCGAAAAACGGCAAAACCCAGCTGCGCATCGCAGAAACCGAGAAATACGCGCACGTGACCTTCTTCTTCTCCGGCGGTCGTGAAGAACCGTTCCCGGGTGAAGAGCGCATCCTGATCCCGTCGCCGAAAGTCGCTACTTACGACTTGCAGCCGGAAATGAGCGCACCTGAGGTGACCGACCGCATCGTCGACGCCATCGAAAACCAGCGTTACGACGTGATCGTGGTCAACTACGCCAACGGCGACATGGTTGGCCACAGCGGCGTGTTCGACGCGGCAGTGAAGGCTGTTGAATGCCTCGACACCTGCGTCGGTCGCATTGTCGACGCCCTGGAAAAAGTCGGTGGCGAAGCGCTGATCACCGCAGACCACGGCAACGTCGAGCAGATGGCCGATGAATCTACCGGCCAGGCGCACACCGCGCACACCACCGAGCCGGTGCCGTTCATTTATGTCGGCAAGCGTGACCTGAAAGTCCGTGAAGGCGGCGTGCTGGCGGACGTGGCGCCGACCATGCTGAAACTGCTGGGTCTGGAAAAACCGGCGGAAATGACCGGCACCTCGATTCTGGTCTGACCCGGTCCAGAAAACACCGCAAAACCCTGTAGGAGTGAGCCTGCTCGCGATAGCCATCTGACAGTCGACTACTCTGTTGAATGTAAGTACGCCATCGCGAGCAGGCTCACTCCTACATTGGTTTGTGGTGTTTTTCAGGCCAGTTATCACACAGCCCCAATTGGGCGTTTTTTTTGCAGCCTCGGGCGGGCATACTAGGCCGTCCATTACCCTGGTGCCGCCCGCCTCTATGCTCCGCGTCCTGATCGCCCTCGCTCTGACCTGCCTGCTCCAACCGGCCTTCGCTGACGAGCGCGCGCAAACCCAACAGCAGTTGGACGCCACGCGTCAGGACATTGCCGAGCTGAAAAAGCTGCTGAGCAAAGTCCAGGAAGAAAAATCCGGCGTACAGAAAGAACTCAAGGGCACTGAAACCGAGCTGGGCAAGCTGCAGAAGCAGGTCGACGCGCTGCAGAAAGAACTGCAGAAAAGCGAATCCGAGCTACAGCGACTCGATGCAGAGAAAAAAAAACTCCAGAGCGCGCGCACTGAACAGCAGCGACTGATCGCCATTCAAGCCCGTGCGGCCTATCAGAACGGCCGGCAGGAATACCTCAAGCTGCTGCTCAACCAGCAGAATCCCGAGAAATTCGCCCGCACCCTCACCTATTACGATTACCTGAGCCAGGCCCGCCTGGAGCAGTTGAAGAACTTCAACGAAACCCTGCGCCAGCTGGCCAATGTCGAAAAAGACATTGCCGCCCAGCAAGCACAATTGCTGGTGCAGAAAAGCAGCCTCGACACCCAGCGCGACGAACTGGAAAATGTTCGCAAGGAACGCCAGCAAGTCCTCGCCAAGCTCAACGATGACGTGAAAGCCCGCGATCAGAAACTCGCCGCCCGCGAGCAGGATCAGGCAGACCTGTCTAAAGTCCTTAAAACCATTGAAGAAACCCTGGCCCGCCAGGCCCGTGAGGCAGAAGAAGCGCGGCAGAAAGCGCTGATCGCCCAGCAGGAAGCGGAAAAAAAGCGCTTGCGTGAGGCGCAGGCTGAAAACAGCGACGCCCCACGGAAACCAGTCAAATCTACTCCCGGCGCGCTGGTGTCCAGCAGCGGCGAGACCTTCGGTGGCCCTTTTGCTGCAACCCGGGGAAAACTTCCGTGGCCGGTTGATGGTCGACTATTGGCACGCTTCGGCGAAAGCCGTGGCGACGACGCCCGCACCAAGTGGGACGGCGTGATGATCAGCGCCTCTGCCGGCAGCCAGGTGCATGCCGTACACGGGGGGCGCGTAGTGTTCGCCGATTGGCTTCGCGGCGCCGGGCTGCTGGTGATCCTCGACCACGGCAACGGTTTTCTGAGTCTTTACGGTCACAACCAGACGCTGCTCAAGTCGGCCGGTGATGTGGTTAAAGCCGGTGAGTCCATCTCCACTGTCGGAAACAGTGGCGGCCAGGACACATCAGCGCTGTATTTCGCAATTCGTCAGCAGGGTCACCCGAGTGATCCGGCGCAATGGTGTCGTGCGCAAGGATAAGCGCACCGCCTAATTAAGGAGTTCGTTCGACATGCTGCATTTGTCCCGCCTTACCTCGCTGGCCCTGACGATCGCTCTGGTGATCGGCGCGCCTCTGGCGTTCGCCGCGCAACCGGCCCCGGCCGTCGCTCCGGCAGGCACAGCCGCAACCTCCAAGGCACCGCTGCCGCTGGAAGAGTTGCGCACCTTTGCCGAGGTCATGGACCGGATCAAAGCCGCTTACGTCGAGCCGGTGGACGACAAGACCCTGCTGGAAAACGCGATCAAAGGCATGCTCAGCAACCTTGACCCGCACTCGGCCTACCTGGGCCCTGAAGATTTCACCGAGCTGCAGGAAAGCACCAGCGGTGAGTTCGGCGGCCTGGGCATCGAAGTCGGCGCCGAAGACGGTTTCATCAAAGTCGTTTCACCAATCGACGACACCCCGGCGTCGAAGGCCGGTATCCAGGCCGGCGACTTCATCGTCAAGATCAACGGCCAGCCGACGCGCGGCCAGACCATGACCGAAGCTGTCGACAAGATGCGCGGCAAGATCGGTCAGAAAATCACCCTGACGCTGGTACGCGATGGCGGCACGCCGTTCGACGTGACGCTGGCACGCGCGGTGATTCAGGTGAAGAGCGTCAAGGCACAGCTGCTTGAATCGGGCTACGGCTACATCCGCATCACCCAGTTCCAGGTCAAGACCGGCGATGAGGTCTCCAAGGCCCTGGCGAAGATGCGCAAGGACAACGGCAAGAAACTCAACGGCATCATCCTCGACCTGCGCAACAACCCGGGCGGCGTGTTGCAGGCAGCGGTGGAGGTGGTCGACCACTTCATCACCAAAGGCCTGATCGTCTACACCAAAGGCCGGATCGCCAACTCCGAACTGCGCTTCTCGGCCACCGGCAAAGACGAAAGCGAAGCGGTGCCGATGGTGGTGCTGATCAACGGTGGCAGCGCCTCGGCCTCGGAAATCGTCGCCGGTGCCCTGCAGGATCAGAAACGTGCGGTAGTCATGGGCACTACCAGTTTCGGCAAAGGCTCGGTGCAAACCGTGCTGCCGCTGAACAACGACCGCGCACTGAAGATCACCACCGCGTTGTACTTCACGCCGAATGGCCGCTCGATCCAGGCTCAGGGCATTGTCCCGGACATCGAAGTACGCAAGGCCAAGATCACCAGCGAGGCCGATGGCGAATACTTCAAGGAAGCCGACCTGCAAGGTCACTTGGGCAACGGCAACGGCGGCGCGGACAAACCGACCGGGTCTGGCAGCAAGGCCAAGGCCATGCCGCAGGATGACGATTACCAATTGGCCCAGGCCTTGAGCCTGCTCAAAGGGCTGAGCATCACGTCCGGCCGTTGAGGATGTCTTTGCGTTTCGTCTTCGTTCTGTTGTGCTGTCTGGCGGGTGCTGTTCATGCAGAGCCCGCCAGCACCAAACCACACAAAGCCTACCTGACACTGATCATCGACGACCTGGGGCAGAACCTGCCCCGGGATCGCCGCGTGCTGGCCCTGCCCGGCCCGGTGACCACGGCGATCATGCCTGATACCCCGCACGCCACTGAATTTGCCCGCGAAGCCCATCGCGCCGGCAAGATCGTCATCCTGCACATGCCGATGGACCCCGCCACCGGGCCTTATGCCTGGCATCCGGAACTGCCGATCGAAGAGCTGGAAAAACGCCTTAACGCGGCGTTCAAAATGGTCCCCTACACCGCTGGCATCAATAACCACATGGGCAGCCGCATGACCGCGCAACCCGTGGCGATGGCGTGGTTGATGGGCGAATTGCAGCGCCGGCACAAGTTCTTCGTCGACAGCCGCACCAGCGCACAGACTGTCGCCGCGCAGCAGGCGCAGAAGATCGATCTGGCGAGTGTGTCGCGGGATGTGTTTCTGGATGACGAACGCACTGAAGCAGCGATCTCCGCACAGTTGCAGACGGCGATCAACCTGGCGCACAAACAGGGTTCGGCGGTGATGATCGGGCACCCGTATCCACAGACATTGGCAGTGCTGGAGCGCGAACTGCCGAAGCTGAAAGCTCAGGGAATCGAGTGGATCGATATCAGACAGATGATCAGCCTGCGCAGCAATCGCGCCATGCTCGGGCATGGTAAAGACGGCATCTATCGGTAATACCCGGTCACATTGACTCATACATAGTTACCGCAAGAAACCCTCGCCCTTTCCGGATAGTAAGACCTGCAACAGGTCGCGACTCACCCCGAGTCGTTTTTTACTATCAGGAATGACTATGACCACAACTGACACTACTCCATTGCCTGCCAGGCAAATGGAACCGATCAGGCTCGACAACCTGCTGATCAATTTCACGAGCGAATTTCTGCGCATGTGGGATACCGATGGTTCGCGAGCCAAGCCTGCTGCGTTCTGGCGCCCCACTCCCGCCCCCGATTTGCTTCCCGGTTACTTCCCGCTGGGCGACGTGGTTGCGCCAGGTCTGGGCAACATCAATGGCAACAAAGTGGTGGCCGTGGTGTGCGAATCGCCGACGCCCAGTGTCGACGCTGGCAAAGGTAAAGCCTTGCGCAGCCCCGATGATTTTGAGTTGATCTGGCGGGATTCCGGTTCGGGATCGAAAAAGGACGGCGCTGTCTGGCGCCCGATTCCGCCCGCAGGGTACGTGGCACTGGGATCGGTATGCTCCAACGGTCACGAAAAACCCTCGCTCAATTCGATTCGCTGTGTTCGCGCCGATCTGGTGATTGCCTCGAGCACCAGCGACCCACTGTGGAACGACAAGGGCAGCGGCGCACGACAAAGCATCAGCGCCTGGGGCGCGCTGCCACCAGCAGCAGCATCCGGTGAGATCTACCTGGCTCCCGGCACTTTCGTGGGATTCAATGGTTATTCGAAACCGGCGGATCTTCGGGTCCACTCGCTGCGTCTGCAGATTCCGCTCATCATCAATCCACGGCCTGTGGCACCTTTGCTTTGCGGGATAACACCGACTGCACTGGACCTGCCGCAACAACCTACCTTCATGGCCAGCCTACCGTGGTTCACGGTGAAGGACCCGCTGCTGGCCCCCCTTGAGCAACTGCACACGTCGCCGTTCTATACACTGCAGCGCACCGATAAATACGTGCTTGTCGGTCATGCTCACAACAGCGAAAGCACCAGCCAGACATTTCGCTGGACGGCGTACCGCGAGCAGCGGACCGACGGCCTGCGCGCATTTACCAACAGCACTTCAGTCGAGTTTGGAGCCCAATGGCAAACCAATGTGCGCACTCCTTTCCTGTTTTCGGCAAGGCTGGGGCATGAGTTCACACAATGCGAAATGCACTCGAACGAATGGCTCAACACGGCGGCCATTGAAGTCGTCGCGGTGGTCGACGGCGGAAAGTCAGTGGCGGCCTATCTGATTCAAAGCGACTACGGACTGCTGCGTGCCGACGGCACAGCCGTGGCAAACCTTTTCAGCTATACCGCCGGCAGCAGCCTGCACATCAGCCAATACACATCCGAGGTACCCGAAAACATTGTCCCTGCCACGCAGCCGGTCGCAACAGAAACGCCCGTAGATATTGCCGAAATGGAGCAAACACCCACCCCTGCATCGACTGAGCAGGACGTCGTGAGCGCTACAGATAGCGCCCCATGATCTCGTCCACCACGCCTTCTTTGCGTAGCTGATCCAGCGCGGCCTGAAGCCTCGCAACGACGTCGTCGGAGACGTCCTTGTTCAGCGCCAGATACAGTTCCGCGCTGTTGAAGCGCAACACCGTTTTGAGGCCGGTGACACCGTCCTGCCGTGCCAGATAGCGTCCGGCAGGATCACCGGTGGCCCACAGGTCGATCTGGCCATTGACCAGTTTCTTCGCGTTGTCCTGATCACGCAGCACCACGATCGGCTTCAGGCCTTGTTTGGCCAATGTCTCGGCAATTGCATCGCCCTTGTAGGCGCCAACTTTGTACTTGCGCGCGTCATTGAGGGTTTCGAGGGTGATCTTGCTGTCAGCCTTGGCCAGCATGATCCAGTCGTCCGGACCGATCGGGCCGACCCATTTGAAGAGTTTTTCGCGATCCGGCAGGCGCGCCATCACGAAGGCGCCGTACCCAGGATTTTCCAGAGCGAGTTTGTAGACGCGCTCCCATGGGAAACGCAACGTCAGGCTGTAGGTGATACCAGCACGCTTGAACATCTCGCGGACGATGTCGGCGGCGATGCCGTTGATGTTTTCGCCTTTGGCGAAGTTCTTGCCATCTTTCGCCATGTTGTAGGGCGGGAAGTTTTCGGTGAGGAGCACCAGATCGGTGTCGGGACTGTTTTCGGCGCGGACAGTGTTGATGAGCAACATTGATGTGCTGGCGAGAACAAGAAGCAGGCGTTTGATCATGTCGGGCTACCGAAATCCATGGCGTGCCCAAGAGTGCCTTGGGTGCGCCATGCTGTCCACTGGCCTGTATGGTTTTCCATCCTGACCCGATTAAAAAGCACCAGCACGTGCTGAAGAATCAAAAAAAGAGCATGCGAAAGAACAGTTTTCAGCCGTATCAGAGATGCCTGCGGCATTCACCGACCTCACACTTTTAACTTGCAGATAACAGCACTCACAACAAGTCACATTAGCCAGCACATACCGAACAGCACAACGAATTAAACTCACCTGCGAAACACAGCTGCTCCATTAATTCCTGAAATACGGTCAAGGATTGATCATGACTAATAAAGTCCGAATATTTTTTGCGTGCTCAACAATAGCACTGGCACTTCCCTTAATCTCCTGCGCAGGCACTACAGCCGAAGCGCCGGAAGCAATTCTGCTAAGTAACGCGGGTGGCGACTTCAATCACTGGAACGGTGTTGGCAAGATTTTCAAAGACGATAGGCCTTATTGCAGCGCATTCCTGCTCGATACTCGCGGAACAGGTAAAGAAGCAAACGGGCCTGCTTACGTAATGACCAATGCGCACTGCACTTCCATCAGAGTCGGCACAATTGCTGACATTGCTTATCAAGGTCAGATGCAGTTCAATTTTTTCCATGACACGCTCGCAGGCGCCAAGCGTTATGACATCGACAAGGTCAACTGGGCCAGTTTCGCCAGTACGGATATCGCAATATTGCAGTTAGGCACCTCACTGGACAGCCTGCTGAAAGACGGAATAACCCCACTCAAGCTCGCGGCGGCAGCGCCCCGCAACGTCAGTCAGGTGAACCTGGTAAGCGCGCCCGCCAATGCAGCCGGCCTAAGGCTTTCGACCTGCACACAAGAGCCGACCCACACCACCCTGATCAAGTATTTGAACATTCACACCGACTACCAAAAGCAGAACTGCAAAGGAATTGAGCCTGGCTCATCGGGCGCCCCGGTGATCGATGCTGAAACGGGACAAGTGACCGGCATATTATCCGGCACTACTTACGGTATTCCTTCGGATGACTTGTGTTTCTGGCATGGTCTGTGTGGCGATAAAAAGACACCATCTCTATTGCCGCATCAGGCGAGCCAAAGTTTTCCTGTCGACTATCTGACTGGTTGTTTCGCCAATGGAACATTCCGTCTCGACACAGAAAACTGCGCACTCACTCCAAACTCAAACTTTCAGCTCAGATCAAACTCAAGAGCAATTACAGATATCGGACTGCACAAAGCGCCCACCAGCACCAGCCAACCAACACCCAAGTGGGATATCAATTTTTCCATGAGTACCGAGTTCTATCGCTTCAAGACTGTTCGTGATGCACAGGCTTGTTATTCACCTGACAACTACAGCGACCGAATCAGTACAACCAGCGCAAAAGTGCAATCAGAGATTGGCCGAGAAGCCGGACTGCATTATTTATGCTTGATTGGCGTGAACTCAATCGATCAACAAGCCGATAGCCGACTGCTTGGAAACGCCCAAATCCTCGCAGCAAGAGTCGTAACGCCCGTTCCGATGCAACTACCCGCGCCGACGCTCACCATTGAGCCAGACGGAAATTATCTTTTTATAAAGTACCGTGAAGAGGCAGATCGCAATCTCTGGACCCAGATCTACACGGGCCCGGCAGAAGAAACCAATTGCTCCGAGATCAATCCTGAGCACTACAGCAAAGTCGACGACGGGTTTTACACCCCCGTTCAGGCGCTGCCATTGACGCTATGCAGTTACACGATGGATCGAAACCTGAGTGTTTCAGAGGTTCGGACTGATCACCTGCACCCTACGCAATCCCGGATAGCAGAATGAATCATGTGGCGGGTCTCGCTCGACGCGAAGTCCGCCACAGCACCGACGACCATCTAACGCATCACGATCCCGCGATGCGCCATATAGGCCTTGGCTTCCTGCACGGTGTATTCGCCGAAGTGGAAAATACTCGCCGCCAGCACCGCACTGGCATGGCCCTCGAGAATGCCATCGGCCAGATGCTGCAGGTTGCCGACACCACCGGACGCGATCACCGGAATGCCCAGCGCATCACTGATTGCGCGAGTCACGCCGAGGTCGAAACCGTTTTTCATGCCGTCCTGATCCATGCTGGTCAGCAGGATTTCACCGGCACCGAGGCCTTCCATTTTCTTCGCCCACTCGACCGCGTCGAGGCCGGTTGGCTTGCGCCCGCCGTGGGTGAAGATTTCCCAGCGCGGGGTTTCACCCGGGCCAGAAACCTTCTTCGCGTCGATGGCGACGACGATGCATTGCGAGCCAAAATGCTGCGCTGCTTCGCCAACGAATTCCGGGTTGAACACGGCCGCAGTGTTGATCGACACCTTGTCCGCGCCGGCATTCAGCAGATTGCGAATGTCCTGCACGGTACGCACGCCACCGCCGACGGTCAGCGGGATGAACACCTGACTGGCCATGCGCTCGACGGTGTGCAGCGTGGTGTCACGGCCATCGACGCTGGCGGTGATGTCGAGAAAGGTAATCTCGTCGGCACCCTGCTCGTCGTAGCGACGAGCGATTTCCACCGGGTCACCGGCGTCGCGGATGTTTTCGAACTTCACACCTTTGACGACCCGGCCGTTGTCCACGTCCAGGCAAGGGATGATGCGTTTGGCCAGCGCCATGGTCAGTCCTCAGCCTTGGTACGAATCGCAGAAAGCTTGCGCTTCGGCGACGTCGAGGGTGCCTTCGTAAATCGCCCGGCCAGTGATGGCGCCGATGATGCCTGGCGCCTTGGCGTCGAGCAGCGACTTGATGTCACCCAGATTGTGGATACCGCCGGACGCGATCACCGGAATCTTGGTGGCGGCGGCCAGCGCAGCGGTGAACGGTACGTTGCAGCCCTGCATCATGCCGTCTTTGGCGATGTCGGTATAAACGATCGAGGACACGCCGTCGGCTTCAAACTGCTTGGCCAGATCGATGACCTGCACGGTGCTGATTTCAGCCCAGCCATCGGTGGCGACAAAACCGTCTTTGGCATCCAGACCGACGATGATCTTGCCCGGGAACGCGCGGCACGCTTCAGCGACGAACGCCGGATCTTTAACGGCTTTGGTGCCGATGATCACGTAGCTGACGCCAGCCTTGACGTAGTGTTCGATGGTTTCCAGCGAACGGATGCCGCCACCGATCTGGATCGGCAATGTCGGGTAGCGCTTGGCGATTGCGGTGACGACTTCGCCGTTGACTGGCTGGCCTTCGAACGCACCGTTCAGATCGACCAGATGCAGACGGCGGCAACCGCCCTCCACCCACTTGGCAGCCATGCTCACCGGGTCATCGGAGAACACTGTGGAATCTTCCATGCGGCCCTGGCGCAGACGTACGCAGGCACCGTCTTTAAGATCGATAGCGGGAATAATCAGCATCTGGCAAACCTTCAAATTTGAATGTTCAGCTTGGCTCGGAAATCAGTTTTTTTCGAGCGCCCACAGGTCGCTTTCGATGCTTTCAAACCGCTCTTTGAGGTGGGTCTGCACATCGAAAATCGCCCTGTTGTAATAGTGCGGAGCAATTTCGCGGGTAAACAGTTCAAGAATTTCCGCCGCTTCGAACGAACCCAGGTCGAGTTCGAAACGGTCTTCCATGAACCGTTGGATCTTGCGATTGGCCTCGTTCTCCTGTTCGGGAGTGAGGGTCAGGATCGGCGGTCTGGACTTCTTGGCAGCCATTTACCAGCGACCGTCCCACGCGGCGAAGTTCTGCAGCAATTGCAGGCCATGGGTATGGCTCTTCTCCGGGTGGAACTGCACGGCGAAACGCGAGCCGTCGGCCAGCGCTGCAGCGAAATCGACGCCGTAGTGACCGCCGCCAACCACTTGCCGCGCATTGGCGGCAGCGATGTAGTAGCTGTGCACGAAGTAAAAACGCGCCATGTCCGGAATGTCATGCCACAGCGGGTGGCTGACCTTCTGCTTCACCTCGTTCCAGCCCATGTGCGGGACTTTCAGGTGTTCGCCGTCTTCATGCAGGTCTTTGCCGAAGAACTTCACCGCGCCCGGGAACAGGCCGATGCAGTCGACGCCGTCGTTCTCTTCGCTGGTGTCGAGCAACGCTTGCATGCCGACACAGATACCGAGGAACGGACGATCCTGACTGACTTCACGCACCAGCGAATCGAAGCCGAGGCGACGGATCTCCGCCATGCAATCGCGAATCGCGCCAACACCGGGGAACACCACGCGGTCAGCTTCGCGAATCACCGCAGCATCGCTGGTGATCAGCACCTTGCCGGCGCCGACGTGCTCGAGGGCCTTGGCCACCGAGTGCAGGTTACCCATGCCGTAATCGATAACTGCAACCGTCTGCATTACAGAACGCCTTTGGTCGATGGCATTTGCCCGGCCATGCGCTCATCCAGCTCGACGGCCATGCGCAGCGCGCGGCCGAAAGCCTTGAACACGGTTTCGATCTGGTGGTGGGTGTTGGTGCCACGCAGGTTGTCGATGTGCAGGCTGACCAGCGCGTGGTTGACGAAGCCCTGGAAGAATTCCTGGAACAGGTCAACGTCGAAGCCGCCCACGGTAGCGCGGGTGTACGGCACGTGCATCTGCAGGCCTGGACGACCGGAGAAGTCGATGACGACGCGCGACAGCGCTTCATCGAGCGGCACGTAGGCATGACCGTAGCGACGGATGCCTTTTTTATCGCCAATGGCTTTGGCAAATGCCTGGCCAAGGGTGATACCGACGTCTTCCACCGTATGGTGGTCGTCGATATGCAGATCGCCCTTGCATTCGATATCCAGGTCGATCAACCCGTGACGGGCGATCTGATCCAGCATGTGCTCAAGAAAAGGAACACCGATATCGAATCGGGCCTTTCCGGTGCCATCAAGGTTGATCGAGGCTTTGATCTGGGTTTCCAGAGTGTCGCGCTCGACAGACGCCTTACGTTCGGCCATCACCAGCTCCGCAAAATCATTGGGCGAAAAAGGCAGCCATTATAGGCACGCGGGGCCGAAACAGAAACACGAGAGGTGAGATGGCTGACGGATAGAACCCCCGGCTGTCGCGGGTAGACATGTCCATACAAGCCATTACAGGCAGCGCAAAAACAAATGTGGGAGCGAGCCTGCTCGCGAATGCGGTGGGTCAGCCAACAATTAAGTTGACTGATATTCCGTCTTCGCGAGCAGGCTCGCTCCCACAGGTTCGGTGTTTATTCAGCTAACACCTTAGTGAAACAGTACCGCCGTCTTCTGCAGGGTCACCCACACACCCCACGCCAACGGAATACCTACAGCCAGCCAGGCAGCGATTGCCAGCGGCTTGCTGCCCGGCGCCGCTTTCCACTCCAGAACGGTGCTGGCGTCAGCACCCTTGTCGTGGCCCAGCGCCTGTTCGGCAGCCAGCTCAGCGTCAGTCATGAAGTACTTGTCGGCCACCGGACGCACCATCAGGTTGCACAGGAAGCCCAACACCAGCAGGCCGGCGAGGATGTACAAGGTGATGTCGTAAGCGGCAGCGCGTTCAACGCCGATGCTCAGCTGATATTCACGCAGGTAGTTCACCAGCACGGGACCGAGCACGCCAGCCGCCGCCCACGCCGTCAGCAGACGACCGTGGATTGCACCGACCATCTGAGTACCGAACAGGTCGGCCAGATACGCCGGCACAGTGGCAAAACCACCGCCGTACATCGACAGAATGATGCAGAACGCCGCCACGAACAGCGCAACGTTGCCCAGGTGACCCATGTTCGGAATCAGCGCGTACAGGGCAAAACCCAGGGCGAAGAACACGAAATAGGTGTTTTTGCGGCCCAGGTAGTCCGAGAACGAGGCCCAGAAGAAGCGACCACCGATGTTGAACAGACTCAGCAGACCAGTGAAACCGGCAGCGATCGCGGCGATCGAAGCCAGTTGCCCGGCGTCGAGCTGACCGAATGGCACGTCAACACCCAACAACTTGCCACCGAACACTTCCTGCAGCAGTGGCGAAGCCATGCCGAGAATGCCGATACCAGCAGAAACGTTCAGGCACAGCACCAGCCAGACCAGACGGAATTGCGGGGTTTTCCACGCCACATTCACGTGCACATGGCGATGAGTGATCATCGAGTTGGAAGCCTTTTTCGCCGGAGCGGTCCAGCCTTCCGGTTTCCAGCCGGTTGGTGGCACGCGGTACGACAGTGCGCCACCGATCATGAACACAAAGTAGATCGCGGCCATGGCCACGAAGCTCTGCCAGACGCCAACGCCTTCAGCCGAACCGAAGTGGCTCATCAGCGCGGTTGCCAGCGGTGCACCGACCATCGCGCCACCACCGAAGCCCATGATTGCCATGCCGGTGGCCATGCCGCGCTTGTCCGGGAACCACTTGATCAGGGTCGATACTGGCGAGATATAGCCCAGACCCAGACCGATACCGCCGATCACGCCGGAGCCGATCCACATCAGCCAGATCTGATGGGTATAAATACCCAGCGCCGAGATCAGCAGACCGCCACACCAGCACAGTGCCGATACCACGCCAGCCTTGCGTGGCCCGGCGTGTTCCAGCCAGCCACCCCAGATCGCTGCCGAGCAGCCGAGGAAGATGAAGAACAGCGTGTAGATCCAGCCGAGCATCGAGATCGGCCAGTCGCATTGCGACGAGAACACTTGTGCGATGAAGCTCATGTCCGGTGCACAAGCCACCGGAGCGGTAACGCCCAGCGCCTTGGACAGCGGCAACCAGAACACCGAGAAGCCGTAGGCCATGCCGATGCACAGGTGGATGGCCAGAGCGGCCGGTGGGACTAGCCAACGGTTGAAACCGGGCTTGGCGATGATGCGTTCCTTGGACAGGAACGCGGGCTGGTCGGCTCTGAGGCCGTCCGCCGTGATGCTCGTGCTCATTGTGTATCCCCCAATTATTAGTATGGTTCGCCAGCCACTGTTCACCCCCGGCCTTTATGCACGCAGGCATGACCGTTTTTTTGGGTGAAGCTCCTTGAAGGCGCGACGTTAAGTCGCAGAAGGACGGACGAACGGGCGAAGGTTACCATTTGCACGTGACAGAAAAACCAAACTGATATCACCTTTTTTATGTCATCTGTTCTCGTACCACTCAGGAAAACGCCATGCCGATCGTTGTTGAAGCCGTGAAAGACGCCAGTTATCAGGATCAGCAGGATTTGCAGAAGATCTATCGCGATGCGCCAGAATGGCTGTTTGCGCCGTTTTCCGGGGAGGCTGAACTGATTGAAAGCGCCCTCGCGGACGGGACTCTGATTGCCGGACGCTTCAATGATCGCCTGCTTGGCGCAGCGCTTCTGCAAAGGCACCACAACGTTTGGTACTTGTCCCATTTATGCGTACGAAAAGTTACCCGTCGCCGTGGGGTAGCCGAACGGCTGGTGAACCAAGCGCAGAAAATGGCGTCGCAAGCGGGGGCCGAACTGCGTCTGCTGGCGCCTGAAGGGCATTTTGAAGCTCAGGCACTCGCCGCCAGGTTGCAGGTGCCGCTGGAGGTCCTGGCAACATGACGTCACAGCGAACCGGGCGGTTGCAGCGCTATACTCCCCGGCTAAATTACGAATTCGACTAATTACAAGGACTCGCCCATGAAAGCGTTCGGCAAAATCCTGGGTCTGGTACTTCTCGGGTTGTTGCTGATCATTGTGGCGGCAGGTTTTGCCCTGACCCACCTCTTCGATCCCAACGACTACAAAGACGAGATTCGCCAGATTGCCCGCGACAAGGCCCACATCGAGCTGACGCTCAATGGCGATATCGGCTGGAGCCTGTTCCCATGGCTTGGCCTGGAATTGCACGAGGCCAGCGTCGCCACCCTGATCAAACCTGCCGAACCGTTCGCCGACTTGCAGATGCTCGGCCTGTCCGTGCGCGTGCTACCGCTGCTGCGCCGTGAAGTGCAAATGAGCGACGTGCGCGTCGAAGGTCTGAACCTGCGCCTCAATCGCGACAAGGACGGCCATGGCAACTGGGAAGACATCGGCAAGGTGCCTGCCCCGGCGGGTGCAACGCCGCCAGCCGCTACGGCTGGCCAACCGGCCAGCGAAGCTCCTGTTGCGGTGGAAAAACCACCGCAGCCGATCCGCCTCGATATCGACAGCCTGACTGTCAACAACGCCCGCGTTGAGTACAACGACGAGAAGACCGGCAAGCAGTTCAGCGCCGAAAGCATCCAGTTGAGCACCGGCCCGGTACACGATTCGACCAATATCCCGGTAAAAGCCACCGCATTCCTCGGCACCAATCAACCCGTGCTGCGCGTGCGTACCGAGCTCACCGGCGAACTGCGCATTGAACGCGCCCTGCAACGCTACAAGCTGGAAGACCTGAAGCTGTCCGGCGAACTGGCTGGCGACCCGCTACAAGGCAAGACCATGACCTTTGCCGCCCAGGGGCAGTTATTACTGGATAAAGCGGCGAACGTCGCCGAATGGACTGGTATCAAGATCTCTGCCAACCAATTGCGTGCCTTGGGCGAACTGAAAGTCAACGACCTCGACAAGACGCCGCAGATTACCGGCGGCATCTCCATCGCCCAGTTCGACCTAGCGAAATTTGTCGACAGCATCGGTCAGAAACTCCCGGCCATGGCCGAAGGCAGTCTGAGCAAGGTCGAACTGGTCAGCCGTGTGGCCGCCACGCCGACCAGCATCGCACTCGACAACATCAACCTGAAACTCGACGACAGCAGCTTCAGCGGTCGCATCGCCGTCGAAGACTTCGCCAAGCAGTCACTGCGCGCGATCCTCAAGGCTGACACGTTCAACGCTGACCGTTACCTGCCGCCAAAATCGGCGCAGGCCAATAGCGCCACGCAGGTGCGTCAGGCCGAAGTTGCCAGCACTGAAGCCGATGCCATGGCCGGCGCGGGCTCCACGCCTCTGCCGGACAAACCAAGCAAAACCGCCTGGAGCACCGAGCGCCTGTTGCCGGTTGAACGCCTGGCCAAACTCGACGTGGACGCCGACCTGACCTTCGGCCAGTTGACCCTCGACAAACTGCCGATCCAGAACGCAGCGCTCAAGGCTACCGGCCAGGGCGGCTTGCTGACCCTGACCAACCTGAGCGGCGAGTTGTACAACGGTGGTTTTGCAGCCAACGGCACCCTCGATGTGCGTCCGAACGCACCCGTGCTGAATTTGCAGACCAGACTCAACCGCGTGCCTGTTGAAAAAATTCTCGAAAGCCAAGGCAAGAATCCGCCGGTCAAAGGTCTGGTGACCCTGACCAGCAACGTGACCGGCAGCGGCAACAGCCAGCAGGCGCTGATTGACACCCTCAACGGCAACGCCAGTTTCGTGATCAACAACGGCGTGCTGCTCAACGCCAACCTTGAACAGCAACTGTGCAAAGGCATCGCCACGCTCAATCGCAAAACCCTCAGCGGCGAGCCACGCGGCAAGGACACACCGTTCCAGGAACTCAAGGGCAACCTGACCTTCCGCAACGGCGTCGCCAGCAACCCGGATCTGAAAGTGCGCATCCCCGGCATGACCGTCAACGGTGACGGCGACATCGACCTGCGTGTGCTCGGCATGGATTACCGCGTCGGCATCATCGTCGAAGGCGACACCAGCGCCATGCCGGATCCGGCGTGTCAGGTCGGCGAAAAATTCGTCGGAGTCGAATGGCCGCTGCGCTGCCGTGGCCCGCTCGAATTGGGCGCCAAAGCCTGCCGCGTCGACAACGATCGCCTCGGTCAGGTCGCGACCAAACTGGCCGGCGACAAGCTCAGTGAGAAGATCGACGAGAAACTCGGTGACAAGGTCAGCCCGGAACTGAAAAACGCATTGAAGGGGCTGTTCAAGCGATGAGAGCGGAGCAATTTTCCACGGCGGTGCTGGATTGGTTCGACCGCCACGGCCGCCACGATCTGCCTTGGCAGCAGGACATCAACCCGTATCGGGTGTGGGTGTCGGAGATCATGTTGCAGCAAACCCAGGTCAGCACCGTGCTCAACTATTTCGACCGTTTCATGGCCGCGCTGCCAACGGTAGAAGCACTGGCCGAAGCGCCGGAAGACGAAGTGCTGCACCTGTGGACGGGGCTGGGTTACTACACCCGTGCGCGCAATCTGCAGAAGACCGCAAAAATCGTCGTCAGCCAGTACGGCGGCGAGTTTCCGCGTGACGTTGAAAAGCTCACCGATCTGCCGGGCATTGGCCTGTCCACCGCTGGCGCCATCGCGAGCATCAGCATGGGCCTGCGTGCGCCGATCCTCGACGGCAACGTCAAGCGCGTGCTGGCACGCTTTACCGCGCAAGAGGGCTACCCCGGCGAGCCGAAGGTCGCCAAACAGCTCTGGGCCAACGCTGAGCGCTTTACGCCGCACGATCGGGTCAACGCCTACACACAGGCGATGATGGATCTCGGCGCCACGCTCTGCACGCGCAGCAAGCCGAGTTGTCTGCTGTGTCCGTTGGAACGGGGTTGCGAGGCGCACATGCTCGGCCTCGAAACCCGCTACCCGATCCCCAAGCCGCGCAAAACGATCCCGCAGAAGCGCACGCTGATGCCGATGCTCGCCAACGGCGACGGCGCGATTCTGCTTTACCGCCGCCCTTCGACGGGTTTGTGGGGCGGTCTGTGGAGCCTGCCGGAACTCGATGACCTCGACGACCTGCAACATCTCGCCGCTCAGCACTCGCTGACCATGGGCGAGCAGCAGGCGCTGCCGAGCCTTGTCCACACCTTCAGCCATTTCCAGTTGTCCATCGAACCCTGGCTGGTTCAGGTGCAGGAGGCCGCCCATCACGTGGCCGAGGCCGACTGGCTCTGGTATAACCTCGCCACCCCGCCGCGCCTGGGCCTCGCCGCCCCGGTCAAAACCTTGCTCGAACGCGCGGCCGCCGTCTTGAATGCAGGAGTGTCGCCATGACCCGCACCGTAATGTGCCGCAAGTACAAAGAAGAACTGCCCGCGCTGGAACGCGCCCCTTTCCCGGGCGCCAAAGGTCAGGACATTTTTGACCACGTCTCGGCCAAGGCCTGGGCTGACTGGCAGAAACACCAGACCCTGCTGATCAACGAAAAGCGTCTGAACATGATGAACGCCGAAGACCGCAAATATCTTCAGGGCGAAATGGACAAGTACTTCTCCGGCGAGGAATACGCCAAGGCCGAAGGCTACGTTCCGCCTGCAGAGTAAAACCTGCAAAATCGGGGGTCGGATCGTAAGCGACGGAATTAATTTAAGAAATTTTAAAAAAGTCGTTGACGTAAATCCGAAAAACCCTTTTAATGCGCCCCGTTGCCCAGATAGCTCAGTCGGTAGAGCAGGGGATTGAAAATCCCCGTGTCGGCGGTTCGATTCCGTCTCTGGGCACCAAATACCGAAAACCCTGAATCGCAAGATTCAGGGTTTTTTTATGCCTGCGATTTGATAAGCCGTCCCTCACCCCCTCTTGCAGTGCTTTTGCTGGCCATTATTTTGATGTTAGGCTCCGTCAGCTTTTCCGGCAGGTCATTGTTGACTGCCCGGAATAATCGCCGGGCACTTCAGCCCTGACGATCAGCATTTAACGCATCACCCAATTAACGCACTCCGCGCCCTCCAGCATCGGGAATCTACCGAGGTTGTTGCAGGCACCCGGACAGTTGCGTCTGCGAGCAGGAACGCTCGCAGAACTAACACCCATCAAAAAGTTGTCATGGAGGACAAGACCTCAGCGCAGGTCATCTGCTGTTGTTTCAGCTGTCAGGCAAGCGACAGCAAACACTGACCAGGCATTCAGCATTTGTTTGAACTGTCGCGTCACAGCGCCCTGTGCCCTCCTGAAAAAACCAAACCTGTATCAACTCGCCCACGCCCGCATCATTGCGTGCGCTCGGCACGCATTGCAGCATCGAAACAGCCAACAGCTCCCACAAAAAATATAAGGGGAGCGGATACGACAGGGATGTAAACAATGACCGAAGTCCTACAACACACTAATAAAACCGTTGAGTCTTTAGTTGAACAGGAAGTCAGAACTTTCAGTTTTGATAAGCAACAAGCAAAACTGCTGCACACCTTCTCTGAAGCGTTGGCAGCCATGGGCGGACCACAAGCCGCAGGCGCCAAGTCCAAGGCCTCGCTGGCAGCGACCGAGCTGAAGTTTTCGTTTTCCAAGGATCAGTGTGAACTGCTTGGCGCGTACTCCGACGGCCTCGTTTCCCTGCTGATTTTTGAGGGCATGGAAAAATTCACTGACACCAGCCCTCCGGATGAACTGCCCGAGCTGGCCGCTCTGGAAAATCGTTACGACGTACTTTGTCTGGCGGCACGCAATCAGATTCTGTTGAAACTGGTGGATAACAGCTCCTTTGCCTACGACATGGACAACGAAGGCAAACTGGTCCGAATCGTCGCTAACTTCAAGGGCGGCGGACTGACCAAAATCAATGACGAACCGGAAATCAAAGAGCTGAGCTCCCATTCCGGTCTCGCCCTCGGCCCCCACACCGAAGCGCCGTACTGGTGTGCTGTGAACGCGCAGGACGGGCATTCGCCCTCGCCCTCGTCGTTGATACTGTCGGCGCTATGGAATCCAAGCCTGGAGCCCACCTCGGTGATTCCATTGCCACCCTTGCTGGATGAAATCGGCGTCACCGGATGCCTCGCACTCACAACGGGCAGCTTCCAGTTCACACGGAGTGATTCTTTCGTCAACGGCAAGGGCGAGGATGGCCGCAATGTTTCGATTCTGGAGTTCGATGACAACGTCGGATTCGCCGCGCGATTCAACTCGTACCGTTTTTCGGTCAACGACAACGCCTCGGATTTTGTAAAAGAGGCTTATTCCGCACTTTGCCAAAGCGTGGGTAAAGCAACACCGGTTCAATACACACTGACGCAAGAGTCGGCCATGGTGATCAATAACGTCCGGGCGCTGCATTGTCGCGATGTCATCAAAGACAACCGACGTGTGCTGGTGCGCATCTTCGGCCTGTCGAAGTTCTCGTCTCCGATTGTCATTTCAGACGATCCGCTGCTGATACAGGGCTGATATTCACCGCACGGCAAGGCTGTTGAATGGCCAGTCATGTGGATGACTGGCCAATAACTATAAAAGGGAAAACGTAATGGCTTGGGATGTAATTGGCATGTTGGCGCTTGTGGCATTTTGCGCCGGTTTTTTTGATGCGATTGCCGGGGGTGGCGGCTTGATTACTTTGCCTGCCCTGTTTCTGGCCGGTGTCGACCCGATCAGTGCGATAGCCACAAACAAGTTCCAGGCTGCTTCGGCCACTATCTCGGCCACTGTCACTTTCGCTCGCAAGGGAATGATTGAATGGCGCGAAGGACGCTTCCTGGTTATCTGCGCATTCCTGGGTGGCGCCAGCGGGGCGCTGTTGGTCAGTTCGATTGATAAGCGCTATCTGGAAGTGTGCGTGCCCGTCATGCTTATTCTGGTGGCGATCTACTTTGCGCTCTCGCCGAAACTGGCCAATGAGGATCGACGCAAGCGAATCGGCATTCTGCTGTTCTCGTTCACCGTGGCGCCGATCCTGGGCTTCTACGACGGTATCTTCGGCCCGGGCGTAGGCTCGTTCTTTATCGTCGGTTTCGTGCTGCTCTGCGGGCTTGGCATGATGCGGGCCATGAGTTTCACCAAACTGGCCAACGCGTCGTGCAACCTGGGCTCGCTGTCAGTCTTCATCACCAAAGGCGTGATCATCTGGCCGATTGCGATTGCGATGGCTCTGGCAGCTTTCCTCGGTGCACAACTGGGTGCCAGAGCCGCTGTCCGCGTCGGCCCACGCTTGATCAAACCCATGTTGATCGTGGTCTGCTGCGCCCTGGCGATCAAGCTGCTGAGCGTGGAGACCAATCCATTGCGTGTTGCAGTCCTGCACACTCTGGCTGCCTTGTGATCAATCGGTTGGCGCTGACCGGCGCGTCGCGACTTCGCTCTCGGTTGCAGTTCGACGAGGCGCCAACCGGCCCTGAGTTTTTCTTTGCGCACACCTTCGCCGGCTACCAACTGGAAGGTCGCGTATTGGCCGGTTCCGCCGCAGAAGCGTCAACGCCGAAAGTGCTGGCCATTCACGGCGCTCGCTCTGACTATTCGCGACTCAACGCCATTCTGTATCCCTTGCAGGCGCAGGGAATTGCCAGCCTGAGCTTCAATCTTTCCGGCCACGGCCCCAGCGCCGATGTTGCCCTTGAAGACACTTCACTGGCGCAGAACCTTCAGGAGGCTTTGCAGTTTGCCGATCATCTTGGCGCCGAACTCAGCACAGTGATCGGTCACAGTCTGGGGGGCGCACTGGCGCTCAAGGTAGCGCAAGCGAATCGCGCTTCAGTCAGACGCATCGTGCTGTTCTGTCCCGCCCTGTACGCGGAGGCGGCTTGGCAGCAACCGTTTGGACCAGCCTTCAAAAGCGCCCTTTCCGTGCCTTATGGTTTTCTCGACTCGCCATCGCTGGAGTTCCTGCGCACGTTCGACGGGGAAGTCTTGCTGGTGATCGGCGAATACGATGGCCTTCAGGCAACCACTTTTGGCGGGATCGCTGGTACGTCTGCCGGGATGCAGCAAATGGGCGCTCGCGCGATCAACAGCGCGATTCCGTACGAAGTCATCGAGGCCATTGAAAAGAGCCTGGCACCTCATCAGTTGAGAAAAATCGTCCTGCCAGGCTGCGACCACGCGGTATCAACGTGGCTCAGGGAAAACCCGCCGCGCGCAGTGGAGTTGGCAAGCGAGATAGCGCGGTTCATCAATCCCGGAAACAGGTCACAAGCGTCATGAACCAAAGGAAAACGCGCATCCCCTTGCCCCATCCGCCACCCTATCGCCCAAGTCGGGTGACTTACTGGCTGACTGTTCTCGTTGCTCTACTGATCACTTTAGCCATCGGGTTGTCGATCTGGATGCTGGTCGACAGCTGGATCACCGGCTCTATCACCACCAATAATCGCGGCCCGCGCAGCACTTACACCCTGGCCCTGCAACCGCGGCTGTTCTGGTTCGAGTTTGTCTGGCAGAGCGTTGGCACAGTGTTTCTGCTGGCGGTGGGTGTGTTCGGCGTGTGGATCTATCGCAAGGTTCAAGAGCCCGTGCACACGCCGAAAAGCAAACGCCGCGCAAAGAAAACCTAAAGCGTATTGATGTAATCGATCGGCAGCAGAACCGTATCCAGCGCGGCATCCACTGGCAGGGATACGACGGTGATGACCGGACAGACAATCATCATGTAACAGACGATCGCCGCCGGCATGCCATCGCTGCCGCCGCCACGCACACCCAGTAGATGAAGGTTGCCATCAACGCCTCGGTAATACTGAGCATCGGACAAACCGTCATTCAAACGCCCGATAAACGTTCCGCAGCCGGCCAACTGCAACATGAGGCCTGCAACACCAACAACACGCAAAATCCCTTTCAAACCAGCACTTCCCTACGTCACAAAAGATGAGGCGCGGGATTGTACCCGCGCCTAGGCTTTGCAATCACCACGACTCACGAGCATGTACGAAAAGGACTACAGACCCTTTCTGTCTGACGCCTCTTTCACCGGCAACGTCCTGCAATACCAATCCCCTCTTCCTTCCGACTTCACCGGCTCGCCCGACATACCCACGCAGCGACTCTTGGCATGCTTTGACGCCTGTTTCCAACGATGTGGAAGAGCCAATGAGCCCGCTAAAACCTGCTGATACGCAAGACCCGAAAATCGATTCATTGCTGGGGGAGTTGGGCGAACTGATTCGCCAGGCGCGGCAAAAAGTGCTGCGTGCGGTGGATACGATTCAAGTGCAGACCTGCTGGCAGATCGGCAGGCATATTGTCGAATTTGAACAAGAGGGAGCCCAGCGTGCGGGGTATGGAAAACAGTTACTAGCGTTGTTGGCGAAGAATCTGACGGCGCAGTTTGGTAAAGGATTTGACGATCGTAATCTGCGATACATGCGCAGCTTTTATCAGTTGTTTCCAATTTGGAACGCAGTGCGTTCCGAATTGAGTTGGACCCACTATCGTCGGCTTTTGGGTGTGACCAATGAAAAAGCCCGCCACTGGTACATGGACGAATGCGCCAACCTGAACTGGTCGAGCCGCGCCCTCGACCGCCAGATCCTCACGCTCTACTACGAGCGGCTTCTCATGAGTCGCGACAAAGCCGATGTGATCGAAGAAGCCACCACCAACATCGAAGCGCTGAAATGCAACCCACGCGAGTTCATTCGCGACCCCGTCATGCTCGAATTTCTCGGTCTACCCTCAGCAGGCAAGGTCAGGGAAAGCGGTCTCGAACAAGCCCTCATCGACCATCTGCAGGGCTTTCTGCTTGAGCTGGGTAAAGGCTTTTCCTTCGTCGCCCGCCAGCAACGCATCAGTACCGACGGCGTCGATCTGTACATCGATCTGGTGTTCTACAACTACCTGCTCAAATGCTTTGTAATCATTGATCTCAAACGCGGCAAGCTCAGCGCCCGTGATGTCGGGCAGATGGACATGTATGTGCGCATGTACGACGAGCTCATGCGCAGCGAGGGCGACAAGCCGACAGTCGGGATTATTCTGTCTGCCGAGAGCAACGACTCGGTGGCGCGCTACTCAATGCTTAAGGGCAATGAGCAACTGTTCGCCAGCAGTTACAAAACGATACTGCCGAGTGAAGAGGAACTGCGTGCAGAACTCAATCGCGAACAGGCCTTGATCGAGGAACGCCTGCTCAGTCAATCCACTGAATAAAACCTGCCGATTGTTGCCGGGCGACGCGCAGACTATTGTTGGCAACTTACCCGCCCAGGTACAAAGTCATGAGTTGTGAGGACACGCCAGTAATGCCGGATGTGCAGTCAAAGTCGCCGACTTTGACTGCAGCTCAAGGTGAGTCCTTCAAGGATGCTGCCGCCGACGGGTATGAGCTTGGCGGTTTTACTTGGCGCCACTCAGCACCCGATCCTCAGCGCCCGGTGGTGATCATTAATGCCGCCACATCCGTGCGATGTCGCCACTACTCGCGTTTCGCGGCTTATCTGTTCGCCAACGGCTTCGACGTAATGACCTACGACTACCGTGGCATTGGCGAATCGCGACACGCCTCGATCAAAGGCTTGAACGCTTCATGGACGGACTGGGGCGAACTCGATTTCGAAGCGATGCTCAAACGCGCGCAACGGGAGTTTCCCGGTCAGCCGATTGATGTGATCGGCCACAGCTTCGGCGGTTGCGCGGCAGGTCTGGGCGAGTCCGGGCAGGTTATCCGACGGCTGGTCACCGTCGGCGCGCAGTTCGCCTACTGGCGCGACTACGCGCCGGAACATCGCTGGCGCATGTTCGGCAAATGGCATGTGGTGATGCCGTTGCTGACGCTGTTCTGCGGCTTCTTCCCCGGCAAGCGACTCGGCTGGCTGGAAGATACGCCGACCGGCGTTGTGCGCGACTGGAGCACGTCTGCCGCGCGTTACGAACGGCGCCCCAGTGGTCGCGCGCTGATGAAAAAGACCGGCGCCCTGCCCTTCGCCAATGTCCGCGCACAGACTCTGGCGATCAGTATCAGCGACGATCCCTACGGCACGATTCCAGCCATCGAACGCCTGCTCGGTTACTTCGACAACGCGGCAAAAACCCACCTGCGTATCGAGCCGCAGGACATCGGCGAACAACAAGTCGGACATTTCGCCTTTTTTCGCAGCGCATACCAAGCCACACTATGGCCCATCGCTCTGACCTGGCTGCAAACCGGTGCACTGGCCCCCGACACACCCGGGCGGCAAGTCCCGCGCAGCTGAGCCCCTCTCAACGCACGACGGAACACATCATGGCCTCCGCCAACAAGCAGCAAAAACGCGCCACCCGGGCCAAAGCCAAGGCCAAGCAGAACCGCACCAAGCGCGCCGAGGCGCCGGTCGAGCTGGACCCGAACGACGACCGCATTGATTTCGAATCGGTAGACCTGACCGAGCTGTTCAAGAAAATGATCGACGCCGAGAAGATCAGCCAGCAAGCGCTGTGCACCGCCTTTCTCGAAGACCCGCTGCTGGAACTGGTCTATGAGCAGGAAGGCGAAGAAGGCGCGATGGATTTCATCCTCGCCGCACTGATCGAGTATCGCCAGTGGTCGCAGGAAACCGACGAAGCCGGCGCGCTGGCGTGGATCGAATCCCCGGCCTTCCAGGTCGACTATGTAGCGGCGTCCGACGCGATCGCCGCACAAACCCAACAGAAGAACTGAGTTCCCATGGCATCCCTGAACAAGCAACAGAAACGCGCCAAACGCGCCAAGGCCAAAGCCAAGCAAATCCGTATGGTCGGCCGCAAGCCGCTGGAGCAGGACGAAGACCTCGACCACCTCGCTGAGCCGGTGCCGGAATACGTCCTGGCGATGTTCAGCAAAATGCGCGACGCCGAAGCCGTCAGCCGCAACGAAATGCTGCTGACCCTGCTGCGCGAACTGGCGTTCGTCATCGTTGACCATCCAGAGCTGCTGGACATGGAAAACGCCGACAACGAAGGCATGGCCGCCACCCACCTGGCCGCCGACATGCTGATCGACTACCGCATGTGGGCTGAAGGCGCAACGATCGAAGAGGCCCAGGCTTGGCTGAGCGAACCGCAGTTCATCACCGATTTCGGGGTTGCGCTGGATGCTTATGGCAAGTCGGTGGAAGCGCAGGAAGACAAGAGCGAATAAACCACGCTCACAAACAAAAACGGCCGCTCGTCATCACTGACAGCGGCCGTTTTGCATTACGTGTTACGGATCAGTTCAACACCACCGCACCACGTTTTTCCAGCTTGCGACGGCGTGCCACCAGCAGACCGGCTGCCACCACCAACAGGCTCAGCAGGCCAGTCGCGAGAATCTCTACGCGATGCGCTTCCTGGAACAGCATGATGGTCAGAGCCGCGACGATGAAGATGATCACCGCGTAGGTCAGGCCCGGAAACAGCCACATGCTGAAGACGATTTTCTCGCCGCGCGCCATACGCTGTTTACGCATGCGCAGCTGCGAGAATGCGATCACCAGATACACCAACAGAGCGATTGCACCGGAGCTGGCCAGCAGGAATTCGAACACCGCCGCCGGGGCCACGTAGTTGGCGAAGGTGCACAGGAACGCTGCGCCGGTGGACAGCATCACCGCCCAGTAAGGCGTACCGCTTTTGTTCACCCGCGTCGCCATGGCCGGGGCATCGCCACGCTTGCCGAGGGAGAAGAGCATGCGCGACGAGGTGTACAGCGCCGAGTTCAGGCAACTGGTCACGGCGACCAGCACCACGATGTCGACGATCATTTTTGCGTTCGGGATGCCCATGCGCTCAAGCACGGTCTGGTAGGAACCGAGGTTGGCCAGCGTAGGATCGTTCCACGGCACCAGGGCGACAACGATGAAGATCGACACGAGATAGAACAAGCCAATCCGCCAGATCACCGAGTTGGTGGCCTTGGAGATCTGCTTGCCCGGGTTCTTCGATTCCGCGGCCGCGATGGTCACGATTTCGGTACCCATGAAGGAGAACATGGTGGTCAGGATTGCACCCAGCACCGCGCCCATACCGTTTGGCAGGAAGCCGCCGCTGTCGAACAGGTGCGAAACGCCGCTGACCTGGCTGTTCGGCAGAAAGCCAAAGATCGCCGCCAGACCGAGGATGATGAAGCCGATGATCGCCAGCACTTTGATCAGCGCGAACCAGAATTCGAACTCGCCGTAATTCTTCACGCTGAACAGGTTGGTGATGGTCAGGAGCATGGTGATGACCAGCGCGAACGCCCAGATGCCGACGTCAGGGAACCATGCGTGCAGGATGGTCGCAGCGGCGTTGGCTTCCAGCGGAATCACCAACACCCAGAACCACCAGTACAACCAGCCGATGGTGAAACCCGCCCAGTGCCCAATGGCACGGTCGGCGTACGTCGAGAAGGAGCCCGTGTCCGGCGAGGCAACGGCCATTTCGCCGAGCATGCGCATCACCAACACCACCAAGGTACCAGCGGCGGCGTAAGCCAGCAGCACGGCAGGGCCGGCGGCAGCGATGGCGTGGCCGGAGCCAACGAACAGACCGGCGCCGATGACACCGGCGATCGACAACATGGTCACATGACGCGGTTTGAGCCCCTGTTCGAGGCCATTGGAGCTTGGGGTACTGCTCATCGAAACTACCTTTGCAAGGAATGCGATTCAGTCCGTCCTGCCTGGTGTGTTCTTTCTCGTAAAAAGAAACCAACAGGGCGTTCCGGATTCTGCACGCAATAAATGCGCCAAAATGTTTCAAAGTCTTTTGGCTCGCGGCTTTGCGCGCGACCGGATGGTCATCGCAAGTCCTTGAGATTAATGGCTATTCGCCAGAGCGTTACCCTGCGACTCACTTTCAAGACGAATTCGCGCACCAGAAACACACTGAAAAAGTGTGGGATGCACAATAAAAGGGCGAATCCGGAACGTTCGGCCGGATAGCGCTTCCAACACCCCGCCAAAGCTGGCAACATCGCGCCTTTTTTTACGCGACACCCACGGGTTTGCACGATCAAACACCCGTTCGGTTGTTGATGGGGCGACAGTCTGCTGTGCCGATGCGACAACCTGCCACATGCCACCCGTTAACCGCTCGTAGCGCTGTTGGCTGCCATTGAAACGCTATGCTAGCTTGGCCGCCTCGCCAGGAAGGCCATCCAACAGCAGGAGCGCAACATATATGAGGAACGCACATGGCTGAGGCCACGCCCGCGCTTGAAATCCGCAACTTGCACAAACGCTACGGACAGCTGGAGGTGCTCAAAGGCATCTCGCTGACCGCCCGCGACGGCGATGTGATCTCGATCCTCGGTTCCTCCGGTTCCGGCAAGTCCACGTTCCTGCGTTGCATCAACCTGTTGGAAAACCCGCACCAGGGCCAGATTCTGGTGGCCGGTGAAGAACTCAAGCTCAAGGCCGCCAAGAATGGCGAACTGGTTGCCGCTGATGGCAAACAGATCAACCGCCTGCGCTCCGAGATTGGTTTTGTGTTTCAAAACTTTAATCTGTGGCCGCACATGAGCATCCTCGACAACATCATCGAGGCACCGCGCCGCGTGCTCGGCCAGAGCAAAGCCGAAGCGATCGAAGTCGCTGAAGCGCTGCTGGCCAAGGTCGGCATCGCCGACAAGCGCCACGCCTACCCGGCGCAACTATCCGGCGGCCAGCAACAGCGCGCAGCAATCGCCCGCACGCTGGCGATGCAACCGAAGGTTATCCTGTTCGACGAGCCCACCTCGGCGCTTGACCCGGAAATGGTTCAGGAAGTACTTAGTGTCATCCGCGCACTGGCCGAAGAAGGCCGCACCATGCTGCTCGTGACCCACGAAATGGGCTTTGCCCGTCAGGTTTCCAGCGAAGTGGTGTTCCTTCACCAAGGCCTTATAGAAGAGCAAGGATCGCCTCAGCAGGTGTTCGAAAACCCGCTTTCGGCGCGCTGCAAACAATTCATGTCCAGCAACCGCTAACGGAGCAACATGCATGCAGAATTTCAAGAAGGTCTTCCTGGCCGCCGCCGTCACCCTCGCGTTCAGCGCCGGTGCCATGGCTGAAACCCTGAAGATGGGCATTGAAGCGGCCTATCCGCCGTTCAACAATAAAGATGCCAGCGGCAACGTGGTCGGCTTCGACAAAGACATCGGCGACGCTCTATGCGCGAAGATGAAAGTCGAGTGCACCGTGGTCACTTCCGACTGGGACGGCATCATCCCGGCCCTGAACGCGAAGAAGTTCGACTTCCTGATCTCCTCGCTGTCGATCACCGACGAGCGCAAAGGCGCGGTGGACTTCACCGAACCGTACTACTCGAACAAGCTGCAGTTCATCGCGCCAAAAAACGTCGACTTCAAAACCGACAAGGACTCGCTGAAAGGCAAGACCATCGGTACCCAGCGTGCGACCCTGGCCGGTACCTGGCTGGAAGACACCTACGCGGATGACATCAAGGTCAGCCTCTACGACACCCAGGAAAACGCCTACCTCGACCTGACCTCCGGTCGCGTCGACGCGATCCTCGCCGACAAGTACGCCAACTATGACTGGCTGAAAAGCGACGCCGGCAAGAACTACGAGTTCAAAGGCGACCCAGTCGTAGAAAGCGACAAGATCGGCATCGCTGTGCGTAAAGGTGACCCACTGCGTGAGAAGCTGAACGCCGCCCTGAAGGAAATCGTCGCCGACGGTACCTACAAGAAGATCAACGACAAGTACTTCCCGTTCAGCATCTACTGATCCTGACCTGTGGGACTGGCGCCGTGATGCAACGGCGCCATCTCCCGACTTTGCCTGCCGCAATTTGAACAGAAACCCATGATTATCGACCTCTACGGATTCGGCCCGGCCCTCGCTGCCGGCGCGCTGATGACCGTCCAACTGGCTCTCACCGCCCTGTGCCTGGGACTGGTGCTCGGGCTGCTCGGCGCCTTGGCCAAGACTTCCCCGTACAAGCCACTGCAATGGCTTGGCGGCACTTATTCGACCCTGGTGCGTGGCGTCCCGGAATTGCTCTGGGTGCTGTTGATCTACTTCGGTACGGTCAACCTGATGCGCGCCCTCGGTGAGTTCTTCGGCAACCCCGACCTGCAACTCAACGCCTTCGCCGCCGGTGTGATCGCACTCGGACTGTGCTTCGGTGCCTACGCCACGGAAGTGTTCCGTGGTGCGATCCTCGCCATTCCCAAAGGCCACCGTGAGGCCGGCCAGGCCCTGGGTCTATCGAAATGGCGGATCTTCACCCGGCTGATCATGCCGCAGATGTGGCGCATCGCCCTGCCCGGCCTGGGCAATCTGTTCATGATCCTGATGAAAGACACCGCACTGGTCTCGGTGATCGGCCTGGAAGAAATTATGCGTCACGCGCAAATCGGCGTGACCGTGTCGAAACAACCGTTCACCTTCTACATGGTCGCCGCGATCATGTACCTGGGCCTGACCGTGCTGGCCATGACCGGCATGCACTTCCTGGAAAAACGCGCCGCTCGCGGCTTTGCGAGGAGCGCTTAATGAACTGGGACGTCATCATCAAGTGGCTGCCGAAACTGGCGCAGGGCGCGACCCTGACCCTGGAACTGGTGGCCATCGCCGTGATTGCCGGCCTGCTGCTGGCGATTCCGCTGGGCATCGCCCGCTCTTCGAAGCTGTGGTACGTGCGATCGCTGCCTTACGCTTACATCTTCTTTTTCCGTGGCACGCCGTTGCTGGTTCAGCTGTTCCTGGTTTATTACGGCCTGGCGCAGTTCGATGCGGTGCGCGAAAGCGCCTTGTGGCCGTACCTGCGCGATCCGTTCTGGTGTGCGACCGTGACCATGACCCTGCACACGGCGGCGTACATCGCCGAGATCTTGCGCGGGGCGATTCAGGCGATTCCACCCGGCGAAATCGAAGCGGCGCGGGCTTTGGGCATGTCCAAGCCCAAAGCGATGTTCTACATCATCCTCCCGCGTGCCGCGCGCATCGGCCTGCCGGCCTACAGCAACGAAGTGATCCTGATGCTCAAGGCCAGTGCGCTGGCCAGCACCGTGACTTTGCTGGAGCTGACCGGCATGGCACGCACAATCATCGCCCGCACCTATCTGCCGGTAGAGATCTTCTTCGCTGCTGGCGTGTTCTATCTGCTGATGGCTTACGTTCTCGTACGCGGCTTCAAGCTGCTGGAGCGCTGGCTGCGCGTCGATGCCTGCCAAGGGCGCTGACATTTCCCACGTGCTGACGGGCGAGGACTTACTCGCCCGTTTCACGGCGCTGGATGATTTTCTCACAGCCCATCAAGCGCTGTGGAAACCTCGACCGTTCACTCATCTTTCGCTTGCCTGGGAAGCGTCCTACCCGGAGCTGGCCTTGTGGCTACGCGGACGGTCGCTGGAAGACGCAGAAAACGCTCACAACCAACCTGCTGATCTTGCTGATGCGCCGGAGCCGTTCGCCTCATTGGCGGCGTTGTCGGCTGAGTTGAGCGCGGTGGGTGAGTTGCCGGGCCACGCGCTGGAAGCCGCCGGCCATCGATTGAATGTCGATGTACCGGGACGCAAGTGGCAGCAGATCGAGGCGTTTGCCAGTCGTTTGTCTTTCGCCTCGCAGCCGACGCATTGGCTGGACTGGTGTTCGGGCAAGGGGCATTTGGGGCGACGCTTGTTGGGCGCGGGGCAGCAACTGACTTGCGTTGAATACAATCCTTTATTGGTCGCCAGCGGTCAGGCGTTAAGTCAGCGTCATCACTTGCACGCTTTGCATGTGGAGCAAGACGTACTGGCGACTGATGCCTCTGCCGTATTGAGCTCAACTCACACGCCCGTCGCTCTCCACGCCTGCGGCGATTTGCATGTACGTCTGATGCAACTGGCCAGCGCTGCCGGTTGCCAGCAAATGGCGATCGCACCCTGCTGCTACAACCGCATCGAACGCAGCGAATATCAGGCATTGTCCCGCGCCGGATCGCGATCGCTCCTACAACTCTCGTTGGAGGATCTGGCGCTGCCGATGAGCGAAACCGTCACCGCCGGTGCACGAGTCCGACGCCAGCGTGACACCTCGATGGCCCGTCGTTTGGCATTCGATCTGCTGCAACGCCAAGTGCGCGGCGTCGACGAATACCTACCGACGCCATCTCTGCCCAGTGCCTGGCTGGATAAACCGTTCGCCGATTACTGTCGCGATCTGGCCGCGCTCAAAGAGTTATCCACAATCGGCTCGCCAGATTGGTCAGCATTGGAAGCGGCCGGTTGGCAGCGGTTGGCCGAAGTTCGCAACCTGGAGTTGCTCCGAGGATTGTTCCGACGGCCACTGGAGCTTTGGCTGAATCTGGACCGAGCCGTTTTTCTGGAAGAACAAGGCTACGCTGTACGTCTCGGCACTTTTTGCGCAGCCTCACTCACACCCCGTAATTTGCTGCTATTGGCCGAACGCGCTTAGACGCTCCAACCTGTGGATAACTCTGTTGATGGATTTATCATGGATCCAATATCCACGCCTGTTACGAGCCATTAACAGCGCTGGTCATTTTTTGTTCATATAAATAAAAAACCTGTAAAACAGGGATTTGCGAACAAAACGAGAACGCGTCCACAAAATCCCCCGCAGGCGCCCCGATGCAGCTTCCCGTTGTGCATAAGCTTCAGATCGAAATGACATAACCGCCGAATGACGGACTGTTTCAGGAGTAAATTGCGCCCACCCTCCGCCCTTGCTATACAAGCTCACACCGGGCAGGCAGCACTGCAACCAATAAGAACAAACCACTGACAGGGAGCGACCGTGACGTTCATTTCATATGCACAGAATTTCGAAGATATCCGCCTGTGGCGCGCACTCAAATTCTTTGAAAACGGCTTCTACATCGACGTCGGCGCCAACGATCCAATCCATGATTCAGTGACGAAGGCCTTTTATGATCGTGGCTGGAGCGGCATCAACATCGAGCCGATGCAAAGCTTCCACGACGCCCTGGTCCAGCAACGCCCACGCGATACCATTCTGCAATGCATCGCCAGCGATGCGCCCGGGGAAATCACCTTCTACGGCATTCCCGGTACCGGCCTGTCCACCGCCGACCCGGTGATCGCTCAAGAGCGCAAGGAGCGTGGCCTGGAGGTGCAGAGCCTGACCGTAAAGGCCCGCACGTTGACCTCGATCTGCGAAGAACACGCCGCCGACCGCCCCATCCATTTCCTCAAAATAGACGTCGAAGGCCACGAAGAAACCGTGCTGCGCGGCATGGACTTCAGTCGCTTCCGCCCGTGGCTTATCCTTATCGAAACCCCGTTCGAACGTGACCACACCTGGGAACACCTGGTCACCGACGCCGGCTACCAGAACGTCTGCTTCGACGGCCTCAATAGCTATTTTCTCGCCGACGAACACCTGAACCTCAAACCGGCCTTCGACATGCCGCCCTGCCAGCTCGACAACTTCCAACTGTGCCTGGGGCACCCTTTCGCCCACCCCGTCAGCCCCAGCGAAGCCGACGCCCTGGCCCAAATCAGCGCCGCCACACAACGCGCTGAACGCGCCGAAGCGCAACTCCACGCCATGCAGAACAATCGCGCCTGGCGTGCTCTGCAGAAACTGCACAACGTGCTGCGCAGGGCATGATCCGACCTCCCGCAAAAATAGTCTGAATTCAGGGGTTTACAGAAACCACCCAATCGCTATAATCGTCGCCCACAACGCCGGTATAGCTCAGATGGTAGAGCAACTGACTTGTAATCAGTAGGTCCCGGGTTCGATTCCTGGTGCCGGCACCATACAAAACAAAGCCCCTGCAGAAATGCAGGGGCTTTGTTGTTTCTGGATGGTTTACATTTTTTGCAGCGTTTCAACTTCAGTAGAAATAGTGCCTCTCCTCCACACAAGTCGATTTAATCGCCAGACGCCCTTCTCCCACAAAGCACGGCTTTTGCGCAAAACGCTCAAATTTCCGCGTTTATGCCAAACTATGAAATGGCAATAATTAGGGCGCGCCCATAAAAAGTGGAATTGCATGAGCGGCGTTCTCAGCGCACTGAACCGGCGGAGACAATGGCAACCCGGTTTCCCAATCCAAGAGTGCTTGATGCCTCGACGCTTTGTTCCTCCGCCGCAGAGAGCAGCATCTGCGTTACGCGCGCGGCCTCACCGGCCTTCATCTGACGTACAGACTCCAGTAAGTCCTGCTGGAATTCCTGCAGTTCATCGACCAACGCTGATCTCCTCGTTCTGTTGTTTAAGAAAGGCTAAGGATAAGTCGTGATCGACAAAAACGCATGGCGCGAAATCCTGAGAAATCTGCTGTAACGAGAAGCCAAGCAGAGCCACTACTGGCCACGATTGCACGCCTGACACTCCCCAAGCTAACGTCAAACCCGTCGCTGCCAATTCAGCGACCGGGCCTGAGAACCCGCGTAAGATGCAGGCGCACCAGCGCCCCAAACCACGATTGCCGACGCTGTTTTAGTGTCCGCATTCACGTGCAATCGCGGCTGTGCGTGGGAGACCTTCGGGTCTGCCGGGTTCCTGTATCTCCGGTTTCTCAGCCTGCGCATAGCTGCCACCCTTTCGCCTGAGAACGAAATGGCAGCTCTCATTTGATACAGGGAGTTCAAAAATGAAAGCCATTGATCCATCCGTAATCCGCCCGTCAGCAACACCGATCACTTCACGCCCGCTTATCTCAACGGCAGGTGAAGCGAAATGACCAACTCTCAAGATCTGAAAACCCTCGGCCTCACCCACTTTTCCTTCCACTCCAATCAAGCAATGTTTCGCACCAATCGTGGTGTGCCGGTAATCGCCGCCCTTTCCCACGCCTCACACTTGCTTCACATCTCTCGACTACTCACTGCGGACACTTCAGTCTCGCGCGATCCTGATCTTCACGCTTATGCCTCGCAGTATTTGCAGGAATTGAGCAAAGCGCTGATCGATGATGTCGTGAAAGTGATGGATCCGCCGCCGGACAAGCCGTTGATGTGAACGCCGGTGTCAGGCCCTCGCCGATGCGAGGGCTTTTGCGTTTCAGACCTGACTGATCTCAAGCACAAACGAAATCTTCTGCTGACTCGCACTCCACACATACCGCAAATGCTTGCCCTGCTTCGGAATCGATACCGCTGGAGGTCGAAACGCGGCGACACATTCATGGCCCTGTAGGCGAACGCTGTTGTAGAGCAGTCCCCACGACTCGGTTTCGCGCAGTTGACGGGCGAATAGCTGAGACGGCCCATAAGCCTCCGGATCCGGATTGTGCAGCTCGGGGTGATCGTGACGAATGTCGTGTAAGGGTTTAACCACCCGATTAACGTAAGTCCGCATGGTCAACTCAAGATCCGCTTCCTGAGTCGCCGCAAGAAATCGTTCCTGGTGATAACAGGTTTCGGAGATGGCCGCGGCTTGGCTGCTCGCAGCATAGTAAACGCCGAAGGTGCCATCGCAGAAACGACTGCGTTTGCCGATGTGGGTAAACGCAGCCATCACCGGAGTCGAGCCGGGGCCGGAGAGTCGGTCTTCGGTTCTCACACGGGCGAGAACCCCGGCCTGTTCGATCAGGCGATCATTGGTCAGCGCTTCCAGCGTGTAGGCAACTTCCAGGTCTTCGGGATCGAGCACATCTTCGAACAGCGCAATCGGCGGGAAGCTGCTGTTGACGATCCGGTAGGCTCGCGGCCATTGCACATCCACCAAATCAGGCACTTTCAACCGCGCACCCCGTCGAGGTAGCGGCGAACGTCGGCGATATCGATCACGCGCCCAGCCAGCATGTAATCCAGCGCCGTTTGCCCATTGAACGGCGCCGCCGTGTTCGGGCTGCTGACCCACGTGTAGGCGCGGTCGCGACTGTTGCTGAAGATGATACTCAGCGCCTTGTGAATACCCATCAGGTAAGAGATGCGCTCAAGCGTGTCATTGGGCAGACGTATGTTCGGCAGGTGTTTGTATTTGTAGAAAGTGGTGTTGCCGACGCCGCCGAGTAGTGTGCGTTGCTGCTCGGCGCTGCAGCCCCAGCGCTCCATGAGGTTGAAGAAGAACTTCAGCGCGACGCGGCCGGCTTCGGGGGCGTCAAGTTGTTCACGTGGGATGAGGGCTGGGGATGAGGTAGTCATTGCGCCTCTCCTGATTTGATTTGCTTTCATACTAGTACAGATATGAACCAATTTATAAATCTGATTCGCAAGCGTAGAGACAATGACCCAAACCCAGATTGACAGCTTTACTCGCGATGCCGAGAATCGGCCCAAGAGCGCGAAACCGACTGCCATCAGGTGGCGATAGTCGGCGTTAGGAACCCCACTGATGACCTGAGGATCAGTGTCCGGGTGAGACCTCTTTCCCTATTTGGGGAGTAAAAAAAGACCGACAGCGATGTCGGTTTTTTATTGCCTCAATTATTTGAGCATTCCGTCGACCGACTCAAACCGCTGCAGAATATTCAGTGCTTCCAACATCGCTTGAGCTGTCTTATCCGTAGGGATTCGTGCAACGGAAGGCCGTTCTCGAATCTCAATAACCTGGTGCTGCCGGGTGCCACTTGGTCAGTCCAGATCAACCGCTTCTTGTGATGTACTCAATTCGCTCACCTCATTCAGATCCGCAGCCACATAGGCTTGATGCCTCCCCACTGCTACTTCATCTGCTTTGACGAGTCGCCGCTATCAGCTCGGTCGCAAGTTCGCCTAGGACGCATCCACGTATTTCGCAGGCCAAAACCACTAACGTTGTCAGCCATTTCCCCGTGAAAAATCGTCCCCACGCACCAAAACCACGCACTTTTTTTGACCCCCATCACCCCCACGTCACCAAAAACCCCGATCCTGTGTCAGCCTCCAGCCATCGGCGGGGACATCGATTCGCTACTAAACCCGCGACAACTATGCTCAGGTACAGGAATATAGCCAGCATATGGCGCCTGACCGGCAGTCTCGTAAACAACAATACCCAGCCCACTTCAGAGGGCATTACCCATGGATAGCAGAACCTTACGCAACCTCATGCGCATCGTGCAGACCGGCTCGCTGTCGGCCGCAGCCGAGCATTCGTGCCTGACTGTGCAGGCGTTGGCCGCGCAGTTGAACAAGGTCGAAGAGCAGTTCGGTTTCCGCTTGTTTCGACGTTCCAACAAAGGGCTGACGCTGACGCCGCAAGGCACTGAGCTGACGCCGTATATGGACAAAGTGCTGATTGCCACGCGACAGATGGAAGAGAAAGTCGAGGCATTGAAAGTGCCGGGCCAGCGCACGTTGAAGGTTGCGTTGAACAACACCCTGTCGCCGGACTTCAACCGGCGAATGATCGGACGCCTGATCGAGGTGTTTCCCGATTATCAGATGGAATTCAGCTACGCCGAGTCGATGGAAAACCTCAGCAAGCTGAAGAACGAAGACTTTGACCTCGCGGTGCTGATCGGCCCGCAGCGGCCGGGTTTGCCGAGCATTGTCTTGCCCGATGTGCAGGTGCAGGTGGTCGGCGCGCATTGCGGTCAGGAGAATGATCCACTGACCTTGCTGGGCAACAAGTTTCAGGTACGTCCTGCGGAAGATTGTCCGTATTCCCACAGCTTTCTGCGTTTTCTCGACGCCGGGCTGGGCAATCACGAGAACGGCCAGCGCATGGTCTATTCGTGCAGTGAAACGTTGACGCTGTCGCTGATCACGCAGATGGACGCGGTCGGCATGGTCTCCCGTGAGGCCGCGCAGAAGAACGGTCTGACGATTTTCCCCGGGTTCGAGGATTTCCTCGAAGTTCGCCTGGCGGTGAACAATCCGGAGTTGTCGAGCCAGGCGCTGAGCGACGTCGTCGATCTGCCGCTACATGAACGAGCCGAGCGCAATGTACGCAGCCGTCCCAACCGCCACACTGAGAAAGAGGTTTTTGCTGAAATACGCACATAACAACGTCGGAATTGCGGCATAGAATTCCGGGCGATCGAGCTGTATGTGCTGATCCTTGATCAACAAGGGAGTCAGGCTGATCGCAGCGACGATCGCCACCGGCAGGTATTCCAGCGCGCGCGCAACGAACGGCGGCCAGTGCTCGGTATTGACTTGCAGTGGCAGGGCGCGTGGCAGGAAGGTCACGGCCATCATCAGCGCGACCACCAGAATCAGGAACGTTTGGTCAGGCATACACCCACTCCGCAGCCCACAAACGTGGCGATAAACACATTGAACGGCGAGCTGCCGACCAGACTCAACGCGCCCATGCACAGCACAGCGGCCGCAGCGGCGATGAGTTTGTTGCGGGTGTTGCACAGCGACACCAGCACGTAGAGCATCATCGCCGTCAGGGCGTAGTCGAGCTGATACTTGATCAGGTGCGCCGCGTACTGCGCACAGACCGCGCCGAGCAAACCGCCAAGCACCCACGAGGTGTGGCAGAACAAGTTGAAGCCGATCAGATAACGCACGTTGACCGGTGCGCCAGTGCCGAGTTTGACGCTATGGAACGCGAAGGATTCGTCCGTCAGGCCACCGGCGTAAGCCCAGCGCTCCATGCGGCTCAAGCCGAGTGCGCGCAGAGCCTTGGCCATGTAAACCGACATCAACATGTGCCGCGCGTTGATCAGGAAAGTGGTCAGTACGATAGTCGTCAGCGAGGCGCCGCTGGAGATCAGCGCCAGCGCGGCGAATTGCGAAGCGCCGGCATATACGAACAAACACATCGCCACTGGCAGCCACATCGGCAACCCGGCGTTGACGGCCATCAACCCGAACACGAATGACACCGTGAAATAACCGGCGACCACCGGGCTGGCTTCGGCAAACGTGCGCGACGGATGATGGTTGACCATCAACGGCGCACTGCCGGACGTTTCATTCATAGATCCCTCTCAAATGTCCGTTCGCCATGGGGCTCGCAAAAACCCTGGGCAGTCCAAAAACGCTTGCCCGCGAGGTTAGCATCGTCGACGAACAGAAACATCCGTAACACACCGACGCGTTTCATGTCCGACGACGCCGCTTCAACCAGTCGTTGACCGACGCCTTGGCTGCGATAGCGCGGGCTGACGGCCAGGTGGTTGATGGTGCCGCGACTGCCGAGCATGCCACCGAGCACCGCGCCGACGATTTCGCCAGCGACGTCGAAGGCAAGATAGGACGTGGTGGTTTTCTGGATCAGCACGCCGCGCAGGCACTTGGCGTCCTGCCATTCGCAGAAGGACACTTCGTCGAACTGGCGGAAGAAGCGCTCCATGCGCTGCGCATCCTTGGCCGTGGCGCGTCGCAGCACCACCGGCGTCGAGCACTCGACGCCGTCGATTGGGGTGATCTGATTAGCGAACAATGTCGAAAGCGGTCCCGGGCCGCGAGAAGGAAATCGCCAGAATCTGCCGATACGCCATGGCATGGGTGTGATTGTTGCGCGCTGGTGTCACGTAGTGGCGCATATCGCGGTCAAGGAAGTAAGTGGTGTCGAGAATTTCCTGGTAGGTGGTCGACGCCAGTTGATGCTCGTGGATGTCGTACAGACGACTTTCCGCGCCCTCGACATTGCTGCGGCCCCAGAAGTGCACACCACTGAATGGATAGCCGTCGCAGTGAATGCCTTCAGGGGTGATTTCCAGTTGTTTGCCGGGTTTGATCTCGATGCGGATCTGGTGGATCTGGCACTGCCAGATTTCATCGTGCAGCTCTTCCGGCAGTACGCTTTTGTACACTTCAAAATCGGTGTCGATCAGGCTGCGCATCACCGGCGAAGTAATCACTTCATCGGAGAAATCCTGGAAGTGCCGCACCAGGCCGCCGACATAGGCGTTGTTCTCTTTCGACTGCACGTAGGCGCGATGCTCGAGCTGCTTCAACTCGCGCGTCTTGGGGTTGTACTCAAAGTCGCTGTAACGACGGTAACGCATGCCGGCTTCGGCCTGACCGTAGTAGCTGTCAGGCTCCATGTTTTCCCAACTTTTGGTCAGTCTGACGAAGTCGGCAAAATGACCGTAGAGATTGAAGTCACCACCCTGGACGTTGACATATTTGTCGCGCCGTAGCGATTCGCCCACTTCTCTGTTCAAAACGATCATTACCAAATTCTCCGCTGCGTTGAGCGGCCTAATCTATTAGGTGGAGAATTTGCGTCCATGAGAAAGAATTTCAGGCATTTAAAGCCCTGTTTGAAACGGCGTTTGCAGTCACCTGAAAACAACTTTTACATGACAAAAACACGGTTTTTTTCCGGTTTTCATCGAAAAACCGTCGAAAAAAAACCCCGAACCAGTCGGGGTTTTTCTCATGTTTCTTACACTTGATCAGGCATCAGAAGATATTGATCGGGTAATCCACGAACACACGCAGCTCGTTGCCGCTGACGTTGTACTCGCTGGATTTCTGCGACACGCGCAGGATCGAGCTGCGCAACTTCACGCTCAGGTCTTTGGCCGGGCCGCTTTGCACGACGTACTTGAACTGGTTGAAGATTTCCCGCTCGGTGCCGCCTTCGCTGGTAGACGTGGTGATGTTGTCGCCACGCACGTAGGCAAAGTTGTAGCTCAGGCCCGGGACGCCGAATGCGCCGAAATCGAGGCCGTAGCCCAATTGCCAGCTACGTTCGTCTTCAGCGTTGAAGTCGGACCAGTAGGAGTTGGCCAGGTAAATCGTGTTGCCGCCGTCGCCGACACGACCCTGTTCTTTCTGGTAGCCGCCGTAGGCGTAGCCCAGGTTGCTGTCGCCGGTGGAGCGTTGGTGCGCCACGGTGAACGAGTGCGGGCCAGTGGCGAACGTTGCAGCCAGGCTCCAGATCTTGTTGTCGCGACCGGTCACGATGCTTTCGCCCGGAACGGTGTTTTCGCGAACGTACGAGCTATCCAGCTTGGTGCGGTAGCCGTTGAAGTCCAGGGTCAGCGACTGATCCTTGTTGAACGGCAGCACGTAGTTGGCATTAACGTATTGTTTCTTCAATACGTCTTCGACGTCGGAAGCGTACAACGCGCCTTTGAAGTTCTCGGTGAACTGGTAGCTACCGCCCAATACGTTGATCGACTTCAGACCACCGCTGTCACGGCCTTCAGCGCTCTTGCGCGATTCAGCGGTGAAACGACCGGCGTTCAGCTCCAGGCCTTTGATCTCTTTGGAAGTGATCAACGTACCGGTGTAGCTTTCCGGCAACAGACGCGAGTTGTCGTAGCTGAGTACCGGCAAGGCCGGCATTTGGTCGCCGTAGGTCAGCACCGTATTGGAAATACGGAATTTGACGGCTGCACCGCCCTTGGACAGGTCATTGGCCGCTTTATCACTGCCGCCAGGCGCATGATCAGCTTGCTTGAAAAAGTCGATACCTTGCGCGCCGGTGCGACCTTCACCACCGTCCAGACGCAGTGCGTACAGACCGAAAGCGTCAACACCGACACCCACGGTGCCTTGGGTGAAACCGGACGAGAACGTACCGATGGCCGCTTGGCCCCACTCGGCTTTGTCCGGACGACCATCTTTGTAATCACGATTGATGTAAGCATTGCGCAGCAGCACTTTGAGGCTGCTGTCTTCAACAAAACCCTTGGACTCGGCCTGGTCGTTAGCCATGGCCTGAGTGGCGCTCAACATCCCCAGTGCGATCAGACTGATTCGCTTGTTCAACATTTTGTTTTCCTTATTACGGGTTGAAACGCGCTGTGTCGAACGGCGGAAACGGCGCTTTTGCACTCTTTTATTCACCCCGAAACAAAAAGGCCCGCCCACGAGAACGTGATGGCGGGCCTGCTCCTTATTTTGAGTCATGGCGGTTGGCCACAGGCGTTGGGCCGAATCGTAGCCGCGCCCTGAACAATGTGTCAATTTCAAGAATCGTCTTTAAATAGGTAAAAATCGTCTAAGAAACGTAAATTTTGCGCTGACTCCTTGCTGGGAAATGCACACAGCCAGTGAATCCGGTGCGTCACGCACACCCATCGATCGCACACAGTGCAGAGACTTCGCCTGGCTCATCGAGGACGATTGCCTGTTTCAACCAATCGGCAAATGCCTGCGGCTTGCCCAGCCAGGGACTGATGTCGACCAATTGGATTGTGCCTTTCTGCTCCAGAGCAATCGTTGGAAAACCCTGGCCGCTCAATTGAGCCAAAAACTGGCGACTGGCTTTTATATGCCCCTCGCTATCAACGGACTCAAACGCAATGTGGAAATCTTCCTGCGCATAGCCAATCTGCATCGCCAATTCCAACAGCACGGCTGAATCAGCAATGCGTCGCCCTTCCACATAGTGCGCGGTCTGCAAGCGCCCCAACATGCGCAGACCGCCTCGGTCGATGGCTTCGGCCGCCATGACCGCCGCAATCGGTGGCGTCGAATCGAACACCGCTGAGTGATCGCGCAGTAAACCGTCGAAATACGCCTCGCCAAAAGGCTGGCCGGTGTATTCGGCAATGCGTCGGTCGTGGGGCAAGACGTAATCGCGCAGTTGCGAGGAAACCGGCTGGCGGTTGGCGCCACTCATCATGCCTCCAGCATGGACAATCACCGGCAGCACCTGTTGCGCGGCTTCAACCAGCGGCTTGGCGCCATAACACCAGCCACACAACGGGTCGTAGATGTAATGAAGAATCATGGGAAAGCTCCGGCAGCAAGTCAGGAAAATCGATGGCGGCAGATTAGTCCTCGCACCCGTGCAGAAAAACGCCGGAATGGCTTTCAGTCTGTTTCGCGAATCGGTCGAATTGTCTGGTCGGTCAGATTGTGTCGAACTGGACACAAATTGAAACAATCAGACCAGGGAACTTATAAGGAATAATTAACGGAAGTAAATGCAAAGCATTACCATTCGCGCGATCGAATTCCTCCACCCTCTCGGATGCGCTTTTCAATGCCTGCCCCGTTCCGTCTTACGCCCGTCACCCTTGGGCTTTCTGCTTTTCTGTCCAGTGGTTTTGCCTATTCGGCGACCGAGTTACCCGCCACCGCGATCAGCGCCGAAGCGCAAGCCGATGACCCGCGGGTAAAGCTCAGCAGCACCGCGACCCGCACCTCGACGCCCGTGCGCTATGTGCCGCAGGCGATCGATTCGATCAAGACTTCGAACGTCGCCAACTACGGCACCAATGACATCGCCGACGCCTTGAGCGGCATGCCCAACGTCAGCAGCAGCGCCGACACCCGCTTCGACAGCCTGCGTATTCGCGGCTTTGATGCCAGCAACGATTTCTATCTGGACGGCATCCGCGACGACAGCCAATACAAGCGCGACCTGCACAACATCGAACGCGTCGAAGTGCTCAAAGGCCCGGCCGCCGTGCTGTACGGCCGTGGCAGTCAGGGCGGGATCGTCAACCGCGTGAGCAAGATGCCGGAATTCGGCCGTCGCTCGACCATCGAGGCCCAGGCTGGCAGCGAAGATTTGCGCAGCCTTTACGCCGACCTCAGCACTGATCCGAGCGAAAACATCAGCCTGCGCCTGAACATGGGCAACATGGATGAAAACAGCTTCCGCGACGGCGTCAGTGGCAACCGCCAACTGTTCGCGCCGTCGATGAGCTGGCAACTGACGCCGGACCTGAACTGGCTGGTGCAGTACGAATACAGCCGCTACAACCGCACCCCGGATCGTGGCATCCCCGGCGTCAACGGACGCCCGGCGGATGTCGGGAGCGACACGACCTATGGCAACGATCACGACTTCATCGATGACAAGTCGCAATCGCTGCGCTCGAAACTCACTTACGAAATCAACGACAACTGGCAACTGCGCCAGACCCTCGGCGTGTTCAATCTCGACAGCGATTTCGACAACACCTACCTCACCGGTTACACCCCGGCGACCAACAAGGTCACGCGTCAACACTGGCAGCAGGATCTGACCACCCGCAACGTCTACAACAACGTTGAACTGGAAGGCGGATTCGATACCTTCGGCCTGGAACATCGTCTGCTCACCGGCATCGAGATCGGCAGCCAGCGCCGCGATCCAAAGTTGTACAACGCCGCCACTGGCAGAACCCCGGGCGCGCAGCCCGTGCCGTCGCTCGACCTCTACAGCCCGAATCGCGATCTGCGCCACACCGGCAGCATGCAGGTCTCCAGCAGCAGCCACACTGAAGTCGAAAGTCGCGCGGTGTACGTCCAGGACCAACTGCGCCTGAACGACCAATGGCAACTGCTCGCCGGTTTACGCTACGACACCTTCGATATCGAGTCGACCAACAAGCTGCGCAACATCTCGGAAGACCGCGACAGCCACAGCACCAGCCCGCGCGTCGGGCTGGTCTGGACGCCGTTGCAGAACCATTCGTTCTACGCTTCGTGGTCGAAGACGTTTTCGCCAGTCGGCGGTGGCTTGATCGGCATCACCCCGGGTGCGGCCGGCAACACCAACGATCTCAGCCCCGAGCTGACCAAGCAGAAAGAAATCGGCGTGAAGAGCGACTGGTTCGACGATCGCTTGAGTACCACGCTGGCGATCTATGACCTGGAACTCTACAACCGCCGCACCACCGATCCAAACGACCCGACCTTGACCGTGATGTCCGGTCTGCAGCGCTCGCGCGGGATCGAGTTGACGGCCACTGGCAACATTGTCGGCAACTGGTACATGCGCGGTGGCGTCGGCATGCAGGACGCGAAGATCGAGAAGGACAACAACGGCCTGGAAGGCAAACGCATCAATAACGTCGCCAAACGCAACGGCAGCCTGTTCCTGACCTGGAAACCGGAGATGGGCTGGTATGGCGAAACCGGTCTGACCCTGGTTGGCCAACGCTATGCCGATAACGCCAACACCACCGTGTTGCCGGGTTATGGCCGCTGGGATGCGCTGCTCGGTTACCGCTTCAAGGATTGGGATTTGCGCGCGGCGCTGAACAACATCACCGATCGTGATTACTACGCATCGGCGACCAGCCAGTATCAAATCCAACCGGGCGCACCGCGCAGCGTCGTGATGACCGGCACCTACAGTTTCTGATTTCACACACATCCCTGTGGGAGCGAGCCTGCTCGCGAAAGCGTCGGGTCAGTCGACATCGTTGTTAACTGATCCACCGCATTCGCGAGCAGGCTCGCTCCCACATTGAGTGGGTGCGTACAAAATAATCGTGCATAAAAAAGCGCCGCCATCCCGGCAGCGCTTTGACCAATCCCTGTTGTTCTTCTTATCCCTCCATCACAGCCCACAACGCATCCAGTTCGGCCTCGCTGAACAGGCCAGCGGGGTAACGCTCAATCATCATCCGGCGCGGATCAGGTTGCCTGATCTGACGCGTTCCATTGGACTTCAACCAGTGCGCGACAATCTGGAGCGATTCGCCGTTAACGGCCATGGGATGCAACGTCCGCTCGCTGACTACGTTCACTTCGGCGTTCATTTCAGCGCTCTCTCCCCGTTCGTGAGCGGCTACGTTATCCAAGGTTTATGACAGAACTGTTGAAGTTCTTCCCCCTCCCTAGTGCCCTTTGTCGGATACAAGACCTATGCCAAGGTTTCTCATTTGTCGACAAGCGGATACAAAGAAGCCCGCAGTCCTGTCGGGCTGCGGGCCTCAGTTGATGCATAGCGAGCTAATCACTGCCCGGCTGATTTGTTAATCAACTCAAGCTGTTACAACTCAACTCACTCTTTGTGCGGCGCGGGTTGCTGTTGGGTAAGGCAGTGAATATTGCCGCCACCCAGTAACAGTTCACGGCCCGGCACCATCACCACTTCGTGCTGAGGGAACAGCTTCTGCAGAATCTCTTTTGCCGGGGCGTCCATCGGATCGTCGAAGCTCGGCGCGATGATGCCGCCGTTGACGATCAGGAAGTTCACGTAAGAACCGGCCAGGCGTACGGAAGGATTACGCTCCTGTGTACCATCCACCGGATCGACGCCGGCGCACTCTTCTTCGGTCGCGTACAGCGGCCCCGGAATCGGCATTTTGTGCACCGTGAACGGGCGACCCTTGGCATCAGTGCTGCTTTGCAGGACTTTCATTGCCGCCTGGCAGCGCGGGTAGTTCGGGTCCTGCGGATCATCAGTCCACGCCAGCAATACTTCGCCCGGACGCACGTAGCAGCAGAAGTTATCCACATGGCCGTCGGTTTCGTCGTTGAACAAACCGTCCGGCAGCCAGATGATTTTATCCACAGTCAGATTGGCGCTGAGCACCGCTTCAATCTCTTCGCGACCCAGATGCGGGTTGCGATTGCGGTTGAGCAGGCATTCTTCGGTGGTGATCAGCGTGCCTTCGCCGTCGACGTGAATCGAGCCGCCTTCAAGCACGAAACCTTCAGTGCGATAACGCGGGCTGCGCTCGATCTCGAGGATCTTGCCGCCAACCTGCGAATCACGGTTCCATGGCGAGTACAGACCGCCGTCGAAACCGCCCCAGGCGTTGAAGTCCCAGTTCACACCGCGCACTTCGCCGCTGTTGTTGATGACGAAGGTCGGGCCGCTGTCGCGTACCCAGGCGTCATCGCTGGACATCTCGACCACGCGGATATTCGGCACGTCGAGACGCGCGCGGGCGTTTTCGTATTGGCCAGCGGACACGGCCACGGTTACCGGTTCAAAACGCGCGATGGCTTTGGCCACCGCAGCGTGTGCGGCTTGCGCCGGTTTGCCGCCCAGACGCCAGTTGTCCGGGCGCTCGGGCCAGATCATCCAGGTCTGCGTCTGCGGCGCCCACTCGGCCGGCATGTGAAAGCCGTCGGCGCGCGGGGTACTTTTCAAGGTGGTCATCGGGATCAGGACTCCAGGGAACCGTCGAGGGTTTTCAACGCACCGTACAGGTTCGGACGGCGGTCACGGAATGAACCCCACGCGCTGCGAATATGTTCGAGCTCGTCGAGGTTGAAAGTGTGCACAAGAATACCTTCTTCGGTTTTATTCAGCTCCTGCACTTTTTCGCCAAACTGGTTGGCGATGAACGAAGAGCCATAGAACGTGATGTCGTAGCCGTCCTGTTCTTCGTTGCCGATGCGGTTGCTGGCAATCAGCGGCATCAGGTTGGCGCCGGCATGGCCCTGCTGCACACGCTGCCAGTGATCGCGCGACGAGATGGTCTTGTCGTGCGGCTCGCTGCCAATTGCCGTTGGATAGAAGAGGATTTCCGCCCCTTGCAACGCCATGCTGCGCGCGGCTTCCGGGAACCACTGATCCCAGCAGATGCCCACGCCGATTTTCGCGTAACGCGTATTCCACACTTTGAAACCGGTGTCGCCCGGGTTGAAGTAATACTTCTCGTGGTAGCCCGGGCCGTCCGGGATGTGACTTTTACGATAAATCCCGAGATTGCTGCCGTCGGCGTCGATGATCGCGATGCTGTTGAAACGCGCGCGGCCGGCCAGTTCATAGAAGCTGATCGGCAGCACCACTTGCAGCTCTTTGGCGACTTTCTGGAAGTGCTTGATCGCAACGTTGTCTTCCACCGTCGTCGCCAGTTGCAGGTAGTCCGGGTTCGGCTTCTGGCAGAAATACGGCGCCTCGAACAGCTCCTGAATCAGGATGATCTGCGCGCCTTTGGCGGCGGCTTCACGCACCAGCCTTTCAGCGATTTCGAGGTTGGCTTGCAGATCCCACGAACAGGCCATCTGAGTGGCGGCGACGGTAACGATACGGCTCATGAATCATCTCCGGGCAGGTGCTTCGACGGCCGACAATTCGACCGAAAAGAAAAACGCGCGCACCGGACATGAGATCGCCATGCCGGAGCAATGGCGACTTTATAACCGATAAATATCGGCTTTAGAAGCTTGTTAAATGCCTTTCGTCTAAATAAATTCAATAAAAGCCGATACAAATCGAATTAGAAAGCGAAAAACAAGTGTGGGAGCGAGCCTGCTCGCGAAGGCGATTGATCAATCAACACAGTTGTTGAATGAGAAACCGCTTTCGCGAGCAGGCTCGCTCCCACAGGAGGTCAGCGTGAGGGCTTACAGGCCCTCGGTGAGGACTCGGTCGAGCATATCGACAAAGAAATCCACACTCTGACGCGACGTCACCATCGGTGGCTTGATCTTGAGAATGTTCAGATCATCACCGGTCGGCTGCATGAAAATCCCCAACTCGCGCAGGCGATCGCACAGCAACGCGGTTTCCTCGCTCGCCGGCTCCAGCGTCTCGCGATTGCGGATCAGCTCCAGCCCCAGATAGAACCCGGAACCGTGCACCGCCCCCACCAGCGGATGTTTATCGATCAACGCTTCGAGCCGCACCTTGAAGTGGCCACCGACCACTTGCGCGTTCTCCCAGAGTTTTTCTTCTTCCATGACATCGAGCACCGCCATGCCGATCTGGCAACTGACCGGGCTGCCACCCGCTGACGAGAAGAAGTAACCCTCAGCCTCCAGCGCTTCGGCAATTTCCCGGCGAGTGATGACCGCGCCCAGCGGTTGACCATTGCCCATACCCTTGGCCATGCAGATGATGTCCGGCACCACGCCCTGCTCTTCAAACCCCCAGAAGAAGTGGCCCATGCGCCCGTAACCGACCTGCACTTCGTCGGCGATGCACACACCGCCCTGCGCACGGACCAGCGCGTACACCTGTTTCAAATATCCCGGCGGCAGCGAAATACCGCCAGCATTGCCATAAACCGGTTCGCAGATGAATCCGGCCAATTGGCGCTTCTGCTCGGCAAGCTTTTCCAAATGACGCTCAACGCTGCGCACATACTCTGGCGCCGAATCGAGGCCACGGAACTCACCGCGATAGGTGTTTGGCGCCGTCACGGGATGCACCCAGTCCGGGCGACTTTCCAGGGCTCGCGGGTTGTCGGCTATCGAGGTCGAAACCGCATCAGCGCCGACCGTCCAGCCGTGATACGCCTCGAGTACGCTGAGCATGTCGCGCCCGCCGCTGTAGGCCCACGCCAGACGAATCGCCAGGTCATTGGCCTCGCTACCGCTGTTGACCAGAAACACTCGATCCATGCCTTCCGGTGCCAGTTTCAGCAAGCGCTCGGAGAATTCGGCGACCGCCGCATAATTGAAGCGCGAGTTGGTGTTGAGCAACGACCACTGACGAGCCGCGACCGCTGCCATGCGCGGGTGACCGTGACCGAGCACCGCAACGTTGTTGAGCATGTCCAGATAGGAGCGGCCCTGCATGTCGATCAGATGATTGCGCCAGCCGCGTTCGATACGCGGCGGGTCGATGTAATAGTGTTTTTGCGTGCGGGCGAAACTGGCATCGCGGCGTTCGAGCAGGGTTTTCGCGTCCAGCTCCGGCTCGGCATCACAGGCAAGCCCCAACAACGCAGCGGGCGATGGGCACAGCGCCTGCCACGCCGGAGCATGCGTCGGTGTGCAAAACAACGGCGCATTGAGCTGCGCGCCTCGGCACAACTGCACCCGCAGCGGGCCGTTGACCGCGCCCAGTACTTGCCCTTTGACCAGCGCCGCGCCGCTGTGCAGCGAAGGTGTCACGCCCCACAGACGAACACTGAGTTGCGGGCCATCGAGTTGCAGCACACCGTCTGCGGCCTGATGCACGACGCCAGCGAACGGCGCCTCCACGGTGGTGCCATCGGGCACGCGCAATTCCACGTGCAGCGGGAAGGTATCCGGTTCAACGGCACTGTCGGGACGAGTGCGCGACAAACGGTACTGACCATAACGGCTCGCCGCCAAACCATGGGCCGCCGCCGCTTCGTTCAACAGGTGCTGATCGATACCCTCCTGCTCCCAGTTGCCGGCCTCGAAGTGCGGACTCAGGACACCGAGATCGATCAGCGCAAACTCGCGGCCGACCAGACCGGGCAGCAAGGGCGCAAACCCTTCGCTGTCGATCGCCGGCAATGCGTGACCGACGGCAGTGAGGATCGCCGCTTCCATCAGCGCCTGTGGCACCGATATCGCCACCCTGAAGATTTCCCACTCATGGCTGAGGTTGTCGCGGCTGTAAGTATTCGCCGGGTCGATGCTGACCTGTTGCTCGCCACTGAGCACCAGCACCGCTGCGCGCGCGACGATCAATGGCCACAGCGCTTGCAGCTCCTCATGCTGCAGCGGATTGACCGCGTGGTAGGCCTGCACCGCCGGCAGGATGACAAACGGATCGCCAGCGGCGTGATGCAGCAACGCCGCACAGGTCACCGACAGATCGGTGATACGCCAGGTGCGCACCAGATCGCCAAAGTCGATCACACCCTGCAACTGCCAGTGACGCTGGGCATCGCGCGCCCAAACGGCGTTGTCATCGGTGATGTCCATATGGATCGCCTGCACCGGCAGCTTGCCCCGCAACGGCTGCAAACGGCGCTCGGCCTGTTCGGCGGCATCGGCGATCAATGTCCGTTGTTGCTCATCCTTGATCACCGGCAGCAGATGGCTGATCAGTGCACTGGCGTGGCGGGCATCCCACTGCAACGTGCGCTCAAGGCCCGGATGGTCGAACCCAGCCAGCGCCAGATCCATCTCACCGCAGAGCCGGCCAAAACCCGCCACCACATCACGACCCAAGTGATCGAGATGCGTGAGCGGCTGCCCCTCGATGTAATCCAGCAGCCGCACATGAACGGCTTCGCCCCCAACCTCCAGCGACAGCAGATCCTCGCTATTATTGGCCGCAATCACCCGCGGCACCGTCACCACCGCGTGCTCGGCCAGATACTTGAGGCCCGCATGCTGGGCTTGCAGCTCCACCAAGGCGTAATCGCCACGGCAGATTTTCAGCACGAACCGCCCGCGTGGACTGTCGACGCGAAAATTCAGATCCTGCTGACTGCCAAGGGCCTGCAAAGTGCCGCTGAGTCCGTAGTGTTCCGCCAGCCATTGCCGGGCCTGCTCGGCAGACACCTGCGGGCTGGGCAAACTGGCGCGATGAATCAACGTGGCGAGCGGCATGAAACGACCCCTGAAATGTTATTAGGCGCCTATATCGCCATTGCTGGACGGGATCCGCAACCCCCAACCGCGCAAAGGTATACGGGCTATTTGTCTTGCAGCACTCGCACCCTCCGACACTTTGCGCAAGAATGTCGGCCATTCACACCTGCCTATGGAAATCCTCATGAATGTAATCACCACCGACCTGCCCGGTGTCCTGATCATCGAACCGAAGGTGTTTGGTGACGAGCGCGGTTTTTTCTACGAGAGCTTCAATGCCAAGTCGTTCCAGGACGCCACCGGTCTGGACACGCAATTCGTGCAGGACAACCACTCGCGCTCGCAAAAAGGCGTGTTGCGTGGCCTGCATTACCAACTGCAAAACACCCAGGGCAAACTGGTCCGCGTGACCGTTGGTGAAGTACTGGATGTCGCCGTGGACATCCGCCGCAGTTCGCCGCACTTCGGCAAATCGGTGGCGGTGCGTCTGTCGGCTGAAAACCATCGTCAACTGTGGGTGCCGGAAGGTTTCGCCCATGGTTTTGTGGTGCTGAGCGAGTTCGCCGAATTCCTCTACAAGACCACCAACTACTACGACCCATCGTCCGAGCGCAGCATTCGCTGGGATGACCCGGCTCTGGGTATCGACTGGCAGCTGGACGAAGCGCCGAAGCTGTCCGCCAAGGACCAAGCCGCAGCGCTGCTCAAGGACGCTGACGTCTTCGCCTGAGGCCGGGCATAATGCGCCTGTCACCTCAGGCGCATCCGGCTTATGAAACCAACCCTTCCCCCCAGACCTCGCTGGCGCAGTCTTGCCCTGCTGGCCCTGTGTCTGGCGCCGCTGTTGTGGCCGCTGGAACATCTCGCCGAACGCTATTACCGCAGCGAATTGGCCGGGCAGAACCGCCAGACCCTCGACCTGTACGTCGCCAACCTGCTGGGCACCCTGCACCGCTATGAAGTGTTGCCGCAAATCCTCGGCGACCTGCCGGCGCTGCGCTCGGTACTCGGTGCGCCTGACGACGGCGTCACCCAAGGCAATGCCAATCGCCTGCTGAAGAACATTGCCGCGCAGACTGGCGCCGAAGTCATGTACCTGATGGACACCAGCGGCCAGACACTGGCGGCGTCGAACTGGGACAAACACGACAGCTTCGTCGGCCGCAATTTCTCGTTCCGGCCGTATTTCAGCGAAGCCATGGCCGGACGCCTAGGACGCTTCTTCGGCCTCGGCACGACGTCGGCCAAGCGTGGTTATTTCTTCGCCGCCGCCGTGCGCAACGGCGAAAAAATCATCGGCGTGCTGGTGATCAAGGTCGACCTCGACCACACCGAAAGCCTGTGGGGCAAAACTCCGGAACAACTGCTGGTCACCGACCACAACGGCGTGGTCATCCTCACCTCGCGCCCGGAATGGCGCTTTCGCTCGACCCGTGATTTGAGCGACAGTGAGCGTTCAGCGATCACCGCTATCCAGCCTTACCCGACTCGCGAGCCGCGGCCGCTGAATCTTAGCCCGACTGCGTGGTTGATCCAGACCCACGACATCGCCGAAACCGGCTGGAGCGTGAGCATTCTCGCCCCGCGCACGCTGATCGACCGCCCGGTGCGCACCGTGGTCGCCATCGGCGGCGCCACGCTGTTGGTGGTGATGTTACTGCTCGGCCTGATGATGCAGCGCCGCCGCCATTATCTGGAACGTATAGCGTTCGAGGCCAAGGCACGCCGTGAACTGGAAGGTCGCGTGGCGGAACGCACCAGCGACCTCGAAGGCCTCAACCGGCGTTTGAAGGAAGAAGTTCTGGAGCGTGAGCAAGCCCAGCAAGAACTGGTGCGCGCCCAAGATGATCTGGTCCAGGCCGGCAAGCTGTCGGCGCTGGGGACCATGTCAGCGAGCATCAGCCACGAACTCAATCAGCCGCTGGCAGCGATCCGCAGCTACGCGGAAAACGCCGAAGTGCTGCTCGATCATCAGCGCACCGACGATGCGCGCGGCAACCTCAAACTGATCAGCGAACTGACCGGACGCATGGCCTCGATCATCGCCCACCTGCGCGCCTTTGCCCGCCGTGATCGCCACGCGCCAGAAAGCGTTGCCCTGCAACCGGCGCTCGACGATGCGCTGGCCTTGCTCGCAAAACGGCGCCGGAGCATGGAAGTCGAGCTGATCCGCGACCTGCCCGCCGCCACCCTGTGGGTCGAGGCCGGGGAAACGCGTCTGCGCCAGGTGCTCGGCAATCTGCTTGCCAACGCCCTCGACGCCCTCACCGAGAAAGGCCCGCCACGCAAACTGTGGCTGAGTGCCGAATCCACCGCCGAGGGCGTCAATCTGTACATTCGCGACAACGGCCCGGGGTTTTGCATGGAAGCCCTCGGCCGCGCCAGCGAGCCCTTCTACACCACCAAGACTCGTACGCAGGGCCTTGGCCTGGGGCTGGCCATTTGCGAAACGCTGATGCGCGCCTTCGGAGGAGAACTGTCGTTCGCCAACCACAAGCAAGGCGGCGCCTTGATTACCCTGCGGCTGCGCGCCGGTGCGCCCGGGGTCAGCCTGCAACCGTCCGAGGATCGAAGTGCATGACCATCGACAATCGCATTCAGGTGGTGTTGATCGACGACGATCCGCACCTGCGTCAGGCCCTCGGTCAGACCCTGGATCTGGCCGGCCTGAAAATTCTGCCGCTGTCCGAAGCCAAGGGTCTGGCCGCACAGCTTGAGCGTGACTGGCCGGGCGTGGTGGTCAGCGACATTCGCATGCCGGGCATGGATGGCCTGGAATTGCTCAGCGAATTGCACGCGCAAGACCCCGAGCTGCCCGTGCTGCTGATCACCGGCCACGGCGACGTACCGCTGGCAGTGCAGGCCATGCGCGCTGGCGCTTATGACTTTCTCGAAAAACCCTTCGCCAGCGACGCGCTGCTCGACAGTGTGCGTCGCGCGCTGGCCCTGCGCCGACTGGTGCTGGACAACCGCAGCCTGCGTCTGGCCCTCAGCGACCGCAATGAATTGAGTGCGCGGCTGGTCGGCCACTCAACGCCGATGCTGCGTCTGCGTGAGCAGATCGGCGCGCTGGCCGCGACCAAGGCTGATGTGCTGATCCTCGGCGAAACCGGCGCCGGCAAAGAAGTGGTCGCCCGCGCACTGCACGATTTATCCAGCCGCCGTAACGGCCCGTTCGTGGCGATCAACGCCGGCGCACTGGCCGAGTCGGTGGTGGAAAGCGAACTGTTCGGCCACGAACCCGGCGCGTTTACCGGCGCGCAGAAGCGCCGGATCGGCAAGTTCGAATTCGCCAATGGCGGCACGCTGTTTCTCGATGAAATCGAAAGCATGAGCATGGACGTGCAGGTGAAGTTGCTGCGCATGTTGCAGGAGCGCGTGGTCGAACGTCTTGGCGGCAATCAACTGATCCCGCTGGACATCCGCGTCATCGCCGCAACCAAGGAAGACCTGCGTCAGGCCGCTGATCAGGGGCGCTTCCGCGCCGACTTGTACTACCGCCTCAACGTCGCGCCATTGCGCATTCCGCCGCTGCGCGAACGTGGCGAAGATGCATTGGTGCTGTTCCAGCATTACGCCGATGAAGCCAGCGCCCGCCACGGCCTGCCGCCCCACGAGCTGCAACCAGCACAACGCGCCTTGCTGCTGCGTCACACCTGGCCGGGCAACGTGCGCGAACTGCAGAATGCCGCCGAACGTTTCGCCCTCGGCCTGGAACTGGCGCTGGATAACGCTGGCGCCGAAAGCGGTGGCAGCACCACGGTCGAAGTCATCAACGGAGGTCTCAGCGAGCAAGTGGAAAACTTCGAAAAATCACTGATCGCTGCCGAACTGGCACGCGCTCACAGTTCCGTACGCAGCCTCGCCGAAGCCTTGGGCATTCCGCGCAAGACCCTGCATGACAAGTTGCGCAAGCATGGCCTCAACTTTGGCGACAGCAGCCATGGGGACGAGAACGAATGAGCACAGACACTCGCTATCTGGAGTCGGTCCTGCATCACGACATCCCGCTGACACGGGACATGGGGCTGAAGGTGCTCGACTGGCATGAGCAGCAGTTGAGTCTGCACCTGCCACTCGATCCGAACGTCAATCACAAAAGCACCATGTTCGGCGGCAGTCTTTACTGCGGCGCGGTGCTGGCCGGTTGGGGCTGGTTGCATTTGCGTCTGAAAGAGGAAGGAATCACCGACGGGCACATTGTGATTCAGGAAGGGCAGATCAGTTATCCGCTTCCGGTCACCGGAGATGCCACGGCGATTTGCCCGGCGCCTGACGCGAAGGCGTGGAAGAGGTTTCTGGCGATGTATCAGCGTTATGGGCGGGCGCGGTTGACGCTCGATACGCGGATCGTCAATGCGGGTAGCGATGAGGATGCCGTGAGGTTTACCGGCCAGTACGTTTTGCACCGCTGAAGATCAAAAGCCCCTAACCCTAGCCCTCTCCCAGAGGGAGAGGGGACTGATTGGGGGATGCTTCAGAGGTACATCGACCTGAAGGCGCTTCACTGAATCCATAATCGACCCAATCTTTCAGGTCGATGTGTGATGCAAGACAACTCGGTCGGCCCCCTCTCCTGGGGGAGAGGGCTGGGGTGAGGGCGATTGCCGATCAGCCCACTTAACCCCGGGCCAACGCCAACAACCTTTCCCGCCACGCCGCCTTCGCCGGCAGCGCCAAAAAGAACTCGTTCAACAGCGATTCCCGCGCCGGATAGCAGAACGCTTCCCCGCGCAGATCCAGCACTTCACCGCCAGCCCCTTCGAGCACACCCTGCGCCGCCGCCGTGTCCCACTGCGAGGTCGGCGCCAGGCGCGGATAGCAATCCGCCGTGCCCTCAGCCAGCAGACAAAATTTCAGCGAGCTGCCAATGTTCGCCAATTGCAACTCACCCAGGCTCGCACTCAACCCCGCCAGCAAGCGCTCCTGCTCGGGACTCGAATGGCGACGACTGGCTACCACGGTAAACGCCTCTCCCGGCCCCGGCACATCACGCACCTGAATCGCAACCGGCGTACCGCCCTTGTCGCAACGCCACGCCCCAAGCCCGGCGCCGCCGACGTAGAAACGACCGTTGGTCGGCATCGACACCACGCCAAACACCACCCGACCATTTTCGATCAGCGCGATGTTGACGGTGAACTCTTCGCTGCCGCTGATGAACTCCTTGGTGCCATCCAGCGGATCCACCAACCACCAACGCTGCCAGCCAGCGCGCACGCTCTGGGGGATGTTGGCGTCTTCTTCCGACAACACCGGAATGCTCGGATCCAGCGCCGTCAGCCCGGCGAGGATCAGGTGGTGCGCGGCCAGATCCGCCGCCGTCACGGGCGAGTCATCGGACTTGGCCGTGACTACAACGCCGGCGCGCCAGAATGGCAAAATCGCCTCGCCGGCCTGCAATGCCAGCTCAACGACCGGCGCCATCAACGGGTGGGGAAACGTCATCGATATCTCACTCATGCTGGAAAGAACCCGCGCTCGGTCAGCAGATCGCGGGTCAGATACAGTGCAGCCAATGCACGGCCTTCGGAAAACTGAGGATTGAGCGCCAGCGACGACAGTTCGCGCAGGTTCACTTTGTCGACACGCATCGGCTCAGGCTCGTCGCCTTCGAGACGTTCCTCGTACAAATCAGTCGCCAGGACCACCTGAATCTTCTGGCTCATGTAACCGGGCGACAGTGACAGCTCGGTCAGATGTTCCAGTTGCCGCGCGCCAAAACCGGCCTCTTCCTTGAGCTCACGCTCGGCTGCGGCCAACACATCCTCGCCCGGTTCGATCAGACCTTTGGGCAAGGACAATTCGTATTCGTCGGTGCCGCCACAATACTCTTCGACCAACACCGCGTGCTCGGCATCCAGCATCGCCACAATCATGACCGCGCCGTAACCCGCACCTTTGCCGACCAGACGCTCATACGTGCGTTCCACGCCGTTGGAAAAACGCAGTTTGAGTTCTTCAACGCAAAACAGGCGACTGGTGGCGACGATCTCGCGGGCAAGTACGGTGGGTTTCTGGCGCATGCAAAGCTCCTTGGCGTGAACGCGCTACTATAACGCGGCTTTCCCGATTGTTTATGTCGGATATCTTTCTACCGCTCGAGACGTTGCCATGCCTTCATTACCGTGGTCCGACATCGATACCGTTCTGCTCGACATGGACGGCACGCTGCTGGATCTGCACTTCGACAATCACTTCTGGCTGGAACACCTGCCCCAGCGCTACGCCGAACTGCACGGGGTCAGCCGGGCCATGGCCGAGATGGAATTGCAGCCGCTGTTCGAACGCCATGCCGGTCAGTTGCAGTGGTATTGCCTGGATTTCTGGAGTGCCGAGCTGAAGTTGTCGGTGCGGGAATTGAAGCTGGAAACTGCGCATCTGATTGCCTTGCGACCGGATGCCGATACCTTTCTGGCGGCGATCAAACGCGCCGGCAAACGGGTGATCATGATCACCAACGCGCACCGCGACTCACTGTCGCTGAAGCTTGAGCGGATTGAGCTAGCGCCGTATTTCGAACGGCTGATCAGCTCCCACGATTATGGTTATCCCAAGGAAAACCCGCAGTTTTGGGATGCCTTGCAGGCGGACATCGGCTTTGATCCGGCGCGCAGTCTGTTCATCGACGATACCTTGCCGATTCTGCGCAGTGCGCGGGATTTTGGCGTGGCACATTTGCTGGCGGTGAAAGAGCCGGACAGCCGCAAGGGGCCGAAGGACACGGCTGAGTTTGCGGCGGTTGAGGATTACCGCAGTTTGATTGCAGGGCTTTGATACCGAGTTGGCCCATTCGCGAGCAGGCTCGCTCCCACATTTGGAATGCGATCCAATGTGGGAGCGAGCCTGCTTCTAGTGGCGTTACGACGTGTTACTCAGGAATACGCAGCGTCTGCCCCGGATAGATCTTGTCCGGATGCGACAGCAGCGGCTTGTTGGCCTCGAAGATCTTGTTGTACTGGTTGGCGTTGCCATACACAGCGAGGGAAATCGCGCTGAGGGTGTCGCCTTTTTTCACCACGACAAATTTTGCTGCAGCCACCACCGGACCGGTCACGGTGATCTGATCATCCACGCTGCCAACCCCGACAATATTGCCCACCGCCAGCAAAATCTTTTCTTTCTCTTCCTGACTCGCGACTTCACCGGTAACGGTCACTTTGTCGCCGTCCACCGTTGCCTGCACATTCGGATTGCCCAGGCCGACCTTGCTGATGTGTTCCTTCAACTGCTCACTGGCATTGGCGTTACCCGGGGTCAGCAGATCGAGCAGCTTTTCACCGGCTTCTTTTACAAAACTTAAAAGACTCATCGTGGTTCTCTCCATGGAATAAAGGGTCAGTCGTCCAAGCCTAGACCACCGCAGACAAACCCGGTTCCAAGCCGACCAATGACCCTGCCACCGCGCAAGCGGTAGAATCGCCCACCCCTGCCAGCGCCCGGAGCGAAGATGGACATCAAGCAGCTGAAATTCCTCATCGCCCTCGACGAAACCCGCCACTTCGGCCAGGCCGCCGCGCGGTGCCACATCACCCAACCCACCCTGTCGATGCGCCTGCGCAGCCTCGAAGAAGAGCTCGACCTGCCGCTGGTCAACCGTGGCCAGCGTTTCGAAGGCTTCACCGCGCCGGGCGAGCGGGTGCTGGCGTGGGCGCGCTCGGTGATGGCGGCTTATGACGGTTTGCACGCGGAAGCGGCGGCGTGTCGCGGCAACCTCATCGGTACGCTGCGACTGGGCGTGGTGCCGCTGTCGAGTTTCGATCCGTTGCCGTTGATGCAACGCCTGCATGCCGCACACCCGAACCTGCGTTTCGAAATGTCGGCGCTGAGTTCTGAACAGATCCTCGAACACCTGGCGAACAACCGCATCGACCTCGGCGTGTCCTATCTCGATCGTCTGGACAACGAACGCTTCGAGTCCCTGGCCTTTAGCGAAACGCGCATGGGCCTGCTCTACGACCAACGCTCTTTCACCTTTGGCGACGCCCCCTTGAGCTGGGAATCGCTGATCGAACTGCCGCTGGGCATGCTCACCAGCGGCATGCACTTTCGCCAGTCCATCGACCACAACTTCCACAGCCGTGGCCTGACCCCGCAACCGTTGCTGCAAACCGACGCCGTGCATCAATTGTTACAAGCAGTACACGGCGGCTTTTGCTGCGCGATCATGCCGCTCGACGGCGGTCTGGAAAAACTCACCGACCACCTGCGCCTGCAACCCATCGAAGACGCGCAAACCCTCGCCCCGCTGGGCCTGATCATGCGCCGCGGCGCCCCGCGCTCGGCGCTGGCCGAGGCCTGTTTCGCGCTGTATCAGCAATCGCCAGGCGACGCTTGATCGACGGCATCTATCGATAGATCGACAGTAGCGATTAGACGCGACAAGTTGCCGCGCCTAGTCTTAACGTTGATCAAACCGTCGGTGATGCCATGAACGCCAAGCGCCCAGCCTGCGCGGCGCCAGCAATCGAAACGCCCGCGCCCGCCGCCAGCCAGACGTACAGTTACAGCGATTTGCCCCGCGAGGAATCGACCAGCACTGCGCTGGCCGAGGAAGTCGCGTTGGCGATCGCCTACAACGGCATCAGTCAGGCAGTGATGCTGGTGACGCCGACCGACCTGGAAGACTTCATCGTCGGCTTCAGCCTCGGCAGCGGCATCATCGAAGACGCCACCGACATCTATGACCTGCAACTGACAGGGGCCGGATCTGCGCAATACGCGCAAGTGACCATCGCCAACCGTGCGTTCTGGAATCTCAAGCAACAGCGCCGGCAAATGGCGGGCACCAGCGGTTGCGGATTGTGCGGGGTTGAAGCGGTGGAGCAGGCATTGCCCGATTTGAAAGTACTGCCCGGCGCGCCGCTGCCACCGATCGAATGGCTCGACGGTCTGCGTCAGCGCATCGGTGCTTTTCAGCCGCTCGGCCAGCACTGCGGCGCGGTGCACGCGGCGGTGTTCATGAATGGCAGCGGCGAATTGCTGCTCGGTCGCGAAGACATCGGCCGGCACAACGCCCTGGACAAACTGATCGGTGGGCTGATCCGCCAGAAGATATCCACAGAAGGCGGCCTGGCGATTGTCACCAGTCGTTGCAGTCTCGAATTGATCCAGAAAGTCCTGCGTGCCGGCATCCAGACCCTGGTCAGCCTGTCCGCACCCACAGGCCTTGCCGTGCAATGGGCCCGTCGACACAACCTCAATCTCATCCACCTGCCGCAGAAAAGTGCGCCGCGGGTGTATAGCCCCGCGATGGAGAATCAAGCGTGAGCCAACATCATCAAGCCGACCAGAAACCTGTTCCGCGCTACAAGCCTTACAAAGGTGCCGCCGGCGGCTGGGGTGCCCTGATCAGTGTGGCCCAAGCCTGGTTGACCAGCGACAACGCCCTGAAAAACCTGCGCATGATGCTCAAGACCAACCAGAACGGCGGTTTCGACTGCCCCGGTTGCGCCTGGGGCGATTCGCCGGAAAGCGGCATGGTCAAGTTCTGCGAGAACGGCGCCAAAGCGGTGAACTGGGAAGCCACCAAGCGCCGTGTCGACGCCAAGTTTTTCGAAACACAGCGTCACTTCGCTGCTGGAGCAGAGCGACTACTGGCTCGAGTATCAGGGTCGCCTGACCGAGCCGATGGTTTACGACGCCGAAACCGATCGCTACAAGCCGATCAGTTGGGACGACGCCTACACCCTGATCGCCAAGCACCTGCAAAGTCTGCCGAGCCCGGATCTGGCCGAGTTCTACACCTCGGGTCGCGCCAGCAACGAGGCGGCGTATCTGTATCAGCTGTTCGTGCGCGCCTACGGCACCAACAACTTCCCTGACTGCTCGAACATGTGCCACGAGGCCAGCGGTGTGGCGTTGGCGCAAAGTGTCGGTGTCGGCAAAGGCACCGTGACCTTTGACGATTTCGAACACGCCGACGCTATTTTCGTCTGGGGCCAGAACCCCGGGACCAACCACCCACGCATGCTCGAACCGCTGCGTGAAGCGGTGAAGCGCGGCGCACAAGTGGTGTGCATCAACCCGTTGAAAGAGCGCGGCCTGGAACGTTTCCAGCACCCGCAACACCCGATCGAAATGCTCACCAACGGCGACAAACCGACCAACACCGCGTATTTCCGTCCGGCCCTCGGTGGCGACATGGCGCTGCTGCGCGGCATGGCCAAGTTCCTTCTGCAATGGGAGCGCGATGCGCAGAAGGCTGGCGAACCTGCTGTGTTCGATCATGACTTCCTCAATGCCCACAGCGCTAACGTGCTGGAGTATCTCGGCGTGGTCGATGACACGCCGTGGGAACAGATCGTCGAGCAATCCGGCCTGACCCTGGTCGAGATCGAACAAGCCGCGCGCATGTACGCCAAAGGCAAGAACGTGATCATGTGCTGGGCGATGGGCATCACCCAGCATCGCCATTCGGTGCCGACCATCCAGGAAATCGCCAACCTGATGCTGCTGCGCGGCAACATCGGTAAACCCGGTGCTGGTCTGTGCCCGGTGCGCGGCCACAGTAACGTGCAGGGCGACCGCACGATGGGCATCAACGAGCGTCCGCCGGTGGCGTTCCTTGATTCGCTGGAACGACGCTTCCAGTTCAAAGTGCCGCGTCATAATGGCCATAACGTGGTCGAGGCGATCCATGCGATGGCCGAGGGACGCGCCAAAGTCTTTATCGGTCTGGGCGGCAACTTCGCCCAAGCCACGCCGGACAGCCCGCGCACGTTCGAAGCCCTGAGCAATTGCGACCTCACCGTGCAGATCAGCACCAAGCTCAACCGCAGCCACCTGGCGCACGGTAAAGACGCGCTGATCCTGCCGTGCCTCGGGCGGACCGACATCGACATTCAGACCGAAGGCCCGCAAGCGGTCACCGTGGAAGACTCGTTCAGCATGGTTCACGCCTCCAACGGTCAGTTGCAGCCGCTGTCGAACCAGATGCGCTCCGAACCGTCGATCATTGCCGGCATCGCTGCCGCCACACTGGGCAGTAAACCGGTGGACTGGAACTGGTTGGTGGCCGACTACGGGCGCATCCGCGAACTGATCGCCGACACCATTCCCAACTTCAAAGAATTCAACGAGAAGATCAAGAACCCGGGCGGGTTCTACCTCGGCAACAGCGCCGGCGCACGCAAGTGGAACACGCCGTCGGGCCGGGCCAATTTCCGCGCGAACATGCTGCCCAAGGATCTGGTGCACGAACGCACCCGCGCGACCGGACAATTGCCGGATCTGATCCTGCAATCGATGCGCTCTCACGATCAGTACAACACGACGATTTATGGCCTCGACGACCGTTATCGCGGGGTGAAAGGCCAGCGTGATGTGCTGTTTGCCAATGAGGCCGACATCATTCGTCTGGGCTTCCGGCCGGGACAAAAGGCTGACATTGTTTCGATATGGGACGATGGTCGTGAGCGTCGGGTGAAGGGCTTCACCTTGCTGGCGTTTGATATTCCAGCGGGCCAAGCGGCGGCTTATTACCCGGAAGTGAATCCGTTGGTGCCGCTGGAGAGCACTGGGGATGGCAGCCATACGCCAACGTCGAAGTTCATTGCGATTCGGCTGGAAGCGGCGAGTGAGACTGGGTTGATCATGGCCAAATCCGCTTAAAGCGGTGTCAGTACCGGCCTATTCGCGAGCAAGCTCGCTCCCACATTGGAATGCAGTTCAAATGTGGGAGCGAGCTTGCTCGCGAAGGCGGTGGGACATTCAATACACTTCTTCCGGCTAGCACTTTTCAACCGCCCACAAAAAAGGCCGCTTTTTCACAAAAACGGCCTGTCCGAAGTAGCTAAAGACCGGCGAAAACCGGTTAAGTTCCGGTGAAAAAACAGCAACTTGCAAAATTGTATACAAGTCGTGTTATTCGTCGGATTTCGATTGTCACGCCCAGTTCAGAGCCTCAGGATCGGCGCCGTCATCCCTTTGAGGCTCATCTATGAAGTTCTCCTCGATTCTCTTGTTGTCCCTTGGCCTGGTCAGTGGTTTTGCTTCCGCAGGCGGCACCACCGAAGCAGGTGTGGGCGGCGCATTGGGCGGGGTTCTTGGCTCGGTCGTCGGTCAGTCCTTAGGCGGCAATACAGGTTCCACCATCGGCGCAGCCCTGGGCGGCGCGGGTGGTAGTGCGGTCGGCGCCGACAAGCGCAGCCGTGGCGAAGCCGCCATCGGTGGTGCGCTGGGCGCGGCCGGCGGTAACGTGGTTGGCCGCAGCATGGGCGGCACCACCGGCAGCCTGATCGGCTCCGCAGCAGGTGGCGGCGCCGGTGGCGCGCTGGGTAACTACATGGGTAACAAAAGCGATGACGATGATCGTCATTACGATCGCGGTCGTGACCGTGACCGTGGTTATTACCGCGACCGTCATCCAGGCCGCGGCCACGCTTACGGCCACCGCAAACATCACAAGTACCATCGCGACTGAGGCCTCAAACACCTCGCTGGCCGGTAAAGCAAAATCGCAGCCCAAGGGCTGCGATTTTTTTTGCCGTTTACACCACCAGGTATTCCAGTGCCTGCCGCAGTTCGGCAGGAATCGGCACTGGCTGATTGCTCGCCCGATCGACGAATACATGCACGAAGCGCCCGGCCGCACACGCCTCGCTTTCACCGACCTTGAACACCGCCAATTCGTATTGCACCGAACTGTTGCCCAGCTTGCCGACCCGCAGACCAATCTCGATCAGATCCGGAAAGGCGATCGAAGCGAAGTAATCACACGCCGAACTGACCACAAACCCCACCACCTCACCGTCATGGATATCCAGACCACCGACCTGAATCAGGTAAGTGTTCACCGCCGTGTCGAAGAAGCTGTAGTAGGTGACGTTGTTGACGTGACCGTAGGCGTCGTTGTCGTGCCAGCGCGTGGTGATGGGCTGGAAGTGCGGGTAGTCGGCGCGTTGTGGCATCGGGTTGGACATTGCTCAACAATCCCTGAAGTTAATGGGCGAGTCTAATTCAAAATCGCGCCGCACCCTTCGCGAGCAGGCTCGCTCCCACATTTGAAATGCGCTCTCCTGTGGGAGCGAGCCTGCTCGCGAAGGCGTCAGCACCGCCGCCAAACTTAACGATCTGCAAACCCCTTACCCTGCGCCGCCAACTCTCCAATCAACCGCGCCGGTTTCCACTGATCGCCCTGGCGCGTCTCCAGCGCCAGCAAACGCTTATGAATGTCCGCCAGCCCTTGCTGATCCGCCCACGCCATCGGCCCGCCCTTGTCCGCCGGGAAGCCGTAGCCGTTCAGATACACCAGATCGATGTCGTGTGCCGACTCGGCAATGCCCTCCTGCAAAATCTTCGCACCCTCGTTGACCAATGCCAGCAGGCAACGCTCCAGAATCTCCTCTGGACCGATCTCACGGCGCTGGAAACCCAACCCTTCGCTGACCTGCAACACCAGCGCATCGACCTCAGGATCGTGTTCCGCCTGTCGACTGCCCGGCTCGTAATGGTAATAGCCATTGCCGGACTTCTGGCCAAACCGGCCCATCTCGCACAAGCGGTTATCCACCTGAACCTCCGGCGCATCCTGGCCCTTGCCGGCCAGCTCGCGTGCACGCCACTCCAGATCGATGCCGACCACGTCGTACATGCGAAACGGCCCCATGGCAAAACCAAAACCTTGCAGCGCCGCGTCGACCTGCTGTGGATAAGCGCCTTCAAGCAACATCTTGCGCGCCTCCAGCACATACGGATGCAACATCCGATTGCCGATAAACCCGTGGCAATTGCCCGACACCACGCTGACCTTGCCCATGCGTTGGCCCAGCGCCAGTGCGGCGTCCAGCGCTGATGGTGAAGTCTGCGCGCCGCGCACGATCTCCAGCAGTTTCATGATGTGCGCCGGGCTGAAGAAATGCAGGCCCAGCACTTGCTCCGGGCGCCGGGTCGCCGCGGCAATCGCATCGATATCCAGCGCCGAGGTATTACTCGCCAACAGCGCCTCGGGCTTGAGCAAGCCATCGAGTTCACGAAAGATCTTCTGCTTCAGCTCAAGATTTTCGTACACCGCCTCGATCACCAGATCGACATTGCGAATCGCCGCGTAATCCGCCGCCGCACAGACCCGCGCGATACGTGCATCCGCCTCGGCCTGATCAATCCGGCCCTGGCGCACGTTGTGTGCATAAGTCTCGGCCACGGTGGCGAGCGCCTGCTCAAGCATCTGTGGATTGTTATCCACCCACTGCACGCTCACACCGGCATTGGCCAGGCACATGACAATGCCACGGCCCATGGTCCCCGCACCGATCACGGCGGCCTGCTGAATATTGAAGGATGTCTGGCTCATGTTGTTCTCTTGTTGGCGATCCAAAGACTGGTCTCACGATAGTCAGCCAACGACGGTTTTTGAAGTTTATTACCGTGATGATCGACATTCAGCGGATGGATACAGGCGCCCTGACTCCCACAGGATTTATGTTCAACCGAGCAAATGATCGTCAGCCCAGTTCCGGACTTCGGCATAGGGATACTCTTCCAATGCGGCAAACCCGGGAATCGCCCGCGCCTTGAGCTTGGTGAACAACGGCACGCTGATCCCGCACAGAAACCGCGTCAGCCGCTCCGCCGTCGGAATCACCCCAGTGTGCTGCTCATGCCTGTGGATAAAGTCACCACACAACGCCGCAAAATTTTTATCCACAAGCGCTGGCAACTCCGGCGGCGCCGGCAATCGCGCCACCTGGCCATGACACACCGAACAATGCCCACACTGCTGAGGTGCATTGTGATCACCGAAATACTCCGCCAGGCGATACCCCAGGCAGCGTTCGGTGGCGAACACTTCAAGCATCGTGTGGATGCGCGCCACTTCCGCCTGCTCATGCCGGGTGAAATATTCATGCAGCTCGACGCTCAGGGCATCGCTGTCAAAGTCGCTTTGCAGCAGACTGTAGACCTCGGTCATCTGCTTGCTTTCCAGCTCGACCCAGCCCTTTTCCTGAAAGTAATCGAGCGCCTTCACCACTCGATTGCGCTCGGCGGAATACTGCGAGTACATCGCCTCGAAATTCACCGTGGCCCAAGTGCGCGCGCGCGCCGAGGTCTGAATGATCGCTGCAACGAAATCCCTGCGCTCACCGTCGAAACGCTCAAGCAGCGCTTCGGGTTCCAACAGGTATTTGAAACGGTATTCGGCGTAGTAGGCATAGCGCGGCGCGATCAAACCGCGCAGCTCCAGTTGCACCAGCAATGTTTTCAGCGGCAGTGAGCGAATATTGCTCTGATCCGCCAATGGCCCGAGCAGAAACTCCCACTGCCCTTCCGGCGCCGAGGCCTTCAGTTCATCGAGTACATAGCGAATGCCATCGCGCTCCGGCGTATCACCGTAGACGAAGTTTTCCAGCACATTGAGGCTGTCGCGATTGGCCAGAACCAGACAGTCCGACGACTGCCCGTCACGCCCGGCGCGGCCGATTTCCTGACTGTAGTTCTCGATGGATTTGGGCAGGTCGAAGTGCACCACATTGCGGATGTCACTCTTGTCTATGCCCATGCCGAAAGCGATGGTCGCGACGATGCAATTGGACTGCCCGGCCATGAAACGTTTCTGGATCGCTTCGCGTTTGTCATGGGCTAAGCCAGCGTGATACGCCTCAGCCTGAATGCCGTTGCGCTCAAGGTGTTCGGCGATGTGCTCGGCGGTTTTCTGCAAGGTCACGTAAACGATACTCGGCTGCCCCGCACGCTCGCTCATCCACTCCACCAGACGCCGACGCTTGTCCTGACCACGCACCGGTTCCACCAGCAGATTGAGATTGGGCCGGTAGAAGCCGGTGGTCACCACATCATCAGCGGCGATAGCGAATTTGGCCTGCATGTCGGCGATGACTTTCGGCGTTGCCGTGGCCGTCAGCAGCAAGGTCTGCGGGATGTTGAACTGGCGCTGATAGTCCGGCAGCTTGAGGTAATCGGGGCGGAAATTGTGGCCCCATTCCGAGATGCAATGCGCCTCGTCCACCACCAGCAGCGAGATCGGCACCTGCTGCAAAAAGTTGCGGAAGCGCTCGTTCTTCAAACGCTCAACCGAGATCATCAGAATCTTCAACTCACCCGAACGGGCGCGGGCCATCACGTCATTGGCGTCATCGCGGCTCTGCGCCGAGTCGATGCTACCTGCCGAGATACCGTGTCGCTGCAAGAAGGCCAACTGATCCTGCATCAGCGCCAGCAACGGCGAGACTACCAGCGTCAGGTGCGGCAGCATCAGCGCCGGCAATTGATAACAAATCGACTTGCCGGAACCGGTGGGAAAAATCGCCGCCGCCGAACGCCCGGCCAGTACCGCGCTGATCGCGGTTTCTTGACCGGGTCGAAACTGTTGAAAACCAAAAACCTGTTCCAGGGTGTTGTGCATTCGCTGTCACTCCATTGACTGCTGCCATGCCAACAGCCTAGCGGGCGATCGCAGCGAGTCGAGAAAAGGTCGGGGCCAAATCGATTCGGAATGATACAGCGATTACTTGAACACCACGGTCCCTGTGGGAGCGAGCCTGCTCGCGAAGAGGCCGGTCAGAACAACGCAAAATCCTGAAGTTCAGGGACGCAAAACCGCCACCCGCAACTGCTCGTTCAGCATCTGCTCATGCACGTCCTGGCTTTTGCTGGCCCACAGCGCATGGGCCGGGCTGATGTCGCCAGTGAACGCTGCCGCCAACTGACGCAGATCAGCGACGCTGCGCACACGCGGGCAGAACGGTTGCTCATCACAGTTCTGACTGGCATTGCGATAGGTGCTCAGCAGCCCCTCCCAGAGCCCATCGCGCACATGGCGAATGGACTTCAGTTGCACGTGCGGCACACCGAGTCGCTGCTCAAGCCCTTCCTCATCCAGTGCTTCGCTGGCCAACAGCGCTTTGGCGAACATCAACACTTCACCGCGCGACGCCGTGTCCATGCTCGCCTGGCTGATGAGTGCTTCCGGCCAATCAGTGCGATCGAGACGATCCAGCACCCATGCATTGCCAACGTCAGAGGCCATCGTTAAACGACAGGTGCTCAGCCCGAGCAATAAAATCGCGGCCATTCGTAGCCAGTGCATACCTAATTCCCTTTAAGCGCGTGTCAGACGTTTGGAAACGCCCTACAGATTCTGGCGCGCACGATACAGCGCTTTAGCGCGAATCGCCTGACAAACAAGTAGGAATTATTACGCCTAAGGGTTTTGGCCTGAAAAAGCTGCGAAAACACGTAGGGCATTTCCTCAAAACACGGAAAAACCCCTACGAATACTGTCCATTGCGGCTGTCTTGTCCCACAGAGAAACGCCCTTCTATAGTGGCCGGCGCGGCTGCAAACACTCTGCCGGCCCGCCCCAGCGCCTTCGAACAGGACACGCCTCACCATGATCAACCGCTATCGCCCACTCAAGACTTGCTACAGCGAAAACCCGGTGCTGCTTATCGACAGCCACTCCAGCCAGACTGACCTGATCAATGCCGCCGATCAGCGCCTGCGCGCGGCCGGTGATTTGCTGGAAACACTCTACTGCTTATGTTTCAAACAGGCTGACGTGAAAGATATTCCCAACATCGTCAATGCACTTTATCTGCTGGTACAGGATGGCTGCGACTTACTTGAAGTTGCCAAACAAAAACCACCGCAAACAACATACAACTAAACCACATTACAAATGCGGAAACACCACCACGCTTTATTTATACATGCGACTGACACTAACTTGTTCGCTCTTACAACTAAACGAGAGCAACACCATGACAGTTTTAACCATATTTTTTTGCGGCACCGGTTCCAACAAGTTTGACACTAACCATGAAAACTTCTGGGACGGCGAACTGGTTTCCACACTGGCTTCCAACCATACCGGCCGCGAGTTCGCCGAATGGATCGTCGTTGACGGGCCCGGCAGCGGCAACCTGCAGGCCGATGACCTGTTTACCAAAACCAAGGAGTACGGCCTTACCGGCACACTGTTCGGCAAAGGCTGGGAGGAAAACGTTCAGCACGCCCTCAACGTCATCAAGGGCAAATGTGACTGGCAGCGCCAGCAACTGACCGAGGCCGAATACAACCGCCTCAAAGCCGCCGGCATTCCTATTGACGATGTCAAAGTCGAAGGCTCGTGGATGTGGCGAAAGTACAACTACGGCGACCGCAGCATTACTCAACAGAAGTTACAGGAAGGGATCATCAGAACGTTCCGCAAAGATGGCATTATTCCCACCCGCGTCAATCTGGTGGGTTGGAGCCGAGGCGGCATAAGTTGCCACATGCTGGCCAATGCGATGTTAAAGGACAGCCAACTTAAAAACATTCCGGTGAACATCTTTGCATTGGACCCTGTTCCGGGTATCGGAAACTTCCAGGAAAACCGGGTAAAACTCGGCGCCAACGTCAAAGAATATGTCGCTTTCTATGCCCGCGATGAACGCTCCAAGGGTTTCAGTTGCGTGATCCCGCAGACAGCCACCGGCACCAAAACCAGCGTCTACCCCATGGCCGGCCGCCACGCGACCATGGCGGGCAACGCCACAGCTGACGGTGGCGTGCCTGCCAGCGCAAGCGACCTGAAAACCCTGGTGGAACCTGGCCGCGTGGTCCGTCACTACGCCGAAACGTGCCTCAAGCGCTGGGGCGTACAACTGAACAAAACCCTCAACCTGACCCAGACCGACCTGCAAAACCTCACCAACGGCATCGTCCGCGATGAAGCCCGGTACAAACGGATGCACAACATCTCCTACACCTACTTCACCGAACTGGATAAAGGCGAACGCTACGTGTCTCTGGGCAGCAAAGGCGTGCCGTTCTCGGCGGTGAAAGGCACGATCTACGCGCCTGCGACGGGGCTGACGACGAGTGTGCTGGATGTGGCGGCGTATCGGGTTATTGGCTGAAGGCCGTGGGCGCGTGAACGGACGAAAAAACCTACAGCAATGGCCTATCTGGTATTCGTCCCATTCCTACAAACCCAGACTCCCTTGCCGCCTATCGCGGCTTGGTAAGTCAAATCTATAGTCGTGGCTGTCGCTGCCAAATCAGCGGCTCGGGCTTGGTCACCCGATTGGATCGTGTATACGCACGCGCTGTATGCTGCCGGCACTCACTTGCCTGCGGTTTATGGTGACTGTGTTTGGGACACCTTCGGGTGTGCCGGGTATGTGCGCGATCCTCACCGGTTGACCAACCCGAACACAGTCGCCTCCTGTCGCTTGGTCACGATGCGGTGGCTTCTTTCGAAGCAATTGAGGATTAAAAAATGACAACTTGGAATCAATTCACCACCGATCGCTACCGCGCCCTCGAATCCAACCTCACCGACACCAAGCCCCTGATCATCGACACAATGGCCAATCCACAAGACATCCTCGAATGCGCCGTCCAGCGCCTGCGCGCTTCAAGCGACCTGCTACGCACCCTCTACTGCCTCAACTTCAAACAAGCCGACGTCGAAGACATCCCCCACATCACCCACGCCCTCTATCTGCTGACGCAGGATGGCTGTGACCTGCTGCAAGTCGCACAGCAGCAGATGCTCAACTGGAAGGCTCCAGCCTGAAATCGAGTGATCGTATCGTTCTTATGCACTCTGTGAGAGCGATCAAAAAAACGGTAATCAAACATGGGAGCAACCATGAGCAAATTCTTTGATGAGCTGATGGAAAGCGTTATCGAAATGGAGGAGATCTTACGCAAAAAGCATCGCGATTCAGACTCGAATGCTGATACGAGCGTTTTGACGTTTCAGCAAAAGCAGGCCCATTACGACAAGGTTCGCCGATCAAACTATTTGGCCAGCCTACGCATTGAAGGTTTTGAAACCACCCCTGCCGATGCTGAAAAGCCACTTTCCTCACGCATGGAGGTTGTCGAAAAGTACCGGCAAAAACCGGCTGACTAGAGGAAGCGCTAACGTTTAAGTGGCAGTATTCTAGCTATAAGAACCAAAAACAGATGGAATAATGCCACTTAACTTCGTTTTTTCAGGGATCTTGCGGCAAACAGCGTCCTTCAGCTTAAGTGCTATTATTCTGGCAGTTAAGGTTTAAAAATGAAGGAATACTGCCACATGGCCAAGAAAACAGCGCCGCTTTTGCCCTCCACTGCTCGACTTCTGGTCGACTTTGGTGAACGCCTGAAGCTGGCTCGCCTGCGCCGAAAATTGACGGCCAAGCAAGTCGCTGAACGATCTGGCATGTCGCTAACAACCTTGCGCCATCTGGAGTCAGGTGGATCAGGCGTAACCATCGGGGCCTACCTGTCGGTCATGCAAGTGCTGGGGCTGGAAAAGGATCTGAACAAACTGGCTGCAGCAGATGAAATGGGTCGCCAATTGCAGGATGCGCAGTTAATGCCTGCAACACGATCCGCAGCGAAAAAGCCCCAGAGAGTACGAGCAGTCAGTGCGGCAAAAAAGGGCGCATCTGAACACGCCGGAACTTCAAACGTTATCGATGCCGCCACTACCACGAAAATTCCGGCTGACTTCCCATTCAACACACACTCACTCTCCAGCCTTTTGAACAAGAAGAAAAAGGCCGGCCCCCCGACAGGTGAAGAATGACACTGATTGCTGTTTATGCAGACTGGGAATCCTTGAAAGGCGCCAGACGCCTCGGATTTCTACACGCAAGGAAAACACGCAACACCAACGTGTTCGAATTTGAGTACGACCCTAAGGCGTTGGCCGATCCCGAGTTGAGTTCCATAACTCTAGACCCGCGCATCGGCCCCTTCGAAGGCCGCCAATTCCCCGGCGAACATCAGAGCCGCTTTGGCGTCTTTGCAGACTCAAGCCCCGATCGTTGGGGCCAGCTGCTGATGAAACGCCGATTGGAAAGGGACATTCGCGACGGCTTGCTCCCCAGCAACAGCAAGTTGTTTGAATCCGATTACCTGCTTGGCGTCCACGACCTGTTCCGTGTGGGCGCCCTTCGCTACAAACTCAATGACGAAGGCAACTTCCTCGACGACCGCGACGGCGTTGCCGCCCCACCCTTTGTCGAGCTACGCGCGTTAGAGCAGGCAAGTCTCGCCCTGGAAAACGATAGGGACAACACAGCCACCGAGGGCCGCGAATGGCTAAGAATGCTCATCGCACCTGGCGGCTCGCTGGGCGGCGCCAGACCGAAAGCCAGCGTCGTCGACGAGTTCGGCCAACTGTGGATCGCCAAATTCCCAAGTACTAGGGATGACTACGATGTTGGTGGTTGGGAATTTGTAGTAAACGCTTTGGCGGTCAACTGTGGTCTGCGTGTTGCGACCGGCATGGCCCGACGCTACGCAAGCGATCACCACTGCTTCCTGGTGAAGCGTTTCGACCGAACCGCGCGCGGCGGCCGACATCACTTCGCATCAGCCATGACCATGACCAACCGCGTCGACGGCGACGACGCATCAACCGGCGCCAGCTATCTGGAATTGGCGGAAGTAATCATGGAACACGGCTCGGAACCCAACACCGACCTTCGTGAGCTTTGGTCGCGAATTGTCTTCAACATCCTGGTCTCCAACACCGACGACCACCTACGCAATCATGGGTTTGTTCTCGATCCTGGTCGGGGATGGCGATTGTCGGCAGCCTACGACATGAATCCGGTGGCGCATGCGGATGGGTTGAAGCTGAACATCACGGATTCTGACAACGCCTTGGATTTGGAGCTAGCGAGGGAAGTGGCGGAGTATTTCCGAGTCAGTCGGGGTGAAGCGGAGGAGATAATCGAGCGCTTCCAAACAGCCGTCCGTGAATGGCCTTTGCTGGCAGAAGCTATAGGTATTTCAAGACGCGAACAGGAATATATAGAACGGGCTTTCAGGGTCCCTTTGGTTAGCCAAAATCACTAAGTCACTGTAAAAAAAGATGTTTCCAACACTCCGGAAGGCCCAATTGAGCAAAGGAGGCATTGAAATAATTTTTATTTTTCAGAGTTAGTGGCGAAAAGCAATCACGAGAGACTAATCTTTATCTTTAGGATGCTTGTCTGAAATTTTACTGATGTAAAATTTCAGACAAGGCGACCGCTTCGAGAAGCAAAGACAAGGATTAGACATGTCAAAAGGAAAACCTAGACCGAATCTATCCCTAAATGATCTTGAGCCCTTCTTTCAAGTATTAGTGTTCAGGAAAGACAAATACACACGAAAAAAATTGCGAACTGATATATTCAAAAAAATATCAGAATTAAACAGTAAGAAAAAAAGCGCTGAGATTGACTGGTTAAGCAGCACAAAAAAAGTCCTTGCTATACGAGTTAGATTTCGAGAATTCCCATCTTGGCTCGAAACTACCACATCAATCTCAACCGCTAAGACCTCGCTTTTAGAGAACATAGAAAATGCGATCATACTTATCGACGACTCCCAAACACATGTATATGTTCACTCAAGCAATCGAAAGCTCGAAGACATCGTAAAGACGATAATCTATGAAGACTGGGATCAAGACAAATTAGATATCAAAAAAATTTATAGCGCTCTTGCTGAAATCGATCTTAGTATAAAAATGCTAGGAATTAACAATACTTTTGGCGCAGGGGGTACAGCCGCAGAGGCCAAGTCATATTCAGGAAAAGACCCAAGACTATCACTAACCCCATCTTTTGACTCCGGATATAGTTTTAGTTATTGCTTAGGCGCACAAATTGACGCAGCGGGTAACAAGCAAGCATTTGGCTGTTCATCCAAAAGACGAAAATTTTGGGGGGGATGGACAGAGGGATTTAACGACTTTTCAGAAAGATGTAAAAACATAGAAGCTGCACTGACATCAGTAAATAATGGCGATTTTATAAATACATTAGTCCGCCCGACCTCCGTAAAATCACCAAACAAATTAAAAATTCTCAGCTTTTATTTAGATTATGTAATCCCAAACAAGGGCGTAGTCATACTAGAAATTAACAAGGTAAAAATAACTGATTGGTACTGCAGCATATTATCAAACACCCGATTTACCATTGGAGACGGGATAAATAGTATTTCTATAGATATAACCAGCATTACGAACGACGCAATTACGTTCAGTTACACTAGAGCAGGCGAAAAAGCTTCAATCATCGTGGCAGAAGATGGCAGCGAGTTAAGCAAACGTCGCCGAATTGATCTTATCGAGTTTTTGAAAAAAGAGGATACTTTCACGATTATCTTTGAGGAAAGGCTAGCTTTCAGAGAAAACTCATTCTGGAAAGATAATCGCTTAAGCACGCCATTTAATAAAGATGTGCATACAGATATAAGCTGGACAAATGTCGACCTTAGAAAAGAAGATTCCGCTTCGAGTATTCCCGGGCACATTTCCATCGCAGACAAAACCGAAGAATTCTTACTAAACCTTGCACTAACTGAAAACATAATCGCAATTATTAAAGATGGCGGAGCAAATGAAATTTCTGACCACTTAGTCATTTACGATGATAAGATCATTTTAATTCATGAAAAATTTACAACCTCTCAAAGTCCAGGCTTGAGAATAGACGACCTGCAAGTCGTTTCAGCACAACTTATAAAAAACATCAAGTACTTATTCCCGAGTTCACACAGCGTTAGATCGGAACGACTTTTTGCCAATGCGATTTATTTAGATAAGTCTTGTTCAACAAAAGAGAGTCTCATTGAAAAAATCACAACAGCCCTCAATAATGTTGAAGTTCAAAATGAATGCTGGATAGTCCAACCTGGAATTTCGAAATCAAAACTCCTAAAGCTAGCAAACAATAAAGCGCATGTACTCCTATCGCACCTAGCAAGTATCTGCACATCAAACAACACAAAGTTCAAGCTTTATTGCAACCTATAAAAAAGCCGCCCCAAAGGGCGGCTTCTTCATTGACGACAGATCTTACAATTTCGGCCCTGCAGCCTTGATCGCGTCGCTCACTTCGAACTTCTTGAAGTTCTCGATGAACAGACCGGCCAGTGCTTTCGCAGCCTCGTCGTACGCAGCCTTGTCAGCCCAAGTGTTGCGCGGGTTGAGCAGGTTGGTTTCAACGCCCGGTACGGCCAGTGGCACGTCGAGGTTGATGGTGTCGAGGTGTTCGGTGGCTGCACCGATCAGCGCGCCGCTCTGGATCGCTGCGATCACCGCGCGGGTGGTCGGGATGTTGAAGCGTTTGCCGACGCCGTAGCCGCCGCCGGTCCAACCGGTGTTGACCAGGTAGACCTTGGAGCCGAAGCCGCGGATGCGCTTGATCAGCAGCTCGGCGTATTCGCCAGCCGGGCGCGGGAAGAACGGTGCGCCGAAGCAGGTGGAGAAGGTCGACTTGATGCCGCTGCCGGAACCCATTTCAGTCGAGCCCACCAAAGCGGTGTAGCCGGACAGGAAGTGGTAGGCCGCTTGTTCTTCGTTGAGGATCGACACTGGCGGCAGTACGCCGGTCAGGTCGCAGGTCAGGAAGATCACCGCGTTTGGCTCGCCACCGAGGTTGTGCTCGGAACGCTTGGCAACGTGCTCCAGCGGGTACGCGGCGCGGCTGTTCTGGGTCAGGCTGACATCGGCGTAGTCGGCGTGCTTGGCGTCGTCGATGACGACGTTTTCCAGCACGGCGCCGTGCTTGATGGCTTTCCAGATAACCGGCTCGTTCTTCTCGGAGAGGTCGATGCACTTGGCATAGCAACCGCCTTCGATGTTGAACACCACGCCTTCGCCCCAGCCGTGTTCGTCGTCACCGATCAGGTAACGGCTTTCGTCGGCCGACAGAGTGGTTTTACCGGTGCCCGACAGACCGAAGAACAGGGTCACGTCGCCTTCTTCGCCGATGTTGGCAGCGCAGTGCATTGGCAGCACGTCAGCGGCCGGCAGCAGGAAGTTCTGCACGGAGAACATGGCTTTCTTCATCTCACCGGCGTAACGCATGCCAGCGATCAGCACTTTTTTCTGTGCGAAGTTAAGGATCACGCAACCGTCGGAGTTGGTGCCGTCACGCTCAGGCACGCACTCGAAGTTGGCCACGTTGAGCACTTGCCACTCTTCACGACCGGCCGGGTTGTACTGGGCCGGGTTGATGAACAGGCAACGACCGAACAGGTTCTGCCAGGCAGTCTGGGTGGTCATTTTCACGGCCAGGTAGTGATCTTCCGCCGCGCCTACATGCACGTGGGACACAAAGTGCTCTTGCGCGTTGTTGAATGCTTCTACGCGAGCCCACAGCGCGTCGAACTTGTCGGCCGGGAACTTGCGGTTGATCGGGCCCCAGGCGATAGCGGCCTGGGTGGAAGGCTCTTCAACGATGAAACGGTCAACAGGCGAACGACCGGTGCGGTGACCAGTGCGAACAACCAGAGCGCCGGTATCGGCAAGCTCGCCCTCACCGCGGTTCAGGGCTTCTTTTACCAGATCATCAACACTCAGATCGGTGTACACGGCGTTATTGGCTTGCGTCATGAGGTTCCCCGTCGGCCAGTGGCCGAGTGTGCTCCAAACGTTTTGTAGTAGAAAGTCGTGCACTACTACCGCGAAAAAAGTGGGCCGGATTATGCCAGAAAAGCCCAAAAAGAGTAGGGTCCTCCCGTCGTAACGGCGAAATTCCGTCGTTACGCAGTGAATTTACCTGCGCTGAACCGTTTTAGTGCCGGGTATCTGACGGCGTGTCGACGCCTGCACCAGCGAACAATTGAGCAATATCGGCGGCGTCGAACTCATAACGCTCGTTGCAGAACTGGCAATCGATCTCGACTTTGCCACCTTGTTCGGCCACCAGTGCCTGCGCATCCTCCAGACCCAGACTGACCAGCGCGTTGCCCGAACGCTCGCGTGAGCAAGTGCAACGGAAACGCAGGTTCTGCACATCGAACAGGCGCACCTGCTCTTCATGGTAGAGGCGGTGCAGCACGGTTTCGTTGTCCAGGCTCAACAGTTCATCGGCGGTCAGGGTGCTGGCCAGCGCAGTGATGTGCTGCCAGCTGTCAGCGCGCTCTTCTTCGTCTTTCAGACGGTCGGCCGGTAGTTGCTGCAAGAGCATTCCACGGGCGCGACGGCCGTCGGCGAACAATTTGAAACGCGTGCCAACCTGTTGCGACATGACGAAATAGTTGGTGAAGCATTCCGACAGGGTTTCGCCGTCGAGATCGACGATGCCCTGGTAGCGCTGGCCGACAGTCGGGTCGACGGTCAGGGTCAGGTCACCGCCCGGCATCAGATCGGCAAGGGTCGCATCCGGCGCGATCTGCTCGGCGTTGTAACGCGCCAGGCCTCGGATCTCGCGCTCGCTGGAGCATTCGATCATCAGCAGCGGGATCGGCCCTTCGGAACGTGCCTGCAGAATCAGCAAACCATCGAACTTCAGGGTGCCCACCAGCAACGAGGCGGCCGCCATCAATTCGCCGAGCAGTTGCGCGACCGGCTCCGGGTACGGGTGCTTGGCAAGGACTTCGGCGTAGCTGCGCTCAAGCGCAACCAGTTCGCCGCGTGTATCGCTGTCATCGAAGATGAAACGTTGGGTGAAATCGGTATCCGCTAGGTCGGTCATAATTTTGGGTATCTGAATGTGGTGACAAAATGGTTACAAGACGTGAAAATTTGCGCTTCTTGGCACTCTTTTTGGTGCCGACTGCTCTGCCATGGGAGGCATTTTATGAACAATCCGGGTTTGTTCCAATCTAGGTGGAACCTCGGCCGGCTGGTTCTGTGTAACGTAGTGCCGTTGGCGCTACTGGCTTTCTGGTTATGGCCTACGGGCAACTCGCTGTGTGTGATTTTCGACGAGTGGCTGTTCCGCTCGCTCAATGCACCGCTGGCCAGCAACCCGATATGGCTCCACATCTGGGCAATTGCAAGTCTGCGCCCGTTCGACATCGTCGTCGGCCTGATTCTGTTGACGCTGCTGATCAAGGGCGACTGGGTGTTCAAGGCCATTGACGTGCGTCGCGCGTTTTTCGGTTTTTTCTCGATCCTGCTGTTGATGGTGGTGATCCGCGCGCTGTTTTCCAAGTTCGCCGACCATATGGACTGGCAACACAGTAGCCCGTCGATGGTGCTGGAAGGCGCGGTGCATATCAGCGATTACTTCCCGCACCTGGAAAAAACCTGGGAGCTGAAGGATCGCTCGGGCCAGAGTTTCCCTGGCGACCACGCTTCAGTATTGCTGATCTGGGCGTTGTTCATGGGCGTGTTCAGTCGCACCGTCGGCCAGTTTGTGACGATCTGGGGCCTGGCGCTGCTGTTCATGCTGCCGCGCCTGGTGGCCGGTGCGCATTGGGGTCAGGACGATTACATCGGTGGCGTGTTGCTGGCGGTGTGGGCATTGGGCTGGGGTTACTACACGCCGTTTGCGTATCACGCCTCGAACTTCTGGCTGAAGGTGACGGCGCCAATGTTTGCGTTGCTAGGCAAGCTGCCGCTGGTTGCGCGGATGAGTGTGGTGCGTAGCGCCTGATACCGAGCTGTCTTCGGCGAGGGCTGTGCCCTCGATTCGCGAGCAGGCTCGCTCCCACATTGGAATGCAATCTCCTGTGGGAGCGAGCTTGCTCGCGAAGAGGCCAGCACCAACAACGCGATTATTCGTCGTTACTGCCGCCTCGAAACTTGAACAAATCCCGTCGCTGTTTTTTGCTCGGTTTGCCATCCGTGGTAACGCCCAGCGCGCCCGCCTTGCGCATTGCCGCAGCCGCTTCACGTTTGGCAATACTCGCCTCGGTCTCCGCGTACAACGTCTGCGCCTCCGGTGCGCCGCGCCGCACAATCGACAACGCCTCGACCTTCACCGTGCGCACTTCAAACCCGGTACGAATCTCGAACTCATCGCCAATCCGTGGCTCTTTGCCAGGCTTGCAGCGTTCGCCGCGACAATGCACCTTGCCACTTTCAATGGCGGCTTTGGCCAGCGCCCGGGTTTTGTAAAAACGCGCGGCCCACAGCCACTTGTCGAGACGGACCTTGTCGTCCACTTCGCTTTTTTGTGCCATTTGAATTCCTCGTTCAGCCAGTAGTCGGAACTGTACTACCGTTTCTGTCGGGCGCAAGAACTCGGCCCTCCAGATAGACTGTGATCTTGGCCGGTGCATCGGCATGGAGTGATCGAGTGACTAAATTTCCGTCTTCATTAATCTCGCCCAAGGCCGGTTGCCAGGGCTGCCAGCAAAGCGAGCCGCTGGGCTTCGACTTTTCTTTCGCCTACCAACCCATCGTCGATCTGCGCGACCAGTCGGTTTTTGCCCACGAAGCGCTGGTTCGAGGTGTGGCCGGTGAAGGTGCCTTCACGGTGTTGGATCAGGTTACAGAAGACAACCGCTACCGTTTCGACCAGCTCTGCCGGACCCGCGCCATCGAAGGCGCGGCCAATCTAAATATGCAGACACACTTGTCGATCAACTTCATGCCCAACGCGGTCTATCGTCCAGAGCTGTGCATTCGCAGTACGCTCGAGGCAGCAAAAAAACACCGTTTTCCTATCGACCGGCTGATTTTCGAAACCCTGGAAAGCGAGCACGTAGATAACTATCGCCATTTGACCAATATTCTGCGTGAATACCGCGAATTCGGCTTCAAGACCGCCATCGATGATTTCGGTGCCGGTTATTCGGGGCTCAATCTGCTGGCTGATTTCCAACCGGACCTGATCAAACTCGACATGGCGCTGATCCGCGATGTCGATCAAGACCGTGTTCGTCAGGCGATCGTCCGGGGGATTGTCACAATCTGTGCGGAGTTGGACGTTACAGTCATTGCCGAAGGCATTGAGAGCGTCGGTGAACGGGATTTCCTGGCGGACTGTGGAATATTTCTGATGCAGGGCTACTGGTTCGCCAAACCTGCATTCAAAGCGTTGGCTCAGGTTTCACCTGAGGCCTTTACGCGTTAATCGTTGGTTTTTTCTATTGAAGACATTTGACCATTTGACCGTTGTCGGTCTGCGCGAGTGGGTGGCGCTCCCGGATTTGGGGGTCGCGGGCCTGCGGGCGAAGATCGACACCGGTGCCAGCACCTCCAGCCTGCATGCTACCGACATCGAGCCGTTCGAACGCGACGGCGAGAAGTGGGTGCGCTTCACCGCGCACCTGGGCACGGTGGTGCAGTTGCGTCACCGCCGGTGCGAAGCACCACTGGTGACGCGCAAGACCATCAAAAGCTCCAACGGCCATGCGCAGGTGCGCTACGTGATCAGCACTACTCTGGCCTTGGGTGATCGAGTGTGGCCGGTCGAGTTCACCCTCGCCTGCCGCAAGTCGATGCGCTATCGCCTGTTGCTCGGATCCAAAGCCCTGATCGATGGCCAGTTGGTGGTCAATCCGGGCATTAAATATGTACAAGACAAGCCGGTGTTCCCGGTATCTACCTCCTCCACAGGTGTTGCATGAAGATCGCTGTGCTGTCGCGGAATCCGCGTCTGTATTCCACCCGCCGTCTGGTCGAAGCCGGAACCGAGCGCGGGCATGAAATGGTAGTGATCGACACCTTGCGCGCCTACATGAACATCGCCAGTCACAAGCCGCAGATCCACTATCGCGGCAAACCGCTGGAGGGCTTCGATGCGGTGATTCCGCGTATCGGTGCGTCGGTGACGTTTTATGGTTGCGCGGTGTTGCGCCAGTTCGAAATGATGGGGGTGTTCCCGCTCAACGAGTCGGTGGCCATCGCCCGTTCGCGGGACAAGTTGCGTTCGCTGCAATTGCTGTCGCGTCGTGGCATCGGTTTGCCGGTAACCGGGTTTGCTCACTCACCGGATGACATTCCTGACCTGATCGACATGGTCAACGGCGCGCCGCTGGTGATCAAAGTGCTGGAAGGCACCCAAGGCATCGGTGTGGTGTTGTGCGAAACCGCTACGGCGGCAGAGTCGGTGATCGAGGCCTTCATGGGTCTGAAGCAGAACATCATGGTTCAGGAATACATCAAGGAAGCGGGCGGCGCGGATATTCGTTGTTTCGTGGTCGGTGACAAAGTCATCGCGGCAATGAAGCGTCAGGCAAAACCGGGTGAGTTCCGCTCCAACCTGCATCGCGGCGGCAGCGCCAGCCTGATCAAGATCACCCCGGAGGAACGCATGACGGCGTTGCGCGCGGCCAAGGTCATGGGCCTGGCGGTGGCTGGTGTGGATATTTTGCGCTCCAATCATGGGCCGCTGGTGATGGAAGTGAATTCGTCGCCGGGACTGGAAGGGATCGAGACCACCACGGGGAAGAATGTGGCGGGGATCATCATTGAGCATCTTGAGAAGAATGGCGGGCCGAATATGACCCGGACCAAAGGCAAGGGCTAGAGCCAAGAGCAAAAGCCCCTCACCCTAACCCTCTCCCATAGGGAGAGGGGACTGATTGGGGGATGCAGAAGAGATACGCCGACCTGATCCTGCTGTGCCGAATCCACAATCGCCCCAGTCTTTCAGGTCGACGTATGACCCCAGACACCTCGGTCAGCTCCCTCTTCCTCTGGGAGAGGGTTGGGGTGAGGGGTTGCTGGGGATTACACCGCGTCTCGCGGCAACATCAATCCCAACGGCAACCTCACCCGCGCCTCCAGTCCTCCACCGGACCGATTGCGCAATTCAACATTGCCGCCATGCATCGAAGCAATCCGCTTCACGATCGCCAAACCCAAGCCAGTACCCTTCCCGCCCCGCGCACGATCGCCACGGGTAAACGGATTGAAGATCGCCTCCAGCTCCGAAGGATCGATCCCCGCCCCTCGGTCCATCACGCTTAGCACCACATACGGCGCACTGACGTCACCCGACACATAAGCTGCGACTTCAACGTGACCGCCGGCATGGTTCAAGGCGTTGCCGATCAGGTTGTTCAGCAAGCGCTTCATCGATACCCGCCGCAGCGGAAACGGCTGAATCGGCTCAAGACGCAAACGCACCTTCTCTTCATTCTGGTTGTATGGCGCCGCGACCTCGCGCACCAAATCAGTCAGATCCACTTCTTCCACCGACTCGTCACGACCGTCGCGGATGAACGCGAGGAACTGGTCGAGAATCGCGTCCATGTCTTCGATGTCGCGGACCATGTCGTCAGTCAGGTCGTTGCGATCGCCCATCAATTCCAGCGACAGCCGCAGCCGCGTCAACGGTGTGCGCAGGTCGTGGGACACGCCGGCCAGCATCAACTCGCGCTCGCGGCCGGCCTGCTCGACGTCTTCGGCCATCTGATTGAAAGCGCGATACACCTCGGTCATTTCGCTCGGTGTGTCGCTGATCGGCAGCCGCACGCTGCGGCCCTGACCCAGTTGCCGGGCGGCATACACCAGACGCTTCAAGGGTTGATTGAGCTGACTGACGAAAATCCACGCCGACGCCGTCGACAACAAACCAATCGCAAGGAACCAGCCAAGCACGTTCCAGATTTTCTGACCGCGCAACGGGTGCGGGTACAGCGGCACCTTCAGCCAGCCATCACCGAGGCTCGGCGCGCGGACCCACAACGCCGGCGGCGAGTGCATGCGCAAACGCACTTCGGTGTCAGCGCCCAGCTCCGCCTGCATCTGTCGCTGGTAGATTTCGCTGTACGGCCAGTGCTGCTCGCCTTCCGGCACACCGGCGCCGACCACCCGGATCAGGGTCGCGGCATCAGCAATCTTCGCGCGGTTTTCTTCATCGGCGGCCCAATAGGCACGCAGCGTCAGGGCGACGCCGTGGCTGTACTGACGATCGACCAGCACATCCTCGTTCATCAACAGATAAACCAGGGTCAGTGCCTTGGAAAACAGCACGACGATAAGCACCAGCCAGAGGGTGCGGGAGAAAAAGCTTTGGGGGAACCAGACGGGGGTTTTCATCTATAACCGCTACACACTTGCAGGAGCGAGCAATGCTCGCATATTGCGGATTGCGAGTCTGCGGGCTGGCCGTTCGACCAAACCTGCAGACCCGCTCCTACAAATCACCGATCACTTGGTGGCGGCACCATCGGGTACAAACACATAGCCCACGCCCCAGACGGTCTGGATGTAGCGCGGCTTCGATGGATCCGGCTCGATCATGCGGCGCAGACGGGAAATCTGCACGTCGATGGAACGCTCGAGGGCATCCCACTCGCGGCCACGGGCAAGGTTCATCAGTTTGTCGCGGGTCAGCGGCTGACGCGCGTTCATCACCAGGGCCTTGAGTACCGCAAACTCACCGGTGGTGAGCATGTGCACTTCGTCGCCGCGTTTCAGTTCGCGGGTCGCCAGCGACAACACGTAATCACCAAAGGTGACGTTTTCGTCTTCGCTGCCCGGTGCGCCTGGTACAGGTGCAGCCTGACGACGCAGGACGGCTTTGACCCGGGCCATCAGCTCGTCCGGGTTGAACGGCTTGGCCAGATAGTCGTCGGCGCCCAGTTCCAGGCCCTTGATGCGGCTCAGCTCGTCGCCTTTGGCCGTAAGCATGATGATCGGGATCTGATTGTTCGCGCCACGCAAGCGGCGGCAAGCGGTCAGACCGTCTTCGCCGGGCAGCATCAGGTCGAGGACGACCAGATTGAAAACTTCACGCGACAGCAGACGATCCATCTGTTCGGTGTTCGGTACGGTACGGGCGCGGTAGCCCTTGCTGACGAAAAAACGTTCCAGCAGGCTGCTAAGGCCCGGATCGTCGTCAACGATGAGAATTTTTTCGCCTTCAGCAGTTTGTGCAGTGCTGCTCATTGGATGCTCCTTTTAGCTCGGCGCGCATTATGGCGTAGCTGCCGTTATACGCACCGTGTGCATTGTTAGCAGATTTTTCCTTCACTGCCAGAAAACCGGGGTTTATGCCTACAGACTGCAACGCCCCCGAATGACAGAACGCTGGTTATAATGCGCGGCGTTTTGTGCCAGGCAACGTCTGAATCGTTACCGCAGGTGGCAGGCTTTTTTCCTGTCGCGCGCAGTAATTGTTCGATTTCACGGGTCAATGGGCTGCCTTTTGACCCAGGCAGCGGCAATTTTCTAGCCGCTCAACCAGACTCCGGGCCTTTATTTGCGCGCCTGAGAGCCTGCTTTCACAATATGTCAGGTGGTTTTATGGACAGCATCAACAGCCGCATTGCCGAGGAACTCGGTGTACGCCCACAACAGGTCGAAGCGGCCGTCGCGCTACTCGATGAAGGCTCTACCGTTCCCTTCATCGCCCGTTACCGGAAAGAAGTCACCGGCAGCCTTGATGACACCCAGTTGCGTCATCTGGAAGAACGTCTGCGCTACCTGCGAGAACTCGACGAACGGCGCATCAGCATCCTCGCCAGCATCGAAGAGCAAGGCAAACTCACCCCTGCCCTCGAGCGCGACATCAAACTCGCCGACACCAAGACCCGCCTCGAAGACTTGTACCTGCCGTACAAGCAGAAGCGCCGCACCAAGGGCCAGATTGCCCTGGAAGCCGGCCTCGGCGACCTCGCGGATGGCCTGTTCAACGACCCGAATCTGGCCCCGGAAACCGAAGCCGCGCGCTTCGTCGATGCCGAAAAAGGCGTGGCCGATGTGAAAGCCGCGCTGGAAGGCGCCAAGTACATCCTCATGGAGCGCTTCGCCGAAGACGCCAGCCTGCTGGAAAAACTGCGTAATTACCTGAAACAGGAAGCCATCCTCAGTGCCCGCGTCATCGCTGGCAAGGAAGAGGAAGGCGCCAAGTTCCGCGATTACTTCGAACACGACGAACCGCTGAAAAGCATGCCGTCGCACCGCGCACTGGCGATTTTCCGTGGCCGCAACGAAGGCATCCTCAGCTCCGCGCTGAAAGTCGGCGACGAGCTGCCGGGCACCATGCACCCATGCGAAGGCATGATCGGTCAGCAATTCAACATCCAGAACCAGAACCGCCCCGCCGACAAATGGCTCGGCGAAGTGGTGCGCTGGACGTGGAAGGTCAAGCTCTACACGCACCTGGAAACCGACCTGCTCGGCGAGCTGCGTGACGGCGCCGAAACCGAGGCGATCAACGTGTTCGCGCACAACCTGCACGACTTGCTGCTGGCCGCGCCGGCAGGCCCGCGCGCAACGTTGGGCCTCGACCCGGGCCTGCGTACCGGCTGCAAGGTTGCCGTGGTCGACTCGACCGGCAAACTGCTTGATCACGCCACGGTTTACCCGCACGTGCCGCACAACAAGTGGGATCAGACCATCGCCATTCTGGCCGCCCTGTGCGCCAAGCACTCGGTTGACCTGATCGCCATCGGCAACGGCACCGCCAGCCGCGAAACCGACAAACTGGCGATCGAGCTGATCAAGAAATATCCAGCGATGAAGATGACCAAGGTCATGGTGTCAGAGGCCGGCGCATCGGTGTATTCGGCGTCGGAACTGGCGGCCAAGGAATTCCCGGATCTCGACGTGTCGATCCGTGGCGCGGTGTCCATCGCCCGTCGTCTGCAGGATCCGCTGGCCGAGTTGGTGAAAATCGATCCGAAATCCATCGGTGTCGGCCAGTACCAGCACGACGTCTCGCAGCTGAAACTGGCGCGTGGTCTGGATGCCGTGGTCGAGGACTGCGTGAACGCCGTCGGCGTCGACGTGAACACTGCCTCCGTGGCCCTGCTGGCGCGGATCTCCGGCCTCAACGCAACGCTGGCGCAAAACATCGTCGCGCACCGCGACGAGCACGGCGCGTTCAAAACCCGTGCAGCGCTGAAGAAAGTCGCGCGTCTGGGCGAAAAAACCTTCGAACAGGCTGCCGGCTTCTTGCGCGTGATGAACGGCGACAACCCGCTGGATTCGTCGGCGGTTCACCCGGAAGCCTATCCGCTGGTGCAGCGCATTGCCGCTGAAACCGACCGTGATATCCGTTCGCTGATCGGCGACGCCAGTTTCCTCAAGCGTCTGGATCCGAAGAAATTCACCGACGAAACCTTCGGCCTGCCGACCGTGACCGACATCATCCAGGAACTGGAAAAACCGGGCCGCGACCCGCGCCCTGAGTTCAAGACCGCCGAGTTCCAGGAAGGCGTCGAAGACCTCAAGGATCTGCAACTGGGGATGATCCTCGAAGGCGTGGTGACCAACGTGACCGCGTTCGGCGCATTCGTCGATATCGGCGTGCATCAGGACGGTCTGGTGCACATCTCGGCGCTGTCGGAGAAGTTCATCAAGGATCCGCGCGAAGCGGTGAAGGCCGGCGACGTGGTGAAAGTGAAGGTCATGGAAGTCGACATCCCGCGCAAACGCGTCGGCCTGTCGATGCGCATGGGTGACACTCCGGGCGAGAAAATCGACGGTGCCCGTGGCTCGCGTCCGGGCTCGGCTCAGCGCCAGCCTTCGAACAACGCGCCGCGCAAGGAAACCGCGACCGCCGCGCCGGCGAACAACGCGATGGCTTCGCTGTTCGCCAACGCCAAGCAATTGAAGAAACGCTGATGGAAATTCCAGCCGGGCTCGTCGAGAGCGCGTTTTTCAAGCTGTTGGGCTGCCGCCTGCACAGCCTGGAAACCGGGGTGGCGCAAGTCGCCCTGGTGCTGGAACCGGAACTGCGCAATCGCGGCGGCAAATTGCACGGTGGCGCGCTGTTCAGTCTGGTCGACATCGCCATGGGGCTGGCCTGTTCCAGCACCCACGGCTTCGATCAGCAGAGCGCGACCATCGAGTGCAAGATCAACTATATCCGCGCCGTTTCCGATGGCGAGGTGATGTGCACGGCGCGGGTTATCCACCCGGGCCGGCGCACGCTGGTGGTCGAAGCCGACGTGATGCAGGGCGACAAACTGGTCGCAAAAGCACAAGGCACGTTCGCTGTCCTGTAGCTAGACGCCATCAATTTGAGTTAATTTCGGCGCAACGAATCCTGTGGGAGCGAGCCTGCTCGCGAAGGTGGTGTATCAGCAATGCAGATGTTGGCTGACACACCACCTTCGCGAGCAGGCTCGCTCCCACAGGGATTGTGCAGTTCCTGACTGACCGGCAAATGGCCTGCCGCTACAAAACCAGGCGAAAACGCCAGTTTCAACTTCACCCTTGTAGACCGTCCTGCCCACCCCCATATTGGGGCGACTGACGCGTGAAGGAATCCAAATTGAGCGAACTTCTCAACCGCCGCCTGGCTCTGCTCGGCGAGCGCGCTAACCTCTCTCTGCTCGAGCAGTGCCTGCACGGTATCGAACGTGAATGCCTGCGCGTGACCAGCGAAGGTCGCCTGGCGCAAACGCCGCACCCCGAAGCCTTGGGTTCCGCGCTGACCAACGAACAGATCACCACCGACTACTCCGAGTCGCTGCTGGAATTCATCACGCCCGCCCTGCCCGACCCGGCTGATACGCTGGCGAGCCTGGACAAGATTCACCGCTTTGCCTACAGCAAGCTCGGCAACGAGTACCTGTGGAGTCCATCGATGCCGTGCCCGTTGCCGGCCGAGGAAGACATCCCGATCGCCTATTACGGCACCTCCAATATCGGTCAGCTCAAGTACGTTTATCGCAAGGGCCTGGCCCTGCGCTACGGCAAGACCATGCAGTGCATTGCCGGGATTCACTACAACTTCTCCCTGCCGGAAAAGCTCTGGCCGCTGCTGCGCGAAACCGAAGGGTTTGTCGGCACTGATCGCGATTTTCAGTCGTTTTCCTACATCGCGCTGATCCGCAACTTCCGTCGCTACAGCTGGCTGCTGATGTACCTGTTCGGTGCTTCGCCAGCGCTGGATGCCGGTTTCCTGCGGGGTCGTTCGCATCAGTTGGAACAGCTCGACCCGGACACCTTGTATCTGCCATACGCCACCAGCCTGCGCATGAGCGACCTCGGTTACCAGAGCAACGCTCAGGCCGGCCTGACGCCGTGCTACAACGATCTGGCGAGTTACACCGACAGCCTGCGCAAAGCCGTGGCCACGCCGTACGCGCCGTACGTTGAAGTCGGCACGCACAAGGATGGTGAGTGGGTGCAGCTCAACACCAACATCCTGCAGATCGAAAACGAGTACTACTCCAACATCCGCCCGAAACGCGTGACCTATACCGGCGAACGGCCGATTCAGGCGCTGGTGGCGCGTGGCATTCAGTACGTTGAAGTGCGTTGCCTGGACATCAACCCGTTCCTGCCGATGGGCATCGACCTGACCGAGTCGCGCTTCCTCGACGCGTTCCTGCTGTATTGCGCGCTCAACGATAGTCCGTTGCTGACCAATACCTCTTGCGGCAATGCCACATCGAACTTCCTCAGCGTCGTGAAAGAAGGTCGCCGTCCGGGCCTGCAATTGCAGCGTGACGGTGAGTCGGTGGAGATGAAGACCTGGGCGGCCGAACTGCTGGAACAAATTGCCCCGCTGGCGGCGCTGCTGGATCAGAGCCATGGCGGCGATGCGCACAGCAAGGCGTTGGATGCGCAACTGGCCAAGGTCAGCGATCCGTCTCTGACGCCTTCTGCGCAGGTCCTGGCGGCGATGGCTGAGCACAAGGAAAGCTTTGCGCAGTTCTCCCTGCGTCAGAGCCAGGCGCATGCCGAGTTTTTCCGCAGCGAGCCTTTGGCGGTGGATGAACAGGCGAAGTTTGAGGAGTTGGCACGTACTTCTGTGGCCGCGCAAGCTGAGCTGGAGCAGAACGAGGTTGGGGATTTCGATGTGTTTGTCGGGTCGTATCAGGCGAGTATTCTTGCGATCAGCAACTGAAGAGCCCCTCACCCTAGCCCTCTCCCGGAGGGAGAGGGGACTGATTTAGGTGCTCATGAAAGTTACGCCGACCTGAAATACCGAGTCGAACTCAGGCTCGAAAAGCACAGAGATCGGCTCCCTTTCCCCTCGCCCCCCCTGGGGGAGAGGGGACTGACCGGGTTGTTGGTGCGAAGTACGCTGACGTGAAATACCGAGCCGAGCTCAGGCCTTGAAAAGCACAGAGATCGGCTCCCTTTCCCCCTCGCCCCCCTGGGGGAGAGGGCTGGGGTGAGGGGGCAAAGATCTAACGTCGAACGAATAAATCCGAAACGCCCACAAACTCCCCCGCTCTTAGATTTTTCCGCTCATAAGCTCATTCGAAAAAGTTATTTATTTACCGATTCTTAGATCATTTAGTCTCCTTTCACGCCGACGCTCGGTCGCCTGATATGGAGCTGTTCAATGAAACTGAATTTCCCGCTTCGCCTGCTCGCCGTAGCCTCTTTGGCTGCCGCGAGTTTTCTGGCTCAGGCCGCCGACCTCACCGTCGCCTACCAAACCACTGTTGACCCGGCGAAAGTCGCCCAGGCTGACGGCGCTTACGAAAAAGCCACCAAAGCCGATATCGCCTGGCGCAAGTTCGACAACGGCGCCGACATCATTGCCGCCATCGCCTCCGGTGACGTGCAGATCGGCTACCTCGGTTCGAGCCCGCTGACCGCTGCGATCACCCGCAAAGTCCCGGTCGAAACCTTCCTCATCGCCACCCAGATCGGCGCCGCCGAGGCACTGGTCGCCCGTGACGGCTCCGGCATCAAGACTCCACAGGATCTCATCGGCAAGAAAATCGCCGTGCCGTTCGTATCGACCGGTCACTACAGCCTGCTCGCTGCACTGAAGCACTGGAACATCGACCCTTCGAAAGTCACCGTGCTCAACCTCGCCCCACCAGCGATCATTGCCGCATGGAAACGCGGTGACATCGACGCCACTTACGTGTGGGATCCGGCGCTGGGCGTGGCCAAGGAAAACGGCAAAGTGCTGATCACTTCCGGCGAGCTGGCCAAGTTCGGCGCGCCGACTTTCGACGCGTGGATCGTGCGCAAGGACTTCGCCGAGAAGCACCCGGAAATCGTCACCGCGTTCGCCAAGGTCACCCTCGACGCCTACGCCGATTACCGCAAAGACCCGAAAGCCTGGCTCGCCGATCAGTCCAACGTCGACAAGCTGGTGAAACTCTCCGGCGCCAAGGCCAGCGACATCCCATTGCTGCTGCAAGGCAACGTTTACCCGCTGGCGGCTGATCAGGTGATCACCCTCGGCGCGCCGACCACCAAAGCCATCACCGACACCGCCGCGTTCCTCAAGGAGCAAGGCAAGGTTGAAGCCGTTCTGCCGGACTACGCGCCGTACGTCAGCGCCAAATACATCACCAACTGATCGGGAGTTAACTGCGATGGCCTTGCTACAGCTGGAGCGCATCAGCGCACAGTACCCGGGCAGCCCCGAGCCGGTGCTGGCGGATATTTCTCTGACCCTGGGGCCTCAGCAATTGCTGGTCGCCCTCGGCCCGTCCGGCAGTGGCAAGACTTCGCTATTGAACCTGATTGCCGGTTTCGTCGAACCGAGCGCCGGGCGCATCACCCTCGACGGCGTGCCGGTCAAAGGCCCGAGCGCCGAACGTGGCGTGGTGTTCCAGGACGACGCATTGTTGCCCTGGCAGGATGTGTTGGCCAACGTCGCATTCGGTCTGGAACTGGCCGGTGTCGCCAGGGACAAGCGCGAACAGATCGCCCGTGAAATGCTCGCGCTGGTTGATCTTTGCGGTTTCGAAAGCCGCCGTATCTGGCAACTGTCCGGTGGTCAGAAACAACGCGTCGGCCTCGCCCGCGCCCTCGCCGCTGACCCGCGCGTATTGCTGATGGACGAACCCTTCGGCGCCCTCGACGCGTTCACCCGCGAGCAGATGCAAGAGCTGTTGCTGCAAGTCTGGCAGCGCACGGCCAAGCCGGTTTTCCTGATTACCCATGACATTGAAGAAGCGGTGTTCCTCGCCACTGACCTGATTCTGCTCGCGCCGAATCCGGGACAGATCGTTGAGCGCCTGCATCTGGATTTCGGTCAGCGTTACGCCGCTGGCGAGTCCGCCCGTGCGATCAAATCCGATCCGCGTTTTATCGAAACCCGCGAACACGTACTGAGCAAAGTGTTCTCGCAACGCAGCGCCGGGCAACGGCAGGAGCGCGCATGAGCAGTTACGACGTTTCCTCGGCTGCGGTAAAAACCGCGACCCCATCGGTGGCGATTCCCGTACGCCGCAGCCTTAGCACGCGCTGGATCAGCCTGCTGACGCTGCTTGCCTTGTTGGCGATCTGGTGGGCGGTGACCGCCACTGGATTGATCGAGCCGCTGTTCCTGCCGCCACCGTCCGCCGTGCTGCAAAAGGGCTGGTTGCTGGCGACTACCGGTTACATGGATTCGACGTTGTGGCAGCACCTTGGCGCGAGCCTGAGCCGTATCGGTCTGGGTCTGGGTTTTGCGATTCTGACCGCTGTGCCGGTGGGCATCGCTATCGGCGCCAACCGCATTGCCCGTGGCGTGCTCGACCCGCTGATCGAGTTCTACCGCCCTATCCCACCGCTGGCCTATTTGCCGCTGATCGTGATCTGGTGCGGCATCGGCGAGTTGTCAAAAGTGCTGCTGATTTATCTGGCGATTTTTGCGCCGATTGCCATCGCTACTGCTACCGGCGTGCGCACGGTTGATCCAGCGAAATTGCGCGCGGCGCAGTCGTTGGGCGCGACTCGAGTGCAACTGATTCGTCATGTGATTTTGCCGAGCGCGTTGCCGGACATTTTGACGGGCGTGCGCATTGGTCTGGGGGTGGGTTGGTCGACATTGGTCGCGGCAGAATTGATCGCCGCCACCAGTGGCTTGGGCTTCATGGTGCAGTCGGCCGCGCAGTTCCTCGTCACCGACGTGGTGGTGCTGGGGATTCTGGTCATCGCCCTGATCGCCTTCGCCATGGAAATGGGCCTGCGCGCCCTGCAGCGCAAACTGGTGCCGTGGCACGGCCAGGCCCACTAAATCGCCTTGTGAAACTTCCCTTGTGGGAGCGAGCCTGCTCGCGAAAGCGTCGGGTCAGTCACTGCACTTTAGCCTGACACTCCGCATTCGCGAGCAGGCTCGCTCCCACAAAAGCATGACACCCCGAATTCGAAGAGAAAGACCATGAGCAGCCTCAACATCACCCCATTAAGCTCAGCCCTCGGCGCACAGATCAGCGGCGTCGACATCAGCCAGCCGCTGAGCCTGGAACACCGCGACGCCATCGAGCAGGCGCTGCTCAAATATCAGGTGTTGTTCTTCCGCAACCAGCCAATCGAGCCGCCACAACAGGCGCGCTTCGCTGCGTATTTCGGTGACCTGCATATCCACCCGATCTACCCGAACGTACCAGAGCAACCGGAAGTGCTGATCCTCGATACCGCCGTCACCGACGTGCGTGACAACGCGATCTGGCACACCGACGTGACCTTCCTGCCGACGCCGGCGATGGGCGCGGTGCTCAGCGCCAAGTTGCTGCCGGAGTTCGGTGGCGACACGCTGTGGGCCAGCGGGATTGCTGCGTACGAAGCGCTGTCGGCGTCAATGAAAGCCTTGCTCGAAGGGCTGACCGCGACCCACGATTTCACTCGCTCGTTTCCACTGGAGCGCTATGGCAATACGCCTGAAGCGTTGGCGCAGTGGGAAGAGGCACGGCGCAAGAATCCACCGCTGTCGCACCCGGTGATCCGTACGCATCCGGTCAGCGGGCGGCGTTCGTTGTTCGTCAATGAAGGCTTCACGTCGAAGATCAATGAGCTGTCGGAAACCGAGAGCGAGGCGATTCTGAAGTTTCTGTTCGCCCACGCGACGCGGCCGGAATTCACCATTCGCTGGCGCTGGCAGCAGGACGATATTGCGTTCTGGGATAACCGCGTGACGCAGCATTACGCGGTGGATGACTACCGGCCGGCGCGGCGGGTGATGCAGCGAGCGACGGTATTGGGGGATGTGCCGTTTTTTCGTTGAGACGTTTTAAAGCCAAAAGCCCCTCACCCTAACCCTCCCGAAACGTCGGACCGCCCCGAGGGAGAGGGGACTGACCGAGGTGTTTGTACGAGCTACATCGACCTGAAATGTCGGGTTGAATTCAAGTTTTGAAAAGCATGAAGATCTGCTCCCTTTCCCCCTCGCCCCCCTGGGGGAGAGGGCTGGGGTGAGGGGGTTGGATCTTGCTGACCCAACCCAATCTTCATCACTCCGCCGTCGAAGGCCTCTCCCAAAGATTGATCCCGCCCTCCTGGGCAAACCGGTCAATCTCCGCCAGCTCTTCAGCACTGAAACTCAGATTCTTCAACGCCCCAACGTTCTCGATGATCTGCTCCGGCCGACTCGCACCAATCAGCGCAGAAGTCACCCGAGGATCGCGCAGCGTCCACGCCAGCGCCAGTTGCGCCAGGCTCTGACCGCGACGCTTGGCAATCTCATTCAACGCCCGCACATGAGCAATGTTGGCCTCGGACAAATGCGAAGCCTGCAGCGAACCACCGCCCGGACGATTGACCCGCGCATCCGCCGGTACGCCGTTGAGGTATTTGTCGGTGAGCAGACCTTGCGCCAGCGGGGTGAACGCAATCACCCCGGTGCCGAGTTCATCGGTGGTATCAAGCAGATCTTTTTCCACCCAGCGATTGAGCAGGTTGTACGCCGGTTGGTGAATCAGCAGCGGCACTTTCCACTCTTGCAACAGCGCCGCCATCTCACGGGTTTTCACCCCGGAGTACGACGAGATACCGATGTACAACGCCTTGCCCTGTTGCACGGCAGTGGCGAGGGCGCTGGCGGTTTCTTCCAGCGGGGTGTCCGGGTCGAAGCGGTGCGAATAGAAGATATCCACATAGTCGAGCCCCAGGCGTTGCAGGCTCTGGTCGAGGCTGGCCAACACGTATTTGCGCGAGCCACCGCCCTGACCGTAAGGGCCGGGCCACATGTCCCAACCGGCCTTGCTGGAGATGATCAGTTCATCGCGGTACTGCTTGAAGTCTTCGCGCAGCAGACGGCCGAAATTGGTCTCGGCGCTGCCGTACGGCGGGCCGTAGTTGTTGGCCAGGTCGAAGTGGTTGATGCCCAGATCGAACGCGGTGCGCAGTAAGGCGCGCTGGGTGTCGATCGGCGTGCTGTCACCGAAGTTGTGCCACAGGCCCAGCGACAGCGCCGGCAGCACCAGACCGCTGCGCCCGACGCGGCGGTAAGGGATGGAGTCGTAGCGGTTTTCGGCAGCGGTGTAAGTCATCGAATCCTCTCTTGTCTGTCTTGAAATGGGTGTCGACTTCATCGCTAGCAGGCTAGCTCCCACATTGGAATGCAGTCCCCTGTGGGAGCTAGCCTGCTAGCGATTGGGTGTTACACAAATCGATTGGCGGGTCGGCCGAGACCAAGGTTCTCGCGCAACGTCCGACCTTCATACTCAGTTCTGAACAACCCACGCCGTTGCAGTTCCGGGACCACGCCATTGGCGAAGTCTTCGAGCCCGCCCGGCAAGTGCGGCACCAGCACGTTGAAGCCGTCCGCCGCGCCCTGTTCGAACCACTCCTGCAAGCGATCAGCGATCTGCTCCGGTGTACCGACCAGGCTGTAATGCCCGCGTCCACCCGCGATCTTGCGACCCAATTGCGCAAGGCTCAGGTTTTCCCGACCCGCCAATTCAGTCAGCAGTTTCTGCCGGCTCTGCTGACCGCTTTCCGTCAGCGGTAACTCGGGTAACGGCCCGTGCAGCGGGTACTTCGACAAATCGAAGTTGCCCAGCATACGCCCAAGCAAGGCGACGCCAACCTCGGGTTCGACTAATTGCTGAAACGTTTCAAATTTTTCCTGCGCCTCGGCTTCGGTGCGGCCGACCACGACAAAAACCCCGGGCATGATTTTCAGCGAATCGGCACTGCGCCCGTACTTGGGCAAACGTCCTTTGAGGTCGGCGTAGAACCCCTGAGCACCGGCCAACGAAGTCTGCGCGGTGAACACTACTTCAGCCGTCTGCGCCGCCAATTCGCGCCCGGTTTCCGAAGAGCCGGCCTGGACAATTACCGGTTGCCCCTGCGGCGAGCGCGCGACGTTCAGCGGGCCTTTTACCCGAAAGTGTTCACCGACGTGATCCAGCACGTGCAGTTTCGCAGGGTCGTAATACGCCCCACTGGCCTTGTCGCGCGCAAACGCATCGTCCTCCCAACTGTCCCAAAGCCCGGTGACCACCTGATGAAATTCCCGAGCGCGGCTGTAGCGTTCGGCGTGACCGATGTGTTCGTCTCGCCCGAAATTCAGCGCCTCAGCGGCGTTGTCCGAGGTCACCAGATTCCATCCCGCGCGCCCACCCGAGAGGTGATCGAGCGAAGCGAATTTGCGCGCCACGTGGTACGGCTCGTTGTAACTGGTGGTCGCCGTGGCGATCAGGCCGATGTGCTCGGTCACCGCACTCAGGGCCGAGAGCAACGTCAGCGGTTCGAAGTGATCGGAGCGTGCCATGCGACTGGCGATGTCCTGGGTCGGCGCGGCGACGCTGTCGGCGACAAACAAGGCATCGAATTTCGCCGCCTCGGCGATCTGCGCCAGCCGCTTGTAATGGGCGAAATCCAGACCCGCATTCGCCGGCACATCAGGATGACGCCAAGCCGCCACGTGGTGCCCGGTGGCCATGAGGAATGCACCGAGTTTCAACTGTCTGCTCATCGTCAGAAATCCTTGCGCAGTTGCACGCCGAAGTAGCGCTCGTCATCCCGTGGCACGGCGCGATAAATGTAATTGCCACCGCTGGCGAGCAATGGCGAGTAAGACTTGTCGGTGAGGTTCTTGCCCAGCAGCGCGACGCGCCAGCCATTGCTGTAATCGGCCAGCGCAACACTGGCGTTCCACAGACCGTAGGCGCCCTGCTTGGTGTCGGCGTTCTGGCTGATGTCGTACTGCACTTCGCTCTGCCAGCTGTAATCGGTGCCAAGTTCGATATCCAGACCGTTATCCAGCGGGATGGTGTAGTCGGCGCGCACGTAGCTTTTCCAGTCCGGACTGAACGGCAGCGGTTTGCCGTTGACGTTGCACGACGCCGCCGCGCCCGCCGGGCAGGCGAACTCGTCGATGCGGGCGCGGGTGTAGGCGAGTGCGCCGGACAGTTTCAATTGCTGGGTGGCCTGCAAGGCGTAGTCGAGTTCGACGCCTTCGGTGCTGACGCTGCCGGCGTTGATCAAACGAGTCACAACCTGGCCGGCGACGGTGTCGAAGAAGTTCGCCTGATAGTTGTCGTACTCGCTGTGGAACACCGCGAGGTTGGTGGTCAGGCGATTGTTCCAGCTCGTCGCTTTGATCCCCGCCTCCCAGGTGTTGGAGGTTTCCGGTTTCAGCGCTTCGGTATCGCGCGGCTGCATGTTGAAGAACACGTTATAGGCCGGGCCTTTGTAGCCACGCGAGTAGGTCAGGTAAGTAGTGACCGTATCGCTCAGGTCGTACTGCACACCGAGGCGACCGGACCAGCCGTCTTCGTCCACTGAACCGGAACTGCTGGTCGCCGGTTGAATGCCACTGACGGTGGTCGCCGAGGTCGAGACGCGGCGGTGATCGTATTCGAGATCATCGTGGGTGTAGCGCAGGCCGACGATGCCGCGAAAGTCGGACGTGAAGTTCAGCGTGCTCTCGCCAAACACGGCGTAACTGTCGCTGGTGGTGCTGTAATCAGCGACGCCGCGATCGGTGCGCGTGGTGGTGGTCAGCGTGCGCTGATAGGTCTCGTCGTCCTTGCCGTGCATGTAGAACAAGCCACCGACGTATTCGAGAAATTCGCCCTTCGGCGAGGCCAGACGCAGCTCTTGCGAGTATTGATCGAAGGCCAGATCGCCCTTGTCCGCAGTGCCGGGGAACGCTGCGGTCACCGTACCGAGCCGGTCGCCGTCCTGATACTGGGTGTTGTCCCAACCGCGCCATGCAGTGATCGAGGTCAGGGTGTAATCGCCCAGTTGCCAATCGAGCTGGCCGGACAGGCCTTTGTTGATGTCCTCGACATGGCTGCGGGTGTCGGTGTTGATATCGCGATTGTGGCTAGTCGCATTGACCGGGCTCAGCGCATTGGCGAAAGCCGGCGTCAGCGACTTGCTGACCACGCCGTTGGGGCCATCGTCATGAGACTGCATGTAATCGGCGATCAGGGTGAAGGTGACATCGTCGTTGGGCGTGAATTCGAGTTTGCCGCGCACGCCGCGATGGTTGTAGCCGTTGACCTCCTGACCGTTGTGTTTGTTGTCGACGTTGCCGTCGTAGGTGCCGAACAGTGTGCTGATCGAGCCTTTCAACGTGTCCGGAATCAGGCTGCCGCCGATGCCGAATCGGGTGCGGCTTTCGTTGCCGCTGTAATACGACTGATCGATGTAACCGTGGGTCTCGGCGGTGGGTGCCTTGCTGGTGATGTTGAGTACACCGGCCGAAGCGTTCTTGCCGAACAGCGTGCCTTGTGGGCCGCGCAAGACTTCGACGCGTTCCAGATCCAGCAGATCGAGCGTGGACTGACCCGGACGCGCATACACCACGCCATCGATCACCGTCGCCACGGTCGGTTCGACGCCGGGAGAGGTGGAAATCGTACCGACGCCGCGCACGAACAACGAGGTGTCCTTATTCGAAGCGCCAGTGCGAAAGTTCAGCGACGGCACTTGCTGCACGATACTGGCCACGCCGTTGCGGTTGTCGCGCTCAAGCTGTTCCCCGTCGATCACCGAGACCGCCACCGGCACTTTTTGCAGCGACTCTTCGCGGCGCGTGGCAGTGACGGTCACCGATTTGAGAGTCGGCTCTTGATCACTGCTCTCGGCAGCGAATGCGTTGGGCAACGGCAGCGCCGCCAACCCTGTGAATAACCAGCCAGCGGCGCGAATCGACTGCGCCAGTGTGTGTGTCGCCCCAGGAATGTTGTGCATGGTTGCCTGCTCGAAATTGGCCCTTAACCGCTGCCGTTCTGCGACGACAGCGCCTGAATCGGTGTCTTGGGCATTCGCTCGAGCGAGTAGCAGACAGCGCGCTTTGTTAGCGCTACCATCGACAGTATTGGCAAGCCACACATAGAGCGTCCAATACTGAAAAATTACTTTTATATGCGATTTGGTTTTTAATAAGGATCGAGCCTTGAGCGAAGAAAAACCCCGCAAACGCCGTGGCGCCGGACGCGTGACCCTGAATGCCGTCGCGCGCGAGGCCGGAGTTTCAGCGATCACCGTGTCGCGCTACTTCAACCAGCCGGAGCAGGTTTCGCCCGAGCGTCGCGAGCGGATTGCAGCGGTAGTAGCCGAGTTGGGCTATGTACCGAATCTGGTGGCCGGCGGGCTGGCCTCGGCGCGGGGCAAAATCGTTGGTATGGTCATCCCGAACATCTCCGGGCCGATCTTCGCCAATACCATTCAAGGCTTCAGCGACACGCTCAGCCGTCACGGTTATCAACTGTTGCTGGCGTCGAGTTACTTCAGCACCGAGCAGGAAGAAAATGCGGTGCGCGCGTTTCTTGGCTGGTCGCCGGCGGCGCTGGTGCTGACCAGTCACTTTCACAGTACGGGCACGGAAAAGATGATCGCCGAGGCCGATGTGCCGGTGATCGAGACGTGGGATTACCAGCCGGATCGCGAGCCGATGCAGATTGGCTTTTCGCATTTCGAGGTGGGCGTGACAGCCGCCAGATATCTGCTGGAAAAAGGCTACCAACGTATCGCCTTCGTGCAGAACAGCGCTGCGGGCGACTTCAGCGCATTGGAACGCCGCGATGGTTACGCGGCGACCTTGCGCGAATCCGGCCTGGAACCTTGGGTCTACGCCCCTGACGCTGATCGCGCACCATTCGAGGCCGGCAAACAGGCGATGGACCCCCTGATGAACGCCTCACCGCGCCCCGACGCGATCATCTTCGCCAACGACAACCTCGCCGCCGGCGGCCTGCTTGCCGGGCAACGCGCGGGTTTGAAAATCCCCGAAGACTGCGCCGTTCTTGGCTTTGGCGACTACCCGTTCGCCGAGATGCTTTTGCCGAGCCTCAGCACGATCAAACCACCGGCGCTGGAGATCGGTGTACTCGCCGCAACACGCGTGCTGGAAAGCCTTGGCGTGTTGCCGAGCGACGAGGTGCAGCGGCTGAACCTGCTGCAGTGCCAAGTGATCGAACGGGAAAGCACCTGACTTCGCTATACCGACAGTTCGCGCAAGGCGGCCGCCGCGAGAAATCCGGAACGGGATCGATAGCGCTGGTCACGGCGGACTGTCTGGTCAATACGCTCAAGCAACTGCTCCGGCAGCGTGGCGTTAAAACGCACTGACTTGCCGAAATACGGGGTGATATCAAAATCGACCACGCCCCAGATCCCTCCCGCGTAATCCGGGTTATCGAGATGAGCATCAATGTCCCGCACTTGCGGTAACGGCGCGCTGTCGGCGACCAACCCCTCATAGTGAAGCGCCAATGCCTCCTGAGTATTTTCAAACGCCTCAGCGACCGTAGTGCCTGCGGAGAAACAACCCGGGACATCCGGGATGATCACTCCGTAGTCTGAGTCGGCATCCTTGTGCAGAACGACCGGGAATTTCATAGGAAACCCATTCTTCAAGCCATTTAATGTCGGCAACTATAGGCGTAACTCTCGGGGAGTAATTCAAACGACACATCCTGAAATTGATCGTTATCTGAGAGCTAACTCTGTTCTGCGAATCGACATCGCGCACTAGCCACAAACTATCAATGGTCAGATAAAAGAGCAGTGGGCTGGATTGGCTATGCTCTAAAGAACACCGAGGTGGCCCCTTCGCGAGCAGGCTCGCTCCCACAGGGATTTCCTGTGTACATGAAATTTATGTCCAGCCGGGATCCACTGTAGGAGTGAGCCTGCTCGCGATAGCGGTCTTTCAGGCGATACCCATCCACCAGGGAGAACCCGCCATGCACACCGCCATCATCATTTTCTTCGGCCTGATCCTGCTCGCCCTGATGCTCTACATCGGCGAGCGCATCGGCTTCAGCCGCCAGACCATGGCCTACGGCTTCGCCGCGCTGTGGTTGGCGTTGACGGTGATCAATGGTGCGGTGGGGGTGGTGCATGCCGGCCAGTCCGTGGGATCGGAAATAGCCATTGGCAGTGCGGTATTCGGCGCGCCGGTGGCGGCGATGGTGTTGTTCATGGTGCTGAGCGCCGAGTCGTAAACGTCCCGGCGCCCAGCCGCCGATCAACGCACCAGATGCAGGAACTGCATGTGGCGTTCGTACTGGTCGAGGATGTCGTTGATGATCTGCTCTTTGGTGTAACCGACCAGATCGTAGTCCTGACTGCCCTCGCTCAAATGCACTTCGGCGCGGTAGTAGCGACGATTGTTGAGCTGCTTGGAACCCATGCCGCCGCGCGCGAACGATGGCGTGAAGTAGCCGCGCATCTGCACCTGATAGATGAACGGATGCGCATCACCATGGCCGATTTCGAGGCTGACGCTGTCATTCGCCGGATCCGGCTGGGTGACCACGTTGAGGCCTTTCTCGACGAACACCGCCGTCACTTCTTCAATCGCCGGGCGCACCGTGGTGTCCATGAAGCGGTACACCTCGTCACGCGACGGGAAGTGCACAGCCTGGCTCAGACGCTGACGCCAGCCACCGGTGCCGCGCCGCGAACCGGAGACCGGCGCCAGCGAATGCAACTGCGCGATCTGCTTCTGCGACTCCAGATAGAACGCCTTGTGCAGGCCCCACATCATCAGCAGCAAGATCAGCGAGAACGGCAACGAAGTCAGCACCACCGCCGATTTCAGCGCATCGATGCTGCCGGAGAACAACAGCGCGCTGGTGATCAGCGCGGTCATCGCGCCCCAGAACACCCGCAGCCATTTCGGCCCGTCTTCGTCCGGGTTGCCACCCTTGGCCGACAACGTCGAGAGCACCACGGTGCCGGAGTCGGCAGACGTGACGAAGAACACGAAGCTGATAAACACCGTCACAGCGATGACGGTTTTGCTCCACGGATAAGTTTCCAGCAGCAGGTAAATGCTCATCGACGGATTCTCGATGGCCGACATGCCCAGCGCGCTCATGCCGTGATTGAGCACTTGATCGAGCGCGCTGTTGCCGAAAATCGACATCCACGCGAGGGTGAAACCGAGCGGAATCAACAACACGCCGAAAACGAATTCGCGGATGGTGCGGCCACGGGAAATCCGTGCGATGAACAGGCCCACAAATGGCGACCATGCAATCCACCAGGCCCAGTAGAACACTGTCCAGCCACCGAGCCAGTCGCTCGGTTTGTCGTAGGCGTAGAGATCAAAACTCTTCATCGGCAAGGCGCCAAGGTAGTCGCCAAGGTTCTGGATCAAGGTGTTGAGCAGGTGCTGGGTAGGCCCGGCGAACAACACGAACAGCAGCAGCGCACAAGCCAGCAGCATGTTGATGTCGGACATCACCCGCACGCCTTTATCGACGCCAGAGACGGCCACGATGATCGCCGCGCCCATCATCAGCGTGATCAGGCCGACCTGAATCCACTGGGTGTGCGCGATGCCGAACAGGTAGTCGAGACCGGAGTTGAGGTGCAGCACCCCGAAGCCCATATCGGCACCGAGACCGAACACCGTGGCGATGATGCCGAAGCCATCCACCGCGTAACCGATGGGGCCGTTGATGCGTTTGCCAATCAGCGGGTACAGCGCCGAGCGCAAGGCCAGTGGCAGATTGTGGCGGTAGGCGAAATACGCCAGCGCCATGCCGACGAAGGCAAACACGCCCCAGCCATGCAGGCCCCAGTGCAGAAACAGAATCTGCATGGCCTGGCGCGCCGCGTCCGCCGTGCCCGCCTCGCCTTGCGGCGGTTGGAGCATGTGGGTCAGCGGCTCAGAGACGCAGAAGAAAAACAGCGTGATGCTGATCCCGGCGGCGAACAGCATGCCGGCCCAGGACAGGTAACTGAATTCGGGCTCGTCGTGGTCGGCACCGAGTTTTATCTTGCCGTAGCCGGATAAGGCGGTGACCACCACGAAGACCAGATACAGGGTCATCGCGAGCATGTAATACCAGCCGACCGTATTGGCCGCCCAGTTTTGCGCTTCCAGCAGCCAGGCGCCGGCTTGCTCAGGCATGGCGATAACAACGAGACCAAACAGCAGAATGACCGTCGCGGCGAAGTAGAACACCGGCGGATTCATGCGTACCAGACCGCTGGCGGGAGTTGACGATGCACTCATGAAACGTGCACCTCGAGGGGTTGAAACGTGGCTGAAATGATCGGACTCAGCAAAGGCAAGCCTCCTGTTGTGAGCGGGCAGCGAACCACCGGTTTAACTTGAATGAACGTTCAAGTTAAACATGGATGGGGTGGTAAGGACTAATCGCACGGCTAGATGGTAGTTTTCCTACGCTAGCTCAAGGATGGGTATGACGTGGGTTTGAGGGTATTCGTTCAATAGCCCTCTCCCAAAGGGAGAGGGGACTGATTGGGGGATATTGGGGAGATACGCCGACGTGATCCTGCTGTACCGAATCCATAATCGACTCGGTATTTCAGGTCGATGTATGACGCAAGACACTTCGGTCGGCCCCCTCTCCCTCGGGGAGAGAGCTGGGGTGAGGGTAAGCCGTTAAAGCCCTACTTCTGCGTCCCGTCATCATGCTGCAAATTCGCCTGAGTCAAATTGCACCCCGCCGGCACACTGCGCGTCAGCCACACATTGCCGCCAATGGTCGAACCCTTGCCAATGGTGATCCGCCCGAGAATCGTCGCCCCGGCATAAATCACCACATCGTCCTCAACGATCGGATGACGCGGATGGCCCTTCTGCAACTGGCCGTCTTCATCTGCCGGGAAACGCTTGGCGCCCAAGGTCACCGCCTGATAAATCCGCACGCGCTCACCAATGATCGCCGTCTCGCCGATCACCACACCCGTACCGTGATCGATGAAGAAGCTACGGCCGATCTGCGCCCCCGGATGGATATCGATACCAGTCGCCGAATGGGCGATCTCCGCACTGATCCGCGCCAGCAGCGGCAAACCCGCGCGATACAAATGATGCGCCAGACGATGGTGAATCACCGCGAGAATCCCCGGATAGCAGAGCAGCACTTCATCGACACTGCGCGCCGCCGGGTCACCGTGATAGGCCGCCAGTACATCGGTGTCGAGCAGTGTGCGCAAGCCCGGCAAGGCCAAGGCGAAGTCCTGCACGATCTGGATGGCACGAGCCTCGACTTCGGTGTCGGCCTGCGCGCTGTGGCGGGCGACGTAACGCAGTTCCAGACGGGTCTGCGCCAATAACGCATTCAGCGCCACATCCAGAGTGTGGCCGACGTAAAAATCCTCACTCTCTTCACGCAGATCCACCGGGCCGAGACGCATCGGGAACAACGCCCCACACAGTGCTTCGAGAATCTCCGCCATCGCCGCCCGCGACGGTAGCTCGCGACCACCCTGCTCGCCGGACGCCCGGCCGTTCTGTGCCCGCCACTGATCCCGCGCGCTGCGCAGTTGACTGACGATGGTCTGCAATTGCCAATGGCTGGAACGCTCGCTCACGGTAAAGACTCCTCACGGGCGGCCGGACTGTCTGGCCGCGTTAACGGCGCCTACTTTACGGCATGCTCGCGAAGGCGAATTAAGAACCGATAGTGCTGGGCTCAGTCGATTTGGCTATAAGCGATTGGCGGTTGCCCCTGCAAAAGCGCGTGCCTATAGTCCTTTCATCTTCCTCCGCCAGTACGGACCCATGATTAAACAACAGCTGGACCGCTTTGCCCGCCTCGACCTGCTCAACCACCCGACGCCGCTGGAAAAACTCGAACGGCTGTCCACCTGGCTCGGCCGCGAGGTGTACATCAAGCGCGATGACCTGACGCCGCTGGCCATGGGCGGCAACAAATTGCGCAAACTCGAATACCTCGCCGCCGACGCCTTGGCGCAAGGCGCCGACACGCTGATCACCGCCGGTGCGCTGCAGTCGAACCACGTTCGCCAGACCGCCGCACTGGCCGCCAAACTCGGCCTCGGCTGCGTGGCGCTGCTGGAAAATCCGTTGGGCACCGAGGACAGCAATTACATCGGCAACGGCAATCGCCTGTTGCTGGATCTGTTCGACACCAAGGTGGAACTGGTCGACAACCTCGACAACGCCGACGAACAACTCGCTGCCCTCGCCGTGCGTTTGCGCAGCAATGGCAAGAAACCGTATCTCGTGCCGATCGGTGGTTCGAATGCGCTCGGTGCGCTGGGCTACGTGCGCGCCGGCCTGGAACTGGCTGAGCAGATCAAGGACACCGGTCTGGATTTCGCCGCAGTGGTTCTAGCCTCCGGCAGCGCCGGAACTCACAGTGGTCTGGCCTTGGCCCTGGCTGAAGTGCTGCCGCAATTGCCGGTGATTGGCGTGACGGTTTCGCGCAGTGAAGAAAATCAGCGGCCGAAGGTTCAGGGCCTGGCGGAACGCACGGCGGATCTGCTCGGCGTCGAGCTGCCGGCCAGTTTCAAGGTCGAGTTGTGGGATGAATATTTCGGCCCGCGTTATGGCGAGCCGAATGCCGGGACGTTGGCGGCGGTGAAGTTGCTGGCGAGCCAGGAAGCGGTGTTGCTCGATCCGGTGTACACCGGCAAGGCCATGGCTGGGTTACTCGATGGTATCGGCCGTCAGCGCTTCAATGAAGGCCCGATCATCTTCCTGCACACCGGCGGCGCGCCGGCGCTATTTGCCTACAAGGATTTCCTGTAGCGAGATCGTTCCCACGCTCTGCGTGGGAATGCAGCCCGGGACGCTCTGCGTCCCTTCGAGAGCTGGAACGCGGAACGTCCCTAGAGGCATTCCCACGCAGAGCGTGGGAACGAGCTAATATTCCAATAAAGAATAACATTTCAATTATTAAGTATTTTCAAGTCTAACGAAGACATCTTATAGTCTCGCCGCAGGCGAATTTCGCGAGAGACGCATAAGCTGCTTTAAGGCAGGATAGCGCTGTCGTCGAAATCATAAATTCGCCAACTTTCCTTAGGCGTCTTCCATAAGAAAACACAGGGGCTCGTCATGAATTTTTCCGCACTACGTCGCAATCTGCTGGTGGGTTCGCTGGGCCTGGCGCTGAGCGCCGGTCTGATCGGCCAGGCAGTGGCCGGTGAACAGCTGCAACAGATCAAGGACAAAGGCGTTATCAACGTCGGCCTGGAAGGCACTTACCCACCGTTCAGCTTCGTCGATGCCGACGGCAAGCTGTCGGGTTTCGAGGTCGAGCTCTCCGAAGCACTGGCGCAAAAACTTGGCGTCAAAGCGAAGATCCAGCCGACCAAATGGGATGGCATCCTCGCCGCGCTGGAATCCAAGCGTCTGGACGTCGTGGTCAACCAGGTGACCATCTCCGACGAGCGCAAAAAGAAGTATGACTTCTCCGAGCCGTACACCGTTTCCGGTATTCAGGCGCTGGTGCTGAAGAGCAAAGAGTCCGCACTGAACATCAAGACCGCCGCTGACCTGTCCGGCAAGAAAGTCGGTGTCGGCCTGGGCACCAACTACGAACAATGGGTTCGCGCCAACGTGCCGGGCGCTGACGTCCGTACTTATGACGATGATCCGACCAAGTTCGCTGACCTGAACAACGGCCGTACTGACGCCATCCTGATCGACCGTCTGGCTGCACTGGAATACGCCAAGAAAGCCCCGAAAACCGTGGCCGCCGGCGAAGCTTTCTCGCGTCAGGAAGCCGGTGTTGCCCTGCGTAAAGGTGAGCCGGAACTGCTGGCTGCCGTGAACAAGGCCATCGACGAACTGCGTGCAGACGGCACTTTGAAGAAGCTGTCCGAGAAGTACTTCAACGCAGACGTCACTAAATAATGGAAGTTGGATTTCAATTCGAAGCGCACTTCCCGCAGTTGAGCCAGCAAATCGCCGAGACATCGGCGCTGTTGCTGGACTCCGCACCCTTTCTGCTCAAGGGCGCGTACTACACGGTAGTCCTCAGCCTCGGCGGGATGTTCTTCGGCTTGCTGCTCGGCTTTGGCCTGGCGCTGATGCGCTTGTCGCGCTTCAAATCGGTGAGCTGGCTGGCGCGCGTCTACGTGTCGTTCTTTCGCGGGACGCCGTTGCTGGTGCAACTGTTCGTGATCTATTACGGCTTCCCGCAACTGGGGATCGAACTGGATCCGCTGCCAGCGGCGCTGATCGGCTTCTCGCTGAACATGGCCGCCTACGCCTGTGAAATCCTCCGCGCCGCGATCGGTTCGATCGAACGTGGTCAGTGGGAAGCGGCTGCGAGCATCGGCATGACCCGCGCGCAAACCTTGCGCCGGGCCATCCTGCCGCAAGCGATGCGCACGGCGTTGCCGCCGCTGGGCAACAGCTTCATCTCGCTGGTCAAGGACACGGCGCTGGCCGCCACCATTCAAGTGCCGGAGCTGTTCCGTCAAGCGCAGTTGATTACCGCCCGGACTTTCGAAGTCTTCACCATGTATCTTGCCGCCGCGCTGATCTACTGGATTCTGGCCACGGTGCTCTCGCACTTCCAGAACAAGCTGGAAGAGCGGGTCAATCGGCACGACCAGGAGTCCTGAAGATGATTGTCGTGGAAAAACTGACCAAGCAATTCAAGGGTCAGGTCGTGCTTGACGGCATCGACCTGGAGGTCAAGGAAGGCGAAGTCGTCGCGATCATCGGCCCCAGCGGCTCGGGGAAAACGACGTTCCTGCGCTGCCTGAATTTCCTTGAACAACCCACCAGCGGCCGGATCAAGGTCGGCGATATCGAAATCGATACCAGCCGCCCGCTGAACCAGCAGCAGAGTCTGGTGCGCAACCTGCGCCAGCACGTTGGCTTCGTGTTTCAGAACTTCAACCTGTTCCCGCATCGCACCGCACTGGAAAACGTCATCGAAGGCCCGATCGTGGTCAAGAAGATGCCGCGCGACGAGGCAATTGCGTTGGGCAAAAAGCTGATGGCCAAGGTCGGACTCGCCGGTAAGGAAGACGCTTATCCGCGTCGTCTCTCTGGTGGTCAGCAACAGCGCGTGGCGATTGCCCGGGCGCTGGCGATGGAGCCGGAAGTGATTCTGTTCGACGAACCGACTTCGGCCCTCGACCCGGAACTGGTTGGCGAAGTACTGGCGACCATTCGCGGTCTCGCCGAAGAAAAACGCACCATGGTCATCGTTACTCACGAAATGGGCTTTGCTCGCGACGTGGCCAACCGTGTGGTGTTTTTCGACAAAGGCGTGATCGTCGAGCAAGGCGAAGCGAAAGCGTTGTTTGCCAGCCCGAAAGAAGAACGCACTCAACAGTTTCTCAGCAAGTTCCTCAATCACGCCTGAGAACTTTATTGCGTTATGGGTAACTTCCAAGGATGGAAGTCACCTTTTATAAAACTCTTCCACACATGCCCCCCTTCAGAAAAACTTATTCCCTGCGCTACCTATATATGTTCTGCAACAGATAATACCTGCCTGACCCCCGCATCACCCGACATAACAGCATTCGAATAAATCAGCGCAAAATCCCCCAAAAAGCCGCACGTTCCGTGGTCTTTTTCGCGCTAGCTCCTAGGCATACAGCCACAGCAGCGTAGGAAACTTCTGATTAATTCGTAATTCAACGATTAACTAATATCGTCTATTGACACCCCCTCCAACACACTCTTATCTAGTCGACGACCGGCACCACTTAGTTCAACAACCCCGTATTCAACTTGAATAAAAGTTAAAGTTTTATTGCCAGTTTATTCACGCCTTTTGTTCTTTCAGAAACGGACTTCGCTGCAAGGCTTCAAGGAGAGAAATCGATGACCCGTACTTCGCACACCCCCGAGCTGGCAGCGCCGATTCTCGCGCCAGCGCAAAAAACCGGCATCAATCTGGCCGCCGCCGCCCATCTGCAGATCGAGGTGTCGCCCTATCCCGAAATGGATAGCGGCGACCTCATCGAGCTGTTCTGGAATAAATGCTATGTCGCTTCCAGAGTGCTGACGACCGATGACGTCGGCACGGCAGTCAGCCTGCGGGTTCCGGAGAGTTTCATCGCCAACGGTACCGCGCGCATTCACTACCGGGTGATGCAGGTCGGTCAGGGTCCGGCGTTTTCGGCGGCGACGCGAGTGCAAGTCAAACTGGACTGCCCCGGTGGGCAGCCTTCAGCGCTGAGCGCGGATGAAAACCAGCAACTGGCTCCCGTGACAATCCCCGACGCGATTCGCCGCCAGGGCGTGAACCCGAATCAGATCAAACGCGGCGTGCCGCTGACCATCGAGCCATACCTGAACATGGCCGAGGACGACGCCATCACCTTGCGCTGGGGCGATGTACGCATGGATCTGGCGCCGATCACAGCTGCGGATGTCGGGTTGCCGATTCAGGTCTGGGTACCGCCGTCGGTGATTGTCGAAGCCGGCGAGGATCTGCGCCTGGACGTGACGTATTGCATTCTCGATCGGGTCGGCAACAACTCACGCTGGGCGCCGCCACGCACCTTGAAGATCGGCTGCGTAAATCCTTATCTGACAGTCCCTTTGAGGCAGGAACTCAAGGCAGCCGAATCGCGCAAGGACTGATGTGCTTTGCCGGTGATGGGGGTTCAGCCCCCTCACCTGAAAACGCTTAACCAATCCGACCATCACCCCTTCTATGCATATTCCTAAAAGTTAGTTTATTTAATATTTATACACGCTTAGGGTATATGAACCGGACCACCGGACATTCATTCGTTCGCCGCACTTTTGCGGCGTTTTTCATGAGATGTGAGGTAGGCAGTATGGTCCGGAACACAATCACCCCAGTGCAGATCGCCAGGGCATTGCGTGCAGCCAAGGAGCGGCACTGATGTCCAGTCTGGCAGACGCAAACGTCCAGTCGGATCTGGACATCGCCCCGTTGTTGTTGCCCGCGCAGGTCTTGCGCAACGACGCCCAAGCCATCAAGGCCGCCCATGAGCTGGCGCAAGTCGCCCGCGTGCAGGCAGCCAAACGCGACCGTCAGCGCAAGCTGCCGTGGTCGGAAATCGAACAGTTCACCCGCAGCGGATTAGGCAGCATCGCCATCCCGCGCGAATACGGTGGGCCACAAGTTTCGTTCGTCACACTGGCCGAGGTTTTTGCGATTATTTCTGCAGCCGATCCGGCACTGGGACAAATTCCGCAGAACCAGTTCGGCATCATCAATCTGGTGCTCGGCAGCGCCACCGAAGCACAGAAAAAACAGCTGCTCCAGAGCGTTCTGGAAGGCTGGCGCATCGGCAATGCCGGCCCGGAACGCGGCACCAAAAACACCCTGGAACTGAAAGCGCGAATCACCGCCGATGGCGATGATTACGTGATCAACGGCCAGAAGTTCTACTCCACTGGCGCGCTGTTTGCGCATTGGGTTGCGGTGAAAGCGCTCAACGATGACGGCAAGCAAGTATTGGCTTTCGTCCGTCGTGGCACACCGGGTTTGCGCATCGTTGATGACTGGTCGGGCTTCGGTCAGCGCACCACCGCCAGCGGCACGATTCTGCTGAACAACGTGCATGTCGAGTCGAACCTGGTGGTCGACAACTGGAAGATCAACGAAGTCCCGAATACCCAAGGTGCGGTGTCGCAGCTGATTCAAGCCGCGATAGACGCCGGCATCGCCCGTGGCGCCATCGACGACGCCATTGAGTTTGTCAAAACCCGCGCACGGCCGTGGATCGACGCCAAGGTTGAGCGCGCCAGCGATGACCTTTACGTGATCGCCGACATTGGCAAACTGAAAATCGAACTGCACGCCGCTGAAGCGCTGTTGCGCAAGGCTGGCAAAGTCCTGGATCAAGTACACGCCGCACCGCTCACTGCCGAATCCGCCGCCCGCGCCTCGATTGCTGTGGCTGAAGCGAAAGTGCTCACCACCGAGATTTCCTTGCTCGCCAGCGAGAAGCTTTTCGAACTGGCCGGCAGCCGCGCGACCCTCGCCGAATTCAATCTCGACCGCCATTGGCGTAATGCCCGCGTGCATACGTTGCACGACCCGGTGCGCTGGAAATATCACGCGGTCGGCGCCTATCGCCTCAACGGCACTCTGCCGGCTCGCCATTCCTGGATCTGACGACCAGACATCTGGAGAAACCTATGACTTTTTCCCATCACGTCGCGGTCATCACCAGCGATGAGCAAGCCCTGATCGTCGCCAGCGACCTGGCCGAAGATTTCAAACGCGACAGCGCCCTGCGCGACCGTGAACGTCGCTTGCCGCTGGCGGAACTCGATGTATTTTCCCGCTCCGGTTTGTGGGCCATCAACGTACCGAAGGAGTACGGCGGCGCTGGCGTGTCCAATGTGACGTTGGCCAAAGTCATCGCCTTGATCGCCCAGGCCGACGGCTCGCTCGGACAGATTCCGCAAAATCATTTTTATGCATTGGAAGTGCTGCGCGTAAACGGCAGCCACGCGCAAAAACAACGGCTGTACGCCGAGGTTCTCGCCGGCCAACGCTTCGGTAATGCCCTGGCAGAACTGGGCACCAAAACGGCTCACGACCGCGTCACCAGCCTTAAGCGCGACGGTGACGGCTATCGCATCAATGGTCGCAAGTTTTACTCGACCGGGGCGATTTACGCCCAGCGCATTCCGACTTCCGTGGTTGATGAAAACGGTGTGCAGCAACTTGCCTTCGTCCCGCGTGACAGCAAAGGCCTGACGGTGATCGACGACTGGAGCGGCTTCGGCCAACGCACCACCGGCAGCGGCTCGGTTGTGTTCGAAGACGTATTCGTCTCGGCTGAAGACGTGCTGCCCTTCCAGAGCGCATTTGAGCGTCCGACTACCGTTGGCCCGCTGGCGCAGATCCTTCACGCCGCCATCGACACCGGCATCGCCCGGGCTGCTTACGAGGATGCGCTGCATTTTGTGCGCAGCAAGACGCGCCCGTGGATCGATTCCGGTAACGACAAAGCTACCGAAGATCCGCTGACGTTGAAGAGCTTTGGTCACTTGAGCATTCGCCTGCACGCTACCGAAGCCCTGCTTGAGCGTGCCGGTGAGTTCCTCGATGCCGCACAAGCCGAGACCAACGCCGATACCGTTGCCGCCGCGTCGATTGCCGTTGCCGAAGCACGGGCGATCAGCACTGAAATCTCTTTGGCCGCCGGCAGCACGCTGTTCGAACTGGCCGGCAGCCAGGCGACCCTGATCGAACACGGCCTCGACCGCCACTGGCGCAACGCCCGCGTGCACACCTTGCACGACCCGGTGCGCTGGAAATATCACGCGGTGGGCAACTATTACCTCAACGATGAAAACCCTCCGTTGCGAGGGACGATCTGATGAGCGCCGCGAAAAAGAAGATCCTGCTCAACGCGTTCAACATGAACTGCATCGGCCACATCAACCATGGTCTGTGGACGCATCCGCGCGACACCTCGACGCGCTACAACACCCTCGAATACTGGACGGAACTGGCGCAGTTGCTGGAGCGCGGACTGTTCGACGGCTTGTTCATCGCCGACATCGTTGGTGTGTACGACGTCTATCAGAACTCGGTCGATGTCCCGCTGAAAGAGTCGATCCAGTTGCCGGTCAACGATCCATTGCTGCTGGTTTCAGCCATGGCCGCCGTGACCAAAAACCTTGGTTTCGGCCTGACTGCCAATCTCACCTACGAGCCGCCCTATCTGTTCGCCCGACGCATGTCCACGCTCGATCATCTGAGCCGTGGTCGCGTGGGCTGGAACATCGTCACCGGCTACCTCGACAGCGCTGCCAAAGCCATGGGCCTCAGCGAACAAGTCGAACACGACCGTCGCTACGATCAGGCCGACGAGTACCTGGAAGTGCTCTACAAGCTCTGGGAAGGCAGTTGGGAAAACGGCGCGGTGCTCAATGATCGCGAACAGCGCATCTATGCGCAGCCGCAGAAAGTGCACAAGGTCGAGCACAAGGGCGAGTTCTATCAGGTCGAGGGTTATCACCTCTGCGAGCCTTCGCCACAGCGGACGCCGGTGCTGTTTCAGGCCGGCAGTTCCGATCGCGGATTGCTCTTCGCCGGTCGTCATGCCGAATGCGTGTTCATCAGCGGCCAGAACAAGCCGTCGACCAAAGTTCAAGTCGACAAGGTCCGCGCCAGCGCGGTTGAAGCGGGGCGCAACCCTGAGGACATCAAGGTGTTCATGGGCCTCAACGTCATCGTCGGCGCGACGGAAGAAGCCGCGTGGGCCAAGCACGCTGAGTATCTGAGCTACGCCAGCGCCGAGGCCGGCGTAGCGCATTTTTCCGCGTCGACCGGCATCGACTTTTCCCAGTACGAAATCGACGAACCGATCCAGTACGTGAAGAGCAATGCGATCCAGTCGGCTACCAAGAACCTGCAGAACAACGACTGGACCCGACGCAAATTGCTCGACCAGCACGCCCTCGGTGGTCGCTACATCACCGTGGTCGGCTCGCCTCAGCACGTCGCGGATGAGCTGGAATCGTGGATCGCCGAGACCGGCCTCGACGGTTTCAATCTGACCCGGATTGTTACGCCGGAAAGTTACGTCGACTTCATTGAGCTGGTGATTCCCGAGTTGCAGCGGCGCGGGTCGTACAAGACCGCATATGACAGCGGCAGCTTGCGCGAGAAGCTGTTTCACGGTGCGGCGCAATTGCCCGAGCAACACACCGGATCGTCGTACCGGCATTAAAAGCTTCGCGAGCAGGCTCGCTCCCACATTTGGAATGCATTTCCCCTGTGGGAGCGAGCCTGCTCGCGAAGAGGCCATCCGATACACCACAAATTTATGCACTGACTGGAAAAACCATCATGACCAAAAAACGCCTGTCCCACCCAGTCAAAGCACTGGCCCTGGCCCTCGGCCTGTTCAGCTCGGCCATCTTCGCCGCCGACGCCCCACTGAAAATCGGCACCACCGCCGCCTTCGCCATCCCGCTGGAAGCCGCCGTCGAAGAAGCGTCCAAACAAGGCCTGAAAGTCGAGCTGGTGGAGTTCACCGACTGGATCGCGCCTAACGTCAGCCTCGCCGCCGGCGACATCGACGTGAACTACTTCCAGCACATTCCGTTCCTCGAAAACGCCAAAGCCGCGTCGGGTTTTGATCTGGTGCCATTCGCCCCGGGGATCATCAACAACGTCGGCCTCTACTCGAAAAAATACAAAAGCTTCGATGAGCTGCCAGAAGGCGCCAGCGTCGCCATCGCCAACGACCCGATCAACAGTGGCCGTGGTTTGCAGCTGCTGGCCAAGGCTGGTTTGATCACGCTGAAACCGGGCGTCGGCTACAAGGCTACCGAAGACGACATCGTTGCCAACCCGAAGAAAATCAAAATCCTCCAGGTCGAAGCCGTGCAATTGGTGCGCGCTTACGACGACGCCGATCTGGTCCAGGGCTACCCGGCCTACATTCGTCTGGCGAAGACCTTCGATGCCGGTTCGGCGCTGCTGTTCGACGGTCTCGACCACAAGGAATACGTGATCCAGTTCGTCATCCAGCCGAAGAGCAAAACCGACCCGCGCCTGATCAAATTCGTCGACATCTACCAGCATTCGCCGGTCGTTCGCGCGGCACTGGATAAGGCTCACGGCAAGCTGTATCAAGCCGGTTGGGAAAGCTGAGCATGACGGCCGCGATCCAACGGCGACTGGAAATTCCAGAGCCACACAATGCTGAAAAACCCGAACTGCACCCCGAGTTGAATCGCGCCCACGTACGTTTCATCGGCTTGGGTAAAACCTACAACGGCCGTCAAGGCCCGGTCGCCGCGTTGCAGGGCATCGATCTGGCCATTCAGCGCGGCGAAGTGTTCGGCATCATCGGCCGCAGCGGCGCTGGCAAGTCATCGCTGATCCGTACGATCAATCGTCTGGAACAACCAACCTCGGGGCGGGTGCTGATCGATCAGATCGACATTGGCGAGTTCGATGAAGACCGTCTTGTTGCTTTGCGCCGGCGTATCGGCATGATCTTTCAGCATTTCAATCTGATGTCGGCCAAGACCGTTTGGCAGAACGTTGAACTGCCGCTGAAAGTGGCTGGAGTACCGAAGGAACAACGCGAAAAAAAGGTTCGCGAACTGCTCGAACTGGTCGGCCTGCAAGAGAAGCACAAGGCTTATCCGGCGCAGCTTTCCGGTGGGCAGAAACAGCGCGTCGGCATCGCCCGCGCGCTGGTACATGACCCGGATATTTTGCTCTGTGACGAAGCCACTTCGGCGCTCGATCCAGAGACCACCCAGTCGATCCTCGGCCTGCTGCGCGAGATCAATAAACGCTTGGGTCTGACCATCGTTCTGATTACTCATGAGATGGCCGTAATCCGCGAAATCTGCGACCGCGTTGTCGTGCTTGAACACGGCCGGGTTGTCGAACAAGGCCCGGTGTGGGAAGTGTTCGGCAATCCGCAGCACGAGGTCAGCCAGACCTTGCTCGCGCCTCTGCAACACGCGCTGCCGGAGGAGTTGCAAAGCCGTTTGCAGAAGCAGCCGCCCTCCTCCGACGCCGCTGTGGTGCTGCGCTTGCAGTTCACCGGCAGCGCCAGTGATGAGCCGGATCTGGCCGCACTGTTCGCCGCACTGGGTGGGCGGGTGAAGCTACTGCAGGGTGGTGTGGAGCGGATTCAGGGGCATGCGTTGGGGCAATTGTTGCTGGCCGTCAGTGGTTCAGCGTTCGGAGCCGAGCAATTGCGCGAACGCGCCGCACCATGGGCGCAACGAGTGGAGGTGGTGGGTTATGTGGTTTGATCGCTTGCTGCAGGGTTTTATCGACACGTTTCTGATGGTTGGCGTGTCGTCGCTGATCGCCTTGCTGGTGGGGATTCCCATGGCAGTGATTCTGGTCACCAGCGACAAGGGCGGGATCTATGAAGCGCCGATACTCAACCGCGCCTTGGGCGCATTCGTGAACCTGTTCCGCTCGATCCCGTTCCTGATTCTGATGGTCGCGCTGATTCCGTTTACCCGGTTAATTGTAGGCACCACCTACGGTGTCTGGGCTGCCGTCGTGCCGCTGACGATTGCGGCGACGCCGTTCTTTGCGCGGATTGCCGAAGTGAGTCTGCGCGAGGTGGATCATGGCTTGATCGAGGCGGCGCAGGCGATGGGTTGTCGGCGTTGGCACATTGTCTGGCATGTGTTGTTGCCGGAGGCGCTGCCGGGGATTGTCGGCGGTTTCACGATTACGCTGGTGACGATGATCAACTCTTCGGCGATGGCCGGGGCGATTGGGGCCGGTGGGTTGGGGGATATCGCTTATCGCTACGGCTATCAGCGCTTTGACAGCCAGATCATGTTGACGGTGATTGTGTTGCTGGTGGCGTTGGTGGCGGTGATTCAGTTGGGTGGGGATCGGTTGGCGCGGGGGTTGAACAAGCGCTGAGCTCATCCGGATTCATGCCACGCCCTTGAAACCGCTTTCGCGAGCAGGCTCGCTCCCACATTTGGAATGTGTTCCCCTGTGGGAGCGAGCCTGCTCGCGAATGGCTGCGCAGCAGCCCCGAACTCGATGGCGTATATTCGGCGAATCCCAACTGCCTGCGTATCTCGACCATGAAGCAGACCCCCACCGATCTCGAACAGATCACCGCGACCACCCTCGGCCACTACAACTCGGTGGCTGAAGACTTCCGTGAAGGCACCCGCGACCACGATGTCAGCCAGAACATCGATGCGCTGCTGCGGCATATTCAGGGTTCAGCGCCGTTGACGATTCTGGATTTCGGCTGCGGGCCGGGACGGGATTTGCAGACGTTTACCCGCATGGGTCACATCGCCGTCGGGCTGGATGGTTCGCAAGAGTTTGCGCGAATGGCCCGCGAAGACAGTGGCTGTGAAGTGTTGCAGCAGGACTTTCTGAGGCTGGATCTGCCGGCCGAACGTTTCGACGGGATCTTCGCCAATGCGGTGCTTTTTCATGTGCCGTTGCAGGAATTGCCACGGGTATTGAAGCAATTGCACGGCGCGTTGAAACCGGGTGGCGTGTTGTTCAGCTCCAATCCACGTGGGGATAATCGTGAGGGCTGGAACGGGCCGCGTTATGGCTCGTATCACGATCTGGCGGCGTGGCAAGGGTTGCTGACGGACGCGGGGTTTGTCGAACTTGAGCATTACTACCGCCCGGCGGGCCTGCCGCGTGAGCAGCAGCCCTGGTTGGCGAGTGTCTGGCGTAAATCTGCATAGCCAGTTCTGACGCCTTCGCGAGCAGGCTCGCTCCCACATGTTGACCGCGTCCGCCTGGACAACTCGGTCAACTGTGGGAGCGAGCCTGCTCGCGAATAGAGTGCGCAGCACTCGCTTTTAAGCGGCATCCTTTTGCGGCTCGCGAATCTTGTACCAGGCCACATACAGCGCCGGCAGGAACAACAACGTCAGCAACGTCGCCACCACGATCCCGCCAATCATCGCGTAGGCCATCGGCCCCCAGAACACTTCGCGGGCGATGGGGATCATGCCCATGCTCGCCGCCGCTGCGGTCAGCAGGATCGGCCGGCGTCGATGCTCGGTCGCCTCGACCACTGCATCCCACGGCGCATAGCCCTTCTTCTCGAACTCATCGACCTGCGTCACCAGAATCACCGAGTTGCGGATGATGATGCCGATCAGCGCCAAAATCCCCAGAATCGCCACGAAACCCATCGGCGTGCCGGTCGGCACCAGCGCCAACACCACGCCGATCAGCCCCAGCGGAGCGACACTCGCCACCAGGAACATCTTCTGCACGCTGTGCAACTGGATCATCAGGAACGTCGCCATCAAAAACAGCATCAACGGCAAGACCTTGGCGATCGGCCCCTGCGCCTTGCCGCTTTCCTCGACCGTACCGCCGGTGGCGACTTTGTAGCCCACTGGCAGTTTGTCAGCGAAGGCATCAATCGACGGCTTGAGCAGTTTCACCAGATCGGTCGGCTGGATCTCGTCGCGCACCGAAGCCTTGATGGTGATGGTCGGCAAGCGATCGCGACGCCACACCAGCGGCTGTTCCAGCTCATAGCGCACAGTGGCGAATGCCAGTAACGGAATCGATGTGCCGTTGGGCGTAACGATCTGCAGATTCTGCAGCGTTTCCGGCGTACCGCGCTCCGAATTCACCGCCCGGCCGACCACATTGATCAGGTAGATGTCGTCGTTGACCTGGGTCAGAGGCGCGCCACTGACAATACTGTTCATCAGGTTCGCCACGTCTTCGGAGGACAGCCCGAGCTGCCGTGCCTTGTCCTGGGCGATGTCGATGCGCAGGACTTTGCCCGGCTCGTTCCAGTCGTAAATGATCTCGCCGATGTGCGAATTCTTGTCCAGTTCGGTGGCCAGATCGATGGCGTGCTTGCGCACTTGATCGATGTCCTTGCCACTGACCCGGTACTGGATCGGCCGCCCCACCGGCGGGCCCATTTCCAGCGCCTGGACGTAACTGCCGATGCCGACGAAGTCCTTGTGCAAGCGCTCGCGCAGACGCTGACTCAGTGCCTCACGGGCCTCGAAGTCTTTGCTGACGATCACCAGTTGTGCGTAGTACGGGTTTTGCAATTGCTGGTCGAGCGGCAGATAGAAACGGATCGCGCCCTGACCGATGTAGGTGCTCCAGCGCACAATGTCCGGGTCGCCTTTGAGGGTTTCTTCCAGCTTGTCGACGGCCTTGCGTGTTTCGTCGATGGAGGCGTTCTGTGGCAGGTTCAGGTCGACGAGAATTTCCGGACGGTCCGATGCCGGGAAGAACTGGTTCTGCACAAAGCGCATGCAAAAAATCGACAGGGCAAACAGCAGCACGGTGATACCGATCGCCCACCAGCGATTGCGCATCGCCCACAACAGACCGCCATTGAACGCACGCCCGACGCGGCCCGGCTCGGCGTCATGGGGTTTCACGTTGGCGCTGAGAATGTGCACGCCGATCACCGGAGCGAAGAACACCGCGACAATCCACGACACAATCATGGCCACGGCAATCACCGCAAACAGCGTGTAGGTGTACTCACCGGCGGAACTGGCGTTGAGGCCGATGGGCACGAAACCGGCGACCGTCACCAGCGTCCCCGTTAGCATCGGGAACGCCGTTGAGGTGTACGCGTACGTCGCGGCCTCCTCCTTGCTCTCGCCCATTTCCAGGCGCGTGACCATCATCTCCACGGTGATCATCGCGTCGTCCACCAACAGGCCGAGGGCGATGATCAAGGCACCGAGAGAAATCCGCTGCATGGTGATGCCACTGTATTCCATGAACACAAACACCATCGCCAGCACCAGCGGAATCGAGCACGCCACCACCAGGCCGGCGCGCACGCCGAGGCTGATAAAACTCACCACCAGCACGATGATCACGGCTTCGAAAAGCGCGCTGGTAAAGCCGCCAACGGCCTCCTCCACCACCACCGCCTGATCGGACACGGTGTGTACACCCACGCCAACGGGCAAGTCTGCGGTCAGTTCATCGATGCGCTGGTGCAACGCCTTGCCGAACGCCTGAACGTTGCCGCCCTTCTGCATGGCAATCGCCAGACCGATGGCCGGTTTGCCGTCGAAGCGGAATTCCGGGGTAGCCGGATCGGTGTAACCGCGAGTGATGTCGGCGATGTCAGCCAGACGATAGAAACGGTCGTTGAGCTTGAGATTGACCTCGGCCAGGTCTTTTTCCGAGGCGAACTGCCCCGAAGTGCGCACGGAAATCCGCTCAGGGCCCGCCTCGATCACACCGGCCGGGGTCACGGCGTTCTGCGATTGCAGGCTCTGCACTACCTGACGCTGATCGATACCCAACGCCGCCAGTTTGCGGGTAGAGAAGTTCAGATAAATCACTTCGTCCTGCTGGCCGATCATTTCGATCTTGCCCAGCCCCGGTACATTGCGGATCTCGGCCCGCGCCTGTTCCACGTAATCGCGCAACTGGCGCATGGTCAGGCCGTCGGCGGTGAAGGCGTAGACCGAGCCGAACACATCACCGAACTCGTCGTTGAACCCGGGCCCTTGAATACCTTGGGGGAACTGCCCGCGAATGTCGTCGATCTTCTTGCGCACCTGGTACCAGATTTCCGGGATGTCCTTGGCGCTGGTGGTGTCGCGCAGGTACACGTACACCGTCGATTCACCGGGGCGCGTGTAACTTTTCACGTAGTCGAGGGAGTCGAGTTCTTCGAGTTTTTTCTCGATGCGGTCGGTGACCTGCGCGAGGGTTTCTTCCTGGGTCGCGCCCGGCCATTTGGTCTGGATCACCATGGTTTTGATGGTGAACGACGGGTCTTCTTCGCGGCCCAGATTGAAGTACGAAAACACGCCCATCAGCAACGCGACGAACATCAGGTACCAGACGAATGACTGATGCTTGAGGGCCCATTCGGAGAGGTTGAAAGAGCCTTTCATTGACTGTCCTCGTCAAGTTTTACCGATTGTCCGGGTTTGAGGCTGTTGACGCCGGCGCTGACCACGCGCTCGCCGTTCTTCACGCCGCCCGCGAGCACCACGCTGCTGTCGGTGCGGCTGATCACGCTGACGTCGCGAGGGCTGACGGTTTTGCTCTGGGTGTCGATGACCCAGATCCGTGGTTTGCCGTCGACCTCCTGCACAGCGGTAGCCGGCAATTCGATGCGCGGTTTGATCGCTGAACTGAGGGTTACGCTGATCGCCGTGCCGAGGCGGAAACCGTCCGGTGTCTCGGCCAGCGTCAGGCGTGCGCGACGAGTACGCGTGGCGCTTTGCGCCTGCGGCTCGATCTCGCGAAGGGTTGCCGTGGTGTTGATGCTCGGGTCGAGTTGCCCGGCCACCAGAAACACCACGTCGGAGGGAATCTGATCGACCAGGGTGTCGGGCAGATCGATCACCGCTTCCTTGATGTCCGGTTGCGCCAGAGTCACGACCTGCTGGCCCGCCGTCACCACTTGCCCGGCTTCGGCGTTCCACGCGGTGACCACGGCTTTATGGTCGGAACGCAGTTCGGTGTAGCCGAGCTGGTCCTTGCTTTGATTGACCGCCGCCCGAGCCTGGTCCAGCGAGGCCTGGGTGGTTTTCAAGTCCGTGGTGGCGATGTCCAGTTGTGCCTGCGCCCCTACGCCACGATCGAACAGTGCCTGCTGACGGCGGGCATTGGCCTGAGCATTGATCAGTTGCGCCTGAACCTTGGCCAGGTCGCCCTGGGCCGAACGCAATTGGTTTTGCTGATCAGATGGATCGAGGGTGGCGAGCAGCGTGCCCTTTTGCACTTCGGTTCCGACATCGACGTTGCGGCTGGCGATGCGGCCACCGACGCGGAAACCGGTGTTGCTTTCATAACGCGCCTGGATGCTGCCGGCGAACCGCCCGAGGCTTTCCTCGCTCAACGCCTGAACCTTGACCGATAACACCGGACGTACCGGCTCCGGAGGTGGCTCGCTTTTCGAGCACGCCGCCAGCAACACACCCACGGATAACAGTCCCAGACGCTTCATGGCTGCGCTCCCGGCTGCAGATCCTTGTAGGTGTTTTCAGCGATTTCGACTTTCATGCCGGGATGCAACAACTGCCCACCGGCCACAATGACTTTCTCACCGCCCTTGAGGCCTTCGCTGATGATGACCTTGCCGATCAGGTAGCGGCCGACGGTCACGTTGTGCAACTGCGCTTCACCTTTATCGTCGACCATCCACACCGCCGGATCACTGATGTTTTTGGTCAGCGCCGACCATGGCAATTCGACTGCCGACTTGCCGCTGCCCTTGGCCGTGGCGCTGACCACCGAGCCCAGCTGCATCCCTTGTGGCAGGCTGTCGAGGCTGACTTTGACTTGCACCGTGCCGGACTGCGCCGACACCGCCGGGGTGATTTCACGCACCGTGCCGGTGGTTTTGATGGCAGGGTTATCGAGCAGGCTGACGACGATCGAGGGATCCGCAGGACGCTCGGCCAGCAGCGATTCGTAGACGTTGAACACCGCGTCACGGTCGCCGTCGCGGGCCAACGAAAAAATCGGCGCCGTGGCCTGCACGACCTGGCCGACTTCGGCTTGGCGCTCGGTGATCACCCCCGGGGCATCAGCGATCAGTGCGGTGTAGCTCAACTGGTCCTTCGCATTAGCCAATTGCGCCTGCGCCGCGCTCAAGGCGCTCTGGCTGCTGCGCAACGCGGCTTGGGCGGAATCGTATTCGCTCTGGCTGGTGTAGCCCTTGGGCAGGAGTTTTTGCTGGCGCACGAAGGCGGCCGCACTTTGTTTCACACGGGCTTGTTCAGCGACGACCTGGGCTTGAGCCGAATCCACGTTAGTCTGCAAATCCTTGGGGTCGAGCTTGGCCAGCACCTGTTTGGCCGTGACCCTGTCACCGACGTCGACCATACGCTGGATGATCTTGCCGCCGACGCGGAACGACAATTCGGTCTGCACGCGCGCCTGCACGTCACCGGTCAATGTCACCGAAACCGCGTAATCCGTGGGTTTCACTTCCTGTACGAAGACCCTGGGCAGGTATTCCTCAGGAGCTTTTTTCTCGCCGCATGCGGTCACCAAAGTGAACAGACTCAGCATGACCGCTGTTTTCAAACCGGGACTCGCCATGCAGACTCCTTCCTGTGTACGAACGTGCAAGTGACGATACGACTGTGAGCTTAGAACAGGGTTCAACGTTCGCCCGTTCGTCCCCCATGTTTTCCTGTAGGAGCTGCCGCAGGCTGCGATCTTTTGATCTTTTAAAAACAACATCAAAAGATCGCAGCCTGCGGCAGCTCCTACAATAGGCGTCTCAAGAGAAGGAATTCCATGCTTAACACTCTGGCAGTGGCCAATTACCGTTCGATCAACAAACTGGTGATCCCGCTCGGCCGGCTGAACCTGATCACCGGCCCCAACGGCAGCGGCAAGTCCAACCTCTACCGGGCCTTGCGCCTGCTGGCGGAAACCGCTCAGGGCGGCGTAGTCAATGCGCTGGCCCGTGAGGGTGGGCTGGAGTCGACCTTCTGGGCCGGGCCGGAAACCATCAGCCGGCGCATGCGTAACGGCGAGGTGCCGATCCAGTCGACGGTGCGCCAAGGTGTGAAGCGCCTGCGTCTGGGATTTGCCGGGGAGGATTTCAGTTATTCGATCAGCCTCGGCCTGCCCGATTCCAACGGGCACTTCATGTTGCCCGAACATTCACGGCCGATCCCCTCGCGGTTCAGCCTCGACCCGCAGATCAAGCGCGAATGCATCTGGGCCGGCGCGCTTTACCGTCCCGCCAGCCTGCTGGTGGATCGCGACGGCCCGATGATCCGCGCACGCAACGAGCGCCAATGGGACGTGCTGGCGCAACACACGCCGAATTTCGACAGTTTGTTTGATCAGGTCGGTAGCCTGCGCAGCTCGCCGGAAGTGTTTCAGATGCGCGAGTTCATTCGCCGCTGGCGCTTTTACGATCACTTTCGTAGCGATGCCGATGCGCCCGTACGCCAACCGCAATTGGGCACGCGCACGCCAGTGCTGCATCACGATGGGCGGGATTTGGCGGCAGCTTTGCAGACCATCATCGAGATTGGTGACGGCGACGCCATGCGTGCGGCGATTACTGATGCGTTTCCTGGCGCTCGGGTGCATATCGAAGCACAGGCCGGTGGCAGGTTTGCAGTCGAGTTTTATCAGGAAGGTTTGTTGCGGCCGTTATCGGCGGCGGAGCTGTCGGACGGGACGTTGCGCTATCTGCTGCTCGTCGCGGCATTACTGACGCCACGGCCACCGTCATTGATGGTACTGAACGAACCGGAAACCAGTTTGCACCCGGATCTGTTGCCAGCGTTGGCGCGGTTGATTATCCGTGCCTCGGAGCAGTGTCAGGTGTGGGTGGTGTCGCATGCGCGGCGGTTGATTTCGGCGTTGCAGGAAGATCCGGAGTGCAACTGCATTGTGCTGGAGAAGACACTGGGGCAGACCGGGATTGTCGGGCAGCGGGTGCTGGATGAGCCGGCGTGGAACTGGCCGGATTGAGCGTTCAAGCCAAAAGCCCCTCACCCTAGCCCTCTCCCAGAGGGAGAGGGGACTGACCGAGTTGTTCTTTCGAACTACGCCGACATGAAAGTCTCGAGTTGAACTCAGGTTTTGAAAAGCCCAGAGATCGGTTCCCTCTCTACGGGGAGAGGGGCCTGACCGCAGATGTTCGGGAATTACGCCGACCTGAAAATGCTGTTGTGAATCCATAATCGACTCGGTTTTTCAGGTCGATGTATGACGCAGGACACCTCGGTCGGCTCCCTCTCCTTCGGGAGAGGGCTGGGGTGAGGGGCAGGCCTCACCACCGATTCAACAGGCAATCACCCCTGCCACTTGCCACCCTCGACAATCACGCTCTCAGGCTTGGTGTCATCACTCAGCTCTTTACGCACATATTGGTCGTACAGCTTGAGCAGATATTTCTCCTCACCCAGTTTGGCCAGCTCAGTATTCACCCAGTCGCGCAGCTCGATATTGCCCTTCTTCACCGCCGGCGCAATCGGCGCTTCGGCACCGAGCTTTTCATCGAGCACGCGATAGCCCGGGTTCTGCTTGGCCCAGCTGAACAACACCAGGTTGTCCTGTGCATAAGCATCGCCACGACCGTTGGCCAAAGCTTGCAGCGATTCGGAGTTTTTCTCGAATTTCAGCAGTTTCCAGTCCGGATGATTCTTGGTCAGCCAGATATCAGCGGTGGTGCCAGTGGTGACGATGGTGGTGCGGGTTGCCAGATCATCGAGTTTTTTCACCGAGCTGCTTTGCGGCACCAACGCCTGCACCGCGACCTTGAGGTTTGGGTTGGTGAACTCCACCGCTTCCTTGCGCTCAGGCGTGACGGTCATGTTGGCGAGGATCAGGTCGACCTTGTCGCTTTGCAGAAATGGAATGCGGCTCGCGGGTTCAACGGCAACGAACTCGACCTTGTTTTCATCGCCGAGCAGATCCTTGGCGAAACGCCGACCGATGTCGGTATCGAAGCCGACGTAGCGCCCGGCCTCATCGACAAAACCGAATGGCGGTTTATCGGTAAAAACACCAACGATCAGTTTGTCGCGAGCCTTGATCTTGTCCAGGTAACCGGCCGGCGCGGCACTCTCGCTGGCGACTTTTGGCTTCGGCGGTTCTTCGGTTTTGCTGCAACCGGCAAGCAACGCGAGGCTCAGCAAGGGCAGTAAAAAAGCGGCAGTTTTCATAACAGTTCCAGTTCCTTTGTCGGATTCGTTTCTGGCAGTGTTGCAACGAAGGAGAACTTCTCCAGAAACTGCTGCGCGCGTGCGGTTTGCGGGTTCATAAAGAAAATCTCGGGCGGGGTCTGTTCAAGGATGCGCCCGGCATCCATGAACACGATGCGATCGGCCACCGCGCGGGCGAAGGCCATTTCATGAGTAACGATCAACAGGGTCATGCCTTCGCGGGCCAGGCCCTGAATGACCTGCAAAACTTCCTTGACCATCTCCGGGTCGAGGGCGGCGGTGACTTCGTCGAAGAGCATCACCCGTGGGTTCATGCACAGCGAACGGACGATGGCGATGCGTTGCTGCTGACCGCCGGACAGCTGACGCGGGAAGGCGTCGCGCTTGTCGGCCAGACCCACGCGTTCGAGCAAAGCTTCGGCTTGTTGTTGCGCTTCGCGGCGCTGACGCTTCTGCACTTTGAGCGGGCCGAGCAGCAGGTTGTCGAGCACGCTCATGTGCGGAAACAGGTGATAACTCTGGAACACCATACCGATCTGCTGACGGATCTCGCGCCAGTCAGTGGCCTTGTCCAGCAGCTCACGGCCGAGAAATTTCAGGCTGCCGCTGTGGGCTTCTTCCAGACCATTGAGGCAACGCAGCAAGGTGCTTTTGCCGCAGCCGCTGGGGCCGAGGATAACGATCACTTCGCCGCTCTGCACTTGCAGGTCGATGCCGTTGAGCACTTGCTGCTCGCCATAGAATTTGTTGAAACCGTGAAACTCGATCAATGCGCTCATGCTTGCGTCCAGCGCCGCTCCAGCACGCGCGAGGCGGCCGAGAGCGGGTAGCAGATGAAAAAGAAAAACAGGAACAACGCGCCGTAGATCAGCACCGATTCGTAGGTGCGCTCGATAATCTGCTGGCCGACCTTGATCACATCGACCACTCCGATCAGCACCGCCAGCGAACTGGTTTTGATGATTCGCGTGTAGACGTTGATGGTCGGTGGCGTCATGCGCTTCAGCGCTTGTGGCAGCAGCACGTAGCCGTAGAGTTGCGCGGCGTTCAGACCGATCGACAGCCCCGCTTCACGCTGCCCGCGCGGTAACGAATGCAGCGCACCGCGCGCCACTTCGCCGACCTCGCTGGCGCCCCACAACGACAGCACCAGCACCGCGCACCAGAAACTCGGAATGCTCAGACCAAAGAAAATCGGCAGACCGAAGAACAACAAATACAGCCAGACCAGCACCGGGATCGCCCGGAACAGCTCCAGATACACCCGCAGGATCGCGTTCAGCCACGTCACGTTGAGCGTTCGCAGCACACCGTAGAGCACGCCGCCAACGGTGCTGATGGCGATGCTCAGAAACGAGATCGACAGGGTTTGCCCGGCGCCTTTGGCCAGTTGCGGCAACGACACCCAGAGCAGTTCAAGACCCGAACTGGCCATGCTGGAGCCTCCTTTCCAGACGGCTGAGCAACAGCGACAGCGGCAAGAACAACAGCACGCAGATCAGTGTCAGCACGGCGAGCATTTCGTAGGTTTTGTAATAAAGCGCGATGTAGCTCTTGGTGGTGTAGAGAATTTCCGGCACCGCCACCGCCGAAACCACGGTGGTTTCCTTGAGCAGGAAAATGAAATTGGCGAACAGCGACGGCAGGCTGAGGATCCCCGCTTGCGGCAGGATCACGTAGCGCAGCAACTGGCCGTGGGACAGGCCGATGGAACGCCCCGATTCCAGTTGCGCCTGCGGCACCGCGTCGACGCCGGCGCGCAGCACTTCAGTCAGATAGGCGCCGCCGAGGAAAGTCATGGTGATGATCGCGGCGGTGAAACCGGACACCTGAATCCCTACTGCCGGCAAAGCGAAGTAGACGAAAAATAACTGGATCAGCAGCGGCGTGTTGCGCGCAAGCTCCACGTACAGGCCCACGAGTTTTTGCAGGTAAGGCGTGCGGAACACCAGAATCGTCGCGTTGAGCAGTGCCACCAACAACGAGGTGCCAATGGCGATAAAACCGACCTGCAGCGTCACGCCCACGGCTTTGAGAAATGCCGGCAGGGTGCTGAGGATAAAAGCGTAATCAAAGGTCATGAAGCGTCCTGGACGCCGCTCGGTAAGCGACGGTGATGCAGTCCATGGGCAGCGGATGGCTGTCCGGCAGACATCGACTTTATAGGTATAAAAACAAGAATTTAAATACCGTTAAAGCATATTGATATCACCCAAAAAACTATCTTGTGGGTTTGCCGGGAAGGAATAAGAAGGCTATTTTCCTTTGCGCTGTAGGACGGATCTTTTTTTCACGAAAGCCCTCCAAGGATGAACAGCTTTTGGCCAGACTCCCCCGGCCAAACCCATAACAAGGAAGAAAACATGGACGTAAAAGTGCCGCAGCGACTGGATCCGCAGGAAATTGTGAAATTGTTGGTGGCGTTGAGGCGGGCGCTGAAAGCCACAGCGTAAATCAAAAGCCCCTCACCCCAGCCCTCTCCCGGAGGGAGAGGGAGCCGACCGAGGTGTCTTGCGTCATACATCGACCTGAAAGACCGAGTCGATTATGGATTCGGCAGAGATCTTTCACATCGGCGTACCTCTACGACATCCCCCCGATCAGTCCCCTCTCCCTCCAGGAGAGGGAGCCTACCGAGGTGTCTTACGTCAAACATCGACCTGAAAGATCGAGTCGATTATGGATTCAGCAGAGATCTTTCACGTCGGCGTACCTCTACAGCATCCCCCGATCAGTCCCCTCTCCCTCTGGGAGAGGGAGCCTACCGAGGTGTCTTACGTCAAACATCGACCTGAAAGATCGAGTCGATTATGGATTCAGCAGAAATCTTTCACGTCGGCGTACTTCTACAGCATCCCCCGATCAGTCCCCTCTCCCTCTGGGCGGTCCGACGTTTCGGGAGGGTCAGGGTGAGGGGCTTTTCCAACGCACACACAAAAACGCCGATGCCCATCACTGGCCATCGGCGTTTTCACACCTTGAAGGGGTTCACTCAAGCGTCAGATCAGAACGCCGGCAGTACCGCGCCGTTGTACTTCTTCTCGATGAACGCTTTGACTTCCGGGCTGGTCAGGGCTTTGGCCAGTTTCTGGATCGCGTCGCTGTTCTTGTTGTCCTCACGGGCCACCAGGAAGTTTACGTACGGCGAGTCAGCGCCTTCAATCACCAGCGCATCTTTCTGCGGGTTCAACTTGGCTTCCAGCGCGTAGTTGGTGTTGATCATGTCCAGATCAACTTCCTTCAGAACGCGTGGCAGCAGGGCCGATTCCAGTTCCTTGAACTTGAAGTTGTGCGGGTTCTTGGCGATGTCTTTCGGCGTTGCCAGGGCGTTTTTCGGATCTTTCAGCTCGATCAGGCCAGCCTTCTGCAGCAGGATCAGAGCGCGGCCGCTGTTGCTGCCTTCGTTCGGGATGGCGATAGTGGCGCCGTCCGGCAGTTCAGCCAGGGTCTTGTATTTGCTCGAGTAGCCGCCGAACGGTTCAACGTGCACGCCCTGCACGGTCACCAGGTACTTGGACTTGTCGTCCTTGTATTTGCCCAGGTTGAAGCTGTTCAGGTACGGCAGGGTCTGGAAGTAGTTGGCGTCCAGACGCTTCTCGCCAACCTGTACGTTCGGTTGAATGTAGTCGGTGAAGACTTTGATTTCCAGATCCACGCCTTCTTTGGCCAGGGTCGGCTTGATCAGCTCGAGGATTTCAGCGTGCGGCACCGGGGTCGCGGCAACCACCAGTTTCTCACCGGCATTGGCCAGGGAAGCAGTCAGAGCAGCCGCCAATGCGGTAAACAACAGAACCTTTTTCATGCAGTGTCCTTATCGAAAATCACGGTCGTCATCGACGACGGCATTAATACGTGTGCCAGTGAAGTGATATCGCTGGCGTGGGTCGGACAATACCGGGATTTTTTATTCCCGGACAATAACGTTTATTCAGCTTCATATTCCATTTTGTTCATGTTGAACGAAACGATTACAACGCCGCACTCAGACGAATCAGCAAATCTTTCAATGCCTTACGTTCATCGACGCTGCCGCCGATGTTGATTTGTGCAACCAGTCGCTCGATCTGAAGCTGCGGCCCAGACACCTCGGGCAGATTCAGGTGCTCCGGCAGAATCTCGTCACCGGTACTCACCAACAAGGCGAAGTGAATGACGTTTTCCAGCTCGCGGGTGTTGCCCGGCCAGCTGTGTTGTTCGAGCACGTGTTGCGCTGCTTCGCTGATCAGCGGCACCGGTAGATCCAGACGCTGGCTATAAATGCCGAGGAAATACTCGGCCAACGAAAGAATGTCGCCAATACGCGCGCGCAAGGCGGGCAGTGCCAGTTGCCCTTCGCTCAAGTAGTGATAGAGCCGCTCATGAAATTTGCCAGCGTCCACTGCTTGCGCCAGATCGATGCTGGTCGCCGCGACCAGGCGCACATCCACCGGACTCGGTTGATGTGCACCGACACGGGTGACTTCGTGGTTCTCCAGGGCGGCGAGCAATTTGATCTGGATCGGCAGCGGCAAATCGCCGATTTCATCGAGGTACAGCGTGCCGCCGTTGGCCGAACCGAACCAGCCTGCACGGCTGCTGGCCGAGCCGCTGTAACTGCCGGCGGCATAGCCGAACAGTTCGGCATCAGCGTAGGTCGGGCTGATCGCACCGCAATTGACCGAAACGAACAGCCCGCTGCGGTCGCTGGCGCGATGGATATGCCGGGCAAGCAATTCTTTACCGGTGCCGGTCTCGCCACGGATCAGTACCGAGGTCGAACGCGGCGCCAACTGCTCCAGTTCTTCGCGCAACTGACGCGAGCGCGGGTCGACAAAAACCAGCGCCTTGGCGCGAATGCTCAGGGGGCTTTTTTCAGCATCGGGAAAGGTCAGCAACGGCTGACCGAAGGTTTCGAAACTCATGGCAGACTCCCGCCCAAAACCGCCGGGAGACGGGGGCGTTCAAAGAAAAAAGAAATCAGGCGCGCCGACGGGCGTGGTGTTCCATGCGGTTTTGCAGGCGATAGAGATAGGCAAAACCCTGCTCCCAACGCTGATGCCCGGACTTGACGTTGATGTGTCCGGCCCCGGCGAGAATCCCCGCCTCGGCACCCCAGTTGCGCGCCAGTTCCAGAGCGCGCGGTGCGCTGACGGCGGCGTCGTTGTCGGAGCTGACGACCTGGCTTGGGAACGGCAGCAGATCAGTCGGAATCGGTGCGAAGTTACGCAGCGCCGGCGCGCAGGCCGGGCGCTCGACATCGGCCGGTGCGACCAGCAAGGCGCCGCGCACCTGACGCAGGTATTGCAGCGGCGCAGTGGCTGCCCAATGGGCAACCGTGACGCAGCCCAGGCTGTGGGCGATAAGGATCACCGGCGTGCTGTCGGCGGCAATCGCCTCGGCCAGTGCCGCGACCCAGTCTTCACGACGCGGCGTCAGCCAATCGGCCTGCTCGACCCGCGCGCTATTCGGCAGGCTGTTCTGCCAGTGGCTTTGCCAATGATCTTCTGGCGATCCTTGCCAGCCCGGCACAATCAGGTAGCGGATTGATTCGTTGCGCATGGGGAGCTCTCCTGCGTCGTGTCTGTTCCTGAACGAGTATAGGGAGGGGATTTATATTCGTTAAGGAATAAGAAGCTATTTATTAAGATCTGAATTGAATATGAGATTTATGCATGGCTTGAAATCTTTTTCCCCCTCACCCCAGCCCTCTCCCCCAAGGGGGCGAGGGGGAAAGGGAGCCGATCAACTAGCCTTTCCAATCCGGAGTTCGACTGGATATTTCAGGTCGGCGTACCTTGAAAAATCACCACGGTCGGTCCCCTCTCCCTCTGGGAGAGGGTTAGGGTGAGGGGCTTTTCTCCCCCGCCAGAAATAAAAAAAGGGCCGCACCCTGCCAAGGAGACGGCCCCGGAAAAACGTAAATCCTGTTACCGCGCAGTAATCACCGACAACTTGGTAATCCCCGCCCGCTCAATCGAAGCCATCGCTCGCGCCACTTCGCCGTAATTCACCCCGTCATCGGCCTGCAATTGCACGCGCACTTCCGGGTCCTTGGCCTTGGCCGACTTGAGGTTGAATTCCAGCAAGTCCGGTTGAATCTCATCCTTGTTGATAAACAGTTTGCCGGCACCATCAATGCTCACCACCAGCGGATCCTTCTGCTCGACCGGCGCCACCGCTTCGGTCTTCGGCAGGTTGATCGGGATCGCATTGGTCAGCAGCGGCGCGGTGACGATAAACACCACCAGCAGCACCAGCATCACATCCACCAGCGGGGTCACGTTGATCTCGCTGAGCACCTCGTCACTGTCTTGCGTGGAGAAGGCCATATCAGGACGCCTCCTTCACTTTTGCCGAATTGCCGGTTGCTGCAACCTTGTGCGCGGTCGGATGAATCAGCACACGGAACGCACTCTTCTGCGCCAGGCTGTAGAAGTCGTGGGCGAAGTCGTCCAGATCCGCCGCCGTCAGTTTCAACCGACGCAAAAAGTAGTTGTAAACCAGCACCGCCGGCACCGCGACGGCGATACCCACGCCCGTTGCGACCAGTGCCGCACCGATCGGGCCGGCCACCGTTTCCAGGCTCGCCGAACCGGCCGCGCTGATTCCCTTCAACGCTTCCATGATTCCCCACACCGTGCCGAACAAACCAATGAACGGCGACGTACTGCCAATACTTGCGACGACCGCCAGACCGGTTTCCAGCGAACGCCGTTCGCGAACGATCTGCTGACGCAAGGCGCGCTCCAGTCGATCCTGATGGTTGATCGCCTGGCTCAAATCATTGGCCTGCGGCGCCTCGCCCACCTGAATCGCCGCGTAACCGGCCTGTGCCACCCGCGCGGCTGCGCCGGGTTGGGTCTCGCTCAATTCAGCGGCGGAATCCAGACTCGACGCCGCCCAGAAACGTTTATGAAAACGCCGGTCCTGCGCCTTCAGACGCCCGAACTGCCAAGCCTTGAGCAATGCCAGCCCCCAAGTGGCGACGGAAAAAACCACCAGCAGCCAGATCACCGCGCTTTCGATGGATTCCAGTGGAGATGCCAGTAACGTCATGATGTATTCCCTCGTGTAAACGTTTCGCGCGAATTTGGTTTCGGTTTAATGAATCTTGAAATCGATGGGCACGCTGACCCAGCCGTCCTGGGCGACATCACCCTGCTTGGCCGGGACAAAACTCCAACGTTTCACGGCATTCAGCGCCGCGTCGTCGAGCTGTTGCCGGCCACTGCTTTTGGCTATCTGGATCTCGCCCGGTTTACCGCTGGCAAGCACATGTACGCGCAGCAACACCGTGCCCTCCCAACCGCGACGCTGGGCCAGCGACGGGTATTCCGGCGCCGGGTTTTTCAGGTACGCGGCATTCGCTGATGCCGGGGTTACCGGTGCCGGCGCGGGAGGCGCAGGTGGCGCTGGCGCTGCAACCGGAGCGGCCGGTTGTGGCGGTGCCGGTGGTTGCTCGACCGCTTTCGGGGCTGGTTTGGGTGCCTGTTTAACCACCGGTTTGGGTTTCGGAACGGGTTTGGGCGGCGGCGGTTTTACCGCCAGTTCGTCTTCCACTGGCGGTGGTGGTTCAACCACTGGCGCAGGTGGCGGCGGCTCGACAAACGGTGGCGCTGGCGGTGCCGGGCGCGAGAACTCGATAGTCATCGGCGGAATTTCCGGCGGCACGATCGGCAGCACCGGCGTCGGCTTCTGGCTGATCCAATAGATCACCGCGCCATGCACCACCAGCGCGAGCACGCCGAGCAGAATTGTTTCGCGCCGACTCAGAATGCCCTTGGGCGCACGCTGCAAACGCAACTGCCCCAACGGCACACGATGCGGCCGGCCGAGATCGACCAACTCGCCACCCGGCGTCTGACGCCACAGCAATTCCTCTGCGCTGGCGGCGGTCTGGACATTGCCCATTGATTCACTCCCTGCGGTCTTTTTGCGTTCTCTACAAAAACTGCCGATCAACCGTTTTGTTGAATCCCCCAACGGCGGATCGACGGGTGAATCATTGGGCTTGGCGCTTATCTCCGAAAGTAATCTTTAACGTTATGCATAGGTCATTATGGAATATGCGAATTGATCAATTCCGCCAAAGCCACGCGCCACGCGGGCTGCAGCGACAGGTGAAAAAGTGCATGCTTTTCAGGCATTAAAAGTATTCATGCAACGCATCAAATACGACTGACACGGTTTTGCAGGACGACTAATACCAAGTAGATAACTGATGATAATTTTTCCTGAATAACAAAAAAGGCCGGAGCACTTTCGTGCACCGGCCTTTTAAATTTTTAAACAAGACTACTGTTTAACGAATTCCCCGCCCAGGGTCACCACATCACCATCGAAGTTTGTACGGGAGCCGGCAGCGCGCAATTTTGCGTAGTTATGATCCGGCGAAAACAGTGCCCATGTCTGATAACCGCTATTACCATTCTGAGCAAGTACTGCAATGGTGGTTGGGTTACCGGTACTGTTCTGGAAATGGTAGTTTCCATAACGGATGTCGTAATTCACGCCACCCTGACTCAACGTTCCGCTGAACGAGCCGTTGGAATCATTACCATCGGTAATCACCAGCTTGGCGCCAGAGTTGGAATTGACATAAGTGCCATTAATGCTCGACATGATTCGATTTCCTTTATCGTTGGGATAAGTGTCTTCCGATGAGAGCAAGTTTCCTCCTGGAAACTCACGACAGTCAGGATGGTTGGACATTCAATTATTGTCCACGCAGGCAACTAACTAAATTGCAATATGCACTGTTCAACCCGGTCATAACTTATCGCCGTTCGTTCGAGCACTAATTCCAATTCAGCTAACGACTGGCATTGGTTTGCTGCACACCGACAATCGGGGCATTAACCGCCGTCTCGGAGCGTGGCGTGCCCGTTGGCACCCAGTTATAACTCACAGGCAGCGCCCGATACACCCAGTTGCTGATCGCGTCGCTGCCCGGCGCTTTGCCGAGATAGGGGCTGACGTATTCCCAGACGTTTTCACCGCTGCTCGTCACCTGAAAAAACCGCCCGTTCATGCCTTCGTCGATCAGCGTGTTGCCGTTGGGCAAGCGCCGCGCACTGCTGATAAACGAACTGTAGAACGCCCAACCCGGCTGCTTCGAATTCGCCGCGCTGTACTGCCAGACGATTTCGTTTTTCACCGGGTCGATTTCCAATACCCGCGAACCGGAAATCAGCCCGAGGGTGACGTTCGGATAACCCGCCGAACCCTGGTTATCGAACACCAGCACGTTACCGGCACCGGGCAATCCGGCCGGAATGATGTGCGCATCATGCTGGCCGACAAACTGATCCACCGGACGCGGTAGTTTCTGTGCAGTCTTCGGGTTGATCAGCGGCAAATTCGGTCCGAGACGCCAGACCACTTTGCCGCTGCTCTTATCGATGATCGCGATGAAGTTGGCGTTGCGTGAATCAATCAGCAGGTTGTCCGGATTGAAGCGCTTGTCACCGGCATCGAACCATTTGTTCGGCCCGACCAGACTGAGGTTGTTGATGTGCAGGTAATCCGGATTTTCACTGGCACGCACCAGTTTCAACTGCTCGGCGGTGAAGCCGAATTCATTGAGATGTTCGGAGGCCAGCCACTGCCATTTCACCGCGCCGTCGGGACTGACTTCATAGATTGCATCGTCGATCACCTCAGGGACTTTGAAGCCTTTGACCTTGTGCACCTTGTTCGCCAGCACCACGGTGTTGCCGTTGCTCAAACGGCGCTGATCATGGTGCTGTTGCGCCGCTCCACCGGGCGCCTTGTCGCCCCACTGCCAGACGACTTTGCCATTCCAGTCCAGCTCGCCGACGCTCTGATTGCCCAGACCATTGCCGGCCGAACCGAGTTTGCCGGGATCCTTTTCACTCAGTTGCAGCAGCACGTGACCGCGCTCGCCGCCGACCAGTTTTGGATCGATGATCGCTGACGGGAAACCTGCCTGCGGCCAGGTTTTCACCTCGTTACCGTTCATGTCGATCAGGTGTGTCTGTTTGTCGGCGCCGCTGAAAATCACGTACTGGTTGAACGCCTTGTTCGGGTCGTAACGAGTGACGCCCGTCGGGTAAACACTCGGTGCGGCGAAGGCGCCGGCACTGAGCACTGCGCCGGACAGCAACACCGGCAAAGCGGTTTTGATACGCAACATGATGCAGCTCCTTGAGTGACGAATCAGAAGTCGTAGCGACCGGTGACGCCCAACGTGCGCGGCGTGCCGAGCAAGCCTTCATAGCCGCCGTTGCCGCCCGTCCACAGGGTTGTGTAATAGGTTTTGTCGAAGGCGTTTTTCAGCCACAGCGACACGTCCCACTGGCCCTGGTTGAAGTCACCGCGCAGGCCGGTGGAGAAGTTGACCACGGCGTAACTCGGGATCTGCCCGTAGTCGGAATCCTCGACCGTACCGACGGCTTTGGAGCGGAATGCGTAGCTGGCGGTGACGTAAGGTTCGAAGCCGTTGTCCAGATTCCATTTGTATTCGCCGTTGGCGTTGCCGATCCATTTCGAGGCGCCGACCACTTGATGGCCGCTAAGGTCGCAAGACGCTGGAGCCCCCGGCGCCTGGCTGACTTCCGGCGGGCACGGGGCATCTTTGTACGAGAGATAGCTGACGTCGTTGTAGGAGCCGTTGATGTTCAGGGTCAGGCCGCGCAGCGGAATCACCGTGCTTTCGAACTCGACCCCGCGCGAACGCACGGAACCGGCGTTGGTCAGGTACTGCACGCGATTTTCCGCATCGTAGGCGTTGGTCTGGTAAGCGTTGACCTGCGTCCAGAACACGTTGGCGTTGAGTTGCAGACGGTGATCCCACAGCGTGCTTTTGAAACCCAGTTCGGCGTTGTTCGCACGTTCGGTGCCGATCAGCAACGAATCGGCGCCGGCCACCGGTGCGGAACCGACGGCGAGGTTGACCCCGCCGGATTTCTCGCCGTGGGACAGCGTGGCGTAACCGAGCACATCATCGGTGATGCGATAGCTGAGGTTGAGCAACCCGGAAGGACTGGAGCTGTACTGATTCAAGTCGCCGGAATCGTAAGCGCCGGCACGCCCGCGTCGCGCCGTGGCCGCCGCCCCCGTGACCGTCGCGCCGCCGACCGGGGCATCGCGCGTGACCCAAGCGGATTTTTCTTCATAAGTGCCACGCACCCCGGCGGTGAAATCCAGCCGCTCGGTGAGGTGCCATGTGCCCTGGGCGAACAGCGCAAAGCTGTCGGTCTTGATATGACCGTTGCCAACACTGGTGACGTTGGCCAGCGCACCGGCCGGCGTGCCATTCCAGATATCGGCTTGCGGGCCGTAATAGGCAAAGGATTTATTGTCCAGATCCGAGCCGAAGTAGTAGGCGCCGACGACGTAATCGAAGAACTCGCCCTTGGGCGAGGCCAGGCGAAATTCCTGCGAATACTGTTTGTCCTCCACTGACACCCCGGCGTTGTAGCTCGCCGGCACGTTGAGACCATCGTCGTTACGCGGGGTGAAATTCCAGAAGCGATAGGAGCTGATTGAGGTCAGCGTGAAGTCGCTCGGCAGCGTCCAGTTGGCCTCCACCGAGGTGCCACCCTGATGCACGGTGACATGCTGGTCGTTGTCCAGATTAACCTTGCGGTGCGAGCCGTTGACCAATGTTGCCCCGGCCGCGTTGGCGCGCGACTGGTACAGGTTGACGCCGTTGATGGTCGGCCCGGTGTTGTAGAGCACACGGGTGCCGGCGCTGGAATCCTCTTCGTTGTAGTCGCCGATCCAGCGCAGGTTGAAATCTTCATTGGGCTTGAACAGCAGTTGCGCGCGGAAGCCCTCGCGCGAGCCGCCATTCAAATCATGGCCGTCGTATTCGTTTTTGATGTCGCCGTCACTGCGCGTGCGGTACGCCGAAAAACGCCCGGCCAGTTGATCGTTGAGCGGGCCGGAAATGGTGCCCTTGGTCTGGAAATAACCGTCCTCGCCCACCGAGGTTTCGATGCTGCGCTCAGGGGTGAAGGTTGGCGCGCGCGTGCTGATGTTGATCACCCCGGCGGTGGTGTTTTTGCCGAACAGCGTGCCCTGTGGACCACGCAAGACTTCGAGCTGTTCGATGTCCATCAAGTCAAACACCGCCATCCCCGGACGGCCCAGATAGACGTTGTCGATGTACAGACCAACGCTGCCTTCAAGACCATCGCTCGCAGGGTTGTTGCCAAGGCCTCGGATCGACACGCTGGATTGGCGTGCGTGCATGTAGGCGACGTTGACGCTGGGCACTAATTGCTGCAAATCCTGAATCCGGTAGACCCGTTGCGTCTCCAGATTCTGCCCGCTGACCACGCTCATTGGCGTCGGTACGTCCTGCGAACTTTCTTCGCGGCGGCGGGTGGTGACGGTCACGGTTTCGAGTTGCGAACTGTTGGCGGCAGGCTTGCCGGCCGGCACTGGCGCCGGGGTTTCAGAATCGGCGGCGTAGCCGTGAGTCCAGCTCGCGCTCCCTGCCAGCAACAGGGCCAGAGGCAGGCGTTTGAGCCGTCGTGGCGTTAAGGGTGACGCAAGGTTCAACGGACTCATGGCGCGGCTCCTGGTCAAAAAACACACAGACATCTTCAGCGCTGCATATTCTTTTAAGTTATTTATTTATGTATTTACAGATATTTACTGCATAAGAGATTGCCTTTATAAGGAGTCGACCTAATGCATATCCAATGCATTTCCCGGATATTTTTTATGTGAAAAATGCATATCGACTTGCGCCAACTTCGTCACTTCATCGCCCTGGCTGAACAACGCAGCTTCGTCGCCGGCGCGCAGGCGGTGAATCTGTCGCAGTCAGCGTTCAGCCGCAGCATTCAGGCGCTGGAACACAGTGTCGGCTGTCAGTTGGTTGATCGCGGGCGCAAGGAATTACCGCCGACCAAACAGGGCCAGGTGCTGCTCGAACACGCGCGGCGACTGGTCAGCGGCGCGCAGCAGATGGCCAACGAGATCAGCCAGTTCAATGGCCTGGAGGCGGGGGAATTGCGCTTCGGTTGTGGGCCGGCGCCGGCAGCGGGTTTGATCCCTCGGGCGATTGGCAGCTTCATCGGGCGCTATCCGAAAGCGCGGGTGCAGTTTCAGGTGGATGATTGGCAGAGTCTGAGCAAGCGACTGATGAGCGAGGAATTCGAGTTCTTTGTCGCGGACACACGCTACTTCGAGGCGGATCCGGATTATCTGACGCACCGGTTGCGGCCGCGTAAATGGCATTTCTGTTGCCGTGCGGGGCATCCGCTGGCGGCTTTCGATAAGGTCAGCGCCGAGCAGTTGATGAGCTATCCACTGGCGGTGAGCATTCGTCCGCCGAACTTGCGAAAAGTCATTGTCGATCTCAGTGGACGGCCGGATTTCACCCCGAATGTCGAGTGTGAAAACAGCTCCAGCCTGCTCAGCGTGGTGCTGCGCTCGGATGCAATCGGGATTGTCGGGGCGTATTCCGATGCGCTGCATCAAGCCAAGGGAGAGTTGGTGTGTTTGCGCATTGAAGGATTGGCCGATGATCTTGAGGAGTTGTACACCCGCTATGGGATTGTCAGCCGCGCGGGGTATCGGTTGTCGCCGTTGGCCGAGGCGATGATTGAGCAGATCAAGACGATTGATGCGGTGGATGAGGAGGTCTGTTCACTGGACGGACTCGCTGTCTGATCTACCGCTATCGCGAGCAGGCTCACTCCTACATTTGAAATGCGCTCACCTGTAGGAGTGAGCCTGCTCGCGATGGCGTCAGTGCAGGCACCGATGCATTTCCTGCATAAAACCCATTCTCCAAATGCACTTGCCGAACACCCTCACGCCTAGCGAAATACCTCGCCTGTCCCATAGACCGGTGAACCCCATGCCCACCCCGCCAAACCCCGTGCGCAACGTGCTGTACATCATGTGCGACCAACTGCGCCGCGATTACCTGTCCTGCTACGGCCATCCGCATTTGCACACCCCAAACATCGATCGACTCGCTGCTGCCGGCGTACGTTTCAGCCGCGCCTACACACAAGGCACGATCTGCGGCCCGTCGCGGATGTCGGCTTATACCGGGCGCTATGTGAGCAGCCATCAAGTCGCGTGGAACGCCGTGCCGTTGCCGCTGGAAGAACTGACCATCGGCGACTATCTGCGCCCGCACGGCATTCGTACTGCACTAGTCGGCAAGACCCACGCGACGGCGAATGTCGATGCCTTGCAACGTCTGGCGATCAATCCCGATAGCGAACAAGCCGAAATCCTCAACGAAGTCGGCTTCGAACCCTACATGCGCCACGACGGCATCTACCCCGACGACCCGCTGTTCGACGACAAACGTGAATCCGCACCCTACACCCATTACCTGCGCGAACACGGTTTCGACGGCAAAAACCCCTGGCACGACTGGGCCAACGCCGCCGAAGGCGAAAACGGTGAAATCCTCAGCGGCTGGCAAATGCGTCATGCGAATTTGCCAGCACGAATTCCCGAGCAACACTCAGAGACTGTCTACACTACAAATCGAGCCATCGACTTCATCACCGAGCAAGGCGAGAAATCGTGGTGTTTACATCTCTCCTATATCAAACCGCACTGGCCCTACATCGTACCAGCGCCGTACCACGCCTTGTACAGTACGAAATCGATTCTCGAAGCGGTCCGCGCGACGCCCTCCGAAGCCAGCAAACACCCCGTATACACTGCTTTTCGCCAGCATGAGGAAAGCCTCAACTTTTCCCGCGATTCAGTACGATTGACTGTAATCCCTACGTACATGGGCCTGATCAAGCAGGTGGATGATCAACTCGGACGGCTGTTCGATTTTCTGCAAAGCAACGGACGCTGGGATGACACGCTGATCGTGTTTACCAGCGATCACGGCGACTTCCTCGGCGATCACTGGTTAGGCGAGAAGGAGTTTTTGCTGGAGCAGGCGGTGGGGGTGCCGTTGATCGTGCGCGACCCTCGGGTGGCGGCAGATGTCACGCGCGGAACGGTGGATGATCGGCTGGCGGAAACCATTGATGCGTTGCCGACGTTTCTTCAGGCACTGGGATTGCCGGGGGCAGAGCATCGGCTTGAAGGGCGTTCCTTGATCCCGCTTCTACACGGTGAAAATCCGGACTGGCGCCGCTATGCAATCAGCGAATACGACTATGCCTTTCAAGCGCCGGCGCGGGAGCGTCTGGGTCAGCCGATCGACCGTTGCCGGATGACCATGGTGCGCAGCGAGCGCTGGAAATACCTGGCTTACGACGGTTTTCGACCGCAGTTGTTTGATCTGTTGAATGATCCGCAGGAGCTGCGTGATCTGGGGGATGACCCGGCGTATACGGCGGTGCGCGAAGAGCATGCGGGGTATTTGTTTGAGTGGGTGCGGGGGTTGAAGCGGCGCACCACGATCAGTCATCAGGAGATCGATTGGCGCGGGCAGCGGTTTCGTTATGGTGAGCCGGAAGCCGAGAAGGTTGTTCAGATTGGGGTTTGGTAGCTTTAAGAGCCCCTCACCCTAACCCTCTCCCAGAGGGAGAGGGGACTGACCGAGTTGTTTTTTAGCTATACGCCGACCTGAAATATCAAGGTTGAACTCAGGCTCGAAAAGCCCCCAATCGGCTCCCTCTCCCTCTGGGAGAGGGCTGGGGTGAGGGGCTGTTGATCTTCAGTCACGACCTTTGATGGTTTGACTGCGCTGCCCATTCGCGCCCACCGGGACTTCACCCTTGAGCGTCACCCGACGCACCACCCGATCCTGCGTACCGTAATCATCAATCGCATAATGCTGCGTCGAGCGGTTATCCCAGATCGCCACATCACCGGCCTTCCAGCGCCAGCGCACGGTGTTTTCCTGGCGGATGACATGGCTCTGCAGCAAGCCGAACAAGTGCGCCGAATCCGCCTGCGAATAACCCTTGATGCGTTTGACGAAATGCCCCAACAACAAGCTCTTTTCGCCACTGATCGGATGCACGCGGACCACCGGGTGCTCGGTCTCGTAGACGGTGGAGGTGAAGACCTTGCGATAGCGCTCCAGCTTCTCCGCCGAGACGTCCGGCTTGGCGCTGGCGTAGTCGTATTCGTTGCTGTGCACGGCGACCAGTTTGTCGGCCAGCTCACGCAGCTCGGTTGGCAAGCCGTTGTACGCCGTCGCGGTGTTGGCCCACAGGGTGTCGCCGCCGAATGCCGGGGCCACCACCGAGCGCAGGATCGAGGCCTTCGGGTAGGCGTCAACGAAGGTCACGTCGGTGTGCCAAGAGTTGGCGCGCTGGCCCTCGGCACCGTCCAGCTCCAGTAGATAACGCGTGCCTTCGCGAGACGGCACGGTCGGGTGCGCCACGGGTTCGCCGAGCAAATGGGCGAAGGCTTCCTGGCGCTGATCATCAAGCTGGGTCTGCTCACGGAAGAACACGACTTTGTACTCAACCAACGCCTGCTGAATCGCTTCGACGGTGGCGGCGTCCAGCTCACCGGACAAATGCACGCCACGGATCTCGGCGCCGATACGACCGGCCACCGGATGGATTTCCAGCGCGTGGACAGCGGGTTTAACTGCGAGTGCGGCATTGCTCATGGGTAGACCCTCATCGACTGCTTACGGTTTGGACGGCAGCGAAACAACGCTCTATCTATATTCCATTTACATCTAATAGATATTCACATGCTTCGTTGACGGAATAAGAACTTGCATTTAAAACCTCTAGCAACCCTCGTCGCAAATGCCTTCGAGCTATTTTTAGGATGCCGGAAAAGCATATGGATCTTCGCCAGTTGCGGTACTTCATCGCCCTCAACGAACACCGCAGTTTTGTCCGTGCGGCGGACGCGATGGGCATCACTCAACCAGCGTTCAGCCGCAGTATTCAGGGGCTCGAGCAGGAGTTCGGCTGCGTGTTGGTAGATCGCGGCAACAAGGATCTGCGCCCCACGCCCGAAGGCCAGGTGGTGCTGCAACACGCCCTGAGCCTGGTGCAGGGCGCAGCCTTGCTCAGTGCTGAAGTGACGCAGATGACCAAGCTCGATGCCGGTGAAGTGCACTTCGGTTGCGGCCCGGCGCCGGCGGTGAAACTGGTACCGGACGCCGTGGCGCAATTCATCAATGCGCACCCGAAAGTGCGCACCTGTTTTCAGGTGGATAACTGGGAAAAACTCAGCCGCGCACTGAGCCGTGAAGAGATCGAATTCTTCATCGCCGACATCCGCCATTTCGAGTCCGATCCCAACTTCCAGACCCAGGCACTGACGCCCAAACGCGGCGTGTTTTTCTGCCGGCCGGGGCATCCGCTATTGGCCAAGGAAAGCCTGTCGACCAACGACATGTTCGACTACCCGTTGGCGACGACGCTGATCCCACCGGGCATTCGAAAATTGCTGGCGAACCTCAGTGGCCGCATCGATTTTTCCCCGACCATCGAGACCGAGCATTTTCCGGCGCTGGTAAAAGTGGTGCTGCAATCGAATGCGATTGGCGTCGGTACGGAAGAGGCGTTTGTCGAGGACATTGCCAAGGGTTCGCTGGTGTTGCTGCACTGGCGAAATTTGCCGCAGAACCTGGAGAGCATGAATGCGCGGTGCGGGATTGTCAGTCGCACCGGATTTCGGCTGTCGCCGGCGGCGCGGGCGATGATCGAGACGTTGGTCGCGGTGGATCGGCAGGAGGTCAGCGTCGCCGTTTAAGGGGATCGTTCCCACGCTCTGCGTGGGAATGCAGCCCGGGACGCTCCGCGTCCCAAAGTGGACGCAGAGCGTCCATTGATGCGTTCCCACGCAGAGCGTGGGAACGATCGGTGTACGTTAGAGCTTGGCCGCCGCCAACTCAGGCGCCACCCAATCATTCACCTTGAACGGCTTGCGAATCAGCTTCTGCTGCGCCGCCAGATCGACTTTGTCCTGCAAGCTGCCAAGGAACACCGGATCCAGCGTCGACGGGAACACTTCGCTCAATTTCTGATCCTTCAGATCTTCGGTGAGGATTACCGGCGGATAACTCGCCAGCCCCGAAACCAACTGCACATAGGCAGCCTTGTTGCTGTCCTGGGTCAGCCACTCCACTGCCTGCTGCTGCGCCTTGAGCAATTTAGCCACCGCCTCCGGATGTGCATCGACAAACTTGCCGGTGCCGACCAGAACCGATTGGACGCTGCCAGCACCGCCGAGATCTTTGGTGTTGAGCGGCAACTCGGCCAAACCCTTGATCTGCAATGCTGCCAACCCGGAACTGCCCCACGATGCATCGATCTGCTTCGCTGCCAACGCAGCGGTCGCGCCAGTGAAGTCGAGGTTGATGACTTTCAGATCCTTCTCGCTCAAGCCCTGGCTGGCCAGTGCCGCATCAAACGACAACTGCGTTGCGGTGCCCCGAAAGATCGCCACGCGCTTGCCTTTCAAATCCTGCAGGGTCTTGATTCCGGAGCCCGGCACCACGCCCAGATACTGCTTCACCCCACGCGCCGTGGCACTGAGCAAGCGGGTGTCGAGGCCATTGGACTTGCCGATGATTGCCGCCAGATCGCCCAGATACGCCAGATCAACCTGGCCATTGGCAAATGCCTCGTTGATCACCGGCCCCGCACCTTTGAAGAAACTCCACTGAATCTTGATGCCCTGATCGGCAAAGGCTTTTTCGAGGATCTGCTGATCACGCAATACGTCAACCACCCCGCCGCCGCTGTGCTGGGTGCCGGCACTCAGGTCGGGCACGGCGATTCTGATTTCCTTGAGTTCGTCAGCGTGGGCGGTGAACGCCAGCAGGCCCGCCAGAGCAGGAACGGCAAACAGACTGAAAACACGTTTGAAGGGGAGGTTCATGGGTGCAGCTCCTTGATCACGACAGGCGTTGAGGAGCCGAAAGTAGGCCGAATGAATACCTTCGCTTAAATACTATAAATGCACATTTTTATAGCTTTTAACGCTAAGCAAGCAACAACGGGGCTTGCAGCGGCGTATGCATTAACAGCATCGAAAATATTCTTCGAATGCATTGGATGCGTGTGGGCTGGAAGCCTTAAATGGCCTCGCTTATCTCTTAAAAGAATCCATATCGATATTGTTATAACTTTTTGTTTTTAGCTAATTCCGCTAAAGATCTTGAGCCAACCCGACAACGGAGGTCACCCATGGCCCGCCAATCCTTGCTCAGTCTCCCACTCCCCGCGCCGCCGCTGAAAAGCCGCCGTACCTGGCCCAGCCTGAACCAACGCCTGTTGCCGTGGCTGTTGCCGCTGAGTCTGTTCGCGCTGTGGTGGCTGGCCGCGCGCAATGAGTGGATGAGCGAACAGATCCTGCCCGCGCCCTCACTGGTGTGGAACAGTGCTGTCGAGTTGTCGCAGGGCGAGCTGTGGAGCCATTTGTGGATCAGTCTGCAACGTTTGTTCTGGGGCCTGCTCGCGGGGGTTTCTGCGGGGGCATTGCTCGGTGCAGCGCTGGGATTCAGTCGTCGTCTTGAACGCTTGATCTTCCCGACCTTCGCCGGGCTTTCGCAAATACCGACGCTGGCGTGGATTCCACTGTTCATGGTGTTTTTCGGTATCGGCGAGGTGCTGAAACTGGTGGTGCTGATCAAAGCGGTTGTGGTGCCGGTGACCCTGCATACGCTGGTCGGCGTGCGTGACGCCCAACCGAAATTGCGTGAAGCCGCCGCGGTTCTGCGTCTGCCGCCGCACTTGCTGGTGCGCCGCCTGGTGTTGCCCGCTGCTCTTCCCGCGTTTATGGCTGGCGTGCGTCTGGCACTGGCCGCCGGGTGGACCTCATTACTGGCGGTCGAACTGCTGGCCTCCAGTGAAGGCATTGGTTACCTGATGGTCTGGGCGCGACAGCTGTTCATGCTCGATATCGTTTTCGTCTGCATCGTGGTGATCGGGTTGATTGGCGTGGCAATGGATCGCGGCATCGGTCTGCTGGACAAAAAACTGGTGCACTGGCCGCATCCGGCCACCGCCGAAATTCGTCGCGGCCCGCGTTATGACGGCTGGCAGCGTCTGCAGCCGTGGCTGCTGCCGCTGGGCTTGTTGGCGCTGTGGCAATTGGCGAATGAACTGCAGTGGGTCGATGCCAACATTCTGGTCAGCCCGCTGGCCGTTTTGAGCACGGCATGGGACGGCCTGCTTGATGGCACGTTGATCAGCGGTATGGCCCTCAGCCTCGGTCGCACCCTCGGCGGTTTGCTGTTGGGCGGCGGACTCGGTTTCGCCCTCGGTTTGCTGCTGGGCTTGTCGCGCACCAGCGAACGACTGCTCGGTCCAACCCTCGCCGCCCTCCGCCAGATCGCCATTTTCGCCTGGGTGCCGCTGCTCACCGCGTGGTTCGGGCTGGGCGAACTGGCGAAGTGGGTGTTCGTCGCCCTCGCCGCGTTCTTTCCGCTGTTTATCGCCACGCAACGCAGCGTCGCCAACCTGTCGCCACAACTCAGCGAAGCCGCCCAAGTGTTGCGCCTGAGCCTCGGCCAACGCCTGCGTCGACTGGTGTTGCCGGGCGCTGCGCCGGGGATTTTCGCAGGCCTCAGATTGAGCCTGATCTACGCCTGGCTCGGCACCATCGGTGCGGAATATTTCATGCCGTCCAATGGCGGCATCGGCAGCCAGATGATCGGCGCACAACAGTTGTTGCGCATGGATCTGATCATGGCCGGCATGCTTTTCGTCGGTCTCACCGGCGCCCTGCTCAACCTCATTGGCCAACGCCTGGAAATTCGCGCGACCCGCTGGAGACACGCATGAACGCACCGATTGTCAGCTTTAAACACGTAGGCAAATCCTTCGACGTCGACGGTTTCGAACTGGAGGCGATTCGCGAATTCAACCTGGACATTGCCGAAGGCGAATTCGTCGCCATTGTCGGTTCCAGCGGCTGCGGCAAATCTACCTTGCTGCGTTTACTGGTGGGTCTTGATACGCAGTTTCGCGGGCAGATCACAGTCGACGGCAAAGCCGTCAGCGGCATCGGCGGCGAGCGCGGCATCGTCTTTCAGGAGCACCGTTTGTTTCCGTGGCTGACCGTCGCGGACAACATCGGCCTGGGTCTGGTCAACGAGCCGCTGAGCGCTGCGCAGAAGCAACAACGGATCAACGACTTCATCGAGCTGGTCGGCCTGCGCGACTTCACTCGCGCCTATCCGCATCAACTATCCGGCGGCATGGCCCAGCGCGTGGCGATTGCTCGCGGCCTCGTCGCCAGCCCGCGCATTCTGCTGCTCGACGAGCCCTTCGGCGCGCTCGATGCGCTGACTCGCCAGCAGATGCAGGACGAGCTGTTGGCGATCCGTGATCGCGCGAAAATCACCACGATCCTCGTCACCCATGACGTCGAAGAAGCGATCTTCCTCGCCGACCGCGTGGTGGTGATGGAGCCGCGTCCGGGGCGGATCAAGCACGTGGTCGACATCGCCCTGCCGCACCCGCGCCAGCGCAGCAGTTTCGACTTCCATCAGCTGCGTGAAGAGCTGCTGCACGAGCTGACCAGTGACGACCATTACCAACCGAGCGTGCCGGTGCAGATCCGCGATCTGCCGCTGACGTTCATTGCCTGCTGAACAGGAGTTTTGCGATGCCGCAACGTCCCAATTTTCTGGTGATTCTGGCCGACGATTTAGGCTTCTCCGATATCGGCGCGTTCGGCGGCGAAATCGCCACGCCGCACCTTGATGCCCTGGCCAACAATGGCCTGCGCCTCACCGATTTTCATACCGCACCGACCTGCTCGCCGACCCGCTCGATGCTGCTGACCGGCACCGACCACCACATCGCCGGCATCGGCACCATGGCCGAGACGCTGACCCCGGAACTGATCGGCAAACCGGGTTATGAGGGCTATCTCAACGATCGCGTGGTGGCGCTGCCGGAGTTGCTGCGCGACGCCGGTTATCAAACATTGATGAGCGGCAAATGGCACCTCGGTTTGAAGGCTGAACTGGCGCCCCATGCGCGGGGTTTCGAACGTTCGTTTTCGCTGCTGCCGGGCGCGGCCAACCACTACGGTTTCGAGCCGACCTACGATGAGCAAACGCCCGGTCTGCTGAAATCCACTCCGGCGCTGTACATTGAGGACGATACTTTCCTGCATGAATTACCGAAGGACTTTTATTCCTCCGATGCCTTCGGCGACAAGTTGCTGCAGTACCTCAAGGAACGTGACCAGACCCGGCCGTTCTTCGCCTATTTGCCGTTCTCCGCGCCGCACTGGCCGTTGCAGGCACCGGCCGAGATCGTCGAGAGATACCGTGGCCGCTATGACGCCGGCCCCGAAGTACTGCGCCTGGAGCGTCTGGAAAAACTCAAAGCCCTCGGCCTGATCGAACCGGACGTCGAGCCGCATCCGCTAATTCAGTTGACCCAGCAGTGGGATGCGTTGAGCGAGGAACAAAAACAGATTTCCGCTCGGGCCATGGAGGTCTACGCGGCGATGGTCGAGCGCATGGACTGGAACATTGGCCGGGTTGTCGATTATCTGCGCCAGCAGGGGCAGCTCGACAACACGTTCATCCTGTTCATGTCCGACAACGGTGCCGAAGGTGCGCTGCTGGAAGCGTTCCCCAAGTTCGGACCGGAACTGGTGACGTATCTCAGCCAGCATTACGACAACAGCCTCGACAACATTGGTCGGGCTAATTCCTATGTCTGGTACGGGCCGAACTGGGCACAAGTAGCGACCGCGCCGTCACGGTTGTTCAAGGCATTTACCACTGAAGGCGGGATTCGCGTGCCGGCGCTGTTGCACTATCCGCAATTGGCGATCAAAGGGCAGATCAGCCATGGCTTCGGCACGGTGATGGACATCACGCCGACCATTCTCGATCTGGCCGGCGTGCGCCATCCAGGCAAGCTCTGGCACGGCAAACCGGTGGCGCCGTTGCGTGGCAAATCCTGGTTGGGATTCTTGTCGGGTGAGACTGCGCAGGTGCATGACGAGCACACGGTGACGGGTTGGGAATTGTTCGGGCGCCGGGCGATTCGGCAGGGGTCTTGGAAAGCGGTGTGGATCCCGGGACCGGTCGGGCCGGCGACTTGGCAGCTTTATGATTTGGCCAGCGATCCGGGAGAGATTCATGATCTGGCGGTTAGTCAGCCGGAGAAGCTCAGCGCGTTGATTGGGCATTGGCAGCAGTATGTCGAGGAAACCGGGGTTATTCTCAGTGAGTCGCCGTTTCAGCCGGATTGAGGCGAAGATCAAAAGCCCCTCATCGGAACGCCGCCCGCCCATCCCTCTCCCAGAGGGAGAGGGGGCCGACCGAGGTGTCTTTCGCTATACATCGACCTGAAAAATCGGGTCGATTATGGATTCACTGAGGAACATTCAGGTCGGCGTACTTCCCCAATATCCCCCAATCGTTCCCCTCTCCCTCCGGGAGAGGGCTAGGGTGAGGGCGCCTTCTGTCAGGCCTCCACCGCCTCCCCAGACACCGCAACTTCATCCCGACGAACAAACCGGTTCGCCCGCCCGAACGTCCCAAAATCATTAAACCGAACCCCCATCTCACGCATCACCTTATGCGCCACCGGCACGGTCATCTGGCGAATGTAAAACGGCTCCTTCACGACAAAATGATGGATCCCGTGACTGCTGCCAAAATTGAAGCAGAACGCCTGCAACGGCCACAGCCACCAAGGGTTGAGCACCTGACACTGCTGCAACACATTGCCCGGCTCGACATCGCCGTAGTAATGCATGTTCGAGCTGATGAAGTGCAGGCAAAAGGTGCGCAACACGTTCGGGCCGATGATCACCACGGCGGCGATATCGATCACCTGCATCACCGACAACGTCGTCGCTGACCATTCGATCGGCGAGCCCAGCAGATAGGCGATGCCATTGGCCGCGTGAAAACCGAGAAACACATACCACGCGCCCCAATGCACCAGCGCCAGCGGCGCATACACCTTCAACGTGCGCTTGATGATGCTGAACTTGTGCGCCCAGGTCTTGGCCCGCAGCATGCGGATGAAAGCTGACATGACGTTGTCGCCAACCATCAGCAAGCGCGCGAAGCCCCACGGCTCGCCGTTGGTGATCGCACGTTCTTCCATGTCGGTTTCTGTGCCAGAAACCTTGTGATGATTGAGGTGCAGATGCCGACGAATCCACGGGTTGATCGTGCTCGGCCGCGCCAGCCAGACCAGGCCCATCATCAGGTTGTGCGGCACACGCTGCTTGCGGAAATACATGCTGTGGATCAGGTCATGCTCAAGCTCATGGGTCAGCGACGCGAAAAACGCATTGAGCAACAGGCACGCCCACCACGCCATGTGGCCGCTGATGTACAGCGCCGCCGAACCAATCATCCCGATCAGGGCAAAGGCCAGAATCCCCGCACCCAGCGCATCCTGATGCTTGAGAATCGGGTAGCGCTCGCGCAATTCGACGCCTTTGGCCAGCACCACTTGGCGAATATGCGCTGATCGCTGGGCCGCATTGTGTCGCTGGGGACTTGCAGAAGTACCGTCCATGCTTCCATCCTCGGGTTTATGATGTTCGCATCGTGCCTCGCCAAGGCTTCAATTGCGGTAGCCGAGAACGCCAACCTGTTGACCGGAAGCGCCAATCAGCATGAAGGAACCGACCTCCCTCGCCAGCTGGACCCGTGCCTTGCGCAAGCAACTCGATGCGCTGGGGCTGGACAGCATTGCCCTGTGCCAGCAGGCCGGGCTCGACCCGAATTTGATGGACGACCCCAACGCGCGTTATGCGCTGTCCGGCACCACGCGCCTGTGGGAAATTGCCGTGCAGGTAAGCGGCGATCCGGCGATTGGCTTGCGTGTGTCACGTTTTGTCAGCCCGACCACGTTCCATGCCCTCGGTTATGCGCTGGTCGCCAGCGGCAGTTTGCGCGAGGTGTTCGAGCGCATCGTGCGCTATCACCCGGTGGTCAGCGACGCGCTGGAACTGGAGCTGAGCCGCAGCGACGACCGCTATCAATTCCGTCTGAAAATTCCGTCAGGCAATCCGGCGCCGGCCTTCGAAGCCATCGATGCGTTTACCGCGATCTACGTGCGCACCTGCCGCAATCGTCTTGGTCGCGATTACGCGCCGCTGGCGGTTTATCTACGCCGCCCGGAACCGAGCGATGCGCACCAATGGCACAAGGTCTTCCGCGCCCCAGTGCATTTCGGCTGTGCCGAGGATCGCCTGGAGTTCGCCCTCGCCGACTTCGACAGCCACCTCGACGACGCCAACCCGGAACTCGCTGAACACAATGAAGCCGTGCTCAAACGCACCATGGCCCAGCTCAAACCGCTGACCTGGGAGCGCAAGGTGCGCGATGCCATTGAAGAACAATTGCCGGAAGGCGAGCCAAGCGCAGAGCGGATAGCCCAGGCGTTGCACCTGAGTTTGCGCAGCCTGCAAAGGCATCTGGCGGATGAGGGTTGTCGCTTTGATACGTTGCTTAACGAGAGCCGGGAGAATCTGGCGTTGCTGCACCTGCGCGATCCGCAGTGCTCGTTGAGTGAAGTGAGTTATTTGCTCGGGTTTGCCGACACCAGCAGCTTCAGCCGCGCGTTCAAGCGCTGGACGGGGCTGACGCCGGGGCAGTTTCGCGATGGGTTGCGCTGACTGATTCCAGGGTTGGGTCGTCAGCTCCCACGCCTTCGCGAGCAGGCTCGCTCCCACATGTGAAACGCATTCCAAATGTGGGAGCGAGCCTGCTCGCGAAGACGTCCTTCAATTCACCACAAAACCCAGCTCAAAAACCGTACCCGCCGCATCACTGTTCACCCACACCTGCCCTCCATGCAACAGCATGATCGATTGCACGATCGCCAATCCCAACCCACCCGAATCCCCCGGCTCCGCGCGCGAAGGATCAACGCGGTAGAACCGGTCGAACAGCTTGCCCAGATGCTCCGACGCAATTGTCGGCCCGAGGTTGTGCACCTGCAACCAGCACCAACCCGCCTCATCGCGGCGACGCAGGCTGATCACGGTTCCGGAGTCAGCGTGGCGCACGGCATTCGCCAGCAAGTTGCCCAGCGCACGTTGCAACAGTTGCTGATCGGCAAGCAGTTCGCCATGCAGTCGATTGTCCAGACGCAACTCGCGGTCATCGGCCAAGGCTTCAAAGTAATCACACAGTTCACCGCCAATGCTGTGCAAATCCAGCGTTTGCAGATTAAGCGCCCTCTCGGCCTGCTCCGCGCGGGCAAGAAACATCAAGTTCTCCGCCATGCGCTTGAGCCGTTCGAACTCTTCCATGTTCGAGGCCAGCACTTCCTGATACTCCTCGGTGCTGCGCGGATGATTCAGTGCCTGCCCGTTGCTTGCCAACAAGGTGTGCAGCGGCGTACGGATCTCGTGGGCGAGGTCAGCGGAAAACTGCGAGAGACGCTGCACGCTGTCGTCGAGCCGCGCGAGCATGCCGTTGAGCGCCTGTACCGGTTCAAGCAGTTCAGCGGGCGTGCCATGGGCGGGCAACCGTTGATCGAGGCTGCGCAGATCGATGCCGCGCACCGCTTCGCTCAACTGACGCAACGGTTGCAGGCCTCGGCGCAGCAATAGCAAGCCCAAGGCAAAGGCGAGCAATGCACCGAGGCCAACTGCCAGATAAAGGCGTAACCGGTAACTGGCGAGCATCTGTTCGCGTTCACTCAGTACCTTGCCGGCGATGACGGTCAGCGGCTCACCGTTCGGACCTTGCGCTTCGCCGGACAACAGCGCTAGCGCAGCACCGTCCGACGCTTGCCACGTCAGCACGTCGCGGCGCTGCGGCGTTTGCTCGCGGGGGATCGCGTTGAGGGTTGGCAGATCGCGCTGACGCGGGTTGATGGCGATCACACTGGAGCCATCGGCGCGGCGCACCAATAGCAGGCTGTCGAGATTGCCGAGCATGTTCTGATACAGCCGCGGCCGTGCCTGCAAGGCATCGAGGCTGTCGCTGTCGGCGAGCAAGGCGCGCACTTGCTCCAGTCGTCCAAGCAATGCGAGGTCGTCGCGGTAGGCGATTTCCGAGGCCAGCGAGCGGTAGAGAAATACGCCGATAGCACTCAACACCAAGGCGCAGACCAATGCGAACGCCAGCGCCAGGCGCCAGGCGATCGACCTAGAGCGCATCGTCAGGGGCTTCCAGTTGATAACCGACACCGCGCACGGTGTGGATCAGTTTCGGCATGTAGGGATCATCGACTTTGGAGCGCAAACGACGCACTGCAACCTCGACCATGTTGGTGTCGCTGTCGAAATTCAGGTTCCACACCTGCGAGGCGATCAGTGTGCGCGACAGCACTTCGCCCTGGCGACTGGCGAGCAGTTGCAGCAGGGCGAACTCCTTGTTGGTCAGGGCAATGCGCTGGCCACCGCGACTGACGCGGCGGCGCAGCACATCGATTTCCAGATCGGCAATGGTGTACGACTCCGCTTCGCGCATTGGCCCGCGCCGCAGCAACGTGCGTACCCGCGCGAGCAGTTCGGCGAAGGCGAAGGGTTTCAGCAAGTAATCGTCGGCGCCCAGTTCGAGCCCGCGCACGCGGTCTTCGATGGCGTCCTTGGCGGTCAGGAACAATACCGGCGTGGCGCCGCGCTGACGGATCAGTTGCAACAATTGCCAACCGTTGAGGCCTGGGAGCATCACGTCGAGGATGATCAGGTCGTATGCCTGCTGCTCGATATAGTAGCGCCCATCGAGGCCATTGAGCGCCACGTCCACGGCAAAACCGGACTCGCCCAGGCCTTTGGCGAGGAAATTCGCGGTTTTGGCTTCATCTTCTACGACCAGCAAACGCATGGCACACCTCGATTGATCAGGCACACAGGCTAGGCGCCTTCGGCGGCGTTGCCCATTACAAACTTGTAATCAGACTGACGAGGTTCTGACGAAGACCGGCGATTAAGGTGGCGACCTTCGCTTTTGGAGGCTGTCCATGACCGTTAAATTCCTCGTTACAAGCCTGATGATCGGCCTCAGTGGCGCCGCTGTCGCCAGCCCTGAGCTGCCGCGTCACGCCGACCTCGACCTGAAAACTGCACGCCTTCTCGCCGACACGGCAATGGCCAACTGCACCGGCACGGTGTCGGTGCTCGATCGGGGCGGCAATCTGTTGGTGACCCTGCGAGGCGACGGTGTCGGTCCGCACAACACTGCTGCCAGCCAGCGCAAAGCCTACACCGCACTGTCGACCAAAACCGCCACCCGGCTGTTCGCCGAACGCGCTCGCAGCAACCCGGAAACCGCCAATCTCAACACCCTCGATGAATTGCTGCTGCTTGGCGGCGGTATTCCGCTGTTCCTCGGTTCTGAACTGGTGGGCGCCATGGGCGTGGCCGGTTCCGGTGGCGGTGAGCAAGACGAAAACTGTGCGATCAAGGCTGCCGGAAAAACCGGTCTGGCCACTACCCGTTCCCAATAAGGAGACTCATCCATGACGACTATGCGCATGACCCTCGCCGCGCTCGGCCTGAGCGCGTTTTCAAGCCTTGCACTCGCCGCCGGTAATCCGTTGAGCGTGCACGTGCTCAATCTGGAAAATGGCCTGCCGTCGCCGGGCATCGACGCGACCCTGGAAAAACACGTTGGCCAGAACTGGCAGCCGTTGGCGCAGGGCACGACCAATGAACAAGGGCGGATTGCCGAACTGTTCCCGGCCAAACAGCCTTTTGAAGCGGGTGAATATCGGGTGGTGTTCAAGACCGGCGAGTACTACAAGAAGATCAAGCACGACACGTTCTTCCCGGAGATTCCGGTGATTTTTGAAGTGAAGCAGACCGATCAGCATTACCACATCCCGCTGCTGCTCAGCCCGTACGGCTTCTCGACCTATCGCGGTTCCTGAATCCCACGCAAAACCCCTGTAGGAGTGAGCCTGCTCGCGATAGCGGTATGTCAGTCACCCATTGGCTAACTGATAGATGGCTATCGCGAGCAGGCTCACTCCTACAGGTCTGTGCTTTGCTCCAGATATCACGAACACCAAAAAAACCTGTGGGAGCCTGGCTTGCCAGCGATGGCGTCCGTGCAGCAAACATCGATTTCGGCTGATGCACCGCTATCGCTGGCAAGCCAGCTCCCACAGGGGCCGGGGTGCATTGTCAGATCGTGGCCAGGGCACGCAATCGCGCGGCATCAAGGATTTCGATCTCGCCGTACCCAAGCCCGATAATCCCCTGTCCCTGGAAATCCTTGAGGATCTGGTTGGTGGTCTGCCGCGACAGCGACAGCATCGACGCCAACTGCTCCTGCGGCAGTTGCAGTACACGACGCGGCGAGTCGAGTTCGCCGTAGCCTTCGGCGATCATCAGCAAGCGATGAGCCAGACGCGCCGGCGCTGGCAGCAGGCTCAGTTGTTCGAGGTTGATGAAGGTCAGGCGTAGTTTGTGGCTCATCAGCAGCGCCAGATGTCGCCAGTACACTGGATTTTCATCAAGCAGCTTCAGTAACGGTGCCTGCGGGATATTGAGCAGCGTGCACGGCCCGACCGCATAAGCGTCATGGGTTCGCGGCTGGCCATCGAACAGGCAGATTTCGCCGAACCAGTGCGGCGCCTCGACCAGACTCAACAACGCCTCTTTGCCCTGCTCACTCACCGCACCGATGCGCACCGCGCCGTCGAGTACTGCGTACAAGCCGCACGGCGCATCACCACGCTGAAACAAGCGCTGCCCTGCCGTCAGCCGCCGCTCCCGGGCCGCCGCGAGCAGACTATCCTGAAAGGACACCGGTAGATGACTGAACCACTGGCCGGTCATCAATCGCGAACGAATTTGCATAAACACTCCTGGATTGTCGCCTGCCTGACAGAGCGAACCCCGATCCCGAGGGATGATGCGATCAACCCTACCGGAGGAACAACAATGAAAAGCCTCGTCGACCATCTCAGTCAATACGCCGCCTACCACCGCGATCCGCGCAACATCGCCAGCCACTTTATCGGCATTCCGCTGATCGTGGTGGCCGTGGCGGTGTTGTTGTCACGCCCGGAATGGTCGCTGGGCGGGTTGTGGATATCTCCGGCCGTTATCGTGGCGCTGGCTTCGGCGTGGTTTTACTTGCGCCTGGAAGTGAAGCTCGGGGTGTTGATGACGGTGCTGATGGGCCTGTCAGTCTGGGCCGGGCATGTATTGGCGCAGCAGAGCACCATGGTCTGGTTGAGCAGCGGGCTGGCGATGTTTGTCGTTGGCTGGGTGATCCAGTTTGTCGGGCATCACTATGAAGGGCGCAAACCGGCGTTTGTCGATGACGTGTCGGGGCTGATTGTCGGGCCGTTGTTTGTCGTGGCCGAGTTGGCATTCATGCTCGGGATGCGGCATGAATTGAAAGAGCAGATCGAGGCGCGGGCGGGGGTGGTGCGGGTCAATCCGAATCGTGCGGCTATCTAGACTTCAACCCTGCTCGTTCCCACGCTCTGCGTGGGAACGCCGCCATGGACGCTCCGCGTCCACTGTGACGCGGAGCGTCACGGGATGCATTCCCACGCAGAGCGTGGGAACGATCAGTTAAAGGCTGGCGACTTTCTGCCAGACCTTGGGTTTGAAGAACAGGGTTTCACCCTTGGCCAAGCCGATCAGGCTGTCGTGATCTTTCACCACTTCAGCCTCAATCAGATCCGTCTGCCCTTCCACCTTCAACGTCACCCGCGTGGTCGCGCCCAGTGGCCGAATATCACGCACCTCAGCGGCGTGGTGATCCTCCAGCTCATGCCTGGACAACGACACTTCGTGCGGGCGGAACAGCACGTGGTTGTCGTCGCTCAACAGCAAGCGGTTCGAATCGCCGAGGAAGTGATAAACGAAATCGCTGGCCGGGTTTTCGTAGACGTCGCCCGGTGAGCCGATCTGCTCGATCACACCCTTGTTCATCACCACGATACGGTCAGCGACCTCCATCGCCTCTTCCTGGTCGTGGGTCACGAACACCGAGGTCAGGTTGATATCTTCGTGCAGGCGGGCGAGCCAGCGACGCAGCTCCTTACGCACCTTGGCATCGAGGGCGCCGAACGGCTCATCCAGCAGCAACACTTTCGGCTCCACCGCCAAGGCACGAGCCAAAGCGATACGCTGACGCTGACCACCGGACAACTGCTCCGGATAACGATCCGACAGCCAGTCCAGCTGCACCATGTTCAGCAGTTCATGCACCTTGGTCGCGATCTGGCTTTCACTCGGGCGCTGGTTTTTCGGTTTCATGCGCAGGCCGAACGCGACGTTGTCGAATACGGTCATGTGGCGGAACAACGCGTAGTGCTGAAACACGAAACCGACGTTGCGATCACGCACATCGTGGCCGGAGACGTCTTCACCGTGGAAGACGATATTGCCGTTATCCGGGGTTTCCAGGCCGGCGATAATCCGCAGCAGCGTGGTTTTGCCGCAGCCCGACGGGCCGAGCAGCGCGACCAGCTCACCGCTGTGGATGTCCAGGCTGATGTTGTCCAGCGCCTTGAAGGCATTGAAATTCTTGCTGACGTTACGCACTTCGATCGACATGAATTATTCCTCCGCGGCGCTGGCGCGCAGGCGGTTGATACGGTTTTCGCTCCACTGCTTGAGCAGCAGGATGAAGAGCGCCAGGATCAGCAACAGGCTCGCCACGGCGAACGCGGCCACGTGGTTGTATTCGTTGTAGAGGATCTCGACGTGCAGCGGCAAGGTGTTGGTCACCCCGCGAATGTGCCCGGAAACCACCGACACCGCACCGAACTCACCCATGGCCCGCGCGGTACACAGCACCACGCCATAGATCAGACCCCACTTGATGTTCGGCACGGTGACGTGCCAGAACATCTGCCAGCCGTTGGCGCCGAGCAGTCGCGCGGCTTCTTCTTCCTGCGTGCCTTGTTCTTGCATCAACGGGATCAGCTCACGGGCCACGAACGGCACGGTGACGAAGATCGTCGCCAGCACGATGCCCGGCAGGGCGAAGACGATCTGGATGTCGTGATCCTGCAGCCACGGCCCGAACAGGCCTTGCGCGCCAAACATCAGCACGTAGACCAGACCGGCGATCACCGGCGACACCGAGAACGGCAAGTCGATCAGCGTCACCAGCATGCTCTTGCCGCGGAACGAATACTTGCTCACGCACCAGGCAGCGCTGACGCCGAACACCAGGTTCAGCGGCACCGAAATCAGCACGGCAAACACGGTGAGTTTCAGTGCCGACAGTGCGTCCGGTTCAAAGATCGCGGTGAAGAATGCACCGAGGCCATTCTTCAAACCCTGCGATACGACGATGAACAACGGCAGCAGCAGAAACAGGAAAAAGACCAGCCAGCCAAGGCCGATAAGCACTCTGCGCGAAGTGGCACTGCCACGGCGCGCGGCGTTGGCCGAAGAGGCGGCCGCAATAGACGATTGGGACATGGTTCGCGCCTCCTTATGGGGTTTCGATGCGCCGCTGCAGCAAGTTGATCAGCAGCAACAGGACGAAGGAAACCACCAGCATCAGCACGCCGATGGCGGTAGCGCCGGTGTAATCGTATTGGTCGAGTTTGACCATGATCAGCAGCGGCAGGATTTCGGTTTTCATCGGCATGTTGCCGGCGATGAAAATCACCGAACCGTACTCGCCGACACCACGGGCAAAGGCCAGGGCAAAACCGGTGAGCCAAGCGGGCAGCAGCGCGGGGACGAGGATGTGGCGGAACACCTGCAAGGGTTTCGCACCGAGGCACGCGGCGGCTTCTTCGACTTCACGGGGAATGTCGGCCAACACCGGTTGCACCGTGCGCACCACGAACGGCAGGGTGACGAAGGTCAACGCGAGGGTGATACCCAGCGGGGTATAGGCAATCTTGAAACCGAGGTCAGCGGCGAATTGCCCGACCAGACCGGCCGGCGCATACAGCGCGGTCAGCGCGATACCGGCCACCGCTGTCGGCAGGGCGAACGGCAGATCGATCATCGCGTCGATCACCTTGCGCCCCGGGAACGTGTAGCGCACCAGCACCCAGGCCAGCAACGTGCCGATGATGCCGTTGATGATCGCGGCACACAGCGCGGTGCCGAAGCTCAGCTTCAACGCGGCCAGCACCCGTGGTGCGGAAATGATCGTCCAGAACTGATCCCAGGTGAGTTGCGCAGCGTGGACGAACATCGCCGCCAGCGGGATAAGCACAATCAGGCTGAGGTACACCAAGGTGTAACCCAGCGTCAGCCCGAAGCCGGGTATGACGGGGGAGGTACGACGCGACATAAAAGTCCTTGGTTAAAAAGCATTCCGCTGAACGCACCAATGTGGGAGCGAGCTTGCTCGCGAAGAGGGAGTATCAGCCAACTCTACGTCGTCTGACACTCCGCTTTCGCGAGCAAGCTCGCTCCCACATTTTCCGCGCCTGGCTTCAGGCTTGATGTGTGGCTGAAGTCAGATTACTGCGCCTGATAAATCTGGTCGAACACACCACCGTCATTGAAGAATTTCGGCTGCGCGGTTTTCCAGCCGCCGAAGTCCTTGTCGATGGTCACCAGGTCCAGTTTCGGGAACTGCTGGGCGTACTTCGCGGCCACGTCCTTGTCACGCGGACGGTAGAAGTTCTTCGCGGCGATTTCCTGACCGGCCGGGCTGTACAGGTGCTTCAGGTAGGCTTCGGCGATCTGCTCGTTACCCTTCTTCTCGGCGTTCTTGTCGACCACGGCTACTGGCGGCTCGGCGAGGATCGACAGCGAAGGCACGACGATGTCGAACTTGTCAGCGCCGCCATCTTCTTTCAGCGCCAGGAACGCTTCGTTTTCCCAGGCCAGCAACACGTCACCCTGACCGTTGTTGACGAAGGTAATGGTCGAACCGCGTGCACCGGTGTCGAGGATCGGCACGTGCTTGAACAGGGTCTGTACGTATTCTTTGGCTTTGGCTTCGTCACCGCCGTTGGCTTTCAGGCCGTAGGCCCATGCGGCGAGGAAGTTCCAGCGTGCGCCGCCGGAGGTTTTCGGGTTCGGCGTGATCACCGAGACGTCGTTCTTGACCAGATCGCCCCAGTCCTTGATGCCTTTCGGGTTGCCCTTGCGCACCAGGAAGACGATGGTCGAGGTGTACGGCGTGCTCGCTTCTGGCAGACGCTTCTGCCAGTCGGCGGGCAGGGTCTTGCCGAGTTTGGCGATTTCGTCGATGTCACCGGCCAGGGCCAGCGTCACGACGTCAGCGCGCAGACCGTCGATCACCGCACGGCCCTGCTTGCCCGAACCGCCATGGGATTGCTGGATTTTCACGGTGTCGCCGGCGTGATCTTTCTGCCAGAACTTGATGAATTCAGCGTTGTAGTCCTGATACAGCTCGCGCGTCGGGTCATACGACACATTGAGCAGTTCGTAATCCTTGGCAACCGCGGAACCGGCAAACACAGCACTGGCCAGCGCGGCCAAAGCGTAACGGCGAATCGACGACATGGTGAAAGCTCCTGAAATTCTTGGTGGTGGCTTTTTCTTATGTATTTCGGAAATCGGGTTGCCGGTTCAAAGATCGCAGCCTTCGACAGCTCCTACGCACAGCCCCCTGTAGGAGCTGCCGCAGGCTGCGATCTTTTAGCCCGGTTGTTTACCGGGTTGCTGCAAACGGAATTTCTCTTTGCGTTCGATCTGTACGACCTGCGCGTTGTGCACAGTGATTTCCACCGCGCCAAAACGCAGATCGCGCAGGGCGCTCTGGATTTCACGCAAGATGGTGCTTTCGTCCTGACCGTCAACGCTGCGAAGGGATGCGCTCATGGTGCTGCTCCTTTGAATGGGATTTGCCTGGCAGTGGGCGGCACTGCGTTCGGCGTAGGAGCAATATAAGAGAGGCGCGGATATTCTTAAAAAGACTATTTAAGAATGTTTATATAACTGAAAAACATTATGTGGCGGGGCAAGGGTTTGCAGCCTGTTGAAGCAAAAGATCGCAGCCTTCGGCAGCTCCTACAGGGATCGGTGTAGGAGCTGCCGCAGGCTGCGATCATTTGATCTTTAAACCAATCACCGGAATTCTCGCCCAGTCAATCTCCTGTGCCGGAACCGGCCGCCCAAACCAATACCCCTGCCCCAGATCACATTCCTGCTCCAGCAAAAACGCCGCCTGCTCAACCTGCTCGATGCCCTCGGCATGCACCTGCATGCCCATACTCCGGGCCAGCGCGATAATCACCCGGACAATCGCCGCATCATCCTCATCCCACGGCAACCCTGCGACAAAACCCTGATCGATCTTCAGCTTCTGCACCGGCAAGCGCTTGAGCCGCAACAGGGACGAATAACCGGTACCGAAATCATCAATCGCCAGACGAATGCCCAATTCACGCAAACGATGCATCTGCTCCAGCGCCACCTCCGGATCATCCATCACCGCGCTTTCCGTCACCTCCAGTTCCAGATACGCCGGATCCAGACCGGTGTCATGCAGCACCTGCGCGACTTGTTGATACAACTCACGCCGGGCGAACAATCGTGACGAAACATTCACCGCGACAAACGACAGCACGACCCCGGCCTGCTGCCACTCACACATCTGCCGACATGCCTGCCGCATCACCAAGGCATCGATTTCGGCAATCAGACCGGTGCGCTCGGCTATCGGGATGAACTCCGCCGGCGAGACCAGACCGCGCTGCGGATGCTGCCAGCGCACCAGTGCTTCAACGCCGATCAGGCGACTGGTTTTCAAGTCATGCACCGGTTGGTAGTAAACCCGAAGCTCCTGCTGCTCCAGCGCCCGGCGTAGCTCAAAGGCGATTTCCACCCGTTGCTGGGCGTGGGCGGTGAGTTCTTCGGTGTACAAGGCATACCCGTTGCGCCCACTGCTCTTGGCCTTGAACAGCGCCGCGTCGGCATTGCGCAACAGTTGCTCGGCGCTTAGCGCATCGCTGGGGAACAGGCTGATGCCGAGGCTGGCGTTGATGAACAACTGATTGCCATCAATGCTGAACGGCTCCTTCAGTGCATCGAGAATCCGTTGCGCCAGCGCTGCTGCCTGCACCGGCTGTGGACAACTCTCTGCCAACACCGCGAACTCGTCGCCGCCCAGGCGCGCCAGAGTAATGCCGGGACCAAACAGTTCTTGCAGGCGCGCCGCTACTGCCTTGAGCAAGCGATCGCCGATGTTATGGCCGAGGCTGTCGTTGATCATTTTGAAATGGTCGAGATCCAGCATCAGCAATGCGCAGCCGCGCTTGTGGTTTTGCGCCGAGGCCAGCGCCTGCTCGGCGCGGTCGCTGAACAGCAAACGATTGGGCAGATCAGTCAGCGGATCGTGGTGCGCGAGGTGCTTGAGTTCATGCTCCGAATCCTTGATCGCGCTGATGTCGGAAAACACCGCAACGTAATGGCTGATCCGGCCCTGATCATCGTGAAGGACCCGAATGGTTTGCCACTGTGGATAAATCTCGCCGCTTTTGCGCCGATTCCAGATCTCGCCGCTCCATTCGCCCTGAGATTCCAGGGTGGCAAACATTGCCTGATAAAAACCCGGCGGATGGTGGCCGGACTTGAACAGGCTCGGCTGCTGACCGAGCACTTCTTCGCGCTGGTAGCCGGTGATCTCGATGAACGCGCGGTTGACGTGCACGATCAATCCATCACGGTTGGTGACCAATACGCCTTCACGGGTGCAATCGAACACTGCCGCCGCTTGGCGTAAGCGTTCGCGATCAGCGTGGCGCTCACGCAAACGCGCGCCAATCCCGAGGAACTCCCACAAACGCGCTCGCGCCAGGAAAATCAGTCCGGCGCTGACTGCCGCAAACAGGTAACCGTTGATCAGTTGCCATCGGGCAAGATCGACGGAGTCATCGAAGAAATTGTTTAATAAATGATCAGTGCCCTGCAGCCAGGCAGCGGCAAGCACGAGATAAAGCAGCGCTGCACGCAAAGCATCGCGGTAAGTGGCAGGCATTCGGCTGTCCATGTCCCTACAAAAAGGTTGGAATTATAGGTCAAGAAACATTCAGCGACTCTTATCTGAAAGGGCGACTGGTTTTATCTGTGTGCTTGGTGATAATGCAACGGCTGTTTTTATCTTTATCGAGGGCCCTATAGCCTATGTGGTACGAAGGTTTTCTTGGCTTGTCGGCCTGGTCTCTGGTCGCAGTCACCCTGCTGATGACCCACGTGACGATTGTCGGCGTCACGGTCTATCTGCACCGCTACTCAGCCCATCGCTCGCTGGAGCTGAATGCCGGCCTGAAGCACTTTTTCCGTTTCTGGCTGTGGCTGACCACGGCGCAGAACACCCGCGAGTGGACCGCCATCCACCGTAAACACCACGCCAAATGCGAAACCGAAGATGACCCGCACAGCCCGGTCATCAAAGGCCTTTCCACCGTGCTGCGTACCGGCGCCGAGCTGTATCGCGCCGAAGCGCAGAACCCGGAAACCCTGCGCATCTACGGCAAGCACTGCCCCGAAGACTGGATCGAGCGCAACGTCTACAGCCGCTACCCGCTGCTGGGCGTGGCGATCATGGGCGTTATCGACCTGCTGCTGTTCGGCACCATCGGCATCACCATCTGGGCGATCCAGATGATGTGGATCCCGGTGTGGGCTGCCGGCGTAATCAACGGTCTCGGCCATGCCGTCGGCTACCGCAACTTCGAATGCCGCGACGCGGCGACCAATCTGGTGCCGTGGGGCATCCTGATCGGCGGCGAAGAACTGCACAACAACCATCACACCTACCCTAACTCGGCCAAGCTGTCGGTGAAGAAGTGGGAGTTCGACCTCGGTTGGGCGTGGATCAAAGTCTTCTGCTTCCTGCGTCTGGCCAAGGTCCAGCGTGTCGCGCCGATCGCCCACCGGGTCGAAGGCAAGGGCAATCTGGACATGGACACCGCCATGGCCATTCTCAACAACCGCTTCCAGATCATGGCCCAGTACCGCAAACTGGTGATCGGCCCGCTGGTCAAGCAAGAGCTGGCCAAGGTCGATCATTCGGTGCGCCACCAGTTCCACCGCGCCAAGCGTCTGCTGTCGCGGGAAACCAGCCTGCTGGAAGATCGTCACCACGTGCGCATCCAGACCATGCTCGAGCACAGCCAAGCGTTGAAGGTAATTTACGAAAAACGCCTGGCCCTGCAGCAGATCTGGGTCAAGACCAGCGCAAATGGCCACGACATGCTCGCCGCCATCAAAGAGTGGATTCACGAGGCAGAAGCCAGTGGTATCCAGTCCCTGCGTGAATTCGCTGACCAGTTGAAAACCTACTCGCTGCGTCCTGCGGCGGTCTGAGACCGTTGATCGGTGCACCCGGCTCCCGGGTGCACCCTTCGGAACTTCGCTAAAAATCGCCTATCTCAAAGACACTTCGCCATCCCGGCGGGCTGTACTGTGGCCGTTGTCGAATTGCGGCACGTCCTTTGAGATCTGTGCCGATGGTCAATAACAACCAAAAAGACTCATCCTTCCCGCAGTGGCCCGAGGCCGCGCAAACCCTGATGGCGTTGATGCACGCCCAAGGCGAGGTCGCCCGCCTGAGCGAACGCGAGCAGCTGTTCAGCTCGCTGCTGGTCAGCGTCAACGCCGTGCTCTGGGCTTTCAACTGGGAAACCCGGCAGGTGCTGTATGTCAGCCCCGCCTATGAACGGATTTTCGGCCGCTCCGCCGGCCTCCTGCTCGCCGACTACAACCAGTGGCGCGACAGCATCTACCCCGATGACCTCGACTACGCCGAACGCAGCCTCGCCGAAGTCCTGCACAAAGGTGCGGTGGAGGATCGCGAATACCGGATCATCGCCGCCGACGGTCAGGTGCGCTGGCTCAGCGATAAGTGCTTCATCAACCGTCAGGACGAGCCGGGGCAACCGGTGATCATCGTCGGCATCGCCGAGGACATCACTGACAAGAAGCAGATGGAAACCGAGCTGCATCGCTTGGCGACCACCGACGTGCTGACGCAAAGCAGCAACCGCCGGCATTTTTTCGAATGCGCCAACCGCGAGTTCGAAGAGGCGCGGCAGCAAGGTTCACCACTGGCGTTTTTGCTGCTGGATATCGATGACTTCAAAATGATCAACGACAGCTACGGCCACCCGGAGGGTGACAACGTGTTGCAGCGGATTGCCGAGTGCGGGCGCGGTTCGTTACGTCGCGGTGATCTGTTCGGACGAATTGGCGGGGAAGAATTTGCGGCGGTGTTTCCAGGGTGCGCACCGGACATGGCCATGCAAGTGGCTGAGCGGTTGCAGCAGGAGATTCAGCGTTTGAGTTTCAGCCATGACGGCCAGACGTTCGGCATCACCGTGAGCCAGGGGCTGACCAGCCTTACCGGGGAAGACGAAAGCCTCGACAGCCTGTTCGCCCGTGCGGATGCGGCCATGTATGAGGCCAAGCGACAGGGCAAGAACCGGATTATCTCTGCCTGAACCGTATCTCAGCTACACAGTGATCCATTGTAGGAGTGAGCCTGCTCGCGATAGCGGAGTGTCAAACGAACCGTAGTTGTCTGACACTCCGCTATCGCGAGCAGGCTCACTCCTACAGGGGTTTGCGTAAGTCGGATTATTTACGCATCCGCATCAATTCCGGCAAGCCGATCTTGAGCAATCGCGCCGTGCGGCTCTTCGCCAGTTCCTCAACGCCCTCATGCTCGGTCAGATGCGCCATCTGCGCCGCCATGTTCATGACCAGCGCCTCGCGGGAATACACCCCTCCGCCGAGTTGGTAGACCGACGCAATCAGCTCACGCAATTCCAGCGGCAAACGCCAGCGGGTGCGCAGGGCCGAACCATAAGCGGCACCGAACTCGGCCAGTGCCTCGCCGACTTCCTCCAGTTCATCCAGCTCACCGCCCGCCTGCTGCCATTCCTGCAGACAACGCAGCAACGCCAGATCACCCAAGCGATGCAGCATGCCAGCGCAGTAACAGCGCTCCTGATCGAGATCGAGCAGGCGCGCCAGGGTGCGCGCGTATTCAGCGGTGTGCAGCGACAGCCCCCAGTAACGCTCAGCGTAATCGGCCAGACAGGGATCACTGAGTTTCGCACTGCGCTTGAGTGCCAACCCCAGAATCAGGTTCATGCTCTGCCCGGTGCCTAACCGGTGCAGTGCCTGCGCCAAGGTTTGCACCGGTGCGCCGTGGTGCTGCGCCGCGCTGTTGGCGGCTGCGATCAGCACTGCTGTGATCTGTGGATCGGTGCGAATCTCTTCTTCCAGCAGCTTCAGATCCAGCCCGTTGGGATTGAGACTGCGTTTGACCGCCACCTGCACATCGGTCATCAGCGGCGCGCCGTCAGCCTGTTCTCGGCGGCGCTCAAGGAAAACCGACAGGGTCATGCCCGGCGCCAGCGCAGGCACCTCACAGAACACTTCCTCACCGGCATTGAGCAGCAAGCCCTGCAATCGTTCGGTCAGGCTTTCCATGTTCAACGGTTTGGTCAGATACGCCGTCGGCGCCAACGGAATCGCTTCGCGCACGCTGGCACTGTCATTGCGGCTGCTCATCAGAATAAACGGCAGCAGCGGATTGCGTTTGCGCTGCCGCACGCTGCGCAACACGCTCAAGCCATCGACGCCGGGTAGCTCCCAATCGACGATGGCCAGGTCATAAGGAATTTCGCTGAGCATCGACATGGCTTGCTGGCCATCGGCACACAGGTCCAGCCGCGCATCGCAACGCACGTTCAGCAGCACTTGTTTGAGCAGGTCGCGAGACCACGGATCGGCCTCAGCAATCAGTACTCGCGGTACGGCAGGTAAATCAACGGCAGTCATGCGCGCTCTCCCTTGCAATGCCTGAACCTTAGCCAATGCTGGCCATTCGATACAGCGCTAAAGCGCTCGATGTGTTTCAAAGGGCGTAAAAAAACCCGCCGAAGCGGGTTTTTTGTCGATCAGATCACAGGCAGATCAGAGCTCGGAGAAGCACTCTTCGATGATCGCCAGACCTTTGTCCAGTTGCTCGTCCGGCGAGGTCAGCGGTACCAGGACGCGCAGAACGTTGCCGTAAGTGCCGCAGGACAGCAGGATCAGACCCTTGTCGCGCGCCTTGGCCACAACGGACGCTACAGCAGCAGCGTTCGGCTTGTGGCTATCGCCGTTTTCGAACAGCTCGACCGCGATCATCGCGCCCAGGGCACGGACTTCGCCGATCACCGGGTACTTGGCCTGGATAGCTTTCAGGCCAGTGACCAGACGCTCGCCGACAGCCTTGCAGCGATCCAGCAGTTGCTCTTCTTCGAACACTTCCATCACTGCCAGTGCAGCGGCGCAAGCGATCGGGCTACCAGCATAGGTACCGCCCAGACCGCCTGGCGCGATGGCGTCCATGTATTCGGCCTTGCCGCACACGCCGGCCAGCGGGAAGCCGCCAGCGATGGATTTGGCGAAAGTGGTCAGGTCGGCAGCAACGCCCATCTGTTCCATGGCGAAGAACGTACCGGTACGGCCAGCACCGGTTTGTACTTCGTCAGCGATCAGCAGGATGCCGTGCTGGTCGCACAGCGCGCGCAGACGCTTCATGAATTCTTTCGGCGCAACGTAGAAACCACCTTCACCCTGAACCGGCTCAATGATGATCGCGGCGATGTCTTTCGGCTCGGCGTCGTTCTTGAAGATGCGCTCGATGGAAGCGATCGAATCGTCGATGCTCACGCCGTGCAGTTCGTTCGGGTACAGCGCGCGGAAGATGCCGCCTGGCATCAGGCCCATGCCGGCCGAGTACGGCACGACTTTACCGGTCAGGCCCAGGGTCATCATGGTGCGACCGTGGTAAGCGCCGGTGAAGGCGATCACGCCAGCGCGGCCAGTGGCGGCACGGGCGATTTTCACGGCGTTTTCCACGGCTTCGGAACCGGTGGTGACCAGCAGGGTTTTCTTGGCGAAATCACCTGGCACCTTGGCGTTGATTTTTTCGCACAGCTCAACGTAAGGCTCGTAAGCCAGCACCTGGAAGCAAGTGTGGGTCAGCTTGTTCAGCTGTTCGGTCACGGCGGCGATGATTTTCGGGTGCACGTGGCCGGTGTTCAGTACAGCGATGCCGCCAGCGAAGTCGATGAACTCACGACCTTCAACGTCAGTCACGGTAGCGTTCTTGGCCGATTCAGCGAAGATCGGGTGAATCTGGCCAACACCACGTGGAACAGCTGCGGTACGACGGGCCATCAGTTCAGCGTTAGTCTTGCTCATTACAGTCCTCATTCGCCGCTCATCGGGCGGCGTGGTTCAAGGATTAAGCGGGAGGAAGCGACGGTGGCAGCATGCGATGATCGACTGCCACGGCGTTCCCGGCCGCAGAGAAAATTCCGGTTTGAAACCACGCAAAGGGACAGCGCTCTCGTGCCCTTTGCGTTTGCAGCGATCCTTGTCCGAGCTTAGATGCCCAGGCAGAGGTATTTGATTTCCAGGTAATCTTCGATGCCGTACTTGGAGCCTTCACGGCCCAGGCCCGAAGCCTTGATGCCGCCGAATGGCGCGACTTCGTTGGAGATCAGCCCGGTGTTGACGCCGACCATGCCGTATTCCAGCGCTTCAGCGACACGGAACACACGACCGAGGTCACGAGCGTAGAAGTACGAAGCCAGACCGAACTCGGTGTCGTTGGACATCGCGATCACTTCGGCCTCGTCTTTGAAGCGGAACAGCGGCGCCAGTGGACCGAAGGTTTCTTCCTTGGCCACGGCGGCATTTTTCGGCACGTTGGTGAGGATGGTCGGCTCGAAGAAGTTGCCTTCCATCGCCTTGCCGCCAGCCAGCACGGTGGCGCCTTTGGCTACGGCGTCAGCGATGTGCTCCTGCACCTTGGCCACGGCTTTTTCGTCGATCAGCGGGCCAGTGGTGGTGCCGTCTTCCAGACCGTTGCCGATCTTCAGTTTGGCCACGGCCACTTTCAGCTTCTCGGCGAACGCGTCGTAGACCGAATCCTGAATGTACAGACGGTTGGCGCAGACGCAGGTCTGGCCGTTGTTGCGGTACTTGGAAATGATCGCGCCTTCGACGGCCTTATCCAGATCCGCGTCGTCGAACACGATGAACGGCGCGTTGCCGCCCAGTTCCAGCGAGACTTTCTTGATGTCCTTGGCACATTCCGACATCAGTTGACGGCCGATTTCGGTCGAACCGGTGAAGGACAGTTTGCGCACGATCGGGTTGCTGGTCAGCTCGCTGCCGATGTCGCCGGCGCTGCCGGAAACGACACTGAACACGCCCGCAGGAATGCCCGCGCGCTGAGCCAGTTCGGCCAGTGCGAATGCAGAGAATGGAGTTTGCGAAGCAGGCTTGAGCACCATGGTGCAACCGGCGGCCAGTGCCGGGCCGGCTTTACGGGTGATCATCGCCGCCGGGAAGTTCCACGGGGTGATCGCAGCAGTCACACCGATTGGCTGCTTGATCACGATCAGGCGCTTGTCTGGCTGGTGACCCGGAATCACGTCACCGTAGATGCGCTTGGCTTCTTCGGCGAACCACTCGATAAACGAAGCGGCGTAAACGATTTCGCCCTTGGCTTCGGCCAGCGGCTTGCCCTGCTCGAGGGTCATCAGGCGCGCGAGGTCGTCCTGGTTCTCGATCATCAGTTCGAACCAGCGACGCAGCTTGCCAGCACGTTCTTTGGCGGTCAGTGCACGCCAGGCCGGCAGCGCTTTGTCAGCGGCTTCAATGGCACGGCGGGTTTCGGCGGCGCCCATTTTTGGCACAGTACCGAGGATTTCGCCGGTGGCCGGGTTGTTGACCTTGATCGTCTGACCGTTGTCCGCATCGACCCAAGCGCCATCAATGAAGGCTTGCTGGCGGAACAACAGGGTGTCTTTAAGCTGCATGTCGGCTTTCCTTAACAGCACCGCGGCCTGCGCGGAGCAAATTATGATTGTAGAAAGGCGCCTCGCAAGGCTGCCGTCAGGGAAATCAGTGACCGGGTGTGGCGCATCGACAGTGCACGATTCGAAACACCGGCGCTTCAACGCCCGGTCAACGAGCGTTTGAAATCTCAAACGGATCGTAGGATCAAAGGGGTTAAAGGACAATAGGTCGTTCGAAAAAAAGAACAAAAACGCCGTGTTTGTGGAATTTTTCAGATCAACGAGCCAAAAGCCTCAGCCGCAACAAAACCATAGAACAGTCCCGAGAAAGCGCCAAGCGAGGGTTTTGCAGGACGTTACAGCTTTATGGAATGCAGCGCTTTCAGCCGACACGCGCACTGACAATACCTGCTCAAACCCAGCATGGACGCCCCGAGCCGACCTAGGTATGATGTCGCCCGCTGCACCAGTAGCTCAGCTGGATAGAGTACTGCCCTCCGAAGGCAGGGGTCGTGGGTTCGAATCCCGCCTGGTGCACCATTGATTTAAACGAGAAAGCCCCGGACTGTGATGGTCCGGGGCTTTTTTGTGGGCGGTGCAAAGGGACTGATGCGACGTCACTCCGTCGTCCAGTCAAACTCGTCGTAATCATCGTCGTCCTCTTCCTCCTCAACCTCCTCTTCGAAAACCTCGTCTTCATCGACGACATCTTCTTCCGGCTGATTCAGCAGAAACTCCTTACGCGTCTCGGTAATCGCTCGCCTCATCTCCTCGCCCTTCTCCGGGCAGTTGAGGAGTTGGGCGATGCGGTCAATTTTTGCTGCCACGTTGTCCTCCAGCGTATTGGCAATGCCCCGATAGTGCGCGTTTTTGCGGGGCAATGCCAAATGGCTGAGGGATCAGGCGGTCATTTTTTCTGCAACTGTTCCAGTCGGGCGTCGAGATCGGCGTTCGGGTAGCGTTTGTGCAGGTTGTTGAACAGGCTGTCGGCGGCTTGCGATTGGCCTGATTCGCGCAGGCGCAGGACTTCGCGCAGTTGTGCGTCGAGGCCATTGGCCGGGGCGGCAGCGCGCTTGCTGAATTTGGCCTCATCTTCGCTGCTGGCTTGATCTTGCATCGGTGCGGCCATTTCCATCATCGGCACGGGTGCCGGCATGGCGCCGGCCGGGGCAGACAATCGGTGCAGTTGCGCTGAGTCCGTTTCGGTCATGGGTACAGCAAGCTTCGGGGCTGGGGCGTAGTCGTACTGGCGCAGCGGCTCAGGAGCGCGCTGTACCAGTGACAACATCAATGCCACGCCAACGAGGCTGGCGAACGCGACTTGCCAGCGTGGTTTGCGGCATATACCCAGCCAGCGTTGCCACAGGCTTGGTTTCGGCGCAGGGGTTTGACGCTGCGCAGCGTTGAGGATGAACGCATCGAGATGCGCTGGCGGTTCGGCATTGTGCTGTTCACGCACATGCTTGATCAGCGGATCTTCGGGTGTCTGGCGGGCGTCAGTCATGTCAGTACCTCCTCGGCCAGCAGCCGACGCAGTTTTTGCTGGGCGTAGCGCAAGCGGCTTTTGACGGTTTCCAGCGGTGCTTCGGTGAGGCTGGCGATTTGCGCCAGATCGAGGTCGCCGTGGGCCCGCAGCAGGAACACTTCGCGCTGGTCGACGGGCAAGCTTTGCAGGGCGTTTTCCAGGCGCTGGCTGTCACGGCTGAGGCTGAGCAGTTGTTCAGGATCATTCGCTTCATCGCTGACGGCATGTGCCTGCTCGTCGTAGCTGTCGTGCAGCGGTTGTCGGGCGCCGTGTTTACGCCAGTGATCGATCAGGCGATTGCGCGCGATCTGGAACAGCCATGTGCGAAAAGTCGCCCGGCCTTGTGGCTGACTGGCGCTACGGATCAGGCTCAGCCAGGTCTCCTGAAACACCTCGTCGGCCAATTCCGGTTTGCCGCTTAATCCAAGCAGAAAACGATACAAACCCTGACGATGCCGCGCGTATAAGATCTCGAACGCCGCGCCGTCGCCCTCGCGATAACGCGCCAGCAGCGACTCATCGCTGCTGGCGGTTGAACTGTCTGCCGAGGCAAACAGCTGACTGATGAAGCCTTTCAGACGACTCACTTATTCAATCCGTCGTTCAGTGGCCAGCGCGTTCGAAGCGCTCGAAGCGCTCGAAGCGCTCGAAGTGCGCAGACTTTGCGCCAATTCGACCAGTTGCACGAACTCGTTGCGCAGGCCAAAGCGGTCATCGCCGCGCGCGCCACGGGCCAGTGTTTCCGTATCTTTCAGACTGAAATCGCCGGTGTAACGACCGTCCTTGAGTTGCTGGGAGAACGCGGCCACGGCGGCGGCAAAACGCAGATCTTCGCTGGCGGTTGCGACCTGGTTGGCAATCGGCCGCTCGATCAGCAGACTTTCCCCACCTTCAGGCTGTTGATAACGCACACGCAGCATAGCCAATTCTCCGTTCTTCCCGGAAACAACCGGCTCCGATTTACCGTAACGCAGTGGCTCCAACCAGCCCTTCTCACCCGCAGGAACAATTTCGTACAGCGCGGTCACCGTGTGTCCTGCGCCGATTTCGCCGGCATCGACTTTGTCATTGCCGAAATCCTCACGTTTCAACGCACGGTTCTCGTAGCCGAGCAGGCGATATTCGCTGACCTGCGCCGGGTTGAACTCCACCTGCAGTTTGACGTTTTTCGCCACCACGGCGAGGGTCGAACTCAACTGATCCACTAACACTTTGCGCGCCTCGCGCAGGTTGTCGATGTAGGCGTAGTTACCGTCGCCGGCATCGGCCAGTTGTTCCATCAAGTGTTCATTGTAGTTATCTACACCAAAACCCAGCGTCGTCAGCGAAATCCCGCTTTTGCGTTTATCCACAGCCATCTGTTTGAGGCTGTCGAAGTCGCTGACGCCGACATTGAAGTCACCATCGGTAGCCAGGAGGATGCGGTTGATGCCTTTGGGAATGAAGGCCTGCTGCGCCATTTGGTAAGCCAGTTCAATACCTGAAGCGCCGGCGGTCGAACCGCCCGCAGTCAATTGCTCAATGGCTGTACGAATTTTCGCGTTCTCCCGTCCGGAAGTAGGCTCCAGTACCACTCTCGATTCACCGGCATACACCACCAACGAAACGCGATCCTGATCGCGCAACTGATCAACCAGCAATTTCAGCGTACTTTTCACCATTGGCAGGCCTTCGCGACGATCCATCGAGCCGGAGACATCGACCAGAAACACCAGATTGGCCGGGGCCAGTTCCGCCACAGCGCGGTCGGATGCCTTGATGCCGATACGCAGCAAGCGGGTGTGCGGGTTCCACGGTGAGGCCGCCAGTTCAGTGGTCACGCCAAACGGCGAGCCGTCGCTGGGCAGCGCGTAGTCATAGGGGAAGTAATTGACCATTTCCTCCAGCCGCACCGCGCCTTCTGGCGGCAGTCGACCTTGATTGAGCAAGCGGCGGACGTTGGCATAAGCGCCCGTGTCGACGTCGGCACTGAAAGTAGAAACCGGTGTCTCGGCGACGCTGTGTATCGGGTTATCGGCCAACGTCTGATACTGCTCGCGCTGCTCGTCGCGATAGCCCTGTGGATAGCTTTCACTCAACGGCATCGGCGCGCTGCCCGCATTGGGCATCTTGTACAGCGCGCGCTTGGCCATTGAGGTGTCAGCCATGACCGCTTCATGCTGAACCAGCACCTCAGGCTGCGCCGGCGCTGGCACAGCAGCGGAATCGGGTGTGGACGAAGCACCGCAACCGGCGAGCGCCAGCAGCACAGCAACCGCAACAGGACGCAAGAGAGGATGAGACATGGGGGCTGACCTCGGGATGAAATTGATCATTCATCCACTGAGACGGGCAGCCCTTTCAGTTCGGGTTAAACGCCGCTAAAAAAATTTCAGCGGTGATAACGCCGCACCGCACTGCTGTTACGCAGCACATGGCCTTTGATTTTTTCCATCAGCTCGGCACGGGTCAGACCGGCCGGCAAGGCATCCGGGGCCAGATCCAGTGCGTAAATCTGGATGATGTAGTGGTGCGCACTGTCGCCCACTGGCGGACACGGCCCCATGTAATGCGTGTTGCCCTTGCTGTTGGTGCCGCCGACACCTTCGAATGCGGATTTGGCGCCGACGCCCGCTGCGATCTGCCGCGTGGTGGATTTGATGCCGTAATGAATCCAGTGATCGACGCCCAGGCCTTTCTGGCCGTCCGGGTCGTGCATGACGATCGCGTAACTCTGGGTGCCGGCAGGACCTGCGTTCCAGCTCAGCGCTGGCGACTGGTTCTTGCCGCCACAACCGGCGGCATCGCTGGCCGCTGCCGAGGTAAACAGGCGGTTATCGGAAACACCCGGAATGCTCAGGGTGAAACGCTCCTGGGCCTGCGCTGGAAACTGCACGCAAAGGGTGACGGCAATGGCCGCCAGCCAGGGGTTGAGAGAGGTCAATCGGGTCATTCCGGGAGCACCTTGTGCAGTTGGGCCGTCGTCGGCCTGCAAACTATAGCTGTACCGTTCGTGCCGTGGCAGTGGCAAATGGCTGAACCTCGCCCTGCGGCGCAAACTCACAAGAGAAATGCCCGCGAGGAAGCCGATCATGTCCCTGCACCGTGTCGCCCGTATAGCCGATGTCCCTGAAGACCGTGGCCTGCAAGTTGAAATCGGCGAGTGCAAGATTGTGCTGTTGCGCGTCGGTGAGCAGCTACGCGCCTTTCAGGGCGAATGCCCACATGCCGGGGCGCCGCTGGCTGACGGCGCGTTGTGTCACGGACGGCTGATCTGCCCGTGGCACAAGGCGGCGTTTCGCGCAGAAGACGGCGCACTATGTGAGCCGCCAGCGCTCGACAGCCTCAAGCGGTATCCACTGGAGCTGCGCGGCGATGACGTTTGGGTCGATGAACAACCGTTGCCCGATGCGCATACTCCTCCGGCGGATGATTCGCGTACGTTCGTGATTGTCGGCGCGGGCGCCGCTGGTACGGCATGTGCAGCGGCGCTGCGGGAAAAGGGTTTCGGTGGCCGCATCGTCATGATCGACCGCGAGACCGATGCCGGTTACGACCGCACGGTGCTGAGCAAATTTGTCCTCGCCGGGGACATGCCACCCGAGGAAGCGCCGCCGCTGCGAGATGAAACTTTCTATAAAGAGCAGCGCATCGAGCGACTGGAAAAACAAATCACCTCGCTGGATGCTGCAAACCAGACGTTGCATCTGAACGACGGTCAGTCCCTGCGTTATGACGCGGCCGTGCTCGCCACCGGCGGTGAACCCAATCCATTGGAATTGCCAGGCGCCGACCTGCCACAGGTCTTCGTCCTGCGCTCAAAAGCCCAGGCAGAGCAAATAATGAATGCCGCCAAACCCGAGCAACGCGCGGTGATCATCGGCGACAGTTTCATCGCTCTCGAATGCGCCTCGGCCCTGCGCCAGTATGGCCTCGACGTAACAGTGCTGGCTCGCCACGCGACTCCCTTCGCTGCGCAATTCGGTGAAGCCGTGGGCAAGGCGATCCGCGCGCTGCACGAACAGAACGGGGTGAAATTCATCACCGAACACGAAGCCACCGAGATCATCGGCGACGACAAGGTAGAGGCCGTGCTGCTGGACAATGGCCTGCGGCTTTCTGCGGATCTGGTTCTGGCGGGGATCGGTGTGCACCCGGCCACCGAAGCTTTCGCGTCATTGCCGAGGGAAAAAGATCAGTCATTGCGCGTCGATGATGGCCTGCGTGTGAGCGAAAATCTGTGGGCCATCGGCGACATCGCCACGTTCCCGTTGAACGGCCAGTTACAACGCATCGAGCACTGGCGCCTGGCTCAACAACATGCGCGAATTGCTGCCGCCAACATGCTCGGTGGCGACGAACGTTACCTCGACGTGCCGTTCTTCTGGACTTGGCATTTCGGCAAGAACTACGACTACCTCGGCCACGCTGAGCACTGGGATGAGGTGGAGTTTCTCGGCGAGCCTGAACATCCGCCATTTATTGGTCTGTTCGGTAGAAACGGTATGGTAGTTGCCGCCGTGGCTTGCGAGAAAGAAAGAGCGATGGCGTTACTCACCGAGCGCATGAAGCAACCGCTGCCGATGGAAGAGGCTTGGGAACTGATCCGCGATTAGCGGCCGATTGATCGTTCCCACGCGCCTGCGTGGGAATGCACGTCACTGGACGCGGAGCGTCCCAAGAGGCATTCCCACGCAGAGCGTGGGAACGATCAAAGCCGGGTAAGGGGTTCGCGATTATCGTCATCTTCGGCATGCAGAAAGATCACTCGCGGATGCTCCAGCGGTGCCAGCGGCGGTGGCAATTCCTCCTGTTTCACCGGCCAGAAATGCGTCACCACGTGACTGATATCGCCTTCCTGATCGTTGTGAATGGTCATCACCCCGGGCGTGCGCAGTTTCTGAAAGCGGTCATCGCAGAGTTTGAAACTCTTGCTCAACCCTTCATCGTCGATCACCGGCGAAGGCAACCGGCGTTGCGCGAAACTGCGACTCTTGCGCTGTTGATAACGCGCCCAGGAAATCAGAATCACCGCGTTGACCAAGGCAATCCAAAGATAAATCTGCAGGGTGCCCAGCGCGTCGAACGCAGATTTATCGATCAGCGGGCCGCCCGCGTGAGTTTCGACCAGCGGCCACAAGCCACGGATCAGCAGAAACAGCAGCCCCACCCACGCCACCACGGTAAGCACCACATCGACCACGACCAGAAAAGGCCGCTGGCGAGTCCGGATGATTTTCATTTGATGACCTCCTCTTCGTCGTCACCAATCGGCTTGATACCCCGGTCGGGACTGACCCAACGCGCACGTTTCTGATGTTGGCCGAACAGCACTTTCGGGAAGCTGACCAGCGTGGTCAGCAGACTGACAAACCAGAACGCGATCGGGTACCACACCACCCAGAACATGGTCTTGCCCAACCCGGGCTCGTAGCGGCGGTCGATGATGATGCTGACGGCGAACTGCACCAGGCAGACAAACGCCAGCAGCAACCCGGTAAACGCTGGTGGCATCAGGTGATCCACCGCGATCGCCTCCGGCATGACCACAAACTTGCCCACGCCCCAGAAGATCACCGACAACAGGAAAGTAAACGCCCAACCGGTCGACAGGCAGTATTCAAACAGCAGCGGCCACAGGTAACGATGACGGTACTGCCAGATGCCGCGAATGTTCTTGAACAGCACTTCGGCTCCGCCCTGAGCCCAGCGCAAACGCTGCTTCCACAAACCGCCGAGGGTTTCCGGCATCAGAATCCAGCACAACGCACGCGGCTCGTAGAAGATGCTCCAGTGATCGAGTTGCAGCTTCCAACTGATGTCGATGTCTTCGGTGATCATGTCCGGGCTCCAGTAGCCAACCCGGTTTAACGCCGTGCGGCGAAACGCGACGATCACCCCAGAGACCGTGAAGATCCGCCCGAACACCCGTTGCGTTCGTTTGATCAGACCGATAATCGACGAGAACTCGCCCACCTGAACCCGCCCGACCAGCGTCGAGCGCGTACGAATCCGTGGGTTGCCGGTCACCGCGCCAAGGCGTGCGTTATCCAGCATCGGCGCGACCAGATAGGCTGCCGTGTTCGGCGCCAGCAGCGCGTCACCATCGATGCACACCAGATATTCGCTGCGCGCGGCAATCGCGCCCATGCGCAGCGCGACAGCCTTGCCCTGGTTTTCCGCCAGATGCAGCACGCGCAGACGTGGATCTTCCTTGGCCAGCGCGTCGAGCACTTCGGCAGTGTTGTCCTTGGAGCCGTCGTTGATCGCGATGACTTCGATGTTCGGGTAATGCTGGGCCAGCGCCGCGTGGATGGTGTCGGCGGCGTTGTCGCCTTCGTTGTAGCAAGGGATCAGGATCGAGATCAGCGGCTCGCCTTCCAGTGGTGGCGGCAGGGTGTCGTCCTGCCACGGCCAGTGACGCTCCCAGTGCAGCCAGAAATACAGGCCACCGGAAATCCACAACCCGGACATGAACAGTGGGTAGAAGAACACGAAGTCCATCAGGAACTGCCCGGTGACAAGGAAGATCAGGCCCAGCGGCACGCCGAGGACGAGCGCCAGAACAAGCAGGGCTAACAGTCTATCCAGCATGTTATGGATTCCATTTGTTGGAGAGCGCAGGCCTTACGGTTTTCAGGTCCGGCAGGTTGTCGAGGAAGTTGTCCGGGTAGTAACCGAAACTGGTCGCGCCCTGACGTTTGAGGCGACCCATCCAGTCCGCCAGAAGGGCACCATCGATGTCAGCCTGATCCTTTTTCGTCCAGTCCCGCGCCTGCAATTCGAACACCGTGCGATCCAGCGCGCCGGGGCGCTTTTTGACCGTGGCCACCAGCGCTTCCAGCCACGGGCCGGACTCTGCCTGGGTCTGCTTTTCCATCAGCGGCATGGCCATCGGCGCCGTCCAGTCGTAGGTCACGAGGAAGTCATCGAGGTTCTGTGCGTACCAGGCTTCGCTCTCGGGGTTGAGCATCGGTTCGGCGAAGATGTTGCGTGCGGTCAGCACCTGCGGGCCGCGAATCGCACGGACTTTGGCGGTCAGCTCGTTGGTGAAGTCGATGAGGTATTGGCTCTTGAAGCGCGTCCAGCGCTGCATCGCTGCCGGATCGTCGCGCAATGCGGCAATCGAACCCGGCAAACCGTGGGCAGCGTAGGCTTTCAAGGCTTCAGGGCCGGCATCTTCGAAATCCGACAGTACCGCGTCATCGTGGTAAAGAATGCCGTTGACCGAGGTCAGGCGCGCCACGTCTTCGTAGATTTCACCGATGATCCGTCGCACTTCAGGATCGAACGGCGACAAGCGTTGGTACTGATCCGGATCCACCGAGGTGATGCCGGTTTTCGGGTCCCAACGGGTCACGCGCGGCAGTTTCGAGTCGAGACCAAAACTCAGCACCGGCATCCACGCGAAGACCTTCACGTTAGCGCGGGTACGTAGTTGCCAGGCGACGCGGTTAAAAATATCCGCACGCACCGGCAAGTGACGGTTGGGGAAGTACAGCGAATGCACCAGGCCATCGCCCTTGGGATCGGCGAAGGCTTGCAGGAACACCGTGTTGGCGCCCAAGTCAGCGATGCGCTGCACCAGTTTTCCGAGGTTGATGTCCTGCTGCGCCGGATCCGGGTCGTAAACGTTGTCCAGATCAACATGCACAACGCGCATGACGAAATCCGACTGCACGTCGACGATACTGTTGGCGAAACGCTCGCCGTCAGGATCCGAAGCGACAAGAAAGCGCGGGCTGCTCATCAGGTTGTCGAGGGCGTCGAGACCGTCTTCGAGGGTCAGGGCCATTTCGTAGCCCTCCTCGCCGACCACCGTCAGCGATGTGCCGTCCGCCGCGCCATACGGCCAGACCCAGACGCGTGGTTTCTTGCCGGTGACCTTGCGGATTTTTTCCGAGATGTTGTTCACGTCAGTGCGGATCCGCGCCTGAAAATCGACCTCGGATTCATAGCGCTTGGTCAGCGGATCGTAGCGCCGTGTCGCGGCGGCAGGCTGCAAGTTGCCCTGCGGGTTGGCCAAAATACCTTTGTGATTGGCGTCGGTGTGCGCGGCGATTTCGACCAGACCGGATTTCGAGATTTCGCGAATCTGATCCCAGGTCAGGAAGTCGGAACGTGCGCGCGGGGCACCGGCGAAATCCACTGGCTGATTGAGCGGCGTGTCGATCCAGCTGCCGACCGGCGCCAGCAGCGCGTGCCAGTTATAGGCACGCAGCACCGGCAGTACGCGGGTATAGAAGCTCGAATAACCGTCGTCGAAACTGAGCAGAATCGCTTTCGCCGGCAGCTCCGGGCCGCCCTTGCGCGCAGCCATGATCTGGTCGACGGTGACCGGTTTGTAGCCGTTCTCGCGCAGCCACGCGAGTTGCTCGATCAGGCGCTCGGTGCGCACCGCAACTACGGCCTGATCAGGATCGCGGTCTTCAACGTCGTGATAGGCAATACCGAGCACGTGGTTTTTCGGCCACGGTTTTTCGCTGGCCGCCAGCGGACGCTCGGACGGCGGCGCGAAGGCCGGAGCTTGCTGGGCGCAGGCGCTGACCAGCAGCGCTCCCAGCAGAAGGATGAAACGCGAAATCAAAGGCATCTTCAAACTCTTCTAGAAGCGGAAAGTGAGGTCGACGAGCAGACGCAGATCGGTCTCCCGATCCCCGTCGTAGGGCCGGTTGATCACACTGAGCAAACCGCCCACCTCGAACACGTCGTTCCAGGCATAGCGCTGGCCGTAACCGAGCAAAGCCATGCCGCCGGTGCCGTGCTCACGCTGGCTGTACGTGCCCGCACCGGCCTGAAATTGTTGGCTCCAGGCCGTTTCGTAGCGGTGGTAGAGCACGTGATTGACGTTGACCAGCGGCATCACGCTGAAGTCGGATTTTGGGTTGAAGTACGGCACGTCATCGGACTTGGAGTTGTGGCTGGTGCCGACTTCCAGTCCCGCATCAACCTGCACGTTCGGCGCGCTGTAGACGCCCTCGCGCCCGGTGAGCAAGGCTTCGACGCGGTTGTTGCCGTCACTGAAGTGCGACGGGCTCACCGACAGGCGCCACTCGCGACTTTCATTGGCGCGCCAGCGAATGAAACCGCTGCCGCCGTTGGCCTTGATGTCACTGTTGAGCGCGCGCAGCGGCGTCTCTGCCGAGAGGTATTCAAGGCTGCCGCCGTACTGCCAGTGATCGTTGATGTCACGGGCGATCGCCAGCCGCGCACCCTGTTTGTCGCCGAAACCGTAATCGTGATTGGACACTTCGGCTTCAAGGGTCATGTCACGAGTGCGGCGTTCCAGGCCGACTCGCTGAAAGCGGTGGTGCCCGGTGCCTTCGGCGAAGTCGCCGGTGGCATACCCGGCCCCGGCGAACACGCGCCAGTCTTCATCGATCGGCGGGCTGTACAGGGTGGTCTGGATGCCGAAATCGCGGCTGCCGCTGACGGCGCCAGCATCGCCGCTGCCGCCACCGTTGGCCTTGCCGCCGTAGGCTTCGACGCGCAGCTCGGACATGTCATGCACTTCGCGCTCGCGGGCCAGACGCTGTACCTGGCGGTTATCCGGATAACGTGCGACGACGTCGTCGGTCAGCGCATCCATTTGCCGCCATTCCTGTAATTCCATCGCGGTGTGGGCCTGGCCAATTTCCAGGCCCATGGCGCGTGGCACCATGCTCTCGGTTTCCTTGAGCTGCATTTCTGCGCGGCGCGGCCAGTTACGGGCCAGGTATAAATCGGCCTGAGCCAGACGCAAACCGACGTTACCCGGCGCCTGATCGACCAGCGTCTGCAAGCGCTCCTCGCCATGGGGCAAGTCAGCGCTGTAAGTGCCGGCCTGCGCGGCCAGTTGCTGGGCGTCCATCCATTCATCATTGGGGTTGCCGATCGGCAAGCCCTTGAGTTCGACACGCGGGCGCTGGGATTTGGCGGCGTCTTCGGCGACTTTGCGCGCCTCATCAGCGCGGTCGCTTTCCAGCAGCGAGTAGTACAGCGCTGTGGTGTCTACGAGTCGGTCGCCGACATCGGCGTCCGGCGCCGCCAGCACTTGGCGATACAGGTCGGTGGCGATTTCCGGCTCACGCTGATCCAGATAAGACGCGGCCACCCAGCGCAGGGCATAGGTCGGAATCCTCACGCCCTCGGCTTGCAGCTTCTGGTATTCAGTGATGACGTCGGCGGTGCGCGCCCGGGCCTTGAGCGCGCCCATGCGATCGATGCGCCAGCGAATCACGTCGTCGTGAGCCGTGGCGTCCGTTGTCCAGGTGGCGAGCAGTTTGTCGTAGTCGGCCAGCGCGCGATCGGCGATGACGTAGCGTTCTTTTTCACTGCGGGTGGCGAGTTCGGCGAGGCGCACGCGCTCGGCGGCCAGATCGCCTTCGAGGCGACGCAGGGTCACCGGATCGATCAGGCCCGGACGCTGATTGGCCAGACGCAACGCCGGTTCCGGCAGACGCGCCTTCTGCAGGGCGACCACATATTCGCGGGCGACTTCCGGTTTGCTGCCGGCACGCTTGAAGGCCTGATCGTATTCGAACAGGGCGTCGTACTGTTTGCCGGCGCGGGTCAACGCGTAGCCCAGCGCCAGACGACGGGAAGGATCATCAGGTTTGGCCGCCACCAGTGCTTTGGCGCGGCTCACCGCTTCGTCGGGTTTGCCAGCATCCGCGTGAGTAAGGGCCAGGCCCAGTTGCAGGTCGGCGTTATCCGGCTCCAACGCCAAAGCCTTGTTGTAGACCTGAGTCGCCTGATCCCAGCGTTTGAGGTTGCGGTAGGCGCGCGCAGTGGCGGTCAGCGCCTGAACCGGCAGGACGCGGTCGCGGCCCTGGGTTTCATAGACCTGCACCACTTCGGCGTCGAGTCCGGCCCAACTGGCGATCTGCAGGTGATCGCTGATCTGCCCGGTGGTCGACTGGCCGGGCGGCACCTGACGCAAAACCGTTAGCGCCGGCGTGGTTTGCCCGGCACGGGCGTCGCGCACCATCTGATCATAGGGTGTGTCGGCAAACGCGAGCGCCGGCCAGAGCAACTGGCTGCACAGCGCGACTCGAAACAAAGGGCGTAAACCACGATGTAATACGGGAACATCAATCCGCGGCATTCGTCAGCATCCTTACATGGCCAGCCGGGTCGCAATGCCCTCCTTGCCCTTTCGTAACGGTGGCCGCCAATGCACATGCAACGGCCAAGCTTAGTCAGGCAGTTTTGCACGCAAGCGCAGAGCAATATCCAGAACACAATAATTGTTCAGAATCGTGCTGGCGGTTCAGCCGAAAACCCGAACGCCAGACAGCAAAACGCCCGGCGTCTGTGCGATACAGAGGCCGGGCGTTGCTATCAAGAACGCAGGATTACTGCACTTGCGTGACGCCGGCGAACTTGCTCATCAGGAAGCCGACGAACTGCTCGACGGTCATCTTCTGGCCGTTGAATTCGACCTGATTGGCGGCGTAATGCAGCTTGGTCACCACGTTGGTACCGTCGACGACGGCCAACTGCGAACCAACCGCCATGCCCGCGAACATATCGGCCGCTTCCTTGGATTGATCGACGATGGCTTTGGCATCGGTCTGACCGTCCAGCTGCGCCTGCACGCTGAGCAGATCGACCAGCATCGGCTTCGATACCTGAATATTCAGATCCAGCAACGCGATCAGTTGTTTGCCCAACTGATCCGGCGGCAGATCCATCGATTGCGGTTTGGTCAGGTCGATCACCAGATTGGCCTTGCTCTCGCCATTGGCGGTGTTGAACGAGAGATTTTCCAGCGCAAACTGTGGGCCGGCGGCCAGCAGTTTTTGCAGATCGGCTTTGACCTGCGCATTTTCCGCTTCGGTCAGGTTCAGCTCTGGCGCTGGCAAGCCCTGGGCTGCAGCCTCGGCGGCAGCTTTTTCATAAGGCTGCAGTTTGGTCTGGTAGATCTGCATCAGTGACATCGTCGACGGGATGTCGAGGTTTTTCAGGCTCATGGCCATGTTCGCCGAGCCGACTTTCTTGTCATTGAGGCTGACTTCGCCAATCTTGTAGTCCGCACGACCCGAGGCATTGCTGCCGTTTTCTTCGGTGAGGTTCTTCATTTCGAAGTTCTTCACACCGAGCACCGACTGCTTGGTGCCGAAGGTGGTTTTGCTGTTGGTCAGCACCAGGGTGTTTTCCCCGGTGTAGTAGCCGTAGCTGCTCTTGGCGAGGTTGCTGGCCAGGGTCAGACCGTTGAGTTCGACCTGCACCGGCGCCTGATCTTCAGCAACGGTGACCAGTTTCAGGTTGTCCATGTAGCCGTCCGCCTTGACCTTCTGCGCTTTGGCATTAGCAGAGATATTCATGGTCAGGCCGGAGAACTTCAGGCTCGACTGCTCATCCAGCGCAGTTTCGAACGGCAGCAGGTCGAGGGTGCTGGTGGTGGATTCGTCGTAGCCGATGCTGGTCACGCCTTTGAGCGGCGCGGCGCCCTTGGTGGCGGCGAACCACTTCTCGGTGGCCGGGTTCTTTTCCAGCTCGTAGTTGCTGGTAGCCATGACTGGCAGCCATTTCAGCGAAACCAGACGCGAGAACGGCAGCGGTCCGTGCTCGATGTGGTCAACGAACAGCAGTTCGACCGGCGCATCACCGAACATCTCGCCTTCACCTTTGAGGCGGTAGTGCGCGGTGCTGGTGAAGGTGTGGCGTTCCAGCGACACCAGCTCCAGCGATGCGGTGCCGTTGGAGCCGGCCATCGCGGTTTGCAGCTCTTGGTTGGCGTTGGTGACGGCGTTGTTCAGCACGCCTTCGATCTTGGTCCCGGTGTACCAGGCCCCGCCTGCGCTGATCGCGCCGATGGCAACAACAATTCCGAGGAGCACGCCTGCTGATTTATTCATGAATGACCTGATCGATTTCCGTGGCTGTGAGTGTCGTCGTCTTCCCTGAACCCGTGACCGGGTCGCGGCTCGACTGCGCTGAATTCAGCGGTGGAGATTAGCACCGGGCGCGTGAGCTGGCCCAATGTTTAAAGGTTAAAGAGTGTCTATAGGAATTGTGGACAGTCGACAGGCGGGAAGAGTTTCGGTGTTTTTCAGTCCGCCTTCGCGAGCAGGCTCGCTCCCACAAGGACAACACTGTACCTGTGGGAGCGAGCCTGCTCGCGAAGGGGCCAGATGATTCAGCAGAGATCAGGAATACTGAACCTCGATCTCATCGAGCTGATGATCAAAGCTTTTCAGCCGCGCGGTCCAGGTGTACACCAGCACTTCAAAGTCCCGATCAATCACCGCCCCGCCCGGCCCGTCGGCGCGCGGATCGCAGAAATCCAGTTGATAGCGTTCACGGGCCATAGCCGTGGCGACATCGGACAATTCCCGGGCATTGTTGAGCCAGTGCCAGCCCTCGCCATCAATCTGCTTGTCGAGTTCCAGACACTGCTTTTTCAACGCTTCGAGACTTTTTTCCAGCGGCGTGCCGGTGAGTTCGCCCATGACTTCAGCGAAGGTGCGCCCCGGTTGCCAGTAACTGCCCCAGAAATACCGGTCGAACACGGTTTCGACCCGACGCAGGGCGACTTTGGTGTCCCAGATCAGCACCAGAGTCTTGCCTTGTTCGAGTTGTCGCTTCTTGACCCGTTGCACCTGGAGCGACGCCCAGGCCACGACGACGATTGCCATGACCGCGATCAGCGCGACGGCGCTGTCGAGGAAGACCATGGCCTTGTCGATCTGATGAGCCAGCATGATGCCGTAGAAATAAGTGGCCGAGAGCAGCACCAACGCTACCAAGGCGCACCAGAAGCCGAGAGCGTAAGGGTTTTTCATTATTGGTTTCCCCTAGACCAGCGCTAGCAATGTGCGCTGAAGGGGCGCTGTGCACGGGGCGCCCCTTCAACACTTCAAAGCATAGCAACGGCCTCAGGGTTTGCTGGCGCTTGTCGCGTGCGTTCGTCCGCTTTCCCAGCCGCCGCCCAAAGCGAGGAACAAATCGATCTGGCTCATCGCAACCTGGGTGTTGGCGGCGGCCAATTGCGCGGTCACATCGGTGTAGGTGCGGGTTGCTTGCAGGTCAGCCAGGAACGACTCGCGGCCGGCCTGGAAGAAGCGGTGGGTCTGGTCTGCGGCCAGTTTCGCCGATTGCTCGGCATCGGCCAGTGCGTCGCGCCGCTGAAGTAGTGCGGTGTACTGAGCGAGGCCGGTCTGGGTTTCGCGAATGGCGTTGAGCACCACGCCGTCGAAGTGCGCCAAGGCGCCTTGGGTCGCCGCTTCTGCCTCGCGGATTCGCGCGCGGGCGCCGTTGGTCGGTACCTTCCAGCTCAGCGACGGGCCAAAGCCCCAGCGGTTGGTCGACGGATCACCCAAGTCATCGATGAGACCAACAGTGCCGATGGTCGCGCCGATACTGATGTCCGGATACAACTCGCCCGTGGCGACGCCGATCCCGGCGGTCGAAGCGGCCAGACGACGTTCGGCCTGGCGAATGTCCGGGCGACGTTTGAGCAGCGCAGCGCCATCGCCGACCGGCACCAGTTGGGCGATTTTCGGCAACTCGGCGCAGGTCGCGGTGCCGGCGGGCAACTGATCAACCGGTTTCGCCAGCAACATCGACAAACGGAACAGCCCGGCCTGACGCGCGGCCTCATAACGCGGCAAGTCGGCGCGCAGGGATTTGAACTGGGTTTGCGAACGGGTGACCTGGGTTTCGTCACCACGACCGGCGTCGCGCAGTCGCTGGATCAGCGTGGTGCTTTGCGATTGCAGGTCGAGAGAGTGCTGGGCGATCTCCCGTTCTTCGTTGGCCGCGCAGACTTGGGTGTAAGCGCGAACCACGTCCGCCACCAAGGTGATCCGCGCCGTGTCTGCCGCGGCCTGGGTCGCGTCGGCATTGGCCTTTGCGCCTTCGATGCCACGCTGCAAGGTGCCCCACAGATCGAACTGATAAGAAGCGCTGATGCCGATGTCGCCGACGTTATCGACCGGGACTTTTTCCGGCAGCAAGAATGCCTGACCAGACTCTTGCAAACGCTGCGCGCCCATCTTCACACCTGCGCTCCAGCCGCCCGCGGCTTCGGCCTCATCGACCTGAGCGCGAGCCCGTTGCAGGTTCGCCGCCGCGACGCGCAAATCGGTGTTGGAGGCCATGGCCTGCTGCACCAGTTGATCCAGCCGCGCATCTTTATACAGCCGCCACCAGTCCGCCGGCACCGGCGCCGAAACTACAGGTTTGCCGGCCACGGCCAGTTCACCCTGAAAATCCTTGCGCTGCACCGCCGCATCCTCAGGCACGTGATAGTCCGGCCCGACCATCTGACAGGCCGAGAGCATCACGCCCAACCCGGCGATCATCAGCGCCCTGCTCATTGCGCGGGCTCCTGCTTTTTATCGTCGATTTTTGCGTCATCGATAATGGATACCGTGGCAGTGCGCCCGGCGATCATGCGGAAGTCTTCCGGCACATCGTCAAAAGCAATCCGCACCGGAATCCGCTGCGCCAGCCGCACCCAGCTGAACGCCGGGTTAACGTTCGGCAAGAGGTTGCTGCCGCTGCTGCGGTCGCGGTCTTCGATGCCGGCGACGATGCTTTCGACATGCCCACGCAGTTTGGCGCGGTCGCCGATCACGCGGATATCCACCGACTGGCCAACATGAATGCCGTCGAGTTTGGTCTCTTCGAAATAGCCGTCGATGTGAAACGAATTACTGTCGACCACCGACAGCACCGGACGCCCGGCGGTAACGAATTCCTGTGGACGCGGCGCGCGGTCGTTGACGTAACCGTCCACCGGGCTGCGAATCACTGAGCGGTCGAGGTTGAGCTGAGCACTGTCCACGGTGACCATGGCTTCGGCCAGTGCCGATTGCGCGCGGGCAACCTTCGATTGGCTTTCTTCCAGCTGTTCGGCCGGCACCAGGTTGCCGAGGCCACGGTTACGTTTGGCTTCGCGCTGGGCCTGGGCGAGGGTTTCTTCGCGATCGGCGACAGCCGCTTTGGCCTGACGCAGGGCCAGTTTGAAGCGATCCTGGTCGATGCTGAACAGCACCTGGCCACGCTTGATCAACTGGTTGTCTTTCACTTCAACCTGTTGGATCAACCCGGAAACGTCCGGAGCGATCTGGATGATGTCGGCGCGAATGTGGCCGTCACGGGTCCACGGCGCAAACATGTAATACATCACCATACGCCAGACGAGAACAACGGCAAAAGTCACGATCAGCAGGGTCAGTACCACGCGACCGATGGTCAAAAACGGTTTTTTCATGTCATCAGGTATCGACTGAGTGAGTCCACGCCGTACAGCAGTACCGCGTAGAGGGCCACGTTGAACAATGCCCGGTGCCAGACCAGACGGTAAAAGTGCACGCGCGTAAGCACGGCATGCACCAGTAAAAACAGCACATAAGTGATGCCCATCAACACCAGCAGGGTCGGCAGGAAAATGCCGCTGATGTCCAGATCACCGATCATAGGGGCGCTCCATCGGGCAGCGGTTCTTCGGAGTCGGCACTGGAGACGAATTCGACGCCGGGCAACAACGCCAGACGCAAACCGCTCAAGGCATGCAACAGGTTCAGACGGGTTTCATCGTCGCCGTGGCCATTGAGTGCGCGGCGAGTGCGATCGAGGGTCATCAATAACGGCGCTGGCGCCGGCAAGCGTTCGCCAGCCTTGAGGCAGGCGCGGAAATACTCGCCGACTTCACTGACCACTTGCTGCAACAGCGCGTTCGGCGCGCCGGTCACCCGTGGGGTGTAGGCGAGCAAATCGAGCAGGTTCAGGCCCACACGCACTTCGCGCATGGCAATGCCGGTGTCCTGGCCGGTCAGGGCCAGACGCGGCAGGTGCTGCATCAGTCGATCGAGCAACTGCACGCCCAATTTGCGGTGTTCGGCAAGGTTGGCCGGCTCGGTCATGTGGACGATGTCTTTCCAGCTGAAGCGGGTCAGGCGTTTCGCCGCCAGTTCGGCACCGAACGGGCGTGCGACCAGCGTCCAGATAAACGCGAACAACAGCCCTAACGGACCCGCGAGGTTGGAGTTCACGAAGGCAAAAAAGTCCGCGTCGTAAGCCCCCTGAATACTGATGAATGAGGAGGTGTTGACCAGCGTCAGCAGCATGCCGAGGAAGAACCGCGGCTGCACCGTCAGCGTGCCGACGCAGATGAACGGGATGGAAAACGCCAGCACCAGCATCGGGAAATCATGCAGGTTGGGCAGTATCAGAAACAGATAAAGGCTGGCGAACAACACCGACATGCCGGTCCAGAAAAAGAACCGGTAAATCTGCGGTGCCGGGTCGTCCATCGAGGCGAAAAAGCTACAGGCCACCGCGGCGAGAATCACTGCGCTACCGCCGTCCGGCCAGCCGAGCAGAATCCACAGCACCGAGGCAGTGATGATCGCCAGAACGGTCGAGGCCGCCGAGTAGAGCATCAGCCCACGATCGATAAACGGGGTGAGCCGACCCAGGCGCCAGTGGCGATACACCGCGCGCCAGCTGTCCTGGCGTTCGCAAAGAATCGCGTCCTGCAGACTGCGACAGTCTTGCCACAGATCGATGAATTCGCCGAGGCGATAAATCGAATTTGAGAACAGCAACTGCCTGCGATCCTCAAGTGCCTCGATGCTCGGCTGCTGGGCTTCGAGCTGACCTTTCAGGGCTTGCCAGCGGTCGAGATCGGCGTCCTGATGAGCAAGCCATTCGCGGGTCGCGGCCAGCAGCGGTGCGAATTTTTCCACCAGTTCCGGCGTGCGCCGTTCGAGGGCGTAGAGCGAATCTTCCAGCGCATCGATCACCGGCAACAGATGAATCATGCGCCCGCGCAATTCCTTGGTGTTGCGCACGGTTTGCGGTCGCGCGCCTTCGTGGGGCAACTGGCCGATCATCAATTCAAGGCTGTTGAAGTTGGCGACCATGGCCATGCGCAGCGCGGTGACTTCCTCGGGCTGCACGTCGCGGCTGAGGAATTTCAGGCTGTAGGTCGTCGCGTCGGCGAACCACTTGCTCACAGCGTCGTTGAACACTGGCGCCAAGCGACGCGGCCAGAACATCGCACCGACCACGGCGGCAACGGCGATGCCGAGGAAAATCTCTTCGGTCCGCGCTTCCGCCACGTCCCACACCGCCAGCGGGTTATCCACCACCGGCAAGGCAATCAGCGGCAGGGTGTAACCGGCGAGCATCAATGCATAGTTGTTGGCCGTGCGCAGTTGCAGGGACAGGAACAACAAAATCCCCGTCCACAGCGCAATGACCACCACCAGCACATACGGGCTCTGGACGAACATCGGCACGAAAAAAACCGCCGCTGCCGCACCGAGAAAAGTACCGATGGCACGGTACAGCGCCTTGGAACTGGTCGGCCCGAGAAACGGACTGGAGACGATATACACCGTGGCCATCGCCCAATACGGACGCGGCATTTGCATGAGCAAGGCGATGTACAGCGCAATCATCGACGCTGCAAAAGTCCGCACCCCGTAGAACCAGTCGCGGGCTGGCGGAATGCCGGAGAAAAAACCGTTCAAGAATTAACCACCCATGGCGGGTTGGCCGCCTCAAAAGCTCTGAGTACCCGAAGCGTAGCTTCCAGATCGCTTTGCTCGATGCCTTCGAGCACCTCGTGACGCAAGCGCACCAGTTCGATCTCGACCGCTTGCACCAGTTCACGCCCGGTGTCGGTCAGGCTCAGGCATTTGGCGCGGCGATCCTGGGCATCTTCGGTGCGGCAGACGTAGCCGGAATGGCAGAGCTGATCGAGCAGACGCACCAGCGACGGACTCTCCATCCCGGCCGCCTGCGCCACTTGCACCTGGCGCACGCCCTCGCCCAGACGCCCGATCATTAGCAGCGGGACGGCGCAGGCTTCGGAGATTCCATAGTTGACCAGCGTGGTCTGGCAGATCTTCCGCCAATGCCTGGCGGCCACCACCATGGCACTGCTGATGTTCATCTGGAGAGCGTCGAGATCGTTCGGCACGGGGAAATGCACACTGTTAGTTTGCTAACTATCAATATCGCATTGGAGGGGAATTTCAGTCAAGTTTTGAAACAAATTGCCTGTTCAGGGTTAGCCTACCGAATCGAAATCACCCGCAATCTGCTCAATGAAATCGAAAACCTCCTCCGGCACGCTGAACTGGAACTGCTTACGTCGATGCTTTGAAACTTTGTCACCGTTGTCCAGACACATCATTACCAATTTCGAGAGGTCGCTCCCCCGTACGTCAAAACGCCCATTCACCTCTTTGATGACGTAGTCGTATTTTTCAAGAAACTCGGTCTCCTCGCGCAGCTCCACTTCCAATGCTCGCAAGGCCATCTGCAAGGTAAATTCTGCACATTGAGTCCCGTCCCAGAATCGATAGATCGAGTCGTGCCCAATAAAATCGAAAGCCATCTGATCAGCGTCCAGCCAAGTGACATTCCAGAACTCTCTTGCTGGTTTCGAGAACTCCTTTAACGCTTCGAGATAGCCAGACTCTTCGTGTTTCATCGCTACGGAAACCGGTAACAACAAACCATTTTTTAGAGCGCCAGAGTGGCAAAGCGTCTGGTGAATCAGGAAACGTGAAAGTCGACCATTGCCATCCATGAACGGGTGAAGAAAGACAAACCCGAAAGCCACAACCGCTGCAGCTATCAACGGTTCAACCTGCTTGGCTGAGTGATTGGCAAAACTCATCAACTCGTCCATCAACTCCCTGCACAATTGCGGTGGAGGCGGGACATAGCTGACGCCAGCTGCGCCTCTCAAGCCGTTGTGTAAATGGTTCTGTTCATGACGGAAAAGCACAGCTTTATCGAAAGGATTGGAAACCGTACTGTTCTGCAACTCGACCAAATAGTCTTCGCTCAACTCTGTTCGCTCATGGGCTTGGCGGAGAAGCCGAACAAAACGACGCGACTTTTCTTCGTTGGGCTCTTCTTTCTCAATAGCAAAAGAATCGCGGGTCTCATGCAGATAGGCCCAATTGATTGCCCGATCCATCATTTCCGGCGGCAACGTAGCCATAAAAGCCTGGGCTCGACCAAGGATGTCCAGATCAAGCAGCGCCTGCAGCTCCGTCGTACGCTCGACTGTGGCGCAGTAACGCATTGACCCCAACCCGTTAAAATCTACCCGCCAACGACTATTTCGAATTGCAGGCCCGGTGACATAACGCTTGGGATCAAACAAAGCGACAACGTTGCCCCGAACCGGTACGGAATATTCCAGCTGTTTGCCCGTGAAACTTTCCCAAAGAAAACAGGCTTTGCGGATAAATACCCCGTTAGGTGATCGGCTCAACTCACCTAGCAACTCGTCCGCTTCAACGGTTTCAAGCGCCTGAGCAAGAATGCACAGGTTTATTCCCTCATGCTTCAGAGCAAACAAGATGTGCTCAAGTGTCGAACCCTGTGCCGGCGCGACGCCGTTTGGAACCGCTAGACACTCACCGATCAAGGTAATCCGGGTAACCGGTTTGATCATCGCAATGCGCTTGGGGGCAAATGCATTAAGCTTCAGCGCATCACGCAGGTGGGCATATCCAACAGTTGGCATCGTCATCGTCCACATAAAAAATTCACTGCGACGATTAAAGCCCAGTTTTTTTTACATCGCGCATGTTTTTTTTACATTACAGCCTTTTCCTACAATTTTTTTTACACACTTCTGCCCTTACGCAACAACACATCCAACTGATCCACCACCTCCGCCCAATCGGCGTCATCCAAAATCTCGTCACGCAAAAAATCCGCTTGGCTCTTCGTCCAGAAAAACGCATCAGCCAAATGCAGTTTGGGTTTGAGCGGGGAATGGGTGGCGATGAATTTGTCGATGTTGACCGGATCGTCGGGAAGGCCGAGTTGTTTGAACAGGGATGGCAAGCTGTGCGTTGGGCTTTCCATTGAGCAATTCCTTGATGAATGGGGTGTTTGGAAGATTATTCGCGAGCAGGCTCGCTCCCACAGGGGAATGCGATCAACCTGTGGGAGCGAGCCTGCTCGCGAAGGCGTCAGTGCCGGCGCCACGAAACCTAATCACTCAACTCCCGCACCTCGGCATGCGGCACCATTTTCAGAAACTCCGGCATGCTCATGTGTAGCAGATAGTTGTGGTTGCCCGCCTCCAGATAAATATCCTTCTGCCGCGTCAGCAACGGGTCGATGACCATGTCCAGGCCATAAGAGCCACCCAGCGGCGGCACCGCGCCGCGTTCGCAATCATCGAAAATGTGCGCCAGATTGCTTTCGCGGGTCAGTTGCCATTCGCCGCTGGTGCGCACTTTGCTCAGGTCCAGGTGACGGCTGGCCGGGAGCACGGCCATCAGGTAATGCCCATGGTGGTCGTCGAGGATGATCGATTTGGCCACCCGCTCGGCAGGCACCCCGGCGACCCGTGCGGTTTCCAGGCTGCTCGATGAATGCCGATGAGCGACGACGTCGTATTCGCAGTGCGCCCGGTTCAGGCTGCTCTGTACTTTTCTTGCCATGCGCATGATGCACCTCGGTGTCGCGCTGAACGGTGGTTGCCGTGTCTTTGAGTCTAGTTCGGCGAGGGGTTGGTGCAGAGAATTCCGCCCACTGGACACATCCGCTCATTGATCAAAACTCAGCCAGCGCAACCCTCAACTAGACTGTAATTACAGACATGACGCTCACGGAGGGTCACGTGAACAGCCGATGTTGTGCGCTTGCCTTGCTCCTGCTGATCAGCGGTTCAACCCTCGCTGCCGACACTTCATTGCCGCCGATGAGTCCGGTCGGTTTGTGGCTGATCACCTTGGGTATCGTATTTCTGATCGCTGAAGCTGCACTGCCCAATTACGGCGTCATTGGCTTGGGCGGGATCATCATGTTCGTCATCGGCGCGCTGATTCTGAGCAACGCCGAGTTGCCGGTGCCGATGATGATCGGCCTTGGCCTGATCAGCGCTCTGTTGTTGATTGCGCTGCTGATTCGCGCCCTGAAAACCCGCCCCCGCCACGCGGTCAGTGGCGATGCCGGCCTGCTCGGCAGTGTCACCGCGATCACCACGGTGCAACCGGGCGATGCCCGTAATGGCTGGGTGCAACTGCAAGGTGAGCGCTGGCAAGTGCTCAGCGCCACTCCGCTGCACACCGGGCAATCGGTGCGCGTGGTGGGTCGCAAGGGATTGTTGCTGCAAGTGGCCGCGACTGACGCGGCACCGCTCGGAGAGTGATCATGGGTCTGCAAATCGGTTTTGTTGCGCTGCTGCTGTTGGTGATTGTTCTCGCCGGCTCGACGTTCCGCATCCTGCGTGAATACGAGCGCGGCGTGGTGTTCCAGCTCGGCCGCTTCTGGCAAGTCAAAGGCCCGGGGCTGATCCTGCTGATTCCGGTGGTCCAGCAAATGGTTCGGGTCGACCTGCGCACGGTGGTTCTCGATGTGCCGCCGCAAGATGTGATCACCCGCGACAACGTGTCGGTCAAGGTCAATGCCGTGCTGTATTTCCGCGTACTCGACCCGCAAAAGGCGATTATTCAGGTCGAGGACTATCTTTCCGCTACCAGCCAGTTAGCCCAGACCACCCTGCGTGCGGTGCTCGGCAAGCATGAACTGGATGAACTGCTGGCCGAACGCGAGCAGTTGAACATCGATATCCAGCAAGTGCTCGATGCGCAGACCGATGCCTGGGGCATCAAGGTCGCCAACGTCGAAATCAAGCATGTCGACCTCAACGAATCGATGGTGCGGGCGATTGCCAAACAGGCTGAAGCCGAGCGCGAGCGGCGGGCCAAGGTGATCCACGCCGAAGGCGAATTGCAGGCTTCGGAAAAACTCATGCAAGCAGCAGAAATGCTCGGTCGCCAGCCCGGGGCGATGCAGTTGCGCTATATGCAGACCTTGAGTTCGATTGCCGGTGACAAGAGTTCGACGATTGTCTTTCCGTTGCCGATTGAATTGCTCAAGGGCATGGCGGATTTGTCGGGGAAATCCTGACCCGCCTATTCACCCGCAGGTTTGGGCACGAACAAGCGTGCTTGCATCCCGCCCGCATGGACTTCAGCGCTGGGCTGCCAGGTTGCGGGTAGCGGTGAGAACTCTTGTGGCTCGTCGACGGTTCCGACCAGCCAGACCCGGCCTCCGGCTGGCAGCTCCGTCAGGCTGTTCAAATAGACATCACTCGTCACCAGCGTGCCGAACCCGTACTCATTTGGCCGCGTCGATTGGCCATCGGCTTTCGGTGGCGTGAAGAGGCGCACCTGCGCCCCGGTGCGATCGTAGTAGACGTAGCTCAGATACCAGAGCATGTCGCTGGTGACGATGCGGTCACCGGGCAGGAAATGCTGATTGACGTACGTCACTACCGTGTCGAGCTGATCATGACTGTCGACCGTGGCGTTGTTGTTCACGCCGACCAGTTCCACAGCGATCAACGACAGCAGCACCGCCAATGCCAACATCCGCACGCGGTTGTACAAACGGTCGATCGCCAACGCCGTCAGCATCGGCAGGCCGAGGGCGTACGCCGTCAGATAACGCTCGATGAACACTGGCGTAATGAACGAAACCAGATACACCAGCAACAGCGGCAGACCGGTGTACAGCGCCAGCAGAATGCTGCCGCGCGACACACTGCGATCGCGCATGACGGCGACAACTGCCAGCACCAGCAGTGCCAACGGCAGCGCGCCAAAGACCAGCAGCGGCAGACTCTCGCCATCGTCCTGAATCAGCCATGACCAGATCATCGACGGCAGCGAACCCAGCGTCACCGCTGGCTCCCAACCGACATCGCCGCCGACTTCGAGTTGTTGCATGTGCTGCATCAAGTCGAGCAGTTTTGGCAACCAGGGCAGATACAGCACGCCGATTGCCAGATTCGCCAACCACCAGTCCGCGCGCTGGATATGCCGGAAGCGATAACCGCGCTGCACGCGAATGCCGAGCAGATAAACCCAGTGACACAGTGCGGCCATCACGGCGAAATAATGGGTGTAGAACGCCGCACTCATCAACACCACGTAAACCACGAGATAGTCACGGCGTTGCGGGCGCCGGATCCAGTAGACCAGCGCCAGGCTCGCGGCGAGCAGCAGCGCACCGAGCAGCGCGTACATGCGCACTTCCTGGCTGTAACGCACCGCGGTCGGTAGCAGTGCGAGCAACAATCCGGCGATAAACGCGGCGCGTCGAGTGGCCAGACGGTCCACCAGCCAAATGCCCAGTCCGACCGCCGTAATGCCGGCCAGCGCACTGAGACAGCGGAGCGCAAAGATGCCGTCCCCGAACAACCCGATCCAGCCATGCAAGAGCATGAAGTACAGCGGCGGATGCACATCGAATGCAGCGTGTTGCCAGATTTCACTCAGCGAGTAGCGCGCCAGCAGCAGGCTGGAGCCTTCATCGCCCCAGATCGCCGCCGCCGTCAGGTCATAAAAACGCACGAACGCGGCCAGCGCCAGAATTGGCCACAGCCAGTGATTTTTTACCCAGCGCACCCAACGCAGGCTGCCGAACCAGGAACCGGGCGCGGCAAACGGATCTTGCGTGTCGCCCATTGGCGTGACTCTGTTGACCGCCATCGCTTCCTCTTGCCGCGCCGCAGCGCCACGAGAGTATGACGCGCCAACCTGCCCATCACTTTAGGTCAGCCACGGCGGAACCGTCGATGCCGGTTGGCGCTTTCACGACACCCGGCAACCCGGCGGCGATTTTCGCCTCTGGATACACCGATTGCCAACCGCCGCCCAAGGCCTTGTACAGCCCGACCATGGCCAGCGACACGCCGGTGGAGCTCTCCACCCATTGCTCCTGCGTTGCCAGCAGTGCGCCTTGCACGGTGAGAACGTTGACGAAATCGACCACGCCTTCGACGTATTGCTGTTGCGCGGTGCGCAAGGCGATCTGGTTCTGACGTACGGCTTCTGCAAGGCTGTCGCGGCGGCGCTGGCTGGCGTTGTAAGCGGTCAACTGATCGTCGATTTCATGCCAGGCGCGCAACACGGTCTGCTGGTAGGCGATGGCCGCTTCCTGCTGCTGCGCTTCACGCAATTGCAGCACGCCGCGCAGGCGTCCGCCGTCGAACAGCGGCAGGCTGAATTGCGGGCCGATGCCAAAGGCACGCGAACCCCAGGAGCCGAAATCGCTGAGTTGCATGGCTTGCGAGCCGAGGTTGCCGGACAGGGTGATGCGTGGATAAAAATCGCCCTTGGCCACGCCGATGTTGGCGGTGGCCGCGTGCAGTCGCGCTTCGGCCTGGCGGATGTCCGGGCGGCGTTCGGCCAGTTGCGACGGCAGGCCGATGGCGACTTGCAGCGGCGACTGCGGCACGGCGGCGTCGGTGGATAACTCTTTTGCGAGGGCCTGTGGCGGTTCGCCCATCAGCAGGCTGATGGCGTTGATCAACTGCGATTGACGCTGTTCCAGCGCGGGCAGCCGCGACTCGATAGCTGCGACTTGTGCGGCGGCTTCGGCGACGTCGAGGTCCGTCGCCACGCCGTCGGCCAGACGCAATTGCGAGAGCTTGAGGCTGTGCCGGGCGACATCGAGGTTCTGCTCGGTGACCGCGCGAGTGTTCTGCACGCCGCGCAACTGAATGTAGTTTTGTGCGGTATCAGCAAGCACAGTAAGCAACACGCCACGGCGGTCGTTTTCGGCGACTTCGAGGTTGGCGTCGGCGGCTTCGGTTTCGCGGCGCACGCGGCCCCAGAAATCCAGTTCCCATGAGGCGGAGAAGCCGGCGTCCCACAGATTGAAAGCTGAATCGCCGTTGTGTCCGGACGGATCGTTCAGACCCTCGCCACTGTTGCGTTTGCGCGCGTAACTGCCCGCGGCGGCGGTGCTCGGATAACGGTCAGCGGTGATCACCTGGCGCGCGGCGCGGCTTTGTTGCAGACGGCTGCTGGCCAGTTGCAGGTCGAGGTTGCTCTGCACCGCACGTTGGGTGAGCGCGGAGAGTTGCGGGTCGTGGAAGACTTCCCACCAGCGTTCGTTGAGGGGTTCGCTGACGGCTTGACTGGGGGCGGACTTGGCGGGTTTGGCCCAGTCGGCGATTTGTGGGGCTTCGGGCTTCTGGAAGTCTGGTCCTACGGTGCAGGCGGTGAGGCTTACTGTTAGCAAGGCACTCAAACTGATTTGCTGCCACTGACCTCTTCGCGAGCAGGCTCGCTCCCACATTTTGGATTGCGTTTTCCCTGTGGGAGCGAGCCTGCTCGCGAAGGCGTCGGTTCGGTCAATAATGCTCATCGCTGAGTCACCTCACGCACCGACATCGCCGAACTGGTGGTATCAATACTCGCTTCCACCGACATCCCCACGCGCAAGCGCTCGGCCAACGGCTGACCCGGTTCGAGCATGATCTTCACCGGAATCCGCTGCACCACCTTGGTGAAATTACCCGTGGCGTTATCCGGTTTCACCGCCGCAAAGGTCACGCCAGTCGCCGGGGCGATACTCTCGACGCGACCGGTCAGCGCTTCACCACCTAGGCTGTCGACGCGTACTTGCACCTCTTGCCCCGGCTGCACGTCAGTCAGTTGTGTTTCCTGAAAATTGGCCACCACGTAAGCCTGTTTCAGCGGCACAACGGCCAGCAGCTTGCTGCCCGGCGTCACATAGGCGCCGACGCGCACCGCACGCTCGCCGATCATGCCGTCCTGCGGCGCGGTGATGCGTGTGTAAGACAGTTCGAAACTGGCGATTTCCAGCGCCGCCTGCGCATGCTTCAGACTGCCTTCAGCCGCGTCACGCTGAGCGGTAAGAATGTCGACCTGCTTGCGCTCCGCCGCCAGTTTCGCCGTGGCGGTGTCGAGATGAGCCGTGGCCTGATCGATGCGCGTGCGCGCCTGTTGCGCGTTTTGCACGGTGCCGGCGCCAACGCCCGCCAAGTGGTTATAGCGATTCAATTCCTGCTGGGCGAACGCCATTTCCGCCTTGGCCGAGACTACCGAGGCTTGCGCCTGAGCGATCACCGAAGTCTGGCGCTCCAGCGTCGCCTTGGCGTTCTGCAACTGCGCCCGCGCCACCAGAGTTTGCGCATCCGCCGCTTCAGCCGACGCACGCAAATCGCGATCATCGATCAGCGCCAGCAACTGCCCGGCTTTGACCTGCTGGTTGTCTTCCACCAGCACTTCCTTGATGAAGCCGGCCACACGCGGCACCACCAGGGTGTAATCAGCGGACACAAACGCGTCGTTGGTATTTTGCTGGGTACGTTTGCCAAACACACCGGGCAGCGCCAGATACACCAGTACGCCTACGGCCAGCGCGGCCGCCACGGCTACCGCAAGTTTTTGCTTTGCTTGAGTCGTCATAAAAACCTTCATTGTTCAGTGCAGCAATCAGGTCGGTGCGCGCGGCGGATAAATCCGCCTCGGCAGCCAGAAAATCAGCAGGATCAACGCCACTGCGACGCCAGCCATGCACACGTAGAGATCGGAAGAAGTCAGCACCACGGCCTGTTCGTGCAGGCGATGGGCGAGGCCCGGATCGCTGCGATCGGCCAGCGGTGAATTGCCGAGGCTGTCGACCAACATGGTCGAATGGAAATGCAGACGCGCGGTGGTCAGCGCTTCGATCACCCCGGTAGCGACCACGGCCGCCAAGCCTTTCACCGTGTTGAACCACGCGGAGGCGAACGGCCCGTCCTGCGGCTGGATACTGCCGGTGGACAACATCAACAGCGGCAACACCGACATCGGCTGACCGAAGATCTGCAGCCATTGCAGGACGTAGAAATTGTCGCGAATCCATTCTGAAGTCAGCAGCGATCCGCCCAGGCAGGACAGCGTCAACATGCTCAAACCCATGCCAAGCACCCAGCGGCAATCGACCCAGCGCAGGTTGCACAACGCTGCCACCAACGGCAGCGCAATCAGTTGCGGCAATGCGGCGATCAGCATGATCGGTGCGGTCTGCGCCGGGCGATAACCCTGCACCTGCGCCAGATAACTCGACGGAATCAACACCACCGCCTGCAGAACTATCAGCACACCGGCCAGGGTCATCAGCGCGAACGACAGGTTACGGATACCGAGCATTTGCAATTTGAAAAACGGAATCGGCTGCGACCACTCGTTGATCAAAAACGCCACCAGCAGCAACGAGCCGGCGCCGAGCAATCCACAGATCAGGCTCGACTCGAACCAGTCCAGTCGATTGCCTTGCAGCAAACCGATCACCAACATGCAGATCGCTGGAAAGCCCAGCAGCAGGCCTTTCCAGTTGAACGACTTGAGGCGTTCCAGGCGCAGCGGGTCCTGCGGAATACCCCACGCGACCATCGCCATGGCGATCAGGCACGGCACGATGATCTGCCAGAACGTCCATTGCCAACCGACGTATTCGGTCCATAAACCGGCCAGCGGCGTGCCCAGACCCGGGCCGAATGTCGCCGTTAGCGCATAACCAGCCAGACCATAAAGCTTGATGTTGGCGGGCAGAAACCGCAGGGCCACGGTCATCAACATCGGCGGCAACGCACCGCCGGCGAGGCCTTGCAGGATGCGCATCAGCAGCAGACTTTCGTAGTTCGGCGCGAATGGACACAGCACGCCGAGCAACGTGAACAGACCGATCGCGCAGAGGGTGAAGCGGCGCAGCGAGAAGGTCACCGAACACCAAGGCGCGAAGGCCATGGCCGCGACCGAGGTGGCGGTGTAACCGGCAACCAGCCAGGTGCCTTCGTCGTAACCGATGCTCAGCGCGCCACGGATGTCGGCCAGGGCCACTTTGGTGACCATCTCGTTGAGGCCCGACACCAGCACCGCCAGCAGCACGCCGACCAGGCCAATGATGATCCGCGCCCCGAACACCGGTGGCGTGGCCGCCTTCGCCGGGCTGGCCGCAGCGATGGGCGCTGCTGCCGTCAGGGATGTCATGAATTCACACTCCGGAGGGAAAAATACCGGAGCATCTTAGTCGGGCTTGGCAATGACGAAAATTGACTTATTGGCAGGTTATAAGTGCGCCAGACACAACAATGAACATCCCTTGTGGGAGCGAGCCTGCTCGCGAAGGCGTCGGGTCAGTCAATATCATTGGTGACTGATCCAGCGCTTTCGCGAGCAGGCTCGCTCCCACAGGGTTTTGTGTTTTCTCGGGGATTAAGGCTGGGCCGCCAGCCAGGTTTCGTCGCAACAGGCCTTGAGGGTTTCGCGCAGCCAGCGGTGCGCGGGATCCTTGTCGAATCGGGGATGCCAGGCTTGAGTCAGCATCAGCGTCGGCAAAGGGATTGGCAGGTCGAACGAACGCAGTTTCAAACCCAGCCGGCGCACACTCAGCAGCGCTTCCTTGGGCACCGGCAGGATCAGGTCGGAATCAGGCAACGCAAACATCGCCGCATGGAAACTCGGCGCGATCACCGCGACGCGCCGCTCCAGACCCAGCGCATTCAGCGCGGTATCAATCGGGCCGCGAGCGATGCCGCGGCGCGACATGCTGATGTGGGAAAACCCGGCATAGCGCTCGGCAGTGATTTCGCCGTCGAGCAAGGGATGGTCTTCGCGTACCAAGCCCACAAAGTGCGTAGAAAACAGGTTCTGCACTTTGACTTCAGGGGTGACGGGCCGGGTATTGCTGACGCTCAGATCGATGCGCCCTTCTCGCAGGGCTTCATCATCGCCATCGCCTTCCGGGACAAAGCGCAACTCGCAGTGCGGCGCCAGTTGATCGAGGGTGTCGAACAGCTTGCCGCCGTAAACGCCAATGAAAAAATCATTGGCGCGGATGCTGAAGCGCCGACGCAGCGTGCCCAGCTCCACGGTGTCGGCGGAGCGGAACAACAGCGCGGCCTGCTCGACCACATCGCGCACCTGCTCGCGTAATTCCAGGGCTTTGGGCGTTGGCACCAGACCCCGACCGGCTCGCACCAGAATCGGATCGCCGATAGCTTCGCGGATTCGCGTCAGGGTACGGCTCATCGCCGCCGGGCTGAGGTTCATCCGCCGTGCGGCGCCGACCACACTGCCCTCGTCGAGCAAGGCGTCGAGGGCGACCAGAAGGTTCATGTCCGGGAGTTGCATACTGAGCACTCTTGGCTGATCAGGATTGATCTGGGCGCAATGCTAGCAAACATCCTTCAGCTTTGGCGGCGCCTTCAAAGACGCCTTCGCGAGCAGGCTCGCTCCCACAATGGACTTCAGTCGTTCATAAAACCTGTGCCCACAGGAGATCAAATGTGGGAGCGAGCCTGCTCGCGAAGGAGCCAGCCGTCACGCCAAAAATTACCGCTGCATCCCCCAACGCTTGACGGTCACCCGCTCCAGCGTATCGAACACCAGATTCTCCACCAGCAAGCCAATCAGAATCACCACCGCCAACCCGGCAAACACCTTGTCGGTGTACAGCTCATTGCGATTCTGAAAGATGTACCAACCCAGCCCACCCTTGCCACTGGTCGCGCCAAACACCAGCTCAGCGGCGATTAACGTGCGCCAGGCAAACGCCCAACCGATCTTCAACCCGGCGAGAATCGACGGCAGCGCCGCCGGAATCAGGATGAACAGCACCAGTCGCAAACCCTTCAGACCATAATTGCGCCCAGCCATGCGCAGGGTGTCCGAAACCCCGAGAAACCCGGCATAGGTGTTCAGCGCCAACGCCCACAACACCGAATGCACCAGCACGAAAATCAGGCTGTTCTGCCCCAGGCCAAACCACAGCAACGCCAGCGGCAACAGAGCAATCGCCGGCAGCGGGTTGAACATCGAGGTCATCGTACTCAGCAGATCGCGACCCAATTGCGTCGACACCGCCAGCGTGGTCAGGGCAAACGCCAGAACGATGCCGATCAGGTAGCCCTTGATCAGCACCACCAGCGATATCCACACCTTGGCCAACAACTCACCACTGAGCAGACCCTCGAACAGCGCGTGGCTGGTCTGCAGGAAACTCGGCAGCATCAAATCATTGTTCTGAATCCGCGCGACCACTTCCCACAGCACCGCCAGCACAATAAGGATCAGGCCTTTACGCAGCCAGCCCTGTTGCCACAGCCGCGTGCCGAGCGACAGTTCACGCTCGACCGGCACTTCGGTCAACGGCTCCAGCACAACTTCGAATTCTTCACGCACAGATGATGAATGGCTCATCGGGTAATCCTCCTGGCCGCTCAATAGGCGATGCGAATGTCGTTGAAGTCGTGGTCACGCTCGGTTTCCGGCGACTGGCCTTCGTCGAACAGCAGACGATGAATGCGCCGCGCCGACTCCTGAAACGCCACGCCACCCAAGCTGTGCAAGTCGTATTGATGGCTGTGCACTTCGGCGCGCACTCGGCCGGGATGCGGCGACAACAGCAGGATGCGATTGCCGACCACCAACGCCTCTTCAATCGAGTGGGTGACGAACAACAGGGTGAAACGCACTTCTTCCCAGAGCAGCAGCAACTCTTCCTGCATCTTGCGTCGGGTCAGTGCATCGAGCGCGGCGAACGGTTCGTCCATCAAGAGGATTTTCGGCTGCATCGCCAACGCCCGGGCAATCGCCACGCGCGCCTTCATGCCGCCGGACAAGGTATGCGGGTAGGCATCGGCAAACGCCGCCAGCCCAACCTTTTCCAGATAGTGCAGCGCGCGCTCTTCAGCTGCTTTTTTCTTCAGCGTTCGCGAAGCGAGCAGCGGAAACATCACGTTCTGTTTGACGGTTTTCCACGGTGGCAGTTGGTCGAATTCCTGAAACACCACAATCCGGTCCGGCCCCGGCGCGTCGACGCGCTGGCCTTGCAGGCGGATTTCACCTTCGCACGGCTGAATGAACCCGGCGACCGCTTTGAGCAAGGTGGATTTACCGCAACCGGACGGGCCGAGCAGCACGTAGCGATCGGCCGGATCAATTTCAAAACTGACTTGGTGGGTGGCACGCACCACGCGTTGCGGCGTGCGGTATTCGAGGCTGACATGATCGACCGCCAGCAACGCGTCGCTGCGGGCGATCGGGTTGCTGGCCGCGTGGCCTGGCAAGGGAGCGTTCATTTTTTGATCAATCTCCGGCGAATCAGAAAGGCGCGTCGCCCTGAATGGTCGTGCGATACAGCTTGCGGCGCAGGTGCGCAGGGCAACCGGCGGCGAGATGGATCAGCGAGCGGTTGTCCCAGAACACCAGGTCGTGGGGCTGCCACTGATGGCGGTAGATGTTTTGCGGCAGCACGCTGTGGGCATAGAGCTCGCTCAGCAGTTGCTGGCTCTCGTCTTCCGGCAGGCCGACGATGCGCGTGGTGAAACCTTCGCTGACGAACAGCGCCTTGCGTCCGTTCTCCGGGTGCGTACGCACCACCGGATGCACCACTTCGGCGACCTGAGCCAGTTGCTCCGGGGTCAAGGTCGGGCGCCAGTTGCCTTCGAATTTGGTTTCGCTGTAACGCGCCGTGTAGGAGTGCGCGGCACTGCGGCCTTCGACCGCTTTGCGCAACGCTTCGGGCAAGTTGTCCCAGGCTTTGTGCATATCGGCGAACAGCGTGTCGCCGCCCTCGGACGGCAGTTCTTGCGCGTGAAGCATCGAGCCAAGGCTTGGCAGCTCTTTATAGGAGAGGTCGGAGTGCCAGAACTTGCCGGCATCGCCGAGGCCGATGTTCTGGCCGTTTTCGACGATGTTGGAAACGATGAGGATTTCCGGGTGGTTGGCCAACAGGAATTGCTTGAGCACATGGATCTGCAACACGCCGAAGCGGCGGCTGAAGTCGATCTGTTGCTGCGGGGTGATTTGCTGGTCGCGGAACACCACGACGTGGTGATCCAGGTGCGCGCAGTGAATGCGCGCGAAGTCCTGATCATTGATCGGCCGGGTGAGGTCGAGGCCGATGATTTCGGCGCCGACGGCACCGCTGAACGGGCGGATTTCAAAGGATTGCGGCGCGGCGGTCGCGGCGCTTGGGGAAGCAGTAGCTGCGGACATCTTTCCATCTCCCACGCACGGCGCGCTCACGGGCGCGCTCGTCGATCAGACACTCACGCTGGATTGCGTGTTGGTTCAGGTCGTGCGGCGCGCCGATTGGTCGGCAGGTACGCAGGGGGATGACTTTATAGCTATAAGAACTGGAGATTAAATACCTTTATTGAATAACGATATGGCGATTGGTGAGGAATGGACTGAGTGGTGAGTGACGGTTTTTGTCACTTACTGACAGTAAGGTGGTGATTTTGCTGACGCCTTCGCGAGCAGGCTCGCTCCCACAGTCGATTTTCAGTGGACACAACTTCTGTGTTCAAAAGAAATCCAAATGTGGGAGCGAGCCTGCTCGCGAAGAGGCCGTCAGCAGCGACGAAGATCTAGCGCTCGTGCAACGCCTCGGCTCGCGCGCGGATGATCGGCTTGAGCAAATAACTCAACACCGACTTCTTGCCGGTAATGATATCCACCGACGCAACCATCCCCGGGATGATCAGCAACGGCTTTTCATCGGTACCCAAGTGGCTACGCTCAGTGCGCACCTTGATGATGTAGTACGTGGTTTTCTTGTCTTCGTCGGTGATGGTGTCGGCACCGATCTGCTCAAGCTTGGCTTTGAGCCCGCCGTAGATGGTGTAGTCGTAGGCAGTGAATTTCACGATCGCTTCCTGCCCCGGGTGCAGGAAGGCGATGTCCTGCGGACGGATCTTCGCTTCGACGAGCAAGGTGTCGTCCAGCGGTACGATTTCGACCATGTCGCTGCCCGGCTGGATCACGCCGCCGATGGTGTTGACCAGCAGCTTGTTGACGATGCCGCGCACCGGCGATGTCACCAGCGTGCGGCTGACGCGGTCTTCCAGCGCTTTGCCGGTGGCGCTGGCCTTGTTCAGGTCGGTGCGTGCTTCGTTGAGTTGGGTCAGCGCTTCGCTGCGGAATTTGCCACGGGTTTCATCAATTTTGCGCTGCACTTCCTTAATCGCCGATTCAGCGCGCGGAATGGCCAGCGTCGTGGCATCGAGCTGACCACGGGTTTCCACCTCGGCACGCTTCAGACGCAAGACCTCCACCGGGGACACCGCGCCCTGCGCCACCAGCGGCTCGGACATGTTGATTTCCTGACGCTGCAAGCCGAGCTGCTGACGATACTGCGCTTGCTTGGAGGCGAATTCGCGCAGCTCTTGCTGACGCTGAATCAACTGCTCCTGCAAACCACCGATCTCGTCGTGCAACTGCTGACGGCGGCTGATGTACAGCGACTCTTCGCTTTTCGCCTGACCCGGAACAGCCTTGAGCACGTCCTCGGGGAAATTCAGCGGACGGTCGTCGACCTCTGCGCTGAGACGCTCAACGCGCAGCAGCATCGACAGACGATCGGCCTCGGTTTCGCCGACGTTGGAGGCGAATCGCGTGTCGTCGAGACGAATCAACGGTGCGCCGGCTTCGACGATCTGGCCTTCCTTGACGAACAGTTCAGAGATGATCCCGCCCTCAAGGTTCTGGATTTTCTGGATCTTCGACGACGGAATCGCTTTGCCGTCGCCCTTGGTCACTTCGTCGATCACGGCGAAGTTGGCCCACAGCAGCAGAAAGATAAAGAAGCCGATGATCGCCCAGATGGTCAGGCGCACGACGCGCGGGGCGTCTTCGATCAGCGCTTTGTTGACCTCCGGCAGCGGCTGGCCCTGCAACGATGCCGAGCCTTTGAAGTAGCGACGGATCGAATCCTTGAAACCCGACTTAAGCAACACTGATCTGCCCCTTCTTCAACGCTTCCATCACGGCGGCTTTCGGGCCATCGGCGAGAATTTGTCCACGATCGATCACCAGCAGACGATCGACCAGCGACAACAGTGAAGCCCGGTGCGTGACCAGCACCACGGTCTTGTTTTCAATCACGGCGGCGAGGCGTTGCTTGAGGCGTTCTTCACCGGTGTTGTCCATCGCACTGGTCGGCTCGTCCATCAGCAGGATCGGTGGATTGAGCAACAGCGCCCGGGCCAGCGCGACGTTCTGCCGTTGGCCACCGGAGAGGTTCTGCCCGCGTTCGCCGACTTGCAGCTCGTAGCCTTGCGGGTGCAGACGGGCGAATTCGTGGACGCCGGCCAGTTCGGCCGCCTGCAGGACAAGCTCGTCTTCTACATAGCGTGCGCCAGAGACGAGGTTGTCACGCAGGGTGCCGGCCAGCAGTTGGATGTCTTGCGGCACGTAGCCGATGTTGTAGCGCAACTCGCTGACGTCGATCTGGCGGATATCCACACCGTCGACCAGCAACGCACCGTCGTCCGGCTGATACAGGCCGACCAGCAGTTTCGCCAGCGAACTCTTGCCCGAGCCGCTGCGACCGATGATGCCGATTTTCTCGCCGGGGCGGATCACCAGATTGATGTTCTTCAGCGCCGGGTTCTGTTGTTCCGGGTAGGTGAAGTTGAGCTGGCGGCATTCGATCGCGCCCTGCAAAACCTTGCGGCTCAACGGGCGCTCTTCGAAGTTGCGCTCTTGCGGCAGCTCCATCATCTGGTCGACCGAAGTCATGGTTACCCGTGCCTGCTGATAACGGGTCAACAGACCGGACAGCGAGGCCAGCGGACTGAGGGCGCGGCCGCTAAGCATGTAGCAGGCAATCAGACCACCCATGCTCAGGTTGCCGGCAATGATCTGGTAGACGCCGAAGACGATCATGATCACCCCGGCCAGTTGCTGGATCAGCAGGGTGATGTTCATCGCCAGGCCGGAGAGCATTTTCACCCGCAGTTCGAGGCGACTGAGGGTGCCGATGGTCTGCTCCCACTGGTACTGACGTTCGCTTTCGGCGTTGTTGACCTTGACCGCGTCGAGGCCGGCGAGGGTTTCGATCAGGCTCGACTGGCGCTCGGCACCGAGGGCCATGGTGCGTTCCATGGTGGCCACCAGCGGCTTCTGCAAGGCGTAGCCGATCAGCAACGCAATCGGGAACGCCAGCACCGGAATCCACACCAGATGCCCGCCTAGAATGGCGATGACGATGAAGATGAGGATGGTGAACGGCAGGTCGATCAGGCTGGTCAGGGTCAGCGAGGCAAGGAAGTCGCGCAGGCTCTGAAACTCGTGGATGTTCTGCGCAAAGCTGCCGACCCGCGCCGGGCGGTATTTCATCGACATGCCGACGATGCGTTCGAACAGCGTCGCCGAGATGATCAGGTCGGTTTTCTTCCCGGCCAGATCCAGGCACAGACTGCGCAGGCTCTTGAGGATCAGGTCAAAGAGGTAGGCGCCGGTGATGCCCAGCGCCAACACCCACAGGGTCGCTTCGGCCTGGTTCGGCACCACGCGGTCGTAGACGTTCATCACGAACAGCGGCGCGGCCATGGCGATGATGTTGATCAGGAAACTCGCGGCGATCGCATCGGCATACAGCCAGCGCGAACGCTTGAGGGTGTCGCGGAACCACGAGCGTGCACGCGGAATCAGCGTGCCGTGATTGACGTCGAATTTGTGTTGCGGCTGAGCGAAGAAGACTTTGCCGGTGTAATCGTCGGCGAGCAGTTCGCGACTGACGATGGACTCGCCGCCGTCGGTTTCGCTGAGCAGCACCCGCGCTTCGTTGTCGCCCTGCCAGCCGAGCAGGACGGCGCTGCGGCCATCCTTGAGCAGCAGCAAGGCCGGCATGGCGATCGCCGGAATTTCTTCCAGTTTGCGTTGCAGCACCCGACCTTGCAGGCCGGCGCGAGCCGCCGCACGGGGCAGCAACTCGACACTCAGGCGTTGTTTGGGCAGCGGCAGGCCGGTGGTCAGCATCGCCGCGCTGGCGGGTTTCTGATGAAGCATGCAAAGGGCGAGCAGTCCGTCCAGTAAAGGATCGTCGTGCAACGCGCGTGGATCATGACTGAGTTGAACTCGACTGACTTCTGATTCCACGCTCGACACTCTTTGACAGTTGAAAAGGGATAACTCAATTCATCCCAGGCAGCTGGACCTTGGGCTTCACGTCGTTTTGCACAACGGATGCCAACGGTGCGACCACTCCCTGGCTTCTGAGCAACTCGCCCATGGTCGCCTTGATTCGGTACTGAGTAAATAACTGAATGTTTTTGATTTCAGCCAGACGCCGCGAAGCGGTGAACAACTCGTTTTCGCTGTCGAGCAAATCCAGCAAGGTACGTTCGCCAAGGCTGAACTGACGTTGGTAAGCGGTGCGCACCGAGGTGCTGTGGTCGACGTATTGCTGCGCGATCGGCACCTGCGCGTTGGCGTTGTTCAAGGCGTTCCAGGCCAGACCGAGTTCTTCGTTCAACTGACGCAAAGCGTTGTTGCGGATGTCCAGCGCCTGGTTCGACAGGTACGACTTGGATTCCAGATCGGCCTTGTTGCTGCCACCGGAATAGAGGTTGAAGCGCATGCGCAGCATCGCCTGCCACTCGTTGTTGTGACCGTTCTGGCCGTCGAGATCGTTGTCGGCAGTGCGGCCCAGTTCGGCGTCGAAACGTGGGTAGAAGGTCGACTTGGCGGTTTCGTACTGCTTCTCGGCAGCGGCGATGTCGGATTCGGCCGAACGCAGGATCGGGCTGTTTTCCAGCATCTGCTGGCGCGCTTCATTGAGGTTGGCCGGCATCATCGCCATGAACGGCGCCGGACGCTCGAGTTGATCGGGCATCTGGCCGACGGCGCTGAGGAAGTTGGTTTCCGAGTCGGCCAGATTGGTCTGCTCGGTGATCAGGTTGTTGCGGGCCTGGGCCATCCGCGCTTCGGCCTGATCGAGGTCGGCACCGCTGCCGACGCCACGCTGGGTGCGCAGCTGGATCTGGTCGTAGATGCGCTGGTGGCTCTTGAGGTTTTCTTCGGCCAGACGCACGAATTCGCGGCGGGTCAGCACGTCCAGGTAAACCTGGGCGACGGTCAGCGCGGTGCGCTCGGAAGTACCGAGCAGCGAGTAAGCGCGGGAGTTGACGGTGGCTTGTTGACGCCCGACTTCGCTGGACGTCGCAAAACCGTCAAAGACCATTTGCGAGAGACGTAAACTTGACTCGCTACGATTCAGGGTTTCGTAGTGGTTACCGGAATTGGCGCGGGTGGTGACGCTGTCGGTGCCTTCACGGCCATAACCGCCGAGCAGATCGACCTTGGGCAGGTATCCACCTTTCGCCGCTCTTAATTGATAATCCGCGGCCAAACGACTATTTACCCCTGCCTGGATTTCCGGATGGACATCCAATGCCTGCTGCATGGCTTCTGGTAAGGATTGTGCTTGTACAAAAGAGGCGGCGAGAGCGAAGGGTACAGCCAGAAACAGGGGCGAACGCATGGTAGGAATTTCCCAGAACTTCTTGTCTTGAATCACAGCAAAACGTGGCGCTGCGTCGGATGATGGCAACCAGATTGACCGTATGTCGGAAAGTTCAAAACAAGAACTGGATCACACGCTGAAGGACAGGTCGCCGCGGAAATATCAATGTGACATTAGTGGGACGATTGTTTAGGATGGCACCCAGAAGGTCAATAGTTTGGCATAAAGTTAATAGCGAAAGAATCTAGCCAAAATATTGACGAAAACATGCGTCAAACTTGTTTCGCAAATTTTTAAAGTACGTCCAGACTGAATCGGCGCCCATGCCCTCAGGTCCATGGAAGTCAACTGAACGTGACACCCCGGAGAGTCTTCAATGAGCAGTGTTGTTGCCATCGTCAAAAGCATTGTCGGTCAGGTATTCGTGGTGTCCCCAGAGGGCGTGCGTCGCGTACTCGTTGAAGGCGATCGCCTGTTTGTCGGCGACCAGATCGACACCGGTCTCTCCGGCGCCGTGTCGCTTGAATTGGCAGATGGCCGCACCCTCGATCTGGGCCGTGAAACTCAGTGGAGCGCCACCGCCCCCGACTCCAGCACTGACCTGGCAGAAGCCACCGCGCAGGCTGCGCCGTCAGTAGCCGAACTGCAGCAAGCCATTGCCGCCGGTGTCGACCCGACCACCGCGCTTGACGCCACCGCTGCCGGCCCGAGCGCCGCAGGTACGGGCGGTGCTGCTGGTGGCGGCCACAGCTTCGTCATGCTCGACGCCACCGCTGGTCGTGTTGACCCAACCATTGGTTTCCCGACCGCAGGCATCAACGCTGCCGGTCAAGCTGCGCAGAACATCACCGGCGGCCAGACCACCGATACCACCACCAATGCTCTGCGTGAGTCGACCCTGAGCCTTAGCGCCACGCCGAGCATCACCGAGGCCGGCGGCGTGCTGGTGTACACCGCGACCCTGACCCAGGCGCCGCTGACCGACCTGACCATCACCCTGTCCAACGGCGCGGTGATTGTGATTCCGGCAGGTGCAACCACCGGCACGGTCAACGTGCCGCTGGCGCCGAACGACACCGTCTATAACGACCCGACGCAGATCGACGTGACCGTCACCGGCACCACCGGCGGCAACGGCATCACTGTGACGACGCCGACCAACCCGGCCACGACCCAGGTCACTGACACCATCGACACCACGACCGTCACCCTGACGGCCGGGCCGAGTGTCACCGAAGGCGGGCAGATCACCTACACCGCGACCCTGACCAATCCGGCACAAACCCCGGTGACCGTCACCCTGTCGAACGGCTCGACCATCACCATCGGCGCCGGCCAGACCACCGGCACTGTCAACGTGCCGACCCCGGCCAACGACGTCTATAACAACGGCAGTACCGTCACCACCACGATTACCGGTGCGACTGGCGGCAACTTCGAAAACCTGGTGCCGAACCCGACACCGGCGGTGACCACCATCACCGATTCGATCGACACCACTAACCTGACCCTGACTGCCACCGGCACAGTGGTCGAGGGCGGTCAGATCACCTACACCGCGACCCTGACCAACCCGGCGCAAACCCCGGTGACCGTCACTCTGTCGAACGGCTCGACCATTACCATTGACGCCGGCCAAACCACCGGCACCGTCAACGTGCCGACGGCGGCCAATGACGTCTACAACAATGGCGGCACCGTCAGCACCACTATTACCGGCGCTTCCGGCGGCAACTTTGAAAGCCTGGTGCCAAACACCACACCCGCGACCACCACCGTTACCGATTCGATCGACACCACCAGCGTCAGCCTCACCGCCACCGGTACCGTCGTCGAAGGTGGCCAGATCACTTACACCGCGACGCTGACCAACGCCGCGCAAACCCCGGTGACGATCACCCTGTCGAACGGCTCGACCATCACCATTGAAGCCGGCAAGACCACCGGCTCCGTCAACGTGCCAACCGCGGCCAACGACGTTTACAACAATGGCAGCACCGTCAGCACCACGATTACCGGCGCAACCGGTGGCAACTTCGAAAACCTGGTGCCAAACACCACGCCAGCGACCACCACAATTACCGATTCGATCGACACCACCAATCTGTCGTTGTCAGCGACCGGCAGCGTTGCTGAAGGCGGCTCGATCGTTTACACCGCGACCCTGACCAACCCGGCCGGCACACCAGTCACCGTGACCCTGAGCAACGGCTCGGTGATCACCATCGAGGCGGGCAAAACCACTGGCACCGTGACCGTTCCGGCGCCTGCGGATGATGTCTATAAAGACTCCGGCAAAGTCGAAGTCACGATCAAGGATGCGACGGGCGGCAACTTCGAGAATCTGCTGCCGAGCACTGTCCCGGCCGTGACCGAAGTGACCGACACCATCGACACCTCGACCGTGAAACTGACGGCTGATACCTCGGTTGCTGAAGGTGGCACCGTCACTTACACCGCCACCGTCGGTGCGCCGGTGACCGGTTCGCCTGTCGTGGTAACCCTGGCCAACGGTCAGAGCATCACCATCGAAGTCGGTAAAACCACCGGCACCGTGACCACTACCGCCCCTAACGATGCGTTGACCGGCAATGCGCCGCTGACCAATTCGATCACTGGCGTTTCGGGTGGCAATTACGAAGATCTGGTTGCCGACAAGACCCCGGTTTCGACCAGCGTTACCGATGTCGCCGACACCACCAACCTGTCGCTGAGCGCGACCGGCTCTGTGGCTGAAGGCGGCCAGATCACTTACACCGCGACCTTGACCAACGCCGCAGGTTCGCCTGTCACCGTAACCCTGTCGAACGGTTCGGTGATCACTATCGAAGCCGGCAAAACCACTGGCACCGTGACCGTCGCAGCACCCGCCGATGACGTCTACAAAGACGCCGGTAAGGTCGAAGTGACCATCCAGGACGCTACCGGCGGCAATTTCGAGAACCTCGTTCCGAGCACCGTTCCAGCCGTCACCGACGTGACCGATACTGTCGACACCACCACGGTCAAGCTGACCGCCACCGAGTCGGCGGCTGAAGGTGGCACTGTCACGTATACCGCCACTGTTGGCGCGCCGGTGACCGGTTCGCCTGTTGTCGTGACCCTGGCCAATGGTCAGAACATCACCATCGAAGTCGGCAAAACCACCGGCACCGTGACCACCACTGCACCGAATGACGCGTTGACCGGCCAAGCGCCGATCACCAACGCGATCACGGGCGTGAGCGGCGGCAATTACGAAGACCTCGTCGCCGACAAAACCCCGGTCAGCACCACCGTGACTGACACCACCGACACCACCAGCCTGACGCTCAGCGCAACAGGCACCGTGGCTGAAGGCGGTCAGATCACTTACACCGCGACCCTGACCAACGCCGCAGGCTCGCCTGTTACCGTGACCCTGTCGAACGGTTCGGTGATCACCATTGAAGCCGGTAAAACCACCGGCACCGTGACCGTCGCTGCACCCGCCGATGACGTCTATAAAGACGCCGCCAAAGTCGAAGTCACCATCAAGGACGCCACGGGCGGCAATTTCGAGAATCTGGTGCCGAGCACCGTTCCGGCCGTCACCGACGTGACCGATACCGTCGACACCACCACCGTCAAACTGACCGCCACCGAGACTGCCGCTGAAGGTGGCACCGTTACCTACACCGCGACTGTCGGCGCGCCAGTGACCGGTTCGCCAGTGATCGTGACGTTGGCCAACGGCCAAACCATCACTATCGGTGTTGGCCAGACCGAGGGCACCGCAACCACCGTAGCGCCAAACGATGCGTTGAACGGCCACACCCCGCTGAGCAACGCAATCACTGATGTGAGCGGCGGTAACTACGAGAATCTGGTCGCCGACAAAAACCCGGTTTCGACCACTGTCACTGACACCGTCGACACCACCAACCTGTCGCTGACTGCGACCGGCACCGTGGCGGAAGGCGGTTCGATCGTTTACACCGCGACGCTGACCAACCCGGCCGGCACGCCAGTGACCGTTACCTTGAGCAACGGCTCGGTGATCACCATCGAAGCCGGTAAAACCACCGGCACCGTGACGGTTCCTGCGCCAGCAGATGACGTCTACAAAGACGCCGGCAAGGTCGAAGTCACGATCAAGGACGCCACTGGCGGCAACTTCGAGAACCTCGTTCCGAGCACCACCCCAGCCGTAACCGACGTCACTGACACCGTCGACACCACCAGCGTCAAACTCACCGCGACCGAGTCGGCGGCTGAGGGTGGCAGCGTGATTTACACCGCAACCGTCGGCGCGCCAGTGACCGGTTCGCCTGTGGTCGTGACCCTGGCTAACGGTCAGACCATCACCATTGGCGTAGGCCAGACCACCGGCACCGCGACCACCACCGCACCGAACGATGCATTGACCGGCCACGCGCCGATCACCAATGCGATCACTGATGTGAGCGGCGGTAACTACGAGAATCTGGTCGCCGACAAAACCCCGGTTTCGACCACTGTTACTGACACCGTCGACACCACCAACCTGTCGCTGACTGCGACCGGCACCGTGGCGGAAGGCGGGTCGATCGTTTACACCGCGACGCTGACCAATCCGGCTGGCACGCCAGTGACCGTGACGTTGAGCAACGGTTCGGTGATCACCATTGAAGCCGGCAAAACCACCGGCACTGTCTCCGTTCCAGCTCCGGCCGATGACGTCTACAAAGACGCCGGCAAGGTCGAAGTGACCATCAAGGACGCCACTGGCGGCAACTTCGAGAACCTCGTTCCGAGCACCACCCCAGCCGTAACCGACGTCACTGACACCATCGACACCTCGACGGTCAAACTGACCGCTACCGAGTCGACGGCTGAAGGTGGCACCGTTACCTACACCGCTACCGTGGGCGCGCCAGTCGCCGGTTCACCTGTCGTCGTGACCTTGGCCAACGGCCAGAACATCACCATCGAAGTCGGCAAAACCACCGGCACCGTGACCACCACCGCACCGAACGATGCGCTGACTGGCCATGCACCGTTGATCAATGCGATCACCGACGTTTCCGGCGGCAATTACGAAAACCTCGTGGCTGACAAAACCCCGGTCAGCACCACCGTCACCGACACCACTGATACCACCAACCTGTCGCTGAGCGCGACGGGAACTGTGGCTGAAGGCGGCCAGATCACCTACACCGCGACCCTGACCAATGCCGCTGGCAGCCCGGTCACCGTGACCCTGAGCAACGGCTCGGTGATCACCATCGAGGCAGGCAAGACCACCGGCACCGTGACCGTTCCGGCGCCTGCCGATGATGTCTATAAAGACTCAGGCAAAGTCGAAGTCACCATCAAAGACGCCACGGGCGGCAACTTCGAGAATCTGGTGCCGAGCACTGTCCCGGCCGTGACCGAAGTGACTGACACCATCGACACCTCGACCGTGAAGCTGACGGCCGACACCACTGTGGCCGAAGGTGGCACTGTCACCTATACCGCCACTGTCGGCGCGCCGGTCACCGGTTCGCCGGTCGTGGTGACCCTGGCCAATGGTCAGAGCATCACCATCGAAGTCGGCAAGACCACTGGCACCGTGACCTTCACCGCGCCGAACGATGCGTTGACCGGTCAGGCGTCGCTGGGTAATTCGATCACGGGTGTGAGCGGCGGCAACTACGAAAACCTGGTGGCTGACAAGACCCCGGTTTCGACTACGGTCACTGACACCGTCGACACCACTGACCTGTCGCTCAGCGCCACCAACTCGGTCGCCGAGGGCGGTTCGATCATCTACACCGCGACGCTGACCAACCCGGCTGGCTCGCCGGTGACTGTGACCCTGTCGAACGGCTCGGTCATTACCATCGAGGCCGGTAAAACCACTGGCACCGTGACTGTCGCTGCGCCAGCCGATGACGTCTACAAAGACGCCGGCAAAGTCGAAGTCACCATCAAGGACGCCACCGGCGGCGACTTCGAGAATCTGGTACCGAGCACTGTCCCGGCCGTGACCGAAGTCACTGATACCGTCGACACTACCACCGTCAAACTGACCGCCACCGAGTCTGCGGCTGAAGGTGGCACCGTCACCTACACCGCCACGGTCGGTGCGCCAGTCACTGGCTCGCCAGTTGTGGTGACCCTGGCCAACGGTCAGAACATCACCATCGAAGTGGGTAAAACCACCGGCACCGTGACCACCACTGCGCCGAACGATGCGTTGAACGGCCACACCCCGCTGACCAATGCGATCACTGATGTGAGCGGCGGTAACTACGAGAATCTGGTGGCCGACAAGACCCCGGTTTCGACCACTGTTACTGACACCGTCGACACCACCAACCTGTCGCTTTCTGCGACTGGCACCGTGGCTGAAGGCGGTTCGATTGTTTACACCGCAACCCTGACCAACCCGGCCGGCACGCCGGTAACCGTGACCCTGTCGAACGGCTCGGTGATCACCATCGAGGCCGGCAAAACCACCGGCACCGTGACGGTTCCTGCGCCAGCCGATGACGTCTACAAAGACGCCGGCAAGGTCGAAGTGACCATCAAGGACGCCACTGGCGGCAACTTCGAGAACCTGGTGCCGAGCACCACGCCAGCCGTTACCGACGTCACTGATACCATCGACACTTCGACGGTCAAACTGACCGCCACCGAGTCTGCGGATGAAGGTGGCACCGTCACCTACACCGCCACGGTCGGTGCGCCAGTCACTGGCTCGCCAGTTGTGGTGACCCTGGCCAACGGTCAGAACATCACCATCGAAGTCGGTAAAACCACGGGCACCGTGACCACCACCGCGCCAAACGATGCGTTGACTGGCCACGCTCCGCTGACCAACGCGATCACTGACGTTTCCGGCGGCAATTACGAAAACCTCGTGGCCGACAAAACCCCGGTCAGCACCACCGTCACTGACACTGTCGACACCACCAACCTGTCGCTGAGCGCCACCGGTTCGGTGAACGAAGGCGGTCAGATCACTTACACCGCGACCCTGACCAATGCCGCTGGCTCGCCGGTCACCGTGACCCTGTCGAACGGTGCTGTGATCACCATCGACGCCGGCAAAACCACTGGCACTGTCACCGTCGACGCACCGAAAGACGACGTTTACAAAGACGCCGGCACTGTTGAAGCGACCATCAAGGGAGCGACCGGTGGCGACTTCGAAAACCTGGTCACCAGCACAGCGCCGGCCGTCACCACCGTCAACGACACCATCGACACCTCCACCGTGTCACTGACTGCCACGGCGAACGTCGCCGAAGGCGAAACCGTGGTCTACACCGCGACCGTGACCGCGCCAGTGACTGGTTCGCCGGTTGTCGTAACTCTGTCCAACGGCCAGACCATCACCATTGCCGTCGGTGAAACCACCGGCTCGGTGAACTTCGTTGCGCCGAACAGCCCATTGGCCGGCGGCAGCTCGCTGAGCGTGACCATCGACGGCGCCACTGGCGGCAATTACGAAAAACTCGCGGTCGACGGCAAGTCCGCCGACACCGCAGTGTCGGACACCAACGACACCACCAACCTCAACCTGACCGCGACCGACTCGGTGGCTGAAGGCGGTTCGATCGTTTACACCGCGACGCTGACCAACCCGGCCGGCACGCCGGTAACCGTGACCCTGAGCAACGGTTCGGTGATCACCATCGAAGCCGGTAAAACCACGGGTACCGTGACCGTTCCAGCGCCTGCCGATGACGTCTACAAAGACGCCGGCAAAGTCGAAGTGACCATCAAGGATGCTACCGGCGGCAACTTCGAGAATCTGGTGCCGAGCACCGTGCCGGCCGTGACCAACGTCACCGACACCATCGACACCACTACCGTCAAACTCACCGCGACCGAATCGGCGGCTGAGGGCGGCAGCGTGACTTACACCGCAACCGTCGGCGCGCCAGTGACCGGTTCGCCTGTGGTCGTGACCCTCGCTAACGGTCAGACCATCACCATCGGCGTCGGCCAGACCACCGGCACCGCGACCACCACCGCGCCAAACGACGCATTGACCGGCCACGCGCCGATCACCAATGCGATCACTGAGGTCAGCGGCGGAAACTTCGAAAACCTGGTGGCGGACAAGACGCCGGTTTCGACCAATGTCACCGACACCGTCGACACCACCAATCTGTCGCTGACGGCGACCGGCACCGTTGCGGAAGGTGGTTCGATCATCTACACCGCGACCCTGACCAATGCAGCTGGCAGCCCGGTCACCGTGACCCTGTCGAATGGTGCGGTGATTACCATCGAAGCCGGCAAAACCACTGGCACCGTGTCCGTTCCAGCGCCAGCCGATGACGTCTACAAAGACGCGGGCAAGGTTGAAGCGACGATCTCCACCGCTACCGGTGGCAACTTCGAAAACCTGGTGCCGAGCACCGTTCCGGCCGTGACCGAAGTCACCGACACCATCGATACCTCGACCGTCAAACTGACGGCTGATACGTCGGTCGCTGAAGGCGGCACCGTCACTTACACCGCCACTGTGGGCGCACCAGTCACCGGTTCGCCGGTCACCGTGACGCTGGCCAATGGTCAGAACATCACCATCGAAGTCGGTAAAACCACTGGCACCGTGACCTTCACCGCGCCGAACGATGCGCTGACCGGGCACGCGCCGATCACCAACGCGATCACGGGTGTCACTGGCGGCAACTACGAAAATCTCGTGGCCGACAAGACACCGGTCAGCACCACCGTGACCGACACCGTCGACACCACCAACCTGTCGCTCAGCGCGACCGGTTCTGTGGCTGAGGGCGGCTCGATCATCTACACCGCGACATTGACCAACGCAGCTGGCTCGCCAGTCACCGTGACCCTGTCGAACGGTGCGGTGATTACCATCGAAGCCGGCAAAACCACTGGCACCGTGTCCGTTCCAGCGCCAGCCGATGACGTCTACAAAGACGCGGGCAAGGTTGAAGCGACGATCTCCACCGCTACCGGTGGCAACTTCGAAAACCTGGTGCCGAGCGCTGTTCCGGCCGTGACCGAGGTCACCGATACCATCGACACCTCGACCGTCAAACTCACGGCTGATACGTCGGTCGCTGAAGGCGGCACCGTCACTTACACCGCCACTGTCGGCGCGCCAGTAACCGGTTCGCCGGTTGTCGTGACCTTGGCCAACGGCCAGAACATCACCATCGAAGTTGGCAAAACCACCGGCACCGTGACCACCACCGCACCGAACGATGCGCTGACCGGTCAGGCGCCACTGACCAACTCGATCACCGGTGTAACCGGCGGCAACTACGAAAATCTGGTGGCCGACAAGACCCCGGTTTCAACCACGGTCACCGATACCGTCGACACCACTAACCTGTCGCTGAGCGCGACGGGTTCGGTTGCTGAAGGTGGTTCGATCATCTACACCGCAACGCTGACCAACGCGGCTGGCTCGCCAGTCACCGTGACCCTGTCGAACGGCGCCGTGATCACCATTGAGGCGGGTAAAACCACTGGCACCGTCACCGTCGCTGCGCCGGCGGATGACGTTTACAAAGATGCAGGCAAAGTCGAAGCAACCATTTCGACCGCGACCGGTGGCAACTTCGAGAACCTGGTGCCAAGCACCGTGCCGGCCGTAACCAATGTCACCGACACCATCGACACCACCACCGTAAAACTCACCGCCACCGAGTCGACAGCTGAGGGTGGCAACGTCACCTACACCGCGACTGTCGGCGCGCCAGTCACCGGCTCGCCGGTTGTCGTAACCTTGGCCAACGGTCAAACGATCACCATCGGCGTTGGCCAGACCACCGGTACCGCGACCACCACGGCACCAAACGACGCATTGACTGGCCACGCTCCGCTGACCAACGCGATCACTGACGTAACAGGTGGCAACTTCGAGAACCTGGTGGCCGACAAGACCCCGGTATCGACCAATGTTACCGACACCGTCGACACGACCAATCTGTCACTCAGCGCTACCAATTCGGTCGCTGAAGGTGGTTCGATCGTTTACACCGCGACCCTGACCAACGCCGCTGGTTCACCAGTGACCGTGACCCTGTCCAACGGCGCGGTGATCACCATCGACGCCGGCAAAACCAGCGGCACCGTAAGCGTTCCGGCCCCGGCTGACGACGTCTACAAAGACGCCGGCACCGTGCAAGCGACCATCAGCACCGCCACCGGTGGCAACTTCGAAAACCTGGTGCCGAGCACTGTTCCCGCCGTCACCAGCGTTACCGACACCATCGACACCACCACCGTGAAACTGACGGCCACCGAGTCGGCGGCTGAGGGTGGCAACGTTGTCTACACCGCTACCGTAGGCGCGCCGGTTACCGGCTCGCCAGTTGTCGTGACTTTGGCCAATGGTCAAACCATCACCATCGGTGTAGGCCAGACCACGGGCACCGCAACCACCGCAGCGCCAAACGATGCATTGACTGGTCATGCACCACTGACCAACGCGATCACCAACGTGACCGGCGGCAACTACGAAAATCTCGTGGCCGACAAGACCCCGGTCAGCACCAACGTGACCGACACTGTCGACACCACCAACCTGTCGCTCAGTGCGACCGGTTCTGTGGCTGAAGGCGGTTCGATTGTTTACACCGCCACGCTGACCAACGCCGCTGGTTCGCCAGTGACCGTAACCTTGTCAAACGGCGCCGTAATCACCATCGACGCCGGAAAAACCAGCGGCACCGTGACCGTTCCAGCACCTGCAGACGACGTTTACAAAGACGCTGGCACCGTGCAGGCCACGATCAGCACCGCCACCGGTGGCAACTTCGAAAATCTGGTGCCGAGCACGACTCCGGCTATTACCAGCGTCACCGATACCATCGACACCACCACGGTGAAACTGACCGCGACCGCCACTGCCGCTGAAGGCGGTAACGTCGTCTACACCGCAACTGTCGGCGCGCCAGTGACTGGCTCGCCAGTCGTGGTCACCCTGTCGAACGGTCAGACCATCACCATTGGTGTTGGCCAGACCACCGGCACCGCGACCACTACCGCGCCTAACGACGTATTGACCGGTCATGCACCGCTGACAAACGCGATCACCAACGTGACCGGCGGTAACTTCGAAAACCTCGTGGCTGACAAAACGCCGGTCAGCACTACCGTGACCGACACTGTCGACACCACCAACCTGTCGCTCAGTGCGACCGGTTCTGTGGCTGAAGGCGGCTCGATCGTTTACACCGCGACGTTGACCAACGCCGCTGGCTCGCCAGTGACCGTAACTCTGAGCAACGGCTCGGTGATCACCATCGACGCCGGTAAAACCACTGGCACCGTAACCGTTCCAGCGCCAGCCGATGACGTTTACAAAGACGCCGGCACCGTGCAGGCGACGATCAGCACCGCCACCGGTGGCAACTTCGAAAACCTGGTACCGAGTACGACGCCGGCCATCACCAGCGTCACCGACACCATCGACACCACCACCGTGAAACTGACGGCAACCGCTACCGCAGCCGAAGGTGGCAACGTCGTCTACACCGCTACCGTTGGTGCGCCGGTCACCGGTTCGCCAGTTGTCGTGACGCTGGCCAACGGTCAGACCATCACCATCGGTGTTGGCCAGACCACTGGCACCGCAACCACCGCAGCGCCAAACGATGCATTGACTGGTCATGCACCACTGACCAACTCGATCACCAACGTGACCGGTGGCAACTACGAGAATCTGGTGGCCGACAAGACCCCGGTTTCGACTACCGTCACCGACACCGTCGACACCACCAACCTGTCGCTGTCCGCGACCGGCACCGTGGCCGAAGGCGGCCAGATCACTTACACCGCGACCCTGACCAACGCCGCAGGCTCCCCAGTCACCGTGACCCTGAGCAACGGCTCGGTGATCACCATCGACGCCGGCAAAACCAGCGGCACCGTAACCGTTCCAGCGCCAGCCGATGACGTCTACAAAGACGCCGGCAACGTTCAGGCAACGATCAAAACCGCCACTGGGGGCAGCTTCGAGAACCTGGTGACCAGCACCACGCCAGCCGTGACCAGCGTCACCGACACCATCGACACCACCACCGTGAAACTGACCGCCACCGGTACAGCGGCTGAAGGCGGCAACGTCGTCTACACCGCCACGGTTGGCGCACCGGTAACCGGTTCGCCAGTCGTCGTGACCCTGGCCAACGGTCAGACCATCACCATCGGCATCGGCCAGACCACGGGCACCGCGACCACCACTGCGCCTAATGACGCATTGACTGGTCACGCGCCGCTGACCAATTCGATTACCAACGTCACGGGCGGCAACTACGAGAATCTGGTGGCCGACAAGACCCCGGTTTCGACTACCGTCACCGACACCGTCGACACCACCAACCTGTCGCTGTCCGCGACCGGCACCGTGGCCGAAGGTGGCCAGATCACCTACACCGCGACCCTGACCAACGCCGCTGGCTCGCCAGTCACCGTAACCCTGAGCAACGGCTCGGTAATCACCATCGACGCGGGCAAAACCACCGGCACCGTGACCGTCCCGGCTCCGGCTGACGACGTCTACAAAGACGCCGGCACCGTGCAGGCAACCATCACTGGCACCAGCGGCGGCGGCTTCGAAAATCTGGTGACCAACAACACGCCAGCCGTGACCAACGTCACCGACACGGTCGATACCACCACCGTCAGCATCACTGGCAGCAGCTCGGTGACCGAAGGCCAGACGGCCAGCTACACCGTCAGCCTGAACCACCCGGCGCAAACCGAAGTGACCCTGAAAATCGTCTACAGCGGTACCGCCGCCGACGGTTCTGATTTCACCGGCGTGTACACCGTGAAGATTCCGGCAGGTGCGAGCAGCGCGCAGTTCAACGTCGCCACCATCGATGACAAGATCACCGAAGGCACCGAGAACTTCGTGGTCAAGATCGATTCCGCCACCGGCGGCAACTTCGAGAACCTCGCGGTCAGCAGCACCAATGGCAGCGTCAGCACCTCGATCATCGACAACGATGCGCCACCCGTGCTCGACCTGGATGCCAACAACTCCAGCGGCGCCACCGGTGCCGACTACAAGGTGACCTTCACCGAAAACACCCCGGGCGCGGGCGTGTCGATTGCCGACACCGATATCAGCATCACCGACCCGGACAGCACCATGCTCACCGGTGCCACTGTGGTTCTGACCAACCGTCAGGACGGCGATGCGCTGAATCTGGGCAACAGCGTCAACGGCATCACCATCAATGCCAACAGCACCAACGGCACCGTCACGCTGACGCTGTCCGGTAACGCGACGCTGGCCGACTACATGCAGGCCATCAAGAACATCAGCTTCACCAACGGCAGTGAAAACCCGAGCACCGTGCCACGGATCATCACCGTGACCGTGACCGATGGCGGCAACTACTCCAACACCGCGACCACCACGGTCAACGTGGTGGCGGTCAACGACGCACCGGTCGCTGCACCGAGCAATGTCACCGGCACCGAAGACACGCCGCTGGTACTCGGCTGGTCGACTTTCGGTGTGACCGACGTCGACAGCCCGGCCAGCAGCCTCGGCATCAAAATCACCCAACTGCCGGGCGAAGGCAAACTGCAGTATCTGGACGGTTCGACCTGGAAAGACGTCGCCAACAACCAGACCTTCAGCAAGGCTGACATCGACGCGGGCAAGCTGCGCTTCCTGCCGGATGCCAACGAGTCTGGCGTCAATGGTTACGGTGGCAGCGGTCTGGGCAACAACCAAGCGGACTATGCGCAGATCAAGTTCCAGCCAACCGACGGCCAGTTGCTGGGCAACACCGGCACCGTGAAAATCGACATCACGCCAGTGGCGGATGCGCCGACCGTGAGCGTGGCCGACAACAGCGTGAAGTCCACCGGCCTGATCAAGGAAGTCTGGACTGGTCTCTCGGGTCTGGGCACCAACGGCAATGGCGCGGATTCGACCACGTTGAAAAACGTCATCGACGGCGCCGGGAAACCGAACTCCAGTGGCTCGGTCACCAATGTGCAGTCCGACGGTAGCGTTGCGGCGGGCACGGCATCGAAGACGTCAGGCCTGATTTATCTGGAAGCCGGCAAGACCTACACCTTCAGCGGTATTGCCGATGACAGTTTGCTGATCACGATCGGCGGCAAGAGTGTGGCTTCGGGGACCTGGGGCGCGGGCGGCGCCATCAATGGCTCGTTCACCCCGACCACCAGCGGCTACTACACCCTGGACATCTACCACCACAACCAGAGCGGCCCGGGCAGCTACGACGTCAACCTGTCGGTCAACGGCAGCACGCCAATCGACCTGAGCAGCGCCGGCGTGCCGATCTACACCGGCGTGCAGGATCTGATCAATTCGGGCGTGACCGTCTCCGATCTGCACGGCAGCAACGGCGAAGGCTATTACGACGGCTACAAACTCAACACCGGCGCCGAAGGCACCACGGTGAAACTCTCGGCGATCACCACCGCCCTGACCGACACCGACGGCTCGGAAACCCTGAGCGTGAAGATCAGCGGCGCACCGGTCGGCTCGGTGCTCAGCGATGGCGCGGGTCATACCTTCACCGTCACCGCCAGCAGCGGCGACGCCAACGTCACCGGCTGGAACCTCGGCAGCCTGACCGTAACGCCACCGCCGTACTACAACGGCCAGTTCAACCTGACCGTGACCTCGACCTCCACCGAGATGGTCGGCGGCTCGGCCAGCAGCACCGCGACCATTCCGGTCACCGTGGTGCCGGCGGTCTACAACGCGGTCGTGGCAACCTCGGGCGACGACACTGTCACCGGCACCGATGGCAACGACATCATCGTCGCCGACATCGGTGGCCTGACCGTGGTGCCGGGCACCAACTACAACATCGCGTTCATGGTCGACAGCTCCGGCAGCATGAGCAGTTCGTCGCTCAACGCGGCCAAAGACTCACTGACCTCGGTGTTCAACAGCCTCAAGCAGAGCCTGGGCGGCAGCAACTCGGGCACGGTGAACATTTTCCTCGTCGACTTCGATACCCAGGTCAACAAGTCGGTGTCGGTGAACCTCAACGACCCGAACGCGCTGACCCAGCTCAAAGCGGTACTGGATTCGATGGCGTCCGGTGGCGGCACCAACTACGAGGATGTGTTCAAGACCACGGCCAACTGGTTCCAGAGCGCTGACGCGGTGGCCAACACCGGGGCGAAGAACCTCACGTACTTCATCACCGATGGCCAGCCGACCTACTACCAGAGCGGCGAGCAGACCAACCCGACGCTGTACGGCAACGTGAAGCTCGACGATGTGGTGAAAACCAGCAATTACAAGCCGGGCGACACCTTCAGCACCTACATCGACAATACCCACGCGTTGACGATCAACAGCGCCGGCACCGTGACCCTGCAAACCTACAATTCGTGGTGGGGCTGGAGCAGCTCTAATCTGGGCACCATCCACGCGCAGGGCGACGGCACCTATGAGTTGTCGAGTCTGGCGGGGACCGGTAACAGCACCAACTCGTCAACGACCAGTAACTCGACCAGTGGCTTTGCCTTGCTCAGCGGTCTGTCGAACGTCGAGGCTATCGGTCTGAACAACGATGTCAGCCTCAACGATCTGAAGCCTTACGACTCGGACAAAACGCCGCAGACCAACATCGATCCGAAGGACCTGGCCAACTCGATCATCGGCCACACCGAAGCGACGATGCCGGGCAACGACACCGTCAGCGGTGGCGACGGCAACGACATCCTGTTCGGCGATCTGGTCAGCTTCAACGGCATTGCCGGTGAGGGTTATCAGGCGATGCAGGCGTTCGTGGCCAAGGAAACCGGGGTTGACGTCAGCAAAGTCACCACCAGCAACGTGCACCAGTACATCACCGAGCACTATCAGGCGTTCGATGTGTCCGGCGCGCATGACGGTAACGACACGCTGTTGGGTGGCGCGGGCAATGACATCCTCTTCGGTTCGGGCGGCAACGACTGGCTCGATGGCGGCAAAGGCAATGACATCCTCCTCGGCGGCACTGGCAACGACACGCTGATCGGCGGTCAGGGCAACGACATCCTGATCGGTGGTTCGGGTGCCGACACCTTCGTCTGGAAGGCGGGCGATACCGGTAACGACGTGATCAAGGACTTCAAGGCCAGTGAAGGTGACCGTATCGATCTGCGCGATCTGTTGCAGGGCGAGACCGGCAGCACCATCGATAACTTCCTGAAGATCACCACGGTCGATGGCACGTCGTCGCTGCAAGTCAGCTCGGCGGGCAAGTTCAACTCCGGCGACGCTGCGGCGGCAACCCCGGACGTGACGATCAAACTGGAAGGCAATAACTGGTCGAGCGCCAACATTCACAACCTGATTGCCGGCAGCGACCCGACGATCAAAGTCGACCACAACAACAGCTGATACGTGAACAAAAACGGCCGCCCTTCTGGGGCGGCCGTCACGTTTGCGCTTACCGCGACGGTGACGATTACGTCGCCGCACCGCATACTCGCGCGCAGTTGGCTATGCTGCTGACAGCATGACGCTGGTTCATTTCCGAGGGATGCTCAATGTTTTACGTGCAACGCGATGCGCAAGGTCTGTTGATTCGCGTGGAAGCCGCGGCCTACGCCGAGGCCACGGAAACCCTGCCGGCCGACAGCCATGAAATCCAGGCCTGGTTCGCCAACGAAGTGGTGGAAACCAGCCTCAAACAGCTCAAGCAGAGCGACTTCGAAATGATTCGGGTCCTCGACGACCTGATTCAGGTGCTGACCCAGAAAGGCGTGATCCGCGTCACCGACCTGCCACCGGCGGCTCAGGCCAAGTTGATGGACCGGACACAGGCGCGGGAAGCGTTGGGCGGGTTGAGTCAGTTGATCGATGAGGATGAGGGCGGGTTGATCTGATTTCTTCAGATCAAAGGCCTACCCTCACCCCAGCCCTCTCCCCGAGGGAGAGGGGGCCGACCGAGGTGTCTGGCGCCGTACATCGACCTGAAAAACCGGGTCGATTATGGATTCAGCGCAAATCGCTGATGTCGGCGTATTTCCCGAATATCCCCAATCAGTCCGCTCTCTCGGAGGGACGGGGCCGACCGAGGTGTCTGGCGCTATACATCGACCTGAGAAATCGAGTCGATTATGGATTCAGCGGAGCTCTTTCACGTCGGCGTATTACATCAATATCCCACGGTCAGTCCCCTCTCCCTCTGGGAGAGGGCTAGGGTGAGGGTTGCTTTTGCAATGACTCACCGCCAAGGCTTCGGCTCACCCAACAACTGCCCTTGAACCCCATACAAACCCATCTCGCGAATCACCGCCAACTCCCCCTCCGTCTCGACCCGCTCGGCAATCAGCGGCAGATCGATGCTGTGCGCCGCGCGCTGGATCGCTTCGATGAACAGACGCTTGTCACTCTCCTGATCGATCGCACGAATGTAACTGCCATCGATCTTCAAGTACGCCAGCCCCAGCCGCGCCAGGTTGCCGATCATGCTGAAGCGCCCACCAAAGCGCTGCAGGCTCAGGGAGAAGCCGAGTTCACGCAGGCGCCGGGTCAACTGCTCCAGCACCGCTTGCTCCGGCAATTGCTCCTCGCCGATTTCCAGGGTCAGGCGCTCGCCCAGGTTGGAATGCGCGCGCAAAATCTCGAAGACTTTGTTCAACGCCTGCGGATCCGCCAGGGTCGCCGAAGACAGGTTCAGCGCCAGCGAATCTTCATGTTCTTTCATCTGCTCCAGCACGCGCTCAAGCATCAGGCGATCCAGCCGCGCGGTCCAGCCGAAGCGCTCCAGCCATGGCAGGAAGCGCCCGGCCGGGATGGTCTGGCCCTGATCATCGAGCAAGCGCGAGAGCACTTTGTAATGCAGCACCAGTTGCGTGTCGGCGGCAGCCACCACCGGCTGGAAATACAGCTCGAAACGCTGCTGACTCAAGGCCTGATCGAGCAAGCGATGCCAGGCATGGTGATCGTCGCCGACATCCGCCGTCAGGCTCTGATCGATGCAGGCCCAGTTCTGCTCGCCCTGCCCTTCGGCTTGCGCCAGCGCCTGATCGCCAAGTGTCAGCACCTGTTGCGGCGAATCGCCGTGAGTGAATGGCGCCAGGCCGATCGACGCCACAGCCGCGACGTCGGTCGCGCCGGTGGCATGCAGACTGCTCAAGGCATTGTCGAGGTTCTGCGCCAGTTGCAGCGCTTCTTCACGAACCAGCCCCGGCGCCAGCACGGCAAATTCGCCGCCGCGAATACGGGTGACGAGATTCTGGGTTTCCGGGTACTTGGCGCATTCGCGGGACAATTGTTCGCCAACTGCTTTCAGCAGTTCATCGGTGCGCTGGCCACCGAGACGCTGGTTGAGCCCGGCCAGATCCTTGACCCGCAACAGCAGCAGATAACCGGAGCTGGCCTGCTCCGGGTTGCTCACGCGATTGTTCAACTGCATCTCGAAATAACGCCGGTTGGCCAACCCCGTCAGGTTGTCCTGATAAGACTCGGCCCGCAGTTTTTCACTGCGCTCGGCCTGCTCCTGAAACAGTGCCTTGAGCTTCTCGACCATCTGGTTCATCGCCTGCACCACGCGGCGTAATTCAGGCGTGCGCGGCAGATCCGGCAGGCTGAGGAATTCGCGCCGGGCGATGGCGTGGGATTGCTTGACCATGTAATCCAGTGGCTTCAACTGCCGGCGCAGCAGCAGCGCACCGAGGACGGCACTGATCGCACCGCAGATCAGCAGCCAGCCAAGGCTGCCCAACGCGCTCTGCCACAGCTTGGCCACGGCAAACATCGGATGGCTGACCACTTCGACCCGCGCTGCCTGTTCCCAGCCACGGCTGACCAGTGCATCGCCACCGGCCGGTTCCAGGCCGATCAGTTTGACGAACCAGTCCGGCACATTAGTGACGGCCGGAATGCCGTTGCGCTCAACAATCGTCTGGTCAGTCTTCAGATCGACCACGCGGATGCTCGCGTAGTAGCCACTGTCGAAAATCGAGCTGACCAGCAGCTCGACCATCGCCGGGTCGTCGATATTCGGCGTCAGCGACAAGGCCAACGCGGTCGCGGCGTCCTGGGCGTGGGAACGCAACTGGTTGACGTACTGGGTGCGCGAGCTTTCCAGGCTGACCATGAAGCTGCCGGTGAAGGCGACCACCAGGAACAGACAGATTGCGATCAACAGCTGTTTGAACAAAGACATCTGAGCGCGTGCTCCTAGTTAGTCGTCTCGACCGGGAAACCTTCGGCCTGCATTTTCTTCAACACATCCTGCCAGCGCGACAGGCGTTTGGTGTCACCGACTTTTTTGTTGCCCTTGGCGCCCGGCAGGTACAACCCTTCCGCATTGAAAGAGTAGACCGGCAGCAAATCGGTTCGCTGCGACGCCGGCTGGATCGGATCGATCAGGCTGTCGAGCACCAGCGGCATGGCATCGGGGGTGGCATAGTAAGTCAGGACCATGTGCGCGCGGTTCTGGCGCAACGCTTTGACATAGGTGATGCGCAGCTTGTCACTGGAAACCCCGAGGTGGCGCAGGCTGAAATACTTGGCGATCGCGTAGTCTTCACAGTCGCCGGCGCCTTTCCACAGCGCCTCGATGGGCGTTTCCCAGTAATCGACTTCGTGCCACAGATCGATGTCCTCGACGTAGCGCACCTGTTTGTTGAAGAACAGGTTCACTACTTTGAGCTTTTCCATCTCGTTGACTTGCTTCTGCGTGGCCAACAGATTTTGCCAGGCATCGATGCGCTGCTGCCCGGCACCCAGCGGTCCGTAAAGTGCCGTGGCTTTGCGGCTGATCGTGGAAAAATCCCAATCGGCATGCAGACCGCCCAGCATGACGCCGGCCAGCAGCAGTGCGCAGCCTAGCCAGCGCAGTGTCCGGGGGATCGCGAAACATACCGCCACAGCAGGATTCCGGGGGGCAGGAAGGAAAGCGTTTGATGGTGAAGCTTAGCCGGCGAAAAAACAATGGCACCATGAGATCATCCTCGGCGCGCTAAACTTCATTGGGCACCACGATGTTTTACAAGGTTTGACAACCTGTAGAGCAATCACTAGTGTCATTTGGATCCAAATCAGGCCGACATACAGGGTGCGTAGTCGTGACACAGAAGCCCAAACCGCTGCACAGCATTAAAGTCGATGGACCGATTCCTGCGCATCTGGCCCGGTCGGTGATCGAAGAAACCCTGCGTTCGGCAATCCTCGATGGTCGTCTGCCCTGCGGCACGGCGCTGCGCCAGCAGGATCTGGCCGATCTGTTCGGCGTCAGCCGCATGCCGGTGCGCGAAGCGTTGCGCCAGCTCGAAGCCCAGGAACTGCTCAGCGTTACCGCGCACAAAGGTGCGGTGGTTGCGCCGTTGATTCAGGGCGATGCAACCGAAACCTACGAGCTGCGCATCCTCCTCGAGTCCGAAGCCATGCGCCAGTCGATTCCGTTGCTGACCGCTGCCGATCACACTCGCGCCGCCGGTTACATCGAAGAACTGGAGGCGCAACACGACTACACGGAAATCGGCCGGCTCAACCGTTTGTTCCACATGGCCCTGTACAGCAAGGCGCCCAACCAACGCTTGCTGCGACTGGTCGAAGACGGACTCAACGAAGAAGAACGTTTTCTGCGCTTCAACCTTGAGGCCATGGGCCTGGGCAAATTGTCCCAGGACGATCACCGGGCGATGCTGCAAGCCGTGCAGGATCGTGACGTTGAACTGTCAATCAAACTCCTCGAGCAGCACCTTAATCGGGGCGTCGAGGTGATTACCCGCTATCTCGCGACCCCCGCCGCACAAAGCCGCAAAGCCGCGCGCTGAGCGCGCACCCTCCGCGAATCACTCTCTTACAAATCCCCAAGCGATCTGCCAGCCCTCGGGTGGGCGGATCCGCCTGCCCGCTCTAACCTCCCTGCGCCGCTCAGCTCAAAATTTGCACCGTGCCGATGACGAATCGGTAATAGCCGTGGCGCTCATTTACCCGCACTCTTGAACGGCCAACCCCATAAAGAACGGGCGACGCGCCGCCCTGACGGCGCAGTCCCCGCACCAGGAACCTACGGAAGGAGCCTTGCCACGGGAAAAAGGAAGTCATGGCGCGGGGTCACGGCCAACTTCCGCCCCTTTTAAATCATTCAACTCTTATTACTGGAAAGTTGCTTCGAGTGAGGCATTCACTCTTATCGATAAATTTTGGCCGTTATTCGCCGAAAGGAGCAACTACGCCCAAATAAAACTTCAGCCAAAAGTTTTATCGGAACTACTCAACTTCAAAAAACAGCCAACTTAAAATAATTAAAAAATGTACTTGTTAAATACTTTGTCGGTGTATTAGTTTTTCCTCGCCAGGTTTGAACTTCACCCTTCACCTCGGCACCCACCCAATGCCTGCGGTACAACAGCAGCGCCTTATGGGCAGACATGAAGCCATGTCACAGATATATCCGGTCCGCACTTACCTATCAGGAAGAAAGGCTGTCGTCCGCCGACAGAAAACAAGTAAGTCGTAGTTTCACAGATTGCGCAGTTACCCGAGCAGTTCCATTACATATCAACGATAAAGGACATCATGATGCCCACCAAGAACCAACTCGCCCTAAAGAAAGCCGAACTTAGCATTCACCCGATCTTTTCCGAGATCACTTCGCTATCGGTATTGCGACGTTTCATGGAAACCCACGTATTTGCGGTGTGGGATTTCATGTCGCTGACCAAACGCCTGCAGCAGGAGCTGACTTGCACCCGCTTGCCGTGGTTGCCGCCGCGTGATCCTCACGCCGCCCGGTTGATCAACGAGATCGTTCTGGGTGAGGAATCGGATGATTGTCTGACCGAAGGGCATTACAGCCATTTCGAGTTGTACCTGGATGCCATGCGCGAAATCGGCGCGAGTACCACCGCCGTGGAGCGCTTTATCGCCCTGCAACAGGAAGGCGTGAGCTATGACGTCGCGCTGCAAAGCATCGAGGTTGATCCGGCCGCCGCGCAGTTTGTCCGCGACACCTTGCGCACCGCCCTGCATGCCCCGGGGCACAGCGTGGCGGCGGCGTTTCTGCATGGCCGTGAGAGCGTGATCCCGACCATGTTCCAGCGCATCCTCGACGACTGGGGCATCGGTATCGAGCAGGCGCCGACCTTCCGCTATTACCTGGAACGGCACATCGAGGTCGACTCCGAAGATCACGGCCCGGCAGCAGAACACCTGCTCGAGCGTCTGGTCGACGGCGATCCGCAGCGCGAGGCCGAGGTCTACGCCAGTGCCATCGCCGCCGTGGAAAGCCGCATCGCCTTGTGGGACGGCCTGCGCCTGAGCATGCGCGAACCGTTGGCGGAGGTCGCCCAATGAACGCCGCCGACTATCAATCCTTTGCCGATGCCTGGGAGAACCGCGCCACCATCCGCACCCGCCCGCGTCGCGTGCTGGAAGACGATGAACGCCTGATCTACCCGCTCAGCCGTCAACCGCTGGTGCTCAGCGAAACCTTCCTGCGCGAGTGTCCGCAGCAACGTGATTTCGCCTTGGTGCAGACGTTGTACAAATTCATCAACGACGTGGTGATTTTCGAGACCGAGATCGTCGACAAGACTGCGCGCAGCATCGCCAAGAACCGCTTCGCTGTAACCTTCCCGTTTGCCTGCCGTTACGACGCGATGACCGTGGTGGTCGACGAGGATTACCACGCCTTGGTGGCGATGGACTTCATGCAGCAAACGGTCGCGATGACCGGCATCGAACCGATTCAGTTGCCCGATGAAATCGAACTGAGCCGGGCTATTCCCGCCGCCGTCGCGCTGGCACCGGAACACCTGCGCAGCGCGATGGAATTGATTTGCGTGGCCATCGCCGAAAACACCGTGACCGGCGATGTCGCGGCGTTCGCCCGCGACGACACGGTCAAGCCGTCGATCAAAGGCCTGATGGCCGATCACTTGCTCGATGAGGGTCGCCATTCGAGTTTCTGGGCGCGAATGGTGCGCATCTATTGGCACACCGCCAGCGCGGCGGATCGCGAAACCATCGCGCAGATTCTGCCGGTGTTCATCGGCCATTACCTGACCAACGACATCCAGAAATCCTTCGACCTGCGCCTGATCGATGCGCTGCCGGTCAGCGCGACAACGCGCCGTTCGCTCAGGGATGAAATGGCCGGGCTCGCGTTCCCGATCAATCGCCACCATCCCTTGGTGGGCAACATCGTCAAGTTCTTCCACAACAGTTCGCTGCTCGACACACCGTGCGTGCAGCACGCCCTGCGCGATTACCTGGTTTGACAAGGAGGCCGACATGAAACGTCTCGACATTTTGCTGATTGGCGCCAGCCAGGCCATGACCGACCTGGCGCTGGAACTTGAACAACACGGTCACTCATTACAGCGCAGCGGCGTTGCGGCATCGACGGTGGATCTGATCATCGACGATGGCTTCATTGGCGCTGGTGACTTCTGCGCGATCCCGCACCTGCATCTGCGTCTGGGGGTTGGCGCGCCGAGCCTTGCCGGTTTGCCATCGCTCGATTTGCTGTGCTTCCTCGGCTCGTCACTGATCAGCCGCGTGCCGATTGCCGATGAGCCGTCCGGCAATGGTCAGGCCCTGCGGCAAAGGGTGCTGACGCAGGTGGTGGACGAAGTGGCGTTGCTGGTCAGCCGCGTCTCCCGCGATGCGGAGTATCTTCAGCGGGCCGTATCTGTGCCTGCGCCGGATTTCGAGCGGATGGAAAACCTGCTGTTTCTCGACAGCCTGGCGTACGTCCATCGCCTCAATGACACGGCCAATCCGGCGCTGCTGAAGCAGGCGCAGCTCCCAGTGATCGAGCGCCTGCAACAGAGCCTGATCCGGCATGCCGAACGACCGGCGCTGCACCTCGCCGAACAGTCGATCAGCTATCGGCAATTGCACGCCCACAGTCGCGCGATCCAGCAGCGTTTGCAGCCCTTGCTCGAGCAACATCCGCAACCGTGGGTGGTGGGCGTCTGCCTGCAGAAAAGCCCGGCGCTGTTCGCCTCGATTCTGGCGATCCTCGGCAGCGGCGCGGTGTACTTGCCGCTGGAGCCGAGCCATCCATTGCAGCGCCAGCAATACATTTTGCAAAACGCCGGTGCAGTGCTGTTGCTGCATGATGGCGTGCATCCACTGAGCGCAACAATGGCGGGGCTGGATGTCAGTTGTATCGACAGCGCCGAGGCAGATCTCAGCCACCCGCTGATGCGCCGCCGCCCTGAACTCGACGCACCGTGCATGGCGCTCTACACCTCGGGCACCACCGGGCATCCGAAGGGTGTTTTGCTCAGTCAGGCCAACCTTGCACACTTCACCGCGTGGTACGCCGATTACGTGCAGTTGCAGGCAGAAAGTCGGGTCTTGCAGTTCTCATCGCTGAGCTTCGACTCATCACTGATCGACATCTTCCCGACCCTGCTCGAAGGCGCCGAACTGGTGGTGCCCGACGACACGCAACGGCGCGATCCGCTGCAACTGGTCGCGCTGATCCGCCGACGGCAACTGACCCACGCATTCCTGCCACCAGCGCTGTTGAGCATCCTGCCGCTGGAGCAGTTGGAGGGTGTGCAAGTGATGACCGGCGGCGATGTCTGCGAGCCATTCGTCATCGAGCAACTGACCCGTCAGGGCACGCTGCACAACCTTTACGGACCGACCGAAGCCACGGTGCTGATCACCGCACGCCTGCTCAAACCCGGCGACAGCAACCGCAGCCTCGGTGCGCCGATCGCCAACAGCCAGGTGCTGATTCTCGATGATGATTTGCAACCGGTGCCGGAGCACACCGTCGGCGAATTGTTCATCGTCGGCCCCGGCGTCTGCCTCGGTTATCTGAACAATCCACAGCAGACCGCCGAGCGTTATCTGACCTTGAATCTGCCGGACGGGCAGACGCTGCGCGCCTACCGCAGCGGCGACATGGCCAAATGGGGCGAGCACGGAATCGAGCTGTGCGGACGGCGCGACAATCAAGTGAAGATCCGTGGTTTTCGGGTCGAGCCGGAAGAGATCGAACGCTGCCTGCGCGAGAGCCAGTTGTACCGGCAAATCGCAGTAGTAATCGACACTCAGCGACGGATTCTGGCGTTCCTCGCCCAGCCGCAATCGGACACCGCGCGCGAAGCACTGAAGGCCCACGCCCGGCAGTTTCTGCCCGACTACATGCAACCCGTGGCGTGGACTGAGCTGTCGAGCATGCCATTCGCCAGCAACGGCAAGGTCGACCGCAAAGCGCTGCTGGACCTGCCGGTGAGCGTGCAGGGCAGCGGGCCGAAATGCCTGCCGGCGAATGCTGATGAAGCACTGCTGCTGGAGATCTGGGCGGAGTTGCTGGAGCTGCCGAACAGCGATATTTCCACCGATGAGAGTTTCTTCAATCTGGGTGGTCACTCGATTTTGCTGTCGCGGATGTTGCTGCGTTTGCGTGAGGAATTCGGTCGCAGCATTTCGATCAATCGCTTCATCGAACTGCCGACCATCATCAAACTGGCAACGCTGGTGCGCGGCACCGATGACAACGCGGTGCTCAGCGCCCAGGCCATGGCCGACGCCGAGCGTGCGCTGGAAATCGAACCGCTGCCGGTCAGCCGCATGGGCGATGTGCACAAGGTCATCGTCACCGGCGCCAACAGCTTTGTTGGCGTGCACATCGTCGAGGCACTGCTCGGCTGGGGCGCCAGCGAAGTCGCGTGTCTGGTGCGCGATGGCGGCGGGCAAACGGCGGCGCAACGCTTTGCCGAGTCACTGCGGGAAAACCGTCTGGAGCATCTGGATCTGAGTCGTGTGCGGGTTTACGCGGCAGACATTACCCGTCCGCAACTGGGCTTGAACGACGAGGACTATCAACGCCTGGATCGCGAGTTCGGCGCGCTGGTGCACAACGCCGCCAACGTCAATCACGTCCTCGATTACGAGTCGCTGGCGGCGGACAACGTCGAACCGATTTTCGCCCTGCTGCGCTTGTGCGAAGGGCAGAGCAAAAAGGTCTTCAACTTCGTCTCGACACTGTCGGCTTCAAGCACCGTGGACGATGCTGGACGGGTGCTGGAATTGCCCGCCGCGCCGACGCCACCGATCTATATTCGCAACGGCTACAACCTGTCGAAATGGGTCGGCGAGCGCATCCTCGAACGGGCGCGGGAGCGCGGTGTGCGGGTTAATCTGTACCGCCCCGGCAACATCAGTTTCAACAGCTTGAGCGGCGTTTGTCAGCCGCACAAAAACCGCTTGATGCTGATGCTCAAAGGCTCGATCCAGCTTGGCCAGGTGCCGGCTTTCGCACTGAATTTCGACCTGATGCCGGTGGACTTTCTCGCCCGTTTCATCGCCTTCCACGCCAGCCGTTATTCGCCCGAACGTGCGGTGTTCAACCTGCATAACCCCGAGCCATTGAGCTGGGATGCCTACGTGGCGTCGTTCCGCGAAACCGGCAGCGAATTCGCGCTGGTCAGCGTCGCCGACTGGCAACAGCAATTGGCTCGGGTCGACGCCGATAACGCGCTATTCGGTGTGCTCGGTTTCTACCTCAACGGCTTTGAAGAAGACATCGGCGACATCTCCCTGATCGGCCACGCCAACGCCGAGGCCGGCGTGCAGCAGATGGGCGCGCACTACCCGCAGAAATCCCCGGCGCTGCTGCGTCGCGGCTGCGACTACCTGAAAGAAATCAATTTCATCTGATCCAACAAAAGGAGCAACACCATGAACACTCTGCAACCCGATACCCTGATCAAAAATCCGCATGGCTGCCACGTTGTGTCGTCAGTGGAAGTACCGGCGGACGCGGCGCAAGTCTGGGCGGTGGTCGGCGACTTCGGCGGTTTCGACCGTTTCATTCCGGCGCTGTCGCACATCGAAATGACTGGCGAGGGCGTGTCCTCGCTGCGCAAGAAATACTTCAAGGATGGCAATGTGGTGGTCGAGCAACTCAACTCCCGCGATGAGCAGGCGCGGAGCATGACCTGGACGACGATTTACAACACCTTGGGGGTGGCGAATCTGTGGGCGGCGATGAATGTGGAGTCGCTGGGCGCAGGCAAGTCCCGGGCGACGTGGACGATCATTGCCGAGCCTGCTTCGGGGGGTGAAGAGGCGTTGCCGGGATTCAAGGAGTTTGTGCAGGGGTTTGCGGATGATGCGATGGGGAATGTGCTGAGGCTGTTTGTTTAAGGCTTCGGCTTTGCGGTGAATGCACCACCGCTTTCGCGAGCAGGCTCGCTCCCACAGGGAAATGCATTCCAAATGTGGGAGCGAGCCTGCTCGCGAAGAACGATAACGCGGTCTGACTTGAGGTCAGATCTTGAAGCTGTCGACCAATTGCTTCAGGCGGTTGGCCTGCTGCGACAACGCATCACAATCCTTCAATGTTTCATTGAGGTTGGCCACGCTCTGCTGGTTCAGCAGGTTGATCTGGTTAACGTCGACGTTGAGAGTTTCCACCACGGCGGTCTGCTCTTCAGTGGCCGCTGCCACCGACTGGTTCATACCGTCGATTTCGCCGATGCGCTGGGTCACGCTGACCAGACGCAAACCGGCCTGGTTGGCCACTTCCACGCTCTGCTCGCTGGAGGCCTGACTGGCATTCATCGTGGTCACCGCTTCACGCGAACCGACCTGCAGGGAAGTGATCATCTTGTGGATCTCTTCCGCCGATTCCTGGGTGCGATGGGCGAGGTTACGCACCTCATCCGCCACCACGGCAAAACCACGTCCGGCTTCACCGGCACGCGCTGCTTCGATCGCGGCGTTGAGCGCCAACAGGTTGGTCTGCTGCGAAATGCCTTTGATCACATCGAGGATGTGGCCGATGTTGTCCGTGCTGGCGTTCAGGGTTTCGATCTGGGTGCACGACAGGCTGATCTTCTGCGACAGTTCAGTCATCGCCAGAATCGTCTGCTCGACCACCTGACGACCGTCATCGGCCTGCTCGCTGGCACCACTGGCATGCTGCGAAGCATCGGCGGCGTTGCGCGCAATTTCCTGCGTAGCGGCACCCAGCTCGTTGATCGCCGCGGCGACGCTGTTGGTGCGTGCACTTTGCTCGTCAGAGCCGACGATCGAGGCATTGGACGAAGCCATCACCCGTTGCGACAGGTCATGCACATGGCGAGTCGCCGAGGAGACTTCGGAAATCGAGGCGTGAATCCGCTCAACGAACTGGTTGAACGCGCTGCCCAATTCACCGAACTCGTCTTTGCTTTCCACAACCAGACGGCGAGTCAGGTCGCCTTCACCCTGAGCAATGTCCTGCATCGCGCGGCCCATGGTGGTCAGCGGACGCATCAACACGTTAATCAACAGGCTCAGCAGCAGCGCAATGGCGGCCACCGCAACGAACATTGCGATCAGTGCCGAAGTACGGAATTGGCTGAGTGCGGCGTAGGCTTTATCACGATCAATCGACAGACCGATGTACCACTGCGCATTCGGCAGATCGCTGACCGGGGTGAACGACAGAATGCGTTCCTGGCCGTTGAGCACCACGTTCTGGTTGCCCTTCTCGATGCGCACGCTGGTGTTCGGGTAGATGTCTTTCAGGTTTTTCATGACCTGATCTTTGTCCGGGCTGACGATCACCTGACCGTCGGCGCTGACCAGGAACGCGTGGCCGAGGCCACCGAAGTCCACCGAGTTGATGATCTTCACCAGGGTTTCCAGGCTCAGGTCACCACCGACCACGCCGAGCAGCTCGCCGTTCTTTTTCACCGGCATGGCGATGGTCACTACCAGGCCACCGACAGCGGCCATGTACGGCGGCGTCAGCATGGTTTTGTCAGCCACAACGGCTTGCTTGTACCAAGGGCGCTGACGCGGGTCGTAGCCGTCCGGCATCTTCGCGTCAGGGCGCTGGGTGAACACACCGTTGGCCTGACCGACGTAGGTGAACTGGAAATTCGAGGTGAAGGCCGGTTGATCGACCAGACCCGGGAAGTCGGCGTCCTTGCCCTGATGGGCAACGTTCTGCGCGAGGTTTTCCAGCACCAGAATCCGCCCGCTCATCCAGTTCTGCACGCTGCTGGCGGTCAGATCACCGGCCTGCTGTACGGAGGACTGGAGGTTCTGGCGAATGGTGTTTCGCTGCAGATAGTCGTTGTAGAGGGTGAACAGCGCGAACGCCAGGACCACGACGCCCGAGGCGGCCAACAGGATTTTATGGCTGAACTTGAGATTCATTTCATGGGACTTCTTATGCCAAAAGTGGGGATGCGTTCCGGATGCAACATTCCATGTACAGCGCAGGCAGCGTTCTTCTGGCCGCTCTACTTTGGTGCACGCATGTCTCACCAGTCTGTCGGCACGTGTCGGAGAAATCTTAGGGCTGAGTGGGAAATGGATGGCATTTCTGCCGGATTCCCGCCGAACGGCGTGCCAGAGCGTTCTGCCCGATGTTTTTCAGTGCTGATCTTCGGGTGACAGTTGCAAATTTCGTAACCCTTGATGACAATGCGAGTAATTATCATTTGTGACGTTCGCGTTCATGTCCTCACCCGAGTTTGCAGTACAGACGCTTTACAGTAGTCATCACGGCTGGCTTAACGCGTGGTTGCGCGCCCGTTTGGGCAACGCGGCGGATGCGGCGGATCTGGCCCAGGATACTTTCGTACGCCTGTTGCAACGCACCGAACGCCTCGAACTCAAAGCACCTCGCGCCTTTCTGCGCACCATCGCGCGTGGTCTGGTGATTGATCATTGGCGTCGCGAGGAAATCGAACGCGCCTATCTGGAAACCATCGCGCATCTACCCGAAGCCGAAACGCCAAGCGCCGAAGCCCGCGCACTGGTGATCGAATTGCTGGAAAGCATCGCGCGGATGCTTGAAGGACTGAAGCCGAAAGTGCGTCAGGCGTTTCTGCTGGCGCAGTGCGAAGGTTTGACCCACAAGCAGATCGCCGAACAGATGGGCCTGTCGTTGCGCTCGGTCGAACGTTACATCGCCGACGCGCTGTATCACTGCTACGTGCTGCGGTACGAAAACTGATGCCTGTGGATAATCTTTCTCTTGGCCGTCGCACCGAGCCGCAGCAACAGGTGGTCAAACAGGCCATTCACTGGCTGTTGCGCCTGCGCAACAATCATGGCAATCCGCGCCTGAACCGCCAGTGTGAACAGTGGCGCGCCGAACATCATGAGCATGAACTGGCCTGGCAACGGGTGCAGTCGCTGCAAGCCGAATTGAGCAATAACCTGCGCGCGGTGCCTGGTGCGCAAGTGGCGTTCAACACTCTGGAAAACAGTGCTCAGGGTTTGGGCCGGCGACAGGCCTTGAAGTTGTTGTCTGGCGCATTGCTGATGGGCTCCGCTGCATGGCTGGCCAAGGACACTGCCGCTTGGCAGCAATGGAGCGCCGATTACGCTACAGCGACGGGCGAGCGGCGCGGCTTCCAGTTGCCGGATGGCACGCGGATCGAACTCAACACCGCGAGTGCAGTGGATCTGGATTACACCGCGCAGCGGCGGCTGATCAAACTGACGCGCGGCGAGATCATCGTCACCTGTGGCGGCGCTGATCAGGGGGCGTCGTCTGATCAACCGCTGCGGATACAAAACCGTCACGGCACTTACGAACCTTTCGACGCCCGATTCATCCTGCGTCAGGAACATGATTGCACTCTGCTCAGCGTCACCCATGGTCAGGTTGCGATCCGTTCCGGCAGCACTTCGGTACAGGCACTGGCGGGGCAAAGTTATCTGATCGATCACCATCGGGTTCGCCCGGCGCCGCCGCTGGCTATGGATGCCGGCGCCTGGGTCGACGGCTTGATCGTCACGCGCAACATGCGTCTGGGCGACTTTATGGCTGAAGTCGGGCGTTATCGTCAGGGCTTTCTGAACTGCGCGGCGGAGGTGGCAGATCTGCGCTTGTCCGGGGTATTCCGCCTGGAAGACACCGACAAGCTGTTGGCCATCCTGCCGCAGACGTTGCCAGTGCAATTGCGCTATCGCACGCGCTGGTGGGTGACGCTGGAGCGCGTCGCCTGAAATTATTTTGGCGGGTTTTTGCTGCAGGTCCGGCTTAGTCAGTAAGCACTTCAATTCAAGCGTTTGCGACTTCCTACGGAAACCTACAATGACTGTCCCCGCCACCTGTAAGAACACTCTGAATTTAACTGCCGAATCGGGCCTGCTGCGCCACGCCGTTCGGGCAGCGCTTTTTTCCACGGCGCTGGGCGTTAGTGTGATGCCCGGTTTGAGCATGGCGGATAATCCGGCGGCCAGTGAAGTCAGCCATCGCTACAACATTGCCGCGGGTCCGCTGGGTGAGGCGCTGAATCAGTTTGCCCGTCAGGCCGGCATCACGTTGTCGATGACCCCGCAGCAAACTCAAGGCCGGCAATCGCCAGGCGTTCAGGGCGATTATTCGACCGATCAGGCGCTGAGCCATTTGCTCGGCGGCTCCGGCCTGGAAGCGGTCAGCCAGGACGGCAGCAGTTACATCCTGCGTCCGCTCGCTGAATCCGAAGTACTGGCCCTGCCAACCACCGATATCAAAGGTTTCGCCCTCGGTAACGCATTGGGCAGTATGGACGGCTACAACGCCACTCACAGCCAGATCGCCACCAAGACCAGTACTGCGCTACTGGAAACCTCGCAAAGTGTGTCCGTGGTCACTCGCGAGCAAATGGATGACCAGGGCTCGCAGACTGTCTCGCAGACAATGCGCTACACCCCAGGCGTGCTGACCAACCCGTACGGCGCGACTCACCGCTATGACTATGTGGCGATGCGCGGTTTCAACGACGGCTCGGTGGACAACATCTACCTCGACGGCCTCAAGTCGATGGGCGACAGCGGCACTTACAGCACCATGCAGGTCGATCCGTATTTCCTTGAGCGCGTGGACATTCTCAAGGGCCCGTCGTCGGTGCTGTACGGCCGCAGTTCGCCAGGCGGACTGGTGGCGCTGACCAGCAAGAAACCGTTATACGAGGCTTACCATCAGGTTCAAGCGACGGTCGGCACTCAGGGCCAGCGCGGGGTCGGTTTTGACTTCAGTGGCCCGGTCGATGACGACAAGCGCATTGCCTATCGTCTGATCGGCTTAACGGATCAGTCCGACACGCAGTTCGACCACAACAAGGAAAAGCGCTTCGCCCTCGCACCGACCCTCAGTATCGATTTCAGTGAAGACACTTCACTGACGCTACAGGCTTATCTGCAACACGATCCGGATGGCGGTTACCACGGTGGCGTACCGGCGGACGGCACAATTGATCAGCGCAACGGCAACCGCATCTCGCCGCACTTCTTCGAAGGCGAGCCGGGCGTCGATGGCTATTCGCGTGATCAGCAATCGTTCGGTTATCAGTTTGAACATCGCTTCAACGATGTCTTCACCGCAAGGCAGAATTTCCGTTACCTCGATTCCAAAGTAAACATGGATCAGGTCTACGCCTATGGCTGGACCTCGCCGACCAGCAACGAGTTGAACCGCTATTACACTGGCGGTGATGAGCGCCTGCATGCGTTCATCGTCGACAACATGCTCCAGGCCGAATTTTTTACTGGTGCGACCAAACACACGGTGCTGATGGGCGCGGATTATCAGCGGCGTAAAACCGTGGTCGACTGGACCAGTGGCGGACTCGCGCCGATCAACGCGTTCAATCCGGTATATGGCAACTCGGCGATCGACATGTATGGCGAGACCAGCTACCTGCGGCGCCTGGAGCAGACCGGGGTTTACCTGCAAGACCTGATCGAGATGGACAACTGGCGTTTCTCGCTGGGTCTGCGCCAGGACTGGGTCGAGACGTCGGATGAAAACCGTATCGCTGAAGCCGGACGTCCGGTCGGCACGGAAATCAATGATCGGCGCACCAAACTCACTGGCCGGGCCGGTGCGTTGTACCTGTTCGATAACGGCTTGGCGCCGTACATCAGCTACTCCGAATCGTTTAACCCGAACTCCTATGCCGACAGCGCCGGTAACCCGCTGGCCCCTACCGATGGCACACAATGGGAAGTCGGTTTGAAGTATCAGCCGCCGGGTACTGACAACTTGTTCACCGCGTCGCTGTTCCGCATCGATCAGGAGAACCTGGCGACCAAACTGCCGCAGGAAAACTTCTATCGCGCGGTCGGTGCTGTGCGCTCCCAAGGTCTGGAACTGGAAGCGCACATGCAGTTGACCGACAACCTCAAAGTCCTCGGCAGCTACACCTTCACCGATATCGAATACTCGAAGTCGATGGTCAGTACGTTGAGCACGCCAACCGACGTGATCGAAAACAAAGGCAACTCACCAACGCAGGCGCCGCGGCATATGGCGTCGTTATGGGCGGACTACAAATTCGACAGTGCCGCACTCGATGGCCTGCGCCTGGGCGGCGGTGTGCGGTATGTCGGCTATAGCTGGGCGGATGCGGAGAACACCATGAAGGTGCCCTCCTACACGTTGTTTGATGCCTCGATTGGTTATGACTTGGGCAAGGTCGGTCTGAAGGGCGTCGACGTGCGTCTGAATGCGAACAATCTGACCAACGAATCCTACGTCGCCTCCTGCGCCAGTCTGAACTTCTGCTACATGGGCGAAGAGCGCAACGTGGCGGCGACGGTCAGCTACCAGTTCTAGGCCTTTGTCCTGTGCATAAAAAAGCCAGCCCCTGATGTTTCAGGGGCTGGCTTTGTCGTTTCTGTGGGGAAATTCTCATGCGTGCGTTTTTGGTGTTGTTGCACCGTTATATCGGCTTGGCCACGGCAGTGTTTTTGCTGCTGGCAGGTATTACCGGGAGCATTCTGGCGTTCAATCATGAATTGGATGAATGGTTGAACCCGGAATTTTATGCGGCGTCTGCCGTAGGCGAGCGGCTGCCACCCGGTGATTTGGTTGATGCCGTGCAGGCTGCGCATCCGCAGTTGCAGGTCTGGTACATGGAGTATCCGGATGAGTCGGGGCATACGGCGTTGCTCGCTGCGGTCGCGCGTAATGATCCGGCGACCGGCAAACCATTTGCCGAGCGTAATCAGGTGTTCTATCTGGATCCGGTAAATGCTGAGCAAAAGGGCCAGCGCTACTGGGGTGAGTGCTGTTTTCAGCGGGAGAATTTTGTCCCGTTCATTCTCGAGTTTCATTACAACCTGACGCTGCCGGGGAACTGGGGATTGTTGTTGATGGGCTTGGTTGCGATTGCCTGGGTGATCGATTGTTTCATTGCGCTTTGGCTGACATTGCCGCGTGGAAAGCCGTTCTGGAAGAAGTGGTCAACTGCCTGGAAAGTGAAGGGCGGCCATGCCTATCGGCTGAATTTCGACCTGCATCGCGCCGGGGGTTTATGGCTATGGTTGTTGCTGCTGCCGATCGCGGTCAGCAGCGTCGCCATGAACTTGCCGAGTCAGGTATTCAAACCAGCGGTTTCGTTATTTTCGCCGATTGAACCGAGCGTCTATGAGGCACGAGGACGAATGACTCCCGCAGACCTGGGGGTGACGCGATTGAGTTATCAACAGGCATACGAGAGGGCATTACAGGAGGGGAAAAGGCTAGGGCTGACAGCGGCGATCGGAGAGTTGTATTACAGCATTGAATACAACTTTTACGGCGCAGGATTTGGACAACACGACACAGAAGCTCATGGCAAATCCTGGTTGTTCTTTCATGGTACGGACGGGCGCTTGTTAGGCCAGGAGATTGCAGGGCAGGGAACGTTGGGAGAGCAGTTTTATCGGCTGCAATTGCCGATACATGGTGGGCGGATCATTGGCGTTACAGGGCAAGTCATGATCGCGGTGTTAGGTCTGTTGATTGCAGGGTTGTCAGGGACTGGCGTCTACATCTGGTGGCGTAAATGGCAGGCTCGACGTATCAGCAAGGCACGCAAAGCGGTTTGATCGCTGATGTTGCCTGGCCCTGAAATGACAAAACCCCTGTCTGCGTAAGCAGACAGGGGTTTCGGAATTCAATCTTGACGATGACCTACTCTCACATGGGGAAACCCCACACTACCATCGGCGATGCATCGTTTCACTGCTGAGTTCGGGATGGGATCAGGTGGTTCCAACGCTCTATGGTCGTCAAGAAATTCTGTATCTGGCCCGTCAACACGGTAACAAGCCAGCAAAAACGGATGTTTCTACTAAAACAAAACCCCTGACTGCGTTAGCAGACAGGGGTTTTGGAATTTAATCTTGACGATGACCTACTCTCACATGGGGAAACCCCACACTACCATCGGCGATGCATCGTTTCACTGCTGAGTTCGGGATGGGATCAGGTGGTTCCAACGCTCTATGGTCGTCAAGAAATTCGGGTACTGAGTCGTGGCCTTGTGGCCTCGCTTCAGCAAATTGGGTATGTGACAGCTTTCGGTGTTTGTGCTGCTTTTTTAAGTGCAGTCGAACTTTCGGTTCGTTTCGTCTTCACACACCGCAATCTGGCCTTTCGACGCAAATTGCTTGGGTGTTATATGGTCAAGCCTCACGGGCAATTAGTATTGGTTAGCTCAACGCCTCACAGCGCTTACACACCCAACCTATCAACGTCGTAGTCTTCGACGGCCCTTCAGGGAACTCAAGGTTCCAGTGAGATCTCATCTTGAGGCAAGTTTCCCGCTTAGATGCTTTCAGCGGTTATCTTTCCCGAACATAGCTACCCGGCAATGCCACTGGCGTGACAACCGGAACACCAGAGGTTCGTCCACTCCGGTCCTCTCGTACTAGGAGCAGCCCCTCTCAAATCTCAAACGTCCACGGCAGATAGGGACCGAACTGTCTCACGACGTTCTAAACCCAGCTCGCGTACCACTTTAAATGGCGAACAGCCATACCCTTGGGACCGGCTTCAGCCCCAGGATGTGATGAGCCGACATCGAGGTGCCAAACACCGCCGTCGATATGAACTCTTGGGCGGTATCAGCCTGTTATCCCCGGAGTACCTTTTATCCGTTGAGCGATGGCCCTTCCATACAGAACCACCGGATCACTAAGACCTACTTTCGTACCTGCTCGACGTGTCTGTCTCGCAGTCAAGCGCGCTTTTGCCTTTATACTCTACGACCGATTTCCGACCGGTCTGAGCGCACCTTCGTACTCCTCCGTTACTCTTTAGGAGGAGACCGCCCCAGTCAAACTACCCACCATACACTGTCCTCGATCCGGATAACGGACCTGAGTTAGAACCTCAAAGTTGCCAGGGTGGTATTTCAAGGATGGCTCCACGCGAACTGGCGTCCACGCTTCAAAGCCTCCCACCTATCCTACACAAGCAAATTCAAAGTCCAGTGCAAAGCTATAGTAAAGGTTCACGGGGTCTTTCCGTCTAGCCGCGGATACACTGCATCTTCACAGCGATTTCAATTTCACTGAGTCTCGGGTGGAGACAGCGCCGCCATCGTTACGCCATTCGTGCAGGTCGGAACTTACCCGACAAGGAATTTCGCTACCTTAGGACCGTTATAGTTACGGCCGCCGTTTACCGGGGCTTCGATCAAGAGCTTCGCGTTAGCTAACCCCATCAATTAACCTTCCGGCACCGGGCAGGCGTCACACCCTATACGTCCACTTTCGTGTTTGCAGAGTGCTGTGTTTTTAATAAACAGTCGCAGCGGCCTGGTATCTTCGACCGGCATGAGCTTACGGAGCAAGTCCTTCACCCTCACCGGCGCACCTTCTCCCGAAGTTACGGTGCCATTTTGCCTAGTTCCTTCACCCGAGTTCTCTCAAGCGCCTTGGTATTCTCTACCCAACCACCTGTGTCGGTTTGGGGTACGGTTCCTGGTTACCTGAAGCTTAGAAGCTTTTCTTGGAAGCATGGCATCAACCACTTCGTGTTCTAAAAGAACACTCGTCATCAGCTCTCGGCCTTAAGATCCCGGATTTACCTAAGATCTCAGCCTACCACCTTAAACTTGGACAACCAACGCCAAGCTGGCCTAGCCTTCTCCGTCCCTCCATCGCAATAACCAGAAGTACAGGAATATTAACCTGTTTTCCATCGACTACGCTTTTCAGCCTCGCCTTAGGGACCGACTAACCCTGCGTCGATTAACGTTGCGCAGGAAACCTTGGTCTTTCGGCGTGGGTGTTTTTCACACCCATTGTCGTTACTCATGTCAGCATTCGCACTTCTGATACCTCCAGCAAGCTTCTCAACTCACCTTCACAGGCTTACAGAACGCTCCTCTACCGCATCACCCGAAGGTGATACCCGTAGCTTCGGTGTATGGTTTGAGCCCCGTTACATCTTCCGCGCAGGCCGACTCGACTAGTGAGCTATTACGCTTTCTTTAAAGGGTGGCTGCTTCTAAGCCAACCTCCTAGCTGTCTAAGCCTTCCCACATCGTTTCCCACTTAACCATAACTTTGGGACCTTAGCTGACGGTCTGGGTTGTTTCCCTTTTCACGACGGACGTTAGCACCCGCCGTGTGTCTCCCATGCTCGGCACTTGTAGGTATTCGGAGTTTGCATCGGTTTGGTAAGTCGGGATGACCCCCTAGCCGAAACAGTGCTCTACCCCCTACAGTGATACATGAGGCGCTACCTAAATAGCTTTCGAGGAGAACCAGCTATCTCCGAGCTTGATTAGCCTTTCACTCCGATCCACAGGTCATCCGCTAACTTTTCAACGGTAGTCGGTTCGGTCCTCCAGTTAGTGTTACCCAACCTTCAACCTGCCCATGGATAGATCGCCCGGTTTCGGGTCTATTCCCAGCGACTAGACGCCCTATTAAGACTCGCTTTCGCTACGCCTCCCCTATTCGGTTAAGCTCGCCACTGAAAATAAGTCGCTGACCCATTATACAAAAGGTACGCAGTCACAGAACAAAGTCTGCTCCCACTGCTTGTACGCATACGGTTTCAGGATCTATTTCACTCCCCTCTCCGGGGTTCTTTTCGCCTTTCCCTCACGGTACTAGTTCACTATCGGTCAGTCAGTAGTATTTAGCCTTGGAGGATGGTCCCCCCATATTCAGACAAAGTTTCTCGTGCTCCGTCCTACTCGATTTCATGACCAAGAGATTTTCGCGTACAGGGCTATCACCCACTATGGCCGCACTTTCCAGAGCGTTCCGCTAATCTCAAAGCCACTTAAGGGCTAGTCCCCGTTCGCTCGCCACTACTAAGGGAATCTCGGTTGATTTCTTTTCCTCAGGGTACTTAGATGTTTCAGTTCCCCTGGTTCGCCTCTTGCACCTATGTATTCAGTACAAGATAACCATCTTATGATGGCTGGGTTCCCCCATTCAGACATCTCCGGATCAAAGTCTGTTTGCCGACTCCCCGAAGCTTTTCGCAGGCTACCACGTCTTTCATCGCCTCTGACTGCCAAGGCATCCACCGTATGCGCTTCTTCACTTGACCATATAACCCCAAGCAATCTGGTTATACTGTGAAGACGACATTCGCCGAAAATTCGAATTTCTCAATTAAGAGAACTCACAAATTTTACCTTAGCCTGATCCGTTACCAGTGAAAGTAACGTTCAGTCTATCTTTCTATCACATACCCAAATTTTTAAAGAACGATCTAATCAAAAGACTAGAAATCAATATTCTCAATGGAATACTCATTTCTAAGCTTTCAGAAGCAGTTATATGGTGGAGCCAAACGGGATCGAACCGTTGACCTCCTGCGTGCAAGGCAGGCGCTCTCCCAGCTGAGCTATGGCCCCATAACAAAATTGGTGGGTCTGGGCAGATTCGAACTGCCGACCTCACCCTTATCAGGGGTGCGCTCTAACCAACTGAGCTACAGACCCAATTTCGAGCGCGTAACTGTTAGCTTGGAGCTATCAGCTTGGAGCTTAAAGCTGCTTCTATCGTCTTCTTCAATGAATCAAGCAATTCGTGTGGGAACTTATGGAGCAGCTGATGTCGTCGATTAAGGAGGTGATCCAGCCGCAGGTTCCCCTACGGCTACCTTGTTACGACTTCACCCCAGTCATGAATCACACCGTGGTAACCGTCCTCCCGAAGGTTAGACTAGCTACTTCTGGTGCAACCCACTCCCATGGTGTGACGGGCGGTGTGTACAAGGCCCGGGAACGTATTCACCGTGACATTCTGATTCACGATTACTAGCGATTCCGACTTCACGCAGTCGAGTTGCAGACTGCGATCCGGACTACGATCGGTTTTATGGGATTAGCTCCACCTCGCGGCTTGGCAACCCTTTGTACCGACCATTGTAGCACGTGTGTAGCCCAGGCCGTAAGGGCCATGATGACTTGACGTCATCCCCACCTTCCTCCGGTTTGTCACCGGCAGTCTCCTTAGAGTGCCCACCATTACGTGCTGGTAACTAAGGACAAGGGTTGCGCTCGTTACGGGACTTAACCCAACATCTCACGACACGAGCTGACGACAGCCATGCAGCACCTGTCTCAATGTTCCCGAAGGCACCAATCCATCTCTGGAAAGTTCATTGGATGTCAAGGCCTGGTAAGGTTCTTCGCGTTGCTTCGAATTAAACCACATGCTCCACCGCTTGTGCGGGCCCCCGTCAATTCATTTGAGTTTTAACCTTGCGGCCGTACTCCCCAGGCGGTCAACTTAATGCGTTAGCTGCGCCACTAAGAGCTCAAGGCTCCCAACGGCTAGTTGACATCGTTTACGGCGTGGACTACCAGGGTATCTAATCCTGTTTGCTCCCCACGCTTTCGCACCTCAGTGTCAGTATCAGTCCAGGTGGTCGCCTTCGCCACTGGTGTTCCTTCCTATATCTACGCATTTCACCGCTACACAGGAAATTCCACCACCCTCTACCATACTCTAGCTCGACAGTTTTGAATGCAGTTCCCAGGTTGAGCCCGGGGATTTCACATCCAACTTAACGAACCACCTACGCGCGCTTTACGCCCAGTAATTCCGATTAACGCTTGCACCCTCTGTATTACCGCGGCTGCTGGCACAGAGTTAGCCGGTGCTTATTCTGTCGGTAACGTCAAAACAGCAACGTATTAAGTTACTGCCCTTCCTCCCAACTTAAAGTGCTTTACAATCCGAAGACCTTCTTCACACACGCGGCATGGCTGGATCAGGCTTTCGCCCATTGTCCAATATTCCCCACTGCTGCCTCCCGTAGGAGTCTGGACCGTGTCTCAGTTCCAGTGTGACTGATCATCCTCTCAGACCAGTTACGGATCGTCGCCTTGGTGAGCCATTACCTCACCAACTAGCTAATCCGACCTAGGCTCATCTGATAGCGCAAGGCCCGAAGGTCCCCTGCTTTCTCCCGTAGGACGTATGCGGTATTAGCGTTCCTTTCGAAACGTTGTCCCCCACTACCAGGCAGATTCCTAGGCATTACTCACCCGTCCGCCGCTGAATCCAGGAGCAAGCTCCTCTCATCCGCTCGACTTGCATGTGTTAGGCCTGCCGCCAGCGTTCAATCTGAGCCATGATCAAACTCTTCAGTTCAAACATCTTTGGGTTTTTAAGAAACCCTAAACTTGGCTCAGCAATCGTTGGTTACATCTTTGATTTCTCGCGGAGTAACTTGCGATGCTGATAATCTTGTTGACTATCAGTCTGACCCCACAAGCACCCACACGAATTGCTTGATTCAGTTGTTAAAGAGCGGTTGGTTAAGATCTTTCATCTCAACCGAGGCGCGCATTCTACAGCAGCCTCATTTGCTGTCAAGTGATTATTTTCAGAAGTTTTCGAAGAATTCTTCAACAACTTCAACAACTTCAACAACTTCAACCACTTGCGCTTCCGATCTCTCGTCAGCGGGAGGCGAATTCTACAGCGTTACACGCTGCTGTCAAGACCTCTTTTTCAACTTCCTTTCGGCTTCGATGAACTGAAGCAACCTGCTGCCGAAACCTACATAACTCATTGAATTTCAAGGAGTTTTCCGTTTCGACTGCGCCGGAAGTGGGGCGAATTATAGACATCTGAAATCTGCCGTCAACCGTTAATTTCGGCTTTCTTTCAATCACTTGCAGATTGGTTAAAAAACAACCAAGAATTCCACTATATAGCGATCCCTCCTATATAGAAGGGATCGTCAGAGAACCCCAGCCGCCTTCAACTCAGCCACCGCACCCGCACCCAGGCCCAGCACACTCTGCAGAACCTCCAATGTATGCTCACCCAATAAAGGAGGCGCCCGGCGATATTCAACCGGTGTCTGCGACAGGCGAATCGGGCTAGCCACTTGGGGCACCATCCCCGCCAACGCATGCGGCAACTCTATCGCCAGGCCACGCGCTTTTACCTGCGGATCCTCAAACACCTGCGACAGATCGTTGATCGGCCCACATGGAACCCCCGCCTGCTCCAGCTCGGCAACCCACTCGGCAGTCGTCTTGAACACTGTCGCCTGGCGAATCAGCGGAATCAAAACCGCCCGATTGGCCACTCGCTGCTTATTAGTAACGAAGCGCGGATCGTCTGCCCACTGCGCCTGCCCCGCTACTTCGGCAAACTTGCGGAACTGCCCGTCATTGCCCACGGTAAGAATGAAATCACCGTCAGCCGTAGGAAAGTCCTGATAGGGCACGATGTTCGGATGCGCATTGCCCAAACGCTTCGGCGCATTGCCCGTGGTCAGATAATTCATCGCTTGGTTAGCCAGACATGCCACCTGGACATCCAGCAATGCCATATCAATGTGCTGACCACCACCGTCGTGATCGCGATGGGCCAACGCCGCCAATATGGCCACGGTCGAATACAGGCCGGTGAGGATATCCGTCAACGCTACCCCAACCTTTACCGGGCCAGCGCCCTCATCACCCTCAGGCCTGCCGGTCAGACTCATCAGCCCGCCCAGCCCCTGGATCATGAAGTCGTAGCCGGCGCGCTTGGCATATGGCCCGGTCTGGCCGAACCCTGTAATCGAGCAATAGATCAGGTTCGGATTGATCGCCTTCAACGATTCATAGTCCAGCCCATAAGCCGCCAGACCGCCGACCTTGAAATTCTCTATAAGGATGTCCGACTTCGCCGCCAGCTCCCGCACCAACCTTTGGCCCTCGGGGCGGGTGAAGTCGATGGTCACTGATTGCTTGTTGCGGTTGGCCGACAGGTAATAGGCCGCCTCCGACGTATTCTCGCCATACGCATCTTTAAGGAACGGCGGTCCCCAGGCTCGCGTATCGTCACCATTGCCCGGGCGCTCTACCTTGATCACCTCGGCGCCAAGGTCGGCGAGGATCTGCCCGGCCCACGGCCCGGCCAACACTCGCGATAAATCCAGTACCCGCAGATGCGACAGCGCGCCCATGGTCGCTCTCCTATTAATAGAACGCTTGCAGACCGGTTTGCGCACGACCCAGGATCAGCGCGTGAACGTCGTGAGTCCCTTCATAGGTATTCACCACTTCCAGGTTGACCAGATGACGGGCCACGCCGAACTCATCGGAGATACCATTCCCGCCCAACATGTCGCGAGCCATACGGGCGATGTCCAGCGACTTGCCGCAGGAGTTGCGCTTCATGATCGAAGTAATCTCGACCGCCGCAGTACCTTCGTCCTTCATACGGCCCAGACGCAGGCAGCCCTGAAGGGCCAACGTGATCTCGGTCTGCATGTCAGCCAGCTTCTTCTGGATCAGCTGAGTGGCTGCCAATGGACGACCGAACTGCTGGCGATCCAGCGTGTACTGACGCGCGGTGTGCCAGCAGAACTCGGCAGCACCCAGTGCGCCCCAGGAGATGCCGTAACGTGCGGAGTTAAGGCAGGTGAACGGGCCTTTCAAGCCACGCACGTCCGGGAAGATGTTCTCTTCCGGCACGAACACGTTGTCCATGACGATCTCACCAGTGATCGACGCACGCAGGCCGACCTTGCCGTGAATCGCCGGAGCGCTCAGGCCTTTCCAGCCTTTTTCCAGGACGAAACCACGGATATCGCCAGCATCGTCTTTGGCCCAAACCACGAACACATCGGCGATCGGGCTGTTGGTAATCCACATCTTCGCGCCGGTCAGGCTATAGCCGCCGTCTACTTTGCGCGCCCGGGTGATCATCGCGCCCGGGTCAGAACCGTGGTTTGGCTCGGTCAGGCCGAAGCAACCGATCCACTCGCCGGAAGCCAGCTTCGGCAAGTACTTCTGTTTCTGCGCTTCAGTGCCGAATTCGTTGATCGGCACCATTACCAGCGACGACTGCACGCTCATCATCGAGCGGTAGCCAGAGTCGACACGCTCCACTTCGCGAGCAATCAGCCCGTAGCTGACATAGTTGAGGCCGCTGCCACCGTACTGCTCGGGGATGGTCGCGCCCAGCAGGCCGACTTCGCCCATTTCGCGGAAGATCGCCGGGTCAGTCTTCTCATGACGGAAAGCTTCGAGAACACGCGGTGCGAGGCTCTGTTGAGCGAACTGCTCGGCGGTGTCGCGGATCATGCGCTCTTCTTCGGTGAGCTGTTGATCCAGCAGCAGGGGATCGATCCAGTTGAAGCTAGCTTTACCGCCCATGAGTGTGTCCTCGCAAATCGGGTGAATTAACGTGGCATTGATCGTAGGCGTGGTTCGCCGTCGCGGCAAACGAGGATTTCGCATTCTGTTGTGCTAATTTCTCACTCCGAAACGTCGCGAAATGCCTTTTATGCGGCGCATTAGTGAGGTTGACGTACATGCGCAGGAAGATTCCCAGCACCACGGCCCTGATCAGTTTCGAAGCCGCAGCACGGCACGAGAGCTTTACCCGAGCCGCTGAAGAACTTTCCCTCACCCAAGGCGCCATTTGCCGACAGATCGCCAGCCTTGAGGAGTTCCTCAGCGTGGAACTGTTCCGACGCTCGCGACGCGGGGTGAAACTGACCGAGGCAGGACTTTCCTACAGTCGCCGGGTCGCCACGCAACTCGATGCGGTTGAGCGCGACACCCTCTCAGTGATGGGCCAGCAAGGCACCAACGTGATCGAATTGGCGGTAGTGCCAACCTTCGGCACCCAATGGCTTCTGCCGCGCCTTAAGGATTTCCAGCTCAAGCACCCGGAAGTCACGGTCAACCTGACCAACCGCACCCGACCTTTCCTGTTTGCCGATACCGAATTCGATGCCGCGATCTACTTCGGCGATGCCGACTGGTCCGGTACCGAATCCCACAGACTGATGGGCGAGAATCCGATGCCTGTGTGCAGCCCTGCCCTACTCGGTGACAAGACGCATCTGACAGCCGAGGCAATCGCCGAGCTACCGTTGTTGCAGCAGACCACCCGCCCCTATGCCTGGCGTCAGTGGTTCAACTCACAACACCTGAATATCCCCCGCGACATGACAGGTCCGCGCTACGAGCTATTCTCCATGCTCGCTCAGGCCGCCATGCACGACATGGGCATTGCGCTGATTCCACCATTCCTGATTCAACGCGAACTGGCCGAGAAACGCTTGGTGATTGCCAACCCGCAGGCACTCTCTAGCATCAAGGCCTATTACCTGATGATTCCTGAGCGAAAGGTCGAGTCAGCGTCATTAAAGGCATTTCGTGACTGGCTGGTAACTCAGGCACAGAGCTACAGCCTAGAAGGATAAAGGCTTGCAGCGATAACTAACCCCGTAGTCAGGAAAATAAAAGCCCTACAGATATAAGTATTTGTCGCAATTTAACCGACTGTATCCGAAAGTCGTACAGACGTCCCACAAGCGCCTGACGACGTGGCTTTGAGCCTTCATCGGCGACTCATTACTGCCTATTCACGCCACCGATGAGAAATTTTTCAATATTCAGCCAGAATCCTTGCAAGGCACGGCCTGCAAGGGATTCAGCTGGCCATCTGCGACATTCGGTCACGGCATGACTTGTAGTTAATTTTCCGTCACCCGTCATAATCCCTTGAAGGGCATAAAGTTCGCCTGCAAAATGCCGCGCCCCGCCCTGATTTGGCGGGATCGTGCTGATCGGCCGCCCCAGTCGCACCATCCGTAGTGCATGGGTTTACTCAATAAGATCACGCAGGAGATTTGACGTGCACATTGGTGTTCCTCTCGAAACCCAGACCGGTGAAACACGGGTTGCTGCAACCCCGGAAACCATTAAAAAGCTGATCAGCCAAGGTCATAAGGTCACTGTGCAAACCGGCGCCGGCGTAAAAGCCAGTGTGGTCGACAGTGCCTATGAAGCGGCAGGCGCAACCATTGGCAGTGCCAATGACGCGTTTGGCGCCGAGCTGATTCTCAAAGTGGTCGCCCCCAGCGATGCCGAACTGACGCGGATCAAGCGCGGTACGGTGCTGGTGGGCATGCTCAACCCGTTCAACAACGAAACCATCGCGAAGATGGCCGAGTGCGGCATTACCGCGTTCGCCCTCGAAGCGGCGCCGCGCACCTCGCGCGCGCAGAGTCTCGATGTGTTGTCGTCGCAGGCGAACATTGCCGGCTACAAGGCTGTGTTGCTGGCCGCTCATCACTATCCACGCTTCATGCCGATGCTGATGACCGCCGCGGGTACCGTGAAAGCGGCGCGTGTGCTGATTCTCGGCGCCGGTGTGGCCGGGTTGCAGGCGATCGCCACGGCGAAACGTCTGGGTGCGGTGATCGAAGCGTCAGACGTGCGTCCGGCGGTAAAAGAGCAGATCGAATCCCTCGGTGCGAAGTTCGTCGACGTGCCTTACGAGACCGATGAAGAGCGCGAATGCGCCGTCGGTGTCGGCGGTTACGCCCGGCCAATGCCGGCGAGCTGGATGCAGCGTCAGGCGCAGGCTGTGCACGAGCGCGCCAAGCAGGCTGATATCGTCATCACCACCGCACTGATTCCGGGCCGCAAGGCGCCGACGCTGTTGAGCGCGGAAACCGTGGCGCAGATGAAACCGGGTTCGGTGGTCATCGATCTCGCGGCGGCTCAGGGCGGCAACTGCCCGTTGACCGTGGCCGATCAGGTCGTGGTCGAAAATGGCGTGACCATTTGCGGCCCAACCAATCTGGCCGGTGAAGTCGCTGCAGACGCCTCGGCACTGTACGCGCGCAACCTGCTGGACTTCCTCAAGCTGGTCTTCACCAAAGAAGGCCAGTTCGACGTCAACCTCGAAGACGACATCGTCGCCGCGTGCCTGATGTGCCGCGACGGCCAAGTCATCCGCAAAAACGCCTAAGCAGGGATTCAGACGATGGAAGAGCTTATCTCCCCCGGTATCTACAACCTGATCATCTTCGTGCTGGCGATTTATGTCGGTTACCACGTGGTCTGGAACGTTACACCTGCGCTGCACACGCCATTGATGGCGGTCACCAACGCCATTTCGGCGATCGTGATCGTCGGCGCCATGCTCGCTGCTGCACTGACTGTCACGCCGCTGGGCAAAACCATGGGTACCCTCGCGGTGGCACTGGCGGCGGTCAACGTGTTCGGTGGCTTCCTGGTCACCCGCCGCATGCTTGAGATGTTCAAGAAGAAAGCCCCGAAAGTAAAAGAAGAGGCGCCGAAGTAATGAGCATGAATCTCGTCACGACGCTCTACCTGATCGCGTCGATCTGCTTTATCCAGGCCCTCAAAGGCCTGTCGCACCCGACTACATCGCGGCGCGGCAACCTGTTCGGCATGCTCGGCATGGCCTTGGCCATTCTGACTACCGTTGGCCTCATCTATAAGCTCGGTGCTGAACTGGCGACTGCCGGTATCGGTTACGTCATCGTTGGCCTGCTGGTCGGCGGCACCGCTGGTTCGATCATGGCCAAGCGCGTTGAAATGACCAAGATGCCGGAACTGGTCGCTTTCATGCACAGCATGATCGGCCTCGCCGCAGTGTTCATTGCCATCGCCGCGGTGGTTGAGCCGCAATCGCTGGGTATCGTTAAACAGCTGGGCGACTCGATTCCGGCGGGCAACCGTCTGGAGCTGTTCCTCGGCGCGGCCATCGGTGCAATCACCTTCTCCGGTTCGGTGATTGCGTTCGGCAAGCTATCGGGCAAGTACAAGTTCCGCCTGTTCCAGGGCGCACCGGTACAGTTCGCCGGGCAGCACAAGCTCAACGCAGTGCTGGGTCTGGCGACGCTGGCTCTCGGCCTGACCTTCATGTTCACCGGCAACCTCACTGCGTTCGCGCTGATGCTGGCGCTGGCGTTCGTGATGGGTGTGCTGATCATCATCCCGATTGGCGGTGCAGACATGCCGGTGGTGGTGTCGATGCTCAACAGCTATTCCGGCTGGGCGGCGGCAGGTATCGGTTTCTCGCTGAACAACTCGATGCTGATCATTGCCGGTTCCCTGGTGGGTTCGAGCGGTGCGATCCTCTCGTACATCATGTGCAAGGCGATGAACCGTTCCTTCTTTAATGTACTGCTCGGTGGTTTCGGCAATACGGCCGATGCAGGTCCTGCCGGTGCGAAAGAAGCACGTCCGGTGAAATCCGGTTCGGCTGACGACGCAACCTTCCTGCTGACCAACGCCGACACCGTGATCATCGTCCCGGGCTACGGCTTGGCGGTTGCACGTGCACAGCACGCGCTGAAGGAATTGACCGAGAAGCTGACCCACCGTGGCGTGACCGTGAAGTATGCGATCCACCCGGTTGCCGGCCGTATGCCGGGGCACATGAACGTTCTGCTCGCCGAGGCCGAAGTGCCTTACGATCAGGTGTTCGAGATGGAAGACATCAACTCCGAGTTCGGCCAGGCCGACGTGGTGTTGGTGCTCGGCGCGAACGACGTGGTCAACCCGGCCGCGAAGAACGATCCGAAATCGCCGATTGCCGGCATGCCTATTCTCGAAGCGTTCAAGGCCAAAACCATCATCGTTAACAAACGCTCGATGGCCAGCGGCTATGCCGGTCTGGACAACGAACTGTTCTACCTGGACAAGACCATGATGGTCTTCGGCGACGCGAAAAAAGTCATCGAAGACATGGTTAAAGCGGTCGAGTAATACCCCCGCTGCAATACCGAACGCCCCGACTCGTCGGGGCGTTTTTGTTTGCGCAAAACGTCGGACAATTTGCCGCGTTGTTGCAGATCCAGTAACGGTGTTTTACTTGAAACCCGCTAAATAGACGCCTCGTTTGCGACCTTGGTAGCGGGACAGGCGCCCGTCAAATTCACTAGACTGCGCATCCTGCTACTCGCTTCCCGAGATAATAATCCATGTACCGTGACCGTATTCGTCTGCCTTCGTTGTTGGATAAAGTGATGAGCGCCGCCGACGCAGCCGCTCTGATTGAGGACGGCATGACCGTCGGCATGAGCGGTTTCACCCGTGCCGGCGAAGCCAAAGCCGTTCCTCACGCACTGGCCGAGCGCGCCAAGGTCACGCCGCTGAAGATCAGCCTGATGACCGGCGCCAGCCTGGGCAACGACCTCGACAAGCAACTGACCGAAGCCGGCGTACTGTCGCGCCGCATGCCGTTCCAGGTCGACAGCACCTTGCGCAAGGCAATCAATGCCGGCCAGGTGATGTTCATCGACCAGCACCTGTCGGAAACCGTTGAACAACTGCGCAACCAGCAACTGAAGCTGCCGGACATCGCGGTCATCGAAGCCGTGGCCATCACCGAACAGGGCCATATCGTGCCGACCACCTCGGTGGGCAACTCGGCGAGCTTCGCGATTTTCGCCAAACAGGTGATCGTCGAGATCAACCTGGCGCACAACGCCAACCTCGAAGGCCTGCACGACATCTATATCCCGACGTACCGTCCGACGCGCACGCCGATTCCGCTGGTAAAAGTCGACGACCGCATCGGCAGCACGGCGATTCCGATTCCTCCGGAGAAAATTGTCGCCATTGTCATCACCCAGCAGGCGGATTCGCCGTCCACCGTGTCAACACCGGACGTCGATACCAACGCCATCGCCGAGCACCTGATCACCTTCTTCAAGCAGGAAGTCGACGCCGGGCGCATGACCAACAAGCTCGGCCCGTTGCAGGCGGGGATCGGCAACATTGCCAACGCGGTGATGTGCGGCCTGATCGATTCGCCGTTCGAAGACCTGACCATGTACTCGGAAGTACTGCAGGACTCGACCTTCGACCTGATCGACGCCGGCAAGCTGAGTTTTGCTTCGGGCAGCTCGATCACCTTGTCGGAGCGCCGCAACAGTGACGTGTTCGGCAATCTGGAGAAGTACAAGGACAAACTGGTGCTGCGTCCGCAGGAGATCTCCAACCACCCGGAAGTGGTTCGTCGCTTGGGCATCATCGGCATCAACACGGCGCTGGAGTTCGACATCTACGGCAACGTCAACTCCACGCACGTCTGTGGCACGCGGATGATGAATGGCATCGGCGGTTCTGGCGATTTCGCGCGCAATGCGCATCTGGCGGTGTTCGTGACCAAGTCGATCGCCAAGGGTGGCGCGATTTCCAGCGTAGTGCCGATGGTCAGCCACGTAGACCACACCGAGCATGACGTCGACATTCTGGTGACCGAAGTGGGTCTGGCTGACTTGCGCGGCCTGGCGCCACGGGAGCGTGCACGGGTGATCATCGATAACTGTGTGCATCCGGACTACCGTCAGGCGCTGAATGATTACTTCACGAAGGCCTGTGCCATCGGTGGTCACACCCCGCACATCCTGCGTGAAGCGTTGAGCTGGCACATGAACCTGGAAGAAACCGGGCGCATGCTGGCGGTGTAATTCACACAAATAAACCGTTGGCGCAAACACAGTTTGCGTCAGCGGATTGTTGCAATCCTCAAGACTGACAAAAACTGTACTGCTGTACTGGTCTTTTCCTACAGCATTTGCCTACCTTTTTCCTCGAATCAAGCAAAAACGCACCACTTAAGTGCAGACAGGTACAGTTTGCTCGATTTTGACCCGTACACCCCCTATAAACAGTTAACTGGTCACTCACAATACAGTTGAACTGTATCTAGAGAGACTAGGCAAACGAGAGGATCATGGGCACCAGTCAAACCACTACCTGATCCCGCCACAAGCGGAAGGATGTCAACCATGGAACGTACACTCAGTTCCGAACTGTTCTTCGAAGACAAAGCTGTAAACACCCAGGCTTCCCTGCCTCTGCGCGTTATCGCCAACCTGATGTTGTGGCAGCGCCGCATCTCCAGCCGCCATCAACTGGCTCGTCTGGATTCGCGTCTGCTGGCTGACGCCGGTATCAGCGAAGCACAACGCTACGAAGAGCTGAGCAAGCCGTTCTGGCGCTAAGTAGCGTCGCTGGCTCTGGTCGTTAGACCCACCGCCAGCAACCCGAATTGAACAAACAAAACCCGTCGTGGGAAACCGCGACGGGTTTTGTCGTTTTGGGCTCTTAAAAAGCCATACCAGTACAGTTCACATCATTCGAAATAAGACCATTACAATTGTAGGAGCTGCCGAAGGCTGCGATCTTTTGATCTTGAAAATCCAAAGCAAAAGATCGCAGCCTTCGGCAGCTCCTACAGTTTTTCGTCTGGATGCTGGTTAGGTATCGGGTTCTGCGCCTAATATCCACACAGAACGTGGCGAATGTTGTGTCACTGGCGTCTGACTCCTCAGATACCGAGCCACCTCTCTCTACGGTTTATCCACAGGAGTTACATCATGTCCCGTCTTCGTCTGCTCAGTGCCGCCGCCCTGCTGGCCGTGGCTGCCAACGCCAGCGCCACCAGCTTTATCGTCACCACCGACGCCGTTGTCGGCGCACTAAAGTCCTCGTCCGACGCAACTTCCGACGTCACCTCGTCCTTCCGTGACGACAAAATCGTCCTTGCCGCCCGTGACGACGCTGCCAGCTTCGTGGCCAGCGAAGGCGAAATCCGTGGGGTGAAACTGGAAAGCGCACTGGATCACATCCGTCACCAGGCGCCTCAACTGAACGCGACCGACGCACAGCTGGCCCAAGCCATCCTGACGATCTAAGCGATTCCAGGCATTGCGGGACACGCGCAACGTGTCCCGATGTTTCGGCGCTGGCTCTGGCCCGGGCATTGCGCTAGCCTTTGGGCTCACCAAAAATTACCGAGTCCGATGCGCTTTCTTCCAAATCTACTGATTCCCTCCGTATTGTTCTCCGCCTGCTGGGCGACGCCGGTCAATGCCTTTGATGCTTTCAATGCGTCGACCCAAGGCACCGTCGTCAGTGGTTACGCCACCAGCATGGTGTCTTCCGCACCGTTCGACCGTAAACTACTGCTCGCCGCTCACGATGACGCGGCCGCGTTTGTTGCCAGTGACGGTGAATGGCGAGGTGCTCGTCTGGAATCTGCGCTGCATTACTTGCGCAAAACCCGGCCGAAACTTCATGTCAGCGATCTTGAACTGGCAGAGGCAATTCTCGTCCAATAGTTATCCTGTACCCCAGTTATCCTTGCCCCTCCGGAGTCGTTCCATGCGTAGCCCGCTGATTGCTGCCGCCCTTGGCCTGTTTTTGTTGGCCGACGTGGCCCAGGCGCACACCCTGGTAGCCACCAGTAACATCATCGTTCGTGCCTCCCAGCGCACCATCGATTTCACTTCCGACACCACCACGTCCATTCGCGACTCGAAAATTATCCGCGAAGCGCACGATGACGCTGCCAGCTTCGTCGCCACCAACGGCGATATCCGCGGCGCGCATCTGGAAGCAGCGCTGAACACCCTGCGCACTCGTGTGCCGGAAGCGCGTGACGCCAGTGATCAGGTTCTCGCCGAAGCCATCCTCGCACTGTGAAGTCACTCGGCACCTGGCTACTGGCCGGGGCGTTGTTGCTGCTTGGCAACAGCGCCCACGCCGGCCTGCAATTGCGGCTCAAGACCGACGGTCTGAGCCCCGCCCAACAACAGGCCAGCCAGGCGCTGATCGATGAGGCGATGCAAAAGCTGCCGCCGAGTTTTATCGAGCGGCTGGATCGGCGCATCGATGTCGGCTGGACCGATGACATGCCCGGCAATGCCTATGGCCAGGCCACGCTGGTTTCCGAACTCGACCTGAACCGCAAACTGCTCGCAAGCCTCACCGACGGCAGCGCGGCCAAAGAAAAAACCAATCGCCCTCACGGCACTGTGCGCCAGGAACTGCTCGCCACGGTGCTGCACGAAATTACCCATATTTATGACCGCGCCCGCTTATGGCCGGATGCCGAACGCACGCTTATCCAGCGCTGCACTCGACGGTTCAACAGCGCCGGGCTGATCGGCATTCCCGACGAGTGTCGCGGCCAGAACGGCCGGCGCTTCACCCTCAGCGATGACCCGCGCCTGCTCGACCTCGCCGGTTGGCAGCAATATGTCGGCCGTCGGGGTGAGCGCGAACAACACAATCGGCAGATCGCCCGCAGTCCGGACCTGTACGAAATCTCCAGCCCCAAGGAGTTCGTCGCGGTCAACATGGAGTATTTCCTCGTCGACCCGAGCTACGCCTGCCGCCGCCCGGCGCTGTATCGCTATTACCAGCAACACTTCGGCTGGGCACCGCCAGCCAAGGACGCCTGCAGCAAAACCTTCTCGTTCCTCAATGCCGGCAACGACTTCGCCAAACAGCCATTGGGGCAAGTTGATCCAGAACGGGTCTATGCCGTCGATTATCTGCTGGCCGAAGCCAATCAGAACTGGGTCAGCCGCTGGGGCCACAGCATGTTGCGCCTAGTGATCTGCGCACCGGGCCGCCCGCGCGGGCCGGATTGCCGACTCGATCTGGACCAGCATCTGGTGTTGTCCTACCGCGCCTTTGTCGGTGATGTACAGCTGTCGAGCTGGGACGGACTGGTCGGCAAATACCCATCGCGTCTATTCGTGTTGCCGCTGGCGCAGGTCATCGACGAATACACCAAGACCGAACTGCGCAGCCTTGCGTCGGTGCCACTGAACCTGTCCCGCGACGAGATCGAAGGCGTGGTCGAACACGCCGCCGAAATGCACTGGAGCTATGACGGCAACTACTTCTTCCTGTCGAACAATTGCGCCGTGGAAGGCCTGAAACTGTTGCGCAGCGGCAGCAACAACACACAGTTCGTCGGCCTCGACAGCATCATGCCCAACGGCTTGCTGGAAGTGATGAAGGGCCGTGGTCTGGCGGACACCAGCGTGCTGGATGATCCGAAAGAAGCGTTGCGTCTGGGTTATCGCTTCGACTCGTTCCGCGATCGCTATCAGGCGATGTTTGATGTATTGAAGAAGCAGTTGCCGATCAAACAGACCACCGTTGAGGAATGGCTTTCACTCACTGCCGAAGAGCGCCGTGAGTGGTTCGAACGCGCCGACTTGCGCACCAGCGCCGCCCTGCTGCTGTTGGAGCAGGCCAGTTATCGACGCCAGTTGCTGCTGGCTCAGGATGAGGTCAAGCAGCGTTACCTCGGTGCGCGCGAGCTGGAAAACGGCGGCATGGACAAGGCCAACGCGACCTTGCAGGAGATTCTCGCCAATAGCGGATTCCTTAGCCGTCCGGCGGAATTGCTCGACGCCAAGGGTTACGGATTGCCGCAGCCGACCGAGTTCACTCGACTGGAAGCAGAAAGCAGTCAGCGGCAGAAAAAGTTGCTCGCATTGTCGGGCGATCTCGACGCCGAAGTGCGTAAGTTGCTGGAGCCCAAGCGCGCTGCCGAGATTGCCGCCAGCGAGGAGAACGTGAAGCAGATTGGCGCGCATCTGCGCAAACTGCACAAGGCCTCCGGCGGGCTGGAGCTGCCCTGAAAAAAAGACCGCAGCCATTGGCTGCGGTCTTTTTTATTGCCTGCGGATCAATACAAAACGCCATCGAGAATTTCGTAAACGATCCCGCTGCCCACCGCGATCAGCACAATATCGCCCCCCGCCCGACGCCATTCATAACCCGGATACACCGGCAAACGACCCAACGCGCGACCGTCCAGACGCTCACCGTAATACCCATGCGGCAACGGTCGACCACGCTCCAGATGAATCCCCGGAGGCGGCGGTGCACCGCGTACAAAGTAGCCATGGTTGTCACGAATGGTCTGACGCACCGGACCAAAGTCGCGCGGTGGCGGGCCACCTCGATGATCATTTTGCGGACCACGGTGATCATCACCGTGATTGTCGCCACGGTTATCGTAATGGCCCTGCTGCGGGCCGCCGTGGTCGTGATCGTCGCGCTGATCAGCGCTGGCCAGCAGCGGCGTCGCGCTGATCATCAGCACACCCAGTCCGGCCATCAGACGTTTCGGCATTTTCATCGGGTATTTCCTCACGGCACAAACAGCAAAAAGGGCTTCAGAACGATGTTCTGAAGCCCTCGGTCTTGCTCATTTAGTCTGTGCCGCGAAGCGCTAATTCCTCTGTATCAGGAACTTTACCTTCAACTGACGCGGGCCTTACGCACGCCTTCCGACAGTGCCGAGCACAAGCCCAATACGCCGTCGACGGCTTGAGCAGGCGTGATCGCATTGGCGATGTGATCGATCAACGCCGAGCCCACCACAACGCCGTCGGCCAGACGCGCGATGGACGCCGCTTGCTCCGGGGTACGGATGCCGAAACCGATGCTGATCGGCAGATCGGTATGACGACGCAGACGAGTGACCGCCTCTTCGACATGTTCCAGCGTTGCGGCGCCAGCACCGGTCACACCGGCGACCGACACGTAGTAAACAAAACCGGAGCTGCCATTGAGCACTTTCGGCAGGCGCGCATCGTCAGTGGTCGGAGTGGTCAGACGGATAAAGTCCAGACCGGCAGCCTGTGCCGGATCGCACAGCTCAGCGTTGTGCTCAGGCGGCATGTCGACCACGATCAGACCATCGACACCGGCCTCTTTCGCATCAGCGATGAAGCGCTCGACGCCATACATGTGGATCGGGTTGAAGTAGCCCATCAGCACCAGCGGCGTATCGCTGTTGCCTTCACGGAACTCGCGAACCATTTGCAGGGTTTTCGCCAGGTTCTGCTTGGCGCCCAAGGCGCGGATGTTCGCCAGTTGAATCGCCGGGCCGTCGGCCATCGGGTCGGTAAACGGCATGCCCAGTTCGATCACATCGGCGCCCGCGCCCGGCAAGCCTTTGAGGATCGCCAGCGAGGTGTCGTAGTCCGGATCACCGGCGGTGACGAAGGTCACCAGCGCCGCGCGGTTCTGTTCTTTGAGGTCGGCAAAACGTGTTTGCAGGCGGCTCATCAGTGTTTCTCCTGCTTCGACTGTTCCATATGGTGCATGACGGTCTGCATGTCTTTGTCGCCACGGCCCGACAGGTTGACCACCATCAGGTGATCCTTCGGCAGCTTCGGCGCACGTTTGAACACTTCAGCCAGGGCGTGGGCGCTTTCCAGGGCAGGAATAATCCCCTCCAGGCGGCAGCATTTGTGGAACGCATCCAGAGCTTCGTCGTCAGTCACCGAGGTGTACTGAACACGGCCGATGTCATGCAACCACGCGTGTTCCGGGCCGATGCCTGGATAGTCGAGGCCGGCGGAAATCGAGTGGGCGTCGATGATCTGGCCATCGTCGTCCTGCAGCAGGAAAGTACGGTTGCCGTGCAGCACACCCGGAACGCCGCCATTCAGGCTCGCCGCGTGCTTGCCGGTTTCGATGCCGTAACCGGCCGCTTCAACGCCGATGATCTCGACGCTCTTGTCATCGAGGAACGGGTGAAACAGGCCCATGGCGTTGGAACCGCCACCGATGCACGCCACCAGGCTGTCCGGCAAACGGCCTTCCTGAGCCTGCAACTGATCGCGGGTTTCCTTGCCGATGACGGCCTGGAAGTCGCGAACCATTGCTGGATAAGGGTGCGGCCCGGCCACGGTGCCGATCAGGTAGAAGGTGCTGTCGACGTTGGTCACCCAGTCACGCAGCGCTTCGTTCATCGCGTCTTTCAGGGTGCCGGTGCCGGCCACGACCGGAATCACTTCAGCGCCGAGCAGCTTCATGCGGAAGACGTTGGCCTGCTGACGTTCGATGTCAGTGGTGCCCATGTAGATCACGCAATCCAGACCGAAACGTGCGGCGACGGTGGCAGTGGCAACGCCGTGCATGCCGGCGCCGGTCTCGGCGATGATGCGTTTCTTGCCCATGCGCCGCGCCAGCAGGATCTGGCCGATGCAGTTGTTGATCTTGTGCGCGCCGGTGTGGTTCAGCTCTTCGCGCTTGAGATAAATCTTGGCGCCGCCGCAGAACTCGGTCAGGCGTTCGGCGAAATACAGTGGGCTCGGACGTCCGACATAATCGCGCTGGAAGTAGGCCAATTCTTCTTTGAATGCCGGATCTTCCTTGGCCGCTTCGTATTCACGGGCCAGATCGAGGATCAACGGCATCAGGGTTTCCGCCACGTAGCGGCCACCGAAGGAGCCGAACAGGCCGTTATCGTCCGGGCCGTTACGCAGATCAGAGGTGTTCGAAGTCTGGGTCATGAGTCGCTCCAGGTGAATTCGGGTCAAGAGACAATGACGACCACTCTACCCCTGACCTTCTAAGCTGAAAACCGATAAGATCGCCACAACCTGTCAGGAAAACTCACAGATACCATGAGCCACGATCTTCCTCCGCTGAACGCCTTGCGTGCGTTCGAAGCCACGGCCCGATTGAACAGCGTCAGTCAGGCCGCCGAACAGCTGCACGTCACCCATGGCGCGGTCAGTCGCCAGCTCAAAGCGCTTGAAGAACATCTCGGCGTCAGTCTGTTCGTCAAGGACGGACGCGGCTTGAAACTCACAGATGCCGGCATGCGTTTACGCGATGCCAGCGGTGAGGCGTTTGACCGGTTGCGCAGTGTTTGTGCTGAACTCACGCAGAGCACCGCCGATGCGCCGTTCGTCCTGGGTTGCTCCGGAAGTCTGCTGGCACGCTGGTTCATTCCGCGCTTGGGGCGATTGAATGCTGATCTGCCGGATTTGCGTCTGCACCTGTCGGCGGGAGAAGGCGATCTTGACCCCCGTCGTCCAGGATTGGATGCCTTGCTGCTATTCGCCGAGCCACCTTGGCCGGCAGACATGCAGGTTTACGAATTGGCCGCAGAACGCATCGGCCCAGTGATGAGCCCCCTGTTCAGTGGCTATCAGCGCCTGCAAGCCGCGCCAGCCTCGGCACTGCTCAATGAACCGCTGCTGCACACCACCTCGCGCCCACAAGCCTGGCCAAGCTGGGCACAGCAAAGCGACCTCGACGCAAAAGCGTTGAAGCTCGGGCAAGGTTTTGAGCATTTATATTATTTGCTGGAAGCAGCCGTTGCTGGCCTCGGCGTGGCCATCGCGCCGGAGCCGCTGGTGACGGAAGATTTGAAGGCCGGTCGCCTGGTTGCGCCGTGGGGCTTCTGTGAAACCCCGGCGCAACTGGCGTTGTGGCTACCCAAGCGCGCCGCAGACGGGCGCGCCCGGCAACTGGCGCAATGGCTCAAGAACGAGCTGCGCCAGAGCGATCACTCGCCGCGCTTGAACAGCAAGTAAGCCGCGAGCAGACCGATCGCACCGACTGCCACACCGGCCGTCGTCCACGGATGTTCCTGGGCGTAATCACGGGTGGCGATCCCGGTTTCGCGGGTTTTCACTTTGACTTCTTCATAGGCATCGCTGAGCAAGTGACGTGAATGTTTCAGCGCACTTTCGGCATTGCTTTTCAGCGCCTTGAGGGTCTTGCGCGACTCGTCCGAAGCGTCGTCCTTCAAGCTTTCCAACGATTTGAGCAGACTCTCGATCTCGGCTTCCATGCTTTGCAACGAGGCTTTACGTAAAGAGGTATTGGCCATGGTGGCTCTCCTGCATTGGTGATGAGTGGCGTGTGTTGGTTGGGACTTCAGCGGTTTGAGAAAGTGCAGAAAATCTGAACTTCGTCCGCGCACAGCCACCGAAATCAACAGTGCAGATTCACTGCTAGTCTCAATTCCACACGCCAAGGAGATCGCCATGAGTGACCATCACACGTACAAGAAAGTCGAGCTGGTCGGTTCGTCCGCCAGCAGCATCGAAGACGCCATCAACAACGCGCTGGCCGAAGCCAACAAGAGCATCAAGCATCTTGAGTGGTTTGAAGTGGTCGATACCCGCGGCCACATCAAGGACGGCAAGGCTGCGCACTTTCAGGTGACGCTGAAAGTCGGCTTCAGGATTGCCAGCAGCTGAGTTTGGTCTAGTCTTCTGAACTTGCGCGCTGGCCGAGTGCCATAGGAATGGCAAAGCGCTACAGGGTGGCTGCATCGAGTGAACGACTCGATGCCCGCCTCTTTTAATCCGACCAGGGAGTGCGACCGATGAAGAAGTTCATGTTGGCAGTAGGTTTGTTGAGCCTTGCGGGTGGTGCGTTTGCTGCCGGCAAGCCATGTGAAGAGCTGAAAAGCGAGATTGCGGCGAAGCTGGATGCCAAGGGCGTTTCCGGGTATTCGCTGGAGATTGTCGACAAGGGCGCAGCCGCTGGTGGCGACGTCGTTGGCGCCTGCGAAGCTGGCACCAAGGAAATCGTCTACAAGCGCGGTTGATTGCGCCTGAAATGCAAAAGCCGACGTGAAGGCGTCGGCTTTTTTGTGTCTGAAAGTTTTGTGGTGTGTTTGAGATTGATCCCCCTCACCCCAGCCCTCTCCCCCAGGGGGGCGAGGGGGAAAGGGAGCAGATCGGGGGTTGTTCAGAACCTGAGTACGACTGGAGTTTTCAGGTCGATGTTGGGCGCAAGAACACCTCGGTCAGTCCCCTCTCCCTCCGGGAGAGGGCTAGGGTGAGGGTGTTTTTTGGCCTTTCAGCCCTTCATCACCTGCGCCAACAACTCGTAGGAATGCACACGATCAGCGTGTTCGTAGAGATCACTGGTAAAAATCAGCTCATCCGCCTGGGTCTGCTCAATCAGCACCTCCAGCTTCGCGCGGATCTTCTGCGGGCCACCCACCATCGCCAGCCCAAGGAAATCCCCCACCGCCTCACGCTCATGGGGCAACCACAAGCCATCCATGGTTTTCACCGGCGGACGCTGCACCAGACTCTGCCCACGCATCAGCGCCAGAATGCGCTGGTACACCGAGGTCGCCAGGTAATCGGCTTGCTCATCGGTGTCCGCCGCCACCAGCGGCACGCCGAGCATTACGTACGGCTTGTCGAGCACCGCCGACGGCTTGAAGTGATTGCGATAAACGCGGATCGCCTCGTGCATGAAACGTGGGGCGAAATGCGAGGCGAAGGCGTAAGGCAAGCCGCGCTCACCGGCCAGTTGCGCACTGAACAGGCTGGAACCGAGCAGCCAGATCGGCACATTGGTGCCGGTGCCGGGCATGGCGATCACGCGCTGATCCGGGGTACGCGGGCCGAGGTAGCGCACCAGTTCGGCGACGTCTTCGGGGAAATCATCGGCGCTGCCGGAGCGTTCACGGCGCAGCGCTCGAGCAGTCATCTGATCGGAACCGGGCGCGCGGCCCAGACCGAGGTCGATACGCCCCGGATACAGGCTTTCCAGTGTGCCGAACTGCTCGGCGATCACCAGCGGCGCATGGTTGGGCAGCATCACGCCGCCGGAGCCGACACGAATGGTCGACGTACCACCAGCCAGATAGCCCAGCAATACCGAGGTCGCGGAACTGGCGATACCATCCATGTTGTGGTGTTCGGCCACCCAGAACCGCGTGTAGCCGAATTTCTCGACGTGCTGCGCCAGATCCAGCGAGTTGCGCAGCGATTGCGCCGGGCTGGCGTTTTCGCGCACCGGTACCAGATCGAGGGTGGAAAATTTTACGTCGGACAGTTGTTTCATAAACCTGCGTCTCCGAGTGGGGAGGCAGGTTTTTCTTGCGAACGAAAACCTGCCGAATTCATAAGCGTGTTTTGTGCAATGAGGGCATATACCCGAGTTTCAATAGCCGAGTCGAAATTTCCTACTAAAAAAGTCAACGATTCAACCGGGCTGAACTTTGCTGCGGCGTCTATCCTCAGAAGCCTTGCAAGTAAAAACCACGACGACGCGGCGTTTCCGCGCCAGATATTGAGGAGGCAGACATGGCTATCGTTAAGAAAGCATCCGCACATTGGGCAGGTGATCTGAAAACCGGTATTGGCTCGATCTCCACTGAAACCTGTGTCCTCAGAGAAGCACCGTACGGCTTCAAGGCCCGCTTCGAGGGTGGCAAGGGCACCAACCCGGAGGAACTCATCGGTGCCGCGCATGCCGGCTGTTTTTCCATGGCGTTTTCGATGATTCTGGGCGATGCGGGGCTGAAGGCCGACAGCATCGACACTCAGGCTGAAGTGACCCTCGATCAGGTAGAGGGCGGGTTCGCGATCACGGCGGTGAAACTGATCCTCAAGGCGAAAATTCCGGGGGCGACGCAGGCGCAGTTCGAAGAACTGAGCAACAAGGCCAAGGAAGGGTGCCCGGTGTCCAAGGTACTTAATGCGAAGATTACGCTAGACGCTTCGCTGGTCAGCTAATTTGTCGCTGACCGGTCTGACGCTATCGCGAGCAGGCTCACTCCTACAGTTGATCTCCAGCGGACACAATTATTGTGAGCGACGAAGATCCCCTGTAGGAGTGAGCCTGCTCGCGATAGCCATCTGCAGATCAACCAAGGTTTGAAACCTTCAGCACAACTTGTGAGCGAAGTCAGAACCCTCGCTGTAAAAGTATGGTCGAATCAATGACAGCAGCTTCAGCGCACCCCCGTGCGCGCTGCCTCAGGGAGCTTCACTCATGAAACGTATTGGCTTGGCGATTCTCTGCAGTGCACTGGCCACCTCGGTAATTGCGGCACCCAAAGACTGCGAAGAACTCAAGAAAGAGATCGAAATCAAGATTCAGGCTAAAGCAGTGCCGTCCTACACACTGGAAATCGTAACCAAGGAAGAAGCTGCGAAACATGACATCGCCATGGTGGTCGGTTCATGTGAGAACGGCACCAAAGCGATCATCTACCAGAAAAACGACAGCTGAAACATTTCACATGATGCAGTTGTAGTCACGATCTTCGGCAACGATTTCGCGCTTGGCGTTGTACAGCCGGGCACTCGGAGTGAACCCCAGCGAACGCCCCTCCAGCACATAACGCTGCCCGGCCTCGAAATGGTCATAGCGGATGTACAGATAGCACAGCCGCTCCACCGGGCCGTTCATCAAGCTGCCGCCACCACCAAACACTTCGAAATCGAACCGCACGCGTAATTCGTGGCTGCCGGGGGTGACCTGAAAGTAGCGCCCGTCATTCAGTCGCTGTTTGTCGAGACGCTCGGCCATCAGCACTTTACCGCCGGGTGTCGGCGTCGAAAAATCGACCCAGGCCATGTGCGGATCGGCCGGGGGCAAAGGCGTCTGACAACCGGCCAAAAGACCGGCAGCGAGCGACAACAGCAACTGGCGCATGATGAATATCCACAGATGTGAATCCTCAGCATAGCGCCGATCAGGTGCGCTGACAGCCTGCCGGTGTGCCCTGACCTACCACTTTGCGCTGCTCGTCATAAAGCTTGGCCCATGGTCGAAAGCCGATACTGCCGGCCTGCAACTGATAACGCTGACCGGCGTTGAAGTCCTTGAATTTCACGCTCAACTGGCAATCGCGCCACAGCGGCTCAGCGTCGGGACCGATATTGGTCGCCTCCACCGGAAACTGATAACGCACCTTCAACTCATGGCTGCCTGGCTGCACTTCGAAGTAACGTTTGTCGTCGGTCACGCTGCTATCGACCTTCAGCGCTTGCAACGACGTGTCCTGCTGCCGGGCATCAAGGTCGATCCAGGCTTGCGAAGGGTCGGGATCGGGCATTCCGAAATTGGCACAACCGGCCAGCGTCAGCAGGCCCCCTGTCAGCATCAATATGCGCATAGCGGTGCTCCTTTAGGCGGGATAGTCTTGCGGGCAGACTCTCCGGGGGATTTCTTATTTTGATCAGGCCATTTTCAAGCCTTGGGTTACTTGATCGCGTTTTTCGGGTTTTGTTTCCGGGTGTGTTGTTTTTGTTGCTCAACGGTTGCGCCAGCGTCAGCTATTACAGTCAGTTGGCCAGCGGCCAACTGCAACTGCTGCGGGCGCGGGAACCCGTGGAAAAAGTCATTGCCGACCCAAGCCGCGACGCGAAATTGCGCACACACCTGGCGCAATCGCAGAAGGCCCGCGCCTTCGCCAGCGAACACCTGCATTTGCCGGATAACCAGAGCTATCGCCTGTATGCCGACATCGGCCGGCCGTTTGTGGTGTGGAATGTGTTCGCCACTCAGGAGTTCTCCCTGACGCCACAGAACCATTGCTTCCCGATTGCCGGCTGCGTGGCCTATCGCGGTTATTACAGTCAGAGTGCCGCGCGAGGCGAAGCGGCGATCCAGCGCCTGCAGGGCATGGACGTGTCGATTGGCGGTGTTGAGGCTTACTCGACGCTCGGCTGGTTCAACGACCCGATCCTCAATTCGATGATGGGTTGGGGCGATGAGCGTCTGGCCACGCTGATCTTTCATGAACTGGCGCATCAACGCTTTTATGTGAAGGACGACACCGAGTTCAACGAGTCCTTTGCCACATTTGTCGAGCAGGAAGGCACGCGGCAGTGGCGTGCGTTTCGCGGGTTGCCGGCGGATACCGACTCACGGTTGCAGCAGCGTGATCAGTTCATCGCGTTGGTGCTTGATGTGCGGTCACGGCTGGAGAAGCTGTATGCGCAGGCATTGCCCGCTGAACAAATGCGCGAACGCAAAGCGGCGGAGTTCGAGCTGTTTCGCCGCGAATACCGAATGATGAGGGACAGCCAGTGGGCCGGGGACAAGCGTTATGACGCTTGGGTGAATGCGCCGTTGAACAATGCGCGGTTGTTGCCGTTTGGGCTGTATGACCAGTGGGTGCCGGCGTTTGCGGCGTTGTTCAGGCAGGTTGGGGGGGATTGGCTGAGGTTTTATGCGCAGGTTGAGCGGTTGGGTCGGTTGCCGGGGGCTGAGCGTAAGGCGGCTTTGAAAATGTTGGCAGATCCAAACGGTTGAGTTGATTGGGAGTAAGTCATCGCGAGCAGGCTCACTCCTACAGGGGAATGCATTCCAAATGTGGGAGCGAGCCTGCTCGCGAAAGCAATTTGATCAGCGCCGCAGAAATGCCTGATGCAACTCCTCCAGCGTTTCAAAGTGATAAGCCGGCGCTTCGGCATTCAACTCTTCAAAACTGCCAAACCCGTAACCGACCGCCGCTGCATCCAGGCCATTGCTGCGCGCGCCGATCAGGTCGTGCTTGCGATCGCCGATCATCAACGTATTCGCCGGATCCAGCCCTTCTTCCTTCACTAGATGCGCAATCAACTCAACCTTGTTGGTCCGCGTGCCATCCAGTTCGCTGCCGTAAATCACCTTGAAATGCCGGGCGAAGTCGAAGTGCCGCGCGATCTCGCGGGCGAATTCCCATGGCTTCGAGGTGGCGATATACAGCTGCCGTCCCTGCCCGCTCAGGGTTTCCAATAAAGGCGTAACACCAGCAAACACACGGTTTTCATACAGGCCAGTGACTTTGAAGCGCTCACGATAGAAATTCACCGCCTGCCACGCCTTGGCCTCGTCAAACTCATAGAACTGCATGAACGCCTGCAATAGCGGCGGGCCGATGAAGTGTTCCAGCTTGGTCAGATCCGGCTCGTCGATACCGAGCTTGGCGAGGGCGAACTGGATGGAGCGGGTGATGCCCTCACGCGGGTCGGTGAGGGTGCCATCGAGGTCAAACAATACGGTTTGGTAATGCATGGGAATTCCTGAGCAGTCGCGAATTCAATTCAGAGTTGGTCGTAGCCTTCGGCCAAATGCAGGTCCTTGAGTTTCACGTAATTCGCCGCGCTGTAGGTGAAGAAGGCTGTTTCCTTGTCGGTGAGCGGACGGACCTGTTTCACCGGGCTACCGACATAAAGGAAGCCACTTTCAAGGCGCTTGCCCGGCGGCACCAGGCTGCCGGCGCCGATGATCACGTCGTCCTCGACCACCGCGCCGTCCATGACGATGCTGCCCATGCCGATCAACACGCGGCTGCCAATGGTGCAACCATGCAGCATGACTTTGTGGGCGATGGTCACATCATCGCCGATCAGCAGCGGGAAACCGTCCGGGTTGAACGGGCCGGCGTGGGTGATGTGCAACACGCAGCCGTCCTGCACGCTGGTGCGCGCACCGATACGGATGCGGTGCATGTCGCCACGGATCACGGTTAGCGGCCAGACAGAGCTGTCTTCGCCGATTTCGACGTCGCCGATAACCACCGCCGAGCCGTCGACAAACGCGCCTTTGCTCAAGCGCGGGGTGTGATTCTGGTACTTGCGAACGGACACGATAATTTCTCTCTCTGTCGTCGATAGCTGCGGTGAATGCCGATTGTAATTAAGATGGTTGCATGTTTCCCCAGCCAAGGTGCCAACCGTGAGCGTGAACAACCCTCTGCTGCAGTCCTACGACCTGCCACCGTTCTCCACGATCCGTGCCGAACACGTCCTGCCCGCCATCGAAACGATCCTGGCCGACAACCGCGCCGCCATCGCCGAAATCCTCAAGAGCCAAGTCCAGAACCCGACCTGGGCCGGCCTGGTCCTGGCGATGGACGAACTCAATGATCGCCTCGGCGCTGCCTGGAGCCCGGTCAGCCACCTCAACGCCGTGTGCAACAGCGCCGAACTGCGTGAAGCCTACGAGTCGTGCCTGCCAGCCCTGAGCGCCTACTCCACCGAGATGGGCCAGAACCGCGAACTGTTCCAGGCTTATGAAGCGCTGGCCAACAGCCCGCAAGCCGCCGGCTTCGACGTGGCGCAAAAGACTATTCTGGAACACGCCCTGCGTGACTTCCGTCTGTCGGGTATCGACCTGCCGGAAGCCGAGCAAAAGCGCTATGCCGAAGTGCAGAGCAAACTGTCCGAGCTGGGCAGCCGCTTTTCCAACCAACTGCTCGACGCCACGCAGGCGTGGACCAAGCACGTCACCGATGAAGCCGCCCTCGCCGGCCTGACCGATTCGGCCAAGGCGCAAATGGCAGCAGCGGCGCAAGCCAAAGGCCTCGAAGGCTGGCTGATCACTCTGGAATTCCCGAGCTACTACGCGGTGATGACCTACGCGCAAGACCGCGCGCTGCGTGAAGAAGTCTACGCCGCCTACTGCACCCGCGCCTCGGATCAAGGCCCGAATGCCGGGCAGAACGACAACGGCCCGGTGATGGAAGAGATCCTCGACCTGCGTCAGGAACTGGCCAAGCTGCTGGGTTTCGCCAGTTTCTCCGAGCTGAGCCTGGCCACCAAAATGGCCGAGTCCAGTGATCAGGTGCTGAGCTTCCTGCGCGATCTGGCCAAGCGCAGCAAACCGTTTGCCGCCCAGGACCTGCAACAGCTGCGCGCCTACGCCGCCGAACAGGGCTGCGCCGATCTGCAAAGCTGGGACAGCGGTTTCTACGGTGAAAAACTGCGTGAACAACGCTACAGCGTCGCTCAGGAAACCCTGCGTGCCTATTTCCCGATCGATAAAGTGCTGGGCGGGTTGTTCGCCATCGTCCAGCGACTGTACGGCATCGAGATCGCCGAACAGAAAGGCTTCGATACTTGGCACCCGGATGTGCGCCTGTTCGAGATCAAGGAAAACGGCCAGCACGTCGGCCGCTTCTTCTTCGACCTCTATGCCCGCGCCAACAAGCGAGGCGGTGCGTGGATGGACGGCGCGCGCGACCGTCGTCGTACCGTCGACGGCGTGCTGCAAAGCCCGGTGGCCAATCTGGTGTGCAACTTCACCCCGGCCGACAGCGGCAAGCCTGCGCTGCTGACCCACGATGAAGTGACCACGCTGTTCCACGAATTCGGTCATGGTCTGCATCACTTGCTGACCCGTGTCGAGCATGCCGGTGTTTCCGGCATCAACGGCGTGGCATGGGATGCGGTCGAGTTGCCGAGCCAGTTCATGGAAAACTGGTGCTGGGAGCCGGAAGGCCTCGCGCTGATTTCCGGTCACTACGAAAGCGGCGAGCCGCTGCCGCAGGATCTGCTGGAAAAAATGCTCGCGGCGAAAAACTTCCAGTCCGGCCTGATGATGGTCCGTCAGCTGGAGTTCTCGCTGTTCGACTTCGAGCTGCACGCCACCCACGGTGACGGCCGCAGCGTTGCACAAGTGCTCGAAGGCGTGCGTGACGAGGTGTCGGTGATGCGTCCACCCGCCTACAACCGCTTCCCCAACAGTTTTGCGCACATCTTCGCCGGCGGTTACGCGGCGGGTTACTACAGCTACAAGTGGGCTGAGGTGCTGTCGGCCGATGCCTTCTCGAAGTTCGAAGAAGACGGCGTGCTCAACGCTGACACCGGTCGCGCCTTCCGCGAAGCGATTCTGGCGCGCGGCGGTTCGCAGGCGCCGATGGTGCTGTTCGTCGACTTCCGTGGCCGTGAGCCGTCGATTGACGCACTCTTGCGCCACAGCGGCCTGAGTGAGGACGCGGCAGCATGAGTGAGGGGCCTGTGATTACCAAGAAACGCTTTATCGCCGGGGCTGTGTGCCCGGCGTGCAGCGAGCCGGACAAGTTGATGATGTGGAACGAGGACAGCGTGCCGCACCGTGAATGTGTGGCTTGCGGTTACTCCGACACACTCAACGAGCAAGGTCTTTCGGTACCGAAAGAATTGGGCACGCGGGTCAACACCAGCGCGCTGAACAAACCCGCGCCGGACAAGACCGTGCAGGCCGTGCAGTTTTTTCCCAACCCGAAACTGAAAAAAAAGCCTGACCAGCCCAATTGAGCCATGACTGCCTCGCACCGAATCAGCGGTGCGAGGTGGTATCTATCTAATGCCTTGCCCTTGCGCTTTCTCCGTAGGCTGATTTTTTTCAACCTGCGGTCAAGGAAGACGCGATGCCCCCTACCAATCCCCTGCTACAACGCTGGCAGCTGCCGGCCTGGTCCGACGTGAAGGCCGAGCACCTGGCACCCGCCATCAATGCCATCGTGGCCGATAATCAGCGGATCATCGCCGAAGTGATCGCCACCCAGACCGACCACCCCAATTGGGATGATCTGGTGGTGGCCGTCGCCGAAGCCGACGCACGGCTCGCTGAAACCATGGGCATCATTGAAGTGCTCTCGACCGTCAAAACCACGGACATCGACTGGATAGAGCAAAGCGCCCTGTGCAGCATTACTGCGGCTCGCTATCGGGTGCAGAAGGCTGCGAACCTGGAGCTTTATCACACGTATCAACGTCTGCAGCAGAGCCCGATCGCCGACAGCTTTGATGACTTTCGCAAAGCGTCGCTGGCCAAGACACTGCGCGCTTTTCGTCGGTCGGGCATCGAATTGCCCGCCGATCAGCGACAGCGGTTAACCGCAATAAACCTCGACATCGAGCTTCAGGAGCAATTGTTCCAGATCAATCTGGAGCGCAGCAATGCCGCCTGGAGCAAGCAGATTGACCAGGCGGCGACGCTCGACGGCTTGTCAGCCGCGCTCAAGGATCGACTGGCGCTGAATGCGCGTCGAACGGGAAAAAGCGGTTGGTTGCTGACGCTGGATCGCAACACTTACGAATACTTCATGAAAAATGCGCGAGACCGGAGTTTGCGCGAAGAGTATTTCCGCGCTTATTGCACCCGGGCCTCGGATCAAGGACCGCAGGCTCTTCAGTTCGACAACGGTCCGGTCTTGCAAAAGTTACTCGGGTTACGCCATGAAAAAGCCAGGTTGCTGGGTTTCGAGAGCTTTGCCCATCTGCGGCTTTCGAATCACATGGCCAACTCGCCCGCTCAGGTCGAACATTTTCTAAAGCAGCAGATCGAGCACAATCGCGCATCACTGGAGCAGGACATACAGGCGCTGCAAGCATTCGCCGCAACGCAAGGCGTCGCAGAACTGCAGGCCTGGGATTTCGAGTTTTTTGCTGAGCAATTACGCCAGCAACACTCGGCGAGCACACTGAAAGGACTTCGCGAGTATTTTCCGCTGGATGAAACGCTGCGCCGGTTCTGCCAGTTCAATGAACACCTGTTCGGTATCAAACTGGCAGAGCAGCAAGACCTCAGCCATTGGCACGAGGATGTGCGCCTGTTGGAAGTCAGCGAATACGATCAGGTGATGGGGTACATCTACGTTGATCCGTTTCATCGCGAGGACGCCCCTGACTTTGCCTTGACCAATACCGTGCGCAACCGACGCATCAATGCCGAGGGTCGGCCAGCCCTGCCGATCGCCATCCTCCACTGCAACTTCCCGTCCGCGACCAGCGAGCATCCCTGCCTGCTTTCACATAAAGACCTGCGCGTGCTTTTCCATGAGTTCGGGCATTGCCTGCAACAGGTGCTGACCCGCTCGCCCCATCACAACCTGTCGGGTATCTCGCAACTGGGGCGTGATACGGGCGAGTTCGCCGGGCAACTGTTCGAACAATTAAGTCTTTCAGAGGAGCTGCTTCAGTGGCTGTCAGTACACTACAAAACCCGTGAGCCACTAAGCCGCACACGGCTAACGTCAGCGCTGGCCGCCATCGCCACGCACACCAGTCGCGATACCGCTACGTTGCTGCTTGAGGCTTTATTCGATCTGGAATTGCACCGCAGCGAAGAAAACGGCCGAAACGCGCAACAGTGCTTCGAAGCGGTGCTGCAACAAATACCGCAGCTGCAACTGCCCGCGTATTGCCGCCTTGCCAACAGCTTCGATTATCTGGTGACCGGTTACGAAGCCTCGGTCTACGCCTACAAATGGTCAGGCGTACTGGCCAGCGAAGCGTTCAAGCGCTTTGAGCGAGATGGGGTCTTCAATGTGCAAACCGGCCGGGAACTGCGTGAAGCGTTCTTCTCTGGTGATTCGACTTCGCTGTTCAGCGCGCTGAAAACCTTTATGGGCCAGCCGGTCGCCGCTGATCTGGCAGCGCAACCGGACTGACCGATCACTCGACGTGGGCGGACTTGAACCAGCTTTTCATCGAGCAGGTGGCGAAAGCACTGGTACTGCAATCGCCATTGGCCAACGCCGTGCGCAATTTGTCGACATCCACCTGCATCATGTAACGAATACCGTCCTTGAAGTGGGTACTGTCGCCGAAACCGCCTTGGGTCATTTCGCTCAAGGCATCCTCTTTGCTCCAGCCCTGAATCACCACTCGGTACATCGCCGCCATCAGGCCGGTGCGGTCGGAACCGTGCTTGCAATGCATCAACACCGGGCCATTGGCTTCGGCAGCCTGAATCGCACGCAGGGTTTTGAGCACATCAGCGTCGTCGACATGATTGGTGCGGTAGGGCAACTGCACCTGGTTGATGCCAGGTTCGGACAGCCAATTGCTATCGGCTTCCGGAAGAAAGTTGATCACCGTGGCGACTTTGAGATTTTTCAGCAGCGACACCGCGCCGGCGTCAGGCAAAGCGCTGCGGTACAGGGTCGGCGACATCTGGAACAAGTTGTATTGCACTTCGACCGTCTGCGCCCAATCAGCCGGGCGGCCAGTGGCGGCGCCGGCAGCAGCCTGGGCTGGCATCAGCGGCAACAGGGCGAAAAGCGACAGGCACAAAACAGAAAGAAAACGAACTTGGGACATGCTGGGGTGACCGTTTCGGGATTCATCGATGAAAGGAATCGCAGCTTCGATGGTTAGCAGTCAAAGCCCCGTGAGCCGCTGGTCAAAGAAACGTGAATCGGTGTGGTTTCATCGCGCGCCAGGGCGACAAACCAGACTTTTTTCCGCTGAATCGGTTTATCCGGATCCTTAGCCTGCTACCATTTGTCACATGATGTTGCAGACGTGTCCCTTTTCTCCGGGTCAGACCGGTCCCGTCTCGACAAGAAATCTTCAAGTCGCTCGCAGAAGCGGCCACCCCTAATGCCCTGATGAGGTGCTTCTCCATGTCTGATGAAGATCGAGACAACCCGCGGCGTGAGTTTTTGCGCAAATCCCTGACCTTGATCCCGGTGGTCACCCTGGCTGGCACCAGCCTGGGCAGCAGCGTCCTGCAAGCGGCGCCCGAAGCCGCGCCTGCGGCACCGGTCGCGCAACCCGCTCGCGCTGAAGCCGGCGTGTATCAGCCGAACTACTTCACCGCCGAAGAATGGGCGTTCATCAATGCCGCCGTCGCGCAACTGATCCCCAGCGATGCCCAAGGCCCGGGCGCGCTGGAAGCCGGTGTACCGGAATACATCGACCGCCAGATGAACACGCCGTACGCCGCCGGTGCCCTTTGGTACATGCAAGGCCCGTTCAATGCCGACGCCGCGCCGGAGATGGGCTGGCAGAGCAAACTGGTGCCCAAAGAGATCTATCGCCTCGGCATCGCCGCCACGGATCAGTGGGCAAAATCCCTCAACGGTAAAGTATTTGCTGAGCAAGACAGCGCTACCCGAGACGATTTGCTCAAGCAACTTGAAGCGGGCAAGCCGCAATTCGATGCGGTTCCGGCAAAGATTTTCTTCAACCTGCTGCTGCAAAACACCAAGGAAGGGTTCTTCTGCGACCCGATCCACGGTGGCAACAAAGGCATGGTCGGCTGGACCATGATCGGCTTCCCCGGCGCCCGCGCCGATTTCATGGATTGGGTGGAACGCAACGAGCAATACCCCTTCCCGGCAGTTTCGATTCGCGGCGAGAGGGCGTAAGCATGGCAACGGTAATGAAGAAGGTTGACGCAGTGATCGTCGGTTTCGGCTGGACCGGCGCGATCATGGCCAAGGAATTGACCGAAGCGGGTCTCAACGTGCTGGCGCTGGAGCGCGGGCCGATGCAAGACACCTACCCCGACGGCAACTATCCGCAGGTGATCGACGAACTCACCTACAGCGTGCGGAAAAAACTCTTTCAGGACATCTCCAAAGAAACCGTCACCATCCGCCACAGCGTCAATGACATCGCCCTGCCGAACCGCCAGTTGGGCGCGTTCCTGCCGGGCAATGGGGTCGGCGGTGCCGGCCTGCACTGGTCGGGCGTGCACTTCCGGGTCGACCCGATCGAGTTGCGCATGCGCAGCCACTACGAAGAGCGCTACGGCAAAAGCTTTATCCCCAAGGACATGACCATCCAGGACTTCGGCGTCAGCTATGAAGAGCTGGAGCCGTTTTTCGATTTCGCTGAAAAAGTCTTCGGCACTTCGGGTCAGGCCTGGACCGTTAAAGGCCAACTGGTCGGTCAGGGCAAGGGCGGCAACCCTTACGCGCCTGACCGTTCCAACCCGTTCCCGCTGGAAGCGCAGAAGAATACGGTTTCCGCACAGCTGTTCGGCAAAGCGGCGACAGAAGTCGGCTACAAACCCTACAACCTGCCCTCCGCGAACACTTCCGGGCCATACACAAACCCTTACGGCGCGCAGATGGGACCGTGCAACTTCTGCGGTTTCTGCAGCGGTTACGTGTGCTACATGTATTCCAAGGCTTCGCCGAATGTGAATATTCTGCCGGCGCTGAAACCGCTGCCGAATTTCGAGTTGCGCGCCAACGCCCACGTGCTGCGGATCAACCTCGACAGCACGAAAAGCAAAGCTACTGGCGTCACCTACATCGACGCTCAGGGTCGCGAGATCGAGCAACCGGCGGATCTGGTGATCCTCGGCGCGTTCCAGTTACACAACGTGCGCCTTATGCTGCTTTCCGGCATCGGCAAACCGTACGACCCGATCAGCGGCGAAGGCGTGGTCGGGCGTAACTTCGCCTACCAGAACATGGCGACCATCAAGGCGTTCTTCGACAAGGACACCCACACCAACAACTTCATCGGCGCCGGCGGCAACGGCGTGGCGCTGGATGATTTCAACGCCGACAACTTCGACCACGGCCCGCACGGCTTCGTCGGTGGCTCGCCGATGTGGGTCAACCAGGCTGGCAGCCGGCCGATTGCCGGTACCTCGAACCCGCCGGGCACTCCCGCGTGGGGCAGTGCCTGGAAACGTGCGACCGCCGATTACTACACCCACCAGGTGTCGATGGATGCCCACGGCGCGCATCAGTCCTACCGTGGCAACTACCTCGATCTCGATCCGGTGTACCGCGATGCCTACGGTTTGCCACTGCTGCGGATGACCTTCGACTGGCAGGAAAACGACATCAAGATGAACCGCTTCATGGTCGAGAAAATGGGCAAGGTCGCTGAAGCGATGGGGCCGAAAGCCATCGCGGTGATCGGCAAGAAAGTCGGCGACCACTTCAACACTGCGGCCTACCAGACCACGCACCTTAACGGTGGCGCGATCATGGGCACCGATCCGAAGACCAGCGCGCTGAACCGTTATCTGCAGAGCTGGGACGTACACAACGTCTTCGTGCCGGGTGCCTCGGCATTCCCGCAGGGCCTTGGATACAACCCGACCGGCCTGGTTGCGGCACTGACCTACTGGTCGGCGAAGGCGATCCGCGAGCAATACCTGAAAAACCCCGGCCCGCTGGTTCAGGCTTAAGGAGCGATGACCATGAAAAATCTCGTTATCGCGACCCTGGCGCTGCTCGGCAGTGCCTCCATTCATGCGGCCGACGTTGATCAAAGTCTGATCAAACAGGGCGAATATCTGGCCCGCGCCGGTGACTGCGTGGCGTGCCACACCGCCAAGGGCGGCAAACCGTTTGCCGGTGGCCTGCCGATGGAAACCCCGATCGGCACCATTTACTCGACCAACATCACTCCGGACAAGACCGGCGTCGGCGAATACAGCTTCCAAGACTTCGATCAGGCCGTGCGCCATGGCGTCGCCAAAAACGGTAGTACGTTGTACCCGGCGATGCCGTATCCGTCCTACGCGCGTGTCAGCGAAACCGACATGCAAGCGCTGTACGCGTACTTCATGCACGGCGTCGAACCGGTGGTGCAAGAGAACAAGGCCAGCGATATTCCGTGGCCACTCAGCATGCGCTGGCCGCTGATGGGCTGGCGCTGGATGTTTGCGCCGAAGGTCGAGGATTACCAAGCGACGAGTACCGACCCGGTGATCGATCGTGGCGCGTATCTGGTCGAGGGCCTTGGCCATTGCGGCGCGTGCCATACGCCGCGCGCCCTGACCATGCAGGAGAAATCCCTGAGCGCCGCTGACGGTACAACCTTCCTCGCCGGCAGTGCGCCGCTGGAAGGCTGGATCGCCAAAAGCCTGCGCGGCGATCACAAGGATGGCCTCGGCGGCTGGAACGAAGAGCAACTGGTGCAGTTCCTCAAGACCGGTCGCAGCGATCGCAGCGCGGTGTTCGGCGGCATGAGCGATGTGGTCACCCACAGCATGCAATACATGACCGATGCCGACCTGACCGCAATTGCCCGCTACCTCAAGTCGTTGCCGGCCACTGATCCGAACGATCAACCGCATCAGTACGATGAGAAAGCGGCCAAAGCGCTGTGGAACGGCGATGACAGTCAGCGTGGCGCTGCGGTCTACATCGACAACTGCGCGGCGTGCCATCGCACCGATGGCCATGGCTACACCCGGGTGTTCCCGGCGCTGGCGGGCAATCCGGTACTGCAATCGGAAGACCCGACGTCGCTGATCCACATCGTGCTCAAGGGCGGCACATTGCCGGCGACGCATACAGCACCCTCGACCTTCACCATGCCCGGTTTCGCCTGGCGCCTATCGGATCAGGAAGTGGCGGATGTGGTGAGTTTCATCCGTGGCAGTTGGGGTAACAAAGGTGCGCCGGTCAGCGCCAAGGAGGTTGCGGGCCTACGCAGCGACGATATGAAAACAACATCCACTGATGATCTTGGCCAAGTAACAGAACATCATTAAAAGCAGAAACCCTGCATGAATCATTCATGCAGGGTTTTTACTATACGTATAGCGCAACAAACTTCGCTTTTAAGGATTAACGATACTTACATAAGCCTTGGCCAGTGCAATCAACTTCGCCTTGTCATCGTTATCAATATCACCATCGCCGTCGACATCTTTCTTGTTGCTGCGAATAGTGAAGGTCTTGCCACGGTCACCGGACACCGCCACCACGTAGATCGAATCGACCAGCGTCTCGGTGGACAGCTCTTGCTCGGCATTCCAGCCCAGCTCCTTGCGCGCCAGTTGCATCGAAACAATGGTGTTGGGTTCCGAAGCATTTGGCAGCATCATTTGCACGAATACGCCACGCTGATTGAGATAAGACATTAATTAAATCCTTTTAACCTGATTACCGGACAACCGCCCTTGGAAGTGCCAAAGACTATATTCGATAACTTGTCGCGACAACGGAACATATGTATCTCGGGTTGTACTTCGCCTTTGCATATATATTAACTTTGCCACTCAGCCATTATTCCAACGCTGAACGGTACTGGATCGTACCGGCCTGGCTCAGGTACTGTATGCATATACAGACACGGAGCCTGCCCCAATGATCAATCCTCTCCCGCCCCGTGGCCGCGGCACCGCCAGCAACCCGCACAACCGTTTTGCGCCGAACCGTTCGGTCGCCGAGGATGACGGCTGGTATCAGGAAGTGCCGCTGACCCAGGGCACCGAGGTGATGATCGAAACCGCAAAAACCATCATCACCCGCAACACCTCTCCGGATCTGCCCTTCGACCGCTCGATCAACCCCTACCGAGGCTGCGAACACGGCTGCATCTATTGCTACGCACGGCCCAGCCACGCCTATTGGGACATGTCGCCGGGGCTGGATTTCGAAACCAAGCTGATCGCCAAGACCAACGCCGCCCAAGTGCTGGAAGAACAGCTCGGGAAAAAAGGCTATCAATGCGCGCCAATCAATCTGGGTTCCAACACCGACCCGTATCAGCCAATCGAGCGTGAACACAAAATCACCCGCCAGACCCTCGAAGTGCTGCTGCGCTATAAGCACCCGGTGACCATCGTCACCAAGGGCTCGCTGATTCTGCGCGACCTCGACCTGCTCACCGAACTGGCGCAGCAACGGCTGGTGGCGGTGATGATCAGCCTGACCACGCTGGACGACGAACTCAAACGCATCCTCGAACCGCGCGCCGCTGCCCCCAAAGCGCGGTTGCGCGCCATTCGGGTGATGCGCGAGGCCGGCATTCCGGTCGGCGTGCTGTGTTCACCGATGATTCCGATGATCAACGACAGCGAAATCGAAAGCCTGCTCAGCGAGGCCCACGCCGCCGGCGCGCAAAGCGCTGCCTACATGATGCTGCGTCTGCCGCTGGAGGTGGCGCCGCTGTTCGAAGAATGGCTGGCGGCGCACTATCCGCAACGGGCCGCGCATGTGCTGAGCCTGATCCGCCAAAGCCGCGGCGGTGAGCTCTACGACAGTCGTTTCGGTGCGCGTATGCGCGGTGAAGGGGTGTTCGCCGACCTGCTCGCGCAACGTTTCGCCAAGGCAATCAAACGTCTGGGCCTGAATCACCGCGAGGGCTATAACCTCGATTGCACGGCCTTCTGTCCGCCGGGTCGCCAGATGTCGTTGATTTAGCGACAATTGACCTATGGTTGAGGGGTTGGAATCCTTCCGCCGAAATCACCCAGTCACGTTTTTTGTGACCTGGAACACACGTTCTAGAGCGTTTGATTCAGTTTGAGTTAAGTTTCGGCGGCTACCTTGTTCATCGAGTGACTGACGGGTCGGGATGACCCGGATGTTTTAAACAGCCACTGGCTTCATACCGGAATACATGGGAATGACTCCCCTAATCCGCCAAAGAGGATGAATCATGAGTGACAAGGATAAACAGCCGTTGGCTGCGTCGGCGCAAACCCCTGAAGCGGAATCCGCCGATGCAGCGCTGCGACAGATCGTAGACGGCTTTTTGCATTTTCATCATGAGGTCTTCCCACAGCAGGAAGAACTCTTCAAGAAACTCGCCACGGCCCAGGCGCCAAAAGCGATGTTCATCACTTGCGCCGACTCGCGCATCGTCCCCGAGCTGATTACCCACAGCTCGCCCGGCGATCTGTTCGTAACCCGTAACGTCGGCAACGTCGTGCCGCCTTACGGGCAGATGAACGGCGGCGTTTCCACCGCAATCGAATACGCGGTACTGGCGCTCGGCGTACAGCACATCATCATCTGCGGCCACTCCGATTGCGGCGCCATGCGTGCAGTGCTCAATCCGGACAGCCTGGAAAAAATGCCGACAGTCAAAGCCTGGCTGCGCCACGCTGAAGTCGCGAAAACCATGGTGCATGAGAACTGTAACTGCGCCGACGAAAAAGAAAGCATGCCGATCCTCACCGAGGAAAACGTCATCGCCCAATTGCAGCACTTGCGTACCCATCCTTCGGTAGCCTCGCGCATGGCGAACGGTCATTTGTTCATCCATGGCTGGGTCTACGATATCGAAACCAGCGAAATCAAAGCTTACGACGCGGATCAGGGACGTTTCCTGCCGCTCGACGGCAGCCATCCGATTCCGGTGGCGACGCCCAAAGCGCGCTTCTAAATCCTCCTAAACATCTGTGTGGTTTGACGCCGGTCGCTGATTCAGCGACCCGGCCTTGCCATGCCTGAAGAAAACTTCGGGAGAATCGCCATGCGTGCGGCTCAATTGAAAGCGGTGTTGCCACGGGAGCTGCTCGCTTCAGTGGTTGTGTTTCTGGTCGCCCTGCCGCTGTGCATGGGTATTGCGATCGCGTCAGGGTTGCCGCCGGCCAAAGGGCTGATCACCGGGATCATCGGTGGTCTGGTGGTCGGTTGGCTGGCAGGTTCGCCGTTACAGGTCAGTGGGCCGGCGGCGGGTCTGGCGGTGTTGGTGTTTGAACTGGTGCGCCAGCACGGCATCGAGATGCTCGGGCCGATTCTTTTGCTTGCCGGTTTTCTGCAACTGGTCGCCGGACGCTTGAAGCTCGGTTGCTGGTTTCGGGTCACAGCGCCAGCGGTGGTCTATGGGATGCTGGCGGGGATTGGCGTGTTGATCGTGCTGTCGCAGGTGCATGTGATGCTCGATGCATCACCGAAGCCCTCGGGGCTGGATAACCTTACGGCGTTCCCCGCGGCGGTGGCGCAGGCCTTGCCGTCGTTTGGCTGGCAGGCCGGGTTGCTCGGGCTGTCGACCATCGCGGTGATGTGGCTCTGGGAGAAATTTCGCCCGCATTCGCTGCGCTTCGTTCCCGGGGCATTGCTCGGTGTGGGTCTGGCGACCGGAGCAAGTCTGTTGCTGGCCCTGCAGGTGAAACGTGTGGAAGTGCCGGCGAATCTGGCGGAAGCCATTGATTGGTTGAAGCCGGCAGATCTGCTCAGTCTGGCCGATCCGACGCTGTTGATCGCTGCGTTTGCCGTGGCATTTATCGCCAGCGCGGAAACGTTGTTGTCCGCCGCAGCGGTGGATCGCATGCACAGCGGCGTGCGTTCGGATTTCGACCGGGAACTGTCGGCGCAAGGTGTCGGCAACATGCTCTGCGGTCTGCTCGGCGCACTGCCGATGACCGGGGTGATCGTGCGCAGTTCGGCCAACGTCCAGGCCGGCGCGACCACGCGTTACTCGACGATCTTCCATGGCCTGTGGCTTTTGGCGTTCGTGCTGTTGCTGTCGAGTGTGCTGCAAAGCATTCCGGTGGCGAGCCTGGCGGGGGTGCTGGTGTACACCGGTTTCAAACTGGTCGATCTCAAGGCGTTTCGAGGTCTGGGCCGTTATGGGCGGATGCCGATGTTCACCTACGCGGCGACGGCACTGGCGATCATCTTCACTGACCTGCTGACAGGTGTGTTGATCGGTTTCGGTTTGACGATGTTGAAGCTGGCGTTCAAGGCGTCGCGGTTGAAGATCAGCCTGATCGATCTGCCGCAGGACGGTGAGATGGAGTTGCGTCTGGTCGGTGCGGCGACATTCCTCAAGGTGCCGGCGCTGACGCAAGTGCTGGGCAGTATTCCGCAGGGGACGACGGTGCATGTGCCGCTCAATAATCTGAGCTACATCGACCATTCGTGTCTGGAGTTGCTGGAGGAGTGGGGCCGGGCGAATGCGGCGAAGGGGTCGAAGCTGTTGATTGAGTCGCGTGGTTTGAAGCGCAGGCTGGAAGGCAGAGTGCGGACCAATACCGGGATCGGCGCAGCCGGCTAAATTTGCTGGTTGAACTCAACCCCTGTAGGAGTGAGCCTGCTCGCGATGGCGGTGGGTCAGTCAACAAAGATGTTGATTGATCTATCGCCATCGCGAGCAGGCTCACTCCTACATTGGATTGTGTGTAACTCAGGCAGCAGGCTGGTCCAGTTCCAGACCCACACCCAGTCGGCGGCCCATGCACGGCCAGCGTTTCCACGCGGCGCCGGTGTCCGGGCTGCTGAGTTTGTCGCGGTAAACCTCTACCGACTCCAGCGCAAAACTTTCGTCGTTGAGCATCTCGTCAATGGCGTGATGCACCGCTTCGTCCAGTTGGTTGGCAAATTCCTCACCGATCAATTGGTGAGCAATCAAGTTGGCGACCGTCATGTCCAGGGGGATCAGTGGCTGGCCGAAATGCTTGATGTACAGGTCGTTGACCTCTTCGACAAAACGGTGCGCCAGATAGGCTTCATCAAGCAGGCTATCCAGGCCAACGTGCCCGGCCATGATGGCTGGCGGCTGGAGGAAATACTGCTCGGCGATTTTCAGCACCGGTTTGATCTGCGATTCGATTCCCGCTTCCCTGGCAACTTCATTGGCTGCATCCAGCAGGTCTGGCACTTCATCAATGTAGGCGGCGACAAAACGCGTCAGCACACCATTGGCGTCGGCTTCCGGCAATTGGATCGCCGGGTGTAAATGAGGCAGCTTGCTTTCCAGCTGACGGGTCAGCAGGCCGGTGTCTTTTTCGTGTTGTTGGGCTTTTTGGATCTGCTCGCGCAATGCGGCGGTGTTCATGAAAACTCCAGGAAACAAGGCAATGAAATAGGGAAGACATAACTTAGCTGGCTTACGAAAAATGCTAAGACGCATTTGTCATAATTATTTCATCCTTGATGCACCTGCGTTATATCGGTTTGCCACCACTCGTCTGCATCCTTCTCCATTCGTGCCCTTGAACGCAAGTCCCGGCTGTTTCAGTTGATTTACGTCCTCACATTGCAATTCTCAGTCGCTGTCTATACTCGCCAGTGAATGGAGTTAGCTGATGACGCCCGACTGCACCCGCAGCAAGGCCCGGCGATTCAAGTTCGTAGTCTGATGCAGCCGCTCCCTTGCCGCAGGCGAAAGCCGGCGGGATAACAAGAACGATAAGGGGAACCCGCAATGATGCGACATCCACACGTCTGGATGGGCCTCCTGTTGTGGTCGATTTTCAGCCAGGCCAACGCCGCCTGGACTGTGAATATGGCGCCTGGAGCGACTGAAATCAGTCACGCAGTATTCGACCTGCACATGACCATTTTCTGGATCTGTGTGGTGATCGGGATCATCGTCTTCGGCGCCATGTTCTGGTCGATGATGGTGCACCGCCGTTCTACCGGGCAGGTCGCCGCAAAATTCCACGAAAGCACCGGCGTCGAAATCATGTGGACCGTCGTGCCGCTGCTGATTCTGGTGGCCATGGCCGTACCCGCGACCGCCACCCTGATCAAGATGTACGACGCCAGTGAGCCGGATATTGATATCCAGGTCACCGGCTACCAGTGGAAGTGGCACTACAAATACCTGGGCCAGGACGTCGAGTTCTTCAGCAACCTGGCCACCCCCGCCGAGCAGATCCACAACAAGGAAGCCAAGGGCGAGCACTACTTGCTTGAGGTCGACAAGCCGCTCGTACTGCCGACCGGGGCCAAGGTGCGCTTCCTCGTGACCTCCGCCGACGTTATCCACTCCTGGTGGGTGCCGGCGTTTGCGGTCAAGCGCGATGCGATCCCCGGGTTCGTAAATGAGGCCTGGACGCGTGTCGACAAGCCCGGACTTTACCGTGGCCAGTGCGCCGAGCTGTGCGGCAAGGATCACGGCTTCATGCCGATCGTGGTCGAGGTCAAGGACAAGGCCGACTACGACAAGTGGCTGGCCGAGCGCAAGGCCGAGGCCGCGCAGCTTAAAGAGCTGACCAGCAAGGATTGGACCCTCGACGAACTCAAGGAGCGCGGCGACAAGGTGTATCACACCACCTGCGTTGCCTGTCACCAGGCCGAAGGCCAAGGCCTGCCGCCGATGTTCCCGGCGCTCAAGGGCTCGAAAATTGCCACCGGCCCGATCAAGGATCACTTGAGCATTGTCTTCCACGGCAAACCCGGCACCGCCATGGCGGCGTTCGGCAAACAGCTGTCGGAAGTCGATATCGCAGCGGTCGTGACCTACGAACGTAACGCCTGGGGCAACAACAAGGGCGACATGGTCACGCCAAAAGAAGTGCTGGAGCTGAAACAGGCGGAAAGCAAATGAGCCGGTCTATCGCGTACCTCGTGAACCGGCCGGGGCATCACGCCCCGGCCCGCCCCGCCCACTCACGTAAAGGAGACCGGCCATGAGCGCTGTCATCGATGACCACGGTCATGCCGACCACGCCCACGGCCCCGCCAAAGGCCTGATGCGCTGGGTACTGACCACCAACCACAAGGACATCGGCACGCTGTACCTGTGGTTTGCCTTCCTGATGTTCCTGCTTGGCGGCTCGTTCGCCATGGTGATCCGCGCCGAGCTGTTCCAGCCCGGTTTGCAGATCGTCGAACCGGCGTTTTTCAACCAGATGACCACCATGCATGGACTGGTGATGGTCTTCGGCGCAGTGATGCCGGCGTTCGTCGGCCTCGCCAACTGGATGATCCCGCTGATGGTCGGCGCGCCGGACATGGCCCTGCCACGGATGAACAACTTCAGCTTCTGGCTGTTGCCGGCGGCGTTTCTGCTGTTGGTCTCGACCCTGTTCAGCCCCGGTGGCGGGCCGAACTTCGGCTGGACCTTTTACGCACCGCTGTCGACGACTTACGCGCCGGAAAGCGTGACCTTCTTCATCTTCGCCATCCACCTGATGGGGATCAGTTCGATCATGGGCGCGATCAACGTGATCGCCACCATTCTCAACCTGCGCGCCCCCGGCATGACCCTGATGAAAATGCCGCTGTTCGTCTGGACCTGGCTGATCACCGCGTTCCTGCTGATCGCGGTGATGCCGGTGCTGGCCGGGTGCGTGACGATGATGCTGATGGACATCCACTTCGGCACCAGTTTCTTCAGTGCTGCCGGTGGCGGTGACCCGGTGCTGTTCCAGCATGTGTTCTGGTTCTTCGGCCACCCGGAGGTGTACATCATGATCCTGCCGGCGTTCGGCGCGGTCAGCCAGATCATCCCGACCTTCGCGCGCAAACCGCTGTTCGGCTACACCTCGATGGTCTACGCCACGGCGAGCATCGCGTTCCTGTCGTTCATCGTCTGGGCGCACCACATGTTTGTGGTCGGCATTCCGTTGGTGGGCGAGCTGTTCTTCATGTACGCGACCATGCTCATCGCGGTGCCGACCGGGGTCAAGGTGTTCAACTGGGCCAGCACCATGTGGCAAGGCTCGATGACCTTCGAGACGCCGATGCTGTTTGCCGTGGCATTCGTGATCCTGTTTTCCATCGGCGGTTTCTCCGGGCTGATGCTGGCCATCGCCCCAGCGGACTTCCAGTATCAGGACACCTACTTTGTGGTCGCGCACTTCCACTATGTGCTGGTGCCGGGGGCGATCTTCGGGATCTTCGCCTCGGCCTATTACTGGTTGCCGAAATGGACCGGGCACATGTACGACGAAACCCTCGGCAAGCTGCATTTCTGGCTGTCGTTCGTCGGCATGAACCTGACCTTTTTCCCGATGCACTTCGTGGGACTGGCGGGGATGCCGCGACGGATTCCGGACTACAACCTGCAGTTCGCCGACTTCAACATGGTCTCGTCGATTGGCGCGTTCATGTTCGGTGCCACGCAGATCTTCTTCCTGTTCATCGTGATCAAGACCATTCGGGGTGGCGAGCCTGCACCGGCCAAGCCTTGGGATGGTGCGGAAGGTCTGGAGTGGAGCGTGCCGTCACCGGCGCCGTATCACACCTTCACCACACCGCCGGAAGTGAAATGAACACAGATCTCCCTGTGGGAGCGAGCCTGCTCGCGATGGCGGTGTGTCAGGCACACCGCGGTGGACCCATCGCGAGCAGGCTCACTCCTACAGGGTTTAGTGGGGAGGCATGAATCATGGCTGACTCGATCTCGATGAAAAAACTCGTCACTCGCCTGCTCGGGGTGGTGGTGGCGATGTTTGTCTTCGGCTTTGCCCTGGTGCCGATCTACGACGTGATGTGCAAGGCCTTCGGCATCAACGGCAAGACTGCCGGACAGTACGAGGGTGAACAGGTGGTCGACACTTCGCGCCAGGTGCGCGTGCAGTTTCTGTCGACCAACACCGCCGATATGCCATGGGATTTCTATCCCAAGCACGACGAACTCACCGCCAACCCCGGCGCGGTCAACGAGATGATTTTCATCGCGCGCAACCCCACCGACAAGCCGATGAGTGCGCAAGCCGTGCCGAGTATCGCGCCGAGCAACGCGGCGGCGTATTTCCACAAGACCGAATGCTTTTGTTTTACCCAGCAGGTGCTGCAGCCCGGTCAGCAGATCGAGATGCCGGTGCGCTTCATTGTTGACCGCGACATGCCCAAGGATGTGAAGCACCTGACGCTGTCCTACACGCTGTTCGATATCACCGCCCGACATCCGCCGGTGGCTGCAAACACTGGCGGTTGAGCGTGCCCGATAAGGAGAACAATAAATGGCAACTCATGAGCATTATTTCGTTCCGGCCCAGAGCAAATGGCCGATCATTGCCACGGTCGGGATGCTCGTCACCGTGTACGGCCTGGCCACCTGGTTCAACGATCTGAAGGCCGCGCGCCCGGAATCCCACGGCCCGCTGATCTTTTTCATCGGCGGCCTGCTGGTGGCGTACATGCTGTTCGGCTGGTTCGGCACGGTGATCAAGGAAAGCCGCGCAGGACTCTACAGCGCGCAGCTGGATCGCTCGTTCCGCTGGGGCATGAGTTGGTTCATCTTCTCCGAGGTGATGTTCTTCATCGCCTTCTTCGGCGCGCTGTTTTACGTACGACACATTTCCGGCCCGGCGCTTGGCGGCGAAGGCCCGAAAGGCATCGCGCACATGCTCTGGCCGAACTTCCAGTTCACCTGGCCGCTGCTGCACACGCCAGACCCGAAACTGTTCCCGCCGCCCAAGGACATCATCAGCCCGTGGGGCCTGCCGCTGATCAACACGATCCTGCTGGTCAGCTCCAGTGTGACCATCACCATCGCCCACCACGCCTTGAAGAAGGGCCATCGCGGCGCGCTGAAAATCTGGCTGGCGATCACCGTGCTGCTGGGTTGCGCGTTTCTCGGTTTCCAGGCTGAGGAATACATTCACGCCTATCACGAGCTGGGCCTGACCCTCGGTTCGGGCATTTATGGCGCGACGTTCTTCATGCTCACCGGATTCCACGGCGCCCACGTGACCATCGGCACGATCATTCTGTTTGTGATGCTGATGCGCATCATGAGGGGCCATTTCGACAACGAGCACCAGTTCGGCTTCGAAGCGGCGAGCTGGTATTGGCACTTCGTCGACGTGGTGTGGATCGGCCTCTTTATCTTCGTTTACGTACTTTAACAACAGCTGCAAGCCGCAAGTTTCAAGCTTGCAGCTAGAGGCTAAAAGCTCGTAGCTACCACGTAACGTGGGACACCAGTTGGCCGCTGTAAAAGCCCCAGGCGATCAAGCCGACGGTGACTGCGGCCAATGCCACCCGAACACTCAAGGCGATGACCAGGCGATTCGAGCTGCTGTCGTCCTTGACCAGGAAAAACAGGCCGCTGAACAGGCTGATCACCGTGGCAATCAGCATCAGGACGATCGCTGTTTTGAGCATGGGAAGAACTCCGGGGGACAGGCGATGCAGTTGAGTATAGCGATCGCAACGACTGACTTTGTGGCGCAGCCATGAAGCATTTTCGCCCGGGCGTGATACCGACCGTGGTGGTGGCGCTTTTGCTGCCGCTGCTGGTGTCGTTGGGTTTCTGGCAATTGAGCCGTGGCGCCGAGAAAACCGCCCTGCTCGCCAGTTACGCCGAACGCCGCGCCGCCGAACCGATGGCCAGCAGCGAGTTACTGAGCAGCGCCGATCCGGCCTATCGCCGTGTGCATCTGCACGGCCAGTTCGATGCCGCGCACAGTCTGTTGCTCGACAACCGCCAGCGTGACGGCAAGGTCGGCGTCGAGTTACTGCAACCGTTTCAGGATCAACGCAGCGGTTTGTGGCTGCTGGTCAATCGCGGCTGGTTGCCGTGGCCGGATCGCCGCGTGCCGCCACAATTTTCCACACCTGCCGATGCGCTGAATATCGACGCCTGGGTCTACGTCGCCCCCGGCGCGACCTTCCAGCTACACGCCGACCCGGTCAGCAGCACCTGGCCGCAAACCATCACCGCTGTCGAGCCGGCCAAGCTGTGGCAAACCCTCGAGCGCGACGGCTTCGCCTACGAATTACGCGTCGAACCCGGCCCGGCCAGCTACGAGGCCGATTGGCCGGTGGTCGCCATGGGCCCGGAAAAACACCTCGGTTACACCGTGCAGTGGTTCGCCATGGCCACCGCCCTGCTCGGCCTCTACGTCTATTTGGGCTTGCACAACGCAAAGGAGAAACACCATGGGAACGGCCATGAATCCACCCAGCATGTCTGAGGCGAAACCTGCCGCCAGCCGCCGTCGCGGGCGCATTCAGTTATTGCTGATTGTGCTCGGCGTGGTCGGCCCGATGCTGCTCGCCACCGGCATGTACAAGTTGCAGTTCTGGGTGCCGGAAGGTCGCAGCTATCACGGTGAGCTGATCGGCAACGGCCAGACCCGCGCCGACCTCGGCGTGCAGGCCGACGAGGAGCGCTGGCAGATGCTGGTCACCGCGCCGAAGGATTGCGCGGTGGACTGCCAGCAACTGGTGTATCTGGCGCGGCAGATCCAGATCGGCCTCGGTCGCGAGGCCGGCCGCGCCAGCCATGCCCTCGCCGTCGGGCAACCAGTGAGCGCCGATTACGAAGCCAAGCTGACCCGTGAATATCCACAACTGCAACGCTATCCGCTGGACGCTGGTGTGTTCAGCAAAACCACTGGCGACAAAGCCACGCCACAACTGTGGATCATCGACCCGCACGGCAACCTCGTGCTGCGTTACGAGCCGAATGTGAAAGGCAAGGATCTGCTCAACGACCTGCGGCACCTGCTGAAACTGTCGAACATCGGATAAGGGCATCGTCATGGCCAAACCTGGATTTCGCCTCGCGCTGTTTGCCACCCTGCTGGCACTGATTGTGGTGCTGCTCGGCGCCTATACGCGCCTGACCCACGCCGGCCTCGGCTGTCCGGACTGGCCGGGCTGCTACGGCTTTATCAGCGTGCCGAAAAGCGAAGCGCAACTGGCCCATGCCGAACTGCATTACCCCGACTCGCCGGTGGAGGCGCACAAGGGCTGGAACGAGATGATTCACCGCTATTTCGCTGGCACCCTTGGCCTGCTCATTTCGATTCTCGCCGGGCGGGCGTGGGTCAATCGACGTCATCCGGGACAGCCGTTGAAGCTACCGCTGTCTCTGCTGGCGGTGGTGTTTGCGCAAGCCGCGTTCGGCATGTGGACGGTGACGCTCAAGCTCTGGCCGCAGGTGGTCACCGGGCATTTGCTCGGCGGCTTTGCGACCCTGAGCCTGTTGTTTTTGCTGACGTTGCGATTGTCCGGCGTGCTGCCGGCGCTGACCGTGCCCAAGCGTCTGCAGTATTGGGCAACGGCAGGATTGTTGCTGGTGATTGGCCAGATCGCGCTGGGCGGCTGGGTCAGTTCCAACTACGCGGCGGTGGCCTGCATCGACTTCCCGACCTGCCACGGGCAATGGTTGCCGCCAGCGGATTTCGCCAACGGGTTTCATCTGACCCAACACATCGGCCCGAATTATCTCGGCGGGCAACTCGACAGTGATGCGCGCACGGCGATTCACCTGACTCATCGCATTGGTGCGCTGCTGGTGACATTGGTTTTGCTCGGTCTGGCCTGGCAATTGAAAGTGGTCGGTATGACGCGGCTGGCCGGCCTGGTGCTGATTGCCCTCGCCGCGCAAATCACCCTCGGTATCAGCAACGTGTTGTTCCATCTGCCGCTGCCGGTGGCGGTCGCGCATAACGCCGGCGGTGCGGCGCTGTTGCTGACCATGGTGCTGGTCAATTACCACGCGCGCACCAGTCTGGTTCGGGTCAAACAACCGGTGCTCGCACGCTGGCGTCTGAGTCCGCGTAAACACGCGGCCGCGCCCATCACCATAAAAGGAGAAACACCGTGGCGATTCTGATTGGCGAACGCCCGCATCAGGCGATCTGGCGTGATTATCTGGAACTGACCAAACCGAAAGTCGTGGTGCTGATGCTGATCACCTCGCTGGTCGGCATGTTCCTCGCGACTCGCGCCGGGGTGCCGTGGACGGTGCTGGTGTTCGGCAATCTGGGGATTGCCCTGTGTGCCGGCGGCGCGGCGGCGGTTAACCATGTGGTGGATCGGCGCATCGATGCGGTGATGGCGCGCACGCACAAACGGCCGCTGGCTGAAGGCCGGGTTTCCCCAGCCGCAGCGCTGACCTTTGCGTTGGTGCTGGCGCTGCTCGGTCAGGCCTTGTTGCTGACGTTCACCAATCCGCTGACGGCGTGGCTGACCCTGGCTTCGCTGCTCGGTTATGCGGTGATCTACACCGGTTTCCTCAAACGCGCGACGCCGCAGAACATTGTCATCGGTGGCCTCGCCGGCGCCGCGCCGCCGCTGCTTGGCTGGACCGCCGCCACCGGCCACGTCAGCGCCGAACCGTTGTTGCTGGTGCTGATCATCTTCGCCTGGACGCCGCCGCACTTCTGGGCATTGGCGATCCATCGCAAAGAGGAATACGCCAAGGCTGACATCCCGATGCTGCCAGTCACCCACGGCGAGCACTACACCAAAGTGCATATTCTGCTGTACACCTTCGCGCTGCTGGCGGTGAGCCTGCTGCCGTACGTGATCCACATGAGCGGCGCGCTCTACCTGATTTGCGCGCTCGCGCTCGGCGCAAGGTTTCTGCAATGGGCCGTGGTGCTGTACCGTGGCACTCGGCCGCACGCGGCGATCAACACCTTCAAGTACTCTATTTGGTACTTGTTTCTGCTGTTCATCGCCCTGCTCGTAGACCACTACTTACTGTTGAACCTATGACTCGAACCCAGAAAACCGTCTTCATCCTCGTCGCCGTGATCGCGCTGATCCTCGGCCTGACCGTCAACAAAGTGCTGAGCGGCAAGGGCCAGGGCGACCCGACTGCGCTGATCGACGCCGGCATTATTCTGCTGCCGCAGAGCCGCAATCTGCCGGACGTGACGATGACTGATCAGGACGGCAAACCGGTGGCGATCAATGAGCTCAAAGGTAAGTGGAGTCTGTTGTTCTTCGGCTACACCTTCTGCCCGGACATCTGCCCGACCACCCTCGCACAGCTGCGCCAGATCAAAAGCGAACTGCCCAAGGACGCTGTGGACAAGTTGCAGATCGTGCTGGTCAGCGTTGACCCGAACCGCGATAACCCCAAGCAGTTGAAGCAGTATCTGGGTTACTTTGATCCGCAGTTTGTTGGCCTGACACCGACTTCGATTGAAGAACTGCAGAAGGTGGCGAATGCGGTGAGTATTCCGTTTATTCCGGCGGACACCAGCAAGCCGAATTACACCGTCGACCATAGCGGCAATCTCGCGGTGATCGGGCCGGATGGTACGCAGCGTGGGTTTATTCGGGCGCCGCTGAACAACGCCAAACTGGTCGCGCAGTTGCCGGTGATGCTTAACCGCAAGTAATCGCCTAAAGGCAAAAGCCCCTCACCCTAGCCCTCTCCCAGAGGGAGAGGGGACTGATCGGGGAACATTGGGAAGCTACACCGAATTGAACGTCCTGCATTGAATCCATAATCGCCAAGACCTTTCAGGTCGATGCATGACGCCAGACACCTCGGTCGGCCCCCTCTCCCTCTGGGAGAGGGCTGGGGTGAGGGGCTTCACAGCAGGTCCAAAGCCAAACACCAGACACAAAAAAGGGGACGCACATGGCGTCCCCTTTTCGTTGCAGCAATCTAAATCAGAACGCCGGCAATACCGCGCCTTTGTACTTCTCGGTGATGAATTGCTTCACTTCCGGGCTGTGCAGCGCAGCAGCGAGTTTCTTTATCGCGTCGCTGTCCTTGTTGTCCGCGCGGGACACGAGGATGTTCACGTACGGCGAATCATTGCCTTCAATCACCAGCGCATCCTTGGACGGATCGAGCTTGGCTTCCAGCGCGTAGTTGGTGTTGATCAGCGCCAGATCGACCTGGGTCAGCACGCGCGGGATGGTCGCGGCTTCCAGTTCGCGGATTTTCAGGTCTTTCGGGTTCTGCGCGATGTCTTTGACGGTCGACAGGATGTTGGTCGGATCCTTCAGCGTGATCACGCCAGCCTTGGCCAGCAGCAACAGCGCACGGCCACCGTTGGTAGCGTCGTTCGGGATCACCACGTTGGCGCCGCTTGGCAGATCCTTCAGATCCTTGAGCTTGCTCGAGTAGGCGCCCAGCGGCTCCAGGTGCACACCGGTCACGGCAACCAGACTGGTGCCCTTGGCCTTGTTGAACTCATCGAGGTACGGCTGGTGCTGGAAGAAGTTGGCGTCCAGACGCTTTTCCGCGACCTGTACGTTCGGCTGAATGTAGTCGGTAAAGACCTTGACCTTCAGCTCCACGCCTTCCTTGGCCAGGGCCGGCTTCACGAACTCGAGGATTTCCGCGTGCGGCACCGGGGTGGCGGCAACGGTCAGGGTTTCGGCGTGGGCCGAGAATGCTGCAACGGCAGCAAAAGCAGCGATCAGTTTTTTCATTCAGCTAACTCCTTATGAGGCGCCCGTCTGGCGCCTGCCAGCGAATGGCCGGCTCATCTGTTCAATACAAAACTGCTTATTTGCGCGAGAAATGCACGACCAGTCGATCACCGACCATCTGCAGCACTTGCACCAGAATCAGCAGCAACACCACGGTGACGATCATCACGTCTGTCTGGAAACGCTGGTAACCGAAACGGATCGCCAGGTCACCCAGTCCACCGGCGCCGACCACACCGGCCATCGCCGTGTAGGACACCAGTGTAATCGCCGTCACCGTAATCGCCGCGAAGATGCCCGGACGGGCTTCCGGCAGCAAGGCATTCATGATGATCTGCCGCGTGGTCGCGCCCATCGACTGGGTCGCTTCGATGATGCCGCGATCGACTTCACGCAGGGCGGTTTCCACCAGACGCGCGAAGAACGGTGTGGCACCGACGACCAACGGCGGGATCGCACCGGCCACGCCCAGCGAGGTGCCAGTGATCAGTACGGTGAACGGGATCATCACGATCAACAGAATAATGAACGGCAACGAACGCAGGATGTTCACCGCCAGCGACAGGACCGCGTACAGACCACGGTTTTCCAGCAACTGACGCGGGCTGCAGAGGAACAGCAACACGCCCAGCGGCAGGCCGAGCAACACGGTGAACAGCAGCGAACCGCCAAGCATCAGCATGGTGTCGCCGGTGGCCAGCCAGATTTCGTACCAATCGATGTTGGTGAAGAAACTGATCAGGTCTTCCATTAGCGCAATACCTCCATGTGAACGTCAGCGGCGGTGAAGCGGGCGAAGGCCGCTTCCATGTCGCCACCGGTGACGGCGAGGGTCAATTGCCCGTACGGAATGTCTTTGATGCGGTCGATACGACCGGCGAGGATGCTGTAGTCGACGCCGGTTTCCCGGGCGACGGTACCGAGCAACGGCGCGTAGGTCGCTTCGCCCTGGAAGGTCAGACGCACGATGCGCCCCGGCACGTGCGCGAAGTCATCACGCTGCTCGCTTTCGTCGATCTGCTCGCTTTCCTGGACGAAACGCTTGGTGGTCGGGTGCTGCGGATGCAGGAACACATCGGCCACCGAACCTTGCTCGACGATTACGCCGGCATCCATCACCGCCACTTGATCGCAGACGCGACGGATGACATCCATCTCGTGGGTGATCAGGACGATGGTCAGTTTCAGCTCGCGGTTGATCTCGGCCAGCAGTTGCAGGACCGACGCGGTGGTCTGCGGGTCGAGGGCACTGGTGGCCTCGTCGCACAGCAGAATCTTCGGCTTGGTCGCCAGGGCGCGGGCGATGCCGACGCGCTGCTTCTGGCCGCCGGACAATTGCGCCGGGTACTTCTTGGCGTGGTCGGACAGACCGACCCGCGCCAGCAACTCGGCGACACGCTTGTCGATCTCGCTGCCCGACAGTTCGCCGGCCAGGGTCAGCGGCAACGCAACGTTGTCGGCCACGGTCTTGGAGGCGAGCAGGTTGAAGTGCTGGAAGATCATCCCGACTTGCTGACGGAAACGGCGCAGGCCGTTGGCGTCCAGCGCGGTGACTTCTTCGCCGTCGACGATGATCTTGCCGCCGCTGGAGTTCTCCAGGCGATTGATCAGCCGCAGCAGGGTACTTTTGCCCGCGCCGGAATGGCCAATGAGGCCGAACACCTGCCCGTTCTCGATGGCGAGACTGGTCGGGTGCAGCGCGGGAATGTCCTTACCGGCGACGCGGTAAGTCTTATGGACGTTTTGAAACTCGATCACGTAGCGAACCTTGTGGGGCGCGTTAGAAAAGGATCAGCGGTTAGCCGGGCGCGCATTTTAGCCTGTCCGTATAGAGGTTCTTAGCATTTATTTCGCAATTAACCTTCGATTTGGCAATAACAAGATCAAAGGTCATAAAAAAGGAACGCCCCCAACGCCTCATCAGTCACTAAGTAAGCGACTTGAAAACCCTGGGTGCCGTGCCCGGGAACCACTCAAGAGTCCCCGGCCAGCATCGGGGTCAACCGAGGAGTTTACGACTGATGAGCAAGAAGCCTACGACCGATAAAAGCCAGATGGCCGGAACCGATACCCCGGATCGCGCCAACACCAACGCCAAACTCGACAGCCTGGAAAAGTTTCGCTCCGACGCCACCGGCCAGGCCCTGCGCACCAACCAGGGCGTGAAGATCGCCGACAACCAAAACACGCTCAAGGCCGGCCCGCGCGGGCCGTCGTTGCTTGAAGACTTCATCATGCGGGAAAAGATCACGCATTTTGACCATGAGCGCATTCCGGAACGCATCGTCCACGCACGCGGCACCGGCGCGCATGGTTTCTTTCAGACCTACGAGAACCATTCGACGCTGACCAAGGCCGGTTTCCTACAGGATCCGGGGAAAAAGACCCCGGTATTCGTGCGCTTTTCCACGGTGCAGGGCCCGCGTGGTTCCGGCGATACCGTGCGTGACGTGCGCGGTTTCGCGGTGAAGTTCTTTACCGATGAAGGCAACTTTGACCTGGTCGGCAACAACATGCCGGTGTTTTTCATTCAGGACGCGATCAAGTTTCCCGACTTCGTCCACGCGGTGAAGCCCGAGCCGCACAATGAAATCCCCACCGGTGGCTCAGCCCACGATACCTTCTGGGATTTCGTCTCGCTGGTGCCGGAATCGGCGCACATGGTCATCTGGGCGATGTCTGACCGGGCGATTCCGAAAAGCCTGCGCAGCATGCAGGGCTTCGGTGTGCACACCTTCCGGCTGATCAACGCCGAAGGCAAATCGCGCTTCGTCAAATTCCACTGGCGCCCTACCGCCGGCACGTGCTCGCTGGTCTGGGACGAGGCGCAGAAGCTCGCCGGTAAAGACACCGACTACCACCGTCGCGACCTCTGGGAAGCGATCGAAATGGGCGATTACCCGGAATGGGAACTCGGCGTGCAGATCATCGAGGAGGAAAACGAGCACGACTTCGATTTCGACATCCTCGACCCGACCAAGCTGATCCCCGAAGAGATCGTGCCGATCACGCCGCTGGGCAAGATGACGCTGAACCGCAACCCGGACAACTTCTTCGCCGAGACCGAGCAAGTCGCGTTCTGCCCTGGCCACATCGTGCCGGGCATCGACTTCTCCAATGACCCGCTGCTGCAGGGCCGACTGTTTTCCTACACCGATACGCAAATCAGCCGACTCGGTGGGCCGAACTTTCATGAGCTGCCAATCAACCGCCCGGTGGCGCCGTTCCACAACGGCCAGCGCGATGCGCAGCACCGCACGGTGATCGACAAGGGCCGCGCGTCTTACGAGCCGAACTCGATTGATGGCGGCTGGCCGAAAGAAACGCCGCCGGCCGCGCAGGACGGTGGTTTCGAAAGTTATCCAGAGCGCATCGATGCCAACAAGATCCGCCAGCGCAGCGAGTCGTTCAGCGATCACTTCTCCCAGGCGACGCTATTCTTCAACAGCATGAGCGATCACGAGAAGGAGCACATCATTGCCGCTTACAGCTTCGAGCTGGGCAAGGTTGAGCGCGAGTTCATCCGTGCGCGGGAAGTGAACGAGATTCTGGCCAACATCGATCTGCAACTGGCCAAGCGTGTGGCGGCTAATCTGGGTCTGCCAGCGCCGAGCAAAGGTACGGTGGATGTGCGCAAGGTGTCGTTTGATCACTCGCCGTCATTGAGTCAGGCCAATTTGCTGCCAGAAAACATCAAAACCCGAAAAGTGGCGATTCTTGCTGCCAACGGCGTCGATGGTGCGGCGATAGATGCAATGAAGAAGGCATTGGCCGCTGAGGGTGCGCATGCCAAGTTGCTCGGACCAACTTCAGCGCCGGTGAAGACCACTGACGGCAAAATGTTGCCAGTGGATGCTTCGATGGAAGGCATGCCATCAGTAATCTTCGATGCGGTGTTTGTGCCGGGTGGCGCGGCGTCGGTGAAGGCGCTGAGCGGCGACGGCGTGGCGTTGCATTACCTGCTGGAGGCGTACAAGCACTTGAAGGCGATTGCGTTGCACGGCGATGCCAAGCAATTGCAGGATCTGCTGAAACTGGAAGCGGATGCCGGGTTGTTACAAGGCAAGGATGTTGGCGCGCTGACGAAGCCATTCTTTGCTGCGATCGGACAGCATCGGGTTTGGGATCGCGAGCCTAAGGCGAAGGCCATTCCAGCTTAAAATCTTCGTTGGCTGAAAGGACGCTTTCGCGAGCAGGCTCGCTCCCACAAGGGTTCTCCTATAAACACGAATTTTGTGTTCACTGGAGATCCCTGTGGGAGCGAGCCTGCTCGCGAAGCTTTTTAGGGTTTGCGCGGGCTCAGAACCATCTGCGCAGGCACGGTGCGCACGGTCTGCTTCACAATCTTCAGATCAAAATCCGGATTCAATTTCTTGACCCGCTTGGTCAGCAACGTCGCCAACCAAGGATAGTCATTGGTGCGTGGTGCCTGAATGGTCACCCCACACTCGTAATTCACCACATCAGCGGCGATCGCATCCAGTTGCCGGCGAAGTTTGCGGCTATCGGTGATATTCAGCGCCACCGTGGTGCTCTCGGCGGTCGGATCGATCACCTTGGCTTTCGGCTTGGCTTCGGCTGCCAACAGTGCCGCTTCAGCTTTTTCCAGCTCAGCCTTGCGCGCTTCGGTGATGGCGCCATTCACGCCACCGGTCAGCGCCGGCGCTTTCGGCATCAACGCGCGAGCACGGCTCAGCGCTGTGGCGGCGGCATTCACATCGCCCTTCTGCAGCACGATCTGGCTGCGACGCAGATACGCCTCGGCCAATTGCCGCTGGTATTGCTCAAGGGATTGATCGTTGGGGGTGTCTTTCTGCAAAGCCGCCAATTGGTCTTCGGCAGTGGCCAGTTCGCTGCTGGCCAGGCTTTGCTCCAGCTGTGCGATGGCCGTAGCCCGCGCATCGGGGACTTCGGCCACCGGCGGCGTGCTTTGGCAGGCGCCCAGTAGCACTGAAAATGCGACAAGGAGCAGATAACGGGAGGCGAACGGCTTCATTCCTGCGACTCTCTATTTGCGCAAAAAGCGGCCAAGTCTACACCCCACGACGGGGCAGAACAAAACTCAACAGAAACAGTGCGGCCGCCGTCACAACGATTGACGGCCCCGCCGGGGTGTCCTTGAACCACGACAGCGCCAGCCCGCCACACACGGCGAGCATGCCCAGCAGGCTCGCGCCCAGGGCCATCTGCTCCGGCGAGCGGGCGTGACGCTGTGCCGCAGCCGCCGGGATGATCAACAGCGAGGTAATCAGCAACACACCGACGATTTTCATCGCCACCGCGATGACTACCGCAATCAACAACATCAGCGCCATGCGCAGACCTGCGACCGGCAGGCCTTCGACCTTGGCCAGCTCTTCGTGCACGGTAATCGCCAGCAATGGCCGCCAAAGCGTCACCAGCAACACCAGCACCGCCGCGCTGCCGCCGAGGATCCACGCCAGATCGGTCGGGCTGATCGCCAGCAGGTCGCCGAACAGATAGGCCATCAGGTCGATCCGCACTTCATGCATGAAGCTTAGTACCACCAGGCCGAGAGAGAGCGTGCTCGGTGCGAGAATTCCCAACAGCGTGTCAGACGCCAGCGGTTGGCGCTGTTGCAAGGTCACCAAAAGCACCGCCAGCAGCAAGCAGCCTACGGTGACTGCAACGGTCGGGCTGACATCCAGCAAAAAGCCCAGCGCCACGCCGAGCAATGCGGCGTGGGACAAGGTATCGCCGAAATAGGCCATGCGCCGCCAGACCACGAACGAACCCAACGGACCTGCAACGATCGCCAACGCCAGACCTGCAAGCAGGGCATACAACAGAAAATCAGCCATGCTTGCAGTTGTCTCCGTGAACGTGAGGTTGGCCAATAACCGGCCCTTTGACCACCGAACCGTGCAGGTCGTGAGCGTGGTCGTGATGGTGGTGATAGACCGCCAGGCTCTGCGCGTTCTTGCCGAACAGCTCGACAAACGCCGGATCGCCGCTGACCTGCTCGGGATGCCCGGAGCAGCAGACGTGACGGTTGAGGCAGACCACTTGGTCGGTGGTGCTCATCACCAGATGCAAATCGTGGGACACCATCAACACGCCGCAGCCGTGGCGGTCGCGCAGACGAGTGATCAGGCTGTACAGCTCGGCCTGCCCGGCGACGTCGACGCCTTGCACCGGCTCGTCGAGCACCAGCAATTCCGGTTCGCGCAGCAGTGCCCGCGCCAGCAGCACACGCTGCATTTCACCGCCGGAAACGCTTTGCACAGGGCTGTCGATGACGTGTTCAGCGCCGACCTCTTTCAGCGCGGCCAGCGCACGCGGACGATCAACGCCCGGCACCAGCCGCAGAAAACGCAGCACCGACAGCGGAAGAGTCGGATCGACGTGGAGTTTTTGCGGCATGTAACCGACGCGCAGTTTCGGTTTGCGCCAGACGCTGCCGCTGTCCGGTTTCAACAGGCCCAGCACGGCGCGCACCAGCGTGGTCTTGCCGGCGCCATTGGGGCCGATCAGGGTGACGATCTGCCCCGGTTCGACGCTCAGCTCGATATTGTCCAGCACAGCCTGCCCGGCAAATGTGACGGCGACCTGCTCCAGACGGATCAGCGCGTTGCTCATCAAGCCCCCTGGCAACCGGAGCACAGGCCGACGACTTCGACGGTCTGCGCTTCGACGATGAAACCGACGTCTTTGGCGCTGTTGATGATCGCGTCGCTGATCACTTTTTGCTCAAGCTCGATGGCAGCGTGGCAATCGCGGCAGATCAGGAACTGGCCCTGATGCGCGTGCTCCGGATGGACGCAGCCGACGAAGGCGTTCAGCGAAGAGATGCGGTGCACCAGGCCGTTTTCCAAAAGGAAATCCAGCGCGCGGTACACGGTTGGCGGCGCGGCGCGGCGGCCGTCCTGCTCGCTGAGTACAGCGAGAATGTCGTAGGCGCCCAGCGGCTTGTGACTCTGCCACACCAGTTCCAGCACCCGGCGGCGCAACGCGGTCAGGCGCAAGCCTTTCTGGGCGCACAAGGTATCGGCCTCGGACAAAGCGCTGTGCACGCAATGAGAGTGGTCGTGGGGACGGCTGGCAATCGGTGTAATAGGCATGGGCGGCGACGAGTTTTGATAGAGACGTTATTATGTTACCCGTTCTCGCCTCCTTGAGTGGTCATCGTGTCCCGACTTTTTTCTGTTTTTGTGGCTTTTGTCGCCAGTTTTCTGCTGATCGGTTCGGCTCAGGCCGAGGTCAAAGTCCTCACCAGCATCAAACCGTTGCAGCTGATTGCAGCGGCGGTGCAGGACGGCGTGGCGATTCCCGAAGTGCTGCTGCCGCCGGGTGCCTCGCCGCACAATTACGCGTTGCGGCCATCCGACGTACGGAAGGTGCAGTCGGTCGATCTGCTGTACTGGATCGGCCCGGACATGGAAGGCTTTCTGCCACGCGTGCTGAATGGTCGGACGCTGCCGAGCGTCGCGGTGCAGGATTTGCCGGGGATGAAATTGCGGCGTTTTGCTGAGGACAGCCATTCCCACGCCGAAGACGCCGACGAGCATGATCACGATCATCGTCCGGGCACGCTGGATGCGCATTTGTGGCTATCGCCGGTGAATGCGCGGGTGATTGCCGACAAGATGGCCGCTGACTTGAGCACCGCAGATCCGGCTAATGCCGAGCGCTATCAGAAGAACGCCAAGGCGTTTGACGAACGTCTGGACGCACTGGATCAGCGTTTGAAGAAGCGTCTGGCCAGTGTTGAAGGCAAGCCCTACTTCGTCTTCCACGAAGCGTTTGATTACTTTGAAGAGGCTTATGGCCTGAAGCATGCCGGTGTGTTCAGCGTGGCCGCCGAAGTGCAGCCCGGTGCGCAGCATGTTGCGGCGATGCGCAAGCGATTGCAGGAAGTGGGCAAGACGTGTGTGTTCAGTGAGCCGCCATTGCGTCCGCGTCTGGCCGAGACTTTGGTGGCCGGTCTGCCGGTGAAGCTGGCAGAACTGGATGCGTTGGGCGGGTACACCCCGGCGACGGCTCAGGGCTATGAGCAGGTATTGGAGAAGCTGGGTAACGATTTGGCCGGGTGCCTGGAATCTCTGTAACCCCCGGCATCGGTGTTGCCCCCATTCGCGAGCAGGCTCGCTCCCACAGGATCACCGAAATCCTGTGGGAGCGAGCCTGCTCGCGAAGCTTTTAAAGGGCGAAAGACAACGGTGTACTGACCTGCTGCCGCTGCGCCAAGCGCTGCTCAAACTCCCGCGGATCGTGAATCAACACGTCCTGCCCGGCGAACTGCTCCGCCGCGATCAACCGCGACAGCCAGAATCGCACACAGGCCACACGCAGCATGGTCGGCCACAACTCAGCTTCCGCCGCCGTAAACGGGCGCAGCGCCGCATAAGCGCCAAGGAATGCGCGAGCACGCGGGCCATCAATCAAACCGTCCTCGTCCGAACACCAGTCATTCAAGGCAATCGCCACGTCATAGAGCATCGGCCCCGAGCAGGCGTTGTAGAAGTCGATCAGCCCGGTCAGGTGCGTGCCTTCAAACATCGCGTTATCGCGAAACAGGTCGGCGTGGATGTTCGCCCGGGGCAGCGCGAGGATCTTCTCTTTGCGCTCGGTGATTTCATCCAGCGCCTTTTGCAGCAGCGCACGCGGCTCATCGCTCAGGTGCGAAAGAAACTCCGTGCCCTCTTCCAGCATCCAGTCCAGGCCGCGATCGGTCTTGCGCTTGATCATGCGCTCGCCCTGGGTCGCCAGGTGCAGATGCGCCTGCAACTCGCCGACCTGCGCGCAATGCTGGGCATTGGCAACTTTGATGTGCTTGCCAGAGAGGCGCGGTTGCAGCAGTGCCGGTTTGCCCTTCAGCTCACGCAGCGCCACACCGTCAGTGGTGCGCAGTGCATACGGCACCGGCAAGTCGGCTTCGTGGAGCACATCGAGCAGGTCGATGAAGAACGGCATCTCCTGCACCGGGCCACGCTCGACCAGGGTCAGAACGAACTCGCCCTGCTCCAGGCTGATAAAGAAGTTGGTGTTTTCGCTGCCGGCGGCGATCCCCTGGAAATCAAGCAGACGGCCAAGCCCGTAAGGGGCGAGAAAGGTTTCCAGCTCGGGCCGAGCCAGGGGAGTGAACACAGACATGTTTTAACTGCCAGTACGGGCGCCGCCAATGGCGGCGCCGGGTGAATTAAAAATCTACTTCCATTCGAAAATCTTCCACGACGGAATCAGCATATCCGGCTGATCCGAGCGGATGAAGTTTGCATCCGTCCCGTCTGCACGCACCAGAAAGTAGGGTGGCGCGCCCTTCGGCGTGACTTTGATCGCGTACAGGAACCCGTTTTGACGGTACTCCTGAATCGTCTTGTCGCCTTCCGTGCGAATGGTGACTTCAGGATCTCCCGACGGCGCATCATCCGCCGCCATCGCGGCCAACGGTGAGGCAGCAATCAGACCGACCAGCAGCAAGCGATTTAACGTACGCATGATAACCTTGTCCCTTTGTCGTCAACGGTCCCGCTATTCTAGCGCCGGACCCGCCGAAAAGGTTGATCCTGCTCATGAGCCAAGCCCCCCTCGTCCTGGTGGACGGTTCGTCTTACCTGTACCGCGCCTTTCACGCACTGCCACCACTGACCACCTCCAAAGGCCTGCCGACCGGTGCGGTCAAGGGCGTGCTGAACATGCTCAAGAGTCTGCGCAAGCAGTACCCGGACAGCCCGTTCGCCGTGGTGTTCGACGCCAAGGGCGGGACATTTCGCGATGAAATGTACGCCGAATACAAAGCCAACCGCCCAAGCATGCCCGACGACATGCGCGTGCAGATCGAGCCGCTGCACCAGAGCGTGATCGCTCTTGGTTTCCCGCTGCTGTGCGTGGAAGGCGTCGAGGCCGACGACGTGATCGGCACCCTCGCCCGCAGCAGCGCCGCGGCGGATCGCCCGGTGGTGATCTCCACCGGCGACAAGGACATGGCGCAACTGGTCGATGGCCACATTACCTTGGTCAACACTATGTCCGGTAGTTCGATGGACGTGGAAGGCGTGAAGGAGAAATTCGGCGTCGCACCGGAGCAGATCATCGATTATCTGGCGCTGATGGGCGATTCGTCCGACAACATTCCCGGCGTTCCGGGCATCGGCCCGAAGACTGCGTCCGGCCTGTTGGTCGGCGTCAATGGCGGCCTTACCGAGCTGTACGCGAATCTCGACATCGTCCCGACCCTGCCGATTCGCGGCGCGAAAACCCTGCCGGCCAAGCTCGAAGAGCACAAGGAGATGGCGTTCCTCTCCTATCAACTGGCGACCATCAAGGTCGATGTGCCGCTGGACGTTGAACTCGACGACCTGCAAATGGGCGCAGAAGACCCGGCCAAGCTCTACGAGCTGTACTCGCTGCTGGAATTCAAAAGCTGGATCAATGATCTGGATCGCGACGCCAAACGTCTGGAACTGAGCGCAGCCAGCGAGCCTGCGCCGGCCGGTGACCTGTTCAGCGCGCCAGCAGAGGAAGCGCCCGCCGCGCCTGCTGAAGCCGCGTACGAAACCATCCTCGATCAGGCGCGTTTCGACGTCTGGCTGGAAAAACTCAACAACGCCAAACTGTTCGCCTTCGACACCGAAACCACCGGCATCGACGCGCAGCAGGCGCAACTGGTCGGCCTGTCGTTCGCCGTGCAGGCCAACGAAGCCGCGTATATCCCGCTGACCCACTCCTACATCGGCGTGCCGGAACAGCTGGATCGCGACACCGTGCTGCGCGCACTCAAGCCGATTCTGGAAGACCCGAGCAAGCTCAAGGTCGGCCAGCACGCCAAGTTCGACATGAACATCCTGGCCAACTGCGCCATCGGTGGCGATCAGAGCCAAGGCATCAACGTACGTGGTGTCGCCTTCGACACGATGCTTGAGTCCTACGTGCTCAACTCCACCGCCACCCGCCATGACATGGACAGCCTCGCGCAGAAGTATCTGGATCACACCACCGTGAGCTTCCAGGACATCGCCGGCAAAGGCGCCAAGCAACTGACCTTCGACCAGATCGCGCTGGAACAGGCCGGGCCGTATGCCGCTGAAGACGCTGACATCACCCTGCGTCTGCACCAGACTTTGTTCGAAAAACTCAGCGCCATCCCGAGCCTGGCCAGCGTGCTGACCGACATCGAGATTCCGCTGGTGCCGGTTCTCGCGCGCATCGAACGCCAGGGCGCGTTCGTTGACGCTGAACTGCTGGGCATCCAGAGCATTGAGCTGGGCAACAAAATGGTTGCGCTGGAGCGCGAAGCGTTCGAAATCGCCGGGGAAGAATTCAACCTTGGCTCGCCGAAGCAATTGGGCGTGATTCTCTACGAGAAACTCGGTCTGCCGGTGCTGAAGAAAACCGCCAAGGGCCAGCCGTCCACTGCTGAAGAAGTGTTGGCGAAACTCGCCGAAGACGATCACCGTTTGCCGAAGGTGCTGATGGAGCACCGTTCGATGAGCAAGCTGAAAAGCACCTACACCGATCGCTTGCCGGAGCAGATCAATCCGCGCACCGGGCGTATCCACACCTCGTATCATCAGGCTGTGGCGTCGACCGGGCGTTTGTCCTCCAGCGATCCGAACCTGCAGAACATTCCGGTGCGCACGGCTGAAGGTCGACGCATTCGTCAGGCGTTCGTCGCGCCGAAAGGCTACAAACTGCTGGCGGCGGACTATTCGCAGATCGAGCTGCGAATCATGGCGCATCTGTCCAAGGACGAAGGCCTGATGAACGCCTTCCGCAACAATCTCGACGTGCACACCGCGACTGCTGCCGAAGTGTTCAAGGTCGAGCTCAACGAAGTGACTTCCGACCAGCGCCGTGGCGCCAAGGCGATCAACTTTGGCCTGATCTACGGCATGGGTGCGCAGAAGCTCGGCAAGGACATTGGCGTCGACACCAAGACCGCCAAGGCTTACATCGACACCTACTTCGCCCGTTATCCAGGCGTTCGCGAATACATGGATCGCACCCGCGCGCAGGCAGCGGATCAAGGTTATGTCGAGACCTTCTTCGGTCGCCGTCTGTACTTGCCGGAGATCAACTCGAACAAGCCGCAGGAACGCGCCGCCGCCGAGCGCACGGCGATCAACGCGCCGATGCAGGGCACGGCGGCCGACATCATCAAGAAAGCCATGGTGGCGGTGGATAACTGGCTGGCGACGTCCGGGCTGGACGCCAAAGTCATCCTGCAGGTACACGATGAACTGGTGCTGGAAGTTCGTGAGGATCTGGTGGAACAGATCAGTACCGAGATTCGAGTACACATGAGCGAAGCGGCGAAGCTGGATGTGCCGCTGCTGGTCGAAGTGGGTGTGGGCAACAATTGGGATGAGGCTCATTGAGCCATTTGAAGACGATTTTGCCGCGACATGACGTCGCGGCAGCCGCGGAAAATCTGCTTATTTCGAAAGGCGCTTGAGATTATTCCAAAGCTTTTTGAAAAAAATCTGAACTAATCTGGAAGGACACCACTCAGAGATACTGAATGGCTGGTGAAGCCCTTCGATGCTCCTATGTTGTGTTAAGTGTTGGCAGATATCTGAACCCCGCCCTAGCGGTTCGGAACTTAAACCCCGGAATTTCTCCCTCCCCAATGAAATCCGGGGCTTTTTTTGCCCGAAAATTGGCTGTGGCACGCTCAGACTGCGTTGAAAGCACAGCTAAAAATGCTCATTTAGGTACCCTAAACTCCGCTTTTTAGCTGTGCTTTCGCCTTGCCTGAGCGCACCACAGCAAATTTTCTAATCCCTGTTTACTCGGCCGCCTCGGCGCCTTTATCTGCGAGTTCCATCCAGCCGGCCAGTACAGTGTAGGCCTCTTCCAGGCCCATGCGTTTTGGCGCGGAGAACAGCTGGATGGTGACGAGGTCGCCCCAGCCCTTGCGAATTTCCGACTGCACTTTGAGCAGGGTGTTCTTGGCGGCGCCGTAGGTGAGCTTGTCGGCCTTGGTCAGCAGGATATGCATCGGCATGCCAGCGGCAACGGCCCAGTCGAGCATCAGCAGGTCGAAGTCGGTCATTGGATGACGGATGTCCATCATCAGAATCAAACCCTTCAAACTCTCGCGGCCACCGAGGTACGCCTCAAGGTGACGCTGCCAGTGCATCTTCAGCGGGATCGGTACTTTTGCGTAACCGTAGCCCGGCAGGTCGACCAGACGGCGATCTTCGTCTAGCTTGAAGAAGTTCAACAGCTGTGTGCGACCCGGGGTTTTCGAGGTACGCGCCAGGCTGGCGTGAGTCAGGGTGTTCAGTGCGCTGGATTTGCCGGCGTTGGAACGACCGGCGAACGCCACTTCGAAGCCTTCGTCGTCAGGGCATTGATCGACTTTGGCGGCACTGAGCATGAACGTGGACTGTTGGCACAGGCCGAGGATGGGATTCTTGAGTTGCATGGGATTTCCGATGTGGGCGGCGCCGGGATTGGGCGCGGAACGCGGTGTCGCTTCCGTTTCAGTGACGCCAGTATATAATGCCGCAGATTTTGTGTGTGCTTTGTCCCAGCGTAGGATGAAGTTCACGAGAGCGACAGACCTTGATTGCGCATTAGAACGCAGAACGCTCTCAACCCTGAAAAGGTCGTTTTATGACGAAATGGCTGCTGGCTGCCGGAGTCTTGATGCCGCTTTACAGCGCACAGGCTACACAGGATCCGGAAGCTGTGTACAACCGTGTTTGTGGTGCCTGTCATTCCGGCCAACTACCCATGGCGCCCGAAAGAGGCGATCAGGAAGCTTGGACGCCGAGGTTGGCGAAAGGTATGGGGACGCTGGTGCAACACGTGACCCAGGGTTTCAAGGCGATGCCGCCGCGTGGTTTGTGCATGGACTGCAGTGCCGAGGATTACCAAGCCATCATCCTGTGGATGAGCGCGAGTAAGCCCGGTCCATAACTTAACCCTTAGCCGTAGTTGGATTAGCTGATGAACAAATTGATCGTGAGTCTGCTGTTGACCGTGGGAATCTCAGGCTTCGCCCATGCTGCCGGTGATGCCGCAGCAGGCCAGGCAAAAGCCGCCGTATGTGGAGCCTGCCATGGCCCGGACGGGAACAGCATGGCGCCAAACTTTCCGAAACTGGCCGGTCAAGGTGAACGCTACCTGACCAAGCAACTGCACGACATCAAGTCGGGCAAGCGCACCGTTCTGGAAATGACTGGCTTGCTGACTAACCTGAGCGATCAGGACCTGGCCGACATCGCCGCCTACTTCGCCAGCCAGAAAGGCAGCGTCGGCGCCGCCGATCCGAAGATCGTCGCTCGCGGTGAAGCGCTGTTCCGTGGCGGCAACCTGGCCAAGGGCCTGCCCGCCTGCACCGGTTGCCACTCGCCGAACGGCGCCGGCAACGCAGCTGCCGGCTTCCCGCACCTGGGTGGCCAACACGCTCAATACATCGCCAAGCAGCTGACTGATTTCCGCAAGGAAGAAGGCGGCCGCAACAACGACGGTGACACCATGACCATGCAAACCATCGCCAAACGCCTGAGCGACGAAGATATCGCTGCGGTCTCCAGCTACATTCAAGGTCTGCACTAAGGCCTACGGATCGAGCGCTGCAGGCGATGGACATCTCCTGCAACGTTAACGCTCGATTAATCCGTCGCAGCAAGTATAAAAAGGGTGGCTTTGGCCGCCCTTTTTTGTGGCCGCTGCCGTTACACTACAGAACTCATGCCCGCCAGGATCTGTCTGAAAACAGGTCGCGCGAGGCGACCCAAATTGTCCAGGAGTAAAGCATGCGTAATCTGATCATCAGCGCCGCTCTCGTCGCTGCCAGCCTGTTCGGCGTGACCGCTCAAGCCGCCGAAGCCCCAGCCGCCCCTTACGTGGAACTGGCCAACCCGGTACCGGTTGCAGAGCCTGGCAAGATCGAAGTGGTCGAGCTGTTCTGGTACGGCTGCCCGCACTGCTACGCCTTTGAACCGGTGATCAACCCGTGGGTTGAAAAACTGCCATCCGACGTCAACTTCGTGCGTATTCCGGCGATGTTCGGCGGCCCATGGGACGCTCACGGCCAGATGTTCCTGACCCTCGAAGCCATGGGTGTCGAGCACAAGGTTCACGCGGCGGTTTTCGAAGCAATCCAGAAACAACACAAAAAGCTGACCGACAAGAACGACATGGCTGACTTCCTCGCCACCCAGGGCGTGGACAAGGACAAGTTCCTCGCCACCTTCGACTCTTTCGCCATCAAAGGTCAGATCGTAAAAGCTCGCGAACTGGCCAAGAAGTATGAGATCACTGGCGTACCCACCATGATCGTCAACGGCAAGTACCGTTTCGACATCGGCTCTGCCGGCGGCGCCGAGCAAGCGTTGAAACTGGCTGACCAACTGGTCGCCAAAGAGCGAGCGGCAACCAAGGCTGCAGCCAACTAAGCGCGGCTACCGCCATGCGCCGCTGGAAGTCTGAACGCATCGTTGGCCTGCATGATCCGCAGGTCAACGAGCATCACCTGGAGTCCACGGGCCTGCCCGCAGACCAGCGTCTGCGCTTGCTCAGTTTCAATATCCAGGTCGGCATCAGCACCGAGCGCTATCGGCATTACCTGACCCGCAGCTGGCAGCACCTGCTGCCGCACAACGGCCGCTCAGGCAATCTGCAAAAGATCGGTGACTTGCTGGGCGACTTCGATCTGGTCGCCCTGCAGGAAGCCGATGGCGGCAGCCTGCGTTCGGGCTACGTCAATCAGGTGGAACATCTGGCGCAGCTCGGCGCCTTTCCCTACTGGTATCAACAACTCAATCGCAACCTCGGCCGACTCGCTCAGCACAGCAATGGCGTGCTCAGTCGCCTGAAACCGTCGGCGATCGAAGATCACCCGCTGCCCGGGCCGAAAGGTCGCGGGGCGATTCTGCTGCGTTTCGGCGAAGGCCCGGAAGCGCTGGTGGTGGTAATGATGCACCTGGCCCTTGGCGCGCGAACCCGCAGCCTGCAACTGGCCTATATTCGTGAGCTGATCGGTGGCTATAAACACCAAGTGTTGATGGGTGACATGAACACCCATGCCAGCGATCTGCTACAACATTCACCGTTACGCGATCTCGGCCTGCTGGCCCCGCAGGTGGAAGCGACATTCCCCAGCTGGCGCCCTCAGCGTTGCCTTGATCATATTTTGCTCAGCCCGACCCTGACCCTGGAAAAGGTCGAAGTGCTGGCACAACCTATTTCCGATCACCTGCCGGTCGCGGTAGAGATTCGTCTGCCGGGTTCGCTCACGGCCGATGCATTGCCCGCGTTGAGTCCTGCCCCTCGCGGAACCCCTGAATGAGCGACGACGCCCAGCGCTGGAAAGAGAAGTACCTCAAAAGCATCGAACAACAGGACAAACTTGAACGCCGCTGGGCCGCCAGGCTCGATTTGCTGCGCCGCGGCCTGGTGCGCAGCACGCTGGCGGCCGAAGGCACCGATAAAGTCGTTGATCAGTGCATGAAAGAGATGCGCGACGTGGTGCGCACCGATGACATGGACGCCGGCCTCGCCGCCCTCCTGCCGCGCCTGGAAAAAGCCGTGCTCGATTCCGAGCAGCGCCGCGAAACCCGCATCGATCAGGTCAGTACCGCGCTGACGTCGCTGGTCACCCAGTTGCAGGCTTTGCCGCTGCCGCGTGAGGTCGCCCAGCCGCTGAAGAAATTCGCCAAACAACTGGATGGCCGCGTCGGTTCGGCGCGGGAAATGCCATTGCTGTTAAGTGAGCTCAGTGGTTTGCAGGGCAAAGCGTTAAGTCAGTTGGACACCCCGGCAGAGCCGGGTCGCCCGGGATTGTTGCAGCGTCTGTTCGGTAGTCGTGACAGCGAAGAAGCGCCAGCGACAGAATCACCCGCGCCGCTGCAAGCCACGCCGCCGCAACCGCCTGCCCCACCGGCGCCCGAACCAGAAGCCGCACAGCCCGCCCCTGTCGCCGTGATCGAAGCCATGACGGCAGCGCCTGCCATCGAAGCTGTGGTGTCCGTCGAAACAACGACGCCAGCCGCCCAGGCTCATTTGGAACCGGAACCGGCAGAGGTGGTTAACTTTGTACCACCCACGGTCGTCAGCAAAGTCAGTAGCCCTGCGGTCGAACCGCAGGCTGAGCACATCGAGCCCGAGCCTGTTTTCGCCGCAGCTCCAGCTCAGACGCCCATCGCGCCCGCCGCCATCAATCCTGATGAGCTGATCCACCCCGGCGACCCGGCACCGCTGATCCTCGACAGCCTGCCGCTGCCCGAACCGATTGCCCAGGCGCTGGCAGCCATCGACCCGGAACAGCCCGAGCACGACATCCTGTTCGCCTTGCCGGATACCCCGGAGCCGTCTTACAGCTCCGTGGCCAAACACATCGAAGACACCCTGATCGGCCTCCTCGACGACCTGACCCTGCCGGAGCGCCACCGTCCGCAAGCCGAAGCCATGCGTGAAAGACTGAAACATGGCTTGAACTGGTACGAACTGATCCCGATCCTCGACGATCTGGCGACGTTGATGCTGGCGATCACCGACAGCGGCCAGCACGAATTCGAAGCCTACCTGCAACAGCTCAACGAGCGCCTCGAAGCGTTCCAGAGCAATCTGCAAGCCGCCAGCGAAGGGCATGCCGACAATAGCTCGGCGGCGCGGGCAATGGACACGCAGATCCGCGAGCAAGTCGACGGTTTGCAGACCAGCGTGCAGGAAGCGGCGGATCTGGAAGACCTCAAGCATGTGCTGGAGAACCATCTCGAGGGCCTGCTAGGCACCATGGACCAGCACCAGAAGCAGCGCGACGCTCGCGAACAGGAAGTCGCAACGCGGCTGAAAAGCCTGTCCGAGCGCGTGGCGCATATGGAGCAGGAAGCCCAGGGTTTCCGCGAACATCTTGAAGTACAAAGACAGAAAGCCCTGATCGATCCGCTCACCGGCCTGCCCAATCGCGCTGCGTGGAGCGAACGCCTCGAACATGAAATCAAGCAGTGGCAGCAGCACGGCAACACCCTGAGCCTGGCGATGCTCGATCTGGATCACTTCAAACGCATCAATGACAACTACGGCCATCTGGCCGGCGACAAGGTGCTGAAAATCATTGCCACCGTGCTGCGCAAACGCCTGCGCGGCTCCGACTTCATTGCGCGTTTTGGTGGTGAGGAATTCGTACTGCTGCTACCGGCCACTCCGCCTGCAATCGGTGCGAAATTGCTGGAAACGTTGCGAGCGGCAATCGAAGCCTGCCCGTTTCACTTCAAGGGTGAGCGAGTGACGATCACCATCTCCATGGGACTGGCAACATTCCGCGCTGGAGAACACAGCGATCTGGTGCTGAAAAGAGCCGATCAGGCGCTTTACCGCGCTAAAAATGCAGGACGCAACCGGGTCGAGCTGGGCTGAGCAAATTGTTCCATTTTGTTTAAATCCGCCCGCTGACCGTCGAGACGCAAGGCAGTACGTTACACTGTTGCATTACTGTCTTGCGTGTACTGCCTTCTGCCATGAAATTCTTTACCCTCCTCGCTTCGCTGCTCGTTCTGGCCGGTTGTGCCAGCGGCCCGCGCTACAACACCAGCCATCCTTCGGCCAATTACGACAGCCGCATTCAGTTTGTGGTCGTGCATTACACGTCGGCCTCGCTGGAGCGCTCGCTGCAATTGCTGACCCACGGCGAAGTCAGCAGCCATTACCTGATCGGCGACGACAAGAGCGGCACTGTCTACAAGCTGATGGATGAAAACCAGCGCGCCTGGCACGCCGGCGAAAGCCAATGGCAGGGCCGCACCTGGCTCAACTCCAGTTCGATCGGCATCGAAATCGTCAACCCCGGCTTCAAGGACACGCCGACCGGACGCCTGTGGTATCCGTACAGCGAGGCGCAGATTCAATCATTGATCGTCCTGCTCAAGGACATCAGCAAGCGCAACGGCATCAGCCCGCGACACATCATTGGCCATAGCGACATCGCGCCGCTGCGCAAGCTTGATCCAGGACCGTTGTTCCCGTGGAAACGCCTCGCCGCCGAGGGTTTGGGCCTGTGGCCAAATGAACAAGCCGTGGCGCGCCAGCAAGCGCTGTTCAACAGCAGCGAACTGCCGAGCATCAGCTGGTTCCAGGCACAACTGGCGCACTTGGGTTATGACACGCCGCAAACCGGCGAACTGGACGTTGCGACGCGCCACGTCCTCGCAGCCTTCCAGATGCACTTCCGGCCTTCGCGCTTCGACGGCACGCCGGATGCGCAAACGGCAGCGCTGCTGCTGGTCCTCAATCAGACAAAATAATGACGCCCGCCCGACGGTCAGGGCGAAATCGCAATCAGCAGCTATAACTCATTGGTAATTCTTCGGATATTCCATGATGGTTGCTACCCGAGAGACGCTGCGTAGCTGGTTTTATCGCCCGTGGTTTTTGGCGATGATCGCGGCTGTCCTCAGTGCCTGCCTGCTGATCGCAGGTGGAATGTTCGTGGCAATGCGTCAGGTCGAGCAAAGCGAAAGTCAGGAAATGAACGCGCAAGGCGAACGTTTCCTCGCCCGCCTCGAACAATTGTTCGGCCAGTTACGCGAAAGTCTCGACGATCTCGAAGCCCAGCCGCTGCGCAGTTGTGACGATGAAATGATCGCCACCTTGCAGCAAGTCACCTTCAACTATCGCTTCGTCTACGAAGCGGCTTACATGGACGCCTCGCGGATCTGCTCCAACCGCCCGCGTCAGGAAGGCCTGTCGGTTGTCCGCGCGCCGGACATCAAAGGCCCGACTTACAGCTATTGGCTGAACACCACCACTGAACCGGATGAAAACCGCGCAGCCCTGATGCTGGGTCGCGGCAACTTCCGCGTGGCCACCTCGCGCGGGCACCTGACCGACATGGTCGATCTGTCTCCCGGCAGCAGCCTGTTGGTGGTACTCGATCACGGCACCCGGGCCATCCCGGTGCTCGGCATGGCGCAAGCCTGGCCGCCCACGGAACACTGGCCACCGAAAAGCCGCGATGCCTTGCAAGTCACGCAAACCCGGCTGATCTACCGCATGCCCACCAACAACCCGGAATATCAGCTGGTGCTGATCACACCCAGGACCGGAATACATATTCCCGCTATCTGGTGGTGGATGATCCCGGCGTGTGTGCTGCTCGGCGCATTTCTGGGGTTTTTCGTTTTCCTGCTGGTGCGCCAGCGCCAGTCGCTGGACGCGGAACTGCACGGCGCGATTCGTCGAGGCGAGTTGCAGGTGCTCTATCAGCCGATCTTCGATCTCGACAGTCGCAATTGCGTCGGCGCCGAAGCATTGCTGCGCTGGCGCCGCCCGGATGGCACGCTGACCAGCCCCGATCTGTTTATCCCCATGGCGGAAAATACCGGGCAGATCCGCCAGATGACAGACTTTGTCCTCCAGCGTTTGCTGGAGCAACTGGGTCCGGTGCTGCGGGCCAATCCGCAACTGTATATCTCGGTCAACCTCGCCGCCTGCGACGTGATGGTGCCGCGCATCGGCCAGGTCATGGCGCGACTGCTTACACTGCACCGGGTGGCCGCACGGCAGATTGCCTTCGAAGTCACCGAGCGTGGCTTGATTGATGTGGTAGTGGCGCGGGAAAACCTGCAAGCGCTGCGCGATGTTGGCCATCAAGTGTTGATCGACGATTTTGGCACCGGCTATTGCAGCCTCGCCTACCTGCAAACCCTGCCGGTCGACTGCCTGAAAATCGACAAAGCCTTTATCGACGCCCTCGGCCATGACGCGGCGAGCAGCGGCGTCGCCCCGCACATCATTCACATGGCCCAGGCTCTGGATCTGAAGGTGATTGCCGAAGGCATCGAACTGGAATCACAGGCCGAATTGCTCAGCAGCGAAGGCGTCAAGTTCGGCCAGGGCTGGTTGTTCGCCCATGCCCTGAGCGCAGTGCAGTTCATTGAGCTGATTACGCGCGGGCGACGCCTTGCCGGGCGCCGTATGGATGATGAAGCCTAGACGGCGAGCGCCATATAGAACTGCGTGCCCTGCCCCGGCCTCGAATAGACGCCCATCCGCCCGCCATGCAGCTGGACGATTTCCTTGCACAGCGCCAGACCCAGTCCGGCGCCGCCCTTCTTGCGCCCGACCTGCACGAACGGCTCGAAGATCCGCCCCTGCTGGCCGTAAGCAATACCTTCGCCATTGTCTTCAACACTGATGATCACCCGCTCACCATGTCGACGCGCCTGCAAGCGGATCTGACCGTCACGGGCGGTATGGCGCAGGGCGTTGTCGATGAGGTTGTCGAGTACGCGATCGAGCTGCGCCTGATCGGCCTGCAAACGTGGCAGCGGCGCCTGTACTTCGACATTCAGGGCGATGCCCTTGGCCGCCGCCGAATCGGCAAAACGCAATTGCGCCTGCTCCAGCAAATCTTCGATGGAGCACGGCGCCAGCGTGAGTTTCTGCAGACCGTTCTGATAACGCGAAAAGTTAAGCAAGTCGTTGATCAACTGCATCAGACGCTGCATTTCCTCGTTCACCGTGTCGAGCAGATCTGCCTCGCGGGATTCCGCTGGAAACTTCGCCCGCTCACGGAACAAACCGAACGCCATGTGCATACCGGTGACCGGCGTGCGCAGCTCATGGGAGGCGCGCAAGACGAATTCACTGCGCACCCGCTCAAAGGCGCGCTGCTCGGTGACATCGTGCAAGACCATCACAGCGCCGAGGATATGACCTTGCGTGTGGCTGACGGGCGTCAGGCTGTAGGTCAACAACCGTGATTCGCCATCGACCTCGATGCTCAAATCTTCCGGCGCCCGCTCCAGAGTGCCGCCGCGCAAGACCAGTTGCAGTTGCGCATCCAGCTCGGGCCGCCCAAGCGCCGTACCCAGTCCCTGGCCGAGACGATCATCATCCCAACCCAACTGCCGCTGGGCGACGGGATTGAGGTGCTCCAGATTCCCCTGACGGTCGATCATCAGCAAGCCATCATCGATGCTGTCGAGCACCGCCTGCAAGCGTTGCTGGCCAGCGAGCAATTCATCGACGTTGGTCGCCTGATGCTCACGCAGCGCTTCGGCCATCAGGCCGAAGCGTTTGGTCAGCAGATTCATCTCCATCGCCGAGGAAATCGGCAGGGTTACTTCAAAATTGCCTTGGCCGATATTGTCCGCCGCTTTCGCCAGCGCCTCGATCGGCGCGCCGAAACGCCTGGCAATGCCGTGGGCCGTAATGAAACCGATGATCAGCACCGCCAATCCGACAAATCCCAGCAGACCCGCAATCAGCAAGGCACGGTCACGCGCCTCACGCTGTACCGCGTTGATATTGTCCAGTGCATGCTTGTGTTCGGTGATCAGTCCGTTGCGCAACGTGTTGAAGCGCTCCCGGAATTCGGCGCTGCTGCTCATCGAGCTGGCCGGGTCTCGGGACAAATCGAAAGCTTCCAGGAAGCTCAGATAATCCGCTTTTGCCCGACTGAAGCCGTATAACCGGCCATCGCCCTTTTGCTCTTGGGCGATGCCCTGGTCCAGCAACTCGAAGTAATGCTGCTTCGACGCTTCGAACGCCACGGGATCAGGCTTTTCCGCGAGCATGATGATCAGTTGATCACCCAGCGTCTGCCGCAACTTGAGCCCCAGATCCAGAGTGACGAAGTTGCTGCGCACCAAGGCCTCTTGAGTACCGGCCATCTGCATCACGCTGACCAGCCCGAGCAGCAGCCCGAGCAAGGCCACAGTGATCAGCGCGGAAATGCTCAGGAACAAGCGTGTCCGCAACTTCATCGCCAGTTTCATCGTCGATCGCTCACAGGTTGTACTGCTTGCGCTTGCGGTACAGGGTCGAAGCATCGATGCCGAGGGTTTTCGCCGCCTGATCCAGCGTACCGGCGGTGGCGAGAACCGCGCCGATGTGGGCTTTCTCCAATTCGTCGAGGCTCAATGCCGCACCGACTCTTGGCGCATTGTTGGCCGGTTGTTCGGCCATGCCGAGGTGGCTGATTTCCACGCGTTCCTGCGGGCAGATGATGCTCGCCCGCTCGACCACGTTGCGCAACTCGCGAATGTTGCCCGGCCAGCGGTAGCCGAGCAGTGCTTCACGAGCCTCGTCGCTGAAGCCTCGTGCCGGACGCGCGTACTCTTTGACGAAGCGCGCGAGGAAACGGTCGGCCAGAGTCAGGATGTCCTCGGCACGTTCACGCAGTGGTGGCAGGTGCAGAGTGATGACGTTCAGGCGATAGAGCAGATCCTCACGGAATCGTCCGTCGCGAACCATGTCTTCAAGGTTGAGGTTGGTCGCCGCCAAAATGCGCACGTCAGCGCGACGGGTGACCGGATCCCCTACCCGCTCATATTCCTTGTCTTGAATGAAACGCAGCAACTTTGGTTGCAATGTCAGGGGAAAGTCGCCGATCTCGTCGAGAAACAGCGTACCGCCGTCCGCTTGATTGACCCGACCCAAAGTGCTTTCGCTGGCCCCGGTAAAGGCGCCACGGCTGTGACCGAACAGCTCGCTTTCCATCAGTTCGGCGGTCAACGACGGGCAGTTGATGGTTACGCAGGATTTCTTCTCGCGTTTGCTCCAGCCATGAATCGCTCGGGCCAGCTCACCTTTACCGGTGCCGGACTCGCCAAGAATAAGAATGTTGGCGTCAGTGCTGGCGACCTGGCGGGCCGTTTCCAGTACCACTTTCATCGCCGGGCTGTGGGAATCGAGACCGTCTTTCGGCTTGCGGATCTCTCCTTCCAGCGCCTCGAGGCGCGCCGACAGTTGGCGCACTTCCAATTGCTTGGCGGTGGCCAGACGCAGTTGATCCGGGCTGCATGGCTTGACCAGATAATCAGCAGCGCCGGCCTGGATCGCATCCACAGCAGTATCGACGGCCGAATGCGCGGTCACAATCACTACACGCATCCAAGGCGCCTGAATACGCATCTGCGCCAGCACGTCGAGACCGTTGTCTTCGCCCAGACGCAGATCAAGGAAGCACAGGTCGAAAACCTGCCGTTGCAGTAGGGCGTCGGCCTGAGCCGCGCTGTTGGCGGTGGCAACCGTATAGCCCTCGTCTTCGAGGCAATAACGGAAGGTACGCAGGATGGCGGATTCGTCGTCCACCAGCAGAATGCGGCCTTGATGCTCAGTGGCAGATTCCATTTTTCCTACGCTCCATAGTGATTGGTCTTGGGTTAGTCCCGGAAAAATCGGGCAAGTTGCATGGTTGATTCTGAACGATGCCAGCCATAGGAGGGTAGCCCTCTCCTGCCTTTACGGCCAATACGTTGATTTTGTTGGTTTTTTAAACAAATTCCGATTTGCAGGGCATTCCCTGCGTACTTTTCTGACATCTGCGCCCTGCTCTCAATTCCATAAGAATGAAATCTCCTACGAAAAAATCGTGCATTGCGCACGATCCCAGATGACCCATCGTGCAGGATGCGTCGCTAACGCTTTTCGCCAAGCTTGTAACATATTGATTTTATTGAATATTTTTCATTTAAAAAACTGGCATGCAGGCTGCAATACCTCATTCAGCCCGGGCAGATACGAACTGCCCCCACCGAATAAGAGTGAGGAACCCAGGATGACTCGCCAACGTGCCGCCCAAGTGCGTATCTCGCCACTGCATATCCAGCAAGGTCTGTTTGGCGTACTTGCGCTGTTGATCACCCTGATCGCCTGCCAGCAATACCTGCGCTGGGAAAACAGCCAGCAGGTTGAGCCGCTGATCTCGATCCAGCACAGCACACAAACGCACTTCAGCGCCGTCAGCAGCAGCCAGGCCGAAAGCGCCTCGATGCGCATGATGGATGTCGATCAGGCGCAGCCGCTCGATCAACTGCCACGTGAAGAGCGTTGGGTTTTCTGACTGATTGAATGAATTCGGGCGCGCAGCGCCGGGACACGCAACACCCCTAAATAGAGAAGTAAGGAGAATCACCATGTTGAGCTGGGCAATTACATTCTTGATCATTGCCATCATCGCTGCAGTACTGGGCTTCGGTGGTATCGCGGGCACCGCCACGGGTATCGCCAAGATTCTCTTTGTCGTGTTCCTGGTGATGTTCATCGCTTCCTTCTTCTTTGGCCGTCGCGGCCGAGGTTAACGATGAGTGCTTTGAAGACACTGGCAGCCGCCCTGCTTCTGGGCGGTAGTGCCATGGCGATGGCGGCCAATGACGGCCAGACGCGGGTCAACGAACTGTTGAGTTCAGACCCGCAATACCGGGAAACCTGGGAAGGCGTGGTGAAGAAGGAAGAGCGCCTGCCGGAATGGGTGATGAACCTGTCCGGCACGCCTGACCAACAGATGAATGCCGTGACTGAAGATGGCGACCAGTATCTGGTCGGCCCGCTCTGCGAATCCGCAGACAAGTGCTTGAACCACCGCTTGATCGTCGCGTTCAGTTTCGACAAGAAAGATGCTTACGCCATGCTCGTTGATGTGCCCGAGGGACTGCCAGCGGACAAGTCGCCAACGCGACATGCCACCTACCGCTTCCTCGGCAAACCCGACCAGGGCATGCAGGATCTTTTGATGGAAACCCTGAAGAAAGATCCGAAGTGGTACTGATCTGAACATGAAGGCAGCAGCCCCGCTGCTTTCCATTGCGCCGACCTGAGGAAGGCTGGCGCATGACCAGGGGGCCGGGACGTTCTGACTGTTGCAGGGTCGGAGTGACCTACGGGTACAGGGAGTGCCTGCGCAAGGGCCGGGTCAGGGTAAAAGCTGCGCCGCAGGTTCGCCGACCCACAGCGGTTCGACCGACTTGCGCTGAGCTTTCAATCAGACAAAACATTGATCCAGAGCGTCCAGCTCGTTGTTTTTATCGCTGACACTGCGCGCGAAAACATTACGCGGTGTTTCCTGGCGACCGTATATCGACAAAAAAACCGCTTGAACAGTAGGACTTCTAGTCTTGCCGCGTAGGCTTTTTCCCAAGATTTTTGTCGATTTTTCTCGTTCAAAAAATAATCAACCTGCTCTGTGATGGCCGGTTCACGGCACTTATGCCGGCCGAAATGTCACAATCGAACCGGTTGGGACGCCAGTTTCATTTAAAAAAGCTCATGCCGATTCGGCATAGGGTAGGCGTTTACGGCATTAGACGGCGCAACCTTGCATCGGAATAGTTGCGCCTTTTTTCGCCTGCCGAAGAGCCGTAATCACGCGCTTCGGGGCACCTTATACGGAGGCAGATGCACAAACTTTTCCGCTAAAGAGCGTTCCAGTTCCTGCATGTGCCTGAGTCAAACGCAAGTAAGGGTAAAGATAATGAAGAAGGCAAAACTTAGCCTCGCCTGGCAGATCCTCATCGGTCTGGTATTGGGTATTGCAATTGGTGCGTTGCTCAACCACTTCAGTGCCGAGAAAGCCTGGTGGATCAGCAACGTCCTGCAACCAGCAGGCGATATCTTTATCCGTCTGATCAAGATGATCGTGATCCCGATCGTCATCTCCTCCCTGATCGTCGGCATTGCCGGCGTGGGTGACGCCAAGAAGCTCGGGCGTATCGGCCTGAAGACGATTATCTATTTCGAAATCGTCACCACCATCGCCATCCTCGTTGGTCTGGTATTGGCAAACGTGTTCCATCCGGGCGCCGGCATCGACATGAGCACCCTGGGCACAGTGGATATCTCCAAGTACCAGGCGACCGCCGCCGAAGTACAGCATGAACACGCGTTCATCGAGACCATCCTCAACCTGATCCCGTCGAATATCTTCGCGGCCATGGCCCGCGGCGAAATGCTGCCGATCATCTTCTTCTCCGTGCTGTTCGGTCTCGGTCTGTCGAGCCTGCAGTCGGACCTGCGCGAACCGCTGGTGAAGATGTTCCAGGGCGTCTCGGAAAGCATGTTCAAAGTCACCCACATGATCATGAACTACGCGCCTATCGGCGTGTTCGCCCTGATCGCGGTGACCGTGGCCAACTTCGGCTTCGCCTCGCTGGTGCCGCTGGCCAAACTGGTCATCCTGGTTTACTTCGCCATCGCCTTCTTCGCCTTTGTGGTGCTGGGCCTGATCGCCAAGATGTTCGGTTTCTCGGTGTTCAAGCTGATGCGCATCTTCAAGGATGAGCTGGTACTGGCCTACTCCACCGCCTCGTCGGAAACCGTGCTGCCACGCGTGATCGAGAAGATGGAAGCCTACGGCGCACCGAAAGCCATCTGCAGCTTCGTCGTGCCGACCGGTTACTCGTTCAACCTCGACGGTTCGACCCTGTACCAGTCCATCGCCGCGATCTTCATCGCTCAGCTGTACGGCATCGACCTGTCGATCAGCCAGCAGCTGCTGCTGGTCCTGACCCTGATGGTTACCTCCAAAGGCATCGCCGGTGTACCGGGCGTGTCCTTCGTGGTGCTGCTGGCGACCCTGGGCAGCGTCGGTATCCCGCTGGAAGGCCTGGCGTTCATCGCGGGTGTCGACCGCGTTATGGACATGGCCCGTACCGCTCTGAACGTGATCGGTAACGCGCTGGCTGTGCTGGTAATCGCACGTTGGGAAGGCATGTACGACGATGCCAAAGGCGAGCGCTACTGGAACTCCCTGCCGCACTGGCGCAGCAAGGAAAAACTGCCAGCTGGCGAAATTTCCAAGAACTGACACAAATCCCTGTAGGAGTGAGCCTGCTCGCGATGAGGGCTGTACGTTCAACATCTCTGTTGTCTGATACACCGCCATCGCGAGCAGGCTCACTCCTACAGTGGACCGAGTCAGCCATACGAACCCCGGAGAAATCCGGGGTTTGTCGTTTCTGGCGACCCCGCTATCATTCGCCGCATTCTTCGGGGGATTTGACTGATGCTTAATGGCCTGTGGCTTGGCTTCTTCATCGTGGCAGCCGTGTCGGCGCTGGCGCAGTGGCTGATCGGCGGCAACGCCGGGATCTTTGCGGCGATGGTGGAAAGCATTTTCGCCATGGCCAAGCTCTCGGTCGAGGTCATGGTGCTGCTGTTCGGCACCCTCACCTTGTGGCTGGGCTTCCTGCGCATTGCCGAAAAGGCCGGGATCGTCGAATGGCTGGCCAAGGTGCTCGGCCCTCTGTTTCTGCGGCTGATGCCGGAAGTCCCGGCCGGACACCCTGCCCTCGGCCTGATCACGTTGAACTTCGCCGCCAACGGTCTGGGCCTCGACAACGCGGCCACGCCCATCGGCCTGAAAGCCATGAAGGCGCTGCAGGAGCTCAATCCCAGTGCCACCATCGCCAGTAACGCGCAAATCCTCTTCCTGGTGCTCAACGCCTCTTCCCTGACCCTGCTGCCGGTAACGATCTTCATGTACCGCGCCCAGCAAGGCGCGCCGGATCCGACGCTGGTGTTCCTGCCGATCCTGCTGGCGACCAGTTGCTCGACGATTGTCGGCTTTCTCTCGGTGGCGTTCATGCAGCGTCTGCGGATCTGGGATCCGGTGGTGTTGGCCTATCTGATTCCCGGCGCGTTGATTCTCGGTGGCTTCATGGCGCTGCTGGGCACCCTGTCAGCAACCGCTTTGGCGGGATTGTCGTCGATCCTCGGCAATCTCACGTTGTTCGGGCTGATCATGCTGTTCTTGCTGATCGGCGCGTTAAAGAAAGTGAAGGTCTACGAGGCGTTCGTTGAGGGCGCGAAGGAAGGCTTCGACGTCGCGAAGAACCTGCTGCCGTATCTGGTGGCGATGCTCTGTGCGGTGGGCGTACTGCGCGCATCGGGGGCGCTGGACTTCGGTCTGGATGGCATTCGTCATCTGGTCGAGTGGGCTGGCTGGGACACGCGGTTTGTCGATGCGTTGCCGACGGCGATGGTCAAACCGTTTTCCGGCAGCGCGGCGCGGGCGATGCTCATCGAAACGATGAAGACTTCAGGCGTCGACAGCTTCCCGGCGCTGGTCGCAGCGACGATTCAGGGAAGTACCGAGACGACGTTCTATGTGCTCGCGGTGTATTTCGGCGCGGTGGGCATTCAGCGGGCGCGGCATGCGGTGGGCTGTGCACTGTTGGCAGAGTTTGCCGGTGTGGTCGGGGCTATTTTCGTCTGCTACTGGTTCTTCGGCTGAACAAATATCCAATGTGGGAGCGAGCCTGCTCGCGAAAGCGGTTTGTCATTCACGTTGATGTGTCTGACACGACGCCTTCGCGAGCAGGCTCGCTCCCACAGGGATTGGTGTTGGGGCTTAAGGTCTTTGAGGGGCGAGCTTTTGGCCTTGGTCGACGGCCCACGCGACGACCTTGGTGGTCAGGCGATCACTGGCCTGGCCAAACCCGGCGACCACCGCCGGCACCTGAACATCACTCAACGGCTGGCGCTCTTCAAAGCGGCGACTGGCGAGAATCCGTTGGTCATAACCGCGCACCAACAACGCATCGACCCGCACCACGACGCTGGCCTGCGAGCCCTGATACTCGGTCTGAAACGCCTGCAAGCTCCCGCCCAATTCCAGATCCGCGGCAAAGTTGCTGTCATCGGTACTCAGCAACGTCACCCGACCATCACGCGCAAACCCGTCGAGCAAGCGATTACGCACCAGCACCGGCGCCGGATCACTCCAGCGCGAGCCCTTGTAGCTGCTGATCACATCGCCCTGAGGAATCACCGCAATTGTCGGCCGGTTCAAAGCCTCACTGGCCTGCAACTTGTTCAGCCGCAGCGACCACGATTGAGCCGACGCCGAACTGGCCGAGGCGGGCGTCTGTGCGGTTGGCAGGCGATAGACATCCGCCGGCTCGGACTTGGGCAGAATCGAACAGGCGCTGATCAAGGAAAAACCGGCAGCGAAGAGGGCGAGTCGAGTCAGCTTCATGGCGTGAATTCCTTGTTCTTGTCACGGCCCAGCAGGTAACCGCTGGGATTGGCCTCAAGGCGTTGGGAAATAGCGCGCAACGAGGTCAGCGTCTCACGCAGTTCGCGGATCGCCGGGGCCAGGCCATTGAGGCCCTGCATGCCGTTGTCGAGGGAGTTTTCGTTTTTGCTCAGCAAAGTGCTGATGGTGGTCGTGCTTTGTTCCAGCGACTTCATCGCCTGCTCGGCGCTGCCCAGTGCCTGTTTGCCCTGGTCGTTGATCAAACCGTTGGCGTTGCGCATCAGCAGCGACGTCTGTTCGAGCATGCTGCCGGCCTGTTTGCCGACGGTCGCCAGTTGCTGCATGGCCTGCTTGATATCGCCGCGCTGATCGTTGATCGTCCCGGTGGTTTGCTCCAGATGGGCGAGCGTCTTGCTGACGCGGTCGACGTTTTCGGCGGAGAACATCTGGTTGGCGTTCTGCAGCAGCGCGGTGATCCCGGTCATCAAATCGTTAGAGTCATTAAGCAGTCGCGAGATAGGCGAGGGTGAGGCGACGATGGTTGGCAGATTGCCGTCGTGACCACGGAGCTGCGGACTCTCGGGCGTGCCACCGCTGAGCTGGATGAGCGATGTGCCAGTGATCCCGGCCAGTGCCAGTTTGGCCTGTGTGTCTTCTTTGACTGGCGTGTCACCGGCCAAACGAATCCGCGCCAGCACGCGCCGTGGATCTTTCGGATCAAGGCGCAGGTTGATCACGTCGCCGACCTTGATCCCGCTGTACTGCACCGGGCTGCCCTTGGACAAACCGCTGACCGCCTCGCTGAAGACAATTTCGTAATCCTTGAACTCAGTGTCGACGCTAGACTTGGCCAGCCACAGGCCGAAGAGCAGGGCGCCTGCCACGACAATCACTGAGAACAGGCCGATCAACACATGATGGGCTCGGGTTTCCATGTCAGACCTCGTTGAGCAATTTGGCGGCGTCCAGCGCCGAGCGGCCGCGCGGGCCGTGGAAGTATTCGTGAATCCATGCGTCATCGGTTTCCGAAACCACATCGATCGGCCCCGCGACCAAGACCTTTTTCTGCGCCAGCACCGCCACGCGGTCGGTAATGGTGTAGAGCGTGTCGAGGTCGTGAGTCACCAGAAACACGCTGAGGCCGAGTGCATCGCGCAGGGTCAGAATCAGTTGATCGAACTGCGCAGCGCCTATCGGATCAAGGCCGGCAGTCGGCTCGTCGAGAAACAGAATATCCGGATCCAGCGCCAAGGCCCGCGCCAGCGCAGCACGCTTGATCATGCCGCCGGACAGCGACGCCGGGTATTTGTCCGCCGCTGACAGCGGTAATCCGGCCAAAGCCAGTTTCACTGCCGCCAGGTGCTCGGCATCGTTGCGGCTGAGGCCCGCATGTTCGATAAGGGGCAGGGCGACGTTCTCGGTGACCGTCAGCGAGGAGAACAGCGCGCCTTTCTGGAACAGCACACCGAAGCGTCGCTCGACCAGCGAACGCTCATGCTCGGACAGGCTCGGCAGGTTCTTGCCAAACACTTTGACCATGCCTTCGCTGGGCCGGCGCAAACCGACGATGCTGCGCAGCAACACCGATTTGCCGCTGCCGGAGCCGCCAACCACGGCGAGAATCTCGCCTTTGTACAAATCCAGATCGAGATTCTCGTGCACGCTCTGGCTGCCGAAACGATTGCACAGGCCACGGACTTCGATCACCGCCTCCGAGGGCGCGCGGGGTAGACGACTCACCAGCCCATCTCCATGAAGAACAGCGCGGCCACCGCGTCGAGCACGATCACCACGAAAATCGATTGCACCACGGCAGACGTGGTGTGTGCGCCGACCGACTCGGCACTGCCGCTGACCTTGAAGCCTTCCAGGCAGCCAATCGCGGCGATCAGGAAAGCGAAGATCGGCGCTTTCACCAACCCCACCAGAAAATGCTGGATGCCGATGTCCGATTGCAACAGTGTCAGGAACATCGCCGGCGAAATATCCAGCGACACCGCGCAGACCACACCGCCGCCAATAATCCCGCAGAGCATCGCAAGAAACGTCAGCATCGGCAGCGCCACCAGCATCGCCAGCACACGCGGCACCACCAGCAGCTCCATCGGGTCGAGGCCGAGGGTGCGGATCGCGTCGATTTCTTCATTGGCCTTCATCGAGCCGATCTGCGCGGTGAAGGCACTGGCGGTGCGCCCGGCCATCAGGATCGCCGTGAGCAGCACGCCGAATTCACGCAAAAACGAGAAGCCCACCAGGTCCACGGTAAAAATCGTCGCGCCAAAACTCGCCAGCACCGTAGCCCCGAGAAACGCCACCACCGCACCCACCAGAAAGGTGAGCAACGCCACGATCGGCGCGGCGTCGAGGCCGGTCTGTTCGATGTGCGCGATCATCGGCGTGATGCGCCAGCGTTTGGGCCGGAACAGGCCACGGGCGATGGTTTCCAGGATCAGGCCGATGAAACCCAGCACTTGCAGGGTGTCTTGCCAGACCGTTTCCACGGCGCGACCGATCCGGGTCAGCAGTTGCACGCTGACGCTGACTTCCGCCTCCTTGATCGGCACGCAGAAATCAGTCATCGATTGATACACGGTTTGCAGCAGCGCGCGGTCGGCGGAGGAGAGCGTGCAATCGGGGTGTTCGGCGGATTTGCCGAGACGCTCGGAGCCGAGCAGTTCGACCAGCAACGAAGCGCCAGCCGTGTCGAGGGCGCCGAGGCTATTCAGATCAATCGGCGTGTTGGCGTCGTACTGGCCGTGGAGCTTTTCGCTCAGGTGCTTGAGCTCGGCGTAATGGACAAGCGTCCAGTCCCCCGTGACCCGCAGGCGGGCAGGGCTGATCGACGTGTCCAGTTGGGCATTGCCGCTGATCGAGCTGCTGGTCATAAGCTCCGTGCTTGTTCGGCTATTAGGCGAACTAACGTAATAGCACGAACGCGGTTACTTTTCTTTGATCGCTGTGCTGTCCGTGACTTCGAAACGCAGCACGCCGATCACCTGGCCATCCTCGGTCAGCACCCGCACCTGCCACTTGCCCGCCGGATTGCCGGGGAAGTTCTGCTTGTGCGTCCACGCCCGGTAGCCTTCCTTGCGCCCGCCATGGATGTCGAGGGCAATGCGGTCGACCTCTTTGCCGTTGAATTGCCAGACGTGATAAATCCGCTCATCGAGCCCGCGCGGCGCATTGATCGCGGTGTAGGCGTAGAGGCCATCACCACGAATCTGTTCGGCGCTGACCGTGTCGAGGCTGGCACCGGGGGTGCGATCCTGCATTTGCGTGCTGATCGCCACATCGGTCATCCACAGCGTCGCCGGCGGCACCCACGAACGCAGCGCCCAACCGACGCCGCCGATACCGACGGTGATGCACAGGATCGCCAGCGCGTTGCGCAGTGTACGGATCGGGAAGATCGACGCCAGACTCGGGAACGACAACAGCACGGCAATGCCCAGTGCCCATTTGAAGCTCTGCGCGGTGGTCAGGTGCATGATCACCGGCAACGCAGTGAGCAGGGCGGCGAACAGGGTCAGCGTGTGCAGCGCGAGAAACGCCCAGCGCCGGGGCGCCAGCCATTTGTAGTAGAGCGGATCGACGATGGAGATCAGTGCGGCAACGCTGAGCAGACCGGTGAAGAACAACTGGCCGCTGTTCCATGTCGTGGTGATGAAGAAGAATGGCAGGACGAAAAACAGGCTTTCCTGATGGATCATCTGCGTTGCGTAACGCAGCAGCGGCTGGGGAATCTCGCGTTTGAAGATGCGGGTGAAGAGGCCGGTCAGGGTGTTTTCCAGCATCAGCCAGATCCAGCTGAGCAGCATGATCACGGTGATCCAGCTCGCCAGCCCTTGCTGACGATCGACCATGATGAAACTGCCGACTCCGGAGATGAAACCGCCAAGCGCAATGACCCCGGGATAGCGCTTCATCAGTTCGAGAAGGCGCTGGATCAGGAGCTGTATTTTTGGCATTTGGGCGGTTCACAACTGGATAGGAAAAAACCTCGACAGAGTAGCGCCCGCCGGGCGCTGTGGCGAGGCTGCCGGTCAGTAAATTCACCACTCACCCTGTGGGAGCGAGCCTGCTCGCGAATGCGGTGGGTCAGTCACCACATTTGTTGTATGACCCACCGCTTTCGCGAGCAGGCTCGCTCCCACAGGGGTTAGTGTTCGGCGGATTTTCGGCGGTGATGCAAACGCCAACCGATCAGGATCAACAACACCAGACCCAAGCCACCCGCACTCAACCACAACACCTGATCATCACTGATCAATGGCTTCTCGATCCGCAGATACCCGGGTTGCAGCAGCAACTCACGCATGGCCTTGTTCGCCGCCTCCAGCGTCACCCCTTGCAGCTCGCGCGCCGGGTTGGCGAAACGGCCATCCTCGTAATCACTCAGCGCACTCCAGTAGTAATCCGCCATCGCGCTGTTGCCTTGCACCGCCCAGGCTTGATGGGCGATTGAAGCCTGTTTGATCCGCGCAAAGGTGTCCGGGTCGAGGCCGTTTTTCAGCAGATCGGCCTTGAGGTCTTCCAGCACCTGGATGGCTTCGTCGACATCGTCGCGATCCAGATCGGCATTCAGGCTCATGAAGCCGACACCGCCAAACACTTCGCGCTCGGCCCAAGGTCCATAGGACAAACCGTGATTGAGGCGGATCTGCCGGTACAGCGCCCAGTCCAGATAATCCTTGAGAATGTCGAAGGTCTGGTCGTACTGATCATCGATCACCGGCTCCGGCACCAGCCAGTGCAGCTTGGCGCTGTCGCCGATAAAACCACGGGTGAGGGTGCGCTCATGGGCGGCGCTGGTGCTGATGTCTGGCAGTGCACGGTGTTCGCTCGGCTCAACCGCTTCGAGTGCCCCCCAGGTGCGTTCCAGGTAAGCCGGCAGCAGTTTGTCGAGTTCGCCGACGACGATCAGGGTCATGTTGTTCGGCGCGTACCAGGCCTTGCGCACCTTTTCCAACTGCTCCTGAGTCAGGTGACCGACTTCGGCACGCTGCGGGCATTTCAGGCCCAGTTCGACGGCGAGTTGATTGGCCGCGGTGTGGCCGAGATCCTGACGATCGAGAAAACGTTGTAGCCGGGTGTAATGGCCACCGTCCTCGCGCTCGACCACCCGTTTGGCGGCGTTGATCGCGTTGTCGTCGATGCGCGTTTGCGTCAGCAGAGCGAGCAGCAGGTCGAGCACTTTGCGCTGGTTTTTCGCCGGGGCCTCAATGACAAACGTGGTGTCGGCGTTGCTGGTGAAGGCATTCCAGTCACCGCCCAGTGCCTGCATGCGCTCCTCTAAACCGCCTTCGCCGGTGGCGTCGATGCCGCTGAACAACAAATGCTCAAGCAGGTGCGGCAGCTCCTTGTCATCGCAATCGAAATCATCGAGGCCGACGCCGACCACCAGCCGGATCGCCACATGCCCGCGCTCGGTGCCGGGCTTGAGCAGCAACTGCAAACCGTTGGGCAGCGCATAGCCTTCGACCTGAAAACGATCCAGGGCAAAGGCGGGCAGGGAACCGAGCAACAGACAGGCGAACAACAGGCAACGCATAACAGGCTTCCATACGGCTGATTTGGAGATCCGTGTCGCTATTCAGGCCGCCATTCGCGAGCAGGTCGAATCGTCGCACCGTCGCTCCCACATTCGAAACGCATTCCCCTGTGGGAGCGAGCCTGCTCGCGAAGGTCTTAAGGCTGAATCAATGTAACTGACTAAACCCAGCCCCAGTCGTTCAAGGCGAATGCGTAATGTCGGCAATATCATCCGCCGCCAGCGCTCCGGTGTCGGCCGTTTCCAGCACCACATACGCACTGCCGCAAAACAGTGAATTCAAGCGCTTCATGTCGGCAATCAACTCCAGGTGCAACGAACTGGTTTCCAGACTCTGGACGATCTTGCGTTGCAAACGGCTGACATGCGCATGCGCCAGACGGCGCTCCTGTGCGCGAAAGCGGCGTTTCTCGCGCAGTAGCTGGCGGGCACTTTCGCGGTCACCGCTGAGGAATACCGAGAGGCCCAGACGCAGGTTAGCAATCAATTGCTGCTGCAATCCGGCCAGATCCTCCAGGCCTTCCTCGGAAAACGAGCGGCGCTGCGAGGTCTTCTGCTGCTGGATCTTGCGCAGCATGCGTTCGATCAGGTCGCTGGCCAGTTTCAGGTTGATCGCCAGTTCAATGATCTCGGCCCAGCGCCGACTGTCCTGCTCGCCAAGGTCTTCGCGGGGCATCTGCGCCAGGTAGAGCTTGATCGCGCTGTACAAGGATTCGATGTCATCGGTCAGCCGACGTATTTCCTGGGTGACAGCGGTCTGCTTGCCGCGCAGTACATCAAGGGTGGCGTCGAGCATGTTCTCCAGCAGATCACCCATGCGCAGGGTTTCCCGCGCGGCGTTGGCCAGCGCCAGACTCGGCGTGACCAGTGCGGTGGCGTCGAGATGACGGGGTTTGGCGGTGCCGTTGACCTCCGGCCGCTCCGGCAGCAACCACGCACACAGGCGCGCCATCGGCCCGACGCTTGGCAGCAGAATCAGGCAGCGCACGGTGTTGTAGAGCAGGTGAAAACCGATGACCATTTCCTGCGGACTGAAATCGAGGCTGTCGATCCAGTGCACCAGCGGGTCGAGCACCGGGATGATCAGCAGCAAGCCAATGAGTTTGTACAACAGACTGCCCAGCGCCACTTGCCGGCCGGCGGCGTTCTGCATGCTGGTGCTCATGAACGCCAGCACGCCGCTGCCGATATTGGCGCCGATCACCAGACCAATTGCCACCGGCAAACTGATGACCGCAGCACCGGCCAGCGTCGCGGTGAGCAGCACGGCCGCGAGGCTGGAATAGGAAATCATCGCGAACAGCGCGCCGACCAAGGCGTCGAGCAGGATGTCGCCAGTCAACGAGGCGAAAATCACCTTCACACCTTGGGCATGGGTGATCGGCGCGGCGGCCTCGACGATCAATTGCAGCGCGAGAATGATCAGCCCCAGACCGATGGACACCCGGCCCATCTGTCCGAGCCGCGTCTGTTTGCGCGACAGAAAGAAAATCACCCCGAGAAAAATCAGCAGCGGCGACAGCCACGACAGGTCGAACGTCAGCACCCGCGCCATCAGCGCGGTACCGACGTCGGCGCCGAGCATGGTCGCCAGCGCCGGGGTCAGCGCCATCAGGCCCTGGCCGACGAAGGAGGTGACGAGCATGGCGGTGGCGTTGCTGCTCTGCACCATGGCGGTGACGACGATGCCGGCGACAAAGGCCAGCCAGCGCTTGGACATGTTCTGGCCAATCACATGGCGCAGGTTGGTGCCGTACACCCGCAGGATGCCGGTTCGGACGATGTGCGTGCCCCAGATCAGCAGGGCGACGGCGGAAAGCAGATTGAGCAGGGTGAGCATGCAGACCCCCTGTATTAGCAGTGCCTCAGAGAGGCAAGTTGACGGTACCGCGCGGTTTCTACGTTTTTGATACTTAAGCTGTAGTTGGCTAACGGTCTGGGCGCCAGCATTGCACAGCTAAAGTGTCGATTGAAACAAAAGTGTCATGAAAATGGATTCACGCGTATCCCGAATCCAACACAAAAAAATGTAGGAGTGAGCCTGCTCGCGATAGGGCCATCAGCCTCAACATTGATGTTGACTGACAGACCGCTATCGCGAGCAGGCTCACTCCTACAAGGGGTGTGGCGTCTGGACTACCGGGTTACTGGCCCGGAATGTCCTTGCGCAGTTTCACCGGGTCTTGCTGCTGTCGCTTCTTGGCCATTGCGCCGCGCAGCTTGATGTTGATCGCTTCCACCGCCAGCGAGAACGCCATGGCGAAGTAGACGTAGCCTTTCGGCACATGCACGTCGAACGACTCGGCAATCAGCACGGTACCGACCACCAACAGGAACGACAGCGCCAGCATCTTCAGCGACGGGTGCTTGTCGATGAACTCGCTGATCTTGCCCGAGGCCAGCATCATCACCAGCACGGCCACAACGATCGCCGCAACCATCACCGGCACGTGGGAAACCATACCCACTGCAGTGATCACCGAATCCAGCGAGAAGACGATGTCGATGATCGCGATCTGGATGATGGTGTAGAGGAAGTTGCCGCCCTTGCCACCCGGGGTTTCGTCGCTTTCGTCTTCGCCTTCCAGCGCGTGATACATCTCTTGCGAGCTCTTCCACAGCAGGAACAGACCACCGAAGAACAGAATCAGGTCACGGCCGGAAATGCCCTGACCGAACACTTCGAACAGGTCGGCGGTGAGGCGCATGACCCAGGTGATCGACAGCAGCAACAGGATGCGGGTGATCATGGCCAGGCCAAGACCGAAGATCCGGGTGCGCTGCTGCATGTGTTTGGGCATGCGGCTGACCAGGATCGAAATCATGATGATGTTATCGATGCCGAGGACGATTTCCAGGGCGGTCAGGGTGAAGAAGGCAACCCAGATTTCGGGGTTGGTCAGCCATTCCATGTGTATTCCTTTGAGCGATTGTTAAACCGAAAAAGGTCCGGGCTTCAAACCGCGAAGCCAGGACCCGAAACGGTGAGTCTTGGGCTTATAGAGTGCTGAACACCGGGAAAGTCCCCAACAGCAGTGCAGCAATCAGGATGCAGATACAAACCAGGATCGCCCATTTCAGGGTGAAACGCTGGTGGTCACCGAAATCAATGCCGGCCAGGGCTACCAACAGATACGTCGATGGCACCAACGGGCTCAGCAAGTGGACGGGCTGACCGACGATCGAGGCACGGGCCATTTCCACTGCGGTGATCCCGTAGTGGCTGGCGGCTTCGGCCAACACCGGCAACACGCCATAGTAAAACGCATCGTTGGACATGAAGAAGGTGAACGGCATGCTCACCAGCGCCGTGATCACGGCCAGGTACGGGCCGAGGAAATCCGGAATCACTGCCAACAGGCTCTTCGACATCGCATCGACCATGCCGGTGCCGGACAGGATACCGGTGAAGATACCCGCCGCAAAGATCAGCCCGACCACTGCCAGCACGCTACCGGCGTGAGCGGCGACGCGATCCTTCTGCATCTGCAGGCAAGGGTAGTTGACGATCATGGCAATACTGAAAGCCACCATGAACAGCACCGGCAATGGCAGCAGGCCGGCGATCAGGGTGCACATCAGGCCGAAGGTCAGGGCGCCGTTGAACCAGATCAGTTTCGGACGGCGGGCATCCGGGAACTGCGACACGCTGATTTCGCTGTGATCGACATCATCGCCAACCAGATGCAACTCACCCAGACGTGCACGCTCACGTTTACCGTAGAAGTAGGCGATGACCAGGATCGCCAAAACACCCGCCGCCATCGCCGGAATCATCGGCACGAAGATATCCGACGGGTCGACATGCAGCGCACTGGCGGCACGGGCAGTCGGGCCGCCCCATGGGGTCATGTTCATCACGCCACCGGCGAGGATGATCAGGCCGGCCATGATCCGCGGGCTCATACCGATGCGGCTGTACAGCGGCAGCATGGCGGCCACGCAGATCATGTAAGTGGTCGCGCCGTCACCATCGAGGGAAACGACGAGCGCCAGTACGGCGGTGCCGACCGAAACCTTTAGCGGGTCGCCCTTGACCAGTTTGAGGATCTTGCGCACGGCCGGGTCGAACAGGCCGGAGTCGATCATCAGGGCGAAATAGAGAATGGCGAACATCAGCATCACGCCGGTCGGCGCCAGCTTGGTGATGCCTTCGAGCATCATCGGACCGATCTTCGGTGCAAAACCACCGAACAGGGCGAAGACAATCGGGATGATGATCAGAGCGATCAGCGCGGACAGGCGCTTGGTCATGATCAGGAACATGAACGTGATGACCATGGCGAAGCCAAGGAAAGTCAGCATGGGAATACTCCAGGCGTAGCGCGGCTAGTTGAGTGAGCGGATCGGACGGGATCAGCGCAGAACGGGAAGCTCGAAACGTACGGGCGGAGTGACAGCGAAGAGGCGGGTTACAGAGGACATCAGAATCACCATTGTTGTTGTTAATTGGGCCGTTCGTGCGAGGCATCACACGCGTTGGCCAACCGGTCTGTTGCCGGAAGTGGAGGCGATGCTAATCGCGGAAGCTTTCAGCTACCTTTCGCTGCAGAAAGCTTTGAATGAACGGTCAACCGGCCGTCGGATGCGATCTAAAGTCAATAAACACGGGAAGGGGGAGCTTCGAGATGGGCGAATTGCACAGCGGCGGCTGCCATTGCGGACACATTCGTTATCAGTTCAGCGGGGCGTTGCAGGATATCGCCCATTGCCATTGTTCGATTTGCCGCAAGGTCAGCGGTGGAATCGTCACGACGTGGATCACCGTGCCGGCGGCAAATTTCCAGTGGCTGGCCGGGGCGCCATCGCGGTACGACTCGTCGGCCAGTTGCGCGCGCTTCTTCTGCCCGAACTGCGGTGCGCAACTGGCGTTGGTGACGTCGCTCAGCCCCGAGAGCATCGACGTGACCATCGCCACGCTGGATCAGCCGCAACTGGCACCGGCCGAGCGACATATCTGGACGGACAGCCAATTGCCCTGGCTGCATCTGGACGAGCAGCTTCCGGGCGAAGCTGAAGAAACGCTGTAGGTTTATAGAGCCTGATTAAAAAACCGACAGATTCAGCGGCCGGATCGCACCCATCCAGATCGCGTGTTCGGTGTGGTCGAGCAAATCATCCCCAGTGTCCGGGTGCATAAACACCACCAGACCTTGGCGATTGAGCGCCAGCCACGGCAGCACCTCGCCGATCAGCTCGGGGTCGAAGGCCAATTGGCAACTCCAGTCCGGATGCGGCCCGACCGGACGTTCGTGGACGCGGCCCATTTTCAGCGCAAACAATTGCGCGGCCTGCTCGCACAAGGCCCGTGCCTGTTCAATGGTGCTGGCGTCGAAATAGACGTGGGCGTGGTAGCCCTTGATCGCTTGCATCTGAAGCCCTCGCAAATCGGTTCGAACCCTCGGCGTTGCCCGTATGTCACACGCCATACAAGGGATAAGAAAAGGGATCAGCCATGAAAAATGCCGAAACCCCGGCGGTAAAAGTGGTGCTCTATGGTGCCATGAGTAGCCTGGGCAGCGCGTTGATGGCTGAGTTGCTGCGGCGTCAACACGAAGTCATTGCCATCCTCGACGATTTGACCGCACTCGCACCGCGTCCGGGTTTGCGCACCAAAACCGGCGATTTGTTCGACTCGGAGCGGATCAATCAGAGCGTGGCCGGTAGTTCGGCGGTCATCTGTTTATTGGATGCGCCGGGGTTGCCGTTCAGTAGCGATCAGGTGGAACGGGCTGTCGTGCTCGGCCCGGTCGAACAGGTGCTGGCCGTCGATGCGCTGGTCGATGGGCTGCAAGCGGCCAATGTGTCGCGGCTGTTTCTGGGGGGCGATTTTGCCGTGCTGGATGAGCCGGATGTCGATGATCGCCTGCAACGTCACGCCGCCGAGGAAATACGTGAAGCCGTGCAAAGCAGTCCGCTTCACTGGACGCTGGTCAATGCGCCCCATGGCGTGGCCGGGCTGACGATTGAGCATTTCAGTCAGGTCGGCGGCAATCTGGAACCGGGTCTGGCCGAACCGCTGGAGCGTTTGAATCGCGTGGCGGTAGGGATTGCTGATGAACTGCGGCTGAATTTGCATGTGGGGCAGCATGTGAATTTCGTGGCGGCCAGCGAATAGGCCGCTATACGGCGATGGAAGGCAACGCGAGTCCATTGAGGGATTTTGCGCTGCTCGCCTGTTCCGCCATCAGCCAATCAACAAACTGCTGAATCAACGCACCCCGGCGTTTGCGTTGCGGGAGCACTACGTAATAACCGAGGCGCGACAGGGTCGTTTCGGCGATGGGACGACACAGCAAACCCTGACTCAGCAAGTTATCCACAAGGTGGCGCCAACCAATCGCCACGCCTTGGCCGCCAATCGCCGCTTGAATCAACAGCGTGTAATTGTCGAAGCGCAATTGCCCCGGGGCGGGCGGCGTGGTGATGCCGAGCTGGCGAAACAGACCACTCCAGTCAAACCAGTTGCTGCTGTTTTCCCCGCGCAGGTGCAACAACGGAAACTCCAGTAACGCCTGAGCAGGCAGGGGCAGGGCGCGGTCCTTGAGCAATTGCGGACTGCACACCGGGAACACTTCTTCGCTGAACAGCCAATGGCTTTCGCCCTGTTTGAAACGCCCGTCGCCAAACAGGATGGCCACGTCAATATCGGTGCGCAGCATGTTGTGGTTGCGTTCACTGGTCACCAGGCTGACGTCGACCTGCGGATTGGCTTCGTGAAAACGGTGCAGACGGGGCATCAACCAATAAGCGGCGAAGGCAAAATCGGTAGCGACCTGCAGCACCTCATGTTGCTGCTGTGCGCTGATCGCGCTCAATCCGGCGTCGATATTCTGCAAACCGAGGGTAACTTGCTCGAACAGGATCGCACCGACTTCGGTCAGCTCAATCCCTCGGTAAATGCGATCAAACAGCCGCGTGCCGAGTTGTTCCTCCAGCCGTTTGATCTGCTGACTGATCGCTGGTTGCGTGGTGCCAAGCTCTACCGCCGCTGCGGTAAAGCTGCGGTGGCGGGCTGCCGCTTCGAAGGCGCGCAACAGGTCGAGCGACAGATTTCCCAAGGCGTCATACATAAGCTGTGCTTATCCTAGTCATTGTCCGGCGCGGGCTTTACCGACTACAGCATGGACTCCATGCTCGATCGCAGCAATGTCGCATAAATATTCACTATGGAATGCCGCGATCACATGAAGCGCAAGAATATTCTTTTCATCATGGCCGATCAGATGGCCGCGCCAATGTTGCCGTTCTACGGCCCTTCGCCGATCAAACTGCCGAATCTTTCCCGCCTCGCCGAACATGGCGTGGTGTTCGATGCCGCTTACTGCAACAGCCCGTTGTGCGCGCCCTCGCGTTTCACCCTGGTCAGCGGCCAATTGCCGAGCAAGATCGGCGCCTATGACAACGCCGCCGATTTCCCTGCCGATGTGCCGACCTATGCCCATTACTTGCGCCGCCTCGGCTACCGCACGGCGCTGTCGGGCAAGATGCATTTCTGTGGCCCTGATCAGTTGCACGGCTACGAAGAGCGCCTCACCAGCGATATCTACCCGGCCGACTATGGCTGGGCGGTGAACTGGGATGAGCCGGATGTACGGCCGAGCTGGTATCACAATATGTCGTCGGTGCTGCAGGCCGGTCCGTGTGTGCGCACCAACCAACTCGATTTCGACGAAGAGGTGGTGTTCAAGGCGCAACAATATCTGTTCGATCATATTCGCGAGGACGGCGATCAGCCGTTCTGCCTGACTGTATCGATGACTCACCCACACGATCCGTACACAATTCCCAAGGCGTTCTGGGATTTGTACGACGATGCAGATATCCCGTTGCCTACACCCCCGGATCAACACGAACTCGATCCACACTCGCAGCGTCTGCTTAAGGTTTATGACCTGTGGGATAAACCGTTGCCTGTGGATAAGATTCGCGATGCGCGCCGGGCGTACTTCGGTGCGTGCAGCTATATCGACGCCAACGTCGGCAAACTTCTGCAAACGCTGGCAGAAACGGGTCTGATCGATGACACCATCATCGTGTTTTCCGGTGACCACGGCGACATGCTTGGCGACAAAGGCCTCTGGTACAAAATGCACTGGTATGAAATGGCGGCCCGAGTCCCCCTGTTGATAAGTGCTCCGGGCCAATTCGCTGCCGGGCGTGTCAGCGCTGCGGTATCGACCGCTGACCTGTTACCAACCTTCGTTGAACTGGCCGGCGGCACGCTGGAGCCCGGCTTGCCGCTGGATGGCCGCTCACTGGTCGCGCATCTGCAAGGGCAGGGCGGTCATGACGAAGTGTTCGGCGAATACATGGCCGAAGGCACCGTCAGCCCGCTGATGATGATCCGTCGCGGCGCCTATAAATTTATCTACAGTGAAAGCGACCCCTGCCTACTCTTCGATGTAGACAACGATCCGCGCGAACTGGAAGAACTCAGTCAATCGCCGCAACATCGCCAGCTGTTCGACGATTTTCTCGCCGAAGCCCGGGCCAAGTGGGACATTCCGGCGATTCACCGGGAAGTCCTTGCCAGCCAGCGCCGTCGGCGTTTTGTTGCCGACGCGTTAACCATCGGCAAGCTGAAGAGCTGGGATCACCAGCCGCTGGTGGACGCCAGTCAGCAGTACATGCGCAACCACATCGACCTCGATGATCTGGAACGCAAAGCACGTTATCCACAACCCTGCCAAAACCAATAATGTTAAGGGGAAGTCCATGCGTAAGTTATCCACAGTAGTGACGGTCGGCCTGCTCGCGATGAGCAGCGCTTCGGCGTTCGCCGAGCAGAGTTGCGCCACGGTGAAAATGGCCGACCCGGGCTGGAGCGACATCGCCGCGACCAACGCCATCACCGGGTTTCTGCTGGACGGCATGGGCTACAAGGCCAAGGTCGACACCCTCGCGGTGCCTATCACCTTTGGCGGTTTAAAAGACGGCCAGGTGGATGTCTTCCTCGGTAACTGGATGCCGGCGCAGCAGGGCTTCTACGACAAGTTCGTCGCTACCGGTGACGTCACGCAACTGGCGAAGAACCTCGACGGCACCGAGTTCACCCTCGCCGTGCCGGACTACGTATGGGACGCGGGTGTGCATAACTTTGCCGACCTGAACAAATACGCGGACAAGTTCGATCGCAAAATTTACGGCATCGGTTCGGGCGCGCCGGCGAATATCTCGTTGCAGGAAATCATCAAGAAGAATGACTTCGACATGGGTCAGTGGAAGCTCATCGAATCCAGCGAACAGGCGATGCTGGCGGAAGTGTCGCGAGCGGTGAAGAAGCAGAAATTCGTCACCTTCCTCGGCTGGACCCCGCACCCGATGAACGTGCAGTTGAAGATGCATTACCTGAAGGGTGGCGAGAAGTACTTTGGCGACACCGGCAGCGTGTTTACGTTGACGCGTAAAGGGTATGCCGAGGCGTGTCCGAATGTGGGTAAATTGCTGAGCAATCTGTCGTTCACTCAGGAGATGGAGAACAGCATCATGGCTGAGGTGGTGAACAAGAAGGTCACTAATGCCGAGGCGGCGAAGGCCTGGATCAAGGCGAATCCGGCGGTGCTGGATAAGTGGCTGGCGGGGGTGAAGACGGCTGACGGGAAGGATGCGTTGGCGGCGGTGAAAGCGAAGCTTTGATTGTGGGTTTTTTTGAATTTTGCTCGGCTTGAGATTTTTGCCCCCTCACCCCAGCCCTCTCCCCCAAGGGGGCGAGGGGGAAAGGGAGCCGATATTTGTTGGATTCAAAACTTGCGTTCAACGGTGAAATCGCAGGTTGATGAATCTTTGACAAACACCACGGTCAGTCCCCTCTCCCTCCGGGAGAGGGCTAGGGTGAGGGGCCTTTCCCCTGGCACCCTGATAACCTTGAACAAAACCCCAACCGCGAGGACCCATGGCCTTCCCCAGCCGCCACTCTCTCTTGCCCTTCCTCACCTGGCTGCCGCGGCAAACCCGCGCCAGCGTCGGACGGGACCTGATCGTCGGCCTCAGCGGTGCGATTCTCGCGTTACCCCAGTCGATTGCCTACGCGCTGATCGCCGGGCTCCCACCTGAATACGGCCTCTATGCCGCAATTATCCCGGTATTGATCGCCTGCCTGTGGGGCTCATCGTGGCATCTGATCTGCGGCCCTACGGCAGCCATTTCGATCGTGCTGTACGCCAGTGTCAGCCCTTTGGCCGTACCAGCATCGCAGGACTACATCACGCTGATCCTGCTGCTGACCTTCCTCGCCGGGATTTTCCAGTGGCTGCTCGGTTTGCTGCGCTTCGGCGCTTTGGTGAATTTCGTCTCGCACTCGGTGGTGCTGGGGTTCACCCTCGGCGCGGCGGTGGTGATTGCCATTGGGCAATTGCCGAATCTGCTGGGGCTGGACCTGCCGGCCAAGGCGACGGCGCTGGCGAGTCTGGTGGATCTGCTGCAACACTTCCGGGCTGTGGATAAACCTTCGCTGGTGCTCGGTGTGGCAACGGTGGTCGTCGGTGTGGTGTTGAAACAATTGCTACCGCGCTGGCCGACGCTGTTGATAACCCTCGCATTGGCCAGTCTGCTGGTATGGCTGTGGCCGGCGATGTTCGGCCATGTGCATCTGGTCAGCGCATTCGTCGGGCGTTTGCCGCCGTTCAGTGCGTTGCCGCTGGACCTGGATCTGATTCTGCGCCTGCTGCCAAGTGCCGTGGCGGTGGGCATGCTCGGGTTGGTCACCAGCCTGTCGATTGCGCGCTCGATTTCGGCGCGGTCGCAACAGTTTCTCGATGCCAATCAGGAAGTCCGCGCGCAGGGTTTATCGAATATTGTCGGGGCGTTCTTTTCCGGATCATTGTCGGCAGGCTCGTTTACCCGCTCGGGCCTCAGTTACGAGGCGGGCGCATGCTCGCCGCTGGCCGGGGTGTTTTCAGCGATTTGGGTGGCGTTGTTTGCGATTTTCGGCGCCGGGCTGATTTCACACATTCCCATCCCGGCAATGGCCGGCAGCATTCTGTTGATCGCCTGGGGTCTGGTCGATCATCGCGGCATCCGCGCATTGCTGCGGGTCAGTCGCGCCGAGTTCGTGGTCATGGCCCTGACCTGCCTTGCTACGTTGCTGCTGGAGTTGCAGACGGCGATTTATGCCGGTGTGCTGGCCTCGCTGTTCTTCTATCTCAAGCGCACCTCGCAACCGCGCGTGCAGCATTGGCGCGATGGCGAGGACGATATTTTGCGCGTCGGTGGTTCGATCTTTTTCGGCGCCAGTCATTACCTGCAAGTGCGTCTGCAACGGATGCATGGCGCGCGGGTGGTGATCGAGGCGCAGCAGATCAATTTCATCGATTATTCGGGGGTGGAGATGCTGCATCAGGAGGCGCGGCGCCTGCTGGGCCAGAATCGCAGCCTGACCCTGCGCCGGGCGCGGCCGCAGGTGGTGGAGGAGTTGCGCAAGCTTGAGGGGCCGGAGAAGTGCCCGATCCGGTTTGAGGATTGATTGGCGATCGAGGTAATCCTTGTGGGAGCGAGCCTGCTCGCGAAGACTGCGGCACATCCAACATTGATGTGTCAGACAGACCGCTTTCGCGAGCAGGCTCGCTCCCACAGGGTTATTTATTGGGCCAACTGGCGGCGCAGTTCGGCTAATACTGGCGCCGTGTCCGGGCGTACGCCGCGCCACAGGTAAAATGCCTCAGCCGCCTGCTCAGCAAGCATCCCCAAGCCATCCATCGCCACCACTGCGCCATTCTCGCTGGCCCAGCGGCAGAACGCCGTCGGTTCCTTGCCATACATCATGTCGTAGCACAGGGTCTTGCCCGGCTCGATCAGGCTCGGCGCAATCGGCGGCACGTCGCCGGTCAGGCTCGCCGATGTGGCGTTGATGATCACGTCCACCGGCTCACGCAACCAGTTGAAACCACTGGCCGACACCGGCCCCAGGTCGCAGAACAACTCCGCCAGCAACTCAGCCTTGTCCACCGTGCGATTGGCGATGATCACCGATGCGGGTTTTTCGGCCAGCAACGGTTCGAGCGCCCCACGCACTGCACCGCCAGCCCCCAGCAACAGGATGCGTTTGCCGCTCAGGCTGAAGCCGGCATTCACCGTCAGATCACGCACCAGCCCGGCGCCGTCGGTGTTGTCACCGAGTAGCGAGCCATCGGCGAGTTTGCTCAAGGTGTTCACCGCGCCGGCCCGTTGCGCCCGCGCCGTCAAGCTGTTGGCCAAACGGTAAGCGTCTTCCTTGAACGGCACAGTAACGTTGGCGCCGCGACCTTCCTGGAAAAACGCCGTGGCGCAGCCAGCGAAATCATCAAGCGGCGCCAGCAGGGTGCTGTAGTCGAGGTGCTGGCCGGTCTGTTCGGCAAACAGCTTGTGAATCATCGGCGATTTGCTGTGACCGATCGGGTTACCGAAAACGACGTAACGATCCATCAGAAATCCTCAGTCCTGGGCCAGCCAGTCGCGATCTTGCAGGAAGTACTCGGTCAGGCGCGCTTCTTCGCTGCCAGGCTCGGCCTTCCAGTCGTAACCCCAGCGCACTTGCGGTGGCAGCGACATCAGGATCGACTCGGTACGCCCGCCCGATTGCAGGCCGAACAGCGTGCCACGGTCATAAACCAGGTTGAACTCGACGTAGCGGCCACGGCGGAATTCCTGGAACTCACGCTGTTGAGCGGTGAACGCATCGTTTTTGCGGCGCTGCACGATTGGCAGATACGCATCAATGTAGGCATCGCCGATGGCGCGCATGAAGGCGAAGCTGGTATCGAAGTCCCACTCGTTCAGGTCGTCGAAGAACAAACCGCCAATGCCGCGCGGCTCGTGACGATGCTTGATATGGAAGTAGGTGTCGCACCAGGCCTTGTAACGCGGGTAGACGTCCGGGCCGAACGGCGCGCAAGCCTGCTCGGCAACGCGGTGCCAATGAATGCAGTCCTCTTCGTTGCCGTAATACGGGGTCAGGTCGAAGCCGCCACCAAACCACCAGACCGGCTCTTCACCTTCTTTCTCGGCGATGAAAAAGCGCACATTGGCATGGGAAGTCGGCACATGCGGGTTGTGTGGGTGAATCACCAGCGACACGCCGAGGGCTTCAAAACCGCGACCGGCCAGTTCAGGACGGTGGGCGCTGGCTGACGGCGGCAGACCGCTGCCAAAGACGTGGGAAAAGTTGACGCCGCCCTTTTCGATCAGCGTGCCGTTCTCGATCACGCGGGTGCGACCGCCGCCGCCAGCGGGCCGGGTCCAGGCGTCTTCGACGAAGCGCGTGCCGCCGTCTTCGCTTTCGAGGGCGGCGCAGATACGGTCTTGCAGGTCGAGCAGATAGGCCTTTACGGCGTCGGTGCGGGTCGTCATGGCTTCACCTTGAATCGGGCGGCGCCCCGCGGACGGGCGACGCAAATGGGCGCGTAGCATACCACCGCACAACGGCGCGCCGCAGTTGACGAAGATCAAGCATGAGAGTTGGATAGGGGGCTCACGAAAGACCCAAGGAGAGCAGGCAGATGGCAAAGCGTATCCAGTTCCGCGCCCACGGCGGTCCCGAAGTGCTCGAGTATGTTGACTACGAACCCGCCGCGCCCGGCCCGAATCAGGTGCGCGTGGCCAACAAGGCGATCGGCCTGAACTTCATCGACACCTATTTCCGTAGCGGGCTGTATGCGCCACCCGCCTTGCCATCCGGCCTGGGAGCTGAGGGTGCAGGCATCGTCGATGCAGTGGGCAGCGACGTCACCCGCTTCAAGGTCGGTGATCGCGTGGCGTACGGCAGCGGCCCATTGGGGGCTTACAGCGAATTGCATGTACTGCCCCAGGACAATCTGGTGCACCTGCCGGACGAAATCAGTTTCGAAACGGCAGCGGGGGTCATGCTCAAGGGTCTGACCGTGCAATACCTGTTGCGCCAGACCTACGAACTCAAGGGTGGCGAAACCATTCTGTTTCACGCGGCGGCCGGTGGCGTCGGGTCGCTGGCCTGTCAGTGGGCCAAGGCGTTGGGCGTGAAGCTGATCGGCACCGTCAGTTCCAAGGAAAAAGCCGAACTGGCCAAGGTCAATGGCGCTTGGGCAACCATTGATTACAGCCACGAAAACGTTGCACAACGCGTGCTGGAGTTGACCGGCGGTAAAAAAGTCCCGGTGGTCTACGACGGCGTGGGCAAGGACACTTGGCTGACCTCGCTCGACAGCGTATCGCCGCGCGGTCTGGTCGTGAGCTTCGGCAATGCTTCCGGTGCGGTGGACGGGGTCAATCTGGGCATTCTGGCCGCCAAAGGCTCGCTATACGTGACCCGGCCGACGCTGGCGACTTATGCCAACAATGCCGAGAATCTGCAGCGGATGGCCGATGAATTGTTCGAGATGATCATCAGCGGCAAATTGAAAGTGGACGTCAGCCAGCGGTATCCACTGGCTGACGCGGCGAAGGCGCAAACCGAGCTGTCGGCGCGGCGCACTACCGGCTCCACCGTTCTGCAACCCTGAAACGCAGCCATCAAACAAAGCACCCGGGCGAGCCTCACGAGGCTGGCCCGGGACGTCACCTCTCGACAAAGAACGGCGTCTTGCCTGCCAGGGTGGTTGCGAAATCACCACGGGGCAGACGCTGTACCTGCATGCCCAACACACCGGGCAATCTGAGCAATGCGCTCGCTTGCGCCTCGTTGTGCAAAGCCTGTTCGATGACACGTTCAGCAGCGGCGGGTAATCGATCCTTAGCGATAAGCAGCCGCAGGTGCGCACCGTCGGCCTGTCGATCAATCTGCACCTGCACATCCGAAGCGTGCAGTTCGGGCAACGTTTCTGCGAGCACACTCAGGACCTGTCGCTGAGTGATGATCGCACCGCCCAGCTTGATCGAAGCTTCGATTCGACCCTGCAGTTCCAGTATTGGCAAAGCGCTGCCACAGGCACAACCGGATTGCCTGTCCAAAACTCGCCCACGATCGCCAATGCGATACCGTAGCAGAGGCACCTGATCGGGCAGCAGAGGGGTCAGCAGAAACTCGCCGGTTTCACCGTCCACCACTGCTTGCAGGCTGAAGGGATCGACCACCTCAAGCAACATGGCGTCTGCATGCAAATGGTAGAAACCATGCTCGAGGTGCGCGCACTGGAAACCGATCGGGCCGGTCTCTGTCGAGCTATAACCCAATGATCGAATGCTCAGGGCCGGCCAGTCTCGGGCCAGTTGCTCGCGTAGCGGCTGACGGCAAGGTTCGCCAATGTAGTAGAGCCATCTCAAACTGCGCAGTTGCACCCCATCGACATCGGCATGATTGAACAGCGCCTCGGCGAAAGAGGGCGTGCAGATCAGTGCATCGGCTGCTTGTGAGTGAATCAACCCGGCTATGCGCTGCATGCCCATCAACGCGCCTGCAGGCAGCAGGCGTGCGCCAATGTGCTGGACGATGGCCGCCGCGTATTGAAAGGCTCCCTGCATTTCACCAGGCGTCAGGCAATTGATGACGACACGGGGCAGTTCACCGGTCGCAGCAAACATTCGCGCACCCAAGGGTACGATGCTTTCGTTGAATGCCCAGGAATGGGTGATGTGCTTGCGATTGCCGGTGCTGCCACCTGAAGTCAGGGTCAGCCCACCGCCCGGTGCGCAATGTGACGCTTCGCTGAGGTGGGTAAACAGCAACCCGCCCTGATCGTCCTCCACGGCGAGGATTGGCAGCCGATGCAGATCCTCGGCGGTCTGTATGTGTTGAATCTGCGGACATAGCGTGCAGAACCACGGCAGCGACCGCGCATAGGCCAATTTACGCACGAAGGCCTCGGCGGCTGCAGCCTGAACCGTCTTTGCACTGCTCCGTTGCATCAGGTCACTGCACATGATGCGGCTCTCCCTGACGAATGCCCAACTCAGCGAATCCTTCGTTGACAGCACTGGCCAGATGCTCCAACTGAACCTCGCTGTGATTGGCGCTGATGGCCAGTCGCAGGATTGCTTCACCTTTGGCCACCACCGGAAACAAGGCCGTGGTGACCGCGATAGCGTGCCGACGCAGGTGCAACGCCAGGCTGATGGCGTCTCGTTCGGCACCGACCCGGACGAAACGTATGGGTGAAGCAATCTGATGGTTGCCCAGTACCGGCCCGAGCAGACCATCTATAGCTTCGACATTTCTCCATAACGCCGCCTGCAACGCCCCCAACTGTGCAGAAAGGTGAATGCTTGCCGAGGCGACTGCCGCACCGACACCGCCCATGGACAGTGGCCCCCCGAACGTATACGTCGACGCATGGCGCCGAATCAGCTCGGCATCGGCCGACGTCAGCACCGTAATTGCACCGCCGGTAGCACCGAAGGCTTTGGACAATGACGACAGCAGGATCAAACGATCACGCAACGGCTCAGCAGCGACATCAAGTGCATAACCGCCCCCGGCCTGGCCATGGATCGAAGTGCCGTGAGCGTCATCCGCATACAGATAACCCTCAAAGCGCTCAGCCAGTTGCAGCAGCCTGTTAACGGGATAAAGCCCGCGCATCGAACCGATGCTGTCAGTCAGCATAATGGGTGTGTTGCCGGCAGCGACGGCTGCAGAACAAGCGTCCTCGACTTGCTGAAGATCACTGCAATCGCAGCGCTGGACGGGACCGAACTGCCACAGAATGCCTTGCAGTACTTGCATCGAAGCATGGGCCGCGCGGTCAACGATCCAGCCTGGGCCACGGCGCAAGGGATACGACGGCAATTCACCGGAGCCCAACAGCGGCAGACACCCCAGATGTGCGCTGCCCACCGAGTTGAATGTCACCGTATGCCCCTGGAATATGTGGTTCAACTGCTCATCGAGTTCGCGCATCGGCGGTAGCAGCGCTCGGGTGCGGGCGGCAGCAAACTGCACACCGAAAGACTCGACGGCTTGTACTGCGCCTTGAACCAGACGGGGATCGCTCTCGAGTCCCAGATAGGAGCACGAGAGAAATTCGGTCAACTGCTCGCCACTGCTCAACTCTATGACCTTGCCATCGCGCTGCACCAGGTTCAGGCCATTGAGCCCGGCGTCGAACAATTGCTGCTGATCGTCACGTGCCTGACGGACACGGTTCTTGACCCAATTGACGGTCGGATGAGGTGTATTCATCGAGATACCTGCACAGATGATGTCTGGCGGTAGACCTGTACTCGCCAGAGTTGAGTTTTTTCTCGTGCGATCGCGTCCTGAAACTGCGCGGTAACGTCGCAGAAGCCTTCGCAATCGGGCCTGATCACATGCAAATGGCCACGAATAACCGTCAGTGCGTCCTCGCCCAGAGCGGGTCGGAGCCGCTGCAGAACATCGATGCCAACCTCCGCCGGCAGGAATGAAGGCACGTCGGAAAACGAGACAAAGTCGACATCCCTGCACCTGGAAGCACAGTCGAAAATATCGCCCTGCACCACGGTCAGCTGGCATTGCTGCAGCGCCTTGTGTGCCTGTTGAAAAACCTGCGGATCGCACTCCAGTGGAAAGCCCTGCGGATAGCGCAGCTCACCGAAAAACAGCATCTGCAGGAAAAAGCTTTCGCGCACCACCTGGGTGGTAAACAAGGTATGGAAGATATCCAGATACACCTCGCGGGAACTGATACCCAGGTTGTTGCGGGGAAACGCCCCTTTGTACAACAGCGAATTGAGCACCGCTGCGTTGCCCAACAAGGCGATCACAGCCTTCCAGCGCTTGAGGGGAAACCGGCTTTGGTAATAAGCCGATTGCTCTCCCAGATCACGAAACTGGAAAATCGCTCGCCCCGCCTTGCCGGTGAACAATCCATTGACCTTCGCCAACCGCTGCAGAGTCTGCTCGAAGGCCCCTTGGTAAATCGGTGCCTGCCAATGACGGGAATGAAGCAAGTCCGCCAGCCAGCGGCGATCAAGCGGAGGCAGATCCAGAAGGCGAAATATGGATTTGCGCCGAGTCACCGACGTTTCCGGCCGGTAGCCCATGAAATCCATGAACGACTGGCGATCGGTCTGCTCAAGCAAAGCTAAACGCAAGCGGGTAAAGGCCAGCTGCGGCCCACTGATATCAGCGCAAGTCATGCGGGCCGGGTGGCGGGCCAGCAACGGTAGAAGCCGACCGCCGCAGCCGGCAACGCCCAACACGTGCCTGGCATGCTCGGGCAGAATGGCGTACTCGAGCGCCGTGTCTTCATCCCCCAACGCGTAGTTCAGCCGTTCGAAATAATCAGCCATCCTGACCTCCGCCTGACCAACGTGAAAATAAACGTGAAGGCGTCATGATTTATCCAGGGCATGGAGGAATTCGTAACGGGGCGCGAGGCCGTTTTGCCAGGCTTCATACTGCTCATAAACGGCTTCGAGCATGTTGCCGGTCAGGCGCAGACTGGTTTCCATCACGGTGGCAATGGCATCCCAGTCAGCCTGACGCTTGCAGGTTCGCTGCAGGATGAGTTTGATCTCATTGAAGTGCTCGACATCGATGTCCGAATGAGCAATGAAGAACGTCAGTTGAGCGGGTTTCAGCGCCAGCGTTTCACTCAGCTTGTCGATCAGCGGAGTAATAAAGTGATAAGCGTTTTCCGCCCAGTAACTGTATCCCAGCCGTTGTAACGGATTACCGGTAAAAGAAATCCAGTACAAATAAGCGATCAATACTTCCGTCGCTGGAAGTGCCTGTGGCATATCAAATACTTCATTCTTCAATCCCAGACTCATGACATCGTGCAGGGCCATTTTTTCATGACCGACTTCTTGTGCTGCATGTTCAAAACAGAACTTCGCATAAACAGGATTATCGGCATGTCGCACACCGACCAACCCCTGATTCCGGGCATTGTGTGCGGTGTAATGAAAGGTTTCGATCATGTAGATCGCATATAACGCTCTGGAAACACCGCCCTCGCGGATAGCCTTGACCAGCCGGGAGTTATCCAGAATATCGGCCCACGCTTTTTCGATGCGCTGATCGAGCAGAATCAGCTGTTGTTCAAAACTGACGGACGCATTCATCGCGATTCTCCGGGTAGGTGCCGTTCATGGGGAAAGGTTGTTGCAGCGCTGTGAGGATTTGCCGCCACTGCGCAGACAGCAGCCAGTAATCGCCGCGTGCGCGGTGTTCGATATGCAGTGAGTTGGAAGTGATCGGGGTCAGGCCAAAGCGCTGGAACAGTCGCCGTTGTGGCAATCGACACAAGGCCGTCACACCTTGATAGCCACGATCGATCGCCCATTCGGTGGCGGCTGCAAGCAACGCATTGGTCGGCACCGGCCGGTGCTGTTGCGAATGCGTGATCAAGCGACTGAACTCGACATGGCGCGCCAGCGCCACGGTCGGAGAAACATACTGGTGCGCCAGCGAAGCCCATTCGAACGGCGAAGGGGTCACTCGCAAAACCGCCGTCAGTTGATCGCGCTGATACAACAGAAAATGCGTACTGCGCGATGAAATCGCCAGCCTTGTTTCAAGTGCCCGGGCTCTGGACGTCAGCATGTAATGCTTTAGTCGCAGACGAAACTGCCGGCCGATGAATCGTTCAAACTCGCTGGCATCTGACCCCGCATCGAGAATAACAATACGATAATCGGCATGCTGCCTGGTTAATGTCTCTTGAAGCCCCTGCAGATAATCCTTGAGTTGCAAGTTCGTAGTATCCATTCCTTCTCCGCAGACGTTAACTTATCGAAGTTTCTGAGCGCATTGAAATAATGGATGCTTTTAGAAATATCGCCACTGCGCGACTTCTGATAATGACGTGGGAAAAGTTACTGAAACTTCTAACTTATCGATTTATCTGACACGAAGCAGTACAACATAAACAACAGATTGTTTAAGTTATGGAGATTGACCAAGGATAAATCGCAGACAGAAAAAACTCCTCGCCTAAACAGTCGAGGAGTTCAAGAGCAGAAGGCAGAAAAACAGGTCAGTCGGGACGAATGACCTTACCCGTCGCCAGATCGCGAATGACGCTAGGGTTTTTCCGCCCGCCGAGACTGCCACCCAGCACCAGATCGACCTGGCCACGGAAATATTGCTCAACCCGTAAACGCGTACGCGCTGCCGGGCGACCCTGCGGGTTGGCAGAGGTCGAAATCAATGGCCCGACCATCGAGCACAGATCGCGCACTTGCGGGTGATCGCTGACCCGCAGTGCCACGGTGTCGTGCACGCCGGTGACCCATTCCGGCAACAAGCCCTGATGCGGCACCAGCCAGGTGTTCGGCCCTGGCCAGGTGCTGGCCATGCGGTCGATCCATTCTTGCGGGAAGTCTTCGAACAGGAAATCGAACTGGCGAATGTTGTCGGCGACCAGGATCAGCCCTTTGACCACCGAACGATTCTTGATCGCCAGCAACCGATCCACTGCCTCTTCGTTCCACGGGTCGCAACCCAGCCCCCAGACGGCTTCGGTTGGATAGGCAATCACCGCCCCGGCGCGAATCTCTCGTGCGGCTTGTTGCACACGCCAACTGTTAACCATGAAAAAACTCTCCGCAAACAGGTTTCGCGCAGTTTACCGATCTTCCTTGTAAAACCTAGCGCGTCCTGGCCAACCAGCGACCGTTTTCGCACACCGCACGGCCATCCATTTCCAGTTCGGTCAGAGCGGCCAGGACTTTGGGTAAAGCCCAGCCGCTGCTGTCAGCCAATCCCTCGCTGGTATGCGGCGCGGCATGGAGCAAGGCGAGTAACGGATGATCGACTTTCGGAGCGTCTGTGGACAACGGCAAATGCTGCCAGCCGCGCAGTGCTTCGAGGATGTGTTCGATGGTTTCCACCAATACCGCGCCATCACGAATCAACTGATGACAACCCCGCGCGCCGGGGTGGTGGATGGAGCCGGGAATTGCATAAACCTCGCGCCCCTGTTCCGCCGCCAGCCTTGCCGTTATCAATGATCCGCTGGCAACGCTGGCCTCGACCACCAGCACGCCGAGAGACAAACCGCTGATGATGCGATTGCGGCGCGGGAAGTTGCTCGCGGTCGGCCCGGCGTCCAGGGGAAACTCCGAAAGCACCGCGCTACCGGACGCAATCATCGCATCAGCCAAGCGTCGATTGCGCTGTGGATAAAAGTTTTCCAGCCCCGTGCCGAGTACGCCCACGGTCAGCCCGCCAACATCCAGAGCGGCCTGATGCGCAGCGGCATCGATACCCAACGCCAACCCGCTGGTGATGACAAAACCGGCCCCGGCGAGGCTGCGAGAAAACGCTGCGGCGGTGTCCATTCCCGGACGCGACGCGCGACGGCTACCCACCATCGCCAGTTGCGGTTTCTCAAGAATCAGCGGATCACCGGCAACGAACAACATTGGCGGCGGATCAGGAATCTGCGCCAGCAGCGCCGGGTAATCGGCTTGATCCCACATCAGCAAATGATGCTCTGGCCGCTCTAGCCAGCGCATTGCATGGCTGGCACCGTCGCGAACGTCTGGACAGCGCCGCGCTTCGGCGCACGTCGCCGGCAAACCCAACGAACGCCACGCACTGGCCGGAGCGCTGATGGCTTTGGAGGCCGAGCCGAAGGCTTCAAGCAATTTGGCAAAGCGCTTCGGGCCGACATCCGGCAAGCGGTGCAGGCGCAGGCGCGCTTCCAGTTCCGCCGGGGAAACCGGCGTGGAGGCAGACATCATCATGGATCATCCTTGATCGTTATAAGCCCCGAACCATTCGGAACAAGCTGTGGATAACTCTGTTGGTAACTTGTGAAGCTTGCTTACGGATTTCGTACCTTGTCGAGCACCGCCAGCGAGCGCGATGCGTTGAGAACGAGGCCGTAGCTGAGTTTGTCGTAGGTGCGAAACACCATCAGCAACCCGGCGCGTTCGTCGGGGATCTTTAGCGGTTGACCGGTGACACGGTCGCGCACGGTTTCCCCGGTCTTCATCACCACCAGCACATTGCCTTCGGCCAGACCGTCGCGCTTGCCCTTGTTCAACGTGACCACGTCCATCACGCCGATCTGGGTGACGCCGCGCGGCACGTCGATGATCACGCCGTTGATGCTGCTGGTGGGCGCGCTGGGCATGAAGGTCGAATTGATCGAGCGTTCTTCGCCACTGAACAAACGATCGCCGAGGCGCACTTCCTGGGTGGTGCGTTGCAGGGCGAGGGTGGCGACGTCGCCTTCGGTGGCGACGATTTCACCGCCGCCAATGTCATCGGCGTTGATCCCGAGAAACTCCTTGGTCTCAGGATCGGTGTAGACCTTGCCCTGACGGAAGATCCCGTAAACCGGCTGATTCGGGTCGAAATGGCCACGTGCGAAGATACGGTCACCGGTGCCGCTGAGCACGCGTTCGGCATCGCCGGCGACAATGTACGGCGCCTTGTCGAAATCTTCGACCTTGTCGACGATGCGGTTACTCAGCAGAAAGCTGTTGATGGACTTGAGTGGAATACTTGGAATCGCTTCGGCCACCGGACTGGTGCGGATCCGTGGCGACAGTTTGATGGTGCCACGCGACTCGCCGCGATTGAGGGTCAGACGTGGCTGGCCATCGACATAACTGAGGGTCAGCGTGTCGCCGGGATAGATCAGGTTGGGGTTTTCGATCTGCGGATTGGCCCGCCACAGTTGTGGCCACTGCCAGGGCTCGCGCAGATATTTGCCGGAAATGTCCCAGAGCGTGTCCCCCGAAACCACCGTGTATTGCTGTGGAAAACCATCCCTGAGTTGCACTTGCCCTTGCACCACGCCGGCCGAAGCCAACAGCAGCAGGGCGAGTAGTGTTTTCCTCATGCGGTGAATCCCTTTATCATGTGCATTCGCGTGAACCGTCAGAGCCCCCGTGGCTCGCTTGTGCAAAATGCACAAGCTACGCTTCACAACGGTAGCCTGCATCTTCGGACCTGCCAGGCCATCGCCCGACTTTACTCAACGTGTGCAGCAATCAAAGCCTATGGCCATTTTAAACATCCTCGAATTCCCGGACCCGCGTCTGCGCACTATCGCCAAGCCTGTGGCTGTAGTGGACGACGAAGTGCGTCAGTTGGTCGATGACATGTTTGAAACAATGTATGAAGCGCCGGGCATCGGCCTTGCCGCGACCCAGGTCAACGTGCACAAACGTATCGTCGTGATGGACCTTTCCGAAGACCGCACCGAGCCGCGGGTGTTCATCAACCCCGAGTTCGAATCGCTGACCGAAGAAATGGACCAATACCAGGAAGGCTGCCTCTCGGTACCGGGTTTCTACGAAAACGTCGATCGCCCGCAAAAGGTCAGGATCAAGGCGCTGGACCGCGACGGCAAGCCTTATGAGCTGATCGCCGAAGGCCTGCTCGCCGTGTGCATCCAGCACGAATGCGACCACCTCAACGGCAAATTGTTCGTCGATTACCTGTCCACGCTCAAACGCGACCGGATCAAGAAGAAACTGGAAAAGCAGCACCGCCAGAACGCTTGATGCCCCTCTTCAAAGGCTTGCTGCGGCAAGCCTTTTTCTTTTTATGAGACGCCCTTCATGACTGAGCCACTGCGCATCGTTTTTGCCGGCACCCCGGAATTCGCCGCCGAACACCTCAAGGCCCTGCTGAACAGCCCTTACGAGATCGTTGCGGTCTACACCCAACCGGATCGTCCGGCCGGTCGCGGGCAAAAACTGATGCCGAGCCCGGTCAAACAGCTGGCCCTGGAAAATAATATCCAGGTGTTGCAGCCACCGACTTTGCGTAACGCCGACGCCCAGGCTGAACTGGCTGCGCTGAAACCAGACTTGATGGTGGTGGTCGCCTACGGCCTGATCCTGCCGCAAGTGGTGCTGGATATTCCGCGTCTGGGCTGCATCAACAGTCACGCCTCGTTGCTGCCACGCTGGCGCGGTGCGGCGCCGATTCAACGCGCCGTGGAACACGGTGATGCCGAGAGCGGCGTCACGGTGATGCGCATGGAGGCCGGCCTCGACACCGGGCCGATGCTGCTTAAGGTCGTCACGCCGATCAGCGCTGAAGACACTGGCGGCAGCCTGCATGACCGCCTCGCCGAAATGGGCCCGCCGGCCGTGGTGCAAGCGATTGCCGGTCTGGCCGCAGGCACGCTGGAAGGCGAAGTGCAGAACGACGAACTCGCCACCTACGCGCACAAGCTTAACAAAGACGAAGCACGCATCGACTGGAGCCGTCCGGCGGTTGAGTTGGAGCGACTGGTACGCGCCTTCAATCCATGGCCGATCACCCACAGCACCCTTAACGGTGAAGCGCTGAAAGTGCTGGCGGCGACGCTCGCCGACGGCAAAGGCGCCCCGGGTGAAATCCTCAGCGCCAGCAAGGACGGTTTGGTCGTCGCCTGCGGCGAACAAGCCCTGTGCCTGACCCGCCTGCAACTGCCCGGCGGCAAAGCGCTGAACTTCAGCGACCTGTTCAACAGCCGTCGTGAGAAGTTCGCGGTTGGCACCGTGCTCGGCGCAGCGGTGGACGCGCAATGAATCCGCGTCTGGCCGCCGCCAAGGCACTCGCCGCCGTGCTCAGCGGCAAGGCCTCGCTGAACAGCTCACTGCCGACGCAACTGGACAAGGTCGAGGATCGCGATCGCGGTTTCACTCAGGATCTGGCCTTCGGCACCGCGCGCTGGCAGCCACGTCTTTCGGCATTGGCCGAGAAACTGCTGCAGAAACCGTTCAAGGCTGCCGACGCCGATGTTGAAGCGCTGCTGCTGGTCGGTCTCTACCAATTGCTCTACACCCGCGTGCCGGCCCACGCCGCCATCGGCGAAACCGTCGGTTGCGCCGACAAGCTGAAAAAGCCATGGGCCAAAGGCCTGCTCAACGCCGTGCTGCGCAATGCCCAACGCGAGAGCGAAACGATTTTCGCCGAACTGGAACGTGATCCGGTGGTGCGCACCGCTCACCCGCGCTGGCTGCAGAAATCCCTGAAAGCCTTCTGGCCGGAACAGTGGGAAGCCATCTGCGAAGCGAACAACGCGCATCCGCCAATGATTCTGCGGGTCAACCGCCGTCATCACAGCCGTGACGCTTACCTCGGCTTGCTGACTGAAGCCGGAATTGCCGCGACGCCGTGTGTTTACAGTCGCGACGGCATCATTCTCGAGGCCGCTGCCGACGTACGCAGCCTGCCGGGTTTCGCCGAAGGCTGGATCAGTGTGCAGGACGAGGCCGCTCAACTGGCTGCCGACCTGCTCGATCTGGCGCCGGGTCAACGTGTGCTCGACGCCTGCTGCGCGCCCGGTGGCAAGACCTGTCACATCCTCGAAGCCGAACCGGCGCTGGCCGGCGTAGTCGCGGTGGATCTGGAAGCCAAGCGTCTGGTCCGCGTTAAGGAAAACCTCGAACGCCTCGGCTTGAACGCTGAACTGATCGCCGCTGACGGTCGCGATATCGAGATGTGGTGGGATGGCAAACCGTTCCAGCGCATCCTGCTCGATGCCCCGTGCTCGGCCACTGGGGTGATCCGCCGTCATCCGGACATCAAGCTGACCCGTCAGCCGGACGACATCGTCGCCCTCGCGCAACTGCAAGGCGAGCTGCTCGATGCGATGTGGAAAACCCTCGAAGTCGGCGGCATCCTGCTGTACGCCACCTGCTCGACGCTGCCGACCGAGAACACCGAAGTCATCGCCGCGTTCCTCGAGCGTACGCCGGGTGCCCGCGAACTGGATCTGGCCACCAGCGCCGGGATCAAGCAGCCCCATGGTCGCCAATTGCTGGCCCAGCAGGGCGGGCATGACGGGTTCTACTACGCCAAGCTGATCAAGATCGCTGCCGCGCGCGGCTAAACGGATTCAACGGAGTGACTGGATGAAAATCATCATCCTCGGTGCGGGACAGGTCGGCGGTTCGCTGGCCGAGCATTTGGCCAGCGAGGCCAACGACATTACGGTGGTCGACACCGACGGCGAGCGCCTGCGCGACCTCGGCGACCGTCTCGACATCCGCACCATTCAAGGCCGTGGCTCGCTGCCGTCGGTGCTGCGTCAGGCCGGCGCCGACGACGCCGATATGCTGGTGGCGGTGACCAACAGCGACGAGACCAACATGGTCGCCTGCCAGGTCGCCCACACCCTGTTCCATACCCCGACCAAGATCGCCCGGGTGCGCGAAGCGTCTTATCTGAATCGCGAGGAACAGCTGTTCCAGAACGAAGCGATTCCGGTCGACGTGCTGATCAGCCCCGAGCAAGTGGTGACCAACTACATCAAGCGCCTGATCCAGCATCCGGGCGCCTTGCAGGTGATCGACTTCGCTGAAGGCGCGGCGCAACTGGTGGCGGTGCGTGCCTATTACGGCGGGCCGCTGGTGGGTCAGCAATTGCGTCAGTTGCGCGAGCACATGCCGAATGTCGAAACCCGCGTCGCCGCGATTTTCCGCCGCGATCGGCCGATCCTGCCGCAAGGCGATACGGTGATCGAGGCCGATGACGAAGTCTTCTTCATCGCTGCCCGTGAGAATATTCGTGCAGTGATGAGCGAAATGCGCCGCCTCGACGAAACCTACAAACGCATCGTCATTGCTGGCGGCGGGCAAATTGGCGAGCGTTTGGCCGAGGCCATCGAAAGCCGTTATCAGGTGAAGATCATCGAGATGAGTCCGGCGCGCTGCCGTTATCTCTCCGACACCCTCGACAGCACCGTAGTCTTGCAGGGCAGCGCTTCTGACCGTGATTTGCTGCTGGAGGAGAACATCGCCGATGCCGACATTTTCCTCGCGCTGACCAACGATGACGAAGCCAACATCATGTCGTCGTTGCTGGCCAAACGGCTGGGGGCGAAGAAGGTCATGACGATCATCAACAACCCGGCCTACGTCGATCTGATTCAGGGCGGCGATATCGACATCGCCATCAGCCCGCAACTGGCGACCATCGGCACGCTGCTGGCCCACGTGCGCCGTGGCGATATCGTCAGCGTGCATTCATTGCGTCGCGGTGCCGCCGAAGCGATCGAGGCGATTGCTCACGGTGATGCGAAGTCGAGCAAGGTAATCGGCAAACCGATCGAGAAGATCGGCCTGCCGCCGGGCACCACGATTGGTGCGGTGATCCGCAATGAACAAGTGATCATTGCCCACGATGACACGGTGATCGAGGCGGGCGACCATGTGATTCTGTTCCTTGTGGATAAAAAACATATTCGCGATGTGGAGAAGCTGTTCCATGTGGGGTTGAGCTTCTTCTGAGGTTGATCGTTCCCACGCTCCGCGTGGGAATGCCTCAATGGACGCTCTGCGTCCCGCTATTGGGACGCAGAGCGTCCCGGGCTACATTCCCACGCGGAGCGTGGGAACGATCACATTAACGAGGGTGCAAAAATGCTCGAATCCCTGGAAAAAATGCTCGCCAAGGGTGTGGATAACTCATTGCTGCGCTTCGGCCTGGGCAAGGGTTATCTGGATCTGGGCGAAAACGCCAAGGCTGCCGAGCATTTCCAGCGCTGTGTCGGTTTTGATCCGAAGTATTCGGCAGCCTGGAAGCTGTTGGGCAAGGCGCAGTTGGCGCTGGGCGATAGCGCCGCCGCACGTCAGGCGTGGGAACAAGGTCTGGAAGCGGCCCGCGCCCACGGCGACAAGCAGGCCGAGAAGGAAATGACGGTGTTTCTGAAGAAGCTCGATCGTCAGGCGCAATAAGTCAAAGGTAGCGAAGACCGATACCGTCGGCATCTACCGTCACCACCTCCATCCGCACCCGTGGCGCGCCTGTGGGTAAATCCTGCACCTGGCCGTAAACCACCGCGCCTTTGGGCAAAGAAGCCAAAACCGGATGCTGCACAAACACCCCGGTAGGCGACAGGTTGCGCGTCTGCCCGAGGCATTCGCCAAAGCTGTCGTGGGTAATCTTGATGCGGAAGGATTTGCGTTGTTCGGACATCTTGTTGCGCCCTTTGATGAACGGTTGTGGATAACCTTGCCAGTGAGGTTATCCACAGATCATGCCAATCAGCTCAGTACCAGCGTTCTTCGCCCGGCGGACGCTTCTTGAAGCGCTTCATGCTCCACATGTACTGGCTCGGATACGCCGCCACATAACGCTCGACCACTTTGCTCATGGCGGCGCAGGATTCGGCGGTATCGGTGCTGTACATGGCTTCGGGCGCGGCTTCGAGGATCACTTTGTAGCCAGAACCGTCAGGCAGGCGCAGCGCATGCAGGAACACGCCAACGGCTTTGCCACCGGCGAGCATGTTCGGCACGAATTTGCTGGTCAGCGCTTGCGTGGCGAAGAATGGTACGAAGATCCCGGCGGATTCGGCCGGTTCCGGGTCAGCGGGAATGCCCACTGCACCACCTTTGCGCACTTCCTTGATGACGCTGAGGATGCCTTCCTTGGTGGAAGCAGCGACCTTGTTGCCCAGTTGCACGCGCTGTTTACGCAATAATTCATCCACAGCCTTGAGCTTCGGCGGACGGTAGAAAATGATCGGTTTGCACTGGCTGCAATAGAAGTGGTTGAGCACTTCCCAGTTACCGAGGTGGCTGGTGATGCCGACCACGCCTTTGCCCGAGGCCAAGGCGTCTTTCAGCACATCGAGGCCTTCGACTTCGCGCACCAGATCGATCGAGCGCTGCGCCGGCCAGATCCACGCGCAGGCGCTTTCGGTCAACGACTTGCCGATGTCTTTAAGACTCTGACCGACCAGACGCTCACGCTCGGCCGGGTCCATCTGTGGAAAACATTTCGCAAGGTTGATCCGCACCACGTCGCGGGAGCGGTTGGGGGTTTTCCACATGATCCAGCCGATCGCCGAACCCACGGCCTGCACGGCCCGCCATGGCAGCAGGGCAAACAGCCGCAGAGCGCCTACCAGCAAGGCGCCTTTAAACTTTTCCACAGGTCACTCCTGATTTTGTGCGGTGCGCGAGGCGGCCATTCTAACCGCCGTTGACGAGCTGCGCGTAGCGGTCGCAGTCCTGGGTGTGGTCCATGACCATCCCCGAGGCCTGCATCAGCGCATAGCAAATGGTCGGGCCGACGAACGTGAACCCGGCCTTTTTCAGGCCTTTGCTCATCGCCAGCGCTTCGGGGGTGATCGCCGGGACTTCGCTGCGATCCTTGAAATGATTGATGATCGGTTGGTCGTTAACAAACGACCAGAGGAACCCCACCGGATCCTCCAGCGCCAGCCAGGCCTGGGCATTACGGCGGGCGGCATTGAGTTTGAGGCGGTTGCGGATGATCCCCGGATCGAGCATCAACTCGTCGATTTCAGCGTCGCTCATCTGCGCCACACGCTGCACGTCGAAGCCGAACAACACCTCGCGATAACGCTCACGTTTGCGCAGCACGGTGATCCAGGACAGCCCGGCCTGGAACCCTTCGAGCAAAAGCAACTCGAACAAACCCTGCGCATCGCGTAGCGGCGTGCCCCACTCCTGGTCGTGATAAGCCATGTACAGCGGATCTTCGGTACACCAAAAGCAGCGTGGCATAAGGCTCCAGGGGGCGTGCGCAGCAATGAATCGGGTATACTCCCGCTCTTTAAATCGCAGCCCAAGAAACAGGTGAATTTCGTGAGCCAGCCTACGCCAGCCGTGCGTACCTTCCAAGACTTGATCCTCGCGCTCCAGCAATACTGGGCCGAGCAAGGTTGCGTGGTACTTCAGCCCTACGATATGGAAGTAGGCGCCGGCACTTTCCACACCGCGACCTTCCTCCGCGCCATCGGCCCGGAAACCTGGAACGCCGCTTACGTGCAGCCAAGCCGCCGTCCGACTGACGGCCGTTACGGTGAAAACCCGAACCGTCTGCAGCATTACTATCAGTTCCAGGTCGTCCTGAAGCCGAACCCGGACAACTTCCAGGAACTGTACCTGGGCTCGCTCAAGCATGTCGGTCTGGACCCATTGGTTCACGACATTCGCTTCGTCGAAGACAACTGGGAATCGCCGACCCTCGGCGCCTGGGGTCTGGGCTGGGAAGTCTGGCTGAACGGCATGGAAGTGACCCAGTTCACTTACTTCCAGCAGGCGGGCGGCATCGAGTGCTACCCGGTGACCGGCGAGATCACTTACGGTCTCGAGCGTCTGGCCATGTACCTGCAAGGCGTGGATTCGGTCTACGACCTGGTCTGGGCTGACGGCCCGATGGGCAAAGTCACCTACGGCGACGTGTTCCACCAGAACGAAGTGGAGCAGTCCACTTACAACTTCGAACACGCCAACGTCGACAAACTGTTCGAACTGTTCGACTTCTATGAAAGCGAAGCCAAGCGCCTGATCGAACTCGACCAGCCGCTGCCGTTGCCGAGCTACGAAATGGTGTTGAAGGCCTCGCACACCTTCAACCTGCTGGATGCGCGCCGGGCGATCTCGGTGACCGCGCGTCAGCAATACATTCTGCGCGTACGCACCCTGGCGCGTTCCGTTGCGCAAGCCTACCTGCTGGCACGCGCCAAGCTGGGCTTCCCGATGGCGACCCCGGACCTGCGTGACGAAGTACTGGCCAAGCTGGAGGCAGCACAATGAGTGCGCAAGATTTTCTGGTTGAACTGGGCACCGAAGAACTGCCACCGAAAGCCCTGAACACTTTGGCTGAGGCGTTCCTCGCCGGTATCGACAAGGGCCTGCAAGCCGCTGGCCTGAGCTACGAGACTAAAACCGTCTACGCCGCGCCGCGTCGTCTGGCTGTGCTGATCACCGCGCTGGCCACCCAGCAACCGGATCGCAGCATCAACCTCGACGGCCCGCCACGTCAGGCGGCGTTCGACGCTGAAGGCAATCCGACTCAGGCAGCTTTGGGTTTCGCCAAGAAATGCGGCGTTGATCTGAGCGAAATCGACCAGAGCGGCCCGAAACTGCGCTACAGCCAGAGCATCGCCGGCAAGCCGACCGCGAGCCTGCTGCCGACCATCGTCGAAGATTCGCTGAACGACCTGCCGATCCCGAAACGCATGCGTTGGGGTGCGCGCAAGGAAGAGTTCGTGCGTCCGACCCAATGGCTGGTGATGCTGCTCGGTGACCAGGTCATCGACTGCACCATCCTCGCGCAAAAGGCTGGCCGTGATTCCCGTGGTCACCGCTTCCATCACCCGCAAAGCGTGCGCATCGGTTCGCCGTCGAGCTACCTCGCCGACCTGCGTGCCGCTTATGTATTGGCCGACGCCAACGAGCGTCGCGAGATCATCAGCAAGCGCACCGAAGAGCTGGCGACCCGTCAGGAAGGCACGGCAATCGTTCCGCCGGCGCTGCTCGACGAAGTGACCGCACTGGTTGAATGGCCGGTGCCGCTGGTGTGTTCGTTCGAGGAACGCTTCCTCGACGTGCCGCAAGAAGCGCTGATCACCACCATGCAGGACAACCAGAAGTACTTCTGCCTGCTGGATGCCGACGGCAAGTTGCTGCCACGTTTCATCACTGTGGCCAACATCGAAAGCAAAGACCCGCAGCAGATCATCGCCGGTAACGAGAAAGTGGTTCGACCACGCCTGACCGACGCCGAGTTCTTCTTCAAGCAGGACAAGAAGCAGAAACTCGAAGCCTTCAATGATCGCCTGAAGAACGTGGTGTTCCAGGAAAAACTCGGCAGCGTCTACGACAAGGCCGAGCGCGTATCGAAACTGGCTGCGTACATCGCCGCTCGCATCGGCGGCAACGCTTCGTGGGCTGCCCGCGCTGGCCTGCTGTCGAAGTGCGACCTGGCCACCGAGATGGTCGGCGAGTTCCCGGAGATGCAAGGTGTCGCCGGTTACTACTACGCCCTCAATGATGGCGAGCCAGAAGATGTCGCACTGGCGCTGAACGAGCAGTACATGCCACGCGGTGCCGGTGCAGAACTGCCGGCCACCCTGACCGGTGCGGCCGTCGCGATCGCTGACAAGCTCGACACCCTGGTCGGTATCTTCGGTATCGGCATGCTGCCAACCGGCAGCAAAGACCCGTATGCCCTGCGCCGTGCGGCACTCGGCGTGCTACGTATCCTCATCGAGAAAAAACTCGATCTGGATCTGAACGACGCCGTGGCTTTCGCCGTGGCCGCGTTCGGTGCCAAGGTCAAGGCTGCCGGCCTCAACGAGTCCGTGCTGGAATTCATCTTCGACCGTCTGCGTGCACGTTACGAAGACGAAGGCGTTGAAGTCGCCACTTACCTGTCGGTACGTGCCCTGAAGCCGGGTTCGGCGCTGGACTTCGATCAGCGTGTGCAAGCGGTGCAGGCCTTCCGCAAACTGCCGGAAGCGGCAGCGCTGGCGGCGGTGAACAAGCGTGTGTCGAACCTGTTGAGCAAACTCGAAGGCGCGGTACCGACCGAGGTGCAAGCCAAGTATTTCGACAACGCCAACGAGTTCTCGCTGTACTCAGCGATTCAACAAGCGGATCAGGCCGTACAGCCAATGGCCGCGGCGCGTCAGTACAACGAATCGCTGGCACGCCTGGCGGCATTGCGTGAGCCGGTGGATGCGTTCTTCGACGCAGTGATGGTCAATGCCGACGACGCCAATGTGCGGGCCAACCGTTACGCGCTGCTGGCGCGTCTGCGTGGCCTGTTCCTCGGTGTTGCCGACATTTCACTGCTGGGTTGAGGGATTGCTGTTGAAACTGCTGATTCTCGATCGGGACGGAGTGATCAATTACGACTCCGACGCTTACATCAAGTCAGTGGCGGAGTGGATTCCGTTGCCCGGCTCGATCGAGGCGATTGCGCAGTTGAGCAAGGCCGGCTGGACGGTGGCGGTGGCCACCAACCAGTCGGGCATTGCTCGCGGCTATTACGACCTCGCCACCCTGGATGCCATGCACGCGCGGTTGCGCGAGCTGGTGGCGGAGCAGGGCGGTGAAGTCGGGCTGATCGTGTATTGCCCGCACGGGCCGGACGAAGGCTGCGATTGCCGCAAGCCGAAACCCGGGATGTTGAAAACCATCGCGGCGCATTACAACGTCGAGCTGGCCAATGTCTGGTTCGTCGGCGACAGCCTTGGTGACCTGGAGGCCGCCAAAGCCGTCGATTCACAGCCAGTTTTGGTAAAGACCGGAAAAGGCGCAAAGACTCAGGGCAAAACCCTGCCGGTTGGCACTCTGATTTTTGACGATCTGGCGGCGATTGCCGCAGAACTTATCCACAACTAGAGTACTTCTGAAGTTCCTGACCAGGGATTGATCGGGAGTGCGCTTGAACACTCGGGCATTGCCCTGTAACGGTAAACGTCACTATGTCGATACTGCGGGCCATCAGAATTTTTCTCTTTTACCTGCTGCTGGGCACCACTTCCCTGCTGTGGTGCAGCTTGAGTTTTTTTATCGCGCCGTTTCTGCCGTTCAAGGCGCGCTATCGTTTTATCAACGTGTACTGGTGCCGTTGCGCCTTGTGGTTGACCAAGGTGTTTCTCGGTATCCGTTACGAAATCAAAGGCGCGGAAAACGTGCCTGACCGGCCCTGCGTGATTCAGTCGAACCACCAGAGCACTTGGGAGACATTCTTTCTCTCTGCTTATTTCTCGCCGTTGAGCCAGGTGCTCAAGCGCGAACTGCTCTACGTGCCGTTTTTCGGCTGGGCCATGGCCATGCTGCGACCGATCGCGATTGACCGCGACAACCCGAAAGCGGCGCTGAAGCAAGTCGCGGCCAAGGGTGATGAACTGCTCAAGGACAACGTTTGGGTGCTGATCTTTCCGGAAGGCACACGTGTGCCGTTTGGCACTGTCGGCAAGTTCTCTCGCAGTGGTAGCGCGTTGGCGGTGAATGCGGCGCTTCCTGTGCTGCCGATTGCACACAATGCCGGCAAGTTCTGGCCGAAAATCGGTTGGGGCAAGAAGTCCGGGGTGATCACCGTAGTCATCGGCGAGCCGATGTATGCCGAAGGCACGGGCCCGCGCGCCATCGCCGAGCTGAACGACCGCGTGCAAGCCTGGAACGAGAAGACCCAGCGCGAAATGGGCTCGCTGCCACCGGCCCCGCAAGCACCGGCTGCAAGCGATCAGGTAGCTGTCTGAGATTTTGTGGATAACCTGTGTACGGTTTTGTTGAAAACGCTTGAATATTGATAATAAGTGATTGATTTACTTATATATTTCTCAAGCTCATAAAACACCGTAAAAGGTGCATAAGTTTTTTTCGGATGTAAAAAAACCGGCTGATATAGCCGGTTTTTTTGTGGCTGATCATTCGTGAATCAGCGGTAACTCCAGTAGGAACGTGGTGCCTTGATCGACCACGCTGCGGCATTCGATTTTACCGCCATGGTGATCAACCACCGCTTTGACCATCGACAGGCCCAGCCCCACGCCATCGATGCCTTGGGCGGAGGAAAAACGGCGGTACTGACTGAACAGATCCGGCAATTCATCGGCGGCGATGCCTTTGCCTTGATCAATCAATTCACAGTGCAACCATTCCTCACGGCAACGGACCCGCAGGGTGATCGTGGTGTCGGCCGGGCTGTACTTGATCGCGTTTTCCAGCAGGTTGAACAGCGCGCGGGTCAGCAAGCCTTGATCGGCATTGATCAGACGTTCCTGCGACTCTTCATCCATGTCATGCAGCAACTCGATGCGTTTCTGCTGGGCAATGGGCAACGCTTGATCCAGCACGTCGAGCACCAGCATCGCGAACAACGTCGGTTGAAATTGGTAAGTCTCAGACTCGGCTCGCGCCAGCAGAACAAAACCGTCGGTCAGATCCAGCGCGCGGCGCACCTGACGTTCGATTTGTTCGAACAACGGCGCATCAGCCCCGGCCTGATGGCGATGCACATCCAGCAAAGCGAGGATCGCCGAGTGTGGCGCGCGCAGGTCGTGGGATAGAAAGCGCAGCAATACGCTGCGTTGTTCTTCCGCCGCGCGTTCCGCGCTAAGGTCGGTGAGGCTCAGCAGCCAGCCGATCGGCGTGTCACCGTCCACCGGCAGCAGGGCGGCACGTTCCAAGCGCAGGCTGCGTTCCTTGTGGTCACGGAATTCCAGCAGCGGCAGGGCGGATAACGCTGGACGTGGCTCTGTGGATAATTCCGGATAGCCGAGGCGGGCGAGTTGATCGCGGACGTCGTCGCCCACTAATGCAGTATCGAACAACGCGCGGGCCTTGCGATTGCCCAGCAGGATCTGCCCCTTGGGATCGCTGATCAGTGTGGCGACCGGCAAGTATTCCAAACCGTCTGCGATGAAGCGTCGAGTATCGCGGGTGCGGCTCATGGCTTGCTCGAGGGCCATGATCTGCCCTTGCAAACGATCGGCGCCGGTGAATTGCGTACGACGGCGTTCGGGGAAAACCTTCGGCTCTCCATCCAGCCGCGTCAGCTCCCAGCCGAAATAAGTCAGCACCACACTCAGGCGCCGCCAATTCCAGATCAGATAGCCGAACAACATGCCCAACACCGCCGGCGTCGGCGACCACCAGCGACGCATCTCCGCCAGCCCGGCGCTGGTCAGCAGCACGCCGGCCATACCAACCAGCGTTATCCACAATGCCCAGCGCGGACGCCACAACAGCAAACCAAGTACGCACGCGACCAGGCCCACCGAAAGCATGGCTCCCATGACGGGAGCCGCACCGTGCAGGTTGATCTGCGCGCGATACGACAACAGCGCAGTCAGCGGCAACAGCACTAGACTTATCCACAACCACTCGCGCACCAGCTGTCGGAACAGGCGCTGCACCTGGCTGGGCTCACGGCTTTCACGCCGGCGATTAGTGTTCATTTGGAAAAACGCCAGGGCAGGGTGAATGGTTTCATGGGCCACAGGTCTGAGACGTAGACCCGAAGAATCATAGCGGACGTCGACCAACGGCGGGCTGCTTACTTTCACTGCGAGGGCCGAGCGACTATGGTTGTCCGCCAACTGCCCAAGCAACAAGGAACCACCGCGTATGCGCGTTGCGATACTGGACGACGAACCCGCCGAACTGCGTCGGGTCGAGCAAACCTTGCAGCAAATGGCCGATGCCGGCGAACAGCCGTGGTCACTGCACAGCTTCGAGCGTGGTGAAGACCTGTTGCGACAGCTACGCCGGGAGACCTTCGACCTGCTGATCCTCGACTGGCAATTGCCCGACCTCACCGGCCTGGCCCTGCTGCGCTGGACCCGCGAACACATGGAAGCGCCACCGGCAGCGATCATGCTCACCAGCCGTGATGGCGAGAGCGATATCGTTCAGGCGTTGAATGCAGGGGCGGATGATTATGTGAGCAAGCCCTTTCGGCCAAATGAACTGAAGGCGCGGGTGGCTGCGGTATTGCGGCGGCACAGCCAGCAACGTGCGGCGGCGACGGAAGTGCTGAGCTTTAATGATCTGACGTTTGATGACGCTGAATTGACCGTTACCCGCGAGGGAAAGCCGATTGTCATGACCGAGCGCGAGTACCGGCTGGCGCGGTGTCTGTTCAGCAATCTGGGTCGACCGTTGTCGCGGGATTATCTGTATGAACGGTTTTGGCCGCATGAGGAGATGGCGTCGTCGCGGCCGCTGGATACGCATATTTATCGCCTGCGGAACAAGCTCGGGCTGACGGCGGATCGAGGGTGGCAGTTGTTGACGATTTATGGGTATGGGTATCGGTTGGAGAGTGTGGTGTCGAACTCGCACTAATGTTTCTGGCTGTTTCACTCTTCTCCGGCTCGACCCTTCAATTTTTTGATCGCAGATTCCAACTGCTTGATGCTGGTAGCCGGCATTGGAAGATCCTCGGGCATGGTGCCGCCAAGTTCGGAAATGGTCTCTCTGACTTTTCGACCAACCTGCAGGTGAACGTCGTTAGCTTGTTGCTTGCCCTGAACACTGTCGCGACGTAATTTATCTTCAGCCTGAGTCGCCCGAAATAAATTGGCGGCCAGTTCAGTCGAGCCCATGTGATCAAGAATTTTTTGGCTTTTTTTGAGGCCTTTGCGCTGGTGGATCGCTTTCTGATCAAGTCCTCCGTAGAGCCCTTGATATCCATGATTCTGGAAAACGGCGAAATCCAATTCTGTCTCAACGCCTGCCTGCTGTGCCGTTTCAACCAGAAGTTTGTTGTGCTCGCGTAACTCATTGCGCAGCAGCAAACGCTTCTGATCGTCCCTTAGACTCTGAAATTCGGAATCGTCTGTCAGCTCCTGACGTCGGGTCTGAATCGCAAAGTAGGTTTGCCCTGCGGCGATGACGGGCTTGGATGGATCTCCGTTCTGGACAACCAGATAGCAGGCATAGCGGGAGAGGTGGATATCCTTCAGTTCTCGCAGAGAACCAGACCCCAAGGAGACCATTTTGCTGGCTTCAACAAAATGGTCGGATACCGAATGATCACCGTGTTCACAAGCTTGTATAGCCTTGGCGATAACGTTCTCGAAGTTACGCCACGTTCTGTATTCCAGCAGCGGAGCAAGGTCTCGGGCAGACCAATACTCCACTCCACTGTCGGTTCGGTATTTGAGGCCTTCAAACGTCTGATGCTGTTCGCTCAACGGTAAATCCTCTGCTGAATGAATAAGTCGAAAGTAGCCAGACAGAGCGTTGCACTGACGCGAGGAGTTATCAATCCGGAAAACATGTACATACAAATCATGACGCAGACTTGTATGCATGGAGGGATGCTTGAAACGTATAAACCCCGATGAGCCAAAACTCACCGGGGTTTATTTTTTACTTCAAGTCCGAACAGAATTCGTTAGAAATCCAGGTTCGAAACCGCCAACGCATTGCTCTCGATGAAGTCACGGCGAGGTTCGACCGCATCACCCATCAGGGTGTTGAAGATCTGGTCTGCGCCAATGGCGTCTTCGATGGTGACTTTCAGCATGCGGCGCACGCTTGGGTCCATGGTGGTTTCCCACAGCTGATCCGGGTTCATTTCGCCCAGACCTTTGTATCGCTGAATGGTGTGGCGCTTGGTGCTTTCAGCCATCAGCCAGTCCAGTGCTTCCTTGAACTCGGTGACTGCTTTCTTGCGCTCGCCACGCTGGATGTACGCGCCTTCGTCGAGCAGGGTGCTCAGTTGAGCGCCGAGGGTGACGACGGTTTTGTAGTCGTTGCTGCCGAAGAAGTCGCGGTTGAAGGTGACGTAGTTCGACAGGCCGTGGGAGATCAGTTCGACCTCTGGCAGCCACACGCCACGTTCACGATCTTCACGCAGGCTGGCCTTGTAGACCAGACCGGATTTTTCAACGGTACGCAGACGCGCTTCGTACTGGGCCAGCCACTCCTGCATTGCTGCGTGGTCGCCGAGCTTTTCCAGGCTCACGGCCGGCAGGTAAATGAAGTGCTCGGTCAGTTCCTGCGGGTACAGGCGCGACAGACGCTTGAGGGTCTTCATCACCATGCGGAAGTCGTTCACCAGACGCTCGAGCGCTTCACCGGAAATGCCCGGGGCTTCTTCGTTCAGGTGCAGGCTCGCATCTTCCAGGGCCGACTGCGTCATGTACTCTTCCATGGCGTCGTCGTCTTTGATGTATTGCTCTTGCTTGCCTTTCTTGACCTTGTACAGCGGCGGCTGGGCGATGTAGATGTAGCCACGCTCGATCAGCTCCGGCAACTGACGGAAGAAGAAGGTCAGCAGCAGGGTACGGATGTGCGAACCGTCAACGTCAGCATCGGTCATGATGATGATGTTGTGATAACGCAGCTTGTCGATGTTGTACTCGTCGCGACCGATACCGCAGCCCAGTGCGGTGATCAAGGTGCCCACTTCCTGGGAAGAGATCATCTTGTCGAAACGTGCTTTCTCGACGTTGAGGATCTTGCCCTTCAACGGCAGGATCGCCTGGGTCTTGCGGTTACGTCCCTGCTTGGCAGAGCCGCCCGCGGAGTCACCTTCCACGAGGTACAGTTCGGAGAGTGCCGGGTCTTTTTCCTGGCAGTCAGCGAGTTTGCCCGGCAAACCGGCGATGTCCAGCGCGCCTTTGCGGCGGGTCATCTCACGGGCCTTGCGTGCCGCTTCACGGGCACGCGCCGCGTCGATCATCTTGCCGACGACCAGCTTGGCTTCGTTCGGGTTTTCCAGAAGGAAGTCGGAGAAGTACTTGCCCATCTCCTGCTCGACCGCAGTCTTCACTTCGGAGGAGACCAGCTTGTCTTTGGTCTGCGAGCTGAACTTCGGATCCGGCACTTTCACCGAGATGATCGCGGTCAGGCCTTCACGGGCATCGTCACCGGTGGTGGCGACTTTGTGCTTCTTCGCCAGACCTTCCTGCTCGATGTAGTTGTTCAGGTTACGCGTCAGTGCCGAACGGAAGCCCACAAGGTGAGTACCGCCGTCGCGCTGCGGAATGTTGTTGGTGAAGCACAACAGGTTCTCGTTGAAGCTGTCGTTCCACTGCAGGGCGATTTCCACGCCGATGCCGTCTTCACGCTGAATGTTGAAGTGGAACACCTGGTTGACCGCGGTCTTGTTGGTGTTCAGGTACTCAACGAACGCACGCAAACCGCCTTCGTACTTGAACAGCTCTTCCTTGCCGCTGCGCTCATCCTTGAGGACGATGCCAACACCGGAGTTGAGGAAGGACAGTTCACGAATGCGCTTGGCGAGGATGTCCCAGCTGAAGTGAATGTTCTTGAAGGTTTCGCTGGAAGCCTTGAAGTGGATCTGGGTGCCGGTGGTTTCGCTGTCACCAACGATGGCCATCGGTGCCTGAGGTACGCCGTGGACGTAGGTCTGTTCCCAGATCTTGCCGCTGCGGCGAACAGTCAGAACCAGTTCTTCGGACAGTGCGTTCACTACCGACACACCCACACCGTGCAGACCGCCGGATACTTTGTAGGAGTTGTCGTCGAACTTACCGCCAGCGTGGAGGACGGTCATGATGACCTCGGCGGCGGAAACGCCTTCCTCTTTGTGCACGTCTACCGGGATGCCACGGCCGTTATCTTTAACGGTGATGGACTCATCCGGGTGGATGATGATGCTGATGTCGTCGCAGTGGCCGGCGAGGGCTTCGTCGATCGAGTTGTCGACCACCTCGAACACCATGTGGTGCAGACCGCTGCCATCGTCGGTGTCACCAATGTACATACCGGGACGTTTGCGTACGGCATCCAGGCCTTTCAGCACTTTAATGCTCGTTGAGTCGTACGTATTTTCTTCGCTCAATGCCTTCACTCCCGATGGTCGTGGGTCTGGGTGATACGGCCCTGTTCCACGTGGAACAGAGCGACTGGCGTTTCCGTCTGCCAGCCTTCCCTCAATAATTTGTGATCTACACAGGTGATGAACACCTGGCAGCGTAAGTCTTCCAGTAAGCGGCATAGTGCGCGACGGTGGCTCTCGTCCAGCTCGGACGGCAAGTCATCCACCAGATAAATACACTGACCGCGGCGGGCCTGGCTGACCAGATGCCCCTGGGCAATCCGCAATGCACAGACCACCAACTTCTGCTGACCCCGGGACAAAATATCCGCGGCGTTGTGTGCGCCCAATCTAAGACGCAAATCAGCCCGTTGCGGTCCGGCCTGGGTATGACCCATTTGCTGGTCCCGTTGCACGGATCCAGCCAGTACGGCGCTCAATTCCCGGTCTTTGTCCCAGCCTCGGTAATAGCTGAGCGTCAAACCTTCGAGCTCAACCAGTTCGCTCAAGGTTTGTTCAAAGACTGGTTTCAAGGCTTTGATGTAAGCGCGGCGGTATTCATCGATTTCAGCGCTGGCCTGACACAGTTCCCTGTCCCAAACCGCTTGCGAAACGGCGTCAAGTGTACCATGCCGCAGCCAAGAGTTTCTCTGGCGCAGGGCCTTCTGCAAGCGCTGCCAGGTGGCCATGAACCGTGGTTCGACGTGGAACACGCCCCAGTCGAGAAACTGCCGGCGAATCTTCGGCGCACCTTCAAGCAGGCGGAAGCTGTCGGGGTTGATCAACTGCAGTGGCAGGATCTCCGCCAGTTGCGCGGCGCTGCGGGCATTCTGTCCGTCGATACGGATCTGAAACTCGCCCTGACGATCACGCGATATCCCCAGCGCACTGTGGCCACCCTCGGCCAATTCAACCTGACCGAACACCGTACAGGCGAGCTGCTCATACTGGATGACCGGCAACAGCCGCGTGCTACGAAACGAACGGGCAAGCCCCAGCAGATGAATGGCTTCCAGAACACTGGTTTTGCCGCTGCCGTTGGCGCCGTAAAGGATGTTGATGCGGGGGGAGGGGGAGAAGGTCACCGGGTGCAGATTGCGCACCGCGGTGACCGAAACACGACTTAAGGACATCCAGAGTCAGCTGATTACAGACGCATCGGCATGACAACGTAAGCCGAATCGTCGTTGTCGGACTCCTGCACCAGCGCACTGCTGTTGGAGTCGGACAGGATCAGGCGAACCTGCTCGGTGGTCATCACGCCCAGCACGTCGAGCAAGTAGCTCACGTTGAAGCCGATTTCCAGCGAACCGCCGTTGTATTCAACACCCACTTCTTCTTCCGCTTCTTCCTGCTCCGGGTTGTTGGCCTGGATCTTCAACTGACCGCTGGCCAGTTGCAGACGGATACCACGGTACTTCTCGTTGGACAGAATCGCGGTACGGCTGAACGCTTCACGCAGCGCCTGGCGATCGCCCAGTACCAGTTTGTCGCCGCCCTTCGGCAGCACGCGCTCGTAATCCGGGAACTTGCCGTCGACCAGTTTCGAGGTGAAGGTGAATTCGCCGGTGGTCGCGCGGATGTGGTGCTGACCCAGAACGATGCTGACGTTACCGTCCGGCTCGGTGAGCAGGCGTGCCAGTTCAAGAATACCTTTGCGCGGCACGATCACCTGGTGGCGATCAGGCTGGCCGATATCGGCTTTCATCGAGCACATGGCCAGACGGTGACCGTCGGTGGCCACGGCGCGGATGATGCCTTCGGACACTTCCAGCAGCATACCGTTTAGGTAGTAACGCACGTCCTGCTGAGCCATGGCGAAGCTGGTGCGTTCGATCAAACGACGCAGTTTGCTTTGCTCGAGGCTGCAGGTCAGCGAGCCCGGGCCTTCTTCAACGGTCGGGAAATCGTTGGCCGGCAAGGTCGACAGGGTGAAACGGCTACGGCCGGCTTTTACTACCAGCTTCTGCTCGTCGACCTTGATGTCGATCAGCGCATCGTTGGGCAGGCTTTTGCAGATATCCATCAGCTTGCGCGCAGGCACGGTGATGGAACCTGTTTCTGCCGGCTCTTCAAGTTGCACACGACCGACCAGCTCGACTTCCAGGTCGGTACCGGTCAGCGACAGTTGCTGGCCTTCGACAACCAGCAGCACGTTGGACAGTACCGGCAAGGTCTGTCGACGCTCGACGACGCCTGCGACCAGTTGCAGGGGTTTCAACAGGGCTTCGCGTTGAATGGTGAAATGCATGGTCTAGTCCCTTGCCTTATTAAGCTGCGCTGGTGTTCATCAAGTGGTCAGTGTACGCAGCAGGTTCTTGTAGTCCTCGCGGATGTCCGCGTCGGATTCCTTAAGTTCGTTGATCTTGCGGCAAGCGTGCAACACGGTGGTGTGATCGCGGCCGCCAAACACATCGCCGATTTCCGGCAGGCTGTGGTTGGTCAGTTCCTTGGACAACGCCATGGCTACCTGACGCGGACGAGCGACCGAGCGCGAACGGCGCTTGGACAACAAGTCGGAAATCTTGATCTTGTAGTACTCGGCGACAGTGCGCTGAATGTTATCCACAGAGACCAGTTTGTCCTGCAACGCCAACAGGTCTTTCAGGGATTCGCGAATCAGCTCGATGGTGATGTCGCGGCCCATGAAGTGCGAGTGGGCGATCACGCGTTTCAGCGCGCCTTCCAGCTCACGGACGTTGGAGCGAATGCGCTGGGCGATGAAGAACGCAGCGTCATGCGGCAACTCGACTTTGGCCTGGTCGGCCTTCTTCATCAAGATCGCGACGCGGGTTTCCAGTTCCGGCGGCTCGACGGCTACCGTCAGGCCCCAACCGAAGCGGGATTTGAGGCGCTCTTCAAGGCCTTCGATTTCTTTCGGGTAGCGGTCACTGGTGAGAATTACCTGCTGGCCACCTTCAAGCAGGGCGTTGAAGGTGTGGAAAAACTCTTCCTGGGAACGTTCTTTACGGGCGAAGAACTGAATGTCGTCGATCAGCAAAGCGTCCACCGAACGGTAGAAACGCTTGAACTCGTTGATCGCGTTCAGTTGCAGCGCCTTGACCATGTCGGCGACGAAACGCTCGGAATGCAGGTACACGACCTTGGCATTCGGGTTCTTCTTTAATAGGTGGTTACCCACCGCGTGCATCAAGTGGGTTTTACCCAGGCCGACACCACCATAAAGGAACAGTGGGTTGTAGCCGTGCTTGGGGTTGTCCGCCACTTGCCAGGCCGCCGCGCGGGCGAGCTGGTTGGATTTACCTTCGACGAAGTTTTCAAAGGTAAAGGTGCGGTTCAGATAGCTCGTGTGCTTGAGCGCACCTTCGACCTGCACGGTGCGCTGTTCGGCACGGACCGGGGCCTGTTGCGAAGCAGCGCCGGACATCGGGTCGAAACTGTCGCGAGACGGCTCGTCACTGACTTCGGGGCTTTTTTGTGTCGAGCGCTTGGCCGCCGGTGCTGGCGCTTGCGTAGGTGCCGGCGCGCTCACAGACGCGGCATTTGCCTGGGCCTGGGAAACCTGCGCGGCAGCCAGCGGTGCATTCGGTGCCGCACGCGGTGCCGAACTGCGTTTGCTGCCTATTAATAAGGAAAGCGCCGGCGCCATGCCGTTGCCATGCTCATCCAGCAGTTCAAGGACGCGGCCCAGGTACTTTTCGTTGACCCAGTCCAGCACAAAGCGGTTCGGTGCGTAGACGCGCAACTCGTCGCCTTCGGCTTCGACCTGTAGTGGACGGATCCAGGTGTTGAATTGTTGGGCAGGCAGCTCCTCGCGCAAAAGCTCCACGCACTGCTGCCAAAGTTCCACTGACAC